>NZ_CP087175.1:0-122500 GCF_024748675.1 Pseudomonas sp. B21-041
GTGTCAGTGGAACTTTGGCAGCAGTGCGTGGAGCTTTTGCGCGAGGAGCTGCCTGCCCAACAATTCAACACCTGGATCCGTCCACTACAGGTCGAAGCCGAAGGCGACGAGTTGCGCGTCTACGCACCGAACCGTTTTGTGCTGGACTGGGTCAACGAAAAGTACCTGGGCCGCGTCCTTGAACTGCTGGATGAGCATGGCAACGGCATGGCGCCGGCGCTTTCCTTATTAATAGGCAGCAAACGCAGTTCCGCTCCGCGTGCCGCACCGAATGCGCCGCTTGCAGCCGCGCAGGTTTCCCAGCAGGCCCAGGCAAATGCCACGCCTGTGAGTACGCAGGCACCGATGCAGACGCAGACGCCCGCACCGACGGCCAAGCGCTCGACGCAGAAAAGCCCTGAAGTCAGCGATGAACCGTCTCGCGACAGTTTCGATCCGATGTCCGGTGCCGCTTCGCAGCAAGCCCCGGTTCGCGCCGAACAGCGCACCGTGCAGGTAGAAGGTGCGCTCAAGCACACCAGCTACCTGAACCGCACCTTCACCTTCGAAAACTTTGTCGAAGGTAAATCCAACCAGCTCGCCCGCGCGGCGGCCTGGCAAGTGGCGGACAACCCCAAGCACGGTTACAACCCGCTGTTCCTTTATGGTGGCGTCGGCCTGGGTAAAACCCACTTGATGCACGCGGTGGGTAACCACCTATTAAAGAAGAACCCGAATGCCAAGGTTGTGTACCTGCATTCCGAGCGCTTCGTGGCCGATATGGTCAAGGCGCTGCAACTGAACGCGATCAACGAGTTCAAGCGTTTCTACCGTTCGGTGGATGCTTTGCTGATCGACGACATTCAGTTCTTCGCCCGCAAAGAGCGCTCGCAGGAAGAGTTTTTCCACACCTTCAACGCCCTGCTTGAAGGTGGCCAGCAAGTCATTCTCACCAGTGACCGCTACCCGAAAGAAATCGAAGGCCTTGAAGAACGCCTCAAATCCCGCTTCGGCTGGGGCCTGACGGTTGCCGTCGAGCCGCCGGAACTGGAAACCCGCGTGGCGATCTTGATGAAGAAGGCCGACCAGGCCAAAGTCGAGTTACCGCATGACGCCGCGTTCTTCATTGCCCAGCGCATTCGCTCCAACGTCCGTGAGCTGGAAGGTGCGCTGAAACGCGTGATCGCCCACTCGCACTTCATGGGCCGCGACATCACCATCGAGCTGATTCGCGAATCCCTGAAAGACTTGTTGGCGTTGCAGGACAAACTGGTCTCTGTGGATAACATTCAGCGCACCGTCGCCGAGTACTACAAGATCAAGATCTCGGATCTGCTGTCCAAGCGCCGTTCGCGCTCGGTGGCTCGTCCGCGTCAGGTCGCCATGGCCTTGTCCAAGGAACTGACCAACCACAGCCTGCCGGAAATCGGCGATGTGTTCGGCGGCCGCGACCACACCACGGTGTTGCACGCCTGCCGCAAGATCAACGAACTTAAGGAATCCGACGCGGACATCCGCGAGGACTACAAGAACCTGCTGCGTACACTGACCACTTGATGAACACCAGCGCAGCTTATTAAGGCAAGGGACTAGACCATGCATTTCACCATTCAACGCGAAGCCCTGTTGAAACCCCTGCAACTGGTCGCAGGCGTCGTCGAGCGCCGACAGACCTTGCCGGTACTCTCCAACGTGCTGCTGGTTGTCGAAGGCCAGCAACTGTCGCTGACCGGTACCGACCTCGAGGTCGAGCTGGTCGGTCGTGTGCAACTTGAAGAGCCGGCTGAGACAGGTTCCATCACCGTGCCTGCGCGCAAGCTGATGGATATCTGCAAAAGCCTGCCCAACGACGCGCTGATCGACATCAAGGTCGACGAGCAGAAGCTGGTGGTGAAGGCAGGCCGCAGCCGCTTCACCCTGTCGACTCTGCCGGCCAACGATTTCCCGACCGTTGAAGAAGGTCCGGGCTCGCTGACTTGCAGTCTTGAACAAAGCAAACTGCGTCGCCTGATCGAACGCACCAGCTTCGCCATGGCCCAGCAGGACGTGCGTTATTACCTCAACGGCATGCTGCTGGAAGTGTCCGAAGGCATCATCCGCGCTGTGGCCACCGACGGTCACCGTCTGGCCATGTGCTCGATGAAGGCCGATATCGGCCAGCCGGATCGCCATCAGGTGATCGTGCCGCGCAAAGGTATTCTGGAACTGGCGCGTCTGCTCACCGAGCCGGACGGCAATGTCAGCATCGTGCTGGGTCAACATCACATCCGCGCCACTACCGGCGAATTCACCTTCACCTCGAAACTGGTTGACGGCAAGTTCCCGGACTATGAGCGCGTTCTGCCAAAGGGCGGCGACAAGCTGGTATTGGGCGATCGCCAGGCCTTGCGTGAAGCGTTCAGCCGTACCGCGATTCTGTCCAACGAGAAGTACCGTGGTATCCGTCTGCAACTGGCCAGCGGTCAGTTGAAGATCCAGGCCAACAACCCCGAGCAGGAAGAAGCGGAAGAAGAAGTGGGCGTTGAATACAACGGCGGCTCTCTGGAAATCGGCTTCAACGTGAGCTATTTGCTCGACGTGCTGGGCGTGATGACCACCGAGCAGGTTCGTCTGATCCTGTCCGACTCCAACAGCAGTGCACTGGTGCAAGAGTCCGACAACGACGATTCGGCTTACGTTGTCATGCCGATGCGTCTGTAATCAGCTGACCCTGGATGTCCTTAAGTCGTGTTTCGGTCACCGCGGTGCGCAATCTGCACCCGGTGACCTTCTCCCCCTCCCCCCGCATCAACATTCTTTACGGCGCCAACGGCAGCGGCAAAACCAGTGTTCTGGAAGCCATTCATCTGCTGGGGCTTGCCCGTTCGTTTCGTAGCACGCGGCTGTTACCTGTCATTCAGTACGAGCAACTCGCCTGCACCGTGTTCGGTCAGGTCGAATTGGCTGAGGGTGGGCACAGTGCGTTGGGGATCTCGCGCGATCGTCAGGGCCAGTTCCAGATCCGCATCGACGGCCAGAACGCCCGCAGTGCTGCGCAACTGGCGGAGATCCTGCCGCTGCAGTTGATCAACCCCGACAGCTTCCGCTTGCTTGAAGGTGCGCCGAAGATTCGTCGACAGTTTCTCGACTGGGGCGTGTTCCACGTCGAGCCGCGCTTTATGGCCACCTGGCAGCGGTTGCAGAAGGCCCTGCGCCAGAGAAACTCTTGGCTGCGACATGGTACACTTGACGCCGTTTCGCAAGCGGTTTGGGACAGGGAACTGTGCCAGGCCAGCGCTGAAATCGATGAATACCGCCGCGCCTACATCAAAGCCTTGAAACCAGTCTTTGAACAAACCTTGAGCGAACTGGTTGAGCTTGAAGGTTTGACGCTCAGCTATTACCGAGGCTGGGACAAAGACCGGGAATTGAGCGCCGTACTGGCTGGATCCGTGCAACGGGATCAGCAAATGGGTCATACCCAGGCCGGACCGCAACGGGCTGATTTGCGTCTTAGATTGGGCGCTCACAACGCCGCGGACATCTTGTCCCGGGGTCAGCAGAAGTTAGTGGTCTGTGCACTACGGATTGCCCAAGGGCATTTGGTCAGCCAGGCCCGTCGTGGTCAGTGTATTTATCTGGTGGATGACTTGCCGTCCGAGCTGGACGAGGGCCACCGTCGCGCGCTGTGCCGCTTGCTGGAAGACTTACGCTGCCAGGTATTTATCACCTGTGTAGATCACGAATTATTGAGGGAAGGCTGGCAGACGGAAACGCCAGTCGCTCTGTTCCACGTGGAACAGGGCCGTATCACCCAGACCCACGACCATCGGGAGTGAAGGCATTGAGCGAAGAAAATACGTACGACTCAACGAGCATTAAAGTGCTGAAAGGCCTGGATGCCGTACGCAAACGTCCCGGTATGTACATTGGTGACACCGACGATGGCAGCGGTCTGCACCACATGGTGTTCGAGGTGGTCGACAACTCGATCGACGAAGCCCTCGCCGGCCATTGCGATGACATCAGCATCATTATCCACCCGGATGAGTCCATCACCGTTAAAGACAACGGCCGTGGCATCCCGGTAGACGTGCACAAAGAGGAAGGCGTTTCCGCCGCCGAGGTCATCATGACCGTCCTCCACGCTGGCGGTAAGTTCGACGACAACTCCTACAAAGTATCCGGCGGTCTGCACGGTGTAGGTGTGTCGGTAGTGAACGCACTGTCCGAGGAGCTGGTACTGACTGTTCGCCGCAGCGGCAAGATCTGGGAACAGACCTACGTCCACGGCGTACCTCAGGCTCCGATGGCCATCGTTGGCGACAGCGAAACCACCGGTACCCAGATCCACTTCAAGGCTTCCAGCGAAACCTTCAAGAACATTCACTTCAGCTGGGACATCCTGGCCAAGCGCATTCGTGAACTGTCCTTCCTCAACTCCGGTGTCGGCATCGTCCTCAAGGATGAGCGCAGCGGCAAGGAAGAGCTGTTCAAGTACGAAGGCGGCCTGCGTGCGTTCGTTGAATACCTGAACACCAACAAGACTGCGGTCAACCAGGTGTTCCACTTCAACATCCAGCGTGAAGACGGCATCGGCGTGGAAATCGCCCTGCAGTGGAACGACAGCTTCAACGAGAACCTGTTGTGCTTCACCAACAACATTCCGCAGCGCGACGGCGGTACCCACCTGGTGGGCTTCCGTTCCGCTCTGACGCGTAACCTGAACAACTACATCGAGCAGGAAGGTCTGGCGAAGAAGCACAAAGTCGCCACCACCGGCGACGATGCCCGTGAAGGCCTGACCGCGATCATCTCGGTAAAAGTGCCGGATCCGAAGTTCAGCTCGCAGACCAAAGACAAACTGGTGTCTTCCGAAGTGAAGACTGCGGTCGAGCAGGAGATGGGCAAGTACTTCTCCGACTTCCTCTTGGAAAACCCGAACGAAGCCAAGCTGGTCGTCGGCAAGATGATCGACGCCGCCCGTGCCCGCGAAGCGGCGCGCAAGGCCCGTGAGATGACCCGCCGCAAAGGCGCGCTGGACATCGCCGGTCTGCCGGGCAAGCTCGCTGACTGCCAGGAAAAAGACCCGGCGCTGTCCGAACTGTATCTCGTGGAAGGTGACTCCGCGGGCGGCTCTGCCAAGCAGGGACGTAACCGCAAGACCCAGGCGATCCTGCCGTTGAAGGGCAAGATCCTCAACGTCGAGAAAGCGCGTTTCGACAAGATGATCTCTTCCCAGGAAGTGGGCACCTTGATCACCGCACTGGGCTGCGGCATCGGTCGCGACGAATACAACATCGACAAGCTGCGTTATCACAACATCATCATCATGACCGATGCTGACGTCGACGGTTCGCACATCCGTACCCTGCTGCTGACCTTCTTCTTCCGTCAGTTGCCGGAGCTGATCGAGCGTGGCTACATCTACATCGCCCAGCCGCCGCTGTACAAGGTCAAGAAAGGCAAGCAAGAGCAATACATCAAAGACGACGACGCCATGGAAGAGTACATGACGCAGTCGGCTCTGGAAGATGCGAGCCTGCACCTGAACGAAGAGGCCCCGGGCATTTCCGGTGAAGCTTTGGAGCGTCTGGTAAACGACTTCCGCATGGTGATGAAGACCCTCAAGCGTCTGTCGCGCCTGTACCCGCAAGAGCTGACCGAGCACTTCATCTACCTGCCGGCCGTGAGCCTGGAAATGCTTGGCGACCACGCCAAGATGCAGGACTGGCTGGCCCAGTACGAAGTCCGTCTGCGCACCGTCGAGAAGTCCGGTCTGGTCTACAAGGCCAGCCTGCGTGAAGACCGTGAACGTGGTGTGTGGCTGCCGGAGGTCGAACTGATCTCCCACGGCCTGTCGAACTACGTCACCTTCAACCGCGACTTCTTCGGCAGCAACGACTACAAAACCGTCGTCACCCTTGGCGCTCAACTGAGCACCCTGCTCGACGACGGCGCGTACATCCAGCGTGGCGAGCGCAAGAAGGCAGTCACCGAGTTCAAGGAAGCCCTCGACTGGCTGATGGCGGAAAGCACTAAGCGCCACACCATTCAGCGATACAAAGGTCTGGGCGAAATGAACCCGGATCAGCTGTGGGAAACCACCATGGACCCAAGCGTGCGCCGCATGCTGAAAGTCACCATCGAAGACGCCATTGGCGCAGACCAGATCTTCAACACCCTGATGGGTGATGCGGTCGAACCTCGCCGTGACTTCATCGAGAGCAATGCGCTGGCGGTTTCGAACCTGGATTTCTGATCCCGGTTTGCGTCAAACAAAAGGCCAACGCATTGCGTTGGCCTTTTTATTGGCAGATCAAAAGATCGCAGCCTACGGCAGCTCCTACAGAGATAGGTGTAGGAGCTGCCGTAGGCTGCGATCTTTTGCTCTTTTACTCGGATGCTGCAGACACACTCTCCAACCGATACCCATACCCATAAATCGTCAGCAACTGCCACCCTCGATCCGCCGTCAGCCCGAGCTTGTTCCGCAACCGGTAGATATGTGTATCCAACGGTCGCGACGACGCCATCTCTTCATGCGGCCAAAACCGCTCATATAGATAATCCCGCGACAACGGCCGGCCCAGATTGCTGAACAGACACCGCGCCAGTCGATACTCGCGTTCGGTCATGACGATGGGTTTTCCCTCGCGGGTAACAGTCAGTTCGGCGTCATCGAAGGTCAGGTCGTTGAAGCTCAGCACTTCCGTCGCCGCCGCACGTTGCTGGCTATGCCGACGCAACACCGCAGCCACACGCGCTTTCAGTTCATTCGGCCGGAATGGCTTGCTCACGTAATCATCAGCCCCGGCATTCAACGCCTGGACGATATCGCTTTCGCCATCGCGGCTGGTCAGCATGATCGCCGCCGGTGGCGCTTCCATGTGTTCGCGGGTCCAGCGCAGCAGGGCCAGGCCGGTGAGGTCGGGCAGTTGCCAGTCGAGGATCAGCAGGTCGAAGGTTTCCCGGCGTAGCTGTCGCAACAGGTCTTCGCCACGCTCGAAGCTGTGCAGTGACCACGGCTGTTCGCCGGCATCGGCCATTTGCTGCAGGGTTTGCTCGACCCGGCGCAGTTCGGCGGGTTCGTCGTCCAATATCGCAACGCGCATACGCGGTGGTTCCTTGTTGCTTGGGCAGTTGGGCGTCAACCATAGTCGCTTGGTCATCACCTTGAAAGTAAGCGGCCCGCCGTTGGTCGACGTCCGCTATGATTCTTCGAGTCTACGTCTCAGACCTGTGACCTATGAAAGCATTCATCCTGCCCTGCCCTTTTTCCCCATGAATAATCAGCGCCGGCGCGAAAGCCGTGAGCCAAGTCAGGTGCAGCGACTGTTTCGACAGTTGGTGCGTGAATGGTTGTGGATAAGTCTAGTGCTGTTGCCGCTGACTGCGCTGCTGTCTTATCGCGCGCAGATCAACCTGCACGATGCGCATCCGGCGATGGGCGCATTATTGTCGGTCGTTTGGGTGGCAGGCAGTCTAGGGCTGCTGTTATGGCGCCCGCGCTGGGCGCTTTGGGTCACGTTGATCGGCATGGCGTGCGCACTGCTGGCCAGTACGGGTCTGGCAGAAATGCGCCATTGGTGGTCGCCGACGCCGGCAGTGCTGGGCATGTTGTTCGGTTATCTGATCTGGAACTGGCGGCGCCTTAGTGTGGTGCTGACCTATTTCGGTTGGGAACTGGCGCGGCTGGACAGTGAACCGAAGGTGTTCCCCGAGCGCCGTCGTTCGCAATTTACTGGCGCCGATCGCTTGCAGGGCCAGATCATGGCGCTTGAACAGGCCATGAGCCGTACCCGCGATACGCGGCGGTTCATCGCCGATGGCCTGGAATACCTGCCCGTCGCCACGCTGATCAGCGATCCCAAAGGGCAGATCCTGCTGGGTAATCGCAAAGCTCGTCAGCTCTTCGATAACAATCTGGTAGGTGACGACGTTCTCGATCAACTGGCTCGACTCGGTTATCCGGAGTTGTCCACAGAGCAACGGCCGCCACTGTCGGCCATGCCGCTGCTGGAGTTTCGCGATTACAAGGAACGCAGCTTGCGGCTGGAGCGTGCGGCTTTACTGCCGGTGGATGGAGACACGCCGATCGGTTGGCTGCTCAGCCTCACGGACCTTAGCGCCGAACGTGCCGCCGAGGAGCAACGCAGCGTGTTACTGCGGTTTCTGTCCCACGACCTGCGCGCACCCCATTCGGCGATTCTTGCGCTGCTGGACGTTCACCGCCATCAGGCCGGGGCGGATTCACCGTTGTTCGAGCAAATCGAACGCCAGGTACGTCGCGCTCTGGACCTGACCGATGGATTTGTTCTGTTGGCGAGGGCCGAATCCGAGGCTTATCAGTTTCAACCGACGCTGTTCGCGATGCTGGTGCTGGACGTGCTGGATCAAGCGTTGCCCATCGCCCAGCAGAAACGTATCGAGCTGCTCAACAGCATGGATGATGAGTCCCAAGAGCGGCTGATCTCGGCTGACCAGGGCTTGCTGACCCGTGCACTGTTCAATTTGCTGGAAAATGCCATCAAGTACAGTCCGCCAGACACCACTATTCAGCTGCGTGTGAGCTGTCAGGAAGAATGGTTACGTTGTGAACTGTCGGATCAAGGCAAGGGTATCGCCGCTGATGAATTGCCCGACCTGTTCAGTCAATACCGACGTTTTTCTTCCGCACAGGGCATCGACGGCGTGGGCCTCGGCTTATCGATGGTCAAAGCGGTAGTCGATCATCACGGCGGCAAAATTGAATGCCGCAGCGTGGTTGATCAAGGCACCACCTTCCTGCTTGAGTTACCGCTGATCCCCGAATGATCAGGCACAAAAAAAACCGGCTATATCAGCCGGTTTTTTTACTTCCGAAAAAAACTTATGCACCTTTTACGGTGTTTTATGAGCTTGAGAAATATATAAGTAAATCAATAACTTAATTTCAATATTCAGGCTTTTTCAACAAAACCGTACACAGGTTATCCACAAAATCTCAGACAGCGATCTGATCATTTGCAGCCGGTGCCTGCGGAGCAGGTGGCAGTGAGCCCATTTCCCGTTGAGTCTTCTCGTTCCACGCTTGTACGCGGTCGTTCAGATGAGCAATGGCGCGAGGCCCTGTGCCTTCGGCATACATCGGCTCACCGATGACCACGGTGATCACCCCAGACTTCTTGCCCCAGCCGATTTTCGGCCAGAATTTGCCGGCATTGTGTGCAATCGGCAGGACCGGAAGCGCCGCATTCACTGCCAAAGCGCTACCACTGCGGGAGAACTTGCCGACAGTGCCGTAAGGAACGCGTGTACCTTCAGGGAAGATCAGCACCCAAACGTTGTCCTTGAGCAGTTCATCACCCTTCGCTGCGACTTGTTTCAGCGCGGCTTTCGGGTTGTCGCGGTCAATCGCGATCGGCCGCAACATGGCCATCGCCCAGCCGAAGAACGGCACATAAAGCAATTCGCGCTTGAGCACCTGGCTCAGCGGCGAGAAATAAGCGGAGAGAAAGAACGTCTCCCAAGTGCTCTGGTGGTTCGACTGAATCACGCAGGGCCGATCAGGTACGTTTTCCGCGCCTTTGATTTCGTAACGGATACCGAGGAACACCTTGGTCAACCACAAGGCACAGCGGCACCAGTACACGTTGATAAAACGATAGCGCGCCTTGAACGGCAAAAATGGCGCGATAAAGAAACTCAAGCTGCACCACAGCAGGGAGGTGGTGCCCAGCAGCAGGTAAAAGAGAAAAATCCTGATGGCCCGCAGTATCGACATAGTGACGTTTACCGTTACGGGGCAATGCCCGAATGTTCAAGCGCACTCCCGATCAATCCCTGGTCAGGAACTTCAGAAGTACTCTAGTTGTGGATAAGTTCTGCGGCAATCGCCGCCAGATCGTCAAAAATCAGAGTGCCAACCGGCAGGGTTTTGCCCTGAGTCTTTGCGCCTTTTCCGGTCTTTACCAAAACTGGCTGTGAATCGACGGCTTTGGCGGCCTCCAGGTCACCAAGGCTGTCGCCGACGAACCAGACATTGTTCAGTTCGACGTCGTAATGCGCGGCGATGGTTTTCAACATCCCCGGTTTCGGCTTGCGGCAATCGCAGCCTTCGTCCGGCCCATGCGGGCAATACACGATCAGCCCGACTTCACCGCCCTGCTCCGCCACGAGCGTACGCAGTCGCGCGTGCATGGCATCGAGGGTGGCGAGGTCGTAGTAGCCGCGAGCAATGCCCGACTGGTTGGTGGCGACCGCCACCGTCCAGCCGGCCTTGCTCAACTGCGCAATCGCTTCGATCGAGCCGGGCAGCGGAATCCACTCCTCTACCGACTTGATGTAAGCGTCGGAGTCGTAATTGATCACTCCGTCCCGATCGAGAATCAGCAGTTTCAACAGCAATCCCTCAACCCAGCAGCGAAATGTCGGCAACACCGAGGAACAGACCACGCAGACGCGCCAGCAGCGCGTAACGGTTGGCCCGCACATTGGCGTCGTCGGCATTGACCATCACCGCGTCGAAGAACGCATCGACGGGCTCACGCAATGCCGCCAAGCGTGCCAGCGATTCGTTGTACTGACGCGCTGCCGCCATTGGCTGCACCGCTTGATCCGCTTGCTGGATCGCCGAGTACAGCGAGAACTCGTTGGCGTTGTCGAAGTACTTGGCTTGCACCTCGGTCGGTACCGCGCCTTCGAGTTTGCTCAACAGGTTCGACACACGCTTGTTCACCGCCGCCAGCGCTGCTGCTTCCGGCAGTTTGCGGAAGGCTTGCACTGCTTGCACACGCTGGTCGAAGTCCAGCGCCGAACCCGGCTTCAGGGCACGCACCGACAGGTAAGTGGCAACATCGACGCCTTCGTCTTCGTAACGTGCACGCAGACGATCGAAGATGAACTCCAGCACGGCTTCGTTGAGGCCGGCAGCCTTGACCTTGGCGCCGAACGCAGTCACGGCGAAAGCCACGGCGTCGTTCAGGTCCAGATCGAGTTTTTTCTCGATCAGGATGCGCAGCACACCGAGGGCCGCACGGCGCAGGGCATACGGGTCTTTGCTGCCGGTTGGCAGCATGCCAATACCGAAGATACCGACCAGGGTGTCGAGCTTGTCAGCGATCGCGACGGCTGCACCGGTCAGGGTGGCTGGCAGTTCCGCACCGGCACCGCGTGGCATGTACTGCTCGTTGAGCGCCAGCGCGACGTCTTCCGGCTCGCCGTCATTCAGTGCGTAGTAGTAACCGGCGACACCTTGCATCTCCGGGAACTCGCCGACCATTTCAGTCGCCAGGTCGCACTTCGACAGCAGGCCTGCACGGGCAGCCCACGAGGCGTTGCCACCGATGCGTGCGGCGATGTACGCAGCCAGTTTGGAAACGCGCTCGGCCTTGTCGTAGACGCTGCCGAGTTTTTCCTGGAACACCACGTTCTTCAGGCGATCATTGAAGGCTTCGAGTTTCTGCTTCTTGTCTTGCTTGAAGAAGAACTCGGCGTCGGTCAGGCGTGGACGAACCACTTTCTCGTTACCGGCGATGATCTGTTGCGGGTCTTTGCTTTCGATGTTGGCCACAGTGATGAAACGTGGCAGCAACTTGCCGTCGGCATCCAGCAGGCAGAAGTACTTCTGGTTGTCCTGCATGGTGGTGATCAGCGCTTCTTGCGGTACGTCGAGGAAACGTTCCTCGAACGAGCACACCAGCGGCACCGGCCATTCAACCAGCGCGGTCACTTCGTCGAGCAGCGCTGGCGGCACGATGGCCGTGCCTTCCTGACGGGTGGCCAGCTCTTCGGTGCGCTTGCTGATGATCTCGCGACGCTCGTTGGCGTCGGCCAATACATAAGCGGCACGCAGGTCGGCGAGGTAGCTCGACGGCGAACCGATGCGCACGCTTTGCGGGTGATGGAAACGGTGACCACGGGAATCACGGCCAGCCTTCTGCGCGAGGATGGTGCAGTCGATGACCTGGTCACCGAGCAGCATCACCAGCCATTGGGTCGGACGCACGAACTCTTCCTTGCGCGCACCCCAACGCATGCGTTTCGGGATTGGCAGGTCGTTCAGCGAATCTTCGACGATGGTCGGCAGCAGGCTCGCGGTCGGCTTGCCGGCGATGCTCTGGCTGTAACGCAGTTTCGGGCCGCTCTGATCGATTTCGCTCAGATCGACGCCGCACTTCTTGGCGAAACCCAATGCAGCTTGAGTCGGGTTGCCGTCAGCGTCAAACGCCGCCTGACGTGGCGGGCCGTCGAGGTTGATGCTGCGATCCGGTTGCTGGGTAGCCAGCGCGGTGATCAGCACAGCCAGACGACGCGGTGCGGCGTAGACGGTTTTAGTCTCGTAGCTCAGGCCAGCGGCTTGCAGGCCCTTGTCGATACCGGCGAGGAACGCCTCAGCCAAGGTGTTCAGGGCTTTCGGTGGCAGTTCTTCGGTGCCCAGTTCAACCAGAAAATCTTGCGCACTCATTGTGCAGCCTCCAGCTTGGCCAGTACTTCGTCACGCAGGTCCGGGGTCGCCATCGGGAAGCCCAGCTTGGCGCGTGCCAGCAGGTAGGCTTGCGCAACGGAACGCGCCAGGGTGCGTACGCGCAGAATGTATTGCTGACGCGCGGTCACCGAGATCGCCCGGCGCGCATCCAGCAGGTTGAAGGTGTGCGACGCCTTCAGCACCATTTCGTAGCTCGGCAACGGCAGGGGCTGGTCGAGTTCGATCAGGCGCTTGGCTTCGCTTTCATAGAAGTCGAACAGTTCGAACAGCTTGTCGACGTTGGCGTGTTCGAAGTTGTAAGTGGACTGCTCCACTTCGTTCTGGTGGAACACGTCGCCGTAGGTCACTTTGCCGAACGGGCCGTCAGCCCAGACCAGGTCGTAGACCGAATCCACGCCTTGCAGGTACATGGCCAGACGCTCGAGACCGTAAGTGATCTCGCCGGTCACCGGGTAGCACTCGATGCCGCCCGCCTGCTGGAAGTAAGTGAACTGAGTCACTTCCATGCCGTTGAGCCAGACTTCCCAGCCCAGACCCCAGGCGCCGAGAGTCGGCGATTCCCAGTTGTCTTCGACGAAGCGAATGTCGTGGACCAGCGGGTCCAGGCCAACATGCTTGAGCGAGCCCAGATACAGTTCCTGGAAATTGTCCGGGTTCGGTTTCAGGACGACCTGGAACTGATAGTAGTGCTGCAGACGGTTCGGGTTTTCGCCGTAACGGCCGTCAGTCGGACGGCGGCTTGGCTGTACGTAGGCGGCGTTCCAGGTTTCCGGGCCGATGGCGCGGAGGAAGGTCGCGGTGTGGAAAGTGCCGGCGCCTACTTCCATATCGTAGGGCTGAAGTACCACGCAACCTTGCTCGGCCCAGTATTGCTGGAGCGCGAGGATCAAGTCTTGGAAGGTACGCACGGCTGGCGTAGGCTGGCTCACGAAATTCACCTGTTTCTTGGGCTGCGATTTAAAGAGCGGGAGTATACCCGATTCAGTCGCACCTCCACCCCCTGGAGCCTTATGCCACGCTGCTTTTGGTGTACCGAAGATCCGCTGTACATGGCTTATCACGATCAGGAGTGGGGCACGCCGCTACGCGATGCGCAGGGTTTGTTCGAGTTGCTTTTGCTCGAAGGGTTCCAGGCCGGGCTGTCCTGGATCACCGTGTTGCGCAAGCGCGAGCGTTATCGCGAGGTGTTGTTCGGCTTCGACGTACAGCGCGTGGCGCAGATGAGCGACGCCGAAATCGACGAATTGATGCTCGATCCTGGGATCATCCGCAACCGCCTGAAACTCAACGCCGCCCGGCGTAATGCCCAGGCCTGGCTGGCCTTGGAGGACCCGGTGGCGTTTCTCTGGTCGTTCGTCGGTGATCGACCGCTCATCAATCATTTCAGGGATCGCAGCGAAGTCCCGGCGATCACCCCCGAAGCCGTTGCCATGAGCAAAGGCCTGAAAAAGGCCGGGTTCACGTTCGTCGGCCCAACCATTTGCTACGCACTGATGCAGGCCTCGGGCATGGTCATGGATCACACTCAGGATTGCGACCGCTACGCGCAGCTCGTCAACGGCGGTTAGAATGGCCGCCTCGCGCACCGCACAAGATCAGGAGTGACCTGTGGAAAAGTTTAAAGGCGCCTTGCTGGTAGGCGCTCTGCGGCTGTTTGCCCTGCTGCCATGGCGGGCCGTGCAGGCCGTAGGTTCGGCGATCGGCTGGATCATGTGGAAAACCCCCAACCGTTCCCGCGAAGTGGTGCGGATCAACCTTGCGAAATGTTTTCCACAGATGGATGCCGCCGAACGTGAACGTCTGGTCGGCCAAAGCCTGAAAGACATCGGCAAGTCGCTGACCGAAAGCGCCTGCGCGTGGATCTGGCCGGCGCAGCGCTCGATCGACCTGGTGCGTGAAGTTGAAGGCCTCGACATCCTCAAGGATGCCTTGGCCTCGGGCAAAGGCGTGGTCGGCATCACCAGCCATTTAGGCAATTGGGAAGTGCTCAATCACTTCTATTGCAGCCAGTGCAAACCGATCATTTTCTACCGTCCGCCGAAGCTCAAGGCTGTGGATGAGTTATTGCGCAAACAGCGCGTGCAACTGGGCAACAAAGTCGCTGCTTCCACCAAGGAAGGCATCCTCAGTGTGATCAAGGAAGTGCGCAAAGGTGGTGCAGTGGGCATTCCTGCTGACCCGGAACCGGCCGAATCCGCCGGGATCTTCGTGCCGTTCTTCGCCACCCAGGCGCTGACCAGCAAATTCGTGCCGAACATGCTGGCGGGCGGTAAAGCGGTCGGTGTATTCCTGCATGCGCTGCGCCTGCCCGACGGTTCTGGCTACAAAGTGATCCTCGAAGCCGCACCAGAAGCCATGTACAGCACCGATACCGCCGAATCCTGCGCCGCGATGAGTAAAGTCGTCGAGCGTTACGTCGCCGCGTACCCGAGTCAGTACATGTGGAGCATGAAGCGCTTCAAGAAACGCCCGCCGGGCGAAGAGCGCTGGTACTGAGCTGATTGGCATGATCTGTGGATAACCTCACTAGCGAGGTTATCCACAACCGTTCATCAAAGGGCGCAACAAGATGTCCGAACAACGCAAATCCTTCCGCATCAAGATTACCCACGACAGCTTTGGCGAATGCCTCGGGCAGACGCGCAACCTGTCGCCTACCGGGGTGTTTGTGCAGCATCCGGTTTTGGCTTCTTTGCCCAAAGGCGCAGTGGTTTACGGCGAGGTGCAGGGTTTACCCACAGGCGCGCCGCGGGTGCGGATGGAAGTGGTGACGGTAGATGCCGATGGTATCGGTCTTCGCTACCTTTGACTTATAGCGCCTGACGATCAAGCTTCTTCAGAAACACAGTCATTTCCTTCTCGGCCTGCTTGTCGCCATGGGCGCGAGCCGCTTCCAGACCGTGTTCCCACGCCAGACGTGCGGCGGCGTGATCGCCCAGCGCCAGATGCGCCTTGCCTAACAGTTTCCATGCCGCCGAATACTTCGGATCGAAACCAACACATCGCTGGAAGTGCTCGGCGGCCTTGGCGTTTTCACCCAGATCCAGATAACCCTTTCCCAGGCCGAAGCGCAGCAGGGAGTTATCCACACCCTTGGCGAGCATTTTTTCCAGGGATTCGAGCATTTTTTGCACCCTCGTTTCAGTGATCGTTCCCACGCTCCGCGTGGGAATGCCTCAATGGACGCTCTGCGTCCGCTCTTGGGACGCAGAGCGTCCCGGGCTGCATTCCCACGCAGAGAGTGGGAACGATCAACCTCAGAAGAAGCTCAACCCCACATGGAACAGCTTCTCCACATCGCGAATATGCTTTTTATCCACAAGGAACAGGATCACATGGTCGCCTGCTTCGATCACCGTGTCGTCGTGGGCGATGATCACTTGCTCGTTGCGAATGACCGCGCCAATGGTGGTGCCGGGCGGCAGGCCAATCTTCTCGATGGGCTTGCCGATGACCTTGCTCGACTTCGCATCACCGTGGGCAATCGCCTCGATGGCTTCTGCCGCACCGCGGCGCAGTGAGTGCACACTAACGATATCGCCACGACGCACGTGCGCCAGCAAGGTGCCGATGGTCGCCAGTTGCGGGCTGATGGCGATGTCGATATCGCCGCCCTGAATCAGATCGACGTAGGCCGGGTTGTTGATGATCGTCATGACCTTCTTCGCCCCCAGCCGTTTGGCCAGCAGCGACGACATGATGTTGGCTTCATCATCGTTGGTCAGGGCGAGGAAGATATCGGCGTCGGCAATGTTCTCCTCCAGCAGTAAATCACGATCTGATGCACTGCCCTGCAGCACCACGGTGCTGTCGAGGGTGTCGGAGAGATAACGGCAACGCGCCGGATTCATCTCGATGATCTTCACCTGATAACGGCTTTCGATGGCCTCGGCCAGACGTTCACCGATCTGCCCGCCACCGGCAATGACGATGCGTTTGTAGGTTTCGTCGAGGCGGCGCATTTCGCTCATCACCGCACGAATATTCTCACGGGCGGCGATGAAAAAGACTTCGTCATCCGCCTCGATCACCGTATCGCCCTGGGGCAGGATCGGCCGGTCACGGCGGAAAATTGCGGCGACGCGAGTCTCGACATTCGGCATGTGCTCACGCAACTGCCGCAGTTGCTGACCCACCAGCGGACCGCCGTAATAGGCGCGCACCGCCACCAGTTGCGCTGCACCCTCGGCGAAGTCGATCACCTGCAAGGCGCCCGGATGCTGGATCAGGCGCTTGATGTAGTTGGTCACCACCTGCTCGGGGCTTATCAGCACGTCGACCGGAATCGCTTCGTTCTGAAACAGTTGCTCCTCGCGATTGAGGTAGGACGCTTCGCGCACCCGGGCGATCTTGGTCGGCGTGTGGAACAGCGTGTGGGCGACCTGGCAGGCGACCATATTGGTTTCGTCGCTATTGGTCACCGCCACCAGCATGTCAGCGTCGTCCGCTCCGGCCTGACGCAGCACCGACGGCAGTGAGCCCCGGCCCTGCACGGTGCGGATGTCGAGGCGGTCGCCGAGGTCGCGCAGGCGCTCACCGTCGGTGTCGACTACCGTAATATCGTTGGCCTCGCTGGCCAGATGTTCTGCCAGCGAACCGCCGACCTGTCCCGCACCGAGGATGATGATTTTCATCCAGTCACTCCGTTAAATCCGTTTAGCTGCGCGCTGCAGCGATCTTGATCAGCTTGGCGTAGTAGAACCCGTCATGGCCCCCTTGCTGGGCCAGCAGTTGGCGACCATGGGGCTGTTTGAGCCCGGCCGACGTGGCCAGATCCAGTTCGCGGGCGCCGGGGGTACGCTCAAGGAACGCAGCGATGACTTCGGTATTCTCGGTCGGCAGCGTCGAGCAGGTGGCGTACAGCAGGATGCCGCCGACTTCGAGGGTTTTCCACATCGCGTCGAGCAACTCGCCTTGCAGTTGCGCGAGGGCGACGATGTCGTCCGGTTGACGGGTCAGCTTGATGTCCGGATGACGGCGAATCACACCGGTGGCGGAGCATGGTGCGTCGAGCAGAATGCGCTGGAACGGTTTGCCGTCCCACCATTTCGCGGTATCGCGGCCGTCGGCGGCGATCAGTTCGGCGTTGAGACCGAGGCGTTCAAGGTTCTCCTTGACCCGCACCAGACGCTTGGCTTCCAGATCCACCGCCACCACACCGGCCAGCGCCGGTTCGGCTTCGAGGATGTGGCAAGTCTTGCCGCCCGGCGCGCAGCAGGCGTCGAGCACGCGTTGGCCCGGCGCCAGATCGAGCAGATCGGCGGCCAGTTGCGCCGCTTCGTCCTGCACGCTGATCCAGCCTTCGGCGAAACCTGGCAGGCTGCGTACGTCGGCAGCGGCTTCGAGAATGATGCCGTCGCGACTGTAAACGCACGGCGTCGCGGCAATCCCGGCTTCAGTCAGCAAGCCGAGGTAGGCGTCGCGGCTGTGATGGCGGCGGTTGACCCGCAGGATCATCGGCGGATGTGCGTTGTTCGCTGCGCAGATGGCTTCCCACTGCTCCGGCCAGAAGGCCTTCAGGGATTTTTGCAGCCAGCGCGGGTGAGCGGTACGCACCACCGGATCACGTTCCAACTCAGCGAAAATCGTCTCGCTTTCGCGCTGGGCGTTACGCAGCACCGCGTTGAGCAGGCCTTTGGCCCACGGCTTCTTCAGCTTGTCCGCGCAACCCACCGTTTCGCCGATGGCGGCGTGGGCCGGCACGCGGGTGTAGAGCAATTGATAGAGACCGACCAGCAGCAACGCCTCGACGTCGGCATCCGCGGCTTTGAACGGCTTTTGCAGCAGCTTCTCGGCCAGTGCCGACAGGCGTGGCTGCCAGCGCGCAGTGCCGAAGGCCAGATCCTGAGTGAAGCCGCGATCACGATCCTCGACTTTGTCCAGTTGCGTCGGCAGGGAGCTGTTCAAAGAGGCTTTGCCGCTGAGCACGGCGGCGAGTGCCTTGGCGGCGGCCAGGCGCGGGTTCATTGCGCGTCCACCGCTGCGCCGAGCACGGTGCCGACAGCGAATTTCTCTCGACGGCTGTTGAACAGGTCGCTGAAGTTCAGCGCCTTGCCGCCGGGCAGTTGCAGGCGGGTCAGGCACAGCGCCTGCTCGCCGCAAGCGACGACCAAACCGTCCTTGCTGGCGCTGAGGATTTCACCCGGCGCGCCTTTACCTTCGGCGAGTGTCGCCGCCAGTACTTTCAGCGCTTCACCGTTGAGGGTGCTGTGGGTGATCGGCCATGGGTTGAAGGCGCGCACCAGGCGTTCCAGCTCAACGGCCGGACGGCTCCAGTCGATGCGTGCTTCGTCTTTGTTCAGCTTGTGCGCGTAAGTGGCGAGCTCATCGTTCTGCACTTCGCCTTCCAGCGTGCCTGCAGCCAGACCGGCAATCGCCTGGACCACGGCGGGCGGACCCATTTCGGCGAGGCGGTCGTGCAGCGTGCCGCCGGTGTCTTCGCCGGTGATCGGCGTGACGACCTTGAGCAGCATCGGTCCGGTGTCGAGGCCCGCTTCCATGCGCATCACGGTCACGCCGCTTTCCGCGTCACCGTGTTCGACGGCGCGCTGAATCGGCGCCGCACCGCGCCAGCGTGGCAGCAAGGAGGCGTGGCTGTTGATGCAGCCCAGACGCGGGATATCCAGCACCACTTGCGGCAGGATCAGGCCGTAGGCGACCACTACCAGCAAATCCGGCTTCAGTGCGGCCAGTTCAGCCTGAGCGTCAGCGTTGCGCAAGGTCGGCGGCTGCAACACCTGAATATGGTTTTCCAGGGCGAGTTGTTTGACCGGGCTTGGCATCAGTTTTTGCCCGCGACCGGCCGGACGATCCGGTTGGGTATAGACCGCAACGATCTCGTAAGGGCTGTTCAGCAGGGCCTTGAGGTGTTCGGCGGCGAATTCGGGGGTGCCGGCAAAAACGATGCGCAGTGGCTCAGTCATGAAGGGAGTCTCATAAAAAGAAAAAGGCTTGCCGCAGCAAGCCTTTGAAGAGGGGCATCAAGCGTTCTGGCGGTGCTGCTTTTCCAGTTTCTTCTTGATCCGGTCGCGTTTGAGCGTGGACAGGTAATCGACGAACAATTTGCCGTTGAGGTGGTCGCATTCGTGCTGGATGCACACCGCGAGCAGGCCTTCGGCGATCAGTTCATAGGGCTTGCCATCGCGGTCCAGCGCCTTGATCTTGACCTTTTGCGGGCGGTCGACGTTTTCGTAGAAACCCGGTACCGACAGGCAACCTTCCTGGTATTGGTCCATTTCGTCGGTCAGCGATTCGAACTCGGGGTTGATGAACACCCGCGGTTCGGTGCGGTCTTCGGAAAGGTCCATCACGACGATACGTTTGTGCACGTTGACCTGGGTCGCGGCAAGGCCGATGCCCGGCGCTTCATACATTGTTTCAAACATGTCATCGACCAACTGACGCACTTCGTCGTCCACTACAGCCACAGGCTTGGCGATAGTGCGCAGACGCGGGTCCGGGAATTCGAGGATGTTTAAAATGGCCATAGGCTTTGATTGCTGCACACGTTGAGTAAAGTCGGGCGATGGCCTGGCAGGTCCGAAGATGCAGGCTACCGTTGTGAAGCGTAGCTTGTGCATTTTGCACAAGCGAGCCACGCGGGCTCTGACGGTTCACGCGAATGCACATGATAAAGGGATTCACTGCATGAGGAAAACACTACTCGCCCTGCTGCTGTTGGCCTCGGCCGGCGTGGCGCAAGGGCAAGTGCAACTCAGGGATGGTTTTCCACAGCAATACACGGTGGTTTCGGGGGATACGCTCTGGGACATTTCCGGCAAATACCTGCGCGAGCCCTGGCAGTGGCCACAACTGTGGCGGGCCAATCCGCAAATCGAAAACCCCAACCTGATCTATCCCGGCGACACGCTGACGCTCAGTTATGTCGATGGCCAGCCACGTCTGACCCTTAATCGCGGCGAGTCGCGCGGCACCATCAAGCTCTCGCCACGCATTCGCACCAGCCCGGTGGCCGAGGCGATTCCGAGCATTCCGCTGAAATCCATCAACAGCTTTTTGCTGAGCAACCGCATCGTCGACAAGGTCGAGGATTTCGACAAGGCGCCGTACATCGTCGCGGGTGACGCCGAACGCGTGCTCAGCGGCACTGGCGACCGGATCTTCGCTCGCGGCCATTTCGATCCCGATCAACCGGTCTACGGCATCTTCCGTCAGGGCAAGGTCTACACCGATCCACAGACCCAGGAGTTTCTCGGGATCAACGCCGACGACATCGGCGGCGGCGAAATCGTCGCCACCGAAGGCGACGTCGCCACCCTCGCCCTGCAACGCACCACCCAGGAAGTGCGCCTCGGCGACCGTTTGTTCAGCGGCGAAGAGCGCTCGATCAACTCGACCTTCATGCCCAGCGCGCCAACCACCAGTATCAACGGCGTGATCATCGATGTACCGCGCGGCGTCACCCAGATTGGCGTGATGGACGTGGTCACGTTGAACAAAGGCAAGCGCGACGGTCTGGCCGAAGGCAACGTGCTGGTGGTGATGAAAACCGGCGAAACCGTGCGTGACCGCATCACCGGCCAGCCACTGAAGATTCCCGATGAACGCGCCGGGTTGCTGATGGTGTTCCGCACTTACGACAAACTCAGCTACGGCCTCGTCCTCAACGCATCGCGCTCGTTGGCGGTGCTCGACAAGGTGCGAAATCCGTAAGCGTGCTGCACAAGTTACCAACAGAGTTATCCACAGCTTGTTCCGAATGGTTCGGGGCTTATAACGATCAAGGATGATCCATCATGTTGCCTGTCTGTACACCAGTTTCCCCGGCGGAACTGGAAGCGCGTTTGCGCCTGCACCGCTTGCCCGATGTCGGCCCCAAGCGCTTTGCCAAATTGCTCGAGGCTTTCGGCTCGGCCTCCAAAGCCATCAGCGCACCGGCCAGCGCCTGGCGTTCGCTGGGTTTGCCGGCGACGTGTGCCGAAGCGCGGCGCTGTCCCGAGGTTCGCGACGGCGCCAGCCATGCAATGCGCTGGCTAGAGCGCCCCGAGCATCATTTGCTGATGTGGGACCAGCCGGATTACCCGGCGTTGCTGGCGCAGATTCCCGATCCGCCACCACTATTGTTTGTTGCCGGTGATCCGCAGATTCTGGAAAAACCGCAACTGGCGATGGTTGGCAGTCGCCGGGCATCGCGTCCGGGCATGGACACCGCAGTGGCATTTTCCCGCAGTCTCGCCGGGGCCGGTTTCGTCATCACCAGCGGCCTGGCGCTAGGCATCGATGCCGCTGCGCATCAGGCCGCGCTGGATATTGGCGGGTTGACGGTCGGTGTCCTCGGCACGGGGCTGGAAAATTTTTATCCACAGCGCAACCGCCGCCTGGCTGACGCGATGATTGCGTCCGGCAGCGCAGTGCTTTCCGAGTTTCCGCTGGACGCCGGACCAACGGCGAGCAACTTCCCGCGACGTAACCGCATCATCAGCGGTTTGTCCCTTGGTGTACTGGTGGTCGAGGCCAGTGTGGCCAGCGGTTCGCTGATCACCGCGCGGCTGGCAGCAGAACAGGGGCGCGAGGTTTATGCCATTCCCGGTTCGATCCATCATCCCGGCGCGCGCGGCTGTCACCAATTGATCCGCGATGGCGCGGTGCTGGTGGAAACCATTGAGCACATCCTCGAAGCCTTGCGTGGTTGGCAGCATCTGCCGCTATCCACTGACACGGCGAAAGCCGATCACCCGTTGCTCATCCTGCTCCATGCCGCCCCGCACACCAGCGAAGGCTTGGCTGACAGCAGCGGCTGGACGTTGCCCAAAGTGCTGGCGGCACTCACCGAACTGGAAATGGATGGCCGTGCAGTGTGCGAAAACGGTCGCTGGTTGGCCAGGACACGCTAGGTTTTACAAGGAAGATCGGTAAACTGCGCGAAACCTGTTTGCGGAGAGTTTTTTCATGGTTAACAGTTGGCGTGTGCAACAAGCCGCACGAGAGATTCGCGCCGGGGCGGTGATTGCCTATCCAACCGAAGCCGTCTGGGGGCTGGGTTGCGACCCATGGAACGAAGAGGCCGTGGATCGTTTGCTGGCGATCAAGAATCGTTCGGTGGTCAAAGGCCTGATTCTGGTTGCCGACAACATTCGCCAGTTCGACTTTCTGTTCGAAGACTTCCCGCAAGAATGGATCGACCGCATGGCCAGCACCTGGCCGGGGCCGAACACCTGGCTGGTGCCGCATCAAGGCTTGCTCCCGGAATGGGTGACCGGCATGCACGATACCGTCGCGCTGCGGGTCAGTGATCATCCGCAAGTACGCGATCTGTGCTCGATGGTCGGGCCGTTGATTTCGACCTCAGCCAACCCGCAGGGCCGCCCGGCGGCGCGCACGCGATTGCGTGTCGAGCAGTATTTCCGTGGGCAGATCGATCTGATACTGGGCGGGCAACTGGGTGGGCGCAAGAACCCCAGCGTGATTCGTGATCTGGCGACCGGCAAAGTCATTCGTCCCGACTGATCCAGCCTCGAACATTTGTAACGTGAGTACTCCTCGCCTTGATGGCGAGGAGTACTACAGGTGCCTGCGATTTATCCTGCAATGATGCTGGTTGTTGCGTCGGAAAAATCGTCAACTATTTGAATCAACTGAATTTTCCCACCTGATTATCAGACCGCATTTCGTGGCGGTATCGCCAAAAGCAACCATCCTTTCCCTGCACTCGAAACACTTCGATAAGTTAAGGTCTGCGGAGAAAGAATGGACACTACGGATTTGCAACTCACGGATCACCTGCAGGCGCTCCAGGTGACGTTAAACAGTCATCAGGAGGGTTGCCGTATCGTGATGCTTGAAGCGGGGTCGGATACCCAGGTGTTCGATCGGTTTATCGATCGGCAATTTCGGCTTCGGCTGCAGCATTACATGCTGACGTCCAGGGCGCGGATGCTCGAAACCCGACTGGCGACACGGTCGCGCAGTACCCATTTTCTGCTGTATCGGCACGAGCAACTGCTGGCGGTATTGAGGGCCACTCCGGCGCCGTTCGAGTGGGCATCACTGGCGCAGCAACATGTTTCGCCCACGGTGGCCTTGTCACGCCATGTCGAACTCAGTCGCTTGATCTCGTACGCGCCCAGCCAACAGCCCATTGCCGTCGACAGTCTGCTGGCGGCCGCTGCCGAGTGGGCCATAAAACAGGGCTATCAAGGTGTCACAGCGTTGTGCAGGGCATCGCAGCTACGCCTGTACCAGCGTTTCGGTCTGATGCCGGTCGCCTCCAATCCCTTGCATATCGAACAGCGCGCACGCGGGGATTACTGGGTGTTGTCAGCCGAGTGGCGGCAAATCCTCGCCGCTTTGCAACAGCCTGATTCCGCGACGGTCGGTCATTGGGCGCCAAGACCGTTGGCGGCTCATCCACCGCAGTACTGAACACTCTCGAAGCGTCCTGCCAGTCATGGTTCTGAAACCCTGACTGGCAGGACGCCCGGAGGTATCAAGGCAGCAGGACGGTGGAACCGGTAGTGCGCCGCGCCGACAGCTCGGTTTGCGCCTTCGCCGCATCAGCCAGTGGATAACGCTGGCTGACATCCACCTTCAACTTGCCGCTGATGATCATCTCGAACAGCTCATCGGCCATTCGCTGCAGGTTTTCGGCGTTGTTGGCATAAGTCGCCAGCGTCGGCCGGGTCACGTACAGCGAACCCTTGGCGGAGAGAATCCCCAGATTCACGCCGTCCACCGCACCGGAGGCATTGCCGAAGCTCACCACCAGGCCACGCGGCGAAACGCTGTCGAGGGACGTCAGCCAGGTGTCCTTGCCGACACCGTCATAGACCACCGGGACTTTCTTGCCATCGGTCAATTCCAGCACGCGCTGGGCAACGTTTTCGTGGCTGTAATCGATCGTCGCCCAGGCGCCATTGGCCTTGGCCAGTTCGGCTTTCTCTTTGGAACTGACGGTGCCGATCAGCTTCACACCCAGTGCCTTGGCCCACTGACAGGCTAGCGAACCGACACCGCCGGCCGCCGCGTGGAACAGAATGGTTTCGCCACCCTTGAGTTCATAGGTCTGGCGCAGCAGGTATTGCACGGTCAGGCCTTTGAGCATTACACCGGCAGCCGTTTCGAAACTGATTTCGTCGGGCAGATGCACCAGATTATCCTGGGGCAGCACATGCAATTCGCTGTAGGCCCCCAACGGGCCGCTGCCATAGGCCACGCGATCACCGACCTTGAACCGGGTGACGTCGCTGCCCACGGCATCGACGATCCCCGCACCTTCAGCACCCAGGCCGGACGGCAAGGCGGGCGGTGCGTACAGACCGCTGCGGTAATAGGTGTCGATGAAGTTCAGGCCGATCGCCTTGTTCGCCACGCGGACTTGATTGGGGCCGGGCGCGGCGGGTTGGTAATCAACATATTCGAGCACTTCGGGGCCGCCATGGGCGCGGAACTGGATACGCTTTGCCATCTGCCTGCTCTCCTTGGGTCTTTTGTGAGCCCCCTATCCAACTCCCATGCTTGATCTTCGTCAACTGCGGCGGGCTGTTGTGCGGTGGTATGCTACGCGCCCATTTGCGTCGCCCGTCTGCCGGGGCGCCGCCCGATTCAAGGTGAAGCCATGACGACCCGCACCGACGCCGTAAAGGCCTATCTGCTCGACCTGCAAGACCGCATCTGCGCGGCTCTCGAAACCGAAGACGGCGGCACGCGCTTCGTCGAAGACGCCTGGACCCGGCCCGCCGGCGGTGGCGGTCGTACTCGCGTGATCGAGAACGGCACGGTAATCGAAAAGGGTGGTGTCAACTTTTCCCACGTCTTCGGCAGTGGTCTGCCACCGTCGGCCAGCGCCCATCGCCCGGAATTGGCTGGCCGCGGTTTCGAAGCCCTTGGCGTGTCGCTGGTGATCCACCCGCACAACCCGCATGTGCCGACGTCCCACGCCAACGTGCGCTTTTTCATCGCCGAGAAGGAGGGTGAAGAGCCGGTCTGGTGGTTCGGCGGCGGCTTCGACCTGACCCCGTATTACGGCAATGAAGAAGATTGCGTTCACTGGCACCGCATCGCCGAGCAGGCCTGCGCGCCGTTCGGGGCAGACGTTTATCCGCGCTACAAGGCTTGGTGCGATACCTATTTCCACATCAAGCATCGCCACGAACCGCGTGGCATTGGCGGCCTGTTTTTCGATGACCTGAACGAATGGGACTTCGACACCAGCTTCGCCTTTATGCGCGCCATCGGTGACGCGTACATCGACGCCTATCTGCCGATCGTGCAGCGCCGCAAGAACGATGCCTTCACTGCCCGGCAGCGAGAGTTTCAGGAATTCCGCCGTGGCCGTTACGTCGAGTTCAATCTGGTCTACGACCGTGGCACCTTGTTCGGTCTGCAATCGGGCGGGCGCACCGAGTCGATCCTGATGTCGTTGCCGCCGCAAGTGCGCTGGGGCTATGACTGGAAAGCCGAGCCTGGCAGCGAAGAAGCACGCCTGACCGAGTACTTCCTGCAAGACCGCGACTGGCTGGCCGAGGCCTGAGGACATCTGATGGATCGTTACGTCGTTTTCGGCAACCCGATCGGCCACAGCAAATCGCCGATGATTCACAAGCTGTTCGCCGAGCAGACCGGCCAGCACCTCGACTACAGCACCTTGCTGGCGCCGCTCGACGATTTCGCCGGCTGCGCCACGGCGTTTTTCCAGGAGGGTCGCGGCGCCAACGTCACTGTGCCGTTCAAGGAAGATGCCTATCGTCTGGCCAACAGCCTGACCGCGCGTGCACAACGGGCTGGCGCGGTGAACACCTTGAGCAAACTGGCCGACGGCTCACTGCTCGGTGATAACACTGACGGCGCCGGACTGGTGCGCGATCTGACGGTGAACGCCGGGTTCAGCCTGACCGGCAAACGCATTTTGCTGCTCGGTGCCGGTGGTGCGGTGCGCGGTGCGCTGGAACCGTTGCTGGCGGAACAACCGGCCTCGGTGATCATCGCCAATCGTACGGTGGACAAGGCTGAGTTGCTGGCGGAGTTGTTCTGCGACCTCGGGCCGGTCTCGGCCAGTGGTTTCGACTGGTTGCGCGAGCCGGTTGACGTGATCATCAATGCCACATCGGCCAGCCTCACTGGTGACGTGCCGCCGATTGCACCGAGCCTGATCGAGCCGGGCAAGACCCTCTGCTACGACATGATGTACGGCAAGGAGCCGACGGCGTTCTGCCGCTGGGCCCGTGAACATGGCGCGGCGGTGGCGATGGATGGCTTGGGGATGTTGGCGGAGCAGGCGGCTGAGGCGTTTTTCCTGTGGCGTGGTGTGCGCCCTGATACCGCTCCGGTACTCGCCGAACTACGCCGCCAACTGGCGCAATAAATACCCATGTGGGAGATTCTATGGTTGAGGGGAAGCCCTCAACTGACTTTTGTCTGGTATTCGCTTTGCCCTTTCAGCAAGGCGAATACCACCCGAGCAAGTTTGCGAGCCAGCATCACCAACGCCTGCGTGGTGCTGAAACCCCGTGCTCTTTGGGCCTCGTAAAACCCTTTCCAGGCTTTCGTACGGCTAGCCGACATCGCAGCGTTGTGCAAAAGTCGGCGGGCCTCGGGGTCTCCGCGCTTGGTCAAGCTGCGGCGACCGTCCTTTTGCCCTGATTTCGATACCCTTAAATCCATGCCCAGGAAGGCGATAAACGCATCCGCGTTGCTAAATTCCCCCCGCTGAAACGCCGTGAGCAGGCGCGCTCCGGTCAGAAATCCAATGCCCTCAACTTTCAGGCAACGCTTCAATTGGCCGAGCAAACCGGCTTGTTTGAGCTGATCGTTGATCGTCTTTTCGATCATCGTTTCAAGCCGCTGCATGGATTTTATTTGTTCAGCAAAAGCTGCCTTCAATAGCGGCTCATTCGACCAGCTCTGCACCAGGCCGACCCTTGCCTGGACCAAAGCCGCGCGGCGGCGGAAAAGGCTCAGGAGCTGGCGGTACAGCGGTGATGGCGGGGTCCAGGGGCGCAACTCCTCGGCTTCGTTCTTCAGGTAACGGGCCAGCAACTTGGCGTCCAAGGCGTCGGTTTTGGCGCGGATCTTCACGCCTTCGCGGTAATGTTTGAGTTCATAGCCGCCCACCATGTAAATCGTGCAACCGGCCGCATAGGCCAAATCAGCGAATTCCAGGTGGTAGATGTTGGTTGCCTCAATGGCAATAGACACGGGGCCGAGCAAGGCCTTCAGCCACTGCTTAATGGATGTTTTGGTGTTGGGAATTGCTTCAAGCAGATCGCTATCGGCCTGATAAATCACCAGTTCATTTTTGGCGACATCCACGCCAACGATCGGATTTGATAGAGCGACCGGCATTGCCACAGGATTTCCTCCGGGATAAGGTTTGAGCACTTGAAGGGCTCACCCAGAGGCGCAGGCTTGTTCCTATCGTCGGTCTAGCCAGATGCATTCTTTATCGGCGCTTGGGTGAAAGGAGGAGGGGCGAAATCTCCCACGGTCTGTGCTGCGTCAACAGTCAGAATCGAGCCTTGTCCCTCCTCCTCCCTTCAAGTCCTACCATACAAGCGAGCCTGCTCGCGAAAGCGGTCTGTCTGACACATCAATGTTGGATGTGCAGCAGTCTTCGCGAGCAGGCTCGCTCCCACAAGGATTACCTTGATCGCCAATCAATCCTCAAACCGGATCGGGCATTTCTCTGGCCCTTCCAGTTTGCGTAACTCCTCTACGACCTGCGGCCGCGCCCGGCGCAAGGTCAGGCTGCGATTCTGGCTAAGCAAGCGTCGCGCCTCCTGATGCAACATCTCCACGCCCGAATAGTCGATGAAGTTGATCTGCTGCGCCTCAATCACCACGCGTGCGCCGTGCATGCGCTGCAGACGTACTTGCAGGTAATGGCTGGCGCCGAAAAAGATCGATCCGCCGACACGCAACACATCGTCTTCGCCGTCGCGCCAGTGCTGCACGCGCGGTTGCGAAGTGCGCTTGAGGTAAAAGAACAGCGAGGCCAGCACACCGGCATAAATCGCTGTCTGCAACTCCAGCAGCAACGTCGCCAGACAAGTCAGGGCCATCACCACGAACTCGGCGCGGCTGACGCGCAGCAATGAGCGAATGCCTCGGTGGTCGACCAGCCCCCAGGCAATCAACAGAATGCTCCCAGCCATCGCCGGGATCGGAATGTGCGCAATCAGCCCCGCACCAAAAATTGCGAACAACGCCACCCAGATTGCTGAAAACACCCCGGCCAGCGGCGAGCAAGCGCCCGCCTCGTAACTTAGGCCCGAGCGGGTGAACGACCCGGCCGACAGCGACCCGGAAAAGAACGCCCCGACAATATTCGACAAGCCCTGCGCACGGACTTCCTGATTGGCATCAAGCAATTGCTGCGACCGCGCCGAAATCGAGCGCGCAATCGACAGACTGGTAACCAGGCCGAGCATGCCCACCGCCACAGCGCTTGGCAGCAACCGCAGGATCAAATCCAGATCCAGCGGCAATCCACTGAACGGCGGCAAACGCCCGACAAACGCGCTGACCAGATGCACATGGCCGAACACGCCCGGCCACAACCACACCAGCAAACTGGCCAGCACCAGCGTGATCAACAGCGTCGGCCAGCGCGGCAACAGGTGTTTGAGCAGCAGACCGACGACCACCGTGGCCAAACCCAATACCAGCGAAGGTTTATCCACAGCCCGCAGGTGTTGCAGCAGATCCATCAAACTGGCCAGCGCAGTGGCTTTTGCCGGCAACTCCAGGCCCAGCAGGTTTGGCAATTGCCCGATAGCAATCACCACCGCCGCGCCAAGGGTGAACCCCAGCACCACCGAATGCGAGACGAAATTCACCAGCGCGCCAAAGCGCAGCAAACCGAGCAGCCACTGGAATATCCCCGCAAGCAAGGTCAGCAGCAGGATCAGGGTGATGTAGTCCTGCGAGGCCGGAACCGCTAAAGGGCTGACACTGGCAAACAGCACAATCGAAATCGCTGCCGTCGGACCGCAGATCAAATGCCACGACGAACCCCACAGGCAGGCGATCAGCACTGGGATGATCGCGGCGTAGAGGCCGTACTCAGGTGGCAGACCGGCGATCAATGCGTAGGCAATCGACTGGGGTAAGGCGAGAATCGCCCCGCTGAGGCCGACGATCAGATCCCGTCCGACGCTGGCGCGGGTTTGTCGCGGCAACCAGGTGAGGAAGGGGAAGAGAGAGTGGCGGCTGGGGAAGGCCATGGGTCCTCGCGGTTGGGTTTTGTTCAAGGTTATCAGGGTGCCAGGGCAAAGGCCCCTCACCCTAACCCTCTCCCAGAGGGAGAGGGGACTGACCGTGGTGTTTGTCAGAGATTCACCGATCTGCGATTTCAGAGTTGAGCGCAAGTTTTGAATCCAACAGATATCGGCTCCCTTTCCCCCTCGCCCCTCTGGGGGAGAGGGCTGGGGTGAGGGGGCAACAATCTCAAGCCGGGCACAATTCCAACAGCCCCACGATCAAAGCTTCGCTTTCACCGCCGCCAACGCATCCTTTCCGTCAGCCGTCTTGACGCCATCCAGCCACTTATCCAACACCGCCGGATTCGCCTTGATCCAAGCCTTCGCCGCCTCGGTATTGCTGACCTTTTTGTTCACCACCTCAGCCATGATGCTGTTCTCCATCTCCTGAGTGAACGAAAGATTGGTCAGCAATTTGCCCACATTCGGACACGCCTCGGCGTAGCCTTTGCGCGTTAACGTAAACACGCTGCCGGTGTCGCCAAAGTACTTCTCGCCACCCTTGAGGTAATGCATCTTCAACTGCACGTTCATCGGGTGCGGCGTCCAGCCGAGGAAGGTGACGAATTTCTGTTTCTTCACCGCCCGCGACACTTCAGCCAGCATCGCCTGTTCGCTGGATTCGATCAGCTTCCACTGGCCCATGTCGAAGTCGTTCTTCTTGATGATTTCCTGCAGCGAGATATTCGCCGGCGCACCCGAACCGATGCCGTAGATCTTACGGTCGAACTTGTCCGCGTATTTGTTCAGGTCGGCAAAGTTATGCACACCCGCGTCCCACACGTAGTCCGGCACGGCGAGGGTGAATTCTGTGCCGTCGAGGTTCTTCGCCAGTTGCGTGACATCGCCGGTGGCGACGAACTTGTCATAGAAACCCTGCTGCGCCGGCATCCAGTTGCCGAGAAACACGTCCACCTGGCCGTCCTTCAAACCACCGAAGGTGATCGGCACCGCGAGGGTGTCGACCTTGGCCTTGTAGCCCATGCCATCCAGCAGAAACCCGGTGATGGCGTTGGTCGCGGCGATGTCGCTCCAGCCCGGATCGGCCATTTTCACGGTGTCGCAGCTTTGCTCGGCGAAGGCCGAGGCGCTGCTCAGCGCGAACAGGCCGACCGTCACTATTGTGGATAACTTACGCATGGACGTCCCCTTAACATTATTGGTTTTGGCAGGGTTGTGGATAACGTGCTTTGCGTTCCAGATCGTCGAGGTCGATGTGGTTGCGCATGTATTGCTGACTGGCGTCCACCAGTGGCTGGTGATCCCAGCTCTTCAGCTTGCCGATGGTCAACGCGTCGGCGACAAATCTGCGGCGGCGCTGGCTGGCGAGGACCTCCCGGTGAATCGACTGAATGTCCCACTTGGCCCGTGCTTCGGCGAGAAAATCGTCGAACAGCTGGCGATGCTGCGGCGATTGGCTGAGTTCTTCCAGCTCGCGCGGATCGTTGTCTACGTCGAAGAGTAGGCAAGGGTCGCTTTCACTGTAGATAAATTTGTAGGCGCCGCGACGGATCATCATCAGCGGGCTGATGGTGCCTTCGGCCATGTATTCGCCGAACACTTCGTCATGACCGCCCTGCCCTCGCAGGTGCGAAACCAGTGAGCGGCCATCCAGTGGCAAGCCGGGTTCCAGCGTGCCGCCGGCCAATTCGACGAAGGTTGGCAACAGGTCTGCGGTCGATACGGCAGCGCTGACACGCCCGGCATCGAACTGGCCTGGAGCACTTATCAACAGGGGGACGCGCGCCGCCATTTCGTACCAATGCATTTTGTACCAAAGGCCCTTTTCGCCGAGCATGTCGCCGTGGTCACCGGAGAAGACAATAATTGTGTCATCGATCAGCCCGGTTTCTTCGAGGGTTTGCAGAAGTTTGCCGACGTTGGCGTCGATATAGCTGCAGGCACCGAAATACGCCCGGCGTGCATCGCGAATCTTATCCACAGGCAGTGGCTTATCCCACAGGTCATAAACCTTGAGCAGCCGCTGCGAGTGCGGATCGAGTTCGTGTTGATCCGGAGTTGTAGGCAACGGGATATCGGCATCGTCGTACAAATCCCAGAACGCCTTGGGAATGGTGTACGGGTCGTGTGGGTGAGTCATCGATACTGTCAGGCAGAACGGCTGGTCGCCGTCCTCGCGGATGTGATCGAACAGATATTGCTGCGCCTTGAACACCACCTCTTCATCGAAATCCAGCTGATTGGTGCGCACACATGGCCCAGCCTGCAGCACCGAAGACATGTTGTGGTACCAGCTCGGCCTTACATCCGGCTCATCCCAGTTCACGGCCCAACCGTAATCGGCCGGGTAGATATCACTGGTCAGGCGTTCTTCATAACCGTGCAACTGGTCCGGACCGCAGAAGTGCATCTTGCCGGATAGCGCGGTGCGGTAGCCCATGCGGCGCAGGTAGTGCGCGTAGGTCGGAATGTCGGCAGGGAAATCGGCGGCGTTGTCGTAGGCGCCGATCTTGCTCGGCAACTGGCCGCTGACCAGGGTGAACCGCGACGGCGCGCACAACGGGCTGTTGCAGTAAGCGGCGTCGAACACCACGCCTTGGGCGGCGAGGCGGGAAAGATTCGGCAGTTTGATCGGCGATGGGCCGTAAAACGGCAACATTGGCGCGGCCATCTGATCGGCCATGATGAAAAGAATATTCTTGCGCTTCATGTGATCGCGGCATTCCATAGTGAATATTTATGCGACATTGCTGCGATCGAGCATGGAGTCCATGCTTTATCTGGTAAAGCCCGCGCCGGACAATGACTAGGATAAGCACAGCTTATGTATGAAGCCTTGGGTGATCTGTCCCTCGACCTGCTGCGTGCCTTCGAAGCGGCAGCCCGCCAGCGCAGCTTTACCGCAGCGGCGGTAGAGCTTGGCACCACGCAACCAGCGATCAGTCAGCAGATCAAACGGCTGGAAGAACAACTCGGTACGCGACTATTTGATCGCATTTACCGTGGGATCGAGCTGACCGAAGTCGGCGCGATACTGTTTGAGCAAGTTACTCTCGGTTTGCAGAATATCGATGCAGGATTGAGCGCGATCAGCGCACAACAGCAGCATGAAGTCCTGCAAGTTGCCACCGACTTTGCCTTCGCTGCTTATTGGCTGATGCCGCGCCTGCACCGCTTTCATGAAGCCAACCCGCAGGTCGACGTCAGCCTGGTGACCAGCGAACGCAACCACAACATGCTGCGCACCGATATCGATGTGGCGATCCTGTTTGGCGACGGGCGTTTCAAGCAGGGCGAAAGCCATTGGCTGTTCAGCGAAGAAGTGTTCCCGGTGTGCAGTCCGCAATTGCTCAAGGACCGCGCCCTGCCCTTGCCTGCTCACGCGCTGCTGGAGTTCCCGTTGCTGCACCTGCGTGGGGAGAACAGCAGCAACTGGTTTGACTGGAGCGGTCTGTTTCGCGAGTTGGGCATCACTACACCGCCGGCGCCGGGGCAATTGCGTTTCGACAATTACACGCTGTTGATTCAGGCGGCGATTGGCGGCCAGGGCGTGGCGATCGGTTGGCGGCACCTTGTGGATAACTTGCTGACGCAAGGTCTGTTGTGTCGCCCGATTGCTGAAACGACGCTGTCGCGGTTGGGTTATTACGTGGTGCTGCCGCAACGCAAACGTCGGGGCGCGCTGATTCAGCAGTTTGTCGATTGGTTGATGGCGGAACAGGCGAGCAGTGCTGAGTCGCTTAATGGACTCGCACTGCCTTCGATCGCGGTTTGAAAGTCAAAAGATCGCAGCCTGCGGCAACTCCTACATCTGGAGCGCGGTCCCCCTGTAGGAGCTGCCGAAGGCTGCGATCTTTTACGAATCTGAAGCCGCAACGAAATTCACATGCTGCCCTACATGCAAATTCAGCCTTAGCTCATCGGCAATCCCCACCGCCACGCGGTTCAGCCGCTCCAGTGGCTCGGCCAGTCCCGGTTCGAGATTGCCGCCGACCTGGCTGAAATGCTCAATGGTCAACCCGGCCACGCCGTGTGGCGCATTGACCAGTGTCCAGTGCAGCGGACTGCTTTGCACGGCTTCGCGAATTTCTTCGGCGGCATGGCGTTGCAGGCGATCATCGACGTCCCGCTCATCGAGTACGGCAAAATCCCCCACCAGAAACAGCCGCGACACATTGGCCGCTTGCAGGCCATCGACCAGTGCGTCGACGGCCAGTACCTGCTCGACCGGTCCGAGCACAACGGAGCGTTCAATTTGATCGCTACTGAATGGCAACCCCGGTGCATCCAATAAACAGATCACTGCCGAACTGCCGGCCACGCTCTGATTGATCCGCTCCGAGTCGAACAAATCACCGGTTTTGGTACGCAAGCCCGGACGCGGCGCAAGTGCGGTCAGATCGTCGAGAATGGCGATGACTTCATGCTGACGACGCAGCAACTCAGCCATCAACGCGCTGCCCAGGCTACTCATGGCACCATAGAGCACCACTTTTACCGCCGGGGTTTCGGCATTTTTCATGGCTGATCCCTTTTCTTATACCTTGTATGGCGTGTGACATACGGGTAACGCTGAGGGTTCGAACCGATTTCCGAGGGTTTGCGATGCAAGCGATCAAGGGCTACCACGCCCACGTCTATTTCGACGCCGACACCATCGATCAGGCGCGCGCGTTGTGTGAGAAAGCCGCGCAATTGTTTCCATTGAAAATGGGCCGCGTCCACGAACGCCCGGTCGGCCCGCATCCGGACTGGAGTTGCCAGTTGGCCTTCGGCCCCGAGTTGATCAGCGATGTGCTGCCGTGGCTGGCGCTGAACCGCAAAGGTCTGGTGGTATTCCTGCACCCGGACACCGGTGATGACCTGCTCGACCACACCGAACACGCAATCTGGATGGGCGCGATGCGGTCGCTGGATCTGTCTGTTTTCTGATCACAGCGTTTCTTCGGCTTCGCCCGGCAGATGCTCGTCCAGGTGCAGCCAGGGCAATTGGCTGTCCGTCCAGATGTGTCGCTCGGCGGGTGCCTGCTCTGGGTGATCAAGTGTGGCGATGGTCACGTCGATGCTTTCAGGGCTGAGCAACGTCACCAGCGCCAGTTGCGCGCCGCACTGCGGGCAAAAGAACCGCGCACAACTGGCGGACGAGTCGTAACGCGACGGCGTACCGGCCAGCCATTGGAAACTGGAGCCTGGCACTGTGATCCACGTCGTGACGATGCCGCCGCTGACCTTGCGGCAGATCGAACAATGGCAATGGGCGATATCCTGCAACGCCCCGCTGAACTGATAACGAATGTGTCCGCAATGGCAGCCGCCGCTGTGCAATTGGCTCATGATCAAAGCCCTCCTTCCCGTGTTTATTGACTCTGGTTCGCATCCGACGGCCGGTTGACCGTTCACCCAAAGCTTTCTTCAGCGAAAGGTAGCTGAAAGCTTCCGCGATTAGGATCGCCTCCACTTCCGGCAACAGACCGGTCGGCCAATGCGTGTGATACCCCGCACGAACGGCCCAATTAACAACAACAATGGTGATTCTGATGTCCTCTGTAGCCCGCCTTCGCGCTGTCACTCCTCCCGTACGTCTCGTGCTTCCCGTTCTGCGCTGATCGGCCCGATCTGCTCATTTAACTAGCCACGCTACGCCTGGAGTATTCCCATGCTGACTTTCCTTGGCTTCGCCATGGTCATCACGTTCATGTTCCTGATCATGACCAAGCGCCTGTCCGCGCTGATCGCTCTGATCATCATCCCGATCGTCTTCGCCCTGTTCGGCGGTTTCGCACCGAAGATCGGTCCGATGATGCTCGAAGGCATCACCAAGCTCGCGCCGACCGGCGTGATGCTGATGTTCGCCATTCTCTATTTCGCCCTGATGATCGACTCCGGCCTGTTCGACCCGGCCGTGCGCAAGATCCTCAAACTGGTCAAGGGCGACCCGCTGAAAGTTTCGGTCGGCACCGCCGTACTGGCGCTCGTCGTTTCCCTCGATGGTGACGGCGCGACCACTTACATGATCTGCGTGGCCGCCATGCTGCCGCTGTACAGCCGCATCGGCATGAGCCCGCGGATCATGGCCGGTCTGATCATCCTCGCCGGTGGCGTGATGAACATGACCCCATGGGGCGGCCCGACTGCCCGCGCCGCCAGTGCGCTGCACGTCGATCCATCGGACATTTTCGTGCCGATGATTCCGGCGATGGCGGCTGGTGTTTTGGCGATCCTGGTCATCGCCTACTTTTACGGTAAGCGTGAGCGTGCGCGTCTCGGTGAGCTGCATCTGGTTGGCGATGATATCGATCACAGCGAAATCAGCGTGTCGCAATTCCCGGATGCCCGCCGTCCGAAACTGATCTGGTTCAACGGCGCCCTGACCTTCGGCCTGATGTGCACGCTGATCGCCGGCCTGTTGCCGTTGCCGGTGCTGTTCATGGTGGCGTTCAGTATTGCCATGATCGTCAACTACCCTTGCCTGCAGATGCAAAAGGATCGTGTCGCCGCTCACGCCGGCAGCGTGCTGGCAGTGGTCGGGCTGATCTTTGCGGCGGGTATCTTCACCGGTATCCTGAGCGGCACCGGCATGGTCGATGCGATGTCGAAGAGCCTGTTGGCGGTGATTCCGGATTTTCTCGGCCCGTACCTGGCCGTGATCACGGCGCTGGTGAGCATGCCGTTCACCTTCTTCATGTCCAACGATGCGTTCTACTATGGCGTGTTGCCGGTGTTGGCCGAGGCCGCCAGCCACTACGGGATCACCGCAGTGGAAATGGCCCGTGCCTCGATCGTCGGTCAGCCCGTCCACTTGCTGAGCCCGTTGGTGCCATCGACGTATCTGTTGGTGGCCCTGGCCGGCATCGATTTTGGTGACCACCAGCGTTTCACCCTGAAATGGGCGATCCTGGTTTGTATCTGCATCCTGATTGCTGCACTGCTGTTGGGGACTTTCCCGGTGTTCAGCACTCTATAAGCCCACGACTCACCGTTTCGGGTCCTGGCTTCGCTGTTTGAAGCCCGGACCTTTTTCGGTTTAACAATCGCTCAAAGGAATACACATGGAATGGCTGACCAACCCCGAAATCTGGGTTGCCTTCTTCACCCTGACCGCCCTGGAAATCGTCCTCGGCATCGATAACATCATCATGATTTCGATCCTGGTCAGCCGCATGCCCAAACACATGCAGCAGCGCACCCGGATCTTCGGTCTCGGCCTGGCCATGATCACCCGCATCCTGTTGCTGCTGTCGATCACCTGGGTCATGCGCCTCACCGCCGACCTGTTCGAGGTGTTCGGCCAAGGCATTTCCGGCCGTGACCTGATCCTGTTCTTCGGTGGTCTGTTCCTGCTGTGGAAGAGCTCGCAAGAGATGTACCACGCGCTGGAAGGCGAAGACGAAAGCGACGAAACCCCGGGCGGCAAGGGTGGCAACTTCCTCTACACCATCATCCAGATCGCGATCATCGACATCGTCTTCTCGCTGGATTCGGTGATCACCGCCGTGGGCATGGTGTCCCACGTGCCGGTGATGGTCGCGGCGATCGTCGTGGCGGTGCTGGTGATGATGCTGGCCTCGGGCAAGATCAGCGAGTTCATCGACAAGCACCCGTCGCTGAAGATGCTGGCGCTGTCGTTCCTGCTGGTGGTCGGCACCGTGCTGATTGCCGAGTCGTTCGACGTGCATGTGCCGAAGGGCTACGTCTACTTCGCCATGGCGTTCTCGCTGGCGGTGGAAGCGATCAACATCAAGCTGCGCGGCGCAATGGCCAAGAAGAGACAGCAGCAAGATCCGGTGAAACTGCGCAAGGACATCCCGGGCCAGTAACCCGGTAATCCAGACGCACGCAATACCCCCCCTGTGGGAGCGAGCCTGCTCGCGAAGACGGAGTGTCAGTCGACAAAAATGTTGGCTGATCCACCGCTTTCGCGAGCAGGCTCGCTCCCACATTTGTTTGTGCAACATTCAGTCACTGCGGACCTTGTGGGAGCTGGCTTGCCAGCGATAGCGGAGTGTCAGGCGACATCAATGTTGGTTGTGCCGACGCCATCGCTGGCAAGCCAGCTCCCACAGGAGACGGCGTTGATTTAAAGGGAGTGTATGAAGCGCTTTTCATGACACTTTTGTTTCAATCGACACTTTAGCTGTGCAATGCTGGCGCCCAGACCGTTAGCCAACTACAGCTTAAGTATCAAAAACGTAGAAACCGCGCGGTACCGTCAACTTGCCTCTCTGAGGCACTGCTATTACAGGGGGTCTGCATGCTCACCCTGCTCAATCTGCTTTCCGCCGTCGCCCTGCTGATCTGGGGCACGCATATCGTTCGAACCGGCATCCTGCGGGTGTACGGCACCAACCTGCGCCATGTGATTGGCCAAAACATGTCCAAGCGCTGGCTGGCCTTTGTCGCCGGCATCGTCGTTACCGCGATGGTGCAGAGCAGCAATGCCACGGCCATGCTCGTGACCTCTTTCGTCGGCCAGGGCCTGATGGCGCTGACCCCGGCGCTGGCGACCATGCTCGGCGCCGACGTCGGTACCGCGCTGATGGCGCGGGTGCTGACGTTTGACTTGTCGTGGCTGTCGCCGCTGCTGATTTTCCTCGGGGTGATTTTCTTTCTGTCGCGCAAACAGACGCGGCTCGGGCAGATGGGCCGGGTCAGCATCGGTCTGGGGCTGATCATTCTCGCGCTGCAATTGATCGTCGAGGCCGCTGCGCCGATCACTCACGCTCAAGGGGTCAAGGTGATCTTCGCCTCGCTGACCGGCGATATCCTTCTCGACGCCTTGGTCGGCGCATTGTTCGCGATGATTTCCTACTCGAGCCTCGCCGCCGTGTTGCTCACCGCGACACTGGCCGGCGCCAGTGTGATCAGCTTGCCGGTGGCGATCGGTCTGGTGATCGGCGCCAACATCGGCAGCGGCATCCTCGCTTTCATGAGCACCAGCATGCAGAACGCGGCCGGGCGGCAAGTGGCGCTGGGCAGTCTGCTGTACAAACTGATCGGCCTGCTGCTGATCATTCCGGTACTCGATCCGCTGGTGCACTGGATCGACAGCCTCGATTTCAGCCCGCAGGAAATGGTCATCGGTTTCCACTTGCTCTACAACACTGCGCGCTGCCTGATTCTGCTGCCGTCGGTGGGCCCGATGGCGCGCCTCTGCGCGTGGCTGCTGCCGGAACGGCCGGAGGTCAACGGCACTGCCAAACCGCGTCACCTCGATGCGACGGCACTGGTCACGCCGAGCCTGGCGTTGGCCAACGCCGCGCGGGAAACTCTGCGCATGGGCGATCTGCTCGACAACATGCTCGACGCCACCCTCGATGTGCTGCGCGGCAAGCAGACCGCCGTCACCCAGGAAATGCGCCGATTGACCGACGACGTCGAGGCGCTGTACAGCGCGATCAAGCTGTACCTGGCGCAGATGCCCCGCGAAGACCTCGGCGAGCAGGACAGTCGGCGCTGGGCCGAGATCATCGAGCTGGCGATCAATCTGAAACTGGCCGCCGACCTGATCGAACGCATGCTGCGCAAGATCCAGCAGCAGAAAACCTCGCAGCGGCGCTCGTTTTCCGAGGAAGGTCTGGAGGATCTGGCCGGATTGCAGCAGCAATTGATCGCTAATCTGCGGTTGGGGCTGTCGGTGTTCCTCAGTGGTGACCGCGAAAGCGCCCGCCAGCTACTGCGCGAGAAACGCCGCTTTCGCGCGCAGGAACGTCGTCTGGCCCATGCGCATGTCAGCCGTTTGCAACGCAAGATCGTGCAGAGTATCGAGACCAGTTCGCTGCATCTGGAGTTGATTGCCGACATGAAGCGGCTCAATTCGCTGTTTTGCGGCAGTGCGTATGTGGTGCTGGAAACGGCGGATACCGGGGCGCTGGCGGCGGATGATATTGCCGACATTACGCATTCGCCTTGAACGACTGGGGCTTGGTTTAGTCAGTTACATTGATTCAGCCTTCAGGCCGCTATCGCGAGCAGGCTCACTCCTACAGTGGGGAATGCATTTCAAATGTGGGAGCGAGCTTGCTCGCGAAGGCGATCTGACTGACGACACGGATCTCCAAATCAGCCGTATGGAAGCCTGTTATGCGTTGCCTGTTGTTCGCCTGTCTGTTGCTCGGTTCCCTGCCCGCCTTCGCCCTGGATCGTTTTCAGGTTGAAGGCTATGCGCTGCCCAATGGTTTGCAGTTGCTGCTCAAGCCCGGCACCGAGCGCGGGCATGTTGCGATCCGGTTGGTAGTGGGCGTCGGCCTTGATGATTTCGATTGCGATGACAAGGAGTTGCCGCACCTGCTTGAGCATTTGTTGTTCAGCGGCATCGATGCGACCGGCGAAGGCGGTTTAGAGGAACGTATGCAAGCGCTGGGTGGTGACTGGAATGCGTTCACCAGTAACGCCGACACCACGTTTGTCATCGAAGCGCCGGCGAAAAACCAGCGCAAGGTACTCGACCTGCTGCTCGCTCTGCTCACGCAAACGCGCATCGACGACAACGCGATCAACGCCGCCAAACGTGTGGTCGAGCGCGAGGACGGCGGCCATTACACACGCCTGCAGCGCTTCCTTGATCGTCAGGACCTTGGCCACACCGCGAGCAATCAGCTCGCCGTCGAACTGGGCTTGAAATGCCCGCAGCGCGCCGAGGTCGGTCACCTGACTCAGGAACAACTGGAGAAGGTGCGCGAGGCCTGGTACGCACCGAACAACATGACCCTGATCGTCGTCGGCGAACTCGACAAACTGCTGCCGGCCTATCTGGAACGCACCTGGGGCGCGCTCGAAGCGGTCGAGCCGAGCGAGCACCGTGCACTGCCGGACATCAGCACTAGCGCCGCCCATGAGCGCACCCTCACCCGTGGCTTTATCGGCGACAGCGCCAAGTTGCACTGGCTGGTGCCGGAACCGGTGCTGAACGATCAGTACGATGAGACGTTCGATATCCTCAAGGATTATCTGGATTGGGCGCTGTATCGGCAGATTCGTCTCAACCACGGTTTGTCCTATGGGCCGTGGGCCGAGCGTGAGGTATTTGGCGGCGTCGGTTTCATGAGCCTGAATGCCGATCTGGATCGTGATGACGTCGACGAAGCTATTCAGGTGCTGGAGGACCTCAAGGCTGATCTGCTGAAAAACGGCCTAGACCCGGATACTTTCGCGCGGATCAAACAGGCCTCGATCGCCCATCAGGCTTGGGCGGTACAGGGCAACAGCGCGATGGCGGATTACTACTGGAGCGCCCTCGGTGATTACCAGGACGGCCGTTTTGCCAACCCCGCGCGCGAGCTGCAAGGGGTGACGCTGGAAGCGGCGAACAAGGCCATGCGTGAGTTGCTGTTGCAACCGGGGTATCTGCGGATCGAGAAGCCGTTGATCAGTGATGATCAGGTTTTGTGGTTGAGTGCGGGTGGCTTGGGTCTGGTGTTGCTGGTCCTGATCGGCTGGCGTTTGCATCACCGCCGCCGGCCGGCCGAGCACTAATCCTGTAGGAGTGAGCCTGCTCGCGATAGCGGTCCTTCAGTCACCATTTCTTCGGCTGATATTCCGCAATCGCGAGCAGGCTCACTCCTACAATGAAATGCGTTGGTTTTAAGTGACCATCAGCCTTGCCAGCGCTACTCTGTCGAGGTTTTTTCCCCTCAAGTCGTGAACCGCCCAAATGCCAAAAATACAGCTCCTGATCCAGCGCATTCTCGAACTGATGAAGCGCTATCCCGGGGTCATTGCGCTTGGCGGGTTCATCTCCGGGGTCGGCAGTTTCATCATGGTCGATCGTCAGCAGGGCCTGGCGAGTTGGATCACCGTGATCATGCTGCTCAGCTGGATCTGGCTGATGCTGGAAAACACCCTCACCGGCCTCTTCACCCGCGTGTTCAAACGCGAGATTCCCCAGCCGCTGCTGCGTTACGCGACGCAGATGATCCATCAGGAAAGCCTGTTTTTCGTCCTGCCGTTCTTTTTCATCACCACGACGTGGAATAGCGGACAGCTGTTTTTCACCGGCCTGCTCAGCGTCGCGGCACTGATTTCCATCGTCGATCCGCTCTATTACAAATGGCTGGCGCCACGGCGCTGGGCGTTTCTCGCGCTGCACACTCTGACCCTGTTCGCCGCCCTGCTCACCGCGTTGCCGGTGATCATGCACCTGACCACCGCGCAAAGCTTCAAGTGGGCGCTTGGCATTGCCGTGTTGTTGTCGTTCCCGAGTCTGGCGTCGATCTTCCCGATCCGCACGCTGCGCAATGCCTTGGCGATCCTGTGCATCACGGTCGGCATCGGTGGCGTGGGTTGGGCGCTGCGTTCGTGGGTGCCACCGGCGACGCTGTGGATGACCGACGTGGCGATCAGCACGCAAATGCAGGACCGCACCCCAGGCGCCAGCCTCGACACGGTCAGCGCCGAGCAGATTCGTGGCGATGGCCTTTACGCCTATACCGCTATCAACGCGCCGCGCGGGCTGGATGAGCGGATTTATCACGTCTGGCAATTCAACGGCAAAGAGGTCGACCGCATCGCCCTCGACATCCATGGCGGGCGCAAGGAAGGCTACCGTGCGTGGACGCACAAGCAGAACTTCCCCGGCAACCCGACGGGCAAGTGGCAAGTGCGGGTGTTGACCGAGGATGGCCAGGTGATCGGCGTGCTGCGTTTCGAAGTCACGGACAGCACAGCGATCAAAGAAAAGTAATCCGGTTCGTGCTATTACGTTAGTTCGCATAAAGGCCGAACAAGCACGGAGCTTATGACCAGCAGCTCGATCAGCGGTAATGCTCAACTGGACACGTCGATAACCCCTGCCCGCCTGCGGGTCACGGGGGACTGGACGCTTGCCCATTACGCCGAGCTCAAGCAACTGAGCGAAAAGCTCCACGGTCAGTACGATGCCAACACCCCGATCGACCTCAACAGCCTCGGCGCCCTCGACACCGCTGGCGCTTCGTTGCTGGTCGAACTGCTTGGCTCCGAACGCCTGGGCAAATCCGCCGAACACCCCGATTGCACCCTGACCTCCGCCGACCGCGCGCTGCTGCAAACCGTGTACTGCTCGATGACCGATTTCTGCGTGCCGATCAAAGAGCCGGAAATCAGCGTCAGTGTGCAACTGCTGACGCGCATTGGTCGCGCCGTCGACACCGTCTGGCAGGACACTCTGCAACTGCTCGGTTTCGTCGGCCTGATCATGGAAACCATCGCGCGCAGCCTGTTCCGGCCCAAGCGCTGGCGGATCACGCCGATGATCGCGCACATCGAACAGACCGGTCTCGACGCCGCGCCGATCGTTGCATTGCTGACCTTTCTGGTCGGCGCGGTGGTGGCGTTTCTCGGCGCCACGGTGCTGGCCAGTTTCGGCGCGACGATTTTTACCGTGGACCTGGTCGGGTTCTCGTTCCTGCGCGAGTTCGGCGTACTGCTCACAGCGATCCTGATGGCCGGGCGCACCGCCAGTGCCTTCACCGCACAGATCGGCTCGATGAAGGCCAACGAAGAAATCGATGCGATCCGCACCCTCGGCCTCGACCCGATGGAGCTGCTGGTGGTGCCGCGCGTGCTGGCGATGCTGGTGGCGTTGCCGATGCTGACCTTCCTGGCGATGCTCTGCGGGATTATCGGCGGCGGCGTGGTCTGCGCAGTGTCGCTGGATATCTCACCGGCGATGTTCCTGACGCTCCTGCAGTCGGACATCGGCGTTCAGCACTTTCTGGTCGGCTTGGTGAAGGCACCGATCTTCGCCTTCATCATTGCCGCGATTGGTTGTCTGGAAGGCTTCAAGGTCAGCGGCAGTGCCGAATCGGTCGGCGCCCACACCACGTCCGCCGTGGTGCAGTCGATTTTCGTGGTGATCGTGCTCGACGCGGTGGCCGCGCTGTTCTTCATGGAGATGGGCTGGTGAGTCGTCTACCCCGCGCGCCCTCGGAGGCGGTGATCGAAGTCCGTGGCCTGTGCAATCGCTTCGGCAGCCAGAGCGTGCACGAGAACCTCGATCTGGATTTGTACAAAGGTGAAATCCTTGCCGTGGTCGGTGGCTCCGGCAGTGGCAAATCGGTGCTGTTGCGCAGTATTGTCGGCCTGCGCCGGCCTAGCGAAGGCATCGTCAAAGTGTTCGGCAAGAACCTGCCGAGCCTGTCCGAGCATGAGCGCTCGCTGGTCGAACGCCGTTTTGGTGTGCTGTTTCAGAAAGGCGCGCTGTTCTCCTCGCTGACCGTTACTGAGAACGTCGCCCTGCCCCTTATCGAACACGCCGGCCTCAGCCGCAACGACGCCGAGCACTTGGCTGCGGTGAAGCTGGCGCTGGCCGGGTTGCCGCTGTCGGCGGCGGACAAATACCCGGCATCGCTGTCCGGCGGCATGATCAAACGCGCTGCTCTGGCCCGGGCTCTGGCGCTGGACCCGGACATCCTGTTTCTCGATGAACCCACCGCCGGCCTCGATCCGATTGGTGCGGCGCAGTTCGATCAATTGATCCTGACCCTGCGCGATGCGCTCGGTCTCAGCGTGTTTCTGGTGACCCACGACCTCGACACGCTCTACACCATCACCGACCGCGTGGCGGTGCTGGCGCAGAAAAAAGTGCTGGTCGCCGGCCCGATCGACGTCGTCTCGGAAACCGACGACGCATGGATTCACGAATACTTCCACGGTCCGCGTGGCCGCTCGGCGCTGGACGCCGCCAAATTGCTCAACGAGGTCTGACATGGAAACCCGAGCGCATCATGTGTTGATCGGCCTGTTCACCGTGATTGTGGTGGCAGGTGCCCTGCTCTTCGGTCTTTTCCTGGCAAAGTCCAGTGTCGACACCGAGTTCAAGGATTACGAGATTGTCTTCAGCGAGGCGGTCAGTGGCTTGTCCAAGGGCAGCCCGGTGCAGTACAGCGGGATCAAGGTCGGCGATGTGATCAACCTGCGCCTTGATCCAAAGGATCCGCGGCGGGTGCTGGCGCGGATTCGTCTGGCCGGTGATACGCCGGTCAAGGAGGACACCCAGGCCAAACTGGCGCTGGCCGGGATCACGGGGACCTCGATCATCCAGCTCAGCGGTGGTACACCCGAAAGCCCGAAACTGCGTGGGCATGACGGCAATCTGCCGACCATCGTCGCCTCGCCCTCGCCTATTTCGCGCTTGCTCAATGACAGCAACGATTTGATGACCGGCATCACTGCGCTGCTGCAGAACGCCAACCAGATGTTTTCTGCCGAGAACGTCGAGCGTGTGAGCAAAACCCTCGCCCATCTGGAGCAGACCACCGGCACCATCAACGATCAGCGCGGTGACATCAAGCAAGCCATGCAACAACTGGCGAGCGTTGGCAAACAGGCCGGCAGCATGCTCGAACAGACCTCGTTATTGATGCGCAATGCCAACGGCTTGATCAACGATCAGGGCAAACAGGCATTGGGCAGTGCCGAACAAGCCATGAAGTCGCTGGAGCAAAGTACCGCGACGATCAGCACCCTGCTGAACAAAAACGAAAACTCCCTCGACAACGGCATGCAGGGCCTTAATGGCCTGGCCCCGGCGATCCGCGAACTGCGCGAGACGCTGACCTCGCTGCGCGCCATCTCCCAACGCCTTGAGGCCAACCCCAGCGGCTACCTGCTGGGCCGTGACAAGAACAAGGAATTCACGCCATGAAGCTGACTCGACTTGCCCTCCTCGCCGGCTTCACGCTGATCAGCGCCTGTTCGATTCTGCCCCAGTCCGAGCCGTCGGATGTCTATCGCCTGCCGGCCGCACAGGCGCCCGCCTCGGCCAGTTCAGCGGCGACTCAGTCTTGGTCGTTGCGGCTGAACAAGTTGCAGGCCAGTGAGGCGTTGAACCGGCCGACGATTGCGGTGATTCCGCAGGGCGACGTGATCAGCAGTTACAAGGGCTCGCGCTGGAGTGATCCGGCGCCGGTGCTGGTGCGTAATCGCTTGCTCGATGGGTTTCAGCGTGATGGTCGGGTGACGTTGCTTAGTACCGATGACAGCAACTTTGCGGCGGATCTGGAATTGGGCGGGAGTTTGCAGGCGTTTCAGACCGAATACCAAGGCTCACAGGCCAGCGTTGTGGTGCGCGTCGATGCGTTGCTGGTGCGCGGTTATGACCAGCGCATTCTGGCCAGTCGCCGCTTTGAAGAGCGCCAGCCTCTGAACGATGTACAGGTGCCGGCGGTGGTGGCCGGGTTTGGCCAGGCCAGTGATCGCCTGACCGCCAAAATCGTCGCTTGGGCTGTCGAACAAGGCCAGAAACTGGCCCCCCCAAAACCTTAAGCCCGACACACAACCCCTGTAGGAGTGAGCCTGCTCGCGATAGCGGTGTATCAGTCACCGATGATGGCGATTGATAAACCGCTATCGCGAGCAGACTCGCTCCTACAATTTTGATGTGTGATCAGCCGAAGAACCAGTAGCACACGCCAATCGCGCCGAGCACACCCGCCAGTTCCGCCAGCAACGCACACCCCACCGCATGCCGCGCCCGCTGAATGCCCACCGCGCCGAAATACACTGCCAGCACATAGAACGTCGTCTCGGTACTACCCTGCACCGTCGCCGCGACCAGCGCCGGGAAGCTGTCGACGCCCGAGGTCTTCATCGTCTCGATCAGCATGGCCCGCGCTGCGCTGCCGGAGAACGGCTTGACCATCGCCGTCGGCAACGCATCGACAAACCGTGTGTCCCAACCCGCCCACTCGACCAGATGACGAATGCCATCCAGACCGAAGTCCAACGCCCCGGAAGCACGCAGTACGCCGACCGCACAGAGCATCGCCACCAGATACGGCAGCAGGTTCTTCGCGACGTCGAAGCCTTCCTTCGCGCCTTCAACGAACGCCTCGTAAACCTTCACTTTCCTCAACGCGCCGATGATCAGAAACAGCATGATCAACCCGAACAGCGTGAGATTGCCGAGGATCGACGACAATCCCGCCAAAGCCGTCGCTGAAAGGGTGCCGAGCAACGCCATGAAGCCACCCAACAACAGCGCACCCGGTACCAGATAGGCCAGCACCACTGGATCCCAGATCCGCAGGCGCTGCATGAACGCCACCGAGAGGAAGCCGACGATCGTCGAACAACTGGTCGCCAGCAGGATCGGCAGGAACACCAGCGTCGGATCTGGCGCGCCTTGCTGGGCGCGGTACATGAAGATCGTCACCGGCAGCAGGGTCAGGGAGGAGGCGTTGAGCACCAGGAAGAGGATTTGCGCGTTACTGGCGATGGTGGCACTGGGATTGAGCTCCTGCAGCGCCTTCATGGCTTTCAGGCCGATGGGCGTGGCCGCGTTGTCGAGGCCCAGACCGTTGGCGGCGAAGTTCAGAGTGATCAGGCCAAGGGCAGGGTGACCGGCCGGGACTTCCGGCATCAGCCGAAGGAACAGGGGGCCGAGTACCTTGGCCAGCCACTCGACGATCCCGGCCTTCTCGGCGATGCGCAGAAAGCCCAGCCACAGGGTGAGGGTGCCGAACAGCAGCACCATGACTTCGACCGAGAGCTTGGCCATGGCGAAAATGCTTTCCACCATCGCCGCAAAGATCCCGGCGTTGCCGCCGATCAGCCACTGCGCCAGCGCCGATACGGCTGCCACGATGAAGAAGCCAAGCCACAGGCCATTAAGCATCAGTCAAATCCCCCGAAGAATGCCGCGAATGATAGCGGGGTCGCCAGAAACGACAAACCCCGGATTTCTCCGGGGTTTGTGTGTACCTGCTGCCACCCCATTTACCGGGTTGACCTCAATCTCCTGTAGGAGCTGCCGAAGGCTGCGATCTTTTGATTTTGTTTTTAAAAAGCAAGATCAACAGATCGCAGCCTGCGGCAGCTCCTACAGGGGTGTGTCAGTTCTTGGAGATTTCGCCTGCCGGCAGTTTTTCCTTGCTGCGCCAGTGCGGCAGGGAGTTCCAGTAGCGCTGGCCCTTGGCATCGTCGTACATGCCTTCCCAACGTGCGATAACCAGTACCGCCAGGGCGTTACCAATCACGTTCAGAGCGGTACGCGCCATGTCCATGATGCGGTCGACACCGGCGATGAACGCCAAGCCTTCCAGCGGAATGCCGACGCTGCCCAGAGTGGCCAGCAGTACCACGAAGGACACGCCCGGTACACCGGCGATGCCTTTGGAGGTGACCATCAGGGTCAGGACCAGCAGCAGCTGCTGGCTGATCGACAGGTCGATGCCGTACAGCTGGGCAATAAAGATGGCGGCGATCGACTGGTACAGGGTCGAACCGTCGAGGTTGAACGAATAACCGGTCGGCACCACGAAGCTGCAGATGGCTTTCGGTGCGCCGTAGGCTTCCATCTTCTCGATCACGCGTGGCAGCACGGTTTCCGAAGACGCGGTGGAGTAGGCCAGCACCAGCTCATCCTTGAAGATGCGCATCAGCTTGATCACAGAGAAACCGAACAGCTTGGCGATCAGGCCCAGCACCACGAAGGCAAAGAAGGCGATGGCGACGTAAACCAGGATCACCAGTTTCGCCAGCGGCAGCAGCGAGGCGAAGCCGAAGTTGGCCACGGTCACCGCGATCAGTGCGAACACGCCGATCGGCGCATAGTTCATGATCATGTGGGTGACTTTGAACATGCTTTCCGAGACGCCCTGGAACATCTTCACCAGCGGCTCGCGCAGGTCCGACTGCAGGCTCGACAGACCGAGACCGAACAGCACGGAGAAGAAGATGATCGGCAGCATTTCGCCGCGGGCCATGGCCGCGAAGATGTTCGACGGGATCAGGTTGAGGATGGTCTCGATGAACGCGTGTTCATGCTGCACTTCGGCGGCGGTCGCCTGGTACTTCGAGATGTCCACCGTGCCCAGGGTGCTCATGTCGATGCCGGTACCCGGGTGGAACAGGTTGGCCAGCAGCAGGCCGACAACGATGGCGATGGTGGTGACGATTTCGAAATAGATGATCGTCTTCAGGCCAATCCGCCCGAGTTTCTTGGCGTCGCCCACGCCGGCAATGCCGACAATCAGGGAAGAGATGACGATCGGGATCACGATCATCTTGATCAGACGGATAAAGATATCGCCTGCCGGTTGCAGGACGTTGCTGATCCACCAAGCCTTCTCGGCACTGAAGTGATTGAGCAACGCACCAATTGCAATCCCTAGAACAAGACCGATGAGGATCTGCCAGGCGAGGCTGATTTTTGCCTTCTTCATTATCTTTACCCTTACTTGCGTTTGACTCAGGCACATGCAGGAACTGGAACGCTCTTTAGCGGAAAAGTCTGTGCATCTGCCTCCGTATAAGGTGCCCCGAAGCGCGTATTTACGGCTCTTCGGCAGGCGAAAAAAGGCGCAACTATTCCGATGCAAGGTTGCGCCGTCTAATGCCGTAAACGCCTACCCTATGCCGAATCGGCATGAGCTTTTTTAAATGAAACTGGCGTCCCAACCGGTTCGATTGTGACATTTCGGCCGGCATAAGTGCCGTGAACCGGCCATCACAGCCTAGGTTGGTTGTTTTTTGAACGAGAAAAATCGACGAAATATTTAGGAAAAAGCCTACGCAGGAAGACTAGAAGTCCTACTGTTTAAGTGGTCTCTTTGTCGATATACGGTCGCCATGAAACACCGCGTAATGTTTTCGCGCGCAGTGTCAGCGATAAAAAGGATGAGCTAGACGCTCTGGGTCAATGTTTTGCGTGTTGGAAAGCTCAGCGCAAGTCCGTCGAGCCACTACGGGTCGGCGAACCTGCGGCGCAGCTTTTACCCTGACCCGGCCCTTGCGCAGGCACTCCCTGTCCCCGTAGGTCACTCCGACCCTGCAACAGTCAGAACGTCCCGGCCCCTTGGTCATGCGCCTGCCTTCCTCAGGTGGGCGCAATGGAAGGCAGCAGGGCTGCTGCCATCATGTTCAAATCAGTACCACTTCGGATCTTTCTTCAGGGTTTCCATCAAAAGATCCTGCATGCCCTGATCGGGTTTGCCGAGGAAGCGGTAGGTGGCATGTCGCGTTGGCGACTTGTCGGCCGGCAGTCCTTCGGGCACATCCACGAGCATGGCGTATGCGTCTTTCTTGTCGAAACTGAACGCGACGATCAAGCGGTGGTTCAGGCACTTGTCTGCGGATTCGCAGAGCGGGCCGACCAGATACTGGTCGCCATCTTCAGTCACGGCATTCATCTGCTGGTCAGGCGTGCCGGACAGGTTCATCACCCATTCCGGCAGGCGTTCTTCCTTCTTCACCACGCCTTCCCAGGTTTCGCGATACTGCGGGTCGGAACTCAATAGTTCGTTGACCCGCGCCTGGCCGTCATTGGCCGCCATCGCCATGGCACTGCCGCCCAGAAGCAGGGCGGCTGCCAGTGTCTTTAACACAGTCATCGTTAACCTCGGCCGCGACGGCCAAAGAAGAAGGAAGCGATGAACATCACCAGGAACACGACAAAGAGAATCTTGGCGATACCCGTGGCGGTGCCCGCGATACCACCGAAGCCCAGTACGGCAGCGATGATGGCAATGATCAAGAATGTAATTGCCCAGCTCAACATGGTGATTCTCCTTACTTCTCTATTTAGGGTGTTACGTGTTCTGGCGCTGCGCGCCCGAATTCATCTGTTCTTTAGAAAACCCAACGCTCTTCACGTGGCAGTTGATCCAGCGGCTGCGCCTGATCGACATCCATCATGCGCATCGAGGCGCTCTCGGCCTGGCTGCTGCTGACGGCGCTGAAGTGCGTTTGCGTGTTGTGCTGGATCGAAATCAGCGGCTCAACCTGCTGGCTGTTTTCCCAGCGCAGGTATTGCTGACAGGCGATCAGGGTGATCAACAGCGCCAGTACGCCAAACAGACCTTGCTGAATATGCAGTGGCGAGATACGCACTTGGGCGGCACGTTGGCGAGTCATCCTGGGTTCCTCACTCTTATTCGGTTGGGGCAGTTCATTTCTGCCCGGGCTGAATGAGGTATTGCAGCCTGCATGCCAGTTTTTTAATTGAAAAATATTCAATAAAATCAATTGGTTATAGGCGCGGTAGAAAACTTTCGCGACGCATCCTGCACGATGGGGCATCTGGGATCGTGCGCAATGCACGATTTTTTCGTAGGAGATTTCATTCTTATGGAATTGAGAGCAGGGCGCAGATGTCAGAAAAGTACGCAGGGAATGCCCTGCAAATCGGCATTTGTTTAAAAAACCAACAAAATCAACGTATTGGCCGTAAAGGCAGGAGAGAGCTACCCTCCTATGGCTGGCATCGTTCAGAATCAACCATGCAACTTGCCCGATTTTTCCGGGACTAACCCAAGACCAATCACTATGGAGCGTAGGAAAAATGGAATCTGCCACTGAGCATCAAGGCCGCATTCTGCTGGTGGACGACGAATCCGCCATCCTGCGTACTTTCCGTTATTGCCTCGAAGATGAAGGCTATACGGTTGCCACAGCCAACAGCGCGGCTCAGGCCGACACCTTGCTGCAACGCCAGGTCTTCGATCTGTGCTTCCTTGATTTACGTCTGGGAGAAGACAACGGCCTCGACGTACTGGCGCAGATGCGCATTCAGGCACCATGGATGCGAGTGGTGATTGTCACCGCGCATTCGGCTGTCGATACCGCCGTCGACGCGATCCAGGCCGGCGCCGCCGACTATCTGGTCAAACCGTGCAGCCCGGATCAGTTGCGTCTGGCCACTGCCAAGCAATTGGAAGTGCGCCAACTGTCGGCGCGCCTCGAGGCCCTCGAAGGCGAGATCCGCAAACCGAAGGACGGTCTCGATTCCCACAGCCCGGCGATGAAAGTCGTACTGGAAACTGCACGTCAGGTCGCCGGCACCGACGCCAACATTCTGATCCTCGGCGAGTCCGGCACTGGTAAAGGTGAGCTAGCCCGAGCGATTCACGGCTGGAGCAAGCGCGAGAAAAAATCCTGCGTGACCATCAACTGCCCGTCGCTGACGGCGGAATTGATGGAAAGCGAGCTGTTCGGTCACAGTCGTGGCGCCTTTACCGGGGCCAGCGAAAGCACGTTGGGTCGAGTCAATCAGGCTGACGGCGGCACTCTGTTTCTCGACGAGATCGGCGATTTTCCACTGACATTACAACCCAAGTTGCTACGTTTCATTCAGGACAAGGAATACGAGCGGGTAGGGGATCCGGTCACCCGCCGCGCCGACGTGCGCATTCTAGCGGCGACCAATCTCAATCTCGAAGATATGGTCCGTGACGGGCGTTTCCGTGAAGACCTGCTCTATCGCCTGAACGTCATCACCCTGCACCTGCCGCCACTGCGCGAGCGCGCCGAGGACATCCTGACGTTGGCCGACCGCTTCCTCGCCCGCTTCGTCAAAGAGTATGCGCGTCCGGCACGTGGCTTCAGCGACGAGGCTCGCGAGGCACTGCTCGGCTATCGCTGGCCGGGCAACATTCGCGAGTTGCGCAACGTGGTCGAGCGGGCGAGCATCATCTGCCCGCAGGAACGCGTGGAGATCAGCCACCTGGGCATGGCCGAACAACCGGCCAACAACGCGCCACGAGTCGGTGCCGCGTTGAGTCTCGATGAGTTGGAGAAGGCGCACATCGGCGCCGTCCTCGCCACCGCCGGCACCTTGGACCAAGCGGCGAAAACGCTCGGCATCGATGCCTCGACCCTGTATCGCAAGCGCAAGCAGTACAACCTGTGAGTGCCCGACGATGAAATTGGCGATGAAGTTGCGGACCCGTTTGTTCTTGAGCATTTCCGCTCTCATCACCGTGGCCTTGCTCGGGCTGTTGCTCGGGCTGGTCAGCGTGATGCAAATGGCTGGCTCGCAGGAAACGACGCTGCGTAACAACTTCGTCACTCTCGATCTGGGCCTCAAGCTGCGACAAACCCTGGGTGATCAACTGGTCCTCATGCTCGCCGAAGAACCCGATCCGGTCGCGTTCGAGGCGTCCAAGCAGCAGTATCTCAAGTTGCTTGATGACGGTATCGCCCAAGAGCACATTGGCGATGGCCGCCAGTATGGTTTCAGTCAGGCCAAGGCTGATTACCTGAGTTTTCTTCAGGCCTTTGATGTGTCCCGTGATCCGGCGGCTGCGTTGAGCAGCAACGCCAACCTCCGAGAGCGCTTCAACACGCTGCGCAACGGTTTGATCACTGAACACAAGCATGCACTGGACAACATTAACGCGGTTCAGCATCAAGCGCGCGACCGGGCATTGTTGATCGCCGGTCTGCTGGGATTTGTCGGGCTGGCGGTGTTGATCATCGGCTTCATCACGGCCCACGGGATTGCCCGGCGTTTCGGCGCGCCGATCGAGGCGCTGGCGCAGGCGGCGGACAATATCGGCCAAGGCAATTTTGAAGTGACCCTGCCGATTTCCTCCGCGATGGAAATGAACCTGCTGACCAAGCGTTTCGGCCTGATGGCTGAGGCCCTGCGGGAACATCAGGCGACCAACGTCGACGAATTGTTCGCCGGTCAGCAGCGGCTGCAAGCGGTGCTCGACAGTATCGACGACGGCTTGCTGATGATCGACCGCCAGGGGCATCTGGAACACCTCAATCCGGTGGCTCAGCGCCAGTTGGGTTGGGAAGATGATCGCCTCGGCCAAGGCTTGGGCACCGCGCTGGAGCGGCCGGAGCTGGATGCGCAGTTGCAACTGGTGTTGCGCGGTGGCTCGCTTGAGCGCGCACCGGAAGACCTGAGCATCGAGGTCGACGGCGAATCTCGTTTGCTGACCTACAGCCTGACGCCGGTCAGCCACACGCAGGGGCATATCCTTGGCGCGGTGATGGTCTTGCATGACGTGACCGAGCAACGCGCCTTCGAGCGGGTGCGCAGCGAATTCGTGTTGCGCGCTTCCCATGAGCTGCGCACGCCGGTCACCGGCATGCACATGGCCTTCGGGCTGTTCCGCGAACGAGCGAAGTACGCCCCGGAATCGCGCGAAGCCGATTTGCTCGACACCGTGAACGAAGAGATGCAGCGCTTGATGCAGTTGATAAACGACTTGCTCAACTTCTCGCGTTATCAGAATGGCCTGCAGAAACTCACGCTGGCACCATGCTCCATCGAGGATTTGCTGGAGCAGGCGCAACTGCGCTTTGCCGATTCGGCGGCGGCCAAGGGCATCGCCCTGCATGTCGAAGTGCAGGGACCGTTGCCACGTTTGCAGGCCGATCAGGCACAGCTCGATCGTGTGCTGGATAACCTGATCGACAACGCCTTGCGCCATACCGCCCGCGACGGTCAGATCCGCTTGCAGGCACGTCGGCATGGCGAGCGGCTGATTATCAGCGTCGAAGACAACGGCGAAGGCATTGCCTACGGCCAGCAGGGGCGGATCTTCGAACCTTTCGTGCAGGTAGGGCGCAAGAAGGGCGGTGCCGGTTTGGGCTTGGCGTTGTGCAAGGAAATCGTCCAGTTGCATGGTGGACGCATGGGCGTTTACTCACGGCCGGGGCAGGGCACGCAGTTTTATATGGCGCTCGCTGTCTAGGCTTCATCATCCATGCGTCGCCCGGCAAGGCGCCGGCCACGGGTGATCAGTTCGATGAATTGCACCGCGCTCAGCGCATGGGCGAACAACCAGCCCTGACCGAATTTCACCCCTTCACTGCTGAGCAATTGCGCTTGGGATTCGAGCTCGATGCCTTCGGCAATCACCTTCAAATCCAGCGCCTGGGCCATGTGAATGATGTGCGGGGCGACGCCGCTGCTGGCCGCGTCATGGCCCAGTGCATCAATGAATGCTTTGTCGATCTTCAAGCAGTCCACTGGCAAGGTTTGCAAGTAGGCGAGGCTGCAATAGCCGGTGCCGAAATCGTCGATCAGCACCTGATGGCCAACATCGCGCAGCGCTTGCAGGTTTTCCCGTGCCACCACCACATCAATCAAGCCACGTTCGGTGACCTCGAAGGCAATCTGCCGCGCCGCCACGCGATGCAGTGTGAGCAGCCGCGCCATGACCTGGCCGATGCGTGGCACCATCACGTCGCAGGCTGCCAGGTTGACCGAGATGTATAGCTGCGGATTGGCGCGCAGCAACTGGCCCAGTTGCTCCAGCAGGCGCTGCAGGACGAAGTCGGTCATCTGCCGGATCTGCCCGGTGTTTTCTGCCATGGGGATGAACAGGTCAGGGCTGGTCAGCGTACCGTCGGGGCGGCGCCAGCGCAGCAGGGCCTCGGCACCGACGCAGTTGCGGCTGTCGAGGTCGAAGATCGGTTGATAGAGCACCTGCAGCTCGCCACGGCGAATTGCACCGTGTAGTTCGGCATCCAGAGACTGACGCTGGCGCACCAGTAAGAACACGAAAAATCCGACAAAGGCGCCGAGCAGCAGACACGCCGGGATGATCCACCACCAGACAGCCGGAATGTGCATGCCGGTTCTGGGTGTGATCAGGACCAACTGATACTCCGGATTATCCGTGGGCATGCGGTAGATCAGTCGGGTTTGCGTAACTTGCAGGGCATCGCGACTTTTCGGTGGCCAGTGTTCCGTGGGTGGCCAGGCTTGCGCCGTGCCAAGCACCGGGATAGCACGGGTGCCATGATCGAGCACCACCAGCAGGCTGCTACCGGGAGACAAATCGACCATGTCGGTCAGATGCCCGCGCGAGGTGGCGACGCGGAAATTGCCGCGCCCCAGCATCAGCGCCGCGCGGTTTTCATCAGGTTCGGTGGTGGTGTTCAGCCAATAGCTGTAGGTCGGGCCTTTGATGTCTGGCGCGCGGACCACCGACAGGCCTTCCTGGCGCGGACGGTTGGAGCAGATCCGCGAAGCGTCCATGTAAGCCGCTTCATAGACGAAGCGATAGTTGAAGGTGACTTGCTGCAGGGTGGCGATCATTTCATCGTCACAACTGCGCAAGGGCTGCGCTTCCAGGTCATCGAGACTTTCACGCAACTGGCCAAACAATTGTTCGAGGCGGGCCAGGAAACGTTCGCCTTGTGCGTTCATTTGTTGGCTTTCGTTTTGCTCGACCTGACGCATCGCCACGAACATACCGCCGGCGATCAGCAGGCAGGCACTGAGGACAGCCGCGATCATCGCCAAAAACCAGGGGCGATAAAACCAGCTACGCAGCGTCTCTCGGGTAGCAACCATCATGGAATATCCGAAGAATTACCAATGAGTTATAGCTGCTGATTGCAATTTCGCCCTGACCGTCGGGCGGGCGTCATTATTTTGTCTGATTGAGTACCAGCAACAACGCTGCCGTTTGTGCATCCGGCGTGCCGTCGAAGCGCGAAGGGCGGAAGTGCATCTGGAAGGCGGCGAGGACGTGGCGTGTGGCAACGTCCAGCTCACCGGTCTGCGGTGTGTCATAACCCAAGTGCGCCAACTGTGCCTGGAACCAGCTGATGCTCGGCAGTTCACTACTGTTGAACAGCATTTGCTGGCGCGCTACTGCCTGTTCGTTCGGCCATACGCCCAAGCCTTCGGCGGCGAGACGTTTCCACGGGAACAAAGGGCCCGGATCGAGTTTGCGCAATGGCGCGATGTCGCTATGGCCAATGATGTGGCGCGGGCTGATGCCGTTGCGCTTGCTGATGTCCTTGAGCAGGACGATCAACGATTGAATCTGCGCTTCGCTGTACGGATACCACAGACGGCCGGTCGGGGTGTCCTTGAAGCCCGGATTGACGATTTCGATACCGATCGAGCTTGAGTTTAGCCAGGTACGGCCCTGCCATTGGCTTTCGCCGGCGTGCCAGGCGCGCTGGTTTTCGTCCATCAGCTTGTAGATGGTGCCGCTCTTGTCGTCGCCGATCAGGTAATGGCTGCTGACTTCGCCGTGGGTCAGCAATTGCAGCGAGCGCTCCAGCGAGGCCGACGTGTAATGCACAACCACAAACTGAATGCGGCTGTCGTAATTGGCCGAAGGATGGCTGGTGTTGTAGCGCGGGCCGCTGGCACAACCGGCCAGAACGAGCAGCGAAGCGAGGAGGGTAAAGAATTTCATGGCAGAAGGCAGTACACGCAAGACAGTAATGCAACAGTGTAACGTACTGCCTCGCGTCTCGACGGTCAGTGGGCGGATTTAAACAAAATGGAACAATTTGCTCAGCCCAGCTCGACCCTGTTGCGCCCCGCATTTTTCGCTCGGTATAACGCCTGATCGGCTCTCTTCAATACAAGATCGCTGTGTTCTCCGGCACGGAATGTCGCCAGTCCCATGGAGATGGTGATGGTCACTCGTTCACCCTTGAAGTGGAACGGGCAGGCTTCGATAGCGGCGCGCAGGGTTTCCAGCAATTTTGCGCCGACCGCTGGCGGCGTCGCCGGCATCAACAGAACGAACTCCTCACCGCCGAAACGGGCGATGAAATCGGCGCCGCGCAGACGCTTGCGCAGTACGGTGGCGATGATTTTCAGCACCTTGTCGCCGGCCAGATGGCCGTAGTTGTCATTGATCCGCTTGAAGTGATCGAGGTCGAGCATGGCCAGGCTCAGCGTGTTGCCGTGCAGTTGCCACTGTTTGATTTCATGCTCAAGGCGTTCGCTCCACGCGGCGCGGTTCGGCAGGCCGGTGAGCGGGTCGATCAGTGCTTTCTGCCGTTGTACTTCAAGATGTTCGCGGAAACCCTGGGCTTCCTGCTCCATATGCGCCACGCGTTCGGACAGGCTTTTCAGCCGCGTGGCGACTTCTTGCTCGCGGGCGTCGCGCTGCTTCTGATGCTGGTCCATGGTGCCGAGCAGGCCTTCAAGATGATTTTCCAGCACGTGCTTGAGGTCTTCCAGATCCGCAGCTTCCTGCACGCTGGTCTGCAGGCCGTCGACTTGCTCACGGATCTGCGTGTCCATGGCTTTCGCCGCCGAGCTGTTGTCGGCATGGCCCTCGCTGGCGGCTTGCAGATTGCTCTGAAACGCTTCGAGGCGTTCATTGAGCTGTTGCAGATAGGCTTCGAATTCGTGCTGGCCGCTGTCGGTGATCGCCAGCATCAACGTTGCAAGATCGTCGAGAATCGGGATCAGTTCGTACCAGTTCAAACCGTGTTTTAGCCGCTCACGCATGGCTTCGGCTTGCGGGCGGTGGCGTTCCGGCAGGGTCAGGTCGTCGAGCAGCCCGATCAGGGTGTCTTCGATGTGCTTGGCCACGGAACTGTAAGACGGCTCCGGGGTGTCCGGCAGGGCGAACAGGATGTCGTGCTCGGGCTGTTCCGGGTCGATGGCGGCCAGCGCCTGAGCAATCGGTTCGGGCAGGGGCAGGCTGTCGATGATCGGTGGTGATGGATCACCGGGGTGGATCAGTTCATCGGGATTGACCGCCTCAGCGGTGATCGGCGCTTGAGCCGGCGCTGAAGCCGGGGCGAAAACAGGCTCGGGCTCGAAGCGCTCTGCCTCCGGTTCGAGCGGTTCACTGATAACTTCGCTGATGACCGTTGGCGGTACGAAGGCCACTACATTTGCCGGTTCCAACTGGGCTGGAGCGGCTGGCGTGGGTGGTTCGACAACAGGCGCAAGTGCTTCGCTGGCAGGCGCTGCCGGTACCGGCTCAGCCGCCGCGACAGGCGCGAGCTGTGCGGTTTCCGCTGTGGTTGACGGTGCAGCCAGTGGTTGCTCTGGCGGCGAGGCTGGAACCTGCGCGGGGGATTGTGTCGCTAGCGCTTCTTCGCTGTCACGGCTACCAAACAAACGCTGCAACAATCCTGGGCGTCCCGGCTCGGCTGGCGTTTCCAGCTGACTCAAAGCCTTGCCCTGCAAGCCGCTGAGTTCACTCAGCAACAGTGGCATTTCCCGCGCCGAACCGACGCGGCTATCCAGTTGTTTGGCGAATTTCTTCAGTGGCTGAGCGACTTCACGCGGCAACGGCAAAGCCTGCAACTGAGTGACCAGCGATGTCAGCGCGGTACTGACTTGATCGATGCGGGTTTCGCGGCGCTGCTCGGAATCGAGCACGGCTTTTTCCAGGCGCGGCAGCAGGGCGGCGAGGCCGGCGTCCATGTCATCAGTGCGCACCACGTCGCGCATCTCTTTCATGCACTGATCAACGACTTTATCGGTGCCTTCAGCCGCCAGCGTGCTGCGCACCAGGCCGCGACGCAGCAAGTCGAGCCTGGCGGCCCAGCGACGTTCGAGTTTGTCCTGTTGTTCGATGCTTTTGAGGTACTTCTCTTTCCAGCGCTGGGCGTCGTCGCTCATTCAGGGGTTCCGCGAGGGGCAGGACTCAACGCGGGCAATGCATCGGCCGTGAGCGAACCCGGCAGACGAATCTCTACCGCGACCGGCAGGTGATCGGAAATCGGTTGTGCCAGCACTTCGACCTTTTCCAGGGTCAGGGTCGGGCTGAGCAAAATATGATCAAGGCAACGCTGCGGGCGCCAGCTGGGGAATGTCGCTTCCACCTGCGGGGCCAGCAGGCCGAGATCGCGTAACGGAGAATGTTGTAGCAGATCGCTGGCATGGGTGTTCATGTCGCCCATCAACACTTGGTGTTTATAGCCACCGATCAGCTCACGAATATAGGCCAGTTGCAGGCTGCGGGTTCGCGCGCCAAGGGCCAGATGCATCATCACCACCACCAGCGCTTCCGGGCCTTCGCCGAAACGCAGCAGAATCGCCCCGCGACCTTTCGGGCCGGGCAGCGGGTGATCTTCAATCGCCGACGGTTTCAGACGACTGAGCACGCCGTTGCTGTGCTGAGCGAGTCGGCCGAGATTGCGATTGAGTTGTTGATACCAGTAGGGGAAGGCGCCGAGTTGGGCCAGATGTTCCACCTGATTGACGTAGCCCGAACGCAGGCTGCCGCCATCGGCTTCCTGCAGGGCGACCAGATCGAAGTCGCCCAGCAGGTCGCCGATCTTTTGCAGGTTGCCTGAACGCCCGTTGTGCGGCAGCAGGTGCTGCCAGCTACGGGTCAGGTAATGCCGATAGCGCTCGGTGCTGATGCCGACCTGGATATTGAAACTGAGCAAACGCAGACGCTGGTCTGCGGGCAGGCCCGTTGACTCCAGGTGATGCTCATTGACCTGCGGATCATGCAGGCCAACGATGCGTTCGGACTTCCAGCGGCGCATGGCGGTTGCCGCGCTTAGTTGGCAGCAGCCTTGGTTGCCGCTCGCTCTTTGGCGACCAGTTGGTCAGCCAGTTTCAGCGCTTGCTCGGCACCACCGGCGGAGCCGATGTCAAAACGGTATTTGCCGTTGACGATCATGGTTGGAACGCCAGTGATTTCATACTTCTTGGCCAGTTCGCGAGCTTTTACGATCTGACCCTTGATGGCGAACGAGTCGAAAGTGGCGAGGAATTTATCCTTGTCCACGCCTTGAGTGGCGAGGAAGTCAGCCATGTCGTTCTTGTCGGTCAGCTTCTTGTGTTGTTTCTGGATTGCTTCGAAAACTGCGTTGTGAACCTTGTGCTCGACACCCATGGCTTCGAGGGTCAGGAACATCTGGCCGTGAGCGTCCCACGGGCCGCCGAACATGGCCGGGATGCGTACGAAGTTGACGTCGGACGGCAGTTTATCAACCCAAGGGTTGATCACCGGCTCAAAGGCGTAGCAGTGCGGGCAGCCGTACCAGAACAGCTCGACCACTTCGATCTTGCCAGGCTCTGCCACTGGCACCGGGTTAGCCAATTCGACATAAGGTGCGGCAGGGGCTTCGGCGGCTTGAGCGGTCACGCCGAACAGGCTGGCAGCGACGAGGGCGGCGCTGATGATCAGATTACGCATGCTTTACTCCTGGACAATTTCGGTCGCCTCGCGCGACCTGTTTTCAGACAGATCCTGGCGGGCATGAGTTCTGTAGTGTAACGGTAGCGGCCACAAAAAAGGGCGGCCAAAGCCACCCTTTTTATACTTGCTGCGACGGATTAATCGAGCGTTAACGTTGCCCGAGATCTATCGCCGCCAAGTGCGCTTAGTGCAGACCTTGAATGTAGCTGGAGACCGCAGCGATGTCTTCGTCGCTCAGGCGCTTGGCGATGGTCTGCATGGTCATCGTGTCGCCGTCGTTGTTGCGGCCGCCTTCTTCCTTGCGGAAATCGGTCAGTTGCTTGGCGATGTATTGAGCGTGTTGGCCACCCAGGTGCGGGAAGCCGGCAGCGGCGTTGCCGGCGCCGTTCGGCGAGTGACAACCGGTGCAAGCGGGCAGGCCCTTGGCCAGGTTGCCGCCACGGAACAGCGCTTCACCGCGAGCGACGATCTTCGGATCGGCGGCGCCGACGCTGCCTTTCTGGCTGGCGAAGTAGGCGGCGATGTCGGCCAGGTCCTGATCGCTCAGGTTGGTCAGCAATCCGGTCATTTCCAGAACGGTGCGCTTGCCCGACTTGATGTCGTGCAATTGCTTGGTCAGGTAGCGTTCACCTTGACCGGCCAGTTTCGGAAAGTTTGGCGCCATGCTGTTCCCGTCCGGGCCATGGCAGGCTCCGCATACGGCGGCTTTTGCCTGGCCTGCTGCGGCATCACCGGCAGCATGGGCGAAGCCTGAGATTCCCACGGTCAACAGCAGACTCACGATCAATTTGTTCATCAGCTAATCCAACTACGGCTAAGGGTTAAGTTATGGACCGGGCTTACTCGCGCTCATCCACAGGATGATGGCTTGGTAATCCTCGGCACTGCAGTCCATGCACAAACCACGCGGCGGCATCGCCTTGAAACCCTGGGTCACGTGTTGCACCAGCGTCTCCATACCTTTCGCCAACCTCGGCGTCCAAGCTTCCTGATCGCCTCTTTCGGGCGCCATTGGTAGTTGGCCGGAATGACAGGCACCACAAACACGGTTGTACACAGCTTCCGGATCCTGTGTAGCCTGTGCGCTGTAAAGCGGCATCAAGACTCCGGCAGCCAGCAGCCATTTCGTCATAAAACGACCTTTTCAGGGTTGAGAGCGTTCTGCGTTCTAATGCGCAATCAAGGTCTGTCGCTCTCGTGAACTTCATCCTACGCTGGGACAAAGCACACACAAAATCTGCGGCATTATATACTGGCGTCACTGAAACGGAAGCGACACCGCGTTCCGCGCCCAATCCCGGCGCCGCCCACATCGGAAATCCCATGCAACTCAAGAATCCCATCCTCGGCCTGTGCCAACAGTCCACGTTTATGCTCAGTGCCGCCAAAGTCGATCAATGCCCTGACGACGAAGGCTTCGAAGTAGCGTTCGCCGGTCGTTCCAACGCCGGCAAATCCAGCGCACTGAACACTTTGACTCACGCCAGTCTGGCGCGCACCTCGAAAACCCCAGGTCGCACACAGCTGTTGAACTTCTTCAAGCTAGACGAAGATCGCCGTCTGGTCGACCTGCCGGGCTACGGTTACGCAAAAGTACCGATCCCGCTGAAGATGCACTGGCAGCGTCACCTCGAGGCTTACCTCGGTGGCCGCGAGAGTTTGAAGGGGCTGATTCTGATGATGGACATCCGTCATCCAATGACCGACTTCGACCTGCTGATGCTCGACTGGGCCGTTGCGGCCGGCATGCCAATGCACATCCTGCTGACCAAGGCCGACAAGCTGACCTACGGCGCAGCCAAGAACACCCTGCTCAAAGTGCAGTCGGAAATCCGCAAGGGTTGGGGCGACCTGGTCACCATCCAGCTGTTCTCGGCGCCAAAACGCATGGGCCTGGAAGAGGCCTACACTGTACTGGCCGGCTGGATGGAACTGGCAGACAAAGGCGCCGAGGCGGCTGAGTAAAACAGGGATTAGAAAATTGGCTGTGGTGCGCTCAGGCAAGGCGAAAGCACAGCTAAAAAGCGGAGTTTAGGGTACCTAAATGAGCATTTTTAGCTGTGCTTTCAACGCAGTCTGAGCGTGCCACAGCCAATTTTCGGGCAAAAAAAGCCCCGGACTTCATTGGGGAGGGAGAAGTTCCGGGGTTTAAGTTCCGAACCGCTAGGGCGGGGTTCAGATATCTGCCAACACTTAACACAACATAGGAGCATCGAAGGGCTTCACCAGCCATTCAGTATCTCTGAGTGGTGTCCTTCCAGATTAGTTCAGATTTTTTTCAAAAAGCTTTGGAATAATCCCAAGCGCTTTTCGAAATAAGCAGGTTTTACTGGCGCTGCCGCGACAACAGGTCGCGGCAAACCGTGTTCAAAAGCCTCAGTGAGCCTCATCCCAATTGTTGCCCACACCCACTTCGACCAGCAGCGGCACATCCAGTTTCGCCGCCTCGCTCATGTGCACGCGAATCTCGGCACTGACTTGTTCGACCAGATCCTCACGAACCTCCAGCACCAGTTCATCGTGCACCTGCAGGATGACTTTGGCGTCCAGCCCGGATGTCGCCAACCAGTTATCCACCGCCACCATGGCTTTCTTGATGATGTCGGCAGCCGTGCCCTGCATCGGCGCGTTGATCGCTGTGCGCTCGGCAGCGGCACGTTCCTGCGGCTTGTTCGAGTTGATTTCTGGCAGGTACAGACGACGACCGAAGAAGGTCTCGACATAACCCTGATCCGCCGCCTGTGCGCGGGTGCGATCCATGTATTCGCGAACCCCCGGATAACGGGCGAAGTAGGTGTCGATATAAGCCTTGGCGGTCTTGGTGTCGACGCCGATGTCCTTGCCGAGCTTCTGTGCGCCCATGCCGTAGATCAGGCCGAAGTTGATCGCCTTGGCGCCACGGCGCTGGTCGGAGGTCACTTCGTTGAGTTCGACCTTGAACACTTCGGCAGCGGTGGCGGTGTGCACGTCCAGATTGTTGCGGAAGGCATTCATCAGGCCTTCGTCCTTGGACAGGTGCGCCATGATCCGCAGTTCGATCTGCGAATAGTCCGCCGCCAGCAGTTTGTAGCCCTTTGGCGCGACGAACGCCTGACGGATGCGCCGGCCTTCCGCGGTGCGCACCGGGATATTCTGCAGGTTTGGATCGCTCGAGGACAAACGCCCGGTCGATGCCACAGCCTGGTGATACGAGGTGTGGACACGCCCGGTGCGCGGATTGATCTGCTCCGGCAGGCGATCGGTGTAGGTGCTTTTCAGCTTGCTCATCGACCGGTGCTCCATCAGCACCTTCGGCAAGCGGTGATCGTCTTCAGCGAGCTTCGCTAGCACTTCTTCAGCGGTGGACGGTTGGCCCTTGGCGGTCTTCTTCAATATTGGCAGGCCGAGTTTCTCGTAGAGAATCACGCCCAACTGCTTCGGCGAGCCAAGGTTGAATTCTTCCCCGGCGATCTCGAACGCTTCGCGCTCAAGTGCGACCATTTTGTTGCCCAGTTCGATGCTCTGAATGCCGAGCAGTTCGGCATCAACGAACGCGCCTTGGCGTTCGATGCGCGCCAGTACCGGCACCAGCGGAATCTCGATGTCGGTCAAAACGCTGGCCAGACTCGGGATGGCGCTGAGTTTTTCGAACAGCGTCTGGTGCAGGCGCAGGGTGATATCAGCGTCTTCGGCGGCGTACGGCCCGGCCTGTTCCAAAGCGATCTGGTCGAAAGTCAGCTGCTTGGCGCCTTTGCCGGCGATGTCCTGGAAGCTCACGGTGGTGTGATCCAGGTACTTCTGCGCGAGGCTGTCCATGTCGTGGCGGGTGGCGGTGGAGTTGAGCACGTAGGACTCAAGCATCGTGTCGAAGGCGATGCCGCGCACGTTGATGCCTTGGCTCTGATCGCCGCCGATGGCACAGTTGGCCAGAATATTCATATCGAACTTGGCGTGCTGGCCGACCTTCAGCTTGCTCGGGTCTTCGAGAATCGGCTTGAGTGCGCGCAGTACGGTGTCGCGATCCAGCTGTTCCGGCACGCCGATGTAGGAGTGGGTCAGCGGAATGTACGCGGCTTCGTTGGCCTGCACGGCGAACGACAGGCCGACCAGCTGCGCTTGCTGCGCGTCGATGCCGGTGGTTTCGGTGTCGAAGGCGAACAGTTTGGCGTTGTTCAGTTTTTCCAGCCAGACGTCGAAGCGCGCCTGATCAAGGATGGTTTCGTAGGCAGCTTCGGCGGGAGCGACAGGCGCTTCTTCCGCTGGTGCGCTGAACAGATCGCCGGCCAGCGCAGGTTCGCTGGCTGCGCTCAGTTCCAGACGTTTGGCGTCGCGATCGAGATCATTGATCCAGCTTTTGAATTCCAGCAGCGAGTACAGCTCGTAGAGCTTGGCCGGGTCTTCGGCGCCCATCTGCAGGTCGTCGAGTTCGACGTCCAGCGGCACGTCGACCTTGATGGTCGCCAGTTGATAGGAGAGGAACGCCATCTCCTTGTGCTCTTCAAGCTTGGCCGGCAGGGTCTTGGCGCCGCGAATCGGCAGGGTCGGCACGATGTCGAGATTGGCGTACAGCTCGGTGAGGCCGCCGTTGACGCCGACCAACAGGCCGGACGCAGTCTTCGGGCCGATGCCGGGAACGCCCGGAATGTTGTCGGACGAATCGCCCATCAGCGCCAGATAATCGATGATCTGCTCCGGAGCGACGCCGAATTTCTCCTTAACGCCCTCCACGTCCATCGAGCTACCGGACATGGTGTTGACCAAAGTAATGTGGCCATCGACCAGTTGCGCCATGTCCTTGTCGCCGGTGGAGATGATCACCGGGCGATCCGCCGCCGCGCTGCTGCGCGCCAGGGTGCCGATCACGTCGTCAGCCTCGACGCCTTCCACGCACAGCAGCGGGAAACCGAGGGCGATCACGCTCTGGTGCAGCGGCTCGATCTGCACGCGCATGTCGTCGGGCATGCTCGGGCGATTGGCTTTGTATTCGGCGTACATTTCATCGCGAAATGTCCCGCCCTTGGCGTCGAACACCACGGCGAACGGGCTGTCCGGGTACTGCTTGCGCAGACTCTTGAGCATGTTCAGCACGCCTTTGACCGCACCGGTCGGCAGGCCTTTGGAGGTGGTCAGTGGTGGCAGCGCGTGAAACGCGCGGTACAGGTAAGACGAACCGTCCACCAGGACGAGGGGGGCTTGGCTCATGAGCAGGATCAACCTTTTCGGCGGGTCCGGCGCTAGAATAGCGGGACCGTTGACGACAAAGGGACAAGGTTATCATGCGTACGTTAAATCGCTTGCTGCTGGTCGGTCTGATTGCTGCCTCACCGTTGACCGCGATGGCGGCGGATGATGCGCCGTCAGGGGATCCTGAAGTAACCATTCGCACGGAAGGCGACAAGACGATTCAGGAGTACCGGCAAAACGGCTTCCTGTACGCGATCAAAGTCACGCCGAAGGGCGCGCCGCCTTACTTTCTGGTGCGTGCAGACGGGACGGATGCAAACTTCATCCGCTCGGATCAGCCGGATATGCTGATTCCGTCGTGGAAGATTTTCGAATGGAAGTAGATTTTTAATTCACCCGGCGCCGCGATTGGCGGCGCCCGTACTGGCAGTTAAAACATGTCTGTGTTCACTCCCCTGGCTCGGCCCGAGCTGGAAACCTTTCTCGCCCCTTACGGGCTTGGCCGTCTGCTTGATTTCCAGGGGATCGCCGCCGGCAGCGAAAACACCAATTTCTTTATCAGCCTGGAGCAGGGCGAATTCGTCCTGACCCTGGTCGAGCGCGGCCCGGTGCAGGAGATGCCGTTTTTCATCGACCTGCTCGATGTGCTCCATGAAGCCGATCTGCCGGTGCCGTACGCACTTCGCACCACCGACGGCGTGGCGCTGCGTGAGCTGAAAGGCAAACCGGCACTGCTGCAACCGCGCCTTTCCGGTAAGCACATCAAGGTCGCTAATGCTCAGCATTGCGCGCAGGTCGGCGAGTTGCAGGCGCACCTGCACCTGGCGACCCAGGACGAGCGCATGATCAAGCGCAAGACCGACCGTGGCCTGGACTGGATGCTGGAAGAGGGCACGGAGTTTCTTTCGCACCTGAGCGATGAGCCGCGTGCGCTGCTGCAAAAGGCGTTGAACGAGATCACCGAGCGCAAAGACAAGATTCTTGCGCTGCCTCGCGCCAACATCCACGCCGACCTGTTTCGCGATAACGCGATGTTCGAAGGCACGCACCTGACCGGTTTGATCGACTTCTACAACGCCTGCTCAGGGCCGATGCTCTATGACGTGGCGATCGCCTTGAATGACTGGTGCTCGGACGAGGACGGTTTAATCGACGGGCCGCGTGCCCGCGCGTTTCTCGGCGCCTATGCGGCGTTGCGACCGTTCACGGCGGCGGAGGCTGAGTTGTGGCCGACGATGCTGCGTGTAGCCTGTGTGCGGTTCTGGCTGTCGCGGTTGATCGCGGCGGAGCAGTTCGCCGGGCAGGACGTGTTGATTCACGATCCGAAAGAGTTTGAACAGCGGTTGGCGCAGCGGCAGCAGGTCAATACACCTTTGCCTTTCGCGCTTTAATATCAAAAGATCGCAGCCTTCGGCAGCTCCTACATGGGATTACCTGTAGGAGCTGCCGAAGGCTGCGATCTTTTTCTATGCGGCTACAGAGATTCCAGGCATCCCGCCAGATCATTGCCCAACTTCTCTAGCACTTGCTCATAGCCCTGAGCTGTCGCCGGGGTGTACCCGCCCAACGCGTCCAGCTCCGCCAGTTTCACCGGCAAACCTGCAACCAAGGTTTCGGCCAAACGCGGCCGCAACGGCGGCTCACTGAACACACACGTCTTGCCGACTTCCTGCAAGCGCTTGCGCATCGCCGCGACATGTTGCGCGCCCGGCTGCACTTCGGCGGCCACGCTGAACACGCCGGCATGCTTCAGGCCGTAAGCCTCTTCAAAGTAATCAAACGCCTCGTGAAAAACGTAGTACGGCTTGCCTTCAACGCTGGCCAGACGCTTCTTCAAACGCTGATCCAGTGCGTCCAGACGTTCGTCAAATGCCTTGGCGTTTTTCTGATAGCGCTCGGCATTGGCCGGATCAACGGCGCTCAAGTCCGCGGCCATTTTGTCGGCAATTACCCGCGCATTGACCGGTGATAACCACAAGTGCGCATCGAGCGTGCCAGGACGGTGATCGTGATCATGCTCGTCAGCCTCTTCGGCGTGGGAGTGGCTGTCCTCAGCGAAACGCCGCAGTTTCATCCCTGGCAGATCCTGCACCGCGACGCTCGGCAGCGTTCGACCGTTCAACACGCGCGGCAGAAAGCCTTCCATGTCCGGGCCGATCCAGTAGAGCAGATCCACCGATTGCACCTTCCGTACGTCGGATGGCCGCAGCGCGTAATTGTGTGGCGAAGCACCCGGCGGCAGCAGCACTTCGGGAATCGCTACGCCGTCCTGCACGGCCGCTGCAATCAGCTGCAACGGTTTGATGCTGGTGAGGACTTTGACCTCGGCCTGAGCCGAACCGATCAGCAGAAAACTGGCGACAAAAGCCACAAAAACAGAAAAAAGTCGGGACACGATGACCACTCAAGGAGGCGAGAACGGGTAACATAATAACGTCTCTATCAAAACTCGTCGCCGCCCATGCCTATTACACCGATTGCCAGCCGTCCCCACGACCACTCTCATTGCGTGCACAGCGCTTTGTCCGAGGCCGATACCTTGTGCGCCCAGAAAGGCTTGCGCCTGACCGCGTTGCGCCGCCGGGTGCTGGAACTGGTGTGGCAGAGCCACAAGCCGCTGGGCGCCTACGACATTCTTGCGGTGCTGAGCGAGCAGGATGGCCGCCGCGCCGCACCGCCGACGGTGTACCGCGCGCTGGATTTCCTCCTGGAAAACGGCCTGGTGCACCGCATTTCTTCGCTGAACGCCTTCGTCGGCTGCGTGCACCCGGAACACGCGCATCAGGGCCAGTTCCTGATCTGCCGCGATTGCCACGCTGCCATCGAGCTTGAGCAAAAAGTGATCAGCGACGCGATCATCAACAGCGCCAAAGACGTTGGTTTCATCGTCGAAGCGCAGACCGTCGAAGTCGTCGGCCTGTGCTCTGGTTGCCAGGGGGCTTGATGAGCAATGCGCTGATCCGTCTGGAACAGGTCGCCGTCACATTTGCCGGGCAGGCTGTGCTGGACAACATCGAGCTGAGCGTCGAGCCCGGGCAGATCGTTACCCTGATCGGCCCCAACGGCGCCGGCAAGACTACGCTGGTGCGCGCCGTGCTTGGTTTGTTGAAGCCGGACAGCGGCAGTGTCTGGCGCAAGCCGAAACTGCGCGTCGGCTACATGCCGCAAAAACTGCACGTCGATCCGACCCTGCCGCTGTCGGTGCTGCGCTTTCTGCGCCTAGTGCCGGGCGTTGATCGTCCGCGTGCGCTGGCCGCGCTGAAAGAAGTCGGCGCCGAACACGTCATCGACAGCCCGGTGCAAAGCGTTTCCGGCGGTGAAATGCAGCGCGTGTTGCTCGCTCGTGCACTGCTGCGCGAGCCGGAATTGCTGGTGCTCGACGAGCCGGTACAAGGCGTCGACGTCGCTGGCCAAGCCGAGTTGTACAGCCTGATCACCCGTCTGCGCGACCGCCATGGCTGCGGCGTGTTGATGGTGTCCCACGATTTGCATTTGGTGATGAGCACCACCGATCAGGTGGTCTGCCTCAACCGTCACGTCTGCTGCTCCGGGCATCCCGAGCAGGTCAGTGGCGATCCGGCGTTCGTCGAGCTGTTCGGCAAGAACGCGCAGAGCCTGGCGGTTTATCACCACCATCACGACCACGCTCACGACCTGCACGGTTCGGTGGTCAAAGGGCCGGTTATTGGCCAACCTCACGTTCACGGAGACAACTGCAAGCATGGCTGATTTTCTGTTGTATGCCCTGCTTGCAGGTCTGGCGTTGGCGATCGTTGCAGGTCCGCTGGGTTCGTTCGTGGTCTGGCGGCGCATGGCGTATTTCGGCGACACCTTGTCCCACGCTGCCTTGCTCGGTGTGGCGTTGGGCTTTCTGCTGGATGTCAGCCCAACCGTTGCGGTGACCGTAGGCTGTCTGTTGCTGGCGGTGCTGCTGGTCACGCTGCAACAGCGTCAACCGCTGGCGTCTGACACGCTTTTGGGAATTCTCGCACCGAGCACGCTCTCTCTCGGCCTGGTGGTACTAAGCTTCATGCATGAAGTGCGGATCGACCTGATGGCCTATCTGTTCGGCGACCTGCTGGCGATCAGTCCAACCGATCTGGCGTGGATCCTCGGCGGCAGTGCGGCGGTGCTGGTGTTGCTGGTGACGCTGTGGCGGCCGTTGCTGGCGATTACCGTGCACGAAGAGTTGGCCAAGGTCGAAGGCCTGCCGGTTGCAGGTCTGCGCATGGCGCTGATGTTGTTGATTGCGGTGGTGATCGCGGTGGCGATGAAAATTGTCGGCGTGTTGCTGATTACCTCACTGCTGATCATCCCGGCGGCTGCGGCACAGCGTCACGCCCGCTCGCCGGAGCAGATGGCGCTGGGCGCGAGCCTGCTGGGCATGCTCGCCGTGTGTGGCGGGCTGGCGTTGTCGTGGTTCAAGGACACCCCGGCCGGCCCGTCAATCGTTGTGACGGCGGCCGCACTGTTTCTGTTGAGTTTTGTTCTGCCCCGTCGTGGGGTGTAGACTTGGCCGCTTTTTGCGCAAATAGAGAGTCGCAGGAATGAAGCCGTTCGCCTCCCGTTATCTGCTCCTTGTCGCATTTTCAGTGCTACTGGGCGCCTGCCAAAGCACGCCGCCGGTGGCCGAAGTCCCCGATGCGCGAGCTACGGCCATCGCACAGCTGGAGCAAAGCCTGGCCAGCAGCGAACTGGCCACTGCCGAAGATCAGTTGGCCGCTTTGCAGAAAGAAACCCCAAACGATCAATCCCTTGAGCAATACCAGCGGCAATTGGCCGAAGCGTATCTGCGTCGCAGCCAGATCGTGCTGCAGAAGGGCGATGTGAATGCTGCCGCTACGGCGTTAAGCCGTGCTCGCGCGTTGATGCCGAAAGCGCCGGCGCTGACCGGTGGCGTCAACGGTGCCATTACCGAAGCGCGCAAGGCTGAGCTGGAAAAGGCTGAGGCTGCATTGCTGGCCGCCGAGGCCAAGCCGAAAGCTAAAGTGATTGATCCGACCGCTGAGAGCACTACGGTTGCGCTGAACATCACCGATAGCCGCAAACTTCGTCGTCAACTCGACGCGATCGCCGCTGATGTGGTGAATTACGAGTGTGGGGTGACCATTCAGGCACCGCGCACCGATGACTATCCGTGGCTGGCGACTCTGCTGACCAAGCGGGTGAAGAAGTTGAACCCGGATTTTGATCTGAAGATCGTGAAACAGACCGTGCGCACAGTGCCGGCGCAGATGGTTCTGAGCCCGCGTAAACCCTAAGAAGCTTCGCGAGCAGGCTCGCTCCCACAGGGATCTCCAGTGAACACAAAATTCGTGTTTATAGGAGAACCCTTGTGGGAGCGAGCCTGCTCGCGAAAGCGGTCTTTCTATTACCGAAGCTTTTAAGCCGGAATGGCCTTCGCCTTAGGCTCCCGCGCCCAAACCCGATGCTGCCCGATCGCCGCAAAGAACGGCTTGGTCAACGCTGGCACATCCTTGCCCTGCAGCAATCCGTCATCCGCCTCCAGTTTCAGCAGATCCTGCAATTGCTTGGCCTCGCCGTGCAACGCAATCGCCTTCAGATGCTTGTACGCCTCCAGCAGGTAGTGCAGCGCCACGCCATCGCCGCTCAACGCCTTCACCGACGCCGTGCCACCCGGCACGAACACCGCGTCAAAAATCACCGACGGCATGCCTTCCATCGAAGCATCTACTGGCAACATTTTGCCGTCAGCGGTCTTCACCGGCGCTGAAGTTGCGCCGAGTAACTTGGCATGCGCACCTTCAGCCGCCAGAGCCTTCTTCATCGCATCAATCGCTGCACCATCGACGCCATTCGCGGCAAGAATCGCCACTTTTCGCGTCTTGATGTTTTCCGGCAACAGGTTGGCCTGACTCAATGACGGCGAATGATCGAAAGAGGTTTTACGAGCCTCGACCGTGCCTTTGCCTGGTGCCGGCAGACCTAGATTGGCCGCAACGCGCTTGGCCAGTTCGAGGTCAATGTTGGCCAGAATCTCGTTCACTTCCCGCGCACGGATGAACTCGCGCTCAACCTTGCCCAGCTCGAAGCTGTAAGCGGCAATGATATGCTCCTTCTCGTGATCGCTCATGCTGTTAAAGAACAACGTCGCCTGGGAGAAGTGATCGCTGAACGACTCGCTGCGCTGGCGGATCTTGTTCGCATCGATTCGTTCTGGATAACTCTCGAAGCCACCGTCCTGCGCGGCCGGCGGGGTTTCTTTGGGCCAGCCGCCATCAATCGAGTTCGGCTCATACGAGGCGCGGCCCTTGTCGATCACCGTGCGGTGCTGCGCATCACGCTGGCCATTGTGGAACGGCGCAACCGGCCGGTTGATCGGCAACTCGTGAAAATTCGGCCCACCGAGTCGGCTGATTTGCGTGTCGGTGTAGGAAAACAGCCGACCTTGCAGCAGCGGGTCATTGGAGAAGTCGATGCCCGGCACGATGTGGCCAGGGCAGAACGCGACCTGCTCGGTCTCGGCAAAGAAGTTGTCCGGGTTGCGGTTCAGCGTCATCTTGCCCAGCGGCGTGATCGGCACGATTTCTTCGGGGATCAGCTTGGTCGGGTCGAGGATATCGAAGTCGAAGTCGTGCTCGTTTTCCTCCTCGATGATCTGTACGCCGAGTTCCCATTCCGGGTAATCGCCCATTTCGATCGCTTCCCAGAGGTCGCGACGGTGGTAGTCGGTGTCTTTACCGGCAAGCTTCTGCGCCTCGTCCCACACCAGCGAACAAGTGCCGGCGGTAGGGCGCCAGTGGAATTTGACGAAGCGCGATTTGCCCTCCGCGTTGATCAGACGGAAGGTGTGCACGCCGAAGCCCTGCATGCTGCGCAGGCTTTTCGGGATCGCCCGGTCAGACATCGCCCAGATGACCATGTGCGCCGATTCCGGCACCAGCGAAACGAAATCCCAGAAGGTATCGTGAGCTGAGCCACCGGTTGGGATTTCATTGTGCGGTTCGGGTTTCACCGCGTGGACGAAGTCGGGAAACTTGATCGCGTCCTGAATAAAGAACACCGGCATGTTGTTGCCGACCAGGTCGAAGTTGCCTTCATCGGTGAAGAACTTCACCGCGAAACCGCGTACGTCACGCACGGTGTCGCCGGAACCGCGTGGGCCCTGAACCGTGGAAAAGCGCACGAACACTGGAGTCTTCTTGCCCGGATCTTGTAGGAAACCGGCCTTGGTCAGCGTCGAATGGTTCTCGTAGGCCTGAAAGAAACCATGCGCGCCGGTGCCGCGCGCATGGACGATGCGTTCCGGGATCCGCTCATGGTCAAAATGCGTGATCTTTTCCCGCATGATGAAGTCTTCAAGCAGCGACGGCCCACGAGGGCCGGCCTTGAGGGTGTTCTGGTTGTCAGCGATCTTCACACCTTGGTTGGTGCGCAGGGCCTGGCCGGTGGCGTCGGAGCGAAACTTTTCCAGGCTGTCGAGTTTGGCGTTGGTGTTGGCGCGATCCGGGGCATCGGTTCCGGCCATCTGGCTTTTATCGGTCGTAGGCTTCTTGCTCATCAGTCGTAAACTCCTCGGTTGACCCCGATGCTGGCCGGGGACTCTTGAGTGGTTCCCGGGCACGGCACCCAGGGTTTTCAAGTCGCTTACTTAGTGACTGATGGGCTGCTTTGGACGTTCCTTTTTTATGACCTTTGATCTTGTTATTGCCAAATCGAAGGTTAATTGCGAAATAAATGCTAAGAACCTCTATACGGACAGGCTAAAATGCGCGCCCGGCTAACCGCTGATCCTTTTCTAACGCGCCCCACAAGGTTCGCTACGTGATCGAGTTTCAAAACGTCCACAAGACTTACCGCGTCGCCGGTAAGGACATTCCCGCGCTGCACCCGACCAGTCTCTCTATCGAGAACGGGCAGGTGTTCGGCCTCATCGGCCATTCCGGCGCGGGCAAAAGTACCCTGCTGCGTCTGATCAATCGCCTGGAGAACTCCAGTGGCGGCAAGATCATCGTCGACGGCGAAGAAGTCACCGCGCTCGACGCCAAAGGCCTGCGCCGTTTCCGCCAGCAAGTCGGGATGATCTTCCAGCACTTCAACCTGCTTGCCTCCAAGACCGTGGCCGACAACGTTGCGTTGCCGCTGACCCTGGCCGGCGAACTGTCGGGCAGCGAAATCGACAAGCGTGTTGCCGAATTGCTGGCGCGCGTCGGTCTGTCCGACCACGCCAAGAAGTACCCGGCGCAATTGTCCGGCGGTCAGAAGCAGCGCGTCGGCATCGCCCGCGCCCTGGCGACCAAGCCGAAGATTCTGCTGTGCGACGAGGCCACCAGTGCCCTCGACCCGCAGACCACCGCGTCGGTCCTGCAACTGCTGGCCGAGATCAACCGCGAACTGAAACTGACCATCGTCCTGATCACCCACGAGATGGACGTGATACGTCGCGTCTGCGATCAAGTGGCGGTGATGGACGCTGGCGTGATCGTCGAGCAAGGTTCGGTGGCCGATGTGTTCCTGCATCCAAAACACCCGACCACCAAGCGTTTTGTGCAGGAAAGCGAGCAGATCGACGAAAGCGAGCAGCGTGATGACTTCGCTCACGTGCCGGGCCGCATCGTGCGTCTGACCTTCCAGGGCGAAGCGACCTACGCGCCGTTGCTTGGCACCGTCGCCCGGGAAACCGGCGTCGACTACAGCATCCTCGCCGGTCGTATCGACCGCATCAAAGACATTCCGTACGGGCAATTGACCCTCGCCGTCACCGGTGGCGACATGGAAGCGGCGTTCGCCCGCTTCACCGCCGCTGACGTTCACATGGAGGTATTGCGCTAATGGAAGACCTGATCAGTTTCTTCACCAATATCGACTGGTACGAAATCTGGCTGGCAACCGGCGATACGATGCTGATGCTCGGTGGTTCGCTGCTGTTCACCGTATTGCTCGGCCTGCCGCTGGGCGTGTTGCTGTTTCTGTGCAGCCCGCGTCAGTTGCTGGAAAACCGTGGCCTCTACGCGTTCATGTCGCTGGCGGTGAACATCCTGCGTTCGCTGCCGTTCATCATTCTGTTGATCGTTATGATCCCGTTCACCGTGCTGATCACCGGCACGTCGCTGGGCGTGGCCGGTGCGATTCCGCCATTGGTCGTGGGTGCCACGCCGTTCTTCGCGCGTCTGGTGGAAACCGCGCTGCGTGAAGTCGATCGCGGCATCATCGAAGCGACTCAGTCGATGGGTGCGACCACGCGGCAGATCATCATCAACGCCTTGTTGCCGGAAGCGCGCCCAGGCATCTTCGCGGCGATTACGGTGACGGCGATTACACTGGTGTCCTACACGGCAATGGCCGGTGTGGTCGGTGCCGGTGGTCTCGGCGACCTGGCGATCCGTTTCGGTTACCAGCGTTTCCAGACAGACGTGATGATCGTCACTGTGGTGTTGCTGTTGATTCTGGTGCAAGTGCTGCAGATGGTCGGTGATCGACTGGTCGTGCATTTCTCGCGCAAATAAGCAGTTTTGTATTGAACAGATGAGCCGGCCATTCGCTGGCAGGCGCCAGACGGGCGCCTCATAAGGAGTTAGCTGAATGAAAAAAACTGATCGCTGCTTTTGCTGCCGTTGCAGCATTCTCGGCCCACGCCGAAACCCTGACCGTTGCCGCCACTCCGGTGCCGCACGCAGAAATCCTCGAGTTCGTGAAGCCGGCGCTAGCCAAAGAAGGCGTGGAGCTGAAGGTCAAGGTCTTTACCGACTACATTCAGCCGAACGTACAGGTCGCGGAAAAGCGTCTGGACGCCAACTTCTTCCAGCACCAGCCGTATCTCGATGAGTTCAACAAGGCCAAGGGCACTAGTCTGGTTGCCGTGACCGGTGTGCACCTGGAGCCGCTGGGCGCTTACTCGAGCAAGCTCAAGGACCTGAAGGATCTGCCAAGCGGCGCCAACGTGGTGATCCCGAACGACGCCACCAACGGCGGCCGCGCGCTGTTGCTGCTGGCCAAGGCTGGCGTGATCACTTTGAAGGATCCGACCAACATCCTGTCGACCGTCAAAGACATTGCGACAAACCCGAAAGACCTGAAAATCCGTGAACTGGAAGCCGCGACCATCCCGCGCGTGCTGACCCAGGTCGATCTGGCGCTGATCAACACCAACTACGCGCTGGAAGCCAAGCTCGATCCGTCCAAGGATGCGCTGGTGATCGAAGGTAACGACTCGCCGTACGTGAACATCCTCGTGTCCCGCGCGGACAATAAGGACAGCGACGCGATGAAGAAACTCGCTGCTGCGCTGCACAGCCCGGAAGTGAAGAAATTCATTACCGAGAAGTACAAAGGCGCGGTGTTGCCGGCGTTCTGATTCAGGAATGCTGCAACGAAAAGGGGACGCCATGCGCGTCCCCTTTTTTGTGTCTTGTGCTTGGCTTTGGACCTGCTGTGAAGCTTCCCCTCACCCCAGCCCTCTCCCGAGGGAGAGGGGGCCGATCTTCAAGCTTTTCGAGCCTGAGTTCGACTCACAATTGCAGGTCGGCGCAACTCGAACAAACACCTCGGTCAGTTCCCTCTCCCTCTGGGAGAGGGCTAGGGTGAGGGGCTTTTCGCTCTTCAGCTTTTATTTGCGGTTAAGCATCACCGGCAGCTGCGCAACCAGTTTGGCATTATTCAACGGCGCCCGAATAAACCCCCGCTGCGTCCCGTCCGGGCCGATCACCGCGAGATTACCGCTGTGATCCACCGTGTAATTCGGCTTACTGGTATCCGCCGGAATAAACGGAATACTCACCGCGTTCGCCACCTTCTGCAGCTCTTCGATCGAAGTCGGCGTCAGGCCAATGAACTGCGGATCAAAATAGCCTAGGTACTGCTTCAACTGCTTGGGGTTATCGCGGTTCGGATCAACGCTGACCAGCACGATCTGCAACTTATCCACAGCGTCTTTCGGCAGCTCACTCTTGATCTGCCGCAGCTGCGCCAACGTTGTCGGGCAGATGTCCGGGCAGAACGTGTAGCCGAAGAACAGCAGGCTCCACTTGCCTTTCAACTCGTTGATCGCCACCGGTTTGCCGTCCTGATCGGTCATCGTCACATCCGGCAGATTGCGGCTCTGCGGCAGCAGGATAATGCCGGCGTCGATCAGCGCAGTCGGGTCGCCCTGGCCCTTGCCGCTCAGTACTTTGTTGACGGTAAGTCCCAGGATCAGCGCGATCACGGCGACGAGGATGAAGACGGTTTTCTGGGTTCGAGTCATAGGTTCAACAGTAAGTAGTGGTCTACGAGCAGGGCAATGAACAGCAGAAACAAGTACCAAATAGAGTACTTGAAGGTGTTGATCGCCGCGTGCGGCCGAGTGCCACGGTACAGCACCACGGCCCATTGCAGAAACCTTGCGCCGAGGGCGAGGGCGCAAATCAGGTAGAGCATGCCGCTCATGTGAATCACGTAAGGCAGCAGACTTACCGCCAGCAGTGCAAAGGTGTACAGCAGAATGTGCACTTTGGTGTAGTGCTCGCCGTGGGTGACCGGCAGCATCGGGATGTCGGCCTTGGCGTATTCCTCTTTGCGATGGATCGCCAGCGCCCAGAAGTGCGGCGGCGTCCAGGCGAAGATGATCAGCACCAGCAACAACGGTTCGGCACTGACGTGGCCGGTGGCAGCCGTCCAGCCGAGCAGCGGTGGCGCGGCGCCGGCGAGGCCACCGATAACGATGTTCTGTGGCGTCGCGCGTTTGAGGAAACCGGTGTAGATCACTGCGTAACCGAGCAGCGAAGCCAGGGTCAGCCAAGCCGTCAGCGGGTTGGTGAAGGTCAGCAACAAGGCCTGCCCGAGCAGCGCCAGCACCAGTGCAAAGGTCAGCGCCGCCGCGGGCGACACCCGGCCTTCCGCCAATGGCCGTTTGTGTGTGCGCGCCATCACCGCATCGATGCGCCGATCGACCACATGGTTGACCGCCGCCGCGCCACCGGCACACAACGCAATGCCCAGATTACCGAACACCAGTACCGTCCACGGCACCCCGGCGCGGGTCGCGAGGAACATGCCGACCAGCGAGGTGATCAGCATCAGCACCACGACTTTCGGTTTGGTCAGCTCCAGATAATCACGCCAGATCGCCTGATGCGGGCGCTCGCCAATCAGAATCGCCACGGTGTTTCTCCTTTTATGGTGATGGGCGCGGCCGCGTGTTTGCGCGGGCTCAGGCGCCAGCGCGCGAGCACCGGTTGTTTGACCCGGACCAGGCTGGTGCGCGCGTGGTAATTGACCAGCACCATGGTCAGCAACAGCGCCGCACCGCCAGCGTTATGCGCGACCGCCACCGGCAGCGGCAGATGGAACAACACGTTGCTGATGCCGAGGGTGATCTGTGCGGCGAGGGCGATCAGCACGAGGCCGGCCAGCCGCGTCATGCCAACCACTTTCAATTGCCAAGCGAGACCGAGCAGCACCAGCGTCACCAGCAGCGCGCCGATACGATGAGTCAGGTGAATCGCCGTGCGTGCATCGCTGTCGAGTTGCCCACCCAGATAATTCGGGCCGATGTGCTGGGTCAGGTGAAAACCGTTGGCGAAATCCGCCGGTGGCAACCATTGCCCGTGGCAGGTCGGGAAATCAATGCAGGCCACCGCCGCGTAGTTGGAACTGACCCAGCCACCCAGCGCAATCTGGCCGATCACCAACAACAATCCCGCCGTCGCCCAATACTGCAAACGCTTGGGCACGGTCAGCGCCGGCAGCACACCGGACAATCGCAACGTCAGTAAAAACAACAGACTCAGCGTCGCAAAGCCGCCGAGCAAATGCCCGGTGACCACCTGCGGCCAGAGCTTGAGCGTCACCGTCCACATGCCGAACGCCGCTTGCGCGAACACTACGGCCAGCAGGAACAGCGGCAACTTCAACGGCTGCCCCGGATGACGACGGTTAACCCACGCGCGTCCGGCCAGAATCGAAATAAGCAGGCCGAGGGTACCGGCGAAATAGCGGTGGATCATCTCGTTCCAGCCCTTGTGCGCCTCCACTGGCGAGTCGGGGTAATGCAGTTCGGCATGGGCCAGTTGGGCTTCGCTTTTCGGCACGCTGATAAACCCGTAGCAGCCCGGCCAGTCCGGACAGCCTAAGCCTGCGTGGGTCAGGCGCGTGTAGGCGCCGAGCAGCACCACAATAAGTGCCAGCAGGGTGGCAAACAGCGCGAGGCGAAATCCAGGTTTGGCCATGACGATGCCCTTATCCGATGTTCGACAGTTTCAGCAGGTGCCGCAGGTCGTTGAGCAGATCCTTGCCTTTTACATTCGGCTCGTAACGCAGTACGAGATTGCCGTGAGGGTCGATGATCCACAGTTGCGGCGTGGCTTTGTCGCCGGTTGTCTTGCTGAACACACCGGCGTCCAGCGGGTAGCGTTGCAGTTGCGGATATTCGCGGGTCAGCTTGGCGTCGTAATCAGCGCTCACCGGTTGCGCAGCAGCAAGGGCGTGGCTTGCGCGGCCGGCATCGCGACCGAGGCCGATCTGGATCTGCCGCGCCAGATACACCAGTTGCTGGCAGTCCACCGCGCAGTCTTTCGGTGCGGTGACCAGTATCTGCCAGCGCTCTTCCTCCGCTTGCACGCCGAGGTCGGCGCGGGTCTGGCCGTTGCCGATCAGTTCGCCGTGATAGCTGCGACCTTCTGGCACCCAGAACTGCAATTTGTACATGCCGGTGGCGAGCACCATCGGCCCGATCACGCCAAGCACAATCAGCAATAACTGAATGCGCCCGCGACGACGGGTGGCGGCAGGCTTCGCCTCAGACATGCTGGGTGGATTCATGGCCGTTCCCATGGTGGTTCTCCTTTGCGTTGTGCAAGCCCAAATAGACGTAGAGGCCGAGCAGGGCGGTGGCCATGGCGAACCACTGCAAGGCGTAACCGAGGTGTTTTTCCGGGCCCATGGCGACCACCGGCCAATCGGCCTCGTAGCTGGCCGGGCCGGGTTCGGCGCGTAATTCGTAGGTGAAGCCGTCGCGCTCAAGGGTTTTCCACAGCTTGACGGGTTCGACGGCAGTGATGGTTTGCGGCCAGGTGCTGCTGACCGGGTCGGCGTGCAACTGAAAAGTGGCGCCAGGGGCGACGTAGACCCAGGCATCGACATTCAACGCTTCACTGGGCGTAGTGAATTGTGGCGGCACGCGGCGATCCGGCCACGGCAGCCAGCCGCGATTGACCAGCAGCCACAATCCGGTGCGTTGATCCTGAAAGGGTTGCAGCAACTCGACGCCGACCTTGCCGTTACGCTGGCGGTTATCCAGCAGCAAACTGTGCGCAGCATCGAACTGACCGTGCAGATGCACGCGGCGATAAGCCGGATCAGCGCTATTGAGCAGTTCGCTGCTGGCCATCGGTTCGGCAGCGCGGCGTTCCGCGTAACTGGCGAGCAGGGCGGTTTTCTCGGCACCCCGACTCAATTGCCAGAAGCCCAGCGACACCAGCAGCGGCAGCAACAACGCCACCACCACGGTCGGTATCACGCCTGGGCGAAAGCGCTTCATGGCTGCGCCACAAAGTCAGTCGTTGCGATCGCTATACTCAACTGCATCGCCTGTCCCCCGGAGTTCTTCCCATGCTCAAAACAGCCATCGTCCTGATGCTGATTGCCACGGTGATCAGCCTGTTCAGCGGCCTGTTTTTCCTGGTCAAGGACGACAGCAGTTCCAATCGCCTGGTCATCGCCTTGAGTGTTCGGGTGGCATTGGCCGCCGCCACCGTCGGCTTGATCGCCTGGGGCTTTTACAGCGGCCAACTGGTGTCGCATGCGCCTTGGTAGCTCTGGTCCTCAGAGCACGTAAACGAAGATAAAGAGCCCGATCCACACCACGTCGACGAAGTGCCAATACCAGCTCGCCGCTTCGAAACCGAACTGGTGCTCGTTGTCGAAGTGGCCCTTCATGATGCGCATCAGCATCACAAACAGAATGATCGTGCCGATGGTCACGTGGGCGCCGTGGAAACCGGTGAGCATGAAGAACGTCGCGCCATAAATGCCCGAACCGAGGGTCAGGCCCAGTTCGTGATAGGCGTGAATGTATTCCTCAGCCTGGAAGCCGAGAAACGCGCAGCCGAGCAGCACGGTGATCGCCAGCCAGATTTTCAGTGCGCCGCGATGGCCCTTCTTCAAGGCATGGTGAGCGATGGTGATGGTCACACTGGAGCTGACCAGCAGGATCGTGTTGATCAGCGGCAGGCCCCACGGGCTGATGACGTCCTTGGGCGGCGGGAACAGTTTCGGATCCGGCGTGTGCAGCAGCGGCCAGGTGAACTGGAAGTTCGGCCAGAGCATGTGCGCGATGCCTTTGGTGCCTTCACCGCCGAGTGCTGGTCCGGAAACGTGCCGCACATAAAACAGCGCGCCGAAGAAGGCAGCGAAGAACATCACCTCGGAGAAGATGAACCAACTCATGCCCCAGCGAAACGAGCGATCCAGCTGCGCGCTGTAAAGCCCCGCGCGGCTTTCCTTGATCACCGCCCCAAACCAGCCGAACAGCATGTACGCCAGCAACAGGCTGCCGACGAAAAAGATGTACGGGCCGTGGGATTCCGGGCGCGTCGCCTTCAGATCGTTGAACCAGACGGCCAGGCCGTAGACGGTAATGGCCATGCCGAAAGTGGCGATGATCGGCCATTTGCTCTGGGCCGGTACGTAATAGTGCTCATGAGTTGCCATTTATTGTTCTCCTTATCGGGCACGCTCAACCGCCAGTGTTTACAGCCACCGGTGGATGTCGGGCGGTGATATCGAACAGCGTGTAGGACAGCGTCAGGTGCTTCACATCCTTGGGCATGTCGCGGTCAACAATGAAGCGCACCGGCATTTCGATCTGCTGACCGGGCTGCAGCACCTGCTGGGTAAAGCAAAAGCATTCGGTCTTGTGGAAATACGCCGCCGCATTGCTCGGCGCGATGCTCGGCACGGCTTGCGCACTCATCGGTTTGTCGGTGGGGTTGCGCGCGATGAAGATCATCTCGTTGACCGCGCCGGGGTTGGCGGTGAGTTCGTCATGCTTGGGGTAGAAATCCCAGGGCATGTCGGCGGTGTTGGTCGAGAGAAACTGCACACGGATCTGGCGAGAAGTGTCGACCACTTGCTCACCCTCGTACTGCCCACCGGTCTTGCCGTTGATGCCGAAGGCCTTGCACATCACGTCGTAGATCGGCACCAGGGCAAAGCCGAAGACAAACATCGCCACCACCACCCCGAGCAGGCGGGTGACGAGTTTTTTCAGCGAGATCGAATCAGCCATGGTTCATGCCTCTGCGCAGATCCCTTGTGGGAGCGAGCCTGCTCGCGAAGCAGACAACTCGGTGCACCAGATGAACCGCGTCATCGTTCTTCGCGAGCAGGCTCGCCCCCACAGGGAGATCTGTGTTCATTTCACTTCCGGCGGTGTGGTGAAGGTGTGGTACGGCGCCGGTGACGGCACGCTCCACTCCAGACCTTCCGCACCATCCCAAGGTTTGGCCGGTGCTGGCGGGCCGCCGCGAATGGTCTTGATCACGATGAACAGGAAGAAAATCTGCGTCGCGCCGAACATGAACGCGCCAATCGAGGAGACCATGTTGAAGTCGGCGAACTGCAGGTTGTAGTCCGGAATCCGCCGAGGCATCCCCGCCAGTCCCACAAAGTGCATCGGGAAAAAGGTCAGATTCATGCCGACAAACGACAGCCAGAAGTGCAGCTTGCCGAGGGTTTCGTCGTACATGTGCCCGGTCCATTTCGGCAGCCAGTAGTAGGTCGAGGCGAAGATCCCGAAGATCGCCCCCGGCACCAGCACGTAGTGGAAGTGCGCGACCACAAAGTAGGTGTCCTGGTACTGGAAGTCCGCCGGGGCGATGGCCAGCATCAGCCCGGAGAAACCGCCGATGGAGAACAGGATCACGAACGCCACGGCAAACAGCATCGGTGTCTCGAAGGTCAGCGAGCCTTGCCACATGGTGCTGGCCCAGTTGAACACCTTCACCCCGGTTGGCACCGCGATCAGCAGCGTGGCGTACATGAAGAACAGCTCGCCCACCAACGGAATGCCGACCACGAACATGTGGTGCGCCCAGACGATGAACGACAGGAACGCGATGCTCGCCGTCGCGTAGACCATCGAGGTGTAGCCGAACAGCGGCTTGCGCGAGAAGGTCGGGATGATCGAGCTGACGGCGCCGAAGGCCGGCAGGATCATGATGTACACCTCGGGATGCCCGAAGAACCAGAACACATGCTGGAACAACACCGGGTCACCGCCACCGGCAGCACTGAAGAAACTGGTGCCGAAGTGGATGTCCATCAGCATCATCGTCACGCACCCGGCCAGCACCGGCATCACCGCGATCAGCAGGAACGCGGTGATCAGCCAGGTCCAGACGAACAGCGGCATTTTCATCAGCGTCATGCCGGGAGCGCGCAGGTTGAGGATGGTCGCGACCACGTTGATCGCGCCCATGATCGAACTGATGCCCATCAAGTGGATGGCGAAGATAAAGAAGGTCACGCTTTCCGGCGCATACGTCGTCGACAGCGGCGCATAGAACGTCCAGCCGAAATTCGGCCCGCCACCGGGAGTGAACAGGGTCGACACGAGGATCAGGAACGCCGCCGGCAACAGCCAGAAACTGAAGTTGTTCATCCGCGGCAGGGCCATGTCCGGCGCGCCGATCATCAACGGGATCATCCAGTTGGCGAGGCCGACGAAGGCTGGCATCACCGCACCGAAGACCATCACCAGACCGTGCATGGTGGTCATCTGGTTGAAGAACGCCGGTTCGACGATCTGCAATCCGGGCTGGAACAGTTCGGCGCGAATCACCATCGCGAACGTACCGCCGAGCAGGAACATGGAAAACGCAAACCACAGGTACAGGGTGCCAATGTCCTTGTGGTTGGTGGTCAGCACCCAGCGCATCAGGCCTTTGGCGGGGCCGTGGGCGTGGTCGGCATGACCGTGGTCATCGATGACAGCGCTCATGGCCGGTCTCCTTTACGTGAGTGGGTGGGGCGGGCCGGGGCGCGCTGCCCCGGCCGGTTCACGAGGTACGCGATAGACCGGCTCATTTGCTTTCCGCCTGTTTCAGCTCCAGCACTTCTTTTGGCGTGACCATGTCGCCCTTGTTGTTGCCCCAGGCGTTACGTTCGTAGGTCACGACCGCTGCGATATCGACTTCCGACAGCTGCTTGCCGAACGCCGCCATGGCGGTGCCGGGTTTGCCGTGGAAGACAATGCTCAAGTGATCCTTGATCGGGCCGGTGGCAATTTTCGAGCCCTTGAGCGCCGGGAACATCGGCGGCAGGCCTTGGCCTTCGGCCTGGTGACAGGCAACGCAGGTGGTGTGGTAGACCTTGTCGCCGCGCTCCTTGAGTTCGTCGAGGGTCCATTCCTTGCTGGTCAGCTCTTTAAGCTGCGCGGCCTCGGCTTTGCGCTCGGCGAGCCACTTGTCGTAGTCGGCCTTGTCCTTGACCTCGACCACGATCGGCATGAAGCCGTGATCCTTGCCGCACAGTTCGGCGCACTGGCCACGGTAAATGCCGGGCTTGTCGATGCGCGTCCACGCCTCGTTGACGAATCCCGGGATCGCATCGCGTTTCACCGCGAAGGCCGGCACCCACCAGGAGTGAATGACGTCGGCGGAAGTCACGAGGAAGCGTACTTTGGCGCCGGTCGGCAGCACCAACGGCTTGTCGACCTCGAGCAAGTAATGCTCGCTCTTGGTTTCCTTGTTGTGGATCTGCTCGGCGGGGGTGGCCAGGTTGCTGAAGAACTCGACGTCCTGGCCCAGGTATTTGTAGTGCCACTTCCACTGATAACCGGTGATCTGGATATCGATATCCGGCTCACTGGTGTCGTACATCTTGATCAAGGTGGCGGTCGCCGGTACGGCCATCGCCACCAGAATCAGGAACGGTACGACGGTCCAGAGAATTTCGACGGTAGTGCTTTCGTGGAATTTTGCGGCGACCTGCCCGGTAGAACGGCGGTGCACCATCATCGACCAGAACATGGCGCCGAAGACGATGATCCCGATCACCACACAGATCCAGAAAATGGTCATGTGCAGGTCGAATACTGCGTGACTGATTTCAGTCGCTCCAGGCGCCATATTCACAGTCCAGGCAGCGTGTGCCGGACTGAAAATCGACCACAACAGGAGGCCCATCCAGACGTGTGGATGTCGCATCATTGCGGGTTCCCCTTATCGTTCTTGTTATCCCGCCGGCTTTCGCCTGCGGCAAGGGAGCGGCTGCATCAGACTACGAACTTGAATCGCCGGGCCTTGCTGCGGGTGCAGTCGGGCGTCATCAGCTAACTCCATTCAATGGCGAGTATAGACAGCGACGGGAAATTGCAATGTGCGCACGTAAATCAGCTGAAACAGCTGGCACTTGCGTTCAAGGGCACGAATGGAGAAGGATGCAGACGAGTGGTGGCAAACCGATATAACGCAGGTGCATCAAGGATGAAATAATTATGACAAATGCGTCTTAGCATTTTTCGTAAGCCAGCTAAGTTATGTCTTCCCTATTTCATTGCCTTGTTTCCTGGAGTTTTCATGAACACCGCCGCATTGCGCGAGCAGATCCAAAAAGCCCAACAACACGAAAAAGAAACCGGCCTGCTGACCCGTCAGCTGGAAAGCAAGCTGCCTCATTTACACCCGGCGATCCAATTGCCGGAAGCCGACGCCAACGGTGTGCTGACGCGTTTTGTCGCCGCCTACATTGATGAAGTGCCAGACCTGCTGGATGCAGCCAATGAAGTTGCCAGGGAAGCGGGAATCGAATCGCAGATCAAACCGGTGCTGAAAATCGCCGAGCAGTATTTCCTCCAGCCGCCAGCCATCATGGCCGGGCACGTTGGCCTGGACAGCCTGCTCGACGAAGCCTATCTGGCGCACCGTTTTGTTGAAGAGGTCAACGACCTGTACATCAAGCATTTCGGCCAGCCACTGATCCCCTTGGACATGACGGTCGCTAACTTGATTGCTCACCAATTGATCGGTGAGGAATTTGCCAACCAACTGGACGAAGCGGTGCATCACGCCATCGACGAGATGCTCAACGACGAGAGTTTTGCCTTGGAGTCGGTAGAAGCCTACCGCGGCAAACTCAGCAGCCCGGACACCGGCGCCGCGTGGAAACGCTGGCCATGCATGAGCCGACGCCTGGGTGTGGGCCTGGAACTGGACCAGCCTGCTGCCTGAGTTCACACGATCCAATGTAGGAGCTGCCGCAGGCTGCGATCTTTTGATCTTGATTGTTAAAAACAACATCAAAAGATCGCAGCCTGCGGCAGCTCCTACAGGGGTTGAGTTCAACCAGCAAATTTAGCCGGCAGCGCCGATCCCGGTAGTTGTGCGAATCCGTCCCTCAAGCCTGCGCTTCAACCCGCGCGACTCAATCAACAGCTTCGAGCCCTTCGCCGCATTCGCCCGGCCCCACTCCTCCAGCAACTCCAGACACGAATGGTCGATGTAGCTCAGGTTATTGAGCGGCACATGCACCGTGGTGCCTTGCGGAATACTGCCCAGCACTTGCGTCAACGCCGGCACTTTGAGGAATGTCGCCGCGCCGACCAGACGCAACTCCATCTCGCCGTCCTGCGGCAGATCGATCAGGCTGATCTTCAATCGCGAAGCCTTGAATGCCAGTTTCAACATCGTCAGACCGAAACCGATCAACACCCCGGTCAGCAGGTCAGTGAAGATGATCGACAGCGCCGTCGCCGCATAGGTGAACATCGGCATCCGCCCATAACGACCCAGACCTCGAAACGCTTTGAGATCGACCAGTTTGAACCCGGTGTACACCAGCACACCCGCCAGACTCGCCACCGGAATGCTTTGCAGCACACTCGACAGCAACAGCACGAACGCCAGCAGCCACAGACCATGGAAGATCGTCGAGTAACGCGTGGTCGCACCAGCCTGTACGTTGGCCGAACTGCGCACGATCACCCCGGTCATCGGCAGCGCGCCGAGCAGACCGCAGAGCATGTTGCCGACACCTTGCGCCGACAGCTCACGGTCGAAGTCCGAACGCACGCCGCTGTGCATGCGATCCACCGCAGCGGCGGACAACAAGGTTTCGGCGCTGGCGATAAACGCCACGGCGAACGCGGCGATCAGCAGCGTCGGGTCGGCCAGGCTGAGCAGGTCCGCCGGTTTCAGCCAATCAATGGCTTCGGCCAGATTCGCCGGTACTTCAACACGTTTGACCTGCAACGCCAGCAGCAGACTGGCAGCTGTCGCCAGACCCACGCCGAGCAATGCACCGGGCACGAAACGTAGCGAATGCGGGCGAAATTTTTCCCATAGCCACATCACCGCAATCGTCGACAGCCCGAGGAGTCCGGCCTGCCAGCCGAACGACGGCAAGGCTTGCGCCACGGCTGCCGGGAATGCCGTGAGGTTGTCCAGTCCAGACGGTTTTGGTGAGGCATCGAGCATCACATGCACCTGCGATAGCACGATCAATACGCCAATCCCCGCCAGCATCCCGTAAACCACCGCTGGCGCCGTAACCCGAAACCAGCAACCGAGTTTCAAGCGCCCGGCCACCAGTTGCAGGAAACCGGCGAGCAGCAGAATCGGCCCTAGCATTTCAATGCCGTGCTGGCGCACCAGTTCAAACACCAACACCGCCAGACCCGCCGCCGGCCCGCTGACCTGCAAAGGCGAACCCGCCAGCCAGCCAACCACCAGACCGCCGATGATCCCGGTGATCAGACCTTTGGCAGGTGGCAATCCTGACGCAATCGCGATACCCATGCACAGCGGCAACGCGACCAGAAACACAACCACTGAAGCGAGCAACTCCCGTGGCAACACCGCTTTCAATTGAGCCGCACGCATGGCGATTCTCCCGAAGTTTTCTTCAGGCATGGCTTCGCCGAACCGCTGAAACAGCGGCCGGCGTCAAACCACACAGATGTTTAGGAAGATTTAGAAGCGCGCTTTGGGCGTCGCCACCGGAATCGGATGGCTACCATCGAGCGGCAGGAAACGTCCCTGATCCGCGTCGTAAGCTTTAATTTCGCTGGTTTCGATGTTGTAGACCCAGCCATGGATGAACAGATGACCGTTCGCCATGCGCGAGGCTACCGAAGGATGGGTACGCAAGTGCTGCAATTGGGCGATGACGTTTTCCTCGGTGAGGATCGGCATGCTTTCTTTTTCGTCGGCGCAGTGACAGTTGTCGTGCACCATGGTTTTCGCGACTTCAGCGTGGCGCAGCCAGGCTTTGACTGTCGGCATCTTTTCCAGGCTGTCCGGATTGAGCACCGCACGCATGGCGCCGCAATCGGAGTGGCCGCAGATAATGATGTGCTGCACGCCAAGCGCCAGTACCGCGTATTCGATAGCGGTGGATACGCCGCCGTTCATCTGGCCGTAAGGCGGGACAACGTTGCCGACGTTACGGGTCACGAACAGATCGCCCGGCGAGCTCTGGGTGATCAGCTCAGGGACGATGCGCGAGTCGGCGCAGGTGATGAACATCGCCTTTGGCGCTTGGGCCGTGGCGAGTTTCTTGAAGAGTTCTTCCTGCTGGGGAAAGACCTCATGATGAAAATGCAAAAAGCCGTCTACGATCTGTCGCAGCGCTGCATCGGCGGATTCCGCTTCAGGGGTTTGCGCCGACGCAGCCAACGGCTGTTTATCCTTGTCACTCATGATTCATCCTCTTTGGCGGATTAGGGGAGTCGTTCCCATGTATTCCGGTATGAAGCCAGTGGCTGTTTAAAACATCCGGGTCATCCCGACCCGTCAGTCACTCGATGAACAAGGTAGCCGCCGAAACTTAACTCAAACTGAATCAAACGCTCTAGCACGTGTGTTCCAGGTCACAAAAAACGTGACTGAGTGATTTCGGCGGAAGGATTCCAACCCCTCAACCATAGGCCAATTGTCGCTAAATCAACGACATCTGGCGACCCGGCGGACAGAAGGCAGTGCAATCGAGGTTGTAGCTTTCGCGGTGATTGATGCCCAGACGCTTGATGGCTTTGGCAAATCGTTGCGCGAGCAGGTCGGCGAACACCCCTTCGCCGCGCATGCGTGCGCCGAAACGGCTGTCGTAGAGCTCGCCGCCACGGCTCTGGCGGATCAGGCTCAGCACATGCGCGGCGCGTTGCGGATAGTGCGCCTGAAGCCATTCTTCGAACAGCGGCGCCACTTCCAGCGGCAGACGCAGCATCATATAGGCAGCGCTTTGTGCTCCGGCCGCGTGGGCTTCGTTAAGCAGGTTTTCGATCTCGCTGTCGTTGATCATCGGAATCATCGGTGAACACAGCACGCCGACCGGTATGCCTGCTTCGCGCATGACCCGAATGGCGCGCAATCGCGCTTTGGGTGCAGCAGCGCGCGGTTCGAGGATGCGTTTGAGCTCGTCATCGAGCGTGGTCAGGCTGATCATCACCGCGACCAGGCGTTGCTCGGCCAACTCGGTCAGCAGGTCGAGATCGCGCAGAATCAGCGAGCCTTTGGTGACGATGGTCACGGGATGTCGATAGCGCAGAAGCACTTCGAGGGTCTGCCGGGTGATTTTGTGTTCGCGCTCGATCGGCTGATACGGATCGGTGTTGGAGCCCAGGTTGATCGGCGCACATTGATAGCCTTTTTTCCCGAGCTGTTCCTCCAGCACTTGGGCGGCGTTGGTCTTGGCGATCAGCCTGGTTTCGAAGTCCAGCCCTGGCGACATGTCCCAATAAGCGTGGCTGGGCCGTGCGTAGCAATAGATGCAGCCATGCTCGCAGCCACGGTAGGGATTGATCGAGCGGTCGAAGGGCAGATCCGGAGAGGTATTGCGGGTAATGATGGTTTTCGCGGTTTCGATCATCACCTCGGTGCCTTGGGTCAGCGGCACCTCCTGATACCAGCCGTCATCCTCGGCCACCGAACGGTTCGGCGCGAAGCGGTTGTGCGGGTTGCTGGCGGTGCCGCGACCGCGCTGGGGGAGAGGGTTGATCATTGGGCAGGCTCCAGATCTGTATATGCATACAGTACATGAGCAAGCCCGCTGTGATCCAGTACCGTTCAGCGATGGGATACTTGTTGAGTTCCAAAATTTATATATAGGTGCAGAGCCGAAGTACAACCCGAGATACATATGTTTGATTGTCGCGACAAGTTATCAAAGATAGCCTTGGCTACTCCGAGTGGCACTTGTCCGATAACTAAATTAAAAGGATTTAATTCATGTCTTACCTCAATCAACGCGGTGTCTTTGTGCAAATGATGCAACCCAATGCATCGGAACCCAACACCATTGTTTCGATGCAACTGGCACGAAAGGAACTGGGCTGGAACGCCGAACAGGAACTGCCTACCGAGGCGCTGGTCGACTCGATCTACGTAGTGGCGGTGTCCAGCGACCGTGGCAAAACGTTCACTGTTCGCACCAACAAGAAAGATGTGGACGGTGATGGCGATATTGATAACGACGACAAAGCGAAGTTGATTGCACTGGCCAAGGCTTATGTAAGTATCGTTAATCCGTAATTGAAAATGTAAGAATCTCACAGCAAATAAAAATAAAGCCCTGCATGACGACTCATGCAGGGCTTTATTGTTTTAGAAGAAGAGACGGTAAATGGCAGGTGGCCGGTAAAGGACTGGCTGGGCATACACCCTGTCAGCTTTGACAGTAGACCGGAATTCTCGCCAAACCTAATCTCAAGCACGCAATCAATCTGCAGGGTTTCATCCATGGCTATCAGAATACTGCTGGAAATCGCGGATATGGATCGGGATGCAAGTCCGGAAATCGCTTTTTATCACTACAGCGAGGACGCGACCGAAATGATGGATTACGACTATTCGCTTTTTGCTTCGTCGTCGCAGGCCAATGGTCGTTATGACGTGATCTGCGAAGACGCCGTCGATACTGACGGCGATGGCGACATCGACAAATACGACGAGAAGCTTTATCTGCAGCTGGCCGATGCATTTGCGCAGTTTAAAGGCTTTCAGCCCAAGCGTTGATCGGCCGCTGACACCGCACGAAAAGTCGAACCGTGCCAACGGCGTATCAATCACATCCGTCAGTTATGCGTAGTGACTTGCCCCAAATCATCCCCGGAAGTCGTTTGCATATCGTTCTTGCGTAGATTGGCTACATCTTCAGCGTCAACTGGCGCGCCTTTGTTGCCCCAACTGCCACGAATGAAACTCACCACATCCGCCACTTCCTGGTCCGACAGGCGCCAGGCAAAGCCCGGCATGGTGAACGTCGACGGTGCCGTGTGCGTCGCCGGCAACGTACCGCCCTTGAGCACAATGTGAATCAACGAAGTCGGGTCTTCCGATTGCAGCACCGGATTGCCCGCCAGCGCCGGGAACACCCGGGTGTAGCCGTGACCATCGGTGCGGTGGCACGCCGCGCAGTTGTCGATGTACACCGCAGCACCACGCTGACTGTCGTCACCGTTCCACAGTGCTTTGGCGGCTTTCTCATCGTACTGATGCGGTTGATCGTTCGGATCAGTGGCCGGCAGTGATTTGAGGTAGCGGGCAATCGCGGTCAGGTCGGCATCGGTCATGTATTGCATGCTGTGGGTGACCACGTCGCTCATGCCGCCGAACACCGCGCTGCGATCGCTGCGCCCGGTCTTGAGAAACTGCACCAGTTGCTCTTCGCTCCAGCCGCCGAGGCCATCCTTGTGATCGCCGCGCAGGCTTTTGGCGATCCAGCCTTCCAGCGGCGCACTGCCGGCGAGGAAGGTTGTACCGTCAGCCGCACTCAGGGATTTTTCCTGCATGGTCAGCGCGCGTGGTGTATGGCAGGCACCGCAGTGGCCGAGGCCTTCGACCAGATACGCGCCACGACTGATGACGGCGTCGTCACCGACTGGCTTGTAGTCCTCGACCTTCGGCGCAAACATCCAGCGCCAGCCCATCAGCGGCCAGCGCATGCTCAACGGCCATGGAATATCACTGCCCTTGTTTTCCTGTGCCACCGGTTCTACGCCGTGCATGAAATACGCGTACAGCGCTTGCATGTCGGTTTCGCTGACACGCGCGTAGGACGGATACGGCATCGCCGGGTACAACGTACTGCCGTTTTTGGCGACGCCATGGCGTACGGCCTGATCGAAGTCTTCGAAGCTGTATTCACCGACGCCGGTTTTATCCGGGGTGATGTTGGTCGAGTAGATCGTGCCGATCGGCGTTTCCATTGGCAGGCCACCGGCGAACGGTTTGCCGCCCTTGGCGGTGTGGCAGGCTACGCAGTCACCGGCGCGGGCGAGGTATTCGCCCTGTTTGATCAAACTTTGATCAACTTCAGCCGCATGGATTGCGGCGCTGCCGAGCAGCGCCAGAGTCGCGATAACGAGATTTTTCATGGTCATCGCTCCTTAAGCCTGAACCAGCGGGCCGGGGTTTTTCAGGTACTGCTCGCGGATCGCCTTCGCCGACCAGTAGGTCAGTGCGGCAACCAGCCCGGTCGGGTTGTAACCCAGGCCCTGCGGGAACGCCGAGGCGCCCGGAACGAAGACGTTGTGCACGTCCCAGCTCTGCAGGTAGCGGTTCAACGCGCTCTTCTTCGGATCGGTACCCATGATCGCGCCACCGTTGAGGTGCGTGGTCTGGTAAGACGCGGTGTTGAAGTGGTCGCCGACTTTCTTGCCGATCACCGCAATGGCTTTCGGGCCCATCGCTTCGGCGACCTTGCCCATTTTCTCGACCATGAAGCGGTTCATCTTGATGTCGTTTTCCTGCCAGTCGAAGGTCATCCGCAGCAGCGGCAGACCGTAGGCATCGCGGTACACCGGATCGAGATCGAGGTAGTTGCCACGGTAGGACTGATGCGCGCCGTGGGCGTCCATCGACACCTGGTGGGTGTAGTAATCGGCAGTCGCGCGTTTCCAGGCACTGCCCCACGCAGGTGTGCCCGGCGGGTTCGAAGTGCCGGCAATCGGCCGGCTGCCGGCCTGGTTGACCCACATCGGCGAGCCGCCGACGAAGCCGTGCGGGCCGTGGTCGAAGTTATCGGCGTTGAAGTCATCCAGCGCCACGCCGTTACCGCCGGCGCCAATGAAGTTGTTGGTGTGGGTGTCCTTGTCAAAGAACGCCTTGATGGTCGCCATGTTCTGGTAGGCAAAGTTACGCCCGACCACGCCTTCGCCGCTGATCGGGTCGTATGGCTTGCCGATGCCGGACAGCAGCATCAGACGCACGTTGTGCAACTGGAACGCGCCGAGAATCACCAGATCCGCCGGTTGCTCGATCTCGCGACCCTGACCGTCGATGTAGGTCACGCCGGTGGCTTTGGATTTGCTGCTGTCGAGATTGACCCGCAACACATGCGAGTTAGGCCGCAGCTCGAAATTCGGCAGCGGCTTGAGCGCCGGCAGAATGTTCACGTTCGGCGACGCCTTGGAGTACATGTAGCACACGTAACCGCTACAGAAACCGCAGAAGTTGCACGGGCCCATCTGTGCGCCGTAAGGGTTGGTGTAAGGCCCCGAGGTGTTAGCCGAAGGCAAGTTGTAGGGCTTGTAACCGACTTCAGTCGCTGCTTTGCCGAACAGCTGTGCGGAGACTGTGTTTTTCTGCGCTTCCAGCGGGAACGGGTTGGAGCGATCCGGCGCGTACGGGTTGCCGCCCTTGCCCTGACCGACCAATTGGCCTTTCACCGTCCAGGCCTGGCCCGAGGTGCCGAAGACTTTTTCGGCGAAATCGAAGAACGGCTCCAGCTCTTCATAGCTGACGCCGAAGTCCTGGATGGTCATGTCCTTGGGGATAAAGCTTTTGCCGTAGCGCTCTTCGTAGTGGCTGCGCATGCGCAACTCGATCGGATCGACCCGGAAGTGCACGCCCGACCAGTGCAGTCCGGCGCCGCCAACACCATTGCCTGGCAGGAACGCGCCCAACTGGCGGTTCGGCAGGGCGATGTCGTTGACGCTATGACGAATGGTGACGGTCTCTTTGGAGATGTCCTGAAAGAGTTTTTTGCGCACGCTGTAGGTGAGTTCGTCGATCACCTGCGGATAGTTGCCGTCCGGGTAGGTGTCCTGCATCGGCCCGCGCTCCAGCGCCAGCACGTTGAGACCCGCTTCGGTCAGTTCCTTGGCCATGATCGCGCCGGTCCAGCCGAAACCCACGATCACTGCGTCAACCTTCTTCATTACCGTTGCCATGCTTACGCCCTCTCGCCGCGAATCGAAACTGCCGGGAAGGGTATTGCTCGTTACGTTCCACCCAATCCATGAAATCGGCGCGGGCGCCGGGGAAGCCGATCATGGTCCAGCCGACCATGCCTTTGTTGCCACCGTGGATCGGGTCGCAGAAGAACCCTTCCTTGGTGTTTTGCAGCAGCAGATTGAAGAAAATCTTTGCCGGAACCGCATCGAATTGCGGCTTGCCAGCTTCGAGTTGCTTGAGCAAATCGTCTCGGGTAGCGCTGTCTTGCTCAGCAAATACTTTACCGTTGAGGGATTTTGCCCACTGATCCGTGGCGGCGATGCCGAGTCGATAGATCTCTTTGGGCACCAGTTTGCTCTGCCAACCCATTTCCGGAGCGGCGTCGGCATTGAACGGGCCTTGCATGTACCAAAGCGCACCGGCGGCGTACGGCGTGTTCATCTGGCGGTCGATGTATTCCGGCACACCGGCTTCGAGCGCGCCCGGTCCTTGAGTATCGTTGGGGATCAGTTGAGCAACGGCGGCATTGATGAACGCCCACTCTTCGGCGGTGAAATAACTCGGTTGGTAGACGCTGGCATCAGCGTGAACCGGTTGCGGCGCGGGCGCAGCCGGCGCTGCTTCAGGCGCTGCTTGCAGGACGCTGCTGCCCAGACCGGTGCCGGCCAGGGTGACAACCGGGATCAGGGTCAGGGATTTGCGCAAAAACTCACGCCGCGGGTTGTCTCGATCTTCATCAGACATTGGGGTGCACCTCATCAGGCATTAGAGGACAGCCGCTTCTGCGAGCGGCTTGAGGATTTTTCGTCGCGACGGATCCGGTCTGACCCGGAAAAAGGGGACGCGTCTGCAACATGATGTGACAAATGGTAGCAGGCTAAGCTTCCGGATAAACCGATTCAGCGGAAAAAACACCGGTTTTCTTTACGGCAGTGCTGGAAAGCGTGCGGATTCACGTTTCTTTGACAGGCGCCTCACAGGGCTTTGACCGCGCAACGCCGAAGCTGCGTTTCCCCCTCATCGATGAATCCCGACACGGTAAAACCAGCATGTCCCGAGTGCGTTTTTTTCCTGCTTTGTGTATAGCTTTTTTAGCACTGTTGCCCTGGATACCGGCCCAGGCGGCGACGGCATCGACGGTTCGTCCGACTGAGTGGGCGCAACCGGTCGAAGTGCAATACAACCTGTTCCAGCTGTCGCCATTGCTCTATCGCAGCGCCTTGCCGGATGACGGCGCGGTGCCGCTGCTGAAAAGTCTCAAGGTCGCCACGGTGATCAACTTTCTGCCAGAAGCGGACGACTGGTTGTCTGACCCCGACATTCATCAGGTGCAACTTCCCTATCGCACCAATCACGTTGACGACGCCGATGTACTCAAGACCCTGCGGGCTATTCAGGCTGCCGAAGCCAATGGCCCGGTGCTGATGCATTGCAAGCACGGTTCCGACCGCACCGGACTGATGGCGGCGATGTATCGAGTGGTGATTCAGGGGTGGAGCAAAGAGGATGCCTTGAGCGAGATGACCCAAGGCGGTTTTGGCGACAGTATTCATTTCAAGGATGGTGTGCGTTACATGACGCAGGTGGATGTCGAAAAATTGCGCACGGCGTTGGTCAATGGCGATTGCAGTACCAGTGCTTTCGCCACCTGTTCAATGAAAAGCTGGTTCAAGTCCGCCCACATTGAGTGATCGGCGCGTCAGTCCGGTTGCGCTGCCAGATCAGCAGCCACCGGCTGACCCATAAAGGTCTCCAGCGCGCTGAGCAGCGAAGTCGAATCACCGGAGAAGAACGCTTCACGCAGTTCCCGGCCGGTTTGCGTATTGAATATCCCATCACGCCCAAAGCGCTTGAACGCTTTGCTGGCCAATACGCCTGACCACTTGTAGGCGTAGACCGAGGCTTCGTAACCGGTCACCAGATAATCGAAACTGTTGGCAAAGCGGCAATAGGCGGGTAATTGCAGCTGCGGAATTTTTTGCAGCACCGCTTCGAAGCACGATTGCGCGTTTCGGCCATTTTCCTCGCTACGGTGCAATTCAAGATCGAGTAAAGACTCAAGCAGCAGCGTGGCGGTATCGCGACTGGTGTGCGTCGCGATCGCGGCCAGTGCTGACGTTAGCCGTGTGCGGCTTAGCGGCGCGCGGGTTTTGTAATGTGCTGACAGCCACTGAAGCAGTTCCTCTGAAAGGCTCAATTGCTCGAACAGTTGCCCGGCGAACTCACCTGTATCGCGCGCCAGTTGCGAGATCCCCGACAGGTTGTGGTGGGGCGAGCGGGTCAGCACCTGTTGCAGGCAATGCCCGAACTCGTGGAATAGCACGCGCAGGTTCTTGTGTGAAAGCAGGCAGGGATACTCGCTGGTCGCGGGCGGGAAGTTGCAGTGAAGGATGGCAATCGGCAGGGCCGGCCGGCCCTCGGCATTGATTCGTCGGTTGCGCACGGTATTGGTCAAGGCAAAGTCGGGGCCGTCCTCACGATGAAACGGATCAAAGTAGATGTACCCCATCACCTGATCGTATTCGCTGACTTCAAACAGCCGCACCTCCTCGTGCCAATTGCTTAGGTCTTGTTGCTCGGCCAATTTGATACCGAACAGGTATTCATTGAACTGGCAGAACCGGCGTAGCGTTTCATCTAGCGGGAAATACTCGCGAAGTCCTTTCAGTGTGCTCGCCGAGCGTAGCTGGCGTAATTGCTCAGCAAAAAACTCGAAATCCCAGGCCTGCAGTTCTGCGACGCCCTGCGTTGCGGCGAATGCTTGCAGCGCCTGCATGTCCTGATCCAGTGCGGCACGATTTTGCTCGATCTGTTGCTTTAAAAAATGTTCGACCTGAGTGGGTGAGGTGGCCATGTGATTTGCAAGCCGCAGTTGGGCGAAGCTCTCGAAACCCAGCAACCTGGCTTTTTCATGGCGTAACCCGAGTAACTTTTGCAAAACCGGACCGTTGTCGAACTGAAGAGCATGCGGTCCTTGATCCGAGGCCCGGGTGCAATAAGCGCGGAAATACTCTTCGCGCAAACTCCGGTCTCGCGCATTTTTCATGATGTATTCGTAAGTGTTGCGATCCAGCGTCAGCAACCAGCCGCTTTTTCCCGTTCGACGCGCATTGAGCGCCAGCCGATCCTTGAACGCGGCTGACAGGCCGTCGAGCGTCGCCGATTGGTCAATCTGCTTGCTCCAGGCGGCATTGCTGCGCTCCAGATTGATTTGGAACAATTGCTCCTGAAGCTCGATGTCGAGGTTTATCGAGGTTAACCGCTGGCGCTGTTCGGCGGGCAATTCGATGCCCGACAGACGAAAAGAGCGCAGGGTCTTGGCTAACGACGCTTTGCGAAAGTCATCGAAGCTGTCGGCGATCGAACTCTGCTGCAGACGTTGATAGGTGTGATAGAGCTCCAGGTTGGCAGACTTCTGCACCCGATAGCGTGCCGCAGTAATACTGCACAGGGCGCTCTGCTCTACCCAGTCGACATCAGCACTTTTGACCGTCGAGAGCACGTCGATGAGAACCATGGTTTCAGCGAGCCGTGCGTCGGCTTCGGCGACGGCTATCACCAGATCATCCCAGTTGGGGTGGTCGGTCTGGGTGGCGATCACTTCGGCGATGATCCGCTGGTTATCGGCCACGATGGCATTGATGGCGGGTGCCAGGTGCTCGGCCTTTACGTCGGACCAGGCCGGCAGTTGCCAGCGTTGTAGCAGGGGATTGGTAGGGGGCATCGCGTCTTCCTTGACCGTAGGCTGAAAAAATCAGCCTACGGAGAAAGCGCAAGGGCAAGGCATTACATAGATACCACCTCGCACCGTTGATTCGGTGCGAAGTAGCCACAGCTCAATTGGGCTGGTCAGGTTTCTTTTTCAGTTTCGGGTTGGGAAAAAACTGCACCGCCTGCAGGGTCTTGTCCGGCGCAGGTTTGTTCAGCGCGCTGGTGTTGACCCGCGTGCCCAGCTCTTTCGGTACCGACAGCCCTTGCTCGTTGAGCGTGTCCGAGTAACCGCAGGCCACACACTCACGGTGCGGCACGCTGTCTTCGTTCCACATCATCAACTTGTCCGGCTCGCTGCACGCCGGGCAGACCGCCCCGGCGATAAAGCGTTTCTTGGTAATCACAGGTGCCTCACTCATGCTGCCGCGTCCTCACTCAGGCCGCTGTGGCGCAAGAGTGCGTCAATCGATGGCTCACGGCCACGGAAGTCGACGAACAGCACCATCGGTGCCTGCGAACCGCCGCGCGCCAGAATCGCTTCGCGGAAAGCCCGGCCGGTTTCAGCGTTGAGCACGCCGTCCTCTTCAAACTTGGAGAATGCATCCGCCGACAGTACTTCAGCCCACTTGTAGCTGTAATAACCCGCCGCGTAGCCACCGGCGAAGATGTGCGCGAAGCTGTTCGGGAAGCGGTTGTAGGCCGGCGGACGCATCACCGATACCTCGCCACGCACGCCTTCGAGCACTTGCAGCACGCTACGGCCGTCGCCGTGGGTGGCATGCAGTTCGAAGTCGAACAGCGAGAACTCGAGTTGGCGGACCATCATCAGGCCCGACTGGAAATTCTTCGCCGCGAGCATTTTTTCCAGCAGGTCCTGGGGCAGCGGCTCGCCGCTTTCGTAGTGACCGGAAATCAGTGCGAGGCCTTCCGGTTCCCAGCACCAGTTTTCCATGAATTGGCTCGGCAGCTCGACCGCATCCCACGCCACGCCGTTGATCCCGGAAACACCAGCGTGATCCACGCGGGTCAGCAGGTGATGCAGGCCATGGCCGAATTCGTGGAACAGCGTGGTCACTTCATCGTGGGTCAGCAGCGCAGGCTTACCGCTGTCGGCCGGGGTGAAGTTGCACACCAAGTTGGCCACCGGGCTTTGCAGTACGCCATCAACCGTGCGGCGACGGTCGCGGGCGCCGTCCATCCACGCACCGCCACGCTTGTTGGCGCGGGCATAGAGGTCGAAGAAGAAGCGGCCGACGTGCTGGCCGTTTTCCTTGATTTCGAACAGGCGCACGTCCGGATGCCAGGTGTCGAAACCTTTCTGTTCAGCGATTTCGATGCCGTATAGACGCTGAACGATGGCGAACAGGCCGCTTAGCACTTTGTCGATCGGGAAGTAGGCGCGCAGGGTTTCCTGAGCAACGCTGTAACGTTGTTCACGCAGCTTTTCACCGTAGAAGCCGCTGTCCCAGCTTTGCAGGTCGGCGCAGCCCTGTTCGGCGGCGTAGGCGCGCAGCTGTTGCAGATCCTGCGCAGCGAACGGCTTGCTGCGCTTGGCCAGATCGCGCAGGAAGCTCAACACCTGATCGCTGGACTCGGCCATTTTGGTGGCCAGGCTCAGCTCGGAGAAACTGGCGAAGCCCAAGAGTTTGGCGAGTTCCTGGCGCAGGTCGAGGATCTCTTCCATCACCGGGCCGTTGTCGTGCTGACCGGCGTTCGGGCCTTGATCCGAGGCGCGGGTGCAGTAGGCGGCGTAGACTTCTTCACGCAGGGCGCGGTCTTGCGCGTAGGTCATCACAGCGTAGTAGCTCGGGAATTCCAGGGTGATCAGCCAGCCGTCGAGGCCTTTGGCTTGTGCGGCAGCAGCCATTTGCGCCTTGGCCGAATCGGTCAGGCCGGCGAGGGCGGCTTCGTCGCTGACGTGCTTGGTCCACGCCTGAGTGGCGTCGAGCAGTTGATTGGAGAAACGGCTGCCCAGCTCGGACAGTTTGCTCTGCACTTCGGCGTAGCGTTTCTGCTCGGCTTCCGGAAGGTCGATACCCGACAGACGGAAATCACGTAGGGCGTGTTCCAGAATAGTCTTTTGCGCCACGTCGAAACCGGCGGCTTCCGGACTGTTGGCCAGCGCTTCATAAGCCTGGAACAGCTCGCGGTTCTGGCCCATCTCGGTGGAGTAGGCGCTCAGGGCTGGCAGGCACGACTCGTAGGCTTCGCGCAGTTCGGCGCTGTTGCACACGGCGTTGAGGTGGCTGACCGGGCTCCAGGCAGCACCGAGGCGATCATTAAGTTCGTCCATCGCCAGTACCAGGCCGGACCAAGTCGGGTTCTGAACCTGAGTCTTGAGGATTTCGGCAATGGCGGCGCGGTTGTCGGCCAGGATCGTTTCGATGGCGGGCAGGACGTGTTCGGCACGGATCGTGGAGAACGGTGGCAGGTCGTAGGACTGCAGCAGAGGGTTGTTCACGCTCACGGTTGGCACCTTGGCTGGGGAAACATTGCCCCATCTTAATTACAATCGACATTCACCGCAGCTATCGGCGACAGAGAGAGAAATTATCGTGTCCGTTCGCAAGTACCAGAATCACACCCCAAGCCTTTGCAAAGGCGCGTTTGTCGACGGCTCGGCGGTGGTCATCGGCGACGTCGAAATCGGTGAAGACAGCTCTGTCTGGCCGCTGACCGTGATCCGTGGCGACATGCACCGCATTCGTATAGGTGCGCGCACCAGCGTCCAGGACGGTTGCGTGCTGCACATCACCCACGCCGGCCCGTTCAACCCCGACGGCTTCCCGCTGCTGATCGGCGATGACGTCACCATCGCCCACAAAGTCATGCTGCATGGCTGCAGTGTTGGCAGCCGCGTGTTGATCGGCATGGGCAGCATTGTCATGGACGGCGCGGTGGTCGAGGACGATGTGATCATTGGCGCCGGCAGCCTTGTGCCACCGGGCAAGCATCTGCAAAGCGGCTTCCTCTATGTGGGTAGCCCGGTGAAACAGGTGCGAGAACTCACCGACAAGGAAAAAGCCTTCTTCACTTACAGCGCGGCGAACTACGTGAAGCTCAAGGACCTGCATCTTGCCGAAGGTTACGACCAGCTCTGAATTGCCTTACACCTGCTCAGGATTTCTCATGCATTACCAGACCGTACTGTTCGACCTCGATGGCACCCTGACCGACCCGCGTGAGGGCATCACCCGTTCCATCCAGTTCGCCCTCGCCAAGCTCGGCATCGATGAGCCGGACTTGACCAAGCTGGAACACTTCATCGGCCCGCCGTTATTGCAGGCGTTCATGCAGTTTTACGGATTCGATGAGGCCAAGGCATGGCAGGCGGTGAATTTCTATCGCGAGCGCTTCAAAGTGACGGGCCTGTACGAGAACCGTGTGTTCGATGGCGTCACGCCGTTGCTGGAAACCCTCAGTGGCCAAGGCCGGCAGCTGTATATCGCCACCTCGAAGCCGTGGGAATTTGCCCGCGAGATTGCCCGGCATTTTGATTTTGCCCGGCACTTCAAGGTGATTTACGGCAGTGAGCTGGATGGCACACGGACCAACAAGGTTGAGTTGATTGCGCATCTGATCAAGGAAGAAGGGCTGGACCCGGCGAATACGTTGATGATCGGTGACCGTAAACATGATCTGATCGGGGCGCGCAGCAATGGGCTGGATGCGGCGGCGGTCGGTTATGGGTTTGGCAGTTTCGAAGAGTTGAGTGCCGAGGCGCCGGCTTATCACTTTGAAACGCTGGACGAGTTGCATCAGGCGTTTCTGCGGCGCTGATCAGTACGCCTTCGCTGGCAAGCCAGCTCCCACAGGTGAGCGATGTGCTCAGGCTCACCGCTGTCCCTGTGGGAGCTGGCTTGCCAGCGATGAGGCCAGATCAGCCACTGATATCTCATCATCTGCCAATGCTTTCAGTGCCGCTTTACGCTCAGTCACCGGTAACCCACCCAACCGCTCTACCTCAGCATAAAATCTCAGCCAATCCCCCCCGACCTTTTTGAACAACGCCGCAAACGCCGGCACCCACTGGTCATACAGCCCAAACGGCAGCAATCGCGCATTGTTCAGCGGCGCATTCACCCAGGCGTCATAACGCTTGTCCCCGGCCCACTGGCTGTCTTTCATCAGCCGATAATCCCGGCGAAACCGTTCGAACTCTGCCGCTTTGCGTTCGCGCATCTGCTCCGCCGGTAATGGCTGCGCATACAACTTCTCCAGCCGTGAGCGGGTTTCGAGCACCAACTCAATAAACTGATCGCGTTGTTTGAGCCGCGAATCGGTATCCACCGGCAACCCGCGAAATGCTCGCCACTGCCGCGTGCCTTCCTGCTCGACAAACGTGGCGAAGGATTCGTTGAATTCGGTGTCGTCTTTCACATAAAAGCGCTGATGCGCCAGCTCATGAAAGATCAGCGTGGCCAGGCGCTCGTCGCCCCAGCCCATCATCGAATTAAGAATCGGGTCATTGAACCAGCCGAGCGTCGAATAGGCCTCGACGCCGCCAATCGATACGTCCATGCCCTGCAATCGCTGGATCGCCGCTTCACCGCGCGCCGCGCTCTGGCTGTAATAACCGCGATAGGCCACGCAGCCGGCAATCGGGAAGCAATGGTTCTGCGGTGTCAGGGAGAACTCTTGAGTGGCGAACACATTCCACACCACGTACGGGCGATGGATGTCGGCGTACAGGCGATAGCTCTGGTTATCCGGCAAATGCAGATGCTCGCTGGCAAAGGTACGGGCCTTTTGCGACTGCGCCAAGTGGGTGCGCAGAGTGGCGTCGCGGCTCGGATCGTTGATCACCTTTTCCACAGGCTCGCGCGCCCGCAGCAATTGCAGTTGGCCGCTGGCCAACTGCGTGTAATAGCTGACGCTGGCGCAACCGTTGAGCAACAAAAACATCACACCCGGAAACAAAATCCGAAAAACGCGATCAAGTAACCCAAGGCTTGGAAACGGCCTGCTCAAAATAAGAAATCCCCCGGAGAGTCTGCCCGCAAGACTATCCCGCCTTAAGGAGCACCGCTATGCGCATGTTGATGCTGTCAGGAGGCCTGCTGACGCTGGCCGGTTGTGCCGGATTCGGAATGCCCGATCCTGACCCTTCGCAAGCCTGGATCGATCTTGATGCCCGGCAGCAGGACACGGCGCTGCAAGCGCTGCAGGTCGATACCCAAGCGACTGCCGACAAACGCTACTTCGAAGTACAGCCCGGCAGCCATGAGTTGAAGGTGCGTTATCAATTCCCGGTCGAGGCGACCAACATCGGTCCTGACGCTGAGCCGCTGTGGCGCGATTGCCAGTTGAGCGTGAAATTCAAGGACTTCAACGCCGGCCAGCGTTATCAGTTGCAGGCCGGCAGTATTGGTTTCCGGCCTTGGGCCAAGCTCTATGACGAGCAGCGCAAAGTGGTAGGCCAGGGCACGCCGGCAGGCTGTCAGCGCACCTGAACGGCGCTATGCTGAGTATTCAGATCAGTGGATATTCGTCATGCGCCAGTTGCTGTTGTTGCTCGTTGCTACTCTTGTGGCCGGTTGTCAGACGCCATTGCCCCCGGTCGATCCGCAGATGGCCTGGGTCGATTTTTCGACGCCGACACCCGGCGGTAAAGTGCTGATGGCCGAGCGCCTCGACAAACAGCGACTGAATGACGGGCGCTACTTTCAGGTCACCCCGGGCAGCCACGAATTGCGCGTGCGGTTTGATTTCGAAGTGTTTGGCGGTGGTGGCGCCCTGATGACTGGCCCCGTAGAGCGGCTGTGCTACCTGTACATCCGCTACGACCATTTCGAGGCCGGGCAGCGTTATGTGCTGGAAGGGCGTTCGCTGGGGTTCACACCGAGCGCCCGGCTGTATAACGCCAAGCGTGAAATCGTCGCCGAGGATTACGACTACAACTGCATTATCTGAGGTGACTCAGCTGTCGTTCTTCTGATAGATGATTTTCTTGCGGCCATAATCGCAAGTGCCGACAACCATGGCGATATCGTGTTTTGCAGCCTCTTTCTTGCTGACGATTTCCAGCGTGTAGGAGGGCACGGCTTTGGCCTGAATCTTTACTTCGATTTCTTTTTTCAGTTCTTCACAGTCTTTGGGTGCCGCAATGACAGAAGTGGCCAGTGCACTGCAGAGAATCGCCAAGCCAATACGTTTCATGAGTGAAGCTCCCTGAGGCAGCGCGCACGGGCGTGCGCTGAAGCTGCTGTCATTTATTCGACCATACTTTTACAGCGAGGGTTCTGACTTCGCTCACAACTTGTGCTGAAGGTTTCAAACCTTGGGTGATCTGCAGATGGCTATCGCGAGCAGGCTCACTCCTACAGGGGATCTTCGACGCCCACAATAATTGTGTTCGCTGGAGATCAACTGTAGGAGTGAGCCTGCTCGCGATAGCGACAGACCAGTCAGAGTCGAATCAACTGACCAGCGAAGCCTCAAGCGTAATCTTCGCATTCAGCACTTTCGAGACCGGGCACCCTTCCTTGGCCTTGTTGCTCAGCTCTTCAAACTGCGCCTGCGTCGCCCCAGGGATTTTCGCCTTGAGGATCAGCTTCACCGCGGTGATCGCGAACCCGCCATCCACCTGATCGAGAGTCACTTCAGCCTGGGTATCAATGCTGTCGGCCTTCAGGCCCGCATCGCCCAGAATCATCGAAAACGCCATGGAGAAGCAGCCGGCATGCGCCGCGCCGATCAGCTCCTCCGGGTTGGTACCTTTGCCGCCCTCAAAGCGCGCCTTGAAACCGTAGGGCGCTTCTCTGAGGACACCGGTTTCAGTGGAGATCGAGCCGATGCCGGTTTTCAGATCGCCTGCCCAATGTGCGGATGCTTTCTTCACGATAGCCATGTCTGCCTCCTCAAGATCTGACGCGGAAACGCCGCGTCGTCGTGGTTTTTGCTTGCAAGGCTTCTGAGGATAGACGCCGCAGCAAAGTTCAGCCCGGCTGAATCGTTGACTTTTTTAGTAGGAAATTTCATCACTGCTATTGAAACTCGGGTATATGCCCTCATTGCACAAAACACGCTTATGGATTCGGCAGGTTTTCGTTTGCAAGAAGAACCTGCCTCCTCACTCGGAGACGCAGGTTTATGAAGCAACTGTCCGACGTAAAATTTTCCACCCTCGATCTGGTGCCGGTGCGCGAGAACGGCAGCCCGGCGCAATCGCTGCGCAACTCGCTGGATTTGGCGCAGCACGTCGAGAAATTTGGCTACACGCGGTTCTGGGTGGCCGAACACCACAACATGGACGGCATTGCCAGTTCGGCAACGTCGGTGCTGCTGGGTTATCTGGCGGGCGGAACGTCGACCATCCGCGTTGGCTCCGGCGGCGTGATGCTGCCCAACCATGCGCCGCTGGTGATCGCCGAGCAGTTCGGCACCCTCGAAAGTCTCTATCCGGGACGGATCGATCTCGGCCTGGGCCGCGCGCCCGGCTCCGATCAAATGACTGCTCGGGCGTTGCGCCGTGAACGCTCCGGCAGTGCTGATGACTTCCCGGAAGACGTCGCCGAACTGGTGCGTTACCTCGGCCCACGTACGCCAGATCAACGTGTGATTGCAATGCCGGGCACCGGCACCAATGTGCCGATCTGGCTGCTCGGTTCCAGCCTGTTCAGTGCGCAACTGGCCGGTGAGCGCGGCTTGCCTTACGCCTTCGCCTCGCACTTCGCCCCGCGTTTCATGCACGAGGCGATTCGCGTTTATCGCAATCACTTCAAACCCTCGGCGGTGCTCGACAAGCCGTACGTGATGCTCGGCGTGCCGCTGGTGGCCGCCGATACTGATGAGCAAGCCGATTACCTGGCGACTTCGGTGTACCAGCGCATTCTCGCGTTGATGCGTGGGCAGAGCCTGGTGCAGCGTCCGCCGGTGAAAACCATGGATGGCTTGTGGTTGCCCCATGAGCGTGAGGCGGTGGGTGATTTCCTCGGTCTGGCGATGGTTGGTAGCCCGCAGAAGATTCGCGCGAAGCTGGAGGTGCTGGTTGAGCAGACCCAGGCGGATGAGCTGATTTTTACCAGTGATCTCTACGAACACGCCGATCGCGTGCATTCGTACGAGTTGTTGGCGCAGGTGATGAAGGGCTGAAAAGCCCCTCACCCTAACCCTCTCCCGGAGGGAGAGGGGACTGATTGAGGTGTTCTCGCGCTCGACATCGACCTGAAAAATCGAGTCGAACTCAGGTTTTGAACAGCCCCCCGATCTGCTCCCTTTCCCCCTCGCCCCCTTTGGGGGAGAGGGCTGGGGTGAGGGGGTTCGATTTCAAATCCACTAAAAATCCCAAATCCTGAACACAAAAAAGCCGACGCCTTCACGTCGGCTTTTGCATTTCAGGCGCACTCAACCGCGCTTGTAGACGATTTCCTTGGTGCCACCTTCGCAGGTACCGACGACGTCGCCGCCAGCCGCTGCGCCCTTATCGACAATCTCCAGCGAATACCCGGAAACGCCCTTGGCATCCAGCTTCGCCGCAATCTCGCTTTTCAGCTCTTCACATGGCTTGCCGGCAGCAAACGCACCACCCGCAAGGCTCAACAAACCTACTGCCAACATGAACTTCTTCATCGGTCGCACTCCCTGGTCGGATTAAAAGAGGCGGGCATCGAGCGTTGACCCGATGCACTCACCCTGTAGCGCTTTGCCATTCCTATGGCACTCGGCCAGCGCGCAAGTTCAGAAGACTAGACCAAACTCAGCTGCTGGCAATGCGGAAGCCGACTTTCAGCGTCACCTGAAAGTGCGCCGCCTTGCCGTCCTTGATGTGGCCACGGGTGTCGACCACTTCAAACCACTCAAGATGCTTGATGCTCTTGTTGGCTTCGGCCAGCGCGTTGTTGATGGCGTCTTCGATGCTGCTGGCGGACGAACCGACCAGCTCGACTTTCTTGTACGTGTGATGGTCACTCATGGCGATCTCCTTGGCGTGTGGAATTGAGACTAGCAGTGAATCTGCGCTGTTGATTTCGGCGGCATCGCGCAGGCGAAGTTCAGATTTTCTGCACTTTCTCAAACCGCTGAAGTCCCAACCAACACACGCCACTCATCACCAATGCAGGAGAGCCACCATGGCCAACACCTCTTTACGTAAAGCCTCGTTGCAAAGCATGGAAGCCGAGATCGAGAGTCTGCTCAAATCGTTGGAAAGCTTGAAAGACGACGCTTCGGACGAGTCGCGCAAGACCCTCAAGGCGCTGAAAAGCAATGCCGAAAGTGCGCTGAAGCACTCGCGCCATCTGCTCAGCGATGCCTATGAAGAAGTCAAAGTGAAAACCCGCGAAACCGGGATCGCCACCCGTGATTACGCCCAGGAACATCCATGGACGACGGCCGGTGTGGCCGTCGGTGCGATCGGTCTGCTGGCGGCTTACTTGCTGTTCAAGCGCGGCGAGTGATCCGTCTGGCGCAGTTCGTTCTTGAGCCACTGCGCCAGTTGCCGAGCGCGCCCGTCTGCGGCGCGCTTGGGTAGCCACAACGCCAGTTGCGCCGGGGTTTCACAAAAGCCCCATGGCGCAACCAGGCGACCGGCCTTCAAATCTTCCGTCACTAGCGGCTCCGGCGCGATGGCCACGCCAAGCCCAGCAACTGCTGCCTCCAGCAAATAATACAAATGCTCGAAACCTTGCCCCAGCTTCAATGCTTTTGCGTCGAGTGCGTTCTGCTGCGCCCAACTCGGCCAGGCTTGCGGGCGCGAAGTGGTGTGCAGCAACGGTTCGTTTAGCAGTGCCGAGGCTGGCGCGGTTTGCAGACGTTGATAGCCGCTGAACAGCGGACTTATCACCGGGCCGATACGTTCTGCGGCCAGTTCATAGACTTGCATGTCCGCCGGCCACGGTGGTTCGGCGAACAGCAGCAAAGCATCCAGCCCCGGGCGTCGTGGATCGAGATCGCCTTCGCCCGCCGACAGGTGCAGCCGCAAATCCGGCAGATCGGCATTCAATCGCCCCAAACGCGGAATAAACCAGCGCGCTAACAGACTTCCAGAGCAACCCAAGACGAACGGTGCATCGGCGGTGCTCTGCGTCAGCTCGGCGCAAACACTGCGCAAGCGGTCAAACGCCTCGCCACTTGCATCGCGTAACCGCATGCCGGCATCTGTGAGTTTCAAGCCGCGCCCATCTTTGACGAACAGACTGACGCCAAGGTGTTCTTCCAATACCTTGAGCTGACGACTGACCGCGCCATGGGTGACGTGCAGCTGTTCGGCAGCCTGACTGACGCTGTTCAGCCGGGCGGTGGCTTCGAACGCACGCAAGGCGTTCAGCGGGGGAAGGTCGTGGCTCATGGTATCTGTGAGTTTTCCTGACAGGTTGTGGCGATCTTATCGGTTTTCAGCGTAGAAGGTCAGGGGTAGAGTGGTCGTCATTGTCTTTTGACCCGAATTCACCTGGAGCGACTCATGACCCAGACTTCGAACACCTCTGATCTGCGTAACGGCCCTGACGCCAACGGCCTGTTCGGCTCGTTCGGTGGCCGCTACGTGGCGGAAACCCTGATGCCGTTGATCCTCGATCTGGCCCGCGAATACGAAGCGGCCAAGGAAGATCCGGCGTTCAAAGAAGAATTGGCCTACTTCCAGCGTGATTACGTCGGCCGTCCGAGTCCGCTGTATTTCGCTGAACGCCTGACCGAGTTCTGCGGCGGCGCGAAGATTTATCTCAAGCGCGAAGAGCTGAACCACACCGGCGCGCACAAGATCAACAACTGCATCGGCCAGATCCTGCTGGCACGGCGCATGGGCAAGAAACGCATCATCGCCGAGACCGGCGCCGGCATGCACGGCGTGGCCACTGCCACCGTCGCCGCACGTTTCGGTCTGGATTGCGTGATCTACATGGGCACCACTGACATCGAACGTCAGCAGGCCAACGTGTTCCGCATGAAGTTGCTGGGCGCTGAAGTGATCCCGGTGGTGGCTGGCACCGGCACCCTGAAAGATGCGATGAATGAAGCCCTGCGTGACTGGGTGACCAACGTCGACAACACCTTTTACCTGATCGGCACCGTGGCCGGCCCACATCCATACCCAGCGATGGTTCGCGACTTCCAGGCCGTGATCGGCAAGGAAACCCGCGATCAGTTGCAGGCTCAGGAAGGTCGCCTGCCGGACAGCCTGGTGGCGTGCATCGGTGGCGGGTCTAACGCCATGGGCCTGTTCCACCCGTTCCTTGATGACAAGAGCGTCGAGATCATCGGCGTTGAAGCCGCGGGTTACGGCATCGAAACCGGCAAGCATGCAGCGAGCCTGAATGGCGGCGTTCCGGGTGTGCTGCACGGCAACCGTACCTTCCTGCTGCAGGACGACGACGGCCAGATCATCGACGCCCACTCGATATCCGCTGGCCTCGATTACCCAGGCATCGGCCCTGAACACGCCTGGTTGCATGACATCGGCCGCGTTCAATACACCTCGGTGACTGACGACGAAGCGCTGGATGCGTTCCACAAATGCTGCCGCCTGGAGGGGATCATTCCTGCCCTGGAAAGCGCCCACGCCCTGGCTGAAGTGTTCAAACGCGCACCGAAGCTACCGAAGGATCACCTGATGGTGGTCAACCTGTCGGGCCGTGGCGACAAAGACATGCAGACCGTCATGCACCATATGGAACAGTCGAAGCAGGAGAAACACTGATGAGCCGCCTGCAAACCCGCTTTGCCGACCTCAAAGAACAGAACCGCGCCGCGCTGGTGACCTTCGTCACCGCCGGTGATCCGGACTACGACACCTCGCTGGCGATCCTCAAAGGCTTGCCGGGCGCCGGCGCCGACGTGATCGAGTTGGGCATGCCGTTCACCGACCCGATGGCCGACGGCCCGGCGATTCAACTGGCGAACATCCGTGCCTTGGGCGCCAAACAGAACCTGGCGAAAACCCTGCAAATGGTTCGCGAGTTCCGTGAAGGCAACAGCGATACGCCGCTGGTGCTGATGGGCTACTTCAACCCGATCCATATGTATGGCGTTGAGCGCTTCATCGCCGATGCGAAAGAGGCCGGCGTCGATGGTCTGATCGTGGTCGACATGCCGCCTGAGCATAACGCCGAGCTGTGCGACCCGGCGCAGGCTGCGGGTCTGGACTTCATCCGCCTGACCACGCCGACCACTGACGACGCGCGTCTGCCGAAGGTGCTCAACGGCAGTTCCGGTTTCGTTTACTACGTGTCGGTCGCCGGTGTGACCGGTGCCGGCGCGGCGACGCTGGAGCACGTTGAAGAGGCGGTGACCCGTCTGCGTCGTCATACCGATCTGCCGATCAGCATCGGTTTCGGCATCCGTACGCCGGAGCAGGCGGCGTCCATCGCGCGTTTGGCCGACGGTGTGGTGGTGGGTTCGGCATTGATCGATCACATCGCCAACGCGACCACACCCGACCAGGCCATCGACGGCGTGCTGAGCCTGTGCTCGGCTCTCTCCGAAGGCGTGCGTAAGGCCCGCGTCAGCTAAAGGTAAAGTTCCTGATACAGAGGAATTAGCACCTCGCGGCACAGACTAATCCAGCAAGACCGAGGGATTCAGAACCAGGTTCTGAGTCCCTTTTTGCTGTTTGTGCCGTGAGGAAAGACCCGATGAAAATGCCGAAACGTCTGATGGCCGGACTGGGCGTGCTGATGATCAGCGCGACACCGCTGCTGGCCAGCGCCGATCCGCGCGACGATCATGATCACGGCGGCCCGCAACAGGGCCAGCACGATAACCGCGGCGATAATCACGGTGACGACCACCGTGGCCCACAGAACGACCACCGTGGTGGCCCGCCCCCGCGCGATTTTGGCCCGGTGCGCCAGACCATTCGTGACAATCATGGCTACTTTGTACGCGGTGCGCCGCCGCCTCCGGGGATCCATCTGGAGCGTGGCCGGCCGTTGCCGCACGGCTATTACGGCGAGCGTCTGGATAATCGGGCGTTAGGTCGTCTGCCGGTGTACCCGGGTTACGAATGGCGCCGGGCGGGGGGTGATATCGTGCTGATCGCGGTGGGCACCGGGATCGTCTACGAAATTCTCGATGGCGTTTTGTATTGATCTGCTGGCAATAAAAAAGATCGCAGCCAAGGGCTGCGATCTTTTTTTCAGGGCAATTCCAGTCCGCCCGAGGCCTTGTGCAATTTTCGTAAATGCGCGCCGATCTGCTTCACGTTCTCCTCACTGGCCGCAATTTCCGCAGCCCGCTTGGGCTCCAGTAACTTACGCACTTCTGCATCCAGATCTCCGGACAGTGCCAGCAGCTTCTTCTGCCGCTGACTGCTCTCCGCTTCGAGTCGACTGAACTCGGTCGGCTGGGGCAGTCCGTAACCCTTGGAATCGAGCAATTCCGCCGGACGACTGAGGAACCCGCTGTTGGCGAGAATTTCCTGCAAGGTCGCGTTGGCTTTATCCATCCCGCCGTTTTCCAGTTCCCGCGCGCCGAGGTAACGCTGCTTCACCTCATCCTGCGCCAGCAGCAATTGGCGGCGATAGCTGGCTTGCTCCAGCAACAGCAGCGCGGCGCTGGTACGCAAGTCGGCGCGTTCGAACCACTCGCGGCGTTCTTCGGCTGTCAGTGAAAGCCATTCCTCAACGGTATTCTGCTTGATCGGCAATTGCTTCTTCAGCACATCGAACATCGCCTGATAGCGATCGCGGAACGAGTCGAAGCGGTAACCCAGGCGCAGGGCTTCTTTCGGATCATCCAGCACACTGGTGTCCGCCAGACCACGGCCCTTCATCACTTCCAGCAAACCGTTGGGCATGATGCTGTCCAGACCCACGAACTGGTTGTTGTTACTGCCGCTGCGCAACAGCTTCAGACCTTCCACCGCGCAGTTGTTGGAGAGGAAGAAGTAGTTGCCGTCGTAGCTCCAATGCATTTCGGCCGCGTGCTCGACCACGCCTTCGATCTCGTCCCGTGACAGGTTCAGCGGCACGGAAGCAAGGCTGCGCAATTCGGTCTTGGTGTATTCGTCGATGACCTGCGCGAGCGGCAGCACGAACAATCGCGATGGGTATTTGCCGACCAGTCCGTCCCAGCTCGACAGCTGCACATCGCCGACAAAGGCGCGGTAGGACAGCACCAGATGCTGATCCAGATCGAGCCGGCAATCCGGCCCACGCGGGCGGCCCGGCGCGCAAATCACCAGACGCAACATGCTGTGGCCCCAGCGGCTGACCCAGTTCTGATTGGCTTCGGCCAACAGGTAATCGACGGCGTAAACCCGTTCCGGATCAACTTGCCCCAAGGGTTGCTTGGCGAAGTCGTTACCGGCATTCAAAAAGGAGAAGGTCTTGCTGCAGGTGTCCTTGGCCGGCGGTGCCCAGCCGAAGTGCTCCTGGTAATAGCGATACAGCGCCGGGCGACGGCAGGCATAGCTCGGGTCGAGGAGGAAATACTCCATGTTGACCGCGACAAACTCCTTCGGGCTGGAGATTTCGTACAGGTCCGGGCTGCGGGCGATCTGGCGGTTGTGCTGTTCACGCTCACCCCGACGACCGACGTATTGCTGCCAACCGGCGAGATCGAGCAGGCGCGGGTCATCACTGAGGGTGAAACGCCGGCCGTTCTGCCCGCGACACTCATCGGGAATGCCGATCAGCCCGGCGCTGTTGAAGCGGCGGGTGCAGCGCTGGATTAGCGTGCGCTCGGCAGTCGGCCACAGGCGCGCGCGATCATAAATGTGGGTAATTTCGTGCAACACCGTGGCGAGCAATTCCTGGCGCACAGTGCCGTGGGGGCGATTGGTTTTTTCTTTGGCTGCACTGCCGTCAGTGAGGCTGGCCAGCAGTTTGCGATTCAAATCGAGTTCGGCAACGAGCGTTGCCTGGCCGTAGGCGTTGGCGGGCATGTCGTCGGTCCAGCCGACATCGATGCGCCGATCCAGCCGCTCGATAAAGCTCGGCGGCAGCTTTTGCATCGCCTCATCGATCAGCGCCTGGCTGGCCTGTTGTTGGGCAGGGCTCAGACCGTCGGTCTTGAGCCGCAATTGCAGGCCGGCGTGGGCGCTGTTGCCAAGCAGCAACAACGCCCCGACCAGCAGCCAGGTGCCGAGTGACTTCACAGTGCGAGGATGGCTTCGGCGAGAACCTGATCGCTGGCGTCGCGCGCTTCCGGCACACGGGTGCGCAGGGTGTTGAGCGCGGCTTCCAGATGCGCGCCACGGATATCACCGTTAGTGGCGACGAAACTGGCGGCATCATCGTGTGCTTCGCGGATGATTTTCGAATCGCGGATCGACGTGGTGGTGTCGGAAGTGAAATCGATAGTGCGCTGGGAGGCACGAACGATGATGTTACTGGTGGCTACCAGGGTGTGCGCCTGGGCCACGTCGGCCAACAAAAACAGGCCAAGGGCGGCAGCAATCAGCGGGCTACGCATGGAACGACTCCGGAAGGGCAAGGATAACAGGGGTACAGGATAACTATTGGACGAGAATTGCCTCTGCCAGTTCAAGGTCGCTGACATGAAGTTTCGGCCGGGTTTTGCGCAGGTAATGCAGCGCGGATTCCAGTCGAGCACCTCGCCATTCACCGTCACTGGCAACAAAAGCTGCGGCATCATCGTGGGCCGCGAGCAGCAGTTTACGGTCGAACGGTGCGGAAGACACCATGCTGGTGGCGTAACCACTGACGACGGTGCCTTGCGTCGACGCATTGAAAGCATCAAAGGCATCGACCGATGTCGCCCAGCAGGCGGTGAACAATACGGAGGGAATCAGTAGATTTGGAAGAAAGCGCATCGGACTCGGTAATTTTTAGTGAGCCCAAAGGCTAGCGCAATGCCCGGGCCAGAGCCAGCGCCGAAACATCGGGACACGCCTGGCGTGTCCCGCATGGCTGCGATCGTTTAGATCGTCAGAATAGCTTGAGCCAGTTGTGCGTCAGTGGCTTGCAGCTGTGGCGCCTGGTGACGGATGTGATCCAGCGCGCTTTCCAGTTTCACCCCACGGATTTCACCTTCGCTGGCGACGAAGCTGGCGGCATCGTCACGGGCGGCGAGCACGATCTTGTCGTCACGGAAGGAGGAGGTGACGTCGGAAGTCGCGTCGGACGAGGACTTCAGTGCACCGACAACGGCGTCGGTGGTGACGATGAAACTGGTGGCGCTGGCGTTGGCAGCCACGGCCAACAGGGCGGCAGCGCTGAGCAGACGAAGACGGGACATGGTGTAACTCCTATGGATAAACCGTATTGAGAGGTGGCTCGGTATCTGAGGAGTCAGACGCCAGTGACACAACATTCGCCACGTTCTGTGTGGATATTAGGCCTGCTTTGCGGGATTCGCACAGTGGGCAGAATGCTAGCGCCAGAAGGGTTTATCCAGTTCATGCAGGCGATCGGCGTGGCTGAGGCCAAGATCGGCGAGGTCACGGCCATCCAGTTGAGCCAGCAGTTGCCGCGTTTTGGCGCGTGCCAGGCTGTCCCGAAGTCCGAGAAACAGGCGACGCAGAGCGTTTGGGCGAGGGTAGGGTTGGCTGAAGCTTTCTGAAACATCCTGTAAGTCATTCATGACGTATTCCTTATTGCCGGTGAAGGCGGAAGGTCATGTTGAGCCTGCGACAGAGGAATAGGCAGATACAGAAGAGGCAAATTGTACTGGTTCAGGTAGCGATTCTAATAAACTGTACCTGCCTGTGATAAAGCCAGCTGTATAGAGACTTAAACCCCCCCCAAAACGACGAAACCCGTCGTGGTTTCCCACGACGGGTTTCGTTTGTTCAATTCGGGTTGCTGGCGGTGGGTCTAACGACCAGAGCCAGCGACGCTACTTAGCGCCAGAACGGCTTGCTCAGCTCTTCGTAGCGTTGTGCTTCGCTGATACCGGCGTCAGCCAGCAAACGCGAATCCAGGCGAGCCAGTTGATGGCGGCTGGAGATGCGGCGCTGCCACAACATCAGGTTGGCGATAACGCGCAGAGGCAGGGAAGCCTGGGTGTTTACAGCTTTGTCTTCGAAGAACAGTTCGGAACTGAGTGTACGTTCCATGGTTGACATCCTTCCGCTTGTGGCGGGATCAGGTAGTGGTTTGACTGGTGCCCATGATCCTCTCGTTTGCCAAGTCTCTCTAGATACAGTTCAACTGTATTGTGAGTGACCAGTTAACTGTTTATAGGGGGTGTACGGGTCAAAAACGAGCAAACTGTACCTGTCCGCACTTAAGTGGTGCGTTATTGCTCGATTCGAGGAAAAAGGTAGGCAAAAGCTGTAGGAAAAGACCAGTACAGCAGTACAGTTTTTGTAAGCTTTTAAGATTACAACAATCCGCTGACGCAAACTGTGTTTGCGCCAACGGTTTATCTGTGTGAATTACACCGCAAGCATGCGCCCGGTTTCTTCCAGGTTCACATGCCAGCTCAACGCTTCACGCAGAATGTGTGGGGTATGGCCACCAATTGCACAGGCCTTCGTGAAGTAATCATCCAGCGCTTGACGGAAGTCCGGGTGCACACAGTTATCGATGATCACCCGCGCCCGTTCCCGTGGCGCCAGGCCGCGCAAGTCAGCCAGCCCAACTTCGGTCACCAGAATGTCGACATCGTGCTCGGTGTGGTCAACGTGGCTGACCATCGGCACCACGCTGGAAATCGCGCCGCCCTTGGCGATCGACTTGGTCACGAACACCGCCAGATGCGCGTTACGCGCGAAGTCGCCGGAACCGCCGATGCCGTTCATCATCCGCGTGCCGCAAACGTGGGTGGAGTTGACGTTGCCGTAGATGTCGAACTCCAGCGCCGTGTTGATCCCGATGATGCCTAGGCGGCGCACCACTTCCGGGTGGTTGGAGATTTCCTGCGGACGCAGCACCAGTTTGTCCTTGTACTTCTCCAGATTGCCGAACACGTCGCTGTTGCGGCGTTCCGACAGGGTGATCGAGCTACCCGACGCAAAGCTCAGCTTGCCGGCGTCGATCAGATCGAAGGTCGAATCCTGCAGCACTTCGGAGTACATCGTCAGGTCTTCAAACGGCGAATCGATCAGACCGCACATCACCGCGTTGGCAATGTTGCCGATCCCCGCCTGCAACGGGCCGAGCTTGTTGGTCATGCGCCCGGCGTCGACTTCCTGCTTGAAGAAGGTGATCAGGTGATCGGCAATGGCGTTGGTGTCGACGTCCGGCGACGACACGGTAGACGGCGAATCGGCCTGCTGAGTGATGACGATGGCGACAATCTTCTCCGGCGGAATCGGAATCGCGGTGCTGCCGATGCGATCATCGACTTTTACCAGCGGGATCGGCGTGCGCGTCGGGCGGTAAGTCGGGATATAGATGTCATGCAGGCCTTCGAGGTTGGCGTTGTGCGCCATATTGATTTCGACGATTACCTGTTTGGCGAAAATCGCGAAGCTCGCCGAGTTGCCCACCGAGGTGGTCGGCACGATGTGGCCTTGCTCGGTGATGGCCACGGCTTCGATGACCGCGATGTCCGGCAGCTTCAGTTGTTGGTTGCGCAGTTGCTCGACGGTTTCCGACAGATGCTGGTCGATAAACATAACCTGGCCGGCATTGATCGCCTTGCGCAGGGTGCTGTCGACCTGGAACGGCATGCGACGCGACAGCACGCCGGCTTCGGTCAGTTGCTTGTCGAGGTCGTTGCCCAGGCTGGCGCCGGTCATCAGGCTGATCTTCAGCGGCGTGACCTTGGCCCGCTCGGCCAGTGCGTGAGGGACTGCTTTGGCTTCGCCGGCGCGGGTGAAACCGCTCATGCCGACGGTCATGCCGTCCTCAATCAAAGCGGCTGCGTCGGCGGCGCTCATCACTTTATCCAACAACGAAGGCAGGCGAATACGGTCACGGTACATGGATTATTATCTCGGGAAGCGAGTAGCAGGATGCGCAGTCTAGTGAATTTGACGAGCGCCTGTCCCGCTACCAAGGTCGCAAACGAGGCGTCTATTTAGCGGGTTTGAAGTAAAACACCGTTACCGGATCTGCAACAACGCGGCAAATTGTCCGACTGTTTGCGCAAACAAAAACGCCCCGACAAGTCGGGGCGTTCGCTATTGCAGCGGGGAATTATTCGACCGCTTTGACCATGTCTTCGATGACTTTCTTCGCGTCGCCGAACACCATCATGGTTTTGTCCAGGTAGAACAATTCGTTGTCCAGACCGGCATAGCCGCTGGCCATCGAGCGCTTGTTGACGATGATGGTCTTGGCTTTGAACGCTTCGAGAATCGGCATGCCGGCAATCGGCGATTTGGGATCGTTCTTTGCGGCCGGGTTGACCACATCGTTCGCGCCGAGCACCAGCACCACGTCGGCCTGACCGAACTCGGAGTTGATGTCCTCCATCTCAAACACCTGGTCGTAAGGCACTTCGGCCTCGGCGAGCAGAACGTTCATGTGCCCCGGCATACGGCCCGCCACGGGGTGGATCGCGTACTTCACAGTCACGCCACGGTGGGTCAGCTTCTCGGTCAGCTCTTTCAGCGCATGTTGCGCACGTGCCACTGCCAGACCGTAGCCCGGGACGATGATCACGGTGTCGGCGTTGGTCAGCAGGAAGGTCGCGTCGTCAGCCGAACCGGATTTCACCGGACGTGCTTCTTTCGCACCGGCAGGACCTGCGTCTGCCGTGTTGCCGAAGCCGCCGAGCAGTACATTAAAGAAGGAACGGTTCATCGCTTTGCACATGATGTACGAGAGGATCGCGCCGCTCGAACCCACCAGCGAACCGGCGATGATCAGCATCGAGTTGTTCAGCGAGAAGCCAATTCCCGCCGCCGCCCAGCCCGAGTAGCTGTTGAGCATCGACACCACGACCGGCATGTCGGCGCCGCCAATCGGGATGATGATCAACACGCCCATCACGAACGCCAGCGCCAACATCAGCGCGAATGCGGTGAGGTTGCCGGTGAACATGAAGGTCAGACCGAGTGCCAGTGTTGCCAGACCCAGCACGGCATTGAGCTTGTGCTGACCAGCGAACTGTACCGGGGCGCCCTGGAACAGACGGAACTTGTACTTGCCCGACAGCTTGCCGAACGCAATCACCGAACCGGAGAAGGTGATCGCACCGATCGCAGCGCCGAGGAACAGCTCCAGACGGTTGCCCGCCGGAATCGAGTCGCCCAGTTGCTTGACGATGCCCAGCGATTGCGGCTCCACCACAGCGGCGATGGCAATGAACACTGCCGCAAGGCCGATCATGCTGTGCATGAAGGCGACCAATTCCGGCATCTTGGTCATTTCAACGCGCTTGGCCATGATCGAACCGGCGGTGCCGCCGACCAGCAGGCCAACGATCACGTAACCGATACCGGCCGTGGCCAGCTCAGCGCCCAACTTATAGATAAGGCCGACGGTGGTCAGGATGGCCAACGCCATGCCGAGCATGCCGAACAGGTTGCCGCGCCGCGAGGTAGTCGGGTGCGACAAGCCTTTGAGGGCCTGGATAAAGCAGATCGACGCGATCAGGTAGAGCGTCGTGACGAGATTCATGCTCATTACTTCGGCGCCTCTTCTTTTACTTTCGGGGCTTTCTTCTTGAACATCTCAAGCATGCGGCGGGTGACCAGGAAGCCACCGAACACGTTGACCGCAGCCAGTGCCACGGCGAGGGTGCCCATGGTTTTGCCCAGCGGCGTAACGGTCAGTGCGGCCGCGAGCATGGCGCCGACGATCACGATCGCCGAGATGGCGTTGGTTACTGCCATCAAAGGCGTGTGCAGCGCAGGTGTAACGTTCCAGACCACGTGGTAACCGACATAAATCGCCAGCACGAAGATGATCAGGTTGTAGATACCGGGGGAGATAAGCTCTTCCATCGTCTGAATCCCTGCTTAGGCGTTTTTGCGGATGACTTGGCCGTCGCGGCACATCAGGCACGCGGCGACGATGTCGTCTTCGAGGTTGACGTCGAACTGGCCTTCTTTGGTGAATACCAGCTTGAGGAAGTCCAGCAGGTTGCGCGCGTAAAGTGCCGAGGCGTCTGCTGCGACTTCACCGGCCAGATTGGTTGGGCCGCAAATGGTCACGCCATTTTCGACCACGACCTGATCGGCCACGGTCAACGGGCAGTTGCCGCCCTGAGCCGCCGCGAGATCGATGACCACCGAACCCGGTTTCATCTGCGCCACGGTTTCCGCGCTCAATAGCGTCGGTGCCTTGCGGCCCGGAATCAGCGCGGTGGTGATGACGATGTCAGCCTGCTTGGCGCGTTCGTGCACAGCCTGGGCCTGACGCTGCATCCAGCTCGCCGGCATTGGTCGCGCGTAACCGCCGACACCGACGGCGCATTCACGCTCTTCATCGGTCTCGTACGGCACGTCGACGAATTTGGCACCGAGGGATTCAATTTGCTCTTTTACCGCCGGACGCACGTCAGAAGCTTCGATCACCGCACCCAGACGTTTCGCCGTGGCGATCGCCTGCAACCCGGCCACACCGGCACCAAGAATCAGCACGCGCGCCGCTTTCACGGTGCCCGCAGCGGTCATCAGCATCGGCATGAAGCGAGGATAGTAGTGAGCGGCCAACAACACAGCCTTATAGCCGGCAATGTTCGCCTGCGACGACAACACATCGAGACTCTGCGCGCGTGAGGTGCGCGGCGCCGCTTCGAGGGCGAACGCGGTAATGCCGCACTCGGCCATCTTCGCGATGGTTTCGTTGTTGAACGGGTTGAGCATGCCCACCAGCACCGTACCGCGCTTGATCAGCGTCAGTTCGGCATCGCTTGGGGCGACCACTTTGAGAATCAGCTCGGCGCCAAACGCGTCATTGGCACTGCCAATGGTTGCGCCTGCCGCTTCATAGGCACTGTCAACAACGCTGGCTTTAACGCCGGCGCCGGTTTGCACAGTGACCTTATGACCTTGGCTGATCAGCTTTTTTATGGTTTCCGGGGTTGCAGCAACCCGTGTTTCACCGGTCTGGGTTTCGAGAGGAACACCAATGTGCACGTCAAATCTCCTGCGTGATCTTATTGAGTAAACCCATGCACTACGGATGGTGCGACTGGGGCGGCCGATCAGCACGATCCCGCCAAATCAGGGCGGGGCGCGGCATTTTGCAGGCGAACTTTATGCCCTTCAAGGGATTATGACGGGTGACGGAAAATTAACTACAAGTCATCCCGTGACCGAATGTCGCAGTGGCCGGCGCAACCCCTTGCAGGCCGTGCCCTGTAAGGATTCTGGCTGAATATGGAAAAATTTCTCATCGGTGGCGTGAATAGGCAGTAATGAGTCGCCGATGAAGGCTCAAAGCCACGTCGATAGGCGCTTGTGGGACGTCTGTACGACTTTCGGATACAGTCTGTTGAATTGCGACAAATACTTATATCTGTAGGGCTTTTGTTTTCCTGACTACGGGGTTAGGTAACGTTGTAAGCCTTTACCCTTCTAGGCTGTAGCTCTGTGCCTGAGTTACCAGCCAGTCACGAAATGCCTTTAATGACGCTGATTCGACCTTTCGCTCAGGAATCATCAGGTAGTAGGCCTTGATGCTGGAAAGCGCCTGCGGGTTTGCAATCACCAAGCGTTTCTCGGCCAGCTCGCGCTGAATCAGGAACGGTGGAATCAGCGCAATGCCCATGTCGTGCATGGCCGCTTGGGCGAGCATGGAGAATAGCTCGTAGCGCGGGCCTGTCATGTCGCGGGGGATATTCAGCTGTTGCGAGTTGAACCACTGGCGCCAGGCGTAAGGTCGGGTGGTCTGCTGCAGCAGCGGCAGTTCGGCGATGGCTGCGGCTGTCAGAAGCGTCTTGTTGCCGAGTAGGGCGGGGCTACAGACCGGCATCGGATTCTCGCCCATCAGCCTGTGGGATTCGGTACCGGACCAATCGGCATCACCGAAGTAGATCGCTGCATCGAATTCGGTATCGGCAAACAGAAAGGGCCGGGTGCGGTTGGTCAGGTTGACCGTGACTTCCGGATGCTTGAGCTGGAAATCTTTCAGACGTGGCAGCAGCCATTGCGTGCCGAAGGTCGGCACCACCGCCAGTTCAATTACGTTGGTGCCTTGCTGGCCCATCACTGACAGCGTGTCGCGTTCGACTGCATCCAGTTGCGTCGCGACTCGGCGGCTGTAGGAAAGCCCCGCCTCGGTCAGCTTCACTCCGCGTCGCGAGCGTCGGAACAGTTCCACACTGAGGAACTCCTCAAGGCTGGCTATTTGTCGGCAAATGGCGCCTTGAGTCAGGGAAAGTTCTTCGGCAGCGCGGGTAAAGCTCTCGTGGCGCGCGGCAGCTTCGAAACTGATCAGGGCGGTGGTGCTGGGGATCTTCCTGCGCATGTACGTCAACCTCACTAATGCGCCGCATAAAAGGCATTTCGCGACGTTTCGGAGTGAGAAATTAGCACAACAGAATGCGAAATCCTCGTTTGCCGCGACGGCGAACCGCGCCTAGGATCAATGCCACGTCAATTCACCGATTTGCGAGGACAGACTCATGGGCGGTAAAGCTAGCTTCAATTGGATCGATCCCCTGCTGCTGGATCAACAGCTCACTGAAGAAGAGCGCATGATCCGCGACACCGCCGAGCAGTTCGCTCAGCAGAAGCTCGCGCCACGCGTTCTTGAAGCCTTCCGTCATGAGAAAACCGACCCGGCGATCTTCCGCGAGATGGGCGAAGTCGGTCTGTTGGGCGCGACCATCCCTGAACAGTACGGCGGCAGCGGCCTGAACTATGTCAGCTACGGTCTGATTGCCCGTGAAGTCGAGCGTGTCGACTCCGGCTACCGCTCGATGATGAGCGTACAGTCGTCGCTGGTGATGGTGCCGATCAACGAATTCGGCACCGAAGCGCAAAAGCAGAAGTACCTGCCGAAGCTGGCTTCCGGCGAATGGATCGGCTGCTTCGGTCTGACCGAACCCAACCACGGTTCCGACCCGGGCGCGATGATCACTCGTGCACGTAAGGTCGACGGCGGCTACAGCCTGACCGGCGCGAAAATGTGGATCACCAACAGCCCGATCGCCGATGTGTTCGTGGTCTGGGCCAAAGACGACGCCGGTGACATTCGTGGCTTCGTCCTGGAAAAAGGCTGGAAAGGCCTGAGCGCTCCGGCGATTCACGGCAAGGTCGGCCTGCGTGCGTCGATCACTGGTGAAATCGTTATGGATAACGTGTTTGTGCCGGAAGAGAACATCTTCCCGGATGTGCGTGGCCTGAAAGGTCCGTTTACCTGCCTCAACTCCGCGCGTTATGGCATCTCTTGGGGCGCACTGGGCGCTGCCGAGTTCTGCTGGCACACCGCTCGCCAATACACCCTCGATCGTCAGCAGTTCGGTCGCCCATTGGCTGCCACTCAGTTGATCCAGAAAAAACTGGCAGACATGCAGACCGAAATCACCTTGGCCCTGCAAGGCTGCCTGCGGTTGGGGCGTATGAAAGATGAAGGCACTGCTGCGGTCGAGATCACTTCGATCATGAAGCGCAACTCGTGCGGCAAGTCCCTGGATATCGCCCGTATGGCTCGCGACATGTTGGGTGGTAACGGCATCTCCGACGAATTCGGCGTGGCCCGTCATCTGGTCAACCTGGAAGTGGTGAATACCTATGAAGGGACTCACGACGTTCACGCGCTGATCCTCGGGCGTGCGCAAACCGGTCTGCAGGCGTTCTATTAATAGGAGAGCGACCATGGGCGCGCTGTCGCATCTGCGGGTACTGGATTTATCGCGAGTATTGGCCGGACCGTGGGCCGGGCAGATCCTTGCCGACCTTGGCGCCGAAGTGATCAAGGTCGAGCGCCCGGGCAATGGTGATGATACGCGCGCCTGGGGGCCGCCCTTCCTTAAAGACGCTTATGGCGAGAATACGTCTGAGGCGGCTTATTACCTGTCGGCCAACCGCAACAAGCAATCGGTGACCATCGACTTCACGCGGCCCGAAGGTCAGAAGCTGGTGCGCGAGCTAGCGGCGAAGTCGGACATCCTCATTGAGAATTTCAAGGTCGGTGGTCTGGCGGCGTATGGGCTGGACTACGAATCGCTGAAAGCGATCAATCCGGACCTGATCTATTGCTCGATTACCGGATTCGGCCAGACCGGGCCGTATGCCAAGCGCGCCGGCTATGACTTCATGATTCAGGGGCTGGGTGGGCTGATGAGCCTGACCGGGCGTCCTGAGGGTGATGAGGGTGCCGGTCCGGTGAAAGTTGGTGTGGCGCTGACGGATATTCTCACCGGTCTGTATTCGACGGTAGCCATTCTGGCTGCGCTGGCTCATCGCGATCACGACGGTGGTGGGCAGCACATCGACATGGCATTGCTGGATGTCCAGGTGGCGTGTCTGGCTAACCAGGCGATGAACTACCTGACAACGGGCAACGCACCGAAGCGCTTGGGCAATGCGCATCCGAACATCGTGCCTTATCAGGATTTTCCTACGGCCGATGGTGA
>NZ_CP087175.1:125000-817500 GCF_024748675.1 Pseudomonas sp. B21-041
CGGTTACCACGGTGTGATTCATGACTGGGGTGAAGTCGTAACAAGGTAGCCGTAGGGGAACCTGCGGCTGGATCACCTCCTTAATCGACGACATCAGCTGCTCCATAAGTTCCCACACGAATTGCTTGATTCATTGAAGAAGACGAAAGAAGCAGCCTGTATCGGTTTGTAGCTGAGTTGGTTAGAGCGTACCCCATGCTTTGTGGTTAAGAGCAGGGTGAGGTCGGCCTTAGTAGCTCGAAATTGGGTCTGTAGCTCAGTTGGTTAGAGCGCACCCCTGATAAGGGTGAGGTCGGCAGTTCGAATCTGCCCAGACCCACCAATTTTGTGTGGGAAACGCCTGTAGAAATACGGGGCCATAGCTCAGCTGGGAGAGCGCCTGCCTTGCACGCAGGAGGTCAACGGTTCGATCCCGTTTGGCTCCACCACTACTGCTTCTCTTGTATAAAGCTTAGAAATGAGCATTCCATCATGATGATGGTGAATGTTGATTTCTAGTCTTTGACTAGTTCGTTCTTTAAAAATTTGGGTATGTGATAGAAAGATAGACTGAACGTTACTTTCACTGGTAACGGATCAGGCTAAGGTAAAATTTGTGAGTTCTCTTAGTTGAGAAATTCGAATTTTCGGCGAATGTCGTCTTCACAGTATAACCAGATTGCTTGGGGTTATATGGTCAAGTGAAGAAGCGCATACGGTGGATGCCTTGGCAGTCAGAGGCGATGAAAGACGTGGTAGCCTGCGAAAAGCTTCGGGGAGTCGGCAAACAGACTTTGATCCGGAGATGTCTGAATGGGGGAACCCAGCCATCATAAGATGGTTATCTTGTACTGAATACATAGGTGCAAGAGGCGAACCAGGGGAACTGAAACATCTAAGTACCCTGAGGAAAAGAAATCAACCGAGATTCCCTTAGTAGTGGCGAGCGAACGGGGACTAGCCCTTAAGTGGCTTTGAGATTAGCGGAACGCTCTGGAAAGTGCGGCCATAGTGGGTGATAGCCCTGTACGCGAAAATCTCTTAGTCATGAAATCGAGTAGGACGGAGCACGAGAAACTTTGTCTGAATATGGGGGGACCATCCTCCAAGGCTAAATACTACTGACTGACCGATAGTGAACTAGTACCGTGAGGGAAAGGCGAAAAGAACCCCGGAGAGGGGAGTGAAATAGATCCTGAAACCGTATGCGTACAAGCAGTGGGAGCCCACTTTGTTGGGTGACTGCGTACCTTTTGTATAATGGGTCAGCGACTTATTTTCAGTGGCGAGCTTAACCGAATAGGGGAGGCGTAGCGAAAGCGAGTCTTAATAGGGCGTCTAGTCGCTGGGAATAGACCCGAAACCGGGCGATCTATCCATGGGCAGGTTGAAGGTTGGGTAACACTAACTGGAGGACCGAACCGACTACCGTTGAAAAGTTAGCGGATGACCTGTGGATCGGAGTGAAAGGCTAATCAAGCTCGGAGATAGCTGGTTCTCCTCGAAAGCTATTTAGGTAGCGCCTCATGTATCACTGTAGGGGGTAGAGCACTGTTTCGGCTAGGGGGTCATCCCGACTTACCAAACCGATGCAAACTCCGAATACCTACAAGTGCCGAGCATGGGAGACACACGGCGGGTGCTAACGTCCGTCGTGAAAAGGGAAACAACCCAGACCGTCAGCTAAGGTCCCAAAGTTATGGTTAAGTGGGAAACGATGTGGGAAGGCTTAGACAGCTAGGAGGTTGGCTTAGAAGCAGCCACCCTTTAAAGAAAGCGTAATAGCTCACTAGTCGAGTCGGCCTGCGCGGAAGATGTAACGGGGCTCAAACCATACACCGAAGCTACGGGTATCACCTTCGGGTGATGCGGTAGAGGAGCGTTCTGTAAGCCTGTGAAGGTGAGTTGAGAAGCTTGCTGGAGGTATCAGAAGTGCGAATGCTGACATGAGTAACGACAATGGGTGTGAAAAACACCCACGCCGAAAGACCAAGGTTTCCTGCGCAACGTTAATCGACGCAGGGTTAGTCGGTCCCTAAGGCGAGGCTGAAAAGCGTAGTCGATGGAAAACAGGTTAATATTCCTGTACTTCTGGTTATTGCGATGGAGGGACGGAGAAGGCTAGGCCAGCTTGGCGTTGGTTGTCCAAGTTTAAGGTGGTAGGCTGGAATCTTAGGTAAATCCGGGATTCTAAGGCCGAGAGCTGATGACGAGTGTTCTTTTAGAACACGAAGTGGTTGATGCCATGCTTCCAAGAAAAGCTTCTAAGCTTCAGGTAACCAGGAACCGTACCCCAAACCGACACAGGTGGTTGGGTAGAGAATACCAAGGCGCTTGAGAGAACTCGGGTGAAGGAACTAGGCAAAATGGCACCGTAACTTCGGGAGAAGGTGCGCCGGTGAGGGTGAAGGACTTGCTCCGTAAGCTCATGCCGGTCGAAGATACCAGGCCGCTGCGACTGTTTATTAAAAACACAGCACTCTGCAAACACGAAAGTGGACGTATAGGGTGTGACGCCTGCCCGGTGCCGGAAGGTTAATTGATGGGGTTAGCTAACGCGAAGCTCTTGATCGAAGCCCCGGTAAACGGCGGCCGTAACTATAACGGTCCTAAGGTAGCGAAATTCCTTGTCGGGTAAGTTCCGACCTGCACGAATGGCGTAACGATGGCGGCGCTGTCTCCACCCGAGACTCAGTGAAATTGAAATCGCTGTGAAGATGCAGTGTATCCGCGGCTAGACGGAAAGACCCCGTGAACCTTTACTATAGCTTTGCACTGGACTTTGAATTTGCTTGTGTAGGATAGGTGGGAGGCTTTGAAGCGTGGACGCCAGTTCGCGTGGAGCCATCCTTGAAATACCACCCTGGCAACTTTGAGGTTCTAACTCAGGTCCGTTATCCGGATCGAGGACAGTGTATGGTGGGTAGTTTGACTGGGGCGGTCTCCTCCTAAAGAGTAACGGAGGAGTACGAAGGTGCGCTCAGACCGGTCGGAAATCGGTCGTAGAGTATAAAGGCAAAAGCGCGCTTGACTGCGAGACAGACACGTCGAGCAGGTACGAAAGTAGGTCTTAGTGATCCGGTGGTTCTGTATGGAAGGGCCATCGCTCAACGGATAAAAGGTACTCCGGGGATAACAGGCTGATACCGCCCAAGAGTTCATATCGACGGCGGTGTTTGGCACCTCGATGTCGGCTCATCACATCCTGGGGCTGAAGCCGGTCCCAAGGGTATGGCTGTTCGCCATTTAAAGTGGTACGCGAGCTGGGTTTAGAACGTCGTGAGACAGTTCGGTCCCTATCTGCCGTGGACGTTTGAGATTTGAGAGGGGCTGCTCCTAGTACGAGAGGACCGGAGTGGACGAACCTCTGGTGTTCCGGTTGTCACGCCAGTGGCATTGCCGGGTAGCTATGTTCGGGAAAGATAACCGCTGAAAGCATCTAAGCGGGAAACTTGCCTCAAGATGAGATCTCACTGGAACCTTGAGTTCCCTGAAGGGCCGTCGAAGACTACGACGTTGATAGGTTGGGTGTGTAAGCGCTGTGAGGCGTTGAGCTAACCAATACTAATTGCCCGTGAGGCTTGACCATATAACACCCAAGCAATTTGCGTCGAAGAGACCAGATTGCGGTGTGTGAAGACGAAACGAACCGAAAGTTCGATGTTCACAAACACCGAAAGCTATCACATACCCAATTTGCTGAAGCGAGGCCATTTGGCCACGACTCAGTACCCGAATTTCTTGACGACCATAGAGCGTTGGAACCACCTGATCCCATCCCGAACTCAGCAGTGAAACGATGCATCGCCGATGGTAGTGTGGGGTTTCCCCATGTGAGAGTAGGTCATCGTCAAGATTAAATTCCGAAACCCCAATTGCGAAAGCAGTTGGGGTTTTGTTTTAGTAGAAGTAACTGTTTTTGCTGGCTCGTTACCGTGTTGACGGGCCAGATAAAGAATTTCTTGACGACCATAGAGCGTTGGAACCACCTGATCCCATCCCGAACTCAGCAGTGAAACGATGCATCGCCGATGGTAGTGTGGGGTTTCCCCATGTGAGAGTAGGTCATCGTCAAGATTAAATTCCGAAACCCCTGTCTGCTAACGCAGACAGGGGTTTTGTCATTTCAGGGCCTGCAAAACCGATGATCAGAAAGCTTTACGTGTCTTGCTGATACGTCGGGCCTGCCATTTGCGCCACCAGATGTAGACGCCAGTCCCCGACAAGTCTGCAATCAAAGCGGCTAGCACCGTGATCATCACTTACCCCTTAACACCAATGATTCGACCTCCATGTAACGGCACCTGCAACCGGTAAAACTGCTCTCCCAACGTCCCCTGCCCAGCAATCTCCTGCCCTGACAAGCGCCCGTCCGTACCATGAAATCACAACCAGAATTTGCAATTGCCGCTCCAACATTGCTCCTGAAAAACACCGTGACGAACGCTCTGGCACGCCGTTGGGCGGGAATCTGGCAGAAATACCATCCATTTCCTGTGTGGCCCTAAGATTTCTCCGACACGTGCCGACAGACTGGTGAGACATGCGTGCACCAAAGTAGAGCGGCTAGTAGAACGCTGCCTGCACTGTACATGGAATGTTGCATCCGGAACGCATCCCCACTTTTGGCATAAGAAGTCCCATGAAATGAATCTCAAGTTCAGCCATAAAATCCTGTTGGCCGCCTCGGGCGTCGTGGTCCTGGCGTTCGCGCTGTTCACCCTCTACAACGACTATCTGCAGCGAAACACCATTCGCCAGAACCTCCAGTCTTCCGTGCAGCAGGCCGGTGATCTGACCGCCAGCAGCGTGCAGAACTGGATGAGCGGGCGGATTCTGGTGCTGGAAAACCTCGCGCAGAACGTTGCCCATCAGGGCAAGGACGCGGATTTCCCGGGCCTGGTCGATCAACCAGCGTTCACCTCGAACTTCCAGTTCACCTATGTCGGTCAGGCCAACGGTGTGTTCACCCAGCGCCCTGACGCGAAGATGCCGGACGGCTATGACCCGCGTCAGCGCCCTTGGTACAAGCAAGCAGTCGCTGCCGACAAAACCATGCTGACGCCGCCGTACATGGCGGCCGTCGGTGGCTTGGTGGTAACCATCGCCATGCCGGTGAAAAAGAACGGCGAACTGCTCGGCGTCGTCGGTGGTGACCTGAGCCTGGAAACCCTGGTGAAGATCATCAACTCGGTGGACTTCGGTGGCCTTGGCCATGCGTTTCTGGTCAGCGCCGACGGTCAGGTGATCGTCAGCCCGGACAAAGATCAGGTCATGAAAAACCTGAAAGACATCTACCCGAACACCAGCGTGCGCATCGAGAAGGGCAACCAGAACGTCGTGCTCAACGGTCAGGAACGTATTCTGTCGTTTACCCCGGTCAGCGATCTGCCGAATGCGCAGTGGTACATCGGTCTGTCGATCGATCGCGATAAAGCCTACGCCGCACTCAGCCAATTCCGCACCTCGGCGCTGATCGCGATGTTTGTTGCTGTGGCTGCGATTGCGCTGCTGCTTAGCCTGTTGATCAATGTGTTGATGCGTCCGCTGACCACCATGGGTCGTGCGATGCAGGACATCGCTCAGGGTGAAGGCGATCTGACCCGTCGTCTGGTGGTTGAGAGCAAAGACGAATTCGGTGAATTGGGCAGCGCATTCAACCAGTTCGTTGAACGGATTCACGCGTCGATTTCCGAAGTGTCCTCGGCAACCCGCCACGTGCATGACTTGTCGCAGCGCGTGATGGCGTCGTCCAACGCTTCGATCGTCGGTTCTGACGAACAAAGCGCGCGCACCAACAGCGTGGCTGCCGCTATTAACGAGCTGGGCGCCGCCACTCAGGAAATTGCGCGCAACGCCGCCGATGCTTCGCAACACGCCAGCGGCGCCAGCGAGCAGGCTGATGACGGTCGTCAGGTGGTCGAGCAGACGATTCAAGCGATGACAGAGTTGTCGCAGAAGATCAGCCTGTCGTGCACGCAGATCGAAACCCTGAACGCCAGCACCGACAACATCGGCCACATCCTCGATGTGATCAAAGGGATTTCGCAGCAGACCAACCTGCTGGCACTTAACGCCGCAATCGAAGCGGCGCGTGCCGGTGAAGCCGGACGTGGTTTTGCCGTGGTGGCGGACGAGGTGCGAAACCTTGCCCATCGCACCCAGGAGTCGGCGGAAGAGATCCACAAAATGATCACGTCGTTGCAGATCGGTTCGCGGGAAGCGGTGACCACGATGAACGCCAGTCAGGTGTCCAGCGAGCAGAGCGTGGAAGTGGCCAATCAGGCCGGTTTGCGTCTGGTCAGCGTGACTCAACGCATCGGTGAAATCGACGGCATGAACCAATCGGTGGCAGCGGCCACTGAAGAGCAGACCGCGGTTGTGGAAACCCTCAACGTCGACGTTAACCAGATCAACCTGCTGAACCAGCAGAGCGTCGCCAACCTCAATGAAACGTTGAAGGATTGTGATGCGTTGTCGCAGCAGGCCAATCGTCTGAAGCAGTTGGTCGACAGCTTCAAGATCTGACCTGAAGTCAGACCGCGTTATCGTTTATCGCGAGCAGGCTCACTCCTACAAATTAACCGGGCTCCATCTGAAGGAACCCGATCAACTGTAGGAGTGAGCCTGCTCGCGATAGCGATCTAGAACTCCCCGCCAAGCTCAAGCCTTAAACAAACAGCTTCAGCACATTCCCCATCGCATCATCCGCAAACCCCTGCACAAAATCCTTGAACCCTGGCAGTGCCTCTTCACCGCCCGAAGCCGGCTCGGCAATGATCGTCCACGTCGCCCGAGACTTACCCGCGCCCAGCGATTCGACATTCATCGCCGCCCACAGATTCGCCACCCCCAACGTGTTGTAAATCGTCGTCCAGGTCATGCTTCGGGCCTGCTCATCGCGGGAGTTGAGTTGCTCGACCACCACGTTGCCATCCTTAAAGCATTTCTTGCGCAGCGAGGACACGCCCTCGCCGATTGTTTCGATGTGCGACAGCGCCGGAATGAAACGGTCGAATCCGCCGAAATCGCCGACCACCGCCCAGACCTGCGCCGCGTCTGCTGGCACTTCTACCGAAGACACTACGTGGCAGCCATGCGGGTTTTTGATCAGGGTGTCGGGTTGCAGAGTGCTCATGGTGTTGCTCCTGTTTGATGGATCAGATGAAGTTGATTTCTTTCAGGTAATCGCAGCCACGACGCAGCAGTGCCGGGGATTTCTGTGGGTAGTGCGCGCCCATCAACTGCACGCCGGCCTCAGCGTTGGCATGGCCAATCAGGGAGATGTCGCCGATGTCTTCTTCGAAGCCGTTGAGGTAGAAACCGAGCACGCCGAACAGCGCGTTGTCGGCATCGACGCGGTTTAGTTGCTGCTGCCAGTCGGCGACGCTGACCAGCGCGAACTCGCTGCCGGTTTCGCGGAACGAAGTGACGTAGGCGTCCCAGCTCAAAGGCTCGGGGTTATGCAGGTTGAACACCGCGCGGTCGGGCGAATAACGGCTGGCGTGGAAGGCGATGAAGCGGGCGAGAAAGTCCACCGGCATCAGGTCAAAATTCAGCGCGAAGGCCGGTACCTGGCCGAGCTGAATCGAGCCTTTGAGCATCAGCATCAAACGGTTTTTGTGCGGCTGACAAACGCCGCTCAAGCTGTTGAAACTGATATTGCCGGGGCGATACAGATTGACCCGGACGCCGCGCTCCCGCGCTCGTTCGAGGATGCGCTCGCCGACCCATTTCGACAGGTTGTAACCGTTGCGGATGTAGATCGGTGGCGTCGGCGCGGCGGGCAGTTCCAGCACCCGTCCCGCGTCGTCGACCGTGCTTGAGGCCGACAGTGTCGAGACGAAATTGAAAACCTTTTTGCTCTGCCCTTCGCACAAGCGCAGCAGGGCGAAAATCGGTTCGACGTTGTCCGCCGCCAGCGACTCGTAATCGAGTACGTGATTGACGTTAGCGGCGTTGTGCACCAGTGCGCCGAACTCGCGATCCAGGCGCTGATAGTCGTCGTCATTCAGGCCCAACTGCGGACGCGTAATATCCGCCGCGTAAACCCGCACACGACTCAGATCCAGATGCTCCAGGCGGTTTTCACGCAGTGACTCGGCAAAGCGTTGCGCCGCCGTTTTGCCGCCGCCGTCGCGCACCAGACACGCTACTTCGGTGGCACCCCAACCGAGCAGCGCCTCGACGATGTGCACGCCGACAAAGCTATTGGCGCCGGTGACGATGACTTTATGCACATCACCCATGCGGCTGATCGGCAGTGGCTCGATTTCCAGTGCACGCTCGGCGTCGGCCATGGCCTGGGCGCTGAGTACGGCGCTGTCATCGGTGCCGCGTACCAGCGTTGCCAGTTTGATGATGGTCGGCAGTTCGATGAAGCGATTGATCGAAATGCTACGCCCGAACTCCTCACGCAAACGCAGCAACATGCGCGAGAGCAGAATCGAGTGGCCACCGAGATTGAAGAAGCTTTCGTCGGTGGAAATGTCGCTGCTCGGCAGCTCCAGCAACTCCGCCCAGATCTCCAGCAACAGCGCTTCATCGGCATTCACCGGCAGGCATTTCGGCGCGTTGCCCTGCACGCTCACTGGCAGTTCCAGCAGTGCTTTGCGATCGACTTTGCCGTTGCTGGCGAACGGCATGTTCGCCAGCTCGGTCCACGCCACCGGTTGCATGTAGTCCGGCAAAAACTGTCTGGCGTGGGCTTTCAGCGCGTCGCGTGCGGTGTCCGATTGCGCTTGTGCGAGGAACGCGAGAATGCGCCGCTGACTGTCGATCACCACCGCCATTTGCCGGTACAACTGGCTCTCGCGCAGGCAGCGCTCGATCTCTTCCGGCTCGACCCGGAAGCCACGGATTTTTACCTGATTGTCGCGCCGCCCGCACAGTTCGATACCGTGCTCGCCCCACCTGGCCATGTCGCCGCTGCGGTAGGCGCGCAGCGTTTGGCCGTCCGGCAATTGCAGGGTCAGATAACGCTCGGCGGTCTGCGGCGGATTGTTCAGATAACCGAGGCAAACACCGGGGCCGATGATGAACAATTCGCCGACGGTGTGCTCCGCCACCGGTTGCAAATCGTCATCGAGAATCAGCACTTGGCTGTTGGCGATTGGTGCCCCGAGGGTGCGGTTACTGTCGCCCGGTTTGAGCTGGCGCGCGGTGATCAGTACGGTGGCTTCGGTCGGGCCGTAAAGGTTGTGCAGTGTGCCTTGACGGGTCAGTTGCTCAATGACAAACGGCTCGCAGACATCGCCGCCGGTCATCACTTGCACGCCTTCCAGTTGCTCCAGCGGCAGGATGCTCAACAGCGCCGGTGGCAGGAATGCGTGGGTCAGGTGTCGGCGGCGGATCAACGCGACCAGTTGCAATGGATCGCGCCGTTGCGTGTCGTCCGGCACCACCAGTTCGGCACCTTCCAGCAGGGTCGGGAAGATGTCGATCAGTGACGAATCGAAGCTCAGCGACGAGAACTGCAAGACCCGACTCTCGGCCTGCAATTGCACGTAATCGGCGTACCACGCGGTGAAGTGCGCGAGGTTGGCCTGACTGAGCAACACGCCTTTCGGATGTCCGGTGGTGCCCGAGGTATAGAGCGCCATGCACGGTGCATCAAGGTCGGGACGGCGGCGCATTAGCGGTTGGCTGAGATCTGCCTCTGAGCTGTCGATGCGGCTGACGTCCAGCCCCGCCATGGATGCGCTGAGCGGATGCTCGCCATCATGCAGCAACAGCAGCGCGCCAGCATTTTGCAGAATGTATTGCTGACGCTGTAACGGATGACTCGGCTCCAGCGGCAGATACACCGCGCCGCTGCCGAGGATCGCCAGAATCGAGGCGAACAGCGCCGGGCTTTTTGGCAGGCAAATGCCGACCACCCACGGTTTTGGCTGTTGCTCGAGCAAGGGCAGCAACCGCTGCTGAAGCGCACGACTGTGAGCGTGCAGTTGGCGATAGCTGATCGACTGTTCGGCGATGTGTAGCGCCGGGCGTTCAGCGTGGTGGATCAAGCTTCGTTGCAGGCGCTCGATCACCGGGATCTGCGCCTCTTCCAGCAGTGTGAGATTGGTCGTGTCGTTGCGGCGATGGACGTAAGCCAGGCTGTCGAGGAACAGCAGGTTTTCCATTCTCTCGAAATCCGGCGCAGTCACTGACGCGGCCTGCTGCAGATAGTCAGCATCACGGGAGAAGCGGCTGACCAGCAACGCCACTTCATCGACCACCTGCGTCAGCACCCGTTGCCGCAGCGCCTGCCCATTGCCGGACGGCTCATCGCCAATCGGCACGCGGCTGATCAGTGACGAGCCAAGGAAACACAGCAAATCGAGTGTCGGCAAACCGGCATGGCTCTGCACGCCGACACCCAAACGCAGATGCAGGTGCGGGATCGAGCAGAAATCGCCGGCGCCGATAAAACCATCGTCGATGATCAGATCCACCGTCGCTGCACCGGCAGCGCTGCGCTGCAATGAGTGACCGTGTTGTTCCAGTTCCTGCGCCAGGTCGGTCATCGCCTGGCTGGCGCCAATCAGCAAAATGTCGAGACGTTTCATGTCGGCCTCCTCATCAAACCAGGTAATCGCGTAACGCGTGCTGCACGCACGGCGTGTCGAGCAGCGAGCTGTTGTGGAAGAACTTGACGATGTTGCCCACCAGCGGATGGTGGCGATTGATCGGGAACGCGAGCCCGGCCATCTCGTCCCTGAGCGAGCGGCGGGTGGTCTCGCTGACCGGCAGTGCGTCGATCAGGCGCAGGTCGAAGGCTTTCTGGATGTCGTTGGTCAGGTAATGGCCGATGAACACCGGCAGAATCTGCGCGATGGTTTCGCGATCCGCCGCGTTGGCGGTGTGCCAATAGATGCGCACCATCCGCGCCCAGAAACTCGAATGGCGACCTTCATCGAGCAAGTGATCGGCCATCAGGCCTTTGATCGACGGCTTGACCGTGTCGTCGCGTGCGAACGCCGCGACATCACCGGTCACGGTGTTTTCGGCGATGGCCACGCAGATCAATTCGACCGCGCTGCGCAGGTGCTCTGGCGCCAGCGCTACTGCCGCAGGAATCGCCCGGCTCAGTTCGATTTCATCGGGGAGCTGAATCGGTTCGATGCCGGTCATCGCCACTGTTTGCTGCATGAAATCCATCGCCACGAGGGCGTGGTAATCCTCGTCGACCACCACGGTCATCGCGTCGTAACGACAGGCAAACGGGAAGGCCACGGCGAAGCGATTCTTGGCGATGCTGCGCGCGGTCTTGTCGACGATCTCGGTCTCGAAAATCACCACGTCGTTGATGAATTTGTACAGCGTCTGTACCAAGGCGAAATCACGCTGTTGCGGGCACTCGCGCAGGAAGGTTTCGCTGAGTACCAGCGGCTGACGACTGAGCGGATAGATCAGCCGTTCGTCGTCTTCGAGTACGCGTCGCGGGCGGGTGCGGATGGTCGCGCGATTCTCCCAGGCGTCGGCAAAGGATTGATAGTCAGCAGCGTTCATTGGGTCACCTCTGCCAACGGCTCGCGCATGCTTACGCGCAGGCCGTCCCACAAGGCGATACGGCTTTCCACGGCGGCAATGGCGCTGGCGTAGACCTCGGCTTCACGTTGCGGGTCGCCGTCGACCAGGCGCTCGAGCAGGTGTTCGGCCGCCGGGCCGTGGTCTTCGGAGTCGACCTCGATGTGCCGTTCCAGGTAATAGCGAAAGGTCGGCGCCTGTTCGATACCGATGCCCCAGTCGTCAAGAATGCGCTGGAACATGGTCGGGATCACGCTCTCGCGACCATGCAGAAACGCCGCCGCCACGCTGTGTCCCGGAGCATGCAGGGCGGTACGCAAAGTATCGCGGACAAACTGCGCGGCAGCCGGATCAACCTCGACGCTTTGCAGCGCGACGTCATAGCTCACGCCTTCCTGTTGCAGGGCGACAAAGCGCTCTACGGCGGTGGTACTCGCGCCGATTTCGCGCATCGCATCCAAGTACAACTCGAAATGGCTGTAATGCCCCTCGGTCAGGCGATCATCCGATTCTTCACCGAGAACGATCTCGTTGATCAACCGCGCGGCGTGAGGGTCACGCGGCGGTAGCCAGGGCAAACGCGTGCAGGTCAGTTCCTGCTGCAGGCGTTTGGTCAGCGACATGAAATCCCACACGGCAAATACATGGGTTTCCATGAAACGACGCAATACCGATAACGACGTGATCTCGGAAAAGATCGGGTGAATGCTAAGTTCGGCTTTCTTCAGGGTGAGTTGGTGCTTAGTGGGCATCATGATGTCCTTTATCGTTGATATTAAATGGAACTGCTCTGCAACTGCGCAATCAATGGAATTACGACTTACTTGTTTTCTGTCGACGGACGACAGCCTTCCTTCCTGATAGGTAAGTGCGGATCGATATACCTTTGACATGACTTCATGTCTGCCCATAAAGCGCTGCTGCTCCGCAGGCATTGGGCTGCTGCCGAGGTGAAGGGTGAAGTTCAAACTTGGCGAAGAAAAGCTAATACACCGACAAAGTGTTTAACAAGTATATTTTTAATTATTTTAAGTTAGCTGTTTTTTGAAGTTGAGTTGTTCCAATAAAACTTTCAAATAAAGTTTTATTTGGGCGTAGTTGCTCCTTTCGGCGAATAACGGCCAAAATTGCTCAAGAAGAGTGAATGCCTCACTCGAAGCAACTTTCCAGTAATAAGAGTTGAATGATTTAAAAGGGGCGGAAGTTGGCCGTGACCCCGCGCCATGACTTCCTTTTTCCCGTGGCAAGGCTCCTTCCGTAGGTTCCTGGTGCGGGGACTGCGCCGGCAGGGCGGCGCGTCGCCCGTTCTTTATGGGGTGGCGGCTCAAGAGTGCGGGTAAATTTGCGCCACGGCTATGACCGATTCATCAGCGGTAACTTGCAAATATCGGACTGAACGGCGCAGGGAGGTTAGAGCGGACATGTGGATCCGCCCAGCAGAGGGCTGGCGGATCGCTTGGGGATTTGTAAGCGGGTGATTCGCGGGGCGGTGCGCGCTCAGCGCGCAGCTTGGCGGTTTTGCGCGGCAGGGGTAGCGAGATAACGAGTAATCACTTCGACACCGCGATTGAGGTGCTGCTCGAGGAGTTTGATCGACAGTTCAGTGTCGCGATCCAGCACGGCTTGCAACATCGCCCGATGATCGTCCTGGGACAATTTGCCCAGGCCCATGGCCTCAAGGTTGAAGCGCAGAAAACGCTCCTCTTCGTTTAGCCCGTCTTCAACCAGTCGCAGTAAGCGTTGGTTGGGCGCCTTGCTGTACAGGGCCATGTGGAACAAACGGTTGAGTCGGCCGATTTCCGTGTAGTCGTGTTGCGCCTCGAGCTCTTCGATGTACCCGGCTGCGCGTGCGTGGTCGGCAGCGGTCAGCAGCGGAATCGATTGCCGCATGGCTTCGGATTCGAGCAGGATGCGCAGCTCGTAGGTTTCGGTAGCATCACCCTGAATCAATGGCGCAACCACTGCACCTTTATGCGTAGTAACGCTCAGCAGTTCTTGGGCTTCGAGCTGGCGCAACGCTTCGCGCACCGGCATGCGGCTGACACCGAAAAGGTCGGCCAGATCCTGCTGGCGCAGCGCCGTGCCACAGGGCAGACGACCGTCGAGGATTGCTGAGCGCAGGGTTTCTTCGATCACCGAACGGGCCAGATGAGCAGGAATCGGTCCATCGACTTTAATGCTGTGCAACGGTTTGGGCTTCTGTGTCACGACTACGCACCCTGTATGTCGGCCTGGTTTGGATCCAAATGACACTAGTGATTGCTCTACAGGTTGTCAAACCTTGTAAAACATCGCTGTGCCAACTGAAGTTTAGCGTGCCGAGTATGATCTCATGGTGCCATTGTTTTTTGTCGGGCTAAGCTTCACCATCAAACGCTTTCCTTCCTGCCCCCTGGAAACCTGCTGTGGCGGTACGTTTCGCGATCCCCCGGACTCTGCGCTGGCTAGGCTGCGCACTGCTGCTGGCCGGCGTCATGCTGGGCGGTCTGCATGCCGATTGGGATTTTTCCACGATCAGCCGCAAAGCCACGGCACTCTACGGGCCGCTGGGTGCCGGCCAGCAGCGCATTGATGCCTGGCAGAATCTGTTGGCCACGCAGAAACAGGTCAGCGAGATGGAAAAGCTCAAAGTGGTGAACCTGTTCTTCAACAAACAGGTGCGCTATGTCGAAGACATCGATCTGTGGCACGAGGTCGATTACTGGGAAACGCCGATCGAGGCGCTGTGGAAGGGCGCCGGCGACTGCGAAGACTATGCGATCGCCAAGTATTTCAGCTTGCGTCACCTCGGGGTTTCCAGTGACAAGCTGCGCATTACTTATGTCAAAGCGTTGCGCCAGAACCGCGCGCATATGGTCCTGACTTACTATTCCACCCCCGATGCCATGCCTCTGGTGCTCGACAGCCTGATCGATCCGATCCAGCCGGCGTCGCAGCGAACCGATTTGCTGCCGGTCTACTCTTTTAATGCTGAAGGGTTGTACCTGCCAGGCGCCAAGGGCAACAAGAAGGTCGGAGATACCAAACGCCTGTCACGCTGGCAGGATGTGTTGAAGAAAATGCAGGCCGAAGGTTTCCCGGTCGAAACGACTAACTAGGAGCATGCGCTCAGATGTCTTTGTTCAAACAGCTGTTGATCGCTATCTGTCTGTTCCTGGTGGTCGCCTTCACCGGCAGCTTCATGGTCAGTCTGGAGAGCTCGCGCACCCAGTACGTCAACCAGTTGCGTTCCCACGCCCAGGACGCCGCGACGGCGCTGGCGTTGTCGCTGACGCCGAATATCGACGACCCGGCCATGGTCGAGTTGCTGGTCAGCTCGATTTTCGACAGCGGTTATTACGCGAGCATCCGCGTGGTCGATCTGAAGACTGACCAGACGATTGTTGAGCGCAACGGCATTCCGGCCGTCACCAATGTGCCGGACTGGTTCGTCAAGCTGATCGGGCTGGAGCCGGCCGGTGGCGACGCGCTGGTCAGCCGTGGCTGGGAGCAGGCGGCGCGGGTCGAGGTAGTCAGCCATCCGATGTTTGCTGTGGCCAAATTGTGGCAGAGCGCATTGGGTAGCCTTGGCTGGCTGCTGATCTGCGGGGCGATCAGTGCCGTGCTTGGCGCGCTGCTACTGCGTCGGCAATTGAAGCCACTGGATTACATGGTCAAGCAGTCCCACGCCATCGCCCGTCGCGAATTCCTCAGCCTGCCGGAATTGCCGCGCACACCTGAATTGCGCCGCGTGGTGCAGGCGATGAACCAGATGGTCGAGAAGCTCAAGGCGCTGTTCCAGGAGCAGGCCGAACGTAGCGAAAAACTGCGCGCCGAGTCCTATCAGGACAATCTCACCGGGCTGGCCAACCGACGTTATTTCGAGATGCAGCTGCACAACCGGGTGAGCAACCCGGAGCAGGCCAGTTCCGGTTATCTGCTGCTGTTGCGGGTCAAGGATCTGGCCGGGCTCAACCAGCGCTTGGGCGGTCAGCGCACCGATGAATTGTTGAAGGCTGTTGGCGAACAACTGTCCCGCGAATGCGCCAAATACCCGGAAACCCAGAACCTCGTCACCCGTATTCGTGGCGGTGAGTTTGCCGTGCTGGCGCCGGGGCTGGTTCGTGAGGAAGCGCTGCAACTGGCGCAGAACCTCGACAGCGCTTTGAGCAGTCTGCACGCCACCGGGGCGACCGACGTGGCTGCCGTGGCGTCGATCGGCCTGGCGCCGTTCACCCACGGTGATTCACCGCAACAAGTACTGACGCTCGGCGATCAGGCGCTGGCGCAAGCTGAAGGTCAGGGCGAGCAGAATTGGGCGTGCATCGATCAGAGCCTGACGGCGGATGTCGGCGACGATCACCATGCCTGGCATCGCTTGCTCGATCAGGCCTTGAGTCAGCAGCGTTTCGAGCTGTATTTCCAACCAGTGGTTGCCGCTGCAGACACGCAGCTGGTGCTGCATTACAAAGTGCTCTCGCGCCTGCTCGATGATCAGGGCAAGACCATCCCGGCCGGGCGCTTCCTGCCGTGGCTGGAACGCTTCGGCTGGACTGCACGGCTTGACCGCTTGATGCTCGAACGCGTGCTGGAGCAGATGAAAGGGCACGAAGATTCGCTGGCGCTGAACTTGTCCTCGGCGACCCTGGCTGATCCGCAGGCACTGAACAAAGTCTTCGAGATTCTGCGCGCGCATTCCAACCTGGGCGAGCGCTTGACCCTGGAAATCGGCGAGGAGCAATTGCCCGAACAAGCGGTGCTGGAGCAGTTGACCCGGCGCCTGCGCGAACTCGGTTTCTCTCTGAGCCTGCAACGCTTTGGTGGTCGCTTCAGCATGATCGGCAACCTGGCGCGGCTGGGGCTGGCGTACTTGAAGATCGATGGCAGTTACATTCGTGCGATTGATCAGGAGAGTGACAAGCGTCTGTTTATCGAGGCGATCCAGCGTGCGGCGCACAGCATTGATCTGCCGCTGATTGCCGAGCGGGTCGAGACGGAAGGGGAGTTGTCGGTGATTCGCGAGATGGGCTTGTATGGGGTTCAGGGGCAGTTGTTTGGTGAGCCTCGGCCTTGGCGGTGAGATTGCAAAAGCCATCCTCACCCTAGCCCTCTCCCAGAGGGAGAGGGGACTGATCGTGGGATATTGATGTAATACGCCGACGTGAACGATTTGCGCTGAATCCATAATCGACTCGATTTCTCAGGTCGATGTATAGCGCCAGACTCCTCGGTCGACCCCTCTCGGTCAGGGAGAGGGGACTGATTGGGGGATATTCGGGAAATACGCCGACGTGAGCGATTTGCGCTGAATCCATAATCGACCCGGTTTTTCAGGTCGATGTATGACGCCAGACACCTCGGTCGGCCCCCTCTCCCTCGGGGAGAGGGCTGGGGTGAGGGTAGGCTTTTGATACCGGGTGGATCAGATCAACCCGCCCTCATCCTCATCGATCAACTGGCTCAACCCGCCCAACGCCTCACGCGCCTGGGTCCGGTCCATCAACTTGGCCTGAGCCGCCGGCGGCAGGTCGGTGACGCGGATCACGCCCTTCTGGGTCAGCACCTGAATCAGGTCGTCGAGTACCCGAATCATTTCGAAGTCGCTCTGCTTGAGCTGTTTCAGGCTGGTTTCCACCACTTCATTGGCGAACCAGGCCTGGATTTCATGGCTGTCGGCCGGCAGCGTTTCCGTGGCCTCGGCGTAGGCCGCGGCTTCCACGCGAATCAACAGACCTTGCGCATCGCGTTGCACGTAAAACATTGAGCATCCCTCAGAAATGAACCAGCGTCATGCTGTCAGCAGCATAGCCAACTGTGCGCGAGTATGCGGTGCGGCGACGCGATCGTCACCGGTCCGGTCAGCACAAACGTGACGGCCGCCCCATCGGGGCGGCCGTTTTGTTCACTATCAGCTGTTGTTGTGGTCGACCTTGATGGTCGGGTCGCTGCCGGCAATCAGGTTGTGAATGTTGGCGCTCGACCAGTTGTTGCCTTCCAGTTTGATCGTCACGTCCGGGGTTGCCGCCGCAGCGTCGCCGGAGTTGAACTTGCCCGCCGAGCTGACTTGCAGCGACGACGTGCCGTCGACCGTGGTGATCTTCAGGAAGTTGTCGATGGTGCTGCCGGTCTCGCCCTGCAGCAGATCACGCAGATCGATGCGGTCACCTTCGCTGGCCTTGAAGTCCTTGATCACGTCGTTGCCGGTGTCGCCCGCCTTCCAGACGAAGGTGTCGGCACCCGAACCACCGATGAGGATGTCATTACCCTGACCGCCGATCAGCGTGTCGTTGCCGGTGCCGCCGAGCAGGATGTCATTACCTTTGCCGCCATCGAGCAAATCGTTGCCGCCCGAGCCGAACAGGATGTCATTGCCCGCGCCGCCCAGCAGGGTGTCGTTACCATCGTGCGCGCCGGAGACATCGAACGCCTGATAGTGCTCGGTGATGTACTGGTGCACGTTGCTGGTGGTGACTTTGCTGACATCGACCCCGGTTTCTTTGGCAACGAACGCCTGCATCGCCTGATAACCCTCGCCGGCAATGCCGTTGAAGCTGACCAGATCGCCGAACAGGATGTCATTGCCGTCGCCACCGCTGACGGTGTCGTTGCCCGGCAGCGTCGCTTCGGTGTGGCCGATGATCGAGTTGGCCAGATCCTTCGGATCAATGTTGGTCTGCGGCGTTTTATCCGTATCGTACGGCTTCAGATCGTTGAGGCTGACATCGTTGTTCAGTCCGATAGCCTCGACGTTCGACAGACCGTTGAGCAAGGCAAAACCACTGGTCGAGTTGCTGGTCGTTGACGAGTTGGTGCTGTTACCGGTACCCGCCAGACTCGACAACTCATAAGTGCCGTCGCCCTGCGCGTGGATGGTGCCCAGATTAGAGCTGCTCCAGCCCCACCACGAAGTGTAGGTTTGCAGGGTCACGGTGCCGGTGCTGTTGATCGTCAACGCGTGGGTATTGTCGATGTAAGTGCTGAAGGTGTCGCCCGGCTTGTAGTTGCTGGTTTTCACCACATCGTCGAGCTTCACGTTGCCGTACAGCGTCGGGTTGGTCTGCTCGCCGCTCTGGTAATAGGTCGGCTGGCCGTCGGTGATGAAGTACGTAAGGTTCTTCGCGCCGGTGTTGGCCACAGCGTCAGCGCTCTGGAACCAGTTGGCCGTGGTCTTGAACACGTCCTCGTAGTTGGTGCCGCCGCCGGAGGCCATCGAGTCCAGTACCGCTTTGAGTTGCGTCAGCGCGTTCGGGTCGTTGAGGTTCACCGACACCGACTTGTTGACCTGGGTATCGAAGTCGACGAGGAAAATGTTCACCGTACCCGAATTGCTGCCGCCCAGGCTCTGCTTGAGGCTGTTGAACACCGAGGTCAGCGAGTCTTTGGCGGCGTTAAGCGACGAACTGCTCATGCTGCCGGAGCTGTCGACCATGAACGCGATGTTGTAGTTGGTGCCCGGCACCACGGTCAGGCCACCGATGTCGGCGACGATGATGTCGTTGCCATCGGTGCCGGTGACGGTGTCATCGCCCGAGGTCGCAACCACGGCGTTGTAGACCGCCGGCACCACGCTGACCGGAATGGTCGCGGTGCTGCTGGCAGAACCGCCGACCATCTCGGTGGAGGTCGAGGTCACGGTCAGGTTGAATTGGCCGTTGTAGTACGGCGGTGGCGTTACGGTCAGGCTGCCGAGGTTCCAGCCAGTGACGTTGGCGTCGCCGCTGCTGGCAGTGACGGTGAAGGTGTGACCCGCGCCATCGCTGAGCACCGAGCCGACCGGTGCGCCGCTGATCTTCACGCTCAGGGTTTCCGAGCCGTCGGTGTCAGTCAGTGCGGTGGTGATTGCCGACAGTTTCACCGTGGTGCCTTCGGCGCCGGTATTGAGTTTGTAGCCGTCGTAATAGCCTTCGCCGTTGCTGCCGTGCAGATCGGAGACGGTCACGCCCGAATTGATCAGATCCTGCACGCCGGTGTAGATCGGCACGCCGGCGCTGCTCAGGTCGATCGGCGTGCTGCCATTGACCGACAGGTTGACGTCGTAGCTGCCCGGGCCGCTCTGGTTGTGGTGGTAGATGTCCAGGGTGTAGTAGCCGCTGGTGGTCGGGGTGAACGAGCCATTGATGGCGCCGCCCGCGCCCCAGGTACCCGAAGCCACACTCTTGCCGCCGATCGTGATCAACAAACTGTCATCGGCAATACCGCTGAAGGTGTAGGTTTTGCCGGCTTCCAGATAAATCAGGCCTGACGTCTTCGATGCCGTGCCCGCCGCAACGCTACCGTCGGACTGCACATTGGTCACCGAGCCGCTGGAGTTCGGTTTGCCGGCGCCGTCGATGACGTTTTTCAACGTGGTCGAATCCGCGCCATTGCCGTTGGTGCCCAGACCCGCCAAGCCGGTCCAGACTTCCTTGATCAGCCCGGTGGACTTCACGCTGTTGTCGGCCACGCTCACGGTCGGCGCGTCCGCCACTGGCGTGATGTCGATCTTCACGGTGCCGGTGTTGCCCAGCAGTTGGCCGTCGGTTGGCTGGAATTTGATCTGTGCGTAGTCCGCCTGGTTGTTGCCCAGACCGCTGCCGCCGTAACCGTTGACCCCCGACTCGTTGGCATCCGGCAGGAAGCGCAGCTTGCCCGCGTCGATGTCAGCCTTGCTGAAGGTCTGGTTGTTGGCGACGTCTTTCCAGGTCGAACCGTCCAGATACTGCAGTTTGCCTTCGCCCGGCAGCTGAGTGATTTTGATGCCGAGGCTGCTGGCCGGGCTGTCGACGTCGGTCACGCCGAAGGTCGACCAGCCGAGCACCAGCGGAGTGTCTTCGGTGCCAGTGACGTTGCTTGGCGCTGCCACCGGAGCGTCGTTGACCGCCACCACGTTGACCGTGGTGGTCGCGGTGTTGGAGTAATTGCCGCCGTCGGTCACGGTCACCGTGATGATGCGCGGCACGGTGCTCGGGTTTTCGCTGCCGTTGGTGAAGCTGATGTTCTTGATGGCCTGCATGTAGTCGGCCAGCGTCGCGTTACCGGACAGCGTCAGCGTGACGGTGCCGTTGGTGCTGTTGGCATTGATGGTGATGCCGTTGACGCTGTTGCCCAGGTTCAGCGCATCGCCGTCCTGACGGTTGGTCAGGACCACGGTGGCGCCGGTGAGCATGGTGCTGTCCGGGTCAGTGATGCTGATGTCGGTGTCGGCAATCGACACGCCCGCGCCCGGGGTGTTTTCGGTGAAGGTCACCTTGTAGTCGGCACCGGTGGCGCCGCTGGAGTTGTTGGCATCCAGGTCGAGCACCGGCGGCGCATCGTTGTCGATGATCGAGGTACTGACGCTGCCGTTGGTGCTGCTGACCGCGAGGTTTTCGAAGTTGCCGCCGGTGGCGGAATCGATCTTAACCACGAAGTTTTCGGTGCCTTCGGTGATCTTGTCATCGATGGTCGCGACATTGAACTGCGCGCTGCTCGCACCGGCCGGGATCTTCACGGTGTACACGCCGGTGAAGTCCGAACCGTCGGCGGCGGTGCCGCTGTAGACGATTTTCAGAGTTACTTCGGTTTGCGCCGGGTGGTTCAGGCTGACCGTGTAGCTGGCGGTCTGGCCTTCAGTCACCGAGCTGCTGCCAGTGATGCTGACGGTTGTGGTGTCGATAGTGTCGGTGACGCTGGTCACGGCCGGAGCTGTGCTGGTGACCAGGTTTTCGAAGCTGCCGCCGCTGGTACCGGTGATGGTCGCCTGCAAGGTGCCGGCGTCTTTGTAGACGTCGTCAGTTGGTGCTGGAACGGTCACGGTGCCGCTGGTTTTACCCGCGTCGATGGTGATCACCGAGCCGTTGCTCAGGGTCACGGTGACTGGCGAGCCAGCGGCGTTGGTCAGCGTAGCGGTGTAAGTGATCTGACCACCTTCGGCCACGGTGCCGGTCGCGGACAGCGATAGGTTGGTGGTGTCGACGGTATCGGTGACGGTGGTCGAAACCGGCGTTTTGTCGGCCACGAGGTTCTCGTAGTTGCCGCCAGTCACATTGGTGATCGAGTTGGTCAGCGGTGCATGGCCGGTCAATGCGTCGTTAGGCGCAGTGGTGGTCGCGGTGCCCGTGGTCTGGCCGACGCCGATGGTGATGGTCTGACCGTTCGACAGGCTTACCACGACTGGCGAGCCCGTCACTGGCGCGCCGACAGTTGCGGTGTAGACGACGTTACCGCCTTCAGCGGCAGTGGCGGTCGCGGTCAGTTTCACCGTGGTGGTGTCGATGGTATCGGTAACGCTGGTGATTGCCGGCGTGGTGCTTGGCACGAGGTTTTCGAAGTTGCCACCGGTGGCGGTGCTGATCGTTGCCTGGACGGTGCCGGCGTCTTTATAGACGTCGTCAGCCGGTGCCGGAACAGTCACGGTGCCGGTGGTTTTGCCGGCTTCGATAGTGATCACGGCGCCGTTCGACAGGGTCACGGTCACAGGCGAACCTGCGGCGTTGGTCAGCGTGGCGGTGTAAACAATCGAACCGCCCTCAGCCACAGAGCCGGTCGCACTGAGCGACAGGTTGGTGGTGTCGACGGTATCCGTGACGGTGGTCGATACCGGGGTCTTGTCGGCCACCAGATTCTCGTAGTTGCCGCCGGTCACGTTGGTGATCGAGTTGGTCAGTGGTGCGTGGCCAGTCAGTGCGTCGTTTGGCGCGGTAGTGGTCGCGGTGCCAGTGGTCTGGCCGACGCCGATGGTAATGGTCTGACCGTTGGCCAGCGTTACAACCAAAGGCGAACCGGTCACCGGAGCACCGACGGTCGCGGTGTAGACGACGTTGCCGCCTTCCGTCGCTGTGCCGGTAGCTGTCAGTTTCACAGTGGTGGTGTCGATGGTATCGGTAATGCTAGTGATGGCCGGTGTTGTGCTCGGCACCAGGTTTTCGAAGTTGCCACCGGTGGCGGTGCTGATGGTTGCTTGTACGGTGCCGGCATCTTTGTAGACGTCGTCAGCAGGAGCTGGAACGGTCACGGTGCCGGTGGTTTTGCCGGCGTCGATGGTGATCACGGCGCCGTTCGACAGCGTCACGGTCACTGGCGAACCAGCCGCGTTGGTCAGCGTTGCGGTGTAAACAATCGAACCGCCTTCAGCGACCGAATTGGTAGCGCTGAGCGACAGGTTGGTGGTGTCGACAGTGTCGGTCACCGTAGTGCTGACCGGCGTCTTATCCGCCACGAGGTTTTCGTAGTTACCGCCGCTGACGTCGGTGATCGCGTTGGTTAGCGGTGCGTGACCGGTCAATACGTCGTTTGGTGCGGTAGTGGTTGCGGTGCCAGTGGTCTGGCCGACTCCAATGGTGATGGTCTGACCGTTCGACAGGGTTACCACGACTGGCGAACCGGTTACTGGTGCACCGACGGTTGCGGTGTAGACGACATTGCCGCCCTCTGCCGCAGTAGCCGTTGCCGTCAGTTTCACGGTGGTGGTGTCGATGGTATCGGTAACGCTGGTGATAGCCGGAGTCGTGCTTGGCACCAGGTTTTCGAAGTTGCCACCGGTAGCGGTGCTGATGGTTGCTTGTACGGTGCCGGCATCTTTGTAGACGTCGTCAGCAGGAGCTGGAACGGTCACGGTGCCGGTGGTTTTGCCGGCGTCGATGGTGATCACGGCGCCGTTCGACAGCGTCACGGTCACTGGCGAACCAGCCGCATTGCTCAGGGTCGCGGTGTAAACAATCGAACCGCCTTCAGCGACCGAATTGGTAGCGCTGAGCGACAGATTGGTCGTGTCGACAGTGTCGGTCACCGTAGTGCTGACCGGCGTCTTATCCGCCACGAGGTTTTCGTAGTTGCCGCCGGTTACGCCAGTAATCGAGTTGGTCAGCGGTGCGTGGCCGGTCAGCGCATCGTTCGGCGCGGTGAAGGTTACGGTGCCGGTGGTTTTGCCGACTTCGATGGTGATGTTCTGGCCGTTTGCCAGGGTCACGACAACCGGCGAGCCGGTCACCGGCGCGCCGACAGTGGCGGTGTAAGTGACGGTGCCGCCTTCAGCTACCGACGTATCAGCCGTGAGTTTGACGGTTGAGGTGTCGATGGTATCGGTGACTTCGGTCACAGCCGGAACAGTGCTCGGCACCAGATTTTCGAAATTGCCGCCCGTTGCAGTCGAGATCGTCGCTTCAACCTTGCCGGCGTCTTTGTAGACATCATCGGCTGGCGCTGGAACGGACACGGTGCCAGTGGTTTTGCCGGCGTCGATGGTAATCACCGCGCCGTTCGACAGGGTTACGGTAACTGGCGAACCCGCTGGGTTGGTCAAGGTTGCGGTGTAAACAATCGAACCGCCCTCGGCCACGGTGCCGGTCGCGCTGAGCGAAAGGTTGGTGGTGTCGACGGTGTCAGTGACCGTGGTCGAAACCGGGGTCTTGTCGGCCACCAGATTCTCGTAATTGCCACCGCTGACCTCTGCGATCGCATTGGTGATCGGCGCGTGGCCGGTCAATGCGTCGTTCGGCGCGGTGGTGGTCGAGGTGCCGGTGGTCTGGCCAACCCCAATGGTGATGGTCTGACCGTTGGCCAGGGTCACAACCACAGGCGAACCGGTCACCGGCGCGCCGACAGTGGCGGTGTAGACGACATTACCGCCTTCAGCCGCCGACTCGGTGGCGGTCAGTTTGACGGTGGTGGTGTCGATGGTGTCGGTGACTTCGGTCACAGCCGGAACATTGCTCGGCACCAGATTTTCGAAGTTGCCACCGGTGGCAGTCGAAATCGTCGCTTCAACTTTGCCCGCGTCTTTGTATACGTCGTCAGCCGGTGCTGGAACGGTCACGGTGCCAGTGGTTTTACCAGCCTCGATAGTGATCACGGCGCCGTTGGACAGGGTCACGGTGACTGGTGAGCCTGCGGCGTTGGTCAAGGTTGCGGTGTAAACGATCGAACCGCCTTCGGTGACGGAACCGGTCGCGCTGAGCGACAGGTTGGTGGTGTCGACGGTGTCGGTGACATTGGTCGAAACCGGCGTTTTGTCAGCCACCAGATTTTCGAAGTTGCCGCCGCTTACCTCAGTGATCGCATTGGTGATCGGCGCGTGGCCGGTCAATGCATCGTTCGGCGCGGTGGTGGTCGCGGTGCCGGTGGTCTGGCCGACGCCGATGGTAATGGTCTGACCGTTGGCCAGTGTCACAACCACAGGCGAACCGGTGACTGGCGCGCCGACAGTGGCGGTGTAGACGACATTACCGCCTTCAGCCGCCGACTCGGTGGCGGTCAGTTTGACGGTGGTGGTGTCGATGGTGTCGGTGACTTCGGTCACAGCCGGAACAGTGCTCGGCACCAGATTTTCGAAGTTGCCACCGGTGGCAGTCGAAATCGTCGCTTCAACTTTGCCCGCGTCTTTGTATACGTCGTCAGCCGGTGCTGGAACGGTCACGGTGCCAGTGGTTTTACCAGCCTCGATAGTGATCACGGCGCCGTTGGACAGGGTCACGGTGACTGGTGAGCCTGCGGCGTTGGTCAAGGTTGCGGTGTAAACGATCGAACCGCCTTCGGTGACGGAACCGGTCGCGCTGAGCGACAGGTTGGTGGTGTCGACGGTGTCGGTGACATTGGTCGAAACCGGCGTTTTGTCAGCCACCAGATTTTCGAAGTTGCCGCCGCTTACCTCAGTGATCGCATTGGTGATCGGCGCGTGGCCGGTCAATGCGTCGTTCGGCGCGGTGGTGGTGGCGGTGCCTGTGGTCTGGCCTACGCCTATGGTAATGGTCTGACCGTTGGCCAGGGTCACGACCACCGGCGAACCGGTCACCGGCGCGCCGACAGTGGCGGTGTAGACGACATTACCGCCTTCAGCCGCCGACTCGGTGGCGGTCAGTTTGACGGTGGTGGTGTCGATGGTGTCGGTGACTTCGGTCACAGCCGGAACATTGCTCGGCACCAGATTTTCGAAGTTGCCACCGGTGGCAGTCGAAATCGTCGCTTCAACTTTGCCCGCGTCTTTGTATACGTCGTCAGCCGGTGCTGGAACGGTCACGGTGCCAGTGGTTTTACCAGCCTCGATAGTGATCACGGCGCCGTTGGACAGGGTCACGGTGACTGGTGAGCCTGCGGCGTTGGTCAAGGTTGCGGTGTAAACGATCGAACCGCCTTCGGTGACGGAACCGGTCGCGCTGAGCGACAGGTTGGTGGTGTCGACGGTGTCGGTGACATTGGTCGAAACCGGCGTTTTGTCAGCCACCAGATTTTCGAAGTTGCCGCCGCTTACCTCAGTGATCGCATTGGTGATCGGCGCGTGGCCGGTCAATGCATCGTTCGGCGCGGTGGTGGTGGCGGTGCCTGTGGTCTGGCCGACGCCGATGGTAATGGTCTGACCGTTGGCCAGTGTCACAACCACAGGCGAACCGGTGACTGGCGCGCCGACAGTGGCGGTGTAGACGACATTACCGCCTTCAGCCGCCGACTCGGTGGCGGTCAGTTTGACGGTGGTGGTGTCGATGGTGTCGGTGACTTCGGTCACAGCCGGAACATTGCTCGGCACCAGATTTTCGAAGTTGCCACCGGTGGCAGTCGAAATCGTCGCTTCAACTTTGCCCGCGTCTTTGTATACGTCGTCAGCCGGTGCTGGAACGGTCACGGTGCCAGTGGTTTTACCAGCCTCGATAGTGATCACGGCGCCGTTGGACAGGGTCACGGTGACTGGTGAGCCTGCGGCGTTGGTCAAGGTTGCGGTGTAAACAATCGAACCGCCCTCGGCCACGGTGCCGGTCGCGCTGAGCAACAGGTTGGTGGTGTCGACGGTGTCGGTGACATTGGTCGAAACCGGCGTTTTGTCAGCCACCAGATTTTCGAAGTTGCCGCCGCTTACCTCAGTGATCGCATTGGTGATCGGCGCGTGGCCGGTCAATGCGTCGTTCGGCGCGGTGGTGGTGGCGGTGCCTGTGGTCTGGCCGACGCCGATGGTAATGGTCTGACCGTTGGCCAGGGTCACGACCACCGGCGAACCGGTGACTGGCGCGCCGACGGTAGCAGTGTAGGTAACGGTACCGCCCTCAGCCGCCGACTCGGTCGCGGTGAGTTTGACGGCGGTGGTATCGATGGTGTCGGTGACGTTGGTCACGGCCGGCACGGTGCTCGGAACGAGGTTCTCGAAGTTACCGCCTGTTGCATCCTTGATCGTCACTTCGACCTTGCCGGCGTCTTTGTAGACGTCATCGGCAGGCGCAGGAACGGTCACGGTGCCGGTGGTTTTGCCCGCTTCGATGGTGATCACCGAACCGTTCGACAGCGTCACGGTTACCGGGGTGCCGGCCGGGTTGGTCAGCGTCGCGGTGTAAACGATCGACCCGCCTTCAGCCACCGAATCGGTCGCGGTCAGATTCAGGTTGGTGGTGTCGGTGGTGTCCGAAACCGCGGTGTCGGCGGACTTGCCGTCGACTGCCAGTTTTTCGTAGTTGCCGCCAGTGGCGCCGTCGATGGTCACGCTCAGCGAGCTGCCGCCGGCCAATGGGCTGTTCGGCGCAACGAAGTTCACCGAGCCGGTGGTTTCACCGACGGCAATGGTGATGGTCTGGCCGTTGGACAGGGTCACGACAACCGGTGAACCCGTCACGGGTGCGGTCACGGTCGCGGTGTAGACCACGGTTTCGCCTTCGGCGACGTTCGCCGTGGCGGTCAGCGACACGGTGGAGGTGTCGATGGTGTCGTTGACGGTGGTGACCGCCGGGGCGGTATTGGTGACCAGGTTTTCGAAGTCGCCACCGGTCGCGCCTTTGATGGTCGCTTCAACGGTGCCGGCATCTTTGTAGACGTCATCTTTCGGCGCATCGACGGTGACGGTGCCGGTGGTTTTGCCGGCGTCGATGGTGATCACGGCACCGTTCGACAGAGTCACGGTGACCGGCGAGCCAGCGGCATTGGTCAGGGTCGCGGTGTAGGTGATCTGGCCGCCTTCATCCACAGAACCGGTGGCGCTCAGCGACAGGTTGGTGGTGTCGACAGTATCGGTGACGGTGGTGCTGACCGGAGTTTTATCGGCCACGAGGTTTTCGTAATTGCCGCCGGAAACGTCAGTGATCGCGTTGGTCAGCGGAGCGTGGCCAGTGAGCGCATCGTTTGGCACGGTAGTGGTCACGGTGCCGGTGGTTTTACCCACTTCGATGGTGATGTTCTGGCCGTTGGACAGGGTCACGACAACCGGTGAACCCGTCACGGGTGCGGTCACGGTCGCGGTGTAGACCACGGTTTCGCCTTCGGCGACGTTCGCCGTGGCGGTCAGCGACACGGTGGAGGTGTCGATGGTGTCGTTGACGGTGGTGACCGCCGGGGCGGTATTGGTGACCAGGTTTTCGAAGTCGCCACCGGTCGCGCCTTTGATGGTCGCTTCAACGGTGCCGGCATCTTTGTAGACGTCATCTTTCGGCGCATCGACGGTGACGGTGCCGGTGGTTTTGCCGGCGTCGATGGTGATCACGGCACCGTTCGACAGAGTCACGGTGACCGGCGAGCCAGCGGCATTGGTCAGGGTCGCGGTGTAGGTGATCTGGCCGCCTTCATCCACAGAACCGGTGGCGCTCAGCGACAGGTTGGTGGTGTCGACAGTATCGGTGACGGTGGTGCTGACCGGAGTTTTATCGGCCACGAGGTTTTCGTAATTGCCGCCGGAAACGTCAGTGATCGCGTTGGTCAGCGGAGCGTGGCCAGTGAGCGCATCGTTTGGCACGGTAGTGGTCACGGTGCCGGTGGTTTTACCCACTTCGATGGTGATGTTCTGACCGTTGGCCAAGGTCACCACAACTGGCGAGCCAGTGACTGGCGCACCGACCGTGGCGGTGTAGGTGACGGTGCCACCTTCAGCCGCCGACTCGGTGGCGGTCAGTTTGACCGTCGAAGTGTCGATGGTGTCAGAGACGTCGGTAACGGCTGGGTTGGTGCTCGGAACGAGGTTCTCGAAGTTGCCGCCAGTGGCGTCCTTGATCGTGACTTCAACTTTGCCGGCGTCTTTATAGACGTCATCGGCGGGCGCAGCGACGGTGACGGTGCCAGTGGTTTTACCCGCCTCAATGGTGATCACGGCGCCGTTGGACAGGGTCACGGTGACTGGCGTGCCGGCCGGATTGGTCAGTGTTGCGGTGTAAACGATCGAACCGCCTTCGGCCACGGTGTCGGTCGCAGTCAGCGACAGGTTGGTGGTGTCGACAGTGTCAGTAACAGTGGTCGAAACCGGAGTCTTGTCGGCAACCAGATTCTCGTAGTTACCGCCGCTTACGTCAGTGATCGCATTGGTCAGCGGGGTGTGGCCGTTCAACGCATCGTTCGGCGCAGTGGTGGTCACGGTGCCGATGGTTTTGCCGATTTCGATGGTGATGTTCTGGCCGTTGGCCAAGGTCACGACGACCGGCGAACCGGTGACTGGAGCGCCTACGGTGGCGGTGTAAGTAACGGTGCCACCTTCAGCCGCTGACTCGGTGGCGGTCAGTTTGACGGTGGTAGTGTCGACGGTATCAGTGACTTCGGTCACGGCCGGGACAGTGCTTGGTACCAGATTCTCGAAGTCGCCGCCGGTGGCGTCCTTGATGGTGACTTCGACTTTGCCGGCGTCTTTGTAGACGTCATCGGCTGGCGCAGCGACAGTCACGGTGCCGGTGGTTTTACCGGCCTCGATGGTAATGACCGAGCCGTTCGACAGGTTCACAGTCACTGGCGAGCCAGCCGGGTTGGTCAGCGTCGCGGTGTAGATGATCGAACCGCCCTCGGCGACCGAGTTGGTGGCGCTGAGCGACAGGTCAGTGGTGTCGACGGTGTCAGTGACCGAAGTCGAAACCGGGGTCTTGTCGGCCACCAGGTTTTCGTAGTTACCGCCGCTTACACCCGTAATCGAATTACCCAGCGACGCTTGACCGGTCAACGCATCGTTCGGCGCGGTGAAGGTCACAGTGCCGGTGGTCTTGCCGACTTCGATGGTAATGCTCTGACCATTGGCCAGGGTCACGACCACAGGCGAACCGGTCACCGGAGCGCCAACAGTGGCGGTGTAGGTGACGGTGCCGCCTTCAGCGACCGTGGTGTCGGCCGTCAGCTTCACGGTCGAGGTGTCGATGATGTCAGTGACTTCGGTCACGGCTGGCGTGGTGCTTGGCACCAGGTTCTCGAAGTTGCCACCGGTGGCGTCCTTGATGGTGACTTCGACCTTGCCGGCGTCTTTGTAGACATCATCGGCAGGCGCCGCAACGGTCACGGTGCCGGTAGTTTTGCCCGCTTCGATGGTGATCACCGAGCCGTTGCTCAGGGTCACAGTGACTGGCGTGCCGGCCGGATTTGTCAGGGTCGCGGTGTAAACAATTGAACCGCCTTCAGCCACGGTGCCCGTCGCGCTCAGCGTCAGGTCGGTGGTGTCAGTGGTGTCGGTGACGGTGGTGCTGACCGGGGTTTTGTCGGCCACGAGGTTTTCGTAATTGCCGCCGGAAACGTTGGTGATCGAGTTGGTCAGCGGAGCTTGGCCAGTCAGCGCATCGTTTGGCGCGGTGGTGGTCACGGTGCCGCTGGTTTTGCCGACCTCGATGGTGATGTTCTGGCCGTTGGCCAGAGTCACTACAACCGGAGAACCCGTCACTGGAGCACCGACAGTGGCGGTGTAGGTGACGGTGCCACCTTCAGCGGCAGTCTCGGTGGCGGTCAGTTTGACCGTAGAGGTATCAACGGTATCGGTCACGTCGGTGACGGCAGGAACGGTGCTTGGCACCAGGTTCTCGAAGTTGCCGCCGGTAGCATCCTTGATAGTGACTTCGACCTTGCCGGCGTCTTTGTAGACGTCATCAGCTGGCGCTGGAACGGTCACGGTGCCAGTGGTTTTGCCGGCCTCGATGGTGATCACCGAGCCGTTGCTCAGGGTCACAGTGACTGGCGTGCCAGCCGGGTTGGTCAGGGTCGCGGTGTAAACAATCGAACCGCCTTCAGCCACGGTGCCAGTCGCAGTGAGCGACAGGTTGGTGGTGTCGACAGTGTCAGTAACAGTGGTCGAAACCGGGGTCTTGTCGGCAACGAGGTTCTCGTAGTTACCACCGCTCACGTCAGTAATCACGTTGGTCAGGGGCGTGTGGCCAGTCAGCGCATCGTTAGGTGCGGTGGTGGTCACGGTGCCGGTGGTTTTGCCGACTTCAATGGTGATGTTCTGGCCGTTGGCGAGAGTCACGACCACCGGCGAACCGGTCACCGGTGCGCCAACAGTGGCGGTGTAAGTGACGGTGCCACCTTCAGCGGCAGTCTCGGTGGCGGTCAGTTTGACCGTCGAGGTGTCGATGGTATCGGTTACGTCAGTGACAGCCGGAACGGTGCTTGGCACCAGGTTCTCGAAGTTGCCGCCAGTCGCGTCCTTGATGGTGACTTCGACTTTGCCAGCGTCTTTATAGACGTCATCGGCGGGCGCCGGAACGGTCACGGTGCCAGTGGTTTTACCCGCCTCGATGGTGATCACCGAACCGTTCGACAGGGTTACGGTGACAGGCGAACCTGCGGCGTTGGTCAGGGTCGCGGTGTAGGTGATCTGGCCACCTTCAGCCACGGTGCCCGTCGCGCTCAGCGTCAGGTCGGTGGTGTCATTGGTGTCGGTGACGGTGGTGCTGACCGGGGTTTTGTCGGCAACGAGGTCTTCGTAATTGCCGCCGCTCACGCCCGTGATCGCATTGGTAATCGGCGCGTGGCCGGTCAACGCATCGTTCGGTGCAATGGTCGTCACGGTGCCGGTGGTTTTGCCGACTTCGATAGTGATGTTCTGACCATTGGCCAGAGTCACGACCACAGGCGAACCGGTCACTGGGGCGCCGACAGTGGCGGTGTAGGTGACGGTGCCACCTTCAGCGGCCGTCTCGGTGGCGGTCAGTTTCACCGTCGAGGTATCAACGGTATCGGTCACGTCGGTGACGGCAGGAACGGTGCTCGGCACCAGGTTCTCGAAGTTGCCGCCAGTCGCGTCCTTGATCGTGACTTCGACTTTGCCGGCGTCTTTGTAGACGTCATCGGCGGGCGCCGGAACGGTCACGGTGCCAGTGGTTTTACCAGCCTCGATGGTGATCACCGAACCGTTCGACAGGGTAACGGTGACAGGCGAGCCTGCGGCGTTGGTCAGGGTCGCGGTGTAGGTGATCTGGCCGCCTTCAGCCACGGTGCCCGTCGCGCTCAGCGTCAGGTCGGTGGTGTCAGTGGTGTCGGTGACGGTGGTGCTGACCGGGGTTTTGTCGGCAACGAGGTCTTCGTAATTGCCGCCGCTCACGCCCGTGATCGCATTGGTAATCGGCGCGTGGCCGGTCAACGCATCGTTCGGTGCAATGGTCGTCACGGTGCCGGTGGTTTTGCCGACTTCAATGGTGATGTTCTGACCATTGGCCAAGGTCACGACAACAGGCGAGCCGGTCACCGGCGCGCCGACAGTGGCGGTGTAAGTGACGGTGCCGCCTTCAGCGACCGAGGTGTCAGCCGTCAGCTTTACGGTCGACGTGTCGATGGTATCAGTGACGTCGGTCACGGCTGGCGTGGTGCTCGGGACCAGGTTCTCGAAATTACCGCCAGACACATCCTTGATGGTGACTTCGACTTTGCCGGCGTCTTTGTAAACGTCATCAGATGGCGCTGGAACGGTCACGGTGCCAGTGGTTTTACCCGCTTCGATGGTGATCACCGAGCCATTCGACAGGGTCACGGTGACTGGCGTGCCGGCCGGATTGGTCAGCGTCGCGGTGTAAACGATCGAACCACCCTCGGCCACGGAACCGGTGGCGCTCAGCGACAGGTCGGTGGTGTCGGCGACATCGGTAACAGTGGTCGATACCGGGGTCTTGTCGGCAACCAGATCTTCGTAATTACCACCGGAAACACCGGTGATCGAGTTGGTCAGCGGCGCATTGCCGGTCAACGCATCGTTAGGGGCGGTGGTGGTCACGGTGCCGCTGGTTTTGCCGACTTCGATGGTGATGTTCTGACCGTTGGCCAGGGTCACGATCACTGGCGAGCCAGTCACCGGCGCACCGACGGTGGCGGTGTAAGTGACGGTGCCACCTTCAGCCACCGAGGTGTCAGCCGTCAGTTTCACGGTCGACGTGTCGATGGTGTCGGTCACTTCGGTCACGGCTGGAACGGTGCTAGGCACCAGATTCTCGAAGTTGCCGCCAGTTGCATCCTTGATGGTGACTTCGACTTTGCCTGAGTCTTTATAGACATCATCGGCCGGCGCCGGAACGGTCACGGTGCCAGTGGTTTTGCCAGCCTCGATGGTGATCACCGAGCCATTGCTCAGGGTCACGGTTACCGGTGTGCCGGCAGGGTTGGTCAGGGTCGCGGTGTAAACAATCGAACCACCTTCGGCCACGGTCCCGGTTGCCGTCAGCGACAGGTTGGTGTCGTCGATCGAGTCGGTAATGGTGGTGGTCGCTGGCGTCGTGTTCGGCACCAGATTTTCGAAATTGCCACCGGTAGCACCGGTGATGGTGGTGCTGACGGTGCTGCCATTGTTGTAAACGTCGTTGGCCGCAGTCGGCACGTTGACGGTGCCAGTGGTCTGGCCGGCGTCAATGGTGATGGTCGAGCCGTTCGACAGGGTGATCGTCACCGGAGTCTGCGCAGCATTGGTCAGCGTCGCGGTGTAAGTGATCTGGCCGCCTTCGACGACCGTACCGGTGGCGGTAAGGCTCACGCTGGTGGTGTCGATCGAGTCGGTAACGGTGGTGGTCGCAGGCGTGGTGTTCGGCACCAGGCTTTCGAAGTTGCCGCCGGTAGCGCCAGTAATGGTGGTGCTGACGGTGCCGCCATTGTTGTAGACGTCATTGGCCGCAGTCGGCACGTTGACGGTGCCGGTGGTCTGCCCAGCCTCAATGGTGATGGTCGAACCGTTCGACAGGGTGACAGTCACCGGGGTTTGCGCCGGGTTGGTCAGGGTCGCGGTGTAAGTGATCTGGCCACCCTCGACCACAGTGCCGGTGGCGGTCAAGGTCAGGTTGGTGGTGTCGATCGAATCGGTGATGGTGGTCACCGCTGGCGTCGGGTTCGGCACCAGGTTTTCGAAGTTACCGCCGCTGGCACCGGTAATCGTCGTGGTGACGGTGCTGCCATTGTTATAGACGTCGTTGGCCGGGGTCGGCACGTTGACCGTGCCGGTGGTCTGGCCGGCGCCGATGGTGATGGTCGAGCCGTTCGACAGGGTGACGGTCACCGGGGTTTGCGCCGGGTTGGTCAGGGTCGCGGTGTAAGTGATCTGCCCGCCTTCGGTGACACTCGGCCCGGCCGTCAGGGTGACGGTGGTGGTGTCGATGGTGTCAGTGACCTGGGTTGTGGCCGGAGTGGTCGGCGGGGTCACGGTGATGCCATTGCCGCCGGTGGTGCCGGTGACGGTCACGTCGATCTGGGTCGGGTCGTTGTAAACGGTGTCGTTCGGCGCCAGCGGCACATTGACGGTGCCAGTGGTTGCGCCTGCCGGAATCACAATCACCGCGCCGTTGGACAGGGTGATGGTCAGGTCGGTCAGCGGCGCCTGGGTCAGGGTCGCGGTGTACACCAGCACGCCGCCGGCTTCGGTGATGGACGGCGTGGCGCTGAGGCTCAGGGTCGAATCACGCAAGGCGTTGGTGGTGGTGTCGGTGGTCTGGCCGCCGGTGATGTTTTGCGCGGCTTGTCCGCCAGCGTTGATGCCTGCAGTCGGGAAACCAATGGTCGGGTCAACGCGGCCAGCGGTGGCGTCGAGCATGACGAAGCTGTGACCACCACCGGCGGCACCGCCCGTGCCTGCGGCACTCGGGCCGGCAGCAGTGGCGTCCAGCGCGGTGGTCGGGTCGACACCGGCGGCGATGGCTTGCTGCAGTTCGGCTACCGACGGCGCTGCCTGCGCAGTGGCCTCGGCCAGGTCAGTGCTGGAGTCAGGCGCGTTGGCGCTCCACTGGGTTTCTCGGCCCAGATCGAGGGTGCGGCCATCAGCCAACTCAAGCGATACGGCGCCGGATAGGCCGGTGTCGATCTGGTCACCCACGAACAGGCGATCGCCTTCAACGAGTACGCGACGTACACCCTCAGGGGAGACTACAAATACCTGACCGACAATGCTTTTGACGATGGCAACAACACTGCTCATTGAAGACTCTCCGGGGGTGTCACGTTCAGTTGACTTCTATAGACCTGATGGCTTTTGGCGCCGACTCAGTCTGGACGTACTTTTAAAATTTGCGAATCAAGTTTGACGCATCTAATCGTCAATAATTTGGCTATATTCTTTCGCTATTAACTTTATGCCAAACTATTGACCTTCTGGGTGCCATCCTAAACAATCGCCCCACTAATGTCACATTGATATTTCCGCGGCGACCTGTCCTTTAGCGTGTGATCCAGTTCCTGTTTTGAACTTTCCGACATACGGTCAATCTGGTTGCCATCATCCGACGCAGCGCCACGTTTTGCTGTGATTCAAGACAAGAAGTTCTGGGAAATTCCTATCATGCGTTCGCCCCTGCTTTTCGCCGTACCCTTCGCCCTCGCCGCCTCTTTTGTACAAGCACAATCCTTACCAGAAGCCATGCAGCAGGCACTGGATGTCCATCCGGAAATCCAGGCAGGGGTCAACAGTCGTTTGGCTGCGGATTATCAATTAAGAGCGGCGAAAGGGGGATACCTGCCGAAGGTCGATCTGCTCGGCGGTTATGGCCGTGAAGGCACCGACAGCGTTACTACCCGCGCCAATTCCGGTAACCACTACGAAACCCTGAACCGTAGCGAGTCAAGTTTACGTCTCTCGCAAATGGTCTTTGACGGTTTTGCGACGTCCAGCGAAGTCGGGCGTCAACAAGCCACCGTTAACTCCCGTGCGTACTCGTTGCTTGGTACTTCCGAGCGCACCGCGCTGACCGTCGCCCAGGTTTATCTGGACGTGCTGACCCGTCGTGAGTTCGTGCGTCTGGCCGAAGAAAACCTCAAGAGCCACCAGCGCATCTACGATCAGATCCAGTTGCGCACCCAGCGCGGCGTCGGCAGCGGTGCCGACCTCGATCAGGCCGAAGCGCGGATGGCCCAGGCCCGCAACAACCTGATCACCGAGCAGACCAATCTGGCCGACTCGGAAACCAATTTCCTCAGCGCCGTCGGCCAGATGCCCGATCAACTCGAGCGGCCGGCGCCGTTCATGGCAATGATGCCGGCCAACCTCAACGAAGCGCGGCAGCAGATGCTGGAAAACAGCCCGATCCTGCGTTCGGCCGAATCCGACATCGCCGCCGCCGAGAAACAATACGAAACAGCCAAGTCGACCTTCTACCCACGTTTCGACGCCGAACTGGGGCGCACCGCCGACAACGACCTCGACGGCCAGAACGGTCACAACAACGAATGGCAAGCCATGCTGCGCATGCGTTTCAACCTCTATTCGGGCGGCAGCAACAAGGCCGATCTGGAATCCAAGTCGTACCTGTCGAACCAGGCGCTGGACATCCGCAACAACGCTTTGCGTCAGTTGAACGAAGAGCTGGGTCTGGCCTGGAACGCCTTGAACAACGCCAACGCGCAGGTGCCGATCGCTCAGCAGTACGTCGATCACAGCACCTCGGTGCGCACCGCTTACCAGCGTCAGTTCAGCCTCGGCGAGCGCACCCTGCTCGATTTGCTCGACAGCGAAAACGAGTTGTTCACCGCTTCGCGGCGTCTGGCGGAAATCAAAAACATTCAGTTATTTACTCAGTACCGAATCAAGGCGACCATGGGCGAGTTGCTCAGAAGCCAGGGAGTGGTCGCACCGTTGGCATCCGTTGTGCAAAACGACGTGAAGCCCAAGGTCCAGCTGCCTGGGATGAATTGAGTTATCCCTTTTCAACTGTCAAAGAGTGTCGAGCGTGGAATCAGAAGTCAGTCGAGTTCAACTCAGTCATGATCCACGCGCGTTGCACGACGATCCGTTACTGGACGGCCTGCTCGCCCTTTGCATGCTCCACCAGAAACCCGCCAGCGCGGCGATGCTGACCACCGGCCTGCCGCTGCCCAAACAACGCCTCAGTGTCGAGTTGCTGCCCCGCGCGGCGGCTCGCGCCGGCCTGCAAGGTCGAGTGCTGCAGCGCAAACTGGAAGAAATTCCGGCGATCGCCATGCCGGCATTGTTGCTGCTCAAGGATGGCCGCAGCGCCGTCCTGCTCGGCTGGCAGGGTGACCACGAAGCGCGGGTGTTGCTCAGCGAAACCGACGGCGGCGAGTCCATCGTCAGTCGCGAATTGCTCGCTGACGATTACACCGGCAAAGTCTTCTTCGCCCAGCCGCAACACAAATTCGACGTCAACCACGGCACGCTGATTCCACGTGCCCGCTCGTGGTTCCGCGACACCCTCAAGCGCTCGCGCTGGCTGTATGCCGATGCGATCGCCGCGAGTTTCCTGATCAACATCATCGCCATGGCCGCGCCGCTGTTCGTGATGAACGTCTACGACCGCGTGGTGCCGAACCAGGCCGAAGCGACCCTGTGGGTGCTGGCCCTCGGGATTACCGGCGCCTACCTCTTTGACCTGATCCTCAAGAGCCTGCGCAGTTTGTGCCTGGATCTGGCCGGGAAGAAAACCGACCTGATCATCTCCGCGACGCTGTTCGAACGCATCGTCGGTATGTCGATGAAATACCGCCCGGCGCGGGTCGGCAGTTTTGCGCAGAACATCCACGAGTTTCAGAGCCTGCGCGACTTCCTTGCCTCGCTGACCCTGACCAGCCTGATCGACCTGCCGTTCACCATCCTCATCTTTATCGTTATCGCCATTCTCGGCGGGCACTTGGTGTGGATTCCGGTGTTGGCTTTCCCGATTGCCTTGCTGATCGGCTACGCGTTGCAGAAACCGCTGGTGGCGACCATGGAGCGCACCATGGCCCTCGGTGCCGAGCGCCAGTCGAGCCTGATCGAAACACTCGCCGGCCTCGACGCGGTCAAGGTCAACAACGCCGAGAGCGAACGCCAGTACCAGTGGGAACAGACCATCGGCACCCTCAGCCGTCTCGAGCTGCGGGTGAAAATGCTTTCCGGCCTGGCAATGAACATCACCCTGCTGATCCAGCAACTGGCCGGGGTGATCATGATTGTCTTCGGCGTGTACCAGATCATCGCCGGCAACCTGAGCATGGGCGGTCTGATTGCCTGCTACATGCTTAGCGGTCGCGCACTGAGTCCGCTGGCGTCGCTGTCGGGTCTGCTGACCCGTTATCAGCAGGCGCGGGTAACCATGACCTCGGTCGACCAGATGATGGAGCTGCCGCAAGAGCGCAATTTCGAAGAGCGCCCGCTGAGCCGCAAGGTGCTGCAAGGCGCGATCGAGTGCCGCCAGCTCAGCTTTACCTACCCGGAACAACAGAACCCGGCGCTGAAGAACATCAACCTAGTGATCCGTCCGGGCGAGAAAATCGGCATCATCGGACGCAGCGGCTCGGGCAAAAGCTCCCTCGCCAAACTGTTGGTCGGCCTGTATCAGCCGGACGATGGCGCGTTGCTGGTCGACGGTGTGGATATCCGCCAGATCGACGTCAGCGAACTGCGCTACAACATTGGCTACGTGCCGCAAGACATCCAACTGCTGGCCGGCACCCTGCGTGACAACCTCGTCTCCGGCGCGCGTTATGTCGAAGACGAGCTGGTCCTGCAGGCGGCCGAACTGGCCGGCGTCCACGAATTCGCCCGCCTGCACCCGCAAGGCTATGAGCTGCAAGTTGGCGAGCGCGGGCAGAACCTCTCCGGCGGTCAACGGCAGAACGTTGCGCTGGCCCGGGCCTTGTTGCTCAATCCGCCGATCCTGCTGATGGATGAGCCGACCAGCGCCATGGACAACACCGGTGAAGAACGCCTCAAGCAACGCCTCGCCGCCGTGATTGAAAACAAGACTGTGGTGCTGGTGACGCACCGGGCGTCGCTGCTGTCGCTGGTCGATCGCCTGCTGGTGGTTGACCGTGGACAGATTCTCGCCGATGGCCCGAAAGCCGCCGTGATGGAAGCGTTGAAGAAGGGGCAGATCAGTGTTGCTTAAGTCGGGTTTCAAGGATTCGATCCGTCGCTACTTCAAAGGCTCGGCATCACTGCAGGGCCAGCCCCTCCCAGAGGTCAACAAAGCGCTGATCGAAGACGCCCCGCGCGTCGTGCGCCTGACCATCTGGGCGATCATCGGCTTCTTTATCTTCCTGCTGCTGTGGGCCAACTTCGCCGTGATCGACGAAGTGACCAAGGGCGACGGCAAAGCGATTCCGTCGTCGAAGATCCAGAAAATCCAGAACCTTGAGGGCGGGATCATCTCCGAACTGTTCGTCAAGGAAGGCCAGATCGTCGAGGCGGGTGCGCCGCTGATTCGTCTCGATGACACGCGATTTGCCTCCAACGTCGGCGAAACCGAAGCCGATCGCCTGTCGATGTTGCTGCGGGTCGAGCGCCTGAGCGCCGAAGTGGATGACCGTCCGCTGAATTTCCCCGAGGACGTGCTCAAGGCCGTGCCGGGCCAGGCGAAAAGTGAGGAATCGCTGTACATCAGCCGCCGTCAGCAATTGCATGACGAAATTGGTGGTTTGCAGGAGCAGTTGATTCAGCGTCAGCAAGAGCTGCGCGAATTCGCCTCCAAGCAAGCGCAGTATCGGCAGCAGCTCGGCTTGCAGCGGCAGGAAATCAATATGTCCGAGCCGCTGGTGGCGCAGGGCGCGGTGTCCCCGGTGGAGGTCTTGCGTCTGAAGCGTGCCGAGGTGGAAACCCGTGGTCAGCTGGATGCAACGACGCTGGCGATTCCGCGCGCTGAATCGGCGATCAAGGAAGTGCAGCGCAAGATCGACGAGACGCGCGGTAAATTCCGCAGCGAAGCGCTGACCCAACTCAACGAGGCGCGCACCGACCTGAACAAGGCCAGCGCTACCGGCAAGGCGCTGGAAGACCGCGTCAGCCGCACGCTGGTGACATCGCCGGTGCGCGGCATCGTCAACAAGTTGCTGGTCAACACCATCGGCGGCGTTATTCAGCCGGGCAGCGACATGGTCGAAATCGTACCGCTGGACGACACCTTGCTCGTCGAAGCGAAGATCCGTCCGCAGGACATCGCGTTCCTGCACCCGGGGCAGGAAGCGATCGTCAAATTCACCGCGTACGACTACACCATTTACGGCGGGCTCAAAGCCAAGCTTGAGCAGATCGGTGCCGACACCATCACCGACGAAGACAAGAAAACCACCTACTACATCATCAAGGTGCGCACTGAGCGCAGCCACTTGGGTACGGATGAAAAACCGTTGCTGATCATCCCGGGGATGGTGGCGTCGGTGGATATCATTACCGGCAAGAAGTCGGTGTTGAGTTATCTGCTCAAGCCGATCATTCGCGCGCGGGCTGAGGCGTTGCACGAGCGTTGATTTTTTAGTGACCTCACTGGCCTCATCGCGAGCAGGCTCACTCCTACAGTAACCGCATTTCTCCAGATGGAATGCGATCCCTGTAGGAGTGAGCCTGCTCGCGATAGCGGCAGCCCAAACACCACATCTCTGTCAGGAAGTGACAAAAACCGTCACTCACCACTCAGTCCATTCCTCACCATTCGCCATATCGTTATTCAATAACGGTATTTAATTTCCAATTCTTATAGCTATAAAGTCTCCCCCTGCGTACCTGCCGACCAATCGGCGCGCCGCACGACCTGAACCAACACGCAATCCAGCGTGAGTGTCTGATCGACGAGCGCGCCCGTGAGCGCGCCGTGCGTGGGAGATGGAAAGATGTCCGCAGCTACTGCTTCCCCAAGCGCCGCGACCGCCGCGCCACAATCCTTTGAAATCCGCCCGTTCAGCGGTGCCGTCGGCGCCGAGATCATTGGTCTCGACCTCACTCGGCCGATCAATGATCAGGACTTCGCACGCATTCATCGCGCGCACCTGGATCACCACGTCGTGGTGTTCCGCGACCAGCAAATCACCCCACAGCAACAGATCGACTTCAGCCGCCGCTTCGGCGTGTTGCAGATCCACGTGCTCAAGCAGTTCCTGCTGGCCAATCACCCGGAAATCCTCATTGTTTCCAACATCATCGAAAACGGCCAGAACATCGGCCTCGGCGATGCTGGCAAGTTCTGGCACTCCGATCTCTCCTATAAAGAGTTGCCAAGTCTCGGCTCGATGCTCCATGCACAGGAGTTGCCAGAGGAGGGCGGCGACACGCTGTTCGCCGACATGCACAAAGCCTGGGACAGCTTGCCCGAAGCGTTGCGCAAAGCGGTCGAAGGCCGCAGTGCCGCGCATTCCTACACCGCCCGCTATAGCGAAACCAAATTCGAAGGCAACTGGCGCCCGACCCTGACCCCGGAGCAACTGGCTCAAGTCGCGGAAGTGGTGCACCCGGTGGTGCGCACGCACCCGGAAAACGGCCGCAAGGCGTTGTTCGTCAGCGAAGGTTTCACCACGCGCATCGTCGGCCTGCCGGATGACGAGAGCCAGCAGTTGCTGACCGAGCTTTACGCCCACAGCGTGCTGCCGCAAAACATCTACCGCCATCAGTGGCAGCCACACGACTTGGTGTTCTGGGACAACCGTTCGCTGATCCATCTCGCCGCCGGCTGCCCCGCGCACCTGCGCCGCAAGCTGTATCGCACGACCATTCAGGGCGACGCGCCTTTCTGATTCGCCGGAGATTGATCAAATCATGAACGCTCCCTTGCCAGGCCACGCGGCCAGCAACCCGATCGCTCGCAGCGAAGCGCTGCTGGCGGTCGATCATGTCAGCCTCGAATACCGCACCCCGCAACGCGTGGTGCGCGCCACTCACCAGGTCAGTTTCGAAATCGATCCGGCCGATCGCTACGTGTTGCTCGGGCCGTCCGGTTGCGGCAAATCCACCTTGCTCAAAGCGGTCGCCGGGTTCATTCAACCGTGCGAAGGCGAGATCCGTCTGCAAGGTCAGCGCGTCGATGCGCCGGGTCCGGACCGGATTGTGGTGTTTCAGGAATTCGATCAGCTGCCGCCGTGGAAAACCGTAAAACAGAACGTGATGTTTCCGCTGCTCGCCTCACGCACGCTGAAGAAAAAAGAAGCTGAAGAACGCGCGCTGCACTATCTGGAAAAGGTCGGCTTGGCGGCGTTTGCCGATGCCTATCCGCACACTTTGTCTGGTGGCATGAAAGCGCGCGTAGCGATTGCCCGGGCGTTGGCGATGCAGCCGAAAATCCTGCTGATGGACGAGCCATTCGCCGCACTCGATGCGCTGACCCGGCGCAAGATGCAGGAAGAACTGCTGCTGCTCTGGGAAGAGGTGCGCTTCACTCTGCTGTTCGTCACCCACTCGATTGAAGAGGCGTTGGTGGTCGGCAATCGTATTCTGCTGCTGTCGCCGCATCCCGGCCGGGTGCGCGCCGAAGTGCACAGCCATCAATACGACTTGCACAGCTTGGGTGGCGTGGCGTTTCAGGAGTCGGCGCGGCGCATTCATCGACTGCTGTTCGACGAAGGCCAGTCGCCGGAAACCGAGCGTGATCACGACTTCAACGACATTCGCATTGCCTATTGAGCGGCCAGGAGGACTACCCGATGAGCCATTCATCATCCGTGCGTGAAGAGTTTGAAGTTGTTCTGGAGCCGCTGACTGAAGTGCCGGTCGAGCGGGAGTTGTCGCTCGGCACGCGGCTGTGGCAACAGGGCTGGTTGCGTAAAGGCCTGATCCTGATTGTGCTGGCGGTGCTGTGGGAAGTGGTCGCACGGATCCAGAACAATGACCTGATGCTGCCGAGTTTCTTGCAGACCAGCCACGCGCTGTTCGAGGGGCTGCTCAGTGGTGAGCTGCTGGCCAAGGTGTGGATATCGCTGGTGGTCCTGATCAAGGGCTACCTGATCGGCATCGTTCTGGCGTTTGCCCTGACCACGCTGGCGGTGTCGACGCAGTTGGGGCGCGATCTGCTGAGCACGATGACCTCGATGTTCAACCCGTTGCCGGCGATTGCCCTGTTGCCGCTGGCGCTGCTGTGGTTTGGCCTAGGGCAGAACAGCCTGATTTTTGTGCTGGTGCATTCGGTGTTGTGGGCTTTGGCACTAAACACTTACGCGGGGTATCTCGGAGTTTCTGAAACGCTGCGCATGGCCGGGCGCAATTACGGTTTGAAGGGCTTGCGGCTGGTGCTGTTCATCCTGATCCCGGCGGCGCTGCCGTCGATTCTGGCCGGGCTGAAGATCGGCTGGGCGTTTGCCTGGCGCACGTTGATCGCGGCGGAACTAGTGTTTGGCGCGACCAGCGGCAAGGGTGGGCTGGGTTGGTACATCTTTCAGAATCGCAATGAGCTGTATACCGACAAGGTGTTTGCCGGGTTGGCGGTGGTGATTCTGATCGGGTTGCTGGTGGAGAATCTGGTGTTCGATACGCTGGAGCGGGTGACCGTTAAGCGGTGGGGGATGCAGCGGTAATTTCTGGCGTGACGGCTGGCCCCATCGCTGGCAAGCCAGCTCCCACAGGTTTTTTGGTGTTTTCAGATGTTGTGAACGCCTCAACCACTGTGGGAGCTGGCTTGCCAGCGATGGCGTCCTGTCCGGCGCCTCCATACCTAAAGGATGTTTGCTAGCATTGCGCGCAGATCAATCCTGATCAGCCATGAGTGCTCAGTATGCAGCTCCCGGACATGAACCTTCTGGTCGCCCTCGACGCCTTGCTCGATGAGGGCAGTGTGGTCGGCGCCGCTCGGCGGATGAACCTCAGTCCGGCGGCCATGAGCCGCACCCTGACGCGGATCCGCGAGGCCATCGGCGACCCGATCCTTGTGCGCGCCGGTCGTGGTCTGGTGCCAACCCCCAAGGCGCTAGAGTTGCGCGAGCAGGTGCGCGATGTGGTCGAGCAGGCCGCGCTGCTGTTCCGCTCGGCCGACTCGGTGGAACTGGGCACGCTGCGCCGGCGCTTCAGCATCCGTGCCAATGACTTCTTCATCGGTGTTTACGGCGGCAAGCTATTCGACACCCTCGATCAACTGGCGCCGCACTGCGAATTGCGTTTCGTCCCGGAAGGCGATGGCGACGATGAGGCACTGCGCGAGGGCCGCATCGATCTGAGCGTCAGCAACACCCGGCCCGTCACCCCGGAAGTCAAAGTGCAGAACCTGTTCTCGACGCACTTCGTGGGACTGGTGCGCGAAGATCATCCATTGCTCGACGGTGAAATCACCGCCGAGCGCTACGCCGGGTTTTCCCATATCAGCATGTCGCGACGCGGCATCGCGCGCGGCCCGATCGATACGGCGCTGAATGCGCTAGGCCTGGAGCGGCGCGTGGCGGTGATTGCGCCGAGTTTTCATGCGGCGATGTTTGCCTTGCCGGATTCCGACCTGATCCTGCCGGTGCCCAAAGAAGCGTTGCTCAGCGTGCGCCGGCTCGGTTTGAAACTGCGCTCGTTCGACCTGCCAATCCCGTTGCCAACACTGATGCTGACCCAGGCCTGGCACCCGCGTTTCGACAAGGATCCGGCACACCGCTGGCTGCGAGAAACGCTCAAGGCTTGTTGTGATGAAACGTGGCTGGCTGCCCAGCCTTAATCTGCGAACCCACACAAAACCCTTGTAGGAGTGAGCCTGCTCGCGATAGCGGTGTGTCAGTCAACACATACATTGGCTGACCCAACGCTATCGCGAGCAGGCTCACTCCTACAGAGGTTAATGATTGCGTCCGGCGCACTTATAAGCTGCCAATAAGTCAATTTTCGTCATTGCTAAGCCCGACTAAGATGCTCCGGTATTTTTCCCTCCGGAGTGTGTATTCATGACATCCCTGTCGGCTGCGGTGCCCATCGCCGCGGCCAGCCCGGCGACGGCGGCCGCGCCACCGGTGTTCGGGGCGCGGATCATCATTGGCCTGGTCGGCGTGCTGCTGGCGGTGCTGGTGTCGGGCCTCAACGAGATGGTCACCAAGGTGGCCCTGGCCGACATCCGTGGCGGGTTGCACATCGGTTACGACGAAGGCACCTGGCTGGTCGCCAGCTACACCGCCACCTCGGTCGCAGCCATGGCCTTCGCGCCGTGGTGTTCGGTGACCTTCTCGTTGCGCCGCTTCACCCTCTGCGCGATCAGCCTGTTCACCTTGCTTGGCGTGCTGTGCCCGTTTGCACCGAACTACGAAAGTCTGCTGCTGATGCGCACTTTGCAGGGGCTGGCCGGCGGTGCGTTACCGCCGATGCTGATGACCGTCGCCCTGCGCTTTTTGCCGGCGAACATCAAGCTTTACGGTCTGGCCGGCTACGCACTGACGGCGACATTCGGCCCGGGTCTCGGCACGCCGCTGGCCGGTTTATGGACCGAATACGTCGGTTGGCAATGGACGTTCTGGCAGATCATCGTGCCGTGCCTGATCGCTATGGCGATGGTCGCGTGGGGTATTCCGCAGGACTCGCTGCGTTTGGAACGCCTCAAATCGTTCAACTGGAAGGGCCTGCTGCTGGGCTTTCCGGCGATCTGCATGTTGGTGATCGGTTTGTTGCAGGGCAATCGGCTGGACTGGTTCGAGTCGAGCCTGATCTGTGGATTGCTCGGCGCCGGCTCGCTGCTGCTGGTGGCGTTCCTGATCAACGAGTGGTCGCAGCCGATCCCGTTTTTCAAATTGCAGATGCTCGGTATTCGTAACCTGTCGTTCGCCTTGATGACGTTGGCCGGTGTGCTGGTCGTTCTGCAGGCGGTGGTGTTGATTCCGTCGAGTTATCTGGCACAGGTGCAGGGTTATCGCCCGGCGCAGACCGCACCGATCATGCTGATCGCCGCGTTGCCGCAACTGATTGCGCTGCCGTTGGTGGCAGCGTTGTGCAACCTGCGCTGGGTCGATTGCCGCTGGGTGCTCGGGATCGGTTTGAGCATGCTGGTGCTGTCCTGCCTCGGTGGCTCGCTGCTGACCGCGGAATGGATTCGCGACAATTTCTACGTCCTGCAATGGCTGCAGATCTTTGGTCAACCGATGTCAGTGTTGCCGCTGTTGATGCTCTCGACCGGCAGCATCCAGCCAACGGACGGTCCGTTTGCCTCGGCGTGGTTCAACACCGTGAAAGGTCTGGCAGCGGTGGTCGCCACCGGGGCGCTTGAGGCGCTGACCACGGCGCGCCTGCATTTTCACTCGACCATGTTGGTCGACAGCCTCGGCAATTCGCCGCTGGCCGACCGCAGCGATCCGGGCCTCGCCCATCGCCTGCACGAGCAGGCCGTGGTGCTGACCTCTTCCGATCTCTACGTGTGCATGGCCGGCGTCGCGGTGGCGTTGATCCTGCTGATTTTCTGGCTGCCGACGCGGATCTTTCCGCCCCGCGCACCGACCTGATTGCTGCACTGAACAATGAAGGTTTTTATGACGACTCAAGCAAAGCAAAAACTCGCAGTGGCTGTAGCGGCCGCGCTGGCTGTCGGCGTGCTGGTATACCTGGCATTCCCCGGTGTGTTTGGTAAACGCACCCAGCAAAACACCAACGACGCCTTTGTCTCTGCCGACTACACGCTCGTCGTGCCGCGCGTGGCCGGGTTTATCAAGGAAGTCTTGGTGGAGGACAACCAGCAAGTGAAGGCGGGCCAGTTGCTGGCGCTGATCGATGATCGCGACTTGCGCGCTTCAGCTGAGGCAGCGGACGCGCAAACCCTGGTCGCGCGGGCGCAGTTGCAGAATGCCAAAGCGACGCTGGAGCGCCAGACTTCGGTGATCGCCCAGGCGCAAGCCTCGGTGGTGTCTGCCAAGGCTGAAATGGCCTTTGCCCAGCAGGAATTGAACCGCTACAACCACTTGGCGGGCGTCGGCGCCGGCACCGTGCAAAACGCGCAACAGGCGCGCACTCGCATCGATCAGGCCACGGCTCATCTCGACACCGCCACGGCGAAACTGGCGGCAGAGCGCAAGCAAGTCGACATTCTTACCGCTCAACGAGATGCGGCCGAAGGCAGTTTGAAACACGCACAAGCGGCACTGGAAATCGCCAGTTTCGAACTCTCCTACACGCGCATCACCGCACCGCAGGACGGCATGATCGGCGAGCGCGCCGTGCGCGTCGGCGCCTATGTGACGCCGGGCAGCAAGCTGCTGGCGGTGGTGCCGTTGCAGCAGGCGTATGTCGTGGCGAATTTTCAGGAGACGCAACTGACGGACGTGCAGCCGGGGCAAGAGGTGCAGGTGCGCGTCGACAGCCTTGGTGGCGAAGCCTTGAGCGGTCGCGTGGAAAGTATTGCACCAGCCACAGGCGTGACCTTTGCGGCGGTGAAACCGGACAACGCGACGGGTAATTTCACCAAGGTGGTGCAGCGGATTCCGGTGAAGATCATGCTGGAACCGGGTCAGCCATTGGCCGAGCGCTTGCGCGTGGGGATGTCGGTGGAGGCGAGTATTGATACGGGCAGTTCAGAGAAATCCGTGCGTGAGGTGACCCAGCGATGATGGGTGGTAATTCGACTGGCCTCATCGCTGGCAAGCCAGCTCCCACAGGTTCCGTCGGTAGGGCTCAACAATTTGGACAACCTGCACAATCCCTGTGGGAGCTGGCTTGCCAGCGATGGGGTCTGTGGCAGCCACTCACCTTCAGTGCCTTGCTCGCAGTAAGCCTCACTGCCTGCACCGTAGGCCCGGACTTCCACAAGCCCGAAACCACGCAAATCGCTGACTGGAGCAAACCCGCCAAGTCCGCCCCCAGCCAAGCCGTCAGCGAACCTCTCAACGAACGCTGGTGGGAAGTCTTCCACGACGCGCAACTCTCCGCGCTCACTCAACGTGCGGTGAAGAGCAACCTCGACCTGCAACTGGCCAGCAGCCGCCTGCAACAAAGCCGCGCCGCTCGCCAGGTGATCACCGCCGACCGTTATCCGAACACCGCCGCCACTGGCAGCTACGCGCGCAAACGCAACAGCGGCGAAGGCCTGAACGACCCGTCCGGACGCAACGGCGATTCCGCGTTCAACCTGTGGGACGCCGGTTTCTCCGCCTCATGGGAACTGGATTTCTGGGGCCGCGTGCGCCGCGAAACCGAAGCTGCCGATGCTAACCTCGAAGTCGCCGAAAACGACCGTCGCGGCGTGTTGCTGGCCGTGCTCGCCGATACCGCACAAAACTACATTCAGCTGCGCGGCGTGCAGAACACTCGCGCGGTCACCGAGCAAAACCTCGATGTTGCCCGGCACAGCCTCAAGCTCTCGCAACTGCGCCTGGCCGACGGCGTGGCGACTGACCTCGACGTTGCCGAAGCCGCCGCGCAAGTCGCCGCGATCGAGTCGCGCCTGCCCGCGCTGGAACAGCGCCAATCGCAACTGATCAACGCGATCAGCCTGTTGATGGGCGAACCGCCACAGGCATTGGCCAAGGAGTTATCCACAGACGCCGCCGTGCCGCAGTCGCCGCTGCAAGTCGCCATCGGCCTGCCGTCGCAACTGGCCGAACGCCGCCCTGACATCCGCCAGGCCGAAGCGCGCCTGCACGCTGCCACTGCCAATATCGGCGTGGCCAAGGGCGATTTCTATCCGCGCATCACCCTGTCCGGCAACCTCGGCTCGCAAGCCATGCAGCTCAGCGACTTTGGCTCGTGGGGTTCGCGGGCCTTCGGCATCGGCCCGCAATTCAGTTTGCCGTTATTCGACGGCGGACGCCTGCGCGGCGTGCTGCAACTGCGCGAAGCGCAACAGCAGGAAGCGGCCGTTGCCTACCAGCAAACCGTACTGCGTGCCTGGCACGAAATCGACGATCAACTGACCGCCTACAACGCCAGTCAACGCCGCCGCGACAGCCTCGCCGAAGCCGTACGCCAGAACCAGATCGCCCTGCGCACTGCGCAACAGCAATACGTCGAAGGCGTGGTCGATTTCGTCAACGTCCTCACCGTGCAAAGCGCGCTGCTGGCGACGCAGGAACAGTGGGTGGAGAGCTCCACCGGCGTGTCGCTGGCCATGGTCGGGCTGTACAAGGCGTTGGGCGGGGGATGGCAGTCGGTTTACCCGGAAGGGCAAATGGCGGCAATGGCGCCGGGCGTCGTGAAAGCACAAACCGACATCGACGGTTCTGCCGTGGCTGACCTAAAGTGATGGGCAGGTTGGCGCGTCATACTCTCGTGGCGCTGCGGCGCGGCAAGAGGCAGCAATGTCGGTCAACAGAGTCACGCCAATGGGCGACACGCAAGATCCGTTTGCCGCGCCCGGCTCCTGGTTCGGCAGCTTGCGCTGGGTGCGCTGGATAAAAAATCACTGGCTATGGCCGATCCTGGCGCTGGCCGCATTCGTGCGTTTTTACGATCTGACCGCGGCAGCGATCTGGGGCGATGAAGGTTCCAGTCTGCTGCTGGCGCGCTATTCGCTGAGTGAAATCTGGCAGCACGCGGCATTCGATGTGCATCCACCGCTGTACTTCATGCTGCTGCATGGCTGGGTCGAATTGTTCGGGGATGGCATTCTGGCGGTCCGCTCTCTCAGTGCGCTGGCCGGCATTGCGGCGGTGGGGCTGGGCGTGTGGCTGGTGGATCGCCTGGCCACCCGTCGCGCAGCGTTCATCGCCGGTGTGTTGCTGGCGCTGTTGCCGACCGCGGTGCGCTACAGCCAGGAAGTGCGCATGTACGCGCTGCTCGGGGCGCTGCTGCTCGCCGCGAGCCTGGCGCTGGTCTACTGGATCCGCCGCCCGCAACGCCAGCGCTATCTGGTGTATTACCTGCTGCTGATGAGCGCGGCGCTCTACACCCACTATTTCGCATTGCTCGCGGCGCTGTGTCACTGGCTTTATCTGATCGCGATCCGCGTACAGCGTGGTTACCGGTTCCGGCACATCCAGCGCTGGAACTGGTGGCTGGCGAACCTGGCCATCGTTGCTTTGTATCTGCCTTGGCTGCCCAACCTGCTTGCTTTGATGCAGCACATGCAGCAGCTCGAGGCCGGTGGCGACGTCGGTTGGGAGCCTGCCGTTACGTTGAGTTCGCTGCCGTCGATGATCTGGTCATGGCTGATTCAGGACGATGGTGAAAGTTTGCCGTGGCTGATTTTCGCGGCGTTGCCGTTGGCGATGTTGGGGCTGGCAGTCATTGCTGTGATGCGCGATCGCAGCGTGTCGCGCGGCAGCATTCTGTTGGCGCTGTACACCGGTTTGCCGCTATTGCTGGTGTATCTGGTGTCGTTCATTACGCCAGTGTTCATCGAACGTTATCTGACGGCGTACGCCCTTGGCTTGCCGATGCTGACGGCGTTGGCCATCGACCGTTTGTACAGCCGTGTGCGGATTTTTGCCTTGGCGGTACTGGTGTTGCTGATCGCGGTGGAGCTGGTCGGCGTAAACAACAACGCCACGGTCGACACTCATGATCAACTCGACACGGTCGTGAAGTACGTCAACCAGCATTTCCTGCCGGGTGATCGCATCGTCACCAGCGACATGCTCTGGTATCTGAGCTACGTCTACTACGATCGCACCGGGGCGAAGGTGCGCCTCTTTACTCCGCCGAAAGCCGATGGCCAATCAACGCGGCCAAATGAATACGGGTTCGGCACGCTGGTGACGCCCGATGTCTATCTGGACAGCCTGACGGAGTTGCCCGCCGGAGGCCGGGTCTGGCTGGTCGGAACCGTCGACCAACCGCAAGAGTTTTCACCGCTGCCCGCAGCCTGGCAGGCCAGCGCTGAAGTCCACGCGGGCGGGATGCAGGCACGCTTGTTTGTGGCCAAGTCTGCGGGTGGATAAGCGGGTCAGGACTTGCCGGACAAATCCGCCATCCCCTTGAGCAACTCAATCGGCAACGGAAAGACAATCGTCGAACTCTTGTCCCCGGCAATCGAACTCAGGGTCTGCATATAGCGCAACTGCATTGCCCCAGGCTGTCGGCCAAGCATTTCCGCCGCTTGCATGAGTTTTTCCGAGGCCTGCAATTCGCCCTCGGCGTGAATCACCTTGGCCCGCCGCTCGCGCTCGGCTTCAGCCTGTTTGGCAATCGCCCGCACCATCGATTCGTTGAGATCGACATGCTTGATCTCGACGTTGGCGACCTTGATCCCCCAGGCATCGGTCTGCGCATCGAGCACCTGTTGGATGTCGATATTCAACTGCTCGCGTTCAGCCAACAGTTCATCCAGTTCGTGTTTGCCGAGCACTGCACGCAATGTGGTTTGGGCCAGTTGACTGGTGGCCGAAAGATAATCTTCAACCTGAATAATCGCCTTCTGTGGATCAAGCACGCGGAAATACAGCACGGCGTTGACCTTCACCGACACGTTGTCGCGGGTGATCACATCTTGCGGTGGCACATCGAGAACCACCGTGCGCAGGTCGACCCGAACCATTTGCTGGACCACCGGAATCAGCAGGATCAGGCCGGGACCTTTGACTTGCCAGAAGCGGCCAAGCTGAAACACCACGCCGCGCTCGTATTCACGCAGAATGCGAAACGTCGAACCGGCCAAGGCAATGACCAGTAACAGCAGCGCAACAAAACCGATTTGCAGACCCATGATCACTCTCCGAGTGGCGCCGCGTCAGCCGCGGCCACTTGCAGCAACAATCCCTTGCGACCCACCACGCGCACCGATTGCCCGGTTAGCAGCGGGGTGGCGCTGAGCACCTGCCAGCGCTCACCTTGCAGTTGCACCCAGCCATTATGGGCATCGCCCGGTTGCACCGTGGTGATCGCGGTGACACTGCCGAGCAGGCCGGCGTCGCCACTGACCGCGTGACGCGGGCGGGTTTTCAGGGCGCGGATCACCAGTCCGATCAACAGCAGGGCGCTGATCAGACCGAGGCCGATCATCATCGGCACCGGCAACTCGGCGTTGCTCAGAATCAGCGCACCGATGACGAACATGATGATGCCGCCCAGCCCGATAACGCCGTAATTGGGCAGCGCCGCTTCGGCGATCAGAAAGACGATGCCCAAGGTAATCAGCCACAAACCGGCCGGACTCATTGGCGGCAACGGGGTGTCAGCGGCGAGGGCTGAGCCGCTGATCAGCAGGAGCAAGGCAAGCGCACAACATCGGCTGTTCACGTGACCCTCCGCGAGCGTCATGTCTGGTTCTTACAGTCTAGTTGAGGGTTGCGCTGGTTGAATTTTGATCAGTGTGAGGATGTGTCCAGTGAGCGGATTTCCCTGCATCGACGGCCCGCCGAACTAGACTCAAAAGCACGGCAACCACCGTTCAGCGCAACATCGAGGTGCATCATGCGTATGGCAAGAAAGGTGCAGAGCAGCCTGAACCGGGCGCACTGCGAATACGACATCGTCGCCCACCGGCATTCATCGAGCAGCCTGGAAACCGCACGGGTCGCCGGGGTGCCCGCCGAGCGCGTGGCCAAATCGATCATCCTCGACGACCACCACGGGCACTACCTGATGGCCGTGCTGCCGGCCAGTCGTCATCTGGACCTGAGCAAGGTACGGACCAGCGGCGAATGGCAACTGACCCGCGAAAGCAATCTGGCGCACATCTTCGACGACTGTGAGCGCGGCGCGGTGCCGCCGCTGGGTGACTCCTATGGCCTGGACATGGTCATCGACCCGTTGCTGACGCGGCAGAAGGATATTTATCTGGAGGCGGGCAACCACAACTACTTGCTGCACATGAGCATGCCGGAGTTTCTGAAAATGGTGCCGCATGCCGAGGTGCGGGAGTTGAGTGATTAGGCTTTGTGGCGCCGGCACTGAGGCCTTCGCGAGCCTGCTCGCGAATAATCTTCCACACACCCCGTTTTTGAAGGAACTCAGCAATGGAGCAACCAATCCACACTCTCCCATCCCTGTTCAAACAACTCGGCCTGGACAACGACCCGACCAGCATCGACCAATTCATCACCACCCATTCCCCGCTCAAACCCGAACTGCATTTGGCTGATGCGTTTTTCTGGACGAAGAGCCAAGCGGAGTTTTTACGGGACGAGATTCTGGATGACGCCGACTGGGCGGAGGTGGTGGATCAGTTGGATGTGTTGTTGCGTAAGGGCAGAAATGTGTAAAAAAAATTGCAGGAAAAGGCTGAAATGTAAAAAAAACATGCGCGATGTAAAAAAAACTGGGCTTTAATCGTCGCAGTGAATTTTTTATGTGGACGATGACGATGCCAACTGTTGGATATGCCCACCTGCGCGATGCGCTGAAGCTTAATGCATTTGCCCCCAAGCGCATTGCGATGATCAAACCGGTTACCCGGATTACCTTGATCGGTGAGTGTCTAGCGGTTCCAAACGGCGTCGCGCCGGCACAGGGTTCGACACTTGAGCACATCTTGTTTGCTCTGAAGCATGAGGGAATAAACCTGTGCATTCTTGCTCAGGCGCTTGAAACCGTTGAAGCGGACGAGTTGCTAGGTGAGTTGAGCCGATCACCTAACGGGGTATTTATCCGCAAGGCCTGTTTTCTTTGGGAAAGTTTCACGGGCAAACAGCTGGAATATTCCGTACCGGTTCGGGGCAACGTTGTCGCTTTGTTTGATCCCAAGCGTTATGTCACCGGGCCTGCAATTCGAAATAGTCGTTGGCGGGTAGATTTTAACGGGTTGGGGTCAATGCGTTACTGCGCCACAGTCGAGCGTACGACGGAGCTGCAGGCGCTGCTTGATCTGGACATCCTTGGTCGAGTCCAGGCTTTTATGGCGACGTTGCCGCCGGAAATGATGGATCGGGCAATCAATTGGGCCTATCTGCATGAGACCCGCGATTCTTTCGCCATTGAGAAAGAAGAGCCCAACGAAGAAAAGTCGCGCCGTTTTGTTCGGCTTCTCCGCCAAGCCCATGAGCGAACAGAGTTGAGCGAAGACTATTTGGTCGAGTTGCAGAACAGTACGGTTTCCAATCCTTTCGATAAAGCTGTGCTTTTCCGTCATGAACAGAACCATTTACACAACGGCTTGAGAGGCGCAGCTGGCGTCAGCTATGTCCCGCCTCCACCGCAATTGTGCAGGGAGTTGATGGACGAGTTGATGAGTTTTGCCAATCACTCAGCCAAGCAGGTTGATCCGTTGATAGCAGCAGCGGTTGTGGCTTTCGGGTTTGTCTTTCTTCACCCGTTCATGGATGGCAATGGTCGACTTTCACGTTTCCTGATTCACCAGACGCTTTGCCACTCTGGCGCTCTAAAAAATGGTTTGTTGTTACCGGTTTCCGTAGCGATGAAACACGAAGAGTCTGGCTATCTCGAAGCGTTAAAGGAGTTCTCGAAACCAGCAAGAGAGTTCTGGAATGTCACTTGGCTGGACGCTGATCAGATGGCTTTCGATTTTATTGGGCACGACTCAATCTATCGATTCTGGGACGGGACTCAATGTGCAGAATTTACCTTGCAGATGGCCTTGCGAGCATTGGAAGTGGAGCTGCGCGAGGAGACCGAGTTTCTTGAAAAATACGACTACGTCATCAAAGAGGTGAATGGGCGTTTTGACGTACGGGGGAGCGACCTCTCGAAACTGGTAATGATGTGTCTGGATAACGGTAACAAAGTTTCAAAGCATCGACGTAAGCAGTTCCAGTTCAGCGTGCCGGAGGAGGTTTTCGATTTCATTGAGCAGATAGCGGGTGATTTCGATTCGGTAGGCTAACCCTGAACAGGCAATTTGTTTCAAAACTTGACTGAAATTCCCCTCCAATGCGATATTGATAGTTAGCAAACTAACAGTGTGCATTTCCCCTTGCCGAACGATCTCGACGCTCTCCAGATGAACATCAGCAGTGCCATGGTGGTAGCCGCCAGGCATTGGCGGAAGATCTGCCAGACCACGCTGGTCAACTATGGAATCTCCGAAGCCTGCGCCGTGCCGCTGTTGATGATCGGCCGCTTGGGCGAGGGCGTGCGCCAGGTGCAAGTGGCGCAGGCGGCCGGGATGGAGAGTCCGTCGCTGGTGCGTCTGCTCGATCAGCTCTGCCATTCCGGCTACGTCTGCCGCACCGAGGATGCCCAGGATCGCCGGGCCAAATGCCTGAGCCTGACCGACACCGGGCGTGAACTGGTGCAGGCTGTCGAGATCGAACTGGTGCGCTTGCGTCATGAGGTGCTCGAAGGCATCGAGCAAAGCGATCTGGAAGCTACGCTTCGGGTACTCAGAGCTTTTGAGGCGGCCAGCCCGCCTTTGGTGGTCAATTCTTGAACGGTTTTTTCTCTGGCATCCCGCCGGCCCGTGACTGGTTTTATGGGGTGCGAACTTTTGCAGCGTCGATGATCGCGCTGTACATCGCCTTGCTCATGCAAATGCCGCGTCCATATTGGGCGATGGCCACGGTGTATATCGTTTCCAGCCCGTTTCTCGGGCCGACCAGTTCCAAGGCCTTATACCGCGCCATCGGGACTTTTCTCGGTGCCGCGGCGGCGGTTTTTTTCGTGCCGATGTTCGTGCAGAGCCCGTATGTGCTGGTGGTAGTCATCGCGCTGTGGACGGGCATTTTGTTGTTCCTGTCCCTGCAACTGCGCACGGCCAACAACTATGCATTGATGCTCGCCGGTTACACCCTGCCGCTGATTGCCTTGCCGGTGGTGGATAACCCGCTGGCGGTGTGGGACGTAGCAGAGGCGCGCACCGAAGAGATTTTCCTCGGCATCGCTGTCGCCGCCGTGGTTGGTGCGATGTTCTGGCCGCGTCGTCTGGCCCCGGTGTTCAACGATGCCGTGAGCAAGTGGTTCGCCGACGCAACGACCTATAGCCTGAAATTCCTCAGTCGCGACGTGCAGCCCGAAGAAGTCACTGCGCTGCGCATGGCCATGGTTGCCAACTTCAACAGCCTCGAATTGATGATCGGCCAGTTGCCCCACGAAGGCGCGCGACCGCAAACCGTGCGCAACACCAAGGAATTGCGCGGGCGCATGATTCATCTATTACCGGTGATCGATGCGCTGGAAGATTCGCTCTACGCCCTCGAACGGCGCACGCCGGAACTGGTGGAAAAGTTCGAACCGCTGCTGGCTGCAACCCGTGAATGGCTCGCTCATCAGGACGCCGATCTCGACCGCTGGCAAGCGCTGAAAGATCAGCTCGAAGCCCTGCAACCGAGTGCCGAAGCACTGCAAGACCGCAAACAACTGCTGTTCTCCAACTCGATTTATCGCCTCGGCGAATTCATCGATTTATGGCAGGACTGCCGCAGTCTGCAGGACGCGATTCTCTGCGAGCGCCAGGACAGCTGGCGCGCGGTCTACCGTCACTGGCGCCTCGGTCGTCTGACGCCGTTCATTGATCGTGGGCTGATGCTCTACTCGGCGGCCTCGACCGTTCTGGCGATCATTACCGCCTCGGTGCTGTGGATTCTGCTCGGCTGGCCGGACGGCGGCAGCGCGGTGATTCTCGCCGCGGTGGCCTGTAGCTTCTTCGCTTCGATGGACGACCCGGCACCGCAGATTTACCGGTTCTTTTTCTGGACCGGCATGTCGGTATTGTTCGCCAGCCTTTATCTGTTTTTGATTCTGCCCAACCTGCATGACTTCCCGATGCTGGTGCTGGCGTTTTCCATCCCGTTCATCTGCGTCGGCACCCTGACGGTGCAGCCGCGGTTCTTCCTCGGCATGCTGCTGACGCTGGTTAACACCTCCTCATTCATCAGTATTCAGGGGGCTTACGACGCGGACTTTTTTGCCTTCGTGAACTCCAACCTGGCGGGTCCGTTAGGGCTGTTGTTCGCGTTTATCTGGACGCTGGTCGCACGCCCGTTCGGCGCCGAACTGGCGGCCAAACGCCTGACCCGCTTCAGCTGGAAAGACATCGTCGACATGACCGAACCGGCCAACCTTGCCGAACACCGCAAATTGGGCGTGCAGTTGCTCGATCGACTGATGCAGCACCTGCCGCGTCTGGCCCTCACCGGCCAGGACACCGGCATCGCCATGCGCGAAGTGCGGGTGGGCCTGAACCTGCTCGATTTGCTCGCCTACACCCCACGGGTGACCGGCGCGCCGAACGCGCTGTTGCAGCAAGTGGTCAGTGAAGTCGGCGAGTATTTCCGCGCCTGCCTCAAGGCTGGCGAACGCTTGCCGGCGCCAGCGCCGCTGTTGATGACCCTCGATCGCACTCGTCGCGCACTCAATGGCCACGGCGACGATGAAACCCGTCTGAACCTGCTGCACGCCTTGAGCGGTTTGCGTCTGGCGCTGTTGCCCGGCGTCGAATTCGTCGCCAGTGCCGACTCCGAAGAACCGCTGCCCGATGGAGCGCCCCTATGATCGGTGATCTGGACATCAGCGGCATTTTCCTGCCGACCCTGCTGGTGTTGATGGGCATCACTTATGTGCTGTTTTTGCTGGTGCATGCCGTGCTTACGCGTGTGCACTTTTACCGTCTGGTCTGGCACCGGGCATTGTTCAACGTGGCCCTCTACGCGGTACTGCTGTACGGCGTGGACTCACTCAGTCGATACCTGATGACATGAAAAAACCGTTTTTGACCATCGGTCGCGTGGTACTGACCCTGCTGATCGTGACTTTTGCCGTTGTCCTCGTCTGGCGCATGGTGATGTATTACATGTTTGCGCCGTGGACCCGTGACGGCCACATTCGCGCCGACATCATCCAGATCGCTCCGGACGTGTCCGGGTTGATCCAGCAGGTTGAGGTGAAAGACAACCAGTTGATCAAACGCGGCCAGGTGCTGTTCAGCATCGATCAGGACCGTTTCAAACTGGCTCTGCGTCAGGCCAAAGCGGCTGTCGCTGATCGCGAAGAAACCCTCGCTCAAGCCCAGCGCGAAGCCAAGCGTAACCGTGGCCTCGGCAACCTCGTGCCGGCCGAGCAACTGGAAGAAAGCCAGTCGAAGGTCGCCCGCGCGCAATCGGCACTGGCCGAAGCCATGGTCACCGTGGACAGCGCTCAGCTCAACCTCGACCGCTCAGTGATCCGCAGCCCGGTGGACGGCTACGTCAACGACCGTGCGCCGCGTCCGCAGGAATTCGTTACCGCCGGGCGTCCGGTGTTGTCGGTGGTCGACAGCAATTCGTTTCACATCGACGGCTATTTCGAAGAGACCAAACTCGACGGCATTCATGTTGGCCAGTCGGTGGATATTCGTGTGATCGGCGACCGCGCCAAACTGCGCGGGCATGTTGAAAGCATCGTCGCCGGTATCGAAGACCGCGACCGTACCAGCGGCAGCAATCTGTTGCCGAACGTCAACCCGGCGTTCAGCTGGGTGCGGCTGGCGCAGCGGATTCCAGTGCGGATCGCCTTTGATGATGTGCCTGAAGATTTCCGCATGATTGCCGGGCGCACTGCCACCGTTTCGATCATCGAAGACTCAAAGGTCGACGATAAAAAGCAGGAGCCCGCGCAATGAGCAGGGCGCTGATGATCGCCGGGTTGGGCGTGATGCTCTCGGCCTGTCAGATGGTCGGGCCGGACTATCAGGTGCCTGAGGATGCAGCGGTTCAGCGCAAGGATTTTCAGGGCGAACTGGCGGTTGCCGGAAAACCGGTCGTCTCGGCGCCGGTGCCAGCGGATTGGTGGCGTCTTTATAAGGATGCGCGGCTGGATCAACTGGTACAGCAGGCCATGGCCTCCAACACCGATTTGCGCGTCGCGGCGGCGAACCTGCAACGGGCTCGAGCTCAGGTCGATGAGGCCGAAGCAGCGGGCGGCTGGAGCGCAGGTGTGAAGATGGGCGCGCAGCGTTTGCAAGAGTCTGGTCAGGCATTCTTGCTGCCGGAAAAAGTCCCGGTCGATAACGTCGGCGACATCGGCATCAGCGCTTCTTATCAGTTCGATCTGTGGGGCACTTTGCAACGCGGCATCGAAGGCGCAAAGGCCAATGCCGATGCGACCCAAGCCGCAGCGGATACGGCGCGTATCACCTTGGTGGCGGACGTGGTTCGCGCTTACACCCAAGTCTGCGCGGCCAACGAAGAACGGGAAATTGCCCAGCACTCCCTCGACCTGCAATCGCAAAGCACCACGCTGATTCAGCGTTTGCGTGACGCCGGACGTGGCGACGAAACCCAGGTCACCCGTTCGCAAACCCAATTCAAATCCCTGCGCGCCGACCTGCCGCGCTATGAAGCGGCGCGTCAGGCCGGGCTGTTCCGTCTGTCGATGCTGCTGGCAAAACCGGTCGATCAATTGCCGGCCGGTACCGCCACCTGCGCAGAACTGCCGAAAATCGCTCAACTGGTGCCAGTCGGCGATGGCGCTGCGCTGCTCAAACGTCGCCCGGACATTCGCCAGGCCGAACGTCGTCTGGCCGCTTCGACCGCCGGGATCGGCGTCGCCACGGGCGAGTTGTATCCGGACATCAGTATCGGCGCGACCATCGGCACTGTTGGTCTCATCGATGACTTGGGTGATCCGTCGACCAACCGCTGGGGCTTTGGCCCGTCGCTGAGCTGGAAGGTGCCGACCAACGGCGCCCGCGCTCGAATCCGCGAGGCAGAAGCGGCGACCCAAGGCGCACTGGCGCACTTCGATGGCGTGGTGCTCAACGCCATTCGTGAAACCCAGACCGGTCTGGCCCAGTACAGCGCGCTGCTGCAACGCCGCGATGCGCTGGCCGATGCCGAGCAATCGGCAAAACTGGCCGCCGACCAGACCCACCGCTTCTTCCAGGCCGGCCGCGAGTCGTTCCTCGCCGACCTGCAAGCAACGCGCACCTACACCGATGTCACCGCGCAACTGGCCGCCGCCAACACCCAGGTCGCCATGAGCCAGATCGATTTGTTCCTCGCCCTCGGCGGCGGTTGGGAAAGCGGACGAACGCACGCTGCAAGCCCCAGCAAACCCTGAGGCCGTTGCTATGCTTTGAAGTGTTGGAGGGGCGCCCCGAGCAAGGCGCCCTTTCAGCGCACATTGCTAGCGCTGGTCTAGGGGAAACCAATAATGAAAAACCCTTACGCTCTCGGCTTCTGGTGCGCCATCGCAGCGCTGGTGCTGCTCTCGGCGACCTATTTCTACGGCATCATGCTGGCCCACCAGATCGACAAGGCCATGGTTTTCCTCGACAGCGCCGTCGCGCTGATTGCGGTCATGGCCATCGTCGTGGTCGCCTGGGCGTCGGTTCAGGTGCAACGCGTGAAGAAGCGGCAGCTTGAACAGGGCAAGACCCTGGTGCTGATCTGGGACACCAAAGTCGCCCTGCGCCGGGTCGAAACCGTGTTCGACCGGTATTTCTGGGGCAGTTACTGGCAGCCGGGGCGCACCTTCGCCGAAGTCATGGGCGAACTCACCGGCACGCCGCTGGAAAAAAGTCTCGAAGCGCTGAAAAAGCAGTGCCTGGAACTCGACAAGCAGATCGATGACGAGGGCTGGCACTGGCTCAACAATGCCCGCGAATTGTCCGATGTCGCTACAGCCATGGCCCGCGAGCGTTATCAACTGGATTTCTGCGACCCGCGCGCCGAGGGGCCGGGCGGGGCCGTGATCGATCGGGACTTTGAAGTGCTGGTGTACACCTGGACCGCGCGGCTCAAAAGCTTTGATCATCAGTTGGATGAGATCGAGGTTCAGTATTCCTGATTTTTGCCTGAATCATCTGGCCCCTTCGCGAGCAGGCTCGCTCCCACAGGTACAGTATTGTCCTTGTGGGAGCGAGCCTGCTCGCGAAGGCGGACTGAAAAACACCGAAACTCTTCCAACCTGTCGACTGTCCATTCCCCCCATAGACACTCTTTAACCTTTAAACATTGGGCCAGCTCACGCGCCCGGTGCTAATCTCCACCGCTGAATTCAGCGCAGTCGAGCCGCGACCCGGTCACGGGTTCAGGGAAGACGACCACACTCACAGCCACGGAAATCGATCAGGTCATTCATGAATAAATCAGCAGGCGTGCTCCTCGGAATTGTTGTTGCCATCGGCGCGATCAGCGCGGGCGGGGCCTGGTACACCGGGACCAAAATCGAAGGCGTGTTGAACAACGCCGTCAGCAACGCCAACAAAGAGCTGCAAACCGCGATGGCCGGCTCCAACGGCACCGCATCGCTGGAGCTGGTGTCGCTGGATCGCCACACCTTCACCAGCACCGCGCACTATCGCCTCAAGGGTGAAGGCGAGATGTTCGGTGATGCGCCGGTCGAACTGCTGTTCGTCGACCACATCGAACACGGTCCGCTGCCGTTCTCGCGTCTGGTTTCGCTGAAATGGCTGCCGGTCATGGCCACCAGCAACTACGAACTGGAAAAGAATCCGGCTACCGAGAAGTGGTTCGCCGCCACCAAGGGCGCCGCGCCGCTCAAAGGCGTGACCAGCATCGGCTACGACGAGTCCACCACCAGCACTCTCGACCTGCTGCCGTTCGAAACTGCGCTGGATGAGCAATCGAGTCTGAAATTTTCCGGCCTGACCATGAACATCTCCGCTAACGCCAAAGCGCAGAAGGTCAAGGCAGACGGCTACATGGATAACCTGAAACTGGTTACTGTGGCTGAAGACCAGGCGCCGGTGCAGGTCGAGCTCAACGGTCTGACCCTGGCCAGCAACCTCGCCAAGAGCAGCTACGGCTACTACACCGGGGAAAACACTCTGGAGCTGACCAACAGCAAAACCACCTTCGGCACCAAGCAATCGGTGCTCGGTGTGAAGAACTTCGAAATGAAGAACCTCACCGAAGAAAACGGCAGCAATGCCTCTGGCCGTGCCGATTACAAGGTTGGCGAAGTCAGCCTCAACGACAAGAAAATCGGCTCGGCCAATATGGCCATGAGCCTGAAAAACCTCGACATCCCGTCGACCATGTCGCTGATGCAGATCTACCAGACTAAATTGCAGCCGTATGAAAAAGCCGCGGCCGAGGCTGCAGCCCAAGGCTTGCCAGCGCCGGAGCTGAACCTCACCGAAGCTGAAAACGCCCAGGTCAAAGCCGACCTGCAGAAATTGCTGGCCGCCGGCCCACAGATTGCGCTGGAGAACCTGACGTTCAACACCGCCAACGGCGAGAGCAAGGCCAATCTGGTGATCGACCTGACCAAGCCGCAATCGATGGATTTGCCGCCGGATCAACTGGGCAAACAACTGATTGCATTGCTGGATCTGAATATCCAGGTGTCCAAGCCGATGCTGGTCGATCTGCTCAGTGTGCAGGCGCAACTCGACGGCCAGACCGATGCCAAAGCCATCGTCGATCAGTCCAAGGAAGCGGCCGACATGTTTGCGGGCATGGCGGTCGGTTCGCAGTTGGCCGTCGTCGACGGCACCAATGTCGTGACCAAGCTGCATTACGCCGCCAATCAGGTCGAATTCAACGGCCAGAAGATGACCGTCGAGCAGTTCGTCGGCTTCCTGATGAGCAAGTTCGCAGGCGTCACGCAAGTGCAGTAATTCTGCGTTCTTAATAGCAGCGCCCGGCCTCTGTATCGCACAGACGCCGGGCGTTTTGCTGTCTGGCGTTCGGGTTTTCGGCTGAACCACCAGCACGATTCTGAACAATTATTGTGTTCTGGATATTGCTCTGTGCTTGCGTGCAAAACTGCCTGACTAAGCTTGGCCGTTGCATGTGCATTGGCGGCCACCGTTACGAATGGGCAAGGAGGGCATTGCGACCCGGCTGGCCATGTAAGGATGCTGACGAATGCCGCGTATTGATGTTCCCGTATTACATCGTGGTTTACGCCCTTTGTTTCGAGTCGCGCTGTGCAGCCAGTTGCTCTGGCCGGCACTGGCGTTTGCCGACACACCCTACGATCAAATGGTGCGCGACGCCCGTGCCGGGCAATACACGCCTGCGCTAACGGTTTTGCGGCAGGTGCCACCCGGCCAATCGACCACCGGGCAGATCAGCGATCACCTGCAAATTGCCAGTTGGGCCGGACTCGACGCCGAAGTGGTGCAAGTCTATGAAACCCAGGGCCGCGACCACGTGCTGCCGGTTCAGGCGCTGACCGCCACCGCCCGCGCCTATCGCAATCTCAAACGTTGGGATCAAGCCACGCAGGTCTACAACAAGGCTTTGGCGCTGGAGCCGGACAACGCCGACCTGCAACTGGGCCTGGCCCTGACTCAGGCTGACGCCGGTAAACCCGACGAAGCGGTGACCCGCGCCAAAGCGCTGGTCGCGGCCAAGCCCGATGATCCGTCGCGCCGTCTCGCCTTGGGCTATGCCCTGACCCGTGACAACAAACCTTACGATGCCCTGTTCGAATACGATCAGGCCTTCAAGCGCGCCGGCAGCAAGCCGGAAGTCGCTCGCGAATACGTGGTTGCTCTGCAAAAGGCGCGTTTGCCGGAACCGGCGTTGCGTATGGCCAATCAGCGCCCGGGGTTGATCGATCCGGTCACGTTGCGTCGCCTCGAAGGTGATCTGGCCGCCGAGCGCGTGCGCCTCGCCGAACTCGCCACCCGCAGCGAAAAAGAACGCTACGTCATCGCCGACCGAGCGCTGGTCGATTACGACAAACTGCTCGCCACCTGGACACCGGATGCCACGGCGCACGACGACGTGATTCGCTGGCGCATCGATCGCATGGGCGCGCTCAAGGCCCGGGCGCGCACCGCCGACGTCATCACTGAATACCAAAAGCTGCAAGCCGAAGGCGTGAAGATTCCGACCTACGCACTGCGTTGGGTAGCGGCGTCGTATCTGGATCAACGCCAGCCGGAAATCGCCACGGACTTGTATCGCCAAGTGCTTGCGGCGCCGGATGCCGATGTCGGCGACCGACTCGTAGACACCACAGCGCTGTACTACTCGCTGCTGGAAAGCGACCGCGCTGATGAGGCGCGCAAAGTCGCCGAGGACGCCGCCAAGTCCCAGCGTCCGCGTGTCGAACTCAAGGGCTTGCCGATCGGCAACCCCAATGATGAATGGATGGACGCCCAGCAACTGGCGGCGCAGGCCGGCACTTACAGCGCTGACTTGCCCCACGGTGAGGAGCGCTTGCAGACGCTGGTCGATCAGGCGCCGGGTAACGTCGGTTTGCGTCTGGCTCAGGCCGATTTATACCTGGCCCGTAACTGGCCGCGCCGCGCAGAAATGCAGCTCAAGGAAACCGAGAGCATGGTGCCACGCGCCATGGGACTGGAAATTGGCCAGGCCCACACCGCGATGGAATTACAGGAATGGCGGCAAATGGATGCGCTGACCGACGACGTCGTCGCCCGTTATCCGGATAACCGCCAGGTACAGCGTCTGGCCCGTGAGCGCGAAGTGCACGACATGTCCGAGCTGCGCGTCGAAGCCTACGGCGGCAAGGCCAACGGTGGTGGCAGCGGTGATGCCGGTGCTGTCAGCGGCAGCCGCGATTTCGGTATCCAGACCACCCTGTACAGCCCGCCCATCAATGAAGACTGGCGCGTGTTCGCCGGGGTCGGTTATGCCACCGGCGACTTCGCCGAAGGCACCGGTCACCACCGCTTTCAGCGTGTTGGCCTGGAACGCCGCACTCGTGACATGACCCTTGAAGCCGAAGTGTCCAATCACGATTACGGTTTCGGCGACAAACAGGGCGCGCGGCTGGCGATCGCCCGCGACATCAACGACCATTGGCAGTACGGCGGCAGCCTCGAATACCTCTCGGCTGAGACACCATTGCGCGCGCTCAACAGCGACATCAAGGCCAACGGCGGCAGCGGTTTCATCCGCTGGCGCGCCAACGAAAGCCGCGAGTGGCGCCTGTCGGTAAGCCCGTCGCACTTCAGCGACGGCAACAACCGCGTCGAAGCCTTGCTCACCGGCCGTGAGGGCGTCTACAGCGCGCCGAACGTGCAGGTCGACGCCGGTCTGGAGGTCGGCACCAGCCACAACTCCAAGTCTGATGATGTGCCGTACTTCAACCCCAAATCCGACTTCAGCGTGATGCCGCTGGTCAACGTCAATCACGTGCTCTACCACCGCTACGAAACCTCCTGGAGCCAACAATTCCAAGCCGGAGCAGGCACGTACAGCCAGCGTGAGCACGGCACCGGCGGCATGGCCCTGCTCGGTTACGGCCAACGTTACGCCTGGAACGACGTGTTCGAAGTGGGCGGTTTGTTCAGTGTGATCAACCGGCCTTACGACGGTGATCGGGAGACCGATCTGCGTCTGCTCGTCGACCTCACTTTCCGCTTCTAGAAGAGTTTGAAGATGCCTTTGATTTCGCGTTTCATCCTTCTGCTGGGAGCGCTGCTGGTCAGCGCCTGCGCCCAGCAAGCTCCGGCCTTTGCGCCGCCATCCGAGCGTCCGCTGGCGGCCAGCGAAAAACCGTGGCCGAAAAATCACGTGCTCGGCATTGCCTATCACGACGTTGAAGACCGCGATCCCGATCAGGCCGTGGTGGCGGTGCGCACCGAGCGCATGATCGAGCAGCTCGCGTGGTTGCGCGAGAACGGCTACAAACCGGTCACCGTCGACCAGATCATGGCCGCGCGCAAGGGCGGCCCGGAGCTGCCGGCGAAAGCGATCCTGCTCAGCTTCGACGACGGCTATTCGAGCTTTTACACCCGCGTACTGCCGGTGCTGCGCGCCTATAACTGGCACGCGCTGCTGGCACCGGTCGGCAGCTGGATCGACACGCCGCTCAATCAACCGGTGGATTTTGCCGGTGCGCCGCGTGCGCGTTCCGACTTCCTGACCTGGGATCAGATTCGCGAAATCTCGCAATCCGGTCTGGTGGAAATTGCCGCGCACACCGACGCCAACCACAAAGGGATCCTGGCCAACCCGCAGGGCAACCTGCAGCCTGCTGCCGCGACCCGGCGCTATGATCCGCTGACCAAACGTTATGAGTCCGAGGCCGAATTCCAAGCACGGATTCGCACCGACGTGAACAACATCTCGGAAAAAATCCGCAAGGTCACCGGCAAGAAACCACGCGTCTGGGTCTGGCCGTATGGCGCGGCGGACGGCACATCGCTGACGGTGGTTGGCGAGGAGGGCTACGAAATGGCCCTGACCCTCGAAGACGGTCTCGACGCCCTCGACAACCTGATGAGCAGCCCGCGCTTTCTCGTTGCTTCGGATCCTGACGGCGAGCGTTTCGCCAACAGTATCGTCGACGTGCAGTCGGATTTCGTCATGCGCGTTGTGCATGTTGATCTGGACAACGTTTACGACCCGGATCCGGCGCAGCAGGACATCAACCTCGGAAAACTGGTGCAGCGCATCGCTGACTTGGGCGCCAACACGGTGTTCCTGCAAGCCTTCGCCGATCCCAAGGGCGATGGCCTGGTGCATTCGCTGTACTTCCCCAACCGTCACTTGCCGGTGCGTGCGGATATTTTTAACCGCGTCGCCTGGCAACTACGTACCCGCGCTAACGTGAAGGTCTTCGCGTGGATGCCGGTGCTGAGTTTTGGTCTCGACTCGAAACTGCCGCGCGTGACCCGTTGGGACCCGAAAACCGGCATCACCTCGGTGGATCCGGATCAGTACCAACGCTTGTCGCCGTTCGATCCTGAAGTGCGACGGATCATCGGTGAAATCTACGAAGACGTGGCGCGCCTGACCTCGGTCAACGGCATTCTTTACCACGATGACGCGGTACTGTCGGATTTCGAAGATGCCGGCCCTGAAGCCCTGAAAGCCTACGCTGCCCACGGCTTGCCGGGTTCGATTGCAGCATTGCGCGACGATCCGGCAGCGATGCAGCGCTGGACGCGCTTCAAGAGCCAATACCTCATTGACTTCACCAACGAGCTGACCGCCAAAGTCCGTGCGATCCGCGGCCCGCAGGTGCTGACCGCACGCAATATTTTCGCCGAGCCAATGCTCAATCCCGAGAGCGAAGCATGGTACGCACAGAACCTCGATGACTTCTTGCAGACCTACGACTGGACCGCGCCGATGGCCATGCCGCTGATGGAAAAACAGACCCAGGCAGAGTCCGGCCCGTGGCTGGAAGCGTTGGTGGCTACAGTCAGGAAACGCCCCGGCGCGCTGGATCGTACGGTGTTCGAATTGCAGGCACGCGACTGGACGAAAAAGGATCAGGCCGACATTGGCGGTGCCCTTCTGGCTGACTGGATGGGTCGCCTCAAGCGTCAGGGCGCGACCAGTTTCGGTTACTACCCGGACAACTTCCTCGACAACCTGCCGGACCTGAAAACCGTAAGGCCTGCACTCTCCAACAAATGGAATCCATAACATGCTGGATAGACTGTTAGCCCTGCTTGTTCTGGCGCTCGTCCTCGGCGTGCCGCTGGGGCTGATCTTCCTGGTCACCGGGCAGTTCCTGATGGACTTCGTGTTCTTCTACCCGCTGTTCATGTCCGGGTTGTGGATTGCCGGCGGCCTGTATTTCTGGCTGCACTGGGAGCGCCACTGGCCATGGCAGGACGACACCCTGCCGCCGCCACTGGAAGGCGAGCCGCTGATCTCGATCCTGATTCCTTGCTACAACGAAGGTGACAACGCTGCCGACACCATCCATGCGGCGCTGGCCCAGCATTATCCGAACATCGAAGTTATCGCGATCAACGACGGCTCGAAGGACAACACCGCCGAAGTGCTCGATGCGCTGGCCAAGGAAGATCCACGTTTGCGCGTGCTGCATCTGGCGGAAAACCAGGGCAAGGCTGTCGCGCTGCGTATGGGGGCGATCGCTGCGCGTAGTGAGTATCTGGTGTGCATCGATGGTGATGCGTTGCTGGCGCCGAACACCGCGGCGTATCTGGTCGCGCCGATGCTGGATAACGCACGCCTTGGCGCGGTGACCGGTAACCCGCGGATCCGAACGCGCTCGACGCTGGTCGGGCGGGTGCAGGTCGGTGAGTTCTCATCGATCATCGGCTTGATCAAGCGCACGCAACGGGTATTCGGGCGGATTTTTACCGTCTCCGGGGTGATCGTCGCGTTCCGCCGTACCGCGTTGAACCGCGTCGGTTACTGGAGCCCGGACATGATCACCGAAGACATCGATATCAGCTGGAAGCTGCAACTGGATCACTGGAGCATCTTCTACGAGCCACGCGCGCTGTGCTGGATCCTCATGCCGGAAACCCTCGGCGGTCTGTGGAAGCAACGACTGCGCTGGGCGCAGGGCGGCGCCGAAGTGCTGTTCAAGAATATTCGTGGCATCTGGCAGTACCGCCATCGTTACCTGTGGCCGCTGCTCTTCGAATACTGCCTGTCGACCGGTTGGGCGTTCACCTTCCTGTTGTCGGTGATCTTCTGGGCCGTTGGCAAATTTGTGGTCATGCCGGAGGCGATCGCGGTGGATCACCTGATGCCGCCGGCATTTACCGGGTTGCTGCTGGCCTTCGTCTGCCTGGTGCAGTTCGCGGTAAGCATCGTCATCGATCGGCGCTATGAGCCGGGATTGGGCCGCACGATGTTCTGGGTGGTCTGGTATCCGTTGGTGTTCTGGCTAATCAGCCTGCTGACCACGTTGGTCAGCTTCCCCAAAGTGCTGTTCGGTCAACATCAGAAACGTGCGCGTTGGGTCAGTCCTGATCGGGGCATCAAACCGATCGGCGACGACGAAGAGGAGGTCATCAAATGAAAATCATCCGGACTCGCCAGCGGCCCTTTCTGGTAGTGATCGATGTGATCCTCACCGTGGTGGCCTGGGTTGGCCTGCTGTTTCTGCTGATCCGTGGCTTATGGCCGCTGATCGAAACTCACGCGGGCGGGCCGCTGCTCGATAAATCGGCGTTCGACGCGCTGGGCACCCTGCAGATTTATCTGTGGATTGCCTTGGTCAACGCGGTGATTCTGATTTCCTGGGCGCGCTATCAGCAGCGCAAAAGCCGCAGCTTCGCCCAGCGCCGCTTGCCATCGCCGGTGATTGACGATGAAGGGCTGAGCAAGAGTTTCAAACTCTGCGATGACCGCTTTCAGAAGTTGCGCACGCCAGGGGTGATGACCATTCATAACGATCAGGAGGGTGACATCAGCCATGTGGTGACACATTTCTGGCCGGTTCAGCCGCAGGAACTGCCACCGCCGCTGGCACCACTGGAGCATCCGCGGGTGATTTTTCTGCATGCCGAGGATGACGACAATCGCGAACCTCTTCCCCGTTAATTGATCGTTCCCACGCTCCGCGTGGGAACGATCAAGCGTAATCGCGGACCAGTGTCCAAGCCTCTTCCATTGCCAGCGGTTGCTTCATTCGCTCGGCCAGCAGCGCCATCGCCCGTTCCTTCTCGCAAGCGACTGCAGCGACCAGAATGCCGTTTCTGCCGAACAGACCAATAAATGGCGGATGTTCAGGCTCGCCGAGAAACTCCACTTCATCCCAGTGCTCAGCATGGCCGAGGTAGTCGTAATTCTTGCCGAAGTGCCAGGTCCAGAAAAACGGCACGTCGAGGTAATGCTCCTCGCCACCCAGCATATTGGCAGCCGCGATTCGCGCATGCTGCTGGGCCAGGCGCCAGTGTTCGATGCGTTGCGGCTGGCCGTGAAGCGGGAAAGTAGCGATGTCGCCGATCGCCCACAGGCCGTCCGTAACGCGCATACCGTCATCGACGCGCAATGACTGATCTTTTTCCCTCGGCAGTGACGCGAAGGCCTCGGTGGCCGGGTGCACACCGATCCCGGCCAGTACCAGATCCGCCGAAAGACGCAGGCCATTGTCCAGCAATACGGCCTCGACTTTGCCATCGCCGATGATCTCGGTGGCTGCGTGTTCGATGATGAACTTCACCCCGTTCTGTTCGTGCAGCGCGCGGATCGCCTTGCCCACGGCTTCACCGAATTGCGCAGCGAAGGGCATCGCGTGGCGAGCCAGTACCGTGACGTCGAGGCCATATTGGCGTAGGGCCGATGCGCATTCGAGGGCGATGAAGCTGTCGCCGATGATCACCGCGCGTTGCTCCGGTCTGGCTGAGCTCATGATCTGCTCTGCCTGAGTTTTTGAGCGCAAAACGAACACCTGAGGCAGGTCGGCGCCGGGTAACTTCAGCGAGTTGGGCTCACCGCCAGTGGCCAGCACCGCGGCGTCATAACTCAGCGTCTGGCCGTCGATAAGGTGCAAGGTTTTGTTCGGCGCGTCGATTGCGCTAATTTCGCCTTGTTGACGTTCAATGCGCTGCTCTTTATAGAAGTCATCTTCACGCAGCGGCGGTGTTTCTTGCGGGGTCATCTCCCCGGCTAGGACAAATTTGCTCAACACGGTACGGTCGTAACCGGCATCCGCCTCGCGATCGATCATCACAATCCGCCCACTGAAACCCTTTTCCCGCAACGCCGCCGCGCACGCTGTACCTGCCGCGCCGGCACCGACAATCACGAAAGTGCGCGAATCGTCCGCCGGCGGCGTATGCGGGTCGGGCAACGGCTGATAATCGACCCAAACCTCGTCGCCACGCAGTTCCAGCGGATAGCGCTTGAGGCTGTCGAGCGCCGGGGGCTCGCACAGTGCGCCGTCCTCCGCGCGAAACGCAGCTTTATGCCACGGGCAGATCAGGCGTCCGTGACACAACGCACCATCAGCCAACGGCGCGCCGGCATGTGGGCATTCGCCCTGAAACGCACGTAACTGGCCGTTGGTGCGCAACAGCACAATCTTGCATTCGCCGATTTCAACCTGCAGGCCACGGTCTTCAGGGACATCGGCGAATCGGGCGACACGGTGCAGGGGCATGATCGGCTTCCTCGCGGGCATTTCTCTTGTGAGTTTGCGCGGTAGTGCGAGGTTCAGCCATTTGCCACTGCCACGGCACGAACGGTACAGCTATAGTTTGCAAGCCGACGACGGCCCCACTGCACAAGGTGCTCCCGGAATGACCCGATTGACCTCTCTCAACCCCTGGCTGGCGGCCCTCGCCGTCACCCTTTGCGTGCAGTTTCCGGCGCAGGCCCAGGAGCGTTTCACCCTGAGCATCCCGGGTGTTTCCGATAACCGCCTGTTCACCTCGGCAGCGGCCAGCGATGCGCCCGGTTGCGGCGGCAAGAACCAGTCGCCGGCCTTGAGCTGGAACGCAGGTCCTGCCGGTACCCAGAGTTATGCGATCGTCATGCACGACCCGGACGGCCAGAAAGGCCTGGGCGTCGATCACTGGATTCATTACGGCATCAAAGCCACCACGCACCAGATCGCGGCGGGCGTCGGCGCCAAATCCGCGTTCGAAGGTGTCGGCGGCACCAACAGCAAGGGCAACACCCATTACATGGGGCCGTGCCCGCCAGTGGGCGACAGTGCGCACCACTACATCATTCAGATCTACGCACTGGATCTGGCCCCGGATGCCTTGCCGGCCGGTTTGACCCGCGCCGAGCTGATGGAAAAAATCAAAGGCCATGTGCTGCGTAACAGCAGTGCGGTGCGGCGTTATCACCGCTAAAAATATTTTTAGCGGCGTTTAACCCTAACTGAAAGGGCTGCCCGTCTCAGGGGATGAATGATCAATTTCATCCCGAGGTCAGCCCCCATGTCTCATTCTCTCTTGCGTCCTGTTGCGGTTGGTGTGCTGCTGGCGCTCGCCGGTTGCGGTGCTTCGTCCACACCCGATTCCGCTGCTGTGCCAGCGCCGGCGCAGCCTGAGGTGCTGGTTCAACAGGAAGCCGTGATGGCTGACAGCTCAATGGCCAAACGCGCGCTGTACAGGATGCCCAATGCGGGCAGCGCGCCGATGCCGTTGAGTGAAAGTTATCCACAGAGCTATCGCGACGAGCAGCGCGAGCAGTATCAGACGTTGGCCGATAACCCGATCCACAGCGTCGCCGAGACACCGGTTTCGACTTTCAGTGCCGACGTCGATACGGGCGCTTATGCCAACGTCCGCCGCTTGCTCAATCAGGGCCGACTGCCGCCGGAAGGCGCGGTGAGGCTGGAGGAACTGGTCAATTACTTCCCCTACGACTACGCGCTGCCCAGTGATGGCTCGCCCTTCGGCGTGACCACCGAACTGGCCGCTTCACCGTGGAACCCGCACACGCGCTTGCTGCGCATCGGCATCAAGGCCTCCGACCGCGCCGTGGCGGAACTGGCCCCGGCCAATCTGGTATTTCTGGTCGACGTGTCCGGCTCGATGGATCGCCGCGAAGGCCTGCCGATGGTCAAAAGCACGCTGAAATTGCTGGTCGATCAGTTGCGCGATCAGGATCGCGTTTCGTTGGTGGTGTATGCCGGCGAATCGAGAGTGGTGCTGGAGCCGACTTCTGGACGTGAAAAAGCGAAAATTCGTACAGCCATTGAGCAATTGACTGCGGGCGGTTCGACCGCCGGCGCTTCAGGCATCGAATTGGCCTACCAAATGGCACAGCAAGCCTTCATCCCCAAAGGCATCAACCGCATCCTCCTGGCCACTGATGGTGACTTCAATGTCGGCGTCAGTGACTTCGGCAGCCTCAAACAAATGGCTGTGGATAAACGCACAACCGGGATTTCGCTGACGACCCTGGGTTTCGGTGTGGATAACTACAATGAACACTTGATGGAACAACTGGCCGACGCTGGCGATGGTAACTACGCCTATATCGACAACCTGCGCGAGGCACGCAAAGTATTGGTGGATCAGTTGAGTTCGACCCTCGCCGTGGTGGCGCAAAACGTCAAACTGCAGGTGGAATTCAACCCGGCGCAGGTCAGCGAATATCGCCTGCTCGGCTACGAGAACCGTGCGTTGAAGCGTGAGGATTTCAGCAATGACAAAGTCGATGCCGGCGAAATCGGCGCAGGACACACGGTGACCGCGCTGTACGAAATTGTTCCGGCGGGCGAGCAGGGCTGGCTGGAGCCGCTGCGTTACGGCAAATCCGACGCTGTTGTTTCGGCAAAGAGCGGAGAATTAGCAATGCTGCGTGTGCGTTATCAGCGTGCCGAAGGTGGGAAAAGTCTGCTGATCGAACGGCCCATCGCCAATCAGGTTGCAACCGCCAGCGAAGATCTGCGTTTTGCCGCCGCCGTGGCCGCGTTCTCCCAGCAGCTCAAAGACGGCCGTTATACCGGCGACTTCAGCTTGAAGGACACCGAGGCATTGGCCCGTGGCGCTCGCGGCGATGATCGCTTCGGTCTGCGCAACGAGTTCGTGCAACTGGTCGAACTGGCGCAGAGCTTGCGCAGCTCAACCGCATCGAACGCGTTGGCCACTGAACAACGGATCAAATAAGTGAGTCGTCTGAAAGGCTTCATCAGTCAGCTGTTTGCCTCGGCAGACAGCTCAACCGCCAGCAGCGATGAATCGTTGCTGGCGCGTTATCGCCAAGGCGACAGCGCGGCGTTCGAGATCTTGTACGCGCGCCATCGCCAAGGCCTGTACCGGTTTCTGCTCGGATTGAGCGGCAAACCCGAACTGGCCGACGAGGTGTTTCAGGAAACCTGGCTGAGCCTGATCCGCAGCAGCAGTCAGCCACAAGGCCGGGCGACATTTCGTACGTGGTTGTTCCAGATTGCCCGTAATCGCCTGATTGATCACTGGCGCAAACACGGCGCCCGGCAACCGTTGCACGACAGCTACGACGAGCAACATCACGCGGTCAGCGATGAAACCAACGATCCCGAACAACTGCTCAGCCTCAGTCGCGACAGCCAGCGCCTGGAAAGCGCCCTGCAAACCCTGCCCGCCGACCAGCGCGAGGTGTTCTTGCTGCGTGCCCACGGCGACCTCGACCTGGCACAAATCGCCAGCCTCACCGAAACACCGCTGGAAACCGTCAAAAGCCGCTTGCGCTATGCCCAGCAAAAACTGCGTCGGCTGCTGGCCGAGGAGGTACTGACATGACTGACGCCCGCCAGACACCGGAAGATTCGGTGATTAAACATGTTCGCGAACAGCACAACGCTGAACCGCCAGCGCATCTGGATGCGTTCATCCTCAACGCTGCGCAGCGTCAAACCCCTGCGCCGAAACCAAGCCTGTGGCAACGCTGGCTGGATGCTTGCCGTAAACCACGCTGGCAGGTTGCATTCGCCAGCCTCGTCGGCGTGGCATTGATGTTGTCACTGGTACAGCGCGCTCCTGAGCCGCTGCGTCATTACGACTACGCCCCAGCCCCCAAACTTGCCGTACCGATGACCGATACGAACTCAGCGCAACTGCACCGATTGTCCGCTCCGGCCGGCGCCATACCGGCACCTGCGCCGATGATGGAAATGGCCGCACCGATGCAGGATCAAGCCATCAGCGCCGATGAAGCCAAATTCAGCAAACGCGCCGCCGCCCCGGCCAACGGCCTCGACGCACAACTGCGCGAAGTCCTGCGCCTACGCGAATCCGGCCAATCGCAAGCCGCCGACAGCCTGTTCAACAACCTGCACAAACGCTACCCGAACGCCGATCTCGACGCCCAACTCGAACAGTTGCAGAAAAAATGACCGCCTGAACCCCAGCCATTTGGCATTGCCCCGCAAAAACGCGCACTATCGGGCTATTGCCAATGCGCTGGAGGACAACGTGGCAGCAAAAATTGACCGCATCGCCCAACTGCTCAACTGCCCGGAGAAGGGCGAAGAGATGCGGCGCGCGATTACCGAGACGCGTAAGGAATTTCTGCTGAATCAGCCGGAAGAAGATGTCGTTGATGAAGACGACGTTTTCGAAGAGGAGGTTGAGGAGGAAGAAGACGACGATGATTACGACGAGTTCGACTGGACGACGGAGTGACGTCGTTCAGGTGCCTTTGCATCGTCCACAAAAAAGCCCCGGACCATGACAGTCCGGGGCTTTCTCGTTAAATCAATGGTGCACCAGGCGGGATTCGAACCCACGACCCCTGCCTTCGGAGGGCAGTACTCTATCCAGCTGAGCTACTGGTGCAGCGGGCGACATCATACCTAGGTCGACTCGGGGCGTCCATGCCGGGTTTTGGCGGGTATTGTCAGTGCGCATGTCCGCGCAAATCGCGGTATTCCATAAAACGGTAACGTCCTGCAAAACCCTCGCTTGGCGCTTTCGTGGGACTGTTCTATGGTTTTGCTGCGGCTGAGGCTTTAGGCTCGTTGATCTGAAAAATTCCACAAACGCGGCGTTTTTGTTCTTTTTTTCGAACGACCTATTGTCCTTTAACCCCTTTGATCCTACGATCCGTTTGAGATTTCAAACGCTCGTTGACCGGGCGTTGAAGCGCCGGTGTTTCGAATCGTGCACTGTCGATGCGCCACACCCGGTCACTGATTTCCCTGACGGCAGCCTTGCGAGGCGCCTTTCTACAATCATAATTTGCTCCGCGCAGGCCGCGGTGCTGTTAAGGAAAGCCGACATGCAGCTTAAAGACACCCTGTTGTTCCGCCAGCAAGCCTTCATTGATGGCGCTTGGGTCGATGCGGACAACGGTCAGACGATCAAGGTCAACAACCCGGCCACCGGCGAAATCCTCGGTACCGTGCCAAAAATGGGCGCTGCCGAAACCCGCCGTGCCATCGAAGCCGCAGACAAAGCGCTGCCGGCCTGGCGTGCCCTGACCGCCAAAGAGCGTGCCGGCAAGCTGCGTCGCTGGTTCGAGCTGATGATCGAGAACCAGGACGACCTCGCGCGTCTGATGACCCTCGAGCAGGGCAAGCCGCTGGCCGAAGCCAAGGGCGAAATCGTTTACGCCGCGTCGTTCATCGAGTGGTTTGCCGAAGAAGCCAAGCGCATCTACGGTGACGTGATTCCGGGCCACCAGCCAGACAAGCGCCTGATCGTGATCAAGCAGCCAATCGGCGTGACCGCGGCGATTACCCCGTGGAACTTCCCGGCGGCGATGATCACCCGCAAGGCCGGTCCAGCACTGGCTGCCGGTTGCACCATGGTGCTCAAGCCAGCTTCGCAAACTCCGTTTTCCGCTTTCGCGTTGGCCGAACTGGCCCAGCGCGCGGGCATTCCTGCGGGCGTGTTCAGCGTGGTCTCCGGCAGCGCCGGCGACATCGGCAGCGAGCTGACCAGCAACCCGATCGTGCGCAAACTGTCCTTCACCGGTTCGACCGAAATCGGTCGTCAACTGATGTCGGAATGCGCCAAGGACATCAAGAAAGTCTCGCTGGAACTGGGCGGCAACGCGCCGTTTATCGTGTTCGACGACGCGGACCTGGATAAGGCCGTTGAAGGCGCGATCATTTCCAAATACCGCAACAACGGCCAGACCTGCGTCTGCGCCAACCGTCTGTACATTCAGGATTCGGTCTACGACGCATTCGCCGAGAAGCTGAAAGTGGCTGTGGCGAAACTGAAGATCGGCAACGGTCTGGAAGACGGCACCACCACTGGCCCGCTGATCGACGAAAAAGCCGTGGCAAAGGTGCAAGAACACATCGCTGACGCTGTAGCCAAAGGCGCCACCGTGCTGGCTGGCGGCAAGGCGATGGAAGGCAACTTCTTCGAGCCGACCATCCTCACCAACGTGCCGAAAAATGCCGCCGTGGCCAAGGAAGAAACCTTCGGTCCACTGGCGCCGCTGTTCCGTTTCAAAGACGAAGCCGAAGTGATCGCGATGTCCAACGACACCGAGTTCGGCCTGGCCTCCTACTTCTACGCTCGCGACCTCGGTCGTGTGTTCCGTGTCGCGGAAGCGCTGGAATACGGCATGGTTGGCGTCAACACTGGGCTGATCTCCAACGAAGTCGCGCCATTTGGTGGCATCAAGGCCTCGGGCCTGGGCCGTGAAGGCTCCAAGTACGGCATCGAAGATTACCTGGAAATCAAATACCTCTGCCTGGGCATCTAAGCTCGGACAAGGATTGCTGCAAACGCAAAGGGCACGAGAGCGCTGTCCCTTTGCGTGGTTTCAAACCGGAATTTTCTCTGCGGCCAGGAACGCCGTGGCAGTCGATCATCGCATGCTGCCACCGTCGATTTCTCCCGCTTAATCCTTGAACCACGCCGCCCGATGAGCGGCGAATGAGGACTGTAATGAGCAAGACTAACGCTGAACTGATGGCCCGTCGTACCGCAGCTGTTCCACGTGGTGTCGGCCAGATTCACCCGATCTTCGCTGAGTCGGCGAAGAACGCCACCGTGACGGACGTTGAAGGTCGCGAATTCATCGACTTCGCCGGCGGCATCGCGGTACTGAACACCGGCCACGTGCACCCGAAAATCATCGCCGCCGTGACCGAACAGCTGAACAAGCTGACCCACACCTGCTTCCAGGTGCTGGCTTACGAGCCGTACGTTGAGCTGTGCGAGAAAATCAACGCCAAGGTGCCAGGTGATTTCGCCAAGAAAACCCTGCTGGTCACCACCGGTTCCGAAGCCGTTGAAAACGCCGTGAAAATCGCCCGTGCCGCCACTGGCCGCGCTGGCGTGATCGCCTTCACCGGCGCTTACCACGGTCGCACCATGATGACCCTGGGCCTGACCGGTAAAGTCGTGCCGTACTCGGCCGGCATGGGCCTGATGCCAGGCGGCATCTTCCGCGCGCTGTACCCGAACGAACTGCACGGCGTGAGCATCGATGATTCGATCGCTTCCATCGAACGCATCTTCAAGAACGACGCTGAGCCGAAAGACATCGCCGCGATCATCATCGAACCTGTGCAGGGTGAAGGTGGTTTCTACGTTGCGCCGAAAGAGTTCATGAAGCGTCTGCGTGCCCTGTGCGACCAGCACGGCATCCTGCTGATCGCTGACGAAGTACAGACTGGCGCTGGCCGTACCGGCACCTTCTTCGCCATGGAGCAGATGGGCGTTTTTGCCGACTTGACCACCTTCGCCAAATCCATCGCAGGCGGCTTCCCGCTGGCCGGTGTGTGCGGCAAGGCCGAATACATGGACGCCATCGCCCCGGGTGGCCTGGGCGGCACTTACGCCGGTAGCCCGATCGCTTGCGCCGCTGCGCTGGCGGTGATGGAAGTGTTCGAAGAAGAGAAACTGCTGGACCGCTGCAAGGCTGTCGGCGAGCGTCTGGTTACTGGCTTGAAAGCTATCCAGGCCAAGTATCCGGTGATCGGCGAAGTCCGTGCTCTGGGCGCGATGATCGCGGTCGAGCTGTTCGAAAATGGCGACAGCCACAAGCCGAACGCCGCCGCTGTAGCGTCCGTTGTGGCCAAGGCGCGCGACAAGGGCCTGATCCTGCTGTCCTGCGGCACCTACGGCAACGTTCTGCGCGTCCTCGTACCGCTGACCTCGCCGGACGAGCAACTGGACAAAGGTCTGGCGATCATCGAAGAGTGCTTCTCGGAGCTGTAAGCCGCGCACTGTGTGATCGGATAGACAAAAGAACCCGCTTCGGCGGGTTTTTTTTCGCCCCGTGAACATATCAATTGCTTTAGCGCTGTATCGAATGGCCAGCATTGGCTAAGGTTCAGGCATTGCAAGGGAGAGCGCGCATGACTGCCGTTGATTTACCCGCCGTACCCCGAGTGCTGATTGCCGAGGCCGATCCGTGGTCCCGGGACCTGCTCAAACAAGTGCTCCTGAACGTGCGTTGCGATGCGCGGATAGACTTGTGCGCCGACGGGCAGCAAGCCCTGTCATTGCTCAGTGAAGTGCCGTATGACCTGGCGATCGTTGATTGGGAGTTGCCCGGCATCGATGGTTTGAGCGTGCTGCGCAGCGTGCGCCAGCGCAAACGCAACCCGCCGTTGCCGTTCATCCTGATGAGCAGCCGTAACGACAGCGCCAGCGTGCGCGAAGCGATTCCGTTGGCACCGACGGCCTATCTGACCAAACCACTGAACATGGAAAGCCTGACCGAGCGTTTGCAGGGTTTGCTGCTGAATGCCGGTGAAGAGGTTTTCTGTGACGTACCGGCATTGGCGCCGGGCATGACCTTGTCGGTGTTTCTCGAGCGACGTCGTGAGCAGGCTGACGGTGCGCCGTTGATGACCGATGTGCAGGTGGCGGTGAAGCGCAGCCTCAACCCCAATGGCCTCGATCTGAAGCTGTTGGAAGATGAGATCAAGACCGACCCACAAATCACGGCGGTGCTGATCGCTGCGGCCAACAGCGCGGCGCAGCACCATGGCGCGCCGGTGCAGACACTGGCGCAAGCCCTGCATCGGTTGGGCACCGGGCAGAGCATGAACCTGATTCTGGGGCTGGCACTCAAGCGCAGCGCAAGGCTCAGTGATCCGTGTCTGGCGGACTATGCCGAACGTTACTGGGGGTTGTCGCTGCACACCGCTGAATATGCGCGCACCCTCGCGCGGCTGCTCGATCTCGATCAGGAGCGCTGTTACTGCGCGGGTATGCTGCATCGCTTGGGCGATCTGGCGTTGCTGCGTTGTCTGCAGGAATGGCAGCAGGCGGGTGGTGAGCTGGATGAACTGGAGGAAGTCGGCGAGGCGTTGGCCGAGTTTGGCGCGGCTTATGGTTCGGCGTTGCGTACCCGATGGCGATTGCCGCTGGAATTGCGGGAGCTGATTGCGTCGGTGTACCAACTCGGCGGCGGGGTGTATTCCCGTGAGGCGCTGGTGATGAACATGGCGGCGCAGATGGCCCGCTTGACCGAGCATGAGGGCGTTGAGGAGTTGGCGAAGAGCCGCACGGCGCGGTTGCTGAAGATCGGGCTGCCGGAGTTGATGCGGATGCGCAAATAACCTGACTTACACAATTCCAATGTAGGAGTGAGCCTGCTCGCGATAGCGGTATGTCAGTCAATTCTGTGTGTCCGACACACCGCTATCGCGAGCAGGCTCACTCCTACAATGGATCTCTGTGTAGCTGAGATACGGGTCAAGCAGAAATGATGCGGTTCTTGCCCTGTCGCTTGGCCTCATACATCGCCGCATCCGCGCGGGCGAACAGGCTGTCGAGGCTGTCGTCTGTCTCGTTCAGACTGGTCAACCCCTGGCTGACGGTGATACCGAACGTCTGGCCATCATGGCTGAAACTCAACCGCTGAATCTCCTGCTGCAGCCGTTCCGCCACTTGCATGGCCATGTCCGGCGCACAACCGGGAAATACCGCTGCAAACTCTTCGCCGCCAATCCGCCCGAACAGATCCCCTCGACGTAATGACCCGCGCCCGCACTCGGCAATCCGCTGCAACACGTTGTCGCCTTCGGGATGACCGTAGGTGTCGTTGATCATTTTGAAGTCATCGATATCCAGCAGCAGAAAGGCCATTTGTGCGCCCTGTACACGCGCTACTTCGAACTCGCGATTGGCGCACTCGAAGAAGTGCCGGCGATTGCTGCTTTGTGTCAGCACGTCGGTAGTCGCCAAACGGTGCAGCTCGGTTTCCATCTGCTTCTTGTCGGTGATGTCCTCGGCGATGCCGACGATGATTACCGGCTGACCGGGCTCGTCCTGACGATTGATGAAGCATTTGTCGCTGAGCCAGCGCACCTGGCCGTCGGCGGCAATAATCCGGTATTCGCGATCTTCCACCGCGCCTTTGTGCAGGACTTCGGCAAGGCTGCGTTCGGCGTATTCCAGGTCGTCGGGGTAGATGCTGTCGCGCCACTGGTTGTAGTCGGCGAGTAGCAGGCCTGCAGAGCGGCCGAAAATCCGTTCGTAGGCGGGGCTGACGTACAGCACCTGCCGGGTTTCCCAGTTGAAGGCCCAGAGCACGGCGTTGACGCTGACCAGCAAGGAGCTGAACAGCTGTTCGCGTTCGCTCAAGCGGGCGACCTCGCCTTGGGCGTGCATCAACGCCATCAGGGTTTGCGCGGCCTCGGGCCACTGCGGGAAGGATGAGTCTTTTTGATTGTTGTTGACCATCGGCACAGATCTCAAAGGACGTGCCGCAATTCGACAACGGCCACAGTACAGCCCGCCGGGATGGCGAAGTGTCTTTGAGATAGGCGATTTTTAGCGAAGTTCCGAAGGGTGCACCCGGGAGCCGGGTGCACCGATCAACGGTCTCAGACCGCTGCAGGACGCAACGAGTAGGTTTTCAACTGATCAGCAAATTCGCGCAGGGACTGGATGCCGCTGGCTTCTGCCTCGTGAATCCACTCTTTGATGGCCGCGAGCATGTCGTGGCCATTTGCGCTGGTCTTGACCCAGATCTGCTGCAGTGCCAAGCGTTTTTCGTAAATTACCTTCAATGCCTGGCTGTGCTCGAGCATGGTCTGGATGCGCAAGTGATGGCGATCTTCCAGCAGGCTAGTCTCCCGCGACAACAAACGCTTGGCGCGGTGGAACTGGTGGCGCACCGAATGATCGACCTTGGCCAGCTCTTGCTTGACCAGCGGGCCGATCACCAATTTGCGGTACTGGGCCATGATCTGAAAGCGGTTGTTGAGGATGGCCATGGCGGTGTCCATGTCCAGATTGCCCTTGCCTTCAACGCGGTGGGCGATCGGCGCCACGCGCTGAACCTTGGCCAGACGCAGGAAGCAGAAGACTTTGATCCACGCCCAACCGAGGTCGAACTCCCACTTCTTCACCGATAGCTTGGCCGAGTTAGGGTAGGTGTGATGGTTGTTGTGCAGTTCTTCGCCGCCGATCAGGATGCCCCAAGGCACCAGATTGGTCGCCGCATCGCGGCATTCGAAGTTGCGATAGCCGACGGCATGGCCAAGGCCATTGATCACGCCAGCGGCCCACACCGGGATCCACATCATCTGGATCGCCCAGATGGTGATGCCGATGGTGCCGAACAGCAGCAGGTCGATAACGCCCATGATCGCCACGCCCAACAGCGGGTAGCGGCTGTAGACGTTGCGTTCGATCCAGTCTTCGGGGCAGTTCTTGCCGTAGATGCGCAGGGTTTCCGGGTTCTGCGCTTCGGCACGATACAGCTCGGCGCCGGTGCGAAGTACGGTGGAAAGGCCTTTGATGACCGGGCTGTGCGGGTCATCTTCGGTTTCGCACTTGGCGTGATGCTTACGGTGGATGGCGGTCCACTCGCGGGTGTTCTGCGCCGTGGTCAGCCACAGCCAGAAACGGAAAAAGTGCTTCAGGCCAGCATTCAGCTCCAGCGAGCGATGGGCCGAGTAACGGTGCAGATAGACCGTGACGGCAACAATCGTCACGTGGGTCATCAGCAGGGTGACCGCGACCAGAGACCAGGCCGACAAGCCAAGAAAACCTTCGTACCACATAGGCTATAGGGCCCTCGATAAAGATAAAAACAGCCGTTGCATTATCACCAAGCACACAGATAAAACCAGTCGCCCTTTCAGATAAGAGTCGCTGGATGTTTCTTGACCTATAATTCCAACCTTTTTGTAGGGACATGGACAGCCGAATGCGTGCCACTTACCGCGATGCTTTGCGTGCAGCGCTGCTCTATCTCGTGCTTGCCGCTGTCTGGCTGCAAGGTACTGATCATTTATTAAACAATTTCTTCGATAACTCCGTCGATCTTGCCCGATGGCAACTGATCAACGGTTACGTTTTAGCGGCGTTCAGCGCCGGGCTGATTTTCCTGGCGCGGGCGCGCTTGTGCGAGTTTCTCGGAATCGGTGCGCGGTTGCGCGAGCGCCACGCCGATCGCGAACGCCTGCGTCAAGCGGCGGCCGTCTTCGATTGCACCCGCGAAGGGGTGTTGGTCAGCAACCACCAAGGGTTGATCGTGCACGTCAATCGCGCGTTCATCGAGATCACCGGTTATCAGCGTGAAGAAGTCCTCGGGCAGCAGCCGAGCCTGTTCAAGTCCGGCCATCATCCGCCGGGTTTCTACCAAGCGATGTTCGCCACCCTGGAGTCGCAGGGCGAGTGGAGCGGCGAGATCTGGAACCGGCGTAAAAGCGGCGAGATTTATCCACAGTGGCAAACCATCCGGGTCATTCACGATGATCAGGGCCGGCTCAGCCATTACGTTGCGGTGTTTTCCGATATCAGCGCCATCAAGGATTCCGAGCATGAACTCAAACACCTGGCGCACCACGATCCACTGACCGATCTGCCCAATCGCCTGCTGTTCAGCGACCGCGCCGAACAGGCGCTGGCTTCGGCGCAGATCCACAAGCGCGGCTGCGCGTTACTGATGCTTGATCTCGATCATTTCAAAATGATCAACGACAGCCTTGGCCATAACGTCGGCGATCGCTTGCTCAAGGCAGTAGCGGCGCGCCTGCAAGAACTGTTTGGCCCCGGTATTACCCTGGCGCGCCTGGGCGGCGACGAGTTCGCGGTGTTGGCAGAGAGTTGTCCACAGCCGGTGCAGGCAGCGGCGCTGGCGCAACGGATTCTCGATGCGCTGAAGGAGCCGTTCAGCATTGATGGCAATCAGTTGTTCATCAACGCCAGTCTCGGCATCAGCCTGTTCCCCAGCGACGCGCTAAGCGCCGAGCAACTGTTGCGCAATGCCGATGCGGCGCTGTTCAAGGCCAAGAGCAGCGGCCGCAACGGTTATGCCTTGTACACCGAAGAACTGACCGCCCACGCCCAGCAACGTGTGGAGATCGCATTCGAGCTGCGCCGGGCGCTGGAGCAGCAGGAACTGCGGGTTTACTACCAACCGGTGCATGACTTGAAAACCAGTCGCTTGATTGGCGTTGAAGCGCTGGTCCGCTGGCAGCATCCGTTGCGTGGTCTGGTGTCGCCGGCGGAGTTCATCCCGATTGCCGAGCGCACCGGGCTGATCGCCGAAATTGACGCGTGGGTTATGCAGCAGGCGTGTCGACAGATGTGCCAGTGGCAGCAGGCCGGGATCGTGCTGTCGTTTGTCGCGGTGAATGTTTCGTCACGATTGTTCGCCCGGCGCGAGTTGTACCAGCAGGTGGCGCAGGTGCTGCACGACACCGGACTGGATCCGGCATATCTGGAGCTGGAAGTCACTGAAAGCGCAGTGATGGATGATCCGGAAGTGGCGCTGGAGCAGATGCACCGTTTGCGCGAGTTGGGTATTCGCCTGGCCATTGATGATTTCGGCACGGGTTACTCGTCACTGCTGCGACTCAAGCGCTTGCCGGTGCAGAAGCTGAAGATCGATCAGGGATTCGTTGCCGGGTTGCCGTGGGATGAGGATGACGTGGCGATTGTCCGGGTGATCATCGCGCTGGCCCGAAGCATGGGCATGCAGGTGCATGCCGAGGGCATCGAGCAGGTTGAGCAGGCGGCGTTTCTGCTTGAGCAGGAGTGTGATCTGGGGCAGGGCTATTGGTTTGGGCGACCGGCTCCGGCGCACGAGATAGATTGGGTGAGAACTCCGGTGATTAGCTAAGACAGGGGCAAACTTGTTCCTGCGCTCAGCAAAGGGGCGCTCTGCGTCGGCCCAAAATCGCAGCGCAGAGCGCCGCCGGCTGCATTCCTTTGCTGCGCGTGGGAACGATCAGTTTTTCAGTTATATAAACATTCTTAAATAGTCTTTTTAAGAATATCCGCGCCTCTCTTATATTGCTCCCACGCCGAACGCAGTGCCGCCCACTGCCAGGCAAATCCCATTCAAAGGAGCAGCACCATGAGCGCATCCCTTCGCAGCGTTGACGGTCAGGACGAAACCACCATCTTGCGTGAAATCCAGAGCGCCCTGCGCGATCTGCGTTTCGGCGCGGTGGAGATCACTGTGCACAACGCCCAGGTTGTACAGATCGAACGCAAAGAGAAATTCCGTTTGCAGCAGCCGGGCAAACAACCGGGCTAAAAGATCGCAGCCTGCGGCAGCTCCTACAGGGGGCTGTGCGTAGGAGCTGTCGAAGGCTGCGATCTTTGAACCGACAACACGATTCCCGAAATACATAAGAAAAAGCCACCACCCAGAATTCCAGGAGCTTTCACCATGTCGTCGATTCGCCGTTACGCTTTGGCCGCCCTGGCCAGTGCTGTGTTTGCCGGTTCCGCCGTTGCCAAGGATTACGAACTGCTCAACGTGTCGTATGACCCGACGCGCGAGCTGTATCAGGACTACAACGCTGAATTCATCAAGTTCTGGCAGAAAGATCACGCCGGCGACACCGTGAAAATCCAGCAATCCCACGGCGGTTCGGGCAAACAGGGCCGCGCGGTGATCGACGGTCTGCGCGCTGACGTCGTGACTCTGGCGCTGGCTGGCGACATCGACGAAATCGCCAAACTCGGCAAGACCCTGCCGGCCGACTGGCAGAAGCGTCTGCCGGAAGCGAGCACGCCGTACACCTCGACCATTGTGTTCCTGGTGCGCAAGGGCAACCCGAAAGGCATCAAGGACTGGGGCGATCTGGTCAAGAACGACGTCTCGGTGATCACCCCGAACCCGAAAACCTCCGGCGGCGCCCGCTGGAACTTCCTCGCCGCCTGGGCCTACGGCCTGAAAGCCAACGGCGGTGACGAAGCCAAAGCCAAAGAATACGTACAGACCCTGTTCAAGCACGTGCCGATTCTCGACACCGGTGCACGCGGTTCGACCATCACCTTCGTCAACAACGGTCAGGGTGACGTGTTGCTGGCCTGGGAAAACGAAGCATTCCTGGCGCTGAAAGAAGATGGCGGCGCTGACAAGTTCGACATCGTCGTGCCTTCGCTGTCGATCCTCGCCGAGCCGCCAGTGGCCGTGGTCGACAAGAACGCCGAGAAGAAAGGCAACGAGCAGATCGCCGAAGCTTATCTGAAGCACCTGTACAGCCCGGCCGGCCAGGAAATTGCCGCGAAGAACTTCTACCGTCCGCGTGATAAGGACGTGGCTGCCAAGTACGCTCAGCAGTTCCCGAAACTGGAACTGGTGACCATCGACAAGGACTTCGGCGGCTGGAAAACCGCGCAGCCGAAATTCTTCAACGACGGTGGCGTGTTCGACCAGATTTATCAGGCGCAGTAATCTGACCCACAACGAGCCTACTGTTTAGGCACACCACATGTGGGAGCGACGATTCGACCTGCTCGGGAAGGCTGTATTTCAGGCGACAGGGATGTTGACTGATACTCCCTCTTCGCGAGCAGGTCGAATCGTCGCACCGTCGCTCCCACATTGATGCGTTTTTAACCAAGGACTTTTATGTCGCGTCGTATCTCCCCCGTCATACCCGGCTTCGGGCTGACGCTGGGCTACACCTTGGTGTACCTCAGCCTGATTGTGCTTATCCCGCTGGCGGCGATGTTCGTCCACGCCGCGCAACTCACCTGGGATCAGTTCTGGACGATCATCTCCGCACCACGGGTGCTGGCCGCGTTGAAGCTGAGCTTCGGCACCGCGCTGTGTGCCGCGATCATCAACGGCATCATCGGTACGTTGCTGGCGTGGGTGCTGGTGCGCTACACCTTCCCGGGGCGCAAGGTGATCGACGCGATGATCGATCTGCCGTTCGCCCTGCCGACAGCGGTGGCCGGTATCGCGCTGACCGCGCTGTATGCGCCGGCCGGTCTGGTCGGGCAATTCGCCGCTGACCTCGGTTTCAAGATTGCCTATACCCCGCTGGGTATCACGTTGGCGCTGACCTTCGTCACTCTGCCGTTTGTGGTGCGTACCGTGCAGCCGGTGCTGGCCGACATTCCCCGTGAAGTCGAGGAAGCCGCCGCGTGCCTCGGTGCTAAACCCTTGCAGGTGTTCCGCCACATCCTCGTTCCCGCATTGTTGCCCGCTTGGCTGACCGGTTTTGCCCTGGCCTTCGCTCGTGGCGTCGGTGAGTACGGTTCGGTGATTTTCATCGCCGGCAACATGCCGATGAAAACCGAGATCCTGCCGCTGCTGATCATGGTCAAACTCGACCAATACGATTACACCGGCGCTACCGCCATCGGCGTGCTGATGCTGGTGGTTTCCTTCGTCCTGTTGCTGCTGATCAACTTGCTGCAGCGGCGCATCGAAACCCCATAAGGAGGCGCGAACCATGTCCCAATCGTCTATTGCGGCCGCCTCTTCGGCCAACGCTGCACGCCGTGGCAGTGCCACTTCGCGCAGAATCCTGATCGGCCTTGGCTGGCTGGTCTTTTTCCTGTTTCTGTTGCTGCCGTTATTCATCGTGGTATCGCAGGGTTTAAAGAATGGCCTCGGCGCATTTTTCACCGCGATCTTTGAGCCGGATGCGCTTTCGGCGCTGAAACTCACCGTATTCGCCGTGCTGATTTCGGTACCGCTGAACCTGGTGTTCGGGGTCAGCGCCGCGTGGTGCGTGAGTAAATACTCGTTCCGCGGCAAGAGCATGCTGGTGACCCTGATCGACCTGCCGTTCTCGGTGTCGCCGGTGATCGCTGGTCTGGTCTACGTGCTGATGTTCGGCGCGCAGGGTCTGTTCGGGCCGTGGCTGCAGGATCACGACATCCAGATTGTCTTCGCCCTGCCGGGCATCGTACTGGCGACGATTTTCGTCACCGTGCCGTTCGTCGCTCGTGAGCTGATTCCACTGATGCAGGAACAAGGCACGCAGGAAGAGGAGGCCGCGCGTCTGCTAGGTGCCAATGGCTGGCAGATGTTCTGGCATGTCACTGTGCCGAACATCAAGTGGGGCCTGATCTATGGCGTGGTGCTATGTACCGCGCGGGCCATGGGTGAATTCGGTGCGGTGTCGGTGGTCTCCGGGCACATTCGCGGGGTGACCAACACCTTGCCGCTGCACGTCGAGATCCTCTACAACGAATACAACCACGTGGCCGCGTTCGCCGTGGCGAGCCTGTTGCTGATCCTGGCGCTCTTCATCCTGCTGCTCAAGCAGTGGAGCGAAAACCGTATCAACCGCCTGCGCGCCAGCGCCGCGGAGGAATAATTCATGTCGATCGAAGTGCGTAACGTCAGCAAGAATTTCAATGCGTTCAAGGCGCTGGACAACATCAGCCTGGACATCCACAGCGGTGAACTGGTCGCATTGCTCGGCCCGTCGGGCTGCGGCAAAACCACGTTGCTGCGGATTATCGCCGGCTTGGAAACCCCGGATAACGGCAACATTGTCTTCCACGGCGAAGACGTCTCCGGCCACGACGTGCGTGATCGCAACGTCGGTTTCGTGTTCCAGCACTACGCCTTGTTCCGTCACATGACCGTGTTCGATAACGTCGCGTTCGGTTTGCGCATGAAACCGAAAAACCAGCGTCCGAACGAAAGCCAGATCGCGGTCAAGGTGCATGAGCTGCTGAACATGGTGCAGTTGGACTGGCTGTCGGATCGTTATCCGGAGCAGTTGTCCGGCGGTCAGCGTCAGCGTATTGCTTTGGCCCGCGCACTGGCGGTGGAGCCGAAAGTGCTGCTGCTGGATGAGCCGTTCGGCGCCCTCGATGCCAAGGTGCGTAAGGAGCTGCGTCGCTGGCTCGCCCGCCTGCACGAAGACATCAACCTGACCTCGGTATTCGTGACCCACGACCAGGAAGAAGCGATGGAAGTCGCTGACCGCATCGTGGTGATGAACAAGGGTGTGATCGAGCAGATCGGCTCACCGGGCGACGTCTACGAAAACCCGGCCAGCGATTTCGTTTATCACTTCCTCGGCGATTCGAACCGCTTGCTGTTGAGCGACGACAACCACGTGCTGTTCCGCCCGCATGAGGTGTCGCTGTCCAAACATGAGCTGGAAGATCACCACGCTGCTGAGGTGCGTGACATTCGGCCGTTGGGCGCGACCACGCGGGTGACGCTTAAGGTCGAAGGGCAGACGGATCTGATCGAGGCCGAAGTGGTGAAAGACCACGACAGCCTGATCGGCTTGGCCAAGGGTGAAACTCTGTTCTTCAAGCCGAAGGTCTGGCAGAAAGTCGCCAGCCTTTAACTGATCGTTCCCACGCTCTGCGTGGGAATGCATCCCGTGACGCTCCGCGTCACAGTGGACGCGGAGCGTCCATGGCGGCGTTCCCACGCAGAGCGTGGGAACGAGCAGGGTTGAAGTCTAGATTGCCGCACGATTCGGATTAACTCGTACCACCCCCGCCCGCGCCTCGATCTGCTCTTTCAATTCATGCCGCATCCCGAGCATGAACGCCACCTCGGCCACGACAAACAACGGCCCGACAATCAGCCCCGAGACATCATCGACAAACGCCGGTTTGCGCCCTTCATAGTGATGCCCGACAAACTGGATCACCCAGCCGACCACAAACATCGCCAGACCACTGCTCAGCCAGACCAGGGTGCTCTGCTGCGCCAGCACATGCCCGGCCCAGACTGACAGCCCCATCAGCAGCGTCATCAGCACCCCGAACTTCACCTCCAGACGCAGATAAAACCACGCCGAGGCCAGCGCCACGACAACGGCTGGAGATATCCACAAGCCGCCCAGCGACCATTCTGGCCGCGACAACAAAACCGCCACCGCCACCACGATCAGCGGAATGCCGATAAAGTGGCTGGCGATATTGCGCGGATCACGGTGGTAGGCGGCGTATTGACTCAGATGGTCGACGAGGCTTTTCATTGTTGTTCCTCCGGTAGGGTTGATCGCATCATCCCTCGGGATCAGGGTTCGCTCTGTCAGGCAGGCGACAATCCAGGAGTGTTTATGCAAATACGTTCACGGCTGATGAGCGGCCAGTGGTTCAGTCATCTGCCGGCGTCCTTTCAGGATAGTCTGTTGGCTACGGCCCGGGAGCGGCGGCTGACGGCAGGGCAGCGGCTGTTCCAGCGCGGTGATCCACCGTGCGGTTTATACGCGGTGCTCGACGGCGCCGTGCGTATAGGCGCGGTGAGCGAGCAGGGCAAAGAGGCGTTGTTGAGTCTGGTCGAGGCGCCGCACTGGTTCGGCGAAATCTGCCTGTTCGATGGCCAGCCGCGCACCCATGACGCCTATGCAGTCGGGCCGTGCACCTTGCTCAATATCCCTCAGGCGACGTTGCTCAAACTGCTCGACGAACACCCGGTGTACTGGCGGCATCTGGCGCTGCTGATGAGCCATAAACTGCGCCTGACCTTCATCAATCTCGAACAACTGAGCCTGCTGCCAGCCCCGGCACGCTTGGCCCATCGCTTGCTGATGATTGCCGAAGGCTACGGCGAGCTCGATGCGCCACGCCGCGTTCTGCAACTGCCGCAGGAGCAGTTGGCATCGATGCTGTCGCTGTCGCGGCAGACCACCAACCAGATCCTCAAGGATTTCCAGGGGCAGGGGATTATCGGACTCGGGTATGGAGAGATCGAAATCCTTGATGCCATGCGATTGCGCGCTCTCGCCACGATCTAGGATCTAACACCGAACCATTGTAGGAGTGAGCCTGCTCGCGATAGCGGTCTGTCAGTCACAGATTGATCAACTGACAGATTGCTATCGCGGGCAGGCTCACTCCTACAGGGGCATTTGTGTAGGGCTCAGGAACCGCGATAGGTCGAGAAACCGTACGGGCTGAGCAGCAGCGGGATGTGGTAATGCTGATCGGTCTGCTTCACTTCGAAGATCACCGGAATCTCCGGGAAGAACGTGTCGTGCTTGACCTTCTTGAAGTACTCGCCGGTCTTGAACACCACCCGGTATTCACCCGCTTCAAAAGGCTGTTTGGCCGGGAACAATTCGGCAATTCGCCCCTGTTCATTGGTCGTGCCTTGAGCCAGTGGTTGCCAGTTCTGGCCAACGTGTTTCTCCAGTGTCACATTGATACCCGGCGACGGCAGGCCGTTTTCCAGGTTGAGCACGTGCACGCTCAACGGGTTGCCGGCGGCGAGGGCTAGACTTGAAAAAGCGCTCAGGCCGAGCGCGGCGAAGGTCATGCGCAAAGTGCTCATGGATGAATCTCCTTATTGGGAACGGGTAGTGGCCAGACCGGTTTTCTCGGCAGCCTTGATCGCACAGTTTTCGTCTTGCTCGCCGCCGCCGGAACCGGCCACGCCCATGGCGCCCACCAGTTCAGATCCGAGGAACAGCGGAATCCCACCGCCGAGCAAGAGCAGCTCGTCGAGGGTGTTGAGGTTGGCGGTTTCCGGATTGCTGCGAGCCCGTTCGGCAAACAACCGGGTCGCTGTTTTGGTCGACAGTGCGGTGTACGCCTTGCGCTGGCTGGCGGCGGTGTTGTGCGGGCCGACACCGTCGCCGCGCAGGGTTACCAGTAGATTGCCGCCACGGTCGAGCACCGACACCGTGCCGGTGCAGTTGACCATGGCGGTGTCGGCGAGCAGCCGTGCGGTTTTCAGGTCGAGATCAGCGTGACGCGGCAGCTCAGGACTGGCGGCAGCGACGCCACTGAGGCCGATCATCAGGCTGGCTACAAAGTATTTGATGGTCATGGACAGGCTCCAAAAGCGAAGGTCGCCACCTTAATCGCCGCTCTTCGTCAGAACCTCGTCAGTCTGATTACAAGTTTGTAATGGGCAACGCCTTCGAAGGCGCCTAGCCTGTGTGCCTGATCAATCGAGGTGTGCCATGCGTTTGCTGGTCGTAGAAGATGAAGCCAAAACCGCGAATTTCCTCGCCAAAGGCCTGGGCGAGTCGGGTTTTGCCGTGGACGTGGCGCTCAATGGCCTCGATGGGCGCTACTTTATCGAGCAACAGGCATATGACCTGATCATCCTCGACGTGATGCTCCCCGGCCTAAATGGCTGGCAGCTGCTGCAACTGATCCGTCAGCGCGGCGCCACACCGGTGTTGTTCCTCACCGCCAAGGACGCCATTGAAGACCGCGTACGCGGCCTCGAACTGGGCGCTGACGATTACTTGCTCAAGCCATTCGCCTTTGCCGAACTGCTCGCGCGGGTACGCACGTTGCTGCGCCGCGGGCCGATGCGCGAAGCCGAGTCCTACAACATTGCCGACCTTGAAATCGATGTATTGCGCCGCCGCGTCAGTCGCGGTGGCCAGCGCATCGCCCTGACCAACAAGGAATTCGCCCTGCTGCAATTGCTCGCCAGCCGTCAGGGTGAAGTGCTGTCGCGCACGCTGATCGCCTCGCAGGTGTGGAACCTGAATTTCGACAGCGACACCAACATGGTCGAAGTCGCGGTGCGGCGTTTGCGTGCGAAAGTCGATGACCCGTACATGCCGAAACTGATTCACACCGTGCGCGGCGTCGGTTATCAACTGGAAGCCCCCGACGATGCGCTCTAGATCGATCGCCTGGCGCCTGGCGCTGGCGTTCGCATTGGTTTGCGCCGTGGTGTTGAGTGCTATCGGTGTGTTTCTCTACCGTTCGCTGGCCTCGGAAATCGCCTACCGCGACGACCTCGCGTTGCTCGGTCGACTGGAGCAAGTGCGCGCGTTGCTCGCTGACAGCGACAGCCTCGATGCCTTGCAGGCGCGGCCACGGCTGTATCAGAACATGCTCGGTAATCTCGACAGCCTGTTGCTGGTGCGCCGCGCCGACGGATCGAGCGTGATCGCGATCAATCCACGGCAACGCGAGTTGCCCGCGCTGAGCGCGATCCCCCGCGAGCAAACGCCGCAGCGCCGTGATGTGTTGACGTGGCAAGCGCCGGACGGTGCCGAACTCGCGCTGTTGTCCGGCGAAGCGCAGGGGCCGAACGGCGAACCGCTGACCGTGATCGCCGGCAAAGTGCTTAGCGAGCGCGAACAGATGCTCGGCAGCTATCGCATGCGCTTGTACCTGTCGGTTGGCCTCGGTGCGTTGCTCGCCTTTGCCTTGGGCTTGCTGTTGCTACGCCGTGGCCTGCGACCGTTGCGGCAGTTGAGCGAAGCGGTACGCGGTATCGATCTGCGTAGCCTCGATCAACGCTTGCCCGCCAACGGCACGCCCGCCGAACTACTTGAGCCGGTGCAGGCGCTCAACGGCATGCTGGCGCGGCTGGACGACAGCGTGCAGCGCCTCTCGCAGTTTTCCGCCGATCTCGCCCACGAGATACGTACGCCGCTGCACACCTTGTTGGCGAGCAACGGTCAGGCGCTGAATCATCCGCGCAGCACCGAGGAGTATCAGGAAGTCCTCGCCTCGAACATGGAAGAGTTCGAACGGCTCAAGCGCATGGCGGAAAACCTGATGTTCCTTGCCCGCGCCGAGCAGGCCGAGCGCGCGCTCAATCTGCAAACTCTGGATTTGTGCAGCGTTGGTGGTGAGCTGTGTGATTATTTTGAAGCGTTGGCGGATGACCGCGACCTGCGGCTGGACAATCAACTGCATGGCGAACTGCGTGCCGATCAGCAGTTGCTGCAACGGGCGCTGGGCAACTTGCTGGCCAATGCCGTGCGTCATGCTGACTCCGAAACCGTGATCAGCCTGCGCCGGCGTGACGAGTCGGGCTGGTGCTGGTTACAAGTGCACAACCATGGCCCGGCCATTGCGTCGGAGCATCTGGGCAAACTGTTCGACCGTTTCTATCGCGTCGATCCTGCACGGGCAGAGCCGGGGGATTCCGGTGGGTTGGGGTTGGCGATTGTGCAGTCGATCATGCAGTTGCATGGTGGGCAGGTGCGGGTCAGCAGTGATGCTGACGGCACCGTTTTTGAGTTGGGGTTTATGGTGAGCAATTGAGTAGTTCTTGATCACTTGTAATTAGGCTAATCTTGTCGAATGGCCGCATCAAATTCGATGCAAAATAAACAAATATCTTAATTTGCACCGTATTTGATGCAGGAAATCGCATGGAACAGCTTGGCGAATTGATCAAAGCCCTGCGCAAGGCAAACAAAATGACCCAGCAGGCGCTGGCTCAGCAATACGGAATGAGCCGCGCGACGATTTCGGGGATCGAAAACAACACCATTGCCGAAATCGGCCTGCGCAAAGTCGAAGCGATCCTTAACGGGTTTGGCTATGAGCTGACAGCGGTTCCACGTCAGTCTCGCCGCCCGACACTCGATACGCTACAAAAGGTCAACTTCCATGAGTGAGTCGTCGGATCGATTAAACGTCTGTATCGGCGGGCAAGCGGTGGGAACGTTGGCGCGCGGGAAAGATCGAGTCCACAGCGTCTTCAGTTACCGCGAAGAAACCAGTGCTGAAAATGCCGTGTCACTGACAATGCCGTCCCGGCTGGAAAGTTATGGTTGGGAGCATGGCATTCATCCGGTTTTCGAGATGAATCTGCCCGAAGGTGCCCTTCGTGATGAGCTGGTTCGGCGCTTCAGCAAAGCGGTTCGCGGCTTCGATGACTTTGCATTGCTGGCCATTGTCGGCCCCTATCAGCTCGGTCGGTTATCCATTGCCAGCGCATCGTTGACGGATCGCCCGCGTGAAACATCGCTGGCCGATCTGCTAGTGCACGATGGAGCGCAAGGCTTGTTCGAGGATCTGTTGCAAACCTATGGCCAGTATTCCGGAGTGTCTGGGGTGCAGCCCAAAGTGCTGGTGCGTGACAGTGCGGCTGCGATTGATCGTCTGACTCATCGCGGATCCACTCACTTGGTTAAAGCTTTTCGCGCCGATGAATATCCGCAGCTGGCAACCAACGAGTACTTTTGCATGCGTGCCGCGCAACACTGCGGGCTAGAAGTACCGAAGTTCGAGCTCAGCGAACATGGCAAGTTTCTGGTTATCGAGCGCTTTGATTTGAGCGCTTCGGGCTACCTGGGTTTTGAGGACTTTTGCGTGCTCAACGGTTGGCCGTCGAAAGCCAAATACGATGGTTCTTACGAAGGCGCAGCCCGGCAGATCAAAGCGTTTGTTTCACCCGCGCTGCTCAATCATGCGCTCGAAGCATTTTTCAAAATTGTGGCGTTGTCTGCAGGCCTGAAAAACGGCGACGCGCATTTAAAAAACTTCGGCGTGCTTTACGAAAGCTGCGGCGAGGAATCGTCAATCAGACTCGCGCCCGCATACGACATCATCACCACATCGGTCTACATAAAGAACGACAGTATGGCGTTGCTCTTGGGTGGCTCGAAGGCTTGGCCCAAGCACAAAATGCTGATGCGGTTCGGTCGTACGGCCTGCAATCTGACGGAGGCGCGTTGTAATCAATTACTGCAGCAAGTCGCTAACGGTATGCAGGTGGCAATGGGCGAAATGGCGGAGTACGGCGCCAGTCATCCGGCGTTCGCCGCAATGGGTGCTGCGATGATCGAACAATGGTCATCCGGTATGGAACGCAGTCTGGCTAAAGGCTGACGATCAGCGCAACCCATCACGAAACTGCCCCGGCGTCAGCCCCGTCCAGCGTTTGAACGCGCGGCTGAAACTGCTGGTGTCGGCGAACCCGAGCAAATAACTCACCTCACTCAACGAGCACTGCGGATCGCGCAGGTGCAGCAGCGCCAGATTCTCACGGCTCTCATTGAGCAATGTGTCGAAGCGACAACCCTCATCCGCCAAGTGCCTTTGCAGGCTGCGCAAACTCAGGTGCAAGGCCTGGGCAATGCGCTCTGCACTTGGTTCACCTTCCGGTAATTGTTCTTCAATCGCATCGCGCACTTTGCGTTCCCAGGTCAGCGGCTGGAGCTGGGCCATGGTGCGTTTGAGCACCGCTTCATTGTGTTCGGCGAGTTCCGGATTGGCGTCGTCGAGGTGGCTGTCGAAGTCGGCGAGGGCGAACTCCAGGCGATCCTCGAGGCAGCCGAAATGCACCGGAGCGCGAAAGACTTTGTGCCATTGGTGCGCATCGCTCGGTTCCGGGCGGCGCAGGTACACAGCCAACGGTGCGTAATCACGGCCAAGGCGATTACGGCAGGTGCGCACGTAGATCGCGGTGAAGGCGTCGATGGCTTCGAAGGCTGGCGCGGGATTGCCTGACGGAATTTTCAGACGAAATTGATAGCGGTCGTCGCCACGACTCAGCTCCAGTTCCAGCGCATCGCTGACCACCGGGTGATAGCGCACGATGCGTTCGAACACTTCACGCAGGCTACCGCTGGCCACCAGTGCATAACCGAGCGCGTGGAACGTAGTTGGACTGACGAAGCGTGACACGCGCAAGCCAATCGCCGGGTCGCCGCTGACCTGCACGGCAATTTCCCACAGGCGCGTGGTGCCGGACAGTGGATAGCGCGCGTTGGGATCATCCATCAAGCTCGGATCGAGCCCGGCCTGTTGACACAGGGCAATGCTGTCCAGCCCCAACGCATCGAGTTGCTTGCGCAAGGCACGGGTCCAGCTGGCGAGGGAGGTCGGTTCCTTCATGCTGATTGGCGCTTCCGGTCAACAGGTTGGCGTTCTCGGCTACCGCAATTGAAGCGTTGGCGAGGCACGATGCGAACATCATAAACCCGAGGATGGAAGCATGGACGGTACTTCTGCAAGTCCCCAACGACACAATGCGGCCCAGCGATCAGCGCATATTCGCCAAGTGGTGCTGGCCAAAGGCGTCGAACTGCGCGAACGCTACCCGATTCTCAAGCATCAGGATGCGCTGGGCGCGGGGATTCTGGCCTTTGCCCTGATCGGGATGATCGGTTCGGCGGCGCTGTACATCACCGGCCATATGGCGTGGTGGGTGTGCTTGTTGCTCAACGCGTTTTTTGCTTCGTTGACCCATGAGCTGGAACACGACCTGATCCACAGCATGTATTTCCGCAAGCAACGCGTGCCGCACAATTTGATGATGGGGTTGGTGTGGCTGGCGCGACCGAGCACGATCAATCCGTGGATTCGTCGCCATCTGCACCTCAATCACCACAAGGTCTCCGGCACTGAAACCGACATGGAAGAGCGCGCGATCACCAACGGCGAACCGTGGGGTTTTGCACGTTTGCTGATGGTTGGCGACAACGTGATGTCGGCGTTCATCCGCATGCTGCGGGCCAAGACCTGGGTGCACAAGTTCAGCATCATCAAGCGCACGCTCAAGGTCTACGCGCCGCTGGCGCTGGTGCATTGGGGCGCGTGGTATGTGTTTCTCGGTTTTCATGCGGCCAATGGCATTGCGTATCTGCTGGGTGCGCCGATTGAATGGTCAGCGACGACGTTATCGGTGATGCAGGTAATCGATATCGCCGCCGTGGTGATCATCGGCCCGAACGTGTTGCGCACCTTTTGCCTGCACTTCATCAGCTCGAACATGCATTACTACGGCGATGTCGAGTTGGGTAATGTGTTGCAGCAGTGTCAGGTATTGAACCCTTGGTGGTTGTGGCCGTTGCAGGCGTTCTGCTTCAACTTTGGCAGCAGTCACGGGATTCATCATTTTGTCGTGAAGGAGCCGTTTTATATTCGCCAAATGACGGTACCGGTGGCGCATAAGGTGATGCGTGAGATGGGTGTGCGGTTCAATGATTTCGGCACGTTTGGGCGGGCGAACCGGTTTGTTCGTCGGGATGAAGTTGCGGTGTCTGGTGAGGCGGTGGAGGCCTGACAAACTGCCCTCACCCTAGCCCTCCCGAAACGTCGGACCGCCCATAGGGAGAGGGGACTGATCGGGGGATTTTGAAGAGTTACGCCGACGTGAAATAGCTTTGTCGAATCCATAATCGACCCGATTTTTCAGGTCGATGTATAGCGAAAGACACCTCGGTCGGCCCCCTCTCCCTCCGGGAGAGGGATGGGCGGGCGGCGTTCCGATGAGGGGCTTTTGATCTTCGCCTCAATCCGGCTGAAACGGCGACTCACTGAGAATCACCCCGGTCTCCTCGACATACTGCTGCCAATGCCCGATCAACGCGCTGAGCTTCTCCGGCCGACTCAACGCCAGATCATGAATTTCCCCCGGATCACTGCTCAAATCATAAAGCTGCCAGGTCGCCGGCCCGACCGGCCCGGGGATCCACACCGCTTTCCACGACCCCTGGCGAATCGCCCGACGCCCGAACAATTCCCACCCCGTCACCGTGTGCTCGTCATGCACCTGCGCAGTCTCACCCGACAAGAACCCCAGCCACGATTTGCCACGTAACGGTGCGACCGGTTTTCCGTGCCACAACTTGCCCGGATGCCGCACACCCGCCAGATCGAGAATCGTCGGTGTGACGTCCATCACCGTGCCGAAACCATGGCTGATCTGCCCTTTGATCGCCAATTGCGGATAGTGCAACAGCGCCGGCACGCGAATCCCGCCTTCAGTGGTAAACGCCTTGAACAACCGTGACGGTGCGGTCGCCACCTGTGCCCAGTTCGGCCCGTACCAGACATAGGAGTTAGCCCGGCCAATGTTGTCGAGGCTGTTGTCGTAATGCTGGCTGAGGTACGTCACCAGTTCCGGACCGAATTTGGGGAACGCTTCCAGCAGTGCACCTTCGGCACCGTTGTCGGACATGAACAGGATGAACGTGTTGTCGAGCTGCCCCTGCTGGCGCAGATAATCGACAACCCGACCGATGTTCCAGTCCATGCGCTCGACCATCGCCGCGTAGACTTCCATGGCCCGTGCGGAAATCTGTTTTTGCTCATCGCTCAACGCGTCCCACTGCTGGGTCAACTGAATCAGTGGATGCGGCTCGACGTCTGGTTCGATCAGGCCGAGGGCTTTGAGTTTTTCCAGGCGTTCCAGGCGCAGCACTTCAGGGCCGGCGTCATAGCGGCCACGGTATTTCTCGACGATGTCGGCGGGCGCCTGCAGCGGCCAGTGCGGCGCGGAGAACGGCAAATAGGCGAAGAACGGCCGGGTCTGGTCACGCTCCTTGAGGTACTGCAGCAACTTGTCGCCGAAGGCATCGGAGGAATAGAAATCCTTCGGCAATTCGTCGAGAAACGTGTCGTCCTCGATGTACAGCGCCGGAGTGGATTTCAGCAGGCCGGGTGTTTGCTCATCGTAGGTTGGCTCGAAACCGTAATGGTTGGCCGCGCCCGGCAGCAGCGAAAACGAACGCTCGAAACCTCGCGCATGGGGCGCCAATTCAGCCTTCAAACCGAGGTGCCATTTGCCGCTCATCAATGTTTGATAACCGGCCTCGCGCAGCAACTCCGGCAGCGCCACCACCCGATCGTTGAGATAGCCCTCATAACCCGGTTTACCGATCAGTTCCGGCGTCAGCGTTTCGGCCATGGTGCCGATCCCTGCGATGTGGTGGTCGGTGCCGGTCAGCAACATCGAACGCGTTGGCGAACAGGTCGGCGCACTATGAAAATCGGTCAGGCGCAGGCCATTGTTGGCCAGGGCATCAAGGTGCGGCGTGGCGATTTCGCCGCCGAACGCACCGATGTCGGAGAAGCCTAAATCGTCGGCCAGAATTACCAGAAAGTTGGGACGTTGCGGCATCGCAAAACTCCTGTTCAGCAGGCAATGAACGTCAGCGGCAGATCGCGGATCTGCACCGGCACGCTCGGTTGGTAATGGTCGTCACTGGTCAGCTCGTGCAGCAGCTCTTCACGCAACTGATGGAAGTCGAAACTGCTGCGCTGGCGCGGATGGGGCAGGGCGATGTCGACCACCTGCTTGATCCGTCCCGGACGCGGCTCCATCACCACCACGCGGTCGGCGAGGAAGATCGCTTCTTCGACGTCATGGGTGACGAGGATCGTGGTGATTTTTGCGCGCTCGCGGATCGCCAACAGCTCGTCCTGCATCTGCTGGCGGGTCAGTGCATCAAGGGCACCGAAGGGTTCGTCGAGTAGCAGAATGCGCGGGCTGGCGACGAGGCCGCGAGCAATCGCCACACGCTGGGCCATGCCGCCGGAGAGCTGGTGCGGATAGGCGCGAGTGAAATCGCGCAGGCCGACCAGATCGATGAAGTCGTTGATCCGTTGTTGCTTCTGCGCAGCGCTCAGCGGCTCGTTGACCAGACCCAGACCGATGTTGTCGGCGACGGTCAGCCACGGGAATAAACGGTGTTCCTGAAAGACAATGCCACGTTCGCCGCCGATGCCGCTGACGGCTTTGCCATCCACGGTAATCTGCCCGCGAAACTGCGTATCAAGGCCCACCAACAAGCGCAGCAAGGTCGATTTGCCACAGCCGCTGGAGCCGACAATGGCGACGAATTCGCCCTCGGCAATGTCGAGGTTGAATTCGCGAATCGCCTCCAGTTCGAAACCGTCGACGTCGAAGGATTTGCCTACGTGATTGAAGCTGACAATCGGTGCGTTCATGCGTGTCTCCAGCGGGTCGCGCGAATTTCCAGGCGTTGGCCAATGAGGTTGAGCAGGGCGCCGGTGAGACCGACGAAAAGCATGCCGGCCATGATCAGGTCCATGCGCAGCAGTTGTTGTGCGCCAATCATCTGGCTGCCGATGCCGCCATTGGACGGCATGAAATATTCGGCGCCGATGGTGCCGAGCCAGGCGTAGATCAGGCTCAGTCTGAGCCCGGCGAAAATCCCCGGTGCGGCGCCCGGCAGTACCAGTCGACGCAGACGCTGGCCGAGGCTCAGGCGCAGCACTTGTGCGGCTTCGTTGAGTTGCGGTGAGAGATTGGCGACGCTGCGTTGCGTGGCGATAAACAGCGGGAAGAAGGCGGCAAGGGCGACGAACACCCACTTGGCCAATTCGCCGAGACCGAACCATGCGGTGAGCAGCGGCACCCAGGCGAAAATGGCGATCTGGCGGATGGCCGCGAGGGTCGGGCCGAGCAGGCGTTCGCTGATGTTCGACAGACCCAGCAGCAGGCCCAAGGCAAATCCGAGACCGCCGCCGAGCAACAGGCCACCAAGTGTGCGGCCGAGACTGAGGGCCATGCCGCTGATCAACGTGCCGTCGAGCACGCCAGCCCAAGCCGTGCTCAAAACGGCCAATGGGCTGACCAGAATATTGGCGTCGACCCACTGTTGGTCACTTGCCAATTGCCACAGTGCCAACAAGCCCAGCGGTAGCAGCCACGGTTGCAGCCGCTGCCAGCCGTCATAACGCGGGCCGCGACGAATTTCGGCGGTGGCCGGATGCGGCCAGTGCACCAGTTTCTTGTCCAGCAGACCGATGCCGCGATCCATCGCCACGCCGATCAAACCGATGACGACGATGCAGACGAAAACGATGTCGAGCATGAACAGTTGTCGCGCCCAGACCATCAGGTAGCCGATGCCTTCACTGGAAGCCAGCAGTTCGACGGCCAGCAACGACGTCCAGCCGGCGGCCAGCGCCAGGCGCACGCCAGCCATGAACGCGGGGAGGGCGGCGGGCAATACCAGGCGCCGAATCAGCAGGCGTGGCGGCAGGCGCAGAACAGCGGCGGCTTCACGCAATTTCGGCTGGGCATCTCTTACGCCGACCAATGTGTGCAGGGTCACCGGCACCACGATCGCTTTGATCAGCACCACCAGTTTCAGCACTTCGCCGATGCCGAAAAACACCATGAACAATGGAATCCACGCCAGCGTCGGTATTTGCGACAGGCCGGCGAAGGTCGGGAAGATCAAACGTTCAAGACGCTGACTGAAGCCCAGTGCTGCGCCGAGCAATGCACCGGCCGAAACCCCGGCAAGCAGGCCCCAGAACAAACGCTGCAGGCTGATCCACAAATGGCTCCATAACTCGCCTTGAGACAGCTCGACAGCGCTGTTCCAGACCAGCGACGGCGCCGGCAAGATCTGCTCGCTCATCCATTCATTGCGTGCGGCCAGCCACCATAGGGCGAACAAGCTGAGCGGCAGCAGCCATGGCAACAGGCGCTGGTTCAGGCTGGGCCAGGTACGGCGGCTTTTCAGCGGCGGCGCGGGGAGTGGAAGACTGAGCAAGGATTGGCGGGCCATGGGTGACCTCCGTTGTCGGGTTGGCTCAAGATCAAGATCAAAAGATCGCAGCCTTCGGCAGCTCCCACGGGGGAATGCGTCCTTGAATTGACCCCTGTAGGAGCTGCCGAAGGCCGCGATCTCTTGCGGTATTAACTAAGAGCTAATGGTTATAAATAATCTTCAATAAGTTGTTTTTAGAGATAAGCAGCGCCATTTAAGGCCTCCAGCCCACACGCATCCAATGCATTCGAAGAATATTTTCGATGCTGTTAATGCATACGCCGCTGCGAGCCCCGGCGCTGCTCGCTTAGCGCTAAAAGCTATAAAAATGTGCATTTATAGTATTTAAGCGTAGGTAGTCATTCGGCCTACTTTCGGCTCCTCAACGCCCGTCGTGATCAAGGAGCAACACCCATGAACCTCCCCTTCAAACGTGTTTTCAGTCTGTTTGCCGTTCCTGCTCTGGTGGGCCTGCTGGCGTTTACCGCGCATGCCGACGAACTCAAGGAAATCAGAATCGCCGTGCCCGACCTGAGCGCGGGGACTCAACACAGTGGCGGCGGTGTGGTCGACGTGCTGCGTGATCAGCAGATCTTCGAAAAGGCCTTTGCCGATCAGGGCATCAAGATTCAGTGGAGTTTCTTCAAAGGTGCGGGACCGGTGATCAATGAGGCGTTTGCCAACGGTCAGGTTGATCTGGCGTATCTCGGCGATCTGGCGGCAATCATCGGCAAGTCCAATGGCCTGGATACTCGCTTGCTCAGCGCCAGTGCGCGTGGGGTGAAGCAGTATTTGGGGGTGGTACCGGGTTCGGGGATCAAGACTTTGCAGGATCTCAAGGGCAAGCGCGTGGCGATCTTCCGTGGCACCGCGACGCAGTTGTCGTTTGATGCGGCGCTGGCAAGCCAGGGCCTGAGCGAGAAGGATCTGAAAGTCATCAATCTGGATTTCAATGCAGCGGTCGCGGCGTTGGCAGCCAAGCAGATCGATGCGTCATGGGGCAGCTCCGGGTTGACCGCATTGCAGGCCAAGGGGCTGGCCGAGTTGCCGCTGAACACTAAGGATCTCGGTGGCGCAGGCAGCGTGCAGTCGGTATTGGTCGGCACGGGCAAGTTTGTCGACGCGCACCCGGAGGTGGTGGCCAAGTTGCTCAAGGCGCAACAACAGGCCGTGGAGTGGCTGACGCAGGACGGCAACAAGGCCGCTTACGTGCAACTGGTCTCGGGTTTGGCCAGCTATCCGCCGGTGATCCTGACCCAGGATCTGCAGGATCAGAGGTTGAGCGAAGTGTTCCCGTCGACGCTGGATCCGGTGTTCCTTGGCAGCCTGCAGGACAAAGTGGATCTGGCGGCGCAGCAGAAGCTGATTCGCAAGCCGTTCAAGGTGAATGATTGGGTGGCGCCTGAGCTGGCAGCGGCCAAGCTCTAACGTACACCGATCGTTCCCACGCAGAGCGTGGGAACGATCCCCTTAAACAGCGACGCTGATTTCCTGCCGATCCACCGCCACCAATGTCTCGATCATCGCCCGTGCCGCCGGCGACAGGCGAAACCCGGTACGACTGACAATCCCGCAACGCGCATTCATGCTCTCCAGGTTCTGCGGCAAATTACGCCAGTGCAGCAACACCAGCGAACCCTTGGCAATGTCCTCGACAAACGCCTCTTCCGTACCGACGCCAATCGCATTCGATTGCAGCACCACCTTCACCAGCGCCGGAAAATGCTCGGTCTCGATGGTCGGGGAAAAATCGATGCGGCCGCTGAGGTTCGCCAATAATTTGCGAATCCCCGGCGGGATCAGCGTGGTCGCCAGCGGATAGTCGAACATGTCGTTGGTCGACAGGCTTTCCTTGGCCAGCAACGGGTGTCCCGGGCGGCAGAAAAATACCCCGCGTTTGGGTGTCAGTGCCTGGGTCTGGAAGTTCGGATCGGACTCGAAATGGCGAATGTCGGCGATAAAGAATTCGATCTCTTCACGGCTCAACGCGCGGCTGAGTTTTTCCCAGTTATCCACCTGAAAACAGGTGCGCACTTTCGGGTGCGCGTTGATGAATTGCGCCACGGCGTCCGGCACCAGTTTCACTGCTGGCGCCGGGCCGCAACCGAAGTGCACTTCACCGGCATCGAGCTTGGTCATCTGCGTCACTTCGGCACTGAGCAGCGCCGCGCCTTGCACCAAGCTCAGGGCGTGTTGCAGCACCACTTGGCCCTCGGGTGTAGGGCGCAAATCCTTGTTGCCGCGATCCACCAGCACGCAGCCGAACTCCTGCTCGAGCCCTTGAATACTGCGGCTGAACGCCGGTTGAGTGATGCCCATCGCGTCGGCCGCGCGGACAAAACTGCGGTGTTCGTTGAGGGCGATGAAGTAACGCAACTGGCGAAGATCCATATGCTTTTCCGGCATCCTAAAAATAGCTCGAAGGCATTTGCGACGAGGGTTGCTAGAGGTTTTAAATGCAAGCTCTTATTCCGTCAACGAAGCATGTGAATATCTATTAGATGTAAATGGAATATAGATAGAGCGTTGTTTCGCTGCCGTTAAAAACCGTAAGCAGTCGATGAGGGTCTACCCATGAGCAATGCCGCACTCGCAGTAAAACCCGCTGTCCACGCGCTGGAGATTCATCCGGTCGCCGGTCGTATCGGCGCCGAGATCCGTGGCGTGCACCTGTCCGGTGAGCTGGGCGCCGCCACCGTCGAAGCCATTCAACAGGCGCTGGTTCAGTACAAAGTCGTGTTCTTCCGTGAGCAGACCCAACTCGATGATCAGCGTCAGGAAGCCTTCGCCCATTTGCTCGGCGAGCCGGTGGCGCACCCTACCGTGCCGTCGCGCGAAGGCACGCGTTATCTGCTGGAGCTGGACGGTGCCGAGGGCCAGCGCGCCAACTCCTGGCACACCGACGTGACTTTCGTCGACGCCTACCCGAAAGCCTCGATCCTGCGCTCGGTCGTCGCGCCGGCATTCGGCGGCGACACCCTGTGGGCCAACACCGCGACGGCGTACAACGGCTTGCCGACCGAACTGCGTGAACTGGCCGACAAACTGGTCGCCGTGCACAGCAACGAATATGACTACGCCAGCGCCAAGCCGGACGTCTCGGCGGAGAAGCTTGAGCGCTATCGCAAGGTCTTCACGTCGACGGTTTACGAGACTGAGCATCCGGTGGTGCGCGTGCACCCGATCAGCGGTGAGAAGAGCTTGCTGCTGGGGCATTTCGTCAAACGCATCAAGGGTTACTCGCAAGCGGATTCGGCGCATCTGTTCGGGCTGTTGCAGAGCCATGTGATTCGCCAGGAAAACATCGTGCGCTGGCGCTGGAAGGCCGGTGATGTGGCGATCTGGGATAACCGCTCGACGCAGCATTATGCGATTGATGATTACGGCACGCAGGATCGGGTGGTGCGTCGGGTGACGTTGAAGGGTGAAGTGCCGGTGGGCGCTAGCGGGCAGCGCAGTCAGACCATCAAGGGTCGTGATTAAAGATCAAAAGCCCCTCATCGGAACGCCGCCCGCCCAGCCCTCTCCCCGAGGGAGAGGGAGCCGACCGAGTTGTCTCGCGTTATGCATCGACCTGAAAGACCCTATCGATTATGGATTCGATGAAGCTGGATCAGTTCGGTGTACCTCTGAAATATCCCCCATTCAGTCCCCTCTCCCTCTGGGAGAGGGTTAGGGTGAGGGGCTCTTCCCGCTACCAGACACCAATCTGAACAACCTTCTCCGACTCCGGCTCACCATAACGAAACCGCTGCCCGCGCAAATCAATTTCCTGATGACTGATGGTCGTGCGCCGCTTCAACCCCCGCACCCACTCAAACAAATACCCTGCATGCTCCTCGCGCACCGCCGCATACGCCGGATCCTCGCCCAAATCCCGCAACTCCTGCGGATCATTCAACAGATCAAACAGCTGCGGCCGAAAGCCGTCGTACGCCAGGTATTTCCAGCGCTCGCTGCGCACCATGGTCATCCGGCAACGATCGATCGGCTGGCCCAGACGCTCCCGCGCCGGCGCCTGGAAGGCATAGTCGTATTCGCTGATTGCATAGCGGCGCCAGTGCGGATTTTCGCCGTGCAGAAGCGGGATTAACGAACGCCCTTCAAGCCGATGCTCCGCCCCCGGCAATCCCAGTGCTTCAAGAAAGGTCGGCAATGCATCGATGGTTTCCGCCAGTCGATCTTCCACCGTGCCGCGCGTGACATCCGCCGCCGCCCGAGGATCACGCACGATCAACGGCACGCCCACCGCCTGCTCCAGCAAAAACTCCTTCTCGCCCAACCAGTGATCACCGAGAAAGTCGCCGTGATCGCTGGTGAACACGATCAATGTGTCATCCCAGCGACCGTTGCTCTGCAAAAAGTCGAACAGCCGTCCGAGTTGATCATCCACCTGCTTGATCAGACCCATGTACGTAGGGATTACAGTCAATCGTACTGAATCGCGGGAAAAGTTGAGGCTTTCCTCATGCTGGCGAAAGGCAGTGTATACGGGGTGTTTGCTGGCTTCGGAGGGTGTCGCGCGGATCGCTTCGAGAATCGATTTCGTACTGTACAAGGCGTGGTACGGCGCTGGTACGATGTAGGGCCAGTGCGGTTTGATATAGGAAAGGTGTAAACACCACGATTTCTCGCCTTGCTCGGTGATGAAGTCGATGGCTCGATTTGTAGTGTAGACAGTCTCTGAGTGTTGCTCGGGAATTCGTGCTGGCAAATTCGAATGACGCATTTGCCAGCCGCTGAGGATTTCACCGTGCTCGCCTTCGGCGGCGTTGGCCCAGTCGTGCCAGGGGTTTTTGCCGTCGAAACCCTGCTCGCGCAGGTAATGGGTGTAGGGCGCGGATTCGCGTTTGTCGTCGAACAGCGGGTCGTCGGGGTAGATGCCGTCGTGGCGCATGTAAGGTTCGAAACCGACTTCGTTGAGGATTTCGGCCTGTTCGCTTTCGGGATTGATTGCCAGGCGTTGCAAGGCATCGACATTCGCCGTGGCGTGGGTCTTGCCGACCAGCGCAGTACGAATGCCGTGCGGGCGCAGGTAATCGCCGATGGTCAGTTCTTCCAGCGGCAACGGCACGGCGTTCCACGCCACTTGATGGCTGCTGACATAGCGTCCGGTGTAGGCCGACATCCGCGACGGGCCGCAAATCGTGCCTTGGGTGTAGGCGCGGCTGAAACGCACGCCGGCAGCGGCGAGGCGATCGATATTCGGTGTGTGCAGATGCGGATGGCCGTAGCAGGACAGGTAATCGCGGCGCAGTTGATCGCACATGATGTACAGCACGTTGTGCACGGTGTTTGGCGGGGTGGGCATGGGGTTCACCGGTCAATGGGACAGGCGAGGGTTTTCGCTTTCGGTGGGGGTGTTCGGCAAGTGCATTTGGGGAATGGGTTTTATGCAGGAAATGCATCGGCGCCTGCACTGCCGCTATCGCTGGCAAGCCAGCTCCCACAAGTATTAGGGGTGTTCACATGGTTTGTGCTCGGCGCGAATCATGTGGGAGCTGGCTTGCCAGCGATAGCGCTGGATCAGACAGCGAGATTCTGCAGCGAGCAAACCTCCTCATCCTGCTGATCAATCTCTTTTATCTGCTCGATCATTGCCTCGGCCAACGGCGACAACCGATACCCCGCGCGGCTGACAATCCCGTAACGGGTGTACAACTCCTCAAGATCATCCGCCAACCCTTCAATGCGCAAACACACCAACTCTCCCTTGGCTTGATGCAGCGCATCGGAATATGCCCCGACAATCCCGATCGCATCCGAGCGCAGCACCACACTGAGCAGACTCGAACTGTTTTCACATTCGACATTGGGGGTGAAATCCGGCCGCCCACTGAGGTCAACGATGACCTTGCGCAAGTTCGGCGGGCGAATGCTCACAGCCAGCGGATAGCTCATCAATTGCTCGGCGCTGACCTTATCGAAACCCGCCAGCGGATGCCCCGCACGGCAACAGAAATGCCATTTACGCGGCCGCAAGCGGTGCGTCAGATAATCCGGATCCGCCTCGAAGTAGCGTGTGTCCGCGACAAAGAACTCGAACTCCTCGCTCATCAGTCGCTTGCTCAGGCTCTGCCAGTCATCGACCTGAAACTGCACCCGCGCTTTCGGATAGCGGCCGATGAAGCTGCCAATCGCCCGAGGGATCAAACCCGCCGCTGGCGCCGGCCCACAACCGAAGCGTAATTCCCCCGCTTCCAGCCCATTGAACTGACTGATCTCGTTGGCCATCTGCTGCGCGCCACTGACCAGTCGCCGCGCGTGTTCGAGCAATACCTGGCCCTGTTTGGTCGGCGGCAATTCCTTGCGTCCGCGATCGACCAACTGACAGCCAACGCCGTGCTCGAGTGCCTGAATGCTGCGGCTGAACGCCGACTGCGACAGGTTCACCGCCTGCGCGCCAGCCACAAAGCTGCGTTGTTCAGCCAGGGCGATGAAGTGACGAAGTTGACGCAAGTCGATATGCATTTTTCACATAAAAAATATCCGGGAAATGCATTGGATATGCATTAGGTCGACTCCTTATAAAGGCAATCTCTTATGCAGTAAATATCTGTAAATACATAAATAAATAACTTAAAAGAATATGCAGCGCTAAAGATGTCTGTGTGTTTTTTGACCAGGAGCCGCGCCATGAGTCCGTTGAACCTTGCGTCACCCCTAACGCCACGACGGCTCAAACGCCTGCCTCTGGCCCTGTTGCTGGCAGGGAGCGCGAGCTGGACTCACGGTTACGCCGCCGACTCCGAAACCCCGGCGCCGGTGCCGGCCGGCAAGCCTGCCGCCAACAGTTCGCAACTGGAAACCGTGACCGTCACCACCCGCCGCCGCGAAGAAAGTTCGCAAGATGTACCGACGCCGATGAGCGTGGTCAGTGGGCAGAATCTGGAGACGCAGCGGGTCTACCGGATTCAGGATTTGCAGCAACTGGTGCCCAGCGTCAACGTCGCCTACATGCACGCACGGCAGTCCAGCGTATCGATCCGCGGCCTCGGTAATAACCCGGCCAGCGATGGCCTGGAAGGCAGCGTTGGCCTGTACATCGACAACGTCTATCTGGGCCGCCCGGGGATGGCGGTGTTTGACCTGATGGATATCGAACAGCTCGAAGTCTTGCGTGGGCCGCAGGGCACGTTGTTCGGCAAAAACACCACCGCCGGGGTGATCAACATCAGCACCCGCGCGCCAACCTTCACCCCTGAGCGCAGCATCGAAACCTCGGTCGGCGAGGACGGTTATTTCCAGACCAAGGGCACCATTTCCGGCCCGCTCAACGATCAACTGGCCGGGCGTTTTTCGGCCTATCGCACGCGCAGCGACGGTGACATCAAAAACGAATACGACGGCCATGATCTCAACGGCGGCTCGCGCGAGGGCTTCCGCGCGCAGCTGCTGTTCAAGCCCAACGAAGATTTCAACCTGCGCTGGATCGGCGACTACAACGAAGAAGATTCCAGCGCCGGCACCCGCGTGTTGTACAACACCGGGCCGACCATCAACGGCGTCAACCTGTACCAGTCGCGCTCCAATGCCGCCGGCGCAACGCTGGTCGACGGCTCGCACCGCAAGGTCAATCTGGACAACGACCAGCATGTCACCGTGCATCAGGGTGGCACGTCGGTGGAAGCCAACTGGACGCTTCCGAGCGACTTCATGCTGACTTCGATCAGCTCCTATCGCTTCTGGAATTTCACTCCGCGCAACGACGACGGCCTCAACGTGCCGGCGAGCTACAACGCCGGGGTGTCGGTGGAGGACAAACAGTACTCGCAGGAATTTCGCCTGGCCTCGCCCAAGGGTGAGTTCTTCGATTACGTCGTAGGCGCGTACTACTTCGGCTCGGATCTGGACAATAAATCCTTCGCCTATTACGGCCCGCAAGCCGATATCTGGAATGGTACGGCGCCCGGTGCGCTGGCCAACGTCACCAGTGTCGGCAACGGCCATATCAAGACCGACAGTTTTGCATTGTTCGCCCAAGGCACCTGGCACCTTACCGAGCGGCTGGATTTCACTGCCGGGGTGCGTGGCACTTATGAAGAGAAATCCGCTTGGGTCACGCGCGATGCGCCGATTGGTGGCGCTGCCGTAACGGGCGCTGCGGCCACGGCGCGACGCGGTCGTGCCGGCGCTTACGATTCCGGCGACTTGAATCAGTACAGCTCCAGTCCCTCCGGGCTGCTCAATCTCAGCTACCGGATCACCGACGATGTGCTCGGCTACGCCACGTTATCCCACGGCGAGAAATCCGGCGGGGTCAACCTCGCCGTCGGTTCCGCTCCGGTAGCGGGTGCCGATTCGCTGCTGATCGGCACCGAACGCGCGAACAACGCCGAACTCGGCTTCAAGAGCACGCTGTGGGATCACCGCCTGCAACTCAACGCCAACGTCTTCTGGACTCAGGTCAACGCTTACCAGACCAACGCCTACGACGCGGAAAATCGCGTGCAGTACCTGACTAACGCCGGTTCCGTGCGCTCGCGCGGGGTCGAGTTCGAAAGCACGGTGATCCCGCTGCGCGGCCTGACCCTGAACATCAATGGCTCCTACAACGACGTCAGCTACCTCTCGTACAAAGATGCCCCGTGCCCGCCGGAAGTCAGCCAGGCGCCGGGTGCTCCAGCGTCTTGCGACCTCAGCGGCCATCAAGTGGTCGGCGCCTCGAAATGGATCGGCAACGCCAACGGCGAATACAAATGGAATCTGGATAACGGCTTCGAACCCTATGTCACCGCGAGCTATGCATTCCGTTCGAAAGCGGTCGGCACGGTCGAGGATTCCGACTACGGACAGATCCCGAGTTACGCCGTGGTCAACTTTTCCACCGGCCTGCGCGGCGATTTCAATCAGGGCCAGTGGGACGTGTCCCTGTGGTTGAAAAACGCTTTCGACAAAACCTACTACACGACTCTGTGGACGGGCGGCAACGGCGGCTATGAAGGCCTGCTCGGCACACCGCGCACCCTCGGCGTCACCGGTCGCTACGACTTCTGATTCGTCACTCAAGGAACTGCATCATGTTGCCTATCAAAACGGCTTTGCCGGTGTTGCTGTCCGGCGCAGTGCTCAGTGCCGGCGCCTTCGCCGCACCGAGTGTTTACCCGACCGGCGTGACCCGTTATGACCCGAACAAGGCCTTCAATCAGTACGTGATTTTCAGCGGCGCGGACAAACAGACGCACCTGATCGACATGAACGGCAACGAGGTGAAAACCTGGCCACAGGCAGGTTTTCCGTCGGCGATCATCGACCCAAAACTGGTTGGCGGTGAGCGCGGCCATGTGCTGCTGCAATTGAGTGAAAAGGATCCCGGCAAACTCGGTTCGGCCGGCAACGGGCTGGACAATCAGAGCGTTGGCGAGCTGGACTGGAATGGCAAAGTCATCTGGCAGTGGGGCGATAAGGCGCCCGGTGGCGCCGCGCAACAGCATCATGATCAGCGCCGTTTGAGCAACGGCAACACCGTGGTGCTGGCGAACAAGGTGCACAAGGTCAAAGGCTTCAAAGTGCCCGAGGTGATCGATGATGCGATCTATGAAGTCAGCCCCGACGGTGCGGTGAAATGGCAGTGGCTGGCGTCGGAGCATCTCAATGAATTCGGCTTCACCGCCGAGCAGTTGAAGCTGGTGCGCGCCAGTGAAAATCCGGACTACCTGCATATCAACAACCTCAGCCTGGTCGGGCCGAACAAGTGGTTCGATTCCGGTGACAAGCGCTTCAATCCGGACAACCTGTTGATCGATTCACGCAATGCCAACTTCATCGCGATCATCGATAAAAACAGCGGCAAAGTGGTCTGGCGTCTTGGCCCGAATTTGCCGCTGATCAACCCGAAAACCGCGCAGAAATTGCCGCGTCCGGTGGATCAGTTTGTCGGTCAGCATGATGCGCACATCATTCCGGCAGGATTGCCTGGCGCAGGTAACGTGCTGGTGTTCGATAACCAGGGATCGGCGGGTTATCCGAACGTCACCCTCGGGCTGATTTCCGGCTCGCGGGTATTGGAAATCGACCCGGTGAAAAGCGAGATCGTCTGGCAGTACAGCGCGGCCAATTCGAAGCAACCGGGTTGGGCGTTTTACAGCTCGTTTATCAGCAGCGCGCGGCGTTTGCCCAACGGCAATACGTTAATCGATGAAGGCATGAACGGGCGGTTTTTCCAGGTGACGGCCAACGGTGAGAACGTCTGGGAATACGTCAGCCCCTATCTCGGCAAGGCGCCGGGCAGCGACGCGATCAGCAACTGGGTGTATCGGGCACTGCCTGTGAGTTATGACTGGGTGCCAACGGGTACGCCACGCTCCGAGACGGCGGTTAATGCCCCGGTTGTCGGTGTGCAGCAAACCAATGCCAGCCGTTAGTTGAATTGGAATTAATGCTCGATCGAACGGCGATAAGTTATGAGCGGGTTGAATAGTGCTTATTGCAATTTCGTTAGTAGCTCGCGTGGACAATAATTGAATGTGCAACCATTCTGACTGTCGTGAGTTTCCAGGAGGAAACTTGCTCTCATCGGAAGACACTTATCCAACGATAAAGGAAATCTCGTTATGTCGAGCATTAATGGCAATTATGTAAACGCTAACGCTGGCGCCAAACTGACGATTACCGATGGCAACGATTCCAACGGCACCTTCAGCGGTAAATTCAGTCAGAACGGCGTGAATTACGACATTGCTTACGGGCACTACCATTTCCAGAACAGCACCGGGCAGCCTACGATCATCACGTTCACGGCTCTGAATGACGGCACTGGTTATCAGTCTTGGACATTGTTCTCGCCGGATCACAATTATTCAAAAGTTCGTGCGGTTGGTTCGCGCACAAACTTTGATGGTGATGTTGTTGGCGTGGCAGGGGAGTTCGTCAAGCAATAAAAGCTGATTGAACAAAAAGGCCGGCGCACGAAAGTGCCCGGCCTTTTTTTGTTTTTAGAAAATAATAATCAACTATCTACTTGGTATTAGTCGTCCTGCAAAACCGGGTCAGGTGAATTTGATGCGTTGCATGAATACTTTTAATGCCTGAAAAGCATGCATTTTTTCATGCATCGCTGCAGCCCGCGTAGCACGCGGCTTTGGCGGAATTGATCATTTTTCATATTCCATAAAGGCCTATGCATAACGTTAAAGATTACTTTCGGAGATAAGCGCCAAGCCCAATGATTCATCCATCGATTCGCCGTGGGGGATTCAACAAACGGTTGATCGGCAGTTTTTGTAGAGAACGCAAAAAGACCGCAGGGAGTGAATCAATGGGCAATGTCCAGACCGCCGCCAGCGCAGAGGAATTGCTGTGGCGTCAGACGCCGGGTGGCGAGTTGGTCGATCTCGGCCGGCCGCATCGTGTGCCGTTGGGACAGCTGCGTTTGCAGCGTGCGCCCAAAGGTATTTTGAGTCGGCGCGAAATCCTTCTGCTCGGCGTGCTCGCATTGGTGGTGCATGGCGCGGTGATCTACTGGATCAGCCAGAAGCCGACGCCGGTGCTGCCGATCGTGCCGCCGGAAATTCCGCCGATGACTATCGAATTCTCGCGCCCGGCACCACCAGCACCACCGGTTGTCGAGCTGCCCCCACCTGCGCCTGTGGTTGAGCCACCGCCGCCGGTAGAAGACGAACTGGCGGTAAAACCACCGCCGCCAAAACCCGTTCCGAAACCCAAACCGGTGATTAAACAGGCCCCCAAGCCAGCGCCGAAAGCCGTCGAGCAACCACCCGCGCCGCCACAACCGGCAGCCCCGGTTGCAGCGCCAGCGCCACCTGCTCCCCCCGCGCCGGCACCGGTAACCCCGGCCTCAGCGAACGCCGCATACCTGAAAAACCCGGCACCGGAATACCCGTCGCTGGCTCAGCGTCGCGGTTGGGAAGGCACGGTGTTGCTGCGTGTGCATGTGTTGGCCAGCGGCAAACCGGGTGAGATCCAGATAGCCAAAAGCAGTGGCCGGCAACAGCTCGACGACGCGGCGCTGAACGCCGTCAAACGTTGGAGTTTCGTCCCGGCCAAGCAGGGTGATGTCGCCCAGGACGGCTGGGTCAGCGTGCCCATCGATTTCAAGATTCATTAAACCGAAACCAAATTCGCGCGAAACGTTTACACGAGGGAATCATCATGACGTTACTGGCATCTCCACTGGAATCCATCGAAAGCGCGGTGATCTGGCTGCTGGTGGTTTTTTCCGTCGCTACCTGGGGCCTGGCACTGCTCAAGGCTGTGCAGTTCGGGCGGCTGAAGGCGCAGGATCGGCGTTTTCATAAGCGTTTCTGGGCGGCGTCGAGTCTCGATTCAGCCGCTGAATTGAGCGAGACCCATCCCGGCGCTGCAGCGCGGGTGGCACAGGCCGGTTACGCGGCGATTCAGGTGGGCGAGACGCCACAGGCCAATGATTTGAGCCAGGCGATCAACCATCAGGATCGCCTCGAGCGCGCATTGCGTCAGCAGATCGTTCGCGAACGCCGTTCGCTGGAAACGGGCCTGGCGGTGGTCGCGAGTATTGGCAGTACGTCGCCGTTCATTGGTTTGTTCGGCACGGTGTGGGGAATCATGGAAGCGTTGAAAGGCATCAGCGCCGCAGGTTCGGCGAGCCTGGAAACGGTCGCCGGGCCGATTGGTGCAGCATTGGTCGCCACGGGTGTGGGGATCGCCGTCGCGGTGCCGGCGGTGCTGGTTTACAACTACTTTTTGCGTCGGTTGAAACTGACGGCGGCGGATCTGGATGACTTCGCCCACGACTTCTACAGCCTGGCGCAGAAGAGTGCGTTCCGCGTGTTGATCCACCCGACGGCGCACAAGGTCGCAACGCCGGGCAACGCAGCAAAAGTGAAGGAGGCGTCCTGATATGGCCTTCTCCACGCAAGACAGTGATGAGGTACTCAGCGAGATCAACGTGACCCCGCTGGTGGACGTGATGCTGGTGCTGCTGGTGGTGTTTATCGTCACAGCGCCGCTGCTGACCAACGCGATTCCGATCAACCTGCCGAAGACCGAAGCGGTGGCGCCGGTCGAGCAGAAGGACCCGCTGGTGGTGAGCATCGATGGCGCCGGCAAGCTGTTTATCAACAAGGACGAGATTCAGCCTGACTTGCTCGAATTCAACCTCAAGTCGGCCAAGGCCAAGGACCCGGAAGTGCGCGTGCAATTGCAGGCCGATGACGGGGTGAACTACGGCGAAGTGGCGCGGGCGATGGCTTCGATTGAACGGGCGGGGATTACCAAGTTGTCGGTGATTACCGCGCGGTAACAGGATTTACGTTTTTCCGGGGCCGTCTCCTTGGCAGGGTGCGGCCCTTTTTTTATTTCTGGCATTAAAAGCAGAACCCTCTCCCAGAGGGAGAGGGGACTGACCGAGGTGATTGTTCGAGGTACGCCGACCTGAGATTTCGAGCCGAACTCAAGATTTGAACGGCATGAAGATCGGCTCCCTTCCCCCTCGCCCCCTTGGGGGAGAGGGCTGGGGTGAGGGGGAAAAGATTTCAAGCCATGCACAAATCTCATATTCAATTCAGGTCTTAATAAATAGCTTCTTATTCCTTAACGAATATAAATCCCCTCCCTATACTCGTCCAGGAACAGACACGACGCAGGAGAGCTCCCCATGCGCAACGAATCAATCCGCTACCTGATTGTGCCGGGCTGGCAAGGATCGCCAGAAGATCATTGGCAAAGCCACTGGCAGAACAGCCTGCCGAACAGCGCGCGGGTCGAGCAGGCCGACTGGCTGACGCCGCGTCGTGAAGACTGGGTGGCGGCACTGGCCGAGGCGATTGCCGCTGACAGCACGCCTGTCATTCTTATCGCCCACAGCCTCGGCTGCATCACCGTTGCCCATTGGGCAGCCACTGCGCCGCTGCAATACCTGCGTCAGGTGCGTGGCGCCTTGTTGGTCGCGCCGGCAGATGTCGAGCGTCCGGCGTGTGCACCGGCGCTGCGCAATTTCGCGCCGATTCCGACTGATCTGCTGCCGTTTCCGAGCCAGGTCGTCAGCTCCGACAACGACGCCGCCGTGAGTGCGCCGCGCGCACTGGAGCTGGCGCGCAACTGGGGTGCCGAGGCGGGAATTCTCGCCGGTGCCGGACACATCAACGTCAAGTCCGGGCATCAGCGTTGGGAGCAGGGTTTTGCTTATCTCTATCGCCTGCAAAACCGTATGGAACACCACGCCCGCCGCCGCGCCTGACCTTTTTTCTTTCAACGCCCCCGTCTGCCGGCGGTTTTGGGCGGGAGCCTGCCATGAGTTTCGAAACCTTCGGTCAGCCGTTGCTGACCTTTCCCGATGCGGAAAAAAGCCCCCTGAGCATTCGCGCCAAGGCGCTGGTGTTCGTCGATCCGCGCTCGCGTCAACTGCGTGAGGAGCTAGAGCAACTGGCGCCGCGCTCGACTTCGGTATTGATCCGTGGCGAGACCGGTACGGGTAAAGAACTGCTCGCCCGGCACATCCATCGCGCCAGTGACCGCAGCGGTCTGTTCGTTTCGGTCAATTGCGGGGCGATCAGCCCGACCTACGCTGATGCCGAGCTGTTCGGCTACGCTGCCGGCAGTTACAGCGGCTCGGCCAGCAGCCGTGCAGGCTGGTTTGGTTCGGCCAACGGCGGCACCTTGTATCTGGATGAAATCGGCGATCTGCCGCTGCCGATTCAAATCAAATTGCTCGCTGCCCTGGAGAATCACGAAGTCACCCGTGTCGGTGCGCATCAGCCGAGTCCGGTGGATGTGCGGCTGGTCGCGGCCACCAGCATCGATCTGGCGCAAGCGGTGGACGCCGGGAAATTCCACGAGCGCCTTTATCACTACCTCAGCGAGGGCCACCTCGAATTGCCGGCGTTACGTGCGCGTACCGGCGATATCCTGTCGCTGGCCGAGTATTTCCTCGGTATCTACAGCCAGCGTCTCGACCTTCCCGTACCGCTGATCAGCGAAGCGGCGCAGCACGTGCTCGAACAACACAGTTGGCCGGGCAACACCCGCGAGCTGGAAAACGTCATTCATTTTGCGTTGCTGGTGAGCACGGGCGACGAGATTCTTCCGGAGCACCTGAATCTGCCCGAAGCGTCTGGGCCGCAGCTTCAGATCGAACGGCTGGTTGCACAAATCAACATCGGCGGCAGCGTCGCCGAGCGTAAGGCATTGAAAGATTTGCTGATTCGTTTGAGTGAGGGGTTGTAACCGTTTCGTTCAACATGAACAAAATGGAATATGAAGCTGAATAAACGTTATTGTCCGGGAATAAAAAATCCCGGTATTGTCCGCCCCACGCCAGCGATATCACTTCACTGGCACACGTATTAATGCCGTCGTCGATGACGACCGTGATTTTCGATAAGGACACTGCATGAAAAAGGTTCTGTTGTTTACCGCATTGGCGGCTGCTTTGACTGCTTCCCTGGCCAATGCTGGCGAAAAACTGGTGGTTGCCGCGACCCCGGTTCCGCACGCTGAAATCCTTGAGCTGATTAAACCGACCTTGGCCAAAGAAGGCGTGGATCTGGAAATCAAAGTGTTCACCGACTACGTTCAGCCGAACGTACAGGTTGGCGAGAAGCGTCTGGACGCCAACTACTTCCAGACCCTGCCGTACCTGAACAGCTTCAACCAGGGCAAATACAAGGACGACAAGTCCAAGTACTTGGTGACCGTGCAGGGCGTGCACGTTGAACCGTTCGGTGGTTACTCGAGCAAGTACAAGACCCTGGCTGAACTGCCGGACGGCGCCACCATCGCCATCCCGAACGAAGGTAGCAACAGCGGCCGCGCACTGATCCTGCTGCAGAAGGCTGGCCTGATCGAGCTGAAAGACCCGAAGAACGCTCTGGCAACGCCAAAAGACATCGCCAAGAACCCGCACAACTTCAAGTTCAAGGAACTGGAGTCGGCCCTGCTGCCACGCGTTCTGAAAGAAGTTGATCTGGACATGATCAACACCAACTACGCGCTGGAAGCCAAGTTGAACCCGCAGAAAGATGCGCTGGTGATTGAAGGTGCTGATTCGCCGTACGTGAACTTCCTGGTGGCCCGTGAGGACAACAAGAACAGCGACGCGATCCAGAAACTGGCCAAAGCCCTGACCAGCCCGGAAGTCAAAGCGTTCATCGAGAAGAAGTACAACGGCGCGGTACTGCCGGCGTTCTGATCTGACGCTTGAACCACCCCCTTCAAGGTGTGAAAACGCCGATGGCCAGTGATGGGCATCGGCGTTTTTGTGTGTGCGTTGAAAAGCCCCTCACCCTAGCCCTCCCGAAACGTCGGACCGCCCAGAGGGAGAGGGGACTGATTGGGGGGATGCTGTAGAGGTACGCCGATGTGAAAGATCTCTGCCGAATCCATAATCGACTCGGTCTTTCAGGTCGATGTATGACGCCAGACACCTCGGTCGGCCCCCTCTCCCTCGGGGGAGAGGGCTGGGCGGGCGGCGTTCCGATGAGGGGCTTTTGACTTACGCTGCAGCCTTCAACGCCCGCCTCAACGCCACCAACAATTTCACAATCTCCTGCGGATCCAGTCGCTGCGGCACTTTTACGTCCATGTTCTCTTCCTTGTTATGAGGTTGGCCGGGGGAGTCTGGCCAAAAGCTGTTCGTCCTTGGAGGGCTTTCATGAAAAAAAGATCCTTCCTACAGCGCAAAGAAAAGTAGCCTTCTTATTCCTTCCCGGCAAACCCACAAGATAGTTTTTTGGGTGATATCAATATGCTTTAACGGTATTTAAATTCTTGTTTTTATACCTATAAAGTCGGTGTCTGCCGGACAGCCACCCGCTGTCCATGGACTGCACCACCGTCGCTTACCGAGCGGCGTCAGGACGCTTCATGACTTTCGATTACGCATTCATCCTCAGCACCCTGCCGGCGTTTCTCAAAGCCGTGGGTGTGACGCTGCAGGTCGGTTTTATCGCCATTGGCACCTCGCTGCTGGTGGCGCTGCTCAACGCGACGATTCTGGTGTTCCGCACGCCGTACCTGCAAAGACTGGTGAGCCTGTATGTGGAGCTGGCACGCAACACGCCGTTGCTGATTCAGTTGTTCTTCGTCTACTTCGCCTTGCCGGCGTTGGGGATCAAAGTCTCTGGTTTCACTGCCGCGATCATCACCATGACCTTTCTCGGCGGCGCTTACCTCACCGAAGTGCTGCGCGCCGGCGTCGATGCAGTGCCCCAAGCGCAACTGGAATCAGGGCGCTCAATCGGCCTGTCCCATGGCCAGTTGCTGCGCTACGTGATCCTGCCGCAAGCGGGGATTCTCAGCCTGCCGTCGTTGTTCGCCAATTTCATTTTCCTGCTCAAGGAAACCACCGTGGTTTCGGCGGTGGCCGTGCCGGAAATCCTCTACACCACCAAGAGCTACATCGCGCTCTACTATAAAACCTACGAAATGCTCGCCGTGCTGACGCTGATCTGCGTGCTGCTGTTCTTGCCGCTGTCGCTGCTGCTCAGCCGTCTGGAAAGGAGGCTCCAGCATGGCCAGTTCGGGTCTTGAACTGCTCTGGGTGTCGTTGCCGCAACTGGCCAAAGGCGCCGGGCAAACTTTGTCGATCTCGTTCCTGAGCATCGCCATCAGCACTGTCGGCGGCGTGCTCTACGGTGTGCTGCGAACGCTCAACGTGAGGTGGCTGAACGCGATCCTGCGGGTCTATCTGGAGTTGTTCCGGGCGATTCCGGTGCTGGTCTGGTTGTACCTGTTGTTCTTCGGCTTGCCGATTTTCTTCGGACTGAGCCTGCCAAGTTTCTGGTGCGCGGTGCTGGTGCTGTCGCTGTGGGGCGCCAGCGAGGTGGGCGAAGTGGCGCGCGGTGCGCTGCATTCGTTGCCGCGCGGGCAGCGTGAAGCGGGGCTGTCGATCGGCCTAAACGCCGCACAACTTTATGGCTACGTACTGCTGCCGCAAGCGTTGAAGCGCATGACGCCGCCGACCATCAACGTCTACACGCGGATCATCAAGACCAGCTCGCTGGCGGTGTTGATTGGAGTAGTAGATGTGATCAAGGTTGGTCAGCAGATCATCGAGCGCACTTACGAATCGGTGCTGATCTACGGCGCGCTGTTCCTGTTTTTCTTTTTTATCTGCTACCCGCTCTCGGCCGCTTCGCGCGTGCTGGAGCGGCGCTGGACGCAAGCATGAGCGCATTGATCGAGTTTCACGGTTTCAACAAATTCTACGGCGAGCAGCAGGTGCTCAACGGCATCGACCTGCAAGTGCAGAGTGGCGAAGTGATCGTCATCCTCGGCCCCAGCGGTTGCGGCAAAAGCACCTTGCTGCGTTGCCTCAATGGTCTGGAGGAAGCCCACAGCGGCAGCCTGAAATTTGTCGGCCGCGAGCTGCTGGACAAGTCCACCGACTGGCGCGAGATCCGCCAGCAGATCGGCATGGTGTTCCAGAGTTATCACCTGTTCCCGCACATGAGTGTGCTCGACAATTTGCTGCTCGGTCCGCTGAAGGTGCAAAAACGTCAGCGCCGCGAAGCGCAGCAGCAAGCCGAAGCGCTGCTCGAACGCGTTGGCCTGGCGGACAAGCGCGATGCCTTCCCGCGTCAGCTCTCTGGCGGCCAGCAGCAACGCATCGCCATCGTCCGCTCGCTGTGCATGAACCCACGGGTGATGCTCTTCGACGAAGTCACCGCCGCCCTCGACCCGGAAATGGTCAAGGAAGTTTTGCAGGTCATTCAGGGCCTGGCCCGCGAAGGCATTACCCTGTTGATCGTCACCCATGAAATGGCCTTCGCTCGCGCGGTGGCCGATCGCATCGTGTTCATGGATGCCGGGCGCATCCTTGAACAGAACCCGCCCGAGATTTTCTTTACGAACCCGCAAACCGCACGCGCGCAGCAGTTTCTGGAGAAGTTCTCCTTCGTGGCAACACTGCCAAAAACGAATCCGACAAAGGAACTGGAACTGTTATGAAAACTGCCGCTTTTTTACTGCCTCTGCTCAGCCTCGCCTTGCTTGCCGGTTGCAGCAAAACCGAAGAACCGCCGAAACCGAAAGTCGCCAGCGAAAGCACTGCGCCGGCCGGTTATCTGGACAAGATCAAGGCCCGCGACAAGTTGATTGTCGGTGTCTTCACCGATAAACCACCATTCGGTTTTGTCGACGAAGCGGGGCGCTACGTCGGTTTCGATACCGACATCGGCCGCCGTTTCGCCAAGGATCTGCTTGGCGATGAAAACAAGGTCGAGTTCGTCGCCGTCGAGCCGGCGAGTCGCATCCCTTTCCTGCAAAGCGACAAGGTCGACCTGATCCTCGCCAACATGACTGTGACCCCGGAGCGTAAGGAAGCGGTGGAGTTTACTAACCCGAATCTCAAGGTCGCGGTGCAGGCGCTGGTGCCGCAAAGCAGCGCGGTGAAAAACCTCGATGATCTGGCGACCCGCACTACCATCGTCACTACGGGCACGACTGCTGATATCTGGCTGACCAAGAATCACCCGGACTGGAAATTGCTCAAGTTCGAGAAAAACTCCGAGTCGCTGCAAGCTCTGGCCAATGGTCGTGGCGATGCGTACGCACAGGACAATCTGGTGTTGTTCAGCTGGGCCAAGCAGAACCCGGGCTATCGCGTGCTCGATGAAAAACTTGGCGCCGAAGCACCGATTGCGCCAGCGGTGAAGAAGGGCAATATCGAGCTGCGTGACTGGGTGAATACCGAGCTGACCAAGCTGGGTGAGGAGAAGTATCTGCTCAAGCTGTACGACCAATATGTGCGTAAAGAGCTGAGTGATGACACCAAACCTGAGAGCGTGATTGTCGAGGGTGGCAAGTGGCAGGGGTGATTGCCTGTCAGGTCGGTGGTGAGGCTTGCCCCTCACCCCAGCCCTCTCCCGAGGGAGAGGGAGCCGACCGAGGTGTCTTGCATCAGACACCGACCTGACAAACCGAGTCGATTATGGATTCACAGATGCATTTTCACGTCGGCGCCACTCTTGAGCATCCCCCAATCAGTACCTCACCCCAGCTTACTCCCGGTGGGAGAGGGAGCCGATCTCTGGGCTTTTCAAAACCTGCGTTCAACTCGAGACTTTCATGTCGGCGTAACTCGAAAGAACAACTCGGTCAGTCCCCTCTCCCTTTGGGAGAGGGTTAGGGTGAGGGGCTTTTGCCTGAATCACTCAATCCGGCCAGTTCCACGCCGGCTCATCCAGCACCCGCTGGCCGACAATCCCGGTCTGCCCCAGGGTTTTCTCCAGCACGATGCAATTGCATCCCGGGTCTTCCTGCAACGCCGAAATCAACCGCCGCGCATGCGACACCACCCACACCTGACACTGCTCCGAGGCACGGATAATCAACCGCGCCAACGCTGGCAGCAGATCCGGGTGCAGGCTGGTCTCCGGTTCGTTCAGCACCATCAGCGACGGCGGCCTCGGCGTCAGTAGCGCCGCAACCAACAGCAAATAACGCAACGTGCCGTCCGACAGCTCCGCCGCCGATAACGGCCGCAACAAACCTTCCTGATAAAACTCGATGGCAAAACGTCCACCGGCCTGCGCTTCGATATGCACCCGCGCGCCAGGAAACGCATCGGTAATCGCCGCACGCATCGCATCGCCATCACCAATCTCGATGATGGTCTGCAACGCCGCCGCCAGATCCCGGCCGTCGTGATGCAGCACTGGCGTGCGCGTACCCAATTGCGGTTGGCGCACCGGTGCATCGGCATCGCTGCGAAAGTGATCATAAAAGCGCCAGCGGCGAATAAACTCGCGCATCTGAAACACTTCCGGCGAGCTGCGCAGGCTGCCAACCTGATCAAACAAACTGTCGAAATTCGGCGTGTGTTGCGCCAGTACATCCCATTTGCGCTCGGCGCGTGCGCGGATCATCGGGCCGTCGCGATCCACCAGCAAGCTGGCGGGGCGGTAAAGCGGGCCGGCCCAGATGCATTCGCGCTTGATCTGCGGGTCGAGGCTGAATCGCGAAGGAATGGGGCGCGACTGCTCGGGCAGCATGAAGTGGCCGTTCGAGTCGGGAAGCCCCAGGCTGATCGAGTAGCTGAAATCTTCCCCGGCGAACCCCAGGCGCAGTCGCTTCACGCCTTGGCGTACCGTCGACTGGATCGGCACCTCACCATTGCGCATGCGCCGGCTGATGGTTTCCGGCCCGGCCCAGAAGGTCGACTCCAGTCCGCCTTCACGGGCCAGCGCATTGACTACGCCACCCTGAGCGGTTTCCGCCAACAGGCGCAAGGCTCGGTAGAGATTGGATTTGCCGCTGCCATTGGGGCCAGTGATCAGGTTCAGACGGCCGAGCGGAATCACCAATTTGTTGATCGAACGGTAATTGCCCACCGCGAGAGTATTGAGCATGGAATTCCTTCTCTTCAGGCGCCTATTGTAGGAGCTGCCGAAGGTTGCGATCTTTTGATGTTGTTTTTAAAAGATCAAAAGATCGCAGCCTACGGCAGCTCCTTCAGGAAATATGGGGGACGAACGGGCGAACGTTGAACCCTGTTCTAAGCTCACAGTCGTATCGTCACTTGCACGTTCGTACACAGGAAGGAGTCTGCATGGCGAGTCCCGGTTTGAAAACAGCGGTCATGCTGAGTCTGCTCACTTTGCTGACCGCCTGCGGCGAGAAAAAAGCCCCTGAGGAATACCTGCCCAGGGTCTTTGTACAGGAAGTCAAACCCACGGATTACGCCGCTGCGGTGACATTGACCGGTGACGTGCAGGCGCGCGTGCAGACCGAGCTGTCGTTCCGCGTCGGCGGCAAGATCATCCAGCGTATGGTTGATGTCGGCGACCGGGTCACCGCCAAACAAGTGCTGGCCAAGCTCGACCCCAAGGATTTGCAGACCAACGTCGATTCGGCCCAGGCCCAAGTCGTCGCTGAACAAGCCCGGGTGAAACAAAGTGCGGCCGCCTTCGTGCGCCAGCAAAAACTGCTGCCCAAGGGCTACACCAGCCAGAGCGAATACGATTCCGCCCAAGCCGCGTTGCGCAGCAGCCAGAGCGCCTTGAGCGCGGCGCAGGCGCAATTGGCCAACGCTAAAGATCAGCTCAGCTACACCGCACTGATCGCCGACGCCCCGGGCGTGATCACTGAGCGTCAGGCCGAAGTCGGCCAGGTGGTACAGGCCACGGCACCGATTTTTTCGTTGGCCCGCGATGGCGACCGTGACGCGGTGTTCAATGTCTACGAATCACTGCTGGCCGAGCGTCCTGCGGATCCCTCGATCGTCGTCAGTCTGCTCGATAACCCTGCCATCAAAACCACCGGCACGGTGCGTGAAATCACCCCGGCGGTGTCGGCGCAGTCCGGCACGGTGCAAGTCAAAGTCAGCCTCGACAGCCTGCCACAAGGGATGCAGCTGGGCTCGGTGGTCAGCGCCACCGCCAAGGGCAGCGGCAAGTCGGCAGTCGAATTGCCATGGTCGGCGCTGACTAAAAACATCAGTGATCCGGCGGTGTGGATGGTCGACGATAAAGGTGAAGCGCAGTTGCACAACGTGACCGTCGGCCGCTACCTGATCGGCAAGGTCATCATCAGCGAAGGCCTCAAGGGCGGGGAGAAAGTCATTGTCGCCGGAGGACAGTTACTGCATCCCGGCATGAAAGTCGAAATCGCTGAAAACACCTACAAGGATCTGCAACCGGGAGCACAGCCATGAAGCGTCTGGGGCTGTTATCCGTGGGTGTGTTGCTGGCGGCCTGCTCGAAAAGCGAGCCACCTCCGGAGCCGGTACGTCCGGTGCTATCGGTCAAAGTTCAAGCGTTGAGCGAGGAAAGCCTCGGGCGTTTCGCCGGCAGCATCCAGGCGCGTTATGAAAGCAACACCGGTTTCCGCGTCGGTGGCCGCATCGCCAGCCGCAACGTCGATGTCGGAACCGAAGTGCAAAAGGGCACGCTGCTCGCCACCCTCGATCCGTCTGATCAGCAGAACCAATTGCGTTCGGCCCAAGGCGACCTGGCCAGAGTTCAGGCGCAACTGATCAATGCCCAGGCCAATGCCCGCCGTCAGCAGGCGCTGTTTGATCGTGGCGTAGGGGCGCAGGCACAACTGGACATCGCCACCACAGACTTGAAAACCACCCAGGCCTCGCTGGACCAGGCACGGGCGGCGGTCAATCAAAGCAAGGACCAGCTCGGCTATACCGAACTGCGTTCCGACCATAAAGCCGTGGTCACCGCGTGGAACGCCGAAGCCGGGCAAGTGGTGACGGCGGGCCAGCAGGTCGTGACTCTGGCGCAACCGGACATCAAGGAAGCGGTGATCGATCTGCCCGACACCCTGGTCGATCAGATTCCTTCCGACGTGGTGTTTCTGGTGGCCGGGCAACTCGACCCGAGCATCAACACCACGGCAACCCTTCGCGAGATCGAACCGCAGGCGCAAAGCGCCACGCGTACTCGTCGGGCACGCCTGACTCTGGCCGAGACGCCGGACGGTTTCCGCCTCGGCACGGCGATCAGCGTGACCCTCAGTTCGGCGATCAAACCGCGTATCGAATTGCCGGCTACCGCTTTGCAGGAGGTCGACGGCAAACTACGGATCTGGGTCATCGACACTCAGAGCAAAACCGTCAGCCCCCGCGACGTCAGCGTCATCAGCCGCACCGACAGCAGCGTAGTGCTCGCGGGCGGCGTGAAGAACGGCGAGCGCGTGGTCAGCGCCGGCGTCAACAGCCTCAAACCCGGACAATCGGTAAAACTTGACGAGGACAGTCAATGAAAGGCTCTTTCAACCTCTCCGAATGGGCCCTCAAGCATCAGTCATTCGTCTGGTACCTGATGTTCGTCGCGTTGCTGATGGGCGTGTTCTCGTACTTCAATCTGGGCCGCGAAGAAGATCCGTCGTTCACCATCAAGACCATGGTGATCCAGACCAAATGGCCGGGCGCGACCCAGGAAGAAACCCTCGCGCAGGTCACCGACCGCATCGAGAAAAAACTCGAAGAACTTGACTCCCTCGACTACGTGAAAAGTTACACGCGCCCCGGCGAATCGACGGTGTACGTGTACCTGCGCGACACCACCAGCGCCAAGGACATCCCGGAAATCTGGTACCAGGTGCGCAAGAAGATCGACGACATTCGCGGGCAGTTCCCCAAAGGTATTCAAGGGCCCGGGTTCAACGACGAGTTCGGTGATGTGTTCGGCTCGGTCTACGCCTTCACCGCCGACGGCCTGACCATGCGCCAGTTGCGCGATTACGTAGAACAGGCGCGGGCCGAGATCCGCAATGTACCGGGGCTGGGCAAGATCGAAATGATCGGCCAGCAGGACGAAGTGATTTATCTGAACTTCTCTACTCGCAAACTGGCGGCGTTGGGTATCGATCAGCGTCAGGTTGTGCAGAGCCTGCAATCGCAGAACGCCGTGACCCCGGCCGGTGTGATCGAGGCCGGCCCTGAGCGGATTTCCGTGCGCACCTCGGGGCAGTTCGCCTCGGAGAAAGATCTGGCCGAGGTCAATCTCAAGCTCAACGACCGTTTCTATCGATTGGCTGACATCGCCGACATCACTCGCGGTTACACCGATCCGGCTACCCCGGAATTCCGCTTCGACGGCAAACCGGCCATCGGTCTGGCGATTGCCATGCAGAAGGGCGGCAACGTTCAGGAGTTCGGCAAGGCGTTGCACCAACGCATCGATGAACTGACCGCAGACTTGCCGGTTGGCGTGGGTGTGCACACCGTGTCCGATCAGGCGGTGGTGGTGGAAGAAGCGGTCGGTGGCTTTACCAGTGCCCTGTTCGAGGCGGTGATCATCGTGCTGGTGGTCAGCTTCATCAGCCTCGGCGTACGCGCCGGCCTGGTGGTGGCGTGCTCGATTCCGCTGGTGCTGGCGATGGTGTTTGTATTCATGGAATACAGTGGCATCACCATGCAGCGGATTTCGCTCGGTGCCTTGATCATCGCCCTCGGTCTGTTGGTGGACGACGCGATGATCACCGTGGAGATGATGGTCACGCGCCTGGAAATGGGCGAGAGCAAGGAGGAGGCAGCGACGTTCGCCTACACCTCGACGGCGTTCCCGATGCTCACCGGGACGCTGGTGACGGTCGCCGGTTTCGTGCCCATCGGCCTCAACGCCAGTTCCGCCGGTGAGTACACCTACACGCTGTTTGCGGTGATTGCTGTGGCGATGCTGGTTTCGTGGGTGGTGGCGGTGTTCTTCGCTCCGGTGATCGGCGTGCACATTCTCAGCGCCAACGTGAAACCCCATGAAGCCGAGCCGGGCCGCGTCGGGCGTGCGTTCAATGGCGGTCTATTGTGGGCGATGCGCAATCGCTGGTGGGCCATCGGCATTACCGTGCTGCTGTTCGTGCTGGCAGTGTTTTGCATGCGCTTTGTGCAGAACCAGTTCTTCCCTTCCTCGGACCGGCCGGAAATTCTCGTCGACCTGAACCTGCCGCAAAACGCCTCGATTGACGAAACCCGCAAAGCCGTCGACAAGTTGGAAGAAACCCTCAAAGGCGACGCGGACATTGTGCGTTGGAGCACCTACATCGGTCAGGGCGCGATCCGTTTCTACCTGCCGCTCGACCAGCAATTGCAAAACCCGTACTACGCACAACTGGTGATCGTCAGCAAAGACTTCGAAGCCCGCGAGGCCCTGAGTCAACGCCTGCGTGAGCGCTTGCACAAAGACTTCGTCGGCATCGGCAGTTACGTCCAGGCGCTGGAAATGGGCCCGCCGGTGGGGCGTCCGATCCAGTACCGGGTCAGTGGCAAGGACATCGATCAGGTGCGCAAGCACGCCATCGACCTGGCCACCGAACTGGACAAGAACCCGCACATCGGCGAGATCATTTACGACTGGAACGAGCCGGGCAAAGTTCTGCGCATCGACATCGCCCAGGACAAGGCGCGGCAACTCGGGTTGTCCTCCGAAGACGTGGCGAACCTGATGAACAGCATCGTCAGCGGCGCGCCTCTGACCCAGGTCAACGACGACATCTACCTGATCAATGTGGTCGGCCGGGCGGTGAATTCGGAGCGCGGTACGCCGGAAACCCTGCAGAATCTGCAGATCGTTACGCCCAACGGCACGTCGATCCCGCTGCTGGCGTTCGCCACCGTGCGTTATGAACTGGAGCAGCCGCTGGTGTGGCGTCGTGACCGCTTGCCGACCATCACCATCAAGGCCTCGGTGCGCGACGAGATCCAGCCGACCGATTTGGTGAAACTGCTCAAGCCGTCGATTGATGCCTTCGCTGACAAACTGCCAGTGGGCTACAAGGTCGCCACCGGCGGTACGGTCGAGGAAAGCGGCAAGGCCCAAGGGCCGATTGCCAAGGTTTTGCCGTTGATGCTGTTTTTGATGGCGACCTTCCTGATGATCCAGTTGCACAGCGTGCAGAAGATGTTCCTCGTCGCCAGTGTCGCGCCGCTGGGGCTGATCGGCGTAGTGCTGGCGCTGGTGCCGACCGGCACGCCGATGGGCTTCGTGGCGATCCTGGGGATTCTCGCGCTGATCGGCATCATCATCCGTAACTCGGTGATCCTCGTGACGCAGATCGATGAGTTCGAGCAGAAAGGCTATGCGCCGTGGGATGCGGTGGTGGAAGCGACCGAGCACCGGCGCCGGCCGATCCTGTTGACCGCCGCAGCGGCGAGCATGGGCATGATCCCGATTGCCCGGGAAGTGTTCTGGGGACCGATGGCTTACGCAATGATTGGCGGGATTGTGGTGGCGACGTTGCTGACGCTGCTGTTCCTGCCGGCGCTGTATGTGGCCTGGTACAGGATTCGCGAACCGAAGAAGGATTGAGTCAACAGCGCCCCTCACCCTAACCCCCCCGAAACGTCGGACCGCCCAAAGGGAGAGGGGACTGACCTAGGTGTCTGACGCTATCCATCGACCTGAAGGATCGGGTCGATTATGGGTTCAGCTAAGTTAGATCCGGTCGGCGTACTGCTTAAATATCCCCCAATCGGCTCCCTCTCCCTCCGGGAGAGGGCTGGGGGTGAGGGGCTTTTCTCTGACTCGACTCAAGCCTTACGCCAAACGCTGGCCAACCAAGGCTGCTGCTCACGCGGCAGCCCGGCCGGCCGATAGTAATGCTCAAGCTCGACAAACCCCGCCGCCGACAGCAATCCTTGCCACGCCTCAAGATCGTGATACGAGCCATAGCGCGGCCCGTTCCAGCCCTCACGGTTATCCCCGCGTGGATTCGAGCTGAACAGCACGCCACCGGGCTTCAGGGCGCCATGCAATTGCTTGAGCACCCGCGACAACTCCTGCAGCGGCACATGAAACAGCACCGCATTGGCGAAGATCCCGTCGAAGCGTTCGGCCGGCAGATCCAGCTTCAGAAAGTCCTGTTGCAGCACCTCGCAGCCACTGTCCTCACGGGCCATTCGCGCAAACTCTTGCGAACCGTCGAGACCCACAGCGACATGCCCCATGCGCGTAAACGTTTGCAGATCCCGCCCTGGGCCGCAGCCAAAATCCAGAATCGTGAATGGCGCCGTGCCCTGAATATGCCGTAGCAACGCATCAATGTTCTGGCTGACATCGTGATCGCGGGTGCCTTCACGGAAGTCTTCGGCCACTGAGTTGTAATGGCCGAGGGTGGTCGCGGTGATCTGTTCGAGATCGGTGGGGGTCTGCTTCATGGTCGGGATACGCGGGCAATTGGGATTTGCCGAATATACGCCATCGGGTTCGGGGCTGCTGCGCAGCCATTCGCGAGCAGGCTCGCTCCCACAGGGAAACACATTCCAAATGTGGGAGCGAGCCTGCTCGCGAAAGCGGGTTCAGAGGCGCGGCATGATTCCGGATGAGCTCAGCGCTTGTTCAACCCCCGCGCCAAGCGATCCCCACCCAACTGAATCACCGCGACCAACGCCACCAGCAACACAATCACCGTCAACATGATCTGGCTGTCAAAGCGCTGATAGCCGTAGCGATAAGCGATATCCCCCAAGCCACCGGCACCAATCGCCCCGGCCATGGCCGAGGAGTTGATCATCGTCACTAGCGTAATCGTGAAACCGCCGACAATCCCCGGCAGCGCCTCGGGCAATAGCACATGCCAGACAATGTGCCAACGCCGGCAACCCATCGCCTGCGCGGCTTCGATCAAACCATGATCGACCTCACGCAGGCTCACTTCGGCAATCCGCGCAAAGAACGGCGTCGCCGCAATCGTCAGCGGCACCACGGCCGCCCAGACACCGTAGGTGGTGCCGACAATCAACCGGGTAAACGGAATCAGCGCGACCATTAGAATCAGAAACGGGATCGAGCGGAACAGGTTCACGAACGCGCCCAAGGCACGGTTCAACACCGGCGCTTCATAGATGCCGCCCTTGTCGCTGGTGACCAGGATCACCGCCATGGGAATCCCCACCAGCAAGGCGATCAGCGACGACACGCCGACCATCAGAAACGTGTCGATAAAACCCTGCAACAAGCGATCAAACCACATAACCCACTACCTCCACCCGTTGCGCCCAAGGCGTGGCGCGCTCGCGCAGTTGCTCGGCGCTGAACGAAGAGCCGCTCACCGCCAGCAATAGTTGCCCCAGCGCATGCCCCTGAATCCGTTCGACGCCGCCCTGAAGCAGCTTCACCCGGCCACCCAATGCAGCGAACAGTGCCGCCAGATCCGGCTCGTCACTGGCGCTGCCGGTGAACTGCAAACGCAGCACCACAGCGGCCTCGGAGGAGGGCGCTTGAGCTTGCAAGCGGCTCTGCAACTCCTCCGGCAACGCGTGTTGCAGCGGCGCGAGCAAGGTCTGGCTGACCTCATGCTGTGGATTGCCGAACACTTCCCAGACCGGGCCTTGCTCGACAACTCGCCCGTGTTCAAGCACGACAACGCGGGCGCAGATTTCGCGGATCACTGCCATCTCATGGGTAATCAATACGATGGTCAGGCCCAGGCGTTGGTTGATCTCACGCAGCAAGCCGAGGATCGACTGCGTGGTTTCCGGATCAAGGGCCGAAGTCGCTTCGTCGCAGAGCAAAATATCCGGGTCGTGCACCAGCGCACGGGCGATGCCGACGCGTTGTTTCTGCCCACCGGAAAGCTGCGCCGGATAAGCCTTGTGCTTGCTTTGCAGACCGACCAGTTCGAGCAATTCACGGACTTTTTTGTCGCGCTGCTCTTTTGCTACGCCCGCGACTTTCAGCGGCAATTCGACGTTCTGCCAAACGGTCTTGGCCGACATCAGATTGAAGTGCTGAAAAATCATGCCGATGCGCCGGCGAAGGGCGACCAGACGGTCTTCATCGAACTCGCCGATGTCGACCTGATCGATCAGAACGCGCCCGGACGTCGGCTGTTCCAAACGATTGATCGTCCGAATCAGCGACGACTTGCCGGCACCGCTGCGGCCGATGATGCCGAACACTTCACCGCGCTGAATCGCCAGATCGATGCCTTGCAACGCGGCGACCGGGCCCTGCCGGCCGTTGTAGGTTTTGCCCAGGCCGATGAAGCGTACGTGGGCGCGATTCAGTTCAGGGTGCAGCTCGGTTTTTTCAGCATGGTGTGGCTCTGGAATCTCCAGTCGCCGTTGAATCGCGGCCGTCATGCTCAGCTTTCCCAACCGGCTTGATACAGCTTGCCGTGGGCCTTATCCAGCGCCGCGCGAACAACCGGCGAATGCTGATAAATGTCGACGAATTTGATCAGGCGCGGGTCGGTTTTGCTTTTCGGCTGGATGACGAACTGGATCACGTATTCCTTGTGGTCGAGACCGTCGAACAGCAGTGCCGAACCGGCATCGAAAGTCTTCGCCAGACGAATGTAGGCCGGGTAGCCCTGGACCAGATCGGCGTCGTCATAGGCGCGTACCAATTGCACGGCTTCGACTTGGAGGATTTTGATTTTCTTCGGGTTGGCGACGATATCGTCTTCAGTAGCCTTGTAGCCGACGCCCGGCTTCAGCGTGATCAAACCGGCCTTGGCCAGCAATTGCAAACCACGCCCGCTGTTGATCGGGTCGTTGGCGATGGCGACGCTGGCGCCTTCGGGCAACTCATCAAAGCTTTTGTATTTTTTCGAATAGAGACCGACGTTGTTGATGATCCCCGGTGCGAACGGCACCAGATCAAAACCCGAGGCGGCTTTGGCGTTTTCGAGGAACGGGATGTGCTGGAAGTAGTTCACGTCGATGTCGCCGGCGGCGAGGCTGACGTTGGGTGCGATCCAGTCAGTGAACTCCACCAGCTCGACGTTCAGGCCTTGTCTGGAGGCTTCTTCTACAGCGGCTTCCAGCGGGATGGCGAAGGCTGCGGTGGTGCCGATTTTCAGCGGAGCGTCGGCGGCGAAAACGGCCGAGCTGAACAGGCCGAGGGCCAGGGCCAGTGCTTTGACTGGGTGGGACAGGCGTTTCTTGGTCATGATGGTTTTTCCAGTCAGTGCATTAATTTTGTGGTGTTGGGTCGGGCCTCATCAGTGGCAAGCCAGCTCCCACAGGTTTTGTGAACGCCACAGACCCTTGTGGGAGCTGGCTTGCCAGCGATGCTTTTAGCGGCGGAACGCTGCGCCGGTGTGTTGCTCGGGCAACTGCGCCGCGCTGTGAAACAGCTTCTCGCGCAAGCTGCCGCTGTCATACGCGGTCTTGTACGACCCACGCCGCTGCAGCTCCGGAACCACCAGCTCGATAAAGTCGACATAGCTTTCCGGCGTAACAATCCGGGTCAGGTTGAAACCATCCAGGCCGGTCTCGGCGATCCACGATTCCAGCTCATCTGCCACTTGATCAACCGAACCGACCACGGTGATGTAGCGGCCACCGAGGGCATGCTGGTCGAGCAATTTGCGCCGGGTCCAGTCGTTGTTCTGCAGGTTTTTGGTCGCCGACTGAATGGCGTTGCTCTTCACGTATTGGATCGGTTCGTCGATCTCGTATTGGGAAAAGTCGATGCCGGTGGAGGCGGAAAAATGCGCCACGCCGGCTTCGGCGCTGGCGTAGCTCAGATACTCGGCGTGCTTGGCCCACGCGGCTTCTTCGGTCGCGCCGACGATCACGTTGAGGCCCATGAACACCTTGATGTCCTCAGGATTGCGCCCGGCCTCGACGGCGCTGGCGCGCACCTTGTCGACCTGAACCTTGGTCGACGGTTTGTTCTGGCCGCTGATGAACACGCACTCGGCGTGACGCCCGGCGAACAGCAAACCGCGCTCAGAACTGCCGGCCTGAAACAGCACCGGTGTGCGCTGTGGCGACGGCTCACAGAGGTGATAGCCCTCGACCTGATAGAACTCGCCCTTGTGCTCGACCTTGTGCACTTTTTCCGGGTTGGCGTAGATCCGCTGCTCACGGTTATTCAGTACCGCGCCGTTTTCCCAACTGCCTTCCCAGAGTTTGTAGAGCACCTCCAGGTACTCGTCGGCCTGGTCATAACGACGGTCATGCTCGACCTGCTCGCTCAGTCCCATGGCTTTCGCGGCGCTGTCGAGATAGCCGGTGACAATGTTCCAGCCCACTCGACCACGGCTCAAATGATCGAGCGTCGACATGCGCCGGGCGAACAGATACGGCGGTTCGTAGGTGAGGTTGGCGGTCAAGCCGAAACCGAGGTTTTTGGTCACGGCAGCCATCGCTGAAACCAGCAATAACGGATCGTTGACCGGTAACTGAATCGACTCTTTCAACGTCACGTCCACCGAGTTCTGATAGACGTCATACACGCCGACGATGTCAGCGATGAACAAGCCGTCGAACAGTCCGCGCTCCAGCAGTTGCGCCAGTTCGGTCCAGTATTCAATGGTGTTGTAGCGCGTTGAGGTATCGCGCGGATGCGTCCACAGGCCATGGTTGATGTGGCCGATGCAGTTCATGTTGAACGCATTGAGCAGGATCTTCTTTTTCGCCGCGCTCATTAGATCGTCCCTCGCAACGGAGGGTTTTCATCGTTGAGGTAGTAGTTGCCCACCGCGTGATATTTCCAGCGCACCGGGTCGTGCAAGGTGTGCACGCGGGCGTTGCGCCAGTGGCGGTCGAGGCCGTGTTCGATCAGTGTCGCCTGGCTGCCGGCCAGTTCGAACAGCGTGCTGCCGGCGGCCAAAGAGATTTCAGTGCTGATCGCCCGTGCTTCGGCGACGGCAATCGAAGCGGCAGCGACGGTTTCTGCGCTGGTCCCGGCTTGCGCTGCGTCGAGGAATTCGCCGGCGCGTTCAAGCAACGCCTCCGTGGCGTGCAGGCGAATGCTCAAGTGGCCGAAGCTCCTCAACGTCAGCGGGTCTTCGGTGGCTTTGTCGTTGCCGGAATCGATCCACGGCCGCGTCTTGCTGCGCACAAAGTGCAGGGTGTCTTCGTAAGCGGCGCGGGCAATACCGGTGTCGATGGCGGCGTGAAGGATCTGCGCCAGCGGGCCGACGGTGGTTGGACGTTCAAAGGCGCTTTGAAACGGCAGCACGTCTTCAGCCGCGACGTACACATCTTCGAACACCACCGAACCGCTGCCGGTGGTGCGCTGGCCGAAGCCGCTCCAGTCGTCGATCACGGTCAGGCCTTTGCTGTCACGCGGAACGAAGGCCAGTTGCTGCACACCGTTTTCATCGACAACGGAAGTTGGAATGCGCTGGGCATAAATCGCGCCGGTCGCATAGAACTTGCGGCCGTTGATGCGATAGCCGTCACCATCACGCTTGAGGCTGGTGACGCGGTCGTGAGCGGTTTTCGTACCTAGTTCCGCCAAGGCGTTGCCGAAGCGTTGCCCGGCCAGCACTTCGGCATAAAGCCGTTGTTTCTGCTGGTGACTGCCGTTAACCCGCAGCACTTCCAGCGCGTAAAAATGATTTTGCGGAATCTGCCCGAGCGAGCCGTCGGCTTGAGCGATCAGCGCGATGACTTTGGCCAAAGTCACGTTGGACACGCCAGCGCCGCCGTATTCCTTCGGTACGCTGATGCCCCACAGACCCGAGCGGGAAAACACGTCGAGTTCCGGCAGAGGCAGGCGGCGTTCACGGTCGCGCAGGGCGCTGTCGCGTTTGAAATCTTCGGCCAGGTCGCTGGCGACGATCAGGGCTTGCTCATCGCTGGTGATGACCGCGACGTGATGGGAAAGCGTCATGTTTTTCTCCAGATGTCTGGTCGTCAGATCCAGGAATGGCGAGCAGGCAAAGTGCCGTTGAGGCGATAGGCGCCGACCGCGTGATATTTCCAGCGCACCGGGTCGTGCAACGTGTGCACGCGGGCGTTGCGCCAGTGACGGTCGAGGTTGAATTCGGCGAGGGTGGCGCGGCTGCCGGCCAGTTCGAAAAGCTTTTCACTGGCCAACAGCGAGATCTCGGTAGTCAGCACTTTCGCCTCCGCCACGGCGATAGAAGCGCGTGCGGCGGACTCGGCGGTGATCGGCGCGGCGTGCACTTGATCGAGCACTTTGCCGGCCTTGCGCAGCAGCGCTTCGGCGGCGTGCAGTTCGATTTTCAGTTTGCCGATATCGGCGATGACATAAAGATCATCGCTGGCGCGATCAACCTTGGCGTCGATCCACGGCCGTGCGCGGGTTTTGATGAACTCAATGGCGTCATCAATGGCGCCACGGGCGATGCCGGCGTCGATCGCGGCTTGAATCAGCTGCGACACCGCGCCTTGGGTGTTCGGGGTTTCGTTGATCTTCCAGTTGTCGACCACCAGGCTCGATTCGACACGCACGTTGTTCAGCAGAATCGTACCGCTGGCGGTGGTGCGTTGACCGAAGCCCGACCAGTCATCAACGATGCGCAGCCCCGGCGTGCCGCGACGGACGAAGGCCAGTACTTGCTTGCCGTCATCGTTGACCGCTTTCACCGCAACCCAATGCGCAAACAGTGCGCCAGTGGAGTAGAACTTCTGGCCGTTGATCACGTAATCATCGCCATCGGCGGTGATCCGCGCTTTCAGTTCCAGGGTGTTTTTGGTGCCGCGCTCAGGACCGGCGTTGCCGATGCGCCAGCCTTCCAGAACGCTCTGGAATAGCTGTTGTTTCTGCGCTTCGGTGGCGCTGCCGAGTACCAGATTGATGATGCCGAACTGGTTCTGCGGGATCTGCCCCAACGCCGGGTCGGCGGCGGAGATGATCGCGAACACTTCGGCCAGAGTGACGAATGAAACCTGCGGGCCACCGTATTCGCGCGGGATGGCGATGCTGCCTAATCCGCTGCGGGTGAACTGTTCGATTTCCGACCACGGCAGCTTGCGCTGACGGTCGCGTTTCGCGGCCTGCACGCGGGCGACTTGTGCCAGCTCTTGGGCGGCGTTGATGGCTTGGGCGTCGTTGCGCAAGACCTGCGCAGGCAACAACAACGGGGCGATGTCCAGATCAGACTGGACGTTTGCATCTGCCAGACTGGACATCAGTGCCGCTCCTTGGCTGCACGCAATGCCCTGGCGATCTGCACTGGGGTGATTGTGTTCCGGACCATGCTACCTACCTCACATCTCATGAAAAACGCCGCAAAAGTGCGGCGAACGAATGAATGTCCGGTGGTCCGGTTTATATACCCTAAACGTGTATAAATATTAAATAAACTAACTTTTAGGAATATGCATAGAAGAGGTGATGGTCGGGTTGGTTAAGAATTTTTTTGCGGCTGGAATGATCCGGTGGCGAGGGCGCTTGCTCTCTCGCCACAGGGGCATTGTGTTCAGGGCTTGCGGGATTCGGCGGCTTTGAGTTCGGGCATGAGCGGGACTTTCAGATAAGGATTTGCGCAGCCGATTTTCAATGTGCGGGGCGGTGCCCAGCGGGAGTTGTTGCCGACCCGATCGAGAATGCAATACGTCACGTCCAGGCGCAGATCCTCGCCTGCTTCGACGATCACCGACGGCGGTACCCAGACCTGAATCGGCAAGCCGATATCTGCGGCGGTGACCGGTGCCAGATCCATGCGCACGTCACCCCAGCGCAAGGTGATGGCGTCATCCTCGGCCATGTTCAGGTACGGCTCGATGGTCAGCGGCACACCGCGTTTAATCTGGTTCGGATTGACGCCCTGACGGCGTATGGCGTCGGGGATGGCAACCGGGGCCAGTTGCTGATTTTCGTCTGCGCTCAGCGCCGTGGGTTGCCCGCCGGGGCAGTCCAGTTTGACCTGTACGCGCGTCGCCGCCGAAAACGCCGGCCCCTGACCGACCTGCATCACCCGGTAGTGGATGCGCGCGGTGCCGTTGGTGATGAAGCTTTCCGGCACCCTTAGGCTGACGGCTGTGCCGACGTCATCCGCCGTCAGCACTTTGGAAGCGACATAGCATTTGTTCCAGAACAGCTCGATGAGATCGCCGCTGTCCATATCAGGGTAGGGCGACACCTCGATCAAGAGGTGTGCGGCGGCAGCCAGATTGATGCCGGTTTTTTGCGCTGGCGCGAGGGTCGGCGCTGCCAGTTCGGGGGTGTGCGAAGTGCGGGTCATCGATTTCTCTCCTTGAAGCCTTGCAGCGAAGTCCGTTTCTGAAAGAACAAAAAGCGTGAATAAACTGGCAATAAAGCTTTGGGCTTTTATTCAAGTTGAAGACGGGGTGGTTGAACTAGTTGATGCCGGTTGCCGACTAGATAAGAGTCTGCGGGATGGGGTGTCAATAGACGATATTAGTTAATCCATGAATTACGAATTAATCAGAAGTTTCCTACGCTGTCGCGGCCATATGCCTAAGTGATCAGGCGAAATGAGCCACGGGACACAGGGCTTTCTCGGCGTTTTATGCGCGGATTTATTTGAGCACTATCATTTCAGGTGGCAGGGGAGGAGGCGGGTGTTATCTGTTGCAGAACATATATATGTACTGTTTGGGATATGTTTTGTTTGAATGAGACTGAAGGGGGTAAATGTTTTATAAAGGAAACTTCCGTCCGTGGAAGTTATCGGTGATGCAATAAAAGTTCTCAGGCGTGATTCAGGAACTTGCTGAGAAACTGTTTAGTGCGTTCTTCTTTCGGATTGGCAAACAATGCCTTCGCTTCACCTTGTTCGACGATCACGCCTTTATCGAAAAACACCACACGGTTGGCCACGTCACGAGCAAAACCCATCTCGTGGGTGACGATCACCATAGTGCGTTTTTCTTCAGCCAGGCCACGAATCGTCGCCAGCACTTCGCCGACCAGCTCCGGGTCAAGCGCCGAAGTCGGCTCGTCGAAGAGGATCACTTCCGGTTCCATCGCCAGCGCCCGGGCGATCGCTACGCGCTGTTGCTGACCACCAGAGAGACGACGCGGATAAGCGTCTTCTTTGCCGGCGAGTCCGACTTTGGCCATGAGCTTTTTGCCCAAGGCAATGGCGGCTTCGCGTGGCATCTTCTTGACCACAACCGGGCCTTCGATGACGTTTTCCAGTGCGGTGCGATGGGGGAACAGGTTGAAGTTCTGGAACACGAAGCCCACATGCTGGCGCAGGTTGCGCACCAGACTTTGCTGCTGGTTCAGCGGGCGGCCGGTATCGATTTCGATATCGCCGACCTTGATCCGGCCGCTTGTGGGTTGTTCAAGGAAGTTCAGGCAGCGCAGGAACGTCGTTTTCCCCGAACCGCTGGGGCCGATGATTGCGACGACTTCGCCTTCCTTCACCTCGAGGTCAATGCCGTTGAGCACGACCTGACCCTTGAATTGCTTGGTCAGTTTTTCCACGACAATCATGGGGTCAGGACTCCTGGTCGTGCCGATTGACCCGCTCTTCCAGCTTGTTTTGCAGGTGCGCGAGCACCGAGGCCAGAATCCAGTAGAGCAGTGCGGCACTAAGGTACATGGTGAAAATTTCGAAGTTACGTGCGCTGATCAACTGCGCCTGACGTAACAACTCCGGCACCTGGATAGTGGCGGCCTGTGCAGTGTCCTTGACCAGTGAAATGAAGCTGTTGCCGAGCGCCGGTAATGCCGTACGCATCGCTTGCGGCAAGATGGCCCGCCGCAGGGTTTGCGCGCGGGTCATGCCAATGCTCGCGGCGGCTTCCCACTGACCGCGTTCGATCGAGCTGATCGAAGATCGCAGGATTTCACAAATGTAGGCCGCCATGTTCAGCGAAAGGCCGATCAGGGCAGCCGGGATCGGATCGAGTTCGATCCCCACCTGTGGCAAGCCGAAATAGATCACGAACAGTTGCACCAGCAACGGCGTGCCGCGAAAAAACGACACGTAGATGCGGGCAATCCAGTTCGCCACTTTGAAGCGCGACAGACGCATCAACGCCAGGCTGAAGCCGAGCAGGAAGCCGAAGAACATGCCACCGAGGCTGAGGATGACCGTGAAGTACATGCCCTTGAGCAAAAAGGGCATGGCCTCCCGTACGATTTGGAAAGTTGCTTCCATTATTTAGTGACGTCAGCGCTGAAGTATTTTTCCGAAAGCTTGGCCAGCGTGCCATCGGCGCGCAGCTTTTCGATAGCCTTGTTCACTGCAGCCAACAGTTCAGGCTCGCCTTTACGCAAGGTAACGCCAGCTTCCTGACGAGAGAACGGTTCGCCTGCGGCAGTGGTGTCCTTGGCTTTGCGGGCGTATTCCAGTGCGGCCAGACGGTCGATCAGGATGGCGTCGATACGGCCGACACGCAGGTCCTGGAATTTAGTCGGATCATCTTCATAAGTGCGCACGTCAGCGGTCGGCACGTTGGCTTTGACCCACTGCTCGTAGTTGGTGCCCAGGCCCACGCCGACTTTCTTGCCACCCAGATCGGCAGCGGATTTGATGTTCAGGTCGGCGGCTTTCTTGGTCAGCACCAGCGCCTGAATCCCGGAAACTGTGTACGGCTCGGAGAAGTCATACTTCTTCTTGCGCTCTTCGGAAATGGTCACCTGGTTGATCACTGCATCCAGACGCTTGGACTCAAGCGCCGCGAGGATGCCGTCCCACTTGGTGGTCTGCAGTTTGACCTTCACACCCAGCTCTTTGGCCAGCGCCTCAGAGAATTCAACTTCGAAACCGGACAGCTTGCCGTCGGCATCAACGAAGCTGAACGGTGGGTAAGTGCCTTCCAGGCCGACGTTGATAACGCCTTTGTCCTTGATCTGTTGCAACTGTTCACCGGCCACTGCCTGGCCGATCAGGCCGGCGCTCAGCGCAAGGCCCAGCGAACCCACCAGCAGATTGCGACGTAGTGCGGAAAAATTCATGACAAGCCCCTGTGTTTTCTTATGGAAGACGCTTAAGGAAAGTTGGCGAATTGGTGATTCGGACGACAGCGCTATCCTGCCTTAAAGCAGCTTATGCGTCTCTCGCGAAATTCGCCTGCGGCGAGACTATAAGATGTCTGCGTTAGACTTGAAAACACTTAATATTTGAAATGTTATTCTTTATTGGAATATGTATTGTCTGTGGAAAAAGATCGCAGCCCGCGGCAGCTCCTACATGAGATCACTTGTAGGAGCTGCCGTTTTGATCTTCTGTTACAGGAAATCCTTGTAGGCAAACAACGCTGGCGCGCCACCGGTGTGCAGGAAGATGATCGGGCCTTCATCAAAGCGCTGACGACCAATCCCGTCGAGTAAACCTGCCATGGCCTTGCCGGTGTACACCGGATCAAGCAACACCGCTTCCTGACTCGCCAGCAGCTTCAGCGCCGCCAGCGTCCCGGCATTCGGCTCGCCATAACGCGGGCCGAAATATTCGTCCCACAACTCGACCTTGAAGCTGGCCGGCAGTTCGACGCCGAGCAGCGCCGCCGTGCGTTCGGCAAGTCCCTGAACCTTCGGTCGCTGATCTTCTTCACTGCGCGAAACCGTCACGCCAATCACCGGCAATTGCGGCAACACTTCGCTCAACGCCAATGCCAGACCGCTGTGCGTCCCGGCACTGCCTGAGGCCAACACTACAGCGGCGAAATTCAGGCCGGTGTCGTTGATCTGCTCGGCCAGTTCCAGACCGGCGCGCACATAGCCCAACGCACCGAGCGCATTGGAGCCACCGATTGGCACCAGATACGGCTTCTTGCCGTTGCTGCGCAGGCGGGCGGCGAGGGCGGTCAGTTGTTCGTCGGCGTTGTCGAGGTTGTCGACCAGTTCGACTTTGGTGTCGAACAGATCCAGCAGCAGGCGGTTGCCGTTGCCGGTGTAGTTGCTGTCGTCAGTGCCCAGCGGATTTTCCAGCAGCGCCACGCAACCCAGGCCCAATTTGGCGGCCAGTGCGGCGGTCTGGCGAACGTGGTTCGATTGCAGCGCGCCGGCGGTGATCAGCGTGTCGGCGCCTTGCGCGAGAGCGTCGGCAGCGAGGTATTCGAGTTTGCGCAATTTGTTGCCGCCCATGGCCAGCGGCGTCAGGTCATCGCGCTTGATGTACACCTCGCGGCCAAGCCAGGTGGACAGGCGTTCGAGTTTTTCCAGCGGCGTAGGGTGGTTGAGCAGGTCGAGGCGGGCAAAGCGGTCCAGCTGTTGTTTGATCATGGGTCCGTACTGGCGGAGGAAGATGAAAGGACTATAGGCACGCGCTTTTGCAGGGGCAACCGTGAATCGCTTATAGCCAAATGAACTGAGGCCAGCACTATCGGTTCTTAATTCGCCCTCGTAAGCATGCCGTAAAGTAGGCGCCGTTGACGCGGCCAGACAGTCCGGCCGCCCGTGAGGAGTCTTTACCGTGAGCGAGCGTTCCAGCCATTGGCAATTGCAGACCATCGTCAGTCAACTGCGCAGCGCGCGGGATCAGTGGCGGGCACAGAACGGCCGGGCGTCCGGCGAGCAGGGCGGTCGCGAGTTGCCGTCTCGCGCAGCGATGGCGGAGATTCTTGAAGCATTGTGTGGTGCGTTGTTCCCGATGCGCCTGGGCCCGGTTGACCTGCGCGAAGAGAGTGAAGATTTCTACGTCGGCCACACCCTCGATGTCGCGCTGAATGCGTTGCTGGCGCAGACCCGCCTGGAGTTGCGTTACGTCGCCCGCCACAGCGCGCAGGCTGACACCGAAGTCGAAGCCCGCGCGATTCAGATCGTGCAGGATTTCGCCCTCGCACTGCCGGGCCTGCGCACGCTGCTCGACACCGATGTGCTGGCGGCCTATCACGGTGATCCGGCGGCACGCAGTGTCGACGAAGTGCTGCTGTGCTACCCGGGGATTCTCGCGGTGATTCACCATCGCCTCGCGCACCATTTGTATCGCGCCGGTTTGCCGTTGCTGGCGCGGATCAGCGCGGAAATCGCCCATTCGGCGACCGGTATCGATATCCATCCGGGTGCGCAGATCGGCCGTAGCTTCTTTATCGATCACGGCACGGGCGTGGTGATCGGCGAGACGGCGATCATTGGTGAGCGCGTGCGGATTTATCAGGCGGTGACGTTGGGCGCCAAGCGTTTCCCGGCAGATGAAGACGGGCAGTTGCAGAAGGGCCATCCGCGCCATCCAATTGTTGAAGACGATGTGGTGATTTATGCCGGGGCGACGATTCTCGGGCGGATCACCATTGGCAAGGGGTCGACCATTGGCGGCAATGTGTGGCTGACGCGCAGTGTGCCGGCGGGGTGCAATTTGACTCAGGCCAATTTGCAGCATGATGACGGGACGCAGAAGTAGGCTCTGAAATTGCGTTGCGGCATCTGGCCTCTTCGCGAGCAGGCTCGCTCCCACACTGGAATGCGTTTCAAATGTGGGAGCGAGCCTGCTCGCGAATGATTTTCAGACCAAATCAAGATAATGGCAATCAGCCAATTCTCCAGTGAACGAATACCCTCAAACCCACGTCATACCCATCCTTGAGCTAGCGTAGGAAAACTACCGCCTAGCCGTACGATTAGTCCTTGCCACCCTATCCATGTTTAACTTGAACGTTCATTCAAGTTAAACCGGTGGTTCGCTGCCCGCTCACAACAGGAGGCTTGCCTTTGCTGAGTCCGATCATTTCAGCCACGTTTCAACCCCTCGAGGTGCACGTTTCATGAGTGCATCGTCTACCCCCGCCAGCGGTCTGGTACGCATGAATCCGCCGGTGTTCTACTTCGCCGCGACGGTCATTCTGCTGTTTGGTCTCGTTGTCATCGCCATGCCGGAGCAGGCAGGCGCCTGGCTGCTGGAAGCGCAAAACTGGGCGGCCAATACGGTCGGCTGGTACTACATGCTCGCGATGACCCTGTATCTGGTCTTCGTGGTGGTCACCGCCTTATCCGGCTACGGCAAGATAAAACTCGGTGCCGACCACGACGAGCCCGAATTCAGTTACTTGTCCTGGGCCGGCATGCTGTTCGCCGCCGGGATCAGCATCACGCTGTTCTTCTTCTGCGTCTCTGAACCGCTGACCCATATGCTCCAGCCGCCGCAAGGCGAGGCGGGCACCGCGGATGCGGCACGTCAGGCGATGCAGATTCTGTTTCTGCACTGGGGCCTGCATGGCTGGGGCGTGTTTGCCTTCGTCGGCATGGCGCTGGCCTACTTCGCCTACCGCCACAACCTGCCGCTGGCGCTGCGCTCGGCGCTGTATCCGCTGATTGGCAAACGCATCAACGGCCCGATTGGTTACGCAGTGGACGGCTTCGGCATCATCGCCACGGTGTTCGGTCTGGGCGCCGACATGGGTTTTGGTGTGCTGCACCTCAACTCCGGTCTCGACTACCTGTTCGGCATCGCTCACACCCAGTGGATTCAAGTCGGTCTGATCACGCTGATGATGGGCGCGGCGATCATCGTTGCCGTCTCCGGCGTCGATAAAGGCGTGCGTGTGATGTCCGACATCAACATGCTGCTGGCCTGTGCGCTGCTGCTGTTCGTGTTGTTCGCCGGGCCTACCCAGCACCTGCTCAACACCTTGATCCAGAATCTTGGCGACTACCTCGGCGCCTTGCCGATGAAGAGTTTCGACCTCTACGCCTACGACAAACCGAGCGACTGGCTCGGCGGCTGGACAGTGTTTTACTGGGCCTGGTGGATTGCATGGTCGCCGTTCGTGGGCCTGTTCATCGCCCGGATTTCCCGTGGCCGGACCATCCGTGAATTCGTTTTCGGCGTGCTGCTGATTCCGCTCGGTTTTACCCTCGCGTGGATGTCGATTTTCGGCAACAGCGCGCTGGATCAAGTGCTCAACCACGGCATGAGCGCGCTGGGCATGTCGGCCATCGACAATCCGTCGATGAGCATTTACCTGCTGCTGGAAACCTACCCGTGGAGCAAAACCGTCATCGCCGTGACGGTGTTTATCAGCTTCGTGTTCTTCGTGACGTCTGCCGACTCCGGCACCGTGGTGCTCTCGACCCTGTCGGCCAAGGGTGGCAACCCAGACGAAGACGGGCCGAAATGGCTGCGAGTGTTCTGGGGCGCGATGACGGCGCTGATCACCAGTGCGTTGCTGTTCTCCGGCAGTATCGATGCGCTGAAATCAGCGGTAGTGCTGACCTCGTTGCCGTTCTCGTTGATCCTGCTGTTGATGATGTGGGGCTTGCACAAGGCGTTCTATCTGGAGTCGCAGAAGCAGATCGCGCAGTTGCACTCGCTGGCACCGGTCTCCGGTTCACGGCGCGGTACGGGCGGCTGGCGTCAGCGGCTGAGTCAGGCGGTGCACTTCCCGTCGCGTGACGAGGTGTACCGCTTCATGGACACCACGGTACGCCCGGCAATTGAAGAAGTGACGGCGGTGTTCGTTGAAAAAGGCCTCAACGTGGTCACCCAGCCGGATCCGGCGAATGACAGCGTCAGCCTCGAAATCGGCCATGGTGATGCGCATCCGTTCATCTATCAGGTGCAGATGCGCGGCTACTTCACGCCGTCGTTCGCGCGTGGCGGGATGGGCTCGAAGCAGCTCAACAATCGTCGCTATTACCGCGCCGAAGTGCATTTGAGCGAGGGCAGTCAGGACTACGATCTGGTCGGCTACACCAAAGAGCAGATCATCAACGACATCCTCGACCAGTACGAACGGCACATGCAGTTCCTGCACTTGGTCCGTTGATCGGCGCCTGAGCGTCGGGTCCGTTCAGGACTCGGCGCTTAGCACCATGAACAACACCATCGCCGCCATCGGTATGCCGAACACCGCACTGCCAATCGCAATTTCCGAACCTAGCGGCTGGCCCGCATGCACCACTCCCACGGCGCCATTAATCATCGTCAATGCCAGCCACAGGGCGGCGAAGCCGTAGGCCATGGTCTGGCGGCTGAAGCCGATGCGCTCGCCGATGTAGAGCATCAGAGCGAGCAGGACCAGGCCGAAGAAAATGATGATGGCAGTGTGCATGGCGGGTTCTGTCTGGTGAAGGTGCATTGCCTGAATAATCGCTTTCGCGAGCAGGCTCGCTCCCACAATGGATCTCGGCTGGACATAAATTTTACGTACACAGGAAATCCCTGTGGGAGCGAGCCTGCTCGCGATAGGGCCACCTCGGTGTTCTTTAGAGCATAGCCAATCCAGCCCCTACCATATTCATCAGGTGCTTTCGCGCTCAATGACCTGGCATTGCAGCAGGTTCAGCCGTTGCACCTCGTCGCTCGGCAACACGCCAAGACTTTCCAATACGCGTGTTGCGGCCAGTACGCCGATCTCCAGCGCCGGTGGTTTGATCGTGCTCAGGCTCGGCAAAAGCATCTCGGCGAACGGGTAATCGCCGAAGCCAAGAACGGCACAGTCTTCGGGGATTTTGAAACCGGCGCGTTGCCCGGCGAGCAGGCCGCCGGCGGCGAGGTTGTCGTTGGCGAAAATGATTGCGTCGGGGCGCGGTGAGGCATTCATCAGCGCATCCATCGCCTGTTTGCCGGCCTCGAATGGCGCACGATCAGCGTCAGGGGCGTAGACCCAAGGATCCAGGCCGGATTTACGCAAGGTCGCCGCGTAACCATCGCGGCGTTCCAGGGCGCTGAAGTCCCCCGGCGCACTGTTCTGCACGAAGGCGATACGTTGGTAGCCTTTTTCCAGCAGATATCTGGCGGCTGTCACGCCCACCTCGAAATGCGAAAAACCGATCTGCATCGGCTCACGCGCCGGCTGGTAATCCCACGTCTCGATCACCGGAACATCCGCCTCGGCGATCATCTTTTCCGTGCCCGCACTGTGAAAGTGACTGGTCAGCACCAGCGCCGCTGGCGACCAGCCGAGAAACGCACGCACGGCGTTTTCTTCTTGTTCAGTGCTGAAGTAACTCGACGCCAGCAACAGCTGATAGCCATAACGACTGAGCGTATCGCTGAAGCCTTGAATGGTATTGGCGAAGATCGGCCCGGAGATATTCGGGATCACCATGCCGACGATTTTCCCCCGCGCCGAGGCCAGCCCGCCGGCCACCAGATTCGGCACGTAACCCAACTCGGCCACCACCGCCGCAATCCGCTCGCGACGCTCGGGCGAAACCTGCTCAGGCTGGTTGAAATAGCGTGACACGGTGATCGCCGAAACCCCGGCCTCACGCGCCACGGCATTCAGCGTTACACGTCCGGCGCCACGGCGTTTGCGGGGTTTTTCTTCGCTCAAGGTTCGATCCTTCTTAAAAACCAAATCGCATATAAAAGTAATTTTTCAGTATTGGACGCTCTATGTACGGCTTGCCAATACTGTCGATGGTAGCGCTAACAAAGCGCGCTGTCTGCTACTCGCTCGAGCGAATGCCCAAGACACCGATTCAGGCGCTGTCGTCGCAGAACGGCAGCGGTTAAGGGCCAATTTCGAGCGGGCAAACATGCACAACATTCCTGGGGCGACAAACAAACTGGCGCAATCGATCCGCGCCGCTGGTTGGTTATTTACGGGGTTGGCGGCGCTGCCGTTGCCCAACGCATTCGCTACCGAGAGCAGTGATCAGGAGCCGACACTCAAATCCGTGACCGTCACCGCCACGCGCCGCGAAGAATCGCTGCAAAAGGTGCCGGTCGCGGTCTCGGTGATCGACGGCGAACAACTTGAGCGCGACAACCGCAACGGCGTGGCGAGTATCGTGCAGCAAGTGCCGTCGCTGAATTTCCGCACCGGCGCATCGAACAAGGACACCTCGTTGTTCGTGCGCGGCGTCGGTACGATTTCCACCTCGCCGGGCGTCGAGCCGACCGTGGCGACGGTAATCGATGGTGTGGTCTACGCGCGTCCCGGCCAATCCACTCTCGACTTGCTGGATCTGGAGCGCGTCGAAGTGCTGCGCGGCCCGCAAGGTACGCTGTTCGGCAAGAACGCCTCGGCCGGTGTACTCAACATCACCAGCAAGGCGCCAACCGCCGAGACCCACGGTTACATCGATCAGTCGTATTACAGCGGCAACGAAAGCCGCACCCGATTCGGCATTGGCGGCAGCCTGATTCCGGACACGTTGAAAGGCTCGATCAGCACGCTGTTCGGCACCTACGATGGCAACGTCGACAACCAGCACAGCGGCCAGGAGGTCAACGGTTACAACCATCGTGGCGTGCGCGGCAAACTCGAATTCACCCCGAATGACGACGTCACCTTCACCTTGATCGCCGACTACATGCAGTCCCACGACGACGGTCCAAACGGCGTGGTCAGCAAGTCGCTGACCCCGGCCTTCGCCAACGCGCTGAGTTCGGTCAATGCAAGCAGCCACAACCGCGACATCAACACCGACACCCGCTCACACGTTGAGGACACCAACAAAGGTCTGTCCGGCCAGCTCGACTGGCAACTGGGCGATTACACCCTGACGTCGATCACCGCGTGGCGCGGTTGGGACAATACGCAGTATCAGGATGGCGACCGGCTCGGCACAGTGACCGCAGCGTTTCCCGGGACCGCGGACAAGGGCGATCTGGCCTTCGATCAATACTCGCAGGAGCTGCGCCTGGCTTCGCCGAAGGGCGAATTTCTCGAATACGTCGGTGGCCTGTTCTACATGCACGGCAAGGACGACGAGACCTATCAACGCACGCTGACAACGACCACACGCACCGATCGCGGCGTCGCTGATTACAGCACCACCAGCGACAGTTACGCCGTGTTTGGCGAGAGCACGCTGAACTTCACCTCGGACTTTCGCGGCATCGCCGGCCTGCGCTACACCCACGATGATCTCGAATACGATCACCGCCGCGTTTCCACTTCGGCGACCACGGTCAGCGGCATTCAACCGGCCACCAGCAGTTCCGGTTCGGTGGACGAAGATGGCTGGTCCGGTCGCCTCGGCGTGCAGTACGACCTCAGCGATACCGTCACTACTTACCTGACCTACTCGCGCGGCTACAAAGGCCCGGCCTACAACGTGTTCTTCAACATGCAGCCGCGCGACACCGAGGCGCTCAAACCGGAAACCTCCAACACCTGGGAAGCGGGGATCAAAGCGACGAGCTGGAACAATCGCCTGACCACCAACCTCGCGATATTCCACAGCGAGTACGACAACTATCAGGCGAACTTCTTCGACACCGTCGCCGGGCAAGTGGTGACGCGCCTGATCAACGCTGGCAGTGTCAGCACCGAAGGTGTCGAACTCGATTACGCCTTGCAGGCGACCCAGCAATTGAAGCTGTCCGGCGCACTCGCCTACACCCGCGCGCGCATCGACGAATTCGCCTGCCCGGCAGGCGCAGCGGCGTCGTGCAACGTCAACGGCAAACCGCTGCCGTTCAGTCCGGACTGGAAAAGCTACGTGCGCGCCGACTACAGCATCCCGCTGGATAACGGTCTGGATATCGAACTCGGCACCGACTACAGCTGGCAGAGCGAAGTGCAGTACGACATCAGCCAGAACGTCGACACCAAGCAGGGCGCCTACGGTCTGTGGAACGCCAGTGTCGCGCTCGCCGACTACAGCAACGGCTGGCGCATCGCGTTGCTCGGCAAGAACCTCACCGACAAATCCTATTCGCCGTTGCTTGCCAGCGGCGGCAATTACATCTATCGCGCTGTGCCACGGGATGACGAGCGCTACTTCGGCGTGCAACTGCGCAAGGATTTCTGAGATGAGCAGACAGTTGAAACTCGGCGCATTCCTCATGGCCACCGGGCACCACGTGGCGGCGTGGCGTCATCCGGATGTGCCGGCGAATGCGGGTCTGGATTTCGCCCATTACAAACGTCTGGCGCAGATTGCCGAGGCGGCAAAATTCGATGCGTTGTTTGTCGCCGACAGCGTCGCCGCGCCAACTCAGGACATCGCCAGCCGCATGGCGCGTTCCGATCACTTTGAGCCGCTGACGTTGCTCTCTGCCCTGAGTGCGGTGACCGAGCGCATCGGCCTGATCGCCACGGCGACCACCAGTTACAACGAGCCGTATCATGTGGCGCGCAAATTCGCTTCGCTCGATCACCTTTCCGGTGGGCGTGCGGGGTGGAATCTGGTGACGTCGGACAATGCTGCCGAAGCGCTGAACTTCGGGCGAGACGAACATATCGGTCACGCCGAGCGCTACAGCCGCGCTCGTGAATTTCATCAGGTCGTGACCGGACTTTGGGACAGTTGGGAGGACGATGCCTTCATTCGCGACAAGGCCAGTGGCGAGTATTACAACCCTGCGAAATTGCATGTGCTGGATCACGCAGGTGAGCACTTCCGGGTCAAAGGCCCGCTGAACCTCGCGCGTTCGCCGCAAGGGCACCCGGTGATTGTTCAGGCCGGTTCTTCCGAGACTGGGCGTGAATTGGCGGCGCAGACCGCTGAGGTGGTGTTCACCGCGCAGACCTCTCTGGCCAACGCTCAGGCGTTCTACGCCGACCTCAAAGCACGTTTGCCCAAGTACGGTCGCAGCGCCGATTCGCTGAAAGTCATGCCCGGGGTTTTTGTCGTGGTCGGCGGCACCGAAGCCGAAGCACAGGAAAAATGTGAAACGTTTCAGCAATTAGTCGAACCCGAGGTTGGCGTTGCCTTGCTTGGGCGTATGCTGGGTAACTTCGATTTGTCGAAGTACCCGCTGGACGGGCCGTTGCCGGAGTTGCCGCTGACGGAAAGCGGTCAGCAGAGCCGGCAGAAATTGCTCACTGAGCTGGCGGGGCGCGAGAACCTGAGCCTTGCCGATCTGGGGCGCAAGATTGCGGGCGGGCGCGGGCATTACAGCCTGGTCGGTACGCCGGAGCAGATCGCTGATCGCTTGCAGGAATGGTTCGAACAGGGCGCGGCGGACGGTTTCAACGTGCTGGTGCCGCACTTGCCCGGCGGGCTCGAAGACTTCGCCAATGGCGTGGTCCCGGAACTGCAACGGCGCGGGCTGTTCAGAACCGAGTATGAAGGCCGGACGTTGCGCCAGAACCTGGGTCTGGCCCGACCCGGCAATCGATTTGTGTAACACCCTTCGCTAGCAGGCTAGCTCCCACAGGGAAATGCATTCCAATGTGGGAGCTAGCCTGCTAGCGATGAAGTCGACACCCATTTCAAGACAGACAAGAGAGGATTCGATGACTTACACCGCTGCCGAAAACCGCTATGACTCCATCCCTTACCGCCGCGTCGGCCGCAGCGGTCTGGTGCTGCCGGCGCTGTCGCTGGGCCTGTGGCACAACTTCGGCGACAGCACGCCGATCGACACCCAGCGTGCCTTACTGCGCACCGCGTTCGACTTGGGGATCAACCACTTCGACCTGGCCAACAACTATGGCCCGCCGTACGGCAGCGCCGAGATCAATTTCGGCCGCCTGCTGCGCGAAGATTTCAAGCAGTATCGTGATGAGCTGATCATCTCCAGCAAGGCCGGTTGGGACATGTGGCCCGGCCCTTACGGCCAGGGCGGCGGCTCGCGCAAATATGTGCTGGCCAGCCTCGACCAGAGCCTGCAGCGCCTCGGTCTGGACTATGTGGATATCTTCTATTCGCACCGTTTCGACCCGGATACCCCGCTGGAAGAAACCGCCAGCGCCCTCGCCACTGCCGTGCAACAGGGCAAGGCGTTGTACATCGGTATCTCGTCGTATTCCGGGGTGAAAACCCGTGAAATGGCGGCGCTGTTGAACGAGTGGAAAGTGCCGCTGCTGATTCATCAACCAGCGTACAACCTGCTCAATCGTTGGGTGGAAAAGGATCTGCTGGATACCACCGATGAACTCGGTACTGGCGTGATTGCTTTCACTCCACTGGCGCAAGGTCTGCTCACCGACAAATACCTCAACGGCGTGCCGGCGGATGCGCGGGTCAATCGTCCGGGCGGTGGTTCGTTGCAGGCTTCGCATCTGTCCGAGGCCAACATCGCTCATGTGCGGGCGTTGAATGAAATTGCCAAGCGTCGTGGTCAGAGTCTGGCGCAACTGGCACTGGCGTGGACGTTGCGGGATTCACGGGTGACCTCGGCGCTGATTGGTGCGAGCCGGCCGGAGCAGATTATCGAGAACGTCGGGGCGTTGAAGAATTTGAGCTTCAGTGCTGAGGAGCTGGCGGAGATTGACCGGTTTGCCCAAGAGGGCGGGATCAATCTTTGGGAGAAGCCTTCGACGGCGGAGTGAGTCACCCTCACCCCAGCCCTCCCGAAACGTCGGACCGCCCAGAGGGAGAGGGGGCCGACCGAGGTGTCTGTAGCCATACATCGACCTGAAAAACCGAGTCGACTATGGATTCAGCAAAGCAATATCAGGTCGGCGTACCTCTAAAACATCCCCCCTTTCAGTTCCCTCTCCCTCCGGGAGAGGGTTAGGGTGAGGGGCTTTTGGCTGTTAAAACGGCTCAACGAAAAAACGGCACATCCCCCAACACCGTCGCCCGCTGCATCACCCGCCGCGCCGGCCGATAATCATCCACCGCGTAATGCTGAGTCACGCGGTTATCCCAGAACGCAATGTCGTCCTGCTGCCAACGCCAGCGAATGGTGAATTCCGGCCGCGTCGCATGGGCGAACAGAAACTTCAGAATCGCCTCGCTCTCGGTTTCCGACAGCTCATTGATCTTCGACGTGAAGCCTTCATTGACGAACAACGAACGCCGCCCGCTGACCGGATGCGTACGGATCACCGGGTGCGACAGCGGTGGATTCTTGCGCCGTGCCTCTTCCCACTGCGCCAACGCTTCAGGCGTATTGCCATAACGCTCCAGTGGAAACGAGCGAGTGAAATCGTGGGTCGCGGTCAGCCCTTCGAGCAAGGCTTTCATTGACGCCGACAGCGCTTCGTACGCAGCAATCCCGCTGGCCCACAGCGTGTCGCCACCGAACTCCGGCAGCAACTTGGCGCTGAGCACCGCGCCCATCGCCGGCGTCGGCAGGAAGGTCACGTCGGTGTGCCAGATCGCGTTGTCACGCACGTCGGTGACGGCGGTGTCGAGGATCAACACTTCCGGTTGTTCCGGCACGTTCGGGTAGATCGGGTGAATGTGCAGATCACCGAAGTACGCGGCGAAACGCGCTTGTTGTGGCGGTTCGATTGGCTGGTTGCGGAAGAACAACACTTGATACTTGAGCAGCGCTTGTTCGATGGCGTCGCGGTGTTCCAGGCTCAGCGGCTGACTGATGTCGACGCCGCTGATCTGCGCGCCGAGGGCCGAGCTTAATGGGGTGATGTTGAGGCTGCTCATGGTCTTTCTCTTCGAATTCGAGTGTCATGCTTTTGTGGGAGCGAGCCTGCTCGCGAATGCGGAGTGTCAGGCGACAGTGCAGTGACTGATCCGACGCTTTCGCGAGCAGGCTCGCTCCCACAGGGGAAGTTTCACAAGGCGATTTAGTGGGCCTGGCCGTGCCACGGCACCAGTTTGCGTTGCAGGGCGCGCAGGCCCATTTCCATGGCGAAGGCGATCAGGGCGATAACCAGAATCCCCAGCACCACCACATCGGTGACCAGGAATTGCGCGGCCGACTGCACCATGAAGCCCAAGCCACTGGTGGCTGCGATTAATTCAGCGGCGACCAACGTCGACCAACCAACCCCCAGACCAATGCGCACGCCAGTCAAAATATCCGGTAACGCGCTCGGCAAAATTACATGACGAATCAGCTGCAAACGCGTCGCGCCCAGCGACTGCGCAGCACGCAATTTCGCCGGATCAACCGTGCGCACACCGGTCGCGGTGGCAATGGCAATCGGCGCGAAAATCGCCAGATAGATCAGCAGCACTTTCGACAACTCGCCGATGCCGCACCAGATCACGATCAGCGGCAAATAGGCCAGCGGTGGGATAGGGCGGTAGAACTCGATCAGCGGATCGAGCACGCCACGGGCGATGCGATTGGCCCCGATGGCAATGCCCACCGGCACGGCGGTCAGGATCGCAAAACCGAGGCCCAGACCGATGCGGCTCAGGCTGGCGCCCAAGTGCTGCCACAACGTCGAATCCATGTAACCAGTAGTCGCCAGCAACCAGCCTTTTTGCAGCACGGCGGACGGTGGCGGCAGGAACAGCGGCTCGATCAATCCAGTGGCTGTTACGGCCCACCAGATTGCCAACAACGCGAACAGCGTCAGCAGGCTGATCCAGCGCGTGCTGAGGCTGCGGCGTACGGGAATCGCCACGGATGGTTTCGCGGGTTTTACCGCAGCCGAGGAAACGTCGTAACTGCTCATGCGCGCTCCTGCCGTTGTGCGGCGCTGCGTTGCGAGAACACTTTGCTCAGCACGTGTTCACGGGTTTCGATAAAACGCGGATCGGATTTGATCGCACGGGCGGACTCGCCAGTGGCGTAACGCTGACCGAAATCCAGGTGCAGACGCTCAACGATCTGCCCCGGATTCGGCGCGAGCAGAATCAGGTCAGTGGCGAGGAACACCGCTTCTTCAATGTCGTGGGTAATCAGGAAAACCGGTTTGGCCGTGCGCTGCCAGACTTGCAGCAACAGCTCCTGCATCTGTTCGCGAGTGAACGCGTCGAGGGCACCGAAAGGCTCGTCCATCAGCAACACGCGCGGATCAGCGGCGAGCGCGCGGGCGAGGCCGACACGTTGCTTCTGGCCACCGGAGAGTTGCCAGATGCGGCGACTTTCGAACCCTGAGAGATCAACCAGCGCGAGCATTTCACGGGCGATTTTTTCGCGCTTGTCCTTGGCGATACCGGCCAGCTCCAGACCGAATGCAACGTTGGCCAACACGTCCTGCCAAGGCAGCAAAGCGTCGTCCTGGAACACCACGCCACGTTCGGCGCTCGGGCCTTTGACCGGCACACCGTCGAGGGTGATGCGCCCGGCGCTCGGCTCGACGAAACCGGCAATCAGGTTCAACAGCGAAGTCTTGCCACTGCCGGACGGGCCGAGGGCCACCAGCAATTGCTGAGGCCCCAGGGTCAGAGAAATATCCGCCAGCACCGGTGTCGGGCTGCCCGGGTACTGTGCGCTGATGCGCTCCAGCTGTAGCAAGGCCATCGCAGTTAACTCCCGGTCAGTTGGTGATGTATTTGGCGCTGACGTACGGCGCGTAGTCCGGCAGAACCGCTTCGACCTTGCCCTGCTCCTTGAGGAACGCGGCGGTGTCGGTGATGGCTTTGGTGGTCGGCGCGCCTAGGGTGACGACTTGATCAGCCGCCAGCGGGTAGACGTTGCCTTGCAGCAGCAGCGGAATGTCGCTGGCCTTGGCGCCGGAGAGTTTCACCAGTTTGTCGACGTTGGACTGATTGGCGAGCCAGGCTTTCGGGTCTTTGCGGTAGTCGGCGTAGGCGTCGAGGGTGACCTTGGCGAACGCGGTGACGATTTCCGGGTGCTTCTCGGCGAAGTCTTTGCGCACGATCCACGCATCGAACGTCGGCGCGCCAAACTTGGCCAGTTCGCCGGAGGTGATCAGCACTTTGCCGTTTTCCTTGGCGACACCGAGTGCCGGATCCCACACGTAGGTGGCGTCGATGTCACCGCGTTTCCACGCGGCAATGATCGCTGGCGGGGCGAGGTTGAGCACGGTGACTTTCGACGGATCAATGTTCCAGTGCTTCAGCGCCGCGAGCAGGCTGTAGTGACCGGTGGATACGAACGGCACGGCGATTTTTTTGCCGATCAGGTCTTGCGGGGTCTTGATCCCGGAACCGTCGCGAGCGACCAGTGCTTCGGCGGCGCCGATCTGGGTGGCGATTAGGAAGGTTTCGACCGGGACTTTGCGCGTGATCGCGGCGGTCAGCGGGCTCGAACCGAGGTAGCCGATCTGCACGTCACCGGAGGCGATGGCGGCGATGATGTCGGCGCCGTTGTCGAACTTGCGCCAGGCGATGTCGGCTTTGGTGGCTTTTTCGTAGGCGCCGTCGGCCTGGGCGACTTTCGCCGGGTCAACGGTGGTTTGGTAGGCGACGGTAAGGTCGGCGGCCTGGGCCAGAAAACTCGCGGCAGCCAGAGAGGCCGCGGCCAGCAGGCGAAGCGGGAAATTCAGTTTCATTGAACAGCTCCATATCAGGCGACCGAGCGTCGGCGTGAAAGGAGACTAAATGATCTAAGAATCAGTAAATAAATAACTTTTTAGAATGAGCTTATGAGCGGAAAAATCTAAGGCTTGGTGGGATTGGGGGGGTAGATCGTTCCCACGCTCTGCGTGGGAATGCAGCCGGTGACGCTCCGCGTCACCTGGACGCAGAGCGTCCCTTGAGGCGTTACCACGCGGAGCGTGGGAACGATCAGAATTGTGGATATTTCGGATCTTGCGTTCGACGTTAGATCTTTGCCCCCTCACCCCAGCCCTCTCCCCCAGGGGGGCGAGGGGGAAAGGGAGCCGATCTTTGTGCTTTTCAAGGCCTGAGTTCGGCTCGGTATTTCACGTCAGCGTACTTCGCACCAACAACCCGGTCAGTCCCCTCTCCCTCCGGGAGAGGGTTAGGGGGAGGGGCTCTTCAGTTGCTGATCGCCAAAATACTCGCCTGATACGACCCGACGAATACGTCGAAATCACCGACTTCGTTCTGCTCCAGCTCAGCCTGCGCTGCCAGAGAAGTACGCGCCAGCTCCTCAAACTTCGCCTGCTCATCCGCCGCCAAAGGCTCGCTACGGAAAAACTCGGCATGGACCTGGCTCTGACGTAGCGAAAACTGCGCAAAGCTTTCCTTGTGCTCCGCCATCGCCGCCAACACTTGCGCGGATGGCGTAAGGGACGGATCGCTGACCTTGGCCAGTTGCGCATCCAGCGCCTTGCTGTGCGCATCGCCGCCATGGCTCTGATCCAGCAGCGCCGCCAGCGGGGCGATTTGCTCCAGCAGTTCTGCCGCCCAGGTCTTCATCTCGACCGGTTCACCGTCACGCTGCAATTGCAGGCCTGGACGACGACCTTCCTTGACCACGCTGAGGAAGTTCGACGTCGCATTGCCGCACGAGGTGTTGGTCAGCAACGGGCTGTCGTTCAGCGCGCAGTACAGCAGGAACGCGTCGAGGAAGCGCGACTCGGTGAGGTCGATGCCCATCGGCAGGAACGGGTTGATGTCCAGGCAACGCACTTCAACGTACTGAATGCCACGGGCCACCAGCGCCTGAATCGGCCGCTCGCCGGTATAGGTCACGCGTTTCGGGCGGATGTTGGAGTAGTACTCGTTTTCGATCTGCAGGATGTTGGTGTTGAGCTGCACCCACTCACCATCTTGGTGCGTGCCGACTTCAACGTACGGCGCGTACGGCGTGGCCACGGCTTTGCGCAGGCTGTCGGTGTAGCTCGCCAGATCGTTGTAGCAAGGCGTCAGACCGGCCTGGGCGTTGCTCTGGTAACCAAGGTCGCTCATACGCAGGCTGGTCGCGTACGGCAGATACAGCGTGTCTGGATCGAGCGGTTCCAACTGATGCGAACGGCCACGCAGGAAACCGGCGTCCAGCGCTGGCGAAGCACCGAACAGGTACATCAGCAGCCAGCTGTAACGACGGAAATTACGGATCAGTGCGATGTAGGAAAACGACTGGTAATCGCGATCGGTGCCGACAAAACCTTCGGTTTCGCGCAGCAGTGGCCAGAGCTTTTCCGGCAGGGAGAAATTGTAGTGAATCCCGGCGATGCACTGCATGGTCTTGCCGTACCGCAGGGCCAGGCCCTTGCGGTAGACGTACTTGAGCTGACCGATGTTGGAGGTGCCGTAGTAGGCGATCGGGATGTCTTCCTCGGCCGGCAACGGGCACGGCATCGATGGACTCCACAGGTACTCGTTGCCGAGCTTGCTGTAGGCAAAGCGGTGAATCTTGTCCAGGCTCGCCAACGTGTCGGCCGGATCCGGCAGAGCGGGCGTGATGAATTCCAGCAGCGACTCGGAGTAGTCGGTGGTGATTTGTTCGTTGGTCAGCGCGGAACCCAAGGCTTCGGGGTGCGGCGTTTGCGCCAGGCGACCTTCGCTGGTCACGCGCAGGCATTCACGTTCGATACCGTGCAGGCACTGCTCGAGCAGAGAGAGGTTAGCGCGCTCGCCGAGCAGAGCCAGGCGGCGGTTGAGAAGTTCGCTCAATTTGGATTCCTTCACGCGTCAGTCGCCCCAATATGGGGGTGGGCAAGACGGTCTACAAGGGTGAAGTTGAAACTGGCGTTTTCGCCTGGTTTTTCTAGCCGGTCAGCCGCACACATACCTGTAGGAGCTGCCGCAGGCTGCGATCTTTTGATCTTGCTATTGAAAAACAAAATCAAAAGATCGCAGCCTGCGGCAGCTCCTACAGGATTCGTTGCGCCGAAATTAACTCAAAATGATGACCGGTAGCTACAGGACAGCGAACGTGCCTTGCGCTTTTGCGACCAGTTTGTCGCCCTGCATCACGTCGGCTTCGACCACCAAAGTACGTCGGCCCGGGTGAATCACCCGCGCCGTGCACATGACCTCACCGTCGGAAATGGCGCGGATATAGTTGATCTTGCATTCGATGGTCGCGCTCTGCTGATCGAAGCCATGAGTGCTGGAACAGGCCAGCCCCATGGCGATATCGACCAGACTGAACAGCGCGCCACCGTGCAATTTGCCGCCGCGATTGCGCAGTTCCGGTTCCAGCACCAGGGCGACTTGCGCCACCCCGGTTTCCAGGCTGTGCAGGCGGCAGCCCAACAGCTTGAAAAACGCGCTCTCGACGAGCCCGGCCGGAATCTCCATCAGCGTTTCTTCAACTGCTTGGCGTTGGCGAACAGCGAGGCCATCGCGTTGTTCACTGGCGCTGCGGTGGCGGTTTCCTTGCGCGGCGCGTTGTTCGAAGGCTGGCGTTGCGCCGAGCCTGGACGCGAGCCACGGGCGCCGTCGATCTTCTCGCCCGGGGTGTCGCCCATGCGCATCGACAGACCGACGCGTTTGCGCGGAATGTCGACTTCCATGACCTTCACTTTCACCACATCGCCGGCCTTCACCGCTTCACGCGGGTCCTTGATGAACTTCTCCGACAGCGCCGAGATGTGCACCAGACCGTCCTGATGCACGCCGATGTCGACGAAGGCACCGAATGCGGTCACGTTGGTGACAACGCCTTCGAGGATCATCCCCAATTGCAGGTCTTTGAGGTCTTCAACGCCTTCCTGGAACTCGGCAGTCTTGAACTCCGGACGCGGGTCGCGGCCCGGTTTTTCCAGCTCTTGCAGGATGTCGGTGACGGTTGGCAGACCGAACGTCTCGTCGGTGAATTTCTTCGGATCCAGACGCTTGAGGAACCCGGCATCGCCGATCAGCGAGCGAATGTCGCGGTCGGTTTCAGCGGCAATGCGCTGCACTAGCGGGTAGGCTTCCGGGTGAACGGCCGACGAATCCAGCGGGTTGTCGCCGTTCATCACGCGTAAGAAACCGGCCGCCTGTTCGAAGGTTTTTTCGCCCAGACGCGCGACTTTCTTCAGCGCTGCGCGGGTTTTGAACGCACCGTGTTCGTCGCGGTGCGTGACGATGTTTTGCGCCAGCGTCGCGTTGAGGCCGGAGATCCGCGCCAGCAGCGCCACCGAAGCGGTGTTCACGTCAACGCCGACGGCGTTCACGCAGTCCTCGACCACAGCGTCCAGGCCGCGCGCCAGTTTCAACTGCGAAACGTCGTGCTGATACTGGCCGACACCGATGGATTTCGGATCGATTTTCACCAGCTCAGCCAGTGGATCCTGCAGACGACGGGCGATGGACACCGCGCCGCGGATCGACACATCCAGATCCGGGAATTCCTTGGCCGCCAGTTCCGACGCCGAGTACACCGATGCACCGGCTTCGGAGACCATGACTTTGGTCATCTTCATCGCTGGATATTTTTTGATCAGCTCGATCGCCAGTTTGTCGGTCTCGCGGCTGGCGGTGCCGTTGCCGATGGCGATCAGATCAACTGAATGCTTGGCGCACAGGGCGGCCAGAATGGCGATGGTCTGATCCCATTTGTTGTGCGGCACGTGCGGGTAAACCGTGGCGTGATCAAGCAGTTTGCCGGTCGAGTCGACCACGGCGACCTTGCAGCCGGTACGCAGGCCCGGGTCGAGACCCAGTGTTGCACGCGGGCCGGCCGGGGCGGCCAGCAGCAAGTCGTGCAGGTTGTGGGCGAAGACGTTGATCGCTTCGGTTTCGGCGCCGTCACGCAGCTCGCCGAGCAGGTCGGTTTCCAGGTGGGTGTAGAGCTTGACCTTCCAGGTCCAGCGCACCACTTCACCGAGCCACTTGTCGGCCGGGCGGTTCTGGTTCTGGATGCCGAATTGCTGGCCGATCATGCCTTCGCACGGGTGCATGGTGCCCGGCAGTTCGTCGCCGACTTTCAGCGCGGAGCTGAGGATGCCTTCGTTGCGTCCACGGAAAATGGCGAGCGCGCGGTGCGACGGCATGCTTTTCAGCGGTTCGTCGTGTTCGAAGTAATCGCGGAACTTGGCGCCTTCCTCTTCCTTGCCAGCGATGACGCGGGCACTGAGGGTCGCTTCCTGTTTCAGGTAGTTACGCAGTTTCTCCAGCAGGCTGGCGTCTTCTGCGAAGCGTTCCATGAGGATGTATTTGGCGCCTTCGAGCGCAGCCTTCACGTCGGCCACGCCTTTTTCGGCATCGACGAAGCGTGCGGCTTCGGTTTCCGGGGTCAGGTTCGGGTCGTTGAACAGGCCATCGGCCAAGTCGCCGAGGCCGGCTTCCAGGGCGATCTGGCCCTTGGTACGGCGCTTCTGCTTGTACGGCAGGTACAAGTCTTCGAGGCGAGTCTTGGTGTCAGCAAGTTTGATGTCGCGCTCAAGGGCAGGGGTGAGTTTGCCTTGCTCTTCGATGCTGGCGAGGATGCTGATGCGCCGTTCGTCGAGTTCTCGCAGGTAGCGCAGGCGCTCTTCCAGATGACGCAACTGGGTGTCATCGAGGCTGCCGGTGACTTCTTTCCGGTAACGGGCGATGAAGGGAACGGTAGAGCCTTCATCGAGTAGCGCGACGGCCGCTTCGACCTGTTGTGGGCGTACGCCGAGTTCCTCGGCAATGCGGCTGTTGATGCTGTCCATAAAACCACCTGACATATTGTGAAATCAGGCTCGCAGGCACGGAAATAAAGGCCCGGAGTCTGGTTGAGCGGCTAGAAAATTGCCGCTGCCTGGGTCAAAAGGCAGCCCATTGACCCTTGAAATCGAACAATTACTGCGCGCGGCAGGAAAAAAAGCCTGCCACCTGCGGTAACGATTCAGACGTTGCCTGGCACAAAACGCCGCGCATTATAACCAGCGTTCTGTCATTCGGGGGCGTCGCAGTCTGTAGGCATAAACCCCGGTTTTCTGGCAGTGAAGGAAAAATCTGCTAACAATGCACACGGTGCGTATAACGGCAGCTACGCCATAATGCGCGCCGAGCTAAAAGGAGCATCCAATGAGCAGCACTGCACAAACTGCTGAAGGCGAAAAAATTCTCATCGTTGACGACGATCCGGGCTTAAGCAGCCTGCTGGAACGTTTTTTCGTCAGCAAGGGCTACCGTGCCCGCACCGTACCGAACACCGAGCAGATGGATCGTCTGCTGTCGCGTGAAGTTTTCAATCTGGTGGTCCTCGACCTGATGTTGCCTGGCGAAGACGGTCTGACCGCGTGCCGCCGTCTGCGGGCCGCGAACAATCAGATTCCGATCATCATGCTCACCGCCAAGGGCGATGAGATGAGCCGCATCAAAGGCCTGGAACTGGGCGCCGACGACTATCTGGCCAAGCCGTTCAACCCGGATGAGCTGATGGCCCGTGTCAAAGCTGTCCTGCGTCGTCAGGCCGCACCGGTACCGGGCGCGCCGGGCAGCGAAGACGAAAACGTCACCTTCGGTGATTACGTCTTGTCGCTGGCCACTCGCGAATTGAAGCGCGGCGAAGAAGTGCACATGCTCACCACCGGTGAGTTTGCGGTACTCAAGGCTTTGGTAATGAACGCGCGTCAGCCACTGACCCGTGACAAACTGATGAACCTGGCCCGTGGCCGCGAGTGGGATGCCCTCGAGCGTTCCATCGATGTGCAGATTTCCCGTCTGCGTCGCATGATCGAGCCTGATCCGTCGAAGCCGCGCTATATCCAGACTGTCTGGGGCGTGGGCTACGTGTTCGTACCGGATGGTGCCGCCACCAAGTGATCGGTGATTTGTAGGAGCGGGTCTGCAGGTTTTGGTCGAACGGCCATGCCCGCAGACTCGCAATCCGCAATATGCGAGCATTGCTCGCTCCTGCAAGTGTGTAGCGGTTATAGATGAAAACCCCTGTCTGGTTCCCCCAAAGTTTTTTCTCCCGCACCCTTTGGCTGGTGCTCATCGTCGTGCTGTTTTCCAAGGCGCTGACCCTGGTTTATCTGTTGATGAACGAGGACGTGCTGGTGGATCGCCAATACAGCCATGGCGTCGCCCTGACGCTGCGTGCCTATTGGGCTGCGGATGAAGAAAACCGCGCAAAGATTGCTGATGCGGCGACCCTGATCCGGGTGGTCGGCGCCGGTGTGCCGGAAGGCGAACAGCACTGGCCGTACAGCGAAATCTATCAGCGACAAATGCAGGCGGAGCTGGGCGCCGACACCGAAGTGCGCTTGCGCATGCACTCGCCGCCAGCGTTGTGGGTGCGCGCGCCGAGCCTCGGTGATGGCTGGTTGAAGGTGCCGTTGTATCCGCACCCGTTGCGTGGCCAGAAAATCTGGAACGTGCTCGGCTGGTTCCTCGCCATCGGCTTGCTCTCGACAGCCTCTGCATGGATTTTCGTCAGTCAGCTCAACCAGCCGTTGAAACGTCTGGTGTATGCCGCCCGGCAGCTTGGTCAGGGCCGTAGCGTGCGGCTGCCGATCAGCGATACACCGAGCGAGATGACCGAGGTCTATCGCGCTTTCAACCAGATGGCGGAAGACGTCGAACAGGCCGGTCGCGAGCGTGAATTGATGCTGGCCGGCGTATCCCATGATCTGCGCACACCGTTGACCCGCTTGCGCCTGTCGCTGGAGTTGATGGGCGACCGCAACGACCTGACCGACGACATGGTGCGCGACATCGAAGACATGGACGCGATTCTCGACCAGTTCCTCGCGTTTATTCGTGATGGTCGCGACGAGTCGGTGGAAGAGGTGGATCTGACTGATCTGGTGCGCGAGGTGGCGGCGCCATACAACCAGAATGAAGAGAAAGTGCGTTTGCGTCTGGAGCCGATTCAGCCGTTCCCGCTGCGTCGGGTCTCGATGAAGCGCTTGCTCAATAACCTGATCGGCAACGCCTTGAACCATGCCGGCGGTAGCGTGGAAGTCGCGGCTTATGTGTCCGGTGACGTCAATGCGCCTTATGTGGTGCTGAGCGTGATGGACCGCGGCGCGGGGATTGATCCTTCGGAACTTGAAGCGATTTTCAACCCGTTTACGCGAGGCGATCGTGCCCGGGGCGGTAAGGGCACCGGCTTGGGGTTGGCGATTGTGAAGCGGATTGCTTCGATGCATGGCGGCAATGTTGAATTGCGTAATCGGTCCGGGGGTGGACTGGAAGCGCGGGTGAGGTTGCCGTTGGGGCTAATGTTGCCTAGGGACGCTGTGTAGATCAAAAGCCCCTCACCCCAGCCCTCTCCCGGAGGGAGAGGGAGCCGACCGAGGTGTCTTGCGTCATACATCGACCTGCAAAATCAGGTCGATTATGGATTCAGCGGTACTCGTTCAAGTCGGCGTACTTCTTGAATATCCCCCAATCAGTCCCCTCTCTCTTCGGGAGAGGGTTAGGCGGGCGGCGTTCCGATGAGGGGCTGTTGCTCTTAGCTCTAGCTCTTCGCTTTAGCCCTTGCCTTTGGTGCGGGTCATATTCGGCCCGCCATTCTTCTCAAGATGTTCAATGATGATCCCCGCCACATTCTTGCCGGTAGTGGTCTCGATCCCTTCCAGCCCCGGCGACGAGTTCACTTCCATAACCAGCGGCCCGTGATTGGAACGCAGGATATCCACACCCGCCACCGCCAGGCCCATGACCTTGGCTGCGCGCAACGCGGTCATGCGCTCTTCCGGGGTGATCTTGATCAGGCTGGCGCTGCCGCCACGATGCAGGTTGGAGCGGAACTCGCCCGGCTTGGCCTGACGCTTCATCGCTGCGATGACTTTGTCACCGACTACGAAGCAACGAATATCCGCACCGCCCGCTTCCTTGATGTACTCCTGAACCATGATGTTTTGCTTCAGGCCCATGAACGCCTCGATCACCGATTCGGCGGCGGTCGCGGTTTCGCATAACACCACGCCGATGCCCTGCGTGCCCTCCAGAACCTTGATTACCAGCGGCGCGCCGTTGACCATGTCGATCAAATCGGGAATGTCATCCGGCGAGTGAGCAAAACCCGTCACCGGCAGGCCGATGCCGCGCCGCGACAGCAGTTGCAGCGAACGCAACTTGTCCCGCGAACGGGCGATGGCCACCGATTCGTTGAGCGGGAATACCCCCATCATTTCGAACTGACGCAACACCGCGCAGCCATAAAACGTCACCGACGCACCGATCCGCGGAATCACCGCGTCGAAACCTTCCAGCGGTTTGCCGCGATAGTGGATCTGCGGCTTGTGGCTGGCGATGTTCATGTAGGCGCGCAAGGTGTCGATCACTACCATTTCATGCCCGCGCTCGGTTCCGGCTTCGACCAGACGGCGGGTGGAATACAGACGCGGGTTCCGCGACAGCACAGCGATCTTCATGCAACACCTGTGGAGGAGGTAGATACCGGGAACACCGGCTTGTCTTGTACATATTTGATGCCCGGATTGACCACCAACTGGCCATCGATCAGGGCTTTGGAGCCGAGCAACAGGCGATAGCGCATGGACTTGCGGCAGGCGAGGGTGAACTCGATCGGCCAGACCCGATCACCCAGGGCCAGAGTGGTGCTAATCACATAGCGCTCCTGGGCATGACCGTTGGAGCTTTTGATGGTTTTGCGCGTCACCAGTGGCGCTTCGCAGCGGCGGTGACGCAACTGCACCACCGTGCCCAGGTGCGCGGTGAAACGTACCCATTTCTGGCCGTCGCGTTCGAACGGCTCGATGTCGGTGGCATGCAGGCTGGAGGTGCTGGCGCCGGTGTCGATTTTCGCTCGCAGGCCTGCGACTCCCAGATCAGGGAGCGCCACCCACTCGCGCAGACCGACAACGGTCAAATGGTCAAATGTCTTCAATAGAAAAAACCAACGATTAACGCGTCCAGGCCTCAGGTGAAACCCGGGCCAACGCTTTGAATGCAGGTTTGGCGAACCAGTAGCCCTGCATCAGAAATATTCCACAGTCGGCCAGGAAATCCCGTTCACCGGCGCTCTCAATGCCTTCGGCAATGACTGTAACGTCCAACTCCGCACAGATTGTGACAATCCCCCGAACGATCGCCTGACGAACACGGTCTTGATCGACATCGCGGATCAGCGCCATGTCGAGTTTGATCAGGTCCGGTTGGAAATCAGCCAGCAGATTGAGCCCCGAATAACCGGCACCGAAATCATCGATGGCGGTCTTGAAGCCGAATTCGCGGTATTCACGCAGAATATTGGTCAAATGGCGATAGTTATCTACGTGCTCGCTTTCCAGGGTTTCAAAAATCAGCCGGTCGAGAGGAAAACGGTGTTTTTTGGCCGCCTCGAGCGTACTGCGAATACACAGCTCTGGACGATAGACGGCGTTGGGCATGAAGTTGATCGACAAGTGTGTCTGCATATTAAGATTGGCCGCGCCTTCGATGGCGCGGGTTCGGCAGAGCTGGTCGAAACGGTAGCGGTTTTCTTCCGTAACCTGATTCAACACGGTGAATGCGCCTTCACCGTTCACACCGCGAACCAGCGCTTCGTGGGCGAAAACCGACTGGTCGCGCAGATCCACGATAGGTTGGTAGGCAAAGGCAAAATCGAAGCCCAGCGGTTCACTGTGCTGGCAGCCCTGGCAACCGGTGTGAGTCGAAGTCAATGAAGAGGGAAATTTAGTCACTTGAGCACCCCCATGCCGGTGCACCGGCCAAGATCACAGTCTATCTGGAGGGCCGAGTTGTTGCGCCCGACAGAAACGGTAGTACAGTTCCGACTACTGGCTGAACGAGGAATTCAAATGGCGCAAAAAAGCGAAGAGGACGACAAGGTTCGTCTCGACAAGTGGCTATGGGCCGCGCGTTTTTACAAAACCCGTGCCTTGGCCAAAGCGGCGATCGAAAGCGGCAAGGTGCATTGTCGCGGTGAGCGCTGCAAGCCTGGCAAAGAGCCGCGCATCGGCGATGAGTTCGAGATTCGTACTGGGTTCGAGGTGCGTACGGTGAAGGTCGAGGCTTTGTCGATTGTGCGGCGCGGCGCACCGGAGGCGCAGACGTTGTACGCGGAGACCGAGGCGAGTATTGCCAAACGTGAAGCGGCTGCGGCAATGCGCAAGGCGGGGGCGTTGGGTGTGAGTACCGACGGCAAGCCGAGCAAGAAGCAGCGGCGGGATTTGTTCAAGTTTCGGGGTAGCAGCAACGACGAGTAAGCGCGACGTTTCCGGGCTGTATGTGCTGGCCTCTTTGCGAGCAGGCTCGCTCCCACAGGAGATTGCATTTCAATCTGGGAGCGAGCCTGCTCGCGAATCGAGGGCGCAGCCCTCGCCGAAAACAGCTCGGTATCAGGCGCTACGCACCACACTCATCCGCGACACCAGCGGCAACTTGCCCAGCAGCGCGAATATCGGCGCTGTCACCTTCAACCAGAAGTTCGAGGCGTGATACGCAAACGGCGTGTAATAACCCCAGCCCAAGGCCCAAACCGCCAGCAGCAGACCGCCGATGTAATCGTCCTGACCCCAATGCGCACCGGCCACCAGTCGCGGCAGCATGAACAACAGCGCCAGACCCCAGATCGTCAGGAACTGGCCGACAGTACGACTGAACACGCCCATAAATAGCGCCCAAATCAGCAATACCGATGCATGATCCCCCGGGAAACTCTGGCCAGAACGATCCTTCAGCTCCCAGGTCTTCTCCATGTGCGGGAAGTAATCGCTGATATGCACCGCGCCTTCCAGCACCATCGACGGGCTGCTGTGCTGCCAGTCCATGTGGTCGGCGAATTTGGAAAACAGTGCGCGAATTACCACCATCAATAGCAGGATCGAGAAAAAACCGAAGAACGCACGACGCACATCAATCGCCTTGAAGACCCAGTCGCCCTTGATCAGCAGCGTCAGCAAGATCAGACCAACAACGATGTCGAACGGACGCAGACTTGCAATTGCCCAGATGTGGAGCCATATCGGGTTGCTGGCCAGCGGTGCATTGAGTGAGCGGAACAGCCACTCGTCGAAAATCACACACAGCGAGTTGCCCGTAGGCCATAACCAGAAAGCCAGTAGCGCCAGTGGCGCTACGTTGCACAGAACCAGCCGGCCGAGGTTCCACCTAGATTGGAACAAACCCGGATTGTTCATAAAATGCCTCCCATGGCAGAGCAGTCGGCACCAAAAAGAGTGCCAAGAAGCGCAAATTTTCACGTCTTGTAACCATTTTGTCACCACATTCAGATACCCAAAATTATGACCGAGCTAGCGGATACCGATTTCACTCAACGTTTCATCTTCGATGACAGCGACACGCGCGGCGAACTGGTTGCGCTTGAACGCAGCTACGCCGAAGTCCTCGCCAAGCACCCGTACCCGGAGCCGGTGGCGCAATTGCTGGGCGAATTGATGGCGGCCGCCTCCTTGCTGGTGGGCACGCTGAAGTTCGATGGCTTGCTGATTCTGCAGGCGCGTTCCGAAGGGCCGATCCCGCTGCTGATGATCGAATGCTCCAGCGAGCGCGAAATTCGTGGTCTGGCGCGTTATGACGCTGAGCGGATCAAGCCGGACGCGAGCCTTGCCGACCTGATGCCGGGCGGTGACCTGACCCTGACCGTCGACCCGACGATTGGCCAGCGTTACCAGGGCATCGTCGATCTTGATGGCGAAACCCTGTCTGAGTGCTTCACCAACTATTTCGTCATGTCGCAACAAGTTGGCACGCGCTTCAAGTTGTTCGCTGACGGCCGCCGTGCCCGCGGGATGCTGCTGCAACAACTGCCGGCCGACCGTTTGAAAGACGAAGAAGACCGTGCCGCAAGTTGGCAGCACCTCACTGCACTGGCGAGCACGCTGACCGCCGATGAGTTGTTGAGTCTGGACAACGAAACCGTGTTGCATCGCCTCTACCATGAGGAGCAGGTGCGTCTGTTCGATGTGCAGAATCTGCGCTTTCGTTGCACCTGCTCACGCGAGCGTTCGGGCAACGCGCTGGTCAGTCTGGGTCTTGAGGATGCACAGCAATTGGTTCAAGAGAACGGCGGCACTGTCGAGATCGATTGCCAGTTCTGCAACCAGCAGTACCTGTTCGACGCAGCCGATATTGCTCAATTGTTCGCTGGCGCAGGCGTCGACACGCCGTCAGATACCCGGCACTAAACCGGTTCAGCGCAGGTAAATTCACTGCGTAACGACGGAATTTCGCCGTTACGACGGGAGGACCCTACTCTTTTTGGGCTTTTCTGGCATAATCCGGCCCACTTTTTTCGCGGTAGTAGTGCACGACTTTCTACTACAAAACGTTTGGAGCACACTCGGCCACTGGCCGACGGGGAACCTCATGACGCAAGCCAATAACGCCGTGTACACCGATCTGAGTGTTGATGATCTGGTTAAAGAAGCCCTGAACCGCGGTGAGGGCGAGCTTGCCGATACCGGCGCTCTGGTTGTTCGCACTGGTCACCGCACCGGTCGTTCGCCTGTTGACCGTTTCATCGTTGAAGAGCCTTCCACCCAGGCCGCTATCGCCTGGGGCCCGATCAACCGCAAGTTCCCGGCCGACAAGTTCGACGCGCTGTGGGCTCGCGTAGAAGCCTTCAACAACGCGCAAGAGCACTTTGTGTCCCACGTGCATGTAGGCGCGGCGGAAGATCACTACCTGGCCGTGAAAATGACCACCCAGACTGCCTGGCAGAATCTGTTCGGTCGTTGCCTGTTCATCAACCCGGCCCAGTACAACCCGGCCGGTCGTGAAGAGTGGCAAGTGCTCAACGTGGCCAACTTCGAGTGCGTGCCTGAGCGTGACGGCACCAACTCCGACGGTTGCGTGATCCTCAACTTCGCACAGAAGAAAGTGTTGATCGCCGGCATGCGTTACGCCGGTGAGATGAAGAAAGCCATGTTCTCCGTGCAGAACTTCCTGCTGCCGGCCGCTGACGTGCTGCCAATGCACTGCGCTGCCAACATCGGCGAAGAAGGCGACGTGACCCTGTTCTTCGGTCTGTCGGGCACCGGTAAAACCACCCTGTCGGCCGACGAAAGCCGTTACCTGATCGGTGATGACGAACACGGCTGGGGCGAAGGCGTGGTGTTCAACATCGAAGGCGGTTGCTATGCCAAGTGCATCGACCTCTCCGAGAAGAACGAGCCGGTTATCTGGAAAGCCATCAAGCACGGCGCCGTGTTGGAAAACGTTGTCATCGACGACGCCAAGCACGCCGACTACGCCGATGTCAGCCTGACCCAGAACAGCCGCGCCGCGTACCCGCTGGAGCACGTTGCCAAGCGTTCCGAGAAGAACCTGGGCGGCGAGCCAAACGCTGTGATCTTCCTGACCTGCGACCTGACCGGTGTCCTGCCGCCAGTGTCGATCCTCAACGAAGAACAAGCGGCCTACCACTTCCTGTCCGGCTACACCGCACTGGTGGGTTCGACTGAAATGGGTTCGGGCAGCGGCATCAAGTCGACCTTTTCCACCTGCTTCGGCGCACCGTTCTTCCCGCGTCCGGCTGGTGAATACGCTGAGCTGCTGATCAAGCGCATCCGCGGTTTCGGTTCGAAGGTTTACCTGGTCAACACCGGCTGGACCGGCGGCGGCTACGGCGTCGGCAAACGCTTCAACATCCCGACCACCCGCGCAGTGATCGCAGCGATCCAGAGCGGCGCGCTGATCGGTGCAGCCACCGAACACCTCGACACCATCAACCTCGACGTGCCACTGGCCGTACCGGGCGTTGAAACCAACCTGCTCAACCCACGCAACACCTGGGCTGACAAGGCTGCGTACGACGAGGCTGCGAAAGCATTGGCCGGTCTGTTCATCGAGAACTTCAAGAAGTTCGAAGTGAGCGACGCAATCAAGGCTGCAGGGCCGAAGTTGTAAGATCTGTCGTGAATGAAGAAGCCGCCCTTTGGGGCGGCTTTTTTGTGGGTGATTAGAAGGTACGAAAAGCAAGCGCCATCCTTTCCTGCTCACTTCTGGACATCCCAAGCGCATTAGCGATCTCCGGCCAAAGACGGATCACGTCTTGAATGCGCTCAATGATGTCTGTTGAGTCCTCACGACTAACCCGAAAATACCCCGCGACTTCCCTCGCCAGCTCCAAGTCCAGCGCATTGTCAGAATCAGTGATGTTCAGCTTCAACCCATCCGCATGTGCCACCGGATTCATGTCATACGCTGCGGACAACCGCCATCCCCGACCAGGATCCAGAATAAAACCATGGTTTCGCAGGTGGTCATCGGTGTTGGAGACCAGGATGTTGAAGACGATTCGTGACCAGAGTTCACGGAGGTCGGTGTTGGGTTCCGAGCCGTGTTCCATGATCACTTCCGCCAACTCTAGATAGCTGGCGCCGGTTGAGGCGTCGTCGCCGTCGACGCGGTTGGTCATGGTCATGGCTGATGCGAAATGATGTCGGCCGCCGCGTTCGGTTCGGTCGAAACGCTTCACCAGAAAGCAGTGGTGATCGCTTGCGTAGCGTCGGGCTGTGCCGGTCGCTACGCGTAACCCGCAGTTGACTGCCAAAGCGTTCACGACCATTTCCCAACCACCGACATCATAGTCATCTCTCGTACTTGGGAATTTGGCGATCCACAGTTGGCCGAACTCGTCGACGACGCTGGCTTTCGGTCTGGCGCCGCCCAGTGAGCCGCCCGGTGCGATGAGCATTCTTAGCCATTCGCGGCCCTCGGTGGCTGTGTTGTCCCTATCGTTTTCCAAGGCGAGACTTGCCTGTTCTAACGCGCGTAGCTCGACAAAGGGTGGAGCTGCAACGCCGTCGCGGTCGTCGAGGAAGTTGCCTTCGTCATTGAGTTTGTAGCGAAGGGCGCCGACACGGAACAGGTCGTGCACGCCAAGCAGGTAATCGGATTCGAACAACTTGCTGTTGCTGGGGAGCAAGCCGTCGCGAATGTCCCTTTCCAATCGGCGTTTCATCAGCAGTTGGCCCCAACGATCGGGGCTTGAGTCTGCGAAGACGCCAAAGCGGCTCTGATGTTCGCCGGGGAATTGGCGACCTTCGAAGGGGCCGATGCGCGGGTCTAGAGTTATGGAACTCAACTCGGGATCGGCCAGCGCTTTCGGGTCGTACTCAAATTCGAACACGTTGGTGTTGCGTGTTTTCCTTGCGTGTAGAAACCCGAGGCGTCTGGCGCCTTTCAAAGATTCCCAGTCTGCATAAACAGCAATCAGCGTCATTCTTCACCTGTCGGGGGGGCCAGCCTTTTTCTTCTTGTTCAAAAGGCTGGAGAGTGAGTGTGTGTTGAATGGGAAGTCAGCCGGAATTTTCGTGGTAGTGGCGGCATCGATTACGTTTGAAGCCCCGACGTGTTCGGATGTGCCCTTTTTTACCGCACTGGCTGCTCGTACTCGCTGGGGCTTTTTCGCTGCGGATCGTGTTGCAGGCATTAACTGCGCATCCTGCAATTGGCGACCCGTTTCATCGGCTGCAGCGAGTTTGTTCAGATCTTTTTCCAGCCCCAGCACTTGCATGACCGAAAGGTAGGCACCGATGGTCACTCCTGATCCTCCCGTCTCCACATTGCGCAAGGTTGTCAGCGACATGCCAGATCGTTCAGCGACTTGCTTGGCCGTCAATTTTCGGCGCAGGCGAGCCAGCTTCAGGCGTTCGCCAAAGTCGACCAGAAGTCGAGCAGTGGAGGGCAAAAGCGGCGCTGTTTTCTTGGCCATGGTGGCAGTATTCCTTCATTTTTTAACCTTAACTGCCAGAATAATAGCACTTAAGTAGAAGGGTGCAGGGTAGAGCGGATCTGCAGTGGTCGATTTTTTAAATGGCATTATTCCAACTGTTTTTAGGATATACAGCCAGAATACTGCCACTTATGGGGGCTGTAATTTCCATTCAGTTTGTGTTTCTACGGTTCATTTCGAGAGCTGACTCACTTGAAGGAAGTGGCTTGTCGTAGCGGGCTCGCTTTTGCTCAAGCGACAACGCGGTCTTGTCGTCTGTTTTCGGTGTAGAGGTCGGACTGGAAGCGCTACGCTCCCGGCGTAAGATCTCGTCCATTTCCTGGACGCTTTCCATCAGCTCATCAAAAAATTTGCTCATGGTTACTCCGATGGTTACTCCGATGGTTAATTGCCTTATTTACCGCTCTCGACGGATAGGTGAGAGCGGTTTAATCACTCAAGCTCCGGTCGGAGCTTTCCAATTGAGCATCCGCTGCTGCGCAACCTGCAGCAGGTCACAGCCATCCTGCGTCAGCAGATAGAGGGCGTGGGTGATGTGGGGGATGTCTTCGACGTCGGCTTGTTTGAAGTTGAGGCAATAGAGGGTGCGTAGCAGGTCGCTTGAAGCGCGCAGGCGCTGGACGGCGCATTCGAGGATGTCTTGCGGGTTGGCCTCGGTGTCGATGAGCAGAGGCTTGGAGTCGGTGAGGTTGGATTCGAGTGGGCGGTAGCGATCGGTGGTGAATTGATTCCATGTTTTCATTTTTTGATCCTCATATGCTTCAGGTGAAGCCACCACATCGTGACCAAGCGACAGGAGGCAACTGTGTTCGGGTTGGTCAACCGGTGAGGATCGTGCACATACCCGGCACACCCGAAGGTGTCCCAAACACAGTCACCATAAACTGCAGGCAAATGAGTGCCGGCAGCATACAGCGCATGCGTATACACGATCCAATCGGGTGACCAAGCCCGAGCCGCTGAATTGACAGCGACAGCCACGACTATAGAGATCAGCTACACGAAGCCGATAGAAGACAAGGAGTCTGTCCTTGTAGGAACGGGACGCAGATTTGATAGGTCATCGCCGCTGATCGACCTTCTGTTTTAAACGAGCGCGTTTATCAGCCATCAATGCTCTGGATAACTCATCGGGAATGCTGGGGCGAGGATCATCAAGGCTGGCTTGAACCTGTCGGATTAACCAAGCCGTGTAGGCATCCTCGTCACTCGGTGGATCGAACTCATCGCTCGTAACATTCATTGTTGGATTCCTGCCCAAGGAGATATAGCGCTGACCTGGCGTGGCCTAGTTGTACGCCGGCTGCGCTGGCCTCTGCTTGGCCACTTCAAGCAAGTCGCAGCCATCCTGAACCAGCAGATAAAGCGCGTTAACGATGTTTGGAATGTCTTTCACATCAGCCTGTTTGAAACATAAGCAGTAGAGCGTTTCCAGCAAATCACCGGCCGCGCGCAAGCGCTGATCGGCGGCATTGATCAGGTCGGTCTGGCTGGAGTGGCTGTCGATAAGCAGTACCGGGTTTTCGCTGTAGCAGGTCTTGAGTGGGCGATAGCGGTTGATCATGGTGAGGCGTGTCCTGTTCTAAAGCGCTGGGGCGGGCCGGCAGCGGATTTGCAGCCGCGCCGGCCACTATAGAAGGGCGTTTCTCTGTGGGACAAGACAGCCGCAATGGACAGTATTCGTAGGGGTTTTTCCGTGTTTTGAGGAAATACCCTACGTGTTTTCGCAGCTTTTTCAGGCCAAAACCCTTAGGCGTAATAATTCCTACGTGATTGTCAGGCGATTCGCGGTAAACCGCTGTATCGTGCGCGCCAGAATCTGTAGGGCGTTTCCAAACGTCTGACACGCGCTTAAAGGGAATTAGGTATGCACTGGCTACGAATGGCCGCAATTTTATTGCTCGGGCTGAGCACTTGCCGTTTGACCATGGCCTCTGACATTGGCAATGCGTGGGTGCTGGATCGCCTCGATCGCACCGATTGGCCGGAGGCACTCATCAGCCAGGCGAGCATGGACACGGCGTCGCGCGGTGAAGTGTTGATGTTCGCCAAAGCCCTATTGGCCAGCGAAGCACTGGATGAAGAGGGGCTTGAGCAGCGACTCGGTGTGCCCCACGTGAAACTGAAGTCGATTCGCCATGTGCGCGACGGTCTCTGGGAGGGGTTGCTGAGCACCTATCGCAGCGCCAGTCAGAACTGTGATGAGCAACCGTTCTGCCCGCGTGTGCGCAGCGTCGCTGATTTGCGGCAGTTGGCGGCGGCATTCACCGGCGACATCAGCCCGGCCCATGCGCTGTGGGCGAGCAAGAGCCAAGGTGTGCATGAGCAGATGCTGAATGAGCAGTTGCGGGTGGCGGTTTTACGTCCCTGACTTTTTAAATTTTGTGGTGTGGCGGCTGGCCTCTTCGCGAGCAGGCTCGCTCCCACAGAGTCCCCCGGTGTTCGTGGCATCCGCTGTATCATTCCGAATCGATTTGGCCCCGACCTTTTCTCGACTCGCTGCGATCGCCCGCTAGGCTGTTGGCATGGCAGCAGTCAATGGAGTGACAGCGAATGCACAACACCCTGGAACAGGTTTTTGGTTTTCCACAGTTTCGACCCGGTCAAGAAACCGCGATCAGTGCGGTACTGGCCGGGCGCTCGGCGGCGGCGATTTTTCCTACCGGTTCCGGCAAGTCGATTTGCTACCAATTGCCGGCGCTGATGCTGCCGCACCTGACGTTGGTAGTCTCGCCGTTGCTGGCGTTGATGCAGGATCAACTGGCCTTTTTGCAGCGACACGGTATTTCCGCTGGCAGCATCGATTCGGCGCAGAGTCGCGATGATGCCAGTGACGTGATGGCCCGCGCCCGCTCGGGTGAATTGAAGATTTTGATGATCTCGGTGGAGCGCTTGAAAAACGAGCGCTTTCGCAACTTTCTGCAGCAGGTGCCAATCTCGCTGCTGGTGGTGGACGAGGCGCATTGCATCTCGGAGTGGGGCCATAACTTCCGCCCCGATTATCTCAAGCTGCCGGACTATCAGCGCCAGTTCAACATCCCGCAAACTTTGCTACTGACGGCCACCGCAACACCGAAAGTCATCGCCGACATGCAGGCCAAATTCGCTATCGCCGCTGACGATGTGGTGACCACCGGCTTCTACCGGCCCAACCTCAATCTGCTGGTCGAGCCGGTACGTGGCCAGGACAAGCGCCGGCGGCTGGTCGAGTGGATGACCGAGCGTGCGGGGCAGCCGAGCATCGTCTACGTGACCTTGCAGAAAACTGCTGAGCACATCGCTGAACACCTTGAGCGCAACGGCATTCAGGCCGAGGCGTATCACGCGGGTTTAGCCCACGACAAACGCGAGGCGATCCAGAAGCGCTTCATGGCCGGGCAATCCAATTGCATCGTCGCGACCATCGCATTCGGCATGGGCATCGACAAGAGTGACATCCGCAATGTCGTGCACTTCGACCTGCCCAAATCCATCGAAAACTACAGTCAGGAAATTGGCCGCGCCGGGCGCGACGGGCAGCCGTCGGATTGTCTGGTATTGGCTAATCGCGACAGCCTCAATGTGCTGGAAAACTTCGTCTACGGCGATACGCCGGAGCGCGATGGCATTCGCTATGTACTCGATGAGCTAAAGGCCTCGGTGCCGGAAGGGCAGTGGGAGTTTCTGCTCGGGCCATTGGCTGATCAAAGCAACATTCGTGCACTGCCGCTGAAGACCTTGCTGGTGCAACTGGAACTGCGCGGTTTGATCGCGCCGCGCTACGCCTATTACGCCGAATACCGTTTCAAATACCTGTTGGAACCCGAAGCGCTGCTTGAGCGCTTCGACGGTGAGCGCAGGGATTTTGTCGGCGCAATCATTCAGACCTCGGCGCGCGCGCGCACCTGGGCCACGGTGAATTTCGAGGCGATGTATTCGCAGTATTCCGCCGAGCGCAATCGAGTGGTGAAGGCGCTGGATTACTTCCAGGAGAAGGGTTGGGTCGAGCTTGAAAGCAAGCAGATGACCGAGGTCTACAGCCTGCTGCACAGCGACTTCGACAGCGATGCCCTGAGTGCCGAGCTGCATGAGTATTTCACCCGGCATGAGCAGGCCGAAGTGGCGCGCATCCACGCCATGCTTGAAGTGTTCGCCACCGAACGCTGCCTGGGCAATCGCCTGGCCAAGTATTTCGGTGATCACAATGCGCCCGAGCAATGCGGGCATTGCTCGGTGTGTCATGGCCAGGTGGCGCGGTTGCCGGCACCACCGGAGTTGCCAGCACTTGTGGATAAAAACTTCGCGGCGCTGTGTGGTGATTTTATCCACAGGCATGAGCAGTACACCGGGGTGATTCCAACGGCTGAGCGGTTGACGCGATTTTTGTGTGGGATCAGCGTGCCGCTGTTCACCAAGCTCAAGGCGCGGACGATTACCGGGTTTGCCGCATTGGAGGAGTATCCCTATGCCGAAGTCCGCAGCTGGGCGCAAGAGCACCTCTGATCCTTGTAGGAACTGCCGAAGGCTGCGATCTCTTGCTCTTGAAAAAATCAGCATCAAAAGATCGCGGCCTTCGGCAGCTCCTACATTAAGTGTCATCAGGGAAGGGGCTCTATCCATCCGCTGAATGTCGATCATCACGGTAATAAACTTCAAAAAACGTCGATGGCTGACTAAGGTGAGACCAGCCTTTGGATCGCCAACAAGAGAACAACATGAGCCAGACAACCTTCGATATTCAGCAAGCCGCGGTGATCGGCGCGGGCACCATGGGCCGGGGCATTGTCATGTGCCTGGCCAATGCCGGCGTGACGGTACAATGGGTGGATAACAATCCACAGATGCTTGAGCAGGCACTCGCCACTGTGGCCGAGACTTATGCACACAACGTGCGCCAGGGACGGATTGATCAGGCCGAGGCGGATGCGCGTCTGGCGCGGGTCAGTGCGGCGGCGGATTATGCGGCGATTCGCAATGTCGATCTGGTGATCGAGGCGGTGTACGAAAATCTTGAGCTGAAGCAGAAGATCTTTCGTGAGCTGGATGGTTTGCTCAAGCCTGAGGCACTGTTGGCAAGCAATACGTCGGCACTGGATATCGATGCGATAGCCGCAGCGACAAAGCGTCCGAATCAGGTGTTGGGCCTGCATTTCTTCAGTCCGGCGCACATCATGAAACTGCTGGAAATCGTTCGCGGCGCACAGACCTCTGCGGCGGTGCTGGAGGCGGCACTGGCACTGGGCAAACGCATGGGCAAGGTCAGTGTGGTGTCGGGCAACTGCCACGGTTTTATCGGCAATCGCATGTTGCATCCGTATGTCCTGGAGGCGCGCAAAATGTTGCTAGAGGGCGCTTATCCACAGCAGGTCGACGCAGCGCTGCAAGGTTTCGGTTTTGCCATGGGGCCGTTCCGCATGTACGACGTGGTCGGCATCGATCTGGAATGGCGTGCACGCGAGTTGGCCGGCAAGGGCCAGGATGCGCCAGAGGTTCAGGTGGATAACCGTTTGTGCGAGATGGGACGGTTCGGGCAGAAGTCCGGCAATGGTTATTACCATTACGAGCCGGGCAGTCGTCAGGCTGAGCACGATCCTGAGGTCGATGCGCTGGTATTGCAGGTCAGCGAAGGGCTGGGCTTCCAGCGCCGCGAGATCGGTCCTGAGGAGATCCTGGAGCGCAGTCTTCTGGCATTGGTCAACGAGGGTGCGAAGATTTTGCAGGAGGGCATTGCCGAGTCTGCACACGACATCGATCTGGTGTACCTGAATGGCTACGGCTTCCCGGCGGACAAGGGCGGGCCGATGGCCTGGGCGGATCAACAAGGGCTGGCGGATATTCATTCGCGGCTGTTGGCGCTGGAGACGCGGCAGGGTGATCAGTGGAAGCCGGCGCGGTTGATTGGTGAGTTGGCGGCAAAAGGGAAGGGGTTTGCTCAAATGTGATGTCGCCGCCAGAATCGATCCCCCTCACCCCAGCCCTCCCGAAACGTCGGACCGCCCCCAAAGGGGGCGAGGGGAAAGGGAGCCGATCTGCGTGGGTTTCAAAACTTGAGTTCGACTCGACAGTTCAGGTCGGTGTATTTCGAGAGAACACCTCGGTCAGTCCCCTCTACCTCTGGGAGAGGGCTAGGGTGAGGGCAAGCAGCCTCACTGAAAAAACAAGAGAACCAGCACAACCATGTCCACCCCTCAGCGCACCGACTACCCTCACTTCCAGTCCATCACCACACGCTGGCACGACAACGACGCTTACGGTCACGTCAACAACGTTACTTACTACAGCTTCTTCGACACGGCCGTGAACACCTACCTGATTCAAGTCGGTGGTCTGGATATCCATGACGGCGAGATAGTGGGGTTTGTCGTCAGTTCGGCGTGTGATTACTTCGCCTCGATCGCTTTCCCGGATCTGATCGAGATCGGTTTGCGGGTCGGCAAGCTGGGCAACAGTTCAGTGCAGTACGAATTAGCAGTGTTCAAGGTCGGCGAAAGCGAGGCGTGTGCGGCCGGGCGCTTCGTTCACGTATTCGTCGATCGGGCGACTAATCAGCCGGTGCCGATTCCTGCCGAACTGCGGCAGGCACTGGAATACCTGGTGGTGTAAACGGCAAAAAAAATCGCAGCCCTTGGGCTGCGATTTTGCTTTACCGGCCAGCAAGGTGTTTGAGGCCTCAGTCGCGATAATACTTGTGATGTTTGCGGTGGCCGTAAGCGTGGCCGCGGCCCGGGTGACGGTCGCGGTAATAACCACGGTCACGGTCACGACGGCGATCATAATGACGATCATCGTCATCGCTCTTGTTACCCATGTAGTTACCCAGCGCGCCACCGGCACCGCCACCTGCTGCGGAGCCGATCAGGCTGCCGGTGGTGCCGCCCATGCTGCGGCCGACCACGTTACCGCCGGCTGCGCCCAGCGCACCACCGATGGCGGCTTCGCCACGGCTGCGTTTGTCGGCGCCGACCGCACTGCCACCCGCGCCGCCGAGGGCTGCGCCGATGGTGGAACCTGTATTGCCGCCTAAGGACTGACCGACGACCGAGCCAAGAACCCCGCCCAATGCGCCGCCCACACCTGCTTCGGTGGTGCCGCCTGCGGAAGCAAAACCACTGACCAGGCCAAGGGACAACAAGAGAATCGAGGAGAACTTCATAGATGAGCCTCAAAGGGATGACGGCGCCGATCCTGAGGCTGTGTGACAAGCGTGACAATCGAAATCCGACGAATAACACGACCTGTATACAATTTTGCAAGTTGCTGTTTTTTCAGCGGAACTTAACCGATTTTCGCCGGTCTTTAGCTACTTCGGACAGGCCGCTTTTGTGAAAAAGCGGCCTTTTTTGTGGGCGTTTGAAAAGCAGAAGCGAAAAGATCGCAGCCTTCGGCAGCTCCTACAGGAATCGGCGTAGGAACTGCCGAAGGCTGCGATCTTTTGATTTTGGATTAAGCCGACTTGGCCATAATCAACCCAGTCTCACTCGCCGCTTCCAACCGAATCGCAATGAACTTCGACGTCGGGGTATGGCTGCCATCCCCAGTGCTCTCCAGCGGCACCAGCGGATTCACTTCCGGGTAATACGCCGCCGCTTGCCCGGCCGGAATATCAAACGCCAGCAAGGTGAAGCCCTTCACCCGACGCTCACGACCATCGTCCCATATCGAAACAATGTCAGCCTTCTGCCCCGGCCGGAAGCCCAGACGAATGATGTCCGCCTCGTTGGCGAACAGCACATCACGCTGGCCCTTGACCCCGCGATAACGGTCGTCGAGGCCATAAATCGTCGTGTTGTACTGATCGTGGGAGCGCATCGATTGCAGGATCAGATCCGGCAGTTGTCCGGTGGCGCGGGTGCGTTCGTGCACGAGATCTTTCGGCAGCATATTGGCGCGGAAATTGGCCCGGCCCGACGGCGTGTTCCACTTGCGTGCGCCAGCGCTGTTACCGAGGTAGAAACCGCCCGGGTTCTTGATCTTCTCGTTGAACGCTTTGAAGTTGGGAATGGTGTCGGCGATCAGTTCGCGGATGCGCCCGTAATCAGCCACCAGCCAGTTCCAGTCCACCGGTTTACTGCCCAATGTGGCGGCAGCGATCCCGGCAATGATCGACGGCTCGGAACGCATCTGGTTCGACAGCGGCTGCAACTGACCGTTGGAGGCGTGAACCATGCTGAACGAGTCTTCCACGGTGACCGCTTGCGGGCCTTCGGTCTGGATATCGATGTCGGTACGACCGAGGCACGGCAGGATCAGCGCGTCTTTACCGTGAGCCAGGTGGCTGCGGTTGAGCTTGGTGCTGATCTGCACGGTCAGGTCGCAATTGCTCAGTGCGGCGAAGGTACGCGGGCTATCCGGCGTGGCTTGGGCGAAGTTGCCGCCCAGACCGATGAAGACCTTCGCGCGACCCTCAGCCATTGCGTGGATCGCTTCAACCACGTTGTGGCCGTTGTGGCGCGGCACCTTGAACTGGAAGCGTCGCTCCAGCGAATCGAGGAACGCCACCGGCGGACGCTCGTTGATGCCCATTGTGCGGTCGCCTTGCACGTTACTGTGGCCGCGCACCGGGCACAGGCCGGCGCCCGGTTTGCCGATGTTGCCGCGCAGCAGCATCAGGTTGGCGATTTCCTGAATCGTCGGCACCGAGTGGCGATGCTGAGTGATGCCCATCGCCCAGCACATGATTACGTTCTTGCCCTTGGCGTACATACGCGCGGCTTGCTCGATTTCGACGAGGGTCAGGCCGGATTGCTCGACGATCTGTTCCCACGGCGTATCGTCAACGACACCGAGGTACTCCAGCACATTGGCGCTGTGGGCGTTGAGGAAGTCGTGATCGAACACAGCAGGCTCGCCAGCCTTCTGCGCATCGCGCTCCCACTGCAGAAGGAACTTGGCCATGCCGCGCAGCAGCGCCATGTCGCCACCGAGGGCCGGACGGAAATACGCGGTGTTGGTTGGCTTGTCGCCGTTGGTGAGCATTTCGATCGGGTGTTGCGGGTGCTGGAAGCGCTCCAGGCCACGCTCTTTCAATGGGTTGATGCACACCACTTGCGCGCCGCGTTTCACTGCCTCACGCAAGGGTTCGAGCATGCGCGGGTGGTTGGTGCCCGGGTTCTGGCCCCAAACGAAAATCGCATCGGCGTGTTCGAAGTCATCGAAGGTCACGGTGCCTTTGCCGACGCCGACGCTCTGCGCCAGGGCAACACCGCTGGCCTCGTGGCACATGTTCGAGCAGTCCGGGAAGTTGTTGGTACCGTAAGCGCGCACAAACAGTTGATACAGATACGCCGCTTCGTTGCTGGCGCGACCCGAGGTGTAGAACTCGGCCAGATCCGGACTCGGCAGGCTTTGCAGGTGCTTGGCGATCAGCGTGTAGGCGTCGTCCCAACTGATCGGTTTGTAGCGATCGGTTTCGGCGTCATAAACCATCGGCTCGGTCAGGCGGCCCTGATACTCCAGCCAGTAGTCGCTCTGCTCCAGCAACGAAGTAACGCTGTGTTTGGCGAAGAACTTGGCATCCACGCGACGCTTGGTCGCTTCCCAGTTCACCGCTTTCGCGCCGTTTTCGCAGAACTTGACCATGCCGCTTTCCGGCGAGTCGCCCCAGGCGCAACCGGGGCAGTCGAAGCCGCCGTTCTGGTTGGTCTTGAGCATCATGCGCAGGTTTTTCAGGGCGTTGTCGCTGGTCAACCAGGCCTGGGCCACACTGATCAGGGCACCCCAGCCACCGGCGGCACCTTTGTAAGGCTTGTAGCGCGGGACAGGTTTCTGGTCGGCTTGATGATGTTGGCTCACGCTTGATTCTCCATCGCGGGGCTGTACACCCGCGGCGCACTTTTCTGCGGCAGGTGGATGAGATTGAGGTTGTGTCGACGGGCCCATTGCACGGCAAGGCCGGTGGGTGCGGAAAGGCTGACCAGGGTCTGGATGCCGGCGCGCAAAACTTTCTGGATCAATTCGAGACTGCAACGGCTGGTAACAATCGCCAGTCCGCCATCTGTGGATATCTTCTGGCGGATCAGTCCGCCGATCAGCTTGTCGAGGGCGTTGTGCCGGCCGATGTCTTCGCGCCCGAGCAACAATTCGCCGCTGGCGTTCATGAACACCGCCGCATGCACCGCGCCGCAGTGCTGACCGAGCGGTTGAAACGCGCCGATGCGCTGACGCAGACCGTCGAGCCATTCGCTCGGTGGCAGCGGCGCGCCGGACAACACCTTGAGGTCGGGCAATGCCTGCTCCACCGCTTCAACACCGCACAACCCGCAACCGCTGGTGCCCGCCATTTGCCGGCGCTGTTGCTTGAGATTCCAGAACGCACGGTTGGCGATGGTCACTTGCGCGTATTGCGCAGACCCGGCGCCGGTCAGTTGCAGGTCATAGATGTCGGTGGCGTCCTCGATGATGCCGCTGCCGAGGCTAAAGCCGACGATGAAGTCTTCCAGGTCGGTCGGTGTCACCAGCATCACCGCCTGACTGATGCCGTTGTAGGCGATCGCCAACGCGACTTCCTCAGCCAGCGCAGTGCTGGCCGATTCCTCACGGGGTAAATCGCTGTAACTGTAGGTCTGGCTGGCGGCAGGCGCGGGCGTTTCAAGTGCAGGCGCCGCGCAGGCAGGGCGCTTGGCGTTCATGGCATCACCGACGGTTTGATCAACGTTAAGACTAGGCGCGGCAAGTTGTCGCGTCTAATCGCTAGTGTCGATCTATCGATAGAGGCCGTCGATCAAGGCACCGTTGGCGATTTCTGATACAGCGCGAAACAGGCCTCGGCTAACGCTGAACGCGGGGCGCCACGGCGCATGATCAGGCCCAGCGGGGCGAGGGTTTGAGCGTTTTCGATGGGTTGCAGGCGCAGGTGGTCGGTGAGTTTTTCCAGGCCGCCGTCGAGCGGCATGATCGCGCAGCAAAAGCCGCCGTGTACTGCTTGTAACAATTGATGCACGGCGTCGGTTTGCAGCAACGGTTGCGGAGTCAGGCCGCGGCTGTGGAAGTTGTGGTCGATGGACTGGCGAAAATGCATGCCGCTGGTGAGCATGCCCAGCGGCAGTTCGATCAGCGATTCCCAGCTCAGCGGAGCTTCACCGAAGGTAAAAGTGCGCTGGTCGTACAGCAGGCCCATGCGGGTTTCGTCGAATGCCAGTGATTCGAAACGTTCGTGATCCAGGCGGTCGAGATAAGAAACACCGATGTCGATTCGGTTGTTCGCCAGATGCTCGAGGATCTGCTCAGAACTCAGTGCCGACATTTCAAAGCGCAGATTCGGGTGGGCGCTGTGCAGGCGTTGCATCAACGGCAGCGGATCAAAACTCGACAGCGGCACCACGCCCAGCCTCAGCGTGCCGATCAGATTGCCGCGACACGCCGCCGCTTCCGCGTGCAAACCGTCATAAGCCGCCATCACCGAGCGCGCCCACGCCAGCACGCGCTCGCCCGGCGCGGTGAAACCTTCGAAACGCTGGCCACGGTTGACCAGTGGCAGGTCGAGTTCTTCTTCAAGACTGCGCAGGCGCATCGACAGCGTTGGCTGGGTGATATGGCAACGCGCGGCGGCCTGGCCGAAATGGCGGGTTTCGTCGAGGGCGATGAGGAATTTCAGCTGCTTGATGTCCATCTTCGCTCCAGGCGCTGGCAGGGGTGGCAGATTCTACCGCTTGCGCGGTGGCAGGGTCATTGGTCGGCTTGGAACCGGGTTTGTCTGCGGTGGTCTAGGCTTGGACGACTGAACCTTTATTCCATGGAGAGAACCACGATGAGCCTTTTTAGTTTTGTTAAAGAAGCCGGTGAGAAGTTGATCGATCTGCTGACCCCGGGCAACGCCAATGCCAGTGAGCAGTTGAAGGAACACATCAGCAAGGTCGGCCTGGGCAATCCGAATGTGCAGGCGACGGTGGACGGCGACAAAGTGACCGTCACCGGTGAAGTCGCGAGTCAGGAAGAGAAAGAGAAGATTCTGTTGGCGGTGGGTAACATTGCCGGGGTTGGCAGTGTTGATGATCAGATCACCGTGACTGGCCCAGTTGTCACTGCTGCACAATTTGTCGTGGTCAAGTCGGGTGACACCCTCAGCGCGATTTCTCTGCGTGTGTACGGGGATGCCAACAAGTATCAGAAAATTTTCGATGCCAACAAACCGATGCTCAAGGATGTGAACAAAATCTATCCGGGGCAGACACTGCGTATTCCTGAGTAAAACAACACCTTTGTAGGAGCAGCCGAAGGCTGCGATCTTTTGATTTTGATTTTTCCAAACAAGATCAAAAGATCGCAGCCTTCGGCAGCTCCTACAAAGATCAAAGTCCTGTAATCAAACTGCGATAATCCTCAACCGCCGCAAACTCCGCCGTGTCCTTCGGCCCCTTGCGGCTGTCCGGCTCTTTCACCGCCAACAAATGCACCACACCAAAATCCCGCGCACTGCGCAGAATCGGCAAGGTATCGTCGATGAACAGACTGCGCGCCGGATCAAAGCCGATGTCCGCCTGCAAGGCATCCCAGAACTGCGGATTCTCCTTGGGGAAACCGTAATCGTGGGAGCTGATCAACCGCTCGAAATACGGTGCCAATTCAATCCGCTCCAGCTTCAGCGACAGTGAATCGCGGTGCGCGTTGGTGATCATGATCACCCGCTTACCGGCGCGTTTGATCGCTTCCAGAAAGGTATCGGCATCTGGCCGCAAGGCAATCAGGTGCGCAGTTTCCAGCTTCAGTTCACGCACCGATAACTTCAGTTCGGTACTCCAGAAATCCAGGCAATACCACTGCAACTGGCCGGCATGGCGTTCGAACAGCGGCTGCAATTCCATTTCGGCCATGGCCCGGCTGACCCCGTGCAGTTCGGCGTAACGCTGGGGCAGGTGTTCCAGCCAGAAGTGATTGTCGAAGTGCAGATCCAGCAGCGTGCCGTCCATGTCCAGCAGAACGGTATCGATGTCGGACCACGGTAATGAAGGCATGGCAACGTCTCGAACGGTAGAAAGATATCCGACATAAACAATCGGGAAAGCCGCGTTATAGTAGCGCGTTCACGCCAAGGAGCTTTGCATGCGCCAGAAACCCACCGTACTTGCCCGCGAGATCGTCGCCACCAGCCGTCTGTTTTGCGTCGAAGAACTCAAGCTGCGCTTTTCCAACGGCGTGGAACGCACTTACGAACGTCTGGTTGGTAAAGGTGCGGGCTACGGCGCGGTGATGATCGTGGCGATGCTGGATGCCGAGCACGCGGTGTTGGTCGAAGAGTATTGTGGCGGCACCGACGAATACGAATTGTCCTTGCCCAAAGGTCTGATCGAACCGGGCGAGGATGTGTTGGCCGCAGCCGAGCGTGAGCTCAAGGAAGAGGCCGGTTTTGGCGCGCGGCAACTGGAACATCTGACCGAGCTGTCGCTGTCGCCCGGTTACATGAGCCAGAAGATTCAGGTGGTCCTGGCGACTGATTTGTACGAGGAACGTCTCGAAGGCGACGAGCCTGAGCCGATGCGTGTCGACAAAGTGAACCTGCGCGAACTGTCGTCGTTGGCGCTCAACCCTCAGTTTTCCGAAGGCCGTGCGTTGGCTGCACTGTATCTGACCCGCGATCTGCTGACCGAGCGCGGGTTCTTTCCAGCATGAGTGAGATATCGATGACGTTTCCCCACCCGTTGATGGCGCCGGTCGTTGAGCTGGCATTGCAGGCCGGCCAGGCGATTTTGCCATTCTGGCGCGCCGGCGTTGAGGTCACGGCCAAGTCCGATGACTCGCCCGTGACGGCGGCGGATCTGGCCGCGCATCACCTGATCCTCGCCGGGCTGACGGCGCTGGACCCGAGCATTCCAGTGTTGTCGGAAGAAGACGCCAACATCCCTCAGAGCGTGCGCGCCGGCTGGCAGCGCTGGTGGTTGGTCGACCCGTTGGACGGCACCAAGGAATTTATCAGCGGCAGCGAAGAGTTCACCGTCAACATTGCGCTGATCGAAAACGGCCGCGTGGTGTTCGGCGTGGTGTCGATGCCGACCAATGGTCGTTTCTACGTTGGCGGCGCAGGCCTCGGTGCCTGGCGTTGCGACAAGGGCGGCACGCCGGTTGCGATTCAGGTGCGCGATGTACCGGGGCCGGGCGAGGCGTTCACCGTGGTCGCCAGCCGTCGCCATTCGAGTCCCGAGCAGGAACGTTTGCTCGCCGGCTTGAGTGCGAGTCTGGGCGAGTTGCAACTGGCCAATATTGGCAGCTCGCTGAAATTCTGCCTGTTGGCTGAAGGCGCGGCGGATTGCTATCCGCGACTGGCGCCGACTTCGCAGTGGGACACGGCGGCGGCTCAAGGTGTGCTGGAAGGTGCAGGCGGTGAGGTGTTGGATCTGCGCGGGGAGGCGTTCTGTTACCCGGCGCGGGAATCGCTACTCAATGAGTTCTTTTTGGCATTGCCGGCCAAGGCGGCCTGGCGTTCCAGATTGTTGGAGTTGGCTCGCGGTTAAGTGGGCTGATCCGAAATCTCCCTCACCCCAGCCCTCTCCCCCAGGAGAGGGAGCTGATCGCGGGATATTTGAGAGTAGCGCCGACCTGGTCGAGCTTTGCTGAATCCACAATCGCTGCGGTCTTTCAGGTCGATGTATAACGCAAGACACCTCGGTCAGTTCCCTCTCCCTCGGGGAGAGGGTTAGGGTGAGGGGCTCTTGATCTTTACCGGTGCAAAACGTACTGCCCGGTAAATCTCACGGCATCCTCATCGCTACCCGCATTGACGATCCGCGTGTTCAACGTCAACCGCGCCCGCCCATAACGCCGATACATCGCCAGAAACCTCTTCCACTCCTTCGCATCAGGCGCCGGGCAAATCGCCGTAGCGTCCCCGGTGACCGGAAGCGGATAACTGATCTGCCCTTCCTGAATCACAATGTGCCCGTCGGTGATTCCTTCCTCTTTCAGACGCAAATGCAACCAGCCCCAACCGGCCAGCACCGCGCCGCAGTAAAGACTGCCGCCGAACATCGTGCTCTTGTGGTTGACGTTCGGGTCGAGTGGCAGATGCAGGCTCAGTTGCTGTTCATGCCAGTCGAGCACCTTAAGGCCCATGTCTCGGGTCAGCGGGATATCGTGATGCAGGACCGATTCCAGATAGCGACTGTCTGTACTCATTCGTTCTCGTCCCCATGGCTGCTATCGCCAAAGTTGAGGCCATGCTTGCGCAATTTGTCATGCAGGGTCTTGCGCGGAATGCCCAAGGCTTCGGCGAGGCTGCGCACCGAACTGTGGGAGCGCGCCAGTTCAGCAGCGATCAGCGATTTCTCGAAATTTTCCACCTGCTCGCTGAGCCCCCCATTGATGACTTCGACCGTGGTGCTGCCACCGCCCTCGACGTCAGCGTTATCCAGCGCCAGTTCCAGGCCGAGGGCGAAACGTTCGGCGGCATTCTGCAGTTCGCGTACGTTGCCCGGCCAGGTGTGGCGCAGCAGCAAGGCGCGTTGCGCCGGTTGCAGTTCATGGGGCGGCAAACCGTGGCGGGCGCTGGCTTCATCGGCGTAATGCTGGAACAGCACCAGCGCATCTTCACCGCGCTCACGCAGTGGCGGAATGCGCAGTGGCGCGACGTTGAGGCGGTAATACAAGTCGGCGCGGAAACGGCCCTGGTCAGCGGCCTGACGCAGGTCTTCCTTGGTCGCGGCGATGACGCGGATGTCCAGCGGGATCAGTTGATTGCCACCCAGACGCTCGACCACGCGCTCTTGCAGCATGCGCAGCAACTTCACCTGCACATCCATGCTCATGCTCTCGATTTCATCGAGAAACAATGTGCCGCCATTGGCGAATTCGAATTTGCCGATCCGCCGTTTTTGCGCGCCGGTAAACGCGCCGGGTTCGTGACCGAACAGTTCACTTTCCACCACCGACTCGGCAAGGGCGCCGGCGTTGATCGCGACGAACGGGCCGTTTCGGCGGCTGGATAAATCGTGCAAGGCGCGGGCGACCACTTCTTTACCGGCGCCGGTTTCGCCGAGGATCAGCACGTCAGCCTTGGTCGCGGCCAGCGCGCCGATCTGCTCGCGCAGGCGCAGCATTGGGGTCGAATGGCCGACCAGCCGCGCGCTCAGTTCATTGCGATCGCTGAGGGCCAGCCGCAGGCTACGGTTGTCCAGCACCAGTCGGCGCAAGGCCAGGGCGCGGCGCACGCTGTCGAGCAGCGCATCGCTGGCGAAAGGTTTTTCAAGAAAGTCATAAGCGCCGGCACGCATGGCCTGCACTGCCAGCGGCACATCGCCGTGGCCGGTGATCAGCAACACCGGTAGTTCGGGATCCTGCGCGTGCAGTTCGCTGAGCAATTCGAGACCGTCCATGCCCGGCATGCGGATATCGCTGACCACCACACCCGGCCAGTCACGCTCAAGCTGTGCGGCCAGGCCTTTGGCTTCGGACAGCGGCAGAATTTTCAGGCCGGCCAGATCCAGGGTTTGGCCGAGGGCCTGACGCAGGTGCGGATCGTCGTCGATCAACACCACCTGAATGCGATTGTCGATGGTCATGCACTTCGATCCTCGGACGGTTGCAGGCTGACCCCGGGCGCACCGGCGCGCAGCCGCAGGGTAATCAAGGCGCCACCTTGCTTGTGGTTGGCGAACGACAGTTCACCGCCGAAGGCGCGCATCAGCGTTTCACAAATGGCCAGCCCCAGGCCAAGGCCTTGAGTGCGGGTCTTGGTGGTGTAAAAGGGCTCGCTGGCGCGGCCGAGGGCTTCCATGCAAAAGCCCGGGCCGTTGTCGCGAATGTACAGATTGACGCCTTCGGCGGTGGATTCGGCACTCAGCCAGAGTTTGCGCGGCGGACCTTTCTCGGTGAGGGCGTCGAGGGCGTTGGCCAGCAGGTTGCCAAGCACCTGACGCAGGCGCGTTTCCCCGGCCTCGACCCACAGCGTGGCGGCGGGCAGATCGCGGATCAGCTCGACTTCCATGCTCCGGCGACGCTTGGCCAGCAGGGCAAGGGCATCGTCGAGCGCCGGTTGCAGGGCAACGCTTTCCGGCGCGTGGCGATCGCGGCGGGCAAACGCGCGCAGGTGGGCGATGATCGAAGCCATGCGCCCGGTCAGTTCGCTGATCAGTTTGAGGTTGCCGCGCGCATCGTCGGTGCGCTGATGATCGAGCAGCACTTCGGCGTTTTCCGCGTAGCTGCGGATCGCTGCCAACGGCTGATTGAGTTCGTGGCTGATGCTCGCTGACATCGTCCCGAGCGCCGACAGCTTGCCGGCCTGGACCAGGTCATCCTGGGCACGCACCAGTTCCTGTTGGGCTTGTTCACGCTCCAGCACTTCCTCCTTCAAACGCCGGTTGAGGCCTTCGAGGTCGCTGGTACGTTCCGCCACGCGGCCTTCCAGTTCACGGCGTGCCTTGGCCTCGAACGCGATGCGTTCCAGATAATGCCGACGGCGCTGCATCATCAGACCGAGCAACAGCATCAGCACCAGGAGCGTGGCGCCGCCGATGGCAACCACGGTGCGCACTGGACGGTCGATCAGCGTGCGCGGGGCGAGGATGCTGACGCTCCAGCCGGTTTCGGCGATGTCGTGGGTCTGGATCAGCCACGCAGTCGGGCTGAGGTTCAGGGGGCGCGGCTCGCGGGTCGGGTAAGGCTGGATGGCGGTGATCGCCGAGCGTTCGCTGTCGCTCAAGTTACGGGTCGAACGGAAGCGCCATTCCGGGCGCGAGGTGAGGATGACCACGCCGTTATGGTCGGTCACCAGCAGTTGTTCCGGAGTTTTGCCCCACAGGCTTTCGGTGTGGTCGAGGTCGACCTTGATCACCAGCACGCCGATGATTTTTTCGCCGTTGCGCACGGCGGCAGCGAAGAAGTAGCCGCGTTTGGCCGAGGTCGTGCCGAGACCGAAAAAGCGTCCGAGGCGTCCGGCCATGGCTTCACTGAAGTACGGACGGAACGAGAAATTGCGGCCGACGAAACTATCGTGTTTGTCCCAGTTCGACGCCGCCAGCGTCTGCCCGCTGGTGTCCATCAGGTACATGACTTCGGCGCCGGTCTGCGCGGCGATGTTCTTCAGCAGGCGATTGGCATTGCCTTGGCTGACGCCGTCGTCTGGCGCGCCGAGTACCGCGCGCAAGGCCGGCAGGTCGCCGAGAATTTGCGGCAACACTTCATAGCGGTGCAGGGTGCCCAGCAGGTTGGCGACGTACAGATCGAGGGTCTGGCGGTTCTGTCCGGCCAGTTCGCTGCGGTAATAGCGCTCGGCGAGATGTTCCAGCGGCCACAGCAGCGGCGCCAGACACAGGGCCAGCAGCGCGAGGCTGCGCCAGCGGGGTCTGCGGGGGAGGGTTGGTTTCATGAGCCGGATGCGCCTGAGATGTCAGGCGCATTATGCCTAGGCTCAGGCGAAGACGTCAGCGTCCTTGAGCAGCACTGCGGCTTGATCCTTGGCGGACAGCTTCGGCGCTTCGTCCAGCTGCCAGTCGATGCCCAGCGCGGGGTCATCCCAGCGAATGCTGCGCTCGGACGCTGGGTCGTAGTAGTCAGTGGTCTTGTAGAGGAATTCAGCGAACTCGCTCAGTACCACGAAACCATGGGCGAAACCTTCCGGCACCCACAGTTGACGATGGTTTTCGGCCGACAAGCGCACAGCCACCGATTTTCCGAAGTGCGGCGAGCTGCGGCGAATGTCCACGGCGACATCCAGTACTTCACCGACAGTTACCCGGACCAGTTTGCCCTGAGTGTTTTGCAGCTGGTAATGCAGGCCACGCAGTACGCCTTTTTGCGAGCGCGAGTGGTTGTCCTGAACGAATTGCGTGTCCAGACCGGTAGCGTCCTGGAACGCCTTGGCATTGAAACTCTCGTAGAAAAAGCCGCGCTCGTCACCGAACACCTTCGGTTCGATGATCAGGACACCGGGCAGGTCGGTGGTGATTACATTCATGGGGAGTTCCATAGGCAGGTGTGAATGGCGAACATTCTTGCGCGAAGTGCCGGAGGGTGCGAGTGCTGCAAGACAAATAGCCCGTATACCTTTGCGCGGTTGGGGGTTGCGGATCCCGTCCAGCAATGGCGATATAGGCGCCTAATAACATTTAAGGGGTCGTTTCATGCCGCTCGCCACGTTGATTCATCGCGCCAGTTTGCCCAGCCCGCAGGTTTCTGCCGAGCAGGCCCGGCAATGGCTGGCGGAGCATTACGGGCTCAGCGGCACGTTGCAGGCTCTTGGCAGTCAGCAGGATCTCAATTACCGCGTCGACAGCCCGCGTGGGCGGTTCGTGCTGAAAATCTGCCGTGGCGATTACGCTCTGGTGGAGCTGCAAGCCCAGCATGCCGGGCTCAAGTATCTGGCCGAGCACTCGGCGGTGACGGTGCCGCGGGTGATCGCGGCTAATAACGGCGAGGATCTGCTGTCACTCGAGGTCGGCGGCGAGGCCGTCCATGTGCGGCTGCTGGATTACATCGAGGGCCAGCCGCTCACGCATCTCGAACACTTGGGGCGCGACGTGGTGGCGGGGTTTGGCCGGCTCTGCGGTGAGATGGATCTGGCGCTGGCCGGGTTCGATCACCCGGGCCTTGAGCGCACGTTGCAGTGGGATGCCCGTCACGCCAGTGCCCTGATCAGCCATCTGCTGCCGGTGATCAAGGATGAGCAGCAACGCTCAGTGATTGCCGATGCGGCCGAACAGGCCGAGCGCCGTTTGCAGCCGTTGCAGGCCAAGCTGCCGGTGCAGGCGATCCACATGGACATCACCGACGACAACGCCGTCTGGGCGCGCGATGCCCTGCGTCACTGGCAGTTGCAGGGCGTGATCGACTTTGGCGATCTGGTGCGCACCTGGCGCATCACCGATCTGTCGGTGACCTGTGCGGCGTTGCTGCATCACGCCGGTGGCGATCCGTTTGTCATCTTGCCGGCCGTGCAGGCCTACCACGCGGTCAACCCGCTGCAACATGAAGAGCTGCAGGCGCTGTGGCCATTGATCGTCGCGCGCGCGGCGGTGTTGGTACTCAGTGGCGAGCAACAGGTCAGCATCGACCCCGCGAATACCTACAGCCGTGACAACCTAAGCCATGAGTGGGAAATCTTCCGCGTAGCGACATCGGTGCCACAGGCACTGATGGAAGCGGCGATCCTCACCGCCGTCGGTCACGCATTGCCGGTGATCGATAGCGAAGGTTTTGCGCCCTTGCTGCCCGGTCTGGTCGGACGTGAATTTGCGCTGATCGATCTCGGTGTACTGAGTCCGCATTTCGAGGCCGGCAACTGGGAGCAGGCCGGCATCGATCAGCACCTGTTGAACGAAGCGGCGACGGCGCATGGTTTGGCGGCGAGCCGTTATGGTCAGTACCGTTTGTCGCGCACCCGTCCCGACAGCGCCGTTGAACCGGATACCTTCCCGCTGCACGTGGAATTGCGCGTGCCCGATGGTACCGCCGTGGAAGCGCCGTTCGCTGGCGTCGTGCATCAGCCAGCAGACAGTGTGCTGCAACTGGATGGCCCGCAACTCAGCGTGCGCCTGTGGGGCGTGACACCTTCGCTGCACAGCGGCGCGGCGCTGGTCAAAGGCCAGGTGCTGGGCGCGGTCAGCGGCCCGTTGCGGGTGCAGTTGTGCCGGGGCGCGCAGATTGATGCGCCGTTGTTTTGCACCCCGGCGCATGCAGCGGCGTGGCAGGCGCTGTGTCCTTCGCCGGCCGCATTATTGGGTCTGGCCTGCGATGCCGAGCCGGAGCTGGACGCGAAAACCCTGCTCGAACGCCGAGACGCCAGTTTCGCTCGCACGCAAAAACACTACTACGTCGACCCGCCGCGCATCGAACGCGGCTGGCGCAATCATCTGATCGACATGCAGGGTCGCTCCTATCTGGACATGCTCAACAACGTGGCGGTGCTCGGTCATGGTCACCCGCGCATGGCCGCGGTCGCCGCTCGGCAGTGGTCGCTGCTCAACACCAACTCGCGATTCAACTATGCGGCGGTGGCGGAGTTTTCCGAGCGCTTGCTGAAATTGGCGCCGGAAGGCATGGATCGAGTGTTTCTGGTCAACAGCGGCAGCGAGGCCAATGACCTGGCGATTCGTCTGGCCTGGGCCTACAGCGGCGGGCGCGACATGATCAGCGTGCTTGAGGCCTATCACGGCTGGACGGTCGGCGCCGATGCGGTATCGACGTCAATCGCCGACAACCCGAAAGCCCTGGAAAGCCGCCCGGACTGGGTGCATCCGGTGCCTGCGCCAAACACTTATCGCGGGGAGTTCCGCGGTCTCGACTCGGCGCCGGATTACGTGCGCAGCGTTGAGCATCACCTGAAAAAACTCGCCGAGCAGAAGCGCCAATTGGCCGGGTTTATCTGCGAGCCGGTGTATGGCAATGCCGGCGGTATCTCGCTGCCGCCGGGATATCTCCAGCAGGTATACGCGCTGGTGCGCGCGCAGGGCGGCGTGTGCATCGCCGACGAAGTGCAGGTCGGTTACGGGCGCATGGGCCACTTCTTCTGGGGCTTTGAAGAGCAGGGTGTGGTGCCGGATATCATCTGCATGGCCAAGGGCATGGGCAACGGTCAACCGCTGGGCGCGGTGATCACGCGACGGGAAATTGCCGAGGCGCTGGAGGCCGAGGGCTATTTCTTCTCGTCGGCGGGCGGCAGTCCGGTCAGTTGTCAGATCGGCATGGCGGTACTCGATGTCATGGCAGAAGAAAAGCTCTGGGAGAACGCGCAGGTGGTCGGTGGCCACTTCAAGGCGCGTCTGGAAGCGTTGATCGATAAACATCCATTGGTGGGCGCGGTGCACGGTTCCGGGTTCTATCTGGGACTTGAGCTGATCCGCAATCGCGAGACGCTGGAGCCGGCGACCGAGGAGACGGTGTTGCTGTGTGATCGCTTGCGTGAGTTGGGGATTTTCATGCAGCCGACCGGGGATGATCTGAACATTCTCAAGATCAAACCGCCGATGGTGACGTCGCGCCAGAGTGTGGATTTCTTTGTCGACATGCTCGACCGAGTCCTCACCGAGGGCCTATAACGCAGCTCCTACAGGAAGTGCGACAATAGTTCGATTTGTATCGGCTTTTATTGAATCTATTTAGACGAAAGGCATTTAACAAGCTTCTAAAGCCGATATTTATCGGCTATAAAGTCGCCATTGCTCCGGCATGGCGATCTCATGTCCGGCGCGCGCGTTTTTCTTTTCGGTCGAATTTTCGACCGCCAAAGCACTTGCCCGGAGATGATTCATGAGCCGTATCGTTACCGTTGCCGCCACTCAGATGGCCTGTTCCTGGGATCTGGAAGCCAACCTCGAAATCGCTGAAAGGCTGGTGCGTGAAGCCGCCGCTAAAGGCGCGCAGATCATCTTGATTCAGGAGCTGTTCGAGGCGCCGTACTTCTGCCAGAAGCCGAACCCGGACTATCTGCAACTGGCGACGACGGTGGAAGAAAACGTCGCGATCAAACATTTCCAGAAAGTCGCCAAAGAGCTGCAAGTGGTGCTGCCGATCAGCTTCTATGAGCTGGCCGGCCGCGCGCGTTTCAACAGCATCGCGATCATCGACGCCGACGGCAGCAACCTCGGGATTTATCGTAAAAGCCATATTCCTGACGGCCCGGGCTACCACGAGAAGTATTACTTCAACCCCGGCGACACCGGTTTCAAAGTGTGGAACACCCGCTACGCAAAAATCGGCGTGGGCATTTGCTGGGATCAGTGGTTCCCGGAAGCCGCACGCAGCATGGCGTTGCAAGGCGCGGAGATTCTGTTTTACCCAACCGCGATCGGCAGCGAGCCGCACGACAAGACCATTTCGTCGCGCGATCACTGGCAGCGCGTGCAACAGGGTCATGCCGGCGCCAACCTGATGCCGCTGATCGCCAGCAACCGCATCGGCAACGAAGAACAGGACGGCTACGACATCACGTTCTACGGCTCTTCGTTCATCGCCAACCAGTTCGGCGAAAAAGTGCAGGAGCTGAATAAAACCGAAGAAGGTATTCTTGTGCACACTTTTAACCTCGACGAGCTCGAACACATTCGCAGCGCGTGGGGTTCATTCCGTGACCGCCGTCCGAACCTGTACGGCGCGTTGAAAACCCTCGACGGTTCCCTGGAGTCCTGATCCCGATGACAACTTTGAAAAGTACCCCGCGCGCCGACGGCTTTCACATGCCGGCCGAGTGGGCGCCGCAAACGCAGACCTGGATGATCTGGCCCGAGCGCCCGGACAACTGGCGTCTGGGCGGCAAACCGGCGCAAGCTGCACATGCTGCGGTGGCCAAGGCCATCGCGCGTTTTGAACCGGTCACCGTGGCCGTGTCCGCTGGCCAGTATGAAAACGCCCGCGCGCGCCTCGACGTGCCGAATATCCGCGTGGTCGAGATGTCCAGCGATGACGCTTGGGTACGCGACAGCGGCCCGACTTTCGTCATCAACAATAGCGGCGAAGTGCGCGGTGTGAACTGGGACTTCAACGCTTGGGGCGGCTTCGACGGCGGCCTGTACTCGCCGTGGAATCGCGATTCGCAGGTCGGCGGCAAGATCCTCGAGATCGAGCGCAGCCCGCGTTACCGCACTGAAGGTTTCGTGCTTGAAGGCGGCTCGATTCACGTCGACGGCGAAGGCACGCTGATCACCACCGAAGAGTGCCTGCTCAACCGCAATCGCAACCCGCACCTGGGCCGCGAAGAGATTGAAGCGGTACTGAGCGCCAATCTGTCTGTGGATAAAATCATCTGGCTGCCGGACGGTCTGTTCAACGACGAAACCGACGGCCATGTGGATAACTTCTGCTGCTACGTGCGTCCGGGCGAAGTGCTGCTGGCGTGGACCGACGATCCGCAGGATCCGAACTACCCGCGCTGCCAGGCTGCGTTGAAAGTTCTGCAAAGCAGCACTGACGCCAAGGGTCGCCCGTTCACGGTGCACAAAATGCCGATTCCGGGGCCGCTTTACGCGACTGAAGAAGAGTGCGCCGGTGTCGACCCGGTGGACGGCACGCAGGAACGCAATCCGTCTGTGCGCCTGGCTGGTTCCTACGTGAACTTCCTGATCGTCAACGGCGGCATCATCGCGCCGAGCTTCGACGATCCAATGGACGCGCCGGCCAAGGAAATCCTGCAGAAGCTGTTCCCGCAGCACGAAGTGGTGATGGTGCCGGGTCGCGAACTGTTACTGGGTGGCGGCAATATCCATTGCCTTACCCAACAGCAACCCGCGCCGCACAAAGAGTGAGTTGAGTCGTAACACCTTGAGTTGATTAACAAATCAGCCGGGTAATGATTAGCTCGCTATGCATCAACTGAGGCCCGCAGCCCGACAGGACCGCGGGCTTCTTTGTATCCGCTTGTCGACAACTAAGAAACATTGGCATAGCTCTTGTATTCATCACCCGTGCACTAGGGAGGGGGGAGAACTTCAACAGTTCTGTCATAAACCTTGGATAACGTAGCCGCTCACGAACGGGGAGAGAGCGCTGAAATGAACGCCGAAGTGAACGTAGTCAGCGAGCGGACGTTGCATCCCGTGGCCGTTAACGGCGAATCGCTCCAGATTGTCGCGCACTGGTTGAAGTCCAATGGAACGCGTCAGATCAGGGAACCTGATCCGCGCCGGATGATGATCGAGCGTTACCCCGCTGGCCTGTTCAGCGAGGCCGAACTGGAAGCATTGTGGGCTGTGATGGAAGGATAAGAAGCACAACAGGGATTGGTAAAAGCGCTGCCGGGATGGCGGCGCTTTTTTATGCACGGCTATTTTGTACACACCCAATCAATGTGGGAGCGAGCCTGCTCGCGAAAGCGGTGGATCAGTTAACGAAGATGCCGACTGATCCGACGCTTTCGCGAGCAGGCTCGCTTCCACAGGATTGGTGTGAAATCAGAAGCTGTAGGTGCCGGTCATTACGACGCTACGTGGCGCACCCGGTTGAATCTGATACTGGCTGGTCGCCGACGCGTAGTACTCACGATCGGTGATGTTGTTCAGCGCCGCGCGTAAATCCCAATCCTTGAAGCGGTAACCGACCAGGGCATCCCAGCGGCCGTAACCCGGCAACACGGTGGTGTTGGCGTTATCGGCATAGCGTTGGCCAACCAGGGTCAGGCCGGTTTCGCCGTACCAGCCCATTTCCGGTTTCCAGGTCAGGAACAGGCTGCCGTTATGCTTGGCAACGTTGTTGATGCGTTTGCCTTCCAGGCCGTTGTTGTCCTTCTCGATCTTCGCATCCTGCAGACCGACGCCACCGCGCATGTACCAATTGCCGACGAGATTGCCGGTGGCCGTCAATTCGATCCCGCGCGAGCGCTGCAGACCGGACATCACCGTCAGGGTCGGATCGTTTGGATCAGTGGTGCGGCGGTTGTAGAGTTCCAGATCGTAGATCGCCAGCGTGGTGCTCAAGCGGTCATCGAACCAGTCGCTTTTCACGCCGATTTCTTTCTGCTTGGTCAGCTCGGGACTGAGGTCGTTGGTGTTGCCGGCCGCACCCGGAGTGATGCCGATCAAGCCACCGCCCACCGGCGAAAACGTCTTCGACCACGAGGCGTAGAACGAATGGTTTTGTAGCGGCGTCCAGACCAGGCCGACGCGCGGGCTGGTGCTGTGGCTGTCGCGGTCTTCGGAGATGTTGCGCAGTTTGTTGGTCGACTCGATATCGAAAGTGTCGTAACGCAGACCGGCGAGCACTTGCCATTGATCGTTCAAGCGCAGTTGATCTTGCACATATACCGCACGGCTTTCGACTTCGGTGTGGCTGCTGCTGGAGACCTGCATGCTGCCGGTATGGCGCAGATCACGGTTCGGGTTGTACAGGTCGAGCGACGGTACGGGCTGCGCGCCCGGGGTTCTGCCAGAGGCCGCGTTGTACAGCGTCGGGTCGCGGCGCTGGCTGCCGATCTCGATGCCAGTGAGCAGGCGATGCTCAAGGCCCAAGGTATCGAATCCGCCCTCAAGTTCAACGTTGTTATAGACGTTGCGAGTGGTCAGATCCTGCTGCCAGTGCTGGCGCGTGACCTTGTTGGTCGCCGGCGTGTAACCGGTGAGGTAGGTGTTGTCGAAATCACTGTCGAGCTTGAACACGCCGAGGGTCTGGCGCAGTTGCCAGTTGTCATTGATTTCATAAGTGAGTTTCGAACGCAGCGATTGCGACTTGTCGTCGATGAAATCGTGATCGTTGCCGTAGGTCGTATCGCGCCCGACATCGGCCGGGCGCCCGTTGATGCCGGGGATGCCGCGATCCGGGGTGCGGTTGTAGCGGCTGTATTCGTACTGCACCAGCCAGTTCAGGTCCGGCGTCAGTTGCCAGCTCATCGACGGCGCGAACAACTGGCGATTGCCACTGACACCGTCGCGGAAGCTGTTTTCATCCATGTTGCCCATGTTCAGGCGCAGGCTAATGTTTTCGCTCGGGTCGCTGCTGAGGTCGGCGTAAAGACTGCGCAAATCTTCGCTGCCAGCCTGGGCTTCGATAGTCGAGCGCCGGCCGAACTCGGGCATTTTGCTCACGCGGTTGACGATCCCGCCCTGACTGCCACGGCCATACAGTACGGCGGCCGGGCCTTTGAGCACTTCGACGCGTTCAATATTGTGCAAGTCGCGCTTGTATTGGCTGTCGTCGCGGATGCCATCCAGATAGAAATCGTTGCTCGCGTCGAAGCCGCGGATGCGCAGGCTGTCGAAACGGGTGTCGGCGCTGCTGCTGACGTTAGGCATGCCGCTCAACGCGTCGCCGATGTCATTGGTGCCGTAGCTGGCGACGTTCGAGGTCTTGATCGAATCGATCGCCTGCGGCACATAACGTACGGGCGTCGAGGTCCGAGTCGCGGTGCTGCTGAGCTTCACCCGAGGGTCATCGGCTTGCGCTTCGGCGCTGATTGCGGTGGCGGGTAACTCGGTCGCGGAGTAGGCAAAACCGCTGGACAGAAAAGCAGAAAGCCCAAGGGTGGCGGGCGTAAGACGGGACGGGGCAGGCATTGAACAGCGCATCCGAAAGGGTGGAAGAATTCGATCGCGCGAATGGTAATGCTTTGCATTTACTTCCGTTAACTATTCCTTATAAGTTCCCTTGGCTGATTGTTTCAATTTGTGTCCTGATCGGCACAATCTGGCTGAACGAATCATTCGACCGATTCATGAAACAGACTGAAAGCCATTCCGGCGTTTTTCCGCAAGAGTGCGAGGACTAATCTGCCGCCATCGATTTTCCTGACTTTCTCCCGGAGTTTTTCCATGATTCTTCACTACATCTACGATCCGCTGTGTGGCTGGTGTTACGGCGCCAAGCCGCTGGTGGAAGCGGCACAGTCAGTGTTGCCGGTGAATGCCCATGCCGGCGGAATGATGAGTGGTGCCAATCGCCAGCGTGTTTCCCCGCAATTGCGCAATTACGTCATGCCCCATGACCGACGCATTGCCGAGTACACCGGCCAGCCTTTTGGTGAGGCCTATTTCGAAGGTTTGCTGCGTGATCACTCAGCGGTGTTCGATTCGACGCCAGCGATTGCTGCGGTCATGGCGGCTGAAGCCATCGACGGCGGCGGTTTGCGCCTGCTGGGGCGGTTGCAGACGGCGCACTATGTGGAAGGGCGACGCATTGCCGATTCAGCCGTGCTGTTGGAATTGGCGATGCAGATGGGCTATGCACAGGCAGATTTCCACGTTGCGCTGGAGTCCGTTGACAGCGAGAGCCATATAAAAGCCAGTCGCCGGTTTCTGGCGCAATTGGGCGGTCAGGGTTTTCCGACCATGGCTCTGGAGCAGGACGGCACATTCCAGTTGGTCGACATCAGTCCCTGGCTGGGCAAGCCGCAGGCTTTTGCCGATTGGTTGAGACAAGCCATCGTGCTCGATGAGCCAGGTAAAGCCTCTGCGTTTTGTTCTATCGACGGCTGTGCGTGATACGCACGGGATTCACTGGTTGCGTGCATTTCCCAGCAAGGACTCAGCGCAAAATTTACGTTTCTTAGACGTTTTTCGCCTATTTAAAGACGATTCTTGAAATTGACACATTGTTCAGGGCACGGCTACGATTCGGCCCAACGCCTGTGGCCAACCGCCATGACTCAAAATAAGGAGCAGGCCCGCCATCACATTATCGTGGGCGGGCCTTTTTGTTTCGGGGTGAATAAAAGAGTGCAAAAGCGCCGTTTCCGCCGTTCGACACAGCGCGTTTCAACCCGTAATAAGGAAAACAAAATGTTGAACAAGCGAATCAGTCTGATCGCACTGGGGATGTTGAGTGCCACTCAGGCCATGGCTAACGACCAGGCCGAGTCCAAGGGGTTTGTTGAAGACAGCAGCCTCAAAGTGCTGCTGCGCAATGCCTACATCAATCGTGATTACAAAAACGGTAACGACGACAAGGCCGAATGGGGCCAAGCGGCCATCGGTACGTTCTCGTCCGGTTTCACTCAAGGCACCATCGGTGTCGGCGTCGACGCTTTCGGTCTGTACGCCCTGCGTCTGGACGGCGGCAAGGGCCGTAGCGGCGCCGGTGGTATCGACTTCTTCAAGCAAGAAAACAGCTATCAGGAAGGCCACAACGGCAGTGCGGCCAACGACCTGGCCAAGGCCGGCGCGGCGGTGAAGTTTCGCTTCTCCAACACCGTGCTGACCTACGGCGACCAGATGCCGGCCCTGCCGGTGCTGAACTACGACAACTCGCGCCTGCTGCCGGAAAGTTACACCGGTACCCTGATCACTTCCAAAGAGATCAAAGGCCTGGAACTGAACGCCGGTCGTTTCACCGCTGAATCGCGCAAAAGCGATGAAGGCCGTGACAGCGGTGGTCTGAAGTCGATCAACGTATTGGGCGGTAGCTACCAGTTCACTGAAAACTTCAAAGGCGCGCTCTACGCTTCCGACGTCGAAGACGTATTGAAGAAACAATACGTGAACGCCAACTACGTGTTGCCGTTCAACAAGGATCAGTCGCTGACCCTGGACTTCAACGGCTATCGCACCAAGCTGGACAGCTCCTACGTGCGCGAAAACACCGTGCCTGGCAAAAGCATCGTCACCGGTCAGGACAACAAGATCTGGAGCCTGGCAGCCACCTTCGCCACCGGCCCGCACTCGTTCACCGTGGCGCACCAGCGCTCCACTGGCGACAGCAACCTGGGCTACGCCTACGGCGGCTACCAGAAAGATCAGCAGCGTGTCGGCGATGGCGGCAACACCATCTACCTGGCCAACTCCTACTGGTCGGACTTCAACGCTGAAGACGAGCGCAGCTGGCAGTTGGGCTACGGCCTCGACTTCGGCGCATTCGGCGTACCGGGCCTGAGCTACAACTTCGCTTATGTGCGTGGCGACAACATCACCACGTCCACCAGCGAAGGCGGCACCGAGCGTGAGATCTTCAACCAGTTCAAATACGTAGTGCAGTCTGGCCCGGCCAAAGACCTGAGCGTGAAACTGCGCAGCTCGATCCTGCGTGTTTCGCAGAAATCCAGCGAGTACAACGTCAGCGGTAACGAACTGCGCGTTTTCGTGGATTACCCGATCAACATCTTCTGATGCCTGATCCAGTGTAAGAAACATGAGAAAAACCCCGACTGGTTCGGGGTTTTTTTTCGACGGTTATTCGATGAAAACCGGAAAAAACCCGAGTTTTTGTCATGTAAAAATTGTTTTTAAGCGCCTGCAAACGCCGTTTCAAACAGTGCTTTAAATGCCTGAAATTCTTTCTCATGGACGCAAATTCTCCACCCAATAGATTAGGCCGTTCAACGCAGCGGAGAATTTGGTAATGATCGTTTTGAACAGAGAAGTGGGCGAATCGCTACGGCGCGACAAATATGTCAACGTCCAGGGTGGTGACTTCAATCTCTACGGTCATTTTGCCGACTTCGTCAGACTGACCAAAAGTTGGGAAAACATGGAGCCTGACAGCTACTACGGTCAGGCCGAAGCCGGCATGCGTTACCGTCGTTACAGCGACTTTGAGTACAACCCGAAAACCCGCGAGCTCAAGCAACTCGAGCATCGCGCCTACGTGCAGTCGAAAGAGAACAACGCCTATGTTGGCGGCCTGGTACGACACTTTCAGGACTTCTCCGATGAAGTAATTACTTCACCGGTGATGCGCAGCCTGATCGACACCGATTTCGAAGTGTACAAAAGCGTACTGCCGGAAGAGCTGCACGATGAAATCTGGCAGTGCCAGATCCATCAGATCCGCATCGAAATCAAACCCGGCAAGCAACTGGAAATCACCCCCGAAGGCATTCACTGCGACGGCTATCCGTTCAGCGGTGTGCACTTCTGGGGCCGCAATAATGTCGAGGGCGCGGAGAGTCGTTTGTACGACATCCACGAGCATCAACTGGCGTCGACCACTTACCAGGAAATTCTCGACACCACCTACTTCCTCGATCGCGACATGCGCCACTACGTGACCCCGGCCCGCAACACGCACACCCATGCGATGGCGTACCGGCAGATTCTGGCGATCTCCTTCTCGCGGCCCGGGACCGCTTTCGACATTGTTCGCTAATCAGATCACCCCAATCGACGGCGTCGAGTGCTCGACGCCGGTGGTGCTGCGACGCGCCACGGCCAAGGATGCGCAGCGCATGGAGCGCTTCTTCCGCCAGTTCGACGAAGTGTCCTTCTGCGAGTGGCAGGACGCCAAGTGCCTGCGTGGCGTGCTGATCCAGAAAACCACCACGGCCTATCTCGCCTTTGACGTGGCGGGCGAGATCGTCGGCGCGGTACTCGGTGGCATGCTCGGCAGTCGCGGCACCATCAATCATCTGGCGGTCAGCCCGCGCTATCGCAGCCAGGGCGTGGGTCAACGACTGGTTGAAGCGGCGTCGTCCGATATGAAACGGGTCGGCGTGTTACGGATGTTTCTGTTCGTCGACGATGCTAACCTCGCGGGCAAGCGATTCTGGACTGCCCAGGGTTTTTGCGAGCCCCACGGCGAGCGGACATTTGAGAGGGATCTATGAATGAAACGTCCGGCAGTGCGCCGCTGATGGCTGCCCATCAGCCGTCGCGCACGTTTGCCGAAGCCAGCCCGGTCGTCGCTGGCTACTTCACGGTGTCATTCGTGTTCGGGCTGATGGCCGTCAACGCCGGGTTGCCGATGTGGCTGCCAGTGGCGATGTGTTTGTTCGTATATGCCGGCGCTTCGCAATTCGCCGCGCTGGCGCTGATCTCTAGCGGCGCCTCGCTGACCACCATCGTGCTGACTACGTTCCTGATCAATGCGCGGCACATGCTGATGTCGGTGTACATGGCCAAGGCCCTGCGGGCGCTGGGGCTCAGCCGCATGGAACGCTGGGCTTATGCCGGTGGCCTGACCGATGAATCCTTCGCGTTCCACAGCGTCAAACTTGGCACTGGCGCACCGGTCAACGTGCGTTATCTGATCGGCTTCAACCTGTTCTGCCACACCTCGTGGGTGCTCGGTGGTTTGCTTGGCGCGGTCTGCGCACAGTACGCGGCGCACCTGATCAAATATCAGCTCGACTACGCCCTGACGGCGATGATGCTCTACGTGCTGGTGTCGCTGTGCAACACGCGCAACAAACTCATTGCCGCTGCGGCCGCTGTGCTGTGCATGGGCGCGTTGAGTCTGGTCGGCAGTTCGCCGTTCAATGTGTTTATCGCCACGTTTGTGGGCTGCGGAGTGGGTGTATGCCTGACCAAACGTTCCTGATTCTGGTGGTTGCGCTGATGATGGCCGTGACTTTCCTGCCACGCGCGCTGCCACTGCAAGTCAACACCGAGCACTGGCCGCCGTTCGTTGCGCGGGCGCTGGAATACTTGCCGGTGGCGATCGTCGCTGCGATCAGCCTGACACCCTTGTTGATCAAGGATCAGCACATACAGCTCGATCGCCCGGAATTCTATGCCGCGATTCCGACGTTGTTATGTGCGTATTTCAGCAAAAACCTCTTTCTCAGTGTGGCGGTTGGGACGGCTGCGTACATTGCGCTCGGCTCGTTCATGTAGCGGCAAGTCGACGACATCGTTGAGTGCCTGGTTCGACAACTCCGGATTGTTCACCGCCAGACGCACTTCGAGAAAATCCTCGAACCCGGGGAAAATCGTCAGGCCGTTCTTCTGCGCAGCTTCACGCGAGACCATGCCCACCGCATCCATCTGCGTGATCAGCGACAGCGTCAACGTTTCACTGCACGAATAGACCATGCGCTGGCCGTTCTCGTGATTGCCCAGCCCAGCGTCGAGAAAACGCAAAAAGCTGTGGGAATACGGACAATCTTCTGCAGGACGTACCTGAAACTTGTTGCCCAGCAACGTCAGTGGATCGTTTTCCTGCCCGCAATGCGCGCCGACCACTTGCACCTGCACATCCGGCAGGACGATGCTCGGTAAGCCCGGTCGTTGTGGGCCGATCAGCACCGCAAGGTCGAAGTCTTCGTTCTTCAGCTTGCTGAGATTTTCCATCGACTCGGCGTAGCTGAATTCCATCTGATAATCGGGAAACACCTCGATCAGGCGCCCGATCATTCGCCGGTTGAAGTCAGCCGCCAAGGTGTTGTTCAGCGCAACCTTCAACGTACGCTGGCCCGGCACTTTCAGCGCCTCGACTTTTTCTTCCATCTGTCGCGTGGCAATTAGCACTTTGTCCATATAGGGCGTCAGCTCAGTGCCTTGCGGCGTTAGCGTCAGCCCTTTGTTGGAACGTCGAAACAAGCGGAAACCGAACTGCTCTTCGACCTTGTTCAACTGCGCGGCCAACGCCTGCACAGTCAGGCACGAATGCTCGGCTGCGGCCGACAACGAGCCGGTCTGCACGATGCGCATGAGGTTGCGTAAGGTTCTGCTATCCATGGGTAATGCCCTCTAAAGTGGGCTGGGTATTGTTGTTTACGAGACTGCCGGTCAGGCGCCATATGCTGGCTATATTCCTGTACCTGAGCATAGTTGTCGCGGGTTTAGTAGCGAATTGATGTCCTCGCCGATGGCTGGAGGCTGACACAGGATCGGGGTTTTTGGTGACGTGGGGGTGATGGGGGTCAAAAAAAGTGCGTGGTTTTGGTGCGTGGGGGTGATTTTTCACGGGGAAATGGCTGACAACGTTAGTGGTTTTGGCCTGCGAAATACGTGGATGCATCCTAGGCGAACTTGCGACCGAGCTGATAGCGGCGACTTGTTAAAGCAGATGAAGTGGCAGCGTCGAGACATCGAGTCTCTGTGGCTACAGTTCTGAGTGAGGTAAGCGAAGTGATTGCATCAAAAGAAGCGGCCGATATGGAGTGCCAAGTTGGCAACAGGCTTCATCACGTTATTGAAATTCAGGAGCAGCCGTCCATTGCACGAATTCCTACGGACAAGACTGCCCAAGCCATGTTGGAAGCACGAACTATTCGGCAGCGGTTCGATTCGGTCGACGAAATGCTCAAATCCGGTCATATCCGAATCCCAATCAATGGGGAATGTGGTAACCAGTAATACGCTTACGGAGCTTTTTTATCGATTTATTCGTATATGTACTAGTATCAAAGCAAGACAAATCTGGAGAGGCTCAATGACTACCTCATCCCCAGCCCTCACCCCACGCGAACAACTAGACGCCCCCGAAGCCGGCCGCGTCGCGCTGAAGTTCTTCTTCAACCTCATGGAGCGCTGGGGCTGCAGCGCCGAGCAGCAACGCACACTACTCGGCGGCGTTGGCAACACCACGTTCTATAAATACAAACACCTGCCGAACATACGTCTGCCTAACGACACCCTTGAGCGCATCTCCTACCTGATGGGCATTCACAAGGCTTTGAGCATCATCTTCAGCAACAGCCGTGAGCGTGCCTACACGTGGGTCAGTAGTCCGAACACGGCGGCGCCGTTCAATGGGCAAACGGCGCTGGATTACATGCTCGCCGGACGCGTGGTCGATATCGCCGATGTGCGTCGTTACCTCGATGGGGTGCGCGGTTGAAGGCGCCAGAGATGGCTGATGTGGCTTGGCCGAGAGCCTATCGGATCGTCAACAGCAGCTTCCCGCCGATTGCGCTGTTCGAAGACGTGCTCGATCCCGAAGACCTGGAAGTTGCCTACGCAATTGAAGCGCTGACCAATGATCGTCTGATCGAGCAGGCCGGGGTTCTCGCCCGCGTGAGACCCGAAGATCGACTCTCTGGCCCCGGTTCGACTCCGGTGATGGCTGCGTTCACCCACATCGGCAAACGCAGTCGTTTCTGCGATGGCACCTTCGGCGTTTACTACGCCGCGAGCAGTCAGGCTGCTGCCATCGCCGAGACCTGTTATCACCAGGAACGATTTCTTGCGGCGACTCAGGAAGCAGATCTTGAGTTGACCATGCGCACTTACGTCAATCGGGTGGTTAAACCGCTGCACGATATCCGCCACGATCACCCCGAGCTGCACAATCCGGATCCGGAGGCTTACGGGCCGTCTCAGCTATTCGCCCGTCAACTGCGCGAAACCGAGTCGTGGGGACTGCTTTACAACAGCGTTCGCCTGCCGGGCCATGAATGTGTCGCCGCGTTTCGACCTCCAGCGGTATCGATTCCGAAGCAGGGCAAGCATTTGCGGTATGTGTGGAGTGCGAGTCAGCAGAAGATTTCGTTTGTGCTTGAGATCAGTCAGGTCTGAAACGCAAAAGCCCTCGTATCAGCGAGGGCCTTAAAGCGTTGTTTACAGCAACGGCTTGTCCGACGGCGCATCCATCACTTTCACGACATCATCGATCAAGGTCGTTCCTCAGAAACGTCGTTTTGCCTGTGCGGCGCAGGCCAAACAGAAAGACCCCTGAACGCAGACTTTCATCGAGTACATCTGGATTGAGAAGCTGGCGTGCCATTGATTCAGCCAATACAGGGCGCTGTAAAATGCGGCTCATACGATTACACCTCTTTATGCCCACACAATAATTATCGCCAGCTCATAATTTGGCATAAAGACTGAAGTGTGAACTTATGAGGCAAAGCGATGCTTTCGGGGTTTGTAAGCGGAAGTGTGGCGAGTACGGGGAAGAAGGGAGCAATTTCTACTGAAGCAGAAACACTGCCAAAAATATGACCACCCCAGAAACAACAAAGCCCCTGCATTTCTGCAGGGGCTTCGTTTTGTATGGTGCGGCACCAGGAGTCGAAAATTTCCATAACATTTTGTAAGTAAAAAACTTTTATCCAGTTGTTTTAGCTTTCTATCCCTAAACCTATCCTTATCGTTAGGCCGCGCTTCTGTGCCGATCGTCGGAGAGGAGTTCTCGCTCGGAATGTAGTCATAGACGATTTTTGCGGATTGATCTGGTTCAGGTGATTCTCCAGGGGAGCAGAATTGATAATTCACAAGCCGCTGGGCCATTGATCTGTTCTAGAAATCATATGTGAAGATCAATTTCAATGCAGGGGTGATCCATGCCCCGCAACCATTTTTCAGAATCGTATGCGCACGGACCTCGCCGAAGTAGGAGAACCACGAAATAGATTTGGCGATGGCTCACTCAGTTTGAATTCGACCGAGTAGGTTAATGTGATCTGGCTTACAGCTGTTACTGATGCGTCGCCGTCGAACATTAGGAGCATTGAAGCCGTCTGTCTACGATCAATATTACACCAGCCCTGCGAACTCTTCCTTAGAGATGTAAGGGGACAGACAACAAATATCCCCTTGACCATCTTAAACTCTCCCAGGCTACTCGTTTAGCTCGCGTATCCGAGTAAGTGGATGACATGTAGGCGCATGCCTCAAACCGGTTTTCAGAAATACAAAACATTTCTTTGGCAACGATTGATATCGCGCAACCAAATTGGTTTTATTAATTTCCTCGTCTATATTTGACTTTGACTTTTTGAAGGTGGGTATTACATCAAGATGATCGAGAAGGTTCTGCATGGACTCTTGGTCCCTAAGGATGTTGCGAATTAGATCTTTATCCTGTTCTCCTATTCGGCTCGTAGTGCCGAAGAGCGCGTTCTCACCGATATCTTTTCCACAGATAACATTTACCTTTACGGCTTCATTCATCGCGCTTTTTAGAAATGTTTCGATGTTTCTAATCGCATTTGCTGTATATAAAATTGTACAGATGTCAATTGATTTTAATTTTTTCAAGTTTGATATCAAGGCTTCCCTGTGTTCGACTGGGATTAGGAAGTTATTTGAGTTAGATTTGGTTTCTATGCCCGTCAAGTAAAAATTCATTGAGGAAATTATTTGCGATCCTGTGATGATTGTGTCGGTTATAAGAGTCGCTCTTTCGGAGTCAATTGCAATACTTGCCGGAGAGAGACTCTCGATACTACGACCAATATCGTTGTCCTTAAATAATACTCGGTGCGTACCATTGTAGTCGCCGATGTGCTTTATTAGAAAAGGGTTACTACCTTCTTCACTTAGTAAATGCTCGACTTTTTTTGTAAACTTAAAGATGTCCTCTTTATGCATCACTGTGTGAGCAGATATTAATGTTACTAACGCTTGGTGGAATTTTTTTGGCAGGGAGCTAAGCCACTGTACTAAATTTGAATGCGCATCGGTTTTGGATATGTCTCGGTGTATTGAAACTACATCCACGGCAGAGCTAAAGCCATTTAAGGACAATATATTTTTTTCGTCAAAAATAGTGGTTGGGTAACTTTTGAAGTGATTTCCTTTGGAGGAATAAATGTCCAGTCTGCTTGTTATGGATTTATATATTTTACTTATAAAACTGTGCATGGCAGCAATATATATGCCGGACGAATCCTCGTAGAAGTAAACGTGCTCAGACGAGCTTATAGCTATGGAGTGTTTCGTCTCAAATTGATGAATTTCATTAGTGGTTATGTTTACTAGCTGTACCATGTTGAATGGATAATCTTTTCCATCGAAATGTAGGGACTCGCTGATTGGAGAAACTATAGGTCTGATGCGCTTGAACTGAACTGTGTCTAAGGTTGAAGTTTCGGAACTGTGCCGCTCTACGAGTTCGCAAAAGTTCTTCCTGTATTGCTCAATATCGGTATGAAGATATAAAGCTAACGAAGGGGTCACTGTTGTAGGGATTAATTTTAAAGCTGCTTCTATAGTGTTTAATAGGTGTATTGGTGTGCTATCAGTGGGGGTCGTACTTTGATCGATGGCGTATATATGACGATCACTGTCCTTTTGATTAAAGCGATGGTATTGATCAACAAATTTGTCGATTCTTCTTGCCGGCTCAGTTTCGTCGATCGAGAGATATAGAGCGGCTGCTGCAGCTAAGTCGAAGTAAAACGGATCCTCAGATCCATTTATTTCTTCAATCTGTAGTAGCAAGTGTTTTATAAATTCGACAGCGTCAATAGCGTCGCCCAAGTTGTCAATATACTTATCTTTAATTATAAGTATGTTGGCGTCGTGGCTTGAAGTAGATCGAAAGTAACTTTTAATAAAGTTTTTCTGGTTGTTGACTAGTGTCTCGATGTTTCCGTCCCTATCTTCAAGTATTATTGTTCTTGAGTTTACAAGTTCTTGGCTAAAGGGCAATAATGTATTGTCGGTAAGTAATCGATCTTTACAGAATATGTTGGGATACGCCCCAGAGGCTTTGCACACATTTATTATGTCGAGGAGTTTTTTTAGCTTTTGCCCTGTGGTCTGTTCTGAAATAGTCTCAGTCAAGGTTTTTAGAATTTCCGGTGTATAATCGACAACTATCTCACTATAGCCATTGTGTTCGTTTAGAGGGGTACTTGTTGAATGAAAATTAGTGGTTGGCTTCCTGAAAAGAATAGATCTTTCTCTTTTTAATACGATCGAACTGTTTTCGATAATATTTTTTTCAAACCATGACTTATTCGTGGTCGGAAATATTGATGTCTGGTCTTTGTCTATAAGCCACTTGTAGAAGTCGGCTTTATCTTTGAGTTCGTCAAGCGCTTTCTCAATGCCTGCGCTTTTTAGATCGTTGTCTTGGAGCGTTATGTATATTAGTAGAAGGCTGTGGAATTTCTCAAAAATTTTTCTTTTGTCAATAAGTCCGCGGAATATATTACCGTCAACAATTGTTGATATTAGAAGTAGTGCGTTATCTTGGCTGTATTCAATGTCGCTTATTTTTTTGAACCAGTCAGGTGCCCTGTGAGCTATTTCTGTTTCATAGGTATTGAAGATATGTGCGCAGTATTTCCACGAACTTCTCAATAGATCGGTTGACTTATTTTTGCTGGATATAGAGAACAGGCATAACAGGTAGTAGTATTTGGACGCAGTTGAAGGAGCACATATCTCTGGGGGGGAATCTATCGATAGTTTGCCATTTCTTTCATCAGTCGAAAGTTTTGCATAGAATGTAGCAGCTAGATCATTGAGATCTTTGCGTTGAGTTCTCGAGCTTGCACAGAGGGGGTATATAGCCTCAATGAATCTTGGTAATTCTTTTATATCGTTCAGGGCGGTGTTGAGCTGTTCGACTAATCTTGTATTTATTTCTAGGTTTTCATTCTCTGGAAGGCTTATTAAGCAGTTTATTATATGTGGTGAAGGGATATCCTTTAAGCTAATTTCCACGCCAAAAACTAATGCTAGGTAGGTAAGGTTTTCATTGGTTAACTCGGATTTTGATAATTTTTTCTCAAATCGAATTATCAGTTTTTTAAGATCGTCTGAAGCTGACTTGCTAGACTCAAGTGCAGTTATAAGGCTCGCAGTGAATACTTCTGATTGAAGCTCGTCTAGGTGATCTACTGACTCAAGCGCGTCCCAGTTTTCGGGTGAGTCTAAGACAAAATTAAATAAGTGTTTATATAGACTTCCTCTTCCAATTTTAGCGTTCAGTGTAGGTTCAACCTTTTCTCTTTTTAATGGGTCAAGGGTTGGTACGCCTGCCAAATGGGAAAATATAAAGGCCAAGTCATCATTGCAACTGTCTGACTGAACGAGCTTAATGAACTCATTTATCGCTAGATTTTTTTGTGTAGTAGTCGAGTCAGCAAAATTTCTTGAGACTCTGTCAACAGCATACTTTGATTGAGAGCGATAAGTGTTAAAGTCCTTGGAGAAATGTCTTATTTTAGTAATACTGGTTTTTTCATTGTTTATATCTAGTCCTAGCAATTCGAGTTCTGCACGAAGCATTGCAAGTGCTGATTTGGCAGAATCTTCGGAGGGGGCAATAATGAAAATATCATCTACATAACGTTGGTAGAGCTGAATTTCCTCTAGTTGCAATTTCGAGTCGAGGTTTAGATCAAGATTATCAAGGTATAGCTCTGCTAAGTACCTTGCATAAGCTGGGCCTTGAGGCAAGCCAACTTTTGAGTTAACAACTCTTTCCGTTATTTCAAAGAGTGTATCAATGTGCGATTGGTATGAGCTTTTTGATTCTGCTGATAACTCACTTAGCTTCGCGTCGATCCGCGGGTTAACGCCTCCAAGTAACATCCTTTTGAGATTGTCATGAGGGATAGTGTCGTAGAAACTTTTTATGTCTGTTTTAAGGATGTAATAGTTTTGATTGTCTGGATCTTCGATTGCGCTGCTTATGTTAGATACGAATTTGATCCATAGATACAACCATGGCTGAAATATGTAGCCGTCACTAAAACCCTTGTTTGGTTTGTATCCGTGGGAGTTGCTGCTTGGGGGGATATTTAAAAAATAAATGAGCTGCTTCAATATGCAAGAGGTTGCAATTCTTTCAGGCGCTTTTAGCGTAATGAGCGTTCGAACTTTGTTTTGTTCGTTCCGTAGATGCTTATAAAATTCTGCTGATTTAGGGGTTTGTATTACTTTATTTACTAGGGTTAGTAATCGGTAGCTATCGGTGGAAGACAGTTCATTTATTATTACTTTTGACTGAGCTTCGTCGTTTAGAAATAAGTAGCTAAGCTCGGCTGTTTTAGTTATTTCAATGTCGGATTTTGATATCTCAAATGTGGCGTCTGTAAAGTGCGTGTATGTAGGAATACAAGCCTTTATCAGATCTTCGACTGTTAGTGAGCTTGTAAATTTTACATTCGTAGTGTTTTCTATCTGTTCTTGTGATGGAAAATTGAACGATGACAATTTCTTTATGGATCGAATCGTTATCTCAGGATTGTAGTTTTCGCTCTTGCTAAATATATCTATCAGGATTTTTTGTCCTGCATCTTCTATATTTTTTGCTTTGATGTTGTAGAGCATGCCTACAAGAAGTTTCCTTTCCTCGTGGTTGAGGTTTCCGCCGTCTATTATTTTATTGCCTAGAGTATGGAGCGGCAAGTGATCTTTCCAGTGTGCCTGCAACATATCCAGTGTGAAGCCGTTGTTTCGTATTCCTATTGATTTTATTCTTGCGGGGCGCAATGTTTCATCATGAGTGAAGTTGAAAATAACCCCTAGGGCCGTTTCTAATTCAGATTTGCTTGTGCTTTTATGTTGTTTTAGAATCTCTAGGTTGGCATTTATAGTTTCGCTATCAAGCTCTGTGGTTTGTTTGAATGTGCAAAGTTCTGATTGTGTTTTTAATAACACAGCGTAACGCTTTGATTTGGTATGTTTTGAAAGTGGAACCTTTACACCTAGTCCGGTGCCATCTGTTGGAGTACCTGAACTTGGAAAAAGGTCTACTCCTATCAGATCTTTATTATAGAAAAGTTGTGTGCTCTCGATCAAGGCTTGTTGGATTTCGTAGCCTGTACGATAGCTTGTTTTCTCTTTAAATGTTATCCAAACGTGAAAGCCTCTGTTTCCAGAGAACTCTAGTAGATAAGGTACATTTAGCTTACTAAGTGATGTGCAGAAGCTATTGACCGTGCGCTCAAGCTCAGCTTGTGCGATCGGCCTAAGTTCATTCTCTAAGTTTGGTTTTGAAATGTCAAAATCAAAACAGATCCATTTGATTGTTAGGTCGTTATTCTTTTGGTAAATTGCAAGTGATCCGGAAGTACTTAAAGTCTTCTCCAAGAGTTTTTTCGTAACTGCGCCAGGTTTTCTCCTGTACTTCCCATCGGGCTGATGCTGTGCGTGGGAAGCCTGATCTGTGGCGAAAAATTCATGTAGTAGCGCTGCTAATTCGTTCAACATAGTCGACTCCATAATTAAGTATAAAACAGTATTTGGATATTTATTTTGTCAAGGTTATGTGTGTCAGCTTGACAGAAAACATCATGTTCGGATCGTACTGCATTTATGTTTGGTTTTTTTAAGATCATGCAATGTGTGCCCCATGAATAAGTATGCTTATCTGGGGCAGAATATTTAAAATATGTTTTTCAACCAGCCTTTCAAACGGATTCTTTTGACCAAAATAGAGCGCTAGAGCTTCCTTATAGAAACATCGAGCGTTACTAAGGGTATCTACGAATGCAGAGGAAGCTAAAGAAGGCCAAATACTAATTCCGCTGCAATACTCCATCTCGGCAATACTAATGAGTTCCCCCTCTTTTCTGAACAGAAGGACAAGGTGTAAACAGGTACTCCTCGTTTCGGGTAGAGGGGTAATATACCTAGCTATATACACTGTGTCGGAAATCAGTTTGATTATCATACGGCAACACATCGCGGTCTAATTTGCGAAGGCTGCCATCTTCGAAAGTTAGGCTGATTGGCAAGCCGATGTATTTTTTTTTGTCCATTGGGATGTTTATACGCCCACCTCCCGTATTTAGGCGTGCAGAAATCTTCTTTGAAGATTCTTCTTTTGTAGGAGGCATCGACGTTTGAGTTACGGATTAGTTCGATTTGGTTACTCAAGCACTCTAGGGGGCGCTCGTTGCTTACGTCTAAGCACTTAATTCTTGCAAAAACGTGGAATTCCAAGCGGTGGTGTAGCTTGGTTTGGACATGTGAGAGTTCTAAGGCGTTGCAGCGTTTCTTTATGAACTTATTTTTATCATACAACTCCAGCTTGCTGAAGAAGTAGGCTTGAGCTTCATTGCCGCCGACGTACACGCTCTCGTCCATTACGCGCTCTATCATAGTCGCCCAGCTTTTTACTTACGTCTGGGTATTGAATGTGCGGGTTTATTGGGACCACCCGTGACGTCTGATTTGGACGTCTCAATGCCAAGGGCTTTCATCCTGAGCGTCGCCATCTTTAACCCCACGGTGCCACATATGTGGAGGCAATCCTAGCACTGCGTGATATCACAATAGAGGCAATCATTCGGATTTTTATGAGATCAAAGGCGTTCGCTTGAGTCAGTAGAGAGGCATCGCTTAGCGACGCTTGAATTGCCCCTGACTTCGTCGACAAAGTGATTGCGCGGTTGGCGTCAGGCAGTGAAGGGGCGAGCCATCGAGTGAGCATGTGTTGACGTGACTGTTTTCACGGTCTCACCCGGGGCATTTCCTGCCGGTTTCTCCTTTGTATGGAATGGTCAACGCTGTGTTTACCATTTATGCCGACCTCGTCCTCTCGCTATGAACTGCCATGGTTTTGCTAGGCGGAGAGCGAGTAAATTCATGGTCAGCAGATAGTAATAACGCGTCGACTCAGCGTGCTGATTCAAGTGCTGATTTAGAAACCAGTCGAGATGCTTTCTCTGCCAGTTCCATGGGGTATCTCGGTTCCAGCGATTAAAAATCGCCTGTTGAATGGCCTTTGCCTGGCGAAGGTGACGCTGGCGTGTGGCATGCGACCCGCTCAGCACCCCTGTCAGAAAAACCTCCATATCGAATGGCTTGCTCATGCTCGACCACCAATGTAAGCCGACACCACGTCGATACGGCCGTGTCCGAGTTCATAGCTGATTTGCACTCGGGCCTCCTGATCGAGGCGTCGGTCGAGTTGGTAGCAATGGCCATCGTTGATAGGCGCGGGATGCTGGGTAATTTGCTCATAGCGTTCGCACGCATAGGCCGTCCGTAATTCATGAAAGCCTTTCAGGCTGTACAGATGGAGGAGGTCCCGTGCGGATCGGACGATTTTCCGTTGGAAATCGAGGTAGCTTTCGTTCGGCGCAAGCAGGTTGTGACTGCCACCGGGTGAGACCTGTTCGGCGAATCTTAGCGCTTTGCGAATATGATCATCCACCCTGATCCAGCGAGGAGCCGAGGCACTTGAGCGGCCCCCTTTGGTGCCATCCTGGATGTTGATCTTGCCGTAGTGTTCTGCCTCACGTTTTAAGCGCGGTAGGTCGGCCAAAATGGCCTCGCGTAAGCGCATGCCGGTGGCTCACGCCAACTGAGCGATGGCCGCCGCGCGAGGCATTTGGTGTTCGCAGAGTACCTCGACGATCTGCTTCACGTGTTCGCGGTCTTGGCCTTGTGGCACCGAATGACGAACACTCGTGCGCCGCATTCCCAGCGCCTTGCTCGGACTAGGCACTTTCACAGACTGATCACCGCGAAGCGCCGCTATGGTTCGGTTCACGCTGGACAACCGGTTTTGCGCGGTGGCAATGCCGATAGCCCCTTGTTCAACTTGCTGACGCAGATACCCGGCGTAGCCCCGCAAAGTCTGCCGATCAATCCGCCGCGCATCGTTGAACCCTGGTCCATCCTCCGAACGACACCACCGTACAAACGTCTGCCACCGATCACTGTGCGCCTTCACCGTGCCGTAATGCCCGCCGCCAAACAGATCGCGCAACGCCTGTGGCCCGGCGTAGCTCAGCTGTCGCCCATAGCCAAAATTGCGCCCATCTCGTCTGCCCACCAGCGCCATGATCGAACTCCTCTCGAAGCCAAAATTTTTAAAACTTTCCCCACGTCATCCCGCCAAGAATGTTGAGTGTTATCAGGGATCAAGGCCCCTGCGACCTGTGAGGTTGTCCACTAACGCGGGACTGGCGGCTCTTTACGACCGGGAGCATGGGCATCTCATGATCTGGCCCCCTGAGCACCGTTACCGGTGGGCGGGTGGAGGCTGCATTGGCTGACGAGACCAGCGCCGCGAGATCTTGAGTCGGGTTAAGGCAGTGAAGCGATGACCGGGGCATGCCTGACTGTCAGTCAGGTGCAGTCCATTCCGTGGACTGCGGCACCATCATCTGCATCGCTGTTGCTGGTGACTTCGGTGTTTGTCACGCCGATTGTCACGAGGGGAAATGCCGCAAAGCCTTGTACGAGGTGGGCTGCAGCGGTGGTAGGAGCGCCCGTCTCTTTCCGGGAGAAAGAGACGGGCGCAGGTTGGCGTAAGGAAATGGCCAAGCGGATAGGTTGCTGCAGGGCAACTATGAAAGGGGATGAGTTGCCGCAGTGGGCACACTGATAAAAGTAGGCATCCATCACATCGCTGTGACCGTGCGAGCCGCCGGACGCTAATCGCACTTTGGGCGAACCATCACTGTGTTGCGTAGCCTTAAAGGTTCTGGCTACCTGGGTTGCTGTCGGCGACAGCGCTTTGCCCGATCTTTTCTACGTCTGTGGATAGTTCGTCATCTTGATCTTGGAGGAGTGACGTTCGCCCGGAACTGGCTCACTGAGATGATTGCGTTAACTGCACGGCAGAAATGCCGTCACTGAAAAAATCAGCCCGCGGTCTAACTCCCCTCAATCAAAGCCCGCTCTTCCAGCCAGATCTCTTGAACAAACTGATCCGTAATCGCGTAAATCCCGTGCCCGCGTCGCATGATGATGTTCTCGGCAACCAGCGCAATCACCACCGGTTGAATCTCTTCGACCCGCACCTCTCGCCCGACTGACTTTGAATACTCAGCCGCTGCGTCAGTGGAGAAAATTCCGCGAGCATCGCCTTCTGTAGATGCGATTTTGTTGAAAACGGCTTGAGCCAAGCTACCCAGTTGCTCGACTTTTTCCAGCTCGATGCTCGCCGCGGCCGAGCGTAATGTGCTGGCTATTACGGGTAGGAAAACATCGGGCTCGCCCTCTTGCTGCAAGAGTTGGCGTAGGGCCTTCAACATTTCTTCAGGGCGATTTCCCAAAGTGTTGAACGCTTCGACAGCGGCTTCGAGGGACGGCAACTTGTCCTTCTTCACTGTCATTGCGAGTCGGTTGAGTAGGAATTCAACGTAATCGCCTTTCAGCAATGGATAGGCTGCTGACGTGGCTCCGGAAAAGGCGTGGTTGCGTTTGGCGGTCAGTTCGCTGACTTGCGCTCTGTGCGAACCTGTTCCGATAAATAGAAAGTATCCCGGCGTTTTCGGACGAGGGTTGATTGCATCGCGAGCGGCTTTGAGTGCCAGGAGCAGCTGATTGCCGTCGTCTGAGGAAATGGCGTGCTGCACCTCGTCAATGATCAACACCAGATCCGTCCTGGCTTGATCTACGACTTCGGTGAGTGCTTGCGCCAGTGTTGGGCCGTCGACGTTGCCAATGCTGTCGAGTTTGAAGCCGAACTTGAATCCCCCGGCGCCGATTTCAACATTGCTGACTCGCTTGAATGTTTCCAAGGCAGAGGAGCCCGGCGTTTGCAGATCTTTCAGGGTTTCCCGGATGGCGTTGTGCACAAGCGTTGCCGGGTTGGCCAGAGTGTCGCTCCATAAGTCGACGTAGATGACCAAAGCACCTGCTTCTTCCAAGGCCGGGATAAGGTCGTTCCTCAGAAACGTCGTTTTGCCTGTGCGGCGCAGGCCAGATAGAAATAAACCTGAGCGCAGACCTTCGTCGAGCACACCTGGATTGAGAAGCTGGTTAGCCATTGACTCGGCCAGTTCTGGGCGCTGAAAAATGCTGCTCATACGATTACACCTTTTTATGTGTACACCATAATTATTGCTATTTCATAATTTAGCATAAAGATGGAAATGTGAACCGTTGGTTCAAAGTCCGCGCTTTCGAAGTGTGTAAGAGGAAGTGTGGCTAATCGCGCGAAGTGCGAGGGGAGAAGCTATTTTCACCGAAGGTAAAACTGCCAAGAATATAAACACCCCACAAACAACAAAGCCCCTGCATTTCTGCAGGGGCTTTGTTTTGTATGGTGCCGGCACCAGGAGTCGAACCCGGGACCTACTGATTACAAGTCAGTTGCTCTACCAACTGAGCTATACCGGCGTTGTGGGCGACGATTATAGCGATTGGGAAGATCCTGTAAACCCCTGAATTCAGACTATTTTTGCATCGCGGCAAATTAAGCACTGCGCAATGCGTAACGCAGCATTTGTGCCTTACGCACGATAGGGCTGTTTTGCAGGACAGGCAGTGGAGTTTCGGCTTTCGCGAGGGCGAAATTATTCGCTCGGCGAGCGCCATTATTCGGCGGTTATGTCGTTTTGATTGGCAGCTTATGCACAACTGAGAGGCACGAAGTCATACTCAGGCGAGGTTTTGTGAACCCATTCTCATTTTGTTCGCAAATCCCTGTTTTACAGGTTTTTTATTTATGTGAACAAAAAATGACCAGTGTTGTTAAGGCGACGAAACAGGCGCAGATATTGGATCCACGGCAAATCCATCAACAGAGTTATCCACAGGCTGTAACGTTTTGAGCGCGTTCGGCGAGCAGCAGTAAGTTACGCGGTGTGAGTGAGGTGTCGCAAAAGGTGCCGAGGCGTACGACGTATCCCTGTTCTTCGAGGAAAAGCGCCCGATCCAGATTCAGCCAAAGCTCCAGCGGTCGTCGGAACAATCCGCGAAGCAATTCGAGGTTGCGAACTTCGGCCAACCTCTGCCAACCGGCGGCTTCCAGTGTCGACCAATCTGGCGAGCCGATTGTGGATAACTCTTTCAGCGCTGCCAGATCGCGGCAGTAATCGGCGAAGGTTTTGTCCAACCAAGCGCTGGGCAGGGACGGGGTGGGCAGGTATTCGTCAATTCCACGTACTTGCCGTTGCAGCAAATCGAAAGCCAAGCGCCGGGCCATGGAGGTGTCACGCTGACGTCGGACCCGTGCACCGGCGGTGACAGTTTCGCTCATGGGTAGAGCCAGATCTTCGAGCGAGAGCTGTAGGACGGATCGCAAACCGACAGAGGACAACGCCTGGTACTCGTTGCGACTGATGCGGTTGTAACAGCAAGGCGCGATCGCCATTTGCTGGCAGTCGGCAGCGCTGGCCAGTTGCATCAAGCGCACATGCAGATCGCCGCAGGCGTGGAGGGCGACGGGTGTGTGGGCGGCGCTCAATACACCTGAAGCATTCGCTGCCAACACATCCTGCTCGACATGCAGCGCGTGTAAATGATGGCGCTGACTCAACGCCTGACCGCTGGCGACCAATGCCGGATCGTATTCAACGCAGGTCAACTGTTGGCCATCACTCAACAACCGCCGGCCCAAATGCCCCTTGCCGGAACACCAATCGAGCCAGTGCGTCGGTTGCGAGGAAAAAGACAAACGACTGGCAAACGCTTCAATCTGCTGCCACTTGCGCCCCGGTACATCGACATTCAAGCGATGCACCGCAGCTTCCAGCGCATGCCCCGGCAACTCACCGACCGCGCTCAGCTCAGCCGACAGCGTCGCCAATGAAGCAAACGGCTGCGGCGCATCGGCCAGATCAGCGGGTTGGTTGTGAGCACTTTCCGCGTCTTCCAGTGAGCGCCCGCGTAGCCACAAGGCCAGCTCCGGGTAGGACGCTTCCCAGGCAAGCGAAAGATGAGTGAACGGACGAGGTTTCCACAGCGCCTGATGCGTTGTCAGAAATGCATCCAGCGCGGTGAAGCGGGCGAGTAACTCCTCGCCCGTCAGCACGCAGGAGGAGTCAACGCCCTTGGCAGGCATCGACGCGCAACCATCGCTCCAGCTGTTTGAATGCCTGAACGAGAACAAACGACATCAGCAGGTAAATGACGCCTGCGGTGAAGAACATATCCACGTGGAGGTAGTTGCGGGCAATGATCGTGCGGGTAATGCCGGTGAGCTCGAGCAAGGTCACCGTGCTCGCCAGAGAACTGGCCTTCAACATCAGGATGACTTCGTTGCTGTAGGCCGGCAGGCCGATGCGCGCGGCGCGCGGCAGGACGATATAGAACAATGCCTTGGCCTTGGACATGCCCAGTGCACGCGCGGCTTCGATCTCGCCCGGCGGGATCGCTTGAATGGCGCCACGCAGGATTTCGGCGATATAGGCGGCAGTATGCAGGGTCATCGTGGCGACAGCGCACCAGAAGGGTTCTCGCAAATACGGCCACATGAAACTGTCGCGTACGGCGTCGAACTGAGCCAGGCCGTAGTAGACCAGAAACAGTTGTACGAGCAACGGAGTGCCACGAAAGAAAAAGATGTAAGCGTAAGGAAATGCGCGAACAAACCAGAGCTTGGAGGAGCGCGCGATGCCCAGAGGAATCGCCAGCAACAACCCGAGAATAACGGCGATGCCCACCAGTTCGAGTGTCAGGACGGCGCCCTGAAAGAACTTCGGCAGCCACTTATAGATGACTTCCCATTCCATTACGTCGTCCTCACGAAGCCACGGGCGGCGCGTTTTTCCATGAAGTGCATGGTGGCCATCGCCAATATGGTCAGGCCCAGATACATGACGGCTGCGACCAGATAGAAGGTGAATGGATGCTTGGCGAAGGTCACGGCGTTCTGCGCATTGCGCATGATTTCTTCCAGGCCGATGACCGACACCAGAGCGGTGTCTTTCATCAGGATCATGAACAGATTGCCCAGGCCGGGCAGGGCGATGCGCCACATCTGCGGCATGATCAACCGGGTGAAGATCCGCCATTTCGACAGGCCCAGGGCCTGACCGGCCTCACGGTGTCCTTTCGGAATGGCCAGGATGGCGCCACGAAATACCTCCGTGGCATAGGCGCCGAAGCACAGTCCGAGTGCGGTTACGCCCGCCACAAAGGGGCTTAGCGCCAGGTCTGGATTGCCAAAGTATTCGCCAATGGCATTCATCGTCTTGACGGTGCCGAGGTAGATCAGCAGAACCCAAAGCAGTTCCGGCACACCACGTACGATGGTCGAGTAGGTTTCGCCAAGCCATTGCAGCGGCTTGTACGGGGAAGTCTTGGCCAAGGCGCCGAGCAGGCCGAGCACCAGTCCCAGGCATAGGGCGGTGAGAGCCAGTTGGACGGTCATCAGCGCGCCGGCAGCGAGGGCCGGGCCGAATCCGTAGAGGTCGATAATCATGGGTTTCTGTTCAAATTGCGGCAGGCAAAGTCGGGAGCCGGCGCCGTGCAATCACGGCGCCAGTCCCACAGGTCAGGATCAATAGATGCTGAACGGGAAGTACTTGTCGTTGATCTTCTTGTAGGTACCGTCGGCGACGATTTCCTTCAGGGCAGCGTTCAGCTTGTTGCGCAGTTCGTTGTCACCCTTGCGCACAGCGATGCCGATCTTGTCGCTTTCTACAACCGGGTCGCCCTTGAACTCGTAGTTCTTGCCCGCGTCGCTTTTCAGCCAGTCGTAGTTGGCGTACTTGTCGGCGAGGATCGCGTCGACACGACCGGACGTCAGGTCGAGGTAGGCGTTTTCCTGGGTGTCATAGAGTTTGACGTTGAGATCGCTGCCGTAGTTGTCTTCCAGCCAGGTGCCGGCCAGCGTGGCACGCTGGGTACCGATGGACTTGCCCTTCAGCGAGTCCTTGTCGGTTTTGAAGTCGACGTTTTTCGGTGCGATGAACTGCAGCTTGTTCGAGTAGTACGGGTCGGTGAAGTCGACCGCGCCCTTGCGCTCGTCGGTGATCGACAGCGAGGAGATCAGGAAGTCGAATTTATTCGCGTTCAGGGCCGGGATGATGCCGTCCCAGTCGGAAGTGACCACGGTGCACTCGACTTTCATCTTCGCGCACAGGGCGTCGCCGATGTCTTTGTCGAAGCCGACCACGTTGCCGCTGGCGTCTTTGTTGTTGAACGGCGGGTAAGCCGCTTCGATGCCCATCTTCAGTGTTTCGGCCATGGCACCGGCGCTGAACGCCAAGGTGACGGCGGCGGCCAGGAAGACCTTTTTAAAATTCTGCATGCATGTTGCTCCGTTAGCGGTTGCTGGACATGAATTGTTTGCAGCGCGCCGAAAGCGGGTTTTCGAACACCTGCTGAGGCGATCCTTGCTCTTCTATAAGGCCCTGATGAAGGAACACCACTTCGCTGGAGACCTGACGGGCGAAACCCATTTCGTGGGTCACGAGCAGCATGGTGCGGCCTTCTTCGGCCAATGCGCGGATGACACTAAGTACTTCCTGAACCATTTCCGGGTCAAGCGCCGAGGTGGGTTCGTCGAACAGGATCACCTTCGGTTGCATCGCCAGCGTGCGGGCAATCGCTGCGCGTTGTTGCTGGCCACCGGACAATTGCGCCGGGTACGCGTGGCGCTTGTCGGCGATGCCGACCTTGGCCAGCAGCGCTTCGGCGACTTCGATCGCCTCGGCCTTGCTCTGGCCGAGCACGCGCCGCGGTGCCTCGATGATGTTGTCGAGGATGCTCATGTGCGGCCACAGATTAAAGTTTTGAAACACAAAACCAATCTCGGAGCGCAGGCGGTTGATCTGTTTGCCATCGGCGGCAACCAGTTCGCCATTTTTGGCGGCCTTGAGCTTGAGTTCTTCACCGGCCACCAGAATCTGGCCCTGGTGCGGGTTTTCAAGAAGATTGATGCAGCGCAGGAACGTGGACTTGCCGGAACCGGAGGAACCGAGGATCGAGATCACATCGCCGTCGCGTGCGGTCAGCGAGATACCTTTGAGCACCTCAAGCTGTCCGTAGCGTTTATGCAAGTTGCGGATTTCAAGCGCGGGCGTGGCCTCAGCCATGTGCGTTCCTCATATATGTTGCGCTCCTGCTGTTGGATGGCCTTCCTGGCGAGGCGGCCAAGCTAGCATAGCGTTTCAATGGCAGCCAACAGCGCTACGAGCGGTTAACGGGTGGCATGTGGCAGGTTGTCGCATCGGCACAGCAGACTGTCGCCCCATCAACAACCGAACGGGTGTTTGATCGTGCAAACCCGTGGGTGTCGCGTAAAAAAAGGCGCGATGTTGCCAGCTTTGGCGGGGTGTTGGAAGCGCTATCCGGCCGAACGTTCCTGAATCGCCCTTTTATTGTGCATCCCACACTTTTTCAGTGTGTTTCTGGTGCGCTGTTTCGTTTGAAAAGTGAGTCGCAGGGTAACGCTCTGGCGGATTGCCATTAAATCCAAGGACTTGCGATGACTGTCCGGTCGCGCGCAAAGCCGCGGCACAGAAGAGTTTGAAACATTTTGGCGCAAAACTTGCGTGCAGAATAAGGAACGCCCCGTTGGTTTCTTTTTACGAGAAAGAAAATGCCAGACGGGCCGGACGCAATCGCTTTCCTTGCAAAGGTAGTTTCGATGAGCAGTACCCCAAGCTCCAATGGCCTCGAACAGGGGCTCAAACCGCGTCATGTGACCATGTTGTCGATCGCCGGTGTAATCGGCGCCGGTCTGTTCGTTGGCTCCGGCCACGCCATCGCTGCCGCCGGCCCTGCCGTGCTGCTGGCCTACGCCGCCGCCGGTACCCTGGTGGTTTTAGTGATGCGCATGCTCGGCGAAATGGCCGTTGCCTCGCCGGACACTGGCTCCTTCTCGACGTACGCCGACCGTGCCATCGGGCACTGGGCCGGGTTCACCATCGGCTGGCTGTACTGGTGGTTCTGGGTCTTGGTGATTCCACTGGAAGCCAACGCCGCCGCCACCATCCTCCATGCATGGTTCCCTGATGTCGGCATCTGGGCGTTCGCACTGGTCATCACCCTGTTGTTGACCGTCACCAACCTGTTCAGCGTAAAGAATTACGGCGAGTTCGAATTCTGGTTCGCGCTGATCAAAGTGCTGGCGATCATTGGCTTCATCATCCTCGGTCTGGCGGCGATCTTCGGCTTCCTGCCGAACAGCCAGGTCAGTGGCGTTTCGCACCTGTTCGACAGCGGCGGCTTCCTGCCTAACGGCATGGGCGCGGTATTGGGCGCGATCCTGACCACCATGTTCTCCTTCATGGGGACCGAGATCGTGACCATCGCGGCCGCGGAATCGAAGAATCCGGGCAAGCAGATCTCCAAGGCCACCAATTCGGTGATCTGGCGGATCGGCCTGTTCTACCTCGTATCGATCTTCATCGTTGTGGCCTTGGTGCCTTGGAACGATCCTACGCTGGCCAACCTCGGTTCCTACCAGACCGTGCTTGAGCGCATGGGCATCCCGAACGCGAAAATGATCGTCGACATCGTGGTACTCGTTGCTGTGACCAGCTGCCTGAACTCGGCGCTGTACACCTCGTCGCGCATGCTCTTCTCCCTCGGCAAGCGTGGCGATGCACCGGCCATGTCGACTCGCACCAACAAAAGCGGTACGCCTTACTGGGCGGTGATGCTGTCCACCGGCGCAGCGTTCCTGTGCACCTTCGCCAACTACGTGGCCCCGGCGGCGGTGTTCGAATTCCTGCTGGCCAGCTCCGGCGCGATCGCACTGCTGGTGTACCTGGTGATCGCCTTTTCGCAACTGCGTATGCGTAAACAACGCATGGCGCGCGGCGAGAAAATCGTCTTCAGCATGTGGCTGTTCCCGGGCCTGACCTACGCGGTGATCATCTTCATCGTCGCGGCTCTGACCATCATGTTGTTCCAGGAAGCGCATCGCGTGGAGATCCTCGCGACTGGTTTGCTGAGTTTGATGGTGGTGGCTGCCGGTCTGTTGGTGGCACGCCGTCGCAAGCTGGAAAAACGTGGTGCGGTGGTGTTGAACTGATCCGTTACGCGTAATGCAAAACGGCCGCTGTCAGTGATGACTAGCGGCCGTTTTTGTTTCTGCTAACGGTTTCGAAATATTCTGCGCTTCAGATCCGAATCAGCTTTGCTCTCGCGAGAGCATGAAGTCTGAGCTGCATTTCTCTCCGTCGAACCATTCATCCCAAGTTGGTTGTTTGAGAGATTTAACAGGGTCGCTCTCGAGGTTCGCTGCTGAGTCTTCTGCTTTCGGGATTTGCCCGTCCTCGCGTGAGTCTGCTGTCTTCATCTGACTTCCTTTTCCTGATCGTGCGTGGACGTGAAGCGGAAAAAATTACTCGGACTTGGGTTCGGTGTCTTCAACCGACTTGCCATAAGCATCCAGCGCAACCCCGAAATCGGTGATGAACTGTGGCTCGCTCAGCCAGGCCTGGGCCTCTTCGATCGTTACGCCTTCGGCCCACATGCGGTAGTCGATCAGCATGTCGGCGGCCAGGTGGGTGGCGGCCATGCCTTCGTTGTCGGCGTTTTCCATGTCCAGCAGCTCTGGATGGTCAACGATGACGAACGCCAGTTCGCGCAGCAGGGTCAGCAGCATCTCGTTGCGGCTGACGGCTTCGGCGTCGCGCATTTTGCTGAACATCGCCAGGGTGTATTCCGGGATCGGTTCGGCGAGGTGGTCGAGGTCTTCGTCCTGGTCCAGCGGCTTGCGGCCGACCATACGGATTTGTTTGGCTTTGGCCTTGGCGCGTTTGGCGCGTTTCTGTTGCTTGTTCAGGGATGCCATGGGAACTCAGTTCTTCTGTTGGGTTTGCGCGGCGATCGCGTCGGACGCCGCCACATAGTCGGCCTGGAAGGCCGGGGATTCGATCCATGCCAGCGCGCCGGCCTCGTCGGTTTCCTGCGACCACTGGCGGTACTCGATCAGTGCGGCGAGGATGAAATCCATCGCGCCTTCTTCGCCTTCCTGTTCGTAGACCAGCTCCAGCAGCGGGTCTTCGAGGAACGCGCTGCACAGCGCTTGCTGGCTGATCTTCTCGGCGTCGATCATTTTCTTGAACAGCTCGGTCAGGTCCACCGATTCGAAGTCGATACGATCATCGTTCGGGTCCAGCTCGACCGGCGCTTCGGCGCGTTTGGTGCGGTTCTGTTTGGCCTTGGCTTTGGCCCGGGTGGCGCGTTTTTGCTGCTTGTTGGCGGAGGCCATGATGTGTTCCGTCGTGCGTTGAGAGGGGCTCAGCTGCGCGGCACTTGCCGCCCGGGAGTATCGGGGGCCAGTTCTCCGGTTTGCAGCCAGGTCAGAGCGATGGGCCATAGTGTGGCTTGGTATGCGCTGCGAAAAAAGGCGAAATGTCCGACTTGTTGTTCGTTGATGTCCTGCGGTTCGATGCGCAAGTGGGTTTTTGCAGCGTTACTGAAGTAGTCGAGCAGGCGTTCGATGGCGGGAAGGGTGCCGTAGGGATCGTCGCTGATGCTGATCGCCAGTGTCTGTGCGCGGACGTTGGCGAAGGGCAGGGCGCCGCTCTTTTTCATCAACGCGCGACCACTGGGGCGCTGTTCGTAACGCGCTGCAGGCGTGCTCCAGTCGCGCACTACACCGGCCGGCGTATCCTCCAGCCAGCCAAGACGTTTGCCCGGGAAGTAACCGCAGACCAGCGTCAGCAGTGGCATCAACACATGCCATTTGCCGAACATGCGCCAGCGCTGTTCGGGGGCGTAATCGCGCCAGTAGGCGAACTGCGCACCGACGGTGACCAGCCGTCGGATAAACTTTCCCGACTCACCGAGGCCAGCGGCGCAGCCACCAAAACTGTGGCCGACCACATCGATCGGCTGGCCGGGAAATTGCCGTTGTGCGCGTTTTAGCATCGCCTCGAAATCCAGCGCGCCCCAGTCTGTCCACGAGGCCTCAAGACCTTTCATTGAGTCGGGTCGAGATTCGCCGATTCCACGGTAGTCGAAGATGATCACGTCGAAACCATTGGCGAACAGATACGCCGCGAAACGCGAGTAATGGCGACAGCGCACTGACGTGGCGGCGTTGATGATCACCACCGGGCGCTGAAGGTCGGGCAGGGCATGACGCCAGGTGAAACCGCCAAGGACAAAACCGTCGGCGGCTGTTTCCTTGAAGGCTTCATTTTGCAGCTCGGCGGCCAATAGCGGCTTGCGCTGCAGAGCTGGCAATGGAGGCGTGTCCTGAAAACTCATGGCGCTTGACCTTCGCGGGTAGCTGGCAACAATAGTCTCAGTGCATCCAGCGGACAATCCGCAGCGCTTATTCAGTGGACTCGGTGAGCAAGCGTTCCTCGATCAATGCTTGCTCTCTTTGCAGCTCCGCTCGCAGTTCTTCCACACTTGGCAGCACCGTTTTATAGCTGCTGGCAAACAGTTGCTCACTGCCTTTGAGTATTGAGTAGCGCGCGACGGCCTCGTTGTCCTGTGAACACAGAATGATCCCGACAGTGGGTTTGTCGCCTTCACTGCGCTTGAGTTCGTCGTACATGCGCACGTACATGTCCATCTGTCCGACATCACGCGCACTGAGCTGGCCGCGTTTGAGATCAATGATCACGAAGCATTTGAGCAAGTAGTTGTAAAACACAAGATCGATGTACAGATCCGAGCCATCGGCGCTGATGCGTTGTTGTCGAGCGACAAAGGAAAACCCTTTGCCCAGTTCAAGCAGGAAGCTCTGCAGGTGATCGATGAGCGCTTGCTCAAGTCCGGTTTCGTTGACCTTGCCCGGCGATGGCAGGCCGAGAAACTCGAGAATGACGGGGTCGCGAATGAACTCGCGTGGATGGCAGTTCAGGGCGGCAATGTTGGTTGTGGCTTCGTCGATCACACCGGCCTTGTCCCGGCTCATCAGCAGGCGTTCGTAGTAGAGCGTATTGATCTGGCGATCCAGAGCGCGGCTGGACCAGTTGAGGGTGGCGCACTCATCCATGTACCACTGGCGAGCCTTGTCACTTTCAACCCGCAGGAGCCTGCGATAGTGCGTCCAGCTCAATTCGGGACGCAGTGCGTCTCGAATTGGGAAGGTCTGATAGAAAAGGCGCATCTTGCGCAGGTTGGTCTCATCAAATCCCTTCCCGAATTGAACCGTCAGATCCTTCGCCAGTATGGCCAGCAACTGCTTGCCATACCCCGCTCGCCGGGCGCCGTCCTGTTCAAGCTCAACAATATGCCGGCCAATCTGCCAACAGGTCTGAACCTGAATCGTATCGACCACACGCAGCACTTTTTGCCGTGCCTGACGGATCAGTTCACCAAGATCGCCCAGCAATGAATCGATTTTCGGGTCTTGCAGGTCAGCAGGTTTCAGCTGGCTCATCGAATTTTCCGCATCATTGAAAACAGAAGCGTCAGCATGCCGAGAACCGCTTGCGAAGGATGTCGGCCGAGCCTGCGAAGCCAGCAGGAAGACGGGATGGGTGTTGCAGGAAGTTGCTGGCGAAGAGCGCTTTTGGTGGTTTCGGTCTGTAGTCCATTTCGCACAGGCCCCGAGCGATTAATCACGGGTGCCAGGCGCGGAGGTCGCGGTTGATTGTGCGTACAATCGCGGCCCTCACGCTTTATGGTCAGAAGGATGTTGGAATTGAAAGGGATTTTGCGTTTTGGCTCCGTGGCGAGCCTTGTTGCGCTGTTGGCCGGTTGTGGAACGATGACGGGGCGCTTGAGTGGCGCCTCGCCAGAGCCTTACTACAAGGGTGTCGACGGCAATTTACGCCTGCTCGGCGTGAGGGATGACGACGGCAAGCCAACAGCGGTGATCTGTTATGTCACGATCGTTTGCCCTTTGATAACTGTCGTATCGCTACCGGTAGATGCCGCCGTGGATACCGTTCTGTTGCCCATCGACTACGTCAATACGCTCTGAAACCGCTGACCTGATTATCGTCGTATGCGCTTGCCTTTGGGCTTCTCCGCCGGCTCCTGCACTTTGCGATAAATCCATAGGCCGAACACCCCGGCAGCCAGCAGAAACACGGTTCCTAGGCTTTGCGAGACAAACTCGATCCAGAACCGTCGTGGTTGCACAGCTAGGTAATAGGTGTGCTTGGGGCCACGGTTGGTGGTGGTGATGGCGCCGCTGATCCAGCTGTCGATCAGTATGTAGATCGATGCACACAGGGCGAAGGCAATCAGTACGCCGACGAGCACGGTCAGCCAGAAGGTTGTCCGGCTCTGGCGATACGGCGGCGGATGGGGCAGGGGAATGCGGGTTCTTTTCTGATTCATGAAGTGTTACTGCAAACGTCCTTTTGCGCTCAGGAAACGGCTGGTTCTTGATGTTGCTCAGTCAGGTTTTGCCGTCCGTCAGAGGGTCGCCCGGCGAGGTGTGCGCTTTCGGCAATCACCTTGAGGATCTCGATCACTCCCGGAGTCAGCGCAGTGCCAAGGCAGATGCGCACACCCGTGGTTGCATGCCCGTCGGCGAAGAAGATGCCGTTGCCGGCCACGTGGCAGCCGCGTTCGCTGGCTAAATCCTGCAATGCCGACATGTCGGTGTGTAGCGGCAGTTCAATCCAATGGATGAACCCTCCACGTGGCGGCACGTACACGGTGCCCGCAGGGAAATCCGTGCGCACCAGCGCTTCGACAAAACTGGCCAGCGACGACAGTTGCGAGCGGAGTCTGGCGCAGTGCTCTTCCATGTAGCCGCGCCCGATAAATTCGTTGAGGACATTTTGCGCAAGGCTGGAAACCGCCAGATTGCGCGAAAACATCTGCGCCAGAATGGCATTGCGGTACTTCCCAGCCAGACACCAGCCGACGCGATAACCCGGCGCGATGGTCTTGGAGAACGACGAGCAGTAAATCGTCTGCCCGCTGGTGTCGTAGCTCTTGATGGCGCGGGGGCGATCGCCTTCCGGCACCAGGTCGAAGAAGATGTCGTCCTCGATAATCGGCACGTCCGCTTCGCGTGCGATCTGTGACAGCCGTGCGCGAGTCTCGTCGGGCATGATGAAACCTCGCGGGTTCTGCAGGGTTGGGTTGAGAAAGATCACCGCGACCTTTTTCAGCTTCAACGCTTCTTCGAGGTGATCGACATCGAGACCGAGTTTACCGTGCGTGCGGATGGGCAAGGCACGCATGCCCAGGCGTTCGATGGTCTGCAGGATGCCGTAATAAGTCGGCGTTTCGATAGCGACCGTAGCGCCTTTCGAGGCGACGGCTTCGAGGGCCAGTTCCAAGGCAATGGTGTCGCCCGACGTCACCAGAATATCGTCCGGCCCGCAGACCACGCCACGGGTCAGCATCAGCCCGGCGATGCGTCGTCGCAGTGCCGGCAGACCGGGCGGTGCGACCAGTCCGGTGAGCGAGTTGTCAGCTTTGCCAGCCAATACCGACAGGCACTTGTTGAGCAGCACGTTGGGTGTGAGGTCGCTGTGCAACACCGCTGAATTCAACGACGCGGTGGTGCGCGAGGCCGCTTGGGAGAGCATCGCGACCACCGCATGATTGACGTTGACGGTGACACTGGAGAAGTCAAAACTCCTGGTGGGTTTTGCTTGTCCGGAGGCTGAGACGAAGTAGCCGATGCGCGGTTTGGTCGAAACGTAAGCATCGGCTTCCAGATCCGCCAACGCGCGCTGAACGGTGGTGATGCTGGTTTCAAACATTCGCGCCAGCGTACGGATTGAGGGCAGTTTCGCTTCGGCTGCCCACTCACCGCTGTCGATCTGACGAATAATCCAGTCCTTGACTATCCGCCAGCGTTTGTCCGGTAGATCAAACCTGTCCATAAGTTCTCTGTGATGTTTCGAAACAATTCAGAGAAAGTAGAGCAAAACGATCCCCGTTGCAGCAACTATGACGATGTTGAGCGCAACCAGGCCGAAGGCGAATCGGATCAGGTTGTTTTCTTCATGCCGATTGGCGCCCGCCAGCCCGGTGATCAGCGACAGGATCGACAGCGACCCCAGTGCACCATGCCCGGCGGCACTGTTGACCATCGCGGCCAGCCATGCACCGTGTTCGCTGCTCAGCGCAGCAATGGACGGCATGACGAGGGTGTTGCCGCCGACGTTGGAACCGGTGACATAACCGGCAATCCCAGCCAGCAACGCGATGGTCGGGGCCAGGGAAATCCCGGACAACGATTGCAGTGTGCGCTGTGCTTCGACCAGGAAACCGGCGTTGACCATCACCTGCGAAAGCAGCAGGAACAGGAAAATTGTCGTGACCGGAAACTTCGCCCGGTTGAACAGCGCTCGCCACGGGAAGCCTGCGGCGGCGCTTTGCTTGATTGCCATCAACAGCGTGACGATCAGCAACGCCAGCCCCGGGGAGGCCAATGGCTTCCACGAAACATGCTCGCCTTTGATGATCCACAGCGCATCCCAGCCCGACAGGACGAACAACCCGCGCGACGCAACGATTACCCCCAGCAAGGCCAGATAGGGCCAGGCTGCGTTCGGCCAGCGCACCAGTTTCTTCCGTTGTGCATAAGAGATCCCCAGGCCGACGCAAGCCACTGCCAGACCGGCCAGCACACCGGAGACTTCCGGGCCGATCCACAGGTTGATGGAAAACAGCACCGCGACGAACAGCGCCGTCACCACGATCAGTCCAAGCCACGGCGAAACCTTACGGATGCCACCCTGCCACAGAGCAATCGCCGCCAGGCAGAGGAACACTGGCGCACTGATCAGCGCCGAATGACTACCAAGGGTTTGCGCCGGCAAGTGCGCCAATAGCGCGCCGATCACGGTGGCCAGACCCAGTGTGCCCCACGGCATGATGACCATCCCGGCGAGGGCGATTTTCATCCCCGACTGGCGGGCGAACAGCCCCATCAGCAATGGCACGGTTGCGATCAGCGAAACGCCGAAACCGGTCATCGCTTCAAGCAGCGGTGCGAGGCCCAGCACGATGAAGATGACTTGCGCCGGCGGCGTCCAGCCGAGTTCCTTGACCCAGGCGCCGATGGCCTGCGGCGCACCACCGCGCTCGACCAGGATGACGAAGGCCAGCCCCGGGATGATCACGCACGCCGTGCTGAGAAACAGGATGGTGGTGTCCTGAAAGATGGCCGTGCTGATTGCCGCCGACACAGGCCCGGCTGCGCCCAAGGCCCACAGCACGAGCACCAGCACTACGCCGGCCAGTGCCGCTTGCACTGGCGGTCGGCGGACGATAAGGATCAACGCGATCACCAGCGCGATCGGTGACATTTGCAACAAGAGAGAACTCATACCCGGTTTTCCTTAACTTAATCGTGAGTCTGCCCGCTGTACTCGGTCGCCCGCATGGACGCCCGCTCACAAAAAGTCTGATACCACTCGGTCAGGCGTGCTTGAGCGGAAAAGTCCGAGAGTTGGCGAAAGGCGATCCAGTCGAGCGCGGTCGCCAAGGCAATGTGGCCGAGGGTGATCGGGCCATTGAGGTCGACGTGTTCCTCGATGAAGCGGTAAGCCTCCTTGAGTTTGAACGCCTGGCCGTCGGCGTAGGCCGGATAGCGCAAGGCTTCGGGGCGGCGCTCGACTTCCCAGCGCAGCTTGATGCCGACATCGCACATGCCCTGCGCCAATGCTTGCAGGCGCAGCGCCTTGTAGCGCTCAGGGCCGTTTGCCGGGATGAGTTTTGGCCCGTCACTCAGGTCGTCGAGGTATTCACAGATCACGATGGAATCGAACAGCGCCGTGTCGTCAGGCAGGATCAGCACCGGCACTTTGCCCAACGGATTGGCCTTGTAGATGGTCTCGTTTGGCGACGTCGGGCTGGTCTCGTGGTGGATCACTTCCAGGCTCGACGCGATGCCGAGTTCGTGAGCCAGCACCAGCACCTTGCGGGCGTAGGGTGAATGCGTCTGGTAGAAAAGCTTCATGCTGAAGTCCCTGTCTCAAGGATGGCTGTGGCTGCTCGATGGGCGTCCATGAACAGACGCGAAGGCGCGCCCGCCGAGGTGACGTAGTGGTTGTAGTAGCAAGAACCTTCGGCGAGCGGGCCGAGTACCCAAATGTTGCGCACCGGTTCGCCAGCGCTCGATTTCGGGTGGCACGCGGCGTCGACATCGATGCCGTCGATGCCCGGTTCGTCGGTTCTCGGGCGGATCAGGCCCAGTCGCGCCAGATCACGCACCGGCGCGCAGTCGCTGTTGCTCACGCCGCTACTCTGGACATAACCGGCGACGCGTTTGAAGTCGTTGATCGCAGGACGTGAGCCGGGCTTGAGGAATGTCAGCAGGCCGGCGTCACACAGGGCGAGCAGGTCGGCGTGGCGCTCTTTTTGCGGGCCCGCAACGAGGCGGTTGATTGCCTTGTGCCAACGGCCATAGAACTGCCGATGCGACGCGTCGGTCAGCCCGTCGAAATCGACGGCCTCACGCAGGCGGTCACGCAGATCGCGCCAGACTTCGATGGCGGCTTTGATCGCCGATCCTCCGCGCCCCAGGCGCGACTCGTGCAAATCGGCTTCGAGGGTGTCGTAGATCCAGGCGTGATAGTTGTAGGGCTGCACGTCGTCGGGCAGTGCATGCCAGATCAGCGCCTGCGGATCGATCGCACCACCAGTCGCCTCGTAATCGCGTAGTAACGCTTCACAGGCGACAACACCGGGTTCGCCAGCAACGCTAACGGCCCTGAGTCGCTCCAGCACCTGCTCTGGCGCTGATGGGCTGTGCACGACGGCGACGGCCGCCGCACGCATCTCCAGCAGCATCAGCGGCAGGATGTCCTGTTCGAAGTCCAACTGTCGGTTATTGCTGCTTGCCCGCAGGGATTCGATGCGCGCACTCGTCAGCAGTACGGCGCGATGGCGCGGGCATTCAATCAGGCCGTTAGGTCGGGTGCGAAACGGCAACCCGTCCCGCGACTGGATAAAGATCACCGGTTCCTGGCCCGAAGGCTGATAGGCGTGACTGCCGTCGGCCATGCGCTTGTAGCGACCGCCCCTGCCGGAGGTCAGCGCCGCCAGGGTGTCCATCGCACCTAGCCCAAGCCCTTCGACCAGCACGGTTTCGCCGGGCTCGATGGTGGCGAGGCTGCCGGGCAGCGGATAGACATCATCAACGCGGTTGCGATCCGCCGAGCGCAGGCGACCGGTATGGCCGACCGTCAGAATCAGCCGATCCACGGTGACCGCAGCCCCCGAAGCGGTCTGCAGCAGGTATTGCTGACCCGCGTTGCGCTCGACCGCGGTGACGGCCTGCTGATGCAGGTTCACGCTCACCCAGTGCGGTGCCGTCGCGAGGATTTGCGCGAAGGCGTCCGCCAGATAGGCGCCGAGCAAATGGCGCGGCAGAAAGTCCTGCGGCTCAACGTCACGGCCGTCGGCGGCAAGCAATCCGCTGTCCGCGTCGACCTTGATGCGCTGCTCGTGGCACCACGTCAGGAAATCTGCGCCCGGCCGTTCCCGCGCATCCGCCAGGTTTCCGAATGCCGCTGCGTCGGGGAAAACCCCGAGTTGACCGGCAACGGTGTTGAGCAGCAGATAGTCCGGTTGATCCGGCCAATGCGCGCCGCTTCCGAGCACATTCGGATCGAAAATATCGATGACGACTGGCTGCTCTGGGCGCGTTTCAGCAAGGCTCAGCAGGCGTTCGAAAATCGACAGCCCGCGTGAGCCGCAGCCCACCAGGCCGATGTGCAGAGGCGCCTTCACCATCTGCGCTCCTCCCCGAAGAAGGAGGGGATGGCGACCGCCGAACCGTCCTTGACCGCGATGTCGTGGATCATCCGGCCAATTGCCAGATCGAGGATGCCCATGCCGAACGGCGAATAAATCAGCGGCTTGTCCGTGGCAACCTGCAGGTCACCGCGAATCAATTGCCCGACGGTGCCGGTAACGAAATCACGATGACCGTACTTTTGCTCGGCCAGATGAGGTGAGGTATTGGCTTTCAAGCAATGGGTCACGTCGTCGAAGTAGTTGTAACTTTCTTCGATGATCTCTGCGCCGATATCCCGTAGCGAGATGTTCAGCACGATCTGCCCCGGGCGGAAAGTGCCGCTGCCGTTGACGTAGGGTTCGCCGGCACTGGTGGCGAACACCACGATGTCGGCGCTCAGTGCCTCGTCCAGCGACAACAGCTGTACATCCGGCACCCCGAGCTGTTTGCCGAAGGACGACAGCGCTTGCGCTGACTCTGCGTTGAGGTCGTGAATGCCCACGCTGTCGAACGACCAGTCATCGGCGATGAACGTCTCAAGGATGTTCCGCGAAATCACCCCGCCGCCAATGATCGAGAGTTTCTGTGCGCTCTTGCTCTGGCCATTCAGCCACCAGGCACCGAGCACCGCCGACGCTGCGGTGCGCACGGCACTGATCAGCGCGCCTTCAAGCAGCGCATAGGGATAGCCGGTGTCAGGATCGTTGAGGATCAGCACCGCCGAAGCACGCGGGATGCCCGACTTGATGTTGTCTGGATAGCTGGCAATCCACTTGATCCCGGAGACGGACTGATCGCCCTCGCTGTCGACGATCGCCGCCGGCAAGGCAATGATCCGGTTCGCCGGTTGCGCCGGAAAACGCAGGAAGTAGCTATCCGGGTTAACGGTTTCGCCGCGCTCGTGGGTCAGGTAGGTCTGGGCGACCATGTCGATGGTTGCGTGACGCAGCCCGTTGAGGATGTCCTTGACGACGGCGCCTGGGATGACATGGAACGGTTGAATCGGGTTCTGTGTGGTCATGGGGATTACGCCGAGAGTGCCAGAGCGATTTCTGGGAAGAGTGATTGCAAAGCGCTTGCGCCGATCCGCTGGGTGACCCAGTCATCGGAGTAGATGGTTTCGAGGTAGCGCTCACCCATGTCGGGGGAGATCGCCACGACGACATCGTCAGGACGGATGTGCGGCGCCCATTGCTGGATGCCCGCCAGGACAGTGCCGGTGGAGCCACCAAAAAGCAGGCCGTAGCGTTGCGCCAGCCAGCGGCAGACCTTGATCGTCTGTTCCTCGGCGATCGATACGAAGTCGTGAATCCCCGACGGCTCGAAGATCTCTGGCAGACGGCTGGTACCCAGCCCCGGGATATGCCGCGTACCGCCCGGCAGACCGAAGGTCACCGAGCCGACCGTATCGACGGCAATCACTTTGGTGTGCGGATGGTGTTCGGCGAAGTAGTTCTTGCAGCCCATCAAAGTACCGGTAGTACCGGCGCCGACGAACAAGTAGTCCACGTGTGGAAATTTATGGGCGATGGACTTTGCGGTAGCTTGATAGTGAGCGAGGGGGTTGGTCGGGTTTTTGTATTGATTGAGCCAGATGTAGTCGGCGTTCTCTGCGACCAGTTGCTCGATCAAACGGATACGCGAATTCAGGTAGCCGCCGTTTTCGTCACGCTGATCGACCATGATCATTTCGGCACCCATTGCCTGCATGAGTTTTCTGTTCGGCGCAGAAATGTTCGGGTCGATCACACAGACAAACTTGTAACCCTTGGCGGCGCAGACCATGGCCAGCGCGACCCCCAGATTCCCCGAGGAAGATTCGACCAGGCGAGTCTTATGGTGAATCCGGCCCTGGTTTTCCAGATCCGTGATCAGGGCATGTGCGGTTTTGAGCTTGATCGATCCGGCAGGATTCAGTCCTTCGATTTTCAGCTGAATCGTTGCGCTGCACAGATCGCCAATCTGCACATAACTGTCTTCATTGATAAGTTGCTTGATCATACGTCGTCCGTTTCGCTCTTTTGCCGGGCGCACAGGGGCGCCAGCATTCATCCTGGAATGTTTGAAAAGCAGTAAATGCAGTTCGCCTGTTGGGTTTGTTTTTAGATTTTTTAGCTGGACAGGAAGTGACCTTGCGGTGGACGCCGATCTATTCAAAAAATCAGGTTTTGCGCTCTGAGGGCTTCAGGGGCCCAGAGTGTTGCGGGGCGCAAAGTAGAGCCAGTCGTTGGCTCGCCAAGGCTTGGAGGAATACTGGCGAATTTTCCTACATGGGGAGAGATACAGATTTTGGGTATTTTTCAGTACAGGCGGGTTTGAGGTGTATCGAGAGGAGGGCGTTGCGGGGCGGACAGATAGGCGTGATCAAATCGCAGGCATAAAAAAACCCTGAATCTTGCGATTCAGGGTTTTCGGTATTTGGTGCCCAGAGACGGAATCGAACCGCCGACACGGGGATTTTCAATCCCCTGCTCTACCGACTGAGCTATCTGGGCAACGGGGCGCATTAAAAGGGTTTTTCGGATTTACGTCAACGACTTTTTTAAAATTTCTTAAATTAATTCCGTCGCTTACGATCCGGCCCCCGATTTTGCAGGGTTTACTCAGCAGGCGGAACGTAGCCTTCGGCCTTGGCGTATTCCTCGCCGGAGAAGTACTTGTCCATTTCGCCCTGAAGATATTTGCGGTCTTCGGCGTTCATCATGTTCAGACGCTTTTCGTTGATCAGCAGGGTTTGGTGTTTCTGCCAGTCAGCCCAGGCCTTGGCCGAGACGTGGTCAAAAATATCCTGACCTTTGGCGCCCGGGAAAGGGGCGCGGTCCAGCGCGGGCAATTCTTCTTTGTACTTGCGGCACATTACGGTGCGGGTCATGGCGACTCTCCTGCATTCAAGACGGCGGCCGCGCGTTCGAGCAAGGTTTTGACCGGGGCGGCGAGGCCCAGGCGCGGCGGGGTGGCGAGGTTATACCAGAGCCAGTCGGCCTCGGCCACGTGATGGACGGCCTCCTGCACCTGAACCAGCCAGGGTTCGATGGACAGCTGGAAATGGCTGAACGTGTGAACAAGGCTCGGCAGGGCCTGCTGCTCGCCCATGGTCAGCGAGTGCTGATCGGCGAGATGTTGCAGGTCATCGAGGTCGTCGAGCTCCGGCAGGCTCCACAGACCGCCCCACAAACCGCTTGAGGGGCGACGGTAAAGCAGAATCGCGCCGTCGTCGTTGGCCAGCATCGGCATCAGCGTGCGCTTCTGCGGAATGGTTTTGCGCGGCTTGGGAATCGGGTAGCGGGTTTCGAGGCCGAGCATGTGCGCTTCGCAGCCACGTTCCAGCGGACACAGCAGGCAGCTCGGTTTGCTACGCGTGCACAGCGTGGCGCCGAGATCCATCATCGCCTGGGTGTAGGCGTTGACCCGATCGTGCGGCGTAAAGCGTTCAGCGGTGGCCCACAGTTGTTTGGCGACCTTCGGTTCGCCGGGGTAGCCCTCTTGCGCGGTAAAGCGCGCCAGCACGCGTTTGACGTTGCCGTCGAGGATCGGCGCGCGCAGGCCCATGCTGATGCTGGCAATCGCGCCGGCAGTGGACAGACCAATGCCCGGTAGATCCGTAAGCTTTTCAACGTCACGCGGAAACTCGCCAGCGTACTGGCTGACGACGATCTTCGCGGTCTTCTGCAAATTGCGCGCGCGGGTGTAGTAACCCAGCCCGGTCCACAGGTGCAGCACTTCGTCTTCGGGGGCTTCTGCCAGCGCTTCGACCGTCGGCAGCGCGGCCATGAAACGGTCGAAGTAATTGAGCACGGTGCTGACCTGGGTCTGCTGCAACATGATCTCCGACACCCACACCCGATACGGGTTGATTTTCTGCTGCCAAGGCAGATCGTGGCGGCCGTGGCGGTCGAACCAATCCAGCACCGCCGTGGAAAATTGCTCCGCTCTCATCGCTTGAACAGCCCCTTCAATGCGTTTTTCAATTCCGGGCTGACCTTGTCACCGAGTTTTTCGTCGATTTTTTCACTGAGCTTGTCGCCGGCCAGTTTGGTCGCGACCTGACCGAGGCGATCGTTGTCGACGCGGCAGGCCTTGGCGCCCAGCTCCAGCGGACCACGGCAGCGTAGCGGCCATTCGACACCGACGAATTTCTCGCCTACCTGGCACGCAGGATCCGGTATGGCGCTGGTGTCACCCTCGACGATGATGCCGACGCGATAGTCCATGCCGAGCACGCGCAAGTCGATGTCGCCGTCACCGTTGACGGTCATGCCGGGGATGCGCACTTTCAGGTCCGGGTTGCTGGCAATGCCATTGCGGAAAGTCAGGTTGCCCTTGAGTTCCTGGAATGGCGTGTCTTTACCGCGTGGTTCGCCGCTGAGGGTTTTGCGGTTAAGCGTGGCGATGCCTTTGCACAGTTGCTGTTCAAGATTGGCGTTGAGCAGCACGCCGTTGTTAATCACGAAAATGGCGTTGCCGTTAAGCGTATCGATCAGCGCCTGCTGGCTGTTGCCGCTGCCAGTGATATTGCTGGTGAGGGTCACCAGACCTTTGACCGGCGGGTTCTTGCCTTGGCTTTCGAGGATTTTTTCTACAGGCACGCGATTGAGCTTGGTCTGCAGGTTCAGCACAGGCGCGCTCGGGCGCACATCGAGGGTGCCATTGGCGGCGAAACCGCCGTTGTACAGTTCGCCGCTCAGGTTGGTCAGGGTCAGCAAGCCGCTTTGGCCGGTGGCTTTCAGTGCGGCGTTCTGGATCGGCAACTTGTCGAGGGTCAGTTGGCCAAAAGTCAGGTCGGCGTCGACGTCGAGTTTGGCCAGGCGCTCAACCGGTAGCAGGCGCTCGGTGCTCCAGGCGGTTTTGCTCGGTTTGTCCGGCAGCGGCGTGGAGCCGGCACCGGCCATGGCATCGGCTTCGGTGCTGGCGACTTCGGCCTGACGCACTTGCGTGGCGCTGTTGGCTTGTGCCGATTTCGGCGGCAGGTAGCGGTCAGCGTTGAACGTATCGGCCTTGAGAATTGCCCGCAGCGATTGTTTGGCGAAGTCTTCGACGGCGATGCGGCCGCTGAAGCTGCTGTCGTCGAGTTTCAGATTGATATTGTCGAAGGCAATGCTGGTTGGCGTGGCGGCCACGCGGCTGACCAGTTCGACTTTGCTCAGGCTGCCTTCGGCCATGGCCGGGAGTTTCTGGCCGATGCTGTCGACGAATTTCGCCAGATCGAACTGGGCGATGGAGAGGCCGCCAGAGATCTGCGGAGTCTTGTCGAGGTCGTTGGCTTTCAGTTCACCCAGCGCGCGCAACTGGTTGGCGGAGATCTTGATGCCGGTCCACTCGGCGACGTTCGCCGCTTTGTCCAGCGATAACTGGCCCTGAGCTGCGAAGGTCATGGTCTTGCCTTGCAACGGATCGCCAGCCAGCTCGCCGGACAGCTTCATATCTTCGAACCTGTAGCGCTGCAGCGCGCGCTCGATGCGCAGCTCGCCAGTGAGCTCGGTACGCACGCGCAGGACCGGCTGGTTGGTGCCGAGGAATGCCGTGGCTTTCACCGGAATATTCGTCGAATCGTGTACCGGGCCGGTGCTCAACTGGATGCTCTCGGCGCTGAATTGCTTGCCGGTCAGCTCGTCGTTGTATTCAACGCGGGCGTTGTTGACGGTCAGGCTGTCGATGTCGAGGCGGATCGGCTGTGGCGGTTTTTCCGGTTGGGCAGGCGCTTCTGCAGTGGCTGCGCTGGCAGGTGCCGGGCTGCCGGCAGGTGCGGCGGCTGTCGGCACCTTGCCGATGTCTTCCCAGTTGCCGTGGCCGTTTTTGTCGCGTTTCAGGCGCAGGTTCAGTCCTTCAACGCGGACATCGCTCATTTGCACTTCGCGGCGCAACAGCGGTAGCACGCGCACGGACAGGCCGAGCATCTGCAAATCGGCATACGGTTCAGTCGGATTGATCAGGGTGGCAACGCTGGCCTCGTGCAGTTCCAGGCCGAGCCACGGGAACAGGCTCCAGCCGATGTCGCCATTGAGCGTCAGCTCGATGTGGGCCTTGTCGCGGGCTATCTGGCGAATCTCGTCTTTGTAATCGTTGGGATCGAAGAGGTGGGTCAGGGCAAAACCTGCCGCCACAATGATCAGCAACAATCCGAGAAGTACCAGACCCAGGATTTTGCCGAACGCTTTCATGGGCGAGTCCTTGTAATTAGTCGAATTCGTAATTTAGCCGGGGAGTATAGCGCTGCAATTGCCCGGTTCGGTGTGGCGTCATGTTGCCAGTACCTCCAGCGGGAGGTGTAACTTCGCTGCAATTGCCAAGGCTTCAGGATGCCCGGCAGGCGCCAGCAGACGCAGTTCAGCCCCCGCTTGCGACGCCATTTTCTGCGCTTGGTTCACCAGCCGTTCAGCAACCCCACGGCGACGGGTAACTTTTCGTACGCATAAATGGGACAAGTACCAAACGTCGTGGTGCCTCTGCAGGCGCGCGGCACCGAGCAAGCGGTCGTTGAAACGCCCGGCAATAAAACTTCCCTCGGCGAGAGTGCGGTCGATCAGATTGTTTTCACCGGAAAACGGCGCAAACAGCCAGTCCGGCGCGTCGCGATAAATCTTCCGCAAATCCTCCTGGTCCTGATAATTGGCGGCGTTCAGCGCTTGTACGACGATTGGCATGGCGTTTTCCTGAGTGATACGAGATCAGACGACAGAAAAAAGGTGATATCAGTTTGGTTTTTCTGTCACGTGCAAATGGTAACCTTCGCCCGTTCGTCCGTCCTTCTGCGACTTAACGTCGCGCCTTCAAGGAGCTTCACCCAAAAAACGGTCATGCCTGCGTGCATAAAGGCCGGGGGTGAACAGTGGCTGGCGAACCATACTAATAATTGGGGGATACACAATGAGCACGAGCATCACGGCGGACGGCCTCAAAGCCGATCAGCCCGCGTTCCTATCCAAGGAACGCATCATCGCCAAGCCCGGTTTCAACCGTTGGCTAGTCCCACCGGCCGCTCTGGCCATCCACCTGTGCATCGGCATGGCCTACGGCTTCTCGGTGTTCTGGTTGCCGCTGTCCAAGGCGCTGGGCGTGACTGCTCCGGTGGCTTGCGCACCGGACATGAGCTTCATCGCACAAGTGTTCTCGTCGCAATGTGATTGGCCGATCTCGATGCTCGGCTGGATCTACACGCTGTTCTTCATCTTCCTCGGCTGCTCGGCAGCGATCTGGGGTGGCTGGCTGGAGCACGCAGGTCCGCGCAAGGCCGGTGTGGTATCGGCACTGTGCTGGTGCGGCGGTCTGCTGATCTCCGCGTTGGGTATTTATACCCACCAGATCTGGCTGATGTGGCTCGGCTCTGGCGTGATCGGCGGTATCGGTCTGGGCCTTGGCTATATCTCGCCAGTCTCGACCCTGATCAAGTGGTTCCCGGATAAGCGCGGCATGGCTACCGGCATGGCAATCATGGGCTTCGGTGGCGGCGCGATGGTCGGTGCACCGCTGGCAACCGCGCTGATGAGCCACTTCGCTTCGCCAACCGGTGTCGGCGTCTGGCAGAGCTTCGTCGCCATGGCCGCGATCTACTTCGTGTTCATGATCGGTGGTGCTCTGGCTTACCGTGTCCCGCCAACCGGCTGGAAACCTGAAGGCTGGACCGCTCCGGCGAAGAAAGCCTCGAACTCGATGATCACCCACCGTCACGTGCACGTGAATGTGGCGTGGAAAACCCCGCAATTCCGTCTGGTCTGGCTGGTGCTGTGCCTGAACGTGTCTGCCGGCATCGGCATCCTCGGCATGGCTTCGCCACTGCTGCAGGAAGTGTTCGGCGGCAAACTGCTGGGTGTCGATGTGCCGTTTGGTCAGCTCGACGCCGGGCAACTGGCCTCGATCGCTGCGATTGCTGCCGGTTTCACCGGTCTGCTTAGCCTGTTCAACATCGGTGGCCGCTTCTTCTGGGCTTCGTTCTCGGACTACCTGGGCCGCAAAAACACCTACTTCGTGTTCTTCGCCCTGGGTTTTGCCCTGTACGCGCTGATCCCGAACATGGGCCATTTGGGCAACGTTGCGCTGTTCGTGGCGGCGTTCTGCATCATTCTGTCGATGTACGGCGGCGGTTTTGCCACGGTGCCGGCGTATCTGGCCGACCTGTTCGGTACGCAGATGGTCGGTGCGATCCACGGTCGTCTGCTGACCGCTTGGGCTGCGGCCGGCGTGCTTGGTCCGGTGCTGGTGAACTACCTGCGTGAGTATCAGTTGAGCATCGGCGTTGAACGCGCTGCCGCTTACGACATCACCCTGTACATCCTCGCAGGCCTGCTGGTGCTGGGCTTCCTGTGCAACCTGATGGTGCGTCCGGTGGCCGACAAGTACTTCATGACTGACGCTGAGCTGGCTGCCGAACAGGCGCTGGGCCACGACAAGGGTGCTGATGCCAGCACGGTTCTGGAGTGGAAAGCCGCCCCGGGCAGCAAGCCGCTGGCGATCGCTGCGTGGCTGGTGGTGGGTATTCCGTTGGCGTGGGGGGTGTGGGTGACCCTGCAGAAGACGGCGGTACTGTTTCACTAAGTTCGTTTCTACCTGATCGTTCCCACGCTCTGCGTGGGAATGCCTCCCGTGGCGCTCTGCGTCACATTCGAAGCGGACGCAGAGCGTCCGGGGCTGCACTCCCACGCAGAGCGTGGGAGCGATCATTGCCCTTTATGGCTTGTATGGACATGTCTACCCGCGACAGCCGGGCATTCTATCCGTCAGCCATCTCACCTCTCGTGTTTCTGTTTGCGCCTCGCGTGCCTATAATGGCTGCCTTTTTCGCCCAATGATTTTGCGGAGCTGGTGATGGCCGAACGTAAGGCGTCTGTCGAGCGCGACACTCTGGAAACCCAGATCAAAGCCTCGATCAACCTTGATGGCACCGGAAAGGCCCGATTCGATATCGGTGTTCCTTTTCTTGAGCACATGCTGGATCAGATCGCCCGTCACGGGTTGATCGACCTGGATATTGAATGCAAGGGCGATCTGCATATCGACGACCACCATACGGTGGAAGATGTCGGTATCACCCTCGGCCAGGCGTTTGCCAAAGCCATCGGCGATAAAAAAGGCATCCGTCGCTATGGTCATGCCTATGTACCGCTCGACGAAGCGCTGTCGCGTGTGGTGATCGATTTCTCCGGTCGCCCGGGCCTGCAGATGCACGTGCCGTACACCCGCGCCACCGTGGGCGGCTTCGACGTTGACCTGTTCCAGGAATTCTTCCAGGGCTTCGTCAACCACGCGCTGGTCAGTCTGCACATCGACAACCTGCGTGGCACCAACACCCACCACCAGATCGAAACCGTGTTCAAGGCTTTCGGCCGCGCGCTGCGCATGGCTGTCGAGCTGGATGAGCGCATGGCCGGGCAAATGCCATCGACCAAAGGCGTTCTGTAATGCAGACGGTTGCAGTTATCGATTACGGCATGGGCAATTTGCACTCGGTGGCCAAAGCCCTCGAGCACGTCGGCGCCGGTAAAGTGCTGATCACCAGCGATGCCGCCGTGATTCGCGAAGCTGACCGCGTGGTGTTCCCCGGTGTTGGCGCGATTCGCGACTGCATGGCGGAGATCCGTCGCCTCGGCTTCGATTCACTGGTGCGTGAAGTCAGCCAGGATCGTCCGTTCCTCGGTATCTGTGTCGGCATGCAAGCGTTGCTCGACACCAGTGAAGAGAACGACGGCGTCGACTGCATCGGCCTGTTCCCGGGCGCGGTGAAGTTCTTCGGCAAAGACCTGCATGAAGACGGCGAGCACCTGAAAGTCCCGCACATGGGCTGGAACGAGGTGAAGCAGAAGGTCAGCCACCCGCTGTGGCATGACATTCCGGACATGGCGCGTTTTTACTTCGTGCACAGCTACTACATCGCCGCCGCCAACGCGCGGCAGGTGGTCGGTGGCGGTCACTATGGCGTCGACTTCGCTGCAGCGCTGGCTGACGGCTCGCGCTTCGCCGTGCAGTTCCACCCGGAGAAGAGCCATACCCATGGCCTGCAATTACTGCAGAACTTCGCCGCATGGGATGGTCGCTGGTAAATGGCTGCCAAGAAATCCAAACCGCCGATTCTGACCCTCACTGCCGAGCAGGAGAGCGACGCCAATCGCAAGATTCAGCGGTTCATGGAAGACCGTTTCGAATTGGACCTGGGGTCGTTCGAAGCGGCGGAAATTCTTGAGTTATTTACCCGCGAAATTGCTCCGCACTATTACAACAGGGCGATTTTCGATGTGCAGACCCACCTCAAAGAGCGGTTTGAAAGCATCGAAAGCGACCTGTGGGCGCTCGAGAAAAACTGATTTCCGAGCCAAGCTGAACATTCAAATTTGAAGGTTTGCCAGATGCTGATTATTCCCGCTATCGATCTTAAAGACGGTGCCTGCGTACGTCTGCGCCAGGGCCGCATGGAAGATTCCACGGTGTTCTCCGATGACCCGGTGAGCATGGCTGCCAAGTGGGTGGAGGGCGGTTGCCGCCGTCTGCATCTGGTCGATCTGAATGGCGCGTTCGAAGGCCAGCCAGTCAACGGCGAAGTGGTGACTGCAATTGCCAAGCGCTATCCGACATTGCCGATCCAGATCGGTGGCGGCATCCGTTCGCTGGAAACCATCGAACACTACGTCAAGGCTGGCGTCAGCTACGTGATCATCGGTACCAAAGCCGTTAAAGATCCGGCCTTCGTCGCTGAGGCCTGCCGCGCGTTCCCGGGCAAGATCATCGTCGGTCTGGATGCCAAAGACGGTTTCGTCGCCACCGATGGCTGGGCTGAAATCAGCACCGTGCAGGTCATCGATCTGGCCAAGCAGTTTGAAGCCGACGGCGTCTCCTCGATCGTTTATACCGACATCGCCAAAGACGGCATGATGCAGGGTTGCAACGTGCCGTTCACCGCTGCGCTGGCCGCTGCTACCAAGATCCCGGTGATCGCTTCCGGCGGCATCCACAATCTGGGTGACATCAAGTCGCTGCTCGACGCCAAAGCACCAGGCATCATCGGCGCCATCACCGGCCGGGCGATTTACGAAGGCACCCTCGACGTCGCCGAAGCGCAAGCTTTCTGCGATTCGTACCAAGGCTGAGGACTGACCATGGCGCTGGCCAAACGCATCATCCCTTGCCTGGACGTGGACAACGGCCGGGTCGTCAAAGGTGTGAAGTTCGAAAACATTCGTGACGCCGGTGACCCGGTGGAAATCGCCCGTCGTTATGACGAGCAGGGTGCCGACGAGATTACCTTTCTCGACATCACCGCCAGCGTCGATGGTCGCGACACCACGCTGCATACTGTCGAGCGCATGGCCAGCCAGGTGTTTATCCCGCTGACCGTCGGCGGTGGCGTGCGTACCGTGCAGGACATCCGTAATCTGCTGAATGCCGGCGCGGACAAGGTGTCGATCAACACCGCTGCCGTGTTCAACCCGGAGTTCGTCGGTGAAGCGGCGCAGCATTTCGGCTCGCAGTGCATCGTTGTCGCCATCGACGCGAAGAAAGTCTCCGGCCCGGGCGAAACCCCGCGCTGGGAAATCTTCACCCACGGCGGGCGCAAGCCAACCGGCCTCGACGCGGTCGAGTGGGCGAAGAAAATGGAAGGCCTCGGTGCCGGTGAGATCCTGCTGACCAGCATGGATCAGGACGGCATGAAAAACGGTTTCGACCTCGGCGTGACCCGCGCGATCAGCGATGCGCTGGGCATCCCGGTGATCGCTTCCGGCGGCGTCGGCAATCTGCAGCACTTGGCTGACGGCATTCTCGAGGGCCATGCCAGCGCCGTATTGGCAGCGAGTATTTTCCATTTCGGCGAATACACCGTGCAGGAAGCCAAGGCCTATATGGCGCATCGCGGGATCGTGATGCGTTAGATGGCCATCGGTGCTGTGGCGGACTTCGCGTCGAGCGAGACCCGCCACATGGCTCATTCTGCTATCCGGGATTGCGTAGGGTAAAGCTGATCAGTCCGAACCTCTGAAACACTCAGGTTTCGATCCATCGTGTAACTGCATAGCGTCAATGGCAGCGCCTGAACGGGGGTGTAAAACCCGTCGTCGACTTTGCTGTAGTGCTCAGGATTGATCTCGGAGCAATTGGTTTCTTCTGTCGGGCCCGTGTATATCCGGGTCCAGAGATTGCGATCCGCCTCTTCGCGGTACTTTATAAAAAGATAATCGCCGTCTGGCTCAATGGTGAGTGTCGGCGCGGGTAATTGCATCGGAACGGGAGTTACGACTCTTGCTGCCAGGATTTGGGCGTTTCCAAGAAGTCGGCTATCGGCTTGTTGATCGATTGAGTTCACGCCAATCAAACATAAATAATGCAGTCCGGGTTCTCGGCCAATTTCTGATTGCACTTTTGCGTTGGTTGTACTGATTCGGTCGCTGTAGTGGTCAGGTGAATAACAAGCCTGTGCATCACGAACAGTCTTGAAGCGATAGAACTCGGTACTCATGGAAAAATTGATATCCCATTTTGGCGCTGACTGGTTAGTGTTGTTGGGTGTTTTGTGCAGTCCGATGTCTGTAATGGCTCTTGAGTTTAATCTGAGCTGAAAGTTTGAGTTGGGAGTGAGTGCGCAGTTTTCTGTGTCGAGACGGAATGTTCCATTAACGAAACAAGCAGTCAGATAGTCGACAGGAAAACTTTGGCTAGCCTGATGCGGCAATAGAGATTGTGTATTTTTATCTCCACACAGACCATGCCAGAAACACAAGTCATCCGAAGGAATACCGTAAGTAGTGCCGGATAATATGCCGGTCACTTGTCCCGTTTCAGCATCGATCACCGGAGCGCCCGATGAGCCAGGCTCAATTCCTTTGCAGTTCTGCTTTTGGTAGTCGGTGTGAATGTTCAAATACTTGATCAGGGTTGTGTGGGTCGGCTCTTGTGTGCAGGTGGAAAGCCTCAAGCCGGCTGCAGTGGCTGGCGCGCTTACCAGGTTCACCTGACTGACGTTGCGTGGTGCTGCCGCCGCGAGCTTGAGTGGGGTTATTCCGTCTTTCAGCAGGCTGTCCAGTGAGGTGCCTAACTGCAATATAGCGATATCAGTACTGGCGAAACTGGCCCAATTGACCTTGTCGATGTCATAACGCTTGGCGTCCGCGAGTGTGTCATGGAAAAAATCGAACTGTATCTGACCTTGATAAGCAATGTCAGCGATTGTGCCGACTCTGATGGAAGTGCAGTGCGCATTGGTCATTACGTAAGCTGGCCCGTTTGCTTCTTTGCCTGTTTCGCGAGTGTCTAGCAGGAATGCGCTGCAATAAGGTCTATCGTCTTTGAAAATTTTGCCAATGCCGTTCCAGTGATTAAAGTCGCCACCCGCGTTACTTAGCAGAATTGCTTCCGGCGCTTCGGCTGTGGTGCCTGCACAGGAGATCAATGGAAGTGTGAGTGCTATTGCTGAGCACGCAAAAAATATTCGGGCTTTATTAGTCATGATCAATCCTTGACCGTATTTCAGGAATTAATGGAGTAACTGTATTTCGCTGGTGAGTGTAATTCGTTGTGCTGTTCGGTATGTGCTGGCTAATGTGACTAGTTGTGAGTGCTGTTGTCTGCAAGTCAAACATGTGAGGTCGGTGAAGGTCGCAGAAATCTCTGATTCGGCTGAGAACTGTTCTTTCGCATGCTGTTTTTTTGATACGTCAGCACGTGCTGATGCTTTTTAATCGGGTCAGGATCGAAAACCATACAGGCCAGTGGACAGCATGGCGCACCCAAGGCACTCTTGGGCACGCCATGGATTCCGGTAGCCCGACATGATCAAACGCCTGCTTCTTGTTCTCGCCAGTGCATCGATGTTGCTCATCAACACTGCCCGCGCCGAAAACAGTCCCGACACCGATCTGGTGCTCCTTACCGAAAATTTCCCGCCGTATAACATGGCGAAAAACGGCAAGAACTTCGCCCAAGGCGAGAACATCAATGGCATCGCCACCGACATCGTGCGCGAAGTGTTCCAGCGTGCCGGCATCACTTACAGCCTGACCCTGCGCTTTCCTTGGGAGCGCGTCTACAAACTGGCTCTGGAAAATCCCGGTTATGGCGCCTTCGTGATGGCGCGTCTGCCGGACCGCGAAAAGCTCTTCAAATGGGTCGGCCCGATCGGTCCGGATGACTGGATCATGCTGGCCAAGGCTGACAGCAAGATCACCCTCGAAACCCTCAATGATGCGCGCCAGTACAAAATCGGTGCCTACAAGGGTGATGCGATTGCCGAGACACTGACCAAACAAGGTCTGAAGCCGATAGTCGTGCTGCGCGATCAGGACAACGCGAAGAAACTGGTCAATGGTCAGATCGACCTGTGGGCCACCGGTGATCCTGCCGGGCGTTATCTGGCGCGGCAGGACGGTGTCACCGGTCTCAAGACCGTGCTGCGTTTCAACAGTGCAGAACTGTATCTGGCGCTGAACAAGGACGTCTCCGACGAAGTGGTCGCCAAGCTTCAGGCTGCGCTGGATCAGTTGCGCAAAGAAGGCGTGGTGGACGAAATCATGGGGCGGTATCTATAACGACATCCGGGCCCGATGATGGCTGCTCTTTAGCGTTGGCGCCATCGGTGCCAGATATTGTCGGGGTGTCTGTCGTCAGCGGCGGACACGCGCTGGCGAGCTCGACGAACTCCGGCGGATATTGCGTCAGCAGAACGCTTGAATCATCGGTATAACCAAAGTCGACCGCCACTTGAGTACCGTCTTCCCGTACCAACTCGTAATGGCTTTGCATCTGATAAACCGCGACGGATGTTTGCTTCGGCGCCATGGCAATCACCACTTGAGGTCGTAGCTCGTTCCAACCGTTGGAAGACGTTTCAGTGCGGGTCAAACTTTTTGGCAGGCAGGCCGAGAATTTTGTCATGCGGATATCGCTGAGAGGCACGGTCGGCCAGGCTTTGACGATTTCCATGGCGGTAAAACTATGGAACATACGCATTGTCACCGCGTTCTGCAGACGTGGTGCTGTCCATTTAACGGCCCGATACTTGTCCGATTCATTGCGCTCGTGGCCAATGAGCACATATTCGTCAGTTCTCTTCAGTTCGTAGTAAGGCGAATTGCGAAACTGTTCGCCGGGATGAGCATGATCTCGCACTGCGAACCAAGGCAGGTGGGCAATCTGGGTGACGGTGGCGGGTTCGTTCACTACGGGCTTCGTGTATCCGGTGAGGGTCGGAATTTGCGGCGATGCGCTGACTTGCAGCGGGATTTGCATGCGCAAGCCATACGCCGTCGAAGGTGCTGCCGGCTTGCTGTAGCCCTGGATGCCCACGAAGGTGCCGGGCGCAAAATGGATGTCGCCTGCGGCGGCAGTCGAAGGTTCGATGCCAAAAGCGCTGAAACTGAGCTTGGCACCGCTGCCCTTGTCATTCCAGATCAGATCACCGACGTTCGCCGCTATGACCAGGTCGAGCCTGACGCAGCGCACCGAGTTCAACGAAGGTTTGCAGTGATCGTTGGAGCACACGAGCCCCAGAGCGACGTAACCGACGGGTGCCAGAGGTCGCCAGATCGACATGCGAGTGACACTGGGCGCTCCGGTTTCTTTCCAGACCAGTTCAAAATCGGCAGGGCGGGCCAGTGCCTTTCCTTTAGTGCTTAAGGACCCTTCCATATCTTTCTCGCAGACTACTGCTGCGACCATTTCGCCATTGATATTGGCGTCGCCGGGAAAGAGCACGTCGCCCAGCGGAAAGTAGCCCGGCAATGCATCCGGAGCAGGGGTGGGGCGCCAGAATGTGGCGGGTTTGGCTTTTGAGCCGTTAGTGCTCCAGACCCGGTGAAACTCCGTGGTGAAGTTGATCAGCAGATTGTCCTGCATGATCGGTTCCATGGGTATGGGATGCGCTGCGGTGTTGTCTTCAATAGTCATGATGATTCCTGATAGTTGAAAGCGACGCGAGGGCGTAGCGACCTGTTGCAGGTCGCACTATCGGGAATGGGGACGGTTTCCGGGTGGTAACTATGTATGTGCTAGCGTCACAGGGTATTACCGATAAACCCCGTCTTTACCATGACTGGCCATGGCGCGATTGCTGCGCACGCTGATCATCTGTTTGATATCGATCCAGTCGATTCCCTGGCTCTTCAACTTCGGCAGTTCGCGCTCCAGCACTGCCAGTGTCTGCGGATAGGGATGGCCGATCATCACCGCCGAACCCTGCTTGCGCGCCAGGCTGATCGCGGTCTGCAACTGCGTGTAGATCGCTGCCTCAGTGCGCTCGTCATCAAGAAACACGTCCCGCGAGACACTGGCCAGATCGATCTTCTGCGCCTGTTGCGCCGCCACGGTCTGGGCGCTGGTGCGGCTGTCGACGAAGAACTTGTGCCGACGCTGCAGTTCGCCCATCAACCAGGCCATCGCCACCGGTTGCGCAGTCATGCGGCTGCCCATGTGGTTATTGATGCCGGCAGTGTAGGGGACCATTTTGAACGCGGCGTTGAGGCGTTTTTCCAGCTCTTCGATGGGCAGTTCAGGGTGCCATGCATAGGGACCGGTGGCTGGGTCCATGGGCATGTGCAGGATAACGATCTTGCCGGCGCGATGGGCTTCGCGGGCAAACTCGGTGGCGTGCGGGGTGTCCGGCATGATCGCCGTGGTCACCGGGCCGGGCAGGGCCAGCACGCGGCGATCCCGGGGCAGGTTCTGCCCCAGGTCGTCGATGATCAGTGTCAGATAGGCTTTGTGTGGCTTTGGGCTGGCGGGCTCTGCATGAGCAGCACCCGCCAGACAGCACAACAGAACGAAGAGGAGACGCAAAGACATCCTCAACGGCCGGACGTGATGCTCAGCCCTTTGAGCAGGCTCAGGGCCTGGGCCAATTGGTAATCGTCATCCTGCGGCATCGCCTTGGCCTTGCCGCCGGAACCTGTCGGCTTGTCTGCGCCGCCGTTGCCGTTGCCCAGGTGACCTTGCAGGTCGGCTTCTTTGAAGTAATCGCCATCGGCCTCGTTGGTGATCTTGGCTTTGCGCACTTCGATGTCCGGCACGATGCCCTGTGCCTGAATCGAGCGGCCATTCGGCGTGAAGTACAGCGCGGTGGTAATTTTCAGCGCGCGGTCATTGTTCAGCGGCAGCACGGTTTGCACCGAGCCCTTGCCAAAACTGGTGGTGCCCATGACCACCGCACGTTTCTGATCCTGCAGGGCGCCGGCGACGATTTCCGAAGCCGAGGCACTGCCACCGTTGATCAACACGACCATCGGCACGGCTTCGCTTTCGTCTTTGCCGGTGGCCGAGAAACGCAGTTCGGAATTGGCGATTCGGCCTTTGGTGTAGACGATCAGGCCTTTGGTGATGAAGTGGTCGACCACTTCCACTGCTGCCTGCAACACGCCGCCCGGGTTGTTACGCAGGTCGAGAATGATGCCGTTGAGCTTCTTGCCGTTGTCCTTGCGCAGCTTGGCCAGAGCCTTGGAAACCTCTTCGCCGGTCTTGACCTGGAACTGGGTGATGCGGATGTACGCATAACCGGTTTCCAGCAGCTGCGCCTTGACGCTCTTCACCTGAATCACCGCGCGGGCGAGGGTCACGTCGAACGGCGTGCCGCCGTCGCGTACCAGGGTCAGGGTGATTTTCTGGCCGATCTTGCCGCGCATCTTGTCGACGGCTTCGGTCATGGTCTGGCCGCGCGTTGGCTGGCCGTTGATCTTGACGATGAAGTCGCCGGCCTGAATGCCGGCCTTCGACGCCGGGGTGTCATCGATTGGCGAGACGACTTTGATGAAACCGTCTTCGGCGCCGACTTCGATGCCCAGACCACCGAACTCACCGCTGGTGCTTTCCTGCAGTTCGGTGAAATCTTCAGGGCCGAGGTACGCCGAGTGCGGATCAAGGTTGCTGAGCATGCCCTTGATCGCGTTTTCCAGCAGGGTCTTATCGTCCACCGGCTCGACGTAAGCGGCTTTGATCCGGTCCATGACCTCGGCAAAGGTGCGCAATTCTTCCAGCGGCAACGGAGCCTTGGAAGTCGCGGCAGTGCCTGCCGGAGCGACGGCCGGGGCCGGTTGAGCGGCGAACGCCAGAGGCGCGCCGATCACCAGGGCGATCGTCAGGGCCAGCGAGGTAAGGCGGGACAAATGCAGCATGTCGAACGAACTCCTGAATTAGGCGGCACGCTTATCCTTGCGCGCGGCACCATTGTGCTGGATCACTCGGGTGACCCTGCTGACGAATTGCGAAATACAGCGCTGATGTGTCCTGGCCGCCACTGTTACCGACAGTGGAGATGGACTCACCGGCTTTAACCACGTCACCGGCCGACTTGAGCAGTGTCTGGTTGTGACCGTAAAGACTCAGAAAACCGTTGCCGTGATCGAGGATCACCAGCAGCCCGGCGCCGCGCAGCCAGTCGGCGAACACCACGCGACCACCGTGTACGGCATGCACCTGGCTGCCGGCGGAGGCGCTGATCATTACGCCGTCCCACTTGGTGCGGGCGTCGTCGCCACGGGATTCGCCGAAGCGTGCCAACAATCGACCATCAACCGGCCACGGAAGTTTTCCCCGGGTTGCAGCAAAAGGGCCACCGAAGGTTTCGCCGCTGCTGGAGACCAGCGCGCCTGGAGTGGATCTGGCGGGTTTTCGTGGGGCGTCACTGTTTTCAGCCTGCGCCTCACGCAATCGCTTTTTTTCCGCTTCCTGCTGGGCGATCAGCGCTTTCTGCCGCGCTTCTTCTGCCTCACGGGCCTGGCGGGCCAGGGTTTCTTCAATGGTTTTAAGGACTTTAGACAGGTCTGCCTGATCTTGCTCGCGAGCGGCGAGTTTCTGGTCGCGGGCCTTCACGTCATCGTTAAGCTTGGCGAGCACTTGCTGGCGTTCCTTGCGGACATTTTCCAGTTCGTCGCGCTGGGTATCGAGGCTGCTTTTCTGTACCAGCAATTGCGCCTGTTGGGCGGCAATGTCTTTTTCGACATTGGCCAGTTGGCGCAGGGTTTCGTTGAAGTTCTTCAGCTGTTCCAGGCGGGCCTGGCTCAGGTAATCGTAATAGGTGAGGGTGCGGGCGAATTTCTCGGGATTCTGCTGGTTGAGCAGCAGCTTGAGGTATTCCTGCCGACCGTTCTGATAGGCCGCGCGGGCCTGAATGGCGATCAGTCGCTGCTGTTCAGTGCGCGCGCTCTGGAGTTTTTTTTTCTCTGCATCGAGTCGCTGCAGCTCGGATTCGCTTTTCTGCAGTTCTTTCTGCAGCGCGTCGACCTGCTTCTGCAGCTTGCCCAGCTCGGTTTCAGTGCCCTTGAGCTCTTTCTGCACGCCGGACTTTTCTTCCTGGACTTTGCTCAGCAGCTTTTTCAGCTCGGCAATGTCCTGACGCGTGGCGTCCAACTGTTGTTGGGTTTGCGTGCGCTCGTCAGCGAAAGCCGGTTGGAGCAGGCATGTCAGAGCAAGGGCGATCAGGACGCGAAGCATAGGGGCGGGCGGCACCAGGGTAAGGGACGGCCTAGTATGCCCGCCCGAGGCTGCAAAAAAAACGCCCAATTGGGGCTGTGTGATAACTGGACCAAGCAATACACCGAATTCCATTTCGAAAACTCCATAAACCACTGTGGGAGCTGGCTTGCCAGCGATGGCGTCTGCACATTCAACATAGATGTTGGCTGTCAGATTGCTATCGCTGGCAAGCCAGCTCCCACAGGGTTTTGTGGTGGTTGATCGGACGGATTACACCAGGATAGACGTGCCGGTCATTTCCGCCGGTTTTTCCAGGCCCAGCAGCTTCAGCATGGTTGGTGCCACGTCCGCCAGCACGCCGCCTTCACGGACCTTGAGGTCGCGCTTGCCGACATAAATGAACGGTACCGGCTCGGTGGTGTGCGCGGTGTGCGCCTGGCCGGTGGATTCATCGGCCATTTGCTCGACGTTGCCGTGGTCAGCGGTGATCAGCGCTTCGCCGCCAACCTTCTCCAGCGCTTCGACAATGCGCCCGACGCAGGTATCAAGGCATTCCACAGCCTTCACGGCCGCGTCGAACACACCGCTATGACCAACCATGTCGCCGTTGGCGTAGTTGACCACGATCACGTCATAGCGCTGGTTTTCGATGGCTTCGACGATACGGTCGGTGACTTCCGGTGCGCTCATTTCCGGCTGCAAGTCGTAGGTGGCGACTTTCGGCGACGGGATCAGGATGCGCTCTTCGCCCGGGAACGGTTCTTCACGACCGCCGGAGAAGAAGAAGGTCACGTGGGCGTATTTTTCGGTTTCAGCGATGCGCAGCTGGGTTTTGCCGTTTTTCGCCAGATAGTCGCCAAGGACGTTTTCCAGGCTGCCCGGGGCGAACGCCGAGGGTGCAGGGATGCTCGCTGCGTATTGGGTCAACATCACAAAACCGGCCAGTTTCGGCTGGCGCGCGCGTTCGAAATCCTTGAAGTCGTCTTCGACGAACACGCGAGTCAGCTCGCGGGCGCGGTCGGCGCGGAAGTTCATGAACACCACGGCGTCGCCGTCTTCGACTTTCACCGGCTCACCGATGGTCGTGGCTTTGACGAATTCGTCGCTCTCGCCGCGAGCGTAAGCAGCCTCCAGACCTTCCTGCGCAGTGGCGGCGTGGAATTCGCTGTTGCCGTCGACGATCAGGTTGTAGGCCTGAGCCACACGGTCCCAGCGGTTGTCACGGTCCATGGCGAAGTAGCGGCCGATGATGCTGGCGATACGGCCCTTGCCCAGTGCCTGGAAGGTCGCATCGAGTAGTTCGATGGACGACGCAGCGCTTTTCGGTGGGGTGTCGCGGCCGTCAAGGAAAGCGTGCAGGTAGATTTTTTCGGCGCCGCGCTTGAAGGCCAGTTCGGCCATGGCGATCAGGTGATCCTGGTGGCTGTGCACGCCGCCATCGGAGAGCAGGCCCATGAAGTGCACGGCTTTGCCGGCGGCCACGGCTTTGTCCACAGCGGCGCAGATGGTCGGGTTCTCGAAGAACTCGCCGTCGCGGATCGCTTTGGTCACGCGGGTAAAGTCCTGATACACCACGCGGCCGGCGCCAAGGTTCATGTGGCCGACTTCGGAGTTGCCCATCTGGCCGTCCGGCAGGCCGACGTCCATGCCGCTGCCCGAAATCAAGCCGTTGGGCACAGTGGCCCACAGGCGATCCAGAACAGGCTTCTTCGCCGCAAAAACGGCGTTGGATTCGGGGCTGTCGCTGTGACCGAAGCCGTCGAGAATCATCAGGACCAAAGGTTTAGGCGTGGTAGTCATGGAATCCACTCGTGGCTAATAAAGAAGAGGGCGATGGAAAAGGGAGTTGGAGTTTAAAGCTAAGTTCCGACCGCGTCACCGCCGGACGGGGTTTGGCCGACCATAGTGGCTGTGTATACTGGCCGACATTTTAACGCCCTGGAACCTCCTTCGATGGTTGCTCACCTGATTGAATTTGCCACTAACCACTACATTCTTGTCGGTATCTTCGTCGTACTGCTGGCTCTGCTGCTGGCGCACACGATGCAGGGCGGCGGTAAAAGCCTGAGCACCGGCGAACTGACCGCGTTGGTCAACAAAGACGCAGGCGTGGTGGTGGACATCCGTCCGGCCAAGGATTTTGCTGCCGGCCACATCGTTGGCGCGGTGAACATTCCCCAGGACAAACTGGCTGCGCGTATCGGCGAGCTGGAAAAACACAAGGCCAAGACCATCATTCTGGTCGACGCGCTGGGCCAGACCGCTGGCACCCACGCCCGCGAGCTGATGAAATCCGGCTTCACCGCCGCCAAGCTGTCCGGCGGTATTTCCAGCTGGAAAGGCGACAACCTGCCGTTGGTGAAGTGATATGAGCGAAGTCATCGTCTACTCCAGCGATTACTGCCCTTATTGCTCGCGAGCCAAATACCTGCTCGAGAACAAAGGCGTGGCCTTCAAAGAGATCAAGGTCGATGGCAAGCCGCAAGTGCGTGCTGAAATGACCCAGAAAGCCGGACGTACGTCCGTGCCGCAGATCTGGATCGGCAGCAAGCACATCGGCGGTTGTGACGATTTGTATGCCCTGGAGCGCGCCGGCAAGCTCGACGCGCTGCTCAAGGCCTGAACGGCTGCACCCACGTACAGCACTCCCTAAAAGACCCAAGATCGATAAGGATCTGAGATGACTGACCAACAGAACACTGCAGCCAGCGAAGAAGAAACCGCACCGCAATTCTCCTTGCAGCGCATCTACGTACGCGACCTGTCCTTCGAAGCCCCGAAAAGCCCGGCGATCTTCCGCCAGCAGTGGGATCCGGCGGTCGCTCTGGATCTGAACACTCGTCAGAAAGCGCTGGAAGGTGATTTTTACGAAGTCGTGCTGACCCTGTCCGTCACCGTGAAAAACGGTGAAGAAGTCGCCTTCATCGCTGAAGTGCAACAGGCCGGTATCTTCCTGATCAAGAACCTGGACGCGGCTTCGATGAGCCACACCCTGGGTGCGTTCTGCCCGAACATCCTGTTCCCGTACGCGCGCGAAACCTTGGACAGCCTGGTGACCCGTGGTTCGTTCCCGGCCCTGATGCTGGCCCCGGTGAACTTCGATGCTCTGTACGCGCAAGAGCTGCAGCGCATGCAGGAAAGCGGCGAGACGCCAACCGTTCAGTAAGACGGTCTGGGCTACAAAGAAAAAAGCGCCGTAACAGGCGCTTTTTTCTTGGCTGATCGTTCCTACGCTCCGCGTGGGAATGCCTCTGGGGACGCTCCGCGTCCAGTGACGCGGAGCGTCACGGGCTGCATTCCCACGCAGAGCGTGGGAACGATCAGGTGTGGTGTTACTTGAAGTCGTTCTGGCGCCAGGCTTCGTACACGGCCACCGCCACGGTGTTGGACAGGTTCAGGCTGCGGCAGCCTTCGCGCATCGGCAGGCGCAGGCGCTGTTCCGGCGGCAGCGCGTCGAGCACTTCCGGCGGCAGGCCACGGCTTTCCGGGCCGAAGATGAACGCATCGCCAGGAACAAACGCGGCATCATGAAACGGTCGCGAACCCTTGGTGGTGAACGCAAACCGTCTTGGGTTGCCCAGGCTTTCCAGGCAACTGGCCAGGTCCGCGTGACGTTGCAGCGTGGCATATTCGTGGTAATCGAGACCGGCACGGCGCAGGCGCTTGTCGTCCATCTCGAAGCCCAGCGGTTCGATCAAATGCAGGTGGCAGCCGCTGTTGGCGCACAGCCTGATAACGTTGCCGGTATTCGGCGGAATTTCTGGTTGAAAAAGGATGACGTGAAACATGCACGGCTCCGAAGGTAAAGATGAGCGGCATTCTACGCCGCCTGTGGACAACCGTTCGAAACTATTGCCGCGAGTCATCGGTTCGCTGGCAATTGTCGGCTTGATGATCGGCTTGATGATCGGCCGCCTGACCACGCCGGATCCGACGGTGTTGCAGCAGGTCGAGGTGACGGATCAAGGGTTGGTGGTGTGGTTCAACAACGAGCCCAAGCTGCACGGCGAAATCATCGATGGCACGGTGGCGCTGCTGTTTCAGGCTGAGGGCCCGGCGCAGAAGGGCCAGCTCAAGCTCAATGGCAAAGATGTGAACTGGCGGACGCGAGCGAGTGACGGAGGGTTGTTGCTGACGGTGCTGGCGGCGCGGCCGCTGCAGGGCGATTGGGTCGGCAGTGAGGTCGATGACCGCTGGCGGCTGGAAATCCATCTCCGCGAGTAATAAAAGCGGGAATCCCTGACCTGCCTGTATCAGGGTTCCCAAAAGGATGGACTTCGCTGCTAGCGTCGGTCCGGTGTAAAGAGGGAACCCCCGGCCTGCCTGTACCAAGGATCCCAAAAGGGTGGGCTCGTCGCGTTGCGGTATGAGCCCGGTGTAAAGAGGGGAATCCCCGGCCTGCCTGTACCAAGGTCCCCGAAACGGGTGGTGAATCGAATCACCTGTAAGAGGTATTGCAGGGGGCGTGCCAGGTTTTCATTTGCTGAAACAAAAAAGCTGATCAGAAATACGAAAGCCCCGGAACTCGGGGCTTTTGTGTACTTGGATAATGGTTTTGTCGGTGTTTTCAGAATGAAGGATGCAGATGCGGCTGTGCGCGATCGCGGGTCATTGTGCATTGATGCGGTGCACGGCTGCCCCTCACCCTAGCCCTCTCCCAGAGGGAGAGGGGACTTAGCGAGTTGCCCGGTCAAAATAAACCGACCTGAAATACCGAGCCGAACTCAGATTTTGAACATCACATAAATCGGCTCCCTTCCCCCTCTACCCCTTGGGGGAGAGGGCTGGGGTGAGGGGGATGGATCCTGAGCACACAACAATTCTCAAGCGTTAACCCTCATCCCCCTCATCATCATCCCCGCCATCGACCTTCATCCCCAATTCCTTGATCTTGCGCGTCAGGGTATTGCGCCCCCAACCCAGCAAAACGGCGGCATCGCGACGACGCCCGGCGGTGTGCTTCAAAGCCGTCTCGATCATGATCCGCTCGAACGCCGGTACCGCGCTGTCGAGCAGGCTCGACTGGCCACGCGCCAACGCCTGATCGGCCCACTGACGCAGTGCTTGCTCCCAATTGGTCACTGGCGCCGAGTCCTGCGGCAGGTTCAGCAGTTCTGGCGGCAGGTCGCTGATGTGCACTTCGCGCCCGGACGCCATTACCGTGATCCAGCGGCACGTATTCTCCAGCTGACGTACGTTGCCGCCCCACGGCAGGTTCTTCAGGTATTCCTCGGTCTCGCTCTTCAGCAGCTTCGGTTCCACCGCCAGCTCTTGCGCCGCGCGGCTGAGGAAGTGCTTGGCCAGGGTCGGGATGTCCTCACGACGATCGGAGAGGCGCGGGATGTGGATACGGATTACGTTGAGGCGGTGGAACAAGTCCTCGCGGAACTTGCCGGCGTGCACCAGGGTTTCCAGATTCTGGTGCGTCGCGGCGATGATGCGCACATCGACTTTGACCGGCACGTGGCCGCCCACACGATAGAACTCGCCATCGGCCAGAACCCGTAGCAAACGGGTTTGGGTGTCGGCCGGCATATCACCGATTTCATCGAGGAACAGCGTGCCGCCGTCAGCCTGTTCAAAGCGGCCGCGACGCAGGTTTGCCGCGCCGGTGAACGCACCTTTCTCATGGCCGAACAGCTCGGATTCCATCAGATCCTTGGGGATCGCCGCCATGTTCAGCGCAATGAATGGCGAGGCCGCGCGCGGACTGTGGCGGTGCAGGGCGTGGGCCACCAGTTCTTTACCGGTACCGGATTCGCCGTTGATCAACACGGTGATGTTGGAGTGGCTCAAGCGGCCGATGGCGCGAAACACTTCCTGCATCGCCGGCGCTTCGCCGATGATTTCCGGGGTGCGCGTCAGTGCCGGCACCACTTCCAGGCCTTGCTGTTCTTGTGCGTGCTGGTTTGCACGTTTGACCAGCGAGACCGCCTCATCGACGTCGAACGGCTTCGGCAGGTACTCGAACGCGCCGCCCTGATACGAGGCGACAGCGCTGTCCAGATCGGAGTGAGCGGTCATGATGATGACCGGCAACCGTGGGTGCTGCTCGCGAATCCGCGCCAACAAATCCAGACCGCTGGCACCGGGCATGCGGATGTCGGAAATGATCACGTCTGGCTGCTGACGGGCCAGGCGACTCATCACGCCATCGGCGCTGTCGAAACTCTGGGTGGTCATGCCTTCCTGCTGCAAGGCCTTTTCCAGAACCCAACGGATAGAACGGTCGTCATCGACGATCCACACGGTTTCACTACGGCTCATGTCGATGTGGCTCCTTGTTCCAGTGGCAAAAAGATCGAGAAGGTGGTGTGGCCTGGATGGCTGTCACACTCGATCAGGCCCTGGTGCTGGCTGATGATGTTCTGGGTAATGGCCAGGCCGAGTCCGGTACCGTCCGGGCGTCCGCTGACCATGGGAAAGAAAATGGTTTCCTGAAGTTCCGCCGGGATCCCCGGGCCGTTGTCGATGATTTCGATCTTGGTCACTAGACGATGGCGGACGTGGCCGATGGTGAACTGGCGCATGGTCCGGGTACGCAGGCTTATGCGGCCAAGGCGCAATTCGTTCTGGCTGCTGATCGCTTGCATCGCGTTGCGTACGATGTTCAACACCGCCTGAATCATTTGTTCGCGGTCGATCAGCACGTCGGGGATGCTTGGGTCGTAATCACGCACCAAGGTGATGCAGCCCTGGCTTTCCGCTTCGACCAGTTGGCAGACGCGCTCCAGCACTTCATGAACGTTGCACATCGCCAGCGACGGCAGTTTGTTCGAGCCGAGCATGCGGTCGACCAGATTGCGCAAGCGGTCGGCTTCTTCAATGATCACGTTGGTGTAATCGCGCAGACTTTCTTCCGGCAGTTCGCGGGCCAGCAATTGCGCGGCGCCGCGGATGCCACCGAGCGGATTCTTGATCTCGTGAGCGAGGCCGCGTACCAACATCTTGCTGGTTTCCTGCTTGGACAGCTGCGCCTCCTCCTTGGTGATCCGCAGCAAGCGGTCACGCGGATGGACCTCCAGCAGGAGCATGGTCGCGCCATTGCTGAGGATTGGCGTCACCGCGTAATCCACGGTCAACGTCTGGCCAGTGAGGGCGGTAAGCATCGCCTCGCGCTTGGTGAACGGATGCGCCTGCTCCACTGCCTGGCGCAGGGAATTGAGCGCCTCGGTGGATTCGGTGAACAGCTCGCTGATGAACTGTCCATGGCTGCGCTGCCCGCTGATGGCGAGGAGCATCTCCGCCGCCGGGTTCATGTACTCAAGGCGCAATTCGGCGTCGAGCAGGATGGTGGCGGTGGTCAGGTTGTCGAGCAGCAAACGGTGGATTGCGTCGCTAATAGTCATCAGAGCCTCTTTTGGGGGCGGAGCGTGCGCAAGTAACAAGCGTCGGTATCGGGAAAATGCAAAAACCAAACCAAGGCTCCGAAAAGAAGCGTTCAACCAATGAAACAGGCGTTTGACGCTCTTTTGCGTGGCAGTCGGCCAGCGCTCGCGGGTACTTTCGAACCAAAATGGGTTGAGATATGGGTACGGTGCAGTCTTGTGCACCAATATAGTGCGCAAAGCTGAATGGCGTTAGAAGAAACGCAGAAAGGGGTTTTTCGGCTCGGGCGGTTTGTCTTTCAAGGGGCATTCCGGACGGATGCCGTAATCGTCGGTGGTGCACGGCTTGACCTGGCGTTTCTGTGCGAGGGAGATGCGTAGCATGTGGAAGGGCTGGTTGGCAGTGCGTTCCACCGTGCGCCCTTCGGCATCGAGGATTTCCACCGAAAGATTGTGGCTGCCACGATCGATGTTGTTTAGCGGGAAGACCGGGCTCAGCCCCGGTTCGCCGGTGGCTTGGCCATCCAGCAGCAGTCGATAACGATGACCTTTTTGCAGGCCCGGTTCGCTGGTGACGCTGACGATGATTTCGCCGGCGCTGCTGCGAATCGTTGCATCGGGTTCAGGTACCAGAATGCGCAGCATGTCGTAGTGGAAGGGCGGTTGCTCTGGGGTTTTTTTTGCAGTCGTGATCGGCACGGCGACGGTGGGGTTTGCGGACATGCGATTGCTGGTCGCGATCGGTACGCGCTTGGCATTGCCACGCGGCTGGTCGGTGTAGATGCGATTACCTTGGGCATCGATATAAGTGAACACCTCAGCCGATGCTTGTAGCGTGAGCAGCGCCAGCACCGCGATCAGCCACGCACGAATCATGGCTTGTGCACCCGCTGTACGCTGAGAGGGACTGGCGCGCTCTGCTGGATGACCGTCTGCCCGTCAATCACCTGCACCGCTAGACGATGTTCGCCGCGATCAATGTTCACCAATTGTAGGATCGGCACGTTGCTCGGCTGGCCGTAAGGCTCATCGTCCAATACCAGCCTTAACTGATGCGGCGGTTGCAGACGCGGCTTGATCAGCACTTGGACGGTGAACGTGCCGTTATTGGCGCGCAGGGCCTCTTCGGTGGGTAGACCAGCGAGTTCAAGAATGTCGTAGGCCTTGCGCGCAGGCTCACGGGTTTCGGTGCTGGATGCAGGCGGTGTACTCGGTGTTTGCGGCTCGACCCTGTTAAGCGGCGGCAACTCCACCGGCTGCGCCCGCACACCATCGGGCGAGTGATCGCTGTAGACCGTGTTGCCGTTGGCGTCGGTGTACTTGTAGATCTGCGCGGCGGCGGGCAGGGCGATCAGCAGCAGAATGTAGAGACAGGTGCGACCCATGAAATCGACCGGGATTGAAAGCGATGGGGTGCAGCATAGGCCAGACGCGGCGGTTGGCCCAACCCGGCAAACATCCAGAGATCATTCAGACACCACAAATCCCTTGTGGGAGCGAGCCTGCTCGCGAATGCGGTGCGTCATTGACAGTGATGGTGACGGATACGACGCTTTCGCGAGCAGGCTCGCTCCCAGGGATCTGCGTGACGCCATAAATCGCGGGCAATAAAAAAGGCCTCCCGAAGGAGGCCTCTTTCACTCACGCCACGTAACGCAGCGCTACCGGATCAGCAGCTGTAGTACAGCTCATATTCCAGTGGGTGTACGAAGGTGCGAACCTTGATTTCTTCTTCCGATTTCAGCGCGATGTAAGCGTCGATGAAGTCGTCGGAGAACACGCCGCCCTTGGTCAGGAACGCGCGGCCCTTGTCCAGCTCTTCCAGGGCTTCTTTCAGGCTGCCGCAAACTTGTGGAATCTCTTTCGCCTCTTCAGGCGGCAGGTCGTACAGGTTTTTGTCAGCTGCGTCGCCTGGGTGGATCTTGTTCTGGATACCGTCCAGACCGGCCATCAGCAGAGCTGCGAAGGCCAGGTACGGGTTGGCAGCCGGATCCGGGAAGCGTGCTTCGATACGGCGGGCTTTCGGGCTCGACACGTAAGGAATACGGATCGAAGCGGAACGGTTGCGAGCCGAGTAGGCCAGCATTACCGGAGCTTCGAAGCCTGGTACCAGACGCTTGTAGGAGTTGGTCGCCGGGTTGGTGAAGCCGTTCAGGGCCTTACCGTGTTTGATAATGCCGCCGATGAAGTACAGAGCGGTATCGGACAGGCCGGCATAGCCTTCACCTGCGAAGGTGTTCTTGCCGTCTTTCCAGATCGACATGTGTACGTGCATGCCCGAACCGTTGTCGCCGTACAGTGGCTTCGGCATGAAGGTCGCGGTGCGGCCGTATGCGTCAGCAACGTTGTGGACAACGTACTTCAGGGTTTGGGTTTCGTCGGCTTTCTTCACCAGGGTGTTGAACTTGACGCCGATTTCGTTCTGGCCGGCAGTTGCCACTTCGTGGTGGTGAACTTCGACGGTCAGGCCCATTTCTTCCAGTGCGTTGCACATGGAGGTACGGATTTCGTGGTCGTGGTCGAACGGCGGAACCGGGAAGTAGCCGCCTTTGACGCCTGGACGGTGACCTTTGTTGCCACCTTCGATGTCCTGGTCGGACATCCACGAACCTTGCTCGGAGTAGATCTTGAACATCGAGCCGGAGATGTCCGACTTGAATTTCACCGAGTCAAAGATGAAGAATTCTGGCTCTGGACCAGCGAACACGGTGTCACCGATACCGGTGGCTTTCAGGTGTTCTTCGGCACGCTTGGCGATCGCACGTGGGTCGCGGTCGTAGCCTTGCATGCTCGAAGGTTCGATGATGTCGCACACCAGGATCAGGGTGGCGTCTTCGGTGAACGGGTCGAGAACGGCAGTTTCGTCAACCGGCATCAGGATCATGTCGGAGGCTTCGATGCCTTTCCAGCCAGCAATGGAGGAACCGTCGAACATCTTGCCGACTTCGAAGAAGTCTTCATCCAGCGCATCGCGAGCCGGCATGGTCACGTGGTGCTGAGTGCCTTTGGTGTCCGTGAAGCGCAGATCAATCCACTTGACGTCATGATCTTTGATGAGTTGAACCGTCTTCGACATATGTCCTCCGGGTGGCTTCGGGCTTGGTAGTGGATGCCCTTGAATTTGGGTGATGCCGGCGCGAATACTCTGCCAAGGCAACCTGCCTCACAAGGGAGCAAATTGCATGCCAGTGCCCCAGCATGGGTTTTTTGCCCCAAATTCACGCTTATAAAGGTGCAAAGCACCTGATTGCGGAAAATCTCGCCCTCTAATGTAGCGTCTTAAGTCAGAAATGACCTGTTTTGGTGCGTGCAAAACCTTCTGCACATTAACTGGTTAAACCTTGAGCAATTTCCGCTATAATCCGCGCCCCCCTTTTTCGGCTGGCCGTTCGCGCGCTGTTTTCATGAAACTAATCGTAAAAGTCTTCCCCGAGATCACCATCAAAAGCCGACCTGTCCGGACGAAGTTCATCCGCCAGTTGGCCAAGAACATCCGCACCGTGCTCCGTGACCTGGACCCGGCCGTGGTGGTGAACGGTGTGTGGGACAATCTCGAGTTGGAAACCCGCGTTACCGACCCCAAAGCCTTGAAAGAGATGGGTGAGCGCCTGACCTGCATGCCGGGCATCGCGCACTTTCTGCAGATCGACGAGTACCCGCTGGGCGACTTCGACGACATCACCGAGAAGTGCAAACAGCACTATGGCGATGCACTGGCCGGGAAGATTTTTTCGGTGCGCTGCAAGCGCGCGGGCAAGCACACCTTCAGCTCGATGGACGTCGAAAAATACGTCGGCAGCAAGCTGCGCCGTGAGTGTGGTGCTGCCGGTATTGACCTGAAAGCGCCGGAAATCGAAGTCCGCATCGAAGTTCGCGACAAACGGTTATTTGTTATCCACAGCCAGCACAACGGCATCGGCGGTTACCCGCTCGGTGCGTTGGAGCAGACGCTGGTATTGATGTCCGGCGGCTTTGACTCAACCGTTGCGGCGTACCAGATCATTCGTCGCGGCCTGATGACGCACTTCTGCTTCTTCAATCTGGGCGGTCGTGCCCATGAATTGGGCGTGATGGAAGTCGCGCATTTCATCTGGAAGAAGTACGGCAGCTCGCAACGCGTGCTATTTGTCAGTGTTCCGTTCGAAGAAGTGTTGGGCGAAATTCTCGGCAAAGTCGATAACAGTCATATGGGCGTCGTATTGAAGCGTATGATGTTGCGCGCGGCTTCCAACATCGCCGATCGCCTGCACATCGAAGCGCTGGTTACCGGCGAGGCGATCTCCCAGGTGTCGAGCCAGACCCTGCCGAATCTGTCGGTGATCGACTGCGTGACCGACAAACTGGTCCTGCGTCCGCTGATCGTGGCGCACAAACAGGACATCATCGACACGGCCAACGAGATTGGCACCGCCGATTTCGCCCGGCACATGCCGGAGTACTGTGGGGTCATTTCGGTCAATCCGAAGACGGCCGCCAAACGCGGTCGCGTTGAGCACGAAGAGAAAGAATTCGACATGGCGGTGCTCGAGCGTGCGCTCGAAAACGCCAAACTGGTGCCGATCGATCGGGTGATCGACGAATTGGGCCAGGACGTACAGATTGAAGAAGTCAGCGAAGCACTGGCCGGTCAGATCGTGATCGACATCCGTCACCCGGATGCCGCCGAGGATGAGCCGCTGGAACTCGCTGGCGTAGAAGTACAGACGATGCCGTTCTACGCAGTGAACGCTCGTTTCAAGGAGCTGGATCCGACTCGCCAGTACCTGCTGTATTGCGACAAAGGCGTGATGAGTCGCCTGCATGCTCACCATTTGCTCAGTGAGGGGCATGCCAATGTGCGCGTTTATCGACCGAGCTAAGTGCCCGGGGCTGTTTGCCTGTGGCCTGCGTCACCGGCCCCCCGACACCGCCGTCAAGCTGTAACGGCCATGCCGGACACTACTGCTAATCGCTGCCAAGACTTGTCAGCAAACCGAATCCTCTGATCGAGATACACAAGTGATCGAAAATCTACGCAACATCGCCATCATTGCCCACGTTGACCATGGTAAAACCACCCTGGTAGACAAACTCCTGCGTCAATCCGGCACCCTGGAGCGCAACGAGCTCAACGACGAGCGCGTGATGGACTCCAACGACCAGGAAAAAGAGCGCGGTATTACCATTCTGGCGAAAAACACCGCCATCAACTGGAACGGCTACCACATCAACATCGTGGACACCCCGGGCCACGCCGACTTCGGCGGCGAAGTTGAACGCGTAATGTCGATGGTTGACTCCGTTCTGCTGCTGGTTGACGCTCAAGACGGCCCTATGCCGCAAACCCGTTTCGTGACCAAGAAGGCTTTCGAAGCCGGCCTGCGTCCAATCGTGGTGATCAACAAGGTTGACCGTCCAGGCGCGCGTCCGGACTGGGTTCTGGACCAGATCTTCGACCTGTTCGACAACCTCGGTGCTACCGAAGAACAACTGGACTTCCAGGTTGTTTACGCCTCGGCCCTGAACGGCATTGCCGGTCTGGATCACACCGCCATGGCGGAAGACATGACCCCGCTGTACCAAGCGGTAGTCGACCACGTTCCGCCTCCGGCTGTTGACCGTGACGGCGCGTTCCAGATGCAGATCTCCGCTCTGGACTACAACAGCTTCCTGGGTGTTATCGGCGTTGGCCGTATCGCTCGTGGCCGCGTCAAGCCGAACACCCCGGTTGTGGCGATCGGTGCCGACGGCAAGCGCCGTAACGGCCGTATCCTGAAACTGATGGGTCACCACGGTCTGCACCGCGTTGACGTTGAAGAAGCTGCAGCAGGCGATATCGTTTGCATCAGCGGCATGGACTCGCTGTTCATCTCCGACACCCTGTGCCACCCGGACACTGTCGAGGCGATGAAGCCTCTGACCGTTGACGAGCCAACCGTTTCGATGACCTTCCAGGTAAACGACTCGCCATTCTGCGGTAAAGAAGGCAAGTTCGTGACGTCCCGCAACATCAAGGACCGTCTGGACAAAGAGCTGCTGTACAACGTTGCACTGCGCGTTGAAGAAGGCGATACCGCTGACAAGTTCAAGGTTTCCGGCCGTGGTGAGCTGCACCTCTCGGTACTGATCGAAACCATGCGTCGCGAAGGCTTCGAACTGGCCCTGGGCCGTCCTGAAGTAATCATTCGTGAAGTGAACGGCGTTAAACAAGAACCGTTCGAAAACGTGACCATCGACATCCCTGAAGAAGCTCAGGGCAAGGTCATGGAAGAGATGGGTCTGCGTAAAGGCGACCTGAGCAACATGGTTCCTGATGGCAAGGGCCGTGTTCGTCTGGAATACAACATCCCTGCTCGCGGTCTGATCGGTTTCCGTAACCAGTTCCTGACCCTGACCAACGGTGCTGGCATCCTGACCTCGATCTTCGATCGCTACGACACCGTCAAGTCGGGCCACATGTCCGGCCGTCAGAACGGCGTTCTGGTTTCGGTTGAAACCGGCAAGGCACTGACCTACTCGCTGGAAACCCTGCAGGCTCGTGGCAAGCTGTTCGTAGAACACGGCCAGGAGATCTACAACGGTCAAATCGTTGGTCAGAACAGCCGCGACAACGACCTGGGTGTAAACCCGACCAAAGGCAAGAAGCTCGACAACATGCGTGCTTCGGGTAAAGACGAAACCATCGCTCTGGTACCACCTGTTCGCTTCACTCTGGAACAGGCTCTGGAATACATCCAGGAAGACGAGCTGTGCGAAGTTACTCCTAAGTCCATCCGTCTTCGCAAGAAGATCCTGGACGAAAGCGAGCGTACCCGCGCTGCCAAGAAAGCCAAGGCGTAATTTAGCCCGAGCTTAAAAAAACGCCCCCGGTCGCGAGACCGGGGGCGTTTTTGTTTGTCTGGGGGAAACGCAGGTTGGGTCTTGAAGATCAAGAGCCCCTCACCCTAACCCTCCCGAAACGTCGGACCGCCCGTAGGGAGAGGGCACTGATTGGGGGATGTTTTAGAAGTGCGTCGACCTGGTAGGGCTCCACCGAATCCATAATCGACGGGGTGTTTCAGGTCGATGTATGGCGCCAGACACCTCGGTCGGCTCCCTCTCCCTCTGGGAGAGGGCTGGGGGTGAGGGTTGGCTTTTAGAACTTCTCGATCGCGCGGAAATTCTGCACGCGCTCAACTTCCTTCGGCTTATAAGCGCAATACCCAGGACGCGGTCCGATCTTCGGGTGATTGCGGCACGTGTCCGGGCGCTTGTCATAAATGGTGCACAAGCGGCTCTTACGATCCAGGTAGTAGCAATCGTTGTTGCTCATGCGCTGCAGGGTGAAGATCCCCGACTTCTGATTGAAGCGCTCGACCAGGCCTTCCTTTTGTAAACGCTTGGCGATGTTCTTCGGCGGGTCGCCCAGTTCGAATTCGTCGACCACGCCAATGCGCACCAGATCCTTGATCTTTACTTCGACCGGCAGCGTGCAGCAGCTGGACATGCAGGAGCCGCACATCGGGGCCGAATATTTCGCCCACGTATCGAGACGATCGATCTCGGCGGCGGCAATCAGGTTGGGCTTCATCATCGGGAGTTACCAGGCGTGTGTGCATCAGGGCGCGCGATCATACCGGGACTGGTGGATTTTTGAACAACCTTTCGCCAGATTTTTTCTCCATGCAGGCACTTTGCCGGAAAATTCGGCACGGCCCCTGCATTCATTAGCCCATCCGCCAGGGTAATGCCGGGCCATCGCACCGTCTCAGGAAAAACTGCCGAACCAGCGCCGCGACCGTCGGTCAGACCGTCTAGGCTCAGACAATTCCCGCTCGCTCGAGGTCCTATTGATGACTCAAGAACCACTAGTTCGCGAAGCAGAGGTGGCCGCATTCCGCGACGCCGTCCTGACCAAGCTCACCTACGCGGTGGGCAAAGACCCCGACCACGCCTTCGACCATGACTGGTTCGAAGCCATCGCTTTGGCTGCGCGTGATCATATGGTCGAGCACTGGATGGACCACACCCGGCAGATCTACCGCAAAGGTCAGAAACGGGTGTATTACCTCTCGCTGGAATTCCTCATCGGCCGCTTGCTCTACGACAGCCTGAGCAATCTCGGCTTGCTCGACGTCGCCCGTGAAGCGCTGACTGAACTCGGTGTCGACCTGGAGCGTATCCGTTTGCTGGAACCTGATGCAGCGCTCGGTAACGGCGGCCTCGGTCGTCTGGCCGCGTGCTTCATGGAAAGCATGTCGACCCTCGGCATCGCCGGCCACGGTTATGGCATTCGATATGAACACGGCTTGTTCCGCCAGGCCATCGTCGACGGCTGGCAGCAGGAACAGACCGAGCACTGGCTGGATTTCGGCAACCCGTGGGAGTTCGAGCGGCCAGAGGTCGTCTACTCCATCGGCTTCGGCGGCAGCGTCGAAACCGTCACCGACATCTCCGGCAAGTCCAAACAAGTCTGGTCGCCGGCAGAAACTGTCCGCGCGATCGCTTATGACACGCCGGTCGTTGGCTGGCGCGGGGCGAGCGTCAATACACTGCGCCTGTGGCGTGCGCGCGCCATGGAAGATTTGCACCTGGAGCGCTTCAACGCCGGTGACCACTTGGGCGCCGTCGCCGAAGTGGCCCGGGCCGAAAGTATCTCCCGCGTGCTCTACCCGGCGGACAGCACCGAAGCGGGGCAGGAGCTGCGCTTGCGTCAGGAATACTTCTTCGTCGCTGCTTCCTTGCAGGACCTGCTGCGCCGCCATCGCAACATGCACACCTCGGTGCTGACCCTTGGCGATCACGCGGCGATCCAGCTCAACGATACACACCCTTCGATTGCCGTCGCCGAACTGATGCGCCAACTGGTCGACGTCTACGACGTGGCTTGGGATGCGGCGTGGCAAGTCACCGTCGACACGCTGTCGTATACCAACCACACGTTGCTGCCGGAAGCGCTGGAAACCTGGCCGGTGGGCTTGATGGAACGCATGCTGCCGCGACATATGCAGATCATTTATCTGATCAATGCTCAGCACATCGACTCGCTGCGCGCCAAAGGCATTCACGATTTCGACGTGCTGCGCGCGGTGTCGCTGATCGAAGAAGACAACGGTCGCCGTGTGCGCATGGGTAACCTCGCGTTCCTCGGTTCGCACAGCGTCAACGGCGTGTCCGGACTGCATACGCAACTGATGCGCAAAACCGTGTTTGCCGAACTGCACAAGCTCTATCCGGAGCGGATCAACAACAAAACCAACGGCATTACCTTCCGCCGTTGGCTGTTCCAGGCCAACGCTGAACTGACCTCGATGCTGGTCGACTCGCTGGGTCCCGAGGTGCTGGATAACCCCGAAGAGCGTCTGCTCGATCTCGAGCCGTTCGCCGAAAAAACCGCGTTCCGCAAAGCTTTTGCCGAACAACGGCTGCACAGCAAAAAAGCGCTGGCCTATCTGATTCACGAACGGCTGGGCATCGCGGTCAATCCGGCGGCGATGTTCGATGTGCAGGTCAAACGGATCCACGAATACAAACGCCAGTTGCTCAACCTGATGCACACCGTGGCGCTGTATCAGGCGATTCGCGCCGAGCCGGAAGTCGACTGGGTGCCACGAGTGAAGATCTTCGCCGGTAAAGCGGCGGCGAGTTACCACCAGGCCAAGCTGATCATCAAGCTGACCAACGACATCGCGCGGGTGGTGAATAACGACCCGACCGTGCGTGGCCTGTTGAAAGTGGTGTTCCTGCCTAACTACAACGTCAGCCTGGCGGAAAGCATCATTCCGGCGGCGGACTTGTCCGAGCAGATTTCCACCGCCGGTTTCGAGGCGTCGGGCACCAGTAACATGAAGTTCGGCCTCAACGGCGCGCTGACCATTGGCACACTGGACGGCGCCAACGTGGAAATGTGCGAACGCATCGGGGCCGAGCACATGTTTATCTTCGGTCTCAGCGCGCAGCAGGTGGAAGCGCGTAAACAGAATCATGAGTTCAGCGCAGTGCCAGACATCGCTGCATCCCATCGTTTGAACGATGTGCTGCAAGCGATTCGCAGCGGGGTGTTCTCGCCGGACGACACCTCGCGCTATACCGGGCTGATCGATTCGCTGGTGGATTACGACCGCTTCCTGGTCTGCGCCGACTTCGACTCCTACTGGGAAGCGCAGAAACGCGTTGAGGCGCACTGGCACGACTCCAACAACTGGTGGCGCTCAGCAGTGCTCAACACGGCGCGGATGGGCTGGTTCTCGTCTGACCGGACGATTCGCGAGTACGCCACGGATATCTGGAAAGCGTTGGAGTAACTTTCCACTCGGCTCGATATAATCGCGCGTCGGAAAAGATCGCAGCCTGCGGCAGCTCCTACAGAGGTGTTCACATAACCCTGTAGGAGCTTCCGCAGGCTGCGATCTTTTTGGGTCAGGCTGCGCTAATCTTCCCGGATTAGCCTTCGCGCTTAGGGATATCGACCATGCAATGGATGTTCATGTTGATCGGGCTGGTGCTCGGCTGGCTGCTCGACGAGTCGTTCAGTGATGCGCTATTGGGCGCGTTGCTGGGGCTGGTGATCGGGCAGACGATCCGCATCGCGCGGCTAGGCTCGCAGGCGATGGAGCAGCAGCGTCAACTTGAGCTGGCGAAGATCGCTTTGCAGGGCGTCGAACAGCGCCTGTTTCTGCTCGAAGGTGCCCCGGTTCGTGCCGCGCCGTCACCGGGTCCCGAACCTGTTGCTGAACCAGTCACAGTCGTAGAAGCAGCTCCAGCACCTGAACTGGTCTGGGAACTGCCGCCCGAACTGGAACCGCTGTCCGCCGTCGCCAGCGAAATCAGTCAACCGCTGCCCGCTGATGTCTGGCGCCTCGACGCCGTTACGTCCGAACCGCAAGAGCCTGCCGAACCCCGTGGCCCGAACCTTGTCGAGCGCGGTATCAGCGCCGCGCGCAATTGGTTGTTTGGCGGCAACACCGTGCTGCGGGTCGGTGTGGTGTTGCTGTTCTTCGGTCTCGCATTCCTGCTGCGCTACGCCACCGAAGGCATGGTCGTGCCGATCGAGTTGCGTTACGCCGGTGTTGCGGCGGCCGCGTTGGGCCTGCTCGCGCTGGGCTGGTGGCTGCGGCGGCGCAACAGCAATTACGCGTTGATGCTGCAAGGCACCGGGATCGCGGTGCTGTATTTGACGGTGTTTGCGGCGATGCGTCTGCATCCGTTGCTTGATCCATCGGCCGCGCTCGGCCTGCTGGTGGCGGTCACCGTTTTCTCGGCGATTCTCGCCATCACTCAAGATGCTTTAGGGCTAGCCGCAGCGGCGGCATTGGGCGGTTTCGCGGCGCCGATCCTGACCTCGACCGGCGCCGGCAACCACGTCGCGCTGTTCAGCTATTTCGCACTACTCAACGCCGGCATTCTTGCCATCGCCTGGTTCAAAGCCTGGCGTCTGCTCAACCTGATTGGTTTCGTCGGCACCTTTGGCATCGGCTTCGCCTGGGGCCTTCGTTCGTATGCGCCGGAACTGTTGTGGAGCACCGAGCCGTTCCTGATCCTGTTCTTCCTGATGTACCTCGCCATCGGCCTGCTGTTCGCCCGCCGCAAATTGCTCGACATGCCCGATGCACCTACGGATGGCGATCGCGAAGCGTTGCTGCACTGGTCGGCGCGCAAGGGCGATTACGTCGACGGCACGATGCTGTTCGGACCGCCGATCATTGGCTTTGGTTTGCAGTTTGCGCTGGTGCAGCATCTGGAATTTGCAGCAGCATTCAGTGCACTGGCGCTGGGCATGATCTACATGACACTGGCCAAGGTGTTGCTGGGCGGGCGCGCGGTGCTGCTGGGTGAAACCTGTCTGGCGCTCGGGGTGATTTTCGCCAGTCTGGCCATTCCGCTGGGGCTGGATGCGCGCTGGACCTCGGCGGCATGGGCAGTGGAAGGCGCGGGGATTTTCTGGCTCGGTCTGCGTCAGCATCGACCGTTCGCTCGGGCGTTTGCCTTGCTGCTGCAACTGGGGTCGGCGTTGGCGTTTCTCAGTCAGTTGCGCGTCGGCGAGAGCAGTCTGCTTGACGGTGCTCCGCTGGGTGCGCTGATGCTCGGCATTGCGTTGCTGTTCAGTTTCTATCAATTGCGCAAGGCCTCGCCGGAACAGGCATCACCTTGGGAGCGTCAAGGCTTGCCGGTGTTGGCGTGTCTGGGCCTGACCTTCCTCTATCTGCTGGCGCCGCTGTTCTTCTTCGTTCAAGCCACGGCGATTAGTTGGGCGCTGGCCGGGTTGGCAACTCTGTTGGTCGGTCTGCGCATTCAATCGCGCACGTTCCTGTTCAGCGCGTTTGCCGTGCAGTTGCTTGGCGGTGCGTTGTTCCTGTTGCGTCTGCAAGGCGCGGGCGAGGATTCGGCGGCGGTGTTCAGCGCCGGCTGGAGCGGGTTGCTCAGCGCGTCGTTGATCGGGCTGGCGTTGATCGCCGGCATGCTGTTGGCGGCTCGCGATGAAATGGTGCGTGGCGATGTGCGTCTGTTGCGGGGGCTGTCGGTGGTGCTGCTGGCCGGTTTGGTGCTGATCAATCTGGCGGTGCTGTTCGTGCTGCCATGGCAAACGGCGAGTGCGGTGTGGGCCGCGAGTGGTTTGCTGATCATCTGGCTGAGCCTGTACCTCAAGCAGCGCGTAAGTTTTGTCTTTGGTCTGCTGTTGCAGTTGATTGGTGGCGCGGCGTTTTTGCTGGCCGGCCCCGAGTTGCTTGGGCCACTGTCCAGCGAAGGCCTGAAACCGTTGGCCCATGGCGGATTCTGGACACCGCTGGTACTGGGCTTGGCTGCGATGATCGGTGCCTGGCGCCTGCAACTGGGCAATCACGCTTCAGCATTCGATGCGCTGAGTCTGCAGCGTTTGTCCGAAGTGCTGCTGGTGTGGGGCGCTGGTTGGTGGACGCTGGCGTGGGTCAGTGAAGTACTGCGGTTTGCTCCGCCGAATCTGCAAGGCACGTTGTTGCTATTGGTCGTGGCGATCAGTGTCGCGCTGTGGGCGGTGCTGGCGCTGCGGTTGAAATGGCCGGCGCTGGGCTTGCTCTGCACCTTGCTGATTCCGGCGGCGGGTCTGGTGTTGCTCGCTGCCTGGCATTCGCGTTATCACCCGGCGGCCGATTTCGGTTGGCTGGCGTGGGCAGCAGTGTTCGCCGTGCATTTCTTCAGCTTGCGACGTTTGGCGCCGATGTTGCCGGCGCGCGCCTTGAGCACGGCGCATGTGCTCGGCTGCTGGCTGCTGATTGGTGTTCTGGCGCTGGAGTTGCGCTACGGTCTGCTGCTGTTGTCCGAGCAATACAACGCTTGGCGTTGGCTGGGCTGGGCGATTCTTCCGAGCCTGTATCTGCTGCTGGCGGCGGCACCGCGCAGTTGGCCGTGGCCCGTGGCGGCATTCCCTAGCGAATATCGCTTGTATGCCGCCGCGCCGTTGGCAGTGTTGATGCTGGCGTGGTTCTGGCTGGCGAATGGTGTCAGCGATGGCAACGCCGAGCCGCTGCCATACGTGCCGCTGCTCAATCCATTGGAGCTGGGTTTGTTGTTCGCATTGTTCGGTGTTTACGTCTGGTCGCGCAGCGCGGTTTCGCAGTTGTCGATTCGCCAGGACTACGCCGATTACGCGACGCAACTGGTCGCCGGGGTTTCGCTGTTCGCCTTCTGCACCGCGTTGGTCACCCGCGCGGCGCACCATTGGGCCGGCATCCCGTTCGAGCTGGATACGTTGCTCGCCTCAATGCTGGTGCAGGCCGGATTGTCCATCGTCTGGACGTTGATGGCGCTGGGCCTGATGATCGGCGGCCATCTGCGCCATCGTCGCGAAGTGTGGCTGATTGGCGCGGCGCTGATTGCGTTGGTGGTGGCCAAACTGATTTTTGTCGAATTGAGCAACCGTGGCGGTCTCGCCCGGATCGTCTCGTTTATCGGTGTCGGCGTGTTGCTGCTGGTGGTCGGCTATTTCGCGCCACTGCCGCCCAAGCGCGTCGACGCTGAACCGGCGGCGGACAAACCGGCCCCGGACACCGAAGGAGTTTCATCTTGAGTCGCATGCGAAATCTGGGTTGGTTGGCGTTGGGCGTGGTGATGGCGGCCGGCGCTCAGGAAAAACCGGCGGACTTCGCCACGCAGGTGCCGCTGGCGGTGAGCGGCAACGGCCCGTGGTATCGCCTCGAATTGCCGTTGAGCGTGCAATTGCAGGCGCGCCAGACTGATCTCAGTGACTTGCGGGTGTTCAACGCTGCCGGCGAAGCGCAGGCCTACGCCTTGGCGCGCGAATCAGCGCAGACCCGCGACGACGCCCGGTTGCATGAGGTGAAATGGTTCCCGCTGTACAACGCCGCCGACGCCAGCGAACGCGCGCCGAATGTGCGTGTGCAATCGACCACCAACGGCACGCTGGTCGAGGTGCAGCCGTCCAGTCAGTTGGAGGTGGGTGAAGAGGTGCTACGTGGCTGGCTGCTGGATGCCAGCGCGATCAAGGCGCCGTTGCAGCAGTTGATCCTCGACTGGACCAGCGAGCGCGACGGCTTCCAGCGCTTCAGCATTGAAGCCAGCGACGATCTGCAACACTGGCAAGCGTGGGGCGAGGGGCAGGTCGCGCGGCTGACCTTTTCCGATGAGCGCATCGAGCAGCATGAAGTGACGTTGCCGGGGCAATCGGCGCGCTATGTGCGGTTGCTGTGGGAGTCGCCGAATTCGGCGCCGATCCTGACGGCGGCACAATTGAAAAGCAGTGATCCGCGCAATGTGCCGCTGCCATTGGTCTGGTCGCCGGCATTGGCCGGCAGCAGCTCCAAGGCCGGGGAGTACGCCTGGCAGTTGCCGATGGGGTTGAACATTGAGCGCGTGCAGGTTGAATTGAAACAGCCGAACAGCCTGGCGCCGGTGACGCTGGCCGGCCGTCGTGAAAGCAGCTTGCCGTGGCAAACGCTGAGCAGTGGCTTGCTGTACCGCCTGACCCAGAATGGCCAGGATGTGGTGCAGAACGAATTGCCGCTCTACGGGCAGACCGTGCAGCAGTTGAAACTGAGCGTGGATGAGCGCGGCGGTGGTTTGGGCGAGCAGGCGCCGAGTCTGAAATATGCGGTGCGGGCGACGCAGGTGGTTTTCCTCGCGCGGGGCGAGGGGCCGTTTAGTTTGGCGGTGGGCAATGCGACGGTGAAGACGGCGAACTTGCCGCTGGCGACGCTGATTCCGGATTTCAAACCGGAAAAGTTGGCGGGGTTGGGTAAGGCTGTGGTTCAGGGTGAGGTGGTTGTGACGCAGACTTCAACGGCGACTACGGCGGCGGTGGCTGAGACCAATTGGAAGAAGATCGGCTTGTGGGCGGTGTTGTTGTTGAGTGTGGTGTTTTTGGGGGCAATGGCGTTTAGTTTATTGCGCAAGCCTCCTGCCAAATCCTGAAAAGGCGGGTGCTGCGCACCCGATCGCGAGCAGGCTCACTCCTACAGTTGATTGCATTTCTCCAGATGGAATGCGATCAACTGTAGGAGTGAGCCTGCTCGCGATAGCGGCCTACCAGCCAATAAAAATACTCAAACTGCCGCTCCACTTAGCCACCACCCGTCCCGAACCCGTCTACGCTAAACCCGCTACCTGAACTCTCCCCCGACAATCACGTCTCATACAGGCAAATACACCCCAACGCACGTTACCGGGCGTCTTCGCTCGCTACGTTTTCAGACTCCCTGTAAACTGCGCGGGTTTTTAGCCCCCCATTCCACCGGAGCCGTCCATGTCCCGCGTTACCCTGAGTCGCTATTTGATTGAGCAGACCCGCAGCAATAACACTCCTGCCGATCTGCGTTTCCTGATCGAAGTGGTCGCGCGTGCTTGCAAAGAAATCAGCCACGCCGTGTCCAAAGGCGCCCTGGGTGGTGTTCTGGGCAGCATGGGCACTGAAAACGTCCAAGGCGAAGTGCAGAAGAAACTCGATGTGATCTCCAACGAGATCCTGCTCGAAGCCAACGAATGGGGCGGTCACCTGGCCGGCATGGCGTCCGAAGAAATGGACAACGCCTACCAGATCCCGGGCAAATACCCGAAAGGCGCGTACCTGCTGGTATTCGACCCACTGGACGGCTCGTCGAACATCGACATCAACGCCCCGGTCGGCACCATCTTCTCGGTACTGCGTTGCCCGAACGAATACCTGAGCCAGAACGAGCCGCTGAACGAAAAAGCCTTCCTGCAGCCAGGCACCCAGCAGGTTGCCGCCGGTTACGCGATCTACGGCCCGCAAACCATGCTGGTACTGACCTTGGGCGACGGCGTCAAAGGTTTCACCCTCGACCGCGAAATGGGCAGCTTCGTGCTGACCCACGAAGACATCACCATTCCTGAGTCGACCCAGGAATTTGCGATCAACATGTCCAACCAGCGTCACTGGGAAGCCCCGGTACAACGTTACGTTGGCGAGTTGCTGGCCGGTGAAGAAGGTCCGCTGAAAAAGAACTACAACATGCGCTGGGTCGCGGCGATGGTTGCCGACGTACACCGCATCCTGACTCGTGGCGGTCTGTTCATGTACCCGCGCGACAGCCGCGAGCCATCCAAGCCAGGCAAACTGCGTCTGATGTACGAAGCCAACCCGATGTCGTTCCTGGTGGAACAAGCGGGCGGCGCGTCCACTGACGGTCACCAGCGCATCCTCGACATTCAGCCGGAAGGCCTGCACCAGCGCGTAGCGGTGTTCCTCGGTTCGAAAGAAGAAGTCGCCCGCGCTACGGCCTACCACAAGGAATAAACCATGACCGCGCCCTGGCAGCCGTTGCTCGATTGGTGGTTCGGACAAGCCGAATCCCCGGACGAGATTGCGGCTGACAAGGGCAAGTTGTGGTTCGGCAAGCGAGACAGCCAAGACCTCGAAGCGCGTGAGCGTTTCGGGGTCTTTGTCGATCAGGCCCTGGCTGGCGAATTGACCGAGTGGACGCAACGTCCCGAAGGTTGGCTGGCGGTGGTGTTACTGCTCGACCAACTGCCGCGAATGATCTTTCGCGACTCTCCCAAAGCTTTCTCCGGCGATCTGCGTGCGCAGAAGCTCGTTGCGCAAGGCATTGCTGCGGATTTCGATCGGCAGTTGAAACCGATTCAGCGCGTATTCATTTATCTGGTGTTTGAGCACTGCGAGAATCTTGCGGTGCAGAACGAAGCGGTTTCCAGATTTATTGAGTTGGTGGCTGAACAGCCGGAAGGGGAGCGGTCGGTGTTTGCCGACAATCTGGATTATGCCGAGCGGCATCAAAAGGTGATTGCACGGTTTGGCCGGTTTCCGCATCGCAATGCGGTGTTGGGGCGGGAGTCTACGGCTGAGGAGTTGGTGTTTCTTTCTGAGCCTGGCTCTAGATTTTAAGAGCTTTCCCTCACCCTAGCCCTCTCCCTGAGGGAGAGGGGACTGACCGAGGTGTCTGGGCTTGATACATCGACCTGAGATATCGAGTCGAACTCAAGTTTGAACAACATGAAGATTGGCTCCCTTTCCCCCTCGCCCCCTTGGGGGAGAGGGCTGGGGTGAGGGGGTAAAGCCCTTGATCTTCAGATCCTGAAACTACCCACCAATTGCTTCAACCGCGCCGCCTGCTGCTCAAGATCCGAGCACGCCCGCAACGTCGCCTGCAAGTTCTCCACACCTTCCTGATTCAGCGTGTTGATCTCGTTGATATCGACATTGATCGACTCAACCACCGCCGTCTGCTCTTCAGTCGCGGTAGCCACCGACTGGTTCATCCCGTCGATCTCTCCAATACGCTGAGTCACGCTACCCAATCGCTCACCGGCCTGGTTGGCGATGCCGACACTGCTTTCACTCTCACGCTGGCTCTCGGTCATGATGCTGACCGCCTGACGCGCGCCGACTTGCAGCTCTTCGATCATCTTTTGCACTTGCTGCGCCGAATCCTGGGTACGGTGCGCGAGGTTGCGCACTTCATCCGCCACCACGGCAAAACCACGACCCGCTTCACCGGCACGCGCCGCTTCAATCGCGGCGTTGAGCGCGAGCAGGTTGGTCTGCTGGGAAATGCTGGTGATCACTTCGAGAATCTGGCCGATGTTCACCGTGTTGCTGTTCAGGGTTTCGATGTTGCCGCACGAATCGCTGATCTTCGCCGACAACTGCTGCATGGCCTGGATGGTTTTATCCACAACCTGCTGACCGTCGACCGCGAGGCTGCGGGCATCGCTGGAGTGCTGCGAGGCGAGGGCGGCGTTCTGGGCGATTTCCTGCGCGGCGGCGCCGAGTTGGTTGATCGCGGCGGCGACACTGTTGGTACGGCTGGACTGCTGATCGGAGTTGTACATCGACGAGTTCGACGCCGCGACGACGCGCAGGGCGACTTCGTTGACCTGGCCGGTGGCCGAAGACACTTCACGGATCGAGGTGTGAATGCGCTCGACGAAACGGTTGAACGAGGTGCCTAGCGCGCCGAACTCGTCGTTGCCGTGGATTACCAGACGTTTAGTCAGGTCGCCTTCACCTTCGGCGATGTCGTGCATCGCGCGGCCCATGGTCAGCAACGGTTGCATCAGCACGCGAATGAGCATGCCGAGCAGGGCGATGATGATCACCACGGCAATGATCATGGCGATCAGCGCCGAGGTGCGGAATTCGCTGAGCATCGAGAACGCGGTGTCTTTATCGAGCACCAGCGCCACGTACCAATCGGCCGACGGCACGCCGTTGACGCGGGTGAAGGAGATCAGTTGGGTCTTGCCATCGAACTCGACTTCTTTCAGGCCCGGGCTGACTTTTGGCGCGCCATTCGGGTAGGCCTCGGCGAGGGTCTTGAGCACCAGTTTGCTGTCCGGGTGGATCAGGATCTTGCCGTCGGCACTGACGATGAATGCATGGCCGTGGCCACCGAAGTTCAGCGAGTTGATGATTGCGCTGACGCTGGTCAGATCGATGTCGGCACCGGCGACGCCGAGCATCTGGCCCTGGCGCTGCACCGGGGTGGCGACGGTGATCACCAGTTTGCCCGAGGACGCGGCGATGTACGGTTCGGTGACGATGGTCTGCTGCGCGCTGTTCGCTGCTTTGTACCAGCCGCGTGCACGTGGATCGTAGTCCGGCGCGCGGTTGCCGGCCGGTACCGAGAACATCACGCCGTCGGCTCCGCCGAAATAGCTGAGCTGGAAATTGCCGGTGTAGGCGGGCAGGTCGATGATGCGTTTCAGGCTGGCCGGGGCGTTGCCGTCGACGGCCACTTGCTGCGACAGCGATTGCAGCAACTGAATGCGGCTTTCCAGCCAGGTCTGGATATTGCTGGTGGTCAGGCTGCCCAGTTCCTGCATCGAGGCTTCGGTGCTGCTGTTCAAGGCTTCGCGCTGTCGATAGTCGTTGAAGAAAATGAAACAGGCGAACGCAATGGCCACCACGAGGGCGGCAGCCAACAAGATCTTGTGGCTGAATTTCATGTTTCTGGTCATCGAATGAACTACCGCGAAGGGACTGGTCAAGAAAGGGCGGCAATTTGCCACACTCGGGGGCTTTGCGCTGCTTTTATGTCGACCGCGGTGCGCCAAAGATTAGGCGTCTTTGGCGAAAGGCGACGAAATGCTCAATAGCGTTACAAAGTGGCTGATTTATCGGCAAATGCCAGACGGGCGGGCTAATAAATAGCCATTCCCCCACGGAACCAGATGAGGGTTTTCTCTTCTAAGCTTCTGGTTGGCACCATGCCATCCCCCCCTCGTTCCAGGAGTTACACCATGTCGCTGCGATCTATCGCCCTTCTGACGTTTTGCGTGCTGTTGGCCGCATGCAGCAAGGTCAATCAGGAAAACTATTCGAAGCTCTCGGCCGGTATGGCCAAGGCCGAAGTCGAGACTCTGCTCGGCAAGCCCACCGATTGCTCGGGCGCGCTCGGCATGTCCAGTTGCACTTGGGGCGACAAGAACAGCTTTATCAGCGTGCAGTACGCCGGTGACAAAGTGCTGATGTTTTCCGGCCAAGGCCTGAAGTAAACCGGGGCTTCGCGCCCACGGAGAAGAAAAATGAAGCGGTTATTGCTGATCCTTTTTGCCGGCCTGGTACTGGCCGGCTGCGCCACTTCCGGCGTCGACCCGTTGGCGCCGAAAACCGTCAACAGCGTCAATCTCAAGCGTTATCAGGGCACCTGGTATGAACTGGCGCGCTTGCCGATGTATTTCCAGCGCAATTGCGCGCAGTCCGAAGCCCATTACACCCTCAAGCCTGACGGCAATGTCGCGGTGCTCAATCGCTGCCTGACTCCGGACTGGCAGTGGGAAGAAGCCAAGGGCACGGCTTATCCACAGGTGCCGGGCAAGACCGACAAGCTCTGGGTCGAATTCGATACCTGGTTCTCACGTCTGATTCCGGGTGTGGCGAAAGGCGAATACTGGGTGCTGTACGTCAGCGATGACTACAAGACCGCCATCGTCGGTGACCCGAGTCGCAAGTACATGTGGTTGTTGTCGCGCACGCCGACCGTCAACGGTGTGGTGCGTGAAGAACTGCTGAGCAAGGCACGTCAGCAAGGCTATGACACCACGCGATTGATCTGGCGCGCGTCGGATCGGCAGATGGCCAAGACCTCGAACTGAAGAACACCACAAACCCCCTGTAGGAGTGAGCCTGCTCGCGATAGCGGTGTGTCAGCCATAAATATGTGACTGATACACCGCTATCGCGAGCAGGCTCACTCCTACATTGGGTTATGCGTCAGCCCAGGAGGTCACGCAGGACCTGGGTGAAGGCGCTAGCACTGTCTTCTTCGCCAGCATGTCGACCATCACGCACTACCCACTGACCATTGACCAGCACATCGCGCACCTGACGATCGCCGCCGGCAAACAACCAGCGATTCAAAATCCCGTCGCCATTGGCCGTCGCCAGATACGGATCGCTGCCGTCGAGCACAACCCAGTCCGCACGCTTGCCAACCTCCAGCGCGCCAATCGGCTGCCCCAACGCTTGCGCACCGCCATCCAGCGCCGCGTCATACAGCGTGCGCCCGACCATCGGTTGATCCGCGCCATACAAGCGATTGCGCCGCTGATCGCGCAGACGCTGGCCGTATTCCAGCCAACGCAATTCTTCCACCACGCTAAGCGACACATGACTGTCGGAACCTATGCCCATGCGCCCGCCCTGGGCGAGGAAATCCACCGCCGGGAAAATCCCGTCGCCCAGGTTCGCTTCAGTGGTCAGACACAGTCCGGCAATGGCGCGACTCTTGGCCATCAGCGTGACTTCTTCCGGGTTGGCGTGAGTGGCGTGCACCAGGCACCAGCGCTGATCGACTTCGGTATTTTCGTACAGCCATTGCAGCGGCCGCCGACCACTCCAGCTCAGGCAGTCGTCGACTTCTTTCTGTTGTTCGGCGATGTGAATATGCACAGGGCATTGCTTGTCGCTGGCCGCCAAGACTTCGCTGATCTGCTGCGGCGTGACCGCGCGCAACGAGTGGAAGCACAGACCCAACGACTGCGCCTTTTGCTGCGCCAGTAACGGCTGCAAACGCGATTGCAGATTCAGGTAATTTTCGCTGCTGTTGATGAAGCGGCGCTGGCCGTCATTCGGCGTCTGGCCGCCAAAACCAGAGTGGCTGTAGAGCACGGGCAACAGCGTCAGACCGATGCCGCTTTCACTCGCAGCCTGGCTGATGCGCAAGGCCAGTTCAGCCGGATCGGCGTAAGGCTGACCATTGCTGTCGTGGTGCACGTAATGAAATTCAGCGACGGAGGTATAACCGGCCTTGAGCATTTCGATGTACAGCTGACGGGCAATCACGCCGAGCTGATCCGGGCTGATTTTTCCGACGAGCCGATACATCAAGTCGCGCCACGTCCAGAAACTGTCGTTCGGATTGCCGGCCACTTCAGCCAGACCCGCCATCGCCCGCTGGAAGGCGTGGGAGTGCAAATTCGGCATGCCCGGCAACAGCGGGCCGCTCAGCCGTTCGGCGCCGTCTGCGGTGGAATCGGCCTGAATCTGGGTCAGCAGGCCATCGGCGCTGACCTCAAGACGTACATTGTTGGCCCATCCGTTAGGCAGCAGCGCGCGTTCGGCAAAGAAGGCGGACATGGTTCAGCACCCCATCGTGTGTTATTTGTATATACATATACAGACGTTTGCCTGCCCGGTAAACTCCGGCAAGCTAGCCACTTTCACCAATGAACAGGGATCAACCGTGCCGACTCCGCCTCCAGTCTCCCCGTTGGCCGCGAACATGGGCGACAGTCCGGCGCCCTTGTACGCCCGCGTCAAACAGATGATCACCCAGCAGATCGACAGCGGAAACTGGCCGCCGCACTACCGCGTGCCGTCCGAAAGCGAGCTGGTCAATCAACTCGGTTTCAGCCGCATGACCATCAACCGCGCGCTACGCGAGATGACCGCTGACGGTCTGTTGGTGCGCATGCAAGGCGTCGGCACCTTTGTCGCCGAACCGAAGAGCCAGTCTGCGCTGTTCGAAGTGCACAACATCGCCGACGAAATCGCCTCCCGTGGCCATCGCCACACCTGCCAGGTCATCACTCTTGAAGAAGAGGCTGCCGGTTCCGAGCGCGCGCTGGCGCTGGACATGCGTGAAGGGCAGAAGGTGTTCCACTCGCTGATCGTGCATTACGAAAATGATATTCCGGTGCAAATCGAAGACCGTTTCGTCAACGCACTGGTCGCGCCGGAATACCTCAAGCAGGATTTCACTCTGCAGACGCCTTACGCGTATCTCAATCAGGTGGCGCCGCTGACTGAGGGCGAGCACGTGGTTGAAGCGATTCTGGCCGAGCCCTCCGAGTGCAAGTTGCTGCAGATTGAAAAAGGCGAGCCGTGTTTGCTGATTCGTCGCCGCACATGGTCGGGGCGCCAGCCGGTTACCGCTGCTCGACTGATTCACCCAGGTTCCCGTCATCGTCTGGAAGGACGCTTTCATAAATGACTCAAGTGAAGGTTTTACGCGCCGAAGGCTACCCGCGCATGCCGTGGAAAAACGGTGGCGGCAGCACTGAAGAAATCACCCGTGACGCGGGGGCCGGCCTGGACGGTTTTGGCTGGCGCCTGTCGATTGCCGACATCGCTGAGTCGGGTGGTTTTTCGACGTTCGCCGGTTACCAGCGGGTGATCACCGTGTTGCAGGGTGACGGCATGACCTTGTGCGTTGACGGCGACGATACGCGGCCGCTGTTACCGCTCGACCCGTTTGCTTTCAGTGGTGAGAGCCAGGTGTCGTGCACGCTGCTAGGCGGTGCGATTCGCGATTTCAACCTGATCTATGCGCCGCAGCGTTACAGCGCGCGGTTGCAGTGGCTGGACGGTGAGCAGCGGCTCTTCAGTTCGGCGGGAACGTTGCTGGTGTTCAGTGTCAGCGAGTTGCTGGAAGTGGCGGTTGGCGACAGCACATCGCAGTTGGGGCGACATGATTGTCTGCAACTGGACGGTAACAGTGGGCTGGCCGAAGTCTCCACCAACGCCGCATGCTGCGTGATCGAGTTGACTGCGCGCTGATTCAAAAATCTTAAAAGATCGCAGCCTTCGGCAGCTCCTACAGGGTCTACATCAATCCCAATCCAGGAGCTGCCGAAGGCTGCGATCTTTTGCTTTTGGGGTGTTCCCAACCCACGCACCAACTTGTTACCGAACGCCCCAGCGTGGCGCAAAACCACGCTCACGTAACAAAGTCCCGTCGCCCTAAATCATCCCCATGAAAAATTTCATCCACGCCCGAACCCTTGATTCAGGCGCCCTCCAGCCGTGCCCGCGATTTTTCTTGAACACCCCTCCAACAAGTTGGCCGCTTGATTGCATATGCTTGTATGTACAAGTAAAGACGTATGCGTATGAGTCGCTCGAGACTCTCCGCAGCGTCCACTGATTCGCTTGTCGCGCATCGAAGCGCACAGGCTGCTTGCCCACTGCCAGGGTTGGTTTGAATTGATCGCTGAGGAGTCTTTTTCGTGACTGACAATAAGCCTACAAAGTTTCGCAACGTTGAGATCCGCGCTGCCCGCGGCAACAAGCTGACCGCCAAGAGCTGGCTGACCGAAGCGCCGCTGCGCATGCTGATGAACAATCTCGACCCGGAAGTCGCCGAGAACCCCAAAGAGCTAGTGGTTTACGGTGGTATCGGTCGCGCCGCGCGTAACTGGGAGTGCTACGACAAGATCGTCGAGAGCCTGACCAACCTGAACGACGACGAGACCCTGCTGGTGCAGTCCGGCAAGCCGGTCGGCGTATTCAAGACTCATAGCAATGCCCCGCGCGTCCTGATCGCCAACTCCAACCTGGTGCCACACTGGGCGAGCTGGGAGCACTTCAACGAACTCGACGCCAAAGGCTTGGCCATGTACGGCCAGATGACCGCCGGCAGCTGGATCTACATCGGCAGCCAGGGCATCGTTCAAGGCACCTACGAAACCTTCGTTGAAGCCGGTCGCCAGCACTACAACGACAACCTCACCGGCAAGTGGGTCCTCACCGCCGGTCTGGGCGGCATGGGTGGTGCGCAACCGCTGGCGGCAACCCTCGCCGGCGCTTGCTCGCTGAACATCGAATGCCAACAAGTCAGCATCGATTTCCGCCTGAAAAGCCGTTACGTCGACGAGCAGGCCAAAGACCTCGACGACGCCCTGGCGCGCATCGACAAATACACCAAAGAAGGTAAAGCGATTTCCATCGCCCTGCTGGGTAACGCCGCAGAAATTCTCCCGGAACTGGTCAAGCGCGGCGTACGCCCGGACATGGTCACCGACCAGACCAGCGCCCACGACCCGCTCAACGGCTACCTGCCGGCGGGCTGGACCTGGGACGAATACCGCGCTCGCGCCAAGACCGAACCGGCCGCCGTAATCAAAGCCGCCAAGCAGTCGATGGCGGTGCACGTCAAAGCCATGCTGGAATTCCAGAAGCAAGGCATCCCGACCTTCGACTACGGCAACAATATCCGTCAGATGGCGCAGGAAGAAGGCGTCGAAAACGCCTTCGATTTCCCGGGTTTCGTACCGGCCTACATCCGTCCGCTGTTCTGCCGTGGCATCGGTCCGTTCCGTTGGGCGGCGCTGTCGGGTGATCCGCAAGACATCTACAAAACCGACGCCAAGGTCAAAGAGCTGATCCCGGACGACGCCCATCTGCACAACTGGCTGGACATGGCCCGCGAGCGCATCAGCTTCCAGGGGCTGCCGGCACGTATCTGCTGGGTTGGTTTGGGCCTGCGCGCCAAGCTCGGTCTGGCCTTCAACGAAATGGTCCGCAGCGGTGAGCTGTCGGCGCCGATCGTGATCGGTCGCGACCACCTCGACTCCGGCTCGGTCGCAAGCCCGAATCGTGAAACCGAATCGATGCAGGACGGTTCCGACGCCGTGTCCGACTGGCCTCTGCTCAACGCATTGCTCAACACTGCAAGCGGGGCGACCTGGGTTTCCCTGCACCACGGCGGCGGTGTCGGCATGGGCTTCTCGCAACACTCGGGCATGGTGATTGTTTGCGACGGTACGGACGAAGCGGCCGAGCGTATTGCGCGCGTACTGCACAACGACCCGGCCACCGGTGTCATGCGTCACGCCGATGCCGGTTACCAGATCGCCATCGACTGCGCCAAGGAACAGGGCCTGAACCTGCCGATGATTACCGGTAAATAAACGCACAACCCCTGTAGGAGTGAGCCTGCTCGCGATGAGGCCGGCACGGTCGGCAAATGTGCTGACTGACACACCGCAATCGCGAGCAGGCTCACTCCTACAAAAGCAAAAGCCAAAAAAGAACAAAACCCGGAACAATCCACAGAGGTTGAATCATGGCTGTTAACACCGATCGTGCAGGCAACAAACCGTTGATCGAAAAGCGTTCGATCGACTACATCCCGGAAGCGGAAAGACACGGTCGTCTGTTTAGCCAGTTCACCCTGTGGATGGGGGCGAATCTGCAAATCACCGCGATTGTCACCGGGGCCCTGGCCGTGGTGCTGGGCGGTGATGTGTTCTGGTCGTTGATCGGTCTGTTGATCGGCCAACTGCTCGGCGGCGGGGTGATGGCGTTGCACGCTGCGCAAGGGCCGAAACTGGGTCTGCCGCAGATGATCTCCAGTCGCGTGCAGTTTGGCGTTTACGGCGCGGCAATCCCGATCGTGCTGGTGTGCCTGATGTACCTGGGTTTCACCGCGACGGGTACCGTGCTTTCCGGTCAAGCGTTGGGTCAGTTGTTTAACGTCAGTGACAGCGTCGGCATCCTGATTTTTGCCAGCGTCATCGTGCTGGTGACGGTGCTCGGTTATCGGGTGATCCACTGGATCGGCCGTGTTGCCAGCGTGATTGGCGTGATCGCTTTCGTCTTCCTGTTCTGGCGTTTGATGAGCCAAACCGACGTCGGCGCACTCCTGCAAATCCGTCATTTCAGCTGGAGCAGCTTCCTGCTCGCGGTGTCGCTCGCGGCCTCCTGGCAGATCGCTTTCGGCCCCTACGTGGCTGACTATTCCCGTTACTTGCCGAGCAACACCTCGGCGGTGAAAACCTTCTTCGCCGCCGGTGCCGGTTCAGTGGTTGGTGCGCAAGTGGCGATGATCCTCGGTGTGTTCGCTGCGGCTTCGGCCAACGGCCAGTTCGCCGGTCATGAGGTGGCTTACATCGTCGGTCTGGGCGGCACCGGTGCCACCGCTGCGCTGCTGTACTTCAGCATCGCGTTCGGCAAGGTGACCATCTCGACGCTGAACTCCTACGGCAGCTTCATGTGCATCGCGACCATCATCAGTGGTTTCAAAGGTCACCTGACCGTTACGCGCATGCAGCGTCTGGTGTTTGTGCTGGTGATTGTCGGTGCAGCGACCCTGATTGCACTGCTTGGTCAGCACTCGTTCCTCGGTGCGTTCAAGTCTTTCATCCTGTTCCTGCTCGCGTTTTTCACCCCGTGGAGCGCGATCAACCTGGTGGATTACTACTGCATCACCCGCGAGCGCTATGACGTGCCGGCGCTGGCCAATCCGAACGGTCGCTATGGCCGCTGGAACCTGCTCGGCATCAGCGTCTATGTGTTCGGTGTGCTGGTGCAGTTGCCGTTCATCTCCACCAAGTTCTACACCGGCCCGCTGGTGGCGGCCCTCGGTGATGTGGACATTTCCTGGATCATCGGTCTGGTGCTGCCGGCTGCCGTCTACTACGTGTGCGCAAAAAAATGGCACAGCGCGGTACCTGATCAACTGATTCTGCCGGTCGAGCAGAACAGCGTTGTACCACCTGAAAAAAGTGGGGCCGGTCGCGCTGCGGCGCAGGCCTGATTGGACGTGGACAGGGCTGGATGCCTCTTGACTGCCGTAAGCCAATTCATGATTAGGAGCGTCGAAACAATGAAATCGAACAAGACCCTGCTCACCACACTGCTGTCCATGGGCCTGCTGGCCAGTGCCGGTGCGACCCAAGCCGCTGGCTGGTGCGAATCGGGTAAACCGGTGAAATTCGCCGGCCTGAACTGGGAAAGCGGCATGCTGCTGACCGACGTGCTGCAAGTGGTGCTGGAGAAAGGTTACGACTGCAAGACCGACAGCCTCCCGGGCAACTCCATCACCATGGAGAACGCCCTGAGCAGCAACGATATTCAAGTGTTCGCCGAAGAGTGGGTCGGCCGCAGCGAAGTCTGGAACAAGGCCGAGAAGGCCGGCAAGGTCGTCGGTGTCGGTGCACCGATTGTCGGCGCTGTCGAAGGCTGGTACGTGCCGCGCTACGTGATTGAAGGCGACGCCAAGCGCAAGCTTGAGCCGAAAGCCCCGGACCTGAAAAACATTGCCGATCTGGGCAAATACGCCGCCGTGTTCAAGGACGCCGAAGAGCCGTCCAAGGGTCGCTTCTACAACTGCCCGGCGGGTTGGACCTGCGAACTCGATAACAGCGAAATGTTGAAAAGCTATGGCCTCGAAAGCAGCTACACCAACTTCCGCCCGGGCACAGGCCCGGCGCTGGATGCGGCGGTGCTGTCGAGCTACAAGCGCGGCGAGCCGATCCTGTTCTACTACTGGTCGCCAACCCCGCTGATGGGCCAGATCGACGCGGTGAAACTGGAAGAAAAACCGGGCGTCGACAAGACCGTAAGCATCAAGGTCGGCCTGTCGAAAACCTTCCACGACGAAGCCCCGGAACTGGTCGCCGTGCTGGAAAAGGTCAACCTGCCGATCGACCTTCTGAACCAGAACCTGGGCCGCATGGCCAAGGAACGTATCGAGTCGCCAAAACTGGCGAAAATCTTCCTCAAGGAACATCCTGAGGTCTGGCATGCGTGGGTCAGTGCAGACGCAGCCAAGAAAATCGACGCGGCGCTGTAGGTCGATACCTCCCGGTCAACCGTGAGGCTGGCCGGGAGATATGCCGTAATCGCTTGATTGAGATTTCTGATTGAGAGCCGCTTATGTTTCCCGAAAGCTTTACCTTTTCCATCGCCGACTGGGTCAACGGTTGGGTCGATTCACTGGTCACCAACTACGGTGATGTGTTCCGCCACATCTCCGACACCCTGCTCTGGGCCATCGTCAACCTCGAAGGCCTGCTGCGTGCGGCGCCGTGGTGGTTGATGCTGGCGATCGTCGGTGTCGTCGCCTGGCACGCCACGCGCAAAGTGGTGACCACGGCGGTCATCGTCGGTCTGCTGTTCCTCGTCGGCGCCGTTGGCCTGTGGGACAAGCTCATGCAGACGCTGGCGCTGATGATGGTCGCGACGATCATTTCGGTGCTGATCGGCATCCCGCTGGGGATTCTCTCGGCGCGCAGCAATCGCCTGCGTTCGGTGCTGATGCCGCTGCTCGACATCATGCAGACCATGCCCAGCTTCGTGTATCTGATCCCGGTGCTGATGCTGTTCGGTCTGGGCAAGGTCCCGGCGATTTTCGCCACGGTGATCTACGCCGCGCCGCCGCTGATTCGCCTGACTGATCTGGGTATTCGCCAGGTCGACGGCGAAGTGATGGAAGCGATCAACGCGTTCGGCGCCAACCGCTGGCAGCAACTGTTCGGCGTGCAATTGCCGCTGGCCCTGCCAAGCATCATGGCCGGGATCAACCAGACCACCATGATGGCCCTGTCGATGGTAGTGATCGCTTCGATGATCGGTGCCCGAGGTCTGGGTGAAGATGTGCTGGTGGGGATTCAGACTCTCAACGTTGGACGCGGCCTCGAAGCCGGTCTGGCGATCGTGATTCTCGCAGTGGTCATCGACCGCATTACTCAGGCGTACGGTCGGCCACGGCATGAGGTGAGCAAATGAGCAACGCAACCGTGAGCAAGATCGAAGTCAAAAACGTCTTCAAGATTTTCGGCAACCGCGCCAAAGAAGCGCTGGCCATGGTCGGCCAGGGCAAGACCAAGGATCAGGTGCTGAACGAAACCGGTTGCGTAGTCGGCGTTAACGACCTGTCGCTGAGCATCGGCACCGGCGAGATCTTCGTGATCATGGGCCTGTCCGGCTCGGGCAAGTCGACGCTGGTGCGTCACTTCAACCGCCTGATCGACCCGACCAGCGGCGCGATCCTCGTCGACGGTGTGGACATCCTGCAATACGACATGGACGCCCTGCGCGAATTTCGCCGGCACAAGATCAGCATGGTGTTCCAGAGCTTCGGCCTGCTGCCGCACAAGAGCGTGCTCGACAACGTCGCCTACGGCCTGAAAGTGCGTGGCGAGAGCAAGCAGATGTGCTCGGAACGCGCGCTGCACTGGATCAACACCGTGGGCCTCAAAGGCTACGAAAACAAATACCCGCACCAGCTCTCCGGCGGCATGCGTCAGCGTGTCGGCCTGGCCCGCGCCTTGGCGGCGGACACCGACATCATCCTGATGGACGAAGCGTTCAGTGCGCTGGATCCACTTATTCGCGCGGAGATGCAGGACCAGTTGCTGGAGCTGCAAAAGACCCTGCACAAGACCATCGTCTTCATCACCCATGACCTCGATGAGGCGGTGCGTATCGGCAACCGCATCGCGATTCTCAAGGATGGCCGGCTGATTCAGGTCGGCACGCCACGCGAGATTCTGCATTCGCCGGCGGATGAGTACGTTGACCGGTTTGTGCAGCGGCGGGCGGCGGTGGTCTGACGCTCGTTCCCACGCTCTGCGTGGGAATGCATCCCGTGACGCTCCGCGTCACCCTGCACAGAGCAGAAGTCGGGACGCGGAGCGTCCCAGGCGGCATTCCCACGCAGAGCGTGGGAACGATCTTGTTCAAGAGGTTTTTTAGATGTCCCAGGCTGAAAAAATCGTTATCACCGGCAGCCCCCTGCGTTGGCAGGACGTGGTCGCCGTCGCCCGTCACGGCGCGCCTCTGGAACTGTCCAGCGACACCTGGGCGCGCATCGAAAACGCCCAAGGCATCGTTCAGCGCATCGTCGCCAGCGGCGAGCGCGCCTATGGCGTCAACACCGGTCTGGGCGGTTTGTCCAACGTCTCGCTCAAAGACGAGCAACTCAGCCAGCTCTCGCGCAACACCTTGCTTAGCCATGCCTGCGGCGTCGGCCCGGTGCTGCCCGATGAGCAGACTCGCGCGATCATCTGCGCGGCGATTCACAACTACAGCCACGGCAAATCCGGCATCCATCGCCGGGTCGTCGAAGGCCTGCTGACGCTGCTCAATCGCGGCATCACTCCGCAAGTGCCGTCGCAAGGTTCGGTGGGTTATCTGACGCACATGGCGCACATCGGCATCGCGTTGCTCGGCGTCGGTAATGTCAGCTATCGCGGCCAGATCACCTCGGCGCAACAGGCATTGGCTGAAGAAGGCTTGAAGCCGGTGCAACTGGGTGCGAAGGACGGTTTGTGCCTGGTCAACGGCACGCCGTGCATGACCGGCCTCAGCTGTCTGGCGATTGCCGACGCAACGCGGTTGGTGCAATGGGCCGACGTCATCGGCGCAATGAGTTTCGAAGCCCAGCGCGGCCAGATCGATGCGTTCGACGCTGAGATCATCGCGCTGAAACCGCACCCGGGCATGCAGCAGGTCGGCATCAATCTGCGTGCGTTGCTCGATGGCAGTGAAGTAATTGCGTCGAGCAAGGGCATCCGTACTCAAGATGCGCTGAGTATCCGTTCGATCCCGCAGGTGCACGGCGCTGCACGCGATCAATTGGAACATGCGATCAGACAGGTCGAAGCCGAACTCAACGGCTGCACCGACAACCCGCTGTTGCTCGGCACACCGGACAATTTCCGGGTGATGTCGCAAGCCAACCCGCACGGTCAGTCGGTGGCAATGGCCGCCGATCTGCTGGCGATTGCCATGGCCGAAATCGGCTCGATTGCCGAGCGTCGCCTCGATCGTCTGGTGAACCCGCACGTTAGCGGTTTGCCGGCATTTCTGGTGGCCAATCCTGGGGTTAATTCCGGGATGATGATCGTGCAATACGTCGCCGCGTCACTGTGTGCGGAAAACCGTCAATTGGCGCAACCGGCGGTGCTCGATAACTACATTACCTCGGGCCTGCAGGAAGACCACTTGAGCATGGGCACCAACGCCGCGCTGAAGCTGCACCGCGCCCTGGAAAACTGTACACAGATACTCGCTATCGAATATCTGCTGGCGGCGCAGGCGTTTGAATTCCTCAAGGAACAGCGCTTTGGCGTGGGCACTGACCGCGCGTGGCGACTGCTGCGCGAAACGGTTCCGGCCTACGACCAGGATCGCTGGCTGGCGCCGGATATCGCTGCCGCTGCGAGCGTTCTGAAAAACCCGAATACGCTGCACAACGTATTACCGAATCTGCACTGACAATACCCACGCCAGCGTGCCAAGGCGCGACTCCCCAAAAGGCGAGACGCGACGGACAACGGACATCTCCGGAGCGTCTGGCGAGTTAATAACAAACTCTCAAAAGGAGCACAAAATGACTGCGCTGAACCTGATTCCCGGCCAACTGAGCCTGGCCCAACTGCGTGACGTCTATCAGAACCCGGTCAAGCTGAGCCTCGACAACAGCGCCTCGGCGCAGATCGAAGCCAGCGTCGCTTGCGTCGAGCAGATCCTCGCCGAGAACCGCACCGCTTACGGCATCAACACCGGTTTCGGCCTGCTGGCCTCGACCCGCATTGCCAGCGAAGACCTGGAAAATCTCCAGCGCTCGTTGGTGTTGTCCCACGCTGCGGGTGTCGGTCAGCCGATCAGCGACGAACTGGTACGGCTGATCATGGTGCTCAAGGTCAACAGCCTCAGCCGTGGTTTCTCCGGTATTCGCCGAGTGGTGATCGATGCGCTGATCGCGCTGATCAACGCCGAGGTTTATCCGCACATTCCGTTGAAAGGTTCGGTGGGTGCATCGGGCGATCTGGCGCCGTTGGCACATATGTCGCTGGTGCTGCTCGGTGAGGGCAAGGCCCGTTACAAAGGCGAGTGGATGGAAGCCACCGAAGCGCTGAAAGTGGCCGGTCTGACCCCGCTTACGCTGGCGGCGAAAGAAGGTCTGGCGCTGCTCAACGGTACTCAGGTTTCCACCGCGTTCGCGCTGCGTGGCTTGTTTGAAGGTGAAGATTTGTTCGCTGGCGCACTGGCGCTGGGCGGTCTGACGGTTGAAGCGGTATTGGGTTCGCGTTCGCCGTTCGACGCACGCATTCATGCGGCGCGTGGCCAGAAAGGTCAGATTGACGCCGCCGCGGCTTACCGCGATCTGCTCGGTGAGCGCAGCGAAGTCTCCGACTCGCACCAGAACTGCGAAAAGGTTCAGGATCCGTATTCGCTGCGTTGCCAGCCGCAAGTCATGGGCGCTTGCCTGACGCAGTTTCGTCAGGCTGCTGAAGTGCTGGCCGTCGAAGCCAACGCCGTATCGGATAACCCGCTGGTCTTCGCCGCTGAAGGCGATGTGATTTCCGGCGGCAACTTCCACGCCGAACCGGTGGCCATGGCTGCTGACAACATGGCCCTGGCCATCGCCGAAATCGGCTCGCTGAGCGAACGCCGCATCTCGCTGATGATGGACAAGCACATGTCGCAACTGCCGCCGTTCCTCGTCGCCAATGGTGGGGTGAACTCCGGCTTCATGATTGCCCAGGTGACTGCGGCAGCATTGGCCAGCGAGAACAAGGCGCTGTCCCATCCGCACTCGGTCGACAGCCTGCCGACCTCGGCCAACCAGGAAGACCATGTGTCGATGGCCCCGGCGGCCGGCAAGCGTCTGTGGGAAATGGCTGAAAACACTCGCGGGATTCTCGCGGTGGAATGGCTAGCGGCGGTGCAGGGTCTGGATCTGCGTAACGGTCTGAAGACCTCGGCGAAGCTGGAGCAGGCGCGGGCGATTTTGCGTAAGGAAGTGCCGTTCTATGAGAAGGACCGGTTTTTTGCTCCGGACATCAATGCGGCGACTGAACTGTTGGCTTCGAGGTGTTTGACTGAGCTGGTTTCGGCAAAGCTTTTGCCTAGCCTTTAACCCTACACACTGATCGTTCCCACGCTCTGCGTGGGAATGCCTCAAGGGACGCTCCGCGTCCAGTGACGCGGAGCGTCACGGCTGCATTCCCACGCAGAGCGTGGGAACGATCACCAACCCCAACGGAGGCCAACAGTGAAAACCCTCTGGCAACACTGCCACGTCGCAACCATGGCGCAAGGCGTCTACTCGATCATCGAGGATGCGGCCATCGTGACGTCCGGTGCGCACATCGAGTGGATCGGCCCGCGCAATCAATTGCCGTCCGGCGAATACCCGGCGGTCAACGACTTGCAAGGCGCATGGGTCACCCCCGGTCTGATCGACTGCCACACCCACACGGTGTTCGGTGGTAACCGCAGTGGCGAATTTGAAAAGCGACTGCAAGGCGTCAGCTACGCGGAAATCGCGGCGGCGGGCGGCGGCATCGCCAGCACCGTGCGCGCGACGCGTGAAGCGACGGAAGACGAGTTGTTCGCCAGCGCCGCCAAACGCCTGAAAAGCCTGATGCGCGACGGCGTGACCACGGTCGAAATGAAATCGGGCTACGGCCTCGATCTGGCCAATGAACGCAAGATCCTCCGGGTCATCCGGCGCTTGGCCAAAGAGTTGCCGATCAGCGTGCGCAGCACCTGCCTCGCCGCCCACGCGTTGCCACCGGAGTACAAGGATCGCGCCGACGATTACATCGATCTGATCTGCACTCAGATGCTGCCAGCGTTGGCCGCCGAAGGTCTGGTCGATGCCGTAGATGCCTTCTGCGAATACCTGGCGTTCTCCCCTGAACAGGTCGAGCGTGTGTTCATCGCCGCGCAAAAACTCGGCCTGCCAGTGAAGCTGCATGCCGAACAGCTGTCATCGCTGCACGGCTCAAGCCTCGCCGCGCGATACAAGGCGTTGTCTGCCGATCACCTGGAGTTCATGGACGAGGCTGACGCCATTGCCATGGCCAAATCCGACACCGTCGCGGTGCTGTTGCCGGGCGCGTTCTACTTCCTGCGTGAAACCCAGTTGCCGCCGATGGACGCCTTGCGCAAGCACAAGGTGAAAATCGCCATCGCCAGCGATCTCAACCCCGGCACCTCGCCGGCGCTGTCGCTGCGCCTGATGCTGAACATGGCCTGCACTTGCTTCCGCATGACCCCGGAAGAAGCCCTGGCCGGCGCGACCATTCACGCCGCACAAGCGCTGGGCATGGCCGACACCCACGGTTCGCTGGAAGTCGGCAAGGTCGCGGACTTTGTTGCCTGGCAAATCGATCGCCCGGCGGATCTGGCCTATTGGCTCGGTGGTGATCTGGATAAACGCGTCGTGCGTCACGGCGTCGAATCAAATCTGTAGGAGGGCGGTTGTGGATAAGGTTCTGAACTTCAAACAAGGTCGCGTGCCGCTGCTGATCAGCATGCCGCATGCCGGTGTGCGCCTGACCCCGGCGGTGGAGGCCGGACTCATCCCGGACGCGAAAAGCCTGCCGGACACTGACTGGCATATCCCCCAGCTTTACGACTTTGCTGAAGAACTGGGCGCCAGCACCTTGGCTGCCGAGTATTCGCGTTTTGTGATTGACCTGAATCGTCCGTCCGACGACAAACCGCTGTACGCCGGTGCCACCACCGGTCTGTACCCTGCGACGCTGTTCGATGGCATCCCGTTGTTCCGTGAAGGCCATGAGCCGTCGAAAGAGGAACGCGCAATCTACCTGGAGCAGATCTGGACGCCTTACCACCGCACGCTTCAGGAAGAACTGGCGCGATTGAAAGCCGAATTCGGCTACGCGCTGCTGTTCGACGCGCACTCGATCCGCTCGATCATCCCGCACCTGTTCGACGGCAAACTACCGGACTTCAACCTCGGCACCTTCAATGGCGCCAGTTGTGATCCGCAATTGGCCACGCAACTTGAAGCGATCTGCGCGCGTCACGACCAATACAGCCACGTGCTCAACGGACGCTTCAAGGGCGGCCACATCACCCGTCACTACGGCAACCCGGCCGAGAACATCCACGCCGTGCAACTGGAGTTGTGCCAGAGCACCTACATGGAAGAGTTCGAGCCGTTCCGCTATCGCGCCGATCTGGCCGAGCCGACGCGGGTGGTGCTCAAGGAGCTTTTGCAAGGCCTGCTAAATTGGGGGAAAGGCACCTGTTGATCCAATGTGTAATGATCGCGCGCAAAAGCGCGATCATTATTCCACTGCCGAATGAGGGGGCGGGACTACAGCAAATACCGACCTTGTATTTTAAATAACATGTGCGGCGGCGTTCCTGATATTGAATTCACCTTTTATAGTGTGCTGTGTGTTATTCGGGTTTTTTACAATAAAACTAAAGGACCCCATGTAGAACTTGCTATCGGGGGTTTGGGAATAGGTAAGTTCACCTTCAGTTCCAGGTGAGTCGAGGATGGAATCAAAGTCATCATCCTGATCGTCCGGGCTGTCTTTGAGTATGTAGTAGCCTGCGCTGTCTTCCTTGAAGTCCGGGAAGGCCAATGCCGGACCCAGAGCGGTCTTGCCGTTGAACGAGTGATCGGCGCTGGCCTTTTTTATATAGAGTAAGAGAGTGTGGATTTCAACGGTGCCGTCCTTTTCATCTTTGGTGTACTCAGATGCCGTGATTGTCCAGCACTTCACACCTGACTCCGTAGTATCATCAGTAATACTTACATTGCTGGCTTTGAATGCTTTCTCTTCCTTTGGATAAATTAGCGTGGCGGTAAAAAACTCTTTGGCAAGGGCTTGGTCGTTTGGCGTATTCATAGGGCATCCATTTTTATCCTGTCAGTTAAAACAGTTGTTGAACGACATGATTAAAGTTGGCTGAGTATGAAGTGTCTACTGATAAGCCTGACAGTTGTTGCGGAGATGGTAATGTGATAGGCGCTGTTGTTTTTATACGCAAAAGATTGGTTTAAGAGAGCTTATAGTTTGAAAGCATTGCTGGCAGACCAGGTCGTCCTGTGCGGACATTATTGTGTCCATTGATTTTCATCGTATTTCGAAGCGCCGAGGACATGCTCATTGACGTAAATCGGGTTTATGATGCCCAACGGCAGAATAATAGAAGTCCCCCCAGGGATGACCTCGACCCCTTACGGAGCGCGCAATGCAGACTTTGTTTCCGCAGATCAAACCTCACGCCCGGCACGATCTGGCTGTCGATGACACCCATACGCTGTACGTCGACGAAAGCGGTTCACCGGAGGGTTTGCCGGTTGTGTTCATCCACGGCGGCCCCGGCGCCGGTTGCGACGCGCAGAGCCGTCGCTATTTCGATCCGAACCTGTATCGCATTGTCACCTTCGACCAGCGCGGTTGCGGACGCTCCACGCCGCACGCCAGCCTGGAAAACAACACCACCTGGGATCTGGTCGCCGACCTTGAGCGCATCCGCAAACACCTGGGCATCGATAAATGGGTGCTGTTTGGCGGTTCGTGGGGGTCGACCTTGGCGCTGGCTTACGCACAAACCCACCCGGAGCGTGTGCACGGTCTGATCCTGCGCGGGATCTTTCTCTGCCGTCCGCAGGAAATCGAATGGTTCTATCAGGCCGGTGCCAGCCGTCTGTTCCCTGATTACTGGCAGGACTACATCGCGCCAATTCCGCTGGACGAGCGCGATGACCTGCTCAGCGCATTCCACAAGCGCCTGACCGGCAACGACCAGATCGCCCAGATGCACGCGGCCAAAGCCTGGTCGACCTGGGAAGGTCGTACTGCAACCCTGCGGCCGAACCCGTTGGTGGTCGATCGCTTCTCCGAACCGCAGCGCGCACTGTCGATTGCGCGGATCGAGTGCCATTACTTCACCAACAATGCCTTCCTTGAGCCGAACCAGCTGATCCGCGACATGGGCAAGATCGCCCATTTGCCGGGTGTGATCATTCACGGTCGTTACGACGTGATTTGCCCGCTCGACAACGCCTGGGAATTGCATCAGGCCTGGCCGAACAGCGAACTGCAGGTGATCCGTGATGCCGGCCACGCGGCCTCTGAACCGGGCATCACCGATGCACTGGTACGCGCCGCGGGCAACATGGCCCGGCGCCTGCTCGACCTGCCGCCTGAAGAAGCATGAAGGGGCTGTTACAGCGCGTACGCGGTGCGCGGGTTGAAGTCGCCGGCGAAGTGGTTGGCGCGGTGGATCACGGTTTGCTGGTGCTGGTGGCGGTCGAACCCGACGACACGCGTACCAGCGCCGACAAACTTCTGCATAAACTGCTTAACTATCGGGTATTCAGTGATGCGGAGGGCAAGATGAACTTGTCCCTCGCCGATGTCGGTGGCGGGTTGCTGCTGGTCTCGCAGTTCACCCTCGCGGCCGACACCAAAAGCGGGTTGCGCCCGAGCTTTTCGACGGCCGCGCCTCCGGCCTTGGGCGAGGAATTGTTCGACTATCTATTAAGCAGTGCGAAACAGGTGCATGGCACTGTGGCATCAGGTAGATTCGGCGCCGATATGCAGGTGCATTTGGTCAACGATGGCCCGGTTACCTTTTTGTTACAGACCTGAAAGCGCTTGAAACACCTTTTTAGGAAATTTCGACTGTTTTTAGGGTGTTTTCGCGATAAATACTTTGTTACCCCTGATGCGTTGTCATGCGGGCTACTAGATAATCGCGCGCACTGGGATCAGCGTTCGCTGATTCATTTTTGACTTAGGTAGAGACTTGTCTGGATCCGATTGGGGAATCATTTTGCCCCAGCGGAGTCGGAACAATGCTCGCCAACTTGGCAAGGGTGCTCTGGAAGGTCGGCTTTTCACTGCCGAAAGCCTCACAGGCACTTCATCTGGCCGTTGGTTTTTTGATCTGTTTTCGGCGAGGGTTGCTCGTGATTGTTAGTCCCTGTAATGCAGCAAAAATGTCTGCCAAACGCATGCGAAGTGCCCTGGTAGCGGGTTCGGCGCTCCTGTGCCTGCTCAGCGCCGGTCAGCTTTGGGCGTTCAATCTTGACGATGTATCGGCCAAGGCCAAAGAGCTGGCCGGGCAGAAGTTCGAAGCCCCGCGCAGCAACCTGCCGAACGAATTCCGCGACATGAAGTTCGCGGACTATCAGAAAATCCGCTTCCTCACCGAAAAGGCTGAGTGGGCTGATCAGAAGACCCCGTTCAAACTGTCCTTTTATCACCAGGGTATGCACTTCGATACACCGGTGAAAATCAACGAAATCACAGCGAACACCGTCGAAGAGATCAAATACGATCCGACCCGCTTCGATTTCGGCGACCTGAAATTCGATCCGAAAGCCACCGAACAACTGGGTTATGCCGGTTTCCGTGTGCTGTACCCGATCAACAAGGCCGACAAGCAAGACGAAATCATGACCATGCTCGGCGCGAGTTACTTCCGCGTTGTCGGCAAGGGCCACACCTACGGCCTCTCGGCCCGTGGCCTGGCGATTGATACCGCGCTGCCGTCGGGTGAAGAGTTCCCACGTTTTCGCGAGTTCTGGATTCAACAGCCGAAGCCGGGTGACAAGCACCTGGTGATCTTCGCCCTGCTGGATTCGCCGCGTGCTACCGGTGCCTACCGTCTGATCCTGCGTCCGGGCAGCGACACCATTGTCGACGTCAAGGCGCAGATGTTCCTGCGTGACAAGGTCGGTAAACTGGGTATCGCACCGCTGACCAGCATGTTCCTGTTCGGTGCCAACCAGCCGTCGAAAGTCCTCAACTACCGTCGTGAACTGCACGACTCCAGCGGTCTGTCGATCCATGCCGGTAACGGCGAGTGGATCTGGCGTCCACTGAACAACCCGAAACACCTGGCCGTAAGCAACTTCAGCGTCGAGAACCTGCGTGGCTTCGGTCTGCTGCAGCGTGGTCGCGACTTCAGCCACTACGAAGACCTCGATGACCGCTACGACAAGCGCCCAAGCGCCTGGATCGAGCCGAAGGGCGAGTGGGGCAAAGGCACCGTTGATCTGGTAGAAATTCCGACCGCCGACGAAACCAACGACAACATCGTTGCGTTCTGGAGCCCGGAAAAAATGCCCGAGCCGGGCCAGCCACTGGACTTCGCCTACCGGATGCACTGGACTATGGACGAAGCGGCGATTCACGCGCCGGACAGCGCCTGGGTATCGCAGACTCTGCGTTCGACCGGTGACGTCAAACAGTCGAACCTGATCCGTCAGCCGGATGGCAGCGTTGCCTACTTGGTCGACTTCGAAGGTCCATCGCTGGCGGCCTTGGCACCGGATGCCGACGTGCGTAGTCAGGTCAGTGTCGGCGACAACGCCGAACTGGTTGAAAACAGCGTGCGCTACAACCCGGAAACCAAAGGCTGGCGCTTGACGCTGCGCATGAAGATCAAGGACGCGAGCAAGTCGACCGAGATGCGTGCCGCTCTGGTGCAGCCAATCGTCACGGCCGATCTGGCCAAGTCTTCGGTGCCGGCGTCCAACTCGTCCGTTGCCAAGGCCGACAAGGTTGCCGCCAAGCAACAAGAGAAAATCGACAAGGAAGCCAAAGCCGCCGAGGCCAAACAGGCCGACGCCAAGCCAGCTGCAGATGCCAAGGACAAGGCCAACAAAGACGCCAAGCAGCCTGTTGCTGCCGACGCGGCCCCAGCCACACCGGAATCGGCACCGACTGAAGAAGTCCTGACCGAGACCTGGAGCTATCAGTTGCCTGCCGATGAGTAACTCTCAAGTACAGCCAGAGACTCTGTCCGAGTATCTGGCGCATCTGCCGATGACCGACGAGCAGCGCGCGGAACTCGCGGGCTGCCAGTCGTTCAGCGAGCTGCATGAACGCCTGTCGTCCGCGACGTTCGACGCCCCTGCCGAAGCCGCCCAGGCTTCGGTGGGCAAGCGCCTGACCCTGAGCACCGCCGAAGAACTTGAAGACGCGGAGATGCTGGTGCTCGACGCCAGCGGTCGCGTCAGCCTGAAGGCAACGCCGCCGATCCGTCGGACCAAAGTCGTGCCGGAGCCATGGCGTACCAATATTCTGGTGCGTGGCTGGCGCCGCATGACCGGTCGCACCAACCCGCCGCAGCCGCCGAAAGACGAAAACGTCCTGCCGGCCGCGCGCTGGCGCACCGTTGGTTCGATTCGTCGCTACATTCTGTTGCTGCTGATGCTCGGCCAGACCATCGTCGCCGGCTGGTACATGAAAGGCATCATGCCGTACCAGGGCTGGTCGTTCGTTGATCTCGAAGAAGTCCTGCATCAACCGCTGCTGCAAACCGCCACGCAAGTGCTGCCGTATGCGCTGCAAACCAGCATCCTGATTCTGTTCGGGATTCTGTTCTGCTGGGTATCGGCGGGTTTCTGGACGGCGTTGATGGGCTTCCTCGAGTTGCTCACCGGTCACGATAAATACCGTATCTCCGGCAAAAGCGCCGGCAACGAGCCGATTGCCAAAGACGCGCGTACCGCGCTGGTGATGCCGATCTGCAACGAAGACGTACCGCGCGTATTCGCCGGTCTGCGCGCAACGTTCGAGTCGGTCGCTGCCACCGGTGATGTGGATCGTTTCGACTTCTTCGTCCTCAGTGACAGTAACGACACCGACATTTGCGTGGCCGAGCAACAGGCTTGGCTGGACGTCTGCCGCGAGGCCAAAGGCTTCGGCAAGATCTTCTATCGCCGTCGTCGCCGTCGTGTGAAACGCAAGAGCGGCAACCTTGACGACTTCTGCCGTCGTTGGGGCGGTGACTATAAGTACATGGTCGTGCTCGACGCCGACTCGGTAATGAGCGGCGAGTGCCTGACCAGTCTGGTGCGCTTGATGGAAGCCACGCCGGACGCAGGGATCATCCAGACCGCGCCGCGTGCGTCGGGCATGGACACCCTGTATGCGCGTATGCAGCAGTTCGCCACCCGCGTTTACGGCCCGCTGTTCACCGCCGGTCTGCACTTCTGGCAGTTGGGTGAATCCCATTACTGGGGTCACAACGCGATCATCCGCATGAAGCCGTTTATCGACCACTGCGCCCTGGCGCCGTTGCCGGGTAAAGGTGCGTTCTCCGGTGCGATTCTGTCTCACGACTTCGTTGAAGCCGCGCTGATGCGCCGTGCCGGTTGGGGCGTGTGGATTGCCTACGACCTGCCGGGCAGCTACGAAGAACTGCCGCCGAACCTGCTCGACGAACTTAAGCGTGACCGTCGCTGGTGCCACGGCAACCTGATGAATTTCCGCCTGTTCCTGGTTAAAGGCATGCACCCGGTGCACCGTGCGGTGTTCCTGACGGGCGTAATGTCGTACCTGTCGGCGCCGTTGTGGTTCTTCTTCCTGGTGTTGTCGACCGCGCTGCTGGCGGTGAACACGCTGATGGAGCCGCAGTACTTCCTCGAACCGCGTCAGCTCTATCCGCTGTGGCCACAATGGCACCCGGACAAGGCGATCGCGCTGTTCTCGACGACCATCGTGCTGCTGTTCCTGCCGAAACTGTTGAGCATCATTCTGATCTGGGCCAAGGGCGCGAAAGAGTTCGGCGGCAAGTTCAAAGTGACCCTGTCGATGCTGCTGGAGATGTTGTTCTCCATGCTGCTGGCGCCGGTGCGGATGATTTTCCACACCCGTTTCGTCCTCGCCGCGTTCCTTGGCTGGGCCGCGACCTGGAACTCGCCGCAGCGTGATGACGACTCGACGCCTTGGAGCGAAGCGGTCAAACGCCACGGCCCGCAGACCCTGTTGGGCTTCTGCTGGGCGCTGCTGGTGATCTGGTTGAACCCGAGCTTCCTCTGGTGGCTGGTGCCGATCGTCGGTTCGCTGATGCTGTCGATCCCGGTGTCGGTGATCTCCAGCCGTGTCGGTCTGGGCCTGAAGTCCCGTGACGAGAGCCTGTTCCTCATCCCTGAGGAATACAATCCACCGCAGGCGCTGCTGGCCACTGATCAGTACACCCACGAAAATCGTTACCACGCCCTCAACGACGGCTTTGTCCGCGCGGTGGTCGATCCACAGCAGAACGCTTTGGCGTGCTCGCTGGCGACCTCCCGTCACGGTCAGGCCGAGCCGATCGAGTGGTTGCGTCAGGAACGTGTGCGCCACGCGATCAAGGTTGGCCCGGCCGGGCTGAACAACCATGATCGTCTGCAACTGCTCAGCGACCCTGTAGCGCTGGCGCGTCTGCACGAGCAGGTTTGGGCTGAAGGTCACGCCGAGTGGCTGGATGCATGGCGCGCGTCGGTGAAAGCCGATCCGCATGCGCCGTTGCTGCCGCTGCGACCGGTGAGCTTGCAGGCTCAGCCGGCCTGATAAAGAAACCCCGCTAGCCAGCGGGGTTTTTTTTGGCCTGCTGAAAAGCCCCTCATCGGAACGCCGCCCGCCTACCCCTCTCCCAAAGGGAGAGGGGACTGACCGAGTTGGATGCTCGAGTTACGCCGACCTGAAATATCCAGTCGAACTCGGATTTGAACAGCATGAAGATCGGCTCCCTTCCCCCCCCTCGCCCCTTGGGGGAGAGGGCTGGGGTGAGGGGGTAGCCCTTGATTGTTAAACAAATCGTCCATTAAACCTTGTGCAAAAAAACGAGTGCGTTAGCATCCGTCCCCGAATTGGCGCACCCGGGCTTTTTTGCCCGTCACTGTTGGTTTTCGCGCCGCAAACGCAATGGTTTTGGGGACTTGAAGATGAAGAAGTATCTGTCGATGCTGCTGGTCGGCGTCACGGCACTGGTTGCAGTCAATGCGGCGCAGGCCGGTGCGATCGATGACGCGGTCAAGCGCGGCACGTTGAAAGTCGGTATGGATCCGACCTACATGCCGTTCGAAATGACCAACAAGCGCGGCGAAATCATCGGCTTCGAAGTCGATATCCTCAAAGCCATGTCCAAGGCCATGGGCGTCAAGCTGGAACTGGTTTCCACCGGTTACGACGGCATCATCCCGGCGCTGATGACCGACAAGTTCGACATGATCGGTAGCGGCATGACCCTGACTCAGGAACGCAACCTGCGCCTGAACTTCAGCGACCCATTCATCGTTGTCGGTCAGACCCTGCTGATCCGCAAGGAACTGGAAGGCACCATCAAGTCCTACAAAGACCTGAACACAGCAGACTACCGCATCACCTCCAAGCTCGGCACCACCGGCGAAATGGTCGCCAAGAAGCTGATCTCCAAAGCCAAGTACCACGGCTACGACAACGAGCAGGAAGCCGTGCTTGACGTGGTCAACGGCAAGGCTGACGCCTTTATCTATGACGCCCCGTACAACGTCGTTGCGGTGACCAAGGTCGGCGCCGGCAAACTGGTGTTCCTCGACAAACCGTTCACCTACGAGCCATTGGCGTTCGGTTTGAAGAAGGGTGACTACGACAGCCTCAACTTCATCAACAACTTCCTGCACCAGATCCACGAAGACGGCACCTACGATCGCATCCATGACAAGTGGTTCAAGAGCACCGAGTGGCTCAAGGACATGGAATAACGCGCATCCGCTGATCGTTCCCACGCTCCGCGTGGGAACGCATCCTGTGACGCTCCGCGTCACGAACAGGCAGGGACGCAGAGCGTCCCGAGCGGCATTCCCACGCAGAGCGTGGGAACGATCATCCGAGAACCTGCAATGAAACAGAAAAAAGCCCAATGGCCCTGGCACGTCCTCACCGTGCTGGTGCTGGTCGGCCTGGCGGGCGCGTTGTATTACGCGACGTCGCTGATGTCCTACGAATGGCGCTGGAACCGTGTGCCGCAGTACTTCGCCTATCAGGCCGAGGAAACCCAGCGTGCCACCGACATCTCCACCGTCACCGAACTGGTGCGCAAGGGCAGCAGCGCGCAAGTCACCCTGCGCAACGACGCCGGTGACGAGCAGCACCTGACTGTCGACGAGAACAGCCTGCAATTCGCTCAGGGCGACGATGTCGCCGAAGGCGACGTCGTGGGCGTGACTCGGCATTGGGCAGCAGGCCCGCTGTTGTGGGGGCTGTGGACCACGCTTTGGCTGTCAGTGGTTTCCGGTGTCCTGGGTTTGCTGATCGGTCTGGTCACCGGCCTCTGTCGGCTGTCGAACAACCCGACCCTGCGCGACCTCTCGACGATTTATGTCGAACTGGTGCGCGGCACGCCGCTGCTGGTGCAGATCTTCATTTTCTACTTCTTCATCGGCACGGTGATGAACCTGTCCCGCGAGTTCGCCGGGATCGCCGCGCTGTCGCTGTTCACTGGCGCCTACGTGGCGGAGATCATCCGCTCCGGCGTGCAATCGATTGCCCGTGGCCAGAACGAAGCAGCGCGCTCGCTCGGTCTGAGTGCCGGTCAATCGATGCGTCACGTGGTGTTGCCGCAAGCGCTGAAACGCGTGCTGCCGCCGCTGGCCGGGCAATTCATCAGTCTGGTCAAGGACACCTCGCTGGTGTCGGTGATCGCCATCACCGAACTGTTAAAAAGCGGCCGTGAGGTCATCACCACCTCGTTCTCGCCGTTCGAGATTTTGTTCTGCGTCGCCGGTCTGTACCTGTTGATCAACCTGCCGCTGTCGAAAATCGCCAGCCGGCTTGAGCGGAGGCTCGCGCAAAGTGATTGAAGTCCGCGATCTGGTAAAAGTCTTCGACACCCGCGGGCAAGTAGTGCGCGCGGTGGATAACGTCAGCACCACGGTGGCCAAAGGCGAAGTGCTGGTGGTCATCGGCCCGTCCGGTTCCGGCAAGTCGACCTTCCTGCGTTGCCTCAATGGCCTGGAACAATTCGATTCCGGCTCGGTGAGCATCGACGGCCTGCAATTGGCCGACCCGAAAACCGACGTCAACGCCTACCGCCGCGAAGTCGGCATGGTGTTCCAGCATTTCAACCTGTTCCCGCACATGACCGTGCTGGAAAACCTCTGTCTGGCGCAGAAAGTCGTGCGCAAGCGCGGCAAGCAAGAGCGCGAAGCCAAGGCGATGGAGTTGCTGCAAAAGGTCGGGATTGCGCAGAAGGCCAACGAATTTCCGTCACGCCTGTCCGGTGGTCAGCAACAGCGCGTGGCGATCGCCCGAGCGCTGGCGATGGAGCCGAAGGTGATGTTGTTTGACGAGCCGACTTCGGCCCTCGACCCGGAAATGGTCGGCGAGGTGCTGGACGTGATGAAGAACCTGGCCGTGGAAGGCATGACCATGGTCTGCGTGACCCACGAAATGGGTTTTGCCCGGGAAGTGGCGGATCGAGTGTTGTTCTTCGATCACGGCAAGTTGCTGGAAGATGCTGCGCCGGCTGAATTCTTTGATGCGCCGAAGGATCCGCGCGCGCAGGCCTTCTTGCGTCAGGTCTTGTAGTACCTGATCGTTCCCACGCTCCGCGTGGGAATGCCGCCCTGGACGCTCCGCGTCTCTTTGCATGCGCGACGCGGAGCGTCACAGGATGCGTTCCCACGCAGAGCGTGGGAACGATCGTTGGGCTAGACCTTAAATCGACCGACCAACATCTGCAGATGCGTCCCCAACCGCGCCAGCTCAACGCTGGACGCCGCGGTCTCTTCACTCGCCGCCGACGTCTGATCCGACACATCCCGCACATTCAGCACGCTACGGTTGATCTCTTCAGCCACCGCACTCTGCTGCTCGGCCGCTGCCGCAATCTGCTGGTTCATCGCCTGAATCGCCGAAACGGTGCGAGTAATGCTTTCCAGCGAACCACCGGCACGGCGGGTCAGTTCAACGCTGCTGTCGGTGAGGGTGCGGCTGTTGTCCATGATCGTTGCCACTTGCTGGGTGCCGTTTTGCAGGCCGACGATAAGTTCTTCGATTTCTTCGGTGGACTTCTGCGTACGTTGCGCAAGGCTGCGCACTTCGTCGGCGACCACGGCAAAACCACGCCCGGCTTCACCGGCACGCGCGGCCTCGATGGCGGCGTTGAGGGCCAGCAGGTTGGTTTGCTGGGCCACGGATTTGATCACGTCGAGGACGCTGCCGATCTTGTCGCTTTCGCGCTTCAGTTCACCCATGGCTTCGGTCGAGTGACCGACTTCAACGGCCAGGCGTTCGATCTGAGCAATCGCTTCGCCGACGACTTTGTCGCCTTCGCGGGCCTGTTGGTCAGCAGCGACGGCGGCTTCGGAAGCCTCTTCGGCGTTACGCGCGACTTCCTGCACGGTGGCGGCCATTTCGTTCATGGCGGTGGCGACCTGGTCGGTCTCGATTTTCTGATTGTTGACCCCGGCGCTGGTCTGCTCGGTCACCGCCGACAGTTCTTCAGCGGCGCTGGCGATCTGGGTGACGCCATCGCTGATCCCGCCGACCAGTTCACGCAGGCCTTGGGTCATGCTCTGCATCGAACGTTGCAGTTGGCCGAGTTCGTCGCGACGCAGGGAAACCAAGTTGTGCGTCAGGTCGCCCGCAGCCACGCGCTCGGCGACTTTCAGGGTCTGGTTCAGCGGGATGATGATCTGGCGGGTGATTGCCCAGGCGGCCAGCAGACCGAACGCTACGGCCAGTGCGGTGGCGATCAGCAGCAAGTTTTTGGCACGTGCGGCATCGGTGTCACGTACGACGGTTTGCGATTCAGTCAGTTTCTTGCTGACGGCGATCAAAATGTCACCCTGAGCAGACATGTTGACCAGTGCTGCAGCGTTTTTTACTTGAGAATCACGGAATTGAGCCACGGCTGCACGGTAAGCCTTGAGCGACTCGGTGGCTTGCTGCAGGTTGGCGATATGCTGATCTGGGACGCGGGACGGCAGGCTTTCGAGGTTTTTCAGGGCATTGTCGATCGCGGTCAGGGCTGGTTGCTCGGCATCGGCCTTACCGCTGTAGGTGTAACCGCGCACCTGATATCGCGCTTGCTGCAGCAGCTTGCTCAGTTCGATCACCGCGTTGTATTGCGCGATGCTGTCGCCTTGCAGCAGCGCGCTCTCGACCGCGCCGACCTTGGATACGGCATTGTCGGCATTGGCGCCCAGCTTGCTGCGTGCGTCTTCACGCTGCACGGTGGCCTGCGTCATTTCACCGAAGGCACGCTTGTATTCGGCCACGGCAGCCAATTGTTGATCGACCATCGCCACATCGGACGGCTGCTCAATCATGCCGCGTGCCGATTGCAGGCCGCTTTCGAGTTTGCTCAGGAATTCGTTGACCGTGCCCGGTCCCTGCTCGCCGCGACGCATGTCGTAATCCATGCGCGCCAGGCGCAGGTCCTTGGTCAGCTCATTGAGGCTGGAGATAAAACCCAGCTTGTCACCACGGCTGATGATGCCGCTCATGCCGGTCCAGCCGGTGAAGGTGATCAACAGTGTCAGCAACAGCACCAGGCCGAAACCGATGCCCAGCTTGCGTTTGACGCTGACGTTTCCAAGACTCTCGGCTAACCAACGGTACATGCGACCACTCCCTTCGGACCACTAATTGGACTTATGGAGAGGGTATCGGCCGGATGATGGCAATCTGTAACACCATTTATCCGGGGCGCCGCCATCCTGTAGGAGCTGTCGAGTGAAACGAGGCTGCGATCTTTTGATCTTGTTTTGTTGAAGCAAAATTAAAAGATCGTCCGATCGCGGCCCGAGCCTTCGGCAGCTCCTACACGGGAGCGGAGTTGAACTTAGAAGAGCCGGGCGAGCAGGGCGGTGACGGCGGTTTCGACGCGCAGGATGCGCTCGCCGAGTTGCACCGGTTGCAGGCCAGATTTGGCCAGCAAATCTATTTCGTAGGGGATCCAGCCACCTTCGGGACCGATGGCCAGGGTGACGGGTTCGCTGAGGGCGCGTGGGCACGGCGGGTAGTTACCGGGATGACCGACCAGACCGAGGGTGCCGTCGGTAATCGCCGGCAGCCGATCCTCAACAAACGGCTTGAAGCGCTTCTCGATGATGATTTCCGGCAGCACGGTGTCGCGGGCCTGTTCGAGGCCGAGGATCAAATTTTCGCGAATCGCCTCAGGCTCAAGAAACGGCGTCTGCCAGAAACTCTTCTCGACCCGATAGCTGTTGACCAGAATCACCTTCGACACGCCCATGGTCGCCACGGTCTGAAACACCCGGCGGAGCATTTTCGGCCGCGGCAGGGCGAGTACCAGTGTCAGCGGCAGCTTGGCAGGTGGCGGCTGATCGAGACTTACGCGCAGCTCGGCTTCGCCTGTTTCCAGTCGCAGCAATTCAGCCGAGCCCATCAGCCCATTGATCCGGCCAACACGCAGGCTGTCACCGACTTCCGAACGGTGAACTTCCTGCATATGGGTCAGGCGGCGATCACGCAGCACCACACGGTCGGCCGCAATGAAGTCAGCCTCTTCAAGCAACAGCAGGTTCATGCCTGGGTCGCTGGCGGCTGGTCGTTGTGGTCGTCGGCCGGGTTTTCTTCCGGACGTTCGCGCTTGCTGATCAAGCCACCGAACAGGATGCCGATTTCAAACAACATCCACATCGGCACGGCCAGCAGGGTCTGCGAGAAAATGTCCGGCGGCGTCAGGATCATGCCGACCACGAAGCAGCCGATGATCACGTACGGGCGGATCTTCTTCAGGTAGGCCACGTCGACCACGCCAATCCACACCAGCAGCACCACGGCCACCGGGATCTCGAACGCCACGCCGAAGGCGAAGAACAGCGTCATGACGAAATCGAGGTAACTGGCGATGTCGGTCATCATTTCCACGCCCGCCGGGGTGGCGGCAGCGAAGAACTTGAAGATCAGCGGGAACACGAAGTAATAGGCGAAGGCCATGCCGGTGTAGAACAGCAGGATGCTGGACACCAGCAGCGGCACGGCGATGCGTTTCTCATGCTTGTACAGGCCCGGCGCGATAAAGCCCCAGATCTGATGCAGGATCACCGGGATCGCGAGGAACAGCGAGACCATCATCGTCAGCTTCAGCGGCGTCAGGAACGGCGACGACACGTCGGTGGCGATCATCGTCGCGCCGACCGGCAGGTACTGGCGCAGCGGCGTCGAGACGAAGGTATAGATCTGCTGGGTGAACGCAAACAGCCCGGCGAAGATGATGAAGATCGCCGCCACACAACGCAGCAGGCGGGTGCGCAACTCGGTGAGGTGCGAAACCAGCGGCATGTGCTGGTCGTTTTCGGGGAGATCGCTCATGGGGCTCGCGGCGGCAAAGTGGTGTCGTGAGGCGCAGGTGTGATCGGCGCGGCGGTTGGCGCAACGTGTTCAACAGATTGTTCCACAGCGGCTGGCGCCGGCTCTGTCGGTGCTACAACGGCAGCGGGTGCCGGTGCTGGCGTAACAGGCGCGGTCGGCGCATGAATCGTCTGCTGACCCACATGCTCAACCGGCGTCGGTTCTTGCTGAACCGGATTGAAAATTTTCCGCGCCTCTTGCTCCAGCGACAGAATGTGCTCGTTGTGCAGTTGCCGACGGATTTCGTCAGCACCGATTTCACGTTCAACTTCCTGTTTGATCGCGTTGAAGCTGCGCTTCAGCCGTCCGACCCACAGGCCGGCGGTGCGTGCAGCGCCCGGCAGACGCTCGGGGCCCAGCACCAGCAGGGCGACGAGGCCGACGAGCAGCAGTTCAGAGAAGCTGATACCAAACATTAGTCAGTGCTCACACGTCTTTGCGGATCGGCTCTTCGACTTTCTGCGCCTGCACGTCGATGGTGTGCGGCGGATTGGCCTGAGCGGTGGCTTGCGGCTGCACCGGTGGCACTGGCTGCGCAGGTGTCACGGTTGGATCGGCAGCCGGTTTTTCATCGTCGTTCATGGCTTTGCGGAAGCCCTTGATCGACTCGCCAACGTCGGTGCCGAGGTTTTTCAGTTTCTTGGTGCCGAACACCAGCACCACGACAACCAGAATGACGATCCAGTGTTTCCAGTCAAAAATGCCCATGTTGCTGTTCCTCTCTAAAAATTGTTCAGGCGGACGGACGCGAGGCTTTCTCGACGTGTCCGGACAGGCCGAAGCGACGATCCAGTTCATCCAGCACGGCCTGCGGATGCTGCCCCAGTTGGGCGAGCATGACCATGCTGTGGAACCACAGGTCGGCGGTCTCGTAGATCACGTCGCTGCAGTCGCCGCTGATGGCGGCGTCCTTGGCGGCAATAATGGTTTCGACCGACTCTTCGCCGACTTTCTCCAGAATCTTGTTCAGGCCCTTGTGATACAGACTAGCCACATACGAGCTGTCGGCGGCTGCGCCTTTGCGCTCTTCAAGTACCTGAGCGAGGCGGGTCAGGGTGTCACTCATGTTTGTGTCCTGCGGAATAGATAGCGTGCGGGTCTTTCAGGACCGGGTCGACTGTCTTCCAGTCGCCGTTTTCGAAGACACGGTAAAAGCAGCTTTGACGGCCGGTATGGCAAGCGATGTCGCCGATCTGTTCAACCATCAGGATGATCACGTCGGCGTCACAGTCCAGACGCATCTCATGCAAGGTCTGCACATGGCCGGACTCTTCGCCCTTGCGCCACAGCTTGCCACGGGAACGTGACCAGTAGATTGCACGGTTTTCCGCAGCGGTCAGTTCGAGCGCTTCGCGGTTCATCCAGGCCATCATCAGCACGCGTCCGGTCTTGTGATCCTGGGCAATCGCCGGCACCAGGCCATCAGCGTCCCATTTGATCTCGTCCAGCCAGTTTTTCATCTTCGACTCCGACAGCGAACCCCACACTTCAATAGTCGGGTTCAGGCATTGAAACAGTGTGCCAGCCGTTCACGAAACTGGCTATCGGCGAACGACCAGATACAAGCCGACTGCCACCATGATTCCGGCCGGCCAATGCCCCAATTCGTGCAGCGGGCCACCGATGGCCAGGATCACCCCGCCCGCCAGATGCGCGCAACCGAGCAGGCGCAGGAACCAGTCGTCCTTGCGTTTGTGCCACGGTGGCGGCGGGTCATAGGCGTGCGGCTGGGACATGCGTTCGAGCAGATCGCGGGCCATGTTGGCCAGATGCGGAAGCTGTTCGAACTGGCTCTGCACGTTGCCCAGCAAGGCTTTCGGGCTGACACGCTCGCGCATCCAGCGCTCGAGGAATGGCTGCGCGGTGTTCCACAGATCCAGATCCGGATACAACTGACGACCGAGGCCTTCGATGTTTAACAGGGTCTTTTGCAGCAGCACCAGTTGCGGCTGCACTTCCATGTTGAAGCGCCGTGCGGTCTGGAACAGGCGCATCAGCACCTGGCCAAATGAAATATCTTTTAACGGTTTTTCGAAGATCGGTTCGCACACCGTACGGATCGCCGCTTCGAATTCGTTGAGTTTGGTTTCCGCCGGTACCCAGCCCGAATCGATGTGCAGTTGCGCCACACGGCGGTAGTCACGCTTGAAGAAGGCGAACAGATTGCGCGCCAGATAATCCTGGTCTTCCGGGGTCAGGCTGCCGACGATGCCGCAATCGATCGCGATGTACTGCGGACTCCAAGGGTTGACGGTGCTGACGAAGATGTTGCCCGGGTGCATGTCGGCGTGGAAGAAACTGTCGCGGAACACTTGGGTGAAGAAAATCTCCACACCGCGCTCGGCGAGCATTTTCATGTCGGTACGCTGGTCGGCAAGGGTCGCCAGATCGGTGACCTGGATGCCGTAGATACGCTCCATCACCAGCACTTTCGGTCGGCACCAGTCCCAATAGACTTGCGGCACGTAGAGCAGCGGCGAACCTTCGAAGTTACGCTTCAACTGGCTGGCGTTGGCCGCCTCGCGCAGCAGATCGAGTTCGTCGTAGATGGTTTTTTCGTAGTCCTGGACCACGTCGACCGGGTGCAGCAGGCGCGCATCGGCGGAGAGTTTTTCGGCAGTGCGGGCGAGGATAAACAGCCACGCCAGATCCTGCGCGATGATCGGCTTCAGACCCGGCCGGATCACTTTGACCACCACTTCTTCGCCGGTTTTCAGCTGCGCGGCATGTACCTGCGCCACGGAGGCTGAGGCCAGTGGCTCAACGTCGAAACGGCTGAACACGTCGCTGATCTTCTTGCCCAACTGTTCTTCGATCAGCTTGATCGACAGCTGCGAATCGAACGGCGGCACGCGGTCCTGCAACAGCATCAGCTCATCGGCGATGTCTTCCGGCAGCAGGTCGCGGCGGGTCGAAAGAATCTGCCCGAACTTGATGAAGATCGGTCCCAGATCCTGCAACGCCAGACGCAGACGCGCGCCCCGGCTCAGGTCCAGCGGCTTGCGCGGGAACCAGCGCCACGGCAGCACGTAGCGCAGCGCCAGGAGAAACCAGGGCAGCGGCAGATCGAACAGCAGGTCATCGAGGCGGTAGCGGATCACGACGCGCTGGATGCGCAATAGACGGCGGACGGCAAGCAGCTTCATGCGTTATCGCTTGGGTCGAGGGATCGGGAAAGGCGCTCGAAACGCGCCTCGAGACGTTCCAGATCAAGTTTGATCCGGTCCAGTTCGCTGAATCGCGCTTCGGCTTCGCGCTGCCCGACGAGGGTGCGCGATTCTTCGGCGAGGTATTCGGCGAGGTTCTGGTTGAGGCTGGCAAATCCTTGTTGATACCAGCGTGCGCGGCTGCGCAGATGGCCACCGACCAGTTGCGTGGCGACCGGGCCGAGCCAGCGCGAGAGTTCGTACTCCCAGTCCAGCTCAAGGTCTTGCAGCACACCGGCCAGCTCCAGCAGCACGCCGCTGTCGCCATCGAGCTCGACTTCCGGGGCATGCAGCACTGCGGTCTTGTCTTTGCTCACGGCCAGTTTGATCAGGCTCGAGGCCGGCGCACGCAGGGTGCAGTCGACACCGGTTTCCCAATGCGAGGCCAGCATCAGACCTTCATCACTCGGCAGGATGAACAGTTGCAGCGCCGGGCTGCGGCAGTCGACGGCAATCACCTTGCCGGTCAAATGCGCCAGCCGCGGCAGCGCCGTGCTGTCGAGACGCAGCACCCGGTTGAGGCCGAGTTCAACGCTGGCGAGCAGCCCGGTGAGCAACATCAGGGCTTGATGCCGCGGTGCAGGGCGACGATGCCTGCGGTCATGTTGTGATAGGTCACGCGGTCGAAACCGGCGTCGACCATCATCGACTTCAGGGTTTCCTGATTCGGATGCATGCGGATCGATTCGGCCAGGTAGCGATAGCTTTCCGAGTCGTTGGTGATCAGCTTGCCCATCAGCGGCATGAAGGCGAACGAATAAGCGTCGTAGGCTTTCGACATCAGCGCGTTGGTCGGTTTGGAGAATTCCAGCACCAGCAGACGACCGCCGGGCTTGAGCACGCGCAGCATCGAACGCAAGGCGTCTTCTTTGTGCGTCACGTTGCGCAGGCCGAAAGCGATGGTCACGCAGTCGAAGTGGTTGTCCGGGAACGGCAGTTTTTCCGCGTCCGCCTGAACGAATTCGACGTTGCCAGCGACACCCAGATCGAGCAGGCGGTCACGGCCGACCTTGAGCATCGATTCGTTGATGTCGGCCAATACCACCTGACCGGTCGGGCCGACCAGGTGCGAGAACTTTTTGGTCAGGTCACCGGTACCGCCGGCGATGTCCAGCACGCGGTTACCGCTGCGTACGCCCGACAGTTCGATCGCGAAACGCTTCCACAGGCGGTGCATGCCGCCCGACAGAAGGTCGTTCATCAAGTCGTATTTCGCGGCTACCGAGTGGAAAACTTCAGCGACTTTTTCCGCTTTCTGGCTTTCCGGAACGTTTTTGAAGCCGAAGTGAGTGGTGGGTTCGGCATCGCTGCCTTTGCGCTGATCAGTCATATCGCTGTCACCAAAAGAGAATGCGCGACATTCTAATCCCCAAGCCATGCTTTGTCTTGGAATGGCTAAAGGTAAGATGGGCAATCCTCGGGACGATTTGCCGCAGCGGCGGTCAAGATTTACCGACACATCTTTTTAAATCAGGAGTCATGTAATGGCCAAAATCACTGTTGAGCGTGCCCACAACCTGGGTAAGGAAGCCGCCCGCGAGAAGGCCGACAAGCTGGCGCAAAAACTCTCCGATCAATATGGCCTTGAGCCGCAATGGTCGGGCGATACCCTGAACCTCAAGCGCTCGGGCGTGAAAGGCGCGGTGCATGTGGCGGACGATTCGATCAAGGTCGATGTGGAGTTGGGCATCATGATGTCGGCCATGAGCGGCATGATCAAAGCCGAAATCGAAAAAGCCCTCGACAAGGCTTTGGTCTGAAACACGATCCCTTGTAGGAGTGAGCCTGCTCGCGATAGCGGTCTGTCAGTCGACTCCATTTTTGACTGATACACCGCTATCGCGAGCAGGCTCACTCCTACATTTGTTTTGTGGTGCTCCCTCTGTTTATGTCAGTTGTTAGGGTGCCGTTTCTAATTTATCTCCTTACTTTGTGCCTGAGCCCGACACTTTCGCGGGCAGTTCCTCAAACCTTCTGCGCGTGAGGTGCACCATGGCCAAAGTCATTTTGAAGAAAAAAATCGACGCTTCGACTTCTGCTCTGAGCGACGTCAAATCCTATGCCCGCAAGATCTGGCTGGCAGGCCTGGGTGCCTACGCCAAGGTCGGCCAAGAGGGCAGCGACTACTTTCAAGAGCTGATCAAGGCTGGTCAAACTGTTGAAAAGAAAGGCAAAAAAGCCGTCACCGAAAAACTCGAAGCGGCCAACGCCGAGATCGATGAAGCCAAGAGCGAAGTCAGCTCGTTCAAAGGTCGTGTCGAAGTTCAGCTCGACAAGGTCGAGAAGGCGTTCGACTCCCGTGTAGCAAGCGCCTTGAATCGTATCGGCATTCCGTCTAAACATGACGTTGAGACACTCTCTGCTAAGCTCGATGAGCTGACGGCATTGCTCGAACGCGTCGCGCGTAAATCTTAAGGAGAACGGGATGGCTGGTAAAAAGAACACCGATAAAGAAGGCAGCTCGTGGATCGGGAAAGTCGAAGACTACTCCCGCAAAATCTGGCTGGCTGGTTTAGGCGTGTACTCGAAGATCGACACTGACGGCAGCAAGCTCTTCGATACATTGGTCAAAGACGGCGAGAAAGCCGAGAAGCTCACCAAATCCGCAGTCGGCAAAAAAGTCGACGCTGCCAAGGATTCCGCTTCTTCGGCCAAGTCGCGCATCAGCGGCGTGAAAGATCGCGCACTGGGCAAATGGGACGAGCTGGAAGGGGCTTTCGACAAGCGCCTGAACAGCGCAATTTCGCGCCTGGGTGTACCGAGCCGCAATGAGGTCAAAGCACTGCATAGCAAGGTGGAAACCTTGACCAAGCAGATCGAAAAACTCACCGGTCTGAAAACCCAACCGGCGGCGAAAACCGCTGCGGCAAAACCGGCCGCGAAAACGGCTGCGGCCAAACCAGCAGCCAAGTCTGCTGCCAAGCCACTGGCCAAAGCGGCAGCTAAACCTGCTGCTAAAGCCGCGGCCAAGCCAGCAGCGAAAACCGCAGCCGCCAAGCCTGCAGCCAAAGCCGCAGCCAAACCGGTTGCCGCCAAAGCCGCTGCCAAGCCGGCAGCTAAACCTGCGGTCAAAACTGCAGCGAAACCCGCCGCCAAGCCAGCAGCGAAAACTGCTGCCGCCAAACCGGCTGCCAAGCCTGCAGCGAAACCTGCTGCGGCGAAGAAACCGGCAGTGAAAAAACCGGCCGCGCCGAAAGCCGCTGCGCCGAAACCGGCCGCACCTGCTGCAGCCAAACCTGCCGCTCCGGCAGCTCCGGTGAGTGCGTCGAATTCCGCCGCAGCACCGACTCCGGCGGCCACCCCGACTGCTGCATCGACCCCGTCGACGCCAACCAGTCAGTCCTGATTTTTCAGGGCAAAACAAAACGCCCGGCCTGTGAAGGTCGGGCGTTTTTGTTTGTGCATTTCAAGGCCGCCCCCTCACCCCAGCCCTCTCCCAGAGGGAGAGGGGGCCGAACGAGGTGTCTTGCGTCGTACGTCGACCTGAACGATCGAGTCGATTATGGATTCAACAAAACCCTTTCAGGTCGGTGTAGCTCATCAGCATCCCCCAATCAGTCCCCTCTCCCTCCGGGCGGTCCGACGTTTCGGGAGGGCTAGGGTGAGGGGCTTTTGATTCAGTCGTGATCTTCAAGGTATTGCAGGGCCATCCGCTCCGTAGCGACCTTCACCGGCGGCAACAAATGCGGCGCCACCAGCATCATGATCTGGTACACAACCAGCCTCACCTCACCCTCACGATCCAGAATCCGCTGATAATCCAGCGAAAACAGCAACGTCATGGTGATCTGCTCAACCAACTGCCCCAACGCCTGCGTATCACTGACCAACTGCCCCGAAGCCTTCAAACGCGCCAGCAACGACGCCAGTGTGCGCTTCAGTGCATTGAGCAAATGTCGAATCCCCTTGGCCAGCTTCGGCAAGCGCCCGGCGAGGTTCGACAGGTCCTGAAACAGGAAGCGGTACTGCGCCAGTCGCTCGACGATCAAATGCAAAAACAGCCAGTAATCCTCCGGCGCCAGTTCCACATCCGAGGGTGGATCGAGCAGTGGCGCCAGTTCACTCTGGAAGCGTTCGAACAGGCCGAGAATCAGCGGTTCCTTGCCATGGAAGTGGTAGTAGAGATTGCCCGGGCTGATCCCCATTTCGTTCGCCACCTCCATGGTGGAGACGTTCGGCTCGCCCTTTTCGTTGAACAGTTGCAAAGCACATTCGAGAATCCGGTCGCGGGTTTTCATCCAGTCTTCTTAGAAAAGTTCGGTTAAGCGTCAGCGCACACGCACGTAAGTACCGGGCGCTGCCTCCATCGGTGGATAGTTCGGGTTGCCGAGGGTAAACGTGGTTTCGTGCTGGGCGCCGGAGCGCTGTTGAATCCACTCCAGCCACTGCGGCCACCAACTGCCATCGACGTGTTTACCATCGTAGTACCAGGCACGCGGGTCGCTGCTCATCTTGCCGTTCTCGACGTAGGCAGCTTTCGGGTTGCTCGGCGGGTTGAGAATGCTCTGCACATGGCCGCTGTTGGACAGCACGAAACGCCGCTCGCCACCGAGCAGCAGGGTCGAGCGATACACCGCATCCCACGGCGTGATGTGGTCGTTCATGCCGGCGACGCTGAAGCTGTCGACGGTGACTTTCTGCAGGTCGATCGGCGTGCCGCACACTTCCAGCCCGCCCGGATGGGTCAGCGGGTTGTGCTTGAAGAAGTCCAGCAGGTCGCCGTGAAATGCCGCTGGCAGACGGGTGTTGTCGTTGTTCCAGTAGAGGATGTCGAAGGCCGGCGGCTCTTTGCCCAGCAGGTAATTGTTGACGAAGTAGCTCCAGATCAAATCGTTGGGGCGCATCCAGGCGAAGACCTTGGCCATGTCGCGACCGTCGAGCACGCCTTTCTGGTACGAGCGGCGCTTGGCGGCTTCGAGGGTTTGTTCATCGGCGAAGAGGGTGGCCGGGGTTTCAATCTGGCTGTCGAGCAGGCTGACCAGGTACGTCGCACTGGAGACGCGGCGCAGTTGCCGCTTGGCCTGCAAATGCCCTTGCAGGGCGGCGATGGTCAGGCCGCCAGCGCAGGCGCCCATCAGGTTGACCTCGCGGGCACCGGTGATCGCCCGACAGATGTTCATCGCCTCTTCCACCGCCTCGACATACGTCGACAGGCCCCATTCGCGATGGCGTACATCCGGGTTGCGCCAACTGATCATGAAGGTCTGCAGGCCGTTTTTCAGTGCGTACTGGACGAAGCTGTTGTGTGGGCTGAGGTCGAAAATGTAGTACTTGTTGATTTGCGGCGGCACCACCAGCAGCGGCTTGGCGTACTGCTTTTCGCTCATCGGTCGGTACTGGATCAGCTCAAGCAAATCGTTGCGAAACACCACCGAGCCGGTGGTGGTGGCCACGGTCTTGCCGACCTCGAAAGCCTGTTTGGTCACCTGACGTGGCAGGCCGTCGTTGTGCAGCAAGTCATCGAACAAATGACTGAGGCCGCGTACCAGACTGTGCCCGCCGGAGTTGAACAGCTCCTTGACCGCCAGCGGGTTGAGCAAGGTGTTCGACGGCGCCACAGCGTCGTTGAGCAGGGTGAAGGCGAAATGCGCGCGGGCGCGATCGTCATCGCTCATGTTGCTTTCGTCGATCCAGCTTTTGACCTGTTTTTGCCAGGCCAGATAGGCCTGCAGGCTGCGCCGGTAGAACGGATTGAGGCTCCACGCCGGATCAGCGAAACGGCTGTCGTTCGGATTGGTCGGGTGCAGGGTTTCGCCGAGCAGCACGCGGCCCAATTGACCGCCGAGTTTCAACGCGTGCTTCGCACTGTGAATCGGATTGCGCAGGCCATGGGCGGCGACGCTGCGCAAGGTCGAGATCAGGTCCCGGCCACGCAGGCCGGTGATCGCACTTTGTGCGTTGATGAACACGGCGGGGCTGGGCACTACGCCCGTCGCTGGTTTGTCGCGCATGACTCAACACTCCTTCGTCTTCAGGCCAAAAACAAACTCACCGAACCAGAACACCATAGACGCTGTTGCGGGTTGCTGCCTGCGCGGCGTCCTGCCGCGCACTCTTTAAAGGCCTGCATAAAGCCTGCCGCCGGGGTTAACCGCCGAGCGGTGTCGGATGCGGGTGCATCACCGCGCGCTGACGTTCCTCCTGGAGAAATTTCATGATGATCGGCGCCACCGCTTCGGCGCGGGTAATCAGGAACAGGTGGCCGTCGTCGATGATGTGCAGTTGCGCGTTGGGAATGCGCCAGGCGAGCATGCGCATGTTGATCAGCGGGATCAGCGGATCGTCATCGCCGGCCAGCACCAGCGTTGGCTGATGGATCTTGTGCAGCCAGTGAATGCTGGTCCAGCCGAGGCCGGCGAACAGTTGCCAGTAATAACCGAGCTTGCCCGCCGAACGCACTTTCGCCGCGTGGCTGGCCGCCAGCGTCGGGTCGCGACGGAACGAGCCGCCATAGATCAGCGGGGCGATACGGATCACGTGGGACGGCTGAATGTAGCGCCGCGGACTGGCCATCATCCACAGCACTTTTGGCTTGCCCGGCACCATTACTGCACCGGCCGCGGTCGCCGCGAGCACCAGTTTCTTGCAGCGCTCGGGGTAGTCGTAAGCGAACTGCTGCGCCAGTGCGCCGCCCCACGACACGCCGATGACGTTGACCTGGCCGTAGTCGAGGTAATCGAGCATCCGTGACGTCAGTTTGGCCAGCCCTGGAAAGCGATACGGCCGGTTCGGCGTCGAGGAACCGCCGACACCGGGCACGTCAAAGGCGATCACTTCCAGATCCGGGTCCAGCGCCGCGACAAACGGAAACACCAGCTCCAGGTTGGCGCCGATGCCGTTGAAAATCAGCAAGGGCGTCAAGTGAGGCTTGCCGGGGCGTACCGCCGTGCGGAGGGTCTGGCCATCCAGATCGACGGTACGGAATATGAACGGTTGCGGCATGCGTCAGGCCCTGTGGATTTAAATTCACCACACCCCGTGTAGGAGCTGCCGAAGGCTGCTCCTACACGGGGTGTGGTGGTGTCAGTTACCGCTCGTGAACGTATGTGCCCGGCGAGGCTTCACCGGCCGGGTACGCTTTGTTGCCCAGTTTCAGCGGGGCCTTTTTCAGGTTGCCCGAGCGCTCGGCCTGCCACGTCTGCCAGTACAGCCACCAGGAGTCGGTGTGCTTGGTCGAGTTCTCTTGCCACTCATCGGCATTGGCCGCCATTTCTTCGCCGGTCATGTAGCGCGATTTCGGGTTGCCCGGCGGGTTGAGAATGCTCTGGATATGCCCGCTGCTCGACAACACGAACTCGACCTTGCCACCAAACAACTGCGCCGACTTGTAGCAGGACTTCCACGGCGTGATGTGGTCGTTGGTGCCGGCCAGCGAGAAGATGTCGGCCGTGACCTGCTTGAGGTCGATCGGCGTGCCGCACACTTCCAGTGCATTCGGGCGGATCAGTGGGTTGTTTTTGAACATCTCGATCAGGTCGCCATGGAACGCGGCGGGCAGGCGGGTGGTGTCGTTGTTCCAGAACAGGATGTCGAACACCGGCGGCTCGTTGCCGAGCAGGTAGTTATTGACCCAGTAGTTCCAGATCAGATCGTTCGGGCGCATCCAGGCGAAAACCTTGGCCATGTCTTTGCCTTCCAGTACACCGGCCTGATAGGAGTGGCGCTTGGCGGTCTCCAGAGTCTGCTCGTCGACGAACAGGGCGACGTCGCTGTCCAGCGTCGTGTCGAGCACGCTGACCAGCAGCGTGAGGGCATTGACCTTCTTCTCGCCGATCGCTGCGTAGTGGCCGAGCAGGGCGGTGCAGGTGATGCCGCCGGAGCAGGCACCGAGCATGTTCACGTCTTTGCTGCCGGTGATCGCGGTGACCACGTCGACGGCTTCTTTCAGGGCATCGATGTACGTCGACAGGCCCCACTCGCGCTGGGCCTTGGTCGGGTTGCGCCAGCTGACGATAAACGTCTGCACGTTATTGCGCAGGCAGAAGCGCGCCAGACTCTTGTCCGGGCTCAAATCGAATACGTAGAACTTGTTGATCTGCGGCGGCACCACCAGCAATGGGCGCTCGTGGACTTGCTCGGTGATCGGCTTGTACTGGATCAGCTCCAGCACGTCGTTGCGAAACACCACCGCGCCTTCGGTCACGCCGAGGCTCTTGCCGACTTCGAACGCGCCCATGTTGACCTGGCTCGGCATGCCGCCGTTGTGCACCAGATCCTTGGCCAGATGCGAGAGGCCGTCGAGCAGGCTTTTGCCGCCGGTTTCGAAGAAGCGTTTGACTGCTGCGGGGTTGGCCGCCGTGTTGGTCGGGGCCATGGCTTCAGTCATCAGGTTGATGACAAAGTGGCCGCGCGCGATGTCTTTGGGTGACAGGCTGCTGTCATCGATCCAGGCATGAAGTTCCTTGCGCCACGCCAGGTAAGTTTGCAGATAACGTTTGTAGAGCGGGTTCTGGCTCCACGCAGGATCAGCGAAGCGACGGTCATCGCCTGCCGGTTGCAGTTCGGATTTGCCGAACAGCACGTTCTTCAGTTCGAGGCCGAAATGGGTGACGTGCCTGACACTATGGATCGGTTGTTTGATGGCCTGTTTCAGCACCATACGAGCAGAGGCCAGCAGATCCTTTCCGCGTAGCCCAACGACGGGATTAAGCCCCAGGGTGTTTTCCGAGGCTTGGTACTTCAGGTCATCGTTATTCTTGTTACTCATCTACGACGCTCCATTGTCCTGAGACGAGTACCCGGTTTTCTGCTGTGCAGTTCCACAGCCAATGCCAGGTACTACTGCTCGGGTGACCGTTAATTCTGCATAGCTGCTTTACAGTCGTAGAGCACTGCAGGGAACTTGCCAGCTCCATTGGTTACCCGAGTTTAATTTTTTTCGCAAGCAGGCCGATCCTCGGCCACACAGCAGAGCATTCAAACAGATGAATTTAGAAAATGCCCTCTAATGAGCGCAAGGCTCGGACTAGAGCATCAGCTTGACGATCGACTCGCTCGGGTCGCGGGTTTTTCCGGCGGCCTTGAGCTCGGCCAGATAATCGGCCCAGAGTGCGTCATAACGTCGCCCCAGCTCGTAGAGATAATCCCAGGTGAACAAGCCACTGTCGTGACCGTCGTCGAAGGTCAGTTTCAGTGCGTAGTGACCGGCCGGTTCCAGCTTGCTCAGACCAACGTTGAGCTTGCCGAATTGCAGGATCGGTTTGCCGTGGCCCTGGACTTCAGCGGAGGGCGAATGCACGCGCAGGAATTCGGCGGGCAAGGTGTATTCCTCACCGGACGCATAGGTAAGCGTCAGGGTTTTCGAGGCTTTGTGCAGTTTGATGTCGGTGGGGATCATGAGCAGGTATCCGTCTTGTGCGGAACCTTGTGGGAGCGAGCTTGCTCGCGAAAGCGGTGGTTCAGCCAACACAAAGGTTGAATGTAACGCCGTCTTCGCGAGCAGGCTCGCTCCCACAGTTCCATTACATCTGTAAGTATGGCTTACAGGATATAACGGGACAGGTCTTCGTTCTGCGCCAATTCGCCGAGGTGGCTGTTGACGTATTCGGCGTCGATCAGAATCGGCTTCTCATCGTGGGTGCTGGCCAGATCGCCGGCACTGAACGAAACCTCTTCGAGCAGACGCTCAAGCAGCGTGTGCAAGCGACGGGCACCGATGTTTTCGGTTTTCTCGTTGACCTGCCAGGCGATCTCCGCCAGACGCTTGATGCCTTCCGGCTGGAACTGGATGTTCAGGCCTTCGGTTTTCAGCAGCGCGCAATACTGCTCGGTCAGCGAGGCATGCGGTTCGCTGAGGATGCGTTCGAAGTCCGAAGGGCTCAGGGCCTTGAGTTCAACGCGGATCGGCAGACGACCTTGCAACTCAGGCACCAGATCGCTCGGCTTGCTCAGGTGGAACGCACCGGAGGCGATAAACAGGATGTGGTCGGTCTTGACCATGCCCAGTTTGGTGTTGACGGTGCAGCCTTCGATCAGCGGCAGCAGGTCGCGCTGCACGCCTTCACGGGACACATCGGCGCCGCCGACGTTGCCGCGCTTGGCGACTTTGTCGATCTCGTCGATGAACACGATGCCGTGCTGTTCAACCGCTTCCAGCGCTTTGGCTTTCAGCTCTTCTTCGTTGACCAGACGCCCGGCTTCTTCGTCGCGCACTAGCTTTAGCGCTTCTTTGACCTTGAGCTTGCGCGCCTTCTTCTTGCCCTTGCCCATGTTGGCGAACAAGGACTGCAACTGGTTGGTCATTTCTTCCATGCCGGGCGGCGTGGCGATTTCGATGCCGGCGACTTCGGCGACTTCGATTTCGATTTCCTTGTCATCCAGCTGACCTTCGCGCAGGCGCTTGCGGAACAGCTGGCGCGTGTTGGAATCGCTGCTTGGCGTTTCTTCATTGCTGAAGCCCATGCGCGCCGGCGGCAGCAGTGCGTCGAGGATACGATCCTCGGCAGCGTCTTCGGCGCGATGGCGAACGCGGGTCATTTCCTGCTCACGGAGCATCTTGATCGCGGCGTCGGCCAGATCACGGATGATCGATTCGACGTCACGACCGACGTAGCCGACTTCGGTGAACTTGGTCGCTTCGACCTTGATGAACGGCGCGTTGGCCAGTTTCGCCAGGCGACGGGCGATTTCGGTTTTACCGACACCGGTCGGGCCGATCATCAGGATATTTTTCGGGGTCACTTCAACACGCAGCTCTTCAGGCAGCTGCATGCGGCGCCAGCGGTTGCGCAGGGCAATCGCGACGGCGCGCTTGGCATCGTCCTGGCCGATGATGTGGCGGTTGAGTTCGTGGACGATTTCGCGGGGAGTCATGGACATAATAATTGACGGTCCTCAAGCAGAAACAAGCCGTGGCACAGGGCCGCGTCAGGCTTATTCAGCGAGATCCTGCTCCTCAATGGTCTGAGTGTGGTTGGTGAATACACAGATGTCGCCGGCGATACCGAGGGCGGTTTCGACGATTTCACGGGCCGACAGATCGGTCTTTTTCAGCAGGGCGCTGGCCGCGGCTTGCGCGTAGCCGCCGCCGGAACCCATGGCGATCAGGCCGTCTTCGGGCTCGACCACATCACCGTTGCCGGTAATGATCAGCGAGGCGTCCTTGTTGGCGACCGCGAGCATGGCTTCGAGGCGGCTCAGGGAGCGGTCGGTGCGCCATTCTTTGGCGAGTTCGACAGCGGCGCGCACCAGGTGGCCCTGATGTTTTTCAAGTTGGCCTTCGAAACGTTCGAAGAGGGTAAATGCGTCGGCGGTGGCACCGGCAAAACCGGCGATGACCTGGCCGTGGTACAGGCGACGGACTTTTTTCGCGTTGCCTTTCATCACGGTATTGCCGAGAGAAACCTGGCCGTCGCCGCCCATGACGACTTTGCCGTGACGGCGGACTGAAACGATGGTGGTCAAGGGAAGAGTCTCCACACAGCGGGGCGAAAGTGCCTTATGCCCATTCATATGGGGGTGCTGGAGAGGATTTCAACCGTAGCGCGGCAGAGGGGACGAGCGGCGTGTTGCACCTGATCGTTCCCACGCTCTGCGTGGGAATGCAGCCCGGGGACGCTCCGCGTCCCTTCACTGCTGGGACGCAGGGCGTCCCTTGAGGCGTTCCCACGCAGAGCGTGGGAACGATCGGCGGTGATCAGCGGCTCTGGCGTTGTTGTAACAACAGGTTGCTGAAGCCGGCGCCAGCCAGTTGTTTCTGTGCAGTAGTCAGTTGCTCACGGTTGCTGAACGGCCCGACCAAAACGCGATACCAGGTTTCATCCTTCACCGTGCCGGACTCAACCGCTACCGCCTGACCGAGCAGAATGATCTGCGCACGAACCTTGTCAGCATCGGTTTCCTTGCGGAACGAGCCGGCCTGCAAGAAGAACTTGGTTACCGGTGCCGCTTTGCTCACCGGCGGTGCTGGTGGCGGGGTAATCCCGGCCAACGCTGCCTGCGCGCGCGCGGTGTCGATCTTCGCCGCTTCCGCCGGGGTCACCGGCGTGGTCGGAATGGCCGGCACTTGTGGCGTCGGCAAGGTCTTCTCCGGGACGGCGTCCGGCGGCACGATCACTTCCGATTCCGGCAGCAGGGTGTAGAAGTCGTACTTCGGCTTCACCGGTTGCGTCGGGCTCGGCGGGGTCTTGTTGGCCTCGGCGATCTTCGACGCTTTCTGCTGTTGCGCCTGTTCGACTTTCTCGCGCTTGACCGTGTCGCTGCCCTTGCCCGGCTCCAGCTTCATCAGAAACACGATGAACGCGCCGACCGTGAGGCCGATGGCCATCCACAGCCAACCCGGAATCGGTTGCTTCGCAGGAGCTTGGTAACGGCTGGCGCCACGCTTGGGTGCAGGTTTTTTCTTGGCAGCCAACTTACATACGCTCCAGAGTTTCCAGACCCAACAGCTCCAGGCCTTGCTTGAGGGTGCGACCGGTCAACGCGGCCAGGCGCAGACGGCTCTGCATCTGGGCCGGGGTTTCGGCGGCGAGGATCGGGCAGTTCTCGTAGAAGCTGGAGAACAGACCGGCAACGTCGTACAGATAAGTGCAGAGAATGTGCGGCGTGCCTTTGTCGGACACGTTGTTCAGCACTTCGCCGAACTGCGCCAGTTTCGCCGCCAGCTCTTGCTCATGTGCGGCTTCCAGCACAATCTGGCCATCGACTTCGCTGAAGTCCTTGCCCAGTTTGCGGAACACGCCGGCGACGCGGGTGTAGGCGTAGAGCAGGTACGGTGCGGTGTTGCCTTCGAAGTTCAGCATCAGGTCGAAGTTGAAGCTGTAGTCGCTGGTGCGGTGCTTCGACAGGTCGGCGTATTTCACCGCGCCGATGCCGACGACTTTGGCGATGTTGCGCAGCTCGTCTTCGGCCAGTTCCGGGTTCTTCTCTTTCACCAGGTTGTAGGCGCGTTCCTGCGCTTCGGTGAGCAGATCGATCAGCTTCACGGTGCCGCCGTCACGTGTCTTGAACGGACGGCCATCGGCGCCGTTCATGGTGCCGAAGCCCATGTGTTCCATCTCCATCGGATGGGTGACGAAACCGGCCTTGCGCGCCACGGCGAAGACTTGCTGGAAGTGCAAGGCCTGACGCTGGTCGACGAAGTACAGCGCGCGATCGGCTTTCAGTTTGCCGCTGCGGTAGCGCACAGCCGCGAGGTCGGTGGTGGCGTACAGGTAACCGCCGTCAGCCTTGACGATGATCACCGGCAGCGGGTCGCCGTCGGCGTTCTTGAACTCGTCGAGGAACACGCACTGCGCGCCGTTGCTTTCGACCAGCATGCCGGCGGCTTTCAGATCGTTGACCACGTTGATCAGGTCGTCGTTGTAGGCGCTTTCGCCCATCACGTCGGCCATGGTCAGTTTGACGTTGAGCAGTTCGTAGATCTTCTGGCAGTGCGACAGCGAGATATCCTTGAACTTGGTCCACAGCGCCAGGCACTCGGCATCGCCGGCCTGCAGCTTGACCACCAGGCCACGAGCGCGGTCGGCGAATTCTGCGGATTCGTCGAAACGCTGCTTGGCGGCGCGGTAGAAGTTTTCCAGGTCCGACAGCTCATCGCTGGTGATCGGGTTTTCCTGCAGATACGCCATCAGCATGCCGAACTGGGTGCCCCAGTCGCCGACGTGGTTCTGACGGATCACTTCGTCGCCGAGGAATTCCAGTACGCGCGCCACGCCGTCGCCGATGATGGTCGAGCGCAAGTGGCCGACGTGCATCTCTTTGGCCAGGTTCGGTGCCGACAGGTCGACCACGGTGCGCTGCGCCGGGCCAGCCTTGCGCACGCCAATGTGAGCATCAGCCAGTGCGGCATCGAGGCGGTTGGCCAAGGCCTGGGTGTTCTGGAAGAAATTGATGAAGCCCGGGCCGGCGATTTCGGCCTTGGTGACGTTCTCGTCGGCAGGCAGTGCGGCAATGATTTTTTCCGCCAGGTCGCGCGGCTTCATGCCCGCAGGCTTGGCCAGCATCATGGCGATGTTGCTGGCGAAGTCGCCGTGGGTCTTATCACGGGCGTTCTCCACCTGGATCGCCGGCGACAGGCCTTCAGGCAACACACCTTCGTTGACGAGTTGGGTGAGGGCTTGTTGGATCAGCTGGCGAATGGTGTCTTTCATGGTCTTCTCTTTCGACCGCAAGCGCGGCGGGCGCATCGATGCGCGGGTGGAAAAACTGGGCATTATCCGTTGCGAAGACGGGCTTGCCAACCTTAGCAGGCAGCTTATGGATATGTGGTGACATTCAGATCAAAAGATCGCCGCCTGCGGCGGCTCCTACACGGGGATACGCATTTTCCTGTAGGAGCTGCCGAAGGCTGCGATCTTTCGATCTTCAATACAAATCGACGGGATCGACATCCAGCGACCAGCGCACCGCGCGCCCACTCGGCATCTGCTCCAGCACCAGCAACCAACTGGCCAGCAACCGATGCAGCGGCGCCCGCGCCGTCGCCTGCAACAACAACTGCGCGCGATAACGGCCAGCACGACGCTCCATCGGCGCCGGCACTGGCCCAAGCAGTTCAATCCCGCTCAGATTCTGCTCGGTCAGCAAGCGCTCGGCTTCGCTGCACGCTTCATCGAGAAAGCCTTCCGCTTGCCCCGGCTTGTGCGCTTCGGCACGCAGCAGTGCCAGATGCGCAAACGGCGGCAACCCGGCGGCGCGGCGCTCGCTCAAGGCCTGTTCGGCGAAGGCGAAATAGCCCTGTTCGGTGAGTTGCACCAATAAAGGATGGTCAGCGAGGTGTGTCTGGATAATCACCTTGCCCGGCTCTTCCGCTCGCCCGGCACGCCCGGCCACCTGCACGATCAGCTGCGCCATGCGCTCGCTGGCGCGGAAGTCGCCGGAGAACAGGCCTCCGTCAGCATCGAGGATCGACACCAGCGTCACCCTTGGAAAATGGTGCCCCTTGGCCAACATCTGCGTGCCGACCAGAATGCACGGCTGGCCCTTCTGGATCGTCGCGAACAGTTGATTCATCGCGTCCTTGCGCGACGTGCTGTCACGGTCGACGCGCAGCACCGGGTAGTCGGGGAATAGAATCGCCAGCCGTTCTTCGGCACGTTCAGTACCCGCGCCGACCGGGCGCAGATCGACCTTGTTGCACTTTGGGCACTGGCGCGGCGTGCGCTCGACGTAGCCACAGTGATGGCAACGCAGTTCGCCGTAGCGCTGGTGCACAGTCATCCGCGCATCGCAGCGCGAACACTCGGACATCCAGCCGCAGTCATGACACAACAGTGTCGGGGCGAAGCCGCGCCGGTTGAGGAACACCAGCACTTGCTGGCCGTTGGCGAGGGTCTGGCCGATGGCTTGCTGCATCGGCCCGGAAATACCGCTGTCCAGTGGACGGCTTTTCACATCCAGCCGCAGGAAGCGTGGCTGCTTGGCACCGCCAGCACGTTCATTCAGGCGTAGGAGGCCGTAACGGCCGGTGTAGGCGTTGTGCAGGCTTTCCAGCGATGGCGTCGCGGAACCGAGGACGATCGGGATGTTTTCCTGCCGCGCACGTACCAGCGCCAGATCGCGGGCGTGGTAGCGCAAACCTTCCTGCTGTTTATAAGAACCGTCGTGCTCTTCATCGATGATGATCAGCCCGGGGTTTTTCATCGGCGTGAACAGCGCTGAACGGGTACCGATAATAATGTCGGCCTCGCCATCGCGGGCGGCGAGCCAGGCGTCGAGGCGCTCGCGATCATTGACCGCCGAGTGCAGCAGAGCGATGCGCGCGTTGAAGCGCTGCTCGAAACGCGCCAGGGTCTGCGGGCCGAGGTTGATCTCCGGGATCAGCACCAGCGCCTGTTTGCCGGCTTCGAGGGTTTCGCGGATCAGTTGCAAATAGACTTCGGTCTTGCCGCTGCCGGTGACCCCGGCCAGGAGGAACGCGTGATAACTGTCGAACCCGGCACGGATCGCTTCGTAGGCGGCACGTTGCTCGGCGTTGAGTGGCAACTCCGGTTGTGCCAGCCAGTGTTCGTGACGCGCGCCCGGTGCGTGGCGGCGGATTTCCACCTGCACCAGATTTTTCGCCAGCAGCAGATCAAGGCTGTCCTTGCTCAGCATCAGTTTGCTCAGCAACTGATGGGCGACGCCGTGCGGGTGTTGAGCCAGCGTCGCCAGTGCTTCGCGCTGGCGCGGTGCGCGGGCGATGCGCGGATCATCAAGGCTGGCGCCGGGGACGATCGACCAGAAGCGCTCCTGTCGGGCCTCGGCCAGTTCGCCTTGGCGCAGCAGCACTGGCAGCGCCCAGCTCAGGGTGTCGCCGAGGCTGTGCTGATAATACTGCGACGTCCACAGGCACAGCTTGAACAGCGCCGGTGGCAGTGGCGCTGTGGCGTCGAGCAGGGCCAGTGCTGGTTTCAGTTTCTCCACCGGCACTTCGCTGGTGTCCGTGACCTCGACCAGAATCCCGATCATCTCGCGTCGACCGAACGGCACTCGCAGGCGCATGCCCGGCTGCAATTGCTCACGCAGCACACCGGCCGGGGCTCGATAGTCGAACAGGCGGCGCAAGGGTGAAGGCAGGGCGAGGCGCAGAATGGCGTCGGGCACGCGGGGGGATCTCTATAAACGGGCGGTATGGCTCGGCACATAACCTTGTAGGAGTGAGCCTGCTCGCGATAGCGGTCTGTCATTCAACATTTATGTCGTCTGAAATACCGCTCTCGCGAGCAGGCTCACTCCTACAAAGGAATCGCGTATTGGGCCGGGAGCCTAGCAGACGGTCGGTCTCGGTGACAGCTTGCGTGTTTGAAAAGGTCTGGTAGAATCCGCGGCCTAATTACGTGCGGTATTCAACAATAGTGTTGGGTGGCGGCACGCTAGCTGAGGAAGACACCATGAAAGCTGATATCCACCCGAATTACCCAGTCATCGCTGTTACCTGCAGCTGTGGCAACAAGTTCGAAACTCGTTCGACTTTCGGCAAAGCTCTGCCAATCGACGTTTGCAACGAATGCCACCCGTTCTACACCGGTAAGCAGAAGACTCTGGACACTGGCGGCCGCGTTCAGCGCTTCGCAGACCGTTTCGGTGCTTTCGGCAAGAAACCTGCTGCTGCAGAGTAAGGTTGAAGGGCCCGGTGGGCTTTTCCTCGTTGCTGAAAAAGGCGTCCCTCGCGGGCGCCTTTTTTGTGTCTGCGATTTGGCTATCCGGCGCGCAGGCCTTCTGTCCGGCGCCTGCGGGACTGGCCAGCGTCACCGTGCAGCGCGTGGTCGATGGCGACACGCTGCGCCTGAGCGACGGTCGCAGCGTACGCATGATCGGCCTCAACACGCCTGAGCTGGGCAGACAGGGCCGCAGCGACGAACCCTTCGCCGTGGCGGCACGCAAACGCCTGCAAGCGCTGGTCGATGCCAGCGGCGGACGTGTCGGTTTGCGCCCCGGCAAGCAAGCCAAAGACCATTACGGGCGTACGCTCGCGCATATTTACAGCACCAGCGGCGCCAATCTCGAAGCGCAAATGCTCGCCGATGGCCTCGGTTTCCAGGTCGCGGTTGCGCCGAATGTCGATCTTGTTGCCTGCCAGCAAGCCGCCGAACGCAGTGCGCGAAAGGCCGGGCTGGGCCTCTGGCGGCAATCACCTGTACTGAAAGCGGAGCAGATCCAGCGCTCGGGTTTCGCCGTGATCAGTGGGCGTGTGAGCAAGGTTCAGCGCAATCGAGGCGGAATCTGGATCGAGTTGCAGGACTCTCTTGTATTGCGCGTTGCTCCCAATCTGGTCAGACAATTCGACAATGCCCGTTTGCAGGCGCTCAAAGGCAAGCAGATCGAGGCTCGCGGCTGGATCGTCGATCGTTCGCGGCGCGGTGGGCTTCAATCCGGTCAGTCGCGGTGGTTGCTTCCGCTGACGGATCCTTCAATGTTGCAAACGCCGCGCTGAAGAAAAATTGTAGACATTTTTTCTGTCTATTGTGAACAGTCTAGCCCTTGTGCGCCGTGGCTCTTGGCCCAAAGTCGTAGGGCAGGGCGCTTGACAGGGGTGACCGCTCAGTCTTGTGGGGACTTTGCGAGGCGCGTATCCTCGCTGACCAGTCTGTCCAACAGTAAAAAGCGGAATGCCAAAATGTCTGATCTGAAAACTGCCGCTCTCGAATATCATGCCAATCCTCGTCCAGGGAAGCTGAGTGTCGAGCTCACCAAGGCCACTGCTACCGCTCGCGACTTGTCGCTGGCCTACAGCCCCGGCGTAGCTGAACCAGTGCGTGAGATCGCTCGCGATCCTGAACTGGCCTACAAATACACCGGCAAGGGCAACCTGGTTGCAGTCATTTCCGATGGCACCGCGATTCTCGGTCTGGGCAACCTCGGCCCATTGGCTTCCAAGCCAGTAATGGAAGGTAAAGGCGTACTGTTCAAGCGCTTCGCCGGCATCGACGTTTTCGACATCGAAGTCGACTCCGAAAGCCCGCAAGCCTTCATCGATACCGTAAAACGCATCTCCATCACTTTCGGTGGTATCAACCTGGAAGACATCAAGGCACCCGAGTGCTTTGAGATCGAACGTGCTCTGATTGAGCAGTGCGACATTCCGGTATTCCACGATGACCAGCACGGCACCGCGATCGTGACCGCTGCGGGCATGATCAACGCCCTGGAAATCGCTGGCAAAACCCTGCCAGAAGCGAAAATCGTCTGCCTGGGCGCCGGCGCTGCCGCCATCTCCTGCATGAAACTGCTGGTGAGCATGGGCGCACGCATCGAAAACATCTTCATGGTTGACCGTACCGGTGTGATCCACTCCGGCCGTGACGACCTGAACCAGTACAAAGCGGTATTCGCTCACGCCACCGAGAAGCGCAGCCTGGCTGACGCACTGGCAGGCGCTGATGTGTTCGTCGGTCTGTCCGGTCCGAACCTGCTGAGCGCTGAAGGCCTGCTGTCGATGGCGGCCAACCCGATCGTGTTCGCCTGCTCGAACCCGGATCCGGAAATCTCCCCGGAGCTGGCGCACGCTACCCGTAGCGACGTGATCATGGCCACCGGCCGTTCGGACTACCCGAACCAGGTCAACAACGTGCTGGGCTTCCCGTTCATCTTCCGAGGAGCCCTGGACGTTCGCGCCAAGCGCATCAACGAAGAAATGAAAGTGGCTGCCGCCAACGCCCTGCGTGAACTGGCCAAGCTGCCTGTTCCTCAGGACGTGTGCGATGCCTACGGTGGTGCTCCGCTGGAATTCGGCCGTGAGTACATCATTCCGAAGCCAATGGACAAGCGCCTGATCACCCTGATCTCCGACGCTGTGGCCAAAGCCGCGATCGAGACCGGTGTGGCGACTCTGCCGTATCCGAAGAACTACCCGCTGAAAAGCGTGGATGACGTGTTCAACGGCTAAGCCGTTGTAGCGCTTCAAACGAAAGCCCCGGCTCGTGAGAGTCGGGGTTTTTTATTGCCTGAAGATCAAGACCCCCTCACCCTAGCCCTCTCCCAGGGGGAGAGGGGACTGATTGGGGGATGTTCGGGAGTTACGCCGACCTGAACGTATTGTTTTGAATCCATAATCGACACAGCTCTCTCAGGTCGATGTAGAGCGCTAGACAACTCGGTCAGTCCCCTCTCCCTCCGGGAGAGGGCTAGGGTGAGGGGGGCTTGATCTTCAGGCAATAAAAAGCCCCGCACTTCAATCGAAGGCGGGGCTTTTCAGTGGTCGCGGATCAGAACAGATCGATCGGCGCCTGCTCATCCGCTGGCAGCGGGCTGCCCGGTACGGCGCCATTACCCAGCTCATTCACCGACGGCGGCGTGTCTTCAGACTTGAACAGCTCGAAATACGCGCCCGGCGTACTCGGCGTCGCTGCACGGCCACTGACCGGATCCACGCGCAGACTCAGCAAACCTTCCGGCTCAGGCTGCACGTGCGGCGGCTTGTCCTTCAGCGCAGCCGACATGTAGTTCATCCAGATCGGCAGCGCCACAGTACCGCCGAACTCGCGACGACCGAGGCTTTCCGGCTGATCGAAGCCAGTCCAGACCGTGGTCACGTAGTCGGCGTTGTAACCGGAGAACCAGGCATCTTTCGATTCGTTGGTGGTACCGGTTTTGCCGGCGATATCGCTGCGGCCCATGGCCAGCGCGCGACGGCCGGTGCCGAGCTTGATCACGTCCTGCAACATGCTGTTGAGGATGTAAGTGGTGCGGCCATCGACAATTCGCTCAGCCACTGCCGGTGTTTGCGGCACGGCCGCGCTGCCCGGCGCCTCGCCTGCAACCGGCGTGGCGTTGACCGTAAACGAATCGGTGTGCGGTGCGGCGATACCGTCCGTCGCCGAACCGCCCTGAGGCACGGTTGGCGGGTTGGCGAGAAACAGCGTATCGCCATTACGGCTTTCGATCTTGTCGATGATGTACGGGGTGATCTTGTAACCGCCGTTGGCGAACGTACTCCAACCGGTCGCAATCTCCATCGGCGTCAGCGTTGCAGTACCCAGCGCCAGCGACAGGTTGGGCGGCAGATCCTGCTTGTTGAAGCCGAAACGGGTGATGTAGTCGATGGTCTTGCCTACGCCCATCGCCTGCAGCAAGCGGATCGACACCAGGTTACGCGACTTGTACAGCGCCTCACGCAGGCGGATCGGGCCGAGGAAAGTGTTGGTGTCGTTCTTCGGGCGCCAGACCTTGTCCAGATATTCGTCGACAAACACGATCGGCGCGTCGTTGACCAGCGTGGCGGCAGTGTAGCCGCTATCCAGCGCGGCACTGTAGACGAACGGCTTGAAGCTCGAGCCGGGCTGACGCTTGGCCTGCATCGCACGGTTGTAGTTGCTCTGTTCGAAGGCGAAACCGCCGACCAGCGAGCGAATCGCGCCGTTCTGCGGATCCAGCGACACCAGCGCACCTTGAGCCTGGGGGATCTGGCTGAACTTCAGTGAATTGTCTTTCTGACGCTGCACGCGAACCAGATCACCGACCGCCGCGACATCCGACGGCTGGCGCGGATTGGCGCCCATGCTGTTGGTGTTGAGGAACGGTCGTGCCCATTTCATGGTGTCCCAGGCGACGTGCTCTTCGCCGGTACGGGTCAGCACTTGCAGGCCGTTCTTGTCGACCTGGGTGACGATGGCCGGCTCCAGGCTGCTGATGGTGCGCTGCTTGGTAAGTTCACTTGCCCAGGCCTCACGGGTCTTGCCCGGCAGACGCGATTCGGGGCCACGGTAGCCGTGACGCTGGTCGTAGGTCATCAAACCTTCGTGCAGCGCGGTGTTGGCCATTTCCTGCAGGTTGCTCGGCACCGTGGTGGTAACGCGGAAACCTTCGGTGTAAGCGTCGCTGCCATAACGACCGACCATCTCGGCACGAGCCATTTCAGCGATATACGGTGCATTCACTTCCGGGGTCGGCACGTGATAGCTGGCGTTCAGCGGTTCGTTGATCGCAGCGGTGTAGTCCGCTTCGCTGATCTTGCCAAGCTTGTACATGCGCCCGAGGATCCAGTCGCGGCGTTCTTTGCTGCGCGCCGGGTTGGCTAGCGGGTTGAAACGCGACGGGGCTTTCGGCAGGCCGGCGATCATCGCCATCTGCGCCAGGCTGACATCACGGATCGACTTGCCGTAATACACCTGCGCCGCTGCTTCGATGCCATAGGCGCGGTTGCCCAGATAGATCTTGTTCACGTACAGCTCAAGGATTTCATCCTTGGTCAGCTGTCGCTCGATCTGCAGGGCCAGAAGAATTTCGGTGGTTTTGCGCGAGAAGCTGCGTTCGCTGGTCAGGAAGAAGTTCTTCGCTACCTGCATGGTGATGGTGCTGCCGCCGGACTGAATGTGTCCGCTTTTGACCAGTTGGGTCGCGGCGCGCATCAGGCTGCTCGGATCGACGCCATAGTGGTTGGCGAAATTGTCGTCTTCAGCACTTAGTAACGCATTAATGAAATTGGGGGGAATGTCGGCGAAACGGATCGGTGTGCGGCGCATTTCGCCAAATTCGGCGATCAACTTGTTGTCGCTGGAGTAGACCCGCAGCGGAATCTGCAACTGAATGCTTCGCAGAGCCTCCACAGACGGCAAACCCGGACTAAGGTAAAGAAACGCGCCGCTGAGACCTAAAAGCAGTCCGCAGAAAACGGCGACGATGGACCAACCGAAAAATTTCAGCAGACGAATCAAGGCTTTTGGACATCCAGTGCAAAGAATGAATTTGGCGACGGGGCTCCGGCTACACACAGAACCATCCGCGCTTGCAGTAAAAAGCGGAAAAAAACGCTGGGCATTATAAGCACTTTTCTGCTGGGGGCGTCATTTGCGCTTCTGTCAAGACGGGGTGAAGGAACGCAATGCGTATTACAGAGTCCGTAACTCACGGAAAGTCATAGGGAATTGGTAGTGCTGGGACTCTTCAATAAAAAGGCCAATACGTTACTGGGGATCGACATCAGTTCCACGTCAGTGAAGCTGCTGGAACTGAGCCGTCAGGGTGATCGCTACCGGGTCGAGGCGTATGCGGTAGAGCCATTGCCAGTCAACGCCGTGGTCGAAAAGAACATCGCCGAACTTGAAGGCGTGGGTCAGGCCCTGAGCCGTTTACTGGTCAAGGCGCGCACCGGGCTCAAGAGCGTGGCAGTCGCAGTGGCCGGTTCTGCCGTGATCACCAAGATCATCGAGATGGACGCCGGGCTGTCCGACGACGAGCTGGAAAACCAGCTGAAGATCGAGGCCGATCAGTACATTCCCTACCCGCTGGACGAAGTCGCCATCGATTTCGAGGTCCAGGGCGTGTCACCGCGCAACCCTGAGCGGGTCAATGTGTTGCTCGCTGCCTGTCGCAAGGAAAACGTCGAAGTTCGTGAAGCGGCGCTGGCCCTCGCCGGGCTGACCGCACGGGTAGTCGACGTCGAAGCCTATGCACTGGAGCGCTCGTTCGGCTTGCTGGCCACGCAACTGGCGGCTTCTCAGGAGCGTCTGACTGTCGCTGTGGTCGACATCGGCGCGACCATGACCACGCTCAGCGTCCTGCACAATGGCAAGATCATCTATACCCGCGAGCAATTGTTCGGCGGCCGGCAACTGACCGAGGAAATCCAGCGCCGCTATGGCCTGACCCTCGAACAAGCCGGGCTGGCGAAAAAACAGGGCGGTCTGCCCGATGATTACATCAGCGAGGTCTTGCAACCGTTTCGCGAGGCGCTGGTGCAGCAAGTGTCGCGCTCGCTGCAGTTCTTCTTCGCCTCCGGGCAATACAACGCGGTCGATCACATTCTGCTGGCCGGCGGCACGGCTTCAGTGCCCGGACTGGATCGGCTGATCGAGCAGCGCCTGAGCACGCCGACTCAAGTAGCCAACCCGTTTGCCAACATGGCCTTGAGCAGCAAGGTCAACGCCGGGGCTTTGGCCAGCGACGCGCCGGCGCTGATGATCGCCTGCGGGCTCGCGCTCAGGAGTTTCGACTGATGGCGCGGATCAACCTCCTACCCTGGCGCGAGGAGCGTCGCGAAGAACGGCGCAAACGCTTTCTGCTGGCCTTGATCGGCGTGGTGGTTGGCTCGGTCGGTGCGGTGCTGATTGCCGATCAGGTCATCAGCACCGCCATTGCACGACAAGTGGCGCGCAATGATTACATCGGCAAGCAGATTGCTGTGGTCGACGAACGGATCAAACAGATCAGCGATCTCAAGGCGCGTCGTCAGCAACTGGTCGAGCGCATGCGCATCATCCAGGACTTGCAGGGCAACCGGCAGATCAGTGGGCGAATCTTCGATCAACTGGCGCGCACGCTGCCGGACGGTGTGTATTTCACCGACGTGAAGATGGTTGGCAAAACCCTGTCGATCAGCGGTGCAGCCGAATCGAACAACCGGGTCTCCGAATTGATGCGCAATCTGGATGCTTCCGACTGGTTCGACGCGCCCAGTCTCAACGAGGTGAAGGCGACGACGGCGGGCCAGGTGGATCAGGCCAACACGTTTGAGTTGACCGTACGGCAGACCCAGCCCCGCACCGTGGAGGACGAGCAATGAAGCCGTCCGAATGGCTGGAAAGTCTGCGCGACATCGATTTCAACGACCTCGATACCAGCAACATCGGCTCCTGGCCGGCAGCAGTGAAAGCCATCGCCGGGGCGCTGTTGATGGTGTTGGTCCTGGCGCTCGGTTATAACTTTTTCATCAGTGACCTGGAAAACCAACTCGAAGCCAAGCGCGAGGAAGAAGCCACGCTCAAGGAGCAGTTCGCCAGCAAGGCACGTCTTTCGGCCAACCTTGAGTTGTACACCCAACAAATGAAGGCGATGGAAAACACCTTTGGCGTGCTGTTGCGCCAATTGCCCAGTGACACCGAAGTGCCGGGCCTGCTCGAAGACATCACCCGCACGGGGCTGGGCAGCGGCCTGGAGTTCGAAGAGATCAAACTGCTGCCGGAGGTCACCCAGCAGTTTTACATCGAGCTGCCGATCCAGATCACCGTCACCGGTGCCTATCACGACCTTGCGACCTTCGTCAGTGGCGTGGCCGGGCTGCCACGCATTGTCACCTTGCACGATTTCGAACTCGCTCCTGCCGATAAAGAGGGCGGGCCGAAGCTGCGCATGAGCATCCTTGCCAAGACCTACCGGTATAACGACAAGGGGCTGCAGAAATGAGCCCGACTCGTTACATCGCGTTGTCGATTACGCTGCTCGCGTTGAACGGTTGTGGTGGCAGCAATGACTTCAGCGATCTTGATGCCTACTTGAATGAAGTACGCCTGCGCCCGGCAGGCAAGATTGAACCAACCCCGACATTCCGGTCTTACCCAACATTCACTTACAGCGCGGCCAACCTGCGCAGTCCGTTCTCGCGCCAGGTGCGGGTTGATCTGGCCGGGCAGAAACATGGCTCACGCAACGTCAAGCCCGATCCCAATCGGGTCAAGCAATACCTCGAAGGTTTCAACATCGAGCAGTTCGAGATGGTCGGCACGATTGCCAATGCTTCCGGCTCCTTTGCGTTGCTGCGCGGCGCTGGCGGCGTGCATCGGTTGAAGGTCGGCGATTACCTGGGGCGCAATGACGGTCGCATCGTCGCCATCAGCGCTACCCAGGTCGATGTCGTCGAAATCGTGCCCGACGGCGAAGGCGCCTGGCTGGAGCGTCCGCGCACCATTCCTTTGAAAGAGCACTCATAGTGGAAGTCGAACAATGAACAGGATTTTCTCCACCCTCGGTTTTTCGCTATGGATAGCGCTGATGTCACCGATGGTACTCGCGGCCAATCTGAAGACGCTCGACGTGGCGGCGTTGCCGGGTGATCGCGTCGAGCTGAAGTTGTCGTTCGACGGCCCGCCGCCACAACCCAAGGGCTACACCACCGAATCGCCGGCGCGGATTGCCCTGGACCTGCCCGGTGTCGCCAGTCAGTTGGCCAGCAAGAACCTCGATCTGGGCAGTGGCAATGCGCGCACCGCCACTGTGGTTGAGGCCAAGGAGCGTACGCGGCTGATTGTCAGCCTGACGCAATTGGCGCCTTACACCACGCGGGTCGAAGGCAATAACCTGTTCGTGGTGGTCGGTCAGGGCGCACCAGCAGCTGCGTCGCGCCCTGCAGCCGTTGCGCCCCGCACTACGGCTAAAGCGGCCGCACCCGCCAAGGCATTTGTGCCGAAAAGCCGGGCGATTCGCGGTGTGGACTTCCAGCGTGGTACGGCGGGGGAAGGCAATGTGGTCATCGACCTGTCCGATCCGACCATCGCCCCGGATATCCAGGAACATGACGGCAAGATCATCCTCAGCTTCGCGCGCACGCAGTTGCCGGACAAGTTGCGGGTACGCCTCGACGTCAAGGATTTCGCCACCCCGGTGCAGTTCGTCAATGCCGGAGTAACCGCTGATCGGACAGTTATTACGGTTGAACCCAGTGGCACCTACGAGTACTCCACCTTCCAGACTGACAACAAACTGACCGTCAGCATCCGCCCGATGACCGTCGATGACCTGCAAAAACGCAACGCTGACCGTCAGGCGTACGTCGGCGAAAAGCTCTCGCTGAACTTCCAGGACATTGATGTGCGCTCGGTGCTGCAACTGATCGCCGACTTCACCAACCTCAATTTGGTTGCCAGCGACACGGTGCAGGGTGGCATCACCTTGCGTCTGCAAAATGTGCCGTGGGATCAGGCCCTGGATCTGGTGTTGAAAACCAAAGGCCTGGATAAGCGCAAGATCGGCAATGTGCTGCTGGTGGCGCCGGCCGATGAAATCGCTGCCCGCGAGCGTCAGGAACTGGAGTCGCAGAAGCAGATCGCCGAACTGGCGCCGTTGCGCCGCGAGCTGCTACAGGTGAACTACGCTAAAGCCGCGGACATCGCCAAGCTGTTCCAGTCGGTGACCAGTGCCGAGGCGAAAATCGATGAACGCGGTTCGATTACCGTTGATGAGCGCACCAACAACATCATTGCCTACCAGACTCAGGATCGCCTCGACGAACTGCGGCGGATCGTGGCGCAACTGGATATTCCGGTGCGTCAGGTGATGATCGAAGCACGGATTGTCGAGGCCAACGTCGATTACGACAAAAGTCTGGGCGTGCGCTGGGGCGGCTCGATCCAGAACAAGGGCAACTGGAACGCTTCCGGGGTCAACGGTTCATCGACCACCATTGGTACGCCGGGCAGTACCAGCACCAATTCGCCGTTCGTCGACATGGGCACTGTGGGTAATACATCGGGGATCGGCATTGCCTTCATTACCGACAACGTCCTGCTTGATCTTGAGCTGACTGCCATGGAGAAGACCGGCAACGGCGAAATCGTCTCGCAGCCGAAGGTTGTCACCTCCGACAAGGAAACCGCAAAAATCCTCAAAGGCACCGAGATTCCGTATCAGGAAGCCAGCTCCAGCGGCGCGACGTCGGTGTCGTTCAAGGAGGCCTCGCTGTCGCTGGAAGTCACCCCGCAGATCACCCCGGACAACCGCATCATCATGGAGGTCAAGGTCACCAAGGACGAACCGGATTACCTGAACAAAGTGCAGGATGTGCCGCCGATCAAGAAAAACGAGGTCAACGCCAAGGTACTAGTCAATGACGGCGAAACCATCGTGATTGGCGGTGTTTTCTCAAATACTCAAAGCAAGGTCGTAGATAAGGTGCCATTTCTTGGCGATGTGCCGTATCTTGGCCGCCTTTTCCGGCGTGATGTGGTATCGGAGAAAAAATCCGAGCTGCTGGTATTTCTCACACCACGTATCATGAATAACCAGGCGATTGCTGTGAGTCGTTGATTCTGTGCGAAATTTGATTCTTGTAGGACCGATGGGTGCTGGCAAAAGCACCATCGGCCGGTTACTGGCCAAAGAGCTGCGCCTGCCGTTCAAAGATTCCGACAAGGAAATTGAATTGCGCACGGGCGCCAATATCCCGTGGATCTTCGACAAGGAAGGCGAACCCGGCTTTCGTGACCGTGAGCAGGCGATGATCGCCGAGCTGTGCGCGTTCGATGGCGTGGTGTTGGCGACCGGCGGTGGCGCAGTCATGCGCGATGCCAATCGCAAGGCCCTGCATGAGGGTGGGCGAGTGGTGTATCTGCACGCCTCTGTGGAGCAGCAGGTCGGCCGCACGTCGCGCGATCGCAACCGGCCGTTGCTGCGTACTGCCAATCCGGAAAAAACCCTGCGTGACCTGCTGGCGATCCGCGATCCGCTTTATCGGGAAATTGCCGATCTGGTGGTGGAAACCGACGAGCGGCCGCCACGTATGGTGGTGCTCGACATTCTCGATCGTCTGGCGCAGCTTCCTCCCCGTTAAAGCAGCGCTCGAAATGCGCTATCCTCGGCGTCCTGTCACAGTCCGCCGAGGTTGTGGCGGATGGCGTGCAAGCGGCGTCATACCCGCTATAGGCCGCAGATAACCAATAATTCAGGGCAGGACGCCTGCTTCCATCTTCACTGTGGGGACACATGCAGACACTCAAGGTCGATCTAGGCGAGCGCAGCTACCCGATTCATATTGGCGAAGGTTTGTTGGATCAGCCCGAGCTGCTGGCTCCGCATATCCATGGGCGGCAGGTGGCAATCATCTCCAACGAGACCGTTGCGCCGCTCTATCTTGAACGTCTGACCCGCAGCCTGGCGCAGTTCTCGGTGATCTCCGTGGTGTTGCCGGACGGCGAAGCCTTCAAGAACTGGGAAACCCTGCAACTGATCTTCGACGGTCTGCTGACTGCCCGTCATGACCGCCGTACCACCGTGATCGCTCTTGGCGGCGGTGTGATCGGTGACATGGCCGGTTTTGCCGCTGCCTGTTACCAGCGCGGCGTCGACTTCATCCAAATTCCGACGACATTGCTGTCCCAGGTCGATTCTTCGGTGGGCGGCAAGACCGGTATCAACCATCCACTAGGCAAGAACATGGTTGGCGCGTTCTACCAGCCGAACGTGGTGCTGATCGATACGGCGTCCCTGAAAACCCTGCCAGAGCGCGAACTGTCTGCCGGTCTGGCCGAAGTCATCAAGTACGGGCTGATCTGCGACGAGCCGTTCCTGACCTGGCTCGAAGAAAACGTCGATGCCCTGCGCGCGCTGGACCAGAAAGCCCTGACTTACGCGATCGAGCGCTCTTGCGCGGCCAAGGCTGCGGTGGTTGGCGCCGATGAGAAAGAAACCGGCGTACGTGCCACGCTCAACCTCGGCCACACTTTCGGCCACGCCATCGAAACCCACATGGGCTATGGTGTCTGGTTGCACGGGGAAGCGGTCGCGGCTGGCACCGTGATGGCGCTGGAGATGTCCGCGCGTCTGGGCTGGATCAGTGACGAGGAGCGTGATCGCGGTATTCGTCTGTTCCAGCGCGCCGGCTTGCCAGTGGTGCCGCCGACTGAAATGACCGAAGCCGATTTTCTTCAACACATGGCAATCGACAAAAAAGTGATCGACGGTCGTCTGCGCCTGGTGCTGCTGCGCCGGATGGGCGAAGCGGTAGTGACCGACGATTATCCGAAAGAGGTTCTACAGGCCACGCTGGGAGCGGATTACCGCGCCCTGGCTCAGCTTAAAGGTTGAAAAGATTCCAATGACTAGTTTGCATGCCGACGAGGCGTTCCTCGGCCATTTCCAGTTAAGTCACGACCCGTTCGCGCCACGCGTGCCGGGCTTCAAGTTCTTCCCGGCTCAGCGCAAACCGGTGCTGGGTCAACTGCATCATCTGGCGCGTTACAGCCAGTTGCTGCTGGTGGTCACCGGCCCGCAAGGCAGCGGCAAGACGTTGCTGCGTCAGGCGCTGGTCGCCAGCACCAACAAGCAGTCGGTGCAGAGCGTGGTGGTTTCCGCCCGTGGCGCCGGTGATGCTGCCGGTGTGTTGCGCCAGGTGGCGCAGGCGCTGAACGTCGCTCAGGCCGAAGTTGGCGCGATTCTGGATCAAGTGGTGCAACTCGCACTGACCGGCCAGGAAGTCTATCTGTTGGTGGACGACGCTGAGCAGCTCGACGAGTCCGCTCTCGAAGCGCTGATGGCGCTGGGTGCCGGCGCACCGGAAGGTCGCCCGCATGTGTTCCTGTTCGGTGAATCGTCGCTGATCGCTCAGCTCGAGGCTTTGCACCTTGAGGAGGAGCGTTTCCACGTCATCGAGCTGCAGCCGTACACCGAAGAAGAGACCCGCGAATATCTCGACCAACGGCTCGAAGGTGCGGGCCGGGGTGTCGAACTTTTCAGCGCAGATCAGATCTCTGATATTCACGAAAGTGCCGAGGGTTGGCCGGGCAACATCAACCAGGTCGCTCGCGATGCTCTGATCGAAGTCATGATTGCCAGCCGCTCTGCGGTCAAGCGTCCAAGTATGGGGTTCAACATGCCGAAGAAACACGTATTGGCGATTTCCGCCGTCGTTGTGGTCGCGGTCGCCGCCGCCTGGTTGATGCCGGGTCGCAATAAGGCGCCAACCACCGGCGCTCCTGCCAATGAACAGGCACAGTTGCCATTGGGGCAGGGTGCCAATGGCGGCGCACCGAACGTCGAGTTCGCCGGCAATACGCAACCGATGCCGTTGCCGCTGGTCGGTAACTCCCAGCCGGTCATGCGCGGCCCGCTGGCTGAAGCCGCTGGCGGTATTACCGAAGGCGACGACGGTGTGCCTCTGGAAGGCTCCAGCGCCACACCGCCAACCGTGACCACTTCGGCGCCACCGGCAGGTGTTCCCGCAGGTCCTGCGCCGACACCGGTGCCAGTTCCGGCGGCCAAACCGACTCCTGCGCCAACACAAGTCGCCACCGCCAAGCCTGCTCCGGCAGCGCCAGCGACGAAACCGGCTCCAGCGCCGGCCAAGCCCGTCGCCGCGACGAAACCGGCCGAGAAGCCTGTGACCGTCGCCAAAGCCGCCGGTGGCAGCTGGTATGCCGGTCAGCCGACCGGTAATTACGTGGTGCAGATCCTCGGCACCAGCTCTGAAGCGGCAGCGCAAAACTTCGTCAAAGAGCAGGGCGGCGAGTACCGTTATTTCAAGAAAGTCCTCAACGGCAAACCGCTTTACGTGATCACCTACGGCAACTTCGCCAATCGTGATGCAGCCGTTTCTGCCATCAAGGCCTTGCCAGCGAAGGTTCAGGCTGGTAAACCTTGGCCTCGCACTGTCGCCAGCGTCCAACAGGAACTGGCAACAACTCGCTGAAGATTCGGCGGCCTTACCCAGGCCGCCTCTCCAAGCACCTCAAAATTTCTACGAGTGCGCGCTTCCTTCCAGGTCGCGTGCCTTGTGGTGTCTGCGTCACAGTAGTCTTTGAGTCGTTGCGGTCAAAATTAAAAAAGTTTTGACTAGCACAGCAGATCGCTTTAAACCTTTCACAAATGCGACATGAATTTGCGACATTTCGTCGTCAAATTTGTGAGCCTCTGTGTCGCTGTGTACAATGACCACCCTTTTGCCCCCGCGAAGCCGGCGTACGTTCGGCGCAGGATGCAAGTGGTTGAATTGAAAAGAAATTTGCCTCGAAAAGAGGCAGCCTGGTGAGAAAGTGTCTATGAAAGCAGGTCTGTACCAACCAGATGAATTCAAGGATAACTGCGGTTTCGGCCTGATAGCCCATATGCAGGGCGAGCCCAGTCATACCCTTTTGCAAACGGCCATTGAGGCCCTGACCTGCATGACCCACCGCGGTGGGATTAATGCCGACGGCAAGACCGGTGACGGTTGCGGTCTGCTGATTCAAAGACCTGATGCGTTCCTGCGCGCCATTGCCCAGGAAACCTTCAGCGTCGAGCTGCCCAAGCAATACGCGGTGGGCATGGTCTTCTTCAACCAGGATCCGGCCAAGGCCGAAGCCGCTCGCGAGAACATGAACCGCGAGATCCTCGCTGAAGGCCTGCAACTGATCGGCTGGCGCAAAGTGCCGATCGACACCAGTGTCCTCGGCCGCCTGGCCCTTGAGCGCCTGCCGCAGATCGAGCAGGTGTACATCGGCGGCGAAGGCCTGAGCGATCAGGACATGGCCGTGAAGCTGTTCAGTGCGCGTCGTCGTTCGTCGGTGGCCAACGCGGTCGACTCCGACCACTACATCTGCAGCTTTTCGCACAAGACCATCATCTATAAAGGCCTGATGATGCCGGCCGATCTGGCCGCATTTTATCCAGACCTGAGTGACGAGCGCCTGCAAACCGCGATCTGCGTGTTCCACCAGCGCTTCTCCACCAACACCCTGCCGAAATGGCCGCTGGCCCAGCCATTCCGCTTCCTCGCCCACAACGGCGAGATCAACACCATTACCGGTAACCGTAACTGGGCGCAGGCCCGTCGGACCAAGTTCACCAACGATCTGATGGATCTGGAAGAACTCGGCCCGCTGGTCAACCGTGTCGGTTCCGACTCCTCGAGCATGGACAACATGCTCGAGCTGATGGTCACCGGTGGCATCGACCTGTTCCGTGGCGTGCGGATGATCATTCCGCCTGCGTGGCAGAACGTCGAAACCATGGACCCGGATCTGCGTGCGTTCTACGAGTACAACTCGATGCACATGGAACCGTGGGACGGCCCGGCCGGCGTGGTCATGACCGATGGTCGTTACGCAGTGTGCCTGCTCGACCGTAACGGTCTGCGCCCGGCGCGCTGGGTCACTACCACCAACGGCTTCATCACCGTTGCGTCGGAAATCGGCGTCTGGAACTACCAGCCGGAAGACGTGATCGCCAAGGGCCGTGTCGGTCCGGGGCAGATCCTCGCCGTGGACACCGAAACCGGGCAGATCCTCGATACCGATGCGATCGACAACCGTCTGAAATCCCGTCATCCGTACAAGCAATGGCTGCGCAAGAATGCCCTGCGCATCCAGGCGACCATGGAAGACAACGACCACGGTTCGGCGTTTTACGACGTTGATCAACTCAAGCAATACATGAAGATGTATCAGGTCACGTTCGAAGAGCGCGATCAGGTCCTGCGTCCGCTCGGCGAGCAAGGCTACGAAGCCGTGGGTTCGATGGGCGACGATACACCGATGGCCGTGCTGTCCCAGCGCGTGCGCACGCCGTACGACTATTTCCGCCAGCAGTTCGCGCAGGTGACCAACCCGCCGATTGACCCGCTGCGTGAAGCGATCGTGATGTCGCTGGAAATCTGCCTCGGTGCCGAGCGCAACATCTTCCAGGAGTCGCCGGAACACGCCTCGCGCGTGATCCTCAGCTCGCCGGTGATTTCGCCGGCCAAGTGGCGCTCGCTGATGAACCTCGACCGCCCGGGTTTCGAACGGGCGATCATCGACCTCAACTACGACGAAAGCGTTGGCCTCGAAGCGGCGATCCGCAACGTTGCCGATCAGGCTGAAGAAGCCGTGCGCGGCGGGCGGACCCAGATCGTTCTGAGCGACCGCCATATTGCCCCGGGCAAACTGCCGATCCACGCTTCGCTGGCGACCGGCGCGGTACACCACCGCCTGACCGAAAAAGGCCTGCGCTGCGATTCCAACATCCTGGTTGAAACCGCAACCGCGCGCGATCCGCATCACTTTGCGGTGCTGATCGGCTTCGGCGCCTCGGCGGTCTATCCGTTCCTGGCTTATGAAGTGCTGGGCGACTTGATCCGTACCGGTGAAGTGCTGGGCGACCTCTATGAGGTGTTCAAGAACTACCGTAAGGGCATCACCAAAGGTCTGCTGAAGATCCTGTCGAAGATGGGCATCTCGACCATCGCCTCGTATCGTGGTGCGCAGTTGTTCGAAGCCATCGGCCTGTCCGAAGAAGTGTGCGAGCTGAGCTTCCGTGGCGTGCCGAGCCGCATCAAGGGTGCGCGTTTCGTCGACATCGAAGCCGAGCAGAAAGCGCTGGCCACCGAAGCCTGGAGTCCGCGCAAGCCGATCCAGCAGGGCGGTCTGCTGAAGTTCGTCCACGGTGGCGAATATCACGCGTACAACCCGGACGTGGTCAACACCCTGCAAGCCGCCGTGCAGCAGGGCGACTACGCCAAGTTCAAGGAATACACCTCGCTGGTGGACAACCGTCCGGTGTCGATGATCCGCGACCTGTTCAAGGTCAAGACCCTCGACAAGCCGCTGGACATCAGTGAAATCGAGCCGCTGGAATCGGTGCTCAAGCGCTTCGACTCCGCTGGTATCTCGCTGGGCGCCTTGTCGCCGGAAGCTCACGAAGCCCTGGCCGAAGCCATGAACCGTCTCGGTGCGCGTTCTAACTCCGGCGAAGGTGGTGAAGATCCGGCGCGTTACGGCACCATCAAGAGCTCGAAAATCAAGCAAGTCGCGACTGGCCGTTTCGGGGTAACCCCGGAATACCTGGTCAACGCTGAAGTGCTGCAGATCAAGGTCGCGCAAGGCGCCAAGCCGGGCGAGGGCGGGCAACTGCCGGGCGGTAAAGTGAACGGTTTGATCGCCAAGCTGCGTTACGCAGTGCCGGGCGTGACCCTGATTTCGCCGCCGCCGCACCACGACATCTATTCGATCGAAGACTTGTCGCAGCTGATTTTTGACCTGAAGCAGGTCAACCCGAAAGCACTGGTTTCGGTCAAATTGGTAGCCGAAGCAGGCGTCGGCACCATCGCCGCCGGTGTGGCCAAGGCCTATGCGGACTTGATCACCATCTCCGGCTACGACGGTGGCACCGGTGCTTCGCCGCTGACCTCGATCAAATACGCAGGCGCTCCGTGGGAACTCGGTCTCGCCGAAACCCACCAGACCCTGCGCGGCAACGACCTGCGCGGCAAAGTCCGGGTGCAGACCGACGGTGGCCTGAAAACCGGCCTCGACGTGATCAAGGCAGCGATCCTCGGCGCCGAAAGCTTCGGCTTCGGTACTGCGCCGATGATCGCGCTGGGCTGCAAATACCTGCGCATCTGCCACCTGAACAACTGCGCCACCGGCGTCGCGACTCAGAACGAGAAGCTGCGCAAGGATCACTACATCGGTACCGTCGACATGGTGGTGAATTTCTTCACCTACGTCGCCGAGGAAACCCGTGAGTGGCTGGCCAAGCTCGGCGTACGCTCCCTCGAAGAGTTGATCGGTCGCACCGATCTGCTGGAAATCCTCGAAGGCCAGACCGCCAAGCAAAACCATCTGGATCTGACGCCGCTGTTGGGCAGCGATCACATTCCGGCAGACAAGCCACAGTTCTGCGGCGTTGAGCGCAACCCGCCGTTCGACCAGGGCCTGCTGGCCGAGAAAATGGTCGAGATGGCGTCGTCGGCGATCAACGACATGAGCGGCGCCGAGTTCGATCTGGATATCTGCAACTGCGACCGTTCGATCGGCGCGCGGATCTCCGGCGAAATCGCCCGCAAGCACGGCAACCAGGGCATGGCGAAAGCGCCGATCACCTTCCGCTTCAAAGGCACTGCCGGTCAGAGCTTCGGTGTGTGGAACGCCGGCGGTCTGAACATGTACCTGGAAGGTGACGCCAACGACTACGTCGGCAAAGGCATGACCGGTGGCAAGCTGACCATCGTGCCGCCGAAGGGCAGCGTTTACAAAACTCAGGAAAGCGCCATCATCGGCAACACCTGCCTGTATGGCGCGACCGGCGGCAAGTTGTTCGCCGCCGGCACCGCAGGCGAGCGTTTCGCCGTGCGCAACTCCGGTGCCCACACGGTTGTGGAAGGCACTGGCGATCACTGCTGTGAGTACATGACCGGTGGTTTTGTCTGCGTTCTGGGCAAGACCGGTTACAACTTCGGCTCTGGCATGACCGGTGGTTTCGCCTACGTGCTCGACCAGGACAACACCTTCGTTGACCGGGTCAACCACGAACTGGTGGAAATCCAGCGGATCAGCGGCGAGGCGATGGAAGCCTATCGCAGCCACCTGCAAAACGTGCTGAACGAGTACGTCGCGGAAACCGACAGCGAGTGGGGTCGTGAACTCGCCGAGAACCTCGATGACTACTTGCGCCGTTTCTGGCTGGTCAAGCCGAAGGCTGCCAACCTGAAATCGTTGCTTTCCAGCACTCGTGCCAACCCGCAGTGATATGCGCCTGAAGAGTTTGATGAGGTTTTAACAATGGCTGAACGTCTGAATAACGACTTCCAGTTCATCGATGTCGGGCGCAAAGATCCGAAGAAGAAACTGTTGCGTCAACGCAAAAAAGAGTTCGTCGAAATCTACGAACCGTTCAAACCCCAGCAGTCGGCCGATCAGGCCCACCGCTGCTTGGGTTGCGGCAACCCGTATTGCGAATGGAAGTGCCCGGTGCACAACTTCATTCCCAACTGGCTGAAGCTGGTGGCCGAAGGCAACATCCTTCAGGCCGCCGAACTGTCGCACCAGACCAACACCCTGCCGGAAGTCTGCGGCCGGGTGTGTCCGCAGGATCGTCTGTGCGAGGGTGCCTGCACCCTTAACGACGGCTTCGGCGCGGTGACCATCGGTTCGGTCGAGAAATACATCACCGACACCGCATTCGCCATGGGCTGGCGTCCGGACATGTCCAAGGTCAAGCCGACCGGTAAACGTGTCGCCATCATCGGTGCGGGCCCGGCGGGTCTGGGTTGTGCCGACGTGCTGGTACGCGGCGGCGTGACCCCTGTGGTGTTCGACAAGAACCCGGAAATCGGCGGTCTGCTGACCTTCGGCATCCCCGAGTTCAAGCTGGAAAAGACCGTGCTGAGCAATCGTCGCGAAGTCTTCACCGGCATGGGCATCGAGTTCCGTCTGAATACCGAAGTCGGCAAAGACGTGACCATGGAACAACTGCTCGCCGAATACGATGCGGTGTTCATGGGCATGGGCACCTACACCTACATGAAGGGCGGCTTTGCCGGTGAGGATCTGCCGGGCGTTTATGACGCGCTGGACTTCCTGATCGCCAACGTCAATCGCAACCTGGGCTTTGAAAAGTCGCCGGAAGATTTCGTCGACATGAAAGGCAAGAAGGTTGTGGTACTCGGCGGCGGCGACACGGCGATGGACTGCAACCGCACGTCGATCCGTCAGGGCGCCAAGTCGGTGACCTGCGCTTATCGTCGTGACGAAGCGAACATGCCCGGCTCGCGCAAAGAGGTGAAGAACGCCAAGGAAGAAGGCGTGAAATTCCTCTACAACCGCCAGCCGATCGCCATCGTCGGCGAAGACAAGGTTGAAGGCGTGAAAGTGGTCGAGACCCGTCTCGGCGAACCGGACGCCCGTGGCCGTCGCAGCCCAGAGCCGATCCCGGGTTCCGAAGAGATCATCCCGGCTGATGCCGTGGTTATCGCGTTCGGTTTCCGCCCGAGCCCGGCGCCGTGGTTCGAACAGTTCGAGATCCAGACCGACAGCCAGGGCCGCGTTGTTGCGCCTGAGCAAGGTCAGTACAAGCACCAGACCAGCAATCCGAAAATCTTCGCCGGTGGCGACATGGTGCGCGGTTCCGACCTGGTGGTGACGGCAATCTTCGAAGGGCGCAATGCTGCCGAAGGGATCCTCGATTACCTGGGCGTCTAAACCCGTCTAGCTGACTGCAATGCAATACCTGTGGGAGCTGGCTTGCCAGCGATAGCATCACCTCGGTCAATCTGACAAAACGAGGTGTCTGCATCGCTGGCAAGCCAGCTCCCACAGTGCGTTGTGTTGCTGCAAAATCAGCATTCCAACGCAATAAATTGACCCGATAGACAAAAGGCTGACCTGCATCCGTGCCTTTTGCGTCGCGCTCTGAGAAAATGCCCGCACTTTTTTTCCGGATGCCGACATGACTGCCCTGAAGAACGACCGTTTCCTCCGCGCCCTGCTCAAGCAACCCGTTGACGTCACCCCGGTGTGGATGATGCGCCAGGCCGGCCGCTACCTGCCGGAATACCGCGCCAGCCGCGCCCAGGCCGGTGATTTCATGAGCCTGTGCATGAATCCGGAATTCGCCTGCGAAGTCACGATGCAACCGCTCGACCGCTATCCACAACTGGACGCGGCGATTCTGTTTTCCGACATCCTCACCATCCCCGATGCCATGGGCCAGGGCCTGTACTTCGAGACCGGTGAAGGTCCGCGCTTCAAGAAAGTCGTCAGCACCCTCGCTGACATCGAAGCCTTGCCAATCCCTGATCCGCACAAAGACCTCGGCTATGTGATGGACGCAGTCAGCACCATCCGTCGCGAGCTGAACGGCCGTGTGCCGTTGATCGGTTTCTCCGGCAGCCCGTGGACCCTGGCGACCTACATGGTTGAAGGCGGTTCGTCGAAAGACTTCCGCAAGACCAAGGCGATGCTCTACGACAACCCGCAAGCCATGCACCTGCTGCTGGATAAACTGGCGCAGTCGGTGACCTCATACCTCAACGGTCAGATCATGGCCGGCGCGCAAGCGGTGCAGATCTTCGACACCTGGGGCGGTAACCTGTCGGCGGCGGCGTATCAGGAGTTCTCGCTGGCCTACATGAAGAAGATCGTCAGCGGCCTGATTCGCGAACACGACGGTCGTAAAGTGCCGGTGATCCTCTTCACCAAGAACGGCGGCCTGTGGCTGGAAAGCATCGCCGAGGCTGGTGCCGACGCACTGGGCCTGGACTGGACCTGCGACATCGGCAACGCCCGCGCCCGTGTCGGCGACAAGGTTGCGCTGCAAGGCAACATGGACCCGACCGTGCTTTACGCAAAACCGGAAGCAATCCGCACTGAAGTCGGGCGCATTCTGGCCAGCTATGGCAAGGGCAGTGGCCATGTGTTCAACCTCGGTCACGGCATCACGCCTGAGGTTGATCCGGAACATGCCGGTGCGTTCCTGCGCGCGGTGCATGAGCTGTCGGCGCAGTATCACGAGTGATCGCCACACCATAAAAAACGCCCGGCTAAATGCCGGGCGTTTTTGTTTCCACGATTCAACGTCGTACGCAGATCAATTGTAGGAGTGAGCCTGCTCGCGATAGCGGTGAGCCAGTCGCCCAATATGTTGGCTGACACACCGCTATCGCGAGCAGGCTCACTCCTACATGGGTTGCGCTTCAGGCTTTGACACCGCTGAGTGGCGGCAACTTCGCCAGTTTCAACGCCACCAACAGCGCGATCAGCAACAGCGCACCAATAAACAAACCAATCCCGTTCCAGCCTCCGAGATGCCAGAACACCCCGCCCGCCGTGCCGGCAATGCTCGACCCGGCGTAATAACTGAACAGGTACAACGACGACGCCTGGCCCTTGGCCTTGGTCGCGCGTCGACCGATCCAGCTACTTGCCACCGAGTGCGCACCAAAGAAACCAAAGGTGAAAATCAACATGCCGACAATCACCAGTAACAGTGGCGTAAACATCGTCAAGGCAAGGCCGGCGAACATCAGCGCAATGGTCGCCCACAACACTTTGCGTCGCCCCAGTTTGTCTGCCAGCGAGCCAATTTTCGCCGAGCTGTAGATCCCCGACAGATACACCACCGACAGCAAGCCCACGAACACCTGATCAAGGTTGTACGGTGCGGCCAGCAAGCGATAACCGATGTAGTTGAACAGCGTGACAAACGCGCCCATCAACACGAACGCTTCAAGAAACAGCAGCGGCAGACCGGCATCGCGAAAGTGCATGGTGAAGCCGTCGAGCAGACTGCGCGGGTGCAGCGAGCGTGAACGGAAGTTGCGCGACTCGGGAAGGATCTTCCAGAACACCGCTGCGGCAATCATCGCCAGACCGCCAATCACCAGCATCGCCGTGTGCCAGCTGACAAAATCGATCAGCACGCCGGTGATCAAGCGCCCGCTCATCCCGCCAATGGCGTTGCCACCGATGTACAAACCCATCGCCAGACCGATGTGTTGCGGATGGATCTCTTCACTCAGATAGGTCATTGCCACCGCTGCCAGCCCACTCAACGACAGCCCGATCAGCGCGCGCATGATCAGCACGCCTTCCCAACTCGGCATCATCGCACTGGCCATGGTGCACAGCGCTGCTGCGAACAGAGCGGTCACCATCACCGGTTTGCGCCCAACCCGATCGGAAATCGGCCCGGTGATCAGCAGGCCGATGGCGAGCATGCCGGTCGCCACCGAGAGGATCAGGCTGCTCTGCGCGGCGTTGATTCCGTACTCGTGGGACAACAGCGGCATCATCGGCTGCACGCAATACAGCAGGGCAAACGTCGCAAAACCGCCGCTGAACAGCGCCAGCACCGTGCGCATGAACATCGGCGTGCCTTTTTCGATGTAGATCTCTTGCAGCTCGGCGACGACATCGTCCGCAGCGGCGGGCGGGACTTCATGGGCAAGGGGCGCGACAGCAGTTTTCACTTCAGACCTCGGAGGGCACGGCCAGGCAGGCAATGAAAAAATCATATAGCTGGCTAATGTTTCTATCCAATATATTGTTCGACCTGTTTGATAGCTTTAACGACCTAATGAGGTTTCCATGGAATTGCGTCATCTGCGCTACTTCATCGCCGTTGCCGAAGAGCTGCATTTTGGCCGCGCCGCACAAGTGCTGGGGATTTCTCAGCCACCACTGAGCCAGCAGATTCAGGCGCTGGAGCAAGAGGTTGGCGCGCGTCTGTTCGAGCGCACCAATCGTCGGGTCGAGTTGAGTGAGGCCGGGCGGTTGTTTCTGGAGGAGGCGCGGCTGGTGCTGGCGCAGGTCGATAAAGCAGCAGACGTCGCCCGGCGTGCGCAGCTCGGTGAACTGGGCGAGTTGAAGATTGGTTTCACCTCTTCGGCGCCGTTCAATTCGACCATTCCCCAGGCGATCTTTGCCTTTCGTCAGCGTTTTCCGGCGGTGCACCTCAACCTTCGCGAGATGAGCAGCACGCAAGTCGCCGAGGGGTTGGTGGATGAATCAATCGAGGTCGGCATCATGCGCCCGCTGGGCCTGCCGGATTCGCTGAGTGTGGTGGAGTTGATGCGTGAGCCGCTGGTCGCCGTGCTCGGTTCCAAGCATCCGTTGGCGCAAGGCAGTGAAGAAGGGCTGTTCCTCTCGGCGCTGGCGCTGGAGCCGTTCGTGTTCTTTCCGCGCAGTTACGGCAGCGGGCTGTATGCGCAATTGCTGAGTCTGGCGCGCGATGCCGGGTTCAGCCCGCACTTCGCCCAAGAGGCGGGGGAGGCGATGACCATCATCGGTCTGGTCGCAGCAGGGCTTGGAGTTTCGGTGCTGCCGGCGTCTTATCAGCGGATGCGCATCGACGGCGTGGTCTACCGACCGTTGCTCGATCCTGCAGCGGTGTCGGCGGTGTGGCTGGTGCAGCGCAAGGATCAGAAGTCACCGATGGCCAAGGCGTTTGTCGACCTGCTTACGCGCAAGGTCGAACCTTCAAAGGCGTGATTGCTGCGCAATCAAATCGCGAGCAGGCTCGCTCCCACAGGGGAACGCATTCCAAGGTGGGAGCGAGCCTGCTCGCGAAGGCGTCCGCTCAAGCACCACCCAATTCAGGGCAACCGCACCAAATCCCCCTTCAACGCCACCCGCGTGACGAAAATCCCCGCCCGGCACTCGTAGGTATTCAAGTCCTTGCGCACATGCTGGTCGTAGTAACTGACGATATTCACCACCGCATTCGCTCCCACCCGCTTGGCATCAGCCTGCAACTTGATCAGATTCGACTGCAACACCCACTCGCAGGAGTTGTGGTCACTCTTGTTGAAGCCATTGGTCTTCAAATCACTGACCACCCCCCGGCGCAGTAACTGCTGAGTGCCCTGCGGCCCATTGCCGAGCAGATAGAACTTCACACTGCCATCCAGCCGTCCGGCGCGAATCGCGTCCGACAGCACGGTTTCGAAGGGCATGTACATCAGGTTGGTGGCGTGGCTGGCGCTGGGCAGTAGCGCGAAAAGCGCAGCGGCGATCAGGGCTTTCACTTGCATGGTCATCTCCTTGACTGTGAAAGAGAACCGCGAGTGCAGGGCTGATAGGCTCGCCGTTCCATCAGGCGCGGTGCGACGGCCTGTCCGGACGAGTGTAGAGCTGAAATGAGCAGGGCGCCGAATGGCGCCCTTTGTCGTTTCTGCAATCCCATCAATCCACGTGCGCCAAGTCCCCGCGCAGCGCCACGCTCGACACCACCAGCCCGGCACGGCACTGGAATTTCTCAGTGTCCTTGTACAGATCACGCTGGTCGACGCTGGCGATGTTGATCACCGCGTTGGCGTCGGCTTTTTTTGCGGCGTTCTGCAGAGTCGCCAAGGCCGATTGCAGGGCCCAGAAGCAGGCGTCTTCGTTGGATTTGTTCGAGCCGTTGGTTTTGCGGCTGCTGCTCACGGTGTCGAGTTTACGCACCTGTTTTGGCAGCGTTTCACCGGCCAGGTAGAACTTCACGCTGCCGTCGAGCAGGCCGGCGTCGGTGGCGCGTTTGACGCCTTCGCGGAAGCTCAGGTAGGTCGGCTCGTCGGCGCCTTGTTTGACGATGCCCAGGTCGTTGACGAACTCGATGTCCGGGTTGATCGACAGCTCTTTGAGCACGTTGTCGCGCAGGCGGTTGACCCAGCGGTTGTAGTTGCCGTGGATCTTGCCGTCCTTGGCATCGAGGCCGTAGCTGCTGCGGTAGTCGATTTCGAACGAAGTCGGGGTGAACGGAATATCGACTTCGGCGTGATGGCGACCGCGTACGGTGATCGCCGCTTTGATCATGCCCGGACGTACCGATTGCACGACCCACTGGCGATCGTTCAGCGCAGTGACGATGGCGCGGCTCATCTGTTGCTGGGTGAAACCGAGGTTGGGCGAGAACTCTTCCTTGGCGTTGTAAACCGGTTTGCTGGTGCAACCGCCGAGCACAAAAGCCAGTGCCAACAGAGCGGCGATGCGGTGAAACTGAGTCATTCCCTTCACTCCAAACGTGTTGCGGTCAGTGCCAGCGGCGGAAAATCAACGAGGTGTTGACGCCACCAAAAGCGAAATTGTTGTTCATCACGTAGTCGTGATGCATCTGGCGGAATTCGCCGCGCAGGTAATCGAGTTTGCCGCAGTGCGGATCGACCTCGTCGAGGTTGAATGTGTGCACGTACAGGTCGCGGTTCATCATCTCGATGCTGAACCACGACTCCAGCGCGCCGCAGGCGCCAAGGGTGTGGCCGAGGAAACTCTTCTGCGAGCTGATCGGCATGCGTTCGCCAAACAAACTGCTGGTCGCCAGTGTTTCGGCAATGTCGCCCTGTTCTGTAGCGGTGCCGTGGCCATTTACATAACCGATGGCCTCCGGCGTCAGGCCGGCGTCTTCCAGCGCCAGTTCCATGGCACGGCGCATGGTCACTTGTTCCGGGCGTGTGGTGTGCTGGCCGTCGGCGTTGCTGCCGAAACCGACAATCTCGGCGTGGATGTGCGCACCACGCGCCAAAGCATGTTCCAGCTCTTCAAGCACCAGCATGCCGCCACCTTCACCGATCACCAGGCCATCGCGGCCCTTGTCGTACGGGCGTGGACTGGTCTGTGGCGCCTCGTTTTTCAGGCTGGTAGCGTAGAGCGCGTCGAAGACCATGGCTTCGGTCGGGCACAGCTCCTCGGCGCCACCGGCGAGCATCAACGGCAGGCGGCCGAACTTGATCGCCTCGTAGGCGTAACCGATGCCCTGGCTGCCGCTGGTGCAGGCGCTGGACGTCGGGATCAGCCGCCCGGTGAGACCAAAGAAGATGCTGATGTTGGCGGCGGTAGTGTGCGGCATCATCCGCACGTAGGAGTTGGCGTTGAGGCCTTCGGCCACCGAGTTGAGCAGCATGTTGCCGAACGCTTTGATCTCGTCGGTGCTGCCGGTGGACGAACCACAAGCGACGCCCATGCGCCCATCCTTGATCGATTCATTGCCGAGCAGACCGGCGTCAGCCAGCGCTTTTTCTGCTGCGCCGACCGCCAGCCGCGACACCCGGCCCATGCTGCGCAATTGCTTGCGCGTCCAGTGCGCAGGCACTGCAAAGTCATCAATCGGCCCGGCCAGGCGCGTGTTGAGTTCGCTGAAACGATCCCACTCGGCCATGCGGCGGATGCCGCTGCGGTTAGCCGCGAAGTTGCCGGCGATGGTCTCCCAATCGCTGCCCAGCGAAGTGATGCCGGCCATGCCGGTGACGACGACGCGCTTCATCAGCACAAGCCTCCGTTGACCGCCAGAACCTGGCGGGTGATGTACGAGGCTTCCGCCGACATCAGGAAATTCACCGCACTGGCGACCTCTTCCGGGGTGCCCATGCGTTGCGCGGGGATCATCTTCATCAACTCTTCCACCGGCACGTTTTCATCCAGCATCGCCGTGTCGATCAGGCCCGGTGCGACGCAGTTAACGGTGATTTTGCGCTTGCCCAGCTCGATCGCCAACGCCTTTGCCGCGCCAATCACGCCGGCCTTGGAGGCGCTGTAGTTGACCTGGCCACGGTTGCCGATCAGCCCCGACACCGAGGTTATGCAGACAATGCGACCAGCGGCACGGCGGCGGATCATCGGCATCATCACCGGGTGCAGGACGTTGTAGAAACCGTCGAGGTTGGTGCGCAACACCACGTCCCAATCGTCGTCACTCAGAGCTGGAAATGCGCCATCGCGGTTGAGCCCGGCATTCAACACCACGCCGTAATAGGCGCCGTGGCTTTCGACGTCGGCTTCCAGAATGGTTTTGCAGGTTTCCCGGTCGGCAACGTCGAATTGCAGGATGCGCGCCTTGCGCCCCAGTGCTTCGATTTCTGCCTGAACGCCTTGCGCTTCGGCTACGCCGCTGCGGCAGTGCAGGACGATGTCGTACCCGGCCTTTGCGAGGCGCAAGGCAATGGCGCGGCCGATGCCACGGCTGGAGCCGGTGACCAGTACGGATTCAGTCATCGTTCGACTCCTGTGTCTGTTGCAGATATTGATTGACCTGAGGCGGACGGAACACGTTCAGGCGTGCGCTGGCGTGAATGCCGGCGCCGTTGATATGGCATTCGAAGACGCCCATGCCGTTTTCATCTTCCAGCGAACGCAGACCATGGATGGTCAGTTCGCTGCCGGCGGGAAACGCTTCGACGTTGCACTCGAACTTGCGCGTACCGAGCAGAAAGCCCAGCTCCACCGGATTGCCTTTCTGCCGCGCGTGGCAACCGGCAAATGCGGCGACGCTCTGCGCCATCAGTTCGATGCCGACCCAGGCCGGCAGGCTGCCGTCGGGCAGGTTGAACAGGCCATCAGGCTGGACCGTCAGACGGGTGTAGATCTGCTCCTCGTCAAAGCTTGAGATGCTGTCGATCAGAATCATGTCGCCCGCATGGGGCAGCAGTTCGGCGAGCGGCCAGGGGATCATGGGGCGTCTCCGATAATCAGGCTGACGTTGTTGCCGCCGAAGGCAAACGAGTTGCTCATCAGGTAGCGGGGTGCAATGGACGTCAGGCGCTCGCTCGCGGTCACCCACTTCAGCGGTGGCAGCGCGGGATCGGCCTGAGCGTCCCAGACGTGCGGCGGCAAGGCGTGATCGGGGTTGTTGGCGCTCAGGCTCAGCCAGCAGAACGCCGCTTCCAGAGCACCGGCCGCGCCAAGGGTGTGGCCGGTCATCGGTTTGGTCGACGAGCACGCGACGCCTTCGGGAAACAGCGCGGCAACCGCCAGGCTTTCCATGGCGTCGTTGTGTTGGGTAGCGGTGCCGTGCAGGTTCAGGTAGTTGATCTGCGCTGCTTGCAGATGAGCGCGGCTCAAGGCTTTCTGCATCGCTTGCAGGGCGCCGCGCCCGGTCGGTTCAGGGGCAGAAATATGATGGGCGTCGGAGCTGGCGCCGGCGCCGAGCAAGGCAATGGCCGGGCCTTTGCCCTGTTGTTTGCTCATGACAAACAGCACCGCCGCTTCGCCGATATTGATGCCGCTGCGGTTGGCCGAGAACGGATTGCAGCGCTCGTCGGACATCGCTTCGAGTGACGAGAAACCGTTGAGGGTCAGTTTGCACAGGCTGTCGACGCCGCCGCACAGCACCGCGTCGCACAGGCCCAGATCAAGCAAACGCTGAGCGCTCATCAGTGCCCGGGCGCTGGAGGTGCACGCCGTGGAAATCACATACGCCGGGCCGCTCAGTTGCAGCCAGTCGGCGAGGAAATTGGCCGGGGCGCCGAGTTCCTGTTGGCGGTAATCGTATTCCGCCGGGAACTGCTGCTCGCGAATGTAATGCGCCAGGCCACGGCTGGCCTCGTCGATGCCTGAGGTGCTGGTGCCGAGCACCACACCGATGCGCTCGCGGCCGAAGGTGTGGATCGCTTCTTCGATGTCATCGCGAATCTGCAGCGCCGCTTCCAGCAGCAACTGATTGTTGCGGCTGCGCTGATCGGCGAGTTCTGCCGGGATCGGCGCCAGTTGGCCTTGTACGGCAGCGACGGGCAACTCACGCTCCGCCACCCAGCCGGACTCGCGGCGCATGCCCGAGCAGTCGCCGGCGAACAGGTTGCGCGCGACGGCTTGTTTGTCGCGGCCCAGCGCGCAGATCACGCCGAGGGCATTCAGGTAAGCGGTCATGGCGTCGGTTCACCCAACGGAGAAACGCGGTAGTGCGGGCCTTGAGGCAGGTTCAATTCGAAGCTCAACGGTTGTGAATAACGGATATCCCAGCGCGCCGGCAGGGCGCGTTGCTGGCCCTGTTGCAGTGCGGCGGGGTAATTGCGCAGCAGCTCGCCGGACGGGGTCAGGGCGAACAACAGCGCGGCAAACAGTTCTCGGGCTTCGGGGTTCGGCGGCAGCAGCCCATCGGCCTGCCAATGGCCGTCGATCAGTTGCTGCCGCGCTTGGGGAATGCCCAGCGGGTCCATCATCGACCAGCGAATGCCCGGGCCTTCGCGCTGGATCACCAGCAGCCAGTCCTGGCGTTGTTCGGCTTGCTGACGTTCGATGTGCAGTTGCAGCGGCAGCGGGAGTGTTGGATTGCCCGCCGGCAACGGCGCCTGGCTGGCGCAGGCACTCAGGAGGACAAATACCACCAACATTAGCCACGCCACAAACCTTGTGGGAGCTGGCTTGCCAGCGATGGCGTCGGCACATCGAGCATTTTTGTTGACTGACACACCGCTATCGCTGGCAAGCCAGCTCCCACAGGGTTTCGGGTGTGCAGGTCGATAGCTTTGCATCAGAAAGTACCTTGCAGCGGCTTGCGCGCTACCACGTTGACCAGCGTTTCCTCACGCTGCCCGAACGGCTTGGGTTTGCGTAAGCCAAACCGCTCCAGCAAACCGAAATCCTTCGACCGGCTCCACCACAGATACGGGTACGAGACATTCTTCCCGGCAAACTCGAAACCCTGCCCACGAATCATCTGCAGATACTGCGCCGCACTCTTTTGCACGTGCATCGGATGACGGAACAACCAGCGGATCACCCACGTATCAATGTAAGCCTCGGTGGATTCGGCGAACAGCAGATAGCCACCCGGTTTCAGCACTCGATAAAACTCGGCGAGGGCTTTTTCCTGCTCGACCAGATGATGAAAAGTCTGATGGCAGAACAGCAGATCAACACTGGCGTCCGGCACATTGAGCGTCGCGCAATCACTGCCGATCAGCTCTACATCGAGGCCCAGACGCGTCGCTTCTTCAGCGCTCAACTCCAGGCTGTGCGGATCGGCATCAACACCGATCAAACGCTGTGGCGCAAAGGTCTGGCGCAGATGAGCGAACGACTTGCCCTGGCCACAACCGGCGTCCAGCAGTACCGGGTTCTGCGGCAGTGCTTCACTGAACAAACCGCGCAAATCATTGATCGCCACCCGCAACACATGGTGCTGCCAGGTGTGGCTGCGCAGGAACCAGAAACCGAAGCGGGTTTCCTCGACGTAGCTGTCGCTCAAGTAGTTCATGTGGCGTCCTTTGCACAGAGTTCGGAAATCATCTTCAAGCGGCGGCGGGCTTCGCTGACGAACGGGTTGCGTTCATCCCAGGCGTAGCCGGCGAGGATCGAACAGATCATCCGACGGATTTCCGCCTGGCTGTCTTCATAAAAAATCACGTCCTGAAAGGTGCCGGCGTACCAGCCCTCGACGTAGCAGCGGAAGGTGTCGACGCCGCGCTTGAGCGGCTCAGCGAATTCGCTTTGCCAGTCGACGGTTTCGCCCTGCAACTGACGGTGCAAAACCGCTGCCGCCATGCTCGCCGAGCGCATGGCGATGGTCACGCCGGAGGAGAACACCGGGTCGAGAAATTCTGCCGCGTTGCCGAGCAAGGCGAAGCCCGGCCCGTGCAGGGATTTCACATTGGCGGCGTAACCGCCGAGCGTGCGTGCGGGGGTGTCCCACACAGCATTGTTCAGAACGCCGGCAAGGCTCGGGGTTTCGGCGATGAAGCTGCGCAGACAGGCATCCAGATCGTTGTCGCGACCCTTGAAATGTTCCTCGGCGGCGACCACGCCCACCGAACAGCGTCCATTACTGAACGGGATCGTCCAGAACCAGACATCGCGATGCTCTGGATGGGTGGTGACGAGGATTTTTTCGCGGTCGAACGCCGGGTTGTCGATGTGATCTTCGACGTGGGTGAACACCGCTTGGCGCACCGGGAAGTTCGACGGCGCTTCCAGATCCAGCAGCCGCGACAACACGCGGCCGTAGCCGCTGGCATCAAGGACGAAATCCGCTTCGACGCGATAGTCGCTGCCGTCCTCACGGCGCACGTCGAGGTGCGGTTTCGTCCGGTCGAAATCGACGCTGACGATGGCATCGCCGTAGCGGATTTCCGCGCCTTGCAGCGCCGCTTGATCGGCCAGCAGTTTGTCGAAATCGGCGCGTTGCACCTGAAACGTGGTCGGTTTGCCGCCGGTAAAGGTGTCACCGAAATCGAAGGCGCTGTAACGCTCGCGCCAGGCGAATGCGGCGCCGGTCTTGCGCTGGAATCCGGCGGCATTGACGGCGTCGAGCATGCCGGCTTCTTCGACGAAATCCAGGCAATGGCTGAGCAGGCTTTCACCGATCGAAAAGCGCGGAAAATGCTGGCGCTCGATCACCAGCACATCGTGGCCCTTGCGCTTGAGCAACGCCGCAGCGATGGCGCCGGAGGGACCGGCGCCGATGATCACGACCTGACGGGATTCCATTTCAACGATTGGCACGTGAGCTCCGGGGCAAAGGATGTTGCAGATTCAATGGCGCGCGATGCAGGCCGATCAGGGCCGGTAGCAGCGTCGCGATCAGGCCCATCAGCATCAGCGCGAAGTACAGCGCCGGGGTGATGAGCTGTTGTTGCAACAACAAATTGAGAAAGACGATTTCGCTCAGGCCGCGAATATTCAGCAGCACACTTTCGCGCCAGCGGCTGGCGCCTTCGAACGAGGCGCCGGCCCAGCCGAGGCCGAGCCAGTTGCCGAGCAGTTTACTGGCAATCGGCAACAGCAACAGCGCCGCCCATTGCAGCGGACCAAGGCTTGCGAGGGCACTGTGCACGTCGATCTGGACGATGCCGAACGTCAGGATCAGCGGGATCGCCAGCCACGTCTGCAAACGGCTCATCCAGCGCGCCGGTAATGGCAGCACCAGCGGCACTTTCAGCGCGGCCATGCATAGCAGGTAGCCGATGCCGAAGATCAGCGCGTTGAGTTTGTAGTGCTCGGCCATTACCAACAGCGCAAAGAAACCGAGGCTGTAGGTCAGCGGTCGACGCGCACGCAACAGATGCAACAGCAACGGCACAAGGGCGAGAGCCAGCGGCAGCAGCAGACTGCTCAGATGCAGACTGCCCTGGGCGAGGCCGAACAACGTCCAGCAGGTCAGATCGATGAGGATCGCGGTCTGCACCAACCGGCGAGTGGCGGCGGGCGGATAATCGATGTGGCGCAGATACAGGTACAGCACCGGGATCGCGGTAATCGCGAACACCAGGCCGATGGCCAGCGAGTTGAGCCACGGTTGCGCCGGCAGCAGCCAATAGGCAGCGGCCAGGCCACAGGCAAACGGCACGAGGAAACTCGGCACAGCGATTTTCACGCTCTGGCGATCGAGTTTCAGATCGATCACATCACTGAGGATATGCCCGAGCAGCAGGGCAAAACTCAGGCTGTAGAGGTTTTTCAGCCAGTCAGGCGCAATCAGTTGCGCGCCACTGAGCTGCCAGCCCGGTTCGATCCAGAAGTACATCAGCAGCGGCAAGCCGAAGCTCGCCAGCAGCAACTGACTGACAATCGGAATCAGACCGAAGTGGCGCCCGATGCGAGTGGCCACGGCGAACAACGCCAGGGCCATGAACCAGAAGGCGACGACCATCATGCTGCCGGCTCCACGACTGTCGCGGTGTGTTCGTGACGCCCCGCCCACGGTGCGAGCATGAAGCTGAACGCCAGACCGAGGCTCACCGACAGACCGAAGTTGCTCACCGCCGGCGTGCTGGAAACCGCCAGCAAACCGAACGACAGCCACGTCGTCACAGCCGCCAGCAGGGTGCCGAGCAGGCTCACCGCCGCGCCGCCGACTTGTTCACGCATGAGAATCGCGTAATCAACGCTGATCGCCGTCACTAGCAGCAAGCCGAACAGGCTAAACAGGGTCAGCGGCTGACCAAGCCAGCCAAGGCTGGCCAGGCTGCACAGCGCAGCGAGCAGAGGCAGGGCGACAATGCGCAGCGCGCCGCCGAGACCAAAGGGCAGCATCAGCACCAGCACGATCAGTGCGCAGGAGGCGAGTTTCAGTTCTGCGGCGCTGATTTGCGTCGCCGCAAAGACTTCATTCAACTCACCGAGGCGATCGACCAGCGTCACCCCCGGCAAATCCAGCGCCTGCACGCGCAACAGTGCCGGGTTGTTCAGGCCTTGCAGACTGGTCATTGCCGCTACGCCGTCTTCGCTGGGGCCAAGCCAGAGCGTGCGATAAGGCTCACCAAGGGGACCGGCCAGTGCCGCGTCGATGTCTTCGGCGGGCACGGCCTGCAATTGCTGTAGTTCGGTTTGCAGCGCGGCGAGCGGTACGCCGAGGTCGAGCAGTGGCTGCCAGTATTGCGGCAGTTTGTTCAGTGCCTGACGTACCTGTTCTTGCTGGTTCGGTGGGCTGACCAGTCGATCGAGGGCCAGATAGCCTTGCAGCTTGTCGAGGTTGACCAGTTGCTCCAGACGCTCGCTCAGCGCGGCCTGACGCTCGAGCAATTGCTGCTGATTGTCGGCGCGCACGAGGAAAAACTGGCTGGTCGGCTGATAGCCGGTGATGCGCGCGATGGCCTGCGCTTCGTCGGTCAGATGTTGTGGTGCGCCGACCCATTGGCGGATGTCATTCTTGCTTTGCAGCTGCACCAGACCGCCCACACAGAAGGCGATCAGTAGTGCCAGCAACACCGGCGTGCGTACGCGTTCGAGGAGTTTTTCGCGCAGGTTGACCATGCGCTCGGCCAGATGCAGCGGCCATTGCGCGGGGCGTAGTTCGACGTTTTTCAGCAACGCCGGCAACAGGCACACCGCCGACAAATAGGCGCCGAGCAAGCCAGCGGCGGAGAACACCGCGATTTGCGTCAACGCCGGGAACGGCGTCCACGCCAGTGCCAGATAACCGATGGCGCTGGTGATCAGGCTCAGGGTCAGCCCGGACAGCGTCAAACGCAACGCCGGCCAACTGCGCCAAGGCTTCAGGCTCCAACTCTTCGACAAATAGTGCAGCGGATAATCCACGGCCACGCCGATCAGGCTAGAGCCGAGCACCAGCGTCATCACATGCATGTGGCCGAACAGCGCCACACACGCCACCGCACCGAACAACATGCCGACCAGCACCGGCACGAACGCCAGCAACACGCGCCAGCGGCGGAAAGCGAGCAACAGCAGCAAGAGAATGCCCACCGTCGCACCACCACCGACCCAGGTCATTTCGCGCGTGGCTTGCTGCTGACCATTGGCCGCGTAGAGCAAGCCGCTGGCGGCCAGCAATTGCACGTCGGATTTCGCCGCCTGCTCGCGGCTGGCTTGCAGCAATGCCGCGACTTGCAGCGGCAGGTCCATGTCGAAAGCATTGCCGGTGGTGCGTGCACGCAGCAGCACCCAGCTCTTGCCGTCCGCATCGGCAATCAACGCGCCGCTGCCGATGTCCAGTTGCACCGAACCGTGCTGCGGCTGGCTGTTCTGAATGCGCCCGGTCAGGCCCAGCCAGTCATCCTGACTCGGCACCAGACTGAAACCGCTGAACGGATCGAACAGGGCCTGCACGCGTTGTTGAATGAATGCGTCTGGGTGTTCGATCAGCAGTTGCCGGTCATCCGCCGAGAGCATCGCCAGTCGCCCTTGCAGCAGTTGTGTGCGCAGCGCTGGCAGGTCTGCTTGCAGGTTCCACTGCACCTTTTCGAACAACCCGCTGGCCTGCCATTGCTCGCCTAGCGTCTGCGCCATGGCCACCGCTAGCTGGCGGTCGGCGTGGCCGACCAGCACCAGCATTTCGCGATTGAGCGGTTCCTGCATACGCTGCTCGGCGCGCTGTTCGAGGGCGTCGGGGTGGGTGCCGGGCACCAGTTCCATCAGGTTCGCCGACAATGGCGCACCGTCACGCCACTGCCAACCGGCCAGAGCGACGACCGCCAGCAGCAGAATCAGAAACAGCCAGGGCAGCCTGCGTTCACTCGGCAAAGTCATGTTGCTCCGCGTCGTTCAACGGTTGCCCGGCGGTGCTGTCCTGCATGCGCAGCACCGTGCTGTCGCCCTGGGTTTCCAGCAGTTCGATGGTCTGCACCAGCGTGCCGCCGTCGATATTGATCTGGTTGAATACTTGCTTGAGCAGCAGCGAGCGCGGGGTCAGCGTGAGTTTCCACTGCTGTGCGTCGCCGCTCAGGGCCAGTTCGAAGTCGCGTTGCAGGCCGCTGCTGTCGCCTTGCAGCACGGCGAGGAACAAGCGGTTCTGCTCGGCCCCGGCGCTCTTGTTCGGCAGCAGTTGCCAGCCGTTGCCGTCACGCCGGGCGATGCCCTTGGCGGTGATGCGGTAGTCCTGTTGCAGCGGGGTCTTCAGCAGCCAGAGCAGGCCGTGGTTTTTCGCCAGAACAAAACTGCCCTTGCTGATCAGCGGCTGCGGTAATGCACGCAGGTGTTTTTCCTGAATGAACTGACCGTGGATCACGTCCGGTTTCGCCAGTTGCTCGCTCAGTTGTAGCAGGTCGAAGGCGTTGGCCAGAGAGGACATCACCAGCAGCGCCAGTACACTCAAGCCTTTAACAAAAACATTCATCGCAGCATCCTTTCCACGGCATCGGTGAAGACCTTCGGTGAAGCCAGTTGCATCTCGCGGCTGCTCACTTCGACGGCAACCTGCACCGAGCTGGCACGGGTGAGGCGTTCGCCGCTGTGCAGGTCGGTGATCAGGTAATTGATCTTCAGACGGTTTTCCCATTCGACCAGACTGGCGCGCACATTCAGGCGCTGACCGAACACCGCGCCGCGCACATAGCGCAGTTGCAGGTCGATGATCGGCCAGGCATAACCGGCCTCGACCATGTGCGTGTAGTTGTGGCCGATCTTGTCGAGCAGCGCGCAACGCGCCACTTCGAGGTATTTGACGTAATGGCCGTGCCAGACGACGTGCATGGTGTCGACGTCGAAAAACGGTACGAGGATTACCGTGTCGGCGTGAAGCACTCCGGCGCTACGCATGCAGCCTCCAGTGTTGCGCGGCGATGCGTTGCAGGCACAGACGCAGCTCGCCTTCCAGGGCGCGGTCTTCGATCACCGGCGGGAAATCCTTGGCCAGTTCTACGTGCATCGCCGCCAGCGATGGCGGCAACGGTCGCGCGTCTTCGGCCTGAGCGCGCAGCCACACGCCTTGGTTGGCGGCGAGCAGGGTGGCGGCAGCGACTTGTTCGGTCAGCTCCAGCACACGGATCGCATCGCGGGCGGCGATGGTGCCCATGCTGACTTTGTCCTGGTTGTGGCACTCGGTGGAGCGCGAGAACACGCTGGCCGGCATGGTGTTTTTCAGCGCTTCGGCGGTCCATGCGCTGGTGCCGATCTGCACGGCTTTGAAGCCATGGTTGATCATTGCGCGATCCGCCGGAGCACCGGAGAGGTTGCTTGGCAGACCGTGGTTGTAACGCTCATCCACCAGCAAGGCGAGTTGCCGATCGAGCAGATCGGCGACGTTTGCCACCAGATTTTTCAGGCTGTCCATGGCGAACGCGATATGCCCGCCGTAGAAATGCCCGCCGTGCAGCACGCGTTCGGCTTCTGCGTCGATGATCGGGTTGTCGTTGGCGCTGTTCAGTTCGGTTTCGATGAATGAACGCAGCCAGTTCAGGCTATCGGCCAATACGCCGAGCACGTGCGGGGCGCAGCGCAGCGAGTAGCGATCCTGCAGGCGATGCAGCGGCGCGGTCGGCGCGTCGATCGCCAGATCCTTGCGCAGCCACGCGGCGACCTGCATTTGCCCTGGATGTGGTTTGGCGGCGAACAGACGTTCGTCGAAGTGCTCCGGATTGCCTTGCAGCGCGACCACATTGAGCGCGGTGATGCGCGTGGCCAGTTGCAACAGATAGTCGGCACGGGCGAAAGCGAGGCAGGCGAGACCGGTCATTACGGCGGTGCCGTTCATCAGCGCCAGCGCTTCTTTCGGGCGCAGTACCAGCGGTGTCCAGCCGAGTTCACGATGCACATCGGCAGACTGGCGACGTTCGCTACGGAACATTACTTCACGTTCACCGGACAGCGTTGCAGCGACGTAGGACAGCGGCGTCAGATCACCGCTGGCGCCGACCGAGCCTTCTTCAGGGATCAGCGGCAGGATGTCGTATTCGAGGAACGCGTGCAGACGCTCCAGCAACTCCACGCGCACCCCGGAGACGCCATGGCACAACGACTGCAAACGCGCCGCCAACACCGCGCGGGTGGCTTGCGCGTCGAGCAGTTTACCCAGCCCGCAACCGTGGAAGGTGTAGAGGTGACGCGGCAGGGCCTCTACGTGATGCAGCGGCACCGCGACCACGCAGGAATCGCCGTAACCGGTGGTCACGCCGTAGATCACGCCTTCCTTGTCCAGCAGCGAATCGAGGAACCGCGCGCCCTTGGCGATGCGCTCGCGATAGTCGGCGTCGCTCTGCAATTGCACGGGCGCCTGACGGTTGGCCAGGGCCAGCACGTCTTCGATGCGCAAAGGGCGTTCGCCGAAGGTTACCGGCTCATGGGTTGGCGTCGTCATCGGTCTTCCAGAAAGGGTAAAAGTTGAACCATTGTTGCGGCGCTTCGAGGCAATAGTGACTCAGGCGCTGCGCATAGCGGGTGGCCCACTGATGAATGACCTGCTCGCGCTCGCTGCGCTTCCACACCACGGCATCGGCGAAGGGCTCGAGAGTCAGGCGATAGTGGCCGTCCGGTTGCTTGAGGCACATCAACAGGTTGACCGGGCATTTGAGCAGGCCGGCGAGCAGCCACGGCCCTTGCGGGAACGGCGCCGGATGGCCGAGGAAATCGACGGTCACACTGCGCCCGCCATGCAGCGGCACGCGGTCGCCGGCAATCGCCAGCCACTCACCGCGCTCCAGGCGTTCGTGCAGTTGCAGCATGATCACCGGGTCGAGTTCGCTGACCTGAATCAGGCGCAGATTGGTCGCCCCGGCCTCGCCCAGCAAACGGTTGAATTGCTCGGCGTGCTTGGTGTGTACCAGCACGTTCATGGTGACCTTTTCGCCGATCTCCGCCAGTGCGCGACAGACTTCCAGATTGCCCAGGTGCGCGCCGACCAGCAGTTGTCCGCGACTGCCGCGCAGCTGATTGCGCAGCAGCGCCGGGTCGATGATTTCGATTTGTTCGATACGCAGTTTGCCGTTCCACACGTCGAGCTTGTCGAGCATCGAATCGGCGAATGCCATGAACTGGCCGAACACCCGCCAATGCGTCGGGCGCAACACGTCGCGCTGACTCCATGCGGCCAGGCGTTGCTGGTATTGCCAGGCGCTGTGTCGCGCGGTGCGGCCAAACAGGAAGAAGTACAGGACGATGCCGTACAGCAACGGGCTGAGCAGGCGTCGGCCCAGGACCTTGGCGGCGAACGCGGTGAATTTCATCAGCAGGAAGCTGCCGCGCTCTTCGCGGTCAGCCCAGTGCTTTTTGTCGGCTTCGCCGGTCATGTTCGCCACCGCCGCCAGAGGATCACCGGGAAGCGCAGCAACATGCCGAGAAACAGCCGTGTGTGCATGCTGGAAATCAGTGCGTTGTCATGGAACAGACGGAAGTGCGACACACCGTCCAGCGGATAATGCACGCTGGTTTGCAGCCAGCGCATCGGCTGATTGCGCCACGACAGGCGCACGAGAATGTCCGAGTCGAAATCCATGCGCTTGCCGACTTTCGCCGAATCAATCACCGCCAGCGTCGGGGCGAGCGGATAGACACGGAAACCACACATTGAATCGCGGATCTGCAGCGACAGCGTGTTGATCCAGACCATCACGTGGGTCAGGTAGCGCGCGTACAAACGACCTTTCGGCACGCTGTCGTCGAACAGCGGATAACCGCAGATCATCGCCTCGGGATGGGCACGGGACTCGGCGACAAAACGCTCCACATCGTGCAAGTCGTGCTGGCCGTCGGCATCAACCTGTAGCGCATGGCTGAAGCCCAACAGCGAGGCTTCGCGCAAACCGGTCATTACCGCGCCGCCCTTGCCCTGATTCGCGGTCAGGCGTACCAGATGCACGTTGTCGCGCTCGGCCAGTGCGTCGAGCACTCTGGCACAAGAGAGCGTGCTGGCGTCGTCCACCAGAATGCACGGCAGGCCTTGCGCGAGCAGGGCGTCGACCACGGTGCCGATCGCAGTTTCGTGGTTGTAGACCGGGATCACGGCGCAAGGGTTATGCATACGTTTTCTCCACTGGAAGACCGCGATCCCTGTAGGAGTGAGCCTGCTCGCGATTGAGTGCGCAGCACTCACCAAGGTCAACCATGCTCTACACCCAAAAGAATCCGCCCACTGGAACAGGTCGCCGTGTCATTGCGATAAGCGAAATACAATTTGCCGCGCTCAGGATCAAAGCGCAGGTGCAGCTGAATTTCATCCCCAGGCCGCACCAATTGCTGGAACTTCAGCACTTCCATCCCGGCAAACGGACCGGTCAGATTGAGCAGTTGGCGACCGAGGTTCAGTGCCCATTCCACCTGCACCACGCCGGGCAATACCGGGGCTTTAGGGAAGTGACCACTGAAATAAGCCAGGTCCGGCGGCACACTCAGTTGCAGACTCCATTCACCCTCGGTCTCGACCTGCGACAGCACTTCCGGCGCTTTCGCTCGCGGGGCCATCAGCAGCGCTTCGATATCGGCCTGCGGCAGTTTGCCTTGGCTGTTCAACGGTAATTGCCGCACCAGCCGCCAACGTCGCGGTAAAGCCAGGGCTTCACAGTGTTGGCGCAAATGCTGGCGCAGGGTTTCGGTCAGGCTGCGGCGACCGTGCTCACGCAAGGCAAACAGGCCGGCCTCGCTGAGCACCAGTAGAGCACCGAGAGAGGCGCGATTTTCCTGGACCACGCCCAAGCGCGCTTCGGCGACCCAGTCGTGGTCAACCAAGGCTTGCTCAAGCATGGGCAGCGAGATGCGTTTTTCTTCCAGTTTGACGATCCGGTCCAGCCGTCCGAGCAGTTCGAAGCGGCCATCGATGCCGATGCGCGCGGCGTCAGCGGTGTGCTCGACGTGCCCGGCAGGCAAGTAAGGTGAGGCGATCAGCAGGGCGCCGTCGCTGTCCTGGCTCAGTTGGACACCGGCGAACGGTTGCCACAGTAGTTGGCCCTGACGCCAGGCAATGCCGCCGGTTTCCGAGCTGCCAAGGATTTCCGTCGGCCATTGCTGCAAGCGTTGCTGCAGACTTTGCGCAGCTTCGACCGGCAACGCACCGCCGGAGGAAAACACCCGGCGCACGGCGCTCAGGGCCGGCCAGTCGAGGTTGTCGCCCATGCGTTTGAGTAACGCCGGGCTGGCCACCCACGCAAAGGCTGGATGTTCGCGGCTGGCACGCTGCAAGTCTTCGGGGAACGCCAGTTGCTTGCGCACAAACGGGCGCCCGGCACACAGCGGCCACAGCACGCGAAACAGCAAACCGTAAATATGCTGGGTGGCGACGCTGCCGATGATGCAGGCCTCACCGAGATCCGCGCCCCACAACTGTTCCAGTGCTTCGACCTCGTTGGCCAGTTGGCGCAGGGTTTTGTCGATGCGCTTGGGCTCGCCGCTGGAGCCGGACGTGCACAGGCTCAGGCGGCACTGGTCGAGGTCCAGTGCGGCGCCTGCTAGCGGCGGCTGCTGAACGTCGCTCAGTTGCGCGTCATCGGCTTGATCCGTCAGCCACAGATCGACCTCAGCCGACCAGCGCTGGCGGGTTTGCGCTTGCAGGTCCGAGGGCAGCAGAACACTCACACCTGCACGCCATGCACCTAGCAATGCGATGGCCAGTTCGGCGGCATCTTCCAGGTGCACAGCCAGACGTTTCACGCCTTGCGCTTGCAGACCGGCGGCAACGCTCAGCGCCTGCTCGCACAGTTGCGCATGTTCGAGGGCCGGTGCGTGGCTGATGGCCCGCGCCGGCACAGGCTTGAGCAACAGCTGCTCAAGTTTTATCCAGTTCATGTACGGCCTCTTACCCGTTGTCGTATCAGCCATTCAATGGCAAACATCAGGCCGATCAATCCATAGGAGATCAGGCCGGTGTACAACATCCACCAATTCAGCGGCGCCCACAGGGTCAGCAGGGCGGCGCATAAACCGTTGCAGAAGAAAAACACGCTCCAGGCCACGGTGACCTTGCGCGTATAGCGAATCGCAATATCCGGTAGTTCTGGCTCACGCAAGCGCGCCAGGCGCTCCACCATCGGCGGGCCGTATTTCAGGCTCAGGCTGAACAGCACCAGCATGAAGCCGCTGATCAGCACCGGGTACCAACGCAGCAACAGCGGACTGTCGAACAGCGCCAGCAGCAGGCAAAAGGCGATCGCCACACAGGCCATCCACAGGCTGCCGGGTTTACGTTCACCGGTCAGCGCTCGCGCCAGCCACAGGCTGCCCAGCAGCAGACCGAACTGCCACGGGGCAAAATGCTCCATGCCGAAATACACCGCAAAGGGGTACAGCAGACCGGCCAGCAGCAGGCCGAGGCCGATCAATCGGCTCATGCGGCCGGTTGAACCAGACGGTAGACCGCCTCGACCACGTCGCCGACGGTACGCACCGATTTGAACTCTTCGGCGGCGATTTTCTTGCCGGTCTGGCGCTTGATGTGATCGATCAGATCGACCGCGTCGATGCTGTCGATTTCCAGATCCTGATACAGGTTGGATTCCAGGCTCACACGGGCCGGATCCAGTTCGAACAGCTCGACCAAGGCATCGCGCAGGGTGTTGAAAATATCGTCACGAGTTTGCATGGTCCGGTCTCAAGCTGCCTGTTTTGCCGTGACGAACGCCGCAAGGCTGGCCACGTTGGTGAAATGGTTACGGGTGTCTTTGGCGTCGGCATCGATCTTGATGCCGTATTTTTTCTGGATGGCCAGACCCAGTTCCAGCGCGTCGACGGAATCCAGGCCCAGGCCTTCGCCGAACAGCGTTTGCTCGTCGCCGATGTCGTCGACGCTGATGTCTTCGAGGCCGAGGGCGTCGATGATCAGCAGTTTGATGTCACGCACCAGGCTAGGGGTGTTCAGATCGCTCATCTTCGGCGAGCTCCTTAATAAAATATGAGTGCAAATAATCGTTGAGCTTGCGCGAGGCTTGTGGTGCAGGGCCTTGCGCGGCGAAGGCTTGTGGGTCTATATCGGCCCCGACGCGAAAACTGAAGTGCACGCGGCGGCTGGGGATCCGGTACCAGGGTTCGGCTTTGGTCAACGTGGTCGGGCTGACCTTGATAATCACCGGCGTGAGGATTTTCGCACCGCGCAGGGCAATCGCCGCAGCGCCCCGATGAAAGGCCGGCGCCTGACCGGGCTGGGTGCGCGTGCCTTCCGGGAAAATGATCAGGGTCTGGCCGTTTTGCAGGGATTGGGCGGCAGCATCGAGCATGTCCATGCTGCCGTCGTTGCTGATGTATTCAGTGCTGCGCAACGGGCCACGGGTGAAGGGGTTTTCCCACAGGCTTTTCTTCACCACGCAATTGGCCTGGCGCACCAGACCGATGAGGAACACCACGTCGATCAGCGACGGGTGATTGGCGATGATCATCTGTCCGGGTCGCCCGAGACGTTCGGCGCCCTGAATGTCATAGGTCAGCACACCGGTGCGGGCCATGAACCGGACGAAAAACCAGAACAGCCGGCTGACGGTCTGCCGCGCGCGTTGGCGATGCGCAACGGCGTCACCGGGCAGGCAAGCCAACAGCGGAAACACCAGCACACGCAGGCACAGCCCGCCAAGCCCGAACAGGGCGAAGCTTGCGGCGGTGGCCAGCAGGCGCCAGTAATAGGCATCGCGGTTTTTTTCGGTCACGGGTTGCGTTGCCAGGTCCATACACGATTTTTCCAGGCATGTTGGCAATGGGTTTGCTGGCCGAGCAGGGTTTGCAACAGATTGAGCGCGTGGGGCCAGTGAGCTTTTGACCGTGTTTCTGTGGTGCTGTTCAGGGTCAGCCGCCAGTCGGTACCGGGGGTGAGCAAAAGGCCGAGTGCGTAGGGAAACGGCACGTCATCGATCCACGCTGAATAGGCTTCGGGCGGTTGTTCTTCGGTGATTACCAACAGCACCGCCGGGGCGCCTTCATTGAGTAGCGCCGCTGCTTCGAGCATGCCGTGCTCAAGGCCGTCGCCGGCCGCGGCGAGGGCGGTCATCTCACTGGTTTCGCCACGCATGATCGACCACAGACCGATGATCGCGTTATGTACGGACAGGCTGAACTGGGTCGGCGACAGCGGCTGTTCGGTCGCCAGATCACTGAGGATGTCGTAAGTCCGTGGGGTTTCACCGTGGCGCGAGACGAACACCAGCGGCAGGCTGTCCCGCCCGTCGGCCAGGGGCCAGCCAACGCTGAACGCCATGCGTGCCAGACGACTGAGGCGGCGGCGCTGCATGGCCGGCAAAAACGACACATCGGGCGCGGCATCGCTGCGCTGGAGTACGACCGGTTGTCGGCTCCAGGCCTGCCAGGCGTCCACGCTGTCGAGCCCGGGAGCCCACGCGCGCCATTGGGCGATGTTGAAGTTGATCACGGACATTCATCCCGCCCCTGCGGGCATTTGTTGACGCGTTGAGTGGCCAGAGCCGCAGCAGGCTTGACGTGGCGCATGGCGCCGGGTGGCGCGCATTATCCCGGTGCGACGGGTGTGTAGCAAATGCTGGTTACATTTTGCGCAACGAAATGTACCGAGTGGTTCGCAAGAAAACTGTCACTTGGCCATTATCCAGATCGTGAGCGGCTTGTCTGTCGGGAATCTCGGCGATCAATGGCGGCGATTGCCCTATTCGTCCGCGGATATTTGCACCTGACTCTGTAGTCCATGTCCATGAAGGTAGCGAAGCGAGGTCGCGCGCATCTACACTCGGTCATTCTTTGATACACGGAGGTTTTGTCATGCGGCGCGTGGTGTTCAATCAGAAAGGTGGGGTAGGCAAGTCCAGCATTGCCTGCAATCTGGCGGCGGTCAGCGCCAGCGAGGGTTATCGCACGTTGTTGGTCGATCTCGATGCCCAGGCCAACTCCACTCAGTATCTGACCGGGCTCACCGGCGACGACATTCCGATGGGTATTGCCGACTTCTTCAAGCAGACCCTGTCTTCCGGGCCGTTCTCGAAGAAGAATCAGGCGGACATCTACGAAACGCCGTTCGATAACCTCCACATCATTACCGCCACCGCCGAGCTGGCCGACCTGCAGCCCAAGCTCGAGGCCAAACACAAGATCAACAAACTACGGAAGTTGCTCGATGAGCTGTCCGAGGATTACGACCGGATTTATCTTGATACGCCGCCGGCGCTGAATTTTTATGCGGTATCGGCGTTGATTGCTGCGGATCGCGTGCTGATCCCTTTCGATTGCGACAGCTTTTCCCGTCAGGCGCTGTACGGCCTGATCGCGGAGATCGAGGAGTTGAAGGACGACCACAACGAAGGCCTGGAAGTCGAAGGCATTGTGGTCAACCAGTTCCAAGCCCGGGCGAGCCTGCCGCAGCAGATTCTCGATGAGCTGATTGCCGAAGGTCTACCGGTGCTGCCGGTGTACCTGACCAGTTCGGTGCGCATGCGCGAATCGCATCAGGCCAGCATGCCGCTGATCCACCTCGACCCGCGCCATAAGCTGACCCAGCAATTCGTCGAACTGCACAACTTGCTCGAAGATCACTGATCTTCTGAGCTACGCAGAACCCTGTAGGAGTGAGCCTGCTCGCGATAGCACCCTTTCAGTCACTCAAGTGTTGGCTGACAGGACGCTATCGCGAGCAGGCTCACTCCTACATTGCTTTACGGTGTGTCAGATGCCTTGGCTACGCAGCCACGCCATCAACTGCGGCAACGGCAACGCACCACTCTGCCGCGCCACTTCCCGGCCGTTACTGAAAAGAATCAGACTCGGAATCGAGCGAATCCCCAACTGCGCCGACAACTGTTGATTGGCCTCGCTATCAAGCTTGGCCAAGCGGCACTTGCCGGCCAGCTGCGCCGCCGCCTGCTCGAACACCGGCGCAAACGACTTGCACGGCCCACACCAGTCCGCCCAGACATCCACCAGCAACGGCAGATCACCCTTGATCTGACTGGCGTAATCGCCTTGCTTGAGTTCGAAGGGTTTTTTCAGCAGCACGGCGGATTTGCAGCGTCCGCACTTGGGCTGATCCGCGAGGCGCTCGGCGGGGATGCGGTTGAGGCCGTTGCAGGAGGGGCAGGGGATGAGGAGTGGGGTGGTCATGAGCGAAATCCGGAATTGAGCTGATAACACCTAGTTGGAGACGTTTGCTCATATTTTCAATCGTGCAGGCTCTCGCGTTGTGCCTAGGCTGAAGACGCAGCAGGCCAATCCATTGGTCTGCCTAGTGTTATCGCAACTTGCGATATTTTTGGTTTGTGATTAACTCCCCATAGCAGAATGCGATAAGGATGTTGCATGCATGTGTTCAGTGAAAAACCCATTCGACAGGCCAAGGAGCAATGGCCACAAGCAGCAAGTGCTCTGGCGCAGTGGTTTCGTTTGGCGAGCAGAATTTATCCAAAGGATTTTTCTGCGATGAAATCGATATTTCCTGCGACCGACAAGGTTGGCGAGTTTCATGTCTTCGATATCGGTGGCAATAAATTGAGACTGATTGCTTTTGTCAGTTACCGCTCTCAGAGACTCTACATAAAGCATGTGATGGATCACCGCGAATATGACCGCGGTAAATGGAAGGAGGGTAGGGTATGAATGCTTTGATTAAAACGGTTGTCGAGCACTGGGAATTTGTCTCTCCAGTGGTTCGGAAACCGAAAAACGAAGACGACTACGATGCTTTGGTATTGGCAGTCGACGAACTGCTGGAAATTACCGGCGATGATGAGTCGCACCCGTTGATGAGCTTGGTCGACATCATCGGTGACTGGATCGAAGAATGGGATCACACCCATCACCCCATGGCCCAGGCAAGTGGCGAAGAGGTTCTCGGTTACATGATGCGTGAGCACGGCCTGACTCAGAGCGACTTGCCGGGTGTTGGTACTCAGTCGGTTGTTTCGGAGATTTTGAACGGCAAGCGCAAGCTTAACTTGCGCCAGATTCGTTGGTTGGCAGAGCGCTTCAATGTGCCAATCGATGTGTTTACCTGATGCTGGTTCAAGACGAACAACTGATCTCCAAATGCTTGCCCCACTCCGGTGGCCGCTCGGCATAAGCCTCCATCCCCGGCTGCTCTTCAAACGGTTTGCTCAGCACTGCATGCAGCCGGCGTACCTCCGAGTAATCCCCTTGCTCTGCCGCATCGATGGCCTTTTGCGCCAGATAGTTGCGCAGGATGTACAGCGGATTGACCGCGTGCATGCGGGTGCGGCGCTGTTCCTGATCGGCGTCGCCATCGCGGGCAACGCGGGCGATGTAGCGTTCGCCCCAGGCGTCAAAGCCCTTGATGTCGACGAAATCGTCGCGCAAACGGGCGACGGCTTCTACGGCGGACTCTGCACCGAGTCGGCGGAAGAACAGCGTGTAATCAACGCCGCTGTTCTGCATCAATTGCAGCAGGTTTTCCAGCAGCGTTTGGTCGTCATCTTCAGCTGTGGTGAGGCCTAAACGGCGGCGCATCAGGTCGAGGTAGTGCGCCTGAAACAGTGGCAAGTACAAACCGAGAGTTTCGCGCAGGGCTTCAACGCTGATGAACGGCGTCAACGCTTGAGCCAACGCACTTAGGTTCCACTGGCCGACCGGCACCTGATTGCTGAACGAGTAACGGCCCTGATCATCCGAATGGTTGCAGATGAAGTTGGCGTCGAAATCGTCGAGAAAGGCGAACGGGCCGAAGTCGAAGGTGATGCCGAGGATCGACATGTTGTCGGTGTTCATTACGCCGTGGCAGAAGCCGTAAGCCTGCCATTTGGCGATCAGCTCGGCGTTGCGCTCGACGATTTCACGGAACATCGCCAGATACGGTTCCGGTTGCTCCAGGCACTCGGGGAAGTGCATGGCCAACACGTGCTCGCCGAGCTGCTTTTGCTGCTCGGGGCGTTTGGTGTAATAGAAGTATTCAAAGTGGCCAAAGCGGATGTGGCTCGGCGCCAGGCGCAGCACCATCGCCGCGCGCTCCTGCTTTTCGCGCCAGACTGGGGTGTCGGAGCCGATCACGCAGGCCGCGCGCGAAGAAGGAATGTTCAACGCGAACAAGGCTTCGGAGGCAAGGAATTCGCGGATTGACGAACGCAGCACCGCACGGCCATCGCCCATGCGCGAAAACGGCGTCTGCCCGGCGCCCTTCAGGTGCAAGTCCCAGTGCTCGCCGGCCGTGTTGTACACCTCACCCAGCAGCAAACCCCGGCCATCACCCAGTTGCGGCGTGTAGCCACCGAACTGATGCCCGGAGTAGACCATCGCCCGCGGTTCGGCATCGGCCCACAGCTTGTGGCCGCCGAACAGTTCAGCAAACTCTTGGGTTTCGGCGGTCGCCGGGTCGAGATCGAGCAAAGCCAGTGCCGCCGGGCTGGCGACGACCAGACGCGGATTGTCGATCGGCTCGGGCAGCACGTGGGCGGAGAAGGCATCGCCCAGGCGGGCGAAGCGATTGTCGAAGGTCAGTTCGTCGAGGGCTTTCAAGGGCCGGCTCCAGCAGAATGTCCGAGCATTCTGCTGGGTATAGGCCGGTTAGTCGAGTTTGGCCGGCGGCGGCTCTTGCAGCGGTTTCTGATCGTCGGCGATCGGCACGATGGTTTTGGTTTCCGGCTCGATCGGCACCATCTTGTATTCCTGACCGTGAAGGTTCTTCAGGTAAACCTCCATCTGGCGGAACGAGATGTTGATGTGCTGCTTCTTGAACTCGCGGTTGATGAAGCGGTTGACCTCATCGAGCACCGGGTTGCGGTCACCGAGGTCGCGCACGTGCATGCGCAGTTCGTGGTCGAGAGTGCTTTCGCCGAAGTTGAGGAAGTACACGTGCGGCTCGGGTTCCTTGAGCACACGCGGGTTCTCGCGGGCAGCCTTGAGCAGCAGTTCCTTGACCAGATCCAGGTCCGAGCCGTAATCGACGCCGAGTTTTAGCGTGACGCGGGTGATGGTGTCGGTCAGCGACCAGTTGATCAGTTGCCCGGTGATGAACGTCTTGTTCGGGACAATGATGTCCTTGCGGTCGAAGTCGGTGATGGTCGTGGCGCGGATGCGGATCTTGCTCACCGTGCCCGACAGGTTGCCGATGGTGATGGTGTCACCGATTCGCACCGGGCGTTCGAACAGAATCATGATGCCGGAGATGAAGTTCGCAAAGATCTCCTGCATACCGAAACCGAGGCCCACCGACAGCGCCGCCACCAGCCATTGCAACTTGTCCCAACTCACGCCGAGGGTCGACAGGGTCGAGACGAAACCGACACCGGCGATCACATACGACAGCAACGTGGTGGTCGCGTAGGCACTGCCCTGAGCGAGATTGAGCTTGGACAGCACAAACACTTCGAGTAGACCGGGCAAGTTGCGCGCGAGGGCGAAGGTGATGCCGATGATGATCAGCGCGCCGAGCATGTCGCCGATGCTGATCGGCACCATGCTCATGTTGGCACCGGTGCCGCTGGTGTATTCGTAGAGAGTGATGTTGTCGAGGTAGGAGAACACCGAAATCAGATCCGACCAGACCCAGTACAGCGCCGCGATGAAGCCGCCGAGCAGCGCCAGACGGATCAGGCGCAGGGACTGTTCGTTGACCTTTTCGATGTCCAGCGTCGGCTCTTCGATCACCGCTTCGCCGTCGCCGGCCTCTTTCGCCGCCTGCCGTTTGGCCAGGGCACGCTGGTAGGCCAGACGTCGCGCGGCAACGCTCAGGCCGCGCACGAAGGTGGCTTCGATCACCAGCCAGAACATCAGCAGGTACAGGGTGTTGATCAAGCGGTCGCTGAGCTTCAGCGCGGTGTAGTAGTAGCCGAAGCACACCGCCACGAACAACGCGATCGGCAGCAGGGTGAACATCACGCCGACGGCTTTGCGGAACAGCGAAGTGTTTTCGTGGGCCGGGCTGCTGATCAGCAGGCGGCTGAGCAGCCAGGCCATCAGGGCATAGCAGGTCAGCACCACCGGCATGCCGAGCACGTCGTCTGCCAGTGCGGCCGGCTGCAATTCGGCGACGGCAACAATGGTCACCAGCGCCATGACCACCAGGCCTAGTCGACGGATCCAGCCTTGCAGGAACTCGACCTGCGGCTTTTCCCAACGGAAGTGCAGTTCCGCCACGCCGCCCGGCGCCAGAATCCGGTAAGCGGTGTAGAACACCAGCCACGCCTGACCCATTTGCAGCAAAGCCGCGCCCATATTGGCGTTCTGTCCACGGGCATCGATTTGCAACGCCAGACCGCAGAGTGCCAGGCCCAGCGCCACCGGCATCGCCAGCAGAATATTGATCAGGATCGCCTGCGGGGTGTGCCATTGGCTGTCACGCTTGAAGTGACCGATGTCCTGGTGAACCTTGTTAAGCCGCGCGTACAGATTCTTGCGCCGCCACAGCAGGGCGCCGATCAACAAGGCCAAGGGCAGGAACAACAACGGTCGCTGAGTCAGGCCGTCAGTCAGTTCACTGAGGCTGGATGCCCATGGCAAGGTGTCGACCTGGCGTTTCAGGCGCTCCGGCACCGCGCGCATCCATTCCAGATCCAGCGGCTTGTTGCTTGGAATCCAGAACATCTGCTCATCGAGCGTCGCACGCAGACCCTGCGCGGTGCTCAGCAGTTGTTTCTGATTGAGTTGCAGGGTGATCGACTCGTTGAGCATGGCGCTCAGTTCGCGGTTCAGCCGCTCCAGCAGATCGGCGCGGGTGTTGGCCAGATCCAGCAGGTTTTTGCGCAATTGCGGGGTGACCTGCTCCGGCGGCTGCGTCGATAGCAGGTTGTCGACATAGGCGGCCGGATTGCTCAGTTGCTCACGCTGCTGGCTGACGTCGAATTGCCACAGGCGAATGTCGGCGATCTGATCCGCCAGATCGCGGTCGACTTTGAGACGTGGCAGGGCTTGTTTCTGTTTGTAGAGAATCTTCGACAGCAGCAGGCTGCCCTTGAGCACGCTGATCTGCTCGTCCAGCGCTGAATCGCTCTGGGTCAAGCTGTCGAGCTGTTGTTTAGTCTGCAGATTCTGCTGGGTGACTTCGTTGAGGCGGTCAGTGCTTTTGAGCAGGTAGTCGGAGAGCTTGAGATTCGCCGTGCTTTCGATGGCCAGCAGACTGCTGCTACCGGCCTTCTGCGCTTCGATCGACTGTTGGGTAACGGTTTCCTGCGACTGCGCCAGACGCTTCTGGTTGATCAGGGTTTGCAGTTCCTGGATCTCGCGGTCGAGGCGATCGGACTTCTCCGAAAGCAAGTCATGCTGAGCATTGCCCAGATCCTGCAGCTGGCTATTGCCGGCCAGCTCCTGACGACGCAGCGGGATCAGCGCATTCAGCGCCGCCAGTTCGGCGTTCAACTGGTCGCGCTGCTCAGCGGTGACGGTTTTACCCGCGTCCTTGCCGGATTTGAGGATGTTGTTGATCTGCTGGATGCGCGTCTGGCTGGCGGATATCTCCGCTTGCGCGCGCTCGGGGCGAGTCTGCGCAGTGATGATCAGGCTGTTAGCGTCGGCGAGGGCTTTCTGCAGGTCACTTTGCTGAGTCGAGCGATCGGTGAGGATTTGCTCCAGTTGCTGAATCGACTCCTTGGGAAAACGCTGCGCCACCGACACCACGGCGTTGGCTTTGAGGCGGGCCAGCTCGCGAGTGTTTTCAATGGTCTGCTTGGGGGCGGTCGCCAGTTGCTGCTTGAGATCGATCAGTTTCTGTTCGTAATCACGCTGATTGTTCAGCTGATTGAGCGTGTTCTGCAGGACGGTCTGCAGGGCCTTCTTATCGGCATCCGGCAGTTTGCTGTCGGCGAGTTTGTCCAGGCTGGCCTGCACGGCGTCGCTGGAGGGCGGTTCGGCGGCGTAAAGCGGGCCGACAGTGAGACTCAGGCCCAGCAGGGCCGCGACGAAAAAGGAGCGCAGGGTAGGCATAGAGACCGGTCAAACAAGTGATAGTGGACGCAGTTTAGAGGAAGAGCCCGGGGCCCGGGCGACTTCCTTCGGGGAATCTGACGCCCACTTTGCCGATCTTGTTCCCGTCCATGACCGCAACCGTCCAGTGAGTGTTGTTCCACTCCACTTGGTCACCAACGATCGGTGCACCACCGACCTTGTGGGCAATGAACGCGCCCAGGGTCATGTCCGGATCAATACCGTCGGCGGGTAGGCCATAGAGCGCTGCAACCGCTTTAAGCTGGGCGTCTCCTTCAAGCACGAAATCACCGAAGAAGCGCAGATCGAGGCCGCGTTGCGGTGCCTGGCTGAACAGTTTTCCGAGGGCGCCAAGGTTGTGTTCATGGCCGATAACGCACAGTAGATCATCGACTTCCAGCACTGTACTACCCGACGGATGGAGCAGTTGCTGGCCACGAAACAGCGCAGCGATACGTGTACCTTCGGGCATTTTCAGTTCGCGCAGGGGCGAACCGATGCACCATTTCTCCGCGCCCAGCTTGTACACGAACAGCTCCCACTCGCTGGTGACGTGGACTTCCAGCGCTGCGCGAGAAATCGGCGCCGGCTCTGGCGGCACGGTCACCTTCAATAGCTTGGCGACCCATGGCAGGCTCGTGCCCTGCACTAGCAGCGACACCAGCACGATGAAGAAGGCGAGGTTGAAGTACAGCTGCGCATTCGGCAGCCCGGCCATCAGCGGGAACACCGCGAGAATGATCGGCACCGCGCCGCGCAGGCCAACCCAGGAAATAAAGGCTTTTTCACGCCCATGGAACGCTTTGAACGGCAGCAGGCCGACCATCACCGACAGCGGTCGCGCAAACAGAATCATCCACAGCGCCAGACCGAGAGCGGGCAAGGCGATCGGCAGCAAATCATGCGGCGTCACCAGCAGCCCCAGCACCAGGAACATGCCGATCTGCGCCAGCCACGCCATGCCGTCGAGCATGTGCAGAATGCCGTGACGGCTGCGCACCGGGCGGTTACCGATCACCAGACCGCACAGGTAAACGGCAAGGAAGCCGCTGCCATGCAGGGCGTTGGTCAGGGCGAATACCACCAGACCGCCAGCGATCACCAGAATCGGATACAGACCGGCAGCGAGGTTGATTCGATTGACCAGTTGCAGCATCAGCCAGCCACCGCCCAGGCCGATCACACCACCGATGCCGAACTCGCGGATCAGGTGGGTCAGGAGGCTCCAGTGCAAACCGGTCTGGCCGCTGGCGAGCATGTCGATCAGGGTCACGGTGAGAAACACCGCCATCGGGTCGTTGCTGCCGGATTCGATTTCCAGGCTGGCCGTCACCCGTTCGTTCAGGCCTTTGCCGCCGAGCAGCGAGAACACCGCTGCGGCGTCCGTCGAGCCAACGATGGCACCGATCAACAAGCCTTGAATCAGATTGAGATCGAACAGCCAGGCAGCGGCCATGCCGGTCAGCCCGGTGGTGATCAACACCCCGACCGTGGCCAGCGACAACGCCGGCCATAACGCCACGCGGAAACTCGACACCCGCGTGCGCAAACCGCCGTCGAGGAGGATCACCGCCAGGGCGAGGTTGCCGACCAGATAGGCCGTCGGGTAGTTATCGAAGATGATCCCGCCGCCATCGACCCCGGCGGCCATGCCGACAGCGAGGATGATGACCAGAATCGGGATGCCGAGACGGGAAGAAAGCGAGCTGACGAGAATGCTTGCGCCTACCAGCAACGCGCCGATCAAGAACAGGCTGTTGATGGTCGTCGCATTCAAAGGCAGTACTCCAGAAGCGTAAAAACGGGCACAAACTGACCATGCAGTCTGCGTGCCAGCGATTCTAACCTGTTGAAATGTGATGCTGTCAAAAAGGTTTTTGCGCTGGGGGATTCGAGGTTTGGGTTCGACTGTCGGTTGCTGCCCTCACCCTAGCCCTCTCCCGGAGGGAGAGGGGACTGATCGCAGTGTTTGTGCAAGGTACATCGACCTGAAAATCCTGAGTCGAACTCAGGTTTTGAAAACACGAAGATCTGCCCCCTTTCCCCCTCTCCCGGGGTGAGAGGGGGACCGAGCGCGGTGTTTGTTCAAGTTGCACCGACCTGAAATTCCGAGTCGAGCGCAGGTTTTGAAAAGCATGAAGATCTGCCCCCTTTCCCCCTCTCCCTCTGGGAGAGGGCTGGGGTGAGGGGCTTTTGATCTTGATCTCAAAATTTACAGGCTAAACCGCCCAACCATGTTGTTCAGGTCCAGCGCCAACCGCGACAGTTCATTACTCGCCGCACTGGTCTGATTCGCGCCGGTCGCCGATTGCACCGACAGATCACGAATATTCACCAGATTACGATCCACTTCCCGCGCCACTTGTGCCTGCTCTTCGGCGGCGCTGGCGATCACCAGGTTGCGCTCATTGATCTCGACGATGGCGGTGTTGATGGTGTCCAGCGACATGCCGGCACCTCGAGCAATGTTCAGCGTCGACTCGGCACGCTCGGTGCTGTTACGCATCGAATCCACGGCGTGTTCGGTACCGCTCTGAATGCTGCCGATCATCCGCTCGATTTCGCTGGTCGACTGCTGAGTACGGTGCGCCAGGGCACGCACTTCATCCGCTACCACGGCAAAACCACGCCCGGCTTCACCGGCACGCGCCGCTTCAATCGCCGCGTTCAGCGCCAGCAGGTTGGTCTGATCGGCCAGGCCACGAATCACGTCGAGCACCTTGCCGATGTCACGGGATTCATTGGCCAGATCGCCGATCAGGCTGGCAGTGCTCTGTACATCGGCACTCATGCGTTCGATCGCGCTGACTGTTTCCTGGACCAGGTCACGACCGTCGCCAGCCGAAGTGGTGGCGTTCTTCGAGGCTTCGGAGGTGCTCACCGCATTGCGGGCGACTTCTTCTACGGCGCTGGTCATTTCGTTGACCGCAGTGGCCGCTTGTTCGATCTCGTTGTTCTGCTGAGTCAGGCCACGCGCGCTTTCGTCGGTGACGCTGTTCAGCTCTTCAGCCGCTGAAGCCAGCTGAGTGGCCGACCCGGAAATGCGTTGCAGGGTGTCACGCAGCTTCGATTGCATCTTGGCCATGGCTGCGAGCAGGCGACCGGCCTCGTCTTCACCGTCAACATGGATCGGCTGGGTCAGGTTGCCTTCGGCGATGGTTTCCGCAGCGTCCAGTGCTTTGGAAATTGGTTTAGTGATGCTCACCGTCAGCAGCCAGGCGAACAGGAAGGTCAGACCAGTGGCGATCACCAGCAGGGTCACCACCAGATCAAACGCCGAAGAGTACTGATCGGCCGCTTGCTGATTGGTCTCGCTGATCTGCTCGCCGTTGATCTGCATCAGACGGTTGAGCACGGTGTTCACCGCTTCGGAGTTGTTCAGCAACTCGGTGTTGAGCAGGGTGCGCAGCTCATCCACCTGGTTGTTGCGCGACAGGCTCTTCATGCGGTCTTCGATCTGGCGGTACTGGCCGAGCAACTGCACGTACTGGTCATAGGCAGCACGCTCTTCGGGGCTGCCGATCAGCGGCTCGTAATCGCTCTGGGCCTTGCGGATCTGCTGGTTACGCATGTCCAGCAGCTCAACGGTTTTCTGCTGCACGTCTGGCTCGCGGTTGACCAGCAAGCGGTACGACAGCACGCGCAGGCGCAGGGTCAACTGGGTGAACTCGTCGAGGTTCTTGATGCTCGGTACGCTGGTGGACGAGATGTTCTCGGCTGCACCGCGGATTTTGCTCATCTGATTCAGTGCGAACACACCCAGAATCAGCATCAGGCCGCCAATCAGGGCGAAGCCGGTAAACGCCCGTGGGGCGATATTCATATTGCGAAGGGACATGGGGCGGATACCAAGAGAGGGCCGCATCCATGCGGGCTGAGACTGCTGTATGGATGACTTATCGGTCATGCGACTAAAGTCTTGAGGCACTGTGCGTATTTGTCGCAGAAGGGCCTGGGCGACGAAGTGCAGGAACCAGATCGGCAGATCACAGTCTTTAAAACTCGCAGGAACGGTCCGCCACCAGGAAAATCAAGGCTTTGCGCCGGTTTAACCCTGGCATCCGTGGTGACTTTTCTTTATCGTACGCGCCCTTTGAAAAACGCTTGGAAGATCAAAATGTTGGAAGCATCCCTCAGCCAATTGGAACAGCTCGTCAGCGACCTGGTGCAACAGAACCAGACCCTCGCGCAAACCAACCAGACCCTGTCCACGGAACTGGCCCAGGCCAAGGATGAAAACGAAAGCCTGCAACTGAACCTGATGGAACAGGAAGAAAAGCACGGCGCCACCGCGGCCCGCATTCAAGCCTTGGTTGATCGCGTCAACGCAGGTCCTGTCAGCGCATGAACCACCACACAGCAGGGGTAAAAGTCGTCTCCATTCTCGGGGAGGACTATTCGATCAAGGCACCGGCCGGGGAAGAACAGACCCTGCTGGACGCGGCCATGATGCTCAAGGCAGCGCTGGATGACACCAAGCGCAAATACCCGACACTGATCGGTGACCGTTTGCTGGTGCTGGCGGCGATGAATCTGTGCTCGCAGCAGATCGAAATGAAGAAGCAACACCAGGAAGAACTCGACCGTTACCAAGAGCAAGTCAGCGCCACGGTCGACACCATCGCCAAGACCATCAATCAGGGTTGAAGCGCGTTTTTGCAGCGCCTCGGTACTTCGAGGCGCTCATATATGAACGGCTCTGTGTTTATTGAGTTTTAGTCACTGGTTGCCAGTAGATCTTCCTCAACCACTCTCCGTTGGTTTGCTTCTTAAACTCTCCGTGGGAGACCCTGTAGGTCGTCTCGTCGATCGTCACTTCATCTCCGCGCGAAAGCAGGTTTATATATTCTGATCCTGCGATCGGCTGAGTTGTACTGAACGTCGCGCCTGAGAACGTAGTGATCGTAGCTTTGTAATGGATTACGGGGAAAACCATGACTTCGGTGAAGTGTTTTCGGGTGATCATCGATAGCATGCTGGATCCGTCGACAAAGTCGCCGACCTGCGCTGATTTCACAAACGTATCGTTGTCAGAAATTGTCTGTACAAAGCTTTCAGCTGGACTTGTATCAGCCATGATCTTTCTCCTGCTAGTACAGCATGAGTCTGTGAAGCGAATGCTTGGGCACAGACAGGGAAACTGCAATCTATGCCACGCGATGCGCCCTGTAACCTGTCAGAGTTGACAGTGTTCTCCCTATGAAATCGGCCCGCTTCTTGCTGGTCGAAGATCGCTGCTTTAGGGTTTGTCTCTTGTTTGCGTGATTTTTGTATACATCTGGCGCGACAGTTGCAGTGTTTCTGCCTCTTATTCTTTGGGGGTGCTCCATGCAGTTGTGGCGACGCAGTATTCAATGGCAGCTGATTCTCAGCATGGGCACCGCCCTGCTGGTCAGTATCCTGATCGTGGTTGGCATTTATACCCTGGTGGTCAACCGCCTCGCCCAGAGCTATCTGGTCGAACAAGCACTGCCGTCGAGCATCGAAGCGACGCGCAACGATATCGAACGGATCCTTGTGCAACCGCTGACAGCCGCCAAGGATATTGCCAGTAATACGATGGTCCGTGACTGGCTCGCCTCAGGCGAAGACAGCAGCAAAACGGCTGGCTTCGCGCAGTATCTGGAAGGCATCCGCGCCGAACATAAAGCCTTCACTGCTTTGATCATCGGCACCGAATCCAATCACTACATCACCGAAAAAGGCCTGGATCGCACCCTCAGCCGTTCAAAACCGGCTGACGCGTGGTTCTATTCCTTCCTCGACAGCAATCAGCCGCGCACTCTCAATATCGACAACGATGGCGCCACCGGAGAACTGGCGCTGTTCATCGATTTGAAGGTCGAGCAGGCCGGTAAAGTGGTCGGTGTGGCTGGGCTCGGTTTGAGCATGAAAGAGCTGTCGGAGCTGATTCACAACTTCAGCTTTGGCGAGCGCGGCAAGGTCTATCTCGTGCGTTCCGATGGTTTGATCCAGGTGCATCCCGAGGCGCAATTCAGCGGTAAGCGCACCCTGACGGAGCAGATTGGCGCCTCCGCTGCTCAAGCCGTCATGGGTCAAAAAAATGCTGTGAGCAGCAGCTTCCAAAGGGAGGGTGAAGACTTCCTCGCCTTCAGCCTGCCGCTGCGCGATCTGGGCTGGACCCTGGTGGCCGAAGTGCCGCAATCGCAGATCTACGCCGAAGCCCGTAAAGCGATGTGGATGAGCGGCGGTATCGGTCTGGCCGTAGCGCTGGTGTGCCTCGCTTTGGTGGTGTGGCTGGCGCAAGGGCTGGTGCGGCCGATTCGTCAGGTAACAGCGGCGCTGGTAGCGATTGGTAGCGGCGGTGGAGATTTGACCCACCGGTTAGATTCCAGCCGTGCCGATGAACTGGGCGACCTCGCTCGCGGCTTCAATCGTTTCCTCGATAGCCAGCGCGGATTGATCGGCGAAGTACTGACCACCAGCGAGCGACTGCGTACGGCCGTGGGGCAAGTGGCGAAAGTGGTGGAGAACACGGCTGAACGCTCGGGCCGCCAGCAGGAAATGACCGACATGGTCGCGACGGCGGTTCACGAGATGGGTTTGACCGTGCAGGAAATCGCGCAAAACGCCGGTAACGCGGCGCTGGCCTCGCAGACCGCGCGGGATGAAGCAATGCAGGCGCGGGAGGTGGTCGGCGGCTCGATTCGGCATATTGAAAGCATGTCCGATGAGATTGGCGTGGCGGCGGGCGCGGTCGGTGAGCTGGCGCATCAGGTGGCTTCGATCGATTCTGTATTGGCGGTGATTCGTGGCGTGTCCGAGCAGACCAACCTGTTGGCGCTCAACGCCGCCATCGAAGCGGCGCGGGCCGGGGATATGGGGCGCGGTTTCGCCGTCGTCGCCGATGAAGTACGCACTTTGGCGCGCCGCACGCAGGCATCCACTGACGAAATCCAGCAGATGATCGGCAGCCTCAAGCAAGGCGCGGAAAACGCCGTGTCGTCGATGCGCACCGGTCAGGCCGCGACCGGCACAGGGGTTGAGTCGAGCCAGCGCACCGGAGCGTCGTTGACGGCGATTACCGGTCAGGTCGAGCGCATCAGCGATATGAACCATCAAGTGGCGACGGCGACGGAAGAGCAGTCGGCGGTGACTGAAGAGATCAACCGGAATGTGCAGGGGATTTCTGATCTGGCGCGGGCGACGGCGGGGGAGGTGCGGGCGTGTCGTGAAGACTGCCAGATGTTGCAGAGGCTGGCGGATGATTTGGCAAGGCAGATGGGTGGGTTCAAGTTGAGTTGAGTGTTGAAGCAGAAAAGCCCCTCACCCTAACCCTCTCCCAAAGGGAGAGGGGACTGACCGTGGAAAATTCAGGAGGTACGCCGACCTGAAAGTACTGTACTGAATCCATAGTCGATGCGGTTTTTCAGGTCGATGTATAGCGCCAGGCACCTCGGTCGGCCCCCTCTCCCTTTGGGAGAGGGCTGGGATGAGGGTAGCGTTTCAGAACCACGCATCCTGCATCGCCAGGCACGTATCATCCCGCGCCTCCAGCAACGCCAGTTCATGGTGGCAACCCGGCACTTCCCACGTCAGGAAATACCTCGCTGCTTGCAGCTTGCCCTTATAGAAGTCAGCATCCGCTGAGTTCCCTATGGCCAACCCTTCCTCGGCACGAATCGCCTGCTCCAGCCAGCGCCAGCCAATCACCGCGTGGCCGAACACCTTCAGGTACAACGCCGAGTTCGCTAGGCTGCTGTTGACCTTGCCCTGTGCCAGATCGGTCAGCAGGCCGATGGTCACCGTTTGCAGGCGAGCTACCAGTTTCTCTAAAGGCTCCCGCAGTGCGGTCAGCGAATCGTACGCCGTAGCGCGTTCAGCGGTGGTGGCGATCAACCGAATCAACTGCTTCAGTCCGGCACCACCGTTTTGCGCCAGCTTGCGCCCGAGCAAGTCCAGCGACTGAATGCCGTGGGTGCCTTCGTGAATCGGGTTCAAGCGGTTGTCGCGGTAATACTGCTCCACCGGGTATTCGCGGGTGTAACCGTGGCCGCCAAGAATCTGGATCGCCAGTTCGTTGGCCTTGAGGCAGAACTCCGATGGCCAGGATTTGACGATCGGCGTCAGCAGATCCAGCAACTCATGCGCCTGTTTGCGCTCGGTTTCAGATTCAAGCGTGGTGGTGTCGTCGAATAAGCGTGCGGCATACAAGCCGAGGTCAAATGCACCTTCAACGTAGGACTTTTGCGTCAACAGCATGCGTCGTACATCGGCGTGCTGAATGATCGCCACCGGCGCTGTGGTCGGATCCTTGCTGTCCGGCACCCGGCCTTGCGGGCGTTCGCGGGCGTACTCCAGCGAATACAGATAACCGGCATAACCGAGCATCACTGCGCCCATGCCGACGCCGATCCGCGCCTCGTTCATCATCTGGAACATGTAGCTCAAACCGCGATGCGGCTCACCGACCAGATAACCGACGCACTCACCGTTATCGCCGAAGTTCAGCGCCGTGGAGGTGGTGCCGCGCCAGCCCATCTTGTGGAACAGCCCGGCCAGCAGCACGTCATTGCGTGGGCCGAGGCTGCCGTCATCGTTAACCAGAAACTTCGGTACGATAAACAGCGAAATGCCTTTAACGCCCGCAGGTGCGTCCGGCAGTTTGGCCAGGACCATGTGCACGATGTTTTCCGAGAGCGGGTGATCGCCGCCGGAGATGAAGATTTTGTTGCCCTTCAGGCGATAAGTACCGTCGGACGCCGGCTCGGCGCGCGTACGAATATCCGACAGCGATGAACCTGCATGCGGTTCGGTCAGCGCCATGGTGCCGAAGAAGCGACCATCGATCATGGGCTGCAGGAAGCGTTGTTTCTGCTCCTCAGTGCCAAAGCTCTCGATCAGGTTCGCCGCGCCCATGGTCAGGAACGGATACGAGGTCGAAGCGGCGTTGGCCGACTGGAAGTGCGCGAAGCAAGCTTGAGACAGCAGCGTCGGCAGTTGCATGCCGCCAGCGTCGAAGCTGCGCGCAGCGTTGAGGAATCCGGCTTCAAGGAAGGCATCCACCGCCGGTTTCACTTCAGGAATCAGAATCGCCTTGCCATCTTCGTAGCGCGGCTCGTTCTCGTCGCCTTTGCGGTTGTGCGGTGCGAAGTACTTCTCGGCGATGCTGCGTGCGGTGCCGATGGCGGCGTCGAAGGTTTCGCGATTGTGTTCGGCAAAGCGCTCACGCCGGGTCAGGCCCTCGGCATCGAGGACTTCATACAGCTCGAAAGCCAGATTGCGGGAACTGAGCAGCGTCTCGGACATGGCGGCCTACCTGAAATTGGGGTTGGGCCGAGTCTAAGGTGGGGGAATAGAGGCTGGATAGGATGATTGATGAGAGTGATGCAGAGGTGAGGGCGACACTAATCAAATGTAGGAGTGAGCCTGCTCGCGATAGCGGTCTGTCAGTCGAATAAATGTGTCTGATAGATCGCTATCGCGAGCAGGCTCACTCCTACAGGGAATTGCATTCCAGGCGACTATTGCGGTCGCCTGGATTTAGACCGGTTTAGCCGATAGTCATCAAGCTGGCATTACCCCCCGCCGCAGCGGTGTTAACACTCAACGCCCGCTCAATCACCAGGCGCTCGAGCGCAATGTTGGTCTCGCCCTGGGACAAGCCCTGAACCCCAACGATCGCACCGGCACGCTTGGCAATCTGCTGGCAAACGCCGCGCAACTGGTCGGAATGGCCGTGATGCAGAACCGCATCAAACACCACGTCGTCTTTATTCCAGTCGGCAACCAGCTTGATCCGCGCCTGAATCTCCTTCGGCAGGCGTGCGAACAAGGCCTTGCTGATGTCGGACTCCGGCCATACCGCCGAACCGCCTACCGCCAGCACCGCCGCCAGTTGCGTCAGCAAATCACCTTCAACCTCGGCCAGGCACAACACGTGCTCACGCGGGAGGATGGCATAGCTGTTTTTCTCACCGGTCGGGCCGGCCAGTACGCGGGTGATGCCGCTCTGCGATTGCGCAGCGTACTGCACGCACAGGGTGCTCAGGTCGGCAAACTTGTTGCTGTCAGCCCAGGCTTTCAGCGCGGTCAGCGGTTTACTCATGGCGTCGCGCAGACGAACGTCCGGTGCCACGGCAGCATCACCGCGAGCGAAGGATTGTTCGATGGCATCAGTAGGGCGCGTCGACAGCAAGCGGTACAAGTACAGCGGGCCACCGGCTTTCGGACCGGTACCCGACAAGCCTTCGCCGCCGAATGGCTGCACGCCGACCACAGCGCCAACGATGTTGCGGTTGACGTAGACGTTACCGGCGTTGACGTTGTCGATCACCTTGGCGATGGTCTCGTCGATGCGCGTGTGTACGCCCAAAGTCAGGCCATAACCGGAAGCGTTGATCTGGCCGATCAGTTGATCGATCTCTTTGCGCTTGTAGCGCACCACGTGCAGCACCGGGCCGAAGATCTCGCGTTGCAGCTCGTCGAAGCTTTCCAGTTCGATCAGGGTCGGCATGACGAAGGTGCCGCGTTTGACTTCTTCGGTGTCGGCAATCGCCACTTGGTAGACGTTGCGACCTTTGTCGCGCATGCCCTGGATGTGCTTGTCGATGCCCGCCTTGGCTTCGGCGTCGATCACCGGGCCGATGTCCACGGACAGGCGCTCCGGGTTGCCGAGACGGCTTTCCGCCATGGCACCTTTGAGCATCTCGATGACGCGATCGGCGGAATCTTCCTGCAGGCACAGTACGCGCAGCGCCGAGCAACGCTGACCGGCGCTGTCGAAGGCCGACGAAACTACGTCGATCACCACCTGTTCGGTCAGTGCCGAAGAGTCGACGATCATCGCGTTCTGACCACCGGTTTCGGCGATCAGCGGAATCGGACGACCCTGGTTGTCGAGACGACCGGCAATGTTGCGTTGCAGCAGGCGCGCAACTTCGGTGGAGCCGGTGAACATCACGCCTTTGACGCGCTCATCGCCGACCAGACCGGCGCCGACGGTTTCACCGCGACCCGGCAGCAGTTGCAGCACGCCTTGCGGAATCCCGGCTTCGAGCATCAAGCGCACGGCTTGAGCAGCCACCAGCGGAGTCTGCTCGGCCGGTTTGGCCAGTACCGGGTTACCGGCGGCCAGAGCGGCAGCGACTTGACCGCTGAAGATCGCCAGCGGGAAGTTCCACGGGCTGATGCACACCACCGGACCCAGTGGGCGATGGGCATCGTTGCTGAAATCGTTGCGCGCTTGTACTGCGTAGTAACGCAGGAAGTCGACCGCTTCGCGGACTTCGGCGATGGCGTTGGCGTAGGTCTTGCCGGCTTCACGAGCCAACAGGCCCATCAGTGGCTGAATCTCGCCTTCCATCAAGTCAGCGGCACGTTCCAGAATCGCCGCGCGTTCGGCCGGCGGGGTGGCCTGCCAGATCGGTGCAGCGTTCAGTGCGCACTGGATAGCGTTGTCGACGTCTTCGACGGTAGCTTCCTGAACATGCCCGACCACATCGCGGTGATCCGACGGATTCAGCACTGGTGCAGGGGTTTCGTTGCTCGACGCGCAACCGAGCATCGGCGCAGCCTTCCAGTCGGTATGGGCCGTGGCGAGCAGTGCGCAGGACAGCGAAGCCAGACGATGTTCGTTGGCCATGTCGATGCCGCTGGAGTTGGCTCGCTCGGCGCCGTACAGGTCACGCGGCAACGGAATACGCGGGTGCGGCAGGCCGAATCCACCTTCCACGGTCGCCATCTGCTCGATCTGCGCCACCGGATCGGCCACCAGTTCCTGAATCGAAATCGACTGGTCGGCGATGCGGTTGACGAACGAGGTGTTCGCACCGTTTTCCAGCAAGCGACGTACGAGGTACGCCAGCAGCGTTTCGTGAGTGCCGACCGGAGCGTAAACGCGGCACGGACGGTTCAGCTTGCCTTCGGAAACTTTGCCTACAACCTGCTCGTAGAGCGGTTCGCCCATGCCGTGCAGGCATTGGAATTCGTACTGACCCGGGTAATAGTTCTGACCGGCAATGTGATAAATGGCCGACAGGGTGTGGGCGTTGTGCGTGGCGAACTGCGGGTAGATGACTTCCGGCACCGACAGCAGTTTGCGTGCGCAAGCGATGTAGGAAACGTCGGTGTACACCTTGCGGGTGTAGACCGGATAGCCTTCCAGGCCTTCGACCTGGGCGCGCTTGATTTCGCTGTCCCAGTAGGCGCCCTTCACCAGACGGATCATCAGGCGATGACGGCTGCGACGGGCCAGATCGATCACGTAGTCGATCACGTACGGGCAACGCTTCTGGTAAGCCTGGATCACGAAACCGATGCCGTTCCAGCCAGTCAGTTGCGGCTCGAAGCACAGGCGCTCAAGCAGATCCAGCGACAGTTCGAGACGGTCGGCTTCTTCGGCATCGATGTTCAGGCCGATGTCGTATTGCTTGGCCAGCAGGGTCAGCGACAGCAGACGCGGGTACAGCTCGTCCATCACACGCTCGTACTGCGCACGGCTGTAACGCGGGTGCAGTGCCGACAACTTGATGGAGATGCCCGGGCCTTCATAAATCCCACGGCCGTGGGAGGCTTTGCCGATCGAGTGAATGGCTTGTTCGTACGACGCCAGGTACTTCTGCGCGTCGTGTTCGGTGAGGGCCGCTTCACCGAGCATGTCGTAGGAATAACGGAAGCCCTTGGCTTCGAACTTGCTCGCGTTGGCCAACGCTTCGGCGATGGTTTCGCCGGTGACGAACTGCTCGCCCATCAGGCGCATGGCCATGTCGACGCCCTTGCGGATCATCGGCTCGCCGCTCTTGCCGATGATGCGGCTCAAGGACGACGTCAGGCCAGCTTCGTTGTGGGTGGACACAAGCTTGCCGGTCAGCAGCAGGCCCCAAGTGGCCGCGTTGACGAACAGCGACGGGCTGTTGCCCAAATGCGGGTGCCAGTTACCGGTGCTGATCTTGTCGCGGATCAGTGCGTCGCGAGTGCCCTTGTCCGGGATACGCAGCAGCGCTTCGGCGAGGCACATCAGCGCCACGCCTTCCTGGGACGACAGGGAAAATTCCTGCAGCAGACCCTGAACAATGCCTGCACGACCGCCGGCACTTTTCTGGTTACGCAGTTTTTCCGCGATGGAAGCGGCAAGTTTGTTGGTGGCTTCTGCCATCGGCGCTGGCAGGCGAGCCTGCTCGATCAGCATCGGCACGACTTCCGGCTCAGGGCGACGGTAAGCGGCAGTGATCGAAGCGCGCAGAACGGACTGCGGCAGGATGCTTTCAGCGAATTCGAGGAAGCATTGGTGGGCGTGATCGGTGTGCACTTCGCCCGCCTCATCGGCGTCCTTGGCGGTCAAACCGTTCAGCTCGGTCAGGGTTGCACCACCCTCGAGTTTTTCCAGGTAATTGAAAATTGCCTGCTTGATCAGCCAGTGCGGCGTGCGATCAATCGAGGTTGCGGCGGCCTTCAGGCGTTCGCGGGTCGGGTCATCGAGTTTGACCCCAAGGGTGGTGGTAGCCATATTTTTATCCTCATAGTTGCCACAGTTGCGTGGCATCAGCTGGCGGCAAGATTAGCCGTGCGCCGAAAGAGGTGCAACCGGGTGCAACCCTTTTTTTGTCGGAATAATAGGCAACTCGTCAGGAATTATTTTCTGGTACGAAAGTGCTGCTCCTGCTTGGTGCTTTTGCTTCTAGTAAAGGGTTATGACTGCCACAAAAGGGAGCAAAAACGGGGTGATTGTCGATAAATCCGACTGGGTGCAACTAATTCTCACGAAACTGGTTGCACCTTATTTGATTTGTTGCATAGCATTCGCGCCCTAGGTGCAACCGGGAATAACCCGGTGTACCGGCTGATGGCTTTCCTGGGGAAACATCAGTCCTAAATGCGCGGGATCCCGGATCGTCTGCCAAACGTCGTCGTTTGCGTGCGGTTCACCACCGCCGCTACATAAAAACAAAGCCAGGGCGTAACTCAATGAGCGTAAGCAATCCAACCCTGATCACGTTCGTGATCTACATCGCAGCAATGGTGCTGATCGGCTTGATGGCCTATCGCTCCACCAACAACCTTTCTGACTATATTCTCGGCGGTCGCAGCCTCGGCAGCGTCGTCACCGCGCTGTCCGCCGGTGCGTCCGACATGAGCGGCTGGTTGTTGATGGGCCTGCCGGGCGCCATCTATATGTCCGGTCTGTCTGAAAGCTGGATCGCCATCGGTCTGGTCATCGGTGCCTACCTCAACTGGCTGTTCGTTGCCGGCCGTCTGCGCGTGCAGACCGAGCACAACGGCGACGCCCTGACCCTGCCGGACTACTTCGCCAGCCGTTTTGAAGACAAAAGCGGCCTGCTGCGGATCATCTCGGCGATCGTGATTCTGGTGTTCTTCACCATCTACTGCGCTTCCGGCATTGTGGCCGGTGCCCGTCTGTTCGAAAGCACCTTCGGCATGTCCTACGAGACCGCGCTGTGGGCCGGTGCTGCGGCGACAATTGCCTACACCTTTATCGGCGGTTTCCTGGCGGTGAGCTGGACCGACACCGTACAAGCCACCCTGATGATTTTCGCGCTGATCCTTACGCCAATCATCGTGCTGCTGGCCACCGGTGGCGTCGACACCACGTTCCTGGCCATCGAAGCGCAAGATCCAAGCAACTTCGACATGCTCAAAGGCACCACTTTCATCGGCATCATCTCGCTGATGGGCTGGGGTCTGGGCTACTTCGGTCAGCCGCACATCCTCGCGCGTTTCATGGCGGCGGATTCGGTGAAATCGATCGCTAAGGCGCGTCGCATTTCCATGACCTGGATGATCCTGTGCCTGGGCGGCACCGTGGCGGTGGGCTTCTTCGGTATCGCGTACTTCTCGGCGCACCCGGAAGTTGCCGGTCCCGTGACCGAGAACCACGAACGTGTGTTCATCGAACTGGCCAAACTGCTGTTCAACCCATGGATCGCCGGTGTGCTGTTGTCGGCCATTCTGGCTGCGGTGATGAGCACCCTGAGCTGCCAGTTGCTGGTGTGCTCGAGCGCCCTGACCGAAGACTTCTACAAAACCTTCCTGCGTAAATCTGCTTCTCAGGTTGAACTGGTCTGGGTCGGCCGTGCCATGGTGCTGTTGGTTGCACTGATCGCGATCGCCTTGGCGGCCAACCCGGAAAACCGCGTACTGGGTCTGGTGTCCTACGCTTGGGCCGGTTTCGGTGCTGCGTTCGGTCCGGTTGTGCTGATCTCGGTTATCTGGAAAGAAATGACCCGCGACGGCGCACTGGCCGGTATTCTGGTCGGCGCGATCACCGTGGTGGTCTGGAAGCATTTCGAACTGCTGGGTCTGTACGAAATCATCCCGGGCTTCATCTTCGCCAGCCTGGCCATCTACATCGTCAGCAAGATGGGCGAGCCGAGCAGAGGCATGGTGCAGCGCTTCGAAGCGGCGGAAAAAGATTTCCACCTGAACAAGTGATTGTTCTGAGCTGAGGCTCACCCGAAAACGGCCCGTTTCCTACAGGAGACGGGCCGTTTTTTTGTGCCTGTGATTTCTTGCCGACGCTGAAGAAACCTGTGGGAGCTGGCTTGCCAGCGATGAGGGCGGCACATTCAGAACATTCAGTAACTGACGCATCGCTATCGCTGGCAAGCCAGCTCCCACAGGGTTCTATGGATGACTTGAGAGATTTGTCTGTAGTTGAAGGCGTCGCTTTTTGCAGGGTTTTTCGTCAATGAAAGTAGGGAAAATCTGATTTTCCCGTCACCCATTCATCACCCCTTGCCCCTCATGCAGAATCGCCCGCCCTCACACTGCAGAGAGACATCGGATGTTCGCGCCTGCCAATCAACCGCGTTTCACGTTGACCCTCGAAGGCGCCCAACATGACCTCAAGGTCCTTGAGTTCACGGGCAAGGAAGCCATCAGCCAACCCTTTCGCTTCGAGCTGGAACTGGTCAGTGAACGGCCGGACCTGGACCTCGAAAGCCTGCTGCACTGTCAGGCGTTTCTGAGCCTGGATGCTCAGGGTTCCGGTATTCACGGTCAGATTTATCAGGTCGGGCAGGGCGATTCCGGGAAACGTCTGACGCGTTATCACATCAGCCTCGTCCCGCGTCTGACCTACCTCGGCCAGCGGATCAATCAGCGGATCTTCCAGCATCTGACGGTGCCGCAAATTGTCGCGCGAGTGCTCAAGGATCATTCGATCCTGCGTGATGCTTTTGAATTTCGCCTCGGCAGCGATTACCCGGTGCGTGAGTATTGCGTGCAGTACGCCGAGAGTGACCTGGCCTTTATCCAGCGCCTGTGTGCCGAAGTCGGCATTCATTACCATTTTCAACACAGTCCCCAAGGTCACCTGTTGGTTTTTGGCGATGACCAGACTGTGTTCCCGCGTCTCGCCGAGCCAACGGTTTATCTGCCGGGCAGTGGCATGTCCGCTGGCGCGCGGGCGATTCAGCGCTTTAACGTTCGCGTCGAAACCCGTACCAGCGTGGTCACCCGGCGCGACTACAACTTCGAAAAGCCGCGGCTGCAGTTGCAAAGCCGTGTCGACGGCGAGCAGCGCCCGGTGCTGGAGGACTATCACTTCCCCGGCCAATTCAATGATCGGGAAACCGGCAAGCACCTGACCCAGCGGGCACTTGAGCGACATGTCGCCGATTACCGTCAGGCTGAGGGCGTCAGCGACGAATCCGCACTGGTTTGCGGGCATTTCCTGCAACTGACCGAGCATCCGCGCCACGACTGGAATGACCTCTGGTTGCTGACCGCCATCGAGCATCATGGCCGCCAGCCGCAGGTGCTGGAGGAATCGGTGACCAGCGATGGCGAGGGATTTCAGGGTTACCGTAATAGCTTTCTAGCCACGCCGTGGGACGTGTTCTTCCGCCCGGCGCTGGGGCCGGAAAAACCACGCATGCTCGGCTATCAAGCGGCGGTTGTGACCGGGCCGAAAGACACGGAAATCCACTGCGACGAGTACGGCCGGGTCAAGGTGCAACTGGCCTGGGATCGCGACGGCGAATTGAACGAGCATTCCAGTTGCTGGCTACGCGTTGCTACTAACTGGGCGCACGACCGTTACGGCAGCGTGCTGATTCCGCGAGTCGGCATGGAAGTGCTGGTCGGTTTCATCGATGCCGACGCCGACAAACCTTTGGTCGTGGGCTGCCTGCCCAACGCCGCGACGCCGATCCCGCTGGATCTTCCGGCGGACAAGACCCGTAGCATTTTTCGTAGTCAGAGCAGCCCCGGCGGTGGCGGCTACAACGAACTGCGCATCGAGGATAAGAAAGGCGCTGAGGAAATCTATCTGCGCGCCCAGCGTAACTGGACGCAGCATGTGTTGAACGATCAACAGGTGCAGGTTGATAACCAGCGCAGCATCGTCGTCACCGGCACCGCGCGGCATGAATTGAAGGCTGATGAGCAGCGCATCACCCACGGCCAGCGCCAAACCGAAGTGAAGCAGGACGATCATCTGAGCGTGACCGGCGACCGTCATGTTCGCGTGAGTAATCAGGCGATCAGCGCCAGTGGGCAATTCCACGTCAGCGCCGGTCAGCAAGTGGTGATCGACGGTGGCGCGAGTGCGACGATTCAGGCCGGTGGGCAGTGGATCAACATCGGCCCCGGCGGCATTTTCAGCAGCGTGCCGATTGTAGTGGGTGGTGCGCCGATGGCGGCGATGAGTGCCGCGCCGGTTGTACCGGGATTGCCGGAGAAACTCGCCGCCGCGCCGGCTGCCATGCTGACTGCTGCACAAATCATGAGCTTCAAGGGGGACGCGCCATTCTGCGAAGAGTGTGAACGTTGCAAGGACGGTCTCTGTGCAGCCTGATTTTCTTTTGCCTGCAGAATGGTTGGCGCGTGAACCGTTGAAAACTTCCGAGCAGTTGTTTGCGGTTTTCAGTAATGCCAGTGAGGCAAAACCGCCTGCCGCTTGGCGAGAAACGGCGAGCCCGATCTGGGCCGAGACGATCTATGCCGAGTGGGATGCGGTGATGCCTTACGTGGGAATTGTCGCCGCCGACAGTGAGTTTCTGCATTGGATCGCAACCAACGGGTCACAGGATTGGGGTTGGCTGGCGGTTTCTTCGGCGAGCCTTGAAGAGGTGGTGGCGCACTTTCGCAGCCTGACCCAAGTGCTGATGCCTGGCGGCAAAACGGTGTTTTTTCGTTTTTGGGACGGGCGGTTTCTGTTGCCGATTCTTCAGGCCGATGAGGTGGATGCGGCGCAACTGTTTCCGCTGATCGGGCGTTGTTTGATCAATGGTCAGGCGCTGGAAATTGGTGGCAGGGCGCAGGTTTCGGGGCGGGTATTTCCGTGGTGGCAGGTGCCGGCTTCGGTGCTGGCGCAGCAAGGCCATGACATTCGAACGGCCAATGCGTTGCAGTGGTTGAGCGAAGAATACCCGACCCTTTTCGAGGTTTTTCCCGAGGTGGTTTTGCGTTGCAAGGTCAGGTGGTTTTTTCAGGTTTCAATGTCGGAAGAATCGTCGCAATCGGCGTTGCTGGCGTTTTTGCTGGCAGAGTCAGAGTGAGTTTTCGGGGCGAAGGTCTCGGACGATTCCTTCGAGTTGCGGCGGTTTTCATGAACTGGTGGGCGGTGGGTTGCAGGGATAGTCTTTTCGTTGTCACTGCGAGAGTGGTGACAGGGCGTAGGACCCCTGCGAAATTCACCGCGCACCAGCGTTGTCGTTTGATTGCGGCACTTAATATGTGTCCGTAGCATCGTTTGCGGCAGCTGTGCGCGGGAACGCTTCGGCGTGACTGAGTTTGGTGGGTTTCTCAGTTTCCTACTCTCGCGTACGGCTGCCACCTATACCCGTAGGAAGGTCACTTGGCAGCCTCTCTAAACCTATTGAGGTACAACTGATATGACTATGCTTAAACCCGATCCACCCTACGAAAAAATCATCCCCCATCCCGACAACCGCTTCATGGCCCTGACCGGCAATTGCAGCGACATGCCGACCCTGTTCATCGACACCCACGTGCCCCTCGACATCCTTATGGACGCGGCCAACCACCGCCTGCGCGCCGTGATCCAGGTGCTGGAAAACATGTGCATGCGCGGCTCGGTCGAATGCGACTCCGTTATCCTCAGCGACTTCGCCCAGCTCTGCGTGATTCCGTTGCGCGACGGCTGTGATGTACTCGACGTCATCGGCAGGCGCCTGCGCAGCATGCCTGCCTGAAAAAGATCAAAGGATCGCAGCCTTCGGCAGCTCCTACACGGGACTGGCGTTCGCCCTGTAGGAGCTGCCGAAGGCTGCGATCTTTTGACGTTAAAGGAAATCAGTTAGTCAGTCAGGGATGTACGCATCCTGAGAGTTGATAAAGCTGTTGAACGCATCGGAGTTGTAGACCTTCATGCACCCAAAAAACACTACTTTTTCATTCGAGTATTTGCTGTTTGAAGGTGTCTGCTCGTAAGCCGCCAACACGTAGTTTCGGGTTTCTTTGTAGGGATCGTGTAGCACTTGCAGCGTGTCTTCATTTTGCAGGATGGAATGCATGCCTTTGCCCATGAACGAATAGGCACTGGCGGACAGTGCAATGTCTTTTTCCAGCGCGGAGCGCCCGTTGAATGGCTTCAGAATGCAGTGGCTCAGACCGTAGTTTTTTAGTGACTGGCGTGCCTGTTCAATCCGGGTTTCGTCGGCAAGGGCGAGGTATGGGCTAAGCAGACTGAATAAGCAGATGATCAGATATCGCATGAGTTTTTGACTTCCTGTCGTTCATGGCTAGCGAGTTTAACGCCATAAAAGCAAAGCCCCTCACCCTAGCCCTCTCCCAGAGGGAGAGGGGACTGACCGAGTTGTCTGGGTGATGTGCGCCGACCTGCGACTTCAGTGGTGAACTTGGCTTGGCCAGGCCTCGCTATGCGTTGTTTCTGGGGACTGACCGAGTTGTCTGGGTGATGTACGCCGACTTGCGACTTCCGCGCTGATCTTCGCTTGGCCAAACCTGAGATCACGCTGATCTTTCAGGTCGATGTAACTCGCAAGATCACCACCGTCAGTCCCCTCTCCCTCCGGGAGAGGGCTAGGGTGAGGGAAAGGCTTTTGTCCGCTCAGCCGCCAACCCCTGACTTGCCGCCCGGTAAAAGGTAAACTTTGCGCCCTTCGCAGGAGCAGCCATGAATTATCGTCACGCCTTCCATGCCGGCAATCACGCCGATGTGTTCAAACACCTGACCTTGACCCGCCTCATCGCCCTGATGTCGCGCAAGGAGCAGCCGTTTGCCTATCTCGACACGCATGCCGGCATCGGTCTGTATGACTTGCAGGGCGATCAGGCCAACCGTACCGGTGAGTACCTGGAAGGCATCGCGCGCTTATGGGATCAGCAGGACCTGCCGGCGTTGACCGCCGACTATATGAAGGTGCTGCACGAGATGAACCCGGATGGCCAACTGCGCTACTACCCGGGTTCGCCGGAGCTGGCGCGGCGCCTGACCCGCCCGCAGGATCGGGTGATGCTCAACGAGAAGCACCCGGAAGACGGCGTGCTGCTCAAGGACAACATGGCCGGTGATCGCCGGGTCAAGGTTCACCTGGGCGAGGGCTGGCACGTTGCACGAGCGATGCTGCCGGTGCAGGAGAAACGCGCGGTGATGTTGATTGATCCGCCGTTCGAGCAGCTCGACGAGATGCAGCGTTGTGCGGCGTCGTTGAAAGAGGCGATTGGCCGTATGCGCCAAACCGTAGCGGCGATCTGGTATCCGGTGAAGGATCAGCGTGCGTTGCGGCGCTTCTATCAGGATCTGGCCGGCACCGGTGCGCCGAAGTTGTTGCGCGTGGAATTGCTGGTGCATCCGCTGGATACGCCGAACAGCCTGAACGGTTCGGGCATGGCGATTGCCAATCCGCCGTGGGGGCTGGAGGAGGAATTGCGTGAGCTGCTGCCGTGGTTGTCGAAGAAGCTGGGGCAGACTCAGGGTGGGTGGCAGATGGATTGGTTGATTGCCGAGAGCTGATCAACGGCAAGATCAAAAGATCGCAGCCTGCGGTAGCTCCTACACGGTTCGGTGTCGTCCACCAATGTGCGGACGATCACTGATCTCCTGTAGGAGCTGCCGAAGGCTGCGATCTTTTGCTTTTAAGGGTCAGTTACCCGCCAGGCTCGCTGGCATGCACACGCCGGTGCCGCCGATCCCGCAATACCCTTCAGGATTTTTCGCCAGATACTGCTGGTGATACGCCTCGGCGAAGTACACGGTCGGCGCCTGTTCGATCTCGGTGCTGATTTCCCCCAGACCCGCCTTCGACAGTTCCGCCTGATACACAGCTTTGCTTTTCAGCGCCGCGTCCAGATGCTCAGGCGAGGTTGCGTAGATCACCGAGCGGTACTGCGTACCGATGTCGTTGCCCTGACGCATGCCCTGCGTCGGGTTGTGCAGTTCCCAGAACATCGCCAGCAGCTCTTCGTAGCTGACTTTGGCCTTGTCATACACAACCAGCACGACTTCGGCGTGGCCGGTCAGGCCCGAGCAGACTTCTTCGTAAGTCGGGTTCGGCGTGAAACCGCCGGCATAACCCACCACGGTGCTGACCACGCCTTCGCGCTGCCAGAAGCGGCGTTCGGCGCCCCAGAAGCAGCCCAGACCGAAGATCGCAAAGTCGACGTCCTGGAAAAACGGGCCAAGCAGCGGGGTTTCTTCAAACACGAAGTGCTTTTCAGGCAGGGTCATCGCGGTTTCGCGGCCGGGCAGAGCTTGTTCTTTAGTCGGGAGCACGTTCTTGTTCACCAGAATTTCCGAGCGCAGAACCATGATCGTTCCTCTCAGTCAGGTTGGATGTGAAAAGTCAGACCGCCAGTGTGCCGAATGATGCCCGACTTCGCACTATCCAATGTAGGAGCGGCGAGGTCAGAGGCAGAGCGGGCCGCGCGGGTAGCGTTTCAGCGCTTGGATGAGTTCTGCGCCCGGAATCGGCCGGTCGAACAGGTAACCCTGTCCGACATCGCAACGGTGGCGGCGCAGGAACGCCAGTTGTTCGGCGGTTTCGATGCCTTCGGCCACAACCTTGAGTTTCAGGTTGTGCGCCATGGCGATCACCGCCGAGGTGATTTCCATGTCGTCCTGGTTGTCGGGAATTTCGTGGATGAAGCTGCGATCAATCTTGATGATGTCGATCGGGAATTTCTTCAAATAACTCAGCGATGAATACCCGGTGCCGAAGTCGTCCATGGCTAGCGTCAACCCAAGGCGCTTGAGCTGGTCGAGCTGCAAGTGCGTGTCTTCGGTGGCTTCCAGCAGCAGGCCTTCGGTCAGCTCCAGCTCGAGCAGATTGGCCGGCAGCGCTTCTTCCTTGAGGATGTTGGCGATGGAGGCCACCAGATCCGGGTCGGAGAACTGTTTCGGCGACAAGTTGATCGCCACTTGCAGATTGCCCATCCCTGCTGCGGTCAGCGCTTTGCTCATGCGGCAGGCCTGACGGGCGATCCACTTGCCGATCGGAATGATCAGGCCGGTTTCTTCGGCGACGCTGATGAACTGGTCCGGGCGAATCATGCCGCGTTCCGGGTGGTTCCAGCGCAGCAGCGCTTCCATGCCCAGCAGACGACCGCTGCGCAGGCACAGCTTGGGCTGGTAGAACACGTCCAGCTCGTTCTGGGTCAGGGCGCGGCGCAGGTTGTTTTCGACGAACAGTTTGTAGCTGGCCTCGGCGTTCAGTGCTTCGGTGAAGACTTGCACCTGATGTTTACCGTTGGCCTTGGCTTTGTGCAGCGCCAGGCCGGCGTTACGCATCAGCGTTTGCGGATCGCGACCGTGTAGCGGTGCACAGGCCAGGCCGACCGAACCGGTGACGCTGATCAACTGGTTGTCGACGAACATCGGCTTGTCGAGGGTCGCCAGCAATTGGTTGGCGATCTGCTGACCGGTCGCCAGATCGGTATCGTCGAGCAGCACGGCAAACTCGTTACTGGCGAACCGCGCGAGGCTGCCGCTCGGGCTCAGACTATTGCGCAGACGCCGGGCCAGACTGATCAGCAGCTTGTCGCCGGTCTGGTGACCGAGGCTGTCGTTGATCCGCTTGAAATTGTCGATGTCCACCAGCAACAGGCTGATCGGCGTATCGCTATCGCGGGCGAAGCGTTCGTCCAGATTGCGGATAAACGCCGGGCGGTTGCCGAGATTGGTCAGGTTGTCGGTGTACGCCAGGCGCTCGATGCGCTGCTGCGCCAGTTTGGTCTGGGTGATGTCTTCGTAGATGCCGATGTAATGCGTCAGCTCGCGGTTGTCGCCGTAGACTTTGGAGATCGACAGCTGACCCCAGTACGGTTCGAGGTTCTTGCGGCGGCTTTTGAATTCGCCCTGCCAACTGTTGCTCTTGGCCAGCGCCGAGGGCGCGTCGAACAACAGTTCACTGAGGTTTTCCAGCGCCGGCAGTTCGGACAGACGCTGGCCATGGACTTCTTCGGTGGTGTATTGGGTGATCGCGGTGAAACTCGGGTTGACGTACTCGACCACGCCGTCGCAATTGACCAGCAAAAACGCGTTGGCGCTTTGCTCGACTGCACGCTGGAACAGGTGCAGGGCGCTGGTGGCAGTGCGGCGGTTGTGGTTGTTGATGACTTGCGCGAACTGGTCAGCCAGCTCACCGGCAAAGGCGATTTCATCGGACTGCCAGGCGCGGGTGACGCCGGTCTGTTCCAGGCACAGCACGCCGACCACTTGCCCGTCGACGCGAATACTGGCGTCGAGCATGGCGTTGACGTCGCGCGGGCGCAGGGCTTCGGCCATCTCCCGGGTACGCGGGTCGCGCATCGCGTTGTGCGCATCGATGGCGCGACTTCCATGCAGGGCGTCCATGTAATCCGGGAAGCTACTGATGTCGATCACGTCCGGAAGGATGTATTCCTGGGTCGCGCGGTGGTACGCGGAGATCGGCACCAGATGCTGGCCTTCGAGGTTCCACAAGCTGGCGCAGTCGATTTCATAGATATCGCAGGCGCAGCGGGTGATCAGCTCGGCGGCTTCCTGCAAGGAGTTGTGCGTGCTGTAGCGCTGGCGCGCGAGCAGCAGAATCAGGTCCTGCTGGGCGCGCACGCGTTCCAGGTGCTGCAGTTGTTCCTGCTGCGCGCGTTGATTGAGTTCAAGGGCGATTTGCAGGCGTGAATTCTGGGTTTCGAGGTCGACGCAGGGCACCTGCGGCAATTCGTCGAACACATCATCGACCGCCAATAGATAGCCGCGCAGCAGATGACGATTGTGCTGTTTATACGCTTCGCCCAATTCGAGGATGTTCAGCTTGCCTGCGGCGGTGTGCAGGGTATAGCGCACCAGATAATGCGGGCTGTCGCGCAGTTGCTGCTGGATCGCGTCGTGCAGTTGATAGCGCGCTTCGGGTTCCATCAGGCTGGCGTAGGGTGAGCCGACCAGCGCGCAAAGCTCGACGGCTGGCTGACCGAACTGGCGTTCACAGTTGGGATCGAGAAACAGCATCGCCCAACTGGCTTCATTCAAGCGCTCGAAACGCAGCATGCCGAGCCGCGAGGGCACAGGCAACTGCGTCACTACCTCGGCCGCCATACGGCTGGCGGCATCGGGTTGGCTCTTCATGAAGGGAACTCGCTTGGAAATATGCTGAACGCGCCGGGCTCTCGCCCTCTTTACTGTTGCCTGCGGCAAGGTTGCATCATTGCGGCACTGACTGACAAGAGACATGAAGGCCAAGTGCTATAAGAATATGTCGGCTGCGTCGGGCATTTCTCCAGCACGTCGTTGAAAAGAGTAAAAGATCGCAGCCTTGGGCAGTGTCTACAGGGGAATGCGCCCTCTGTAGGAGCTGTCGAAGGCTGCGATCTTTAAGGCTTAGCGCAGCTTTATGGCGATCGACTGCAGCCGTTTTCCATCCCGATCATGGTAATTGACCATAATCTGATCAGCCTCGACCACCAAGTGGGCGAAATTGTCTTCACTCACCACCGTGCTGGTCAGTTCATGCCGATAATCGCCCGCCGCCGTGCGCACCAGCGGCTGATCCAGGATGAACGTGGACGCTTTGGCATATGGCAGCAGTTTGCTGTTGCACAGCGGCGAGGACACCACCGTGTGGATTTCGAAGTCCGGGTCTTCGCTGTGTGTCAAACGAGCCGCCAGCGAGCCATGCACGTCCCCGGAAATGAACACGACATTCTTGATTCGCCGGGTGCGGATGGTTTCCAGCAGGCGCAGGCGTTGCTCGGGAAAGGCTTTCCAGGCGTCATCGCCGTGGCGTTTGCGATCGGGATAGAACATCACGCTGGTGACCACGAACTTGACCCGCGCTGTGCTGTGGCTCAGCCATTTGAGCAGGGCCTGTTCCTGTGCCTCGTCGAGGATGCGTCGGTCATCGGCTGACAAGTTGCGGCGGGTGCGACTATCGGTGACAAACCATTCGATATCGCCGTCGCTGAATTGATACCAGTAGTGCTCAAGTGTCGAGTGATCTATTTCACCGTTAGTTGTCAGCGGATGTACCGGGCTATGACTGGTCTGATACAACTCATAGGCAGCCATTGCGTTACGGTACAAGTCGCCGTCGGACTTGCTGGCATTGGCAGGCCAGTTATCTTCGATTTCGTGATCATCGAGAATCATGTAAGTCGACGTGCCAGACATCAACCGTTGAATGTTTGGTTGGGAAAACGCGGCGCGGTACTTGTTGAGGATGTCTTTGTATTCGCGATCCGGTGCGACCAGGTTCAAGTCGTCCACATAAATTTGATCGCCGGTCATCAATACCGCGCTGATCGGGGGTTGTATGCCCTCGATCAGCTGATTGATGGATGCAAAGATCCGGTCACCCAGTTGCGGCAGGGAGGCAATGCCAGCAGTCATGCGCAAGTAGCGGCAGGAGCCGACGATGTAGGCTCTGGGTTGCAGGGCTTTGCTGGAGCGGGTGCGCAGGCGATAGATTTCCCGTGGCCATTGCAACGGCAACTCGGCAACGCTGTCTGGCGTATGTACCGGATTCATCGGGCTGAACCAGCCGGTCTGATATTCATATTCGGTGTCGGCACTCAAATTGTTGAGGGCGAACACATGTGACATTTCGCGTAATTCACTCAGTTGCGCAAAGTTACCTTTGGACCAATGTTGTGTGCTTGAAGCGCGATAACGAATCCCGGCAAATACCGGCGAGTTGTTCTGACGATCGCCACGCATGAAGATGCGCGCATGAACAGTTGTAACGTGGCCGGTAATTGGGCCGATAGTTGGTTTTAACATGTCGAATCCATTCGAATTAACTTGAGTTAACAGGATTTCACTAAGTTTTCTTAGTTGAATTGGTTGCGCCTAGGTTAGTTGCGTATCGAATAAAAAAGATCGGTACCAAGTCGACCGGAGTTGTGGCCGATGTCAGCGCGACGTGTGGGAAAAAGACGAGGGAGGTGTTTCTTCAGGCAAAAAAAAGCCCCGCCAAACTGACGGGGTTGAGGTACGAGCGTGTGGCGCTCGAAAGGGTGCAGCAATCGGCCCTCCGTTGCCGGAGGGCCGATCGAGTTACAGCAGGATCGTGCGGATGTCCGCCAGCAGGCTGCCCAGACGCTGGGTGAAGCGTGCGGCAGCGGCGCCGTTGATCACACGGTGATCGTAGGACAACGACAGCGGCAGCATCAGTTTCGGCTGGAAGGCTTTGCCGTCCCAGACTGGCTGGATGGTTGCCTTGGAAACACCGAGGATCGCCACTTCCGGCGCGTTGACGATCGGCGTGAAGCCGGTGCCGCCAATGTGGCCAAGACTGGAAATGGTGAAGCAGGCGCCCTGCATGTCGTCAGCGGTGAGCTTCTTGTCGCGGGCTTTGGCGGCCAGCGCAGCGGCTTCGGCTGCCAGTTGCAACAGGCTCTTCTGGTCGACGTTCTTGATCACCGGTACCAGCAGGCCATCCGGGGTGTCGACGGCGAAGCCGATGTTCACGTATTTCTTGCGGATGATCGCTTTGCCGCTTGGCGCCAGCGAACTGTTGAAGTCCGGCAGCTCCTTGAGCATGTGCGCGCACGACTTGAGCAGCAGCGGCAGGATGGTCAGCTTGACGCCAGCCTTCTCTGCAACGGCTTTCTGCGCCACGCGGAACGCTTCCAGCTCGGTGATATCAGCCGAATCGAACTGAGTCACGTGCGGGATGTTCAGCCAGCTGCGGTGCAGGCTCGACGCGCCGATCTGCATCAGGCGAGTCATCGGCACTTCTTCGATTTCGCCGAAACGGCTGAAGTCGACGACCGGAATCGGCGGGATGCCCGCGCCACCGGTTGCGCCCGCTGCAGCGGCCGGTGCTTCCTTGGCCTTCTGCATCATCGCTTTGACGTAAACCTGCACGTCTTCTTTCAAGATACGACCGTGCGGGCCGCTGGCACCGACAGCGTTCAGCTCAACGCCGAACTCACGGGCCAGTTGACGCACGGCAGGGCCGGCGTGAACTTTGGCACCCGGCTTGGCCGGTGCGGCGGCTGGAGCTGCAGCAGGTGCAGCGGCAGCCGGAGCAGCAGCGGCAGGTGCCGGAGCGCTCGGAGCAGCAGCGGCGGCAGCTGGAGCCGGGGCAGCAGCAGGCGCTGCGCCTTTGACTTTCAGCTTCAGAATCAGGTCGCCGGTACCGACTTCGTCATCTAGCTTGATGGAAACGCTTTCCACCACGCCAGCGGCAGGCGATGGGATTTCCATGCTCGCTTTGTCGGATTCCAGGGTGATCAGCGACTGGTCGGCTTCAACGCTGTCGCCAGCCTTGACCAACACTTCGATGATCTTGGCTTTGCCAGCCGAGCCGATGTCCGGAACGTGGATGTCCTGAACGCTGTCAGCCACCGGTGCTGCTGGCGCGGCTGCCGGAGCAGGCGCAGCGGCAGCGGCCGGTGCAGCAGCCTGGGCCGGAGCGGCAGCCGCAGGGGCCGCAGCACCCGCCACTTCCAGATCCAGAATCAGGTCGCCAGTGCCGACTTCGTCGTTGAGCTTGACGCTGATGGCTTTAACCACGCCAGCGGCAGGCGACGGGATTTCCATGCTCGCCTTGTCGGATTCCAGAGTGATCAAAGATTGATCAGCTTCGACGGTGTCGCCGACCTTGACCTGGATCTCGATGATCTGTGCCTTGCCCGAAGAGCCGATGTCCGGCACGTGCACTTGCTGAACCGAAGCGGCAGCAGGGGCAGCGGCTGGTGCAGCGGCAGCAGGCGCGGCAGCCGGTTTGGCCTCCGCTTTTGCAGCCGGCGCAGCGGCAGGAGCAGGGGCCGCTTCAGCGGCGCCCTCGACTTCCAGCTCAAGCAGTTCGTCGCCTTCTTTCAGACGGTCGCCCAGCTTCACTTTCAGGCTCTTGATGACGCCGGCTTTCGGGGCCGGCACTTCCATGCTGGCCTTGTCCGATTCCAGGGTCAGGATGCTCTGGTCGGCTTCGATACGGTCGCCGACCTTCACAAACAGTTCAATTACTTCACCTTCACCGCTGCCGATGTCAGGTACGCGAATGAGTTCGCTCACAAAATGTCTCCTCAGCAGTCCAGTGGGTTGCGTTTTTCCGGGTCGATGCCGAACTTGACGATGGCCTCAGCCACGACTTTAGGTTCGATATCACCACGGTCAGCCAGTGCTTCCAGGGCTGCCAACACCACGAAATGACGGTCGACTTCGAAGAAATGACGCAGTTTCTTGCGGCTGTCGCTGCGGCCGAAACCGTCGGTGCCCAGGACTTTGAATTCCTTGGACGGTACCCACTGACGGATCTGCTCGGCGAACAGCTTCATGTAGTCGGTAGACGCGATGACCGGACCTTTACGGCCGTTCAGGCACTCTTCGACGTAGCTCAGCTTAGGCTTCTGGCCAGGCTTCAGACGGTTGCTGCGCTCGACAGCGAGGCCGTCGCGACGCAGTTCGTTGAAGCTGGTAACGCTCCATACGTCGGCGCCAACGTTGAACTCTTCACGCAGGATCTTCGCCGCTTCACGCACTTCACGCAGGATGGTGCCGGAGCCCATCAGTTGGACGTGGTGCGCCGCATCGCGGGTGTCTTCTTCGAGCAGGTACATGCCTTTCTTGATGCCTTCTTCGGCACCGGCCGGCATGGCTGGCTGCTGGTACGACTCGTTCATCACGGTGATGTAGTAGAAGATGTCCTGTTGCTCTTCGGTCATCTTCTTCATGCCGTCCTGAATGATCACCGCCAGCTCGTAGCCGTAGGTTGGATCGTAGGTGCGGCAGTTCGGGATGGTCGCGGCCAGCAGGTGGCTGTGGCCGTCTTCGTGTTGCAGGCCTTCACCGTTCAGGGTGGTACGGCCGGCGGTGCCGCCGATCAGGAAACCACGGGTACGGCTGTCGCCGGCAGCCCAGGCCAGGTCGCCAATACGCTGGAAGCCGAACATCGAGTAGAAGATGTAGAACGGCAGCATCGGCTGGTTGTGGCTGGAGTACGAAGTACCGGCAGCGATGAAGGAACTCATGGCGCCTGCTTCGTTGATGCCTTCTTCAAGGATCTGACCTTTCTGGTCTTCCTTGTAGAACATCACCTGGTCTTTATCGACTGGCTCGTAGAGCTGGCCGACGGACGAGTAGATGCCGAGCTGACGGAACATGCCTTCCATACCGAAGGTACGGGCTTCGTCCGGGATGATCGGGACGATGCGCGGGCCGATTTCCTTGTCCTTGACCAGTTGCGCGAGGATTCGCACGAAAGCCATGGTGGTGGAAATTTCACGGTCGCCAGAGCCGTCAAGGATGGCCTTGAGGGTGTCCAGGTCCGGAGTCGGCACGCTGAAGCTTTGTGCGCGGCGCTGAGGGACGAAACCGCCCAGTGCAGTGCGCCGCTCGCTGAGGTAGCGGGCTTCGGCGCTGTTTGGCTCTGGTTTGAAGAACGGCAGGTTCTCCAACTCTTCGTCCTTGACCGGGATGTCGAAACGATCGCGGAACAACTTCAGGCTGTCGACGTCGACTTTCTTGGTGTTGTGCGCAGTGTTTTTCGCTTCGCCGGCACCGGTGCCATAACCCTTGATGGTCTTGGCGAGGATGACGGTTGGTTGTTCTTTGTGGTTGACCGCTTCGTGGTACGCCGCATAGACCTTGTACGGGTCATGGCCGCCACGGTTGAGTTTCCAGATCTCGTCGTCGGACAGATCAGCAACCATCGCCTTGAGTTCTGGCGTGTTGAAGAAGTGTTCACGGACGAACGCGCCGTCTTTGGCTTTGTAGTTCTGGTACTCGCCGTCGATGACTTCGTCCATACGACGTTGCAGGATGCCGTCGACGTCTTTGGCCAGCAGTGGGTCCCAGAAACGGCCCCAGATGACTTTGGTCACGTTCCACTGAGCACCGCGGAACACGCCTTCGAGTTCCTGAATGATCTTGCCGTTGCCGCGAACCGGGCCGTCGAGGCGCTGCAGGTTGCAGTTGATGACGAAGATCAGGTTGTCCAGCTTCTCGCGGCCGGCCAGGGAGATCGCGCCCAGGGATTCCGGCTCGTCGCACTCGCCGTCGCCCAGGAAGCACCAGACTTTCTGTTTGCCCGGCTGGATGAAACCGCGGTGTTCCAGGTACTTCATGAAGCGTGCCTGGTAGATCGCTTGAATTGGACCCAGACCCATCGATACGGTCGGGAACTGCCAGAAGTCAGGCATCAGCCAAGGGTGCGGGTAGGACGACAGGCCCTGACCGTCGACTTCCTGGCGGAAGTTGTTCATCTGGTCTTCGGTGATGCGGCCTTCCATGAACGCACGGGCGTAAACGCCTGGCGAAGTGTGGCCCTGGAAGTAGATCAGGTCGCCACCGTGTTCGTCGGTCGGGGCCTGGAAGAAGTAGTTGAAGCCGATGTCATACAGGGTCGCACTGGAAGCGAAGCTGGAGATGTGACCACCCAGGTCAGAATCTTTCAGGTTCGTACGCATTACCATGGCCATCGCGTTCCAGCGTACCAGCGAGCGAATGCGGCGTTCCATGAACAGGTCGCCAGGCATGCGTGCTTCGTGGGTTACCGGGATGGTGTTGCGGTAAGGCGTGGTGATGGCGTAAGGGAGCTGCGAGCCGCTGCGGGTCGCGAGTTCGCCCATACGGGTCATCAGATAGTGAGCACGGTCTTCGCCTTCTTTGTCGAGAACCGATTCCAGGGCGTCCAGCCATTCCTGGGTTTCGACGGGATCGAGGTCTTGCATGGCTTGCTCCAGGGCGGAAAGGCTTCCAGAATCGGTTGCCTGAGTTTGCGACTGGCCTTGTGGGCAGACGATTTAAAATTCTTGGATTGCCGATAGGTTGTTCCGGCGGCGTGTAGTTTTACTACAAATCTTCCGGCATTTCAGCCTTTCGAATGTATAGACGAGTAGTAAAACTACAGAAGAATGGCTTGTGGCCTCCGGCTGCGTTGTGAGAATAATCGTTAAGGTTGGTCTTTTACCATCCGAAAAAGGTGAAACTTTGATGTTCGCTGCCAACGAGAAAGAAATTTCAGCTATTTCTAACTTTTGTTCGACAGTCTTCCGGGTAGCGGCTTTTCACCAATCACTACAAGCGGCCATTTACACGCCGATCAAGGATAGACCATGACCCTGCCCGTGCTTGCCGAACTGCCCGCCATTCTCCTGCCGTTGGTCACTCGATCGGAGCAGTCGTTCCGTACGGCCGTCGCCGCGCTGGAAGACGATCACGGCCTGGCGAACTGGACGCCAGAGCGCTGGGCGCAATTCGCCCGCGTCACCGCCGCCAGCGAATTCGTCATTGAACAGAGCGTTCGTGACCCTTTGATGTTGCTCACACTGGTGCAGTCCGGCGAACTCGACCGGGCCTTCGCACCGGGTGAATTGTGTGCGCAGATTGCCGCTGCGGTGAACGCGGCCCAGAATGAAGATGAACTCGGTCGCGCCCTGCGCCGCCAGCGCGCCCGTCATCAAGTGCGGATCATCTGGCGCGATCTCACCCGCCAGGCCGATCTGGTACAGAGCTGCCGGGATCTTTCGGACATGGCTGACGCCACCATCGACCAGGCTTATCAATGGTTGTACAGCCGCCATTGCGAACAGTTCGGCACGCCGACCGGCCGCCGCAGCGGTGAGCCGCAGCAAATGGTCATCCTCGGCATGGGCAAGCTCGGCGCCGTTGAGTTGAACCTGTCTTCGGACATCGATCTGATCTTCGCTTACCCCGAGGGCGGCGAAACGGTGGGCGTGAAGCGCTCGCTGGATAATCAGGAATTCTTCATTCGTCTCGGCCAGCGCTTGATCAAGGCGCTGGATCCGATGACCGTCGACGGATTTGTGTTCCGTGTCGACATGCGCCTGCGCCCTTACGGTTCGTCCGGCGCGCTGGTGCTGAGCTTCAATGCGCTGGAGCAGTATTACCAGGATCAGGGCCGGGACTGGGAACGCTACGCGATGATCAAGGCGCGGGTGGTGGCAGGCGATCAGGTGGCGGGTGCGCAGTTGCTCGACATGCTGCGGCCGTTCGTTTACCGCCGTTACCTGGACTTCTCGGCGATCGAAGCGCTGCGCACCATGAAGCAACTGATCCAGCAGGAAGTGCGGCGCAAGGGCATGGCCGACAACATCAAACTCGGCTCCGGCGGTATCCGCGAGGTCGAATTTATTGCTCAGGCCTTTCAGTTGATCCACGGTGGTCGCGACTTGAGCTTGCAGCAGCGTCCTCTATTAAAGGTGTTGAGCACGCTGGAGGGGCAGGGTTATCTACCGCCGGCGGTGATCAGCGAGTTGCGCGAGGGTTACGAATTTCTGCGTTACACCGAACACGCGATTCAGGCGATTGCCGACCGCCAGACCCAGATGCTGCCGGATGGCGCGCAGGATCAAGCGCGCATTGCCTTCATGCTCGGCTTTGCCGATTGGGATTCTTTCCATGAAAAACTGATGTTCTGGCGCGGTCGCGTCGCTTGGCACTTCGCCCAGGTGATTGCCGATCCCGATGAAGATGAGGGCGCCGAAAGCGAAGTGGTGGTCGGCGGTGAATGGCTGCCGCTGTGGGAAGAGGCGCAGGACGAGGAGGCCGCGTGCCGGCAGTTGGAAGAGGGCGGTTTTGCTGACGCGAGCAAAGCCCTGAAAGCGTTGGCCGGATTGCGCAGCAGCCCGCAATTGCGCGCGATGCAGCGGTTGGGGCGTGAGCGTCTGGATGCCTTTATTCCGCGTCTGCTCGCACAGGCTGTGGAACACGCCAATCCGGATCTGGTGCTTGAGCGGGTGTTGCCGCTGGTCGAAGCGGTCGCTCGGCGCTCGGCTTATCTGGTCTTGCTGACGGAAAACCCCGGTGCACTGCGACGCTTGCTGACGCTGTGCGCGGCGAGCCCGTGGATCGCAGAGCAGATCACGCGCTTCCCGTTGCTGCTCGATGAACTGTTAAACGAAGGCCGACTGTTCAAGCCGCCCTTGGCGCCGGAACTGGCGGCTGAACTGCGCGAGCGCCTGACGCGGATTCCCGAAGACGACCTCGAACAACAAATGGAAGCCTTGCGCCATTTCAAATTGGCGCACCGCTTGCGCGTGGCGGCGTCGGAAATCGCCGGCAGCCTGCCGCTGATGAAAGTCAGCGATTACCTGACTTGGCTGGCCGAGGCGATTCTCGAGCAAGTGCTGGCCCTGGCCTGGCGCCAGACGGTGGCCAAGTACGGCACACCGCTGCGCACCGACGGCACCTTGTGCGATCCCGGCTTCATCATTGTTGGTTATGGCAAAGTCGGCGGCCTGGAACTGGGGCATGGTTCGGATCTGGACCTGGTGTTTATCCACGACGGCGATCCGCAGGCGGAAACCGACGGGCCGAAGTCGATTGATGGCGCGCAGTTCTTCACGCGATTGGGGCAGCGAATCATTCACTTGCTGACGGCGCAGACCAACTCCGGTCAGCTCTATGAAGTGGACATGCGTCTGCGGCCATCCGGTGCTTCGGGGCTGTTGGTCAGTTCGCTGGGGGCATTTGCGCGCTATCAAGAAAATGAAGCCTGGACGTGGGAGCATCAGGCGTTGGTGCGGGCGCGGGTGCTGGTCGGCAGTCAGGATGTCGGTCAGGCGTTCGAGAAAGTCCGCGCGCAGGTCTTGGGCAAGGCGCGCGATCTGGCCAAGTTGCAACAAGAAGTCAGTGAGATGCGCGCGAAGATGCGCGATAACCTCGGCACCAAGAGCACCGCAGCCGGCACGGCGGCAAATGCCTTCGACGCCACAGCGCCCTTCGACCTCAAGCAGGACGCCGGAGGTATCGTCGATATTGAATTTATGGTGCAATACGCGGCTCTGGCGTGGTCGCAAAGCCACCCGCCATTGCTGCGCTGGACCGATAACATCCGCATTCTGGAAGAGCTGGAACACGAAGGGCTGATGCCTGCCGAAGATGCCAGTTTGCTGCGCGAGGCCTATAAAGCCTACCGTTCCGCCGCTCACCGGCAGGCGTTGCAGAAGGACGCCGGGGTGATACCGGGTGACCAGTTTGCCGACGAACGCCGCCAGGTTTTACGGATATGGAAAGAGATGGGGCTAAGCTGAAACAAGCCAATGAAGGCAATGAGATTCAAGAGGTGGGAGCGAGCCTGCTCGCGAAGGCGGTCGGTCGGCCAGCATGGATGTTGAATGTGCTGGCTCCTTCGCGAGCAGGCTCGCTCCCACAGTGATCTGCGGTGAGTCGCAGATGTGTGAACAGAGGCAAAACCATGTGGGAGCGAGCCTGCTCGCGATAGCGGAGTGACAGTCGACAGTCATGTTGAAGGTAATGACCCATCGCAAGCAGTGCCGCTCCCTCAGTGATTCTCGAGGCGGGGAGGCGTAAATGCCTCCCCGGTTCGTTTTTGGAAACCACATGAATATTCTGATCGTTGGGCCCAGTTGGGTCGGTGACATGGTGATGGCGCAGACACTGTTTCAGTGTCTCAAGCAGCGCCACCCGCAATGCGAAATCGACGTCCTGGCCCCTGAGTGGAGCCGGCCGATCCTTGAACGCATGCCCGAAGTGCGCAAGGCCTTGAGCTTCCCGCTCGGCCACGGCGCGCTGGAATTGGCGACGCGTCGGCGCATCGGCAAATCCCTGCGTGGTCAGTACGATCAGGCGATCCTGCTGCCCAACTCGCTGAAGTCGGCGCTGGTGCCGTTTTTCGCCGGCATTCCGAAACGCACCGGCTGGCGCGGCGAATTCCGCTACGGCCTGCTCAACGATGTGCGCACCCTCGACAAACAACGCTATCCGTTGATGATCGAGCGGTTCATGGCTTTGGCCTATGAGCCGAACGCCGAGCTGCCGAAGCCTTATCCGCGCCCAAGCCTGCAAATCGACCCGGTCACTCGCGAAGCAGCGTTGGCCAAGTTCGGCCTGACCCTCGACCGCCCGGTGTTGGCCCTGTGCCCTGGCGCCGAGTTTGGCGAGTCCAAGCGCTGGCCGTCCGAGCACTACGCCAAAGTCGCCGAAGCGCGCATTCGTGAAGGCTGGCAGGTGTGGCTGTTCGGTTCGAAGAACGATCATGCGGTCGGTGAAGATATCCGCGCTCGACTGATTCCTGGCCTGCGTGAAGAATCGGTCAACCTCAGCGGCGGTACCTCGTTGGCCGAGGCCATCGACCTGATGTCCTGCGCCGACTCGGTGGTCTCCAACGACTCCGGTCTGATGCACGTCGCCGCTGCGCTGAACCGCCCCTTGGTAGCCGTCTACGGCTCGACTTCGCCGGGCTTCACCCCGCCGCTGGCGGAGCATGTCGAAGTGGTTCGTCTGGGCCTCGATTGCAGCCCGTGCTTCGACCGCACCTGCCGCTTCGGCCATTACAACTGCCTGCGCCAGCTGATGCCGGACGCGGTCAATGATGCCTTGCAGAAGTTGCAGGGCTCTGTGGTCGAGGTTCATTAAGTTGCGGGTACTGCTGATCAAGACTTCATCGCTGGGTGACGTGATTCATGCGTTGCCGGCGCTGACCGACGCCGCCCGGGCCATTCCCGGAATCAAGTTCGACTGGGTAGTGGAAGAAGGTTTCGCCGAGATCCCGACCTGGCACCCGGCCGTTGGCAAAGTGATTCCGGTGGCGATCCGTCGCTGGCGCAAAAACCTCTGGAAAACCATCACCAGCGGCGAGTGGAAACGCTTCAAACAAAGTGTGCGCGCCAATAAATACGACTTGGTGATCGACGCTCAAGGCCTGCTGAAAAGCGCCTGGCTGACCCGCTACGTCAAAGCGCCGGTAGCCGGCCTCGATAAAGGTTCGGCGCGAGAGCCGATGGCTTCGCGTTTCTATGACCGCAAACTGGCTGTGGCCCGCGGTCAGCACGCCGTCGAGCGAGTGCGCCAACTGTTCGCCATCGCTCTCGGCTACGACTTGCCGAAAGGCTTGGGCGATTACGGCCTCAACGTCGAGCGTCTGGTCGAGCTGCCGCGCAAAAACGCCTTTGTGGTCTTCCTGCATGGCACTACTTGGGACACCAAACACTGGCCGGAAAGTTACTGGCGCGAACTGACTGAACGCGTCGGCTACCTCGGCGTCGGCGTCAAACTGCCGTGGGGCAACCCACAGGAAAAGGCCCGCGCCGAACGCATCGCCGCCGGTTTCAAACACGCCGAAGTGCTGCCGAAGCTCAATCTGGCCGGCGTCGGCAAAGTCCTCGCTGGTGCGCAAGCCTGCGTCGCGGTGGATACCGGTCTCGGCCACTTGGCCGCCGCGCTGGACGTGCCGACCATCTCGCTGTTCGGCCCGACCAACCCGGGCCTGACCGGCGCCTACGGCAAGTTGCAGATTCACCTGGCCAGCGACTTCCCATGCGCGCCATGCCTGCAAAAGAAATGTACCTATCAACCGACCGCGCAGGATGCCCGTCAGTTTGACCTGAAGCGTGAACAGCCGCTGTGCTTCACGCGTCTGAACCCCGAGCGTGTCGCCAGCCGACTGAGCACGTTGTTAATGGCTGAGGAGCTGCGCTGATGCAATTGGCATTCGTCCTGTACAAATATTTCCCGTTCGGTGGCTTGCAGCGCGACTTCATGCGCATCGCCCTTGAATGCCAGAAGCGCGGTCACCAGATTCGCGTCTACACGCTGATCTGGGAAGGCGACGTGCCGCCCGGTTTTGAGGTGCTGGTGGCGCCGGTCAAGGCGTTCTTCAACCATCGTCGCAACGAAAAACTCAGCGCGTGGATGGCAGCGGACCTGGCCAAGCGCCCGGTCGATCGCCTGATCGGGTTCAACAAAATGCCGGGGCTGGACGTCTACTACGCCGCCGATGGCTGCTTCGAAGACAAGGCGCAGAACTTGCGCAATTCGCTGTACCGCCGTTGGGGTCGCTATCGCCACTTCGCCGAGTACGAGCGCGCAGTGTTCGCCAAGGATGCGAAGACCGAAGTGCTGATGATTTCCGAAGTGCAGCAGCCGCTGTTCATCAAGCATTACGACACGCCACTTGAGCGTTTCCATCTGCTGCCGCCAGGCATCGCCCAGGATCGTCGCCGCCCGGCGGATGCCGCTGAAATTCGCGCCGGTTTCCGCGCTGAATTCAATCTCAAGGACGACGAACTGCTGCTGGTGCAGATCGGCTCCGGCTTCAAGACCAAAGGCGTCGATCGCAGCCTGAAAGCGCTGGCTGCATTGCCTGCCGAACTGAAGAAACGCACCCGGCTGTTTGTAATCGGCCAGGATGACCCCAAATTATTCCAGATGCAGAGTGCAACTTTGGGTCTGGGCGACAACGTGACTTTCCTCAAGGGGCGCAGCGATATCCCGCGTTTCCTGCTCGGCGCCGATCTGTTGATCCACCCGGCCTACAACGAAAACACCGGTACTGTGCTGCTTGAAGCGTTGGTCGCCGGTTTGCCGGTGCTGGTCAGCGCGGTCTGCGGTTACGCCCATTACATTGCCGAGGCGGATGCCGGGCGAGTGCTGGACGAACCGTTCGATCAGGCGCAACTGACGCAATACTTGACTGAAATGTTGCATGACGACGCTGCACGCGCGGCCTGGAGCCGCAATGGTCTGGCCTTCGCCGAGACGGCCGACCTCTACAGCATGCCGCAGCACGCGGCCGATGTGATTCTGGCGGAGCACGCTTAATGAAGTTGATGCTGGCTGAACCGTTCAAAAGCCTGTGGGCCGGCCGCGACCCGTTCGCTGAAGTCGAAGGCTTGCAGGGCGAGGTATACCGCGAGCTGGAAGCACGCCGGACGCTGCGCACGGAAGTCGACGGCAACGGATTTTTCGTCAAGATCCACCGAGGTATCGGCTGGGGCGAGATCTTCAAGAATCTGCTGACCGCCAAGCTGCCGGTTCTCGGCGCGGGCCAGGAGTGGCAAGCCATTCAGCGTCTGCAGGAAGTCGGCGTGCCGACCATGACTGCCGTGGCTTACGGCGAGAAGGGCAGTAACCCGGCAGATCAGCACTCGTTTATCGTCACCGAAGAACTGGCGCCGACCATCAGCCTCGAAGACTTCAGCATCGATTGGGTCAAGCAGCCGCCCGAGCCGAAACTCAAGCGCGCGCTGATCGCCGAAGTCGCACGCATGACCGGCATGATGCACCGCGCTGGCGTCAACCATCGTGACTGCTATATCTGCCACTTCCTGCTGCACACCGATAAACCGGTGACGCCAGACGACTTCAAACTCTCAGTGATCGACCTGCACCGTGCCCAGACCCGCGCGAAAATCACGCAGCGCTGGCGCAATAAAGATCTGGCCGCGCTGTACTTTTCCGCGCTGGACATCGGCCTGACCCGCCGCGACAAACTGCGTTTCCTCAAAGGCTATTTCCAGCAACCGCTGCGCCAGATCCTGGCTGAAGAAGCGCCGTTGCTGAGCTGGCTGGAAGGCAAGGCCAACAAACTCTACGCGCGTAAACAGCGTTACGGGGATGCGCTCTGATGGCGGGTTGGACTCTCGAGCCGCAATACAGCGAGCTCGCCGAAGACTTCGGCAGTCTCGAAGCGGTATTTGCGTTGCAGGGCGAACGCCTGACCCGTGATCCGCTGTCGGAAGTGATTCGCGTGCAGCGCAACGGCGTCAATTATTACGTCAAACGCTATGTCGGCGCCGGTAAAGGCTTGCGCCGTTACCTCGGCAAGCCGCGGGTGAAGATGGAATGGCAGAACCTCAAGCGCTTCGCCAAGTGGGGCATTCCCACCGCTGAAGTGGTGGCCTGGGGGCTGGAGCGACGAGGCGCGGCGTATGATCGTGGCGCCATGATCACCCGTGAACTGCCCGACACCGAAGACCTTTCGGCGCTCGCCGAGCGCAAGGATCCGAAACTCAAGGATCGCGCCTGGGTCGACGGTGTCAGTCGGCAATTGGCCGGCTATACCCGGACGATGCATGATCACCGATTTACCCATAACGATCTGAAATGGCGCAACCTGTTGATCGATGATCAGGCGCGGATATTTCTGATCGATTGCCCTAACGGCGAGTTCTGGCGCGGCTTCTGGCTCAAGTATCGGATCACCAAGGATCTGGCCTGTCTCGATAAACTCGCCAAATACCACCTGTCCAATACCCAACGCCTGCGCTTCTATAAGCAATACCGCCAGTGCGATCGGCTTGATAGCGCCGACAAGAAACGGATTCGGCACGTGGTGAGATTTTTCGAGGGACGCGAATGACTGATTTTCTCGCCGCTGAAGACCGCGCACTGCTTGAGCGCCATGGTCTTGGCACTTTTGACGCGCTTTGGGCGAAGCAGCTTGAGGCCGTGGACGAACCCAATACCGCCCGTGGCGGTTGGAGCAGCGTCTTCCGTCTGGATCTTGAAGGGCAAGGTTATTACCTCAAGCGCCAGAGCAACTACCTGACGCGGACCTTGCATGCGCCTTTCGGCGAGCCAAGCTTTGCCCGCGAGTTTCGCAATATCAGTCGCTATCGCAAGCTCGGTATCCCGGCGCTGCAAGCGGCGTTTTTCGGTGAGCGTAAGGTCAACGGCGAAGTCCGTGCCATCCTGCTGACTCGGGCACTCGATGGCTGGAGTGATCTGGAATCGCTGTTGCAGCGTTGGGCGCAGCTCAGTACCGCGCAGCATTCAGCCATTCTCAAGGCTTGCGGATTGCTCGCGCGGCATCTGCACGGCGTGCGTCAGGTGCACGGCTGCTTCTATCCCAAACATATTTTTCTGCGAGCCACCGGTGACGGGTATCAGGCGCAATTGATCGACCTGGAAAAGACCCGGCCGTTGTTGTTTGGTATGCGCGACCGGATCAAGGATCTGGAACCGCTGCAACGTCGCGCACCGGAATGGAACGAGGCGCAACTGCGTGAATTGCTCGCGGCTTATCTCGATCAGCCCACTGACAGCGCGCTGCTGGACAGTTGGCTGGCCCGGCTGACCGCGCGTCGCAGCCACAAGGAGACCCGCTGATGCAATTGTCCGAGCTGGCCGGTGCCGGACGAGCCCCGCAATTGCCACTGACGGTGACGCTGGCCGATGCCGCCGGCAGTGCTGATCTGCAATTGCTGAGCCTGCTGCGGGTGTTGCCGGGACAGCGTTACGTTGGCGCCGGTGTCTGGCGCGGGCGTCCGGTGCTGGCCAAATTGCTGGTCGGCGGCAAAGCTGCCCGGCATTTTCAGCGCGAGCTGGAAGGCGTGCGCTTGTTGGCTGCGCAAGGCCTGACCACGCCGCTGCTCCTGGCCGATGGTTTGCAAAATGGCGAAGGTGGCTGGTTGCTGTTCGATTTCCTTGAGGGTGCCGAAAGCCTTGGCGATGCCTGGGCGAAAGTCGAGTCGCTGCCGGTGTTGGCCGATGAGCAATCGGCGGTGCTGGCTGAGGCGCTGGGCGCTATCGGCCAATTGCACGGCAAAGGGCTTTGGCAGGAAGACCTGCACTTGGACAATCTGTTGCGCCACGGCGGCCAGTTGTACTTGATTGACGGTGCCGGGATTTGCGCAGAAACCGCCGGCCAGCCGTTGTCGCGACAAAAAGTCCTGGAAAATCTCGGGGTGTTTTTCGCCCAGTTACCCAAGGCGTTGGAACCGTTCACTGAAGAGCTGCTGGTGTATTACCTGTTGAGCAACAGCGAGCATGCGTTGCCGCTGGAGGCCTTGCAGAAACAGATCGACAAAGTGCGGCGCTGGCGTTTGAAAGACTTCCTGATCAAGGTCGGTCGCGAGTGCACGCTGTTCAGTGTGCAGCGTGGAGCGTTCGCTCTGCGCGCGATCCGCCGCGAAGAAGAGTCAGCCATGCTGCCGGTGCTGGAGCAGGCTGATGCGTTGCTTGATCAGGGTCACCTGTACAAGACCGGTGGTGCGGCGAGCGTTGGCAAGGTTCAGGCCGGTGCGCGCACGCTGGTGATCAAGCGCTACAACATCAAGGGCTTTGCGCATTGGCTCAAGCGTTTCTGGCGGCCAAGTCGGGCCTGGCATTCGTGGCGCGAAGGCAATCGCCTGGCGTTTCTCGGCATCGCCACACCCAAACCGCTGGCGGTGCTGGAAAAGCGCTTTTTGTGGCTGCGCAGCCGTGCGTATCTGGTGACCGAGTTCCTGCCGGGGCCGGATATCATCGAGCGCTTTGCGCCGTACGTTGAAAGTGGTGAAGCGCCGGAAGCGGAGTTGCAGGCGCTGGATCAGTTGTTCGCCAGATTGATTGACGAGCGGATCAGCCATGGCGACTTCAAGGGACATAATCTGTTCTGGCAGCAGGATCGCTGGGCGCTGATCGATCTGGACTCGATGTGCCAGCATGGATCTGTCGGCAGTTTCGCGCCGGCCTATGCCCGTGACCGTGCGCGATTCATGCGCAACTGGCCCGAAAGCAGCGCGCTGTATCAGATTATTGATCTGCGGTTGCCGAAAGATATTTCCAGCGTGCCCTGAGACAAACCAGCAGTAGAGGACAAGATTCAGCGACTTGTCCTACAGCTTCTCCAGAAGCCATGAACTGTGCCCTGTTCAGTCCCGATGCTAATTTGCCCAACGACCTTGGAGGGCGAATTTTGACCATTAAACAGGCTGCAACGCTGGGTGTATTTTCATGGATTCTGGCTGGCTGTGGCAGCGCCATGACTGTCTTGCAGGACGATGCCGACGTGGCGCGGGACATGCGCAAACAAAAAACCTATTGCCAGTCCATTCCGCGGATTTACAGCGGTCTGGCCTTCGACTTCTGCGTGTTGAACGCGCCGCCGGATCCCAGCGGTTTTCTGGTGCCATTCGTGTTGCTGGATCTGCCATTGTCCGGAGTATTCGATACAGTAGCGTTGCCCTATACGGTTTATCGTCAGCTCACCGACGGCAATCTTGGTATTTACTGGCGCAAGGGCAGTTATTGAGTAGCAGGGTAAGGTTTCTCCAAACCATTCACCCAGAGGGCAATCGCACAGGGTAATTCCCTACTCGTTTACGCTATAATCCCGCCCTTTAGCTGTCACTCGCCCTGTGCGGGGGCACATCAATTTTCAAGGCGCATCGCGCCTGCACGCAGACTAAAGAGGCTAGACCCCTGTGGCATTGACGATTCTTGGCCTGTCCGGCGCCCTTAGCCATGACCCTTCAGCAGCCTTGTACATCGACGGCAAGCTGGTGGCGGCGGCTGAAGAAGAGCGCTTCGTACGCGATAAGCATGCAAAGAACCGCATGCCCTACGAATCGGCGAAGTTCTGTCTTGAGCAGGCCGGCATCAAGCCGTCCGACGTTGACGTAGTTGCGATCCCGTTCGCTCCGATCAGCCTGTTCGGCAAGGCGCGCTGGCACTACGCCAAGCGTTACTGGTACGCGCCGGATCGCGCCCTGGATGCGATCCTGATGGGCAACCGCCGCTACAAGCGCTACCGCAACAAGATTGTCTGGTGCCTGGAGCAATTGGGTTTTGATCCGAAGAAGATCAAGATCGAACCAGTCGAGCACCACTTGGCTCACGCCTCCAGCGCCTACCACTGCTCTGGCTTCAAAGAAAAAACCGCGATCCTCGGTATCGACGGCAAGGGCGAGTACGCCACGACCTTCTTTGGCTACGGTGAAAACGGCAAGATCCACAAGATCAAGGAATTCTTCGATCCGGACTCCCTCGGCGGCCTGTATGGCGCGATCACCGAGTTCCTCGGCTTCGAGATGCTCGACGGTGAGTTCAAGGTCATGGGCATGGCGCCGTACGGCGATGCCAGCAAGTACGATTTCTCGCGTCTGGCCTCGTTCGAAAACGGTGAGCTGGTGATCAACACCGACTACGCCAACGTTATTGGCCTGCGCCGCTATAAAGAGAAGGGCAAAGGCTTCTACTTCTCGCCTAAGCTGATCGAGTGGCTGGGGCCGAAGCGCGAAGGCGATATTGCTGACGAACCTTACATTCACTACGCCGCGAGCATGCAAGCGCTGTTCGAGAAGCTGGCGCTGCAGATGATCGATCACTATTTGGGTGACGTGCTCAAGGAAACCGGCAAACTGGCCTTCGCCGGTGGCTGTGCGCTGAACGTCAAACTGAACCAGAAAATCATTGCCCGCGACGACATCAAAGAGCTGTTCGTGCAGCCGGCGTCCGGCGATGCCGGCACTGCGGTCGGCGCAGCTGCCTATGTGTCCCACGCCCGTGGCGTGCCGGTCGAGAAGATGGAACATGTCTACCTTGGCCCGTCGTACAGCAATGAAGACGTGATCGCCGCCTGCGCCCGTCACGAGAGCAAGCCGACCTGGCGCAAGCTCGACAACATGCCGGAGCAGATCGCCAAGATCATGGTCGATGGCAACCCGGTGGCCTGGTTCCAGGGGCGCATGGAGTTCGGCCCGCGTGCATTGGGTGGTCGTTCGATCATTGGTTGCCCAAGCGTGGCTGGCGTGGCTGATCGCATCAACCACCAGATCAAGTTCCGCGAGCGCTGGAGGCCTTTCTGCCCGTCGATGCTCGACACTGTTGCGCCGCAAATGATCAAGATCGATCACCCGGCACCGTTCATGACCTTCACGTTTGAAGTGGCGGAAGAGTGGAAGACCCGTGTGCCGGAAGTCGTTCACGAAGATGGCACTTCTCGTGCCCAGGTCCTCAAGCGTGAATACAACCCGCGCTACTACGACATGATGAAGGCGCTGGAAAACCTGACCGGTAACGGCGTATCGCTGAACACCTCGCTCAACCGTCGTGGCGAACCGATGATTTGCTCGCCGACCGACGCGTTGAACATGTTTTTCGGTTCGGATCTGGAATACCTGATCATGGAAGATATTCTGGTCGTAAAAGAGGGTGTGAAAGGATACGAACTTGACTGAAACACTGATCAGCGTCGTCATTCCGGTTTACAACTATGCGCGAACGCTGCCTCGTGCAGTGGAGTCGGTGTTGGCGCAATTGGATGAAACGACGGCGGATCTGCTGGTCATCGACGACGGGTCGACGGACGATACGCCTGAGGTAGTGGAAAGGCTCCTGCTCAAGCATGGCGGTCGTTTTCGCGCGCTGCGTAAAAGCAACGGCGGATTGTCGTCGGTACGCAATCGGGGGCTGGAAGAGACAACCGGGCAGTATCTGGTGTTTCTCGACTCTGACGATGAAATGGCTCCCGGTGCATTGGCTGCGCTTGCGCAGCACATTGCCAGTCATCCGCAGACCCTTATGGTGATCGGTGCGCACTGGTCAGTGTTCGCTGACGGGCGCCGCAGCTTGCAGGCGGCCAGGCCTTTGCCTGTGACGCCCCGCCAGCGCCTGCAGGGTTACCTGCTGAACAAGACGGTGTCGATTTCCAACGGTGCCTGTGCGATGCACCGCGAAGTGTTCGCTCTGGGCAATTACCCGGAACATTTGCGCAACGTCGAGGACCTGCCAGTGTTTGCCCAAGTGCTGGCGCGCTACCCCTGCACCGTTCTAGACAAGCCTCTGGCACTGATCCACAAGCACGCCGACAGCATGCGCCATGATTTGCGCCAGAGTCTTGCTGCCGGTACGGAGCAGGTCGTCAGCGAGGTGTTTTCCAGTCGAAGAATGCCCGAAGAAATGTGTGATCTGCGCCAGGCGTTTCTGGCACAGCGCTGTTTGTCGCTGTTTCGCGACTGTTATTCCCATGGCGAGTACAAGCTGGCCAGGTCGTTCTATTTCCAGGCTTTGCGTGCAGACTGGCGGACGTTTTCACGCTGGTCATACACCCGCAAGGCTTTGCGGTTGCTGTTTCGGTAAGTGGGTCGCGGTGATGTGCGCGTACCTTGTAACGGATGTCGGTGAGGTGGCTGGGTGAAAGGTACGGGCGGTAGTGTGGCAACTCGAGTCTCCAGAATCATCGACAAATACCCGGTCTGGCTGGCGTTTGTGGGCAGCGCGCTGTTATCGCTGATAGCCGTCCTGGGCACTGCGACAGTGGGACGTGATGCCGCGCTGTATATCGATATTGCGCAACAGGTCACCGAGCACGGGCCGAATGTGGCTTGGGCTACATTCGACTGGCCCTGGTTTTCCTTTCTGCTGGCCGCTACGCATTCCATCCTGCATTTGCCGCTGGAGCTGAGTGCCTATCTTTGGTGTGCACTCTTTTTTGCCGGCACCAGCGCGTTGATGGTGGACTGCGTGCGTCAGCGGTCTGCGCTGGTCACCCGTTGGGCGTGCCTGGTGGTATTGGCCATGCCGGCGGTGAATGCCTTTCGAAACGACATCATCCGTGAGTGCGGTTTCTGGTTCTTCTGCACGCTGACGCTCTGGCTCGCGCTGCGCTGGCAAGCCCGTGGCGGCTGGTTGCGCGCGGCATTCATCCACCTGGCAATCGTCGCAGCAGCCTTGTTTCGGCTGGAGGCCTTATTGCTGGTGCCGGCGTTGGCTCTGTGGCAGTTGCCCAACCTGTGGTCATCTGGCCGACGGATGCAGTTTGCCCAGTTTTCGCTGCTGCCGGTTTTGGGGCTGCTGGCCATTTCGGCAACCAGTGTACTCATGTCGGCGCGAGTGATGCTGTATCTGGACATGATTGCCCCGCACAGTGTGTTCGCGTCCTTTCAAATGCTGTGCGATCAGTTTGCCAATTCGCTCATCAACAAGTACTCCCAGGATGAAGCCGGGCGGATCATTTTCTTCGGCATCCTGGCGACCATGACCATCAGTTTCGTGAAGTTGATGGGGCCTTTCGCCGTTCCCTTCATTCTGCGGCGTAACTGGGGGGTGCTAGGCGTCTACTGGCGCGACTATCGACCCTTCGCCTGGGCGGCGTTGCTGTATCTGATCGTGCTGGTGCTGTTTTTCATCAAGCAACAGTTCATGAATACGCGCTACCTGAGCTTTCTCAATCTGTTGTTTGTGCCCGTGCTGGCGATGGGGCTGGCGGCGTTTGTTCGCGAGTTCCCGCGTTGGGGCAGGTGGCTGGTGGTTCTGTGTTTGCTGGTGATGCTGTCGAACGTCATCTCCACCGGGGCCGGCAAAACCCATTACGTCCAGGCCGGACGCTGGTTGTCGGCCCATGTCGAGCCAGGGGCGAAGACCTATTTCGAGGATGGACGGATCAGCTATTACGCCGGTCGCGGCTACGTGTTGCCGGTACTGACCGCAGAGGAAGCGATGTCGGCAGCGCACGCGGGCGACTATCAGTACTTCCTCATCGAGGCCAAGGGTGACGAGCCTTGGCTGAATGAGTGGCTGGTGGCGCACAAGCTGCGCATCATCGAGCATTTCGCCAATCGCAAAGGTGCCACTGTAGTGGTCATCGGCCGCTAAGGCTTAACCGAGCAGCGGGCGCAGGCGCGAGATCAGCGGCGCTTGCCGGTTGCTCGGGAGTGCCTGCCGATAGCCCTCGATAAACGTGTCGCCGGCGTCCTGGCCGAGCAGCCATTGGCGGTCTTCCTTGTAGCGCAGCAAATGCGCGAAGTTACGCAGGCGTTTACTGTCACTGAGCGCGTGCTTTTGGCAGCGCAGGTCGGCAATATCGATCAGGCCCAAACGCTTGTCGGGGGTCTGCACGACGTTGCCAAAGTGCAGTGATCGAAAGTACACACCTTTTTCGTGCAGCAGGGCGAAGTACCCGCCCAGCTGGAATCTCAGTGTGTCAGCCTCTTCGTCAGTGCCTTGTAGCTGACGCACTGTATTGCCTTCCAGCGGGCTGTAATACACGCAGTCACGTTCGATGCTCGGGATGCGGTAGACCGCGATGACTTTGGGGCAGAGGATGTCGCGTTGTTCGAGGATCCGTGTATTGTCGGCAAAGCGTTGTGCATAGGGGTAGAACAGTGCCGAACTGAGCAGCCGCTTGCGGCGGAACAGCTTGAGCATGCGTCCATCGGCCAATCTGAGCACTTTGTCGCCGGAACCGTCGGCTTCCAATACGTGTGCACCCTCGCGCAGTGCCTCGTAAGTGCTGTGATCAATCGATTGCATATCCGGCTCCCCATCATTAGCGGGGTATCTTAACCGACTTGGTCGAAAGCTGGTTCGAAGTCATGTTTATCGGGGCAAAAACGCGTGTGATATCATCGGCGCCTCACTGAATTGCGCGGATCACCATGAGCAGTCCTGAACCGAAAGCCCAGTCCACGCTGGCGATCTATTTCCGCCTTTTGGCTTACGTGCGGCCTTATGCCGGCCTTTTCCTTCTCAGCATCGTCGGGTTTCTGATTTTCGCATCGACTCAACCGATGCTCGCCTACATCCTCAAGTACTTTGTCGACGGTCTGGCCAATCCTGAAGCCAGTCTGTTCCCGGGCAACCCTTATCTGGGCAAGCTGCAGTTACTCGAAACAGTGCCACTGATGATCGTCTTCATCGCGTTGTGGCAGGGCGTGGGTTCTTACCTGGGCAACTTCTTCCTGGCGCGGGTTTCTCTGGGCCTGGTGCATGACCTGCGGGTGGTGTTGTTCAATAAATTGCTGGAGTTGCCCAATCGCTTCTTCGACAAGAACAATTCCGGCCACCTGATTTCCCGGATCACCTTCAACGTGACCATGGTCACCGGCGCGGCAACGGATGCAATCAAAGTCGTCATCCGTGAAGGCATGACCGTGATTTTCCTGTTCTGCACACTGTTGTGGATGAACTGGAAGCTCACGCTGGTGATGGTCGCCATCCTGCCGTTGATCGGTTTGATGGTGAACAGCACCAGCAAAAAATTCCGCAAGCAAAGCAAGAAGATCCAGGTCTCGATGGGCAACGTCACGCACGTCGCGTCCGAGACCATTCACGGCTATCGCGTCGTGCGCAGTTTTGGCGGCGAGCAGTACGAAAAGGATCGCTTTTGCGATGCCAGCCAGAGCAACACCGACAAGCAGTTGACGATGACCAAGACCGGCGCCGTTTACACGCCGATGCTGCAGCTGGTGACTTACAGCGCCATGGCGGTGGTCATGTTCCTCGTCCTGTACCTTCGCGGCGATGCATCGCCGGGTGATCTGGTGGCCTACATCACCATGGCTGGCTTGTTGCCCAAGCCGATCCGTCAGTTGTCGGAGGTCAGCTCGACGATTCAGAAGGGTGTCGCCGGTGCCGAAAGTATTTTCGAGCAACTGGATGAGCCGGCGGAAGTGGATCAGGGCACGGTCGAGCAAGATCGTCTCGAAGGCCGTCTGGAAGTGCGCAATCTGAGCTTCCACTATCCTGAGACCGACAAAGCGGTGCTCAATGACATCAGTTTCGTCGTCGAACCGGGGCAAATGGTTGCCTTGGTCGGCCGCTCGGGCAGTGGCAAATCGACCCTGGCCAGCCTGATTCCGCGCTTTTATCAGCATGATGATGCGCAGGGCCAGATCTTGCTCGATGGCGTGCAGGTGCAGGACTTCACCTTGCGCAGCCTGCGTCGGCAGATTGCTCTGGTGACCCAACAGGTCACGCTATTCAACGATACGGTGACCAACAACATCGCCTACGGTGATCTGGCCGGTGCGCCGTTCGATGAGGTCAAGCGCGCGGCTACCGAAGCCTATGCCGATGAGTTCATCATCAAGATGCCGCAAGGCTACGAAACCATGGTCGGCGAAAACGGTGTGCTGCTGTCCGGCGGCCAGCGTCAGCGCATCGCCATTGCCCGGGCGTTGCTCAAGGATGCACCGCTGCTGATTCTCGACGAGGCCACTTCCGCGCTCGATACCGAGTCGGAGCGGCATATCCAGGCTGCCCTGGATCATGTGGTGAAAAACCGCACGACCCTGGTGATCGCCCACCGTTTGAGCACCATCGAGAAAGCCGACCTGATTCTGGTCATGGACGAAGGTCGCATCGTCGAGCGCGGCTCTCACGCACAATTGCTCGAGCAGAACGGCTATTACGCCCGTCTGCACGCCAAAGAGTTTGAAGAGGGTGACGAGCCTCAGCCGGCACACGCGACCGACGTATGCTGACGATGTTTCGCAGCTTTCGCGAGCGTGGCTGGACCGAAATCGACCGGGACAGCTACGCCCGTGCCTGGCAACGTTTCGGCGGCAGTTTTGCTACACACCCCGAAGTCGTCGAGCGCTTGTCAACGTTCCTTGGCATCGAGTTGCGCTACCTGGGCTGGGTCGTTGGCGGTGATGTGCTGGCCGCCATCCCTTGCTGGGGGCGGCATGTTGCCTTGTCCAAGGAAGTGCTCAAGCGCGAGGGCAAGCGTGGCTTGCTGGACATGGGCAATGCGGAAATCATTCTGCCGATCGCGCCAGACGTCATCGTGCCGGTGCGCCAGCGCGTGGCTTATGTGTCCCAGCTCAATGCCGGGCAGATCAGCACGCTGAAGCCACAGCCTGAGGGCCTGGCGCTGGCCCGGTTGCCGGAAGAATATTCAAAGAAGTTCCGCTACAACCAGCGTCGCGAACAGCGCCTGCTGGAAGAGGCGGGTGGATCGCTGGTGCCGATGTCCGACTTTACACCGCAGGAACAGGCTGCCGCTTACGGCGATCTGTTTCAGCGGCGCTGGGGCTTCGAGGTGCCGGGCAAGGCCGGGCTGGTTGAGGTCTTTACCTTGCTGCGCGAGTTCATGACCGGTTCGGTGGTGATGCTCGAATCGGCGCCCGTCGCCATTCAGGTGCTCTATCGCGTCGAGGCCCCGCAATGGGTTTCGCTGGAATACATCAACGGTGGTGTCGACCCGCAGAGCCGCGAGTTCAGCCCCGGCAGTGTGCTGAGTTTCGTCAACACCCAAGAGGCCTGGGCGCACGCGCAAGCGCTGGGCAAACCTCTGCGTTATTCATTCGGTCGTGCCGACCGAGAGTACAAGGATCGCTGGTGCCACACGGTGCCGGTCTACAAGGTCTGAATTCATGAGCGCTCGCAAGCAACAGCTTCTCAAGGCCCATCGGCGCAACAAGCGTCTGTTCCTGATCGCCTTTGTGCTGGCGCTGTTGCTGATCGGCGTGCTGATCGCGTGGTGGCTGGTGCCGCTGTTGCTGGTGCTGGCCTGGGTCGCTCACGAGGCCTGGTTTGCCGACCATTTGTTCTACCGGCCTACCGACGACTATCAATACGACTTTCCGCCGCAAACCGCGCGGCAGGCCGTGAGTCTTGAGGGCGGCGTGGTAGGCCTGAGCGAACCGCTGGCGCAGGGCGAGACATTGGTACTCGAACTCGAAGTGAAGTCCTCCTGGCTGGGGCGCTGGCTCGATCCCTATGTTGAGGTGGGCGATGATCGTCAGGATCTGGAGCGGGGCGTCAGAGGGCGGCGTTTCCTTAATCTGTCGGGGCAGGTCGATGCGCTGGTGCAAGGGACTCTGACGCTGCGTGGCCGATATTGCGTACCTGCTGCGACGGGCGTGTTGTGGGTCATGGCCAATCCGGACTACAGCCTCCAGCGGGTCATGGTCATCGCGCCCCATGCCGATGATGCAGAGCTCGCCGCCTTCGGTCTGTACAGTCGATGCGAAGACGTCAGCATCGTCACCCTGACCCAGGGTGAGATCGAGGCTGAAGACTTTCAGCGGCTGGGCCTTGATCAAGCCGCAGCCGCTCGATTGAAGGGCCGCTTGCGCAGTTGGGACAGCCTGGTGATTCCGCTGTGGGGGGGCGTGCCTGCCGAGCGTTGTGTGCAATTGGGCTATTACTGCCTGCAACTGCCGTCGATGGTCGAAGCGCCGACCCAGGCGTTCGGCTCCCGGGAATCGCAGGAAAACGATATTCGCAGTGTGCGCCAGCATAACCCGTTGACCCTGCCCGCCGACGTTGACGGGCAGCCGACCTGGCAAAACCTGCTGGGTGATCTGACGGCCCTGCTTGAGCACTATCGCCCGGAAGTGGTCGTTACACCGCATCCTGAACTCGATCCCCACAGTGATCATGTAGCGTCGACCCAAGCGTTGCTTGAGGCTATCGAACGCAGTAGCTGGAAACCGGCGACCCTGCTGCTGTACGCCAATCACCTGCACGACAATGATCGCTGGCCCATGGGGCCTGCCGGTGCGGGTGTTCCGCTGCCTCCCGCCATCGAGCCGCTACCGGCTGATCGCCTGTGGAGTCCGCTGCTGTCGGCCGACGTGCAACTGGACAAAGCCATGGCGCTGGCCATGGAGCACGATCTGCAGGGCGGACAGGCGTTCAAACGGCAATTGCGCCGCAGGATCCAGCAGGCTCTGGCCGGCCGTCGCTGGCCTGAAACGGGCAGTAACGAGTTTTTCCGCAAGGCGGTCCGGCGTCACGAGTTGTTCTGGGTGCGCGACCTTTCAGATTGAGGCGGACGGCGCTTTACCCTGTGTTAATATCGCGCCCCTGTTCATTTTGTATGTGGGTTGCTCCATGAAGTTGTCCATGCCGCGTTTCGATCAAGCCCCGGTCTTGGTAGTCGGCGATGTCATGCTCGACCGTTACTGGCATGGCGGAACCTCACGGATTTCCCCTGAGGCGCCGGTGCCGGTCGTTAAGGTCGAGCAGATCGAAGACCGTCCGGGCGGTGCCGCGAACGTTGCCTTGAACATTGCCGCGCTGGGTGCGCCGGCGTCGCTGGTTGGTGTGACCGGCGATGACGAAGCCGCCGACAGCCTGAGCAACAGTCTCAGAGGCGCGGGCGTACGCGCTCTGTTCCAGCGCATCGCGCACCAGCCAACCATCGTCAAGCTGCGGGTCATGAGCCGGCACCAGCAACTGCTGCGTATCGACTTTGAAGAACCGTTCGCCACCGACGCTCTGGCCCTTGGTTCGCAGGTCGACGACCTGCTCGAAGGCATCAAGGTGCTGGTACTCTCCGATTACGGCAAAGGCGCCCTGAAAAACCATCAGGCGCTGATCCAGGCCGCCCGCGCGAAGAACATTCCGGTGCTGGCCGATCCAAAGGGCAAGGACTTCTCGATTTATCGCGGCGCCAGCCTGATCACCCCCAATCTCAGCGAATTCGAAGCCATCGTCGGCGGTTGCGTCGATGAGCATGAGCTGGTGAGCAAGGGCGCCGCCCTGATGCACGACCTCGAACTCGGTGCGCTGTTGGTGACACGCGGCGAACACGGCATGACCCTGTTGCGTCCGGATCAGCCAGCGCTGCACCTGCCGGCCCGTGCCCGTGAAGTGTTCGATGTCACCGGTGCCGGTGACACGGTGATCTCCACCCTGGCGGCAGCGATTGCCGCCGGTGAAGACCTGCCCCACGCCGTTGCGCTGGCCAACCTGGCCGCCGGCATCGTGGTCGGCAAACTCGGTACGGCCGCCATCAGCGCCCCGGAACTGCGTCGCGCCATTCAGCGCGAGGAGGGTTCTGAACGGGGTGTCCTGGGTCTGGAGCAGTTGCTGCTCGCCGTGGCCGATGCCCGTGCGCACAACGAGAAGATCGTCTTCACCAACGGCTGCTTCGACATCCTCCATGCCGGCCATGTGACCTACCTGGAGCAGGCGCGGGCACAGGGCGACCGGCTGATTGTCGCGGTCAACGATGATGCTTCGGTCAGCCGTCTCAAAGGCCCGGGCCGCCCGATCAACAGTGTTGACCGACGCATGGCGGTTCTCGCCGGCCTCGGCGCTGTGGACTGGGTGATCAGTTTCCCTGAAGGCACCCCGGAGAACCTGCTGCGCGAGGTCAAACCGGACGTGCTGGTCAAGGGCGGCGATTACGGCATCGATCAGGTAGTCGGCGCTGATATCGTCACTGCTTATGGCGGTACCGTAAAGGTGCTGGGACTGGTGGAAAACAGCTCGACAACTGCGATTGTCGAGAAGATCCGCAGTCGTTGATCAGATGAATTTTTACCGTTGTGTACTGCGTGTGAACGGATTTTGCCTTGGGGATTTTACCGTTTCCGTTGATGTAGGCAGCTTTGAATCCGATGCGCTTGCCTGCCTACGTCGCGTGGTCAATTAACCTATGAAAGTCATGCTCCTGGTGATGGACGAGCAGCGGGTCATTCTCGACCGGCTCTACGACATCGTGCAGCAGAACTGTGATGAGTGTTTCATCTATCGTTTGAGCAAAAAACAGCAGTTGAATCTGGGGTCGTTTCTGGCCTCGGTCGATTACCAGACTTTCGATCGCGTGGTGATTTTCTCCCGGGTCAAACGCCTGGCAACGCAACTGCAGGTGCTCAAATGCATCCCCGGGCTGGTCTTCCTTGAACACGACGCCTACCAGAACTACATGCCAGCGAGTAAATACCGCGGCGTGTATTCACGGCTCTACCGTCGCCTGCCGAGTTGCCGGGCGCTGGTGTCCGGTGCCGTGGTCGCGCGCAAGATGCTCGCTGAAGGCATCGACACGGTGTTTGTCTCCAAAGGTTATGACGAGCAGATGCTGCACAATACCGGCGTCGAGCGGGACATTCCCATCGGTTTTCTTGGCAGCTTGAAAAGCACCGAATATGCCGAGCGCAAAGCCATGCTCGAGTCGCTCTCGCAGCGAACCGGGATGCTGGTGACCCGTACCAAGTCGGGTGCGGAATACCTGCAGACGCTCAATCGCATCAGGATTTTCGTCAGCGCCGACATCGGCATGAACGAGTTCATGATCAAGAACTATGAGGCCATGGCCTGCGGTTGTGTGCTGCTGGCCTGGAGTCAGGGCGAAGAAGACCGTCTGCTCGGCTTTGAAGACATGCACAACACCGTGTTCTACCGCAGCGAAGATGAAGCGGTGGAAAAGATCCAGCTGCTGCAGAGCGACCCGGAACTGGCAGAGCGCATCGCCCGCAATGGCCAGGAGTTCGCGCAAAGCCGTTATTCCTTTGCCCGTGTCGGTCAGGCACTGGCTACGGAAATCCAGCGTGAGATGCGCCCATGGCAGCCGCCCTCGGCGTTCACGCGATTCTGGGTGAAGCTGCGTTACGGGATGAAGGTGCCAGTCTGAATGAAGGATCATCTATCGTCGCAACTCGGCGAGCACATGGCGCTGGATGCGCTGCCCGGTGGTGATCAGTCCGTACTGGGGGCGTTACCGACAGAACTTCTCGACTGTCTGAGCCGTGCGCCTCGGGTGGTGCTGATTGCCAACAACCCGGCCATCACTGCGGCGGACTTTCAGGCGTTGAACATTGGCGCCGATGACGTCGTCGTCAGCTTCAATACCTGCATCAAAGCGGCGCTGCTCAACAAGCAGAGCGTCAATGTCTTTGTGCATGGCTACAACGCGCCGGACGCGTATTTTTTTGGTCTGCCTTACGCGCCGCCGGTACAGCAGATGTTCGAACAGGCGAGCGAACGTTGTTTCAGCATGCTGGTGGGCTGCGCCGCACCAATGTGTCCACTGCCACGCGTGGCCATGTATTGGGATCGCATTCCACTGCCGCCACTGTGGAACTACCCGGTCGATCGCCCGGGTGGCAAGCGCTACGTTGGGCCTTCTACCGGTTTCAACACGCTGGTGGTGTTCGACTGGTTGCGCGCTCATGTCGGTTATAACTATCAGCTCATGACCCTGGGGTTTTCCAACGAAGCAGGAAAACTGTGGGGCGGCCATGCCTGGGACTATGAGCGTGACTGGCTGCAAAAGTCGGACATCATTGTGGTGCCCCTGCTACCTCGTCGCTGGTGGCAAAAGCTGTTTCGGCAGAAGTAAGCGACATCGTCTGTCCGGTTGCCAGCAGGCCCGAACTACTTTCAAAAGGTGCTGTTGAGTGTTGAAAATTGCCGTGGCTTTTTTCGGGATCCCGAGAAATTCGCCGATCTGTTTCCCCTCCATCGAGCAGAATGTGCTGGCGCAGTTGCCTGCGGGCAGCGATGTAAAGTGCTTCTACCATCTGTACAAGATCGATGAGGTGCAAAACACGCGATCCGGTGAGAAAGGCGAACTGAAGGCGGACAACTACCAGCCATTCGAATCGATGACCGGCACACTCACCTCGACCGAGGGCGTGCTGGAGCGCTGGGATTTCGAACAGGTCAAAGCACAGGGCGATACCTGGGCAGATGACTTTGCGTCATTGCGCAATTTGATCTTTCAGCTCAACTCATTGCATACCGTGACCAGCATGATCGAGCCGTTCAATCCGGATTTCGTTGTGTTCGTGCGCCCGGACAATTTCTTTCACAGCGCATTGCCTGCCTATGTCTTCGCTCACCCCGAGGCTCGCAAGCACAACGCTTATATTCCCGACTGGCAGTGGTGGGGCGGGTTGAACGATCGCTTTGCGGTGTGCGGGCGCGATACTTATGTCGCGTATGGCAAGCGCATCGAGTGTATTTTCGACTTCTGCAAGGCAACAGGCCGAAAGCTGCATTCCGAACGCTTGCTTAAATATGCCCTGCAGCAGGTCGATGCCAAAATCTGCACGCTGCCGACGCAGGCATCGCGGGTACGCATTACCGGTGCATTTGCCGAGGAATCGTTCTCGCCCAAGCGTGGCATGGGCAAGCGCGAAAACCGCTACTTTCATTTCTTCGCCGGGTTGCGTACCTGGTGGGACCGTCGCCGCTAAACCGTTATTTACCGGTTTTCTTGCCCAGACCGACCAGTCGCAGCGCCTTGATACTCAGTTGCTTGAGTCCCTGACGCGGGGCCTTCGCCGGTTGCAGGCCCTGCTGCACCAACCAGTCCTTCCAGCGAATCCTCTCTTCGCGCACAACCCAGCCGGATTGTGTGGCAAAGCTCTCGGCCAGATAAAGACCCCGGGTGCTGGCCGGTACCAGTTTGTCGCGCTTGAGCGTGTACAACTCTGCCAGTGGCGCGCCGTCCTTGAGTGGCATCAAGTACAGGTCGGGCCGTTTGCGGTCGAGTCGGGCCACCAGTTGATCACCCTCCAGGCGTTCGTCGACGTGGAACAGGCTCAGGGACTTGGCTTCCTTGGGCACATCCAGACGCAAGTCGTAGATCAACTGCAGCGATGCGGTCGGCAGATGCACGTAGGCCCGTGGGCGTTCGAGCAATTGCAGATTGGCGCTACGTATCGGTCGCGCTGAGCCGGACAACGGGGTCAGGCGAAACGGCAGCGCTTCGCGATAATGCAGTGCAGCGGAGTAGGGCGCCGGCAGCCAGGTGTCGTTGAAACGTCCGCCGAGCCAGCCTTCCGGTGTTTCCAGCAAGCACTCTTCGGCAATTTCCTGAATGGCCGTGTGTAGCGGAATATTCAGTTCATGCGCCGGCACGTAACCGGAAATCAATTTGAGCACGACATCGCCACGATCCTGACGGCGTTGGCGCACCAGCACCCAGTAATCGCGATTCTGCCAATGCAGGGTCAGGCGCACCGAGACCCCGAGGTTGGCCAGTTCCAGCGAGAAGCGCTCGGTGTCAGCCACGCTCACCGGTTTGCGCCGCTGCAAGGTCTGCGCAAAGTTCAGCGGCATGCCGACGCTCTGGTAGGTCAGACCTTCGGGGGTGGCTTCGACGTACAACGGCAGGGTCTTGAAGTTGCTCGGGTTCTTTCTGATGAGCGTGCGCGGCATATCGGCTCCTGCTTAAGGCCGCGAAGCGGCGTCAGTGACCACGTAGGACCTGGGCAACGGTCGCAACGTTGTGGGCGAGGTGCAGCGGATTGATCGTCCCGACAATAGCACTGGCCACGCCAGGTTGCGCGAACAGCAATTCGAAGCTGGCGCGCACCGGATCCACGCCCGGACTCAAACAGACGTGACCGCTGGCCAAGGCTTTTTTCACCAGAATGGCTTTGCCGTGGGCAGCAGCATAGTCAATGACAGCTTTCTCGTTTTGTTCGTTCAGATTGTAGGTGACCATCGCGCAGTCGCCTTGCTCCAGTGCTTTCAAGCCACCTTCGACGGTTTTTCCGGAGAAGCCGAAGCCGCGAATCTTGCCTTCGGCCTTGAGCGCCGCGAGTGTCGCGTAAACCTCTTCGTGCTCGAGGATCGCCATGTCGTTGCCGTCGGAATGCACCAGCACCAGGTCGATAAAATCGGTTTCAAGACGTTGCAGGCTGCGCTCCACCGACATCCGTGTGTGTGCTGCGCTGAAATCGTGTTGCGAGAGGCCATCGGCAAACTCTTCGCCGACCTTGCTGACGATCACCCAGTCTTGCCGCTGGCCGCGTAGCAGCGGGCCAAGGCGTTCTTCGCTGCGTCCATAAGCCGGAGCGGTGTCGATCAGGTTGATGCCCAGATCGCGGGCCTGACGCAGCAGCATCCGCGCTTCGTCGTCGCCGGGGATCTGAAAACCGTTGGGATATTTCACCCCTTGGTCGCGGCCAAGTTTGACCGTACCCAGGCCCAGTGGCGAAACCATCAGGCCGGTGCTGCCCAACGGTCGATGAAGGTCGTGCAGGTTGGCAATGGTCATGGCAGCAGTTGCTCCCAGGCTGGAACGCCCAGCGGTGGTTTTGGCAGCGCGGGCAATGGTTCGGTGGCTTGTGGCTGGATGCCGTCGCGCTCCAGGGCGGCGATGACCCGGTCAGCGAAGTCCGGCGCCAGCGCCAGTTTGGTCGGCCAGCCGACCAGCAAGCTGCCTTGCTCGGCAAGGAAGGCGTTGTCCGGGCGCGTCAGCCCGGTTTGCAGTGGCTCGGCACGGTCAACCCGCAGGGTCGCCCATTGCGTAGTGCTGAGGTCGATCCACGGCAACAACTGGGCGATCTCTTTCTGCGCGGTGGCAATCTGCTCGGCCGGCTCGCGGTTCACACCTTCGCTTTCGGCGATGTCGCCGCCCATATACCAGACCCACTGGCCGTCAGCGGCCGGATGTGTGGTCACAGTGATGCGCGGTTTGGTGCCGCCGCCCAGGCAGTGGGCGTACAGCGGCTTCAGACCTGGGCCTTTGGCGATGATCATGTGCAGCGGGCGGCGTTGCATGGCCGGCTGGTTCAAACCGAGGTCTTCGAGCAGTTGGGCAGTACCGGCACCGGCACTGAGGACAATACGCTGCGCGCGAATCTCGCGACCGTCGACTCGCAAACCAACCAGCACGCCCGCTTCCAGCAGTGGCTCGATGGTTTGTCCGGCGAGCAGGCCATCGCCGGCCAGATCGGCCAGGCGCTGGATCAGGCTCGGCACGTCGACTACCAGCTCGGCAAGGCGATAGACCTTGCCCTTGAAGCGTTTGTCTTGCAGGGCCGGCGGCAGTTGCTCGCCCTTGACCTGGTCGACCCGGCCGCGCACGGCCTTACTGGCGAAGAAACTGGTGAGGTTGCCCGCCAGAGTACCCGGCGACCACAGGTAATGGGCCTCGGACAGCAGGCGCACGCCGGACAGATCCAGCTCGCCACTGCCGGCCAGCGCTTCACGCCAGCGGCGTGGCATGTCGGCGATGGCTTCCGAGGCGCCAGTCAGCGCGCCGTGCAACGCGTACTTGGCGCCGCCGTGGATGATGCCTTGGGACTTCACACTCTGCCCGCCGCCGAGGCTGGCGCTTTCCACCAGCACGGTCGAAAAACCCTGGCGGCGCAGACGCGCATTCAGCCAGAGGCCGGCGACACCAGCGCCGACAATCAGAACGTCGGTGGAAATAACGGATGGCATGCAGCGACCTCAGTGTTCAAGACGAGGGCGCAGTATACAGACTCGGGAAAGGGGCGGATTTGTCGATGATCAACAGGTTGAACATAGGGGCCAATGTGGGAGCGAGCCTGCTCGCGAAGAGGGAATGCCAGTCGACATATGTGTTGCCTGATACACCGCTTTCGCGAGCAGGCTCGCTCCCACAGGGGATTGTGTCTGGCAGTTAATGGCCGGCAGTCTTGGAGAACAGCTGAATCACGACGACGCCCAGCACGATCAACGCCATCCCGAGCATCGCCGGGATATCCAGTTTTTGCCCGTAGATGAACAGCGCCGCCACGCTGACCATCACAATGCCCATGCCGGCCCAGACCGCGTAGGCCACGCCAACCGGAACGGTACGCACCACCAGCGTCAGCATCCAGAACGCGATCGCGTAGCCGACGATGACCAGCACCAATGGCAGTGGCGTGCTGAAACCTTTGACCGCTTTCATCGACACGGTGGCGATCACTTCGGCGCAGATGGCAATGGCCAGGTAGGCGTAGGCGTTCATGGTTCAAATCCTCAATGTGAAACGTTGCTTGCTGAGGCGGCATTCTAGTGATTCGCCAGATGGGGTAAAGTCATTACCTATCTGTTACAGAGATGGGTTGGTGAATCAGCATGCAGTGGAATCTGGATCAACTGCGGGTGTTTGTCGACGTCGCCGAACACCGCTCGTTTTCCGCCGTGGCGCGCCAGCAGCGTAAAGCGCAGTCGGCGATCAGCAGCGCGATTGCCATGCTCGAAGATGACTTGGGCGTCAGCCTGTTCGAGCGTAGCAGCGGCCGTCAGCCAACGCTCACCGAGGCGGGCGAAGCGCTGTTGGAAGAGGCGCGTGAAGTCCTGCGTCAATGCGAGCGCCTAAACGGTCGGGCGATGGCGATGCTGCGCGGCCAGGAAGCACAACTGCGCGTGGCGCAGGATGAGGCGATGCCCTATCAGGCGCTGGTGGAAAGTTTCGGTGAACTGGCCGAGCAGTTCCCTAGCCTGGAAGTGCAATTGACCAGCGCCGCGCAAGGCGAAGTCGCGCGTAAGCTGGTCGAGCGTCGTGCCGACCTCGGCCTGTTGTTCTATCACGATGAAATCCCCGAAGCACTGGAACGCCGCGTACTGGGCAGTGTGGAAATGGTCACGGTCTGCGGCATCAATCATCCGCTGGCGAAGCAGTCTTACGTGACCTGCCAGCAACTGGCGCAGCACCGGCAATTGTTGATGTCGACGCAAACCAGTGTCTATCCCGGCAACGAGCCGGCCAGCCCGCAGGTATGGCGCGCCGACAGTTTTTACGTGATGTCCGAATGGCTGGTGCGCGACCTCGGCTGGGCCTGGTTGCCCCGGCATGTGGTGCAGTACTCCGCGTATCAGGGCTTGATGGTCGAACTCGACAGCGAATGGACCCCGCCGGCACTGGTGGTGGAACTGGTCTGGCGCCGCGACGAACCGCTCGGCCCGGCCGCGCGCTGGCTGGCCGAACGTTTTGCCGTGCACTTGCGGGCGATCGGCGACAAAAGTCGATAAACTCCGCCGCCATGAATAGAACTCTCTACACCGCGCTGTTTTACCTGGGGCTGCCATTGGTGGCGATTCGGCTATGGCTGCGTGCGCGCAAGGCGCCGGCGTATGCCAGGCGGATTGGCGAACGTTTCTCCTACGACATGCCGACGCTGCAACCCGGCGGCATCTGGGTGCACGCGGTGTCGGTGGGCGAAAGCATTGCTGCGGCGCCGATGATCCGCGCCTTGCTACAACGTTATCCACAACTGCCGATCACCGTGACCTGCATGACCCCGACCGGTTCGGAGCGGATTCAGGCGCTGTTCGCCAATGAGCCGCGCATCCAGCATTGTTATCTGCCGTACGACTTGCCGTGTGCGGCGGCGCGCTTTCTTGATCGCGTTCAGCCCAAGCTCGCGGTGATCATGGAAACCGAGCTGTGGCCCAATCACATTCATCAGTGCGCCAAGCGCGGAATTGCGGTGGCATTGGCCAATGGACGCTTGTCCGAGCGTTCCGCCAAAGGGTATGGCCGCTTCGGCAAACTGACCGCGCCGATGCTCGCCGAAATGAGTTTGTTCGCCGTGCAGACCGAAGCCGAAGCCCAGCGCTTCCGCGATCTCGGTGCGCGCCCGGAAACCGTTGAGGTCACCGGCTCGATCAAGTTCGACCTGACCATCGATCCGCAACTGCTGCAACGTGCAGCTGACTTGCGTGGCCAGTGGCAGGCGCTGGAGCGTCCGGTGTGGATTGCCGCCAGCACCCATGAAGGCGAGGACGAAGTGATCCTCGACGCCCATCGCCGCTTGCTGACCAATCACCCGGATGCGTTGCTGATTCTGGTGCCGCGTCACCCGGAACGTTTCAACTCGGTGTTCGAACTGTGCCAGCGCGAAGGCTTTACCACGGTGCGGCGTTCGACCGGCTCAAATGTCGATGCGCAGACGAGCGTGCTGCTCGGCGACACCATGGGCGAGTTGCTGTTTCTCTATGCCTTGGCGGACAGCGCGTTTGTCGGTGGCAGCCTGGTGGCCAATGGTGGGCACAATCTGCTGGAGCCGGCAGCCTTGGCCAAACCGGTGATCAGCGGCCCGCACCTGTTCAACTTCCTCGACATCGCCGCGCAATTGCGCGAAGCCGGAGCGTTGGCCGAGGTCGATGATGCCGAAGGGCTGGCGGTGGAAGTGCAGCGCCTGTTTGAGCTGCCGCGTGATGCGCAGCGTATGGCCGACGCCGGGCTGGCGGTGATGCGCCGCAATCAGGGCGCGTTGCAGCGTTTGCTGGATGGTTTGGGCCGACTGATCAAGTAAAGCAAAAAAGATCGCAGCCTTCGGCTGCTCCTAAATTGGAATACGTTTCCTGTAGGAGCTGCCGAAGGCTGCGATCTTTTGTTTTTAAGGCTTAAGGCCGGGCCTTCAGCTGTGCTTCGGCCGCCTTGGCCAGATCCGGTGGGAGGAAGTCCTTGTCCGGGTTGTAGTCAGCCTTCAGATACCGCCGCAGATCTTCCAGATCCCCCGGGTTCAACGTTCCCGCCGCCTGCTTCAAGCGCAGGTTGTCGAGGATGTAGTCATAACGCGTGTTGTTGTAGTTGCGCACCGAGGTGTACAGCTGGCGCTGCGCATCGAGCACGTCGACGATGTTGCGCGTACCGACCTGATAACCGATTTCCGTGGCTTCCACTGCGCTCTGGTTGGAGATGATCGACTGGCGACGCGCCTGCACTTGCTCGACGTCGGTGTTCACCGCGCGATGCAGGTTGCGGGTGTTCTCGACGATTTGCCGGCGCAGGGATTCGCGCTGTTGTTCGCTCTGATTCAGTTGCTCATACGACTGGCGCACTTGCGAGCTGGTCAGTCCGCCGCTGTAGATCGGGATGTTCAATTGCAGGCCGACCGTGCTCTGTTCGACGTTGTCGCGATACGGCACACCGAAAGCGTTCGGGTTGGAAAAGCCGAGGGCGTCGTTGTCACCCTTTTCGTATTTGGCCACGGCATCGAGGGTCGGCAAGTGGCCGGCCTTGCGCTGCTTGAGGGTCTGCTCGGCGGAGCTGACGGCGAAGTTGCTCGCCAGCAGATTGAGGTTCTGTTTCGCCGCAGTATCGACCCACGCCTTGGCGTCGTTCGGCGCCGGCGGCAGGATCGGCAACGTGTGGACGATGCCCTGAATCGAGTTGTACTGGCGGTTGGTCAGGGTGATCAGCGCTTCGAAGGCATCATCGACCTGACGCTGGGCAACGATGCGGTTGGCCCGTGCGGTGTCGTAGCTGGCTTGCGATTGCAGCACGTCGGTCTTATCCGACAGGCCGACATCGAAGCGTTCGTTGGACTGGTCGAGCTGGCGCTTGAACGCGGCTTCTTCAGCCTTGGTCGAGGCGAGGTTGTCCTGGCTGCGCAGCACGTTGAAATAGCTTTCGGCCGATTGCAGGATCAGGTTCTGTTCGGTCGCCGAGAGTTGCAGTGCGGCTTGTTCGTTGACGTCCTTGGCCGCTTGGTACTGGAACCAGCGATCAGCGCGGAACAACGGCTGGGCCAGAGTCGCTTGGTAGGAGTGAGCGCTGCGGTTGGCAGTGGCCGAGGGCTGATCGATTGAGGTCCGCACATTGGCCACTTCGGCACCGCCCGACAGGTTTGGCAGCAGACCGGCGCGGGCCTGTGGCACCACTTCTTTCTGTGCGCCGTACTGCGCGCGGGCGGCGGCCAGATCGGCGTTGTTGTCGACCGCCTCCTGATAGACGCTGACCAGATCGGTTTTGGTCGACAAGGGCGCTTCTGCTGCCCAGGCCATTGCGTTGGACGCACAAGACACGGCAAGAGCCAGTGAGAGTTTGCGCAGCATGAGGCGATCCCTAGCATTAATATTATGGAAGTAATCCGGGCGCCAAAGGTAAGGCGCAGGCCCCACAGCGTCAAGGCGTGGCGGGGCAAAGCGAGTGTAGTTGCGCATTTGCCTCACAACAATCGGCCAAGCCCCTGTATTTATGCCATTCATCATGGTGTTTGCTGCGGTGTTGGCGTTCTTTGCCGGTTGTGTCTAGACTGGCCGGGTTCTTGTCGGGGTGCCTTGCTATGAGGCTGAGATCGAATAATTTCGGATCCCGTTGAACCTGATCAGGTTAGCGCCTGCGTAGGGAACAAGATTTCTCGTCACCCGGCGAGTCCTCTTGTGCTTCGTCCGGGAAATTGTTCGACAATCGAACGCTCGACGACGATGCACAGCACCGGTCCTGGTGCGTCCGTGCCTTTCAGGTTCTGCTCCGACAATCCACTGCCTGGATGCTGTCTGGAGAGCCCGTGATGACGACTACAAAATCAAAAAACGCGATCAACCTGAGTGACTCGGCCAAGGTCGACGAGCAATCGGTCAAGCCGTTCACCCGTTCGCAAAAAGTCTACGTTCAGGGCTCGCGCCCGGACATCCTCGTGCCGATGCGCGAAATCACCCTCGATGTGACCCCGACCGACTTCGGCGGCGAAATCAACGCGCCGGTTACCGTTTACGATACCTCGGGGCCCTACACCGATCCGAACGTGGTGATCGACGTCCGCAAAGGCCTGGCCGATGTGCGTTCGGCGTGGATCGACGACCGTGGCGACACTGAGCGTCTGGCCGGCCTGAGTTCCAACTTCGGTCGCGAGCGCCTCGCCGATCCTGAATTGACCAAGCTGCGCTTTGCCCACGTCAACAACCCGCGCCGCGCCAAGGCCGGGGCCAACGTCACGCAAATGCACTACGCGCGTCAGGGCATCATCACGCCCGAGATGGAATTCGTCGCCATCCGCGAAAACATGAAACTTGAAGTGGCCCGCGCCGCCGGCCTGCTGGATCAGCAACACCCGGGTCACAGCTTCGGCGCCAGCGTGCCGAAAATCATCACCCCGGAATTTGTCCGTGAAGAGATCGCCCGTGGCCGCGCAATCATTCCGGCCAACATCAACCACACCGAACTGGAACCGATGATCATCGGCCGTAACTTCCTGGTGAAGATCAACGGCAACATCGGCAACAGTGCCTTGGGTTCGTCCATCGAAGAAGAAGTGGCGAAACTGACCTGGGGTATTCGCTGGGGCGCGGACAACATCATGGACTTGTCCACCGGCAAACACATTCACGAAACCCGCGAGTGGATCATCCGCAATTCGCCGGTGCCGATCGGCACGGTGCCGATCTATCAGGCGCTGGAAAAAGTCGGTGGCGCGGCCGAAGACCTGACCTGGGAGCTGTTCCGCGACACGCTGATCGAGCAGGCCGAGCAGGGCGTCGACTACTTCACCATTCACGCCGGTGTGTTGCTGCGCTACGTGCCGCTGACCGCCAAACGCGTGACCGGTATCGTTTCCCGTGGTGGTTCGATCATGGCCAAGTGGTGCCTGGCGCATCACAAGGAAAACTTCGCCTACACGCATTTCGAAGAAATCTGCGAAATCATGAAAGCCTATGACGTCAGCTTCTCGCTGGGCGATGGCTTGCGTCCGGGTTCGATTGCCGACGCCAACGATGCCGCGCAATTCGGCGAACTGGAAACCCTTGGCGAACTGACCAAGATCGCCTGGAAGCACGACGTGCAAACCATGATCGAAGGCCCAGGCCACGTGCCGATGCAGTTGATCAAAGAGAACATGGACAAGCAGTTGGAGTGCTGCGACGAGGCGCCGTTCTACACCCTCGGCCCACTGACCACCGATATTGCGCCGGGCTACGACCACATCACCTCGGGTATCGGTGCGGCAATGATCGGCTGGTTCGGTTGCGCCATGCTCTGCTACGTGACGCCTAAGGAACACTTGGGCTTGCCGAACAAGGATGACGTGAAGACCGGGATCATCACCTACAAGATCGCCGCCCACGCAGCGGACTTGGCCAAAGGACACCCGGGTGCACAGATTCGCGACAACGCCTTGAGCAAGGCGCGTTTCGAATTCCGTTGGGAAGACCAGTTCAACCTCGGTCTGGATCCGGACACCGCGCGTTCGTATCACGATGAAACCCTGCCGAAGGATTCGGCCAAGGTCGCGCATTTCTGTTCGATGTGCGGGCCGAAATTCTGCTCAATGAAGATCACTCAGGAAGTCCGCGAATACGCGGCCAACCAGCGGATCGACGCGGTCGACGTGGACATCGCCCAAGGCTTGGCGGAACAGGCCGAGCGGTTCAAGAAGGAAGGCAGTCAGCTGTACAAAAAGGTTTGACCCCGTACTGATCGTTCCCACGCAGAGCGTGGGAACGATCACAACACAACAAAAATGTCCCTCTGAGATAACACCCTTGAGCATTCAACCCAGCACCTATTCTCCCGACCTCGCCGTACCCGCCGACAAGCGTGTATTCGGCGGTCGCGATCTGTTTTCCCTGTGGTTCTCCCTCGGCATCGGCCTGATGGTTTTGCAGACCGGCGCATTGCTCGCGCCAGGTCTGGGTCTGTCCGGTTCGTTGCTGGCGATTTTCCTCGGCACGTTGGTCGGCGTACTGTTGCTGGCCGCCGTCGGCGTGATCGGCAGCGACACCGGCCTGTCGTCGATGGCCGCGCTGAAACTCAGCCTCGGCAGCAAGGGTGCGAGCCTGCCGGCGCTGCTGAATTTGCTGCAACTGATCGGTTGGGGCTCGTTCGAAATCATCGTCATGCGCGACGCCGCCAGTCTGCTCGGCACCCGGGCGTTCAGCGAAGGTTCGTTGTGGTCGAACCCGCTGTTGTGGACACTGTTTTTCGGTGCGTTGGCGACGTTGCTCGCGGTCAGCGGCCCGCTGACTTTCGTACGGCAGATTCTGCGTAAGTGGGGCATCTGGCTGCTGCTCGCCGCGTGCCTCTGGCTGACCTGGAACCTGTTCGCCAAAGCCGATCTGGCCGATCTCTGGTCGCGTGCCGGTGACGGTTCGATGCCCTTCGCCGTGGGCTTCGACATTGCTATCGCGATGCCGCTGTCGTGGCTGCCGCTGATCGCCGATTACTCGCGTTTCGGCAAGCGCGCGAAGAATGTGTTCGGTGGCACTGCGGTCGGTTTCTTCATCGGTAACTTCTGGCTGATGAGCCTTGGCGTCGCCTACACCCTGGCCTTTGCGCCAAGCGGTGAAGTCAACGCGCTGTTGCTGGCTCTTGCTGGCGCCGGTCTGGGCATTCCGCTGCTGCTGATTCTGCTCGATGAGTCGGAAAACGCCTTTGCCGACATTCACTCTGCTGCGGTATCGAGCGGGATTCTGTTGCGCCTGAAAGTCGAACATCTGGCCTTGGCCATCGGCGTGATCTGCACGCTGATCGCATTGCTGGCGCCGTTGGCGCAATACCAGAACTTCCTGCTACTGATCGGTTCGGTGTTTGCGCCGCTGTTCGGCGTGGTGCTGGTGGATCACTTCATCCTGCGCAAGCGCAGTGCTCAGGTCGCGTCAGCCGCGTTGCGCTGGCCGGCGTTGTTGGCGTGGCTGGGTGGCGTGAGCACCTACCACTTGCTGGCGAATCTGTATCCGGATGTCGGCGCAACCCTGCCGGCGCTGGTGCTGGCAGGGCTGTTGCAACTCGTGCTGGGCCGGGCCTTCAGTTACGGCCGGGAAACAGCTCGGGCTTGAGAATGCCGTTCAGACGCGGGTAAGGAATCTTCAGTTCGACGTGGCCCAGTGCGTAAGGCGCGATGGTGGTCACGTCGTACTTGAGGATCACGCCACCATAGGTCAGCGCCACGTTCGGGGTTTTCACGAACGGCCAGTTCGCCACGAACTCCGGCTCCTGATCGAGCTTGGTGCTGATCAACCAGCTGTTGTGCGCGACTTGCGCCGCTTTCCAGAATGCCTCTTCCTGACCCGGCATCAACATGTCGGACAGGTTCAGCACCTTGTGCTGCTGACGCGAATAGTTGATGAAACCCCGACCCGGTGTGCCATGCGCACCGCCAGTGTCGAGGTAGCTCGACACCTCGATGATCACCAAGCCGTCATGCTGCTCGCGTACTTTCGCTTGCAGGTAGCTGCTGTTGCGCGGCCCGGCATTGGCCAGAAACTGATCGCGGTAGACCGCCAGGGTTGGCGCCACCGGGGCGTTTTTCTCGGTGCGGGTCATTTGCAGCAGGCGTTTTTCGATAATGCCGTCCAGCGCAGGTTCGGCCGGGAAGCGCAGGGTGTCGATGTTCACCAGCGGGCAATCCGGGTTGGAACAGCCCGGTTTCAGTTGTTCCGAAGCATCGCGGGTGGTTTCCAGCGGCGTACGGTAATTGGGCTGGAACAGGCTGGCGCACGCGCCCAGAGTCAGGGCGATGGCGGCCACGGAGGCAATTTTGAAAAGCGACATGGGCGTCCTTTCGAAAGCAGGGGAAGGCAAAAAGATATCCGCTTCGACTCTCGCAGAAGCAGTCAGTTCGCCACTAAGCTAATTAGAGTGGGTTTCGCCTCCACCGTCCATCCCGCTGACGGTAAAGGGGCTGCATCAAACCGTTCGGGCGCGTTAGGATGGCGCGAAGTCGAGGTTGCCAGTCACCAACTGCAACCTCGTAATGGATCTGCAGTAAAGAGGATGCTCATGACTGATTTTGCCAACGCCATTCCGACCACCGTCGACGTCGTGCGACGCGAGCGCTGCTACGAGGGTTTTTACAAACTCGATCGTTTGCACCTGCGCCATGAATTGTTCGCCGGTGGCATGAGCCGCGAGATCAACCGTGAAGTGTTTGTGCGTCACGATGCGGTGTGCATGTTGCCCTACGATCCACAGCGCGACGAAGTAGTGTTGATCGAGCAGTTCCGCGTCGGCGCCATGGGCAAGACCGACAATCCGTGGCTGGTCGAACTGGTCGCTGGTCTGATCGACAAGGATGAACAACCGGAAGAAGTTGCTCACCGCGAGGCGCAGGAGGAAGCTGGGCTGGACATCAAGGCCCTGTGGCCGATGACCAAGTATTTCCCGTCGCCGGGCGGCAGTAACGAGTTTGTGCATTTGTATCTGGGGCGTTGCAGCACCGAAGGCGTTGGCGGCCTGCATGGCCTGGAAGAAGAGGCAGAAGATATCCGCGTCACGGTCTGGGCTTTCGAAGATGCCTTGCAGGCTGTCCGTGACGGTCGCATTGCCAACGCGGCGAGCATCATCGCCTTGCAATGGCTGGCGCTGAACCGCGCCGAAGTGAGGGGGTTATGGTCGTAAACAAGCTGCGCGATCGTTATCGAGTCGACCTCGTGGGGCTGCAAGCCGCCTGCGAGGCCAACTACGCGCGCCTGATGCGACTGGTCCCGGACATGCGCAACGAACCCGAGGCGCGGCGCATCGCCGTCACTCAGGGCGAGCAGATGCTCGGCGTATTGGCCCTCGAAGTGCTACAAACCTGCCCGTACACCACCACTTTGCAGGTGCGTCAGGAACACAGCCTGCCATGGCTGCCGGTGCCGCAGCTCGAAGTGCAGGTCTATCACGACGCACGCATGGCCGAAGTGGTCAGCGCCGAACATGCACGACGCTTTCGCGGCATCTATCCTTACCCGAACGCGGCGATGCATCAGCCGGATGAAAAGGCTCAGCTCAATCTGTTCCTGGGGGAATGGCTGAGTCACTGTCTGGCGTTGGGGCATGAGTACGAAGTCGTACGCTAGTTGTGAACTGCGTCCGGTTCGGCGGTTTCCTCTTTCACTGATCCCCCAGCATAATTGCGGCACTTGATCGATTCCGTGCTTTTGCCTTGGGAGAGCGCCTTGCCGAGCGTATCCACGTTGACCTCCGCCGATACGGCGCTGCTGGTGCAGTTGTCCGACAGCCACTTGTTCGCTGAAGCGGACGGCAAGCTGCTGGGCATGAACACTCGCGAGAGCCTGCAAAAGGTCATTGAATTGGTGCTGGGGCAGCAGCCGCAGATCGATCTGATTCTGGCCACTGGCGATATTTCGCAGGACGGCACGCTGGAGTCGTATCAGCAGTTTCGCCAGATGAGCGCGCAGATCGCTGCCCCGGCGCGCTGGATTCCCGGCAACCACGACGAACCGATGATCATGGCCCAGGCCGCAGTGCAGAGTGCCTTGCTGGAATCGGTGGTCGATATCGGTAACTGGCGGGTGACTTTGCTGGATTCGGCGGTGCCGGGTTCGGTGCCGGGGTTTCTGCAGGACGATCAATTGCAACTGCTGGTCCGCTCGCTGAGCGAAGCGCCGGAGCGCCATCATCTGGTGTGCTTCCACCATCATCCGGTGTCGATTGGTTGTGCGTGGATGGAGCCGATCGGTTTGCGCAATCCCGAGACATTTTTCGAAGTGCTGGATCGTTTTCCGCAGGTTCGTGCGGTGCTGTGGGGGCATGTGCATCAGGAGATTGACCGTGAGCGCAATGGCGTGCGGTTGATGGCTTCGCCTTCGACGTGCATTCAGTTTGAGCCGGGGAGTGTGGACTTTAAGGTGGGTGAGCAGGCGCCGGGGTATCGCTGGTTGCGGTTGTTGCCGGATGGGCGGTTGGAAACCGGGGTTGAACGTGTCACCGGTTTCGCCTTCACTGTCGATTACGGCTCCAACGGCTATTGAGCGACAAATCAAAACCCTCACCCCAGCCCTCTCCCGGAGGGAGAGGGAGCCGACCGAGGTGTCTGGCGTCATCCATCGACCTGAAAGAATGTGTCGATTATGGATTCGCTGGAGCTCGCTCAAGTCGGTGTAGCACTTGAATATCCCCCAATCAGTCCCCTCTCCCTTTGGGAGAGGGCTAGGGTGAGGGCAGCTCCTGCTGAATGACCAATTTCTCGAAACCACCCCCAATCCGCTCTTCTCTCCCTGTAAACTTCGCAAACCCAAACCGACACCCAGGGAGCTCATATGTCCGGTTCGATCCTCTATATCCACGGTTTCAACAGCGCCCCAGCCTCGAAAAAGGCCTGTCAGCTGGTAACGGTGATGGAGCAACTGGGTTTGAGCGACAAACTGCGTGTCCCGGCCCTGCATCACCACCCGCGTGAAGCCATCGGTCAGTTGGAACAAGCGATTGCCGAACTGGGCAGCCCGCTGCTGGTGGGAAGCTCACTCGGCGGCTACTATGCGACTCACTTGGCCGAGCGCCATGGCCTGAAAGCCCTGCTGGTCAACCCTGCGGTCAGCCCGCACCGGATGTTCGACGGCTATCTGGGCCCGCAGAAAAACCTGTATACCGATGAAACCTGGGAATTGACCCACGACCACGTCACAGCCCTGGCCGAACTGGAAGTGCCGGCGCCGCAGGATGCGCAGCGTTATCAGGTGTGGTTGCAGACCGGCGATGAAACACTGGATTATCGCCTCGCCCAGCAGTATTACCGCGCCTGCGCCTTGCGTATTCAGGCCGGCGGCGACCACAGTTTTCAGGGTTTCGCCGGGCAATTACCGGCGTTGCTGAGTTTTGCCGGCATTGGCGCCGATTTGTATCAGGCCATCGATTTCTCCGCATTGTGAGCTGTGGCCCCATGAATTCTTTTTTCACCGAACATTGACGACGAGACCCTATGGCCACTCCCAGCGCTAGCTCTTATAACGCCGACGCCATCGAAGTCCTCTCGGGCCTCGACCCGGTGCGCAAACGCCCCGGCATGTACACCGACACCAGTCGGCCGAACCACCTTGCCCAGGAAGTGATCGACAACAGTGTCGACGAAGCTCTGGCGGGTCATGCCAAATCGGTGCAGGTCATCCTGCACGCCGACCATTCGCTGGAAGTCAGTGACGACGGCCGTGGCATGCCGGTCGACATTCACCCGGAAGAGGGCGTGTCGGGTGTCGAGTTGATCCTCACCAAACTCCACGCGGGCGGCAAGTTTTCCAACAAGAACTACCAGTTCTCCGGCGGTCTGCACGGCGTGGGTATTTCCGTGGTCAACGCCTTGTCGACCGAAGTCCGTGTGCGCGTAAAACGTGACGGCAACGAATACCAGATGACCTTCAACGACGGCTTCAAAGCCTCGGAACTGGAAATCGTCGGCACCGTCGGCAAGCGCAACACCGGCACCAGCGTGTACTTCGCGCCGGATCCGAAGTATTTCGATTCACCGAAATTCTCCATCAGCCGCCTCAAGCACGTGCTCAAGGCCAAGGCTGTGCTGTGCCCGGGGCTGCTGGTCAGCTTTGAAGACAAAGGCACTGGCGAGAAAGTCGAGTGGCATTACGAAGACGGTCTGCGTTCCTATCTGGTCGACGCGGTCAGCGAATTCGAACGCCTGCCGGACGAGCCGTTCTGCGGCGCTTTCGCCGGTAATAAAGAAGCCGTCGACTGGGCCCTGCTGTGGCTGCCGGAAGGTGGCGACGCGGTGCAGGAAAGCTACGTCAACCTGATCCCGACGGCGCAGGGCGGTACTCACGTCAACGGTCTGCGTCAGGGCCTGCTCGATGCGATGCGCGAGTTCTGCGAATTCCGCAGCCTGCTGCCGCGCGGCGTGAAGCTGGCGCCGGAAGACGTCTGGGAGCGCATCGCGTTCGTCCTGTCGATGAAAATGCAGGAACCGCAATTCTCCGGCCAGACCAAAGAGCGTCTGTCATCGCGTGAAGCGGCGGCGTTTGTCTCTGGTGTGGTCAAGGATGCGTTCAGCCTGTGGCTCAACGCCAACCCGGAAACCGGTCTGGCCCTGGCGGAACTGGCGATCAACAACGCCGGTCGTCGTCTTAAGGCAAGCAAGAAAGTCGAGCGTAAACGCGTCACTCAGGGGCCAGCGTTGCCGGGCAAACTGGCTGACTGCGCCGGGCAGGACCCGATGCGTTCCGAGCTGTTCCTGGTCGAAGGTGATTCCGCTGGTGGTTCCGCCAAGCAAGCGCGGGACAAGGAATTCCAGGCGATCCTGCCGTTGCGCGGCAAGATCCTCAACACCTGGGAAGTCGACGGCAGCGAAGTGCTGGCCAGCCAGGAAGTGCACAACATCGCCGTGGCCATCGGTGTCGATCCGGGCGCGGCGGACATGAGCCAGCTGCGTTACGGCAAGATCTGCATCCTCGCCGACGCCGACTCCGACGGTCTGCACATTGCCACGCTGCTCTGCGCCTTGTTCGTCCAGCATTTCCGCCCGCTGGTGGATGCCGGTCACGTCTACGTGGCGATGCCGCCGCTGTACCGCATCGACCTGGGCAAAGAAATCTACTACGCCCTCGACGAAGCTGAGCGCGACGGCATTCTCGACCGTCTGGTCGCCGAGAAGAAACGCGGCAAACCCCAGGTCACCCGATTCAAAGGTCTGGGTGAAATGAACCCGCCGCAGTTGCGTGAGACCACCATGGACCCGAACACTCGGCGCCTGGTGCAACTGACACTGGGTGAAGACTTCGCTGAAACCTCGGAAATGATGGACATGCTGCTGGCGAAGAAACGCGCCGGTGACCGCAAGACCTGGCTCGAATCCAAAGGCAACCTCGCCGAGGTGCTGGCCTGATGCGGTTTGGCTGGGCCTTGGCGGGTGCGTTGCTGCTGAGTGCGATGGGCGTGTCGGCCGAGCCGGTGCAGGAGTTGCGCGTGCTCTCCGAACACCCGGTCGACGGCATGCGCGGCGGTAACCTGTCGGGGCTGGCCATGTGTGGCAGCGAGTTGTGGACGGTGTCGGACCGCGATGACGATCAGATTTACCGGCTCAATACCGCCGATCAGGTCTGGCAGGCCGAAGCCTTGCACATCGAAGTGCCCCTGGTGCCGGAGACCGGCCTGCCTTGGGGGCTGCGCTCGCGCAATTGGGCCGCATCGTTCGTGCGCGGGGGCGACCTGGATTTCGAAGGCATCAGCTGCGACAGTGCCGGCAATCGCTACATTGTCAGCGAGGGGCATGCGGCAGTCTTGCAGGTGCCCGTCAGCGGCCCGGTCAGTTGGCTGAAGATCTCGCCGATGATGGTTCGCGAAGCGCGGGCCAGCGGCATGCTCCTGCATTTCAATGCGATCTTCGAGGGCTTGGCGATCAATCCGGCGGGTGATCAGATGTGGCTGGCTGCCGAACGGCAAAGCCGTGGCTTGCTGCTGATCAAGCGCCAGCAAACGGTGTGGGATTGCGACGGTCGTTGCGTGCTGCTCAGCGAGGGCGGCAAGGAAATGCAACCGCCGCAGTTCCCGAAGGCCAGAGCGGTCGACCGGGACTTTTCCGACCTTTCATTGTTTAACGGCAAATTGTTTACCCTTGACCGCAACGCCTTTCAGATTTGTCGGCGCGATGCGCAGACCGCCAAGGTCGAGCGGTGCTGGTCGTACGCCGCTGAATTGTTGCAGGCCAACCGCCGTTATTCGCAGAACTTCGGTCTGGAAGAGGCGCTGATCGTTGACGCTGATGGTGCGTGGGTCGGCGTCGACAATAATTTCGGCCCGCGGGCCGACGGTGAGGTTCGGCCGATCGTCTGGCGCTTCGCCGCGCCTGACGGTGGCTGGAGCGCCAAGCCTTGAGCCAGCAACCTCCGGGCAAACGTGCCGGTCGGGTGCTGATGATTCTGGCATGGTGCGCGGCGCTGTTTCTGGCGACGCGGTTTTTTGGCCAGTGGGAGCAACGCCAGCAGAATCCGAATGTCGTGGTCAGTTCGGAGCAGGGCGAAGGGTTTATCGAGGTGAAGCTGGCCGGCAATGCCCAAGGGCATTTTGTCGCCAGCGGTCAGATCAACGGCGAACCGGTCGAGTTCATGCTCGACACCGGCGCAACCGATGTGGCGATCCCGGCGGATCTGGCCAAGCGTTTGAAGCTGGAAGAAGGTTTCGGTGTGACCCTGAGCACGGCCAATGGCCTGAGCCAGGGCTATCGAACCAAAATCGACCGCCTGCAACTGGGTGACATCGTGCTGCGCGACGTCCGCGCACTGGTGGCGCCGGGGCTGCATGGCGATCAGGTGCTGCTTGGAATGAGCGCCCTGAACAAACTTGAATTTACTCAGCGCGGTGGCACCATGCTGCTGCGCCAGACAACGAACCGATGAGGCCTGCATGAGCAACCCCCTTGATCTCAGCCTGGACGGTGTAGAACGCCGCTCGCTGGCCGACTTCACCGAAAGTGCCTACCTCAACTACTCCATGTACGTGATCATGGACCGTGCTCTGCCGCATATCGGCGACGGCCTGAAACCGGTACAGCGGCGTATCGTCTACGCCATGAGCGAGCTGGGGCTGGACGCCGACTCCAAGCACAAGAAATCGGCGCGTACCGTCGGTGACGTGCTCGGTAAATTCCACCCGCACGGTGACTCGGCGTGCTACGAAGCGATGGTGCTGATGGCCCAGCCGTTCAGCTATCGCTACACGCTGGTCGACGGTCAGGGTAACTGGGGTGCGCCGGACGATCCGAAATCCTTCGCCGCCATGCGTTACACCGAAGCACGCCTGTCGCGTTATTCCGAAGTGCTGCTCAGCGAACTGGGCCAGGGCACTGCCGACTGGGGCCCGAACTTCGACGGCACCTTACAAGAGCCGCTGGTGCTGCCGGCACGCCTGCCGAACATCCTGCTCAACGGCACCACCGGCATCGCCGTGGGCATGGCCACCGACGTGCCGCCGCATAACCTGCGTGAAGTCGCCACCGCTTGCGTGCGCTTGCTCGATGAGCCGAAAGCCACGATCGAACAGCTCTGCGAACACATTCAGGGCCCGGACTATCCGACCGAAGCGGAAATCATCACGCCGCGCGCCGACCTGCTGAAGATGTACGAAACCGGCAAGGGCTCGGTGCGCATGCGCGCCGTGTACCACGTCGAGGACGGCGACATCATCGTCACCGCGCTGCCGCACCAGGTGTCCGGCGCCAAGGTGCTGGAGCAGATCGCCGCGCTGATGCAGGCCAAGCCGTCGAAAGCCCCGCAGATCGCTGACCTGCGCGACGAATCTGACCACGAAAACCCGTGCCGCATCGTGATCATTCCGGTCAACAGCCGCGTCGATCATGAAGCGCTGATGCAGCACTTGTTCGCCAGCACCGAGCTGGAGTCGACCTACCGGGTCAACGTCAACATCATCGGTCTGGACGGCAAGCCGCAGCTGAAAAACCTGCGAGCGCTGCTGGTCGAGTGGCTGGAATTCCGCGTGCTGACCGTACGTCGCCGCCTGCAATTTCGTCTCGACAAGGTCGAGCGTCGTCTGCACCTGTTGGACGGTTTGCTGATCGCCTACCTCAACCTGGATGAAGTGATCCACATTATCCGTACCGAGGAGCATCCGAAGGCCAAGCTGATCGAACGTTTCGCCCTCAGTGAGATTCAGGCCGACTACATCCTCGACACCCGTCTGCGTCAGTTGGCGCGACTGGAAGAGATGAAGCTGCGCGACGAGCAGGACGAACTGCTCAAGGAGCAAGCCAAGCTGCAAGCCCTGCTGGGCAGTGAAGCCAAGCTGAAGAAGCTGGTGCGCACCGAGCTGTTGAAAGACGCCGAAACCTACGGCGATGACCGTCGGTCGCCAATCGTCGAGCGCGCTGAAGCCAAGGCGCTGACCGAACACGATCTGCTGCCGAACGAAAAAGTCACCGTGGTGCTGTCGGAAAAAGGCTGGATCCGTTCGGCCAAAGGTCATGACATCGACGCCACCGGCCTGTCGTACAAGGCTGGCGACGGCTTCAAGACCTCGGCAGCGGGGCGCTCCAACCAGTTTGCGGTGTTTATCGACTCGACCGGCCGCAGCTACTCGGTGGCCGCGCACACCCTGCCATCGGCTCGGGGCCAGGGCGAGCCGTTGACCGGTCGTCTGACACCACCGCCCGGTGCGAGCTTCGAATGCGTGCTGATGCCGGAAGACGACGCGTTGTACGTCATCGCTTCCGACGCTGGTTACGGTTTCGTGGTCAAGGGCGAAGACCTGCAAGCCAAGAACAAGGCCGGTAAAGCCCTGTTGAGCCTGCCGAACAACGCCAAAGTCATCGCGCCGCGTCCGGTGGCCGATCGTGAGCAGAACTGGCTGGCGTCGGTCACGACCGAAGGTCGCCTGCTGATCTTCAAAATCAGCGATCTGCCACAATTAGGTAAGGGCAAAGGTAACAAGATCATCGGTATTTCCGGTGAGCGTGTGGCCAGTCGCGAAGAATATGTCACGGACATCGCCGTACTTCCGGAAGGCGCCACCTTGGTGCTGCAGGCCGGAAAACGGACCCTGTCGCTGAAGGCCGATGACCTCGAACACTACAAAGGTGAGCGTGGACGTCGTGGCAACAAGCTTCCAAGGGGCTTCCAGCGGGTCGATGCGCTGCTCGTCGAAAACCTCAATTAGGCGTCCTAGAGAGCTCGATCCACGATTTAACGCGTAGATCGACGCTTTGGCGCTGGAGTCGGAACGCATATTCACGGATGATATGGCCTTTCCAAGCGCCGGCGTGGCTGAGCGTTCTTCATATTTATTGAGTATTTTCACTGTGGTCAGCCTTGTGGCGGCCACCTGGACGGGATGATGACTGCTCTGCGCCCCCTTATTTTCCTGCTCGCCGGCGTTTTGGGCCTGGCGGGTTGCAGCGTTCACCAGCCGGTGTCGCTGTATCAACTGGACAGCGGAAGTCCGGTTCAGCCTGCGCAAAGCGCGGGCATGGCGGTTTTGTTGGGTCCGGTAGTCGTAGCCGATTACCTGCAACGTGAGACATTGCTGCAACGTCAACCCGATGGCAGCCTGCAGGCAGCGACAGACGGTCGTTGGGCTGGCAGCCTTTCGTCGGATATCGATCAGTTGCTGATGCGTCAGGTTGCTGGCCATCTGGACAGCCAGCGTGTAGTGCTGGCACCGGCCACTACGGGGTTCACTCCGGATGTGCAGGTGTTGCTGACCATCACGCGTCTGGACTCTGGCCAGAAACAACCGGCGATTCTCGATGCTCAATGGCGTCTGATCGACCGTCGTGGTCAGGTGCGCGATAACCGCATCGTTCATCTGCAAGAGCTGCATGCCGGCAGTACCGCTTCGCAGGTTCAGGCCCAGGGCATTTTGCTGCAGCGTCTGGCCGAGCAATTGTCGGTAGCGCTCAAGCCGTTGGCCAATCAGCCACCGGTCGCCGAGGCACCGCGTAAAGCGGCACCAAAACCGGCAGCGCCGGCGGCGGAATCAGAGAAACAACCGAAGATTCCGATGGCATCGCCGATTCGGACAGATATGGAAGTGTTCCGCTTCTAAGCTGGATCGAGTCAGAACAGAGCCCGCCTTGTGCGGGCTTTGTTGTGTCTGGGGATAGAAGATCAAAAGCCCCTCACCCTAACCCTCTCCCGGAGGGAGAGGGGACTAACCGAGGGGTCTGGCGCTATACATCGACCTGAAAGATCCTGGCGATTATGGATTCGGTAGAGCAGGAGCGACCGAGGTGTCTGCGTCATGCGTCGACCTGAAAGAGCTTGGCGATTCTGGATCGGTAGGGCAGGGGCCGACCGAGGGGTCTGGCGCTATACATCGACCTGAAAGATCCTGACGATTATGGATTCGGTAGAGCAGGGGCGACCGAGGTGTCTGCGTCATGCGTCGACCTGAAAGAGCTTGGCGATTTTGGATTCACAGCAGGGCGTTCAAGTCGGTGTAGCTCTCCAATATCCCCCAATCAGTCCCCTCTCCCTCGGGGAGAGGGCTAGGGTGAGGGGCTCTTCAGTCACCCACAAAAAAGCCCGCAGACAATCGCTTGTCTGCGGGCTTCTTCACATCAGGCCTAAGGCTTAAGCCCGGCGCTCATGCATCCGCGCCAGTTGCCGTTCGAGCATCGACGGATAAGGCTCCATCAACCGCTCCACGCAGCAAGCACCCTCAGGGCTGGCGATCGGGCGGATCCGTGCACGCTGGCGGATCAGCGCATCGTCGCCGATCTTGCGTTCAACCAGCAGCAGATTGCGGCTGTGTTGGGACAGAGCCAATGCATCCTGCGCCGAATCGGTCAGCAGCAGATCAATCTGACTCAAGCCGAACAACTCATCGCCCAGGGTCAGGCCCAGCTGCAGTTGCAGGGTGATGCCGCTGTCCGCGACTTCAATCTGCAACTGATGACCCAAGGCCCGCAGCAACTCGCCGCAGCAGATTGCGTTGGTCAGGTAATCGTCACCGCTGTCTTCGGTGTGGAAGAGCATCAGCGTGCTGCCGTCGTTCAGGGTTTCGATTTCACCCTGATACAGCGAAGCAGCCTGATCGAGGCAGTCACGATAACGCTCCTGCAATTCTTCCAGACGTGCCCGCGGCAAGCGGCGCAGTTGTTCCTGTGAACCCAGTTGTACCGCTAGCACGGCGCTGTGTTGTGGCACGCTCGGAGTCGCCTTGCGGGCGACCGGTTGTGGGGCAACGTCCAGCGATTCATCGCGCAGATCAGCGAACGCGTCATCGTCATCATCGTCTTCGACGGTGCTGACCAGATGTCGCGGTGCAGGCTTCTGCGCGGCCATCGGACGGGTTTCGTCGAAACTCGGATCACGCAAGTTGCGCACCTCGAATTCCGGCTCGTCCTCTTCGTCCTCGAACTCAGGCTCCGGTTCCGGTGCAGGCTCTGGCGCGTAGTTGGCGTGCAGCTGGCGCGCCAGATCGCCGATTTCATCCTGACGATCAATGCCCGGCGTGTGTTCGTCGATGCGTCGCAACCAGACACGCAATTGCAGCAACGGCGTCGACAGATAGCGGCCCATGCGCAGGCTCAGGGCCAGCGACAGCGCCAGCAGGATCCCGCTGAGAATGCCCATGCTTTGCAGGCTGATGGTCATCGGCTGCTGGAACTGATCCATGTCCAGGCTGATGCGCAGTTGCCCGGCAGTCACATCCTGGAACGTGATCTTGCTCTCGTACATGCCCTCGGCTTCGCCCAGCAGGCTGTGCTTGGGCCGCTGACCGGACTCGGCGAGGATGCGGTTATCCACGCTGTAGATCGCCGCGTGGGCCACCAGTTTGTTCTTGGTCAGGTTGTTGAGCAGCACGTTGAGGCTGAGGATGTCGTTGGACACCAACAGCTCCGTGGCCGAGGTCGCGGTTTGCGTGGTCAGGCTTTCGCCCAGCGCATCGGCCTGCTGGTGCATGGCCTGCTTGAATTGCAAACCCATCACGCCGGCATAGATCACCAGGGCCAGAGCGACCAGGATCACGTTATGGCTGGCAATGCGCAATGCAATCGGTACACGGCGGTGACGCAGTGCACGGAAGATCAGCAGGAAGAAGTTATCGGTTTTAACTGGCGTGGGCCGGTTCACTGAGCTCGGCTCTTTTGTCCGTGAAGTTGACGCGCAGTATAGCGACAGGCCCTAGACCGGCAAAGCGCTCGCGGTGCCCGATGGTCACTGAAAGTGGGTAGAATGCGGTTTTTTTCCAGTTGCGGGGGTGCGCGTTGCGCGAAATCGTCCTGATTAACATCACGGGAGTCGACCGTCCGGGTCTGACTGCGGCCATTACCGGCGTTCTGGCACAAGGTGGTGTGAACATTCTCGACATCGGTCAGGCGGTGATCCACGACACCCTGTCGTTCGGCATCCTGGTTGAAATCCCCGATTCCGAGCAAGGCAAGTCCGTGCTCAAGGACATTCTGTTCAAGGGCTACGAGCTCGATCAGCAGGTACGCTTCACGCCGGTGTCCGAAGAGGATTACCAGCAATGGGTGGGTAATCAGGGCAAGAAGCGCCACATCGTCACCCTGCTGACCCGCAAAGTAACCGCTGGCCAATTGCAGGCTGTCAGCTCGATCACCGCCAAATATGGCCTGAATATCGATCACATCGACCGTCTGTCGGGTCGCATGCCACTGGACACGCCAGCGGACAAGGGCAAGGGCTGCATCGAGTTCTCCGTGCGTGGCGAAGCCGCCGATCCACAGGCGCTGCGTGCCGAATTCCTCAGCGTTGCCCAAGCGCTGAACGTCGACATCGCCTTCCAGGAAGATTCGCTGTTCCGGCGCAACCGTCGTCTGGCGGTGTTCGACATGGACTCGACGCTGATCGAGGCCGAGGTCATTGACGAGCTGGCCAAGGCTGCCGGCGTGGGCGAGCAGGTGTCCGAAATCACAGAGCGGGCAATGGCCGGCGAGCTGGATTTCCGCGCCAGTTTCAAAGAACGTCTGGCCTTGCTCAAAGGTCTGGATGTCAGCGTGCTGGACTCGATCGGCGCTTCGCTGCGTCTGACCGAAGGCGCCGAAACGCTGTTCGCTGAACTCAAGCGACTGGGCTACAAGACCGCGATCCTGTCCGGTGGCTTCACTTATTTCGCCAAGCAATTGCAGGCCAAACTCGGCATCGACTATGTGTTTGCCAACGAACTGGAAGTGGTCGATGGCAAGTGTACTGGCGTGGCGATCGAGCCGATCGTCGATGCCCAGCGCAAGGCTGATTTGCTCAAAGAGCTGGCACACAAGGAAGGTTTGCGTCTGGAGCAGACCATCGCGGTCGGCGACGGTGCGAATGACCTGCCGATGCTGGCGATTGCCGGTTTGGGCGTAGCGTTCCGTGCCAAGCCGTTGGTGAAGCAGTCGGCGAAGCAGGCGATTTCGACGTTGGGGCTGGATGGCGTGCTGTACCTGCTGGGTTTCCGTGATCGCGACGGGCAGTTGTAATTAAAGATCAAAAGATCGCAGCCTTCGGCAGCTCCTACAGAGGAATATGCATTTTCCTGTAGGAGCTGCCGAAGGCTGCGATCTTTTGCTTTAAAGCGATTTCCACAACGAATCAAAATCCTCCTCGCTCCCGCCATTGCGCGCGGCCTCCAGCGAGCGATAGGCGAACTGATTGAAACTGTGCGTACTCGCCACCCGTCGATCCAGCCCGGCGCGGTGTTCTTCGCCTTGGGTGTTGATCAGCACTTTACTGCCTTCCTGAAACGGCAAGCGCGGTGCCAGCAAGGTTGCCGGCAAATCTATCGCACTGATCTCCGGTAACAATAGTCCGCGCAGATACTGACTGTGATCGTCCCGTGAGCGCACCAGTTGCAGGCCGCAAGGCTGGGCATGTGGCGCCACCAGCTCAATGCCCATTTGCGTGCCGCCGCCGCGCACCTGGCGGATCCAGCGAATGACCGCAATGCTCCAGCCCAGACTGACACTGTCCTGAATGCCGAGCATTTCCCCGGCCTGCAGCTCGGCGGGCACTTCATTTGGCCACGCCAGGCAATATCCACCGGGGCTGTGATTGATCACCGGCAGGGCATGGGTCGGGTAATGGGGCGTACTGTCCGTGCCGCTTTCATCCTCGCGCAAATGGTCGTACTGGATTTCCTCGTAAGGCAAAAACTCATCAGTTTTGCTTTGCGGTGCGGCGTCGAAAGCCTGGCTCCAACTGTCCTTTTCACCTTTGGCGACGGCACTGCTGAAATTCGCCGAGCGCGTTCCGGGGTGTTTGAGCAGCTCGCTGAAACTGCGCTCGCCACCCAGATAAAAGTGCAGGGCGCTCATGCCCACGCACACGGTCAGATGGCCTTGGCCGACGGTGCGCTGAAAGCTGCGCTCGGCGGCTTGTCCCCAGGTGGCATGGAGGTGTTGCAGGGTGTCGAAGCTGAGCCCGGGCGGAACGGGCAGCGGCGTCGATGCGGGCTGATGCTGCAAATGCGCTTCGATGGCGTTCACCAGCGGCTGCGGATCGAAGCCGAGCAATCCGGCCTGTTCTTCGCTGCGAAACATGTTGCGGTAGCGCGGGCCGGCATCGATCGCCGGGCTGATCGCAAACAGGCCTTCGCTTGAACGACCGGGATGTAATTTGAGCAGGGCGCTCCACGGTTCGAGTACTTCAGCCAATCGGGCGATCTGGTTCTGCCGCAATTGATTGCAGCGGGCACTGCCCATGAGCAGGGCGGCGATGTAAGTCTGTTCAAGCGTGAGTTCGGTGGTGAGGCTGGCGAGATCGTCGTGGACCCGGCGCTGTTGCAGCTGCAGTTCGCAGGCGATGCGATACAGCTGATGCAGTTCGAACCACACCTGCTCCGGTGCCGCGCTGTACAGTTGCGTCGCACGCAGCAGTTGACCCTTGAGTGTATGGGTCGCCCGTTGCAGGGCCGTGCTGACCAATATCGCGCGATCCTTGCTGTACTTCGGCGCAATCCGCAACACGATCTGTTTGTAGCCGACGGCCAGATGGCTTTGCAGCGCCTGGCACAAATTGCTGATCTTGCGTGAACGCTCGTCGAGCATGATCGCCTGATGCAGGAAGTGCCGCTCCAGATGCTGGCAGACGAAATACACCTCGGGGCGCAGCAGCTCCAGCAGGTTGAGGCGATTGTCACTGGGGGTGAGCAATTGATTGAGTTCGCCCAGGCCTTGATACAGCAGGCGGGCGGTTTCACCGATGTTAGCCTTGGGCAGGTCGGCGATCCAGCGCTTGAGGTCGCGTGGCGTTGCTTCGCAAAACGACAGACGCGTTTGCGTCGGGGTCGGGGCGCTCAGGGAGGGGTGGGGACGAGACTCACTCATGCCTTGACGGGCTCCGGCGGCGGAAGGGGCAATGCCCAAAACTCTAGCAGCTGTGGTCTGTTTCGCTGGGTAGCGTCAGACTTTTTGACCGCTGGTCTGCTGGCCGGATGCCATTCCCCAAGCCCTACTAGTCTCTCAGGCGTGCGATCGGAAACGCACGGTTGCACGGCCTGCCGTCAACCTCGGGCAGGTCTCCCGAAACTTCAAGGAGATGAGGTTCATGTCTAAATATGCAGTGGCAAATCAATGGGGTGGCAGTTCGGCGCCGTGGCATCCGGGTGGAACCTGGTTACTCGGCGGGCGGGACAACCAGAATGTCGTCGCTATCGAGATCAAGTCGCGCGATGACGGTAAAACGTTCACCGGCACCATGACCTATGCCGGGGAAGGTCCCATTGGCTTCAAAGCGCAACGCACCGGTCAGAACCAGTACAACGTCGAGAATCAGTGGGGTGGCAATGATGCCCCATGGCATCCGGGCGGCAAGTGGGAGATTGGCGGCCGGGACAATCAGAACGTTATCGCGTTGAGCGTCACGTCCAGTGACGGAGGGAAAAACCTCAATGGCACCAATACCTATGCCAACGAAGGCCCGATCGGCTTTCGTGGGCAAATAGAGTAACGGCACCACTGAGTCGTATCCGCCTTTTCGCAGACGTGTGAAAAGGCGGATCAGTGGCTCACATCATGTTCAGGCTTTTGGCAGCGCCAGGCCTTGACCCATCTGCACTGGCGAACCCGCCGCCAGCTCTTGCGCCCATGTCACCTGATCCGGCCCGAACAGCACGATTGCGGTCGAACCCAGCTTGAAGCGCCCAAGTTCAGCACCTTTTTCCAGATGGATCGGCGCACGGGCGGCTTCGTCGTAGCGGAAGGTTTTCAGCTCGCGCTTCGGTGGGGTGACCAGGCCGGCCCACACGGTTTCGATCGAAGCGACGATCATCGCACCCACCAGCACCACGGCCATCGGCCCACGCTCGGTGTCGAAAATGCACGCCACGCGTTCGTTGCGGGCGAACAGTTCCGGAACGTTTTCTGCGGTGGTCTGGTTGACCGAGAAGATCCGGCCTGGGATGTAGACCATTTCGCGCAGGGTGCCGGCCAGCGGCATGTGCACGCGGTGGTAGTCCTTCGGCGACAGGTAAATGGTGGCAAAGTCGCCGCCCATGAACGGTGCAGCGTTAGCCGCATCACCGCCGAGCAGTTCCAGCACGCTGAAGCTGTGGCCCTTGGCCTGGAACACGCGACCGTGTTCGATCGGGCCAAGCTGGCTGACCGCACCGTCGGCCGGGCTGAGGATCGCGCCCGGGGTTTCGTCCAGTGGACGCGCGCCGTCTTTCAGAGCGCGGGTGAAGAAGGCGTTGAAGTGCTCGTAGGCAGTGAGGTCTTCGACCAGCGCTTGCGACATGTCCACCTGGTAGCGCTTGGCGAACCATTGGGTGAAGGCATTCTTGAACCAGCGCACGCGGCATTCGGCAATGCAGCCGGCCAGACGCGATAGCAGGTGATGAGGCAGCAGGTACTGGCTGAGGATAAACAGACGCTCTTTCATTAGTTGTCCTTAAAAACCTTAAATCTCGACTGGCGTGTCAGGGTGGTTGCCCCATTCGCCCCAGGAACCGGCGTAGCCCTTGACCCGCGGATAACCGAGGGATTTGGCCACCAGATAAGTGAAGCCCGACCGGTGATGGGTCTGGCAGTGGGTAATGATTTCTTTGTCCTTGGTGATCCCGAGGTCTTCGAGGATCTGCGGCATGTCTGTGCGAATGCGCAACTGGCGGGCCTTGTCCATGCCGGCAGTCCATTCGAAATTGACCGCGCCGGGGATGTGCCCAGCCTTGGCGGCCAGCACTTTCTCACCGGAATACTCCAGCGGCCCGCGCGCATCCCAGATCGCCAGATCGGCAGCACCGAGGCGGCTTTGCAGGTATTCACGGGTCGCGGTCGGTTCTTCATGCAGGGTCAATGGCACAGGGCCGCCCACTGCAGGCGGAACCTGGATCGACATCGGCATGCCGGCCGCCAGCCACGCCGGCAGACCGCCGTCGACGTAGTGATATTTGTCGTGACCGATCACGTCGAGCAGCCAGATGAAACGCCCGGCCCAACCGCCGCCTTCGTCGTCATAGACCACGTAGACCGCATCTTTGCGATGGCCCAGCTCACCGAATAACGCTTCGAGATCGGCTTTCGCCGGCAGCAGTCCCGGCGCCGGCGGCTGGCCGAGCTGGGTGCGCTTGGGATCGACAAAGCGTGCGCCGGGAAAGTGACCTTCGGCATAACGGGCAGGGCTGGTCAGGTCCACCAGAATCAGTTCAGGGGAATCGAGACGCGGGAGCAGGTCGCTCGCCTCGATGACGAGCGGCAAGCCAGAGAAGTCAGACATGTGAGGTCTCCAGAGCACAAAGGGGAGGATTGTAGCGCAGCCTCATCGGCCGCGGCTGCTAAAGCTGTGCAGGGCTTTTTCGATGCACTGTGCGGTTTTGCCAAAGGCTTGCACGGTGATATCGGCGAACGGCCCGCCGCCCTGATCGGCGACAACAATCATGATCACCCGGCCGTTATTGACCAGGGAACGCAGGAACAGATACTCGCCACGAAACAGGGTGCGCAGGCTCGCTGGCAGCAGAGCGGAGAACTGAGCGTTGTTCTCGGGATTGATCCGCACCTGCGCCTGTTGCGCGAGCAGCCGTTGCAAGACCTTGCTCTGGCTGACGACGAAATTCAGCGCCGCCGCTTCTTTCGGCAGCCCGGCGGTTTGATTCACGCGCAGATTGGACTGTGTGCGATCGGCCATCAGGATCATCACCCGGCGCATGCCGCTGGCGACCAGCGCATCGCGAGCGGCGACGGTCAGGCTCATGGCATTGGTGAAGCGGCTTGGCTCGGCCAATAGCTCGGCGCATTGCTGGCGCCATTGCGTCAGATCTTCCGAGGTTGGCGCAGCGGCGGGCAGCATGCCGGCTGGCAAACGATGAGTGCCCCACGGCCACAGCAACGAAACCGCCGGATGCCACAGGTCGGGCATCGCATGATGGCGCGCACTGTTGGCGGCTTGCTGGTGCAACTGTTGTTGCACTTCATCCATGGAAATCTGCAGATAAAGGCTGGTCAGGTACTGCCAGCGCTCACTGTGCGGACTGTCCCACGCCTGTTGCGCCGACAGTGCCAGGCCGTTGGCCAGCAGCACTGTATTGGCCGGCTGATTGAGCCAGCGGCGCAGGGTCGGGTCGTCATCAAGCCGGTTTTGCTGGCGCAACGGATGTTCGCTGTCGCGGGCGATGCGCAGCACTTTGACCAGTTCGCGCTGTTCACTCAGCAGCAGCTTATAACCCTGCTGCACCCAGATCGGCAGGTGCCAGACTTGCACCAGCGCCTCGGCGATTTTCAGCAGGCGTGCGCCGAACAATTGCTTTTCAACCACGCGCGCCGATTCGCCCTTGTGGATAACCCGCAGTTCCCATTCTTCGAGCAATTGCGGATAAGTCAGCGCCAATGGCCACAGCGGCGACAAAAACAACAGGCTGCCCCAATGAATGTCCTGCCACAGTCGCGCCAGGCGACTGGCGAAAAAACCGTTGGCCTGTTGCGTCGCGTGCTGGCTGATCATCTGTAACTGGCGCAAGGCTTTGGGAATCTGCATCTGCGGTTCGGCGGGCAGGCGCGCGAGCAATTCTTCGGTCCGCGCCAGGCCCAGACGATTGATCGCCACCTCAAGGTTTTCCGCTGGCGTGGCCATGGTGCCATGGGTGTGACGATTCGCCTCACGGATGATGCTCAAGGCCAGTGCCGGGCTGTCTTGCATCAGGTCGGCGATGTCGCGCAACGAGCTGCGGTTGTCGCGGATCGCCCGACAGACTTTGTCGTGAGCCTCTTGCGGCACGGGCAGCCGGACGCTGTCGAGCAGCTTGACCCAGCCGTCGAGTGTGGTCGGTTTTGCGTGTGGGACGTTCGTTTCATTAGCCATGTCTGGACGGAATCTTCACTGACTGTAGACGCGCCCGGCATGGGCTAAATTGGCTTTTCGCCTGAACTGGCTATAGTCTGGCGCAGTTTTGCCGATAAGTAGAAGAAGAGATTTTTTAACTTCCGAATATGACCTTGAACCCGACTTAAATAAGTACTTTCTACCTATGGCTAAAATTATCGGCATCATCGTCGTATTCGCGAGCGTGCTCGGCGGATACGTGCTTTCCCACGGCAAGATTGCCGCCCTGATCCAGCCCTTCGAGGTGTTGATCATCGGTGGTGCGGCACTCGGTGCATTCCTGCAGGCCAACCCCGGCTACATGACGATGCACGTGCTCAAGAAATCCCTGAGCATGTTCAGTTCGCGCTTCAGCCACACGTTCTATCTGGAAGTGCTCGGGCTGATCTACGAGATCCTCAACAAGAGCCGCCGCGAAGGCATGATGGCCATCGAAGGCGACATCGAAGATGCCGCTGCGAGCCCGATCTTCGCCAAGTACCCGGCAGTGCTCAAAGACGAACGCATGACCGCGTTCATCTGCGATTACCTGCGCATCATGTCGTCCGGCAACATGGCGCCGCACGAGCTGGAAGGCTTGTTCGACATGGAGCTGTACAGTCTGAAAGAAGACCTCGAGCATCCATCTCATGCGGTGAACGGCATCGCCGATGCCATGCCCGGTTTCGGTATCGTCGCGGCGGTACTCGGTATCGTGGTGACCATGGCCTCGCTGGGTGAAGGCGATCAGAAGTCCATCGGCCTGCACGTCGGTGCGGCACTGGTCGGTACCTTCTTCGGTATTCTCGCGGCGTACGGTTTCTTCGGCCCATTGGCGCATTCCCTGGCCCACGATGCCAAGGAAGAGCTGAACGTCTACGAAGCCATCAAGGCCTCGCTGGTGGCTTCGGCTTCCGGCATGCCGCCTTCGCTGGCGGTCGAGTTCGGTCGCAAGGTTTTGTATCCGGCGCACCGTCCAAGCTTCGCCGAGCTGGAACAAGCGGTTCGCGGTCGCTAAGTCATGGAAAATAATCAGCCGATTATCATCAAGCGCGTCAAGCGCATAGCCGGCGGGCATCACGGCGGGGCGTGGAAAATCGCCTTCGCCGACTTCGCCACGGCGATGATGGCGTTCTTCCTGGTGTTGTGGCTGCTGTCCACCGCGACGCCCGAGCAGAAGATCGCTATCGCCGGTTACTTCAAAGACCCGGTCGGCTTCTCCGAAAGCGGCACGCCGTACATCATCGACCTGGGCGGCACGCCGACCCTGGCCCCGGAAAACACCCTTAACCCGGAAGTGAAATCGCAGCCGCAGCCTGACAAGGTTACGGTCGATACTGAACAGGTTGAAGGCATGGCCGAGCAGGTCGAGAAGGAACGTCTGGAACTGCTGCTGCAAGAACTGCAGAACAAGGTCGACGAGAACCCGCAGTTGCAGAAGTTCAAGGATCAGATCCTGTTCGAGATCACTCCGAACGGTTTGCGCATCCAGATCATGGACGCCGAGAACCGGCCGATGTTCGACTCCGGTTCTGCACGCCTGAAACCGTACTTCGAAGACATCCTGCTGGCCATGGCCGACACCATCAAAGCGGTGCCGAACAAGATCAGTATCAGCGGCCACACCGATGCCAAGCCTTATATCGGTACCGGTGATTACGGTAACTGGGAGCTGTCGGCCAACCGTGCCAACGCTGCCCGGCGTGCCTTGGTTGCCGGTAGTTATCCGGATGCGCAAGTGGCGCGGGTAGTGGGTTACGCCTCGTCGGCATTGTTCGACAAGGAAAACCCATTCAATCCGGTCAACCGCCGCATCGATATTGTCGTGCTGACCAAGAAGGCCCAGGCGGCCATCGAAGGTGCGCAAGGTGCCGACGCGGCTAAACCGGCGGATCAGAGTCAGAACGGCAACGCGCCGGCGACACCGGTTGATCCGAACGCGCTGCCGGCGGATCAGCAACCGGTGCCGGCGCACGAGCTTCGCGAGCGGTTGAATCTGTTCGACGACGCCGCACCGAAACCGGCCGAGCCGGGGAGTGCGGCGCCTGCTCCCGCTACTCCGCCAGCCACTGCACCGGCTCCCACGCCCAAGCAGTGATTCACAAAAAGCCACGGTCACCGTGGCTTTTTTGTTACTGCCTGCGTCGCAATGAGCAGTCGCAGTATTCGCAATCACGGAAGATCAGTTATGGAAAGACTCAAAGCCTATTTTCAGCGGCACGGCAACGCACCCTTCAAGTTTGGTGAGGGGCGGGTCAGTGGCTATATATCAGCCACCCTCGGGCTGTTGAGCCTGTTGGCGGTACTCTGCTTTCTCTTCCCGGAATGGCTGACCACGGCTGAACTGCGCAAGGTCTATGACGAGCAATTTGCGCGCACCACGCTGTTGCTCGGTCTGGTGCTGTCGTTCAGCCTCGGCACCCTGAATATCCTGCTCAACAAGCGCAAACGTCTGGGGATTACCGGATTGGTGGCGTCGGGGCTTGCAGTGTTTCTGGGCGGTACCAATGTCCAGGTCAGCGCGATCGGGCAGACGCCGTACTCGCTCGGTCTGGACTGGTTTGTGCTGGCGCTGCTGGTGTCGGCCATCGTGTTCATTCCTCTGGAAAAGCTCTATTCCAAGGACCCCGAGCAAAACATCCTGCGCCCGCACTGGCGCACCGACCTGACCTACTTTTTCGTCAGCCACATGCTGGTGCAGTTCATCCTGATTTTCATCACCGCCTCTTCGAGCTACATCGCCGGTTGGGCGATGTCGCCGGGCTTGCAAGCGAGCGTGCAAAGCCTGCCGCTCGTTGTGCAGTTTCTGCTGGCGATACTGGTCGCCGATCTCGGTCAGTACTGGCTGCACCGGCTCTACCATGTAGTGCCATGGCTGTGGCGCATTCACGCGGTGCATCACTCCAGTACGCACATGGACTGGCTCGCCGGCTCCCGCGTGCACTTCATTGAAATCCTGCTGACCCGCACTGGCGTGCTGGTGCCATTGATGCTGCTGGGCTTCGCGCCGCAAGCGTTGAATGCCTATGTGATCCTGGTCGGTGTTCAAGCGGTACTGGCCCACGCCAACGTGCGAATCAACGGCGGCTGGCTGAACTACCTGATCGTGCTGCCGCGCTATCACCATTGGCACCACGCTCGGCACAAAGACTACATCTACAAAAACTACGCGATCCACACGCCGCTGGTGGACATGCTCTTCGGGACGTTCAAGCTGCCGCCAAAGGAATGGCCGGTGCGTTATGGCGTGTTTGGCAAGGAACTGCCGGGCGGGATTGTGCGTCAGCATCTGTATGCGTTTCGCAAGCCTGAGCCAAAGGTGGTTGTGCCAAAACCGCCGGCCAGCGTGTGAGGCAAAAAAAAGCCGCGAGATGATCGCGGCTTTTTTACGTCTGTCAGAACCCACGCCGAATCCGGTTCTTCAGTTGTTCGTGGAAAATCTCGGCGTTGCGCTTATAGGTGCCGCTAAAGGATTCATTGCTCGAATCCAGCGTCATCGAGCGTTTGTTGGACACTTCCTCGCGATACGCGTCGATAAAGAAATTCAGATCACTGTCCGTGCTCAGCTTCGGCCACTTATCCAGATACAACGGCAGCTCCGTCGGCCCGGTCTTGAACGAGCAGATCCGCCGGTTGCTGATGGTCGCTTCGCCAATTTCGAACGGCACCCACCACGATAACGCAGTCTTTTCCGAGACCACTGCCAGCAGGTGCGTGCATTCGGTGATGTTGCGGGTGATGACCCCAGTGATGTCGTCGGTGGTCTGCGACTCGGGGTCGAGCACGTCGAGGTAGGTTTTGATGTTGGCCTGGATCAGGCGGCTATTGATGGCGATGGCGTGGGCGCGATCCATGTGGCGGTAGCTGATGAATACGGGCATCAGAAGTGTCCTTTTATGGCGAGTTCGCGGTAGTAGGCGCCGAGGGCGGTGAGGCGGCAGCCGGTGGAGTTGATGGCGGCGTAATACATGTGTTCGGCGTCCACGGGCTCGATCAGGCTGTGGCGATTGCACATTTGCAGTTGCTTGAAGATGTCGCCGTGCTCGGGGTTGAACTGCGCTTCGGTGGGCTCGTAGCTGGGGTCGAGTCTGAAAACGAAGCTCGGTTCCGGGAACCAGTCCTTGAGTTTGCGCAGGGTTTCTTCGGCGATCAGCGGCGCGACCTCGCGTAGCGGCACAAACTGCGAAACATTGGTCTTGAATACCGGACGCTGTTCCCAGGCTCCCAGCGCATTGTCGACAAACGAATAGACGCTACCGGGGGTGACCTTGCCGAGTACGTTGGCGGCGCCACCATGCAGCGCTTGCAGCAACAGATCCGTAAATACCCCGTGACCGCGGCTTTCCAGGGCGTACTGTTCTTTTTTGCAGGCGGTGAGAATGGTCACGCCTTCGCCGATCACACTGCTGCCGCCGCGCAGGTTGCGCAGGGCGCCTGCTGCACCGGCCTGGCAGCAATCGAGAATGATGATTTTATTCTTGATGTGCGGGGCTTTGTCCGCCCATTCCAGAATGTCGCTGATGCGAATACCGTCTCCGCCAGGCTGATAGTCCTGGGGAATGAGTAGTCCTTCGTCGATGCTGGTGTCGAACTGCCCATGACCGGCGAAGTACAGCAGTGCCACGTCACAGTCGCCTGAGAACAGGCTCTGGATCTGCTGTTTCATGTGTTTGAGCGTTAGTTGTTCTTCGGCCGACGTCAGCACTTTGCTGCTGAAGTTCGGGCGCCCGTTGGCGTGACGCTCCAGTACCGAAGCCATGGCCATTGCGTCGTTGTTGCAACCGCTCAACGGCGAGACGTAGTCGTAGTGGTTGATGCCGATAAACAGTCCCTTGCGCATAATCACACCGCCGTATGCAGGCGAATCGCGCTGACGATGCTATTGGTGTTCCACGCGCATTCGGCGTGTGCCGCGTCACGTACCACGGCGGAAATGCGCTCGGCGCCGAATGGCTTGATCGCGATGATCACCTTGCCCATGCGTTTGGCGATCTCGATTTCCTTGTTGATCCACTTGCTGTAGGTCGAATACATCCCGGCCATGATTAGTACCGCCGAGCAGGGGCGAATCTTGTTTTCGATGGCTTCTTCGAGCTGCTTGTCGGTCTGCGCGCCCAGGATCGGGTTATGTGGCGGCACGGAAAAATTCTTGAAACTGAAATCCGGCTTGGCGCCGAGCAGGCGTACCAGATTGTCGTGAGTGTGGGCGTAGTTCCACGAATGGCTGATGAACAGGTGATAGGTCTGCATGGGGTTCCTCGAAGGTCGCGAAGGTGCGAAGGAGGACCCCAATCTAGGCATCTGGAGCTTGCCTACAAGGGTTGGGCGGTGAAAGAGAAATGTCCTGCAAGCAGGCGTGTGCGGGCCTGTAAGAAAAGTCTGGCGTTTAACGGAATCGGGGGGTTGTCAGGCTTAGTCCGACATCCGGCAGCCCTCGGGCGAGGTACTGCCGGTGCAGATGTTTAGTAGCCGTTTTCCGGCAGGCTGGCGATGATCGAGCGGTAGCTGTTCATCCGCTGCTGCTGCACGCGGCCATCTTCCAGCGCCTTGAGCAGTGCACAACCCGGTTCACGGTCGTGCTTGCAGTCGCGGAAGCGGCAGGTGCCGAGCAGGTCATTGAACTCGATGAAACCGGCTTCAACATCGGCGCGGCTGACGTGACCCAAGCCGAATTCGCGGATACCCGGGGAGTCGATCAACTCACCGCCGCCAGGGAAGTGGAACAGGCGCGCAGTGGTCGTCGTGTGCGTACCCTGACCGGACAACTCGGACAACGGCCCGACACGGGTTTCCACTTCAGGCAGCAAGCTGTTGACCAGCGACGACTTGCCGACACCGGACTGGCCGACGAACACGCTGATGCGCCCGTCGAGCTGCTGTTGCAGTTGTTCCATGCCGTTGCCGTGGTGTGCCGAGACTTCAAGCACCGGATAACCGAGTGTGCGGTACACCGCCAGCAGCGCATTCAGTGCTGGGGCGTTCTGCTCGTCGATCAAGTCGAATTTGTTCAACAGCAGCAGCGGCCGGATGCCAGCGTGTTCGGCGGCAACCAGATAGCGGTCGATCAGGTTGGCATGCGGCTCGGGCAGCGGCGCGAAGACGATGACGATCATGTCGACGTTGGCGGCTACCGGTTTGAGCTGGCCACGGCTGTCCGGGCGGCACAGTTCGGTGGTGCGCGGCAGTTGCGCGACAATCACCCCGATGCCCTGATTGCCGGCACGCCAGACGACTGTGTCGCCGGTTACCAGCGCAGGCAGGTTGGCGCGCAAGTGGCAGCGGAACACTTGGCCGGCCTGATCACCGTCAACGGCCTCGACCTCGACCTGTACACCGAAGTGGGCAATCACCAGGCCGGTCTGTTCCGGGCCCAGGTCGCCGCCCTCAAGGGCTTCGACAGCCGAGGACTCGCGTTTGGCGGCGCGTGCAGCGCGCTCGCCCTGAATCTTTTCGATGCGCCAGTTTTGACGACGATTGAGTTGGCGTTTGGCCATGGGTGTTCCGTCTGAAGAATGCAGCGATTAGGTAAAACGGCCGCGAGTTTAGCACGCCCGGCCACCGGCCTAGGCTAAACTGCGCAGCATTGCCTAGGAGCCGACATATGCAAAACCCGCAGAACCTGATCTGGATCGACCTGGAAATGACCGGTCTGGATCCGGAAAACGACGTCATCATCGAGATGGCCACCATCGTCACCGACAGTGATCTGAACACCTTGGCCGAAGGCCCGGTGATCGCTATCCACCACAGTGACGAAGTGCTCGCGCGTATGGACGAGTGGAACACCCGCACCCACGGCAACTCCGGCCTGACCCAGCGCGTGCGTGACAGCCGAATCAGCATGGCCGAAGCCGAAGCTGAAACCATCGCCTTCCTGGAAAAATGGGTACCGAAGGGCAAGTCGCCGATCTGTGGCAACAGCATCTGTCAGGATCGCCGCTTCCTTTATACCCACATGAAATCACTGGAAAGCTATTTCCACTATCGCAACCTCGACGTCTCCACGCTCAAGGAACTGGCCGCGCGCTGGGCACCGGACGTGCGTGATAGCTTCAAGAAGGGCAGCACACACCTGGCGCTGGACGACATCCGTGAGTCGATCGCCGAGTTGCAGCACTACCGCAAGCATTTCATCAAGTTCTGATGCCTGGCGATGGGGGCGGGCATTGCGATTGCCCCCTTTTGGTGCCGCACTGAAATGGCTAGACTGCGCGCCTTCCTGCCTGGATCGCCACCATGTTGCTGATGCTCTATCTGATCGCCATCACCGCTGAAGCCATGACTGGCGCCCTGTCTGCCGGGCGGCGCGGCATGGACTGGTTTGGCGTGGTACTGATCGCCTGCGTAACAGCCTTGGGCGGTGGCTCGGTGCGCGATGTGCTGCTCGGGCATTATCCGCTGACCTGGGTAAAACACCCGGAATACCTGGTGCTGACTTCGGTCGCGGCAATGTTCACTGTGTTCACCGCGCGCTGGATGCGCCACTTGCGTTCGCTGTTCCTGGTACTCGACGCCGTCGGTCTGGTGGCGTTCACCCTGATTGGCTGCATGACCGCACTGGAAATGGGCCACGGCATGCTGGTGGCGTCGGTCAGCGGCGTGATCACGGGGGTGTTCGGTGGCATCTTGCGCGATATTTTCTGCAACGACATTCCGCTGATCTTTCGCCGCGAACTGTATGCGAGCGTCTCCTTCGCCGCAGCGTGGTGCTACATGCTGTGTCTTTATCTGAATGTGCCCGGTGAACAAGCCATTCTGATTACGCTGTTCGGCGGGTTCTTGTTACGTCTGCTGGCCATCCGTTTTCATTGGGAAATGCCCAAGTTTGTTTATAACGACGAGCCTTGATGCTTGTCGCCGGAAAATAGTTGTTTGCCAGATAAAAGTCTGTAAGCCACTAGAGGTTTGCAAACGTATGTTTCTTACATTTTTCGCTTTGCTGTTTATTTGAAAGGTCTGTAATTTTTTTGTTGGCATATTTTCGATGTCGACATTTAAATATTACTCTTCGAAGGAACACATCATGAGCGAAAGCATGGATGCTACACACGATCAGCAAACCACTGCGCGCATACTCGCAGGCCTTGCCATTATGAAGGTCAAGTTTGATGCGAGCGACAATACTCGCACTAAGTCGCTGTTTGGTAATGGCCGGATGCAGGTGAAAGTACAAGTTCTGGTTTCCGGGGTAGACGCCAACGGCAATGCCATGCACGTGCCTGCAGATGTAATGGAAAGCATCGAACTGATTCATTACAGCACTGGCAAGACGTTGCGCGACGGCTGGGTCGCAAGCACCGATCAAGGGCGGTTTACGATTGAGGCACGACCTTCAACCACCGCCGGAGACGCTCCCGACAACGATCCGGAAAATGACAGCGTCCATCCTCAGGTCCGAACGTTTTGGGTATCCTCATCGAGCGCCGGGACGACCCAGATTGGTGCGTGTCTGTCGCTGAACGGTGAGAGGATTCTCAGTAATGGAACGACACTCTCCAGTGTTCATGACAGTAGTGTAACCATCGAAGCACAACCTCCATCGGCGTATTCCATCGAAGAATTTCGCTGGTATCAAACCCGGCGCGGCGATGAATTGCCCGGCAATCGAATCTGGAACCACCGTCTTGGGCTCTATCCGCGAGGGCAGCAGATCAAACTGGTCGATTGGGTTGTAGACGGAGTAGGAGAAGGCGTTGACCATAAATTTGCGGGGGGGAACAGACTTAATGAAATAAAAACCAATTATATGGAGGTCATTCTTGTTCGCCCTGAAAAACAAAGGGTGACTGTGATCTTGCCGGCTAACGGAGATCCTTTTGTATACACCTTTTTTCCTGACGCCCATACATGGGGTCGAGAGCATTATGATGTGAAGGTCCAGAGCGATGGAGAGCTAACCGTCGTGCAAGCCCTGTCCGAATACTCGGAAGCCGGTAAAAGTTCCAAGTACGGAGACAAGCTTCACTTTCTTGCCATTGATGAACACGGTACGGAGCATAGGCTGGCGATTCGCGTGAACTTTTACGAACGAAATTTATATCTGGAACGAGGCTAAGACTCACCTTCACTGATGCAATGCCAGTGGATGTAGTAGATATATATGCTTTTTGGCATGGCAACTACCGATAAGCTGTGGTGTTCAATTATCAGGTAATTGCATTCAAAGTGCTTTTGCTTATATCGAGTGTTGGCCCTTCTGTATGCGGGGCCAACGCAGCCATATCTCAAGGATGAGCAGCCATGACTGGCAAACCGCCAAAGGTCAAACCTGTACCTGCCCCAATCAAAACCCACGAATTCAGCGTAGACGGTGCTCGCCGGCCACCGTCCGGCTCTTCAGCAATGCCGCACCTGCCTATACCCCATCACCTCGAAGCGTTGCCCGTTTCCTTCGGGTCTGACTCGATCGCAGTGACGCCAGCGATCAGAGTGAGCGTGAACCCGAGGTCATCTGCGATCGATGAGTTCGCGATGCATGCCGCGAAGTACTCACTGGCAGATTACTGCATACCTGCACCCAAAACCTTCGATGAAACCGATGCGCAAGGCATCAGGATTGTGAAGCAGCGCCAGTACGTGGCCGTGGCCGATGACCATGTTGTGCAAGTGGTGCTGGACGCTAAGAGCGGGCTGTTTCGCGCCACGCTGGCCAGTGAACTCGACCCCTCCGGCCCGCTATTGAAGCCGGACAGCGAAGGCCGGTTCTGGGCTCCGCTGAACAGCGATGTCCCCCCCTTCACTGACTCAATCTCAGTACAAACCGCACAACTTTTTCGCCGGATGGGCCTTTCCGTGGGGCAATTTTCCGTCGCCATGGTTGCACGTGTGCTGGCCGTGAGCGGGGTCGATGAATCAGTGCTGCGCGATGTGCTCATTCATGACCGCCCTGCGCCTTTTTTACTGGAGGACACCATCAGGCGATTCGAACTTGATCAGACGATTCAGGCGCAGGGACGCGGGGCCGCCCCTGAGCAATTTAGGCGGTTCAAGGATCTGGAAGATGCCTTTGAATCCGATTGCGATGAAAACACTTTACGGATGCGCCGGGTGTTTCCACATCTACCGAAAACGGCTGCGCTGGCGATATGGCGCAATATGAGCGCTGCCGAGCGTTTACATATGCACAACCAGCCAGGCATGCCTCAGCGAGTGGCGAAAGAGGCTCTGGTGGCGCTGCGAGAGATTCGCTTGGCAAGGGCCGTGGAAGGCATTCACTTAGAGGCCGTAGCCAACCCGGACAGTGATCGGTTAGTGCTGCATATGCTCGGAAATCTGGCGAATTGGCCGCGGCAAACGCGTGTCGAGATTCGCCAAGGGACGATGGACGGGCATGTCCTGAGCGCTATCGGCGAGGCCCGATCGCCGTTTCGTCACATACTGATCCGTCAGGATGATGGCTATGTCCTCCAGAGCCGCGACGCCCAATCACCTCGGAAATCGAAGGACCTGTATTCAACCATCTGGTTTCTGTTGTCGCCCGGGCATCGTCAGTTGCTGGGTGTGACAGAAGTTGGTGGTGCGGCGTTGCAACAGTGGGTCCGTGCGCAGCCGTTGCCATCACGCCAAACCGTGAGTGAGTTGTTGGGGATGGCGCCGCTTGCGGTTACCGTTGATCCTGCCACTGCACAACACCGGCAAACGGGGCAGTTGCGAGGCGGCGGCGACAACAACCTGACATCGACCAAGTCCGTTGCCGACCGTGTGCGTGATCTTTATCCGCATCTTCCAGATCAGGAGGTGACGGCATTTATCACCGAGCGCTTGAAGAGTGATCCTTCCGGCGTATTGCTGCGCCTGGAAAAAGAATTTGTGACATTGCGTAATGAATTGGCGATATGGACTGCCGAAGGGGCATCACCTCATACGCGGACGTCGGAACCAGAGGGCGCGTCGACGCTTGCCGAACGACGCCTGGCTCGCGAGAAGTTCAGCGCAAAGCTGCAAGATATCTGGCAGCGCAAGTCGGTTTCGAGGTGGGGCGAGGGGGATTATTATTTTTCTCACTATGTTGATTTTTCGGGTGAGTTACCAACGTTGTCCGCCCGATTTGAATATGTAGCAGAGTTGATATTGACCGCAAATGAACCGGGTGCACGGATAGGTGCGTTTCTCGATAGCTTTCCGAATATTCAATATTTGGGAGTCGTTGGTATAAAAATGGAGGGATTCCCGTCAGGAATATTTCAAATGCGCCAGTTAAGCGAACTTACGCTGGACGGGTGCTCGCTAAAACTATCCGAGGTCACAGTTGAAGGATTGTCCAGAATCGAAACGCTGACCCGATTGAATCTGGCAAACAATCCTCTGACAGTTGTTCCGCATGTAGGCTACATGGCCGGTTTAACCGGATTAATGCTGAGCAACGCACATCTTTCCAGCGTTCCTTCAGGCATAGATTCGCTCAGGAAACTGGGGGTTGTGGCATTGCATGATAATAATATTTCTGACGTGGGATATGAATTGTTCGAGATTCCCGATACACAGGATCTGTTCATTGGTTTATTGAATAATCCGCTGAGTGACGCGTCAAGGCAACGGATTAGTCAGTATCTTGAAAACTCCAGTATGGATCGGAAGGTGGAAATCCAGACGGAGGAGGTGGTTTTCGAGTCTGACTCCGATAGCGAGTCCTCGGAAAGCGGATTCTCGACAGGTTCAGACAGTGACTGAATATTGGTGGAAGTAACCGCTCCTTTGTTTTTCTAACATAACCTGACAAGAATAAACTGCCCGTTGGCTCCTCTTTTGATTCTGTGCAGTTGAGGTCAGGAGGGGAGCAGATTGTTGAGTGCTGAAATCAAAGGGGCAGGCGGAGTGTGGTTGAAGTTCGCTTGATGTGGTCTGCGATTGTTGAATGTATTAGCATTTGTGAGAGCTGTTGGGGTTGATGTTGAAATATTACTTTCTCATAATTTGTCGAATGTCGCGGCTGTTCTTATTTAAAGCGAGCGTCAATAGTTTGCTGGGTCCTTAGAGGGCGAAGTGTATTAATCAGCAAGGTATTGATAAATGTTTGATGAGCAAATTGGTATTTCCCGTATCGAAGTTAAACTCGATGCCACAAGGTCGGGCCAGCATAAAGTGCTTTATGCCAACGGGCGCATGCAGGTGCGTGTTTTGGTGCTTCTGCACGGGATCGATAACAATGGCGATGGCGCATCTCTGTATGGGCATCCCGCCCTGCAATCACTGCGGTTGATCGCCTATAACGGCGCGCGCCCTCTGGAAGGCGACTGGAATGTATCGCTGCAGGAAAATCGTTATGCTCACGAAATGTCGGGCGGTGCACCGCGGATTACCGAAGTACCACGTGCCACGCACAATCGGATAAGTGACGACTCTGATCCCGTGCAGATTTTCCAGTTTTGGGTTTCGGCCACCAGGCCCGGAATCATGGAAGTGGCCGCCGAAATTCTCGTGGATGGCGTGTTATTGCGAAGTAACGGAATCGGCTTTGACAGCAGTGTTACGCTGGAGGCAATTCCGCCGAAAGAATATTCGCTGAAGAGCTTTACATTCAATGAATATGGTAGCAGACAGCAGAAAGCACAATATGACTGGGTTCAAAGTCATCACATTGGGCTGCACGCGGACGGCAGGCAGATTCACCTGTTTGACTGGTACAGCAGTGAGGTAAAACTTGATCCTTATGATTCCGAAGATGCGGTGCAAGTCTATGCCTCCGGAAACATTCCTGGTACTCGCGACGGGCGCAGAAACTTTTACGGTTACATGGCACCCATCTACGGCCTGAAAGCAAATTTCCGCAGTCCCCTCGGTATCATGAACGTGCCGATCAACAATGTGCCTGGGCAACTGACGCTTGTTCAATATATTTCCGCTGACCTGCAAGTGGGGCGGGAAAGCGAGGGTTCATTCGAGTTTGCAGTGATCGATGAGTTTGGCTCGGTACACAGGCTGTGTATCGAAGGTAATAAAGAGCAGCGCACTTTTATTCTGGGTGAGTCCAAGCGACCAATGAAACAGATTGTCTGATTTCATAATGTGGTCAGCGATGTTTGCTGGCCAAGTTTACGAGTCAATATCTGGATCTTGAAATAAAAGGACGTTTTTCAATGGAAAGTAATTTATCTGCCGCTGTTCATTCAAATGCTTTCAACTTCGGTGAATTTGTCTCCGGAGGTGTGGATCCCCGCACCGGCATGTATACGTGCTCGTTTTCGTTAGGAAAGTTGCACTCGGCGGATCTCAATGGTCCTGAGCTTGCACTTTCAATGGGTTTCAATCCGCTCAACCAGGCGGACTCTGGTTTTGGCATTGGCTGGTCTTTGACCCTGACCCATTACGACTTGCGCAGCAAAGTCATGACGCTGTCCAACGGTGAGCGTTACAAGGCTGTGGAAACGTCCACCGGTTTGAAGTTCAAGGAAATGAAACTGCAAACGGCAAAGGTGCTGGTGACCGGAGCAGGGCGCTATGAAGTTCGATACAAGGATGGTCGGCGTGAACTGCTCAAGGTCCTGGCTGGCACTCAGGTCGCCGTAGCGGAAAAAATAATCGCGGCGAACGGTGTAAGCATCGCGTTGAAGCACGAGATGTTCAACCAGTTCCCCAGGTTGGCCGAAGTTCGTGACGCCAAACAATGCCTGCTGAAAATCACCCGCAATGCAGGTCAGGTAACGTTGACCCGGTATCCCGATACCTCTTCCAGTTCCGACTACAAGTTGATCTTGAAAAACGCTCGGGTAACGGCAATCGAGCTTCCGGTAGGTAAAGGTTGGGAGCTGGAATATGAAGTCATCGACGAGGGCAGCTATTTGCACCGAGTCGTCAATCCGCTGCGCGGCGTAGAAATCATTCGCTACAAGCGGCAAGGTCATAGCTTCGTAAATGGCGCGGAACAGACACTGCCGTTTGTTATCGCGCACGATATCTACCCAGGGCGCGGCCAACCCAGACTCTGCAAGACATACACGTACTCCGACCATAACTTCCTTGGGCAGGGCCTCCTCCCCGCCAAGGATAATGACCTGGACCCGCTCTATCTGGCGCCCGGCCACTATGTCTATACCTCGGACGAGCAGTTGTTACTGAGCGGCAAAGTGCATACGCGCATTAAACGCACCTACAACAAGTTCCATCTGTTGGTGGCTGAGGTTACAACCTGCGGTGACGCCCAGATCGCCACCGCCACCGAGTATCACTGCTCCGTCACCAAGCCTTTCAATGAGCAGGCTGCTCAGTTTCGTATGCCGAAAGTCCATACGGTGACTCACCTCGATCGACGCACCCAACAGCAGCGTGTGGAAACCACCGTCACCGAGTTCGATGGCGAAGGCAACTTGCTCAAACACATTGAGCCAAGTGGGGTGACGACTTCGACGGAATTTTATCCGGTAGGTGGTGGAGACAATTGCCCAGAGGATCCGCTGGGTTTCTCAAGGTTCCCGAAAAAGAGAACGGTTACCGCTGCCGCGTCGGGTGGGGCTTCGACTGTCACGTACTACGACTATGCGCTGCATACTGCACTGGAGGGGGCGGAGCTGGCATTCGTGTTGCCGGTTGCGGAACGTTTTTACGAAGTTGTGGCAGATGTTGAAGTCTTACGCTCGAAAACCGAACGCAGCTATCTGGATACGCCCAAGGACCCACTCAAGCACGGTGCCACGAAACAGCAAAGTATCACCCTCAATGAGAAAAAAACCTCTACCGGGTTTTCCTATGAACTCGAGGGTGACAGGTTGCGAGTCAAGTCCAGCACATGTGGATTCGACGGTGCGCTACAGACCAGTGAGAAAGTGCTTTCGACGCTGACCGGATTACTGATGTCAGAGGTCGGTGTCGATGGCGAGCACGTCGAACATGAATACGACGCCATCGGCCGGGCAGTGCGCAAAACGGTTGCTTCCGGGAGCCCTTATGCGGCCGCTACCCAGTTTGCCTATCTGGCCGCCAGTAAACAGCAACCGGCGACCATGGTGACCACGGATCCCGTCGGTGGTGAGCAACGTGTGAATTATGACGGCCTGGAGCGGGTGATCACCGTTCAGGAAAAGGACTGCGACAATCCTGACAAGGACGGGCTTATTCAGGCTCGCACGATTTATTCTGCCCTGCATGATTCGGTCGGTCACACGGTGAAAGTGACGCTGACCGATTGGCGTGACGGCAAGCCTTATCCGCTCAGTACCCGCTACGAATTCGATTCCTGGGGCCAGGTCAGCAAGACGCTGCATGCCGACGGGCGTATCGAACACAGCGAGGCGAATCCGGTTCTTCGCCAGCAAACCCATTGGCTCCAGGGGATGGGCAAGACACTCACCCTCGTCAATGACTTCGGTAAACCGCTGAGTGTCGAGAGCTTCAATCTGAAGAGCAAGAGTCTCGGCAAAATCGTTTACACCTATGATGGGTTGGGGCGCACAACCAGCGAGACAGATCCTGTCGGCAATATCACTCGATATGAATACGACGTTTTTGACCGGATAGTCCGCATTGTCCTGCCTGATTCCAATACGGTGGTGACCGACTACGCCGAACATAGCGATGCCGGGCTACCGATCGGCATCAAGGTCGGTGACACGGTGTTGGGGCAGCAAACTTATGATGGTTTGGATCGTTTGATACAAAGTACCGTAGGCGGACGAAAGTCCGAGGCGGGTTATGAAGCGGGCTTCACTCAGCCGCAGTGGTACAAGAGTGCTGATGGCACAAAAACCGAATTCACTTATTTGCGCGATCTGGGCGGTGTGCTGACGGAGCGCAAGTCAGGTGCATTGCTCACGAACCTGACTTACGACCCCGCCAGTGGCAATCCCTTGGCCTGTACCGAAAACGGCAGGGAGCGCAGCTTTACCTATTACCCTTCCGGACGCCTCAAATCCGAAACGACGACCTTCGGCGCTATCACAAAATCAACGTCCAGTACCTGGTCCCTGCAGGGACGACCGATCACCCATGTCGATGTACTCGGAGCCGAAAGCCGATCCGAACACGACAAGCACGGCCGCCTGCTATCCACCTCACAGGGCTCGTTGAAAACCGAATTCCACTACGCCATCCAGACGGGGATGCTGGACTGGACGAAAACCGAAGAAACGTCGATCAAGCGGCAGATGATCACCCGGTTTGCCTATGACGATATCGGTCGTGAAACCCGTCGTACGTTCGAGATTCAGGGCCAGCCCGACCAGACGCTGGAATCGACTTACACGCTTGCTGGCAAACTGGCGCAGAAAGTCTCCAGGCGCGGCACGCAACTATTGCGCGACGAACAATTCACCTACGATGTGCGCGGGCGACTGATCCAGTACGACTGTTCTGGCACCCAAAAGCCCCGCGATCCGTATGGCAAGGAAATTGTCCGGCAGACGTTCACCTTCGATGCGCTGGATAACATTCTGACCGTGCAGACGAAGTTCCCGCTGGGCATGAATCTGACCACCTTCAGTTATGACAATCCTGATCCTGTACAGCTCAGTGCAGTCAAACATTCCCATGCCGACTATCCACCGGCAGTGACACTGGAATACGACGCCAACGGCAGGATGATCAAGGACGACCAGGCGCGAACCCTGGCCTATGACGCATTCGGACGTCTTGAGCAATTGTCCAGCGCAGGGGGATCAGTCATTCGTGGCTACCATTACGACGGCTTCGACGATCTGGTCGAACTGTCGCAACCCGACAAGGTGATTACGCAGCGTTACTACCATGCGGGCCGGGTCGCCAATGAGGTGAGTGGTGAAAATTCGTCCAGTGTTGTGCGTCACGGTGGAGCGCTTGTGGGGCAACGGCAGCTCGGTTCGAACGCCGGCGCGCAGCTGTTTTGTACCGACCAGCAGCAAAGCGTGCTGGCAACGCTGGGCAAGGAACAGCTCACCGATTGCGCCTACAGCCCTTACGGGCATCGCCCTGCCGAAGGTGGACTGTTCAGCCTGGCAGGGTTCAACGGCGAGCAGCTGGATCCGGTGACCGGGTTGTATCTGCTGGGTAACGGTTACAGAGCCTATAGTCCGACACTGATGCGTTTTCTCGCCCCCGACAGCATGAGCCCGTTCGGCGCGGGCGGATTGAATGCCTACAGTTATTGCCTGGGCGACCCTGTCAATCGTGTTGACCCTACCGGACATATATCCTGGCAAACGATCCTGGGCATCGGACTCAGTATTCTCGGGGTTGTGGCCAGCGTACTAACGATGGGCGCGGCGACGCCATGGGCAGTGGCGGCATTGGGGCTGGCGGTTGCTTCAGGTTTGGCGGGTATCGCCAGCGAGCTGGCCAATGAGCTGGCACCGGGTTCTCAAGCAGGCGAGATATTGGGCTGGATCAGTTTTGGTCTTGGGCTGGCTTCGCTGGGTGCAGGTATGGCGGCAGGTGCAAAAGCTGCTGTGAATGCTGGCAGGAAGATGGCTTCAGCCTTTAGCCAAGGGCTCAGTGGCAAGGGGGCAGGCAAAGCGGGGCAATATTTAAAGAAGGGTGGAAAAGGCGCCAAGGCTGCGGCCAAAAAAGCCAATGCGCCCGTGGAGACAGTGCCGGACGAACCTTGGCAATTGCATAGGGCCAAAAAAGACAATTTCGTGTCTGAAATTAATGAGGAGAGGGCTAAAGGTTTCTACAAGCTCGTGGAAGGCAATAAGTCCGCCAGCCAAGCAGCGGCGGAGTCCGAGATGCTGTACGAGGAGTTCGGCCCCGTCGGCGCTGGAAGAAAAGTAACGCATGTTTTTTTTGCGAAGACGAAAGGACGTGGGGAGCGTATTTACCTTCTAGAGGACAGTAAACAGCGAGTTTGCAAAGTCTTGCAGGCGGGCGGCCATTTGTCCGACGGGCAGACCAACACAATGATGAAAACGGCTAAAAGCATTGATACAACGCGCATGTGAGCGGCTTGAGTATTTTGCTTGCCCTTTATGCATTCGAAAGTCTGGAGTGCCGTTCCAGCGCCCACTCCACATGCTCCCTGACCAACTCTGACGGATAATCCCGTCGAGCCTTCAACGCTTCCAGCACCGGAATCGTTGAAGGCGCATTGCCCAATCCTACCGCCAGATTCCGCAACCAGCGCTCATACCCCGCCCGCCGCAACGGCGAACCTTCAGTGCTGCTCAAAAACTTCTCTTCGTCCCACAAAAACAGCTCAGCCAACTCGGCATTATCGAGGTTGTGCCGTGGCTTGAAATCGCTTTCCCCTGAGGGCTTGGCGAAGCGGTTCCACGGGCAGACGATCTGGCAGTCATCGCAGCCGAACACGCGATTGCCAATCAGCGGCCGCAGATCCTCGGGGATTGCGGTTTTCAGCTCGATGGTCAGATAGGAAATGCAGCGCCGCGCGTCCAGCACGTAGGGACCGACGAAAGCATTGGTCGGGCAAATGTCGAGGCACGCGGTGCAGCGGCCGCAATGTTCAGTGCTGTGTGGTTCATCCACCGGAAGGGGCAGATCGACAAACAACTCGCTCAGGAAGAAATAACTGCCGGCCTTGCGATTCAGCACCAGAGTGTTTTTGCCGATCCAGCCCAGCCCGGCCTGTTCGGCGATGGCTTTTTCCAACACCGGGGCGCTGTCGACAAACGCGCGGAAACCGAACGGGCCGATCTGCGCCTGAATCTTGTCGGCCAATTGCTGCACACGTTTACGGATCAATTTGTGGTAATCGCGGCCCAAGGCATAACGCGACACGTAGGCTTTTTCCGGTTGCGCGAGCATTTGCGCCATTTGCGTGTCGCCGGGCAGGTAGTCCATGCGCAGCGAGACCACGCGCAACGTGCCCGGCACCAGTTCTTCGGGGTGCGAGCGTTTGCTGCCATGGGCGCCCATGTAGTCCATTTCGCCGTGGTAGCCGGCCTCGAGCCAGCGCGCGAGGTGCTGCTCATGCTCGGCTAGATCCAGGCCGCTGATGCCGACTTGCTGGAAGCCCAGCTCGCGGCCCCAATCCTTGATCGATTGGGCGAGGGCGGGCAGGTCTGTGGTGATGGCGGACATGAGGCGAGAGAAACCGGAGCTGAGGTGCGTATAATTCTGCCAGACATCGGAGCCCGAAGACGCATGCCGCATACGAAAGATGAATTACCCGACGCGCTGTATGGCGCCGCACAGGTGCGCGAACTCGATGCACGGCTGATTGCTGCCGGTACGCCGGGCTTCGAATTGATGCAGCGCGCGGCCCATGCGACGTGGCGCGCATTGGTGCGACAGTGGCCTTCGGCGACTGAACTGACGGTGCTGGCCGGGCATGGCAACAATGCGGGAGACGGTTATCTGGTCGCGGCCATGGCCCAGCGAGCCGGGTTGCTTGTGCGGGTGTTGGCGGTCGGTGATCCCCGGCAATTGCAGGGCGACGCGGCGTCAGCCCATGCCGAGGCCTCGACGCACGGTGTGGCGATTCAGGGCTGGAGCGCTGACAGTGAGTTGCGCGGGGTCATCCTCGATGCCCTGCTCGGCACCGGCCTGAGCGGCGACGTGCGTGAGCCGTATGCCACCGCGATCAATGCGATCAACGTCAGTGGTTTGCCGGTTGCTGCGGTCGATATCCCTTCCGGATTGTGTGCCGACACTGGGCGAGCGCTGGGTGTCGCGGTCTGTGCCGATCTCACGGTGACCTTTATTGGTCTGAAGCTTGGGCTTTTCACCGGTGACGCGGCGGATCATGTCGGCGCGCTGCTGTTCAACGATTTGCAGGCGCCAGCGGAAACTTACCGTGACATTCCTGTCCGCGCCCAGCGACTCAATGCCGCTAATCTTCCTCGATTGGCGCCGCGCGCGCCGGCGTCGCACAAGGGGCGTTTTGGCCATGTGTTGCTGATCGGTGGCGATCACGGATTTGGCGGGGCGATCCTGCTCAGTACCGAAACGGCGTTGCGCAGCGGCGCGGGCATGGTTTCGCTGGCGACCCGTCCCGAGCATGTGCCAGCAGCCCTGACCCGTGTGCCGGAAGCTATGGTTCTTGGCACCTCATCGGCCAATCAGTTGATGGGTTTGCTGGAAAAAGTCTCGACGCTGGTCGTCGGTCCTGGCCTCGGCCAGGCCAGTTGGGGCCACGCATTACTGTCGGCGGCGGCCAACGCGGCATTGCCGCAAGTGTGGGATGCCGACGCACTGAACTTGCTGGCGAGTGATTTCGTTCAATTGCCCAAGGATTGCGTGATCACCCCGCATCCGGGCGAAGCAGCGCGTTTGCTGGGCATCAGCACCGCCGACGTGCAGGCGGATCGTCCCGCGGCAGCGTTGGCGCTGAGCAAAAAATATACAGCAGTGGTGGTGTTGAAAGGCGCAGGCAGCCTGATTGCGCATCCCGATGGCCGTTTGGCGCTTTGTCACCAAGGTCATCCGGCCATGGCCACTGCAGGACTCGGCGACGTACTGGCCGGTTTGACCGGTGCGCTGCTGGCGCAGGGCATGGCCGGTTTTGATGCGGCGTGTCTGGCGGTCTGGCTGCACGCCAATGCCGGTCAGCAACAAGGAAAATTCGGCCGTGGGCTGGCGGCCAGTGATCTGATTCCAGCCATTCGTCAGTTGTTGGAGGAGCAAGCACCGTGTCTGAAGTAACCCTGTACCTGGCCGATGAACAGGCCATGAGCGACTTTGGCGCACGGATCGCCCGCGTGACCCAGGGCCATGGCCTGATTTTTCTCGAAGGCAACCTGGGCATGGGCAAAACCACCCTGTCGCGGGGCATCATTCGCGGCTTGGGCCATGTCGGCGCGGTAAAAAGTCCGACCTTCACCTTGGTCGAACCCTACGAGATCGGTGACATCCGCGCCTTCCACTTTGACCTGTATCGCCTGGTCGATCCGGAAGAGCTGGAGTTTCTCGGCATCCGCGACTACTTCGAAGACGATGCCCTGTGCCTGATCGAATGGCCCGATAAAGGTGCAGGCTTTTTGCCAAAGCCTGACCTGACCATTACCATTAGCCCGCAAGACAGCGGGCGTTCGCTGAAAATTTTATCCCAGGGCTCGCGTGGCGAGGCCTGGTGTGCCGCTTTGGCATTGGAATCCAATTAAATGATGGGGTTAGGTATGCGCTTTCGCGCGTTGGTGGCTGCCGCTGGACTGTTGTTGATGGCAGTAACCGTCAACGCTGTGGCCGATTCAAAGGTCAACAGCGTGCGCCTGTGGCGGGCGCCGGACAATACGCGACTGGTCTTCGACCTGAGCGGCCCGGTGCAGCACAGCGTGTTTACCCTGACCGCACCGGACCGGCTGGTGATCGACATCAACGGTGCCACCCTCGGTGCACCGCTGAATGTGCAGACCGCGAACACGCCGATCACCGCAATGCGTTCGGCCCAGCGCACGCCGACCGACCTGCGCGTGGTCATCGACCTGAAAAAAGCCGTCACCCCGAAAAGCTTCTCGCTGGCGCCGAACGCGCAGTACGGCAACCGCCTGGTGGTCGACCTGTTCGATAACCCGGCCGACGCCGCACCGCCGCCTGCGCCGACGCCGCAGGTCGCGACTGTGCCAGCGGTGCCGGTAACCCCGACCGAACCGGCAATCAAGTTGCCGCCAGCCCCGGCCGGCAAGCGCGACATTATTGTGGTGATCGACGCCGGCCACGGTGGCGAAGACCCGGGCGCATCCGGTTCGCGCGGTCAGCGTGAGAAAGACGTAGTGCTGCAGATCGCTCGCGAACTGCAGCGTCAGGTCAACGGCATGAAAGGCTTCCGCGCCGAACTGACCCGAACCGGCGACTATTTCATCCCGTTGCGCGGTCGTACCGAGATTGCCCGCAAGAAGGGCGCCGACCTGTTTGTGTCGATCCACGCCGATGCGGCGCCATCTGCCGCCGCTTTCGGTGCATCGGTGTTTGCCCTGTCCGACCGCGGCGCAACCTCGGAAACCGCCCGTTGGCTGGCCGACAGTGAAAACCGTTCCGACTTGATCGGTGGTGCTGGCAACGTCAGCCTGGATGACAAGGACCGCATGCTCGCCGGCGTGTTGCTCGACCTGTCGATGACTGCCTCGCTGACTTCCAGCCTCAACGTCGGTCAGAAAGTCCTGACCAACATCGGCCGCGTCACGCCGCTGCACAAACAGCGTGTGGAACAGGCCGGGTTCATGGTGTTGAAGTCGCCGGACATCCCGTCGATTCTGGTCGAAACCGGGTTTATCTCCAATGCCAACGAAGCCAACAAGCTCTCGGCATCGAGCCATCAGCAAGCGTTGGCCCGCTCGATCAGCAGCGGCGTGCGCCAGTTCTTCCAGCAGAACCCGCCACCGGGCACTTACATCGCCTGGCTGCGTGATTCCGGCAAGATCGCTCAAGGCCCGCGCGATCATCGCGTCGGTCCGGGTGAAACGCTGGCGATGATCGGCGTGCGCTATCAGGTGTCGCCGGCCACGCTGCGCGCTGCCAACAATCTGAAAAGCGATGAACTGAAAGTCGGTCAGCACTTGACCATTCCTGGCACCGAACTGGCGTCCAAAGAATGAACGAAGTGCTGAACGCTGCTGCCCGTATCGAACTGCTCAGCCCACGGCTGGCGAACCAGATCGCCGCCGGTGAGGTGGTTGAACGTCCGGCCTCGGTGATCAAGGAACTGCTGGAAAACAGCCTCGACTCCGGCGCCAAGCGCATCGATGTTGATGTCGAGCAGGGCGGGGTCAAGTTGCTGCGGGTGCGTGACGATGGCAGCGGCATCTCTGCCGATGACCTGCCGCTGGCGCTGGCCCGTCACGCCACCAGCAAGATTCGCAACCTGGAAGACCTTGAACAGGTGATGAGCCTCGGTTTCCGGGGTGAGGCGCTGGCGTCGATCAGTTCCGTGGCGCGCCTGACGCTGACCTCGCGTACTCGCGATGCCGATCAAGCCTGGCAAGTCGAAACCGAAGGCCGCGACATGGCGCCTCGGGTGCAACCGGCGGCGCATCCGGTCGGCACTTCCGTGGAAGTTCGCGACCTGTTTTTCAACACCCCGGCGCGACGCAAATTCCTCAAGACCGAAAAAACCGAGTTCGATCACCTGCAAGAAGTGATCAAGCGTCTGGCGCTGGCGCGTTTCGACGTGGCTTTCCATCTGCGGCATAACGGCAAGACCATTCTCAGCCTGCACGAAGCCCACGATGACGCGGCCCGCGCCCGGCGTGTGGCGGCGATCTGTGGTTCGGGTTTCCTCGAGCAGGCGCTGCCGATCGAGATCGAGCGCAACGGCTTGCACCTTTGGGGCTGGGTTGGTTTGCCGACCTTTAACCGCAGTCAGGCGGATCTGCAATATTTCTTTGTGAATGGCCGGGCGGTGCGCGACAAGCTTGTGGCCCACGCAGTGCGTCAGGCCTATCGCGACGTGCTGTTCAACGGTCGTCACCCGACGTTTGCGCTGTTTTTTGAAGTCGATCCGGCGGCGGTCGACGTCAACGTGCACCCGACCAAACACGAAGTGCGCTTCCGTGACGGGCGCATGGTGCATGACTTCCTTTATGGCACGTTGCACCGCGCTTTGGGCGACGTGCGTCCGGAAGACCAGCTTGCCGGTTCCGTGACCACAGCTGTCGTGCGGCCAACGGGCCTCGATGCCGGTGAGTTCGGCCCGCAGGGCGAAATGCGTCTGGCGGCCAATGCGCTGCTGGAGCAACCGCAGGCGCAGCCGGCGTTCAATACCTCGTCCGGTGCCAGCGCTGGCGGGGCTTACCAGTATCAATACACGCCACGCCCACAATCAGCGGTACCGCCGGCGGCCGAGGCTCAGGCTGCGTATCGCGAGTTTTTCGCGCCGCTGCCTGAGGCTAATGCCAACGCACTGCCGGCCGGGCAGGAAGATATTCCTCCGCTTGGTTATGCCTTGGCGCAGTTGAAAGGTATCTACATTCTTTCCGAAAACGCCCAAGGGCTGGTGCTGGTGGACATGCACGCTGCTCACGAGCGGATCATGTACGAACGCCTGAAAATCGCCATGGCCAGCGAGGGTCTCAGTGGGCAGCCATTGTTGGTGCCGGAATCCTTGGCCGTTAGCCAGCGCGAGGCCGATTGCGCTGAAGAGCACGCGGCATGGTTCCAGCGTCTGGGGTTCGAGCTGCAGCGTCTGGGCCCGGAAACCCTGGCGATTCGGCAGATCCCGGCCTTGCTGAAGCAGGCTGAAGCCAATCGCCTGGTCGGCGATGTCCTGTCGGACTTGATGGAGTACGGCACCAGCGACCGGATTCAGGCGCACCTCAACGAACTCCTCGGCACCATGGCCTGCCACGGCGCGATCCGCGCCAATCGGCGCCTGGCCCTGCCGGAAATGAACGGCCTGCTGCGTGACATGGAAAACACCGAGCGCAGCGGTCAATGCAACCATGGCCGACCGACCTGGACCCAATTGGGCCTGGACGATCTGGACAAACTGTTCCTGCGCGGTCGTTGATGAGCCAGCTTCCTCCAGCGATTTTCCTGATGGGCCCGACCGCTGCGGGCAAGACCGATCTAGCCATCGAGCTGACCAAGGTGCTGCCGTGCGAGTTGATCAGTGTCGATTCAGCGCTGGTCTATCGCGGCATGGACATTGGCACTGCCAAGCCTTCGAAAGAACTGCTGGCCGAATATCCGCACCGCTTGATCGATATTCTCGACCCGGCTGAGGCTTATTCGGCTGCGGATTTCCGTCGCGATGCCTTGCAAGCCATGGCCGAGATCACCGCGCGCGGAAAAATTCCGCTGCTGGTCGGCGGTACGATGCTCTATTACAAGGCTTTGGTCGAAGGTCTGGCGGATATGCCAGCGGCCGATGCCGATGTCCGCGCGCAGATCGAAGAAGAGGCTGCACGCCTCGGTTGGCAAGCCTTGCACGATCAATTGGCGCTCATTGACCCGGTGTCAGCGGCGCGGATTCACCCGAACGATCCGCAGCGCTTGAGTCGCGCGCTGGAAGTTTATCGAGTCAGTGGTCAGAGCATGACCGAGCTGCGTCAGCAACAATCTGCGCAAAGTACTGAAGCAGCCGCTTCGGGACTGCAACAATTGCCCTATACTGTCGCGAACTTGGCCATTGCCCCGGCGAATCGTCAGGTACTGCACGAGCGCATTAAACAAAGATTCACAAATATGTTGGAACAGGGGTTCCTCGACGAGGTCGTAGCCCTGCGTAAAAGAAGTGACCTGCATTCGGGGTTGCCGTCTATACGTGCGGTAGGCTACCGCCAAGTCTGGGACTACCTGGATGGCAAGCTGACGTTGGCCGAAATGCAGGAGCGCGGCATCATCGCCACGCGCCAATTGGCCAAACGCCAGTTCACCTGGCTGCGCAGCTGGGAAGATATACACTGGCTGGACAGTCTTGATTGCGACAATCTGCCACGCGCCTTGAAATACCTTGGGACCATCTCCATATTGAGCTGAGTCCTTGCAATTGCCGTCTATCCTTGGGGGTGTGACGGCCAAAGCCATCTGAATTACCTATTTTTTATTATTGAATCCTTAAAGGAGTGCGGCACATGTCAAAAGGGCATTCGCTACAAGACCCTTACTTGAATACTTTACGTAAAGAGAAAGTTGGGGTTTCCATCTACCTGGTCAACGGTATCAAACTGCAAGGCACGATCGAGTCGTTCGACCAGTTCGTGATCCTGCTGAAAAACACCGTAAGCCAGATGGTTTACAAACACGCTATCTCGACAGTAGTGCCGGTTCGTCCAATTCGTCTGCCTAGCGCAACCGAATCCGAAGCAGGTGACGCTGAGCCAGGTAACGCCTGATAGGAGTCTCCTTTGTTCTTTGAGCGCCACGGTGGTGGTGAGCGAGTGATCCTCGTTCACTTGGATGGACAGGACCCTGAGGCGCGCGAAGATCCGCAGGAGTTTCAGGAATTGGCTAATTCGGCGGGCGCCGAGACCGTTGCGTTTTTTAACGTACCGCGTCATCGGCCAACCGCCAAATTTCTGATCGGCAGCGGCAAGGTCGAGGAACTGCGCGACCTGGTCAAGGCTGAAGAAGCCGATCTGGTGATTTTCAATCACATCCTCACGCCCAGTCAGGAACGTAACCTCGAACGTGTTTTCGAGTGTCGCGTGATCGACCGTACCGGTCTGATTCTCGATATTTTCGCCCAACGCGCCCGTACCCATGAAGGCAAGCTCCAGGTCGAACTGGCCCAGCTTGACCACATGAGCACGCGCCTGGTTCGCGGCTGGACTCACCTTGAGCGTCAGGGTGGCGGCATCGGCATGCGCGGCCCAGGTGAGACCCAACTGGAAACCGACCGGCGTTTGCTGCGGGTCCGCCTGCGCCAGATCAAGGGCCGGTTGGAGAAGGTGCGCAGCCAGCGCGAGCAGTCGCGACGTGGCCGTTCCCGTGCCGATATTCCGACCGTGTCTCTGGTGGGGTATACCAACGCCGGCAAATCGACACTCTTCAACAATGTGACGAAATCCGACGTTTACGCGGCCGACCAGTTGTTCGCCACGCTGGACCCGACCCTGCGCCGTCTGGATCTGGACGACTTGGGGCCGATTGTTCTGGCGGACACGGTAGGCTTCATTCGTCACCTGCCGCACAAGCTGGTCGAAGCATTTCGGTCTACCCTCGAAGAGTCGGCCAACTCCGACCTGTTGTTGCACGTGATCGATGCGGCCGAGCCGGATCGCATGTTGCAGATCGAGCAGGTGATGGTGGTGCTGGGCGAGATTGGTGCCCAGGACTTGCCGATACTCGAGGTCTATAACAAACTCGATTTGCTTGAAGGCGTTGAGCCACAAATCCAGCGCGACGAAAACGGCAAGCCCCAGCGGGTCTGGCTTTCGGCACGTGATGGCAGTGGTCTGGAATTGCTTGAACAAGCCATTGCCGAATTACTCGGCAGTGATTTGTTCATCGGCACATTGCGCTTGCCGCAACGATTCGCCCGACTGCGTGCGCAGTTTTTCGAACTCGGTGCGGTGCAGAAAGAAGAGCATGACGAAGAAGGCATCAGCCTGCTGGCCGTTCGTTTGCCCCGGGTCGAGCTGAATCGACTGGTAAGCCGCGAAGGATTGCAGCCGATGGAATTCATCGAGCAACACACTTTGCAATAAAAGCCTGAAGAAGCGGTTGTGCCGTAACGGCAGGCATTCTGTAGCATTGGTCGGCGCGCCGTGGGTGCGTCTTTGCTTTATCAGATGGAGAGCGCTATGGCTTGGAATGAGCCGGGTGGCAACTCGAATAATCAGGATCCTTGGGGTGGCAAACGCCGCAATAACGGCGACCGCAAGGGGCCACCGGATCTCGACGAGGCCTTCCGAAAGCTGCAGGAAAGCCTGAACGGGTTGTTCGGTGGTGGTAAGAAACGCGGTGGTGATGACGGCGGTGGTTCGGGCAGGAGCGGTGGCGGCTTCGGCGGTCTGCTCGGCATCGGCCTCGTCGTGCTGGCGGCTGTCTGGCTGTACAGCGCGGTCTACGTGGTGGACGAGCAGGAGCAAGCCGTGGTGCTGCGCTTCGGCAAGTACTACGAGACTGTTGGCCCGGGCCTGAATATCTACTTCCCGCCGATCGATAAAAAGTACATGGAAAACGTCACGCGTGAGCGTGCGTACACCAAGCAAGGCCAGATGCTGACCGAAGACGAGAACATCGTCGAAGTGCCGCTGACCGTGCAGTACAAGATCAGCAACCTGCAGGACTTCGTGCTGAACGTCGATCAGCCGGAAATCAGTCTGCAGCATGCGACTGACAGTGCCCTGCGCCACGTGGTGGGTTCCACCGCCATGGACCAGGTGCTGACCGAAGGTCGTGAATTGATGGCCAGCGAAATCAAGGAGCGTCTGCAACGCTTCCTCGATACCTATCGCACCGGTATCACCGTCACTCAGGTCAACGTACAGAGCGCAGCGGCACCGCGTGAAGTGCAGGAAGCCTTCGATGACGTGATCCGCGCCCGTGAAGACGAGCAGCGTTCGCGCAACCAGGCTGAAACCTACGCCAACGGCGTCGTGCCGGAAGCCCGTGGTCAGGCCCAGCGCATCCTCGAGGATGCCAACGGTTACCGTGACGAAACGGTCTCGCGCGCCAAGGGTGAAGCCGATCGCTTTACCAAGCTGGTCGCCGAGTACCGCAAGGCACCTGAGGTTACCCGCCAGCGTCTGTACCTGGACACCATGCAGGAAGTCTTCAGCAATACCAGCAAGGTACTCGTGACCGGCAACAAGAACGGCCAGAGCAACCTGCTTTACCTGCCGTTGGACAAAATGATTCAGAACAGTTCGGGCAGCAATGCACCGGTCACCGGTTCGGCTGCCGCCAGCAACAACACGGACGTCACGCCGCATGTCACTGACCTGCCGCAGTCGCGCACAAGGGAGACCCGCTGATGAGCAATAAATCGCTGATCGCCCTGATCGTTGGCGTTGTTGTGGTACTGGTGGGCTGGAACTGCTTCTACATCGTCGCTCAGACCGAGCGTGCGGTGCTGCTGCAATTCGGCCGCGTGGTTCAGGCCGATGTTCAGCCAGGCCTGCATGTGAAAGTGCCTTACGTTAACCAGGTGCGTAAATTCGACGCACGTCTGATGACGCTGGATGCACCGACACAGCGTTTCCTGACCCTGGAAAAGAAAGCCGTGATGGTCGATGCCTACGCCAAGTGGCGCGTGAAAGATGCCGAGCGCTTCTACACCGCAACTTCCGGCCTCAAGCAAATCGCCGACGAGCGTCTTTCCCGTCGTCTTGAATCCGGTCTGCGTGACCAGTTCGGTAAGCGCACTCTGCACGAAGTAGTGTCGGGTGAGCGTGACGCGTTGATGGCTGACATCACCGCATCGCTGAACAAAATGGCGGAAAAGGAGCTGGGTATCGAAGTTGTCGATGTCCGGGTCAAGACCATCGACCTGCCGAAAGAAGTGAACCGCAGTGTGTTCGAGCGTATGAGCACCGAGCGCGAGCGTGAAGCTCGCGAGCACCGCGCCAAGGGTAACGAGCTAGCGGAAGGTATCCGTGCCGACGCCGATCGTCAACGCCGCGTGCTGCTGGCTGAAGCCTATCGTGAATCCGAAGAGGTTCGCGGTGATGGTGATGCCCAGGCCGCTGCGATCTACTCCAAGGCCTACGGTCAGGATCAGGAGTTCTACAGTTTCTATCGTAGCCTGCGCGCCTACCGTGAAAGCTTCGCGAACAAATCCGACGTATTGGTCCTTGACCCAAGCAGCGACTTTTTCCACTACCTGGAAAAGGCCAAGCCTTGATACGCCGTTGACCTGAATCATTCCGCCCGGCGGCTAAAACCTCGGGCGGGGTGATCCTTTGGGAAAACGTGTGTATGATGCGGCAGCCGGGAAATTCCCGGCTTTTTTGCGTCTGCACGTTTGATTGCTGTTTTTTGTTGCAGGCATCGGGTTGAATGGCCCGAGAGTATTTCGAGGAAAGTGATGGGCGAAGCCGCTAACAGGCCTTTCGCCGCGTCGTTCATGCGCGTGCGTTTTGAACGGTTCGGTCATTTTCTGCTTCACTCAAGGCTCGCCCGCAGGCTGGCCGCCCGGATCAAAGGGGAATGGCGTAATGGCAACGGTAGACCGCTGGCTGCTGCCAGATGGCATCGAAGAAGTACTGCCACCGGAAGCGGCGCGCATTGAAGTCGCGCGTCGTCAGGTGTTGGATCTGTTCCAGAGCTGGGGTTACGAGTTTGTCGTGACTCCCCATATCGAGTACCTGGAATCCCTGCTGACCGGCGCGGGCCAGGACCTGGATCTGCGTACCTTCAAGGTCATTGACCCGCAATCGGGCCGGCAGATGGGTTTCCGTGCCGACATCACGCCGCAAGTGGCGCGTATCGATGCGCACACCCTGCGTCGCGAAGGTCCGAGCCGTCTGTGCTACGCCGGCAGCGTGCTGCATGCTCAGCCGCGTGCATTGTCGTCCTCGCGCAGCCCGATCCAGTTGGGCGCCGAGCTGTACGGCGACGCCAGCCCGAGCAGCGACGTTGAAGTGATCAGCCTGATGCTGGCCATGCTGCAACTGGCCGATGTGCCGGATGTGCACATGGACCTTGGTCATGTTGGCATCTACCGTGGTCTGGCGCGTGCCGCCGGTCTGTCCGGTGAAGTCGAACAGCAGTTGTTCGATGCGCTGCAACGCAAGGCAATCGACGAGGTCATTACCTTGACCGAAGGCTTGCCGGCCGACTTGTCCGGCATGCTGCGGGCGCTGGTCGACCTGTGTGGCGGGCGTGAAGTGTTGAGCGCTGCCCGCGAACGACTGGCCAATGCACCGGCGCCGGTTTTGGCAGCACTCGAAGATTTGCTGGCAATCGCCGAGCGCCTATCGGCGCGTTTCCCGGACCTGCCGTTGTACTTCGATCTGGGCGAGCTGCGTGGCTACCACTACCACACCGGTGTGGTGTTCGCGGTGTTCGTTCCGGGCGTTGGCCAGTCCATCGCTCAGGGCGGTCGCTACGACGACATCGGCGCGGATTTTGGTCGCGCGCGTCCGGCGACTGGTTTTTCCACCGATTTGAAAACCCTGGTGACCCTGGGGCGTGCTGAGATCGAGCTACCGTCTGGCGGTATCTGGATGCCTGACAGTACGGATGCGGCACTCTGGCAGCAGGTTTGCCAGTTGCGCAGTGAGGGTCAGCGTGTCGTTCAGGCTTTGCCTGGGCAACCTTTGGCCGCCGCCCGTGATGCGGACTGCGACCGGCAATTGATTCAGCAGAACGGGCTTTGGCAAGTATCGCCACTGGCTTCTTGAGTTTTCCTGCCGGCCATCGCCGGCACCAAGTTTGCGCGAATGAGGACAAGTGTTATGGGTAAGAATGTCGTAGTCCTGGGCACCCAATGGGGTGATGAGGGCAAAGGCAAGATCGTTGATCTGCTGACCGAACATGCTGCAGCCGTAGTGCGCTACCAAGGTGGCCACAACGCTGGCCACACACTGGTGATCGACGGCGAGAAAACCGTCCTGCACCTGATCCCGTCGGGCGTGCTGCGCGAAGGCGTGCAGTGCCTGATCGGCAACGGCGTGGTGGTTGCACCTGACGCCCTGCTGCGCGAGATCACCAAGCTGGAAGAGAAAGGCGTACCGGTGCGTGAGCGTCTGCGTATCAGCCCGTCCTGCCCGCTGATCCTGTCCTTCCACGTGGCGCTGGACCAGGCCCGTGAAAAGGCCCGTGGCGAGCTGAAGATCGGTACTACCGGTCGCGGCATCGGCCCGGCTTACGAAGACAAGGTTGCTCGTCGTGGCCTGCGTGTTGGCGACCTGCTGAACATGCCGCGCTTCGAAGACAAGCTGCGTGAACTGGTGGATTACCACAACTTCATGCTGGTCGGTTACTACAAAGAGCCGGCCATCGAGTTCGAGAAAACCCTGGCCGAGTGCAAGGAGTACGCTGAGCTGCTCAAGCCGCTGATGCTCGACGTCACCGCTGAGCTGCACGACCTGCGTCGCGCCGGCAAAGACATCATGTTCGAAGGCGCTCAGGGTTCGTTGCTCGACATCGACCACGGTACCTACCCGTACGTGACCAGTTCCAACACCACTGCCGGTGGCGTAGCGACCGGTTCCGGCGTTGGCCCGATGTTCCTCGACTACATCCTGGGCATCACCAAGGCTTACACCACTCGCGTCGGTTCGGGTCCATTCCCGACTGAGCTGTTCGACGACGTCGGCGCGCATCTGGCTAAACAAGGTCACGAGTTCGGTGCGACCACCGGCCGTGCCCGTCGTTGTGGCTGGTTCGACGCCGTTATCCTGCGTCGCGCTATCGATGTGAACAGCATTTCGGGCATCTGCCTGACCAAGCTGGACGTACTCGACGGTCTGGAAACCATCAACATCTGCGTTGGCTACAAAGACGCCGAAGGCAACGCCGTTGCTCCGACCGACGCTGACAGCTACGTAGGCCTGCAGCCTGTGTACGAAGAAGTGCCGGGCTGGACCGAATCGACCGTGGGTGCAAAAACCCTGGAAGAGCTGCCGGCTAACGCTCGCGCCTATATCAAACGCGTTGAAGAGCTGATCGGGGCGCCGATCGACATTATTTCGACGGGCCCGGACCGCAACGAAACCATCGTTCTGCGTCATCCGTTTGCTTGATAAGTCGTTGATGTAAAAACACAAAGGCCCCTTCTTCGGGGCCTTTGTCGTTTATGCCTGTTGGACGGCATGACCTTTGCTGTGAATCTGTCTACAAGAGTGCCATCAAATTAATGGCGTCAGAAGTAGAGGTATTCACAGTGTCGGCCGTTCTCTCACTGTTACAAAGCCGTTTGTTGCGCCCCGTGTTCGTTACCCTTGGTATCGCCCTTTTGGTGCAGGTGTTGGTGGCCGTTGCCCTGACGCGGAGCACCGTCACGGCGCTGGAAGCTGACTTGGCGGTGCGCCTCGGCGCCGACAGCCAGAAGCTCTCCGGTGAACTGGAGCAGGCCGGGCGTGAAGTCACCTCGAGCCTCGATGCCTTGTCCGCCAGTACTCGTCAGCGGCTTACCGCCGGCCTGTCCTCGCGCCTGAAAGAAGAGCAGGCGCAACTGCGTGCGACGCTGGAAAAGGATCTGAAAGATTCGGCCAATGACATGGCGCAGTTACTGGCCTCCGTAGCCCCGCGTGCCATGTGGGACAGCGACGTACCGACCCTGTCCGAGTTCGCCCGCCGTGCCCAGCGCAATCCCAACGTTCTATTCGTGGTCTACGACGACGCCACCGGCCAGCACCTGACCCGCTATCTCAATCGCGAAAACCCGATCAACAAGGCCTTGCTGGAAAAGGGCCAGGGCGAGCGTGCATTGGATAAAGTGCTGGATGCGGCGAAAAACGATTCATCGGTTTACTACCTTGAAGCCTCGATCAATCCCAATGGTGTGGAAATCGGCAAGGTGTTGATGGGTGTTTCCACGGCCTCGGTGGAAACCGATCTGGCGGCACTGGACAAGCGCTTCTCGGCGTTGATCGCGAGCAGTGATCAACTGGTCGGCGACAGCCTCAAGGGCGCTGCAGCGGACAGTGCCAAAGCCATGCAGGCGCGCCTGCAATCGGCGCAGTCAACCGCCGTCGAGATGAAAGCCAACACCGCCAATACTGTTCAAGAGGCGGCAGCTACCCTGCGCTGGAGGATCGGCATGGGCCTGGCGTTGGTCGGTTTTGGCGTGCTTCTGTTATTGGCCGTCGTGCTCGGCCATCGCGTGGTCAATCGCCTGAAGATGCTCAACGCTGCGATGGATGACCTGGCTGCGGGCGAGGGCGACCTGACCAAGCGTGTACAGATCAACAGCAAAGACGAAATCGGCGACATGGCCTCGGCGGTCAACCGCTTTGTGGATAAGTTGCAGCCAATCGTGCGCGAAGCGGGCGATGTCGCGCAGCGTACTGGCGTCGAGATTGGCGCGATGACCCTGCGCAATGCCGGTGCCGATGCGGCTGCCGGCATGCAGCGTGATGAGGTAGCGGAAAGCCTGCGCGCACTGTCGCAAATGGCTGATGAGGCGCAGTCGGAAAGCCATGCGATGCAAGCGGCTTTGAAGCAGGTTGTGGATATTCGCCAGGCCACCGACGAAAACACCCGGACGTCCGCCAAGGTCGGCAGCCTGATCGAGGCGCTGGCGGGGCAGGTCGATACCGGAGCGAAAGTCATCGAGCGGCTGGCTCAGCAGAGTGAGCAGATTGAGGTGGTGCTGACGGTGATTCACGGGATTGCCGAGCAGACCAATCTGCTGGCGCTCAACGCGGCGATTGAAGCGGCACGTGCTGGCGAGACCGGGCGTGGGTTTGCCGTTGTTGCCGACGAAGTGCGTGCGTTGGCGAGCAAGACACAAAGCTCTACCGGCGATATTCAGGCGCACATCGTCGCGTTGCAGCAGGGCGCGCGTGAGGCGGTCGAGGCGATCGGCCAGGCCGGGCGTCAGGCCAGCGAAGGTTTACTGGTGCTGCGTGACAGTGCGCGCTTGCAGCAGTCGGTACAGGTCTCGGTCGAGCAGGTGCATGCGGCGATTGGCTTGGCAACGCAGGCGGCTGCGCATCAGGCGCAGGGAGCGCAGGCTGTACGTGGCCGCGTCGAGACAATTCATGCGCAAGCCGAGAAAGCGGCGCAGGCGGTGGTGGAGACCACCGCGAGTGGCAAGGTGCTGGATGGTTTGGCAGCGCAGCTCAAGGCTAGTCTGGGGCAGTTCAGAGCTTGAGGTTGTCTGGGCGGGCCTCTTCGCGAGCAGGCTCGCTCCCACATTAAATCGCGTTCCTCTGATGGAGCTCGGTCAACATGTGGGAGCGAGCCTGCTCGCGAAAGCGCTATCAGCGGCTCAGATACATCCGGGTCGTCAGTAAATAAACCGGCAGCCCCGACACCAAAATCAACAACGCCGCATAAGGCGCCGCCGCCGCAAACTCGACATTCGCAGTATGCGCCCAGACCTCGGTCGCCAAAGTGTTCAGTCCGGTCGGACTCAGCAGCAACGTCGCCGTCAATTCCTTCATCGCATCCAGAAACACCAGCGCAAACGCTGCGCCCAATGCCGGGAAGATAATCGGCAGCGTCACCCGACAAAACGCCGTGAACGACGAAGCGCCCAGTGTGCGCGCAGCCTCTTCCAGTTGCGGTGCCGCCTTGTTCAGTGCCGTGCGAATCGGCGCCTGCGCCAATGGCAGAAACAGCAGCGCATAAGCGATCAGCAGCAACCCCGAAGTCTGGTACAGCGCCGGCACGTAGTGCAGGGCGAAATACACCAGCGTCAGCGCAATCACCAGGCCCGGCAGCGCATGCAGCAGATACGGCAAGCGCTCGGCCCAGATTGCCAGTTGGCCTTTGTAACGCACCACCAACAAGCCGACCGGCACGGCCAGCACTAGACACAGCGCAGCTCCGCCAAGAGAAAGTGCCAGAGAAGAAAGCAGGGCTTCAGTGATCGCTGCCACCGGGAATGCTGCGGATGAACCGACCGCCAGCCAATACGCCAACATCCCCAACGGAATCCCGCTGCCGACAATTGCCAGCATCAGGCAATACAGCTGACCGACCGTGGCCCATGATCCTAGCCGAACCTGTTCAGCTTGGCGCGCGGCACCTTGTCCGGTGCGCACATGCCGGCCTTTGCCGCGTACGCGCAGCTCCAGCCACAACAACACCAGACACAGCGCCAGCAGCACGGCGGAAAGCATCGCCGCGTTGGCGTTACTGAACTCCAGTTCGAATTGCTGATAGATCGCCGTGGTGAAGGTTTGCAGGCCGATGATCGACAGTGCGCCGAACTCCACCAGCATGTGCAAGGCAATCAATAGCGAGCCGGCCAATAGCGAAGGCCAGAGCAGCGGCAGGGTCACGCGGAAAAATACGCCCCAGCGATTCTGCCCAAGGGTGCGTGCCGACTCTTCAAGGGAGGGATCGAGATTGCGCAGAGTTGCCGCCACCGGCAGGAAGATAAGCGGATACTTCGACAGGCTCATCACCAGAATCGCCCCGCCAAGCCCTTCGAACTGCGCGCTCAGCGAAACCCAGGTGAAGCTGCTGACAAACGCCGGCACCGCGAACGGCAGGCACAGGATCACGCCCCATAGGCGACGCCCTGGCAAATTGCTGCGTTCCAGCAGCCAGGCCAGCGACAGACCAATCACGCCGCAGGTGAGGGTTACGCCAACCATCAACGCCAACGTGTTGCGCAACAGGCCGAACACATACGGGCGCCACAACAAGTGCAACGCCTCGGCCCAGCCGGCCTGCCAGGCCTTGAGCCCGACATAGGCCAGCGGCAACAGGCTCATCACTACCAGTAACAACACCGGCAGCACCAGCCAGATTGATGGCCGCTTGCGCTTTGGTGCGTAACCCCCGCGCGCGGCGGGGGCGGATAACGATGCGGTCATCAGTTCAAGCCAACTTCACGTTCCAGTTCCAACGCTTCTTCGGCATTGCCCAGATCGGCAGGAGTGACGTTTGGCGCTTCCAGTTCGCTGAACGGCTTGAGCCCGCGATCCGATTCCATGCCTTTATGCAGCGGATACTCGGCGGTGGTCTGAGTGATCACGCGCTGACCTTCTTCGCTGGCCATATAGGCGAGGAATTGCTGGGCTTCTTTTGGATGTTTGCTGGATTTCAGCACGGCAGCGCTGGACACGGTGATCAAGCCGCCGACGTCGCCACCGGTGAAGTAATGCAGTTTCGAATCCAGTTTGCCTTTCTCGCGTTGCAGGGCGAACCAGTAGTAGTTGTTCACCAGCACGGTGGCGACTTCGCCGTTTTCCACGGCTTTGAGGGCGACCATGTTGTTGCTGTAGATCTTGCCGAACGCGCGCAGGCCGGTCAGCCACTCTTCGGCGGCGTCACGACCGTGCATCTTGATGATGGCCACGGCTTGTTCCTGAAACGCGCCGCTGGTCGGTACGAAGCCGACTTTGCCTTGCCACTTCGGATCGGAGAATTCCATTACCGATTTCGGCAGGTCTTTTTCGTCGACCAGTTTCGGGTTGTAGGCAACCACGCGAACCCGCGCTGTCACGCCGATCCAGGTGCCGTTACCGGCGACATATTTTTCTGGTAGTACGGCCAGAGTGGCGTCATCGGTTTTGGCCAGCAAGCCCAGTTCGCCGAGATTGTTCAGTGGTGGTGACTCTTCGGTGTAGATCACGTCGGCAGGGGAGCGGTCGCCTTCTTCGATGATCTGGCTGGCGAGCTGATTGCTGCTGCCTTTGCGCACGTTGACGTGAATGCCGGTCTTGGCTTCGAAGGCTTTGGCGATCGCGTCGCCGACTTCCTTGTGCTGGCCGTTATAGAGAGTCAGGGAAACCGCATCGGCAGCCTGGGTGAGGGGAGTGGCGAGCGCCAGGCCGAGGAGGGTGAAGGTCAGGCCTCGGCGCAGGGTATTTCGAAACGTCATTCGCGGGGTTCCTCACTGTCGCATTGCAAAAACTTGCAACAATGATAAACGATATTGTTTCTCAAGTGCGCCTTGCGGTGGGACTAGCGTTTTGATAGGTGCGATGGTGATGGGGTTTCGGGAAGCCAGAAACGCAAAAACCCGCTTTCGCGGGTTTTTGTGAAATCCAAGGTCGTAACCTTGAATTTGAATTGGTGCCCAGAAGAAGACTCGAACTTCCACGACCGTAAGGTCACCAGCACCTGAAGCTGGCGTGTCTACCAATTTCACCATCTGGGCAATCATCGCTAGCGTTGCCGCTGTTGATGTGGCGCACTATACGGAGCGCGTTTTGATCTGTAAACCCCTGATTTAATTTTAATAAATCAGTTTTAAGAAAAGCCGGGCTTAGAATGCAAAAAACCCGCTTTCGCGGGTTTTGTGTGAGCCTTGAAACTGATCTAGTCTCAAACTCGAAATTGGTGCCCAGAAGAAGACTCGAACTTCCACGACCGTAAGGTCACCAGCACCTGAAGCTGGCGTGTCTACCAATTTCACCATCTGGGCAGTATCGTTAACGCTTGTGCGTTGTCGATGGCGCGCACTATACGGAGCGTCTTTTTAACTGTAAACCCCTGTCAGCAAAAAATATGATTTTTTTTACCGGCGGTGTTCAAAACGGCTTTCAAGCGACGATACAGACCCTCATAAGGGCCTTATATAGTCGGAAATTTCCCGTTTCATGGCGCCTATGCCAAACTAACCCGCATATAGACAAGGTGAAAACTCTCTAATGGCCGATTGGCAGTCCCTCGATCCCGAGGCCGCTCGTGAAGCGGAAAAATATGAAAACCCTATTCCTAGCCGCGAACTGATCCTGGCGCACCTCGCCGATCGGGGTTCGCCTGCTGCCCGCGAGCAACTGGTCGAAGAGTTTGGTCTGACCACAGAAGACCAGATCGAAGCCCTGCGCCGCCGCCTTCGCGCCATGGAGCGCGACGCCCAACTGATCTACACCCGCCGTGGCACTTACGCGCCGGTCGACAAGCTCGACCTGATCCTCGGCCGCATCAGCGGTCACCGTGACGGTTTTGGCTTCCTGGTGCCGGATGACGGCAGCGACGACCTGTTCATGAGCCCCGCGCAAATGCGTCTGGTGTTCGATGGCGACCGTGCGCTGGCGCGTGTGTCCGGTCTCGACCGTCGCGGTCGCCGTGAAGGCGTGATCGTTGAAGTGGTGTCCCGTGCTCACGAAACCATCGTCGGCCGCTACTTCGAAGAGGGCGGCATCGGCTTCGTCGTCGCGGACAACCCGAAGATCCAGCAGGAAGTGCTGGTCACCCCGGGCCGCAACGCCAACGCGCAGATCGGTCAGTTCGTCGAGGTGAAAATCACCCACTGGCCGACGCCGCGCTTCCAGCCGCAAGGCGATGTGGTCGAAGTGGTCGGCAACTACATGGCGCCGGGCATGGAAATCGATGTCGCCCTGCGCACCTACGACATTCCGCACGTCTGGCCCGAAGCCGTTCTGAAAGAAGCGGCCAAGCTCAAGCCGGAAGTCGAAGAAAAAGACAAAGAGAAACGCGTCGACCTGCGCCATTTGCCGTTCGTCACCATTGACGGCGAAGACGCCCGCGACTTCGACGATGCTGTTTATTGCGAAGCCAAGCCGGGCAAGCTGCGCCTGTTCTCCGGCGGCTGGAAGTTGTACGTGGCGATTGCTGACGTTTCCAGCTACGTGAAGATCGGCTCGGCGCTGGACAACGAAGCCCAGGTACGCGGCAACTCGGTGTACTTCCCTGAGCGCGTGGTGCCAATGCTGCCTGAGCAGCTGTCCAACGGCCTGTGCTCGCTGAATCCGCATGTTGATCGTCTGGCCATGGTTTGCGAGATGACCATCTCCAAGTCCGGCGAAATGACCGACTACTGCTTCTATGAAGCGGTGATCCATTCCCACGCGCGTCTGACCTACAACAAAGTCAGTGCGATGCTGGAAACACCGAAAATCACCGAAGCGCGTCAGCTTCGCGGTGAGTACAACGACGTTCTGCCGCACCTCAAACAGCTTTATGCGCTGTACAAGGTGCTGCTGGCTGCTCGTCACGTACGTGGCGCGATCGATTTCGAAACGCAGGAAACCCGAATCATCTTCGGTACCGAGCGCAAGATTGCCGAAATCCGTCCGACCACCCGTAACGACGCGCACAAGCTGATCGAGGAATGCATGCTGGCGGCCAACGTGGCCACCGCCGAATTCCTCAAGAAGCACGAAATTCCTGCGCTGTACCGCGTCCACGATGGTCCGCCACCGGAGCGTCTGGAAAAACTCCGTGCCTTCCTTGGCGAACTCGGCCTGTCCCTGCACAAAGGCAAGGACGGTCCGTCGCCGAAGGATTATCAGGCGTTGCTGGCAAGCATCAAGGATCGTCCGGATTTCCACCTGATCCAGACCGTGATGCTGCGCTCGCTGAGTCAGGCGGTGTACAGCGCTGATAATCAGGGCCACTTCGGCCTGAATTATGAAGCCTATACCCACTTCACTTCGCCGATCCGTCGTTACCCGGACCTGCTGACGCACCGCGCGATCCGCAGCGTGATCCATTCGAAACAGGACACTCCGCACGTTCGCCGTGCCGGGGCGATGACCATTCCGAAGGCGCGCATCTATCCGTACGACGAGGCGGCGCTGGAGCAGCTCGGCGAGCAGTGCTCGATGAGCGAGCGCCGTGCCGATGAAGCCACCCGCGATGTGGTGAACTGGCTCAAGTGCGAGTTCATGAAAGACCGCGTGGGCGAGTCGTTCCCGGGTGTGATCACAGCGGTCACCGGTTTTGGCCTGTTCGTTGAGCTGACCGATATCTACGTCGAAGGTCTGGTCCACGTCACGGCGCTGCCGGGCGATTACTACCACTTCGATCCTGTGCATCACCGCCTGGCGGGCGAGCGCACCGGTCGCAGCTTCCGTCTTGGCGATACCGTTGAAGTGCGCGTGATGCGCGTTGACCTCGACGAGCGCAAGATTGACTTCGAGATGGCTGAAAAAACCATCAGCGCGCCGATCGGTCGCAAAAAGCGTGGTGCTGAAACCGCTGCGCCTGCTGCCAAGGCTTCGGAAGAAAAGGCTCCGGCTAAATCCGCCAGCCGTCGTCCGGCCAAGGAAAAAGCGGCAGAAGCCTATCGCCCAAGCGACGCCGTGGCGAAAAACGCCGAGCTGCGCAAAAGCCGTGAAATGAAGAAGGCTCTGCTTTCCGACGCTAAAAACGGTGGTAAAGCGGCGTCCGGGGGAAAGACCGGACGGTCGGCGCCTGAAAAGGCCTCCGGCGGCAAGCCAGCGAAACCGAGCAAACACCGTAAGGGGCCGCCAAAAGCGGGCTCCGCTCCAGCCAAAAGTGGCGGGGCACGTAAACCGAAGGCGAAGTCATGAGTCAGTTGGAAAAAATCTACGGCGTTCACGCGGTAGAAGCGTTGCTGCGTCACCACCCGAAACGCGTCAAGCAGATCTGGCTGGCGGAAAGCCGCAACGATCCGCGCGTGCAGACCCTGGTTGAGCTGGCCAACGAAAACCGTGTTCAGGTCGGCCAGGCCGAGCGTCGCGAAATGGACGCCTGGGTTGAAGGCGTGCACCAGGGTGTGGTCGCGGAAGTAAGCCCGAGCCAGGTCTGGGGCGAAGCCATGCTCGACGAGCTGCTCGATCGCACTGAAGGCGCGCCGCTGTTACTGGTGCTCGACGGCGTGACCGATCCGCACAACCTTGGTGCTTGCCTGCGTTCGGCGGATGCGGCCGGTGCGCTCGCGGTGATCGTGCCGAAAGACAAGTCGGCGACCCTGACGCCGGTCGTGCGTAAAGTCGCTTGCGGCGCGGCGGAAGTGATTCCATTGGTTGCCGTGACCAACCTCGCTCGCACCCTGGAAAAACTTCAGCAGCGCGGTCTGTGGATTGTCGGTACTGCGGGGGAGGCTGAGGTCAGCATTTATGACCAGGACCTGACTGGCCCGACCATTCTGATCATGGGCGCTGAAGGCAAAGGCATGCGTCGCCTGACCCGCGAGCACTGCGACTATCTGGTGAAGCTGCCGATGGCCGGTAGCGTCAGCAGCCTCAACGTTTCGGTTGCGACGGGCGTGTGCCTGTTCGAAGCGCAGCGTCAGCGCGGTGCAAAAGCCAAGACTACTGCCAAGAAATCCTGATCTGCTGCAAATCCCTTGTAGGAGTGAGCCTGCTCGCGATAGCGGTGCAACATTCAGCATCAAAGTTGAATGTTGCCCCATCATCGCGAGCAGGCTCACTCCTACATTGTTTTGTGGGAAGGCGAAGATCGGTGATTGTTCAAATAATCACCAATTGCCTTGCACCTCTTCTGTCCCTTCTCTACAATTGCGCCCCTTGCTGTGACGGCAGGCACGCATGTGCCCCGCGCCAGCAAGTCCATAAGTGTCATTCACTCCTTGTCTGACCGTTTTTGAGCGGCAGGCTACAACCCGTAAGGAGCATTCATGCGTCATTACGAAATCATCTTTTTGGTCCACCCGGATCAAAGCGAGCAAGTCGGCGGCATGGTTGAGCGTTACACCAAGCTGATCGAAGAAGACGGCGGCAAAATCCACCGTCTGGAAGATTGGGGCCGTCGTCAACTGGCCTACGCAATCAACAATGTTCACAAGGCTCACTACGTGATGCTGAACGTTGAGTGCACTGGCAAGGCCCTGGCCGAGCTGGAAGACAACTTCCGCTACAACGATGCAGTGATCCGTAACCTGGTCATCCGTCGCGACGAAGCCGTTACCGGCCAGTCCGAGATGCTCAAGGCTGAAGAAAACCGCAGTGAGCGCCGTGAGCGTCGCGACCGTCCTGAGCACGAAGGCGCCGAAGGCACCGATAGTGATGACAGCGACAACAGCGATAACGCTGACGAGTAATCCACGGACCTTATTAAGGAGCCTATCAAATGGCACGTTTCTTCCGTCGTCGTAAATTCTGCCGCTTCACCGCTGAAGACGTGAAAGAGATCGATTACAAAGATCTCAACACTCTGAAAGCCTACGTATCCGAGACCGGCAAAATCGTTCCAAGCCGCATCACCGGTACCAAAGCTCGTTATCAGCGTCAGCTGGCCACCGCTATCAAGCGCGCCCGCTTCCTGGCCCTGCTGGCCTACACCGACAGCCACGGCCGCTGAGACCGGGCAGTCGACAAGTAGCAAAGGATTGAATGCATGCGTGCCTTAGCTGAGTTCATCATGCGAGGCCGTATGCAGGCCACTCTCGTGGTGGCCGGATGTGCAACATTGCCGTTGTTGTATTGGTTGGGTGCTGCCGCGGGGAGCCTTGTGCTGCTGCGGCGCGGACTGACGGACGCCCTGGGTGTTCTGTCTCTGGGGCTGCTGCCGGCGTTGATCTGGTGGCTGTATGCCGATGACCCACGGGCACTTCTGGTGCTGCTGGGGTCTTCGGGGCTTGCGTTGGTTTTGCGCGCAAGTGAATCCTGGGTCCGCACGCTGCTGGTCAGCGTAGTGATTGGAGTGGTGTTTTCGGTGGTGCTCGGGGCAGCGTTTGCGGCCCAGATCGAGATGCTCGCGCAGGCCTTGATAAAGGTCATGCCGGCGCTTCTTGGTGAAACCTACAAGCAATTGTCGGTCGATGAGCAAGCGCGTTTCGCGTCCCTGATTGCACCGGTCCTGACCGGACTGATTGCGGCGCTGTTGCAGATCGTCAGCGTGCTGAGCCTGATTGTCGGGCGGCATTGGCAGGCGTTGTTGTACAACCCGGGTGGTTTTGGTCGCGAGTTTCGCGCCATCCGGATCCCGCTGGGGCCGGCGATGTTGCTGCTGGCGTTGATGCTTCTGGGCCCGAATCTCGGTGCACAGATGGCCATGTTGACGCCGTTGTGCAGTGTACCGCTGGTGTTCGCCGGACTCGCCCTGATTCACGGGCTGGTCGGGCAGAAGCGACTGGCCGGTTTCTGGCTGGTGGGGTTGTACGTCACGCTGCTGTTGTTCATGCAGCTGATCTATCCGTTGCTCGTGGTCCTGGCCATTGTCGACAGCCTGATTGATTTTCGCGGTCGTCACGTGTCGAAAGACACCGATAACGCGAACGGTGAAGGTTAAAAGTTAAGAGGATTTCCACATGCAACTGATCCTTCTGGAAAAAATCGCCAACCTGGGCAACCTGGGCGACAAAGTAAACGTTAAGGCCGGTTACGGCCGTAACTACCTGCTGCCTTTCGGCAAAGCTACCGCTGCAACTGCTGCCAACCTGGCTGCGTTTGAAGAGCGTCGTGCTGAGCTGGAAAAAGCTGCCGCAGACCGTAAAGCATCGGCTGAAAGCCGTGCTGCCCAACTGGCCGAGCTGGAAGTGACCATCACTGCCACCGCTGGCGACGAAGGCAAGCTGTTCGGTTCGATCGGTACTCACGACATCGCTGACGCACTGACCGCCTCCGGCGTTGAAGTTGCGAAAAGCGAAGTTCGTCTGCCGAACGGCACCATCCGCAACGTGGGTGAATTCGACGTGGCTGTGCACCTGCACGCCGAAGTTGAAGCCACCGTACGCGTTGTCGTGGTAGCAGCTTAAGTAACACCTGATCGGCTGGCGGCTTGTCCGTCAGACGGTTAACATCGGGCACGATCCTGTTTACAGGTCGTGCCCTTTGTCTTTCTGAACTCCCTGTTTTTCCAAATTACACAAGTGGCCATGAACGATATCTCCGCTCCCGAGCAATACGATCTGCAAACCGCTGCCCTGAAGGTGCCGCCGCATTCCATCGAGGCCGAACAGGCTGTACTCGGTGGTCTGATGCTGGACAACAACGCCTGGGAACGCGTGCTCGATCAAGTCTCCGACGGCGATTTCTATCGACATGACCACCGTCTGATTTTCCGTGCGATCGCCAAGCTGGCCGATCAGAACATGCCGATCGACGTGGTGACCCTGTCTGAACAACTGGACAAGGAAGGCCAGACCTCGCAGGTCGGTGGCCTCGGTTACCTCGGTGAACTGGCGAAAAACACGCCGTCCGTCGCCAACATCAAGGCCTATGCGCAGATCGTTCGTGAGCGAGCGACGTTGCGCCAGTTGATCGGCATCAGCACCGAAATCGCCGACAGCGCCTTCAACCCCGAAGGCCGCACCGCCGCCGAGATTCTCGACGAAGCCGAACGCCAGATCTTCCAGATTGCCGAGGCCCGGCCAAAAACCGGCGGCCCGGTAGGTGTGAATGACTTGCTTACCAAGGCCATTGATCGCATCGACACCCTGTTCAACACCGACAACGCCATCACAGGCCTGTCCACCGGCTACACCGACCTCGACGAGAAGACCAGTGGCCTGCAACCGTCCGACTTGATCATCGTCGCCGGCCGTCCGTCGATGGGTAAAACCACCTTCGCGATGAACCTGGTGGAAAACGCCGTGTTGCGCAGCGAGAAGGCGGTTCTGGTGTACTCCCTCGAGATGCCAGGCGAATCGCTGATCATGCGTATGCTCTCCTCGCTTGGGCGCATCGACCAGACCAAAGTGCGTTCCGGCCAATTGGAAGACGATGACTGGCCGCGCCTGACTTCGGCGGTCAACCTGCTCAACGACCGCAAGCTGTTCATCGATGACACTGCCGGCATCAGTCCGTCGGAAATGCGTGCGCGGACCCGACGTCTGGTGCGTGAACACGGTGATGTCGGCCTGATCATGATCGACTACCTGCAACTGATGCAGATTCCCGGTTCCAGCGGTGACAACCGCACCAACGAAATTTCCGAAATCTCGCGATCCCTGAAAGCGCTGGCCAAGGAATTCAACTGCCCGGTGGTGGCGCTGTCGCAGCTCAACCGCTCCCTCGAACAGCGTCCCAACAAGCGCCCGGTGAACTCCGACTTGCGCGAATCCGGAGCGATCGAGCAGGACGCCGACGTGATCATGTTCGTGTACCGCGACGAGGTCTATCACCCGGAAACCGAACACAAAGGCATCGCCGAAATCATCATCGGCAAGCAGCGTAACGGCCCGATCGGTTTTATCCGCCTGGCCTTTATCGGCAAATACACGCGCTTCGAAAACCTCGCGCCGGGCAGTTACAACTTCGACGACGACGAGTGACAGCAGGCCGAAGTTCATCGGCCTGCTGCGACGCTGTATCGATTACAACGTCGCGCCAGTCGCGACCGGGGTTTCCTGCGCGGGCGTGACGTTGGCAGAAGCCGCCTCGATTGTTGTTCGAGGCTGCAATTCCTGCCGCGTCAGCGTTTGGATCAATGTCGCTTCGACGATCGCCAACTGCGCCGTCACATCATCGGTTTGCGATTTGTATTGAGCTTCGCTCAGCAGTCTTTGTGATGACTGGCTGTCGAGAATTTCCTGCCGATCCTGAAACGGCTGGCGACTCGCATCGAATTGCGCCTGGTATTTGTGAATGATGAAGTCCTGCCAGAAATTCATCGACACCAACGCCTGAAACTCTTCAGGCGAGCCATTCAGCGTCGAAATTTTGCGATACGCCGCATCCAGCATTGCCGGGGTAACGCCGGCCATGCCGATAAACGTGAGTGCCTGTGGCTGAAACGGCAATTGCAGCCGATCCCTGAGACCAAAGCGGTAGGCCATGGTCATTTCATGGGGATCGCGTATGCGCAGGTTGTGGCTGTTTCGCAGCTCCCGGGAGGTTGCCGGATCGTCAATGATCGCCCTGCTTGAAGCGATCTCTGCCGCTGCGATGTCGTCGACCTGTTTGAGCCGGAACAATCCTTTGGACAGCGCCACCAAGGGGGCGCCATTCATATCGAGCCTGGCCTGTATGCGCGCCTTGTGAGTCATGGCCAGGACCTGCAGATCGGTGAAGGTGGCTGCGGCAAGGTCAGTGCAGCCGGCTTCGCACGCGCGATCGAACAGTTCTCGACGCAAGGTTCGCGACTGTGGATTGTCTTGACTGATGACATCGATCACGTCCCAGACCTGGCGCCGGAAGTCGGCATGGTGCGCACGGCTCGCGAGGATGTTGAAGAAGCCGTCTGAGCCTTGCTGCTCGCGCAACGTGCGCCATTGAGTGTTTCTGGCGATCGCTTGATCAGCGGGTAGTCCACTGGTCCAGATCGGAGCGGGGTCTGCGGCTGCCCTTGCAATGGGGCGTTGTGCCAAGGGGAATGACGTTGTGAACAGGTTGAATCTGTTGTGAAGCCCGGTTTGGGCTTCGTCCAGTTGTCTGCGATAAACGCCCATTTGTATCCGCGTCTCATCGGTAATCGGATTATTCGTCAGTAACGTGCCACTGTTCACCTGGACCGAATGCGCCAAGCGCTCCGGGGGCGGAGCAGTGACAAAGTCAGGAATCGTGGTGATCTGATTGTTGCTCAGATCGATCCGGGTCAGCAGGGGTTGATCAAACAGCCCGGTTGGCCACTGCGTGATGCCGGTGTTCGCCAGGGTGACCTCGCGCATATCGGTGATCAGGCTGAAATCTGGCATCACACCGAGTTGGGGATTGTTGTCGATCCAGAGTGCTCTGAGCGTTGTGCGTCCGGCCAGTATCCGCGCCGTTTCTGCATTGAGTTCAAGTTGGTTGTGCTGCAGGAACAGGCGCGTCATCCCGTGCATTTCTCCTACTGCCGGGGGCAAGTCCCTGAGGCGATTGTTCGACATGTCCAGCCAGCGCACATGACGAAAACGGGTGAGGAAGCCTTCCGGTGACTCCGTCAGGTTCATGCCGCTCAATCTGAGTGAACCCACATGGCTGAAGTCGATGCTCAGATCCGGCAGGGTCGGCAAGGTCAGGCCGCTCAAGTCCAGTTCCAGACCGATCGGTGTGCCGTCGAAAGCATGTTTTTGCGCCGTCTCGCGGCGCCAGCAACTGATGATCCGATCCCGCGCTGCAGTGCGGTCATTACGGGTGGTGGCGTTGATTTGCAGCTGATTGGCACGCACGTAACGCAGGCGGTTGCCGCCCCCGGAAAAGACCCAGTCGTCGAGCTGGGTTTTCAGAAGATCGAATTCTTGTTCCAGCGCGAGCAAGCGTGGTGCCACGGTGCCTTTGTCATGATTCCAGATGAACTCCCTGCACTCCTTGATGGTTTTGCTCGGGAACAGGTTTCGATAACGCTGCGCCCTGGAGTCTTCGCTATCGAATACGGCGGGATGGGCCGGCTCCATCAGCTCGGGGTGAGACTCTTTAAGGCGTCGCCAGTAGCCGTCGAATTTTCGCCAGTACACGGAGGGGAAGTCGTTGCCTTCAAGGCGCGTGACATTGTTGATCCGCGCGACGACAGCCAGCGTCTCGGGTGTCGGGTTGAAATTGGCCTGGGGAACCTCGCTCAAGCGATTGTCGCGCAGGTCCAGGTGGTTCAAAGCGGTTTTGTCGAGCAGCCCGGCAGGCCACTGACTGAGGCCCGTGTTTTTCAGGTTCAATGCCTGCAACCCGGACATGGCGCTAAAGTCGGGCACTGCCCGCAGTTGATTGTTGGACAGATCGATCTGTTTCAACTGGTGCAATGCACCGAGTGCCAAAGCGCTTTGCTCATCCAGTTTTATCTGGTTTGAACTCAGATCCAGATAGTTGAGTTTGTCCATCTCGGTGATTTTTTGCGGCAGTTTATCGATGCCGGAGTTAACGATGGTCAGGCTTTCCAGATTGGGGCAATTGGACAGAAGCGTATTGGCGGTGTCCGACCAGGTTACCGAGTCGAGACTGAGGGATTTGATGTGACTGAAATCCACGGTTAGCAGGGGTAATGGACCGTACAGCGGTGGCAGTTTCAGTACGCCGTCCGATTCGCCCAGCCAGCAGCCTCTGATGATTCTTGCCAGGCGGGTAGCGTTGACTCTTTCCGGGCCCATGGCTTGGGCCGGGCCGGGTTGGCTGTCGGCGATGTAGGCCTGCAGTTGCGTTTCCAGTAACTCGAAACCGGCAATGCGTCGCGCGATCTGCTCTTCGGCGCCATCACCCAGGGCGAGCAAATATTCCCTGGCGGCTTGCGGATTCTTGTCTGGATACATACGCCGCACCATCGCCACTTCGGGAATATCGCCATCCAGTCTGAACGCGTCTGCGCGGGAGCCCGTGCGCATCGCCGGATAGTCGGTCACTACGCGGCGCCAATAAACCTCAAGCGTTCGCCAGTAACCGGCCGGGAAGGGGTTGCCTTCAATCAGGGTGACCGAGTTGATACGGGCGATCGCCAGCAGTTCATTGTTTGACGGGTCAAGGATCGGCTGTGGAATTTCGCGCAGTTGGTTATGGCGCAAGTCGACCACGTCCAGTGCCACCTGATCGCGTAAACCGCTGGGCCAGTGATCCAGTCCGGTGTTGCTCAGGTTCAATGACCGAAGTTGCGACATGCCGCGAAAGTCCGGGACTCTGCCAAGCGGGTTGCTCGACAGGTCGAGGTGTTCAAGCTGCTTGAGTGCGCCCAGTTTTACTGCTGCCTGCTCATTGAGCTGGATTCGGTTCGAGCTCAGCTCCAGAGCCTTGAGAACGGTCATCGGCGCGATATCGGACGGCAATTTATCCAGGGTGGAGTGAGTCACCGACAGTTTCTCAAGGTTGGGAAAACTGCCAAGGAAGGTATCGGCGGTGTCCGACCAGGCGACCGCTTTCAGCTCCAGAGTTCTTACATGGCTGAAATCAGCCGTCAGCGGCGCAAGGATTGCCTCTCCCAAATCAAGTTTCAGCGTCGTCCCCGTCTGCCGTTTCCAGCAACGTTTTATTTCTTCTACAGCACGCTCCACCGCGGGATGTGCAGCTTCGTTGGGGGCCTGTGAGGATGTCTTCCTGATCCAGGAAGCGAGATCCGCCTTGAGCGCCCTGTAACTGGCCTCGCGTTGGGACAGATAGCCGCGGACGTCATCTCCGTGCGAATGCAGAAGCCGGGTGATCTCATCGCTGTCGAGGGCCGGGAAGAGCTTTCGAGCGCGGGACTCTGGCGTGCGCAAATGATTGATCGCGCTGGCAAACCGTTGCAGCAGGCCAGGATGCGCGGGGCTGCCTGGCTCGCTGCGGAACATGCCGCCGGCACCCCCGACCGCCGTTCCCAGCCAGCCTTCGCGAGCATCGTAAATGATCGGCTCCGAGCGCCCGGGGCGTGTAGCGATGTAGGTATTGGTGCTGTCGCTGGCCACCGGGTCTTGCGCACGGACGATACGCATCACCGCTGTTGACGGGGTCGAGGCATCGGTGTCGTGCAGAACCTGATAACTGTGGTTGTCGATCACCGCATAGAGTTTACCGTTGAGCCGGTGAAGGCCATCGCTGCCCTTTTGAATGCCGCTGAAATCCAGTGGCGTGCGGAAAGCTTCCAGGCGGCTGCTCGACAATGGCACACCGATCGGCTCGAAGTGTTCCAGCTCATGCCAGAGTCCCGCGCTGGAGTCACGCAGCAGCACGGGCCCCGAGGGGCTGGATTCGCTGGGCAGCCGGGCCCGATACAGCCCTGTTTGCGCATCTTTGCCGAGCAGCACGATGCCGCCGGGTACATCGGCATATTGGCGGCCCTTGTGCGTTCTCAAGCCGTCAGCGTTGCGATCCGACAAACCGCTGGCCGTAGGCACCCAGTAGTGTTCCAGGGACTGGCTAGCCGCACGCGGATTTTCAATCGGCAACGCGGGTCGATGAATGGTGATGCTCGGAGCCGGCTCGATCGCGTCGATATCGGCTGGCGTTGGTAAGCGGCCCGGTCGTGGTGTTTGCCCACCGGGTATCGAGACCTCTAAATCTGTGCGCGGTGGCAGGTCGAGGCGCGGGGTGTCCACGTCTGGCACAGCGTTTTGGCGAACCGGGGGATTGCCGGAATTGTTGCCTCTGGGGGGCGATTTAACGGGCATGTCTTTCTATCCTTGCAGGTTTGCGCATCAGTTCGCCTGAACGGGAGCTGATGGCAGGGGCGGCGTCATTGCCTGATTGATCGTGTGGCCCTGAGTCCTTTACTCAGGCCTGGAAGGCACGCCAGCCGGGCTGGCCAGTGCAAATATTTTGCTCGCGGTCTTGCCATCGAAGGTCTGGCGCCAGATGGCCACGTGCGGCAAGCCAGCCTGTTCATCGCGGCGCTGAGACTCGATGCCGCGTCGGCTCTGTTCGAGGGTTTTGAGGTGACCGCCTCTTGTGGTGAAACTCAGCGGCGCGGCGTTGTGTTGGTCATAGTGGAAGTGTGCCTCCCATAACGGTGCGTCGTCGGCGCGATCAGTGATCGAATAAACGTCGAGAAACGACTTGCCCTTGCCTTTGCCCGATGGCTTGCGATCAACGGTTTTGCTCACGCTGACTTCGTCGGCATCCATCAGATAGTTCAAACGCATGATGTCGAGCACGTCCCTGTTCTTGTACATGCGCACCAGAACACTTTGGCCATGCGCGTCCAGTGACTCGGCAGCGCTTCGCAAGCGCGTAGCCAGGTCGAGGATTTCGGTGTCCGCGTCTTCATGGCTTTCCAGGCGCCTTGCCTGCTCGTTCAGTCGTTCAGTCTCTTTACTCAGGTCTTCGACAATATCGGTCGGATTGGTTTTTCTCGCCTCGTCCACCCTGGCCTTGGCAACGTGTTGTTCGACGTCGGCCAGTAACCGGTTGGCCTCGGCGACCAGCTGTGGTCTGGGTGTACTGGTGATGGGCAGGCGCACTGGCAACCATTCGCCTTGTCTTTTTTCGTAGCGAGCGGATGGAGAGCCGGGGCGCAACGGGTCCGGAACCCTGACGATGACATTGCCGTCCTGAGCCGTTTCCGTTTCACCGACCAGAACCCGGTAAGTACCGTGTTGGCGGACCCGGAAAACTTTCCTGGGCGTTAACGGGCGGGAGCTTTCGGAAGGGTCGGGGAGCGTTGGAAGGAAGTCAAAATCGATATCGTGGTCGATGTTGGGCAGTTCGCGGTCGCGCCCGATCGACTCCAGAATGTCGCTGAGCCTGTTATCGATTCGCCTCTCGAGTGGGTCGATCAAACTGAGGATTTCCTTGAGGTACCCGGCCCGAGAGGCATCGCTGTCAGCGTGGGTGGCCAGTTGCATTTCAAATCGTGATTTGTCCGCCCTGATCTGATCCAGGCTCAAAAGCAGTGCCATGGGGTGCTCGTGTTGCGGAATGTTTTTCAGGTCTCCGGTGACCAGATCGACGCAGGAAAGCGACGGCATGGTGGTATTGGGCGAATGGTCGGGCGTGCCCGCATACAGGTGCACGTAGAGGGTCAGCTTGTTGAAGTTGATGCGCTCGGGCGACGGCACTTGCTGCCTGATTTCTTCGAGTATCGGTGCCGCTCCCGGGTCGGCTTTTCTGATTTCTGCCAACACCACTTCACGTTCTTCGATAAACCTCAGCTTCTTGTTCAGGTGAGGGATGATCCGCTTGCAACTGTCGGCATCCAGACTGGAGACGGTAGGCTTGACCCGCAGGTCCATGGCCGCCATGAGGCGGTTCAGAAATTCGGCGCGTTCTATGCGGAAAGTCTGCAGTTCCTGCTTGAATAGCCCGCTGGCTTTCGCAAGGGTCAGCCATTTTCTGTTGAGCACCAGCGACTCTACGAAATCCGCCTGTTTTTGCACATGCTTGAGCAAATGCACTTCCAGGCTCAGCAGTTTTGCGTTTTGCTCTGCACTGCCCTGCGGCAGTTTCTGGGTTTCTGCCCAGAGCGTGTTGTGGCGCTCCGACGAATTCGTCAATTCCGTGTGGGCCTTTTGAAAAGGCTCATGCATCTGCAACAACGTGTCTTTACTCAGGCGGGCAATCTCCGCGTCCTGAATACCTCCCTTCAGCTCTGGCAAATGATAAACCCAGCGATTGCCCTCATCGCGCCGCACAGTCCGCGTTTCGCCGCTGCGGCTGGCGCGGTAGATATTTGCGATATCGGTTGCCACGGGGTCTTTCGGGTTGACGATACGCCACGCTTTTTGTGTCGCCGTGGAGGCACTCACATCGTGCATGACCTGATAAACGTGGTTGTGCAGGGACAGGTACAGTCGGCCCTCGTGGCGCAATAACCCGTCGCTGTCGGCCTTGGCGCGTGTGATTTCGAGATCCGTGCGCAACGTCTGCAGGTGAGGGTCAATCAAGGTCACGGCGTCACCGTCCTTGAGCGAATGCCACAGACCGCTGTCGGTGTCGCGCAGCAGTAGCGGACCCGTGGCAACCCGCTCGGCTGCGAGTTGGGCGCGGTAGAGGCCGGTCTGCGGATCGATGCCGACCATCACGATGCTGCCGTGCGCGACATCGACGTATTCGCGGCCCTTGTACATCCTCAAGCCCTCGGTATTGGCCTGGGGCAAACGGTCAGGTGCGGGGATACGGTAACTCTCCAGCGATTTTGCTCCCGTTGCGCCCGTTTTCACCGAGGCGGTTGCTGTGTGCGTGATGACGACGGGAGACGGTCTTGTTACCTCAGGGCTGGCAGTGCCGTGAGTGCCGCCCGGACGCGTCGCAGAGGAGACAGGCAGGGACGGTTCAGGCCCCGTCCGTGGCGCTCGCCCGGTATTGCCTTGCTGCGGCGCATCCGGGCTGGTTGGGGTCTTGACTTTGATGCTGCCCTTGGCGGGCTGTTTGGGTGACATTGCTTCATCCTTGAAGGGTTGCCACATCAGTCGGCGCAGGCACCGGACTGATGAATGTTAAGTTTGAACGATGATTTTTTTGCCTGTTACGGGGTATCGGGCAGGCTCGACGCGGGTTGTAAGAGAAACCGACCATTGCCGTCGGAATTGGTTATTTTTTGTGCTATATTCCGCGCCCGCGAATTTTCACTTCAACACCGGTCGTCGACATGCAAGCAGCCAAGCCGTTATTTGACTATCCAAAATATTGGGCCGAATGTTTCGGGCCAGCGCCATTCCTGCCGATGAGCAGGGAGGAGATGGATCAGCTTGGCTGGGATTCGTGCGACATCATCATTGTTACCGGTGATGCCTACGTCGATCACCCGTCGTTTGGCATGGCGATCATTGGCCGGCTGCTGGAGTCCCAGGGCTTCCGTGTCGGGATCATTGCCCAGCCGAACTGGCAGTCCAAAGACGATTTCATGAAGCTCGGCGAGCCGAACCTGTTCTTCGGGGTTGCGGCGGGCAACATGGACTCGATGATCAATCGCTACACCGCGGACAAGAAAATCCGTTCCGACGACGCCTATACGCCCGGCGGCATGGCCGGCAAGCGTCCGGACCGCGCGAGCCTGGTCTACAGCCAGCGCTGCAAAGAAGCCTACAAGCACGTGCCGATCGTGCTCGGCGGCATCGAAGCGTCCCTGCGCCGCATTGCCCACTACGACTACTGGCAGGATCGCGTGCGTAACTCGATCCTGATCGACGCCAGCGCCGACATTCTGCTGTACGGCAACGCCGAGCGCGCGATCGTCGAAGTCGCCCAGCGCCTGTCCTACGGGCACAAGATCGAAGACATCACCGATGTGCGCGGCACCGCGTTCATCCGTCGCGATACGCCGAAAGACTGGTACGAAGTCGACTCGACGCGTATCGACCGTCCGGGCAAGGTCGACAAGATCATCAACCCGTACGTGAACACTCAGGACACCCAGGCCTGTGCCATCGAGCAGGAAAAAGGTCCGGTCGACGATCCGCAGGAAGCCAAGGTCGTACAGATCCTGGCCAGCCCGCGCATGACCCGTGACAAGACCGTGATTCGCCTGCCATCGGTAGAAAAGGTGCGCGGCGACGCCGTTCTGTATGCCCACGCCAACCGCGTGCTGCACCTCGAAACCAACCCGGGCAACGCCCGTGCGCTGGTGCAGAAGCACGGTGAAGTCGACGTCTGGTTCAACCCGCCGCCGATTCCGATGACCACTGAAGAAATGGACTACGTGTTCGGCATGCCTTACGCCCGTGTCCCGCACCCGGCGTACGGCAAGGAGAAGATCCCGGCCTACGACATGATCCGTTTTTCGGTGAACATCATGCGTGGCTGCTTCGGTGGCTGCACCTTCTGCTCGATCACCGAACACGAAGGCCGGATCATCCAGAACCGTTCCGAAGAGTCGATCATTCGCGAAATCGAAGAGATCCGCGACAAGGTGCCAGGTTTCACCGGCGTCATTTCCGACCTCGGCGGCCCGACCGCGAACATGTACCGCATCGCCTGCAAGACACCGGAAATCGAATCCGCGTGCCGCAAGCCGTCCTGCGTGTTCCCGGGCATCTGCCCGAACTTGAACACCGACCACTCGTCGTTGATTCAGCTGTACCGCAGTGCTCGTGCTTTGCCGGGTGTGAAGAAAATCCTGATCGCCTCCGGCCTGCGTTACGACCTCGCGGTCGAATCGCCGGAGTACGTCAAAGAGCTGGTGACCCACCACGTCGGTGGCTACCTGAAGATCGCCCCGGAACACACCGAGGAAGGTCCGCTCAATCAGATGATGAAACCGGGCATCGGCAGCTATGACAAGTTCAAGCGCATGTTCGAGAAGTACACCAAGGAAGCGGGCAAAGAGCAGTACCTGATTCCGTACTTCATCGCCGCCCACCCAGGCACCACCGACGAAGACATGATGAACCTGGCCCTGTGGCTCAAGGGCAACGGCTTCCGCGCCGACCAGGTGCAGGCGTTCTACCCGTCGCCGATGGCCACCGCCACCGCGATGTACCACTCGGGCAAGAACCCGCTGCGCAAGGTCACCTACAAGAGCGACGGCGTGACCATCGTCAAGAGCGAAGAGCAGCGTCGTCTGCACAAGGCGTTCTTGCGTTATCACGACCCGAAAGGCTGGCCGATGCTGCGTGAAGCGCTGATCCGCATGGGCCGCGCTGATCTGATCGGTTCGGGCAAGGATCAGTTGATCCCGACCCATCAACCGGCGACCGACAGCTACCAGAGCGCCCGTCGCAAGAACTCGACGCCAGCCGGCAGCCATAAAGTGGCGAAGGACGCTAAAGAGAAGACCACCAAGATTCTCACCCAGCACACTGGCTTGCCGCCACGTGCCAGTGATGGTGGTAACCCTTGGGACAAGCGGGAGCAGGCCAAGGCGGCGGCGTTTGCCCGTAACCAGCAGGCTGCGAAAGAGCGTAAAGACGCCGCGAAAGGCAAAGGGCCGAAGCCGACCCGTAAGCCGGTCGTACCGCGCTAAAGAAAACGCCAACCTTCGGGTTGGCGTTTTGCGTTTCTGCCGTTGGATTTATGCAGGTCGCAAGATCCATCCCCCTCACCCCAACCCTCCCGAAACGTCGGACCGCCCCCAAGGGGGCGAGGGGGAAGGGAGCAGATCTCCATGCTTTTCAAAACTTGAGTTCGACTCAGGACTTTCAGGTCGGCGTATCTCCAACAGCCACCCCTCCCTACCCCCCCCGGGAGAGGGGTAGGGAGGGGAGCAGATCGCTGTGCTTTTCAAAATCGAAGTTCGACTCGAAGTTTCAGGTCGGTGTAGCTCGCTTAGTCAACTCGGTCAGTCCCCTCTCCCTCTGGGAGAGGGTTAGGGTGAGGGGCTCTTCGCAACATTTACGTGCAATCAGCCCAAACCATTTCCCCGCATCGCCCGATTTTGGTGCTGTACTGCCCTAAGCATTCCGGGAAAGCGCCCAAGCCTCTGCATGGCATAAGTTTTGCGCGCTTTCGAATACGCTTAGGCTCGCAGGAGGCACGCCGTGTCGATTCATGTCGCATTGCATCACGTCACGCATTACCGCTATGACCGCGCTGTCGAACTCGGCCCGCAGATCGTACGTCTGCGCCCGGCCGCCCACAGCCGCACGCGGATTCTGTCGTATGCCCTGAAAGTCTCGCCCGAGCAGCATTTCATCAACTGGCAGCAAGACCCGCAGGGCAACTACCTCGCGCGATTGGTGTTTCCCGAGAAAACCAATGAGTTGCGCATCGAAGTCGATCTGCTCGCCGAAATGGCGGTGTTCAACCCGTTCGACTTCTTCCTCGAACCCTACGCCGAGAAAATCCCTTTCTCCTACGCCGCCGATGAGCGCAAGGAACTGGCGCCGTACCTCGAAACCCTGCCGCTGACGCCGAAATTCAAAGCCTATCTGGACGCCATCGACCGCACGCCGCTGCCGGCGGTGGACTTCCTTGTGGCGCTCAACCAGCGCTTGAGCGAAGACATCGGCTACCTGATTCGCATGGAGCCGGGCGTGCAGACCCCGGAACACACCCTTGAACACGCCTCCGGTTCCTGCCGCGATTCGGCGTGGTTGCTGGTGCAACTGCTGCGCAACCTCGGGTTGGCCGCGCGGTTTGTCTCCGGTTATCTGATTCAACTGACCGCCGACGTGAAAAGCCTCGATGGCCCGTCCGGCACTGAAGTCGATTTCACTGACCTGCACGCCTGGTGCGAGGTGTATCTGCCTGGCGCTGGCTGGATCGGCCTGGACGCCACGTCCGGGCTGTTCGCCGGCGAAGGGCATATCCCCTTGGCGTGTAGTCCCGATCCGTCCTCGGCGGCACCGATCAGTGGCTTGGTCGAGCCGTGCGAATGTGAATTCAGCCATGAAATGTCGGTGGAGCGGATATGGGAGGCGCCGCGCGTCACCAAGCCCTACACCGACGAGCAGTGGCTGGCGATTCAGGCACTGGGACGGCAGATCGATGCCGATCTGCTGGCGGATGACGTGCGCCTGACCATGGGCGGCGAGCCGACCTTCGTTTCCATCGATGACCCGGATGGCGCCGAGTGGAACACCGCCGCGCTGGGGCCGGCCAAGCGGCGACTTTCCGCTGAACTGTTCCAGCGCATGCGCAAGCATTACGCTCCGCAGGGTCTGGTGCATTTCGGCCAGGGCAAGTGGTATCCCGGCGAGCAACTGCCGCGCTGGTCGCTCAATTGCTATTGGCGTCGCGACGGTGTGCCAATCTGGCACAACAACGCACTGATCGCCGATGAGCAGCAGGACTACGGAGCGGATGGCGAGTTGGCCGGACGCTTCCTCGCCAGTGTCGCCGAGCGCCTGAAATTGCCTACACGTTTTGTCTTCCCGGCCTACGAAGACAATTTCTACTACCTCTGGCGCGAGGGCACGTTGCCGAGCAATGTCAGCGCCGAAGATTCACGTCTTGAGGAACCGCTTGAGCGCGCACGCTTGCGCAAGGTGTTCAGTCAGGGCCTGAACAAGGTGATCGGCCAGGTATTGCCGCTGGCGCGCACCGCCAAGGGTGATCAATGGCAGAGCGGGCGCTGGTACCTGCGTGACGAGCATTGCCGACTGGTGCCGGGGGATTCGCCGTTGGGCTATCGCCTGCCGTTGGGGTCGCAGCCGTGGGTGAAGGCCGCCGAGTATCCGTTCATTCATCCTCAGGATCCGAATCAAGACTTGCCTGAGTTGCCGGAAACCGCGCAGCTCAACAGTCATGGCGAACCTGCCACGACAGACGAACGCGTGCCGAAAATCGACGAATCCGCCGACTGGCTGACCCGCACCGCGTTTTGCGCCGAGGCCCGCGAGGGGCGTTTGTACCTGTTCATGCCGCCGCTGGAGCGGGTTGAGGATTATCTGGAACTGGTGGCCGCCATCGAAGCCACCGCCGAAGAGCTGCATTGCCCGGTGCTGCTGGAAGGCTATGAGCCGCCGAGCGATCCGCGTCTGAGCAATTTCCGCATCACCCCGGACCCGGGTGTGATCGAGGTCAATGTGCAGCCGTCGGCGACTTGGGACGAGTTGGTCGAACGCACCGAATTTCTCTATGAAGAGGCGCGCCAGACCCGCCTGACCACCGAGAAATTCATGATCGACGGTCGTCACACCGGCACCGGCGGTGGTAACCATTTCGTTCTCGGTGGGGCGACGCCGGCGGACTCACCGTTTCTGCGCCGCCCGGATCTGCTGCGCAGCCTGATCAGTTACTGGCACAACCATCCATCGTTGTCGTATCTGTTTTCCGGCTTGTTCATTGGCCCGACGTCTCAGGCGCCGCGTGTCGATGAGGCGCGTAATGATGCTTTATATGAACTGGAAATCGCTTTTGCGCAGATGCCGGAGCCGGGCGAGGAATGCGCGCCGTGGCTGGTTGATCGACTGCTGCGCAACCTGCTGATCGACGTCACCGGCAATACGCACCGTGCCGAGTTCTGCATCGACAAACTGTATTCACCGGACGGCGCCACCGGGCGTCTCGGCTTGCTTGAGCTGCGTGCCTTTGAAATGCCGCCCCATGCGCGCATGAGCCTGGCCCAGCAGTTGTTGCTGCGGGCGCTGGTCGCGCGTTTCTGGCGCGAACCTTATGCGCCGCCGAAACTGGCGCGCTGGGGCACTGAACTGCACGACCGTTTCCTGCTGCCGCACTTTATCGAACAGGATTTCGCCGATGTCATCGTCGAACTGAACAACGCCGGTTATCCGCTGCGCGCGGAATGGTTCGCAGCGCATCTGGAGTTTCGTTTTCCCAAGGTCGGCGATTACGCCGTCAACGGCATCGAACTGGAGCTGCGTCAGGCGCTGGAACCGTGGCATGTCCTGGGCGAGGAGGGCGCGGCTGGCGGCACGGTGCGTTATGTCGACTCATCGCTGGAGCGTTTGCAGGTCAAGCTCAAAGGCCTGCCGCCGCAGCGCTATATGCTGACCTGTAACGGCATCGCCGTGCCGTTGCATCCGACCGGACGGGTTGGCGAGTTTGTCGCGGGTGTGCGTTACCGCGCATGGCAGCCGGCCAACTGCTTGCAACCGACCATACCCGTGCACGCACCGCTGGTGTTCGACCTGCTCGACACCTGGATGGGCCGCTCGCTGGGCGGTTGTCAGTACCACGTCGCGCATCCGGGCGGGCGCAATTACGAGACGTTGCCGGTCAATGCCAACGAAGCCGAGAGCCGGCGGATGGCGCGATTCTTCCGCGTCGGACACACGCCGGGGAAACTTCCTGTACCGAATATAGAAATCAGTGACGAGCTACCGATGACAATCGATTTGCGACGTTTCTAAGGCCTACGCGACACGCGGATTTTTCGTATATCCGCGCGTCATGTGGCTGCGTTAGTCTGACCGTTCCTTGCTGTCTGCCGAGCTTTCCATGCCTGACCTGCTAGACCGCTACCCGCTTACGGCGGGCACTTATCACGAACTGCTCGACGGCAGTGGCGCGGTGCGCCCGCACTGGCGGCGTTTGTTCGATCAGTTGCAGCGCAGCACGCCGGCGCAACTGGTGCAGCGTCAGGCACTGCTGGCGCGGCAGATTCAGGAAAACGGCGTCACCTATAACGTCTATGCCGATCCCAAGGGCGCTGATCGGCCGTGGGAGCTGGATCTGCTGCCCCACGTGATTGCTGCGGATGAATGGCAGCAACTGTCGGCAGGTATCGCCCAGCGTGCGCGACTGCTCAATGCGGTGCTGGCCGATTTGTATGGGCCGCAGCGGCTGATCAGCGAAGGCTTGTTGCCGGCAGAGCTGGTGTTCGGCCACAACAATTTTCTCTGGCCGTGTCAGCATGTCGCGCTGCCGGAAGAGACGTTTCTGCACCTGTACGCCGTGGATCTGGCGCGTACACCGGACGGGCGCTGGTGGGTCACCGCCGATCGTACGCAAGCGCCATCCGGCGCCGGCTATGCCTTGGAAAACCGCACCATCGTGTCGCGCGCCTTTCCCGAGTTGTACCGGGATCTGAAGGTGCAGCATCTGGCCGGCTTCTTCCGCACATTGCAGGAAACCCTCGCGCGACAAGCGCCCAGTGACGATGACGCGCCGCTGGTGGTGTTGCTCACGCCGGGGCGCTTCAATGAAAGCTATTTCGAACATTTGTATCTGGCTCGGCAACTTGGTTATCCGCTGGTCGAGGGCGGTGACCTGACGGTGCGCGACGCCACGGTCTACCTGAAAACCCTCAGTGGTTTGCGTCGGGTGCATGCGATCATGCGCCGGCTCGATGATGATTTCTGCGATCCGCTGGAGTTGCGCACGGACTCGGCACTCGGCGTTCCCGGGTTGCTTGAGGCAGTACGCCAAGGGCGCGTTCTGGTCGCCAATGCGCTGGGTAGCGGCGTGCTGGAGTCGCCGGGATTGCTGGGCTTTCTGCCGAAGATCAACCAATACCTGTTTGGCGAAGAACTGATTTTGCCGTCGATCGCGACGTGGTGGTGCGGTGAGGCGCCGGTGTTGGCCCAAGCCCTGGAAAAACTGCCCGAACTGCTGATCAAACCAGCATTTCCTTCGCAGAGCTTCGCGCCGGTCTTTGGCCGTGATCTGAGTGAAAAACAGCGTCAGGCGCTTGCCGAGCGCATGCAGGCGCGTCCTTATGCTTATGTGGCGCAAGAATTGGCTCAACTGTCCCAGGCACCGATCTGGCAGGCGGAAAATGGTCAACTGCAACCACGGGCGATCGGCATGCGCATGTACGCCGTGGCGGGTGCTGACGGTTATCGCGTGCTGCCCGGTGGTCTGACCCGGGTGGCCGCCGAGGCTGATGCCGAAGTAGTGTCGATGCAGCGCGGTGGGGCGAGCAAAGACACTTGGATACTCGGTGATCGTCCGCCCAGTGGCGAGCAGTGGAAGAGTCAGCGCAGCGTTGGGGTCCATGATCTGGTACGGCGCGACCCGTATCTGCCCTCACGGGTGGTGGAGAACCTGTTCTGGTTCGGCCGATACTGCGAGCGCTGTGATGACAGTGCGCGGTTGCTGCGCATCATGCTCGCGCGGTATGTCGACGGCGACGACCCGCAAGCGTTGCAGGCGGCGGTCGATCTCGGTGAGCGGTTGACGTTGTTGCCGGATGAAGGAGAACTTCCCGAGCGCTTGCTCGCTGCATTGCTCGGTGAAGACTGGTCGTTCAGCCTGCGCGCCAACCTGCAGCGTTTGCAGTGGGCGGCCTCGCAGGTGCGTGGCAAGCTTTCGCGGGAGAACTGGCAGGCGCTGGTGGAGTTGCAGCGCGAAGCGATGGAACTGGATACCGACGAACCCGACTTTGGCGAACTGCTGGACTTCCTCAACCGGCTGGTGATGTCGCTGGCGGCGCTTTCCGGGTTTGCCCTCGACGACATGACCCGCGACGAAGGCTGGCGCTTTCTGATGATCGGCCGGCGCATTGAGCGTCTGCAGTTTCTCAGCAGCAGTCTGGCGGCATTTCTGCGCGGCGCCGGGGCGTTCGATCAAGCGGGCCTCGAATGGCTGCTGGAACTGGGCAACAGCAGTATCACCTACCGTTCGCGTTATCTGGCCGTGGCGCAATTGATTCCGGTGCTCGACCTGTTGTTGCTCGACGAGCAGAACCCGCACGCGGTGTTGTTTCAGTTGAAACTGGTGACCCGCACCTTGAAACGTTTGAACGATGATTTCGCGGCGCCGCGGGAAGCGGCATTGTCGCAACTGGTCGAGCGTCTGGCGCGGTTTGATCTGGGATGTCTGGAGAATCCGCTGTTCGGGGAATCCAGCGTACGAGCCGCTCTGAATGGTCTGGCGGATCTGCTGCAGGACATTGCCGAGGCCAGCGGGCAGGTGTCGGATCGTCTGGCCCTGCGCCATTTCGCCCATGTCGATGATGTCAGCCAGCGCACGGTGTCCGTTTGATGAATGCTCGCTACCTGATCCTCCACGACACCTGTTACCACTACGACAGTCCGGTGTCCCTGGCGCAGCAACTGGCGCACTTGTGGCCGCGTGAATGTGCCTGGCAGCGTTGCACCGAACAGCAATTGCTGATCAGCCCGGACCCGACAGCCCGCCGTGATGAACTCGACGTGTTTGGCAATCCGCTGACCCGGCTGGCCTTCGAACGGCCTCACGATGAATTGCAGGTCAATGCTCGGCTGACTGTTGAGGTGCTGGCGCGGCCGGTGCTGGACTTCAGTCAGTCGCCCGCCTGGGAGCTGACCCGCGATGCGCTGACCTACAGCAGTCAACCGCTTTCCGCTGAGTTGCTCGAAGCTTGTCGCTACCGGTTCCAGTCCCCTTACGTGCACTTGAAAAGCAGCTTCGTCGAGTTTTCGCAAAGTTGTTTTCCGCCGGGCAGGCCGTTGCTGCTGGGTGTGCAGGACTTGATGCAGAAGATCTTCAGTGAATTCACCTTTGATGCCGAGGCGACCCAGGTGGCGACACCGCTGGTGGAAGTGCTGGAACGGCGGCGCGGGGTCTGTCAGGACTTCGCTCACCTGATGCTGGCGTGCGTGCGCTCGCGAGGGCTGGCAGCGCGTTATATCAGCGGCTATCTGCTGACCCAGCCACCGCCGGGGCAACCACGCCTGATCGGCGCTGATGCGTCGCACGCCTGGGTGTCGGTGTTTTGTCCGGTGCTGGGCTGGGTGGATTTCGATCCGACCAACAATGTGCAGCCGGCGCAGGAACACATCACGCTGGCGTGGGGGAGGGATTTTTCCGATGTGTCACCGTTGCGCGGGGTGATTCTGGGCGGCGGCAATCATGACCCGGAAGTGCGCGTCACCGTGATGCCCCTGGATTAACGACGATGAAACTGTAGGAGTGAGCCTGCTCGCGATAGCGGTGTGTCAGCAGCAAATATTTACACTGATACACCGCTTTCGCGAGCAGGCTCGCTTGTATGGTAGGACTTGAAGGGAGGAGGAGGGACAAGGCTCGATTCTGACTGTTGACGCAGCACAGACCGTGGGAGATTTCGCCCCTCCTCCTTTCACCCAAGCGCCGATAAAGAATGCATCTGGCTAGACCGACGATAGGAACAAGCCTGCGCCTCTGGGTGAGCCCTTCAAGTGCTCAAACCTTATCCCGGAGGAAATCCTGTGGCAATGCCAGTCGCTCTATCAAATCCGATCGTTGGCGTGGATGTCGCCAAAAATGAACTGGTGATTTATCAGGCCGATAGCGATCTGCTTGAAGCGATTCCCAACACCAAAACATCCATTAAGCAGTGGCTGAAGGCCTTGCTCGGCCCCGTGTCTATTGCCATTGAGGCTACAAACATCTACCACTTGGAATTCGCTGATTTGGCTTATGCGGCCGGTTGCACGATTTACATGGTGGGCGGCTATGAACTCAAACATTACCGCGAAGGCGTGAAGATCCGCGCCAAAACCGACGCCTTGGACGCCAAGTTGCTGGCCCGTTACCTGAAGAACGAAGCCGAGGAGTTGCGCCCCTGGACCCCGCCATCACCGCTGTACCGCCAGCTCCTGAGCCTTTTCCGCCGCCGCGCGGCTTTGGTCCAGGCAAGGGTCGGCCTGGTGCAGAGCTGGTCGAATGAGCCGCTATTGAAGGCAGCTTTTGCTGAACAAATAAAATCCATGCAGCGGCTTGAAACGATGATCGAAAAGACGATCAACGATCAGCTCAAACAAGCCGGTTTGCTCGGCCAATTGAAGCGTTGCCTGAAAGTTGAGGGCATTGGATTTCTGACCGGAGCGCGCCTGCTCACGGCGTTTCAGCGGGGGGAATTTAGCAACGCGGATGCGTTTATCGCCTTCCTGGGCATGGATTTAAGGGTATCGAAATCAGGGCAAAAGGACGGTCGCCGCAGCTTGACCAAGCGCGGAGACCCCGAGGCCCGCCGACTTTTGCACAACGCTGCGATGTCGGCTAGCCGTACGAAAGCCTGGAAAGGGTTTTACGAGGCCCAAAGAGCACGGGGTTTCAGCACCACGCAGGCGTTGGTGATGCTGGCTCGCAAACTTGCTCGGGTGGTATTCGCCTTGCTGAAAGGGCAAAGCGAATACCAGACAAAAGTCAGTTGAGGGCTTCCCCTCAACCATAGAATCTCCCACAGGGGATTTTGGTGTATTGGGGAGGGGAAGGGCTGTGAGGGCCGGCAGTGGAACCGCCAGCCCCGTCACAAATCCGCAGGGTCTGATTCGATGATCAAACCCGGTGGGGTTCAGGCGTCGGGCGCCTGATCTTTCGGTGTTTCAGTCGCTTCGGTTGCATCAACATCATCTTGCGTCGCCACTTCACCGTCAGGGTTCAGTGCCGCTTCCTCAGCGGTTTGTTTCTTGCGCTGAAGCTTTTCCTCTTTCTTCTGTTCCTTTGCCAGGTCTCGTTGACGTTTGGCGAAGGAGTAATTGGGTTTGGCCATGGGCGATCCTCTTGGGTCGAAGGTGAGGTTGAGCGGCGCATATTCTGCCTTGTATCGGTGCCTCGTGGTTAGCCGGGTTTTTGGTCGACCCATTTTGGCGTGACGGTCGGCTTCCAGTTATCCAGGGCATCGAGCAGCGTTTGCGCTGATTCACTCACTTGCAGCATGTCACGGTGTGGCGCGCGAACGAAGCCTTCGCCGACGATATGGTCAAGAAATGCGGTGAGTTTGCTGTAGAAACCGTTCACTTCCAGCAAACCCAACGGCTTGCCGTGGTAGCCGAGCTGGCCCCAGGTCCAGACTTCGAATAGTTCTTCCAGCGTGCCGAGGCCGCCGGGCAGGGCGATGAAGGCGTCGCTCAGCTCGGCCATGCGTGCCTTGCGCGCGTGCATGCCGTCGACCACTTCCAGGCGCGTCAGGCTTTTATGGCCGATTTCCTTGTCCATCAGGCTCTGCGGGATGATCCCGATGACTTCACCGCCAGCAGCCAGCGCGGCATCGGCGACAATTCCCATCAAACCCACGGCGCCACCGCCGTAGACCAGGGTCAATTTACGTTCGGCCAAGGCCCGGCCAAGGGCGACGGCGGCTTCGGTGTAGGCCGGAACAGTGCCGGCGTTGGCACCGCAAAATACACACACGGATTTCAGAGACATGCCTTCCTCCTGGGTCAATCCGTCACAGGGTAATGGCTGGCAAGCCTCGATCCAAGGCCTAAACTTCGCGTTCAGGCGATTCAAAGGTACCGCTGGCGCCACAGGCGTAGGCGGCGAGCAAACTGCACAAAAGACCGTTAAAGAACATGATAGGCACTCCGTCTCAGTAGATGCGCCGATCATACGGCCGGCCGTTGCATCTGGCCGTTAGATTGTTTCGATGAATGTCATAGCCTGAAAGTTGTATACAATTTTTGACTCAAGTCATAGGAACTTGCGAAGATTTCAGGCAGTCTTTCCATCATTCGTGTTTTTGTTAACCCTGCCTTGGAGATTCACCATGTTTTCCAAAGTTGTTGCGGTATCCCTGCTGGCGTTGGCCAGCAGCCAATTGATGGCTGCTGAGTGCAAAACCACCGTTGACTCCACCGATCAGATGTCCTTCAGCACCAAAGCCATCGAAATCGACAAGAGCTGCAAGACTTTCACTATCGAACTGACTCACTCCGGCAACCTGCCGAAGAACGTCATGGGCCATAACCTGGTGATCAGCAAAGAAGCTGACATGCAGCCGATCGCCACCGCTGGCCTGGCCGCCGGTATCGACAAGAACTACCTGCCGGAAGGTGACGCACGCATCATCGCTCACACCAAGATCATCGGCGCCAAGGAAACCGATTCGCTGACCTTTGACGTAGCGAAGATTGCTGATGGCGGCTACGGCTTCTTCTGCTCGTTCCCTGGCCACATCTCGATGATGAAAGGCACGATTACTGTCAAGTAATCAGGACCACCGCGTTATCGTTCTTCGCCAGCAGGCTCGCTCCCACAGGTTTGCGCCGTCAATGTGGGAGCGAGCCTACTCGCGAAGGGGCCATCTGCATCAACTGATGTCTGGGCCAAAGAAAAGCCCGCTGAGGATCACTCCTCAGCGGGCTTTTTCATTCCATCAGCGCTTACGGCGCAAACGGCATCACGCGCTTGTGATGGGTCTTGTTGTAGGTCGCAACGATGATGTCGAACGCTTCCTGACGCACCGGTTCGCCGTGCAGGAACGCATCGATCTCGGCATACGTCACGCCATGCGAAGCCTCATCAGGTTTGCCCGGCGACAAATCCTCAAGGTCCGCCGTGGGCACTTTCTCGACCAGCGACTCCGGCGCACCAAAGCTGCGCGCAATCGCACGAACCTGATTTTTCACCAGACCACTGAGCGGTGCTAGATCACAGGCACCGTCACCGAACTTGGTGAAGAAACCCATCACCGCTTCCGCCGCATGATCGGTACCGATCACCAGACCGTGCGCCGCGCCGGCGATGGTGTACTGAGCAACCATGCGCATCCGCGCCTTGGTGTTGCCCAGTACGAAATCCACCGACACCGCGTGCTTGCCTTCAAACGCCGCCACTTCACTGGCCAGCGACTTCACAGCCGGGCCGATATTTACGGTATGGCGCTCGTCCGGCGCGATGAAATCCACCGAGGCCTGGGCGTCGTGTTCGTCAAACTGGGTTTCGTAAGGCAGACGCACGGCGATGAATTTGTAGCTGTTGTCGCCTGTCTGGTCACGCAACTCGCGCATCGCCCGCTGGGCCAGCAGGCCGGCGGTCAGTGAGTCGACGCCGCCACTGATGCCCAGCACCAGCGTCTTGAGCCCGGAATTGACCAGGCAATCCTGAATAAAGGTGATGCGCCGGGCGACTTCGGCCTGCAGGGCCTTGTGGTCGGCGAACGGCGGTTGCACCTTGAGCTGTTCAGCAATCTCACGCTGTACGGCTTGCATGAATTCACTCCTTGCTAGATAGACTGGAATCGGCAGGAACCTGGAAAACGTGCCGCAAATAGGCGACAAAATTCGGGTCTTTACAGTGGGTCTTGCCTGGCTCGTCGGAGATCTTTGCCACCGGTTGGCCGTTGCAGGCGGTCATTTTAAGCACGATGCTCATCGGTTCGACACCCGGAATGTCACAGGTGAGGTTGGTACCGATGCCGAAGCTGACGTTGATCCGCCCGTGCAGCGCACGGAAGATCTCCAGCGACTTGGGCAGGGTCAGGCTGTCGGAGAACACCAGGGTCTTGCTCATCGGATCGATGCCGAGTTTGTGATAGTGCGCGATGCATTTTTCGCCCCACGCCACAGGATCGCCGGAGTCATGGCGCAGGCCGTCAAACAGCTTGGCGAAGAACAGGTCGAAGTCGCCGAGGAACGCATCGGTGGTGATGCAATCGGTGAGCGCGATCCCGAGCAGGCCACGGTATTCGCGAACCCAGCAATCAAGCGCGGCGATCTGGCTGTCGATCAGCCGTGGACCGAGTTGCTGGTGCGCCATGATCCACTCGTGGGCCATGGTGCCCAGCGGTTTCATGTCCAGCTCGCGGGACAGGTGTACGTTGCTGGTGCCGACGAAACGCCCGGGGAAGTCGTGTTTGAGTACATTCACCACTTCAGCCTGCACGCCATACGAAAAGCGGCGGCGGGTGCCGAAATCGGCGACCTGCAGTTGCGACAACTCGTCGGCCGAGGCGTTGGCGGTCAGCCAGTCGAACTTGCGATAGAGCTGTTCGCGCGCTTGTTCCAGCACGGTTTCGCGGTAGCGATAGCGGTTGCGCACTTCGCTGACGATCGCCAGCAGCGGCACTTCGTAGAGAATCACATGCAGCCACGGCCCGCGCAGACGGATGAACAGCTCGCCGTTTTCGATGCCGGTGTGCAGATACCGCAGGTTAAAGCGGAACAGCCCGAGAAAGCGCAGGAAGTCCGGCTTGAGGAAACTGATGCGCTCGAGAAAGCTCAGTTGATCGGCGCTCAGGCTCAGTTCGGCCAGACGCTCGATCTGAAAACGGATCTCGGCCAGATACGGGCGCAGATCTTCGCTATTACGGCAACGAAACTCCCATTCGACTTCGACGTTGGGATAGTTGTGCAGCACCGCCTGCATCATCGTCAGCTTGTAGAAGTCGGTGTCGAGCAGGTTCTGCACGATGCGATCGGCAAACACGCTCTCGCTCATAACGGGGTCTCCAGGTGCGCCGCGCCTGTGCGCGGTCTCATTCGATGGCGCTAGTGGCGCATATCAGGGACGAAGATTGCCAGCAATTTTTTAGATCACCGCAGAACCCTTGTGGGAGCGAGCCTGCTCGCGAAGGCGTCATTTCAGTCGAAATGGGTATTGAATGTGCCGGCCTCTTCGCGAGCAGGCTCGCTCCCACATTTTTCAATCGGATCAGTCATTCGGGCTATCGATCTGCTCCAGCATCCATTTCACGAAATCCCGTACCTTCGGCACTTCTGCCGCATGCTCCGGGTATGCCAGGTAATAGGCATCGGTGCTGGGCATGGCATGCTCAAAAGGAATGACCAGTTTGCCGTCGGCTAATTCCTCTTCCACCAGAAATCGCGGCAACAACGCCACACCGCAGCCAACCTGCGCGGCACGGATGCACATATAAAAGGTTTCGAAACGCGGCCCGTGATAGCTGTGTTCGGTCTGGTAACCCTGACTGTCGAACCAGTCGTGCCAGGCCTGCGGGCGCGAGGCATTTTGCAACAGGACCAGATCGGTGAGTTGCGTCGGATCAGTAAACGGCTTATCAGGCAGGCTACCCGGCGCGCACACCGGCACCAACTCTTCGCCGAACAACTTCAGGCATTCAGTGCCGGGCCGTGAACCTTGGCCGAAGTAGAACGCCAGATCGCTGCGCCCTTGCAGCAGATCATCCGCTTCCTGCTCGTTGCACAAATCCAGATGAATCGACGGATGGCGTAGCCGCCAGCCTTTCAGGCGCGGCACCAGCCAGCGCGCGCCGAAGGTCGAGGGCGTCGAGACGCGCAGGACTTCGGTCTCGCCGCCGTAGGAACGCAGGTAATGCGTCGACATCTCCACTTGTGTGAGGATTTTTCGTACTTCAACCAAGTACAAATCCCCTGCCGGGGTCATCTGCAAACGTCGACGCACGCGGCGAAACAATAAATGCTGCAACAGCTCTTCAAGCTGCGCGACCTGTTTGCTCACCGCACTCTGGGTCAGATTCAGTTCCTCAGCGGCGCGAGTGAAACTGAGGTGCCGGGTCACGGCCTCGAAACACTGCAGCGCGGTGATCGAGGGCAAGTGGCGTTTGTTCAGCATGGCCGATCCTTTTCTTGTCTTTCTGTGCGCAGCATGAATAAACGGAATGATATCTCGCGTAAAGGTCGTTTGTTGCCTTGCCATTGTGACGCTACAACTAAAGGCCTGCCCGGTCGCGAAAAAGCGTCCGCACACATTCAGTTTTTTGCTTGAGGAGTGACCCATGGTTGCCGCATTGCTTGATCGTCTTGGTGTGAACCCGGCCCTTTATCAGAACGGCAAAGTGCCGGTGCATTCGCCGATCGACGGCAGCCGCATTGCCGCCGTGAACTGGGAAGGCCCGGCCGAAGTCGAGCAGCACATCAGTCGCGCAGATCATGCGTTCGAGCAGTGGCGCAAGGTGCCGGCTCCGCGTCGTGGCGAGCTGGTGCGTCAATTCGGTGAAGTACTGCGCGAATACAAGGCTGATCTCGGCGAACTGGTTTCCTGGGAGGCGGGCAAGATCACTCAGGAAGGCTTGGGTGAAGTGCAGGAGATGATCGACATCTGCGATTTTGCCGTCGGCCTGTCCCGCCAGCTGTACGGTTTGACCATTGCCTCTGAGCGTCCGGGCCACCATATGCGTGAAACCTGGCATCCGCTGGGCGTGGTCGGGGTGATCAGCGCGTTCAACTTCCCGGTTGCGGTGTGGGCATGGAACACCACGCTGGCACTGGTTTGCGGCAACCCGGTGGTGTGGAAACCATCGGAGAAAACCCCGCTGACCGCACTGGCCTGCCAGGCATTGTTCGACCGCGTGGTGAAGAATTTTACCGATGCGCCAGCGAACCTTTGCCAAGTGATCATCGGTGGTCGCGATGCCGGCGAAGCGCTGGTCGATGACCCGCGTGTCGCACTGATCAGCGCCACCGGCAGCACGCGCATGGGCCGTGAAGTCGCGCCGAAAGTCGCCGCGCGTTTCGCCCGCAGCATTCTGGAACTGGGCGGTAACAACGCGATGATCCTCGGCCCGAGCGCCGATCTGGACATGGCGGTACGGGCGATTCTGTTCAGCGCCGTCGGTACTGCCGGGCAGCGTTGCACCACCCTGCGTCGACTGATTGCCCACGAATCTGTGAAAGAAGAAATCGTTACTCGCCTCAAAGCTGCGTACTCGAAAGTGCGCATCGGCAATCCGCTGGAAGGCAATCTGGTCGGCCCGCTGATCGACAAGCACAGCTTCGAAAACATGCAGGACGCGCTGGAGCAGGCGTTGAGCGAGGGCGGTCGTGTGTTCGGCGGCAAGCGTCAGCTTGAGGATCAATTCCCCAACGCCTACTACGTTTCGCCGGCGATCGTTGAAATGCCCGAGCAAAGTGATGTGGTTTGCAGTGAGACCTTCGCACCGATTCTTTATGTAGTCGGCTACAGCGATTTCCAGGAAGCGCTGCGCCTGAACAACGCGGTGCCACAAGGTTTGTCGTCGTGCATCTTCACCACCGATGTGCGCGAGGCCGAGCAGTTCATGTCGGCAGTCGGTAGCGACTGCGGCATCGCCAACGTCAACATCGGCCCGAGCGGTGCCGAAATTGGCGGCGCGTTTGGTGGCGAGAAAGAGACCGGTGGCGGGCGTGAGTCCGGCTCGGACGCGTGGCGCGCCTATATGCGCCGGCAGACCAACACCGTGAACTACTCGCTGGAGTTGCCGCTGGCGCAGGGCATCACATTCGACTGACAGGTGGAGATCCCTCCTTGTGGGAGCGAGCCTGCTCGCGAATACGGTGGGTCAGTCGACATTGATGTTGGCTGATACGCCCCTTTCGCGAGCAGGCTCGCTCCCACAGGATCAGCACTGTGTTTGGCAGGTTTCTGTTGGAGTCTGGCAATGCCGTTACGCGAAGAATGTCTGTGGGAAAAGCTCACGCCACAAAGGCCGGATAAAACCGCGCTCAAAGGCGAAGTCAAAGTCGATGTCTGCGTGATCGGCGCCGGGTTCACCGGGTTGTCGGCGGCGCTGCATCTGTTGGAAAAAGGCAAAAGCGTCTGCGTGCTGGAGGCTCATCGCGCGGGGCACGGTGGTTCCGGGCGTAACGTCGGACTGGTCAACGCCGGCATGTGGATCCCGCCGGACGAGATCGAAGCCGGTTTCGGCGAAGCGGTGGGCAGCCAGCTCAATCGCATGCTCGGGGGCGCACCGGCGCTGGTGTTCAGCCTTGTGGACAAGTACAACATCGATTGCCAGTTGCGCCGCGAAGGCACGTTGCACATGGCGCACAACGCCAAGGGCGAGGCGGATTTGCGCAGCCGCGAGCAACAATGGAAACGTCGCGGCGCACCGGTTGAACTGCTGACCGGCAAGGCCTGCGAGCAAGCCACCGGCACGCAAAAGATTGCCGCGGCTTTGCTCGATCGCCGCGCCGGCACGCTCAACCCGATGGCTTATGTCACCGGGCTGGCCAACGCGGTGAGCGGTCTCGGCGGGCAAATGTTTGATCATTCGCCGGTCACTCGCCTTGAGCGTCAGGGCGCGAAGTGGTCGGTGCAGACCGAACACGGTTCAGTGCTGGCCGAGCAAGTGGTCATCGCCTCCAACGCCTACACCGAGGGCGACTGGACCGAACTCAAGCGCAACTTCTTCCCCGGTTACTACTATCAGGTCGCTTCGGTGCCGCTGACCGAGGACGCCGCGCAGGAAATTCTCCCGGGCGGGCAGGGTTCATGGGATACGCGGCAGGTGCTGAGCAGCATCCGCCGTGACAAAGAAGGGCGGTTGTTGCTCGGCAGCCTGGGCAACGGCAATCAAAAACCGACCTGGTTTCTCAAGGCCTGGGCCGATCGCGTGCAGCAGCATTATTTCCCCAATCTGAAACCGGTCGAGTGGGAATGCACCTGGACCGGGCGTATAGCTTTTACGCCAGATCACCTCATGCGCCTGTTCGAGCCGGCGCCGGGGCTGGTGGCCGTCACCGGTTACAACGGCCGTGGCGTCACCACCGGCACCGTGGTCGGCAAGGCTTTCGCTGATTACCTGTGTAACGGAAATCCTCAAGCGCTGCCGATTCCCTTCGCACCGATGCAGCCCCTGACCGGTGTGGGCTTGCGCAGTTGCCTGTACGAGGCCGGGTTCTCGCTGTATCACGCGGGCCAGTGCCTGCGCATTGTGATTTGAGTGTTGAAATATGTTGCCGGACGCGGCGCTTTTTCACGTAGCGACTAGCCTGTAATGGTGCGGGTTGTAGCAGTCCCGCACCAGCAGTGTGCAGTTCGGTGACGCGGGTTGTTACAGGCTGGTTGCACGTCGTTTGGCGCCGCGGTTGCAATGATGGCGCGTGCGGGTTGCGCCTGAAAAAATAAATGGTTTCACCTTCCGCGGTTTAGACGGTTGCACGCCCAATGAAAATGGGAACGAAACAGTCGAAATAACAAGAAAGCAGCGACTTTTTGAAGAATAAAAAACCGATGGCACGGCCCTTGCTCAGAGCAATCAGTGAAGTGAAGTCGCAGTGCCAACTAAAAAAAACCTTGGAGCACCACCTCATGTCCCAGACGTTTTACAAGAAAGGCTTTCTGGCCCTCGCAGTGGCTACTGCGTTGGGTGTTTCTGCGTTTGCTCAAGCTGATGTGAAAATCGGTGTAGCGGGTCCAATGACGGGCGCCAACGCGGCATTTGGCGAGCAGTACATGAAGGGTGCACAGGCAGCGGCTGACGCAGTCAACGCGGCAGGCGGCGTCAACGGGGAGAAAATCGTACTGGTCAAAGGCGATGACGCCTGCGAACCGAAGCAGGCCGTGACGGTCGCCAAGGACCTCACCAACCAGAAAGTCGCCGGCGTGGTCGGTCATTTCTGCTCCTCTTCGACCATTCCAGCGTCGGAAATCTACGACGAAGCCGGGATCATCGCGATCACCCCGGGTTCGACCAACCCACAAGTCACCGAGCGTGGCCTCAGCGCCATGTTCCGTATGTGCGGGCGTGACGACCAGCAAGGCATTGTGGCCGGCGACTACATCGTCGACGTGCTCAAGGGCAAGAAAGTCGTCGTACTGCACGACAAAGACACCTACGGCCAAGGCCTGGCGGATGCCACCAAAGCCCAACTGGTCAAGCGCGGCGTGACGCCTGTGTTGTACGAAGGCCTGACCCGTGGCGAAAAAGACTTCAGCACTATCGTTACCAAGATCCGTGGCGCTGGCGCCGACGTCGTCTACTTCGGCGGTCTGCACCCGGAAGCCGGCCCGCTGGTTCGCCAACTGCGTGAACAAGGCCTGAAAGACGTCAAGTTCATGTCCGATGACGGCATCGTGACTGACGAGCTGGTGACCACCGCCGGTGGCCCGCAATTCACCGATGGCGTGCTGATGACCTTCGGCGCCGACCCGCGTCTGTTGCCAGAGAGCAAGACCGTAGTGGACGCTTTCCGCAAGGCCGGTACCGAGCCTGAAGGCTACACCCTGTACGCCTACGCTTCGGTGCAAACCCTGGCTGCCGCGTTCAACGGCGCGAAGTCCAACAAGGGCGAAGAGGCTGCGGCCTGGCTGAAGAAAAATCCGGTGAAAACCGTGATGGGCGAAAAAACCTGGGATTCCAAGGGTGACCTGAAAGTCTCTGACTACGTGGTTTACCAGTGGGACAAGGACGGCAAATATCACCAGCTGGAAAAACAGAAGTAAGGGCTGACGCGACCCTTTGAACTCCGCAAAGCCCTGTGGGAGCGGGCTTGCCCGCGATGACGGCCTGACAGTCGACAACTGTGTTGAATGTTCTACCGCTATCGCTGGCAAGCCAGCTCCCACAAGGTCCTGTGGTGATCGAACCGTTCGCGCTCTGACATTGCTCCGACGTAAATCTGTATTTTTCCTAGAAGAACCGCACTCCACAGGTGTGCAGGTTCTCACTGCGTGAGATTGCGTTATGGATGGTATTTTCCTGCAGCAACTGGTCAACGGCCTGACCCTCGGGTCGGTCTATGGCCTGATCGCCATCGGCTACACAATGGTCTACGGCATCATCGGCATGATCAACTTCGCCCACGGCGAGGTTTACATGATTTCTGCTTACCTGGCGGCAATCAGTCTGGCTCTGCTGGCGTACTTCGGTATCGAATCTTTCCCACTGCTGATGCTCGGCACGCTGATCTTCACCATCGTCGTCACGGCGGTGTATGGCTGGGTCATCGAGCGTGTCGCTTACAAACCCCTGCGCAACTCCACCCGCCTGGCACCGTTGATCAGCGCCATCGGTATCTCGCTGATCCTGCAAAACTATGCACAGATCGCCCAGGGCGCCAAACAACAGGGCGTACCTACCCTGCTGAGCGGTGCGTGGCGTGTTGAAATCGGTACCGGCTTCGTGCAACTCACCTACACCAAAGTCTTCATTCTGGTGGCCGCATTCGTCGGCATGGGCCTGCTGACCTACGTCATCAAGTACACCAAGCTCGGACGCATGTGCCGTGCGACCCAGCAAGACCGCAAGATGGCTTCGATCCTCGGCATCAATACCGATCGGGTCATTTCCTATGTGTTCATCATCGGTGCAGCCATGGCGGCGCTGGCCGGCGTACTGATCACCATGAACTACGGCACTTTCGACTTCTATGCCGGCTTCATTATCGGCATCAAGGCGTTCACCGCTGCGGTGCTTGGCGGGATCGGTTCACTGCCTGGGGCAATGCTCGGCGGGATCATCCTCGGCATCTCCGAGTCGCTGTTCTCCGGCCTGGTCAACTCCGACTACAAAGACGTGTTCAGCTTCTCGCTGCTCGTACTTGTTCTGGTCTTCCGGCCGCAGGGCCTGTTGGGCCGTCCTCTTGTGTCGAAGGTGTAAGCGATGTCTTCAACCACTCAAAAATCCATCGATATCAAAAAAAGCCTGGTTGAGGCGATTCTTGCCGGCCTGATTGCCCTGATCGTTTTCGGTCCGATTGTCGGCGTCGTGCTCGAGGGTTACAGCTTCAACCTTGAACCGACCCGGGTGGCCTGGATCATCGGCATTGTCATGATCGGCCGCTTTGCCCTCAGCCTGTTCCTGCAAACGCCCAAGGGCCTGAAAATTCTCGACGGATTCGAGAGTACTGGCTCTGGGGTGCACGTGCTGCCTGCCGATCACAAATCCTCGCTGCGCTGGATCATCCCGCTGCTGATTGTGCTGGCCGTCATCGTGCCGTTTGTCTCCAACTCCTATCTGCTCGGCGTGGTCATCCTCGGCTTGATCTACGTGCTGCTGGGGCTGGGGCTGAACATCGTGGTCGGTCTGGCCGGTCTGCTCGACCTCGGTTACGTGGCGTTCTACGCCATCGGCGCCTACGGTCTGGCGCTCGGTTATCAGTACCTCGGCCTGGGCTTCTGGACGGTGTTGCCATTGGCGGCGATCACGGCCGGGCTGGCCGGTTGCATCCTCGGTTTCCCGGTGCTGCGCCTGCACGGCGACTACCTGGCAATCGTGACCCTGGGCTTCGGTGAAATCATTCGCCTGGTCCTCAACAACTGGTTGTCACTGACCGGCGGCCCGAACGGCATGCCGGCGCCATTGCCGACGTTCTTCGGTCTGGAGTTCGGTAAGCGGGCGAAGGATGGCGGGGTGCCGTTTCACGAGTTCTTCGGCATCGCCTACAACCCGGATGTGAAGTATTACTTCATCTACGCGGTTTTGTTCCTCGTGGTGCTGGCCGTGCTGTACATCAAGCATCGTCTGGTGAAAATGCCGGTCGGTCGCGCCTGGGAAGCCTTGCGTGAAGATGAAATCGCCTGCCGCTCGATGGGCCTCAACCACGTGTTGGTCAAGCTCTCGGCGTTCACCATCGGTGCATCGACCGCCGGTCTTGCCGGTGTGTTCTTCGCGACCTATCAAGGCTTCGTCAACCCGACCTCGTTCACCTTCTTCGAATCGGCGCTGATCCTCGCTATCGTCGTGCTCGGCGGTATGGGCTCGACCATCGGTGTGGTGATCGCCGCGTTCGTGCTGACGGTTGCTCCGGAATTGCTGCGCGGCTTCGCTGAATACCGCGTGCTGCTGTTCGGCATCCTGATGGTGTTGATGATGATCTGGCGACCACGCGGGCTGATCCGCATCAGCCGGACCGGGGTCACTCCACGCAAAGGTGCCATTCACTATGAGAGGACTGCGCCATGAGTGAAGTCGTACTCTCTGTTGAAAAACTGATGATGCATTTCGGTGGCATCAAGGCCTTGAGCGATGTCAGCCTGAAGGTCAAACGCAACTCGATCTTCGCCCTGATCGGCCCCAACGGTGCTGGCAAGACCACGGTGTTCAACTGCCTGACCGGGTTCTACAAGGCCTCGGGTGGCAAGATCGAACTCAACGTGCGCGGCCAGCAGACCAACGTCATCCAGTTGCTCGGCGAGTCGTTCAAACCGACCGACTTCGTTTCGCCGAAATCTTTCCTCAGCCGCATGTACTACAAAATGTTCGGCGGTACGCACTTGGTGAACCGGGCAGGCCTGGCGCGGACGTTCCAGAACATTCGCCTGTTCAAGGAAATGTCGGTACTGGAAAACCTGCTGGTGGCCCAGCACATGTGGGTCAACCGCAACATGCTGGCCGGCATCCTCAACACCAAGGGCTACCGCAAGGCCGAAAGTGACGCGCTGGATTGCGCGTTCTATTGGCTGGAAGTGGTCGATCTGGTGGACTGCGCGAACCGGCTCGCCGGTGAGCTTTCCTACGGCCAACAGCGTCGTCTGGAAATTGCCCGGGCCATGTGCACGCGGCCGCAGATCATCTGCCTCGACGAACCGGCCGCCGGCCTCAACCCTCAGGAAACCGAAGCGCTCAGCGCGATGATCCGGCTGCTGCGCGACGAGCACGATCTGACCGTGGTGCTGATCGAACACGACATGGGCATGGTTATGAGCATTTCCGACCACATCGTGGTGCTGGACCACGGCATCGTCATCGCCGAAGGCGGGCCTGAAGCGATCCGCAACGACCCGAAGGTGATCGCAGCCTATTTGGGCGCCGACGAAGAGGAGCTGGTATGACGCAACCGATCCTCGAACTCAAAGACCTCGACGTCTTCTATGGCCCGATCCAGGCCCTCAAAGGTGTTTCTCTGCAGATCAACGAAGGGGAAACCGTCAGCCTGATCGGCTCCAACGGTGCCGGCAAATCGACGTTGCTGATGTCGATCTTCGGCCAGCCACGGGCGGCAGGCGGGCAGATCCTTTATCAAGGCGTCGACATTACCCACAAGTCCTCGCACTACATCGCCTCCAACGGCATCGCGCAATCGCCGGAAGGGCGGCGAGTGTTCCCCGACATGACCGTCGAGGAAAACCTGCTGATGGGCACCATCCCGATTGGCGACAAGTACGCCAAAGAGGACATGCAGCGTATGTTTACGCTGTTTCCACGGCTGGAAGAGCGACGTAACCAACGGGCGATGACCATGTCTGGTGGTGAACAGCAAATGCTCGCCATTGCCCGTGCCTTGATGAGCCGACCAAAGTTGTTGCTGCTCGATGAGCCGAGCCTGGGCCTGGCGCCGATTGTGGTGAAGCAGATTTTCGCGACCCTGCGGGAATTGGCGAAAACCGGCATGACCATTTTCCTGGTTGAGCAGAACGCCAACCATGCGCTGAAGCTTTCGGACCGCGCATATGTGATGGTCAACGGCGAGATTCGCCTGACGGGCACGGGTAAAGAGTTGCTGGTGAATGAGGAAGTGCGTAACGCCTATCTGGGCGGGCACTGATTCCTCGACGTTATGCACAGCCCCGGCGACGCAAGTCCCGGGGCTTTTTCATTCCTCAAACATACCGCACGCCTGTGTAGGAGCTGCCGAAGGCTGCGATCTTTTGATGTTGTCTTTAAAGATCAAAAGATCGCAGCCTTCGGCAGCTCCTACAGGGAATTGATCAGTGATTTCAAGTGTTGCGTGGAATTGTGGAAAACAAATTCCCCAAGCTGCCAAAGCGCGACATATAGACGCTGCAAATGGCTGTTTTTCCACAGTTTTGACTTGTCCCCGGTTACTGTGGAGCTGGCTGTGAATAACGTGGGTGTATCTGGCTGGACGCCTTGTAAACCGTGGCTTGCAAGTGTGTGGTTGTTTTTTGATCAGGCGTTTTTGAGAGGGCTGAAGACGTCGTTGTCAATCTTTTTCTAGACATTGCCAATCGGCCGGTTCCAGGTGAACAAGGCTGTGGATAAGTCTGTGATTAAACTCTGGAAAGACCGCGCTGAGCGCCGTAATTACTGGCCTCGCGCAATCACTGTGCTAAACGTCCGTTCGTGCAAAATGCCATCTCCCGCACATCCGCCACTTCAGGGTCAAGCAAAAAACTTTCTATTTCGCCCGCAAAGCCTTGTGTGGCGCGGCTTTGCGCGTTTCCAGTTGCCCCCGGAAACTGTGGAAGGGACTGTGGATAACATGCGTGCACATGGCTACAGGCCACGGTCGCTATGGCGTTGGCATGTCTGGTTGTTTTTTGTACAGCTTGTGGGTGTTGCCCGTGAATGCGCGGGCGGGCATGCTGCCTGCTGATTTTCTATTCCAAGGGCTGCCCCGGCGGCCGAAGCAAGGAGAACACGATGTCCAACACCCTGTTTATCACCGGCGCGACGTCCGGATTTGGTGAAGCCTGTGCCCGCCGTTTTGCCGAGGCTGGCTGGAAACTGGTGCTGACCGGCCGTCGTGAAGAACGCCTCAATGCGTTGTGCGCCGAATTGTCGAAACAGACCGAAGTGCACGGTCTGGTGCTTGATGTGCGTGACCGCAAGGCCATGGAGGAGGCGATTGCCAATCTACCGCCGTCGTTCGCAAAGCTTCGCGGGTTGATCAACAACGCAGGTTTGGCGCTGGGCGTGGATCCGGCGCCGAAGTGCGATCTCGACGATTGGGACACCATGGTCGACACCAACGTCAAAGGCCTGATGTACGCCACCCGCTTGCTGCTGCCGCGCCTGATCGCCCATGGCCGTGGCGCCGGCATCGTCAACCTTGGCTCCATTGCTGGCAACTATCCGTATCCGGGCAGCCACGTGTATGGCGCGACCAAGGCGTTCGTTAAACAGTTCTCGCTGAACCTGCGTTGCGACTTGCAAGGCACGGGCGTGCGGGTCAGTAACATTGAGCCGGGGCTGTGCGAGAGCGAGTTCTCGCTGGTGCGTTTTGCCGGCGATCAGGAGCGTTACAACGCGACCTACGCTGGTGCCGAGCCGATCCAGCCGCAGGACATTGCCGAGACGATTTTCTGGGTGATGAACGCGCCGGCGCACATCAACATCAACAGTCTGGAATTGATGCCGGTGAGCCAGACCTGGGCGGGTTTTGCCATTGAGCGTAACAAGGCCTGACACCGCGTCACGGCCAATCGCTGGCAAGCCAGCTCCCACAGGGTTATCGGTGCACACGAATCTTGTGAGCGACTCGGTACTTGTGGGAGCTGGCTTGCCAGCGATGAGGCCAGCACAGGCAATAAATCCCGATAAGGTAAACTCCCCTCGCAACAACCCAACCGCACCCCGCGGTTTTCAAGGTTTTTCGAGGAGTCAAAGTGAGTAACCGAGGTGAGCAGGCACTGCTCAAACAATCGACCATTCTGATGTTGGCTGTGGCGATTGCCGGGATCGTCACCGGTTTTGTTTCAGGTTCCCAATCCATCCTGTTTGATGGTTTTTTCTCGCTGATCGCAACCTTCATCAAAGTCCTGATGCTGATCACTGCCAAGCTGATCGCCAAGCAAAGCAACCACCGTTTCCAGTTCGGTTTCTGGCATCTGGAGCCGATGGTGCTGCTGATCGAAGGCAGTTTCCTGATGCTGATCGCGATCTACGCGTTTCTCAACGGCGTGTTCGGCATCATCAACGGTGGCCGCGATATCGAGTTAGGACTGGTGATCATTTATGCTGCGGTGTTTACCGTGGTCGAGTTCGCCTACTTTTTCTACGTCCGGCACCGTAACCGCAAGCTCAAATCCAGCCTGATCCAGTTCGATAACATCAGTTGGCTGGTGGACGCGATGCTGTCCGTGGGCCTTTTGATCAGTTTCCTCGCGGCGCTGCTGCTCAAGTCCCAAGGCTATGGGCAGTGGGCGGTGTATGTCGACCCGCTGATCCTGATCGTGCTGGCCCTGACCATGTTGCCGCCGGCGTTCAAGATCCTTGGCCCGGCCTTACGCGATGTGCTGGGGATCGCGCCGGACACGCTGGATGATCAGGTGCGCCAAGTGATGGACGCGGCGAAAACCGAACACGGTTTCGACGATTACGTGTCGTACGTGCAGAAGCACGGGCGGGCACGTTTTATCGAAATTCATGTGGTGTTGCCGGCGGATTATGCGTTGAGCAATGTCGGACAGCTGGACGCGTTACGCGAAGAGATATCGGCGAAGCTGGGCAAGCCGGATGCGGCGCGCTGGTTGACCATCAGCTTTACCGGTGACAAGAAGTGGATCGCATAGCGACCTTATAACGGCCATTCGCGAACAGGCTCGCTCCTACATTTGGAATGCGTTCCCCTGTAGGAGTGAGCCTGCTCGCGATAGCCATTTATCCGTCAGCGCAGATATTCAGCCAGGCCGCTATAGCAAGTCGCCAAGTGATACGGCGTAGTTGAAGGCATGTCCTTACGGCTCACCTCGCCCAACTCATCCCGGCACTCATGCCAGCCACCGGCATGCAGAAACCGCTGTTGCAACGCCTGTAACTGGCGCAGCACCACCGCTTCACTGCCCTGACGCAAGGTCAGTGCGCGCAGATATTCCGCCTGCGCCCAGATCCGCTGGGTCGAGTCTCGCGGGCGTCCGTCCGTTTCCAGATCGAGCATCGCCCGTACTGCGCCGGATGGCTGCACCACACCGTATTGCTCGGTGAAGGCAAACGCCCGGTCAAGCGCCGCATGCAGTTTCGAACCACGCAATAACGGCGACGATTCGAGCAGGAAATACCATTCGAACTGATGCCCCGGCTCATACCAGTTATCCACAGCCCCGAGCGGTTTTTCCATCAACACGCCATATTGCGGATCGACGAACTGCTTGTGCATGGCTGTGCATAACTCCAGCAACGCTTTCTGCGTCTGGGCATCTTCGCGCACGGCAAGGGTGGCGAGGAATGCTTCGGCCAGGTGCATCAACGGGTTTTGCAGTGGACCGGTTTGCAGGGTGATCCAGTCGCGTTCCAGGCAGGCTTCGTACAGGCCATCGCCGGTGGCAAAGCGTCGACCGATGATTTCCAGCGCAGCATTGAGCGTCGACTCGACCAGCGGATCGCCGGATTTTGCCCAGTAATGCGCGCAGGCAAACAGGATAAAGGCGTGGGTGTAGAGATCCTTGCGCTGGTCCAGCGGTTTGCCTTGGGCGTCGATGCTGTAGAACCAGCCGCCATGCTCGGCATCATGAAAGTGCCGTTGCAAGGAGCGGAACAGTGCCGCTGCACGCACTTCAGCGTTATCCACAACCCCGATCAGACTGGAAAACAGATACAGCTGCCGTGCACAGGCCATCGCCCGATAGCGCTGCGGTGGCAGCGGCTGATGCGCGGCGTCCAGCGCCTCGTAGGGCAACGCCATGTCGGCGTTCCAGCCCGGGCCTTGCCAGAGCGGCACGATCACGTTGACGAAATGCTGCTGCACAGCGCCGAACAGGGCGGTCAATTCGGGCAGGGAGGTGGAGCAAGAAGCGTGGGGCATGGGCGGACGTCGTCACGGCTGGGGCGATTGCGCGACATGGTAGCAGAGCGGCGGCCGTTAGAGTCTTGGTGTCTGATCGGCCGTCATCGCTGGCAAGCCAGCTCCCACAGGTGATTGGGTAAGTCCACAATTGTGTGAACACCAAATATCCTTGTGGGAGCTGGCTTGCCAGCGATGAGGCCGGTACAGGCGATGGAGATTAGCCTGCCAGCAGCCAGGCGCCTGTTATTGCCGAGGCAGCACCTGCAAGGCGCACCAACGGTGCCGCAGCCTTAGGCAGGAAACGCACTACTGCATAACCCGTCGCATGCAGTGCAGCTGTCGCGGCCACAAAACCCGCCGCATACGCCCAAGGACTGCTCATGTCCGGCAGTTCCAAACCATGCGCCACGCCATGGAACAACGCAAACACCGCCGTCGCCACCACCGCCATGACCAACGGCGGACGCACCGCCAAGGCTACTGCCAGACCCAGCGCCAGCACCGACGCGGCAATCCCGCTTTCCAACGCTGGCAATTCCAGCCCTTCAAAACCGAGCATGCCGCCGATCAGCATGGTGCCGACAAACGTGCACGGCAGCGCCCAGCGCGCGGCGCCCCGCTGCTGCGCGGCCCACAAACCGACAGCCAGCATCGCCAGCAAATGGTCGAGGCCGCCAATCGGGTGACTGATGCCGGCGACCAGACCGCTGTCGCCATGCCCCGGGTGAGCGAAGGCTAATGCCGGAGTCAGCAGCAGCGCCACAGCGCCAAGAATGCGTTTGAGTGTCATGAATAAGCTTCCTTGTTGATAAGTGAATCAGGCTGCAGTCAGCAGGCCCTGGCGTTCGATGAAGGCGATGATTTGCTCAAGGCCCTGACCGGTTTTCTGGTTGCTGAAGACGAACGGCTTGCCGTTGCGCATGCGTTTTGTGTCGCTGTCCATCATCTCCAGCGAGGCGCCCACCAGCGGTGCGAGGTCGATCTTGTTGATGACCAGCAGATCGGATTTGCAGATCCCCGGCCCGCCCTTGCGCGGCAATTTGTCGCCCGCTGAGACGTCGATCACGTAGATGGTCAGGTCGGACAGTTCCGGGCTGAAGGTCGCCGACAGGTTGTCGCCGCCGGATTCCACCAGAATCAGATCCAGTCCCGGAAAGCGCCGGTTCAGTTGATCCACCGCTTCCAGGTTGATCGAGGCGTCTTCGCGGATCGCGGTGTGCGGACAGCCACCGGTTTCCACGCCGATGATCCGCTCCGGTGCGAGGGCTTCGTTGCGCACGAGAAAATCGGCGTCTTCGCGGGTGTAGATATCGTTGGTGACCACGGCGAGGTTGTAGCGCTCGCGCAGGGCCAGGCACAGAGCCAGGGTCAACGCGGTTTTACCGGAACCGACCGGGCCGCCGATGCCGACGCGCAGGGGTTGTGTGTTCATGGTTGTTTCTCCTAAGAGCGGAAGAGGCGGCTGTACTGGCGCTCGTGGGCCATGCACGCCAAGGACAGGCCGAACGCGGCGCTGCCCATGTGGTCGGGATTGATTCGGCTCGCGTCCTGCTGCGCTTGTTGCAGCAGTGGCAGCAGTTCGCTGGTCAGGCGCTGGGCGGCTTGCTGGCCCAGCGGCAGGGTTTTCATCAGGACGGCGAGCTGGTTTTCCAGCCAGCTCCACAGCCACGCGGCGAGGGCGTCTTGCGGGCTGATGCCCCAGGCGCGCGCGGCCAGCGCCCAGCACAGGGCCAGATGCGGTTCGGGGCATTGATCGAGAAAGTCGCGGGCGTGCGTGTCGAGTTCCGGCAAACCATTGAGCAGTTGCTGTAACGAATAGCCCATCTGCCGGCTCTCCAGATGCAACTCGCGTGTCTCGCGGCTGGCCCGATGGCTTTCGCAGAGGCCCAGCAACTCCGCCCATTGTTCATCGGCGGCTGCCTGGCAATGGGCGAGCAGCAGTGGCGCCTCGAACCGGGCGAGGTTGAGCAGTAACTGATCGCTGATCCAGCGCCGGGCACTGTCCGGGTTGTTCACGCGGCCGTTATCCACGGCCATTTCCAGGCCTTGCGAGTAGCTGTAGCCGCCAATCGGCAATTGCGGACTGGCCAGGCGCAGCAGCGCCCAGGCCGGATTCACAGGCGTACGCCGAACTGATGGAGTTTCGGCGCGTAGTTGAAGTCTTCGTCGCCGTGTCGAGAATGGTGATGGCCGCCGCCATAAGCGCCGTGCTCGGGCTGGAATGGCGCTTCGATTGCTTCTACCTGCGCACCAAGCTGTTCGAGCATCGCCTTGAGCACGTAATCGTCGAGCAGACGCAGCCAGCCATCGCCGACTTGCAGGGCGACGTGGCGGTTACCCAGGTGATAGGCGGCGCGGGTCAGTTCGAAGGCGTTGGCGCAGGTGACGTGCAGCAATTGCTCGGGGCGGGCGCAGACGCGGACGATGCGGCCGTCTTCAGCTTGTAGGCATTCGCCGTCATATAGCGGCGGCTGACCGCGCTCCAAAAACAACCCGACGTCTTCGCCCTCGGCACTGAAACAGCGCAAACGGCTTTTGCTCCGCGCTTCGAAGGTCAGGTGCAACTCGGCGGCCCAGACGGGTTGAGGGTCGATTCTGCGGTGAATCACCAGCATCGGAAAGCTTCCAACTATGGACAATACTCAGGCTAGAGCAAGGGCCTTGCCAATCGGACGAGATGTAGGAAATCCCTGTCGGAGCGTAGTGGATGTTTCAAGATGTTGCGGGAATATGGAAGGTTTTGGTGCGTGAAGATTTTTTTATGCACCAAATGGAGGCCGATGCGGCGCACCTTTGTAGGAGTGAGCCTGCTCGCGATAGCAGTGTGTCAGTCAGCAACTATTTGACTGGTAGACCGCTATCGCGAGCAGGCTCACTCCTACAGGGGATTTGTGGTGTGGCGGGAAGAGGGGAGTTATTCGGTACTGCCCAGCCCTTGCCAGTGCTTGAGCCCAATAAAGATAAAGCGCAGTTGCTGGGTGATCTTCGCCTGCGGCGTCAGATGCTCCGGCAGGGCTTCGGCCGGCGGATCGATGATGTCGGGGAGGGTAGCGAAGACCGATTTGACGATCAGGTCAGCCATCACGCTCAAACCGGCGGCGTCCAGGTGCTGAAGCTTGGGCATCATCGTCAGGTCGGCCGCCAGGTCGGAGCTGATGTTCTCGCGCAACCGGCCGATTGCCTGACGCACCGGCAGCGAACCGCCGTACTGTTCACGGGCGAGAAACAGGAATTGCGAGCGATTGGCGCTGACCACGTCGAGGAAGATCCGCACCGAGGCATCGATGATGCCGCCCATGACGAATTCGTTGTGGCGCACCAGACGGATGGTTTCGCGGAAGGTCTGGCCGACTTCACTGACCAGCACCAGGCCGAGCTCATCCATATCGGCAAAATGCCGGTAGAAACCGGTGGGCACAATCCCGGCGGTTTTGGTCACTTCGCGCAGGCTCAGGCTGCCGAATCCTCGGCCGCTTTCCATGAGGTGGCGGGCAGCGTCCATCAAGGCGTTGCGGGTCTGTTGTTTCTGTTCGGCGCGGGGCAGCATCGCAGGGTGTGTTCTTTGGCAGGACAAGCGCCGCACTCTAGCAAATCGGCTTTGTCGGCGTCGAACGAGAGGACATGGAGCAGAAGATTTCACCGGCCAGAAAAGTCAAAAGCCCAATCCGGTGATTGGGCTTTTTTTCGAGGCCGCCATGGGCTTAGCTCAAGGCACTGTTGCGTTCGATCACACGGTCACCACCACCTTCGGCGAGTGCTTGACCCAGTGGGGTTTTATCGAAACCGTCGTCAGCCAGGGTCTGACCTTGTGGGGTGCGGTCGCTACCGTCGGAAGCCAGAGTCTGGCCTTGTGGGGTGCGGTCGCTGCCGTCGGAAGCCAGAGTTTGGCCTTGTGGGGTGCGGTCGCTGCCGTCGGAAGCCAGAGTTTGGCCTTGTGGAGTGCGGTCGCTGCCGTCGGAAGCCAGGGTCTGGCCTTGTGGGGTCTTGTCGTAGCCGTCCTGAACCAGGCCTTTCTCTTCCAGGCGATCACGGCCGCCTTCAGCCAGGGTCTGGCCTTGTGGGGTACGGTCCGAACCATCAGCTGCTACGGTCTGGCTGAATACCGAGTGGCTGGATTTCACTTGCGGGGTAGCCTGATCGGCAGCGGGCAGGGCGAAAGCAGTGCTGGCTAGCATCGACAGGGTAAGGCTGAGCAGTAATTGGCGTTTCATGATGGGTTGCTCCTTGGGAGGGCGATAAAGTGGGTACGAGGGCAATGCTACTCTCGATAAGTCGATATAAAAGTTCATAAACGCAATGGTAATAATCAACAGAATTGATTGTTCTGCCGGGAGGCTCTAGATCGCGGCTTTCCGGGCGACGGTTTTGCACCGAGGTGGGTATTTCCGACTCACTCGCGCCTCGCAAACGTGCGGGTCGCGGTAACACTGTTCGACTGATTGGTCAGATTTCGCGCGACTTTTTACGCGCCAATCGGCCTTTCGATTAAACCTGCGGCTGGTTTGCCAGTCGTAGACTTCATGAGGGCCGCTTTGGCCCGCCGTTTCAGCCGTACGCCGCAGTCTTTGCGTGCGGTCGTGATCAGGAGCTTTGTGCATGACGCGCACTGGAAAAATCTTCAGTTGGACCTTCGCCATCCTCGTGCTGTTACTGGCCGTGCTGGTGTTGATCATCGTGTTCTTCGACTGGAACCGGATCAAACCGCCGCTCAACGCCAAAGTCTCGGAAGAACTGCACCGACCGTTTGCTATTAATGGCAACCTCGCGGTGATCTGGCAGCGCGAGCCGGACGAGGGTGGCTGGCGCGCCTGGGTGCCGTGGCCGCACGTGGTCGCTGAGGATTTGAGCCTGGGCAACCCGGACTGGTCGAAAAAGCAGCAGATGGTCACGCTCAAACGCGTTGAGCTGCGTATCTCGCCGCTGGCATTGCTGGCGCAACGCGTGGTGATTCCGCGCATCGACCTGACCGAACCCAATGCCGAGTTGCAGCGTCTGGCCGATGGCCGCGCCAACTGGACGTTCAAGTTTGACCCGAAAGATCCGAACGCTGAACCCTCGAGCTGGGTGGTCGACATCGGCGCCATCGGTTTTGACAAGGGCCATGTCACCCTCGACGATCAAACGCTCAAAACCAATCTTGATGTGCTGATCGATCCGCTGGGCAAACCCATCCCCTACAGCGACATCGTCGGAGCCAAAGCGGCGAAGACTGCGCAGGACAAGGGCGGTGCGCCGCAGGATTATGCATTTGCCTTGAAGGTCAAAGGCCAATACCACGGTCAGAACCTCTCCGGCCAAGGCAAGATCGGCGGGCTGCTCGCCTTGCAGGATGCGCGCAAGCCATTCCCGCTGCAGGCCCAAGCGAAGATCGGCGACACTCGCATCGACCTGGCCGGCACGCTGACTGATCCGCTCAACCTCGGCGCCCTCGATCTGCGCTTGAAACTGGCCGGCGCGAGCCTCGGCAATCTTTATCCGCTGACTGGCGTGACCCTGCCGGACACCCCACCGTATTCCACCGACGGTCACTTGATCGCCAAACTGCACGATGAGGCCGGGGCGAAATTTACCTACGAGCAGTTCAACGGCAAGATCGGCAGCAGCGACATCCATGGCGACCTTACCTACGTCGCCAGCCAGCCACGGCCGAAACTCAGCGGCTCGTTGCTTTCCAATCAACTGTTGTTCGCTGACCTCGCACCGCTGATCGGCGCTGACTCCAATGACAAGCAGAAGGCGCGCGGCGGCGAAAGCAAACAGCCAGCCGATAAAGTGCTGCCGGTGGAAGAGTTCAAGACTGATCGCTGGCGCGCGATGGATGCCGACGTCGAGTTCACCGGCAAGCGCATCGTCCACAGCGAGAAACTGCCGTTCAACGACCTCTATACCCACCTGAAACTCAATGACGGTGAACTCAGCCTGGAGCCACTGCGCTTCGGCGTCGCTGGCGGTAATCTCGATGCACAGATCCGCCTCAACGGCCGCACCGAACCGCTGGAAGGTCGCGCCAAATTGACCGCTCGCAGGTTCAAACTCAAGGAACTGTTCCCGACGTTCGAGCCAATGAAGACCAGTTTCGGTGAACTCAACGGCGACGCCGATATCACTGGTCGCGGCAACTCGGTGGCCAAGCTACTGGGCGGCGCCAACGGCAAATTGAAGATGGTGATCAACGACGGCGCGATCAGCCGTGAGCTGATGGAACTGGCCGGGCTCAACGTCGGCAACTATGTGGTCGGCAAGATCTTTGGCGACAAGGAAGTGAAGATCAACTGCGCGGCGGCAGACTTCGACATCAAGACCGGTCTGGCGACCACGCAGCTGTTTGTCTTCGATACCGAGAACGCGATCATCTATATCGACGGCACGGCGAACATGGCCACCGAGCAACTCGACCTGACGGTGACCCCGGAATCCAAGGGCTGGAGGTTGATTTCCCTGCGTTCGCCGCTGTATGTACGCGGCAAATTCATCAAGCCGGATGCCGGCGTGAAGGCCGTGCCGCTGATGTTGCGCGGGGCGGGGATGGTTGCGCTGGGTGTGATCGCCGCGCCGGCGGCGGGGCTGTTGGCGCTGGTGGCACCGAGTGGCGGTGAGCCGAATCAGTGTGCGCCGTTGTTGGAGCAGATGAAGGCGGGCAAGGCGCCGGTTACCGTCAAACCCACTAAATAGTCGGTGCCCAAAAGGGCCCCTTCGCGAGCAGGCTCGCTCCCACTTTGAAATGCATTCCAATGTGGGAGCGAGCCTGCTCGCGAAGGCGGTTTTGAAGGGTTACAGGTCGTTCAGGATGTCAGCCATGTCATCGGCATGCTCTTCTTCCTGCGCCAGGATATCTTCGAAGATACGCCGCGTAGTCGGGTCTTTTTCGCCGATGTACTGGATGATTTCGCGATAGCTGTCGATGGCGATCCGCTCGGCAACGAGGTCTTCGTAGACCATCTCTTTGAGGGTGTTGCCGGCCACGTATTGCGCGTGGGACATCTTCGACAGCATGTCGGGGTTGAACTCGGGCTCGCCACCCAATTGCACAATGCGCTCGGCCAGACGGTCAGCGTGCTGGGCTTCCTGGGTGGCGTGTTCGAGAAACTCTTCGGCGGCCACATGGGCTTTCACACCATTGGCCATGAAGTAGTGGCGCTTGTAGCGCAACACGCAGACCAGTTCGGTGGCCAGCGATTCATTGAGCAAGCGCAGCACCTCTTCACGGTCGGCGCTGTAGCCCTCGGTGACGGCGCCGTTCTCGACGTGTTGGCGCGCACGTTCGCGCAAGGTTTGAACATCTGACAGATGCAGGTCGTCGCTCATTTCGATCTCCTGGAGGCTAATCCGATTGTCGCCACGTTCTGCGGACGCGGTCGCTACCTAAGCTGTGAGTCGTGAGCGTTGCAAAAAGTTTTATCGGTTTACGCAACCCCAGTAGGAGCTGCCGAAGGCTGCGATCTTGGCGCCAGCCCGGACAAAACTGCCTCCTCGCGCAACCAGGCAAAAAACGCCCGCACCGGCGGATGCCGCTCGCGCCCTGGCACACACAACGCACTGTACCCGGCGCCATCGACATGAACCTGGCCCATGAACGGCACCAGTAAACCGCTGGCGACACTCTCCGACACCAGAATATTGCTCGCCAGCACCAGTCCTTGCCCGGCAATCGCCGCTTGCAGGGCGTAATGCTCTTCATCGTATTCGCGGATGGCCGGCTGCGGGTTCAACCAGTTTTCGCCGGCCTTCGCACACCACGCTTCCCAGCCATGGGCGTAAAGCTTGGAGTTGTGCCAGCGCACGCTGATCAACGTCGGTGTGCGCCGCGCGGCCAGCGCCACTTGCTCGGGCGAGCCGTAAACACCGAATGATTCATCGAACAGGCACAGGCCATAAAGGTTCGGGTAGTCGTCGAGGCTGTAGCGCAACACCAGATCGACGCTGGCGTCCTGATGCAGATCGATGACTTCACAGTGAGTATCGAGGCGCACGTTGATGTTCGGATGCTGGGCATAAAAGCGCCCGAGGCGCGGCACCAGCCACAGCGCAGCAAACGCGGCGGTGGTCGACAGCGTCAGCGTGCTGGCGTTGCGTTGCGGGCGCAGGGTGTCGACGCTTTGCGCCACCTCCAGCAATGCGCCGTGCAGGCTGCGAAACAGGCGTTCACCGCCCTCGGTCAGACGTACCTGGCGCGGCAGACGCTCGAACAACGCGACGCCGAGCCAGTCTTCCAGCGAGCGAATCTGATGCGAAATCGCCGTGGGCGTGACCGACAGTTCTTCGGCGGCAGCCTTGAAGCTCAGCAGGCGTGATGCCGATTCAAAGGCGCGCAGAGCGGTGAGAGGCAACGAGGCAAACATTGAAAGCTCCACGGATGAAATCAATTCATCCCGAGTGATTTTTGCTCATTTGAGAAGAAGCAGTGGCGAGCTTCAAGCTGCAAGCCACAAGCAGTTTGATTCTAGTCCGGAGGATTTACAGATGAGTAGAATTCTTGCGATTCATGCCAGCCCACGCGGCGACCGTTCCCACTCGCGGCGTCTGGCGGAAAGTTTTCTCAGTGCCTGGCAGGTGCGTCATCCGCAGGCGCAAGTGACTCGCCGGGAGGTCGGTCGGGCGTTGATTCCGGCGGTTAACGAAGCCTTTGTCGCCGCCGCGTTTTATCCACAGCCTGAAGCACGCCCACTGTCGATGCAGGCCGATCTGGCCCTGAGTGATCAATTGGTCGACGAGTTGTTCGATCACGACCTGCTGTTGATTTCTACGCCGATGTACAACTTCAGCGTACCCAGCGGCCTTAAGGCCTGGGTCGATCAGATCGTGCGGCTGGGCCTGACCTTCGACCACACACTGGACAACGGTGTCGCCCAATACACCTCGCTGTTGCAGGGCAAGAAGGCGCTGATCGTCACCAGTCGCGGCGGTTTCGGTTTCGGCCCGGGTGGTGAACTGGAAGCCTTGAACCACGCTGATCCATGGTTGCGCACGGCGCTGGGTTTCATCGGCATCAACGACGTCAGCGTTGTCGCGGCCGAGGGCGAAGAGTCCGCCGAACGCACCTTCGCGGTGTCGTTGGCCGAGGCCGAGCAGCGTTTGCTCAGCCTTGCCCGGGAGTTCTAAATGGCCTGGCTGTTCCTGCTGATCGCCGCCGGATTTGAAGTGACGTTCGCCATGGGCATGAAATACGCCGAAGGCTTCACCCGGCTCTGGCCGTCGTTGATCACGGTGATTGCGGCGGTCGGCGGGATCTACTTCCTGACACTGGCAATGCGCGAGTTGCCGGTGAGCATCGCCTACCCGATCTGGACCGCGATTGGCTCACTCGGCACGGTGTTCCTCGGTTTCGCCCTGTTGGGCGAGAGCCTGACGCTGGTCAAACTGCTGTCAGTCGGGCTGATTGTGGCGGGGGTGGTGGGCCTGAAGTAGGCTGGTCGTCGAGTTGTCATCATCAAGGAGGATGCTTGGCGGGCGTTTTGCACGCTTGGCATCCACTCACCGACCACAAGGATGTTTGCCCATGTCGACGCGTTATCCACTGGTGCTGGTGCCCGGCATGCTCGGGTTTATCCGGCTGGTTCTCTATCCGTACTGGTACGGCATCATCAAGGCGCTGCGCCGTGGTGGGGCGACGGTGATTGCGGTGCAGGTGTCGCCGCTGCATTCGACGGAGGTGCGCGGCGAGCAGTTGCTGGCGCGGATTGACGAGATCTTGCGCGAGACCGGGGCGCACAAGGTCAACCTGTTCGGCCACAGTCAGGGTTCGCTGACGGCGCGCTATGCGGCGGCGAAACGGCCGGATCTGGTGGCCTCGGTGACGTCGGTGGCCGGGCCGAATCATGGCTCGGAACTGGCCGACTATCTGCAAAAACACTACCCGGCGGACAGCGCCAAGGGCTGTCTGCTTGAAGCATTGCTGCGTTTTGTCGGCTGGCTGATGGCGCTGCTGGAGACCGGTTACCACGGGCCGAAACTGCCGGTGGATATTCATGCCTCGCACCAATCGCTGACGACTGAGGGTGTTGCGCTGTTCAATCAGCGTTATCCACAGGGCTTGCCTGAAACTTGGGGTGGGCACGGGCCGGAGGAGGTCAATGGTGTGCGTTATTACTCATGGTCAGGGACGTTGCAACCGGGCAAGACTGATCGTTGCGGTAATCTGTTCGACGGCACCAATCGCAGCTGTCGCTTGTTTGCGAAAACCTTCGTGCGTGAGCCGGGGCAGTGTGACGGGATGGTCGGGCGCTACAGCTCGCATCTGGGCACGGTGATTGGCGATGACTATCCGCTGGATCACTTCGACATCGTCAATCAGTCGCTGGGGCTGGTCGGCAAGGGCGCGGATCCGGTGCGGCTGTTTGTCGAGCATGCGGCGCGGCTAAAGGCTGCCGGCCTTTAGGATCAAAAGATCGCAGCCTGCGGCAGCTCCTACAGGTTCGGTGTCGCACACAAATTTTGTGAACGCCTCGAGCTCATGTAGGAGCTGCCGCAGGCTGCGATCTTTTCCATCAGGCAACGCTGGCCCGGCGGCCCAACACGGTGGTCCAACGCTCGGACAGAATCACCCCGCCCAAGGTCAACAAGCCACCCACCAGGTGATACATCGCCAACTGCTCCTTCAACACCCCTGCTGCAATCAGCGCGGTAATCAACGGCAGCAAGTTAAAAAACAACGTCGTGCGACTCGGCCCCAGGCGCTGCACCGCCTGCATCCACGCCAGTGGCGCGAGCATTGACGCGAGCAGGCACGCATATAGCACCAGCGGTATGTTCTGCAGGGTCAAACCAGTCTTCGGCGAAGCGGCATACAGCGGAAACAACACGACAATCGCCACCAGCACCTGCAAATACAGCAACACCAGCGGCGGCAGGCGCAGCTGCCATTTTTTCAGCAAAGTGCTGTAGATCGCATAGGCCAGTGTGGCGATCAGCATCATCGCATCACCCATGTTCACGCCGTGCTGCAGCAACGCGCCGAGGCTGCCGGACGAGACCACGACCAATACGCCGGCAAACGACAGAACCGCACCGACCAGCGCACCGGCGGTCAGGCGTTGGCCGAGACTGATGATCGCCATGGCCAGCGACATCAACGGCATCAGCGAGAGAATGATACCCATGTTGGTCGCCGTGGTCAGGGTTGCGGCGAAGTAGGCGAGGCTCTGATAGACCGCCATGCCGAGTACGCCAAGAACGAAAATCCTGCTCAGATTCGGACGGATCTGCGGCCAGTGCGCGATTACGGCTTTGAGCATGAACGGGGTGAACAGCAAACCGGCGAGCAGCCAGCGGTAGAAACCGATCTCGGCGGGGAAAATCGCCCCGACCGCCAGTTTGTTGATCACGGTATTGCCGGCCCAGATAAAAATCGCCAGCAGCGGAAACGCGTATTGCATGAGTCGAAACCAGTACGTTGATGAAGGGCGATTATCCCTTGTCTGGATGCAGGCCTATACTGCGAACCGGACAACCTGCCTCTGAAACCGGACAGCATGAACAGCAAACACATCGATCTGCTGGATTTCAGCGAACTGCCGTCAGCGGTGTACTTCCGCTACGCCGACTTCAATGCCCATGAATTCGCCGCGCCGCATCGGCATCCGTGGGGCACGCTGGAGTACGCCGCTCATGGCGTGCTGCACATGGACGTCGACGGCAGCCGTTTCATGTCGCCGCCGCAGTACGCGGTGTGGGTGCCACCGCAGGTCGAGCACAGTTTCTACAGCCATCAACCGGTCAACTATCGCGCGGTGTGCCTCGACCCCAAGGTCTGCGCCGAACTGCCCAAGCGCGCCTGTACCCTGGCGATCAGCGACATTCTCAAGGCGATTCTCAAAGACTTCGCCGCCCGTGACGTGAAGATTCCTGAACTCGATGCCGATCAGCGTCTGGCTCAGGTTCTCGTCGATCAACTGCAACAGGCGCCAGTGCATGAATGCTATCTGCCGTACGCGAGCAGTCCGGGGCTGCTGGCGATTCTCGAAACCTTGCAGGCCGAGCCGGGCAACAATCAGCCGCTGGCGCATTGGGCGCTGCAGGTGCATGTCAGCGAACGCACGCTGGCCCGGCAATTCGTTCGGGAGCTGGGGATGAGTTTTGGCGAGTGGCGTCAGCGCTTGCGCTATCTCGCCGCGATCGAGGCGCTGGAAACTAACCGCAGCGTGCAGGAAATCGCCTTCGATCTCGGTTATAGCAGTGGCTCGGCGTTCATCGCCATGTTCGCGCGGCAGGCCGGGTGTACGCCAGAGCAGTATCGCCGTAGCCATCTGGAAGGCAGGAAGGTGTAACAAGATTTGGCTACACTCCAGCAGAGGCCGTTCCCATCGGTGCGGCGACAAGGAGAAAACTCCATGAAGATGTTGCGTGTCCCTTTGTTGATGATTGGTTTGCTCCTGTGTTCCCACGGTTTTGCCGCCACGGCGCAACAGAACAAGATGACCACCTGCAATGCCGATGCGACCGCCAAGAGTCTGAAAGGCGATGAGCGCAAAACATTCATGAGCACTTGCCTCAAGGCAGCGCCAGCGGCCAACGATGCCAAGGCCCTGACGCCGCAGCAGCAGAAAATGAAAACCTGCAACGCCGATGCCGCCACCAAAGCCCTGACCGGCGATGCGCGCAAGACGTTCATGAGTGATTGCCTGAAGAAAAAATAACCCGGTTCTGTGGGGGGGCGCCCTCACCCTGACCCTCTCCCAGAGGGAGAGGGGGCTGACCGTGTTGTTTTCAGATATCCATCGACCTGAACTATCTGGCCGATTCTGGATTCAATACAGGACTGGCAGGTCGCCGGATTTCTTCGCCATTCCTCGATCCCTTCCCTCTCCCGGAGGGCGAGGGGACTGACCGCGGTGTTTCAAGACATTCGTCGACCTGAAAAAAACGGGCGATTATGGATTCCATGGCGCTGTCTCAGGTCACTGGATATCCAGAGCATCCCCCAATCGGTTCCCTCTCCTTCTGGGAGAGGGCTAGGGTGAGGGCTGGATCTGAAGCCGGGCACCAAAAGCTGAAGCTCCGCATATTTCTAGTGCTCACCCCGGAACGCTGGCAGACTGCCAATCCTTTTACGCCGTTCGTTTTGAGGCTGTATGCCAACGTTTTCTGAGCGTCATGTAGTGTTCTGGGTCAGTTGCATCATCATTTTCGGCGGTTTGCTGCTGGTGCTGCCGCTGCGCTTGTTGCCGAGCCTGCTGGCCGGGCTGCTGGTATTTGAACTGGTCAACATGCTCACCCCGCAACTGCAACGGCTGATCGAAGGTCGCCGCGCGCGTTGGCTGGCGGTGGCGTTGCTGGGCACGTTGGTGGTGAGTGTGCTGGCGTTGATCTTCGCCGGCGCCATCAGCTTCTTATTGCATGAAGCGGAAAACCCCGGCGCCTCACTGGACAAGTTCATGGGCGTGGTCGACCGCGCGCGGGGGCAATTGCCGCCGTTCATCGACGCCTATCTGCCGGCCAGTGCTGCGGAATTTCGCGTAGCGATTGGCGAGTGGATGGGCAAGCACCTGTCCGACCTGCAACTGGTCGGCAAAGACGCCGCGCACATGTTCGTGACGCTGCTGATCGGCATGGTGCTCGGCGCGATCATTGCCTTGCAGCGCATCCCCGACGTGACCAAACGCAAACCGCTGGCGGCGGCCCTGTTTGATCGCTTGCACTTGCTGGTGCAGGCCTTCCGCAACATCGTCTTCGCGCAAATCAAGATTTCCCTGCTCAACACTTTCTTCACCGGGATCTTCCTCGCGGTGATCCTGCCGATGTTCGGCATCAAGTTGCCGCTGACCAAAACCCTGATCGTGCTGACCTTCCTGCTCGGCCTGCTGCCGGTGATCGGCAACCTGATGTCGAACACCCTGATCACCATCGTCGGCCTGTCGCTATCGATCTGGGTGGCGATTGCCGCGCTGGGCTATCTGATTTTTATCCACAAGCTCGAGTACTTCCTCAACGCGCGGATTGTCGGCGGGCAGATCAGTGCCAAGTCGTGGGAGTTGCTGCTGGCGATGCTGGTGTTCGAGGCCGCGTTCGGCCTGCCGGGGGTGGTGGCGGGGCCGATTTATTATGCGTACCTGAAGAGTGAGTTGAAGCTGGGCGGGATGGTGTAACCACCCGGTGATCGTTCCCACGCTCTGCGTGGGAAAGCATCCCGTGACGCTCCGCGTCACAGCCTCAACAGCGGACGCAGAGCGTCCATGGCGGCATTCCCACGCGGAGCGTGGGAACGATCATCAGGCCATCGAACCGTAGCGTTTCATCGCGTCAATCGCCAAACCGCTACCAATGCTGCCAAAGATATTCCCTTCGACATGCCGCGCATTCGGCAGCATCGCCGAGACGCTATTGCGCAGTGCCGGAATGCCGCTCGAACCACCGGTGAAGAACACCGTGTCGACCTGTTCCACTGCCACACCGGCATCGTTCAACAGTTGCGTAACGCTGCCGCGTACCCGCTCCAGCAAGGCGTCGATCGCCGACTCGAACAGCGCGCGCGTCAGTTCCACGCTCAGCCCGGCCTCGATGCGGTCCAGCGGCACATGGCGGCTGTCGGTATGAGTCAGCTGAATCTTGGTTTCTTCGACTTCCATCGCCAGCCAGTGCCCGGCGCGTTGTTCGATCAGCTTGAACAGGCGATCAATGCCGCCAGTGTCTTCGATGTCGTAACGCATGCTGCCCAGCGCCAGGCTGGATTTCTGCGAGTACACCGAGTTGATGGTGTGCCAGGTCGCCAGGTTCATGTGGTGGCTGGTCGGCATGTAGGCGCCGCTCTTCATGCGGCTGCCGTAGCCGAACAACGGCATCAGGCCTTGCAGGCTCAGCTGTTTGTCGAAGTCGGTCCCGCCGATGTGCACGCCGCCGGTGGCGAGGATGTCATCGTGGCGGTTATCCAGGCCACGACGCTCGGGCGACAGGCGCACCAGCGAGAAGTCGGAGGTACCACCGCCGATGTCGACGATCAGTACCAGCTCTTCTTTCGCGATGGTCGACTCGTAGTCGAAGGCCGCCGCAATCGGTTCGTACTGGAACGAGACCTCTTTGAAGCCGATCTTGCGCGCCACTTCGACCAGGGTGTCTTCGGCTTCCTGGTCAGCCAGCGGATCGTCATCGACGAAGAACACCGGACGGCCAAGTACCACTTGCTCGAATTCCCGACCAGCGGCGGTTTCCGCACGGCTCTTCAACTGGCCGATGAACAGGCCGAGCAAGTCCTTGAACGGCATCGCCGTGCCGAGCACGCTGGTGTCGTGCTTGATCAGCTTGGAACCGAGCAGGCTTTTCAGCGAGCGCATCAGGCGGCCTTCGTAGCCTTCCAGGTACTCGTGCAGGGCCAGACGACCGTAAACCGGGCGGCGTTCCTCGATGTTGAAGAAGACCACCGACGGCAGGGTGATCTTGTCGTCTTCCAGCGCGATCATCGTTTCCATGCCGGGGCGCAGCCAGCCGACGGTGGAGTTGGACGTGCCGAAGTCGATGCCGCAGGCACGGGCTGGAGAGGCGTCTTTCATGTCTTTCGGTTCCGGTCAAAAAACGGCCGCGCAGTGTATGTCAGTGCGCGCCAGATTCGAAGGCCGGTCATCTGCTATTTCACGACTAAACTGCCTTGAAACCTCAAGCTTTGCCCCAAACTTGCTGGCATGGGCCGGCAGAACCACCGGCGGTCGCAAGAACCGCCGTCCACTGCCGATAAACTTCTGCTGCGCCACCCGGTCACAACCTTGAGATCGGTCAACCCGGCACGCGCGAATCGGCGCATGCTGGCATCGGCGCGAAATCGATAACGGACGGTGACTCCTTCGATGGACTTCAAAGACTATTACAAGATACTCGGCGTGGAGCCGACAGCAGACGACAAGGCAATCAAGGCTGCCTATCGCAAGCTGGCGCGCAAATACCACCCCGATGTCAGCAAGGAAAAAGACGCCGAGGCCAAATTCAAAGACGCCTCGGAAGCCTATGAAGCGCTGAAAAGCGCCGACAAACGCGCTGAATACGACGAGCTGCGCCGTTATGGTCAGCACGGTCAACCGTTCCAGGGCCCACCGGGCTGGCAGAGCCGCGGCGGCTTTGGCGGTGGCGGTGGTGACACCGGTGACTTCTCGGACTTCTTCAGTTCGATTTTCGGCAATCGCGGCCCCGGTTTCGGTGGCGGCGAAGGTCGGCAACAACGCAGTGCAGGACGCCGGGGACAAGACGTGGAAATGGAACTGCCAATCTTCCTCGAAGAAACGCTTTCGAACGAATCGAAGAAGGTCACCTTCCAGGTGCCGCAATACAACGCCAACGGCCAGCACGTCAGCAACACCAGCAAGAGCCTGAACGTGAAGATCCCGGCAGGCGTGACCGACGGCGAGCGCATCCGCCTCAAGGGGCAGGGCGCACCGGGCGTCGGTGGCGGGGCGAATGGCGACCTGTACCTGACCATTCGTTTTGCGCCGCACCCGAAATTCGATGTTGAAGGCGAAAACCTCATCATCACCTTGCCGCTGGCACCGTGGGAATTGGCGCTGGGTGCCGAAGTGGCGGTGCCGACGCTGACCGGCAAGATCAACTTGAAGGTGCCGGCCGGCAGCCAGAACGGCCAACGCATGCGCGCCAAAGGTCATGGCCTGAAAAACAAGGCAGGCGAACGTGGTTACCTGTTCGTCCAGCTCAAGGCCGTGATGCCGAAAGCTGCTGACGACGAGGTCAAGGCGCTGTGGCAGGAACTGGCGAAGAAAGCCGCCTTCAATCCGCGAGAGAACTTCTGAACCCGACGACGGAGTAGCCCATCATGAGCAGCCCCCTGATCGTTCAACTGGACCTGGCAGAATTCTGTGAGGCGGCCGATCTGTCGGACGTCTACGTGTTCGAAATCGTCGAACACGGCATCCTCGAACCTCAGGGCGCGCAGCCCCGGGAATGGCGTTTCACCGATTACGAGCTGGCCCTGGCCAAGCGCGCCGCCAAGCTGCGGCGTGATCTTGAGCTGGAGTGGGAAGGCGTCGCCCTGGCGTTGAATCTGCTCGAAGAAGTGCAGGAACTGCGGGCGGAGAACCGGATGCTGCGCCAGCGATTGGGTCGACTGGTGGTCGAATAGTTTTACCGTTGTTTACAGGTCGCACTGAAGGGCCTCTTCGCTGGCAAGCCAGCTCCCACAAGTAGCGCGTCGAATGCATATTTTGCGAACGACGCACAACCCTGTGGGAGCTGGCTTGCCAGCGATGAATTCCCCTCGGTTCATCTGCTTAAACCTTTCTGGGCAGGACCACGCTGAACAGTGTCCCGTCAGCCTTGCTCGAGCTGACTTCGATCGTCCCGCCATGGGCGGTGACCACCTCCTTGACGATAAACAACCCCAACCCAAGGCTGGTGGAGGGCTGCCCGAGTTCTTCGTCGGCGCTGCGTACCAATGGGTCGAAGATCGTGCCAATCGCCTCTTCGGGAATCGGTGTGCCGTAGTTATGCACCGCGATGCATACGCTATCGACCTCGCCGCTGAGGATGACGGTCACGTCGTGCTGGTTCGAACCATGCTGCAAGGCATTGCCGATCAGGTTTTGCAGCAGTTGATCGATGCGCCCGGCATCCCACGTGCCCTTGGTATCGCCTTCTACCGTCAGCGACGGATCGCATTCCGGATTGCCCGCGCAAGCCTCGGCAATCGCTGCCCGCGCCGCATCGGCCATGTCCATCGATGCCGGCTCGATCGGCAGGCTTCTGCCCAGACGACTGCGAACCAGTTCCAGCAAATCGCTGACCATGGCCGCCATGTGTCGCGCTCCACGTTTGATATTCAGGGCGCACGTCAGAGCATCGCCTTCCAGACGGGTTTTGCGCAGCAGCAGTTCGGTGGACATGCTCACCGCTTGCAGCGGCGCGCGAAGGTCATGGCCAAGAATGGCGAGGAAAATATCGCGCGAACGGTTGACCTGTTCGGCATAGGCGGCGGTCGATTCGGCCAGGGCTTCGTCGATGGCTTCGTTGAAGCGGATCATGTCCTGGAAATAGGCGACGTCAGGGGATTGCAGGCTGTTGACCCACAGGCGAATCACGCAGGCTCGCAGATGGCGGAATTCACTGGTCATCTGCACCAGATCAAAACCCACGGTGTGGCGCAACTCGCCATGACTGGCGCCGGCCTCGTCCAGACTCGGGGTCTTTTCCGGGCCTTCGCCCTTGGCTTTGGCGGCCTGTTCGGCAGGGCTCTGCGGCTTGCTCATGTCGCGGGCCGCGGCCCGCAGAATGGCGCTGGCGTGATCGCGCAGAGCCGTGGAATCAAGGTAGTCGGCGGCCGGCGTGATAGTTGCGGCGAACTGTTCCCACTCATCGACGATAGGCTCGATATTCGCCTGGATGAACTCGGATAGACGCATGGGCAGTTCCTGAAAAGAGGTGGAGCGAATCGAATAGTAGTTCCTTTGGCGAGAATTACACGACTGTTTGCGTGGTGGTTTCATACCAGCACGAAAAAGGCCCCGAGACTGTGCGCAAGGCGCGGTCCCGAGGCCTTTCTACAGCGTGGCGGCTGCGTCAGAACAGGAAATACCGCTGGGCCATTGGCAGGGTTTCTGCCGGTTCACACCACAGCAGAACGCCATCCGCCTTGACCTGATAGGTCTGCGGATCGACATCGATATTCGGCAGATAGTCGTTGTGGATCAGGTCGGTTTTCTGCACATCACGGCAGCCTTTGACTACGCCGATTTTCTTCTTCAAACCCAGTGCTTCAGGCAGCCCGGCTTCCTGCGCCGCCTGACTGATAAAGGTCAGGCTGGTGGCATGCAGCGAGCCGCCATAGCTGGCGAACATCGGGCGGTAGTGCACCGGTTGCGGCGTCGGGATCGAGGCGTTGGCATCGCCCATCAGGCTCGCGGCAATCGCGCCGCCCTTGAGGATCAACGTCGGTTTTACGCCGAAGAATGCAGGACGCCACAGCACCAGATCCGCCCACTTGCCGACTTCGATCGAGCCGACTTCATGGCTGATGCCATGAGTGATCGCCGGGTTGATCGTGTACTTGGCGATGTAGCGTTTGGCGCGGAAGTTGTCGTTGCCTGCGCCATCCTGCGGCAGCGGGCCGCGCTGCTTTTTCATCTTGTCGGCGGTCTGCCAGGTGCGCGTGATGACTTCGCCGACACGGCCCATGGCCTGGCTGTCGGAGCTGATCATCGAGAACGCGCCGAGATCGTGAAGGATGTCTTCGGCGGCAATCGTTTCGCGGCGGATCCGGCTTTCGGCGAAGGCAACGTCTTCGGCAATGCTCGGGTCGAGGTGGTGGCAGACCATCAGCATGTCGAGATGTTCATCGATGGTGTTGCGGGTGAACGGCCGGGTCGGGTTGGTCGAGCTCGGCAGCACGTTAGGGAAGCCGCAAGCTTTGATGATGTCCGGTGCGTGACCGCCACCGGCACCTTCGGTGTGATAGGTGTGAATGGTGCGGCCCTTGAACGCGCCGAGGGTGGTTTCGACGAAACCGGACTCGTTGAGGGTGTCGGTGTGGATCGCCACCTGCACGTCGAATTGATCGGCGACGCTCAGGCAGTTGTCGATGCTCGCCGGCGTGGTGCCCCAGTCTTCGTGCAGCTTGAGCCCGATGGCGCCGGCCTTGACCTGCTCGATCAGCGGCTCCGGCAGGCTGGCGTTGCCTTTGCCGGTGAGGCCGATGTTCATCGGGAACGCGTCAGCGGCCTGAAGCATGCGCGCCAAGTGCCACGGGCCGGAGGTGCAAGTGGTGGCGTTGGTGCCAGTGGCTGGGCCGGTGCCGCCGCCGATCATGGTGGTGACGCCGCTCATCAGCGCTTCTTCGATCTGCTGCGGGCAGATGAAATGGATGTGTGTGTCGATGCCACCAGCGGTGAGGATCATGCCTTCGCCGGCGATTACTTCGGTGCCTGCGCCAATGGCGATGGTCACGTTGGGCTGCACGTCGGGGTTGCCGGCCTTGCCGATTGCGGCGATGCGCCCGTCCTTGAGGCCGACGTCGGCTTTGACGATGCCCCAGTGGTCGATGATCAGCGCGTTGGTGATCAGCGTGTCGACCACTTCGGCAGCCAGCAACTGGCTTTGGCCCTGGCCGTCGCGGATGACTTTGCCGCCACCGAATTTCACTTCTTCGCCGTAGGTGGTGAAGTCGTGTTCGACTTCGATCCACAGCTCGGTGTCGGCCAGGCGCACCTTGTCGCCGATGGTGGGGCCGAACATGTCGGCGTAGGCTTGTCTGGAGATTTTCATGTGTCTGCCTTAGTTGATCGTTCCCACGCTCTGCGTGGGAATGCCGCCATGGACGCTCTGCGTCCGCCGTTATGTGACGCGGAGCGTCACGGGATGCATTCCCACGCAGAGCGTGGGAACGATCAGTCAGTCGAGGTTGCCCATGATCCGTCCGGCAAATCCGAACACCCGCCGATGCCCGGCGTAATCGACCAGCTCAACCTCACGGCTCTGCCCCGGCTCAAAGCGCACCGCCGTGCCCGCCGGAATATTCAGGCGCATGCCACGGCTGGCGGCGCGATCGAAGGTCAGCGCGTCGTTGGTTTCAAAAAAGTGATAGTGCGAACCGACCTGAATTGGCCGGTCGCCGCTGTTGGCGACTTTCAGGCTGATAGTGCGGCGGCCGACGTTGAGTTCGATGTCGCCGGGCTGGATCTGGTACTCGCCAGGAATCATCACTGGGCTCCTTGCAGAATCTTGTAATAGAGGGCGGTCGGCCGATAGGTGCCGTTCGGATCGCAAGCGTAATCAGGGATTTCGCCTGCGCGGCTGTAGCCTAACGCCTTGTAGAAATCTTCGGCGGGCGAGCCGGCCTCGGTGTCGAGGTAAAGCATGCCGCGCTTGTGCTTGGGCGCTTCGAGTTCCAGCGCACTCATCAGTTGCTGGCCGAGGCCGCGACGTCGTGCGTGTTCGCGCACCAGCAGTTTCTGCACCTCGGCACGATTGAGGCCGTTGGCCTTCTGGCACAGGCCCAGTTGCACACTGGCCAGTACCTGCTCGTCCTTGACCACCACCCAGAGCAGCACGCTGCCCTTGTTGACGTTGTCCTGCACCTCATCGAAATACGCGCGCGCCTGAGCCGCATCGAGGTCGGCCATGAAACCGACGCTGGCGCCGTAACCCACGGCATCGAGCAGCAGATCAATCAGACCCTGACGGTAATGCGCAAAACTTTCAGCATTGACGCGGCGCAGTTGGGCGGCGTTCATCGGTGTCACTCCTTGTTGGCGTCAGGCGGCTCCGCGCCAGGGTTGAGGGTCAGTTGCATGAAGGTCAGGTCGAGCCAGCGGCCGAATTTGGTGCCGACTTGCGGCATCTGCCCGGTAATTTTGAAACCGGCGCGCTCATGCAAACGAATCGAGGCAGCGTTGCCGCTTTCTATGGCGGCGACCATGACGTGTTTGCCGCAGGTTCTGGCGCGCTCGATCAGCGCTGCCATCAATTGTGGGCCGAGGCCATTGCCGCGCTGGTCGCTGCGCACATAAACCGAGTGCTCGACGGTGTGGCGAAAGCCGTCGAACGGTCGCCAGTCACCGAAGGAAGCGTAGCCGAGCACGCTGTTGTCGGCGTCGACGATCAGCAGAATCGGATAAGCCTGGGCCTGGCGCGCGCTGAACCATGCCTGGCGGTTGCCGAGATCGACGGCTTGTTCATTCCAGATCGCCGTGGTGTTGAGCACGGCGTCGTTGTAGATGTCACGGATCGCCGGCAGGTCGGCGTGCAGCGCATCGCGAATGGTGTAAGTCATGGCGCGGCCTCAGACGATCGGCTGGTGGACGGTGACCAGTTTGGTGCCGTCGGGAAACGTCGCTTCAACCTGGATCTCCGGGATCATTTCCGGGATGCCTTCCATCACTTGTTCGCGGCTGAGCAGGGTGGTGCCGAAGTGCATCAGCTCGGCCACGGTCTGGCCGTCACGCGCGCCTTCGAGCAGCGCGGCGGAGATGTAGGCCATGGCTTCCGGGTAATTGAGTTTCACGCCGCGGGCCAGACGCCGCTCGGCGACGAGGCCGGCGGTGAAGATCAGCAGCTTGTCTTTTTCGCGTGGGGTCAGGTCCATTGTGGGGTTCCATCAGGGCAGATTTGTGAGGTTCTTGCGGGCGCGGGGTGCCCGTTGGAGCAACCCCTCACCCTAGCCCTCTCCCAAGGGAGAGGGGACTGATCTCGGTTGTTTTCAATGGCCGGTTCAGTCAGCAGTATTCGTTCAGGCAGTAAATTCATTTCAAACGACCCGGTCAGGCTCCCTCTCCCTCCGGGAGAGGGCGGGGGGTGAGGGTCGCTTTTCAGGTGCTCCATATTCTGGGGGATACCGCGTCGCGACCCAGCAGGGCGGGTCTGAGCAAACGCCATAAATCGATGAGCCAGGCGCGGGCGAGCAACGCTTCACTGGCCAGACAACGAGCCACCAAAAGCCCCGGCAACTGCGTCAAATCCCCACGCACTTCGTGGCCCAGCGAGCGGCAGCGCTCAAGCAATTCAGCCTCAATCTCGCCAGTGACCAACAACGTCGCAAACACCGGATTGCCATCCAGCCCGATCGGCGAATCAAGCAAACCATCACCGCCGACAACGCGCTGGCGCTCGTGCCAGAGCAATCGACCATCACGGCGAATATCCAGATGCGCCTGAAAATGCCCACGGTCAAAACGCTCGCCACTGGCGGGGCGACCCAGTGCGACCACGTCCCAGTAGAACAGCCGCGCATCGCCTTCAAGATCAATCGAAGTGCTCAGCTCAGCCTGCGCGGCGCTGTAGACGATGGTTTCCTGCTGCAGCCATTCCAGCGTCCCGCCGGCTGCCACTTTCAAATCCAGTTTTTGATACGCCGGCCCACCCGCGCGATACCACTTCGCCGCGCCGGGGCTGGTGATCTGCGCCCAGGCGTGTTGTTCGACGCGCGCGCTGATGTCCAGTCGGTCGCCGCCGGCAATCCCGCCCGGAGGATGGACGATGATGTGCTGGCAGACCTCGGGGCCTTCTGCGTAAAGGTGCTTTTGCACACGCAGCGGGCCGAGGTGCCGGCGCATGACCGGACGCGTGCAGTCACCGAAACGGGCGTAAGCGAGTTCCAGCTCGGCGTGCCAGCTCGGGGTAAACAGGGCAGGTGAAACAGTCGAATTCATGGTTTGTAATTATCGTTAGGAAGCTACAGATTAGTTCGTTGTACTAGATCGTTACCAGCCCGCGTACACCTTCGGCCTCCATATTTTCGCCGCGACCTTGCTGGACGATCTCGCCCCGGGACATCACCAGGTACTGATCGGCCAGTTCTGCGGCGAAATCGTAGAACTGCTCCACCAGCAAAATCGCCATGTCACCGCGCGCCGCAAGTTTCTTGATGACCGCGCCGATCTCTTTGATCACCGAGGGTTGAATGCCTTCGGTGGGTTCGTCGAGGATCAGTAAACGTGGGCGGCTGGCCAATGCTCGCCCGATCGCTAACTGCTGTTGCTGACCGCCAGAGAGGTCACCGCCGCGACGCTGCTTCATTTGTAGCAGCACCGGGAACAGTTCGTAGATGAAACCTGGGACTTCTTTGGCTTCACTGCCGGGAAACCGCGACAGGCCCATCAACAGATTCTCTTCCACGGTCAGGCGTCCGAAGATCTCGCGGCCCTGTGGTACGTAGGCGATGCCGGCGTGGACACGCTGGTGCGGCTTGAACGCGGTGATCGGTTTGCCTTCCCAGTTCACCGCACCTTCCTTGGCCGGCAGCAAGCCCATCAGGCATTTGAGCAGGGTGGTCTTGCCCACGCCGTTACGGCCAAGCAGGCAGGTGACTTCGCCGACCTTCACGTCGAAAGACAGGCCCCGGAGGATGTGGCTACCGCCGTAGTACTGGTGCAGCTTGTCGACTTGCAGCATGTTCAAAATCTCCCTGTTGCACACAGAACCCTGTGGGAGCGAGCCTGCTCGCGAATGCGTTGTGACATTCAGCATGTTCATCGCCTGATGCGCCGCTTTCGCGAGCAGGCTCGCTCCCACAGGTTTTGTATTCGCAATGTTCAGCGGCCGAGGTAGACCTCGATGACGCGCTCGTTTTCCTGCACCTGCTCCAGTGACCCTTCGGCCAGCACGCTGCCCTGATGCAACACGGTGACGTGGTCGGCAATCGAGCCGACAAAGCCCATGTCATGCTCCACCACCATCAGCGAATGCTTTCCCGCCAGCGACTTGAACAGTTCAGCGGTGAACTCGGTTTCTGCATCGGTCATGCCCGCCACCGGCTCATCGAGCAGGAGCAATTGCGGGTCCTGCATCAGCAACATGCCGATCTCGAGAAACTGCTTCTGACCATGAGAGAGCAACCCGGCCTGACGATTGACCGAGGTGGTCAGGCGAATCGTCTCCAGCACTTCGCTGATCCGGTCCTTCTGCTCGCCACTGAGGCGCGCACGCAGACTGGCCCACACCGACTTGTCGGTTTTCTGCGCCAGTTCCATGTTTTCAAACACGCTCAGCGCTTCGAAAACGGTCGGCTTCTGAAACTTGCGACCGATGCCGGCCTGAGCGATTTGCACTTCGCTCATCTGCGTCAGGTCGAGGGTTTCACCGAACCAGGCCTTGCCGTGACTGGGGCGAGTCTTGCCGGTGATCACGTCCATCAGCGTGGTCTTGCCCGCGCCGTTGGGGCCGATGATGCAGCGCAACTCACCGACGCCGATGTACAAGTTGAGATTGTTCAGTGCGCGAAAGCCATCGAAGCTGACGCTGATGTCTTCCAGAGTGAGGATCGTGCCGTGGCGGGTATCCAGACCCGGGCCGACGCGCTGGCCGAGGCCGATCGAGTCGCGACTGGTGCCCTCGTCCTTGTTCGGTTCGACGGGGAAAAAGGCCGGTTCCAACATGAATTCAGCGCTCGCCGTGACTCTCATTGTTCACCTCGTTTCTTCAGCAGACCGATCACGCCTTTGGGCAAGTACAGCGTCACGACGATGAACAGCGCGCCGAGGAAGAACAGCCAGTATTCCGGGAACGCCACGGTGAACCAACTCTTCATGCCATTGACCACACCGGCGCCGAGCAGCGGCCCGATCAGCGTGCCGCGACCACCAAGGGCGACCCATACCGCCGCCTCAATGGAGTTGGTCGGCGACATTTCGCTCGGATTGATGATCCCGACTTGCGGCACATATAACGCCCCGGCCAGGCCACACAACACCGCACTCAACACCCACACGAACAACTTGAAACCGCGTGGGTCGTAGCCGCAGAACATCAAGCGGTTTTCTGCATCGCGCAACGCTGTCAACACCCGGCCGAACTTGCTCTGCGCCAGGCGCCAGCCGATGAACAGACTTGCCACCAGCAGCAACACCGTGGCCAGAAACAGCACCGCGCGGGTGCCCGGTTCGGTGATGCCGAAACCGAGAATCGTGCGGAAATTGGTGAAGCCGTTGTTGCCGCCAAACCCGGTCTCGTTGCGGAAAAACAGGAGCATGCCGGCGAACGTCAGGGCCTGGGTCATGATCGAGAAATACACACCTTTGATTCGCGAACGGAAGGCGAAGAAACCGAACACCAGCGCCAGCAATCCCGGCGCCAGCACCACCAGACACATCGCCCAGAGGAAACTGCTGGTTCCGGTCCAGTACCACGGTAATTCGCTCCACGACAGGAAGGTCATGAACGCCGGCAAGCCATCACCGGCGGCCTGACGCATCAGGTACATGCCCATCGCATAACCGCCGAGGGCGAAGAACAGACCGTGGCCCAGTGACAGCAATCCGGCATAGCCCCAGACCAGATCCAGCGCTAACGCGACGATGGCGTAGCAGAGAATTTTGCCGACCAGCGTCAGCGTGTATGCCGAGACCGACAGGGCATTTTCCGCCGGCAACAACGACAGCAGCGGCAAGGCAATCAGCAGCGCGAGGATCACCGCGCCGACCGCGATCGTGATTTTCGGTCCGGCCTTTTGTGTGGCCGTGACTAACAGAGGCTGGTTCATCAGTCGATCACCCGTCCTTTCAGTGCGAAGAGGCCTTGCGGACGTTTCTGGATAAACAGAATGATCAGCGCGAGGATCAGGATCTTGCCAAGCACCGCACCGATCTGCGGTTCAAGAATCTTGTTGGCGATGCCCAGGCCGAACGCCGCGAACACGCTACCGGCCAACTGGCCGACGCCGCCGAGCACCACCACCAGGAACGAGTCGATGATGTAGCTCTGGCCGAGGTCCGGGCCGACGTTGCCGATCTGGCTCAGCGCCACGCCGCCGAGGCCGGCGATGCCCGAGCCGAGGCCGAAGGCGAGCATATCGACGCGCCCGGTCGGCACGCCGCAGCAGGCGGCCATGTTGCGGTTCTGAGTGACGGCGCGAACGTTGAGGCCGAGGCGGGTCTTGTTCAGCAGCAGCCAAGTCAGCACGACGACGAACAAGGCGAAGGCGATGATGACGATGCGGTTGTATGGCAGAACCAGATTCGGCAAAACCTGAATCCCGCCCGACAGCCATGCCGGGTTGGCGACTTCAACGTTCTGCGCGCCGAACAACAAACGCACAAGCTGAATCAGCATCAGGCTGATGCCCCAGGTGGCGAGCAGGGTTTCCAGTGGCCGGCCGTAGAGGTGGCGAATTACCGTGCGCTCCAGGGCCATGCCGATTGCCGCCGTGACAAAAAACGCCACCGGCAGGGCGATCAGCGGGTAGAACTCGATGGCTTGCGGTGCGTAGCGCTGGAACATCAACTGCACTACGTACGTCGAGTAGGCGCCGAGCATCAGCATTTCGCCGTGGGCCATGTTGATCACGCCGAGCAGGCCGAACGTGATCGCCAGACCGAGCGCGGCCAACAGCAGGATCGAGCCGAGCGACATGCCGCTGAACGCCTGGCCGAGGATCTCGCCGATCAGCAGTTTGCGTTTGACTTGCGCGAGGCTGGTTTCGGCGGCGGTGCGTACGCCGGCATCGCTCTCGACGCCGGGTTCAAGCAAGCCTTCAAGACGCGTACGCGCCAGTGGGTCGCCGGTTTCGCCGAGCAGGCGTACGGCGGCGAGGCGCACCGCCGGGTCGCTATCGACCAGTTGCAGATTGGCCAGCGCCAGGCTCAGAGCGGCATGGACGCTTTCGTCTTTTTCGCCAGCGAGTTGCTGGTCGAGGAATTTCAGCTGCGCGGGTTTCGCGCTTTTCTGCAATTGCTGCGCGGCAGTCAGACGGATTTTGGCGTCGGCGGCGAGCAATTGGTGGCTGGCCATGGCGGTATCGATCAGACCCCGCAGGCGATTGTTCAGGCGCAGAGTTTTGGGTTGGCCGTCGATGGTCAACTCGCCTTGTTGCAGGGCGTTGATCAGTTCGATACGCGCCGGATCGGGCTGCGCGGCCCAGGTTTCCAGCAGTTTGGCTTGTTGCACGGGATTGGCCGCGACGAAGTCTTCGGCATCGCCGGCATGGGCCACCATCGGCAGCAATAGTGCGATGGCTAGAAGCAAGCGGTAGAGGGCAGTGCGCATATGCGTGGCCTTGCGTAGTGATCGTTCCCACGCTCCGCGTGGGAATGCAGCCCGGGACGCTCCGCGTCCCCAAAGCGGACGCAGAGCGTCCGTTGAGGCATTCCCACGCAGAGCGTGGGAACGATCAGGTTGAGCGGGATAACTCAGTTGCTCTTCACCGCATAATCCGGCTTCTTGTCGTTGCCCTGAATGAACGGGCTCCACGGTTGTGCGCGAATCGGCCCTTCGGTCTGCCACACGACGTTGAACTGACCGTCGCTCTGGATCTCGCCGATCATCACCGGCTTGTGCAGGTGGTGGTTGGTCTTGTCCATGGTCAGCGTGTAACCCGACGGCGCGGCAAAGGTCTGGCCGGCGAGGGCTTCGCGGACTTTGTCGACGTCAGTGGATTTGGCTTTCTCGACCGCCTGCGCCCACATGTGGATACCGACGTAAGTGGCTTCCATCGGGTCGTTGGTCACGGCTTTGTCGGCACCCGGCAAGTTGTGTTTCTTCGCGTAAGCCTTCCAGTCATCGACGAACTTCTTGTTCACCGGATTCTCCACGGACTCGAAGTAGTTCCAGGCCGCGAGGTTGCCCACCAGTGGTTTGGTATCGATGCCGCGCAGTTCTTCTTCACCGACCGAGAACGCTACCACCGGCACGTCGGTGGCTTTCAGACCCTGGTTGGCCAGCTCTTTATAGAACGGCACGTTGGAGTCGCCGTTGACCGTCGAGATGACCGCAGTCTTGCCACCGGCGGAGAATTTTTTGATGTTGGCGACGATGGTTTGATAGTCGCTGTGACCGAACGGCGTGTAGACCTCTTCGATGTCCTTGTCGGCCACGCCTTTGGAGTGCAGGAACGAACGCAGGATCTTGTTGGTGGTGCGCGGGTAGACATAGTCGGTGCCGAGCAGGAAGTAGCGCTTGGCGCTGCCGCCTTCTTCACTCATCAGATATTCAACCGCCGGGATCGCTTGCTGGTTCGGCGCAGCGCCGGTGTAGAAGACGTTCGGTGACATTTCTTCGCCTTCGTATTGCACCGGGTAGAACAGCAGACCGTTGAGCTCTTCGAACACCGGCAACACCGATTTACGCGACACCGAAGTCCAGCAGCCGAACACCACGGCGACCTTGTCCTGGGTCAGCAACTGTCGGCCCTTTTCGGCGAACAGCGGCCAGTTGGATGCAGGGTCAACCACCACTGGCTCAAGCATCTTGCCGTTCACACCGCCCTTGGCGTTGATTTCGTCGATGGTCATCAGCGCCATGTCTTTGAGCGACGTTTCGGAGATCGCCATGGTGCCGGACAACGAATGCAGAATCCCGACCTTGATGGTCTCGGCAGCCTGGACAGTCCAGGTCATGCCCATCGCGGCAATGGATGCCGTGAGTGTGAAAGCCTTGATCAAACTGCGACGCTTCATTGTGCGATCTCCATGAACATTTAATTTTTCTGGTTGGCAGATGCGGACGACTGAAGGTGTGTTTTGCAAGGGCTGTGCCCGGTCGGGATCGGGCAGGAAAATGTCGTGTTAGAGCGGTTGTAAGGTGGGGGCGCGCACCAGTAGAGGACATCTGACGGGCGCTGGTGCGTCCGGGCGCGCCAGATTGGGGCGCACTACTGAGCGGGAAGATGAAGATACATAAACGATAAACATGTACCTCGGCTCACGGCGCGTGCAGCAACACACTCATTTGATCGTTATCCCGATTGTTCTTCGCAGGTTTCTATCATGAGTAATAGTTCAGTCCGATCCAGACGTGCCGCAACCGAGTCCCGAAAATCCAGGCTACCTCCCCTGAGTCCGCCGTTTCTGTCAGAGGAGGATGCTGCGTATTGGGTTCATACGCGCATACCGCCCAAGCCGGAAATGGAATATGGCAGCGTGATTTTGCTGCGGCCGGATGGGAAATTCGTGGCCACTTCACCGATACCCGGAGAGGCCACCACCTTTGATTTGAGCACCATCATCGACTTTGATGCGCTGGGAGAGCTGGAGCCGCCCAAGGGGTATCGGTTTGCTGCAAACATTCACAGCCATGCCGCTCTTCACGATGTCGTAGGTGAGGCCTATCCAGAACTGGATGAAATGAACCTGCGACTCTTCATCAACTTCTTCTCCAGTAGCGATTTCATGGGGGATGTGGATGGGCGCGCCTATTTTCGTAGTTCATACCTCTCCGGCCCCGATGGAACATTGCTCAAGTATTCGCCCAGTGGTTCGAAAGCGGAACTCGATTACTACCGTTGGCACGAGGCAGGTGCACGACCAGGGCGTGAGCCGTGGACTCGTGACGTGATGAGCATCATCAATAAGCTTGCATCTGTCGGTGAACTGAAAGTCCTCGTTTCAAGTGCAGACTGGGGGCATTCGGTGGGTGTCGTACCGCCGGACTGGCAACCAGGCCAGGGTTTTTCAACGGGCAGGGTGACCGAATTACCTTTGATGACCCGCATTTGCTCCACTGTCGAGCGGGCGGTACTCGCTGCACTGAAATCAAGAGGTGCACAGGACTCGGGGTTACTGCTGAAGAAGACTGCTGGCAATGAGTATGTCGCGACCCATGCACGCCCGTTCGGGCTCGCGTCATGGGATCCAGCGAAGAACTTTGCGGCGGGTGATGACGGTCAATTACGGTTGCCTGAAGGCTATAGGCTGGAAGGTTTTTACTACGCCTCCCGTCCTGACCCTTCGCGGCTCACTCCTGCTCAGCCGTGGCTCTACGAGAATTTCTTCACGCCACAGGACATTGCTCTGGCCATTTCGTGTCACAAGAGGAGTCAGCAATTGGCTGTGGCCGGTCGACCTTTGTCGCTGTACATGCAGGCCAGCGATGCGTCCATGTTGAAGTACAGCTTCAGCGGCAGCGAGATAGAAGCGGCACTGAGCGTCGAGCATTACGACGGGTCGATCACCGACGCCGGGGTGCAATCCAGGTTGCTGACTGGAGCATTGTCGCCACGGGAATTTGTCTCGATGCTGATACTGGCGGGCCGGCTTGAGGTGTTGCGGGGCAGCGCGCTCTGGGCACGTTTGGGGAGGGTGGGCCTGGAATGGATACCCTTCGCGAACTTCCCTTGGCCGCCCTTGAGTCAGGCGTTTTTATCCGCCGATGACGCCGTTCGGTATGCCCACGAACAAGTCGGCATTCGCCGTGACCGCCAGTACGCAGGCTATGTATTTCAGCGCAGCGACACACGCTTTGTGGTCACCGAGCCGTTGGAAGGGGATATCGATGTGCTGGACCAGGGGCGACTTTATCCTCGGGATAATCGAGGGCGTCCGGTTTTCCCTGACGACCACGTGGTGCATGCCCGATATGTCTCCCACGTCGCGCTCACGCAGCTTGAGCCGGTCAATATCAGTTCCCGGCAGTGGACGCTCCAGGAGGCGTTACTAAGCCTGCAAATGTTGAGTGTAGAAGAGGTCCGGCAGGTATTGCTCGATAACACCGTTCTGTATTGCTCTGCTGCCATGAACAGTCTGGTCAGGTTTGCACCTTACGCAACCCCGGCTTCGAAGGATCTGGCGCGACGCCTGGGAACACGCGTGCATCCCGGTCCATTGGCTCTAGGTCTGGACAAGGGCAGCAAGCGACCGCAAGACTTCATCAGGGAGCAGGCCGCCGCCGGCTGGCTGTTCAACCTGACGGACAACGAGTTGTGGGGCCATCGCGGCCAAATATTACCGGGCTGGAGCATGTCAGAATCCGCCGGGTCAACCTCCGCAGAACCGACGTCACCCATACCTGCACTCCCTACGCCGTCCCTGCCTCAGCCGTCGCTGCCCCCGTATCCTTCGTCGTCTTCGCCCCGGCCATCTTCTCCTCGGCCTTTGCCATGGAAGCGGCCGGAGTTCGTCATGTACGGTCCTGTCTGTTCTTCGGCGGACGACGCGGCACAGTATCTGTTTGCTGGCGACAGGCGTTTGCACGATGAGAACCGTGGCTGGTTCGGATTCATCCTCAAGCACAAGGATCGAGAGGAATACATCGGCACGGAACTGTTTCCAGTCAGCGGTCAAGACAGCAATCTTTTTCGGCAGGCGTTGGTGTTCGCCTCTCGACGGTCGGCGCCGTGGCATCAATACCCGGAAGGCTTCGACATGTATGGGAGCTTTTATGCGCATCAGAAAGTAGAAGCATCTTCGAGCAGCCCTGAAGACTGGCTGGCGCAGTATTTTGTTTCGCCAGACATCCTGACAACAGCCATGTACTACGGTCGCCGTCGGCCTGTAATCGCTTCAAGCCCCGCCGCGTTTTATCTTGCCACTCGGGACGGTGCTCTGCTCAAGTATGCGAGGAGTCAGGCAAGCAAGTTGTTCCATGACGACACGTCTCAGACAACACTCGACTCGATCAAGCGAGGGCTCGCGTCCGGCGAGTGGCTGCCGACGGATTTCGTCCATACGGTCGCTGAAAGCGGCGAACTCTCGGTGTTGCGAACAAGCGCGTGCTGGGATCGGTCAGGAATGGTCAGGCCAACGTGGCAGCCCTACGCGAATCTGCAGCGGCGCTGGCTCGGCCCGGTTTTTCAGAGTGCTGACGATGCCGCAGCGTTTGCCAGATCGAGCTTGCCGCTGGTCACGGACAAACCTTTTGGCGGCGTCATTCTGAAACGCCCCGACGGCCTTTACGTAGCCTCTGCGCCCATCAAGGTGTCGCGGGAGGATTTCGACATCACCGAGATTTTTCCGGATGAAAGCAATGGCGCCGGGGTATTTCCTGCTGGCTGCAGTATCACGGCGCGTTATCGATCCAGAGTGGCCAGGGAGCTGTCGGTCATTTTTTCTCGTATTGAGAAGCAGATCTATCTGAACATGCTGTCTGTCGACACCGTGTACTCATCCTTCAAGCGGCTACCAAGACTGGCATGGGATGAATACCTGTTCGGACCCGACGGTTCGTTGATCCGCTATCAGCCAGGAATATGGGATCGTCTGCGCGCAGATCTCTTGGCAGCTTTGACGGATTACAAAACGCTTCCTGCGTCCCTTGATGGCGATGCGATAAAACAGAACATACGTAGCGCCAAGCTGAAACCGAGTGAATGGGTCGACGCCTTGGCAAAGGCCGGTTACTTGCAAATTGTCATCGGCAGTGAAATCTGGGGTTTGCCCCGCCAGATCAGTCGCTGGGTTCCTTTCTTTGCTGATCTGCAGCCTCTAATGGATTACACCAGAGCCGCGAGCGCACCACTTTGCAGCCCAGTGTTCGTTCAAGCAGATGCTGTTGCCCGGTATGTTCATGAAATCTCGGTGAGCAGGGACACCCAGACGTTCGGATTCATACTGCGCTCTCGGGATGGCTTGTTCCTCGCCAGCCTGCCCGTTGATGTGCAACGCTCTGGCCTGGCTGTGGATCGAGTATTCGAACAGGCAAGACTGCCTTCAGGGTTTGAACAGGATTCGATTTATCTGCGCGCAGCGCTGCCTCCGCTCGGCGCACGGCCTGACGATATGCGAAATGTCTTTGTACTTCCCAACGATGTTCAGCAAGCCTGCCGACAGGCCAGTACGCCGCGGGGGTACAGACCGATCTATATCTCCTGTGCCGATGACGCATTGTTGAAGCTGCAATTGCATGCGTTTGAACCCGGCGTGTTCTACGACGCTTTCGGGCAGGTTGAGTTGCGCCCCAATGCGTTTGTATCGCGTGAACAGGCAGCGATCGATGAACGTGACATTGCCAGTGGCCGATTCAGATTTAAAGACTACGTGCACCGGATGGCCAAGGCCGGCCGGCTCGACGTGATTGAAACCAGCGATTACTGGTCGCGGCAGGGTCAAGTGGATGAGCATTGGCAACCGCGTATGGCCGATACTTCCAACGAGCAGCGATGGCGAGATAGCCCGGTGCCGGCGCTGGGACCGATTTTTCATCACCCTGACGATGCCGCCCGCTATGCGCAACAACGCACGGACGATTCCGGTCACAGTGAAACCGGCTACGAAGGCGCGATCCTGGCGCGGTCGACCAGCAGTCGATTTGTCCCGCTCGAGCCAATAGTCTGGTCTGCCCATGCCGAGGACCCTGTCCTGCGGATATTTCGCTCGTCGAGTGATCCGACGATCAGTTGGCGCAATCCGGCGGCGCGTTACCCCAATGGCTACACACTCGTGGCCAGCCACCAGTTCCATCTGTCGGGCAATACCACGCTCGCACCGGACACTGATGATGTCAGAGCAAATTTCGCTTCGCCTGCGCGGGTGCATGCGCACACGCATGAACTGAAGAACCAGGGTTTCGACATTCAGGATTATTACTACTCAACGCCGAACCACGTGTTGATCAAGTACACACCCGTTTACTCGCAGGCCGAGAGGGATTTGCTGCTGGCCCGGCCTGTGGATTTCGAAGCGGGGCGCTGGGTCAGCCGGCTGAGTCCGGGCGAGTTTGTTTCACAACTCATGGAACTGGGTGAATTCAGGGTGCTGCTCGCCGGGCATTACTGGCGTCAGACCGGACGAATGGGCGCCGGCTGGAGAGTGCGTCGCCAGCAGCCTGTAACGGAGGGTGGTGCGCGAGTCAGGGACGAGTTGTAACGCTCGAACCAGCGGCAACACGGCAGGAGTGTGCCGCCGTCGGCGGCCACTCCACATTGAGTCGGATTTACGTCGAGGCAGACTCAGGTTGCCGGTCAAAGCGCGATAGCAGCAATCGATCCAGCAACCAGACGACCACCAGCGAAGCCCCCACCAACGGGAACACCACTGCCAGCGCCAACATGATTACCACGCCGGTTTTCCATTTCGGCAAGTCATGACGCAGCGGCGGTACGCCGAATTTGCCCTGTGGCCGGCGCTTCCACCAGATCACCACCCCGCTGACGGCACTGAGCAGAATCATCAGGCAGATCAGCAGCACGACGATCTGGTTGAAGGTGCCGAACATCTTGCCTTCGTGGAGCATCACGCCGATTTCCGTGGCCCGCGCCACAGTGCCGTAATGTTCGAAACGCACATCGGCGAGGACCTTGCCGGTGTACTGATCGACATGCAGGGTCGCATCGTTGCGCGGGTCATCGGCGAACACAGCGATGGTGAACACACCGGTGGCGGTGGTCGGCAGGGTGATGCTGTAGCCCGGCTCGACCTTGCGTTGGGTAGCAATGTTTTGTACGTCTTGCAGGCGGATGGCGGGTGCTGCGGGGCCGGCGTTGCTGGCGCCGTGGTTCATGTGTTCGGCGTGGTCGCCGGACATTGGCATCGGCGTGTTTTCCATCGCCCATGGCACGGTCTGGCGGGTGGCGCTGTTAAGGCTGCGCGCCTCGACATCGGAGGTCGGCACGTTGTCCCACATCGCCGCTGGAAAGACGTTCCACACCTGGGCGTATTGCTTGCCCCAGAAACCGGTCCAGGTCATGCCACTGAGCAACATCACCAGCAACAGTGTTGCACCCCAGAACCCGGTGACCGCGTGCAGATCACGCCACAATACGCGGCCGCGACTGTTCAGCCGTGGCCACAAAATCCCCGCGGCCTGACCGCGTGGCCACCACAGAAAAAGTCCCGACACCACCAGCACCACGCCCCACCCGGCGGCCATTTCGATGAGCCGATCACCGACGGTGCCAATCATCAATTCACCGTGGATGGCGCGGGCGATGGCTTGCAGGTTCTGTTTGGCATCCTGTTCGCCGAGGATATCGCCGTGGTATGGATCGACGAATACGTTGAGTTCGTGGCCGGCGTTCTTCACCACAAACTGTGCGCTGCGCTCGGCGTTCACCGGCGGCAGATACTGGGTGATCTGGCCTTGTGGATAAGCGCTTTTCACCCGTTGCAGCAAGTCCTCGGCCGGGACGGTGTGATGGCCGGCGGGGACATTGAGCAAGCTGCTGTACATCAGCGAATCGAGCTGCGGTTTGAACAGATAAATGATGCCGGTCAGGGCCAGCATCACCATGAACGGGGCGACGAAGAGACCGGCGTAAAAATGCCAACGCCAGGCCAGGTTGTAGAAATTCGGTTTGGGCTGTTTCATCACGTGTGCTCCGCTTGGCGAATTTTTTAGATCAAGAGATCGCAGCCTTCGGCAGCTCCTACAGGGTGTATGCGCTCCCATGTAGGAGCTGGCGAAGCCTGCGATCTTTTGACTTTTCTTGTTAGAAACTCATGTCGACCTTGGTCCAGAGCGTGCGCCCCGGTTCATTGATCGCTTGCGGGTCATTGGCCGGGTAGCCGAATCCGGCGTTGCCCGCCAGGTTCAGGTGTTCGGCGTAAGCCTTGCCGAACAGGTTGTCGACGCCGCTGCTGACCTTCCAGTTCTTGTTGATCCGGTAGGCACCGTTGAGTGAGAACACGCCGAAGCCGGAACTCTTGTCGTAATCCTTGCCGACCACGTTGCCCTTGTTCTGATCGATACGATTTTGCGCGGCAACCACCCTCCACAGTGCACCGGCGCTCCAGTTGTCTTCGGTATAGGTCAGGCCGAAACGCGCATCCAGCGGCGGCATCTGCGGCAGAGCCTTGCCGTCACTGCTGTTCTTGCCCCAGGCGTAGGCCAGGGTCGCATCGGCTTTCCAGTGGTCGGTGAGTCTGTACGCGGCACCGAGTTCACCGCCCATGATTCGCGCGTCAATGTTCTCGGCGCGCGAGGTGCTCATGCCCATCATTCCCGGGGTGTAATCAAAGAGGATGTAATCGCGCACCACGCCGATATAACCCGAAGCCCAGGCTTCAAGTTCGGCGCTCTTGTAGTTCACGCCAAAGTCGAACTGAGTGGTCTTTTCCGGTTTGATCGAATCGAACGCGTTGACCGATCCTGCCGGGCCGGATTTGGGCGAAAACAGCTCCCAGTAATCCGGGAAGCGTTGCGCGTGACCGAGGCCCGCATAGAGCGTGGTCGGACTGTCGGCGAGGTCATGCTCGTAGCGGATGAACCCGCTGGGTAGGGTGTCGGCGCGGGTATCGTCGGCGGTCGGGTTGGGGCGAGTCATCATTCCCGAGCCAGTGGCCTGTCGATAATCCTTGGCCGAGGCGCGGTCGATGCGGGCGCCGCTGATCAGCCGATCACGGTCGGCGGCGTACCAGGTCATTTCGCTGAACACGCCGTAGTTATGGAAATCGGCGTCTTTGGTGTAGGGCTGATCCTTGTAGGTATCGATGCCCATGCCGCTGCGCTGGCGGTGTTCGTTGGTCTGCGCGTCGAGGCCGGTGATCAGCTGAAAGTCAGCCCAGCGCCAGGTGGCCTTGATCCGTGCGCCGAGGGTGCGTCGGTCGACGTTGGACGCCATTGGCCCCGACATCATTCCGGTGCCGGACGGCGTGCGCAGGGTGTAGTTGTCCATCACGTGGTCGGCGTAGTTGTAGTAGACCTGCGCTTCGAGTTTCTCCAGCACGTCAGTGATGTTGGATTTTTCGAAACGCAGGCCGAGGCTTTCGCGCAGGAATTGCGAGCCGTCCATGCCGCGTCCGGCATAGCGCGCTTCGCCGTCGCCCTTGCCGGCGGTGAGTTCGATCAGGGTATCGGCGTCCGGGGTCCAGCCCACTGCGATGTCGCCGTTCCACTTGTCGTAGCGTGAGGCGACGATGTCGTTGTTGCCATCGCGGTAATCGTCGGAATGCGCGGTGTTGCCGATCACGCGCACGTAGCCCAACGGGCCGCCGGCAGCGGCGTCGACAACCTTGTCAAAACGTCCGTGGGAGCCGGCCAGAATGCTTGCGTTCACGCGGGTGCCGAGTTCGCCGAAGCTCTCTGGCTCACGATCGAACAGCACCGTACCCGCCGACGCGCCGGGGCCGTAAAGCACGGTTTGCGGGCCTTTGATCACGGTGAGTTTGTCGTAGGTTTCCGGCGAGATATACGAAGTCGGCGCGTCCATTCGGCCGGGGCAGGCGCCGAGCATCATGCTGCCGTTGGTGAGGATGTTCAGGCGCGAACCGAACATGCCGCGCAGCACCGGATCGCCGTTGGTGCCGCCATTGCGCACCAGCGCAAAGCCCGGAATGGTCTTCAGATAATCGCCGCCATCACTGGCCGGCACCGGTTGGCGCGGGTCTTTGGGGTTGGTGACGATGGTCAGCGGTGAGCTCGGGGCGATCGCGGTAATCACCGTCGGGCTCAGTTCTTCCTGGTGGCCGGTGTGATCATCGGCCAGTACCAGCGGTGACAGCAGGACGCCGCAAAGGACGGCGGTAGCGTGCCTGAAACGAACCCGCGATTCGTTCAGAGCGAAGGACGCCGGGGCAACGCCCGAGCGTGGAACAGCAGAAAACCTGGACATGACAATTTCCATCAAACAGTCGTAAACGACACGGCCGGCAGCCTGAGGCTGTCTTCTCAACCGTGTGCAATCAAAGGTGCGTGTTTACGCTGCGATGGGCGGGGCGCGACTGCGGGCGCCGGGGAAGAAGGTCTGCCGGGCGTGGCCCAGGCGCGGGGAGGGCGGGGTGAAGGTGTTCAGCGGCGCGATGTTGAAGGCGACGAAATCACCGCCCCCAGTCAGCGCCGGGCAGTTGAACAGCAGGCTGCAATAGCCACATTTTTCCCACAGCACGTGGTGCGAGGATTGCGGTGGGCAGTGTTCGGCGCTCGGTTTTGCATCATGGCCCGCGTGATCCATGCCCGGCATGTCCATCGACATGTCCATCGACATATCCATGCTCATCGGCATCGATGTCGAGGCGTGTTGATCCATCGGCATCGACTGAGAAATCAGTGGGCCGATGAAGATCATCAACATGGCGAACAGGGCAATCCAGCTGCCGCGAGTCAGGTGTTGAGTCTGACGGCGTTGCATTGGCGGCCTGACGCTCAGCGGGCGCATGGGCGGAGTCTGCCGGAAGGCTTACTGGGCGTGCGCGTGGGCCTGCGTGGTTTCCGGCGGCTTCTTCTGCACCGAGACTTCGACGGTGACGTCACCAGCCTTCTCGAAATGCAGTGTCAGCGCGAAGCGCTTGCCGTCGCTGAGCAGGCTGCGATCGGTCGGGTTAAGCAGCATCACGTGATAGGCCATCGGCGCAAACGTCACGTTGCCACCGGCCGGAATGGCCACGCTCTTCACTTGCTGCATCTTCATCAGATCGCCCTGCATGACGTGCTCGTGCAGTTGCGCTTCCTCAGCAATCGGCGTTTTCACGCTGAGCAGGCGATCATCAGTCTTGCCTGCGTTGTGAATGATGAAATAGGCAGCAACGGTCGGTGCATTCGGCGGCAGTTCCTGCGACCACGGATGAGCGATTTCCAGCTCGCCGGCCTTGTATTCGTGGGCATGGGCAAAGCACGCCGGCAACAGCAGCGCAGCGACGATGATGAGTTTGTTCAACATGGCAGTTCTCCAGAACGATTTGAAACGCAGGTCAATTGCGCGAACAAATCAAACTAGAGGGGAAGCGCGGGGATTGAGACTCGGCCATTGCTGGCGCGGAGTGGGTGTTTGCAGAGAGGCTGGCGCCACGCTGCGGTTGCTTTCGTAGCGGGCGAAATACAGCTGCGGCGAATGCCCCGGCAACGCGACCAGTGGCGCCGAGCCTGAGCAACACCAGCAATGCTGCATGTTCGAATGATTGTCGTTGCTCGGAGCCTTTTGATCGGTGGTGCCGATGTTGATCGCCACCATCTTGGTCCCGCTGCCGGTGCAGAAACTGCTCCAGAGCAACTGTTCGGCCGGTGAATTGGCCGCCTGCGCCATCGCTCCCGTCATCGGCATGGCGAGCATGTTGAACAGCACTGCAAAGCAGGCGATCCAGGCAATTGCTAGCCGGTGTCGGTTCATGGGACAGATCCATTGGGTGGGCGATCAGGCGCGGCTATTTAGCCTGATCAGGGCCGATAAGTAAAAAAGCGTCGTGCGGTTTGGTGTCGCAGCGCTTTCACAGTGTTACGGCATGCAATCGCAAACCCAGAGCCTTCATGACTTTCATGATAGTTGCGAATTCGGGATTGCCAGTGCTACTCAGCGCTTTATAAAGACTTTCGCGGCCCAAACCTGCATCCCGCGCCACTTGTGTCATGCCTTGAGCCCGGGCGATGTCATTGAGCGCTGCACGGATAAGGACGCCGTCGCCTTCATCGTCGTCAAAACAGGCATCCAGATACGCCGCCATGTCCTCGGGAGTTTTGAGGTACTCGGCGGCGTCAAAACGGGCGAATTCTTCGCTCATGATTTACTCCTCATTTCCGATGTTATGAGCCATCTGCACGGCGCGTTTGATATCTCTTTTTTGTGTCGATTTGTCGCCCCCGATCAGCAGCAGATAAATCACTTCGCCTTTGCGTGTGAAGTACATCCTGTAACCAGGGCCGTAATGAACACGCATTTCATAAACAGTGTCACCGACGAACCCGCAATCACCGAAGTTGCCATTTTCGGCTGTTTTAATTCTGGAGATGATTCGGCCTTTCCCTTTGATGTCTTTCAAGGAGTCGAGCCATTCGGAAAATATGCGGGATCGTTCAAAAGCGATCATGTCGGGATCGTATTCCTTGGGATACAAGCTGGCAAGCCGCTTTTCTCGGCTGGCTGCTTGTAGGGATTAAAGGAACCGAAGTATTGGAGTGAGGGTGTAGTGAAGAACAGTCGGCTGCGTCCTCAAAATTTGCAGGTAAATTCACAGATAAATACGAAATGATGAAAAGTCTTACGACGTCAGGGCTTCAAGGACTTCAGATGCTGATCGAAACTCCCGATCAACCCCCGGCAACCCCGGTCGCTTCAACACAATCACCGGCAGCCCACGCTCGCGCGCCACTTCCAGCTTCGGCTCGGTGGCGGTGCTGCCGCTGTTCTTGCTGATCAACACATCGATCTGCCGCCGTTCGAACAGTGCGCGCTCATCCTCCAGCAGAAACGGCCCCCGCGCGCCGATCACTTCGCAGCGTTCATTGCCCGGGTAGACGTCGAGGGCGCGCAGAGTCCAGAACTGGTCCTGAGGGATTTCATTGAGGTGCTGCAGCGGTTCGCGGCCGAGGGTGAACAGCGGGCGGCGAAACGGTTTGAGGGCGGTGATCAACTCGGCCCAGTCGCTGACTTCGCGCCAGTCATCACCGGGCTGCGGCTGCCAGGCCGGACGGCGCAGCGCCCAGCAGGGGATGTCGGTCAGTCGCGCGGCGGTCGCGGCGTTCTGGCTGATCTGTGCGGCATAGGGATGCGTGGCGTCGAGCAACAGCTCGATGCCTGCGTCACGAATGAATTGCGCCAGACCCTCAGCGCCACCGTAACCACCGACGCGGACCTGACAGGTCAGATCCGTCGGCACCCGACCAACACCGGCGAGGCTGTAGATATGTTCTGGCCCAAGCGTGCGGGCAATCGCCAGTGCCTCAGTGACGCCGCCGAGCAGCAAAATCCGCTTCATGCAAAACCTCCGGCATGCCCGACAATCCCGCCCTGACGATCAATTGCAAACACCTCGACCTGCACCTGCGCGGGCACCACGCTGCGAGCGAAATTCAAGGCATGGCGGCAGACCTCATCACCGAGGCCAACCCCCGCCGCACTGGCCATGGTCAGCGCCTGCTGACTGGTATTGGCCTCACGAATGCCTTGCTGCAATGCCTCGTCGGCGCCAATCGCCGCGGCCCAGTCAGCCAGTTGCGGCAGGTCGATGCTCGAATGCCGCGAGTGCAGGTCCATGTGCCCGGCGGCCAGTTTGCTGATCTTGCCGAAGCCGCCGCACAGGCTGAGTTTATCCACAGGCACTTTGCGCAGATGCTTGAGCACCGCGCCGACGAAGTCACCCATTTCGATCAGGGCGATTTCCGGCAGGTTGTAGACCCGGCGCATGGTGTCTTCGCTGGCATTGCCGGTGCACGCGGCGATGTGCAGATAACCATTGGTTTTCGCCACATCGATGCCTTGGTGGATCGAGGCGATGTAAGCCGCGCAGGAAAATGGCCGGACGATGCCGCTGGTGCCGAGGATCGACAAACCGCCAAGAATGCCCAGCCGTGGATTCATGGTTTTCAGCGCCAGCGCTTCGCCGCCCTCGACGTTGACCGTGACGTCGAAGCCGCCGGCATAACCGGTTTCGGTGGCAAGCAGTGTCAGGTGATCACTGATCATCTTGCGTGGCACCGGGTTGATTGCCGGCTCGCCGACACCCAGCACCAGTCCCGGCCGCGTTACGGTGCCCACGCCGGCGCCGGCATTGAAACGAATCCCCGGTTCACTCAGCAGCCGAACACGCGAATAGAGCAACGCGCCGTGAGTCACGTCGGGGTCGTCGCCAGCATCCTTGATCGTCCCGGCCTCGGCGCCATCATCGGTCAAGCGGCAGAACTCCAGACGCATCTGCACCTGTTTGCCTTTGGGCAAAACAATCTGCACCGCATCGGCCGCCAGTCCGCTGAGCAACAGGCGCGCGGCGGCCAGGCTGGTCGCGGTGGCACAGCTACCGGTGGTCAGGCCGCTGCGCAGGGGCGCGGGTTGTTCCGCGGTTTCGTCACGCATCGAGGGGTTTGACCAGATCGAGCAGGGTGATCGGCAGTGCCTGGCGCCAGGTGTCGAACTCGCCGAGCGGCTGCGCCTGGGCGACATGGATACGCGTCAGCTCGCCGCCGAAGCGTTCGCGCCAGTTCATCAGGGCCATTTCGCTTTGCAGCGTCACCGCGTTGGCGACCAGACGGCCACCGGGTTTGAGCTGTTCCCAGCAGGTTTCGAATACGCCCTCACGGGTGACGCCGCCGCCGATGAAGATGGCGTCCGGGCGTTCCAGTCCCGCGAGTGCCTGCGGTGCCTTGCCACGAATCAGTTGCAAACCGGGCACGCCCAGTGCATCGCGGTTGTGCTCGATCAATTGCTGGCGACCATCATCGGCTTCGATGGCCAAGGCGCGGCAGCTCGGATGCGTACGCATCCACTCGATACCGATCGAACCGCTGCCGGCGCCGACATCCCAAAGCAATTCGCCGGGGGTCGGGGCGAGGCGGGCGAGGGTGATGGCGCGCACGTCGCGTTTGGTCAACTGGCCGTCGTGCTGGAAGGCCGAATCCGGCAGTCCGGCGAGACGCGAAAGGCGCGGGGCCTGTGCGTCGGCCAGACATTCGATGGCGATGACATTGAGGTCGGCCACGGACGCGGCATTCCAAGCATTGGCGGTGCTGTCGATGCGCCGTTCGGCGTCACCGCCAAGATGCTCAAGCACGCTCATGCGACTCGAACCGAAGCCGCGCTCGCCGAGCAATTGCGCCACCGCTGCCGGGCTCTGGCCATCGTTGCTCAGCAACAACAGGCGCACGCCGCTGAACAATTGCGCATTGAGCGCCGCCAGCGGTCGGGCCACCAGCGACAGCGTCACCACCTCCTGCAATGGCCAGCCGAGACGGGCGGCGGCCAGCGCGCAGGACGACGGGGCGGGCAGGATCAGCATCTCTTCGCTTGGCACCTGGCGGGCGAGGCTGGCACCGACGCCGTAGAACATCGGGTCACCGCTGGCCAATACGCAAACTGCTTCGCCACGCTGTTCCAGCACCGGTGCGAGGGAGAACGGGCTCGGCCACAACTGGCGTTCGCCGCGAATACACACCGGCAGCAAATCCAGTTGACGCTGGCCACCGACGATCCGCGAGGCGCCCAGCAGGGCACGCCGGGCGTTTTTGCCCAGGCCCTTGAAGCCGTCTTCACCGATTCCCACTACCGTCAGCCAGGGTGACATCTATATTCCTCTAAACACGCCGTTCCGACGGGCAGTCTTTTCATGCCAGCGGACAAAGCAGGCATAATACCGCGCCTTCGCCCGCGAAGCGCCTTTCCCACGCAGCCGGTCAGCCCCTTGAACGAACGCCCGATGTCCACCGCCTTACGCCCCTCGGCCTGCCCGGGGTTACTGCGTATCGTCCAGGCACTGGACGGCGGCATCTGCCGGATCAAGCTCAATGGCGGTTCGATCAGCGTCGATCAGGCCGACGCGGTGGCCGATGCCGCCGAACAGTTCGGCGCGGCGATCGAGGCGACCAACCGTGCCAATCTGCAGATTCGCGGGATCGGTGAGCAATCTGCGGCACTGATCGAACGCTTGCTCGCCGCCGGTCTCGGCCCGCGCACGGCGGCCGGTGACGATGTGCGCAACCTGATGCTCAGCCCCGCTGCCGGCATTGATCGGCAGATGCAGATCGACACGCGCGGCCTCGCCGGGCAGATCCTCGATACTTTGCAAAGCCATCCACGGTTCCACGAGCTGAGCGCCAAATTCGCCGTGCAACTGGATGGCGGTGAAGCGCTGGCGATGCTCGAACATCCCCACGACCTGTGGTTGTCGGCGTTCGCGCGTGACGGTAAAACCTGGCTGGCGTTCGGCCTGGCCGGGTGCCCGACGGATCGCGCGGTCGGAGCGGTGGCGCTGGAGCACGGCCATGCGTTGGTGGTGGCGGTGCTGGAGTTGTTCCTGGCGTTGGCACGTCCCGAGCAGACGCGCATGCGTCATTTGCTCGATGAATTGCCGATGCCGGCGTTTCTGCAACAACTGAGCGCACGTTTGCCGATCAAGCCGATCAGCGATTGGCAGCGCACCGCCGTGGCGGACAATCTGCACATCGGAGTTCATCCGCAAAACACTGCGGGTCAGGTGTATATCGGTGCGGTGCCGGCGCTGGGCCGTCTCGATCCGGCGATGCTGCGCGGGGCTGCGCAACTGGCCCGCCAGTTCGGCAATGGCAGCCTGCGTTTTACGCCTTGGCAAAGCCTGCTGGTGCCGGGCGTCAAAGCAAGTGATGCGGCTCAGGTGCTGGAAGGTCTTGAGCAACTGAACCTGTTGACCCGCGCTACCGAGCCCCTCTCACGCCTGATCGCTTGCACCGGTGCCAGTGGCTGCGGCAAAGGCCTGGCCGACACCAAGCAGGACGCCCGCCATCTGGCGACGTTGCTGCCCTCGGCCCTCAACGTCCACCTCAGTGGCTGCACGCGCTCTTGCGCTGCCGCCCACTGTGCCCCGGCGACGTTGCTGGCCGTCAGTGCCGGTCATTACGACCTCTATTTTCGCGATGCGACGCTGCCGGGTTTCGGCGCGCTGCACGCACGCAACCTTACTATTGAAGCGGCCGCGACCCTGCTCGCCGCCCGCTCTCGGAGTCCCTTTGATGCTTGATTACATCCGCGATGGTCAGGAGATTTATCGCAACTCCTTCGCGATCATTCGCCGCGAGGCCAATCTGGCGCGCATCCCGGCCGATCTGGAAAAACTCGCGGTGCGGGTGATTCACGCCTGCGGCATGGTCGAGGCCATCGACGGTCTGCAGTTCTCCGAAGGTGCGGGCAAGGCCGGGCGCGATGCGCTCGCCGCCGGTGCGCCGATCCTCTGCGATGCGCGGATGGTCTCCGAAGGTGTGACACGTGCGCGCCTGCCGGCCAACAACGAAGTGATCTGCACCTTGCGTGACGAGAGCGTGCCGGAGCTGGCGCGCGAGCTGGGCAACACCCGTTCCGCCGCCGCACTGGAGCTGTGGCGTCCGCATCTGGAAGGCAGCGTCGTGGTAATCGGCAACGCGCCGACCGCACTGTTTTATCTGCTGGAAATGCTTGACGCCGGCGCACCGAAACCGGCGCTGATCCTCGGCTTCCCGGTCGGCTTCGTCGGTGCCGCCGAGTCGAAAGCCGCCCTGGCCGCCGACAGCCGTGGCGTGCCGTTCGTGATCATGCAAGGCCGCCTCGGTGGCAGCGCCATGGCCGCCGCCGCCGTTAACGCCCTCGCCACGGAGATCGAATGATGCAGGCCAAAGGACGTTTGCTTGGCCTGGGCGTCGGCCCGGGGGATCCGGAGCTGATTACCGTCAAAGCCCTGCGCCTGCTGCGCGAATCGCCGGTGGTGGCGTACTTCGTCGCCAAGGGCAAAAAGGGCAACGCGTTCGGCATCATCGAAGCGCATCTGCAACAGGCGCAGAACCTGTTGCCGTTGGTCTATCCGGTGACCACAGAAGCGCTGCCGGCGCCGCTGTCCTATGAGCAGGTCATCAGCGATTTCTACGACGAAGCCGCCGAGACGCTCGCCGCACACCTGGATGCCGGTCGCGATGTGGCGGTGATTTGTGAAGGTGATCCGTTCTTCTACGGCTCCTACATGTACCTGCACGATCGCCTCGCCAGCCGTTACGAAGCCCAAGTGGTGCCGGGCGTGTGCTCGATGCTGGGTGGCGCTTCGGTGCTCGGCGCGCCGCTGGTGTATCGCAATCAGAGCCTGTCGGTGCTCTCGGGCGTGTTGCCCCATGAAGAGTTGAAGCGGCGTCTGGCCGATGCCGACGCGGCGGTGATCATGAAGCTGGGGCGCAATTTCCCCAAAGTGCGTCAGGTCCTCGAAGAACTGGGTCTGGCCGAACGCGCGCTGTATGTCGAGCGTGCGACCATGGCCAATCAGAAGATCGTGCCGATGGATCAGGTCGAGCCGATGTCGTCGCCGTACTTCTCGCTGATCATTGTGCCGGGCGAACGGTGGCAAGGCTGATGACTCAATCTACGCCAGCCATCGTCATTCTCGGCCAGGGTAGCCTGGCCACCGCACGGCGCATTCAGCAGGTCTATCCGGCGGCGCAGATCCACGGCCTCGCCGGGCGCGTCGAAGGCGCCGATTGCACCTATCAGGAGTTCGGCGCGACCCTGCGTGCGCTGTATCAGCAGGACACGCCGATCATTGCCCTGTGCGCGGCCGGCATCGTTATCCGTACGCTGGCGCCGCTGTTGCTGGAAAAGGGCGCCGAGCCTGCGGTACTCGCCGTGGCCGAAGACGGCAGCGCCGTGGTGCCGCTGTTGGGTGGCCTTGGCGGGGTGAATGTCATGGCGCGCGACATCGCTGCCGGGCTGCAAGTCGCAGCCGCGATCACCACCAGTGGCGAGTTGCGTTTTGGCACGTGCCTGCTCAACCCTCCGAGCGGTTATGCCCTGGGCGATCTGGAACTGGGCAAGTGTTTTGTCTCCGACCTGTTGGCCGGTCACAGCGTGCGCATCGAAGGCGCGGCGCCGTGGCTGGATCAGGCGCAATTGCCGGAAGATCCGCAGGCGCAGCGCTCGATTCATGTCGGCAGTGCCGCGCGTGAGGCGAGTGCCAGTGAGTTGCTGATCTATCCACGCAGCGTCGCGGTGGCGGTGAGTGCCGAAACAGCTGACCTGGCGAATGCCGTTCGCCGCGCGTTGCAGCAGGCGAAAATCGCCGTGCAGTCGCTGGCCTGTCTGTTGGCCAGCGAGACGCAAATGGCTTCGCCACTTTTGCGTGAAGCGGCGCTTGAGCTGGGTGTGCCGCTGCGCTTCGTTGCGGCGCAAAGCGACATCGAAACTCTGGCACGTGCCGCAGTGCCTGAGGCTAAAGTTGTGGTCAGCCACGGCATGGCAATCGCGGTCGCCGAACAGCCGTTGGATGTTTCCAGCATTGGCCGGCCACGCGGCCGTCTCGCCGTGATCGGCCTCGGCCCCGGCGCTGCCGAACTGATGGTGCCAGCGGTGAAGGCCGAACTGGCCCGCGCCACCGATGTGCTCGGCTACGAAACCTACGTACGCATGGCCGGGCCGTTTCGCGACGATCAAGTGCAGCACTGCACCGACAACCGCGAAGAGATGCAGCGCGCCCGTCACGCCTTCCGGCTGGCTGCCGAAGGGCGCTCGGTGATTGTCGTGTCCTCGGGTGATCCCGGCGTGTTCGCCATGGCGGCGGCGGTGCTCGAAGCCTTGCACGAGTCGACGGACCCGGCGTGGCACAGCGTCGACCTGGAAATTCTCCCGGGTGTTTCCGCTTCGCTGGCCACCGCCGCGCAGGCCGGGGCGCCACTGGGCCATGACTTCTGCGTGATGTCGCTGTCGGACAATCTCAAGCCTTGGTCGATCATCGAAAAACGTCTGGATCTGGCCGCTGAAGCGGATCTGGCGTTGGCGTTCTACAACCCGATCTCCCGGGCGCGTCCGTGGCAACTGGGCCGGGCGCTGGAGATTGTCGCGCAGCATCGCGCACCTGAAACCCCCGTGGTGTTGGGTCGCGACATCGGCCGTCCGGGCCAGACCCTGCGCACCACGACACTCGGCGCCTTAACCCCCGAGCAAGTGGATATGCGCACCATGGTGTTGATTGGTTCTTCGACTACCTGCACCTTCCCGCGCGGTGACGGCGGCGTCTGGGTTTACACCCCGCGCTGGTACGGTGAAAAACCCGGGGCGTGAGAAAGTCGTGTTGAGCGTCAAGCGCAGTTGTAAGCAACTGCGTGAGACGTGATATCCGGTTAACGCTTCGGATTGAATCATTCCGCTCGAACACAAGGCCGCCAATCTTCTGGATTGGCGGCCTTGTGCGTTTGTGCGCAGGTAAGAAAACAGGCAATTCATTGCCACATGGTTCAAGCACAAACCCCGAGTGTTATTGGCTGTTTCACTGGACATCGTTTGAGTTTGTTCGGGTTTGAGCGTGGTACTCCAGTTCAATAGTTTCGTGGCGAACGAAGCCGTTATGGAAGAAGTGCCACGATGAAAACCAACAAGCCGTACGAAATCCTTTCCGTCAAAGACTTCTCGCAACTGCAGCGGGCGCTGAGCGAGTTTGCCGGCAGCGCTGAATACAAGGCGTTGCTGTCGCACTATGAACTGGCCAGACAAGCCGCTGATGACCCGCAGCGACTGCTGTTGATCAAGCTGTTTCAGGAGGCCCTGGAGTCGTTGCTCCAACGCAGGACTCAGCCCGTTTCCGAAGCCATCAGCCAGATCAGATCGGATCTGGTCAAGTCTGTCGCCAGGCTGGAGGACACACACGCCATGCTCCATGGCGTGGCCAGGCCCGTGGCGAAAATCATGCACTTTGTCTGGGTGGGCGGCAGTGAAGTCGGGGCCAATCAGCGCGACTACATGAACATCTGGCGCCAGGTGCTGGAGCCGCAGGGTTACCGCTTCAACCTCTGGTACGACAGTGATGCGTTGCTGGCCTTTGAAATGAACCGGGTGATCCTCGACAGCGCCAGAGTGGATGCGCTGGAGTCGGGCGGTGACAAGGTCAGCAAGGCTTTTCAGTTGTCGCAGATGATCGAGGACCGTGCGCGGGTGTTGAAGCAGCAGATGTTCGCCCACCTTCAGCAAGCACAGTGGCGGGGGCGAGCCGACGAAGCGCGGATCGACTTGATGGTGCGTGCCTACGGCAAGGATCGGGCGACGCTTGAAGCCTTTCGCCAGCGCTGCCTGCAGACGCATCAGGCGATGCTCGGAGCGGACCTGCAATTGCGCGATGTCGGCGACGAATTTGCCGGGCACTTTTTGCAGGATGTCTATCAGCGCGAGGTGGCCATGCGCGGCAATTTTGCCGCGGCGAGCGATGTCGTGCGCCTGCAGGCCGAATACCTCGAAGGTGGCCGTTACAGTGACATGGATTACTTGCCGCCACTGGCGGACACGCTGGCCGGTGTCGATATTCTCAGCGTCGGCGAAGAAGGCCGAATCGGCGTTTTGCAGTTGCTGTTGAACCACAATGAAGCCTTGATGCCGGGACGCGACCGCCAGCGTTATCTCGACCGCACTGACAAAATCCCGCCCGAACACCTCGAGGCATTGACGGCGTTTGCCCGTGAGCAACACCGGCTAAGCGAGATCTTTGTCGCACCGCAAGATCACGCGGTGCCGCAGGACGCGATGCGTTTGGGCACGGCCTATGGCTTGCCGGACTGGGCGGAAATGAATGCGCATATGCTGGCCCATCCCGGCAGTGCCATGACCCTGGCGTACATGCAGATGATCCGCCTCAATTATGACTGCCTGCTGGAAGTGGAGCGGCGTGCGGCGCTCGCCGGCATCGACGCGACGGATCAGGCGCGGATGTTTGATGTGGTCGAGAATGTGGTCAACGAAGCTCAGGCGCAGGGCAAACTGCCTGAAGCGCAAGGCGAGGTGTTCCGCTCCAGACTGATCGACGCGATTTTTACCTATTACCGCGATGGCATTCGCCTTGAAGCCCGCGGCACCATCACCCTGACGGGCCCAGGGGCCGCCGCGGCCGCGCTGCTCAAATACATAGAGCAGCACCTGCAACCCGATCGACATGTGCAGATCCGTGAGCGCCTGAAGTTGCTCGAAGGCTACAACACCCACACCGAGGAGGAGATGATCTCCGGCTGGACCGTCGACGGTAAGGCCGAGCAATGGTTGCTCAAAGAGCGGGAGAAGTGGCAGAACGGCAAACTGAAATCGCGCTACGTCGGCCAACTGGCGGATCTGCTGAAAGCGCACACGCTAACCTTCAAGCAGGGCTGGCCGGTCATCGAAGGCCAACCGGTGATGTTGACCTCGGTATTGCAGCCACTGATGGACGATCTGGGCGAGCCGTTCCTGCGCGCGATGCAGGAGAAGTTGAGCGGCGACATGACGTTCAATTCAGCGATCTCCATCGGTTTCGACAGCCGTGAGCAGATTCGCGCGCAAACAGTCCGTGCGATTCCGCTTTCCCATGGCGCGGAGCCTACCCGCAATCTCAATGAGTTGTTCACCCTCGTTGCCCATGGCTCGCTGGCGGTTGAGCAACTCAGTCCGTTGCAACGCGTCATCCTCGGCGGGATGTTGGGGGCAAACAGTCTGGATGCCGCCGGGTTTGCCCCGGTCTTGCAGAGCGTTATGGACATCGCTCGGGGAACCGCTGAGGGTGGTTTGTTCGCCCGTTACCACGCGATCGAAAAGGCCCTGATTCAGCAGGCGGCGCCGAACTTCGAGGCGGGGCTTGCCGGCGCGAGCATCCACGGCACGCACACGGCGCGCGAACTCAAGGCGTTGGCGATGAGCGAACCGCTGACGCTGAAACAGTGGGGCGAGCGCATCGGACAGATCAATCGCACGGCACAGCGTGAATACCACAGGCATATTTTCAAGCGGGGTGGCCAGGTGCGGGAGGCGTTGTTCCAGTCCGGCGCCGTGTCCGTCAGGCAACTGCCGCAGGATTTGTTGAGGCGCAGCACGGGCGACCCGGGACGCCGTTGCTATCCGCTGGCGTTGTTGATGGGCGCCGCCGTGGCGGCTGGCGGGTTGGCCGAGCGTGCACTGATCGGACGTGTGGAGAATGCCAGCCTGAGGCCGGAAGACGTTGATTCGCGGGCGTTGCTCAGTGCGCTGGATGAGCTGGGCGAGGTCTCCGGGCGTGCGATCGGACAGGCTCGTGGCCGGCAAAATCTCGACAGCGTGATGCAGACACTGGAAGCGAAAACCGCCCCCGGCGCCCTGCTGCTCGACACAGGCAATCACGCTTTGCTGGTGGCTAAAGTGCAAGTGGATGAGCAAACGTTCTATCGCTTTTATGATCCCAATTTTGCGATTTATGGATTTGCCGCAAGCGCAGAAATGAAGCAGGGCTTGGCACGCTATTTAAGTGACGACGGCAACACTTTGGCGAAGTTGTACGGCCTGACTGACATCGGCACTGCGCAGTTCGATGTAATCGAACTGGACACCGTAGCGCTCGCCGAGCGGACATTGTCGTCCGGGTTGCGCGTCGAGAGTTTTTTGCAAACCGCAGCTATCGCCGACCCTCAGGCGGCTTCGGTCTGGGCCAGGCAAGCTGTCGCACGCACGCGCTCACTCAGTGAAAACGCGCGGCTGGGGGCTAGCCTCGCGCAGTTGGACGCGCGTTACTGGGCGCAGGAATTTGATCAGGCGACCCGGCAATTGCGCGCTGAACACACATTGGGTCGCGACTATCTGCCGCTGCTGGAAACGCTCAAGGCAAACCCGGACGCGGGTTATTCGCTGACGCTGGTGGATGTGCAGAACCCGGCCAGATCACTGACAGTCGGCACCGCCGATGCGCGGTTCGACAGGCTTAAAAAACACCTTCAACGTTTGGTTGTCACATTGACGGGCAAGCCGAGTACCGCGGTCGAAGCCGACGGCGGCAGTCGTCTGAGTTTCGCCTTCGCGATCCAGGCGTTGGTCACTGAAATGCGCCATCGTGACTATCAGGCTGATGGGGAGCGGGCGCCGGTTTTGTCGATAGCCCTGCAAGTGCAGGTCTATTTCAACTATGCGCAGTTGGGTTTCGGCGTATTGAGCGACACGGCCCAGACGATCAATCTGGTGCGTCAGGTGGCGGCCAGCGAACGGGCATTGACGCTTGGTCAGTCGTCGTTGTCCGGGCGTGTGCTGGGGCGTGCCACCACGGCAGGCGGATTGGTATTTTCGCTCGCCAACATCGGCTTCGATCTCCACAACCTGTCGGTGGCCGAGAACCACGAGCAACGCTCGCGGTTCTCCACATCACTGGTGTTCAACGTTGCAGCATTGGGGGTGGATGTTGTTGCTTTGGCGGCTGGCGGGGCGGTGGGCACGGCAGCGGCCGTTCTCTCGGTGCCGCTGCTGGGTGTCGGCATTGGGGTGACGGCGATTGCCAGCAACCTGGGACAGATCAGGGACAAGGCGACGGCGGTGGGCAATCATCTGCGTGCGATCGGTCATGCTTACCGGCGCGGTGCCTACACCTTGAAGGATGGCCTGCTGCAATTTCCCGCAGAGGCGGTCATCGTCAGTCTGAACCTGCAAACCAATGACGTGCGCTTCGACAGCCAGAAGTTTTACCCCTGGACGGGCGGGCCACTGGAACTGCCGCAGTACAACGATGACCCGCAGGCTATTCACCTGTCCCTCGATATCCGCCAGGCACTGGGGCTGCCCGAGGTCGTTCATCTTTACCGTGACGAAACCGATAGGCTTGAGACGCTGGTGCTGCCGTGCACGCCGATCTGCCATTACGGTTACGAGTATCAGTTGAAGGGGCTGGGCGGGTACACCTACGACCCCCTTACCGGCGAGGTCGGGGACGCTGGCGACATCCCTGCTGAAACCCGCTACCCGCAAGTGACGGATCGCATGGCGGACACGCTGGAGTATGACCAACACGGAAACCGGCGCTTTTATCTCACCAGCAACCCGTCGCTGCCGCACATTCTGTACAAGCTGCATCCGGTCTATCAACCGACAGACATCAGCGTGGTGCTGGACAGTCAGGTACGCCAGTTGGTGGTGCCGACCCTGGAAGCGCTGGTGCACAAGAGGATTTCCTACGCAATCAGCGCACCCGAGGGGCAATACCGGATCAGGCTTGCACCCGGCATCGTCTCGGTCAGATTTAATGGCCCTGCCAAGTGGATCGTGCAGGCGACCTGGGCTTGCCTGGAACAGGTCAGATTTGCCGTCCCGAATCGGGAAAATGATGATGAAGTCCAACTGATGGTTGATGGCACGGTGCTGTCGGTTTTCGATGGCTTGATCGAACTGGCCGAGGGCCTGTTCCGGGTCGATGGGTGGGAGCGCTGCCTTCGCTTGCAGTCGGTCACCCTTGATGAGCAAAGCCGCCTGCCGCAAATACTGGCGATGCTGCGCCAGCACGCCCGCGAAGGCCGATTGGTCGCAAATGCTGTGGCGCTGTACAAATTCCGGGTGCCCGCCGCCATGGTGGTGACCACCGCTTGGTATGACGCGACCAGTGATCGTTTGTTGTACGCACGCAATCTGCCGAGCGCGGTGAACGAGGGGCTGCTGTTGGGCGGCGCCGGTGCCCGCCATGCCTGGTTCTACCATCCGCAACGGGCGACGGTCTGGCGTGTCGACACGATCACCGGCACGGTTGTGCATCGCTACCGCTTGATGAACCCCGCGAGCGGGTCGCACATCATGGGTTGTGTCCAGGACGCCGATGGCAGTTTGCGAGTGTTGCAACGCTTGCTGATCGACGCCCGGATAACTGAAACCGAAACCACACTGGAGTATCGCCTCAGCGATGCGGCCGTGGTCCTGACGGGCATCAAGTCGTCGTTTATCGAGGAACCCACCGCGCGCCCCGGGCAGGGCGACTTGCATCACTTCACGACCTTCGGCGCGTATAACGATGAAACCCCGGGCATGGCCAATGCCATCAGCACCTGGGTATATGCATCGTTCGTTTACGCGCGCACCTACTACTTCGAAGGATTGCGCCGGCGTGCCTGGGTCAACAAACGCACGGGCCACTATTTTTCGGCGGGGTTGGGCAGTGACGCGGACATGGTCATGTTGATGCCGGCCGATCCGCAGAGCGGTGCGCTGCTGTTCTACAGCAAGCAAGCGCAGACCATCAGTCAAGGGGTGGAGCCGAGGGTGGGGCAATTCATCAATCGGGTCATCGAGCGCGATATTGTCGACGTCACCCAAACGTTCGGAAGCTACATTGCCACCAAGGCCGACGGCCGCCTCTTCGAGGTCGACACCAGCTTCAAAGATGAGCAGTGGATGGGCGGCATTCCCACACCGAATATTCTGAAATTTGCCGGCCTCGGCCAGCGCTGGCTACAGCTCAACTCCGACTGGCTGGACGCTTTGCCGGCGCTGGCAAAAGTCTACAAAGCCGAACCTTTTCCGCTCATCGGATTGGGCAATGGGGCGGGTCATGCATTTCTGGCGGCGTGGTGCATCGAGGAGCAATTCGTCGTGTCGAACATCGGTCCTGAAGTGCAGTTGACGCCGTTGGGACTGACGCCGGACAAACAGGCCGCATGGTTGCTGGAGGGTTCGACCGGGCGGCTTTATCGCCAGCCGACGATTGCCATCGGGGCATTGCGCGTCGCGTTTGCTGCAGGGCCGCAGCGCGTGAGTCCCGAGCAGTTGCCCATGGCAGAAAAGGTCTGGTCGCAGTGGTCATTTGTTCACGTGCTGAGGCATGGACAAGGTCTGCTCGGGCAAACCCGCGACGGGGTCAATGTCGAGCTGCACGATCAGCAGCCTGCGCGGATCATCAGCGTGGAAAATCGCTGGTCGCATGTGCAGGGGCAGACGGCCGAGCAGTGGCGTACGCGCTTGAAAGGATTGCTCGCGGAACAGGTCCACGCGCAGGTCCTGCCGGTCGAACACACCGGCACGCGCTACACGTATTACCTGCCTGCAACGGATCGCTTGTTTGAGGTCGCCGCCCGCCATGCGCGACAGTGGCCGACGTTTCTTGGCACGCGCCAAAACACCGCAGCGCTGCTGTTCGACGCAGTTGACGGACTTGTCTTCAGCGCAGGCCCGGTCGATCCTGATCCTGTCTGGATTCCGGGCTGCCACGCGCACCGCGAAGGCGAGGTGTTGTCCCTGTCCTTGAGCGATGAGGTGACCGATGTCTGCGCATTGTTGCCCGATGGTATCGACACACTGATTCTAGCCTTCGGTTCCCGGGAAACCGGGTATCGCATCACCGACGAAACCTGGCAGCGTCTGGACTGCATCGTGGTCGATACGCAGCTGGCAGCGGACGACGATGGTTCGGGCACGAACCTGCTGTTTCTCGACATGGCTGATTGCGCGCGCCTTTTGATGTCGCGGGTTGAAGGGCATCTGGTGATTGCCGACCCGGACAGTGCAAGCACGCTGATTGTGCGGGATGTCGAGCCGCAGGGCGGCGAGGAAAACACGCCAATGGAAATAACAGTCCGGCTCAATGAGCGGCTCCACTGCACGTTTACCCTTACCGATTGGTTGCAGCGTTTTGCACGGCTGCAGGGCGATAACGCCGTGGTCAGTCTGAACGTGCTGATTGAGGCAGCGCTTTGAACTCAAAACCGATGTAGAAGCAAAAAGGGCCGTGAAGAATAAATTCACGGCCCTTTGCAAGAAGTGTACGGACGTATTCGATGCGCTTGTTCAGGGCACCAAATAGCCTTTGACCCCTGTAAAAATGATCTGCGCCGCCAAAGCGCAAACAAACAATCCCATCAAACGACTGACGATCTGTAAGCCCTGATCGCCCAGAATCCGCTCGATACGATTCGACAGGTACAGCACCACGCCGACGGTAAAACTGGCCAGGGCAATACTCATGATCGCGGTGAGTTTGTCGTCCCAGTGCGGCTGGCTGACGCCCATCACCAGCAAGGCACCGATGGTGCCCGGGCCGACGGTCAGCGGGATGGTGAGCGGCACGATGGTGACGTCCTGCTGCACATTGTCGGCCTGTACCGCCGGTTTGCCCTGCGCCATCCCCAGTGCCGAAATGAACAGCACACTGCCGGCGCCGATGCGAAACGCATCCACGGTGATGCCGAACACATCGAAAATTACCCGCCCGAACAAATACAGTAAAACGCTGGAGACCAGCGTGGCCACGGCGACTTTCCAGGCCAGCCGCCGTTGTTCCTTGCGCGAATAACCGCGGGTCAGGCTGATAAAGCACGACAGCACGAAGAACGGGCTGTAGAGCACCAGCATCTTCAGGTAAACGCTGAACAACACATGGAGCATGGTGCAAGCTCACTGGCGAGGGAATTCGTGGGGGAGTCTATCAGGCGCTACGGGGTCTGTCGGCTCAGGAGGTGGGCGTCGTGGCACGGTTCTGCTGATCACGCTCGGCTACCCAGTGCTCGATCAGCTCGCGCAATTGTGACAACTCGACCGGCTTGGACATGTGCCCATCCATCCCGGCCTGACGCGCGCGCTCCTTGTGTTCGGCGAGAATATGCGCCGTCAACGCCACGATCGGCGTGCGAATGCGTTGATTGCTGACTTCCCAGGCGCGCAATTGCTGGGTCGCCGAGAAGCCATCGAGGATCGGCATTTCGCAGTCCATCAGCACCAGATCGTAACGCTGGGCTTTCATCGCTTGCAGGGCTTCTTCGCCGTTGGCGGCGGTGTCCGGTTGCAGGTTGAGCTTGCCGAGCATGCCGCGAATCACTTTGGTCGAAATCGTGTTGTCTTCGGCGACGAGGATGCGGAAATCGCTTGGCACTTTGGCGGCCGTGGCCGGGGTGACCACTTGCGGCTGGAACACCACCTGACCTTTGTTGCGCTGGTTGAGCTCGTCGGCCAGGGTGGTCTTGAGGGTGTAGCCGGCCACCGGTTTGGCGAGGATGCGTTTGATCCCCGAGTTGCGCGCGATGATCTTGCTCGGCGCATTGCTGATGCCGGTGAGCATGATCAGCAGGATGTCGTGGTTCAGACTCGGGTCTTCCTTGATCTTGGCCGCGAGCTGCATGCCGGTCATGCCGGGCATGTTCTGATCGAGCAACACCACATCAAAGTAATCACGCAGGTGCGCCTTGGTCCGCAGGAGAGCCAACGCTTCCTTGCCTGAAGGTACGGCGCTGACATTCAGCCCCCACGCACTGCATTGCTGGACCAGCACTTTGCGGCAGGTGTCGTTGTCGTCGACCACCAGGACCCGCGCGCCCTGCAGCGGACTGTCGAGATCGGAGGTCGGGTGTTCGAGGCGGTCGGGGTCCAGCGGCAAAGTCAGCCATAACGTGCTGCCTTGGCTGGCGCCGCTCTTGATGCCGAACTCGCCATGCATCAAGCGGATCAGTTGTCGCGCGATCACCAGCCCCAGGTTGCCACCCAGACGATTGGCCGAAAGGAAGTGCTTGCTGTGCAGTTCGGCGTGCATCAGTGCGTCACGCTCTTCCTGATCCATCGGTTCACCGCTGTCCTGCACGGCGATGCGCAGACGCGGTTTGTTGCTGCGCTCGTCGAGGGCGACGACGATCAGCACTTCACCTTCATCGGTTTTCTTCAGGGCGTTTTCCAGCAGGCTCAGCAGAGTCTGGCGCAGGCGGGTCGGGTCGCCGCTGATCACCCGCGGTACTTGCGGCTGGATAAAGCTGATCAGTTCGACGTTCTGCTGTTCGGCCTTGGCCCGGTAGATGCTCAGGCAGTCGTCGATCAAGGCATTGAGGTCGAACTGCACATCGTCCAGTTCGATCTGCCCGGACTCGAGCTTGGAGATGTCGAGAATCTCGTTGATCAACGTCAGCAATTCGTTGCCGGCGCTGTGGATGGTCTGCACGTAGTCGCGTTGCTTGACCGACAGTGGCGTGCCCAGCAGCAGTTCGGTCATGCCCAGCACGCCGTTCATCGGCGTGCGGATTTCGTGGCTGATCTTGGCGAGGAACTCGGCTTTGGCGTTGATCTCGGCATTGCTCGCGGCGAGGTCGCGGCTGACGCTGAAACGACTTTCGGTGATGCTGCGCTGACGCTCGCCGAGGGCGATGCTCATCAGCAGCCCGCTGATACAGATGAATGCCATCAGGGTCATGATCAGACCTTGCGGCGACACCAGTGTCAGCCCCAGCAACGCGGGAAGAATGATCAAGGTGCCGATGTTGAACACCACCATTGCGGCGACGAACAGGCGCGCCGGGCGGTAACCCTTCTGCCAGTGATAGAAGGCGACAAACAACATGCTCAGGCCGGCCAGGGCCACCAGGGCATAGGTGATGATGTTCAGCGGCAGGGTGTTGACGAACAGCAGCAACAGACTGCAGGTGACGATAAACAGGATGTCGCCAATCAACAGTTTGTTCAGCGGGTGCGGGCCGAGCGGAGCGAAGAAGCGATAGGCGAACATCAATCCTGCGGGAGCGGTCAGCAGCAACGCCAGATAGGCGCCCGGGGTCTGCACCGCGTGCCAGTTCGGCAGCCAGGGGCCGGCGAGGTTGAGCAGCAGCAACAGACTGAGGCCCAGCAGGCCCTCGCAGACCGCCAGCCACAGGCTGCTGCGCGAGCGGGAGTAGGCGTAGCGCACAAGGTTGTGCAACAGCAGCATGGCGAGACAGCCGAACAGCAAGCCGAAGATCAGCGTCTGATTGTGGTTGGCCGCGCTCATCACCGCCGATTGTAGGGTGACGTGCGGGCGCAACTGGTGATCGGAGACCAGGCGCAGATAGACATCGAGCGGTTTGTCGGTCTGTGGCAACGGCAGCATGAAGTCGCTGCTCGGCAACGGCCTTTCGGCCTGTGGCTGGTCGGTGCCGGTGTTGCGTTGCTCGATCAGCTTGTCACCGTCGAGTACGTAGAGATTGAGCTGTGACAGGTCGGGGGCAAAGATGCGTAGCACTTGTTCGTGCTTGCCCGGCGCCAGTTTGAAGCGCAACCACAGGGCGCCATCGGGCTCGGCCGCAGTGAGGCGGTCGAGGTCGATGGGGCTGAATTGATTGGTGTAGCGAGCGGAGCGGATATCGCTCAGTTGCAGACTGCCCTGATCGTCAAGCAATACCGACCAGCCACTGCCTTGCGCGGCCTGGGCCGGGAGCATGCAGAGCAAGGTCAGCAACGTGACGGTGAAGCTTATGGCAATCCTGAGCCAGCGCACGGCGAAATCCCTTCGTAGGTTGATGCCAGAATATAACGATGCGCGGCGGCGGAACAGCCCGGCGAGGAACGGTATCCCTCGCCGGGCTCGATCGACAGCTTATTCCTGGGTTTCGCCACGTTCACGGGCAATGGCGCGGTAGCCAATGTCCTTGCGGTAGAAGCAGCCTTCCCAGTCGATGGCTGCTGCCAGCTTGTAGGCTTGCTGCTGAGCTTCACCGACGCTGGCGCCCATTGCAGTGGCGCAGAGTACGCGACCACCGGCAGTGACAACCTGACCATCCTTCAGCGCGGTACCCGCGTGGAAGACTTTGCCTTCCAGGCTCGCCGCTGCGTCCAGACCATTGATCGCCGCGCCCTTGGCGTAGTCGCCCGGGTAGCCGCCAGCGGCCAGCACGATGCCGACGCTCGGGCGTGGATCCCACTGTGCTTCAACCTTGTCCAGCGCTTGCGCCAGAGCGGCTTCAACCAACAGCACCAGGCTCGATTGCAGACGCAGCATCACCGGTTGGGTTTCCGGGTCGCCGAAGCGGCAGTTGAACTCGATAACCTTTGGATTACCAGCCTTGTCGATCATCAGACCGGCGTAGAGGAAACCGGTGTAGACATTGCCTTCTTCAGCCATGCCACGCACGGTCGGCCAGATCACCAGATCCATCACGCGCTGGTGCACGTCGGCAGTGACCACCGGGGCAGGGGAGTAGGCACCCATGCCGCCAGTGTTCGGGCCGCTGTCGCCGTCGCCAACACGTTTGTGGTCCTGGCTGGTGGCCATCGGCAGGACGTTTTTGCCATCGACCATGACGATGAACGAGGCTTCTTCGCCGTCGAGGAATTCTTCAATTACCACGCGCGAACCGGCGTCGCCGAACGCATTGCCAGCAAGCATGTCGCGCACGGCGTCTTCGGCTTCGGCCAGGGTCATGGCGACGATCACGCCTTTACCGGCCGCCAGGCCATCGGCCTTGATCACGATCGGTGCGCCTTTTTCACGCAGATAAGCCAAGGCCGGCTCGATCTCGGTGAAGTTCTGGTAGTCGGCGGTCGGGATCTTGTGGCGAGCCAGGAAGTCCTTGGTGAAGGCCTTCGAACCTTCCAGCTGCGCAGCGCCGGCGGTCGGACCGAAGCAGTCCAGGCCACGGGAGCGGAACAGATCAACAACGCCAGCGACCAGCGGCACTTCCGGGCCGACGATGGTCAGGGAAACGTTTTTCTCGGCGAAGTCGGCCAGTTGCTCAAGAGCCAATACGTCGATGGCGACGTTCTCGCACTTGGCTTCGATGGCGGTGCCAGCGTTGCCCGGTGCGACGAACACCTTCTGCACGCGCGGATCCTGAGCCACTTTCCAGGCCAGGGCGTGTTCACGGCCACCGCTGCCAATGATCAAAACATTCATTTCAAAAACCTCGGATGACGCTAATTCTGTGGGGGCTGATCGTTCCCACGCTCTGCGTGGGAATGCCTCTACGGACGCTCTGCGTCCAAGGGACGCGGAGCGTCCCGGGCTGCGTGCCCACGCAGAGCGTGGGTACGATCAAGCAATAATCAGTGACGGAAGTGACGCATGCCCGTAAAGACCATGGCGATGCCAGCCTCATCGGCAGCAGCAATCACTTCAGCATCACGCATCGAGCCGCCCGGCTGGATCACTGCAGTGATGCCGACCTTGGCCGCGTTGTCGAGGCCGTCGCGGAACGGGAAGAACGCGTCCGATGCCATCACCGAACCCGCTACTTGCAGACCGGCGTGCTCAGCCTTGATCGCGGCGATACGCGCCGAGTTTACGCGGCTCATCTGGCCAGCGCCGACACCGATGGTCTGACGGTTCTTGGCGTAGACGATGGCGTTGGACTTCACGTACTTGGCCACTTTCCAGGCGAAGATCAGGTCGTGGATTTCCTGTTCGGTCGGCGCGCGTTTGGTCACGACTTTCAGGTCATCGGCGCTGATCATGCCGATGTCGCGGCTCTGTACCAGCAGTCCGCCATTGACACGCTTGTAGTCCCACGCGGCTGCGCGGTCTGCCGACCACTCGCCGCAGGCCAGCAGGCGCACGTTGGCTTTGGCCGCAACGATGGCGCGGGCTTCTGCGCTGACGCTTGGGGCGATGATCACTTCAACGAACTGACGCTCGACGATCGCTTTGGCGGTCTCGGCATCCAGTTCACGGTTGAAGGCGATGATGCCGCCGAACGCCGATTCGGTATCGGTGGCGTAAGCCAGTTCATAGGCCTGACGGATGCCGCCTTCAGCGTCCGGGCTGACCGCCACGCCGCACGGGTTGGCGTGCTTGACGATCACGCAGGCTGGCTTGACGAAGCTCTTCACGCATTCCAGCGCGGCGTCGGTGTCGGCCACGTTGTTGTACGACAGTTCTTTGCCTTGCAGTTGGGTCGCGGTAGCGATGCCGACTTCGGCAGGCTTGGCTTCCACGTAGAACGCCGCGCTCTGGTGCGGGTTCTCGCCGTAGCGCATTTCCTGGGCCTTGATGAACTGGCTGTTGAAGGTGCGCGGGAATTCGCTGCGGCCTTCAGTGCTCAGGGTTTCAGCCGCTTGATTCACGGTGCCCATGTAGTTGGCGATCATGCCGTCGTAGGCGGCCGTGTGTTCGAAGGCCTTGAGCATCAGGTCGAAACGCTGCGCGTAGGTCAGGCCACCGGCTTTCAGGCCTTCCAGGACGCTGGCGTAATCGCTGGCATTCACCACGATCGCTACGTCTTTATGGTTTTTCGCTGCCGAACGGACCATGGTCGGGCCGCCGATGTCGATGTTCTCGATGGCGGTCGGCAGGTCGCAGCCTGGCTTGTTGATGGTGGCTTCGAACGGGTACAGGTTGACCGCCACCAGATCGATCGGCTTGATGCCGTGCTCGCTCATGATTGCGTCGTCGATACCGCGACGACCGAGGATGCCGCCGTGGATTTTCGGGTGCAGGGTTTTCACCCGACCGTCCATCATTTCGGCGAAACCGGTGTAATCCGCGACTTCCACTGCGGCAACACCGTTGTCGCGCAGCAGCTTGAACGTTCCGCCGGTGGAGAGGATCTCGACGCCCAGAGCTTCAAGCTCCTTGGCGAATTCGAGGATCCCGGTCTTGTCGGAAACGCTGATCAAGGCGCGGCGGATCGGCAGGCGGGTAGTCTGGTCGGTCATCTCAATTTCCATCAAAAGCAAAGGAAGTCAGCAAAAAAGGCGACCGTTTTTTACGCGGGCGCCTTTCTGGTTTGATTGAATGCTTACAGCAGATCGTACTGCTTGAGTTTCTTGCGCAGCGTGCCGCGGTTAAGTCCGAGCAGCTCACTGGCCTTGGTCTGGTTGCCCTTGACGTAGTTCATCACGCTTTCGAGCAGGGGAGCCTCGACTTCGGAGAGCACCAGGTTGTACACATCCGTGACGGACGCGCCCTCAAGGTGGGCGAAATAATTGTGCAGCGCCTTCTCGACACTCCCGCGAAGGGTCTGGCCTTCTTCGCTCGGGGTATTGAGGTGCTGTTTCAAATTCACGTTGTCGCTCACGGGTGCTGTTCCACTCACTAAAGTCTCGGTCATCATCGTCATGCGGCCACCCCTTCTTCGTCCCCTGTCAGGCTCTTGTAACGCTCGGCGAAAAACTCCCGAACGTTGGCGCATTGTGTTTCCGTACCATCCAAACGATTGAAGTGGGCGCGAAACTCCCTGGCGCCCGGCAAGGTTGCGAGATACCAGCCCACATGCTTGCGCGCAATGCGCACGCCCATCACATCCCCATAGAAAGCGTGAAGGGCGGCCAGATGCTCCAGCAGAATGTGTTCCACTTCGATCAGTTCCGGTGCCGGCAATTTCTCGCCGGTACGCAGGAAGTGTTCGATCTCGCGAAAAATCCATGGCCGCCCTTGGGCGGCGCGGCCTACCAACAGGCCATCGGCACCGGTCGCGTCGAGCACGTAACGGGCCTTTTCCGGCGAATCGATATCGCCATTGGCAAACACCGGCATCGACACCGCCTGCTTGATCGCGGCAATCGTGTCGTACTCGGCTTCACCGGTGTACAGATCGGCGCGAGTGCGGCCATGCACTGCCAGCGCGGTGATCCCGGCCTGCTCGGCGATCTTCGCCACGGTCAGGCCGTTCTTGTTGTCGCGATCCCATCCGGTGCGGATCTTCAAGGTGACCGGCACATCAACCGCAGCCACAACGGCCTGCAGGATCTCGGTCACCAGTGCTTCGTCCTTCAACAACGCGGAACCGGCGGCCTTGTTGCAGACCTTCTTTGCCGGGCAACCCATGTTGATATCAATAATCTGCGCGCCCAATTCGACGTTGGCCCGGGCCGCATCCGCCAGCATCTGCGCGTCGCCACCGGCAATCTGCACCGAGCGGGGCTCGGGATCGCCTTCGTGGATCATGCGCATGCGCGACTTGCGGGTGTTCCACAGGCTCATGTCACTGGTGACCATTTCCGAGACTACAAGCCCTGCGCCCAAACGCTTGCACAGCTGACGAAAGGGCTGGTCGGTGACGCCCGCCATCGGGGCGAGAATCAAGCCGTTCTGCAATGTGTATGGGCCGATGCGTACCGCCGACATAGGACTTCCCTGAGGTGGGGCCGGATCATGAGAGTTCGAAAAAGGGTTGGCATGATACCCGCTCTCGATGACTGGATAAAGGCTGAATTGAACAAAATCTGAACAGTTATTCCGTTATCGCCACAGGTTTGGTTGTGGGTGGCAAAGTCAGAAAACCGCCGTCAATTGCAAACCGCCGCAGGGATTCACTCGGGCGAGTGGAAACTCAGGCTGTAATTCACTGCTTTCGGGCCTGGGTCGAGGATATCCAGCGCAATGTGGATCGGCGTTTGCGGCGGCATTTCCGCCAGACCTTCGAGGTCCCCTCTGAGGTACTCGCCGGGTTTGAAGCGACGACTGGCGATCAAGTGGCCATTGAGGTCGGCGAAACGCAATTCCAGTAATGGAAAGGGCTGAGAGAACGTCGCGCGGTTATAAATGATCGCGTCGACCACCAATGCGCCGTTGAACTCCGGATGACTGCGCACCACCAGATTGCTGCTCTTGATCCGGGCGATGTCGACCTTGGACGGCACCGTGCAGCCGATCTGCGGGCAGATTTGCTGGAACCACGGACGGTATTGATCCTGGCGGGCCAGTTCGTCGAAATGATAGGCGATGTATTGGGCAGCCAGTCCGCCCGCCGCCAGTAGCACCAACAGCAACCAGAGCAAACGGCGTCCCCACGGCGAGCGGCGTTTCTGCCAGTCCAGTTGCAGCGGGTCGTCAGTCAGGTCCTGCAGGACTTCAGCACGTACACCGGGTTCTGCGCGCTCGCGCTTTTTGCGCAGCGGCTCGATCGATGGCAACTCGTCGCCGTCATCGATATCGTCGCTGGCAGAAAATCGTTCACGACGGGCGTTCGGATCGATCGGGTCGTGAAGGCGCAGTTGCGGGATCGCCGGCTCGTCGTCGAGATCTACCGGTTCCAAAGTCAGCGAAGGCTCAGTGCGCGCGGCTTTGGCCGGTTCGATCTCCGAGACTTCTGCCTCGTCGTCGGGCTCGATCGTGTGCTCATCGGCATGTTCGCTGAACAGGCTGTCGCGCCAGACGGTTTCGTCCGGCTCAGGCATGTCGCGCCGGGCGCTCAGGGAATCTTCGCGGGGACGACCGAATTCGGTGGTCGGCTGGATTTCCCGTTGCTCGAGGCGGGCAAGTTCCTGGTCCAGATCGAGGCTGTCGAGATCCAGCTCCGAGGCGCTCCACTGCTTTTGGCTGATGGCGCGCGGTGCCGGCGGCTCGACGATGGCTACGGGTTCGACGGCTGGCGTCGACTCGACAATCGGCGGTGGCTCGGCAAGCGAAGGCGCGACCGGCGTCACCGCGTCCTTGCCAGCGTGTTGTTCCAGCAGCTGTTTGGCGGCGTTGAACACTTGCAGGCAGGAGCCGCAGCGAACCACCCCGCGGGCCACGCTCAATTGAGCATGGCTGACACGGAAACTGGTTTGGCAATGCGGGCACTGGGTGACGAAGCTGTCAGTCATGCGGCGATCCGGATTATGCAGGCGGACATATTAGCGCCGACGGCCGGTGATGCGCACCCAGCCATCGCGATTGGCGATCGGGTCGAGATCGAAGTCCTGTGCATAAGCGGCAGCGACTTCATCACCTTGTTCAGCGAGGATGCCCGACAGGGCCAGACGACCGCCGGATTTGACTAGGCCAGACAGTTGCGGCGCCAGCGAAACCAGCGGACCGGCAAGAATGTTGGCGACCAGCACGTCAGCTTGAACCTGCGGCAAGTCTTGCGGCAGGTACAGCGGGAACAGTTCGTCGGCAATATTGTTGCGACCGGCGTTGTCGCGCGAGGCTTCCAGTGCCTGCACGTCGATGTCGGTACCAACGGCTTCTTTCGCACCGAGCAACAGGGCGGCGATCGCCAGAATTCCCGAACCGCAACCGAAGTCGAGCACGTCGCAGTCTTTCAGGTCCTGGCCGTCGAGCCATTCCAGGCACAAAGCGGTGGTCGGGTGAGTGCCGGTGCCGAACGCCAGGCCCGGATCCAGCAGCAGGTTGACCGCATCAGGTTCCGGCGCGGCGTGCCAGCTCGGCACGATCCACAGGCGCTGGCCGAAACGCATCGGCTGGAAACCGTCCATCCAGCTGCGCTCCCAGTCCTGATCTTCGATGACTTCGCTGTGGTGTTCGGGTAGCGGGCTGCCGGTCAGCAGTTCCAGGTGGGCCAGTACCGGGGCTGGTTCGGTGCCGCCTTCGAACAACGCCAGCAAGTGGGTGTGCGACCACAATGGGGTGGTGTTGAGTTCCGGTTCGAAGATCGGCTGGTCTTCGGCGTCCATGAAGGTCACCGACACGGCGCCGACTTCGAGAAATGCGTCCTCGTAGGTTTCGGCTTGTTCGGGGGTGATGGCGAGACGGACTTGCAGCCAAGGCATGGCGGGCACCTTTGAAAATCTGTGGGGCAGCCCGAAGCTGCAAAAGCGCGCAGTTTACGCCAGGTCGCCGGCAAAGTGGACACGCCTCTTGGCTGTTACACATTCGCCGGCGCGATATACATATGTATCCCCGGAGCGCGGTTGCCGGCAAATAGAGTGAAAGCTCATTTCTACGCAAGCGGGCTGGACGATATGGCGAGTGAACAAGGGATTGTAGAAGAAAAACCACCGGAAGCCGCTGCGCCCACAGGAACGGCCCAGGAGATTCTGCTGCGGATCACGCGTTGGCAGGTACTCATCGACAAGCGCCTGAGCAGTCAGCTGACCTTATTGGAGGCCATGGAAGCTTTCGCGTTGACCGAGCTGCGCAATCATTACCCGCACGGCAATATCGATCCGGGTTTTGTGCTGGCTTTGCTCGATTCGATTCTGCAGAAAATCATCGACGGCAAGCCGATGATGTACCTGGCGATTCAGGACGCTCCGTACCGCTGGCCGGGTGCTGCTGACCGGGGATTTCCGCTCGGCCATCGTCAAGCGGTCATCCAGACTGTGGAGAGCGTTTCTGAGCATTTCCTTGATCAATACAAAAACTACCTGCGAACACATTGGGAAACCAAGGGGCAGGAGGCTGCGTTCGATCAGTTGGTTTTGCGCAAATTGCAGCGTTATATCGATGACATCGACGCGCTGTTCCACACTGACCGGCTCGTGCGACTGACGCCGGATCGATTGCGCAGGCAAATCGAAAAGGTTCAGGAACGAGGCGCTCGCCGCTATCGGTTGACCGCACTGGCAACGGGTGCGGAAAAGAAGAGGCTCGAAGCGCAGTCATACGCGCAATTGCCGCATTGGCTGCGGGTGCTGAACGAACCGGAGCGTGCCAGGCTGCGCCGTTATCAAGAACAGACGTCGCAGGCCCAGGCAGCGCTCGATGATCTGCTGGAAGGCTACGGCTCGTTGCGCGCCTATGCCCGGCAACAGGCGATTGACTATATCCAGCTCAAACTCGACATGGAGGTGGAACCGGACCGGATCGATGTCCGCCTGAGGTGGCTTTCAGCGGTCGGCGAGCCGACGCAGAACCGCAGTTTGAGCCAGTTGCTCGCGGCGGGGCCGATCGGTACGGATTTCGCTGCCGTTCTGGAAGTCACCAGTGGTCCTTCGCGACGCAATCAGCCGCTGGAGCCGGCATTCATCGCCGACATGCTGGCCGGCCAGGATTATCCGGTCGGGTACCTGCGAGCCCTCGCCGGGCAGTATGAGCGCGAGGACGTACAAAAGGCCTTGATCGACTGGTTTGTCGCGCGACTCAAGCAAAGCGCGTTCGTTGCGCGTTGTGCGGGGCATCTGGCGGTGGACGATCATGATCGTCTCGAATCGATGTGGGCGGGGGAAGCCATGGGCGAATCTTTGCGCGTCGCCGCACTGGCTTTACCCAACGGCATGCAGTGTGCCGACTTTCTGGTGTTTTACCGGCAAGAGCCTGCACCAGCGGTGAGCGATCTGCTGCTGTACGCGCCAAACAAGCCAGACGGCCAGGAGTGGGTGCGCCTGCCTTCGCTGGCGGCATTGACCGGAGAGGTCTGGGGCTGGACGCAGAGCGAGTCCGGTCGCGAATATCTTTTGCAGCAGCTTTCTCCCACTGCCCATCGCCGAGCGCGGGAGTATCTTGTCGCCGTGGCTGCCGACCCTGGCCGTTGGGGTATGAGCAGTGATATTCGGCGTGCGCCCCTGCCGTTCGCTCAGTGCGTCGAAGCGGCTGTAAAAATGGGCCTGGCCAAAAACCTGCAGCAGGTCGAAGAGGACAATTTACTGCGCTGGAACTCAACGCTGACCCTGGATGCGCGTCGACGCCTCAGCAGCCTGAATCAGGAGCTTGTTGTTCATCAGCAGGTCTTCAATGAGTTGCTGGGCGGTTTCGAAGTCTTTGTCGATTTTGCCAGACGCACGGTGACCGCAGAGATCGCGCCTTATATGCGCAGCAAACAGGTGCTGGAACCGGTTGATCCGGCCACCGTGTTGATCGATTACAACGCCGGCATCGCCGATCGCAGGAAACAGTCGGTAGCCAGCCTGCTCGATCTGGCGATCTACGGCTACGACGACAACGCTGGTATCGACAATCCGAAAAAGGGCGTGCGCTCATCCGTTGGCCAGGATCTGAGCGAGGTGCGCAGCGCCGATCTGGCGTTGTATCTGCGCGGGGCCTGGCTGGGTGAGAAGTACGCCAGCGAGATCCGAGGCAAATATCTCGACGCTCGCCATGCGGACTACGAGCCGCGCCGGTTTGCCTGGCGCAATGTGCTGCTGTCGACAATGGATCGTGACTTGCGGGTTGCGCGAAGTCAGGCACGGCTAAGCGACACGGTGTATACAGCGCTCGTCCGCCAGGTCTCGCTGTTGAGTCAATTGCCAACGTCAGGGGGCCATTTGCCGGGCGCCAGCAGGGTCACGACTGACGGCGTATTCAGGTTTACTGTGCGTGGTCATGTCGTACTCGGGGTTTATGTTTTTACCGCTTTCGATCCCGAGCCGTCTTGGTGGTTGTATACCCCGGATGCTCCTGACGGCCTTGCGGTGCGCCCGTACCATTCACTGTTTGGCGACATCGCCGGCGAGCTGCATGACTACTTGATGGCGCGCACGGCGGTTGCTGCACGCAAAACCGTTTCGCTTTCCTTGCATGCGATAGCGGTAAAAAATCAGCGTGTCGATACGCTGTACGAAGCGCAGCGAGTGAGCGACGCGCGGGTTGAGTTCAACGCTTACATCGAGCGCTCGGTTACGGATGTGCACGACATCACGACCAGCCGCGCGGAAATGATCGAAAGACAGGTGGTCAAGGGACTGATGTTCGCCGCCGCGCCGTTCTGCATGGTGTTTCCGCCCTTCGCCTTGTTGTTGGACGTGGTGTTCATCGCCGTCAGTGCCGGTGATGCCGTCGCGGCGCATCTGGAAGGCGATGTCGATGGCGCGCTCGGCCATTGGCTTGAGGCGTCGTGGGGCGCGCTGTTTGCCATGGTTGGCGCCGGCAGTACGGTCAAGTTACTCGGGCGCACGGTCAGAAATCTGAAGCACACGACGCGGCCGGTCTCATTGCTCACCGAACGCTTGAGCACCGTGGCTCCGATTCGCAAGGAAGCGCTGCCGGCGGTTCGCAAGGTGCGTTTTCACGCCAGACAGGCCGTCAGCAACAAGCCGGATAATTTGCAGCAGGTCACTGAAGAAGGTGTCTTTTTTGGCACATGGCGCAGTCCGCCCAGTGCTGCACAGCCCCAGCCGACCTATTACATCCGCAACAGAGGCAAGTACTTCCAGGTCAGGGAAAACCCACATTTCGGGGGGCTCAGCCTGATCGATGCCCGGCGCCCCGAAGCCATTTATCAGCGCCCCGTACGTCTGACTGCGAGTGGCAAATGGACGCATGACCGGGTCGGGCTGCGCGGCGGCAATGATCAGGTACGTAATCTTGGTCGAGTGAACAATCTGCGCAATGCGTTTCCCGGCCGGGTCGAGCCAGTGCTGAACCGTGGTGCGTTGCAGGGCGAGGCTGTGGTGGCGAAGTTTGTCGCCGGGTCTATGGACAATTATCTGTTTTCGCTGAATGCGCAGACCTGCGTGATTGCCTCGATGTACAACCCGACGACAAAGGTCGGCGCAGTCATTCATTTCGATCACAACGTTCGCTCGCTGATCAACCACACCGTCAAGGATGCGATGACGCGTCTGGGAGGCTCGCCCAAAGATGTTCGGGTCACGCTGGTGGGCGGTGACTGGCTGACCGGCACCGACATCGGTGGACCGGTCAGGAGTGTATTGCGTCAACAGGGGCTGAGGCCGACATGGGATTACTGGTCGTATTCTTCCTGTCTGGGTAATACCTATGCTGTTTCGTTGAATCTGAACAACGGTGTTTCGACGGTGTTCAAGACTTCCGCCAGCCAGGTTGAGCGCTTGTATTCGCCGGTTTTGCAGCGGGCCAGATATGCCAGCGATCCGGTGTCGAAACGCGCACAGGTATTCATGGAGCGGTTTCGTCGAAAGCCATTGCACCAAGATGCCTCTGGCGCTGTAGTCGACCAGAACGGGCGCCGGGCAACCCCTGAAATGATTCAGGGGCAAGCTTTTACCTTGGTGTCGATGAACTGATGCGCTGGTTGCAGGCATAAAAAAACCCGATCCACAGGGATCGGGTTTTTCCACGCCAGGTCAGTCTTACGACTGCTTGGCCAGCTTGTGCTCGAGGTAGTGAATGTTCACGCCACCTTTGCAGAAGCCTTCGTCACGAACCAGGTCACGGTGCAGCGGGATGTTGGTCTTGATCCCGTCAACCACGATTTCGTCCAGGGCATTGCGCATGCGGGCCATGGCTTCGTCGCGGGTCGCGCCGTAAGTGATCAGCTTGCCGATCAGCGAGTCGTAGTTCGGTGGAACCGCATAACCGCTGTACAGGTGCGAATCGACGCGAACGCCGTTGCCGCCTGGTGCGTGGAAATGCTTGACCGTGCCCGGACTCGGCATGAAGGTTTTCGGGTCTTCAGCGTTGATCCGGCATTCCAGCGAGTGGCCACGAATAACCACGTCATCCTGAGTGAACGACAGCTTGTTGCCAGCGGCGATGCTGAGCATCTCCTTGACGATGTCGATACCGGTAACCATTTCCGAAACCGGGTGCTCCACCTGAACACGGGTGTTCATTTCGATGAAGTAGAAGCGACCGTTTTCGTAGAGGAACTCGAAGGTGCCGGCGCCACGGTAACCGATGTCGATGCACGCCTTGACGCAACGAGCCAACACTTCTTCGCGAGCCTTCTCGTCGATGCCCGGTGCCGGCGCTTCTTCGAGAACCTTCTGGTGGCGGCGTTGCAGCGAGCAATCGCGGTCGCCCAGATGGATGGCGTGGCCCTGGCCGTCGGACAGGACCTGCACTTCGACGTGACGCGGATTGGTCAGGAATTTTTCCAGATAGACCATCGGGTTGCCGAACGCCGCGCCTGCTTCGGAGCGGGTCAGTTTCGCCGAGGCGATCAGGTCTTCTTCCTTGTGCACCACGCGCATGCCGCGACCACCACCGCCACCAGCGGCTTTGATGATCACCGGGTAGCCGACTTCACGACCGATGCGCAATGCCGTTTCTTCGTCTTCCGGCAGCGGGCCGTCGGAACCTGGAACGGTTGGCACGCCTGCTTCGATCATCGCGTGCTTGGCCGAGACCTTGTCACCCATCAGGCGAATGGTGTCGGCTTTCGGGCCGATGAACGCGAAGCCGGAGTTCTCGACCTGCTCGGCAAAATCGGCGTTTTCCGCGAGGAAACCGTAGCCTGGGTGAATGGCGGTAGCGCCAGTCACTTCAGCGGCAGCGATGATGGCCGGGATGTGCAGGTAGGACTGAGCGGCAGAAGCCGGGCCGATGCAGACGGATTCGTCTGCCAGACCCAGGTGCATCAGCTCTTTGTCGGCCTTGGAGTAAACGGCGACGGTCTTGATGCCCATCTCTTTGCAGGCACGCAGAATCCGCAGGGCGATCTCACCGCGGTTAGCGATCAGAACTTTTTCCAACTTCGCAGTCATCAAAGGCTCTCCGCAGTTCAAACGATGGTGAACAGCGGTTGGTCGTACTCAACCGGCTGGCCGTCTTCGACGAGGATGGACTCGATCACACCGCTGGTTTCAGCTTCGATGTGGTTCATCATCTTCATGGCTTCGACGATGCACAGAGTGTCGCCTTTCTTCACGGTCTGGCCGACTTCAACGAAGGACGGCGAGGTTGGCGAAGATTTGCGATAGAAGGTACCGACCATCGGCGAACGGGCAACAGTGCCGTTCAGCGCTGGTGCAGCAGCGGCAGCCGGGGCTGCGGCAGCAACCGGAGCAGCAGCGGCGGCAGGTGCGGCAGCCGGAGCGTGCATCGGAGCCGGCGCGTAGTACTGCTGAGCCGGGGTCTTGCTGTGACGGCTGATGCGTACGGACTCTTCGCCTTCCTTGATCTCGAGCTCGTCGATGCCGGACTCTTCCAGCAATTCGATCAGTTTCTTAACTTTACGGATATCCATGAATCATCAACTCCCAAGGGTCGGTCAGGGGCGTTTAACGCTTGTAGTTCAAGCCGTTGCCTGTGTTTCAAGCTGTTCTAGCGCAGCCTCCAGGGCCAGTCGGTAACCGCTGGCGCCAAGGCCGCAGATCACTCCCACCGCTACGTCGGAGAAGTAAGAGTGATGGCGGAAAGGTTCGCGTTTGTGCACGTTGGACAAATGCACTTCGATGAATGGGATGCTCACTCCCAGCAACGCGTCACGTAATGCGACACTTGTGTGCGTAAAAGCTGCTGGATTGATCAGAATGAAATCGACCCCTTCGCCACGCGCGGCGTGGATGCGGTCGATCAATTCGTACTCGGCATTGCTTTGCAGATACAGCAGATGATGGCCGGCTTCACGAGCGCGGCGCTCCAGATCCTGATTGATCTGCGCCAGGGTCGTTGAACCGTAAGTGCCGGGTTCGCGGGTGCCGAGCAGGTTCAGGTTGGGGCCGTGCAGCACCAGGAGGGTCGCCATCTGCGTAGTCCTTGTTATGAATGAGCAATCGTCAGAACCCGGCGACTATGCCGCAAAGACTTTGTGACTGTCCAGTTCTATGCAATAGCCAGCACGATGGCCGATGTTTGCGCGAAATATGTGACCAAGTGGTTTGATCCGGTCACTTGTAGTGATTGTGCTGACGCCTTCGCGAGCAGGCGGTTCATCAGACGCGAAATGCCTGAACGGCCGTATGCAGTTGCCCGCCCAATACCAGCAGATTCTCACCCTGCTCACGCCCACGGCCGATCCGCACCAGATTATCCCCACCCAACTGATGAATCCGCTCACTGTGATCGCGAATCTCGCTGACCGCGCCGCTCTGCTGCGCCGTGACGTCGGCAATGCGGATCGCCGTGTCGGAAATGGTCTGGATCGCGCCGACGATTTTATCCAGCGCGCCATCCGCCGCTTGCGCCTGATTGGCCGTGGCTTCGGCGTGCTCGACCTGCGCGCGCATGCCTTCGACCGATTGACGAGCAGCGGTTTGCAGGCCGGCGATCAGGGTTTGAATTTCGGCAGTTGCGCCGGCTGTACGTTGTGCCAGCGAGCGCACTTCTTCAGCCACCACGGCAAATCCTCGACCCATTTCCCCGGCACGCGCCGCTTCGATCGCCGCGTTAAGCGCCAGCAGGTTGGTTTGATCGGCAATCGAGCGAATCACCGTCAATACGCCACCAATGGTCGCTGACTCCTCGGCCAAATGCTCGATCATTTGCGCGTTGCCCTGAACCTCACCGACCAGCGCGTGCAGGCCGGTGAGGCTTTGGCCAATCACCGACTGGCCATGCTCGACCGCCAGTCCGGCATGACGGCTGGCATCCGCCGCCTGCTGCGCATCGCCAGCGACCTGCTGAATCGTCGCCTCCAACTCGCCGAGTGAATCGCGGATCAGCGCGGTATCACCGGCCTGATGTTCGGCGCCGCTGTGCAAGTCGTTGCTTAGTTCGGCGAGCGTGCGACTGCTGCCTGCGACTTGTTCGGCATTGCCGCGAATTGTCCCAACCAAGTCCACCAGGTAGGCACGCAAGCGATTGAGCGAGGCCTCGATGTCGTGCAGTTCACGGTTGGTTTTGCCCAAATGAATGTCGCGGCTGAAATCGCCTTCGGCCCAGTTCGACAGCGCCGGAGCGAGATTGGTCAGCGTGCGGGCCAGCCGCCGCTGCAAGGTGTCGATGAGCAACGCAATCAGCAGAATCAAGCCGATCATCACGCCTTGCATCAGCCGCACTTCGCCTTGAATTTGCCCGTGCTGCGCGCGCACGACCGGCTCAAGTCCGGCGATGGCCTGCTGCACGGCGGCGATTTTCTGGTGGGTGGCGGTGCTGAGGTCGGTGCGTTTCTGGATCTGATCCCGTGTGCGTGCCAGCTCCGCCGGATAGCGTCCGAGCAAGCTGTTGAGCTCACGTTTGAGCCCGACACCAGCGTCTTCGGCGACGGTTTTTTCGCTGTTCTCGATGCCCATCATTGCCGCAAAGTCATCACTGCCCGATTCGCTTTTGGCGACAACACCGAGCAAGGGCAGGGCCTCAATTACCTGAGCTTGCGAGCGGATATTGGTGACTTCGCGCTCAACATCGGCGGCCAGCTCACTGCGTCCGCTGCTGACCAGTTTGTCTCGCGCCAGTGACAGTTTGCCTAAGTGCTGAGAGGCGACGAGCAACGGCGTCAGATAAGCCGCGTTGCCGTTGGCGTAAGTGCTGAGCTGATCGAGGCTGGCGCTCAGTTCGCGCTCTGCCTGCAACAGCAAGGCCTGCGGGTCGCCCGCCAGTTTGCCGGCAGCGAGCAAGTCGGTCTTGCTGAATTCATCAAGGCCCGACAGGCTCGGGCGCAGGGTGTCGGCCAGCGCTGGCGGCAATTCGCCGAGTTCTTTCTGCAAATTGTCGATGGCCTGACTGGCACTGCTCAGGCGCAAGGCGTCGCCGCTGGCGAGGTAATCCTCGACGTTGCGTGCCACCTCGTTCTGAAATTGTTGCGACAGACCGAGATAGCGCTCCATCAACAGGTACGGGCGCTCAAGGGCTTTTTGCGACCACCACAGCGTCGCGCCGAGTGCGAGACACACGGCGACCAGCAGCAGGGTATTGAGATTGGTGAGCAACTTCAGGCGCATGACGGCTACCAACGGCAGAAATGGTAAGCGCCTGAATTTATTGCGTTTCTGTTACAGGGTTATGACCGAATCAGTGGAATCCGATGAAAAAGTGGCACTTTGCTTTGAGTCGCGCGCGGTCTGCACGCGATTGCGCCCGGCACCCTTGGCCCGGTACAGCGCTTCGTCGGCCTGACTGGCCATCATCAGGCTGTCGCAGTCATCGTGCATTTCCACCACACCGGCGCTGAAGGTGCACCACAAATCCTGCGGCTGCGCCGGGTAATGGATTTCAGCGAAGCGCTGGCGGATCTCGTCGAGCACTTTGTGCGCGGCTTCTATATCGGTGTCGGGCATGACGATGGCGAACTCTTCGCCGCCGTATCGGCCGATGAAATCGGTCTTGCGCAAACGCTGCTTGAGAAACAGCGCGAGGCTCTTGATCACCCGGTCGCCCATCGGGTGGCCGTGGCTGTCGTTGACCCGTTTGAAATGGTCGATGTCGAGCATCGCAAAGCTCAATGGCTTGTTCTCGCGGCGGGCGCGGAACGAGCAGTCTTCGAGCAATTGCAGAATGTGCGTGTGGTTGTACAGACCGGTGAGGCTGTCGCGGACCATCCGTGCTTTGAGGTTGCGTGCGCGGGCGGCGCGGTTGCGCACGGTGGTGATCAGGTGGCGCGGCTTGATCGGTTTGGTCAGGAAGTCATCGCCGCCCTCGCTCATGGCGTCGAGCTGCTTGTCCAGATCGTCCTCGGCAGACAGGTAAATGATCGGCACGCTGACATAGCGATCGTTGTGGCGAATCACTTTGGCCAGTTCGGTGCCAGTGCAGGCTGGCATGTACATGTCGAGGATGATCAGGTCGGGCTGGAAATCGGCCAGTTCCGCCATCGCCTGAATCGGTTCGATCAAGGTACGCGTGACGATGCCGGCGCTGTTGAGCAGGCGCTCGGTGTGCAAGGCCTGCGCACGCGAGTCGTCGATGATCAGCACTTTATAAGGTTCGTACTGGGCGACGCAGGTGAGGACTTCTATCTTTTCCAGCAGGCTCGACGCTTCGAGGGTGCCGGTGAGGAACTCCTGGCCGCCGGCGCGCACGGCGGCGAGACGGGTTGGCGTGTCGGTTTCGTGCAGGCTGAAGAACAGCAGCGGCAGCGGTTCTTCCAAACCGACCTGAGCCTCCGCGGCGAGTTTCAGGCCGATGCCGGCGCCGCTGAAATCGACGTCCATGACGATCGCCGCGGGCAGGCGCTCGACCATCGAGGAGCGAAACGCCGAAACGCTGTCCAGCGCCTGCGCGCTCAGACCGAAGAATTCCAGTTGTTTGGCCAGGCGTTCGGCGCGGTCGTGATCTTGCAGCATCACATAGATCGGTTTGCGCAGCGGTGGCAGGAAAGTCTGGTCGAGTTGATCGCCATGGCGCAGGCCGGTGCGTGACAAGCGCTGCATCAAGCGATTGAGGTCGGTGATCAAGCCACTGCTCAGGCGACCGCGATTGGCGTCCACCGCTTCCAGCGATTGGCTGATATGGCGCGCAAGCTGCGTGTGTTCGGGCTGTTCGAAGCGCTCGGCAAAACGCAGCAGGCGCAGGTTGGCCTCGCTCAGTTCGGCGAGATCGACATTGGACCACTCAGTGCGTTGCAGGCGCTGCCATATCTCAAGAATCTGACGTGCCTGATGAATTACCCGCTGGGCAAAGTGGTGCTTGAGACGCTCACGGCTGGGGTCTTCTGGCTCGGTCATATCCTGACTACTAGTTAGGCTGCATGCTGAGATCGACTGGTGGCTCTATGCTAGCACCTCTTTTCCCTTACACGAGTGTCGTACGTCAATAATCTGCAATGCGTCACCATTCAGTTTCTGACCGTACGGTTTTGTTTTTGACCTGAGTGTCTGACAAGTCCCCGTCGGCCGGGCACTCCCTGACTAAGCTGGGTGATCAGGATGACGGGGCAGTGGTGCTTTTATCCGTGCAGTGAATGACCTTTGCGATGGTTTTCAATCCGATGGGCTGAAGCATGGGCATCGGGGATTCCCTTAGTCATCGTCGAAGCGTCATTCGCCCATACGAATTGCGGCTTATCTTTACGCGCGGGTGCCCGGCCTCGGCACGTTGTTGTATGGTTGTGGTCGAACCGTTGAACCCAAGTGATTGAAAGGATATCGCCATGCTGGACTGGAAAAACCGCGCGGGCCGCGCGCCTGAACGTGCCGCCGAACCCAAGTCGGCCACCCGCAGCTATGTTGGCGGATTGCTGTTCAGCCGTGCATTGGCCACGCTGATCGGCATCTACCTGCTGGTGACCATTGGCCTTGGCTGGTACTGGAGCCAGGAGCCGGCGCTGTTTCCGGTCGCACAAAACGCGCAAGTGGCGGCCGAGAAAGAAGGCAAGCAGATGGTGATCGGCTACACCACCGTCGAAACCCTGAAGACCGTTGCCGGCACCTTGCTCAACAAGCCGGGCGGCTACATTTCCAACGACCGCTTCCCGCCGGGCCTGTGGATGGACAACACGCCAAGCTGGGAGTACGGCGTGCTGGTACAGGTGCGTGACCTGACCCGTGCCCTGCGTAAAGACTTTGCCCGTTCGCAGTCGCAGTCGGCGGAAGATGCCGATCTGGCCAAGGCCGAGCCGCGTTTCAACTTCGACAACAAGAGCTGGATCCTGCCGTCGAGTGAGTCGGAATATCAGGAGGGCATCAACTCGCTGAGTCGTTATCAGGCGCGCCTGTCTGATCCAACCCAGAAAAACGCGCTGTTCTATGCTCGCGCCGACAACCTGAACAACTGGCTGGGCGATGTCGGCACCCGTCTCGGTTCGCTGTCGCAACGCCTGTCGGCCAGCGTAGGCCGGGTCAAACTCAATACCGCGCTGAAAACCGAAGTGCCGGCGATCGGCGAAGTGCCGCAGGTTGACGAAGAAGTCGTCGAGACCCCGTGGATGCAGATCGACAACGTGTTCTACGAAGCCCGCGGTCAGGCCTGGGCGCTGTCGCACCTGCTGCGCGCCATTGAAGTCGATTTCGCCGATGTGCTGGCGAAGAAGAACGCCACCGTCAGCGTGCGTCAGATCATCCGTGAACTGGAAGCCTCGCAGGAGCCGGTCTGGAGTCCTATGATTCTTAACGGCAGCGGCTTCGGCGTGCTGGCCAACCACTCGCTGGTCATGGCCAACTATATTTCCCGGGCCAACGCCGCGGTGATCGATTTGCGTCAACTGCTCAATCAGGGCTGATTCATGAGCCACAACGCCAAAGAGGCGGCCCATCGCGCCGCCTCGGATGCCGAACAGATCGCCTGGGTCGATGAGCAGGACAACCTGCTCGGCGCGCTCGTGCGCGCCGATTTGCGCGAGCGCGGACTGATTGGCCGTGGCACCTACATCATGTTGTTCAATTCCGCCGGTAAGCTGTGCGTGCACCGGCGCACCTTGAGCAAGGCGATTTATCCCGGCTACTGGGACGTCGCGGCGGGCGGCATGGTCCAGGCAGACGAAACCTACGCCGAGTCAGCGGCCCGTGAACTGGAAGAGGAATTGGGCGTCAGCGGCGTCGAACTGACGGCTCATGACCATTTCTATTTTGAGGACACCGGCAATCGCCTGTGGTGCTCGGCGTTTTCTGCCGTATGGGACGGCCCGTTGAAACTGCAACCGGAAGAGGTGCTGGAAGCGCGCTTTATTCCGGTCGAGCAGGTGCTGCAGGAAATCCAGCAGAAGCCTTATTGCCCGGACTCTCTGGCCGCATTGAAGCGCTATCTCAAGGCGCAACAAAGCGACGTCGCAAAGAACACATAAATTGGCGCCGATTGGCACTTAGCAATCGGGATTTTTGCCGTTACACTGCGCGACCTTTTCAAGCTGCACCGCGAGTGCTTTTTGTAGGAGCTGCCGCAGGCTGCGATCTTTTGATTTTTTGTTTTGGCGTCGAAATCAAAAGATCGCAGCCTCGTTTCATTCGACAGCTCCTACATTTGGCGCTTTATCGGTGCAGTAGCGCTGCCCCTGCCTGAGTGGGGCTTCGCGGTCGATGACCTTGCCCAAGGTCGCGATCAGTCTTTGTCCTCCCGAGAGGATTGCCGGTGGCCAAAAAAGCCGCATCCTTCGCCGCCTTGGGCGGCCTGGTATTTTCCACCGACGCAGGTCGTCATTGCCCGGAATGCAGTAAGCCGGTGGACGCCTGTATCTGCAAACAAACCGTGATCCCGGCTGGCGACGGCATTGCCCGCGTGCGACGCGAGAGCAAGGGCCGTGGCGGCAAAACGGTGACTACCATCACCGGCGTGCCACTGGCCGAAGACGCGCTCAAGGAGCTGGCGACAACGTTGAAGAAACGTTGCGGCACCGGCGGCGCGTTGAAAGACGGGATCATCGAAATCCAGGGCGATCATGTCGAGCTACTCTTGGCTGAGCTGATCAAGCACGGTTTCAAAGCGAAGAAGTCCGGCGGCTAGCAGCCTCTGTGAAAACCACCTGCGGCTTGATCCGGCGCTGAAACACTTCAGATCCGGCGTCGTCTCCATGGTTTTCACAGAGCCTGTTCATGACCGGTTTCTAAACTCCACGCAGTCAGTGCGGTCTACCGCCGCGCTGACAAACCGTCATTTTCATTCTTTAGAATGCGCCGGCCTGAGATCAGGCGACGCACTATGACTTCTTTATAGGGGACTTCGATGTCCGTACGACGCACACGCAAAGACGATGGCAGCCAATGGACAGTTGCGGACAGCCGCAGTGTTTACGGGATTCGCCATTGGGGGGCCGGGTATTTCGCGATCAATGACGCCGGTCGCGTCGAAGTTCGTCCGAACGGTCCGAGCAGCTCGCCTATCGACCTGTTCGAACAAGTCGACCAACTGCGCAAAAGCGGTTTGTCCTTGCCGTTGCTGGTTCGCTTCCCCGACATTCTGCAAGACCGCGTCCGTCAGTTGACCGGTGCCTTCGATTCGAACATCGAGCGCCTGGAATACCAGAGCAAATACACCGCGCTGTACCCGATCAAGGTTAACCAGCAAGAAGCGGTGATCGAGAACATCATCGCCACCCAGGACGTCTCCATCGGTCTGGAAGCCGGCTCCAAGCCTGAGCTGCTGGCCGTGCTGGCGCTGGCGCCGAAGGGCGGCACCATCGTCTGCAACGGTTACAAGGACCGCGAGTTCATCCGTCTGGCGCTGATGGGCCAGAAGCTCGGCCACAATGTCTTCATCGTTATCGAGAAAGAATCCGAAGTCGGTCTGGTGATCGAAGAAGCCGCCTCGCTCAAGGTCAAGCCACAGGTCGGCCTGCGCGTGCGTCTGTCGTCGCTGGCGTCGTCGAAGTGGGCGGACACCGGTGGCGAGAAATCCAAATTCGGTCTGTCGGCAGCACAACTGCTGTCGGTGGTCGAGCGTTTCCGCGCGGCTGGCCTGGATCAGGGCATTCGCCTGTTGCACTTCCACATGGGCTCGCAGATCGCCAACCTGGCTGACTACCAGCACGGCTTCAAGGAAGCGATCCGTTACTACGGCGAGCTGCGCAATCTCGGTCTGCCGGTCGATCACATCGACGTCGGCGGCGGTCTGGGCGTCGACTACGACGGCACGCACTCGCGCAACGCCAGCTCGATCAACTACGACATGGACGATTACGCCGGTGTCGTGGTCGGCATGCTCAAGGAATTCTGCGACGCGCAGAGCCTGCCGCATCCGCACATTTTCTCCGAAAGCGGCCGCTCGCTGACCGCGCACCACGCCATGCTGGTGGTGCAGGTAACCGACGTCGAGAAGCACAACGACGAGATCCCGCAGATCGAAAACAAAGAGTCGCTGCCGGAAACCGTGCAGTGGCTGGTTGACCTGCTCGGCCCGACCGACATCGAAATGGTCACCGAAACCTACTGGCGCGCCACGCACTACATGAGCGACGTTGCCGCGCAATACGCCGATGGCAAGCTGACCCTGGCTGAAAAAGCCTTGGCCGAGCAGTGCTACTTCGCCGTCTGCCGTCGCCTGCACAACTCGCTGAAAGCCCGTCAGCGTTCGCACCGCCAAGTGCTCGACGAACTCAACGACAAGCTGGCCGACAAGTACATCTGCAACTTCTCGGTGTTCCAGAGCCTGCCGGACACCTGGGCGATTGATCAGGTCCTGCCGATCATCCCGTTGCACCGTCTCGACGAAGAGCCGCTGCGTCGCGCGGTGCTGCAAGACCTGACCTGCGACTCCGACGGCAAGATCAATCAGTACGTCGACGAGCAGAGCATCGAGACCAGCCTGCCGGTACACGGTTTGAACGAAGGTGAAGACTACCTGCTGGGCGTGTTCCTGGTCGGCGCCTATCAGGAAATCCTCGGCGACATGCACAACCTGTTCGGTGACACCGACTCGGTAAACATCTACCAGAACGCCGATGGCAGCGTGTACCACGCCGGTATCGAGACCCACGACACCATCGAAGACATGCTGCGTTACGTGCACTTGTCGCCGGAAGAACTGATGACTCACTACCGCGACAAGTGCGCCAGTGCCCGCATCAGTGCCAGCGAGCGCACGCAATTTCTCGATGCCTTGCGTCTGGGCCTGACCCGCTCCTCCTACCTGTCTTCCTGAGGCCAGGTGGCGATCTTGCCGGGTTGTCTGAATTTTTCCTGAGCGTGGCGGAAAATTCGGATGACTCGGTGGGATATCTCCCAAAATCTTCGCGAAATCCATGGCATTCCTGGCCAGCAAAGTCATCCGGTCTGCTTTTCGCGTAGGTCATTTCCTAAGTTGTACTTCAGCTCTCTACTCGGCCATGGCTCTCGGCGAGAATCCCCGACCGCCCCTCCTGTAGAGATCCGCCCATGTTCGAACCAGTCAACGAGTCGTCCTTTCGTCTCGATGTAGCGGGCCTGTCCGACCCTTTCGAAGTCCTGGCCTTTACCGGTAGCGAAGCCCTCAGCGAATCCTTTGCGTTCGAGATCGATGTGTTGATCGACGATCCGCACCTGGATCTCGCCGGCCTGCTATACCGTTCGGCGTTCCTCTGTTTCGGGCCGTCGGGGGAGGGCGTGCACGGGCAATTGCAGAGCCTTGTCCAGCATGAACACGCAGAGGGCTCGAGATTGAGCCGGATCCGTCTGGGGCCGAAACTCGGTTGCCTCGCGCTGCGCTTCAGTCAACGCATCTTCAGTGGCCGTTCGGTGCCGCAGATCATCGAACAAGTGCTCAGGGAGCACGGGATTGCCGGCGCCCAGTGCCGCTTCGATCTGTCTGCCGGCTACCCGGCCCGGACGTTCTGCACGCAGTATCGCGAGTCCGATCTGCAACTGCTCCAGCGCTTGTGCGCGCAGGCGCGGATTCACTATTACTTTGAACACGATCGCGACCGGCATTGCCTGGTGTTCGCCGATGATCCGGCGCAGTTACCCGTGGCCGGTGCCGCGCAGTATCCGCGCGGGGACGACGGGCAAGATACGTCTCCCGCGTTGCGGCAATGGCAATTGCAAAGTGCAATTGAGACCAGTTTATCGGGTGTGCAACGGGCTGAAGGCCAGAGTGAACTGCCAGCGTTGCGCAGCGGTCACTGGCTGCGGTTGGCCGGTCATCCCTTCGCTGAATGCAATCGGCCGTGGTTGCTGACACGCATTGAACATCGCGCCGATCCATCCCGTGAACCTCCCTACGTCAACCGCCTGTTCGGCACGGTGCAAGTGCCGTACACATCGGCTACAGCGCCATCGCGCCTACGCATGCACAGCCTGCAACGGGCCTGGGTGGTGACGGTCGATGAACCGCAGCCTGACCGGATGCGCCCGGTGGCGGTGCAATTCGACTGGCTCTACCAGGGCGAAGGGGCCGCTCCGAGTCATTGTTGGCTACCGCTTGCGCCGTCCCTGGCGCAGGTGTCCATGGCGGCGCTGAGCGAGGGTGTCGAGGTGGTTGTGAGTTTCTTCGAGGGGGATCCGGATCAGCCGATGATCAGCGGTGTGCTGCAGCCGCCATCCGCCGTTGTCGACACCGATGATGACCTGCCGTTGCCTCTGCCCGACAGCCTGGTGAGTGACGGCTTGCAGCAACTGCTGACTTGCGGTGAACCGTTGCTGCTGTTGTGCCTGATCCCCGGCGGCGGCAGTTTCAACCATTGCTCTCAATCGGTGTGCAGTTGCCGACTGGTCACCGCGCTTGAACAGAGCGGCGCAACATGAATGGCGCGGCGCTTGAGCCCATGGCGCAGTGGCTGCTGCTCGATGGCCCGGATGCACCGCAGGCCTTGCTGACCCTGCATCGGGCTTTTGCCGGTGTGCAGTGTTTCAGCCTGTTCGAAGGCACTGAGTTCGAACCGGTCAGCGAGCACGGCCCGGTGTTGATCGAGCTGCGCGACTGCCCGGCATTGGCTGCGTTGTGTCACAGCGACCCAAACACCTGGCGCGGGCTGTTGCTGGGCAGTGAGGTTTCGGCACAACAACTGCTGAGTCACTTGCAGCGCATGCTCACGGTGTCGTTTGGATTGAATCACCGGGCTTTGCTCAGCTATTACAACCGGCAGACCGCGAGCTATTTTTTCGATGCCTGCGATGCTGCTGAGCTGAGCCGCTGGCTCGGGCCGATCCGTCAACTGCGCTGGTTCGGTGGCACTTGGGCCGACCGGGCGATTGGCAGTCTGGGCTGGCAGCAGTTGCGCAACCCGGGGCTAGCCGTCGAGCCGCTGAGCATCGAAGAAAGCCTGACCCGGCGCCAGCGCGAACGCCTGCAAACCTGCTTGCTGGAGCAGCATATCTGGCGCTGGTGCCAATCGCTGGGAACCGATTACGCGACGATGGCCTCCCATGTGCATCAAGGCCTGACGCTGGGATTCAGCGACCGCACCGTGCTCGATGGCTGGTTATGGCTACGCTTGCTGCATCCGCGAGCCGTGCTGGTGCCACCGCCGGTGGGGCTGACCCAGCAGCAGCGGCTTGACCATGTGCGGCGCCAGTGGCGCAGCGATCAGTCCTGAGGCGAGGTTCGGCGCGTATGGCAGGTTTATTCCGGCAAGGGTGGGGGATCGTGTTGCTGCTGGTGCTGGGCGGTTGTTCGCCGGTGCAGGTGCTCAATGCGTTGACTCCGGACAGCACGTACGCCAAAACCTTGGGCATCGCCTATGGCGACGATCCTCGGCAGAAGCTCGACGTGTATGTGCCGCATCAGCCGATGCCCGGCGCGCCGGTGGTGGTGTTTTTCTATGGCGGCAGCTGGAACAGCGGTTCGCGCGTCGACTACCGCTTTGTCGGCGAAGCGCTGGCATCCCGAGGGATTGTTGCCGTGGTGGCGGATTACCGTTTGTATCCACAGGTGCGCTATCCGCTGTTCCTGCAAGACGGCGCGCGTGCGGTGGCATGGACCAAAGCGCATATCCACGAGTTTTCCGGCAACCCGCAGCGCTTGTATCTGATGGGACACAGCTCGGGCGGGTACAACGCGGCAATGCTCGCGCTGGACAGCGAATGGCTCGCGGCGGTGGGCATGTCGCCCAGGGATGTACAAGGCTGGATCGGTCTGGCCGGGCCGTATGATTTTCTGCCGATCAAGAATCCCGAGGTGCGTCCGGTGTTCTTCTGGCCGGATTCACCGCCGCAGTCGCAGCCGATCAACCATGTCAGTCGCGGCGCACCGCCTGCGCTGTTGATTGCGGCAAGCCGGGATGATCTGGTCAACCCGACGCGCAACACCGGTGGCCTTGCGAGCAAGCTGCGCGAGGCCGGTGTGCCGGCGCAGGATTTGTATTACTCGCGGCCCAGCCACATAACCTTGGTAGCGACCCTGTCGCGGCCGTTGCGGCGTCTGGCGCCGGTGCTCGATCAGGTGGTCGGGTTTATCGCCCACACGCCGAGTCAGTGAACGCCGCCACTGAACCAGCCATCGTTGCGCTTGAGCCACCAGGCTTGCGCACCGAGGGTCAGGCTACGCAACACCATGAACAGCAGAAAAGATATCCACAGCCCGTGATTGCCCAGACCTTGCAGCGCCCAGGCGAACGGCAATAACAGCACCACGGTGATCAGCATGCCGTTGCGCATTTCCCGCGCGCGGGTGGCGCCGATGAACAAACCGTCGAGCAGGTAGCTCCAGACTGCAATCAGCGGCAGCACGGCGAGGTAGGGCAGGTAGACGAACGCGGTGTCGCGCACGCTCTGGATGTCAGTCTGCATCTCGATGAACAAGTGCCCGGCCAGCAGGAACAGCACGGCGAAGCCGAGGCTGGCGATCAGTGACCAGCCGCCTGCCACCACCAGCGAGCGACGCAGGGCCAGACGATCACGGGCGCCGATGGCGTGTCCGCACAAGGCTTCGACGGCATGGGCCAGACCATCCAGCGCATGCGCGGTGAGCAGCAAGCCATTGAGCAGCAGCGCGTTGGCGGCCACCGTCGAATCACCCAGTCGCGCGCCTTGCACGGTGATCAGGAAAAACACCGATTGCAGCGCCAGGCTGCGTATAAAGATATCGCGGTTGACCGCCAGCAACGGGCGCCAGCTCTGCCAGATTCTCAGCGCTGCCCAAGCGATGTGCCCGGGGTACGCGCGCAGCGCCTTGCGGGTCAGCAGCAGGCCGAGCAGGGCGCCGCTCCATTCGGCGATCACCGAGGCGCGCGCCGAACCGACCACGCCCCAGTCCAGGCCGATGACGAACCACAGATTGAGGACGATGTTGATCAGGTTGGTGGTCAGCAGAATCGCCAGCGGCGCCCGGGCGTTCTGTGTGCCGAGGAACCAGCCGACCAGCGCATAACTGGCCAGCGCCGCTGGCAGGCCGAACAGCCGCGTGTGGAAGAAGTCCCGAGTGAGCTGATCCAGCTCCGCCGACGGTTGCATGAAGTGCAACGCAACACCACTCAGCGGCACACCCAAAGTGCCAAGCACTAGCGCCAGTCCCATCGCCAGCAGCAAGCCCTGCAACAGAATCTGCCGCAACGCCGCACCGTCGCTGCGCCCGGCGGCTTGCGCGGCAAACCCGGTGGTGCCCATGCGCAGAAAGCCCATGGCCCAGGCGAGAAAGGTGTACAGGCTGGCACCGACCGCCACCGCGCCTAATTGATGGGCGTGGGGCAAGTGGCCGATGACGGTGCTGTCGACCAGCGCCACCAACGGTACGGAAATATTGGACAGAATCATGGGCGCGGCGAGTGCCCAGACCTTGCGGTGCGTCGGGCGGTCGCGCCAGTCGGCGATCAGAGTGGACATGCGGGCTCCTTGGGGAGCGGCATTGTAGCGATTCCTCTGGCCTGAAACGCGATTCACTGTAGGAGTGAGCCTGCTCGCGATAGCGTCCGTTCAGTCAAAACAGCTTCGAATGACACACCGCTATCGCGAGCAGGCTCACTCCTACAAGGTTTTGTGGCGCTAGTGAATAATCCAGCTAAGCAACCACAACCCCAGCAACAACCAGATGATCCCGGCAATGATCGACGCATTCATGAACGCGCGAATCGCCGACCACAACAGCATCAATCCGACAATCAGGGCGATGATGCTGATGATCGAGGTGTCCATGCCCAGGGTTTTGGCCAGCCCGTCGACAAAGTTGCCACCGGCATTGCTCAGAATGTTGAACAAGCCACTGAGGCCATCGACGATAAAGCGGATGACCGAACCGAGCGCCTGCCCGAGCCATTCGAAAAAGCTTTCTACCTGCATGTGTGCATCCTGATGAAAGAGCTGAGCCTTGGGCCACAACGCGGGTGGCCGAGTTCCCTGCATGATAGAAGGTTTGCACCCATTCTGTGTGGGAGCGAGCCTGCTCGCGAATACGGTGGATCAGATAATTGATGGGTTTGAATGACACACCGCTTTCGCGAGCAGGCTCGCTCCCACATTAGATCACCTGCGCCGCTTGCCTTTGGTGGGTATCCCCCCGAAGCTATACGCCTTCAGGAGAGCCCGATGAACCTTGTTGAACTGACCGAACGCCTGCACGCCATTCGCGACCGCAATGACTGGCGGCAATTTCACAGCCCGAAAAACCTCGCCATGGCGGCCAGTGTCGAGATGTCCGAACTGGTGGAAATCTTCCAGTGGCTGACGGAAGACCAGTCGCGCCAGTTGCCCGCCGACAAACTCGCCCACGCCGGGCAGGAAGTCGGCGATATCGTGTTGTATCTGTTGCTGCTGTGCAGCGAGTTGGGCCTGGACATGAATGAAGTGGTGCGCGCCAAGCTTGCCGACAGCGAACGGCGGTTCAGCTGATGAGCGACCGGCATTTCGATCAGTTGGCGACGCGGTTCGCCGAAAAAATCTATGGCGGTGCCAAAGGCGCGATTCGCCTCGCGGTGTTGCAGGCCGACCTAATCGAGGCACTGCCGGATCGTCCGTTGCGAGTGCTCGACATTGGCGGCGGCCTCGGCCACATGTCGCTGTGGCTGGCCGAGCGCGGCCATGACGTAACCTTCACCGAGCCCGCCGCACCGATGCTCGACGGTGCGCGCCAGCGCTTCGCCGACGCCGGGCAAACCGCAACATTCATCCAGGCGCCGTGGCAGGAACTGCTCGGGCAACTCACTGAACCTTACGATCTGGTGATTTGCCACGCCGTGCTCGAATGGCTCGCCGAGCCTCACGCGATCCTGCCGGTGCTGCATCAACTCACCAAACCCGACGGCTGGTTGTCGCTGGCGTTCTACAATCGCGACGCGCTGATCTACCGCAACCTGCTCAAAGGCCATTTCAAGAAAATGCGCAAGAACAGCATGGCCGGGGAAAAGCAGAGCCTGACCCCGCAACAGCCCCTTGATCCACGGGAATTGGCAACGCAACTCGAAGGCTTGTGGCAGGTCGAAACCCAGAGCGGGATCCGGGTTTTCCACGACTACATGCCGGTGGAATTCCAGGCCCGCGCCGAACTCGCGGATTTGCTCGAGATGGAGCTCGCTCACCGCCGTCACCCAAGCTTCGCCGGGCTTGGGCGCTACTTGCACTGGATCTGCCGGCCGATCTGATCGGAGCGCGACATGAAAGCTCAATCCGGGTTATTGCTGATCTGTCTGGGGTTGGCTGCCTGCCAGGGCAGCAACCCCTACGTGGCGCAGTCGCGGCCCCTGCCGCCGGCGCCAGCGCAAGCCGCCACCACCTTCGACCGTAGCGCTTACCCGGCGCCACCGCGTGACTACGGACGCTATCGCAGTTGGGCCTGGCTCAACGGGCAGTTGCCGCCGGGTACGGCGTGGGCGGACTCGGCGCAAGTGGCCGAAGCGGTGAGCAATGCCCTCGATCAGCGCGGTTTGCGACCGTTGCACGACAACCGCCCGGCCGACCTGTTGGTCAGCGCCGATCTGCGGCTGGAAACGCGTTTGCGGCAGGTCCAGGACGACTACGGTTATTACGGCGGCGGATACGGCGGCTATGATCGCTACGGCCGCGGTTACGGCATGTACAACACGGTGCCGATCGTGCGCACGTATTCGGAGCAGGTCGTGGTAGTGCAGGTCAATCTGTTCGATGCCGGCAGCGGGCAACCGGTCTGGAGTGCCAGTGCCGAAACCGCGAACAAGGGCAGCGAAATCGATCGCACCGATTCGATCCGCGAAGCTGTGGAAAAGGCCATGTCGGCGTATCCTCCGAGTTAGCTTTCTGCCAACGGGGAAGCTGCCGCAGGTTCATGTCTTCAACCGGAGAAAAACCATGTTCCGCCGTCTCGCTTTACTGGCCATGGCCGCGCTGCTCAGCGCCTGCGCCGCCAACCAGGTCAACCACGACTTCGATGCCAGCCGCGACTTTGCCGCCTATCGCAGCTGGAGCTGGAAAGACCCCGCCCTGCAATATCGCCCCGATGATCCACGAATCAAAAGCGACCTGACCGAACAGCGCATCCGCCAGGCCGTCGCCGATCAGCTCGACCAGCGTGGTTTGCGTCCTGCGGCGGCGGGGGCCAAGGGTGATTTGAGTGTGCAGACCTATCTGATTGTCGAAGATCGTCAGCAACAAGTGACGACCAATTACGGCGGTGGTTGGGGTGGCCCGTGGAATGGTTACTGGGGCGCACCGATGTACAACGAAACGCGCAACATCACCTACAAGGTCGCGACCATCCAGATCGACCTGCTCGACGGCAAGGACGGCAAACTGGTGTGGCGCGGCAGCGATGAGCAGATGCTCGCCAGCCGGCCGAATCCGCAGGATCGCAGCAATGCCATCCGCGAGACGGTCGGGCGGATTCTGGCCAACTATCCACCGCGCTGAATCTGTTCAGGAAAAACGGGAGCCCTTGAGTTCCCATTTTTTTGGCCCTGCGACGACCCCCTGTAGGCGCTGCCGAAGGCTGCGATCATTTGATTTTGCTTTTTAGAGGCCAAGATCAAAAGATCGCAGCCTTCGGCAGCTCCTACGGGGGATTGCGCGTCTACACTCAGTTGCACCAATGGAGCTTGCGGCAAAGGAGTGCGCCATGTCGCCTCGTTCGCGATTCACCAGCCCGGCCCGGCAGCGCGGGGCGATTGGCTTGATGGCGGCAGCCACCCTCAGTCTGGCGGTGGTGATGCTGCTGTTGGTGGTCGACACCGGCCGCTTGTACATGGAACAACGCAAATTGCAGCGGGTGGTGGACAACGCCGCCCTCGAGGCCGTCAGTCGTGGCGGCGATTGCCTGCCGGGCCTGAGCGCCGCCAGTTACGCCGGGCAAAGCGCCGTGCGCAACGGCTACGTTGTCGACGCCAGCAACACCCTCGCCACCACGTGCGGCACCCTGGTGACTGCCGCCAGCGGTTTGCGCACGTTCGCCGTGGATGCTACGCAAATGGCTGCGGTCAAAGTCGTCGCCAGTCGCACAGTGACCACCAGTTTTGCCGGTGGTGTACAGGCCTTGTTCAGCGGCACACCGGTCAGTCTCAATACCACGCTGAACGCCTCGGCGGTTGCCGCCAAACCGCAGCCAACGGTCGCCCAACTGAATATTCGCAGCACGCTGACGAGCATCGATACAGCCCAGTCGAACATCCTCAATCCGCTGTTTTCCGGGCTGCTCGGTGGTAACGTCAATCTCACGGCACTGGGCTGGGACGGCCTGCTGAACACTGATATCAACTTACTGAAATACCTTGATCAGTTGGCGATCAATCTCAACGTCGCGGCCGGCAACTACACGCAGTTGCTCAATACCCAGGCCACGGTGACGCAACTGATTCAGGCCGCCGCGACGGTGGTGCAACTCAATGGTGCGACCGCCCAGGTGATCACTGCGCTGGGCCAATTGCAGGTGGCCGCGATCAACGCGGCGCCGGTCAAACTGGGTGACATCCTGCAATTGCAGACCGGGACCACGGCAGCAGGGCTGGACGCCAATCTGCAACTGCTGCAACTGATTCAGGGCGTGGTGCAACTGGCCAACAGCAAGAGTGCGGTGGCGGCGACGTTGCCGATCAGCGTGCTCGGGCTGGCGAATGTCACGGTGCGGGTGAAAGTGATCGAGCCGCCGCAGTTTTCCGCCATTGGCGATCCGGCGCGGGCCAAGGTCAATCCGACCGGGCCGGACCGGATTTATGTGCGTACGGCGCAGGTGCGCACGATGTTGTCGGTGAGCCTGCCGGTGCTGTCCGGGGTCACGGGGCTGACCAATGCGGTGTTGGGATTGGTCGCGGGACTGACGCCGACGCTCAATGCGGTCCTGAGTCTGAATCTGGTAGCAGTCCTGAGTTCGGTCGCCTGCGCCGGTTGCCAGCAACTCGACCCACTCCTATTGCCATCCCCCGAAATTGACATCAGCCTGGATGCTGGTGGCGCGAAAAGCTATGTCACCGATTACAGCTGCCCAACCGGGACAACAGGCACGAAAAGCCTGACTGCCCACACCATCACATCCATTGCCGACCTCAAACTCGGCAAGATCGACCCTGCCAACGCCTTTTCCTCGGCCGCCGAACCGACTGTCACGCCATTACCGTTGGTTGACCTGGGAATCGTCACGTGCCACAAGATTCTGGGCATCGGAACTTGCGACCCCTCCACCCATATTCAATACGGCGCTGGCGGCATTGCGATCATGCTCGACACCAGCGTCGCGCAAAACACCCAGGATCTGGTGTTCTCCAGCGGCACACCGTTCGCCACCCCGGCCAACCTCAAATTGCTACCGAGCGTGCTGCCCGCCGTACCGACCAACAACATCGTCGGCAGCCTGTCGAACACCCTCGCGGGGATCAACCTGATCGTCTACAAACCCCAGGGCAGCAATCCATTGGGGGCCGTTGTTACCGGCGTTGCCTCGTTGATCAGTGATGTCACCAGCAAACTGCTGCCGGTGGTGACCAACCTGGTCAGCCCGTTGCTCGACCCGCTGCTGAACAACCTGCTCAAAGGCCTGGGCATTAACCTGATGGATGTCGACGTCGGTGCCAACATGACCTGCGGCCAGACCGGCAAGGCCTATCTGGTGATCTAGGCGTCCACGGCAACCGGCAACTCGATGCAGAACCGCGCGCCCTCGACCGAGTTGCGCACGCTCAACTCGCCGCCCATGTTGTCGATGATGCCGTAGCTCACCGACAGCCCCAGCCCGGTGCCGACGCCGATGGGTTTGGTGGTGAAAAACGGCTCGAAAATCCGCTCCAGCAAACGCGGATCGATGCCGCCCCCGTTGTCCTCGACCCACAGGCGCACGCACTGTTCATCGCGTTCGGCATAGATCGAAATCCACGGTTTGAAAGATGAATCCTTCTCGCGTTTGCTCAGCAACGCGTCGCGCGCATTGACCATCAGGTTGATCAACACTTGTTCAAGCTGATCGACGTAGCCACGCACCTGAACCTCGAACGCGGTCTCGCTGATGCGCAAGTCCACGCCTTTGCCGCGCATGCCTTCGGCCAGCAGCGACAGCGTGCCTTCGATGGCCGAGGCCGGGTTGAACAGTTGCTGCTCGATCTCCGAACGTCGGCCGAATACGCGCATGTGATCGACGACTTTCGCTGCACGCTGTACCTGCGCATCGATGCGGTTGAGTTTGTCGGTCAGGTAATCGACCTGCACATCGCCGTTGCCCAGGCGCTTGAGCACGTTGACGATGGCCATGCGCATCACGTTCAGCGGCTGATTGATTTCATGGGCGAGGCCGGTGGCCATTTCGCCAAGGGTGGCCATTTTCGCGCTTTGTGTGAGTTGCTGTTGCGAGCGGCGCACCTCGGTGTTGTCTCGGCCCACCGCTTGCACTTCGATCAACTGGCCGTGCTCATCGAACACGCCGCGATCGGACCACACCCACCAGGCATGTTCTCTGCCGGGCAGTTGCAGGCTGATTTCCGCGGTGCTCACCGGTTGCTCCACGGTCAGTGCAGCGAGACGCTGGACGAACGCAGTACGTTGTTCCTCGGACATCCAGCTGCCCAGATCGACCCCTGGCAGTTCCTCCGGCGTGCATTCCAGATACTTCGCCAACGGCCGGTTGCCAAAGGTCAGAATCAGATCCGGGCGATAGCGACAGATCATTGCCGGCGAGTCTTCGACCAGAATCCGATAGCGCTCTTCACTCTTTTTCACCTGTTCGGCTGCCAGGGTCGCCTCGGTGACGTCTAGCCACAAACCGACCGCTTCGACCGGCAGGCCGAGGTCATTGCGTAGCAGACGGGCTTCATCGAGCAACCAGTGATACTCGCCGCGACGGTCGCGCAGTCGATAACGGCTGCGCACCGAACCTTCGCGCAGCAACTGGCGGCTGCGGGTGAAATACACATCGCGATCCTCGGGATGGATCATCTCGACCAGAGCGCCGTCGCTGCAGTCCTCAAGGTTCCACCCCAGCAAGGGTTGCAGGCTGGCACTGAAGAACGCCGGGATCAGTGCACCTTCGTGGTAGTGCTGGACGTAAATCACCGCGGGCGAACTGGCGATCAGGTTGTCCAGCCGTGCATGCGCGGCGGCAGCCCGTTGTTGCTGGTTCTGGATGTCGCTGATGTCGAGCATGAAACCGACCAACCGCCGTTGCGTGCCGTTGCCAATCACTTGGCCCTGCACGCGATACCACGTGGGCGCCTGCTCGTTATTACCACCGCGCAGGCGTACCGATAACGTCAGGGCTTCGCCGTGTTGTTGCAAGGCTTGCAGACGGCTGCGCAACTCGTCGCGGTCGGCGGGATGGATTTGCGTCAGCCAGTCTTCCAGCGGTAATCCGCCAGGGTTCACGTCCAAGACCGCCGCCAGCGCGGGTGCCAGTTGAATGTGCTTGTCGCCTGCCAAAATCTCCCACCAGCCTGCACCCAACAGGGTTTGCAACGCTTCGATGCGCTCCAGTTGCAAGTGATGCTGCTGTTCGCGCAGGCGGCCGAGCAACGGCCCGGCCAGCGCGCCGGCCAGCGTCATCCAGTCGCGCTCGCTCAGGTATGGCGCAACGCTGTCCACGGGATAAAAACCGCAGAGCAGCCAGGCCACCACACCGCGCTCATCGCTGTACGGCACCGCGAAACCTTCGGCACTGCCGAACAGGGCCTGCACCCGCGAATGTTCATCGAGGCCATGCTGCGCGCCGACGCGTTGCGGCGCGGCACCGTTAAGGCTGTCCAATGGCGTGCCCAGGCGCTGCCCGTCATGCCACAGATCCGGCGCATCGTGGGCGCGATACTGGCGATGGATTTGCCAGCCCTGTTGCTCATCATCGAGCAAGGCCAGCGCCAGACAGGGGATATGCCAGCGCTGGGCGATCATTTGCAATTGTTCGCTGACGATCACCGGCAAACGCACTTGGCTGCAGGCGCGTAACTGTTCGCTGACCTGCCCGGCGATCAATTGGCAGGCATCACGCTGACGCGATTGTTGGCGTTCAAGCAGCAAGTCAGCGATGTCGATCAACTGCATCAGCCAGCCGTCGCCCAGCGGCTGTACCCAGCCACGCAGGTGCACGGTTTGCTCGGCGAGACCGAAAAAATCGAGATCCAGCAAGAGCCCCAGCCACTCCCTCGGCCGACCTTCGATGGTCAGCGTGCTGTGGGGCAGCAGATAAGTGCTGAGTGGCAGGGGTTGATCTTGAGGTTTGAACTGCGCCAGCAGATGCCGCAGCGGCCCGGCCATTTGCAGCACGTCACCGTCGTCATTCAGGTACAGGTGCAAGCCTGTCGCGGGTGAGCCGAGTGGGTCGGGTAACTCGTGGGCGGCGGGTGGTGTGCGTTTGAGCAAGCGCCCGAAGAGCTTGTCCCCCGACGTCAAAATTGCAGACTCGATTTGGCGGTCAGATAGGTGGGCAGATTGGGCACTGTACCAACCACCGGAAGCACCAGAAACGGCATGACCTGATTCAACTTGCTGACCGGATAATCCACGCGCACCGTCAGCAGGCCTGACGCGCTGTATTGGGTGTTGGTATCAACGCCGATCACCAGGTTGAAGACCGGCGGAATCCAGGACAATTGCTGGGTCAGCGTGGCATTCGCGGTGTTGATCACCACGGTTGAATAGTTGGGTGTGTTGGGATCGACCGCGACACTGCGGCGCACGGCTTCGGACGTGGCCTGATTGAACGATTGCATCATCACCAAGGGCAGGCTGTAACTGACCAGGCCGTAAAACACGGCGAAAAAGATGATGAACACCAAGGCGAACTCAATCGCCACCGCACCTTTTTGCGACTTGCGAAAGCCGGTTTTCATGAGTGCGTCTACCCTGACTGTCACTGCGTAGTCTCAGCATAGAATCATTCCGCAAAAATGGACGGTTTTTACCGGATGTACAGTTTTCTCCTCCTGATCTGGCTGGGCCTGTGCGCGGCGCAAGATGCCCGCCAGCGACGCATTGCCAATGGGCTGACGCTCGGTGCGGCGGCGCTGGCGCTGATCTATCTGTTGTGGACCGGCAGCACTTGGTTGGGCGCTGAGGCGGAGCAGGGCGGTTGGGCCTGCCTGATCGCGCTGGCGCTGACCCTGCCGGGTTTTTTCATGGGCCGTATGGGCGCCGGCGATGTGAAATTAATGACAGCCCTCGGTCTTGCGACGGACGGTCTGTTTATTCTTGGCGTATTTATGGGTGCGGGCGTCGCCAGCCTGATCTGGATGCTGCTGGCGCCAAGAGTCTGGCTCCATATGAGTCAAGGGCTTAGAGAACGTCTGCGATATCTGGCCCCGGGCGTGTCAAAAAAGCTGCCATTTGCACCGTTCGTGCTGGTCGGTGCAGTGCTCGTTATGCTTTGGATCCACTAGTCGCCAAGCGCCACTAGTTCTATGTACATAGTCGGAAAGTACGTCTACTTTCAAATGAACTGGTTATACAGCCAAAGGCTGACAGTACAGGAATGGTCAGCTTTGGCCTGGGACATGGAGTAGCACGTGAACAAGCTTACGTCTGCGGTAAAAGTCCTCGTGGTCGACGATCAGCCGTTGATCGTGGAGGAGCTGTGCGAGTTTCTTGAAAGCAATGGTTATCGCTGTGTGCCGTGCGAATCCAGTCTGCAGGCGATCGAGCGTTTCAGTGAGGACGCGGAAATCGGTCTGGTGCTGAGTGATCTGCACATGCCGGACATGGATGGCATTCAACTGATTCAGGCGTTGCAGCGTTTGGCGGACAAGCGTCGGGTGTTTGAGGCGATCATGCTCACTGGGCGTGCCGACAAGCAGGATGTGATCAAGGCATTGCGTGCCGGGATTGCCGATTATTATCAGAAGCCGATTGATCTGGATGAGTTGCTCGACGGGGTGCGGCGTCAGGAGGCGGCGCTGCAGGAGCGGCAGAAGAATCTGCAATTGGGGCATTTGAATCAGAAGTTGCAGTATCTGTCTGAGTCGATTGATGACCTTTATCAGGATCTGGACAAGGTGCGGCGTAGTCCTTCGGCGGTGGTTCGTGATGTGTTGGGCGGTGAGCCTGTCGAGGCTGAGGCTCAGGAGATGCCGGAGATTTTCAATCAGTTGTCGCCGCGGCAATTGGATGTGGCGCGGTTGGTGGGCAAGGGGCAGACCAATTATCAGATTGCCTGTGAGTTGGGGATTACCGAGAACACGGTGAAGCTTTATGTTTCGCAGGTGTTGCGGTTGACGCATATGCATAATCGGACGCAGTTGGCTTTGGCTTTGTCGCCTAGTGCTTCTGCTTTGCGGCAGCGGGTTACGGCGCATTGACTTGGCGGCCTGTGGGCCGACCAGGTTCTTGGGTTTTTGGGTGAATATCCGTTGCTGCGGGGGTTGCCGCTGACGGTTCCGCTCTTACAGCGGGTCACTTTTGGCAAACGCCCCAAAAGTAACCAAAAGGTCTGCGCCCTGACGTTCGGCCCGCTCGCTGGGGCTCGGGGTTCCTTCGCTCCGGGATCGATCCGGGGGCATCGCTTCCGGTTTGCTTCGCTGCACCTCCTTTCGATGTGTTCGACTTCGTCGAACGGCGCTGCGCGCCTACCCCCGGATCAATCCCTCTACTCAGCCTGCCGACGGGCTCCAAGATCAAAAGCAGGCGAGCTGACACTCGGCCTATTGAGTGGTGAAGAGCGGGTGTTCGGCTTTAGTTTTGTGGTGGATTTGCCCCTCATCGGAACACCGCCCGCCCAGCCCTCTCCCGAGGGTGAGGGAGCTGATCTGGTGATTTTCAGTATCTGAATTCGACTCGGTCTTTCACGTCGACGTAGCTCTCCCAAACACCTCGGTCAGTCCCCTCTCCCTCTGGGAGAGGGTTAGGGTGAGGGTTGGCTTTTGGCTGTTTAAATTTGTGCCAGATAACCGGAACCTTCCCACACGGTTTTCAGGTTGTCCGTCGGACGTGCGCTCTCTAGTCTCTGGCTGTCGCTGAACACTCAGCGATCGGGTGTGAGAACCCGGCAATTTATGGTCATCCAGTTTCTGTGCACGCATAATCGCCGCCAGCTTGTCTGCTGTCTGCAATGTGTCATGGCGGCTGTGTGCGGGCAGACTTCGGTCTGGCCGGGTGTCCATAACCGGTATTCTCACCCCGCATACAGCTGCCACCTTTTGCCCCGTGAGAATGGCAGTGGGTGGCGGCAAAGACTTTGGAGTTGTTTCAATGGACAAACTGATCCCCGACCCACCCACCGAACCCACGACCCCACTCGAAGAAGCTATCCGCGCCGACGACCTCGTCAAGAACCGCGAGGCCATCAAACGCGCCCTCGATTTCTACCTCTGCCCCGAACCCGCGAAACCCCACCAACCCACCACGATGTTCCTCATCCATCCGAAAATCGATACCGAAAGCCTGCTCGCCCATGCCTGCGAATCCCTGGCTTCGGCCAACACACTGGCCGGTAACTTTGCCGATCAGTTGGGCCGCCCGGAACGCAATACCGCGCTGGCGATTCAGCAGATCATCATGCTGGCCGAGCTGGCGGTAAACCGGGCACTGGATCGGGTGGATCCGCAGACCTGACCCGCTAGGCACACCGCGTCATCGTTCTTCGCGAGCAGGCTCGCTCCTACATTTTGAAATGCATTTCAGCTGTGGTAGAGCACAGGGGAGGCGGCTTCTGATTTGCGTTGGATTCGCCCCTCACCCCAGCCCTCTCCCGAGGGAGAGGGGGCCGATTTGTGTGTTTTTCAAAGCCTGAGTTCGACTCGATATTTCACGTCGGCGTAGCTCTCCCAGACAACTCGGTCGGTCCCCTCTCCCTCTGGGAGAGGGTTAGGGTTAGGGTTAGGGTGAGGGTTGGCTTTTGGCTGTTTAAATTTGTGCCAGATAACCGGAACCTTCCCACACGGTTTTCAGGTTGTCCGTCGGACGTGCGCTCTCTAGTCTTTGGCTGTCGCTGCCAATTCAGCGACCGGGTGTGGAAACCTGAATTTCAAGTAGATGCGTTGCATCGCTACCGCAATCATTGTCGGCGTCTTCTTTCGTCTGCAAACTGTGTCGCGGCGGCTGTGCGCGGGCAGGCTTCGGTCTGGCCGGTTGCCTACTTATCGGTTTTCCACCCTGCGTACAGCTGCCACCTTTTGTCGTGTGGAAACGACAAAGGTTGGCTCCTCAGCCAAGTAGGAGTTGTTATGGACAAACTGATCCCCGACCCACCCAACGAACCCACGACCCCACTCGAAGAAGCTATCCGCGCCGACGACCTCGTCAAGAACCGCGAGGCCATCAAACGCGCCCTCGATTTCTACCTCTGCCCCGAACCCGCGAAACCCCACCAACCCACCACGATGTTCCTCATCCATCCGAAAATCGATACCGAAAGCCTGCTCGCCCATGCCTGCGAATCCCTGGCTTCGGCCAATACGCTGGCGGGTAACTTTGCCGATCAGTTGGGTCGGCCGGAGCGCAATACCGCGCTGGCGATTCAGCAGATCATCATGCTGGCCGAGCTGGCGGTAAACCGGGCACTGGATCGGGTGGATCCGCAGACCTGATCCGGCAGGCACACTGCGTCATCGTTCATCGCCAGCAGGCTGGCTCCCACATTTGGAAATGCAATCCACCTGTGGAAGCGAGCCTGCTCGCGAAAGCGCTCGCAAGGTCACCGCCTCACTAATTCTTGCTCTCGATCTTCCCACCCGCATCCGGATCATAAAAATCCGGAATCTCGTATTTGTACTTCTTCAACCAGCGCTGCATCGCCAGATCACGTTCGGTCGCGGTCGCCGTTTGGGGTTTTGGCGAGGCGGCTTTGTTACGGCTTTGCAGGACCAGCCAGCCTTCGGTTTCCTGTTGTTGCGCCGAGGCGGGGCCGGCGTCGATGGCGGTGGCGCTGAGGGGCAGGCTGAGCAGGGTCAGGTAGCACAGGCCTTTGAAGGGATGCATGGCTGTCTCCTTATTTGAGCGATGGCGGCAACGGGTCAGCGACGGCGGCCACTTGATTGCTGGTGGCGGGTTTGGCCTTGACCGGGGCTTTGAGTTTTTCTGCGCGTTGCTGGGCTTCGGTGAATTGTTGCGGGGTCAGTTTCGCGCGGCTGACGATTTCGGCGGCTTGTGGCCAGTCGTTCTGGTACAGCAGCAGGGTGACCATGTTCAGTGTCGCCAATTGATTGTTCTGCTTGAGTTCGATGGCGGTGAGGAACTCGAAGCGCGCATCGTTGAGGCGCAGTTGATTGAGATAGACCACGCCCAGGTCGTTGCGGATTTTTTCGTCGGTGGGGGCCAGGCGGGCGGCGCGTTGCAGGTGGGCCTGGGCCTGGCCGTTGTCGCCGCGAGCAGCGTAGAGCTGACCGAGGCCGTGTTCGGCTTCGGCGGTCAGGCAGCCGCCGAGCAGGCCGCGGTACAGCGGCTCGGCTTCGCTACGGCCGAGCAGACGATAGACCTTGGCTTTGCGCAGGCGCACTTCGCTGATGTTGTCCGGCAGGCTTTGCAGGTTGGCCAGGCTGGCGTGCAACTTGCCGTCGTTGGCCAGGTTGTCGGCGAGGTTCAGGGCCAGTTCCTGCTCCTGAGTCATTTTGCTGCAACTGCTCGGTGACAGCAGTGCTGTCCAGGGTGCCTGGCCGTCGGTGGCGCAACCGCCGAGCAGCAACAGACTTGCCATGACTATCAGTACTTTCATCAAACGCTCTCCATGAGCAAGGTCAGTTTGCGAACGCCCGGGCAATCGCAGTGAAGCCGGGGCCGGCGAGGACGATCAGCAGTGCCGGAAACAGAAACAGCATCATCACTACAGACATCTTCGCCGACATTTTCGAGATGTATTCCTGCAGGCGGGTCAGGCGTCGGTCATCGAGCAGTTGCTTGAGCGCCAGCAGCGATTTCATCGCGCCGCCGCCCTGTTGAATCAGTTGCTGCAGGATCACGCAGGTGTCGCTGAATTCGTCCACGGCGAGCATCACCGCGGCTTTGTTCAACTCCTGGCCAAGTTCCAGGCCGCTGTCGACACGGGCCAGAATCAGGCGCAGTTCGCTGGTCAGTTCCGGCAGCAGTTTTTGCGCTTCAATGCTGAGTACCCGCAGGGCTTGTTCGACGGCCATGCCGGATTCGAAAAGGATGCGCAGCAGCGGAATGAACGTCGACACCTCCACGGCGATGGTTTGCTGCCGGCGTGCCGCCGCGAAGGCCAGCAAGCGTTTGGGCAGCAGATAGCCGCCGCCGGTGGCGAGCATCGGCACGATCCAGCGGTTGTCAGCCTGGGGGAAAAACACCTCTTGCAGAAAAATTGCCAAACCCAACGTTAGCAGCGGCGTGCCGATCTGGCAGGCCGCAAAAAGCGCGCGTTCATTGGCCCGGCGCCAGCCGATGCGGTTGAGCAGGGTCTGGGTTTCGCTGTCGATGCTCACCGAGCGTTGCCCGAACTTACTGCTGCCCAATGCGCGCAACCAGTTGCCGAAGCGATTCTCGCGCACCAGTTGTCCTTGCAGGCGCTGATTGATCTGACGCACCCGGCGCCGCTCCATCAGCAGGTGATTGATCACCAGCATCAAGGCGCCGAGCAGCAACATCAGTGCCGCGAGCCAGACCATGTCAGACGCTCCTCAACATGCGCCACAGCGCCAGGCTGCCGAACACTTGCAACACGGCAGCGCTGATCAGCATTTGCTGCCCGCTCGCGTCGTTCCACATCCCGAGCATGTAGCCGGGATTGGTCAGCATGAAGTAACTCACCAGCAGCAACGGCAACGAGCCGAGCACCCACGCGGTCATGCGCGTTTCGCCGGTGAGGGCGCGCAGTTGCCGCGCACCCTGGTCGCGTTCGCGGATCAGTTTGATCAGGTTCTCCAGCAGTTCACTGGCATTGCCGCCGTAGCGATGATTGACCTTCAGGCCGAGGGCGAACATGCGCAGTTCATCCTGTTCATACAGTTCGGCAAAGTCGCTGACGGCATCCGGCAAATTCACGCCCAATTGCACGTTGCGCTGGACCCGACCCATGGCTGTTTTCAACGGATCTTCGCTGGCCTCAATGCCGCCCATGACCGCGTCACTCAGGGTGCGCCCGGACTTCAGGCTACGCACGGTGTGATCAAGCAACTGCGGCAGTTGCTCGATCATGCGTTTGATCCGGCGCTGGTAGAGCACGGCGATGTACAGCCGCAGCGCGAGCGGCGGTACGAAGATCATTAGCAGCAGGCCGACCCAGTCGGCGAGAAAATAACCCAGGGCCATCGCCAGCGCCCACAGACTCAGCCACAGGCCGAAACGCTCGGTCGGGCGGCCCAGTCCGGCACGCAGAAACATCCGTTCCAGTCCGACCCACACAGGTTTTTCGGCAGCCAGTTGCGGTTGCCCGGCGGCCAGTCGATTGAGGACTTTTTCCGTTGCAGTCTTGCGCAGACCTTGCAGGAACAGGCGGATCGACAGCCCCAGCAGCGTCAGGCAGATAACGATGAGAATGATCGGTCCCAGCATGCTCGATGCTCCTTGCCGTCAGCCCAGATGTGTCTCGTGGCGCAGCTTGTCGCCGGCCGGATTGACGGCTTCGCGCAAGAAACCGAAACCGCTGCGGCGGTCGAGGCGGAACAGCGTGTTGGTGACGTAGACGTCTTCGCGAATGCCGACCACTTCCACGACCTCGCTGACGCAACGGCGCCCGTCAGGCATGCGCGTCAACTGGATGATCACGTCGAGGGCCGCGCAGATCATCTGGCGCAGGGTGCGTTCGGCGATGGAACGGCCCGTCAGACCGACCAGCGTTTCCAGGCGCAGCAGCGCATCCTGGGCGTTGTTGGCGTGCACGGTGCTCATCGAGCCGTCGTGACCGGTGTTCATCGCCGTGAGTACATCGACCACTTCGACGCCACGAATCTCGCCGAGGATGATCCGGTCGGGGCGCATCCGCAGGGCATTGCGGATCAGGTCGCTGGCCTTCACTTCACCGTGGCCTTCGGCATTCGGCGGACGGGTTTCCAGGCGCACCACGTGGGGGTGGCCGAGCTGCAATTCGGCGACGTCTTCGATGGTCACCAGACGTTCGTGCGGGTTGATCAACTGGCTGAGAATGTTCAGCAGCGTGGTCTTGCCGGTGCCGGTGCCGCCGCTGATCAGGATGTTGCAGCGCTTGCCGACGGCATCCTGGAAAAACTCGAAGATCGACAGGTCGACGGTTTGCATGGCGATCAGGTCGCTGCTTTTAAGCATGTCCTTGCGGAATTTGCGAATCGACAGGCAGGGGCCGTCGAGGGCAATCGGCGGAATGATCGCATTGACCCGACTGCCATCGGGCAGGCGTGCGTCGACCATCGGTGAGGACTCGTCGAGGCGTCGTCCGAGTGGTGCAAGGATGCGTTGCATCACGCGTTCGACGTGATGGGCATCGATAAACCGCAGGTCACTCTGGTGCAGCACACCGTCGCGTTCGATGAATACCCGGTGCGGGCCGTTGACCAGAATCTCCGTCACCGAGTGATCGCGCAGCAACACCTCCAGCGGACCGAAACCGGTGAGTTCGTCGACGATCTCTTCGGCTAGCCGCTCCATCTCGTAGCGGGAAATCGCCAGGTGCAAACGGGCGATGTACTCGGCGACTTTGTCGGTGACGAACTGTGCGAGTTGTTGGCGTGAACCTTCCAGCAAGTTTTTGCCCGACTCTTCGAGGGCGTCGATGATGTAGCGATGCAGGACCAGTTTCAGGCCTTCGTGATCGCTGTTGCCGCCGCTGCTGCGGGGCGCAGCGCCGAAGAGTTTTTCTGCGCTCATGAGGTGCCTCGCAAGCGGTCGAACCATGTGACTTTGGGCTTGGCCAGACCCTCGGAACGTTTGGCCAGACGTTCACCGAGCGCACGCAGGCTCTGGGTGAGTTTTTCGCGCGGGGCCAGTTCGAACAGGCTGACGCCCTGGTTTTTTGCGTTCAGGCGCACTTCTGGAGTGAGGGCCAGCGTGGCGATCACTTCCAGATTGAAGGTCTTGCCGAGGGTTTCCGAATTGGGCGCAACGTTGCTCAAGTAACGGTCGATCAGCAGCCGCCCGTGGTCGAGCTTCATGCCTTTTTCTCGCCACAGATTGAGCACGGCGAGGTTGCGCCGGCAGTTGAGCACGTTCTGGTCGGTGTACCAGAGCAACTTGTCGCAATGGCTGACAAAGGTGCGCAACGCCTCGCTGTCGGTCTGCCCGGTGAGGTTCACGACGATGTGCTGGAAGTGCTGGCGCAGGGCGCTGAGCAACATGTACAGCTCGGCGGCGCTGGTGTTTTCCAACGGCTCATCGTTGCTGGCGTAGGCGAGAATGCGCAGGCCGGCTTCGGCGCTGGTGAAGGCGCTGTCGATCAGTGTGGCGTCGAGCCGGCGCAAGTGACGCAGGGCATCGCCAAAGTGAAACGAACTTTCCAGCCCGAGCAGGGCGAGGCTGTCACCGCGCGGCAGACCGAGATCGAGCAGCAAGGTTTGCTGACCGCTCTTTTGCACCACCAGGGCCATATGGTTGGCCAACAGTGCTCCATCGGAACTGCTCTGCACGCCATACATGACCGTAAGGCCGCCGAGTTGCGTATTCGGCGCTACGGGCGGCAGGCGTTTGCTCAAGCGCCGCACCAGCCCGGCGACTTCACTGGAGCGCGAACCGTAGGCGACAAAATCCCGGGCCCCGGCACGCATGGCATTGAGCACCAGCTGATTGTCCATGCCGTCGCCGAGGGCCACGATCGCCAGCATCGGTTTGGCCTCCAGCGCGCCTTCGATCAACGCGCTCTGGGCGACCACGTGCTCGCGATCCAGGCCGACGAACACCAGGCTGGCAAAGGTGACATCCACCAGCGCCAGCAGTTCGTCGAGGCTGCCGCCGCCGGCGCTGACTACCTGACCGAGCGGCGCGAGTGCGCCCTGCAGCCACTCCAGATCGGTGCTGTTGCGGGTGATGGCGAGAAAGGTCTGGCTCAGGTTCTGGCTCATTGCGATAACCCGCTGCGCTTGTCGAAATTGCCGTTCTCAAGAAAAAACATGCGGTAGAAATTCGGGTCGTAATTGCGCAGTTTTTCCCCGGGTAACGACGGCAACTGGGCATCGGCGGCCAATGGCTGCACCAGATGCGGCGTCACGATCATCAACAGTTCGCGCTCTTCGCGCTTGATCTGCGAGCCTTTGAAAAAAGCGCCGAGCACCGGGATGTCACCGAGGCCGGGAAACTTGTTCACTTGCGAGCTGTTGGTGGTGCTGATCAAGCCACTGATGACGAAACTCTCGCCGTCGCCAAGCGACACGCTGGTGTCGGTGCGGCGGATAGTCAGCGCCGGCACAGTGGTGCCGGCGATCTGTACGGCGTTACTGAAGTCCAGTTCGCTGACTTCCGGGGCGACCTTCAACGCGATGCGGTCGCGACCGATGATGGTGGGCGTGAGGGTCAGGCGGATGCCGAATTCCTTGTACTCGATCGACACGCTGTCGCTGCCGGAGCTGGGCACCGGAATCGGAATTTCACCGCCGGCCAGAAAGCTTGCGCTCTGCCCGTTCAACGCCACCAGACTTGGCCGCGCGAGGGTATAGGCGAAGCCGCTGGTTTCCAACGCATTGATGATCGCCATGGTCTTGCCGCCGACCCACGAGAAGTTGAACAGTGAGTTGTCCACTGGCAGGCGGGGCTGCGGCACCCCGTCAATCGGCGGCAAGGTGCCGGGCGAACCGAACAGAAAGTTGCCGCGCGTGCCGATCAGCGAGGCGGTTGCTTCCTTGAGTTTGGTGCGGCTGACTTCGACGAAACGAATGTCGGTCTGCACTTGCGACGGCAGGCTCGGGTCATCCGAGGGTAGGGAGCCGGTCATGGCGGCAGTGGCGGCGCCCTGAACAAAGACCATGCTTTGGCGCGGTTCGCTTGAACACGACGTCCAGACCATCAGGCTGGTGGCACCGGGCGCAACGCCGGTGAGCAGAAAGGACGAACTGCCATTGGCATGTACGTCGGCGATTTTCGGGTCGCCGATGGCCAGACGCGTGATCGCCACGGGGGACTGCACGTCCTGCTGAAACCCTTCGCCGATTTCGATCACTGGCGGCATGCGCCCCAGTGCCGAACAATTGCCGACTGCCGCGAACGCAGCGTCCATCGACAGTCCCATCAATAACAAGGCGCGCAGCATAGGTTTGAATGTCGGCCTGAAACGACTCTGCATGCCCTTGGATCCTTGCGCAGTCATGGGTTTTGTTGGGTGATCTGGTTGCCGCGAATAATTTCCACGGCAGGCCGTGCGGCACCACCGGCACCACCGCTGGACGGTGCTTTCGGTGCGGTGCCCATGGCCAGTTGGGTGAACTGGAAGAGTTGTCGGTTGGCGGTGTCGAGATGGGCCGTGGACTGTTTTTCGCCGGCCCAGTATTTGGCCAGGCGTTGTTCTTCACTGCTGCGTACGGCCAGGCGCAAGGTGCCGGCCTGGGTGGCGAGCATCAGGCGACTGAGCAGTTGTTCCGGCACCGCCAGCACCACGGTGCGCGCGGCAACGCGGCGTTGATCCTGTTTGAGTTTTTCGTCTGCACTCAGGGCCGGCGAGGCCGGTTGACCGTCGTTGGTCAGGCCGTACTGGTCACCCACGCCAAGCACGCGCATGGCCGGCAAAACGATCTGCGCCGACTGTTCGAGGTTGCTGGAATCCTGGCGCAAGTAGAGCAAGACATCGACGTAATCGCCGGGAATCAGTTGCCCGGCGGCACCGATCACTTCGTCAACAGCCACGGTGAGCGCGCGTTCGTCACTGTGAATCATGCGTGCCAGTGAACCGCCGGCGGTGAAGCTTTCATCGTTCAGCCAGGTGCCGGCGCTGAGGTGCCGCCAGGGTGTGCGACCGACGGCCTGATCGATACTGCTCAAGCTGCCTGCCGGTGCACTGCGCAGTTTTTCCACCGCTACATCGGCGGCGGTCAGCGCAGTGAAGGGTGGCACGTCGTGCAGCAGCACCACCACGGGTTGGCGGGTCTGGTCTTCGGCGATCGCGACAGTTTTTTCAACAGTGACAGTTGGGGCGACGGGGGCGACGGCGACGGGCGCTGGTTGACGACTGAGTACCAGTCCCCAGTAACCGACAAAAATGGCTCCCAATAACAGGATGGCTGCAAGGCCCATGGTGACGCGACTGTTCATGACGGCTCTCCCTTTCCTGCTGCACTACCCACTGCTATTGCTAACGAGAGAAGTTCCCAATCCGGCAGCTATGAACATGCAACTATTTCGCTATTTCCACGCTAGCTGATCCAAGCCAAAACGCCATTACTGACAGGAAAATAACTCACGAAAGTATGAGTCTTGGCCAATTAACAGCAGCCGATGGCAAAAACACGATTGGATTAATACTTTCCGGTTAATCCGTTCTTACAGTTGTTGGGTGGGGGTTTCTTGACAATGCTCAAATGGCACGGTGGGTCTTTGCCGTTGTAGTGACATCAGCGCCAGAGGCGCAAAGGAGCAGTCCTATGTTTCGCATGACTTTCGACTATCTAATGTCCAGAGCCCGGGTGTTCATCAAGAATGAAGAAGGGGCTTCGGCGATCGAGTACGCCATTGTGGTGGCGATGGTCGCTGTCGTGGTTGTGGCATTCGTAACCCCTCTTGGCGATAGGGTGCTGGCGATCTTCAATAATATTTTGACGTCTCTTGATGGTACGGCTGTGACACGGCCGACGCCTTGAGTCATGGGAACGCTGCACCTGGCTGATATCGCACTACAATGGATTTTCCATTCAGCTTTCAGGTATTGCCTATGAACGCGTCTTCGCCGCACCGCCAACAGTTGCTTTTGGTTGACGATGAAGAGGACGCGTTGCTGGAACTGGCGGAGTTGCTGGAGGGTGAGGGGTTTGTCTGTCATGCGGCGACGTCGGTGAAGCTGGCGTTGCATCATCTGACTCGCCATCCCGATATCGCGCTGGTGATTACTGATTTGCGTATGCCGGAGGAGTCCGGGATGTCGTTGATCAAGCGGTTGCGTGAGCATACTTCTCGGCAGCATTTGCCGGTGATTGTGATGTCGGGGCATGCGGATATGGAAGACGTCAGTGATTTGTTGCGGTTGCAGGTGGTGGATCTGTTTCGCAAGCCGATTTATTACGTCAGGTTGTTGGAGACTTTGGATAATTTGTTTCCCAAGCCTAAGGTTCAGGTTGGCTGAGGTTGAGCTCGGCGGCCTCTGGGCCGACCGTGCTTTGGGTGTTTTGGGTGAATATCCGTTTTTTTGGGTGTTGCAGCTGGCGGTTTCGCCCTTACGGCGAGGCACTTTTTCCAGACGCCGAAAAAGTACCCAAAAAGGCTTGCCGCAACGTTCGGCCCACTCGCTGAGGCTCGGGGTTCCTTCGCTCCGGGATCGATCCGGGGGCAGCGCCTACGGTTTGCTTCGCTGCACCTCCTCTCGCTGTGTTTGGCTTCGCCAAACGGTCGCTGCGCTCCCACCCCCCGGATCAATCCCTCCACTCAGCCTGCCGACGCGGCCGGTGAATCAAGATCAAGAGCTGCAGCCGAGCTAACGCTCATCCTGTTGAGTGGTGAGGAGCGGTAGCGATGCGCGGTGCGCGGTGCGCGGTGTGCGGTGTGCGGTGTGCGCGGTGTGCGCTGTTTTGCTTTGGCTTTTCTGTGGGGGCGAGTTTGCTGCGGACGGCGTTCCTGCGAAAGCGGCCTGACAGCCGGCCAATTTCTAACTGAATGCACTCAATCCAACTGTAGGAATGAGCCTGCTCGCGATGGCGGCCTGCAATCCGACCCAGTTCTGCCGTTTGTACACTCCACCCGCCGCTGCAGAAGCCTCTTGGGTGTTTCGGCTTACAACTGATAACTGAAACTGATGCTGTACCGCGTCCGGCGATTGAACGTGTCCAGCGCTTCATCCGACATCGCCTTCGCCGCTTCCAGCGCAATGTTGTAGTACTTGGCATCGCCAAACCGTAGCCCGATCGCCGCCGATGACAGGTTGTTGGCCTTTACCGGCAATTCGTTGAACCAGCTGCGTGAGCGATCAAGGACGAAGTACGGTTGCAGGATGCGCACCCAGTTGCCGTCGCGGTTGAAGCTGTAGTTGACCTCGTACGCCACGCCCCAGCCCTTGTCGCCGGAGGCTTGATCGTCGGGATAACCACGACCGAAGTTCTGCCCGCCGAACACCGCGCGCTCGCTGTCGGGCAGGGTGTCGTCGCTCCAGTACAGTGCGGCAGACAGCACGCCTTGCCAGTTGTCGAGGAACTTGTCGCTCTGCACGCCAGACAGGCGCAGGCGAAAGAAGTCGAGGTCGATGGCGTTGTTGTTGGTTTTCGCGCCCATGCTGTCGACGCCTTGGTACACACCGCCACTGAGGATTCGCAGTTGGCGGGCATCGGCCTTGCGCCAGTCGCTCTCGAAGGCGAGGGCGCGGATGTCGGTGCGTTCTTCGACACTCAGCGGGAAGCCGATCACCTTGTAGCGGGTCTTGTCGTTGACCGCGTAAAGCCTTGAACCGGCCGTTAGCAGTTCGTTGGAGGCGGCAATCAGTGGCAAGGTGAAACCGATCGAGTAGCGGTCGTTTTCGCGGTGCGGTTTGAGTTGCAGGCCATTGTCGAGCAGGACATTGGTGCCGGGGTCAGCACGGTAGCGTGAAGCCGACAGCGCCAGTTGTGCGCCCTCGTCATTGATGAACTGGTTGTAGTCGAGCCGGTAGTAATGTTCGTGATCGTCACCCGGTGGGAACAGGCCGCTGAGGGTCAGTTGCTCGCCCATCGCGGTCTGCGAATTGCTGCTGACACCGAGCAGGGCCTGGGTGCCGTTGCGGTTGTCTTCGGTGGTGCTCAGCGTACTGGTGAAGGGTTTGCGACTGGCCTGGGCCACCAGTGTTGTGGCGCCGTCGGTGGTGCCGGGCGGTGGCACCTGGGCCTGGATCGTCACCCCGGGAATGCGCGTCATCAGCGTGGTGTAGCGCTCGAACGTCTTGCGGGTCAGCGGCCGCTCGGTCTGAATCTTCGCCGCCAGTTTGTCGAGCAGGACTTTGACCCGGCCGACATCGCCCTGGATCTGGATATCGCGGACGTAGCCTTCCACCAGCACCACGCGCGCTACGCCGTCATTGAAATTTTGCTGCGGCAAGAACGCGTAGGACAGCAGGTAGCCGTCCTGCTGATAGCGTCGAGTGATGTTGCGCGTGGCCTCGATCAGCTCGGCGAGCGTGGCTTGCCGGCCGATCAGGGGCTTATAGATTTCGGCGAGCTCGTTGAGCGGGTAGAGGGTGCCGCCTTCGATCTGCACGGTTTGCAGTTTGATCTTGGTGTCCATCAACAGCGGTTGCGCAGCGGCGGCACCGGCGTCCGGCACCTGCACGGGCGTGGCGCTTGGGCGATAGGCATCGGCCGGCAGGTTCGGCACCGGCAGATTGCGGATGGTTTCGTTGCTGTTGAGAAAGCTGGGCAGGGTGTCGGCGAGGGCGGCGGAACTGAGACTGAGGAATAGCAGGGATGCCATTACGCGCATAGGACACTCCATGGTCAGATCACGGCACTGGGCTGAATTTTCCTAAGAAAAAAGGCGGAAGACTCGTGGGAATCTTCCGCCCTCAACCAAGCGTAGGCGCTGTAGGTGAGGCCGTCGAATCGGCCAGGTGCAATTTAGCGTGTGTTGCCTCCCAGGGTGCCAGTCAGACCACCGAGTACACCGCCCAGACCGCCACTGGTGGTACCCCCGCTGGTACCGCCGTTGACCAGGCCACCGACGGCGGCGACGGTGCCGCCAACGTTGCTGACCAGACCACCGACTGCGGTGGTGACCGGGTTGTTGGTCGCGGCAATGCTGCCGCCGATACTGCTGACCGCGCCGCCCACCTGGCCGGTGAGACCTGCAACAGGTGAGCCGATACCGGTAGCGGCGCCGACTTGTTGGGTCACGTTGGTAACCGCACTGGTAACCGGGTTCAGGCCTGCCCCCAAGGTTCCGCCAACCGTGGCCAGAGGTGAGGTGGTTGCGGTGATCGGGGTGCCCGAACCGCCGAGTACGGTGTTGAGCGAAGCCACTGTGTTGCCGGCCGCAGCGAGGACGTTGCCAGGCGCTGCGAGAGTGCCGTTGCCTGCCGCCAGACCTGAGCCGACATTGACCACCGCGCCGCCAACGGTTTGCAGCAGGCCAGTACCACCGAGGCCACCGCCCACTCCACCAGTACCCGAACCAGTGCCGTTGGACACCAGACCACCGGCCTTGGCGACTGCGGTGCCGGTATCGCTCAACGCGCCGCCGAGTGTGTTGGTCAAGGCGTTGCCGTTACCCGCATCGGTAACATTGCCGCCCAGTGTGTTCACCGCGCCACCGACTTGCGCAACCACGCCTTTGAGCGGATCGCCCAGACCGGTCGCATCGCCGACTTTGTCAGTGGTGCTTTCAACCATCGCGATCACTGGCACCAGGCTACTGCCGAGTTTGTTTGTCAGTTGACTGGTCGGGCCGCTGGTCAGCGTGGTGTCGAGGGTATTACCGAGCATGGTGACTTTCTCGCCGACCCCATCAACCAACGGCGCGACTCTGGTGACTACACCGCCCACCACTGGCACGCTGGTGGTGGCAGTGGACAGCTTGGCGCTGAGGTCGGAGACGCCGTTGCCAACATCCGTCACTACACCGCCAACCGAAGCAACGGTGGTGGTCAGGCCATTAGGGTCGGTGGCCAGTTTGCCTACGCCATCGGCGACGCCATCACCCAAGGTGCTGACAACATTGCCTGCGGTGTTGGCCGCACTCTGCACCACACCACCGACCACCGGTACGGTGCTCAGCGAGTCGCCGATCTGGCCAACGCCATCGCCGACGCCAGCGACGGTATTACCGACATCCTGCACCAACGTGGTGGTCACCAACGGTGTGGTGGTTGGGTTGGTCGGGTTAGTGGGGTCAGTCGGGTCTGTCGGGTCTGTCGGGTTGGTTGGATTAGTCGGATCAGTGCCACCAGTGCCGCCTGTACCACCCGTGCCACCGGTTCCGCCAGTGCCTGCGGTATCACCGCTGCCACCCGTGCCACCTGTGCTGCCAGTACCCGATGTGCCACCAGTACCCGCCGTACCATCCGCCGAAGAACTGCCGGAACTGCTTTTATGACCGCCACCACCGCTGCTGCACCCGGTGACGCCAAGGGAGAGAATCAATGCCAGAGCGATTGCCGATTTGCACCACACGTTTTGAGTTTTCATGATTGAGATTCCTTGCACCTGTCACAACGTTCGTTGTCTTCGATGGCTCGCCGATCTGTTGTCGGTGATGCCTTCGCCCGTTGTGCTCAATCTCAGTCCAGGGGCAGGTTTCAGGCCATTCTCAAGTTGGTATTAACGCCTTTATATATAAGGTGAAGTTCAGCGCCTAAGGACTAATACCCAGGATATAGCCGGACAAAAAAAGGCCTTGATAATCAAGGCCCTGGTTTTTTCAGTGGAAGGGGGAAGGACGGCGAAAACTTAAGTTATATACACACAATTAATGGTGTGCCGCGAGCTCAGGCAATGGGTTGCCACTGCCCGACCATGTGTTCGAGGTCTTGTGCACCGATCAGCCGCAACTCACCACTGGACCCCGCCGCACTCGCCAGCAAGGTCACCTCACTGGGCAGGCGCACCGGTTTACGAAAGTGCACGGCGATCTCAAGGTTGGCCTTGGGCAAATGATCGCCCAGCGCCGCGAGCGTTCGCGCCTTGTTCCACAAACCATGGGCGATCGCTGTTGGAAAGCCAAACAGCCTGGCACTGGCCGCACTCAGGTGAATCGGGTTGTAGTCGCCGGACACTTTGGCGTATTGCCGACCGATATCGACCGGGGCTTTCCAGCGCGCCACCTCCACCAGCGATTGCGACGGCTCCCAGGTCTGCTCGGCCGGCTCGCCCTCAAGTTTCACACCGCGACAGAGCATCTGGCTTTCGGCTTCCCACAACGGCCCGAGCTGATCATCCAGGGTGGTCAGCAGATCGAACGTCGCACCTTTGGGATGCGCTTGCAGATTCGTCACGCGCACGCTGACCTGCGCCCGACCGATCCCACCCATCGGGCGCAACACGCGAATGCGGTTGCTCAGATGAATCAGCCCCAACAGCGGGAACGGAAATGCTTTGGCGGTGAGCAATTGCATCTGCAATGCAAAGGCGAGGATGTGCGGATACGTCGGCGGCAATAGACCGTCATCGACGAATCCGCAGACCTTGCGATAGCCTGCCAGGCGTTGGCCATCGACATCGACCCAACAGCGCAAGCCGCTGTCGGGTAATTGGGTGCCGGTGATTTTGCGTCGCGTCGCCGCCCGTGCGTAGAGCCCGGGCAGACTCGGTTCGCGATCCAGCGTATGCCATTCCATGCTCATGCCTAAGCCCCCAGAACGCTTTGTCCACAGACGCGCAGTGCCTGCCCGGTGAATGCGCCGGTGCCCGGTTGCGCCAGCCACGCGACGGCTTCGGCGACGTCTTGCGGTAAACCGCCCTGACCGAGCGAACTCATGCGCCGGCCCGCCTCACGCAGGCCAAACGGAATGTGTGCAGTCATTTGCGTTTCGATAAAACCGGGCGCAACGGCGTTGATGCTGATGCCGCGTTCCAGCAGTGTCGGTGCCCAGGCCTGCGCAAGACCAATCAGCCCGGCCTTGCTCGCGGCGTAGTTGGTTTGCCCGCGATTGCCGGCAATGCCGCTGATCGAGGCCAGCAGAATCACCCGCGCGTTGTCGTGCAGCGTGCCGCTGTCGAGCAGTGCCTGGGTCAGCACTTGCGGCGCGTTGAGGTTGACCGCCAGCACTGCATCCCAAAATTCCGGGGTCATATTGGCCAAGGTTTTGTCGCGGGTGATGCCGGCGTTGTGCACCAGAATATCGAGGCCGTCAGGCAGTTGTCCGATCAGTTGCGTGGCGGCGTCGGTGGCGCAGATATCCAGGGTAATCGCGCGGCCGCCGAGGCGGGCGGCGAGGGCTTCCAGATCGGTCTTCGCCGGCGGCACGTCGAGCAGGATCACCTCGGCGCCGTCGCGCGCCAGGGTCTCGGCAATCGATGCGCCGATACCGCGAGCCGCACCAGTGACCAGCGCCTTGCGTCCGGCCAGCGGCCGTGTCCAGTCAGTCACTGGCGTCGCACAAGCCGTCAGGCGGATCACCTGGCCGGACACGAACGCACTTTTCGGCGAGAGGAAAAACCGCAGCGGGCCTTCCAGTTGATCTTCGGCGCCCTCACCGACGTAGATCAATTGCAGCGTGCCGCCGCTGCGCAGTTCCTTGGCCAGCGAACGGAAAAACCCTTCCAGCGCTCGTTGCGCACTGGCAGCAAACGGATCACTGAGGGTTTCCGGCGCACGGCCAAGAATCACCAGATGGGCGCTATGCTCTAGATTCTTCATCAACGGCTGGAAGAATTCGCGCAGTTGCTTGAGCTGGTTGGTGTGCAGCAGTTCGCTGGCGTCGAACACCACGGCTTTGAGTTTCGGGCCGTGGCCGGGAATCCATTCGGTGGCGGTTGCCGGTTGTTCGCCGTAACGGTAGATGCCGTCGGTCAAACGGTTGGCGAAGGCACTGACGCGCTCCGCCAGCGGCCCGCCGCCGATCAGCAGCGCCCCTTCCACCGGCCGCAGGCGCCCGGCCTGCCAGCGTTCCAGCCGCACCGGCGACGGCAGGCCCAGCGCCCCGACCAGGCGATGGCCGATGGACGAGTTGGCGAAGTCGATATAGCGGTCAGACATGGAACGCTCTCCAGAAGTTGGGGTTCAAAGTGTGGACTACCGATGGCAATCAATCGTTCGATCCACGCAATAAGGCCTACGCTAGAACAGCAGAGTAGTTTGCCCCCGGCGTTTGTGTTGCCGAACCCACATTCAGAAACACAGCTGACCCCTGTAGGAGTGAGCCTGCTCGCGATAGCGGTGTATCAGTCAAGAAATGTTTATCTGACCCACCGCTATCGCGAGCAGGCTCACTCCTACAGGGGATTGGCGTGAATTCAAACCTTCGGAAAAGGAGTTATTCATGAGTCAGCTGCGCCGCGTCGCGATCATTGGCGGTAACCGTATCCCTTTCGCCCGTTCCAACGGGCCGTACGCTACGGCCAGCAATCAGGCGATGCTCACCGCCGCCCTTGAGGGCCTGATCGAACGCTACAACCTGCATGGCCAGCGCATCGGTGAAGTGGTGGCGGGCGCGGTGCTGAAATTGTCACGAGATATGAGTCTGACCCGTGAATGCGTGCTCGGCTCACGTCTGTCACCCGCCACGCCCGCCTATGACATTCAGCAAGCCTGCGGCACCGGTCTGGAAGCGGCGATTCTGGTGGCGAACAAGATCGCCCTCGGCCAGATCGAGAGCGGCATCGCCGGCGGCGTCGACACCACCTCGGACGCGCCGATCGGTGTCAGCGAAGGCCTGCGCAGAATCCTCCTGCAAGCCAACCGCGCCAAGACCACCGGCGACAAACTGAAAACCTTTCTGCAACTGCGCCCCAAACATCTGATTCCCGACTTTCCACGCATCGGCGAACCACGCACTGGGCTGTCGATGGGCGAGCACTGTGAATTGATGGCGCAGACCTGGCAGATCCCGCGTGAAGAGCAGGATCAACTGACCCTCGGAAGTCATCACAAACTCGCCGCGTCCTACAGCGAAGGCTGGCACAACGACCTGATGACGCCGTTCCTTGGTCTAACCCGCGACAACAACCTGCGCCCGGACCTGACCCTGGAAAAACTCGCGACGCTGAAACCGGCCTTTGAAAAAAGCGCCAAAGGCACGTTGACGGCAGGCAACTCCACGCCGCTGACCGATGGCGCGTCGGTGGTATTGCTCGGCAGTGAGGAATGGGCGAAGGAACGGGGTTTGCCAATTCTCGCGTATCTGCGCGATGGCGAAGCGGCGGCAGTGGATTTCGTCAACGGCGCCGAAGGGCTGCTGATGGCGCCGGTGTATGCCGTGCCACGGGTGCTGGCACGCAACGGGCTGACCTTGCAGGATTTTGACTACTACGAAATTCATGAAGCGTTCGCGGCGCAAGTGCTGTGCACGCTGAAGGCCTGGGAAGATCCCGAATACTGCAAAACCCGTTTGGGACTCGACGCGCCGTTGGGTTCGATTGATCGTAGCCGGCTGAACGTGAAGGGCAGTTCGCTGGCGGCCGGGCATCCGTTTGCGGCGACCGGTGGGCGCATCGTGGCGAACCTGGCGAAGTTGCTGGACGCAGCGGGGAAGGGCCGGGGCCTGATCTCGATTTGCGCGGCGGGCGGGCAGGGTGTCACCGCCATCATCGAACGCTGACGCTGAAAGAGCCCCTAACCCTCCCGAAACGTCGGACCGCCCAAAGGGAGAGGGGACTGATTGGGGGATGCTTCGGAGTTACACCGACCTGAGAGAGTCGTGCTGAATCCGGAATCGAACTGATTTGGAGAATTCTGCCAAGCCATATTCGACGCGGTATTTCAGGTCGATGCATAACGCCAGACACCTCGGTCAGCCCCCTCTCCCTCAGGGAGAGGGCTGGGCGGGCGGCGTTCCGATGAGGGTGGCTTTTGAGGTTCAGGTACGAAACCGTCTGACCAACCCATCCAACTCATTCGACAACCCCGCCAGACTCTGCGAATCCAGGCGCGCCGAGTTGGCCAGTTCCGCCACCAACTGCGCATCCCCGTGAATCTGGCTGATGTGCCTGTTGATGTCCTCAGCTACCTGATGTTGTTCTTCGGCGGCGGTGGCGATCTGCGTGTTCATGTCACGGATCACGTCCACCGACTCGCGGATCTGCCCGAAACTCTCGCGCGCCTCGCCGATACGCGTCACCGATTGCTGCGAAACCTGCAGGCTGGCGTGCATCTGCTGCGTGACCTGGCTGGTGCGCTTGGCCAGATTGCCGAGCAAAGCGTCGATTTCTGCCGTCGAATCCGCCGTGCGTTTGGCCAGTGCGCGCACCTCATCGGCGACCACGGCAAAACCACGGCCCTGCTCACCGGCGCGCGCTGCTTCGATGGCGGCGTTGAGCGCCAGCAGGTTGGTCTGCTCGGCGATGGAGCGGATGGTGCCGAGGATCGACTGGATATCGTTGCTGTCACGCTCCAGTTGCTGCATAGACTGCGCCGATTGCTCCAGCTCCTGGCTTAGTTGGTCGACGCTGTTTACCGCCGCATCAATCTGCTGCTGACCTTGGCGGGCCTGCCGCTGGCCGCTGTCGGCCGAATCCGCTGCCTGACTGCACGAGCGTGCGACTTCGTTGGCGGTGGCGACCATTTCGTGGAACGCGGTCGAGACCATGTCCACGGCTTCACGCTGACGCCCGGCGGCTTCGGCCATGTCGCTTGAGACGCGGGTCGAACTCTGCGAGGTCGCGAGGATTTTCCCGGCGGCGCCGCCGATATGCTGAATCAGGCTGCGGATCGCGGTGAGGAACTGATTGAACCAGTTGGCCAGTTGCGCGGTTTCGTCGTTGCCTCGGATATCGAGGTTTTTGGTCAGGTCGCCTTCGCCCTGCGCGATGCCTTCCAGGCCACTGGCGACGCTGCGGATCGGCCGCACGATCAGGCTGGCAAAACTGGCGCCGACCACGGCGAATAGCACGGCCAGCACGGCGGCGATGATCGCGATCAGCCAGGTCAGTTGCGTGGCGGAGCTCATCACATCGCTCTGCTTGATCAGGCCGACGAAGGTCCAGCCCAATTGCTCCGATGGCCAGACGTTGGCCATGTAGCGCTCGCCGTTAAGCTCGACTTCGACCAGGCCTTTGCCCGCCTTGGCCAGTTGCGCATAGCCTTCGCCTAGGCTGTCCAGCGGCTTGAAATTGTGTTCCGGCTGTTTCGGATCGACCAGCACCGTGCCGCTGTTTTCCAGAAGCATCAGGTAGCCGGTTTCGCCCAGCTTGATCTGTTTGACGATCTCGGTGAGCTGCTTGAGCGTCACGTCGATGCTGACCACGCCGCCGTTGCTGCCGAGTTTGTTGTCGATGGTGCGCACGGTGCTGACGTAGGTCGCATCGTCCTGCGCCCAGTAGTAAGCGGCGGTCCGCAACGGTTTGCCCGGTTTGGCCTGGGCAGCCTTGTACCACGGCCGCTGACGCGGGTCGTAGTTGTTGAGCTTCGGATCGTCCGGCCACGACACATAACCGCCGGCGGCGGTGCCAACGATGGCGTAGGCGTAAGCCGGGTGGGCGTTGCCCAGGTCCTGGAGGAACGCGAAGACCTTTTTGTCCATCTCGCCTTGCGGGATGGATTCGGCGTTGGCGCTCATGTAGGTCTTGAGGCTGTCGTCGGTGTTTTTGATCAGCGGCTGCGACGCCAGGTAATCGACGTTCTGGCTGATGCCATCAAAAAACAGCTGCATGGCATTGCTGACCTGACGAATTTCGCGACCGCTGCTGTCGACAAAACTGTCCCGGGCATCGCTGCGCAGGTTCATCACCACCAGCGTTGCGACTAGCACCACCGGCAAGCAGGCGATGATTGCAAACGCCCACGTCAATTTCTGTTTGATGTTCATCCGCGCTCCAGATTTTCTTGTAGGCCCACGCAGTGCAGATGACTTGTGGTTTATTGGCAGCCGAAAACGTTGTGGATCACCCGTATCCCCGAGCACGGCATCGTTGATTGTTGTGGAACGATTGTCGGACAAATCCCTCTGTCATTGAGGGCTTCGGCTGCAAAACAGGGAAATTGAGGCGACTTTGCAAAAAACTGCCGAGGGGACAACAGCCGGATGTCAGATTCTGTCGCAAATGCCCTTGAAGACATGTACCAACAAGTACAACAGCCTCGGCTATGATTCCCCACGGTCGATGCGCGAGCGCAGAGTTGGCCCTGTTTAATCCGGCACAGTGTGTGCATTCTCAACGTTCACAGGTCGGCAACCCCTCCCCGTGATGCGAGGATTGCCGTATAACGAGTGACATTCGCGTGTTTGGTAATAAAGGACCCACAATAAAAGCTGATGAAGACTCCAAAACGCATTGAACCCCTGATCGAGGACGGTCTGGTCGACGAAGTGCTGCGCCCACTGATGAGTGGTAAAGAAGCAGCTGTTTATGTGGTGCGCTGCGGCAATCAGTTACGTTGCGCAAAGGTCTACAAGGAGGCGAACAAACGCAGTTTCCGCCAGGCGGCCGAGTATCAGGAAGGCCGCAAGGTGCGCAACAGCCGACAGGCTCGCGCAATGGCGAAAGGCTCCAAGTTCGGTCGCAAAGAGACCGAAGATGCCTGGCAGAACGCCGAAGTGGCGGCGCTGTTCCGTCTGGCCGGCGCCGGCGTGCGGGTGCCCAAACCGTACGATTTCCTCGACGGCGTGCTGTTGATGGAACTGGTGGCCGACGAGTTCGGCGACGCCGCGCCGCGTCTCAATGACGTGGTGCTGGAGCCGGATCAGGCGCGCGAGTATCACGCGTTCCTGATTTCGCAGATCGTGCTGATGTTGTGTACCGGTCTGGTGCACGGCGACCTGTCGGAGTTCAACGTGCTGTTGACGCCGACCGGCCCGGTCATCATCGACCTGCCGCAAGCTGTCGACGCTGCCGGCAACAACCACGCGTTCAGCATGTTGGAACGCGACGTTGGCAACATGGCTTCCTACTTCGGACGCTTTGCCCCGGAGTTGAAGCTGACCAAATACGCCAAGGAAATGTGGGCGTTGTACGAAGCTGGCACCTTGCACCCGAACAGTGTGCTGACCGGTGAGTTCGATGATCCGGAAGACCTGGCCGATGTTGGCGGAGTTCTGCGCGAGATCGAAGCGGCGCGCCTCGACGAGGAACGCAAGCAGGCCATCCGTGCATCGGACGACGAGCCGAAAGGCAAGTCTGACGAGCCACCGCCACCACCGTGGATGCAGTGATTGCTTGATGAGAAACCCGGCTTCGGCCGGGTTTTTTGTTTGATTCAGAAGCCTTACAAGCCCAGAAGCCCCTCATCGGAACGCCGCCCGCCCAGCCCTCTCCCAGAGGGAGAGGGAGCCGGCCGAGGTGTCTTGCGTCATATATCGACCTGAAAAAACGAGTCGATTATGGATTCAACGAAAAACGTTCAGGTCGGTGTACCTCCCAAATATCCCCCAATCGGTCCCCTCTCCCCCTGGGAGAGGGTTAGGGTGAGGGGCCTCTTTCGGATCCCCGCAAATTCAAGTCTACTGTCCACCGCCCCAACCACACTCAAGGACTGAATGTGACCACCCCGCGCAACACCCACCTGATCGTCACTGCCCGACTGATCTCCGATTTCGGCGCCTTCCTCAACATGGTCGCGCTGGCCACCTACGTCTACCTGCTGAGCAACAGCGCCATGAGCGTCGGGGTTTTCCTCGCCAGCCGCGTGGGCGGGGGGATTTTTGCCAGTCTGATCGGCACCGCGTTTTACCGTCGTTGCAGCGGACGCGCACCGCTGATCGCCTTCGACCTGCTGCGCGCCAGCGTGCTCGGTCTGTTGTTGATCGTGCCCGTCAGCCAACAGGCCTTGCTGTTGCCGGTGATCGCCTTCGGTCTGGGCCTGGGAAACTCGATGTTCGCCATCGGCCTCAACAGCCAGTTGCCGCGTTTGATCCACGCCGATCAGTTGCTCAAGGCCAATGCCTGGATCACCTCGGCTTCATCCGCCGCGATGGTTGGTGGCAGCCTGGTTTCAGGTTTGCTGGTAGCGGGGTTTGGTTTTGAAACGGTGTTCGCCCTGAATGCGCTGACCTATTTGCTGGCCGCGTTCTTGATTGTGCCGCTGCGGTTCGCACCCGCAACCGTCAACGACGCACCGGAACGCGGCGAATGGACAGCGCTCAAGCAAGGCCTGCATTCTGCGCCGGTGATTGCCGCGATGCTCGCGGTCACCATGGCCGACACCTTGGGCAGCGCCGCGCACAACGTCGGCTTTCCGATCATCTCCAAACTGCTCACCCCGGAGTCGGCGAGTACCACGCTGGGCCTGATGCTCGCAGTGTGGGCCAGCGGCAAGCTCCTCGGTGCGCGCATCGCCAGCCGTCTCAAAGGCTCGGACAACATCCACCTCGAACGACGGTTTTTCTTCGGTGTGGCGCTGATGTCCTGTGGCTTTATCCTGATGTTCCAGCAACACAACCTCTATGCGCTGTTGCTGTTTTCCTTGCCGGCAGGGCTGGGTGACGGCTTTTCCGAGGTCGGGCTGATGTCGCGTCTGCAGCGTGAACCCGAGCAATTGCGCCTGCCGATTTTCAGCGTGCTGACTTTGCTGCAAATGACCGGGTTCGGTATCGGCATGCTGATCGCCGCGCCGTTCTACGCGTGGTGGACGCCGGGTGCCGTGGTCATGCTGTTCCACGGCATTCCGCTCAGTACGTTGCTGCTGGTGAAAGTTCTGGCGCTCAAGCGCTGGGGGGTTGTGCGCAGCAGCCCGACGCCAGTTCCTTGAGGATCGGGCAATCGGGGCGGTGGTCGCCGTTGCAGTGCTCGACTAGGTCTTGCAGGGTGTCGCGTAATTCGCCGAGCTCGCGAATCTTCTGGTTCAACTCGTCGATGTGCTGGCGGGCCAAGGCTTTGACATCGGCGCTGGCGCGTTGGCGATCCTGCCAGAGGGTCAGCAGTTTGCCGACCTCTTCCAGGGAAAAGCCCAGATCCCGCGAGCGCTTGATGAACGCCAGCGTATGCAGGTCATCGTCACCATAGACCCGGTAACCGCTGTCGGTGCGATGCGCCGCTTTGAGCAGGCCGATCGACTCGTAATAGCGGATCATTTTCGCGCTCAGGCCACTGTGTCTGGCCGCTTGACCGATGTTCATCGGTGTTCCTCCAGGTCCTTGGGTTTCCAGGTTTTCAACAGTAACGCATTGCTCACCACGCTGACGCTCGACAGCGCCATCGCCGCGCCGGCCAGCACCGGGTTAAGGAAGCCGAACGCCGCCAGCGGAATGCCGATCAGGTTGTAGACAAAGGCCCAGAACAGGTTCTGGCGGATCTTTGCATAGGTTTTGCGACTGATCTCCAGCGCCGCCGGCACCAACCGTGGATCGCCGCGCATCAGGGTAATGCCCGCTGCGTGCATGGCCACATCTGTGCCGCCGCCCATGGCGATACCGATGTCGGCAGCGGCGAGGGCCGGGGCGTCGTTGATGCCGTCACCGACCATGGCGACCACGCCGTTTTTTTTAAGCTCGGTGACGGTCGCGGCTTTGTCCGCCGGCAGCACTTCGGCGTGGACATTGCTGATACCGAGGGCCTCGGCGACCACGCGAGCGCTGCCACGGTTGTCGCCGGTCAGCAGATGGCTGTGGATATCCTGGGCGGCGAGTTGCTGCACGGCTTCCAGTGCACCGGGTTTCAGGGTGTCACCAAAGGCGAACAAACCGAGCACTTTCGGTTCCGGGCTTTGTTCGATTAACCACGACAGGGTGCGGCCCTCGGCTTCCCAAGTCTGGGCAGATTCGCTCAGGTTGCCCGCGTTCAAAGCACTTTCTTCGAGCATCCGCCGATTGCCCAGCGCCAGACGCCGGCCTTCAAGATTGCCGGCAATGCCGCGACCGGTCAGCGATTGACTGTCGCTGACATCCGGCACGTTCAGGCCTCGTTCCGCTGCGGCATCGAGTACCGCTTTGGCCAACGGATGTTCACTGCCGCGTTGCAGCGCACCGGCCAGTTTCAGCAGCGTGTCTTCATCACCATCCACTGCACTGAAATGGGCAATGCGCGGCGTGCCGGAGGTCAGCGTGCCGGTTTTGTCGAATACCACACTGCTGACTTCATGGGCGCGTTCCAGCGCTTCGGCGTCCTTGATCAGAATGCCGTGACGCGCCGCTACGCCGGTGCCGGCCATGATCGCCGTCGGCGTGGCAAGCCCCAGCGCACACGGGCAGGCGATGACCAGCACCGCGACGGCGTTGATCAACGCGGTCTCCATGGGGGCGCCGTAGAGCCACCAGCCGATCAGTGTCACCAACGCGATCAGCAACACCGTTGGCACGAAGATCTGGCTGACTTTATCCACCAGTTTCTGGATCGGTGCTTTCGCGGCTTGAGCGTCCTCAACCAGACGAATGATCCGCGCCAGCACGGTTTCTGCGCCGAGCGCCAGGGTGCGCACCAGCAAACGGCCTTCACCGTTGATCGCGCCGCCGGTGACTTTGTCTCCGGGTTGTTTCGGTACCGGCAGGCTTTCGCCGCTGATCAGTGCTTCATCGGCGTGGCTCTGGCCTTCGATGACTTCGCCGTCGACCGGGAAACGCTCGCCGGGTTTGACCAGCACCAGATCGTTCAGGCGCAAAGCGTTGATGGCGACATCCTGCTCGCGACCGTCGATGACTTGAATCGCCCGTTCCGGACGCAATGCTTCCAGCGCGCGGATGGCGCTGGCGGTCTGGCGTTTGGCGCGGCTCTCCAGGTATTTGCCGAGCAGCACCAAGGCAATGACCACCGCCGACGCTTCGAAATACAGATGCGGCATGCGCCCGGCGGCGGTGGCCCACTCGTAAAGACTCAAACCGTAGCCGGCGCTGGTGCCGAGGGCGACCAGCAAGTCCATGTTGCCCGCTCCGGCACGCACGGCTTTCCACGCCGCTACATAAAAGCGTGCACCGAATATGAACTGCACGGGCGTGGCGAGGGCGAATTGCGCCCAGGCCGGGAGCATCCAGTGGATGCCGAACGGTTGCAGCAACATCGGCGCCACCAACGGCAAGGCCAGGGCGATGGCGCAGATCAGCGCCCAGCGCTCATGCTTGAGGCGCTGTTGCTGGTTATCGGTTTGCGGGTGTTCGGCTTGCCAGACGCTGGCCGAATAACCGGCCTTGCTCACGGCCTCAAGCAGCGTTTGCGGGTCGACCTGGCCGAGCAAATCCAGATGCGCACGTTCGTTGGCCAGGTTCACGCTGACGCTTTTCACGCCCGGCACTTTGTTCAGCGCACGTTCGACGCGACCGACGCAGGAGGCGCAGGTCATGCCTTCGATATTCAATTCGATAGCCTGCTGCGGCACGCTGTAACCGGCGCGCTCAACTGCTGCCATCAAGGCCGGCAGACTGTCGCCGGGCGCCTGCACCCGGGCCTGCTCGGTGGCGAGGTTGACGCTGACGGCACTGGCACCGCTGACTTTGCTCAACGCCCGCTCGACACGGCCGGCGCAGCTGGCGCAGGTCATGCCGGCAATCGGCAGGTCGAAAGTGATGGAATCGGACATTGGTCGTACTCCCTGTAGTAGATGCCTACAAGGATCAACCTTGCCATGCGGGCAAGGTCAAGCGCCATTCTTTGACGCGCCGCAAAACCAACTGTGGGAGCGAGCCTGCTCGCGAAAGCGGTGGGTCAGTCAACATCATCGCTGAATGACACACCGTATTCGCGAGCAGGCTCGCTCCCACAGGTTTGTAGTTGCTTAATAGCCGAGATCGGCGCGCTTCAGGTACATGCCTTCCTGTGTCATCGCGATCCGGTACTTCTGCACATCGCCCGCCTGCAGTTTTATTTCCTGCGAACCCGGTGCGAGCAAGCCCGGATTGCAACCCGGTACCTGCCCCGGCAGTAGTTTCAGACGCAGCGATACAGTGCCCGGTGGCAGGTTGAAAGACGTGCTCTGTTCCTGAAACAGTCGCGCCGACAGCTGATCCTGGATATACACACCGATTTCGCAGGAGGTTGCCACTTCCAGGCGCTCGCGGGAGATGATCAGAACGCCGTAATCCTCACCAGCGGCTTGCACTGTAGGAATTGCGGCAAAGAGACTGAGAAAGCCAAACAGGCTGAAAGCTGACCAGCGCATGGCTGAATCTCCTGAATCGAGTCATTGATGTACGCAGCTTGGCCGAGCGCGGCGCCGATTGCCAGCCCGGCAGTTTATTGAAGAACTTGACCTTGCCATCGTGGCAAGCTCGAAACTGCCGGCAACCTCACTCAAAGGAGTCATTTCCATGCAAGTGTTCAACGTTCAAGGCATGTCCTGCGGTCACTGCGTCAAAGCAATCACCAACGCTGTGCAGGCCAAGGACCCGGCGGCCAGTGTGCGGGTTGATCTGGCTGCGAAAGAGGTCGGCGTGGAAAGCGCGCTGAGCGCCGAGCAGGTGATTGAGGTCATCAGCGAAGAAGGCTACGCAGTGAAACTCGTCTGAAATTGATCGTTAGCGAGCTATCGGAATGTTCAAGGCGTTCGGGCGCGGCTAGACTGTCGGGCTGCCGACTTGCCAACCTGGATGCCTGATGAACTTCCGTACCATTCTGATTCTCGGTGCCTTGACCGCCTTCGGGCCCTTGGCGATCGACTTCTATTTACCTGCCTTTCCCTCGATGGCGCTGGCGTTCGGCACCGACGAGAAACACGTGCAGATGACGCTGGCGGCGTATTTCGCCGGTCTGTCCATTGGCCAACTGGCTTATGGCCCGGTGGCGGACCGCTTCGGTCGACGCATCCCGTTGCTGGTGGGCCTTACGCTGTTCACCTTGGCATCCCTGGCCTGCGCTTATGCGCCAAACCTGGAATGGCTGATCGGTGCGCGTTTTGTCCAGGCCTTGGGCGGCTGTGCGGGGATGGTGATTTCCCGGGCGGTGGTCAGCGACAAATGCGACGCGGTCGGCTCGGCGAAAGTCTTTTCGCAATTGATGCTGGTGATGGGCCTGGCGCCGATTCTGGCGCCAATGCTCGGCGGTCTGTTGGTCAACACCACGGGTTGGCAGTCGATTTTCCTGGTGTTGACCGGCTTCAGTGCACTGGCCGGGTTGGCCGTGGCGCTGGGGCTGCCGGAAAGTATGCCGGCGCACATGCCGCGTCAGCCGTTGTCCGGCGCGCTGCGTCAATACGGGCGCTTGCTCAAGGACCGGGTTTACCTCGGCCATGCCCTGACCGGCGGCATCGCCATCGCCGGGATGTTCGCTTACATCGCGGGTTCACCGTTCATCTTCATCAAACTGTATGGCGTGCCGGCCGAGCATTTCGGCTGGTTGTTCGGCACCAACGCGGCGGGTTTCATTCTGGTGGCGCAGGTCAACGCGCGGATGTTGGCCAAGCGCGGCCCGGCGTTCCTGCTGTCGCGGGCGGTGTGGGTTTACTTCGCCGCCGGGCTGGCGTTGCTCGCGGTCAGCGCAATGCACACCGAATCGTTGTGGCCGCTGCTGATTCCACTGTTCATCTGCGTGTCGAGCCTGGGTTGCATCAGCCCGAACGCCGCCGCTTGTGCGATGAACGGGCAGGGCGCACGCGCCGGCAGTGCGTCGGCACTGCTCGGCTGCATGCAATTCAGTGTCGCCGCCGGCGCTTCGGCGCTGGTAGGGGTGTTGCACGACGGCACCGCCGTGCCGATGGCAATAGTCATCAGCCTGTGCGGTTTGCTGGTGGTATGCGTGGCGCTGCTCACCCGCCGTCTGCAGAATGCCCGGGCACTGGCGCAAGCTCAGGCCGAGGCATAAATAACCTCAGCCGGCGGCGCGCTGCTGGCTGCGGTCGGGAATCTGATGGGGTGCGCACAGTCGCGCTTCGAGGGTGCGGGTGAAGGCCAGTGCTTCGGCTTCACTGCGGAATGTCACGGCGTGTTGGTCCAGACGAACCTGCCATTGAGACTTTGCCACTTCTTTTATCAGGATCTTCATTGCTGACCTCCCTTGCGTAAAAGATGTATCGCAGAGGCTTCGATTGTAGACCTGAATACGATCGCAATTGTGACAAGGGTCAAGCATCGGACTGACGGCAAAAAACAGCGCAGCCCCGCCGACCGCTCTAGGTTCGGCGAAGGCTGCGCTGTGCGGTTTTTTAGAAACCTTCTAAAACAATTTTCCCCTTGGCTTTGCCACTTTCAAGCAGCTCATGGGCGCGACGCAGGTTCGCCGCATTGATGGTGCCGAAATGCTCGCCCACCGTGGTCTTCAACGTCCCGGCATCAATCAGATCCGCCGCGCGGTTAAGCAGTTTGTGCTGCTCGATCATGTCTGGCGTCTCGAACAGCGAGCGGGTGTACATGAACTCCCAGTGCAGCGACAGGCTCTTGCGCTTGAGCTTGCTCACGTCCAGTGACTTCGGATCGTCGATCAACGCCAGTTTGCCTTGCGGCGCCAGCGCTTCGACCAGTTGATCCAGGTGCTGGTCGGTCTGGGTCAGGCTGGCGACGTGGGTCACGCTGTCGACCCCGGCGCGCTTGAGTTCTTCGCTCAGCGGCTGGCTGTGATCGATGACCAGGTCGGCGCCCAGTTCTTTGACCCAATCGCGGGTTTGCTCGCGGGATGCGGTGCCGATCACCTTCAGGCCGGTCAGTTGCCTGGCCAATTGCGTCAGGATTGAGCCAACCCCGCCGGCGGCACCGACGATCAGCAGGCTCTGGCCTTCATCGGTATTGCCTTCGCGGATTTGCAGGCGCTCGAACAACAACTCCCATGCGGTGATCGCGGTCAGCGGCAGTGCGGCGGCTTCGGCAAAACCGAGGGATTTCGGCATATGGCCGACGATGCGCTCATCCACCACGTGCAGCTCACTGTTGCCGCCGGCACGGGCGATGGAGCCGGCGTAAAAGACTTTGTCGCCGGCCTTGAACAACGTCACTTCGCTGCCAACAGCCTTGACCACACCGGCAACGTCCCAGCCCAGCACTTTCGCCGCGCCGTTTTCCGGTGCCACGTTCTGCCGCACTTTGGTGTCGACCGGGTTGACCGAAATGGCTTTGACTTCCACCAGCACGTCGCGCGGGCCGGCGACCGGTTCTGGCAGTTCGATGTCTTGCAGGGACTTGGCGTCGCTGATCGGCAGGGAAGCGTAATAGGCGATGGCTTTCATGAGTGGCTCCGTACAGGTAATAGAAGAAGGAATCAGACAATCGCGCCGAGGCGCTTGAGTTGGAAGTGTTCGATGGCGTGGCCAGCCGTTGCCTGGAAATGCTGGAAGTGCGCGCTGGCGTTGTGCGCCTCAAGAATCGCTTCGCTGGCCCAGTGTTCAATCACATAAAACACCTGCGGGTCGGCGAGGTCACGGTGCAGGTCGTACTGGCTGCAACCGGCTTCGGCGCGGCTCGGTTCAACCAGGGCGCGCAGGCCTTGTTCGAGAAGATCCTGTTGGCCGGGTTTGGCGGTCAGGGTGGCAATAGCGGTGAATGGCTGGGTCATGCTCGGCTCCAGAGAAGCGGGATGAATGCGATAGAGCGATGATTGGCTATTTCTCTGCGAGATAAAACCGGCTAAAAGAGCAGTCTCTTTCAATATTTTTTTGATAATCGAGGCTGAGCATGCTGCGTTTTGACGACTTGCAGTTGTTTGTCCGGGCGGCGGATCTGGGCAGTCTGTCGGCAGCCGCGCGGGTGATGGACATGTCCGCTGCCGTGGCGAGTGCGGCGTTGAAACGGATTGAACAGCAGCTCGGTGCGCGCTTGCTCGCGCGCTCGACCCGCAGTCTGCGCCTGACAGCCGAGGGCGACGGCTTTCTCGAATACGCGCGGGCGGCGCTGAGCAACCTTGATGAAGGCCGGCGCTTACTGGCCAGCGGACAGGATCAGGTCAGTGGGGTCTTGCAGTTGTCGGCGCCTTCGGACTTCGGCCGCAACCTGTTACTGCCGTGGCTCGACGAGTTCCAGCGCGAGCACCCGAAGCTGACCGTGCGCTTGCTGCTCGGCGATCGCATCGCGGACTTGTTCCGCCAACCCGTGGACATCGCTTTGCGCTACGGCGAGCCGGAAGACTCGAGCCTGATCGCCTTGCCCATCGCCCCGCACAACCGCCGTGTGCTGTGCGCCTCCCCGGCGTATCTGGCCCGACACGGCGAACCGCGCCAGCTCGAACAACTGGCCCAGCACAACTGCCTGTTGTACATGCTCGGCAGCCGGGTGCATGACCATTGGAGTTTTCATGACGGTAAACGTGAAGTTGGTCTGACCGTCAGTGGTGACCGTTTCAGCGATGACGCCGACGTTGTGCGTCTGTGGGCGGTGGCCGGCGCCGGAATTGCCTACAAGTCGTGGCTGGACGTGGGCGCCGATGTGCTCGCCGGGCGGCTCAAAGTGCTGTTGCCAGAGCTGCTTTGTGAGCGCGCACCGCTGAATTTGTTGTGCGCCCATCGCGCCCAATTGAGTAAGCCGGTGAACCTTCTGAGGGAAATGCTCGCCAGCCGATGCGCTGAAGTGAGTAGTCAATTTCCCGCTTTTCCGAAAGTTGATCATTAGTCGCAGGTAAATAGAGAAATTTCTGTCAGGAACAATCACCACCTGCGCAGGCTCCGGCGCAGGACGCGCGGGCGAACCCGCTTATACTAGCGCCCGCCTCATGCCAGCACCGACACCCCGGCCCGGAGATCCTCGCACCGCGTCGCCAGTCTTCGAGTGACGGTCGCGCAACTGCTGCGGGTTCTGTGCCGGAGCAGGCTGCGTCAGTGGCTTGCCTCGCCCCGGTTCATGGCGATTTTCGCGTCTTGGCCGATGACTGATTACCGGCCAAGATGTCTCCGAGCAGTAGACGATACGATTCAACAGGGAGTGAACACATGGAACATGCACCTTGCATCAGCCAGATCGCCACGTTGCTGGCCGACCCCAAGCGCAGCGCGATGATGTGGGCGTTGATGGATGGCTCGGCCCGGCAAACCGAGGAGCTTGCGCTACTGGCAGGGCTGTCGCCATCGTCGGCCAGCGCACATCTGGCGCGGCTATCCACGGGTGGTCTGTTGAAGGTCGAAGTCCGTGGTCGCAAACGCTTTTTCCGTCTCTCGGCACCGGAGGTCGGTGCTGCGATAGAAGCATTGGCCAGCGCCACCATCGCCAGTGCTCCACGGGAAATTCCCGAGGTCTTCAAACGCACCACCCCCATGGCCAAACCGCAAACCGCGCCGTCCTCATTGTTGCGCGCGCGTTTTTGCGATGACCACCTCGGCGGTACGCTGGCGGCGGACCTGTATCAGCGCTTGCTCGATGCTGGCTGGATCGAACAGCTTGAACAACGCGTCGTGGTGACCCACAAGGGTTCGAAACTGTTGGCTGGACGTGGCGTGTTCATTCAGGCGTTGGCCCATCGCAACGTGCAAGTGGCGTGTGCTTGTCCAGACTGGAGCGAACGTCGTCCGCACATGGGGGGATCACTCGGCGCCGCGTTATTGCAGTTGTTCATGCAGTCCGGCTGGCTGACCCTGCCCAACGACTCGAGAGCTTTGCAATTGACCGCCACCGGCCAACGGGAGCTGCACCGTTTCGCCAAGGAAACCGAGCTGGAAATGGCGTTGTAGAGCACTCGCAATCGACGTCCGGAACTGCGTAAGCGCTTCTGGCGTCGCCCGCGACTGCGAACAGGTCGTATCCAGCACTAACGCCGTTTCGCTATCAAGCACACTCGATCCGGGGATATTTTTCGGATGGGGGAGGTGGCATGGAGACTCACGGCTACAGCGCGGCAGAACGTCTGGAACGACTGCCGATCAGCGGTTATCACCGGATTATTTTCATCATCATCGCCTTGGCGTTTTTCTTCGACTCCATGGATCTGGCGATGATGACCTTCCTGCTCGGCTCGATCAAAGCCGAGTTCGGCCTGAGCAGTGCGCAAGCGGGATTGCTCGCCAGTTCGAGTTTTTTCGGCATGGTGCTGGGGGCGTCGCTGTCCGGCATGCTCGCCGATCGCTTCGGGCGTAAACCGGTGTTTCAGTGGAGCATCGTGCTGTGGGGGGTGGCCAGTTATCTGTGCTCGACAGCGCAAACGGTCGAAACGCTGACGCTGTTTCGCATCCTGTTGGGGATCGGTATGGGCATGGAATTTCCGATCGCCCAGTCGATGTTGTCCGAGCTGATTCCAGCGCAGCGCCGCGGACGTTACATCGCGTTGATGGACGGCTTCTGGCCGCTCGGCTTCGTTGCTGCCGGCGTGCTGTCCTACTTTCTGCTGCCGCTGATTGGCTGGCGCGACATCTTTCTGGTGTTGGCGGTGCCGGCGGTGTTCGTACTGGCGATCAGGTTTTTCATTCCTGAGTCACCGCGCTGGCTGGAACAGGCCGGAAAACATGAGGCGGCAGACAAGGTATTGAACGGCATAGAGGCGCGGGTGCGCTCGTCGCTCGGTGGTGCCGCGCTGCCGGAACCGATTCGATTGCCGCGTACCGTGACGCCGCCGGGCAACTTCTTTGCGGCGCTGAAACAGATCTGGTCGCCGCAGTATCGCCAGCGCACGACGATGCTCTGGAGTCTGTGGTTCTTTGCGCTGCTCGGCTTTTACGGGCTGACGTCGTGGCTCAGTGCGCTGTTGCAACAGTCGGGTTTCGCGGTGACGCAGTCGGTGTATTACACGGTGCTGATTTCCCTGGGCGGGATTCCCGGGTTTCTCATGGCCGCATGGCTGGTTGAGCGCTGGGGGCGCAAACCGGTATGCATCGTGACGTTGCTCGGCGGAGGTGTAATGGCGTTTTTGTATGGGCAGAGCGCGGTGTTTGGCGGCAACGTGGCGCTGCTGATCGGCACCGGGTTGCTGATGCAGTTTTTCCTGTTCGGCATGTGGGCGGTGCTCTATACCTATACGCCGGAGCTTTATCCGACGTCGGCGCGGGCGACCGGCTCGGGCTTTGCCTCGGCGATTGGCCGCGTGGGTTCGCTGCTCGGGCCGTTGGTGACCGGACTGGTGTTCCCGATTACCGGGCAGGGCGGGGTGTTTGCGCTGGGCGCGGCGTGCTTTGCGATTGCGGCGGGCGTGGTGTGGCTGTTCGGGATGGAGACGCGAGGGAAAACCCTGGAAGAGCTGACCGAAACCCAAATCCCAGGCTGAACAAAGAACCCACTGTGGGAGCGAGCCTGCTCGCGAAAGCGGAGTGTCATTCAACGAAAATGTTAACTGACACTCCCTCTTCGCGAGCAGGCTCGCTCCCACATGGGTACTTCGGTGTTGCTTAGGGTTTTACCAGTCGCGCATCCAGGCTGTTCTGCGCCAAACGCTTGGCCTGATCCTCCCACATGGGTACTTCGGTGTTGCTTAGGGTTTTACCAGTCGCGCATCCAGGCTGTTCTGCGCCAAACGCTTGGCCTGATCCTGGGTCATGCCCAAATGTTCATGCAGCGCGTAGAAGTTCTCGGTCACATAACCACCGAAGTACGCCGGGTCATCGGAGTTCACCGTGACCTTCACGCCACGCTCGAGCATGTCGAGGATGTTGTGCTGCGACATGTGATCGAACACGCAGAGTTTGGTGTTCGACAGCGGGCACACGGTCAGCGGGATTTGCTCGTCGATGATCCGCTGCATCAGACGCTCGTCTTCGATGGCGCGCACGCCATGGTCGATGCGCTGGATTTTCAGCAGATCGATAGCTTCCCAGATGTACTCCGGCGGGCCTTCTTCGCCAGCGTGGGCAACGGTCAGGAAACCTTCGTGGCGGGCGCGATCAAACACGCGCTGAAACTTGCTCGGCGGGTGGCCCATCTCGGAGCTGTCGAGGCCGACTGCGACAAACGCGTCACGGAATGGCAGTGCCTGGTCCAGAGTTTTCTCGGCTTCTTCTTCGCTGAGGTGGCGCAGGAAGCTGAGGATCAAACCGCTGGTGATGCCCAGTTGCTGCTCGCCATCCTTCAGTGCTGCGGCGATGCCGTTGAGCACCACTTCGAATGGGATGCCTCGATCGGTGTGGGTCTGCGGGTCGAAGAATGGTTCGGTGTGAATCACGTTCTGCGCTTTGCAACGCAACAGGTAGGCCCAGGTCAGGTCGTAGAAATCCTGCGAGGTGCGCAATACGTCGGCGCCCTGGTAATACAGGTCGAGGAATTCCTGCAGGTTGTTGAAGGCGTATGCCTTGCGCAGGGTCTCCACGTCGCTCCACGGCAGGGCGATCTTGTTGCGCTCGGCCAGGGCGAACAGCAGCTCAGGCTCCAGCGAGCCTTCCAGATGCAGGTGCAGTTCAGCCTTGGGCAAGGCGTTGAGCCAGTCGTACATATTCTTTTCTCATCAGGTGCAATGACGGCATTCTACAGATGCTCGCCGAAACAATTGGCAAAACCTGACCAAGCGATCCATCACACGGCTTCTTGCTCGCGGCGATAGGCGTAGGTATCGGCGAAGCGCGAGAGCAGGAATTCGGCGCAGGTGGTCGTCGGATATTTCGCCGGATGCTGTGCGTCCTGACAACCCGGCAGGCATTCGATGCGGGTGTCCGGATGCGGCTCGGCGAAGAACGGCATCGAGTAGCGATCCACGCCGAGCGGGCTGATCACCCGGTGCGGGGTCGAGCGATAACGGTCGTTGCTCCAGCGCGCCATCATGTCGCCGAGGTTGACCACGAAGGTGCCGTCGATGGGCGGCGCGTCGATCCATTCGCCTCGCACGTTCCTGACCTGCAAGCCACCGGCGCTGTCCTGATAGAGCAGGGTGATGCAGCCATAATCGGTGTGCGCGCCGGCGCCTTGCTGCTCGGCGGAGCTGGCAGTGTGACGCGGTGGGTAATGGATCATGCGCAGGACGCTGACGGGATCATTGAAACGGCTGTCGAAGAAGTCGCGTTCGATGCCTAGCGCGAGGGTCATCGCCCGCAGCAGGGTTTGCGCGAGGGCCTGCATGTCGAGGTAATGCTGCTCCATCAACTCAGGCCATCCGGTCTGCGCGGGATGACGGTTCGGCCCGCGTAACGGTTTTTCGGCGAGCACGTCGGGATGATTGGCCGGCATGTGCAGACCCATGTCGAAGGTTTCTTTGAGGTCGCTGGGTTTGCTCGGGTCGAGTTGCTCGGTGGCGATGGCGCCGTAGCCACGATGGTGGCGGGTCTGGGTGATGTCGATCTTGAGTTTTTCCGCTGCGGGCAGGGCAAAAAAACGCTGAGTCTGATCGAGCACGGCGTCGATGCGCTGCGCTGAAATCGGATGACCCTTGATGTAGAAAAAGCCCCATTCGCGGCAGGCCAGGTCGATTTGCGCGGCGACGGCGGGCCAGGCGTTTTCATCGGCGGAGTAGAGCGGGCTGATATCGATGATCGGAAGCTGATCCATTTCGCATTCTCTATTGTGATCGTTCCCACGCTCCGCGTTGGAATGCCTCAATGGACGCTCTGCGTCCGCTTTTGGCAGGGACGCGGAGCGTCCCGGGCGGCATTCCCACGCAGAGCGTGGGAACGATCGGGGTCAGGTGGCTTACTTCGGCATCTCGGCCTTCATGCCTTCAACGTAATAGTTCATCGACGCCAGTTCCGCAGTGTTCGCACTCACACCCGCCGGGATTTTCTCGACCCCGGCCTGATCCTTGATCGGCCCGGTAAACGGCTGCAATGCACCGCTCTTGATGTCGGCGATGATCTGCTCGGCCTCGGCTTTCACCGGCGCTGGCACCAGATCGCTGATCGGCAGTTCAACCGTGCCTTCCTTCAACCCGCCCCAGTAATCCTGAGGTTTCCAGCTGTGATCGATCACACTCTGCGTTGCCTGAATGTAGTGCGGCGCCCAGTCGTTGACGATCGACGTCAGCACGGCTTTCGGCCCGAAATGCGCCATGTCCGAGGCGTAACCCACCGCGTACACGCCACGACGTTCGGCGGCTTGAATCGGCGCGGGGCTGTCGGTGTGCTGGAACACCACGTCGACACCCTGATCGATCAGCGCGTTGGCCGCGTCGGCTTCCTTGCCTGGGTCGAACCACGAGTTGACCCACACCACTTTGATCTCGGTTCCGGGGTTGTACTTGTTCAACGCCAGTTGAATCGCGTTGATATCGCGGATCACCTCGGGGATCGGGAACGAAGCGACGTAACCGATTTTCTTGGTCTTGGTCATCTTCGCCGCAAGGAAACCGCCGACGTAGCGACCCTCGTAAGTGCGCGCCAGATAGGTACCAAGGTTCTTGTCCTGTTTGTAGCCGGTGGCGTGTTCGAAGGTCACCTTGGGAAATTGCTTGGCGACTTTGACGGTGGGGTTCATGTAGCCGAAGGAGGTGGTGAAGATCAGGTCGTATTTGTCCTTGGCCATGTTGCGGATCACCCGCTCGGCGTCGGCGCCTTCGGCGACGTTCTCGACGTAGTTGGTGGTGATCTGATTGCCGAATTTTTCCGCGAGGGCCTTGCGCCCCTGCTCATGCTGATACGTCCAGCCGTGGTCACCGATCGGTCCGATGTAGACGAAGCCGACCTTGAGCGGATCGGCAGCGCTGGCGCTCAGACTGATCCCCAGACCGAGGGCGGCGCACAGCAGTTTGTGCAGCGGACGTATTTGCATGAATTCGAACTCCATTTTGTTGTGTGTGGTCAGGGCCAATGCAAATTGCTGACCAACAGGACAACAAACCTTCCGAAACCGCGGTGCGGCCTTCGCGAGCAGGCTCGCTCCCACCTTCGAGCGCATTCCCCTGTGGGAGCGAGCCTGCTCGCGAAGAGGCCGGTGAGGCCAATAAAAGGGCACCTGCCAAACTCGCTGCTATTCGCTGGTGCGCTAAGGTGTAACGAAACGTTAGCGCCGCCCTGCAGTCAGTAGCTCATTCGCACTCTTCGGCAAAAGGCCCGCCATGCTCACAATTCTCAAGCAAGAAAGCTTTCTGCTGCTGGCAGTCATCGCCGCGTGCGTTGCCTATCCGCTGGAACACTGGCTGCTGCACAGCGGCCAGATCGTCGCGCTGCTCGGCGGTCTGGTGCTGATCGCTTTCATCGTCGCCGCCTCGATGCGCGTCGCCCATCACGCCGAATTGCTCGCGGAAAAGGTTGGCGACCCTTACGGCACGATGATCCTCACGCTTGCGGCCGTGCTGGTCGAAGTGGTGATTCTCGCGATCATGATGAGCAACGAAGCGTCGCCCACGTTGGTGCGCGACACGATCTATTCTGCCGTGATGCTCGACATCAACGGCATCCTCGGCCTCGCCGCACTGATGGGCGGGATCAAACATGGCGAGCAGTCCTATAACGACGATTCCGCGCGCAGCTACAGCGTGATGATCCTCACCGCCATGGCGGTGTCGATGGTGGTGCCGGAGTTTATTCCCGAGGCCAACTGGAAGATTTATTCGGCGTTCACCATCGGCGCGATGGTGGTGCTTTACGCGCTGTTTCTGCGCATGCAGGTCGGCCCGCACAGTTACTTTTTCAGCTACAGCTATCCGGACAAGCGCCGCAAGAAAGAACCGCAGGACGCGCAGGCGAATGCACCGAGCATCGGCCTGTCGATCGGCATTCTGGTGTTTGGCATTGTGGTGATCGGCGCACTGGCCGAAGTGATGTCGAAGACCCTCGATCTGGGCCTGGAAGGCACGGGCGCGCCGCCGGTGATCACGGCGATTCTGGTGGCGGCGATTTCCGCCGCGCCGGAGATTCTCACCGCGTTGCGTGCGGCACTGGCCAACCGTATGCAGTCGGTGGTGAACATTGCGATGGGCGCGTCATTGTCGACGGTGATTCTGACGGTGCCGGTGATGGAAGCAATGGCCCTGTATACCGGTCAGCCGTTTCAGATGGCGATGACACCGGTACAGACGGTGATGATCTTCATCACGCTGATCGTCAGCGCGATCAACTTGAATGACGGTGAGACCAATGCCATCGAAGGCATGACCCACTTCGTGCTGTTCGCGACCTTCATCATGCTGTCTCTGCTGGGCCTCTAGCTACGGGTGATCGTTCCCACGCTCCGCGTGGGAATGCCGCCATGGACGCTCTGCGTCCGCCGCTGGGACGCGGAGCGTCCCGAGATGCATTTCCACGCAGAGCGTGGGAACGATCATATGGGGAGGGGATCAGGTACCGGCGATCAACTGGCGTGCCGCTTGGCTGTGATCGGCGATCAGGCCTTTCAGATCAAGACCCTCAACCTGGCCATCGACCACGCGCCACTTGCCGCCAATCATCACCCGATCCGCACGATCGGCACCGCACAACAGCAACGCCGAAATCGGGTCATGGCTACCGGAGAAGCGCAGCTCATCGAGCTTGAACAACGCCAGATCCGCCTGCTTGCCCACCGCCAGCTCACCAATGTCGGTGCGCCCCAACAGACTCGCCGAACCTTTGGTCGCCCAGCCCAGCACGCGTTCCGGGGTGATCTTCTCGGCGCCGTAACGCAGACGCTGGATGTACAACGCCTGACGCGCTTCGAGAATCATGTTCGACGCATCGTTGGACGCTGAACCGTCGACGCCCAGACCAAACAGCGCACCCGCGTCAGTCAGATCGATACTTGGGCAAATGCCGGAGGCCAGACGCATGTTCGAACTCGGGCAATGGCAAATACCGGTGCCGGCCTGGCCGAGACGCGCGATTTCGTCCGGGTTGAAGTGGATGCCGTGGGCCAGCCAGGTGCGCGAGCCGAGCCAGCCGACGCTGTCGAGATAGTCGACGGTGCGCAGGCCGAAACGCTGCAGGCAGAAATCTTCTTCATCGAGGGTTTCGGCCAAGTGCGTGTGTAGACGCACGTCCAGATTGTTCGCCAGTTCGGCGCTGGCCGACATGATTTCCGGGGTCACCGAGAACGGCGAGCACGGCGCCAGCGCGATCTGGATTTGCGCGCCATCGCCACGTTCGTGGTACTCGTGAATCAGGCGCTGACTGTCGTCGAGAATCACCTGACCCTCCTGCACGGTCTGCTGCGGCGGCAGACCGCCGTCCTTCTCGCCGAGGCTCATCGAACCGCGAGTGAGCATGGCGCGCATGCCCAGTTCACGCACGCTTTCGACTTGCACATCGATGGCGTTTTCCAGACCGTCCGGGAACAGGTAGTGGTGGTCGGCCGCAGTGGTGCAGCCCGACAGCAGCAGTTCGGCCAAAGCGACTTTGGTGGCGAGCGCGAGTTTTTCTGGCGTCAGGCGCGCCCAGACCGGGTACAGGGTTTTCAGCCACGGGAACAACGGCTGATTGACCACCGGCGCCCATGCGCGAGTCAGGGTTTGATAGAAGTGATGGTGGGTGTTGATCAGGCCCGGCAGGATCACATGTTCACGGGCATCGAACACTGCATTGCACGGCGCCGACGGCTGTTGGCCAGCGGCGAGGACTTCGACAATGACACCGTCTTGCACGACAAGACCGCCACGGGCATCAAGCTCGTTGGAGGTGAAAATGGCGAGGGGATTTTTTAACCAGGTACGGGTCGCGGGCATGCTGCCGGCTCCTCTGAAAATGGGGTTCAGGGTTGCCAGCTCAGTGATGCCCTGTCTGCTGATCCAGGGTCGCCGCGAGGGACGAGGTGCGCAGTTTCAAACAAATTGCCACGCCGGGCAAGCCCAACCCGACAGGACAACATCACCAAAATACACAACCCCTGTAGGAGCTGCCGAAGGCTGCGATCTTTTGATCTTAATAAAAATCAAAAGATCGCAGCCTTCGGCAGCTCCTACAGGGGATCATCAATTACCAGGGAATCGTTTCGCCCTTGTAATTGATGAAGTGATGTCCGCCCTTGCCGGTGTACGCATTCACCTGATCAATCAATCCACGGGTGCTGGTTTCCACATCAAGGTCAGCCCCTTCGCCGCCCATATCGGTCTTCACCCAACCCGGATGCAGCGACAACACGGTCATTTTCTGCTCGCCCAATTGCGTGACAAAACTGTTGGTCATCGAGTTCAGCGCAGCCTTGCTGGCCTTGTACAACGCCAGCTCCGGTGCGTCGGGTACGGTGACGCTGCCCAGTCCGGAACTCATGAACGCCAGCACGCCGCTGCCATCGCGGATTTGCCCGACAAACCGCTGGGCCAGATTGATCGGCGCCACCGCGTTGGTGAAAAACAGCTGACCGACTTCAGCCAGTGTCGCGCCGCCCGGGGTCTGATCTGCCGGGCCTTTGACCCCGGCGTTGACGAACAGCAGGTCAAATGTTTCGCCCTTGAGCTGCTGACTCAGGGCGATCACCGCTTGCTGGTCATCCATGTCGAGCTTCTCGATCCGCACCTTGCCCAGCGCTTGCAGCGCCTCGGCGTTTTGCGGATTGCGCACGGTGGCGGTGACTTGCCAGCCGTCGGCCAGCAGGGTTTTCACCAGACCGAGGCCAAGGCCCCGGGAGGCGCCGATGATCAGTGCGTTTTTTGCAGACATGATGGGCTTCCTTGATGAATGAGGATCATGGATTCAATGGACAGGCCTGACCGAGGCGAAGTTGCAACTCTTGCCGCAGCGTGTCGAGCTCGCGCATTCGGGTTTCGATCAGTTGCAGTTTGTCGCGCAGCAACTGCGCCACGGCGTTGTCCGGGTTGGGGGCGTTCCACAGCGCGGCAACGCTGTCACTGATCTCGCCGAGGGTAAATCCCAGGCGTTGCGCGGTTTTGATATAGAGCACCAGTTGCACCATGTCTGGCGGATAGTCGCGGTAACCGTTGGCACGGCGTTGCGCGGCAATCAGCCCGCGCTGCTCGTAGAAGCGCAGCGTGTCACGGCTGACGGCGCAGGCTTGGGCTAGTTCACCGATGCGCATGCGGGCTCTCAAAAAGGCTATTGACCCTGGAGCATACTCCAGGCTTTACCGTGCTTGCTCCCTGGATTTTGCGGAGCATGGATGATGTGGACTTCAACGCAGTATCGCAATGTGGTGCTTGGCAGTGCCTGGTATGACCTGATCGTCACGGTGGCATTTGCCACGCCGTGGAGTTTTGCCGCTTTGCATGGATTTTTGACCGCGCTGAATTTGCCCGGTGAACTGCCGGCGTTTGCGCCTGTGCACCTGTTGATGGCGAATCTGCTGGGCTCGGTGGTGTGCGTGTGGGCGGTGCTGCGGATTCGTGATCCGCAGGCGCTTTATGGACGCTATGACGCGGTGGGGCGGTTTCTGTTTGCGGCTTGGCAGGCGTATGCCTTGCTCCACGGTGCCAGTTCGATTCTGATTGTTTTTCTGGTCTTCGAACTGGCGTGGGGCGTTGCTCAGGTGTTGCCTGTGAGGGCCTCATCGCTGGCAAGCCAGCTCCCACAGTGTCCGAGTAGTGCGCAAAATTTGTGATCAGCACTAAACCTGTGGGAGCTGGCTTGCCAGCGATGGGGCCATTGACATCACTACATTAATGCCCCGCCTGCCAAGGCTGCCCAAGCGAAACCGGCGCATACAATCTTGTGCGCAGCGCATCGCGCGACAACAACACCAACACCACAATCGTCGCCACATACGGCAGCATCGCCAGCAGACTCGACGGAATCGCCAGCCCCAACCCCTGCGCCACCAAGTGCAGGATGCTGGCGAGGCCGAACAAATAAGCCCCGAGCAACAACCGCCACACCCGCCAACTGGCAAATACCACCAGCGCCAGGGCGATCCAGCCACGCCCGGCGGTCATGTTTTCCGCCCACATCGGCGTATACGCCAGCGACAAATAAGCCCCGGCCAACCCGGCCATCGCCCCGCCAAACAGCACCGCCAGCGTACGTACCGTCAACACCGGCAAGCCCATCGCACTGGCCGCATCCGGATTCTCGCCGACCGCTTGAATGATCAACCCGACACGACTTTTGATGATCACCCACGCCACCAGCGCAAACAGCGCGAACGACAGATACACCAGCAAATCCTGAGCAAACAGCATCCGCCCGATCAGCGGAATCTCACTCAGATAAGGAATCGCCAACGGCTCAAAACCGGCCAGTGGTTTACCGACCCAAGCTGCGCCGACAAAGGTCGACAGCCCGACACCAAAAATTGTCAGCGCCAATCCGGTTGCTACCTGATTGGCGTTGAACACCAACGCCACTAGCGCAAACAGCGACGACAACAACATCCCGGCCAGCATCGCCAGCAACACGCCAAGCCACAGGTTGCCGCTGTTGAGTGCGACGATAAAACCGATCACCGCGCCAAACAGCATCATCCCTTCCTGCCCGAGGTTGAGCACGCCGCTCTTCTCGCAGATCAATTCCCCCAGCGCCACCAGCAACAACGGCGTGCCGCAACGCACCATGGCGTAGAAAATATTGCTCAACAGATCGATATCCATCACAGCGCTCCGGCGGTTACGGCGGTGGTCGACGTGCGCTTCACCCAGCGCAGGTTCAGGCGTGGCCGATAGAGAATCAACACGTCACAGGCGAGCAGGAAAAACAGCATCATTCCCTGAAACAACTGGGTGATCGCCTGCGGCATATTCAGGCTCATTTGCGCGCTCTCGCCACCGATGTACAACAGCGCCATCAACAGGCTGGAAAACAGAATTCCGATCGGATTGAGGCGTCCGAGAAACGCCACGGTGATTGCCGCATAGCCGTAACCTGGCGACACCTGCGGCACCAATTGGCCAATCGGCCCGGTGACTTCGCAGACACCTGCGAGCCCGGCCAAGCCGCCGCTGATCAACAGCGCCAGCCAGATCAAACGCTTCTCGCGAAAGCCGACGAACCCCGCCGCGCGCTTGTCCAGCCCAAGCACTTTGATCTGGAACCCGACAAAACTTTTCTGCAACAACACCCACACCGCAACCAGCGCGAGCATGGCGAAATACACCCCGGCGTGCACGCGGCCATCCTCCATCAACAGCGGCAAACGGCTGGCGTCACCGAACATCGCCGACTCGGGAAAGTTGAACCCGGCGGGATCCTTCAGCGGCCCGTGCACGCAGAACAGCAGCAGATTCAGCGCGATGTAATTGAGCATGATGCTGGTGAGAATTTCGTTGGCGTTGAAGCGCGTGCGCAACCACGCCGTCAGCCCGGCCCACGCCGCGCCGGCGAGGGTGCCGGTGAGCAGAATCAACACCAGCGCCCAACGGCTTTGCATATCGATGATGTTCACCGCCAAAGCGCTGCCGGCGAGAGCGCCGAGGAGCAATTGACCTTCGGCGCCGATGTTCCAGATCCGCGCCTGATACGCCACCGCCAGGCCCAGTGCGCAGAGCAGAATCGGCAGCGCCTTGACCAATAATTCGGAGACGCCATACAAATCGCTGACCGGCGCGATCAGTAGCGTGTGCAAGGTTTGCAGCGGGTCGTGGCCGAGAGCGATAAACAGCAGCGAGCCGCAACCGAGCGTCAGCGCCGCCGCCAATAACGGCGAGCACCACAGCATCACGCGCGATTGCTGGCCACGGGGTTCGAGGGAAAGCAGCATGTGGAAAACTCCGTTAAACCGTGGCGGCTGAAGGGGCGTGGTCGAACTGGCCGGCCATCCAGCCGCCAACTTCGCTGAGTTGTGTCTTGCTGGTGTCTTGCAGTGCCGACAAACGTCCACCGCACAGCGCGCCGAGGCGGTCGCTGATCTGGAACAATTCGTCGAGGTCTTCGGAGATCACCAGAATCGCCGCGCCGGCATCGCGCAGCGCGATCAGCGCACGGTGAATGGTCGCGGCCGCGCCGACGTCGACGCCCCAGGTTGGGTGCGCAGCGATCAGCAGTTTCGGTTGCTGAAGAATTTCCCGACCGAGGATGAATTTCTGCAGGTTGCCGCCGGACAAGCTGCGCGCGGCGGTTTGCGTGTCCGGAGTTTTTACGCCGAAGCGTTGAATGATCTGTTGGGCGAGGGCTTCGACTTTACCGCGCTGGATTAGCCCGTTGCTGACCAAGCCTTGCTGGAAAGCCGTCAGCAGGGCGTTGTCCGCCAGACTCAATTCCGGCACCGCGCCGTGCCCGAGGCGTTCGGCGGGGACGAAAGCCAGACCCAGTTTGCGACGGGCATCCGGGCGCAAATCGGCGACGTTCTGCTCAGCGAATCGAATGGTTGCCGCTTCTACCCGAGGCAAGGTGTGTTCGCCACTGAGCAGGGCGAGCAATTCATCCTGACCGTTGCCCGCGACCCCGGCGATGCCGACGATTTCACCGCTGCGCACTTGCACATCAATGTCAGTCAGCGAGCAGCCGAACGGATCCGGGTTGTGCCAACTCAAGCCCTTCACCTGCAAAAACGTCGCGCCGCCGCTGACCTTCGGATAGTCGCCAATCAACGCCGCCGCTTCGCCGACCATCATCTGCGCCAATTGCTGATCCGAGCACTCCGCTGGCAGACAATGCCCGGCCACGCGCCCACCGCGCAGAACAGTCGCGCTGTGGCACAACGCGCGCACTTCAGCGAGTTTGTGGCTGATAAACAGAATGCTACAGCCTTCGGCGGCGAGGCGGCGCAGGGTGATGAACAATTCGCCGGCCTCTTGCGGCGTCAGCACTGAGGTTGGCTCATCGAGAATCAGCAGGCGAATGTCCTGCATCAGGCAACGAATGATCTCCACCCGTTGCCGCTCGCCGATCGACAGGCTGTGGACAAGTCGCTCCGGCTCCAGCGCCATGCCATAACGGCGCGACACTTCACGAATCTTCGGTTCCAGTTGTTTCGGCGTGCCGGCTGCTGCGCCCATCGCCAAAGCAATGTTTTGCGCCACGCTGAGGGTTTCGAATAGTGAGAAATGCTGGAACACCATGCCGATACCCAACTGCCGCGCCTGGGCCGGGTTGCGGATATTCACCGGCTGACCTTGCCAAAGCATCTCGCCGGCATCGGCTTGGGTGACGCCGTAGATAATCTTCATCAACGTACTTTTGCCCGCACCGTTTTCACCGAGCAGGGCGTGAATTTCACCGGGCGTGATGCTCAGGTCGATGGCATCGTTGGCCAGACAACCGGGGTAGCGTTTGCTGATGTGGCGCAGTTGCAGGCGCGGGGTGTTGGAAGCAATTGGCATGACAGGCTCGACTTGCTTGGAGTTGTGCCTGTGGATAAAGCAATTTCCTGGCCATTGAGTCAGGAACGCGAGCGGGCCGCGTGTGGCAGCACTCGGTATAGAGCATTGAAGGCCGAATCACGTACGACGATGGCACCAATTCAGAGCAAAGCCGTTGCTCGGGCGCCAGTTTTGCCCGTCGCGATATGATCAAAAAACGAGCAATCCCTTGGGGGCTAGATGGATCCAGCGACTGCGCCAGCCATGAACGGGTTATCCACAGCTTGTTCCACAGTTATTGTGCGCAAGCTGCAAACCCGGGCATAAGCACTGCGGTGCTTTCTTCTAATGGTGATAAACCGCGCTAACTGACTGTTTCTGTTTGAAAATTTCGTTTCGTCGGGAGAATTGAACGAAAAGTGAACAAACCGCGCAAAGCCACGTGACAGAAGGGTTACAGCGGAATGTACTCAGGTTATCCACAGTCGGGTGCACAGCCGATGTGGGCAACTCTGTGGAATAAGGAAATTCGGGATCGCCCCAAAAGATCGCAGCTTTCGGCAGCTCCTACATTTGAAATGCGTTCCCCTGTAGGAGCTGCGGAACGCTCGGGCCGCGATCGGACGATCTTTTGATCTTTTATCGTTGAAGCAAAATCCGCCCACGACTCAAATCGGCTAGTTGAGTTTGCAAGACATCGATTTGCGCTTCGCCCACCGCCAGCTGCAATTCGACGCCGTTAGCGGTGAAGTTTTCCTCCATAACCAATCCACCCAGCTCGGCCACCCGCAACTTCACCAACGCCAACTCGGCAAACCCGCAAGCGCAACTCAACGGCACCCGGCTGATCAATTCAACCTTGGCCGCCGTCTGCAAACACTTGTTCGCGCCCCCGCCATAGGCCCGGGCCAAACCGCCGGTGCCCAATTGAATGCCGCCGTACCAACGAATCACCAGCACCGCGACCTGATCGCAATCCTGCGCCTCAATTGCCGCGAGAATCGGCCGACCCGCCGTGCCGCCCGGCTCGCCGTCGTCATTGCTGCGATATTGATCGCCGAGCTTCCACGCCCAGCAATTGTGCGAGGCATTCAAGTCGCTGTGTTGCTCGAAGAACGCCTGCGCCTCGGCAGGGCTGCCGATCGGCGTGGCGAAGGTGATAAAGCGGCTTTTGCGAATCTCTTCGCGGTACTCGCAAAAACCGCTGAGGGTGAAAGGCATAAACGTCTTATAGAGGAGGAGTGAGGCCGCAGCCTTTGAGAATGATGCGGATCAGGTTGTTGCCGGCGTCTTCCATGTCTTGCTTGGTCAGCTTGCTGCGACCGCTGACGCGGCAGATCTGCGTCGCAAAGTCGGCATAGTGCTGGGTGCTGCCCCACAACAGGAAGATCAGGTGCACCGGATCGACCGCGTCCATTTTGCCCGCATCGATCCACGCCTGAAACACCGCCGCACGGCCAGTGAACCAGGCGCGGTAATCCTGATTGAAATATTCGGTCAGGCATTCACCACCGCTGATCACTTCCATCGCAAAGATTCGCGAGGCCTGCGGCTGACGGCGGGAGAACTCCATCTTGGCGCGAATGTACCGGGTCAGCGCTTCGGCTGGATCGTCCTCGGCGGTGAGGGTGTTGAAGGTGCTGTCCCACAACTCGATGATGTTGCTCAGCACCGCCACGTACAAGCCAAGCTTGTTGGTGAAGTAGTAATGCAGGTTCGCCTTGGGCAGCCCGGCATTCTGCGCGATGGTGTTCATGCTGGTGCCTTTGTACCCGTGACGGGCGAACTCGTCTTCGGCGGCTTTGAGGATGGTCTCTTCGTTCTTCTGACGAATGCGGCTGGCGGGTTTGCCGCCATGGGCAGGGACTTCAAAGGTCATAGGCACTTCCGGGTTTGTCTGTGGGTGCAACCAGTTGCGTTGATAGCGCACCCACAGGCATCCGACAAGTCCTTGCGCGATAAAACCGTTACGCCTGTTCGATCTTGTTCAGCGGCGCGTGCGCTTCAGCGGCCTCGGTTTTCGACTCCGGCAGCAGCAGGCACAGGATGATTGCGGTCAGGCCGCCGCTGGTGATCGCCGAATCAAACAGGTTCTGCACCAGTTTCGGCAGCAGGTGTAGCAGGGTCGGTTGTGCGGCGATGCCCAGGCCGACGCCGAACGATGTGGCGATGATCAACATGCTGCGTCGATCCAGCGGCGACTGCGCGAGGATGCGCACGCCGGCAGCCGCCACCGCGCCGAACATCACCAGGGTCGCGCCGCCGAGCACCGGTTTCGGAATCTGTTGCAGCACCGTGCCGATCATCGGGAACAAGCCGAGGCAAAACAGAATCGCGCCGATGTACAGCCCGACGTAGCGGCTGGCGACGCCGGTCAACTGAATCACGCCGTTGTTCTGCGCGAACGTAGTATTGGGAAAAGCGCTGAAGGTCGCGGCGATCATGCAACTGACGCCATCGCCGAGTACGCCACCGCGCAGGCGGCTTATATAAGAAGGGCCGCTGATCGGCTGACGGGCGAGCATGCAGTTGGCAGTGAGGTCGCCGACGGTTTCGATGGTGCTGATCAGATAAATCAGCGCGACCGGCAGGAACGCTGTCCAGTCAAAGCTGAATCCAAACCTGAACGGCGTAGGAAAACTCACCAGCGGCAAATCAGGCAACGGTTGCGGCAGCAGTTTCCCACTGAACCACGCGGCCAGGCTGCCGAGCAGCAGTCCGATGATGATCGCCGACAGCCGCACCCATGGCGTATTCGAGCGGTTAAGCAGAATGATCGTCAGCAACACAAACACGCCCAGCGCCAGATTGCCCGGCGCACCGAAGTCCGGCGCGTTGAAGCCACCGCCCAGATCGGTAATGCCGACCTTGATCAGGCTGATGCCAATGAGGGTGATGACGATCCCGGTCACCAGCGGCGTAACCACGCGACGCAATTGACCGATGAAGCGGCTGAGCACGATCTGCACGATTGCGCCGAAAAAGCACACACCGAAAATCATCGCCAGAATGTCTTCCGGGCTGCCGCCGCGCTGCTTGACCAGAAAACCAGCGGAGAGCACCGCACCGAGAAAGGCGAAACTGGTGCCTTGCAGACAGATCATTCCCGCGCCGATCCCGAATGGTCGTCGCGCCTGAATAAACGTGCCGACGCCCGAGACCATCAAGGCCATGCTGATCAGATAAGGCAAATGCGCAGTCAGCCCGAGGGCCGAGCCGATCACTAATGGTGGGGTGATGATGCCAACGAAACTGGCGAGCACGTGCTGCAGCGCGGCAAGAATTGCAGCAGCGGGTTTGGGGCGGTCGTTGAGGCCGTAGATCAGGTCGCTGGACGGTGCGGAATCTGGCTGCATGGCTTAAGGCTTCTTGTTGAAGGATCGGGGTTGATCCTGCACTGCAAAAAGCTGTCCACTTGCTCAGCTTTATCGGCGAATAACCCCAAAATGTAGGAGCTGCCGAAGGCTGCGATCTTTTGAACTTGCTTTCAACGTGTCGCCGCCAGACTCTCCAAAAAGCTTTCCAGCACCAAATGAGGGCGCCGCCCCTTACGCGTGACCGATGCCAGGCTCAGGTCGTAGAAGCGCGTTTGCGATTTCAGCGCACGCAAGCGCCCCTGCTGCACCCAGAGACTGGCGTAGTGATCCGGCAGATAGCCGATGTAGCGTCCGGTCAGGATCAGAAACGCCATGCCTTCACGGTCCGAAGCGCTGGCCGTGCAATTGAGCGCCTGGTAATGCGCCTGAATATCCGCCGGCAAACGAAAAGTCGGCGCAATCGCGTCCTGACTATTCAGGCGCTCGTCATCGAGTTGCTTGTCATCGACATAAAACAGCGGGTGACCAACAGCGCAATAAAGCAGCGAACGCTCGCTGTACAACGGCTGATATTCCAGACCCGACAACGCACTGGCCTGCGGTACCACGCCGACATGCAGACGCCCATCGAGCACGCCTTGCTCGACTTCATTGGGCGCAATCATGCGGATCTGGATCTGCACATCCGGCCCGCGTTCCTTTAACTGAGCGAGGGCGTGGGTGATGCGCATGTGGGGCAGGGTGACGAGGTTGTCGGTCAGGCCAATGATCAACTCACCCCGCAGATGCTGGTGCAGGCCGTTGACTTCGGTGCGAAAGCTTTCCAGCGCACTTAACAGTTGCAGTGCCGACTGATACACCTCGCGACCTTCCTCGGTCAGCGAAAACCCGGCTCGACCACGCTGGCACAGACGCAAACCGAGGCGCTGCTCCAGATCGCTCATCTGTTGGCTGATCGCTGAGCGACCGATGCCGAGCACGGTTTCCGCTGCCGAGAAGCCGCCGCACTCCACCACACTGCGAAAAATCCGCAGCAAGCGGATATCAAAGTCACTCACCTGGGCCAGCGGATCGGGGCGACGGCTGCTCATCTTATTGTTCTCATTGTTTAGCAAAGTTCTAACTGAAGGTTAGAAGAGTTGAATTTCACCGACTTTATCCCCGTGGCAATTTAGCTGCAACAACGCTTTTTATCTCCCTGACGCTTATGCCCTGCGAGGTTTTGCCCGATGAACATGCCTGAAAACGCGCCGTCGCCACTGGCCAGCCAACTGAAGCTGGACGCGCACTGGATGCCGTACACCGCCAACCGCAACTTCCAGCGCGACCCGCGACTGATCGTTGGTGCTGAAGGCAGTTGGCTGATCGACGACAAAGGCCGCCGGGTATACGACTCTTTGTCCGGGCTGTGGACTTGCGGCGCCGGCCACACCCGCAAGGAAATTCAGGAAGCGGTTTCCAAACAGTTGGGCACCCTCGATTACTCGCCGGGCTTCCAGTACGGCCACCCGCTGTCGTTCCAATTGGCCGAGAAGATCACCGAGCTGACCCCGGGCAACCTCAACCACGTGTTCTTCACCGACTCCGGTTCCGAGTGCGCTGACACTGCGGTGAAAATGGTCCGTGCCTACTGGCGCCTGAAAGGTCAGGCCACAAAAACCAAAATGATCGGCCGTGCCCGCGGCTACCACGGTGTGAACATCGCCGGCACCAGCCTTGGCGGCGTCAACGGCAACCGTAAGCTGTTCGGTCAGGCGATGATGGATGTCGATCACCTGCCGCACACGCTGCTGGCGAGCAATGCCTTCTCCCGTGGCATGCCGGAGCAGGGCGGTATCGCCTTGGCCGATGAACTGCTGAAACTGATTGAGCTGCACGATGCTTCGAATATCGCCGCGGTATTCGTAGAGCCTATGGCCGGTTCCGCTGGTGTACTGGTTCCGCCACAGGGTTACCTGAAACGTCTGCGCGAAATCTGCGATCAGCACAGCATCCTGTTGGTGTTCGACGAAGTGATCACCGGTTTCGGCCGCACCGGCAATATGTTCGGCGCCGACACCTTTGGCGTGACCCCGGATCTGATGTGCATCGCCAAGCAAGTCACCAACGGCGCGATCCCGATGGGCGCGGTGATTGCCAGCTCCGAGATCTACCAGACCTTCATGAACCAGCCGACCCCGGAATACGCCGTGGAATTTCCACACGGCTACACCTACTCGGCACACCCGGTGGCTTGTGCCGCTGGCCTGGCGGCTCTCGACCTGCTGCAAAAGGAAAACCTGGTACAGAGCGTTGCAGAAGTCGCACCGCATTTTGAAAACGCGCTGCACGGGCTGAAAGGTTCGAAGAACGTTATCGACATCCGTAACTTCGGTCTGGCCGGTGCGATCCAGATTGCCCCGCGTGACGGTGACGCCATCGTGCGTCCGTTCGAAGCCGGCATGGCCCTGTGGAAAGCCGGGTTCTACGTACGCTTCGGCGGCGACACCTTGCAGTTCGGCCCGACTTTCAACAGCAAGCCACAAGACCTCGATCGTCTGTTCGACGCGGTCGGCGAAGTGCTGAACAAGCTCGACTGATTTTTCCTTCTATATATACCTACAAAAACGGGCACTCCTTAACGTGTGCCCGTGGACAAGAATTCAGGAGTTTTCGATGAGCGTTATCCCGCATTTGATCAATGGCGAACTGGTGACCGAGAACGGTCGCGTGGTTGATGTGTTCAATCCGTCCACTGGTCAGGCTATCCATAAGCTGCCACTGGCCAGCCAGGCCACCATCCAGAAAGCCATCGATGCCGCCAAGGCTGCGTTCCCGGCCTGGCGCAACACGCCACCGGCCAAACGCGCCCAAGTGATGTTCCGCTTCAAGCAACTGCTGGAGCAGAACGAAGCACGCATCTCGCAATTGATCAGCGAAGAACACGGCAAGACCCTGGAAGACGCCGCCGGTGAACTGAAGCGTGGTATCGAGAACGTCGAGTTCGCTTGCGCTGCCCCGGAAATCCTCAAGGGCGAGTACAGCCGCAACGTCGGCCCGAACATCGACGCATGGTCGGACTTCCAGCCGCTGGGCATTGTTGCCGGTATCACCCCGTTTAACTTCCCGGCCATGGTGCCGCTGTGGATGTATCCACTGGCGATCGTCTGCGGCAACTGCTTCATCCTCAAACCGTCCGAGCGTGATCCAAGCTCGACACTGCT
>NZ_CP087175.1:822500-4372500 GCF_024748675.1 Pseudomonas sp. B21-041
GCTTGGCGTTGGTTGTCCAAGTTTAAGGTGGTAGGCTGGAATCTTAGGTAAATCCGGGATTCTAAGGCCGAGAGCTGATGACGAGTGTTCTTTTAGAACACGAAGTGGTTGATGCCATGCTTCCAAGAAAAGCTTCTAAGCTTCAGGTAACCAGGAACCGTACCCCAAACCGACACAGGTGGTTGGGTAGAGAATACCAAGGCGCTTGAGAGAACTCGGGTGAAGGAACTAGGCAAAATGGCACCGTAACTTCGGGAGAAGGTGCGCCGGTGAGGGTGAAGGACTTGCTCCGTAAGCTCATGCCGGTCGAAGATACCAGGCCGCTGCGACTGTTTATTAAAAACACAGCACTCTGCAAACACGAAAGTGGACGTATAGGGTGTGACGCCTGCCCGGTGCCGGAAGGTTAATTGATGGGGTTAGCTAACGCGAAGCTCTTGATCGAAGCCCCGGTAAACGGCGGCCGTAACTATAACGGTCCTAAGGTAGCGAAATTCCTTGTCGGGTAAGTTCCGACCTGCACGAATGGCGTAACGATGGCGGCGCTGTCTCCACCCGAGACTCAGTGAAATTGAAATCGCTGTGAAGATGCAGTGTATCCGCGGCTAGACGGAAAGACCCCGTGAACCTTTACTATAGCTTTGCACTGGACTTTGAATTTGCTTGTGTAGGATAGGTGGGAGGCTTTGAAGCGTGGACGCCAGTTCGCGTGGAGCCATCCTTGAAATACCACCCTGGCAACTTTGAGGTTCTAACTCAGGTCCGTTATCCGGATCGAGGACAGTGTATGGTGGGTAGTTTGACTGGGGCGGTCTCCTCCTAAAGAGTAACGGAGGAGTACGAAGGTGCGCTCAGACCGGTCGGAAATCGGTCGTAGAGTATAAAGGCAAAAGCGCGCTTGACTGCGAGACAGACACGTCGAGCAGGTACGAAAGTAGGTCTTAGTGATCCGGTGGTTCTGTATGGAAGGGCCATCGCTCAACGGATAAAAGGTACTCCGGGGATAACAGGCTGATACCGCCCAAGAGTTCATATCGACGGCGGTGTTTGGCACCTCGATGTCGGCTCATCACATCCTGGGGCTGAAGCCGGTCCCAAGGGTATGGCTGTTCGCCATTTAAAGTGGTACGCGAGCTGGGTTTAGAACGTCGTGAGACAGTTCGGTCCCTATCTGCCGTGGACGTTTGAGATTTGAGAGGGGCTGCTCCTAGTACGAGAGGACCGGAGTGGACGAACCTCTGGTGTTCCGGTTGTCACGCCAGTGGCATTGCCGGGTAGCTATGTTCGGGAAAGATAACCGCTGAAAGCATCTAAGCGGGAAACTTGCCTCAAGATGAGATCTCACTGGAACCTTGAGTTCCCTGAAGGGCCGTCGAAGACTACGACGTTGATAGGTTGGGTGTGTAAGCGCTGTGAGGCGTTGAGCTAACCAATACTAATTGCCCGTGAGGCTTGACCATATAACACCCAAGCAATTTGCGTCGAAGAGACCAGATTGCGGTGTGTGAAGACGAAACGAACCGAAAGTTCGATGTTCACAAACACCGAAAGCTATCACATACCCAATTTGCTGAAGCGAGGCCACAAGGCCACGAGTCAGTACCCGAATTTCTTGACGACCATAGAGCGTTGGAACCACCTGATCCCATCCCGAACTCAGCAGTGAAACGATGCATCGCCGATGGTAGTGTGGGGTTTCCCCATGTGAGAGTAGGTCATCGTCAAGATTAAATTCCGAAACCCCAATTGCGAAAGCAGTTGGGGTTTTGTTTTGCCCGCGGGAAAGTTCGTACAGCATTCAAGGATGTCGTCCGGCTGTCATACCCTGTCGACAATGCTAAGGTTCTGCCCTGGCTTTTGTACTTCTCCAAGGAAACCCTTATGCCGGACGCACAGTCCCTCAACGCTGCATTCATGGTGGTCCAGAGCAATAGTCTGGACGAACTGCGCAGCCTTGTGATCAGCATAATGCGGCGCTATCCACTGGCCCCGCTGGAAAACGAAATCGCTCTGGTGCAGAGCAACGGTATTGCGCAGTGGCTCAAACTGGCCTTGGCTGAAGATCCAGAGGACGACGACCTCGGAGGTTGCGGTATTGCTGCCGCGATAGATGTGCAACTGCCGGGCAGTTTCATGTGGCAGCTTTACCGCATGGTATTGGGTCGAGATGAAATTCCTCCCAAATCCCTGCTCGATAAGGCCCCGCTGACCTGGCGCCTTATGCGTCTGCTGCCACAGGTCATTGATCGCCCGCATTTCGAGCCGTTGCAACGCTTCCTTACCCATGACACTGACCTGCGCAAGCGCTATCAATTGTCCGAACGCTTGGCGGATCTGTTCGACCAATATCAGGTGTACCGGGCCGACTGGCTGGAAGACTGGGCCGAAGGCCGGCATCAATTGCGCACTGTCAGAGGTGAAGTAAAACCACTGCCCCCGACCAGTTGCTGGCAGGCAGAACTATGGCGTGCGCTGCTGGATGACGTGGGTGAGCAAGGTATGGCGCAGAGTCGTGCCGGCGTTCATCAACGGTTTATTGAGCGCATCAACAACCTCAACGAAGCACCTGCGGGATTGCCTTCGCGAGTGATCGTTTTCGGGATTTCTTCGCTGCCAGCCCAAGTACTTGAAGCGCTGGCCGGGCTCGCGCGTTTCAGTCAGGTTCTGCTGTGTGTACACAACCCGTGCCGGCACCATTGGGCCGACATTGTCGCCGACAAGGATCTGCTGCGCCATCAATACAAACGGCAATCGCGCAAGACCGGAATGCCAGCAGTGCTGGATCCTGAAACACTGCATCAACACGCCCATCCACTATTGGCTGCGTGGGGCAAACAGGGCCGGGACTACATCAACCTGCTCGACAGTTATGACGATCCCAATAGCTATCGGGCGGCTTTTCGCGACGGCCGCATAGACCTGTTCAGCGAAACTCAGCCGCACAATCTGCTCAATCAACTCCAGGACGATATCCTGGAGTTGCGCCCACTCAACGAAACCCGTGAGCACTGGCCTGCTGTCGATCTGGCACAGGACGAGTCGATCCGCTTTCATATTGCCCACAGCGCACAACGTGAAGTCGAAATACTGCATGACCAGCTCCTGGCACGCTTCAGTGCCAACCCGGATCTGCGTCCGCGCGATGTGATCGTCATGGTGCCTGACGTCGATAGCTATGCCCCGCATATCCGCGCAGTATTTGGTCAGCTTGACCGGCATGATTCGCGGTTTATTCCCTTCACGTTGGCGGATCAGGGGCAACGTGGCCGTGATCCACTGCTGATCGCGGTCGAACACCTGCTCAAGCTTCCCGACAGTCGTTTCCCGGTCAGTGAAATTCTCGACCTGCTCGACGTTCCTGCACTCCGCGCTCGCTTTGGTGTAGAAGAGCGCGACCTGCCGACACTGCATCGCTGGATCGAAGGCGCGGGCGTGCGTTGGGGCATGAATGCCGAGCAGCGAGCGGGTCTGGGTTTACCCGACGAGCTTGAGCAAAACAGCTGGCATTTCGGTCTGCGTCGCATGCTTCTGGGCTACGCCGTCGGCAGTGCCAATGCATGCGAAGGGATTGAACCCTACGATGAGATCGGCGGACTCGACGCCGCACTGATCGGGCCGTTGGTGGCTCTGCTCGATGCGCTGGAACTGGCCCACCAGCAGCTCACCCAACCCGCTCAACCCAAGGAGTGGGGATACCGTTTGCAAGCGCTGATGCAACTGTTCTTCAAGGCCAGTAACGAGCATGACGACTACTTGTTGACCCAACTCGAAGAGCTGCGCGAAACCTGGCTGGAAACCTGTGAGGCTGTAGGTCTGGCGGATGAGCTACCACTGACCGTGGTTCGTGAAGCCTGGCTCGCCGGCCTGGACCAAGGGCGTTTGTCTCAGCGGTTTCTGGCCGGTGCCGTGAATTTTTGTACGCTGATGCCCATGCGCGCCATTCCATTCAAACTGGTCTGCCTGCTGGGGATGAACGACGGCGACTATCCCCGCGCGCAGCCGCCGCTGGACTTCGACCTCATGGGCAGCGACTACCGTCCGGGAGATCGCTCACGACGTGAAGATGACCGTTATCTTTTGCTTGAGGCGCTTTTGTCGGCGCGCAATCAGCTGTACATCAGCTGGGTGGGGCGCAGCATCCGCGACAACAGTGAACGACCGGCCTCCGTGTTGATTGGCCAACTGCGCGATCACCTCGCCAGCGGTTGGCGATTGCTCGACGAAAATCGCGATCTGTTGAGCGACATGACGCAAGAGCACCCGCTGCAACCGTTCAGTGCGCGCTATTTTCATGAGGGCGACCAACTCTTCAGCTATGCCAGCGAATGGCAGGTTCTGCATCAACAGCATGAGCCTCAAAACGAAGCGCAGTTACTCACTCCTTATGTGCAAGAAGACCCGTTGAGCCTAGCGTTGTTGCAGGACTTTTTGCGCAACCCGGTCCGGCATTTTTTCACGCAACGCCTCAAGGTGTATTTCGAAGCGGCCGAAGCCCCCCTGGCCGATGAAGAACCCTTCGTGCTGGACGCATTGCAGCGTTACACGCTCAGCGACAGCCTGCTCGAAGCTGCTCTCAGGCAACCGGACAATGTCGAACAGGCGCTGACTGCCCAGGCACGACGTCTGCAAAACAGCGGTCTGTTGCCAATGGCCGGGTTTGGCGAGTGCCTGCAGCGAGAGCTGATCGAACCTCTGCCGGATCTACTGCAGCGTTATCAGCAACTGCTGACATTGTGGCCGACCCCGTTGAGCAGTGCCACGCCGGTCAACCTTGAATTGCAGGGCTTGCGACTCGAAGGCTGGCTCGCCGGTTTGCATCAGCGCGCCGATAGTGGCCTGTTGTCGGTCACGACCATTCCCAACAGCATTGGCTCGATCAAAAGCCGAAAATGGCATCGCCTGACCAAACCCTGGGTCAATCATCTGGTGGCCTGCGCCAGTGGACTTTCCCTGAGCACCGCATTGGTGGCCAGCGATGACACGCTGCTGCTTGAACCGATGGAGCCGGATCGAGCGGTACGTTTCCTCGGTGATTTGCTCCTCGCCTGGCAGGCCGGGATGCGTCAGCCACTGCCGATCGCGGTAAAAACTGCCTTCGCGTGGCTCGCTCAGAGCGACCCGCTGAAGGCCGAAGCGGCCGCGCGTAAAGCCTATGAAGGTGACGGGCAGACCAGCGAAGGCGAGCGCCGCGAGAGCCCGGCGTTGTCACGGCAATTTGCCGATTTTGAGGCATTGCTTGCCGATGAGACGTTCTCCGGTTGGTGTGACGCCTTGTATCGCCCGTTGTTTGAAGCGCCCTGGCGTTCGCTGTCCACCGAAGGGGCTCGCGCATGAGTACCAAGACACCCCTCGCACTGGCATTCCCGCTACAGGGCAGCCAGTTGATCGAAGCCAGTGCCGGTACCGGTAAAACCTTTACCATTTCGGCTTTGTATCTGCGGCTTATCCTCGGGCATGGTGACGAGGCGTGTGGATTCGGCCGAGAATTGTTGCCACCACAGATTCTGGTGGTGACCTTCACCGATGCCGCGACCAAGGAACTGCGGGAGCGCATACGCACGCGTCTGGCTGAGGCCGCTCGATTCTTTCGTGACGAAACGCCTGCGCCCGACGCGCTGATCGCCGAATTGCGTGATCAATTCGACTCCCCACAATGGCCCGGTTGCGCCAACCGCCTCGATGTCGCCGCGCAATGGATGGACGAGGCAGCTGTCTCGACGATCCACAGTTGGTGTCAGCGCATGCTGCGTGAGCATGCGTTCGACAGCGGCAGCTTGTTCACCCAATCCCTGGAAACCGATCACAGCGAGTTGCTCGGCGAAGTGCTGCGCGATTACTGGCGGCTGTTCTGTTACCCGATGCAGGGCGATGCCTTGAATTGGGTTCGCAGCAATTGGGGTGGGCCGGCGGCGTTGTTGCCTCGCGTGCGCGGCCTGTTCGCCAGCGAGCGTGACAGCGACGAGGGCAAGGCGCCTGCGGAGCTGATCGATGAATGTCTGCAAGAACGCCGTGCCGCGCTGATCGAGCTGAAAATGCCATGGCGTCAGTGGGCAGACGAATTGCTCGCCATCTGTCATCAAAGTGTTGCGAGCAAAACTGTCGACGGTCGCAAGATGCAGGCGCGTTACTTCGAACCGTGGTTCGAAAAGCTCAAGGCATGGGCCGAAGATGAGTCCCTGGAGCAACTGGATATCGGCACCGGTTTCACCCGACTGACTCCCGACGGGATGGCCGAAGCGTGGAAAGGCCAAGCTCCCAGTCACCCCGGCCTGGACGCGATGCCAAAGCTCAAGTCGAGCCTCGATGCATTGCCAACCCCTGATGCCGCAGTGTTGCAACATGCCGCCAAATGGGTAGGCGCGCGCTTTGAAGAAGAGAAGCGGCGTCGCGCCGAGATGGGCTTCGACGACATGTTGTTGCGCCTGGATGCCGCTCTGCAATCCGACGGAGGCGAACGTCTTGCGACGTTGATTCGCGAGCAGTTCCCGGTCGCGCTGATCGATGAGTTTCAGGACACCGACCCGGTGCAGTATCGAATCTTCGAAAGCATCTATCGCATCGAAGACAATAGTCCTGAAACCGGCCTGTTCCTGATTGGTGATCCGAAGCAGGCGATCTACGCTTTCCGCGGTGCAGACATCTATACCTACCTGCGTGCGCGTCAGGCCACCACTGGCCGGCTGCATACGCTGGGCACCAACTTCCGTTCCAGCCACGGCATGGTCAACGCGGTCAATCATGTTTTCGCACGCGCCGAGTCCCGAGAGCAGGGCCGCGGGGCGTTTTTGTTCCGCGAGAAAAACGGCGACAACCCGGTGCCGTTCCTCCCCGTCGAATCTCAAGGTCGCAAGGAACAGCTGCAAGTTGCCGGGCAAGCTGTCGCGGCGTTGAATGTCTGGCACTTGTCCACCGACCAGCCACTGTCGGGTGCGGTCTATCGTCAGCAGTTGGCGGCAGCGTGCGCCAGCGAAATCACCTCGCTGCTCAATGGTGGGCAAAACGCTAGCGCAGGGTTCATTCAGGACGGCAAAGACTTCAGAGGCCTGAGGCCGTCCGACATCGCGATTCTCGTGCGCGACGGCAAAGAAGCCCAGGCCGTGCGCGGAGAACTCGCCGCCCGTGGCGTTCGCAGCGTTTACCTGTCGGACAAGGATTCGGTATTCGCGGCACAAGAAGCCCACGACCTGTTGTCCTGGCTCAAGGCCTGTGCCGAGCCGGATGTCGAACGCTCCCTGAAAGCCGCATTGGCCTGCATCACCCTGAACCTGCCATTGGCCGAACTGGAACGTCTGAACCAGGACGAACTGGTCTGGGAAACCCGGGTCATGCAGTTCCGTGGCTATCGCGAGCTATGGCGCAAGCAAGGCGTGCTGCCGATGTTGCGCCGCCTGCTGCACGACTTCCATCTGCCGCAAACCTTGATGACGCGCACCGATGGCGAGCGTGTCCTGACCAACCTTTTGCACCTGTCGGAATTGATGCAGCAAGCAGCAGCGGAGCTGGACGGTGAACAAGCGCTGATTCGCCATCTGGCTGAACTGCTGGCAGTGTCTGGCCAGGCCGGCGAAGAGCAGATTCTGCGTCTGGAAAGTGATGAGCAATTGGTCAAGGTCGTGACCATCCACAAGTCCAAAGGCCTGGAATATCCATTGGTGTTCTTGCCGTTCATTTGTTCGGCAAAACCCGTGGATGGCAGTCGCCTGCCACTGCATTACCACGATGCAGAGGGCAAGGCTCAGATGAGTTTGAAACCAACTGCCGAGTTGGTAGCGCAAGCGGACGATGAGCGTCTGGCCGAAGACTTGCGCTTGCTCTACGTTGCGTTGACTCGCGCACAACATGCCTGCTGGTTGGGCGTGACGGATCTCAAACGGGGCAATAACAACAGCTCGGTGCTGCACCTCTCGGCGCTGGGTTATCTGCTTGGTGGCGGCGCATCGCTTGGCGAGTCCAGCGAACTGAAACGCTGGCTGCAAGACCTGCAACTAGACTGCCCGGCTATCCATATCAATGAAATGCCCCAACCTACCGACGAGCATTACCAGCCGCCACGCAATGACGCCGTGCTGAGTGCCACACTGTTGCCCAAGCGCAAGGCCAGCGAGAACTGGTGGATCGCCTCCTACAGCGCTCTGCGCATCAGCGACGTGTTGAGTGGCGGCAGCGATGAAGCACCGGACAGCCCACAAGCGCAAAAGCTGTTTGATGACGAACGCCTCGACCCCGATGCGCCGCGGGAAATCATTGCCGGCGGCGCCGATATCCACCGCTTTCCGCGCGGTCCCAATCCGGGAACATTTCTCCACGGTTTGCTGGAATGGGCGGGAGATGACGGCTTTGCCGTTTCCCGCGAGGCGCTGGAGGATGCGATTGCCCGACGCTGCAACCTTCGCGGTTGGGAGGGTTGGATCACCACCTTGAGTGACTGGTTGCAGCATTTGCTCAAATCGCCACTACCGATTGCCGGCGGGCAGCCACCGGTTGTACTCGAACAGCTGAAGCAATATCGGGTCGAAATGGAATTCTGGTTCGCCAGCCATAAAGTCGATGTACTCAAACTCGACGAACTGGTGCGTCAGCATACGCATCGGGGCGTGGCCCGCGTGGCAGCCGAACCGGTGCAACTCAATGGCATGTTCAAAGGCTTCATCGACCTGACCTTTGAACACGATGGCCGTTATTACGTGGCGGACTACAAATCCAACTGGCTCGGTGTGGATGATCAGGCCTACACGGAGCAGGCCATGGAACAGTCGATCCTCGACAACCGCTATGACCTGCAATACGTGTTGTACCTGCTGGCGTTGCATCGCCAGCTCAAGGCGCGGCTGCCTGATTACGATTACGACCGACATGTCGGCGGCGCGTTGTATCTGTTCCTGCGTGGCACGCGTGCTGACAGTCGTGGTGTGTATTTCGCCCGTCCCCCTCGTGAACTGATCGAGCGTCTCGACCGTATGTTTCAAGGAAAACCCGAACCCAAGTCCGAACCCGCCTGGGAACAGGGAGTCCTGCTATGAGCCGCACCTTTGCCGATCTGCTACCCATACCGCTCGCAGCCGACAGCCTGTCGAGGCTTTCGCCGCTGACCAGCGCCGATGACCTGTTGATATTGCTGACTCGTTGGGTCGAGCGTGGCTGGCTGCGTGCGCTGGACAAAGCGTTCGTCGCGTTCCTGCACGAACTTGAGCGCGACACGGATCCGCTGGTGCTGTTGGCTGCCGCCCTGACCAGCCATCAACTGGGCCACGGTCATGTCTGTCTTGATCTGTACGAAACCCTGAAAGCTCCTGACTTCGCGCTGTCACTGCCCCCCGAAGGCGACGTGCAAGGCGGTGTGCTGTTGCTGCCGTCGCAATTGCTTGAGGCGCTCGACGGTGCTCATTGGTGCAGGGTGCTGGCGGGCAGCTCCTTGGTCGCGCTGGCGGCGGATTCCAGCGATTTCGCACAGCAACGCCCGCTGGTATTGTCGGGCAAACGTCTGTATCTGCGACGCTACTGGACCTACGAGCGGCGCATTGATACGGCGTTGCGCCAGCGCCTGGAGCAAGTCGAACCAACACCGGACGATCTGCCGCAGCGCTTGAACGAACTGTTCGGATCAGCCAGAACCGGCGAGGTAATCGACTGGCAGAAACTCGCCTGCGCCCTTGCCACTCGCGGTGCCTTCAGCATCGTCACCGGCGGTCCGGGTACCGGCAAAACCACCACGGTGGTGCGTTTGCTGGCCCTGCTTCAAGCGCCCGCAGTCGCTACCGGTCATCCGCTGCGGATTCGTCTGGCGGCACCGACAGGCAAGGCCGCGGCGCGGTTGACCGAGTCCATCAGCCAGCAGGTGCAGTCGCTGAAAGTTACCGAAGAGGTGCGGGCGAAGATTCCTTGTGACGTCACCACCGTGCATCGCTTGCTGGGCAGCCGTCCCGGCACCCGCCATTTCCGCCACCACGCCGGCAATCGCTTGCCACTGGATGTGCTGGTGGTCGACGAAGCCTCGATGATCGACCTGGAAATGATGGCCAATCTGCTCGATGCCTTGCCACCCCATGCACGCCTGGTTCTGTTGGGCGACAAGGACCAACTGGCCTCTGTGGAGGCCGGCGCTGTACTGGGGGATTTGTGCCGTGACGCCGAGGGTGGCTGGTACAGCCCGCAGACCCGACAGTGGCTGGAGTCGGTCAGCGGTGAGTCGTTGCAGGGCAGCGGCTTGCATGAAGACGTCGATGGCGCCCACCCGCTGGCCCAGCAGGTGGTCATGCTGCGCCACTCCCGGCGCTTCGGCGAGGGCAGCGGGATCGGTCAGCTCGCGCGTCGGGTCAATCAACAGTTGCCGGATGAAGCGCGTCAGTTGCTCACCGCCGGACACCATGACGATGTGTATTCGTTGCCACTCAAGGGTGAACACGATCACAAGCTGGAGCGCCTGCTGCTGGAAGGGCACGGCGACGGCCCGCAGGGTTACCGCCATTATCTGAGTGTGCTGCGTGATCAGCGCCCACCCTCGGCTCGGCCCCTCGAACATCCGGACTGGGTCGTTTGGGCCCGCGAGGTCTTGCAAGCTTTCGACACTTTCCAGTTGCTGTGCGCCGTGCGCAAAGGGCCATGGGGTGTCGAAGGTCTGAATCAACGAATCACCGCCGCATTGCTCAAAGCACGTCTGATTGAAAACGATCAGCAATGGTACGAAGGCCGTCCGGTTCTGATGACTCGCAACGATTACGGTCTGGGCTTGATGAACGGCGACATCGGGATCGCCCTCAAGCTGCCCGAGCGCGAAGGGCCGGACGCGGGAAAACCGGTATTGCGCGTGGCGTTCCCGCGCAACGACGGGCAGGGTGGCGTGCGTTTTGTATTGCCAAGCCGCCTCAACGACGTCGAAACCGTCTACGCCATGACGGTGCACAAGTCTCAGGGCTCGGAGTTTGCCCACACCGCGCTGATCCTTCCCGATGCCTTGAACCCGGTGCTTACCAAAGAATTGATCTACACCGGCATCACCCGCGCAAAGCACTGGTTCACCCTGATCGAATCCCGCCCGGGGGTGTTCGAGGAGGCAGTGCAGCGCAAGGTCAAACGCCTGAGCGGGCTGATGCTGGAACTGGAAGAGGGTGCCGTGCCTCGGGGGTGAAAATCCAGACGATTGACGGCGATTACTGACCGACCGGTCAGAGGTCGCTGTCTCGCTGGCGTTCCAGTGCTGTGCTATCGTTGCGGCATCATTTCGCTACGATCCAAGAGAATCCCTGCATGAAGGTGTCTGTCTGGGCGACAGGGCGCGTAGTTGTCTGCAAGCACGCGTTGCTTGTCGGTCTGCTCTGGTTGTTGACGGGTGCGGCTGTCGCACAGTCGCAAGCGCCGACGGGCATGGCCGAACAACGGGCCAAATCTGTCACTCAGGTCGTTCTTGGCATTCTCAGCTACGCGCGCTGGCCGGTGGAGCCGGCGCAATTGCGCCTGTGCATCGTTGGCCCGACCGAATACACCGACGACTTGGTCAAAGGCACCACTCAAGCCACCGGCCGGCCGGTGACCGTACGTCGCCTGCTGGCCGACAACCCGGCCATCATCAGCGAATGCGATGCGGTGTACATCGGCAAACTCACGACGGATGAACGCGCTCGCTTGTTCTCTTCGCTGATCGGTCACCCGGTATTGAGCATCAGCGAAGGCGGCGATCAATGCACGGTCGGCAGTCTGTTCTGTCTACGCATTGGCGATGAACAGGTGTCTTTCGAGGTCAACCTCGACTCCGTTGCCCGCAGCGGCGTGCGTATTCACCCAAGCGTGCTGCAATTGTCGCGTCGCAAACCGGCGGCGCCATGAAACTGTTCCGAGCGGAAAAACGCCCGACGTTGGGGTCGGTCATCGGCCGAGGGCATTTGATTGTTGCGCTGGTGGGCGTGGCGATGGCCAGTGTTTCGCTGACGTTGCTCGGCGTACTGGCTTTACGGGTGTACGCCGATCACAACCTGCACTTGATCGCCCGTTCGATCAGCTACACCGTGGAAGCTGCGGTGGTGTTCAACGACAAGACGGCCGCCAACGAATCGCTGGCGCTGATTGCTTCCGCCGAAGAGGTCGCTGATGCCCAGGTGCTGGACAGCCAGGGACAACTGCTCGCGCATTGGCAGCGACCGGAAAACGGCTTGTTCTCTGAGCTGGAAATGCAGATCACCCGCGCCGTCCTGGAGAAACCCATCAGCCTGCCGATCGAGCATCAGGACCGTGAAATCGGTCGCGTATTGCTCACGGGTCATGGCGGTAGCCTGATGCGCTTTCTGCTCAGTGGTCTGGCGGGGATCATCCTCTGTACCGCGATTAGCGCCTGGGTCGCGCTCTACCTGGCGCGGCGCCAGTTACGCGGCATCACCGGCCCCCTGCGCAGCCTGGCCGCCGTCGCCCACGCCGCACGCAGTGAACGCGCGCTGGACCGCCGTGTGCCGCCGGCGAAGATCGCCGAACTCGACAACCTCGGCAATGACTTCAACGCCTTGCTCGACGAACTGGAATCGTGGCAAACCCATCTGCAAAACGAAAATGAAACCCTCGCTCACCAAGCCAGTCACGACAGCCTGACCGGTTTGCCAAACCGCGCCTTTTTCGAAGGGCGGTTGATCCGCGCGTTGCGCAATGCCGGCAAACACGATGAGCGCGTGGCCGTGTTGTTTCTCGACAGTGACCGTTTCAAAGGCATCAACGACAACTTCGGCCACGCCGCCGGTGATGCGGTGTTGGTGGCCGTGGCCAACCGCGTCCGTGCGCAATTGCGCGAAGAGGATCTGGTGGCGCGGCTGGGCGGTGACGAGTTCGCGGTTCTGCTCACGCCGCTGCACAAGGTCGAAGATGCCGAGCGAATTGCCGACAAGATCCTCGCCAGCATGGACATGCCCATCGCGTTGCCGGGCGACACCAGTGTGGTGACCTCGCTCAGTATCGGCATTGCGGTTTTTCCCGATCATGGTGCCACGCCGGGGGCCTTGCTCGATGCCGCCGATGCTGCGATGTATCAAGCCAAGCGCCTGTCGCGCGGCGCCCAATTCACGGCCGGGGCGGAGCACCCGGTCGATTCCGTGCAAACCAGGAGCTGACTCTCGTGTCCACACTGACCATTCGATCTTTTTACGCTGTGCTGTTGATGGCCGTACTGGCCCTGACCGGTTGCCAGACAGCGCCGCAAAAAGGCCTGACCCCGGCGCAAGTTGCGGTCCTCAAACAACAGGGCTTTGAATTGACTGACGAGGGCTGGGAGTTTGGCCTGTCCGGCAAAGTGCTGTTTGGCAGCGACGTCGAAAGCCTGAACACGCAAAGCACCGAGATCGTTGAACGCATCGGCAAGGCATTGCTGGGCGTCGGTATCGAGCGCGTGCGCGTCGACGGTCACACCGATGCATCGGGCAAGGAAACCTACAACCAGCAACTGTCCCTGCGCCGTGCGAAAAGTGTCGCCAACGTCCTGCGCACAGTCGGCATGAAGGACGAGAACATCCAGCTGCAGGGCCTGGGCAGCAAAGAGCCGGTGGCGTCCAACGATACGGCAGCGGGTCGCACGGAAAACCGCCGGGTCTCGATTGTGGTCAGCGCCGACTAATCGGCGAACTGCATGTCGCGGGTTTGCCCCATCAGCAGGCCCTGATTACGCTCGGTCACCTCGCGGATGTAATCCCACAACAGGGTGATCCGCTTGAGCTTGCGCAGGTCCTCCCGGCAGTACATCCAGAACTGCCGGGTGATGTCGATGTCCTCCGGCAACACCGGCAGCAGGCGCGGGTCCTGCGCGGCGAGGAAGCACGGCAGAATCGCCAGAGAACGCCCCTGCTGTGCGGCGACGAACTGCGCAATCACGCTGGTGCTGCGCAAATGCGCACTGGCGCCTGGCAGCACGTTCGCCAGGTACAGCAGCTCCGAGCTGAACGCCAGGTCATCCACATAACTGATGAATTGATGCTTGCTCAAATCGGCCGGGCGGCGGATCGGTGGGTGTTGGTCCAGATAGTCCTGGGTTGCGTAGAGCTGCAAACGGTAGTCGCATAATTTGCAGCAGACGTACGGTCCATGCTCCGGGCGTTCCAGGGCAATGACGATATCGGCCTCGCGCTTGGACAGGCTGATGAAGTGCGGCAGCGGCAGGATGTCCACCGAGATCGCCGGGTAGGCGTCGACGAAATGGCTCAGCTGCGGGGTGATGAAAAAACTGCCGAAGCCTTCGGTGCAACCCATGCGCACGTGCCCGGAGAGTGCCACACCAGAGCCGGATACCTGCTCGCAGGCCATGTGCAATGTGCTTTCAATCGACTCGGCATAACCGAGCAAGCGCTGACCTTCGCTGGTCAGGACGAAGCCACTGGTGCGCGACTTTTCAAACAACAGCGTGCCGAGTGCCGCTTCCAGCGAACTGATCCGCCGCGACACCGTGGTGTAGTCGACAGCCAGCCGTTTGGCCGCGGTGCTGGCCTTGCGGGTGCGGGCGACTTCGAGGAAAAACTTGAGGTCGTCCCAGTTCAGCGAACCGAGGGAGGTGATGTTTTTTTGCATGATGGACGGGCTTATATGTGCGTTCTTATTAGAAGTTTGCACATCTATACTCCAAAAACAGTCCGACAACCAATTCGTGACACACGCCTCATCTCAAGGCGAACCTTTCGCCTTGGCTCCTACGATAAAAACAAGTTTCGGAGACCAGCATGAACGCATCGCTTACGCCCAACGACACCACGCTGCAGAAGGTCAAACTGCTGATCGACGGCGAGTGGGTCGAGTCGCAGACCACCGAATGGCACGACATCGTCAACCCGGCCACCCAACAGGTGCTGGCCAAAGTGCCGTTTGCCACCGCCGCTGAAGTCGATGCCGCCGTCAGCGCCGCCCAGCGCGCTTTCCAGACTTGGAAACTGACTCCGATCGGTGCGCGCATGCGCATCATGCTCAAGCTGCAAGCGCTGATCCGCGAGCACTCCAAACGTATTGCCGTCGTCCTGAGTGCCGAGCAGGGCAAAACCATTGCCGACGCCGAGGGCGATATTTTCCGTGGCCTGGAAGTGGTCGAGCACGCGTGCTCTATCGGCACGCTGCAAATGGGCGAGTTCGCCGAAAACGTCGCCGGCGGCGTCGATACCTACACCCTGCGTCAGCCGATCGGCGTGTGCGCCGGCATCACGCCGTTCAACTTCCCGGCGATGATTCCGCTGTGGATGTTCCCGATGGCCATCGCCTGCGGCAACACCTTTGTCTTGAAGCCTTCGGAGCAGGATCCGCTGTCGACCATGCTGTTGGTCGAGCTGGCAATCGAGGCCGGTGTACCGGCGGGCGTGTTGAACGTGGTTCACGGCGGTAAAGATGTGGTCGATGGCCTGTGCACGCACAAGGACATTAAAGCCGTGTCCTTCGTCGGTTCGACGGCCGTCGGCACCCACGTTTATGACCTGGCTGGCAAGCACGGCAAACGCGTGCAATCGATGATGGGCGCGAAGAACCACGCCGTGGTGCTGGCCGATGCCAATCGCGAGCAAGCGCTGAATGCGCTGGTCGGCGCCGGTTTCGGTGCCGCCGGGCAACGTTGCATGGCCACCTCGGTGGTGGTGCTGGTCGGCGCGGCGAAACAATGGCTGCCAGATTTGAAAGCGCTGGCGCAGAAACTCACCGTCAACGCCGGTAATGAGCCGGGCACCGATGTCGGCCCGGTGATCTCGAAGAAAGCCAAGGCGCGAATTCTCGACCTGATCGAAAGCGGCATCAAGGAAGGCGCCAAGCTTGAACTGGACGGCCGCGACATCAAGGTGCCGGGCTACGAGCAAGGCAACTTTGTCGGCCCGACCCTGTTCTCGGGCGTGACCACCGACATGCAGATCTACACCCAGGAAATCTTCGGCCCGGTACTGGTGGTGCTGGAAGTCGACACCCTTGATCAGGCGATTGCGCTGGTCAACGCCAACCCGTTCGGCAATGGCACTGGCCTGTTCACCCAGAGCGGTGCGGCGGCGCGTAAATTCCAGACGGAAATCGACGTCGGCCAGGTCGGCATCAACATTCCGATTCCAGTGCCGGTGCCATTCTTCAGCTTTACCGGTTCGCGCGGTTCGAAACTCGGCGACCTTGGTCCGTACGGCAAGCAAGTGGTGCAGTTTTACACGCAGACCAAAACAGTCACGGCGCGCTGGTTCGATGACGACAGCGTCAACGACGGCGTGAATACCACCATCAACCTGCGCTGAGGAATCGATCATGAAAATCGCATTTATCGGTCTGGGCAACATGGGCGCGCCAATGGCGCGCAACCTGATCAAGGCCGGCCACTCGCTGAGTCTGGTCGACCTGAACAAAACCGTGCTGGCGGAACTGGAGCAACTGGGCGGCAGCATTCGTGCTTCGGCCCGTGAAGCTGCTGAAGATGCCGAACTGGTGATCACCATGCTGCCGGCGGCGGTGCATGTGCGCAGTGTCTGGCTCGGTGAGGACGGTGTGCTGGCTGGCATTCGCCAAGGTGTGCCAGCGGTGGATTGCAGCACCATCGATCCGCAGACCGCTCGCGATGTAGCGGCCGCTGCCGCGAAACAAGGCGTGGCCATGGCCGACGCGCCGGTGTCCGGTGGCACGGGCGGTGCCACTGCCGGCACGTTGACCTTCATGGTCGGTGCCACCCCGCAACTGTTCGCCACCCTGCAACCGGTGCTGGCGCAAATGGGCCGCAACATTGTGCATTGCGGCGAAGTCGGCACCGGGCAGATCGCCAAGATCTGCAACAACCTGCTACTGGCGATTTCGATGGTCGGTGTCAGCGAGGCGATGGCGCTGGGCGATGCATTGGGCATCGACACCTCGGTGCTGGCCGGGATCATCAACAGCTCGACCGGGCGTTGCTGGAGTTCGGAGATGTACAACCCGTGGCCGGGCATCGTCGAAACGGCGCCGGCCTCGCGTGGTTATACCGGTGGGTTCGGTGCGGAACTGATGCTCAAGGATCTGGGGCTGGCGACCGAAGCGGCGCGTCAGGCGCACCAACCGGTGGTGCTCGGCGCGGTGGCGCAGCAGTTGTATCAGGCGATGAGCCAGCGCGGTGACGGCGGGAAAGACTTCTCGGCGATCATCAACAGCTATCGCAAGCCTGCAATTGAAGGGCAGCGCTGAACAAACTGTGGGAGCGAGCCTGCTCGCGATGACGGCGGTTGCTTCAACAAGGAAGTGACTGACGGTCCGCTTTCGCGAGCAGGCTCGCTCCCACAGGGGAATTGCGTATATCAGAAATTGTTTGCCGGGAAATCACGTCGGGTGATCTCCCGGCTTTTTTGCATCAGGCAAACACGAAATATTTACGCACGGTCTCGACCACTTCCCACGTGCCTTTCATCCCCGGCTCAACCACGAAAATATCGCCAGCACGCAGGTGGATCGGCGCCATGCCGTCCGGAGTAATCACGCAGTAGCCTTCCTGGAAATGGCAGTACTCCCACTTCACATAATCGACGCGCCATTTGCCCGGGGTGCAGATCCACGTACCCATGATCTTGCTGCCGTCTTCGCTGGTGTAGGCGTTGAGGTTAACGGTGTGCGGGTCGCCTTCGAGTTTTTCCCATTTGCAGGCATCGAGTACCGGCAGCGGATGAGTGTCGCGTAGAACGGTAATAGGGGCGGTCATGTGTCGGCTCCAGACAAGGCGATCAAGCGGAAGCTGCACCCTATAGCGCCGTGCTTCTGCCCAGATGTCTGTGCTCGACATGCAGATATCCATAAACGCTGCCAGGTTTACGGATGGAGACGTAAACCTTCCAGCAAAATCAATTAACGGCAGTATTGATCTAAAACAAAGGCTATGAAGTTATAACTATTTTACTTGTCTGGTTTTTACTTTTAGTACGTCTGTTCCGTTGCGTCCTTAGTTGCTTTCGATAGTCAGCCTGCCCGATAGCGCGGGCGCCCCACCATACCCCGTCTTTGTTAAGTAAATAAGTCGTTCGCCGCACCAAGGAGGTGCGGTGTCTGTGGGGTTTTGCAGACTTTTTTCGAGTTGTAAAAAAACCTTGAATAGTTCGTTGACTCTCCCCTTAAGGGCAGAGTTTAGATTCCCGCCGCGTGAGAAGTTGCTGTGGGAAAAGTTACTTTTCATAAGTCGAATTCATGAAGTAGTCACGACATATAGGGAGATAGAAATGAACAATCCATTGGACTTGGAACATGTCGTTGCCAGCACTCGCGAAATCCTCGCACAGCTGTTGGTGATGGATGCGAATGACATCGAAGAAAACAGCAGCATCGTCGAAGACCTCGGTGCCGACTCGCTGGACATCGTCGACCTGAGCTTCCAACTGGGCCGCCAATATGGCTGCACACTGCCGAAAACCAGCGTGCTTGACCATGCGGTGGCGGTTTGCGGGGATGCCAGCGAGTTTCTCGCCAACGGCCGCATTACCGAAAGCGGCAAGCGCCTGCTTGAGCAAAGCCTCAGCGCCTACACCCCGGATCAACTGAAGGCGGGCATGCAACCGGCTCAGGTGTTCGCCGCGACCACCGTGCGTAACTGGGCCAACCAGTGCCGCAATCTTTTCAACTACCTGCCGGCCACCTGCCCGGATTGCAACGCTCACCAAGCGGTTCTGAACGAACGTCAACAAGTGGTCTGCGGTGCGTGCAGTGCACGTCTGGTGCCGGCGGATGGCGATGAAGTGTCGCGTCAATTGGTTGAGCAGTTTGTCACCACTCACGCCAAAGAAGCGGTGTAGGAGTTCTCATGCGGGCACGAGAAGTCTATGTGGGCGGGTTCGGTCTGGTGGCGCCGATGGCGCTGGACGCTGCCACGTTGTTCGAGCGGATTTGCCGGAAGCAATCCTGTGTCCGCGAACATCCTCGGTTCAAGGCGCTGGGATTCAACAACAGCGCCGCCGGTTTTATCGACGATACGCAGTGGCAGCGGATCGGGGCCGGTTTCGGTGGCAACGCGGCGCTGCACCCACGGCAAAGTGTGCTGGCCGAATACGTTGCCCGACAGGCGCTGGAGCATGCCGGTCTGACACCGGCAGACTTTGCCCACAGTCGCAGCGGTCTGTTTCTGGGCGCCAACAAGTACTGTGCCGACAGCCACGACCTGCAGCGGCTCAGCCGGTGCATGGATGAGGCCGGACGCGTCGACCTCGACCGTCTGCTGGACAGTCCGGCAGCGTCCAGCGCGACTTTCACCCGGCGGGTCGATCAACAGACGCAGCACCTGGCCGATCGGCTCGGCATCCGCGATCACATCTCGACCCATTCCGATGCCTGTGCCGCCGGCACCATGGCCATCGGCAGTGCTTACCGGGCGATCGAGCGCGGAGAGATCGATCTGGCTATCTGCGGCGCCGTCGAACTGATGGCCAACGAACTGCCTTATTACATGTTCAACAGCCTCGGCGCGCTCTGTCAGGCCGACTTGCCGGCGAGCGAACAAAGCCGCCCGTTTATGCCTGACCGTAGCGGTTTTGTCCTCAGCGAAGGCTCGGCGATGGTCATTCTCGAATCCGCTGAACACGCCCAACGGCGCAAGGCTGCGCCACTGGGCCGGGTGTTGGGTTACGCGAATGTCTGCGAGGCGCAGAAAATGACCTCCAGCAGTCGCGACGGCAGTAAATACGAGGAATGCATGGAAGCCGCAATCGAAGACGCCGGGCTGCTGCGCAGCGCCGTGCAACACGTCAACACCCACGGCACCTCCACGCAGGCCAATGACAGTTGTGAAGCGTTGGCGCTGCAGCGTCTGTTCGGCGGCTGCCAGGACTTCATGACCTTCACCGCCAACAAGTCCGCCATCGGGCACTCCCTGGCAGGCAGTGGTGCGATCGAAGCGGTGCTGTCGCTGATGAGCCTGCGTGACGGTGTGCTGCTGCCGACCCTGAATTACGACCCCGAGCGTGCCGAATACCCTTCGCTGAAGTTCTTGAGTGAGCCGGTGCGACAGCCGATCAGCGTGGTGATGTCCAACTCGTTCGGCTTTGGCGGCATCAACAGCTCGCTGGTTCTGGGGAGGGCATGACATGAACCGAGCCATCTACCTGAATGCCGCTGCGGTGCTGAATGTGGCGGGCAGTGAATGCGCTGACTTGCTCGGCACACCCTGTGCGGCGCAACCGTTGGCATTTGACGCACAGCGTCAGGCGTTTGCCTTGCCGACACCGCGACTGGCCAGTGACCTGTTTGATCGCAAGATCCAGCGCAGCGTCGAACCGCAGGGCTTACGGCTGTTGCATTGTGCTGCACGGCTTGCGCCAGCGCTGGCGGCGCTGCAATTGCCCGCGTCACGCATTGCCCTGACAGCGGCCATTCCTGAAGTCGACGCGCCGAGTCCTTGCTGGGATGCGGTGCAGGCGATCATCGAACAGCCGCAAAAACAACTGGCGCAGTTATTGGCCAACACACCGCCCCTGCATGCGCTGACCCTGCTCAACAGCAGCGTCATGGCCTATGTGGCTGAAGCATTGAATTGCCATGGGCCAATGGGTGGATTTTGTTCTCAGGACAACGCCGGGCTGGATGCGCTGATCGAAGCTTGCCAGCAGATTGGCGAGCGACATGCCGACGCCGCGTTGGTGGTCAGCAGCAGCCCGAACCTGACCCCGGCCCTGTATCTGCGCGAGCCCGATCAGGCGAACGAAGCGATTTTCGGTGAGGGCGCCGCCGCGCTGTTGCTGGCGTCGACACCGCCGCCGGGTGCGGCACACGCCGTGCGCATTGCCGGATTTGCCCGCGGTTACAGCAACGATCCGCAACGCTCTGTGGCGGTGGGTCGGCGCGTCATCGATCAGGTCCTGAGCGTCGAAAAACTGCGGGTCGGCGACGTCGAGCATATCGTCGGCAATTGCGCTGACGGGCAAGTGATGAAGTTGCTCGAAGCTTTCCCGCGCGAGATTCGCAGTACCCGCGCCATGACCGGCGAACTGGGCGCCAGCGGCTTGCTGACAGAGGCCGCACTGACTTTGCATCTCAGCGGTGATACGGCGGCGGCACCGGGTTACACGCTGCTCGTCAGCCACACTCGCGCCGGTCACTGGGGCGCATTGCTGTTGGCCAGTGAAACCATGGAGAAGCACGCATGAGTGCGACACGGATTGTGATCACCGGCATGGGCGCCGTCACCGGTTTCGGTTTCGAATGGCAGACCCTCTGGGAAAAAATGCTCGGCGCCGAACATTGCGTGCGGCCATGGCAGCCGGACGACTTGCAAGAGGCGTCGTTCGCGGTGCGTTATGCCGCGCCTGTCGACATGCGCCTGTTGCCGGAAAAACTGCACAGCCATCCGGCCTGGACGATGCCGCTGGAAAAGCGCAGTCGGTTTGGCTGGGTGGCTGCCACGCAGGCAGTCGGTGACAGCGGCTTGCAGCCAGAACAGTTGCGTGGCGCGGCGGTGCTGTGTGCCTCGGGAGCACCGCAGCACATGCTCGCCGACATGCTGCTGACCGAAGCCCCGAATGGTGGCACCCCGAGCTGGTCGTACCTGATGCCACGGGCCGGGCAAGTGAATGCCGATGGCTCACTGCGCCAGAGCAACGATCGTCTGGCGCGGGTAATCGCCGACGACCTGGGCTGTGAAGGACCGGTGATCAATATCAGCAGTGCCTGTGCCGGTGCTTCACAAGCCATTGGCAATGCCTTCCAGATGATTCGTCGCGGAGAAGTCAGCGTTGCGCTGGCGGGTGGCGCCGACTCGGTGCTCAACCTCGACACCATGGCCGCGTTGTATCTACTCGGTGCCGCGTCGGGCGAGCAGCGCTGGGGCGCGGATCTGTGCCGTCCGTTCGATCGTGACCGCAGCGGTCTGATTGCCGGCGAGGGCGGTGGTTTTGTCGTGCTGGAAAGCCTCGAACATGCCTTGGCCCGTGGCGCCACGCCGTATGCCGAGGTGTTGGGTTTCGGCAGCAGTCTGGACGCCTACAAAGTCACCGCACCGCAGCCGGAAGGACGCGGCGCGGCACTGGCTATGCAGGCCGCGCTGGACGACGCCGGTTTGCGTGCACAGCAGATTGATCTGATCAACGCCCACGGCACCTCGACACCGCTCAATGACGTGGCCGAGACCCTGGCGATTAAAAGCGTGTTCGCCGAACACAAGCACTATCAAGCCTTGGCTGTCAGCGCCAACAAATCACAGTTCGGTCACCTGATCGCAGCCGCTGGCGCACCGGAATGCATCGTCACCGCGTTGGCCTGCCTCAACGATCTGGTCACGCCAACAGTGAACCTGCATGACGCCGACGAACAGTGCGATCTGGATTACTGCGCCGGGCAAGCCGTCAGTCGCCGAGTGGATTACGCGCTGAGCAATTCCTTCGGTTTCGGTGGCCTCAATACTTCGCTGGCCCTTGGCAAATATCGGGAGCAGGGACAATGACTGACACCACTGTACGTGTCGCGATCGCCGGCAGCGGCTGTGTCTTGCCCACCGGCTGGGGCGTTGAGGGTTTCTGGTCGTCGGCCCGCGGAGGGCGTAGCGCGATCTCGCCCCTGAACTCGTCGTTGTTCCACAGCGAGCGGGTCATTGCGTTCGGGCACATCGCTGATCGAGATCATCAACGTAGCCGTCAGGACGTTGCGCAAAACCTCCAACGTTACTGCCCGCCGGCGGTGATCTGGGGCGTCAGTGCGGTGCGCCAGGCGTTGGCCGAGGCCGAGCTTGAACCGGGCCGCGACAACGTGCGTTTTGGTCTCTATTGCTGCCAGGGCGGTTACACCCATCCGTCGCTCGCGTCTTACGGCGAACTGTTGCACGAGTGTCAGACCGAGAGCGGTGCCGACATGCAGCGTCTGGCCAAACGCGTGTTGCAGGAACGTGCACTCGATCCGTTCCTGGTGCTCAAGAGCCTGAGCAACGGTTTGCTCGGCGTCGTCAGTCTGGCCTTGAAGCTTGAGTGCGAATGCAACGCCTACATGCAAGGCGTGGCCGGCAATCTGGCGGCGCTGCGCGAAGCCTGCGCGGCGTTGCAGAGCGGGCGGATCGATGCGGCCATTGTGGTGGGCGCGGGCAGTGAACTGGATCCGCTGGCCCTCGCCGCACTGGCCGAGGCGGGGGTGATCAGCACCGACGGTTCGCCAAGCCTGCGTGCCTTTGATCGCCAGGGCCGTGGCGGCATTGCTGGCGAAGGTGCGGCGGCGCTGGTACTGCGCCGCGCCGATGACTTGCCGGCTGGGCCGCAAACTTGCCTGACAGCACTGTTCGCCCATCCGCGTCTGGACTCGCTGAGCTTGCCCGACAAACAGGTGGATCTGCTGATCAGCAGCGCCACTGGCGATCCGCACAAGGATGCCGATCTGGCCCGCACGCTGGCGCGAACCGGCGCCGCGCACATCACCAGCAGCACGCCGCTGACCGGCATGCTCAGTGGTGCACCGAGCCTGGTTGACCTGATCTTTGCCCGGCAGGCTTTGCAGGCGCAGAGCATCCCGCCGGTCAGTGGCCTGGAGCAACCGCTGGATGCGCATCTGCCGTTCGTTATCGGCGGGCCGCGCGATGCCGTGCTGCACGATTGCCTGGTCATCAACCGCGACGACAACGGTTTTAGCGCCGGTTACCAACTCGAATTTCACGCGGCTGACTGACCGTCGGCACGCAACGAAACGCAGCTGATTTTTTACTCAAGGGATAGAACTGTCATGGATTACCGCGATTACGTACGGCCGAAATTCGTTGAATTGATGCAGGCCCTGGGCCTGGAATGCCAATTCCACAGAGCGCTGGGCAGTAAATTGTTTTACCGCGACCGCCAGGGCGAAGAGGTGACGGTTACTGACTTCCTCGGCGGTTACGGCGCCGCGCTGTATGGCCACAACGATCCGCAATTTGTCGATCAACTCGTCGACCTGCTGCGTGCCGATGTGCCGTTCAATGCGCAGATGTCGGTGCGCGGTGCAGCGGGGCAGTTGGGGCGTGAACTCAGTGAAGCGTTCAACCGTGAACTGAACAACAGCGAACGCTACATTTCGACCTTCTCCAACAGCGGTGCCGAGTCGGTGGAAATCGCCGTCAAGCACGCCGAATACCGTCGTCAGAAAAACCTGCAGAAGCAATTCGACGAGCGTGATTTCACTCTCGCCAATCTGGTCGCCAGCGACAAGGCTTACGTCGAGCTGGACGTCGACGATCTCGATTTGCCCGTCGGCCTGCTGCCGCAGAATCTATCCTGCGTCACCGTGCGCCAAGTGGCCGAAGCGGTGCGTCAGCACAACCTGGCGCAACTGCATGTCGAGCCGGTGTTCCTCGCTGTGCGTGGCAGCTTTCACGGCAAACTGGTGAACACCGTTCAACTGACGTACGGCAAGCAGTACCGCAAACCGTTCGCCCGTTTCGGCCTCAACGTCGAGTTCATCGACCCGCAGCAACCCCAGCAATTGCAAGAGCTGCCGGCCCGTCATATCCGTCATTGGTTGAGCCTGGAATGGAGCGGCGAAACCCTGCAGGTTCGCCGTGAGGCGTTCAGTGCGATCACCGCTGTATTGCTGGAGCCGATCCAGGGCGAGGGCGGCATCAACGAGTTTGCCAATGAGTTTTATCTGGGCCTGCGGCGTCTGTGCAACGAGCAGCAATGCCCGCTGATCATCGATGAAGTGCAATCCGGTTTCGGCCGCACCGGCACTTTGCTTGGCGCCAGCCATTTCAACTTGCAGGGTGATTACTACTGCCTGTCGAAAGCCTTGGGCGGTGGCCTGATGAAGATTGCCGCGACGGTGATTCGCGCCAGCCACTACGAAAACGATTTCAGCTACATCCACAGTTCGACCTTTGCCGAAGATGACGCGTCCTGCCATATCGCCCTGTCGGCCTTGCGCCGTCTGTTCGAGAACGACAGCGCGATGCTCAAGGACGTGAACAAGAAGGGCGAGTACCTCAAGGCTTCGCTGCTGGAACTCAAAGCAGCGTACCCGGACGTCATCGCCGACGTGCGTGGGCGCGGCTTGCTGCTGGGCTTCGAACTGCACGACCTGACCGGCACCAGTTCACTGGTTCAGGCATCGGCGCAGTACAACGATGCGCTGGGCTACATCATCGCCGGCTACCTGCTGCAATTCGAATCCCTGCGCGTGGCGCCGTCGGGCAGCAACGCCAATGTGATTCGTCTGGAACCGCCGGTGTGCATCACCTTCGAAGAAATCGACGGCTTGATCGGTTCTTTGCAGAAAGTCTGCGACATGTTGCGCCGCCGCGATGCCTTCCCGCTGGCGGCTGGTGTGTGTGCCGACAGCATCGCGCAAGTGCCGGCCCGCGAGGTCAGCTTCAAGGAGGATGAAAGCCTCCCAAAGTCTGATGAGAACGTGCGCGTGGTGGCGCGCGTGGCGTTCATCAACCATCTGATTGATTCGGACATGCTCAGCGACGTCGATCCTTCACTGTCGACCCTGAGCGCTGAACAGAAACGCGAGTTCATCAAACGCATGGCCCCCGAGCGCCGTGCCGCGCCAATCGGACCGGTGCAGATTCGCTCGAAACTCGGCACCGCCGTGGAATTCACCCTGTACCCGCTGTGCATGGATTCCGATGCGATGGCGGCGTACATCGCCAGCGGTGATCTGCAAACCATCCGCGAAGAAGTCGGCAACCGCATCAAGGATGCCCGCGCCGATGGCTACACCGTCGCCGGGCTGGGCATGTACACCTCGATCGTCACCAACAACTGCCAGGCCCTGCAGATTCCTGACATGGCGCTGACTTCCGGTAATGCACTGACCATCGGCATGGGCCTGGAAGCCATCGAACAGGGCTGCAAGCAACAGGGCCTTGAGCTGGGCGAGCAGACTGCAGCGGTAGTCGGCGCTGCCGGCAACATCGCTTCGACCTATGCCTCGTTGTTGTCGACCAGTGTCGAGCACCTGATCCTCATCGGCAGCGGTCGCGACGGTTCGCTGCGCCGTCTGGAAAAAACCGCGCAACAGATTTACGCCGAAGCCGCCCGCGCGATTCTCAAGGGTGTCGCCGAACACGATCGCCTCGCCCGTCGCCTGCAGCAAATTGATGGAATCGATGGACTCTTGCAGGCCCACGGCAGCAGTGCCGATCTGGGGCTGCGCGTAGCGAAACTGGTCGAAGAACGCTTGGGCGCGAACGCCTTCATCACCGTCAGCAACGATCTTGATGTGCTGAAACAGGCACGCATCGTGCTCTGCGCGGCGAACGCACCGCAGCCGTTTCTCTTTGCCGAGCACTTCGCCGAAAACAGCGTGATCTGCGACATCGCCGTGCCGCTGAACGTCGACCAGAACCTCGCCAGTCAGCGCTCCGACGTGCTCTACATGCACGGCGGCATCGTGCAGACGCCGCTGGGCGATGGCCTGGTGAAAAACGTTCGCGCCTATCTCAAGCAAGGTCAGTTGTACGCGTGCATGGCCGAGTCGGTGCTGATGGGCCTGTCCGGTATGAAACAGCACTACTCCTACGGCGACATCAGCCGCGAGCAAGTGCAGCAGATTCGTGCACTGGCGGCGACTCACGGCTTCAGCCTCGCGCAGTTCAAAACCGACAACTCGCTTTAAGGAACGGTCATGCCGAATAAAGTAGCAGTAGTGACCGGTGGCAGTCGCGGCATCGGTCGGGCGATTGTCCAGACCCTGGCCGGGGCGGGTTATCAGATCGCGTTCAGTTACGTGCGCGATGAAGTCGCCGCGATGGCTTTGCGCGATGAGGTTCAGGCGTCGGGCATCGATTGCCTGGCGTTGCAGTGCGATGTCAGCAGCGGCGACAGCATCAAGGCGTTTTTCGAACGGGTCGAGGAGCATTTCCAGCGTATCGATCTGTTGGTCAATAACGCCGGCATCACCCGTGATGGCTTGCTGGCGACGATGTCGACGCGCGACCTGGTCGAGGTGATCCAGACCAACCTGATCGGCACGATGCTGTGCTGTCAGCAGGTGGTGCCGGGCATGTTGCGCCAGCGCAGCGGTTGCATCGTCAACATCAGTTCGGTGGCGGCGCAGAAACCCGGTAAAGGCCAAAGCAACTATGCCGCCGCCAAGGGCGGAGTCGAATCGTTGACCCGTGCCTTGGCGGTGGAGCTGGCGCCGCGCAACATTCGCGTCAACGCGGTCGCCCCGGGCATCGTCAAGACCGAGATGAGTACGGCGCTGATTGGCAGTCAGGAGGAAGAAATCCAGTCGCGTCTGTTGATCAAACGCTACGCCGAACCGGAAGAAATCGCCGAAGCGGTGCTGTACCTCGCCGATCGCGGTTTGTACCTGACCGGGGAGGTCCTGTCGGTTAACGGCGGGTTGAAAATGCCATGAGCCGGACGATTCTGATTACCGGAGCGGCGAAAGGCATCGGTCGCGCGGTCGCCGAAAATTTTGCCGCCGACGCCGGCAATCGCCTAATCCTGCTGGATCTCGATCTGGCCGAACTGCAGCGCTGGGTCGACGAGCAGCAGGAGCAGATCAAGGCGCGGGTCGAAACCCATGCGGCGAACATTGCTGACCTGCCGGCCATGGAGGCGTTGTTCAAGACCCTCGGTTCGCAAGTCGAATACGTTGATGTGCTGGTCAACAGCGCCGGCATCTGCAACGAGAACGAACCGGAAGATCTGCACAACTGGCACAAGGTGATTTCGGTCAACCTCAATGGCACGTTCTACGTGACCTCGTTGTGTCTGGCGCTGATGCCTGACCGTGGGCGGATTATCAACATGTCGTCGATCCTCGGCCGTGCCGGCAAGGTGCGCAACACCGCGTACTGCGCCTCCAAGCACGGCATCGTCGGCATGACCAAGGCGCTGGCGTTGGATCTCGCTTCGCGGCAGATCACCGTCAACGCGATTCTGCCAGCGTGGATCGACACGCCGATGTTGCAGGGTGAACTGGCGACGCAAGCGGCGATTGCCGGGCTGACCCAGGAACAGATCGTACGCAACGCGAAGAAGAAACTGCCGATGCGCCGTTTCATCCAGAGCGAGGAGGTGGCGGCGATGGTGCGTTACCTGGCCAGCCCCGAGGCTGGCGGGGTGACCGCGCAGAGTCTGGTGATCGATGGCGGTGTCGGGTTGGGAATGTAGCGATGCCTCGATTTCACAACAGTCACATCGTGTGTGCGGTATGGGCGTGCATGGCTGCGCCCACCGCGATGGCCGAATTTACCGTCGCTGATCTGAAGCCCGATTACGCCGACGGTGAAGTCGGCGTGGCCACGGCCATGCGTCTGCACGGCGACGACCAGATCACGCAAAAAGCCGTGTATTTCAAAGCCAACCTGGAAGACAACTGGGAGGGCGGTTACTACAAGGCCAAGGGCCGCGTGCGTTACGACGCGCGCTACGACGGCAACAATCCGTACAGCGAACGGGCACGCGACAAATACCGTTTCGACGCCGATTGGCGGCACCTCTACGTCGGCCATTCGCTGGGTGACGGAGAGGTGACAGTGGGCTGGCAGCAAGTGGTCTGGGGCCGCGCGGATGAATTGCGTGTGCTCGATCAGATCAACCCGCTGGACTATCGCGACGGTCTGACGCCGCTGCTCGAAGACAGCCGCATCGCCGTGCCCATGGTGCGCTTTGCGCAACCGGTGGGCGAGTGGGAACTGGAGGCGCTGTGGATCACTGACTTCGTGAAAAACCAGGCGCCGGTTGAGGGCAGTGAATTTGCCGCGCCACTGTTTGCTACGCCGGACCCGCAGTATTTCCTGCTCGATTCCAAGCCCGGCTATGACGGCGACAAAGGCTATTCCTATGGCCTGAGCGCCAACGGCCGGATCGGTGCGGTGGACACCAGTTTTGTCGCCTTGAGCGCCCGTCAGCAAGACCCGGTGTACGCGGTCGAAGGCCTCGCCGACGACGGCCGCACGCGGCTGGAACGGCAGTTTCCCCGTTACACCATGGGCGGTGCCGGGCTGGCGATCGACGCCGGGCACAGCATCGTGGTGCGCAGCGAGGTGGCGTATTTCGACAACTGGCGCGTGACCAATCCGACCCGCGCCTACGGTGCCGACAGTACGCCGATGGTCAAGTCGCTGCTGGGTGTCGACTACCTGTTGCGCGACTGGCTGATCTCCGCGCAATGGCAGGAACAAGTGCTGCTCGACTGGCAGGACGGCATGTTGCAGGACAAACACGAACCGCTGTTCACCCTGTCGGCCGAAGGCACTCATTGGCAAGACCGCCTCAAGAGTCGTCTGGTGGTCGCTGGCTCACCGCCGTTTCAGGATGACGCCTTGCTGCAAGGCATCTTCACCTACAAACCGGTCGACTACATCAAGCTCGGGCTGGAAGTGGATGTGTTCTTCGGCAAGCCCGAGAAGACTTTCGGCGAGTACAGCAAGCGCGATCAAGTACGGCTGTCGGCCGGTTATCTGTTCTGACCCATCACGCCTGCCGCTCTCGCGCAGGTGCACTCATCCAACGAAAAGGAAGTTGTTATGTTGCCGTTTTTGAAAAGTCTGACCACCGCCGCACTGATCCTCGGTAGCGCCTGCGCCAGTGCCGCCGAGGCTGGCAATGCCGATGAGATCATCCGTCAGGTACGCGATCGCAATGACGGGAACAGCTTCATGTCCCAGGTCTCGCTGATCCTGCATGACAAGAAAGGCAATACCCGCGTTCGCGAGTTCACCTATCTGCAAAAGGATTACCCGGACAGCGACAAGTTCAGCATGTACTTTTCTGCGCCGACTGACGTGCGTGACGTGGCCTTCCACATCGAAAACCCGCACGAAACCCTTGGCCTGGAAGACAGCCAGTGGATGTACTTGCCGGTCAGCCGCCAGACCCGCCGCATCTCCACCACCGACAAGCGCGGCTCGTTCATGGGCAGCGAGTACTCGTACGCCGATCTGGACAAGATCCGCGTTAAAGACTACTCGCAGAAACTCGTCGGCGAAGAACAGATCAAGGGCCGCGACTGCTACGTGATCGAGCGCGAACCGGCGTCTCCCGAGGTGCTGGCCAAGACCGGTTACAACAAGCTGAAGGTGTGGATCGACAAGCAGAATTTCCTGGTCATGCGTCAGGATTTCTTCGACGTCAAAGGCGTGTTGATCAAGCAGATGCGCACGCAGAAAGTCGCGACCATCGATTCGATCGACAGCATCGTGCTCAGTGAAACCGAGCACTTCATCGACGGTACGCGTTCGGAAATGCGCTTCAACCAGTTGCAGTACAACGTTTCTCTGGAAGACCGCCTCTTCACCCAGACCGCCATCAAACGCGGGCTGAAAACCGGTGACCTGCCGGACTTTGCCGTGTCTGCCCGCTAAGCGCCGACCCCGACGACCTGGAACCGCATGATCATGGAAAGATATCTGAATTTCGTCGAGCGCTATGCGCGGGCGATTGTTTTCCTGCTGGTGGCGATTACGGCGTATTTCACTTATACGCTGGGCGCGCTGGTGTCCGACACCAACCCTTATCTGCTCAAGGAAAGCCACCCGGCGCGCAAGACCATCATCGATTTGCAGGGTGAGTTCACCGGCACGTTCGACTCGGTCATGGTGGCGCTGAACAACCCGCAAACGGTGTTCAACAAATCGACGCTCAACGCGCTGTTTTCGATGTCGCAATCGGTGCGCAAGATGATTCTGGCCAACGATGCCGACAAGGAGCAGTTGGCGCAAATCGTCGCCCGGCATGCAGGCGACAGCCGTGCGCAGTTGTTGACCCGGGATATTCTCGAGGATGGCTTTTCGCAGAACGATTACGCCAACGCCAAGGCATTGCGTGATCATGCCCAAAGCCAGAACTGGGACGCCCATGATCAGTTGTTCCTGACCTTTCTCGCCGAGCGGATCAACCCGATCCGCGAAATGGCCTCGATGGGCGACCTGGAAAACATCGTCCTGACCGACGACGGCGAGCTGTTGATCCACAAAACCCTGAATGCCTATGACATGGACCCGGCGCTGGTCGAGTCGCAGATCATGGGCAACGAATTGATGGTCGACGGGGTGGTGTCCAAGGACAAGAAAGTCGCGATGCTGGTGGCCGAACTCGGCACCAAGCAGGACGACGCTCAGGCGCAACTGCGGGCTTATCAGATCGTGCGCGGCATCGTCGCGCAATATCAGGCCGAACACCCGGAGTACAAGGACGAAATCTTCATTGCCGGCATGCCGATCTTCATCGCCGCGCAACAGGAAATCATCGATCACGACCTGGCCGTGCTGTTCCCGATCGTGTTTTTGCTGATTACCTTGCTGCTGATTTTCTTCTTCCGCAAACCACTGGGCGTGCTGTTGCCGCTGTTCAACATTCTGTTCTGCACCATCTGGACCTTGGGCCTGATGGCGCTGTTGCGGGTGCCGTTCGACCTGCTGACCAGTGTGCTACCGGTGTTCCTGTTCACCATTTGCTGCTCGGATGCGATCCACGTGATGGCTGAATATTACGAGCAGAAAAACGCGGGCAAGAGCAATCGTGAGGCCAACCGTGAAACCCAGCGCTTGATGGTGGTGCCGGTGGTGTTGACGACCGTGACGACCATCGCCACGTTCATGATTTCCACCACCAACAACATTGTCAGCATCCGCAATTTCGGCGTGTTCATGTCGATCGGTCTGACCGCGGCGCTGATCATTTCGCTGTTGCTGATTCCGGCGTGGATTTCCATCTGGGGCAAGGATCAGCCGCAGCAGGCCAAGGCTGAGGTACACAAGGAATCGATCATCTCGCGGTATCTGGTGGCGTTCTGTGCCTGGATGATCCGCTTTCGCAAACCGATCCTGATGGTCATGCTGCCGCTGTTGGCGCTGGCCACCGTGTTCACCTTTCGCGTCGATATCGAAGACTCCGGCATCGCTTACTTCAAGCCGGAAAGCCACATTCGCGTGTCCGATCAGTTCATCAACCACGCCAAAGTAGCGGGCACGGCGCCGGGCTGGATCGCGATCGACAGCAAAGAACCACGCGGCGTGCTGACCACCGAAGTGGTGCAGTTCATCGACAAGCTCGACCACTTCATCAAACAGCAACCGAACGTCAGTTACGGCTACTCGCTGGCCACCTACGTCAAGCGCATGAACCTGGTGCTCAACGACATGAACCCGGAGTATCTGCGCGTACCGAATGCCGTTGAGAAGGTCACGTCGGTCAATGACGACGGGCAGGTCGAGCAGTTTGAAGTGCCGGGCAATTCGCTGATCGAGCAGCACGTGATGCTGTTCGAAAACGGTGGTGGTTCGGACCTGAACAACGTGCTCAACGCCGATTTCTCCAAGGCCTTGACCCTGTACACCATGACCTCGTCGGTCGCCAGCGACTATCAGGGCATGCTCGACCGCCTCGATGCCTGGTTGCTGGTCAACAAACCGGCCAACCTGGAGGTGACCCACGCCGGCACGCCGTTGATCTGGACGGGCGTCCTGCAGGAAATCACTCAGGGCCAGGTGCTGAGTTTTTCCCTGGCCTTGCTGGTCGTCACGCTGATGATGATGTACTGGCTCAAATCGGTGCGCCTCGGTGTGCTCGGCATGCTGACCTTGCTGACCACGTCGGTGACGGTCTATGGCTTCATGTTCCTGTTCGGCATTGAGCTGAACATCGGCACGACGCTGGTGACGTTCCTCGTGGTCGGCGTGGTGGATTACGCGGTGCACCTGCTGTCGCGGATCAAGTTGCTGGTGCAGCAGGGCAATGAGATCGACGCGGCTATTTTGCAGGCGATGCACAGCGTCGGCCGCTCGACGGTGATCAACGTGGTGATCTTCTCCGTAGGCTTCATGGCATTGCTGTTTTCCGACTTCAAGCCGATTGTCGATCTGGGTGCACTGGTGGCGATGGCGCTGTTTTCCAGCGGAGTCATGACCATTGTCCTGGTGACGCTGGTGTCACCGTGGTTCTTTGCGGCGATAGCACCGGTGCATGCGCCGGTTCAAGCGCTGCGCACAGAAGGGGAGGCGGTACCGGGCTGATTCGCCAACGACCGGGCGCGCCTGCCCTGAGACGACAGGCGAACCCGGTCATGCGGCGCAGCAGGGTTTTCAGTTCAGTGTATTGACCGGGTTTTTTTCGCCATAGCGGGCGCTGCGCTCGAACTGACATTCCTGGCGGGCGTCGTTGAGGTTGTGTTCAAACGCCTCAAGGCCATCATGCAATTGCTGCAAATCGCCGATCTGGGTCACCAGTTCGGCTTTTTTTTCGGCAATGGCTCGTTGCGCCATGTCCCACGGGAATTCGTCGCCGCGGTAGTTGTTGAGGATCACCTGCAGCTCTTTGAGCTTGAAGCCCAATTGCTGGGCGCACTTGATGAACGTCAACACCTCGACACTTTGCTGGCTGTAGATGCGGTATTTGCCTTCACGCTTGGGCTCGGGCAACAGGCCGATTTCTTCGTAATGGCGAATGCTTTTGACTGTGGTGCCCGACAGTTGGGCGGCTTTGCCGATATACATAAGGTCCGTCTCGATGATCAAACATAGCGTAGCGCGATCAGGCGTCATGCCGGATCGGCGGCGATTATATGTCCAATACCATCAGAAAATGGCAACTGCGCGTAAATGACGTGCACAGGCGACGGACGGGCTTGAGAAGGGAGCCCGAAGAGGCACTGACGGCGGCTTGTGCGCCGTCAGTTGAGGCGGCAGGAAAGCCTTAGACGGCGGCGGTCACGCGCGCCTGTTCCAGCCAGGCATCGCGCTGGTTTGGCTTGGAGCCAAGGATCGGCCCGAAGGTCAGCGTCTTCAGTGGCTTGATGCCGCAGAATTCCAGCGTGGTCTTGCGCATCTGATTCAGCCCCGGCATCCCATAGATCCATTTGTAGTACCAGTACGGCGTGTCCATGGTCACCAGCAAATGCGCGGTACGGCCCTTGAGCAGCTTGTCGGGGAAGGCTTTGCCTTCGCGATATTTGAAGGCGAAACCCGGCAGGAAAATCCGGTCGACGAAGCCTTTCAACAGTGCCGGAATCCCGCCCCACCAGATCGGATAGACGAATGTCAGGTGCTCGGCCCAGGTGATATCGGCCTGGGCTTGCAGCAGGTCCGGCTCCAGTGGCTGCACCTTGTTGTAGCCTTCGTGCAGGACCGGGTCGAACTCCAGCGCATCCAGACGCAGCAGCCGCACGTCATGCCCGGCGTCCTTGGCGGCCTGAACGTAAGTCTCACTCAATGCCCCGCAAAAGCTGTCGGTGGAGGGGTGACCCAGTATCACGAGCATTCGTTTGCTCATTGTGTGTACTCCTGAAATGAAGCTCGCAGGATAGAGTCTGCCCCTAGCGGTAGAGTCAAGGCACCAGCGCATCAAACAAGGCCCGGGCGTAACCGGGCAGGTGGTCGAAGTCCCGCGCACACAGTTGCAAGGTGCGATGCGCCCAGACTTCGTCCAGCGGCCGGCACGTTACCGAGTGCACCGCCGCCCAGCGCTCGATGGCCACCTTGGGCACGATGGCCAGCCCCGCACCTCGCGCCACCATGCGCATGACGCCCTCGAAGCCATCGGCACGGATCCGGATCGACATGCGCTGGCCGATGTGCAGCGCTTGTTCCTCCAGGTGAATCGCCAGCGCGCTGTGGCTGCCAAGCGCAACATAGTCGTGCGCCAGGGTTTCACCAAACGTCAACGACGCCTGACTCGCCAAAACATGCTCAGGGGGCAGGATCAGCACCAATGGATCGTCGCGAAAGGGCCGGGTCTGCAGACCGTGGGTGTCGACCGCATCGGAGACGATCCCGAGGTCCGCCGCGCCTTGGCGCAAGGCATGGGTGATGCGCGCGCTGGGCAACTCCTGCAAGTCGATGTCGAGATTGGGATGATCGCGCAGGAAGTCCGCGAGTACTTCCGGCAGGTATTCGGTGATCGCCGTGGTGTTGCACAGCAAACGCACCTGACCTTTGACGCCTTGGGCATAGTCGGCCAGATCCTGCTGCAGGCGTTCGGCCTGTTGCAGGAGGATGCGCGCGTGCTGGGCCAACGCTTTACCGGCCGGCGTCGGGGTGACGCCACGACGGCCGCGTTCGAGGAAATCGATGCCGAGCGAGGCTTCCATTGCGCGGATTCTGGCGCTGGCGGCGGCCAGGGATAAATGGCTGCGGACGGCGCCAGCGGTGATGTTGCCGGTGTCGAGGATGTGCAGGTAGAGGCGCAGGTCGGTGAGATCGAAGTGCATGATTGGCAGCCTCTGGTTTTTGTGGTGTCTGGGCTGGCCCCATCGCTGGCAAGCCAGCTCCCACAGGTTTCAGGGTTGATCTCTAAATGTGTGAACAACAAAAATACTGTGGGAGCTGGCTTGCCAGCGATGAGGCCAACAGCTTCAAAAAAATATCAGCCTCTTGTCCAGTGAGAGGCACCCTCAGTATATGGCAGATTTTCAGCCAACCCCGACTGGCGCACAGTAGCGCCATGCACACACTCACAGATTTCTACCAACACCTCGGCCTAGCCCTGTCCCTGCTGGTCATCGTGACGTTCATGCTCGCCGGCCTGATCAAAGGCGTGATCGGCCTCGGCCTGCCTACCGTCGCCATGGGCTTGCTCGGTCTGGCTATGGCACCGTCGCAGGCAGCCGCATTGCTGATCATCCCGGCAACCCTGACCAATGTCTGGCAACTTGCTTTCGGCGGTCATCTGAAAGGACTGATCAAACGCCTCTGGCCGATGCTGCTGATGATTTTCCTCGGCACCGGAATAGGCACGTTATCGATCGGCATGGCGGGCGGGCATTGGGTGGTGCGCGGGCTCGGCGCGGCCCTGTTCCTCTATGCGTTGAGCGGTTTGTTTCTGCCAACGCTGAGCGTCAATCCACGCCATGAAGGTTGGCTGGGGCCGGCGTGTGGTTTGATCACCGGTGTCATCACCTCGGCCACCGGCGTCTTCGTGATTCCGGCGGTGCCGTACCTGCAAGCGCTGGGCTTGAATCGCGATCAACTGGTGCAGGCACTGGGCCTGTCATTCACCGTTTCGACGCTGGCATTGGCCGCTGGATTGCTCTGGCGTGGCGCCCTCGGTGGCGGCGAACTGAGTGCTTCGCTGCTGGCGCTGATCCCGGCCATTCTCGGTATGTTGCTGGGCCAATGGCTGCGCGAACGGATCAGCGCCGTGTTGTTCAAACGGGTGTTCTTTGTCGGTATGGGCGCGCTCGGCGCCCACTTGTTGATCAGCGGTTAGCCGAGGCTTCGCTGAGCATTTCGATCTGGCGGATATCGAAATCGCGCTCCAGATAGTCCATGCGCTGTTCAAAGAAAGCCTTCATGTGCGGCAAATTCGAATGCACGTCCAGGTGCGCCTGGGAGGCCCAGATCTCGTAGAAGATAAACAGCGTCGGATCTTCCTTATCACGCAGCATGTGGTACTCGATGCAACCTGGCTCGGCGCGGCTCGGTTCGACGTAGGCGCGAAACAGCGCTTCGAAAGCCTCGGCTTGTTCCGGGCGGGTCTTGGCGTGCAGGATAAAACCCAAGCGTTCACTCATCACAACGACTCCTCACATTCAGAATGCCGCGGATGTTATTGCAACAATCGGCGATGGATTCGTGCTTTTTGATCAAATGTATTTTGCGCAATCAGGCCTTATTCCGCGCGAGGCGGATCGTTAATCTGCCGCCATTCCAGTTTCCCTTCTCCATCCAGCCCAATGGCTGCGCCGAGGCTTTCTCATGAAAAAAGTGCTGTTGCTCAATGGCGGTAAAAAATTCGCCCACTCTGACGGTCGCTACAACGCCACCCTGCATGAAGCCGCGTTGAGCGTGCTGGATCGCGGCGGTTTCGATGTGAAAACCACCCTTATCGACGAGGGCTACGACGTTGCCGAAGAAGTGGCGAAATTTCTCTGGGCCGACGTGATCATTTATCAGATGCCGGGCTGGTGGATGGGCGCGCCATGGACGGTGAAAAAGTACCTCGACGAAGTCTTCACCGAAGGCCACGGCAGCCTCTACGCCAGCGATGGCCGCACCCGTTCCGATGCGTCGCAGAAGTACGGCAGCGGCGGTCTGATTCAGGGCAAGCAATACATGCTGTCGCTGACCTGGAATGCACCGCAGCAGGCCTTCGATGACCCGACTGATTTCTTTGAGGCCAAAGGTGTCGACGCGGTGTACTTCCCATTCCACAAGGCCAACGAGTTTCTCGGTATGACCGGGTTGCCGACGTTCCTTTGTGTGGATGTGATGAAACGGCCGAATATCGAGGCTGATGTGGCGCGTTATGAGCAGCATCTGACCGAGGTGTTTGGCCTCAAGGCTTGAGTGTTTCAAGCTACTATCGGTGGTAATAGCAAAAGATCGCAGCCTTCGGCAGCTCCTACAGGAACCCATTTCCATGTAGGAGCTGCCGAAGGCTGCGATCTTGGCGATTTCAAAGAGGACACCCGTGAAAGCCAGATCCGATGAGTTGCAGATTTTCGTCTGCGTGATCGAATGCGGTTCGATTTCCGCCGCCGCCGAACAGGTCGGGCAAACGCCTTCTGCGGTCAGTCGCACATTGTCGAAGCTGGAAGCCAAGCTCGACACCACGCTGATCAACCGCACCACGCGGCGCATGGATCTGACCGAAGAGGGCAAGTATTTCTTCGAACAGGCCAAGCTGATTCTCGATCAGATGGATCAACTCGAAGAACGCCTGTCCTCGCGTCAGCAAACGCCGTCCGGGCGCCTGCGGATCAACGCCGCGTCACCGTTCATGCTCCACGCAGTGGTCCCGTACATCGACGAATTCCGCCGCCTCTATCCGGACATCCAGCTCGAACTCAACAGCAATGACCTGATCATTGACCTGCTGGAACAAAGCACCGACATCGCCATCCGTATCGGCACCCTCGCTGACTCGACGCTGCACGCGCGCTCGCTCGGTTGCAGTCCGCTACTGATCGTCGCCAGCCCCGCGTATCTGGAAAAGCATGGCGCGCCACAGCAAGTCGCCGATCTGAGTGAACATACCTTGCTCGGCTTCACCCAGAATGAAGGTCTCAACCAATGGCCGCTGCGCTATGTGCACGGTGACCGCTGGCCAATCACCCCGGCCATCAGCTCCTCCAGCGGCGAGACCGTGCGCCATCTGGCGCTGGAAGGGCAGGGCATCGCTTGCTTGTCGCACTTCATGACCATCGACGACATTCGGGCCGGGCGCCTGAAGGTCCTGCTCGGCGAATTCAACAGCGGTTATCGCCAGCCGATCAACGCCGTGTACTACCGTAACTCCCAACTGGCGCTGCGCATTCAATGCTTCCTCGACTTCATCCAGAGCAAACTCGCCGCTTACGCCAGCGCCGATTTCAAGGGCTGATTCGTGACCTCTGCGCAAGAGTGAATTGGTCGAGGGCGGGTTTTTCCCTGCGGCTCACGGGCAGATACTCGTCCCATCACTTACTCACGCAGGGAGTTTCTCCATGAACGTATTCGTCACCGGCGCTGCCGGTTTTATCGGCGGCTCCATCGCTAGCGGTCTGGTCAAGGCCGGGCATCAAGTCACCGGTCTGGTGCGCAACCCTGAACAAGCGGCTGAGCTCGAGGTACTGGGCATGACCCCGGTCATCGGCACCCTCGACGACAAAGCATTGCTCGCCGAACAGGCCCGTGCTGCCGACGCAGTAATCAACGCCGCCAGCAGCGACCATCGCGGCGCCGTCGAAGCACTGCTCGATGCTTTGCGCGGTTCCAACAAAGTGTTCCTGCACACCAGCGGTTCGAGCATCGTCGGCGATGCATCGGGCGGCAAGTCCAGCGATGTCATCTACTACGAAGACAACTTGCCAGAGCCGACTGTCGACAAAGCTGCGCGCGTGGCAATCGATAACCTGATCCTCGCAGCGGTGCAGGACGGCGTGAACTCGGCGGTGATCTGCAACACGCTGATCTACGGCCACAGCCTGGGCGTTATCCGCGACAGCGTGCAATTGCCGCGTCTGCTCAAACAGGCGCGTAAAAGCGGCGTGGTGCGCCACGTCGGCACCGGCCAGAACATCTGGTCCAACGTGCACATCGAAGACGTCGTCGCCCTGTACCTGCTGGCGCTGACCAAGAACGTACCGGGTACTTTCTACTTCGTCGAAAGCGGCGAAGCATCGTTCATCGACATGACCACCGCCATGGCCGAAGCCCTGAACCTGGGTCAACCACAAGACTGGCCACTGAAAGACGCCGAAGCCGAATGGGGCTACGAAATGGCCAATTACGGCCTCGGCTCCAACAGCCGCGTACGCGGCAAACACGCCCGCGAACTGTTGGGCTGGGCGCCGAAGCGTACGTCGGTGGTTGAATGGATTCGTAACGAAATGGTGTGATTGCAGTTTGAGCCCCGCCGGGCTTTGTGATCACCCTTTAGAACGGCTGCCATCGTGCAGCCGTTTTCGTTTCGGGCTTTGCGCTTGTGTCACGTCAGACCTATGGTGCTCTGAACATTGCCAGTTCAGCAGGTACAAGGATGATTAACCGTTATGACGCAGAAGGGGCGCAAAGCAGCTTTCAGCCCGGCTCGAATGAGCAAGTGCTGAGCAATAAACTGGGAGTTATCGAACCCGAAGACATGGATGATGCAGAGCTGGTTTTGTTGGAAAAGCTCTACCAATCTGTGCTCATCGAGCATTTGCCTGATCGGTCAATCACTGTTCAGGATCTGAAGGATTGGCATCGACACTGGCTCGGGAACATCTATCCATGGGCGGGCGATGTCCGTGCGGTAAATTTGGGCAAGGATGGATTTTTCTTCGCCGCTGCGCCGCAAATTCCTCGGTTGCTCGACGTATTTGAAAGGGACTGTCTTTCCAAATACACGCCATGTCGGCCCGATCTGGACGAGAACCTGATTCGCGCCATTGCTGTCACGCACGTCGAGTTCATCCTGATTCATCCCTTTCGTGAAGGTAACGGACGCTTGTCGCGATTACTGGCGGATGTCATGGCCGTGCAGGCGGGCTACGTGCCGCTGGACTACAGCAGTTGGGAGCGGAATAAAGAGGCTTATTTTGCAGCCATCAACCAAGGGCTGAAATGCAACTACGAACCCATGGAGTATTGGGTACGACAGGCGTTGTGGACTTGAGGCGGGGCTACTTGGCCAGGGACAAATGCAGAAATTTACTGGATCTGAGTTTGAGTTTGCGCTCAATGGTCTCCACGCTTTGACCCGTCTCGATGGCTGTCGAACTGGCAACTGCGCGGATCAACGTTTCGGTTGTCAGTTTTTTTTTGGTGCGAGGTGTGGGGCTCATGGCAGGGACTCCGCGGAGGTTGTCAGGCGAGTATAGCGCTTGGCTGGATTTGAAAAATATAACGTATGGCTGGACACCGAACCGGTGGGAGCTGGCTTGCCAGCGATAGCGGTCGGCCAGTCAGCATTTAAGTTGAATGTGCAGCCATCATCGCTGGCAAGCCAGCTCCCACAGGTTTTACGCATTCTGTCTGGAGGAATGCGATCAAAACTGTGGGAGCGAGCCTGCTCGCGAAAGCGGTGGATCAGTCGGCAAAGATGTTGAATGTGAAGCCGCCTTCGCGAGCAGGCTCGCTCCCACATTGGTTTCTCGTTCACCGAAAAAGTATGTAAATCCCGCCCCGAAATTTTCATTAATCAAGACAAAACATATCTGTTAGCGACATCCCTTGCCTCTCCACGAAAATTACTTTCATGTGGTTTGAAATCTCGATCTCGAAATGATTTATGAGTTTCACAACCCATTCGAACGTGACCCTTTCGAGGAGTACCGCATGACGCCTTCCTTCGGCTATTGGCTGCTGGTCTATGCCGCCGTCGCCATCATTGCGCTGATCGTGTTGATTGCCCGTTACCGGCTCAACCCGTTCATTGTCATCACCCTGATTTCCATCGGCCTGGCACTGGTGGCGGGGATGCCGCCGTCGGGTGTGGTAGGGGCGTATGAGGCCGGGGTGGGCAAGACGCTGGGGCATATTGCGCTGGTGGTCGCGCTGGGGACGATGCTTGGCAAGATGATGGCCGAGTCCGGTGGCGCCGAGCAGATGGCGCGTACGCTGATCGACAAGTTTGGCGAGAAGAACGCGCATTGGGCGATGGTCTGCATCGCTTTTCTGGTCGGTCTGCCGCTGTTCTTCGAAGTCGGTTTCGTCTTGCTGGTGCCGATTGCGTTTACCGTGGCACGGCGCGTCGGCGTGTCGATTCTGATGGTCGGTTTGCCGATGGTCGCCGGCCTGTCGGTGGTGCATGCGCTGGTGCCGCCGCACCCGGCGGCGATGCTCGCGGTGCAGGCCTATCAGGCGTCGGTCGGGCAGACCTTGCTGTATGCGATTGCCATCGGCATTCCCACCGCGATCATTGCCGGGCCGCTGTACGCCAAATTCATCGTGCCGCGCATTCAACTGCCGGCAGATAACCCGCTGGAAAAACAATTTCTCGACCGCGAACCGCGCGACAAACTGCCGGGTTTCGGCATCACCATGGCGACCATTCTATTGCCGGTGGTGCTGATGCTGATCGGCGGCTGGGCCAACCTGATTTCCACCCCGGGCAGCGGTTTCAATCAGTTCCTGTTGTTCATCGGCAACTCGGTGATTGCGCTGCTGCTGGCGACCTTGCTGAGCTTCTGGACGCTGGGCATCGCCCAGGGCTTCAACCGTGAATCGATCCTCAAATTCACCAACGAATGTCTGGCGCCGACCGCCAGTATCACCCTGCTGGTGGGCGCTGGCGGTGGCTTGAACCGCATTCTGGTCGACGCGGGCGTCACCGATCAGATTGTCGGTCTCGCCCACGAATTCCACCTGTCGCCGCTGATCATGGGCTGGTTGTTCGCGGCGTTGATGCGCGTCGCCACCGGTTCCGCGACCGTGGCCATGACCACCGCGTCCGGCGTGGTCGCACCAGTGGCCATTGGTCTGGGTTATCCACACCCTGAACTGTTGGTGCTGGCGACCGGCGCTGGCTCGGTTATCTTTTCCCACGTCAACGACGGCGGCTTCTGGTTAATCAAGGAATACTTCAACATGACGGTCGCGCAGACGTTCAAGACCTGGACCGTGCTCGAGACGTTGATCTCGCTGGTCGCTTTTGGTCTGACCGTCGGCCTTTCTTACCTGCTGTAACCGGAGCCCGCCGCCCATGGACATCCTCTACCAGATCCGCGCCCGCCAGGATTCCTTCAGTGCCGGCGAAGGGCGCATCGCCCGGCTGATGCTCGACGACGTTGGCTTCGCCGCGAGCGCCAGCCTCGAAGACCTCGCGCAACGTGCCGAAGTCAGCACCGCCACGCTGTCGCGTTTTGCCCGCACCGTGGGCTGCCGCGACCTGCGTGATCTGCGCCTGCAACTGGCCCAGGCGAGCGGCGTCGGCAGCCGATTTCTCGACCCGGCGGGCACGCCTGAGCAGTCGGCGTTTTACGGGCAGATCGTCGGCGATATCGAAACCACGCTGCGCCAGCATCTGGCCGGATTCGACGAATCGCGCTTTGCCGATGCGGTGAAAATGCTCGGTCAGGCGCGGATGATTCACGCCTTCGGCATGGGCGGTTGCTCGACCCTGTGCAGCGACGAATTGCAGGTACGCCTGGTGCGCCTCGGCTACCCGATTGCCGTGTGCCATGACGCGGTGATGATGCGCGTCACTGCAGCCAGCCTGAACGCCGAGCAAGTGCTTATCGTCTGTTCGCTGACCGGCATCACCCCGGAGCTTTTGGAAACTGTCGAACTGGCGCGTAACTACGGCGCGCGCATTCTCGCCATCACCCGCGCTGATTCGCCGCTGGCGCAACTGGCCGACATCGTCCTGCCGCTGCAAGGCGCAGAAACCTCGTTCATCTACAAACCGACGGCAGCGCGCTACGGCATGCTGCTCGCCATCGACGTGCTCGCCACCGAGCTGGCGCTGGCCAGTCCTGAAGACAATCAAGAACGTCTGCGGCGGATCAAACTCGCCCTCGACGAATACCGTGGCGGCGACGATCACCTGCCGCTGGGAGACTGACATGCTGTACGACACCCTGATTCGCAATGCCCTGATCATCGATGGCAGCAACGTGCCCGGCTACAAGGCCGACGTGGCGACTCGCGATGGCCGCATCGAGCGTATAGGCGACTTGCATGATGCCTCGGCGACAGAAGAAATCGACGCCGCTGGCCGCGTGCTGGCGCCGGGTTTCATCGATGTGCACACCCACGACGACACCGTGGTGATTCGTCAGCCAGAGATGCTGCCCAAGCTCAGCCAGGGCGTGACCACGGTGATTGTCGGTAACTGCGGGATCAGCGCCTCGCCCGTGACACTGAAGGGCAATCCGCCGGATCCGATGAACCTGCTCGGTACAGCGGCGGCATTCGTTTATCCACGCTTCAGCGATTACCGCGCGGCGGTCGAAGCGGCCAATACAACGCTGAACGTTGCCGCGTTGGTCGGCCATACGGCGCTGCGCAGCAATCATCTGGACGACCTGTTCCGCACCGCGAAGCCGGATGAAATTGCCGCGATGCGCGAGCAGTTACGCGAAAGTCTTGAGGCCGGTGCATTGGGTTTATCCACAGGCCTGGCGTACGCCAGCGCCTACAACGCTTCCACCGATGAAGTGATGCAACTGACTGAAGAACTGACGGCGTTCGGCGCGGTGTACACCACGCACCTGCGCAGCGAATTCGCCCCGGTTCTGGAAGCGATGGAAGAAGCGTTCAGCATCGGCCGTCATTCGCGTTCGCCAGTGATCATTTCCCACCTCAAATGTGCCGGCGTCGGTAACTGGGGGCGCAGTCCGCAACTGCTCGCGTCGTTGGAAGAGGTCGCCAAAACTCACCCGGTCGGCTGCGATTGCTACCCGTATGCGGCGAGTTCATCGACACTGGATTTGAAGCAAGTCACCGATGCGCATCGCATCACCATAACTTGGTCGACGCCGCACCCCGAGGTCAGCGGTCGCGACCTGATCGACATCGCTGCCGAATGGAATCTGCCGCTGCTCGATGCCGCCAAACGCCTGCAACCGGCCGGCGCGGTGTACTACGGCATGGACGAGGCGGATGTACGAAGAATCCTCGCCCACCCGTTATCGATGATCGGGTCTGACGGACTGCCCGAAGATCCGTTCCCCCATCCGCGCCTGTGGGGGGCTTTCCCACGGGTGTTGGGCCATTTCAGTCGTGATGTCGGGCTGTTTCCGCTGCACACGGCCGTACACAAGATGACTGGGCTGTCGGCGGCGCGGTTTGGTTTGAAGGAGCGCGGCGAGATTCGTGAAGGTTATTGGGCGGATCTGGTGTTGTTCGATCCGGCGACCGTGCGTGATGTCGCGGACTTCAGTGATCCGCAACGGGCTGCGCAGGGGATTGATGGGGTTTGGATCAATGGCGTGTTGAGTTACCGCGATGGACAGGCGAATGGCAGGAGAGAAGGGCGTTTTCTGGCACGCGAAGGTGATTTGCGCCAAGGGTTTCATTGATTTTGATGGCGCCAAAAGATCGCAGCCTTCGGCAGCTCCTATAGTGGAACGCATATACCTGTAGGAGCTGCCGAAGGCTGCGATCTTTTGACTCACGTCTCATAGTGGCACTCTGAGATTAAAGAAAGTCATCAACAGGCCGAATTGCTGACATCCACCCCGTCTACACTGTCGGGCTAATCAGTCAGGGAGCACCCCATGAGCTTCGGCAAAACCACCCCGATCCTGCGGATCTTCGATGAAGCCAAAGCCGTAGAATTCTACGTCGACTTCCTCGGCTTCAAGATCGACTGGCAGCACCGTTTCGAGGCGAACTTCCCGTTGTATCTGCAGGTGTCCCGTGGCGAGTGTGTGCTGCACCTGTCCGAGCACCATGGCGATGCGACGCCGGGTTCGGCGCTGCGTATCGAGACGGATGAGCTGGAGGCGTTTCAGCAGCAGTTGGTGGCCAAGGATTACAAGTTTTCGCATCCGGGTATTCAGGCGATGCCGTGGGGGAGCCAGGACATGACGATCGTTGATCCGTTTGGTAATCGGCTGGTGTTTACCAATGCGATTTGTCTCTGAGCTGAACAGCCCCTCACCCTAACCCTCTCCCACAGGGAGAGGGGACTGACCGAGTTGTCTGACGCTATACACCGACCTGAAAGATCTGCAGCGATTATGGATTCACAGCAGCACTTTCAGGTCGGTGTATTTAGCGAACATCCCACTGTTGGCCCCTCACCCTAGCCCTCTCCCAGAGGGAGAGGGGACTGACCGAGTTGTCTGACGCTATACATCGACCTGAAAGATCTGCAGCGATTATGGATTCACAGCAGCACTTTCAGGTCGGTGTATTTAGCGAACATCCCACTGTTGCCCCCTCACCCTAGCCCTCTCCCAGAGGGAGAGGGGACCGACCGAGTTGTCTGGCGCTATACATCGACCTGAAAGATCTGCAGCGATTATGGATTCACAGCAGCACTTTCAGGTCGGTGTATTTAGCGAACATCCCACTGTTGCCCCCTCACCCTAGCCCTCTCCCAGAGGGAGAGGGGACCGACCGAGTTGTCTGGCGCTATACATCGACCTGAAAAATCTGCAGCGATTGTGGATTCACGGCAGCACTTTCAGGTCGGCGTATCTAATCAAGATCCCCCGTTCGGCCCCCTCTCCCTCCGGGAGAGGGCTGGGGTGAGGGGGAAATGACACACCACAAAAAGAAGCCCGCCATCCAACCCTTCCAGTTGGGGTAGCGGGCTTTTTCGTTACTCGGTCGGCACTAACCTGTCCAACACGCGATTGACGGCCATTTCCGCCACCATCACCACTTGCGCAATACCCTGCAGTGTCTTGCGGTGTGTGCCTTCAACCTGCGCGGCATGGTTGTTGAGCATGACGGTCGCCGAGCCAAGAGTTTCGCTGGCGTCGGCCAGCAGGGATTCGGTGCCTGCCTCGGGGTTGGCCATGTACAGCGTGTTGGGGGAGTAGGGCGTTGCCATGAGGTCGGCGTTCGTCGGACCGAGGTAGTGGTCGAGCGCGCGCTCGGCGGCTTCGTGGAATTTCTTTGAATCGGGGGATTCGTAGGGGGAGGCCGGGTCGGTGACCGGCGGGTTTGGCGTTATCTTGAACATAGCTGTGTTCCCTTTGTTGAGCGGCAACCCTTTGGCTACTAAACGAAAGGGTGGCAGCTGTACGCAGGTTAGTAGACCGGGGAACTCAGCTAAAAGCCGGCGCGCCGAAGCGCCCTGCGTACAGCCACCATCAAGCTCAGGTACGCGAGTACCTGTGATGAATGTACGACCAGCAGAATTACCGCCGGGCTACTAAACCCGATCACTGGGAATCAGTGACGCAATCAAGTTACGCAGCATGCTCAGGGCGCACAAGCCGGCGGATTCTGGCTTAGGCGTAGGTTACGGCGCAAGGATTTGTGGGCTGTTTCGCGTAACGCTGAGTGTCTTTAAACACCTGTGGTGCGGGATGTTTATTGCGTTCAAGTATCGAAGATTTACCTGTAGGAATTCTGGGCTGCCACTGACGCCATCGCTGGCAAGCCAGCTCCCACAGGTTTATGTGCAAGCCATGGATTTTGTGGACGACTTGGGCACTATGGGAGCTGGCTTGCCAGCGATGTGGCCGGAATATTCACCCGCGATGCATCTGCCGAAACTCCCCCGGCGGCATCCCGCGTCGGCTCTTGAACGTGCGATGAAACGACCTCGGTTCGGTAAACCCCAGATACTGCGCAATGTCCTGAATCGGCAAGGTGCTATTGAGCAAATAATGCTCAGCCAGCTCCTGGCGCAAATCATCGAGAATCTGCTGATACGACGTCCCCGCCTGATGCAATTGCCGCTGCAACGTGCGCACGGAAACAGCGAGCTGTTCGGCGACCTGTTCTTTGCGCGGCAACCCCTCCTTGAGCAACTGCCGCAGGATGTTTTTTACCTGCTGCTCAAGCGACGCATCCTCCAGCGTCGCCATCAAGCCCAGCGCATGTTCTTCCAGCGTTCGCAGCAACTGCGCATCGGCCTGGCGCAACGGCAACTGCAAATAAGCCAGCGGCACGACCAGCGCCGAATACGGCTGATCGAACAACACCGGGCAATCGAAAAACGCTTCATATTGCGCTGGTGTCGCTTCGGCCGGGCACGAATGTTCGAGCCAGACCCCGGCCGGCGACATCTGCGTGTCGGCGATCCAGCGCGCATAGTGCAGCCACGAACCGAGCACGTTTTCCACCAGATGCCGGCGGATTCGCGGGCGCTGATAACGGCAAGTCCAGATCAGATGCACATGGCCGTCCTGTACCTCGGCGCGGCTGACGCCCATGTCGCCGACCAGTTTCTCGAACGGCATGATCCGGCTCATCGCATCGCCCAACGTCGCGCAGTTCATGGTGATGTAACCGAGCACGCTCCACGAATTGGGCAGGACGAAATTCGCCGCGTTGAGCCCGAACAGCGGATCGCCCGAGTGTTCGCAGAAATAATCCAGCAAGCGTTCATGCGCTTCACCGGGCAAACGCAGGGTGTTGTCGCTCAACTGCTGCGCCTGCAAATCCGCTGCCGCCAACGCCGGCTCGATGGCCATGCCCAGTTGTTCGGCATGGCGCAGGTACTTGAGCAGTGGCGGAACCGAGGTGTAGCCGAGCGATTGCATGATCCCATTCCTTTGATCAACGGCAGCGGAGGCGGACGAAATAGCCTGAAAGGTAATTTGAAACCCCGACTAAAGTAAATGGCTGACGCTTGCGCGACGTTTGACTCAATTGGCTACACGAACTGGCCGGATGCGACCGTGACACTTGGCGGCCGCTGGCTAGTATGGAGGCCTGAAATATCACTGATCTGACGGCAAGAAGGACACACGCATGCGACGCTGGAACGGCTGGGGAGATGCAACCACGGTGGTCGAACTGCCGGCCCAGGGCGCGGAGTTTCTTCATGAGCGCCTGGGCGAGGGGCGCGCGCTGCCCGATGCGACGCTAGAGGCGGCGCTGGCGCGTGTGCCGAATTCGCGGTTGCAGGCGCACACTTTGTACAGCGTCGATGCCCATGACCGTTTACTGCATGCGCGGGGACAAAGCCTGCCGGACTGGCTGGCGTTGCGCGAAGGTGCGCTGGGCAATTATCCCGATGCGGTGGCCTTTCCCGAGACCGCCGAGCACATTCGCCAGTTGCTGGCGCTCGCCCATGAACAAGACTTGTGCCTGATCCCGTATGGCGGCGGCACATCGGTGGCCGGCCACATCAATCCACCGGATTCGGAGCGGCCAGTGGTGACGGTGTCGCTGGCGCGGATGAACCGCCTGATCGACCTCGATGAACAGAGCCTGCTGGCGACGTTCGGCCCCGGCGCGAGTGGGCCGCAGGTCGAAAGTCAGTTGCGTGCGAAAGGCTACACGCTGGGGCATTTTCCGCAGTCGTGGGAGCTGTCGACGCTGGGCGGTTGGGTCGCCAGCCGCTCAAGCGGTCAGCAGTCGTTGCGCTATGGCCGGATCGAGCAGTTATTCGCTGGCGGAACGCTGGAAACCTTCGCCGGGCCGATGCATATCCCAACCTTTCCGGCCTCTGCCGCCGGGCCTGATCTGCGCGAAGTGGTGCTGGGTTGCGAGGGCCGTTTCGGGATCATTTCCGAGGTCCAGGTGCGGGTCAGTGCGCTGCCTGCCGATGAGCGTTTCTACGGTGTATTTCTGCCCTCTTGGACCAAGGCACTGCAAGCCATCCGCCAATTGGCTCAGGCGCGCGTTCCGCTGTCGATGCTGCGCCTGTCCAACGCCGTGGAAACCGAAACGCAACTGGCGCTGGCCGGTCATCCGCAACAAATCGCCTGGCTGGAAAAGTATCTGAAACTGCGCGGCGCCGGTGCGGGCAAGTGCTTGCTGACCTTCGGCGTGACCGGCAATCGTCGGCAAAACGCGCTGTCGCTGAAACAGGCGCGACAACACCTCAAGGCCTTCGGCGGCGTGTTCACCGGCACCTTGCTCGGCAAGAAGTGGGCGCAGAACCGCTTCCGTTTCCCCTACCTGCGCGAGAACCTGTGGAACGCCGGTTACGTGGTCGACACCCTCGAAACCGCCACTGACTGGAGCAATGTCGACCACCTGCTCAACCTCGTTGAAAACAGCCTGCGCGAGGCCTTGGCCGCCGAAGGCGAGCGAGTGCACGTGTTCACCCACCTGTCCCACGTCTACGGCGAAGGTTCGAGCATCTACACCACTTACGTGTTTCGCCCAGCAGCGGATTACCCCGCGACGCTGGCACGCTGGAAAGCGCTGAAACACGTGGCCAGCCAGACCATCGTCGACAACCACGGCACCATCAGTCACCAGCACGGTGTCGGCAAGGATCACGCGCCGTACCTGCTGCGCGAGAAGGGCGCATTGGCGATGGACACCTTACAGGCGCTGAGCAAGCACTTCGATCCGGCCGGGCGCCTCAACCCCGGCACGCTGCTGCCGGAGTGACGGCCATGAGTCAGGACTGGAACGCTGCGTGGCGCCAGCAGATTCTGCCGACGCTGGCCGAGGAAACCTGGGATCTGATCGTCATCGGCGGCGGTATCAGCGGCGCCGGCATCCTGCGTGAAGCGGCGCGTCGAGGCTGGCGCTGTCTGCTGCTGGAACAACGCGATTTCGCCTGGGGCACCTCAAGTCGATCGTCGAAAATGGTCCACGGCGGTTTGCGTTACATCGCCAAGGGCCAGTGGCGCCTGACCCGCGATTCGGTGCGCGAACGTCAGCGCTTGCTCGACGAAGCGCCGGGGCTGGTCGAGCCGATGAGTTTCCTGATGCCGCACTATCGCGGCGGCTTTCCCGGGCCTCGTGTACTGGGCGGTTTGCTGAGCGTGTACGACGCCTTGGCGGGACGGCGCAGCCATCGCTTTCATGATGCGCAACAACTGCGTTATCTGGCGCCGGGCGTGAGGGAAAACGACTTGCTCGGTGGCACCTGTTTTGTCGATGCGCTGACCGATGATGCACGGTTGGTGATGCGTGTGTTGAGCGAAGCGCGGGCCGATGGCGCTTTCGTGGTCAATGGCGTGCGCGTCGAACAACTGCTACGTGAAAACGGCCGAGTGTGTGGCGTTCAGGTCGAGGATTGCGAGGCCGGTTCGTCACTGCAATTGCGCTGCGGCGTGCTCGCGGTGGCTACCGGCGCCTGGGCTGAACGCTTGCGCCCGGCAGCGGCGCCACGGCAATTGCGGCCGTTGCGGGGTAGTCATCTGTTACTGCCAGGTTGGCGTTTGCCGGTGGCGCAGGCGTTCACTTTCATGCATGAGCGCGACCGGCGTCCGGTGTTCGTTTTCCCGTGGGAAGGCGCGACGGTGGTCGGCACCACGGACCTCGATCATCGTGAGGATCTCGATCAGAGCGCGAGCATCAGCGGCGAAGAACTCGACTATCTGCTGGCGGCTTGCACGCAACAGTTTCCCGGAGCGCAAGTGAACGCTTCGGACGTGCTGTCGACATGGTCGGGCGTACGTCCGGTAGTCGGCAGTGCGGCGGGCAATCATCAAGACAAACCGTCGAACGAAACCCGCGAGCATGTGCTGTGGCAGGAGCCCGGTTGCGTGACCCTGGCTGGCGGCAAACTGACCACGTTTCGCCCGCAAGCCATCGAAGTGCTTAAGGCCTGCGCGGCGATGCTCGAGCGTCCTGTCGTTGACGACGCCGCGCCAGTGTTTGCCGCTGTGCCTGCGCTGGCGATCCCTGAATTGAGCAACCATCAGTGGCGACGCCTGGCCGGACGGCATGGCCGCGACCTGCCGAGGCTGGCGCAACTGATCAAAGAAGTCAGCCACGAAACGGTCGATGCTACGGACACGTTGTGGGCAGAACTGGCCTTCGCCTGCGAAGCGGAAATGGTCTTGCACCTCGACGATCTGCTGCTGCGCCGCACGCGTCTGGGCCTGCTGTTGCCGCGCGGTGGCGAAGACTATTTTGTCGCCATCCGCCAACTCTGCCAGCCTCGACTGGGCTGGAGCGACGAACACTGGCAGCAGGAAGAACAGCGTTATCGGGCGTTGTGGCAACGCCATCACGGTTTGCCGGATGCCACGCCTTGATGCCCCCAGAAGAGAGCTCCATGGATAACCACCCGAACAAGCGTTACCTGCTGGCCATCGACAACGGCACCCAGAGCGTGCGTGCGCTGCTCTTCGATTTGCAGGGCAATCTGCTCGGCAAAGGCAAGGTCGAGTTGCAGGCGTATTACTCGACGCAGCCGGGTTGGGCCGAGCAGGATCCGGAGTATTACTGGGCGAAATTGGGGGAGGCGTGCCAGCAAGTCTGGGCGCAGACCGGCATCGACCGTACGCAGATTGCCGGCGTTTCCCTGACCACGCAGCGCGGTACGGTGATTAACGTCGATGCCGAGGGCAAGCCATTGCGCCCGGCGATTCTGTGGCTCGATCAACGCCAGAGCGAAGTCGAAGGCGGGATTAAAGGGCCGTGGGGCTGGCTGTTCAAACTGGTCGGCGCGCAAGCGACTGTGGATTATTTTCGCGCCCAGGCCGAGGCGAACTGGATCGCTCAGCATCAGCCGGAAGTCTGGGCGGCAACAGACAAGTTTTTGCTGTTGTCCGGGTTTCTCACCCATCGATTGTGCGGACGTTTTGTCGACTCGATCGGCTGTTGCGTTGGCTACCTGCCGTTCGATTTCAAACGGCTGAAATGGGCCGCACCGAGTGACTGGAAATGGCAGGCGTTGGCGGTACGTCCCGAGCAACTACCAACCCTGCACAAACCCGGTGAAACCCTCGGCTACATCACCGCTGAAGCCGCTCGCCATACGGGTATTCCCGAAGGCTTGCCGCTGATTGCTGCGGGGGCTGACAAGGCCTGTGAAGTGGTCGGGTCCGGCGTGGTCGATGCGAGCACGGTGTGCTTGTCCTACGGCACCACGGCGACGATCACCAGCACCCGATCGCGCTATCTGGAAATCGTCCCGTTGATCCCACCATATCCATCGGCGGTGCCGGATCAGTACAACTGCGAGGTGATGATTTATCGCGGTTACTGGATGGTCAGTTGGTTCAAGAACGAGTTCGGTTTGCGCGAGATGCAGCAGGCCAAAGAGCAGGGTATCGAGCCTGAGCAGTTGTTCGATGCACTGGTTGATGCGGTGCCGCCGGGTTCGATGGGCCTGATGCTGCAACCGTATTGGTCGCCGGGGATTCGAGAGCCGGGTGTCGAGGCGAAAGGCGCGATGATCGGCTTCGGTGATGTGCATACCCGTGCGCATATTTATCGGGCGATTCTGGAAGGGCTGGCGTATGCGTTGCGCCAGGGCATGGAGAATATCGAGCGGCGTTCGAAGGTCTCGATCAAGCGGTTGCGCGTGGCCGGTGGCGGCTCGCAGAGTGATGCGGCGATGCAGCTGACGGCGAACATTTTCGGCCTGCCTGCGGAGCGTCCGCATGTGTATGAGGCGTCCGGTCTGGGCGCGGCGATTTGTTGTGCGGTGGGGTTGGGGCTGCATGCGGATTTCCCTACGGCGATCGCTTCAATGACCAGAGTAGGGGCTGTCTTCACCCCACAACCCGATGCGCAAAAAATCTACGAGCAACTGTACAAAGAGGTCTACCTGCGCATGTATCGCCAACTCAAACCGCTGTATCAGAGCATCCGCAAAATCACCGGTTACCCCGCCTGAAAGAACACCACAAATCCCCTGTAGGAGTGAGCCTGCTCGCGATAGCGGTGTGTCAGTCAACATCTATTTGACTGACACACCGCTATCGCGAGCAGGCTCACTCCTACAGGGGCGGTGGTGTTTTTGATATCGGGTAATTGGCGCCATCGGAGACTTTTTCTGGTGAGATCGGACAGTGTCAGCGGCGGGGGCGGTTGTTAGGCTCATCCCCCACGGCACCGCCAATAAGAACGAAAAGCAATGAAGCTGACCTTCCTCCTGTTGCTGCTTTGTGCAACCGCCCCGAGCGCCTGGGGCTGGTCGAACCATACGGTCGGCAGCTATCTGGCGTTGCAGGATCTGCCGGCGTTGCGCGATGCACCAGCGGTTGAAGTCGAGCCACTGGAGCAGTTTCTCACCGAGCAATATCCGGCCGTGCTGGCATTGTTGGAACAACAGGAAAGCTTCGCCCGCGCGCACTTCACTCAGTACCCGCCACGACCTGACAACCTGAAATTGCCAGCGGTGCCAAGTGACAATCTGCGCCACGACTTTCTCACGGCACTGCGCATCAACCCCGAGATTAATCTGGCGATGGTCATCCAGCCATTACCCGGTAAAGACCTCCCCGAACGTGAACATTTGCAGGCCAATCAAGTCATGGTCGAACAAACCCTGTCACCGTGGAATCGCCAGCGTTTCATCGTGGTCACCGATCATGAAAAAGTCGCAGCCCTGGCCGTGCTCGCCAGCGCTGCTGATGAGCCGGATTACGGCCACGACATCAATCTGTTCAGCGACAACCCTGGCAACGTCGGCGCGCTCTACGGCTTCGGCCCGCAACCGTTCGGCGATGCGCGTTTCCAGTACAGCTCGCAGGCGCCGTTTCATATGGGCTTCTTCCACGAAAGCGCGGTGGTGTATGCGGCTGCCGGTTTCCTCGAACGCAGCTGGCCGGACTGGCGCGCGTATCAGTACATGGGCCTGGCGCGACTGGCGTTTGCCAGCGGTCATCGGTATTGGGGGTATCGCTTTCTCGGCTGGGGACTGCACCACATTCAGGACCTGACCCAGCCGTATCACGCCAAACCATTGCCGGGCGTCAACCTTGCCAATCTTCTTCTGCTGGAAGGCAAGGCAATCGCCGGTTTCGCCGCCGACAAACAAGCCTCCATCGAGCGCGTCGCGACCCGGCACATGGAAGTGGAGAAATATCAGTCGACCTGGCTGCGCCGCGTGCTGCGTGCCGGTCAGCCGCATCCGATGCTCGCGGCTTACGCCGATGTGGCTCAGGACAAAAGCTACCCGCCGTACTCGGTCGACTACCTGCGCGAAGTGGTCAGCGCCGAAGCCGTCAACGACTCCGCCGCCTTCGACGAAGCCATCGGCCAGTGGCTGGAAACGGTGCCCGTCAGCAGTGATTTCAGCAGCGGCAATCAGCTGCAACGCGAAGACTTCGACCACCCGGCACTCAACCAGCAGTTGTTCAGGTTGCTCGGACATTTCGGCGCTCACAGCCGGATTTACGTCAGCGCGGGTTTGGCGCCGTAGTGCGCCGCAACGCACACCACAACAATAAAAAACAGGCAAGGAGGAACAGATGATCAACACTCGATTGCGCCTGACGGGCGCCGCGCTCCCCGGTGTCGGCCTGGCAGGGCTGCTGCAGTTGTGCGCAGTCGATGCGGCGCACGCGGTGGAGTTCAGCCTGATGGACAAACAGGTCACCGGCTCCCTCGACACGACCTTGTCTTACGGTCGTTTGTGGCGGGTGCAGGGCCGCGACAAGACTAACGATGACGTCAACACCAACGACGGCAATCGCAACTTCGATACCGGGCTGGTTTCCGAGGTGTACAAGATCACCTCCGAGCTTGAGGCCAACTATCAGAACTACGGCGTGTTCGTGCGCGGCACCGCGTTCTACGACACGCAACTGATGGACAAGCGCAACGACTACTACGACAACAACAGCCCCTCGCAACCGAGCCAGAGCTACCCGCAGGACAACCATTTCACCAGCCAGACTCGCGACATCGCCGGCAGCCGCATCGAGATGCTCGACGCCTACGTGCACGGCAGCTGGGACGTCGCGCAGATGCCGGTGACAGCGCGCGTCGGTCGGCAGGTATTCAACTGGGGCGAGGGGATTTTCTATCGCGGCGGGATCAACACCACCAACCCGGTGGATGCCGCCAAGTACCGCTTGCCCGGCGCCGAAGTCAAGGAAGTGCTGGTGCCGGTCGAGGCGCTGAGCTTCAACATCGGCCTGACCGACTCGCTGACCATGGAGAGTTTCTACCAGACCAACTGGAAGGAAACCCGCATCGACCCGGTCGGCACCTTCTACTCGCAGACTGACCTGTTCGCCGACGGTGGCAACACCGGTTACAACAACTTCAGCGGCACGGCGCTCGACACGCCGGTTCCGGGTTCGGCAACGTCATCGGTTTGTACAGCGCGCTGGGCAATAACCCGTTGCTCAACTCCGCCCTGCAAACCACAGGCCTGTACGCCAACGGCGTGACACCGGCCTACGGCAACACACTGAAAGTGGCGAGCATCGGCAAGGACTACAACGCCCGCAACGATGGCCAGTTCGGTTTTGCCTTTCGCTACATCGCCGAACAGCTCAACAGCACCGAGTTCGGTTTGTACATGGTCAACTACCACGCCAAGGAGCCAACCATCGCGGCGGACCTGGGCGGCTACAAAGGCATCGACATGGACGCGCTGACCAACCTGTTGTCCGGTGTCGCCGGCAGTCAGGCCGGGGCGCTGGCCAATGGGTTGGCGACTGCCGACGTGATGGGCAATATCCAGGCGCATCGGCGTTATGCCGAAGACATCCGTATGTACGGTTTCAGCTTCAACACCACATTGGGCGAGGCGTCGGTGTTTGGTGAAATTGCTTATCGGCCGAATCTGCCGATCGGCGTTGCGGCGACCAACGATTTGATTGGCGACCTGGCCAACGGCGCGGCGGCGGCAGTGACGGGCAAGTCGATCAACGTCGGCGGGCAGATGGTCACCCTCGACAGACAGATCAATAACGCCGAGCGCGTCGAAGCGTTCAACACCTCGCTGGGGACCATCTACAACTTCGGCCCCACGGCTTCGTTCGACTCGCTGTTCGGCATCTTCGAACTGGCCTCCGAACACCTGCGCGGCAGCAGTCTGCAGTACACCGCGTATGACGGCAGCCGTCGCTTCTACGCCGGCACCGGTAACTATTCCTATGTGTCTGGCGGTGATCGCGACGATCAGGTCAACCGCAATTCCTACAGCTACACGGCGATGCTCAACGGCACCTGGAACGATGTGTACGCCGGGGTCAACGTCTCGCCGTACATCGTTTACAAGGACGACTTCGAGGGCAACAGCTATCAGGCCGGCAACACCATCGAAGGTCGCAAGGCTTACACGCTGGGGATCAAGGCCAACTACCAGAACAAGCTCGAAGCCGAACTGCAATACACCGAGTTCTATGGCGGCGGGCAAAACAACGGCATTCGCGACCGCGACAACGTCGGGTTCAACCTCAAGTATTTCCTTTGATTGCCCAGAACAAAACTTGCGGCACCCCGTCCCCCTGTGGGAGCGGGCTTGCCCGCGATGACGGCAGCACATTCGACAACAGTGTTGGCTGACCCACCGCTATCGCTGGCAAGTCGAGTCGTCGCACCGCAGCTCCCACATGTTTTTGTATTTTGGAGAAGATCATGGTTCACACGTCAAGATTGACCAAGGCTTCGCTAGGGCTTGTTTTAGGCCTTGCCGCCAGCACCGCTCTGGCCGCCATCACCCCACAACAAGCCGAACAACTGAAAACCACCCTGACCCCCATGGGCGCCGAGCGTGCCGGCAACGCCGCCGGCACCATCCCCGCGTGGACCGGCGGCATCACCCAAGCCCCGGCCGGCTACAAACCCGGCCAGCACCACCCCGATCCCTACGCGGCGGACAAACCGCTGTTCACCATCACCAAAGCCAATCTCGACCAGTACAAAGCCCACCTCAGCCCCGGTCAGATCGCGCTGTTCAACAGCTACCCCGACACTTTCCAGATGCCGATCTACCCATCCCGGCGATCCGGCTCAGCGCCGCAATGGCTGTACGACAACACCCTCAAGAATGCGACCTCGGCCAAATTGCTCGAAGGCGGCAGCGGCTTCTCCGATGCTTACGGCGGCGTGCCGTTCCCGGTGCCCAAGGACGGCGTTGAAGTGCTGTGGAACCACATCACTCGCTATCGCGGTATCTACGTCGTGCGCCGCGCCTCCGAAGCGCCGGTCCAGCGCAACGGCAGTTTCGCGCTGGTGACCTCGCAGCAGGAAGCGCTGTTCAATTACTACCGCCCGAACGGCCAGTTCGCCGACCTGAAGAACATCCTGTTCTACTACCTCGCCTTCGTGAAAAGCCCCGCACGATTGGCCGGCGGTGCCGCACTGGTGCACGAAACCCTCGACCAACTCAAAGACGCACGCCAAGCCTGGATCTACGACGCCGGCCAACGTCGCGTGCGCCGCGCACCGAACCTCGCCTACGACACGCCGATCGCGTCCTCCGATGGACTGCGCACCGCCGACGACACCGACCTGTTCAACGGCTCGCCGGACCGCTACGAGTGGAAGCTCAAGGGCAAACAGGAAATCTACATCCCCTACAACAACTACAAAGTCGCCAGCCCCGAGGTGAAATACGCGCAACTGCTCACCCCGGGCCACCTCAACCCGCAATACACCCGCTATGAACTGCACCGCGTGTGGGTGGTGGAAGGCAACCTGAAACCGGGCTCGCGGCACATCTACTCCAAACGCGTGCTGTTCCTCGATGAGGATAGCTGGGGCGCGGCACTGGTCGATCAGTACGATGGGCGAGGGGAGTTGTGGCGCGTATCGATGGCCTACCTGAAAAACTTCTACGACCTGCCGACCACGTGGAGTGCGCTGGATGTTTTCCACGATTTGCAGGCGCGTCGTTACTACGTGCAGAACCTTGATAACGAAGAAGCGGAGACGGTGGATTTCGCGCAGCCGGTGCCGGAGGATGCGTATTTTATGCCGTCGGCGTTGCGGCAGCGGGGTACGCGGTAAGTGATTGCGCTGGCTGTTCTTGGGCGGATGGATGTTAGTCTCGATCAATGATTTTTAGTTGATAGCAGGAGTCATCATGGCCAGCATCACAATTCGAAATATTGATGGTCCGCTCATGGATCAGTTACGGATTAACGCGGCCCGGAACGGAAATTCCATCGAGGAAGAAGCTCGCATGATTCTGGGGCGAGCATTGATTAGAAGGGATAGCGCTGGAGGCTTGGGTAGCCGGATTCGCCAGCGCTTTTCCTCGGTCGGAGGGATCGACCTTGGTTTGCCTTCACGGCAGGAAAAAGCCAGGGTTATGGATTTTCCAGATTGCTGATGCTCGAAATGCGCACGCGCTGAAGAATACCTTCATGTAGGAGCTGCCGAAGGCTGCGATCTTTTGATCTGGCTTCTGATTTGTTCAAAAGCGAAGATCAAAGGATCGCAGCCTGCGGCAGCTCCTACATTAGGCGGAGTTTTTTCCGGGACATCGGGGTGATGGGGCGGACGCAATCGCGAGCAGGCTCACTCCTACATGGGAATTGGCGTCGCCCACATAATCTGTGATCGACGCGTTACCTGTAGGCCTTCGCCTGCTCGCGATTCGGTTGTAGCTTCAGCGCGAAATCAGGATCAGACGCGGAAATGGCTGACCATCTGCTGCAACTGACCACCCAAACGCGCTAGTTCAACACTCGACGCCGCCGTCTCATCACTCGCCGCAGCGGTCTGTTCCGACACGTCGCGTACGTTGATGATGCTGCGGCTGATCTCTTCAGCCACTGCACTTTGCTGTTCAGCCGCAGCAGCGATCTGCTGGTTCATCGACTGGATGTTCGACACCGTGCGGGTAATGTTTTCCAGCGATGCACCAGCCTTGCGCGTCAGGGCCACGCTGCTGTCGGTCAGGGCGCGGCTGTTGCTCATCACCGCCGAAACCTGCTGGGTGCCGTTCTGCAGACCGGCGACCAGGCCTTCGATTTCTTCGGTGGATTTCTGCGTACGCTGGGCCAGACCACGAACTTCATCGGCGACCACGGCAAAACCACGACCGGCTTCACCGGCACGCGCGGCTTCGATCGCGGCGTTGAGGGCCAGCAGGTTGGTCTGTTCGGCCACTGCCTTGATCACGTCCATGACGCTACCAATCTTGTCGCTTTCCTGTTGCAGCACGCTCATGGCTTCGGTGGAACGCACCACTTCGCTGGCCAGACGTTCGATCTGGGCGATGGCTTCGTTGACCACTTTGTCGCCTTCACGGGCTTCGCCGTCAGCGGCGGCAGCGGCTTGTGAGGCTTCTTCGGCGTTGCGCGCGACTTCCTGCACGGTGGCGGTCATTTCGTGCATCGCGGTGGCGACCTGATCGGTCTCGACTTTCTGGCTGTTCACACCGGCGCTGGTCTGCTCGGTCACAGCGGACAGTTCTTCGGCGGCGCTGGCGATCTGGGTGACGCCGTCGCGGATGCCGCTGATCAAGTCGCGCAGGGTCACGCCCATGCGCGCGATACCTTGTTGCAGTACGCCGAGTTCGTCGCGGCGGGTGACGGTGACGTTCTGGGTCAGGTCGCCGCTGGCGATGCGCTCGACCACGGCGAGGGTTTCTTGCAGCGGACGGGTGATCTGACGGGTGATGATCACCGCAGCAATTACGCCAACCAACAGTGCCAGCAGGGTGCTGATCAACTGGAAAGTACGTGCCTGAGCGCTTTCTACATCACGACGATCAAGCTGGATCTGATACAGCTGCTCGCTCGTAGTGACGATGGCGGCGCCCTGATCAGTCATTTCTTTGCGCGCCTGCACCGCGTCGGTGTTGGCGTTTTTGTACGCCATCAATGCGCTGCGATAGTTGACCAGTGCGGTTTCTAGCTGACGCAGGGCGTCTTGCTGCGAGTCAGCAAAATGCACGTTCAGTTGCTTGAGGCTGGCAATGGCGGCGTCAATCTGGCGGACGGCTTTCTGCTCGGTTTCGGCGTTGCTGGTGGCGGTGTAGCCGCGCACTTCGTAGCGCGCGAGGATGAACGCTTCCTTGGCGGCGGTGATCGCCTGGAACTGTTCGAAACGCTGTTCGCTCATGTCCATCTGCTGCACGCGCTTGCTGATCGACTCGATCTGGTTGTACGCGGTCTCGGCACTCACGCTCATGCTGTCGCGCGCGCTGTTGCCGGTGCGGTAAGCGTTGCGCATTTTGTTCAGCGAGGTCTGGTATTCAGCGATGGTCGCTGCCTGCTCTTTGAGCAGTTTGACGTTTTCCGGGCTCTTGAAGCTGTTGATCAGCTTCTGTTGCTGCGCGGCGAAGCTTTCGAGGGTGGTTTGCACATTCTGTGCGGCGGTTTCATCGCCATTGGTCAGCATGTATTGCAGGCGCACCACGCGCAGTTTGGTCAAACCGGCATTGAGCTGGGTGATGTCACTCATCCAGTTGCTGCGGTCGATCAGGCCACCGAGGCTGGTCCAGCCCGTCAGGGCCAGCACGCAGGTCAGGGCCAGCACGAGGCCGAAGCCCAGGCCCAGTTTCATGTTCACGCTGATGTTGCCGAACCAGCTATTCATCAAAAATCCTCCAGAAACGTTGGGTTTCTTGTCGTCGGTTAGGCTGGAAGATTGTTGTTTTTTTGAGCCAGCAAGGGTGTTAGCAGGACTGTATCGGCCGCATTTCCCAGAGCTGAAAGGATTTTGTCCTACGGAATTTGTAACACCGGATCCCAAGACTTTTTTCACATGGGTTTCACTGGCTGCCCACGCGCGCCTCTGTACCTTCGCCGCATCGAATGAACCCGAGATGCACAGTGGCGAGGCGGTTTTTGTGGAATTGAGACTGAGTCTGTTCGGCGTCAAACGCTCGATCGATCTGAGCTTTTTAGCGCGTTTTCGCAACACTTGGGTGGTGTTGGCGGCATCAGTGTTGGTGATCCCGCTGACTCTGTGGTTGCTGGCGCCGGCGGCGGTGCCGGACCTGGCCCACGGCAATGTCGCCGGTGCGCAAGCGTTGGCGACAGGTTGGGCTAAGGGCGAGATGATCGTGCTGGTGCGTCATGTCGAGCGCTGCGATCACTCCAAAGCTGCCTGCCTGAGTGGCAATGACGGTATTACCGATCGCTCGCGCAGTGTCGCGGTGGCGGTTGGTGCCGGGTTCGAACAACTGGGCCTGAACAACGCCGACATCTACAACAGCCCGTCTATGCGCACGGTGCAGACGGCCGGCTACATGTTCAATCATGCCGCCAGCGGTGACGACTGGTTGATCAACTGCCGGGGGCGCATGTTGCAGGATGCGCTCGCCCACAAGATCCCGGGGCGCAACCTGATTCTGGTGACCCACAGCGAGTGCATGGCGCAAATCGAGAAAGACCTCAACGTACCGACTTCGAGCGCGGGTTATGGCTCGTCGTTGTTTGTCTCCGCTGCCAGCCCGGCGGCTCCCAAGATGCTCGGCTTTATTGAAGCCTCCGACTGGCGCACGGTGAATACCCGATGAAATCCCGCTTCTACGCTTACAACTTTGGTATTCCGCTCGCTTGTGCGGCGCTGGTGTTCCTGATGTTCGACATGACCAAAATCGACATCGCCTTCAGCAACCTGCTGTTCGATCCGCTGACCCAGACCTTCCCGCTCGACAAAATCCACTTCTTTGAAAAGCTCACGCACAAATGGGCGCGGATCATTCCCAACTGGACGGCGGAAATCGCCCTGATCGGCGCGCTGCTATCGGTGCTCTGGCCATTGGTCAATCCGCAGAAACGTCCGCGACTCGGCGCAATACTGGAGCGCAGCAAAGTCGCGCCAGTGCTGCGATTTGCCGCTGATCACCGTAGGGATTTTCTGTTTGTGGTGGTCGCATTTGCCGTTTGCACCGGGGTGATTCACTTCCTCAAATCCCACACCAGCGTTTACTGCCCGATCGAGACCACGCTGTACGGCGGCAAAATGGCTCACGTTGAGTGGTACAGCAATTTTCAACTGTTCCATGAAGCGGGTAGTGGCCGGTGCTGGCCGGGTGGCCATGCGTCGGGCGGCTTCACCATGCTGGCGCTGTATTTCGTGGCGAGACGTTATCAATGGCGTTTTTCCAGTGCCATCTTGTGGGGCTCACTGTTGCTGGGGTTCGTTTATGGCACTACTCGCGTCCTGCAAGGCTGGCACTACATGTCCCACACCTTCTGGGCCGGAATCTTTGTCTGGCTGGCGTGTTTGCTGACAGCGTTGACGTTCTATGGGCGGGCTCGGCTGGATTTGCCAGTGCTGGGCAAGCGTGAGCAGAAAGCTTTCAGTGCTGAGGTCTCTATCTGAGCCCGTTCGAATCAAATGAAAAACCCGCCAATCATCGGCGGGTTTTTTTATGGGGCTGCGCAGGCCCTCAATAGCCGACGAAGTAATACGGTTGTCGTCCGACTATCATGGTCTTGAGCACTTTCAGTGGGGCGGCGGGTTCGCTGTCGCCGGCCATCACCACGACATGCGAGGGTGATGCCGCGAGAAAATTTCGTAACTGCGCTTCGGTATCCAGGCCTTTGAGTACTTGCTGGGTATAGAAGACCGTAGCGCCACCGACCCGCTCATTGGCCTGAAACAGCGCGACTTGATGCCCGGCGGTTTGCAGCGATTGAATCTCTGCACTCAACGGCAGGAACGAAAGCTTTTTGTCGGCATGAGGCAACGCCCACTGCGCGGCGGCGAGGTAACTGCCGATCACCAGCGTGAGCACACCGACTGCCAGTGTCTGACGCTGCCGGGCAATTCGGCCTACGAATCCATTACCGGATTCATACTGCTTCAAGCGCTCGAACAGCACGCCTGCATACTCCGCTGCGATCACCGCGGCGGCCGGTGTCATCGACATCAGGTACACCGTGCGTTTGCTCGACGCCAACGTCAGCATGATGAACTGCGCCACGATCCACAGGCTGAAAAACAGCAGGTAACGGTTGGCCTTCAGGTGTTTGCGGAAATGCCAGAGCCCCAGGTACACCAGAATATTCCACGGCAGAAAGGCTTCCGGCAGTTTGGCGAGGTAGTAGTAGAACGGTTCGTAGTGCCCGGCCTCGACGAACGAACCGCTGAAGCGCCCGACGCTGTTGGTCAGCAGCACCTCTTTGACGGCCTGCGCGCCGCCGTGCTGGAAGAGGATGACGAGCCAGATCAGCAGCGGAATCAAACCGAGCAGGGTCAGGAAACCCGGTCGCAGCCAGTCAGCGATTTTCAGTCGTTTGTCCATCAGGTTGTCGGCCAGCAGATAGGCAAAAATCACCACTCCCGGCATGGCCAGCCCCAGCACACCTTTGCTCAACGTGGCGATGGCGATCCCGACGACAAACAGCAGCGAGTTGCCCAGAGTCGATGCCCGCTGCGCCTGATAAAAGGCCAGCAGCGCGGTGGTCACGCCGAGTGCGAGCAGCGCATCCTCACCGACGCCGCGCACATTGCTCCAATAACTGGCCATGGTCGCGAGCAGAATGCCTGCGGTCCAGGCAATCATTTTCGGTCGCTCGAAACGCCGTAACATGCCGTACAGCAGCATCACACTGAGCAAACCGGCAACGGCCGACGCCAGCCGCACGGCCCACGGTGAAACACCGAACAAGCGCATGGCGCCAGCATCCAGCCACAGGCTCAGCGGTGGTTTTTCCAGAAACGGTTCGCCGAACAACCGAGGCGTCACCCAGTCGTCGTCCAAGTGCATCTCCATGGCGATACCGGCGACGCGGGCCTCAGTGGAGCCTTGCAATTGGTGGCCACCCAGCGCGAAGAAAAACAGCAGGGCGGCAAGCAGAAACAGCGAAGTGGCGGCACGCGACATGGGGTTCAGGCAACCGGAAGGGGCGGGAGGCCTGAGCATACGTCGGCAATCCTGAACAAATTGTGAAGCTAGGCCAGTTGTCGCGACCAACGCTTCTCCGGCGTTTCGAACAGCCGATTGACCAGCGCCGTCAGCACATGATCCTGCCAGCGCCCGGCAATGTTCAGATACGCCTTGGCGTAACCCTCACGTTCGAAGCCCAGGCGCTCAAGCAAGCGCGCACTGCGCTCGTTACCGGGAATGTAGTTGGCCATGATCCGGTGCAGATTCTGGGTATCGAACATGTAAGCGATGCCAGCCTCCAGCGCTTCCTGCATCAAGCCCTGACCCTGTTGGGCCTCGTCGATGTGATAACCCAGATAACACGCCTGAAAGGCTCCGCGAATGATGCCGCTGAAATTGCAGGCGCCGATCATCTGCTGGCCATCCGGGCTCAGCAGCGCGAAATGCATGGCCAGCCCGGCCTCGAATGCACTGGCCTGTACGTCGAGGCGCCGGCGAATTTGCTCAGTGGAAAAATATTCGGTGGTGCGGATCGGCGACCATGGCGCGAGGTGGCGCTGGTTGCGCTGGTAGAACTCGCTTTCCAGCTCGGCCTGCTCCGGTGCAAGTATCGCGAGCGTCAGGCGTTGGCAGGGCAGGGTCAACAGCGGCATCGGGCGCTCCGGCTTGTGGGATCTGCTCGCAGAGTCGCGCAATCACTGGGGTTACGGCAAGTTGTGACGAAGAAGGGGTTTTGTTTCAGGCAAAAAAAAGCCCGCAGGAGCGCGGGCGAACCGTAGTTTCTTGAATGAGCGAGCGGACTGTACAAGGCTTGGCCGCGCAGCTGCAGTGAAGAAAAATTCATCTCGATGGGCGGCTCCAATGCAGTCCGATGCGCAACCGAGCGCCGGGGTTTCGCCCGTCAATGGCGGGTTTCAGGCCCGGTAGTGTTCAGCGGTTTCTGCGGATCAAGATTGTCCCGTGCCCGACAAATCAGGATCTCGGCCAGTGCGCTCAATTGCTTCATGGCCACCGCCACATGGCGTTTCGAACCATCGAACTCATCGGCAAAGGTTGCGCTGATGGCCGCGAGGGAATCGAGGATCTCACTGGCGTGGGTGAGCAGGGTCAGGGTGTCGACATCGTCGCGCACCCTGATGAGCTGATTGAGCGGGATGCTACGGCGCCGCTTGTGCGCTTCGCTGCGTGCGCTGGTATTCGATGGCGGTTGGGTGCTGGACGTTGGCGCATCGGACGGTGCCGGGCCAACCAGCGAAAGGCGGGGGATTTTCTTCATGACGTAGCTCCGTGGAGTGAACATTCACTGCAATTGCGGCTGCCAAACCGTCCGCTGGATGGCAGTGGTCATGGAGCGTAACGCCCTGAGGAACTGTGCACCAGTTCATCAAAGTCGACGCGTGTTGCGGGAATTTTCCTAGGACGTTCGATGTGGGAAGTAGGGTGTGGCGACAAAGCCCATGGCAGTCGCGGTGATCTCAAGGCATATGGTCAGCGGCAAAGTCTGCCTCTGATCGGGCACGCAACTGCCCCTTGCGACAGGCCGTCTGGAAGCGTTCGAAATCACGTTCGTTCTGCGCGGTGTAATGTTGCGCGTACTTCAACAGCGCATCCGCCAGCGCATCGCCTTTGCCGATGTAGCCACTGATCTGCGCAGCGAGACCGGAGGCCTTGGCATGTGCTCGAGCGAGGGCGCGGCCGCAAACGCGACCGTAGGCAGCAAAGGTTTCACCGTCGAAGTTTTCCAGTTCGGCAGAGATCTTCATGTCGCGTAATTGCCGCACGTAGAATTGCCGACCGCTGGGGCCGGTCGTCCAGCCCAGAAACAGGTCGCTGGCCGCCTGCATCAGGCGCTGCCCCTCGACCACGCGCTGCCCTTCATGACGCACCCTGGATTTGCTTTTGACGTAGTCGGCGAGCACCGAACGCCGGGCTTCCTTGAATTGCAGGAACAGCGGGAACTCCTGATCGTCCGTCAGCAGCGCCACCAGACAACGCGTGCCGACACTGCCGACGCCCACCACTTTGAACGCCAGATCCTGCACGTGAAACCGCGACAACAACTCGCGGCGGTCGGGTTGCAACGTGCTGCGATACTCGCGCATGAAGGTGCCGAAGAGCGGCCGCCAGTCCGCGAGCCGCAGCCAGTCATCCTCGGCATCCAGCAGCGTGGTGTTTTTGTGCAGGTGAAAAATTTCCGGCAGGTCATCGCGAATGATCAGACGCCCGTGGGTATCGCGCTCGCTGATTTTCGGCAGCAGCTCGGCGTGTGTGCGCCGTTCGGCCTTCTCGATGGCGCGCTCCACATGTTCAAGGGTACTTTTGCGTGCCTGCGCCAGCAGGTCGTTGTAGCTGATCGACTCGTACCAGTTTTCCAGCGTGCTCTGCTCGGCGCACTCCAGAAGCGTGGTCTGATAGGCGCCGACCATTTCACGACACACCTGTTCCTCGACCGACTCACCGTGGCGCAGGTCGCGGGCGGCCACCACGCAACTTGCCGCCAGACGCTTCAGATCCCACTCCCACGGCCCGGGATGTGCTTCGTCGAAATCGTTGACGCTGAACAGCAGATTGCGCTCAGGCGTGGCGAAACCGCCGAAATTCATCAGATGGCTGTCACCACAGATGGGCAAGTTCAGGCCCATGTTCGCCGTGCCCGACAAATCGTGCGCCTGCAACAAGGCATTGCCGCGAAAGAACGTGAACGGCGACACCAGCATGCGCCCGTAACGCAGTTCGACCAGCGACGCGACGCGGCCCTGGCTGGAGGCCTTGATCAACGGAATCGGGTCACGGTTCATTTTGCCGGTGGATGCCTGAGCGCTGCGCGAGCACTGCTTGCGGGCGTCTTTGCCTTGTTGCATGCGGTCTTTGAGTGCGGTCATGGGGGCTCGGTGTGGCGGAAGGGGCGCTGTAAGTGTAGAAGCGCTTTTGGGGTTTATCCGTTGGCGTGAGCCCGGTGACGTCAACTCAATACTCCGCCACCTTATCTTCGCGCAAAACCCACCCGGCCTCGCCCGCCATCAACGTGTATTGAACCTGGCGCATCTTCCCCGTGCGGCCTGCGCCTGCGTCAGTGCTGTCATACACCGGGAAGCGCTGCACCAGCGCGTTTTCCACCACTGCAAACGAATCCTCGCCCTGATAGCCTTCGGCGATTTTCGGATTGTCGCTGACCGGCGGCAGGTAAATTTCGCTCAGGGATTTCTTGTTGTTGGCGGAATAGGCGATCAGATCGCTCGGCATGCCGCGTCCGGGCGAGCGGGTAAACACGTAGAGTTCGGGGGAGCCGTCGTTATTGAGGTCAGCAACCTCGGCACGCACGACCTCACCGGTGAGCGCCCGGCTGATGACCGCGTTATCGATCTCCAGACCTTTGGGGGTGATGCGCAGCGTCGGTTTGCCATCGACCTGTTCGGTGCTGACGTGAAAGGCAATGCCCTGCCATTCCAGCGTCTGCTCGAATGGCTGTCTCCCGCTGGTGGCGTCGCCATTGACCCGTCTCAGAGACAGCTCGTAGTTGGCCACTTCGTTGCGCCGTGCGGCATTGCGCATGAGATAGACCTGAACCGTGTACTCGCCATCGGCCGGCAGTGTTCCGAGGAAATGATTGCCCATGATCGAACCGTTGAACAGCGCGTAATCCGCGCCCTTGGCGGTGATGTTGAAGTAAGCGGAGGTGTTGGACGGTTTGAAATCGACGGTGAGCAACTGGCCGGCCTTGGCGTTGAATCTGTACTCCGCCGTCTGGTCGCCCTTGATCGACTGTTTGCGCTGAACACTGTCGGCGCTGGTTGGGAAATCGATCGGTTCGACGCGCACAGCGCCAGTATCTGCTGCGAGGACCGGCAGAGAAATCAGTGCGGCCAACGCGGCGGCAATCCAGGTTTTCATCTTCAACTCCATTGCATCTCGATGTACGCAGCATAGAGGCTGCGTCGAGCAGGCCCCCACTGATTACGCGGTTTATATGTTGCTGGATTTGAGCGCGTGCTTGAGGTGATGTTTCTGACACGAATCAGCTGTTCACATAATTCTCACCTCAGTTTTGCCATGATCATTACCGGCATTCCATCAGCCCGAGTGAGTGATTCCGTCATGAATGTGAGCGTTCTCTACGCTTTGGTTGCGGCAGCATTGTTTGGCGCCAGTACGCCACTCGCCAAGCTCCTTGGCGTACAGATTTCACCGATTCTATTGGCCGGTTTGCTCTATCTGGGCAGCGGTCTGGGTTTGGCCGTCCTGCGTTTCGCCCGCGATCGAGGCTGGCAGCGTTCCGGACTGGGCACAGGCGAATGGCCGTGGCTGGTCGGAGCGATTGGCTTCGGCGGTGTGCTGGCGCCAGTGGCATTGATGTTCGGTTTGACCAGAACGTCCGGCGCGAGCGCGTCACTGATGCTCAATCTGGAATCAGTGCTCACGGCACTGCTGGCCTGGGTCGTGTTCAAGGAAAACGCTGATCGACGAATCGTGATCGGCATGCTCGCCATCGTGGCCGGCGGTGTCGTGTTGTCATGGCCGCAAGAGGCCATGTCGGCGCAGGACTGGACAGGCCCGCTGGCCGTCGCCTTCGCCTGCTTTTGCTGGGCCATCGACAATAACCTCACGCGGAAAGTCTCTGCCTCGGACGCACTGTTCATCGCCGGCAGCAAAGGCCTGGTCGCCGGTCTGGTCAACTGCGGCCTGGCCTTGCTCATCGGCACGCAAATGCCTGCGGCCACCACGCTGGTGCCCATCCTGCTGGTCGGATTTCTCGGCTACGGCGTCAGCCTGGTGATGTTCGTCTTCGCCCTGCGCGGGCTGGGCAGTGCACGCACCGGCGCATACTTTTCCACCGCACCGTTTCTGGGCGCAGCGATCTCGATTCTGCTGCTGGGCGAGTCGGTATCGCTGATGTTCCTGCTCGCAGCAGCGTTAATGGCCGTGGGGGTGTGGATTCACCTGATGGAGAACCATATTCATGAGCATCAGCACGAACGGCTCGAGCATGATCATCGCCATACCCACGACGAGCATCACCAGCATACGCACGGGGCTGACTGGGATGGAACGGAGCCGCACAGTCATCCGCATGTGCATACGCCGATGCGGCATAGCCATGCGCATTTTCCGGATGTGCATCATCGGCATGAGCATTGATTAAATGTCTGAAGTCTGGCGATTGATATCATTGTGATATCATTTTTTTGTCTTCAGTCTTTCATTCGAGTCATTCCATGAAACCCTTTTTCCTGCTGCCCCTTGTGACCCTGTTTTCTGCTTTCAGCGTTGCCGCTGCACCCTCACCGGTAGCGTCGTTTGCCGCTTGTGACGATCACTCACTGGCCGTTGTGCAATCACCTTTGATCAAGGATCTGGTGCCAAGCACCGTTGAAAATGGCCAGATCAGATTGTCCGGCGGCACCAAGAGCGACATGGGCCAGCGCTGGATGTTTGCCAAGCCAGTCGAGATCGATGGCATGTCGTTGACCGGCTTTTACGCCGAAGACATGGACCTGATGGGCACGCGCATCATCAGTTGGGGCTTCTACGCCAAACAGACGCCGAACGAACTCCACACTCAACTGGAAAAAGCGGGCGGGCCACGCCTGGACATGTCGCAGGGACTCTACGCTCGCGCGGAAATCTGGTCTCATGGCAAATCCAGCTGGCAGCCGGAAGATCCTGCCGCCACTGCCGGTAAGCTGGTGGTCGACAGTGCCGAGCGGGTGTTCTTGATTGAACCGGCTCCGGAAGAGCTGAGTGCTGGGAGTAAGGGGATGTTTACTTGCTCGATTCAGGGCAAGGTTAATGAGGCGATGCTTAAGTCTAGTCGTCCGGATTTGCTTGGCGTTGCTCATTGATTGTTTATGAGTGCAGGTATGGAAAAGGACGACATTAGGTCGTCCTTTTTTTGGGGTGGGTAAAGCATTGCCGGGGTATCGAGCCTGATCGAGTGCAGGCTGCGGTCTTTAGTGCGCAGCGTGGTAGATGCCCAGATGCGACAAAGCCCGCACTTGGCGGGCTTTGTCGTTGAGAGTTGGTGGGCCGGGGGGATTTGAACCCCCGTCCTGGGCACGGACGACGATGGCTGTAGGCTCAAAGTTGGCATAAGGCTTTCATTATGCTCAGTATCACTGCCCGCCTGGGCAAGCGTTGTGACACCATCCCAGCCATCCCAGCCATCCCAGCGGACTTCGAGCACGGCAAACGCTGGTACTGCCTCCTTATTCATCTCCAAGCGGCTGATGTATCGCCGAAGCAGCACCGCATTGTTTTGCTCAGCCGGGCGCGGGTCGGCAGACTCTTCCTACCTTTAAAGGAGTCGACCTGCTCTTGAAATGGCGGATTGCTATGGGATACTGCCATTGCTGCACCTATTCAATACGGAAGCCTATGGAGGGCGTTAAATGAGCATCAATCAAGACCTGGAAAGAGTTTCCCGTGATGCCCAGACGGTGATGCTTTTAACTATCTTTGCAACTTCTGCCGTTTCGGAACCTGATTTCGACAAAGGTAGTTATTTGATAAAGCTTGAAGGCAGCCTCGACAAGATGGAGAAGGCGAAGAAACCGTTCGACAAGGATCTTCTCGAAATGGCCCGCATCGTGATCGCAGCAATCAAAAAACCCTGATTACACCATAGAGATCAACCAGACCCACCGCCGTTTTTTATCACTCACGGAGTTGAAGATGGGAATATCGCTTTATTACGATTTCCAAGAGTGCCAATGCCTAAACACTACAGGGCAACTTGTAACTATCCCCGCAGGGCGTTACGTCGTCACCGAGCTGAGTTCGGTAACTGTCGTTGTAGGCTCAAATAGCCTTGACCTAGAAAAAAACGCTTTCAACCAACTCAAAGCACAGCGAAAAGTCAACATACCGCTGGGCTAGTAGCTCTGCACAGAGATTTTGACCGGTGGAACACGGTTGCTTGGACATGCGCGATACCTGCTGCTTTTACAAGTACGGTGATCAACTGGTTAAAATCTCTACAGAGCCATTAGCCGTTCACCCTTTGCGATAATGGTGGTTTAGAGAATACTTGCTTTGCTTTCATCCCTGCCAGAGCGTCAGATGCTGGCATCCATCGTCCATATACCTTGGCAAACATGGTCCAATCGGTGTGCCCCATCTGTTTAGCCACCCACATTGGATGCTCACCAGCCGACAGCATCATCGACGCGTAGGTGTGGCGAGTCTGATAGGGCCGGCGGTAGCGGACGCCAGCTTTTTTCATCGCTGGTACCCACATTGCTTTCCGGATCGGGCCATCGCCCGCCCCTCGCTCCAGTGTGCGCGGGTTCTGAAACACCTCGGCATCTGCGAGGAACGTGTGCGCCTTCTGCGCCACCATAGCTGGATGAAGCAGTTTCACGCTGCGCCTACCTGCAGCGGTTTTCGTCGTCTCGGCCTCCTTTTCCAGTCTGGGTCATTGCGCGACTCACCATGACCTCTTCCCGCAGCCAATCGATATCGCCCCAGTCCAGTGCGACGAGCTCGCTGGTGCGCAGCCCGGTCCATAAGGCGAACTGCATCATGTTGCGCGCCTGGCCGGTGAGGGCGCCCAGCACTGCCTGCTGTTCCTCTGGGCTGAACGGATCGACGTCATCCTCTTTTGGCGGCGCTGCCTTGCGCGTATAAGTCCAACCCGCCAATGGGTTTTGCTTGATCAATTCCTCCTCAGTCGCATCGTTAAGTGCGGAGCGGAGACAGCTCTGTATATTGCTGAGTGTCTTGTTGCCCACCTCCAGTGTGTCCAGCCAGCCTGACCGATGACTTGGCGCTGGTGATCGATGGCGCCGTGGCACGTCTGATCAATCGGGACTCGCAGATGGGTGATTTCATCTGGCTCTACTTCGTTGCGAGTGGCCGGCACTGCGTATCGCTCGGGCGGCTGGCATCGGTGAAGCCAAGGCTCGGGAGGTGATCAGGTCCGGAGTAGCATGGGGTGATTGCGCGCTGGAGCGAATTATAGAGGCTGCGTAAAAAGTCTTTCCACGCGGATAAACACCTGTTTTCATGGCATCGTGTTCAGCTTTTCAAGCGCGACTCCAAGACAAAGAAACCCCGGCCAAACGCTGGATTTTTTGCTTTCCATCAGATGTGAAATCATCATTCCCTACTTTTCTGTTGGGGAAAAATAATGAACCGTAATGCGCACATTGAGATAAGAAGGATGGCTGATGCCGTTGAAGACATGGCAACTCAGCAGTTTGCGAACGATCGGTCCAGGTTTGATCCTTTCGAGACATCCCTTGATTTCGTCGACGATCAACCTGATCAAATTAAATTGATCAGCGAAGCCCTTCGATTGAGTTTGAGCGAGACATACAGCCCGTCGAGAGTACATGTCAGCATTGCCGAATCACATTATTTGTTGAAAATCGATAAAAACTGGCGTCCAGCTTCGTAAAGACCAGACACAGTGTCGGCACTCTCGAATATGACGAAAAGAAAAAATACGTCTATGGTCTGAATGCCGCGAGTAGCGCTTTGGCTGCCTGCAATGACTGAGATGAAGAAATGGAATTTTCAAATTCTGAAAAGCTGATCGTCGCTTTACTCACGGAGATCCATTCCGCGCTTAAGATTAAAGATGGCCTTGATCCAGATTTAATTCAGAGTGCCGTTTCATCCGGGCAAACATGGGCACTTCATTGGCAGTACCCAGGATTGTTTCAAGGTGCGAATGACACGCCGAATGAAGTTTTAGAGGTTGCTAAGATCCTGGATCTTTGGGAACGGCTTGAGCGTTCTTATGCCGCCTATCCTGCAGATGCTCGCGAAGAGCTTGCCGGTCTGTCTATCTACGGTGAGAACGTGCGCTTTCTTGGCTTCGACGGAAATGGTGGGGACGGTTACTCGGAAGCACACATTTTGATCAATGACCTAGGTCGCTGGGGATCTTTTAAAGGCCGAGACCTCAACTCCCACGCGCCGATGCGAGATGCATACGTTAGGATGTTGGGCACTCTCGAAGACATGAACAAAGGGCCAATGGATTACGCATTTTCGGTAGAGGAAGCCGCACAGCTTCTCAATTCAATGACCCACCCTTCGAATCGGTGACTCTCGTTCTAACTGAAAGCCCGGCCATTGAGTCGGGCTTTTTTCTGCATGTTGTTTGTAGTGTTACTCTCGACGCACGATCAGGGATTGGCCCCTGCTCAATATCGAGACTGAATAATGGAACGTGACAAAACAGTTGCCCTGGGACTGCTGACTAGCATTCAGGATTTAGACGGTATTCATGGCGTTGATGAGCGGAACCTTGAAGCCAGTATCTACGGGGAAAACCACAACTTTGAAAATACCGATTACTACCACTTGGGATTGCTTGTAAGTGGCGGATTTCTAACTGCAGAGCAGCAAGAACTGACACACGTCACTACGTACAGATTGACTTGGTCAGGACACGATTTGATCGACCAGCTCCAAAAAGAAATCTTCAAAATTTAAGCGACACACCCTCTTCAAGCCTCGCCATCGTGCGTAATGCTGTTCACTTAAGCGGAGCAGCCTTACGGTCCACCGGAAACCGGGTTTTTGAGATCTTCACCGTCCTTGGCCTCGAAGGCCTTGGGCGGTGATCCAGAAACAGCCCGCCAACGCCTTTTCTAAGTTCCGCCAACCGTCTACCCGTCGCTGAAACAGGATTGGCTGCAGCCATCACGATCAACTGCACGGCGATGTACTGGCAAACCGGCTTGAAACGGATGTCCGACGGCGCTCGACCAAGCGCCACTGCTGCCTGACTTGCCTCCCGACGAATCACGTTGTAAGCCAGCAACAACCCCCACACTTCCTGGTAGATCAGATCGATCTTTTTGCTGCGCAAGGTCATTGCGTTTTGCTGTATTGAGCTTTTGATATCCCTGAAGCCCAATTCGATTTCCCAGCGCTCCTGATAAAGCTTGGCAACAGACTTGGTGCTGTAGATCTTGGCCGGCAACGACGTCATGACTGTTTTTACTTTGCCTTGAATTTCATAACTGACTTCACGCGCCTCCCAGTGTGTGGGAAGAGTCGGATTTCGCTTTCTGGCTTGCGGCGACACTTTCATACGCACCAAACGGTCGTGCTGGTTGTAACGGGCTATCTCCTCGCAAACCAATCCCTTTTTTGCCGGAATCAGCCAGTGGCGCTGGTTGCCGTCTCCTCTCAGGCTGAGCATGAGATCGGCGCTCCAGAATCCCTTATCGAACAGCGTCACGGAGTGGTCCGGGATCTGCTGCAAAAACTCATCGGCCAGACGCATTTCGCTGCGTCGGTAAGGGCTAAGCTGTGCATCCAGGATCAGGTGTGAACGCACATTCATCAGCGCCACCAGGCGCAGCATGGGAAAGGGAGTCTGGCGGTCGGTCGAGGTGTTTCCAGAACCGAAATGGTCTCGCAACTCCGGCGTATCCGGCGTGCGCAGAAGCGCACCATCGACTGCAAATACTTGCAGATCCTGCCAGGCATCATCGGGATAGCGCTGCGCGCCCCATTGAGTACCCGTTTTGCGAAACAACCACTCAACCGGGTCGGCCCCCAGCCGCTTGCGGGCCTCGGTCACACCGCTACGGGCCAACAGATGGTCAGAAGCCAGACCTTGGGCGCAGATGTTCAAACGTCGGGCGACCTCATGAACGGGCTCGTCGCGAAACAATGCCATGCCTAGCACCAGCCAGAGCACTTGGTCGGCAGGCAAGCGACGCCGCCGGATAGTGGCCTGGCTAGACAGATCCAGCGCAGACACAACCCACTCGATGGGAATATTTTGAGTGAAAGTACTCAAGTCACAGAAGTTGAAAAGGTCGCCGAGGTCGAGCAAGTCCTGTTGAACAGACATAAAAAATCCGATGCCAGAGGTCTGGCATCGGATTTTCGAAGAAGCCCGGCGAGGATTCAAATGCTTAAGTGAACAGCATTACGCCATATCGGCGGGCCTTTTTCGTTTTCGGCTCCACCACACCCATCTCTCTGAGCTGGGAGTGGTCTATGAGAGTCAACAAACCATCTAGGCTACGCCGATTCTACGTGGGCGCGTGTCGTCCAACCGCTCGCGAGATGCGCGCAAAACCATGGACACGAAGGAGTTCGAGGGTGGTTCATGCAGCCTTACGAGCCAGACTTGACCCTGCGCATGCTCAAAGAATTATCGCCATCACCGACGCCGGCGACCGCGGACTGATAGCGCTGCAGGCGTGTCAGGCCTATGTCAGGACTATTTCTCACTGACATACATTCGCGGAGGCAAAAATGAGCACGACCTCAATCCGTATAAGAAAGGCGGACCAGGTTAGCGTTCGTTTGGCAGACCCCGAGACTTGCTCCGTCAGGTGGATTAGTTTAGAAGGGGCAGGAGTAAGGCCGTTACAGCAGGTGCAGCGATCTGCGCGGCGGTTTGATAACCAGAAATCATATCGTTAACCTTGCCCAATACGTCAAAGAATTTTTGAATGATCACTTTCCCCGATTCTGCCTCAGCGTTGATCGGTCCGCTATTCCGGTGAATAGAACCAATTATCGCGTCCATTGCATCTTCAAGCCCTGACATCCCCTCTACACGGAATTTCATGAGAGCTGCTCTGAGTGACTCAAGATGCTTGATGAATAGACTTTTCAGCTCTGCGCTAAGGTCGGAGGTCAAACACTCTTCTAAGAGTACATCCAGTTTTTGGACAAAGTCTCGAATTTGCTCGGAGCCTTCAGCGGATGCTCCGGGATAATACTGTGACATTGCATAAACACCGAAATCGAGAGCTACCATCGTGCCGTCGTCTAGGTAAGGCTTGAACTGCGCCCACGGCCTAGCCAGATGCTGGCTTTTTAATAGCTTGTCAATTCTGTCTAAAGGCGCAAGAAATCTTGTCTTATCCCCTGGTATGAACCTCTCAGCTGCAGCTCTTGCTTCAGACACAAGATCCAGCAACGCGCTAAAATGGTTCACAAGTAGAGCTGAGTTCGATGCGTCGCACTTGAATACGCTAGCCCAGACATCAATTGTTGCGGCAGTCCCAGAGAGGTTGCGTGCCGCGGTGAGCTGCTCGTTCAGGCGGTGAAACGGATTTTGGATTTCGTCCATGCTCTGTCCCTTGAAAAATTCACGCTGTATGTAAGCTAAATGCTGTCATTAAGCTGGCATAACCGAGCCAAAACCACCCATCCAAGCACAAAAAAGGCACTTGCGATATACGCTAAGTGCCTAATTTATAAATCTTATTTGGTGGAGCCGGGGGGATTTGAACCCCCGTCCGCCAGTACTCCGCTGTCGGTACTACATGCGTAGCCGTTTCTATTAAGTTAACCCTCAGCGACCCGAAGGGCAGGGTGCTTTGGGCGAGTTGTGTAAGTTTTAGCCGCTTCGTCCACAACGTACTGCACGGCGATTCTGTTCTATATGACAATCATTTCGGGTTTACAGACATCCCCTGATGATTGCTGGACCCGAAGGTACCAGGAGCATTGTCAGCTGCAATTAAGCAGCGAGAGCAACACCGTATTGGTCGTCATTGGCAACTATAAGTAGTTGCAACAGTGGATTTACGACTTCTGTTACCAAGTCGGCATGCACCTAAAGTTTCGCAACCGGCGTCGAATCCTAAACGGCCCCGAACTCATTGCTCAGTACATCTGTTTGAGCAACAAGCGTGTGCAGTGTACGCCAATCGGCCCGCAAGGCCAACCCGAAGGTTGGCCGGGACGCTGATCAGTTGTTGGTACCGGTGGACTTGCGCAATTCCACGATGGTTTGCGACGTTTCCGCAATGCAATCGTCGATTTTGCCTTGAGCCTTGAGCGCCTCGGCCTTGCTCACACTGGCGTTAGCACGCTGACTCAGTTCCGGGTTCGCTGACAGCTGCCCCTTGGCATTGTTGATGGTCTGAATATTGGCATCGCACAGGTCGGCAGGCTTGCCGTCAGCAAACGAAGCGGACGCCATCATCGATGCAGTAACGAACAGACCTAACAGTACAGAACGTTTCATGTGTATCTCCTTGAACCGAGTGGGTCCAGACTTCGCTGGCCGTCAGGACGGGCAACCGTATGGAAGAAAAACCCCGATCAGTCGGGGTTATTCTGTGGACTACAGTCGAACTCAAGGGTTCTATTTTTCTTCAGCGAGCCTTCGCCCGGGTCACTCGATCCACCAGATAGACCAGTCCGTGGTAGTCAATTCCGCCATGTTGCGTCAGACCGATCTCACAGGTGCGGCTGGTGGAAATCCCCTCGCTGCAATGCTGCACCGCGTCCTTGAGCGTGCGCAGCGAATGGCTGTTCAGCTCCGGCGTGGTGAAGCCTTTGTCCCCGGCAAACCCACAGCAATGAATGCCTTCCGGGATCACCACGTTGTTGCTGCACTTGCGCGCCAGATCGATCAACGCCTGGCTTTCGCCCAGATGCTGCGTGCTGCAGGTCACGTGTACGGCAATCGGTGCCTCTTGCGGGGTGAAGTCGAGTCGATCAAGAAGGTGCGTTCGGATGAAGCGCACCGGATCGTACAGATCAAGACGAACATCACCGACATCCTGCACCAGGCGCAACGTGCACGGACTGGTGTCGCAGTAGATCGGATCGAGTCCGCCGCGACTCGCATGCAGCAGTGCGCTGATCAACTCTTGGCGTTTGTGTTCGGCCTGTTCGGCGTAGCCTTTTGAGGCGAAGGGCTGGCCGCAGCAGAGATTGTCCTGATTGTCCGGGAAGACCACTTGGTAGCCGGCCTTCTCCAGCAAGCCACGGGTTTTGTCGTAGAGCGACATTTGCTCTTTGTCACCCGCCGCCGGGCCCATCACCCGCGACACACACGCGGCCAGATAGACAACGCGCGGGCGCTCGTCCGACATGCTGGGGCTGAAGCGAATGGCCTTCTCCGGTTGCGGCATCGCATTCGTCCACAACGGCACCTGGCCTTTGGACAGGCGCGTAATGGTTGCCGAAAGTTTCGCCAGACGCGGCGCGCCGAGCATCATTCGTGCGCCGTTGGCCACATGCAGGGTGAAGCGTGCGCCTTGCAGGGTCTTGGCGAAATTTCCTTCGATCCAGTCAGCGGTTTTCTGATGCGTCGCGTGTCGGCCACGGAGCTTTTTCACCAGCTCACCGGTATTGATGCCTACAGGGCAACGTTGCGCGCACAGACCGGTGGCGGCGCAGGTTTCGATGCCTTGGTACTCGTAGGCTCTTTCCAGCTCGGTGGTATCGACGCCGGCACGTTTTTTCGCCTGAATATCGCGCCAGATGACAATGCGCTGGCGCGGGCTGAGGGTCAGGCCTTTTGACGGGCAGACCGGTTCGCAGAAGCCGCACTCTATGCACTTATCGACAATCTCGTCGGCTGCTGGCAGCGGCTTCAGATGTTTGAGGTGGATCTGCGGATCTTCGCTGAGCACCACGTCGGGATTGAGAATGCCATTCGGGTCGAACAGACGTTTGAGCTGCCACATCAACTGATAGGCGTCGCTGCCCCATTCCAGTTCCACGAACGGCGCCATGTTGCGGCCGGTGCCGTGTTCGGCTTTCAGCGAGCCGCCGAATTCCACTGCGACCAGTTGCGCGACGTCATCCATGAACGCTTGATAGCGTGCGACTTCTTCTGGGTTGTTGAAGCCTTGGGTGAAGACAAAGTGCAGATTGCCTTCCAGTGCGTGTCCGAAAAGGATCGCTTCGTCGTAGGCATGTTTGTCGAACAGCTCGATGAGGCGATTGACGCCGATCGCCAGTTGTTCGACCGGGAAGGTCACGTCTTCGATGATCACCGTGGTGCCGGTTTTGCGCACTGCGCCGACGGCGGGGAAGGTGTCCTTGCGGATCGCCCAGAGCTTGGCGTTCTCGGCAGGGTCTTCGGTGAAGTCGACCTGCTTCTCCACTGGGAAGCCGCTGAGCGACGCCATGATCTGCCCCAGTTGCTCCTGCAGCAAAGTGGACGATGCGGCGCGGGATTCGATCAGCAGTGCGCAGGCATTGTTCGACAGCTGTTGTACGAAAGCAGGCATGCCCGGTTTGTCTTGCACCGAGCGCAGGCTGCGTCGATCGAGCAGCTCTACGGCGGACACCGGTTGGCTTTTCAGCACGGTGACCGCGTTGCAGCAGGTTTCCACATCCGGGAATACGATCAGCGCCGAAGCCTTGTTTGGGTGATCGATCACCGTGTCGTAAGTCACCGCGCTGATAAAGCCGAGGGTGCCTTCGGAACCGACCAGCAAGTGGCTCAAGATATCCACAGGCTCATCGAAATCCACCAAGGCGTTGAGTGACAGGCCGGTGGTATTTTTCAGACGGTATTTGTGGCGGATTCGTGCAGCCAGTTCGGCGTTGGCGCGGGTCTCGCGGCCCAATGTCGCCAAGCGTTCGAGCAGATCGCCGTGGCTTACGCGGAATGCCGCGACACTTGTAGCGTCTTCGGTATCCAGGCGCGTGCCATCGGCCAGCACCAGGCGAATCCCGGCCAGCGTGTGGTAGGTGTTTTGCGCGGTGCCGCAGCACATGCCGCTGGCATTGTTAGCGACGATGCCGCCGATTTTGCAGGCGTTGATCGACGCCGGATCCGGGCCGATCTTGCGCCCGAACGGTGCCAGCCATGCGTTGGCCTGTGCGCCGATCACCCCGGGTTGCAGGCGTATTTGCGTGCCTTGGCCGCGAATCTCGCGAGCGTTCCAGTTATCCCCAAGCACGATCAAAACGGAATCGCTGATCGCCTGACCGGAAAGGCTGGTGCCCGCCGCACGGAAGGTCACTGGAACATGGTCGCGCTGAGCCAGTTTTAGCAGCGCCACCACTTCATCTTCGGACTCGACGCGGATTACCAGTTGCGGGATCAGTCGATAAAAACTGGCATCCGTACCAAAGGCCAGAGTCGATAACGGATCATCAAAACGGCGCTCGGCCGGAATCAGTTGTTGCGCATCACGCAGGAAATTCACCGGAAGCGTCATTGGTCCTCCAGGATCAGCACCACGAGGTCTTTCGGGCCGTGGGCGCCGTAAGCCAGCACTTGCTCAATGTCAGCGGTTTTCGACGGGCCGGACACCAGCAACGCATTGGTCGGCATGCCCTGGGCCCACGCGAATTCCTCTTGCACCTGATAGAAGTTGTCACGGATTTCGCTGGCCTTGAGCAGGGCGAAATGCACCGGCGGGACCAGGCTCATCAAACGCGGTTCTTCGCGGGTTGGCCAGAGGATCAGGCTGCCGGTGGCGGCGATTGCACCGAGGGTGCCGGTGAGGCTGGCCGGGGTGTCGTTGAACAGTTCGGCTTTCCACTCTTCCATTGGCCGGTCGTAGGATTTCAGTGTCGGCAGATCAGGATTGTTCGCCCAATGCTGTGTGATTTTCTGCCCGTGCGCTGTCGTCGGTGCGATCAACAGACTCGGCAACTGGCGGTCGCGCAACAATTGCGCAAGCAGTGCCGGCCATTCTGCGTCGGAGGTCAGGTGGATTTCGGTGTGCACCGCTTCCATCAATTTGCGCAGTTGCGGGATGCGTTGTTCGGCGCTGTAGGTGTAAGGCTGCGTCACCAGATCGACATCGAAGTTGTCGGCAATCGGTGTGGCGCCAGTCAGACTTTTCCGCAGTTTGCCGAGGATATTTTGCTTGGCGCTCATCAGCGGTCTCCCTGTTTGGCCAGATGCTCGCGGGCCATGTCGTGCAGTGAGCGGGCAGCGGGTTTCGGCGCGCTGTGATTTTGTGTCCATGGGCCGACATTGCTCGGGGTCAGGGCACGCAGGCGCGTGGCGAAGAAGCCGAACAATCGATACAAGGTCGGCGAGCTGTTGAGCTTGGCCCAGGCGTTCCAGATGAAACGTTCCTTGCGCGAATACTTGCTGCCCTGACCGCGCATCACTTGATTCGGGCTGTCCGGGGCTTTGACGTTCTCTTCGCGCAGGCGCCGCAGGATTGCCGGGATCGGAATTTTTACTGGGCACACTTCACCGCAGGCACCGCACAGCGACGAAGCGCTCGGGTGATCGGGGACTTTGGCCAGACCGACCATGTGCGGGGTGATGATTTTGCCGATCGGTCCCGGGTACACCTCGCCATAGGTGTGGCCACCGACGCGGGTGTAGACCGGGCAATGGTTCATGCAGGCGCCGCAGCGGATGCAGTTCAAGGTCTGACGCAGTTCACTGTCGGCGAAGGCCTGACTGCGCCCGTTGTCGAGCAGCACCAGGTGCACTTCCTGCGGGCCGTCGAGTTCGTGCTCCTTGCGCGGGCCGGAGATCATGTTGACGTAGGTGGTGATCGGAATGCCCAGCGCCGAGCGCGTCAGCAGTGACAGCAGCGGCACCACGTCACGCAGGTTTTCCACGACTTTTTCGATGCCGGTGACGGCGATGTGCACCGGCGGCACGGTGGTGGTCATGCGGCCGTTGCCTTCGTTTTCCACCAGCAGCAGGGTGCCGGTTTCGGCGACGGCGAAGTTGACACCGGAGACGCCGATGTCCGCTTCGAAGAATTTCTGCCGCAGGACTCTGCGACCGATCTGAATGAGTTGGTCAACGTCCTTGGTGTATTCCACGCCAAGTTTGTCGTGGAACAAGGACGCGACCTGACCGGCATTCTTGTGGATCGCCGGCATAATGATGTGTGAAGGCTTCTCGTGGTCGAGCTGGACGATGTATTCCCCCATATCGGACTCCAGACATTCAATGTCCCGAGCCTCGAGGAAATGGTTCATCTCCATCTCTTCGCTGACCATCGATTTGCCCTTGATCACTTGCCGCGCCTCGTGAGCGCGGATGATCGATAAGACGATGCCATTGGCCTCGTCCACCGTTTCCGCCCAGTGCACTGTCACACCGTTGCGGGTCAGGTTCTGTTCCAGTTGCTCGAGCAGGTCGGGCAACTTGGACAGCGCGCGGGCCTTGATCGAATTGCCCAGTGCGCGCAAATGTTCTCTTTCGTGGGCATCGCTGAAAGCGGCTGCCCGCTTGGCCATCAGTGAGTCCATGGCAGTACGGAAGTTGTTCCGCAGTTGCTGATCACCCAGAGCATTGTGTGCCCGGGTGCGGAAATCTTCTTCTACGGCGACCGTAGGAATAATCGCGGAAGTGCTCATTGCGCACCTCCGGTTCGTTGCCACAGAAAGCTGGCGAGATGTTGCCCGCGTAGCGCTTCTTTTTGTTTCTCCAATGCGCCGTTGATGTTCATCAAACAGCCACAGTCGGCGCTCAACACCTTGTGCGCGCCTGAATCCTTCAGCGCTTGGGTCTTGTCAGCCACCATCGCGCCGGAAATGTCTGGCATACGGACGCTGAATGTCCCACCGAAGCCACAGCATTCGCTTTCGTGGTCATGGTTGACCCGTTCCACGTTGCTCAACTGCGCCAACAACTCGCGGCCGTGCAGGTGGGTGTTCATTTCGCGGCGTGCCGAACACGAAGTGTGCAGCGCGACTTTGACCGGTTCACCGCTGTCCTTGAGTTGCACCTTGCAGACGAACAGCAGAAATTCGGCCAGTTCATAGGTGCGGGCCGCGAGGGCCAGAACCTGTTTCAACGTCTCCGGTTCGTCCTTGAACAAGTCGGCGTAATGCTCGCGCAGCATGCCAGCGCAGGAACCCGACGGCACCACCACCGGATAATCCCCGGCAAACAGCGCCAGTTGCGAGCGCGCTACCGTCCGCGCCTGCTCGGTGTAACCCGAGGTGTAGGCCGGTTGGCCGCAGCAACTTTGCCCTTGCGGATACTCGACCCGGATCCCTTCGCGCTCCAGCAAGTGGATCGCGTCCATCCCGGCTTCGGGGTAGAACAGGTCGACCACACACGTGCCGAACAGGTAGACCCGCGACGGTTTCTCGCTGGGGTATTGCCGAGGTTCGGGCAGTGGCGGTGCCACGCGGGTCGCGTTTGGCACAGCGTTGTAAAAAAGCTCGCTCATCAGGCGTGTCTCCGGGTGGGCCCGGTTATCCGTCTGTGCGGCTGCTGAATATAAAGAGCGTTGCTTTCAGCAGCCTTACAGACCGGGTTGTGAATTGCTGACGCCGGCATCACGTAACCGGCGTCGGTTTTTTCCATGCTTCTTGTAGGTTTAGTGCACCAGCATGCCGGTGAACCAGTAGGCCTGAGCCAAGGTGATCAGACCGACAATCGTTGCAAAGAATAGGCTGTGCTTGAGGGTGAAGCGGAACAGATCCGATTCCTTGCCCACCAGTCCGGTCGCGGCGCAAGCCACGGCGATCGATTGTGGCGAGATCATCTTGCCGGTCACGCCGCCGCTGGTGTTCGCTGCCACCAGCAGGGTGTCGTTGACGCCGATCTGGTGAGCGGTGGTCGCCTGCAGCGAGCTGAACAGGGCGTTGGATGAAGTATCCGAACCGGTGAGGAATACGCCCAGCCAGCCGAGGAATGGCGAGAAGAACGGGAACGCTGCGCCCGTACCGGCCAGCACCAGCGCCATGGTCGAAGACATGCCGGAGTAGTTGGTGACGAAGGCGAACGCCAGCACCATGCCGATCGACAGGATTGGCCAGCGCAGTTCGTAGAAGGTCTCTTTCAAAGTGGTCAGACCAGTTTTGAAATTGATCTTCAAGACCAGCATCGAGATCAGCGCGGAGAAGAAAATCGCCGTGCCGGTCGCGGAAATCGGATCGAGTTTGAACACCGCTGGAATGGCAGTCGGGACGGCTACGATCGGTGCGGTTTTGATCACTAATTGATCAAGGTGTGGGATCGCGAAGTTGAACACCCAGCTGTACATCGAACCGCCAGCGGCGAACATCGCCTTGAAAGGCTTCAGCGTCCAGATCGTTACCAGCACGGTGAGGATCAGGAACGGTGACCAGGCTTTGAAAATTTCCCCGAGGCTGTAAGGCGACGCCACGGTGGTGCGCTTCTGGCCGAAACCGCCGACGCTGGCGGTGATCGCTGCGCTCGACGTGGCGCCGGCGATTTGCGCGCCTGCGGTGCGTTTTGGCTGCCAGATTTTCAGGAACAGGGTCAGCGATATCAGGCTGGCCAGCGCCGAGGTGATGTCCGGCAATTCTGGCCCAATGAAGTTCGAGGTGAAGTATTGGGTGATGGCGAAGCTCAGGCCCGCAACCAACGCCGCTGGCCAAGTTTCACGTACGCCGCGCAGGCCGTCCATCATGAACACCAGCCAGAACGGCACGAACAGCGACAGCAGCGGCAGTTGGCGACCGGTCATGGCGCCGATCTTGAACGCGTCGATACCGGTGACTTGGCCGGCGACGATGATCGGGATCCCCAGTGCACCGAACGCTACCGGTGCGGTGTTGGCGATCAGGCACAGGCCAGCGGCGTACAGGGGGTTGAAGCCCAGTCCGACCAGCAACGCGGCAGTAATCGCCACGGGTGCGCCGAAACCGGCGGCACCTTCCAGGAACGCTCCGAAGCAGAAACCGATCAGCAGCACTTGCAGGCGCTGGTCGTCAGTAATCGATAACACCGAGCTGCGAATGACCTCGAACTGACCACTTTTGACCGTCAGTTTGTAGAGGAACACCGCCGCGACAATGATCCAGGCAATCGGCCACAGGCCGTAGGCGAAGCCATACCCGGCAGCGGCGAAGGCCATGTCGACCGGCATGTGGAACGCGAAGATCGCCACGGCAATCGACAGGCCGAGGGTGATGCTCCCGGCCACATGGCCTTTGAGGCGGAACACCGCCAATGCGAGGAAAAAGAACACGATGGGAATGACGGCCGCGAGTGCGGACACGCCGAGACTGCCGAGCGGGCTGTAGAGCTGTTGCCAGGTTTGCATATGAGGTGGCCCCTAATTGTTGTTGGTCAGGCACTGTCAGCGTTCTTGGATAATTGGTAAGACCAATTTACAATCGCTGTTGGCTAGGGTAAAAGCCTTGGTGTCGGTGTGTCAATTTGTCGCCCTGAAACTTTTGTCGAACAAGCGGTGCAGATCGCATCTGATCTGGTTTGCGCAAGTGGTGTCTGGTAGGTGTCGGCAAGGCGCCGATAGGCCAGAATAGAGAGCCCGGCGAGCGGTCGGGATCGTGGAGAAATGAGTTATGGGGTTTGATCAGATACGTCAGCGCCGTTTGTCTGACGATATTGTCGAGCGACTTGAGGGGATGATCCTTGAGGGCACACTGAAGTCCGGCGAACGGCTGCCGGCGGAGCGCACGCTCGCCGAACAATTTGGCGTATCACGGCCGTCGCTGCGCGAAGCGATTCAGAAACTTGCGGCCAAGGGGTTGCTGGTCAGTCGTCAGGGTGGCGGCAACTATGTGGTGGAAAGTCTGGGTTCGACGTTCAGTGATCCGCTGTTGCAGCTGCTTGAAAGCAACCCCGAGGCACAACGCGATCTACTGGAGTTTCGGCATACTTTGGAGGCATCGTGCGCCTATTACGCCGCATTGCGCGCCACCGATGTCGATCGTGAGCGGCTGACCGCCGCGTTTGAAGAGCTGCAGGACTGCTATTCGCGTCACGATGAAGTCAGCCGGGCGGAGGAGGGCGCGGCGGATGCGAAATTCCACCTGGCGATTGCTGAAGCCAGTCATAACGCGGTGTTGCTGCACACCATTCGTGGCTTGTTTGATCTGCTCAAGCGTAACGTCGTTACCAACATCGGCGGCATGTATAAGCAGCGCACGGAAACCCGCGACATGCTGATCACCCAGCATCGGGAATTGTATCTGGCGATTATTGAAGGTCGCGCGGAGCAGGCGCGAGAAGTCTCCAGCCGACATATCTTGTATGTGCAGGAAGTGCTGGAAGAGGTGCGGCAAGAGGTTCAGCGCATGGCCCGGGCGGAGCGGCGCAAGGGGATGTGATTTTCAAAGCAAAAGATCGCAGCCTGCGACAGCGCCTACATTGGAATATGTATTCCCCTGTAGGCGCTGTCGCAGGCCGCGATCTTTGCTTTCGGGGGGAAGACTAGTCTTCCTTGCCCTTGTTGCGCACCGCGCGCTGCAATTCACGACCAGCATCGCGCTCGCGCTCGGTATCACGCTTGTCGTATTCCTTCTTGCCCTTGCCCAGAGCAATTTCGCACTTGACCATGTGCTTGCTCCAGTACCAGGACAGGCAGACGCAGGCGTAACCCTTTTGCTGCACAGCGGCGGCGAGCTTTTCCAGCTCGCGGCGGTTGAGCAGCAATTTGCGTGTGCGCACCGGGTCAGCGATGACGTGGGTACTTGCGGTCATCAGAGGCGTGATGTGGCTGCCGAGCAACCATGCTTCGCCATCCTTGAGCAGAACGTAGCTGTCGACCAGCTGTAGCTTGCTTGCCCGCAGACTTTTTACTTCCCAGCCGGCCAGGACCAGACCAGCCTCGAACTTGTGCTCGATGAAGTAATCGTGTCGCGCCTTTTTGTTCTGCGCGATGGTCCCTGTTGGGTGTTTCTTCTGTTTAGCCATAGGGGCGGCATTATATGGAGATAAACCGCCGTCGGCTACGGTGATGCTGCGTGCTTGAGCAGGTTGAGTGAATCCCGGACAATGCGGCCTCTTTTTCTAACGCTTGGGCGTGATAAACGATGTCGACAGACAAGGTTTCTGTCCACGGCAGTTGGGCTAGCCGCTGGGTATTCATACTCGCCGCGACCGGTTCGGCCGTGGGACTGGGTAGTATCTGGAAGTTCCCCTACATGGTCGGGGTCTACGGCGGCGGCGCCTTTGTGCTGATGTTTCTGGCGTGCATCGCGCTGATCGGCATCCCGGTCATGCTCGCTGAAACCCTGATCGGCCGGCGCGCCCGCCAGAGTCCGGCGAACGCCTTGAAGGTGCTGGCACTGGAAGCCGGGCACTCGGGCAAATGGTCGTGGGGCGCATTTGCCGGGATGATCACGGCATTGTTGATCCTGTCTTTCTATAGTGTGGTCGGCGGCTGGTCGCTCGACTACATTGTCGATATGGGTCGCGGCGACTTCCAGGGCGCCACAGCCGATCAAGTCGGCGCTTATTTCGGCAATGTCATCTCCAATCCATGGCGTCTGACACTTTGGCATACGATTTTCATGCTGCTGTCGGCATTCGTCATCGCCAAGGGGGTGGTCGCCGGGCTTGAGCGCAGCCTGCGCATCATGATGCCGCTGCTGTTCGTGATGATTCTGGTGTTGCTGGGTTACAGCATGACCACCGGGCATTTCATGGAAGGCGTGCATTTCATGTTCGACTTCCACCCGGAAAAAGTCCTCGACGGCTTGTTGCCGGCCATGGGGCACGCGTTCTTCTCGCTGAGCGTCGGTGTCGGTTCGATCATGATCTACGGTGCTTATATGCCGAAGAGTTCATCGTTGTCGGGCACCGTTGTCGGCGTGGCACTGCTCGATACCTTTGTTTCGCTGATCGCCGGTCTGGCCTTGTTCCCGATTGTATTTGCCGGAGGCCTGAACCCTAGCGAAGGGCCGGGGCTGATGTTCGTCAGTCTGCCATTTGCCTTTGGTAACGTGGCGTTCGGTCAGTTGATGGGCGTGGTGTTCTTTGTGCTGGTGGCGATCGCTGCTTGGAGTTCGGCGATCTCCCTTCTGGAGCCGATGGTTGCCTATCTGGTTGAGCGGACCAAAGTCAGCCGCGCGTGGGTGACTTTCTGGCTTGCCTTCACTTGCTGGTTCGTCGGTCTGGGCACGGTGTTCTCCTTCAATATCTGGAAGGAAGCCAAATTTTTCGTGAACGAAGGCGGGATGTTCCATCTCTACCAATGGGGTGCGCAGAGCGGTCTGGACTTCTTTGGTGTGATCGATTTCTTCACCTCACGGATCATGCTGCCGCTCGGTGGCCTGTGTTTCGTGCTGTTTGCCGGATGGGTGATGGGGCGTGAAGCGGTACGCGACGAGTTGTCGATCCGCAATCCGCTACTGTTCGCCCTGTCTTTGTTCTTGATGCGCTACGTGGCGCCCATCGGCATTCTTGTAGTGTTTGCCGCTCAGCTCTGGAAGTAACGCTCACATGACGACACATATTCAACGATCGGCGTTGCTGCCGTACCCGGCGCAATTTCTCTATGACTTGGTCAACGACGTGGCGCGCTACCCGGAATTTCTGCCGTGGTGCTCCTCGGCGGAAGTGCTGGAAAGCTCGCCGGAGCATATGCGCGCCAGTGTTGGCGTAGCCAAGGGCGGGCTCAGTCAGCATTTCGTGACGCGTAATACGCTGGTGCCGGGGCAGTCGATTGAAATGAACCTGGAAGAAGGCCCGTTCAATCAGTTGCACGGCGTCTGGGTGTTCAAGGCTTTGAACGAGAAGGCCTGCAAGATCAGTCTGGATCTGTCGTTCGATTACGCCGGGCCGCTAGTGCGCGCGACGTTGGGGCCGCTGTTCAATCAGGCTGCGAATACGCTAGTGGACGCGTTCTGCCAGCGCGCCAAGCAGATGCATGGTTGAGCCGGTGATCGAGATAGAGGTGGTATACGCGGCCGTGGATCGTCAGGTATTGCGCTCATTCAGCGTCAATGAAGGCGCGACGGTGCGGGCTGCGGTGCTTGCATCGGGTATCGCTAGCGAGTTTCCCGAGTTGAATCTGGCGGAGTGCCCGCTGGGCATCTTTGGCAAAGTGGTTGCTGACCCGGACTCGCGGGTTATTCAGGCAGGGGAGCGCATCGAGATTTATCGCCCATTGCTTGCCGATCCGAAAGAGGTTCGACGCTTGCGAGCAGCCAAGGCTGCCGAAGCCAAGGCTCGAAACGCGTAAAAAGCCAAATTGCAGGCAATAAAAAACCCGGAATTTCCGGGTTTTTTATTGCCTCGCCAATTATTGCGGCGAGGTGTCCAGCGGCTCAGGTGTCGGAACCGGAACGGTTTCCACACCATCGACGTCCTTCTGGATCTGATCCAGCAAGGAACCTGGCTTGACCGGTTTTTCCGGTTCTGGCTTCTCGGCGTTTTCAGCAGGAGCAGACACGGTCGTGCCACTGTCCTTGCCGAGAATGGCTTCGTCACGGCTTACGCCCGGCATAAAGTCACCGGACAGGCTGACAAGCTGGTCGTTTGAGTTGAAAATAACGCTGATGCGTTCCTGTTGGCGTTCACCGCCACCCGGTTGCAGGCTGTACAGATAATCCCAGCGATCGGCATGGAACGTGTCGACAAGCAGAGGGTTACCCATGATAAACCGTACTTGCGGCCGGGTCATTCCCGGGCGTAACTGGTCTATCATGTCCTGCGTGACGACATTGCCCTGCTGGATGTCGATTTTGTAAACCCCGGGGAATGAACAACCGGCGAGTGCGAGCAGTCCCACAAAGGTGAAACTGGTTAGCAAGAGCTTGGTGTTTTGCATCGGTGGGCGACTTCCACTATCTTGGCTGGGACAACGTAAACGCCGATCATACCCGCATTAAGAGAAGCTGCGAAGCAGCATCGCGAGAAAGCTGACCATGGTTGAAAATAGCGAACTACGCAAAGCCGGCCTCAAAGTGACCCTGCCACGGGTCAAGATCCTGCAAATGCTCGACTCCACCGAGCAGCGTCACATGAGTGCCGAGGACGTCTACAAGGCGTTGATGGAAGCTGGCGAGGACGTCGGTCTGGCCACGGTTTACCGTGTTCTGACCCAGTTCGAAGCGGCTGGCCTCGTGGTCCGTCACAACTTCGACGGCGGCCATGCGGTATTCGAATTGGCCGACGGTGGCCACCACGACCATATGGTCAACGTGGAAACCGGTGAAGTCGTCGAATTCGTCAGCCCGGAAATCGAAAAGCTCCAGAAGGCAATTGCCGAGGAGCACGGTGTTGATCTGGTAGATCACAATCTGGTGCTGTACGTGCGCAAGAAAAAGTAAGCATGTCGCGCGAATTTCACATTCGCGAAACGAACGAAGGCGACCCAAGGGTCGCCTTCGTGCTTTCTGTCATTGCTAAACCTTGGCAGTGACCACCATTTTTTTCGCGTGGGCCAGGGATTCCTTGGTCAGATCGATGCCGCCGAGCATCCGTGCCACTTCTTCTATACGGTCATTCTTGCTTAGTTTGGAAACGGCAGTGTGCGTCGCCTCTTCACCGCGCACCTTGTGCACGAACAGATGCTGATGGCCTTGCGCGGCCACTTGCGGCAAGTGCGTGACAGTCAGTACCTGGCCGCGATCGCCGAGACGGCGCAACAGTTGGCCGACAATTTCTGCGGTCGGGCCACCGATGCCGACGTCCACTTCGTCGAATACCAGCGTCGGAACACGGGATGTCTGTGCGGTGATGACCTGAATCGCCAGGCTGATCCGTGACAGCTCACCGCCGGAAGCGACTTTCGCCAGCGCCTTCAGCGGCTGGCCCGGGTTGGCGCTGACCAGCAATTCGACCTGCTCCAGCCCGTTGGGCAATAACTCGTCGCTGCTGTTGGCCTTCAATTCGATGGTGAATCGTCCCCCCGGCATGCCCAGTCGCTGAATTTCCTGCTCAACAGCACTGGCGAGACTGCCGGCAGCCTGATGACGCAAATCGCTCAGTTCTCGGGCTTTCTCCTGATAGTGGCGGGCGTAGGAGGCCAGTTCTTCACCCAGGCGCTCAATGGATTCGTCATTGGCGTTGAGGGTTTCGATCTCATCCAGCAGTTTCTGCTGCATTTCGCCGACTTCGGTGGGTTGAATCCGGTGTTTGCGCGCCAGGGTATAAATAGCGTCGAGACGTTCTTCCAGATATTGCAGGCGCGCCGGATCGGCATCGAAGTTATCGAGGAAGCGATTGAGTTCGCCAACGGCTTCTTCGACCTGAATCTGTGCGCTGGTGAGCAAACTGCTTGCTTCGCCCAATGCGCCAACGGAATTGTTCACGCTCGAAAGGCGATTAAGGCTGGCGGTCAGTGCATTCAATACATTGCCGGAATCGCTTTCGCTGCATTGTTCGACCACTTGCCGACAAATGCCCAGCAAGGTTTCGGCGTTGGTCAGGTTTTTGTGTTCCTGCTCCAGTTGCTCCAGCTCGTTATCACCGAGGCCGAGGTTTTCCAGCTCTTCAAGCTGATAGCTCAGCAATTGATGGCGTGCGCGTTGTTCGTCGCCAGAATTGGAGAGGCGCTCCAGCTCCTGGCGAGTCTGGCGCCAGCGCTGGGCGGCGAGCTGAACCTGGCGGGCCAGGTCGGTAGCGCCGGCGTACTCGTCCAGCAAGCGGCGGTGAGTATCGGTTTTCAGCAGGGACTGGTGTTCATGCTGGCTGTGGATATCGATCAACAACTCGCCCAATGACTTGAGGTCGCCGAGCGGGCAGGGAGTGCCGTTGATGTAGCCGCGTGAACGACCTTCGGAGGTGATCACCCGGCGCAGAATGCACGGGCCGTCGGTCTCCAGGTCACGCTCGGCCAGCCACGTGCTGGCTTCAGGAATGTCAGCCAGATCGAAGGTCGCAAGGATATCGGCCTTGTCGGCGCCGGGACGAACCACACCGCTGTCGGCGCGATCGCCGAGGGTCAGGCCCAGTGCGTCGAGCATGATCGACTTGCCGGCGCCGGTTTCACCCGTGATCACGCTCATCCCGCGATCAAGTTCGAGATCGAGATGTTCAACGATGGCGTAGTTATGTACGGACAGGTGCACCAGCATAAAGGCCGCTCCCAAGCTAAAGGTCTGGTTATTTATACAGTGTTTTGTTTCGCGCTGACAATGCCCTCCCTTAGCTCGATTTGCTTGAACCACAAATCTGCTTAGTGCATCGAGGAATGAGGATTCGGCACTTTTTTGTAGGGTTAATGTTTGAAGGCCCTTGAAGCCTGATTTTGCGGCCCCATATATCGGGGCAGAAGCGCGAGTCAGGCTCGCGGACGAAATTGAAAGGAGAACTCTATGGCTGACGAACAGACAGTAGATACGCAAAACCCAGAAGCCAATCAGGCGCCCGAAGGTTCGGGTGATGACCTGGCGACCCGTGTACAAGTGCTCGAAGAGCAATTGGCCGCCGCGCAGGATCAATCTCTGCGTGTTGCTGCTGATCTGCAGAACGTCCGTCGCCGTGCCGAGCAGGACGTCGAGAAGGCGCACAAGTTTGCCCTGGAAAAATTTGCCGGCGACCTGTTGCCGATCGTCGACAGCCTGGAGCGCGGCCTCGAGCTGTCGAACCCGGACGACGAAAGCATTCGTCCGATGCGCGAAGGCATCGAGCTGACGCTGAAAATGTTCCACGACACCCTCAAGCGTTATCAGCTGGAAGCGATCGATCCGCACGGCGAACCGTTCAACGCCGTTCAGCATCAAGCGATGGCCATGCAAGAAAGCGCCGACGTAGAACCGAACAGCGTTCTGAAGGTGTTCCAGAAGGGCTACCAGCTCAACGGTCGCCTGCTGCGTCCGGCCATGGTTGTGGTCAGCAAGGCGCCTGCGCCAATTTCGCCTTCGATTGACGAGAAGGCTTGAAATTAGCCGCAAGGCCCCCATTTAGAAGTCAAGCGTTTAAGTATTACCGCAGTCAGCCACCACTGCTGCGGCAAAAAAATCCAAAGTTTCGGGAGAGTTAACATGGGCAAAATTATCGGTATCGACCTGGGGACCACCAACTCCTGCGTCTCCGTGCTGGAAAACGGCAAAGCAAAAGTTATTGAAAACGCTGAAGGCGCGCGTACCACGCCGTCGATCATCGCTTACGCCAACGATGGCGAAATCCTGGTAGGTCAGTCGGCCAAGCGTCAGGCTGTGACCAACCCGCACAACACCCTGTACGCAGTAAAGCGTCTGATCGGTCGTCGTTTCGACGAAGAAGTTGTGCAGAAAGACATCCAGATGGTCCCTTACAAGATCGTCAAGGCTGACAACAACGACGCCTGGGTTGAAGTGAACGGCCAGAAAATGGCGCCGCCACAAATCTCGGCTGAAATCCTGAAAAAGATGAAGAAGACCGCCGAAGACTATCTCGGCGAGACCGTGACCGAAGCGGTGATCACCGTTCCGGCCTACTTCAACGACAGTCAGCGTCAGGCGACCAAAGACGCCGGCCGCATCGCGGGTCTGGACGTAAAGCGCATCATCAACGAACCGACCGCAGCTGCTTTGGCTTACGGTATGGACAAGGCTAAGGGCGATCACACCGTGATCGTTTATGACCTGGGTGGCGGTACTTTCGACGTTTCCGTGATCGAGATCGCTGAAGTTGATGGCGAGCACCAGTTCGAAGTTCTGGCCACCAACGGTGACACGTTCCTCGGCGGTGAAGACTTCGACATTCGTCTGATCGACTACCTCGTTGACGAATTCAAGAAAGAAAGCGGCATGAACCTCAAAGGTGACCCGCTGGCCATGCAGCGCCTGAAAGAAGCCGCTGAGAAAGCCAAGATCGAGCTGTCGTCCGCTCAGTCGACCGACGTCAACCTGCCGTACATCACTGCAGACGCGACCGGTCCTAAGCACCTGAACGTGAAGATCTCGCGTGCCAAGCTCGAAGCACTGGTTGAAGACCTGGTTCAGCGCACCATCGAACCTTGCCGTATCGCCATGAAAGACGCCGGTCTGGACGTTGGCGCGATCAACGACGTGATTCTGGTCGGTGGTCAGACCCGTATGCCGCTGGTACAGAAGCTGGTTACCGATTTCTTCGGTAAAGAAGCTCGTAAAGACGTTAACCCGGACGAAGCGGTTGCCATGGGTGCTGCGATTCAGGGCGCCGTTCTGGCTGGTGACGTGAAAGACGTTCTGCTGCTCGACGTTAGCCCGCTGACCCTGGGTATCGAAACCATGGGTGGCGTGATGACCGCGCTGATCGAGAAAAACACCACGATTCCTACCAAGAAATCGCAAGTGTTCTCGACTGCCGACGACAACCAGGGCGCTGTGACCATTCACGTGCTGCAGGGCGAGCGTAAGCAAGCCACTCAGAACAAGTCCCTGGGCAAGTTCGACCTGGCCGACATTCCACCTGCTCCACGTGGCGTGCCGCAGATCGAAGTGACCTTCGACATCGACGCTAACGGCATCCTGCACGTTGGTGCGAAAGACAAGGCTACCGGCAAGACCCAGTCGATCGTGATCAAGGCCAACTCCGGTCTGTCCGACGAAGAAATCGAGCGCATGGTGCGTGACGCCGAAGCCAACGCTGAGGAAGACCGCAAGTTCGAAGAGCTGGCCGCTGCCCGTAACCAGGGTGACGCACTGGTTCACTCGACGCGCAAAATGATTGCTGACGCGGGCGACAAAGTCACCGCCGAAGAGAAGACTGCGATCGAGGCTGCTGTGGTTGCTCTGGAAGCCGCTGTCAAAGGCGACGACAAGGCCGCTATCGAAGCCAAGGTTGAAGAGCTGTCGAAAGTCTCCGCTCCGGTTGCTCAGAAGATGTACGCCGAACAGGCGCAGCCAGCTGATGGCGCAGCCCCGCAAGGCGAATCGGCTGAGAAGGCTGACGACGTTGTCGATGCAGAGTTCGAAGAAGTCAAAGACCACAAGTAAGTTGTTGGTCGGCCGGTTGACTGCCTTTAGGCAGTGACTGGTAGGATGTCGCCGCGCGGGAGCTAGCTCCCGCGTTGGCGTATCTGGAATACGCGAATTTTTACAGCATGCGACAAGGTTCGGATGTTGGCGGTATGGCCGGGAATGCTCCTGCTTTTCGCGCCGCAAGTACCGCAAGAAACAAAGACCAGGATCGTTGAATTGACGTGAGTTGGGTCCGGGCCTGTATTGGGGCTCAACGAGTTTGGCCATCCTCAGGAGGGGTTTGCCGAACGTCCTCAAGAGTGCAGAAGACTTATGGCAAAGCGTGACTATTACGAAGTGTTGGGTGTTGAGCGCGGCTCAAGCGATGCGGACCTGAAGAAGGCTTACCGTCGTCTGGCGATGAAGCACCACCCGGACCGTAATCCCGATGACAAAGCGTCGGAAGAAATGTTCAAAGAGGCCAACGAGGCCTATGAAGTGCTGTCCGACTCGAGCAAGCGTGCGGCGTACGATCAGTACGGCCATGCCGGCGTCGACCCGAGCATGGGTGGCGGTGGCGCCGGTTTCGGCGGTCAGAACTTCTCGGACATCTTTGGTGATGTTTTCAGTGATTTCTTCGGTGGCGGTCGCGGTGGTTCCCGTGGCGGCGCTCAGCGTGGCAGCGACTTGCGCTACACCCTGGAGCTGAATCTGGAAGAAGCGGTGCGCGGCACGTCGGTGAATATCCGCGTTCCGACACTGGTCAACTGCAAGCCGTGCGATGGTTCCGGCGCTAAGAAAGGCTCGTCGCCATCGACCTGCCCGACCTGCGGCGGCATCGGTCAGGTGCGCATGCAGCAGGGCTTCTTCTCGGTGCAGCAAACCTGCCCGCGTTGCCATGGCCAGGGCAAGATCATTTCTGATCCGTGCGACTCCTGCCACGGTGACGGCCGTGTTGAAGAGTACAAAACCCTGTCGGTCAAAGTGCCGGCTGGCGTCGATACCGGTGACCGCATTCGCCTGTCCGGCGAAGGCGAAGCGGGTACGCAGGGCGGCCCGACGGGCGACCTGTATGTGGTTATCAATGTCCGCGAGCACGACATCTTCCAGCGCGATGGCAAGCATCTGTTCTGCGAAGTGCCGATCAGCTTCGTTGATGCGGCGCTGGGCGGCGAGCTGGAAATTCCGACCCTCGACGGTCGCGTCAAACTGAAAATCCCTGAAGGCACCCAGACCGGCAAGCAGTTCCGCGTACGCGGTAAAGGCGTGGCGCCGGTACGTGGCGGCGGTGCGGGCGATTTGATGTGCCGCGTTGCGGTGGAAACTCCGGTCAATCTGAATCGTCGTCAGCGCGAACTGCTGGAAGAATTCCGCAGCTCGCTGGCCGACGACAATAGCCACTCGCCGAAAACCACCGGTTGGTTCGACGGTGTGAAGCGCTTCTTCGGCGATCTGTAAGGAGTCGGCATGCGACGTATAGCTGTGATGGGCGCTGCTGGGCGCATGGGTAAGATTCTGGTCGAGGCCGTGCAGCAGCGCGCGCCGCTGACCGGTTTGACCGCCGCCGTGGTTCGTCCTGGCAGCACGCTGATCGGCGTCGATGCGGGGGAGCTGGCCTCGCTGGGGCGTATCGGTGTGCCGCTGTCCGGGCATATCGAAGCTGTGGCTGAAGAGTTCGATGTGTTGATCGACTTCACGCTGCCGGAAGTGATGCTGAAAAACCTCGCGTTCTGCCGCAAGGCCGGCAAGGCCATGGTCATTGGCACCACCGGGCTGGACGCGGCGCAGAAGCAGTTGCTGGCCGACGCGGGCAAAGATATTCCGATCGTGTTCGCGGCCAACTTCAGTGTCGGTGTCAATCTGTCGCTGAAACTGCTCGACATGGCGGCGCGCGTGCTGGGTGATGAGGCGGATATCGAAATCATCGAAGCCCATCACCGGCACAAGATCGATGCGCCGTCGGGTACGGCGTTGCGCATGGGTGAAGTGATTGCCAGTGCGCTTGATCGTGATTTACAGAAAGTCGCGGTGTACGGTCGTGAGGGTCATACCGGCGCTCGTGAGCGTGAAACCATCGGCTTCGCCACCGTGCGTGGTGGTGATGTGGTGGGTGATCACACCGTGTTGTTCGCCTGCGAAGGTGAGCGCCTGGAGATCACGCACAAGGCGTCTAGCCGTATGACGTTCGCCAAGGGCGCGGTGCGTGCCGCGCTGTGGCTGGACGGTCGCGAGCCGGGTCTGTATGACATGCAAGACGTGCTTGACCTGCGTTGATACACTGCTGAACCCGGCGCAAACGCCCTGTTTGCGCTGGTTTTTCTCCGCTCGGCGACGACCTGTCGCATTCTCCGGCCTTTTAGGCTCTTTAGCGGTGGACCAAAAAAGCCTTTTTCTGTAAGCTACAGCTTTAGTGTGTCCACTAAAAGCGCGCAGAATAATTCAGTGAAGAAGCGGGGTGACGTGTCCATACGTCACTCCGCTTTTTTACAACCTGCGATCGCCCTTTCATGCGTTATTTACGGGAGGTCTTCTTGACTAAGCCAGCCATACTTGCCCTTGCTGATGGCAGCATTTTTCGCGGCGAAGCCATTGGTGCCGACGGTCAAACCGTTGGTGAGGTGGTGTTCAACACCGCAATGACCGGCTATCAGGAAATCCTTACCGATCCTTCCTACGCCCAACAGATCGTTACCCTGACTTACCCGCACATCGGCAACACCGGCACCACGCCGGAAGATGCCGAGTCCGACCGCGTCTGGTCCGCTGGCCTGGTCATTCGTGACCTGCCGCTGGTAGCGAGCAACTGGCGTAACACGATGTCCCTGTCCGACTACCTGAAAGCCAACAACGTTGTGGCAATCGCCGGTATCGACACCCGTCGCCTGACCCGCATCTTGCGTGAAAAAGGCGCACAGAACGGCTGCATCATGGCCGGCGACAACATCTCCGAAGAAGCGGCCATCGCCGCTGCGCAAGGCTTCCCGGGCCTGAAAGGCATGGATCTGGCGAAAGTCGTCAGCACCAAGACTCAATACGAGTGGCGCTCGACTGTCTGGGATCTGAAAACCGACAGCCACGCGACCATCGACGCTTCCGAGCTGCCTTACCACGTGGTTGCCTACGACTACGGCGTCAAGGTCAACATCCTGCGCATGCTGGTTGAGCGCGGCTGCCGCGTCACCGTCGTACCTGCGCAGACGCCTGCCGCTGATGTGCTGGCACTGAAGCCGGACGGCGTGTTCCTGTCCAACGGCCCTGGTGATCCAGAGCCATGCGACTACGCGATCAAGGCGATCAAGGAAGTGCTGGAAACCGAAATTCCGGTATTCGGCATCTGCCTCGGTCACCAACTGCTGGCTCTGGCCTCCGGCGCCAAGACCCTGAAAATGGGCCACGGCCACCACGGTGCCAACCACCCGGTGCAGGATCTGGACACTGGCGTCGTGATGATCACCAGCCAGAACCACGGTTTTGCGGTAGACGAAGAAACCCTGCCAGCCAACGTGCGTGCGATCCACAAATCGCTGTTCGACGGCACCCTGCAAGGCATCGAGCGCACCGACAAGAGCGCGTTCAGCTTCCAGGGCCACCCTGAAGCGAGCCCGGGCCCGAACGATGTCGCGCCACTGTTCGACCGCTTCATCAACGAGATGGCCAAGCGACGCTAAGCGTTCGCCTTGAGACTGTAGAGAGAAGCCCTCGAGGGCGGCCCCGACACCGGCGGCCCCCTCGGGACTTCAGAAATCGATCAAGACGGCTTGCCGACTGACCTGCGGATTTGAGTGACAAACCCATGCCAAAACGTACAGACATTAAAAGCATCCTGATTCTCGGCGCTGGCCCGATCGTTATCGGCCAGGCCTGCGAATTCGACTACTCCGGCGCCCAGGCCTGTAAAGCCCTGCGCGAAGAGGGTTACCGCGTCATCCTGGTGAACTCCAACCCGGCCACCATCATGACCGACCCGGACATGGCCGACGCGACCTACATCGAGCCGATCAAGTGGCAGACCGTTGCCAAGATCATCGAAAAAGAACGCCCGGACGCCGTGCTGCCAACCATGGGCGGCCAGACTGCTCTGAACTGCGCCCTGGATCTGGAGCGCGAAGGCGTTCTGGAGAAGTTCGGTGTGGAAATGATCGGCGCCAACGCTGACACCATCGACAAGGCTGAAGACCGTTCGCGTTTCGACAAGGCGATGAAGTCCATCGGCCTGGCGTGCCCGCGTTCCGGTATCGCCCACAGCATGGAAGAAGCCAACGCGGTTCTCGAAACCCTGGGTTTCCCGTGCATCATCCGTCCGTCCTTCACCATGGGCGGCACCGGTGGCGGAATCGCGTACAACCGTGAAGAGTTCGAAGAAATCTGCGCCCGTGGTCTGGACCTGTCGCCGACCAAAGAGCTGCTGATCGACGAATCGCTGATCGGCTGGAAAGAATATGAAATGGAAGTTGTCCGCGACAAAAAGGACAACTGCATCATCGTCTGCTCGATCGAAAACTTCGACCCGATGGGCGTGCACACCGGTGACTCGATCACCGTTGCTCCAGCACAAACCCTGACCGACAAGGAATACCAGATCCTGCGTAACGCCTCCCTGGCGGTACTGCGCGAGATCGGCGTCGAGACTGGCGGCTCCAACGTGCAATTCGGTATCTGCCCGAACACTGGCCGTATGGTCGTGATCGAAATGAACCCGCGCGTATCGCGTTCCTCGGCACTGGCTTCGAAAGCCACCGGTTTCCCGATCGCCAAAGTCGCGGCCAAACTGGCTGTGGGTTACACCCTCGACGAACTGTCGAACGACATCACCGGCGGCAAGACCCCGGCGTCCTTCGAACCGTCGATCGACTACGTCGTCACCAAGCTGCCACGTTTCGCCTTCGAGAAATTCGCCAAGGCTGACGCACGCCTGACCACGCAAATGAAGTCGGTTGGTGAAGTCATGGCCATCGGCCGTACCTTCCAGGAATCCCTGCAGAAAGCCCTGCGCGGTCTGGAAGTCGGCGTTTGCGGTCTGGACGAGAAGCTCGACCTGAGCAACCCGGAAAGCATGAGCGTGCTCAAGCGCGAACTGACCGTGCCGGGCGCCGAGCGTATCTGGTACGTGGCAGACGCTTTCCGCGCTGGCCTGTCGGTCGAAGACATCTTCGGCATGAACATGATCGACCCGTGGTTCCTGGTGCAGATCGAAGATCTGATCAAGGAAGAAGAGAAGGTCAAGACCCTCGGTCTGTCCGCTATCGACCGCGACCTGATGTTCAAGCTCAAGCGTAAAGGCTTCTCCGATCAGCGTCTGGCCAAACTGTTGGGCGTGACCGAGAAGAACCTGCGTACTCATCGCCAGAAGCTGGAAGTGTTCCCGGTCTACAAGCGCGTTGACACCTGCGCCGCCGAGTTCGCCACTGACACCGCTTACCTCTACTCCACCTACGAGGAAGAGTGCGAAGCTGCGCCGTCGGGTCGCGACAAGATCATGATTCTGGGCGGTGGTCCGAACCGTATCGGCCAGGGCATCGAGTTCGACTACTGCTGCGTTCACGCTGCTCTCGCCCTGCGCGAAGACGGCTACGAAACCATCATGGTCAACTGCAACCCGGAAACCGTTTCCACCGACTACGACACTTCCGACCGTCTGTACTTCGAACCGGTAACTCTGGAAGACGTGCTGGAAATCTGCCGCGTCGAGAAGCCGAAAGGCGTGATCGTCCAGTACGGCGGTCAGACTCCGCTGAAACTGGCTCGTGCCCTGGAAGCCGCTGGCGTGCCGATCATCGGCACCAGCCCGGACGCCATCGACCGCGCTGAAGACCGTGAGCGTTTCCAGCAAATGGTTGAGCGCCTGAACCTGCGTCAGCCGCCAAACGCCACCGTGCGCAGCGAAGACGAAGCTGTTCGTGCTGCCGCGAAGATCGGTTATCCGCTGGTGGTGCGCCCGTCTTATGTACTGGGCGGCCGTGCGATGGAAATCGTTTACAAGGAAGACGAGCTCAAGCGTTACCTGCGTGACGCGGTGCAAGTGTCCAACGACAGCCCTGTGCTGCTCGACCACTTCCTCAACTGCGCCATCGAAATGGACGTGGATGCGGTCTGTGACGGCAAAGATGTGGTGATCGGCGCGATCATGCAGCACATCGAACAGGCTGGCGTTCACTCCGGTGACTCCGCGTGCTCGCTGCCGCCGTACTCGCTGCCGGCGCACATCCAGGACGAGATGCGCGAACAGGTCAAGAAAATGGCTCTGGAACTGGGCGTTGTCGGCCTGATGAACGTGCAGTTGGCGCTGCAAGGCGAAGACATCTACGTCATCGAAGTCAACCCGCGCGCTTCCCGTACCGTACCGTTCGTGTCGAAGTGCATCGGTGTCTCCCTGGCGATGATCGCTGCCCGCGTGATGGCCGGTAAGACCCTGAAAGAAATCGGCTTCACCAAAGAAATCATCCCGAACTTCTACAGCGTGAAAGAGGCGGTGTTCCCGTTCGCCAAATTCCCTGGCGTTGACCCGATTCTCGGCCCAGAGATGAAGTCGACCGGTGAAGTGATGGGCGTCGGCGACACCTTCGGTGAAGCATTCGCCAAAGCCCAGATGGGCGCCAGCGAAGTGCTGCCGACCGGCGGCACTGCGTTCATCAGCGTGCGTGACGACGACAAGCCACTGGTTGCAGGCGTGGCCCGCGATCTGATCAACTTGGGCTTCGAAGTGGTAGCCACTGCCGGCACTGCCAAGCTGATCGAGGCCGCAGGTCTGAAAGTGCGCCGTGTGAACAAAGTGACCGAGGGTCGTCCGCACGTGGTCGACATGATCAAGAATGACGAAGTCACCCTGATCATCAACACCACTGAAGGTCGTCAGTCGATCGCTGATTCGTACTCCATTCGTCGTAATGCCTTGCAGCACAAGATTTACTGCACAACCACTATTGCTGCTGGCGAAGCTATCTGTGAAGCGCTGAAGTTCGGTCCTGAAAAAACCGTGCGCCGCTTGCAGGATCTACACGCAGGATTGAAGGCATGATCAAATACCCAATGACCGTCCAGGGCGCCAAAGCCCTGGAAGAAGAACACGCTCACCTGACCAAGGTCGTCCGTCCGAAGCTCAGCCAGGACATTGGTACGGCTCGCGAGTTGGGTGACTTGAAGGAAAACGCTGAATACCATGCTGCCCGCGAACAGCAAGGCATGGTCGAGGCGCGGATTCGTGATATCGAAGGCCGGATTCAGAATCAGGTCATCATCGATGTCACGACCATTCCGCATACTGGCAAAGTGATTTTCGGTACCACCGTCGAAATCGCCAACGTCGAGACTGACGAAAGCGTCACTTACCACATCGTGGGTGAGGATGAGGCTGACTTCAAACTTGGCAAGATTTCGGTCGGCTCGCCTTTGGCCCGTGCCTTGATTGGCAAGGAAGAGGGCGATGTGGTCGCCGTGAAAACGCCAAGCGGCGTGATCGAGTACGAGATTGTCGAAGTCCGTCACATCTGAAAAAGGGCGCCCGCTGCATGCGGGCGCCATGCTTTGGCAGCTGACCCAGATGCTTTGGGTTGGCGGTCTATGGCTGATTCATCTCGGTTTGCAGCCGGCGTTGGGCAAGATTGGCTTGGCACCGCTGCTGATCGATGAGGTGGCCAGTGCATTCGAAGTGCTGGTGGTGGGATTCGCCGCCGCATGCGTGATCTTTCAGGCGCTGGTGCTGGTTCAAGCTGAGGGTCTTGCCAGTCTATGGCGGGATTTTCGCGGGCAGGTGTTGCTGATGGCGTTGTATGCGTGTGCGATGTTTGTCGCAGTGCGTGTCGGCTGGCCGGATGCGCAGCGCTGGCAGGTCTTCAGTTATCTGGTTCTGGGCTTTTCCGGGCTGGTGCTGGTGATGCAGCCGGTGCCGGGATGGAGTGGCAGGGTGCGCGAAGCACACCCTTGACCCTTGTCATCACTTGAAGCGATGAACGTTCGACAGCTGCTTGTTGACGCTGAAGTTCTTGCGGTAAACCAGTGCCATCTTGCCGATGACCTGTACCAGGTCCGCTTTGCCGACCTTGCACAGTTCTGCGATATGCGCCAGGCGCGACTCGCGATCGAGGATGTTGAGCTTGATCTTGATCAGCTCGTGGTCCGCCAAAGCGCGTTCAAGTTCGGCTAAAACACCTTCAGTCAAACCGTTGTCAGCCACCGTCAAAACCGGTTTCAGGTGGTGGCCAATGGATTTGTACTGTTTCTTCTGCTCTGGAGTGAGCGGCATAATCTGACCCTTTCGTCTGGATTCTGTAAAATGGCGGCCATTTTACCCGAGGGCTCGTGGATCCGCCCAATTAATCACGACCCTAATCATCGAGGTGCCCAATGGCGCGTTCCAAGACAAGCCTTGGTTGGCTGAAACGACATGTCAACGATCCCTATGTGAAGCAAGCACAGAAGGATGGCTACCGCTCGCGTGCGAGTTACAAACTTCTGGAGATCCAGGAGAAATACAAGCTGATCCGTCCCGGTATGAGCGTTGTCGACCTGGGTGCGGCGCCCGGTGGCTGGTCGCAGGTGACTAGCCGGCTGATCGGTGGTCAGGGACGTCTGATCGCCTCGGACATCCTGGAAATGGACAGCATTCCGGACGTGACTTTCATTCAGGGCGATTTCACCGAGGACGAAGTGCTCGGGCGGATTCTAGAAGCCGTGGGTAATTCGCAGGTGGACCTTGTGATTTCCGATATGGCCCCCAATATGAGTGGTACGCCTGAAGTGGATATGCCCAAAGCCATGTTTCTTTGCGAGCTGGCGCTTGATCTGGCCGAACGGATACTCAAGCCGGGTGGAAATTTTGTGATCAAGATTTTTCAGGGCGAAGGGTTTGATGTTTACCTGAAGGACGCCCGCAAAAAGTTCGACAAGATCCAGATGATCAAGCCGGACTCCTCTCGTGGCAGCTCCCGCGAGCAATACATGCTGGCTTGGGGTTATCGCGGGCGTAGCGAGTAAAACGAGGTTTTTGTGCAGGGTGATAGGTTTTTAGTATTTCGCCCGGCGAGCATTAACGAATATTGTGTAGAAAGTGTTTCACAAAGGGTTACAGACGGCGCCTGCCAGAGTCGTAGGTAATGTAGTAAGTTAGGCCGGTGAATATCATGCGAAGCGCGCGCCAGTAGCGGAGCTTGCTTCAGAGGGTAGTTAATTGAACGATATGGCAAAGAATCTGATCCTGTGGTTGATCATCGCGGCTGTCCTGGTGACGGTGATGAACAACTTCTCCAGCCCTAACGAGCCGCAGACCCTCAACTATTCCGACTTCATCCAGCAGGTCAAGGATGGCAAGGTCGAGCGCGTAGCCGTTGATGGTTATGTGATTACCGGCAAGCGCAATGATGGCGATAGCTTCAAGACCATTCGTCCGGCAATCCAGGACAATGGCCTGATCGGCGACCTGGTCGACAACCACGTTGTGGTTGAAGGCAAGCAGCCTGAGCAGCAAAGTATCTGGACTCAGTTGCTGGTGGCCAGCTTCCCGATCCTGGTGATCATCGCGGTGTTCATGTTCTTCATGCGCCAGATGCAGGGCGGTGCCGGTGGCAAGGGCGGACCGATGAGCTTCGGCAAGAGCAAGGCGCGCCTGCTCTCCGAAGATCAGGTGAAAACCACATTGGCTGACGTTGCCGGTTGCGACGAAGCCAAGGAAGAAGTCGGCGAGCTGGTTGAATTCCTCCGTGACCCGGGCAAATTCCAGCGCTTGGGCGGTCGTATTCCTCGCGGTGTGCTGATGGTCGGTCCTCCGGGTACCGGTAAAACCTTGCTGGCCAAGGCGATTGCTGGTGAAGCCAAGGTTCCGTTCTTCACCATTTCCGGTTCTGACTTCGTCGAGATGTTCGTCGGTGTCGGTGCCAGCCGTGTTCGCGACATGTTCGAGCAGGCCAAGAAGCATGCTCCTTGCATCATCTTTATCGACGAAATCGACGCCGTCGGTCGCCATCGTGGCGCCGGCATGGGTGGTGGTCACGATGAGCGTGAGCAGACCCTCAACCAGTTGCTGGTTGAGATGGACGGCTTCGAAATGAACGATGGCATCATTGTTATCGCTGCGACCAACCGCCCAGACGTCCTCGACCCAGCGCTGCTGCGTCCGGGCCGTTTCGACCGTCAGGTTGTCGTTGGTCTGCCAGATATCCGTGGTCGTGAGCAAATCCTCAAAGTACACATGCGCAAAGTGCCAATGGGTGACGACGTCGCTCCGGCCGTTATCGCGCGTGGTACTCCGGGCTTCTCCGGTGCTGACCTGGCTAACCTGGTCAACGAAGCGTCTTTGTTCGCTGCACGTAGCGGCAAGCGCATCGTCGAAATGAAAGAGTTCGAACTGGCCAAAGACAAGATCATGATGGGCGCCGAGCGCAAATCCATGGTCATGTCCGAGAAAGAGAAGCAGAACACCGCTTATCACGAAGCTGGCCACGCCATTGTCGGTCGGGTCGTGCCTGAGCATGATCCGGTCTACAAGGTGTCGATCATTCCACGTGGTCGTGCGCTGGGTGTGACCATGTTCCTACCGGAAGAAGATCGTTACAGTCTGTCCAAGCGTGCGCTGATCAGCCAGATCTGCTCGCTGTACGGTGGCCGTATCGCTGAGGAAATGACCCTCGGTTTCGACGGTGTGACCACCGGCGCTTCCAACGATATTATGCGTGCTAGTCAGATTGCGCGGAACATGGTCACCAAGTGGGGCCTGTCGGAAAAACTCGGTCCGTTGATGTACGCCGAAGAAGAGGGTGAAGTGTTCCTCGGTCGCGGCGGTGGCGGTCAAGCTGCCAGCTTCTCCGGTGAGACAGCCAAGCTGATCGACTCCGAAGTGCGCAGCATCATTGATCAGTGCTACGGCACGGCCAAACAGATTCTGACGGACAACCGTGACAAGCTTGATGCCATGGCTGATGCGTTGATGAAGTATGAAACGATCGATGCTGAACAGATCGACGACATCATGGCGGGTCGTACACCACGCGAGCCACGTGACTGGTCGGGGGGCACTGGTACACCACCACCTCCGGTGGTTCATGACGAGCGTCCGGAAACACCGATTGGCGGTCCGGCTGCTGACGTTTAAGGTTTGAAATGACTTCTGTACAGTCCCTGACCCGGTTGCCTTGCGGCAACCGGGTTCTTGATTTGGCCCAGACGCATGTCATGGGTATTCTCAATGTCACCCCTGATTCTTTCTCCGACGGCGGCCAATACAGCCAGCTCGATGCGGCTTTGCGCCACGCCGAGGCTATGGTTGCAGCGGGTGCGACGCTGATTGATGTCGGTGGCGAGTCCACTCGCCCAGGCGCGCGCGCAGTGTCACCGCTCGAAGAGCTTGAGCGTGTGGCGCCGATCGTCGAGCTGATCAATCGCGAGTTGGATGTGATCATTTCGGTGGACACTTCTACGCCAGCCGTTATGCGCGAAACCGCACGATTGGGTGCCGGGTTGATCAACGATGTGCGGTCACTGCGGCGCGATGGCGCGCTGGATGCGGCGGCGGCTACGGGGTTGCCGGTGTGTCTCATGCATATGCTCGGTGAGCCTGGAGACATGCAGGACAATCCGCAGTATCAGGATGTCACGCGCGAAGTCGGTGATTTTCTAGCCGAGCGCATGGCGCAATGTGCGGCGGCCGGTATTCCTGAGGAGCGGATCATTCTTGACCCGGGTTTCGGTTTCGCCAAAACCCTGCAGCACAACCTAAGCTTGTTCAAGCACATGGAAGCCCTCCATGCCCTGGGCAGGCCTTTGCTTGTCGGTGTTTCCCGAAAAAGCATGATCGGGCAGGCCTTGAATCGTCCTGTCGGCGAGCGGCTGCATGGTGGTCTGGCACTGGTGGCGCTGGCATCGGTGAAGGGGGCGCGTATATTGCGCGTCCATGATGTAGCGGAAACGGTAGACGTGGTGCGCATGATCGCAGCCGTGGAATCAGCCGAATAAGAATGATGGAGCACTTATGAGCAAGAAATACTTTGGTACTGACGGCATTCGTGGTCGAGTCGGTGAATACCCGATTACTCCTGACTTCATGCTCAAGCTCGGCTGGGCTGCCGGCATGGCGTTCCGCAAAATGGGCGCTTGCAAGGTGCTGGTCGGCAAGGACACGCGGATTTCCGGTTATATGTTCGAGTCGGCACTTGAGGCTGGTCTGACATCGGCGGGGGCCGATGTGATGTTGCTGGGTCCTATGCCGACGCCGGCCATTGCCTATCTGTCGCGCACGTTTCAGGCTGAGGCCGGTATCGTGATCAGTGCCTCGCACAATCCGCATGACGATAACGGCATCAAGTTTTTCTCCGGTAAGGGCACCAAGCTGCCAGATGAGCTGGAGTTGATGATCGAGGAGTTGCTCGATACCCCGATGACTGTGGTCGAGTCGAGCAAGATCGGCAAAGTGTCGCGAATCAACGATGCATCAGGTCGCTACATTGAATTCTGCAAGAGCAGTGTGCCAACCGGGACCAGTTTTTCCGGTCTCAAGATCGTTATCGACTGTGCGCACGGTGCGACCTATAAGGTGGCTCCGAGTGTCTTCCGCGAGTTGGGGGCAGAAGTCGTTGTGCTGTCAGCGCAGCCAAACGGTCTGAATATCAATGAAAACTGCGGCTCGACCCATATGGGTCAGTTGCAGGCTGCGGTGCTCGCCGAGCATGCCGACCTGGGTATCGCTTTCGATGGTGATGGTGATCGGGTGCTGATGGTCGATCACACTGGCGCCATCGTCGATGGTGACGAATTGCTGTTTATCATCGCTCGTGATCTGCATGAGCGGGGTAAATTGCAGGGCGGCGTTGTTGGTACCCTGATGAGTAATCTGGGGCTGGAACTCGCGCTGGCGGATCTTTCGATTCCTTTCATTCGTGCCAATGTGGGTGACCGCTACGTGATAGCCGAGTTGCTTGAACGCAACTGGCTGGTCGGCGGAGAAAACTCGGGGCATATCGTTTGCTTCAATCACACCACGACCGGTGATGCGATCATCGCTGCGTTGCAGGTGCTGATGGCGCTGAAGACCCGTAATGAAGGTTTGGCGCAAACCCGCCAGGCATTGCGCAAGTGTCCTCAGGTACTGATCAATGTGCGTTTTGGTGGTGGCGAAAGTCCGCTGGAACACCCGGCTGTCAAGGAGGCCAGTGCGCGCGTCACCCAGGCAATGGCGGGGCGCGGGCGCGTGCTTTTGCGCAAGTCCGGGACAGAGCCTCTGGTGCGCGTAATGGTCGAAGGCGAGGACGAAACCCAGGTTCGCAACTACGCCGAAGAGCTGGCAAAACTGGTAACTGAAGTTTCTGCCTGATACGGCTTGCAAGCCATGATTGTGTTGGGTAACATCTGCGCCCACTTTGACCGACGAGGTACAGCATGCGTCGCCCTATGGTAGCTGGTAACTGGAAGATGCACGGTACCCGCGCCAGCGTCGCTGAGCTGATCAACGGCCTTCGTCATCTGGCCTTGCCAAGCGGTGTTGATGTCGCGGTATTCCCGCCTTGCTTGTATATCAATCAAGTGATTGATGGCTTGAAAGGCAAATCGATTTCGGTCGGTGCGCAGAATTCTGCGGTGGAATCCATGCAAGGTGCATTGACCGGTGAGATTGCGCCGAGTCAGTTGGTGGATGCAGGTTGTTCCCTTGTGCTTGTCGGGCACTCCGAACGCCGCCAGATAATGGGCGAGCGAGACGGGATGCTGAATCGCAAGTTCGCAGCGGCACAGGCATGTGGCTTGATTCCGGTGTTGTGTATAGGGGAAACCCTGGAGCAACGCGAAGCTGGAAAAACTCTTGAGGTTGTCGGGCGTCAGCTGGGCAGCATCATCGAGGAGCTGGGTGTAGGTGCCTTTGCCAAGGCAGTCATTGCTTACGAGCCGGTCTGGGCTATTGGTACCGGACTGACTGCTACGCCGCAGCAAGCTCAGGATGTGCATAAAGCCATCCGCGAGCAGCTGGCGGCAGAGAATTCTGAAGTCGCACGAGGTGTGCGGCTTCTATACGGCGGCAGCGTGAAGGCGGCCAATGCGGTCGAACTGTTCGGCATGCCGGATATCGATGGGGGGCTCATTGGTGGAGCTTCCCTGAATGCAGATGAGTTCGGTGCGATCTGTCGCGCCGCGGGAAACTGAAAAAATGCTGGAAACAGTCGTAGTCGTTTTTCATCTGCTGGGTGCATTGGGCGTAGTTGCTCTGGTTTTGCTGCAGCAGGGTAAAGGTGCGGACGCTGGCGCGTCTTTCGGAGCAGGTGCTTCAAATACTGTGTTCGGAAGCCAAGGTTCCTCTACCTTTCTTAGTAAGTTTACTGCTATACTTGCCGCCGGTTTCTTCATAACCAGCTTGGGGTTAGGTTACTTTGCTAAAGAGAAGGCTCATCAGCTGACTCAAGCAGGATTGCCAGATCCAGCAGTGTTGGAAGTGCCTAAGCAACAACAACCGGCTTCTGATGATGTCCCGGTGCTTCAAGAGCAAAAGTCGGCTACTCCAGCGACTGACGTGCCTCCAGCTCAAGAGCAGAAGTAAGAAGAGTTTCAAACGTAGTTTTGCCGAGGTGGTGGAATTGGTAGACACGCAACCTTGAGGTGGTTGTGCCCATAGGGTGTAGGGGTTCGAGTCCCCTTCTCGGTACCAATTAGTCAGGAGAGCCCGCTGTTGCGGGCTTTCTTGTAGGTGGAAGGTTACATTGACCCTATAAGGGATCGGTCGTATACTTCCGCCCCAGCTTTGTCGCGGGGTGGAGCAGTCTGGTAGCTCGTCGGGCTCATAACCCGAAGGTCGTCGGTTCAAATCCGGCCCCCGCAACCAGTTTAAGGAGCCCCTTTTAAGGGGCTTTTTGTTAGCTGGACACTTTCAACGCCGCTGTTCGACGGCGTTTCAAGGATGGGCGTTAAGCCCATTTTTTTATTTTGCAAAGCATGCACATATCATGCACTAGGGGGTTCAGGTGTCGAGCAAGCTAGAAGAGTTGCAGGCCTTGCTGGCCCCGGTGGTCGTGGCCCTGGGCTATGAATGCTGGGGTATCGAGTTTTCGGCTCAGGGTCGTCACTCGATGTTGCGCGTTTATATCGATAAAGAGGGTGGCGTGCTGGTGGACGATTGCGCCATTGTCAGCCGTCAGATCAGCGGTGTACTGGATGTTGAAGATCCAATTTCCGTTGAATACACCCTCGAAGTTTCCTCGCCTGGCATGGAGCGCCCACTGTTCACTCTTGAGCAGTTTGCAAAATTTGCCGGTGAACAAGTGAAGATCAAGCTGCGCTCGCCTTTTGAAGGTCGACGCAACTTTCAGGGCCTTCTGCGCGGTGTAGAAGAACAGGATGTCGTGGTGCAGGTAGACGACCATGAGTTCCTGTTGCCGATCGATATGATCGACAAGGCCAACATTATTCCCAGTTTTGACTGAGACGCGGATCCCGCGGATCCAATGGCTTGCGAAAGGCGAGGCGTACGATGAGCAAAGAAGTACTGCTGGTTGTTGAGTCGGTATCCAATGAAAAGGGCGTACCGGCAAGCGTAATTTTTGAAGCGCTGGAGCTGGCTCTGGCCACTGCTACCAAAAAGCGTTTTGAAGACGAAGTAGACCTGCGTGTGGAAATTAACCGCCACACCGGTTCTTACGAAACTTTCCGTCGCTGGACGGTCGTTGAAGAGAATGATCTCGACGATCCGGCCATCGAAACCTGGCCAACCAAGGTTGCTGAAACGCATCCTGGCGCCAAGGTTGGCGACGTCGTTGAAGAAAAGATCGAATCCATCGAGTTCGGCCGCATCGCTGCACAGACTGCCAAGCAGGTCATTGTGCAGAAAGTTCGCGAAGCCGAGCGCGCTCAAGTGGTCGACGCCTATCGCGAGCGCCTGGGAGAAATCATCTCCGGCACCGTGAAAAAAGTCACCCGCGACAACGTGATCGTCGATCTGGGTAACAACGCTGAGGCGTTGCTGGCCCGTGAAGACATCATTTCTCGCGAAACTTTCCGTGTCGGCGTGCGCCTGCGTGCGCTGCTCAAGGAAATCCGCACCGAGAACCGCGGCCCGCAGCTGATCCTGTCGCGTACCGCGCCGGAAATGCTGATCGAGCTGTTCCGCATCGAAGTGCCGGAAATTGCCGAAGGCCTGATCGAGGTAATGGCAGCGTCCCGTGATCCGGGTTCGCGCGCCAAGATCGCCGTCCGCTCCAAGGACAAACGCATCGACCCGCAGGGCGCTTGCATCGGTATGCGCGGTTCGCGCGTCCAGGCAGTGTCGGGTGAGTTGGGCGGTGAGCGTGTTGATATCGTCCTGTGGGATGACAACCCGGCTCAGTTCGTGATCAACGCCATGTCCCCGGCTGAGGTTGCGGCAATTATCGTTGACGAAGATGCCCACGCCATGGACATCGCCGTTGGCGCAGACAATCTGGCTCAGGCCATCGGTCGAGGTGGTCAGAACGTGCGTCTGGCGAGCCAGTTGACTGGCTGGACCCTGAACGTGATGACCGAATCGGACATCCAGGCTAAGCAGCAAGCAGAAACCGGCGACATCCTGCGCAACTTCATCGACGAGCTGGAAGTCGACGAAGAACTGGCTCAGGTGCTGGTAGATGAAGGCTTCACCAGCCTGGAAGAGATTGCCTACGTACCGTTGGAAGAAATGCTCAACATCGACGGCTTTGACGAGGACATCGTCAACGAGCTTCGCGCTCGTGCCAAGGATCGTTTGTTGACCAAAGCCATCGCTACTGAGGAAAAGCTGGCAGACGCCCATCCGGCCGAAGACCTGCTCTCGCTTGAGGGTATGGACAAGGATTTGGCGATGGAACTGGCGGTGCGCGGCGTAATTACCCGCGAAGACCTGGCCGAGCAGTCTATTGACGACCTGCTCGACATCGACGGCATTGACGATGATCGTGCCGGCAAGTTGATCATGGCCGCCCGAGCCCACTGGTTCGAGTAATTAGGCGCGGCCTGAGGAGAGAAGTGCATGACGCAAGTCACGGTGAAACAACTGGCCGATGAGGTCAAAACACCGGTAGAGCGCCTGTTGCAGCAGATGCGTGAGGCAGGTCTGCCGCACACCGCCGCCGAAGAAAATGTGACTGACAGTGAGAAGCAGTCCCTGCTGACTCACTTGAAAAGCAGCCACAAGGCGAAAGTGGAAGAACCACGCAAGATCACGCTGCAGCGTAAAACCACCAGCACCCTGCGTGTGGCTGGTAGCAAAAGCATCAGCGTAGAAGTTCGCAAAAAGAAAGTTTTCGTACAGCGTAGCCCGGAAGAAATCGAAGCCGAACGCAAGCGTGAACTGGATGAGCGTCGCGCAGTAGAAAATGCTGCTCGTCAGAAGGCTGAAGAAGAAGCCAAGCAGCGCGCCGAAGAAGAAGCGCGTCGCCAGCCTGCTGCTGCGCAGACCGCTACCAGCGACGCCGTTGCGGCGCCGGCTGCAGCTGCCGAACCTGTTCGCGAAAGCGCGCCGGTGGTTGCCGCTGCTCCAGCTCCGTCTGCTGAAGTTCGTAACAAGCAGAACGAACAGCGCCGTCCGGACAAACCACGTGCTGACGACAACAATCGTCGCAGCGGTGGTGGTGATGGCGAGCGCAAAAACGCTCCGCATCGCGCATCGGTCAAAGAAAAAGCGCCGGCTCCACGTGTGGCGCCACGCACTACCGACGAAGAAAGCGATGGCTTCCGTCGCGGTGGTCGCGGCAAGGCCAAGCTGAAAAAGCGCAACGCCCACGGTTTCCAGAGCCCTACCGGCCCTGTCGTGCGTGACGTGCAGATCGGCGAGACCATCACTGTTGGCGATCTCGCCAATCAGATGTCGGTCAAGGCTGCTGAAATCATCAAGTTCATGTTCAAACTGGGTACTCCAGCGACCATCAACCAGGTACTTGATCAGGAAACTGCTCAACTGGTTGCTGAAGAGCTGGGCCACAAAGTGACCCTGGTCAGCGACACCGCCCTGGAAGATTCCCTGGCCGAGTCCCTGAAGTTTGAAGGCGAAACGTTCTCCCGTGCACCGGTCGTGACCGTAATGGGCCACGTTGACCACGGTAAAACCTCGCTGCTCGACTACATCCGTCGTGCCAAGGTAGCTGCTGGCGAAGCCGGCGGTATCACTCAGCACATCGGTGCGTACCACGTTGAAACCGAACGCGGCATGGTCACCTTCCTCGATACCCCGGGTCACGCCGCGTTTACCGCAATGCGTGCCCGTGGTGCCAAGGCGACCGACATCGTGATTCTGGTGGTTGCAGCGGACGACGGCGTGATGCCGCAGACCATTGAAGCTGTTCAGCACGCTGTAGCGGCTGGCGTTCCACTGGTTGTTGCAGTGAACAAAATCGACAAGCCGGGCGCCGATCTCGATCGCATCCGTAGCGAACTGTCGGTTCACGGCGTGACTTCTGAAGAGTGGGGCGGTGATACGCCGTTCGTACCGGTGTCGGCGAAAGTCGGTACTGGCGTGGACGAGCTGCTTGAAGCCGTTCTGCTGCAAGCTGAAGTGCTTGAACTGAAAGCGACTCCATCGGCTCCTGGCCGTGGTGTTGTGGTTGAATCGCGTCTCGACAAAGGTCGTGGCCCGGTTGCAACCGTTCTGGTTCAAGACGGTACCCTGCGCCAAGGCGACATGGTACTGGTCGGTTCGAACTATGGCCGCGTTCGCGCCATGCTCGACGAGAACGGCAAGCCAATTAAAGAAGCCGGTCCTTCCATCCCTGTCGAGATTCTCGGCCTGGACGGTACTCCAGACGCTGGCGACGAGATGAGCGTGGTTGCTGACGAGAAGAAAGCCCGCGAAGTGGCTCTGTTCCGTCAAGGCAAGTTCCGCGAAGTCAAACTGGCTCGCGCTCACGCCGGCAAGCTGGAAAACATCTTCGAAAACATGGGTCAGGCCGAGAAGAAGACGCTTAACATCGTCCTCAAATCCGACGTCCGTGGTTCGCTGGAAGCTCTGCAAGGCGCTCTGAATGGCCTGGGCAACGACGAAGTGCAAGTGCGCGTCGTCGGCGGCGGTGTCGGTGGTATCACCGAGTCCGACGCTAACCTGGCACTGGCTTCCAATGCTGTACTGTTCGGCTTCAACGTGCGTGCCGATGCTGGCGCACGGAAGATCGTCGAGCAGGAAGGTCTGGACATGCGTTACTACAACGTGATCTACGACATCATCGAAGACGTCAAGAAAGCCCTGACCGGCATGCTCGGCAGCGATGTTCGCGAGAACATCCTGGGTGTGGCCGAAGTGCGTGACGTGTTCCGTTCGCCGAAGTTTGGCGCGATCGCTGGCTGCATGGTGATCGAAGGTGTTGTGCACCGTAACCGTCCGATCCGTGTACTGCGTGAAGACATCGTTATCTTCGAAGGCGAGCTGGAATCCCTGCGCCGCTTCAAGGATGACGCTTCCGAAGTACGTGCCGGCATGGAATGCGGTATCGGCGTGAAGAGCTACAACGACGTCAAAGTCGGCGACAAGATCGAAGTCTTCGAGAAGGTTCAGGTTGCTCGCAGCCTCTAACTCGCGCACTTCAGGAGCCGTGATGGGCTGCCGTACTCAACGGTGCGGCGCATCACCCGGACTCTAAACGCAACGCCCGGTCTGGCTTTTGTCAGGCCGGGCGTTTGCCGCTTTCAGACCTTGCGGGTTTCACCGCAGGGCAGTAACAGGTAACAAATCATGGCAAAAGAATACAGCCGTACCCAACGTATCGGCGATCAGATGCAGCGTGAGCTGGCCCAACTGATCCGTCGCGAAGTCAAAGATCCACGCGTGGGTCTGGTCACCATTACCGCTGTGGAAGTCAGCCGTGACGTCGGTCACGCCAAGATTTTCATTACCGTGATGGGCCAGGACAACGCTGAAGATATCGCACAAAGCATCAAGGTGCTCAACGCCGCCGCAGGTTTCCTGCGCATGCAGCTGGCCCGTGAAATGAAGCTGCGCAGCGTGCCGCAATTGCACTTCCACTACGACGAATCCGTCGTGCGTGGCGCGCACCTGTCGGCCCTGATCGAGCGCGCCGTGGCTGAAGACAATCAGCACCTGGACGTCGCTGCACCTGAAGACACCAAGGAGTAATTCGGTGGCTCAGGTCAAACGTATCCGTCGTAACGTCAGCGGCATCATCTTGCTCGACAAACCGTTGGGGTTCACCTCCAACGCTGCGTTGCAGAAGGTCCGCTGGCTGCTCAACGCCGAGAAAGCCGGTCACACCGGTAGCCTCGATCCGCTGGCCACCGGCGTCTTGCCGTTGTGCTTCGGTGAGGCCACCAAGTTCTCGCAATACCTGCTCGATTCCGACAAGGGTTATGAAACCCTGGCGCAACTGGGCAAGACCACCACCACGGCTGATGCTGAAGGTGAGGTTTTGCAGGAACGCCCGGTGACCGTTGGTCGCGCCGATGTCGAAGCGGCATTGCCGAAATTTCGCGGGCAAATCAGTCAGATACCGCCGATGTACTCGGCGCTCAAGCGTGATGGCCAACCGCTGTACAAGCTGGCTCGTGCAGGCGAAGTAGTGGAGCGCGAACCGCGTTCTGTTACTATTGCGCGCTTGGAATTACTGGCCTTCGAAGGCGATACTGCGCGTCTTGCGGTGGATTGCAGCAAGGGCACCTATATTCGCACCCTGGTGGAGGATATCGGTGAGCAACTTGGTTGTGGTGCGTACGTCGCTGAATTGCGTCGTACCCAGGCCGGGCCTTTCACCCTGGCGCAGACGGTTACCCTCGAAGAGCTGGAAGCAGTACATGCCGAAGGCGGCAACGAAGCGGTTGATCGCTTCCTGATGCCATCGGACAGCGGCCTGCTGGATTGGCCGTTGCTGCACTTCTCGGAAGCGAGCGCGTTCTACTGGCTCAATGGCCAGCCGGTACGTGCCCCGGATGCTCCGAAGTTCGGCATGGTACGGGTACAGGATCACAATGGTCGCTTCATCGGTATCGGTGAAGTGAGCGAAGACGGGCGCATCGCGCCACGTCGTTTGATTCGGTCAGAATGACCGGAACCGGCCTGTGTAACAGCAGGTCGGCGAGTGTGGCTGTTAACAGGCACGGTCACGACTCATTTATAGATACAGGGATTTGTCCCTGGCCTGTTGAAGCTGTTTCCCTGAAACAGTTTCCTGATAAAAGGATTGCCTCATGGCTCTCGACGTTCAAGAAAAAGCTCAAATCGTTGCTGACTACCAGCAAGCTGTTGGTGACACTGGTTCGCCAGAAGTGCAAGTTGCACTGCTGACCCACAACATCAACAAACTGCAAGGTCACTTCAAGGCCAACGGTAAAGATCACCACTCCCGTCGTGGTCTGATCCGCATGGTAAACCAGCGTCGCAAGCTGCTGGACTACCTGAAAGGCAAGGACGTGAGCCGTTACAGCGCTCTGATCGCTCGCCTGGGTCTGCGTCGCTAATCAGCGATTGCGCTATGAGGTTGGTGGTCTGCAAGACGTCCGCGGTTTACCGCGGTCGCCTTGCAGGCTCCCAGCCTCAAGTTTTATCTGGATGCACGTTTTACCCCGGACAAGGGTTGGGCCGATTCCCGACATTGCCCAAGAATTCGCAAGAAACCAGTTCCCCCAAGAGCCACAAAGAAGGTAGGACACCGTGAACCCGGTAATCAAAAAATTCCAGTTCGGTCAATCGACCGTTACCCTCGAGACTGGCCGTATCGCCCGTCAGGCCTCCGGCGCAGTATTGGTCACCGTTGACGACGACGTCAGCGTATTGGTGACTGTAGTCGGTGCAAAACAAGCCGATCCGGGCAAGGGCTTCTTCCCTCTGTCCGTTCACTACCAGGAAAAGACTTACGCTGCCGGTAAGATCCCTGGCGGTTTCTTCAAGCGCGAAGGCCGTCCTTCCGAGAAAGAAACCCTGACTTCCCGACTGATCGACCGTCCGATCCGTCCACTGTTCCCTGAAGGCTTCATGAACGAAGTGCAGGTTGTCTGCACCGTCGTTTCCACCAGCAAGAAAACCGATCCGGACATCGCTGCGATGATCGGTACCTCGGCTGCCCTGGCCATCTCGGGCATTCCGTTCGACGGCCCGATCGGCGCCGCTCGTGTAGCTTTCCACGAAAGCACCGGCTACCTGCTGAACCCGACTTACGAGCAGCAAGCTGCTTCGAGCCTGGACATGGTCGTTGCCGGTACTTCCGACGCCGTACTGATGGTTGAATCGGAAGCCAAAGAGCTGACCGAAGACCAGATGCTGGGCGCGGTACTGTTTGCTCACGACGAGTTCCAGGTGGTGATCAACGCCGTTAAAGAACTGGCTGCCGAAGCTGCCAAGCCGACCTGGACCTGGGCGCCTGCGCCAGAAGCCACCGAACTGCTGGGCGCTATCCGTGCCGAGTTCGGCGAAGCGATCTCCCAGGCTTACACCATCACCGTCAAGGCCGACCGTTACGCTCGCCTGGGTGAGCTGAAGGATCAAGTCGTTGCCAAGCTGTCCGGTGAAGAAGGCCAGCCTTCGTCCAGCGAAGTCAAAGCTGCTTTCGGCGAAATCGAATACCGCACCGTTCGCGAAAACATCGTAAACGGCAAGCCACGTATCGACGGTCGCGACACCAAAACCGTACGTCCGCTGAACATCGAAGTCGGCGTTCTGCCGAAGACTCACGGTTCGGCGCTGTTCACCCGTGGTGAAACCCAGGCTCTGGTCGTTGCAACACTGGGTACTGCCCGTGACGCACAACTGCTGGACACCCTGGAAGGCGAGAAAAAAGACCCGTTCATGCTGCACTACAACTTCCCTCCGTTCTCGGTGGGCGAGTGTGGTCGCATGGGTGGTGCTGGTCGTCGTGAAATCGGTCACGGCCGTCTGGCCCGTCGTTCGGTTTCGGCCATGCTGCCAGCCGCTGACGTGTTCCCGTACACCATCCGTGTAGTTTCGGAAATCACCGAATCCAACGGTTCGAGCTCGATGGCTTCCGTTTGCGGCGCTTCCCTGGCCCTGATGGATGCTGGTGTGCCGATGAAGGCGCCGGTTGCCGGTATCGCCATGGGTCTGGTTAAAGAAGGCGAGAAATTTGCCGTCCTGACCGACATCCTGGGTGACGAAGACCACCTGGGCGACATGGACTTCAAAGTAGCCGGTACCGCCAAAGGCGTTACTGCGCTGCAGATGGACATCAAGATCAAGGGCATCACCGAAGAGATCATGGAAATCGCTCTGGGCCAAGCCCTGGAAGCGCGCCTGAACATTCTCGGTCAGATGAACCAGATCATCGGCCAGTCGCGTACCGAACTGTCGGCCAACGCTCCGACCATGATCGCGATGAAGATCGACACCGACAAGATCCGTGACGTTATCGGTAAAGGTGGCGCGACCATCCGTGCGATCTGTGAAGAAACCAAGGCTTCGATCGACATCGAAGACGACGGTTCGATCAAGATCTTCGGCGAAACCAAGGAAGCGGCTGAAGCAGCACGTCAGCGCGTTCTGGGTATCACCGCTGAAGCCGAGATCGGCAAGATCTACGTCGGCAAGGTTGAGCGCATCGTCGACTTCGGCGCATTCGTCAACATCCTGCCGGGCAAGGACGGTCTGGTGCACATCTCGATGCTGAGCGACGCTCGCGTAGAGAAAGTGACCGACATCCTGAAAGAAGGCCAGGAAGTGGAAGTGCTGGTACTGGACGTGGACAACCGCGGCCGTATCAAGCTGTCCATCAAAGACGTGGCAGCGGCCAAGGCTTCGGGCGTTTAATCACCCCAAAGCGTTAGCGCAATAAAAATGCCCCGCCGTGAAAACGGCGGGGCATTTTTTTGTCTGCGAAATATCGGGACATTCTGCGAAGTTGCCGGACTTCAAGACCGGTGCTAGGTTTAGCCCACCGCCCGTGTAGCTCAGCCGGTAGAGCAGCGCACTCGTAACGCGAAGGTCGCAGGTTCGATTCCTGTCTCGGGCACCACCTTATTCATCTCTCTCACTTATCGCCATGCGGATTTATGTTCCGCAGGTCAGCTTTTTGTGGGAGAGATGTAAAGACCCATGTAATTCGTCATGCAAACGTCCTATATTCGGTGCCTGCATGAGCATCGCTTAGCAGTTTTCAGATGATCCCGAATGGTTCCGAAGGCCGGTCAATCCGCGTCAGAGAGATCCTTGATGATCCAGATCCATCCTCCATTCCTAAGATCAGCGAGAACGCCATGACCGAATTAACTCAAGAGCAACGTCACGAACAAGCGCTGGGAAAGTACATTCTGGACGTACCGGACCTCAAGGAAGAGATCAAGGATCTCAGTCCCGACGATCAGAAAGACCAGATCCAGTGGGCCTTCGAAGATGAAGCCGAAGCCCAGGGCTTGCAGCCGTGGGAACTGACGCTCAAGTACACGAGCACGCCGGAAGAGTTCGAGGCGCAGCGCCTCGTGCTGCACAAAGAGGCGGCCGAAGTGCTGGGTGTCGAGTGGGAAGAATACTGCGAGATGAATAATCTGGTGGTCTGAAACAAAAACGCCAGCCTCAACCGGGCTGGCGTTTTTTATTGCGTGAAACCTTCAAAGGCTCAAGCGCATCGACAGATCCACCGCTTTGACATCCTTGGTCATCGCACCGATCGAGATGTAATCCACTCCAGTTTCGGCGATCGGCAGCAGCGTGCTTTCGTTGATGCCACCGCTGGCTTCCAGCTTCGCCTTGCCGCCATTCAGGCGCACGGCTTCGCGCATGTCATCCAGGCTCAACTCATCAAGCATGATGATGTCGGCGCCGGCGGTCAGTGCTTCTTTCAGCTCATCCAGACTTTCCACTTCGACTTCCACCGGTTTGCCCGGCGCAATCTTGTGCGCGGCGGCAATGGCTTGTGGAATGCCACCGCTGGCGGCGATGTGGTTTTCCTTGATCAGGAACGCGTCGTACAGACCGATGCGATGGTTATGGCAGCCACCGCAGGTCACCGCGTATTTCTGCGCCAGACGCAGGCCCGGCAGGGTTTTGCGGGTGTCGAGCAACTTGACCTGAGTAGCGCCGACGAAATCCGCCAGGTACTGCGCGCGAGTCGCCACACCCGACAGCAGTTGCAAGAAGTTCAGCGCACTGCGTTCCCCGGTCAGCAGCGAACGGGCCGGCCCTTCCAGATGAAACAGCGGCTGATTGGGTTTTACCCGCTCGCCATCGACCACTTGCCAGTGCACCGCGACCCGTGGATCGAGCTGACGAAACACGGCATCGACCCACGCCGTGCCGCAGATGACGGCTGCATCGCGGGTGATGATGGTGGCTTTGGCCAGTCGTTCGGCCGGGATCAGTTGCGCGGTGATGTCGCCGCTGCCGATGTCTTCGAGCAACGCACGGCGCACGTTGGCTTCGATTTCGGCGGTCAAATCGGCGAGACGTAGATTCGGCATAACGGGCTCCACAAACAAAGTGGTTCGATTATAGGGGCATGGCGCGAGCCAACCCAAGGCGAGAACGCGCGTGCTTGCCTGCATCCGGTCGATTTTCTTTGAGCAAAACGCGCCCGGACAGGGTCATTGAGAGGGCATAGGGGAAACCCTGACGACTATGGCGCCGTGGGCAAGTTATGAAAGATAATCTGCCTTGCATTTGACGTCATAGCTTTGACGTCCTGATTGAACTGGTGGGAGCGAACCTGCTCGCGAATGCATTCTTTCAGTGACATTGCTGCGGCTGACACACCGCCATCGCGAGCAGGCTCGCTCCCACACGGGATCCGGGTTGGCTTACCCGAACGAATCACCGTTTCAGGAGGCTTGGATGCACAACGACGGGAAAGTGGTGCCTTTGCACAAGAGCGCTACCGATCAGGCGAATCACTCGCTGCTCGCCCGCCTGCCTGTGATTCTGCTTCAGGTTCGCGACAAGGCTGCCCAGCAACTGCGCCACGGTTTACAGGAGCTGTTCGATAACGCTGACGACACGCTGTTTGAAATGGCCGACCGGGCGCGCAACGACGTCGAGCAGAACATCTTCTTCGAAGCCATGCGCGACCTGCGCCTCAAGCGCAAAAACATCGAGCGTGGCTTCCTTGAGCAATTTTTCGAAGCCTTCGTCGGCCTGACGCAATACGACCCCACGCACAACACGCTGCCGCACGCCCTGATCTACGACGAACTGGCACCGCGCAGCGACGACATGGAGCGCAGCGTGGCGGTCGAGACCATGGTCGGTCGCGTGCTCAAGCGTGACGGCTTCGCCCTCGATCAACTGACCGCGCGCCTTAACGCGCTGCTCGGCAACACCCTCGACGATCAGCACAACCCGCTCGGCCCGGCGCGGCTCTGTGAGTTTTTCCTCCAGGCCGGGCGTAATCTGGGCGTGGAAATCAAGGTCAAGCTGATCCTGCTCAAACTGTTCGAGCGTTATGTCTTGGCCGACACCGAACAGCTTTACGCCGAAGCCAATCAATTGTTGCTCGCCACCGGTGTGTTGCCCGAGTTGAAAGCAGCCCCTGCACGTCGCGCAATTGATCGTGCGATCGCCAATGTGCACAGCGAGGAACGCGACGACACGCCGCCCGTCGACGAAGGCGTGCAGGAGGTTTTCGCCGCGTTGCAGCAGTTGCTCGCGCAGGTGCGCGGCAGTGTTGCGCCGACCTTGGAGTCCAGCGTCGCGGCGCAACCGATTTCCTCCCGCGACCTGCTGCGCCTGCTCTCGCATTTGCAACAATACGTGCCGGCGCTGGCGGCGCAGGATGACTTCGATCTGCGCAATCAGCTCGAACAACTGTTGACCCGAGTCAGTGTCAGAAGCGGCAAATCGCGGATCGTCGGCGATGCGGACGAAGACGTGATCAACCTGATCGCGATGGTCTTTGACTGCATTCTTGAAGACCGTAATGTGCCGGATTCGCTCAAGGCGCTGATCGCCCGGTTGCAGATCCCGATGCTCAAGGTCGCGGTGCTCGACAAGAGTTTCTTCAGCCGCAGTACCCATCCGGCGCGGCGCCTGCTCAACGAAATCGCCGCGGCGGCCATGGGCTGGGGCGATTGCGACGGTGAGGCACGCGACAGCTTGTACCTGCGGATCGAACAAGTGGTGCAGCGCCTGCTCAACGATTTCGTCGACGACCCGGCGATTTTTTCCGAGTTGCTGGCTGACTTTCTCGCCTTCACCAGCGATGAACGCCGCCGCAGCGAGCTGCTTGAACAGCGCCTGCGTGATGCTGAAGAGGGGCGGGCAAAAACCGAACTGGCGCGGCGTCGGGTCGAGCGCGCGTTGAATCAAGCGCTGCTGGGCAAGACTCTGCCGCCGACCGTGGTCACCTTCGTCCAGGACGCCTGGAGCAAAGTACTGCTGCTGACCTGTCTCAAGCATGGCGATCAGTCCGCTGAATGGCAGGCCGATGTGCAGACCATGGAGCAGCTGATCTGGAGTGTGCAGCGCCATGACGACGCTGAATCCAGCCTGCGCTTGCTGGCACTTGTGCCGGGTTTGCTCAAGGCACTGCGTGATGGTCTGAGCAGTTCGGCGTTCGATCCGTTCGCCACCAGCGAGTTTTTCAGTGAGCTGGAAGCCCTGCATGTGCGGGTGCTAGAGCGCTCCGAGCAGGCCGATCAGGCTTTGCCCATGGTCGAGGTGTCGCAACAGATCATCCTGCAAACCGCTGATGAGGGCAGCGCGGGGCTAACCTCGGTACGTTTGCCCCACGACGCCGCCGGTCTGCGTCAGGTCGAACAACTGCGTCTGGGCAGTTGGGTGGCGTTTCAGGAAGACGAAGACCATAGCCTGCGCTGCAAGCTGGCAGCCATTATCGAAGCCACGGGCAAGTATGTATTTGTCGATCGCACCGGGATGAAGGTGCTCGAGCGCAGCCGCGTTGCGCTGGCCTTGGAGTTCCAGCGTGGCGCGGTGCGTACGCTGGACGACACCTTGTTGTTCGATCGCGCGCTGGAGTCGGTGCTGGGCAATCTGCGACGACTCAATCGCGGCAAGTGATCGCGCGCCGGGGGCCGATCACGGCATACTGGGCGCCAACACAGTCGGCGTTGAAGGAATCGGTATGCAGTTGGATCCCGCTAGCGGGTGGTGTCACGGGGTGCAGGTCTGCCCATCGCCCAACTTCAATGAGCGCCCGGCGGGCGAAATTTCCCTGTTGGTCATCCACAACATCAGCCTGCCGCCGGCGCAGTTCGCCACGGGCAAGGTGCAGGAATTTTTCCAGAATCGTCTGGATGTCACCGAACATCCCTATTTTGCAGGGATTGCTGACCTGCGCGTCTCGGCGCACTTTCTGATTGAACGTGACGGCAAGGTCACCCAGTTTGTCTCCTGTCTTGAGCGCGCGTGGCATGCCGGCGTCTCGGTCTTCGAAGGACGGGAAACCTGTAACGATTTTTCCGTGGGCATCGAGCTCGAAGGCACCGATGATCTGCCGTTCACCGACGCGCAGTATCAGGCGTTGACGGCGTTGACCCGCCAGTTACAAAGAGCATTTCCGGCCATCACCGGCGCCCGCATTTGTGGGCACAGCGACATAGCACCCGGGCGTAAGACCGATCCTGGCCCGGCATTCGACTGGGCGCGTTACCGCGCGGCCCTGGCACAAGAGGAAGGACAATGAGTTTTCTAGTGTTACTGCTGGCGTTGTGGATCGAGAAGTTTTCGGCCCTGCGTCATCGGGTTCAACGCGATGGCGGATGGATCCGCGAACTGAACAAACTCGAAACCAGCACGCGCCTGGCCAGACAGCCTTGGCTGGTGCTGACGATTCTGGTGCTGTTCCCGGTGGCGCTGTTGGCGTTGTTGCTATTGGTATTGGAGCCTGTGGCCTACGGCTTGCTGGCGTTGCCGGTGCATTTGCTGGTGGTGATTTACAGCCTGGGGCGCGGCGATTTGCTCGGCGGTCTCGGGCCGTTCCGTGATGCCTGGCGACGTGAGGATTTGCAAGCCGCAGCGCATGTGGCCAAGCGTGATCTGGATATTTGCGCCGACAGCGGCGAGCAGTTGCTTGAAAACGTGCAGGGGCATCTGCTGTGGCAGGCCTATCAGAGCTTTTTTGCGGTGATCTTCTGGTATTTCGTACTTGGCCCGGTCGCGGCGTTGGCGTATCGCCTGTTGGCGCTGGCGCAGGAGCACGGCCAGAACCCGGCGCTGGTCGAGCGCGCGGCGCAACTGCGGCATGCCTTTGACTGGCTGCCGGTGCGCTTGTTGGCGGCGAGCCTGGCGCTGGTCGGCAATTTTGTCGCGGTCAGTCGGGTGATGCTGCATGAACTGCTGAACTGGAACATCAGCGCTGCGCAATTGATCAACCGGGTAGGTCTGGCGGCGGGCGAGATTCCACCTCCCGTGGTCGGGCCGGACGGCATCAACACCCTCGATTGCTTGTGGGAATTGCTGCTGCGCGCGGCGGTGTTGTGGTATGCCGGGTTTGCCTTGTGGACGGTTCTGGTTCACTGATTTCAAGAAAGATCAAAAGATCGCAGCCTGCGGCAGCTCCTACGAGGAGATCTGTGTGTCGCGGGCTGCGATGTCGTTAACCTTAAGTTACAAAACCTCCCTCCGATTTGAGCTATACAGAGATGGCGCTCGATAGTGGCTATCTGCTGTCGCCCCGCGCCTGCCAATAAAAACAAGAAAAACCAAGGGAGACTTCCAGTGAAGAGCTTGCTCTATCCCGCCGTCTCGCTGATGAACCGTCTGAGCTTCGGCATGAAGTTCAGCCTGATCAGCGTGCTGTTTCTGGTGCCGATGCTGGTGACCAATTTTTATCTGGTGCGCGATTCCTATCGCGAATTCCAGGGCACTCGGGTCGAGCTGCAAAGCCTTGATCTGCTGGGCAGTAGCCTGGCCCTGCGTCGGGATCTGGAAACCCTCAATAACCTGGTACAAATCAACGTCACCCTCGGCCAGTCCGGCAAGGCCGGCAACGTCGAGGCGCAGATAACCACCCTCGAACAAGCCGTTTTGACGCGCCTGCAAGGGCTGACGGCGATGACCGAGGATCCCGAGCAGATTCAGGTCTTCGACGGTAAGCGCGATGAAATGATTGCCGCGTTCAAGGCCCAGCAAACGGAAAACTCGCTGCAAAGCAAAAGTGCGTTGATCGGCAAATTGCTCGCCAGTGCGCAGATTTTCAGCCAGATCATTACCAGCCAGGCCGGCCTGAGCCGCGACAACCAGAGCGATATCCGTCAACTCAGCGAACTGGTCACCCTGATCACGCCGACCGTCACGCAAACCCTCGGTGAAGGCCGGGCCATGGGCTCGTATTCATTGGGCCAGGGTTTTCTCAACAGTTCTTCGAGCACCCGTTTCGATGAGCTGATGGTGCAGATCGAAAAACTCCAGGCCGAGTACGCGCTTAAACTGCAGGACGCCCTCGGCTCCAGCAAAGCCGCGCGGGATACCCTCAGCACGGTGGCCGACAGCAGCAAGGCCTCGCTGAAACAGGCCAGCGAGCTGTTCGAAGAGCAGGTGGTGATGGCCGACACCCTCGATGCGCCGTGGCAGGCGTTCTACGATCAGGTCACCGTGCTGATCGACAGGACTTACCAGCTCAACGAAGCCACCCTCAAATTCCTCGACACGCAATTGCAGCAGCGTCTGGCGCAGAACCGTACACACATGGTCTTGCAGGCGGTGGCGCTGTCGGTGGTGTTCGTACTGATCTTCTATCTCTACGGCGGTTTCTACGCCTCGACCCGCACCACGCTGAAACGCCTCGGGGCGATGATGGACAAGGTCGCGGCCGGCGACATGACCGTCAACTTCAAGGCCAATAGCCGCGATGAGCTGGGCGAGTTGGGCGAAGTCTTCAATGGCACGGTGAGGAAGATTCACGACTTGATCGAGCGCGTAGGTCAGACTGTCGCTGAGGTCGAGCGCCAGGCCGGGCAGGTTGAAAACGTCTCTGCGCAAAGCAATCAGGCGGTCGCCGGGCAACGCACGCAGATCGAGCAAGTGGCGACGGCGATGAACCAGATGTCGGCGACTTCACTGGAGGTGGCACGCAGTGCGGCGGCAGCGGTGAGCAGCGCCCATAGCGTCAATGACGAGACCATCAGTGGCCGTGGCCTGGTCGAGTCGCAGCAGGGCAGCATTGCTGCGCTGGCCAGCGAAATCGACCAGTCGGTGTTGGTGATCAACCAGTTAGCCAGCGACAGCCAGGCGATCAGTCGAGTACTGGAAGTGATCAAGAGTATTGCCGAACAAACCAACCTGCTGGCGCTCAACGCCGCGATCGAAGCCGCCCGTGCTGGCGAGCAGGGGCGCGGTTTTGCTGTGGTCGCCGATGAAGTACGCACCTTGGCCAAACGCACCCAGCAATCAACTGAAGAAATCGAACAGATGATCGCCAAACTGCACGGCGGTGTCGGCGCGGCCGTGAAGGCCATGGGCGTCAGCCATCAGATGGCCAATGGCACGGTCGGGCAGTCGGAAAAGGTCCAGCAGGCGCTGGAAAACATCCTTGGTGCGGTCGGTATGATCGTCGATCAGAACCAGCAGATCGCCGCTGCGGTTGAACAGCAAACTGCGGTGGCCCACGACATCGATCAGAACATCGTCGAGATCAACCGCGCCGGCGAGCGCACGGCGCAAGGTGCGCATCAGACCGAAGATGCCAGCCGGGCGCTGTCAGCCCAGGTCGTTGAGCTTAAACAACTGATCAGCGCGTTCCGCGTCTGAGGCACGCACGAAAACTGTGGGAGCGAGCCTGCTCGCGAATGCAATCTGTCAGTGACATCTCTGTCACCTGACACACCGCCTTCGCGAGCAGGCTCGCTCCCACAGGGTTTTGGGTTTTGTCAGAACCCTTTGTAGTACTTCTTCACTTCCGACCGTAAGCCTAATCCTGTTTCCCTCCAGGCTCTGGCATTTCCCCATCAATGAGCCAGTATCCATACCCAATCGTTCGCGTAGAGGAGGTCGCTCATGTCTGCCGCAACCTTGGGGGTGCGGGGCCGTTGTGCTCATTGCCTGACCACGCTGCTGCTCAAACCTTGGCAGCTCAATGCCATCTCGATCAATGAACCGTTTACCTGCGAGCATTGCCAGAAAGCGCTGGAGCTGCGATGCCCGCAACAGATCAAACGCTTCAAGTCGCTCGACTCACTGGCGCTGCTGCGCTTCAGCGCTTCGTTGGCGGTGTGCACTGCGCTGCTGGTGGCGTTGGTGATGGAGTGGGTGGGGCTACTTAGCGTCACTGAGCAACTGAACGCGTCACTGATCACGATCTTTGTGTACTTCTTGGTCGTCCGTTACGCGCGCCAGCGTCAACACCTGACGCTGATTCTGGAGGCCGCCAAGGCGCACGCCGACTGATTACCAGCCGAATACTTGGCAGCTATTGGCGGTACTGGCCGTCGCCAGTTGTTGCGGGCTGATATTCATCAGTCCGGCCAGCGCCTCGCAGATCGCCGGCAAGTGCGCCGGACTGTTGCGCTGACCGGGAAACATGACAGGTGCCATGTCCGGTGAATCGGTTTCCAGCACAATCGAATCCAGTGGCAGTTCCGCCAGCACCCGATGCATGCGCAACGCTTGTGGCCAGGTCGGTGCGCCGCCGAGGCCCAGTTTGAAACCGAGTTTGATGTATTCCCGAGCCTCTTCACGGCTGCCGGCAAAGGCGTGGATGATCCCCGCGCGTTTGAGCTTGAAGCGCTTGAGCGTCGCAATCACCGCCGCGTGGCTGCGACGCACATGGATCAGCGCCGGTAACTGAAAGTCAGCGGCCAATTGCAGTTGCGCCTCGAACAGCGCCTGTTGCCGCTCGCGGTCGAGGGTTTCGATGAAGTAATCCAGACCGATCTCGCCCACCGCACACAACTGCCGATGACCGCGTAATCGAGTCAGCCAATCACCAAGCGCCGACAAATCCTCAGGACGATGCTGATCGAGATACACCGGGTGCAGACCGAATGCCGCGTACAAATCGACATCGCTCTGCACCAGATCCCACATCCGTTGCCAATTGCCCTCATAGACGCCCAAAACCACCATCCGCCGCACCCCGAGGGCGCGGCTTTCGGCGAGCAACGCTAAGCGATCGGCGTCGAAGTCGGGGAAGTCGAGGTGGGTGTGGCTGTCGATCAGCTCCACGGTTCAGTCCCGGTGAATACGCTGCTTGAAGGTCCGCGCGATAGCTTGCACGCCGGGCTTGTACTCCGACTGCTCGACCGCCGCCAGGGCCAGTTCCAGCGCCTTGTCGGCGATCAACTGGTGCTGCTGTGCCATGGCGTTGACCGGCAGCGGCAGGAAATCCAGTAACTGCGTATCGCCGAAGGTGCCGAGGCGCAGCGGCCGCGATTTCAGCGGGAAGTCATGCAGCGCATCGAACACGCCTTGCAGCAGCACGTAGGACGTTGTCACCAGCGCATCCGGCAAATGCCCCAGACGTTGCAGGAGTTCTTCCATCAATTGCTTGCCGCATTCGCGACTGAAGGATTCGGCGTGTTCGACCAGCACTTCGCCTTTGAAGTCGACCAGCGCTTCTTTGAAACCGGCGGCACGCTCCTGGCTGATGCTCAGTTCCGGGCGCGCACCGAGCAGCACGATCTGCTTCGGTTGCGGATCGAGCAGGCTCTGGGTCAGGTGCAGGCTGGCTTCGCGGTCGTCACTGATCACCGAGCAGAAATGCTCGGGTTCCATGACGCGGTCGATGGCGATGATCGGCAGACCTTTGGCCTGCAACTGCCGATAACTGTCATCGCCGGCCGGAAGGCAACTGGCGACGATCAGCGCATCGCAGCGGCGCGCCTTGAATAGTTGCAGCAACTGCCGCTCGCTGTCTGGCGCATCGTCGGAGCTGGCGATCAGCAATTGATAGCCGCGCGCCCGCGCACCTTGCTCGAGCAGCTTGGCGATCCGCGCGTAACTGGGGTTTTCCAGATCCGGCAGAATAAAGCCCAGCGTGCGCGTGTGCCGACTGCGTAGCCCGGCTGCTTGAGGGTTTGGCGTAAAGCCGTGCAGATCGACCACTGCGCGCACCCGCTCGACGGTGGCGGTGCTGATGCGTTGCTGTTCGGCCTTGCCGTTGATGACGTAGCTGGCGGTGGTCACGGACACTCCGGCCAACCGCGCGATATCACTGAGTTTCAACCCGGGATTTCCTTGTTTTTTCGAGCTTGCCGCGACATTTTCGCCAATCCTACCCGATTAGGGCAGGCGACTATTGTCGCAGCGCATCCGACAAGTTGGACTTCAAGGATGGGACATTATCGAGTAACGTGCCGATCAATCTAGATTAAACGTTTCAGCAAGCGTATTTTCTACGTTTTAGACGTCTTTGGCCGGTTCTGCCGTGAAACCGCCAAAACTGCCGCTGAAAAGCAAAGCGGTAAAGCGCCTAAGCTGCAAACCATCCAAAACAATACCTGGCACTCATACAGCGCCAAAAAGGAGATCGCATGCTCGAGCTCACTATAGAGCAGATATCCATGGGCCAATCGGCTGTGGATAAACCCGCTGCCCTGCAACTGCTCGCCAATCACCTGGTGGCCGATGGTCTGGTTGCCGACGGTTACCTCGCTGGATTGCAGGCACGGGAAGCCCAGGGCTCGACCTTTCTCGGTCAAGGTATTGCCATTCCCCACGGAACGCCGCAAACCCGTGATCAGGTATTCGCCACTGGCGTGCGCCTGATGCAGTTCCCGGAAGGCGTGGATTGGGGCGATGGCCAGATCGTTTATCTGGCCATCGGCATCGCCGCCAAATCCGACGAACACCTGCGCCTGCTGCAACTGCTGACCCGCGCCCTCGGCGAGACCGATCTGGGCCAGGCTCTGCGTCGTGCCAGTTCCCCCGAAGCGCTGCTGAAATTGCTGCAAGGCGCGCCGCAGGAATTGGCGCTGGATGCACAGATGATCGGCCTCGGCGTTTCGGCCGACGATTTCGAAGAACTGGTCTGGCGTGGTGCACGTCTGTTACGGCAGGCCGATTGTGTGAGCAACGGTTTTGCCGGTGTGTTGCAGCAGGTCGAAGCGCTGCCCCTGGGCGATGGCTTGTGGTGGCTGCACAGCGAGCAAACCGTGAAGCGTCCGGGGCTGGCGTTCGTGACGCCGGACAAACCGATGCGCTACCTCGGTCAACCGCTCAGCGGTCTGTTCTGTCTGGCCAGCCTTGGCGAAGCGCATCAGGCGTTGCTTGAACGTCTTTGCGCGTTGTTGATCGAAGGTCGCGGCCATGAGCTCGGTCGCGCCACCAGCAGCCGCAAAGTCCTCGAAGTGCTCGGCGGTGAATTGCCCGCCGACTGGCCGAGCGCGCGTATTGCCCTGGCCAACGCCCATGGTTTGCATGCGCGCCCGGCAAAGATCCTTGCGCAACTGGCGAAGAGTTTTGATGGCGAAATTCGTGTGCGCATCGTCGACAGCCAGGACAGCGCCGTGTCGGTGAAGAGCCTGAGCAAGCTGCTCAGCCTCGGTGCCCGTCGCGGTCAGGTGCTGGAGTTGATCGCTGAACCAAGCGTCGCCGCTGACGCCTTGCCGGCACTCTTGGCCGCGATCGAAGAAGGCCTTGGCGAAGAAGTCGAGCCGCTGCCAGCCGTAAGCCAGCAGCGCGAGGTCATTGCCGACATCGCCGAAGTGCTGATCGCCCCGGCGTCCGGCGCTCAGTTGCAGGCGATCCCGGCAGCCCCTGGCATTGCCATCGGACCTGCGCATATTCAGGTTCAGCAAACCATCGATTACCCGCTGCGCGGCGAGTCTGCCGCCGTTGAGCGCGAACGCCTCAAGCAAGCGCTCAGCGACGTGCGCAGTGACATTCAGGGCCTGATCGAACGCAGCAAAGCCAAAGCCATCCGCGAGATCTTTATCACCCATCAGGAAATGCTCGACGATCCGGAACTCACCGATGAAGTCGACACCCGCCTCAAGCAAGGCGAAAGCGCCGAAGCAGCGTGGATGGCGGTGATCGAAGCGGCGGCCAAACAACAGGAATCGCTACAGGACGCGTTGCTCGCCGAACGGGCGGCGGACCTGCGTGACGTCGGTCGTCGCGTGCTGGCGCAACTGTGTGGCGTGCAAACTCCGAGCGAGCCTGAGCAACCGTACATTCTGGTGATGGACGAGGTCGGTCCGTCCGATGTCGCACGGCTGGATCCGGCGCGCGTGGCGGGGATTCTCACCGCGCGCGGCGGCGCCACGGCGCACAGTGCAATCGTTGCGCGTGCTCTCGGGATTCCAGCGCTGGTCGGCGCTGGCGCAGCGGTGTTGTTGCTGGCGCCGGGCACACCGTTGCTGCTCGACGGCCAACGCGGTCGCCTGCACGTCGACGCCGATGCGGCGACTCTGCAACGCGCCACCGAAGAACGCGACACCCGTGAGCAACGCTTGAAGATTGCCGCCGAACAACGCCATCAACCGGCACACACCACCGATGGCCATGCCGTCGAAGTGTTCGCCAACATCGGCGAAAGCGCTGGCGTGATCAGTGCGGTGGAGCAGGGCGCCGAAGGCATTGGCCTGCTGCGTACCGAACTGATTTTCATGGCCCACCCGCAAGCGCCGGACGAGGCCACGCAAGAAGCCGAATACCGCCGCGTTCTTGATGGTCTCGCCGGTCGACCGCTGGTCGTGCGCACGCTGGACGTCGGCGGCGACAAACCGCTGCCGTATTGGCCGATCGCCAAGGAAGAAAACCCGTTCCTCGGTGTGCGCGGTATTCGCCTGACCCTGCAGCGTCCGCAGATCATGGAAGCGCAATTGCGCGCCTTGCTGCGTTCGGCGGACAACCGTCCGCTGCGGATCATGTTCCCGATGGTTGGCAGCGTCGAAGAGTGGCGTCAGGCCCGCGACATGACTGAACGTCTGCGCCTGGAAATCCCGGTTGCTGATCTGCAACTGGGGATCATGATTGAAGTGCCGTCCGCCGCTCTGCTCGCGCCGGTATTGGCCAAGGAAGTCGACTTCTTCAGCGTCGGCACCAACGACCTGACCCAGTACACACTGGCCATCGACCGTGGTCACCCGACGCTTTCGGCACAGGCTGACGGCCTGCACCCGGCGGTGTTGCAACTGATCGACATCACCGTGCGCGCGGCCCATGCCCACGGCAAATGGGTCGGCGTCTGCGGTGAGCTGGCGGCAGATCCGCTGGCGGTGCCGGTGCTGGTCGGTCTCGGTGTCGATGAACTCAGCGTCTCCGGGCGCAGCATTGCCGAAGTCAAGGCACGCATCCGCGAACTCAGCCTGACCCAGGCGCAAACCCTTGCTCAACACGCCCTGGCCGTGGGCAGCGCGAACGAAGTGCGCGCATTAGTGGAGGCCCTGTAATGGCCAAGATTCTTACCCTGACCCTCAATCCGGCGCTCGACCTCACCGTCGAACTGCCACGCCTGGAGGCGGGTCAGGTCAATCGCAGCGACGAGATGCACACCCACGCTGCCGGCAAAGGCGTGAACGTCGCGCAAGTGCTGGCCGACCTTGGCCATCAACTGACGGTCAGCGGCTTTCTCGGTGAAGACAACCTGCAAGCGTTCGAAACCCTGTTCGCCAAGCGCGGTTTTGTCGACGCGTTTATCCGCGTGCCCGGTGAGACGCGCAGCAACATCAAAGTAGCTGAACAGGATGGGCGCATCACCGACATCAACGGCCCGGGACCGGTGGTCGATGCCGCCGCGCAGCAGGCGTTGCTGGAGCGTCTGGTGCAGATTGCACCAGGTCACGATGCGGTGGTGGTCGCCGGCAGTTTGCCGCGTGGCGTCACGGCGCAGTGGTTGCGTGAATTGATCGAACGGCTCAATCAACTTGGCCTGAAAGTCGCTCTCGACAGCAGCGGCGCAGCATTGCGCGAAGCTTTGAAAGCCAGTCCATGGCTGATCAAGCCGAACACTGAAGAACTCGCCGACGCGCTCGGTTGCGACGTGGTTTCTCACGCGGCCGAGGCTCAGGCAGCGGCGCGCTTGCATGCGCAAGGTATCGAGCACGTGGTGATCTCCCACGGTGCTGACGGCGTGAACTGGTTCAGCGTCGGTTCGGCACTGCATGCCACGCCGCCCAAGGTCAGCGTCGCCAGCACGGTCGGTGCCGGTGATTCGTTGCTGGCCGGCATGCTCCACGGTTTGCTCAGCGCCGATACGCCCGAGCAAACCCTGCGCACGGCCACCGCAATTGCGGCGATGGCGGTGACCCAGATCGGTTTTGGCATCAACGATGCGGCGCAACTGGCGCAGCTCGAACAGGGCGTGCGCGTGCGTCCCCTGACAGAACAATAAGAGGGTTTGTCATGAAATTAGCCATTGTTACGGCTTGCCCGAACGGCATGGTCACCAGTGTGCTGTGCGCACGTTTGCTCGATGCGGCAGCGCAGCGTCAGGGCTGGAGCACCAGCGTGGAAGTGGTCGATGCGGCGCACCCGGAACGCGAGTTGTCGGCGGCGACCATTGCAGCGGCGGAGTGGGTTTTGTTGGTCGCCACAGGCGCGGTCGATATGACGCGTTTTGTCGGCAAACGGGTTTTCCAGATTGCTCCGGCGCAGGCATTGCAAGATGTCGAGGCGGTGCTGCGTCGTGGTGCTGAAGAGGCTGAGGTTTACGTCGCCAGCGCGGCAGAACCGGTTGCTGATGCGCCGCGCGCGCCACGCCTCGTCGCCATCACCGCGTGCCCGACCGGTGTAGCCCACACCTTCATGGCCGCCGAAGCCTTGCAGCAGACCGCCAAGCGTCTGGGCTACGAACTGCAGGTCGAAACCCAAGGCTCGGTGGGCGCGAAAACCCCGTTGAGCGCAGCGGCGATTGCCGAAGCAGACGTGGTGTTGCTGGCGGCGGATATCGAAGTCGCCACCGAGCGTTTTGCCGGCAAGAAGATCTATCGCTGCGGCACCGGGATCGCCTTGAAGCAGTCCGAAGCCACGCTGAAAAAAGCCTTGGCCGAAGGTGCAGTGGAAAGCACTGCGAGTGACGGCAAGGCACCGGCCAAGCAAGAGAAAACCGGCATCTATAAACACCTGCTGACCGGCGTGTCGTTCATGTTGCCGATGGTCGTGGCCGGTGGTTTGATGATCGCGCTGTCGTTCGTCTTCGGCATCACCGCGTTCAAGGAGGAAGGCACGCTGGCGGCGGCGTTGATGCAGATCGGTGGCGAGACCGCGTTCAAGTTGATGGTGCCGTTGTTGGCCGGTTACATCGCTTATTCGATCGCCGACCGTCCGGGCCTGGCGCCGGGGATGATTGGTGGTTTGCTTGCCAGTACGCTGGGCGCCGGGTTTATCGGCGGCATCATTGCCGGGTTTATCGCCGGTTATGCGGCCAAGGCTATCAGTCGATATGTCGCCTTGCCGCAAAGTCTCGAAGCGCTGAAACCGATTCTGATCATCCCGTTGTTTGCCAGCCTGATCACCGGTCTGGTGATGATTTACGTGGTCGGTAAACCGGTCGCCGGCATGCTCGGTGCGCTCACGCATTTCCTCGACAGCATGGGTACCACCAACGCGATTCTGCTCGGTGTGCTGCTCGGTGGCATGATGTGCGTCGACCTTGGCGGGCCGATCAACAAAGCCGCGTACGCGTTCTCGGTAGGTCTGCTGGCGTCGCAGAGTTATGCACCGATGGCCGCGACCATGGCCGCAGGGATGGTGCCGCCGATTGGTCTGGGCATCGCCACATTTATTGCGCGGCGCAAATTCGCCCAGACTGAACGCGAGGCCGGCAAGGCTGCCTTCGTGCTGGGGCTGTGCTTCATCTCCGAAGGGGCGATTCCGTTTGCCGCGAAAGATCCGTTGCGGGTGATTCCGGCGAGCATCGCCGGTGGCGCGCTGACCGGTGCGTTGTCGATGTACTTCGGCTGCAAACTGATGGCGCCGCACGGTGGCTTGTTTGTGCTGGCGATTCCGAATGCGATCAACCATGCGTTGCTGTATTTGCTGGCGATTGTCGCGGGGAGCCTCTTGACCGCCGTTGTCTATGTGACGGTCAAACGCCCGGAAGCCGTTGAGCTGGCGCTGGAACCGGCGAAGGCCTGACTGACAACACAAAACCCTTGTAGGAGTGAGCCTGCTCGCGATAGCGGTCTGTCAGTGACATGAATGTTGGCAGATATACCGATATCGCGAGCAGGCTCACTCCTACAATTGGTTCTGTGGTGTGTCTGGTGTCATGTCTGTTTCATGATCGCGTGCTTAAGTTTTCCTTTTTTCAGGGAGAACACCATGAGCGATTTCAACCCCGGTCGCCGGCGTGTCATGCAAGTCGTTGGTGCCGGTCTGCTGATGCCAAGCCTGGCGCCGGCAGTGATTGCGTCGGTCAAGGATCGCCCGCAGTTGACCGACGGCGTGCAGTCCGGCGATCTGCAAGGCGACCGCGCGATGATCTGGAGCCGCAGCGATCGCCCCGCGCATATGGTGGTCGAGTGGGACACCCGCAGCCAGTTTCGCCACCCGCGCCGGGTAGTCTCGACGCTGGCCGATGCCCGCAGCGACTTTACCGCCCGCGTTGAACTGGCCGGGCTGCCCGCCGATCAGGCGATTTTCTATCGCGTGTATTTCAAGGACGCCCGTACCGGCGTCGCCAGCGAGCCGTGGCTCGGTCACCTGCGCAGCGCTCCGACGGCGCGGCGCAATATTCGTTTCGTCTGGAGCGGCGACACCGTCGGCCAGGGCTTCGGTATCAACCCGGACATCGGCGGCATGCGCATCTACGAAGCGATGCGTTTGCGTCTGCCGGACTTCTTCATCCACAGCGGTGACACCATCTATGCCGACGGCCCGGTGCCGGCCCAGCTCACCACGGAAAACGGTCGCATCTGGCGTAACCTCACCACCGAAGCCAAGAGCAAAGTCGCGCAGACCCTCGCCGACTATCGCGGCAATTACCGCTACAACCTGATGGACGAAAACATCCGCCGCTTCAACGCCGAGGTGCCGCAAATCTGGCAGTGGGACGACCATGAAGTGGTCAACAACTGGTCGCCCGGCAAGCAGCTCGACGAGCGTTATCAGGAAAAAGATATCCACACCCTGGTCGGGCGCGCACGCAAGGCGTGGCTGGAATACTCGCCGATGCGTTTGCAGGCTGCCGATGCTGGCGGAAGGATTTATCGCAAGTTGAGCTATGGGCCAATGCTCGATGTGTTCGTGCTCGACATGCGCAGTTATCGCGGCGCCAATGACGACAACCTCGGCGCGTCGAAACCGTTTTTGGGACGTGAGCAACTGAACTGGCTCAAGCGCGGCTTGAAGAAATCCAAAGCCCAGTGGAAGGTCATTGCCGCCGACATGCCAATCGGCCTTGGCGTGCCGGATGGTGAGGTCAGCCCGGGTGTCCCGCGTTGGGAAGCGGTGGCTAACGGTGACCCGGGACCGGCCCAGGGGCGCGAGGTGGAAATCGCCGAATTGCTCGGCTATCTGCGTGCGCAGCAGGTGCGCAATTTCGTCTTCCTCACGGCGGATGTGCATTACTGCGCGGCGCATCACTATCACCCGGACCGCGCGGCGTTTCAGGATTTCGAACCGTTCTGGGAGTTTGTCGCGGGGCCGCTGAACGCCGGGAGTTTCGGGCCTAATCCACTGGATAAAACCTTTGGCCCGGAGGTGGTGTTCGAGAAGGCGCCGCCGGCGCAGAACACTTCGCCGTTTGCCGGGTTTCAGTTTTTTGGCGAGGTGAATATTGAAGGGGGGAGTGGGGAGATGAGCGTGGTGTTGCGGGATTTGAATGGGGTGGCGGTTTTCGAGAAAAAATTGCAGCCTGCTTAAAGATCAAAGGCTAACCCTCATCGGAACGCCGCCCGCCCAGCCCTCTCCCGGAGGGAGAGGGGGCCGACGGAGGTGTCTAAAGAGGTACGCCGACCTGGAAGACCGTGTCGATTATGGATTCGGCAGAGGACGTTCAGGTCGGCGTATTGCGTGAATCTCTAACGGTCAGTCCCCTCTCCCTTTGGGAGAGGGTTAGGGTGAGGGGCTCTTTAATAGACATCACGCCGATAACGGCCCTGCTCAATCAGGCGTTCGACTTCGGCGGCACCAAGAATATCGTTTAGCACCTGATCAACCCCGAAGCCATTCCCTGCAAGCTGCCACAGATATAAATAACCGCCCCGTCCGCCAGCCATTTCTTCAACTCTGCAGCCGACTCACGCAAGCGATCCTGCACATAAACCTTCTCAGCCTGATCCCGCGAAAACGCCAGATCCAGCCGCTCCAGATCACCATTGATCAACCACTCTTCCAGCTCCGCGCGACAGAGGAAATCGTGTTCACGATTGCGCTCGCCAAACAGCAACCACTGGCGCTGTTGACCATCGGCAATCCGTGCCTTGAGCAAGCTGCGCAGCCCTGCGATGCCGGTGCCGTTGCCCAAAAGAATCATCGGCACTGGTTCGTTCGGCAGATGGAAGCCACTGTTGCGTCGAACCCGCAAACTGATGCTGCCGCCCACAGGCGCGTGCTCAGTCAGCCAGCCGGAACCGATGCCCAGGGTGCCGTCGGCATGCTGTTCCTGACGCACGATCAACTCCAGCACGCCGTCGGCGGCAATCGAGGCGATCGAGTATTCGCGCATGGCCAGCGGCACCATCGCGTCGACCAGCGATTGCGCATGCAGACCGACCAGATGTGCGCGGTGCTCGGGCAATTGCCGCGAGGCCAGCGCAACTTCCAGCGGCTCGTCGAGGCCGTTGATTTTCACAGTGGTTTCGCCACGAATGCCGAGGCCGTCGAGGAAGTGTTCGATGGCCCACGGGCAGTTACGCGGCAGCACTTCGACCAGATCACCGGCCAGCCAACTGCTGGTGTTCGGTGCGCTCAGGCCCAACAAGTAAACCGGCGCACCGCTGCTATCCGGGTTCATCAGTTCGCGGCGTACCAGCGTCCAGTTGTCGTAACTCGGTGCTTGCCAGGTATCGACCGGTGCTTGGCCGGTGAGCAGGCCAAGTTGGGTTTGCCAGTGGCGCAGGGCATAGGGATCACCGCTGTCGACTTCGACCGGCGCGAACAATGTCTTGCCGCCGTGCTCCGCCAACCATTGGTGCAGGCGTTTGGCGAAACCACAGAAGTGCTGATACTGACGATCGCCGAGACCGAGCACCGAGTAATTCAGACTGTCGAGCGTTGCCGCTTTGCCCAGCACTTTGCGCTCGAATCCGCGCGCGCTGTCCGGCGCTTCGCCGTCGCCGAACGTGCTCACCACAAACAGTGCGTTGTTCGATTCACGCAGATCCTGCTCGCTGACATTCGCCAGCGGCTGCACTTTCACCGGCAGTCCGGCGGCCTGCAATTGCCCGGCGGTCTGCCATGCCAGTTGCTCGGCGAAACCGCTCTGGCTGGCGAAACCGATCAGCCATGCCGAAGCATCGCCGCCCGGCTGTGCGAGGCCTTGGCGGGCATCCTTGATCTGCTTTTTCTTGCGCCGACGATCGAGGTACAGCAGCCAGCCGGTGATGAAAAACAGCGGCATGCACACCGCTGCGAGCGTGATGATGATCCGCCCGACCAGACCGAAATAGCTGCCGACGTGCAGCGCATAAATGCTGGTCAGCAGTTGCGCCTTGAAGCTCTTGTCGGCGTAACGGTCGACACGTTTGACGATGCCGGTGGCCGGGTCGAGGGTGATCTGGTTCAGCGCGCGATCATGCGGCGAGCTGTCGAGCAGGTAGAACACGGTCGCCGGTTGGCCAGCGACGGCCGGCATACGGATGTTGTACGCCGCCAGGCCCGGGCCGGCCGCGCTGTAAATGCTGCTCCACATCGCTGCGTAATCGGCGATCGGTGCCGGGCCTTCCGGCGCCGGGCCGCGACCACCGCGCACGCGCTCGTTTTGTTGCGAGTCGGAAAGCAGTCGGGTCAGGCCTTTGTTGTACCACTCGTACGACCACGACAACCCGGTCAGCGCCAGCAACAGATAGACCAGCAGGCACCAGGTGCCCGCCACCGAGTGCAGATCCCAGTTGAAGGCGCGGCCCTTTTTCTTCCAGTCCAGCGTCAGCCAGACGCGCCAGCTATGCCACTGACGCGGCCAGCGCAGGTACAGGCCGGACAGGCAGAAGAACAGCAGGATCAGCGTGCAGGCGCCGGTGATGTTGCGCCCGGTATCGCCCATGGCGAGGAAGCGGTGCAGTTGCAGCATCAGGCCGAAGAAATCCTGGCCGACCGCGTCGCCCATGAACTCGGCGGTGTACGGATCGAAGTAGCGCATCTCGCCGCGACGTTCACCCTTGGGCGGGGTGAAGAACACTTTCGCCGCGTTGCCGCTGTCGGTTTCGACCCAGAGCATCGAGACTTTTTTGCCGGATGTGGCTTCGATACGCTCGACCAGTTCGACGGGCGGCAAGACACCGGCGACTTGTTTCTCTACCTGCAGGACGGAGGGATTCAGCGCCCGCAGGATTTCGTCCTGAAACGAATAGGCCGCGCCGGTGATGCCCATCAACGCCAGCACCAGGCCTGCGGTGATGCCAAAAAACCAGTGCAACTGGAACAGGGTTTTCTTCAACACGTCACTCGCCGTCCATTCGGAAATTGTCTTCACGGCGCGCATTATGCCGTGGGTTATCGAGAAGCGTTCTTTATTACGCACAAAAGCCCCGTTCAATTGAATGAACGGGGCCAAGCCTTGCGGCGCATACCTTGTGGGAGCGAGCCTGCTCGCGAAGGCGTCGTGTCAGTCAGCCTCTACTTGACTGACCCAGCGCTTTCGCGAGCAGGCTCGCTCCCACAGGTTTCCACATCGGTCAGAAGTGGAAGTTGGTGCTCAACAGTGCCGTACGGCCCGCCGCCTGGTTGGCGAAGTGGGTCGAGAAGGCTTTGTCGTAGTAGGTTTCGTTGGTCAGGTTCTGCACATTGAGTTGCAGGTCGACGTTCTTGGTCAGCTTGTACGCGGCCATTGCGTCGTAGCGAACATACGAGTCAACCATGGTGGTGTTGGCCACGCTGCCGTACACGTCGTCGACGTAGAACGCGCCGCCACCGATGGTCAGCTTCGGCGTGACCTGGTAAGTGGTCCACAGGCTGGCGCTGTTTTTTGGCGTGTTAGGCAGTTCGTTGCCGTCGTTGGCTTTGCCCAGCGGGCCGCCATCGACTTGTTCGCTGTCCATGAAGGCGTAACCGGCGAACACTTGCCACTTGTCAGTGATCTTGCCGCTGGCCGAGAGCTCGACACCTTGCACACGGGTCTTGCCGGCGTTTTCGTACGACGTGGTGTCGACTTGCACACGAGCGTTTTCTTTCTCGGTGCGGAAGATGTCAGCGGTCAGCGACAGGCGATCGTTGAGCAGATCCCACTTGGTGCCGATTTCATAGTTCTTGGTGGTTTCCGGCTCCATGTCGCTGCTCAGCAGGTTGCCGCTGCGATCCGGGGTGCCGCCCAAGGGGTTGCCTTCCTGACCCTCGCCCAAGGTGTTGCCCGGTGGCGTGGCCGAGGTGGCGTAGGAGGCGTAGATGCTGCCGTTTTCCGCCGGCTTGTAGACGACGCCGAACTGACCGGTGACGAACTCGCTGGTGTCATCGCCCTTGGACGTGGTGGTGCCAGCGGCGTTGTAGGTCTTGTAGTCGGTGTCGAAGTGGTCGTAACGCAGGCCCATGTTCACCAGCCACTGCTCGTTCAGCTCCAGCGTATCGAACACATACAGCGCGTAGGTGTTGGCCTGGGTGTCGGTGCCGGCGTAGTTACGCGAAATTGCGCCGTTCCACGGATCGTTCGGGTTCGGGTTCGACAGCGAGGTGCAGTTGTAGTTACTCGACGCGCCGATCATCGACGGCGTGCAGTTGCTGCTCGCGGCCACATTAGTGGTGCGCGGTGTGGTGTCGGTGTTGACGTTGTACGAAGACTTCTGGCTTTCCTCACGGGTGTATTCAACGCCGGTGGAAAAGCTGTTCTTGAAGCCGGCAACGTAGAAGTTGCCGAACAGGTCAGTCTGGTTGGTGGTGGTCTCGGTGTTGCTCACCCGAGTATTGGCCCGGCGCCAGAGGCTGCCATTGTTGACGTTGCCCTTGCTGTCGTCAGGTTGGGTCAGGATGTAGTCCTGCATGCTGGTGCCGTGACGCAGGGTGTTCTTGATCGTCAACGAGTCGCTCAGGTCATGCTCGATGGCGAAGGTCGCGGTGTCGGTGCGGCCCTTGCGGAAGTCGCGATCCAGGCCGTAGAAATTGCTGTGGTCACCGCCAGCGTAAGGCTTGTCCGGATTGGACTTGGTGCGTGCAGCGGAGCCGCCGGCCGGAATGGTGTACGGCACGCCCGAGTCCGGGGTGTCGTTGCTTTCGAGGTGGTAGTAGTCGAGGTTGACGCGGGTGTCGGTGCCCAGGCCAAACGCCAGGGACGGGGCGATGCCCCAGCGGTCGTAATCGACTTTGTCGCGACCGGCGACGTTGCTCTCATGGCTCATCAGGTTCAGACGGCCAGCAGCGGTGTCGCTGAACTGGTAGTTGCCGTCGAGGGTGTAGCGCTGAGTCTGGTCGGAGCCCCAGGTGAAGCCGCCGTCGAACGAATTGCCCAGGTGCGCTTTCTTGCTCACCAGGTTGATGCTGCCACCCGCTGCGCCGCGACCACCAATGGCGGAATTCGGGCCCTTGCTGACTTCAATGTTTTCCACGGCGAAGATTTCGCGGCTTTGCGAACCGGTGTCGCGCACGCCGTCGAGGTAGGTGTCGCCCTGCGCGTCGAAACCACGAATGAACGGACGGTCGCCCTGTGGATTGCCGCCTTCACCGGCGCCGAAGGTGATGCCCGGCACGGTGCGCAGCGCGTCCTGCATGTTCAGGGCGCCGGTGTCTTTGAGCACTTGTTGCGGAATAACGGTTACCGAGCGCGGTGTATCGACCAGCGGCGCGGTGTACTTGGGCGAGGAGGCTTTTTCGACCTGATAGGACGTCGAATCCTGGGCTTCGCCCGTGATCGAGGTGGCGTCCAGGGCGATGGCATTGCCGGTGGCTTTGCTGTCGGTTTTTTCAGCGGCGAACACCATCTGGCCAGCGGAACCGGCGGTGATTGCCACACCGATTGCAGAGGCGAGCAGACGTGGTGAACTGACCGGTAATTGTGCGTGTTGACGTGCCATTTTTATTCCCCTCCCCAAGGATTTGAGGCGGCGGAATATAGGTTAAACAAGTATTCGTATCAATTGCGAAACATTGTTATTCGCACTGAATTTACATTCTTTACAATTTAACCTTACGGTTTTTGCCAGTTCATTCGTCTCTCGGGTTTTACACGGTCAATAAGAATCAATACCATTGCCGCTTCTTTGCCATCAGGTGACATCGCCATGCTGCTGCACATCCCCGGACTGTTCGCAAAAGACGAAGTGCAGCGCATTCGTGAGGCGCTAGAGCAGGCCGATTGGGCCGATGGCAAGATCACCGCCGGCTTTCAGTCGGCCAAGGCGAAGCACAATTTGCAGCTGCCCGAAGGCCATCCGCTGGCCAAAGAGATCGGCGCAGCGATGCTGGAGCGTTTGTGGAAAAATCCACTGTTCATGTCCGCCGCGTTGCCGCACAAAGTCTTCCCGCCGTTAGTGAACTGTTACACGGCCGGTGGCAGTTTCGATTTCCACATCGATAACGCCGTGCGCCAACCCAAGGGCAGCATCGAGCGGGTGCGCACCGATCTGTCGGCGACGCTGTTCTTCAGCGAGCCCGATGATTACGACGGCGGCGAGCTGGAGATCCAGGACACCTTCGGCACGCAACGGGTGAAGTTGCCGGCCGGCGACATGGTTTTGTACCCCGGCACCAGCCTGCATAAGGTCAACGCGGTCACGCGTGGCGCGCGTTATGCGTCGTTCTTCTGGACACAAAGTCTGGTGCGTGAAGATAGCCAGCGCGCGCTGTTGTTCGAGATGGACGGGGCGATTCAGCAACTGACTCAAGATCTGCCTGATCACCCGTCACTGATTCGCCTCACCGGCACGTATCACAACTTGCTCCGTCGCTGGGTCGAGGTATGAGTTTTCAACTGCGTCGTGAAGAAGTCCTCGACGGCGAACAACTCAGCTCCATGCTCGCCGAAAGCCCGGCCCGTGCCGCGCAGGCGATTTTGCTAGCGGCGGGCGAGGGTGAAGTTGAAGCACAGGCGTTGCTTGGGCAAATCCTGCTCGACGGCCTAGGCATCGCCCAGGATCAAGCGCTAGCGCTGCGCTGGTTCGGCATCGCTGCCGGGCGTGGGCACCTGATGGCGCGCAACATGCTCGGGCGTTGTCATGAGCATGGTTGGGGTTGCGTGGCGGATGCGTCGGTTGCTGCGCAGCATTATCGGATTGCAGCGGAGGCCGGACTGGATTGGGCGATGTACAACCTCGCCAATCTGCTGGCGACCGGGCGGGGAGTGGAGGTGGATCATCTGCAGGCGCTGGCGCTGTATCGCCGCGCGGCTGAACTGGGCCATGCGAAATCGATGAATCTGCTGGGGCGGTATCTGGAAGAAGGGCTGGTGTGCCCGGCGGATCCGGTTGCGGCGCGCGATTGGTATCGGCGTTCGGCCGACGGTGGGGATTTTCGTGGGCAGTTCAGTTTCGCTGCAGTTTTAGCGGATGAGGGGCGGATTGATGAGGCGGTCGATTGGCTTGAGAAAGCTTTGGCCGGCGGCAATCTGAATTTTCTGCGGGTGGCGAGTCAGACGTTGGCGAGTGCTGTAGATCCGAAGATTCAGGCGTTGGCTGGGCGGTATGCGCTTCGGTGCCAATAGCCCTCACCCTAACCCTCTCCCAGAGGGATAGGGGACTGACCTGATCTGGCTTAATGATTCTGGACACCCCTAAAGGGCGTTAATCTACGCCCAACGATGAGGTGTGATTTGACCAGACGATATTTTTCAACAGATTTCAAACGGGATGCGGCTTGCCTGGTTTTGGATAAAGACTATTCGGTGAGTGAAGCCTGTGAAGCAATGGGCGTGGGCCCTACAGCTCTGCGCCGCTGGGTTGAACAACTGCGTGCGGAGCGCAGCGGCAAGACGCCTGAGAAGTCCAAGGCCATGACCGTTGACCAACAACGCATCCAAGAACTGGAAGCAACAATTCGACGGATTGAGCGCGAGAAGGAAATTTTAAAAAAGGCTACAGCTCTCTTGATGTCGGATTCCCTCGATCGGTAAGGCTGGTCGAGGAGTTAAGCGAGCAATATCCAAGATCCGAGTTGTGTGGCGTGTTTGGCATCAACCGCAGCAGTTATTACGAGCGTCTGAAACAGCGGGCGAAAGTGCATGTCGGGCGCGATCGCCTAAAGATCAAGGCTGCCGAATTACATGAGCAAAGTCGCGGCTCAATGGGCGCGCGCAGCCTGTCAAAAGCGCTGTGTAACGAAAAAGAGTCGGTAGGTCGTTACATGGCTCGTAGCCTGATGCGCGAGCTCGGTTTGAAGAGCCAGCAACGGCGCAGGCATCGGTACAAACCCAGCGGTGCGGAGGCGCAATACGCCCCCAATCATTTGGAGCGTAAATTCAATGTCGAGGCCCCCAATCGAGTGTGGTGTGGCGACGTGACTTACATTTGGGCCGGTACTTACTGGGTTTATCTGGCTGCTGTACTTGATCTGCATGCCCGCCGCATCGTCGGCTGGGCGATGTCCAGAAGTCCGGATTCAGCTCTGACCTGTCGAGCGTTAAAGATGGCTTTCGAGTCGCGAGGACGCCCTGAAAACCTAATGTTCCATTCGGATCAGGGCTGTCATTACAGCAGTAAAGTGTTTCGTGAAACGCTGGCGGACATGCGCATAAAACAAAGCATGAGTCGACGGGGAAACTGCTGGGATAACGCTCCGATGGAACGTTTCTTTGGCAGTTTGAAATCTGAATGGATACCCAAGGCTGGTTACCGAAACGAAGACGAAGCCAGCACCGATGTGTTGCGCTACCTGACCCACTATTACAATCGGATCAGGCTGCACAGTTACAACGGATATCGGACTCCGGTAGCAATGGAAGCCTTGGCAGCATGAGAAATGACCTAAACCCTATAACCGTGTCCAGTATCGTTTGACCAGATCAACCGAGTTGGATGTTCCAACTACACCGACCTGAGATATCCAGTCGACCTCAGGTTTTGAAAAGCCCCCGATCTGCTCCCTTTCCCCCTCGCCCCCTTGGGGGAGAGGGCTGGGGTGAGGGGGATAGATCGAAAGCACACCACAAATTTTGAAGCCAGACACAAAAAAGCCCATGACACGTCATGGGCTTTTCACTTGCAGCTAGCAGCTTGAAACTCGCAGCTGCTCTTACACGTAAAACGACTTCAACGGCGGGAAGCCATTGAACTCAACCGCGCTGTAACTGGTGGTGTACGCACCGGTCGACAGCCAGTACAGACGATCACCGATCGCCAGGTTCAGTGGCAGGCCGTACTTGTAGTTCTCGTACATGATGTCGGCGCTGTCACAGGTCGGGCCAGCGATGACGACTTCTTCCATCTCGCCTTTTTTCTCGGTCCAGATCGGGAACTTGATCGCTTCGTCCATGGTTTCGATCAGGCCGGAGAACTTGCCCACATCGGTATACACCCAACGCTCGACGGCGGTGCGCGACTTGCGTGCAACCAGTACCACTTCGCTGACCAGAATACCGGCGTTGGCAATCAGCGAACGGCCCGGCTCGAGAATGATTTCCGGCAGGTCATCACCGAAGTCTTCTTTCAGGAAGCGAATGATTTCTTCGGCGTAGGTTTCCAGGCTGTTGGTGCGGGTGATGTAGTTGGCCGGGAAGCCACCGCCCATGTTGATCAGCTTCAGGTGGATGCCGTCTTCTTCTTTCAGGCGCTCGAAGATTACTTTGACCTTAGCGATCGCCGCATCCCAGACGCTGATGTCGCGCTGTTGCGAACCGACGTGGAAGGAGATGCCGTAAGGCACCAGGCCGAGGTCGCGAGCGAGGATCAGCAGGTCCATGGCCATGTCGGTCTGGCAGCCGAATTTGCGCGACAGTGGCCAGTCAGCCGTGGTCGAGCCTTCGGTGAGGATGCGCACATAGACTTTCGAACCCGGTGCAGCCTTGGCGATGTTGCGCAGGTCGGCTTCGGAGTCGGTGGAGAACAGACGCACGCCCTTCTCGTAGAAGTAGCGGATGTCCTTGGATTTCTTGATGGTGTTGCCGTAGCTGATACGGTCCGGGCTGACGCCACGATCCATCACCTTGTCCAGCTCATAGATCGAGGCGATGTCGAAGCTCGAACCTTTTTCTTTGAGCAGGTCGATGATCTCGACGGCCGGGTTGGCTTTGACCGCGTAGTAGACCTTGGCGAATTCGAAACCGGCGCGCAGGTCATCGTAGGCCTGGGCGATCATCGCGGTGTCGATCACCACGAACGGGGTTTCCTGTTTGTCGGCGAACGCCTTCATTTTGTCGAATGTAGCGCGCGCGAAATAGTCTTCGACCTGGATCGACATACTTGGGACTCCTAGTGGCAAACGTCGTTAATCAATGGGTGCAAATGAACGTCCTCCGTATCCCCACTTTGGTTCGCCTACTTCCCAAGGCATGTCGCCGAAAGCAAAAAGGCCATGGGGCGTTGCCCTTGGCCTTGCTGTCTCGTCGTCAGTACTTGAGCCGGATGGATCGTTTCCAGCATGGACGTTCGGCGCGAACTTTAGGGCGTGAGGGGCGTGAGATCAACTAAAAATGTCGCGTTTTTGCACGCTTCTGACGTGCGTCGCGTTCAGCACTCTTTGTAGCCGACCGAGATGACGGGCAGATGTTCCCCGGGAATTTTCGAGTGTTAAAAATACCTGCACGTTCGCGGCTTTTGTCGGCGAAGTCGTGGGTAAGTGTGATGGCGGCAATATCGGCGACGTTGGCCGCGAGGGGAGAGGGTGAGGGGGATTTTGGCTGTTTCGCGGGTTGTCTCATACATGCTGTTCGATCCGCAGGTGTTGAGATTCTTTTCCGCTAGGCGAATGAAGAAAAAATCACGCAGATCCTGTGGGAGCGAGCCTGCTCGCGAAGGCATTTTCACAGCCAACATCATTGTTGACTGATATTGCGCTTTCGCGAGCAGGCTCGCTCCCACAGGTTTCGTGTTTTATGCGACTACGGCCTCAGCCGGCGAGACTATGCTGGTCTTCATCCCGCGCGAACGACCCGAACTCAGATAAGCGGCAATCGACTCCTGAGTCACTTCCCCGAGGAACACCCGCTCGGCATCCATCACCGGCAGCCACGAACGGTTGAACTCGTACATCCGCGACAGCAGGATGCGCAAATGCTCGTCGTACGCCGCCGTGGCGTTGAACTCACGCAGGAACTGCGCGCACGTGCCGGTCTGGCGGTGCAGATCGCGACGACGCACATAACCCAGCGCCTTGTTCTCGGCACAGGTGACCACCACGTAGCGACGGTCATGCTCGTCCATCAACTCCAGAGCGTCGGCCACCGGCGTCTCCGGGCTCACCGACGGCGCGTTGTCCGCCGCATCTTCGGCTTTCACCAACAGCAGGCGCTTGAGCGTGCTGTCCTGGCCAACAAAGCTGCTGACAAAGTCGTCTGCCGGGTGCGCGAGCAGCGTGTCCGGGTGATCGATCTGCAGCAGTTTGCCGGCGCGGAAGATGGCGATCTTGTCACCGAGTTTGATCGCTTCATCGATGTCGTGGCTGACCATGATCACGGTCTTGTTCAGCGCGCGCTGCATCTCGAAGAATTCGTTCTGGATCATTTCGCGGTTGATCGGGTCGACCGCGCCGAACGGTTCGTCCATCAACAACAGGGGCGCATCAGCAGCCAGTGCGCGGATCACACCGATGCGTTGTTGCTGACCACCGGACAGTTCACGCGGATAACGATGCAGATATTGCTTGGGCTCCAGCTTGATCATGCTCATCAACTCGCGGGCGCGGTCATGGCATCTCTGTTTGTCCCAGCCGAGCAGTTTCGGCACGACCACGATGTTCTCTTCGATGGTCATGTTCGGGAACAGGCCGATCTGCTGGATCACGTAACCGATGTTGCGACGCAGGGTCACTTCGTCGAGATCGGTGGTGTCTTCACCGTTGATGAGGATCTTGCCCGAAGTCGGTTTGATCAGGCGGTTGATCATCTTCAGCGTGGTGCTTTTGCCGCAACCCGATGGCCCGAGGAACACACAGATTTCGCCTTCATTGACGGTCAGGCTCACCGAGTCCACGGCTTTGACGTCTTTGCCGTTGCTTTGGAAAGTTTTGCTGAGGTTTTGAAGTTCGATCATTTGAGCAGTCCTTTTGGAGTCAACGAGCGTTGCAGCCATTGGAGAAACAGGTCAGCGAAAATGGCCAGAAGACTGACCAGCAGCGCGCCGACGATCAGCATCGACATGTCACTGCGGCTGATGGAGGCGAGGATCAACACACCGAGGCCGCCGGCGCCGATGGTCGCGGCGATGGTCATCACGCCGATGTTCATCACCACGGCGGTGCGCACGCCAGCGAGGATGACGGGCACGGCGATCGGCAATTCGACCATGCGCAGGCGCTGGCCGAAGGTCATGCCGATGCCGCGTGCGGCTTCACGGATGCCCGGTTCCACGCCAGTGAGGGCGAGGTAGGTGTTGCGCATGATCGGCAGCAGTGAATAAAGGAACACGGCGGTGATCGCCGGCATCGGCCCGAGGCCCTGGCCGAACTTGGAGTAGAACGGCAACAGCAGACCGAACAGGGCAATCGACGGCACGGTCAGCAGCACCGTGGCGCTGGCCTGCAACGGCCCGGCAAGGGTCGGAAAGCGAGTCATCAGAATGCCCAGCGGCACGCCAACGACAATCGCCAGGGTCACGGCGATGCCGACCAGGGTGATGTGCTGCCAGGTCAGGTGCATCACCTGCTGCCAGTCGAGGTGGGAAAAGGCGTTCAGAAATTCCATGACTTTTCCTCCTTAATCAAGTGGGTGCTGGCGCAGAAAATCGGCGGCAACTTTCGATGGGCTCTCGTGATCGACGTCGACCCGCGCGTTGAGCTGGCGCATGGTTTCGTCATCGAACAGTTCGGCCAATGGCTTGAGTTGCTCGGCCAGTTGCGGGTGCGCGTCGAGGTAAGCCTGACGCACCACCGGTGCGGCGGTGTAGTCGGGGAAGTAATGCTTGTCGTCTTCCAGCAGTTTCAGGCCGAAGGCGTTGAGGCGACCGTCGGTGGTGTAGACCAGACCGGCGAACACCTGACCGTTGCGCAATGCCGTGTAAACCAGCCCGGCATCCATCTGGCGGATATTTTTGCGGGTCAGGTTCATGCCGTAGAGATCGACCATGCCGATCAGACCGTCGGAGCGGTTGGCAAACTCGGTGTCCAGCGCCACCAGATGATTGGTCTTGGCTTCGGCGCGCAGCACTTCGTTCAACTGGCTGATGTTGTTGATCTGCGGATACTCCTCGGCGACTTTCTTCGGCAAGGCGAGAGCGTAGGTGTTGCTGAATTTCGACGGGGTCAGCCAGACCAGGCCTTTTTTCGCGTCGAGTTCTTTCACCCGGGCGTAGGACTGGGCGCTGTCGAGTTTTTCAGTGACATGGTTGTAGGCCACCAGCGACACGCCGGTGTATTCCCAGAGCATGTCCAGTTGTCCGCTTTCGTGGGCGCTGCGGGCGAGGTTGCTGCCCAGACCGCCGGTAATCTGCGCGTCGTAACCTTTGCTGCGCAGGTATTGCGCGGTGATTTCCGCGAGCAGAGTCTGCTCGGTGAACACGCGGGCGCCGAGGCGGATGACCGGTTTTTCAGCGGCTTGCGCGATGCCCGCGAACAGCAGCACGCAACCTAAGATCAAGCTAAGTCGTTTCATAAATATTCCTTCGCAAAAGCCTTAAGACGGGCGCAAACCACGTTCCAGCCAGAGACGGCTGGCGAGGGTGACGACGCCATCGAGCAGCAAGGCCAGCAGCGCGGTGCACGCGGCGCCGAGCAGCAGTTGCGGCTGATTGTTCAGGGCGATGCCAGGGAAGATCAGGCTGCCGAGGCTGTTGGCGCCGATCAGGAACGCCAGCGGCGCGGTGCCGACGTTGATTGCCAGCGCCACGCGCACACCGCCGACGATGATCGGCACGGCGTTGGGCAATTCGACTTTCCACAGCACCTGGCGCGGGGTCATGCCGATGCCGACGGCTGCTTCTTTCAGCGAGCCCTGGACATTTTTCAGGCCTTCGTAGGTGTTGCGCACAATCGGCAGCAACGAAGCGAGGAACAAAGCGAAGATCGCCGGGCCACTACCGATGCCGAGGACGCCCAGGGCAATCGCAAGCACGGCCAGCGGCGGCACGGTGTTGCCGATATTGAAGATTTGCATGAAGCGTTCAGCGCGACCGACCATGGTCGGACGACTGAGGAAGATGCCGGCGGGGATGCCCACGACAAGGGCGGCCAGCATTGAAGCGAGGACGAGAATCAGATGAGCTTGCAGGTAAAACAACAAATCGTCGCGGTAGTGTTCGATCGTGTTGATGCCGATCCAGTGGACCAGCAGGGCCAGGAGCGCGATCACCACCGCACCTCCCATCAGCCCTTTGCCATAGCGGATAGCCACAGGCGGACTCCTTTTTTTGTAGTCGGCGAGCGCCCTCCCGTGTGGCATGCCATACATGGCTGCCGGGAATAAACGTTCGCGAGAAGCAGCTCCCTCAGCACCGGCAAAAAGCGGTCTGAAAGCGAGCCATGAGCGCAGCCTCGTCAGGCTAACTTGCTGATTTTTCAGCCCCTGACGAAAATTCGTAACAGGGGATGGACGTCTCCGTGCTTTAAAAGGTTCCCATCTGCGGCAGCATTTGGCCACCCTTAATGTGCTCAACGGTTCGGTTATTGCGGCGAGTTGGGCTATAATCGCGGCCCTTTTTTGAATCACCGCCAGGCGATTTCCCATGACCAACCAGGCCGCCGAAGTCGCGAAACGCCGCACTTTCGCCATTATTTCCCACCCCGATGCCGGTAAAACCACGATCACCGAAAAGCTCCTGTTGATGGGCAAGGCGATTGCAGTGGCCGGTACGGTGAAATCCCGTAAATCCGATCGCCATGCGACATCCGACTGGATGGAGATGGAGAAGCAACGGGGTATTTCCATTACCACGTCGGTCATGCAGTTCCCGTATCGCGAGCACATGATCAACCTGCTCGACACCCCGGGCCACGAAGACTTCTCCGAAGATACCTACCGCACCTTGACGGCGGTGGACTCGGCATTGATGGTCCTCGACGGCGGTAAAGGTGTCGAGCCACGGACCATTGCGCTGATGGACGTCTGCCGTCTGCGTGACACGCCGATCGTCAGCTTCATCAACAAACTCGACCGTGACATCCGCGACCCGATCGAACTGCTCGACGAGATCGAAGCCGTTCTGAAGATCAAGGCTGCGCCGATCACCTGGCCGATCGGTTGCTACCGTGACTTCAAGGGCGTGTACCACCTGGCTGACGACTACATCATTGTCTACACCGCCGGTCACGGTCACGAACGCACCGAAACCAAAATCATCGAGAAGCTCGATTCCGACGAAGCCCGCGCGCATCTGGGCGACGAGTACGACCGCTTCATCGAACAGCTGGAACTGGTTCAAGGCGCCTGCCACGAATTCAACCAGCAGGAATTCCTCGACGGTCAACTGACCCCGGTGTTCTTCGGTACGGCACTGGGCAACTTCGGTGTTGACCACGTACTTGACGCCGTTGTTGATTGGGCGCCGCGTCCGCTGGCCCGTGTCGCTAACGAGCGTACCGTTGAGCCGGTGGAAGAGAAGTTCTCGGGCTTCATCTTCAAGATCCAGGCGAACATGGACCCGAAACACCGCGACCGTATCGCCTTCATGCGCATTTGCTCCGGCAAGTACGAGAAAGGCATGAAGATGCGCCACGTGCGTACCGGCAAGGACGTGCGCATCGGCGATGCCCTGACGTTTTTCTCCTCCGAGCGTGAACAGCTTGAAGAAGCTTTTGCCGGCGACATCATCGGTCTGCACAACCACGGCACGATCCAGATTGGCGATACCTTCAGTGAAGGTGAAACCCTCGGTTTCACCGGTATTCCGCACTTTGCGCCGGAGCTGTTCCGTCGTGTGCGTCTGCGTGATCCGCTGAAGTCCAAGCAGTTGCGTCAGGGTCTGCAGCAACTGGCTGAAGAGGGCGCGACGCAGGTGTTTTTCCCGGAGCGCAGCAACGACATCATTCTTGGCGCCGTGGGTGTGCTGCAGTTTGATGTGGTCGCCAGCCGTTTGAAGGAGGAATACAAGGTTGAGTGCTCTTACGAGCCGATTACTGTGTATTCCGCGCGCTGGATTGAATGCAGCGACAAGAAGAAGCTTGAGGAGTTTTCCAACAAGGCTGTGGAGAACCTGGCGGTCGACGGCGGTGGTCACCTGACTTACCTTGCGCCGACGCGGGTTAATCTGGCGTTGATGGAAGAGCGTTGGCCGGATGTGAAATTCCGTGCGACGCGTGAGCATCATTAAGTTCTGAATTGGTTTGTCCGAAGCCCTCTAGGTGTGTGCCTAGGGGGCTTTTTTTTGGTTCTTCACGGATTACCGGGAAAGACGCTCTTGATCTTCATGAAAAAGAATTCGCTATCTCGGTAACCGTACGCCATCCGCTTGATGACCTTTATTCGATTGTTTATTCCTTCCAACTGACCGGTGTGCATCGGCCAGCGAACCCGGCTCACGATGCCCCGCCAGTAACCCTTTAGCCGTTTGGCGAACTGGATCAGAGCTGGTATTTCGCTTTCATGCGCATGGCGCAGCCATTGCTTCCAGGCCGATCGCCAACCCCAGGCAGTACTGGGGGTCCAGAGTGTTTTGAGTTCAGCCTTCATCAAGTAGACCGTCATCAACGCTTGGTTGGCCGCCAGCAGATCCTCCAGGCGGACCTGTTGTTCCGGCGTTTTCAAGTTCTGCGGATTGCGCAGCAACAGCCATCGCGCCTGCTTGATAACCTTGCGGGCAGGCTTGTCGTGACGCAACCGGTTAGCCTCGTCGACGCGGACCCGATCAATCACCTCTCGGCCATATTTGGCCACCACATGGAAGAGGTCGTAGACCACTCGCGCGTTGGGACAGTGCTGACGAACCTCCAGGTCAAAAGCGGTGTTCATGTCCATCGCCACCGCTTCGATTCGAGCACAACCCTCTGGCCCCAGTTCTTTGAAGAAAGGCCTGACCGCTGCTCGGCTGCGACCTTCACCGATCCACAGCACTCGCCGTGTATCCGCATCTAGGACAACGCTGGCGTAACGATGACCTTTGAACAGGGCGAACTCGTCCATCACCAGACGTCGCGGTTGCGCCTTTGGCAAAACGCTTAACGCCGCTTGCAAGGCTCGACGCTCCAGCAACCGAACGGTGTCCCAGTGCAGGCCAAACAGTTGAGCCACGTGCAGTGTGGGAAGGCGCTCGCAGGCTTGAATAACCGCCTCGGCCAGACGCCGCGTCATGCGGGCATAGCGGTCCAGCCAACTGACGGCCTCCATACGTTTACCGCAATCACGACAGCCAACACGCCTGAGCAACACGCTGAGGCGCACCGCACGGCCGAGAATCGGTAAATCGCGGACGGTTCGCTCGCAATACTCATGCGTGGTTGAACAGGTCTTTTGGCAGCCGCTACAGGAAGGGAATCGGGTGGCGTGGGGAATCAGGTCGATCTGAAGCGCGTCACCATCAGGCTTGATCGTGACGACAGAAAAGCCCTCCCAAAAAGGAAGGAAAGTATTAATATCGCGCATAAGAACGCCGGTTTGTTAGATGTGTTTGCTCGCACGAACATCATCAATCAAATCGGCGTTCTTGTTTCTGTGTTTCCCGGGATTCCGTGAAGAACCTTTTTTTGCTTTGGTTTTGGGGGTATATCCGTTTTTGGGTGATGGCGGCTTAGGGTTCCGCCCTTACGGCGGGTCACTTTTTACAAACGCCTAAAAAGTAACCAAAAACGCTTGCTCCTACGTGCGGCCCGCTCGCTGGGGCTCGGGGTTCCTTCGCTGCGGGATCGATCCGGGCGCAGCGTCTCCGGTTTGCTTCGCTGCACCTACTCCCGCTGTGTTTGGCTGCGCCAAACGGTCGCTGCGCTCCCACGCCCGGATCAATCCCTCCACTCAGCCTTCCGACGTCGCCCTACAGATCAAGAGCTGCAGCCGAGCTAACGCTCATCCTGTTGAGTGGTGAAGAGCCAAGCGGTGTTCGGCTGTTGATTTGTGTTGTGGCTACCCCTCACCCCAGCCCTCTCCCGAGGGAGAGGGAGCCGATTTGTGGGCCTTTCAAAACCTGAGTTCGACTCGGTATTTCACGTCGGCGTTGCTCTCGTAATCACTGCGGTCAGTCCCCTCTCCCTTCGGGAGAGGGCTAGGGTGAGGGGCTTTTGATCTGTTTCAGAATCTGAGTTCGGCTCGGTATGTCATGTCGGCGTTGCTCTCCCAAGCACCGCGATCAGTCCCCTCTCCCTCCGGGAGAGGGCTAGGGTGAGGGGCTTTTGATCTGTTTCAGAATCTGAGTTCGGCTCGGTATGTCATGTCGGCGTAGCTCTCCCAAGCACCGCGATCAGTCCCCTCTCCCTCCGGGAGAGGGCTAGGGTGAGGGGCTTTTGATCTGTTTCAGAATCTGAGTTCGGCTCGGTATGTCATGTCGGCGTTGCTCTCCCAAGCACCGCGATCAGTTCCCTCTCCCTCCGGGAGAGGGCTAGGGTGAGGGGCTTTTGATCTTCGGCACGGTTTTAACGCGCGCAATGGCTGTAGGACGACTCGGTTTTTTGTGATCTCGATGTTCTCGAACGCGACAACCCGCCTGCTGACCGTTAGTGTTCCAGCTCCACGCAAGTCGTTTTGAGAGGTCAATGGAATGACGAGTCGGCTGACTCACCTGCTACGGCTGAACGGCTATTTCGGCGTGATGGCCTGGGTGCTCGCGGCGCTGTTGTTCATCAATCGCTTGAGCAGCATGGTCAAGCTGTTCATGGCGTTGTACCTGCGTCAGGAGCTGGGGCTGGCGATCGAGACGGTTGGCTGGTTGCTGTCGGCGTACGGCGCGGGTTTGCTGGTGGGGTCGATGCTCGGTGGCTGGCTCAGTGATCATGTGCGCACGGCGCGGCTGACGGCGGCGCTGTTCTTTGTTTCGGTGTGGGTGCTGATTCTGCTGGGACTGGTGACGCAGGTGCCGTTGCTCGCTGCATTGTTGTTGCTCAGTGGGGCCATCGATGGGGCTATTCGCACGCTGCATCAGCGGCTGATCATGGAGTATTGCGAGGTTACACAGCGCTCGCGGGCGCAGGCGTTGAGTCGGGTTGCGCGCAACCTTGGGATGGCCGCCGCCGGTGTGGCGGGCGGGGTGTTGGCGCAGACCGATTTTCGCTGGGTGTTTTTCGGCAGCGCGGCGATGACGTTGTTGGCGCTGCTCTGGTTTGTTCGCACCACGTGGCAGCGTCCGGTGCTGATCAATGACGAAAAGTCCACGGATGACGCAGGCTCCGGGGTGCCGTATCGCGACAAACCGTTCCTGTGGTTGCTGGCGGCGACGGCCGTGCTTGGCATCGCGTTTGATACGGTCTACAGCACGCTGGGCAATTATTTGCGTGATTACTACCAGTTGAGCACCCAGGCGATCGGCTGGCAGTTCGGGCTCAATGCGTTGCTGGTGATCGCGCTGCAGATTCCGCTGTCGCACTGGGGCGAACGTTGGGGGATGCGCCGGCAAATGCTGCTCGGCAGTGTGTTGCTGGCTTGCGGGTTGGGCATGCTGCCGTTCGGTTCCGGGCTGTTTTACGTCTGCCTGTCGACGCTGATCTGGACCTTGGGCGAGGCCTTTTTCATGCCGCCGCTGAATGTGCTGGCCATGCGTTTTGCCCAAGGCGGTAAAAGCGGTCAGTACTTCGGCCTGTTCTTTATGAGCTGGAGCGCCAGTGCGCTGTTGTCACCGGTACTCAGTGGCCAGTTGTACGGTCATTTCGGCGGCCACAGTGTGTGGCTGGCGAGTGCGCTGATGGTGTTGATTTCCATGCCGTTGACGTGGCAGGCCACGCGATCACGCGGCGGCGCTTAGCTGTTGCGGCTATGAGCATTATTCGAAAACTGTCTTTCCATGAAGGGCATTTCTGCCTGCTCCTTAGCGTCCTATCTGGTGAACCCGATGGATCGGAACTAGATTTCACACAGCGCCAGTCAGGCACGAATGTCTCACCTGAAAATGGATGGAGTCGGCTATGAAAAGCAGGTTGCTACGGGTTTTATTGCTGTTGAAAGTGATGGTCATGCTGTCCCTCGGCACCGCGACGGCCTGGGCCGAGTGCGAGGATCACGATTCCCAGGCCTTCAACGGCCAGGTCGGGCATAGCGGCTTGATGCTCGCCAAGTCTGAGTCCGAGCCGGGCGATCAGGACCAGGGCGGCAGTAAAGACGATGACGACTCGACCACCGACGAGCCGGACACTGATGACGACGACGGCGACAGCCAGACGTAAGTTGCAGACAAAAGAAAACCCCTTCCGCCTCGACTGATGCGCAATCGAGGTGGGAGGGGTTTGGTTAACACGTCACTCTCTTTGAAATGCGATCACTGTGGGAGCGAGCTTGCTCGCGAAAGCGGTGTATCAGGCGACATCTATGTTGAATGATTCAATGCCTTCGCGAGCAAGCTCGCTCCCACAGTGTTTTGTATCGCTCTCCAGTTTTGCTTACGCCGCGCCATCAAGGAACTGCTCGGCGTAGTGGCAAGCCACCTGCCGGCTGTCGAGCTGGCGCAAGGCTGGCTCTTCAGTGCTGCAACGCTCGGTCGCGTACGGGCAGCGCTTGTGGAAAGCGCAGCCCGGTGGCGGGTTCAGCGGGTTAGGCAGTTCGCCGACGATCTTGATTTTCGGCTTGTTCGGATCCGGGTGAATGGTCGGGGTCGCCGACAGCAGCGCCTGGGTATATGGGTGCAACGGACGCTCGTAGATGTCGTTCTTCGGCCCCAGTTCTACCGGGCGACCGAGGTACATCACCATCACGTCATCGGCCACGTGTTGCACCACCGCGAGGTTGTGCGAGATGAACACGTACGCGGTGTTGAACTCCTGCTGCAGATCCATGAACAGGTTGAGCACCTGCGCCTGAATCGACACGTCCAGTGCCGAGGTCGGTTCGTCCGCCACCAGCACTTTCGGTTGCAGCATCATGGCGCGAGCCAGGGCGATACGCTGACGCTGACCGCCGGAGAACATGTGCGGATAGCGCTGATAGTGCTCAGGGCGCAAGCCGACCTGCTTCATCATCGCCTGGACTTTCTCGCGACGCTCAGCGGCGGAGAGGTTGGTGTTGATCAGCAGCGGCTCGCCGAGCTGGTCACCGACTTTCTGCCGTGGGTTCAACGAGGCGTACGGGCTTTGGAAGACCATCTGCACGTCTTTGCGCAGTTGCTTGCGCTGGGCCTTGTCGGCGCCGGCGACTTCCTGGCCGGCGATTTTCAAGGATCCGGAAGACGGATCTTCAATCAGCGTCAACGCACGGGCGAGGGTGGATTTGCCGCAGCCCGACTCGCCAACTACGGCGAGGGTCTTGCCGGCTTCCAGTTCGAACGACACGCCGTTCAGTGCGCGCACGGTCGCATGGCCCTTGAACAGGCCACGGGAGACTTCGTAGTGACGGGTCAGATCGCGGGCGGTAAGTACGACGGCCATTACGCCACCTCCTGGTTGAGCGGGAAGAAGCAGCGGGCGAGGCTGTGGCTTTTCGGATCAAGGCCTGGACGCTGCGCGCGGCAGCTGTCCTGCACGTACGGGCAGCGCGGCGACAGCAGGCAGCCCTGCGGACGGTCGTAGCGGCCCGGGACGATACCCGGCAGGGTCGACAGGCGTGAGGCGCCGAGGCTGTGCTCGGGAATCGCCTTGAGCAGCGCTTCGCTGTACGGGTGCGCCGGGATGTCGAACAGTTGCGGCACCTGACCGACTTCAACGGCTTGCCCTGCGTACATCACGCAGACGCGCTGGGCGGTTTCTGCCACGACCGCGAGGTCGTGGGTGATCAGCACCAGGCCCATGTTCTGTTCTTTCTGCAACGCCAGCAGCAGATCCATGATCTGTGCCTGAATCGTCACGTCCAGTGCAGTGGTCGGTTCGTCGGCGATCAGCAGTTTCGGTTCGCCGGCAATCGCCATGGCGATCGCAACGCGCTGGCTCATACCGCCGGACAGTTGATGCGGGTAGGCGTCCATACGGCTGGCGGCGCCCGGGATTTCGACTTTTTCCAGCAGTTCGATCGCACGTTTGCGCGCTTGCTTGCCGGACATTTTCAGGTGCAGACGCAGCACTTCTTCGATCTGGAAACCGACGGTGTAGCTCGGGTTCAGTGCGGTCATCGGGTCCTGAAAGACCATCGACAGGTCTTTGCCGACGATTTGCCGACGCTGACGATTGCTCAGCTTGAGCATGTCTTTGCCGTCAAAGCTGAGCGAGTCGGCGGTGACGATGCCGGGATGCTCGATCAGGCCCATCAGCGCCATCATGGTCACGGATTTACCCGAACCCGACTCGCCAACGATGGCCAGTACTTCGCCTTTGTCGACTTTCAGGTCGAGGCCGTCGACCACCGGGGTCGCGGTCTTGTCGCCGAAGCGAACGTTGAGATTCTTGATTTCTAGCAGTGACATGGGAATCTCCTCAGGCGGCGTTCTTGAGTTTCGGGTCCAGCGCATCGCGCAGACCGTCGCCCATCAAGTTGATTGCCAGCACGCTGAGCAAAATGGTCAAACCAGGCAGGCTCACCACCCACCAGGCGCGTTCGATGTAGTCACGGGCCGAGGCCAGCATGGTGCCCCACTCAGGGGTTGGCGGTTGTACGCCAAGGCCGAGGAAGCCCAACGCTGCGGCATCGAGAATCGCCGACGAGAAGCTCAGGGTCGCCTGCACGATCAGCGGCGCCATGCAGTTCGGCAACACGGTGATGAACATCAGACGTGGCAGACCGGCACCGGCCAGGCGCGCGGCGGTCACGTAGTCGCGGTTCAGTTCGCCCATCACGGCCGCACGGGTCAGACGCACATAGGACGGCAGCGAAACCACAGCGATAGCGATCACGGTGTTGATCAGGCCAGGGCCGAGGATGGCAACAATCGCCACCGCCAGCAGCAGCGACGGCAGGGCCAGCATGATGTCCATCAGACGCATGATGGTCGGGCCAATCATCTTCGGGAAGAAACCGGCGAACAGACCGAGGAGGATCCCTGGAATCAGCGACATCACCACCGACGACAAACCGATCAGCAGCGACAGGCGCGAGCCCTGGATCAGACGCGACAGCAGGTCACGACCCAGTTCATCGGTGCCGAGCAGGAATTGCATCTGACCGCCTTCCAGCCACGCCGGCGGCGTCAGCAGGAAATCACGGTATTGCTCGCTCGGGTTATGCGGCGCAACCCACGGCGCGAACAGCGCGCAGAAGATGATCAACAGCATGAACAGCAGGCCGGCAACTGCGCCCTTGTTCTTCGAGAAGGCTTGCCAGAATTCTTTGTACGGTGACGGGTACAGCAGGCTTTGATCCGCGCTGGTGGCGGAAGTCGCTACTGAGGATGTTGGAGTGCTCATGGTTATTGACCTCAGCGCTGATGACGGATGCGTGGGTTGGCAAAGCCGTAGAGGATGTCCACTACGAAGTTGACCAGAATCACCAGGCAGGCGATTAACAGGATGCCGTTTTGCACAACCGGGTAGTCCCGGGCGCCGATGGCTTCGATCAGCCATTTACCGATGCCGGGCCAGGAGAAAATCGTTTCGGTCAGAACCGCACCAGCGAGCAGAGTGCCGACTTGCAGGCCGACCACGGTGAGTACCGGAATCAGTGCGTTACGCAGACCGTGGACGAACACCACGCGCGACGGCGACAGGCCTTTGGCCCTGGCGGTGCGGATGTAGTCTTCGCGCAGCACTTCGAGCATCGACGAACGGGTCATCCGCGCGATCACTGCCAGCGGAATGGTGCCGAGGACGATGGCCGGCAGGATCAGGTGATGCAGCGCGTCGAAGAACGCCCCGACGTCATCGGCCAGCAGCGTGTCGATCAGCATGAAGCCGGTGCGCGGCTCGATGTCGTAGAGCAGGTCGATCCGCCCGGAAACCGGGGTCCAGCCCAGGCTCACCGAGAAGAACATGATCAGGATCAGGCCCCACCAGAAGATCGGCATCGAATAACCCGCGAGGGAGATGCCCATCACCCCGTGGTCGAACAATGATCCTCGCTTGAGTGCCGCGATCACCCCGGCCAGAAGGCCCAGAATGCCGGCGAACAGCAGGGCGGCCATGGACAGTTCCAGGGTCGCCGGGAAGAGGGAGGTGAACTCGGTCCATACGCTTTCACGCGTGCGCAGGGATTCGCCGAGATCGCCGTGAGCCAGTTTGCCGATGTAGTCCAGATACTGGGCATACAGCGGCTTGTTCAGACCTAGGCGTTCCATTGCCTGAGCGTGCATTTCGGGGTCGACCCGACGTTCGCCCATCATCACTTCCACGGGGTCGCCCGGAATCATGCGAATCAACGCGAAAGTCAGCAAGGTGATGCCGAAAAACGTGGGGATCAACAACCCCAGTCGGCGGGCAATAAAACTAAACATCGTGTGTGGTACCTCATCAGCCGGTTAGGCGTGCCCGGCATCCCTGGGGTCAGGGACGCCGGGAGTTTCTTATCTACTTCACCTGGGTGGTGGCGAAGTTATTAGTGGTGAGAGGGCTGATGTGATAGCCCTCTACGTTGTTACGCATTGCAGTAAACATCCTGGTGTGGGCCATGCTGATCCATGGCTGATCCTGATTAAACAGCACTTGCGCCTGTTCGTAGAGCTTTGCGCGTTCGGCCGGATCTACTTTAGCCCGTGCTTCATCCAGCAGTGCCTGGAATTTCTCGTTGCACCAGCGAGCATAGTTCTCGCCATTTTTTGCCGCTTCGCAACTGAGCATAGGCGTCAGGAAGTTATCCGGGTCGCCGTTGTCGCCCGCCCATCCGGCCGAGACCATATCGTGTTCGCCGGCCTTGGCGCGTTTGAGCATTTCGCCCCATTCCATCACGCGAATGTCGATCTTGATCCCGACTTTCGCCAGGTCAGCCTGCATCATTTGCGCGCCGAGCATCGGGTTGGGGTTGGTCGGGCCGCCGCCGTTGCGGGTAAACAGGGTAAACACGGTGCCTTCCGGAACCCCGGCTTCCTTGAGCAGCTTGCGGGCGGCGTCGAGGTCACGTGGCGGGTTCTTCAGATCGTGGTTGTAGCCGAGCAGGGTCGGCGGGTACGGGTTGACCGCGACCGAAGCGTTGCCTTTGCCGAACAGCGCGTTGACGTAGGCTTCCTTGTCGAAAGCGATGTCGATCGCTTTGCGCACGCGCACGTCGCTCATGTACTTGTGCTGAGTGTTCATGGCGATATAGGACACGGTCATCGCGTCCAGTTCTTCGACTTTCAGGTTGCTGTCTTTCTTGATGCTCGGGATGTCATCCGGTTTCGGATACAGGGCGATCTGGCACTCGTTGGCCTTGAGCTTCTGCAGGCGCACGTTGTTGTCGGTGGCGATCGCCAGGATCAGCGCATCAGCCGGCGCCTTGCCACGGAAGTAATCTGGGTTGGCCTTGAAACGCACCTGCGCGTCTTTTGCATAACGCTGGAAGATGAACGGGCCGGTGCCGATCGGCTTGTTGTTCAAGTCACCTGTCTTGTTGGCCTTGAGCAATTGGTCGGCGTATTCGGCCGGGTAGATCGAGGAGAACGCCATCGCGATGTCGGCCAGGAATGGCGCTTCGCGGCGGGTCAGGGTGAACTTGACCGTGTTGTCGTCGACTTTTTCGACGTTTTTCAGCAGTTCCTTGAAGCCCATGCTTTCAAAGTACGGGAAGCCCACGCTCGACAGTTTGTGCCATGGGTGATTCGGGTCCAGCTGACGCTGGAAGCTCCAGACCACGTCGTCGGCGTTCATGTCGCGGGTCGGCTTGAAATATTCGGTGGTGTGAAACTTGACGCCTTTGCGCAGGTGGAACGTGTAGGTCAGGCCGTCTTCGCTGATGTCCCAGGACTCGGCGAGAGCCGGGATCACTTCAGTGGTGCCGGGCTTGAAGTCGGCCAGGCGGTTGAAGATGGTTTCGGCCACAGCGTCCGCCGTGACTGCAGTTGTGTACTGGACCATATCGAAGCCTTCCGGACTGGCTTCGGTGCAGACCACCAAGGGTTTGGCCGAGACGCCGACAGCGACACTCAGCAACGCAGCCGCGATGGCCGCACGTAGGGGAAGCATTTTCATCGATAACCCTCTGCAATCGGTTGAAGACAAAAAGCCGAACGGCCGACTCATCATGAGTCAGCCGTCGGCTGGCGTTTTTACAGGATGTTGAATGGAATCGTGGTCACGAGACGGAACTCGTTGATGTTGCCGTCAGCCTGATGCTCGCTGGCGCGGTGCGTGGTGTACGTCGCGCGAATCGCGGTGGCTTTGAGCGGACCGCTCTGCACGGCGTAGGAAGCACCGATGCCGTATTCGTAGTGGGATTCGCCGTCCATCAGACTCAGATCGCCGCGCTTGTCATCTGGAATGGTGTAAGCGGTGCCACGGTAGTGAGTACCGTCGATGCCCCAGCCGCGAGCCTGGTAGATGTTGAACTTCAGACCTGGCACGCCATACTCGGCCATGTTGATGCCGTAGGCGATCTGGAAGGATTTCTCGTTCGGGCCGTTGAAGTCCGACAGCAGGGAGTTGGCCAGGTAGATGCCGTTGGTTTCGTGCAGGTAGTCGAAGTACTCGTTACCGTTCACTTGCTGATACGAGAAGGTCAGGCTGTGGGCCTGGTGGGTCAGTCCCAAGGACAGCGAGTAGGTATCGTTGTCGATGTTGCCCATCAACTTTTTGCCTTCGTCGACGGTCTTGTAGTAGTTCAGGCCGGTGGTCAGGCTCAATACCTGGCTGTCACCCAATTCGTGGGTTCCGCCGAAGTAGTACTGGTTCCAGAAGTCTTCGACGTTGGCGACGTACAGGCTGGTTTTCAGGCTTTTGAGCGGCTGATAGTTCACGCCCGCGGTGTAGACCTTGTCGGTTTCTTCGCCGTTGGCGCCGTATTCGGAACGGAATTTCGACAGGCTCTGCTCGGTACGTGGCGAGACGCGGTCGAAACCGGCGAGGTCGAACGACAGGTTGTTCAACTCTTCGCTATGCAGACTGATCCCTTCAAAGCTCGAAGGCAGCGGACGGTTGCCGATAACATCGACAATCGGCGTGCTGAAGTTCTGGCGACCTGCGGTCAACGTGGTGTTGGACACGCGGAACTTGACGTTGGCCAGACCCAGTTTGCTCCACTGGTCGACCGCATCACCGTCGGAATGGGCGAGGGTGCGGTTGGAGCCGCCAGCAATATCCTTGCGGTCACGGTCGAGAACGATGGCGTTGTAAGCGGCAACTTCGGTGCTCACGCCAACGGTGCCTTGGGTGAAGCCCGAGGTGTAGTTGACGATGGTGCCCTGAACCCAGTTGATACGACGCGGGGTCTTTGTTCTTACCGTTGGCGAGGTGTATTTGTCGCTGTTTTTCACGTAGCTGAAGCTGTCGTCACGACGACGCAGTTCATTGGCGTACCAGTTACGGGTTGTGCCGCCCAGGCTTTGTCCATCGATAAAGCCTTTGGCCTCGCTTTGGGCGCTACTGCCGGCCAATGTGGTAGGGACGAACTCCTGACTTGCAGGTTCTGCGTACGCCGTGGCGGTGATGCTGCTAATGGCCAGGGCCAGTATCGCGGTGCTGCTCAGTTTCATGGGTGAAGCTCCTTTACTTTCTTTTTATGCCGGCTTTTTTTTGGTATGCCGGTTATTGGTTTAGAACTCGTTCACACATCGCAAACGTTTGCCAAAAGCCAGATTGGCGAATTTCGGCAAAGCGCTTGCGTGAGGGGCTAGACAGCGCCCCCCAGCATTGCGGCTAATCATCTGGTTTAATCGATACCGACACCCGAGAACACGTTGCGACCGAACGGGCTGACTTTGAAGCCCTCGATCCTGGCGCTTAACGGTTGGTTGACCGTCGAGTGGGCGACAGGCGTGATCGGCACTTGCTGTTTAAGCAATTGCTGAGCCTGTTTGTAGAGCACGGTGCGTTGGTCGCGGTCGGTGACGACCTTGGCCTCTTTGATCAGCTTGTCGTAAGCCGGATCGCACCACATGGAGTAGTTGTTGCCGCCGATGGCATCGCAGCTGTACAGCGTGCCGAGCCAGTTGTCCGGATCCCCGTTGTCACCGGTCCAGCCGATCAGGCTGACGTCGTGCTCGCCGTTCTTGGTGCGTTTGATGTACTCGCCCCATTCATAGCTGACGATCTTCACTTTCAGACCGATCTTGGCCCAGTCCGCCTGGAGCATTTCGGCCATCAGTTTGGCGTTCGGGTTGTACGGGCGCTGCACCGGCATCGCCCACAGGGTGATCTCGGTGCCTTCCTTGACGCCGGCAGCCTTGAGCAGCTCTTTGGCTTTTTCCGGGTTGTAGGCGGCGTCCTTGATGCTGTCGTCGTAGGACCATTGAGTCGGCGGCATGGCGTTGACGGCCAGTTGGCCGGCGCCTTGATAAACAGCGTTGAGAATCCCTTGTTTATTCACCGCCATGTCCAGCGCCTGGCGCACTTCGAGCTGGTCGAATGGCTTGTGGCGAACGTTGTAGGCGATGTAGCCGAGGTTGAAACCCGGCTTGGAAATCAGTTGCAGTTTCGGGTCGGCCTTCAACGCTTCAACATCGGCAGGGCGCGGATGCAAGGTGATCTGGCATTCGCCAGCCTTGAGCTTCTGCACGCGCACCGAGGCGTCGGTGTTGATCGCGAAGATCAGGTTGTCGAGTTTGACCCGGCTCGGATCCCAGTAATGTTTATTACCGGTGTAACGAATGTTCGAGTCTTTCTGATAACTCTTGAACACGAACGGCCCGGTGCCGATCGGTTTCTGGTTGATGTCGCTTGGCTTGCCTTCGGCCAGCAGCTTGTCGGCGTATTCGGCGGACAGGATGGCGGCGAAGCTCATGGCGATGTTCTGGATGAACGCGGCGTCGACGCTGTTGAGCGTGAACTCCACGGTCAGCGGCCCTGTCTTCTCGACCTTGGCGATGTTCTTGTTCAGGCTCATCCCGTTGAAATACGGGAATTCGGTGGGGTACGCCTTACGGAAAGGTTGCTGGGCATCGAGCATGCGATTAAACGTGAACAGCACGTCGTCGGCGTTGAAATCGCGGGTTGGTTTGAAGTACGGCGTTGTATGAAATTTCACACCTTCACGCAGGTGAAAGGTGTACTTGAGGCCGTCCTCGGAAATGTCCCACGTGGTTGCCAGGCCCGGAACGACATTGGTCGCGCCTTTTTCGAACTCGACCAGACGGTTGTAGATCGGTTCTGCGGCGTCGTTATCGGTCGCTGTCGTGTACTGCGCAGTGTCAAAGCCCGCCGGGCTGCCTTCAGAGCAGAACACCAGACTTTTGCTGGCGGCGAAACTGGCGGACGAGGCGGCCAACAGGCCGGCACCCAGCAATGCGGAATAAATCAAGGTATGGCGCATGACGCTCCCTCTTTTTTTAGTGTTGTTCAATGCACCGTCACCTCATCCAGAGACGTTTTGGTTGCATCGAGCTCAATCCAGTACGTACGGCAAACCGGTGGCCCACGCAGACACTGGTCAGTACCCGACGGTAGGGGCCGCGGTTCTGGCAGTAAATGCGTAAATGCCTTAAATCTCGTAGGAAAAGGCGACGCGTCCTATACCTCTGCGGTAATCCGCAGCGGAATTGGTTGTAGGCAATTTCCTAGCTTCCCGGCAGGTAAAACAACGGCGACGTTAAAAACGTCGCCGCTGCAGTGCCTTATTTGCTGACGCTGACGCCGTAGAAGGAGTTCAAGCCAAATGGGCTGATCTTGAAATCCTGCACGTTGGCGCGCATGGGTTGGTACACCGTCGAGTGAGCGATAGGTGTCATAGGGACTGCATCTTTGAGGACGTGTTGCGCCTGTTTGTACAGTTCGGTGCGCTTGCCCTGATCGGTCGTGCGCTTGGCTTCTTTGACGAGGCCATCGAACTTCTTGTCGCACCACTTGGAGAAGTTGTTGCCGCTGAGCGAGTCGCAACCGAACAGCACGTTCAGCCAGTTGTCCGGATCACCATTGTCACCGCTCCAGCCAATGATCATGGCCTGGTTCTCGCCACCTTTGGAGCGCTTGATGTACTCGCCCCATTCGTAGCTGGTGATCTTCACTTTCAAGCCGATCTTGGCCCAGTCGGACTGGAGCATTTCAGCCATCAGTTTGGCGTTCGGGTTGTACGGACGCTGCACCGGCATCGCCCACAGAACGATTTCGGTACCTTCCTTGACGCCAGCTTCCTTCAGCAGTTGCTTGGCTTTCTCAGGATCGTACTTGGCGTCCTTGATGGTGGTGTCGTAAGACCACTGGGTCGGCGGCATAGCGTTGACGGCCAGTTGGCCGGCGCCCTGGTAAACCGAGTCGATGATCTGTGGCTTGTTGACGGCCATGTCCAGCGCCTGACGTACGCGCAGGTCTGCCAGCGGGTTGGCCTCGTTGCTGCCCTTGACCTTGTCCATCACGTTGTAGGCGATGTAACCCAGGTTGAAGCCAGCCTGGTCAGGCATCTTCAGGGTCTTGTCTTCTTTCAGCGCTTTCAGATCGGCCGGACGCGGGAACAGGGTGACTTGGCACTCGTTCTTTTTCAGCTTCTGAATACGTACCGACGGGTCAGTGGTGATGGCGAAGATCAGGTTGTCGATCTTCACATCCTCAGGCTTCCAGTAATCCTTATTGCCGGTGTAACGGATGTTGGAGTCTTTCTGATAGCTCTTGAACACGAACGGACCAGTGCCGATCGGCTTCTGGTTGATGTCGGCAGCCTTGCCTTCTTTCAGCAGCTGCGCTGCGTACTCGGCGGACTGTACCGAGGCGAAGCTCATCGCCATGTTCTGGATGAACGCGGCATCAACTTCTTTCAGAGTGAACTTGACGGTGTGGTCGTCGACTTTATCGATCTTGGTGATGTTGGTGTCCATCCCCATGTCGGTGAAGTACGGGAATTCGGTCGGGTACGCCTTACGGAACGGGTCATCCTTGTTAATCATGCGATTGAAGGTGAACAGCACGTCGTCGGCGTTGAACTCACGAGTCGGCTTGAAATACGGGGTGGTGTGGAACTTGACGCCTTCACGCAGGTGGAAGGTGTAAGTCAGGCCGTCATCGGAGATGTCCCACTTGGTCGCCAGACCAGGAATCACGGCGGTGCCGCCGCGCTCGAACTGGGTCAGACGGTTGAACATGGTTTCGGCTGAGGCGTCGAAGTCGGTTCCGGTGGTGTACTGGCCTGGGTCGAAACCGGCCGGGCTGCCTTCGGAGCAGAACACCAGGTTAGTCGCAGCGGATGCGAAAGGTGCGGAGGCTAACAAGCCTGCGCCGACTAAAAACGGAATGACCGCGTGTTTAAGCATGTTGGCCTCATGATTTGTTGTCATTTTTTAGTTGTGAGGTACGACCTCGTGAGTCGTGCCTGCGGATACTTATGCAGGGGCCATACCCATTGCAAGATCCAGAACGACTGCTGGCCTCAAAGCGTGGCACGAACGTACCTTAATGTCGCATCTGTATAACTTCTGACGCATTTGACCGTTTGCGGGTGGTTTTTACGGTGCAAATGAAGCCCCAAAACGGTGCGCTGGTCACGTTGTGCGCGCCGCCTTGGGGCTTGGTGTTACTTATTTATACCCACGCCATAGAAGGGGGTTAGACCGAACGGGCTGATCCGGAAGTCAGTGACTTCCTTGCGCAGCGGCTGGAACACCGTGGAGTTGGCAATCGGTGTGATCGGCACCTGCTGTTTGAGGATCAGTTGCGCCTGTTGATACAGTTTTACCCGTTGATCTTTGTCGGTGGACAACTTGGCCTGTTGCACCAGTTTGTCGTAGGCCGGATCGCACCATTTGGCGTAGTTGCTGCCTTTTACCGCCGCGCAGCTGTAGAGCACGCCCAGCCAGTTGTCCGGGTCACCGTTGTCACCTGTCCAGCCATAGATCATGGCGTCGTGTTCGCCATTTTTTGCGCGTTTGATGTACTCGCCCCATTCGTAGCTGACGATGTTGGCCTTGATGCCGATTTTCTCCCAATCCTGCTGGATCATCTGCGCCGACATCCGCGCATTCGGGTTTGAGGCGCGTTGCACTGTCATCGCCCAAAGGTTGATGGTTGTACCCGGCGCAACCCCTGCTTCTTTCAGTAGCACCCGTGCTTTTGCCGGGTCGTAGGGAGCGTCCTTGATGTTCGGGTCATACGACCATTGCGCCGGCGGCAAGGCGTTTTGGGCCAGCTGGCCGGCGCTTTGGTAGACGGCTTTGATGATTGCCGGTTTGTCGATGGCCATGTCCAGCGCCTGTCGCACCTTGAGCTGGTCGAGTGGCGCGTGGGTGGTGTTGTAGGCGAGGAAACCGAGGTTGAAACCGGCCTGTTTGAGCACGCGCAGATTCGGGTCTTTTTCCATCACTTCGATATCGGCCGGGCGTGGGTAGCCGCTGACCTGGCATTCGCCGGCCTTGAGTTTTTGCAGGCGCACGGCGGCGTCCGGGGTGATCGAGAAAATCAGGTTGTCGATCTTCACGTCTTCGGGTTTCCAGTAGGCCGTGTTGGCGGCGTAGCGGATTTGCGAGTCCTTTTGGTAGCGCTTGAACACGAACGGGCCGGTGCCGATCGGTTTCTGGTTGAGGTCGGCGGCTTTGCCTTCCTTCAACAGTTGCGCGGCGTATTCGGCAGATTGCACCGAGGCGAAGCTCATGGCGAGGTTTTGCACGAAGGCGGCGTCGACGTTGTTGAGGTTGAAGCGCACGGTTTGCTCGTCGATTTTTTCTACCGATTTGATTGTGGTGTTGAGGCCCATGTCGGTGAAGTACGGGGACTCGGCGGGGTAGGCCTTGCGGAAGGCGTTATCCGGGTCGAGCAGGCGCTGGAAGGTGAAGAGGACGTCGTCGGCGTTGAAGTCGCGGGTGGGTTTGAAGTAGTCGGTGGTGTGGAATTTTACGTTTTGGCGCAGGTGGAAGGTGTATTGCAGGCCGTCGCTGGAGACGTCCCATTTTGTCGCCAGGCCGGGTTCGATGTCGGTGCCGCCGCGTTTGAATTGGGTGAGGCGGTTGAAGACGGTTTCGGCGGAGGCGTCGAAGTCGGTGCCGCTGGTGTATTGGCTGGGGTCGAAGCCGGCGGGGCTGGCTTCGGAGCAGTAGACCAGGGTTGTGGCGGCGTTGGCGATTGGGGCTATGGCGGTTAGTGCGAGGGAGATCAAGAGCGGTTTTAGGGTGGATCTTGGCATGGGGTCCCCGGGGAATCGGCGGTGGTAATCGTGGAAGAGTAGCTGGGGCGGGGGTGTTGGCGGAAATATCGTTTTTCCTGTTGAAGTGTCTATCTCGGTATATCTAGCGCTTGTGTGTATATCCGTTGGTGCGGTAACGGCGGCTTAGGGTTTCGCCCTTACGGCGACTCACTTTTTTTCAAACGCCAAAAAAAGTAAGCAAAAAACGCTTGCTCCTACGTGCGGCCCGCTCGCTGGGGCTCGGGGTCCCTTCGCTGCGGGAACGATCCGGGCGCAGCGTCTCCGGTTTGCTTCGCTGCACCTACTCCCGCTGTGTTTGGCTTCGCCAAACGGTCGCTGCGCTCCCACGCCCGGATCAATCCCTCCGCTCAGCCTTCCGACGTCGCCCGTGGATCAAGATCAAAAGCAGGCGAGCTGACACTCGGCCTAGTGAGTGGTGAAGAGCGGGTGTTCGGCTTTGGTTTTTTGGTGGATTCGCCCCTCACCCCAGCCCTCTCCCGGAGGGAGAGGGGGCCGATTTGTGTGTTTTTCAAAGCCTCAGTTCGACGCGGTATCGCACGTCGGCGTAGTTCTCCCAAACAACTCGGTCAGTCCCCTCTCCCTCCGGGAGAGGGCTAGGGTGAGGGGCTTTTGATCTGTTTCAGAATCTGAGTTCAACACGGCAATCGCACGTCGGCGTAACTCTCCCAAACAACACGGTCAGTCCCCTCTCCCTCTGTGAGAGGGCTAGGGTGAGGGGCTTTTGATCTGTTGCAGAATCTGAGTTCAACACGGCAATCGCACGTCGGCGTAACTCTCCCAAACAACACGGTCAGTCCCCTCACCCTATGGGAGAAGGCTAGGGTGAGGGGCTTTTGATCTGTTTCAGAATCTGAGTTCAACACGGCAATCGCACGTCGGCGTAACTCTCCCAAACAACACGGTCAGTCCCCTCACCCTATGGGAGAAGGCTAGGGTGAGGGGCTTTTGATCTGTTTCAGAATCTGAGTTCAACACGGCAATCGCACGTCGGCGTAACTCTCCCAAACAACACGGTCAGTCCCCTCTCCCTCTGGGAGAGGGCTAGGGTGAGGGTTGGCTTTTGGCTGTTTAAATCTGATGCAAATAACCAGAACCTTCCCACAAGGTTTTCAGGTTGTCCGTCGGACGTGCGCTCTTTAGGCTCTGGGTGTCGCTGAAGACTCAGCGATCGGGAGGTGAGATTCCCGGTTATTGAATTTGGAAACCTGCACAAGCCCCTCCATAATCGCCGCCAGCTCATGCTGTCAGTAGTTTTTATGGCGGCTATGTACGGGCGGACTTTTGTCCGGCCGGGTTGGTTTCCTTACCGGTAATCTCACTCCGTACATAGTTGCCACCTCATTTCTCGAGTGAGATCGGAAATGAATGGCGTCAGTTCATAAGGAAATTTTCCATGGATAAATTGATACCTGACCCACCCCTCGATACCCCACTCGAAGACGCCATCCGCGCCGAAGACCAGATCAAAACCCGCGAAGCCATCAAACGCGCCCTGGATTTCTACCTCAGCCCCGACCCGGTCAAACCCCGGCAGCCCAGCACGATGTTCCTGATCCAGCCGAACATCGACACCGAAAGCCTGCTGACGCATGCCTGTGAGTCACTGGCGTCGGCGAACACGTTAACCGGTAACTTTGCCGATCAACTGGGTCGGCCCGAGCGTAATACGGCGTTGGCGATTCAGCAGATCATTATGCTGGCCGAGTTGGCGGTGAATCGGGCGCTGGATCGGGTTGATCCGCAGACCTGAGACCGCTTTATCGTTCTTCGCGAGCAGGCTCGCTCCCACAGGTGGAACGCGTTCCCCTTGTAGGAGCGAGCGTGCTCGCTATGGAGCCGGTTCATTCACCAGAAATTCCAGGTACAAGAATGGTGATTGTCACCAGTAACGGCCCGGTTTTTTGGTTTCATAAGCAGATGAATGCTTGACTCAATGGCTTATTTCAATTCGATATGAAGTTCACCGAAAACCTGTAATTTATGACAGTAGATAATCTTTCCAATGCGCCTGAGTATTTCTTCAAGCCGAGTACGTTCCGCTACTGCAAGGAGCGACTTAGAGGCTTGAACGAAAACACATAAGGACTTGACCATGAGTTATCCGATTATTACTGACTACAAAGCCTTCAAGATTTACGAATATGAATGGGGCGCCTCCCGCTTTCAAGTTTGTTATAAGGACGGAACCCCTTATTCACAGTTATGCGCTACGAGGGAAGATGCACAGCGCATCGTCGATGCGATTGGGACTTAAACCTCTAGAACAGTAGAAGGCTTGTCTGACCTATCAACGTTGTCGCCTGCTTTGCGGGGGTTGTAGGGTGGAACCGGCGACCATGCTCTGATCGCCGGTTTTTCATTCAGCGCAGATCAAATCACTGCATCAACACTTCAATCGAGCCATCTGCCGTCATGCTCACCTGGCTGGTGCCCGCTTCAACTTCCGGTGTCACCGGCGCCGAATCCATCGCCGCCGCTTTCATCATCATCGGTGCGCGCAGGTACGGCTGCGGATAACCGTTGCTGTTGAGGTTCAGGTTGACGATTTTGTAGCCCTTGCCGCCCAGTGCGTCGGTGGCCAGTTGGGCGCGGGCCTTGAAGGCGGTCACTGCTTCTTTGAGCAACTGGTCTTCACTGGATTTGCGGGTCGGGTCGGCGATGGCGAAGTCCATGCCGCCCATTTTCAGGTCGCCCAGCAGTTCGCCGGTGAGTTTGGACAGGGCGGCGAAGTCGGCGCTTTCCAGGCGCAGTTCGGCGCGTTCACGCCAGCCGGTGATCTTCTGGCCTTTGGTGTCGTAGATCGGGTAGCTGTTGCGGCTGCCTTGGCGCAAGGTGATGTCTTTGACTTGCTTGGCCTGGGCCATGGCCTTGTTCATGGTGGTGCTGACGTCGGCGGCGAGTTTGGCCGGGTCGGTGTTTTGTTCTTCGGTGTAGAGGGTGACGATCATCAGGTCGCGGGCCACTTCCGTGCTGACTTCGGCGCGCAGGGAAATCTGGTTGTAGTGCAGCTCATCGGCGGCCAGGGCCGGAAGGCTGGCGATGCTGCCGACGGTCAGGGCGAGAAGGGCGGCGCTGCGGCGAAATGTGTGCATGAAAGCTCCTTGATGAGGGCGCAGGTGATGGTTCGGGGGCCTGCGTGAAACCATCAGACTCTAGCTTTTATGATCCGGTTCGCCCAGTTACAACTTCTATACAGATGGCCGGGGCTGCTGCGCAGCCCTTCGCGAGCAGGTTCGCTCCCACAGGGGAATGCATTTCAAAGGTGGGAGCGAGCCTGCTCGCGAAGGCGTCCTTATAGCCGCCGAAGATGTTTCCGCCATGTGGTCGTTTGCCGCACTTTCGCCTCTCAAGGCCGCGCGTTGGTTATACTCCGTGCGATCCGCCTGGAGCGCTCATCAGGAGAGCTCATGCTCGCCCCCGTACAACTGACTTCCGCCACTCGCCAGAACCTCTGGCGGCTGACTTTCATCCGCACCCTGGTGCTCGCCGCGCAGGCTGGCTCCGTAGGCCTGGCCTACTGGCTGCAATTGTTGCCGTTGCCGTGGGTGCAACTGGCGATGACCCTTGGCTGCTCGACGCTGCTCTGCGTGTTCACTGCCGTGCGTTTGCGCACTTCGTGGCCGGTGACCGAACTCGAATATGCGCTGCAACTGGCCTGTGATCTGGTGATCCACAGTGCGCTGCTGTATTTCTCCGGCGGTTCGACCAATCCGTTTGTTTCCTACTACCTGGTGCCGCTGACCATCGCCGCCGTGACGCTGCCATGGCGCTATTCGGTGATCCTGTCCGGCATCGCGCTGGCGCTGTACACCGTGATGCTGACGCGTTTCTATCCGCTGGAAACCTTGCCGGTCGCCCGTGAAAACCTGCAGATCTACGGCATGTGGCTGAGCTTTGCGCTGGCCGCTGCGGTGATCACCTTCTTCGCCGCGCGCATGGCTGAGGAGCTGCGCCGTCAGGAAGAGTTACGGGCGATCCGTCGTGAAGAAGGTCTGCGCGATCAGCAATTGCTCGCCGTCGCCACCCAGGCCGCTGGCGCTGCCCATGAACTGGGCACGCCGCTGGCGACCATGAGCGTGTTGCTCAAGGAAATGCAGCAGGACCATCCCGACCCGATGCTGCAGGACGATCTGAAGGTGCTGCAGGATCAGGTCAAACTCTGCAAGGAGACCTTGCAACAACTGGTGCGGGCCGCCGAAGCCAACCGGCGTCTGGCTGTCGAGATGCAGGACGTCACTGACTGGCTCGACGAAGCGCTGAACCGCTGGCATCTGATGCGTCCGGAGGCCAGTTATCGCTTCCACCGCCTCGGCCAAGGCACTGTGCCGCGCATGGCGCCGCCGCCGGACCTGACTCAGGCGCTGTTGAATCTGCTCAACAACGCCGCCGACGCCTGCCCGGAAAACCTCAAGGTGACCCTGGACTGGGACGCGGAAACCGTGACCATCAGCATTCGTGACCACGGCGCCGGTGTGCCGCTGGCCATCGCCGAGCAAATCGGCAAACCGTTTTTTACCACCAAGGGCAAAGGTTTCGGCCTGGGCCTGTTTTTGAGCAAGGCCAGCGTGACACGCGCCGGCGGCTCAGTGAAACTCTATAGTCATGAGGAAGGCGGCACGCTCACCGAGCTGCGCCTGCCCCACGGCGCCCGAGGAGACCAACATGAGTGACGAAATCCAAGTCGAAGGCGAAGAACTGCCGCATTTGCTGCTGGTCGACGACGACGCAACGTTCACCCGAGTAATGGCCCGTGCCATGGCTCGTCGTGGCTTTCGCGTCAGCACTGCCGGCTCGGCCGAAGAAGGCCTGACCATCGCCCAGGCAGACCTGCCTGATTATGCCGCGCTCGACTTGAAAATGGACGGCGACTCCGGCCTGGTGCTGCTGCCCAAACTGCTGGAGCTGGACCCGGAAATGCGCGTGGTGATCCTCACCGGTTACTCGAGCATTGCCACCGCCGTCGAGGCTATCAAGCGCGGCGCCTGCAACTATCTGTGCAAACCGGCCGACGCCGACGATGTGCTGGCTGCGTTGCTCTCCGAGCACGCCGACCTCGACAGTCTGGTGCCGGAAAACCCGATGTCGGTCGATCGCCTGCAGTGGGAACACATCCAGCGTGTACTCACCGAACACGAAGGCAACATCTCCGCCACTGCCCGCGCCCTGGGCATGCACCGCCGCACCCTGCAGCGCAAACTGCAGAAGCGCCCGGTTCGTCGCTGAACCTGCGCTGAACGACTATCGCCAGCCCTCGCGATAAAACGCACCGATCATCTATGATCGGTGCGTGTCTGTTCTTTCCTATTTCGAGCCTTATCCATGAATCAGAACGCTGAATATTCCGCGGTCAACGATGCTGTGCGCGGGCAGTTTTTTCGCAAGGTTTGGGCGATGATCACGCCTTACTGGCGCAGCGAAGAGAAGGGCAAGGCCTGGACGCTGCTGATTGCCGTGATCGCGCTTACGCTGTTCAGCGTATGGATCGCGGTGTGGCTCAACAGTTGGTACAAGGATTTTTACAACGCCTTGCAGAAGAAGGACGAGGCGGCCTTCTGGCAGTTGATCCTGTATTTCTGCGGTATCGCGGCGGTGGCGATTCTCGGCTCCGTGTATCGCCAGTATCTGACGCAAATGCTGACCATCCGCTGGCGTGCCTGGCTCACCGAAAAGCATTTCACCCGGTGGCTGGAGCACAAGAACTACTACCAGCTGGAGCAGGGTGGCTATACCGATAACCCGGACCAGCGGATCTCCGAAGACCTTAATAAATTCACGGCCAACACACTGGCCCTTGGCTTGGGTCTGATCCGCACAGTCGTCAGTCTGGTGTCGTTCTCGATCATCCTGTGGGGCGTTTCCGGAAGCATTGAGGTGTTCGGTTTCACGGTTCCCGGTTACATGTTCTGGTGTGCATTGGTGTACGCGGTGATTGGTAGTTGGCTGACGCATTTGATTGGCAGGCGTCTGATCGGTTTGAACAACAACCAGCAACGTTTTGAAGCCGACCTGCGTTTCTCGATGGTGCGGGTTCGCGAGAATGCAGAGAGTATCGCCTTGTACAACGGCGAACCGAATGAAAACCGGCGCCTGAGTAACCGTTTCGGGCTGGTCTGGCACAATTTCTGGGACATCATGCGAGTGTCCAAGCGGCTGACGTTTTTTACCTCGGGTTATGAGCAGATCGCGATCATTTTTCCGTTCATGGTGGCTGCCCCACGGTACTTCAGCGGCAAAATCGAACTCGGTGAGCTGATGCAAATCAACTCGGCCTTCGGCAATGTGCAAGAGAACTTCAGCTGGTTCATCAGTGCTTATCAGGGACTGGCAGAGTGGCGCGCTACGTGTGACCGGTTGCTGAGTTTCCGCAATGCGATGAGCAACAACGAAGAACGCACCCCGGCCATCGATGTGCAGAATCAGGGCAGCGAATTGAAGGTGCACAACCTCGGTCTGGATCTGGCCGATGGTCGCCATCTGTTGACCAATGCCGATATGACTGTGGAACCCGGTGAGCGGGTGATGCTCAGCGGCCGTTCCGGCAGCGGCAAGTCGACGCTGCTGCGGGCGATGGGGCATTTGTGGCCGGCGGGGCACGGCAACATTCGTTTGCCGGCGGCGCGGTATCTGTTCCTGCCGCAGAAACCGTATCTGCCGATCGGCACTCTGCGCGAGGCGTTGAGTTACCCACAGCCGGGCGACAGTTACGCGCCGGAGCGTTATGCACAAGTGCTGGAAACCTGCCGCTTGCCGCATCTGATTGGGCGACTGGACGAGGCCAATCACTGGCAACGCATGCTCTCGCCGGGTGAGCAGCAACGACTGGCTTTCGCCCGTGCGTTGCTTTATGCACCGCAGTGGCTGTACATGGATGAGGCGACTTCGGCGATGGATGAAGAGGATGAAGCGACGCTGTATCAGGCGCTGATCGATCAGTTGCCGGGGCTGAGTATTGTCAGCGTTGGCCATCGCAGCAGCTTGAAACGCTTCCATCCACGGCACGTGCGGATCGACAGCGGCCATTTGGTTGAACAGACCGTGACCGCCTGATCACCGCTAACCCCCTGTAGGAGTGAGCCTGCTCGCGATAGCGTTGGGTCAGTCACATTGATGCTGAATGTGCGGACGTCATCGCGAGCAGGCTCACTCCTACATAAAGCGATGTAAACCGGAAAGTGATCGTACAACCCGCTTGAGCTATCATGCCCACAAGCCGAATTTTCGAGACAAGATGCACACCATGGAAAACCTGATCGACACCCCGCGTCTCCCGCGCAAGCGCCGCAGCCTGGCCCAGGAACTGGTGACGGTGCTGAGCGAGCAGATCCGCGATGGCCTGCTCAAGCGCGGTGACAAACTGCCTACCGAGTCGGCGATCATGGAAGCCCATGGCGTCAGCCGCACCGTGGTGCGCGAGGCGATCTCGCGTTTGCAGGCTGCAGGGCAAGTGGAAACCCGCCACGGCATCGGCACTTTCGTGCTCGACACGCCAAGCCCGAGTGGTTTCCGCATCGACCCGGCCACCGTCGTTACCCTGCGTGATGTTCTGGCGATTCTCGAATTGCGCATCAGCCTTGAAGTGGAATCTGCCGGCCTTGCCGCGCAACGTCGCAGCGCCGAGCAACTGGCGACCATGCGTGCCGCCCTTGATGCGCTCAACGAAAGCGCTGCCCATGCCAGTGATGCTGTTGCTTCGGACTTTGCCTTCCATCTGGAAATCGCGCTGTCCACCGGCAACCGTTACTTCACCGACATCATGACCCACCTGGGCACCAGCATCATTCCGCGTACGCGGCTGAATTCGGCACGACTGGCCCACGATGACCAACAGCACTACATGAGTCGCCTGAGCCGTGAGCACGAAGAAATCTACGACGCGATTGCCCGTCAGGATTCCGATGCGGCGCGTGCGGCGATGCGTCTGCACCTGACCAACAGCCGTGAAAGACTGCGCCAGGCTCATGAAGAGGCGCAGGCGCAGCGGGGTTAAGCCGTCAGGCCTCGATCCGCAACATCAACACCTGCGAAAACGGCTCCATACTCGACTCATCGACAAACTTGTAGCGCAATTCGACATCCGTGTTCAGGTACGGACGCAGTGCCTCTTTGGGGATCTGCAATTCGATCCCCATTAGTTTCTCCATCTCGTCTTCGGCATCGTCCCAGGTGCCGGTATCCACTTCTTCGCCTGCCCACAGGGGCGTTTCCGGGTCGTCGCCGAGAATCGGGTAAACGCTCCAGTTCGCCGGGAAGTCGCTGGAATCCGGGACGAGTGCGGTCAACACATCGGGCAGTGTCGATAGCTGAAGCGTGAGGATGTCGGAGGACGAAGCGGCGATTTGCGAAAGGGTCGGGGCAGCGTAATTCGTGGACATTTCGGTTTCCTTCGGTGGTCCGCCACGATCCTTCGTGGCAGTCGTCGCACCTTACCCGGCGTGGTAGCTGCGCTCAGTAAACGAATCTTGACCAGACATTTCTGCAATGTAGCCCAGTAAAAACGGGCCTTTACGCTGATTCGCCATTTGGCTTAAACACTTTTGTCCGACAAAAAAACACCCCCAACGATGAAATGCAGTTGACGGTTATCTTTTAAGTTGTACGATGACCTACAACTTCAGCGAAGGCTGAACGGACCAATCACAAAAAACGTTGCTACCAGGGTGTTCGAATAATGAATCCACAAGAACTGAAGTCCATCCTCTCTGCCGGCCTGCTGTCTTTCCCGGTGACCGATTTCAACGCGCAGGGTGATTTCAACCGCGCGGGCTACATCAAACGCCTGGAATGGCTGGCTCCGTATGGCGCTTCAGCCTTGTTCGCCGCCGGCGGCACCGGTGAGTTCTTCTCCCTGGCCGCCAGCGAATACTCGGAAATCATCAAGACTGCCGTCGACACCTGCGAAACCAGCGTGCCGATTCTGGCCGGCGTCGGCGGTTCGACTCGCCAGGCCATCGAATACGCTCAGGAAGCCGAGCGTCTGGGCGCCAAAGGCTTGTTGCTGCTGCCGCACTACTTGACCGAAGCCAGCCAGGACGGCGTTGCCGCTCACGTTGAAGCCGTGTGTAAATCGGTCAACATCGGCGTGGTCGTCTACAACCGCAACGTTTGCCGCCTCAACGCGCCGCTGCTGGAACGTCTGGCCGAGCGCTGCCCGAACCTGATCGGTTACAAGGATGGCTTGGGCGATATCGAGTTGATGGTGTCGATCCGTCGCCGCCTCGGTGATCGCTTCAGCTACTTGGGTGGTCTGCCGACCGCCGAAGTCTACGCCGCTGCCTACAAGGCGCTGGGCGTGCCGGTTTACTCCTCGGCGGTGTTCAACTTCATCCCGAAAACCGCGATGGACTTCTACCACGCGATCGCCCGTGAAGATCACGCCACTGTCGGTAAGATCATCGACGACTTCTTCCTGCCTTACCTCGACATCCGCAACCGCAAGGCCGGTTACGCCGTGAGCATCGTCAAGGCAGGCGCGAAAATCGCCGGTTATGACGCAGGCCCGGTGCGGGCGCCGCTGACCGATCTGACCGGCGAAGAGTACGAAATGCTCGCCGCGCTGATCGACAAGCAAGGTGCGCAGTAACACCCGATAAAAGCGAGGCCGCTGAGCAATCAGCGGCTTTTTGCGTGAAGGCTTTGAGATGTGAGGGCTGCCCCTGTGACAACTGCAAAACGCTACGACAACTACATCAACGGTGAATGGGTTGCCGGTGCCGACTACTCGGCCAACATCAACCCTTCGGAACTGAGCGACACCATCGGCGACTACGCCAAGGCTGATCTGACTCAGGTTCACGCCGCCATCGACGCCGCCCGCGCCGCGTTCCCGGCGTACTCGACTTCGGGCATTCAGGCCCGTCACGATTCGCTGGATAAAGTCGGCAGCGAAATTCTCGCCCGTCGCGAAGAGCTCGGCACCCTGCTGGCCCGGGAAGAGGGCAAGACCCTGCCCGAAGCCATCGGTGAAGTGACCCGCGCCGGCAACATCTTCAAATTCTTCGCCGGTGAATGCCTGCGCTTGTCCGGCGACTACGTGCCTTCGGTGCGTCCGGGCGTCAATGTAGAAGTGACTCGCGAAGCGCTGGGCGTGGTCGGTCTGATCACCCCGTGGAACTTCCCGATCGCGATTCCTGCGTGGAAAATCGCCCCGGCCCTGGCCTACGGCAACTGCGTGGTATTGAAACCCGCCGATCTGGTTCCGGGCTGCGCCTGGGCACTGGCGGAAATCATTTCCCGCGCAGGTTTCCCGGCTGGCGTGTTCAACCTGGTGATGGGCAGCGGTCGCGTGGTTGGCGATGCGTTGGTGCAGAGCCCGAAAGTCGACGGCATCAGCTTCACCGGTTCGGTGGGTGTGGGTCGTCAGATCGCGGTCAACTGCGTGTCGCGCCAGGCCAAGGTTCAGCTGGAAATGGGCGGCAAGAACCCGCAGATCATTCTCGATGACGCCGACCTCAAACAAGCGGTCGAGCTGTCGGTGCAGAGCGCGTTCTACTCCACCGGCCAGCGTTGCACCGCGTCGAGCCGCTTGATCGTGACTGCCGGGATCCACGACAAATTCGTCGAAGCCATGGCCGAGCGCATGAAGTCGATCAAGGTCGGCCACGCGCTGAAATCCGGCACTGATATCGGCCCAGTGGTTTCGCAAGCGCAGCTGGAACAGGACATGAAGTACATCGATATCGGCCAGTCCGAAGGTGCGCGTCTGGTCAGCGGCGGTGGCTTGGTGACCTGCGACACCGAAGGCTACTTCCTCGCGCCAACCCTGTTTGCCGACAGTGAAGCGTCGATGCGCATCAGCCGCGAAGAAATCTTTGGCCCGGTGGCCAACATTGTTCGCGTGGCCGATTACGACGCGGCGCTGGCGATGGCCAACGACACCGAGTTCGGTCTGTCGGCGGGTATTGCGACCACCTCGCTGAAGTACGCCAACCACTTCAAACGTCATTCGCAAGCCGGGATGGTGATGGTCAACCTGCCGACCGCTGGCGTCGATTACCACGTTCCGTTCGGCGGCCGTAAAGGTTCATCCTATGGATCACGTGAGCAAGGCCGCTATGCGCAAGAGTTCTACACGGTCGTGAAGACCAGCTACATCGGTTCCTGATAAGGCAATACCCCTGTAGGAGTTGCCGAAGGCTGCGATCTTTTAAGATCAAAAGATCGCAGCCTTCGGCAGCTCCTACAGGGAATAGATGCAAGACCAAAGAAGATTCACCCGCGCATAAAAATAATCAGTGGGAGTACATCTACATGCAATCGTCCAAGCCGACTCACGTCCGCTATTTGATCCTGCTCATGCTGTTTCTGGTGACCACGATCAACTACGCCGACCGCGCCACGATCGCCATCGCCGGCTCCAGCCTGCAAAAAGATCTGGGCATTGACGCGGTCACCCTCGGCTATATCTTCTCCGCATTCGGTTGGGCCTATGTGGCCGGGCAAATTCCCGGCGGCTGGCTGCTCGATCGCTTCGGCTCGAAAAAAGTCTATGCCCTGAGCATTTTCACTTGGTCGCTGTTCACCGTGCTGCAAGGCTTTGTCGGTGAGTTCGGCATGTCCACCGCCATCGTTGCGCTGTTCATGCTGCGCTTCCTCGTGGGCCTGGCTGAAGCGCCTTCGTTCCCCGGCAACGCGCGCATCGTCGCCGCGTGGTTCCCGACCGCTGAACGCGGTACCGCTTCGGCGATCTTCAACTCGGCGCAATACTTTGCCACCGTGTTGTTCGCACCGCTGATGGGCTGGATCGTTTACTCCTTTGGCTGGGAGCACGTGTTCATCGTTATGGGGATTCTCGGGATCATCTTCTCGCTGGTCTGGCTGAAAGTGATCTACAGCCCGCGTGAACACCCGCGTATCAACGAAGCCGAGTTCAAACACATCGCTGAAAACGGCGGCATGGTCGATATGGACCAAAAGGGCAAAAAGTCCGACGGTCCGAAGTGGGATTACATCCGTCAGTTACTGACCAATCGCATGATGCTCGGCGTGTATCTGGGCCAGTACTGCATCAACGGCATCACCTATTTCTTCCTGACCTGGTTCCCGGTGTATCTGGTGCAAGAGCGTGGCATGACCATTCTCAAGGCCGGTTTCATTGCCTCGTTACCGGCAATCTGCGGCTTTATCGGCGGCGTACTCGGCGGGGTGATTTCCGACTATCTGCTGCGCAAGGGCCACTCGCTGACCTTCGCGCGCAAAGCGCCGATCATTGCCGGCCTGCTGGTTTCCAGCAGCATCGTTGCCTGCAACTATGTTGAAGTGGAATGGATGGTCGTTGGCTTCATGGCTTTGGCCTTCTTCGGCAAAGGCGTTGGTGCACTCGGCTGGGCAGTGGTTTCCGACACTTCGCCAAAACAGATCGCCGGCCTGAGTGGAGGCCTGTTCAACACCTTCGGCAACATTGCATCGATCACCACGCCGATCGTGATTGGCTACATCATCAGCTCCACTGGCTCCTTCAAATGGGCGCTGGTGTTTGTCGGTGCCAACGCACTGGTCGCGGTGTTCAGCTATCTGGTCATCGTTGGCCCGATCAAACGTGTGGTCCTCAAAGAGCCGCCAACCAATGGCGGTACTGAAGCCACCGGTAAATTGTCTCAAGCGCATTCCTGAGGAGCGGCGTCATGCAGTTGATTGAACATTCCGACTCGCCGCGCCACATCCGCCTGCACGAGCGGGACAATGTGGTGGTCGTGGTCAACGACCAGGGCGCTCCGGCCGGCACTGAATTTGCCGATGGCCTGGTGACGCTGGAATTTGTGCCGCAGAGCCACAAGGTCACCCTTGAAGACATTCCCGAGGGCGGCCAGGTGATTCGCTACGGTCAGGTGATTGGCTACGCGTTGCAGCCGATTCGCCGAGGCAGTTGGGTCAAGGAAGATCAACTGCGCATGCCGACCGCGCCGCCGCTGGACAGCTTGCCGCTGTCCACCGAGGTGCCGGACGCGCAGGCACCGCTGGAAGGTTTCACGTTCGAGGGTTATCGCAACGCCGACGGCACCGTCGGCACGCGCAACATTCTCGGCATCACTACGACCGTGCAGTGCGTCACCGGCGTGCTTGATCACGCGGTAAAACGCATCAAGGAAGAGCTGCTGCCGAAGTATCCGCACGTCGATGATGTGGTGGCGCTGACTCATAGCTATGGCTGCGGCGTGGCGATTACCGCCACCGACGCCTACATCCCGATTCGTACCGTGCGCAACCTGGCGCGCAACCCGAACCTCGGTGGTGAAGCGCTGGTGATCAGTCTGGGCTGCGAGAAATTGCAGGCCGGGCAGGTCATGCACGAGGACGATGCTTCGGTGGATCTCAGCGATCCGTGGCTGTATCGCTTGCAGGATTCCAGTCACGGTTTCACCGAGATGATCGAGCAGATCATGGCGCTGGCCGAAGTCCGTTTGAAGAAACTCGACCAGCGCCGCCGCGAAACCGTGCCAGCGTCCGAGTTGATCCTCGGCATGCAGTGCGGCGGCAGCGATGCGTTTTCCGGCATCACCGCCAACCCGGCGCTGGGCTACGCCTCGGATTTGCTGTTGCGGGCGGGGGCGACGGTGATGTTTTCCGAAGTCACCGAAGTGCGCGATGCGATTTACCTGCTGACTTCACGCGCCGAAAGCAAAACCGTTGCCGAGGAGCTGGTGCGCGAGATGGACTGGTACGACCGTTACCTGGCCAAGGGCGAAGCGGATCGCAGCGCCAACACCACGCCAGGCAACAAGAAGGGCGGGCTGTCGAACATTGTCGAGAAGTCGCTGGGTTCGATCGTCAAGTCCGGCAGCAGCGCAATCAATGGCGTACTTGGCCCTGGCGAGCGCTTCAAGCAGAAGGGTTTGATTTTCTGTGCGACCCCAGCGAGTGATTTTGTTTGCGGGACGTTGCAGTTGGCGGCGGGGATGAACCTGCATGTGTTCACCACCGGGCGGGGTACGCCGTATGGTTTGGCGATGGCGCCAGTGGTGAAGGTCTCGACGCGTACGGAGTTGGCGCAGCGCTGGCCGGATCTGATCGATATCGACGCCGGGCGGATTGCTACCGGGCGGGCGACCATCGAGGAGTTGGGTTGGGAGCTGTTTCACTATTACCTGGATGTGGCGAGCGGCAAGCAGCAGACATGGGCGGAGAAGCACAAGCTGCATAACGACATTACGTTGTTCAATCCGGCGCCGATTACCTGATGGTTTTTTGAAGGGGGGAGTAAAAGCTACCCTCATCGGAACGCCGCCCGCCCATCCCTCTCCCGGGGGGAGAGGGGGCCGATCCGGGAATATTTAAGAAGTACATCGACCTGAAAGTGCTTTGCCGAATCCATAATCGACTCGGTCTTGCAGGTCGATGTATGCCGCAAAACACCTCGGTCAGTCCCCTCTCCCTCGGGGAGAGGGTTAGGGTGAGGGGCTTTTCAAGCTTTTGGCTTATCATTAGCCCCCTAACGACGCTCACCCAAGGCTCCCCGGCATGCTGGCAATCTTTCTCGAAACCCTGAACATCACCGCGCCGGTTTTTGCCATGCTGTTTCTCGGTGTGCTGCTCAAGCGCATCGACTGGATCAACGACAACTTCATCCACACGGCCTCGTCGCTGGTGTTCAACGTCACCATGCCGGCGCTGCTGTTCCTCGGCATTCTGCATGCCGACCTGCACGCCGCGTTGCAACCGTCCCTGCTGATCTACTTTTCCCTCGCCACGCTGGTGAGTTTTGCCCTGGCCTGGGGCTGGGCGATTTTCAAATGCCCGCGCGAAGATCGCGGCATCTACACCCAGGGCGCGTTTCGCGGCAATAACGGCGTGATCGGTCTGGCGCTGGCGGCGAGCATGTACGGCGATTACGGGATTTCCCTCGGGGCGATTCTCGCGGCGCTGGTGATCCTGTTTTACAACACGCTGTCGACCATCGTGCTCGCGGTATACAGCCCGGTGATCAAATCCGATCCGTGGAGCATCTGCAAAAGCGTGTTCAGCAATCCGTTGATCATCAGCGTGATTGCGGCAGCACCGTTTGCCTATTTCAAGATCGGTTTGCCGGGCTGGCTGGAAACTTCCGGCCAGTATCTGGCGCAGACCACCTTGCCATTGGCGCTGATCTGCATTGGCGGCACTCTGTCGCTGGCGGCGCTGCGCAAGAGCGGCAACATGGCGCTGAGTTCGAGTCTGGTGAAGATGGTTGGTTTGCCAGTGCTGGCGACCCTGGGGGCGTGGTTGTGGGGCTTTCGTGGGGCGGAGTTGGGGATTCTGTTTCTGTATTTCGGTAGCCCGACGGCGGCGGCAAGTTTCGTCATGGCGCGGGCGGCGCAGGGCAATCATGAACTGGCGGCGGCGATTATCGTAATGACCACGTTGATGGCGGCGATTACCACCAACGTCGGGATCTTCGTTTTGCAGTGGGGTGGGTGGATATAAAGGCAAGATCAAAAGATCGCAGCCTGCGGCAGCTCCTACAGGAGACCGCATTTCCATGTAGGAGCTGCCGAAGGCTGCGATCTTTTAGCTTTTCTCGTAACTGTCGATCACTTCCTGCGCTGCCCGAAACGCATCGATCGCCGCCGGCACGCCGGCATACACTGCGCAATGCAGCAACGCCTCACGGATCTCGTCCACCGTGCAGCCGTTGTTCAGCGCGCCGCGCACATGACCTTTCAACTCTTGCGGGCACTTCAATGCGGTCAGCGCGGCGAGGGTGATCAAACTGCGGGTTTTCAGCGGCAAACCTTCACGATTCCACACGCCACCCCAGGCATGTTCATTGACGAAATCCTGCAACGGCTGGGTGAACTCGGTGGCGTTGCCCAGCGCGCGATCAACAAACGCATCGCCCATTACCTGGCGGCGGACTTCAACCCCGGACTTCTTCGATTCGGTCATGGTTTATCACTCTTGTGGTGTTGGCGGCGCCAGGCGCGGATCGACGTGAACAGCAGGAACGTCAACAGCGTCGGCAAGACATAAAACAGCATCAGCCGCTCAAGCTTGCCGGCCAGCGGCATGCCGGTGGTAAACGACACCACGTGCAGCCCGTACGCCAGGTACAAACCGAGCAACAGCAAACCTTCGGCGCGCGTCACGCGGTAGCCGGAATAGAACACCGGCAGGCACAGTGCGGCAACGCCGAGCATCACCGGCAAGTCGAAATCCAGTGCGTTCGGCGACACCGACAGCGGCGTCGGTGCGATCAATGCGGTCAGGCCGAGCACCCCGAGCAGGTTGAACAGGTTGGCGCCGATCACGTTGCCGACGGCGATGTCGCGTTGTCCGCGCAAGGCTGCGATCAATGACGTAGCCAGTTCCGGCAGCGACGTGCCGACGGCCACCACGGTCAGGCCGATGACGCGCTCGGAGAATCCAAGATCAGTAGCTACCACAACCGCGGCGCCCAGCAGCAGATGCCCGGCAAACACCAGCATCGCCAGACCGATAACGATCATTAACAGGCTGCTGAACCACGAGGCTTGCGCCGTTTCAGGATGTTCCGAATGCGGTCGCGTCGAATGCCGTGACTGGCGCAGCAGTAAACCGAGATACAACGCCAAAGCCGCCAACAACAGGATGCCGTCGAAGCGCCCGATCTCTTCATTCCATGCCAGTACGAATACCAGCAGGCTGGCACCGATCATCAGCGGAATATCCAGGCGCACCAGTTGCCGCGAGACGCGCAGAGGAATGATCAGCGCGGAAAGCCCTAGGGTGACAAGGATATTGAAGATGCTGCTGCCGACCACACTGCCTACGGCAATGTCCGGGTTATGCGCCAGCGCCGCTTGCAGGCTCACGGCCATTTGTGGCGCGCTGCTGCCGAGGGCGACGATGGTCAGGCCGATGATCAGCGGTCGCACATGCAGGCGTGCTGCCAGGCGCACCGCCGCGCGCACCATCAGTTCGGCGCCGAAGATCAGCAGGCACAGGCCGGCGAGCAGTTCGATCACGCTGATCAGGGGTAAATCGGCTAATCCGAAAATGGTCAGCGCTCCATCAGTCGTCGAGAGCCTGCACGCGAACCCGCGCGGTGCCGCTGCGCAGCATGCCGAGTTGTTCGGCGGCCTCACGGGACACATCGATCAGGCGTCCACGGGTATGCGGGCCACGGTCGTTGATGCGGACCACAACAGATTCATCGTTTTTCAGGTTGGTGACCTTCACCCGCGTGCCAAAGGGTAGCTGGCGGTGGGCGGCGGTCAGGGAATTCTGGTTGAACGGCTCGCCACTGGCGGTCCGTTTACCGTGGTGCTTGGCACCGTAATAAGAGGCGACACCGGTCTGGTCGTAACCGTGCGGGTCGATAATGTCGGTGCTGGCGCAACCGGCCAGCAAGGAGAGCAGGGCGCAGGCGCCGAGCAGACGTTTCATTCAGATACTCCAAAGTGATCGTTCCCACGCTCCAGCGTGGGAATGCATCCCGTGACGCTCTGCGTCACACCGCAATGGACGCGGAGCGTCCGGGGCGGCATTCCCACGCAGAGCGTGGGAACGATCCCCGAGCGCGGGGCCAGAATCAGCCTTCGAGCTTGCTTTTCAGCAGTTCGTTCACTTGCTGCGGGTTGGCTTTGCCTTTCGACGCTTTCATCGCCTGACCGACAAAGAAGCCGAACATCTTGCCGCGTTTGGCTTCATCAGCCGCACGGTATTGTTCAACTTGCTCGGCGTTGGCCGCGAGCATTTCGTCGAGCACGGCCGAGATCGCGCCGCTGTCGGTAACCTGCTTCAGGCCACGTTTTTCGATGATCTCGTCTGCGCTGCCCTCACCGTTGGCCATCGCTTCGAACACAACCTTGGCAATCTTGCCGGAGATGGTGTTGTCCTTGATGCGCAGCAGCATGCCGCCCAGCAGTTCAGCGGAAACCGGCGACTCGTCGATGTCCAGGCCTTGCTTGTTGAGCAGGCTGCCCAACTCGACCATCACCCAGTTCGCCGCCAGTTTCGCGTCGCCGCCGATGGCTGCGACTTTCTCGAAGTAGTCCGCTTGCTCACGGCTGGTGGCCAGCACGTTGGCGTCGTACGCCGACAGACCGAACTGGCTCTGGAAGCGCTCGCGTTTTTGCGGTGGCAGTTCCGGCAGAGTGGCGCGCACCTCGCCGAGGAACGACTCTTCGATGACCACCGGCAGCAGGTCCGGATCGGGGAAGTAACGGTAGTCGTTGGCTTCCTCTTTCGAACGCATCGGACGGGTCTCGTCCTTGTTCGGATCGTACAGACGGGTCTGCTGGATCACTTTGCCGCCGTCTTCGATCAGCTCGATCTGACGCTGGATCTCGGAGTTGATCGCCTTCTCGATGAAGCGGAACGAGTTGACGTTCTTGATCTCGCAGCGCGTGCCGAACTCAACCTGGCCTTTCGGACGGATCGACACGTTGCAGTCGCAACGCAGCGAGCCTTCGGCCATGTTGCCGTCGCAGATCCCCAGATAACGTACCAGCGCGTGGATCGCCTTGACGTAAGCCACGGCTTCCTTGGCGCTGCGCATGTCCGGCTCGGACACGATTTCCAGCAGCGGTGTGCCGGCACGGTTCAGGTCGATGCCGGTGGCACCGTTGAACTCTTCGTGCAGGCTCTTGCCGGCGTCTTCTTCCAGGTGCGCGCGGGTGATGCCGACACGTTTGACCGTGCCGTCTTCCAGGGCGATGTCCAGGTGGCCCTTGCCGACGATCGGCAACTCCATCTGGCTGATCTGGTAGCCCTTCGGCAGGTCCGGGTAGAAGTAGTTCTTGCGCGCGAACACGTTGTGCTGACCGATCTCGGCGTCAATCGCCAGACCGAACATCACCGCCATGCGCACCGCTTCCTGGTTCAGCACCGGCAGAACGCCGGGCATACCCAGGTCGATCAGGCTGGCCTGAGTGTTCGGCTCGGAACCGAATGTGGTGGAACTACCGGAAAAGATTTTCGACCGGGTAGTGAGCTGAGTGTGAATCTCCAGCCCGATCACGACTTCCCATTGCATGTGTGTCTCCTCAGAAGCCGGTTGGGGTGCGGGTGTGCCAGTCAGTGTTGAGCTGATACTGGTGGGCAACGTTCAACAGGCGACCTTCCTGGAAATACGGCGCGAGCAACTGCACGCCCACCGGCAGACCGTCGACAAAACCGGCCGGCATCGACAGGCCCGGCAGGCCCGCGAGGTTGGCGGTGATGGTGTAGACGTCTTCCAGATAGGCAGCGACCGGGTCGCTGTTCTTAGCGCCGAGTTTCCAGGCCGGGTTCGGCGTGGTTGGGCCGAGGATGATGTCGACCTCATTAAAGGCAGCCATGAAATCGTTCTTCACCAGGCGACGGATCTTCTGCGCTTTCAGGTAGTAGGCGTCGTAGTAACCGGCGGACAGCGCGTAGGCACCGACCATGATCCGGCGCTGCACTTCCGCGCCGAAGCCTTCGCCACGGGAGCGCTTGTACAGGTCGATCAGGTCTTTCGGTTGCTCGCAGCGATGGCCGAAACGCACGCCGTCGAAACGCGACAGGTTCGAAGACGCTTCTGCCGGCGCGATCACGTAGTACGCAGGGATCGCGTGCTGCATGTTCGGCAGGCTGATTTCCTTGATCACCGCACCGAGCTTCTGCAGCTCTTTGATGCTGTTCTGGATCAGCTCGGCGATGCGCGGGTCGAGACCGGCGCTGAAGTATTCCTTCGGCACGCCGATGCGCAGGCCTTGCAGCGAGTCGCCGAGGCTTGCGGAGTAATCCGGCACCGGCTCATCGATGCTGGTGGAGTCGTTCTGATCGAAGCCGGCCATACCTTGCAACAAAATCGCGCAGTCTTCGGCGGTGCGCGCCAACGGGCCGCCCTGATCAAGGCTGGAGGCGTAAGCAATCATGCCCCAGCGCGAAACACGACCGTAGGTCGGTTTCAGGCCGGTGAGGTTGGTGAACGCAGCTGGCTGACGGATCGAGCCGCCGGTGTCGGTGGCCGTGGCCGCAGGCAACAGACGAGCGGCTACTGCCGCCGCCGAACCGCCGGACGAACCGCCCGGCACGTGTTCCAGGTTCCACGGGTTTTTCACCGCGCCGTACCAGCTCGACTCGTTGGCCGAACCCATGGCGAATTCGTCCATGTTGGTCTTGCCCAGGGTCACAGCGCCGGCAGCCGCCAGTTTTGCAACCACGGTGGCGTCGTACGGAGCCTTGAAGTTGTCGAGCATCTTCGAGCCACAGCTGGTGCGAATGCCCTGGGTGCAGAACAGGTCTTTGTGAGCGATCGGCGCGCCGAGCAGGGCGCCGCTCTCACCGTTGGCCCGGCGTGCATCGGCGGCTTTCGCCTGCTCGAGCGCCAGCTCTTCGGTGAGGCTGATGAAACTGTTGAGCTGCGGATCGAGCTGGGTGATGCGCGCCAGCAGGACTTTGGTCAGCTCTTCGGAGGAAAACTTTTTATCGGCGAGACCGCGGGCGATCTCGGCCAGAGTCATTTGATGCATTGCAGGCTCTTTCCCTTTAGTCGATGACTTTCGGAACCAGATACAGGCCGTTTTCGACCGCTGGTGCGATGGATTGGTAGGCCTCGCGGTGATTGGTCTCGGTCACAACGTCGGCGCGCAGGCGCTGACTGGCTTCCAGCGGGTGGGCCAGAGGCTCGATTCCGTCGGTATTAACAGCCTGCATTTCGTCGACCAGACCGAGAATGCTGTTGAGGGCGGAAGTAATGTGTGGAAGATCGGCATCATTAAGGCCAAGGCAGGCCAGATGAGCGATTTTTTCCACGTCGGAGCGTTCTAGCGCCATCGGGATTCTCCTGTGGAAAACAGAACGGACGGCGTCCGTGTGTTAGATTGTCGGAACACTACCGCACTTCTACGGTCATAAGGCCGCGATTGTGGGGCTTGGTGCACAGAAAAGCGGCCAATTTAACATATTGGCGCCTTGCCCAAAATCCCTGTCGTTGTTAGAGTTTGCCGCACTTTTTTACCCACGCGTTGCCTAGGGTCCCTTTCCCATGTTCAAGAAACTGCGTGGCATGTTTTCCAGCGATCTTTCCATTGACCTGGGCACTGCCAACACCCTTATTTACGTGCGCGAGCGCGGTATCGTCCTGAATGAGCCATCGGTTGTGGCCATTCGGACACACGGTAACCAGAAAAGTGTCGTTGCTGTCGGCACCGAAGCCAAGCGCATGCTCGGCCGTACGCCGGGCAACATTGCGGCCATTCGTCCGATGAAAGACGGCGTGATCGCCGACTTCAGCGTCTGCGAAAAGATGCTGCAATACTTTATTAACAAGGTTCACGAAAACAGCTTTCTGCAGCCTAGCCCTCGTGTGCTGATCTGCGTTCCATGCAAATCCACCCAGGTTGAGCGTCGCGCCATCCGTGAATCGGCCCTCGGTGCCGGTGCCCGTGAAGTGTTCCTGATCGAAGAGCCAATGGCGGCTGCGATCGGTGCCGGCCTGCCGGTCGAAGAAGCGCGCGGCTCGATGGTCGTGGATATCGGTGGTGGTACCACTGAAATAGCGCTGATCTCCCTGAACGGTGTGGTGTATGCCGAATCCGTCCGCGTTGGCGGCGACCGCTTCGACGAGGCGATCATCACTTACGTGCGTCGTAACTACGGCAGCCTGATCGGTGAATCCACCGCTGAGCGCATCAAACAGGAAATCGGCACGGCCTACCCGGGCGGCGAAGTTCGCGAAGTCGACGTTCGCGGTCGCAACCTGGCCGAAGGCGTTCCACGCGCATTCACCCTGAACTCCAACGAAGTGCTGGAAGCTCTGCAAGAGTCCCTGGCAACCATCGTTCAGGCTGTGAAAAGTGCCCTGGAGCAATCGCCGCCGGAACTGGCTTCCGACATCGCCGAGCGTGGCCTGGTGCTGACCGGTGGTGGTGCGCTGCTGCGTGACCTCGACAAGTTGCTGGCCCAGGAAACCGGTCTGCCAGTGATCGTTGCCGAAGATCCGCTGACCTGTGTGGCTCGCGGCGGTGGCCGTGCATTGGAAATGATGGATAAGCACACCATGGACCTGCTCTCGAGCGAATAAGTCGCCGAGTGCAATACGTGGGTGAGCGCGCAGGCAGCACTTTGCAGTGCTGCCTGTTGGCGTTTATCTTCTGTCAGTCTTCATCCAGGCCGGTTTGATGCCGTATGAATAAACAGAACATTTGCTTGGGAGGAGCGGCTTATTAAACCGCTTTTCGCCAAGGGCCCTTCGTTGGGCGTGCGCCTGTTGGTGCTGGCCGTGCTATCGATCGCGCTGATGGTGGTCGATGCCCGCTTTGACCTGCTCAAGCCTGCGCGCAAGCAAGCGTCGCTGGTGCTGATGGATGCCTACTGGATCACCGACCTGCCGGGTCGCTTGTGGGAAGGTGTCGCCAGCCAGTTTGGCAGCCGCACCGAGCTTGTCGCCGAAAACGAAAAACTCAAAACCGAAAACCTGCTGCTGCAGGGGCGCATGCAAAAGCTTGCCGCCCTCACCGAGCAGAACGTTCGGTTGCGCGAGTTGCTCAATTCCTCTGCACTGGTCAACGAAAAGGTCGAAGTGGCCGAGTTGATCGGCATGGACCCCAACCCGTTCACCCATCGCATCATCATCAATAAAGGTGAGCGTGACGGTGTGGTGCTCGGTCAGCCGGTGCTCGATGCGCGCGGTCTGATGGGCCAGGTGGTCGAGTTGATGCCTTACACCTCGCGTGTCTTGCTGCTCACTGACAGCACACACAGCATTCCGGTACAGGTCAATCGCAACGGGCTGCGGGCCATTGCCAGCGGCACCGGCAACCCTGAGCGCCTGGAGTTGCGCCACGTCGCCGACACGGCCGATATCAAGGAAGGCGATCTGCTGGTCAGCTCCGGCCTTGGTCAGCGTTTCCCGGCAGGCTATCCGGTCGCGACGGTGAAGGAAGTGATCCACGATTCCGGTCAGCCGTTCGCCATCGTTCGCGCCGTACCGACCGCCGCGCTGAACCGCAGCCGCTACATGTTGCTGGTGTTCAGCGACAACCGCACCGCCGAAGAGCGTGCCAACGATGCGGCGCAAGCGCAGGAAAATCTTGATGCTTTTGGCGGCGGCCCGATTATTCCGGCCACTGTACCGAAAACCGTGACCCCGCCTGCCGCAGCCACTGCGACGCCCGCGACGCCTGCCGCACCGACCGCCGCCGCTAGCGCCACACCGGCCAAGCCCGCGGTAAGCAAACCGCCAGCGGCGGCCAAACCTCCAGCTGCCCAGCCGGCTGCGCGACCTGCGGCCAAACCGCCCGTCAATGCACCAGCGACAACCGGGAGACAAGAATAATGGTCGGGGCTACCGCATCGCGTAACGGCTGGATTGTCTGGCTGACGTTTGTTGTCGGCATACTCCTGAGCGTGTCGCCATTGCCGATTTTCATGGAGATCCTGCGCCCGCTTTGGCTGGCTTTGCTCCTGACATTCTGGGCTTTGTATATGCCGCACACGGTGGGCATGGTCACGGCGTTTTGCCTGGGCCTGGCCGAAGACGTGCTGCAGGGCGATCTGCTCGGTCAGAATGCGCTGATCCTGACCCTGATCACCTTCCTCGTATTGTCATTGCAACAACGCCTGCGGATGTTCCCGATGTGGCAGCAATGCCTGGTAATTCTGGTGATTTTCGGCCTCGCGCAACTGGTGCAATTGTGGCTCAGTGCCTTGACCGGTAACCGTCAACCAACCCTGGCGCTGGTACTTCCGGCGCTGGTCAGCGCCTTGCTCTGGCCTTGGGTCAGCTTTGCCCTACGCGGATTGCGCCGACGCTACAAAATCAATTGAGCCGGTGAAGTTGGGCACTGAACAGGGAGATGTTTTGATGAAGCCGCTTTACCTCGCCTCCGGATCGCCGCGTCGCCGTGAATTGCTCACGCAGATCGGCGTTGCGTTCTCCGCCATCAGTGCGGATATCGACGAAACCCCATCACCCGAAGAATTGCCCTCGGCCTATGTCGAACGCTTGGCGCGCGGCAAAGCCGAGGCCGGACGCCACACGGTCGTGTCCACTCAGCCATTCTGCGTGCTGGGTGCCGATACTGCCGTGGTGCTGGACGGCAAAATTCTGGGCAAACCGGTGGACGAAGCCGATGCATGCGCCATGCTGATGATGTTGTCCGGCAAGGAGCATGAAGTGCTGACCGCCATCGCCGTGCTTGAAGACGAGCGCTGCGAGTCGCGGGTGGTGCGCAGTCTGGTGCGGTTTCGCGCGATCAGCATTGAGGAAGCGGCCGCTTACTGGGCCAGTGGCGAGCCACGGGACAAGGCCGGTGGTTATGGCATTCAGGGACTCGGCGCGGTGTTTGTCGCGGGCCTCAATGGCAGTTACTCGGCGGTGGTCGGGTTGCCTGTTTGCGAAACCGCAGAACTGTTAGGCCATTTCGGCATACCCTGTTGGCAAAACCTGAACGCGCCATAAGCGTCGTACCCATCCAGATGCGGCCATTATCGTGAACATGCCTGAACGAGATCCTGCCATGAGTGAAGAGATTCTGATCAACATCACGCCGATGGAGTCGCGCGTGGCGGTGGTCGAAAACGGTGTGCTGCAAGAAGTCCACGTTGAGCGCACACAAAAGCGCGGGATTGTCGGCAACATCTATAAAGGCAAGATCGTCCGCGTGCTGCCGGGTATGCAGGCAGCGTTTGTCGACATCGGCCTGGACCGCGCGGCATTCATTCACGCCGCCGAAATCTCTCTACGTGAAGGTCCTGCGGTCGAAAGTATCAGCGCGCTGGTGCACGAAGGTCAAAGCCTGGTGGTGCAAGTCACCAAGGACCCGATCGGTTCCAAAGGCGCGCGCTTGACCACGCAGCTGTCGATACCTTCGCGTTATCTGGTGTACATGCCACGCACCGCCCACGTCGGCATCTCTTTGAAAATCGAAGACGAAGCCGAACGCGAACGCCTCAAGCAGGTGGTCAGTGATTGCGTGGCCAAGGAAGGCATCAAGGAGGCCGGTGGTTTCATTCTGCGCACCGCCGCCGAAGGCGCTGGCGCCGATGAAATCCTCATGGACATCCGTTACCTGCGACGTCTGTGGGATCAGATCAACGAACAGATCAAAACCATTGCCGCGCCAAGTGTGATTTACGAAGACCTCGGCCTGGCGCTGCGTACATTGCGCGATCTGGTTAACCCGAAAATCGAGAAGATTCGCATCGATTCCCGGGAAACCTTCCAGAAAACCACGCAGTTCGTCGCCGAACTGATGCCGGAAATCGCCGATCGTCTGGAACACTACCCGGGTGAACGACCGATTTTCGACCTCTATGGCGTCGAAGACGAAATCCAAAAAGCCCTCGAACGCAAGGTGCCGCTGAAATCCGGTGGCTATCTGGTGGTGGATCCGGCGGAAGCCATGACCACCATCGATGTGAACACCGGGGCTTTCGTCGGCCATCGCAACCTCGAAGAAACCATCTTCAAGACCAATCTCGAAGCGGCCACCGCGATTGCCCGGCAAATGCGCCTGCGCAACCTGGGCGGGATCATCATCATCGACTTCATCGACATGGAAGATGAAGAGCATCAACGCCAAGTGTTGCGCACGCTGGAAAAACAACTGGAACGAGATCACGCCAAGACCAACATCATCGGCATCACCGAATTGGGCCTGGTGCAGATGACGCGCAAGCGTACTCGGGAAAGTCTGGAGCAGGTGCTGTGCGAACCGTGCAGCAGCTGTCAGGGGCGCGGCAAACTGAAGACTGCAGAAACCATCTGTTACGAGATTTTCCGCGAGATTCTCCGCGAGGCCCGGGCCTATCAGGCTGAGGGTTATCGTGTGTTGGCGAACCAGAAAGTGGTGGATCGCTTGCTTGACGAAGAATCCGGTAACGTCGCCGAGCTTGAAGGGTTTATCGGTCGCACCATACGCTTCCAGGTGGAAACCATGTATTCCCAGGAACAATATGACGTGGTGCTGCTCTGATCCCCTGCGTCACTTTTATTCCACCGCGGCTGGCCTCAGCTTTTCGCAGTATTTTTGCCATGGGAGCCAACTGACATGGAGCGTCTGACACGCATTTTGGCCACATTCACCCGCTGGGGGCTGGGCCTGTGCGCGTTGGTTCTGGTGTTGATGGCGTTGTACGTCAGTCTCGGTCGTGAGCTGACCCCGTTGGTGGCCGAATATCGCGCCGACATCGAAGACAAGGCCAGTGCCGCCCTCGGCATGCCGTTGCAGATCGGCGAACTTGAAGGCAACTGGAGCGGTTTTGCGCCGATCCTGCTGGCCCATGATGTAATGGTCGGCGCTGGCGCCAATGCGTTGCGTCTGGATCGGGTACGGGCGGTACCGGATCTGTGGGCCAGCCTGCTGGCGCGCGAAGTGCGCATTGCCCACCTTGAACTCAACGGCCTGAAAATCAGCCTCAAGGAAGCCGAGGACGGCAGTTGGGCGCTGGAAGGCTTGCCGGTGCAGAACGATCAACCGCTCGACCCGCAGCAACTGTTCAATCGCTCGCAAATGATTCAGCAACTGTCGGTGCTCGACAGTCAGGTGACCCTGCAACCGCTGGATCACGCGCCGCTGACCCTAACTTATGTCGGCCTTAATCTGAAAACCGGCGCCAGCCGTCAACGGCTCGATGCGCGTTTGACCTTGCCGGATGGCCAGCCCGTTGCACTGAGCCTGCGCACGCGGATTCGCCCCGAGCAATTGAAGGACAGTGTGGTGGACGGTTACGCCAGCCTGCCGCAAAGCGACTGGTCGAAATGGCTGCCAGAGCGTCTTACCCAACAATGGAATTTTTCCGAGATCAAAGCCGGCGGCGAACTCTGGGTCAATTGGGCCAAGGGCACGCTGCAGAGTGCTGCGTTACGCTTGAATGCTCCGCAACTGACCGGCGCCTATGCCGATCGCAAGCCGATCCAGATCAATAATCTGGCGCTTAACGCCTACTACCAGAACAGTGCCGAGGGCGCGACCGTTACCCTCGATGCACTGGCGATGAGTTTCGGCGAAAGCCGTTGGGAGTCGCATGTACAACTGAAGCAGACGCGCGCGACCGACAAGGTGGACGAGCTCTGGCACTTGCAAGCGGATCGTCTGGATCTGACTCCGATCACCCCGTTGCTCAATGCGTTGGGGCCGTTGCCGCAAGGTTTCGCTACGGCTGTCGATCATCTGAAAGTCACCGGTGGCCTGCGTAACGTGCTGCTGGATTTCCGCCCCAATGCCACCGATGGCAATAAGTTCAGTTTCGCCACCAATCTGGACAATGTCGGTTTCGACGCCTATCACGGCGCTCCGGCGGCTCGAAACGTCAGCGGTAGCCTCAGCGGCAACCTCGACGGTGGCGAGTTGCGCATGGACAGCAAGGATTTTGTCCTGCACCTCGACCCGATTTTCGCTAAGCCATGGCAGTACATTCAGGCCAATGCACGCCTGACCTGGAAGCTCGACAAAGACGGCTTCACCCTGATCGCTCCGTACCTGAAGGTGCTTGGCGAGGAGGGCAAGATTGCCGGCGATTTCCTGATACGCCTGCATTTCGACCATAGCCAGGAAGACTACATGGACCTGCGGGTCGGTCTGGTCGATGGCGACGGTCGTTATACCGCCAAATATCTCCCCGAAGTGCTTAGTCCAGCACTCGACGAGTGGCTGCGTACGGCCATTCTCAAAGGTGCGGTCGACCAGGGTTTCTTCCAGTATCAGGGATCGCTGAGCAAAAATGCCGGGGAGGCCGACCGCAGCATCAGCCTGTTCTTCAAAGTGCACGACGCTGAACTGGCCTTCCAGCCGGGCTGGCCGCACGTAAGCAAGGTCAGTGGCGATGTGTTTATCGAAGACAGCGGTGTGCGGATCTGGGCTGACAAGGGCCAGTTGCTCGACACTCAGGTCAGCGATGTCTTCGTCAATATTCCCCATGTGCCGGCCGGACAACATACGCACATGTATCTCGATGGCGGGTTTGCCGGCGGCCTCGGTGATGGTCTGAAAATTCTTCAGGACGCACCGATCGGCACCGGTGAAACCTTTGCCGGATGGGAAGGGGCGGGGGATCTGCAAGGCAAGCTCAAACTGGACATCCCGCTGGACAAGGGCGGCGATCTGCCGAAGATTCTGGTCGACTTCAAAACCGCCAATGCGCGCCTGAAACTCGCCGAGCCAAAGCTGGAGCTGACTCAACTCAAAGGCGATTTCCGCTTCGACAGCGCCAAAGGACTCAGCGGGCAGAACATCGCCGCGCGGGCGTTCGACAAACCGGTAACCGCACAGATCTTCGCCGATGGCAGCCCCGGCAAGCTCAAGACCCGGGTCGCCGCATCCGGTCAGGTCGAAGTGAAGAAGCTCACCGACTGGCTGGGCGTGACACAACCACTGCCGGTCTCCGGAACCATTCCTTATCAGTTGCAATTGAATCTGGACGGCGCCGACAGCCAGTTGATGGTCAGCTCCAGCATGAAGGGTGTGGCGGTGGATCTGCCGGCACCGTTCGGTATGGCGGCAGATGTCGGACGCGATACCGTGTTCCGCATGACCTTGCAGGGGCAGGAGCGGCGTTATTGGTTCAACTACGACCAACTGGCCAATTTCACCTTCGCGGCACCGCCGAGCAATTTTGCCGAGGGCCGGGGTGAATTGTTCCTCGGTGCCGGCGAAGCGGTGCTGCCGGGCGCCAAAGGCTTGCGGATTCGCGGAGTGCTCTCGGAACTGGACGTCGCGCCGTGGCAGGATCTGGTGAACAAATACGCCGGGCAGGATCCGGGCGGCAGCGCCAAGCAATTGCTCAACAGTGCTGATTTCAAGGTCGGTAAGCTCACGGCATTCGGGACCACGCTGGATCAGGCGTCGGTTCAGGTCAATCGCAAGCCGGGCGCGTGGAATCTGTCCCTCGATAGCCAGCAGGCCAAAGGCTCGGCGAACCTGCCGGATGCCAAAGCCGTGCCGATTGCGGTCAATCTGCAATACGTGAAGCTGCCGGCGCCGGACCCGACGGTGCAGGCTGACGAGAATTCGCCGGACCCTTTGGTTTCGGTGGATCCGACGAAGATTCCAGCGCTGGATATCACGATCAATCAACTGTTTCTGGGGCCGGATCTGGTCGGTGGCTGGTCTTTGAAAGTGCGACCAACCGCCAAGGGCATCGCCCTGAATAATCTCGACATGGGCCTCAAAGGCATCCTGTTGCAGGGCAATGGCGGCTGGGAGGGTGCGCCCGGGGCGACCAATAGCTGGTTCAAGGGCCGGATTGGCGGCAAGAACCTCGCCGATGTGCTCAAGGGCTGGGGCTTTGCGCCGAGCGTGACCAGCGAAGAATTTCATATGGACGTCGACGGCCGTTGGCCGGGCTCGCCGGCCTGGCTGGCGACCAAGCGCTTCTCCGGCACGCTCGATGCGTCGTTGAACAAAGGTCAGTTTGTTGAAGTAGAGGGCGGCGCGCAGGCGTTGCGAGTATTTGGCCTGCTTAACTTCAACTCCATCGGCCGGCGTCTGCGTCTGGACTTCTCCGATCTGTTCGGCAAAGGCTTGAGCTACGACCGGGTCAAAGGCCTGTTGGTGGCGAACAATGGTGTGTATGTCACCCGTGAGCCGATTCGCCTGACCGGTCCTTCGAGCAACCTTGAGCTGGACGGTACGCTGGACCTAGTCGGCGACAAGGTCGATGCCAAGTTGCTGGTGACCTTGCCGGTGACCAACAACCTGCCGATTGCCGCGTTGATCGTTGGCGCACCGGCGGTCGGCGGCGCGTTGTTCCTGATCGACAAACTGATCGGTGACCGTGTGGCGCGCTTTGCCAGTGTGAAATACACCGTCAAAGGCCCATGGAAAGAGCCGAAAATCACCTTCGACAAGCCTTTTTGAACAGCCAGCCACTGAACCGATGGAGTAGCATGGCCGCATATCTCTTGCGGAGTTCGCCATGTCTTTAGCGGTGATTCAAATGGTCAGCCAGAGCGACGTGCTGGCCAATCTGGCTCAGGCCCGGCGCCTGCTCGAACAGGCAGCGGCCGGTGGCGCGAAGCTGGCGGTGCTGCCGGAAAACTTCGCCGCCATGGGCCGTCGCGACGTCGCTGACATCGGCCGTGCCGAAGCATTGGGCGAAGGACCGATCCTGCCGTGGTTGAAACAGACCGCCCGCGACCTCAAGTTATGGATAGTGGCCGGTACTTTGCCCTTGCCTCCAGTGGATCAGCCGACGGCCAAAGCCAATGCCTGCTCGCTGCTGGTCGATGAACAGGGCGAAGTCGTTGCACGCTATGACAAGTTGCATCTGTTCGATGTCGATGTGGCGGACAATCGCGGCCGTTATCGCGAATCCGATGACTATGCTTATGGCAGTGGCGTTGTCGTTGCCGATACGCCCGTGGGGCGAGTCGGTCTGACCGTGTGTTATGACTTGCGCTTTCCCGAGCTGTACAGCGAATTACGTGCCGCCGGTGCAGAGTTGATTACCGCACCGTCAGCTTTTACTGCGGTGACCGGCGCAGCGCATTGGGATGTGCTGATTCGCGCACGCGCCATCGAGACACAGTGTTATGTGCTTGCCGCAGCACAAGGCGGAACCCATCCGGGACCGCGAGAAACCTTCGGCCATGCGGCGATTATCGATCCGTGGGGCCGTGTGCTGGCGAGTCAGGATCAAGGCGAAGCGGTGTTGTTGGCCGAGCGCGATAGCAATGAACAAGCGTCCATCAGGGCGCGAATGCCGGTGACGCGTCATCGGCGGTTTTTCTCGCAGGGCGCACAGCGGCCTGCCTCAGAACACGAATTTAAGGCGTAAACCTATGAGCGAGTTGTTGTCCTCAGTCAGTGATCACCTGTTGGCGCCCGGCGGCGTGACGATCGAGAGTCTGCAAGGCGTGCTCGGCGATCTGGCCGGCCCCGGCATCGATGCGGCGGATCTGTATTTCCAAGGGCAGATTTCCGAGTCCTGGGCGCTGGAAGACGGCATCGTCAAGGAAGGCAGCTTCAACCTTGATCAGGGTGTCGGCGTACGCGCGCAGTCCGGTGAGAAAACCGGTTTCGCCTACAGCAACGCGATCACCCTCGAAGCCCTCGGCGCAGCCGCCCGCGCGGCGCGGTCGATCTCCCGGGCCGGGCAGAACGGCACAGTCCAGGCGTTTACCACTCAAGATGTTGCACAGTTATACGCGCCGGATAACCCGCTGGAAGTGTTGAGCCGCGCCGAGAAAGTCGAGCTGCTCAAGCGCATCGATGTCGCCACCCGCGCGCTCGACCCGCGTATCCAGCAGGTCAGTGTGAGCATGGCAGGGGTCTGGGAGCGGATTCTGGTGGCCTCCACCGACGGCGGGCTGGCGGCGGATGTACGGCCGCTGGTGCGATTCAATGTCAGCGTGATCGTTGAGCAGAATGGCCGTCGCGAGCGTGGCGGGCATGGCGGCGGCGGGCGTACCGATTACCGTTATTTCCTTGCCGAGGACCGCGCCATGGGCTATGCCCGTGAAGCGTTGCGCCAGGCGCTGGTGAATCTGGAAGCGATTCCGGCGCCGGCCGGTACGTTGCCGGTGGTGTTGGGTTCGGGCTGGTCTGGCGTGCTGTTGCACGAAGCGGTCGGCCACGGTCTGGAAGGCGATTTCAACCGCAAGGGCAGCTCGGCGTACAGCGGTCGCATGGGTGAAATGGTTGCGTCGAAACTCTGCACCATCGTCGATGACGGCACCTTGAGCGGCCGTCGCGGTTCGCTGAGCGTTGACGACGAGGGCACGCCGACCGAGTGCACCACGCTGATCGAAAATGGCGTACTCAAAGGCTACATGCAGGACAAACTCAACGCGCGCCTGATGGGCGTGGCTCGCACCGGCAACGGGCGCCGGGAGTCCTATGCGCATCTGCCGATGCCGCGAATGACCAACACCTACATGCTCGGCGGCGAAAGCGATCCGGCGGAAATCATTGCTTCGGTGAAGAAGGGCATTTACTGCGCCAACCTCGGCGGTGGTCAGGTCGACATCACCAGCGGCAAGTTCGTGTTCTCCACCAGTGAGGCGTATCTGATCGAAGACGGCAAGATCACTGCGCCGGTCAAAGGCGCGACGTTGATCGGCAACGGCCCCGAGGCGATGAGCCGGGTGTCGATGGTCGGTAACGATCTGGCGCTGGACAGCGGCGTAGGCACGTGTGGCAAGGATGGGCAGTCGGTGCCGGTAGGCGTCGGTCAGCCGACGTTGAAGATCGATGCGATCACCGTGGGTGGCACGGGCGCATAAGAAGAGGTGGAGCTTCGGGTGGCGCGCAGGGCGGCCACCCGGTGGCGAATATCAACGCAGACCGCGTTGAGTTTCGTCCAGCTCACGGATGTACTTGAAGATCTTGCGGCTGGAAGCAGGAGGTTTGTTTTGCGCAACCTCATGCTGAGCCTGACGGATCAGGGAACGCAGTTGCTGGCGATCGGCGTCCGGATACTCGACGACGAATTTTTCCAGCACGGCATCGTCGCCCGCGATCAGGCGATCACGCCAGCGTTCGAGATTGTGGAAACGCTCGTTGTACTGGCGAGTGGAGGCATCAAGTTGATCGAGCAAGGTCAGAATCGCGTCAGTGTCCTGATCGCGCATCAGTTTGCCGATGAACTGCAGGTGCCGTTTACGCGCGATGTTCGCGGTGTGCTTGGGCGCATCGGCCAAAGCCCGGCGCATGGCGTCGGTCAGCGGCAGTTTTGCGATCAAGTCTGGCTTGAGTGTTGTCAGGCGCTCGCCGAGGTCAACCAGAGCATGCAGCTCGCGTTTGACCTGAGATTTGCTTTTTTCTCCCGTATCGAGGGAGTCGTCGTAAGAATCAACCATGGTGGCAGTCCGCAAAGAAACGCCGCCATGATAACCAGTCGGGGGCCGCTTGTCCGGCCCGGTCGCTCGATGACCCCAGCCGAAAGCAGAATTTGAGTGGAGATGAGCATGAGTGCAGTTCAAAGCGTCGGCCCGCAGGCATTGCCGGCACTGCAGGAACAAGTCGAGCAGATCATCGCCGAAGCCAAGCGTCAGGGCGCCAGTGCCTGTGAAGTCGCGGTGTCGCTGGAGCAGGGACTGTCGACGTCGGTGCGTCAGCGCGAAGTCGAAACGGTCGAATTCAACCGCGATCAGGGTTTTGGCATCACGTTGTATGTGGGCCAGCGCAAGGGCTCGGCCAGCACGTCCGCCACCGGGCCTGACGCGATTCGCGAAACCGTCGCTGCCGCACTGGCAATCGCCAAACACACTTCCGAAGACGAAGCCTCGGGCCTGGCTGATGCGGCGTTGATGGCCAAGGAACAACACGATTTTGACCTGTTCCACGAGTGGGATATCACCCCGGAGCAGGCCATCGAGAAGGCCTTGCTCTGTGAAGCGGCGGCATTCGACGCCGATGCGCGGATCAAGAACGCCGACGGCACCACGCTCAGCACTCATCAGGGCTGCCGCGTGTACGGCAACAGCCACGGATTCATTGGTGGCTACGCATCGACGCGGCACAGCCTGAGTTGCGTGATGATTGCCGAGGCCGATGGCCAGATGCAGCGCGATTACTGGTATGACGTAAACCGTCAGGGCACTTTGCTCGCGGATCCGGTAAGCATCGGCCAGCGTGCTGCGCAACGGGCGGCGAGCCGTCTGGGCGCGCGTCCGGTGCCGACTTGCGAAGTGCCGGTGCTGTTTTCCGCAGAACTGGCGGGTGGTCTGTTTGGCAGTTTCCTCTCGGCGGTGTCCGGCGGCAGCCTGTATCGCAAGTCGTCCTTCCTTGAAGGCACTCTGGGGCAGAAGCTGTTCCCGGAATGGCTGACCATCGATGAGCGTCCGCACCTGATGCGCGCGATGGGCAGTGCTTCCTACGACGGTGATGGTCTGGCGACGTATGCCAAACCGTTCGTCGAAAAGGGCGAGTTGGTGTCGTACATCCTCGGCACGTACTCCGGACGTAAACTCGGTATGCCGAGCACGGCCAACGCAGGCGGCGTACACAACCTGTTCGTCACCCATGGCGATGAAGACCAGGCTGCACTGTTGAAGCGCATGGGCCGTGGCTTGCTGGTCACTGAATTGATGGGCCATGGCTTGAACATGGTCACCGGCGACTATTCGCGCGGGGCGGCGGGTTTCTGGGTCGAGAACGGTGAAATTCAGTTCGCCGTGCAGGAAGTGACCATCGCCGGCAATATGCGCGACATGTTCAAGCAGATCGTCGCGGTCGGTAATGATCTGGAGCTGCGCAGCAACATTCGCACCGGTTCGGTGTTGATCGAGCGGATGACCGTCGCGGGCAGCTAAACCCCGGCCGTCACACACAAAAGGCGCGCCACCTCATCGGGTGGCGCGCCTTTTTTATTGGCTCCATACAAAACCAATGTGGGAGCGAGCCTGCTCGCGAAAGCGATTTCACGGCCGACCGCAGTGGTGACTGACAGGACGCCTTCGCGAGCAGGCTCGCTCCCACCCTGAAATCTGCATCGCTCGGTGCTCTTGTTTTGGTTCTCATTATCATCTAATAATAAATCTCATTATCGGATGAGCCCCGGATCATGAGTTCTGCCTTGCACGAGCAGCCGTACCTCGAAAGCTGGCGCTGGATGAGTCGCCAGATCCGTTGCGCGATGGATCCCGACGAACCGCGCCTGATCGAACACTATCTGGCCGAGGGCCGGTATCTGGCCTGTTGTACGGCGACTTCTCCCTGGACCATCGCTGAAACTTCCTTCCGTCTGCTGCTCGACACGGCCACCGATATCGCCTTGCCGTGGCACTGGCGCAGCTTCTGTCTCGATCAAGCTTGGCGTCCGCTGCGTGAAATGGAGCGCCTGTCCCTGTGCAAATGCCGGCTCCAACGTTGGCAACGCTACACCTGGCAGCTCGCCACCTGCGAACTGCTGCCCTCGATTCCTCTTATTGAACTGGTGCAAGGATTTTCAGATGACCAAGACACGTATTGAGCGCGACAGCATGGGCGAACTGCAGGTGCCGGTGGACGCTCTCTACGGCGCGCAAACCCAGCGCGCGGTGGATAACTTCCCGATTAGCGGCAAACCGATGCCGACGCAATTCATCCGCGCGCTGATCCTCGCCAAAGCCGCCGCCGCCCGCGCCAACGTTGAACTCAACCAGATCAGCGCCGCCCAGGGCAAAGCCATCAGCGACGCCGCGCAAGGTCTGCTCGAAGGCGACTTCATGCAGCATTTCCCGGTGGACATCTTCCAGACCGGTTCCGGCACCAGTTCCAACATGAACGCCAACGAAGTGATCGCCACCCTGGCCAGCCGTCTGCTCGGCGAGCCGGTCAACGCCAACGATCACGTCAACTGCGGGCAGAGCAGCAACGACATCATCCCGACCACCATCCACGTCAGCGCTGCGCTGGCCCTGCACGAACAACTGCTGCCGGCGCTGCTGCACCTGGTGCAAGTGATCGAGCACAAAGCCACGCACGTACATCACCACGTCAAAACCGGTCGCACGCATTTGATGGACGCGATGCCGGTGCGCATGAGCCAGGTACTGAACGGTTGGGCGCAGCAGCTCAAGGCCAACTTCAGTCATCTGCAGGATTTGCTTCCAAGCCTGCAATCCCTAGCGCAGGGCGGCACGGCGGTCGGCACCGGGATCAACGCGCATCCTGAATTCGCCGCGCGTTTCAGCCGCCAGTTGAGTCAATTGACCGACGTGGAATTCACCCCGGGCAAGGATCTGTTCGCGCTGATCGGCTCGCAGGACACCGCCGTCGCCGTCTCCGGCCAGCTCAAGGCCACTGCGGTGTCGCTGATGAAAATCGCCAACGACCTGCGCTGGATGAACTCCGGCCCGCTCGCCGGCCTCGGCGAAATCGAACTGGAAGCCCTGCAACCGGGTTCGTCGATCATGCCGGGCAAGGTCAATCCGGTGATCCCGGAAGCCACCGCCATGGTCGCCGCGCAAGTGATCGGCAACGACTCGGTGATTACCATCGCCGGTCAGTCGGGCAATTTCGAACTGAATGTGATGCTGCCGATCATCGCGCAGAACCTACTGAGCAGCATCGAGCTGCTGGCCAATTCCAGCCGCTTGCTCGGCGACAAAGCCATCGCCAGCTTCAAGGTGAACGAGTCGCGCCTTAAAGAAGCGTTGTCGCGCAACCCGATTCTGGTGACCGCGCTCAACCCGATCATCGGTTACCAGAAAGCCGCCGAAATCGCCAAGCAGGCCTACAAGGAAGGCCGTGCGGTGATCGACGTCGCCCTGGAACACACCGACCTGTCGCGCAGCCAACTGGAAGAGTTGCTCAACCCAGAGAAACTCACCGCCGGCGGCGTGTAAACCCCGCAACCGCTTTGGAGGCTCACCATGGAGCACTGGAAACGCACGATCGAACGGGCCAATCGCTGCTTCATGCTCGGCGAACTGATCGACGCCCGTGAGGCTTACCTGCAAGCCCTGGCCCTGGCGCAAGTGTTGTTCGAACGCTGGGCGGATGCCGACGAGGCGGTGGCGGCTTGCGTCATCTCCCACCACAACCTGGCCGATCTGCACTTGCGCCTGAATCAGCCGGAGGAGAGCGCCGAATACCTCTGCGCCATCCATCAACGCTTGTTGCAGACCATGCAGGACGAACGTCAGCGCCTGGCCTTGCGTGAAGCAGCGCTGCGCCAGAGCAGCAAGACTTACGTCGAGCTGTTGAATTTCATCAGCGAGCACGGTGAATACCCGCGCACCCAACGCCTGCTGCATCCGGATACCGGCAATGCGCGCCGCGCGCCTGCCCCCCATCACCATGGAGTCCATTGAAATGGCTTTTACCTTGCCTGCCTTGCCTTACGCCTACGACGCGCTCGAACCGCACATCGATGCGCAGACTATGGAGATCCACTACACCAAGCATCACCAGACCTACATCAACAACCTCAACGCCGCCGTTGAAGGCACTGAATACGCCGAGTGGCCGGTGGAAAAACTCGTCGCCAGTGTTCAGCAATTGCCGGAAAAACTGCGTGCGGCGGTGATCAATCAAGGCGGCGGTCACGCCAACCACTCATTGTTCTGGGAGGTCATGGTACCCAACGGTGGCGGCAAACCCGACGGTGCGCTGGCCAAAGCCATCGATGAGCAATTGGGTGGTCTCGACAGCTTCAAGGAAGCCTTCACCAAAGCCGCGTTGACCCGTTTCGGCAGCGGCTGGGCTTGGCTGAGCGTGACCCCGGAGAAAAAACTGGTGGTGGAAAGCAGCGGCAACCAGGACAGTCCGTTGATGAATGGCAATACGCCGATTCTCGGACTCGATGTCTGGGAGCACGCCTACTACCTGCGGTATCAGAACCGTCGGCCGGAATACATCAACGCTTTTTACAACGTGATCAATTGGCCTGAAGTCGCTGCGCGTTATCAGGCTGCGCTGGTTTAAGTCTTCTATAAAAACAATCCAAGGCTGACTATGGGCACTGAAACACTGGCGATCGGAAGTGGGCGTATGTTTCGTTACGCAGTAGGATCGCTGTTGCTGTTGGCGGGCATGACTTTGCTGGTCGCCCACGGACTGGAATGGCTGAATCTGGAACCGAGGCTGTTGCGGGCGTTGCAGGGCGGCGCGATCTGCGCCCTCGGCACGGCGCTCGGAGCTGTGCCAGTGCTGGTGATTCGGCGGATGCCGCAGACACTCAGTGATACGTTGCTGGGTTTTGGTGCCGGGGTGATGCTCGCGGCGACGGCGTTTTCGCTGATCGTGCCGGGCATTGCTGCCGCCGAAAACCTCGGACTGACACCGTGGGGCGCCAGCGGCCTGATCTGCTTAGGCATCATGCTGGGTGCGTTCGGGCTGTATCTGGTCGATCGCAAGGTTTCCGGCGCGTCCCCGGAAATGCTCGTCGGCACCGTCGAGCATCCGGTGATTCCACCACGTATCTGGCTGTTCGTGTTCGCCATCATTGCCCATAACATCCCTGAAGGCATGGCCGTCGGCGTTTCTGCTGGCGGCGGCATGCCGGATGCGGACAGCCTGGCCATGGGTATCGCTTTGCAGGATGTGCCGGAAGGTCTGGTGATTGCGCTGGTGTTGGCCGGGGCGGGGATGTCGCGGGTCAGGGCGTTTCTGATCGGCGCGGCGTCAGGTCTGGTCGAACCGGTGTTTGCGCTGTTGTGTGCCTGGCTGGTCAGTCTGGCGCAGGTGTTGTTGCCGTTAGGTCTGGCATTGGCTGCGGGGGCGATGTTGCTGGTGGTGACGCACGAAGTGATTCCCGAGTCGCGACGCAATGGTCATGACAAACTGGCCAGTCTTGGTCTGTTGATCGGGTTTTGTCTGATGATGGTGATGGATACGGCGTTGGGTTGAAGATCAAAAGATCGCAGCCTGCGGCAGCTCCTACGAGGGGATTGGTGCGACATGGGCTGCGACTTTTTGATTTTGGCTGTCAGCCGCCTTCTTCGAAGTAGTTGTTGATCAACGCCACCAGCGCATCCAGCGCTTCCTGTTCCTGATGCCCTTCGGTACTCAGATAGATCTTGGTGCCCTTGCCAGCCGCCAGCATCATCATCGCCATGATGCTTTTGCCATCAACCGTGGTCTCTGGTGTACGACCCACTCTGATCGTGCAATCCGGATACTGCCCGGCCACTCCAACAAACTTGGCCGATGCGCGGGCATGCAGGCCCAGCTTGTTGATGATTTCGATTTCCAGAGCAGGCATCGCGGTGTGAATCCTTTAAGTGAGGTCGCGGTGGCGAACCTGGACGTTCTTCAGGGTTTTCTGCAGGGCCTGACCCAGACGTTCGGTCAGGTAGACGGAGCGGTGATGCCCGCCGGTGCAGCCAATGGCAATGGTGACGTAAGCGCGGTTGCTCGCGGCGAAGCGCGGCAGCCACTTGTGCAGGTAGGTGAAGATGTCCTGAAACATTTCTTCGACCTCCGGCTGTGCCGCCAGGTATTCAGCCACCGGCGCATCGAGACCCGATTGCGCGCGCAGTTCCGGCTTCCAGTATGGATTGGGCAGGCAGCGCACATCGAATACCAGATCCGCGTCTACCGGCATGCCGCGCTTGAAGCCAAAGGACTCGACCAGAAATGCGGTCCCCGGCTCCGGTTGGTTCAGCAGACGCAGCTTGATGGAGTCGCGCAACTGGTACAGGTTCAGATTGGTGGTGTTGATCTTCAGGTCGGCGAGGTCGGCAATCGGGCCGAGCAGGGCGGTTTCATCCTGGATCGCCTCGGCCAGTGAGCGGTTGGCGTTGCTCAGCGGGTGACGACGGCGGGTTTCGGAGAAACGCTTGAGCAGGGTTTCTTCGTCGGCGTCCAGATACAGGACGTCGCATTGGATGTGTTTGGCCCGGACATCTTCAAGCAGTTCGGGAAAGCGTGTCAGGTGGCTCGGCAGGTTGCGCGCATCGATGGACACGGCTACCAGCGGCTGCGCCAGTTCCGTGTGAATCAGCGCGCGTTCGGCCAGTTCCGGCAGCAAACCTGCGGGCAGGTTGTCGATGCAGTAATAGCCGTTGTCCTCAAGGACATCCAGAGCCGTACTTTTACCCGAGCCGGAACGGCCGCTGACGATGATCAAGCGCATGATTAGTGCCCGTTCTGCTCGTCCAGGACAACCTGATACAAGGCTTCATTGCTTGGAGCGCTGCGCAGTTTTTCACGCACTTCCTTGCGATCGAGCATGCTCGCGATCTGGCGCAGCAGCTCCAGGTGCGCATCGGTGGCAGCCTCCGGGACCAGCAAAACAAACAGCAGGTCAACCGGTGCGCCGTCAATGGCGTCGAAATCAATCGGAGCATCAAGGTGCATCAGCGCACTGATCGGTGCAGTGCAACCCTTGAGGCGGCAATGGGGAATGGCGATGCCGTTACCAAAACCGGTGGAACCGAGTTTTTCACGGGCAATCAACGCCTCGAAGACATCTTGCATCTCCAGATCCGCCACTTCGCGGGCGATCAGGTTGGCAATTTGTTCGAGGGCTTTCTTTTTACTGCCGCCCGGCACGTTCACGAGGGAACGGCCGGGGGTCAGGATACTTTCAAGTCGGATCATGGGGTGGGGGGTTATCGACCGGTAGCGCCCTGGAGCAGGCTCTGGGTCTTTTCCTTATGCTTTTTGAGTTGTTTATCCAGCTTGTCGGTCAAGGCGTCGATCGCCGCGTACATATCGGTATGTTCCGCGTTGGCGACCACTTCGCTGCCGGGTATATGCAAGGTGGCTTCGATTTTCTGCTTCAGCTTTTCGACGCACATCGTGACTTGCACGTTGGTGATCTTGTCGAAATGGCGCTCCAGTCGTTGGAGTTTTTCCTCGATGTAGGAACGCAGAGGTTGGGTCACTTCCAGTTGGTGTCCACTGATGTTGACTTGCATACAGCTTCTCCTTCGTTGCCAGTGCATAAAGCGGCAGGCCGGATAGCCTGCCACTGGAACGCTGTAACGTGGCTTACATCAACCGCTTGCGTTCGCTCGAAGGCGCGATCCCGAGGGATTCGCGGTACTTGGCGACGGTGCGGCGAGCCACCTGAATGCCTTGTGCCTCCAGTAAACCAGCGATCTTGCTGTCACTCAACGGCTTTTTCTGATTTTCCGCGGCAACCAGTTTTTTGATGATCGCGCGGATCGCCGTGGACGAGCATTCGCCGCCTTCGGAGGTGCTGACGTGGCTTGAGAAAAAGTATTTCAGTTCATAAATACCGCGCGGGGTATGCATGAATTTCTGTGTGGTCACCCGGGAAATGGTCGATTCGTGCATGCCGACCGCTTCAGCGATGTCGTGCAGAACCAACGGCTTCATGGCTTCGTCGCCGTACTCCAGAAAACCGCGTTGATGCTCGACGATCTGGGTAGCTACTTTCATCAGGGTTTCGTTGCGGCTCTGCAGGCTCTTGATGAACCAGCGGGCTTCCTGCAACTGATTGCGCATGAAGGTGTTGTCGGCGCTGGTGTCGGCGCGACGGACGAAACCGGCGTACTGGGCGTTGACGCGCAGGCGCGGTACCGATTCCTGATTCAGCTCGACCAGCCAGCGCTCGTTGTCCTTGCGCACGATGACGTCAGGGACAACGTATTCGGCTTCAGTGGATTCGATTTGCGAGCCAGGGCGCGGATTGAGGCTTTGCACCAGTTCGATGACCTGGCGCAGCTCGTCTTCCTTGAGCTTCATGCGGCGCATCAACTGGCTGTAGTCGCGACTGCCGAGCAGGTCGATGTAATCGCTGACCAGACGTTTCGCTTCCGCCAGCCACGGCGTCTTGGCGGGTAGCTGACGCAATTGCAGCAGCAGGCATTCGCCAAGGTTGCGCGCGCCGATACCGGCCGGTTCGAATTGCTGGATGCGGTGCAGGACGGCTTCGATTTCATCGAGTTCGATGTCGAGTTCCGGATCGAACGCCTCGAGGATTTCCTCGAGGGTTTCGTCCAGGTAGCCCTGATTGTTGATGCAATCGATCAGGGTCACGGCGATCAGGCGATCGGTGTCGGACATCGGTGCCAGGTTCAGTTGCCACAGCAGGTGGCTTTGCAGGCTCTCGCCGGCGGACGTGCGGGTGGTGAAGTCCCATTCGTCGTCATCGCTGCTGGGCAGGCTGCTGGCGCTGGTCTGGTAGACGTCTTCCCAGGCGGTGTCGACCGGAAGTTCGTTGGGGATACGCTCGCTCCAGTCACCTTCCTCCAGGTTGTCCACCGTGGGCGCGGTTTCCTGATACGAGGGTTCCTGGATCTCGGTGTTGGGCTTCTGTTCGGCGTTGTCGGCCATGGGATCGGAATTGTCGAAGTCGTCGCCTTCTTCCTGGCGTTCGAGCATCGGATTGGATTCCAGAGCCTCCTGGATTTCCTGTTGCAGATCCAGGGTCGACAATTGGAGCAGGCGGATGGCCTGTTGCAGCTGCGGTGTCATCGTCAGCTGCTGGCCCATTCTCAAGACTAGCGATGGTTTCATGGCAGGGGCTTAACACCTTATTCGCCGGCGCTATGCGCCATCCACTACAGGGCGCCGGGGCGCCAAACTTAAGCAAATTATATGCCTGAAACTGAAGTGTTTGCCTAGAGCGCTGTAACAATTAAAGCGTATTAATTCCTGCTTGAATCGATACAGCGCCCGGGCGGCGCACCGGGCACTGTTACGCTTACAAGCGGAACTCGTGGCCCAGATACACTTCCTTGACCAGATCGTTGGCCAGGATGGTTTCTGCATCGCCTTCGGCGATCAGTTGACCATCGTTGACGATGTAAGCGGTTTCGCAGATGTCCAGCGTCTCACGGACGTTGTGGTCGGTGATCAATACACCGATGCCCTTGGCCTTGAGGTGGTGGATGATCTGCTTGATATCGCCGACCGAGATCGGATCGACACCGGCGAACGGTTCGTCGAGCAGGATGAATTTCGGTGCCGTTGCCAATGCACGAGCGATTTCCACCCGGCGACGTTCACCACCGGACAGGCTCATGCCAAGGTTGTCGCGGATGTGGCTGATGTGGAATTCCTGCAGCAGGCTTTCCAGCTCCTTGCGACGGCCGGCCTTGTCGAGCTCCTGACGGGTCTCGAGGATGGCCATGATGTTGTCGGCCACCGACAGTTTGCGGAAGATCGACGCCTCTTGCGGCAGATAGCCAATACCGGCCTTGGCGCGACCGTGCATCGGCTGGTGGCTGACGTCCAGATCGTCGATCAGCACGCGACCCTGATCGGCCTGTACCAGGCCGACGATCATGTAGAAACACGTGGTCTTGCCGGCGCCGTTCGGGCCGAGCAGGCCGACGATCTGGCCGCTGTCGATCGACAGGCTGACGTCACGCACGACCTGGCGGCTTTTATAGGCCTTGGCCAGGTGCTGAGCTTTCAGAGTTGCCATTACTGGGTTTTCTCGTCGGTTTTCTTCTTCGGCTGGATCACCATGTCGATGCGCGGACGCGCCTCGGTGACCTTGCTGCCGGTAGCACGACCAGCGCTGGCCAGTTTCTTCACGGTGTCGTAGACGATTTTCTCGCCCTGAGTGACGTTGCCGTCTTTGTCGACGACCTTGGCCTTATCGATCAGCACGACGCGGTTTTGCTGGGCGTGGTATTGAATCGTCACGCCGTAGCCTTGAACCGGTTTGGTGTCGCCCTGGGTTTGCAGCTGCTCGAAATAAGCCAGGTTGCCCACGGAGGTCACTACGTCGATATCTCCATTCGGGGCGCGAGTCATGGTGACGGTGTTGCCTTTAACGATCATCGAACCTTGGGTGATGATCACATCACCTTTATAGGTGGCGATGCCGTTCTTGTCGTCCAGTTGGGCGTCGTCGGCCTGAATGCGGATAGGTTGCTGCTGATCGTTCGGCAGAGCCCAGGCGCTCACGCTTCCCAGTGCTGCGCCCAGACTGAGCAAAATAGGGAGGGTTTTAACGAGCCTCATACTGTCCTCTTACGTTCGATAGCAGGTGTATCCTGCTTTCCTTCAGGTACGCTTTCATTCCAACGCCAGTCGATACACCGCCAGCGCCGTCGATTCTAACGGGTTGCTCGGTCTGCGCATATTCCTGCTGCGGGAACACGGTCATGCGAGTGGAAGTGATCAGGATGTCACGCTTCTTTTCATCGGTGCGCGCAACGCGTACCGAATCGATCAGTTCGACTTCGGTGCCGCCTGAGTTCACTTCACCGCGCTCACTGGTCACGTGCCACGGGAATTCTGTTCCGCGATACATGTTCAGGTCGGGTTTGGTCACGAGCGTGACGTCGGTTGCCTTAACGTGCTCGGCTTTTTCGGACGTCATTTCATACTGCACCTTGCCATCCGGCAGGTATTGCAGGGTATGCGTGTTGGTTGCATACCAGTCGATAGGCGTTTCAACCGAGGTGACCGGTGGTTTGTCGAGAAAGCGTTCCGGGCTGATATTCCAATAGCCGACCGCTGCGAAAATCGCAGCGATGCAGCCAAACAGCAGGAAGTTACGAAATTTTTTGCTGAACATGGTTTGGCTCACAGGTACGCGGCGTTGGCCGCATCGAGGCGGCCCTGGGCGCGCAGGATCAATTCGCAGAATTCGCGGGCGGCGCCTTCGCCACCACGGGCCCGGGTTACGCCATGGGCGTGTTCGCGGACGAAATCGGCGGCGTTGGCTACGGCCATGCCCAGACCAACACGGCGAATCACCGGAAGGTCGGGCAGATCGTCACCGAGGTAGGCGACTTCTTCATAGCTTAGGCCCAGTTGCGCAAGCAGGCCGTCGAGCACGACCAGTTTGTCTTCACGGCCCTGAAACAGGTGGGGAATCCCCAGGTTTTTCGCTCGACGTTCAACGACGGGTGTCTTGCGGCCGCTGATGATAGCGGTCTGCACGCCGGCGTTCATCAGCATTTTGATGCCTTGACCGTCGAGGGTGTTGAAGGTCTTGAACTCGCTGCCGTCTTCAAGGAAGTACAGGCGACCGTCGGTGAGGACGCCGTCGACGTCGAAAACCGCCAGTTTGATCGCTTTGCCGCGTTGCAGCAGATCGTTGCTCATTACATGACTCCTGCGCGCAGCAGATCGGAGAGGTTGAAGGCGCCGACCGGGCGATCTTCCTCGTCTACGACTACCAATGCGTTGATTCGGTGATCTTCCATGATTTTCAGGGCTTCGGCGGCCAGCATTTCCGGGCGGGCAGTCTTGCCGTGGGCCGTCATTACCTGGTCGATGGTGGCGCTGCGGATGTCGATGCTGCGATCCAGCGTGCGGCGCAAGTCGCCGTCGGTGAAGATCCCGGCGAGTTTGCCGTCGGTTTCAAGGATGACGGTCATGCCCAGACCTTTACGAGTCATTTCCATCAATGCGTCTTTGAGCAGCGTGCCGCGTTGGACTTGCGGCAACTCTTGTCCGGCGTGCATGACGTTTTCCACTTTCAGCAGCAGGCGACGGCCGAGGGCGCCACCCGGGTGCGAGAAAGCGAAATCTTCGGCGGTGAAGCCGCGTGCTTCCAGCAGTGCCACGGCCAGTGCATCGCCCATGACCAGTGCTGCGGTCGTCGACGAGGTCGGTGCCAGGTTCAGCGGGCAGGCTTCATGCTCGACATGAACATTGAGATTGACCTCGGCAGCCTTGGCCAGCGGCGATTGCGGGTTGCCGGTGACGCTGATCAACTGGATGCCCAGACGTTTGATCAACGGCAGCAGGGTTACGATTTCATTGGTCGAGCCGGAGTTCGACAGGGCCAGAATCACATCGTCACGAGTGATCATGCCCATGTCGCCATGACTGGCTTCGGCCGGGTGGACAAAAAAGGCTGGGGTGCCGGTGCTGGCCAGGGTGGCGGCAATCTTGTTGCCGATGTGCCCGGACTTGCCCATGCCGACCACGACTACACGGCCTTTACTGGCCAGAATCATCTCGCAAGCGCGTACGAAATCGGCGTCGATATGGGGCAACAAGCCTTGTACGGCTTCCACTTCGAGTTGGATGGTGCGTTGTGCCGATTGAATCAGGTCGCTGGATTGGCTCATGTCAGAAATCGTATAGCCCGATGAAAAGGCGGCGATTATAGCGGTTATGTTGCAAAGCCTCACGCAAGTTCGTCGTGCTTTGTCATTACTCGTTACCAAAACCCGGGAAAAGAGCCTGCGCACCTGTCATATCGCCGAACGCAGGCTGGTACAAGCCTTGGGCGCGTAGCCTTTGCAGTGATATAGTTCGCCGCCAGTTCGGCCTGCCCGGGATGTACGTACTTTTTAAGTAAAGACAGGCGTCCGAGTGAGAGGCTGCATCGCAAGGAGTTTAGATGAGTGCCGATAACGCCTACGCGGTCGAGCTGAAGGGAGTCTCCTTCAAGCGCGGTGCGCGCAGCATTTTCAATAACGTCGATATTCGCATACCGCGCGGCAAGGTCACCGGCATCATGGGACCTTCCGGGTGTGGCAAGACCACGCTGCTGCGATTGATGGGGGCACAACTGCGCCCTGCCAGCGGCGAAGTCTGGGTCAACGGCCAGAATCTGCCTGCGCTTTCGCGCAGTGATCTGTTCGATGCGCGAAAGCACATGGGTGTGCTGTTTCAAAGCGGCGCGCTGTTCACCGATCTCGATGTTTTCGAGAACGTGGCTTTCCCCCTGCGTGTTCATACCGATTTGCCGGAAGAAATGATCCGCGACATCGTCCTGCTCAAATTGCAGGCGGTCGGTCTGCGCGGTGCCATCGAGTTGATGCCGGATGAACTGTCCGGTGGCATGAAGCGCCGCGTCGCACTGGCGCGAGCGATTGCGCTCGATCCGCAGATCCTCATGTACGACGAACCGTTCGTCGGGCAGGACCCGATCGCCATGGGCGTGCTGGTCCGTCTGATTCGCCTGCTCAACGACGCGCTGGGGATCACCAGTATCGTGGTGTCCCACGATCTGGCCGAAACCGCGAGCATTGCCGACTACATCTATGTCGTCGGTGATGGTCAGGTGCTGGGGCAGGGTACGCCGGACGAGTTGATGAACTCGGACGAGCCGCGTATCCGTCAGTTCATGACCGGCGATCCCGATGGCCCGGTGCCGTACCATTTTCCAGCGACGGATTACCGCGCAGATCTTCTGGGGAAGCGCTGATGCGCAGAATTTCATTAATAGAACGCGTACGCCGGTTCGGCGAGTCTGCGATCGACGCCGTCGCGGTGTTCGGTCGTGCGACGCTGTTCCTGTTTCATGCCTTGCTGGGGCGTGGTGGTATCAGCGGCGGTTTTGGTCTGTTGGTCAAACAGTTGCACTCGGTCGGCGTGATGTCGCTGGTGATCATCGTCGTTTCGGGTATTTTCATCGGCATGGTGCTGGCGCTGCAGGGCTTCAGCATTCTGTCGAGCTACGGTTCGGAGCAGGCCGTGGGGCAGATGGTTGCGCTGACCTTGCTGCGTGAGCTGGGGCCGGTGGTGACTGCGCTGTTGTTTGCCGGTCGTGCCGGTTCGGCACTGACCGCCGAGATCGGCAACATGAAGTCCACCGAACAGCTGTCCAGCCTGGAAATGATCGGTGTCGATCCGCTCAAGTACATCATTGCCCCGCGCCTGTGGGCCGGCTTCATTTCCCTGCCGGTGCTGGCGATGATTTTCAGCGTGGTAGGCATCTGGGGCGGCTCGTGGGTGGCCGTCGACTGGCTGGGTGTGTATGAAGGCTCTTATTGGGCGAACATGCAGAACAGCGTGAATTTCACCAGTGATGTGCTCAATGGCGTGATCAAAAGTATTGTTTTCGCCTTTGTAGTGACCTGGATTGCCGTATTCCAAGGCTATGACTGTGAGCCCACTTCCGAGGGTATCAGTCGTGCTACCACCAAGACCGTGGTGTTTGCCTCGCTGGCAGTGCTCGGCCTGGACTTTATTCTGACCGCTTTGATGTTTGGAGATTTCTGATGCAAAACCGCACCCTGGAAATCGGTGTCGGCCTGTTCCTGCTGGCAGGGATCCTGGCTTTGTTGCTGCTTGCTTTGCGGGTCAGTGGTCTGTCTCCGACGTCGACCACCGACACCTATAAACTTTATGCCTACTTTGACAATATTGCCGGTTTGACGGTCAGAGCCAAAGTGACCATGGCCGGTGTAACTATCGGCAAGGTCACGGCGATCGATCTGGATCGCGACAGCTTCACCGGTCGGGTCACTCTGCAAGTGGATAAAAAGGTCGACAATCTTCCGACCGACTCCACAGCGTCTATCCTGACCGCTGGTCTGCTGGGCGAGAAGTACATCGGTATCAGCGTCGGCGGGGAAGACAAACCGTTAAAGGATGGTGGAACCATCCATGACACGCAGTCGTCACTGGTACTGGAAGACCTTATCGGTAAATTCCTGCTCAATACCGTTAGCAAAGACGCCAAATGAGGAGCTTTTGAATGATCTCTATCTTGCGACGCAGCCTGTTGGTGCTGTTGGCGGCCTTGCCGTTGATGGGTAACGCCGTGGCTGCTGCGACTTCGGCACATGATCTGGTGCAGGACACCACCACCCGGTTGCTGGCCGACCTGGCTGCCAACAAAGAGAAATACAAGCAGGACCCGACGGATTTCTACACGGCGCTCAACGACATCGTCGGGCCAGTGGTGGATGCCGAAGGCATTTCCAAGAGCATCATGACGGTCAAGTACTCGCGCAAGGCCACGCCTGCGCAGATGCAGACCTTCCAGGAAAACTTCAAGAAAGGCCTGTTCCAGTTCTACGGCAACGCTTTGCTTGAGTACAACAACCAGGGCATCACCGTTGACCCTGCCAAGGACGAATCGGGCGATCGCACCAGCGTAAACATGACCGTCAAGGGCAGCAGCGGCGCAATCTATCCTGTGCAGTACACGCTGGAGAAGATCAACGGCGAGTGGAAACTGCGCAACGTGATCATCAACGGCATCAACATCGGCAAACTGTTCCGCGATCAGTTCGCCGACGCGATGCAGCGCAATGGCAACGATCTGGACAAGACCATCAATGGTTGGGCCGGGGAAGTGGCCAAGGCCAAAGAAGCCACCGAAAAGAACCCCGCGCAATGAATGAGGCCGCAGTTCGTATGAGTGATGTCGACGAGCTTCTGCTTAGCGGAGTGCTTGACTATCGCACCGGCGCTGACCTGCGCAAGCAAGGCCAGGCGCTGATCAAGTCCAGCAAGGCCTCTTCGCTGGTGATCGATTGCTCGGCGGTGAAGAAGTCCAGCAGCGTCGGTTTATCGTTGCTGCTGTGCTTCATGCGCGATGCGAATGCGGCCGGCAAGGCTGTCAGCATCCGTGCGATGCCCGAAGATATGCGCGAAATTGCTCAGGTCAGTGAACTGACCGAACTGTTGGCGCACCCCTGAACCCACATCTATAAAGAAGCCCCCCGTCAGAGTCCTGCCATGCGGGGTTCGCAGGCGCGGGGCTTTTTTGTATGATGTCCGACCCGTGCGCACAGGGCGCCGATTGAGGTTGAGCATGCAGGCCGTAGAAGTGAAGAGCTTCCTTGAAGGAAAGCTGCCCGGAACGTTGGTAGAAGTTGAGGGCGAAGGCTGCAATTTCCAGCTGAACGTGATTAGCGATGAACTGGCGGCGTTGAGCCCGGTGAAGCGTCAGCAGCAGGTCTATGCCCATTTGAACCCATGGATCACCGATGGCAGCATCCATGCGGTCACTATGAAATTTTTCAGCAGCGCGGCCTGGGCCGAGCGCACCTGAGCCTAAGGGCGTCGAGATTCTTATGGATAAATTGATTATTACCGGTGGCGCTCGTCTCGATGGCGAGATCCGCATTTCCGGCGCAAAAAACTCCGCCCTGCCGATCCTGGCCGCCACCCTGCTGTGCGATGGCCCGGTGACCGTTGGCAACCTGCCGCACCTGCACGACATCACCACCATGATCGAGCTGTTCGGTCGCATGGGCATCGAGCCGGTGATCGACGAAAAACTCAGCGTCGAAATCGACCCGCGCACCATCAAGACCCTGATCGCCCCGTACGAACTGGTGAAAACCATGCGTGCGTCGATCCTGGTACTGGGCCCGATGGTTGCTCGTTTCGGTGAAGCCGAAGTCGCACTGCCTGGCGGTTGCGCCATCGGTTCGCGTCCGGTCGACCTGCACATCCGTGGCCTCGAAGCCATGGGCGCGGTGATCGACGTCGAAGGCGGCTACATCAAGGCCAAGGCGCCTGAAGGTGGCCTGCGCGGTGCACACTTCTTCTTCGATACCGTCAGTGTGACCGGTACCGAGAACATCATGATGGCCGCTGCTCTGGCCAAGGGCCGCAGCGTGTTGCAGAACGCCGCCCGTGAACCAGAAGTGGTTGACCTGGCGAACTTCCTCAACGCCATGGGCGCCAAGGTGTCCGGCGCTGGTACTGACACCATCACCATTGATGGCGTCGAGCGTCTGGGTTCGGCTTTCTATAAGGTCATGCCTGACCGTATCGAAACCGGCACTTACCTGGTCGCCGCTGCCGTGACCGGCGGTCGCGTCAAGGTCAAGGACACCGATCCGACCATCCTCGAAGCCGTTCTGGAAAAACTCCGTGAAGCCGGCGCAGAAATCACCTGCGGTGAAGACTGGATCGAGCTGAACATGCACGGCAAGCGTCCGAAAGCCGTCAACGTGCGCACCGCGCCGTACCCGGCGTTCCCGACTGACATGCAAGCGCAGTTCATCTCGCTCAATGCCATTGCCGAAGGCACCGGTGCCGTGATCGAGACGATCTTCGAAAACCGTTTCATGCACGTGTACGAACTGCACCGCATGGGTGCCAAGATCCAGGTCGAAGGCAATACCGCCATCGTCACCGGTACTGAAGTTCTGAAAGGCGCGCCAGTGATGGCGACCGACCTGCGTGCTTCGGCCAGCCTAGTAATCTCGGCACTGGTTGCCGAAGGCGATACTTTGATCGACCGCATCTACCACATAGACCGTGGTTACGAGTGCATCGAAGAAAAACTGCAGATGCTGGGCGCCAAGATCCGTCGCGTTCCGGGCTGATTGCTGCATTGGGACACAGGGACGTGTCCACTGATTTTAAGAGTCGAGCCGGTTTCCGGCTCGATGTATGTCCGGCGCCGATTGCGACCGGACATGAGTACCTTGATAAGGACTGACGTTTCCCATGTTGACCATCGCACTGTCCAAGGGCCGCATCCTTGACGACACCCTGCCGCTTCTTGCCGAAGCGGGCATCGTGCCGACCGAGAATCCGGACAAGAGCCGCAAGCTGATCATTCCCACGACCCAGGACGACGTTCGTCTGCTGATCGTGCGCGCCACCGATGTGCCGACCTATGTCGAGCATGGCGCGGCCGACCTTGGCGTTGCCGGTAAAGACGTGTTGATGGAATACACCGGCCAGGGTCTGTACGAGCCACTGGATCTGCAGATCGCCCAGTGCAAGCTGATGACCGCCGGCAAGATCGGCGCGCCGGAGCCAAAAGGCCGTCTGCGCGTGGCGACCAAATTCGTCAATGTGGCCAAGCGTTACTACGCCGAGCAGGGCCGTCAGGTCGACATCATCAAGCTCTACGGCTCAATGGAGCTGGCGCCACTGATCGGTCTGGCCGACAAGATCATCGACGTGGTCGACACCGGCAACACCCTGCGCGCCAACGGCCTGGAACCTCAGGAACTGATCGCCACGATCAGCTCGCGCCTGGTGGTCAACAAGGCTTCGATGAAAATGCAACACGCCCGAATCCAGGCGTTGATCGATACCCTGCGCAACGCAGTGGAATCGCGACACCGCGGCTGATTCACCTGCGCGACGTTAAGTCGCGCCCGTCTATCCGCCTCATAGCCAGAATCTCAGGTGCCCAAGCGGAAACGACTGCTAAGTTAGGGCGCCTGAGTTTTTGCCATTCCTATGAGGCTCTCGCTATGACCGCACCGACTGCAATTCGCCGACTCAACGCTGCTGACCCGGATTTTGCGCATCATCTGGATCATCTGCTGAGCTGGGAAAGTGTGTCTGACGACTCGGTCAATCAGCGCGTGCTAGACATCATCAAGGCTGTGCGCGAACGCGGCGACGCGGCGCTGGTCGAGTTCACCCAAAAGTTTGATGGCCTTGAAGTCGCTTCGATGGCTGACCTGATCCTGCCGCGTGAGCGTCTGGAACTGGCTTTGACCCGCATCACCGTGCCCCAGCGCGAAGCCCTGGAAAAAGCCGCGGCCCGTGTGCGCAGCTACCACGAAAAACAGAAGCAGGATTCCTGGAGCTACACCGAAGCTGACGGCACTGTACTGGGCCAGAAGGTCACGCCGCTGGATCGCGCAGGCCTGTACGTGCCGGGTGGCAAGGCGTCGTACCCGTCGTCGGTGCTGATGAACGCGATTCCGGCCAAGGTCGCCGGCGTGACCGAAGTGGTCATGGTCGTGCCGACCCCGCGTGGTGAAATCAATGAACTGGTGCTGGCGGCCGCATGCATCGCTGGCGTCGACCGGGTGTTCACCATCGGTGGTGCGCAAGCCGTCGCTGCGTTGGCCTACGGCACCGAAAGTGTTCCGCAAGTCGACAAAGTCGTTGGCCCGGGCAACATCTATGTCGCCACTGCCAAGCGTCACGTGTTCGGTCAGGTCGGCATCGACATGATTGCCGGCCCTTCGGAGATCCTCGTGGTGTGCGACGGCCAGACCGATCCGGACTGGATCGCCATGGACTTGTTCTCGCAAGCCGAGCACGACGAAGACGCCCAGGCGATTCTGGTCAGCCCGGATGCCGAATTCCTCGACAAGGTCGCTGCGAGCATCGACAAGCTGCTGCCGACCATGGATCGCTCCACCATCATCCAAACCTCGATCAATGGTCGTGGTGCGTTGATTCACGTGAAGGACATGGCCCAAGCCATCGAAGTCGCCAATCGCATTGCACCGGAGCACCTGGAATTGTCGGTCGCCGATCCGCAAGCCTGGCTGCCGCAGATCCGCCACGCCGGCGCGATCTTCATGGGCCGTCACACCTCCGAAGCGCTGGGCGACTACTGCGCAGGCCCGAACCACGTACTGCCGACCTCGGGCACCGCGCGGTTTTCTTCGCCGCTGGGCGTATACGACTTCCAGAAGCGTTCGTCGATCATCTTCTGCTCGGAGGCCGGAGCTTCCGAACTGGGTAAAACTGCATCGGTGCTGGCCCGTGGCGAGTCGCTGAGCGCCCACGCGCGCAGTGCTGAATACCGCATCAAAGACGAAGACTTTCTAAAAGGGCAGGGGAACTGAGCGATGAGTAAATTCTGGAGCCCGTTCGTCAAGGATCTGGTGCCCTACGTGCCGGGCGAACAACCGAAGCTGACCAAACTGGTCAAGCTCAACACCAATGAAAACCCGTACGGCCCGTCGCCAAAAGCCTTGGCAGCGATGCAGACCGAACTGAATGACAACCTGCGTCTGTACCCGGACCCGAACAGCGACCTGCTGAAAACCGCCGTCGCCCAGTATTACGGTGTGCAGAGCAATCAGGTTTTCCTCGGCAACGGTTCGGACGAAGTGCTCGCGCACATCTTCCACGGTCTGCTGCAACACGATCAGCCACTGCTGTTCCCGGACATCAGCTACAGCTTCTATCCGGTTTACTGCGGTTTGTACGGCATCGAGTTTGATGCGGTGCCGCTGGACGCGCAGTTCCAGATCGATCCGGCCGACTACGCCAAGCCGAATGGCGGGATCATCTTCCCTAACCCGAACGCGCCAACCGGCTGCCTGCTGGCGCTGGACGCGGTTGAGCAGATCCTCAAGGCCAGCCCGGATTCAGTAGTGGTTGTGGATGAGGCGTACATCGACTTCGGCGGCGAGACGGCGATCAGTCTGGTGGACCGTTATCCGAACCTGCTGGTTACACAGACCCTGTCCAAGTCGCGTTCGCTGGCTGGTTTGCGCGTTGGTCTGGCGGTCGGCCATCCCGATCTCATCGAGGCGCTGGAGCGGATCAAGAACAGCTTCAACTCCTATCCGTTGGATCGTCTGGCGATTGTCGGTGCGGCAGCGGCGTTCGAAGATCGTGAGTATTTCGACAAGACTTGCCGTCTGGTCATCGAGAGCCGTGAGTGGGTGATTGCACAGTTGCAGGCCAAGGGGTTTGAAGTGCTGCCGTCGGCGGCGAACTTCATTTTCGCTCGGCACCCGCAGCATGATGCGGCGGGGCTGGCGGCCAAGCTGCGTGAGCAGGGCGTGATCGTGCGGCACTTCAAGCAGGAGCGGATTGCGCAGTTCCTGCGGATTTCGATTGGCACGCCGGAGCAGAATCAGGCGTTGATCGATGGCCTCGGCGACCTATAAAAGCAAAAGCCCCTCACCCTAGCCCTCTCCCAGAGGGAGAGGGGACTGATTGGGGGATGCTGTTGAATTGCACCGACCTGATGCTGCTTTCCCGAATCCATAATCGACTCGGTCTTTCAGGTCGATGTACCTCACAAGATCCCCTCACCCTAACCCTCTCCCAAAGGGAGAGGTGACTGATTGGGGGATGCTGTTGAATTGCACCGACCTGATGCTGCTTTACCGAATCCATAATCGACTCGGTCTTTCAGGTCGATGTACTTCGCAAGACAACTCGGTCGGCTCCCTCTCCCTCCGGGAGAGGGCTGGGGTGAGGGTGGGTTTTTATTCGTGATGCGGTTCGCCGAGGAAGGTCAGTGAGGTGAACAAGCCGCGGCTATCCACATCTGCGCTGCCTTTCACCGGCACCTCGACCTGCGCCGCAATCACATTCAACCCTTCATTCCTCACCAACACCTGCGCCCGACCATCCTTGTCAGTCTCGGTGCTCAACGTGTTCGGTGCACTGCGATAATCGCCAATCAACTTCACCCCCGCCGCCGGTTTGCCATCGAGCAGCACCCGCACCGGTAATGATTTCCCTGGCCCCACGGTGAGCGGATCAACCTCCGGAAGAATCAGCAATTTGATCTGATCCAGTTTTGGCAACTTCGCTCCCGGCTGATAAATCGCCAGGCTGTATTTGAACGTCTGCGTCGCTTCGACAGCGCCCGGCACTTTGCTCCGGCCTTCGTTGACCCACTTTTTGTCAGCAGTCTGCGACCACATGCCGTTGTTCAGCGCCACGGCCAGGACGGCCGGAGCTTTCAGTGGTTTCAGTCGTGCGTGATCCGTCAGGCGCTCGACGCTCACCGGAATCATCTTGCCGCTCGCGTTGTAAGCCCACGCGCCGCTGATCTTCTGCGCCTTGAACGCGTTGTCCTCAGCGCCATGACCGTAGACCACTTCGATGTTGCCACGACGTTGTTCGGTCCACAGGCCATGGGCCGAGACCTGACCGGCGAACAGCGCGGCGATAAGCACAAGGGATTTGCCGTATTGCATGGTGACGTCCTTTTACAGGTTGAGAGTCAGGCTGACGGTGAAATTGCGCGGCTCGCCGGGGTTGACCCAGTAGTTGCTGTAGGAGCGCTCGTAATACTTCTCGTCGAAGAGGTTGTTCAGGTTCAGGCCGACAGTGACGTTGTCGCTGGCCTTGTAATGCGCGAGCAGGTCGACGGTGTGATACGCCGGCAATTTGAAGTCGCTGCCGGATTCTCCCGAGCGATCGCCGACGTAGGTGAACGCTGCACCGACGTCCGAACCACGCAAATGGCCGTCCTGAAATTCGTAAACACCGAGTAGGCTGCCGCTACGCTTGGCCACGCCGAGGATGCGGCTGCCGGTGGAAATCACCGCGTCGCCCTTGGTCACTTCGGCGTCGATGTAGGCGAAGGCGCCGATGACTCGCACCGCATCGGTGACTTGCCCGGTGACCTGCCAATCGAAGCCGCGACTGCGTGCCTTGCCCATGGCGCGGCTGGTGTCGGTGGCCGGGTCGAGGGCGAGAACGTTTTCTTTGTCGATGTGGAAGAAGGCGAGGGTGCTGCTCAGGCGTTCGTCGAACAGTTCGTTCTTGATGCCGATTTCGTAGCCGACGCCTTCTTCCGGGTCGAAGGATTTGCCGGCGGCGTCGAGGCCATTGTTCGGTTTGAACGAGGTCGAGGCGTTGGCGAACAACCCGGTTTCCGGCGTCAGTTGATAGAGCAGGCCGACCCGCTGGGTGAGCGCGTCGTGACGTTGATTACTGGTGGCGTTGCGGCTGTGATCGTCGATGTGCTGATCGAAATGCTCGAAGCGTGCGCCGACCATCCCGCGCAGTTTGTCGGTGAAGACGATCTGGTCTTGCAGGTTCAGTGCATGACTTTCGACCTGTTCGAAGAAGTCAGTACCCGAACGCGCGCCGTTGGGTTTCGGCTGGCCGTAGATCGGCTTGTAGATGTCGAGGGCGTAGGGGCCGCCAGCAATAGTGGTGACGCGCTCGTTCTTGCGGAAGTTTTCGTACTCGGTGCCAATCAGCAATTCGTGTTGCCACGGGCCGAGATCGAACAGACCGCGCAGTTCCAGTTGGGTGATGCTGTCGTGCCAGTTCGTGTCGCGCTCGCGATAGCGGCGGTTGACGGTGCGGCCGTTGGCGTTCAATGGACGACTTTCCGAAGCATCGCCCCAGAGTTTGCCTTCCTTGTAATGACTGGCCAGACGCAGCTTCCAGCTGTCGTTGAGGTGATGTTCCAGCGTGGCCTGAAGCAGATTGTTGTGGTTATCGATGTTTCCGTCGTTGGGTTCGCCAAGGAAAGTCGAGCGCGAAACACCGCTCCATTTATTGTTGGGCGCGACGATGCCGCGATCAAAGGTCGAGCTGTGACGAACGATTTCGCTTTCCACCAGCAGCGACGTGTCCGGGTTCAATTGCCAGCTGATCGAGGGCGCGACGAATACGCGCTGGCTGTCGACGTGATCGCGAAAACTGTTGTTGTCCTCAACCGCGAGGTTGATTCGCGACAGCACATCACCCTCATCATCCAGCGGTGTGTTGACGTCCAGCGCGGTGCGATAGCGATCCCAACTGCCGGCGCTGGTTTGCAGAGTGGTGAAGGCTTCGGGCTGCGGTTTTTTGGTGACGATGTTCACCGTGCCGCCGGGATCGCCTCGACCATACAGACTGGCGGCGGGGCCTTTGAGTACTTCGATGCGCTCGATATTCGCCGCGTCCGGCGTGCTCGGATAACCCCGGTTGGCGCTGAAGCCGTCCTTGTAGAACTCCGACGTGGTGAAGCCGCGCACGCTGTATTCGTACAGCGTCAGGCCGCCGAAGTTGTTTTGCTTGGATACGCCACCGGCAAAATCCAGCGCGCGCTCGACACTGGTGCTGCCCAGATCCTTGAGCACGCTGGCGGGCACTACGCTGATCGCCTGCGGTATATCGCGGATCGCGGTGTCGGTTTTGGTTGCGCTGGACGAACGCGTGGCGCGATAGCCCTTGACCGGGCCGGTCGGCGATTCGTAGTCGGAGATGACGCTGATGGCGTCGAGTTCAAGCGGCTTGGGTTCTTCGGCGAAGGCTGGATCGACCAGCAGACCAAGGCTCAGGCCGAGCAGGGAAGCCTTTGTTCGAGACGACATGTTATGTTGTTCCAATTCTTAGAATTGAAACAATATAACATGCCTTTTGAGAATGTCTTTTATTAGCGCGATTGGCGCGAACGAAGTTTTATTCTTCTTTTTCTTTCACCGGCGCCGGTGGCGGACGCAGGCCGATTTCTGCGGTGAGCTTCAGTTCTTTGCCGTTGCGCATCACCTGGATCGTCACTTTGTCGGTCGGTTTGATCCGCGCAACCTGGTTCATCGAACGACGGCCATCTCCGGCCGGCTCGCCATCGATGCTCAGAATCACATCACCCAGTTGCAGGCCAGCCTTCTGCGCCGGGCCATCGCGGAAAATCCCCGCCACAACAATCCCCGGACGCCCGGACAAGCCGAACGACTCGGCCAGTTCCTGGGTCAGCGGCTGCACCTCGATGCCCAGCCAGCCACGAATTACCTGACCGTGCTCGATGATCGACTTCATCACTTCCATTGCCAGCTTCACTGGAATCGCAAAGCCGATGCCTTGCGAGCCGCCGGACTTGGAAAAGATCGCCGTGTTGATGCCGGTGAGGTTGCCATTGGCGTCGACCAGCGCACCGCCGGAGTTACCCGGGTTGATCGCCGCGTCGGTCTGGATGAAGTCTTCGTAGTTGTTCAGGCCCAACTGGTTACGCCCGGTGGCGCTGATGATGCCCATGGTCACGGTCTGGCCAACGCCGAACGGGTTGCCGATGGCCAATGCAACGTCGCCGATGCGAATGTTGTCGGAGCGGCCGACAGTGATGGCCGGCAGGGTTTTCAGATCGATTTTCAACACCGCGAGATCGGTTTCCGGGTCGCTGCCGATGACGCGGGCGAGGGTTTCGCGGCCATCTTTCAGGGCGACCACAATCTGATCCGCGCCGCTGGTCACGTGATTGTTGGTCAGAATGTAGCCTTCCGGGCTCATGATCACGCCGGAACCGAGGCTTGATTCCATGCGTTTCTGCTTTGGCGAGTTGTCACCGAAGAAGCGCCGAAACTGCGGATCCTCAAACAGCGGATGCGCCGGTTTGTTGATGACTTTGGTGGTGTAGAGGTTGACCACCGAAGGCGCGGCAATGGTCACCGCGTCGGCATAGGACACCGGGCCCTGTTGCACGCTGGTGGTTTGCGGGGCCTGTTGCAGGTTGACGTCGAGGCTCGGAAGCCCGACCCACTGCGGGTAACGCTGAATAATCAACAGAGCGATAAGCACACCGGCCAACAACGGCCAGCCGAAAAAACGCAGCGCCTTGAGCATTAAGCACGTCCTGGAAAAGTTGCAGGCGGGGTCAGACCGCCCATAATGTCGCGCATTATACGAGGCCGCGCGCGCCTCTGAACGGGATATTTAGGAGTCTTTCATGGCCGTTGCCCTCAGCACCCTCGTCGAAGAAGCCGACCGTTACCTCAGCAGCTCGAAAATTGCCGATTATTGCCCCAACGGCTTGCAGGTCGAAGGCCGGCCGCAAGTGATGCGCATCGTCAGCGGCGTCACCGCCAGTCAGGCGTTGCTGGATGCCGCCGTCGAAGCCGAGGCGGATCTGGTGCTGGTGCACCACGGTTACTTCTGGAAGGGCGAGAACCCGTGCATCACTGGCATGAAGCAGCGTCGACTGAAGACATTGCTCAAGCACGACATCAGTCTGCTCGCTTACCATTTGCCGCTGGATCTGCATCCTGATGTCGGCAACAACGTGCAACTGGCGCGTCAACTGGACATCACTGTGGAAGGGCCGCTGGACCCGGATAATCTGAAAATCGTTGGTCTGGTCGGGTCTTTGAAAGAACCGATGACCGCACGCGATTTCGCCCGCAAGGTGCAAGAAGTCATGGGTCGCGAACCTTTGCTGATAGAAGGTAATCCGATGATCCGTCGGGTTGGCTGGTGCACCGGTGGCGGTCAGGGCTATATCGATCAGGCCGTCGCGGCAGGCGTTGATCTGTACCTGAGCGGAGAAGCCTCCGAGCAGACCTTCCACAGCGCCCGCGAGAACGACATCAGCTTCATCGCCGCCGGCCACCACGCCACCGAACGCTACGGCGTACAGGCCCTGGGTGACTATCTGGCAAAACGCTTTGCTGTCGAACACATCTTCATCGACTGCCCCAACCCGATCTGATCATCACCACTCCCCTGTGTAGGAGCAGCCTTCGGCAGCTCCTACACGGGATCGTCGCCCAAACGAGTGGGCATATTCATATGCCCTTTCGATCTAGCTGGCGTCCTGATTAGAAGAAGGTCGCTGTGCTAGGATTCCCCGCTCGAACACGGCCCGCTGGCCGTTCATAAGAAAGTTTTCGTGAGTAGCCATGGTCGACAAACTGACGCATCTGAAACAGCTGGAGGCGGAAAGCATCCACATCATCCGCGAGGTGGCCGCCGAGTTCGATAACCCGGTGATGCTGTACTCCATCGGTAAAGACTCCGCCGTGATGCTGCACCTGGCACGCAAGGCGTTCTTCCCGGGCAAACTGCCGTTTCCGGTGATGCACGTCGACACCCGCTGGAAATTCCAGGAGATGTACAAGTTCCGCGACAAGATGGTCGAAGAACTGGGCCTGGACCTGATCACCCACATCAACCCCGATGGCGTGGCGCAGAACATCAACCCGTTCACCCACGGCAGCGCCAAGCACACCGACATCATGAAGACCGAGGGCCTGAAACAGGCACTCGACAAGCATGGTTTCGACGCAGCCTTCGGCGGCGCCCGTCGCGATGAAGAGAAATCCCGTGCCAAAGAGCGCGTGTACTCGTTCCGCGACAGCAAGCACCGCTGGGACCCGAAAAACCAGCGTCCAGAGCTGTGGAACGTCTACAACGGCAAGGTCAACAAGGGCGAATCCATTCGTGTGTTCCCTCTGTCGAACTGGACCGAACTGGACATCTGGCAGTACATCTACCTCGAAGGCATCCCGATTGTGCCGCTGTACTTCGCCGCTGAACGCGAAGTGATCGAGAAGAACGGCACGTTGATCATGATCGACGACGAGCGCATCCTCGAGCACCTGTCCGATGAGGACAAGGCTCGCATCGTCAAAAAGAAAGTGCGTTTCCGTACCCTTGGCTGCTACCCGTTGACGGGCGCGGTGGAGTCCGAGGCCGAAAGCCTCACGGACATCATTCAGGAAATGCTCCTGACGCGAACTTCCGAGCGCCAGGGCCGAGTCATCGACCACGATGGCGCAGGCTCGATGGAAGATAAAAAACGTCAAGGCTATTTCTAAGGGGCTGTCATGTCGCATGTTTCTGATTTGATCAGCGAGGACATCCTCGCCTACTTGGGCCAGCACGAACGTAAAGAACTGCTGCGCTTTTTGACCTGCGGTAACGTCGATGACGGCAAGAGCACCCTGATCGGGCGCCTGCTGCACGACTCGAAGATGATCTACGAAGATCACCTCGAAGCGATCACCCGCGACTCGAAGAAAGTTGGCACCACCGGTGACGACATCGATCTGGCGTTGCTGGTCGACGGCCTGCAGGCCGAGCGCGAGCAGGGCATCACCATCGATGTCGCCTACCGCTATTTCTCCACCGCCAAACGCAAATTCATCATCGCCGACACCCCCGGCCATGAGCAGTACACCCGCAACATGGCCACCGGAGCGTCCACCTGTGACCTGGCGATCATTCTGGTCGACGCGCGTTACGGCGTGCAGACCCAGACCCGTCGCCACAGCTTCATTGCGTCCTTGCTGGGGATCAAACACATCGTCGTCGCCATCAACAAGATGGACCTGAAAGACTTCGATGAAGGCGTGTTCGAGTCGATCAAGGCTGACTACCTGAAGTTCGCCGAAGGCTTGAAGATGAAGCCGACCAGCATGCACTTCGTGCCGATGTCTGCCCTCAAGGGCGACAACGTGGTGAACAAGTCCGAGCGCTCGCCGTGGTACACCGGCCAGTCGCTGATGGAAATCCTCGAGACCGTGGAAGTGGCGGGCGATCGCAACTTCACCGATCTGCGTTTCCCGGTGCAGTACGTCAACCGTCCGAACCTGAACTTCCGTGGTTTCGCCGGCACCCTGGCCAGCGGCATCGTGCACAAGGGTGACGAAGTCGTGGTGCTGCCGTCGGGCAAAAGCAGTCGGGTGAAATCCATCGTCACCTTCGAAGGTGAATTGGAACACGCCGGTCCAGGTCAGGCCGTAACGCTGACCATGGAAGACGAAATCGACATCTCCCGTGGCGACCTGTTGGTGCATGCCGACAACGTGCCGCCGGTCACCGACAGCTTCGAAGCGATGCTGGTGTGGATGGCTGAAGAGCCGATGCTGCCGGGCAAGAAATACGACATCAAACGCGCCACCAGCTACGTGCCGGGCTCGATTGCCAGCATCGTCAACAAGGTCGACGTGAACACGTTGGAAGAAGGCCCGGCGAGCGCGTTGCAGCTCAACGAAATCGGCAAGGTGAAGATTGCGCTCGACGCGCCGATCGCCCTCGACGGTTACGAAAGCAACCGCACCACCGGCGCGTTCATCGTCATCGATCGCTTGACCAACGGCACCGTCGGCGCCGGCATGATCGTCGCGCAACCGGTGACGCATGGCACTGCCACGCATCACGGCAAACTGGCGCACGTGGCCACTGAAGAACGCGCCCAGCGCTTCGGCCAGCAACCGGCGACCGTGCTGTTCAGCGGCCTGTCGGGCGCGGGCAAGAGCACGCTGGCTTACGCCGTCGAGCGCAAGTTGTTCGACATGGGGCGTGCGGTGTTTGTACTGGATGGTCAGAACCTGCGTCATGACTTGAACAAAGGTCTGCCACAGGATCGCGCCGGGCGTACCGAAAACTGGCGTCGTGCCGCGCACGTCGCGCGTCAGTTCAACGAAGCCGGTTTGCTGACGTTGGCGGCGTTCGTCGCGCCAAGCGCTGAAGGTCGCGAGCAGGCCAAGGATCTGATCGGCAAGGAACGTCTGCTGACGGTCTACGTGCAGGCCTCGCCGGCTGTCTGCGCCGAGCGTGATCCGCAAGGTCTGTATGCCGCCGCTGGCGACAACATCCCGGGCGAATCCTTCCCGTACGACGTGCCGCTGGATGCCGATCTGGTGATCGACACGCAGACGCTGAGTCTGGAAGACAGCGTCAAGCAAGTGCTGGATCTGCTGCGCAAGCGTGGCGCGATCTAAGCGTTAGCGACAAACAAAAAGCCCGCCGATGAGCAATCATCGGCGGGCTTTTTTATTGGGGCCAACTCGGTCCATTGTAGGAGTGAGCCTGCTCGCGATAGCGGTGGATCAGCCACCAACAATGTTGAATGACACACCGCTATCGCGAGCAGGCTCACTCCTACAGGGGGTTAGTGTTTGCCCGGATATTGTGATCGTTCCCACGCTCTGCGTGGGAATGCAGCCCGGGACGCTCCGCGTCCCATCTAAAGCGGACGCAGAGCGTCCAGTGAGGCATTCCCACGAGGAGCGTGGGAACGATCATACGGAAGGATATTCGCGGTGCATCTGTTCGAGCAGCGCATCCTTGTCCAGCCACAGCTGATTGATCCAGCCTTGGAACTGCAGGCGATATTCACCGTCCTGATCGTAGTTCTTGTCAATGAACTGCTGCGGAATCTTCAGTTCTTCAAAGTGCACCACTACATCGCGCACATTACCGCAGAGCAAATCCCAGAACCCCGGACGCCCGGCCGGGTAGTGGATCGTCACGTTGACGATCGACTCCAGCTGTTCGCCCATTGCATCCAGCACAAAGGCGATCCCACCAGCCTTGGGCTTGAGCAAATATTTGAACGGCGACTGCTGCTGCGCATGTTTGCCTTCGGTGAAGCGTGTGCCTTCGACGAAGTTGAAAATCCCCACCGGGTTATTGCGAAATTTCGCACACGTCTTGCGGGTGGTTTCGAGGTCTTTGCCTTTCTTCTCCGGATGCTTGGTCAGATACGCCTTGGAGTAGCGCTTCATGAACGGAAAGCCCAGCGCCCACCACGCCAGACCGATCACCGGCACCCAGATCAGCTCCTGTTTGAGGAAGAATTTCAACGGTTGGATCTTTCGGTTGAGCACGTATTGCAGCACCAGAATATCCACCCAGCTCTGATGATTGCTGGTGATCAGGTACGAGTGTTGGTAATCGAGTCCTTGCAGACCGCTGAGGTGCCAGCGTGTACGCCGAACCAGATTCATCCAGCCCTTGTTGTTGCTGATCCACGCTTCGTGGGTGTGGCTCATCAGCCACAGCGAGGCGCGTCGGGCGAGGTCGAATGGCAGCACTTTGATCAGCGCCACGCAAAACAGAAACGAGCACAGCAGAATCGTATTGAGTGCTAACAGCAGCGAAGCGATCACGCCGCGCACGGGTGCAGGTAGAAAGTCCAGCATTTACACATCCATAGGTCGGTTGGCGGCTTGAATCGCGGTGAGGGCGATGGTGTAGACGATGTCATCGACCTGCGCGCCACGTGGCAAATCGTTCACCGGTTTGCGCAGGCCCTGCAGCATCGGGCCGAGGCTGACGCAATCGGCGCTGCGTTGTACGGCTTTGTGCGTGGTGTTGCCAGTGTTCAGATCGGGGAAGACGAACACCGTGGCGCGACCAGCCACCTGACTGTTTGGCGCCAGTTGCCGGGCGACTTCTGCGTTGGCGGCAGCGTCGTATTGCAGCGGGCCGTCGATCAGCAGCGAGTGCTGTTGTTCGTGGGCGAGCAGGGTGGCCTCGCGGACTTTCTCGACCTCTTCGCCGGTGGCCGATTCGCCGCTGGAGTAACTGATCATTGCCACGCGCGGGGTGATGCCGAAGGCCGCTGCCGAGTCGGCGCTTTGCAGGGCAATCTCGGCCAGTTCGGTGGCACTCGGGTGCGGGTTCATCACGCAGTCGCCGTAAACCAGCACTTCCTCAGGGAAGAGCATGAAGAACACCGACGACACCAGCGTGCAGCCCGGCGCAGTCTTGATCAACTGAAGGGCCGGGCGAATGGTGTTGGCAGTGGTGTTGATCACGCCCGAGACCAGGCCGTCGACCTCGTCCAGCGCCAGCATCATGGTGCCGATCACTACGGTGTCTTCCAGTTGCTGTTCGGCCATCGGCGCGTTGAGGCTTTTAGTCTTGCGCAAGGCAACCATCGGTTCGACATAGCGCTCGCGGATCAGGTCAGGATCGAGGATCTCCAGGCCCGGCGGCAACACGATGCCTTGGGCGCGGGCCACGGCTTCGACATCTTCCGGTTTGGCGAGTAACACGCAGCGGGCGATGCCGCGTTCCTGACAGATTGCCGCCGCTTGCACGGTGAACGGCTCACTGCCTTCAGGCAGGACGATGCGCTTGTTCGCCGCTTGCGCACGCTGGATCAACTGATAGCGGAATACTGCTGGCGACAGGCGCATTTCCCGTGGCGTGCCACAGCGCTGGTGCAGCCATTTGGCATCGAGATGACTGGCGACGAAATCGGTGATGATCTCCGCACGCTCGCGGTCGTCGATCGGTATTTCCTTGTTCAGACCGTTGAGCAGGTTGGCGGTGTCGTAGGAACCGGTGCTCACCGACAGCACCGGCAAACCGGCCTGCAACGCACCACGGCACAGATCCATGATGCGCGGATCGGGCAGGGTGTCGCTGGTCAGCAGCAGGCCGGCCAGCGGCACGCCGTTGATCGCGGCCAGACTGACGGCGAGGATGATGTCGTCGCGATCGCCCGGCGTCACCACCAACACGCCGGGCTTGAGCAGCTCGACGGTGTTGCGCATGGTCCGCGCGCAGATGATGATTTTGGTCATCCGGCGGGTTTCGTAATCACCGGCATTAAGCACTTGTGCACCCATCAGGTCGGCAACATCACGGGTACGTGGTGCGTTGAGTTCCGGCTGATAGGGAATGCAGCCGAGCAGGCGGAAATCACCGCTGCGCAGCAACGGCGAATGCTCCTTCAGGCGCGCAGCGAAGGCGTCCATGCTCTCTTCGGTCTTGACCTTGTTGAGGATCACCCCGAGGACTTTCGGGTCTTTCGGGCCGCCAAACAATTGCGCCTGCAATTCGACACGGCCGGAGAGTTCGGCGAGCACTTCGTTTTCCGGTGCCGAGACCAGAATCACCTCGGCATCCAGGCTCTTGGCCAAGTGCAGATTGACCCGTGCGGCATAGCTGGCGCTGCGGGTCGGCACCATGCCTTCGACGACCAGCACGTCTTTGCCAATGGCGGCTTGCTGATAGAGGGTGATGATTTCTTCGAGCAGCTCATCGAGCTGACCGTCGCCGAGCATCCGCTCGACGTGCGCCAGGCCCAACGGTTGTGGCGGTTTCAACCCGTGGGTGCGCGCCACCAGTTCGGTGGAACGCTCGGGGCCGGTGTCACCCGGATGCGGCTGCGCAATCGGTTTGAAGAAACCGACTTTCAGCCCGGCTCGCTCAAGCGTGCGCACCAGCCCGAGGCTGATGGAGGTCAGACCCACACCAAAATCGGTGGGCGCGATAAAAAAAGTTTGCATGCGAATTCTCTAAAGTTGCATGGCAATGGCGATCGCCTATAGCTGACGACCTACCGAAATTCAGTCGCCAAGGTTATCGCTAACCGAGCCTTGTGCGCACCAACCGCAGGCAAAGGGTTGGCCTATTTTTTCAATACGTTGCGCCGGGTCCAGCACCCAGGCGCGCGATTGCCAGGGCGGCTGATGGCGCAGGTGCTGGGTGTGGCCACAGGAAAGCTCGACGACCCAGTGACCGTCCTCGTCCTGATGAAAGCCTGCGATCGTCGAAACCCGTTTGTCCGGGTTGTGTTCGCTTTCGCGCGATTGCTTCGCTAAACTTGGCCTTTCTATATTCTTATGCAAAAGGTCTCGCCCCATGCTGATCGCCGCCAATAAGGCTGTCTCCATCGACTATACCCTGACCAACGACGCTGGTGAGGTCATCGACAGCTCCGCCGGCGGCGCTCCGCTGGTCTACCTGCAAGGCGCAGGCAACATCATCCCGGGCCTGGAAAAAGCTCTGGATGGCAAAGCTGTTGGTGACGAGCTGGAAGTTTCCGTTGAGCCGGAAGACGCTTACGGCGAATACGCCGCCGAGCTGGTCAGCACCCTGAGCCGCAGCATGTTCGAAGGCGTTGACGAGCTGGAAGTCGGCATGCAGTTCCACGCTTCGGCGCCGGACGGCCAGATGCAAATCGTCACCATCCGTGACCTCGACGGCGATGACGTGACCGTTGATGGCAACCACCCACTGGCCGGTCAGCGCCTGAACTTCAAAGTGAAGATCGTTGACATCCGTGATGCCAGCCAGGAAGAAATCGCTCATGGCCACGTCCATGGCGAAGGTGGCCATCACCACTGATTTTCTGCGCTAAGCTTCGAGTACTGGAGAGGCGCCTGCGGGCGCCTTTTTAGTCCGCGGCTGTCCTTGGTGACCTCGCCAAGTGGCTGTTTCGAGTAGAACACGGGAATCTTGGAGTTCGTCATGAGTGCTTTTCACGACCTTAAGTTGACAGCCCTGGATGGTCAGGAGCTACCGCTGGCGCCGTTCAAGGGCCAAGTCGTGCTGGTGGTCAACGTCGCCTCCAAATGCGGCTTGACTCCACAGTACGCGGCGCTGGAAAACCTCTATCAGCAATACAAAGGCAAAGGTTTCAGCGTGCTGGGCCTGCCGTGCAACCAGTTTGCCGGCCAGGAACCAGGTACCGAACAGGAAATTCAGGATTTCTGCAGCCTCAACTATGGCGTGACGTTTCCGTTGTCGAGCAAGCTTGAAGTCAACGGTCATGATCGTCACCAGCTCTACCGTCTGCTGGCGGGCGAGGGCGCGGAGTTTCCTGGGGACATCACCTGGAATTTCGAGAAGTTTCTGCTCGGCAAGGACGGCCGCGTGCTGGCGCGGTTCTCGCCGCGCACGGCGCCGGATGATCCGACCATTGTGCATGCGATTGAAAAAGCGCTGAGCTGAAACAGCAAGATCAAAAGATCGCAGCCTTCGGCAGCTCCTACAGGTGACCTCAAACCCCGTGTAGGAGCTGCCGGAGGCTGCGATCTTTTGCTTTGCGTCTTTTAATCCTTAATCACCCAAATCAATAGTGCTGTTCAAAGGGTTCGCGTCTCCATATTATCGCCGTCATAAAACCTTCTCTGTGGAGTCCTTCGATGCCCGTTCAAGCCCTGTTCAAACCGTTCCAACTCGGTGCCCTCGAACTGCCAACCCGCGTGGTCATGGCGCCGATGACTCGCTCCTTTTCCCCGGGCGGCGTGCCTAATTCGAAAGTCATCGAGTACTACCGTCGTCGCGCCGCCGCGGGCGTTGGCCTGATCATCACCGAAGGCACTACCGTCGGCCACATTGCCTCCAACGGTTATCCGAACGTACCGCAGTTCTTTGGCGACGCGCCATTGGCCGGCTGGAAGAAAGTCGTCGACGCGGTTCACGCCGAAGGCGGCAAGATTGTTCCGCAACTGTGGCACGTGGGCAGCGTGCGCCGAATCGGCACCGAGCCGGACGCTAGCGTGCCGGGTTACGGTCCGTCGGAAAAAATCAAAGACGGTCAGGTCGTGGTGCACGGCATGACTAAACAAGACATTCAAGATGTGATCGCAGCCTTCGCCCAAGCGGCCAAAGATGCACAAAGCATCGGCATGGACGGCGTGGAAATCCACGGCGCCCACGGTTATCTGATCGACCAGTTTTTCTGGGAGGGCAGCAACCAGCGCACCGACGAATACGGTGGCAGCCTTGCCAACCGTTCGCGTTTCGCCATCGAACTGATTCAAGCCATACGTGCAGCGGTCGGCGAAGGTTTCCCGATCATCTTCCGTTTCTCGCAGTGGAAACAGCAGGATTACACCGCACGTCTGGTGCAAACCCCGGAAGCGCTGGGTGAATTCCTCAAGCCGCTGTCTGACGCTGGCGTGGATATTTTCCACTGCTCGACGCGCCGCTTCTGGGAGCCGGAATTTGACGGTTCCGAGCTGAACCTGGCCGGCTGGACCCGCAAACTCACCGGCAAGCCGACCATCACCGTTGGCAGTGTTGGCCTTGATGGCGAGTTCCTGCAATTCATGGTCAACACCGACAAGGTCGCGCAACCGGCCAGTCTGGAGAATCTGCTGGAGCGTCTGAATAAAGAGGAGTTCGATCTGGTGGCGGTGGGGCGTGCGTTGCTGGTCGATCCGGATTGGGCGCAGAAAGTCCGCGAAGGGCGTGAGCAGGATATTTTGCCGTTCAGCCGTGAGGCGTTGATGACGCTGGTTTAACCAGCGGCTGTACTGACGCCATCGCGAGCAGGCTCACTCCTACAATTGGAATGCATTCCCCTGTAGGAGTGAGCTTGCTCGCGATAGCGGTCTCCAAGTCGCCTGGATTCAAGGCAATGTCTGCGCATTCGGCACCACTTGCTCCCCCACACAAGCCCCGCGCAAATGCTTTTCAAACTGCTCGATAACCGCCGGCCAGCCCTGGCGACTCGCATGCTGGCGCGCATTCAGGCGCACGCAGCGCAACCTCTCATCCTCTTCCAGCAACCATGCCGCCGCCTCGCAAAAGGCTTGCTCATCACCAGGCATCGCCAGCACGCCGTTGTAGCCATGGCGAATATGCTGCGCCGCCGCAGCCTGATCGTAAGCCACCACACCCAGTCCCGAGGCCAGTGCCTCCAGCACCACATTGCCGAAGGTTTCGGTCAGACTCGGAAATAGAAACAAATCTCCAGACGCATAGTGCGCCGACAACGCTTCACCGCGCTGCGCACCGCAGAAAACCGCCCCGGGCAAATCCTTTTCCAGCGCCAGCCGTTGCGGTCCGTCACCGACCACGATCAGTTTCAGATTGCGCTGTGGATAAGTGTCACGCAGGTTTTCGAAGCAGCGTTTGAGCAGGCCAAGGTTCTTCTCCGGCGCGAGTCGTCCTACGTGAATCACCGCAATGTCCTGCTCGGACAGGCCCCATTGCTCACGCAAGGCATTCAGCCGTTTGCTCGGATGAAACAACTGGCTGTCCACACCACGCGACAACAGCGCCAAGCGCTCGAAATGCCGCCGTTCCAGTTCCAGGCGCTGGCTGACGCTCGGCACCAACGTCATGGCCGAGCGATTGTGAAACCAGCGCAGATAATGCGTGAGCATCCGCGTCAGCAGACCGAGCCCGTATTGGCTGGTGTATTGCTGAAAATTGGTGTGAAACCCACTGACCACCGAAATCCCCAGACGTCGCGCCGCACGCAGGGCCGATAACCCGAGCGGTCCCTCCGTGGCGATATACAGCACATCGGGACGCTGGCGCTTCCAGCGCCGCAGCAGTTTGTGCATCGACGACTGACCCCATTGCAGCCCCGGATATCCCGGCAACGGCCAGCCCCGACACAGTAGCAGCGCGTCATCTTCACTGCGCTGCGGATCACCGGCCTGACGCGGCCGCACCAGTTCAACCTGATGCCCACGCGCGCGCAGTCCATCGCACAAGCGGCCAAGGGTATTGGCCACCCCGTTGATTTCCGGTGGGAAGGTTTCGCTGATCAGAGTGATATGTAGAGCTGTCGTCATGACCCCAGTGTCGACTGAGGCCATGTCGTCATTGTGTCGAGTTGATGATGGATTGATGACAGTCACTGGCCCCGCTGGGCTCAATATTTTCGCCAGTCGGTCGTTAGCCTTGATTGAACGTTTGAACCAAGGAAATGGCTATGGCGGAAAATGTCTACGCGTCCCCTGAGGCGAATCTGTGGAACGAAGATGTGCAGGCTGCGGGATTTTACGTGGTTGCCAGATGGAAATTCATTCTGCTGTCGGTGCTCAGTTTTGGCCTGTATTTCTATTATTGGTCGTACAAAAACTGGAGCCTGTACAAGCAGCGGACGCAGGAAGAGCTGTGGCCTGTGGCGCGCGGTATCTTCTATATATTTTTCGTGCACAGGCTGTATCGTCATGCAGACAAAACGATTCACGACAGCGGCCGAAAATCCAGCTGGGATCTTGAGCAGTGGGCAACGGTGTTTGTTGTATTGACGTTGCTTGCAGTGGTGCTCGATAAACTATCGAGCCATTTCGAAGGCTTGTTGTACCTGAGTTTGTTTGCTATGGCACTGCTGCCGCTCAGAGCTTATGTCGCCAGTGAAGGCCAGCAACTGATCAACCTGGCCGCCAACGATCCGCAAGGCTTGGGCAACAACCGCCTGAATGCCTGGAATTTTTTGATCATCGTTCCAGGCATCGGCCTGTGGGCATTGGTGCTGATCGGGACGTGGAGCTTTTTCCACTGAGGCAGCGGCAAAACAACAGCGTCTGGCTCAGGCCTTTTCCTGAGCCAGCACCTCGCCACCGCGCTCACGCACCCAGAACAAGGTCGCCCCGGCCACAGCCGCCGGCATCATCAGGATGTTGACCACCGGAATCAGCAGCACCAGATAGACGATCCCGCCGAAACTCATGCTCTGCCAGCGCTTCTGCCGCAGCCAGGCGAGCATCTCGTTCCAGCCGAGTTTGTGGTTGTCCGCCGGGTAGTCGATGTACTGGATCGCCATCATCCACACGCCGAACAACAGCCACAGCGGTGCAGCAATGATATTCACCACCGGGATGAACGAGAGAATGAACAGTCCGATCGCCCGTGGCAGGAAGTAGCCGAGTTTGCGCATTTCCCGGGCGAGGGTGCGCGGGACCATCGCGATCAGTTCGCCCCAGCTGAACGCCGGGAAGTCATCAGTGCCGCGTACCACCACTTCGACTTTCTCGGCAAGGAAGCCGTTGAACGGTGCGGCGATTACGTTGGCCAGCATGGTGAAAGTGAAGAACACCATCAGCGCCACTAGCACTACAAACAGTGGCCAGAGGATGTAGCTGAGGAAACTCAGCCATTCGGGCAGCGAGGGCATCAGCGTATCGACCCACAGGCTGAACTGGTGGCCGGCCAGATAAATCAATCCGACGAACAGCACCAGGTTGATCGCCAGCGGCAGCAAAACGAACAGGCGCAAGCCAGGGCTGAGAACCAGTTTGAGGCCTTCGCGCAGGTATTGCGGGCCGGACAGAACAGGGGCGGGCATAAGGTGCTCCGAGCAAGGGAAAACGCGCCGACCTTACCGGCTTTGCAACGACGGCGAAAGCGCGGTAGAGCGATCGACATTCACTGTAACAAAGACGTCCATCTCGTCAGTGTGTCGGCATAGAGACCACCTATGAGCTGGATTGTTAAACCGTATTTCCTTAATCTTGCCCCCCTCGATACGCTGCACCCAACTTTTTACAGGACTGTCGAGCTCAAGCCTTCCCCAAGGTTTTCCACGGTCCTTTTTTATTCCCGCCGGCAGTCCGGCGATCCGTGCCAGTTTTTCGGCCCGGTCAACAGGAGCAGGTCATGTCTGAAGTCCGTCATTCGCGAGTGATTATTCTCGGTTCCGGCCCTGCCGGTTACAGCGCTGCGGTATACGCGGCCCGTGCCAACCTCAAGCCACTGCTGATCACCGGCATGCAGGCTGGCGGTCAACTGACCACCACTACTGAAGTCGACAACTGGCCGGGCGACGTTCACGGCCTGACGGGTCCAGCCCTGATGGAGCGGATGCGCGAGCACGCCGAGCGTTTTGAAACCGAGATCGTTTTCGATCACATCAACGCCGTGGACTTCGCTGCCAAGCCGTACACCCTGACCGGCGACAGCGCGACCTACACTTGCGACGCCCTGATCATCGCCACCGGTGCCAGCGCGCGTTACCTGGGCCTGCCATCGGAAGAAGCGTTCATGGGCAAAGGCGTTTCCGCCTGCGCAACCTGCGACGGTTTCTTCTACCGCAACAAGCCTGTTGCAGTGGTCGGCGGCGGCAACACCGCTGTTGAAGAAGCACTGTACCTGGCCAACATCGCCAGCACCGTGACCCTGATCCACCGTCGCGAAACCTTCCGCGCCGAGAAGATCCTGATCGACAAGCTCAACGCTCGCGTCGCTGAAGGCAAGATCATCCTCAAGTTGAACGCCAACCTCGACGAAGTGTTGGGCGACAACATGGGCGTGACCGGTGCGCGCCTGAAGAACAACGATGGCAGCTTCGACGAAATCACCGTCGACGGCGTGTTCATCGCCATTGGTCACACCCCGAACACCTCGCTGTTCGAAGGCCAGTTGACCCTCAAAGACGGTTATCTGGTGGTGCACGGCGGCCGTGAAGGCAATGCTACGGCGACCAGCGTCGAAGGCATCTTCGCTGCCGGTGACGTGGCTGACCACGTTTACCGTCAGGCGATCACCTCGGCCGGCGCCGGCTGCATGGCGGCACTGGACACCGAGCGTTACCTGGACGGTCTGCAGAACGCTTCGTTCTAAATCGCAGACATAAAAAAACCGGCCAGATTGGCCGGTTTTTTTGTGCCCGATCGTTCCCACGCTCTGCGTGGGAACGCAGCCGGGGACGCTCCGCGTCCCAATGGACGCAGAGCGTCCGATGAAGCATTCCCACGCGGAGTGTGGGAACGATCAGATAGTGTTGGATCTGTATCAGCGGCGGGTCAGGGGTTGAGCGGTGAATTTGACGCCGGCCAGACCATGCTGGATCAACGCACGGATATTGCCGTGATCACTGCCCTCAGGTGTCGCCACTACCGAGCGGTAATGCTCGCCGAACGCCAACAGCGCTTCTTCATCGCTCAGGCCTTCCAGCAGCGCCAGACCCAGGGTCTTGCAAGAACCTTCGTTCTGCCCGGCGGCGTTTTCCACGCCACCGTTGTTGAACGCCTGCGGCTGATAGTCGTAACCGGCGGCGATGAAGGCCAGCGTGTCGGCGAAAGCGTGTTCGCCGCTCTTGAGGCTGGCGCGCAGGGTGTTCAGATCACTCATGGGTTTTTCCTTTGGCGAACGCGGCTTGTTGCTCGGCGTTGGCTTCTTGCTGAAATTGGGCTTTCCACTCGGCGTACGGCATGCCGTAAACCACTTCGCGGGCGTCGTCGAGGCTGATCTCGATCTGGCGCTCGTCGGCTTCGGCCTTGTACCACTTCGACAGGCAGTTGCGGCAGAACCCGGCAAGGTTCATCAGGTCGATGTTCTGCACGTCCTTGCGGCTGTCCAGGTGGGCGACCAGGCGGCGGAAGGCGGCAGCTTCGAGTTCGAGGCGTTGTTGCTCGTTCATGGGAGTCTCTGCGAGACAGCTTCAAGCGACGAGCTTCAAGCTGCAAAATGGGTGGCGGTGATACGAAGTTTACAGCTTGCCGCTTGAAGCTTGAAGCTAGCGGCTCGCTGCAAGCGTGATTGACACCGACTCGGCAAAACGCAGCGCGTGCGGCTTGTCGACTTCGACTTCGGCATACAGCACTGAACCGTTGCTCATCACCAGATCGAGCAACTCCTGCGTCAGGCGTTCGAGCAGCGCAAAGCGGTTGCCCTCGACGTGGGCGATGATCGCTTTGGTGATCGTGCGGTAATTCAGCGCGTGGTCGATATCATTGTCACGCACCGCCTCCTGCGCGGCGTACAGAATGGTCAGGTTGATCAGCACATCCTGCTTGTTGAGGATTTCGTCCTCGTTGATCCCGATAAAGGTGCGCAAGCGCAGATCCTTGACCCGGATGCGCGCCATTCCCGGCTGAAGTTGTGGCATTTACTTGCTCCGTCCAATCAATTGCAGGAACTCCTGGCGGGTGTTGCTCGACTCGCGGAACGCGCCGAGCATGACCGAGGTGTTCATGGTCGAATTCTGTTTCTCGACACCGCGCATCATCATGCACATGTGTCTGGCCTCAATGACGACCGCGACGCCGGCGGCATCGGTGACCTGTTGCACTGCGTCGGCGATTTGTCGGGTGAGGTTTTCCTGAATCTGCAGGCGCCGGGCGAACATGTCCACCAATCGCGCGATTTTCGACAGACCCAGCACCTTGCCCGTCGGAATATAAGCCACATGGGCCTTGCCGATGAAGGGCAGCAGGTGATGTTCGCACAAAGAATACAACTCGATGTCGGCGACGATGATCATCTCGTCACTGTTCGAGGCAAACAGCGCGCCGTTGACGATCTCATCGACGCTCTGTTCGTAACCATGACACAGGTATTGCATGGCCTTGGCCGCGCGCACCGGGGTGTCTTGCAGTCCTTCGCGGTCGGGATCTTCACCCAGGTCAATGAGGATTTCGCGGTAATTCTCGGGCAGTGAGCGGGTCATGGACATCCTCGCGAGTCGGCTTACTTGACGTGCCGTCCGCCGTTGACGGTCAGGGTCGTACCGGTGACATAGGGATTGTCGAGCAGATAGCGCAGGCTCTGGTAGATCACTTCGCTGCCGGGTTCGATGCCCAGCGCGGACTTGGCCAGTGCCTTGGCGCGGTACGCCGCGTCGTCGTCGGGGTTGAACAATAGCAGGGCCGGGGCGATGCCGTTGACCTTGATGGTCGGCGCATAGCGGGCGGCGAAGGACAGGGTCAGGCTGTCGAGCCCGGCCTTGGTGGCGCAATAACCGATGTGCTTGCTGCTGCCTTTGCGGGTGACATCGTCGCTGATATGGATGATGTCGGCGGGCGTCGAGCGTTGCAGTAATTCGCCACAGTGCAGGTTGATCAGGTACGGCGCGAGCATGTGCAGATTGAACATGCGCGTGAAGGCTTCGGCCTCGCTGTCCGGGGTTTCGGCCAGCCACTCGGAAGCATTGTGCACGATGGCGCGCAAGCTCTCGGTGTGGGTTTTCAATGTTTCGATGAAGGCGAGAATCCCGGCTTCGCTGGAGAAGTCGGCGAACAGGCCGATGGCGCCCAGATCGCGCAGTGTCTGCACGCCGGGGCGTTCGCTACGGTAGGTGAAGATGACGCGATAGCCTTCTTCGAGTAACCGCTGCGCGCAATGCAGGCCGACACGCTGGCCGGCACCGGTGATGAGGATCGGGGCTGAGGAATCAGGCATGAACGGCTCGCATCGCGGTGGGAGCAAAAACTATAACAGCGACGAGCCTGAAAAGATTGCAGCCTGCGGCAGCTCCTACCTTGGTCTGTGTTCAGTCCTGTAGGAGCTGTCGATTGCAACGAGGCTGCGATCTTTAATGTTTCTGAGGTGTCGCCGAAACAGGCAGGCGCACCGGGGTGCTGTTCAGCCAGTTCGCCAGCAAGCGCGTCGACAGCGGAATAAAGAAGTAAACCATCAGCGGCGTCAGGCACGCCGTGCTGATCAATACGCGCGGCAACAAACTCATGTCAGCGAGCAACGGGCCGAGGATAAAGTTGAACAACAGTGACACCGGAAAAAACGCCAGCCAGATCGCGACAGCCTGCTTCCAGCGCGGTGGACGCTGACCGGCCGCGCCGAACCAGCCTTCGATGCCACTGACCCGATGCTCTTTCGGATGGGCGAACAGATCACTGCCACGGCTCAACCACGCGGTGCGTGAAACCGAATGCTCCCACGCATGCAACGTCTGCTCATCGACAAAGCGGAAAATGATCTGGAATTCGTTATCGCCGGGTGGCGGTGCAAGCACGCCAGAACCCAGGTAACCGGGGAAATCTGTGGCCAGTTGTTCGCCTTCGCGCAGCCAGGCGATCAGATCCTGATAGCGACCATCGGCGACGCGACGCGCTACCATCAGCGTGACGGGGGAAGTAGACATTATGTATCTCCGTATTTCTATCGCGTCGCTCCGGGTAGGAGTTTCGCCTGACGCAGGGCCGGGGTAGAGGCCTGCGTTTTCAACAAGCAAGGATTATTCCGGTTTTTCACGATTAAACCAGCGACTTTCGTCGCATTTCATCACTTGAAACCGATCGGGGCATAAGCGTTAGAATGGGATCCAATTGAACCGACATGGAAGTTGAGCGCCATATGCCTGTGATCACCGACGCAAGCCCTGCTTTGGAGGCATCTGTCGCGCTTGAGCGCGCCGATCTGTTCCCGATCCGCGAGGTTGCGCGCCTCACCGGTGTAAACCCGGTGACCTTGCGCGCCTGGGAGCGCCGCTATGGTTTGATTCAGCCGACACGCACCGAAAGTGGGCATCGGCTCTATTCGATGACCGATATCGAGCGCGTGCGCAGCATCGTCGACTGGATTGATCGCGGTGTCGCCGTGAGCAAAGTCGGCAAGATCCTCGCCAAGACCGAACCGATGAAAGTGCTGGCGCACATCATCCCCGATGATCTGGTGCAGGCTGATTACCTGCAGTGGCAGGAAGAGATTCAGCAGGCGGTCAGTGCGTTCGACGACCAGCAACTGGACCGCGTCTATGGGCAGATTTTCTCTTCATACTCATTGCCGGTGGTATTTCAGGACATCCTCATGCCTTTGTGGCTGCAATTGTTGCAGCGCCAGGAGGCTTTCGGGCAAACCAGCGAGTGGCTGTTCTTCGATGGATTCCTGCGGGCGCGGGTATTGCAGCGGATCGTCATGCTGCGTGGTACGCAACCGCGCCGAGTGATCGTCAGCGCGCTGGCCGGGCAATGTCGAGAGCTGGAGTTGTTGGTGGCGGCGCTGTTTCTCAGCGACAGCAATTCCGGTGTTCGGGTGCTGACCACAGGCCAGCCATTCGATGAGCTGACGTTGGTGTGCGAAAAGATCAAACCTGATGCACTCGTGCTGTTTTCCAATCACGCGCCCAGCGCCGAATTGCCTCGGCGTTTGAACCGGTTGGCATTGAGTCTCGATTGTCAGTTGATGCTGGCGGGCGACGCTTCGGATCTGGCGCAGGACAGCCTGGCCGGATCCTCTGTTGCCTGTCTGGGCAATGAAGGCGCGAACATGCGTCAGCGCATGCTGCAGTTTCTGGCCGGCAATCTGGATACCTGAAACTCAGGTGTGAAGGGCGGGATGCGTCAGGCGATGTTGCTGCAGGATGAACTGGCGTAGACGTTCGGTTTCATCGGTGTCGGTCTGGCTCAGTTCGTAGGCGTAGAAGCCGCTCTCGGTTTCCCGTTCGAAATTGCCGCGCAATGAAATCCGCTCGTAACCCGAAGGGCTGAACCACAGGGCGAAATGCTTGGGCGGTTTGGTCTTGTTGCGCACTTCCAGCAGCACACCTTTGTGCGAAACCTCGTGGACCCATAAGGTACCCGGCTGACCTTTGGCGTTTTCCAGAGCTACCGGCTCTTCGAGAGTCAAACGCCATGGCCGCACCATCGGGCCGTCTTCGTAAATACTCGGTACGCCAAGACGCAGGTGCAACGCGTGAAACTCGTCTTCGACCAGATGCAACGGGAAGGTCATCTGCTGATTTTCGAAGTTGGCCTGAATGGTCACTTGCTCGTGAGCGGCCAGACGCGTGAGCAAATCACGGATCTGCGAACCGCCGTTAACCAGCAGACTCGACGTCGCATCCCGCACGTTCAGTTGCGGGTTGTGCTGCATGGTCTGGATGAAATCCAGCTCATCCTGAGTGAGGAGGGCGTCGCGCTGCATGGCTAACTCGAAAGATATAGATACAAAGTCATTGGTGATTGTAGTTAATGACACTTAGTTCGCGATTTTGTTTTGACCGTTTGTCGCTTTCAATGCAGCCAGTTCTGCTTTGAGGGCAACGACCTCAGCTTCCAGTTGAATCACGCGCTGTTGTGCCTTGACCTGAACGGTGACGTCCTTCTGCACGCCAACGAAATATGTCTGCCCGTCTTCGACGTTTTTCACCGTCGAAATCGACAGTTCATTCCAGAACGGCGTACCGTCCTTGCGATAGTTACGCAGGATTTCCCGGCACGAGCCGCCGTTATCCAGCGTCTCGCGAATCAGTTTCAGGCTGTCCTGATCGCGGTCTCCAGACTGCAGAAAGCGGCAGTCCTGATAGAGGATTTCCTCACTGGTGTAGCCGGTCAGTCGTTCAAAGGCCGGGTTCACATAGATCAGGATATCGTTCTGTTCACCTTCTTTCTCCGCGACCACTATCCCGTCATTCGACGCATTGATCACCATTTGCAGCAGACTGGCGTTGATCATCTTTGAATCCTTTCAGAGTTGTCAGTGGCAGGCATTCTAGAAGAACCGCACGGCCTGTCTACTGGCCATTACCGCCAATTGAGATCCAGTCGCAGCTTTGCGCTTGAGACTGTTACTATCGCGGCTCTTTTTTTTCAGTTTCAGGATCAGATTGATGAAAGTCGCCATCCTCTCCGGTTCGGTCTACGGCACCGCCGAAGAAGTCGCCCGTCACGCCGAGAACCTGTTGAAAGCCGCTGGCTTTGAAACCTTCCACAACTCGCGCGCCAGCCTGGCCGACATCCAGGCGTTCGGCCCTGAAGCATTGCTTGCGGTGACCTCGACCACCGGCATGGGCGAATTGCCCGACAACCTGCAACCGCTGTACTCAGCGATTCGCGACCAGTTGCCCGCCGCACTGCTCGGTTTGCCGGGCGCAGTGATTGCCTTGGGCGACGCCAGTTACGGCGACACTTTCTGCGGCGGTGGCGAGCAAATGCGTGAACTGTTCGGCGAGCTGGGTGTGCGCGAAGTGCAAGAGATGCTGCGCATCGACGCCAGCGAAAGCGTCACCCCGGAAACCGACGCCGAGCCTTGGCTGGCGCAGTTGATCGACACGCTCAAGGGCTGATTCCACGCTCGCGCAACAGCGCCAGCCATGCCTGCGCCGCTTTTGACAGATACGCGCCGCGCCGCCAGATAAACGCGATATCCCAACGCAGATAATCCGGCGCGCGTAAGGTCAGGCGCACCACGCCTGGCCGCACCAGACCGCGTGCAACCACGCTGGGCAGCAGCACCACGCCTTGCCCGGCGGCCACCAGCGCCGCAAGAAAATCCGCCTGACCGCTGCGCCCGCCTTCCTTCGGCGTAAAGCCCAGTTGCTGGCACGCCTGCAGCAAGCGGTCGTTGAGCACGAAGCTGCGCTGATAGAGCAGAAAGGGCGTCTCGGCCAATTCCTCCAGACCGATTTCACCTCGATCGGCCAGTGGGTGATCCACCGGCAGCAGGGCGTCGAGTTGCTCATCGCAAAACGGCTGACAGTCGAATTGCGGATCCTTTGGCAACAGACTGCCGCCCAACTCCAGTTCACCGCTCAGCACAGCCTGCTCGATGTTGCGGCTACCGCCCTCGAGCAACTGGATGCTGATATTCGGATAGCGCCGCCGGTATTCGGCAAACAGTTCGGCGAATAGCGCGTCGCTGCCGAGTAATGGCAGGCCGAGGCGCAACTCTCCGCGTGCCAAATGACTCAGGTCATCCAGCTCCGCGAGCAGTTCGTTGCGCAAGCGCAGCATGCCTTCGGCCCGTTGCAGCACCACGCTGCCAGCGGCCGTCAGGCGCAATTGCGAACCCAGCCGCTCCAGCAAAGGCGTGCCGAGACTTTGTTCCAGTTGCGCGATCTGTTTGCTCACCGCTGACTGGCTGATGTGCAGGGTTTTTGCGGCTTGGGTAAAACCGCCTTGATGCATGACTTCGACAAAGCTGCGCAGTTGTTTGAATTCCATTGTCCGATTCCATTTTGGAATGGTGTTGAGTCTAACAATTCGCTTCGGGGATGGCAGGGCGCTTCGTAAAATAAGCGCCTGTCTGGAGCAAAATCATGAACGCCGTCCCGCTCAAACATCTGTCTCGTCTTCTCGCTGAACTCGCTGTATTGCTCGGCCTCTACTTGCTCGGCTGCCAACTCGCGGTCTGGCTGGCGTGGCCGATTCCTGGTGGTGTGATCGGTATGGCGCTGTTGCTGCTGGCCTTCGCCTTTGGCTGGATAAAACCCGCCGCCCTGCAATTGGGCGCAGGGTTGCTGATGGCCGAGATGTTGTTGTTCTTCATTCCGGCGCTGATGAGCCTGCTCGACTATGGCGCACTGTTGCGCAATGACGGCTGGCGAATCCTGTTGGTGATCGCCGCCAGTACATTGATGGTCATGCTGGTGACGGCTTTGACCGTAGAACTTGCCGTGCGCATGAGGCGTTCCCATGAAGCTTGAATGGATGCCGATGTTCTGGCTGGCCTTCACCCTGTTGGCGTACCTGTTCAGCCGCTGGATTTATCGGCGCACTGGGCACTACGTGTTGTCGCCGCTGATCCTGGTGCCGGCGTTGCTGTTGGCGCTCGCTGTGCCGTTGCACACCGCTTATGCCGAATATTCCAGCAACACCCATTGGCTGATGCGGGTGCTCGGCCCGGTCACTGTCGCGTTTGCTGTGCCGATCTGGCAGCAGCGGCGCTTGCTGATGCGGCATTGGTCGGCGCTGCTGTTGGGCATGGTTGCCGGCAGTGCGGCGTCGATCGGCACTTCATTCTGGCTGGCCAGGGCGCTGGCGCTCGACAGCTCGGTGACGCTGTCACTGGTGCCGCGTTCGATCACCACACCGTTCGCCATGCCGCTGGCGCAGGACCTCGGCGGCGTGCCGGAGTTGACCGCGGTATTCGTGATGTTCACCGGTGTGTTCGGGGCGATGCTCGGCGGCGTGTTGTTGAAGTGGTTGCCGTTGCGCAGTGCCTTGGCGCGCGGCGCGTTGTTCGGGGTTGGCGCGCATGGTGCCGGTGTCAGTCGGGCCCATGAAGTGGGCGGCGAAGAAGGCTCTGTCGCCGGGCTGGTGATGGTTTTGACCGGGTTGCTCAATCTATTTGCCGCGCCTTTGTTGGCGTCGTGGCTTTGACATGGATCCAAGGAGTTTGCCTGGCTGACCCGCTCAGTCATCAAGCTGGCTGGCAATGCAACTACGCAATGCTCTGCGCCTGACTAGACTGCTCGTACGTGCAGAACAATAAGAACGCAGAGGTGCATACAGTGAGCGTAGCCCCCGTCCAATCGTCCCTTAATGTCAAAGACCAGGTCAGTGCCGCAGAGTGGCAGACCCGTGTCGATCTCGCCGCTTGTTATCGTCTGGTCGCGCTGCATGGCTGGGACGATCTGATCTTCACCCATATTTCCGCCAAGGTGCCGGGCACCGAAGATTTCCTGATCAACCCGTTTGGTCTGATGTTTCATGAGATCACCGCGTCGAGCCTGGTGAAAGTCGATCAGGCCGGCAACAAACTCATGGACAGCCCTTACGAAATCAACCCCGCCGGCTACACCATCCACAGCGCCGTGCACGAAGTGCGGCACGATGTGGTTTGCGTGCTGCATACCCACACCGCTTCCGGTGTCGCGGTGTCGGCGCAAAAGCAGGGCGTGTTGCCGATCAGCCAGCAGTCGCTGTTCGTGCTTTCGAGCCTGGCCTATCACGGCTACGAAGGCGTGGCGCTGAACCACGAAGAGAAGGCGCGCCTGCAAGCCGATCTTGGCGAGAACAATTTCCTGATGCTGCACAACCACGGTCTGCTGACCTGTGGCGGCACCATCGCCGACACTTTTCTGATGATGTTCACCTTCCAGCGCGCCTGCGACATTCAGGTCATGGCGCAAACCGGTGGCGCTGAACTCATCGCCATCGAACCGCAAATCCTGGCAGGCGCCAAAGCGATGATCGCCGGTGTCACCAAAAGTGCTCAAGGCATGGGTGGCGCGCTGGCCTGGCCAGCGTTGCTGCGCAAACTCGATAAACAAGACCCCGGATATAAACTCTAATGCCTCTTGCCGAGATTCCTCTGTGTGTCTGGCGTAAACGCAGCCAGACGTTTGTTTTTCGTGGCCAGCCGATCCGCTATTGGACGGCGGGGCAGGGTGAGCCGCTGTTGCTAATCCACGGTTTCCCGACCGCCAGTTGGGATTGGCATTATCTGTGGCAGCCGCTGGCCCAGCGATATCGAGTGATTGCCTGCGACATGCTGGGCTTTGGTGATTCGGCCAAACCGCTCAATCACACCTACAGCCTTTTGGAGCAGGCTGACCTGCAGCAGGCATTGCTCGCGCATCTGCAGGTCGGGCAACCGGTTCACTTGCTTGCTCACGACTACGGCGACAGCGTTGCCCAGGAACTGCTCGCCAGGCACTACGAAGACAAGATCGAGATCGCCAGTTGCGTGTTACTCAACGGCGGGTTGTTTCCGGAAACCCATCGCCCGGTGCTGATGCAGAAACTGCTGCTCAGCCCGTTGGGCTGGATGATCGGTCGTGCGTTCACTCGCGATGCTCTGGTGAAAAGCTTCCGGCAGATCTTCGGCCCGCAAACCCGGCCGAGCGAAAGCGAGCTGGACGATTTCTGGAGCCTGGTCGACAGCAATCGCGGGCCACGGATCATGCACAAGTTGATCAGCTACATTCCCGAACGCCGTGTGCAGCGTGATCGCTGGGTGACGGCGATGCAGCGCGGCGAAATCCCGTTACGGGTGATCGATGGCGAAGTCGATCCGATTTCCGGGGCGCACATGGTCGAGCGTTACCGTGAATTGATCCCCGACGCCGACACGGTGTTGCTGCCGGGCATCGGCCACTATCCACAGACCGAGGCGCCGGTGCAGGTGCTCAAGCATTATCTGGAGTTTCGCGATCGTTTTGTGCTGCCACCGCGCAAAGTCGCCTGCTCCTGAAAGATCAAAAGATCGCAGCCTGCGGCAGCTCCTACATTGAATTTGTGTAGGCGCTGCCGCAGGCTGCGATCTTTTGATCTTTTGATCTTTTGATCTTTTGATCTTTTGATCTTTTGATCTTTTGACGCCTTCATCATCCCCCAACCTTATCGCACACCATTCAGCCTCAGCCGTGTTCGTTGTGACCAAAAGCCGCGTGCCTGACACTCGGGGTCATTACTGGCCTGCTGGAGTTGCTGCGATGAATGAGTCTGTGCGTTTCGAAGAAAAAGTCGTCATCGTCACCGGAGCCGGTGGTGGCCTCGGACGCGCCCACGCATTGCTGTTCGCCAAACAGGGCGCCAAAGTGTTGGTCAACGACCTCGGCGGCTCGACCCAGGGCGAGGGCGCCAATGCGTCCGCTGCCGACCGCGTCGTCGCCGAAATCCGCGAGGCCGGCGGCATTGCCGAAGCCAACCACGACTCAGTCACCGACGGCGACAAACTGGTGCAAAACGCCCTTGATGTCTTCGGTCGCGTCGACGTCGTGGTGAACAACGCCGGGATCCTGCGCGACAAGACCTTCCACAAAATGGACGACGCCGACTGGGATCTGGTTTACCGCGTCCACGTCGAAGGCGCCTACAAAGTCACCCGCGCCGCGTGGCCACACCTGCGCGAGCAAAACTACGGCCGGGTAATCTTCACCGCCTCGACCTCAGGCATCTACGGCAACTTCGGCCAGTCCAACTATGGCATGGCCAAACTGGGTCTTTACGGTTTGACCCGCACCCTGGCCATCGAAGGTCGCAAGAACAACATCCTCGTCAACGCCATCGCGCCTACCGGCGGGACCCGCATGACCGAAGGCTTGATCCCGCCGCAAGTATTCGAGCAATTGAAGCCAGAACTGGTCAGCCCGCTGGTGGTATATCTGGCTAGTGAACAATGCCAGGAAACGTCAGGGCTGTTCGAAGTCGGTGGCGGCTGGATGGGCAAGGTGCGTTGGGAGCGCAGCCTCGGTGCCGGCTTTGATCCGCACGTAGGCTTCTCGCCGGAAGATGTCGCGGCGCACTGGCAGCAGATTTGTGATTTCGAAGGGGCGGCGCATCCGAAGGACAATATTGAGGCGTTGAAAGAGATGATGGCGAATTTGCAGAAGTATTCGCTTTAAGAAACGTTTGAGCCTCGCTGCGTTCTGGATGCGGCGAGGCTCCTTCTATTACTCCTCGTACCGCTTATCAATCATGAATTCCGGGATTTCCCAGTTTGGACCCGGAATGGCAACAGCCGCATTACCCTCAGCCAGTACACCCTCACGAAATAATTCCTCGTATGTTCTCCACAATTCACCGCGCGCGATAACTTCAAAACGATAACGTCCGAACAGTGTGTCGATGGAGGGAAATGCCAAACCGATAGCCAAAACTGATAACAAATCTCTGAGATTTTCTTGCCTGACAGCTTGTTCGAGTTTGGCAGTCGAACTCTTGGATCTGCTGACGCATTCAAATGCTTCCAATTCTTGTTTTTTCGCCGCGTCGATGGCCTCTTCCGTATAGCGTAATGACTCATCGTCGCTCAGTTTGAAGTCTTCAAGTGTGGCGGTATGGAGGTTATTCCAAAGGGACGGATTACTTTTGGGAATGTAGTCGTCGGCGAATCCCATCGCTCTGAATCGCTCCATCATTCGAAGTGAATAGGCATAGAACCGTCGATCGGTATCGGTCATCTCGAGCTTGCGCTCCAGTATGGCGTCAAGACGCTTGATCATGATGAGGTTGGCTGTAGACCCTTTTCCTTCAATTTTTATTTCGGCGCCCTCAACAAAACTTTGCTCCAACATTCGTTTTACTCACTGCGAATTTTTCGGTTTGCGGAGCAATTAACCTACATCAGCTTTCGAACGGAAATATCTGCATCAATCGTCAGTAATGACCTGCCTGGTTGTATGAATAATGTGGAAAGCGGTTTGATAGCTTGGCATTAAAAGACCAAAAGGATATTTCCTACAGCAATGGGGGGATCTTCCCGCTGATGCAGGTGAGGTGAGTAAAACGGCGCCCATAAAAAAGGCCGCTGCAAACGCAGCGGCCAAGGTAAGACGTTGGATCAAGGAGCTACAAATCAACGTCAGTGAACACCGGGGCGATAAACCGAAGTCTTCGATTCATCTGAAATCTGTCAGCAATGGCCTGAGTCGCTCAAAGGCCAGTGCTTCGTGCTTTGCGGCGTGTCCCGTGAAAGCGCGTTCAGAATAAGGTGTTGAACACGTAGGAAAAATACCGATTCCGGACATGCACTGTTGCGGGGCGCGTAACAGTCCCATGTGCTGATGTGCACCATGCGCGGCACTGATGATCTTCCATCCAGCCGATCCATGAACGGCGCAAAGCCCCGTCGTTCAAGGCCATTCATCCTTTCGAGCGACAACACGAATACCTCCTTGGTGCGCTTATCGACGCGGTTGCCCGGCAGTAGGGTGGGGCCTTCTGTCACTCACCGGGGAAGACGCATGACAAAAACAACAATGCGCGCCATCTTCACACCGCAGGCGCTGGCCGCCGCGGTGGCTTTGGGTTGCTGCGCCCAGGCGCACGCGGTTGCGTTCAACATTGGCGAGATCGAGGGCACCTTCGACTCGTCGCTGTCGATCGGTGCGAGCTGGGGCATGCGCGATGCCGACAAGTCGCTGGTCGGCACGGTCAATGGCGGGACCGGGCAATCCTCGACCGGTGATGACGGGCGTTTGAATTTCAAGAAGGGTGAGACCTTCTCGAAGATCTTCAAAGGTATTCACGATCTTGAACTCAAGTACGGCGACACCGGTGTGTTCGTGCGTGGCAAGTACTGGTATGACTTCGAGCTGAAGGACGAAGACCGCGAGTTCAAGCCGATCAGCGACAGCGGACGCAAGGAAGGTGCGAAGTCCTCCGGCGCGCAGATTCTTGATGCGTTCGTCTATCACAACTATTCCATTGCCGATCTGCCAGGCACCGTGCGCGCGGGCAAGCAGGTGGTGAGTTGGGGCGAAAGTACGTTTATCGGTAACTCGATCAACAGCATCAACCCGATCGACGTTTCAGCGTTTCGTCGTCCCGGTGCCGAGATCAAGGAAGGTCTGATTCCGGTCAACATGCTGTTTGGCTCCCAAGGCCTGACCGATCAACTGACCGTTGAAGGTTTCTATCAACTGGAATGGGACCAGACCGTTCTCGACAACTGCGGCACTTTCTTCGGGGTCGATGTGGCGGCGGACGGTTGCAACAACGGCTACACCGTTGGCAACCCGGCGATCGCGCCGTTTGTGCCGCTGACCCAGGCCTTTGGCCAAGGTATTCAGGTCACCCGTGAGGGGGTGGTGATTCCCCGTGGCGGCGACCGTGATGCGCGGGATTCCGGGCAATGGGGGACGGCGTTGCGCTGGCTCGGTGATGACACCGAATATGGCCTGTACTTCATGAACTACCACAGCCGTACGCCGGCGGTAGGCACAACCACGGCCGGTCTTTCGACGTTGGCGGCATTGCCGGGCATGGTCGGGATCGCCAATGGCCTGGCACCCGGCAGCGGTTCCGGCCTGGCGCAGAGCGTGATGCTCGGGCGCGGTGGCTACTACCTCGAATACCCGGAAGACATTCGCCTCTACGGCGCGAGTTTTTCCACCACGTTGCCCACCGGCACTGCATGGACCGGCGAGATCAGCTACCGCCCGAATGCACCGGTGCAGGTCAACACCAACGACCTGACGCTGGCGCTGCTCAACCCGATTGCCGGTGGCGCTGCTTCGCCGATCGCCACCACTGCGGGAGCCGACAACAAAGGCTATCGGCGCAAAGAAGTCACGCAAATCCAGAGCACCCTCACGCACTTTTTCGATCAGGTGTTAGGCGCGGAACGCCTGACCGTGGTCGGCGAAGCTGCGGTGGTGCATGTCGGTGGCCTGGAGTCGCGCAGCGAGCTGCGTTATGGCCGCGATTCGGTGTATGGCCAATACGGTTTCGGTGGTGATACCGACGGTTTCGTCACCTCGACCTCATGGGGCTACCGTGCCCGGGCGATCCTCGATTACGCCAACGTGATCGGCGGGGTCAACTTCAAACCCAACCTGTCGTGGTCGCATGACGTCGCCGGTTATGGCCCCAACGGCCTGTTCAACGAAGGTGCGAAAGCGATCAGCGTCGGCGTCGATGCCGACTACCGCAACACCTACACCGCAAGCCTCAGTTACACCGACTTTTTCGGTGGCGACTACAACGTCCTCGAAGACCGTGACTTCGTCGCCCTGAGCTTCGGCGTGAACTTCTGATCTGCCCGAGAAGGATGAATGCAATGCGCAAAATGATTCTGCAATGTGGTGTGCTGGCCCTGAGTCTGCTGGCGGCCAACGTGATGGCTGCGGTGTCGCCGGAGGAGGCCAACAAACTCGGCACCAGTCTGACGCCGCTCGGCGCCGAGAAGGCCGGCAATGCTGACGGTTCGATACCGGCATGGACCGGCGGCATCCCGAAAAACGCCGGGGCGGTGGACAGCAAAGGCTTCCTCGCCGACCCGTTTGCCAATGAAAAGCCGCTGTTCACCATTACTGCTTCCAACGTCGACAAGTACAAGGACAAGCTCTCGGACGGGCAGGTGGCGATGTTCAAACGCTACCCGGAAACCTACAAGATCCCTGTCTATCCGACCCACCGCACGGTCGCCGTGCCAGCGGAAATCTATGAGTCGGCCAAACGCAGCGCGCTCAATGTCACCAGCATTAACGATGGTAATGGCCTGGCCAATTTCACTGGTAACCGCTACTACGCCTTCCCGATTCCGAAGACTGGCGTGGAGGTGTTGTGGAACCACATCACCCGATATCACGGCGGTAACCTGCGGCGCATCATCACCCAGGTGACCCCGCAGACCAACGGCAGCTACACGCCGATCCGCTTCGAAGAAGAGATCGCCGTGCCACAACTGATGAAGGATCTCGACCCGGAAAAAGCCGCCAACGTGCTGACCTTCTTCAAGCAGTCGGTAACGGCGCCGGCACGTCTGGCCGGTAACGTGCTGCTGGTTCACGAAACCCTCGATCAGGTGAAGGAACCGCGTCTGGCGTGGATCTACAATGCCGGCCAGCGCCGCGTGCGTCGGGCGCCGCAAGTGGCCTATGACGGCCCGGGCACCGCCGCCGATGGCCTGCGCACGTCGGACAACTTCGACATGTTCTCCGGCGCTCCGGATCGCTACGACTGGAAACTGGTCGGCAAAAAGGAAATGTACATCCCGTACAACAGCTACAAACTCGATTCGCCGAAGCTCAAGTACGACGACATCGTCAAGGCCGGGCATATCAATCAGGACCTGACCCGTTACGAACTGCACCGCGTCTGGGAAGTGATCGGCACGGTCAAACCGAGCGAGCGGCACATCTACGCCAAGCGTCACATGTACATCGATGAAGACAGCTGGCAAGTGGCGCTGGCAGACCACTACGACGGTCGCGGGCAACTGTGGCGTGTCGCCGAAGGTCACGCTCAGTACTACTACGATCACCAGGCGCAGGCCTACACCCTCGAAGCGCTCTACGACATCATTGCCGGTCGCTACATTGCCCTGGGAATGAAGAACGAAGAGAAGCACAGTTTCGAGTTCGGCTTCGAAGCCAAGGCTGCCGACTACACGCCAGCGGCCTTGCGCGCAGAGGGCGTACGGTAACGGTTGTGATACACAAGCGAGGCAAAAGGCGACCGCTCGGTCGCCTTTTTTATGGACACCAATCAGCGCGCTGAATACTCGTCAACAAGTGCAGGGGAGAGGGCTAGGGTGAGGGCACAACGATAAAAAGGCTCACCCGATGACCGCCATGACTGCCTGTCTGGATCGCCCCGGATTCTTGCCCAGACTTTCTTCCCATCATCAACTTCGCCCTCGACTGAGTGAGCCGCTACTGACGACTGTGGCGCGGATCAGGCTGATCTGCGCGTCGCCCGGCAGTGGCAAAAGCGCGTTGCTCTCCGAATGCTTGTCACAGGCACCGGCACACTGTGCGGTGCACTGGCTGCCACTGATGGGCGTGTCGTTGAGTACGGAGGAGTTCTGTCGGCGGCTGAGTCTGGCATTGGGGCTGGCAGCAATGGATGAGGCGCAATTGGCGGCGGCACTGGCACGCTGGTCAGCGCCCACCTGGCTGTTTATCGACGACTATTGTCGGCTCCCCGATCCGGCTCTCGATGCATTGTTGGACCGCTTGCTGGCGCTCAGCAGCCCGGCATTGATCTGGTGGATCGGCGCGCGTCGACGCCCCCAGTGCAATTGGCCACGGTTGCTGCTGGACGACGAATTGTTTGAATGCGAAAGCGCGACGCTGGCGCTGACCCCGGAAGAAATCGCTCAGGCGTTAAAACACCTGTCCGCGGAGCAGGCTGCCAGTGTGGCCGCGCGGATTGTTCATCGAACCGGTGGCTGGTGCGCCGGGGTGCGCATGGCGCTGCTGCAAAAATGCGACTGGTCGCAAACCCTTCAGCCGCAGCAAAGGGTGGAAACACTGCTGGATTATTTGCAGCACGAACTGTTCAGCGGCCTGACGCCGGAGTTGGCCGAGGTCTGGCGGGTACTGGCGAATCTGCCGCGTTTCAATGCTGAGTTGTGTGAGCACCTGTTCGGTGCCGGAGAAGGCGCGGACTACCTGCGCACCCTGCAAACGCTGGGTTGCTTCATCGAACCATGGAATGACTCGTCCCAGTGGTTGCAGATCTTTGCACCTTTGGCTCAAGTGATGCGCGATGAGCGCTGGCCTGCGGCCCGCTCATGGCATCGTCGGGCATGCCAATGGTTCGCCGCTGCCGGGGACTGGCGCTCGGCTTTCGAGCAGGCGTTGCTTGCCGAGGAATTCGAAACAGCAGTGAGTCTGTTGCAGCACTTCAACTTCGAGCATCTTTTTGAAGAGCAAACGGTGGTGCTGTTGTTGCGCCTGCATGAATCTCAGGGCGAAGGAGTGACCTTGGGATCACCGCAGTTGGTTGGGCTGATTACCGCAGCTCTTTTGTTTGCCGGCCGTTTTGAACAGGCCACGCAGTGCATCGCGCACCTGGCGAGGTTCATGCCGCAACCTTCGGCGGCACTGGAACGACAACTGATTGCACGCTGGCAAGCGCAACAAGGCTGGCTGATGCATTTGCAGGGGCGTATGACGCCTGCGCGCGAACTCTTTCAGCAAGCTCTGGAAGCGCTCGATGGCGATGCCTGGGCCACAAGGTTGCTGTGCCTGTCAGGGCTGACTCAACAAGCCTTGCTCTGTGATGAACTCGAACAAGCGCACGCCATCAGTCGCGAAGCGTTGTGTCTGGCGCGGGCACAAGGCTCCTTGCTGTTTGAAGGCTTGCTGGAACTTGATCACGCGCAGTTGCTTGAGCAGCGTGGTGCTCCAGCCCGCGCTGACAACCTGCTACTGAGCATTGAGCAGTTACTTGGCCAGCGCGCTGAGCGGCCATCGCCGCTGCTCGGTCGTATCGCCCTGCGTCGTGGTCGATTGGCGTTGGTCATGGGGCTGGAGGAGCAAGCCGCCGTTCTGTTCAAACGTGGCCTGGAGGATTGTCTGCGCAGTCACGATAAACGGGTGTTGTTCGGCTATCTGGGGCTGGCGCAGATAGCGGCCAACCACTGTGAATACACGCAAGCATTCGAGCGCTTGCACGAGGCCGAGCGGTTGATGCAGCAACGCAGGATTCCAGACACGGTTTACCGTGGTGTGTTGTTACAGGTCAGTAGCCAGATCTGGCTGCAGCAGGGGCGGGCGCAGTTGGCACATGAGGCGTTGAGCCGGGTGCTGCGCCACTATCAACCGCCGAACGCGTTGCAGGCACCTCCGGCGACGGTTCAACTGATTGCGCGTATTCAGTATTTGCTGATATTGGCCACGGCATCTTTGCAACGCGGTAGTGATCTCTCGGAGCAACTTCAGGTGTTGCTGGATAAAGCCCGCAAGTGCGGGGCGCAGACACTTGAGGCGGAGTTGCATTTTGCCCTCGCCGAAGTGGCATTGCTGCACAGCGAGTCGTTACGGGTGGTTGAGCATGTGGAGTGCGCGTTGAAGATTGTCCGGCGCTCGGGGTCACAATTGCTGATACGCCAGGCCACCCTGCGTTCGCCGAAAATATTTGATCCGACAATTGTGCTGGAGGAAAAGCAGCAAGTTGTAGCCGAGTCTGAAGCTGAAAGTTCACTGAGTCAGCGAGAGTTACAAGTCTTGGTATTGATTGCGGCAGGTGATTCCAATCAACAAATCGCAGAAAAACTTTTCCTTTCATTGCATACCGTTAAAACTCATGTCCGAAGGATCTATATAAAATTGGGGGTGATGCGTAGAACGCATGCAGTGGCCAGGGCCAGAACATTGGGTTTGATGTAGGTGTGAGGTTGTTAGATGTTTTTAGTTGTAACTTAGGGGGTTGTTGGTGTTGTAATTAAACACTGTTGGAAACAGTGCGGTGGGTATCTTTTTGTTCTGGATCTGAATTAGCTTGATTTGGCGAGGCAAGTTGTAATTGGTCACTTGTCATTATCAAGCTGATAGAGATTCCATTATGGAAATTAATAAAGAAGCCGAAAGCCAAAGTCTGCGTGAAGTGGGGAAAGCCCTGGAAAGTATCTCGCAGGAATTGAAGCTTGTTCCGTCATTTTCAGTGGTGGTGCAGGACACGTTGCGTGAAGCGCTATGGAAGATCTCCGAAGGTGTGCGGCTAAGCAGCCTGTTCGTCAATGTCGTGGCGGGCGCCAAACCGAAAAATAAACAGCCGGTTGGACGTTTGCTGGATGTCGCGCTTGAGTGCCTGCAAAGTGGTCGGCCGCCAAACTATGATGTCAATGATTATGGTGTCTTCAATCACCCGAATTTTACCAGTCGTGAAGACATTCTTACGCAAGTCCCGATCTCGGCTATTGAAAAAGTAGTAGCAGATCTGCTGAAGAAACTGGCGGTTGATTACACGGCGACTGTGCGGCAGTACTGGGAAAATCTGACCGTTCAAAAAACAAGTGGAGCTTATCCTCAGTTAACGCGAAAGTCTGCTTTAGGTGTACTCGAAGCTAACCTTTTCATTAGTGAGCTGGAGGCACTGACGATTCAAGGGGTCATTACTCAGCAACAACGAGCGCTGATCAGTACGACCGTACAACCCAGTCTGACCGGCACTTGTTACGGGGTTTTCATTGAAGGTCAGAATGGCAAATACATCGAGCAGAACGCGATGTTTGTATTGCCCCTTACAGCTCCTGTCTATGAACAGTTGGTTCCCGGTGAACAGGGCGCTGTCGTACTCTACTGCGCGAATCGTGGTCTCGAATTGTTTTCTTCCATTTGGAAGCTTGAACAAGCGTTGTTGAGCCGACTGGGCTCCTCGGAAACTCAGGAAGAGTTTCTGCAAACGCTGTCGCTCAGTGAACGCGTTGGGTTCGCATACGTCCCTGCTATTCGTTTTTTGAAAGTTCGTGCGAATTTGTTTGAGAGATTCGTTGGTAAGCGGATTCACACGATGTACAGCGACATCACTGGGTATCTTGAATCTGTCGGTAAGCCAGGCTCGGAGTTTGATAAAACTGTTGTCGCCGTAGAGGCCGCACAATCGTTGCCCGATTTGAATCATCAGGCCAGAAAACGCCAGGTACAACTGATTAAGCATGTCGAGCGGAATGCTTGGCCGCAATGGTTGAAAAGCACTTCCGATGTCAATCAGGAAGTGTATGTTTCCCTGCAAAAAGAGCTGCTTGAAGCCGAAGTCAAACTTCATGAGGTCACTCACGGAGTTGCTTCGCTGAAAGACTACGCGCGGTTGGCCGTAGAGGACTTCATATCGCCGGGTAAAGATGAACGTATCGACCCGGACACGGTATTCGTGAAAGTCACCCATACCGTGCCTCTGGCGGATGGAAAAAAGGTGGAACTCACCGAGCGCAAAACGCTGACTCAGGCCTTTATGCAAGGTGCTCATGATCTGGCAGGGCAATATCAGATCGTTCCGGAGGTCCCCTCCAGTCTGCCAAAGTTGAGTCCATCGAACATCCTGCGTGCCATCAAGTCGTTGGACGTTCGTGTTGCCTATACCACGGCTCAACGTCTTCTGTATTCCCAAGCCGAAGTTACCGGGTCGCTGCGAGTGGTCCTTAGCCGTAAAACAGCGCTGACCCTGTTCGCGGCGATCCTGCAGAAACACGTGGGACCTTCAGCTCATAAATTGGTGATGGGTTATAACCTCGGCGATACGTCCATTGAAACGCTGGGCGTGGCGCTCAAACACTGGTTCAAGCCTTTCAATGGTTTGCTGGTTTATCGCAGGAAAGGTGTGGCAGCCGATCGCAGCGCTCATGTCCTGCACATACCGGGTTCGCCAGCCGGGCAGGAGTGGTTTGAATTCACCGACCTGAAAAGCCTGCAGCACAAGTTGGCGCAATGGGCGGCCAAGGCTGAAACCTGGGCGTACTTGCTGAGTCAGGCACACGCCAGCGACAGTGCGCAGATGCAAAGTGATTATCTGAGTCTAAAACCATCTGAGGTACTGAATGAATGGTGGTCGAAGATTAAGTTGGTCGATTTACCCGAAGAGGAGCCTTTGTTCGGAGCCGTTCAAAATCACATTTTGTGGAGTATCGATCAAACCGAAGCTGCCACCCCTCAATGGTACAGAAAGGCCAGCTCGAACGATCAGCACCTGCTCAATCGTCTGAACGCTGATTTCAAGGCTATTCATCATCATTCCCGGGAAATGCTGGCGGTCGAGCCGTTCAAACAGTTTTCCAGCCATTTGGTGAAGAAGGAGCTGAAGGAGTATTTTTCCCGGACAGGTTCATCTGTGGACATTAACCCTGACGAGGTATGGGTCAAATTTCACGCAGACTCGAAGATCAGCCTGACCGATCTGTTTATTCAGTGGCAAAAGTGGCGCAGTGACGTAAGCGCGTTCGAGAAATTTTTCACCTGGGTGAACCCTCAATTAGCCGGGATTGAAAATTTGCGAGAGCAACTCAGGCAGGCCACCTTCTGGACGTTTACCGGACAGCCCATTGCCCAACTGAATGCCAGAGTTATCAATGATCTGATCGATCTGAGGCCTGGTGAAAAGTATCTTCAATATCTGAAAGATAAATTCCTCAATGCGTCCGACATTGACTTGAAAGCCAGTCTGTATCGAAAAACAAAACAAAATGAAATGCTCCGGGCTGCATTGATTCAGAAAATCAAAGGCGAGCTCTCCCTCGACCAATTCAGCTGGTTGCAGGGACTCATTAACGGATTTGATCGCGATCTGCCTCGTCAGGGCATCATCACCACGGGTGGGAAGCCGGGCATTGGCGTATACGAGTTCACTCTAAGGGGACGCGCCCTTGTCGGGGCTTACGTTTTTGGGCGCAAAGTCAGCGGGCGTGATGAGTTTTTTGTCTATATTCCCGATACGCCTGGTGGCAAGGATTTCTTCCCTGTCCAGGAACTTGCTGGTCGATTGAAAAGCGTGACCTTCAACAAAAAGGTCTTGAGCCTCGCTCGTCTGGAACATCAGCAGGCAGTGAAAAACCTACTGGACACCTACTGGGACTCGAACCCGGTAGCGACCAGCAATCCGGAATTGACCAACAGTTATCCAGTACTGGCTTTCAAACAGGAGTACCTGGCTAAAATCGGGCAACTCGTCGCCGATGTGGATTTTCAGACGAGCAGTTATCTGGAAACGCTGTGGAAGGATGTGAGGGTACTGGCCGAATTTGCCCTGGATGTGGCTTCGATGTTCATTGCGCCACTTGGCTTGGCACTGACCGTACTGCGCATTACTCAGTCGGTTGTGCTGGGCATTGTGGCTTCCAGTCAGGGCTCCGATGAGGCTGCGAACGCACATTTTGCATCGGCGTGGCGAGGGGCGATTCTGTTGTACGTTGGCAAAGTGGCGGCGATCGGCGCGCCCGTGAACCCGATTGCTCTGCTATCGAGCGTCAGGGATTTCGCCGATGTGATGGCAGGCGTTACCGGTGTTGAAGTCAGCATCAACTACGTGACAGCAATCACCGCACCTCCTACGGTCGTGAACAGCACCACTCGTCTGCTCAACTGACAGATGAAACTGCGCGAGTAACGGCCCTCGTTACTCGCTCGATTGGCGCCATTCAGCCCTGCAGAGGTTCATAACCCATCCGCCAGCTCACGGCCCGCGTCGCCGCCAGCAACCGCTGCGCCGCCGGGCCGTTTTCGTCGGCATGGAACAATGAAGTGGGGCCAACGATGGTCAACACGGCGGCCACCTGGCCGACGGCGTTGAACACCGGGGCGGACAACGCATCCACACCCGGCATCAGCAGGCCATGCACATGATGCAGACCGCGTTCGCGGATCTGTTCGCACAGGGTTGCGTAGGTTTTTTCGTCCTTCAATGGATGATCCACAGCGGCAATTTCCTGCTCGCGCAACTCATCGGTTTCCCGATGGGGCAAGTAGGCGCTGAACACCAGTCCAGTCGATGAACTGAGCAGTGGCAACACTGAACCCAGTTGCGTCACCACCGTCACCGCGCGCACCGCCGGTTCGATATGCACCACGGTCGCGCCCTGATTGCCCCACACCGCCAGAAAGCAGGTTTCGTTGAGTTCGTCGCGCAGTTCGGCCAACGGCAGGGCGGCGACTTTCAGCACGTCCATACTGTTGAGTGCGGCCAGGCCTACGCGCAAGGCTTCGCGGCCGAGCCCGTAATGGTTGGTAGCGGTGTTCTGCTCGGCGAATCCTGAAGCGATCAACGCTTGCAGATAGCGATGAACCTTGCTCGCCGGCATCTGCACATGTTCGGCCAGACGCGACAACGAAGTGGACGGCGACAGCTCGGCCAGAGCCTTGAGGATGTCAGTGCCGACTTCGGCGGAGCGGACTTTCTGTTTGCCGTTGCTGTCGCTGGTTTTTTCCATGGTGCGGCCGGGTTCCGAAACGAATGGGCGTCTTTATAGCTTGACGCTGGATAGCGAGCAAATTACGTTATGCGTAATCGAATTACGATAATAACAACCCCGGCGTGCCGAAACCTCTGAGCCAGAGCGATGGGCCACTGCCGACTCCCTGTTCAGGAGGCTCCATGAACCTCGATTCAACCGCTCAGGCGCTGGCGTATCAGTCCGGTTTCGGTAACGAATTCAGCTCTGAAGCGTTGCCCGGTGCGCTGCCCGTCGGCCAGAACTCGCCGCAAAAAGCCCCCTACGGCCTCTATACCGAATTGTTTTCCGGTACCGCGTTCACCATGACCCGCAGTGAAGCGCGGCGCACCTGGATGTACCGCATTCAGCCGTCGGCCAATCACCCGGCCTTCGTCAAACTGGAGCGGCAACTGGCCGGTGGCCCGTTGGGTGAAGTGACGCCTAATCGCCTGCGCTGGAATCCGCTGGAGATCCCGGCCGAGCCGACCGATTTCATCGACGGTCTGGTGAGCATGGCCGCTAACGCGGGTGCAGAGAAACCGGCCGGCATCAGCATCTACAACTACGTCGCCAACCGCTCGATGGAGCGGGTGTTCTTCAACGCCGACGGCGAACTGCTGCTGGTGCCGCAACTCGGCCGTCTGCGCATCGCCACCGAATTGGGTGTGCTGGAAGTCGCGCCGCTGGAAATCGCCGTGCTGCCGCGCGGCCTGAAATTCCGTGTTGAATTGCTCGACCCGCAAGCCCGCGGCTATGTCGCCGAGAACCACGGCGCGCCGCTGCGTCTACCGGATCTGGGGCCGATCGGCAGCAACGGTCTGGCCAACCCGCGTGACTTCCTGACTCCGGTTGCCGCTTACGAGAACCTCCAGCAACCGACCACGCTGGTACAGAAGTTTCTCGGCCAGTTGTGGGCCACCGAGCTCAATCACTCGCCGTTGAACGTGGTCGCCTGGCACGGCAATAACGTGCCGTACAAATACGACCTGCGCCGGTTCAACACCATCGGCACCGTCAGCTTCGATCACCCGGATCCGTCGATCTTCACCGTGCTGACTTCGCCGACCAGCGTGCACGGTCTGGCCAACCTCGATTTCGTGATCTTCCCGCCGCGCTGGATGGTCGCCGAGAACACCTTCCGTCCGCCGTGGTTCCACCGCAATCTGATGAATGAATTCATGGGCCTGATCCAGGGCGAATACGACGCCAAGGCCGAAGGGTTTGTGCCCGGCGGTGCCTCGCTGCACAGCTGCATGAGTGCCCACGGCCCGGATGGCGAGACCTGCACCAAAGCGATCAACGCCGAACTCAAACCGGCGAAGATCGACAACACCATGGCCTTCATGTTCGAGACCAGTCAGGTGCTGCGCCCAAGCCGCTTCGCCCTCGACTGTCCGCAACTGCAATCCACTTATGACGCCTGCTGGGCCACTTTGCCCGCCACGTTCGACCCGACCCGGAGATAACCCATGACGCAGAATTCCATCACCCGCAGCTGGGTTGCCTCGGCCAACGGCCACGCTGATTTCCCGCTGCAGAACCTGCCGCTGGGTGTGTTCAGCAGCAACGGTGCGATGCCGCGCGCTGGCGTGGCGATTGGCGACCATATCTTCGATCTGCAAGTAGCGCTGGAAGCCGGGCTGTTCGACGGTGTCGCGCGCAGCGCTGTCGAAGCCATGCACGGCGGCCAGTTGAACGCATTCTTCGAACTCGGTCGCGAGGTGCGTGTGGCACTGCGCACCCGTCTGCTGGAACTGTTCAGCGAAGGCAGCACACACCGCGGCAACATCGAAGCCCAAGGCGCAAAATTGCTGCCCCTGGCCGCCGATTGCCAGCTGCATCTGCCGGCACGCATCAGCGATTACACCGACTTCTACGTCGGCATCGAGCACGCGCAGAACGTCGGCAAACTGTTCCGCCCGGATAACCCGCTGCTGCCGAACTACAAGCATGTGCCGATCGGTTATCACGGTCGCGCCTCCACCGTGCGTGCTTCCGGTACCGACGTGCGTCGCCCTAAAGGCCAGACGCTACCGGCCGGTCAGACCGAGCCTGTGTTTGGCCCGTGCGCGCGCCTGGACTATGAGCTGGAACTGGGCATCTGGATCGGTCAAGGCAACGAGATGGGTGACTCGATCGCCATCGGTGACGCGGCTGATCACATTGCCGGTTTCTGCCTGCTCAACGACTGGTCGGCGCGCGATATCCAGGCCTGGGAATACCAGCCACTGGGGCCGTTCCTTTCGAAAAGTTTTATCACCAGCGTCTCGCCATGGGTTGTAACTGCTGAAGCCTTGGAACCGTTCCGCACCGCGCAACCGAAGCGTCCTGAAGGTGATCCGCAGCCGCTGCCGTACCTGTTCGACAAGCGCGATCAGGACGGCGGTGCCTTCGACATCGAACTGGAAGTTTTGCTGCTCACCGAAGCCATGCGCGAGCAAAACCTGCCGGCCCATCGCTTGACGCTGAGCAACACCCGCTACATGTACTGGACCGTCGCGCAAATGGTCGCGCACCACAGCGTCAACGGTTGCCAGTTGCAGGCCGGTGACCTGTTCGGTTCGGGCACGTTGTCCGGCCCGCAGAGCGGTCAGTTCGGTAGCCTGCTGGAAATCACCGAGGGTGGTAAAAAACCGATCGAACTGGCTTCTGGCGAGGTGCGTAAATTCCTTGAGGACGGTGATGAAATCATCCTGCGTGCGCGTTGTGCCCGTGACGGTTTCGCCTCGATCGGCTTCGGCGAGTGCCGCGGCAAAGTGCTGGCGGCGCGCTGACAGGAGCGGGTTATGGATCTCTATACCTATTACCGTTCGACCTCGTCATACCGCGTGCGAATCGCGCTGGCGCTGAAGGGCCTCGACTATCAGGCGTTGCCAGTCAATCTGATCGCGCCACCCGGCGGCGAGCATCGGCAAGCGGCGTATCTGGCGATCAATCCACAGGGGCGGGTGCCGGCCTTGCGCACTGATGAGGGCGGTTTGCTGATTCAATCGCCGGCCATCATCGAGTACCTGGAAGAACGTTATCCACAGGTGCCGTTGCTGCCGGAAGATTTGTTCGCCCGCGCGCAGGTGCGCGGTGTGGCGGCGGTGATCGGTTGCGATGTGCATCCGCTGCACAACGTCAGCGTGCTCAATCGCCTGCGCCAGTCAGGGCACGACGAGCCGCAGGTGGTCGAGTGGATCAGTCACTGGATCAGCCAGGGGCTGGCGACGGTGGAGCAATTGATTGGCGACGAGGGCTTCTGTTTCGGCGAGTGGCCGTGCGTGGCCGATGTGTACCTGATTCCGCAGTTGTATGCGGCTGAGCGCTTCAACGTCAGCCTTGAGGCGTATCCGAAAATTCGTCGGGTCGCCGCACTGACGGCTGAACATTTAGCATTCATCAAGGCCCATCCTGCCAATCAACCAGACACCCCGTAATTCCCCTGTAACTGATCGTTCCCACGCTCTGCGTGGGAACGCATCCCGTGACGCTCTGCGTCACAGTGGACGCAGAGCGTCCCCGGCGGCATTCCCACGCGGAGCGTGGGAACGATCCGGTTGCCACATCAAAAAATCATAAAAACAAAACAGGTACCTTGCGATGCACAACCAGATTGCCAGCTTCCGCGCGGCACTCGACGCCCGTCCTGTGTCCCGTTATCAGTGGTTGCTCTTGATCCTGCTCGCCTTGCTGCTGGTCACCGATGGCTATGACGCCCAGGTGCTCGGTTATATAGTGCCCGCGCTGGCGCAGGACTGGGGGCTGGAAAAGTCTGCATTCGGGCCTGTTTTCAGTGCCAACTTGCTCGGCCTCACCCTCGGTTCCCTGGCTGTCACGCCACTCGCCGACCGCTTTGGCGTGCGGCGCATTCTGCTCGCCTGCGTGCTGATCTACGCCACGCTGACGGTGCTGATGGTCTTCGCCGATTCGCTGAACACGCTGATGATCGCGCGCTTTATCTGCGGCATCGGCATGGGCGGGGCGATGCCCAGTGCTATGGCGTTGATGTCGGAATACTCACCACCGCGTTTGCGCACCTTGATGGTGACGCTGGCGGCCTGTGGCTTTTCATTCGGTGGCGCAGCCGGTGGTTTCGTCGCCGCAGGCTTCATCGACCAGTTCGGCTGGCAGGCGGTGTTCCTCGCCGGTGGCGTCACGCCGTTGCTGCTGTTTCCGTTTCTCTGGTGGATGCTGCCGGAGTCGTTGCCACGTCTGCTGCGCGATGCGCCGCCGTACGCGCGGCTGCGCAAAGTCACCGCGCGCATGCTGCCGGATTGGCAGCCGCCCGTTGCCAGCGTCGAACAGAACGAACGCGAGCAGGGCAGCAAACTGACCGTAGTCGAGTTGTTCCGCAATGGCTACGCGCGACCGACCTTGCTGATCTGGGCAACGTTTTTCGTCAGCCTGATTCTGTTGTATTTCATGATCAGCTGGCTGCCGACGTTGCTCCTGGAAAGCGGCCTGAAACTCAACGAAGCCAATCTGGTGACGTCGATGTTCCTGTTCGCCGGCACCTTGGGCGCGATCTGCATGGCCTGGTTTGCTGACCGCTTGAAGCGCAAGGTGCGTTTGCTGTCGGCGGTGTTGGCAGGTGCGGCGCTGTGCACGATTCTGCTCGGACTCAATCATGACAATCCGCGTTATCTGGTCGCCTGCGTGTTCGCCGCCGGGTTCTGCATCATCGGCGGGCAACTGACGCTGAATGCGTTTGCCAGTAATTTCTACCCGGCGCATGTGCGTGCGACCGGCACCGGTTGGGCATTGGGCGTGGGGCGTTTCGGTTCGATTCTCGGGCCGCTGTTCGGCAGCCTGTTGTTGGCGATGCACATTCCAGTGGCGCAGATTTTCTTCTTCTGTGCGATTCCGGCGGTAATTGCTGCATTGCTGATCATTCAGGTGCGTTCGCCCACCGAAGGAAGTTCGGCAGTTGGAATGGGGATATCTGTCAAATCCTGAAGAGCAAAAGATCGCAGCCTTCGGCAGCTCCTACACGGGAATACACATTTCAATGTAGGAGCTGTCGAAGGCTGCGATCTTTTATTTTTAATGGACGACGGAGTTGGGCGGCAGGTGGCTGAGGCGTTCAGTCAGGCGCAGGCGCTGAATCGGGTCGTCGCTGAGCATCAGCGCATGCTCCAGATCAAAGCGCTCGGCATTCGGGCAGTCGAGCCGCTGATAAAGACTGGCTCGGGCCAAGTAATCAGCGGCGCCAGCGTCACCCAGTTCGAGCACGCGTTCGGCGTCGATCAGCGCGGCAATGAAGTCATCATGCGTCAGGTGCAACTGCCGCAGGTTGCGCGACAGGCGCTGAAGCATTTGCACCGGCGAGGCGGTCAGCAGATGCTCGGCGGTCAGCTTCATGTTCGGCCCGTACTGGCGCTGCAACAGTTCGCGACAATCGTTTGGGTACAAACGCCGGCCGCCGCACGGATCCAGCAAGTGATCAGCGCCGGGCACCCGCAACAGGAAGTGTCCGGGGAAGTTGACCCCGACCAGAGGAATCTCCAGGCCACGCGCCAGCTCCAGGGCAATCAGCGCCAATGCCAACGGCTGGCCGCGACGGGTCTGCAACACCTTGTGCAACAGCGCTGCTTGCGGGCGCAGCGGCAGGAAGTGGTCCTGGGCAAAGCCCAGATCAGTCATGCGGCGCAACAGGGGCTGCGCCAGTTCACTGACCGGCAACATCGGCAAGCCGTAACTGACTCGTTGTTGCAGGTCCCTGAATTCTTGTAACAGCGCGTCGGGATCGACCGTTTTTTCGTGCTCGGCCGCCATCCACAGCGCGGCTTCGAACAGCGCGGGCGGTGAACGGTGCAGGCATTCGAAAAAACGTTGACGCGCACTCATCGAAATCTCCGGGGAATGCCTCGTTTTAGCCCCGCCCGCAAGATTCGTCCAGTCCCCTGCTACGCAGGTGTCAGGTTATGCCGCAAAGCCGTTGTCGGCGAGGGCGCTTATTCCGGTGCGCTCCAGCAATTTTCAGGCGCAGGCCTATACTGGCGTTCTACAAGAAGTGATTCGGGAGCCCAACGATGTTTGCGCTCATGCAAAGCACTCGCCTGGAATCGCTGCACCTTAGCGTTGATCCGGTCACCGGGTTGAAGGCGGTCATTGCCATCCATAACAGTCGCCTCGGGCCAGCCTTGGGCGGATGTCGTTATCTCGCCTATCCCAATGACGAATCCGCCGTCGAAGATGCCATTCGCCTCGCTCAGGGCATGAGCTACAAGGCTGCGCTGGCGGGGCTGCCGCAGGGCGGAGGCGTGGCAGTGATCGTGCGCCCGGCTCATGTGGAAAACCGTGGCTCGCTGTTCGAAGCTTTTGGCCGTTGCATCGAACAGCTCGACGGTCGCTACATCACCGCCATCGACAGCGGCACCTCGGTGGCGGATATGGATTGCATCGCCCAACAGACTCAGCACGTCACCAGCACCACCTCGGCCGGCGACCCCGCTCCGCATGCCGCGATGGGTGTATTTGCCGGCATTCGGTCAACGGCCATGGCGCGGCTGGGCAGCGACAACCTGGAAGGCTTGCGCATCGCCATTCAGGGGCTGGGCAATGTCGGTTTTGCCTTGGCCGAGCAATTGCACGCCGCCGGCGCGGAACTGCTGGTCAGCGATATCGACCACGGCAAGGTACAACTGGCGATGGAACAGCTCAACGCGCACCCGATTGCCAACGATGCATTACTCAGTACACCGTGCGACATTCTTGCGCCGTGCGGTCTGGGCGGTGTGCTGAACAGCCACAGCGTCACCCAACTGCGTTGCTCTGCCGTGGCAGGTTCGGCGAATAATCAACTGACGCATCTGGATGTCGCCGATCAACTGGAACGGCGCGGGATTCTGTATGCGCCGGATTATGTGATCAACGCCGGTGGCTTGATCTACGTTTCGCTGAAACATCGTGGCGAGGAATTGCCGACGATTACTGCGCATCTGTCGAAAATCAGTTCGCGGCTGACCGAGGTGTTCGCCCATGCACAGGCGGAAAAGCGTTCACCGGCGCGGGTGGCAGATGAGTTGGCGGAGAAAGTTTTGTATCGCTGAGTTTCACAGGCATGAAAAAGGCCCTGAGCCATTCGACTCAGGGCCTATTCAATTCGGGCTGGATTACTTCGCAGCCTTCGCCGCTTTGGCTGGCTTGGCCGGTGCTTCAGCAGGTTCCGCCGCCTCAGCTTGTTCAACTGGTTCTGCCGGTGCATTGAGCAGCTCGGACAGTGCATCCGGCTGGCTCTTGAACGCCCGGGCGAACACATCGCGATTCTTCGCCATGTAGATCCCGGCTTCTTCCACTTGCTGTTCAGTCAGGGACGGAACGGCTTTTTGCAGCACATCGGCCAGATATTCGGCCAGTTCGAGCATTTTGTCATGACGGTCAGCTTCGGCTTTATCCATGAACAAGCGCTCCAGATCTCGGCTGCTGCGGTATACCACTTCGACGGCCATTCACCACCTCACATGCCTTCACATTAAGTTGTCTTGACGACTACTGTATCCATATACAGCGAAAAGGATAAGCGAATCCCTGCGCCATGGGTAGTGGCTTTTCAATGTAGACCGGATTTCGGGTTTGTCAGGCCGACCGTGTCGCTGCATTCGCGAGCAGGCTCGCTCCCACAAAAGCACAGCGGTGCGACCAAACGCCACGGCGCGGGTCTGGCGGCGGTTCGCCATGATGGCGTGGCCTCTTTTCTGCATGAAAACCGTTACGTGCAGAAAACCGTCACGTCCAACACGCATCATCCGCTCGCATTCGAGCTAAGGAACATCATCGTGAAAATCAACTGGGCCGAGAAACTGCGGCAAAACGTGCATCAACTGGCCGAGTCCCTGGGCAACCTGTTCGTCGAAACCTTTCACTATCTGGCGCTGTTCGCCATCGGTGCGGTGACGGCGTGGGCGGCGGTGATGGAGTTTCTCGGGATGCTCGAGGAAGGCCACATCAAGATCGATGACATTTTGTTGCTGTTCATCTATCTCGAACTTGGGGCGATGGTCGGAATTTATTTCAAGACCAACCACATGCCGGTGCGCTTCCTGATCTACGTGGCGATCACCGCGCTGACCCGTTTGCTGATCTCCAACGTCTCGCACCACAACCCGCCGGACATGGGCATTATCTACCTGTGCGGCGGCATTCTGTTGCTGGCGTTCTCGATTCTTGTGGTGCGTTACGCCTCGTCACAATTTCCTTCGGTGAAGATCGAGAAACCGCAGCGCAAACTTGGCGCCGGTTCCAGCGAACATCCGGAAGTCGAGAAGGGCGAGCTTTAAAGCCCGGCTGCTTGCCCGGGCTGGCCGATGAGGCGTGGTGGTGGCGGGGTCAGCCCGTCGCCGCTGGTCATCGCTTCGAGGATTGCCATGGCGCTGTGGCCTTGCTCGATGGCAATGCCGAACTGGATGCTTTGCACCAGACGCTTGAGGCGCACGGGGTCGTTGCGCTGCTCGGCGCTGATCATGCGCTTGGCCACGATCCGGCCGCTGTTGGACAGGGTCAGCATGATGCTGCCGTCCAGGCCTTGAATGCTCAGGTTGATCTGATAGTCCGGCGCAAAGGCATCGGTAATGATCTGAAAAGGATTGTCCATGATGCGTCACCGCCTGATTGAACGTGCAGTTGTTGACCGGCCGTGATCGGGTTGGTTCGCCCAACCGGATCATCGGCCATTCCGTGGCCTGTATTTGTTGCTTTCATGTAGGAGCTGTCGAGGAAACGAGGCTGCGATCTTTTGCTCTTCAGTGTTTTGATTTCGGTCACGAAGAGCAAAAGATCGCAGCCTGCGGCAGCTCCTAAAGGTATGTAGCAAGGGCTGTGCCGGGAAAATTGTCGAACAATGAACACGGGGATTAAAAAGGCGAGCCACGCGGCTCGCCTTTTTTAATGGCCCGTTTTCAGGGCAGAACCGAGTAGATGATCGCTGACAGTGCAATCAGGCCGATCAGCACCACAAACACGTTGGACACCTGCCCCGAATACTGGCGCAAGGCCGGCACGCGGCGGATGGCGTACATCGGCATCAGGAACAACAGGCAGGCAATCACCGGCCCGCCGAGGGTTTCGATCATGCCAAGGATGCTCGGGTTGAACGTTGCCACGGCCCAGCAACTGAGGATCATGAACACGGCGGTCGCACGGTTCAGCCAGCTCGCTGACATCACCCGGCCACGGCTGCGCAGGCTTTTCACGATCATGCCCTGGAAGCCTTCACTGGCGCCGATGTAGTGGCCGAGGAAGGATTTGGTGATCGCCACCAGCGCAATCAGCGGCGCGGCGTAAGCGATGACCGGGGTCTGAAAGTGGTTGGCCAGGTACGACAGGATCGAAATGTTCTGCGCCTTGGCCGCTGCCAGATCCGCCGGCGACAGCGCCAGCACACAGCTGAAGCAGAAGAACATCACCGTGACGACCATCATGCCGTGAGCCATAGCGAGGATGCCGCTGCTTTTGCGTTCGGCCTGCTCGCCGTAACGTTGTTTCTGCTCAACCGCGAACGCGGAAATGATCGGCGAATGGTTGAATGAAAACACCATCACCGGAATCGCCAGCCACATTGTCTTGAAGAAAGCGGACATTGGCATGGCTTCTTGGGCACTGGCAAAAAACGCACCGTTCCAGTTTGGAATCAGGCTGAGCGCCAGTAGCAGCAATGCGGCAACAAATGGATAAACCAGCACGCTCATGGCTTTGACGATGACGCTTTGACCACAGCGCACAATCGCCATCAAACCGAGGATCAACACCAGCGAGAGGATCGCCCGTGGTGGCGGAGTGATGTGCAATTGGTGTTCGAGGAAACTGCTCAGGGTGTTGGTCAGCGCCACGCTGTACACCAGCAGAATCGGGAAGATCGCGAAGAAATACAGGAGCGTGATCAGCTTGCCGGCACCGATGCCGAAGTGTTCTTCGACCACTTCGGTGATGTCCCCGGAACGCCCGGACAACACGAAACGGGTCAGACCACGGTGGGCAAAAAACGTCATCGGGAAAGCCAGTACGGCGAGAATCAGCAAAGGCCAGAAACCGCCGACGCCGGCATTGATCGGCAGGAACAAGGTGCCAGCACCGATCGCAGTGCCGTACAGGCCGAGCATCCAGGTGGTGTCGAATTTGTTCCAGCCCTTGTGGGCCGTTTCTGCATTGCGTGTGCGGTCTACAGCGGGATTTTCGGCAGCAGGTGTACGTACATCGGTCATCGGTATCGCCTCGTTATTATTTTTGCTCGGGCTCACGGTTGGCAGGCGGCTTTGTGCGGCCTGCCGGGGCGGTCAGGGAATGGGCCTCAGCATTCCACCCAGCTCACGGCCAGGCCGCCCCGTGAAGTCTCTTTGTATTTGTCGTGCATGTCGGCGCCGGTGTCGCGCATGGTGCGGATCACCCGGTCGAGGGAAATGAAGTGTTTGCCGTCGCCGCGCAGGGCCATTTGCGTGGCGTTGATCGCTTTCACGGCGGCGATGGCATTGCGCTCGATGCACGGCACCTGTACGAGGCCGCCGACCGGGTCGCAGGTCAGGCCAAGGTTGTGTTCCAAGCCGATTTCGGCGGCGTTCTCCAGTTGTTCCGGGGTGGCACCGAGCACGTCGGCCAGGCCAGCAGCGGCCATCGCACAGGCCGAACCGACTTCGCCCTGGCAGCCGACTTCAGCGCCGGAGATCGAAGCATTTTTCTTACACAAAATGCCGACAGCAGCCGCGCCCAGAAAGAAAGCGACGACATCATCGTCAGACGCGTCCGGATTGAATTTCATGTAGTAGTGCAGAACGGCCGGGATGATTCCGGCTGCACCGTTGGTCGGCGCGGTGACCATGCGCCCGCCGGCGGCGTTCTCTTCGTTGACGGCGAGGGCGAACAGGTTGACCCATTCCATTGCCGACAGAGTGGAACTGATCACGTTCGGCTTGCCGATTTCCAACAAGCTGCGATGCAATTTCGCTGCACGACGCGGCACATTCAGACCGCCGGGCAGAATCCCCTCGTGGCGCAGGCCCTGTTCAACGCACTCACGCATCACCGACCAGATGTGCAGCAGGCCCTGGCGGATTTCCGCGTCAGTGCGCCACGCGCGTTCGTTGGCCATCATCAGCTCGGAGACGCGCAGGTTGTGCTGTTTGCACAGCGACAGCAGTTCGGCGGCGCTGGAGAAATCGTACGGCAACACCACTTCATTCGCCGGGGCGACACCGGACTCGGCTTCTGCCGCCTCGATGATGAAACCGCCGCCAACCGAGTAATAGGTCTGCTCGAACAGCTCGGCCGTTTCGCCAAAGGCTGTCAGCGACATGGCGTTGGGGTGGTAGGGCAGGCTCTCATCCAGCAGCAGGAGATCACGCTGCCAGTCGAAGGCAATTTCTCTCTGACCGGCGAGGGACAGTTGGCCTGTCTCGCGCAGTTGCTGGATACGTGAATCGATGGTCGCCGGATCGATGCTGTCCGGCCATTCGCCCATCAGGCCCATCACCGTTGCGCGGTCGGTGGCGTGCCCGACGCCGGTGGCCGACAGTGAGCCGTATAAACGGATTTCCACACGGCGCACATCGTTCAATAAACGTTGATCAATCAGCACCTGAGCGAAGGTCGCAGCGGCGCGCATCGGGCCTACGGTGTGGGAACTGGACGGGCCGATGCCGACTTTGAATAGATCGAAAACACTGATAGCCATGCTAAACCCTTACAAGCAATGGAGTAGGAATCGCTGCCATTTTTTGTAGGACAAGCGCAATGTCGGCGATACTGCCTACCTCGGTCCTACGTGACTAACGAAACTTCCTAAGTAAGCCTTTAGCAGGACTAAACGATGAGTCGTCAATTGCATGCGCAGACCTATGTCTGGCTGCAGGTGTTTTCCTGTGCCGCGCGGCACCTGTCGTTCACCCGTTGTGCCGAAGAGCTGCACATCACCCCGGGGGCGGTCAGTCAGCAAATTCGCCAACTTGAAGAACGACTTGGTTTCCGTCTGTTTCATCGGCGCGCGCGTGGTGTGGAGCTGAGTGCGGAGGGGCAGCGGCTGGCGATTACCGTCAACGAGGCATATGGCAGCATCGATGCCGAATTGCGTCGACTTGATGCCGGAATGATCAGCGGGATTTTGCGAGTGCGCTCGATTCCGTCGTTCCTCAGCAAGTGGCTGACGCCGCGCTTGCCACGCCTGCAGCAACGCTATCCGGACATTCAGTTGCGTTTGGTGGCAGAGGACAGCAGCGTGCCCTTGCACGAAGGCGATTTTGATCTGGCGATCGATTTGAACGACGGCAGTTACCCGGGATTGTTATCCACAGCCTTGCTCGACGAGCAGATTTTCCCGGTGTGCGCACCGAGCCTGTTGCGCGGGCGACCACCGTTGCACGGGCCGGCGGATCTGGTGCATTTCCCGGTACTGCACGACATCACCGCGTGGCGTGGCAGTTATGAATACGCGGAATGGGAATTCTATTTGAACGCGATTGGTTTTGAGGGCGCCGACGTACGGCGTGGGCATACCTTCAATCGCAATCATCTGACCATCGAAGCGGCGATTGCCGGCATGGGCGTGGCGATTGCCCGCCGCACCTTGCTTAACGATGAATTGGAGCGAGGGACGTTGATTGTGCCGTTTGGCCTGTCGGTGCCTAATCACAAACGCTATGTGTTGCTCTATGCACCGGGGGCTTTAAGCCATCCGGGTGTGCGTGCGGTGCATGATTGGCTGGTCGAGGAGGCGGGGATATTTCGCAGTTTGCACCCGTTGAACGACGGGCAGTTGTGAGCAAATTTTGCCGGGGTGTGAGGCGACCCAACTCCCGACCTTACCAGTGCTTTGCTCGGTTGTCCGGCTTTTTTGCGAATGAATATTTATCTTTTTTCAGGGGTTGAAATGTTCGTCGGTCGGGCCGATTGTTGTAACCAGGAGGTCAGGAAATTCAACTCAAGGCCTCTCACGAGCTAGCTGAAATAAGGGATGAACTATGCAAATCCAAGTCAACAGCGATAACCATATTCAAAGTAGTCAACGACTGGAGGAGTGGGTACGTACAACCATTGAGAGCACGCTCGAACGTTATGAAGAAGACCTGACCCGTGTCGAAGTCCACCTGAGCGACGAGAACGGTGACAAACCAGGTCCCCATGACTTGCGCTGCCAACTGGAAGCGCGGCCAAAAGGCCATCAACCGATTTCCGTGACCCATAAAGCCGATTCGCTGGAACTGGCGATCGACGGCGCTGCCGAAAAACTCGAGCACGCCCTGGAGCACCTTTTCGGCAAACTGCGAGGTAAACCACGTGCCGCTGTGGTGCCATTTAGCAAGGCGAATGACGCTCTGCTGGAGGAAGAATTTCTTGAGAATGAACAGGCAGCGATCAACAGTTGATGCGCTGATTTTATAGCCACCCAATGAGAGCGGGCCTGCGAAAGCAGGCCCGTTTTTGTTTGCGGCGGATTTTTGCGCAAGGCACAAGAGCGCGGCCCCTCACCCCAGCCCTCTCCCTCCGGGAGAGGGGGCCGACCGAGGTGTGTTGCGGGTTACATCGACCTGAAAGACAGCGTCGACTATGGATTCGGCAAAGCACTTCAGGTTGATGTATTTCTGAAGCATCCCGCAATCAGTCCCCCCTCTCTACGGGAGAGGGCCGACCGAGGTGTCTGAAGAGGTACGTCGACCTGAAAGACCGAGTGATTATGGATTCGGCAAAGCAGAATCAGGTCGGCGTAGCTCGCAAGCATCCCCCGGTCAGTCCCCTCTCCCTCTGGGAGAGGGTTAGGGTGAGGGCATTTTTCGATTCGCTGCAGTTCTTATGATCTGCTCCAGCACATCGTCCATCTGCTGGATCACCTGGAGATTACTGAAGCGCGCGACTTCAATGCGCTTCTGATTCAGATAGTGCGTCCGGCGTTGGTCATGAATCAGTCCCTGCGTTTCAAAGTGCTGACCGCCATCCAGCTCAATCGCCAATTTCAACTCCGCACAGTAAAAATCCAGCACGTAAGGCGGACACGGAAATTGCCGACGAAATTTCAGATTGGCGATTTGGCGGGAGCGGAGTTTTTGCCAGAGCAGGTGTTCACAGTCGGTTTGATTGACTCGTAGATGGCGGGCGAATTGGGCGAGGGTGGGGCGAGTTTGCATGCTTCACGATCCTTGTGAAGTTGGTTTGAAGTTTTACTGTAGACCATGACCCGCTGACCCTCACCCCAGCCCTCTCCCGGAGGGAGAGGGGGCCGACCGAGTCGTATTGCGGGGTACATCGACCTGAAAGACCGAGTCGATTATGGATTCGGCAAAGCGGTTTCAGGTCGAGTCGATTATGGATTCGGCACAGCACGTTCAGGTCGGCGTACCTCGCAAGCATCCCCCAATCAGTACCCTCTCCCTCAGGGAGAGGGCTAGGCGGGCGGCGTTCCGATGAGGGGCTTTTCAATCCTCAGAACGCTACAGAAGTCTGGACGTACACCGTACGCGGCTCACCCACATACTTGCCCTTGTTGTTGTCATCAAACGAGCGCGTGAAGTACTGCGTGTTGAAGATGTTCTTCACGCCCACCGCCACATTCAAGTCCGACAACTGCGGCCCGAAGTCATACCCCGCGCGGCTGCTGAACAGCATGTAACCGGGGATCTTGCCAGTGCTGCCATCAGCACTTTCCTTCGAGGTGTTGGCGTTGTCGGCGAATTGGTCGCTCTGGAAGCTGCTGTCGAGATTCAGCTTCCACGGTCCTTCGGTGTAACCCACGCCAATCGTGCCTTTGTGTTTCGACGAGAACGGCACGCGATTGCCCTTGTTTGGTCCGTCTTCGCGGATAGTCGCGTCAACATAAGCGTAAGTGGCGTAGACATCGAAGCCGGCGAGCGCCGGGCTCAAGTCATCCAGCGCGTAATTGACGCTGGTCTCGATCCCTTGATGGCGAGTTTCGCCACGGGCGATCACCGAATCGTTGGTCTGGTTGCTTTCGTACTGGTTGTCGAAGTTGATCAGGAACGCGCCGATTTCCGCGCGCAACGCGCCGTTGTCATACCGCGTGCCGAGTTCCCACGTACGCGCCTTCTCCGGTTTTACTTCGCCGCTGGTCACCCGGTTGGGCATCTGGCTGTATTGCACACTGCCGAACGAGCCTTCGGTGTTGGCGTACAGGTTCCAGCTGTCGGTCAGGTGATAGAGCACGTTCAACGCTGGCAGTGCGGTGTTGTAGTCGCCCTTGTATTTGACGTTGGTCAGGTTGTTGGTCTGCTGCGACTCGATCATCTCGTAGCGCACGCCCGGGGTGATGGTCCATTTGCCGATGTCGATGCGGTCGTCGACGAAGAACGCATTGGCTTCGGTGCCGCCACGGGTGTCGCGGTCATTGCGACTGTTGGTGGTTGGGTATTGGTTGCTGCTGATCGGCGTGCGATAGCGCAGTTCGTGACCGGCCTCGTTGATGTAGCGGTAGCCGACGCCGACTTCATGGCTGGTCGGGCCGAGGTCGAAACCTTGGGCGAATCGGGTTTCCAGGCCACGCACCCAATACTCGCGCGGCGACAGCGAAAGGAAGGTGCCCTGATCGAGATAACCGCTGCGCAAGGTCTTGGTGAAGAACGTGTTGGCAGTGAATTCGCGGCGATCTTCCTGATAGCGATAGCCGAAATTGAACATCGTGCGGCGGCCCCAGAACTGGTCCTTCGGACGCGTCGATTGATACGGATCGGCGTCGTAATCGGCCACGTTCAGACCGCCGGGCATGTCAGCCTTGCCTTCGTAATACTGGGCCATGGCGTTGAAGCTATTGGCTTCGTCGAGCTGGTATTTGCCCTTGAGGATCAGGTCGTCGATTTCAGTGTCGCTGTGTTCGCGCCAGTCGCCGCCGCGCGTCCCGGAGTAGAGCAACGCACCGCCGAGGCCATTGGCGTTAGTGCCGCCGGCCAGCAGGTTGGCGCTGGTCTTGAAGCCGTCGTGGCTCGACGATGGGCTGGTTTCCGTCTGGAAGCCGCCCTTGACCGTTGGCTCGTCAGGAATCGCCCGGGTAACGAAGTTGACCACGCCGCCGACGTTTTGCGGGCCGTAACGCACCGCGCCGCCGCCGCGCACGACGTCCACGGCATCCATGTTGCCCATGCTGATCGGCGCGAACGATAACTGCGGCTGGCCGTAGGGCGCGAACGGCACCGGAATGCCGTCCATCAACACGGTCGAGCGCGCGGCCAGTCGCGGGTTCAAGCCACGGATACCGAAATTCAGCGCCATGTCGTGGCTGCCGGTGCCGTTGTTGTCTGGAGCGTTGACGCCGGGGATGCGATTGAGCACATCCCGCGCCTGAGTGGCGCCCTGGCGTTCGAACTCTTCGCGGCGGATCACATCGCGCGCGCCCGGGTGCTCGAACACATTGATTTGCGCAGCGTCGCCGAGCCAGTCGCCGACGACTTTCGAGGTGTCCAGCTCCAGCGCGGCATCCGCCACCGGTTGCAGGCTGAACGCATTGTTGCCTTCGGCGCGCGCTTGCAGACCGGTGCCTTCAAGCAATGCATTCAAACCCTGCTCAGGTGTGTAACTGCCTTCCAGGCCACGGCTTTGCACACCGCTGGTGACTTGCGAACCAAACGAAATCAGCACGCCCGCTTCACGGCCAAACTGGTTGAGGGCGTTCTCCAGCGACGACGGCGCGATGTGATAAGCCTTGGCATCAGCGGCCAGCGCGGCGGGCAGGGCACTGAAACTCAGGCTGGCGCCGAGGACAAGATTGCGCAGGGTACGAGCCAGTGGCGTGAGGCGGGTGGAGTGCATGTCGGATGATCCTGAGAAGGTTGAATCAAGGGGGCTTTCCTTCTCTGTCACGCCAGATCTGAAAAACGGCTCATTTATTTTTGATGTTTTTTAAACCCGCGCTTCGACGCTCACCCAGTAACGGGTAAAGCGCTTCACCTTCACCGGCAAACTGATTTCCAGCAGGTCGAGAATCCGCTCGCTGTCGTCCAGTGGGTAAGTCCCGGAAATCAGCAGGTCGGCGACGTTCCTGTCGCAATTGAGCTGGCCGCGACGATAGCGGCCGAGTTCATCGAGGAAGTCGCCCAAACGCATATGCGCGGCCACCAGCATGCCGTCGGCCCAGGCGCCGCTGTTGGCATCCAGCGGTTTGGCTTCGCTGATGGATTTCGAGGTGAAACTCAGTTGCCGTGCAAGCGGCAGCAGCATCGGCGCGCGTCCATTGCTGCTCAGTTCGACGCGGCCGTCAAACAGCGCAACCTGCGTGCGATCGGCAAACTGACGCACATTGAGACGTGCACCGTGAGTTTCAAGAATGCCCTGAGCGGTGCGCACTTCGAAAGATTGCGCGGCAGTCAGGAGGATTTCGCCTTCGAGCAAGCGGATCAGTCGCGCCGAGACATCCACATCGGCGGCACTGGCTGTGTTGAGTTGCAACTGATCGCCCGCACCGAGCGCCACCTTGCGCCGTTGCCCGATCGGACTGCGGTAATCAGCGAGCAGCGACGGCAATGGATTGTGCTCACGCACCCCCCAGGTGACAGCCGATCCGGCGCCGAGAATCAGCAGCAGTTTCAGCGCCTGACGACGGCTGCCGGACTTCGGCCCGTTCAACGCCGCGTGTGCCAGCGGCGACGACACACCGCGCAGACGCTGATTGACCCGCTGAATATGCTCCCACGCCCGGCGGTGTTCGCTGTGTGCCTCCAGCCATTGTTGCCAGGCCTGTTGCTGGCGCGGGGAGAGCGTGCCCTGCTGCATTTCCATCAGCCAATGTACGGCCTGTTCAGCCACTTGGGAGGAGAAATCCGGCACGCGGTTCATAAGGCGAAGTAGCAGCGCATGGCGGCTTTGTTCAGATGACGTTTGACCGTGGCCACGGATATGCCCAGTTCAGCGGCGATCTGTGGATAAGTCAGGCCATCGACCTGCGCCAGCAAAAAGGCGCGTTTGACCTGACGCGGCAAACCGTCGAGCAACTGATCCAGCTCCATCAGGGTTTGCAGGATGATCGCCTTGTCTTCTTCCGACGGCGCGACCATGTCCGGCATCTGCGCCAAGGTGTCGAGGTAAGCGCGTTCGACATCCTGACGGCGGTAATGATTGAACAGAACGCGCTTGGCCAACGTCGTCAGAAAGGCGCGCGGCTCGATGATCACCGGAGGTTCGCGGGCGGTCAGCACCTTGATAAACGTGTCCTGCGCCAGATCCGCCGCGCTGTCCGGGCAGCCGAGTTTGCGCCGCAGCCAACTGATGAGCCAGCCGTGATGGGCCTGATAGAGCGATTCGACAGGATGGGCGGACGACAACGGTATTACTCCGGGCGCTTGATGGCGCGGTAGAGAGTATGCGTTAGAGAACAAGAACTGTTCGCATTGTAAGGGGCGAAACGCTTAACCGGCAATCAGATGCTTTTGCGCATGAGAATATTTATCATTAATATTGCTCGCCTGTAGGTTCGGCTCATCGGCCGAACGTTTTTCGTTTCAGGGTCGAAACATGAAAGGCAAACTCGCCACACTCCCCATGTCCTATCGTCTGGCTGTCACCTCACGGGTGTTGGCGGCGGTGTTTGGCGGCTATCTCGTTGCGGCGCTGGCCAGTGTCACCCTGACGCTGTGGCTGCCGTTGAGCCGTGCCGAAGCGGTGGTGACCGGCATGACCATTTCCTTTCTGGTCTATCTGGTGGCCGTGCTCTGGTGCTTTGCCTGCCGTACGGCGTGGTCGGCCTGGGTCGGTTTGCTGGTGCCGAGTGTGATTCTGGCGACCATTTCCGGCGCGGCGCGTGGATTGGGCCTGGCATGAAAGAGGGCTTTCGTCAGGCGATGGCCTGGCTGCACACCTGGGCCGGACTGCTGTTCGGCTGGTTGCTGTTCGCGATTTTCCTGACCGGGACGCTGGCCTATTTCAAAGATGAGATCAGCCACTGGATGCAGCCGGAAATCCCCGCGCGATCGGTGAGTGCCGAGACGAGCCTGACGCTGGCCCAGGATTATCTGCAGCAACACGCGGCCGGCGCCTCACGCTGGCTGATCGATTTGCCTGATGCCCGAGATCCCGGCCTGACCGTGCGCTGGCAGCCAGTGCCGGCCAATCCCGGTGAGCGCGGGCGCTTCGAGTCGAAAACCCTCGACGCGCAAACCGGCGCCGAAGTGCAGGGCCGCGACAGCATGGGCGGCGAGTTCTTCTATCGCTTCCACTTCCAGTTGCAAATGCCTTATCCGTGGGGCCGCTGGCTGGCGACGATTGCCGCGATGGTGATGTTCGTCGCGCTGATCACCGGGATCATCACCCACAAGAAAATCTTCAAGGACTTCTTCACGTTCCGCCCGCGCAAGGGTCAGCGCTCCTGGCTCGACGGGCATAACGCGGTGGGTGTGCTGGTGTTGCCGTTTCACTTGATGATCACCTACAGCAGCCTGGTGATTTTCATGTCGATGGTCATGCCGGCGAGCATCGTCGCGTCGTACGGCAGTGACGTGCGCACGTTCTATGATGAAGTGTTCCCCGCGTCGAAAACCCCGGAGCGCGCCAACATCGCGGCACCTTTGGCAGCCATGGCGCCGCTGTTGAGCAAGGCCAGCGAGCAATGGTCGGGCGGCCACACGGCGCGTCTGTCGGTGAGCAATCCGGGGGATGCCAATGCCACGGTGGTGCTGTCCCGTGCGGGGGATCGCGTGGTGCATGATTTCGGCCGTGCCGTGACGTTCAACGGGGTGACCGGGCAGATGCTCGGCAGCACACCGGAGCAGCCAATGGCGATGGCGGTGGGTGGTGCGTTCTATGGCTTGCACATGGGTCACTTCGCCGGGCCGCTCCTGCGTTGGCTGTATTTCATTTGCGGATTGGCCGGCACGGCGATGATCGGCACCGGGCTGGTGATCTGGTTGGGCAAGCGTCAACTCAAACATGCCAAGAGCGGCGTGATGCCGTTCGAACTGCGGCTGGTTGAAGTGCTGAACATCGCCAGCATGGCCGGGTTGGTTGCGGCGGTGGCTGTATTCTTCCTGGCCAATCGTCTGTTGCCAGTGAGCCTCGCCGAGCGCGCAGATTGGGAAGTGAATGCGTTCTTTATCGCTTGGGCTTTGAGTGTGCTGCACGTGCTGCTGCGTCCGGGACGAAAGGCCTGGGTTGAGCAACTCACCCTGAGCGCCGCCCTGTTTGTCGCGGTGCCGCTGGTCAATGCGCTGACCACCCCTTGGAATCTCGGCGTTACCTTGATGCAGAGGGATTGGGCATTGGCCGGTTTTGATCTGACGTGCCTCGCAACCGGTTTGTTCCTGGCTTGGGCCGCGTGGAAAATGCAGCGCGCCGGCAACACCGTCAGCATTAAAAAGCCCCGCCGCGAACAGGCCCGGCCGATCACCCTTGAACAAGGGGCGAACTGATGCTCTTGCCCTTGTTGCTTACCTACGCCGGATTCACCGCGTTGTGCCTGTCGATGCCTCGCCACCACGATGAATTGCTCGGTCACAAACCGTCCACGCGTCGCCGTCAGGGCCTGAAAGTCGGCGGATGGTTATTGCTGTGTTTGTCGCTTTGGGCGGCGGTGAAGGCCAACGGCTGGAGCTTCGGCCTGGTCGACTGGTTTGCCGTGCTGATGCTCAGCGCCTTGGTGTTGGTTTTGTTGCTGCCGTATCGCCCGCGTCTGGCGTTGGCGCTGGCCGGGGTCAGCCTGTTGGCCAGCCCGGTCGCCGCATGGGCGCAGTGCTGACGTGCTGATCGGTCTGCCGCCGGAATCCCGCGACGATGAGCCGCGTGGGGCACGTGCGCATTTTCTTCAGGTGTTCCTGTCCCAGCGTTCGCAAATGGAAGCGCTGGTAAACCGGCGCGTCGGTTGTCGGGCGACGGCGGCGGATCTGGTCCAGGATCTGTTTCTGCGTTTTTGGCGGCGACCGCTGGTGCAGGTCGAAGAGCTCAGCACCTATCTGTTGCGCTGCGCCGGCAACATCGCCATCGACCATCTGCGCAGCGAAGGCACGCGCACGCGGGTCAACGAAGGCTGGCAACCGGACGAGCCGCACAGCCACGGCAGCGAACCACAAGCAGCGCTGGAAGCGGGCAATGATCTGAAGTATGTCGAAGCGGCGTTGCGCGCCTTGCCAGAGCGCACCCGGCAGATCTTTTTGCTCAATCGCATTCACGGCCGCAAGTATGCGGAAATCGCCAAAGCCATGGGCCTGTCCCAAAGTGCCGTGGAAAAACATATGATGCGCGCCCTCGAGGCCTGCAAGGCCAGCCTGCGCGAACCCGCGCCACGCCTGCCAGGGAAAGCACCGTGAAGCCATCCGATTCCGTCATCCCCACGCCCGCGCAAGAGCAGGCTGCGTTCGCCTGGCTAAGCTTGTTGCATGACCGGCCGAGCGCGGGCGATCAACTGACCTTCAGCCAATGGCTGCGTGCCGATCCGGCGCACGCCGAAGCTTACGCACAGGCTCAGGTTGTGTGGGAGTTGAGTGAAGGCCCGGCGCGAACATTGGCCGATGAAGAAGCCTTCGCGTTGCAGGGTTACCTTCATGCGATGGACCGCCCGCGTCATTCGCCCGTTTTGCGCTGGTCGGGCGCGCTGGCGATGGCCGCGTGCTTGTTGCTGATGATCAGCCTTGGCACCGGTTGGCAGCCGCAGCGCTGGATCGATGACCTGGGCGCCGATTATGTCTCGGCACCCGGTGAGATCCGCACGGTGACACTCGCCGATCAATCGCAAGTGACGCTGGATGGCGACAGTGCGATTGCCGTGGATTTCAGTCATGGCGAGCGGCATGTGCAATTGCGTCGTGGTGCCGGTTTCTTCAGCGTCACACATACGGGGGATCCGTTTGTGGTCGCGGCGGAGCAGGGCGAGGCGCGGGTGCTTGGCACGCAGTTCGAAGTGCGACTGCAGCCTCACGGTGCGCAGGTTACGGTGTTGTCGGGGCGCGTTGGTGTGACGGCGGATCGCGAGGGTGAACAACAGATCCTCATCGCTGGCCAGCAGGTTGCTTACGGCGAAGGCACAGCGCAAAAGCTTCACTCGGTGGACAGCGACGCGCAACTGGCATGGCGTCAGGGCTGGCTGACTTATTACAAGTCGACACTGGCTGATGTGGTGGAGGATTTGCGCCGTTATTACCCCGGGCGGATTGTGTTGCTCAACGATGAGCTGGCGGCGCGCAAGGTCAGTGGCAGTTTTCCGAGCAAGGATCCGCAGGCGGTTTTGAGTTCGCTGCAAGGGGTGATGGGGTTTGAGCAGCATCAGGTGTTGGGTCATCTGATTATTTTGCGCTGAGGCGGCTAAAGCCATCGCGAGCAGGCTCACTCCTACAGGGGAACGCATTCCAAATGTAGGAGTGAGCCTGCTCGCGATGGCGCCCGATCGAACACCACAAAAAATAATTTTCAAATGTTGGTGAGGTAAACATCAGCCCCATCCGTGTAGTGACTGAAACTGCGAGTCATTCGCATCCGTTGCGGTTCTACACAGGTCATTGAGCAATGAAGTCCAGGGCAAAATCGGGTTCGGTCAAACAATGGTTAGGCGTGTCGGCACTGAGCTTTTCAGCATTGGCGCTGTTGCCGCTGAGCGTCGCGCTCGCCGCTGAAACCGCCAGCAGTCAGGCGCAAAAGCAGTTCAACTTTTCCCTGGTCGCTAAACCGCTGCCGCAAGCCTTGAGCGACTTCAGCCGCGTCACCGGGCAGAGCGTGGTCTACACCGACGAAGCGCCCTACGGCCTTACAGCTCCGGCCGTCAATGGCCAGATGAGTGCTGAACAGGCACTGCAACGTTTGCTCAGCGGTTCCGGCCTCAACTTCCGCCGCACCGACAGCCACACGCTGGCGCTGGAGCCTCAGCCTACTGAAGGTGCGCTGAATCTCGGCGCCACGACCATCACCTCGACCCGCGATGAATCGATGAGCTACCAGCCACCGGAAACCAGTTCGGTGATGCGCTCCTCGGCCTCGCTTCAGGAAATCCCGCAGACCGTCAACGTCATCCCGGCGCAAGTCATCCGCGATCAGGCGCCGCGCAATCTGGATGACGCGTTGGCCAATGTCAGCGGCATCACCCAGGGCAACACCTTGGGTAGCACTCAGGACTCGGTGATGACGCGCGGTTTCGGTGACAACCGAAATGGCTCGATCATGCGCGACGGTATGCCGATCGTGCAGGGGCGTGGCATGAACGCCACGGTCGATCGGGTTGAAGTGCTCAAAGGCCCGGCCTCGTTGCTCTACGGCATTCAAGACCCGGGTGGCGTGGTCAACCTGGTCAGCAAGAAGCCTGAACTTACTCAATACAATGCGCTGACCTTGCGCGGCTCGACCTACGGCGAGGGCAAGAACGGCAGCGGCGGCACCTTCGACAGCACCGGCCCGTTGGGCGATTCCGGGCTGGCCTATCGCATGGTGCTCGACCACGAAGACGAAGATTACTGGCGCAACTTCGGCACCCACCGTGAAACCCTGATCGCCCCGTCGCTGGCCTGGTTCGGCGAGAGCACCAAGCTGTTGTTCGCCTACGAGCACCGCGAATTTCTCACGCCGTTCGACCGTGGCACGCTGATCGATCCACGCACCAATCACCCGCTGGACATCTCGCGCAAAGAGCGCCTCGACGAGCCGTTCAATAACATGGAAGGCCGTTCGGACCTGTATCACTTTGAAGCCGACCACGACCTCAACGACGACTGGAAAGCCCACTTCGGTTACAGCTGGAACCGCGAGACCTACGACGCCAGCCAGGTCCGCGTGACTGCAATCGACACCAAAAAAGGCACGTTGACCCGCAGCATGGACGGCACCCAGAACGCGATCAGCACTGACCGTTTCACCACCGCCAGTCTCGAAGGCAAGGTCAACGTGCTGGGCATGCAGCATGATCTGGTGTTCGGCGTCGATGACGAGTACCGCAAGATCTACCGCGAGGACTTGATCCGACAGAAAAGCCTGACCACGTTCAGTTACCTCAATCCGGTGTATGGCCGTGAAGTTGCCGGTACGACCGTCAGCGCCCCCGACAGCGCGCAGACCGATGAACTGCGCAGCGATTCGGTGTTCATACAGGACTCGATTCACCTCAACGATCAGTGGATTCTGGTCGCTGGCGGACGCTTTCAGGAGTATGACCAGTACGCCGGCAAAGGCGTGCCGTTCAAGGCCAACACCGACAGCAACGGGCAGAAATGGGTGCCGCGCGCCGGTCTGGTGTATCGCTACACCGACGCCTTGTCGTTCTACGGCAGCTATACCGAATCGTTCAAACCCAACTCGACCATCGCCCCGCTGAGTGGCAGCAGCACCGTACTCGACGGCAGCATCGCACCGGAAGAAGCCAAGTCGTGGGAGCTGGGTGCGCGGCTGGACATGCCGGGGCGTGTCACCGGCAATATCGCGTTGTTCGACATCAAGAAACGCAACGTGCTGGTGGCCAATTCCGAAGGCCCGACGACGATTTACAGTGCGGCCGGTGAGGTGCGTTCGCGCGGTCTGGAAATGGACCTGACCGGTCAGTTGAGCGACCACTGGAGCATGATCGGCAGCTACGCTTACACCGATGCCGAAGTGACCGAAGACCCGGATTACAAAGGCAAGCGCCTGCAGAACGTGGCGAAGAATTCCGGTTCGTTGTCGGCGGTGTATGACTTCGGCAGCGTGATCGGCGGCGATCAATTGCGCGTCGGCGCCGGTGCGCGCTATGTCGGCGAACGTGCGGGTAACGCGGTGAATGATTTCGACCTGCCGAGCTACACCGTAGCCGATGCATTTGCCACGTACGACACCAAGGTCGAAGGGCAGAAGGTCAAGTTTCAGCTCAATGTGAAGAACCTGTTTGATCGCACGTACTACACCTCGGCGGCGAGTCGGTTCTTTGTGTCGATGGGTGATTCGCGGCAGGTTTCGTTGTCGAGTACCTTGGAGTTTTGAGAACAGAGAAGTTAATGCGCTTTTCGGCGGCCCCTTATAGATATTTTCGTTCTCAGCTACTGCATGGTAATTGTAAAACGATCTAAGTACCTGTCAGTTATGACAGGTGCTTTGGGGAGGATTTAAATGTGTACTGTCTTCTCAATATCTTTGGAAGAGAGTATTGCCATGTCAAATGACCATGTAGCTGGAGCCGAGGGTTATTTTTTAAAGCTCATTGCGAAAGAAGACTTCAACGGTGTGAAGCCTGATTCACCGGAGAACTTTTCGAGTCTGGATCTTGAACATTTTTCTCTACAAACGCTCGGTGGCGAAAACGGCGCTTCTATGTCGACGATTTTGTTTGAGTCGGATCAGCGTTATGTGGAGGGTCAGTTCGAGGGGACCGGGATTCAATGCAGCGGTGACCACCAGAATGAAAATGATTCTGCCGAACTTCGGATTGTTCTGAAACCTGAAAAAGTTCACCGTTTGCGCTTTGCATTAGATGTTTTTGCGACCCAGAATGTATCGCATATCGAGTTTTACGAGCCATCTGGAAACGTGTTGAAACGCTTCGAAAACAAGCTCGGGTGGATCGATTATCAGGTACCCCTGCTGGACAAAGAAATAGCGAGTATTGCGCGTGTTTCTATCTACTATAGGGTCTATTTTGGGACACCGTATATTGATTCGTTTGAGCTGTGGCGATGGCAGAGCTTTGAGTAATTGCGGAATAAGTCATCGTAAAAACGCCTGTCGATACTCGCCAGGTGTTCCTCCCAAAACCTGTTTGAACCGATTGGTGAAATGACTCGCGCTGGCAAACCCGCACGCCAGCGCAATCTCACCCAACGGCAACGCCGTCCCGCGCAACAATTCCCGTGCCCGACTCAAGCGCCGCGCCAACACATACTGATGCGGCGGCAGGCCGAAACTCGTACGGAACATCCGCGCAAAGTGGTATTCCGACAGCGCACACAATCCGGCCAATTGGCCGAGGCTGATCGGCTCGGCCAACTGGTTGTCGATGAACTCCACCAGTTGCCGACGTTGATGCGGTGCCAGTCCGCCCTTTAAGCGCAACCCCTGACGCACGCCGACCTGACTGAGCAAGGTGTGGCTGATCAACTCATGGGCGAGGCTACTGGTCAGCAAGCGTTCGGCGGGTTCGTCCCAGTTCAGCGTCAGCAGTTGTCGGAAGCGTTGCGCCTGTTGCGGATCTTCGAGAAAGGTCTGCTCGCGCAACTGCATTTCGCGGGGCTCGCGATCGAGCAGCGTGACGCAACCAAGGGCGAATTGTTCGGCGCTGAAATACAGGTGCGCGAGACGGATATCACCGTTGATCACCCAGCCCGATTCATGATCGGCCGGCAGGATGCACAGCTTGTCCGGCCCGCCTTTTTGCCCGGGTTGATCGCGACGAAAGGTGCCGGTGCCACCGGCGATGTAGCAGGACAACGTGTGGTGGGTGGGCGCTTCGTAATCCTGCGCATCGTGGTGGTTGGTCCACAAAGCGGCAGACAAACCGTCACCGAGCTCGGCGCTGTGCACAAGGCGTGCATTGGGCGAGCTGTTTAACGCTTGAAAGACTTGCAGGGTATCGATGGCGGCCATGGTCGGTTCTCTTCAACGCCTTGCATCCTACTCCGTAGACACCGCGCTGCCAGCCTGCCGCCAGACAAAAGCGCAAGAATCTGCAAGCGCACAAACCTGGCTCGGGCAGACACTCAAGGCCTATCGAGGAGTGTCTGCCATGAACCTGTCGTTGTATTTGCTGACCGTGCTGATCTGGGGCACCACCTGGATTGCCCTGAAATGGCAGCTTGGCGTGGTGGCGATTCCGGTGTCGATCGTCTATCGCTTCGGGCTCGCCGCGCTGGTGCTGTTTGCGCTGTTGCTGCTCAGTCGGCGCCTGCAACCGATGAACCGCCGCGGGCATCTGATCTGCGTGGCGCAGGGCTTGTGCCTGTTTTGCGTCAACTTCATGTGTTTCCTGACCGCCAGTCAGTGGATCCCCAGCGGTCTGGTCGCGGTGGTGTTTTCCACCGCGACGCTGTGGAACGCGCTGAATGCGCGGGTGTTCTTTGGTCAGCGCATCGCGCGCAATGTGCTGATGGGCGGTGCGCTGGGGCTGTTCGGCCTGGGCATGTTGTTCTGGCCAGAACTGGTCGGGCATCAGGCCAGCCCGCAAACCTTGCTGGGGCTCGGCCTGGCACTGTGCGGGACGTTGTGTTTCTCGGCGGGCAACATGCTCTCGAGTGTGCAGCAGAAGGCCGGTCTCAAACCGCTGACTACCAACGCTTGGGGCATGGCCTATGGCGCAGCGATGTTGTCGGTGTGGTGCCTGGTCAAAGGCATTCCATTCGACATGGACTGGAGCCCGCGTTACGTCGGTGCGCTGCTGTATCTGGTGATCCCCGGTTCCGTCATTGGTTTCACCGCGTATCTGACGCTGGTCGGGCGCATGGGACCGGAGCGTGCGGCTTACTGCACGGTGCTGTTTCCGGTGGTGGCGCTCAACGTTTCGGCGTTTGCTGAAGGGTACCAATGGACAGCGCCGGCGCTGGTCGGTCTGGTGTTAGTGATGCTGGGCAATGTGCTGGTGTTTCGTAAACCGAAAAGAGTTGCGGCGCCAGTGCAGGGAAAGTTGGCCTGAAATAAACGAGCGCTGAACTTCAGCGCTCGACTTTCAGGGTGATGTAAATCATCACCGGGAATATGAAGTCAACAATATGTCGTGCCCAGTCCTTGGCGTTCCATGATTGCGAAGTGTCCATGTCAAACCATTCAACCCCCACGGTTTGCAGGCACACGTAATAAATGAAGATGGCCGCGAGTATACCCATGATCGAGAACTTTTTTGCCTCGTGGAATACCTCGGCGGAAGCGTTGATGTTGCGGTATAGCTGATAGGTACCTATCAGGCACAACACCGTATAGGTGACTTCGAGGGTGATGATGAACCAGTAGATACGGTGATGGATCATCGGCGATTCAATGGCTCGATACTTGAGGGTTTCACTGGCTGTGGTGGTGTCCATGCTCAGGATGTGGGCCACGTAAGTGTAGTTTGAGCCATAGTCGGTGAAATTGTGGAACATCACCAGCAGGCCAAAGAAACTGATGTAAGCCATCAATATAACTTTGCTGTAGCGGATAAGTTTTTCGGTGGTCAGGGTGTTCAAGGTTTTAGCTCTCCTTAGCGCTTGTCGATGATTCGATGGCCAGATGGAGCTTATAATGCAGTTATTTGATTTGGTGTGTTGTTCAATTTCAAGTTGTGTATGGCAGTAACTAACGGGCAAGTGCGTTGTTGCACTTGCCCGTATTTTTTTATCCGCGCCAGACTTGCGGGTTGACCAGATCCTGCGGGCGTTCGCCGAGCAGGGCGCTGCGCAGGTTGGCGAGGGCGCGATTGGCCATGGCTTCGCGGGTTTCATTCGTCGCCGAGCCGATGTGCGGCAGGGTCACGGCGTTACTCAACTGGAACAGCGGAGATTCGGCCAGCGGTTCTTTTTCGTAGACGTCGAGGCCGGCGCCACGAATGCGTTTGTTTTGCAGGGCTTCGATCAACGCCGGTTCATCGACGACCGGGCCACGAGATATGTTCACCAAAATCGCGCCGGGCTTCATCAGCGCCAGTTCGCGATGGCTGATCAGGTGGCGGGTCTTGTCGCTGAGTGGCACCACCAGGCAGACGAAGTCGGCTTCGGCGAGCAGTTCATCAAGGCTGCGAAATTGCGCGCCAAGTTGTTGTTCCAGGTCGGTCTTGCGGCTGTTGCCGCTGTAGATAATCGGCATGTTGAAGCCGAAGTGGCCACGGCGGGCGACGGCGGCGCCGATGTTGCCCATGCCGACGATGCCGAGGGTTTTGCCGTGGACGTCACAGCCGAACAGTGGCGCGCCGACGCTGGCTTGCCATTGGCCGGCTTTGGTCCAGGCGTCGAGTTCGGCGACGCGGCGGGCGCTGCTCATGATCAGGGCGAAGGCGAGGTCGGCGGTGCTTTCGGTGAGCACGTCGGGGGTGTTGGTGAGCATGATCCCGCGTTCGTTGAAGTAGGCGAGGTCGTAGTTGTCGTAGCCGACGGAGACGCTTGAGACCACTTCCAGTTTTGCGGCGTTTTCCAGTTGTGTGCGGCCGAGTTTGCGGCCGACGCCGATGAGGCCGTGGGCGTGGGGCAGGGCTTCATTGAATTGGGCGTTGATGTCGCCGGCTTTTGGATTGGGGACGATGACGTCGAACTCTTGCTGGAGGTTTTCGATCATGGGCGGGGTGATGCGGCTGAAGGCCAGGACAGTTTTTTTCATCGTTTTTGGCTCTTGTTCGGGCTTGATACCAAGCACGCTAACATTTTTGTTTTGGGGTGTCTTGGCGGCCTTTGGGCCGACCATGTTCTTGGGGTTTTTGGGTGTATATCCGTTGCTTCGGGGGCTGCGGCTGGCGGTTTCGCCCTTACGGCGACTCACTTTTTTACAAGCGCCTAAAAAAGTAAGCAAAAAACGCTTGCTCCTACGTGCGGCCCGCTCGCTGGGGCTCGGGGTTCCTTCGCTCCGGGATTGATCCGGGCGCAGCGTCTACGGTTTGCTTCGCTGCACCTCCTCTCGCTGTGTTTGGCTTCGCCAAACGGTCGCTGCGCTCCCACGCCCGGATCAATCCCTCCACTCAGCCTTCCGACGTCGCCCTACAGATCAAGAGCTGCAGCCGAGCTAACGCTCATCCTGTTGAGTGGTGAAGAGCGCGGCGCGCTTGGCTTTGGGTTTGTGGTGTTCTTGCCCCTCACCCCAGCCCTCTCCCGAGGGAGAGGGGGCCGATTTGTGTGCTTTTCAAAACCTGAGTTCAACGCGGTATCGCACGTCGGCGTAGGTCTGCCAAACAACTCGGTCAGTCCCCTCTCCCTCCGGGAGAGGGCTAGGGTGAGGGGCTTTTGATCTGTTTCAGTGTCTGAGGGTCGACTCGGTATTTCATGTCGGCGTAGCTCACCCAAACACCTCGGTCAGTCCCCTCTCCCTCGGGGAGAGGGCTAGGGTGAGGGGCTTTTGATCTGTTTCAGAATCTGAGGGTCGACTCGATATTTCACGTCGGCGTAGCTCACCCAAACACCTCGGTCAGTCCCCTCTCCCTCGGGGAGAGGGCTAGGGTGAGGGGCTTTTGATCTGTTTCAGAATCTGAGGGTCGACTCGGTATTTCACGTCGGCGTAGCTCACCCAAACACCTCGGTCAGTCCCCTCTCCCTCGGGGAGAGGGCTAGGGTGAGGGGCTTTTGATCTGTTTCAGAATCTGAGGGTCGACTCGATATTTCACGTCGGCGTAGCTCACCCAAACACCTCGGTCAGTCCCCTCTCCCTCGGGGAGAGGGCTAGTGATGGGCTTTTGATCTGTTTCAGAATCTGAGGGTCGACTCGGTATTTCACGTCGGCGTAGCTCACCCAAACACCTCGGTCAGTCCCCTCTCCCTCCGGGAGAGGGCTAGGGTGAGGGGATTTTAGCTGTGTGACGGGGATTGCGGGATTTCGTGGTTATCCAGCACGCGATTCACCGCCAGTTCAGCGAGCATGATGATCTGCTGAATCGCCAGAATCGTCCGCCGTTGCGGCAGGTCGATGTAGGCGGCGATGTCGATGGTCATGAGGCTGGCTTGGGCCAGTGATTCGCAGGCGTGGACCAGCAGGCTTTCGCTGTCCTGTTCGGGGGACATCTGAACACGGTGGCTTTGGGAAGCGGTATCAACATTGGCTGATACCTGCTTGTTCCTGCACTTGGGGCAGACTTTGCGACCTACCTTTACCCCTCGATAATTTCAAGGCCTTTGACATCAATCTGACCATCATGAACTTGATGCAACTCCCATGTATCGAAATCCAAGAATGTGAAGTTGAAGACGGCCTTGAAAATGCCTTTGGCAATGTTGAACTCTTCTACAATAATAAATCCTGCGTTTTTAGCGCTTGTATAGCCTTTTGTATGTGAGCCTGATGTATATGAAAATCTGAACGGAGAGGGAAAGTGCTCCGTGCTGAATTCATGCCTTCCAGGCTTAATGTTTGCGTCAAAAGTGAGGTTGATAGTGAATGAGATGGTAGAGGATTTCTGGTAAGTTGCTTTTAGTGCGACTATCTTTTTATCGGTAACAAAATGGTCGGGTTTTCCTTCGAACTTGTCGGTGATGTAGTCTTTGTTTAGTTTGGCAATTACAGTGCCTTCACCTGATTTCTTAAGTTTTTCGAGTTCCAGATCTTTAATGGACATGTCTTGCTCCTTCAAGGTTAGGTCGGTATGACGACATCCATTGTTCGGCTAAAGCGATAAAATGGGTACTGTCAGATCTGACAGGTTTTCTATATAGATTGGCTATTAAAAATTGATCGGAAGATGATTTTTGGAACTTGATTGCCCACTTCAGGTTTGCGTCCATTGGACGATGCTTAAGTTGTGTCAGGCCGTCATCCGGCATCATTCAAGGGAGAGGGAGCCGATTTGTGGGCCTTTCAAAATCTGAATTCGACTCGGTATCGCACGTCGGCGTAGCTCACCCAAACACCTCGGTCAGTCCCCTCTCCCTACGGGCGGTCCGACGTTTCGGGAGGGTTAGGGTGAGGGGCTTTTAGCTTTGTGAAGGGGATTGGGAGATTTCGTGGTTATCCAGCACTCGATTCACCGCCAGTTCGGCGAGCATGATGATCTGCTGAATCGCCAGAATCGTCCGTCGTTGCGGCAGGTCGATGTACGCGGCGATGTCGCTGGTCATGAGGCTGGCCTGTGCCAGGGATTCGCAGGCGTGGACCAGCAGGCTTTCGCTGTCCTGTTCGGGGGCGACCTGGAACATGGTGCTGGGTTTGTGGAAGCGCAGGGTTAACGCGTTGGGTTTGAGGTAGTGGTCGAGGGCGCGTTCGGCGGCTTCGTGGAATTTCTTCGAACCGGGGAATTCGTAGGGGGTGGTGTCGTCGGTTTCAGGTGGATTAGGCGTTGGTTTGAACATAGGAAACATACTCGTGGCAAGTTGAGTTGAAGCTGCCACTTTTCGTTTTCCAGGCGAAAGGGTGGCAGCTGTGCGCGGACTGGAAAAACCGGTCAACTCACCAAAACCGGCAGGCCCTAGGGCCTCCCGCGCACAGCCGCCATAACATTGCGAGCTAAAAAGCGCCGCAGTATGCCATGAGCTTTGGTAGTTGAAATCGGGTTTTCCAGACCCGGTCGCTGATGCGTCAGCGACACCCAAATCCTAGCCACCGCACTTCCGACGGACAACCTGCAAAACCTGTCGGAAACATCCGCGAAATCGTCGTTTCTGTAGGCTCTGCCGTAGGCTGCGATCTGTTGATTTTTAAACATCAAGATCAAAAGATCGCAGCCTGCGGCAGCTCCTACAGAAGACGCATTGTGTTTAAAAATCAGTTGGCGACGCGCGCGCCGGCGAGGCTGCCGCTGAGTTCGTAGGCGGCCAATTCGGCTTGATGCGCCGCGAGAATTTCCGGCAACGACCCGCGCAGATACTCAACCCACGTCTTGATCTTCGCATCCAGATATTGCCGCGAGGGGTAGATCGCATACAGGTTCAGCTCTTGCGAGCGGTAGTTCGGCATGACCCGCACCAGTGTGCCGTTACGCAAACCTTCGATCGCCGCATACACCGGCAACACGCCCACGCCCATGCCACTGGTGATCGCGGTTTTCATGGCGTCGGCGGAGTTCACCAGAAACGGCGAGCTGTTGATGGTGACCATTTCCTGGCCTTCCGGGCCGTCGAAGGCCCATTTTTCCAGGGGGATCACCGGGCTGACCAGGCGCAGGCAGGCGTGGTTGAGCAGGTCGCTGGGCTTTTGCGCGGCGCCGTTGGCTTTCACGTAGGCCGGGGAGGCGCAGACGATGCTGTAGGTGATGCCCAGGCGTTGCGACACAAAACCTGAGTCCGGCAACTCGCTGGCGAGCACGATGGACACGTCGTAGCCCTCGTCGAGCAGGTCCGGCACGCGGTTGGCCAGGGTCAGGTCGAAGGTCACGTCCGGGTGGGTTTTGCGGTAGCGGGCAATGGCGTCGATGACGAAGTGCTGACCGATGCCGGTCATGGTGTGCACTTTCAATTGCCCGGCCGGGCGTGCGTGGGCGTCGCTGGCTTCGGCTTCGGCCTCTTCGACGTAGGCAAGGATCTGCTCGCAGCGCAGCAGGTAGCGCTTGCCCGCTTCGGTGAGGGCAATGCGCCGCGTGGTGCGATTGAGCAAACGGGTTTGCAGGTGGGCTTCCAGGTTGGAGACCGCGCGCGAGACGTTGGCGGTGGTGGTGTCGAGTTGCACGGCGGCGGCAGTGAAGCTGCCGGCTTCGGCGACACAACTGAAGGCGCGCATGTTTTGCAAAGTGTCCATGGGGTGCTCTCAAGGGAGATGGCAAATTGTGACACGAAGTTTCGGGGGCTGAGACCCCAGACTTAAGGATTATCTCGTTAACCGTAACAAAGATTCACAGAAATCCCAGCTTATCGCCGTACGGGGCCTTCCATAGAATTGCGCCGATCCCTGTAGAAGCTGCCGAAGGCTGCGATCTTTTGATTTTGTTTTAAGGGAATCAAGATCAAAAGATCGCAGCCTGCGGCAGCTCCAACACGGGTTCTCGATCTACCCCTCTCTCAGGAATTCGCAGCTGTGCCGCGTCGCATCAACAGAGCGCTTTTGCCGCTCAGTGTTCTGGCTTTTACCCTGGGTCTTGGCGGCTGCATCTCAACGGACGGAATTGCCCCACAGGGCACGGCAATGGAGGCCAATACACTGGCCACCGACGATGCCATCGCCCACGCCGCCCGTGACGCCAACTGGCCTACCGCGCAATGGTGGCAAGCCTACGGCGACCCGCAACTCAATCGCTGGATCGACCTCGCCGTGCAGGGCAGCCCGACCATGGCCATGGCCGCTGCGCGAGTACGTCAAGCCAAAGCCATGGCCGGTGTCGCCGAATCCGCCGAGTCATTGCAGATCAATGGCGAGTCGACCCTCAAACGCCACAACTGGCCGACCGATCAGTTCTACGGCCCCGGCGATCTGGCCAACACCACCACCTGGGACAACAACGCCGCATTGGGTTTCAGCTATGCGCTCGACCTCTGGGGTCGCGAAAGCAATGCCAGTGAACGCGCGGTGGATCTGGCGCACATGAGCGCGGCCGAGGCGCGGCTGGCGCAGCTGGAATTGCAGAACAACATCATCCGCGCCTACATCGAACTGTCGCTGCATTACGCGCAGCGCGACATCGTCGCCGCGACGCTCAAGCAGCAGCAACAGATTCTCGATCTGGCGCAGAAACGTCTGAACGGCGGAATCGGCACGCATTTCGAAGTCAGCCAAGCCGAAACGCCACTGCCGGAAACCCATCGTCAGCTCGATGCGCTGGATGAAGAAATCGCCCTGAGTCGCAACCAGATCTCTGCGCTCGCCGGCAAAGGTCCGGGGGCGGGCGCGCAGTTGCAGCGCCCGACATTGTCCCTCGGTGCTGCGCTGAAACTGCCGTCGGCATTGCCCGCCGAACTGCTCGGCCAGCGGCCCGATGTGGTCGCCAGTCGCTGGCAAGTGGCGGCGCAGGCGCGCGGTATCGATGTGGCGCATGCCGGGTTTTACCCCAACGTCGATCTGGTCGGCAGCCTCGGCTACATGGCTACCGGCGGGGGCGCGCTGGAGTTTTTGACCGGCAAGAAACTCAACTACAACGTTGGTCCGGCGATCTCGCTACCGATCTTCGACGGTGGCCGACTGCGCGCCGAATTGGGTGAGGCCTCCGCCGGTTACGACATCGCCGTGGCGCATTACAACCAGACGCTGGTGAATGCGCTGAAGAACATCTCCGATCAGTTGATCCGCCGCGAGTCGATGGACAAGCAGCAAGGCTTCGCCGCCGAGTCGGTGGCCACGGCGCAGAAGACCTACGACATCGCGATGATCGCTTATCAGCGCGGCCTCACCGATTACCTCAACGTGCTCAATGCGCAGACGTTGCTGTTCAAGCAGCAGCAGGTGCAGCAGCAGGTGCAGGCGGCGCGGTTGAGTGCGTATGCCGAACTGGTGACGGCGCTGGGTGGTGGGCTGGGGGCAGGCAACGATGTGCCGACCGCCGAGAAAACCCAAGCGCCGAAAAACCCGATTCTCCTGCATTGAACACACATCAAATTGTAGGAGTGAGCCTGCTCGCGATAGCGGTGTATCAGTCAACAGAAATGTTGGATGTAAAATCGCCATCGCGAGCAGGCTCACTCCTACAGGTATCGCGTCTTGCCTGAATTCTTGAGCACAATTAAATGACCCCCTTGCCCGCACCTCTGCGCTGGCTCTACTCCCTGGAATGGCGCCGTGGTTTCTTCGACTGGGTGCGCAGCGATGGCGTGACCTGGGTCTACATCTTCAAGGTGTTGATCGCCGCATTCCTCACCCTGTGGCTGGCCATGCGCCTGGAATTGCCGCAACCGCGCACGGCGATGATCACCGTGTTCATCGTCATGCAGCCGCAGAGCGGCCAGGTGTTTGCCAAGAGTTTCTATCGCTTCCTCGGCACGTTGGCCGGGTCGGCGATGATGGTCACGTTGATCGCGTTGTTCGCGCAAAACACCGAGCTGTTCCTCGGTTCGCTGGCGATCTGGGTCGGCATCTGCTCGGCCGGTGCCGCACGTTGCCGCAACTTCCGCGCCTATGGTTTTGTCCTCGCCGGCTACACCGCGGCGATGGTCGGATTACCCGCGTTGGCGCACCCGGACGGCGCGTTCATGGCAGCGGTTTGGCGAGTGCTGGAGATCTCGCTGGGGATTCTTTGCTCGACCCTGATCAGCGCCGCGATCCTGCCGCAAACCGCCAGCGCCGCCATGCGCAACGCCTTGTATCAGCGCTTCGGCGTGTTCGCGCTGTTCGTCACCGATGGCCTGCGCGGGCGCAGCAAAGCCGAGTCTTTCGAGGCCAGTAACGTACGCTTCATCGCTGAAGCCGTGGGCCTTGAAGGCTTGCGCAGCGTGACCGTGTTCGAAGACCCGCACATGCGTCGGCGCAACGGCCGATTGAGTCGTTTGAACAGCGAGTTCATGGGCATCACCACGCGCTTCAACGCGCTGCATCAGTTGCTTGAACGCTTGCGCGGCAACGGCGAAGAACATGTGGTTGCCGCGATCAGACCGGGTCTGCAGGATCTCGCCGAAGTGCTCGACGGCTTCAGCGGTCGTGCTCTGACCAGCCCCGACGCCGCCCGTTTGGCGACAGCGCTGGCGACCTACAAGGAGGGGCTGCCGGCACGGGTTCGAAGCTTGCGAGCAATCTTCCAGGAAACCGATCCAAGCGAAGCCGAGCAACTGGATTTCCACACCGCCTACGAACTGCTTTATCGCTTCGTCGACGACCTGCACAGTTATGCACAGACCCACGCGTCATTGGCCGATCACCGCCACGAACGTGAGCGCTGGGACGAGCCATTCACCCCGCAAACCAACTGGTGGGCCGCCGCCGCGTCGGGCATTCGCGCCTCGTTCATTCTGGTGGTGCTCGGCAGTTATTGGGTTGCCACTGCGTGGCCAAGCGGTGCGACGATGACCCTGATCGCCGCCGCCACCGTGGGCCTGTCCGCCGCTACACCGAACCCGAAACGCATGGCTTTCCAGATGGCGTGCGGCACGTTTCTCGGTGCGCTGATCGGCTTTGTCGAGATGTTTTTCATCTTCCCGTGGATCGATGGTTTCCCGCTGCTGTGCGTGATGCTCGCGCCGGTGATCGTGCTCGGCTCGTTCCTCACCTCGCGCCCGCAATACGCCGGGGTCGGCCTCGGTTTGCTGATCTTCTTCAGCACCGGTTCGGTGCCGGACAACCTGACCATTTACAACCCGTACACCTTCATCAACGACTACATCGCCATGGTCATGGGCATGCTGGTCTGTGCCGCTGCCGGGGCGATTATTCTGCCGCCGAACAGCCGCTGGTTGTGGAAGCGCCTGGAGCAGGATCTGCGTGGCCAAGTGGTCTATGCGATCAGCGGCAAACTCAAAGGCCTGGCCTCGAGTTTCGAGAGCCGTACCCGCGATTTGCTGCACCAGGCCTACGGTCTCGCGGCCGGTCAACCGAAGGTGCAGAAGAACCTGCTGCGCTGGATGTTCGTGGTCCTGGAAGTCGGCCACGCGATCATCGAGTTGCGCAAGGAACAGGCGATCCTGCCGGTGCACCCGGCCTATGCCGAATCGCAGCCGTGGCGCCAGGCAATCCGCGTGATGGGCCGCGCGCTGGTGCGACTGTTCCTGCAACCGAACGCCAGCAATCTCGAACGCGCACTGGTCGCGGTCGACCATGCGATCAGTCGCGTAGCGGCCACTGATGAGCCGTTCGCGCCGCACTTCGATACCTCGGCATTGCGTCGGGTGAAGAGCTATCTGCACTTCATCCGCACTTCGTTGCTCGACCCGCAATCACCGCTCGCTGCCTACGCCATCGCCAAGCCCGAAGGACTTGCCCATGCCTCGTGAAATCGCCTTCCACGGCGTGTACATGCCGACCATGACCCTGATGTTTTTCATCGCTGCGGCGCTGGCCTGGGCGGTGGACCGCTTCTTGTCCGGGTTCGATCTGTACCGCTTCTTCTGGCACCCGGCGCTGTTGCGCCTGAGTCTGTTTACCTGTCTGTTCGGCGCCATGGCGCTGACTGTCTACCGTTGAGAACGATCTGATGAAAAAGTTTTTCAGCCTGCTCGCGACCCTGCTGGTGCTGGCCCTGGCGTTGTGGATCGGCCGCACGTTGTGGGAGCACTACATGAACACGCCGTGGACTCGAGATGGCCGAGTCCGCGCCGACATCATCAACGTCGCCGCCGACGTCACCGGTGAAGTGATCGATGTGCCGGTGCGCGACAACCAGTTAGTGAAGAAGGGTGATTTGCTCATGCAGATCGACCCCGAGCACTACCGCATCGCGGTCAAACAGGCGCAGTCGCTGGTCGCCTCGCGCAAGTCGACGTGGGAGATGCGCAAGGTCAACGCCCATCGCCGCGCCGATCTGGACAACCTGGTGATCTCCAAGGAAAACCGCGATGACGCCAGCAACATCGCCGACGCCGCGCTGGCCGATTACCAACACGCCCAAGCACAACTGGAAGCCGCCGAACTCAACCTCAAACGCACCGAAGTACGCGCGGCGGTCGACGGTTATGTGACTAACCTCAATGTGCATCGCGGCGACTACGCGCGCATCGGCGAGGCGAAAATGGCCGTGGTCGACATGAACTCGTTCTGGGTTTACGGCTTCTTCGAAGAAACCAAACTGCCCCACGTCAAAGTCGGTGACGAGGCCGACATGCAGTTAATGAGCGGCGAAGTGCTCAAGGGCCACGTGGAGAGCATCTCGCGCGGCATTTATGACCGCGACAACCCGGAAAGCCGCGAGCTGATCGCCGATGTGAACCCGACGTTCAACTGGGTACGACTGGCGCAGCGGGTGCCGGTGCGGATTCATATTGATGAAGTGCCGGAAGGTGTGCTGCTGGCGGCGGGGATTACCTGCACGGTGGTGGTGAATCAGAGCACGGTGGTTAACTGACAGACCGTGTGGCTCCTTTCGCGAGCAGGCTCGCTCCCACAGAGGTCATGCATTTCAAATGTGGGAGCGAGCCTGCTCGCGAATGGGGGCGACTCGGTATTTCAGACCAACACCGAGCAATCACTCAGCGCAAAACGTCTCCTGCAAATGTAGCCACAACACCCGCCCGGTTTCGAGTTTTTCAAACACCACGGTCGAACGCCGATCCGTGTGCACACCGCTCGCATCGCTTTGCTGTTCGCGGTAACTCACGGTCGCGCCGCGCTGATGCAGGGCAATCACACGTAACTCACTGAGCTGGATTCTGAAACCTTTCTTCTGTCCGCCTGCGGCTCGGAACAGCAGGCGCAAGGCATCGATATCCAGCGCTCTGCCCAACGGCGTCACCATGGAAAAGCGTGGCGAAAAACGCGCCAGCAAGCGCTGCAGCGCGGCGTCATCTTCTTCTACGGCAAACCATCGTTCGATGGCTTCGTGCGCCTGGATCACTTCGTCCAGGTAGGGTGTGGCGTCGTTCATGCAGTTTTTTCCTCAAGGGCAGTCGGGTTCAATAGCGCGAGCACGTGGGTCGAGTCGAAACGCAGGACGGCGACCATCGGCAACAGCGTGAGCAGGGCGGCAGCGATAAAACAGGCTTGGAAACCAACACCGCCCAAAGCGCCCAGCAGTGAACCGAGCAGCGCCGCCGCGAGGCAGAAACCGAGTTGACGATTGATGTTCCACAGGGCACTGGAGTGGCCCATTTTTTCTGGCGCGATGCCAACAAAGGCCAAGGTCTGCGCGGTGACGCTGCACAGGCTACCGCCCAGCCCCATCAGGGCATAGGCGATGATCAGCGGCGTGCTGGCGGGTTGTTCGCTGCGTATCAGCAAAACGATGCCCAGGCATTGTAGGAGCATGCCGGCGCTGAGCAATGGCTTGGGGCCGAGGCGGTTGAAGCTGCGCTTGCCAAGCATGATCGCCACGCCCGAACCGACCGCCCACGGCAGCATCAGCGCGCCGGTTTGTGCCGCGCCGACACCGAGGTTGTGCAGGTACAGCACGGCTATCATGTGGGTGCCGGTGAACACCCCCGGCACGCACAGGTAGATCAGCATCGCCACGCGCAGAGACGGGTTCTTGATCAGTTGCAGGTCGAGGATCGCGCCGGGTTTGTGCCAGCCATCGCGCAGGTAAATGCACAGGGTCAGAAGGCTCAGCAGCAGGGCAGCGATGCCGAGGTTACGGGTGTCGGCGTCGCTCAACAGACTGATGGCGATCAACAGTAAACTTAGCGCCGAGGCTGCCAGCAGCAGGCCGCGCGCGTCCAGCGTCGGGCGTTCAGTCAACGGTTGATCGGCTTTCAACCAGAGCAGGCCAAGCCCAAGTGCGAGCAGTGTCACCGGCAGATTCAGGTAAAAAATCCAGCGCCACGACAGCGCTTGAACGATCAGTCCACCGGCCGCCGGCGACAGTGCCGGCACCAGCAGCGCCACCAGCAACACCACTCCGGTGAAGTGCGCGCGTTGCGTCGCCGGGAACTGTCGATACGCCAAGGCCTGGCCCACCGGCAGCAGCAGTCCGCCACCGAGGCCTTGCAGCAGTCGCCAGGCAATCAGGCTTTCAATCGATCCCGCCTGCGCCACCAGTGCCGAGCCCACACCGAACAGCAGCAGCGAGGCGAGGATCAAGCGCCGCTCGCCGATCCGGGTCGCCAGCCACACGCTCAGCGGAATGATCAGCGTGAGGCCAAGCATGTAGGCGTTGCTGATCCACGCCAGTTGCGTGACCGAGGCGTGCAATTGTTGCGCGATGTCGGGGTAGGCGATGCTGGCGACGAACATGTTCAGCAGGTCGAGCGCGAAGCCCAACAAATACACCAGCGCGACTTTCGAACGATAAGCCATGGCAGCTTCCCTGTGATGAGACGTGCAGGGTAGGGCGCTTCTGGTCATAGGAAAACGCTGGTTTGGCTGCTAGTTTGTCAAAATTATTTTGACAACGAGTGCCTTTGATATGGTCAGTCTGGATCGGTTTGACACCTTCAAAGCGGTGGTCGAGGCGGGATCACTCACGGCTGCTGCTGACACATTGGGGCAAACGCGTGCCGTGGTCAGTTTCAATCTCAAGCGCCTGGAGGAGGAGCTGGGCGTGACCTTGCTCACCCGCAATACGCGGCAACTGGCGCTGACCGATGCCGGTGAGCGCTTTTATCGACGCTGTTTGCGCACGCTGGATGAGGCGCGGCTGGCGATCGAAGAGGCGCGTTCGGAGCACGCACAGCTCAAGGGCACCTTGCGCATCACCACGACTGTCGAATTTGCTCTGGTCCAGGTGGTGCCGGCGCTGGAAGTGTTTCGCCAGCAGCAACCGCAACTGAATATTCATTTGTCCACATCATCGACCCATGCCGATTTGATTTCCGAGCGGTTTGACCTGGCGATTCGTCTGGGGCGCATGCACGACTCCAATCTGCGTGCAGTGCAGTTATCGACGTTCGAAGTGTTTGCAGTGGCGGCGCCGGGGTTGGTCGAACGCTTTGCGCCGGTGGCCACGCTGGCAACGCTGGAGTCGATGCCGACGTTAGGGCATGGGCGGGTGCCGGAAATGACCGTGAGCGATCCGGCCGGTGTGGAGCATTTCTATCAGCCTAAACCGGGGAACACCGCGATTGTTGCGGATAACTCGGCAACGCTGCGGGCCTTTGCATTGACCGGGCAAGGTGTGGCGATACTGCCGCAATGGTTGATTCAGGACGATCTCGATGCCGGGCGGTTGCAGCGTTTGCTGGTGGATTACCGGTTTGCGCAGCAGGGGGTGTATGCGCTGTACCCTGACACCCGGCATTTGCCGCTGAAAGTGCGGGCGTTCATTGATTTCATGAAGGGCTGGGGATGAGTGTTGGCTGATCTGGCCTCTTCGCGAGCAGGCTCGCTCCCACAGGGGACCTTCGGCATGACAGATATCCAATGTGTGCGAGCCTGCTCGCGAAAGCGTCAACCCGGTCTCAGAGCTTTGCGCGCAACCCGAACCGCTTCATCAATGTCCACTCCAGCAACCCTTTAGGCAGCAACGCCGCCAACAACGGCAACGCCCGGCTGCCATTACCAATACGAACCCGCCGTGGCGGTTTGCTCTGCTGCACAGCCTTCAACAGTTCAGCGGCAAACTCACTGGCCGGGGTCGGCTTGTCCTGCGACGCCTTGGCCCGCGCGCGAATGCCCTCACGCAGTGGAAACCACGGCGATTGTTCATTGATCAACTGCTCAGCTTCATGCCCGGCGTTCTTGGCAAAACTCGACTGGATCGCCCCCGGTTGAACTTCCATAACGCGAATGCCGAACGGTGCGAGCTCCATGCGCAGTGCATCGCTCAACGCATGCACCGCCGCTTTCGATGCGCAATAGGCACCGGCGAACGGCGTGACCAGAACCCCTGAAACACTGCCGATATTCACCACCAGACCCTTGGCCCGGCGCAGCACCGGGAACAGCGCGCGCGTGACCCCGACAATCGAAAACACGTTGGTCTCGAACTGGCGTTGCATCGCCGGCACGCCGCCGTCGAGCAGAGGCCCCATGGCGCCATAGCCTGCATTGTTGATCAGCACATCGAGGCCGCCGTGTTGCTGGTTGATCCGCTCGCCAAGCTGCTCCAGCGCCACATTGTCATTGACGTCGAGTTGCACGGCGGTGAACCCGGCCGACGCCAGCAACGCCACGTCTTCAGCCTTGCGCGCACTGGCCCAGACCTCGTAGCCAGCAGCTTTGAACGCATCGGCGAGGGCGCGGCCGATGCCGCTGGAACAACCGGTAATCAACGCAACGGGCATGGCGCTTTCCTTGTGCAAAAAATCGTGGGAGGGGATCAGTCGGAGAAACTACCTTGCAATCGCTCGGCGCGAAACTCCAGGGTTTGCGGGCGATAACCGGAGCGTAGCGGCGGCATCGGCAGGCAGTCTTCCCATTCGCCGCCGGCCTGCAATTCGCCGGGGCCACGATAGCGCGGGGCGGTGTATTGGTTGTCGGCCAGATTGACCGTGTCGCCCGGCGCGTAGGCAGCGATGCGCCAGCGCAGTTCGGTCAGGGGCACGTCGTTGCCGTTTTTCATTTTCAGTTGCAGCGGACGATCGGCCGGGCATTGTTCCGGGGCGTAAGCGATACGCATCTCAAGACGCGCCAGTTGCTTGACCTCGCGGTTGTCCAGCCACACCACCCACATGGCCACAAAACCCAGGCCAATCGCCGCCGCCACCGAAACCGGCAAAGCTTTGGCCGGGTAGCGCAACAGCAGGATCAACCAGGTGATGACCAGCAGAATGCCGATGAACATGTCGCACAACCTCGAGGAGAGAGAGGGTCATCCTACCTAAGCGTAGGTGAGGTTGGCGATGGGCATCGGGACTTGCGGTGTCTGACCGGGCCTCTTCGCGAGCAGGCTCGCTCCCACAGGGGAATGCATTTCAAGTGTGGGAGCGAGCCTGCTCGCGAAGAGGCCATTTCAGGCGACACAGAATCAGGACAAAAAAGCCCCCGCCCAACCCGCTGCGGATAGGGGACGCAGCGGGCTGGACGGGGGCTTCTTGTTTTATCGATCAGTTATTGCGCGATGGTTTTCACCGACACGCCGCGTTCGATCGGGGTGGAGCGGCCGTAGATATCTTCGAAGCGTTCGATATCGTCTTCACCCAGGTAGCTGCCCGATTGCACTTCGATGATTTCCAGCGGGATCTTGCCCGGGTTGCGCAGGCGGTGCACCGAGGCGATCGGGATGTAGGTCGACTGGTTTTCGCAGAGCAGGAACACGTTTTCATCGCAGGTCACTTCGGCGGTGCCGCTGACCACGATCCAGTGTTCGGCGCGGTGGTGGTGCATCTGCAGCGACAGGCACGCGCCCGGTTTCACCGAGATGTGCTTGACCTGGAAGCGCCCGCCCATGTCCACCGAGTCGTACGAGCCCCACGGACGGTAAACCTCGCAGTGGTTCTGGGTTTCGCTGCGGCCTTGCTCGTTGAGCGTGTTGACCATCTGCTTGACGCCCTGAACCTTGTCTTTGTGGGCGATCATCATGGCGTCTTTGGTTTCGACCACGACGATGTTTTCCAGACCGATCACCGACACCAGTTTGCCGTTGCCGTGGATCATGCAGTTCTTGCTGTCCTGAATCACTACATCGCCTTTGGTGACGTTGCCGTTGGCGTCCTTCTCGTTGACTTCCCACAGCGACGACCAGCAACCGACATCGCTCCAGCCAGCGGTCAGTGGCACGACGCAGGCGCGCTGGGTTTTTTCCATGACGGAGTAGTCGATGGAATTGTCCGGGCAGCAGGCGAAGGTGGCTTCGTCGAAGGTGATGGTGTCGGCGTCCTGATGGCTGCGCTCAAGGGTCAGCAGACAGGTGTCGTAGATGTCCGGGTCGTGCTTTTTCAGTTCTTCGAGGAAGCGGCTGGCGCGGAACAGGAACATGCCGCTGTTCCAGTAGTAACCGCCGGACTCGACGTACTCAGTGGCACGTTTGACGTCAGGTTTTTCGACGAAGTGCGAAACGCGGCTGACGCCTTCGGGCAGCAGCGAATCGCCGGTGGATTTGATGTAGCCGTAACCGGTTTCCGGTTTGGTCGCCGGCACGCCGAACAGGACCATTTCGCCGTTTTCGGCGGCAACGGTAGCCAGGGCCAGAGCACGTTGCAGGGCTTTCTGGTCTTCCAGTACGTGGTCGGCCGGCAGTACCAGCATCAGTTCGTCACGGCCTTCATTGACCAGCATCATCGCGGTCAGCGCCACGGCCGGCGAGGTGTTGCGGCCGAACGGTTCCATCAGGATGCGTTGGCATTCCAGATTGCGATTGGCCAACTGCTCGTTGACGATGAAGCGGTGATCCTTGTTGCAGACCACGATCGGGGTGTCCATGCCTTCGAACACCAGGCGCTCGAGGGTCTGCTGGAACAGGGTGTGTTCGCCGGTCAGGGCGAGGAATTGCTTAGGGAACTGCTTACGCGAAAGCGGCCAGAGACGCGAACCGCTACCACCTGACAAGATCACCGGAATCATATTGTTTACTCCATAAAATCGATTGGTTAGAGGCACGAACGCTGTGTCGTTTCACTCTTGTTTTTGTCTCGTACCGAGAGGCCGCCGCATTCCCCTGTAGGAGCTGCCGAAGGCTGCGATCTGGTGATCTTGATCTTCAAAAACAAAGTCAAAAGATCGCAGCGTGCCGCAGCTCCTACAGGGGTCAGCGTCTCATCGGAAAAATAATTAGCGAGTCGATACCGGGCGTTTCACCCAGACTGGCGACAGGCTGCTGCCGCTGCCGGTGACGTACAGCACCGCAGCTTCTCCGCGCTCCAGGGCGACCGGTTTAACGTCGCCGACTTTCTTGTCGCCTTCGTACAGCGCCAGGCTGACTTTCACCGGGTTGATTTCACGTTCGCCACGGCCCTTGGCGGCCACGTTCGGCACCACGTCGGTCTTACCGTCGGCGGTCTTCAGGGTCAGCGGTTTGTCGCTGAGGTTCTGCACACGCACCAGGGATTTCTGCTTGTTCTTGAACGGTGGTTCTTCGATCAATTGCGGCGCGCCGGAAGCGTTGTTGACCAGGGTGTAGTAGTGGTCACCAGCCAGTTTCACCGGCAGGGTCTGGCTGCCAACTTTGGCGCTGTAATCACCGCCCGGCATGAAGCTGAAGTCACTGCTGGCCAGTGGCGCAACGTCGCTCAGGTTGGTGCTGCCGACAGTCGCGCTGACTTCAGCATTGCTGGCGTTATAGACACGCACAAAGGTCGAGCCTTTCGGTGCGGTCGGGCCGTACAGCGCGGCGTCGCCACCGGCGAAGGCAGGGACGGAAAGCACGCTGAGGCCAGCAACCAGTGCGAAGCTTTTAGCGAGACGACGAGGAGTAGTAGTGAAAGTCATGGTGTACCTCTCTTTCAGTTTTGCGCCCGATCGGGCGTCTCGGATTTAGTGTTGATTGCTACGTTTTGTTGGCGCGCGCCGGCTTGTTTAAGCTCTGCGACCCACTGCGGGTCGGCGTCGCCGATTTCGTTGTTCACAGGCAGATAACGTTCAGGAAACTCCCAGATCAGCACCTGTGGCGGGCTGTTCTTGAAGTCATCGCTTTTCAGGTAGCTGAGCATCGGCAGGATCGGGCCGTGGCCGTCTTCGGCGTAGCTCACCACGTCGCTGTGCAGCGCTTGTTTCAGCGCACCGACGAAGTTCCAGTTGGGGTTGGCGCTGTAGCTGGTGCCGACCAGTGCCACCGGCACTTCATTGCTGGCGAACAGCGCGTCGTCACCGGCAGGCTGATCGCCAGCCGCGACGGTGTTGCGCTTTTGCAGTGGCTCTTGCGCCGGCATCAGGTTTTCGAACAGCGGATCGAGCGGCAGGAACAGACGCAGATCGCCCTTGTGCGTGACCTTCTCCGCTGGCGTGGTAACGAAGCGTTGCGGCTCGCCGCTCAGCGGGAACTTGTCGGCGATGGTTTTCGCCAGGGTGTTCGCGGCAATCTCGGCGCCTTCCGGCGTCCAGTGCGTATCGGTACGCAGGAACACTTGCTGACCATTCTGCTTGGCCTGTTGCAATGGCTTGAGCAGGTCCGGGGCGAGGATCTTGTCGGCCGCCACACGTTGGTGGAAATCCTGATAGAGGTTTTCGTGGATGCTCGCCGGTTTCACTTCACCCAGATGCTCCGGGTACAGACGAACCTTGGCCGGCACGATCGCCATCACCAGTTTCACGCCTTTCGCTTTCAGGGTCTGGCGCACGCCTTCAACCAGCGCGTAGTTGCCTTGCAGGTTCAGCTCTTCGTTGACGATCGGGTTGAATTCCTCATCGCTGTACAACCACTGGTCGCGACCGAGCACCACGCCCGGACGACCTTCGTTGAACAGTTTGAAATCCAGCGCGGCCCAGAGATTGGTGCCCAGACGCTTGATCGGAAACTCTTCGTCATAGTGGGTTTCCACGGCTTTGGTCCAGCGGCCGTTGAGCACCGTCGCATCGGCGTTGGTGCTGAAGCCGAAGAAGCTGCGAACCGACCACAGACCGAGGACCAACAGGGTCACCAGGAACAGGGCGATGTAGAAGATGCGTAATGAGCGGGTCATGTCAGATCCCTCAGAACTGGAAGTAAAGGAACGGCGAGAAGCTTTGCGCCGAGAGTTTGAGAATCGAGGCGATGAACAGCAGCAGGATCAGACCGCGCATCACGTAGCGCGACCAGTCCGCGCTCCAGTAGGCCGGTTGCACCTGGGCTTCGACGCCGACGGTGTAGCCAGGCTCGTGGATGCTTGCCGGGTTTTCGCCAGGAGCGGCTTTGATCATTCCCGGGGTCGCGGTGGCAGGGCCGTTGGCCTCGACGTTGACTTCAGGTTTGCTCTTGGCTGGCGGCTGATTGGTGTACAGATCGCGCAGACCGAAGAACGCCAGCGTCACGTACGCAACAACCAGAGTCGCCACTTGCAGACCGGTAAGGCTGGCCTGATTGAGTTCCGACAGCGACCAGTCGCCGAAGCTGAACATCGCGCCGTACATGCGCCCGGCAACGTGCAGGTTTTCGGCACGGAAGATCACCCAGCCCATGACTACGAGCAGGAAGGTCAGCGCCCAGCGAATCGGGTTGAGGCTGCGCGGAGAGGTGTTCAGGCCCAGCGCTTTTTCAATCGCCAGCCACATGCCGTGCCAGGCGCCCCAGACGATGTAGGTGATGTTCGCGCCGTGCCACAGACCGCCGAGGAGCATGGTCAGGAACAGGTTGCGATACGTCATCAGCGTGCCTTTACGGTTACCGCCGAGGGTGATGTACAGATAGTCACGCAGCCAGGTCGACAGGCTGATGTGCCAGCGACGCCAGAACTCGGTGATCGACTGGCTGATGTACGGCTGCTTGAAGTTTTCCATGAAACGGAAACCCATCATCAGGCCCAGACCAATCGCCATGTCGCTGTAGCCGGAGAAGTCGAAATACAGCTGCGCGGTGTAGGCCAGCGCGCCAAGCCAGGCATCGCCGGTGGTCGGGTTTTGCAAGGCGAAGCAATGGTCAGCGACCACCGCGAGGGTGTCAGCGATGAAGACCTTTTTGATGAAACCCTGCATGAACCGCGTGCAGCCCTCGGAGAACTTGTCGAGGGTGTGCGTGCGGTTGTTGAACTGGTCGGCGAGGTCGCGGAAACGCAACACCGGGCCGGCAATCAGGTGCGGGAAGATCGCCACGAAGGCCGCGAAGTCGATCAGGTTGCGCGTGGCCGGGGTGTCGCCGCGATACACGTCGATGATGTAGCTGATCGACTCGAAGATGTAGAACGAGATACCGATCGGCAACAGCACGTGGGTGAGGATGAACGGCTCAAGACCGACCGACGTCATCATCGCGTTGATGCTGTCGACGCCGAAGTTGGCGTACTTGAAGTAGCCGAGGATGCACAGGTCCACCGCGACGCCAAGCAACAGCCAGCGCTGCGCCGGTTTGGTCCGCACACCGGCGGCACCGACTTTGAGGCCGATCCAGTAGTTCCACAGCGTGACGGCCGCGAACAGCGCGAGGAAGTCCACACGCCACCAGGCGTAGAACACGTAGCTGGCGATCAGCAGCAGCAGGTTGCGATAGCGTTGCCCGCTCAAGTAGTACAAGCCGAGAAAGATCGGCAAGAACAGAAACAGGAACACGTTGGATGAAAATACCATCCCGATCTCTCCATGTTTGAACCAACAGTCAAGGGCCAAAGCCCCCCCAAACCCCCCGTGGTAGTGGAGGGGCAAAACGGTGTTTCTGTCAGGGTTGTGCCGGGCCTTGAAAACTTGCCCTCACCCCCCGCCCTCTCCCGGAGGGAGAGGGAGCCTGATCTCCATGGTTTTCAAAAATGGAGATCGACTCGGTATTTCTGTGCAGCCTGATCTCGGTTGTTTTTCAACACCTGAGATCGACTCGGTATTTCTGTGCCGCCTGATCTCGGTTGTTTTTCAACGCCTGAGATCAACTCGGTATTTCATTTCGGCGTAACTCGTACAACCACCTCGGTCAGTCCCCTCTCCCTTTGGGAGAGGGTTAGGGTGAGGGGCTTTTGCTTTATGAGCCTTTGTTGCCCTTCTCATGCGATGGGTCGTAGACCTTGGTCAGGTCGCCGCCGAGGCGGAAGGTCTTGAACGGCTGCATGCCGTGCTTCTTCTCGATCACATCAGGCGCACAGGTGTAGAGCGTGCAGAACGGTTCGAGCCAGGCGAATTTCATGTCCTCTTTCAGATCGGTCATGTCCTGCTCTTTGCCGTTCTTCTTCTCGAATTCGTCCGGGTCTTTCACCCCCGACAACACCCGATCACCGAGACGTTTCAGCGCACCGTTGTTCTCCTGACGCAAATCAACGCCGTTGACCTGGGCGAAACTGGCGATCATCGCCAACGGCGGCAGGGCGTAGTTGTGATAGGCGAGGGCGCGTTGCTGGCGCTTGAGTTCGTTCGGCAGGAAGCCGTCGGCATCGACTTGGTTGACGCCAACCTTGTATTCCTTCACTGCCCAGTCAAACAGGTCGCGGCGGTTGGTCGCGATCGAGGTCGCCATCACCGACCAGGCGGCCCAGTACGAGTGGTTGTTGGTTTTTTCCAGCGGCAGGTTGTCCCAATCGCTGACGACCTGATCGGCCATTTTGCTGAACCACGCCTCGATCAACTGCGCTTCCTGCTGATGCTGGGCCAGTGGGTGCGAGTCGGAGAACTTCAGGCGAATGTACGAAGACGCCATGCTGCCCAGCGCCCATTTGCGCATCGACTTGCCGGTGTGGTTGAAGTCCTTCGACATCAACGCATCGGCCTTGGCCCACGCGGTCAGCCAATTGAGCGTGCAATCGAGCTGCTCCGGGCGACCGTCGCGCATGAACTGCATCACCCGTTTGGCGGTGCCGCGTTCCAGCGTGGTGATGTCTTTGGTGGTGTCGCGAAAGGCTTTTTCCGACTGCACGTTCAGCGTCGCGCGGGCCTTGTCCGAACCTTCGTATTTGCTGCGAAATTGCAGCGGCCCGGTGTACGGCGTCGGCATCGCATCGCAGCCTTCGCTTTTGTCACCGGTCTTGAATTTATCCACAGGCGCGAAATAGCCCTGGGGTGGACGCAGTGGCGCGGCGGCCTGCGCGGTGCCGGCGAAGATCGCCAGCCCGAGCAGCGTCGGCGCTAAAAGAGTTTTCAGTTTCGAGTTTCGCATAGCAGACCTCATTGCCCGACCTGAGCGGTTTGTTGCCCAGCGCCCGGGAATACGTTGCGTTTGCAGATTTTCGCTTCGACTTTCTGTGGCGCAGCGCCGGCTTCTGGCCCTTGGACTTCGACCGCCAGCAGGTTTTGCGAGGCCCAGTCTTCGTCCGTGCGCAGCTCAAAGGCGAAACGACCGTCGGTGTCGGAGGTTTCCGGTTTCTCGATCTTGATGTCCTCGTGGCGACCGTTCATGTACCAGAGGGTGGCTTGCAGGGTTTTCACCGAAGGGTCGGCGAAGCGGATGTCGACCTGATGGCTGCTGTTCTGCAGGTTCAGGTTCTTGCTGTTGACCAGCAGTTCTTGTTTGCTGCCCGGCTTGAGCGTGGTGCTCGCGGACATTTGCGCGTCTTTGCCTTCGCAGCCGTTGTCGAGAAGAGACATCATCTGGCGATAGATGGTTTCCTGGTCGAGGCGGTACAGCGGCGAGAATTCCCAGATGAGAATTTTCGGCGGGGTCTTCTGGAATTCGTCGCTGCCCAGGTACTGCAACATCGAACCTTCCAGACCACCGCCGGGGAAGGCGACGTTGAGAATGTCGGCGCCGATGGCTTCTTCGAGGAAACCGGCGAAGTTGTAGTTCTTGCCGCTGTGCGAAGTACCGACGAGGGTGATTTGCGGGTTGCCGGAATCGCCGAACAGATCGCCGTCGCCTGCTTCGCCCTTAGGCTCGGTGGTGAATTGATCCATGTACTGGATCGCGTAACTGGTGCCGCACAGTTGCCCGGCCATGTTGTGCAGGGTACCGGTCTTGCCCATGCGCCCGGAGCGCTTGGTTTCGAATTCACGCTTGGGAATGTCGGCGAAGGCCGGAATCTGCTTGACCTTCTCGGCAACGATTTTCGCCGTGCGCTGTGCGCCGTAAGGGGTCCAGTGCTGGTCGCCGCGGAAGTAGAAATCGTGGGCGGGCAGGGTGTCCGGCAGCGATTCGTTGGTCAGCGGCGACAGGTCTGGCACCACGTAACCCATCTTGGCGAAACGGCCGAGCATGGTCTTGTAGTTGCCCAGCGCTTTCTCGTAATCGAACGCGGCTTTTTCCTGCGGGTTGAGCTTGTTGCGGTTCACCAGGCCACGGGTCGGCTGGTAAACGATCACCAGCTCGACGCCCTTGGCTTTGAACGCATCGTGCAGTTGTTGCAGGCGTTTGTAGCCGGCCGGGGTGGTGTTGAACTCGGTACGCAGGTCTTCCTGCGTCCGGAACAGCCAGTCACCTTGCGCCTGCACCAGGGTGGTGAAGTTCTGCTGATAACGCGTGGTGTAGTTCTTCGCGTCATGGGCGGCCGGGCACAGGTTGCAGCACGGTTCGGCGCTGAACTTCGGTGGCGTGGCGGCGGCGCCTTCATCGGCGCGCGCACCGTTGCTGGCCGCGAGAATGCCCACGGTCAGGGCCGACAGGCTGAGTAATCTGATCAAGTGTGGGTGCATAAAATTATCCTCAGTCCTGCATTTCGGTCTGGCGTTCGACAGGGTCGATCAGCACGGCTTTCTGCTGGCGCACCAGCAGGTCGAGAATTTCATCCTGGCGCTCGCCGAGGATGCCGTTGAAGCTGATGCCGCTGGATTTGGTCGGCGCCAGCATCGACACGCGATACAGCTCGACACTCAAAGGCGAATCGATCGACAGCGGGCCGCTGCCATTGGCCGCCAGTTCACCGCCGACGACGATCAGCGACACCTGCGCATCGAACGGGTCGAGCTTGATGTCACGGTCGGTGTCGGTGAGGTCTTTGATGTGGCCGTAAACACCGGTCAAACCGTTGGCCATGGCGACGTTTTCGTAGAGGCGGATGTTCACGCTGTTACGAATACGGATGCCGTGACGCTTGTTGCTGATGACCTTGTTGCCCCACAGCAGGTTGTCGGCAGACTCGTAGAGGGTGATGCCGTCGGTGTGGTTCTTGTAGATATCGTTGTAGGCAATGATGTTGTTGACGCTGTTACGGTCGATCACCAGGCCCGAGAGTTTGTTGTCGTAGCTTTTGTTGTTGAAGATGAAGCTGTCGTTGACCTCACGGGAAATAATGATCCCGTGCTTCTTCTTCGTACCGTACACGGTGTTCTCGGCAATGATCAGGCCGTGGGAACGGTCGTGTGGATCGATGCCGTAGACGATGTTGTCTTTGTAGGTGTTGCCCTTGACCACAAAGTCGCGGGTCTCGTAGCAGTAGAAGCCGTACCACATGTCGGAGAACTCGGAGCCGACGATCCAGCCGGTCGGTTCAGGACGCTTGAGCACCTTGGCCATGTTCGGCGTGTACTGGGAAATACTCACGCCGTACGACTTACTGTTGGCGTAACCGAAACTGGCCATCTTGCTGTTGACGATGTAGGTCTCGGTGCCACCCCAGGCGAGCAGGAACGGACGGAATTCCTTCGGCGAACGGAAGGTCGCCGGGCCGTTGTCCTGTTCGCGCCAGCCTGTGACTTTGGTGTCACGCACAAACAGTTGGCCGTCGTTGACCATGAATGCACCGGCCTCTTGCGACAGGCGCAGTTCCTGGGTCTGACCGTCGATTTCGAGGATGCCGTTACGGCCGACGACGATCGGCAGCTTCGACAGGTACACGCCCGGCGAGGTCTCGCTGAAGTACTGCTTGGGCAGTTTCTGCGCCAGGTCCTTGAGGTTCATGTAGCCGTCATCGACGAAGATCGCCTGGGGGATGCCGTGCTGACGCACCACCCATTCGGCCATCTTGTTGTCGCCGCCGATAAAGTCCTTCAGCGCGTCTTCCTGCATCATCCGGCGCACGCTGACTTTGCCTGCTTTGCTGCGGACGATTTTCGCCGCAGCGGCTTCGGCGGTGTAGCCGGAAATGTCCGGCAGTTTCGGCGCGGCCAGGTTCAGCGCTTCGGTCGGCGCGCTGCTGACCGTGTAGGTCTTGGCTTGTTGCAGCTCTTTCGCGGTGGTCACCGGTTTAACCGGCTCCACAGTCGCGAAGGTGCTGGCGCTGGCCAGCAGCATCGCGCCGGCCAGCAGGCTGAGTGAGCCTGTCCTGGTGCTGATCATGTCGGGCACTCCCTTGGCGGTTTGCATCAGAAGCGCCAGATCACGTCGATGAACGCGCGGTGCATGTACGAATCAACCTGCTTGCCGTAGGCATCGCCCGGTTTGAACACACCGCCACGGAAACGCACCAGGGCCGATGGCTCGTCGATCGACTGGCTCAACGCCGCCGGCAACAGGCCTTGCTTGAAGTACTTGGTGACGACCAGGTCCATCTCCTGACCCAGATCCTTGTTGCCGTCTTCAAGCGGCAGCGAGGTGCTGGAGAGGATCGCGCCGGTGGCGTCGTCGGTGTTGTTTTCCACAGCGTTGATGCCGTTGCTGCCCACCGGCTTGTTGCCGTCGACACGCCAGAACTTGTGGTAGATCAGGCTGGCGTCGTACTCGTCGTTGACCATCCACGAACCGAACAGGGTTGCGGTCTGCATGTTGTTCATTTCGCCGCGGAAGGCTTCGCCGAAACGGTGCACACGCGAGCGCGTACCGGTGTAGTTGGAGCGGTTGCTCTCCAGACCGTTCTGTTCGTAATCGGCGCTGGCGCGGGCATACGCACCGCCGACTTGCCATTGCGGATCGAGGCGCAGGCGCACACCGATGTCGGTGGCCCAACCGTTGACGTCATCGCTACGCTTGGCTTGCGCCGGACGCGAGCCATCGGCGTTCAAGGCGTTGACCGTATCGCGGTCGCCGCTCATGCCGGTGATGCTGCCCCAGTAGTTGACGGTGTTGGTGTTGCGCCAGTTGTAGGCGTCGCTGTCAGCGGTCAGGCCGAGCCAGCTGACGTCGCCGTTCTCGGTTTTATCCAACGAATCGCGCGCTACGCCCGGCTCGGCGTAATCGAGTTTGCCGTCATCATGGGTGTGGTGACCGCGAATGCCGACCCAGTTGCCCGGAGTCCACTGATAGGCGGCATCGGCGTAGGCGTGCAGGCGATCCTTGTCTTTCGGCGCCAGTTCTTTCAAGTCGGTGCGGTATTCGCTGAAGCGTTCGGCCACACCGGCGTTGGCGCGCAACAGGGTGGTGTCGAAGGTCCAGTTCAGCGCTTCGATGTTGGTGTCGCGCCATTGGCCGTCGTCATTGCGCAGACGCTGGCGACCGAACTTGAGCATCTCGCCCGGGTACGGGGTGAGGCCGCTGTAGCCGACCCAGAACTCGCGCATCGCCAGGTAGTTTTTCTTGGTTTTGCGATCACTGTTGTCGGTGGCTTGTTCACCGTCGGATTGTTGCAGGGTGTCGGTTTCGATGATGTCGGTCGAGGTCACGGCCTGGCCCATGGCGTAGGCGCTCCACGCGCCGCTTTCGCCGTAGATCCACGGACGCAGGTCGAGGCCGACGCCGTTGACGTCGCCGCCCTTGGCGGTGCCGAGGTCACGGTCGTCTTCGGACTGGCCGGTGACTTTCACTTCCAGGCCGAAGTTCTTGGTTTCAGTCATCGCGGCCAGTGTCGGGCAAGACCAGATCAGCGCGAACGAAAGGCCAATGCCGGCCTTCACGAATGGATTCAACTTCATAATTTTTCCTCGCCGTCTTCTTCTTGCAGGGCGTGCAGTTGCAGCGTGTTCGGGTTCAGAGCGCCACGGCTGGCTTGCTCTTGTTGCAGCAGACGTTGGGCTTCGGCCAGACGCTCGGGCGGCAGTTGCGCGGCGAGGGTGGTCGCCAGCTCATCGGCTTGCGGGGTGTTTTGTGCTTTGGCCAATTGGCTGAACACGTAGGCGTTGAGCGGGTCGGGCTTGGTGCCCTTACCTTGGGAAAACAGCTGGGCGATGGCGAAGTCGGCGCTGTTCTGGCCGTTGCGCGCAGCGGTCAGCAAGTGATCGAGCGCCTTCTGCGGGTAGACCTTGCCGAGGTAACCACGACGATAGATCTGGCCGAGGTAGTAGTCGGCGGCGACTTCGCGGCCGACGGCTTTCTGGAAGTGTTCTTCGGCGACTTTCGCGTCGGCCGGGACCAGTTTGCCTTCGTAGTAGAGCTTGCCCAGCAACAGCTCGGCGCGTGGCTGGTCGGCGGCGCGGCCGTTGTCGAGGTACTTCATCATCTGGTCGACGTCGCCCAGTTCCGGGTAGTCGTAGAGCAGTTGTGCGAGGGTCACCCACGACGCCGGGTAACCCGGAGCGATCGGCTCGAGCAACGACTGCGCGGTTTTCTCGTCAGTCTTGCCGAGGGTCGAATCGGCCAATACACGGGCCACGGAATCGACACGCTGCGCGGTGACCGTGCCACGGCTGTAACCGGCCTGCATCTGCTTGATCAGCTCGGCCTGCTGCTCTGGCTGGGCACGTTTCTGATAGACCGTGGCCAGTTCGACGTAGCAGATGTCGGTGGTGTTGAGCGCGGCTTTGCAGATCTTTTCCACGTCATCCAAGTGCTGGTCGTAAGTGCCCTGAGTGCGATACAGCAGCACCTGCGCCAGACCCGCTTCCGGGTAACCGGATTTGCGCCACTGATCGATCTGCTGCTGGGCGTTGATGTTGGGGAAGCTGTGCGGGTATTGCAGGTACAGCATCGCCAGCGGGATCAACGTGTTGCCTTCGCCATTGGCGGCGGCTTTTTTCAGCAGGCTTTCGGCTTCGTGATGCTCGGCTTCGGTGGAACCCGGCTTGGCCACCAGCAAGCGGCCGAGACGCGCCTGAGCACGCGGCGAAACACTGGCGGCGGCGCGGTAAGTCGCTTCGGCCTGTTTCATTTGCACAGGGTCGCGGCTGTCGACCTGGATATCGGCGAGGCCGACTTGCGCTTCGCTGTAACCGAGATCGGCCAGTTGCTGATAATTCTGCGCAGCGGTGGCGGTGTCGCCACGTTTGAGCGCTTCGTTGGCCAGACGCTGATCGGGCAGGCCGGCACAACCGGCCAGACTCACCGCCAGCGCCAGCGAGCACACCACATGAACTCTGTGGGAGCTGGCTTGCCAGCGATTCAGGCGACTCGGTACATCAGACATACCGCGCTGATCCAATCGCTGGCAAGCCAGCTCCCACAGGGATCGCGGTGTTTTCAGGATGGGTGGAGTAGTCACAGGCATGTCCTCGACTTAAAGACCGGCAGCCATGGCTTTGTCGATCAGCCAGTTCAGGTTCGGGCCACGGTCGCTGTTCACTTCCACCGGGCGGCCGGCCAAGCTGCTGTCGAGCGGCTCGTCAGGCTGGATCTGTACGCGGATGTCGGAGGACAGGTCGGCGCTTTTCAGGCTGGTGCTGCTGACGATCTTGCCGGTGCGGGTCTTGTCTTCGCCGGCGATCTGGAAGCTCACCGGGGTGCCCGGACGCACGTCGCCGAACTGGCGATAGGAGAAGCGCGCATCGACGGTGGCCTGGGTGTTGCGCGGCACCAGTTGGAAGATCACGTCGCCTTTGCTCGCGTACTGACCGTCAGCCACCAGTTGCTGGGCCACGGTGCAATCGCATGGCGAGGTCAAGGTGCCGGTCATTTGCTTGCCGAACAGTTCTTCAACCTTGGCCGGGGACAGTTGATCTTCTTCCAGATGACCCTTGAGCACGTCGAGCATGCTGGTGCTGAAGGTCGCCAGTGGCGCGCCTTTGGCTGCAACGCCGTCGGACTTGACCAGGCTCTGCACGGTGCCGTCACGCGGCATGGTGATGTTCATCCCCGGCACACTGACCAGACCGGCCTGTGCGTGGCTGACGAAGTACATGCCGTACACCGATTTGAAAATGAAACCCGCCGCGACCAGACCGACCGCGAAGATACCGGCGCTGAACGTCACCGCTTTCAGGCGCCCGAACGGAGTCATGCCGGAGCCGCCGTCCTTGACCTTGCGCGCTTTGGTGAAGTTGTCGCGCTGCAGGGTCGCCAGCACTTCGCCGATGCTGACGATGTCGCCGGCCAGGTGCGAGGTGATCAAGTGGCGCAGGGTGGAAATATCCTGCGGTTCCAGATTCTGGAACTGGCAGCCGGCGCGGCCGGTCTGGCGGTCGAAGGAACGCACCTGCAATTCAACGTCCATGGCGATGCCGAGGTTGTCGATGACGAATTGCAAACGCGCCTTGTACACCTGGCCAATGGTCAGCGGCAGTTGCCCGGCGTTGAACGCCAGACCACCGGCAGACAGGTCGATGACCCGCGCTTCGACCGGCGTCCGGTCAGGACCGAAGAAGCGCAGTTTGGCCGGGATTTTCACGCGGGCGTGTTGGCGCTGGGCTTCGGATTCATGCACTACGTTGGCGTTGACGGCGGTATTCATAGGGGCGATTTCCTTGTTAATTCAATAGGGGCGGGTCAGACCATCATCAGCAGCACGGCGACAAAAATGCTGCCGGCGGAGAAGGTCATGGTCCGAGACGACCAGGTGTTGAACCAACGTTGAAAGCTGGCGAGATCACGGGTCAGGGATGTGGGTTGGCGAGTCCAGGATTGTTGGTCGAGGCGGAAGAACACGTAAATCTTCACCAGCGCACCGACGATCTGGTTGTAATACAGAATCGCTGGGTAAGCCGGGCCGATCCGGTGACCGGAACACGACAACAGCAACGTCAGGATCAGGCGGGTGATGCCGATCCACAGCAGGTAAACCAGGATGAACGCGGTGCCGTACTTGAAGCTGGCTATCATCGCCACGGTCAGGCCAAGCAAGGAGGTCCACATCGATACGCGCTGATCGAACAGCACCACCGAGGTGAAGGCGCCGAGGCGTTTCACACCCAGGCCCAGTGCTCGCGAGTTCTGGCGCAGGTTGTTGCCGTACCAGCGGAACATCAGTTTGCGGCTGGCCTTGATGAAGCTTTTTTCCGGTGGGTGTTCAACGGTGTTGATCGCCGCGTCAGGCACGTAGAAGGTGTCGTAACCGAGGCGCATCAAGCTGAACCAGCTCGACTTGTCGTCGCCGGTCAAAAACTTGAAGCGGCCTAGACGCCAGTGTTGTAGCGAGTCGCTTTCCACGTCGGCGATGAATTCCGGGTTGGTCACCACGGTGGCGCGAAACACCGACATACGACCGGTCATGGTCAGCACGCGTTTGGACAGGGCCATCGAGCACATGTTGATGTGGCGCTGGGCGAAACGCAGCTTGTGCCATTCGCTCATGATGTAGCCGCCGCGCACTTCGCAGAACTCGTTGGTGGTCAGGCCGCCGACGTTGCCGAACAGCTGGAACCACGGCACGGTCTTGCGCACGGTGCCTTCGCCGAGCACGGTGTCGCCATCGATCACGGCGACCACGGCGCGGTCGTCCGGCAGGTGGCGGGAAATCGCGCGGAAACCATAGGCCAGGCCATCACGTTTGCCGGTGCCGGGAATGCGCACGAAGTCGAGCTTCACACGGTCTGGCGGATTCATCCGTGCCCACAATGCCTTGACCAGCAGTTCATCGGACATTTCGACGATCGAGCAGACCACGGTGGTCGGCAGTTCGCAGTCGATGGCTTCGCGGATCACTGAGCTGTAGACCTGCGCGGTGGTGAGCGCGTCGATACGGAAACTGGTGACCATCAGGAACACATGCGACGGGTCTGCCGCCTTACCCAGCTTGCGCACTTTGCGGCGCAGGTGCGGGTAAACGATGTAGAGAAAAATCATGCCGCGCACAAAGTGCGTTGCACCCATCGAGTAGCGCCAGATACCCACGGCGCCAATCAGGAAAATGAAGTCCTTCGACTCGGAGTCGAATGTGGATGTGGGCAGCATCAAGGCCAGGCCCATCAACAAACTTAGGTAAAACAGCCAACCGGCGGCCTGAAGTAGGCCGTGCTTTAGCCTGTGCATAATCTGCATCCGTCTCTATCTCGGGCCGGGCCCGATGGGGTTAAGGCAGGCTTATCGATGCCCCCTGTAGGAGCTGCCGAAGGCTGCGATCTTTTGATTTTCCTGGGTTCACTCGGATCTCAAGTGTTCCCGGAAAGATCGCAGCCTCGTTTCACTCGACAGCTCCTACAACGGGTTCACACAGTGGTTGCGTGGCGTCGCGGTGTGCGGCGCCGCGCAACGTCTGCTTTACCAGCAGATACCCTCGGTGCGCTTACCAGCGTCGGTGGCTTTGGCCATGAAGCCCACCAGGTCGATGACCTGTTTGCCGTGCGGTGCTTCCTGAGCCAGCGAGCGGAATTTCTCGTCGCGGTTGCCGAGGATGATCACGTCGGAGTTGTCGATCACCGAATCGAAGTCCGAATTGAGCAGGGACGACACGTGCGGGATTTTCGACTCGATGTAGTCTTTGTTCGCGCCGTGAACACGGGCGTACTCGACGTTGCTGTCGTAGATGCTCAGGTCGTAACCCTTGCCGATCAGCATCTCGGCCAGTTCTACCAGTGGGCTTTCGCGCAGGTCATCGGTGCCGGCCTTGAAGCTCAGGCCGAGCAGGGCGACTTTACGTTTGTCGTGGCTTTCAACGATGTCGAAGGCGTTCTGTACTTGCGATTCGTTGCTGCGCATCAGCGAGTTGAGCAGCGGCGCTTCGACGTCCAGCGAACCGGCGCGGTAGGTCAGCGCACGCACGTCTTTCGGCAGGCACGAACCGCCGAAGGCGAAGCCAGGGCGCATGTAGTACTGGGACAGGTTGAGGGTCTTGTCCTGGCAGACCACTTCCATCACCTCCCGGCCATCGACGCCGACCGCTTTGGCGATGTTGCCGATCTCGTTGGCGAAGGTCACTTTGGTCGCGTGCCAGACGTTGCAGGTGTACTTGATCATCTCGGCAACGGCGATGTCCTTGCGGATGATCGGTGCGTCGAGTTCTTCGTACAGCGATTGCAGAACGTCGCCCGAAGCCTTGTCGAACTCGCCGATGACGGTCATCGGTGGCAGGTCGTAGTCGGCAATGGCGGTGGATTCACGCAGGAATTCCGGGTTGACCGCAACGCCGAAGTCGACGCCAGCCTTCTTGCCCGAGCAGTCTTCGAGAATCGGGATCACCACGTTGGCCACGGTGCCCGGCAGCACGGTGCTGCGCACGACGATGGTGTGGCGGGTGGTTTTTTCACGCAGGACAAAACCGATCTCGCGGCATACCGCTTCGATGTAGTTCAGTTCGAGGTCGCCGTTCTTTTTGCTCGGCGTACCCACGCAGATCATCGACAGGTCGGTGTCGCGAATCGCCTCGGCGAAGTTGGTCGTGCCACGCAGACGACCGGTCTGGATACCCTGTTGCAGAAGTTCGCCCAGGCCGGGTTCAACAATCGGCGACTTGCCGGCGTTGATCATGTCGATCTTGTCTTTGGCAACATCGACGCCAACTACGTCATGGCCCCGTGCAGACAGGCAACCGGCACATACTGCGCCAACGTAACCCAAACCAAATATGCTGATGCGCATCGCAATTACCTCTGTATATATCAGGCCTTAGAGGCCGGAGTTAATGGTGTTCAGCGTTTATTAGTGCACTCGAAAGTGCGGCACACAGGCGCCACAGTGCCGTGTGCAGGCATACTAAGTTTCGAGTGTCTAAATAAGTGCACTCAAGATGTGCGCAACCAGGCCTTGTTGTTATGACTTGCCCTGTTATGCAGCCGATCCTCTTTGGAGAAGACTCTTGTGCAATCGTCTTGCGCGCTTGATGTCAGGAGGAAAGTCCTGTAAATCAAGCGGTTGGGTGCTCAGGCGAGCACGTTTATTAGGGCGCGGCCATGGCCTTTGTAGGGGATATAGATGGTGCGTATCTCCTGTCCATCGTCTGTTTTGAGACTAGTTAGTCATCTAGGCAAGTTGCTGTGACAACTTGGTTACATGGCTATCTGCTCTGCGTAAGTTATCTCGTACAAACTCGGCGAGAATCGTTACCGGTGGTATGAGCTATGCATTTGGACGAAGTTCCTGTCCGCTCATCGCGAAATCTGAAATTTCTTGAAATATTGTCAGAGATGGCACTAGTCTCAATTTGATAGCACTTTCGTTTTCGACCTTTAATAACAGGCGAAAAATCACGTTAGATAGTTTTGTGCCACTACGCTGAAAAAAGTTAGGTGCCACTACTGAAAAAAATGATCAGTGTCGAGTGAAACTAATCTTAGAAAAGACAGGGAGGATTTTCTGGCGCCATTAAAATGGCGAAAAGGTGCGAGGGTTTTTTGACATCGTGCGAGCTGCACGACTCTTTATAGAAAGAGTCGTGCATTGGGCATGCATTATTCCGGGGCGTGGTCGCGCAAAAACACCAGATTGTCGGGTTTCGACTGTTCGACGCTGTAGCGATAACCCTGCACATCGAACTGTTTGAGCTGGGCCGGATCGTTGATCTTTTCCTGGATCACGAAACGGCTCATCAGGCCCCGGGCTTTTTTCGCGTAGAAGCTGATGATCTTGTACTGACCGTTCTTCTGGTCCTTGAACTCGGTGTTGATGATCCGCGCGTTCAGGGCTGTGCGTTTCACCGCCGAAAAGTACTCATTGGAGGCGAGGTTGAGCAGCACGTCGTCGCCTTGATCGGCCAGCGCTTCATTGAGCCATTCGCTGATGCGCGTACCCCAGAAGGCGTACAGGTCTTTGCCACGGGCGTTGGCCAGTTTGGTGCCCATTTCCAGACGATAGGGTTGCATCAGGTCGAGCGGGCGCAGCAGCCCGTAGAGACCGGAGAGCATGCGCAGGTGTTTTTGCGCGTAATCGAAATCGGTTTCGCTGAAGGACTGTGCGTCGAGACCGGTGTAGACGTCGCCCTTGAACGCGAGCAGTGCCTGTTTGGCGTTGTCTGGCGTGAACGCGGGCGTCCAGCTGCCGAAGCGCGCGGCGTTGAGCCCACCGATTTTGTCGGACACGTGCATCAGTTCGCTGATCTGCGCCGGGGTCAGGTCGCGCAGTTGCTGGATCAGTTCCTGGGAATGGTCGAGGTATTGCGGCTGAGTGAAGCGCTGGGTCGCCGGCGGTGTTTCGTAATCGAGGGTCTTGGCGGGGGAAATCACCATCAGCATGAAGTCGTCTCCTTTAATCGTGGGGGCGATTCTAGGGGGTTGTCGGTGTTGACTCCAGCTATGGGGGTTATAGGTATGGGTAAGCTCGGGCATTTGCGACGGCTGGTGGATTTTTCCCTCACCCCAGCCCTCTCCCAGAGGGAGAGGGAGCCGATCTCATTGATTTCAAAATTTGAGTGCGACTCGATAGTTCAGATTGGCGGATATCGAAAGCGATACTCGGTCAGCTCCCTCTCCCCCCGGGAGAGGGCTGGGGTGAGGGCGGCGTCCTTCAGCCTTGCACATCAGCTATAGTGCCGCGCGGGTTTTGTTATGGAGACATCCCTTTTGCGCATTGTTCTTTTATTCACCGCGTGGCTGTTGAGCTTCGGTGCCGTCGCGGCGCCGGGCGATGTGGCGACGATGGATCGCAGCACCTGGCCGGAGCAGCTTAGCAACCCGACCCTGTTTGACGTGGCGTCACGGGCGGAAATCCTGATGTTCGCCCGTGTCCTGCTGGGCACCGAGTCGATGGACGAGGCCGCTCTGGCGCAGCGTCTAGGCTTGCGCACGGTCAATATCGATGCGGTCAACATTCTGCGCCAACGCCTCTGGCAGCGCCTGCTCGCCAACTACAACTTCGCCCAGCAAAGCTGCGATCAGGACGCCTCGTTCTGCTTCCTTGTAGAAGACTTGCCAACGCTGCGCGAGCAAGCCGCCAAGTTCGTCGTCAGTGACGACAGTTATTACACCAAGTGGGCCGAGCCGAGCCGGATCTTCCATGTGCAGTACCTCGACGAGTTGTTGCGCAAGGCCGCTTTGTCGCCGCAGAGCAGCAACGAATTCGATCGTTTCGGTGACTACGAGCGCAACGGCGACGCGATGCACGACCGGCTGTTCCTGCTGACCTTCGACAGCGCCGCCAATCTGCAACCGGACAACTCCGGCTGGCTCACCGAATACCTGCGCAAATCGAACCTGAGCGGCACGTTCTTCGTGCTGGGCAAGGATATTCAGGCGCGGCTGGCCGATCGTTCGGTGAGCAGCCTGCAAGCGGGGTTCTCGAAACAGTGCGTTGGCGTTCAAGGTTGGGAGTTCCGCTCCCACAGCCACTGGCAGGACTGGCAGGATTCGGTGCGGCGTAGCGCTGATCTGGTGAAGAACAAGTTGCCGGAAAACTACGTGCCGCTGTTCCGTCCCCCGGAAGGGCAGCGGCGTAGCGATGCGCAAGGTTTCTTCAACAACCAGGGCCTGCAAGTGGCGCTGTGGGACATCGATGCCCAGGACGGTGCCGGCAAACTCAAGGGCACAGCGAGCGCGCAGAGGGTACTGACCCTGATGCTGCTGTGGCGACACGGGGTGATCAATTTCAACATGAAACAGGACGCGGTGAAGACCTCGTTACCGTGGCTGATCACGCAAACCGCGCAGAGCGGTATCGGTTGGGAAGACTGTCAGGACGCTTTTCGCTGAGAAACGAAAAAAGCCCGGAAACATTGGGCTTGGGGCGATTTTTTTGAAGAAATCGATGCAGGCGGACTTCCGACTTTAGCGGGGTCTGGGCAGTCCGCCAAGGGCTTTTCGTCACTCTGCAAAATAAACTTAAAAAAACCGTCAAAGTACTTTTTTATGTCATCGGTTTTGGAGTATTACGAAGACAGACCGCCGAAACCTGCAACACAGGTGGCGTCTTCCAAGACCCGTTTGTTTGCAGTCACTTGAATCTCCGCAGGTGAGATTTCGGCAGTCACTTCGAGGCGCAGCACCGCTCAGGTATTGCGTCCAATGGCTCTGACAAAGGTGACCGAGTATGGATGATCACGGACGTAGCCCTTCCTCCAACCAGCCAATCCTTTATGTACTCGATACCAACGTATTGATTCACGATCCAAATGCCTTGCTGAATTTCGAAGAACACCACGTCGCGATCCCGATGACCGTGCTGGAAGAGCTGGACAAGCTCAAGAGCGGGCATCACAGCGTTGCCGCCGAATGCCGTCAGGCCATCCGGCTGATCGACAAGACCCTGGGCGACGCTTCCCCTGAAGACGTCGAGCTGGGTGTGCCGATCCAGCGCGGTAAAGGCGGGCCGAAGGGCTTGCTGTCAATTCTGATGAGCAAACAGGCCGAATCGAATCTGATTCTGCCCGAGCATCTGAACGACAATAAAATCATCAACCAACTGATCGATTTGCACACCCGCGATCCGAAAAAGCCTGTGGTGCTGGTCACCAAAGACATCAACATGCGCCTCAAGGCGCGCGCCTGTGGCATCGATGCCGAGGATTACAGCACCGACCAACTGGTCGATGACGTGTCTCTGCTGCCCAACGGCTATCACAACATGACCGGCTCTTTCTGGGACCGCGTGAGCAAGGTCGACACCCGCCAGGATCACGGCCGCACCTGGCATCAAGTGCAACTGATCGACAACCTGCCAGCAGTACACATCAACGAGTTCATCATTGACGAACAGGGCTTTGTCGGCTGGATCAAGGAGATCGACGAGGCCAAGCTGCTGATCCTCGACCTGCATCAGGAACCGCTGCTGCACCAAGAGGCCTGGGGGCTGAAGCCACGCGACATCTATCAGAGTCTGGCGCTGTACGCGTTGCTGGATCCGGACATTCATCTGGTCAACCTGTCGGGTGCGGCAGGCTCCGGTAAAACCATTCTGGCGCTGGCCGCGGCGATCGAGCAGACCATGGTCAGCAAGCGTTATCGCCGCATCATTGCGACCCGCAGTGTGCAGGGCCTGGACCAGGAAATCGGCTTCCTGCCCGGCACCGAAGCGGAAAAAATGGAGCCTTGGCTGGGCGCCATCACCGACAACCTCGAAGCCTTGCACATGGATGACGAAAACACCCATGGCAGCGTCGATTACATCCTCAGCAAAGTGCCGTTGCAGTTCAAATCGCTCAACTACATTCGCGGTCGCAGCTTCCAGCAGAGCCTGATCCTGATCGACGAATGCCAGAACCTTACGCCGCACCAGATGAAAACCATCATCACCCGTGCCGGCGCCGGTTCCAAAGTGGTGTGCCTGGGCAACCTCGCACAAATCGACACCCCTTACCTGTCCGCGACCAGCTCCGGGCTGACCTACCTGACCGAACGCTTCAAGGATTTCCCCAACGGTGTGCACATCACCCTGCAAGGGGTGCCTCGCTCGATCCTGGCCGAATACGCCGAAACCCATCTGTAACCTTTCAACCAAAACCGGGCGGCCTAAAAGCCGCCCGGTTTTTTATGGCCCTGCACAAATCCAGATGTAGGAGCTGCCGAAGGCTGCGATCTTTTGATCTTGATCTTCAAAAGCCAGATCAAAAGATCGCAGCCTTCGGCAGCTCCTACACAGGTTGCGTGATAATCCGACTCGCAGAAATTTGACCCGCAGGTTTACAATCGTCGCTCCTGATCAGGAGTAATCCCGTGCTGACTCATCTCGATTCCCAAGGTCGCGCCAACATGGTCGACGTCACCGAAAAAGCCGTGACGTTCCGTGAAGCGACGGCCCAAGCGCTGGTGCGCATGCTCCCCGAAACGCTGCAGATGATCGTCAGCGGTGGCCATCCCAAGGGCGACGTGTTCGCCGTGGCGCGCATTGCCGGCATTCAAGCGGCGAAGAAAACCAGCGATCTGATTCCCCTGTGCCATCCGCTGATGCTCACCGGCGTCAAAGTCGAACTCAGTGCTGATGGCGACGACACCGTGCGCATCGTTGCCCGCTGCAAGCTGTCCGGGCAGACCGGCGTTGAGATGGAAGCGTTGACCGCTGCCAGTGTTGCCGCCCTGACCATTTACGACATGTGTAAAGCCGTCGATCGCGGCATGACCATTGAAAGCGTGCGTCTGCTGGAGAAGGTCGGTGGCAAGAGCGGGCACTTTCAGGCGGAGCAGCCATGAACCTGACCGTGAAGTTTTTTGCCCGTTACCGCGAAGCGCTGGGCGTGGATTCGGTAAAGATTGAAGGTGATTTCGCCACCGTCGAGGACGTTCGCGCACTGCTCGCGCAACGTGACGGCGCCGAGGTACTGAGCGAGCAGAACCTGATGTGCGCACGCAACGAAGACCTCTGCCAACTCGATGAGCCGGTGGTCGATGGCGACGAAGTGGCGTTTTTCCCTACCGTGACCGGGGGCTGATCCATGGCGATTCGCGTGCAGGCCACGCCGTTCGATCCGGGCGCTGAAGTCAACGCGATGCATGCGGCCAATGTCGGCGTCGGCGCGGTGGTGAGTTTTGTCGGCTACGTGCGCGACTTTAACGACGGCCTCGATGTAGCGGGGATGTTCCTCGAACACTATCCGGGCATGACCGAAAAAGCCCTCGGTAAAATCGCCATCGAAGCCGAACAGCGCTGGCCGTTGCTGAAACTGGAAGTGCTGCACCGCATCGGCGCATTGGAGCCGGGCGAACCCATCGTGTTTGTCGGCGCCGCCAGCGCCCATCGCCAGGCCGCCTTCGATGCCTGCGCCTTTGTCATGGACTACCTGAAAACCCGCGCGCCGTTCTGGAAGAAAGAAAACACCAGCGACGGGCCGCGTTGGGTTGAGGGGCGGGACAGTGATCATGCAGCGGCGGATCGCTGGAAGAAATAACTCCTGTAGCGCCTTCAAATCAGCTATCGCGAGCAGGCTCACTCCTACAATTGGAATGCGTTCCCCTGTAGGAGTGAGCCTGCTCGCGATGACGTCATCTGCATCACCAAAACCTCCATCTTTGCCCGATTGACGCATTGTACATATAAGTCCAATATGGATTTACAAGTACAAAAAAGCTTCAGTCTTGCCGCTCGAAGCTCCCCGCTTCCAGTTGCTCTTCTTCATCTTGCCAAACCAACAACAACCCGCGAGAGAACGAACATGAAGAAACTCCCCCTCATCACCGGTCTGGCCCTCAGCCTGTTGGCCTCCGCCAGCGTGTTCGCCGCCGAGCAAACCCTGCGCATCGGTATCGAAGCCGCTTACCCGCCATTTGCGTCGAAAACCGACAAAGGCGAAATCGTCGGTTTCGACTACGACATCGGCAATGCCCTGTGTGCGCAGATGAAGGTCAAGTGTGTGTGGGTCGAAGGTGAGTTCGACGGTCTGATTCCTTCGCTGAAAGTGAAAAAGATCGACATGGCGCTGTCCTCGATGACCATCAACGAAGACCGCAAGAAGTCGGTGGATTTCACCCGCAAGTACTACTTCACTTCGTCACGACTGGTGATGAAGGAAGGCGCCACGGTCGACGATCAATACGCGAGCCTCAAGGGCAAGAATGTCGGCGTGCAGCGCGCGACCACCACCGATCGTTATGCCACCGAGGTGTTCGAGCCGAAGGGCATTAACGTCAAGCGCTACAGCAACAACGAAGAAATCTACATGGACCTGGCGGCGGGGCGGCTCGATGCGATTTTTGCCGACACCATTCCGCTGAATGACTTTTTGTCGATGCCGCGTGGCAAGGGTTATGCGTTTGTCGGGCCTGAGTTGAAGGATCCGAAGTACGTGGGCGAGGGCGCAGGGATTGCAGTGCGCAAGGGTAATGCAGAATTGGTCAGCCAGTTGAATGGCGCCATTGATGGCATTCGCGCGAGTGGCGAGTACCAGAAGATTTCCGAGAAGTATTTCAAGTCCGACATCTACGGCGACTGATAGTCCGCTATCGCTGGCAAGCCAGCTCCCACAGGTTTTGTGTACACCGTAAATCCTTGTGGGAGCTGGCTTGCCAGCGATGGGGCCGGATCAATCACCGCAAATCTCTAGGCCTTCATTTCTTTCAGATGCTTGTACACCGTCGCCCGCCCCATGTTCAGCACATTGGCCACATAGTTCGAGGCGCTCTTGCCCTTGAACGCGCCCTCGGCGTGCAGCGCCAGCACCAGTTCGCGTTTGTGATCGCGGGTCAGCAGGTTCAGGCTCAGCTGCCGTTCGCGCAGCCAGGCGTGGAGGAAAGTGTTGATGCGCTCCTGCCAGTCATCGCGAAACAGTGAGTCCGGTTGCGGGATCAGTTTGCTCGGCGAGAGGAACAGGTCCAGCGCGGCCTTGGCATTCTCGAACAGCGAAATATTCAGGTTGATGCACAACACCGCCAGCGGGCGGCCTTCGCTGTCGCGCAGCACGGTGCTCAGGCTGCGAATCTTCTGGCCATCCCAATTGAGCTTTTCGTACGGGCCGATATTACGGTCGCTGACATCCTCGCTGAGCATGTCCTCCAGTGACGAGTCGTCGCCGATCTCGCGCTTGGACAGGTTGTTGGCGATGTAGTCGACCTTTTGCGTGCGCAGGTCGTGCAGCACCACTTCAGCGTGGGGAAAGAACAGCGTGGCGATGGCGTCGGCGACGGCGCGGAAGTTATCCAGCGCCGGGTCGAATTCAGGGGCAGTCATGACAGTGGAGCTCCAGGCAGCGTCAACGCCCCCGTGATCAGGAGGCGCTGCGAGTGTGCCGCAATCCGTTGGGCGCGTCATCCGTGGACAATCAGGCGAGGCGAGCGGGGGCGAGCATGGCGCTGTCCAGCCCGAACTGCTGCAAGTGCTCGGGCAACGGCTCGCCGCGTACCAACGCCGCGCTGGCCTGGCCCATCGCCGGGGAAGTCTGAATGCCGTAACCACCCTGCGCCGCCACCCAGAACAGCCCCGGCACCTGCTGATCGAAGCCACTGAGCAAATCACCGTCGGCGACGAAGCTGCGCAGGCCGGCCCACGTACGCGTCGGACGGCGGATGGTCAGCGTGGTGGCTTCTTCGATCTGGTAGATGCCCATGGCAATGTCCAGTTCTTCCGGCTGCACATCGTGAGGCTCGACCGGGTCGGCGTTGGCGGGCGAGCCGAGAAACATGCCGGCGTCGGGCTTCATATAGAAGGATTCGTCGAGGCTGACCAGCATCGGCCAGTGATGAATGTCGACGCCTTCCGGCCCGGCGAAAATGAACGCGGCGCGGCGCTTCGGTTGCAGGCCCAGCGGTTGGGCGCCGGCCAGTGTGCCGATCTTGTCGGCCCAGGCGCCGGCGGCGTTGATGATCACTGGCGCGCTGAACGTCTGGCCGTTGGTCTGAACACTCCAGAGGCCCTCGGTATCGCGACTGAGGCCTAGCACTTCGCAATCGGTGTGCACTTCGCCGTTGTTGCGGCGGATCCCGCGCAGGTAGCCCTGATGCAAGGCGTCAGTGTCGATGTCGCTGGCGCTCGGGTCATAGATCGCGCCGTGGACTTTTTCCCGACGCAGGATCGGCAGTCGCGCGCAGGCTTCGTCGGCGCTGAGCAGTTGCATCTCCGGCACGGTGGCTTTGGCGCTGAGATATTGGTTGTTAAGTTCGGCGGCATCACCGGTGAAATCCACGGTCATTTCACCGCGTGGGGTGAGCAGTGGGTGTTCGCAGAAACCGGCTGGCGGGTGGTCAAAAAACGCCCGGCTGGCCTGGGTCAGCGCGCGAACTTGTGGCGTGCCGTACGCGGCGGTAAACAGCGCGGCGGAGCGCCCGGTGGAGTGATAGGCCGGGTGGGATTCACGTTCGAGCACGATCACTTTGCCGTGCGGCGACAGCCAGAAACCGGTGGATGCGCCGGCAATCCCGCCGCCGATGATGATGAAATCTGCCTGGCTCATGTAGGTCTCCAGTGGATACGCAATATCGAGGCGTTCGCTAGTCCCTTGTGGGAGCGAGCCTGCTCGCGAAAGCGGTATATCAGTCGACATCTTCGGTGAATGTCAGACCGCTATCGCGAGCAGGCTCACTCCTACAGGGGATTTGTGGTGTTAGTGAGTCAAGTGATAAATCGCATTGGCGAGGGCGATGTCTTCCAGTCCCAGGCCGATTGAACGGAAGAACACGTGACGATCGTAATCGGGGCGCTGCACTTTCTCGCTGAGCAAGTCGGCGAGGTCGCCGACAATCGAATCCTTGCTCCAGCCATGCTGTTCACTGGCAATCAGCATCTCACCTGCCGAACCCGGCGTGGTCAGACGATAGTCGCAGAACACCTGCATGTCGTTGAGGCTCTGCGGCGGCACTTCATGGGCACGCGGGGCGTTGGTGCTGATCGAGGTGATCAGGGCTGGTTTGCTCAGCGCGGCCGGATCGATCACCGGGCCGGCGGACGAGGTGCACAGCATGATCACGTCGGCCTCGACGAGAGTGGGTTCACGGCTGTCAACGATCCTCAGGTTGGGAGTGATGGCTTTCAACAGTGCCTTGGTTTGAGCGTCGGCGGACAGGCTTGGCGAATACAGGCTGATGCTCTGCCAGTCGCGCAGACCTTTCACATAGTGCAGATGCGCCTGCGCAACCTTGCCGCTCCCGATGATTGCCAGTCGCGTGGCGTTTGTCGGAGCGAGGGTGTCGACCGCCACAGCCGTGGTCGCGGCGGTGCGCGCGGTGGTCAGTTCAGCGGCATCGCAGAGCAGCAGCGGTTGACCGGTTTTCATCGACATCAACAAGGTCCATGCCGTCACCAGCGCACCTTGCTCGCGAACGATATACGGCGAGGTCTTCACGCCGTACACGCCTTCTTCGGCCAGCACGCCCAGATAATTGATGAAGTCGCCGGCACCTTGCGGAAATTCCACCAGTTGCTGCGCCGGTTGCACGGCGTTACCCGCCGCAAGATCACGGAACAGCTTGCGCAGGATTTGCGGCACATCAATGCGCGCCAGCAGCTCACGGGCCTGATGCTGGTCGATCACGTAGGGCGTACTGGACATATCAGGCTCCGAAGATGAAGAATAAACTTATTAGTCCATTATGGACTTTTAGTTTTCTCTCGCAAGCACCTGATGAAACACCGGGCGAAAAAAAAGCGCAGTCCGTTGCCGGCTGCGCTTTTCCTTTAAACGTCGTTTACTGCGGACGCTTGCGCTCAACCGCGCGCAACAGATGCGTCGGCGGCGTTTCACAGCTGATCTTGCGACCGAGCTTCTCTTCGATGGACGGCAACTGGTAGGAGTCGTCCTCACCGGCGAAGCTGATCGACACACCGTCGGCGCCAGCACGACCGGTCCGGCCGATGCGGTGCACGTAGTCGTCCGGGACTTCCGGCAGGGTGAAGTTGATCACGTGGCTGATGCCGTCGATGTGGATGCCGCGACCGGCCACATCGGTGGCGACCAGCACGCGAATCTTGCCTTCGCGGAAACCTTCCAGGGTCTTGATGCGCTTGTGCTGTGGCACATCGCCGGACAGTTGCGCGGCGTTGATGCCATCGCGCACCAGGCGTTCTTCGATGCGGCGCACTTCGTCCTTGCGGTTGGCAAACACGATCACTCGTTCCCAGCCGTTATCGTTGACCAGGTTGTAGAGCAGTTTGTACTTGTCGGCACCGGCCACCGCATAGATGTGCTGCTCGACGTTTTCGTTGGCAACGTTGGTGATTTCGATTTCGACGATCGCAGGGTCGGTGGTCCACTGCTTGGCGAGGTTCATCACGTCTTCGGTGAAGGTCGCGGAAAACAGCAAGGTCTGGCGCTCGGATTTCGGCGGCGTCTGGCGAATGATCTGACGTACCTGCGGGATGAAACCCATGTCGAGCATGCGATCGGCTTCGTCCAGCACCATCACTTCGACCATGTCCAGGTGCACGTCGCCACGCTGGTTAAAGTCGAGCAGACGGCCCGGTGTGGCGACGAGGATGTCGCAGTGACGCGCTTCGAGGTGCTTGAGCTGCTTGTCGAAGTCCATGCCGCCAACAAACGTCATGACGTTGAGGCCGGTGTACTTGGTCAGGTCAGCGGCGTCCTTGGCGATTTGTACCACCAGCTCACGGGTCGGCGCGATGATCAGCGCACGGGGTTCGCCCATGTAGCGTTCTTTCGGCGGCGGGGTCTGCAGCAGCTGGGTGATGATCGAGATCAGGAACGCGGCGGTTTTACCGGTGCCGGTCTGCGCACGGCCAATGGCGTCTTTGCCGGCGAGGGTGTAACCCAGGACCTGCGCCTGAATCGGAGTGCAGTACGGAAAACCCAGATCCTGGATGGCGTGCATCAGTTCTGGAGACAGCTTGAAATCGTGGAAGCGGGTTTTGCCTTCCTGTGGCTCGACGACGAAATCCTCGAGTTTCCACGGAATAACCGGTGCCTTGGGCTTCGGTTCGCGGCGCGGTCTGGCCGGTTTCGGCGCTTCGCTGCGGGCAGGTTCGGCAGCGATTGGCGCGGCCGGTGCAGGTTGTGGTTCTGCCTTCGGTGCCGCTACGTGAGCGGGGCGGTCGGCCTGTGGCGCATCGTTGCGATGACCGGGGGCGTGCGACGGCGCACTGGGAACTGGCGCGAGCTGCTCAGCCTCGCTTTTACCGAACATCTTCTTGAGTGCTTTGAGCACGGTCATCTCATCAATTGGTTAAGGAATGTACGCCGGCCAGTGTAATGCAAGAAACGGGCGCGGCGTAGTGGGAGGGATCAAAGGGCGGCTTTAATCTCGACGCTTAGCGCAAACGTTCGGTCAACCAGGCACCGATGTCGCGAATTTCCTCGGGTAACACTTCGTGCTCCATTGGGTATTCCTGCCATGTCACGGTGACACCATGCTTCACCAAATGCTCATAAGCACTGCGCCCCATCGAGTTTTGCACCACGCCATCGAACTGGCCGTGCAGGCATATCGCGCGAATCCGCTGCTGACTGGCTGACAGCTCCATCTCATCACTGAAGGTCGGCGCATATGTCGACAACGCCAGCACGCCGCCCAATGGCCCCTGCCATTTCATAAATGCAGTGTGCAACACCACCGCGCCACCCTGGGAAAACCCGGCGAGAAAAATTCGCGAGGCGTCTATTCCGCTGGCGCGCTCGTTTTCGATCAATTCAATGATGCGATCCGCCGACGCTTCCAGCTCATCACGATCGATCGCGCGCGCCGGGCTCATGGCTTTGATGTCGTACCAGCTTGGCATGGCATATCCGCCATTTATCGTCACTGGACGAGTTGGCGCCTGTGGCAACACGAAGCGAGTGCTCAGCAGGCTTTCCTGCAATGCCTCGGCCACCGGCAGGAAGTCGTAACGGTCGGCGCCGAGGCCGTGCAGCCAGATCACGCAGGCGTCTGCGGGCTTAACAGGCTGAAGAATCAAGGGCTCGGTCATGTCTGCTCCAAAAATGTGCGGGCGCTCTCATTAAGTGCGTGGTTCGAGTGCGCGTCCGGTTGATCCGTTAAGAAGATGTCGCAAGGTTACAAGTTTTGCTATTGACCTGTCGCCGAATCGATTCGGTGAGCGGTGTGGTACGGGCTTTGCTATGGCTTGAACCGTGCAACCGATCTTGCGTGGGCGGTAACACTATCAGTGTACGACCCGCGACGGGATTGCAAAGAATCCGGTGATGGATGTTCGCCAATGGCCGCTACGGGCTTAGCGAATGTGAAAGGGCTACAGCCCGTTCGGCCGATTGGTGAGAAGTGAGTTGTCCATGATGTGGATTTTCTCCTACTAGACTCATAGCGAAGGTCTTACGTCGGTTGACCCCAAAAAAAGCCAACACGGGTCAACAACGCCTCAAAAGGGTGCGACTGGACTCAAGCTCCGACACAACAAGAGCAAAACTGGAGGTTTGAATGAAGATGTTGAAATCCACTCTGGCGATCGTGACTGCAGCAACAGTTCTCGGCATCAGCGGGTTCGCTCAGGCGGGTGCAACCCTGGATGCCGTGCAGAAGAAAGGTTTCGTGCAGTGTGGCGTGAGCGACGGTCTGCCGGGCTTCTCGGTACCGGACGCAACCGGCAAGATCCTCGGGATCGACGCTGACGTCTGCCGCGCTGTGGCCGCTGCCGTATTCGGCGACGCGACCAAGGTCAAATTCAGTCAGTTGAACGCCAAAGAGCGCTTCACCGCGCTGCAATCGGGCGAGATCGACATCCTGTCGCGCAACACCACCATGACCAGTTCCCGTGACGCGGGCATGGGCCTGAAATTCCCAGGCTTCATTACCTACTACGACGGCATCGGTTTCCTGGTTAACAACAAGCTGGGCGTGAAAAGTGCCAAAGAGCTGGACGGTGCAACCATCTGCATCCAGGCCGGTACCACCACCGAGCTGAACGTTTCCGACTACTTCCGTGGCAACGGTCTGAAATACACCCCGATCACCTTCGACACCTCCGATGAAAGCGCCAAGTCGCTGGAATCCGGTCGTTGCGACGTGCTGACCTCCGACAAGTCCCAACTGTTCGCCCAGCGCTCCAAGCTGGCCTCGCCGAAGGACTACGTGGTTCTGCCGGAAACCATTTCCAAAGAACCGCTGGGCCCGGTCGTACGTAACGGTGATGATGAGTGGCTGGCCATCGTGCGCTGGGTTGGCTACGCGCTGCTCAATGCTGAAGAAGCCGGTATCACTTCGAAGAACGTCGAAGCCGAAGCCAAGTCGACCAAGAACCCGGACGTTGCCCGTATGCTCGGCGCTGACGGCGAGTACGGCAAAGACCTGAAACTGCCGAAAGACTGGGTTGTGCAGATCGTCAAACAAGTCGGCAACTACGGCGAAATCTTCGAGAAAAACCTCGGCAAGAGCACTCCGCTGGAAATTGACCGCGGCTTGAACGCCCTGTGGAACAACGGCGGCATTCAGTACGCACCACCAGTGCGCTAATGGTTCTATCACCCGGCGGGCCAACCGCCGGGTGATGTTCTTGTTCCATTTCTTCCGGGGCACTTCATGCAAAATTCAATCGGCGCACCAAAGCAGAGGCTCAGCCTCAGCGATCCACGAGTGCGTGCGTGGCTATTCCAGATCATCACCGTTGTGGCGGTGGTCTCGCTGGGCTGGTACTTGTTCGACAACACGCAAACCAACCTTCAGCACCGGGGCATTACTTCCGGTTTCGGCTTTCTGGAGCGCAGTGCCGGGTTCGGCATCGCTCAACACCTGATCGACTACACGGAAGCGGACAGCTATGCCCGCGTCTTTGTCATCGGTCTGCTCAACACCCTGTTGGTGACCGTGATCGGCGTGATTCTGGCGACGATCCTCGGTTTCATCATCGGCGTGGCGCGGCTGTCGCAGAACTGGATCATCAGCAAACTGGCGACTGTATATGTGGAAGTGTTCCGCAACATTCCGCCGCTGCTGCAAATCCTGTTCTGGTACTTCGCGGTATTCCTGACCATGCCGGGACCGCGCAACAGTCATAACTTCGGTGACACCTTCTTCGTCAGCAGCCGAGGCCTGAACATGCCGGCCGCGTTGGCCGCTGATGGTTTCTGGGCGTTCGTGATCAGCATCGTGGTGGCCATCGTCGGCATCGTGCTGATGTGCCGCTGGGCCAACAAGCGCTTTGAAGAAACCGGCGTGCCGTTCCACAAGTTCTGGGTGGGCCTGGCGATTCTGCTGGTGATCCCGACATTGTGCGCACTGATCTTCGGCGCTCCGCTGCACTGGGAAATGCCTGAACTCAAAGGCTTTAACTTTGTTGGCGGCTGGGTGCTGATCCCGGAACTGCTCGCCTTGACCCTGGCCCTGACCGTGTACACCGCGGCGTTTATCGCCGAGATCGTGCGTTCGGGCATCAAATCGGTCAGCCATGGCCAGACAGAAGCGGCGCGCTCGCTCGGCCTGCGCAACGGCCCGACGCTGCGCAAGGTGATCATTCCGCAAGCCCTGCGCGTGATCATTCCGCCCCTGACCAGCCAATACCTCAATCTGGCGAAGAACTCCTCGCTGGCGGCCGGTATCGGTTACCCGGAAATGGTGTCGCTGTTCGCCGGCACCGTGCTCAACCAGACCGGTCAAGCCATCGAAGTGATTGCCATCACGATGAGCGTGTACCTGGCGATCAGTATCAGCATCTCTCTGCTGATGAACTGGTACAACAAGCGCATTGCGCTGATCGAGCGGTAAGGAAAAGCGCATGAGTACTCATACTTTCAAACCCGACATGCCCCCACCGAACAGCAGCATCGGCGTGGTGGCGTGGATGCGCGCGAACATGTTCTCCAGCTGGCTCAACACCTTGCTGACGCTGTTTGCGTTCTACCTGATTTATCTCGTGGTGCCTCCGATCCTCAGCTGGGCGATTGTCGATGCCAACTGGGTCGGCACCACCCGCGCCGACTGCACCAAGGAGGGCGCCTGCTGGGTGTTCATTCAGCAGCGTTTCGGCCAGTTCATGTACGGCTACTACCCGACGGAACTGCGCTGGCGTGTCGACCTGACCGTGTGGCTGGCGGTGATCGGCGCGGCACCATTGTTCATCTCGCGTGTGCCGCGTAAAGCGATCTACGGGCTGAGCTTTCTGGTGCTGTATCCGATCATTGCTTTCACCTTGCTGCACGGCGGTTTCGGTCTGACCACCGTGGCAACCAGCCAGTGGGGCGGTCTGATGCTGACCCTGGTGATCGCCACTGTCGGTATCGCCGGTGCGTTGCCGCTGGGGATTGTGCTGGCGCTGGGCCGTCGTTCGAACATGCCGGCGATTCGTGTTGTCTGCGTGACCTTCATTGAGTTCTGGCGCGGCGTGCCGTTGATTACGGTGTTGTTCATGTCCTCGGTGATGCTGCCGTTGTTCCTGCCTGAAGGCATGAATTTCGACAAGCTGCTGCGGGCGCTGATCGGCGTGATCCTGTTCCAGTCGGCCTACGTCGCCGAAGTGGTGCGTGGCGGTCTGCAAGCGATCCCCAAAGGACAGTACGAAGCCGCTGCCGCGATGGGCCTCGGTTATTGGCGTTCGATGGGCCTGGTGATTCTGCCGCAAGCCCTGAAGATGGTGATCCCCGGCATCGTCAACACCTTCATTGCGCTGTTCAAGGACACCAGTCTGGTGATCATCATCGGCCTGTTTGACCTGCTCAACAGCGTCAAACAAGCCGCTGCCGATCCCAAATGGCTGGGCATGGCCACCGAAGGCTACGTGTTCGCCGCCCTGGTGTTCTGGATTTTCTGTTTTGGTATGTCGCGCTATTCCATGCATCTGGAACGCAAGCTCGACACTGGCCACAAGCGTTAGGAGTTCTGTAAATGAGTGAAGCAATCAAAAAGCCTGTAGGTCCTGAAGGCATTATTCAGATGCAGGGCGTCAACAAGTGGTACGGCCAGTTCCACGTGCTCAAAGACATCAACCTCAACGTCAAACAAGGCGAGCGTATCGTCCTGTGCGGGCCGTCGGGTTCCGGTAAGTCGACGACGATTCGTTGCCTCAATCGTCTGGAAGAACACCAGCAGGGCCGCATCGTCGTCGATGGCGTGGAGCTGACCAACGACCTCAAGCAGATCGAAGCGATCCGCCGTGAAGTCGGCATGGTGTTCCAGCACTTCAACCTGTTCCCGCACCTGACCATTTTGCAGAACTGCACCCTAGCGCCGATGTGGGTACGCAAGATGCCCAAGCGCAAGGCCGAAGAAATCGCCATGCACTACCTGGAGCGCGTTCGCATTCCTGAGCAGGCGCACAAGTTTCCGGGGCAACTGTCCGGTGGTCAGCAACAGCGTGTGGCGATCGCCCGCGCGCTGTGCATGAAACCGAAAATCATGCTGTTCGATGAACCGACTTCAGCGCTCGATCCGGAGATGGTGAAAGAGGTTCTGGACACCATGATCGGCCTGGCTGAAGACGGCATGACCATGCTTTGCGTGACTCACGAGATGGGCTTTGCCCGTACTGTGGCCAACCGCGTGATCTTCATGGACAAAGGTGAAATCGTTGAACAGGCGGCGCCGAATGACTTCTTCGATAATCCGCAGAACGAGCGGACGAAGTTGTTCTTGAGTCAGATTTTGCATTGATGGTTTGTGTGTAAATCAAACCCGGCCTTGTGCCGGGTTTGTTTTTTTGTGGGTCAGGATACGGTGAGGGTTTCGTGTTCTTTGTGGACTGTGTGCTTGAAACCTCGCAGGTCTGCGCCTTCTGCCAAGGTTTGAATATCGACAAGCATGTAGGGATGTCGGTCCAGCAGGCGCATGAGCAGCACCAATGCTCTGGGTGGAAGTAATTCACCCCGCTCGTAACGAGAGAACGCGTTATGCCCGCCGCCGGAGAGCAGTTGCACCGTCTCTTTTTGCGTCAGGTGCAATTTGCGTCGAATACGTTTCATCTCGGCACCGATCATTTGTCTGGCGGCGATAACCAGCTCATCGCCTGCTTTCGTATAACGTTCCGCGCTATCGGTATCGTCATCCCACTCGACTTCGCCGCACTGCTGGCATTCCCAGCCAGAAAGATCGGTTACACGGCGCTCCATGCCTTTGACACTCAGGGTCTCGCCTCGCCCCTCGAAATGCCTCATTCCCTCACGGGCACCACAGCTGAAACATTGCCGGGTTTTCATGGGTTTTTCTCCTTGAAGGAGATTACCGGTGCGCCGCCGGCAGGGCGGTATGTCACCTTGATGTAAATCTCCAGATCTTGTGAATGGGTGTGATACACGTCCTGCCAGACTCGATGATCGTCATAGCTGGTCATCGACTTGTACAACATCCTGTTCTGCAGCTCGTAAACGATTTCTTGCATCTCTCTTATGCTAAAGCCGAGAAGATCACCGGATTCTGCAGAGCTTCTGGTAAAGGCCCTTCTTCCAAGCCGCCTGACCTCAGCCTTGATCACCGCCAGCTCATAATGGGGTGTGTTCTTTTCCATAAGAAACCAAAACCCTGTCCCTGAAATTACCCTTAAAGGGTAATTTTCACCAATCGAAAATATCGCTCCATGTGTCTCCGATTGACCCTAGGTGGTTGCCGTCCTACACGGGTCTGACTAACATGTCAGAAAATTCATCCTATGATTGGATGAAAGGGAAAATCCTATGTCAGATATCTCTCCACTCGTTAAGCGATCCCTGGTCGATCAGGCTCTGGATCAGCTTCGTCAGCGCATCAACAGCGGTGCCTGGCAGGTTGGCGAGCGTTTGCCGACCGAACCCGAGCTGTGCGCCGAGCTGGGCATCAGCCGCAACACCGTGCGCGAAGCCATGCGCGTGCTGGCGTTTTCTGGACTGATCGAGATTCGCCAGGGCGATGGCAGTTACTTGCGCGCCGTGGTCGATCCGCTCGATACGCTGAAAGCGTTGTCACGCTGCTCGCTGGATCAGGCACGGGAAACCCGGCACATTCTCGAAGTCGAGGCCATCGGCCTGGCGGCGTTGCGCCGTACCGACGAGGACCTCGTCGCATTGCGTGAAGCGCTCGGCACCAGCGGCAGCCACTACCACGGCGATCTCGACACCTATATCGCCTGCGATCTGGTGTTCCACCGTCGTCTGGTCGATGCCGCGCACAACCCGACCCTCAGCGAGCTTTATCGCTATTTCTCGAGCATCGTCGGTGCGCAATTGCGCCAGACCCTGAATATCGTCCCGCGCCGTCAGGAAGTGTTCGACTTGCATATCGAGTTACTCGATGCGGTCGAGCAACGCGACCCGGAACGGGCCAAAGCTTTGTCGAGGCAGTTGATCAATGAACCTTGAAACCGAGAAATCCATGTCCCGCAGTGAGCTATCCACAACCCCCAAACGCACGGCAGAACTCGAAGAGCTGCTGATCGATGCCGAGGCTGACGACGAGCAAGTGCAACAAAGCCATCCGCTGGTGCGCCGGCCGTGGTTGTTGCTGCTCGGCTTGATTCTGGTCGCGCTGAATTTGCGTCCGGCGCTGTCGAGCATGGCGCCGCTGCTCAGTGATGTGTCGAAGAGCCTCGGTTTGTCGGCGGCTCAGGCCGGTTTGCTGACCACACTGCCAGTGCTGTGCCTGGGATTGTTCGCCCCACTGGCACCGATTCTGGCGCGGCGTTTTGGCGCTGAACGGGTGGTGTTGGGAATTCTACTGACACTGGCCGCCGGGATTATCTTGCGCAGCAACTTCGGCGAGATCGGCCTGTTCGCTGGCAGCGTATTGGGCGGCGCGAGTATCGGCATCATCGGAGTTTTGCTGCCGGGCATCGTCAAGCGCGACTTCGCCAAACACGCCGGCACCATGACCGGCGTGTACACCATGGCGCTGTGTCTGGGCGCGGCGATGGCGGCGGGTTCCAGCGTGCCGCTGAGTGAACATTTCGGTCACAGTTGGGCGATGGGCCTGGGTTTCTGGGTGATTCCGGCGCTGGTTGCAGCAGTGTTCTGGCTGCCGCAAGTCGGGCAGAAACATGGCGCGCACAACGTCGCCTACCGTGTGCGCGGGCTGCTGCGTGATCCGTTGGCCTGGCAGGTGACCTTGTACATGGGCCTGCAATCGTCGCTGGCCTACATTGTGTTCGGCTGGTTGCCGTCGATCCTGATTGGTCGCGGCCTGACGCCGACCCAGGCCGGTCTGGTGTTGTCCGGTTCGGTGATCATCCAGCTCGCCAGTTCGTTGGCTGCGCCGTGGCTGGCGACGCGCGGCAAGGATCAGCGTCTGGCGATCGTCGTGGTCATGGCGCTGACTCTTGGCGGGCTGTTCGGTTGCCTGTACGCGCCGATCGAAGGCCTGTGGGGCTGGGCGATTCTGTTGGGGCTGGGGCAGGGCGGTACGTTCAGTCTGGCGCTGACGTTGATCGTACTGCGTTCGCGTGATTCGCATGTTGCGGCGAATCTGTCGAGCATGTCTCAGGGTTTCGGTTACACGTTGGCGTCGATGGGGCCGTTTGCGGTCGGCGTGGTGCATGACTGGACCGGCGGCTGGAATGCCGTGGGCTGGATCTTCGGCATCATTGGCACCGGTGCGATCATCGCTGGCCTCGGCGCCGGGCGTGCGTTGTACGTGCAAGTGCAAAGCGAAAAAATCTGACGCGGTTCAAACTGTAGGAGTGAGCCTGCTCGCGATAGCTTTATACCAGTCAACGTTGCGCTGACTGACACACCGCTATCGCGAGCAGGCTCACTCCTACATGGGTTTTGTGTACAGCGGGTATTCGGTTTACGAATGCCGATAGTGTTTCTGCGCATTGCAGATTATGGTGCTGGCACTCTGTACCTATTTTGGAGTTTGCCCATGAGCGAAGCCCACGCCGCGTTGATCACCCGCTTCTACCAGGCCTTCCAGCGCCTCGATGCCGAAGCCATGGCCGCCTGCTACACCGACGACGTCGTGTTCAGTGATCCGGCCTTCGGCGAACTGCGCGGGCGCGATGCCGGCGACATGTGGCGCATGCTCACCACCCGCGCCAAAGACTTCTCGCTGACCTTCGACAACGTCCGCGCCGATGAGCGCAGCGGTGGCGCACATTGGGTCGCGACCTACCTGTTCAGCCAGACCGGCAACATTGTCATCAACGATATCCAGGCCCGTTTCGTCTTCCGTGACGGCAAGATCTGCGAGCACCACGATCACTTCGATCTGTGGCGCTGGTCGCGTCAGGCCCTCGGTTTCAAAGGCCTGCTGCTGGGCTGGACGCCACTGGTGCGCAACGCCGTGCGCGCCCAGGCATTGAAGGGACTGAAGGCATTTCAGGCCGGTCGCTGATAAGATCGCCGCCTGTTTTCCTACACGTTCAGATCCCGAAGTGACCAGCCTTAGCGAAAAACCTGTCGACGTCGCCGAACCCGTGAGCAAGTCCTGGTTCGTCTACCTCGTTCGCGCCGCCAATGGCTCGTTGTACTGCGGGATCAGCGACGATCCGGTGCGTCGTTTCGCCAAGCATCAAAGTGGCAAAGGCGCACGGTTCTTCCTCTCCAGCCCGGCGATGGCGCTGGTTTATACCGAACTGTGCCGCGACAAGAGCGATGCGCTGCGCCAGGAACGCTTGATCAAAAAACTCAGGAAGAGCGCCAAGGAATGCCTGGTCGCGTCTTATCAATCTGACTGATTGCAACAAAAGACGAGTTCGAGCGCATCAACAGCATCACAAGCAATGACGTGATCGCTGCGTGGCGAATGAACCCAGCGCTGGGGGGGATGCCAGAGAATGCGGCGGGGTTTGGTGATATCGAGAAGATAGATCGGGTTTATACAAATAATGAGATACGACCGATTAGCCAGTTGTTCAATCAGGTGAACAGATCGCTGCGACATGACAGGGAAATTTATTGGGCATCTTTATAGTAAATCAATTGTATTAATATCATTTTAAATCGCAAAATCAACTAAAGACCTGTCAGGTTTGACAGTGGTTTCGATCTTCTTTTAATGACAGGCTAAAGGCTCCAGTCTTACCAATACTAAGACTTTAATTTAGCTGGCTAGTGTTTAGGAGCTTCAAAATGTCGAAGGCAGCAGAGTTTCCGATCGTGAAAGCTATTGATACCGAGGTGTCCGTTAGGGATAAGTTTGCGAAAGAGTATGGGTTGTCTACTCCAATAGTTGAGGTTCGTCTCGACTGGGCGCGAAACATAGCCACGGTTGTTTATAATGATATTCAGCTTAGCGCGCGTGGCGTTGATGCTTACAGCGCGCCCTCAATAGAAAAAACGACAACTATCAAAAGATGATTGTATTCTTATCTTTTAGTGTTGGTTGGTCGGCGGGTGCAGAGTTTGCATTTATCAATTAGCGTGTGCTGCTGTTTTAAAGGCTTTAGGGGTAAGTTGGCGAGGAGTGGATTTAATGGTGTTGGAATTTAGGTTTTGTCATGTCTGAGTCGGTCTAAATGACGGTGAGCTGCAAAGCCTGTGATGAGAAAGGTCGGATTGTTTCTCGAGAAGAGCTTTCATTGGAGTTCGCTCGACTTTACTGTCAATGCGGCTCGACTGCATGTGGGCATACTTGGGTCACTAATCTTACATTTTTACACACACTCAATCCGCTTGCTCAAGCGGTTGATCGCCTACTGTTCGACCGACTACGAGCTTTACCACGCGAAAAACAACATGATTTATTTGAGTAACTTAGGTCTTTACCATAGTGGCGAGAGTACACCTCTCGCCACTAATTTCATTTACTCAGTGGGCACTAATTTATCCACCACCTGATTGACAGCCATCTCCGCCACCATGACGATTTGCGCTATGCCTTGCAGTGTTTTACGACGTGGGCCTTCTAACTGGCCGGCAAAATCATTGAGCATCACACTCGCCGACCCCAAGGTTTCACACGCGTCGACCAGCAGGGATTCGGCATCCGATTGCGGGTTGGCCATGTAGAGGCGGTTGGGTTGATAGGGCGTCTCCATGATCCGGGCCGTGGGTGGGCCTAAATAATGGTCGAGTGCGCGTTCGGCGGCTTCGTTGAGTTTTTTCGAATCGGGGGATTCGTAGGGGGATGTCGGATCGGTGACGGCTGCCAGGTCTATGGTCGGCGGGTTTGGCGTTATCTTGAACATGGGAGTGTACCTCGATGAGGCCGTAACCTTCCCGCCGCTAAGCGAAAGGGTGGCGGCTATGCGCAAGTTAGCGGACCGGTCACTCCGAAACCCGGCGCACCCGAGGGTGCCATGCGCACAGCCACCATCAAGCGCAGGCGAATGCCTGACGGGATGATACTTGTGCAACCGGAAGTGAACGAAACCAAGCCGCTAAGCTCGATCACTGGAAATCAGTGACGGTTCCAAGTTACGCAGCCAGTCCAAGGCGCACAAGCCGGCGGATTCTGGCGCACGCGTAGGCAGTGGCGCAAGAATTTGTGGGCCTTTGCGCGTAACACTGAGTGTCTTTAAACGGATGTGGAAAATTGCGTGTAATTACCGAAGAGTTCCATGACTTTATCAGTCGGACAGTGCGTTAACGCCATATCTGGATGACGCGATCACTGCAGCACTCTTATCAATCTGACTGATCAGTTCCCATCAGGCAGATCTGTAGGCTGCTAAGCAAATGCGCGCTAAGCTGCCAGCTCACTATCTGAGCGGCGGAGCCGAGCATGTCCGAGTTGATTCTGCATCATTACCCGACCTCCCCATTTGCCGAGAAGGCCCGTCTGCTGCTGGGCTTCAAAGGCTTGTCGTGGCGCTCGGTGCATATCTCGCCGGTGATGCCGAAACCGGATCTGACCGCCCTGACCGGCGGCTATCGCAAGACCCCGGTGTTGCAGATTGGCGCTGACATCTACTGCGACACGTCGTTGATCGCTCGTCGTCTCGAGCAAGAGAAGGCTTTGCCAGCGTTCTTCCCCGAAGGTCAGGAGTTCACCACCGCCAGTTTCGCCACATGGGCTGACTCGGTAGTGTTCCAGCATGCGGTGAGTCTGGTGTTCCAGCCGGAATCTGTGGCCGTGCGTTTTGCCAAGTTGCCGCCGGAAGCGATCAAAGCGTTTATTGCCGACCGCGCCGGTTTGTTCTCGGGCGGCAGTGCCACACGTCTGTCCGCCGAACAAGCCAAGCATCAATGGCCGACGATCATGGCGCGGCTGGAGCAGCAGTTGCAGCGCGAGCAAGGCGACTTTCTGTTCGGCGAACCGTCGATTGCCGACTTTGCGTTGGCGCATCCCATGTGGTTCCTCAAGGCGACGCATGTGACGGCGCCGCTGGTGGATGAGTATCCGGCGGTTTCGGCGTGGCTGAGTCGAGTGCTGGGCTTTGGTCATGGCGCGGCGAGTGCGATGACCTCCGAGGAGGCGCTTGAGATTGCACGCAACGCGACACCGGCGGCATTGCCGGATGAGCAGTTTGTTGATCCGAACGGCTACAAGGCTGGGCAGCAGGTGGCGATCGCCGCGACGGATTACGGGGTTGATCCGGTGGTCGGTGAGTTGCTGTTTGCCGGTAGCGAGGAGTTGATCATTCGTCGTGAAGACGAGCGTGGCGGTGTGGTGCATGTGCACTTCCCGCGCTTTGGTTTCCGCATCGAAGCCCGCTGATCTCTCAAGTCTGATGCAAAACTTTGTAGGAGTGAGCCTGCTCGCGATAGCGTTGTGTCAATCGGCGGATTTATCGACTGACACACCGCTATCGCGAGCAGGCTCACTCCTACAGGTTATTTCAGGGCGGCGAGGATTTCGTCCGGGTCGAACCCGCGAATCAACGTACCGTTAACGTCGATCAACGGAATCCCGCGTCCACCCAATGCCTCATACGCCTTGCGCGCCTCGGCATCCTTCTCGATATCGAACTCCTTGAAGGGAATGCCCTTACTGTCGAGAAAGCGTTTGGTCTGCTTGCAGTAGCCGCACCAGTCGGTGGCGTAGAGCACGACGCTGGCCTGTGCGCGCGTCTGCTCTGCAACCATTTGCGACGGGTTGAACACCCGCTCGATCTTGCCCCAGTTCTGATAGACGACCACCACCAGCAGAACCAGTGCAACCTTCTTCAGCACATTGCCGAGCATCAGTTACGCCGCTTCAACTGATCGGTCAGCGACGTCGGCAGGCCTTTGATCACCAGCGTGCCAGCCTCTTCGTCGTATTCGATCTTCGAACCCAGCAGGTGTGCTTCAAAGCTGATCGACAGGCCTTCGGCGCGGCCGGTGAAACGGCGGAATTGATTCAGGGTGCGTTTGTCCGCCGGAATCTCTGGCGACAGGCCGTAGTCCTTGTTGCGAATGTGATCATAGAAGGCTTTCGGGCGCTCTTCGTCGATCAGCTCCGACAGCTCTTCCAGACCCATCGGTTCGCCGAGTTTGGCCTGACTGCTGGCGTAATCGACCAGGGTCTTGGTCTTCTCGCGGGCGGAGTCTTCCGGCAGGTCTTCGCTTTCGACGAAGTCACTGAAAGCCTTGAGCAGCGTGCGGGTCTCGCCCGGGCCATCGACGCCTTCCTGGCAACCGATGAAGTCGCGGAAGTACTCGGAGACCTTTTTGCCGTTCTTGCCTTTAATGAACGAGATGTATTGCTTGGACTGCTTGTTGTTCTGCCACTCGGAAACGTTGATCCGCGCCGCCAGGTGTAACTGGCCGAGGTCGAGGTGGCGCGAAGGGGTCACGTCCAGCTCATCGGTCACCGCCACGCCTTCGCTGTGGTGGAGCAGGGCGATGGCCAGGTAATCGGTCATGCCTTGCTGATAGTGGGCGAACAACACGTGACCGCCGACCGACAGGTTCGACTCTTCCATCAGCTTCTGCAGGTGCTCGACCGCGACTTTGCTGAATGCGGTGAAGTCCTTGCTGCCTTCCATGTATTCCTTCAGCCAGCCGCTGAACGGGAACGCGCCGGACTCCGGATGGAACAGGCCCCAGGCTTTGCCCTGTTTGGCGTTATAGCTCTCGTTGAGGTCGGCGAGCATGTTCTCGATGGCTGCAGACTCGGCCAGTTCCGTGTCACGGGCGTGCAGAACTGCGGGCGTGCCGTCGGGTTTTTTGTCGATCAGGTGGACGATGCAATGACGGATCGGCATGGGCTTCTCGGCTGTAGGAAGGGAGGAGGGCAGGCTCCCCCGAAAAAGCGCTAAGTGTACCGCAACCACTGGTTTTGGCGCGGGTTGTAGGGCAAAACCGGGGCGCGCACTGACGCATATGCAGTTTTTTACCGATTTAGCGCAATAAAGCTGACCAAATGGGTAGCTAGAGGCGGATATTTCCCCGTCTCTGTGCTAGTTTTGCCCGGTCTTACGCGAAGTCACTGCGTTAAGCGTGCAATCAGCATTTGTCAGGTCGAACCAAACCCTGATTTCGGTATCTATAACCCGACTCGTCGTGGTTATCGCCGAGGGTGCCAGATCCAGAAGATCGGGCTCGATGGCTGACACTGCACTCTGCAATCCATATGAATTTGATAGGGAAGGAACACTACATGGCTCTTACTAAAGACCAACTGATCGCCGACATCGCTGAAGCTATCGACGCGCCGAAAACCACCGCGCGTAACGCTCTGGACCAACTGGGCCAAATCGTTGCTGATCAGCTGGAAAACGGCGGCGAAATCACCTTGCCAGGTATCGGCAAGCTGAAAGTGACCGAGCGTCCTGCCCGCACTGGCCGTAACCCTTCGACTGGCGCTGCCATCGAAATCCCTGCTAAGAAAGTGATCAAGCTGGTTGTGGCCAAAGGCCTGACCGACGCTGTGAACAAGTAAGACGCAGCAATAAAAAACCGTGCACCGGAGTGATCCGGGCACGGTTTTTTTGTGCCTGCGATTTAGCAAGGCGTTACTCCGCCTGTAGGAGCTGTCGAGTGAAACGAGGCTGCGATCTTTTGATCTTGTTCTTCAGGATCAAGATCAAAAGATCGCAGCGTGCCGCAGCTCCTACAAGGGCATCTGCGCAGCTATCAGCGAACCCAGCGCTCGCGACGCCAGATCTGCTGTTCGGACTTGGTCTGGAACGTCCAGGCGACGAAACGGCTCTGTTTCTGGCCTTGAGACATTTCCACGACCTGGCTTTCCAGCACCCCGGCTTTTTTCAGTGCGGTTTCGATGGCCGGCAAGTTCGAAGCTTTCGAGACCAGCGTGCTGAACCACAACACTTTATGCTGGAAGTTGGCGCTCTCGGCGATCAGTTGCGTCACGAAACGCGCTTCACCGCCTTCACACCACAACTCCGCCGACTGACCGCCGAAGTTCAGCACCGGCAGTTTGCGTTTCGGATCGGCCTTGCCCAGTGCGCGCCATTTACGCTCGCTGCCCTTGGTCGCTTCGTCCATCGAGGCGTGGAACGGCGGGTTGCACATGGTCAGGTCAAAGCGCTCGCCCGGCTCCAGCAAGCCAATCAGGATGTGCTTGCGGTTTTCCTGCTGGCGCAACTGGATGACTTTGTTCAGATCGTTGGACTGAACGATGGCTCGGGCAGCAGCCACGGCCGTCGGGTCGATTTCCGAACCAAGGAAGTGCCAGCGGTATTCGCTGTTACCGATCAGCGGATACACGCAGTTGGCGCCCATGCCGATGTCCAGCACGTTGACGATCGCGCCGCGCGGGACCTTGCCGTCGTTCATGCTCGCCAGCAAATCGGCGAGGAAGTGCACGTAATCGGCACGGCCCGGAACTGGCGGGCAGAGGTAGTCTGCCGGGATGTCCCAATGCTGGATGCCATAGAACGACTTGAGCAGCGCCCGGTTGAAAACGCGCACCGCATCGGGGCTGGCGAAGTCGATGCTTTCCTTGCCGTACGGGTTAGTGATCACGAACTTCGCCAGTTCCGGCGTGGTCTTGATCAGCGCCGGGAAGTCGTAACGACCCTGATGGCGATTGCGCGGGTGCAGGCTGGCCTTTTCACGCGGCTCAACGGTCTTGGCCGGGGTCGCGGTGTCAGGCTTCTTGCGCGCAGGTTTGGGTGTGCGGGGGGCGTTCATGGGCGTGGTCGATTCGGGTATGGCTGAAAGTGGCGGGTATTGTCCCACATATAAACCGCACGCGACCAAACGGGTGTATTTGCAGGGTAAATGAAATTCTTTATTCCAAATTTGTCTTGATAACCTGTCAGATTTGACAGTTGGCAGCGGCTGCATTTTTGATTTTACTTGGTTAGACGCCTTGTAAAGGTTCAGGGCTCTTTCTGAGAGTGATGATAATGATTGAATTGACTGCTGCCACCTTTCCCAGTGCTAACCATGGATTCATCGCATGTTCCAGTAATCCCAGTCCTGTCAACGGTGTTCCTGTTCGTATAATGATTCAACCGGGCATGATGGCTGGGGATCGGATTGAGTTAAAAACGCAAGGCTATTCGACGGCCAACGGAATGGATCCTGTTCCCGGCACAGAAACCACGGTTGTTTACACCTTGGGTTCTATTGGTGGAGAGTCGTTCGTGGAACTGAATGTAGGCCCCTACGCAACGGCGATCAAACCCATTCGGAGCGGATCGCTAGGCGCTCAGTATTCAGTCGAGCGTAATGGAGTGGATATTGGGGAGTCGAAAAGAGCGCTAGTGAAAATCGACTTGAATCTTCCAGGTGGCGGGACATGTCCTGAGTAACTGGCGGGCACAAAAAAGGGAGGCCAATGCGGCCTCCCTTTTTCATTGCGATTTGCCGTTACAGGCTGGCAATTCGCGCGTGTTGCTCGGCCAGTTTGCCCAGGGCTTGTTCTGCCTCGGCCAGTTTGGCGCGTTCCTTCTCGATGACTTCGGCCGGGGCCTTGTCGACGAAACCGGCGTTGGACAATTTGCCGCCAACGCGCTGGACTTCGCCCTGCAGACGCAGGATTTCCTTGTCCAGACGCGCCAGTTCGGCGCCCTTGTCGATCAGGCCGGCCATCGGTACCAGCACTTCCATCTCGCCAACCAGAGCGGTGGCGGACAGCGGTGCTTCTTCACCAGCCTGCAGAACGGTGATCGATTCCAGACGCGCCAGCTTCTTCAGCAGCGCTTCGTTCTCGGTCAGACGGCGCTGGTCTTCAGCGCTGACGTTCTTCAGGTAGATCGGCAGCGGTTTGCCCGGGCCGATGTTCATTTCGCCACGGATGTTGCGCGTGCCGAGCATCAGTTCCTTGAGCCATTCGATGTCGTCTTCGGCAGCCGGATCGATGCGCTCTTCGTTGGCCACTGGCCACGCTTGCAGCATGATCGTCTTGCCCTGAATGCCGGCCAGCGGCGCGATGCGCTGCCAGATTTCTTCAGTGATGAAAGGCATGAACGGATGCGCCAAGCGCAGCGCCACTTCCAGCACGCGAACCAGCGTACGACGGGTGCCGCGCTGACGTTCAACCGGTGCGTTCTCGTCCCACAGCACAGGCTTGGACAGCTCCAGGTACCAGTCGCAGTACTGGTTCCAGATGAACTCGTACAGCGCTTGTGCTGCCAGGTCGAAACGGAATTGATCCAGCTGACGGGTCACTTCGGCTTCAGTGCGTTGCAGTTGCGAGATGATCCAGCGATCCGCCAGCGACAGCTCGTAGGCTTCGCCGTTCTGGCCGCAGTCTTCGCCCTTGTCCAGAACATAACGCGCGGCGTTCCAGATCTTGTTGCAGAAGTTGCGATAGCCTTCGACGCGGCCCATGTCGAACTTGATGTCGCGACCGGTCGAGGCCAGCGAGCAGAAGGTGAAGCGCAGGGCGTCGGTGCCGTAGCTGGCGATGCCGTCGGCGAATTCGTCGCGGGTCTGCTTCTCGATCTTCTTCGCCAGTTTCGGCTGCATCAGGCCGGAGGTGCGCTTCTGCACCAGTTCTTCCAGCTCGATACCGTCGATGATGTCCAGCGGGTCAAGGACGTTGCCCTTGGACTTGGACATCTTCTGGCCCTGGCCATCGCGCACCAGACCGTGCACATACACGGTCTTGAACGGAACCTGCGGCGTGCCGTCCTCGTTCTTGATCAGGTGCATGGTCAGCATGATCATCCGGGCAACCCAGAAGAAAATGATGTCGAAGCCCGTCACCAGCACGTCGGTGGAGTGGAATTTCTTCAGGAACTCGGTCTGCTCAGGCCAGCCCAGGGTGGAGAACGTCCACAGACCCGAACTGAACCAGGTGTCGAGTACGTCGTTGTCCTGCTGCAGGGCAACGTCCGGACCGAGGTTGTGCTTGGCACGCACTTCGGCTTCGTCGCGACCGACGTAGACTTTGCCCGACTCGTCGTACCAGGCCGGAATCCGGTGGCCCCACCACAGCTGACGGCTGATGCACCAGTCCTGGATGTCGCGCATCCACGAGAAGTACATGTTTTCGTATTGTTTCGGCACGAACTGGATACGGCCGTCTTCAACAGCGGCAATCGCAGGCTCGGCCAAAGGCTTGGTCGACACGTACCACTGGTCGGTCAGCCACGGCTCGATGATGGTGCCGGAGCGATCGCCTTTCGGTACTTTCAGGCCGTGGTCGTTGACGCTGACCAGCAGGCCGGCGGCGTCGAACGCAGCAACGATTTGCTTACGCGCTTCAAAACGCTCAAGACCGGCGTACTCAGCTGGAATCGCGCCGTCGATGCTGTCGTTCAGCGTGCCGTCGAGGTTGAACACCTGGGCTGCCGGCAGCACGTTGGCATTCTTGTCGAAGATGTTCAGCAGCGGCAGGTTGTGGCGCTTGCCGACTTCGTAGTCGTTGAAATCGTGGGCCGGGGTGATTTTCACGCAGCCGGTGCCGAATTCAGGATCGCAGTAATCGTCGGCGATGATCGGGATGCGGCGGCCAACCAGTGGCAGCTCGACAAACTTGCCGATCAGAGCCTGGTAGCGCTCATCGTTCGGGTTCACCGCAACGGCGGAGTCGCCGAGCATGGTTTCCGGACGGGTGGTCGCGACGATCAGGAAATCGTTGCCATCAGCGGTTTTCGCGCCATCGGCCAGCGGGTACTTCAGGTTCCACAGGAAACCTTTCTCGTCGTGGTTTTCCACTTCGAGGTCGGAAATCGCCGTGTGCAGCTTGGTGTCCCAGTTGACCAGACGCTTGCCGCGGTAGATCAGGCCGTCTTCGTGCAGGCGCACGAAGGCTTCTTTGACCGCTTCCGAGAGACCGTCGTCCATGGTGAAGCGCTCGCGGCTCCAGTCGACGGACGAGCCGAGGCGGCGGATCTGACGGCTGATGTTGCCGCCGGATTGATCCTTCCACTCCCAGACCTTCTCGAGGAATTTCTCGCGGCCCAGATCGTGACGATTCTGGCCGGTGGCTTCCAGTTGACGCTCCACCAGCATTTGCGTAGCGATGCCGGCGTGGTCGGTGCCCGGCTGCCACAGGGTATTGCGACCCTGCATGCGGCGGAAACGGATCAGGGCGTCCATGATCGCGTTGTTGAAACCGTGACCCATGTGCAGGCTGCCGGTGACGTTCGGCGGCGGGATCATGATGGTGTAGGAGTCGCCCGCGCCTTGCGGGGCGAAGTAGTTCTCGGACTCCCAGGTGTTGTACCAGGAAGTTTCAATGGCGTGCGGCTGGTAGGTCTTATCCATGCGCGGCGGGACCCTATTGGCATTAATTCAGGAAAAGCCGACGAGTATAGCGGGGCATGGGGCCGAGGGCGAGCGGGGAGGACTGGGTGGAGATCTAAATGTAGGAGCTGCCGCAGGCTGCGATCTTTTGATCTTGTCTTTAAAAAACAAAGGTCAAAAGATCGCAGCCTGCGGCAGCTCCTACACGGGGCGCGTTATTCGTACTGGCTGAGCAGCCGTTCCATGCGCGCGTCGAGGCGGCGTTTGATTTCGGTTTCGATGTGCGGCGCGAAGTCGTCGATCACGTCTTGCATGATCAATTGCGCGGCGGCGCGCAGTTCGCTGTCGAGGTGGAGCAGGGCGTCCGGGCCTTTAGCGGCGGTCGCAGCCGGTGGTGCGGCGGGTGTCGGAGCTGGCGCGGGTGGTGGTTCGACAGCGGCGGGTTCGGCGCCGACCGAATCAAACAACATCGGAATCTGTTCCTGTTCACCGTCGTCGACGGTGTCGGTCAACAGCGGTGGTTGCAGGTTGTCATCGCCGAGCAACTGGCGGATCGATTCAAGATCGTCCAACAGGTGTGCGGACTTTTGCTGCGGTTTCGGAGTGTCCATTGGAATGCTCAGAGTCGCTGTAAACGGTGATCTTGCAGAGGATAGCCCTGTTCGCGGTAGAAACGGAAACTCTCCCGCGCGGCCGCTCGAATCGTCGGATCTTCGACCACCACTTCCGCCACCCGGGCGAATTTGTTGGCAAAGGCCGGGACTTTCAGGTCGAGGTTGACCAGCAAATCCTGGTGCTGACCGCAGTCATCACCCAATCCCAACACAATCAAACCGTCCGGTTCGCTGTCGGCCGGACCGTGCGGCACGAAGGTCTCGCCCTTGAATGCCCACAGGCGCGCATCGAGATCATCGCGCTGAGCTGCATCGCTGCAATGCAGGTAGATGCGGTGCCCCATGCGCCAGGCTTTTTCGGTGAGCTTGCAGGCAAAGTCCAGGCGAGCCGAAGGATCGGCGCTGGGCAGGATATAGAAGTCGACTTTGGTCATTGCGGTTCCAGAGCAGCAGGCGGCGTCACCCGAAAGTGACGCCGCCGGTCAGCGGGTTCAGGCTTTGGCGCGATCCAGCAGGTACTGGGTCAGCAGAGGCACCGGACGGCCAGTGGCGCCCTTGTCCTTGCCGCCGCTGGTCCACGCGGTGCCGGCGATGTCCAGGTGCGCCCAGTTGAGGTTCTTGGTGAAACGCGACAGGAAGCACGCAGCAGTGATGGTGCCGGCTTTCGGCCCGCCAATGTTGGCGATGTCGGCGAACGGACTGTCCAGTTGCTCCTGGTATTCGTCGAACAGCGGCAATTGCCAGGCGCGGTCGTCGGCAGTCTGGCCAGCGCTCAATAGTTGGCCGATCAGTTCGTCGTTGTTGCCCAGCAGGCCCGAGGTGTGCGCGCCCAGTGCCACGACGCAAGCGCCGGTCAGGGTGGCGATGTCGATCACCGCTTGCGGCTTGAAACGCTCGGAGTAGGTCAGCGCATCGCACAGCACCAGACGGCCTTCGGCGTCGGTGTTGAGGATTTCCACGGTCTGGCCGCTCATGGTGGTGACGATGTCGCCCGGACGCGAGGCATTGCCGCTCGGCATGTTTTCCGCGCAGGCAAGGATGCACACCAGGTTGATTGGCAGTTTCAGCTCAAGCACGGCACGCAGGGTACCGAACACGGAGGCTGCGCCGCCCATGTCGTACTTCATTTCGTCCATGCCGGCACCCGGTTTCAGGCTGATGCCGCCGGTGTCGAAGGTGATGCCTTTACCAACCAGTGCGTACGGCTTCTCGGATTTCTTGCCGCCGTTGTATTGCATGACGATCAGGCGCGGCGGCTGGGCGCTGCCCTGGCCGACGGCATAGAACGAACCCATGCCCAGGGATTTGATCTTCTTCTCGTCGAGGACTTCGACTTTCAGGTCCTTGAACTCTTTGCCCAGATTCTTCGCTTGTTCACCAAGGAAGGTCGGGTGGCAGATGTTCGGCGGCAGGTTGCCCAGGTCGCGGGTGAATGCCATGCCGTTGGCGATCGCGGTAGCGTGATTCACCGCGCGCTGCACTTCGGCCTGAGCAGCCTTGATGGTCAGCAGGGTGATTTTCTTCAGGGCGCGCGGTTCGGCTTTCTGGCTCTTGAACTGGTCGAAGGTGTATTCGCCATCCACCAGGGTTTCTGCCAGCAGACGGGTTTTGCCGTAGCTGTCGCGGTTTTTGACAATGATTTCATCCAGTGCCAACACGGCGTCGCTGCCGCCCAGACCTTTCAGGGTGTTAAGGATGCCGGCAACGATTTTACGGAATGGACGGTCGCCCAGTTCCTCATCCTTGCCCACGCCGACCAGCAACACGCGCTCGGCTTTCAGGTTCGGCAGGCTGTGCAGCAGCAGGCTTTGACCGACTTTACCAGCCAGATCGCCACGCTTGAGGACGGCGCTGATCGCGCCACCGCTCAGTTCGTCGACCTGTTTGGCGGCGACACCGAGTTTGCGGCCTTCGCCGACGGCAACCACCAGGGTGGCGGTTTTCAACGTTTCTGGGCTAACGCTTTTTACAACCAGTTCCATGTCCGGATCCCTGAATGAATGGTCAACACGCAGGCGTTCGACGGTGTCCGCAGTCGCCTGCTTATAGAGAGAAGAGGCGCAGGCCAAAGCCTGCGACAAGGGCCGCAGTTTGAACCCCGCTCCCCGCACCTGACAACCCTAGGGGGCGTTCTCAATTAGTTTTCACACCGCGTTGTCCTTAAAGCCAGCCAGGCAAGGCGCAGGCCGCTGGGAATGGTTGTTCCCTTTCCAAGGCCTGCAACGCAGACTGGCCGGCTTTAAGGCACAACCCGAAGGGCCGGGCCTGCTGTTGTGCAGGGCTGCGTTGCTCGAAGCTTATTTGGAATGACCAAACCACGCTTCTCGCGCCTTGCCCAGCACAACAGCAGACCCGGCGCGGTGTGAAAACTAATTGAGAAAGCCCCCTAGGTTGTACGATCTGCAAAGGATTACAGACATGGATGAGTGTGCGCAGTGACAGGCGCCCTCAATCACAGGATAATGCCGCATCTTTTTTCGACGGCTCTGCGTTGCGGGCCGGTCGATGTGTTTGCTTGTTTGGCCGCCTTAGCCTGACAACCCTGGAGTGTCTGGTTTGATCGTCTTCCGTTATCTGTCCCGCGAAGTCCTGTTGACCCTCAGCGCCGTGAGTGCCGTGCTGCTGGTCATCATCATGAGCGGTCGCTTCATCAAATACCTCGCTCAGGCCGCTGCTGGCCAGCTCGATCCGGGCTCGCTGTTCCTGATCATGGGCTTTCGTCTGCCGGGGTTCCTGCAACTGATTCTGCCGCTGGGCCTGTTCCTCGGGATCCTGCTGGCGTACGGTCGCCTGTACCTGGAAAGCGAGATGACTGTGCTTTCGGCCACCGGCATGAGCCAGCAGAAGCTGTTTCGCATGACCTTGTTCCCGGCGACCCTGGTCGCGCTGGTCGTCGCGTGGCTGAGTCTGGGCCTGGCCCCGCAAGGCGCTAACCAGTTCCAGTTGCTGCTGAACAAGCAGGACGCCCTGACCGAATTCGACACCCTCGAGCCGGGTCGCTTTCAGGCCCTGCGTGATGGCACTCGGGTCACCTATACCGAGACCTTGAGCGACGATCGCGTCAATCTGGGCAGCGTATTCATTTCGCAAAAGAACCTCGGTGCCGATCAAAAGGATCGCGGGATTTCCGTGCTGGTGGCCGAAAGCGGTCGCCAGGAAGTGCGTCCCGACGGCAACCGCTACCTGATCCTCGATAACGGCTACCGCTACGACGGCAGTCCGGGTCAGGCCGATTACCGCGCTATTCATTACGAAACCTACGGTGTGCTGCTGCCCAAGCCGGATGTCAGCGAAGAAGTCACCGACCGTGACGCCATGCCGACCTCGTCTCTGCTGGGCAGCGATGACATCCGCTCCAAAACCGAACTGCAATGGCGTTTGTCCCTGCCGCTGCTGGTGTTTATCGTGACCCTGATGGCGGTGCCGCTGTCGCGAGTCAATCCGCGCCAAGGGCGTTTCCTCAAGCTGCTGCCGGCGATTCTTCTTTATATGGCTTACCTGACCATTCTGATTGCCGCCCGCGGCGCCCTTGAAAAAGGCAAGATCCCGCCAGCCCTGGGCCTGTGGTGGGTGCATGCGATCTTCCTGTTCATCGGTCTCGGTTTGCTCTATTGGGAGCCGCTGCGTCTGAAGATGGCCAGCCGTCGCGCTGCAGCGCTGGAGGTGGCCCGTGGTTAAACTCGACCGTTACATCGGCAGCAGCGTGTTCATGGCGATCATCGCCGTGCTGGCAATCATTCTTGGTCTGGCGACCTTGTTTGCCTTCATCGATGAGATGGGCGACGTCAGCGACACCTACACCCTCGTCGATGTCCTCAGCTTCGTATTGCTGACCGCGCCACGCCGTCTCTACGAAATGTTGCCAATGGCCGCACTGATCGGCTGCCTGATCGGCCTCGGCAGTCTGGCCAGCAGCAGTGAGCTGACGGTCATGCGCGCCGCTGGTGTGTCCATCGGCCGTATCGTCTGGGCTGTAATGAAACCAATGCTGGTGCTGATGCTGGCCGGCGTACTGATCGGCGAGTACGTTGCTCCTGCGACCGAAAGCATGGCCCAGGCCAATCGCTCGCTGGCGCAAGGCAGCGGCGACGCGCAAAGCGCCAAGCACGGTATGTGGCACCGTCAGGGTGAAGAGTTCATCCACATCAACGCCGTGCAACCCAACGGCCTGCTGTATGGCGTGACCCGTTATCACTTCGACAAAGAGCGTCACCTGCTGAGTTCGAGTTTCGCCAAGAAAGCCGAGTTCGACGGCAATAAGTGGCAACTCACCGACGTTGCCACCACGCTGTTCCATGAACGCAGCACCGAAGTCGTCAATACCCCGAGCGAGCAATGGGACGTGGCGTTGAGCCCGCAATTGCTCAGCACCGTGGTCATGGCACCGGAATCGCTGTCGATCAGTGGTTTGTGGGGCTACATCCACTATCTGTCCGAGCAGGGCCTGAGCAACGGCCGCTACTGGCTGGCATTTTGGGTCAAGGTGTTGCAGCCGCTGGTGACCGCAGCACTGGTGCTTATGGCGATCTCCTTCATTTTCGGTCCGCTGCGCTCGGTAACCCTCGGTCAGCGGGTGTTTACCGGCGTGCTGGTGGGCTTCACTTTCCGTATCGTCCAGGATTTGCTCGGCCCGTCGAGCCTGGTGTTCGGTTTCTCGCCGCTGTTTGCGGTGCTGGTGCCGGCCGGGGTCTGTGCGCTGGCGGGTGTCTGGCTGCTGCGAAGAGCCGGTTGATGACAGGCGATTGACCTGTGCTTTAAACCTCGAAAACGCCTCGGTCGACAGATCGGGGCGTTTTTGCATGCAATCCGGGTGACAGGCGAACGTGACGCTTGCGCCGTGTATCAGGTACAATTCCCGGCTATTTTTCGGCGGGCTATGCCTGCAGCCTTTTTGAGTGTTGATCCGTGAGTGATTTGAGTCATATCCGCAATTTCTCCATCATCGCCCACATTGACCATGGCAAGTCGACGCTGGCCGATCGCTTCATCCAGATGTGCGGCGGCCTGGCCGAGCGTGAAATGGAAGCCCAAGTACTGGATTCCATGGATCTGGAGCGTGAACGCGGGATCACCATCAAGGCCCACAGCGTTACCCTCTATTACACCGCCAAAGACGGCATCAAGTACCAGCTGAACTTCATCGACACTCCGGGCCACGTCGACTTCACCTACGAAGTCAGCCGTTCCCTGGCTGCGTGTGAGGGTGCCTTGCTGGTGGTCGATGCCGGTCAGGGCGTTGAAGCTCAGTCCGTAGCCAACTGCTACACCGCGATCGAGCAGGGCCTTGAGGTCATGCCGGTGCTGAACAAGATCGACCTGCCGCAGGCCGATCCTGATCGCGTAAAAGACGAAATCGAGAAGATCATCGGCATCGATGCCACCGACGCCGTCACCTGCAGCGCCAAGACCGGCCTGGGTGTCGACGAAGTCCTCGAGCGTCTGGTGCACACCATTCCTGCGCCGACCGGCAACATTGAAGATCCGCTGCAAGCGTTGATCATCGACTCCTGGTTCGACAACTACCTGGGCGTTGTTTCCCTGGTGCGTGTACGTCATGGCCGCGTGAAGAAGGGCGACAAGATCCTCGTCAAGTCCACCGGCAAGATCCATCTGGTCGACAGCGTGGGCGTGTTCAACCCGAAACACACCGCCACCACTGATTTGAAAGCCGGCGAAGTGGGCTTCATCATCGCTAGCATCAAGGACATTCACGGTGCACCGGTCGGTGACACCCTGACCCTGGCCTCGACCCCGGATGTTGAAGTGCTGCCCGGCTTCAAACGCATCCAGCCACAGGTTTACGCCGGTCTGTTCCCGGTCAGTTCCGACGACTTCGAGGACTTCCGCGAAGCGCTGCAGAAGCTGACCCTCAACGACTCGTCGTTGCAGTACACCCCGGAAAGCTCCGACGCACTGGGCTTCGGCTTCCGTTGCGGCTTCCTTGGCATGTTGCACATGGAAATCATCCAGGAGCGCCTCGAACGCGAGTACGACCTGGACCTGATTACCACTGCGCCAACGGTAATTTTCGAGCTGGTGCTGAAAACCGGTGAAACGATTTACGTCGACAACCCATCCAAGCTACCGGATGTGTCGTCGATCGAAGACATGCGCGAGCCGATCGTGCGGGCCAACATTCTGGTGCCGCAGGAACACTTGGGCAACGTCATCACCCTGTGCATCGAGAAGCGTGGCGTTCAAGTCGACATGCTGTTCCTCGGCAATCAGGTGCAGGTCACCTACGACCTGCCGATGAACGAAGTGGTCCTGGACTTCTTCGACCGTCTCAAATCCACCAGTCGCGGCTATGCTTCGCTGGATTACCATTTCGACCGTTACCAATCGGCTAATCTGGTGAAGCTGGACGTGCTGATCAACGGCGACAAGGTCGATGCCCTGGCGTTGATCGTGCACCGTGACAACTCGCACTACAAAGGTCGCCAGTTGACCGAGAAGATGAAAGAACTGATTCCTCGTCAGATGTTCGACGTAGCCATTCAGGCCGCCATCGGTGGTCAGATCGTTGCCCGGACAACCGTCAAGGCGCTCAGAAAGAACGTATTGGCCAAATGCTACGGCGGTGACGTCAGCCGTAAGAAGAAACTGCTCGAGAAGCAAAAGGCCGGTAAGAAACGCATGAAGCAGGTCGGCAACGTGGAAATTCCACAAGAAGCCTTCCTCGCAGTGCTCAGGTTGGATAGTTAGGTCCTATGTCACTAAATTTCCCGCTGTTGCTGGTCATCGCCGTGTTCGTCTGCGGCCTGTTGGCGTTGCTTGATCTGTTGATCCTGGCGCCGCGTCGGCGTGCTGCCATTGCCTCCTATCAAGGCAGTGTCAGCCAGCCTGATGTAGTGGTCGTTGAAAAACTGAACAAAGAGCCGCTGCTGGTCGAATACGGCAAGTCGTTCTTCCCGGTGTTGTTCATCGTGCTGGTGCTGCGCTCGTTCCTCGTGGAACCGTTTCAGATCCCTTCGGGCTCGATGAAACCCACCCTGGACGTCGGCGACTTCATTCTGGTGAACAAATTTTCTTACGGGATCCGTCTGCCGGTGATCGACAAGAAAATCATCGAAGTGGGTGATCCGCAGCGCGGTGACGTGATGGTGTTCCGCTATCCAAGTGATCCGAGCGTCAATTACATCAAGCGTGTAGTCGGCCTGCCGGGCGATACGGTGCGTTACACCGCCGACAAGCGTCTGTTCATCAATGGCGAGTCGGTGGCCGAACAGTTGGTCGGCCCGGAGCCGGGCATGCTCGGCAGCGCCGAGTTCTACAAAGAAAAGCTCGGCGCTGCCGAACACCTGATCCGCAAGGAAATGAGCCGTTACCGCGCCACGCCGGACCATACTTGGACCGTGCCGGCCGGGCACTACTTCATGATGGGCGACAACCGCGACAACTCGAACGACAGTCGCTACTGGGATGATCCGAACATTCCCAAGGATCTGCTGGGCATGGTTCCAGACCAGAATATCGTCGGCAAGGCCTTCGCGGTCTGGATGAGCTGGCCGGAATCAAAACTCAGTCACCTGCCGAATTTTTCGCGGGTTGGCCTGATCAAGTAATTACACACGGCGCTGTTGACCACAGCGCCGAATGCATTTCTGGAGCCGGCACAATCGGCTTCGCAATCGCCAGGATTTAATTTTTGAACACAGCGTTAATTGTCCCAGGCCTGCGCCGCATCCCGGCGATGGCAGTGGAATCCAGCCACGAACTCAGCGTGGGTAAACCGTGAGCGTTTCTCTAAGCCGTCTCGAGCGCCAGCTCGGTTACACCTTCAAGGATCAGGAGCTTATGCTGCTGGCCCTGACGCACCGAAGTTTTGCCGGGCGCAACAACGAACGCCTGGAATTCCTCGGCGATGCCATCCTCAATTTTGTCGCCGGCGAGGCACTGTTCGATCGCTTCCCGCTGGCACGCGAAGGCCAGTTATCGCGTTTGCGCGCACGCCTGGTAAAAGGTGAGACGCTGGCCGTACTGGCTCGCGGTTTCGACCTTGGCGATTACCTGCGACTGGGTTCCGGTGAGTTGAAAAGCGGCGGTTTCCGTCGCGAATCGATTCTGGCCGATGCCCTCGAAGCCTTGATCGGCGCGATCTACCTTGACGCCGGCATGGATATGGCGCGCGAGCGCGTGCTGGCCTGGCTGGCTGGCGAATTCGAAGGCCTGACGCTGGTCGATACCAACAAGGATCCGAAGACCCGCCTGCAGGAACACCTGCAATCGCGCGGTTGTGAACTGCCACGCTACGAAGTGGTGGATATCCAGGGCGAGCCGCACTGCCGAACCTTCTTCGTCGAGTGCGAAGTTGTCTTACTGAATGAAAAAAGCCGAGGTCAGGGTGTAAGCCGTCGTATTGCCGAACAGGTAGCGGCCGCCGCAGCACTGATTGCCCTGGGCGTGGAGAATGGCAATGACTGATACAAACGCAACTCGCTGTGGCTATGTTGCCATCGTCGGCCGTCCCAACGTCGGTAAGTCGACGCTGCTGAACCACATCCTTGGCCAAAAGCTCGCCATTACCTCGCGCAAGCCGCAGACCACTCGCCACAACATGCTCGGTATCAAAACCGAAGGTGACGTGCAGGCGATCTACGTCGATACCCCTGGTATGCACAAGGGTGGCGAAAAGGCCCTGAACCGTTACATGAACAAAACCGCTTCGGCAGCGTTGAAAGACGTCGACGTGGTGATCTTCGTAGTCGATCGGACCAAGTGGACCGACGAAGACCAGATGGTTCTCGAGCGTGTGCAGTACGTTACCGGCCCATTGATCGTTGCGCTGAACAAGACCGACCGCATCGAAGACAAAGCCGAGCTGATGCCGCACCTGAGCTGGTTGCAGGAGCAGTTGCCGAACGCGCAGATCATCCCGATCTCCGCGCAGCACGGGCACAACCTCGACGCGCTGGAAAAGGTTATCGCTGATCATCTGCCGGAGAACGATCACTTCTTCCCGGAAGACCAGATCACCGACCGCAGCAGCCGGTTCCTTGCCGCCGAACTGGTACGCGAGAAAATCATGCGCCAGATGGGCGCTGAGCTGCCTTACCAGATCACCGTCGAAATCGAAGAGTTCAAGCAGCAGGGCAAGACCCTGCACATTCATGCTTTGATCCTCGTTGAGCGCGACGGCCAGAAGAAGATCATCATTGGCGACAAGGGCGAGCGTATCAAACGCATCGGCACCGAAGCGCGCAAGGACATGGAGCTGCTGTTCGACTCCAAGATCATGCTCAACCTGTGGGTCAAGGTGAAGGGCGGCTGGTCCGATGACGAGCGTGCGCTGCGTTCGCTGGGTTACGGCGACCTGTAATCACCGATCCAGAGAACACCGATACCCACTGTGGGAGCGAGCCTGCTCGCGAAGAGGATGTAACATTCAGCCTTGATGTTGACTGTCACTCCGCTTTCGCGAGCAGGCTCGCTCCCACAGTGGTTTTGGGTTGTGTGTAAAACTGCGTTTCTTCATCGAGAACCCAATGTCGCAAAACCCGCCTCCGGCCCAACCCGCCTATGTCCTGCATTCTCGCGCCTACCGCGAAACCAGTGCGTTGGTGGACTTCCTCACGCCGCAAGGTCGGCTGCGGGCGGTGTTGCGCAGTGCGCGGGGCAAGGCCGGGACATTGGCGCGGCCGTTCGTGGCGCTGGAAGTCGAGTTTCGTGGCAAGGGCGAGCTGAAGAACGTCGGGCGCATGGAGAGCTCTGGCACCTCGGCGTGGCTCAACGGTGAAGCGCTGTTCAGCGGTCTCTATCTGAATGAATTGCTGATTCGCCTGCTGCCTGCCGAAGACCCGCACCCGGGTGTCTTCGATCACTACGCCGCGACCTTGCTGGCATTGGCTGAAGGTCGTCCGCTGGAGCCGTTGCTGCGCTCCTTTGAATGGCGGCTGCTGGACGATCTCGGTTACGGCTTTTCGTTGAATACCGATGTCCATGGCGAACCTGTTGCGCCGGATGGTCTTTATCGTCTGCAAGTGGATGCCGGTCTTGAGCGGGTCTTCCTGCTGCAACCCGGCCTGTTCAACGGCGTCGAATTACTGGCCATGGCCGAAGCCGACTGGACCGCCCCCGGCGCGCTCTCCGCCGCCAAGCGCTTGATGCGTCAGGCACTGGCTGTTCACCTGGGCGGTCGCCCTCTCGTCAGTCGCGAGCTGTTTCGCAAGCCCTAAGGGTCTGTTTACGTCTGGACGCGGCGGCAACGGGGCGCTGGCTGCGCGCAGGGCCGCGTTGCCCGGAACTCATTTGGCGCAACCAAACTTCGTTCCTCGCGCCTTGCCCTGCACTCAGCCAGCATCCCGTTGCCGCCGCGCCCAGACGTAAACAGACCCTTCACCGTGTATGCTGTGCGCCGAATCTTTTTCTTCAGGAGCGCGCATCCGTGACCACCAGCAATCGCATTCTTCTTGGCGTGAACATCGACCACGTCGCCACCCTGCGTCAGGCTCGTGGCACGCGCTACCCGGATCCGGTCAAGGCGGCGCTGGACGCGGAAGAGGCGGGTGCCGATGGCATTACAGTGCACCTGCGTGAAGACCGTCGGCACATTCAGGAGCGCGATGTCTTGCTGCTCAAGGATGTGCTGCAAACCCGCATGAACTTCGAAATGGGCGTCACCGAAGAAATGATGGCGTTTGCCGAACGCATTCGTCCGGCGCACATCTGCCTCGTCCCGGAAACCCGTCAGGAGCTGACCACCGAAGGCGGTCTGGATGTGGCAGGACAGGAGGAGCGCATCAAGGCAGCGGTTGAACGTCTGTCGAAGATCGGCAGCGAAGTGTCGCTGTTCATCGATGCCGACGAGCGCCAGATTGCAGCGTCGAAGCGTGTCGGTGCGCCGGCCATCGAACTGCACACCGGCCGTTACGCCGATGCCGAAACCCCGACCGAAGTGGCTGAAGAGCTCAAGCGTGTCGCCGATGGCGTGGCGTTTGGTCTGGCCCAAGGCCTGATCGTTAACGCGGGTCACGGCTTGCACTACCACAACGTTGAAGCCGTAGCGGCCATCAAAGGCATCAACGAACTGAACATCGGCCATGCGCTGGTGGCGCATGCGTTGTTCGTCGGGTTCAAGTCTGCTGTGTCTGAAATGAAAGCGCTGATTCTGGCGGCTGCCAAGCAATAAGATCACCGCGTAACAACTGTGGGAGCGAGCCTGCTCGCGAAAGCGGTGTATCAGTCAAGCATGATATCGACTGACACGACGCCTTCGCGAGCAGGCTCGCTCCCACATTTGGTTCCAGGGTCTGTTAGAGAGGGGCAGGTTCTTGTGCGGGTTTTGACTTATCGATGCCCGGCACATGCAGATTGCCCTCAGCCACTTGATCGCCTTCAAGTTGCGGTTGGGTCACCCAAGTCAAAATGTCGTAGTAGCGACGAATGTTCGCCACAAAGTGCACCGGCTCGCCGCCTCGGGCGTAGCCATAACGCGTCTTGCTGTACCACTGTTTCTGCGACAGGCGCGGCAGGATTTTCTTCACGTCCAGCCATTTGTCCGGGTTCAGCCCTTCCTTGGCCGTTAGCTTACGCGCGTCATCCAGGTGGCCACTGCCGACGTTGTAGGCCGCGAGGGCGAACCACGTGCGGTCCGGCTCCTTGATCGAATCGTCGAGTTGGTCCTTCATATAAGCCAGGTACTTGGCGCCGCCCATGATGCTCTGCTTCGGATCGAGGCGGTTGGACACGCCCATTGCCTGTGCCGTGTTCTGGGTCAGCATCATCAGCCCGCGCACGCCGGTCTTCGAGGTAACCGTCGGCTGCCACAGCGATTCCTGATAACCAATGGCCGCCAGCAGACGCCAGTCGACTTTCTCTTTCTTCGCGTAGTTCTTGAAGTGCTGTTCGTATTTCGGCAGGCGCTGCTGCAAGTGCTGGGCGAAAGTCGTGGCACCCATATAGCCGAGAACATCGACGTGGCCGTAATAGCGATCCTTCAAGCGTTGCAGGGTGCCGTTCTTCTGCACTTTGTCCAGATACGCGTTGATTTCGTTGAGCAGGCTGTTGTCTTCGCCCGGGCCCACGGCCCAGCTCTGGCTGCGTGCATCGCCGAGGTCGAAGGCCACGCGAATATTGGTGAAATACACCTGATTCATCGCCACTTCGTTGGAATCGACCAGGGTCAGGTCGATCTGGCCTTCATCGACCATGCGCAGCAGATCGACCACTTCAACCGCGTCGGACTCTTCGTATTCGATGCCGGGGAATTTCTTTTTCAGCTCCGCCAGTTGCTCGGCGTGGGTGCTGCCCTTGAGCACCATGATCTTCTTGCCGACCAGATCGCCAGGATCGGTCGGCCGTGACTGGCCGTTGCGATAGATGATCTGCGGGGTGACTTCAAGGTAGGAGTGCGAGAACCGCACCTGCTGCTTGCGCTGTTCGCTGCTGACCAGACCGGCGGCGGCCAGCACCGGGCCGTTCGGCTTGCCGATCTGATCGAACAAGTCATCGAGGTTGTCGGCGGTCTCGATCTTCAGCTCTACGCCCAAATCGTCGGCGAAGCGCTTCACCAGCTCGTATTCGAAGCCGGTTTCACCGCTGCGATCCTGAAAGTAGGTGGCGGGGCTGTTACGGGTAATCACCCGCAGCACACCATCCTCCTTTACGCGCTCGAGTGTGTTGGGTTTATCAACACAGCCACCGAGCATCAGGAAGAGTCCGGTTGCGATCAGCCATTTGGCGTACCGCGGACGCAAAGCCGTTGGGAAAAACATCTGCGCAGTATACGCAAACGGCTGCGGGCGCCATATCTCGACAGTGCAGGGCGAGTCTGCTAGCAATCACAAAACTGCACGAAACCCCGCAGGAACGGGGCTTGACGGCATTTTGTTACAGTAAAAATAAGCGGCATCTGAATAGCTGATTTACCTGACTCTGAAGTCGGAAACACAGATTGATACCCGAGTGCAACCGTGCGTAGCGTTTCGGGTGATGTTGAGGGCGGTTTAGGCTAGAATGCACGGCCTCAAAGCACACCCCTTCCCGAGGCTGTCCCGAAGATGTTGATCCTGCGCGGCGCTCCTGCCCTTTCTGCCTTTCGCCACAGCAAACTCCTTGAGCAACTGAGCCAGAAGGTTCCGGCTGTCAGTGGCTTGTATGCTGAATTCGCTCACTTCGCCGAAGTCACCGGCGTCCTGACCGGCGACGAACAGCAGGTGCTTGCGCGCCTTCTGAAGTACGGTCCAAGCGTTCCGGTACAAGAGCCGACCGGCCGTCTGTTTCTGGTGTTGCCGCGTTTCGGCACCATCTCGCCATGGTCGAGCAAGGCCAGCGATATCGCCCGCAACTGCGGCCTGAGCAAGATCCAGCGTCTGGAACGCGGTATCGCCTTCTACGTTGCCGGTCAGTTCAGCGAAGCCGAAGCGCAGCAGATTGCCGACGTGCTGCATGACCGCATGACCCAGATCGTGCTGGCCAACCTCGAGCAGGCCGCCGGTCTGTTCAGCCACGCCGAGCCGAAGCCGCTGACTGCAATCGACATCCTCGGTGGTGGTCGCGCTGCGCTGGAAAAAGCCAACACCGAGCTGGGCCTGGCTCTGGCTGAAGACGAGATCGATTACCTGGTCAATGCCTTCAACGGTCTCAAGCGCAACCCGCACGACATCGAACTGATGATGTTCGCCCAGGCCAACTCCGAGCACTGCCGCCACAAAATCTTCAACGCCAGTTGGGATATTGATGGTGAGAACCAGGAAAAAAGCCTGTTCGGCATGATCAAGAACACCTACGTGATGCACAGCGAAGGCGTTCTGTCGGCTTATAAGGACAACGCCTCGGTGATCGTCGGCAACGTTGCCGGCCGTTTCTTCCCGAATCCTGAAACCCGCCAGTACGGCGCGGTGCAGGAGCCGGTGCACATCCTGATGAAGGTTGAAACCCACAACCACCCGACCGCAATTGCCCCGTTCCCGGGTGCATCGACCGGTTCCGGTGGCGAGATCCGCGACGAAGGTGCAACCGGCCGTGGCGCCAAGCCAAAAGCTGGCCTGACCGGTTTCACCGTGTCGAACCTGCAGATTCCGGGCTTCGAACAGCCGTGGGAAGTGCCGTACGGCAAGCCTGAGCGCATTGTTACCGCGCTGGACATCATGATCGAAGGCCCGCTCGGCGGCGCTGCGTTCAACAACGAATTCGGTCGTCCGGCCCTGACCGGCTACTTCCGTACCTTCGAACAATCGATCACCACCCCGCACGGTGACGAAGTTCGCGGTTACCACAAGCCGATCATGTTGGCCGGCGGCATGGGCAACATCCGTGAAGAACACGTCAAGAAAGGCGAGATCGTCGTTGGCTCCAAGCTGATCGTGCTCGGCGGCCCGGCGATGTTGATCGGTCTGGGCGGCGGCGCTGCTTCCTCGATGGCCACTGGCACCAGCTCGGCGGATCTCGACTTCGCTTCCGTGCAGCGTGAAAACCCTGAAATGGAGCGTCGCTGCCAGGAAGTCATCGACCGTTGCTGGCAACTGGGCGACAAAAACCCGATCAGCTTCATCCACGACGTCGGCGCGGGCGGTCTGTCCAACGCCTTCCCGGAACTGGTCAACGACGGCGACCGCGGTGGCCGTTTCGAACTGCGCAACATTCCCAACGACGAGCCGGGCATGGCCCCGCACGAAATCTGGTCCAACGAATCCCAGGAACGTTACGTTCTGGCGGTAGGCCCTGAGGACTTCGAGCGCTTCCAGGCGATCTGTGAACGTGAGCGTTGCCCGTTTGCTGTAGTCGGCGAAGCCACTGCCGAGCCGCAACTGACCGTGACCGACAGCCACTTCGGTAACAACCCGGTGGACATGCCACTGGAAGTGTTGCTGGGCAAAGCCCCGCGCATGCACCGTTCGGTAGTTCGTGAAGCCGAATTGGGCGATGACTTCGATCCGTCGAACCTCGACATCACCGAGTCCATCGAGCGCGTTCTGCATCACCCGGCCGTGGCGAGCAAAAGCTTCCTGATCACCATCGGCGACCGCACCATCACCGGCCTCGTGGCCCGTGACCAAATGGTTGGCCCATGGCAGGTTCCGGTGGCCGACGTTGCTGTCACCGCCACCAGTTTTGACGTCTACACCGGTGAAGCGATGGCAATGGGCGAGCGGACTCCGCTGGCACTGCTGGACGCTCCGGCGTCGGGCCGCATGGCCATTGGCGAAACCCTGACCAACATCGCTGCTTCGCGCATCAACAAGCTCTCCGACATCAAACTGTCGGCGAACTGGATGTCGGCTGCCGGCCACCCGGGCGAAGACGCGCGTCTGTACGACACTGTGAAAGCGGTCGGTATGGAACTGTGCCCTGAGCTGGGCATCACCATTCCGGTGGGCAAGGACTCGATGTCCATGGCCACCCGCTGGAACGATAACGGCGAAGAAAAAACCGTGACCTCGCCGATGTCGCTGATCGTGACCGGTTTCGCGCCAGTGGCTGACATCCGTCAGACCCTGACTCCGGAACTGCGCATGGACAAGGGCACCACCGACCTGATCCTGATCGACCTCGGTCGCGGTCAGAACCGTATGGGTGCTTCGATCCTTGCTCAGGTTCACGGCAAGCTCGGCAAACATGCGCCGGATGTCGATGACGCCGAAGACCTGAAAGCCTTCTTCGCAGTGATCCAGGGCCTCAACGCCGACGGTCACCTGCTGGCTTACCACGACCGTTCCGACGGTGGTCTGCTGACCTCCGTGGTGGAAATGGCCTTCGCCGGCCACTGCGGTCTGAGCCTGAACCTGGACAGCGTTGCCGAGTCTTCGGCGGAAATCGCTGCGATCCTGTTCAACGAAGAGCTGGGTGCCGTGATCCAGGTTCGTCAGGACGCCACGCCAGATATCCTCGCGCAATTCAGCGCGGCCGGTCTGGGCGACTGCGTGTCGGTGATCGGTCAACCGATCAACAATGGCCAGATCAACATCACCTTCAACGGTGACACCGTGTTCGAAGGTCAGCGTCGTCTGCTGCAACGTCAGTGGGCCGAGACCAGCTACCAGATCCAGCGTCTGCGTGATAACGCCGACTGCGCTGAGCAAGAGTTCGACGTGCTGCTGGAAGAAGACAACCCGGGCCTGAGCGTCAAGCTCAGCTACGACGTCAACCAGGACATCGCCGCGCCTTACATCAAGAAAGGCATCCGCCCTCAGGTTGCCGTGCTGCGTGAGCAGGGCGTCAACGGTCAGGTGGAAATGGCCGCCGCGTTCGACCGCGCCGGTTTCAACGCGATCGACGTGCACATGAGCGATATTCTGGCCGGCCGTGTCGACCTGAACGAGTTCAAAGGTCTGGTGGCCTGCGGTGGTTTCTCCTACGGCGACGTTCTCGGCGCCGGTGAAGGCTGGGCCAAGTCGGCACTGTTCAACAGCCGCGCCCGCGATGCGTTCCAGGGCTTCTTCGAGCGTAACGACAGCTTCACCCTCGGCGTGTGCAACGGTTGCCAGATGATGTCCAACCTGCACGAGCTGATTCCGGGCAGCGAATTCTGGCCGCACTTCGTGCGCAACCGCTCCGAGCAGTTCGAAGCGCGTGTCGCGATGGTTCAGGTTCAGGAGTCGAACTCGATCTTCCTGCAAGGCATGGCCGGTTCGCGTATGCCGATCGCCATTGCTCACGGTGAAGGTCACGCCGAGTTCTCCAGCGAAGAAGCCCTGCTGGAAGCCGATCTGTCCGGTTGCGTGGCGATGCGTTTCGTCGACAACCATGGCAAGGTCACTGAGCGTTATCCGGCCAACCCGAACGGTTCGCCGCGCGGGATTACCGGTCTCACCAGCCGTGATGGCCGTGTGACGATCATGATGCCGCACCCGGAGCGTGTGTTCCGCGCGGTGCAGAACTCGTGGCGTTCGGAAGACTGGAACGAGGATGCACCTTGGATGCGTATGTTCCGTAACGCGCGCGTCTGGGTTAACTAAGGCCTGTGTACAAGCTCGCCTTTTTTGTTCCTGACAGTCATGTCGAGGTGGTCAAAGGGGCTGTGTTCGCTGCCGGTGGTGGGCGGATCGGTGACTATGACCACTGTGCTTGGCAGGTGCTCGGTCTGGGCCAGTTTCGACCGTTGGACGGCAGTCAGCCGTTCATGGGCGAGGCGGGGCGGGTTGAGCGGGTTGAGGAGTGGAAGGTTGAGCTTGTGGTGGCGGATGAGTTGATCGTTGCTGTGGTGGCGGCTCTCAAGTTGAGCCATCCCTACGAGACACCGGCGTATGAGGTGTGGCGGCTGGAAGATTTCTGACTTTTCTTGCTGCTGAAACGGGAAACCCGCAGATGAGTGATTGTCTGCGGGTTTTTTGTTGCCCCCCGATTTTCCAGGCAATGGGAATCCAATGTGGGAGCGAGCTTGCTCGCGAAGGCGTCGGATCAGGTAATGATGTTCTGGCTGACCGGGTACATATCCGTTGCTGCGGTAACGGCTTCTTAGGGTTCCGCCCTTACGGCGGGTCACTTTTTACAAATGCCTAAAAAGTAACCAAAAACGCTTGCCCCAACGTTCGGCCCACTCGCTAAAGCTCGGGGTTCCTTCGCTCCGGGATCCATCCGGGCGCATCGCCTACGGTTTGCTTCGCTGCACCTCCTCTCGATGCATTTGGCTGCGCCAAACGGTCGCTGCGCTCCCACCCCCGGATAAATCCCTCCACTCAGCCTGCCGACGGGGCCTGTGGATCAAGATCAAGAGCAGCAGCCGAGCTAACGCTCATCCTGTTGAGTGGTGAAGAGCCGAAGCGATACGAATATCTAACGGTGAACTCAATCCATGTGGGAGCTGGCTTGCCAGCGATGGCGGCCTGGAGGTGACGAAACTATTCGGCGGGCTTCTTTTTTTGGCTGGCCAGGTACTCTTCCAGGGTTAGTTCGCTGTTCCGGTCTTTGTTGTATTCATCCCATACCCAAGTTCTCATGGTTTTTTCAAAGCCTTTGGCACCGTTGGCGAACTCTTCGAAAGTCAGAATTCCGTCTGTATTTTCATCAAGATCTCTGAAGGTTTTTTTCAGATGCTCCAGTTGTTCTGCGTCCGTCATTTTCTTTGCCATGTCGCAGCCATCCTTTTTTAGTTGAGCTTCGGGTTATCGAGGCTACGACATGAAAACTGCCTGATTCAGTCAACGTAATAAGGTCGATCGAGGCGGTCAACTGTCAGACCTGACAGTTGACAGTGCCAGCAATGTGGGGGGCAGCCGAGCTGGCGCTCATCCTGTTTGAGCGGTGTGTGATCGACTTGGGTTTTGTGCTGGATTCGCCCCTCATCGGAACGCCGCCCGCCCAGCCCTCTCCCGAGGGAGAGGGAGTCGATTTGTGTGCTATTCAAGCCTGAGTTTGGTTCGGAGAGAGGGGGCCGATTTGTGGGGGGCGAAACTGAGTTCGGCTAGGGGAGAGTGAGGGATTTATGGGCTTTTCAGGATATGAATTCGACTCGGTATTTCACGTCGGCGTACATCCACCAAACACCTCGGTCAATCCCCTCTCCCTCTGGGAGAGGGCTAGGGTGAGGGTTTGCTTTTGGCTGTTTAATGATGTGTCGAATAGCCAGAACCTTCCCACAAGGTTTTCAGGTTGTCCGTCGGACGTCGGGTCTCTAGTCTTTGGCTGTCACCGCAAATCGGTGATCGGGCGTGAGAACCCGGTAAGAGGTTTTAATCAAACGTCAGTAGCACCATAATCGCCGCCAGCTCATTTGCTGCTGGTGATGTTCTATGGCGGCTGTGTGCGGGCGGACTTCGGTTCGGCCGGGTTGATCTCTTACCGGTTTCTCACTCCGCACATAGCTGCCACCTCTTCGTCGCGTGAGAAACGACCAGTGATGGCTCAATCATTGATTAGAGATCATTGCAATGACTAAGCCCGTACCCGATCCACCCGAAACCAAAACCCCACTCGAAGAAGCCCTCCGCGCCGAAGACCAGGCCCGAAACCGCGAAGCCATCAAACGCGCCCTCGACTTCTATCTGTGCCCCGACCCCGCAAAGCCCTGCCGACCGAGCACCATGTTCATGGTCCGCCCAGAGGTCGACACCGAAAGCCTGCTCGCCCACGCCTGCGAATCGTTAGCCTCGGCAAGCACCGCCGCCAGCAACTTCGCCAATGAGCTAAACGGTTCTCAGCGCAGCACCGTATTAGGCATCCAGCAAATCGTCATGCTTGCCGAACTGGCGGTAAACCGAGCGCTGGATCGAGTCGACCCACAAACCTGACGTCCGCGTCATCGTTCATCGCCAGCAGGCTGGCTCCCACAGTGAAATGTATTCTCTTGTGGGAGCTAGCCTGCTAGCGATGAGGCCGATCCAGACACCAGACCTCTAAACCTTGGCACTGACCTCGCTGCGATTGACCAGCGCTTCAAGTGCTCCACTCAAACTCGCAGCTTTGTCACCCACCAACAAGTGCCAGACCCCACCCTCCAACTGGCTGACACCCTGACAACCCAGCTCCTTCAACTGCGCCTCGGACAGTGCCTTGCCATCCGCCAACAGCAAGCGAATCCGGCTCATGGCAATGCAATCCAGTTGCAGCACGTTGTCGCCACCGCCCAGTGCGGTCAGCCATTGCTGCGCTTCGGAGCCGGCAATCACAGCGGCTTTCGACTCATCAGCAACAACAGATGTCTCAACCAGAACGGCACGTCCCAGAGAAGGCATCGCCAGACGAATCTCATCGGCAATACTGTCCGCCATCGGCCCGACAACCACCTGCAAACTTCCACCCTTGCCCGGACGCACAACCGCCATCGCCCCCAGCGCTTTCAGATCCGCATCCGAAGCCTTGTTGCGATCAACCATCTCCAGTCGCAACCGCGTGGTGCAGGCGCCGACGGTGAGCAAGTTCTCTGCTCCGCCCAACGCCTTGATGTAGGCACTGGCGCGCTCGTTCTCAGTCAGTACGGCTTTTTCACTGACAGCGACATCCTCACGCCCCGGCGTCTTCAGATTGAAGCGACGAATGCAGAAATCAAACACCGCGTAATACACCACGGCATACGCCAGCCCGACCGGAATCACCAACCAGCCATTGGTCGAGCGGCCCCAGCCCAGCACCATGTCGATAAAACCGCCGGAGAAGGTGAAGCCGAGGTGAATGTTCAACGCATTGGTGATCGCCATCGACAACCCGGTCAGCAGCGCATGCAGCAGATACAACAACGGCGCCAGAAACATGAAGGCGAATTCAATCGGCTCGGTCACCCCAGTCAAAAACGACGTCAAAGCCATCGACAGAAAAATCCCGCCCATCACCTTGCGCCGTTCCGGCAGGGCGTTGCGATACATCGCCAGGCACGCGGCGGGCAGGCCGAAGATCATCATCGGGAACATGCCGGTCATGAACTGGCCGCCCTTCGGATCACCGGCGAAGTAGCGCGACAGGTCACCCGTCACCAGAGCCCCGGTAGTTGGATCGGTGAAGTTGCCGAACACGAACCACGCCATGTTGTTGAGGATATGGTGCAGGCCGGTGACGATCAGCAGGCGGTTGAACACGCCAAACACGAACGCGCCGATACTGCCGCTTTCCATCATCAGCGCACCAAACGCGTTGATGCCGTGCTGGATCGGCGGCCAGATATAGCCGAACACCACACCCAAACCGACCGCCGCGAACCCTGTGACAATCGGCACAAACCGTCGACCACCGAAGAAAGCCAGATACTCCGGCAGCTTGATGTCCTTGAAGCGGTTGTACAGCGCGCCGGCCATCAGGCCGCTGACGATACCGGCGAGCATGCCCATGTTGATGCTCGCGTCGAGCACCTTGAGCGTGGAGATCATCACCAGATAACCGATCACCCCGGCCAGGCCGGCGGTGCCGTTGTTGTCCTTGGCGAAACCGACGGCGATGCCGATGGCGAAGATCATCGCCAGGTTGGCGAAGATCACTTGGCCGGCATCGTGAATGATCGCGATGTTCAGCAGGTCGGTGTCACCCAGGCGCAGCAGCAGGCCGGCAATCGGCAGGATCGCGATCGGCAGCATCAGCGCGCGGCCGAGGCGTTGCAGGCCTTCGATGAAGAGTTGGTACATGGCGTTTGTCCTTTTTGTTTTTGTTAGCGCAGAGGCCAATGTTGATGACAGGCGTGACGCACGGCGGTGGCGCTGCTCAGCTTGAGCAGGTCACGACTGAGGCGCTGGCATTCGGCTTCGTGCAGTTGACGCACGCGGTCCTTGATTTCACCGATCTGCACCGGGCTGACCGACAGTTCGCTCACGCCGAGGCCGATCAAAACGGGTGTGGCCAGCGGGTCGGAGGCGAGGGCGCCGCAGACGCCGACCCAACGCTTGTGCACCGCCGCGCCTTCGCAGGTCATGGCGATCAGGCGCAGCAGCGCCGGGTGCAGGGCGTCGACGCGGGCGGCCAGGCCTGCGTGATCGCGATCCATGGCTAAGGTGTATTGCGACAAGTCGTTGGTACCGATCGAAAGGAAGTCGGCGTGTTCGGCGAGTTGTTCGGCTTGCAGCGCGGCGGCCGGGACTTCGATCATCACGCCGATTTCCGGGCGTTGCGTGATGCCCATCTCCAGGCACAGCGCATCGACGCGTTGGCGGATGTGCAGCAACTCATCCACTTCGGTGACCATCGGCAATAGGATCCGGCAGCGGCGCAGCGGGCTGACTTGCAGCAGCGCGCGCAGTTGCTGGTCGAGGATTTCCGGGCGCGCCTGAGCCAGACGAATGCCGCGCAGGCCGAGCACCGGGTTGGCCTCGACGGGCAGCGGCAGGTAATCGAGTTGCTTGTCGCCGCCAACGTCGATGGTGCGGATGATCACTGAGTGATCGCCCATCGCATCCAGTACGCCTTGATAGGCCGCACGCTGTTCTTCGACATCCGGCGCGGTCTGACGATCGACGAACAAAAACTCAGTGCGCAACAGACCAACGCCATCAGCGCCGTTGGCGAAGGCATCTGCCGCTTCACCGCTGGAGGCAACGTTGGCGACGACTTCGATGGTCACGCCGTTGCGGGTTTCTGCAGGCAGGTGAGCCTTGGCTTGCTGTGCGTCGCGGCGCTGCTGACGGTCGAGTTGCGCCTGCTGAACTTCAGCCAGGCGTTCGGCATCTGGCGTCAGTTCGAGGCGTCCACTGTCGGCATCGAGCACCACCGCTTGGCCTTGTCGCTGATCAAGCAAGGCAGAACCCAACGCCACCATGCACGGCAGACCTTTGCCGCGAGCGAGAATCGCCACATGCGACGTCGCGCCACCCTCGGCCATGCATAACCCGGCAACGCCATGCGCGCTGAGTTGCAGCAGATCCGAAGGCGTCAGTTCATGAGTGGCAACAATGGCGCCGGCCGGCACATCGTAATGCCAGGCTTCGCCGAGCAATGCCCGCAACACCCGTTGCTTGAGGTCACGCAGATCGTTGGCGCGTTCGGCCAGCAGCGCGCTGCCGGTTTGCTGCAGCATTTCGCACTGCACGTCGATCGACTGGCTCCAGGCGTGAGTTGCCGCACAACCTTGTTCGATGGATCGCTGTGCAGCGTCGAGCAGCGCCGGGTCTTCGAGCAGTGCCAGATGCGCGGCGAAGATCGCTTCTTCGTCGGCATTCCTGTGTTTTTTCGCTTGCATGAGGGTGGCGTCGATTTCGTTGCGGACCTGAGTCAGCGCTGTGTCGAGCACCTGCTGTTGCTGCAGCGGATCATGATTGCCCGCATCCGCTGGCAAACTGATCGCGTTCAAACGAAACAGCGGCCCGCCAACCAGTCCCGGCGCAGCACATACACCGTGCAACACGCCAGCCTCGGCCGGGCGCTTAAGAGCGGCAACATTGACCGGCGCCACCGCGTGATGATCATCCGGCAGCGCCGTGGCCAACGCGCTGAGCAACGCTTGCAGCGCGGCTTCAGCGTCCGGCCCCTGACAACTGACCTGCACCTCATCCTGCTCGCCAACGGCCAGGCCCATCAAACCGATCAGGCTGTTGCACGGCGCCGATTTGCCGGCGAAGTGCAGTTGCGACTGGCTCTTGAACCCTTGCGCAGTCTGCCGAATCAGCGCAGCCGGGCGGGCATGCAAACCACCGCGATGGGCCACCAGAACATGGCCATGAACCTCAGGCCCGCCGATGACTGCTGCGCTCGCCGCCAGACCGTTGCGCGCAATAATGTGCAGCAACGGCTCGCCGACTTTCACTGCTTTGAGCGTAATCGGCCGCACCTGAAAATCCTGGCTGTTGGTCAGGATCAACAGGCTGACCAGGCTTTTGCATTGCTGGCCGACCTTGTCCAGGTCATAGCGCAACAACGGCTGACCCTTGCTGACGCGGGTGCCATCCTTGACCAGCATCGAGAAGCCTTCGCCGTTCAACTCAACGGTATCGAGGCCCAGATGCAGAAGGATCTCCGCGCCGTTGTCGGCACGCACGGTGAGCGCGTGGCCGGTGCGGGCGACGTGAATGATCATTCCGGCGCACGGCGAATACAGCGTGTCGTTGATCGGGTCGATAGCAATGCCGTCGCCCATGGCGCCGCTGGCGAACACCGCGTCCGGGACTTTGGCGAGCGTGAGCACCGGGCCGCTGAGCGGGGCGCTGAGGGTCAGCTCTTTATTGTTGTTGTGCATGGCTCGGTCTCATCGGTTATATCTCGGTTCGATGTCCCCTGTAGGAGCTGCCTAAGGCTGCGATCTTTTGATCTTGTCTTTCTGTGAATCAAAATCAAAAGATCGCAGCCTTCGGCAGCTCCTACAGGTTTGCTTCAATTAATGCGTGCGGGTCACTTTGCTCAGGTGACGTGGCTGATCCGGGTCCATGCCACGGGCCACGGCCAGACCGGCGGCCATCACGTAAAAGCTCTGGATCGCCAGAATCGGATCAAGGGCCGGGTGCTCGGCGCGGGTCAGGGTCAGATCGCGTTCGTTCACATCGTCCGGCGCTGCCAGCAACACGCGGGCGCCGCGTTGACGCATTTCCGCCGCAAGACTCAGCAGGCCAGCCTGTTCAGCGCCGCGTGGGGCGAAAACCAGCAACGGGTAGTGTTCGTCGATCAGCGCCATCGGGCCGTGACGGACTTCGGCGCTGCTGAACGCTTCAGCTTGAATCGCCGAGGTTTCCTTGAATTTCAGCGCTGCCTCTTGGGCGATGGCAAACCCGGCTCCCCGGCCGATGACCATCAAACGCTCGCAATCGCGCAGCGCTTCGATGGCCATGCTCCAGTCCTGTTTCGCCGCTTCGCGCAGGCCTTCAGGCAGGGCGTTGCCGGCCTCGAGCAATTCGTTGTCCTCTTTCCAGTGCGCGATCAAACGAGCGCTGGCGCTGAGGGTGGCGATAAAACTTTTGGTCGCGGCGACGCTGCTTTCAGTCCCGGCGAGCAGTGGCACGCTGAATTCACACGCGGCTTCCAGTGGCGAATCGGCGGCGTTGACCATCGACACGCTTAACGCGCCACGCTTGCGCAACAGACGCAAGCTGTTGACCAGATCCGGGCTCTGCCCCGACTGGGAAAAGGCGAACGCGACCTGACCGCTGACCTTCAACGGCGCCTGCTGCATGGTCACCACCGACATCGGCAACGACGCCACCGGGACGCCAAGTTGCTGCATGGTCAGGTAGGCGAAGTAGCTCGCCGCGTGGTCGGAGCTGCCGCGAGCCACAGTCATTGCCACTTGCGGCGGCTGACGGCGCAGGCGCCCGGCAATTTCGATCATTTGCGGGTCGAGCTGTTGCAGTTGGGCTTGCACGGCCTCGAACGAGGACAGCGCCTCTTCAAGCATTTTTGAAGTCAATGTCTTCTCCTTCGACCATGACGGCGGTCAGTGTGAGTGAGCGGTCCAGCCGCACGCAGTCGGCCCAGGCGCCAGGTGCAAGGCGCCCGCGTTCAGTAATGCCGAGATAGTCGGCGGGAAATTGCGACAGGCGTTGCGAGGCCTCGGCGATCGGCAAACCGATCTTCACCAAGTTACGCAGGGCCTGATCCATGGTCAGCGTGCTGCCGGCCAACGTGCCGTCGGGCAGGCGTACGCCGCCCAGGCATTTGGTCACGGTGTGGCTGCCGAGCTTGTATTCACCGTCGGGCATGCCGGCGGCGGCAGTCGAATCGGTGACGCAATACAGGCACGGGATTGAGCGCAGGGCCACCCGAATGGCGCCGGGATGCACATGCAGCAAATCCGGAATCAGCTCGGCGAATTTGGCGTGGGCCAGCGCGGCGCCGACGATGCCTGGCTCGCGGTGATGCAGCGGGCTCATGGCGTTATAGAGATGGGTGAAACTGGTCGCACCGGCATCGAGTGCGGCAACGCCTTCCTCGTAACTGCCGAGGGTGTGGCCGATCTGCATGCGCACGCCACGGCTGCTCAGCTCACGGATCAAACCGTCATGGCCGGCGATTTCCGGGGCGATGGTGATCACGCGGATCGGCGCCAGTGCCAGGTATTCTTCGACTTCGGCCATCAATGCGGTGTGGGCGAAGTTCGGTTGCGCGCCGAGTTTGCCGGGGTTGATGTACGGGCCTTCGAGGTGTACGCCGAGGACTCGCGCGGCACCTTTCGGACGCTGTTCGCAGAACTCTCCGACTTCTTTCAAGACGCTGGAGATCTCGGCGCTCGGCGCGGTCATGGTGGTGGCCAGCAGCGAGGTGGTGCCGAAACGCACGTGGGTTCTGGTGATGGTCTCGAAGGCGCTGGCGCCTTCCATGATGTCTTTGCCACCGCCGCCGTGGACGTGCAGATCGATGAAACCCGGCAGCAGATACGGCAGGTCATTGTCGGTCGGATCGCAGGGCACGCCTTCGATCGACACGACTTTGCCGTGTTCGTGGACCAGCCGGCCGCGAATCCAGCCGCTGGCGGTAAGGATGTTGTCTTCGGACATTTTGGTTCTCACTTTTGGCCGCGCTTAACGACGCAGCTCTTTATCGACGAAGCTCTTTATCTACGAAGCTCTGCAACAAAGTCGTAGTAGTCGTTGCGGCAATAGGTGTCGGTGACTTCAATCGGTGTGTTGTCTTCGAGGTAGCCGACCCGGGTCATCAGCAGCATCGCGGTGCCGGGGGCGATGCCGACCAGTGCGGCGAACTCGTCAGAGGCGTTGATCGCCTGGATGTGCTGCAGGGCGCGGACGATCGGCTTGCCGATGCCGTCGAGGTATTCGTAGAGCGAATCGCCAACCAATTGCGGCTTGGGCATGATCGAGGCGGGCAGGGTGCTCATTTCGATGGCCATGACCGTGTCATCGGCTTTGCGCAGACGCTTCATGCGCGCGACCTTGTCGTTCGGCGACAGGCTGAGGCGGATCAGTTCTTCGTGGGTCGGCAGGGTGATTTCGCGTTCCAGCCATTGCGAGCTGGGTACGAAACCCTTGAGGCGCAGCATCTCGCTGAAACCCGAAAGGCGCGACAGCGGTTGTTCGAGGCGAGGGGTGATGAAAGTGCCGGAACCTTGCAGGCGACGAATCAGGCCTTGATCAAGCAGAACTTCCAGCGCCTTGCGCGCAGTCACTCGGGAAATGCCCAGTTGCTCGCTGAGATTGCGTTCCGAGGGCATTGCCTGCTCGGACTTCCACTGCCCGGCATGAATCGCTGCTTCCAGATTGCGCGCTAGCTGCAGGTACAGCGGCGTCGGCTGGGAGTCGTCCGGGCGTAGGGTATGGAGGTCGTTCATGTAGGGCATTTCCGTCGCGAGTATAGGATTGTTGTGGCTCGCTTGTGGGGCGGAAATTAATACCACTTGAATACCATGTCAACGCACGGAAATGGGCTTTGGCCCAATGAAATGGAGGGTTTTAGGGGGTGTGGTTTCAAGTGGTATTAGTGTTGGCCTATAAAAAGCAAAAGATCGCAGCCTGCGGCAGCGCCTACAGTTGAGAGTGGTATCACCTCTGTAGGCGCTGCCGCAGGCTGCGATCTTTTGATTTATTTTTTTGCAGGTGACCAGTGGTCAGGGTTTAAGGGCGAATTTCGACCATCGTGCCGTCCGGCACCAGGTTCCATACTTCGCGCATATCAACGTTGCGCATGGCGACGCAGCCGTCAGTCCAGTCGAGGGTGTGGAACAGGTCTTCCGGGGTCTCTTCCGAATCCGGCGTGCCGTGGATCATGATCATCCCGCCGGGCTCGACGCCCTCACGCCGGGCGCGGGCCGAATCGCTGATGTTCGGGTAGGAAATGTGCATCGACAGATTGAATTTGTCGCTGGTCTTGCGCCAGTCGATCCAATAGAAACCTTCTGGCGTGCGCTTGTCGCCTTCTATCAGTTTCGGACCTTTCTTCGCGCCTTTGCCCAGGGAAATGCGATAGGTCTTCAGCGGCTTGCCGTCGGCGATCAGCTGCAGTTGATGCGCGGATTTAAGCACCAGAACTTTTTCGATAAGAGGTGTATTCGACGGCGTCACGGTGGTCACGAATGACGCTTGGGAGACGGTAACGAACGACAGGCAAAACAGGGCAAGCAACCAGCGCATTGAAACGATTCCCCAAGGAGTGACGCAGATAACCAACATTTTATATGTATGTACATGTAGGAGCTGCCGAAGGCTGCGATCTTTTTGTCGGCCATCATGCCAATGTCTTGATTAAATAATGACCGGCTGCGCCAACGGAGGAATCGATTCAGACCGAACCGGATACGCCTCGATACGCCGATCAGCGAAGAAGCATTCTAAGGTACGCCCCACCGTGCGGAAAGCCAGCTCGTCCCAGGGAATGTCGGCTTCGTCGAATAGTTGTACTTCGAGGCTCTCGGGGCCGGCGGCAAAGTCCAGGTCGACCAGTTCGGCGCGGAAGAACACATGCACCTGACTGATGTGCGGTACGTCGATCAGCGTGTAGATACTCAGGTTGCGCACCCGGGCGCAGGCTTCTTCGGCGGTTTCGCGTACGGCGGCCTGCTCGATGGTCTCGCCGTTCTCCATGAAGCCGGCGGGCAAGGTCCAGTAGCCGAGACGCGGCTCGATGGCGCGGCGGCAGAGCAACACTTTCGTGCCCCAGGTCGGCACGCAACCGGCGACGATATTGGGGTTTTGATAGTGAATGGTCTGACAGCTGTCACAGACAAATCGCAGCCGCGAATCGCCTTCGGGAATGCGCTGGGTGACCGGGTTACCGCAGTGGCTGCAAAATTTCATGCTGGGCTTCCTGAATGCTGCGCCTATCTTGGCGTGCAGCGGTGCCGGTCGGCAAGTTGTCGTTTCGCGACACGGCGGGTTTCGGGGGCTTGGGCGCTTGCAACGATTGGTGCATGATGCAGAGTAAGGCACAGATCGAGAACACTCATGCTGGACGAGCTACTGCATAGGGTTAGCAACCACACACCGCGCACGCTGGAGACCGACACCCGTTTCCCCGAGGCCGCCGTTCTGGTGCCGATCACCCGCAGTGACGAGCCGGAACTGGTGCTGACCCTGCGCGCCAGCGGGCTCTCGACCCACGGCGGCGAAGTCGCGTTCCCCGGTGGTCGTCGCGACCCGGAAGACCCCGACCTGATCTTCACCGCGCTACGCGAAGCCGAAGAAGAGATCGGCCTGCCCCCCGGCCTGGTTGAAATCATCGGCCCGCTGAGTCCGCTGATCTCCCTGCACGGTATCAAGGTCACGCCGTATGTCGGCGTCATCCCCGATTTTGTCGAGTATCTGGCCAACGATGCCGAGATTGCCGCAGTGTTCACTGTGCCGCTGGAATTCTTCCGCAAAGACCCCCGTGAACACACGCACCGCATCGACTATCAGGGTCGCAGCTGGTACGTGCCGAGCTACCGCTTTGGCGAGTACAAGATCTGGGGGCTGACGGCGATCATGATCGTCGAGTTGATCAATCTGCTCTATGACGCCAAGATCAGCCTGCACCAACCGCCAAAAAGCTTTCTTGATACTTGAACGCATCAATACCTGAGCCATCGGCAGAATGGCCATTCACCGTGAGCCCTGAGGAAAACAAGATGAAATACCGCTTGGGCGACGCCCGTGTCGAGACCCACCCACAGAGCTGGGTCGCCCCCAATGCCGTACTGGTGGGCAAGGTCAAACTCGAAGAGGGCGCCAACGTCTGGTTCAACGCCGTGTTGCGCGGCGACAACGAACTGATCCTGATCGGCAAGAACAGCAATGTGCAGGACGGCACGGTGATGCACACCGACATGGGTTTTCCGCTGACCATCGGTACCGGCGTGACCATCGGCCACAACGCGATGCTCCACGGCTGCACCGTTGGCGATTACAGCCTGATCGGCATCAACGCGGTGATTCTCAACGGCGCGAAGATCGGCAAAAACTGCATCATTGGCGCCAACTCGCTGATTGGCGAAGGCAAAGAGATTCCCGACGGTTCGCTGGTGATGGGCTCACCGGGCAAAGTCGTGCGCGAACTGACCGAGCCGCAGAAGAAGATGCTCGAAGCCAGCGCCGCCCACTATGTGCATAACTCGCAGCGCTACGCCCGTGATCTGGTTGAGCAAGAAGAATGAACACAGCCGAGAGACCCGTTGCCTCGCCGTGCGTGAATATTTGTGCGCTGGATGAGGATGACATTTGTACTGGCTGCCAGCGTACGGTCGCGGAGATCACCCGCTGGGGCCGTATGACCAACGACGAGCGCCGCGTGGTGCTGGGGTTGTGTCATGAGCGGGCGAAGGCGAGTGGGTTGGTGTGGATGATCCCTTCGAAATCGTGATCGGCTTGAGGGTGCCCTCACCCTAACCCTCTCCCAGGGGGAGAGGGGACTGACCGAGGTGCCTTTCGCTATACGCCGACCTGAGCTATTGAGTCGAACTCAGGTTTGAAAAGCCCCCGATCGGCTCCCTTTCCCTCTCGCCTGAAGGAAAGGGATTGTTCAAGCTGCACCTATCTGCGTTATCGAGTCGAGCTCGAATTGGAATCCAGGGAAGATGGGCTCCCTTTCCCCCTCGCCCCCTGGGGGAGAGGGCTGGGGTGAGGGGGTAGCTCTTGATCTGCCGGTCCAGTAATCTGTGCGCCAATCTGACAGGTCACCTCCATGATTTTCCTCATCGCCTACATCAGCAGCGTTGTGCTGATCAACTTCGCCTTCTCCACCGCGCCACACCTGGACATCATCTGGTCGGCCTGGGGCGGCTTGGTGTTCGTGTTGCGCGACATGGTGCAAACCCGTTTCGGCCACGGTGCGTTGGTGGCGATGCTGGCGGCGCTGGTGCTGTCTTATGTCACCTCCGATCCGTCGATCGCATTAGCCAGTGCCACGGCGTTTGCGGTGTCCGAGATCATCGACTGGCTAGTATTCAGCATCACCAAACGGCCCTTGCGTGATCGCTTGTGGATCAGTTCGGCGCTGAGTATTCCGCTCGATACCTTCATCTTCTTCGGCATGATCGACCTGTTGACGCCGCCGGTGATCATCACCGCTCTGGCTTCGAAATTCGCCGGCGTCACTGCCGTTTGGCTGATCATGGCCTGGCGCGAGCGTAAGCAGGCCGTCGCTGGCTGAAGCCAAAGCCTCAGGTTCATGTAAAATGCCGCGCTTTCTCCCCATGGAAAGCGCGTCTAGCGTTGCTTTCCTCGATGATCCGCTTCTTTGAGGACCTGAGATGACCCGTATCGGAACTCCATTGTCGCCAACCGCGACCCGCGTATTGCTGTGTGGCTGTGGTGAGTTGGGCAAGGAAGTGGTGATCGAGCTGCAACGCCTGGGCGTTGAAGTGATTGCCGTCGATCGCTACGCCAATGCGCCAGCCATGCAGGTTGCCCATCGCAGTCACGTGATCAATATGCTCGACGGCGCTGCCCTGCGTGCCGTGATCGAAGCCGAGAAACCGCACTTCATCGTGCCGGAAATCGAAGCGATCGCCACCGCCACGCTGGTCGAACTGGAAGCCGAAGGCTTCACCGTGATCCCGACCGCGCGCGCTGCGCAACTGACCATGAACCGCGAAGGCATCCGTCGTCTGGCCGCCGAAGAGCTGGACCTGCCGACCTCGCCGTACCACTTTGCCGACACCTTCGAGGACTACAGCAAAGCCGTTCAGGACCTAGGCTTCCCATGCGTCGTCAAACCAGTCATGAGCTCGTCGGGCAAAGGCCAGAGCCTGCTGCGTAGCGCTGATGACGTGCAGAAGGCATGGGATTATGCGCAAGAGGGCGGTCGCGCCGGCAAAGGCCGGGTGATCATCGAAGGTTTCATCGATTTCGATTACGAGATCACCCTGCTGACCGTGCGCCACATCGGCGGCACTACGTTCTGCGCGCCGGTCGGTCACCGTCAGGAGAAGGGTGACTATCAGGAATCCTGGCAGCCGCAAGCCATGAGCCCGGTTGCCCTGGCTGAATCCGAGCGCGTTGCCAAAGCGGTAACTGAAGCGCTGGGTGGTCGCGGTCTGTTCGGCGTTGAGCTGTTCATCAAGGGTGATCAGGTGTGGTTCAGCGAAGTTTCGCCGCGCCCGCATGACACCGGTCTGGTAACGCTGATTTCGCAGGATCTGTCGCAGTTCGCCCTGCACGCTCGCGCAATTCTGGGCCTGCCGGTACCGCTGATCCGTCAGTTCGGGCCATCGGCTTCGGCGGTGATTCTGGTGGAAGGGCAGTCGACTCAGACCGCTTTCGCCAACCTCGGCGCGGCGTTGAGCGAGCCGGACACGGCGCTGCGACTGTTCGGCAAGCCGGAAGTGAATGGCCAGCGCCGCATGGGCGTGGCGCTGGCGCGAGATGAGTCGATCGAAGCCGCTCGTGCCAAGGCGACCCGCGCTGCTCAGGCTGTTGTGGTCGAGTTCTAAACCGAGTCGCGACATTCGCGAGCAAGCTCGCTCCCACATGGGATTGGGTGAACACAGAATCTGTGACCAACCCCAAAAACCTGTGGGAGCGAGCCTGCTCGCGAAGCTTTTGATCTTCTGTCAGGCAACCTGATTCAGATCGTTGCCACGCGTTTCCTTCAGGCACAGCACCGCAATCAAACTCAGCACCGCCGCCCCCGACACATACCCACCGACATAACTCAAACCGCCCATCGCCACCAGTTTCTGCGCAAAGAACGGCGCCGCCGAGGCCCCGACTATGCCGCCCAGGTTATACGCCGCCGAAGCACCGGTATAACGCACGTGAGTCGGAAACAGCTCCGGCAACAGCGCGCCCATCGGTGCAAACGTCACGCCCATCAAGAACAGCTCGATGCACAGAAACAGCGCCACGCCCCAGGTCGAACCCTGAGTCAGCAACGGCTCCATCAGGAACCCGGAAAGAATCGCCAGCACGCCACCGATGATCAGCACCGGTTTGCGCCCGTAACGGTCGCTGGCCCAAGCCGACAGCGGCGTGGCGGCGGCCATGAACAGCACGGCAAAACACAGCAGCCCGAGGAAGGTTTCGCGGCTATAGCCAAGTGTGGAAACCCCGTAACTCAGTGAGAACACCGTCGAGATATAGAACAGCGCATAACAGACCACCATCGCCGCCGCGCCCAGCAATGTCGGCGCCCAGTACTGACTGAACAGCTCGACCAGCGGTATCTTCACCCGCTCCTGACGGGCGATGGCGTTGGCAAACACCGGTGTTTCATGCAGTTTCAATCGCACATACAGACCGACCATCACCAGCGCTGCGCTGAGCAGGAACGGAATCCGCCAGCCCCAGCTGCGGAACTGCTCGTCATCGAGGGTCATGGCCAAGGTCAGAAACAAGCCGTTCGCGGCGAGAAAGCCGATCGAAGGTCCGAGCTGCGGAAACATGCCGAACCACGCACGCTTGCCTTTCGGCGCGTTTTCCGTGGCCAGCAATGCAGCGCCACCCCATTCACCGCCCAATCCCAGGCCCTGTCCGAAGCGCAGCACGCACAGCAGAATCGGCGCCCAGGCGCCAATCGTGGCGTAACCTGGCAGCACGCCGATCAGCGTCGTACACACGCCCATCAACAGCAGCGAGGCCACCAGCGTCGACTTGCGCCCGATACGGTCACCGAAGTGGCCGAACAGCGCCGAACCCAGCGGTCTGGCGAGGAAGGCGATGCCGAAGGTCAGGAACGCCGACAGCATCTGCGCGGTGCCAGAGGTCTGAGGAAAGAACACCGGCCCGATCACCAAAGCGGCGGCGGTGGCGTAAACATAGAAGTCGTAGAACTCGATCGCGGTGCCGATAAAACTCGCCGTCGCCACGCGGGTGGCGGAATTCGTCGGTTGGGCAGGCGCGGTGGCACTGTAAGCGGTACTGGTCGTCATGCGGTGATCCCTGACAGTCATGAGCTCCGTTGGAGCGAATTATTATGGTCGAACACCCAGGGATGTGGGATGAGGCGCGGTCGCTGTTTCAGGTAGGAACAGTCGCCGGTGTAATGCAGAAATGGCCGAAACCTGTCAGGTGCGGGGTAAGCACGAGGTTCGGCGGGGCTTGGGTAAGCGCCTCGATTATAGGAAGGGGGCTAACGATTGAACAAGAGCAAAAAGATCGCAGCCTGCGGCAGCTCCTACATGGGAACGCATTTCAAATGTAGGAGCTGCCGAAGGCTGCGATCTTTTGATCTTTGATCTTTTATCGGGCAGGCAGCAAAGCAGGCACAGACGAGGTATGCCAAATCAGCACCTTGCTCACCCGGTTCTCCTCGGTCTCGAGAATCTCCAGCCGATAGCGCCCGATCTTCAAGCACACCGCGCTCTCAGGAATCGTCTCCAACGCTTCAGTCACCAGCCCATTCAGCGTTTTCGGCCCATCGCTCGGCAAATGCCAACCCAGGCACTTGTTCAGCTCGCGGATCGACGCGGCACCGTCAATGACCATGCGGCCATCGCCCTGTGGATGAATATGCGGATTATCCAGACTGTGCTCGCTTTCAAACTCGCCGACGATTTCTTCGAGAATGTCTTCCAGCGTGACGATGCCGAGCACTTCGCCGTACTCATCCACGACCATGCCCAGGCGCCGCTGCTGCTTGTGGAAGTTCAGCAGTTGCAGTTGCAGCGGCGTGCTTTCCGGCACGAAGTACGGTTCGTAACTAGCGGCCAGCAGCGCTTCGCGCGTCAGATCACCGTTGTTCAGCAGGTGCCGGATCTGCCGGGTGTTGAGCACCGCTTCAACCTGATTGATGTCGCTATGGAACACCGGCAGGCGTGTGCGCTTGTTATGCCGCAGTTGTTCGATGATTTCTTCGATCGAGTCATCGAGGTTGATGCCGTCGACGTCACTGCGCGGCACCAGAATGTCGTTGACCGTAATATTGTCCAGCGCATGAATGCCTGAGACCGGGTGCGCCCGGACCGGGCGTTCTGGATCGTCGTACCGATCGGCAGGCGAGTCATCTTCGCTTTGCTGCACGACCTGAACCTTGCGTGCAAATGGAGTCATCAGCAAACCGCTGATACGGCTGAACAACCAGGCAAACGGATAGACAATCTTCAGTGGCACGGTCAGCAAGGTATTGCCAAACGCCAGCACGGCATCGGGATAACGCTGGGCGACGGTGCGCGGGAAGTAATCGGCAAACACCAGCAGAATTGCGCCGGCACCGAGGCACGCAGCCCATGGGCCGTTTTCTTCGCAGAGGAAAATCGCCAGCAGTGTCGCGATGACGACCGCGAGAGCGCGGCACAGGGTATTGCAGAGAATGAGGCTGTCGAGCGGGAAGCTCAGCTTCGCCAGCGGCTTATCGCTGGCGCGCGAGGCGGTGCGTTGCGCGAGCAGGTGTTGCTGCGCGATTTCGACGGCGGTAAACAACCCTGACCATAAAATCAGCAGGACAAATACCGCGAGCATCGGCCCAAGGGGCAAACCGTCCATTTATGCCGCCCGTCAGATGTGCAGGATGTATTCACGAACCAGTTTGCTGCCGAAGTACGCCAACATCAGCAGGCAGAAACCGGCGAGGGTCCAGCGAATCGCCTTGTGACCGCGCCAGCCGAGGCGATTGCGGCCCCACAACAACACGCTGAAGACGATCCAGGCCAGGCACGCCAGCAGGGTCTTGTGCACCAGATGCTGGGCGAACAGGTTCTCGACGAACAGCCAGCCGGAAATCAGCGACAGCGACAGCAGTGTCCAGCCGGCCCAGAGGAAACCGAACAGCAGGCTTTCCATGGTTTGCAGCGGCGGGAAATTCTTGATCAGCCCGGACGGGTGCTTGTGTTTGAGTTGGTGGTCTTGCACCAGCAGCAACAAGGCCTGGAACACCGCGATGGTGAACATGCCGTAGGCGAGGATCGACAACAGAATGTGCGCGAGGATGCCCGGCTCTTCGTCGATGATCTGCACGGTGCCGGTCGGCGCGAATTGCGCCAGCAGCACGGTGATCGCGCCCAGCGGAAATAGCAGCACCAGCAGGTTTTCCACCGGGATTCGCGAGCAGGCAATCAGTGTCAGCGCGATCACTGCCGCGGCAATCAGGCTCGAGGCGCTGAAGAAGTCCAGGCCTAGACCGATCGGGGTCAGCAAGTGAGTGAGCAGGCTGGCGCCGTGGGCCAACACGGCGAAGACGCCGAGGGTAACCAGCAGGCGCTTGTTCGCCTTGGCGCCGGTGGCCAGACGAGTGCTCTGATAAAGGGTCGCAGCGGCATATAGAAGGGCGGCGGCGAGAGTGGTCAATAAACTGGGTGACAAGGGGAGCATAAATCCTGTTAGGCAAGCCCGAAAGGGGCTGAGTTTGGCATAGAACCGCCATGGCACGAAAGACTCAGGAAGCTGACAGCGAGGTGTCCGCCAGCCGCAGTCTTCGCTATAATCCGCGACCTGCCCACGCCGCAGGCTCGCCGAGCACATGTTGATTCCGGTCTGGGCCGCCATTATCCCGGTCTACACAGGGCCTGAAAGGATCGCGCAATGTTTGAAAACTTAACCGACCGTCTCTCGCAGACGCTGCGCCATGTCACCGGCAAGGCGAAGCTGACCGAGGACAACATCAAAGACACCCTGCGTGAAGTGCGCATGGCGTTGCTCGAAGCCGACGTCGCTCTGCCGGTGGTCAAGGACTTCGTCAATTCGGTCAAGGAGCGCGCTGTCGGCACCGAGGTGTCGCGCAGCCTGACGCCGGGCCAGGCGTTCGTGAAGATCGTCCAGGCTGAACTCGAAAGCCTGATGGGCGCGGCCAACGAAGATCTGAACCTGAGCGCTGTGCCGCCCGCCGTGATTCTGATGGCCGGTTTGCAAGGTGCGGGTAAAACCACCACCGCTGGCAAACTGGCGCGCTTCCTTAAAGAGCGCAAGAAGAAGTCGGTCATGGTCGTGTCGGCGGACGTCTACCGTCCTGCGGCGATCAAGCAGCTGGAAACCCTGGCCAACGACATCGGCGTGACGTTCTTCCCGTCCGACCTGAGCCAGAAACCGGTCGACATCGCCACCGCAGCTATTAAAGAAGCAAAACTGAAATTCATCGACGTGGTCATCGTCGATACCGCCGGTCGTCTGCATATCGACGAAGAGATGATGGGCGAGATCAAGGCGTTGCACGCCGCGATCAACCCGGTCGAAACCCTGTTCGTGGTTGACGCCATGACCGGTCAGGATGCGGCCAACACGGCCAAGGCCTTCGGTGATGCACTGCCGCTGACCGGTGTGATCCTGACCAAGGTCGACGGCGACGCCCGTGGCGGTGCCGCCCTGTCGGTACGCGCCATCACCGGCAAGCCGATCAAGTTCATCGGTATGGGCGAGAAGAGCGAAGCGCTCGATCCGTTCCACCCTGAGCGTATCGCCTCGCGGATCCTCGGCATGGGCGACGTGCTCAGCCTGATCGAACAGGCTGAAGCGACGCTCGACAAGGACAAGGCCGACAAACTGGCCAAGAAGCTGAAGAAGGGCAAGGGCTTCGACCTCGAAGACTTCCGCGATCAGTTGCAACAAATGAAGAACATGGGCGGCCTCGGCGGGCTCATGGACAAACTGCCGAGCATCGGCGGCGTCAACCTGTCGCAAATGGGCAATGCCCAGAACGCCGCAGAGAAGCAGTTCAAGCAGATGGAAGCCATCATCAACTCCATGACCCCGGCCGAGCGCCGCGACCCTGAGCTGATCAGCGGTTCGCGCAAGCGTCGGATCGCCATGGGTTCCGGCACCCAGGTGCAGGACATCGGTCGCTTGATCAAGCAGCACAAGCAGATGCAGAAGATGATGAAGAAATTCTCCGCCAAGGGCGGTATGGCGAAAATGATGCGCGGCATGGGCGGAATGTTGCCCGGCGGCGGCATGCCAAAAATGTAAGGTGTCCCGTCTCACCTATTTCACTCGCCAAAAGTGAGTGAAATGGGTGAGACGGGATACTGGAATCTCGCCGGTCGTCGCACCGGCGCAGGCCCCGCAAGGATGCGGGATCAACAGCAAACCCGCACTCGGCGGGAGCTGACTGGCCGTTTTCATCGACGGCTCTATATGCAGATCTGCACGGCATGCCATAGGCGCCGGAAAAAGTCATTTGCAAAAGTCCGGATATTCCTTAGAATATGCGGCCTTTCGGGCACCCATGCCCGCTGTGCATTTAGATTTGCAGCACCGACTACAGGAACGATGTTCACATGCTAACAATCCGTCTTGCCCTTGGCGGCTCCAAAAAGCGCCCGTTTTACCACCTGACCGTAACCGACTCGCGTAACCCGCGTGACGGCTCCCACAAAGAACAGGTTGGTTTCTTCAACCCTGTTGCACGTGGTCAGGAAACCCGTCTGTCCGTGAACCAAGAGCGCGTAGCCTACTGGCTGAGCGTTGGTGCACAACCTTCTGAGCGCGTTGCTCAGTTGTTGAAGGAATCTGCCAAGGCTGCGGCCTGAGCAATATGAACGCGACGCCTGCTGTTGCCGATGATTTGATCGTTATTGGCAAAATTTATTCTGTTCATGGCGTTCGCGGCGAAGTGAAGGTTTATTCCTTTACTGATCCGACTGAAAACCTGTTGCAGTACAAAACCTGGACGCTCAAGCGCGAAGGCAATGTGAAACAGGTCGAGCTGGTCAGTGGACGCGGGAACGATAAGTTCCTGGTCGCGAAGCTCAAGGGTCTTGATGATCGTGAAGAAGCTCGTCTTCTGGCCGGTTATGAGATCTGCGTGCCGCGCAATCTGTTCGCTGAATTGACCGAAGGCGAGTACTACTGGTACCAGTTGGAAGGTCTGAAGGTCATCGACACCCTTGGGCAATTGCTCGGGAAAATCGATCATCTTCTGGAAACCGGCGCCAATGATGTAATGGTCGTCAAGCCTTGCGCTGGCAGCCTGGATGATCGCGAACGCCTGTTGCCCTATACGGAGCAATGTGTGTTGACTGTCGACCTGGCCGCGGGCGAGATGAAGGTGGATTGGGACGCGGACTTCTAAACGTGGCTAATTTGCGCGTAGAAGTGATCAGTTTGTTTCCCGAGATGTTTTCCGCCATCGGCGACTACGGCATCACCAGTCGTGCGGTCAAACAGGGGCTCTTGCAGCTGACCTGTTGGAATCCGCGAGATTACACGACGGATCGGCATCACACTGTGGACGATCGCCCGTTTGGCGGTGGTCCGGGCATGGTGATGAAGATCAAGCCCCTGGAAGATGCTCTGGTTCAGGCCAAGGCAGCAGCCGGGGAGGCGGCGAAGGTGATTTACCTGTCCCCCCAAGGCCGTCAACTGACTCAGTCGGCGGTACGCGAGCTGGCACAATCGGATGCATTGATCCTGATTGCCGGCCGCTATGAAGGCATTGACGAGCGCTTTATTGAGGCTCATGTCGATGAAGAGTGGTCGATTGGCGACTATGTACTGTCTGGCGGCGAGCTGCCGGCCATGGTCCTGATCGATGCGGTTACACGACTGCTGCCTGGAGCTTTAGGGCATGCGGATTCCGCTGAGGAAGATTCCTTTACGGATGGTCTGCTGGATTGCCCGCACTACACCCGACCTGAGGTGTATGCGGATCAGCGTGTTCCCGACGTGTTGCTGAGTGGCAATCACGCGCATATCCGGCGTTGGCGTTTACAGCAGTCCCTTGGTAGGACCTTTGAACGACGCGCCGATCTTCTGGAAAGCCGCTCGCTTTCTGGAGAAGAGAAGAAGCTGCTCGAGGAATACATCCGCGAGCGGGACGATAGTTAACAACGTATCGATGGTAGATCGAACGATTTACCTTAGGAGCACAGCATGACCAACAAAATCATCCTTGCACTCGAAGCAGAGCAGATGACCAAAGAAATCCCTACCTTCGCCCCAGGCGACACTATTGTCGTTCAGGTGAAAGTGAAGGAAGGCGATCGTTCCCGTCTGCAAGCGTTCGAAGGCGTTGTAATCGCCAAGCGTAACCGCGGCGTGAACAGTGCGTTCACCGTTCGTAAAATCTCCAACGGTGTTGGCGTAGAACGTACTTTCCAGACCTACTCCCCGCAGATCGACAGCATGGCTGTTAAACGTCGCGGTGACGTACGTAAAGCCAAGCTGTACTACCTGCGTGACCTGTCGGGTAAAGCAGCTCGCATCAAGGAAAAACTGGCTTAAGTCCAGCTTCCGATGCAAAAAAAGCAGCCTGCGGGCTGCTTTTTTATTTGTGTTTTTTTCTATGTGTCAGGTGTAATAGTCGCCGGCTGAAAAAATGCTTATCAATCAGTCGAAGCTGCTTGCATTTTTTTGTATTAGAAGTGTTTTGTGTGGGGGCTCGGAATGAGCGTAGAGTTGTGCCCATCAGCGTGAACAAAATGGTCAGCTTTGCCAATTCTGATCAGGAATCAACGCTTTTCAGGTTGCGAAAGTCAATGCCTACAATTTTTTCATTCTCTAGTACAAAATTCATTCCTAAACCTTCAAATACATTTGCGATTGCCTTTAGATTATTTATATGTGGTCTCCGAGCTCCGCGTTCAAAATCGGCGATCGTAGGAGTAGCTATGTCAGCTGCGCATGCCAGATCACGTTGCGTCATTTTGGCTAGGGCCCTGGCAGCTTTGCATATCTCTGGAGTCATACTTAAAATATTATTTCTTATCAAAATATTGACCTTGGGTCTCTAAGGTTGTAAATTTTACCTATATCACCAAAGGCAGCCTAGGCAATTATGTCAGATCCGACGCCCATAAAGACTCGTAGACTTACCTGCATAGAGACATTTTCTGGTGCGGGAGGAATGTCATTAGGCTTACGAAAAGCAGGCTTTGATGTCCGATTTGCCTTCGATTTGAATCCAGCAGCAGTTGAATCTTATAACAAGAATATAGCCCCTCATTGTCAGGTGCTTGATGCAAAAAATGTAAAAGGTGAGTTTTTACTTCGAGAGGCAGGTTTAACCGAAAGATTGGATTTGTTAAGTGGTGGTCCGCCTTGTCAAGGTTTTTCAAAGCAACGACGTGGTGCGCACTTGTTGACAGATGAAAGAAACAGCCTAGTACTGGAATATGCTCGCTTAGTGAAAGAGACCAGTGCGCGTTCTTTTTTGTTTGAAAATGTTGAGATTTTCGGTCAGAAACGTGGGGAGGATTTGATTCAGGAAATCCGTGAGGAATTATCTTCTTATACTATATTTACATTTTTTGTATGCTCCTCTAATTTTGGCTTAGCGCAGAAGCGCGGACGCTTTATTATGATTGGAGTTTGTAACGATGAAGACATTGATTTTCCCGTTCTGGAGTTTTCCAAGACTCAGAGTACGGTAAAAGATATTATTGGTATGCTGCCTTCGCCTCCAGAAGATTATTCTGAGCATCCAGATTTTCCAAATCATATGAAGTGCAAGATCTCTAAGCTAAATGAAGAGCGGTTTTCTCATGTTCCCCCTGGTGGTGGATGGAAAGATATACCTATGTATTTAAGACTTCCATGTCACCAAGTTACAGATGTTAAAAAAGGAGGTTGGCCTGATGTTTATGGCCGACTAGAGTGGAGCGGTCATTGCCCGACTATCACAGCAGGTTTTGATAGTTTTACTCGTGGGCGATATGGTCATCCTGAAGAGCATCGCGCAATTACTTTGCGTGAAGGGGCTATGCTTCAAGGATTCCCTGATTATTTTCGATTTTATGGCACGCGCCAAGATATCAGACTCCAGATCGGCAACGCGGTACCGCCACCGGTTGCCCATGCTGCCGGAAACGCTGTTGCTCGAATTTTGTTGAGGCAAAAATATTCTGCTGGGTTTCCCAGTGGCCAATTGAAGCTCAACAAAAATTCGATCAAAAGGTATTATTTTAATTCACGAAGAAATGGTAAGCGTCGACAAAAAAATCTCCAACCGTCTTTACAGGTAGTAGTGTTTGCATGTCAAGAGCGTTGTACCTTTGTGGTGTGTCGCAGTAATATAGCCCCCCAACAGGGGCTAAATGTTTTTGATATAACTTAACTGTGCCAGGGACGCATACTTGGTTGACTTTTGAGTTCTTCTTATCCTGCTGTGTTTCACTGATACATACAATAAATGATGTGAATCTTCCAATTCCAAATGCTGAGTCTAAAATCCTTTGATGTGCAAATGGTTGAACTATGCGCTCGCGAGTGGTGATTTTAAAAGGAATAACCAGGCTTTTTCCTGAAATTACGCTTTTTATCACTAAGTCGGTTGAAAGGCTTGAAACGCTATCTTTTAGTTCTGGATCTTCACTGTCGTCCTCAATCTTTTCGTTGGCGGCCTCTGCTATTGCGTCATCACCTAATTCGCCACCTTCAATAAATTCCGTGAGTGGAATATGTTTTGAGAAGTAATATTCCGCAAAAACTTCCTGTAAAATACCTGCCATAAATATTTCGAAGAAGGTGCCGGGAGTTTTTCGACTTCCTCTTTGCCAAAGATCATAACAACATGCTATGGCCATTACGCCAGTGTAAACAACGTCATTTGCTCTCTTTTTTTCCTCATTCGTCCAGTTATCTGGCGTTCGTTGAAAGCTCTCCATTAGGGCGCTAAAGGCATGTGAAAATTCGACGCTGTTGTTATAAAATATATCAGGTCTAACGGGGCGTGATATATTTCCACTATTTGTGAATGCGCAATAGGATACGTTGGGGTTACCTTTAAAGTCACCATAGTATTCGTAGCTTGATAGTGCTTGAAGCTTTTCTAATGCTGTACATACCAGATTTGCACTCTCTAGTATGTGAGTTTTTTTCGTATTGTATAACTTTGAAATTGCCGTCATTCCGTCTTTGATGTCTTTCATTTTTTTCCTTAAGCTGTTTTTATCTGTCCGCTTCAGTTTTTTATGACGCGCATTAGTTGGTTCTAGAGGCGTCTTGGCTCCAATGCCTTTTTACCCCTGTTTTTCGTTTGAATAGTGGCGCTTTGCCTTGCGAAGCGCCAGCTTGGATAGTTTACTTTTTGATTTTTATTTATGACTATCGCATGCAAAAAAGTTGACAAGTGATGTTTTTCCTGTGCTACACCATCTTGGTGGGTGGGTCGGTTCCCCGGGCTCGCTCGCTATGAAAGACTGTCCGCCACCTTTCCGTTGTCGCCTGTCTTGCTTGAGCCTTTATGCCTGCCATCGACCATCCCCTGATTGACCAGTTCCTCGACGCCTTGTGGCTGGAGAAGGGCCTGTCCGATAACACCCGTGGCGCCTATCGCAGCGATCTGGCGCTGTTCAACGGCTGGTTGCAGGAGAAGAACCTTGAGCTGATCAATGCCGGCCGCGAGCTGATTCTCGATCACCTGGCCTGGCGTCTGGAGCAGAACTACAAGCCGCGTTCCACGGCGAGATTTCTCTCCGGTGTGCGTGGCTTTTATCGTTATTTGCTGCGGGAAAAGCTGATCACGGTCGACCCGACTTTACGCGTCGATATGCCGCAACTGGGTAGGCCGTTGCCCAAATCCCTGTCGGAAGCCGACGTCGAAGCGCTGCTGAGGGCGCCGGATCTGAGTGAAGCCATCGGCCAGCGTGACCGCGCCATGCTGGAAGTCCTTTACGCCTGCGGTCTGCGGGTTACCGAACTGGTGAGCCTGACGCTGGAACAAGTCAACCTGCGCCAGGGCGTCTTGCGGGTGATGGGCAAGGGCAGCAAGGAGCGGCTGGTGCCGATGGGCGAGGAGGCGATTGTCTGGATCGAACGCTACATGCGCGATGGTCGTGGCGAGTTGCTCGGCGGGCGGCCCAGCGATGTGCTGTTTCCCAGCCAGCGCGGCGAGCAGATGACCCGCCAGACCTTCTGGCACCGGATCAAGCATCAGGCCAAGGTCGCCGGGATCGGCAAGTCGCTGTCGCCGCACACCTTGCGTCATGCGTTTGCCACGCATTTGCTCAACCATGGCGCGGACTTGCGCGTGGTGCAAATGCTGCTCGGGCACAGCGATCTGTCGACCACGCAGATATACACCCACGTTGCCCGTGCACGGTTGCAGGATCTGCATGCCAAACATCACCCAAGAGGTTGAACGGGGGATTGTGTCGCTTTGAAAGTGTTGCGACAGGCGCATTCGGCCACCGTGACCTTATGTGTTAGGCTTTGCCGGTTTGCACGATGGACGGTTATGACCCGGTGTTCCGGCACGGGCGTTCTGATCGTTCCATTTGTCCGCCTTCAGGAGTTCTCATGCGTCTGACCCAGATTTTCGCCGCCGCAGCTATTGCGTTGGTCAGCACCTTTGCCGTCGCCGATGACGCGGCCGACAAAGCCATTCGTCAAAGCCTGGAAAAACTCGAACTCGAGGTTCCGGTAGAAAGCATCAGCGCCAGCCCGTTGCCGGGTATGTACGAAGTCAAGCTCAAGGGCAGCCGCGTGCTCTACGCCAGCGCCGATGGCCAGTACATCGTTCAGGGTTACCTGTTCCAGCTCAAGGACGGCAAACCGGTCAACCTGACCGAGAAGACCGAACGCCTGGGCATCTCCAAACTGATCAATGCCATACCGGTGGCCGAAACCGTGGTCTACCCAGCTGTGGGCGAAACCAAATCGCACATCACCGTGTTCACCGACACCACCTGCCCGTACTGCCACAAGCTGCACGCGGAAGTGCCGGAGCTGAACAAGCGCGGCATCGAAGTGCGTTACGTTGCGTTCCCGCGCCAGGGTCTGAACTCGCCGGGTGACGAGCAACTGCAAGCCGTGTGGTGCTCGAAAGACAAGAAAGCCGCCATGGACAAAATGGTCGATGGCAAGGAAATCAAGGCCGCCAAGTGCGAAAACCCGGTTTCCAAACAGTTTGCCCTCGGTCAGTCGATCGGCGTGAACGGTACACCGGCCATCGTTTTGGCTGACGGACAAGTGATTCCGGGCTACCAGCCTGCGCCACAAGTCGCCAAACTGGCGCTGGGCGCGAAGTAAATTCGCATCGTCACGGTCAGCCGTGACGATCATGGTCCGGCAGCAGCATCGCCGGGCCATTAATAGAGAGCCGCGAGCACGCGGTTGTTTTCCGGCCGACCCCGTGTCGGCCGTTTTATGGGGAGTTCACAGTGAATCCGGTCAAAGTAGGCATCTGTGGGTTAGGGACCGTCGGTGGCGGTACCTTCAACGTACTTCAGCGCAACGCCGAGGAAATTGCTCGTCGTGCCGGGCGTGGAATCGAAGTGGCACAAATTGCCATGCGCACGCCAAAGCCTCAGTTCCAGACGACCGGTATTGCGATTACCAACGATGTCTTCGAAGTGGCCACGAACCCTGAGATCGACATCGTCATAGAGCTGATGGGCGGCTACACCGTTGCCCGCGAGCTGGTACTCAAGGCCATCGAGAATGGCAAGCATGTGGTCACCGCGAACAAGGCTCTGATTGCCGTTCACGGTAATGAAATTTTCGCCAAGGCTCGCGAGAAAGGCGTGATCGTGGCGTTTGAAGCGGCCGTGGCCGGTGGCATTCCGGTGATCAAGGCGATCCGTGAAGGCCTGTCCGCCAACCGCATCAATTGGGTGGCCGGGATCATCAACGGCACCGGTAACTTCATCCTCACCGAAATGCGCGAGAAGGGCCGTACCTTCGAAGACGTGCTGGCCGAAGCCCAGGCACTGGGTTACGCCGAAGTCGATCCGACCTTCGACGTTGAAGGCATCGACGCCGCGCACAAACTGACGATTCTGGCCTCCATTGCGTTCGGCATTCCGCTGCAATTCGACAAGGCTTACACCGAAGGCATCACCAAACTGACCACCGCCGACGTCAACTACGCCGAAGCGCTGGGCTACCGCATCAAGCACCTCGGTGTCGCTCGCAGCACCGCTGCCGGCATCGAGTTGCGCGTGCACCCGACGCTGATCCCGGCCGATCGCCTGATCGCCAACGTCAACGGCGTGATGAACGCAGTAATGGTCAACGGTGATGCGGCTGGTTCGACGCTGTTCTACGGCGCTGGCGCCGGCATGGAGCCAACCGCCTCTTCGGTAATTGCCGACCTGGTTGACGTGGTTCGCGCCATGACTTCCGACCCGGAAAACCGCGTACCGCACCTGGCCTTCCAGCCGGATTCGCTGTCGGCCCATCCGATCCTGCCGATCGAAGCCTGCGAAAGCGCCTACTACCTGCGCATCCAGGCCAAGGACCATCCGGGTGTACTGGCTCAGGTGGCGAGCATCCTCTCGGAGCGCGGCATCAACATCGAGTCGATCATGCAGAAGGAAGTTGAAGAGCACGACGGTCTGGTGCCGATGATCCTGCTGACCCACCGCGTGGTCGAGCAACGTATCAACGATGCGATCGCCGCCCTCGAAGCCCTGGCCGGTGTGAATGGTCCGGTTGTACGGATCCGCGTCGAGCACCTGAACTAAGTCGTTGTCCTGCACCCGTCCCGTGCACGGGGCGGGTGTCGTGAACACCCTCCATTGGAGTCAGTCATGCGTTACATCAGTACCCGCGGCCAGGCACCGGCCCTGAATTTCGAAGACGTCCTGCTGGCCGGTCTCGCCACCGACGGCGGTCTGTACGTTCCGGAAAACCTGCCACGTTTCACTCAGGAAGAAATCGCTTCGTGGGCCGGCCTGCCGTATCACGAGCTGGCCTTCCGGGTGATGCGTCCGTTCGTTACCGGCAGCATTCCGGATGCCGATTTCAAAAAAATCCTTGAAGAAACCTACGGTGTGTTCTCGCACAGCGCCGTGGCGCCGCTGCGTCAGTTGAACGGCAACGAATGGGTGCTGGAGTTGTTCCACGGCCCGACTTTGGCGTTCAAGGACTTCGCTCTGCAACTGCTCGGTCGTCTGCTCGACTACGTGCTGGAAAAACGCGGTGAGCGCGTGGTCATCGTCGGCGCCACCTCGGGTGACACCGGCTCGGCGGCCATCGAAGGCTGCAAGCACTGCGAAAACGTCGACATCTTCATTCTGCACCCGCATAACCGTGTGTCCGAAGTGCAGCGTCGCCAGATGACCACGATTTTCGGCGAGAACATCCACAACATCGCCATCGAAGGCAACTTCGATGACTGCCAGGAAATGGTCAAGGCGAGCTTCGCCGACCAGAGCTTCCTCAAAGGCACGCGTCTGGTGGCGGTGAACTCGATCAACTGGGCGCGGATCATGGCCCAGATCGTCTACTACTTCCACGCGGCCCTGCAGTTGGGCGGTCCGGCGCGTTCGGTGTCGTTCTCGGTGCCAACCGGCAACTTTGGCGACATCTTCGCCGGTTACCTGGCGCGCAACATGGGCCTGCCGATCAACCAGTTGATCGTCGCCACCAACCGCAACGACATCCTGCACCGCTTCATGAGCGGCAATCAGTACGTCAAGGAAACCCTGCACGCCACGCTGTCGCCGTCGATGGACATCATGGTCTCGTCGAACTTCGAACGCCTGCTGTTCGACCTGCACGGTCGCAACGGCGCGGCCATCGCCGGTCTGATGGACACGTTCAAGCAGGGTGGTGGTTTCAGCGTCGAGCAGGAGCGCTGGACCGAAGCCCGCAAACTGTTCGACTCGCTGGCCGTGGACGACGCGCAAACCTGCGAAACCATCGCCGAAGTTTACGAGCAGACCGGTGAAGTGCTGGATCCGCATACCGCGATCGGCGTCAAGGCCGCGCGCGAATGCCGTCGTAGCCTCGATATCCCGATGGTGATTCTCGGCACCGCGCATCCGGTGAAATTTCCGGATGCAGTGGAGAAAGCCGGTGTAGGAAAAGCGCTCGAACTACCTGCACATCTTTCTGATTTGTTTGAGCGAAACGAGCGTTGCACCGTTTTGCCAAACGAGCTGAAAGCCGTGCAAGCCTTTGTCAGCCAGCATGGCAACCGCGGCAAGCCGCTTTAAGCCAGTAAAAGCTGTCACATTTTGAAGCCCGTCTCCTGACGGGCTTTTTTGTTTCTGCTGCCACACTGTTCGGGTTTTCACCCACGAAGGACGGGTGAGTCGATCACGAAGGAAGTGGCAATGCTGTTTTATAGAGGTTTGAAACCGGCACTGAGTGGGCTGTTCTTGTTCGGATTACTGGCTTTGATGCGCAGCAGCGAGGCGGCGCAACTGGCGCTGCAAGACGATGCCGCGACTTCCAGGGTCCAGCCCATCGAACTGGCTGCGCACGAGCGTCAGTGGATTCAAGACAACCCGGAGGTGAAGGTGACGTCGTTGCAGTACCCGTTGTATCTGTTCCAGGATGAGCACGGGCAGTGGAGCGGCTTGAATAATGATGTACTCAAGCGCGTGACGGCGATGACCGGGTTGCGGTTTGTGCATCAGGAGTCGTTTTCCACCGATCACATGCTTGAACGTCTGGAAAGCGGATCGGCGGATATCAGTACGACCCTGGCCATGAGCGAGGAGCGCAAGGCGTTTCTGGATTACAGCCACGCATTTGGTGGTGCGGGCTGGGTGTTTGTCGGACGCGCTGACGCGCCCCGGCTGGAGGCTTTTGAGCAGTTGAGTAAACGGGTGTTGGTGCTGCCGGCCCGGCATGCGCTGGAAGACATGATCCGGCGTGACTTCCCTTCGATCGAGATTCGCTCGGTCAAGACCTACGCCGAGGCGCGGGCACTGGTCGAGAGCGGTGAAGCTTACGCCACCATCGAGAACGAAATCGGCGCTCAGCTGTATCCTTTGGGGTTGCTCAAGGTGGGCGGTCTGGTCGAAGGCAAATGGGAAGCGGATAACCTGGCCGTGCGCAAGGGCATGCCAGTGCTCTTGAGTATTCTCAACAAGGCCCTTGAGGCTTTTCCTGCGGCGGAATTACGGGCGATCCGCCTGAAATGGCTGGAGGGTGTTGCTCCGGTGCCCGTGCCGTCGGTCTGGCAGCAGATGCTCGAATGGGGTTGCTGGGGCATGGGCGGACTCGGCGTGTTTGGCCTGCTTTTCCTGATATGGAATCGGCGACTGACGGCCGTGATCAAACTGCGTCGCGCGGCGGAAAAGGATCTGGGCGATCAACTGGCGTTTCAGCACGCGTTGATCGACTCCATGCCCGACCCGGTGTTTGTCCGTGACCTGCAAGGGCGGCTGATCATGTGCAATCGCAGCTATGAGGAGGCCTTGTCGATTCGATTGGATCAGGTGCTCGGGAAGTTGCTGATCGAGGTTGACGCGCTGCCGCAGGCTACGGCGCTGATGCTGCACGACGAGTTCCTGGTGCAGTTGCGTACCCGCAAGTCGCGCTTCAGCAAGCGCCGATTGCAATTCAAGAGTGGTCACCGCGAGGTCTATCAGTGGACAGTGCCGTTCTACAGCGCCGACGGCAAACTGCGTGGGCTTTTGGGGGGCTGGACGGACATCACCCCGCGTCGTACAGAGAGCGGGTGTCGATGTCTGCAATGAAGATGGGAAATGTCCTATAAGACACGACTACTTTTCCGATGGGAGGCTTAGGACGGCTGCCCTAGAGTGACAACAACTGCGGTGAGAGTCCGCGATTGTCGCCTCCAGAGGTCGCTTATGCGCTCGCTTAAAGTCCTGATACTTGAACCCAATCCGTTCCAGCTGATGGCATTGCATCAAATGCTCAATGCCATTGGCATCTATGACGTGCTGACGGCGCCGTCGCTGGGCTCTGCGCTGTCTTCGCTGGGCCATCGCGGCGCGGTCGACATCGCCATTTGCGATCCGCAACTCAAGGGTGGCGATGGCTTGGCGCTGATTCATCATCTGGCGACACGGCATGATGCGCGTGCGTTGATCCTGCTGGGGACGGTCGCACCAAGCCTGCTGAACGATCTAGAGCCTTTGCTGTGTGAACACCGCCTGCGGCTGCTGGGGCGCCTGCAAACCCCGGTGTCTGCGGTGCTGATGCGCGGTTTGCTCGACAGTTACCTGAGCGCCGCTTCGCCAACTCTCCAGGTTTGACGGGGACGGTTATTTTTCTGTCATCTTCGCCGTGCATGCTCTGACAGACCGGTGACTCCAGGAGCGGAGCGATCGGTATGCAGAACTTTCTTCTCGGGCCGGTGGTCATTTATTGTGAACACGCCCCAGGCACACAGTTTTCGGACTATTGAGTGGAGATCGAGATGGAAAGTATCAGTCTATTGCTCGGTGAGGCTCTGAGCCCGTATCAGGTTTCGTTGTCTCCAAACGGTTCCCATGGCGAATGCCTGGTGACCTTGAAGAACAGTCACGGCGCCATTGTGGTGGAACGCGAATTCAATCAGGCGCAACTGACCGACAAGCGCCAGTTGACCGATGTCGTTGACGGCTTGCACCGCGACGTTCTGATTGCGGAGGGAAGGCTGGAACCCTGTGTAATCGCGGCATTGCGCAACGCCGCGCTGGATAAACGTGCGGCGCTGTAAAGATGAAATATTTTTTGTGGGAACCTTCCTGCATCCCTGTCAGTCAGACCCGGTAACAGCAGGATCAAGCATTGTGCTCCGGTGCTTGTCGCTTGCTGCTACGGGTCTTTATGTAGGCCACGTTTAACCCCGAGTCGTCTCCCCACTTCTCGGGGTTTCTTTTGTCTGCGATTTGCTCATGGCGCCGCTTGTTGTTCGAAGAACGATCGGGCCTGTTCGAGGTAGTCGCTTCGCATCGCGGGGTCCAGCCAGTCGGCGTACAACTGGTTCAGTTGATCGTGGGGAAGAGTGCGCAGCAGTTGGTTTATTTCGCTGATTGCCTGACGGCCCTGATGTGTGTCGGAGCAGCCGATGTAGCCCGACAGGTATTTACCGGTGCCGCGGATCGGATAGAACAGCAACTCGTCTTCGGCGATTTGCGCCAGATGAGCCTGATAACGAATTTCTGGCCAATAGCCCAGCACCACCTGTAATCGTCCCAGGCGCTGCATCAGCAGCAGATTGTTCAGGGCCTCGTTGCCGTAATGAGGCGTCAGGGCGTCCTTGGGGGCCTGACGCAGCAAGTCATCGACTATTTCACCGTAACTGCGTTCCGCCACGACCCCGATTTTCTCTTGGCCATTGGCTAGAAGCGATGCCAGATCGATTTCACCTTCCACGAGAAACGGTGCCAACACTTCGCGATCTTTCTGACGCACCACCAGCCCATTACTGACGGCGCGGAAGGCCGGGATGGAGTACGCGATCCATTGCGCGCGCTCCTTGCTCCAGATCAGCGACGGGTCGCAGGTGAAGGAGGCTTCGTGAAGCATCTGGATGCCTCGGGCTCGATTGACTCGCATCAACTTGTGTTCGTATTGCGGCATGCCGGCAATCAGCATCGGCATGAGGTGATCAATGACACCCTGGCCTTTTTTCGGGCCTTCGAAAATGGTCAGTGGCGGCAGGTCGCGCAGTAACCAGATCAGCGTCGGTTTCGCCTGCGCGCCGTTCGACAACATGAGTAGAAACAACAAGCCGAACAGCCGCCACGTCCACCATTGATGGGCGTGGTTGGCTTGCGATGTCTGCCGGCGTTTCAGCTTAAATGGCTCCGTCTTCGCGCAGCTTGGCGATCTGTCTCTCGTCGTAGCCAAGATCGTGAAGTACCTGCGCATTGTGTTCACCCAATTGCGGTCCGACCCATTCCGAACTGCCGGGTGTCTCTGAGAGTTTCGGCACGATGCCCGGCATCTTGAAATCTTTGCCGCCGGGCAGCTTGGCCTGCAGGAACATCTCTCGGGCCAGGTACTGCGGATCGCTGAACATGTCCTCGGCGCTGAAGATCCGGCTGGCCGGTACATCGGCCTGATTGAGCAGGTCGAGCACGGTTTGCAGCGGCAACGAATTGACCCAGCGATCAATCACGCCGTACAACTCGTCGCGACGATTGTCGCGCCCGTCGTTGCTGGCCAGTGTAGGGTCATTGGCCAGGTCTTCACGGCCGATGATCAGCATGAAGCGTTTGAAGATCGCGTCACCATTGGCGCCGATCTGCACGTGTTTACCATCGGCACTGGTGTGGATAGAGGAGGGCGTGATGCCGGGCATGATGTTGCCGGTGCGCTCGCGGATAAAACCGAACACGTCGAACTCCGGCACCATGCTTTCCATCATCGCGAAAATCGCTTCGTACAACGCGACATCGACAACCTGGCCTGTGCCACCATTGACTTCGCGATGACGCAGCGCCATTAGCGCGCCGATCACGCCCCATAGCGCGGCAATCGAATCGCCGATGGAAATTCCGGTGCGCACCGGTGGACGGTCCTCGAAACCGGTGATGTAGCGCAAGCCGCCCATGGACTCACCCACCGCACCGAAGCCGGGCTGATCCTTCATCGGCCCGGTCTGGCCAAAACCGGACAGGCGCACCATCACCAGTTTCGGGTTCAAGGCGTGGAGGGTTTCCCAACCCAGGCCCAGTTTTTCCAGGACACCGGGGCGGAAGTTCTCGATGAGGATGTCGGCTTCACTGAGCAGTTTTTTCAGGATCGCCAAGCCGTCAGGGTGTTTGAGGTTCAGCGTCAGCGACTTTTTATTGCGCGCCTGGACGAACCACCACAGCGACGTGCCTTCATACAGTTTTCGCCACTTGCGCAGTGGATCCCCGCCGTCGGGCGATTCGATCTTGATCACTTCGGCACCGAACTCGCCGCAAATGCGCGAGGCAAACGGCCCGGCAATCAATGTACCCAATTCAATGACTTTCACACCGCTGAGCGGTTTGTTGGCGAACGGCATACTGAATCCTGTAGGACAAGGCTAAGCAGATACAGCGTTTTAACATAGCCGGCTGTCAGACGCCGCAGCTTGATCGCCATCAATTCGATGATTGCCTACCGCATCGGTTAGACTTGCCGACTTTCCTCGTATCAAGAAGCCCGTTCATGGCCCAGCCGTCCACTACCTACAAATTTGAACTGAACCTCACCGACCTCGACCGCAGTGTCTACGAGAGCGTCAAGCAGACCATCGCCCGTCACCCTTCGGAAACCGAAGAGCGTATGACCGTGCGACTGCTGGCCTACGCCCTCTGGTACAACGAGCAGTTGTCGTTTGGTCGCGGTCTGTCAGACGTGGATGAACCTGCACTGTGGGAAAAGAGCCTGGACGACCGTGTTCTGCACTGGATCGAAGTTGGCCAGCCTGACGCTGATCGCCTGACCTGGTGCTCGCGTCGCACTGAGCGCACCAGCCTGCTGGCCTACGGCAGCCTGCGTGTCTGGGAAACCAAAGTGATCCCGGCGATCAAAAACCTGAAGAACGTCAACATCGCAGCGGTCCCGCAAGAAGTGCTGGAAACCCTGGCCAAGGACATGCCCCGCGTTATTAAGTGGGACGTGATGATCAGCGAAGGGACGATCTTCGTCACTGACGACCGGGGTCAGCACGAAGTCCAGTTGCAATGGCTGCAAGGTGAGCGCGGCTGATCCCGCGTCACCACCGCAATAATCCCACGTAATCAAGAGAAGTCTCTGTCACCCCATGCGTATCGAACCTCGTCAACTGCCTGCCACTCTGCCGTTTCTCGGTGATCTGCCACCCTTGCTGACCCGCTTGTACGCGGCGCGGGGCGTGCAGTCCGAGGCGGAGCTGGACAAGAGCCTGGCGCGGTTGATCCCGTTTCAGCAACTCAAGGGCATCAATGCGGCGGTAGACCTGCTGGTGACGGCGCTGGAGCAACGCCAGCGCATCCTCATCGTCGGCGACTTCGACGCGGACGGGGCGACCGCCAGCACTGTCGGCATGCTCGGTTTGCGCTTGCTCGGTGCGGCGCATGTCGACTATCTGGTGCCGAACCGCTTCGAATATGGCTACGGCCTGACCCCGGAAATCGTCGAGGTCGCACTGACCCGCGAGCCGCAATTGCTGATCACCGTCGACAACGGCATCTCCAGCGTCGAAGGCGTGGCCGCAGCCAAAAAGGCTGGCCTCAAAGTACTGATCACCGACCACCACTTGCCCGGCGATGAACTGCCGCTGGCCGATGCGCTGGTCAACCCGAACCAGCCCGGATGCGAATTCCCGAGCAAGGCGCTCGCCGGCGTCGGGGTGATTTTCTATGTGTTGATGGCGTTGCGCGCGCGCCTGCGCAGCCTTGGCTGGTACGAGAACAAGCCTCAGCCGAACATCGGCGAACTGCTTGACCTGGTGGCGTTGGGCAGCGTCGCCGACGTGGTGCCGCTGGACGCCAACAATCGGATTCTGGTGCATCAGGGCCTCGAGCGGATTCGCGCCGGGCGCGCACGGCCGGGGATCAAAGCGATCCTTGAAGTGGCCAAGCGAGATGCTGCACGCATTACCTCCACCGATCTCGGGTTTATCGTTGGCCCACGCCTGAACGCGGCCGGGCGTCTGGATGACATGAGCCTGGGCATCGAATGCCTGCTCACTGCCGACGCCAACCTGGCCCGGGAAATGGCCGCGCAACTGGACGGCATGAACCAGGATCGCAAATCTATCGAACAAGGCATGCAGCGCGAGGCGCTGGCGCAGCTCAAGGACTTGCCGGTCGAATCGATGCCGTTTGGTCTGTGCCTGTTCGACCCGGAGTGGCACCAGGGTGTAATCGGGATTCTCGCGTCGCGGATGAAAGAGCGCTATTTCCGTCCGACCATTGCTTTCGCCGATGCGGGAGATGGTTTGCTAAAAGGCTCGGGCCGTTCGGTACAGGGCTTCCACATTCGTGACGCGTTGAGCGTGGTGGCGGCGCAGCATCCAAACCTGATCGCCAAGTATGGTGGCCACGCAATGGCCGCTGGTCTGACCCTGCCGCAGGAGAATTTTCCGCTTTTCGCCGAGGCCTTTGACGCTGAGGTGCGTAGGCAACTTCGCGAAGAAGACCTGACCGGGCGCATGCTGACCGATGGCACGCTGGCGGTTGAAGAATTCCACCTCGAACTGGCCCGCGCCTTGCGCCATGCCGGGCCTTGGGGGCAGCACTTCCCGGAGCCGCTGTTTCATGGCGTGTTCCAGTTGGTCGAACAACGAGTGGTCGGCGAACGGCACCTGAAAGTGGTGCTGAAGAGCGAATGTGGCTCGGTGAAGCTGGATGGTATTGCCTTTGGCGTTGACCGCGATATCTGGCCGAACCCGACGATTCAGTGGGTTGAACTGGCTTATAAGCTCGACGTTAACGAGTTTCGGGGTAACGAGACTGTTCAGTTGATGATTGCCCACATCGAACCGCGCTGAAGATCAAAAGATCGCAGCCTGCGGCAGCTCCTACATTGGAATGCGTTCCAAATGTGGGAGCGCCGATACGACGATTCGACCTGCTCGCGAAAGTGTCCTTTCACACACTGAATCACTCTGAACCCTCCCTCATCCCCGGTTGTCGACTAGGCTCTAAGCACTGCTTGATTGGCCTTGTGACGTCTTGTCGATTTTTTTGCCCGCGGGGGCGGGTGCTGCACCTTTTTCCTGTCACTCGTCGACTATTCAAACAGAACCCTGGAGCCTGCCCACTGATTTGAGAGGTGCCCCATGAGTCTGCTGCTTGAACCCTTCACTCTTCGCCAACTGACCCTGCCCAACCGCATCGCTGTATCACCGATGTGCCAATATTCCAGTGTCGACGGCCTCGCTAACGACTGGCATCTGGTACACCTCGGCAGTCGCGCGGTAGGTGGCGCGGGTCTGGTATTTACCGAAGCCACGGCGGTCACGGCCGACGGGCGGATCACCGCCGAAGACCTTGGCCTGTGGAACGATGAACAGATCGAACCGCTGCAACGCATTACCCGCTTCATCACGTCCCAAGGCGCGGTTGCCGGCATTCAACTGGCCCACGCCGGGCGCAAGGCCAGCACTCATCGGCCGTGGATCGGCAAGCATGGCAGTGTCAAACCCGATGATGGCGGCTGGACACCGGTCGGCCCGTCGCCGATTGCTTTCGATCCGCAGCACACGCAACCGAAACAGCTGGATGAAGGGCAGATCGCCGACGTCATTCAGGCGTTTGTCGACGCCGCCAAACGCGCGCTGAAGGCGGGTTTCAGCGTGGTCGAGGTACACGCGGCGCATGGTTATCTGCTGCATCAGTTTCTTTCGCCGCTGAGTAATCAGCGCCGGGATCAGTACGGTGGTTCGTTTGAAAACCGCATTCGTCTGGTGTTGCAGGTGACTGAAGCGGTAAGGGCGGTCTGGCCGGAGGAGTTACCGGTGTTTGTTCGCGTGTCGGCCACTGACTGGGTGGAAGACGGCTGGAACCCGGATGAAACCGTGGAACTGGCGCGACGTCTGCACACCCTCGGCGCGGATCTGATCGATGTGTCGTCGGGCGGGACGGCGGCCAACGCGGAAATTCCGGTTGGGCCGGGTTATCAGACGCGTTTCGCCGAACGTGTGCGCAAGGAGTCAGGCATCGCCACCGGCACCGTGGGAATGATTACCGAACCGGCGCAGGCCGAGCATATTCTGCGCACCTGTCAGGCTGACATCATTTTCCTCGCTCGGGAGCTGTTGCGTGACCCTTACTGGCCACTGCATGCCGACGATGATCTCGGTGGGCGCAAAGCGGTGTGGCCGGCGCAGTATCAGCGCGCGACTCATCGGGATCAGCCGATTCATGAGTCTGATTTACGCGATTGAGTTGGTAGCGGTAAGGCAAAAAGCCCCGGTCAGTGATGGTCGGGGCTTTGTTTTGTCTGCTGATCTTTTGTTGAAATACTGCCGTCATCGCTGGCAAGCCAGCTCCCACAGGTTTGGCGTCGTACACAAAAATTGTGATCAACACCAAACACTGTGGGAGCTGGCTTGCCAGCGATGAGGCCCGTGTAGGCGCCTCAAATCATCAAGGGTATTTGCGCTTGTCCGGCGCCGGCGGGAAATACTGGTACAACCAGGTCTCGCTCAACGTGCGATCGTTGGTGCGAATAAACAACCGCAGCTCCACCGGCTCCACGCTGTCATTGGTCGGGTACCAGTCAAACAGAATCCGATAGCCCTTGATGTCATCCAGCACCAAGACGCTGAAGTCCTGCACCTTGCCGTTCGAGCACGTCACCACCGGTTCGATCCCGGTGCCTTGCGGCAGTCGATCCAGACCACCGCCAGTGAAGTCCACGGCAAAACGACGCGCCCACACCGGCGGGTAGTGCTCGCCCGGTGCCCAGCCTTCGGTGAATCCGCCCATGCCGGAACGGGTCGCGTGCACCCGTGCCAACGGTGTACCCACTGGCGGCAATGCGCTCCAGTAGAGCTTGTAGCCATAGTTCAGCGAATCCCGGCAGCCACCGGTTTTTTCGGGGTCCAGAACGCGACGATGTTATCGAGAGTCTCGCCGGTGGTAGGGATTTCCAGCAGATCGATCGAGCCTTCGCCCCACGCGGTGGTCGGTTCTACCCACAGGCTCGGGCGCTTGCTGTACCAGTCGACGGTGTCCTGATAGTTGGCGAACTCATGGTCAGTCTGCACCAGCCCGAAACCCTTCGGATCCTTGTCCGCAAACGCGTTGAACTGCAGGGTCGCCGGGTTGTTCAGCGGACGGCAGATCCACTCGCCGTTGCCGCGCCACATCGCCAAGCGATCCGAGTCGTGGATTTGCGGGTGAATGGTGTTGCACATACGGCGTTCGTGGGTGCCGCAGCTGAACATACTGGTCATCGGCGAGATGCCCAATTGCTCGATCGCCGTGCGCGCATTGATGTGCGCATCGACTTCGATCACCACGCGTTCGGCCTGGCAATCGATGTCGAAACGATAAGCGCCAGTGGCGCTCGGCGAGTCGAGCAGTGCGTAGACCACAAAACGTGTGGCGTTCTGGTCCGGTGTCTCGAACCAGAACTTGGTGAAGTCAGGAAATTCTTCGCGTTTTTTCGCGTACGTGTCGATCGCCAGGCCGCGCGCGGAGAGGCCATATTGGCCAGTCGCATCTACCGCACGGAAATAGCTGGCGCCGAGGAACGACAACACGTCGTGACGATCAAGTTCCGGGGCCTTGAACAGCTTGAATCCGGCAAAACCGAGGTCGCCCTTGAGCTGTTGGGTATCGACCGAAGTGTTCTCATAGTTGAACAACGCCGGGCGGAAATGCACCTCGCGGGCGGTACGGGTCTTGGCATCGACGCTGTACATGCGCACCGGCTGACGGAAACCCATGCCGACATGGAAGAACTGCACGTCCAGTTGACCCTTGTTCTCCTTCCACAACGAATGCTCGCCGTCGTAGCGGATCGCGTTGAAGTTTTGCGGGGTCATCGTTGCCAGCGTCGGCGGCAACACCTGTTTGGTGTCTTGATAGGCGCTGCCGGCCAGTTGCTTGGCCTGACGCTTCAGCGCTTCGAAGTCGAAAGCCTGAGCCTCGCCATCGGCGGCGCCGCCATTGGCAGCCCAGGCGCGGCTGGCCAGCAGGCCAGTGGCGGATAGACCGGTGTAAGCCGCAATGGCCATGGACGCTTTGAGCAAATTCCTGCGGTGCATAAATACAACCTGTCGTGAGCAATCCCGCGCCGTTCCTGGCACGTGCTGGATCAGAAATAACGGTTCGGACAAGCCTTCGGCCAAACGCAACGGACTATTAACAGATGCCCGCTAGCTTAAACGGTTCGCTCGCAATGCAAAATTCGTTGATTCACCGCGCCAGTGTGTCAATGAAACAAGACATGTCGGTTAAATATCTGACAGGGCATTCTGATTTACACGGCATATCTGCTTTTTTCGACTAATTACTCTAAAAACCGCTTTTCAGCGCCGATTTAATTTCTATTCTATGGGCATGACCGGTGCTGACCGGTAGGGCACACGGCGCTGCTGTAAGGGGCAGGGCGATGTGGTGGTTTAGCAATTCTTTGAAGTATTGAAGGACATCGTCCATGGCAAAAATACAAGGTATCACCGACATGCTGGGCATCTTTCCCTGCCTCGGCAGCGGCCGCAAAAGGCGTCGGCTCAGCTCTGACGAAGTGAAACTGGTGGAGCGTTATCGGGAGCTTTCGGAGAATGACCGGATTGCGATGAGGTATCTGGTGGATGCGATGCGGAGTGTTTCGCGGTTTTGAGTCGAAATAAAAAGGGGTGGACTGAAAAGTCCGCCCCTTTTTTATTTGGATCAGCTACACGTTCCCAGTACTGGATACGGCCGCTGGCCGTTTATCAACTCTGGAACATCCCGCCATTTGACCCACGCCTGATGTTGCCAGTGCAGCAACGGCACGGTGACGCCTGCCCAATGCATCGAACTCAGGCTCGGATGGTTTCCCACTGGGCTTGAATGGGTGTCGCGCAGCATCGGGATGACTTCATGGCTCAGCCATTGGCGCAGGTGACGGTTTTCCGGAACGAAGTGATGGACGAGCAGCGCGAACAGGCCGGACTCGCTGACCATCGCGCAATCGATGATTTCGCCGTCCCGACGCAGAAGGACATGGCGACGCTGGTCGGGATCGAGTTTCAGGGTGAGGCGTTCGTTCAGCGGATAGCCCATCAAGCGACCGAGATCCTGAACGCAGAACCAGGCTTCGTGGTCTTGCATGAAGGCGTGGAGGAAGCGGTTGTGGCGGGTGAAGACGGTGGGGGTGAAGTGCGTTGAAGGTGGATTCTGGATTTGCGTAGACATGTAGTGACTTCCGTTTCGAGTTGGAAAGTCGCCACCAATTCTTCGAAAAATTGGGTGGCGAGCCGAGTGGCGTTCGAAGTCGGGTTACTTCCTGTCGAAACGGTAAAGCCGGAAGGCCCGCGCCACACGGCCCGCCATAAAGCAGAACTGAAGTTGTGAAAAAGCCGCAGTTCAATGGAGGGCATGCAAGCACCGTTTTGACAGTTTCCGGCTTCGACCCCGGATCGCTGAATTAACAGCGACGGGATAAAGCCTATCGGTCAGGCGCTTGCGGCGACAAGTCTACCCTTTCGCCACACATCGTAGGAAATGGGGCTTTTTCAGGCAGGCTGTGTCTGTAGGAAATGCCTGTTTTTTTAGATTCCGCTGCTAAACCATCCCTGCACCGAAGATTTTCCTTTATGAGTTAGCAATCGGGAAAAGGGAGAAGCAATTCTGTGAGCAAAGATGAAGCGAAGGGTAAAAAGAGAAAGGTGATCGATCTGGATCGCTTCGAAGCTGTTAGAGGTAAAGCCGATATCAAATGGCGTACTGATGAATTGATGACAGTGCTTCGAGGAGACCCCGGAATCAAATCTCGATTCCGGGGTGATTCTTCTTAGCGACTCACCTTCCAAGCATCCCCAGCCGGCGCCTTCCCATGGTCATACGGCTTGCCAATCCACATATAAACCAGCCCCAAACCAATCACGATCGCAGTACTCAACACCATCGCATAGTTCACATACCACGCTGCATCCGGCGTACGTGGCCAGGCCATGTTGATGATCGCGCCAACGCCATACACCAGCGCGCCAATGTTCACCGGCCAGCCCCACGCGCCGAGGGTGAATTTGCCGCTGGGTTTCCAGCCTTTGCTGCGGGCGTACAGCGCGGCCAGGACGATCATCTGGAACGCGAGGTAGATGCCGATGGCGGCGAAGCTGACGATGGTGGCCACGGCGTCTTGCAGGAAGAAGCCGAGGGCGATGATCAGGGCCGGCAGGACGCCGGACACGAACAGTGCTGCAACCGGTACTTGGGTGGTAGGAGAAATCTTTTTCAGCAGTCGGCTGCCGATGACCATTTCATCGCGAGCGTAGGAGTACAGCAGACGGCTTGCCGCGGCTTGCAGGCTGATGACGCAGGAGATGAAGGAAATCATTACCACGCCCATCACCACTTTCGAACCGACCGGGCCGAAGGCGTTGTTGAGGATGGTGGTGACCGGGTCTTTGTCGGTGCCGTTGATCACCGCTTGCATGTCCGGCACGGCGAGAATCAGCGCCAGGCAGGCGAACATCGCCGCGATGCCGCCGATGTAGATGGTCATGCGCATGGCCACCGGGATTTTTGCGCTCGGGTTCGGGGTTTCTTCGGCGACGTCGCCGCAGGCCTCGAAGCCGTAGTAGAGGAACATCCCCGCCAGCGATGCGGTGAGGAACGCCGGCAGGTACGAACCGTCGACGCTGATGTCGAAGGTGTTGAACAGCACGCTCAGCGGTTGATGGCGTTCGAATACCAGCAAGTAAACACCGACGATCACTGCGCCAACCAGTTCGCAGAGAAAGCCGAACATGGCGATGCGCGCCAGCACTTTGGTGCCGCTGAGGTTGACCAGTGTGGCGAACAGGGTCAGCACCAGGGCGATGACGATGTTGGTGTTGTTGCTTGGCTCAAAGCCGAGCATGGCGGCCAGGTACGGGCCAGCGCCGACCGCAACGGCGGCGATGGTGACGCACAGGGCGATGGAGTAGATCCAGCCGACCATCCACGCCCATTTTTTACCGACCAATCGGCGTGCCCAAGGGTAAACCCCGCCGGAAATCGGGAACTGCGAAACCACTTCGCCGAAGATCAGGCACACCAGCAATTGGCCGCAACCGACCAGCAAGTAGGCCCAGAACATCGGTGGGCCGCCGGCGGCGAGGCATAGGCCGAACAGGGTATAAACCCCTACGACCGGTGACAGATAAGTGAAGCCCAAAGCGAAGTTTTCCCACAGGCTCATGCTGCGATTGAAGTTCGAGGTGTAGCCCAGCTTGCGCAGTTGTTCGGCATCACTGTCGGCGATGGCTGCGGCGAGATCGGGTGAGGAACTCATGTGTGATTGCTCCGTGAAATCGGCAGATTTCGGATGGCCGAGGCCGTGGCGGGGCTTTGTGGGCGCCGCCCGGTTCGGTAGTTATTGTTAGGTGTGGAATCCTGGTGGTGCGTAGTGCCGGTTTCTTTCCTGATACCGGGGTGACGCCTTCGCGAGCAGGCTTTTAAAGGCTTAGTGCTTGAACATCACATGCCGAACCGTGGTGTAGTCCTCCAGCCCGTACATGGACATGTCTTTCCCGTAACCGGACAATTTCTGACCGCCATGGGGCATTTCGCTGACGAGCATGAAGTGCGTATTCACCCACGTGCAGCCGTACTGCAAACGCGCCGACATGCGATGCGCACGTCCTACATCCGCTGTCCACACGGAGGACGCGAGGCCGTAGTCCGAATCGTTGGCCCATTCCAGCGCCTGCGCTTCATCGGTGAACTTGGTCACCGAAACCACCGGCCCAAACACCTCACGACGGACGATTTCATCGTCTTGCTGCGCATCGGCCAACACGGTCGGTTCGAAGAAGAAACCATTGCCGTCCACGGCCTTGCCGCCAGTGATCAAGCGAATGTGCGGCTGCGCCACGGCACGTTCGACGAACGCTGCAACCCGGTCACGATGTTGCGCAGTAATCAGCGGCCCCAACTCGGTCGACGGATCATCCTGCAACCCGTACTTGATGCTGCTGACCGCCGCGCCGAGCTTCTCGACGAATTTGTCGTAAATGCCTTGCTGGGCATAGATCCGGCAAGCGGCGGTGCAGTCCTGCCCGGCGTTGTAGAAACCGAAGGTGCGAATCCCTTCCACCGCCGCATCAATATCAGCGTCGTCGAAGATGATCACCGGCGCCTTGCCACCCAGCTCCATGTGCATGCGTTTAACGCTGTCGGCGGTGCTGGAAATGATGTTGGCGCCCGTGGCGATCGAACCGGTCAGCGAAACCATGCGCACTTTCGGGTGCGTAACCAATGGGCTGCCAACTGTAGGACCGCGACCAAACACCAGATTGAGTACACCGGCCGGGAAGATTTCCGACGCGAGTTCAGCCAGACGCAACGCGGTCAGCGGGGTTTGTTCCGACGGCTTGAGCACCACGGTATTACCGGCCGCCAGCGCCGGGGCGATTTTCCAGGCGACCATCATCAGCGGGTAGTTCCACGGCGCGATGGAGGCAATCACGCCGACCGGGTCGCGACGGATCATCGAGGTATGGCCGGGCAGGTATTCGCCAGCGGCCGAGCCGCTCATGCAACGGCTGGCGCCGGCGAAGAAACGGAACACGTCGGCAATCGCCGGGATCTCGTCGTTGAGCGCGGCGCTGTAGGGTTTGCCGCAGTTGTCGGATTCGAGCTTGGCCAGTTCTTCGCCGTGGGCTTCGATGGCATCGGCGAGTTTGAGCAGCAGCAGCGAGCGGTCTTTCGGCGCGGTTTGCGACCAGTCGGCGAAGGCGTTATCGGCGGCGCGCACGGCGGCGTCGACCTGGGCTTCAGTGGCTTCGTTGATCTCTACCAGGACTTCGCCAAGTGAAGGGTTGAGCACCGGTTGCGCCGGGCCTTCGCCGTTGACCAGTTGGCCGTTGATCAAGAGTTTGGTTTGCATGTCTGTTGTCCTCACTAACACTTTTATTGTTCTGCCGAAACCGAACCCATGTAGGAGCTGCCGAAGGCTGCGATCTTTTGATCTTGATCTTCAAAGCAATATCAAAAGATCGCAGCCTTCGGCAGCTCCTACACGGGATTCGGTTTCTTCAGTTATTCGGTTATTTGCCACCGCTGCCGGCGACACTCTCGCCACCACGCGTCAGGTAATAAGCACCGAGGATCGGCAGCATCGTCACCATCATCACCAGCATGGCGACGACATTGGTCACCGGCACATCCCGTGGTCGGCTCAGTTGGTTGAGCAGCCACAATGGCAACGTGCGTTCGTGACCGGCGGTAAACGTGGTGACGATGATTTCGTCGAACGACAGCGCAAACGCCAACATGCCGCCGGCCAGCAATGCCGAGCCGAGGTTGGGCAGGATGATGTAGCGAAAGGTCTGCCAGCCATCGGCGCCAAGATCCATCGAGGCCTCGATCAAACTGTGCGAAGTGCGGCGCAATCGGGCGATGACGTTGTTGTAGACGATCACCACGCAGAAGGTCGCGTGGCCGACGATGATGGTGAACATCCCTGGCTCGATCCCCAGCGTCTTGAACGTCGCCAGCAAGGCGATCCCGGTGATGATTCCCGGCAGCGCAATCGGCAAAATCAGCATCAGCGAAATGCCCTGTTTGCCGAAGAAATCGCGGCGGTACAACGCTGCTGAAGCCAAGGTGCCGAGGACCATCGCAATCAACGTGGCGATGGCTGCGATCTGTAACGAAAGCTTGATTGCCTCCAAAACGTCCGGCCGCGAAAACGCCACGCTGAACCAGTGCAACGTAAAGCCCTTCGGCGGAAAGCTGAACGCGGCTTCCTCGGTGTTGAAGGCGTAAAGGAAGATGATCAGGATCGGGAAGTGCAGAAATACCAACCCGCCCCAAGCAGCGACTTTCAGACCTAGAGAGGCTTTCTCCCCCTGCTTTTCTGAATTAGAGCGCATCGAAAGCCCCCAGACGTTTGACGATCGACAGGTAAACCGCGATCAACACAATCGGCACCAACGTGAACGCCGCCGCCATCGGCATATTGCCGATCGCACCTTGCTGCGCGTACACCATGCTGCCGACAAAGTAACCCGGCGGCCCGACCAGTTGCGGCACGATGAAGTCGCCCAGGGTCAGCGAAAACGTGAAGATCGACCCCGCGGCGATGCCCGGAATCGACAGCGGCAAGATCACCTGCATAAAGGTCTGGCGCGGCTTGGCGCCGAGGTCGGCAGAAGCCTGCAACAGCGACGGCGGCAGACGCTCCAGCGAAGCCTGAATCGGCAGAATCATGAACGGCAGCCAGATATAAACAAACACCATGAATCGCCCCAGATGCGAGGTCGACAAGGTGCTGCCACCGACGCCGGGAATCCCCAGAATGAACTGCAACACCGGCTCCATCCCCAAGTGCTGCACGAACCATTGCGCCACACCGCCCTTGGCCAGCAGCAACGTCCACGCATACGCCTTGACGATGTAACTGGCCCACATCGGCATCATCACTGCGATGTAGAAAAACGCCTTGGTCTTGCCCGTGGTGTAGCGCGCCATGTAATAGGCGATCGGGAACGCGACGATGGCGCTGGCGATCGACACAACGATGGCCATGCTCAACGTGCGCAGGATGATGTCGAAGTTCGACGGCTGAAACAGCGCAGCAAAATTCGCCAGGGTCAGGTCAGGCGTGACCGCCATGGTGAAGTCGTCGAAGGTGTAGAAACCCTGCCACAGCAGCACCAGCAACGAGCCGAGATAAATCGCGCCAAACCACAGCAGTGGCGGCACCAGCAGCATCGACAGATAAAGGTTTGGCTTGCGGTAGAGCAGGTTGGAAAACCGGCGCAACGGCGGCGATTGAGTCATCGCGAGCGTGCTCATTTCACACCCCGCTCGTCACGGTGTCGTGCAGCGGGATCATCGCTTCCCGCGCCCAGCGTGCGCTCAGGCGCTGGCCGGTCTGGTGCTGTGCGCTGCTGTCGACCCACTGAGTGTTGGCGTGGCTGATGCTCAGGGTCTGGCCGTTTTCCAGGGTCAATTCATAACGCGTGGCGCTGCCCTGATACTGAATGTCGTGGAGCAAACCGCTGACTTCGATTTCATGGCTGGCCAAGGGGCCTTCGGCGAAACGCACATGTTCCGGACGAATCGAAAACGGCTGCGGATGACCGCTGATTTGGCGTGCGAGATCGCCGCGAATCACGTTCGAGGTGCCGACGAATTCGGCGACGAAAGTGGTGGTCGGTTTCATGTACAGATTGCGCGGCGTATCGACCTGTTCGATGCGGCCCTTGTTGAACACGGCCACGCGGTCGGACATCGACAGCGCTTCGGTTTGATCGTGGGTGACGAAGATGAAGGTGATCCCGAGCTGGCGTTGCAGCTTCTTCAATTCGCTTTGCATTTGCTCGCGCAGTTTCAAATCCAGCGCGCCGAGCGGCTCATCGAGTAGCAGCACACGCGGGCGATTGACCAGGGCGCGGGCGAGGGCCACACGCTGGCGCTGACCGCCGGACAACTGCACCGGTTTGCGTGCGCCGTAACCGCCGAGGGCGACCATGTCCAAGGCTTCTTCGGCGCGTTTATGCCGCTCGTTTTTGCCGACGCCTTTGACCTTCAAACCGTAGGCGACGTTGTCGAGGACATTCATGTGCGGGAACAGCGCGTAGTCCTGAAACACCGTGTTGACGTCACGTTGATACGGCGGCAAACCGGCCGCTTCGGCGCCGTGGATACGGATCGAGCCGGCACTCGGTTGTTCGAAACCGGCAATCAGGCGCAGGCAGGTGGTTTTGCCCGAGCCGGAAGGGCCAAGCATGGAAAAGAACTCGCCGTCCTCGATATCGATGGAAACCCGGTCAACGGCCTTCACCTCGCCGAACTGCCGGGAAACGTTGGTGAACTGGACTGCAAGCGTCATGGTGCGGTGCTCCAAAAAGGCGAAGGCCGTCGCAGCGGCCCTGCCCAGCCTTTTGAAAAAACAGTCTTTCGAATGATCGTTCCCACGCTCTGCGTGGTAATGCTGCCTGTGAGGCTCTGCGTCACCTCGTGCAAATGGACGCGGAGCGTCCGGTGATGCATTCCCACGCAGAGCGTGGGAACGATCGGCATCTAACGGTGAATGCGATCCGCTTTGAGCTCCCTCTCCCTCCGGGAGAGGGCGGGGGGTGGCGGTTTCGGTCATTGCTCTGAGATCAAGAGCAAAGGCAAAAGCTACCCCCTCACCCCAGCCCTCTCCCCCAAGGGGGAAAGGGGGCAGGCCGCGTCGTTATTGAGAGCTAGCGGCCGCCCATGATCGCGATGTAGTCCTGGGTCCAGCGGCTATACGGCACAAATTTGCCACCCTCAGCCTGCGGGGTTTTCCAGAAGGCGATCTTGTCGAACTGGTCGAAGCCGTTGGTCTTGCAACCTTCCGCGCCAAGCAACTCACTCTCTTTGCACGCCGCAGGAACGGCCGGCAACGAACCAAACCACGCCGCCACATCGCCTTGGACTTTCGGTTTCAGCGACCAGTCCATCCACTTGTACGCACAGTTCGGATGCTTGGCCTCGGCGTGCAACATGGTGGTATCAGCCCAACCCGTAGCGCCTTCTTTCGGAATGGTCGAAGCGATCGGCTGTTTCTCGTTCATCAGGCCGTTGACCTGATACGGCCAGGCGCTGGAGGCGACCACGCCCTCATTTTTGAAGTCGCTCATCTGCACCGTGGTGTCATGCCAGTAGCGGTGGATCAACGGCTGCTGTGCGCGCAACAGATCAAGCACGGCTTTGTACTGATCTTCGGTCAGTTGATACGGATCCTTGATACCCAGTTCAGGCTTGGTCGACTTTAGATACAGCGCCGCATCTGCGATGTAGATCGGGCCGTCATACGCCTGCACGCGGCCCTTGTTCGGCTTGCCGTCGGGCAGATCCTGAGCGGTGAACACCACGTTCCAACTGCTCGGCGCAGTCTTGAACACGTTGGTGTTGTACATCAGCACGTTCGGGCCCCACTGGTACGGGGTGCCGTAAGTTTGCTTGTTGACTACGTACCACGGCGCATCTTTCAGGCGCGGGTCGAGAGTGTTCCAGTTCGCGATCAAGGCAGTGTTGATCGGTTGCACCCGCTTGCCGACGATCAACCGCAGCGAGGCATCACCCGACGCGGTGACCAGGTCGTAACCGCCCTTGGCCATCAAGCTGACCATTTCGTCCGAGGTCGCAGCGGTCTTCACATTGACCTTGCAGCCGGTTTCTTTTTCGAAACCGGTGACCCAGTCGTAAGCCTTGTCGCTCTCGCCACGTTCGATGTAACCCGGCCACGCAACGATATCCAGCTGACCTTCGCCAGCACCGACAGCCTTTAACGGCTCGGCCGCTTGCAGGCTGGCGCTGGCCAGCAGGGCCGTGGTGATTGCACTGAGCAGTGCGGTCTTGTGCACGAACATGGTTGAACCCTCTTCTTTAAATTATGGTCGGGGCAGTTGTGAACGCGGTGAAGCATGCCGTTGGCGGCTTGTTATTAGCGTAGTCAGAGATGCTGGCCGTGGCGGGCCATGATGTGCCGCACCACGCTGTAGTCCTGCAGCGAATCACTGGATAAGTCTTTGCCGTAACCGGAGCGCTTCAGCCCGCCGTGGGGCATTTCGCTGACCAGCATGAAATGGCTGTTGATCCAGGTGCAGCCGTACTGCAAGCGCGCGGCAACCTGCATGGCCTTGTCCAGATTCTGTGTCCAGACCGACGAGGCGAGGCCGTATTCGGAGTCGTTGGCCCAGTCGACGGCTTGGGCGAGTTCGTCGAAACGGGTCACCGTGACCACCGGGCCGAACACTTCGCGCTGGACGATTTCGTCGCTCTGTTTGCAACCGGCGAGCAGCGTCGGCTGATAGTAGAAACCGGCACCGGAGTGCACCGCCGCACCGGTCACGCGTTCGATGTGCGGCTGGCCGAGGGCGCGCTCGACGAAACTGGCGACGCGGTCGCGCTGGCGGGTGCTGATCAGCGGGCCGATCTCATTATCGGCATCACGTTTGCCGGCGAAGCGCAGGCTGCTGACGGCGGCGCCGAGTTCGGCGACCAATTTGTCGTGAATCCCGGCCTGCGCGTAGATCCGACAGGCAGCGGTGCAGTCCTGCCCGGCGTTGTAGTAACCGTAAGTGCGCACGCCATCGACCACGGCCTGGATGTCGGCGTCGTTGCAGACGATCACCGGGGCTTTGCCGCCGAGTTCGAGGTGCGTGCGTTTCAGGGTTTTCGCAGCGGCTTGAAGGATTTTCTGTCCGGTGACGATATCGCCGGTCAGCGACACCATGCGCACTTTAGCGTGGCCGACCAAATGGCTGCCAACGCCTTCGCCGCCACCGCAGATGATGTTGATGACCCCGCGCGGGAGGATTTCGGCCAGCGCTGGCGCCAGAGCGAGGATCGACAGCGGCGTGTGTTCGGACGGTTTGAACACCAGCGTGTTGCCGGCGGCGAGGGCCGGGGCGATTTTCCACGCGGCCATCATGATCGGGTAGTTCCACGGCGCAATCGAGGCGACCACGCCAATCGGATCGCGACGCACCATGCTGGTGTAGCCCGGCAGGTATTCGCCGCTGAGCTGACCGGTCTGGCAGCGCACGGCGCCAGCGAAGAAACGGAACACATCGACGGTCGCCGTCAAATCGTCCTGACGCGCCAGGTGCAACGGCTTGCCGCAGTTCAGCGATTCGAGGCGGGCGAGGTGGTCGGCGTGTTTTTCCACGGCGTTGGCGATCTCGAGCAACAGGTTCGAACGTTGCTGAGGCGTGGTGCGCGACCACTCGGCAAATGCGCGGTGGGCGGCGAGGATGGCGGCTTCGACTTGCTCGGTGCTGGCTTCGGCGATGTGCGTGAGGATTTCGCCGGTGGCCGGATTGAGAATCGGCTCGACAAAACCTTCCCCGGCGACCAGTTCGCCGTCAATCAACAACGCGGTACACATCGGGGTCTGCGCGCCAGCCATTTTCCGCGATCTCTTTTCTTGTGTGGCCATTGTTGCTCCCTGAAACCGGGAGCCGACCGTCTTATAGATGCAGCAAGACTAGTGCGCGGCTCCGAGGTCGACAAATACTAAATACTGAAGGCAGCATTCGATTAAATAGATGGCTTGCGCCCGCCGTGGGGTTGCTCACGGGCTACGGTCAGGAATGGGTCGACAAGAGCGGGGCGCGCAGTGCCACGTCGCCAGGCCAGGCCCACGTCCAAGGTCTGATTGAGGTCGGCGATGGGACGCGCTTCGATGATGTCGCCCTCCAGCGACCATGGGCGGTAAGTCATGTCGGGTTGAATCGATACGCCCAGACCGGCGGCGACCAGACTTCGCACCGCTTCGGTCGAGGCGGTTCTCAAGGTGATTTTTGGCTGCAACCCGGCGCCGCGCCACAATCGCTGGGCATTGCGATCCATCTCATCGACGTTTAGCTGAATTAACGGCTCGCGGGCGACGTCGGCGAGGTTGATGCTGTCGTGTTCCAGCAGCGGGTGCTGGGCTGGCAACCATAAACGGTGGGGCGAGTGAGTCAGTACTTCAGTCTGCAAAGCGTGGCGATCTTCGAGGTTGGAGAGGATCAATACGCCGACATCGATCTCGCCACTGACCAGCAAATGCTCGATGTAGGGGCGTTCGTCTTCCATCACTCTGATTTCGACATTGGGATACGCGCGCTGAAAACGGGTGAGCAGATCCGCCAGGTAATAACCGGCGACGAGGCTGGTCACGCCGATGATCAACTGCCCGGCAACCTGATCAGTGCTCTGTTGCAAGCTGCGCTTGGCGTTATCCACCGTTGCCAGAATCAGGTGCGCTTGGCGTAGGAATTGATGACCTTGGTGTGTCAGCGTCATGCCCTTGGCGTGGCGGCTGAAAAGGCTGACGCCGATTTCTTCTTCCAGTTGCTGGATCGCCAGGGTCAGGGTTGATTGGGAAATAAACGCGGTTTGCGCGGCGGCGGAGATCGAACCGGTTTCGGCCACAGCGATGAAATGACGGATCTGACGCAGAGTCATCATGAGAAGGGCTACCCAGTGGGCGGTTTTTATAGATTGGGCTGAGTGTATATCTATTTTCACGAACGGCTTGGGCGTACTGAGCAACATCTGGAAGCACACTCGCAAGCAGGGCTGGGGCACTTTCGAACTAGGCTGGAGGCCTTATAGATCCGGATAACCCCTGTTTTGGAGGCGGAACATGAACACCCGTGGATTGCTCGATCAACTACTCAAGTCCGGCCAGGATCTGTTGCAGAACAAGGCCGGTGGTTCGCAGAACAAATCGGCCAGCGGTGGCTTGGGCGGTTTGCTCAGCGGCGCTTCAGGCTCCGGTGGCCTTGGCGGTTTGCTCTCAGGCGCAGGTGGTGGCGCATTGGCGGCCGGCGCGATGGGTTTGTTGCTCGGTAACAAGAAAGTGCGCAAGGTCGGCGGGAAAGTCGCGATCTACGGTGGCCTCGCGGCGCTCGGTGTGCTGGCGTACAAGGCTTACGGCAACTACAACGCGCAAAAAGGCACCGCACCACAACGCGAACCACAAACCCTTGATCGCCTTCCACCCGCGCAAGCCGAGCAACACAGCCAAGCCATTCTCAAGGCGCTGGTCGCCGCCGCAAAGGCTGACGGCCACATCGATGACCGTGAGCGCCAACTGATCGAAGGCGAATTCACCAAACTCGACAACGACCAGGAACTGCAACACTGGCTGCACGCGGAACTCAATAAACCTCTCGACCCGACTGACGTGGCCCGCGCCGCGAGCACGCCGGAGATGGCGGCTGAGATGTACATCGCCAGCGTGATGCTGGTGGATGAGGAGAACTTCATGGAGAAGAGCTATCTGGATGAACTGGCGCGACAGTTGAAGCTCGAGCCGGGGTTGAAGTCGGAGCTGGAGAAGCAGGTGCGGCTGGCCTCTGTGTAGAGACGGCGTGTTTTAACAATCGCAACCCCTGTGGGAGCGAGCCTGCTCGCGAAAGCACCGGGTCAGACGACATCAATGTTGACCCTTCCGGCCTCTTCGCGAGCAGGCTCGCTCCCACAGGTTATTCCGGCGTGCACGGAGCCTGCTCGCGATGTTGTTTCAGCCTCACTGCATACGCCATGGCCGATCTATCGCCTCTTTTTGCCATTACCCCACTGGCACGCCCACCCGCAATTGTCGGACAGTCCCAGCCCAGAGCCCTCCCGCGACCAAGGCGGACAGGCCCGAGGGTTACAAAGCGTCTTATAAATGAAACACCGCCCTCGGCTATACTCCCCGCATTTCGACTAGGCACGAGGAATCACTGTGAAGAACTGGACGTTGCGCCAACGCATTTTGGCGAGCTTTGCGGTGATTATCGCCATCATGTTGCTGATGGTCGTCGTTTCGTATTCGCGACTGTTGAAGATCGAGGCCAGTGAAAACAGCGTGCGTGATGACGCGATTCCCGGCGTCTATTACAGCTCGATGATCCGTGGCGCCTGGGTCGACAGTTACATGCAGACGCAAGAACTGCTCGGACTCAAGGAAGGTCAGGGGGTTTCCAGCGAGGACGCGGCCGACTACAAGGCTTTCGAGGCGCGTTTGCAGGAGCAGATGGGGAACTATCGCAAGACCATGGCAACCGAGGAGGATCGTGTCGAGTTTGCCGCGTTCGAGAAGTACCACGACGCCTACCTCCAGATTCAGGATGCCGTGCTGGACCTGCACAAGCGCAACCTGGAAGCGGACGCGGTCAGGATGTTCCACGAAAAGCTGACGCCAGCCTGGTATTCCGGGCGCATGAAGCTCAACGACATCATCGGCGAGAACAAGAGAGTCGCCGATCAGGCCATGAACAATATCGACGATGCTGTGGCGGCCGCCAAAGTCAGCATGTTCATTTCACTGCTGGTCGCCGTGCTCGCCGCCGGCCTGTGCGGTCTGTTGCTGATGCGCGCGATCATGGCGCCGATGAGCCGCATTGTGCAGATTCTCGAAACCATGCGCACCGGGGACCTCAGTTCGCGTCTCAATCTCGACCGCAAGGACGAGTTCGGCGCCGTCGAAACCGGCTTCAACGACATGATGACCGAGCTGACTGCGCTGGTATCCCAGGCGCAACGTTCTTCGGTGCAGGTCACCACCTCGGTGACCGAAATCGCTGCCACCTCCAAGCAACAACAAGCCACCGCCACCGAAACCGCCGCGACCACCACCGAGATCGGCGCGACTTCGCGCGAGATCGCCGCTACCTCGCGCGATCTGGTACGCACCATGACCGAAGTGTCCACCGCCGCCGATCAGGCCTCGGTGCTTGCCGGCTCCGGCCAGCAAGGCCTGGCGCGCATGGAAGACACCATGCACTCGGTTATGGGTGCGGCCGATCTGGTCAACGCCAAACTGGCGATCCTCAATGAGAAGGCCGGCAACATCAATCAGGTGGTGGTGACTATCGTCAAGGTTGCCGACCAGACCAACCTGTTGTCGCTCAACGCGGCGATTGAAGCCGAGAAGGCCGGTGAGTACGGCCGCGGTTTTGCCGTGGTCGCCACCGAAGTGCGACGCCTGGCGGATCAGACCGCTGTCGCCACTTACGACATCGAACAGATGGTGCGCGAAATCCAGTCGGCGGTATCAGCCGGGGTGATGGGCATGGACAAGTTCTCCGAAGAAGTGCGCCGTGGCATGTCCGAGGTGCAGCAGGTCGGCGAGCAGCTGTCGCAGATCATCCATCAGGTGCAGGCGCTGGCGCCGCGGGTGTTGATGGTCAACGAAGGCATGCAGGCTCAGGCCACCGGTGCCGAGCAGATCAACCACGCGCTGGTGCAGTTGGGCGACGCCAGCAGCCAGACCGTCGAGTCGTTGCGTCAGGCCAGTTTCGCCATCGACGAACTGAGCCAGGTAGCCGTCGGGCTGCGCAGCGGCGTTTCGCGATTCAAAGTCTGATGAGCGAAATCATCGCCAAACGCAGCGCCGCGCAGGTGGCGAAGCCGGCGTTGTTCCTGCTGTTTCGCATCGGCAGCGAGCGCTACGCCTTGCGCGCCACCGAAGTGGCGGAAGTGCTGCCGCGCCTGCCGCTCAAGCCAATCGCCCGGGCGCCGCAGTGGGTTGCTGGCGTATTTGCCTATCGCGGTGCGGTGGTGCCGGTGATCGACCTCAGTGCGCTGACCTTCGGCCATACCGCCGAGGCGCGCACCAGCACCCGTCTGGTATTGGTCAATTATCGGCCGGATGAAGCGCAACCCGCGCAATGGCTCGGGTTGATTCTCGAACAGGCCACCGACACCCTGCGTTGCCATCCGCAAGAGTTTCAGCCTTACGGCCTCGACAACCGCGCGGCGCCTTACCTCGGCCCGGTGCGTGAAGATGCCCAGGGATTGGTGCAATGGGTACGGGTCAATGACTTGCTCGATGACGCCGTGCGTACTTTGCTGTTCCCCGATCCGCCGCTGAGTCCGGCGCAGCTTGAGGCGCAGGCATGAGCAGCGATCAGCGTTTTTTCGACTTTCTCAAGGAGCGCATCGGCCTCGATGTGACGTCGGTAGGGCCGGCGATCATCGAACGCGCCGTACGCCAGCGCACGACACTCTCGCAAGCGGCGCATGCCGATGAGTATTGGCAACTGCTGCAAGGCTCGCGAGACGAACAACAGGCGCTGATCGAAGCGGTGATCGTTCCGGAAACGTGGTTTTTCCGTTACCCGGAATCGTTTGCCACGCTGGGCAAGCTGGCGCGCAATCGCCTCGCCGAGCTGAATAACATGCGTGCGCTGCGCATCCTCAGCCTGCCATGTTCCACCGGCGAAGAACCCTATTCGATTGCCATGGCCTTGCTCGATGCCGGGCTCAAACCGCATCAGTTCAAGGTCGATGGCATGGACGTCAGCCCGCTGTCGGTGGAGAAGGCCCGGCGCGCGCTGTACGGCAAGAATTCGTTTCGCGGCCAGGAACTGGACTTTCGCGAACGGCACTTCACGCCTGAGCAGGACGGCCATCGGGTCAATGACGACGTGCGTGAGCAGGTGCGTTTGCAGGTCGGCAATGTGCTCGATCCGACGCTGCTGGCCAGCGAGCCGGCGTTCGATTTCGTGTTCTGCCGCAATCTGCTGATCTATTTCGATCAGCCGACGCAAAAACTGGTGTTCGAGGTGCTCAAGCGCCTGACGCATTTCGATGGCGTGCTGTTTATCGGCCCGGCCGAGGGCAGTTTGCTCGGACGTTTGGGCATGCGTTCGATCGGTATCCCGCAATCCTTCGCGTTCAGTCGCCATAGCGATCCGCACCCCGAGCCGTTGCCAACGCCCAAGCCCATCGTGGTGCCGGTCAGCCAACCGCCTCGCAGCACGCAGCCAGCACCGGTGCGCACTCGACCGTTTGCCGCCGTAACGCCACTGCCGACCGCTAGCAAAAGTGCCAACCCGGACGCGGCGACCCTGCTGGCCAACATCGCTGCATTGGCCAACGAAGGCAAAAGTGCCGAGGCCCGCGCTGCCTGCGAACAGTATTTGCGCAGCCACGAACCGGTGGCCCAGGTGTTTTACTGGCTCGGCTTGCTCAGCGATGTCGCCGGCCTGACCCTCGAAGCTCAGGGTTTCTACCGCAAAGCGTTGTACCTCGAACCGCAACATCCCGAAGCGTTGATGCACCTGGCCGCGCTGCTGCAGGCTCAGGGCGATACAACGGGTGCCAGACGATTGCAGGAACGCGCCGCTCGCAGCGGCCGCACTGCCGACAGTGAGCGTAAACGATGATCCCGTCCGACACCTTGAACGTCACCCACGAAGACGCCCGGGCCATCGACGATTGCTGGAACCGCATCGGCATTCATGGCGACAAGTCCTGTCCGCTGCTCGAAGACCACATTCATTGCCGCAATTGTTCGGTGTATTCCGCCGCCGCCACGCGCCTGCTCGACCGTTATGCGTTGCAGCAGGACGAACGCGACCCGGTGGCGATCGCTGTGGAAAGCGACGTGAAAACCCGCTCGCTACTGATGTTCCGGCTCGGTGAAGAATGGCTGGGGCTGGCGACGCGCAGTCTCGTCGAAGTCGCGCCACTGCAGGCGATTCACTCGTTGCCGCACCAGCGCTCACGCGCATTGCTCGGTGTGGCCAATGTGCGCGGCGCGTTGGTGGCGTGCCTGTCGCTGGTTGAATTGCTCGATCTGGATGGCAACGCCGCGCCAGCCACCGGCGCGCGCATCATGCCGCGCATGCTGATCATCGCCGCCCATGGCGGGCCGGTGGTGGTGCCGGTGGATGAGGTCGACGGTATTCATGCCATCGACGAGCGCATTCTTGATGCCGCCTCGCAGTCCGGCGTGCAAGCCAGTGCCAAATACACCCGTGGTGTTCTGCAGTATCGCGGTCGTAGCCTGCGTTGGCTGGATGAAGAACAGCTGCTGTCCGCCGTGACCCGGAGCCTCACATGACCCCCGAGCAAATGCGCGACGCCTCGCTGCTTGAGCTGTTCAGCCTCGAAGCCGAAGCCCAGACCCAAGTGCTCAGCGCCGGATTGCTGGCCCTGGAGCGCAACCCGACCCAGGCCGATCAACTGGAATCGTGCATGCGCGCGGCGCATTCGCTCAAAGGCGCGGCGCGAATTGTTGGCATCGACAGCGGCGTCAGCGTCGCCCATGTCATGGAAGATTGCCTGGTCAGCGCGCAGGAAGGGCGCTTGTTGCTGCGGCCCGAACATATCGATGCGCTGTTGCAGGGCACCGATTTGCTGATGCGCATCGCTACACCGGCCAATGCGCCGCAGCCGAGCGATATTGAAACTTATGTGGCGTTGATGGCGGGTTTGCTCGATCCGTCGACGCCGCTGGCAGCGTTCGTTGCGCCGCCGATGGCCGAGTTGCAACTTGAAGCGCCGCCCGTATTTGAACTGACGCCAGCGCCGATCATCGAAGCCCCGGTCGAAACCTCTGAATCGGCGCCACGCAAAAGCAAACGCACCACCGAAGGTGGCGAGCGGGTGCTGCGGGTCACCGCTGAACGGCTGAACAGTTTGCTCGATCTATCGAGCAAGTCGCTGGTGGAAACCCAGCGCCTCAAACCGCATCTGGCGACCATGCAGCGCCTCAAACGCATGCAGAACAACGGCTTGCGTGCGCTGGAAAATCTCAACGTGCACCTCAAGGAACACGCGCTGAGCCTTGAAGCGCTCGAAGCCTTGGAAGACGCGCGGCGTTTGCTCGCCGAATCCCAGCAGTTGCTGAGCGAGAAAAACGCCGAACTCGACGAGTTCGCCTGGCAGGCCAGCCAGCGCGCACAAGTGCTCTATGACACGGCGTTAGCCTGCCGCATGCGGCCCTTTGCGGACGTGCTGACCGGTCAGGTGCGCATGGTCCGCGATCTGGGCCGCAGCCTCGGCAAGCAGGTGCGGCTGGAGATCGAAGGCGAGAAAACCCAGGTCGATCGCGATGTCTTGGAAAAACTCGAAGCGCCGCTCACCCATTTGCTGCGCAACGCTGTCGATCACGGTATTGAAACCCCTGAGCAGCGTCTGCTTAAAGGCAAATCAGAAGAGGGCCTGATCCGCCTGCGCGCCTCGCATCAGGCCGGCCTGCTGGTGCTGGAATTGAGCGATGACGGCAATGGCGTCGATCTGGAAAAGGTCCGCCGCAGCATTGTCGAGCGGCAGCTATCCCCAGCGGAAACGGCGGCGCAGTTGAGCGAGGAAGAACTGCTGACGTTCCTGTTTCTCCCCGGTTTCAGCCTGCGCGACACGGTCACCGAAGTGTCCGGGCGGGGCGTCGGCCTCGATGCTGTTCAACACATGGTTCGCCAGTTGCGCGGTGCGGTGGTGCTGGAGCAGACGGCGGGCGAGGGCAGTCGCTTTCATCTGGAGGTACCGCTGACCTTGTCGGTGGTACGCAGTCTGGTGGTGGAAGTTGGCGAAGAGGCCTACGCCTTCCCACTGGCGCACATCGAACGCATGTGCGATCTGGCGCCGGAGGACATCGTTCAGGTCGAAGGCCGTCAGCATTTCTGGCACGAAGGCCAGCACGTCGGGCTGGTTGCGGCCAGCCAGTTGCTCAACCGCCCGGCCAGCCAGAACACCGGCGAAACCCTTAAAGTCGTGGTGATCCGCGAGCGTGATGCGGTTTATGGCGTTGCCGTGGAGCGCTTCATTGGCGAGCGCACGCTGGTGGTCTTGCCACTCGATGAGCGTCTGGGCAAAGTGCAGGACATCTCCGCCGGCGCTTTGCTTGACGACGGTTCGGTGGTGTTGATCGTCGACGTCGAAGACATGCTGCGCTCGGTGGACAAACTGCTCAATACCGGGCGCCTTGAGCGCATCGCGCGTCATGGCAATCAAGCCGCCGAGGCGGCGCGCAAGCGGGTGTTGGTGGTCGACGACTCGCTGACCGTGCGCGAACTGCAACGCAAACTGCTGCTCAATCGCGGCTACGACGTCGCGGTGGCGGTGGACGGCATGGACGGTTGGAACGCGCTGCGTTCGGAGGACTTCGATTTGCTGATCACCGACATCGACATGCCGCGCATGGACGGCATCGAGCTGGTCACCCTGCTGCGCCGCGACAACCGCCTGCAATCGCTGCCGGTGATGGTTGTGTCATACAAGGATCGGGAAGAGGACCGCCGCCGTGGCCTCGATGCCGGCGCCGACTATTATTTAGCCAAAGCCAGTTTTCATGACGACGCCCTGCTCGACGCAGTGGTCGAGCTTATTGGAGGAGCGCGGGCATGAAGATCGCCATCGTCAACGACATGCCCATGGCGGTGGAGGCCCTGCGCCGGGCGCTGGCCTTCGAGCCGGCGCATCAGGTGGTCTGGGTCGCCCGCAACGGTGCCGAGGCAGTGCAACTGTGCGCTGAAAATACTCCGGACCTGATCCTGATGGACCTGATCATGCCGGTGATGGACGGCGTCGAAGCCACGCGCCGGATCATGGCCGAAACCCCGTGCGCGATCGTCATTGTGACGGTCGATCGCCAGCAGAACGTGCACCGGGTCTTCGAAGCCATGGGGCACGGCGCGCTGGACGTGGTCGATACCCCGGCTCTCGGCGCCGGCAATGCGCAGGAAGCGGCGGCGCCGTTGCTGCGTAAAATCCTCAATATTGGCTGGCTGATCGGCGACAAGCCGCAACGCTCACACCCGGCGCCTACACCCCAGCGCAGCTCCGCTTCGTGCAAGCGGCTGGTGGCGATCGGATCGTCTGCGGGCGGCCCGGCAGCGCTGGAAGTCTTGCTCAAAGGCCTGCCCCGTGACTTCTCGGCGGCAATTGTGCTGGTGCAGCACGTCGATCAGGTGTTCGCCGCCGGCATGGCCGAATGGCTGGCCAGCGCCAGCGGCCTCGATGTGCGTCTGGCCCGCGAGGGCGAACCGCCGCAGGCCGGCGCGGTGCTGCTGGCCGGCACCAATCACCATATTCGCTTATTGAAAAACGGCACGCTGGCCTACACCGCCGAGCCGGTCAACGAGATCTACCGCCCCTCGATCGATGTGTTTTTCGACAGTGTCGCCAGTTATTGGAATGGCGACGCGATCGGGGTTTTATTGACCGGGATGGGACGCGACGGCGCGCAAGGGCTTAAGCTCATGCGCCAGCAGGGTTACCTGACCATCGCGCAGGATCAGCAAAGCAGTGCGGTGTACGGCATGCCCAAAGCCGCCGCGGCGATTGATGCCGCGGTTGAAATCCGTGCACTGGAAAAGATAGCGCCACGATTGCTGGAGGTTTTTCCCAAATGAACAGGTTTATCCGCAATCCTGGCCCCCGCAGTACTCAGGTGACCGCCCATGAATGACTTACAGATCGACGACATTAAAACCGACGAAAACGCCGCCATGGTGTTGTTGGTGGACGATCAAGCGATGATCGGCGAAGCGGTGCGCCGTGGGCTGTCGAATCAAGAAAACATCGACTTCCACTTCTGCTCCGACCCGCAGCAGGCCATTGCCCAGGCGGTGCGGATCAAACCGACGGTGATTCTCCAGGACCTGGTGATGCCCGGCCTCGATGGCCTGAGCCTGGTGCGCGAATACCGCAATCACCCGGCGACCAAAGACATCCCGATCATCGTTCTGTCGACCAAGGAAGACCCGCTGATCAAGAGCGCGGCGTTTTCGGCCGGGGCCAACGATTATCTGGTGAAACTGCCGGATACCATCGAACTGGTGGCGCGCATCCGCTATCACTCGCGCTCGTACATGACCTTGCTGCAGCGGGATGCCGCGTACCGCGCGCTGCGGGTCAGCCAGCAGCAATTGCTCGACACCAATCTGGTGCTGCAACGGCTGATGAACTCCGACGGCCTGACCGGGCTGTCCAACCGCCGCCACTTCGACGAGTACCTGGAACTGGAGTGGCGCCGCTCGCTGCGGGATCAGACTCAATTGTCGCTGTTGATGATCGACGTCGATTACTTCAAGTCCTACAACGACAGCTTTGGTCACGTTGAAGGCGACGAAGCGTTACGCAAGGTCGCTACGGCGATCCGCGAGGCCAGCGCACGACCGTCGGATTTGCCGGCGCGTTATGGCGGTGAGGAGTTTGTGCTGGTGCTGCCGAACACCTCGCCGGGCGGCGCGCGGCTGGTCGCGGAGAAACTGCGCCAGACCGTGGCATCCTTGAAAATCCCGCACAACACCCCGGCGGAAGGGGCGAGCCTGACCATCAGTATTGGCCTGGCGACCATGGTGCCGCAGGCGGGTAGTGATTGTCGGTTGCTGATTTCGGCGGCGGATCGTGGGTTGTATCTGGCGAAGAACAGTGGGCGTAATCAGGTTGGGATCGAGTAACGGCTTTCCCCTCACCCCAGCCCTCTCCCCGAGGGAGAGGGGGCCGACGGAGGTGTCTGGCGCTGTACATCGACCTGATCGAACGAATCGATTATGGATCTTCAAGCTTGGCAGTTCCGGATTCAGCTAAGCCCTTTCACGTCGGCGTATCTCCCGAACACCCCCAATCAGTCCCCTCTCCCTCCGGGAGAGGGCTAGGGTGAGGGGCAGGCCCATGCGCCAATTTCCGCCTGAAATCCTTGGCGATCATGGATTCGGCAAAGCCCTTTCACGTCGGCGTACCTCCCGAATATCCCCCAATCAGTCCCCTCTCCCTCCGGGAGAGGGCTAGGGTGAGGGGCAGGCCCATGCGCCAATTTCCGCTTGAAATCCTTGGCGATCATGGATTCGGCAAAGCCCTTTCACGTCGGCGTACCTCCCGAATATCCCCCAATCAGTCCCCTCTACCTCTGGGAGAGGGTTAGGGTGAGGGCAAAGGCTTTAATGATCCCCACACCCGCCAGACGGGCTGCCGTCACAGCCTGATTACGTTATACTCGCCGGCTTTCAAAAGTTCGCCAACGAGTGCTGCCCGTCATGGAAATCAACCCGATCCTGAACACCATCAAGGACCTGTCCGAGCGCTCCGAAACTATTCGGGGGTATCTTTGACTACGATCAAAAGCATGAGCGTCTGACCGAAGTCAATCGCGAGCTTGAAGATCCGAGCGTCTGGAACAAACCTGAATACGCCCAGGAACTGGGCCGCGAGCGCGCTGCGCTGGCGCAGATCGTCGATACCCTCGATGAACTGAACGGCGGTCTGGCCGATTGCCGTGACCTGCTGGACATGGCCGTCGAAGAAAACGACGAAGGCGCAGTGGGCGATGTCGTCGCCGAGCTGGCCCGTCTCGAGGAAAATCTGGCCAAGCTGGAATTCCGCCGCATGTTCAGCCATGAAATGGACCCGAACAACGCCTACCTGGACATCCAGGCCGGTTCCGGCGGCACCGAAGCCCAGGACTGGGCCAACATCCTGCTGCGCATGTACCTGCGCTGGGCGGATAAACGCGGTTTCGACGCGACCATCATGGAACTGTCGGCCGGTGAAGTCGCCGGTATCAAAGGCGCGACCGTGCACATCAAGGGCGAATACGCCTTTGGCTGGCTGCGTACCGAGATCGGCGTACACCGTCTGGTGCGCAAGAGCCCGTTCGACTCCGGCAACCGTCGCCACACCTCGTTTTCCGCGGTTTTCGTCTCACCAGAGATCGATGACAAGGTGGAAATCGAAATCAACCCGGCAGACCTGCGGATCGACACCTATCGTTCTTCCGGTGCCGGTGGTCAGCACGTAAACACCACCGACTCGGCCGTACGTATCACTCACGTACCGACCAACACCGTGGTCAGCTGCCAGAACGAACGTTCCCAGCACGCCAACAAGGACACCGCCATGAAAATGCTGCGGGCCAAGTTGTACGAGCAGGAAATGCAGAAACGCAACGCCGCGTCGCAAGCGCTGGAAGACACCAAGTCGGACATCGGCTGGGGTCACCAGATTCGCTCGTACGTGCTCGATGCGTCGCGGATCAAGGATCTGCGCACCAACATCGAACGCAGCGACTGCGACAAGGTACTCGACGGCGATATCGACGAATATCTGTATGCCAGCCTGAAATCGGGCCTGTAAAAGACGCAATACAGCATCGGCTGATTCAGTCCGATCCCTGTAGGAGCCAGCCCTGCTGGCGATCCCCGGGCCGCAAGGCCCGGGGGCAACGAACCTGATGGAATATCTAAAGACATGAGCGACCAACAACTCGACCCGCAAGCCCTGCAACAGGAAGAAAACTCCCTGATCGCCCTGCGCAAGGAAAAGCTGGCTGCCGAGCGCGCCAAGGGCAACGCCTTCCCGAACGACTTCCGCCGCGAAAACTACTGCGACGCACTGCAGAAACAGTACGCGGACAAGACCAAGGAAGAGCTCGCAGAGGCTGCAATCCCGGTCAAGGTTGCCGGTCGCATCATGCTCAACCGTGGCTCGTTCATGGTGATCCAGGACATGACCGGTCGCATTCAGGTCTACGTCAACCGTAAAACCCTGTCGGAAGACACCCTGGCCGCGGTGAAAACCTGGGACATGGGCGACATCATTGCCGCCGAAGGCACCCTGGCGCGTTCCGGCAAGGGTGACCTGTACGTTGAAATGACCAGCGTGCGTCTACTGACCAAATCGCTGCGTCCTCTGCCGGACAAGCACCACGGCCTGACCGACACCGAACAGCGCTACCGCCAGCGCTACGTTGACCTGATCGTCAACGACGAAGTGCGTCAGACCTTCCGCGTACGTTCGCAAGTGATCGCGCACATCCGTAGCTTCCTGATGAAGCGCGACTTCCTCGAAGTCGAAACGCCGATGCTGCAGACCATTCCGGGCGGCGCTGCGGCCAAGCCGTTCGAAACCCACCACAACGCGCTGGACATGGAAATGTTCCTGCGTATCGCCCCGGAGCTGTACCTGAAGCGTCTGGTGGTCGGTGGTTTCGAGAAAGTGTTCGAGATCAACCGCAACTTCCGTAACGAAGGCGTTTCGACTCGTCACAACCCGGAATTCACCATGTTGGAGTTCTACCAGGCGTACGCCGACTACGAAGACAACATGGACCTGACCGAAGAACTGTTCCGCGAACTGGCGCAGTTGGTACTGGGTAGCACCGACGTGCCGTACGGCGACAAGGTGTTCCACTTCGGCGAGCCGTTCGTACGTCTGTCGGTGTTCGACTCGATCCTCAAGTACAACCCTGAGCTGACCGCCGATGATCTGAACGACATCGACAAGGCCCGCGCCATCGCCAAGAAGGCCGGCGCCAAGGTGCTGGGCTTCGAAGGTCTGGGCAAGCTGCAAGTGATGATTTTCGAAGAACTGGTCGAGCATAAACTGGAACAGCCGCACTTCATCACCCAGTACCCGTTTGAAGTGTCGCCGCTGGCCCGTCGCAACGATGACAACCCGAACGTCACCGACCGCTTCGAGCTGTTCATTGGCGGCCGTGAAATCGCCAACGCCTACTCCGAGTTGAACGACGCGGAAGACCAGGCCGAGCGCTTCATGGCGCAGGTGGCCGACAAGGACGCCGGCGACGACGAAGCCATGCACTACGACGCCGACTTCGTTCGCGCGCTGGAGTACGGCATGCCGCCAACGGCCGGTGAAGGTATCGGCATCGACCGTCTGGTGATGTTGCTGACCAATTCGCCGTCGATTCGCGATGTGATCCTGTTCCCGCACATGCGACCGCAAGCGTAAACGTTTCAGTTAAAAAGCCGCCTAAAACAGGCGGCTTTTTATTGCCTGTCTGGTACAAATGTATCAATTGGTTAATTTTGCAATAGCAGAGGAAGTTCTGTCGTGATGGGTGCAATAGCTCAAGAAGGTGCAGCGGGTATCGCCACTGCGGTCGCTGAAAGCGTTCAGTACCAGGGTCGCAAGGCCAGCCGACAGGGCAGTGAGCAGCGTCGACAGGACATTCTCGACGCGGCGATGCGCATTGTCGTGCGTGACGGTGTGCGTGCCGTGCGCCATCGTGCGGTGGCGGCCGAGGCTGGAGTGCCGCTGTCGGCGACCACCTATTACTTCAAGGATATCGATGACCTGCTCACCGATACCTTCGCTCAATACGTTGAACGCAGCGCGGCGTACATGGCCAAGCTATGGGTCAACAATGAAGGTCTGCTGCGTGACATGGTTGTCAGCGGTGACGGCAGCCCCGAATCGCGCTCGCAACTAGCCGATGACATTGCACGGTTGATGGCCGATTACGTGCATCGTCAGTTGGTTAACCGTCGTGAGCATTTGATGGCCGAGCAGGCGTTCCGTCAGGAAGCGCTGCTCAACCCGCGTCTGGCGATTCTGGTGCGCTCGCATCAGCAGATTCTGTTGCAGGGCACCTGCCAGTTGTTCCAGGTATTGGGCTCGCGTGAACCGCAACAGGATGCCAAGGTGTTGACGGCGATTATCGGTCGGATGGAATATCAGGGCCTGCTCAACGACGCCGAGCCTTTGGCCGAAGAGGACATGCTCGGCATTCTGACGCGCTATATGCACCTGGTGCTTGCGTCGGTCTGACCACAAGATCGTTCCCATGCTCTGCGTGGGAATGCCGCCGGGGACGCTCCGCGTCCCTTCGTCGACATGACGCAGAGCGTCAGTGGATACATTCCCACGCAGAGCGTGGGAACGATCGATCACCATGAGGGCGGCCAATGTTCATAGGGAGTATTGAATGAAAGCCTGGCGTGGCGTGCTGATCGCCTTGTCGTTCCTGCTGCTCAGTGGCTGTCTGGTGACTTTCAAGGAGCCGCTGACCGCCAGTGCCCCGGCGCCCAAGGGCCTGCTCGGCAAATGGTCGAGCACCAACGCCTGGGGCGAGCCGATGAACCTTGAGTTGACGCGCCTGGGCAACGACCGCTATCAGGCTGTCACTTACTTCAAGGCCAAACCCCGCGAACGCGAAGCCTATCCCTTCACCGTGTCGCGCCATGGCAACCGCTGGTATCTGTCGGCGAAAGTCCCGGCGCAGTACGGTGGCCACTTCACCATCGCCGGCTTCGAACTCACCGACAAACACGAACTGGTGGTCTACAACCTCGATCTTGAGCAGATCAACCAGGCGATCAAACAAAAAGCCCTCGACGGTCAGGCCTTCCAGACCGACGATGGCGACGGCGTGCAAGTCGACAGTAATCTCGACAAGGTCTTTGCTTACCTCGACGATCCGGCCAATTCCGACGTCTTCGTTGAAGCCGTGCGCTACCAGCGCCAGGCCCGCGCCCAATAATTCATTACGTCAGGTTTTCTACAGGAGTTTCGGGTGGACGATTACCAGCAGACGATACGCATGTTGTCCGATCGCATTGTGCTGGCGCAGACGCCGATCCGTGTGCTCGACGCGGTCAAGTGGGACGAGAACATTCGCAAAGGGTTCCTCAAGGCCAAAGGCAAGGAAATGCCGGCGGTGGATCGCGACTATTACCTCAATCGGCCGCTGAGTTTTGATTCGAGCAAAGTCAAACTGGAATTCCAGAACATCGAGCGCGACATCACCCGCCAGCTTGGCCAGTTCAACCCGGTCGGGCAGATCATGCGGCGCATGTGCAAGGAATACCGCATGGTGGTGCGCATGCTCGAAGCGCGCGGCACCGAAGATTTCGGTCTGATCTCCCAAGAGTTGTATGGCGCCGCGTCCGATGCGTTCCACGCCGGTGACCCGACCCTGGCCGACCTCGGCCTGATGATGTCCGACTACCTGAATAACATCGATGGCCGCGGCGATTTGAAGGATGAACCGAAAATCCTCACCGCCAAAGACGCTGTGCACTTGCTGCAGACCCGTTTGAACAAGGTGTTCGGCGAGGCCGAAGAAACCATCCGCGTGTTCGAGTCCGACGGTATTGTTGCTGACGCGGCGGCCGGTGCGGACTACATCAAGATCCGCACCGACGCGATGTTCAACGACCGTGACGTGCGCGCGCTGGAAGTCCACGAAGGCCTGGTCCACGTGGGCACCACGCTCAACGGTTTGAACCAGCCGATCTGCACCTTCCTGTCCAAAGGCCCACCGTCGTCGACGGTGACCCAGGAAGGCCTGGCGATCCTGATGGAAATCATCACCTTCGCCTCCTACCCGAGCCGCCTGCGCAAACTGACCAACCGCACCCGCGCCATTCACATGGTCGAGGAGGGCGCGGACTTCCTGCAGGTTTTCGAATTCTTCCGTGAGCAGGGCTTCGAGATGGCGGAAAGTTACGGCAACGCCAGTCGGGTTTTCCGTGGATCGACGCCGACGGGGCTGCCATTCACCAAAGACTTGTCCTACCTCAAGGGCTTTATCATGGTTTACAACTACATTCAGTTGGCCGTGCGTAAGGGCAAGCTTGAGCAGATTCCGTTGTTGTTCTGCGGCAAGACCACGCTGGAAGACATGCGTACCTTGCGCCAGTTGGTGGATGAAGGATTGGTGGTGCCGCCGAAGTATCTGCCGGACCAGTTCCGCGATTTGAATGCGTTGTCGGCGTGGATGTGCTTCTCCAACTTCCTCAACCATTTGAGCCTGGACCGGATCGAAGCGGATTACTCCAATATCCTCTAGCCCACTACAGACCGATCGTTCCCACGCTCCGCGTGGGAATGCCGCCATGGACGCTCCGCGTCCACTGTGACGCAGAGCGTCACGGGATGCATTCCCACGCAGAGCGTGGGAACGATCTGAACCTGAATTTTTGCGAGGTTTCACCGGATGAGAATCCTCGGCATCATTTGCCTGCTCCTGACCCTCGGCGGTTGTAGTTCGCTGTTGTTCTACCCTGAGCCGGGCCAGATCTTCACCCCGGAAAAAGCCAAGCTCGAATACCGCACCGTCACGCTGGTCACGGCGGATGGCTTGAAGCTCAACGCCTGGTGGCTGCCGGCCAAACCCGGCGTAGAGGTCAAAGGCACCGTGCTGCACTTGCACGGCAATGGCGGCAATCTGCCGATGCACCTGGGCGGCAGTTGGTGGCTGCCGAAAAACGGCTATCAAGTGCTGCTGCTCGACTATCGTGGTTATGGCTTGTCCGAGGGCAAACCGAGCCTGCCGGCGATCTATCAGGACATCGACGCCGCATTCGCCTGGCTCGACAAGGCGCCGGAAGTCAAAGGCAAACCGCTGATCCTGCTCGGCCAAAGCCTCGGCGGTTCGATGGCGGTGCATTGGCTGGTGCAGCATCCCGAGCGGCAAAAACAGCTCAAGGCCTTGGTGCTCGACGGCGTGCCCGCCAGTTACCGCAGCGTCGGCCAGTATGCGCTGAGCACCTCGTGGCTGACCTGGCCGTTCCAGGTGCCATTGTCCTGGCTGGTGCCGGACAGCGACAGCGCGATCAACTCGATGCCGCAACTCAACGGTGTGCCGAAACTGATCTTCCACAGCATCGACGATCCACTGGTGCCGCTGTCCAACGGCATCCGTCTGTATCAAGCTGCGCCGCCACCGCGCGTGCTGCAACTGACCCGTGGCGGTCATGTGCAGACATTCGGCGACCCGGTCTGGCGCCAAGTCATGCTGCGCTATCTCGACGACCCCGAGCACTTCAACGGCCTGCGCCGCCTCGGCGAAATCCCCAATTATCCGCAACCCCCGAATTCTGAAGATGAGAGTCCGCAATGAGTGAAGAACGTAACGCCATCCCGTTGATCATCACCGGTATCTGCAGCATCCTCGGCACCGTCGGGGCGCTGTGGTACTACGGCTACCTGCACTTCGCCAAACCCGAGGATGCGTTGCTGCTCAACGAATTCACCATGCTCAAGACTGTTCCGGGTGAAGACTACAAAGTCTCGCTGGACCCGGCGGCGCAGGTGGCGCAGTGCATTGATGGGGTGCTGGTGTTGTTCGATACCGAGCAGAAAGGTCTGACCGGTGTGCTGATCAACGCACAGAAAAAAGCCGTGCGCTGCATGGGCGAAGAAACCCCGCAGAAGCTTGAGCAGTGATTCTGCAGGACCAGCCCTCACCCTAACCCTCCCGAAACGTCGGACCGCCCAGAGGGAGAGGGGACTGACCGAGGTGTCATTCGAGTTACGCCGACCTGATCCATCGTGTCGAACCAAATTCTGAACGCACCGCGAATCGGCTCCCTCTCCCTCGGGAGAGGGCTGGGGTGAGGGGCTGCGATTTCAGTCCCCACAAAAAAAGCCCCGCCTGATCACTCAGGCGGGGCTTTTGCATTACCGCGTGACGCTTAGTTCGAGCTAACAGCCGAACGTGGCATCACTGGCTGGTTGTCGTTGGAAATGGTTACTTCCACGCGACGGTTCATCGCACGGCCGGAAGCGCTGCCGTTCTCGGCAACCGGGTATTCCTTGCCGTAGCCTTGGGTGACGATGCGCGCTGGATCAACGCCCATTTTCACCAGTGCGGTGCGCACGGAGTTGGCGCGACGCTCGGACAGCGACTGGTTGTGGCTCGCGGTCCCGGTGCTGTCGGTGTAACCCTCGACGATCACTTTGCGATCCGGGTTTTCCTGAAGGAACTGCGCCAGTTTGTTGATGTTGACCAGACCGCTGGACTTCAGGTCGGCACGGTCGGTGGCGAACAGCACGTCACCGAAAGTCACCAGCGTACCGCGATCGGTCTGCTTGGCATTCAGGCTGTCCTGCAGCTGTTTGATCTGTTGATCACGGGCATCCAGACGCGCCTGGGCACGTTGGGCGGCGGCATTCTTCAGATTGTTTTCCGCAGTGCGCAGGGCGATGGTCTGCTTGGCCACTTCCACACGCTGGTTGGTCAGGTAGGCCAGTTGGTCGACCTTGGCGGCGTCTTGCTTGTCCAGATAAGCCTTGTCGGCTTTGTCCAGGTAGTCACTGGCGTCTTTGGTTTCCAGCGCCGCGACTTTGCTCGCCTGTGGGTTGGCTTGCAGGCCGGCGTAGTTGGTGCGTGCCTGTTCCAGGTTCGGGTTAGGCGGGGTGGAGCAGGCAGCCAGAGCAACACTTGCGGCGAGGAGAGCGGGGATCATCAGTTGCTTACGCATAATTTGTCGTCCTTTCTATCGGTAAGAGATTCAGCTTTGCGGTCGGGATGCGCGCTTACTGCACGGTGCGCTGACTTTCCTGACGCAGTTCCTGAACACCTTTCTGGGAATCCTTCACAGCCTGTTCGGCTTTAGCGGCCTGAGCCTTGCGTTCGGCGACGCGAGCGTCCCACTCGGCTTGCTCGGACAGGATGCGAGCTTCGTCATACTTCTTGTCGTGCATGGCGATTTCGGCTTGTTTCAGTTTGTCCTGCGCTTGCTTCATCTCAACGGCAGCGAACTCGGTACCGCCAGCGCTGACGGCGCTGTTCACAGCCGACTGGGTCACGGCGTACTGTTCGGTTGGTGGGTTACCGGCGCAACCGGCCAGTACGAAGCTGGTGCCGATGGCCAGAGCCGCCAGTTTCAGACCGCGCAGGTGGGTAAACGAGGTTTGGTTTTTCATGGTCTTCAACTCCATTAGGCATCTCCTGAAAACAACTGAATCCATCCTGGTCGAGGAGCCGCAAGCGACGTGTGAAAGCGCGTTTTTGAAACGCTCGTTCCAGGCGTGGTTACAGGTTCCGACCGGAGGCGTTTTTCAAAAGTTCAGAAAAGATGGCCTATCGCCAAAATAATTTTTGACTGAATGGACAAGGCTCTGGGCCGGGAACTTTGACGGGGGAGAGTGGTACGCGCGGTGTTTTCGGATCCCGAAAACACACTGATTTTGAACTGGAATACGATCTTTGTAGGAGTGAGCCTGCTCGCGATAGCGGTGTATCAGACAACAAAAATGTCGACTGAAAATCCGCCATCGCGAGCAGGCTCACTCCTACAGTTTGATCTGTGTGGTGTCAGTGTTTTTGCTTGCCTGCTGCGGCCGAGAGGTCATGCAAATGCCGGCGCGAAAGGGCCAGAAAACGCGGCGTAGGCCCGACGTCTTCATACAACGGATCACCTTCCTCATCGGTCGCCACTACCGTCGAACCCTTCACATACGGCAGGCTCGCTTCAAACTCTTCAAGCGCCGCGCCGATCAGTTCGCCAAGCAACTCTTCGACATGACGTTTGGGGTACATCTCGGTAATCGCTCCCAGACGCGCAGCAGCTTCAACGTCCAGATGAATCGCGTAGCCAGTGTCGGTCAGGCGACCTTTGGCGTTTTCTTCCCAATGCTGGGCGAGTTCACGAATTTTCATGATGACCTCATTTCGCACCTGCTCATGGCAGGTCTGGGTGAGTGTCCGCCGGGGCCGGCGGCAAGCCGTTGTGCGGCTTACTGTTGAGACTAGCTTTCGCCCACAAGGTTTAACGTCCCTTCGTCGGCTGCTTGTAAGAAGCGTCGTAGAGCGGCACTCTCTAGGTCATGCACTCGTTTCTAAGCCGTCCGGATTACTGCTGGGGAATTGCTGATGACCGATATTGATGCACGCTTGCGCGAAGACGTTCACCTGCTCGGAGAGCTGCTGGGCAACACCATTCGAGATCAGTACGGCGAGGCTTTCCTCGACAAGATCGAGCAGATCCGCAAGGGCGCCAAGGCCGATCGGCGTGGTTCGATGGACGCCGAACTGAGCGCCAGCCTCAATCAATTGAGCGAAGACGAATTGCTCCCCGTGGCGCGCGCGTTCAACCAGTTTCTCAACCTGGCGAACATCGCCGAGCAGTATCAGTTGATTCATCGTCGCGAGGAGTCGCAGCCGGCGCCGTTCGAATCCCGCGTGCTGCCGGAATTGCTCGCGCGTTTGCGCAACGAAGGCCACAGTGCCGAATCGCTGGCGCGGCAACTGGCGCGGCTGGAAATCGAACTGGTGTTGACCGCGCACCCCACGGAAGTGGCGCGGCGCACGCTGATCCAGAAATACGACGCGATCGCCGCGCAACTCGCCGCGCAGGACCATCGCGACCTGACCACAGCCGAACGCGAACAGATTCAAAACACCCTGCAGCGGCTCATTGCCGAAGCCTGGCACACCGAAGAAATCCGCCGCACGCGCCCCACGCCAGTCGATGAAGCCAAATGGGGTTTCGCGGTGATCGAGCATTCGCTGTGGCAGGCGATTCCCAACCATATGCGCAAGGCCGACAAGGCGTTGTATGAAGCGACCGGCCTGCGTCTGCCATTGGAAGCCGCGCCGATTCGCTTCGCGTCATGGATGGGCGGCGACCGTGATGGTAACCCCAACGTTACCGCTGCGGTGACTCGCGAAGTGTTGCTGTTGGCGCGCTGGATGGCCGCCGATTTGTACCTGCGTGATGTCGATCATTTGGCAGCCGAACTGTCGATGCAACAAGCCAGCGACGCCCTCAAAGCCAAGGCCGGCGACAGCGCCGAACCGTATCGTGCGGTGCTCAAACAACTGCGCGAACGCCTGCGCGCCACGCGCAATTGGGCACACGCTGCGCTGACTGCACCGACGCCAGCGCCGGCAGACGTGCTGCACAACAACCGCGATCTGCTCGATCCGCTGGAGCTGTGCTTCAACTCGCTGCACGAGTGCGGCATGGGCGTGATCGCTGATGGTCCGTTGCTCGACTGCCTGCGTCGGGCGGTGACCTTCGGCTTGTTCCTTGTGCGTCTGGATGTGCGCCAGGACTCGTCGCGCCACAGCTCGGCGATGACTGAAATCACCGATTACCTCGGCCTCGGTCGCTACGAAGATTGGGACGAAGAGCAGCGCATCAGCTTCCTGACCCGCGAACTGAGCAATCGTCGGCCACTGCTGCCAGCGCATTTCAAACCGTCCGCTGACACCGCCGAAGTGCTCAACACCTGCAAGGAAATCGCTGCCGCACCGGGCGCCTCGCTCGGTTCCTACGTGATCTCCATGGCCGGCGCTGCTTCTGATGTGCTCGCCGTGCAACTGCTGCTCAAAGAGTCTGGCGTGCTGCGGCCAATGCGCGTGGTGCCGCTGTTCGAAACCCTCGCTGACCTCGACAACGCCGGGCCGGTGATGGAGCGGCTGTTGCTGCTGCCGGGTTACCGTGCACGGCTGCAAGGCCCGCAGGAAGTGATGATCGGTTATTCCGACTCGGCCAAGGATGCTGGCACCACGGCAGCGGCCTGGGCGCAATATCGCGCGCAGGAACGCTTGGTGGAAATCTGCCGCGAGCAACAAGTCGAACTGCTGCTGTTCCACGGTCGCGGCGGCACCGTGGGCCGGGGCGGTGGCCCGGCGCATGCGGCGATTCTGTCGCAACCGCCAGGTTCGGTGGCGGGGCGATTCCGCACCACCGAGCAGGGGGAAATGATTCGATTCAAATTCGGCCTGCCGGACATCGCCGAGCAAAACCTCAATCTGTATCTAGCGGCGGTGCTTGAAGCAACGCTGCTGCCTCCGCCGCCGCCGACACCAGAGTGGCGTCACTTGATGGACGAATTGGCCGCCGATGGCGTCAGCGCTTATCGCCAGGTCGTGCGGGAAAATCCGCAATTCGTCGAGTACTTCCGTCAGTCCACGCCAGAGCAGGAGTTGGGTCGCTTGCCACTGGGCAGTCGTCCGGCCAAACGCCGCGCCGGCGGGATCGAAAGTCTGCGGGCGATTCCGTGGATCTTCGGCTGGACGCAAACGCGGCTGATGCTGCCGGCGTGGCTGGGGTGGGAGTCGGCGCTGAGCAAGGCGCTGGAGCGCGGTGAGGGCGAGTTGCTCGGGCAGATGCGCGAACAATGGCCGTTCTTCCGTACGCGTATCGACATGCTGGAAATGGTCCTGGCCAAGGCTGATGCGGATATTGCGCTGTCCTACGATCAGCGTCTGGTCGAGCCTGATCTGCTGCCGTTGGGCGCGCAGTTACGCGACCTATTGTCGCAGGCGTGCGCGGTGGTGCTCGGCCTGACTGGCCAGTCGCAGCTGCTGGCACATAGCCCTGACACCCTTGAATTTATCCGTCTGCGCAACACCTACCTCGACCCGCTGCATCTATTGCAGGCCGAACTGCTGGCCCGTTCGCGGCAGCAGGATGTCGAGCAGGGCAGCCCGGTGGAACAGGCGTTGCTGGTGTCTGTGGCGGGCATTGCCGCCGGTTTGCGAAATACCGGCTAAGGTTTTTGTCGGGTGCGCGGTAGCCGGACGAAGACTTGGCTGTCGCGTTGCCTGACCGGCGAAAGTGCCGTCAGGCGACAGTTAATGATGGGGTTGCGACTTGGGTTACCGCGTCGCGAGGTCGCGGGGGACGTCGGTTTCTCCGACTTTTGGCGTCTTGTGTGGGCGCAGCCTGCTGTGTATCTTGATCAGCCTTTGGCCGTTTATGCGGCCACGACCCGTATTTTCAGGATTCGTCCCAAGAGGCGAATCCTTTGTTTTGTAAAAGCTTTTTATAAAAAAATTGAGGAGCACATCTAATGCGCGTCATTCTGCTGGGAGCTCCCGGGGCCGGTAAAGGTACTCAGGCTAAGTTCATCACCGAAAAATTCGGCATTCCACAAATTTCCACCGGCGACATGCTGCGTGCAGCGGTCAAGGCCGGTACTCCACTGGGCGTTCAAGCCAAGAGCATTATGGATGCCGGCGGCCTGGTGTCGGATGACCTGATCATCGCACTGGTTCAGGACCGCATCGCTCAGCCAGACTGCGCCAACGGTTTCCTGTTCGACGGCTTCCCGCGCACCATTCCGCAGGCTGAAGCTCTGGTTTCTGCCGGCGTTGAGCTGGATGCAGTGGTTGAAATCGCTGTTGAAGACGAAGAAATCGTTCAACGCATCGCCGGCCGTCGTGTTCACGAAGCCAGCGGCCGCGTTTACCACATCGTCTACAACCCGCCAAAAATCGCGGGCAAAGATGACATCACCGGCGAAGAGCTGGTACAGCGCAAGGACGACACCGAAGAAACCGTGCGTCATCGCCTGTCGGTCTACCACTCGCAGACCAAGCCTTTGGTGGAGTTCTATCAGAGCCTGTCCGCCAAAAACGCTGGCAAGCCCAAGTACAGCCACATTCCGGGCGTTGGTTCGGTTGATGCGATCACCGCCAAGGTGCTGGCCGCGCTGAGCTGAAAAGTCTGATCGGCTGCATCATCCACGGCCCGCTTGCGGGCCGTAGTTGTTTATACTGACGCCCTTTTTCCCACACCTGTTTTGGAAACATCGATGAGCACCTTGCTGGCCCTGGACACCGCGACTGAAGCTTGCTCCGTTGCCTTGCTGCATGACGGCAAGGTCACGAGCCATTACGAGGTGATCCCGCGCCTGCACGCGCAGAAACTGCTGCCGATGATCCAGCAACTTCTGGCCGACGCTGGCACCACGTTGCAAGCGGTCGATGCGATCGCTTTCGGTCGTGGGCCTGGCGCGTTCACTGGCGTGCGGATCGCCATTGGTGTGGTGCAGGGGCTGGCGTTCGCGCTGGATCGCCCGGTGCTGCCGGTGTCCAACCTTGCAGTATTGGCCCAGCGTGCGCTGCGCGAGCATGGCGTGAGCCAGGTCGCGGCGGCCATCGATGCGCGGATGGATGAAGTGTATTGGGGCTGCTACCGCGAGACGGCGGGGGAGATGCGTCTGGTCGGTTCCGAAGCGGTGTTGCCACCAGAAGTTGCTGCGCTGCCGGCCGATGCCAGTGGCGACTGGTTCGGTGCTGGCACCGGTTGGGGTTATGCCGAGCGCATCGCGGTCAATCTGACAGGCTCCGACGCCGGCATGCTGCCCCACGCCGAAGACTTGCTGACCTTGGCGCGCTTCGCTTGGGAGCGCGGCGAATCGATTCCGGCGGATGACGCGCAACCGGTTTACCTGCGCGACAAAGTCGCCACCCCCAAGGCTCGTTGAGCCTTTAAAAAGATCGCAGCCTTCGGCAGCTCCTACAAGGATCGCATTCCAAATGTAGGAGCTGCCGAAGGCTGCGATCTTTTGATCTTCTGAAGCCAATCGTCAGTTTCTAACCCCTCGCTTTAAACCTTTTGCGCTTTATGTGTTCTAGTTATCACTCGGCAGTTTGCTAAGTCGGTCAAGTGCCGCTAAATTGCCATCATTGATACCGAGCATGAAATTATGCGTATAGACGGCCTTTCCTCTCAGTCCTACCCCATCAAGCGCAAGCCTCGCAAAGGCCATGTGATCGTGGATGAGTCCGTCGATGACATCGACGGTGAGCTGGAATTTCCGACTGAAGAGCAACTGGCTGCCCGTGCTGCCGCCAAAGCCGCCGCGCAACGCCTGAGCAATCTGCCCGCCCGCCAACAAGACATGATTTACCACCGCGCCATGAGCAAAAGCGTAGCGATGGCCCTCGCCAGCTACCTGAGCACCGCCGGTTTTGTCGATTGGGATGCAGACGTGCTGGGCCTCGATCTGTATATCTGATGGATCTGCCTTACTACCTCGGTTGTCCGTCCTGGAGCGAAAACGCCTGGCGCGAGTATCTGTACCCGGTAGACGCCAAAACCTCCGATTTCCTCGGTCTCTATTCCCAAGTGTTCAACGCCGTTGAAGGCAACACGACCTTCTACGCCAGCCCGTCGCCCGCCACGGTGCAGCGTTGGGCCGAGGTCATGCCCGAGCACTTTCGCTTCACCGCCAAATTCCCCGGCGACATCAGCCATAGCGGTGACCTGCGCGAGCAACTGACCGCCGCCGAAACATTTCTGCAATTACTCAAACCCCTCGGTGAGCGCGTCTCGCCGATGTGGCTGCAATTGTCGAAAAGCTTCACGCCGCATCGACTGCCGGAACTGGCGGGGTTTATTGATGCGCTAGATTGCCCGTTGGCGGTGGAAGTGCGCCATGAACAGTTCTTCGCCAAGGGCGAGAGTGAACGTCTGCTCAATCGCCTGCTGCTGGATCGTGGCGTTGAGCGCATCTGCCTCGACCCGCGTGCGCTGTTCAGTTGCCTGTCGACTGAATCTTCGGTAATCCACGCGCAATCGAAAAAGCCACGCGTGCCGACGCGCCCGGCGGCGTTCACCCAGTTCCCGCAAGTGCGCTTCATTGGCCATCCGGAACTGGAAGCCAACGACCCGTTCCTAGTGCCGTGGGTGGCGAAAATCGCCGAGTGGATCGAAGAGGGCCGCACGCCTTACATCTTCCTGCACACCGCCGATAACCTGCTGGCGGCGAAGCTGGCGCAACGTTTTCACGCACAACTGATGCAACGTTTGCCTGGCCTGCCAGCGCTGCCTGCGCTATACAGAGAACCCGCCGCGGAGCAACTTGGCCTGCTCTGAAGCGGATTTTTTTCTGCCCAGGAGCCTGCCGATGGATGCCCAAGCCCGTAAAGCCCACGCCTTCAAAGCCCTGCATGAACAATCGGGGGGTTTCGTGATTCCCAATCCATGGGATGCGGGGTCGGCAAAAATGCTCGCCAGTCTCGGCTATCAGGCCTTGGCGACCACCAGTGCCGGTTATGCGTTTTCCCAAGGCAAGGCCGACGGCGTGTTAAGCCTTGATGAGACCTTGGCCAATGTCCGCGCGATTGTCGCCGCCACCGATTTGCCGGTAGCGGTGGATCTGGAAAACGGTTTCGCCGATGACCCGGCTGAATGCGCCAAGAGTCTGCTGCGTGCTGCCGAGGCCGGCGCTGTTGGTGGTTCGATCGAAGACGCCACGGGCCGCGCGGATGCGCCAATCTATTGCTTCGAACACGCTGTGGCGCGCATCGAAGCCGCTGTCGCTGCGGTGCGCACGCTACCCTTTCCCTTCATCCTCACCGCGCGGGCGGAAAACTACCTGCACGGTCATCCCGATCTCAACGACACCATTCGCCGCCTGCAGGCCTTCGCCGAGGCAGGGGCCGACGTGTTGTATGCGCCAGGTTTGCGCAACGCCGAAGAAGTGCTGGCAGTGGTGCGTGCAGTGGCGCCAAAACCGGTCAATGTGCTGATGTCCGGCGGTTTGAAACTGACCGTGCAGGAGCTGCAAGAAATGGGCGTGCGGCGCATCAGTACCGGTTCGGCACTGGCGTTGGCGGCGTTCGGCGAATTCTTCCGTGCCGCTGAAGAAATCCAGCAATCCGGCACTTTCGGGTTTACCTCGCAGTCGATGCCGTACGCCAAAGCCAATCAATTCTTCAAAGGCTGAGCATGGGGCGGTGGATCGCACTGACCGTGTTGCTGATCACTGGCGGCGCGTTGATCAGTGTGTGGCGCGGTTGGCTGGACGTGCCGCCGTCATGGAATCCATGGGCGCCACTGGATGTAAAAGCCGCGCCCAACTGGCTGACCGGCTACAAGCTGATGCGTTTGCGCAGTGATCCTGAACTCTGTGCCCAGGCGTTGAACAGCTCTGATCTGCGGGTCACGCGGCAAGCCGACAGTCCCGACGCCAAGTGCCCGCTGATCGGTGCCTTGCGCGTACAGGGCGGTGAGGTGGCGTTGAGCAGCAGTTTCCTCGCCAGTTGTCCGCTGGCGGTGGCCTACGCGATGTTTGAACAGCACACGCTGCGACCTGCTGCACAATCCGTTTACGGGCAAAAGGTCGCGCGGATTGATCACCTCGGCAGCTTCGCCTGTCGCAATGTCTACAACCGCGAAAGCGGCGCGCTCAGTCGCCACGCCAGTGCCGATGCGCTGGATATTGCCGGTTTTCGTCTGGCCGATGGTCGCAGCATCAGCGTGCTCAAGGACTGGCCGAAGCAAAATCAGGACGCGCAGTTTCTGCGTCAGGTGCGCGATGGCGCCTGCGAGGCGTTCAGTGTTGTCTTGGGGCCGGATTACAACACCGCCCACCGCAATCACTTTCATGTCGATGTCGGACGCTGGAGCGTGTGTCGCTGAGGGTCAGGCGGCGAGGCGCAGGTTCTGCAGAACGATCGGGCGCGCCCAACCGTTATCAAAGTCCAGTGCTTTCTGTTGCTCGACGATTTCTTCCGGCGGGAACGGCGGGTAAGGCTTCTGCAGCAGATCCAGATCGAACTCGGCAATCGGCAGGTAAAGCGGCTTCTTCTGCGGGGCCGGGCCAGGCTCTGGAACGGGCTGACCATTGTTGATCACCACCGGGCGAACCCAACTGCTGTCGAAATCCTGCTGCGCCTGCTGAGCTTGCAGTTCTTCTGGCGGGAATGGCGGGAACGGCTTGTCCAGCAGTTCCATTTCGAATTCAGCGATTGGCAGGAACAGCGGCTCTGGGGGGCGCACTTCGGTTTCCACCACATCGCACTCGCGCTGGCTGACGATGTGCGCGTGCAGCTCGCTGCCGATGGTCGGTTCTTCCGGGCTGCTCAGGTCAACCGGCGGAAATGTACCGCAGGCAGGCACCACTTCACTCGTCTGTTCGGCCATCGCTTGGGCAAAGAAATCCTGCCACAGGTGACTGACGCCGCTCAGTGCTTGAGTGTTGTGACGGCTAAAGTCGCCATGGGGCGAGATGTAGCCAATCGATGTGGGAAGAATGCCTGACATTTTTTTCGGTTGACGCTCAGCTCTGGCAAAATGCGCGTTGAATGAATTATCGGCGGTATTTGCCGATCCTTGAATTTTTGAGCGTGTTTTCCATGATCGAGCAACCCGCGGCCTGCCGCATCCATGTCCAGGCCCTCGGCCCGACGTTTGAAGCGCAAGCCGAGCAGTGGGCCGAACGCCTTGGTCTGCCGCGTGACGTGCCGGACGGCGAGTTCGCCTTGCAGGTCGGCGAGCAGGGTTTGCAACTGCAACAGCTCGGCCCGGACGCACCGGGGCCGGTGCGGGTCGACTTTGTTGAGGGCGGCGCTGCGCATCGTCGGCTATACGGCGGCGGCAGCGGGCAGATGATCGCCAAGGCTGTCGGCATCGCCCAAGGCGTGCGCCCGCGCGTGCTGGATGCCACGGCAGGGTTGGGCAAGGATGCGTTTGTGCTGGCGAGCCTCGGTTGCGAGATGAGCCTGATCGAGCGCCAGCCGCTGATCGGCGCCTTGCTGGAGGATGGTCTGGCGCGCGCGGCGGAAGATTTCGACGTGGCGCCGATTGTGGCGCGGATGAAATTGCTCAAGGGCAACTCCATCGAGGTCATGCAGAACTGGGAGGGTGAGGCGCCGCAGGTGATCTACCTCGACCCGATGTTTCCGCACCGAGAGAAGACCGCGCTGGTGAAAAAGGAGATGCGTCTGTTCCGGCCGCTGGTGGGCGATGATCCAGATGCGCCGGCGTTGCTCGAAGCCGCGTTGGCACTGGCGACGCACCGGGTGGTGGTCAAGCGACCGCGCAAGGCGCCGTGCATTGCGGGGCCGAAGCCGAGTCATGCGCTGGATGGCAAATCGAGCCGCTATGACATTTATCCGAAGAAAGCGCTCAAGGCTTGATACCGAGTCGCGCTCATCGCTGGCAAGCCAGCTCCCACAAGGATTTGGGTGTGATCACAAATCGTGTACACACCACCAAACCCTGTGGGAGCTGGCTTGCCAGCGATGGCGTCAGTGCCGACACCGCAGAAATCAGGCTTTGTACGCCCGCATAAACAACCCCACCACTTCCTGCACATGGCTTTCCGCTGCCTCTTCAGTCAACGGCTCCCCACAGCCATACAACAGCCGAAAATTCCCCGCACCCTTGATCAGGCAAAAGAAATGCTCAGCAGCATTGCGCGGCAGATCAATGCTCAGCGCGCCGGTCTCGTGGATGCGCGTCAACAGCCGTTCCATGCCCTGCACCATGCGCTGCGGACCCGCCTCGAAGAAGATCAGCGACAGCTTCGGATCCTGACTGCCGAGCGCCATGATCAAACGGTGCAGATTCACCGATTCATCGCTGTTGATCAGGTGATGAAAGCCTCGCGCAATGTTCAGCAACACATTTTCCACGGCGATGCCTTCGGGCAATTCGAAGAACAGCGGCGGTAATTGTTCCTCGCATTTGGCCACCACGGCAGCGGAGAACAGCGTCTCCTTGTCGTTGAAATGGCTGTAGACCGTCAGCTTCGACACGCCGGCCTCGCTGGCGACCGCGTCCATGCTGGTGTTGGCGTAGCCATGACTCAGAAACAGAATTTTCGCCGCGTCGAGGATCGCTTGGCGCTTGGCCAGATCCTTGGGGCGGCCCGGGCCGTTTGGAGCTGAAAGATTGTTCGACATTCTTCGCTTTTAATACTGGACTGGTGAGTTTGCTATTAATAACATACCCGCCAGTATAATTATTCCAAGCACCATTAGCGAAAGGTCCGTCACCATGTTCCGCCATGCGTTGTCCCTCGCGTTGCCAGTGAGTCTGGCGTTCCTTTTGTCAGCATGCGGTCAGGAAGAGGCGACGCAAGTCGCCGTGCGACCAGCCATGGTGGTGCAGCCAGAGCCTTCGGCACAGGCGATGGAAAGTTATCCGGGCGAGGTGCGCGCCCGTTATGAACCGGATCTGGCATTCCGCATTGGCGGCAAAGTCAGCCGACGACTGGTCGATGAAGGTCAGCGCGTGAAGGCTGATCAGCCACTCGCCGAACTCGATCCGCAGGACGTGCGCCTGCAACTGGAAGCCACTCGCGCCCAGGTGGCTGCCGCCGAAGCCAATCTCAATCTGGTCCGCGCCGAACGTGATCGCTACAAGACCCTGATGGATCGGCAGATGGTCAGCCGCTCGGCCTACGACAACGCCGAAAACCTTTACCGCTCCGGTGAGGCCCGTCTCAAACAAATCAAAGCTGAATTCAACGTTTCGACCAATCAGGCCAGTTACGCCGTGTTGCGTGCGCCGCGGGATGGCGTGGTGGCCAAGCGTTCGGTCGAGGTTGGGCAGGTGGTTGCCGCCGGGCAAACGGTGTTTACCCTTGCCACTGATGGCGAGCGCGAAGTACTGATCAGCCTGCCGGAGCAGAGCTTCGGGCGCTTCAAGGTCGGTCAGCCTGTGACCGTCGAACTGTGGACGCAACAGAACCAGCGCTTCGCCGGGCAAATCCGCGAACTGTCGCCCGCCGCCGATCCACGCTCGCGCACTTTCGCTGCGCGCATTTCTTTCGTGAGCGGCAAAGTCCCGGCCGAACTGGGCCAGAGCGCCCGAGTGTTCGTGCAATCGGCCGACAGCGTTTCCCTCTCGGTGCCGCTCTCGGCACTCACCGCCGAAAACGGCGCGACCTACGTCTGGGTCGTCAGCGCCAATAACACCTTGAAGAAAACCCCGGTGCGCATCGGCCCGTTCGGCGAGAAAACCGTGCCGGTGCTCGAAGGCTTGAACGCCAGTGACTGGGTGGTGGCTGCTGGCGTGCATGTGTTGCTCGAAGGGCAGCAGGTGCGTCCGGTGGATCGCTCCAATCGCGTCGTCAATCTGGCGAACAAGGAGTAAGTCCCGATGCGCTTCAACCTTTCTGAATGGGCGCTGCGTAATCGCCAGATCGTACTGTTCCTGATGCTTTTGCTGGCCATCGTCGGTGCGTTGTCCTACACCAAACTCGGCCAGAGTGAAGACCCGCCGTTCACGTTCAAAGCCATGGTGATTCAAACCCGTTGGCCGGGGGCGACCGCGCAGGAAGTCTCGCGGCAGGTCACCGAGCGTATTGAAAAGAAACTGATGGAAACCGGCGAGTACGAGCGCATCGTGTCGTTCTCGCGCCCCGGCGAATCGCAGGTCACGTTCATTGCCCGCGACTCGATGCATTCCAAGCAAATCCCCGACCTCTGGTATCAGGTGCGCAAGAAGGTCAGTGATATTCGCCAGACCTTGCCGCCGGATATTCAGGGGCCGTTTTTCAACGATGAGTTCGGCACCACGTTCGGCAATATCTATGCGCTGACCGGGGACGGTTTCGATTACGCGGTGCTCAAGGATTACGCCGATCGCATCCAGATCCAGCTGCAACGGGTCAAGGATGTCGGCAAGGTCGACCTGCTCGGTTTGCAGGACGAGAAAATCTGGGTCGAGCTGTCCAACGTCAAGCTGGCGACCCTTGGCTTGCCGCTGTCGGCGGTGCAACAAGCGCTGCAAGAGCAGAACGCGGTGTCCACCGCCGGGTTCTTTGAAACCGGTAGCGAGCGTCTGCAACTGCGGGTCTCGGGGAATTTTCAGACGGTCGATGAGATAAAAAACTTCCCGATCCGCGTCGGCGATCGTACGTTCCGCATCTCCGATGTCGCCGACGTGCGTCGCGGTTTCAACGATCCACCGGCGCCGCGTATGCGCTTCATGGGCGAAGATGCGATTGGTCTCGCGGTGGCGATGAAGGATGGCGGCGACATTCTGGTGCTCGGCAAGGCGCTGGAAGGCGAGTTCTCGCGCATCCAGAAAAACCTCCCGGCCGGCATGCAATTGCGTAAGGTTTCCGATCAGCCGGCGGCGGTGAAAACCGGGGTCGGCGAGTTCGTCCAGGTGCTGGTCGAGGCACTGGCGATTGTCTTGCTGGTGAGCTTCTTCTCCCTCGGCGTGCGCACCGGCATGGTCGTGGCGCTGACCATTCCGCTGGTGTTGGCGATGACCTTCGCCTGCATGTATTACCTCGGCATCGGCCTGCACAAGATCTCCCTTGGCGCGTTGGTGCTGGCGTTGGGCTTGCTGGTGGATGACGCGATCATCGCCGTGGAAATGATGGCGATCAAAATGGAGCAGGGCTTTGACCGTATCCGCGCGGCGAGCTATGCCTGGACCAGCACCGCGTTCCCTATGCTCACCGGTACTTTGATCACCGCCGCCGGGTTTCTGCCGATTGCCACGGCGCAATCCGGCACTGGCGAATACACACGTTCGATCTTCCAGGTGGTGACCATCGCCTTGCTCGCGTCTTGGGTCGCGGCGGTGATGTTCGTACCGTATCTGGGGGAAAAACTCCTGCCTGATCTGGCGAAAATCCATGCGGCCAAACACGGTACCGCCGATGGTCAGGCTGACCCGTATGGCACGCCGTTCTATCAGCGCGTTCGGCGCTTGGTGGAGTGGTGCGTGTCGCACCGCAAGACCGTGATCGTGCTGACGGTGGGGCTGTTTATCGCCTCTGTGATGTTGTTCCGTTTCGTCCCGCAGCAGTTTTTCCCGGCCTCGAATCGACTGGAGTTGATGGTTGATCTGAAACTGGCTGAAGGCGCGTCGTTGGCCAATACCACTGGCGAGGTCAAACGTCTGGAGGCGATGCTCAAGGGTCACGCCGGTATTGATAATTATGTGGCGTATGTCGGCACCGGATCGCCGCGTTTTTATCTGCCTTTGGATCAACAGTTGCCGGCGGCCAGTTTTGCGCAGTTTGTGGTGTTGGCGAAAACCATTGAGGAGCGTGAAGCGCTGCGCAGTTGGTTGATCGAGACGCTTAACGAGCAATTCCCGGCCCTGCGTTCGCGGGTTACGCGTCTGGAGAACGGTCCTCCGGTTGGCTATCCGGTGCAGTTCCGCGTCACCGGTGAACATATCGAAGAAGTCCGGGCGTTAGCGCGCAAGGTCGCGGCCAAGGTTCGCGAGAATCCGCATGTGGTCAATGTGCATCTGGATTGGGAAGAACCGAGCAAGGTCGTGTACCTGAACATCGATCAGGATCGCGCGCGAGCATTGGGTGTAAGCACGGCCAATCTGGCGAAATTCCTGCAGAGTTCGTTGACCGGGTCGAGTGTCAGTCAGTATCGCGAAGACAACGAATTGATCGAGATTCTGCTGCGCGGCACGGTGCATGAGCGCACTGAATTGTCCTTGTTGCCGAGTCTGGCGGTGCCGACGGACAACGGCCGCAGTGTGGCGTTGTCGCAGATTGCCACGCTGGAATACGGCTTTGAGGAGGGGATTATCTGGCATCGTAATCGCCTGCCGAACGTGACCGTGCGCGCGGATATTTATGGCAAGGAGCAGCCGGCGACGTTGGTGAAGCAGATCATGCCGACGCTGGATTCGATTCGCGCCGAGTTGCCCGATGGTTATCTGTTGGATGTCGGCGGTACGGTGGAGGATTCCGAGCGTGGGCAGAAGTCGGTGAATGCCGGGGTGCCGATGTTCATCGTGGTGGTGCTGACCTTGCTGATGGTGCAGTTACGCAGTTTTTCGCGCACGGTGATGGTGTTTTTGACGGCGCCGCTGGGGTTGATCGGGGTGACGCTGTTTTTGATGGTGTTCCGTCAGCCGTTCGGGTTTGTGGCGATGTTGGGGACGATTGCGTTGTCCGGGATGATCATGCGTAATTCGGTGATTCTGGTGGATCAGATCGAGCAGGATATTGCCTCGGGGCTTAAGCCTTGGCAGGCGATTATCGAGGCTACGGTTCGACGCTTTCGTCCGATTGTGTTGACGGCTTTGGCGGCGGTGCTGGCGATGATTCCGTTGTCACGTAGTGTGTTTTTTGGGCCGATGGCGGTGGCGATCATGGGTGGGTTGATTGTTGCGACTGCGCTGACGTTGTTGTTTTTGCCGGCGTTGTATGCGGCTTGGTTCCGGGTGCGTAGGGAGGCTTGATTTTTTTGTGACTTGGCGGCCTTCGGGCCGACCATGTGCTTGGGGTTTTGGGTGAATATCCGTTTTTGTGGGTGCTGCCGCTGGCGGTTTCGCCCTTACGGCGAGTCACCTTTTCCAAACGCCGAAAAGGTAACCCAAAAGGCTTTGCCCTGACGTTCGGCCCGCTCGCTGGGGCTCGGGGTTCCTTCGCTCCGGGATCGATCCGGGGGCATCGCCTACGGTTTGCTTCGCTGCACCTCCTCTCGATGTGTTCGACTTCGTCGAACGGTCGCTGCGCTCCCACCCCCGGATCAATCCCTCCACTCAGCCTGCCGACGGGCCTTCAGATCAAGATCAAAAGCTGCAGCCGAGCTAACGCTCATCCTGTTGAGTGGTGAGGAGCAGAAGCGGTCTGCTCTTGCTCTTCTGTGGGAGTGAGCCTGCTCGCGATGACGCCCTGACAGCCGCCCAATCTCTACCTGCATACACCCAATCCAATTGTGGGAGCTGGCTTGCCAGCGATGGCGGCCTGACAGCCGACCGATCTCCAGCGGATTGCTCACGATCCAACTGTAGGAGTGAGCCTGCTCGCGATGACGGCCCGCCAGCTGTCCAATTTCTCTCTGCATGGACTCCTTCCAACCTGTGGGAGCCAGCCTGCTGGCGATGACGATCGGACAGGCAAAATTGTTTAACCGTGTTGCGAAAACACAGAACCTTCCCACAAGGTTTTCAGGTTGTCCGTCGGAAGCGCGATCTCTAGGCTAGGTCTGTCGCTGCAAAAATCAGCGACCGGGTTTCGCAGCCCGGTTAAACTTCAGACGCACAGCGTCCACCATCCGAAAGCGGGCGCTTTTTTATGCCTGTGTCATGGCGGTTGTGCGCGGGATACCTTCGGGTATGCCGGGTGCCTGAAGTCCCGGTCTGCGAACCTGCGTACAGCTGCCACCTAACTTTCGTTTCGCAGCGAACGGTGGCGGCTCCACTACTTCAGGAGATTTCGCCATGTTCAAACCCACACCAAATCCCCCCAAAGCCGTCAGCCATCCCAGCACAATTTTCACCGTCCTTCCCGAAGTCGATTCCGAAACATTACTCGCTCACGCCTGTGAAACCCTGGCGTCAGCCAACATCATGGCCAGCGAACTGGCGTTCACCCTGAATGGCCCGACGTGTAGTCAGCTTCTGGGTATTCAGCAGATGATTTCCCTCGCTGAGCTGTCGGTGAATCGCGTCCTCGATCAAGTCGATCCGCAAAACTGACGCCCACAAAAAAGCCCGCTGAACCGGTAAAGGTCAGCGGGCTTTTTGTCGTTCAGCACATTACAACGTGCCGAACACCTTCTTCGCCAGACTGGTCGCCGCAGCGGCCGGGTTCTGGCGGATGGTTTCTTCCTGTTTGCCGATCATCTCGAACAAGCCATTCAGCGCTTGCTCGGTCACGTAGTTTTCAACGTTGGCGCTCTTCGCATCGACAACGCCAAACGCAGCAGCCTGACCAGCGAACGAGTTGTACTTCTGTGCTACGCCAACCTTGTCGGTCGCCTGTTTGACGATCGGCAGGAACTTGGCGCGGATCTGTTCGCGGCTGGATTTGTCGAGGTATTGCGTGGCCGAGTCCTTGCCGCCGCTGAGGATGCCTTTGGCGTCTGCCACGCTCATTTTCTTCACGGCGTCGACGAGGATGGGCTGGGCTTGAGTTACAGCGCTTTCCGCCGCTTTGTTCATCGCGGTTTCCAGTTCTTCAACCTGAGCGCCCATGCCGAAGGCTTTCATCTTGCTCGCGGCCTTGCCGAGTTTGCCCGGCAGCTCGATCTTCACGTCGGGGTTGTTGCTGAAGCCGCCGGGTGTACCCAGTTGCTTGACGGCGATTTGCGCGCCTTGGGTCAGGGCATCCTTGAGACCGCCGGTGGCGTCTTTTTGCGACAGGTCACTGAGCGACAGGGCCAGCGCGCTGGCGGAGATCATCAGGCCTGCGCACAGGCCGGCGAAGCGAAGGGTAGGGCGGAGCATGGCGGCTTCCTTGTTGCGGAAAAGGGTTGCGGAAAATGAATTAACGAACGGCGTCGACGCGGATTTTCAGCGGCTGCGGGTCGTTGCCGTCGAGTTGCACGGCGTGGTTTTCGGTGGTGATGAACATCAACTCACCGTTGACTTCAATGCGCGCGCTGACCGAGTAACGGTGGCCAGGTTTGATCTGCGCTGGATCGTAGCTCAAGTGGAAGGGCAGTGGCACCTGGCCTTTGACCGGACCTTTTTGCTCGTCCAGTACTACGGCTGGCGCATCGGCCAACGAAACGTCTTGCAGGCTGACGCTGAGGGTCGCGCTCGGAGGCAGGGCGATGCGCTGCAGGTAGAACACTTCACCGTCGAGGCCTACCTTGCCGGCAGGTGTGGTCGACTGGCAGGCGCTGAGCAGTGTAGCGGCGGCGAGCAGAGTCAGTTTTTTCATGGTGTTCTCCATTCAATTGTAGGAGCGAGCCTGCTCGCGAAAGCGGTTTAGCATTCAACATTTCAGTTGTCTGACACTCCGTCTTCGCGAGCAAGCTCACTCCCACCAGGTTTGCATCAGGTCTCGGGTTGGGCGACGACCTGATCGGCAGCATCCTCACTGCGATGCAGCGCGACCTGGCGAATCGACAAGCGAATTTCCGCCGGCAATACGCGTTTGGCTGCACCTTCGGCGAGCTCGCCAAGCAGTTCGTGATAACTCAGTTTGCCGGCCTCGTCGCGGCGCAGCACGTCGAGGTCGAGCATTGTCTGGATGAAGTGACGGAACAGGCTCTTGTCGAAGAACTCCGGGGCGTTGAGGCCGTGGAGGATCGACAGGCGCTGGGCCATGACCGTGCAGAGATCTTCCAGCTCTTCGGCGCTGATGCTGTTCTGGCCGCTGTTGAGCAGCAAGGACACGGTCATGTAGAAACGCTGCAAGGTCTGGGCGATGCTCTTCGACAGTAGCGTCAGCAGCACGAAATGCCGCGAACTTGGCGCCGGACGCAGATAGACGTCTTTCTCGAAACGCAACAGGCCTTGTTCGACGAACGCTTCCAGCCACTGATCGACCACACCGTCCAGTTCGTCCAGCGTCCAGCGAATGAACAGCTCCGATTGCAGGTACGGATACAGCGCGCGGGTGTAGCGCAGGATCTGTTCGCGGCTCATGCGCGAAGCGCTCTGGAAGAAGCTCGCCAGCAGTGCAGGCAACGCGAAGATGTGCAGCACGTTGTTGCGGTAGTAAGTCATCAGGACGGCATTCTGCTCGTCCAGATAGAGAATTTTGCCCAAGGCATCGTTCTGCTCGGCGAGCAGGTCCATGTCTTTCACATGCTCGATCAGCGCACGGCCGTCGCCTTCCGGCAGCGTGGTGTGCGGCGAATACGGGACTTTGCGCAGCAGCGCCAGGTACAGATCCAGTACTCGCGCCATGGCGCGATCGTCCAGCGCCAGACGTGTGGTCGACAGCAGCGCCAGCGCCACCAGGTTGACCGGGTTGATCGCCGCCGCTTCGTTCAAATGCTGCGCGACTTTTTCGCCGAGGCGATTGGTGGTTTCGTTGAGCCACGCTGGTTTGTACTGCGGGCCGAGTTCCTGCTGGCGCCAGTCCGGTTGCTCGGCGTCGAGGAATTCTGCGAGTTTGATCGGCTCACCGAAGTTGACGGCGACCTGACCGAAACGCTGCTTGAGCGCGCCGATGACTTTGAAAATGTCGAAGATCGATTCTTTCTTCTTGCTCGCGCCACGCAATTCGCCGAGGTAGGTGCGACCCTCCAGCACGCGCTCATAGCCGATGTACACCGGCACAAACACGATCGGCATGCGCGACGAACGCAGGAAGCTGCGCATGGTGATCGCGAGCATGCCGGTTTTTGGTTGCAGCATGCGCCCGGTGCGCGAGCGGCCGCCCTCGACGAAGTACTCGACCGGGAAGCCTTTGGTGAACAGCGTGTGCAGATATTCGTTGAACACCGAGGTGTACAGCGGATTGCCCTTGAACGTGCGACGCATGAAGAACGCACCGCCACGGCGCAGCAGGCTGCCGATCACCGGCATGTTCAGATTGATCCCGGCGGCGATGTGCGGCGGGGTCAGGCCGTTGCGGAACAGCAAATACGAGAGCAGCAGGTAGTCGATGTGGCTGCGGTGGCACGGCACGTAGATCACTTCGTGACCCTGGGCGACCTTTTGCACGCCTTCGATGTGGTTGACCTTGATGCCGTCGTAGATCTTGTTCCAGAACCAGCTCAACACCACTTCAAGGAAGCGGATCGCCGTGTAGGTGTAGTCCGAGGCAATCTCGTTGCCGTAGCGCAAGGCCTGGGCCTTGGCTTTTTCCGCGGAGATGTTTTCGCGCTCGGCTTCGTCGAGGATTGCTTGCTTGACCAATGGCTGGTTGAGCAGGCCTTTGACCAGGTTGCGACGGTGCGAAATGTCCGGGCCGATGACCGCTGCTTTCAGGTTACGGAAGTGTACGCGCAGGATGCGCTGGGCCATGCGCACGGTGCGTTCGTGGCCCTTGTTGTGCTCGATCAGCTCGCGCAGGTGAATCGGTGCGGAGAACTGCACGCGGGTTTTGCGCCCGAGGACGATGATGCTCAGCAGCCGACGTAAACGCCCGGTGACCGCCCAGCTGTCGGCGAACAACAATTTCCAAGGACTGTTTTCGCTGTCCGGCGACTGGCCCCAGAACACGCTGACCGGAATGATCTGCGCGTCTTCAGCAGCGTTCTGCGTCAGTGCGCTGACAAGGCGAGTCAGGGTCGGCGGTGCGCCGCGCTTGTCCTGGCGACCGAGCCAGTCCGGATCCGGCGTCAGGTAGAAAAACGCCGCCGGTTCGATCAGCGAACCCACCGACACCGGCAGCACCGGACGCGGCAGGCCGGCCTTGGTGCACTCGGTATCGACCACGGCCAGATCGGTCAGCGAAGGGTTTTGCAGGACGTAGAACACCGGACGACTGCGGTCGAGGTTGAGGGTGAGCGACGACTGGTTGATCGTCTCCGAGCGAACCCAGAGGTACAACAGTCGGCGCAAGGTGCCAAACACTAGACGGCGGAACGGGGAACGGGTCATACGGCTTCTGCGTGAGTGGATAAACCGAGCGGTTGCTCGGGAGGGCGACAGTTTGCCGTATTCACCGAAAATCGGCAAAAAAGCGGCGAAGTAATCTCCTGTTGAGACTTTCCGCACCTGTCATATACTCGGCGGTCTGTCGCCGGGGGCCTTTTATGGACGTCGGACGCAGGCTGACGTTCCGCAAAGGCTTTCCTGCGAAAAGCCTGTCCAATAATAAAAAAGGAGTATGAACAGATGGCAACACGCGAAACCGGCAACGTGAAGTGGTTCAACGACGCCAAGGGCTACGGCTTTATCCAGCGCGAAGACGGGGTGGACGTGTTCGTGCACTACCGCGCGATTCGCGGCGAAGGGCATCGGTCGCTGACTGAAGGCCAGCAGGTTGAATACGCAGTGATTACTGGCGAGAAGGGGTTGCAGGCTGAGGATGTTGTAGGCCTGTAATGATCGTTCCCACGCTCTGCGTGGGAATGCCTCAACGGACGCTCCGCGTTCGCTTTGGGACGCAGAGCGTCCCGGACTGCATTCCCACGCGGAGCGTGGGAACGATCAAAGATCGCAGCCTTCGGCAGCTCCTACAGCTGTACACATAGCCCTTTAGGAGCTGCCGAAGGCTCGGGCCGCGATCGGACGATCTTTTGCTTTTAAGCGGTTTTCCAGGTGATTTCTTCTTCACCGTCTTCGCTGATGCGCATCCAGCGGTCCGCCGTTTCCTCACCTTCTTCTTCAACCCACGTCCCCGGCGCGCAACGCACTTCGACGTTCAGCGCAGCAAACGCGGCGCGGGCGCAGGCGATGTCGTCGTCCCATGGGGTCTGGTCGCTTTCGAGGTACAGGCTGTTCCACTTGCCCACGGCTTTCGGCAGCCAGGTCACCGGCACGTTGCCGGCCTTGCATTTGTAGGTCTGGCCTTTCTGTACCCAGTCACTGCACGGGCCCAACGCTTCGCCCAGCCAGGCCGAAATGGCCTTGTGGTCGACGTCGGCGTCTTTCAGGTAAATCTCGATGTCCGGTTGGCGCATGGATGTCCTCACTGCGGGTCTGAAAAATCCATTCGCGGATTTAGCCAGCCCCGGGCACTCGCCCGAGACCAAAAGTTATTGAAGAACGAAATAATCGTAGCGCATCGACACGGTGGTCACGAACGGCTCAGCCTGTTCGATCACCGCCGCACGACGCTCGGCACTGGCGCGCCAGCCGTGGGGTGTCATCGCCAACAGGTTGGCGCGATCCTCAGGCTTTTCCAGCGTCAGCTTGAATTCCAGGGTTTCACTGTGCGCCAGCGTCATGCCTTCCGGCACCAGGGCCAGATGCTTGTCGTCGGTGTATTCGCGCACTTCGTCATAAAGACGTTCGCGCAACTCCATCAGGTGGCCGCTGGTCGGGCCGACTTTCATCAGACCGCCGCCGACACTGAGCAGCCGCTTGGCTTCTTCCCAGTCCAGAGGACTGAAAACGCTGGCGAGAAACTGGCAACTGCCCGACGCCAACGGCACGCGGGCCATGCTGGCGATCAACCAAGTGATCGCCGGATTACGCTTGCAGGCACGTTTGACCGCTTCGCGGGAAATGTCCAGTGCGTAGCCGTCAGCGTTCGGCAAGGCCTCGGCGATCTGCGCGGTGTAGTAACCCTCGCCACAACCGATATCGACCCAGCGATCTGGCGCATAACTCGCCGCCAGCTCGGCCAGACGCTTGGCCACCGGCGCGTAATGCCCTGCGTTCAAGAAGTCCCGGCGTGCTTCGACCATGGCCTGGTTGTCGCCAGGGTCGCGGCTGTTTTTGTGCTGCACCGGCAACAGGTTCAGGTAACCCTGGCGCGCACGGTCGAAGCGATGGCCGGCGGGGCAGACCACGCCGTTGTCCACCGCATTCAGCGGTTCACTGCAGATGGGGCAAGCGAGCATCAGGCGAGCAACTTGATCAGGGTCTGGTAGTAGATCTCGGTCAGTACGTCGAGATCGGCTGCCAGTACGCGTTCGTTGACCTGGTGGATGGTCGCGTTGACCGGGCCCAGTTCAACCACTTGCGTGCCCATGGTCGCGATGAAACGGCCGTCGGACGTTCCGCCGCTGGTGGACGCTTTAGTCTCGCGACCGGTGATGTCCTTGATGCTCGCCGACACCGCGTCGAGCAGTGCGCCTGGTTCGGTGAGGAACGGCAGGCCGGACAGTGCCCAGTCGATGTGCCAGTCCAGATCGTGCTTGTCGAGAATATCGGCCACGCGTTTCTGCAGGCCTTCGACGGTCGATTCGGTGGAGAAGCGGAAGTTGAACACCGCCACCAGATCCCCCGGAATCACGTTGGTCGCGCCAGTGCCGGAATTGACGTTGGAGATCTGGAAACTGGTCGGCGGGAAGAAATCGTTGCCATGATCCCAGTGCTCGGCGGCCAGTTCGGCCAGCGCCGGAGCAGCGAGGTGGATCGGATTCTTCGCCAGGTGCGGATAGGCGACGTGACCCTGAATGCCTTTGACGGTGAGCTTGGCACCGAGCGAGCCGCGACGGCCGTTTTTCACCACGTCGCCAACCAAAGTGGTGCTCGACGGTTCGCCGACGATGCACCAGTCCAGACGCTCGTTGCGTGCTGCCAGACGCTCGACCACAGCCTTGGTGCCGTGGTGCGCCGGGCCTTCTTCGTCGCTGGTGATCAGGAACGCGACCTTGCCCTTGTGGTTCGGGTAGTCAGCGACAAAGCGCTCGGCGGCGACGGTCATCGACGCCAGGCTGCCTTTCATGTCCGCCGCGCCACGGCCGCAGAGCATGCCGTGTTCGTCGATCAGCGCGTTGAACGGGTCGATCTGCCACGCCGTGACCGGGCCGGTCGGCACCACGTCGGTGTGGCCGGCGAAGCACAGCACCGGGCCGTCGTTGTTGCCGTGGGTCGCCCAGAAGTTATCCACATCTTCGATGCGCATCGGCTCGAGGCTGAAACCGGCATCGCCCAGGCGCTGCATCATCTGCTTCTGGCAATCGGCGTCGACCGGCGTCACAGACGGACGGCGGATCAGGTCGATGGCGAGTTGGAGGGTCGGCGAAAGGTCGGCGTGGGCCGTCATGTAATAACTCCGGGTGCGCACGGTAAACCTGTAGGAGCTGCCGCAGGCTGCGATCTTTTGATTTTGTTTTTTAAAATCAACAGCAAGATCAAAAGATCGCAGCCTTCGGCAGCTCCTACCGAGTTTGTTGGCATTGAAAAAGGCGGTCATTCTAAAGCAAAACGGCGGCCCGAAGGCCGCCGTTTGACGTATCCGTTACTGATTATGCTGTTGCCGGCTCAGGCGCAGTGGCCGGTTTAGGCAACGACGACAGGAACGCCATGATCAGCGCCGCCAGATACGGCAGCGACTGCACCAGCAACATCACCACCCAGAAACGCATGTCGTTGCTCGGCATGCCGTTGACCAGGAAGATCCCCAGCGCCGCGCCCCACAACAGCAGCATGATGAACAGCTCTTCCCGTGCCTCGGAAATTGCCACCCAGAAGCCGTGGCTGTCAGCGTTTTTTGGCGTGCGTATGAACGGAATGCTGCTGGTGAAAAAGCCATACAGCACCGCTTTGGCGATGGTGTGCGACAACGCCAGCCCGGCCAGTGCCGCGCAAAACGCATCTTTCAGGTTCACGCCGACGGCGCGACGGTAGAGGAAGATGATCTTGCCGACCTTGAACACGAACAGCGCCAGTGGCGGGATCGCGAAGATCAGCAGCGGCGGATCGACCCGTTGCGGCACGATGATCATTGCCGCCGACCACAACAGCGCGCCGACGGTGAAGAAGATGTTCATGCCGTCCGCGACCCACGGCAACCAGCCCGCGAGGAAGTGGTAACGCTGGCCACGGGTCAGCTCGGTGTCCTTGCCACGCAGCAGACTGCCGGTGTGGCGTTTGATGATCTGAATCGCACCGTAAGCCCAGCGGAAACGCTGTTTCTTGAAGTCGATAAACGTATCCGGCATCAGGCCCTTGCCGTAGCTGTCGTGGTAATACGCCGCCGACAAGCCTTTTTCGAACACGCGCAGACCGAGTTCGGCGTCTTCACAGATGCACCAGTCGGCCCAGCCCAATTCTTCCAGCACCGAGCGGCGGGTCATGGTCATGGTGCCGTGCTGGATGATTGCGTCACGGTCGTTACGAGTGACCATGCCGATATGGAAGAAGCCTTTGTATTCGGCGTAGCAGAGCTTCTTGAAGGTGCTTTCGTTCTGATCGCGGTAATCCTGCGGCGACTGCACCACGGCGATTTTCGGGTCAGCGAAGTGCGGCACCATGTGCTTGAGCCAGTTCGGATGCACGCAGTAATCGGAGTCGATCACCGCGATCACTTCGGCATCCTTGGCGGTGTGCGGAATCAGGTAGTTCAGCGCGCCACCCTTGAAACCGGCCAGGGGCGAGACGTGGAAGAACTTGAAGCGCGGACCGAGGGTTGCGCAGTAGTCGCGCACCGGTTCCCACACCGCCGGGTCCTTGGTGTTGTTGTCGATGATCAGGACTTCGTAGTCCGGATAATCGAGGGCGGCGAGGGCGTCGAGGGTCTGTTTGACCATGTCCGGCGGCTCGTTGTAGCACGGCACATGGATCGAGACTTTCGGGCGATAGCTGGAGTCGCCCTCGACCGGCAGGAACTCACGCCGCCGCTTGTGAATCCACACCGCTTCGGCCAGTTCATGGGCTTCCGTCAGCAAGACGATAAACACTCCGAGCGCACCCAGTGCCAAGAGGAAGCCGACCGTCAAACTGAACCACGTGCTGTATTGCAGGCTGTAGTCGTAACCGATCCACACCAGCACCGAACCACAGAGGAAGGCGATAAAGGTCAGGAAGATCCGCCCACGCTGACGCAGCGCCGAGCCGTCGATCATCAGCAGGGTCAGCGACAGCAACGCCAATACCACCGAACCGACTGCCAGCACTCGCCATTGCGGGATCGCGACCACCGGGCCTTCGAAGTTGAATTTCTGCTGACGCGCAGCGTTGAACACGCCCCAGTACGCGCCGACCGAGCCTTCGTCGCTGGCCTTCCACGGCTGGTCAAACGCTTCGATCACGAAGTAGTTGAAGCCTTGGCGGTTGAGCTTGTTGACCAGTGTGCGCAGGTAGATCGCCTGATCCGCCGGCGACGCATCGGCGCCACCGCGCATGCGACCGTTGCTCGGCCAGCCGACTTCGGAGAGCAGCAGCGGTTTTTTCGGGAACATCTTTTTCAGATCGCGGGCGCGGTCGAAAACGAACTGCCCGGCCTTGTCGACCGGGATGAATTCCCAGTACGGCAGAACGTGCGCAGCGATCAGGTCAACGTGCTTGGCCAGTTCCGGGTGTTCTTCCCAGACGTGCCATTGCTCGGAGGTGGTCACCGGCACTTTCACCGCCGCGCGCACGCGATCGAGCAGCACGCTCAGCTCTTGGGCGGTGATTTCCTTGCGGAAGATCGCTTCGTTACCGACCACCACGCGAACCACGCTGCGTGAAGTGTTGGCCAGTTCGATGGCTCGGGTGATTTCCCGTTCGTTGCGTTCCTGATCGGGGCTGATCCAGATCCCCAATGTCACGCGCAGGCCGAATTCTTCAGCCAGTTTCGGGATGTCTTGCAACGAGCCGTCGACCGAGTAGATGCGGATGTTGTCCGTCAGCTTGCTCATGATCTCCAGGTCGCGGCGCATCTCTTCGTCAGACGGATATTGATCCTTCTGGGGGTATTGGCCCTGCTGGAATGGCGAATAGGAGAAACCGGAGATCTGCTCCGGCCAGTTCGGCGCGGAAACCGGACGATTGATCAGCGCCCAGAAACCGGTGAACAGGGCGGCGATTGCCAGAACCACCACCAGGTTGAGTCCAAATTTACGCGATGACATAGCTATTTCGGGTTCCAAAGGCTGTGGAACGGAGGATCGGTCGGCTATACGCCCGAGGGGCGCGCATCCTACACCGGCAGTTCGCAAGTCGTACATCAGACAGGGAAATGCCCGACATTGGGCAGCCGACTTTGACTTAAGTTCTTACACTTGTAGTTCGAAGCTTAAAACTTGTCGCTGTGTAGCCCTATAATGCGCGCCGGTTTTTGGGGTAATGGTCATGAGTACAGAAGATCCGCGGTTTGCAGGCATCGCCCGTTTGTATGGCATCGAAGGCATGGAGCGCTTGCGCGCGGCCCATGTGGCGATTGTCGGCGTCGGTGGCGTCGGTTCCTGGGCGGCGGAAGCCATGGCCCGTTGTGGCGTCGGCGAGATTTCGCTGTTCGACCTTGATGACGTTTGCGTCAGCAACGCCAACCGCCAGTTGCACGCGCTGGACAGCACCGTCGGCAAGCCCAAGGTCGAAGTGATGGCCGAGCGTCTGCGCGGGATCAACCCGGATTGCACCGTGCACGCCGTGGCGGATTTTGTCACCCGCGAGACCATGGCCGAATACATCACACCGAACATCGACTGTGTGATCGACTGCATTGACGCGGTCAACGCCAAGGCTGCGCTGATTGCCTGGTGCAAGCGCCGCAAGATCCAGATCATCACTACCGGCGGTGCGGGCGGGCAGATCGATCCGACGCTGATTCAGGTGTGCGATCTCAACCGCACGTTCAACGACCCGTTGGCCTCGAAAGTGCGTTCGACGTTGCGTCGTGATTATGGTTTTTCGCGCACCGTGACCCGCCATTACAGTGTGCCGTGTGTGTTTTCCACGGAACAGCTGCGCTACCCGAAACCGGATGGCAGTATTTGTTTGCAGAAGAGTTTTGTCGGCGATGGCGTGAAGCTCGACTGCGCCGGCGGGTTTGGTGCGGTGATGATGGTCACAGCGACGTTCGGCATGGTTGCGGCGACCAAGGCTGTGGACAAGATTGTCGCGGGTGTTCGGCGCCCGGCTGACCGAGTCAAACCTCAGGTTTGATCGGTGAGGCCTTGATCGTTCCCACGCTCCGCGTGGGAATGCAGCCCGGGACGCTCCGCGTCCCATCCAGAGCCGAACGCGGAGCGTCCGATGAGGCATTCCCACGCAGAGCATGGGAACGATCAGTTAGCGCGCCAGATCATTCATTCGCTGGAGCACGGCATTGAGGCCATTACTGCGCGATGGCGATAGTTGTCGCGAAAGCCCTAGCTGATTGAACCAGTCCGGTAAATCAACCTGCTGCAGTTCAGTGGCCGACAAACCGTTAACCCGCAACAGCAACAACGCCACCAACCCACGAATCATCCGTGCATCGCTGCTGGCGCTGAATTGCCAGTGACCGTCGTGCAGTTCACCAACCAGCCAGACCTGACTCTCACAGCCATGCACCCGGTTAGCGTCACACTTGTCGGCGTCACTTAGTGGCGGCAAACGATCACCAAACTGCATCAACAACCGCGCCCGTTGTTCCCAGCCCGCTGCATTCTGAAAAGTCTGCAGCGCCTCGGCGGCCTCAACCGGCAAACTCATCGCAACAACTCCAGCGCCTGATCCAGCGCTTCAAAGAAGCGTTCCAGATCCTCGGAATCGTTGTACAGCGCCAGCGACACCCGAATCGCCCCAGCCAGTTCGAAGCTTTTCAGCAGCGGCATCGCGCAGTGATGCCCGGCGCGCACGGCAATACCTTGCTCAGTCAAAAGATGCGCGAGATCGGCGTTATGCACACCCTCGACAACAAAACTCGCCAGCGCCAATTGCGGCTTGCCGAGCAAACGAATGCCGTTACGGGCGGCAAGGCCACGCAGCAGATAGTCATGCAGCGCAGCCTCGTGGGCGGACACCGCGTCCTGATCCAGACCGGCCAGATAATCCAGCGTCGCACCTAGGCCGATCACACTGGCAATCGGCGGTGTGCCCGCTTCAAAACCCAGCGGAGCAGGGCGGAAGCGCGCGTCGTGGTAGTTGGCTTCCAGCACCATTTCGCCGCCAAACTGCCAAGGCTTCAGTTGTTCAAGCGCTGCATTGAGCCCGAACAGAACGCCTAAACCATCCGGCCCATACAGCTTGTGGCTGGAAAACACGTAGAAGTCGCAACCCAGCGCCTGCACGTCATGCCGACCATGCACCACGCCTTGCGCGCCATCGACCACGGTCAGCGCGTTCTGCGCCTTGGCCATGCTCAGCAACGCCGGCAATGGCTGCCACGAACCGAGCACGTTGGACAACTGACTGACTGCCAGCAATCGCGTGCGCGGGCCAATCAGATGCACAGCGGCAGCGAGGTCGATCAGGCCGTCGGCATCCAGCGGCAGAATCACCAGCTTCAGATTGCGCCGTTGTGCCAGTTGCTGCCATGGCAGCAGGTTGGCGTGATGCTCCAGGGCGCTGATGACAATTTCATCGCCCGGTTGAAAAAGAGGTTCCAGGCCATACGCCAGGAGGTTCAGCGCACTGGTGGCGCCGTGAGTAAAGATGATTTGCCCGCTGTCACCGGCATTCAGCCACTGGGCCACCTTCAGCCGACTGTCCTCGAAAGCCTGCGTGGCGTGGGCGCCGGGCAAGTGTTGCGCGCGATGCACATTGGCTGCGCCATTGGCGTAGTAATGCGTCAGTGCGTCGAGCAGGGCTTGGGGTTTTTGCGTGGTGGCGGCGTTGTCCAGATAGGTCTGGTCTTGCCGTTGCAGCGCGGCGATGGCCGGGAAATCGGCACGCCACGGGGAGGGAATCATCACAGTTTTTAGCCCTGGTGAAGAGGGGCGGGATGTACGCCAAATCCTGTAGGAGTGAGCCTGCTCGCGATGGCGTCCGTGAGGGCGCTAAAAGCATCGCGAGCAGGCTCACTCCTACAATGGATTATTCAAGCACTTAGTTGTGAGCGTGCAGCGCTTCGTTCAGTTCGATCGCCGATTTGTGGGTTTTGCACTCCACAGCACCGGTTTCCGAATTGCGACGGAACAGCAGGTCAGTCTGACCGGCCAGCTCACGCGCTTTCACAACTTTAACCAGATTGTTGTGCTCGTCGAGCAGCGCAACCTTGGTACCGGCCGTCACATAGAGGCCCGACTCAACGGTGTTGCGGTCGCCCAACGGGATACCGATACCGGCGTTGGCGCCGATCAGGCAGCCTTCGCCGACCTTGATCACGATGTTGCCGCCGCCCGACAGGGTGCCCATGGTCGAGCAACCGCCGCCCAGGTCCGAGCCCTTGCCGACGAATACGCCAGCGGAAACGCGGCCTTCGATCATGCCCGGGCCTTCGGTGCCGGCGTTGAAGTTGATGAAGCCTTCGTGCATCACGGTGGTGCCTTCGCCCACGTAAGCACCCAGACGCAGACGCGCGGCGTCAGCGATGCGCACGCCAGCCGGTACCACGTAGTCGGTCATTTTCGGGAACTTGTCCACCGAGAACACTTCCAGCAGCTCGCCACGCAGACGGGCCTCCAGTTGCATTTCCGCCAGTTCGCTCAGGTCGATGGCGCCTTGGCTGGTCCACGCTACGTTCGGCAGCAGCGGGAAGATCCCGGCCAGGCTCACGCCGTGCGGCTTGACCAGACGGTGCGACAGCAGGTGCAGCTTGAGGTAAGCCTCAGGTGTCGAGGTCAGTTGCGCGTCTTCGGCCAGCAGGGTGGCGACCAGCGGCTTGTGGCTTTCCGCCAGACGGGTCAGCAGCTTGCCTTGTACGGCGTCGATGCCTTTCACGGCTTCAGCCAGTTGCGCAGCCTGCGCGGTGGTGAAGGTGATGGCCTGATTGCCTTCGGTGTAACCGAGGATCGGCGCAACCGCCGCGACCAGTTCGGCCGAAGGGTTGAGCAGTGGCTGTGCGTAGAACACTTCCAGCCACGCGCCTTGACGGTTCTGAGTGCCGACACCAAAGGCGATGCTGAACAGGGAATTGGACATGTAAATACACCTCTACAAAGAGTGACGGGCTGCTTACTTCAGAGCGGCCGCGTAGATATCTGGCTTGAAGCCAATCAGGGTTCGATCACCGAGATCGAGCACCGGGCGCTTGATCATCGAGGGTTGAGCGAGCATCAGTTCGATGGCTTTCGACTGGTCGAGATCGGCTTTGCGTTCGTCGTCGAGTTTGCGAAAGGTCGTGCCTGCACGGTTCAACACCGTTTGCCAGCCATGTTCGTCACACCATTGGGTCAGGTGCTCACGGTCGATGCCGGCGGTTTTGTAATCGTGAAAGTCGTAGCTGACAGCGTGTTCATCGAGCCAGGTGCGCGCCTTCTTCATGGTGTCGCAGGCTTTGATGCCGAAAAGGTGCAACGTTTTACTTGAAACGGTCAAGGAATCGCCCCCTTTACAGGTGCTGGAGAAAAATGGTGTCGGATTATGCCATGACCGAACGGTTTCGGGCGCCCGGCTTCATTTCCTTGCATAAATCCCTGTAGGAGCTGTCGAGTGAAACGAGGCTGCGATCTTTTGATTTTTTTTCAAAGATCAAACGATCGCAGCGTGCCGCAGCTCCTACAGGTTTGGCTTTGGTGCGTGCGACATAGGTGCAACGGTCAGACGCATCCTAAGCGGCTAATATGGCAGTTCAACGCTGTCGATTGTCTGAGATTTCCGCTATATGCAAACTGCTTACACCGTCCTGATCCTGCTGATGCTGGTTAGCGTTTCGCGTCTGGTCGGGCGGGTCATTCCGCTGCCTCTGCCACTGGTCCAGATTGCCGCCGGCGCCTTGCTCGCCTGGCCGACCTTGGGTCTGCATGTGGCCCTCGATCCCGAATTGTTCCTGTTTCTGTTCCTGCCGCCCCTGCTGTTTTCCGATGGCTGGCGCATGCCCAAGCGCGAGTTCTGGCATTTGCGCGGGCCGATCCTCACGCTGGCGGTGGGGCTGGTGTTGTTCACCGTGGTCGGCGCCGGGTACTTCATTCATTGGCTGTTGCCGTCCATTCCACTGCCGGTAGCGTTCGCCTTGGCGGCGGTGTTGTCGCCCACCGACGCTGTGGCGGTGTCGGCCATTTCGCAAAACCGCTTGCCGACCCCGTTGATGCATATATTGCAGGGCGAGGCGCTGATGAACGATGCCTCCGGTCTGGTGACCTTCAAGTTCGCCCTGGTGGCGGCCATCACAGGCGTGTTCTCGCTGACCAACGCCAGCCTGACTTTCGTCCTGGTGGCGCTCGGCGGGTTGGCGGTCGGTGTGGCCTTGAGCTGGCTGGTCGGGCGCTTGCGGGCGTGGATGATTGCCCGTGGCTGGGATGATCCGGCGACTCATGTGGTGTTCATGTTGTTGCTGCCGTTCGCGGCTTATGTGCTGGCGGAACGTCTTGGCGTCTCGGGCATTCTCTCGGCCGTGGCGGCGGGGATGATGCAGAGCTGGCTCGATCTGTTGCCAAGGCAGACCAGCACCCGATTGCTCAATCGCAGCGTCTGGTCGTTGCTGGAGTTCGCTTTCAATGGTTTGATTTTCCTCCTGCTCGGCCTGCAATTGCCGGACATCATCAAAGCCGTGGTCAGTCACGAGCCGACGTTGTGGCCGACGTTGTTCTATCGCTGCCTCGATGTCGTGGCGATTTTTCTTGCGCTGGTTTTGTTGCGGTTTATCTGGGTGCAGAGCATCTGGCGTTTATCGGTGCTGTTGCGCCGCTTGCGCGGCAAGGGCGAGCTGACGCAAGTCCCGACCGCGCGCTCCTGCTGGCTGCTGACTGTCGGCGGTGTGCGCGGTGCAGTAACGCTGGCCGGCGTGATGTCGGTGCCGATGTTGATGGGCACGGATACGTTTCCCGAGCGTGACCTGCTGATCTTCATCGCCGCCGGGGTGATTCTGCTGTCGCTGATTTCGGCATGCATCGCGCTGCCGCTGTTGTTGCGCGGGATTGAAAAAAGCCCGGACGACAAGCGACGCCAGGAAGTGCGCGATGCCTGGCGCAAAACCGCGGAAGCGGCGATACATGCGCTGGAGACCGAGGAAGCCACCCCGCAGGACGCTGCTCAGGCTGCGCTGTCGGCCGAGTTGAAGGCGCGGATCATGTCCGAATATCGCCATCAACTGGATGTCTTCAACGATTCCGCCGAAGCGCAGGCCCTCGCGTTTCAGATGGATTTACTCGAGCGGCGCATGCGCCTGAAAGCGCTCAGGGCACAGCGTCTGGAACTCTATAGCCTCAGTCGTCATCACCAGATAGCTGATGACGTCCTCAGAGAAGTGTTGGCCGATCTGGATTTGAGTGAGGCCAATCTGGGGAAGGTCAAATAACCCATCAAGAGTCCGCACCAGATGCCTGGTGCGGACTCTTGATGATTACTGCTGGCGAGTGATGAAGGCGCGAATCCGTTCGGCGGCTTCGACGCATTCGGCCAGGGGGGCAACCAGCGCCATGCGCACACGGCCTGCGCCCGGGTTGACGCCATCGACATCACGGGACAGGTACGAACCCGGCACCACGGTCACGTGCTCTTGCTCAAACAGGTCGCGGCAGAATGCGGCGTCATCACCTTGCACGTTCGGCCACAGATAGAAGCTGCCATCCGGACGCTGCACGTCCATCACCGGGCTGAGAATTTCCAGCACGGCATCGAATTTTTCCCGGTACAGAGCGCGGTTGGCGCGCACGTGGACCTCGTCGTTCCACGCGGCAACGCTGGCCAGTTGGGTTTGTACCGGCATTGCGCAGCCGTGGTAGGTGCGATACAGCAGGAAGCCTTTGAGGATATCGGCGTCGCCGGCAACAAAGCCGGAGCGCAGGCCCGGCAGGTTGGAGCGCTTGGACAGGCTGTGGAACACCACGCAACGCTTGAAGTCCTTGCGGCCCAGTTCGACGCAGGCCGTCAGCAAGCCCGGCGGCGGCGTTTGCTCGTCGAAGTACAACTCGCTGTAGCACTCGTCGGCGGCGATCACGAAGTCGTACTCGTCGGCCAAAGCGATCAGTTTTTTCAGGGCGTCGACCGGGATCAGCGCGCCGGTCGGGTTGCCCGGCGAGCAGAGGAACAGGATCTGGCAACGTTTCCAGATGTCCGGCGAAACGGCATCGAAATCCGGGTTGAAGCCGTTCTCGTCCAGGCACGGCAGGTAGTGCGGCTTGGCCCCGGCGAGGAACGCGGCGCCTTCGTAGATCTGGTAGAACGGGTTCGGGCTGACCACCAACGCATCATCGCCACGGTTGACTACGGTCTGGGTGAACGCGAACAGCGCTTCACGGGTGCCATTGACCGGCAGCACGTTGCGCGCCGGATCGATCCAGCCGCTTGGCACGCCGAAACGACGCTCGCACCAGCCGGCAATGGCCTCGCGCAGGGCGGGGATACCGAGGGTGGTCGGGTAGACGGCCATCTGATCCAGACTGTTGGCCAGCGCTTCGGCGACAAAGCTTGGCGAGCGATGTTTCGGCTCGCCGATCGACAGGGCGATCGGGCGTTTGTCCGGGTTCGGGGTCACGGTGCCGAGCAGGGCGCGGAGCTTTTCGAACGGGTACGGCTGGAGCTGGTTCAGAGCGTTGTTCATTGGGGCTGGGTCTCGTGCAAAGCCATTTGAATCCGGGGCGCCATCAAATACTGAGGCGCGACAGTTTGATATCGGGTTCCTGATTGACGCTCAGTTGCTCAACGATCGCATCCTGCAAACGGCTGCACAGCAACGGGTCGGACAACGGTTGGTTGTGGGCGTCGGTGATGAAGAAGACGTCTTCCACCCGCTCGCCGAGGGTCGCAATCTTGGCGTTCTGCAGCGACAGGTCGAACTCGAGGAAAATCCCGCCGATCCGTGCCAGCAGGCCCGGGCGATCAGGGGCGGTCAACTCCAGCACGGTCACCGGACGCTGCGCATCGTTGTGGATGGTGACCTGCGGCGCAAAGGCGAAATGCTTGAGCTGGCGCGGCACGCGGCGCTGGATGATCGTCGGGTAATCGTCTGGGTTGCGCAGGGCTTCGGTCAGGCCTTCGCGGATCTGCTTGACCCGTGCCGGGTTGTCGCCGATGGATTCGCCTTCGTTGTCGAGCACAATGTAGGTGTCGAGGGTGAACTGGCTGCTCGAAGTGATGACCCGGGCGTCGTGAATGTTCAGGTTGAGCTGATCCATCGCCGCCACGGTCACGGCGAAAAAGTCGTGCTGGTCCGGTGCATAAATGAAGATTTGCGTGCCGCCCTCGAACTCGCGCTGGGTGGTTTCCTTGATCAGTACGAGCGGCCCGCCATCGACCGGTTGCTGCAGGATCGCATCGCTGTGCCAGGCCACGTCGCCGGCGGTGTGGCGCAGGAAATAGTCATCGCCCAATTGCGCCCACAACTGCTCGACGTCGTCCGGGTCGGTGCCACCACGCACCAGAATATCCAGCGCGGCGCTTTGGGTCTGGCGGATCTGCTCTTCGCGGTCCACCGGGTTTTCCAGGCCACGGCGCAAGGCGCGCTTGGTCTCGGTGTAGAGCTGGCGCAACAGGCTGGCGCGCCACGAGTTCCACAGTGTCGGGTTGGTCGCGTTGATGTCGGCCACGGTCAGCACGTAGAGATAGTCGAGGCGGGTTTCATCGCCAACCGCCAAGGCAAAATCGTGGATCACCTGCGGGTCGGACAAGTCCTTGCGCTGGGCGGTGGTCGACATCACCAGATGGTTCTGCACCAGCCAGACAATCAGACGGCTATCCCACACCGGTAACTGATGACGCTGGCAGAACGCCTCGGCATCGACTGCGCCGATCTCCGAGTGATCGCCATGCCGGCCTTTACCGATGTCGTGGTACAGGCCCGCCATGTAGATCAGTTCGGGCTTAGGCAGTTTGGCCATGAGTTTGGCGGCCAGCGGAAATTTCTCCGAGACCTGGGTGTACTGCAATTTGCGCAGGTGCTTGATCAGGTTCAGCGTATGCGCATCGACCGTATAGATGTGAAACAGGTCGTGCTGCATCTGCCCGACGATAAAGCCGAATTCGGGCAGATAACGCCCGAGAATGCCGTAACGGTTCATCCGGCGCAGGTTGCGGTGGATGCCGATCTTGCACTTGAACAGCTCGATGAACAGGCTGGTGTTGCGAATATCGTTGCGGAAGTTGTCGTCGATCAGGTGACGGTTTTCCCGCAGCAATCGAATAGTGTCGGCACGCACGCCTTTGATTTCCGGCTGCTGGGCCATCAGCACGAAGATCTCGAGCATGGCGAATGGCGTGCGGCGGAACACGTTGTCGTTGCGTGCCTCGATATAACCGTCGTGCAACTGGAAGCGTGAGTTGATCGGCTGCGGCGCAGCTTCGTCTTCCGGCGCGAGAATGACTTCCTCGAAGTGCTGGATGATCAGGTCGCTGAGCTGGGCAATGCTCATCACCACACGGAAATATTGCTGCATGAAGTTTTCGACGGCCTGTTTGGCGTCGTCACCTTCAAACCCGAGCAGCCCGGCAATGGTGCGCTGGTGATCGAACAGCAAGCGGTCTTCCGATCGTCCCGCCAGCATGTGCAGGGCGTAGCGCACTTTCCAGAGGAATTCCTGAGAGGAGGCGAGCAGGGCGTTTTCGCTTTCGACCAGGAAGCCTTCGCCGGCGAGGGCGCGCAGGTTCAGGGTGCCGTACTGACGCCGGGCCACCCACAGAATCGTCTGGATATCCCGCAGGCCACCGGGCGAGCCTTTGACGTTGGGTTCCAGGTTGTATTCGGTGTCGTTGTATTTGTGATGACGGGCTTTTTGCTCGGCGCGCTTGGCCAGGAAGAACTCTTTGGCCGGCCACATGTGCGCGGTGCTGGTGACATCGAGCATGCGCTGGCGCAGACGCTCGGGACCGCAGATGGTGCGGCTTTCCATCAGGTTGGTGACGACGGTCAGGTCAGCGCGGGCCTCTTCGGCGCATTCGTCGACCGAGCGCACGCTCTGACCGACTTCCAGGCCGATGTCCCACAGCAGCGTCAGAAAGCGCTCGATGGAGTCGCGGAAAACTTCGTGGTCGGCGCTGTCCAGCAGAATCAGCAAGTCGATGTCGGAATACGGGTGCAGCTCACCGCGACCGTAGCCGCCGACCGCGACCAGCGCGATGTCGGCGTCTTCGCTCCAGTTGAACTGCTCCCAGGCCTTTTGCAGGATGTTGTCGACGAACCAGGCGCGGTCTTCGATCAGGCGGCGGATGTCGCGGCCATTGCGAAAACGCGTGTCGAGCACCTCCCGAGCCTGGCGGATCGCCTTCTTGAACGCCGCGATAGGACTCGCTTTCAGGGCCAGTTCAGCCTGGAACTGGCCGCGGTCGAAGAGTTCGGGATCCACCTGCGGCATCGATTGGCTTTCCTTCTATAAGGCTGGGAGCGTTGTCTGGATCAGGCCGAGACGCGCGGGATGGTGTCATCGGCGCGCAGAGTGAAGATCTCGTAGCCGGTGTCGGTGACCAGCAGGGTGTGTTCCCACTGTGCCGAGAGCTTGCGGTCCTTGGTGATCGCGGTCCAGCCGTCGCCCAGTACTTTGGTGTCGGCCTTGCCCTGGTTGATCATCGGCTCGATGGTGAAGGTCATGCCGGCCTTCAGTTCCATGCCGGTGCCCGCGCGGCCGTAGTGGAGGATCTGCGGCTCTTCGTGGAAGACCTTGCCGATGCCGTGACCGCAGAACTCGCGAACCACCGAGAAACCGTTCTTCTCGGCGTGCTTCTGGATCACTTCGCCGATGTCGCCGAGGCGGCAGCCGGGTTTGACGATCTCGATCGCCTTGTACATGCATTCCTGGGTGATCTGCGACAGACGCTCGGCCCAGACCGGCACTTCGCCGACGTGGAACATGCGGCTGGTGTCGCCGTGGTAGCCGTCTTTGATCACGGTAACGTCGATATTCAGGGTGTCGCCGTTTTTCAGCGGCTTGTCGTTCGGGATACCATGGCAGACCACGTGGTTGATCGAGGTGCAGATCGACTTCGGGTAGCCCTTGTAGTTGAGCGGGGCAGGGATGGCTTGCTGCACGTTGACGATGTAGTCGTGGCAGATCTGGTTCAGCTCATCGGTGGTGACGCCCGGCTTGACATGTTCGGCAATCATTTCCAGCACATCGGCGGCCAGTTTGCCGGCGACACGCATGCCAGCGATGTCCTCGGGAGTTTTGAGGTTGACGGTCATACAGGCTCTCTCTGCGCTCGGCGGCGCTTGCTGATACGGATAGGGTGGCGAGTGTTCGATTGGCGACCCTGAAAAACGCGATTCTAACAGACGCACGGCGCAATTCAGCGCCCGCGTGTATCGCTTCTCTCTATACAATGGTGCGTTCGGGGCCGATTCCAAGGGGCTGCGCCCATGTCCTTGGTGCGAATACAGATTCCGGGTTCCGTTTCTGCGCACCCTGTGGTATAAAATGCGCCGCTTTCCGGGGATACCCCGAAAAGCTTAAATCCACACACGTGTCGACACGATGACCTGGGTGCTTTTGGCTTTATGCCACTGGTTGGTCATTGGGATACGTGGAGGCCAAACCCGACTTATTAAGGAACTATCATGTCCCAAGTCAATATGCGCGATATGCTGAAGGCCGGTGTGCACTTCGGTCACCAAACCCGTTACTGGAATCCGAAAATGGGTAAGTACATTTTCGGCGCGCGTAACAAGATTCACATCATCAACCTTGAAAAAACCCTGCCAATGTTCAACGAAGCTCTGACTTTCGTAGAGCGTCTGGCCCAGGGCAAAAACAAGATTCTGTTCGTCGGCACCAAGCGTTCCGCTGGCAAGATCGTTGCTGAAGAAGCAGCACGTTGCGGTTCGCCGTACGTCGATCACCGCTGGTTGGGCGGCATGCTGACCAACTTCAAAACCATTCGTGCTTCCATCAAGCGTCTGCGTGACCTTGAAGTTCAAGCCGAAGACGGTACTTTCGCCAAGCTGACCAAGAAAGAAGCGCTGATGCGCTCCCGTGACCTGGAAAAGCTGGATCGTTCGCTGGGCGGCATCAAGGACATGGGCGGTCTGCCAGACGCACTGTTCGTGATCGACGTTGACCACGAGCGCATCGCGATCACCGAAGCCAACAAGCTGGGCATCCCGGTAATCGGCGTTGTCGACACCAACAGCAGCCCGGAAGGCGTTGACTACATCATCCCAGGCAACGATGACGCAATCCGCGCTATCCAGCTGTACATGGGTTCGATGGCTGACGCAGTGATCCGTGGTCGCAACAATGTTGCTGGCGGCACTGTAGAATTCGCAGCTGAAGAAACTCAGGCTGCAGCTGAGTAATTAGCGCCCTGGCGTTAACTCAGTAAGCAAAAAGGGGGCTTGGCCCCCTTTTTGCCACCTCGAAAACCATTTGTCGGCAGCGCAGCTACAGCTCCTGTAACGTGCAGCAGCTACAAGGTGGGGCTCGGGAAGAATTGAACGCCCGTTCGATCGGGTGGAATGGTTGAAAACCTATCCAAGAGGAATTTGAAAATGGCAGCAATTACTGCAGCGTTGGTTAAAGAACTGCGCGAGCGTACCGGCGAAGGCATGATGGACTGCAAGAAAGCCCTGGAAAAGGCTGACGGCGACATCGAAAAAGCCATTGATGACATGCGTGCTTCGGGCGCGATCAAGGCTGCGAAAAAGGCTGGCAACGTTGCCGCTGAAGGCGCAATCGCAATCAAGGACGACGGTAAAGCTGCCGTTATCCTGGAAGTGAACTCGCAGACCGACTTCCTGGCCCTGCAAGACGACTTCAAAAACTTCGTTGCTGCCAGCGTTGAAAAAGCCTTCGCTGACAAGCTGACCGACGCTGCTCCGCTGATCGCTTCGCAAGAAGCTGCTCGTGAAGCGCTGGTTGCCAAAGTAGGCGAGAACGTCAACATCCGTCGTCTGACCCGTATCGAAGGTGACGTTGTAGGTTCGTACCTGCATGGCAACAAGATCGGTGTTGTTGTGGCTCTGAAAGGCGGTGACGTCGAGCTGGCCAAAGACATCGCGATGCACGTCGCTGCTAGCAACCCTGAGTTCCTGCTGCCTTCGCAAGTTTCGGCTGAAGCGATCGAGCGTGAAAAAGCTGTGTTCCTGCAGCTGAACGAAGAGAAGATCAAAGGCAAGCCAGAAAACATTGTTGAGAACATGGTCAAAGGCCGTATCAGCAAGTTCCTGGCAGAAGCAAGCCTGGTTGAGCAGGCGTTCGTCAAGAACCCTGAAATCAAGGTTGGCGAGCTGGCCAAGAAAGGCGGCGCAGAAATCGTTTCCTTCACTTACTACAAAGTAGGCGAAGGCATCGAGAAGCCGGTCGACAACTTCGCTGAAGAAGTTGCTGCCCAGCTGGCTGCCGCCAAGCAATAAGACGGTTTTTCAACTGTCGCCCGAAAGAGGCTGCCCGCTTACGCGCGCAGCCTCTTTTCAGATGGGGTTGCCAATTTTTAATTGGTTTCCACTTGGAACTGACTTACAAAGCCATGTTCCGATGGCGCTGAAGCAGCGCCAAGCTAGAGTGAACGCCAGCTGTAAACAGCTCGCAAAGAATTTTTAAATACGCCGCAGGAGAGATTCGCAATGGCTCAGCAGGGCAGTGGTTATCAGGCTCGCTATAAACGCATTCTACTCAAGCTTAGCGGCGAGGCCCTGATGGGCTCGGAAGAGTTCGGGATCGATCCAAAAGTGCTGGATCGGATGGCGCTGGAAGTCGGCCAACTGGTCGGCATCGGCGTACAGGTCGGTCTGGTGATCGGTGGTGGCAACCTGTTCCGTGGCGAAGCGTTGAGCAAAGCCGGTATGGATCGGGTGACAGGTGACCACATGGGCATGCTGGCCACTGTGATGAACGCCCTGGCCATGCGCGACGCGCTGGAGCGTGCCAATATCTCGGCCATCGTGATGTCGGCCATTTCCATGGTGGGCGTGACCGATCACTATGATCGCCGCAAAGCCATGCGCCACCTGAACTCCAAAGACGTCGTGATCTTCGCTGCCGGTACCGGCAACCCGTTCTTCACCACGGATTCGGCAGCCTGCCTGCGTGCAATCGAAATCGATGCCGATGTCGTGCTCAAGGCGACCAAGGTCGATGGCGTCTACACCGCTGACCCGTTCAAAGACCCGCATGCCGAGAAGTTCGATCATCTGACTTATGATGAAGTACTGGATCGCAAGCTGGGCGTTATGGATCTGACCGCTATTTGCCTGTGCCGCGACCACAAAATGCCGCTGCGCGTATTCAACATGAACAAGCCCGGTGCCCTGCTGAACATCGTCCATGGCGGCGCTGAAGGCACCCTGATCGAGGAAGGTCAACAATGATCAACGAAATCAAAAAAGACGCTCAAGAGCGCATGCAGAAATCCCTGGACTCTCTGATCCACGCCTTTGGTCAGATTCGTACCGGCAAGGCTCACCCAAGCATTCTGGGTAGCGTGATGGTGCCGTACTACGGCGCAGACACTTCCATCACCCAAGTGGCCAATATCACTGTAAAAGACTCGCGCACCCTGCAAGTCGTTGCCTTCGAGCGCAACATGCTCGCCGCAGTCGACAAGGCAATCCAGAGCGCTGGTCTGAACCTCAACCCGACCAACCTGGGCGAGTTGTTGCTGATCTCCATGCCTGCCCTGACTGAAGAAACCCGCAAGGGCTTCACCAAGCAGGCGCGCAGTGCTGCCGAAGACGCGCGTGTTGCCGTGCGCAACATTCGTCGTGACGCTTTGGGTGAGCTGAAGAAACTGGTCAAGGACAAAGAAATCAGCGAAGACGAAGAACGTCGTGCTGCTGCCGATATTCAGAAAATCACCGACAAGGCTGAAGCTGATATCGACGCGGCTACCAAGCAAAAAGAAGCGGATCTGATGGCCGTATAAGGTTCGAGCTTTTAATGGACAAGACCAAGCAGACTGCGCCGTCCGCGGTGCCGCGCCATGTCGCGATCATCATGGATGGCAACAATCGCTGGGCGAAAAAACGCTTTATGCCGGGTGTCGCCGGGCATAAAGCGGGTGTGGATGCTGTGCGGGCCGTCATCGAGGTGTGCGCCGAGGCCAAGGTCGAGGTGCTCACCCTGTTCGCGTTTTCCAGTGAAAACTGGCAGCGCCCGGCCGATGAAGTCAGTGCCTTGATGGATCTGTTCTTCAAGGCATTGCGTCGTGAGGCCAAGCGCCTCAACGACAACAACATTAGCCTGCGCATCATTGGCGATCGTTCACGCTTTCATCCGGAGCTTCAGGCAGCAATGCGTGAAGCTGAAGCGATGACGGCGGGTGCCAACCGTTTCATCCTGCAAATCGCCGCCAATTACGGCGGTCAGTGGGATATTGCACAGGCTGCCCAGCGTCTGGCGCGTGAAGTTCAGGCTGGGCACCTGCGCCCGGAAGACATCACCCCGGATCTGCTGCAAACCTGTCTGGCGACCGGCGATCTGCCATTGCCGGACCTGTGCATCCGTACCGGTGGCGAACACCGCATCAGCAACTTCTTGCTGTGGCAACTGGCTTACGCCGAGTTGTACTTCTCCGACCTGTTCTGGCCGGACTTCAAACACGATGCCATGCGTAATGCGCTGGCCGATTTCGCTTCGCGCCAGCGTCGCTTCGGTAAAACGAGCGAACAGGTCGAAGCTGGAGCCCGGGTTTAATGCTTAAACAACGAATCATCACTGCGCTGATCCTGCTGCCGATCGCCTTGTGCGGTTTTTTCTTGCTCGAAGGTTCGGGTTTTGCCCTGTTCATCGGTCTGGTCGTGAGTCTGGGGGCTTGGGAATGGGCGCGTCTGGCGGGATTTACCGCTCAATCGTTCCGCGTCGGGTATGCTGCGGTCGTCGCATTGATGTTGTTCGTCATGTATGTACTGCCGGGCCTGGCACCGTGGGTGCTGGGGGCTTCGGTGCTCTGGTGGGCGGTGGCGACTTACCTTGTGCTGACGTATCCGCGTTCCAGCGAGCATTGGTCCACGGCTGCCACCAAACTGGTCATTGGCTTGCTGATTCTGTTGCCGGCCTGGCAGGGTTTGGTGCAGATCAAGCAGTACCCGCTAGGTAACTGGCTGATCATGGCGGTGATGGTGTTGGTCTGGGGTGCCGATATTGGTGCTTACTTCTCCGGGCGCAAATTCGGCAAGCGCAAGCTCGCCCCGCAAGTCAGTCCGGGTAAAAGCTGGGAAGGCGTGTACGGTGGTCTGGTGCTGAGTCTGCTGATTACCGCCATTGTCGCGTTTGTCCGCGACTGGACCGTCGCCGAGTTGCTTAAAGGCTTGATTGGCGCTGCGCTGATCGTCTTCATCTCCGTGGTTGGCGATCTGACCGAAAGCATGTTCAAGCGTCAGTCCGGTATCAAGGACAGCAGTAATCTGCTGCCCGGTCATGGCGGCGTGCTTGATCGTATCGACAGTCTGACCGCGGCCATTCCGGTCTTCGCCGTGCTGCTGTGGATGGCTGCACCGTGAGTCGCCCACAACAGATTACCGTTTTGGGTGCGACGGGCTCGATCGGCCTGAGCACACTCGATGTCATTGCTCGTCATCCTGAGCGTTATCAGGTTTTCGCGTTGAGTGGTTTCACGCGTTTGAGCGAGCTTTTCGCCTTGTGCGTGCGCCACGTGCCGCAATTCGCTGTGGTGCCCGAGGCAACTGCCGCGCGCAGTTTGCAGGACGATTTGCGTGCCGCCGGTTTGCCGACCCGCGTATTAGTAGGGGAGGAGGGCCTGTGTCAGGTCGCTGCTGCTCCGGAAGTCGACGCGGTGATGGCAGCAATCGTTGGTGCAGCAGGGCTGCGTCCGACCTTGGCGGCCGTTGAAGCGGGCAAGAAGATTCTTCTGGCCAATAAAGAGGCGCTGGTGATGTCCGGCGCCTTGTTCATGCAAGCGGTGCGCAAGAGCGGTTCAGTACTGCTGCCGATCGACAGCGAACACAACGCGATTTTCCAGTGCATGCCACAGGATTTTGCTCGTGGATTGAGCTCGGTCGGTGTCCGTCGGATTTTACTCACGGCCTCTGGTGGTCCGTTCCGACAGACGCCCATGAGTGAATTGGCGCATGTTTCACCTGATCAGGCGTGTGCGCACCCTAACTGGTCCATGGGGCGCAAGATTTCGGTCGATTCGGCCAGCATGATGAATAAAGGTCTTGAACTGATCGAGGCTTGTTGGTTGTTTGATGCAAAGCCTTCGCAGGTCGAGGTGGTGATTCACCCGCAGAGCGTGATTCACTCGCTGGTCGATTATGTCGACGGTTCGGTACTGGCGCAGTTGGGCAATCCCGATATGCGTACGCCGATTGCCAATGCCCTAGCCTGGCCGGAGCGCATTGATTCCGGTGTAGCACCGCTGGATCTGTTCGCCGTCGCGCGTCTGGATTTCGAGGCGCCGGATGAAGAGCGCTTCCCTTGCCTGCGTCTGGCGCGGCAAGCTGCCGAGGCTGGCGACAGCGCTCCGGCGATGCTCAATGCGGCCAATGAAGTGGCGGTGGCGGCGTTTCTCGACGGACGGGTCCGTTACCTGGAAATCGCGAGTATCATCGAGGAAGTCTTGAACCTCGAGCCGGTTGTTGCATTGGCAGATCTCGAGGCCGTGTTTACGGCTGATGCCAAGGCGCGAGTCCTGGCTGAGCAATGGTTGAAGCGTCACGCTCGATAAAACTTGCAACACAATGGCTACACGCGGCACTGAACAGGATTGCGGAGAAAGTAGATGAGCGCGCTCTATATGATTGCCGGCACCCTGATCGCCTTGGGTGTGCTGGTCACCTTTCACGAATTCGGCCACTTCTGGGTCGCGCGTCGCTGTGGCGTCAAGGTTCTGCGCTTTTCCGTAGGCTTCGGCATGCCGTTGCTGCGCTGGCATGACAAGCAAGGCACCGAATTTGTAATCGCGGCGATACCGTTGGGTGGCTACGTCAAGATGCTCGATGAGCGCGAAGGCGAAGTGCCAGTCGATCAGCTTGACCAGTCGTTCAACCGCAAATCCGTGCGTCAACGTATCGCCATTGTTGCCGCCGGGCCCATTGCCAACTTCCTGTTGGCGTTGGTGTTCTTTTGGGTATTGGCCATGCTCGGCAGCGAGCAGATTCGCCCGGTCATTGGTGCAGTTGAGTCCGGCAGTATCGCCGCCAGTGCCGGTTTGAACGCTGGTCAGGAAATTGTTGCTGTAGATGGTGAGCCGACTACCGGTTGGGCTGCCGTCAATCTGCAATTGGTCCGGCGCCTTGGTGAAAGCGGTTCTCTGCAGTTGCTGGTGCGTGAGCAGGGTTCGACTGCGGATACGCCGCGTGAGCTGAAGCTCGATAACTGGCTCAAAGGTGCTGATGAGCCGGACCCGATTCGCTCTCTGGGTATTCGTCCTTGGCGCCCGGCTCTGCCGCCGGTGTTGGCCGAGCTTGATCCGAAAGGTCCGGCCCAGGCCGCTGGCCTGAAGACTGGTGATCGCCTGTTGGCACTCGACGGCCAGGCGCTGAATGACTGGCAACAAGTGGTCGATACCGTTCGTACGCGTCCTGATACCAAAATCATGCTGCGCATCGAGCGTGACAGTGCTCAAATCGACGTCCCTGTGACTCTGGCAGCGCGCGGTGAAAGCAAATCGCCAAGCGGATATCTGGGCGCGGGTGTGAAAGCTGTCGACTGGCCGCCGGAGATGATCCGCGAGGTCAGTTATGGGCCGTTGGCCGCGATTGGCGAGGGCGCCCGTCGCACTTGGACCATGAGCATTCTGACGCTCGATTCACTGAAGAAAATGCTGTTCGGCGAGCTCTCGGTAAAAAACTTGAGTGGACCGATAACCATTGCTAAAGTGGCGGGCGCTTCTGCCCAGTCGGGCGTTGCTGATTTCCTGAATTTCCTTGCTTATCTGAGTATTAGCCTGGGGGTTCTGAATTTGCTGCCCATTCCTGTACTGGATGGGGGGCATTTGTTGTTTTATCTGATCGAGTGGGCGCGTGGTCGTCCCTTGTCGGATCGGGTGCAAGGTTGGGGGATACAGATCGGTATCAGTTTGGTGGTCGGGGTGATGTTGCTTGCTCTGGTCAACGATCTGGGTCGACTGTAACGCTTCGCTGAATTGCGAATCTGCCGCATTTTGCGGCAGTTTGTTTATTGCCAGTTGGAATAAGAAAGGACTTCATGAAACGTCTGCTGCTAACTGCGGTTCTCACCGTATTGATGATCGCCGAAGTTCACGCCGAGTCCTTCACTATCTCTGATATTCGCGTCAATGGCCTCCAGCGGGTCTCCGCGGGTAGCGTCTTTGGTGCCTTGCCGTTGAACGTCGGTGAGCAGGCGGATGATCGTCGCCTGGTGGAATCCACTCGTGCGTTGTTCAAAACCGGTTTCTTTCAAGATATCCAGCTGGGCCGCGAAGGCAACGTTCTGGTAATCACGGTCGTCGAGCGTCCGTCGGTCGCCAGTATCGAAATCGAAGGCAACAAGGCGATCTCGACTGAAGACCTGATGAAAGGTCTCAAGCAATCCGGTCTGGCCGAAGGCGAGATCTTCCAGCGCGCCACCCTTGAAGGCGTGCGTAACGAACTGCAACGTCAGTACGTCGCGCAAGGTCGCTACTCGGCTACGGTCGATACCGAAGTGGTATCGCAACCGCGTAACCGCGTCGGCCTGAAAGTGAAGATCAACGAAGGTACCGTTGCGGCGATTCAGCACATCAACGTGGTGGGCAACACGGTTTTCCCTGAGGAAGACCTGACCGACCTGTTCGAACTGAAGACCACCAACTGGCTGTCGTTCTTCAAGAACGATGACAAGTACGCCCGTGAAAAACTGTCCGGTGACCTGGAGCGTCTGCGTTCCTACTACCTGGATCGTGGCTATATCAATATGGATATCGCTTCGACTCAGGTGTCGATCACTCCGGACAAGAAACACGTCTACATCACTGTCAACGTCACCGAAGGCGAGAAGTACACCGTTCGTGACGTCAAGCTCAGTGGTGATCTGAAAGTCCCTGAAGATCAGGTCAAGTCCCTGCTGCTGGTGCAGAAGGGTCAGGTGTTCTCGCGCAAGCTGATGACCACCACGTCCGAGCTGATCACTCGTCGTCTGGGTAACGAGGGTTACACCTTCGCCAACGTCAACGGCGTACCTCAGCCGCACGATGAAGATCACACTGTCGATATCCTGTTCGCTGTTGATCCGGGCAAGCGTGCCTACGTCAACCGCATCAACTTCCGTGGCAACACCAAGTCCGAAGACGAAGTGCTGCGTCGTGAAATGCGTCAGATGGAAGGCGGCTGGGCTTCGACTTACCTGATCGACCAGTCCAAGACCCGTCTTGAGCGTCTCGGCTTCTTTAAAGAAGTGAACGTTGAAACTCCGGCTGTTCCGGGTGTCGACGACCAGGTAGATGTTAACTACAGCGTTGAAGAACAGGCTTCCGGTTCGATTACCGCCAGCGTCGGTTTCGCCCAGAGCGCCGGTCTGATCCTCGGTGGTTCGATCACTCAGAACAACTTCCTGGGTACCGGTAACCGCGTCAGCATCGGCCTGACTCGCAGCGAATACCAGAGCCGCTACAACTTCGGTTACGTTGACCCGTACTGGACCGCCGATGGCGTGAGCCTGGGTTACAACGCGTTCTATCGCACCACTGACTACAAAGACCTCGACGTCGACGTAGCGAGCTATGCGGTAGACAGCCTGGGCGCCGGCGTAAACGTTGGCTACCCGATCAGCGAGACTTCGCGTCTGACGTTTGGTCTGTCGGTTCAGCAGGACGAGATCAAGACCGGTACCTATACCGTTGACGAGATTTTCGACTTCGTGAACAAGGAAGGCGACAAGTACCTGAACTTCAAGGCTTCGGCCGGCTGGTCCGAGTCCACCCTGAACAAAGGCGTACTGCCGACCCGTGGTCGTTCCCAGAGTCTGACCCTGGAAACCACAGTGCCGGGCAGCGACCTGTCGTTCTACAAACTTGATTACCGCGGTCAGCTGTTCCAGCCGATCAGCGAGAACTACACCCTGCGTCTGCACACAGAGCTGGGTTATGGCGACGGATACGGCGGAACCGATGGCTTGCCATTCTATGAAAACTACTATGCTGGTGGTTTCAACTCGGTTCGTGGCTTCAAGGACAGTACCCTCGGCCCGCGCAGTACGCCGAGCCGTGGTACCAACCCGGGTACATTGGCTGACCCGGACCAGGATCCACTGCCGTTCGGTGGTAACGTCCTGATCCAGGGTGGTGTCGAGGTTCTGTTCCCGCTGCCGTTCGTGAAAGATCAGCGTTCCCTGCGTACTTCTGTTTTCTGGGATGTGGGTAACGTATTTGACTCGCAGTGCAAGGACACTACCAATGCGAACGGCTCGACGTCGAACACCAAGTGCAACGACATCAGCTTGAGCAACATGGCCAGTTCCGTTGGTGTGGGTGTGACCTGGGTCACCGCACTGGGTCCTCTGAGCTTCGCGTTGGCCATGCCGATCAAGAAGCCGGATGAGGCTGAAACTCAAGTGTTCCAATTCTCCCTCGGCCAGACGTTCTAAGCGTCTGACCCAAGATAACGACAATGGATTTTGTAGGAGTGCATCGTGCGTAAGTTGACTCAATTGGTTCTCCTGGCCTCCTTGATGGTGGCAGGCCCGGCATTTGCCGACATGAAAATTGCCGTTCTGAACTATCAGATGGCCTTGCTGGAATCCGACGCGGCGAAGAAATATGCCGTGGATGCCGAGAAGAAGTTCGGTCCGCAACTGACCAAACTGAAGACGCTGGAAAGCAGCGCCAAAGGCATTCAGGACCGTCTGATGGCCGGTGGCGACAAAATGCAGCAAGGTGAGCGTGAGCGTCTGGAGCTGGAATTCAAGCAAAAGGCCCGTGACTTCCAGTTCCAGTCCAAAGAGCTGAACGAAGCCAAAGCTGTTGCCGACCGCGAAATGCTCAAGCAGCTGAAGCCGAAACTGGATAGCGCAGTGGAAGAAGTCATCAAGAAAGGTGGTTTTGACCTGGTGTTCGAGCGTGGCGCAGTGATTGATGTCAAACCTCAGTACGACATCACGCGCCAGGTTATCGAGCGCATGAATCAGCTGAAGTAACCCATGACCGTGACTATCAAACTCGGCCAGTTGGCCGAGTTCCTCGGCGCCACCCTGCGTGGCGACCCTGAGAAGCAAATTACTGGGCTAGCCACTTTGCAAGAGGCTGGCCCAGCTCAGTTGAGCTTTCTGGCAAACCCTCAATATCGCAAATACCTGGCGGGCTCGCAGGCAGCTGCATTGCTGCTCAAAGAAGCTGATGCCGAAGGTTTTGCCGGTAATGCGTTGGTCGTGCCTGATCCTTACCTGGCTTACGCGCGTATCTCTCATCTGTTCGATCCCAAGCCAAAAGCCACTGCGGGTATCCATCCTTCAGCGGTCATTGCGGCGGACGCGGTGGTTGATGCAACCGCCAGCATCGGTCCTTTCGTAGTGATCGAGGCCGGCGCACGCGTTGGTGCGCACGTGACGCTGGGTGCGCATTGTGTCGTCGGTGCCCGCAGCGAAATCGGCGAAGGCGGCTGGCTCGCGCCGCGCGTGACGCTGTATCACGACGTGCGCGTCGGTAAGCGTGTGGTGATTCAGTCCGGTGCTGTGCTCGGGGGTGAAGGCTTCGGCTTCGCCAACGAAAAAGGCATCTGGCAGAAAATTGCTCAGATCGGTGGTGTGACTATCGGCGACGATGTCGAGATTGGCGTGAACACCGCCATCGACCGCGGCGCTCTGGCCGATACCGTGATTGGCAATGGCGTGAAGCTCGACAACCAGATCCAGATCGCCCACAACGTTCAGGTCGGTGATCACACCGCCATGGCGGCGTGCGTCGGGATCTCCGGCAGCACTAAAATCGGCAAGCATTGCATGCTCGCCGGCGGTGTCGGTCTGGTCGGCCACATTGATATTTGCGACAACGTTTTCCTGACCGGGATGACCATGGTGACCCACTCGATTACCGAGCCGGGTGCCTATTCTTCCGGTACAGCCATGCAACCGGCGGCCGAATGGCGCAAAAGCGCGGCCCGCATCCGTCAGCTCGATGACATCGCGCGACGTTTGAAACAGCTGGAAAAGCGCGTAGGGGAAGTGACCCCTGACGGCAATGCTTCATCTGATGGCTGATACCATTTCCATATCAAGTGTGCACAGCCTCTAGACTGCCTCCTTGATTTGCTAGAGGAGTGCGCGTCAGTCGCGCTCCCAATCTTTACATAGGCTTCCCCCGAAATGATGGACATCAACGAGATTCGCGAATACCTGCCTCACCGTTACCCGTTCCTGCTGGTGGACCGGGTGGTGGAACTGGACACTGAAGGCAAGCGCATTCGCGCCTACAAGAATGTCAGCATCAATGAACCGTTCTTCAATGGTCACTTCCCGGCGCATCCAATCATGCCGGGCGTGCTGATCATCGAAGCGATGGCTCAGGCTGCCGGGATCCTCGGTTTCAAAATGCTTGATGTGAAGCCTGCCGACGGCACCCTGTATTACTTCGTCGGTTCCGACAAGCTGCGCTTCCGCCAGCCGGTGTTGCCGGGCGATCAACTGATCCTTGAAGCCAAGTTCATCAGCTGCAAGCGTCAGATCTGGAAGTTCGAATGCCAGGCTTCGGTCGACGGCAAACCAGTCTGCTCCGCTGAAATCATCTGCGCGGAACGCAAGCTATGAGTTTGATTGACCCTCGCGCAATCATCGATCCGTCAGCCGTTCTGGCTGATGGCGTCGAGGTCGGCCCGTGGTCGATCATCGGCGCAGGTGTGGAAATCGGCGAGGGTACCGTGATCGGGCCGCATGTAATCCTCAAAGGCCCGACCCGCATCGGCAAGCACAATCGCATCTACCAGTTTTCTTCGGTAGGCGAAGACACGCCTGATCTGAAGTACAAGGGTGAAGAAACCCGTCTGGTGATCGGTGACCACAACGTCATCCGCGAAGGCGTGACGATTCACCGCGGCACCGTGCAGGACCGTTCGGAAACCACGTTGGGCGATCACAATCTGATCATGGCCTATGCGCACATCGGTCACGACAGCGTCATCGGCAACCACTGCATTCTGGTCAACAACACCGCGTTGGCTGGCCATGTGCACGTGGATGACTGGGCGATCCTCTCCGGGTTTACTCTGGTTCACCAGTATTGCCATATCGGCGCCCACAGCTTTTCCGGCATGGGCACTGCCATCGGCAAGGACGTTCCGGCGTTCGTCACCGTGTTCGGCAACCCGGCTGAAGCGCGCAGCATGAACTTCGAGGGCATGCGCCGTCGTGGTTTCAGCGAGGACGCGATCCACACGCTGCGTCGCGCTTACAAAACCGTCTATCGCCAAGGCCTCACGGTCGAACAGGCGTTGGCCGAGCTGGCCGAGCCTGCTGCGCAGTTCCCGGAAGTTGCGATATTCCGTGACTCCATCCAGTCGTCGACTCGCGGCATCACTCGCTGATCATGGCCAATTTGCGTATTGCGCTGGTGGCGGGTGAAGCTTCCGGTGACATTCTCGGCGCCGGCCTCATGCGCGCGCTCAAGGCTCAACATCCGGCGGTCGAGTTCATCGGCGTCGGTGGTCCGTTGATGCAGGCTGAAGGCCTGACTTCCTACTTTCCCATGGAACGCTTGTCGGTCATGGGCCTGGTGGAAGTCCTCGGTCGTTTGCGCGAACTGCTCAAGCGCCGCAAAGACCTGATCGCTACGTTGATCGCCAAGAAGCCGGACGTGTTCATCGGTATCGACGCGCCGGACTTCAACCTCAATATCGAACTTAAGCTGCGTCAGGCCGGGATCAAAACCGTGCATTACGTCAGCCCGTCGGTTTGGGCGTGGCGCCAGAAGCGCGTGCTGAAGATCCGCGAAGGCTGCGATCTGATGCTGACCTTGCTGCCGTTCGAAGCAAAATTCTACGAAGAGAAAGGCGTGCCGGTGCGGTTCGTCGGTCACACCCTGGCCGATACCATTCCGCTGGAAGCTGATCGCGCTGCGGCGCGTGCCGAACTGGGCTTGCCCGACGGCCCGCTGGTGGCGTTGATGCCCGGCAGCCGTGGCGGCGAAGTGTCCCGGTTGGGGGCGTTGTTCCTCGATGCCGCTGAGCGCCTGCGTGCGCTGCGCCCGGGTTTGCGCTTTGTCATCCCGTGCGCCAACCCGGAGCGCCGCGCGCAACTTGAAGAGCTGCTTGCCGGTCGCGATCTGCCGGTGACCCTGCTCGATGGCAAATCCCATCTGGCTCTGGCCGCGTGCAACGCCGTGTTGATCGCCTCCGGCACCGCGACCCTTGAAGCGCTGTTGTACAAGCGGCCGATGGTGGTGGCGTACCGCCTGGCACCGCTGACGTTCTGGATTCTGAAACGCATGGTCAAGAGCCCGTACGTGTCCTTGCCGAACCTGCTGGCCCAACGTCTGCTGGTCCCGGAATTGTTGCAGGATGATGCGACGGTCGAAGCACTGGCGCAGACGCTGTCGCCATTGATCGAGGGCGGCGAAGAGCAGACCCGCGGTTTCGACGAGATCCATCGCACGCTGCGCCTGGACGCTTCCAATCAGGCGGCGGACGCCGTCCTTAACCTGATCGGTCAGAATCGATGAGCAAGACAAGCATACAGATGGGCCTGGATTTCACCCTGGTCGCCGAAGTCGAAGAGCTGGTTGCCGGCGTCGATGAAGTCGGTCGTGGCCCATTGTGCGGCGCGGTGGTGACGGCGGCGGTGATCCTCGATCCGAACCGGCCGATCCTCGGGCTTAACGACTCGAAGAAGCTCACCGAAGCCAAGCGCGAAAAGCTCTACGACGAAATCATCGAGAAGTCCCTGAGCTGGTGCATCGCCCGCGCCGAAGTCGAAGAAATCGACGAGCTGAATATTTTGCACGCGACCATGCTGGCCATGCAGCGCGCGGTTGCCGGGCTGCACATCCAGCCGAAACTGGCGATGATCGACGGCAACCGCTGCCCGCAACTGCCGATGCGCGCCGAAGCGGTCGTGCAGGGCGACGGCAAGGTTCCAGCCATCGCTGCCGCATCGATTCTGGCCAAGGTCAGCCGCGACCGCGAAATGGCCGCCTTCGAATTGATCTACCCGGGTTACGGCATCGGTGGCCATAAAGGCTATCCGACGCCCGTTCATCTGGAAGCGTTGGTGCGCCTTGGCCCGACGCCGATTCACCGGCGCTCGTTCGCCCCGGTGCGTCTGGCTTACGAAGCGCTGGAAGGTCTGACGCAGGTTTAGTCGCCAGGCTGATGTTTTGTTCGAGGCCCGGTACAATCCGGGCCTTGTTGTCTCTATGTAACTGGACAGGATCACTATGCCGGCTTCATTCGTTCATCTACGCCTGCACACTGAATACTCCCTGGTCGACGGGCTGGTGCGGATCAAGCCGCTGGTCAAGGCGCTGACCGCCATGAACATGCCGGCGGTCGCGGTCACCGACCAGAACAACATGTGTTCCCTGGTCAAATTCTACAAAAACACCATGGGCGCGGGCATCAAGCCGATCTGCGGCGCCGACCTGTGGCTGTCGAACAAAGACCCGGACGCACCGCTGAGCCGGCTCAGCCTGTTGGTGATGAACGCCAAGGGCTATCGCAACCTCACCGAGTTGATCTCGCGCGGCTTCATCGAAGGCCAGCGCAACGGCATGATCATCGTCGAGCGTGAGTGGGTCGCCGAAGCCAACGAAGGCCTGATCATGCTGTCCGCCGCCAAAGAAGGCGAGATCGGCATGGCCATGATCGGCGGCAACCCGGCCGAAGCCGAAGCCTTGGCGCGCGAATGGATGGCGGTATTCCCTGATCGTTTCTATCTGGAAATCCAGCGCACCAACCGTCCCAACGATGAAGAACAATTGCACGGTGCCGTCGCCCTCGCCGACAAGCTCGGCGCGCCGCTGGTGGCGACCAACGATGTGCGTTTCATCAAGCAGGAAGACTTCGCCGCCCACGAAACCCGCGTGTGCATCGGTGAGGGCCGTGCCCTCGACGATCCACGGCGCTCGAAGAATTACAGCGATCAGCAATACCTGAAAAGCGCCGAGGAAATGATCGAGCTGTTCAGCGATATTCCCGACGCGATTGAAAACACCGTCGAGATCGCCAAGCGCTGCAACATTGAAGTGAAACTGGGCACTCACTTCCTGCCCAACTTCCCGATTCCCGATGGCATGACCATCGACGAGTATTTCCGCAAAGTCTCCTTCGACGGTCTGGAGGAACGCTTGTCGGTGCTGCTGCCCAAGGACACCACCGAAGACTACGAAGCCAAGCGTCAGGTCTACGTCGACCGACTGAATTTTGAGCTGGATATCATTATCCAGATGGGTTTCCCCGGTTACTTCCTCATCGTTATGGACTTTATCCAGTGGGCCAAGAACAACGGCGTGCCGGTAGGTCCGGGCCGTGGGTCGGGTGCCGGTTCGTTGGTGGCTTATGTACAGAAGATCACCGACCTCGATCCGCTGGAATACGACCTGCTGTTCGAACGTTTCCTTAACCCGGAACGGGTATCCATGCCCGACTTCGACGTCGACTTCTGCATGGACGGTCGCGACCGGGTGATCGACTACGTGGCCGAGAAGTACGGCCGCAACGCGGTAAGCCAGATCATCACTTTCGGTTCCATGGCCGCAAAAGCGGTGGTGCGTGACGTAGCGCGGGTGCAGGGCAAGTCCTACGGCCTGGCGGATCGTCTGTCGAAGATGATTCCGTTCGAAGTCGGCATGACCCTGGAGAAAGCCTACGAGCAGGAAGAAATCCTCCGTGACTTCATCAAGGTTGATGAAGAAGCTGCGGAAATCTGGGAAATGGCGCGCAAGCTCGAAGGCGTTGTGCGTAACGTTGGTAAACACGCCGGTGGTGTGGTTATTGCGCCGACCAAACTGACTGACTTCTCGCCAATCTATTGCGATGAGGCCGGTGACGGTCTGGTGACCCAGTTCGACAAGGACGACGTTGAAGCGGCCGGTCTGGTGAAGTTCGACTTCCTCGGTCTGCGGACCCTGACGATCATCGACTGGGCGCTGAAAACCATTAACCGTGATCGCGCCAAGGTCAACGAGCCGCCGCTGGATATCGCGTTTATCCCGCTGGACGACAAACCGACGTACTCGCTGTTGCAGAAAGCTGAAACCACCGCGGTGTTCCAGCTTGAATCGCGCGGCATGAAAGAGCTGATCAAAAAGCTCAAGCCCGACTGCCTGGAAGACTTGATCGCACTGGTGGCCCTGTTCCGTCCGGGCCCGCTGCAGTCCGGCATGGTGGACGACTTCATCAACCGTAAGCACGGCCGCGCCGAACTGGCGTATCCGCACTCGGATTACCAGTACGAAGGTTTGAAACCGGTTCTGGCACCGACTTACGGCATCATCCTGTATCAGGAACAGGTGATGCAGATTGCTCAGGTCATGGCCGGTTACACCCTTGGCGGTGCGGACATGCTCCGTCGGGCGATGGGTAAGAAAAAACCCGAAGAAATGGCCAAGCAGCGCGGCGGTTTCATTGAAGGTTGCGCGACCAACAACATCGACGCCGACCTTGCCGGTAACATTTTCGACCTGGTAGAAAAATTCGCCGGTTACGGCTTCAACAAATCCCACTCCGCCGCCTACGGCCTGGTCTCGTACCAGACTGCGTGGCTGAAAGCTCACTACCCGGCGCCGTTCATGGCAGCGGTACTTTCTGCGGACATGCACAACACCGACAAGGTCGTGACCTTGATCGAGGAAGTGCGCACGATGAAGCTGCGCCTCGACGCGCCGGACGTGAACACTTCGGAGTTCAAGTTCACGGTGAACGACGACGGCCGCATCGTTTACGGCCTGGGCGCGATCAAAGGTGTTGGTGAAGGCCCGGTTGAGGCGATCACCGAGGCGCGTCAGGAAGGTCCGTTCAAGGATCTGTTCGATTTCTGCGCGCGGGTCGACCTCAAGCGCATCAACAAACGTACCCTCGACGGCTTGATCCGCAGCGGTGCGCTGGATCGTCTGGGGCCGTACTTCCATGACGAACAGAAGGCTTATCAGGCCAACATCGACCGCAACCGCGCCGTGCTGCTGGCAGCGATGGAAGAGGCGATCAAGGCGGCCGAGCAGACCGCGCGTACCCACGACTCTGGTCACGCCGACCTGTTTGGCGGGCTGTTTGTCGAGGAAGACGCCGACGTGTATGCGTCGCACCGCAAGGCCAAGGAGTTGACTCTCAAGGAGCGCCTCAAAGGTGAGAAAGACACCTTGGGCCTGTACCTGACCGGTCACCCGATCGACGAATACGAAGGCGAGATCCGCCGTTTCGCCCGTCAGCGCATCATCGACCTGAAGCCGGCGCGCGATACGCAAACCGTGGCGGGGATGATCATTGCCCTGCGGGTGATGAAGAACAAGAAGGGCGACAAGATGGGTTTCATCACCCTCGACGACCGTTCGGGGCGGATTGAGGCGTCGCTGTTTGCCGATGCGTTCCATTCTGCGCAGTCGTTGTTGCAGACCGACGCGATGGTGGTGGTCGAAGGCGAAGTCAGCAACGATGACTTCTCCGGTGGCCTGCGCCTGCGGGTCAAACGTGTGATGAGCATGGAAGACGCGCGCACCAATCTGGCCGAAAGCCTGCGCCTGAAGCTGCAAACCCAGGATCTGAAAGGCGATCAGCTACGCTGGTTGGGGGATTTGCTCAAGCGTCATCGCGGCGCGTGCCCGATCACCATGGAGTACACGAGCCCGGATGCGAAGACCTTGCTGCAGTTCGGCGAGACCTGGCGGATCGATCCGGCGGATGCGTTGATTCAAGCCCTGCGTGACCAGTTCGGGCGAGACAACGTCTTCCTCCAATACCGTTGACCGGCAAGTGCCATCATGGCGCTTGCCCGCAACCTGAATTTTTAATCTCGACCTCAGCGCGCCTCTCCCTTAAGGTAGGGCGCGAATAGACAACCGGCCGGCCCAAGCTCATTTGGGACACGACCCAAGACGGACGCCTATGAACCCGAATTTTCTAGATTTCGAACAGCCGATCGCCGACCTGCAAGCCAAGATCGAAGAGTTGCGCTTGGTCGGTAATGACAATTCGCTGAATATCGGCGATGAGATCTCCCGCCTGCAGGACAAGAGCAAAACGCTGACCGAAGACATCTTCGGCAAGCTGACCAGCTGGCAGATCGCACGCCTGGCGCGTCACCCGAAACGCCCGTACACCCTCGACTACATCGAGCATATCTTCACCGAGTTCGACGAACTGCACGGTGACCGTCACTTCTCTGACGACGCGGCCATCGTTGGCGGTATCGCCCGTCTGGAAGACCAGCCGGTGATGATCATCGGTCACCAGAAGGGTCGTGAAGTCCGTGAGAAGGTGCGCCGTAACTTCGGCATGCCGCGTCCGGAAGGCTACCGCAAGGCTTGCCGTCTGATGGAGATGGCCGAGCGTTTCAAAATGCCGATCCTGACCTTCATCGACACCCCGGGTGCCTATCCTGGCATCGACGCTGAAGAGCGTAACCAGAGCGAAGCGATCGCCTGGAACCTGCGCGTGATGTCGCGCCTGAAGACCCCGATCATCGCCACCGTTATCGGTGAGGGTGGTTCCGGTGGTGCACTGGCCATTGGCGTCTGCGACCAGCTAAACATGCTGCAGTACTCGACCTACGCGGTAATCTCGCCGGAAGGTTGCGCTTCGATTCTGTGGAAAACCGCCGAAAAAGCGCCGGATGCTGCTGAAGCAATGGGCATCACCGCCGAGCGTCTGAAAGGCCTGGGCATTGTCGACAAGGTGATTGGCGAGCCTCTGGGCGGCGCGCACCGTGATCCGGCGGCTGCGGCTGCATCGATCCGTGCCGAGCTGAGCTCGCAACTGGCGATGCTGAAGAAGTTCGATAACGAAGCGTTGCTGAAGCGCCGTTATGATCGACTGATGAGCTACGGTCTCTAAGTCGAGCGCAATACCCCTGTAGGAGTGAGCCTGCTCGCGATGAGGGCGTAACATTCAACCAATGTGTTGGCTGTCACACCGCTATCGCGAGCAGGCTCACTCCTACATTTGTTTTGGGGCAAAGAGTTAAATATGGGGCAGTCCATGATTGATTTGCCTTCACGGCTTTTGCACAACCTTGAGCCTTGGCGCAATGCCGCTCATTGGCGTATCGCGTTTTCCGGTGGTCTCGATTCCACCGTCCTGCTGCACCTGCTTGCCGATCTGGCAAAAACCGAATCCATCCCCGCGCTAAGCGCTATCCATATCCATCACGGCCTTCAGGCTGCGGCTGATGCGTGGCCGCAACATTGCCAGTCCGTGTGTGATGCGCTGGGAGTGCCGTTGCTGATCGAGCAGGTGACGGTGCAACCAGGCGCGAGTCTGGAGCGGGCGGCGCGGGATGCGCGTTACGCCGTGTTCAGTGCGCTGACCCAAGCTAATGAGGCGTTAATCACTGGTCAGCACCGTGATGATCAGGCGGAAACACTGCTGTTCCGGCTGCTGCGTGGTGCGGGAGTGCGCGGATTGTCGGGAATGCCGCAGCAAAGGCCAGTGGGGCAGGGCATGTTGATTCGCCCGTTGCTGGATGTCACTCGAGCCGAGCTGGAACGTTACGCGCAGGCTCACTCGTTAAGCTGGATCGAAGATCCGTCAAATCAGGATCGACAGTTCTCGCGCAATTACCTGCGCCATCAGGTCATGCCGGTGCTGAGCGAGCGCTGGCCGCAAGCGCAGGCGAACATGGCCCGCAGCGCCGCGCATCTGCGTGAAGCTCAGGGGCTGCTCGATGAGTTGGCGCAGATCGATCTGGCGCAAGCCGCGACTGCTCATGATTATGAATGGCTGGTTTTACCGTCGCTGGAACTGGCGCCGCTCGCCGCACTGTCTGCTGCCCGGCAACGAAACGCGATCAGCCATTGGCTCGAACCCTTCACGCAACTGCCAGATACCGACCACTGGTCGGGTTGGAAAAATCTGTGCGACGCCGCTCACGATGCTTCACCAGTATGGCGTCTGGCCGATGGCGAGCTTCATCGCAGCGCCGGGCGTCTGTGGTGGCTGAGTGGCAACTGGCTACGCACGCCGATGATCGGCGTCGAGTGGCAGAGTCCGGCGTCAGCGCTACGCTTGGCCGATAACGGACATGTCACGTTCAGCGGGCAGACTCCCGTCGGGCCTTTGCGCATTGCCTATCGTCAGGGCGGTGAAGTCATGCAACTGGCGGATCGCGGCCACCGTGACCTCAAGCGCCTGCTCAATGAGCGCGCGGTCCCGGGCTTCATGCGTGGCAGATTGCCGCTGCTGTTTCGCGGCGATGAATTGCTCGCGGTGGCGAACCTGCCGGGACTTGATGGTCATGCACAGGACGGCTGGAAATTGCATTGGCTGCCAACAGACGAAGATCAAGGTTTGAGCTGAAAGGAGCATTCCGGTAGACTACGCTCCCTTCTTGATACAACTTCTGTGGATTCGCCTGAATTGCAGGAGTTGCCGATTACCAAGCAGTCTTTGCTGGGCGATTCCAAAAAATGTGTAGCGAGCAACGTACCGGTGTTTCACCTGCCGGTCTGTCCCAACGCGGCGGTTTTTTTGAAAGGTGCACTGTGATTAATGCAGGTGATCGGGGGCTTCGGCCTTCCTTCGCTTTCCCCGGCGGCTCGTACCGCTTTAACGCAGACTTCTAGGGTTTTTCATGACGCGCTACATATTCGTCACGGGCGGTGTTGTTTCTTCATTGGGGAAAGGCATTGCATCGGCTTCATTGGCAGCCATCCTGGAGGCGCGGGGACTTAAGGTCACCATGCTGAAGCTGGATCCGTACATCAACGTCGATCCGGGCACCATGAGCCCGTTCCAGCACGGTGAAGTGTTCGTCACCCACGACGGCGCCGAGACCGACCTGGACCTGGGGCACTACGAGCGGTTCATCCGCACGACCATGACCCAGAACAACAACTTCACCACCGGTCGTGTCTACGAGCACGTGCTGCGCAAAGAGCGCCGTGGTGACTACCTGGGTGCAACCATCCAGGTGATCCCGCACATCACCGACGAAATCAAGCGCCGCATCATCAAGGGTGCCGGTGACGCTGACGTGGCGATGGTTGAAATCGGTGGCACCGTCGGTGACATCGAGTCGCAACCGTTCCTCGAAGCCATCCGTCAACTGCGTTTCGAAGTCGGCGCCAAGCGCGCGATGCTGATGCACCTGACACTGGTGCCGTACATCGCCACCGCTGGCGAAACCAAGACCAAACCAACCCAGCACTCGGTAAAAGAACTGCGTTCGATCGGCCTGCAGCCAGACGTGCTGGTGTGCCGTTCCGATCACCCGATCGACATCTCGTCGCGTCGCAAGATCGCTCAGTTCACCAACGTTGAAGAGCGTGCGGTGATCGCACTGGAAGACGCCGACACCATCTACAAGATCCCGGGCATCCTGCACTCGCAGGGTCTGGACGATTTCGTCGTTGAGCGTTTCGGCCTGCAATGCGGCAGCGCGGATCTGTCCGAGTGGGACGCGGTGGTTGACGCCAAGCTGAATCCGGAACACGAAGTGACCATCGCCATGGTCGGCAAGTATATGGAGCTGCTGGACGCTTACAAGTCGTTGATCGAAGCGATGAGTCACGCCGGCATCAGCAACCGCACCAAGGTCAACCTGCGTTACATCGATTCCGAAGATATCGAAAACCAGGGCACTGCGCTGCTCGAAGGTGTCGACGCGATCCTCGTACCGGGCGGCTTCGGTCTGCGTGGCGTGGAAGGCAAGATTACTGCCGTTCAGTACGCTCGCGAAAACAAGGTTCCATATCTGGGTATCTGCCTCGGTATGCAAGTGGCGGTCATCGAGTTCGCCCGTAACGTGATGGGCTGGAAAGACGCCAACTCCACCGAGTTCGATCGCGCCAGCGGCCATCCGGTGGTCGGTCTGATCACCGAGTGGGAAGACGCGACCGGTGCCGTTGAAGTACGTACCGAATCGTCCGACCTGGGCGGCACCATGCGCCTTGGCGCTCAGGACTGCCTGCTTGAAGCCGGTTCCAAGGTCCACGACTGCTACGGCAAGGACGTGATCGTCGAGCGTCACCGTCACCGTTACGAAGTGAACAACAACCTGCTGCCACAGCTGATCGAGGCTGGCCTGAAAATTTCCGGTCGCTCCGCTGATGCGGCGCTGGTTGAAGTGGTTGAAGCGGCCGATCACCCATGGTTCGTTGCTTGCCAGTTCCACCCTGAGTTCACCTCGACACCACGTGATGGCCATCCGCTGTTCAGCGGTTTTGTCAAAGCAGCGTTGGCTCAACACCAGAAAAAGGCGTAACCCCGATGGCACAGAAGATCATCCGCGTCGGCGACATTGAAATTGCCAACGACAAACCCATGGTGCTGTTCGGCGGCATGAACGTGCTGGAAAGCCGTGACATGGCCATGCAGGTTTGCGAAGAGTACGTAAAGGTCACCGAAAAACTCGGTATCCCTTACGTGTTCAAGGCCAGTTTCGACAAGGCTAACCGTTCTTCTGTGGCCTCTTATCGTGGTCCTGGCCTGGAAGAGGGCATGCGCATCTTCCAGGACATCAAACAAGCCTTTGGCGTGCCGATCATCACCGACGTCCACGAGCCTGATCAGGCCGCGGTCGTCGCTGAGGTCTGCGACATCATTCAACTGCCGGCCTTCCTGTCGCGCCAGACCGATCTGGTCGTCGCGATGGCCAAGACCAATGCAGTGATCAACATCAAGAAAGCCCAGTTCCTCGCGCCTCAGGAAATGAAACACATCCTGAACAAGTGCGTGGAAGCGGGTAACGATCAATTGATCCTCTGCGAGCGTGGTTCGAGCTTCGGCTACAACAACCTCGTGGTCGACATGCTCGGCTTCGGCATCATGAAGCAGTTCGAGTACCCGGTATTCTTCGACGTGACCCACGCGCTGCAAATGCCTGGCGGTCGTGCCGACTCCGCTGGCGGTCGCCGTGCCCAGGTTCTGGATCTGGCCAAGGCAGGCATGAGCCAGTCGTTGGCAGGTCTGTTCCTCGAAGCGCACCCGGATCCGGACAATGCCAAATGCGACGGCCCTTGCGCCTTGCGTCTGGACAAACTGGAGCCATTCCTGGCCCAGCTCAAGGCTTTGGACGAACTGGTGAAGAGTTTTCCGACGGTAGAAACCGCGTAACACTCAATTCTCCGGTAAAGTACCGCACGATTTGTCGCTCATGCCCTCGGGCATGAGCGTTATCGTCTGCAAGCCTGCCCGCTGCACACCCCTTGCCGACGGTAAAAAGATTTCCTCTAGCTGCGTCGTTTTCGTCAACTTTGGAGTGTTTACAACAATGGCAAAAATCGTCGACATCAAAGGTCGTGAAGTTCTCGACTCCCGTGGCAATCCCACCGTGGAAGCGGACGTGCTTCTCGACAACGGCATCATCGGCAGCGCTTGCGCGCCGTCCGGTGCATCCACTGGCTCGCGTGAAGCACTCGAGCTGCGTGATGGCGACAAGAGCCGTTACCTGGGCAAGGGCGTGCTCAAAGCGGTAGCCAACATCAACGGTCCGATCCGCGATCTGCTGCTGGGCACCGACCCAAGTGACCAGAAAGCCCTGGATCACGCGATGATCAAGCTCGACGGTACCGAAAACAAGGCAACCCTGGGCGCCAACGCCATCCTCGCCGTGTCCCTGGCTGCGGCCAAGGCTGCTGCACAGGATCAGGACCTGCCGCTGTACGCACACATCGCCAACCTCAACGGCACTCCGGGTGTTTACTCGATGCCAGTACCGATGATGAACATCATCAACGGTGGCGAGCACGCCGATAACAACGTCGACATCCAGGAATTCATGGTGCAGCCGGTTGGCGCCAAGTCGTTCTCGGAAGGTCTGCGCATGGGCACCGAGATTTTCCATCACTTGAAAGCTGTGCTGAAGGCCCGTGGCCTGAGCACTGCCGTTGGCGACGAAGGCGGTTTCGCACCGAACCTGGCGTCCAACGAAGACGCGCTGAAAGTGATCTCGGAAGCTGTGGCCAACGCCGGTTACAAGCTGGGCACCGACGTGACCCTGGCGCTGGACTGCGCGGCTAGCGAATTCTACGAAGACGGCAAGTACAACCTGTCCGGCGAAGGCCAGGTGTTCACCGCTGAAGGTTTCGCCGATTACCTCAAAGGCCTGACCGAACGTTATCCGATCATCTCGATCGAAGACGGTCTGGACGAGTCCGACTGGGCTGGCTGGAAGATCCTCACCGACAAGATCGGCGAGAAGACTCAGCTGGTGGGCGACGACCTGTTCGTAACCAACACCAAGATCCTGAAAGAAGGCATCGATAAAAAGATCGCCAACTCGATCCTGATCAAGTTCAACCAGATCGGCACCCTGACCGAAACCCTGGAAGCCATCCAGATGGCCAAGGCTGCCGGTTACACCGCAGTGATCTCGCACCGTTCGGGCGAAACCGAAGATTCGACCATTGCCGACCTGGCTGTGGGCACCTCGGCTGGCCAGATCAAGACCGGTTCCCTGTGCCGTTCCGACCGCGTTTCCAAGTACAACCAACTGCTGCGTATCGAAGAGCAGTTGAATGGCAAGGCCAAGTACAACGGTCGCAGCGAGTTCCGCGGCTAAGTACAAATCGATGGAAGGACACCGGATTGTGTCGAAAAAGTCGTGACAGCGATGGATTTGCCACTAATCTGATGCCTTAACAGCACAAGCCTGGGTCTTCCAGGCTTCGTGCTATCAGATGCTTCAAAGTTTTGGCGTGGCTGTCTTTTTTCACTGGATACCTGATATTCGATGCGCAGTCCTTACTGGTTGTTTCTCGTTTTGCTCTTGCTACTGGCCGGTTTGCAGTACCGCCTGTGGGTGGGCAATGGCAGTCTGGCGCAAGTCGCCGAGCTGAATCAGCAGATAGCTGATCAACACGCCGAGAACGAAGGTTTGCTGGAGCGCAATCGCGTGATGGACGCTGAAGTCAGCGAGTTGAAAAAGGGCATGGAGACCGTTGAAGAGCGGGCTCGTCACGAACTGGGCATGGTCAAGGACGGCGAAACCCTTTACCAGTTGGCCCAATGATCAATTCCCTGCCGGCCTTCTGGGCCGTGATTCCTGCTGCGGGCATCGGTGCCCGAATGGCCGCGGACCGTCCCAAGCAATACCTGCAACTGGGCGGACGCACAATTCTCGAACACAGCCTCGGCTGTTTCCTCGATCACCCAAGCCTTAAGGGCCTGGTGGTCAGTCTTGCTGTTGATGATCCTTATTGGCCGAACCTGGCGTGCGCTGGCGATTCGCGTATTCAGCGCGTCGAGGGCGGCGCCGAGCGTTCCGGCTCGGTGCTCAATGCTTTGCTACATTTGCATGCGCAGGGTGCCGATGATGAGGATTGGGTGCTGGTGCACGATGCGGCACGACCGAATCTGAGTCGCGAAGATCTCGACAAGTTACTGGATGAACTGGCGGACGATCCGGTCGGCGGCCTGCTCGCCGTTCCGGCGCGCGACACCTTGAAGCGAGTCGACAAGCACGGTCGTGTGCTGGAGACCGTGGATCGCAGCGTGATCTGGCAGGCGTATACGCCGCAGATGTTTCGCCTCGGCGCGTTGCATCGGGCGTTGGCGGACAGTCTGGTGGCGGATGCTGTGATCACTGATGAAGCTTCGGCGATGGAGTGGGCGGGGCTTAAGCCTCGTCTGATCGAAGGGCGGGCGGATAACCTCAAGGTGACCCGGCCGGAAGATCTGGAGTGGTTGCGTCAGCGTTGGGCGAATCGCCGCTGAATTTTTGTGGTGCCTGTTGAATCGCCATCGCGAGCAGGCTCACTCCTACATTTTGAAATGCGTTCCCCTGTAGGAGTGAGCCTGCTCGCGATAGCGCATTTACAGCCAACGCAACACTCATTCCTGATACTCCGGCCGCTCAGCCAATCCTTCCTTGAGAAAGTCCACCAACTTGCGCACCTTCGGCGACAGATGCCGCTGTTGCGGATACAGCGCCCACACCGCCGTATTTGGTGGCTGATGCGCCTCCAGCAACGAAATTAGCGCGCCGCTGTGCAAATGCTCCAGCACGTAATAATCCGGCAACTGACACAGCCCAACCCCCTGCAACGCCGCATCCAGCACCGCTTGCCCGCTGTTGCAGCGCCAGTTGCCCTGCACGCGCTGGGAAAACTCCCGTCCGTTTTGCTCAAGCTGCCAGATGTCCGAGCTGCCAATCAGGCAATTGTGCCGACTCAATTCCGACAGGCTATGTGGGCGACCGTACCGCTCGACGTAGGACGGTGACGCACACAGATACATTCGCCGTGGCGCCAGGCGTGTCGCGACCAACCGCGAGTCCTGCAAGCGGCCCAGGCGAATCGCCAGATCAAGGCCTTCATGTACCAGATCGAGCTGGCGATTGCTCAGTTCGATATCGATGCGCAGTTGTGGATAAAGCCCCATGAACCGCGTCACCAGCGGCACGATAAAACGCTCGCCGTAGGCTACTGCGCAGGTCATGCGCAGCATGCCCTTCGGTTCGCTGGTCAGATCGCCGACGGCGCGCAATGCTTCCTCGCGACCGTCCTGCAAGCGTTGGCAATGTTGCAGGAAGGTCTGCCCGGCCTCAGTCAGTGTCACCCGGCGTGTGCTGCGATAGAGAAGTCGCGTCTGAAGTCTTTCTTCCAGCCGTACGATTTGTCGGCTGATGTGCGAGGACGAAACCCCAAGGCGTTCGGCGGCGGCGGTGAACTGGCTGCATTCGGCAACGGCAACGAACTCGTCGATGCCTTCCCAGCGATTTTCGGACATCGGGATTATCCCTGTGTGGCAATAATGTTTTGCTTTTGTCCTGATTATTCATCGTAAGGCTGTGTATTACACTCCTTGTCTGGTTTTTTATTATTCGATTCACTGGAGAGTCAACATGATCAAGTCGCGCGCCGCCGTTGCCTTCGAGGCCAAGAAGCCGCTGGAAATCGTAGAAGTCGATGTCGCCATGCCCAAGGCTGGTGAAGTGTTGCTGCGCGTGGTGGCTTCCGGGGTTTGCCACACGGATGCCTACACCCTGTCCGGTGCAGACCCGGAAGGTATCTTCCCGTCGATCCTCGGCCACGAAGGCGGCGCCATCGTCGAAGCGATCGGCGAAGGCGTGACCTCGGTTGCGGTGGGCGATCACGTCATTCCGCTGTACACCCCGGAATGCGGCCAGTGCAAATTCTGCAAGTCGGGCAAGACCAACCTGTGTCAGGCGATTCGCGCGACTCAGGGCAAGGGTTTGATGCCGGACGGCACTTCGCGTTTTTCCTACAAGGGCGAAACCATTTTCCACTACATGGGTACTTCGACATTCTCGGAATACACCGTGTTACCGGAAATCTCCGTGGCCAGGATCTCCAAAGATGCGCCGCTGGAAAAGGTTTGCCTGCTGGGCTGCGGCGTCACCACCGGTATCGGTGCGGTGCTCAACACTGCCAAGGTCAAACCCGGTGACACCGTGGCCATCTTCGGTCTGGGCGGCATTGGTTTGTCCGCAGTCATTGGCGCGGTGAAAGCCAAGGCTGCGCGAATCATCGCCATCGACATCAACCCGGCCAAGTTCGAGATCGCCAAACAACTCGGCGCTACCGACTGCGTAAACCCGAAAGATTTCGATCGTCCGATCCAGGAAGTGATCGTCGACATGACCGATGGCGGCGTCGACTTCTCCTTCGAGTGCATCGGCAACGTGCAATTGATGCGCGCCGCCCTTGAGTGCTGCCACAAAGGTTGGGGCGAGTCGGTGATCATCGGTGTGGCCGGTGCCGGCCAGGAAATCGCTACCCGTCCATTCCAACTGGTGACTGGTCGCGTCTGGCGCGGTTCGGCATTCGGTGGCGTGCGCGGTCGTACCGAATTGCCAAGCTATGTCGACATGGCTCAGAGCGGTGAGATCCCGCTGGATACGTTCATCACCCACACCATGGGCCTGGAAGACATCAACAAGGCGTTCGACCTGATGCACGAAGGCAAGAGCATCCGTACCGTCATTCATTTCTAAAAGCAGCCCCAAGTTACGAGCTTCAAGCTGCAAGTCAGGCCGCTTTTGCCTTTTCTTGAAGCTCGAAGCTTGCCGCTTGCAGCTGGGAGAATCCCAATGAGTCTGGAAAACATCTCCTGTCAGAAGAGTTTTGGCGGTTGGCACAAGCGCTATCGCCATCGCTCCGACGTGCTCGGTTGCGACATGGTGTTCGCCGTATACCTGCCGCCGCAGGCGGAACAGGGCGGCAAGTTGCCGGTGGTGTACTGGCTGTCAGGCCTGACCTGCACCGACGAGAATTTCATGCAAAAGGCCGGCGCGATGCGCATGGCTGCCGAACTGGGTCTGATCATCGTTGCGCCGGACACCAGCCCTCGTGGGCCGGATGTGCCGGGTGATCCGGATGGCGCGTGGGATTTCGGCCTCGGTGCCGGTTTCTATCTGAATGCCACGCAGGAACCTTGGTCGCGCCACTATCGGATGCATGACTATGTCGTGCATGAGTTGCCTGCACTGGTCGAAGCGCATTTCCCCGCCTCGGACAAACGCAGCATCAGCGGTCACTCCATGGGCGGTCACGGTGCGCTGGTCTGCGCGCTGCGTAACCCGGGACGCTATCAATCGGTGTCTGCGTTTTCGCCAATCAACAATCCGATGGATTGCCCTTGGGGTCAGAAAGCCTTTTCGCGCTACCTGGGCGAAGACCGTTCCAAATGGAAAGAGTGGGATGCCTGCGCACTGATTGCCGAGGCGGATGAAAAACTGCCGCTGCTGGTCGATCAAGGGGATCGCGATGACTTCCTCGTCACCCAGCTCAAACCCGAAGCTTTGCAACAAGCGGCAAAACAAGCGGGTCATCCGCTGACATTGCGCTTGCAACCGGGCTACGACCACAGCTATTTCTTCATCTCAAGCTTCATAGACGACCACTTGCAGCATCACGCACAAGCCCTTCGGGACTAATGCAGGTAGAATCACGCCCTGACAAAAATCGGGGCGTTTTTTTATGCGTATTGGCCACGGCTATGATGTGCACCGTTTCGCTGAAGGCGATTTCATTACTCTGGGCGGCGTGCGCATTGCACACAGCTTCGGGCTGCTCGCTCATTCCGACGGTGATGTCCTGCTGCACGCCTTGAGCGATGCCTTGCTCGGCGCCGCGGCGCTGGGTGATATCGGCAAACACTTCCCGGACACTGATCCGCAATTCAAGGGCGCCGACAGCCGTGTGCTACTGCGTCATGTGGTCGCGCTGATCCATGCCAAAGGCTGGAAAGTCGGCAACGTCGACAACACCGTCGTTGCCCAGGCGCCAAAAATGGCGCCGCATATCGAATCGATGCGCGCGCTGATCGCGGCGGATCTTCAAGTTGAGTTGGATCAAGTGAACGTGAAAGCTACCACCACCGAAAAGCTCGGCTTTGTCGGTCGCGAAGAAGGCATCGCCGTGCACTCCGTTGCCTTGTTGCTGCGCGCATGAATGAACTGCAATTGCTCGGCCCGCGTGCCTATGGTGAACCCCTCGGCACGGCGGTACTGAAAGCCATCGCTGAAGACTTTCAGGTCGATGAAGTCCTCGATATTCCGTTCAGCGGCGATGGCGAACATCTGTGGATCTGGGTCGAAAAACGCGGCCTGAACACTGAAGAAGCCGCGCGGCGTATCGCCAAGGCTGCCGGCGTGCCGTTGCGCACCGTCAGCTATGCCGGTCTCAAGGATCGTCAGGCGCTGACTCGCCAGTGGTTCAGCGTGCAATTGCCGGGCAAGGCCGATCCGGATCTGTCGGCGGCGGAAAACGACACGCTGAAGATTCTCAAGACCACTCGCCACAAACGCAAACTGCAACGCGGTGCGCATTCGGCCAACGGTTTCACCTTGCGTTTGACTCAGTTCGATGGCGACAAAGCAGCGATTGAGCAGCGTCTGCAGCTGATAGCCCAACAAGGCATCCCCAATTATTTCGGCGCCCAGCGTTTCGGCCACGACGGCGGCAATGTTGTTGATGCGCGTTCGTGGGCGGCGCGCAAGGCGTTGCCGGAGCAACGCAATGTTCGTTCGCGCCTGCTCTCGACCGCGCGCAGTTTTCTCTTCAACAAGGTGCTCGCCGCACGAGTGGCCGATGGCACCTGGCAAAAAGCCCAGGTCGGCGACCTGCTCGCGTTCACCGACAGCCGCAGTTTTTTCCCGGCCGGAGAAGCTGAATGCAGCGACCCGCGTCTGGCGATTCTCGATCTGCACCCGACCGGTCCTCAGTGGGGCGAAGGTGACTCGCCGACCGCAGGCGTTGTCCATGAATTGGAGCAGGGGATCGCCGCCGATGAAGCAGAGCTGCGCGATTGGTTGATTCATGCCGGCATGAGCCACGAACGTCGCATCCTGCGGCTGCCCATTGCCGGGTTGACGTGGCATTATCCCCAGCCTGACATTCTGCAACTGGAATTCGTCCTCCCGGCCGGATGCTTCGCCACCGTATTGGTGCGCGAGCTTGTTGATCTGGTGCCGGTGGGGCAGACGGACAGCCCATGCGTATTCTGATTTCTAACGACGATGGGGTAACCGCACCCGGTCTCGCCGCGCTTTATGCTGCGCTGGCGGATTACACCGAGTGCGTGGTTATCGCCCCGGAGCAGGACAAAAGCGGCGCCAGCAGTTCGCTGACGCTCGACCGTCCGCTGCACCCGCAATACCTGGCCAACGGCTTTATCAGCCTCAACGGCACCCCGACCGACTGCGTGCACCTGGGCCTCAACGGCTTGCTGGAGCGCGAGGCGGACATGGTGGTTTCCGGGATCAACCTCGGCGCCAATCTTGGCGATGACGTGCTGTATTCCGGGACAGTGGCGGCCGCCCTTGAGGGACGTTTTCTCGAGCGTCCGTCGTTCGCTTTTTCGCTGGTCTCGCGGCAGGTGGATAATCTGCCGACGGCGGCCTACTTTGCGCGCAAACTGGTCGAGGCCCATGCCGGGCTTGATCTGCCACCGCGCACGGTGCTCAACGTGAACATTCCCAATCTGCCGATCGACCATATTCGCGGTATTCAATTGACCCGCCTCGGCCATCGCGCCCGTGCAGCGGCGCCGATGAAAGTGGTCGATCCACGGGGCAAGGCCGGTTACTGGATTGCCGCGGCCGGTGATGCCGAAGATGGCGGCCCGGGCACTGATTTTCACGCAGTGATGCAGGGCTATGTTTCCATCACGCCGTTGCAGCTCGATCGCACCTTTAACGATGCGTTCAGAAGCCTCGACGGCTGGCTGGAGGGACTGCGCTGATGGCCCGTGAACATGAAGACAGGCTGCGCAGCGGGATCGGCATGACCTCTCAGCGTACCCGCGAGCGGCTGATCCAGCGCCTGTACGAAGAGGGCGTGTCCAACGCCAAGGTGCTGGAAGTGATCCGGCGTACGCCGCGTCATCTGTTCGTCGATGAAGCGCTGGCACACCGTGCTTATGAAGACACGGCGCTGCCGATCGGCAATAACCAGACGATTTCCCAGCCTTATATGGTGGCGCGCATGAGCGAGCTGCTGCTGGAGGCGGGCCCACTGGATAAGGTGCTGGAGATCGGCACCGGTTCCGGTTACCAGACGGCGGTGTTGTCACAACTGGTTGAGCGGGTGTTCTCGGTTGAGCGCATCAAGGTACTGCAGGATCGCGCCAAGGAACGTTTGGTTGAACTTAACCTGCGCAACGTGGTGTTCCGCTGGGGCGATGGTTGGGAAGGGTGGCCGGCGCTGGCACCTTATAACGGTATTATCGTCACCGCCGTGGCCACGGATGTACCGCAAGCCTTGCTTGACCAACTAGCTCCGGGCGGACGCATGGTGATTCCGGTGGGCTCCGGGGAAGTGCAGCAATTGTTGCTGATCGTGCGTGAGGAAAACGGCTTTTCCCGGCATGTTCTCGGGGCTGTCCGTTTTGTGCCGTTGCTCAATGGGCCACTGGCCTGAGCATTTGTTTGCGTGCGCTGAATTCCTTTCGTTCGCTTGTGTCTTACTTCGGCGACGATGGTTTAAACGCAGCAGATTGTCAGCTGGCAAACGTGTGCGTGAAGCGATTTCGCTTCATTAAAGGTAAAGCCGATCCGGCCCGTTATACTTGCGACACCTCATGCCGAAATCCGGCATTCCACATTTTTCAGCCACCACAAAGGGAGCGGCGGGTGAGTCTCACAGTCATTGCGCAGCGTATGGGTAACACGAGCTTTCAGCGCCTGGTGACTGGCCTCGTCTTGAGCACCTTGCTGGTCGGTTGCTCCAGCACCAAATCGAGCAATGTGCGGGTGGTCGATCGCAACAACGCGGTGGCCCAGCGTCCTACGGTGACGACCGGACAATACGTAGTCCGTCCGGGCGATACGATGTTTTCGATCGCATTTCGCTACGGCTGGGACTACAAAGCCCTCGCTGCCCGGAACAATATTCCTACGCCGTATACGATCCATCCGGGTCAGACAATTCGCTTTGACGGCCGCACCGGTTCAACGCCGACGGCGGTGGTGAGCAATAGCAGTTCTTCACCTTCTTCGTCGAGTAAAACCACGGTAATCCGGCGCCAGGCAAATGGCACCACGACCACTACAACCACCGGTTCTACGGGGGCTGTACCGTCCGTCGCCAACAAGCAAGCGCCCGCGCCGTTGCCTCCGGCAGGCCCAGCCCCGACCGGCTGGGGATGGCCATCTAATGGCATTCTGATTGGAAAATTCTCTTCAAACGGTAGTTTGAATAAAGGAATTGATATCGCCGGAGATTTGGGACAGCCTGTTTTAGCTGCGTCTGATGGGACGGTGGTATACGCCGGGAGTGGCTTAAGGGGCTACGGCGAATTAGTCATCATCAAACACAGCGAAACCTACGTCAGTGCCTACGGACATAACCGCAGGCTGTTGGTTCGGGAGGGACAGCAGGTCAAGGTCGGACAGACAATTGCCGAAATGGGGTCAACGGGTACAGACCGGGTGAAACTGCATTTTGAGATTCGCCGCCAAGGTAAACCTGTAGATCCGCTGCAGTTCCTGCCAAGACGTTGATTTGTAAGCCAGCCTGTTCCGTCGCGTAGAGGGGACAGGCTCCAGCGCTGCCAAGGATAAAGGCGTCGCTTGAGCTTGGGGTCGAACTCACCAAAGGACTATAACAATGGCTCTCAGTAAAGAAGTGCCGGAGTTTGACATCGACGATGAGGTTCTCCTTATGGAGACCGGCATCGATTCGGAATCTTCGATGTCGAATGATGAAGGGGCTGCTCCACCTTCCGTTCGTTCCAAATCCAAACACTCCGCTTCACTTAAACAACATAAGTACATCGACTACACGCGTGCACTTGATGCCACGCAGTTGTATCTCAACGAAATCGGCTTTTCCCCACTGCTCTCTCCGGAAGAAGAAGTTCATTTTGCGCGACTGTCGCAAAGTGGCGATCCGGCCGGACGCAAGCGCATGATTGAAAGTAACCTGCGGCTGGTGGTCAAAATCGCCCGGCGTTACGTCAATCGGGGGCTGTCGCTGCTGGATCTGATCGAAGAGGGCAACCTCGGATTGATCCGGGCGGTGGAAAAGTTCGATCCCGAGCGCGGCTTCCGCTTCTCGACCTACGCGACCTGGTGGATTCGTCAGACCATCGAGCGCGCGATCATGAATCAGACCCGGACCATCCGGTTGCCGATCCATGTGGTCAAGGAGCTCAACGTGTACCTGCGGGCTGCACGGGAGCTGACGCAGAAGCTCGACCACGAACCTTCACCCGAAGAAATTGCCAACCTGCTGGAAAAACCGGTGGGCGAGGTCAAGCGCATGCTTGGCCTGAACGAGCGGGTTTCTTCGGTCGACGTCTCGCTGGGTCCGGATTCGGATAAAACCCTGCTGGACACCCTTACCGACGATCGTCCGACCGATCCTTGTGAATTGCTGCAGGATGACGACCTGTCGCAGAGCATCGATCAATGGCTGTCGGAGTTGACCGACAAGCAGCGCGAGGTGGTCGTACGCCGCTTCGGCCTGCGCGGCCATGAGAGCAGCACGCTGGAAGATGTAGGCCTGGAGATCGGCCTGACCCGGGAACGGGTGCGGCAGATCCAGGTAGAAGGTCTCAAGCGCCTTCGTGAAATCCTCGAGAAGAATGGCCTGTCGAGCGAGTCGCTGTTCCAGTAAGCGCCTTCCACGCGTGCCCGCAAGAAGCCCCGACTGGTTCGGGGTTTTTTGTTGACCTGAATTTGCTGGCAATCCAGCACCACCCTGCGCATTGCCGGACGTATGGTTGGCATTTCCATCGTTTGTAGTCTCGCGGTGTAAGCCTTGGCTTACTCTTTCGTAAGTGTTCACTATCTTTACGCGGGAGCAGACGTCGATTGCTCTAAATGGCTAATTCTAACTTATTGAATTTTATATATATTTTTTAATGTGAAGTGCTTATTACAGCGCTCTTTCGCTCCTACGGCCGATTGCTCTCGGCAGGGAACTCTTTAGTATCTGGGTTGTGTCGACGGACAGACACGCCCTTCAAGGAAGAGGGGAACGGACATCGCAGGACGCGATTCATCAGGACGATGAAAAGGAATACAGGGAATAGGGAAAAAATGTGGGCGGGTCATACCGCCCCTTTTTTCGCCTGCAGAATAGTAGAACCCGCAAAAAGCAAAAAGGCCCGCAAGGGGCCTTTTATTGAACGCGCGACAGATCAGCGTTCGAGGTCTTTGATCTTGCCTTTGACGCCATCCCACTCTTCGGCATCCGGCAGCGATTCTTTCTTCTCGGTGATGTTCGGCCAGATTTCAGCCAGCTCAACGTTGAGTTGAATGAATTCCTGCATCTCTTCCGGAACTTCGTCCTCGGAGAAAATGGCTACGGCCGGGCATTCCGGTTCGCACAGGGCGCAGTCGATGCACTCATCCGGGTGAATCACCAGGAAGTTCGGGCCTTCGTAAAAGCAGTCCACCGGACACACTTCTACGCAGTCGGTGTACTTGCACTTGATGCAGTTGTCGGTGACGACGAAGGTCATTTCTAATTTTCTCCTCAGGCGGCGGCAGCGTTGCCCCTTCACGGTTGGGGTCGCCAGGTTCGGGAGCGATACCTGCTGGCCAGGCTATTAGCCAGCAGCATCCCAAACCGCGCGAGATTCTAACAGCTTGAAGCCGTTTGCGTTATATCCGCTTCTTCAGTGCTTATATCCGGTTCTTCAGTGCATAGAGCATTTCGAGCGCACGACGCGGGCTCAGGTCATCCAGATCCAGTTTAGCCAGCTCATCGAGCACCGGGTGCGGCAGGCTGGCGAACATGTCGCTTTGCTGTGGCGTCGCCGGTTTGCCCTTGGCGGCAGGTTTCGGCGCTTCATGCGGCAAAGCGGTTTCTTCCAGTCGGCTCAAATGCTCACGGGCACGCACGATCACTTCGCTTGGCACACCGGCCAGTTGCGCCACCGCCAGACCGTAGCTCTGGCTGGCAGGTCCCGGCAGCACGTGGTGCAGGAAGACGATGCGTTCGTTATGCTCGGTCGCATTGAGGTGGACGTTGGCCACCAACGGCTCGGCTTCCGGCAACACGGTCAGTTCGAAGTAGTGGGTGGCAAACAGCGTATACGCGCGCAGATGCGCCAGACGCTCGGCCGCCGCCCATGCCAGCGACAGACCGTCGAAGGTGCTGGTGCCGCGCCCGACTTCGTCCATCAGCACCAGACTGCGCTCGGTGGCGTTGTGCAGGATGTTGGCGGTTTCGCTCATCTCGACCATGAAGGTCGAACGGCCACCGGCCAGGTCATCGCTGGAACCGATTCGAGTGAAGATGCGGTCGACCAGCGACAGTTCGCAACTGGCTGCGGGCACGAAGCTGCCAATGTGAGCGAGCAACACGATCAATGCGGTTTGGCGCATGTAGGTGGATTTACCACCCATGTTCGGGCCGGTGATCACCAGCATACGGGTGTTGTCATCCAGGCTCAGGTCGTTGGCCACGAACGGCGTGGTCAGCACTTGCTCGACCACCGGGTGACGACCCTGGGAGATGCGCATGCACGGCTCGCTGACGAAGCGCGGGCAGTTCAGGTCAAGATTCAGCGCACGCTCGGCGAGGTTGCTCAACACGTCCAGTTCGGCCAGCGCGCCGGCGGTGTCCTGCAGCGGTGGCAACTGGCTGATCAGGTCTTCCAGCAGGGCTTCGTAAAGCATCTTCTCGCGCGCCAAGGCACGGCTCTTGGCAGAGAGGGCTTTGTCTTCGAACTCTTTCAGTTCCGGCGTGATGAAGCGCTCGGCGCCTTTCAGGGTTTGCCGACGGATATAGTCCGCCGGTGCCGACTCGGCCTGCTTGCTCGGCAATTCGATGAAGTAGCCGTGAATGCGGTTGTAACCGACTTTCAGGTGGCTAAGACCGGTGCGAGCTTTCTCGCGGGCTTCGAGATCGATGAGGAACTGGCCGGCGTTTTCGCTCAGTGATTGCAGCTCGTCGAGTTCGCTGTCGTAACCGGTTTTCAGCACGCCGCCGTCACGGATCACCGCCGGCGGATTGTCGATGATGGCCTTTTCCAGCAGTGCCGCCAGTTCCGGGTAGGTGCTGGTGATGGTCGCCAGACTTTGCAGGTGCGGTGCTTCCAGGTCAGTCATCGCCACTTGCAGTTCAGGCAGGGCACCGAGGGCGTCGCGCAAGCGAGCAAGGTCACGAGGACGTGCGTTGCGCAGGCCGATCCGCGCGAGAATTCGCTCGATGTCGCCGATTTCCTTGAGCTGTGGTTGCAGCTTTTCGAAACGATAGCGATCGAGCAGGCACGTGATCGAGGTCTGGCGCGCCAGCAGTACGGTCAGATCGCGCAACGGACGATTCAGCCAGCGGGTCAGCAGGCGACTGCCCATGGCGGTCTGGCAGCGATCAACCACCGATTGCAGGGTGTTATCGCGACCACCGGCCAGGTTGGTGTCGAGTTCGAGGTTGCGACGGCTTGCACCGTCCAGCACCACGGTGTCATCCAGGCGTTCGTGGCGCAGGCTGCGCAGGTGGGGCAGGGCGGTGCGCTGGGTTTCCTTGGCGTAGGCCAACAGGCAACCGGCCGCGCCGATTGCCAGGGTCAGGTTCTCGCAGCCAAAACCCTTCAGGTCTTGGGTGGAGAACTGCTGGCAAAGGCTTTTCAGTGCTGAATCACGCTCGAAATCCCACGGCGCACGACGACTGACGCCACGGCGTTTTTCCGCTGGCAGGTCTCTTGGCCAGTCATCTGGTATCAGCAGCTCCACCGGGTTGATCCGCTCCAGTTCCGCCAGCAGGTTTTCCCAGCCTTTGATTTCCGACACGCTGAAACTGCCGCTGGTGATGTCCAGCACGGCAAGGCCGAACAGACGTTCGTCACCCAGCAGGGCTGCAATCAGGTTGTCGCGGCGTTCATCAAGCAGCGCTTCATCACTGACCGTACCCGGCGTGAGGATCCGTACGACCTGACGCTCAACCGGGCCTTTGCTGGTGGCCGGATCGCCGACCTGCTCACAAATCACCACGGACTCGCCAAGCTTCACCAGCTTCGCCAGATAGCCTTCCGCCGCGTGGTAAGGAATCCCACACATCGGAATCGCCTGCCCCGCCGACTGTCCGCGCGCGGTCAGAGTGATGTCCAGCAACTTGGCTGCCTTCTTCGCGTCTTCGTAGAAGATCTCGTAGAAGTCGCCCATGCGGTAGAACATCAGCTGATCTGGATGCTGATTCTTCAGGCGCCAGTACTGCTGCATCATCGGGGTGTGGGAGGACAGGTCTGAAATAGCTTTATTCATCAGGGGTTTAGCTTTACCGGAAAAAGTGACAAGGCAAAAACGGGGTCGTTTGCATCTACGAAATGGCGAGTGTTTGCCAGCGATGCGGCCCGTGAGTTGATTCAGTGGAGCCGAGTATGAAGTTTTTTTGAGGTGGATGCAGCAACGCACCGCCGCTTGGGTTGGCATTGTGTCCTATAGTGCCGAAAAGCTATCGAATGATCAGAATGCGTGGGTGAAGGCCAGTCGAGGAGTCAGCTTGGAACAGTCAGAGGGCATCGGCTCAGGAGCATCAGCGAGCGGTTGTTACTACGATGCGGAAAAAATGACCCTCAGCCGGTCGGGGCAGTCAGCCTTGCTAGGCAGCAATGAAGGTGACCTGCTGCTGGCCCTCATAGCCGGCGTGACCGATAAGGAGCAGCTTATCTCCCGAGTCTGGGGGGAGCGCGGGCTGGTGATTTCCGACAGCAGTTATTACAAGACCCTGCACATGCTCCGCGCGCATTTCGCTGATGTCGGGTTACCTCGGGACAGTCTCAAGACCTTGCCTCGCCGTGGCGTGGTGCTGTTATGTGAAATCCGCTTGCTCAGCCCGGAGATTCAACCCCCTGAACCCCCACTTGCGGTCGTAAGCGATGCGGCGGCAATCAGCGACGCTCCTACAGTGAAGACGTCTGCAAAGCGTTACTGGCGTTTCCTTCTGCCTGCAACGGTAGTGCCGGCGATTGCTCTTCCGGTCTTTTACGCCTATCTGGTGTTTAAAAAAACCTGCCGATCTGGAGGAGTGGAAACTCATCTGGCAAGAAGGCGAAGCGAAGTTGTATGTAGAAGAAAGTGAAAGAATGTCCAAAGAGGATATTGTCAAAGCGCTCAGCGAGTTTGAGCCGCCGATTATACTTACCGATATCAATTATTATGTGCGAAAGCCGCTCTCCCAATTGCTGGTAAAGTGCGTCAAGCCGGAAAGTAAGGGGGAGGCTATATGCGTAAACTATCAACTCGTTGGAAAAAAATAGTAGCACTGTTTGGCGTCTCGTCCGTCTGTATCTTCGGTGCTCTGGTTATCAAGCATTTTTATTTGATCAGTCGCGATATTCCACGCGCCCCCTGTTTCGCATCCATCGATTTTGTCCATACTCATGATCATAAAGTTCGTTGGCATGGTGTCGGTGATATGACGATCGATCCAAGGGAAGGCGCTCTTTATGTGTACTACGTCGTCAAAACCCCTGAAGGCAAAGTTTACACCTATGATCGCAAGTTCGAGATTGCTTTAACTCATCTGGATACTTCCAGGTTTCTGTTCAAGACGCGTTCGATTGTAAAGTTTGACGCGGACACCGCAGGCGATGAACTTCCGTTTATGGAAAGAGGTTTTCAAGGCGGTATGGTGACGTTCAATTACTTCTCCGATGCCGAGTATTACTACAATATCAATAATCTGATCAATGGCGTATGCCACGTTCCTCGCTAGCGCAAAACCCCAGGGTGCAAGGCCTCTGGGCGACTAAGTAAGACTGAGTAAGACGTCAGTAAGGCCTCGACGCCCCCCGCGTTGTTAATGTGATTCGAGTCAAGCCAACAGCTCCTGCGACTAACGGAGAGTCAGCGCAGTGCGGCTGTTTAGTTGCCTTGAATAACATGATGATGTTTAGGCTGTTGAGGAACGTTATAAATGCTCTGGTTTTGCGTGCGCAGTTCTCATGGGATCAAGTCTCCCGCCTGGAAGCGATCGATTGCAATAAGCCGGGAAGGTGTTGTGTTTGTGCCGGCGGTTATTGCTGGAAAAGAAAAGGATGTGAGTATTTCCACATTGTTTGATCGCACTCCTGTTCTGCTGTGTTTCGATCATGTTTACGTACCAGTAGCGTGGATGGTCGAACACTATCCAACGTGCGGAGCTCGCTGTCGCGACATGATGGTCGCAGCACTTTCTGGCTTACAAGAAACGTTAGGTTGTCGTAATGCATGGTCTCGGGTGAGCAACTTCCGTGGCCGCGCTGGAGAAAAAAGTTATCTGGGGGTTGTCTCATGAGATCGACTCTGCTCTGGAATCTATCTCTGTTAGTTGGTGGTGTTTTGATCATCGATAGTTCTTGGGCCGGCGCGCGAGAAAATTGTGCGCAGCGTCGCGCCGAACTTGTATTCCAAATTGAACGTGCTGATAAGGCGGACAATGTTTATCGCAAGTCCGGTCTGGAACAGGCGCTTGCCAATGTGGAGCGTTACTGTCGCGAGCCTTCTGCACAGGATGACCGTTCGAGCGCTATCGAAAAGGCCGAAGCCGAAGTACGGCGCAGACAGAACTATCTGAAGGCCGCGCGTCAGTATGGCGATGTGAAAGTCATCAAGAAACAGGAAGCGAGGCTCGAACGAGCTCAGACAAAACTGCAAAAGCTCATGGATGAGTAAAGGGGCAACCACGGCCAACAAACCGCAGCAGGTGTTCTTTTTCAACTCTGCAATTCAACGCGCTCATCAGCGACACCGGAAAATCGAATATGAAAAACATCCTTATCTTTGCTTCAGTCTTTACTTCTGCTGTGCTGATCTCTGGTTGTACCGCCACCGACTGGGTGCATGCTGCCGGTGGAATCATGGGCGCCAAGGACGATTACGACAGAAAGGCCAGAACTGATCGGCTTAAAAAAGCCAATGCTGCCGCGCGTCGCGTCAAAGGCTGACCACACGTTGGAGCCGGGCCGTTATTCAATGCAGAATGATGGCTCGGCGATATCATTTTGCAGCTGAATTCATATTTATGCGTTAATTATGCAAATCAGCATTTGTCTTAACGAATAACTTCAAGCACTATGCGCGTTATGCAAAAACGCAACGTAGCCTCCGTCTTAAGAGCACTGCTCGACCAGCACGGGATCTCCCCCACGGAGCTCCACCGTCGCACCGGCGTGCCTCAATCAACTCTCTCGCGGATTCTCAGCGGGAAGATCGTCGATCCCTCGGATAAACACATCTCGAAGATCGCCGAATACTTCGCCGTGAGCACCGATCAATTGCGCGGGCGCGCGGATGTCGCGCCGTCGGCCGGTGCCGCGCGTGATGACGTACACGCGGAACTCAAGGACATAATGCTGTGGGACGACGATACGCCTGTCGATGATGACGAAGTATCGGTGCCGTTCCTTCGCGAGGTTGAATTGGCTGCTGGATCAGGAAGATTCGTCATCGAAGAGAGCGAGCGCTCTAGCCTGCGCTTCGGCAAGCGCAGCCTGCGCCATAATGGTGTGCAGTTCGACCAGGCCAAATGCGTGACTGTACGCGGCAACAGCATGTTGCCGGTGTTGCGTGATGGCGCCACTGTCGGCGTGAATGCGGGCAAGTGCGGCATCGGCGACATCATTGATGGCGACCTGTACGCGATCAATCACAACGGCCAGTTACGCGTAAAGCAGCTTTACCGCTTGCCTACCGGCATTCGTCTGCGCAGCTTCAATCGCGATGAGCATCCGGACGAGGACTACAGCTTCCAGGAAATCCAGGAAGAGCAGATCGTCATCCTCGGTCACGTCTTCTGGTGGGGCATGTACGCCCGCTAACCCGACCCTTCTCAGATAAACCCGCCTCGCAGGCGGGTTTTTTTTCGCCTTGATGAAACCGCCAAACCCTTGAGTTGCGGGGCTTCCATGCATCTGCGCATTTTTCATGCATAAATAAATGCATCTACGCATTGACTGGATATGCATACATGCATATTCTTGCCACCAAGCCGCTCGACAAAGCGGCTGGCAAGAAAGCTCTTTAGTTCCACAAGAACAGGCAGCGATGAACCGGCCTCAACGGTTCAGAGGGTTGGCAACTGACCCGGGTGTGCAGCGTAAAGCACCAGAAGCAGTTATCCGGCGGGCAGGGACCGCGGTCGGAAAAACAATTTGAACGGACTCGTACCGCGCCAGTAGCGCCGAAAAGTCAGCTTCCTTCTTGAACACAGGATTTGAAGGAAGGCGAAGGAGCGCATTACTGAAAAGCCCGGCGGACTGCCGGGCTTTTTGGAATGCCTGCCTGATGGATATCCCGTTGAAGAACCTTGACGGAGAGGCAAGTAAGCAAAACCCAAGGACAGTACTCGCGATGAGTGCAAACAGGAGAAACAAATGAACCGCTACGCTTTTGTTCGATTCAACTATTCCAAAGCCTTCAACAAAGTTCTGGTGATTGTCGACGCTGTAGAGAAGCCTACGGCCATGCCAGTAGAAGCACAGTTATCGAATGGTTTTTGGGTGGATATCACAGCAAACCCGGCAGTCCAGGTGGGATGGAAGGGGGCGACGACAAACTTCGTTGATTGGGAGTTCAGTGAACCCACCTATCAAGAGCTCGAAAAGGATGTGGCGCAAGAAGCGCTGGAGCTTCTGTCTGCTGCTGGCCAGTGGCTGATGTTGAATTCTCTGCATTACAAGGTCGACCTGGATGTTGCCACCCCTGAAGAACAAGCGCTGTTGCTCGCCTACAAACAGTACTGCGTGGGTCTCAGCGACATGAAGAAACAATCCGGCTATCCGTCCACCGTCAACTGGCCGGTGGCACCGTTCTGATTCGATCATCACCTTCATGGCCTCTATCGAGAGCGCATTACTGAAAAGCCCGGCCCTGCGCCGGGCTTTTTGGAATGCCTACCTCAAGAGAAAACGATTGAACCCTACACACACCATTCATCCAACACTCCCGGAGGCGTGACATGACAAACGAGCAACAAGCGTTGGCGGACATGCCGATCTGGCTGGTCATCCTGCTCGCAGTGGTAGGCGGGGTCTCCGGCGAAATGTGGCGTGCGGACAAGGAGGGCGCCCGCGGCTGGCCGCTTATGCGGCGTCTGGCCTTGCGCTCTGGCGCCTGCATGATCTGCGGCGTGTCGGCAATCATGCTGCTGTACGCCGCTGGCATGTCGATTTGGGCCGCTGGCGCCTTCGGCTGTCTCACCGCAATGGCCGGGGCCGATGTGGCCATCGGTCTGTACGAACGCTGGGCCGCCAAACGCATCGGCGTCTGCGAAGTCCCACCCCGCGACCAGCCTTAACCTCGAATGTGATTCGTGCCGCCCTTTGGGCGGCAGGGCTGCGCGTGGACGATTGAAAAGGAGGTCATGTATGCCCACACCGATCCAGCAGCCGTCGCAACTGTTCACAGCCATCGCGACGACGCTGCGCAACACTGCCGGGCTCAACATCAATGTCGGCAATCACGATGATTTCACTGCACCGGGCGATCAGGCTTGGGTGTTGATCGACTTCGACCGAAATGCATCAGGACAGCGTGCCGCAGATGGGCGTATCGCTCATGTCCTGACATTGTCGCTGCAAGTTGTTCCGGCGCTATCGGCCAGTGCCTTTGCCGCCTGCGATCTGATCGCTGTACTGAAGAATCTGATTACCGACAATCGCTGGAGCCTGCCGGGCGATCAATGCGATCTGCCGATGAACATGGATGGTTTGCCGTCCATGCTCATTCGCGCCGACCAGCAATTCAAGGCCTGGACCCTGACGTTCAACCAGACCCTCTACCTCGGCCCGACCTTGCTCGACGACCCGCTGGGCACACCGAAATTCGCCCGCACCTGGGAAGTCAGCAACATCGACGATCCAGACCAATACACCGCGCTGGAGGCCTGACCGATGTTCGACGCGTTATTGCGCATGCAACTGGGTCCGATCATCGAACGCCTGGCCGAAATGGAAGCGGAAATCGACGACCTGCACCGCCGCGCTGAAAGCTTCTGCCGCATCGGCATTTGCCAGACAGTCGATGCGGCGAGCAATACCTGCCAGGTCGCCCACGGTGGCTTGCTCACGCCAGCGATCAAGTTTTTCAACCCCAGCGCCGGCGCACAGAGTGAGTCGCGGATTCCGACCGTGGGTGAGCAGTGTCTGCTGTTCAACTACGGCAGCGGCGAAAGTGGCGCACAAAGTGTCGCCCTGTTCGGCCTGAACAGTGATCGCTTTCCACCCGTTTCGACTGTCCCCACGCTGACGCGGCGGGTTCATGTCGACGGCAGCGAAAGCGGCTACGACGATGCCACGCACACCCTCCACTGGCAAAACGGCCCAACGGCTTTCAGCGGTTCTCGCGAGTCGCTGGAACTGAGCATCGGCCCGGCGCGACTGGCGATGACGCCACAACTGATCACCCTGCAACTGGGTGCCGTCGGCATGACCATCGACCCTTCGGGCGTGCACTTCAGCGGTCCATTGGTCGATCACCAGGGCCGTGTCATCAGCCCATGATTCAAGAGCCTCCACATGATCGGAATCGATAGAGACAGCGGGGCCACGGTCGACGACTGGCTGCAATTTGTGCAGCGCGCGACCCGGGCCCTGACCACACCGCTGGGCACCCGGCAAAAACGCCCGTTGTACGGATCGTTGATCCCCACGCTGCTGGGGCAGAACCTCGGTGACGACGTTCTGCTGTTGGCCCAGAGCCACGCCGCGCAAGCGTTCTACAACAAGCAAAACGGTATCGATGATTTTCAGCCACAAGTGATCGTCGCCAGCCGCCAGGGCGCGGGTCTGCTGCTGCGCTTCGCCGGCACCTGGAAAAACCGTCAACAAACCTTCGAGGTCGTGACATGAGCATGTTGATCCCCGGCCAGAACCAATTGGCCGAACCCGCGCTGATCACCGTTGAAGCCTTTGAAGACTTGCTCGCCGAGTTCAAGACTTTCGTCATTGAATACGTCGGTGTGCGCTCGCCGGACAGTGCCGCAAAACTCAAGACCAGCCTGGAAAACGAGAGTGAACTGCTGACCCTGGCGCTTGAGGCTTTCTGCGTGCGGCTGCAAACCCACGAGCGCAAATACAACGCTCGCATCAAACAGATGCTGGCGTGGTGGGCAACGGGCAGCAATCTCGATGCGCGGCTGGCGGACATGGGCCTTGAGCGGCAGTTGCTCGATCCCGGCGATCCGGCGGCATTCCCGCCGGTGCCGGCGATTTATGAAAGTGACGACGACGCTCGCTTGCGTTATTACCTGGCGCCCCATGCGCCGGCAGCAGGTTCGCGGATGCAGTATCGCCGCGAAGTTTTCACCCTCGGCGAGCGTCCGACGGTGCGGGTCGAATCCACCGAGGCAGGTGTGGTGAATGTCACTTACACCTTCAACCCGGACGGCCTCGCTGCGCAGGTCAAGGATGGCAACGGACGTCGCACGGCACCGGGCGAAGTGCAGGTCACGGTGCTGTCCCGTGACGGTGATGGCACGCCTTCCGCGACATTGCTTGACGGCGTTCGTCAGCACTTCGCACGACCGGATGTACGACCGGAAACCGACCTGGTTACCGTCAAGGCAGCCGACATTCAGCGCTACAGGATCCGCGTTGTCGCGAAGATCAATTCCGGCCCCGATTCGGGCCTGACCAAAGTCGCCGCGCAACAACAATTGCAGGCCTACGCCGACAGTTGCCATCGACTCGAAGGCCGGGTCGATCCGAGCTGGATCGACTACACGCTGCACAGCGCCGGTGCCGTGCAACTGCAGATTCTCGAACCGCTGGCGCCGATCGTGACGACGGCGTTTCAAGCGCCGTATTGCACGGCGGTCGAGGTTGAGGTGCTGACGCTATGAGTGAAAAGACTCAGCGCCCAACGCTGCTGCCGGCCAACAGTTCGGCACTGGAACGAGGTCTGGATCTGGGCTTTGGCGCCTTGCTTGATCGCATCGCGCCGCCGTTCCCGGAACTGATGAACCCCGCAGAAACCCCGGCTGCCTTTCTGCCGTATCTGGCAGCGGATCGCGGTGTTGCTGAATGGAGCACCGCTGCGCCGGAAGCGGAAAAACGCCTGACCGTCGAACTGGCCTGGCCCACCGCGCGCCAGGCTGGCACCCGCAAGTCGTTGGAAAACGCCGCCAAGGGTTTGCAGTTAAGACCCGAGATCCGCGCCTGGTACGAACAGACACCGCCCGGCGCGCCGTACAGCTTTTCCGTACGAGCTTTTAGCGACCAGCCCTACAGCGAAGAAATCGACGCCCGTCTCGACCGACGCCTGGCGGATGCCAAGAGCGAACGCGATGTGCTGACGGTCTCGGTCGGCTTGAGCGCTTTCGGCAATCACGTCATCGGCGCCGCGACGTTCTGCGGTGAGCTGACCACGGTTTATCCGGTGTTCATCGAAGGGCTCGAAACCTCGGGAGAGGCGTTCATGGCTGCCGGCATGTACACCGTCGAAACATCCACTATTTATCCTCAGGGGGCCTGAATGGCTGACTATTACACCCTGCTCACCAACGCAGGGATTGCCTACGAAACGGCATGCAAGGCCGCAGGCACGCCGATCAAGCTGACGCAGATTTCCGTCGGCGACGGCGGCGGCACGGTCTACAACCCGGCCGCGACCGCCACCGCGCTGAAACGCGAAGTCTGGCGCGGGCCGCTCAATGCGCTGTTCCAGGACGAGAAGAATCCGAGCTGGCTGCTCGCCGAAGTGACCATTCCGCCGGATGTTGGCGGCTGGTATGTGCGTGAAGCGGGACTGTGGACCGACACTGGAATTCTCTACGCCATCGTCAAATATCCGGAGTCGTTCAAACCGGTGCTGGCGACGTCGGGTTCGGGGAAAGAGTTCTATATTCGCTCGATTTTCGAGACGAGTAATGCGTCGTTGGTGACGTTGCTGATCGATGACACCGTCGTCAAAGCCACCCGTGCCTGGGTCATGAGTTACCTCGCCGAAGAACTCGGCAAACTCGATGGTAAGCAATCGGTGCGTGTTGCTGCATCCAGCAACATCGTGTTGAACGGTGCGCAGCAAATCGACGGTGTCGCAGTGATTGCTGGCGACCGCGTGCTTGTTGCGAATCAGACGCTGGCCAAGGACAACGGCCTGTGGGTTGTTGCCAATGGTGACTGGGTGCGGGCGACCGATGCCAATAGCAGCGCCAAGGTCACGCCGGGACTTACGGTCATGGTCGAGGAGGGCACGGCGAATGGAGATTCGTTGTGGCATCTCACGACTAACGCGCCGATCACTTTGGGTACCACAGCGCTGACGTTCAAGATGCTGGCGGGGCGTACCGGGATTGCTGCCGGGACTTACAAGAGTCTGACCGTCGACGAATATGGTCGCGCTACTGCGGGTGCAAACCCGGAGACGCTGGCCGGATTTGGTATCAAGGATTCGTACACCAAGGCTGAAGTCGAAGCGCTGATTGCCAAGGCGTCGGCGTTGCCGGTGGGTTCGATCGTGGCGTTCCCGGTTGATGCGCCGCCTCCGGGGTTTCTTGAGTTGGATAACAGCGTCAAGAGCAGCGCGACGTATCCAGACTTGAGCGCTTATCTGGGCGGCAAGTTTAATAAGGGTGATGAGGGTGTTGGGAACTTCCGCTTGCCTGAGGCGCGTGGGGAGTTTTTGCGCGGTTGGGATCATGGACGTGGAGTAGATGCCGGACGCGGTCTCGGTAGCGTGCAGTCCATGCAGGCTGAGGATCACTCCCATGTAACAGGTGTAAATGATACGGCGGCGATTGCGGCAGTACAGAGTGCGCGCGGCATGGGAGCGAGTGCGGGAAACTGGCCGTACGGTGCGGTAGCTATAGGAGTCGCCGGCACCAACTCTGTCAGTTCCAATGCAACTTACATCCCTTCCGGTGAGGACAGTTGGCTGAAGACAGGTCCAGCCATTTCGCTGGGTAACGGCGAAACCCGCCCCCGCAACATCGCTGTTATGTGGTGCATCAAAGCCTGGAACGCCCCGGTCAATCAGGGAACCATCGATGTCGCCGCGCTGGCCAAGGAAGTAGAACGGCTCAAATCCGCCGTTCCGGTTGGTGCTGTTCTGGCATTCCCGATCGGCATCGTCGCTCCCGGTTATCTGGAGCTGGATGGCAGTGTGCAAAGCATTGCGACTTATCCGGATCTGGCCGCCTATCTCGGCACTGTCTATAACAAAGGCAATGAAGGCGCGGGTAACTTTCGATTGCCGGAGTCCCGTGGCGAGTTTCTTCGTGGCTGGGATCATGGGCGAGGTGTGGATGCTGGAAGGGGAATTGGTACAAATCAAGCCGAATCATTTGCTGCACACAACCATCGCTATTTTGATGGCACTGCTGCGACCTTCGATCCTGCAGGTAATTGGCAGGACGGGAAAATCAATGGTGCGGCAGCGAGTATCTCAACGGGTGCGTTTCTTTCCCCGATAGAAAACGGTAGCACCATGCAGATGGTGAATGCCGCGAACACCGTCAACGCTGGCGGTGCTGAAACCCGCCCCCGCAACATTGCCGTCATGTGGTGCATCAAAGCCTGGAACGCACCGATCAATCAGGGGAGCATCGATATCGCCGCGTTGGCCGTTCTCGCACAGCAAGCCTCGGAAATTAATCAAGGTACAGCGAAAGTAGCTACCCAGGCGCAGACCAATACCGGCGCCGATGACAGCGTTATCGTCACGCCGAAAAAATTGACGTGGGGCTTTCAGTTTCAGAAAAGTGGCATCGGCTACTGTGTTTTCCCGTCCTGGCTGGGTGGTTTCACTATTCAGTGGGGCGTGTACAGCATTGTCTCCAGTACGACTGATCAGACAATCAGTTTTCCTCTCACGTTTCCTAATGCCGCGTTATCAGCCGTTGCGCTCAGTGACTATACCCCTGGTTCCGGGTCGGTCGGATTCGTCGCGATGGGGGCGTTGAACAAGAACGGCTTTACGGTTCGCTCGTCTTCCGGAACTTCAACGCGATGGCTCGCAGTCGGGTGCTAAGGGAAAAACATGACTAACAAATACATGACGTTCGATGAGTCAGGCTCCATTAAAGACCGCCTGATTCACGGGGTTTGCGACATTCCTGAGGGCGCGATATGCATCAGCGAAGAACTTTGGCTGCAGTCTGCAACAGACCTGACTGGGCACTGGTGCCTAATCGACGGAACGCTGACCAAGGTTCCTTTTGAAATCAAACCAGACTTCGCGAAGTTAATTGCTGCAGAGCGTTTTCGCCGGGAAACGTCTGGTGTCGTATTTGAAGGCTCCGTCGCTGATACCACTCGAGACGGCCAGGCATTGATCGCCGGCGCTGCGGTAGCAGCGATGCTTGATCCAACTTACAAATGTGCATGGAAGTTTGCTGAAGGTTTCGTCGAGTTGCAGGCTGCCCAATTAATCGCATTGGCAACCTCGATTCGAACCTATGTTCAGGATTGTTTTGATCGTGAACGAGCTTTGTTGTCAGCAGTTGAGGCTGGTGAGTGTTCTGAGGACATGATCCTGCAAGGTTGGCCGAATTCGGGCCCGCTACATAAAGCGCCTCAATCATAACACCCCGAATTCCGGGGCGTTTTCATATCTGCTTCAAACCACTCAACACCCGCAAAGCCCCTCCCCAAGAGGGGCTTTCCCGTTTATGGAGAAACGAAAAATGGCAACCCGCCAAACCTACACCGTGCTCGTCCCATTCCCCACCGGCGGTGGGCACTGGTCGAGCGTCGGTCAAGACCTCGATCTGCTCGACGTCGAGGCCAGTGCCTTGCACACCGCCGGTCGACTGGAACTGAAAACATCGTCCACCCAGGCCAAAAAGGCCGCTGCCAAGAAGGCTGACTAAACATGGCTGAGGTTCTGAACTTCGAGCACAACGGCATTACCGTCAATGCCACTGAATCCCCCGAGGCCATGGGTGGCCTGGGGGACAACGTTATCGGTCTGGTCGGCACCGCGCCGAAAGCCGATCCGCTGATTCCGCGCAACGCGCCGTTCCGCATCAACAGCTTCACCACCCACGCGCTGCTCGATCCGACCGGTTCCGAAGAGGGCACCCTGTACCACGCGGTTTACCAGATCCTCAAAGTGGTCAAGGTGCCGGTGTACGTGGTCATCGTCGAAGCGGGCGCGACTCCGGCTGACACGGTCAACGCGGTGATCGGTGGCGTTGAGCCGGCGACTGGCCGCAAGCTCGGTCTGGCCGCACTGGGCAGTGTCCCGGAAGACCTGACCATCATCGGCGCGCCGGGCTTCACCGGCACCAAAGCGGTGGCTAGCGAGTTCGCCTCGTTCGGTAAGCGCATCAAGGCTCGTGTGGTACTCGATGGCAAGGACGCCTCGGTCGCTGACCAAGTCTTGTACAGCCAGGAACTGGGCGGCGCTGATCTCGGTTTCGACCGTTGCCTGGTGGTGCACAACATGCCGGCGGTGTACTCGAAAGCGGCGAAGAAAAATGTCTTCATCGCGCCATCCAGCCTGGCGATCGCCGCGCTGGCCAAGGTCAAGCAATGGGAAAGTCCTGGTAACCAGGTGACCTACGCCGAAGACGTCTCCCGCGTCGTCGAATACAACATCCTCGACACTTCGACCGAAGGCGATCTGCTCAACCGTTATGGCGTCAGCTACTACGCCCGCACCGTGCTCGGTGGCTTCTCGCTGCTGGGTAACCGCTCGATCACCGGCAAGTTCATCAGCTACGTCGGCCTCGAAGATGCGATCAGCCGCAAGCTGGTCAAGGCCGGCCAGAAAGCCATGGCCAAGAACCTCACCAAGTCGTTCATGGATCAAGAGGTCAAGCGCATCAACGACTGGCTGCAAACCCTGGTCGCCGACGAAACCATTCCTGGCGGCAGCGTATATCTGCACCCGGAACTCAACAGCGTCGAGAAGTACAAGAACGGCACCTGGTACGTGGTCATCGACTACGGCCGTTACGCGCCGAACGAACACATGATTTACCAACTCAACGCCCGCGATGAAATCATCGAGCAGTTCCTGGAGGACGTTCTCTAATGTTTACCAACCGCGTAAGACAGGCCATCGCGGCCACCCTGCAAGGCCTGCCGTTGTCGGCAACCGTTGAAGAATTCACTCCGCCGAAGATCGAATTCGACGTGGAAGAAATGCGTGGCGGCCGCTTCATCGTCGAAGAAATGGCCAAGGGCGGCAAAGCGCTCAACGCCAAGTTGACCCTGCAAGGCATGGGCACAGAAGTCATGCTCGCACTGGGCGTGAAGCTGGGCGACGACATCCTGCTGAACGTGCGTGAAGCCGGTCAGGATCAGGATGGCAACACCTGGTTCACCTATCACACCGTCGGCGGCAAGCTGAAATCCCTGGAAGAGACTGCGGTGAAAATGGGTGAAAAACCCAAGACCAACCTGGAGCTGTCCTGCCGCACCTACAACCGCCTGGAAAACGGCGTGCCGGTGATCGACATCGACGTGCGTACCCAGAAGTTCGTGCTCAACGGCGTCGACATCCTCGGTGATGCGCGGCGTGCGGTGCTGATGCCGTAACCCGTTACACCGCAAAACCTGTGGGAGCGAGCCTGCTCGCGAAGAGGCCATCACATTCGCTACCGATGTGACTGTAAGACCGCTTTCGCGAGCAGGCTCGCTCCCACATTGGGCCAGGTTAACTGGCCCCTTTGCGCAACACCCCCTCAAGAATCACCAAGGAATTCATACATGTCGTGGATGCCACCCCAGCATGACCTGTTGTCGCCGATCACCGGTGATGACGGTTCGCAGATCGAAACGATCCAGCTCAAACCGCTGTTCTACGCCGCACAGAAAGAAGCGCTGGAACGCGCCGGCGATGACGAAGACGATCAGTTCTTCGAACTGGCCCTGCTCGCCACCGGCCTGTCGGTCAAGGAACTCGACCAGCTCAAGCGCCCGGACTACGTGAGCATCGCCCAGTACGTGCACGAGATGTCGACACGCCCTGCGTCATACTTTCTGGAGCAGGTCGAAGAGGCGGAAAAATCCGCCGATCCCGACCAGGTGCAATTGCTGCAACCGCTCGCAGTGAGCGGCCGCACCGTGACGTCGCTGTCGCTGGAAATGCCTGCGCTGCGCGCGACCAAAGTGATGAAGAAACTGAAAACGGCCAAGGAACGCGCCGAGTTCATCACTGCCCATTGCACCGGCCTGATGATCCCCGATCTGGCCCTGATGACCGTCCCGGACTGGACGCAATTGCAGGTGCGCATCGACGATTTTTTAAACCAGCCGGCGGCCTACTTTCGGAACGCGACATCGAAGTAATCCTCGATATCGTCCCGCTCATTTACCCGGTAAGTGAGGCGGAGATTCTGGAATGGGACGCCGAAAAGGCGTTGCGCCGCTACGACATAGCGATCACTCGCCTTGGCGTAAAACAGGAGTAGAGCGGCAATGGCAGAGAGTAAATATGCGCCGATAAATGCCGGTGAAAGCGGCGTTGCGGCTGCCGGCAATATCAGTTTGAACATGGCAGCAGTGAGCTCCGGTACAGGAACGATCGGCCGCGAGCAGATTTCCAGCCTGAGTCAGGCGCTCATCACTGCGAGTATCAAGATCGGCTCGCTGACGGCCGCGATCGACTCATTGAGGCTGGCGTTGTCCAGCCTGCGTTCGATTTCGCTGAACAACAATGCGAAGAGCGGGTCGACCCGCGAACCTACTACGCCGGGTGAGGCCAGTGAGCGGGCCAAGGTGCCTGAGAGTCTCAAGCCAGCGATTGACTTGTACACGGCTGCTGCCGAGTTGGGCATCGCCGCGCAACTGCCGCCAAAGCAGACCAACGAAATGGCGCTGTCGAGCCTGATCATAGCCACTAAGCCATTGGTTGCCGCGGGCGGCACCAGCGGTCAAGAGTTGCTCAAGGCCGCTACGCTGGCGGCTGACGCAGGGGTTGGCAATGAGCTGACGAATGCGGCGGACAAACCCTTTGAATTGCTCAACTTTGCTGGCGACGCTGCGATCGTTGCATCAGCCTTCAAAGTCCCGGCTGTGGAAGTCGCCGAAATGATGGCGGTGTGGCGCACTTCGATGAAGCTCACTCGCGACCAGGCGTTTGACCTTGCGGATGCGACAAACCAGCTCGGCAAAATACCGGGTGGTGCCAAACCGGCAGACATCGGTGCCGTTCTCAAACAGTCGGGTGATGCGGCCATTGCGGTAGGCATGCAACCCGAGCAAGCCGCCGCGCTGTCCGCAGCCTTGCTCAACAGCGGGACGAAAAAAGACGATGCCGGCGACGCGTTGAAGCGCATTTCCCACGCGCTGGACAAGGGGGACAACGCGTCCGCCACCGAGCGTGGCGCCTGGAAGCAACTGGGGCTGGATCCCGCGGCCGTGACCGCGGCGATGCATGACCCGGACAAGCAAAGTGCACAGGGAGCGGTACTGTCGGTGCTGGCTGCGCTGAACGCCCAACCGGCCGAGCAACGCGCCCAGTTGGCGCAGACACTCTTTGCCGATGGCGGTAATGCGGTGCAGTTGCTGTCGCAGAACCTTGGCGACGTCAATCAGGCCTTCTCGCAAGTGAAGGACAAAGACCAATACGCGACGTCGAAGGTCGGTGATCAGAGTTCGGTGCGCCAGTCTGCACTGGCGCTCTCCAATACCCCGCAAGGACAGTGGAACGCTCAGAATGCGCGAAGCGATCGGTTGACCATCGCCAGCGCCAATGCCGTGGCGCCCTCTCCAGAGGCGCTAAGTGTTGCCGGTGCCAGCCTCGACAGAATGAGTGAATTCGCCGAGGCCCATCCGACGACGGCTGCGGTGATCATCACTGTCGGCACGGCCTTGAAAAAGATATTCGATGTGCTGTTGGACACCGCTGTCGAGGAGGGGAAAGAGCGGCTGGGCAAACGGATACCCGGTGGCGCGCCGGGCAATCCTCCCGATCTTTCATCTACCGGCGATTCTGCAGTGCAGCTTCCAACGGATGCGCCGGTGGTGGAGATCGCCAGTCTGGCGCCCGCGACTGCCAGGGAAATGGACATCGGCGAACCCTCCTCCTTGCTCAATACGCCGCGCCTGGGGCCTCCGAGCGTTGCCATGGAAACGATTGCCCAGGTTGCTCCAGCTTCGGACAAAGTTGCGGGAGCCGCATTGAGTGATCGGCTCGTGTTCTTCGCTCCCGACACCCTCTCCGCGCCCGGCCAGGTCAGCAAGGATCTGGCGAGCGCCCAGGCCGCCAACCAGCATGTCACTTACGCACCTTCGGTTCAGGTGTACTGCAGTGATCCGGGTAGTTCGGAAAACATCGGATTGCTGGTGACACAGCACCTGCGAAGCCAGTTCGACAGCCAATTCACACCGCTGTTGACCAACAACCCTCTCGCCACCCGCCGTGACGCAGCTCTGACCGATGGAGTCGCCTGATGAAACAACAAATGGCATTGGGCAGTTTCATCTTTGGCCTCTCGCGCCAGTTTGCGTACCACTCGTTGTTGCGCAAGTCCGATGGCGGCTGGACAGAAATACAGATTCTCACTAGCAAACCCAAATCCAGTCAGACCGGGCAGAAGCCGGAAACCCTGACCATCACCGGCAAGTCGATGTACGCCGTGGCCATGGATCGGCTGGATGAATTGCGCGCCTTACAGGCACTGCGCATACCGCTGCCATTGATTGACGGCATCGGTCGCAATTGGGGCTTGTGGCGGATCAACAGCGTTCAGGAAACCCAGACCCAGATCATCGATGACGGTACGGCGATGGTGGTCGATTGGGTCATCGAATTGGCGGAGTTCAACAATGCGTAAGGTACGAAGCGTGGCCGGTGATTCGGTGAATCTGCTGCTCTACCGCGAAACGGGGCGCAGCGATGATGTGGCTGAAGAAGCGCTGTGGAAACTTAATCCGACGCTGGCCGAGCATGGTCCGATCCTGACTGCGGGCATCTGGATCGCACTGCCTGAACTCGACAGCAAACCCGCCGCAATCAAACCGCTCACAGCCTGGGATTAAGGAGGTCGCATGACACTGGGTTTTACCCCGGCGGTAGAAATCTACGGCGCCCATGCGGCCCTGCTCAATCAGCGTCTGATCAGTTGGGAACATATCGATGCCGCGGGCATCGAGTCGGACCAACTGACATTGACGGTGGACCTTGAAGGTCTCGACGGTTTGCCGAGTCTCGGTGGTCGAATCGGCCTGAAAGTCGGTTACCTGGAATCGGGCATGGTCGACAAAGGCCAATTCAAAGTCACTCGCCTGACGCCGACGCTGTTCCCGTTCCGTCTGACCCTGGTCGCTACTGCAGCGCCATTCAGCAAGGATGACGAGACCGGCTTCAAGCAGCGCCGCACGGCGAGTCACGGGCCGACCACTTTAGGTGCGCTGTTTCGCGAGCTGGTATTGCGACACGGCTTTTCACCGCGGGTCGCTCCCGATGTGTCGTTGATCCGTATCGAGCACATTGATCAGACCAACGAAACCGACATGGGCTTTCTGACTCGATTGGCGATGAAGTACAACGTGGTCGCCAAACCGTACGATCAGATTTACGTGCTGGCGCGGTCCGGCCAGACCAAATCGTTGTCGGGGCAGACGCTGGCGGATGTGACCTTGTCGGTGACCCGCAACAACCGCCCCGGCGATCATGCCTTTATCAGCGCCACTCTGGAAGAATCCGCCCGCGAGCAGGCCAAAGGCTGCAAGACCTGTTTTGTCGATGCGGCGACAGGCGTGTTGCGCTGGGTCGAAACCGGGCTTGCGCCGTTCAAGACCATCCGCCAGAAGCAACCCAACGAAGCGGATGCCATCGCCGTCGGCGAGGGTGAAGTGCGCAAGATGCTCCGGCAAAAGTTCAAGGTGAAGATCACCTGCCCGGGCGATCCACGGTTGGCGGCCGAAGGCCTGGTGCTGCTCGATGACACCTGGCCGGACTTCATGCGCGGACGCTGGTCGATCGACAGGGTCACCGCCAGTGGCAATCGAGAGAACAGCTATCGCTGCCTGATCGATGCGTCGTGCCTCGACCCCAAAGCCGAGTCCAAAGACTGACCCACGAGCCACCCTGTAGGAGTGAGCCTGCTCGCGATAGCGGTGCCACATTCAAAACCAACGCGCCTGACACACCGCTATCGCGAGCAGGCTCACTCCTACAGGGGCCTGCGGTAACTCCCACTATTTTGGAACACCCCCATGAAGATCACCCCGATCCTCACGCAATTGCGTGGGCAATGCCCTGGCTTTGCCAATCACATTTCGGTGGGTGTCGATCTGGCGCTGCTACAAGGCAACCCGGATCTGCCGACACCTTCGGCCCACATGCTGCCACTGGCCGACTTGGCGAGTGAAAGCACCACCCAAAACCTCACCACCCAACCGATCCGCGACCGCTTCGAAATCGTCCTGGTGCTTGACGCCACCGACGCTACAAAAGCGCTGGATCTGTTGCACGACCTGCGCGCCGAGTTGTGGCGCGCGCTGGTCGGTTTCAAACCAGATTCGACCTACAGCGCCATCGTTTACGACGGCGGCGAGATGGTCTCGATCAACAGCAGCCGCGCCTTTTACCGGCTGCGCTTTTTTGCCGAGTTCCAGCTTGGCCGCAATCTGCCGAGTCAGCCTGCGGAGAGTTGGCACGAACGTGAACTGGACGGTTTGTCGTCCTTTACCGGGGCCACCGTGCGGGTCGATGCGATCGACCCGGCCGACCCCAACCTGAAACGCCCGGGCCCCGATGGGCGCGTGGAAATGACTTTCTCTGGAGACGTAACCCCATGAGCAATCGCATCACCGTACTGCCGGCCGCTGGCCGTGTCGTACCGGACCCGGAGGCCGGCGATCTGCTGCCGCTCGAAGGCCGTGAAGTGCTGGACAGCGCCTGGTGGCGCCGACGTCTGGCCGACGGCGATATCACCCTCAAAACCGCACCAGCCAAACAAAAGGGAGCCAAATAATGGCGATCGGATTCAGCAACATCCCCGCGGACATTCGTGTACCGCTGTTCTATGCCGAAATGGACAACTCGGCCGCCAATAGCGCGAGTTCGACCCTGCGTCGTCTGATCGTCGCTCAGGTCAACGACAACATCGCGCCGACGGAAGTCGGCAAACTGGTGCTGGTGTCCAGCGTTGCGCTGGCCAAGAGCATCGGCGGCCAAGGCTCGATGCTCGCCTCGATGTACGAGACCTTCCGCAAGGCCGACCCGATCGGTGAGATCTGGTGCCTGCCGCTGCACAACACCGAAGGCGCGATCGCCAAAGGCGTGCTGACCCTGACCGGCAACGCCACTCAGGCCGGCGTGCTCAATCTGTATGTCGGCGGCGTGCGTGTGCAAGCCACCGTGGTCAACGGTGCCACCGCTGCCCAAGCGGCCACCGCCCTGGCGCAAAAAATCAACGCCACCGCCGACCTGCCGGTCAGCGCTGCCGCTGCCGAAGGTGTGGTCACCCTGAACGCCAAATGGACTGGCGACAGCGGCAACGACATCAGCTTGCAATTCAATCGCCTGGGCAAGAGCAACGGCGAAGAAACCCCGGCTGGCCTGACCACTGCAGTCACTGCCATGACCGGCGGTGCCGGTGTGCCGGATCAGGTTGAAGCCATTGCCGCGCTGGGTGACGAGCCGTTCGAATTCATCGCACTGCCATGGTCCGATCTGTCGACCCTCAACACCTGGCAAGCGGTCATGGATGACAGCACCGGTCGCTGGTCGTGGGCCAAACAACTGTTCGGTCACGTCTACAGCGCCAAACGCGGCACTGTCGGCACTCTGGTTGCTGCCGGCCAGGCACGCAATGACCAGCACATGACCATTCAGGCGCTGGAGCCGGGCGTTCCGCAACCGTTCTGGGTACAAGCGGCGGCACTGGCTGCACGCACCGCCGTGTTCATCTCCGCCGACGCCAGCCGTCCGACCCAAAGCGGCAGCCTGCCGGGTGTCGACCCTGCCCCGGCGAGTGAGCGCTTCACCCTGACCGAGCGTCAGTCGCTGCTCAACTACGGCATCGCCACCGCGTACTACGAGGGCGGCTACGTGCGCATCCAGCGCTCGATCACCACCTACCAGAAAAACGCTTACGGTCAGGCCGACAACTCCTACCTGGACAGCGAAACCATGCACCAGTCGGCGTTCATCGTGCGCCGTCTGCAAAGCGTGATCACCAGCAAGTACGGCCGGCACAAACTGGCCTCCGACGGCACCCGCTTCGGCGCCGGCCAGCCGATCGTCACCCCGGCGACCATTCGCGGTGAACTGATCGCGCAGTACGCCAAGCTAGAACTGGAAGGTCACGTCGAGAACGCCGAGCTGTTCGCCGAGCACCTGATCGTCGAGCGCGACGTGCAGGACCCGAGCCGCGTGAACGTGCTGTTCCCGCCGGATTACATCAACGGTCTTCGCGTGTTCGCACTGCTCAACCAATTCCGTCTGCAGTACGACGACGCGGCCTGATAAGCGCGTTTGACGGCAAGTTTTCAGCCCACCGCGTGTGGGCTTTTTTATTCAAGGGAGTAACACCATGGGTCAACTGATTGCAGGCACCTGCTACGTCAAAGTCGACGGCGCACAACTGACCATCAATGGCGGCTGCGAAGCCCCGCTGATGGCGGTCAAACGCGAAACCGTCGTACCCGGCTTCTACAAGGAAACCGACATTGCGCCGTCGTTCAAAGTGACCGCGCTGCACACCGCCGACTTCCCGCTGAAGAAGCTGATTGAAGGCACCGACATCACCGTCACCTGCGAATTCAGCAACGGCAAAGTTTACGTACTGGCCGGCGCCTATCTGGTCGAAGAGCCTGTTTCCAAAGGCGATGACGCCACCATCGAACTGAAATTCGAAGGCATCAAGGGGACTTGGCAATGAGCGGCGCCGTGAAGCTTCAGGTTGCGATCGAAGCTCACGGCGAGCCCCTGACCGAACTCCTTCTGCGCCGTCCGACGGTGCAGGAGGTGCGAGCGATCAAGGCGCTGCCGTACAAGATTGACAAGAGCGAAGAAGTCAGCCTCGACATGGACGTGGCGGCCAAATACATCGCCGTGTGCGCCGGTATTCCACCGTCGTCGGTCAACCAGTTGGATCTGGCTGACCTCAATGCGCTGAGCTGGGCCGTTGCGAGTTTTTTCATGAGTGCGGCGTCGGCGCCATCACCGACCTGATCGCCGTCGCCTATGACCTGGCCTGGTTCTGGAAGGTTGACCCCGAACAGATGATGGCCAGGCCACTGGATGTGCTCCGCGAATCGCTGGAGCACGCGCAACGGATCAATGCGATGCAGCAGGTGCAGTGATGGCAGACGAAGAGAAAAAAGTGAAAACGCCGGTGCTGATCACGGGCATCGATGAACTGTCGCCCAAACTCGGCGCCCTGCGAGTCAAGGTCGAGAGCTTCAAGAACAATCTCGAACAGACCGGCCTCGGTAAGCTGGACATCAGTGGCCTGTTCAAGGGCGGCAGCGTGATCACGCCGTTCGTGGACGGGATCAAATCGGCGGCGGCGTTTCAGGGCAAATTGACCGAAGTCAGCGACACGGCAAAAACCGTCGACCTGCCCGCTACGCCGAAAGTCGCTGCGCAAAACATGAACGTGTTCAGTGCATCGATGGAAAAGGTTTCCGCAGCCGTCGATGCCGCACTGGTGCCGGCGGTGGGCGCATTGGTGGTCGGGCTGGAACCGATGCTGACCCAGGTCGGCAGCCTGCTCGCCGACAACCCGAAACTGGTCGAAGGCCTGGCGGCGGGGGCGATTGCCTTCTCTGCCATGCAAACCGCCGTTACCGGCATGACCCAGGTGATGGACGTCATGAGCATGGTGCTCAAGACCAATCCGATCATGTTGATCGCCATGGGTATCGCAGTGGCAGCCGGTTTGATTTATGCCAACTGGACGCCGATCAGCGCTTTCTTCAAAGGCATGTGGGAGGGCGTGAAAAACATCGGTGTGAGTGCGATGGCGACGTTGCGCTCGATCCTCGATTGGCGACCGCTGGATGCGCTGGCGGCGCTGTGGTCACCGATCGAGGGATTTTTCTCCGGGATCTGGGACAAGGTCAAAGCGGTCACCGCGCCAGTGATCGACTTTTTCAAATCGGTGTTCTCGTGGACGCCCGCCGGCATGATCCTGGAAAACTGGGCGCCGCTGACCGGTCTGTTTTCGGCTATCTGGGACTTGCTCAAGGCCTTGAGTGTGCCGGTGATGACGTTCCTCAAAGATCTGTTCGACTGGACACCGTTGGGGATGATCATCAACAACTGGGGATCGATCACCGGGTTCTTCGCCTCGATCTGGGCGGCGCTGCAACCTGCGGCGCAAGCGATCAAGGACTTCTTCGGCACGTTGTTCGACTATTCCCCACTGGGGATGATCGTCAACAACTGGGGCAGCATCGTCACGTTCTTCGAACCGATCTGGGCCGCATTGCAAACCTCGGCGCAGCAGATCAAAAGCTTCTTCCAGAGCCTGTTCGAATGGTCGCCGCTGGAACAGATCGCGATGTACTGGCAACCGATCAGCGAAGTCTTTTCGGCGCTGTGGGGCGTGGTGCAGGCGTTGGCCGCACCGGTACTCGAGTTTTTGCACAACATGTTCGAATGGACGCCGTTGGGGCAGATCATCAAGAACTGGGGGCCGATCACCGAGTGGTTCGGCGAGTTGTGGCAAAAACTGCAAACCGTGATTGCGCCGATCAAAGAGCTGTTCGACGGCGGCTTTGCCGGACTGATCGCCAAGGTCACCGGCAAGGTTGAAACGTTCACCGAAGCGCAACGCCAGACCAATGCCGAAGGCAAAGGCGAACTGGCACCCGCGTTCTTTGGGGCAACGCCGCAAGCAGCCAACGGTGCACTGCAAAGTGGTTCGTTGCCACAGAGTTCTGGCGCACTGATTCAACAAAGCGCAATCAACAACCGCACGCAACTCGAAGGCGGCCTGACCGTGCGCTTCGAAAATGCGCCGGCAGGGCTGCGTACCGATCAACCGCAAACCAATCAACCAGGGCTGGCGCTGTCTTCGCGCATCGGCTATCGCTCGCTGTCGGCAGGAGGTTCCAATGAACTGGCGTGACCGTTTGTTGCCGGCATCCTTTCGTGGTGTCGGCTTCTGGATCGATCAGGCGAAAACCCCGGTCGGTCGCAAAGGTCAGTTGCATGAATACCCGCAACGCGACCTGCCGTATTTCGAGGATCTGGGCCAGCAGGCCAAGACTCACGAAATCACGGCATTCATCATCGGCGCCGACTGCCTGGAGCAGCGCGACAAGCTGCTCAAGGCATTGGAGGCGGGCAATGGTGAGCTGGTGCACCCGTGGCTCGGGCGCCTGCAAGTCAAGGTCGGTGAATGCGACATGACCCATACCCGCCAGGACGGCGGGCTGGTGACGTTCAGTCTGAAGTTCTACCCCGACCGGCCGTTGCCGTTTCCGACTGCCACCGTCAGTACGCAAAAAGTCCTGTTGGCCAAGGCTGACACTTTGCTGGGGTCAGCAGTGTCGCGTTTCGAAGAGGTCATTGTCCGGATTCAAGCGGCACGGATTGGCATTAACAATCTGCGAAACAGCCTGACCGGGGTGTTCGATGTGATTAAGGAACAGCTGAAACCACTGATCGCGCAATACAAGGAAATCACTGAACTGGTCAGAGCCGTCAAGGAGTTGCCCAAGGAAGTGGCGGCGGAGTTCAAGGGGTTGCTCGGCGATATCAAGGAGCTCAAGGCGTTCGCGAAGGAGGGCTACCGTGGCGTGATTGCCGACGTGTCCCAACAACTCGAAGCGATCCGCAAGGCTGATGCGCCGAAGATCACCACGGGCAAGGACACCAATGCGGCGGCGCAAGCCATGGCCGATCTGGTGCAGGACACTCTGATTGTCAAAGTGGCGCAATGGGTTGCCTCAATGCCGGTGGCGGCGAAACCGGTGAAGTTGCTGTCGACCCCTTCCTTGGATCAGCAGTCGAAGCAGCCGATCTCTCGACAGGAAGTGCCGGCTACCGACGATTTGCAGGCGCTTCAAAAGGACTTGGTCGAGGCGCTCCAAATGGCCAAAAACAAAGCCGGTCCAGCGCACTATCAGGCTATCAGCGACGTGCAGGATGCTCTGGTGGCGCACCTCAAAGCCGTAGCGTCATCGGGGGTGCGTCTGGTCACCAAGTCGTTTCAGGAAAGTTTGCCGGCACTGGTAGTGGCTTACAAACAATTCAGTGATGCGACACGGGTGACCGAAGTGGTCCAGCGTAACGGAGCGACCAACCCGTTGTACCTGCCACCCAACGACGTGAAAGTCTCTCGGGAGTAGTCATGGACGTAATGGACAACCATGTCACGCTGACCGTCAACAACATGGAATACGGCGGCTGGAAAAACGTGGAAATCACCGCTGATCTGGAGCGCCAGTTCCGCACCTTCAAACTCGACATCACCTGGCAGTGGCCAGGGCAGACGGTGGATCAGCGGATCAAACCGGGTGACCCCTGCGAAGTGAAAATCGGCCAGGACCTGGTGCTCACCGGCTATGTGTTCAAGGCCCCGATTCGCTATGACGGACGCCAGATCAGCCTGAGCATCGAGGGCAGTTCCAAGACTCAGGATCTGGTCGATTGCGCTGCCAGGAACACGCCGAACCAGTGGCAGGAACAACCGCTGCTGAGCATTGTTCAGGCGCTGGCGATGGAGTACGGGCTGATGGTGGTCAATGAAATCCCCGAGACCGCGCGGCTGACCAAACACACGATTGTGCCGGGAGAAACGGTGTTTCAGTCGATCGACCGTTTGCTCTCGCTGCTGCGGGTGTTTTCCACCGATGACGAGCAGGGTCGGCTGGTGCTGGCCAAGCCGGGCAGCGGTGGGCGGGCCAGTGATGCGCTGGAGCTGGGCAAGAATATTTTGTCCGCCAACGCGTCGATGGATCAGAGCCAGGTGTTTTCCGAATACCGAGTGATCGGCCAGCAGAAAGGTTCGGACAAGAAGAGCGGGGCGGCGGTAAGCGAGGTTGAATCCAGCGCGACCGATCTGAGCTTCAAACGTCGACGCACCACGATCATCAACGAGGGCACCGCGCTGACGTTCGAACTGGCCCAGCAGCGCGCCCTGTGGGAGAGCGCCACCCGTATGGGGCGGGCGCAGACCACCACTTATCAGGTGCAGGGCTGGCGCCAGTCCAACGGCGATCTGTGGCGCCACAACACGCTGGTCAAGGTCACGGATCCGGTGCTTGGATTTGATGGCGACATGCTGATTTCCAAAGTCACGTATTCGCTGTCGGCTCAAGGCTCGGTGACCACGCTGCAAGTGGCGCCGCCGCATACCTTCGACGCCAATCCAATGCCACCGAAAAAATCCCCGGCCTGACACCGAACCCTGTAGGAGTGAGCCTGCTCGCGATAGCGTCGGCAGCCTCAACATCACAGTGCCTGACCCACCGCCATCGCGAGCAGGCTCACTCCTACAGTTGATCGCGTCGTGGCCGCCTCTTTGAAGGACACCCCATGAGCCTACTGACACGCCTGCTGGCGCGCGGCACTGTCGTGCTCGCCAATTCGGCATCCAAGCTGCAATCGCTGCAAATGCGCCTCACCGCCGGCGAAGTGAACGACGACATGGAGCACTTCGAACCTTACGGCTTCACCAGCCACCCGCTGGCCGGTGCCGAAGGTGTCGTCACCTTTCTCGGCGGCGACCGTTCCCACGCCATCGCTCTGGTCATCGCCGACCGCCGCTATCGCCTGCAATCGCTGGCGTCGGGCGAAGTGGCGATCTACACCGACGAGGGCGACAAGATTCATTTCAAACGCGGGCGGATCATCGACATCGAAACCGCCACGCTGAACATCCGCGCCAGCAGCGCGGTGAACTTCGATACGCCGGTGATCAACCAGACCGGCAAGATCGTTTCCACCGGCGATCAGTTGGCCGGCGGCATCAGCCAGATCAAACACGTGCACGTCGGCGTACAGGCCGGCAGCGGCCAGACCGGCGCGCCGGCAGGAGGCAAGTGATGCTGATCAGCCCGAACCTCCACGCCGCGCTGACCCGCGCCGTACTCATCAGCCTGTTCACCTGGCGCCGCGCCGCCGATGACGACGCCCTCGACGACGAAGAACGTTTTGGCTGGTGGGGCGATACCTTTCCCACCGTCGCCGACGATCGCATCGGCTCGCGGCTGTGGCTGTTGCGCCGGGTCAAGCTGACCCGACAAACGCAGATGGACGCCGAGTTCTATGCCCGCGAAGCCTTGCAATGGCTGATCGACGACGGCCACTGCAGCGCCATCGACATCATCAGCGAACGCCTCGACGCCCAGCGCCTGAACCTGCGCACGGTCCTGACCCTGGCCGACGGCGAACGTCTGGACATCAACCCCGATAACAGTTGGCAGGTGATCTATGCCGTTTGAAACCCCTTCGCTGCCGGTGCTGATCAAGCGCACCCAAAGCGACCTGGCCGGCGATTCGCTGCGCCAGTCCGATGCGCAAGTGCTGGCCCGTACCCTCGGTGGTGCGGCTTATGGTCTGTACGGTTATCTCGACTGGATTGCCGAGCAGATCCTGCCCGACAAGGCTGATGAGTCGACCCTGGAGCGCATCGCCGCACTGCGTTTGAACCAACCGCGCAAACCCGCGCAAGTCGCCACCGGCAGCGTCAGCTTTACCGCCACGGCCGGTGCCGTGCTGGATGTCGACACGCTGCTCCAAGCGAGCGATGGCCGCACCTACAAAGTCACCACCGCACGCACGACCGTCAATGGCAGCAACACCACCACGATCGCCGCGCTCGATGCCGGCAGTCTGGGCAATGCCGACGCCGGTCTGGCGCTGACACCGGTGCAGCCGATTGCCGGTGTGGTCGGCAACAGCTTTGTCGTGCTGGCACCGGGACTCAGCGGCGGCGTGGCGCGGGAAAGTCTGGAGTCGCTGCGTTCGCGGGTGATCCGTTCCTACCGCGTTATTCCCCATGGCGGCTCGGCCAGTGACTACGAGACCTGGGCACTGGAAGTGCCGGGCGTAACGCGCGCCTGGTGTCGTGGCGGTCTGCTCGGGCCGGGCACGGTGACGGTGTTCATCATGCGTGATGAAGACCCGCAACCGGTGCCCAACGATGAGCAATTGGCGGAGGTTCAGGACTACATCGAACCGCTGCGTCCGGTGACTGCGGAAGTGCACGTGCAGCGGCCGATTCAGGTGCCGGTGGTGTATCGCTTCAAGAGCGTCAATCCGGACACCACCGCCGTGCGTGCCGCCGTTGAAGCGCAATTGCGCGACCTGCACAACCGTGAGGCCGATCTGGGTGTGCCGTTGCTGATCAGCCATATCCGCGAAGCCATCAGCAGCGCCGGTGGTGAGTACGATCACACCCTGACCGCGCCGGCCGCTGACGTGCCTGCCGGGCAAAGCGAACTGCTCACCTTCGGAGGCTGCGTATGGGGGGCATAAGAACCGCCGCGCAATATCAGGCGCAACTGCGCGCCTTGCTGCCCAGTGGCCCGGCGTGGGACCCGGAACGCGTACCGGAACTCGAAGAAGTGCTGCAAGGCGTCGCCGTCGAACTGGCCCGCCTCGATGCCCGCGCCGCCGACCTGCTCAACGAAATGGACCCGGCCGGGGTGAGCGAACTGGTGCCGGACTGGGAGCGGGTGATGAACCTGCCCGACCCGTGCCTGGGCGCCACGCCACTGTTCGACGACCGCCGCCTCGCCGTCCGCCGTCGCTTGCTCGCGGTCGGCAGCCAGGCCGTCGGCTATTACCTCGAAATCGCCAAAAGCCAGGGTTACCCCAACGCCACCATCACCGAACTCGAAGCCCCGCGCATGGGCCGCTCGCGTTTCGGCTCGGCGCACTGGGGCACGTGGGAGGCGCAGTTCATGTGGACGCTCAACACCGGCGGCCGCTTGCTGCTCGGCCGGCGTTTCGGCGCGAGCTATTGGGGTGAGCGCTTCGGCGTCAACCCGGGTTCGGCGCTGGAATGCCTGATTCACCGCAGCGCACCGGCGCATACCAAGGTGCACATCAATTATGACTAGGGAGGGATGAGGGGATGGATTATCCGAAGAGTGTGCCCAGCTCGGGTCTGGTGAATGGCCAGTTCGTCGATGAAAATCCGTTGACCGGCACGCCGGGATCACTGATTCCGGCGACTTGGGGCAATGCGGTAACCGAGGAGTTGCTGACCGTGATTCGTGCGGCGGGACTGGTGCCTTCCGAGAGTGAGTCGAATCAACTGCTCAGGGCGCTCAAGAGCGTGCTATCACAGGATGCGTTGCCCTTCGCCGCGTTGGCATTTCCAACAGTGGCTACGGCGGATGGACGCATTGCAGTGACCGCTGCGAGCGGCTCGGCGGGAGGCAACGTGTCGGTACCGGGCGGTGTTCTGGTCAGTCTCTGCGAAGAAGTGACCGTTGGCATGACAGCTCGGCCGCGTGGCTTGTTGACGACAGGTTGGGCATCGCCTGCGCTTGATATCAACAGCACTTACTTTCTGCGATTGCAGGTGCGTGACGGGGCACTGGTTTGCTACCTGCACAAAGGTGCTGATACCGATGCGATCCCAGCGGCACTGAAGGGCGGAACCGGGGGCGGCGGTGGCGGGTTCGACTCCACCTGTATCGACATGCTTGTAGCCAAAGTGGTAACCGCAGGCGCAGGGACGGCGCCCAAGCTGACGCTCTTGGCGAACAAGGCGAGGCTTGAAGCCGTAGGGGTCTGGTCCGCTGCCAGTGGCAGTTACTCGGTAACGTTGAACTGGGCCCGTAAACCGCGCGCGTACATTGCAGGGATCTACGATTTTGACGGCAACGTGAAAACCGATTATGGCGTGGTCAGTGAAGAGATCGGGGTAGCTGTGTCAGGGACGCAGGTTGTACCAGAGGGTGGATTTACGGACCGTTATATGGGACGCGTGTTAATTGTCGCGTGGGCGCAGAACCTTAGTGCGGCAGGTGTCATCAACGCCCGCGTGCGTTGGGAGGTTTGACTATGAAAGCCATTATCGAAAACGGTTTGGTGACTGCTTTGGTGAACGGAGACGTCGATTGCGGCGTTGTGATTCCCATTGGCAAGCCGGTCTCCACAGGTTGGATCTATAAGGACGACACCTTCAGTGAGCCTGCCGCAGTGACCGTTTCGCAGGACGCCGCGGCAACAGCGGAGCGCCAATGGCGCACCGCAGTGCTCATCGAGTCTGACTGGCTGGTGATCCGTCATCGCGATGAACTAGACGCCGGAGTACAAACAAGTTTGAGTTCCAAGCAGTTTGCGAAGTTGCTCGCCTATCGCCAAGCCCTGCGTGATTGGCCCGCCGCTAGCGATGCCGTTGATAACGCGTCGCGCCCTCAAACGCCTAAGTGGCTTGCCCGGTTGTCTCAACGCGTGGTTTGAAATATTGCTTCGATCAAGATCGGTCATCCGATCAAACAGTTGCGATCCGTTCGTGCTGTATCACCAAAGCCCACTCCAAAGTGGGCTTTTTTTATTTTCAGAAACTGACCGTGGACGAGGTTGCAATGGCAGCGCTCGGGACGCGGTTCATTTGTATTTCAGAGGAACGAAAGACCTATGGATTATCCAAAAAGCGTCCCCAGCGTCGGCCTGGTTGATGGTCGCTTCGTCGATGAAAACCCGGTGGCGGGTACGCCGGGGTCGTTGATTCCGGCGGTGTGGGGCAACAGTGTCACCGAAGAGTTGCTAAGCGTTATCAAAGCCGCCGGAATCATTCCGGCCGAAGCCGCTACGGATCAATTGTTGGCAGCATTCAAAAAACTTCTCAGCCTGGCCAGCCCCATGGCATCGCGCGTGACGGAAGTTTCCGGAACAAAGACGTTGATTGCCGATGAACTTGGGCTGGTCTTGATCAGTGCCAATGGGGCCGATGCAACGATCACGTTGCCGGCGGTGAACGCTCTTTCCGGTGTGCGCGACGTCATTGTCCGTCGAACCGACAACAGCGCTAATCGCTTGGTGGTGCAAGCCGCGGGCAATGATCGAATTCGCTTTCATACTCATTTGTCGGCAAACGGCTACCCGTTTCTGGTGCTGATGGGGGCGGGCGACTGGTGGCACCTGCGCAGCGATGGTTCTGGTAATTGGTGGCCGGTCGGGCGTTTCGATGCCAGCGCGCTTGGACGAATTATATTTGAGACGTCGACTGCGCTCAGCCCAGGTGGATATGGCGCACTCAACGGTCGTGAGTTTCTGCGTGCCGAATGGCCGTGGCTCTGGGATCACGCTGTTCAATCGGGAATGTTGCGTGCCGAAGCTGACCGCGCGGGTGGCTGGAGCAGCGGTGACGGCATCAAGACCTTTCGCGGGCCTGAGGTTCGCGGCGAGTTCCTGCGGATGCTGGATGAGCAACGCAATATTGATGCGGGCCGAGTGGCCGGCTCATGGCAGACGGGAACCAACATCGCCGGTGATAACGGCTCTGCACCGGCGGTTCACGCGATCGGCAATCTGGCGACGATCGGGGCAGATCCGACCGTTTTCCTCGGCCTGACGTACTACGTCACTGCCACTAATGCTGAAAACTTCAGCGCCCCGTATTGGGGAATGGCCCGACCTAGAAACATTGCGTATCCAGGTCGCCTGAAACTGATTTGAGGTATTTATGGCTTATTACTATGTCAACGAACTCACCGGGGAACTGACCGGGCCCGTCGAACTGCCGATTTGCCCTGGCATGGGAGTTGTTATACCGGGCAATGCAATCAAGTTGCCGCAAGTATTGCCTGCTGCGGACTCCGGGCATGCCTGGGTTTGGCGCAATGAGCGCGCCCTGCAAATGGTCGACTTGCGCAACCGCACGGTTTTTCGCAAAGACAATGGCAATCCTCAGTACTGGGCGCAATTGGGTTGCCTACCCGATCACCTCACTGCCAAGCCTAGACCGGGTATCTATCACTTCTGGAAGAGTGGCGATTGGGAACTGGATGTCGAAGCCGAGCGCACAGGCCTGATCGCGCACGCGCAAATCGATCGGGACAGCAGACTGCGCGAAGCAGTCATTCGGGTTGCGCCTCTGCAATATGCCTATGAGTTGGGCGAGGCGAGCAGTGATCAGTTAACCACTCTGCAAGCGTGGAAGCGTTATGCGCTGACGTTGGCCCGGATCGAGCAGCAGCCGGATTATCCATCGGTTATTGATTGGCCTGCGCCGCCAACCGCGTAACTCGCCACTCACTTAATAAAAACCTTACAGACGGCCCTTTGCTGCCGGCATTCGGCTGCCTGTAAAACCTCGAAGGTGCCGACATGGACTATCCAAAAAACATTCCCGGCGTGGGGCTGGTCAACGGCGGCTTCGTCGATGAAAACCCGCTCGTCGGAACACCGGGATCGCTGATTCCCGCAGCGTGGGGCAACAGCGTCACACAGGAAATTCTCAATGCCATCAAGGCGGCCGGGCTGACGCCCGATGAGACGAAAACCGATCAGTTGGCGACCGCGATCGGTGCACTGGTCGATTTCACCAAACTGAAAAACACCCCGACGACCTTGAGTGGTTACGGCATCACCGACGCGGTCGGGCGGCTGCTGGCGGTCCGGCAGATCGAGACGGTCGGGATTACGGTTTACAAGCCCAACCCAAGGGCCAAACGGATTCGCGTGAGGTTGGTGGGGGCGGGTGGTTCGGGTGGCGGGTGTGGGCCTGTATCGGCAGGAAACCAAATCCTTGGTGGCGGTGGTGGCTCCGGTGCTTACGCGGAAAGCCTGTATGACGTTACTGCACAAATGCTCGCCGGCGTGCCGGTTTCGCTGGGCGCCGGTGGTGCGGTCAGCAACACCACAGGTCTGGCGGGTGGAGGTGCTTCTTTTGGCGCCTACATGAGCGTTTCGGGAGGCGGCGGTGGGCAAAAACTGGCGATCGTGACCTCGGCTACATCGTCTGGATTCATTCAAGGCGGGGTAGGCGGAATGTTAACCGGGGGCAATCTGTGCAGCTCCCGGGGCATCACGGGTGGATTCGGGATGAGTAACGCTAATTGGGGGCTGCTTTCAGGTTGCGGGGCTCCGAGTCCGTTCGACGGCGGAGCATCTTTTACCGGATCCAACACGGCTGGTAACGCAGGCATCCGTGGCTCGGGTGGCAGCGGTTCATGCTCGGTCAATGCTTCGGCTTCGGTCGTCAGTGGTGCTGGCGGTGACGCCTTCTGTGAAATCTGGGAGTACGAATAATGGCCTGTTATGCACGAGTGGAAAACGGTGTCGCGGTCGAATTGATCGATACCGGCGACTACGCGATTACTCAACTGTTTGCCCCCGCTTTCGTCGAGACGATGGTGCAGGTGCCGGAGGGCATGCACGTTGATATCGGCGCGCCCCTCAGTGAACTGCGCCATGAGCTCGCGCCGTTACCGGTCATGGGCAATCCTGTCGTCATTCCTGAAACTGTCGTCGAGGAGCAAGAGCCTTTGACGGCAGCGCGAACGTGGCGTCAGTCCAGTCTGTCGGCCACTGAATGGTGGGTGACGCGGCATCGCGACGAGCAGGCGCTGGGGCGTGGGACGACGCTCAAGGCCGCGCAGTATCTGGAGTTGCTGGAGTACCGCCAGGCGCTGCGTGACTGGCCTGAGGCTAAAGGTTTCCCGACGGCGGTTTCTCGCCCGACAGCACCGCAATGGTGGGTCGCCAATGCGGATTGACTGGTCTCAGGCATTTTTAAACAAGGAGTTGAATCATGGATTATCCAAAGAGTGTTCCTAGCGCCGGGTTGGTAGATGGCAAGTTTGTCGATGAAGATTTACTGACGGGCAAGCCAGGGTCGTTGATTCCGGCCAGTTGGGGTAATGGTGTTACGCAAGAGTTGTTGACGGTCATCCAGAGCGCAGGGCTGACACCGACGGAGGCCGCCAATAATCAACTGCTCAGTGCGCTGCGCAGCAACAACCTGTTCGTCACGGCGCCGCAATTCAATCAAGGCAAAGCGGTTGCCACTACCGAGTTCGTCGCCCGCGCGGGTCTGCAGTTTTCCGGCTTCGTTTCTTACCCGACCAGCACTGTCCTGACCGTAGCCCACGTGGGGGGCGTGGCGAGTTTCGCCAGCGCAACGCCGATCACGGCAACGTTGCCCTCCATCAATGGCATTGCCCATGCCAGCACGCTACACGTGATCAATGCGGGCAACGGTGTTCTGACCATCAACCCCGCCGCAAACGAGCAAATTGAAACCTGCAACGGCACGTTCGGGTCGCTGAAACTCGGACTCGGCGACTCCGCATGCCTGATCAAACTGGCGAGCCAATGGCGGCTGTACGGAGGGTCGATCAGCGATCGTTATGCCACGGCCCATTCGGGCGTCTATGGCAACGTCGGTTACCAACGGTTTGCCAGCGGCAACATTGAGCAATGGGGTGTCGGCACAACGGATGCGAAGGGCGAAGTCGACGTCATTTTCCCAATCTCTTTTCCTACAGCCTTTTCTTCTCTGGTGGCCACTCATGCCGGCGGTGACGGGGCGATGGTCATCCTGATTGCGGGTTCTGGAAAGCAACAAGGCTGCAAGCTCAAGGTTCGTGATTACAGCGGCAGCGTCGCTGCGGGTTGGGGCATCAATTATTACGCAAAGGGCTATTGAATGAATCCGTTCAACGTTTTGTTCAGCGCCAGCACCCGGGGCGTTTATGTACCGGGTATCAACTCAACTGACATTCCCGACGATGTCATCGAGATTCCTCAGACTTACTGGATCTCGCTGCTGCAGCAATTGGCCGTTGCGGCAAAGGTGATCGGCGTGCGTGCGGATAACGGCTATCCGATTCTGGTCGATCCTGCGCCTCCTTCGGCCGATGAAGCGGCTGACGCCGAGCGCCGTTGGCGCACCGCGCAACTGGCCGCCACCGACGGGTTGGTGGCGCGTGATCGCGATGAGTTGGAAGACGGTGGCGGCACGACGCTGACCACAGAGCAATATGCCCAATTGCAGACGTATCGCCGTGAATTGCGCGACTGGCCGCAGGGTTCCTTTTTTCCGTTCGGCGAGCATCGGCCGGTTGCGCCGAAGTGGTTGGCTGCAGCGCTGTAAGTCATCAGGAGGGTTGCAATGGATTATCCGAAAAGCGCTCCCAGCGTCGGGCTGGTGAATGGCAAGTTCGTCAATGAAGATGTTGTCGCGGGATTGCCCGGATCGTTGATCCCGGCGACCTGGGGCAACAGCGTTACCGATGAATTGTTGAACGTCGTCAAATCTGCGGGTCTTGAACCAAACGAAACCGATGCGACGCAGCTATTGCAGGCGCTGAAAAAACTCAGTCAGGCCGGTGAAGACAAACATGCGACTGATATCGGCGCGGCCAATCTGTACATGGCCAACTACGTGCCGGCCATCACTACGTTGAAAGACGGTCTGGCGCTGCGCTTTACCGCTGGTAATGCCAACACTGGAGCCAGCACGTTCGCACCCAATGGCTTGCTGCCCAAGCCGTTATTGAGCCTTGGGCTGAGTGCATTGCGGCCAGCGGAGATTGTCGGCAGCAGTGTGTGTTCGGTGGTGTACAGCGCGGCGCTGGACAGTTGGGTGCTGGTGTATGCGAGCGGTGGTAATGCTGCGAGCGGCCGGTTGTTGGGGGTAAAGACGTTTACCGTATCCGGCACCTATGAGCCGATAGTCGGGACGAAGCACGTTCTGGTCAAGGTTGTGGGCGGTGGTGGTGGAAGTGCGGGAGTCGGGGCGACGACAACTTCCCAATATGCAACCGTGGGTGGCGGTGCCTCCGGTAGTTATGCTGAAGCGTGGTTACCTTCCGAGGCGATTGGTTCTCGTCAGGCTGTCACTGTGGGGGCTGGGGGAAGCGCGGGACAGGCCGCGGCGAATGCCGGGGGAGGAGGCACCAGTTCTTTCGGCTCGCTGGTTTCGGCTGCCGGTGGTGGAGGGGCGCCGTGGATTGGCTTTGTTGCGAACCAGGGGATGGGACTTTATACCGGAGGCTATCCCGGCCAGTCGGCCAGTGGCGGCAACATCGTCAATAGCGCGGGAAACGCCGGTGCTCCCGGGATCTCTGTCAACGGCTCAACCCTTGCTGGACACGGTGGTAACTCGCCATTGGGCGGAGGCGGTTTTGGCAGCAGTGCAACAGGCTCTCTGGCTGCACCCGGTTCCGGTTTCGGCTCCGGTGCGGGAGGAATCGCCAACGCCCCCAATCAGCCTGGCAGACCAGGTGGCGCAGGTGCCTCGGGCGCCGTGATCATCTACGAGTACGCCTGATGAAAACCTACGCACGCATCGTCAACTCCACTGTGGTCGAGCTGTTCTCCACCGAAGGCAATATGGCCGAGATGTTTCATCCGGATCTGCTCTGGGTCGACATCACTGAAATCACTCCTGCACCGCAAATCGACTGGAGCGCCAACTTCGGCACCCTCGGTTGGTTCTTCGCATCACCCGAAGAACCTGCGCCGGACAGCACCCTGAAAACTCTGGCAAAAAAATGGCTGACAGGCATTAACCGTCAACCGTGATTCAATCGGGGCAATATCCAGGGAGGATCAAGCATTATGCAAATAACTGAAAACAACCTTATCGACATCATGCCTAACGCCCGCTCCCAAGCGGGCGTTTTTGTTTCTGCACTCAACAGCGCGATGGCGCGCCGTCATATCGACTCGCCCAAACGCGTCGCGGCGTTCCTTGCGCAAGTCGGTCACGAGTCCGGGCAATTGCGCTACGTGCGCGAACTGGGCAACAACCAATACCTGAGCAAATACGACACCGGTACGTTGGCCTTGCGTCTGGGCAACACACCAGAGGCTGACGGCGACGGGCAAAAATACCGAGGGCGCGGGCTGATCCAGATCACTGGCCGCAGCAACTATCGCCAGTGCAGCGTTGGCCTGTTCGGCGATGAGCGTCTGTTGTCCCTGCCCGAACTGCTCGAACAGCCACAATGGGCCGCCGAGTCTGCGGCATGGTTCTGGGAGCAGAACGGCTTGAACGAACTGGCTGATCGCGATCAGTTCAACACCATTACCCGTCGCATCAACGGCGGGTTGAACGGTTTACAGGATCGCCTGGAAATCTGGGCACGGGCGAGGGCGGTGCTATGCCAATCCCCTGGCGAGTGATCGCTGTTGTGTTGCTGGCTGCTGGTGCCTTTGCAGCGGCCTGGCAATTTCAGGAGTGGCGCTACGGCCGACAGCTGGCCGAGCAGGCCCGGTTAAACGCCGAAACCCTTAATCAACTGACGCAGACCGCCGCCACTGCGCAACAGGCTGAGCAGGATAAACGTCTGGCGCTGGAGCAACGGCTCGCGACCAGTGAACAAACCCACTACCGAGCGCTGAGCGATGCCCAACGTGATCAGGATCGCCTGCGCGATCGTCTTGCCACTGCTGATGTGCGCCTGTCAGTCCTTCTCGACGCCAGCGACGTTGCCCCAGGCTGCAACGTGCCAGCCACCGCCGGCGCCAGCGGCGTGGATCATGCAACCGTACGCGCCCGACTTGACCCGGCGCATGCTCAACGAATTATCGCCATCACCGACACCGGCGACCGTGGACTGATCGCCTTGCAGGCTTGTCAGGCCTATGTCAGAGCGCTGGCGCCCGAACATTTTGAATGAGTCTGTGTATTGAAAGCGCAACCGGCTCGTGTACGGTGGAGGCATTCCACACGATCCGGAGCACGCCGTGAAAGAGATCACTCAACTGGCCGCCGACCTTGGCCGACGTCTGCAACTGCTCAATGCCCACGTCACCACTGCTGAATCGTGTACCGGTGGCGGAATTGCCGAAGCCATTACGCGGATCCCAGGCAGTTCGGCGTGGTTCGAGGCTGGCTACGTCACGTACTCCAATCGGCAGAAAACCCAGCAATTGAATGTGCCGACCGAGTTGTTCGAAACGGTGGGCGCGGTCAGTCGCGAAGTGGTCGAGGCGATGGTGCGTGGCGCGCAGGACAAAAGTTTGGCGAGATTTGCCGTGGCAGTCAGTGGTGTAGCGGGGCCGGACGGCGGCTCGCCGAACAAACCGGTCGGCACGGTGTGGCTGGCGTGGGGCGTTGGCGAGACGGTGAGCAGTGAGGTTCAACACTTCCCCGGCAACCGCGATGAAGTCCGCCGACAAACGGTGAAGGCCGCGCTAGAGGGGCTCCTGCGACTAGCGGCACGAGAAATCGAAAATCAGGGGTAGGCGATCCGCGAACGCTGTGGAATAATACTGGCTACTTATACAGGTGTTGGCCGTCAGGCCTTATTGATTACGTGAGGACTTTAATGGACGACAACAAGAAGAAAGCCTTGGCTGCGGCCCTGGGTCAGATCGAACGTCAATTCGGCAAGGGTGCCGTGATGCGTATGGGCGATCAGGACCGTCAGGCGATCCCGGCTATCTCCACTGGCTCTCTGGGTCTGGACATCGCACTCGGCATTGGCGGCCTGCCAAAAGGCCGTATCGTTGAAATCTACGGTCCGGAATCCTCCGGTAAAACCACACTGACCTTGTCCGTGATCGCCCAGGCGCAAAAAGCCGGCGCGACCTGCGCATTCGTCGACGCCGAACACGCCCTCGATCCTGAGTACGCCGGCAAACTGGGCGTCAACGTCGACGACCTGCTGGTGTCCCAGCCGGACACCGGCGAACAGGCGCTGGAAATCACCGACATGCTGGTGCGCTCCAACGCGGTTGACGTGATCATCGTCGACTCCGTGGCTGCCCTGGTACCGAAGGCTGAAATCGAAGGCGAAATGGGTGACATGCACGTGGGCCTGCAAGCCCGTCTGATGTCCCAGGCGCTGCGTAAAATCACCGGTAACATCAAGAACGCCAACTGCCTGGTAATCTTCATCAACCAGATCCGCATGAAGATCGGCGTGATGTTCGGTAGCCCGGAAACCACCACCGGTGGTAACGCGCTGAAGTTCTACGCCTCGGTTCGTCTCGACATCCGCCGTACTGGCGCGGTGAAAGAAGGCGACGAAGTGGTTGGTAGCGAAACCCGCGTCAAGGTTGTGAAGAACAAGGTCGCTTCGCCATTCCGTCAGGCCGAGTTCCAGATTCTTTATGGCAAGGGCATTTATCTCAACGGTGAGATGATCGACCTGGGCGTGCTGCACGGTTTCGTCGAGAAGTCCGGCGCCTGGTATGCCTACGAAGGCACCAAGATCGGTCAGGGCAAGGCCAACTCGGCCAAGTTCCTGGCGGACAACCCGGAAATTGCCGCGAAGCTCGAGAAGCAACTGCGTGACAAGCTGCTTACTCCAGCCGTGATCGACTCCAAGGCCTCAGCAGTCAAAGAGACTGAAGACGACCTGGCCGACGCTGACATCTGATTGCAGCGATGACCACTGCAGTACTCGATACCCTCGTCGCGGTGCGGCGAACTGCCATGGACCTGCTCGCACGTCGCGAGCATGGTCGAGTCGAGTTGACGCGCAAACTGCGTCAACGCGGCGCTGAGGCGCAGATGATCGAAACAGCCCTCGACCGTTTGACGGAAGAGGGGCTGCTTTCCGAAGCCCGTTACCTTGAAAGCTTTGTTTCCTACCGTGCCCGTTCCGGCTATGGCCCTCTGCGGATTCGCGAAGAGCTGAGCCAGCGCGGTTTGCAGCGCGCCGATATCGAACTCGCCCTGCGCGAAAGCGGTATCAGTTGGCAGGAGCAATTGCAGGAGACGTGGCAACGCAAGTTCTCCGGGCATTTACCGATTGATGCGAAAGAACGGGCCAAACAGGGCCGGTTCCTGGCCTATCGGGGGTTTTCGATGGAGATGATCAACCGCTTGTTCAGCGGTCGAGGGATAGACGATTAAACCGATTCAATAAAAACGGCCCGCTATGAAAATAGCGGGCCGTTTTTTTTTGCCCTCAAATTGCCTTTGACGGTTCGCGGCTGCGTTGCGCTGTTTGCGGTTGGGAATCTGCCCAGTTTTCCGGCAGGTTGATGTAATCGATCAACTCCCTCAGACGCCCGTGAGTGCGCGCGTTGAAAGCGAAGGCCAGTCGCGCCAGATGGCTGAACTGCGCTTCATCGTGTTCCTCGCCGGCGTAGGCCTGTTGATGAAACCGATCGCTCAGGCACAAATCGGCAAAGGCCTCCTGCATGTGCTCCAGCGCTTGATCGCTGAGTTTATGATTCATGCGGATCATGAATTGTCGCTTGAGCCAGCGACTGGAGTGGAAGTTACTGTAGAACTGGTTGATCTGCTCCACCGCCTCGTCGACGCTGTAGACCAGTCGCATCAGTTTCATGTCGGTCGGCAGGATGTAGCGGTTGCTCTCCAGTTGCTGGCGGATAAAGTCCATCGCGCCCTGCCAGAACGTGCCGCCTGGCGCATCCAACAGCACCACCGGCACCAATGGACTTTTACCGGTCTGGATCAATGTCAGCACTTCCAGCGCTTCATCCAGCGTGCCGAAGCCACCGGGGCATAAAACCAGTGCGTCGGCCTCTTTGACGAAAAACAACTTGCGGGTAAAGAAGAAGTGGAACGGCAGCAGATTGCCGGTGCCGTCCACCGTCGGGTTGGCATGCTGTTCGAAGGGCAGGGTGATATTGAACCCGAGGCTGTGATCGCGGCCGGCACCTTCGTGCGCGGCGGCCATGATGCCGCCGCCAGCACCGGTGATGACCATCATTCCCGAGCGGGTCAAGGCTGCACCGAGTTCGCGGGCCATCGCATACAACGGATGTTCGACCGGTGTGCGCGCCGAACCGAATACGGTGACTTTGCGTCGGCCCTTGAATTGCTCCAGTACCCGAAACGCCTGCTCCAGTTCGCGCAGGGCTTGCAAGGTGATCTTGGCGTTCCAGCGGTTGTGGTCTTCCTGGGCCATGCGCAGCACGGTCAGGATCATGTCGCGGTAGATAGGGATATTCGGGCTGTTGGGGGAAACACGGTTGAGTTGTTCTTCGACCTTGCTGATGAGGTCGGGGCCGCTTTCCTGAAAATGACGACTGAGCAAGTCATTCGGTTGGTAAGGCATTCAACGTCTCCTTCTGCACAGGGCGTCGGCCCTGACGAGCGGCGTCAGTGCCGCGCTGCAAAAAACACACGATCGGCAGTTCCTTGCCTGCCGTTGAAAAAAGATCGGGAATACACTGAATCTAGACCCTCGCGCGCATTTGCGCTGACTTGATCATTGCGCTGTAAAGTTTTGGCTGGCAATCGTTTATTGATTTTCCGCGTGTTGCTTCACCGCTCGTCCGAACGTGCGCCGAGGGGCAATCCCTCTGATTAACTAACGTACAGGCGCCGTACGACAGCTTTGCGTCAACGATCGTACGCCAGGCGCATGCAATTCAAGGATTCGTGGGTGGCAAGGAGGCGGGACATATGGCCAGAGTGATTCTGGAGATCGATACGCAGCTGTATCGGATGTTGAAAGCGGCAGCCGAGACCAATCAACTCAGTCTCGAAGAGGAGTGCTGCCGGCGGTTGGCGGGCGGCGAGCGCCGTTCACACTATCTACAGGCCTTGCTGGCCGAACTGCGCGCCGAGGATGAACAGCGGCGCGCCAATTCGCGATGATTACTTCTTCTTCGCCGGGGCGGCTTTCGGGCAATCCGATTCCTGGTAGCTGGCGGAGCCGATCGCTTTGTTGGTTTTCACTTCAGTGAAGTCGTAACGCATGATCGCACCCTTGGCCATCAGCTTGCGGAACGACGGGTTGTTGCACACCGAGGCGCCCAACTGGAAATACACGGCTTTAGGGTCTGCGCGCATTTTGTCGGCGTGGCTCTTCTGCACGCTCAGGTGGTTGATCAACTGCGTGCCTTCCACGGTGAAACCCTGATCAAGAATGTCTTCACTGATGGCGCGTGGCGTGCCGACGCTGCTTTGTGCGGCGACGTTGCGCAGCTCGCGGTTCAGATTCTGCTCACTCAGCGATGCAGCCTGAGCGGTGAAGGACGACGCCAGCAGAATGGCAGCGGTGGGAACGATAAGGCGCAGCATGAAACTCTCCTGGTTCAGTGACTGGTGGTTCGACCAGCCACGTGACTGTGCGTTCAGTGGCGGCGAATTATAGGGGAGCCGGTCGGGAGGGTACAGGCTTGTGCCCGTCGCTCTGGTAAACTGCCGGCCTTTATTGCCCTGCCGAGTGTTGTTCGTGTCGAGTTTTCCAGCTTTTCGGCGTTATCCGCGATGAACCATGCCCCCAACGCCGTCGCTCGTCTGCGCGACCAGCGCGAAGACGAAGGTATCAAGCCGATTCAGGCCCGTGGCTTTCGCTCCGAGCGTTGCCGCGACTGCCGGGTGATCATCAGCCATTGCCTGTGCGCCTGGCGACCTAGTGTCGAGACGCGGTCGGGCGTGTGCCTGATCATGACCGGCAAGGAAGTGTTCAAACCGAGCAACACCGGTTGGCTGATTGCCGACGTGGTGCGCGATAACCATGCGTTTATCTGGTCGCGTACCGAGCCCGATCCGCAGATGCTGGCGCTGCTCAATGACCCGCAATGGCAACCGTATCTGGTGTTTCCCGGCGAATACGTGGAGCCCTCGCGAGTAACCAACACCGTCGCCATCGATAGCAGCAAGCGCCCATTGTTCATTCTGCTCGACGCCACCTGGACCGAAGCGCGGAAGATTTTCCGCAAGAGCCCGTATTTCGACCGTTTGCCAATCCTCAGCCTGCTGCCCGAAAAACTCTCGCGCTACCGCTTGCGCCGTTCGACCCGCAGTGAGCACCTGTGCACCGCCGAAGTCGCGGCGTTGTGCCTGGAGCTGGCCGGTGACAGTGACGCCGCCTCGGCGTTGGACGCCTATTTCGACGTGTTCAGCCAGCATTACCTCGGCGCCAAACAGCAACTGGACATGAATGAATCGACGCCGGCTCACGCCGAGTTGCTGCCCTATATACGAAAGCCGCAGCCGGAGTTGGCCCAATAGTGGCCCATACTGTACAAGCCAGCGGCCGTGCTGCTTGACCACCCCGTCTTCGCTGGGCATGCTTGGCGCCGATTAGGGTGCGGCCAAGGTTTGAAACGCCGTGTTTGCTGATGATTGGCGTTGAACGTGCCCCTGTGGATATCGCTTGAAAGCGGCATCTTGAGTTGCTTTGGCCAGACCGGAATGCTCCGGGTCTGCCATCAAAAACAGGATCATTTGAAAAATGGCCACATACGACATCCTGATTGCCGATGATCACCCTCTGTTTCGTAGCGCCCTGCATCAAGCGGTGACGCTGGGCCTTGGCCCGGATGTTCGGCTCGTGGAGGTGGCGAGCATCGCCGAGCTGGAAACGCGTCTGACCGAAAAGGCTGACTGGGATCTGGTCCTGCTGGACCTGAACATGCCAGGTGCTTTCGGGTTTTCCGGTTTGGTCATGCTACGCGGACAGTACCCGCAGATTCCGGTGGTGATGGTCTCGGCGCAGGAAGAAGCTTCGGTGATGGTCAAGTCCCGTGAGTTCGGCGCCAGTGGTTTTATTCCCAAGTCCAGCGACCTCAGCGTGATTCAGGAAGCCGTGCGCAAAGTGCTCGATGGCGATGTGTTCTGGCCGCCACAAGCGTTCGAGGCGGTCAGTGTTTCCGACGAAGCCAAAGCCGCCAGCGATGGCCTCGCCAGCCTGACGCCCCAGCAGTTCCGCGTGTTGACCATGGTCTGCGAAGGCCTGTTGAACAAGCAGATTGCCTATGAACTGAGCGTGTCGGAAGCGACCATCAAGGCCCACGTCACGGCGATCTTTCGCAAGCTGAATGTGCGCACTCGTACGCAGGCGGCTTTACTGCTGCAACAACTTGAGTCAATTCCGAGCCAATAATGGCTGGCGTCTTCACGCTTTTTTGACTTTTGTTGATCTAGCTTTCCCACTCCTTTTTGGTTGGTTTCTACTTTATGTCACCTTTCAAGGGCCAGACCGGCCTGAAACGTATCCTCAATGCCTCCGGTTACTCGCTGGATGGCCTGCGCGCAGCTTTTACCGGTGAAGCAGCCTTCCGCCAATTGGTACTGCTCAATGTGGTGCTGATTCCGCTGACGTTCTTCCTTAATGTCAGCCGTGTCGAACAAGCGTTGTTGATTGCCGTGTGCCTGTTGGCGCTGATCGTCGAGTTGCTGAATTCGGCGGTGGAAGCGGCCATCGACCGCATCTCGCTGGAACTGCATCCACTGTCGAAGAATGCCAAGGACATGGGCAGCGCCGCACAATTCGTGGCATTGAGCATGATCGCGCTGGTGTGGGCAGTGATTCTGCTTTAAGCGATTGTCGGCAAAACGATCTCGTCGCTGCGCTGCACCCCGGCGGTGAAAGCGCGGCACAGATCGAGAAATTCGCGCATGGCAGAAGTCTGATACTTCTGTTTGTGCCAGATGAAGTAGAACTGTCGCGCCAGATCCAGATCCGGCGTTTCCACGGGCACCAGACTGCCGCGGCGGAACGCATCACGCAGCGCCAGCCGCGAGATGCAGCCAATCCCTAGTCCTGATTCCACCGCACGTTTGATCGCTTCGGTGTGTTCCAGCTCAAGACGGATATTCAATGCGCTGCGATGGTGACGCATGGCTTGATCGAAGGTCAGCCGCGTGCCGGAACCCTGTTCACGCAGAATCCATGCCTCGCGAGTCAGTTCTTCCATGGTCGCGCTGCCGCGCTTGGCCAGCGGATGCTGCGGAGCGCAGAACACCACCAACTCATCCTCAACCCAGCTCTGCACTTCGATGTCCGGGTGGCTGCAATCACCTTCGATTAGACCCAGATCAATTTCGTAGTGGGCGACTTGTTGCACGATATTGGCCGTGTTCTGTACGTGTAGCTTCACCTGGCTTTCCGGGTGGCGCTGCATGAAACTGCCGATCAGCAGGGTCGCCAGGTAATTGCCGATGGTCAGCGTCGCGCCCACTGACAGCGAGCCGAACCCGGATTTGCCGTTGAGCAGGTCTTCGATTTCCTTGGCCTGATCGAGCAGGGCCACCGCCTGCGGCAATAGCTGTTTGCCGAGGGCGTTGAGGCTCAGCCGTTTACCGGCACGGTCGAACAGCTGGCAGCTGGATTGGCGCTCGAGTTCGGTGATCGAGGTGCTGGCGGCCGACTGCGAGAGGTTGAGCAGACCCGCAGCACGGGATACGCTTTCCTGCTGGGCGACGGCGACGAAGACTTGCAGTTGACGGAGAGTAAATCGCATATCGATATAACCGATAACCCTTATCTTAATAATCCAGTTAACAGATATTGTCGTCGCTATTAGAATGCGATGCAATTGCGCACCGTCGCCTTTAAAAGCCAGCGCAGACCCAATATCCAGGAGTCAAACGTACATGAGCAACATGAACCACGAGCGTGTCCTCAGTGTTCATCACTGGAACGACACTCTGTTCAGCTTCAAGTGCACCCGCGATCCGGGCCTGCGCTTCGAGAACGGTCAGTTCGTGATGATCGGCCTGCAACAGCCCAACGGCCGGCCGCTCATGCGCGCTTACTCGATCGCCAGCCCGAACTGGGAAGAGCATCTGGAGTTCTTCAGTATCAAGGTGCAGGACGGCCCGCTGACCTCGCAACTGCAGCACTTGAAGGAAGGCGACGAGATCATCATCTCGAAGAAGCCTACCGGCACCCTGGTTCTCGACGACCTGAACCCGGGCAAGCACTTGTACCTGCTGAGCACCGGCACCGGTCTGGCGCCGTTCATGAGCGTGATCCAGGACCCGGAAACCTACGAGCGCTTTGAAAAAGTGATCCTGGTTCACGGTGTGCGTTACGTCAACGAAGTCGCGTATCGCGAATTCATCACCGAGCACTTGCCGCAGAACGAGTTCTTCGGCGAGGCGCTGCGTGACAAGCTGATCTACTACCCGACCGTGACCCGCGAGCCTTTCGAGAATCAGGGCCGCCTGACCGACCTGATGCGCAGCGGCAAGCTGTTCAGCGACATCGGTCTGCCACCGATAAACCCGCAGGACGACCGCGCGATGATCTGCGGCAGCCCGAGCATGCTCGACGAGACCAGCGAAGTGCTCGACAGCTTCGGCCTGAAGATCTCGGCGCGGATGCGCGAGCCGGGTGACTACCTGATCGAGCGTGCGTTCGTCGAGAAGTAAGCCCCCCCTTAAAAAGCCCCCATTGCCTATGCAGGCAATGGGGGCTTTTTTATGCCCGAAACATTTCCTTCATGCCTGCCACAATCCATGTAGGAGCTGCCTCAGGCTGTGGCAGGAATGACTTCGAGTACGCGGATCTGCTCAGGCGTCGGGTAATGCCAGCGCACATCCAGATCCCAGAATTGCGCGCCGTACTCGCGTTCAGGCGCCGGGGTTTGATACGCCGGGCGAGGATCCTGCGCCAGGCACTGCTCGATCAGCTCGACCAACGGCTCTTGGAGGCGCTGAGCGTGTGTGTGCGCTTGTTTCAGTGCAGCGTCCGTCCACTGCACGTCAATCAACTGCGGCGCGGCGCTGGCGATGCTATTGGCGGCGTCGGGAATGATATCGGCGTAAGGCACGTAGGGTTTGATGTCGAGAATCGGCGTGCCGTCGAGCAAATCGATCCCGGAAATGAACAACCGATTGGCTTCGACCTTGTCCAGTTTCACCACCGATTGGCCGATGCCGTTTGGTCGGTGGGTGGCGCGGGTGGCGAACACGCCCATGGACTTGTTGCCGCCCAAACGTGGCGGGCGCACTTTCAGCCGTGGTTTGTCTTCCAGTGCCTGATGAAACAGGAATAGCAGCCAGACATGGCTGACCTGTTCCAGACCCTGCACGGCGTCACCCTGATCGAACGGCGCCACCAGTTCCAGCACGCCACGGGCGGCGGGGGCCAGTTGCGGTTGGCGGGGGATGGCGAATTTCTCCTTGAAGCAGGAGCGCACGAAGCCGATGGGGGAGACGCTGTAAGTCATGGTTTGCATTCGAAGCGGGGCAGGGGTGGGCATGATAACCCGGTAGCCCTTATGGCAGGTGGTGACTGGGCTGACGCCATCGCGAGCAGGCTCACTCCTACAGGGGCATGGGTGTACACAAAATCTGTGTTCGCTGAAAATCCCTGTAGGAGTGAGCCTGCTCGCGATAGCTTCACCGCCGACCTAGAGGCTGAACCCACCATCCAGCGGAATAATATTCCCGGTCATATAGGCCCCAGCCGTACTCGCCAGACTGATCGCCAACGCCGCCATCTCCTCTTCACGCCCCCAACGCTTCATCGGAATCAGCGCCGTATCCTCGGCCAACGCCTGCTGATCATTGCCAATATGCTGGGTCATCTTGCTCGGAAAGCGCCCCGGCGCAATCACGTTGACGTTGATGTGCTGGCTCACCAGTTCCCGCGCGAGAATCCGCGACAATTGATGTAGGGCAGCTTTACTTGGCCCATAGGCATACGCCTGCTCGCCAAACGAAGAAATCCCCGCCACCGAACCGATGTTGATGATCCGCGCCGGGTTCGCCGCCGAACCCGCTTTGCGCAACAACGGTAGAAACTGCTGGATGCAACTGAACACCGACGTCACGTTGAGCTGCATGACTTTTTCCCAACCCTTGACCGGGTAGCTCTCCAGCGGCGCGCCCCAAGTAGTGCCGGCGTTGTTCACCAGAATATCCAGATGCGTGATCTGCTCGCCCAGGCGCGCGGCCAGTTCCTGCACGCCTTCTTCCGTCGCCAGATTCGCCGCCACGCCGTGACACTTGCCCAAGGCGCTGAGTTCTTCCGCGGTTTGATGGCAGGCTTCGGCGTCGCGCGAGCACACGTAGACACGCGCGCCAGCCTCGACAAAGGCTTTGGCGATCATTTTGCCGATACCACGGGTGCCGCCGGTCACTAGAGCGGTGCGGCCTTGCAGGGAGAAATACGGGTGCATGGCGAGTCCTGAGTGCTAGGGATCAATACACCCTAGTCGTCAGCCGCGAAAAGCGGAGCCACTATTTTCAGAGGGAATGAGCGGTCATGCGTTGCGGCGGCGACCATCCGTCGCCACCGCAGAAGGGAATCAGGCCGGGCGAACGCGCAGGGTCAGACCCTTGAGGAAGTTGCGCAGCAACTGGTCGCCACACGGGCGGTAGTTGGTGTGGCCGACCTTGCGGAACAGCGCGCTCAGCTCAGGTTTGGACACCGGGAACTCGGCGGCCTTGAGGATCGCGTGCATGTCGTCTTCTTTCAGTTCGAAGGCCACGCGCAGCTTTTTAAGGATGATGTTGTTGGTCACCGGCACTTCGATCGGCTGCGGCGGACGGCTTTCGTCCTTGCCACGCTTGAAGATCACCAGGCCATCGAGGAAGTGTGCGATCACTTCGTCTGGGCAGCGCACGAAACCTTCTTCGTCTTCTTCTTTCTTGTCGAGCCAGGTGATCACGTCGGCGAGGGCCACGTCCATGCCACCGAGTTGGATGATCTCGACAACCTTCTTGTCGCTGATGTCGAGCATGTAGCGCACGCTGCGCAATACGTCGTTATGAATCATGTGAGTAATCCTGATAAGCGTTGTGGGCAGCGCGCGGGCGCACTGCCGGAATGTGTGGCGGCAGTGGAAGTCTTAGAACTTCTCTTTGCCGGACAGGTAGCGCCATTGGCCGACCGGAACCTTGCCGATCGAGACGCCGCCGATACGGATGCGACGGATGCCGATGACCTTGAGGCCGACCGCTTCGCAGAACTGGGCGATGATGCCGGGCTGCGGGTTTTTCATGGCGAAGCGCAGGCGGTTTTCGTTCTGCCAGCTGGCCTTGACTGGCGGCAGCTCCTTGCCCTTGTGGGTCAGGCCGTGCTGCAAACGGTTGAGGCCGTGGGCGACCATGTCTCCTTCGACTTCAACCACGTATTCCTGCTCGATCTTCGCGGCGTCGGCAGTGAGCTTGCGGAGGATTTTCCAGTCCTGGGTGAACACCAGCAGGCCGCTAGCCTTGGCTTGCAGGTCGGCGCTGGCGGTCAGGCGCAGGAAGTGCCCGCGCAACGGGCGCTTGCTGAAGCGGTGTTCTTCGCTGAGGGTTTCGGCGCTCAGCGATTGCATGGCGGTCTCGACATCCATGCCAGCCGGCGCGTTGAGCAGGATGGTCACCGGCTCCGGCGCGGTGGCCTTGGCGTCCTTGTCGAGCTCGACCTTCTGGTCGCCGACCTTGAATTGCGGCTCGTCAATCACTTCGCCGTCCACGGTGACCCAGCCGCCCTCAATGAACAGCTCGGCCTCCCGGCGGGAGCAACCGACCAGTTCGATGAGGCGTTTGGAGAGGCGAATCGGGTCAGTCATGACAGGGCCGTAACAAAAAAGGGGTGGGCATTGTACCTGTGTGGCGCCGGTTAAGCCCGGTTCCATTTACAGGCTGTTCGCTTTACCTGTGGGAGCTGGCTTGCCAGCGATGGCATCACCTCGGTATTTCTTGCAGACCGCAGCGCCCGCATCGCTGGCAAGCCAGCTCCCACAGGGTTTTATGGTGTGTCAGCCATTGCTGGTGCGCTGCTGGTTCTGCCGCAAGCGCATATGCAGCAACGGATACGGCTGCCCCATGCCATCCACCTCCGAACGGCCGATTACCTCAAAACCCTGCTTGAAGTAAAAGCCCAGCGCCTGCGGGTTCTGCTCGTTCACATCCAGTTCATCGGCGTTCAGATGCTGCAGGGCGTAAGTCAGCAACTTTTTACCCAGGCCCTGACCGCGATGGGCGGGGTCGATGAACAGCATCTCGATCTTGCCCGCTGCAACTCCGGCAAACCCGGTGATGCGCTGGTTAGCGTCCTTGGTGCAGATCAGCATTACTGCATCGAGATAGCGGGTGAGCACCAGATTGCGCAGCAGCTCGATATAGCTGTCTGGCAGAAAATCATGGGTCGCGCGAACCGAGGCCTCCCAGACCCGGGTCAGTTCCTGATAATCGCTGAGTTTCGGCGTGTGGATGACCGAATGGTGACGCATGCCCGTCTGCCTCTTGTCCGTTTCAAGGGAGTCCGTCCCCCGCTAAACGATAGCCGTAAAAAAGCCCCGCATCTCGTAAAAAGAGCGGGGCTTTTTGTATTTTTTGCGGTGTCTTGCTGGATACTTCTGTCGCCAGCAAGAGCTCACCCCCTCACCCCAACCCTCTCCCCCAAGGGGGCGAGGGGGAAGGGAGCTGATCTCCGTGCTGTTCAAAGCCTGAGTCCGACTCGATATTTCAGGTCGCCGCAATTCGAAAGAACACCTCGATCAGTCCCCGCTTCCTCTGGGAGGGGGCGAGGGGGAAGGGAGCTGATCTTCGTGCTGTTCAAAACCTGAGTTCGACTCGAACGTTCAGGTCGGTGCAGCTCGCAAGAACACATAGATCAGTCCCCTCTCCCTCCGGGAGAGGGTTAGGGTGAGGGGCTTTTGATCTTCAGATCAGATCAGATCAGATCAGATCTGCTCAGCCCACAGGTCATATTCGTCAGCGTCAGTAACCTTGCACCAGACCTTGTCGCCAGGCTTCAAATTGCTGCCGTTATCGATAAACACATTGCCATCGATTTCCGGCGCATCGAAGAAGCAGCGGCCAACCGCGCCTTGCTCGTCAACTTCGTCGACCAGCACTTCAATCTCACGGCCGATGCGCATTTGCAGGCGGGCCGAGCTGATCGCCTGCTGGTGCGCCATAAAGCGATCCCAACGATCTTGCTTGACCTCGTCCGGCACCACTTCCAGATCCAGATCATTGGCCGGAGCGCCTTCAACCGGCGAGTACTGGAAGCAGCCGACGCGGTCGAGCTGGGCTTCGGTCAGCCAGTTCAGCAGGTACTGGAAGTCTTCTTCGGTTTCGCCCGGGAAGCCGACGATGAAAGTCGAACGGATGATCAAATCCGGGCAGATTTCGCGCCAGTTCTTGATCCGCGCCAGGGTCTTGTCTTCGAAGGCCGGGCGTTTCATCGACTTCAACACTTTCGGGCTGGCGTGCTGGAACGGGATGTCCAGGTACGGCAGGATCTTGCCGGCGGCCATCAGCGGGATCAGCTCGTCGACGTGCGGGTACGGGTAAACGTAGTGCAGACGGACCCAGACGCCGAGAGTGCTCAGCGCTTCGCAGAGTTCGGTCATGCGGGTTTTCACCGGCGCGCCGTTCCAGAAACCAGTACGGTATTTCACGTCAACGCCATAAGCGCTGGTGTCTTGCGAGATCACCAACAGCTCTTTAACGCCGGATTTGACCAGGCGCTGAGCTTCGTCGAGTACATCACCGACCGGACGGCTGACCAGTTTGCCGCGCATCGACGGGATGATGCAGAACGAGCAGCTGTGGTTGCAGCCTTCGGAAATCTTCAGGTAGGCGTAGTGGCGCGGGGTCAGCTTGATGCCTTGTGGCGGCACCAGGTCGATCAGCGGGTTGTGATCCTTACGCGGTGGAACCACTTCGTGCACAGCGTTGACCACTTGCTCGTACTGCTGCGGACCGGTCACGGCCAGCACGCTCGGGTGCACGTCGCGGATATTGCCTTCTTCCACGCCCATACAGCCGGTGACGATCACCTTGCCGTTTTCCTTGATCGCTTCGCCGATCACTTCCAGCGACTCAGCCTTGGCCGAATCGATGAAACCGCAGGTGTTGACGACTACAACGTCGGCGTCCTGATAGGTGGACACCACGTCATAGCCTTCCATGCGCAGCTGGGTCAGGATGCGCTCGGAGTCGACCAGTGCTTTCGGGCAACCCAGAGATACAAAGCCAACCTTTGGATTGGCCGGCGCAGGAGTGGTGGACATGTCTAACCTCGGTATTTTGTGACATCGCTTTCTTGGTGCGAAAGCCGACGGACGGGCGCTTAGGGCGCGCCTCTGATCAAAAAGTGCGCAATTCTAGCGGCGGGCAACGCACTTGACCAGCTTTATGCAGGGAAATACGACGAGTGCTGCGCTATGCTTCGCGCCGTTGCGCTTTACCAATTTTTTACAGTTAACAAAACGTCTGTAACAACAGGTAAAACAGCGCATGCTGCACCACAAAGCATAGTGCTTCATTCAAGAAGCCGGTTCTGAGAAGTAGGAGTGTTGGATGGGTCAGGCAAGTAGTCATGCGGCAGGCGCCGAGGGTTCGGCCTCCAAGCCGCTGAGCATGCTGGTCGCGGCGGTCGGGGTGGTTTACGGCGACATCGGCACGAGCCCGCTGTACACCCTCAAAGAAGTGTTTTCCGGCGCTTACGGCGTATCGGTCAATCACGATGGCGTGCTGGGTATTCTGTCGTTGATCTTCTGGTCGCTGATCTGGGTCGTGTCGATCAAATACATGATGTTCGTGCTGCGCGCCGACAACCAGGGCGAGGGCGGCATCATGGCGCTCACCGCACTTGCGCGGCGCGCGGCGGGGCATCGCAAGAAGTTGCGGTCGTTGCTGGTGGTTTGCGGACTGATCGGCGCGGCGCTGTTTTATGGCGACAGCATGATCACCCCGGCGATTTCCGTACTGTCGGCGATTGAAGGTCTGGGGCTGGCATTCGATGGTATCGACCATTGGGTCGTGCCGTTGTCGCTGGTGGTGCTGGTGGCGCTGTTTCTGATCCAGAAACACGGTACGGCGCGGATTGGCATTCTGTTCGGGCCGATCATGGTCACCTGGTTCCTTGTCCTCGGCGCCCTCGGTGTGTATGGCATCAGCCACGCGCCAGAAGTGCTGCATGCGATGAACCCGATCTGGGCGGTGAATTTCTTCGTCGTTCATCCGGGCATGGGCGTGGCGATCCTCGGCGCCGTGGTGCTGGCGCTAACCGGTGCAGAAGCGCTGTACGCCGACATGGGCCACTTTGGTCGCAAGCCGATTGCCCGGGCGTGGTTCATCCTGGTGTTGCCGGCGCTGGTGCTCAATTACTTCGGTCAGGGCGCCTTGCTGCTGGAAAACCCGGAAGCAGCGCGTAACCCGTTCTATCTGCTGGCACCGAGCTGGGCGCTGATTCCGCTGGTCGGTCTGTCGACGCTGGCCACGGTGATTGCCTCGCAAGCGGTGATTTCCGGTGCATTCTCCCTGACCCGTCAGGCGATTCAGCTCGGTTACATCCCGCGTATGTACATCCAGCACACCTCCAGCGACGAGCAGGGCCAGATCTATATCGGCGCGGTGAACTGGGCGCTGATGGTCGGCGTGGTCCTGTTGGTGCTCGGTTTCGAGTCCTCCGGCGCACTGGCCTCGGCCTACGGCGTGGCGGTGACCGGCACCATGCTGATGACCACCATTCTGGTGTCGGCAGTGATGCTGCTGCTGTGGAAATGGCCGCCGATCCTCGCGGTGCCGGTGCTGATCGGCTTCCTGCTGGTGGACGGTCTGTACTTCGCCGCCAACGTGCCGAAGATCGTTCAGGGCGGTGCCTTCCCGGTGATCGCCGGTATCGCGCTGTTTGTGCTGATGACCACTTGGAAACGCGGTAAGCAGTTGCTCGTCGAACGCCTCGACGAAGGCGCACTGCCGCTGCCGATCTTTATCAGCAGCATCCGCGTGCAACCACCGCATCGCGTGCAGGGCACCGCTGTGTTCCTCACCGCGCGCTCCGACGCCGTGCCGCACGCGCTGTTGCACAACCTGCTGCATAACCAGGTGTTGCATGAGCAAGTGGTGTTGCTGACGGTGGTCTACGAAGACATCCCGCGTGTACCGCCATCGCGACGCTTCGAAGTCGAGGCCCACGGCGAAGGCTTCTTCCGGGTGATCCTGCACTTCGGCTTCACCGACGAGCCGGACGTGCCGCAGGCGCTGAAGCTGTGTCATCTGGATGATCTGGACTTCAGCCCGATGCGCACCACGTACTTCCTCAGCCGGGAAACGGTGATTGCCTCGAAACTTGAGGGGATGGCGCGTTGGCGTGAAGCGTTGTTTGCGTTCATGTTGAAGAATGCCAATGGGAACTTGAGGTTCTTTAATTTGCCGTTGAACCGGGTGATTGAGTTGGGGACGCAGGTGGAGATGTAGGCCACGCTCCAACTGAAAAGCCCCCGTCAGCTTCAAGGCTGGCGGGGGCTTTTTTGTGCGTGTCCGGTGTGAGTGCTTGGTCGGATGAGTGAGAGGTGATTATGACGGCATTATTAGAGCGTGCTGACCAGGCAATCTCCGTTACTGCCATGGTCAGGAGCTTCAGCGCGAAGCTCAAGGAGATTTCCAGTCGTGCCACTGAACGTCTGGTCATCTTCAAGGACAATCAACCGGCAGCGGTCATCATCAACGTGCAGGCCTATCAGGAAATGCTGGATGAACTTGAGAACCTTCGCATCGAAGCGGCAGCCCGTGAGCGTCTGAGCAATTTTGATCAGACCAAGGCTGTCAGCCATGAGGATATGCGGGCAAGGTACGCCCGGAAGGATTAAGGGAGCGCTGGATGGTTTGGGGAGTGATTTATCATCCGGAAGTCCAAGGGGATCTTGATTAATTGGGATCAGCAGCTGCCAACCGGATTCTGGATGTAATCGAAGAACGGATCATCCATGGCGAGCCGGACAAAAGTGGCAAGCCTCTGAGAGCCAGTCTTGCGGGTTGCAGACGAATTCGAACGGGCGACACGCGAATCGTTTATCGAGTCGATGGCCGAGCCATCCAGGTGTTGATCGTTGCGGTGGGTGCCCGACGTGATGAAGAGGTGTATGGCGCTGCTGAACGGCGCCTCTAAAGAATAAGCCCCCGTCAGCCTTGTGGCTGGCGGGGCTTTTGTTTTTTGCGTCTCGGCCGGGTCCTTCAGAAGCGAAATTGCTTGGCTTCCACGCACATCCGCCGCAGCAATTCCTTGGCGTTTTCGGGCGACATCACATGCGCGTGCAGCATGCGCGAAAGGTGCGCGTACTCGAGGCGCAAACCCGTGGCAAAAATCCCCGGGTCATCCGAGCCGATAACCACGCTCACGGGGGCGTCTACTGGATGTTTGCCCAAACCCAGCCAATTGCGCGCGTGGTGATCGTTGTAACTCTTGTGAATGCTGATCCGCAGGTTGCTGCTCGGCAGGGTTTCAATCGCAATCGAGCGTTCACGCAGCAAGCGCAACACCGCGTTCTGGATGGCGCGGATGACTTTGGGACGCAACACATCGTTCTCCCTTGAAACGACCACGTCTTCGCGTGCGGCCTTCAGTTCCTCGGAGTTCGCGTCGATGCCGTGCCGGCGCAGGAAGTGATTGAGTGCTCTGGCGTTGCCTTGACGGGCGTTGGCAAAGCATCGGGCTTCGAAGCGGCGATTGGGGTCCACATCGTCCACGCCCACGTTTTGCGCCAACGGATCGAGGGAGCGCAGCTTCCACGATTCGGCGAGGAGGTCAGGGGTGATACGCGGATCGTTCCAGATCTTCATCGACAGTCGCTGAATCTCCGCTTCAATCAACGGCAGGCTATCGATATGGGTGCGCGTGGACAAGAGCATTGCCCGGGCGAACACCAGGTCGTCCAAGCGCTCTTCCGCCGGCATGACCACGTAGCCGCTGACTGCCTGCCACCACGCCTTCGGATCCAGTCCGGAAGCTGTGCCATGGCCAATCCGGCAGCCCGCATCGAAGTCGAGAAAGACCACCGCCTCGTGGATTGCGCGTACTCCGGAGACAATGTGCCCGAAGTCTTCACCAGCGTGATAGGTAAAGCGGCGGATCCCGGCCTGACGCATGCGCCGAAATACCGGGGCGAATACTTCGGGGCCGGCGTGACGTTCGTTACTGGCGGCATCGATGCCGCGAATCAGCGTTTCGAGTCCAGGGGTGCGCTGGATCAGCGCGACCAGTGCTCGTGCACGTTGATCGGATTCGCGACGGACTTTCGCGTCCCGGCAAATCGCTCGCAGTTTGTCCCCGCTAAAGAAGCTTTCGCGTTCCTTCTTGTCGCTCTGTTTGACGAAGTGCGGCACCAGCCCCAGGCGTAAGCGTCGGGACGAGGGGGGGATGTGGCTGTGACCGGGTTGCTCTGGCGAAATGCCAGACCATTGATCATCGCCTTTTTCCAGCCGACGGACCCGGTTCAGCAAGTCCGACAGAGAGCGATACTTGCGTGCTTCGCGCATCACCCCGGCAGGTCGCGCCACCCCTTCGCCAAGAAACTCCAGATAACCGCGCAAGATCAATCCGAGCAATTTTGCACTGTCATCGGGCGTCATTTTCGGGGTGAAGCGACCTTCTAGGAAGTCCACGCCTTTTTGCTGTCCGCGCTCGATCTGGCGGAACCGCTCGGCGTAGTCCTTTTCTGTCGCTTCGCGCAACTCGTTGAGAGTGATGCTTTGAAACTGATCGAAGCCTTTCTGATCCGCTTGCTGGATCAGCAAACGACAGAACTGCGCGCGCAGCAGGGCGTAGTGCCAGAGCAGCAGGCCGCTGGTGTGGTCCATGCGCTGCTTATCGAAACCTTTGAACAGTGTCACCAGTTGCCAGGCTTCCTTGACCACTCGGGGCGTCTGCGAAGACAGACGCCGCAAACAGTGTTCCTGGGCACGTCGATAGGCCGCGACCGGCGGTTCGCCACACATCTGGGGTACTTTCCCGGCAGCGTGGTTCAACAAGCGTGCCTTCAGTGCCGCAGCGCTGGTAACTCGCTGCATCAGTCGCTCCGGGGAAAGGTCCGGATCTTCTTGTTGCAGCAAGCGTTTCACGCCATTGCCGATCGGGATCCTGATGCCGATGTCTTGTTTGATGGTCTTGGCCGTAAGACCGCCGACCACCTGTTCCGGGCGCTCCAGCGCATCGAACCAGACCTTTTCCGCCTCGGTGGTGCCGTTGAGGTGCAGATGAGTTTCGTCCAGCCCCTCGGTGCGGCACAGGTGATCGAGAAACGGATCATCGTCCACCGGCAGGGTGGAATCGCACAACCATGCGTTGATCCGGCTGACAGCGCGCCGCAACTCGTCAGCTGAGGGCGTGGTGTCGGACAAGTCCAGACGCTGCGCCATCCAGACCGAGGTGATCAGCAGCGGCGGAACCACCAGCACCAGATCCTGCCACGGCTCCAACAGGCGTGCGCGCACGCGGATCGAACCGTCGCGACCTTCGCACAGGAACAGGTCGCCGAGGCACCACAACAGTTCCGGCAGATTGCCATTGAGGTCATCGTCCGTGCCTTTCGGCGGTTTCTGCCCACGACCCAGGCGAAGGCTGCCCGGATACTTATCGGGCACTGCGGTGCGACCATTGATCCGTTTCACGATCCGTGCGATCCGGTTCTCGACGCCCTCATCGGTCAACGCAGGATGCAGTCGGCGCATTTCCAGGAAGCGTCCGGTGCTGTGGGCATCGTTCAAGATTGCCTGTTGCTCGCGAGTGAAGTGCTTGAGCGGCTCGACCCCGGTCGGCGCTGGTTGCGCCATCCGCTCGAAGGCGCGCATCAGGTCGAGGTTGCCCAGCACGCACTTGGCGTAATCCACCAACTCACGGGCCTCGAACAGCTCGTTGGCGAGGGGCGAGGACTGCTCGGGTTTATTTCGTGACATTGCGTGGCACGACGTTGAGGACGTGGTAGAAGCCAGAAATTTTCACTGAACGCTGGTTGCCGGATTGAACGATCGGGCCGATTTTGATCGGGATCGTCGGCTGTACCAGCCAGCTCTCAAAGTCCGGCTCGAGTTTGAAGCTCTCCGCGTCCTGATTGTCTTTCCAGTCGTTGAGCGCTAAGCATGCGGTCAGACCGAGTGGATTAATGGCCCATTCAGTATGATTGTCGTCGTCGTGGGGGTTCAAGAAGGCCCACACCAGTGGGCACGACAGGACAATAATCGCTAAAGGATGAAGGGCTGCAACGGTCCCGGCTGCCTGGATACGTCCCAGTGCCTCGATCAAAGGTCGGTCAGATTCTTTCGGACTTTCCTTACGCCCCGGCAAACCGGAGGTGAGCACGAGAATGCCGTGCAGGATATTGGTGATCTGCCGATGCAGAATCTGCCCGCTTTTCCAAGAGGACGTGACCTTTTCATCCAAGTCCATCAGATCATCATGGATACGTGAGGCAATGCTGCCCAGCATTGCTGGAGACAGAGCCGCATTCAGGTAAGCGTCGCGAGCAAAGGTGTGCCAATTCCTGAGGTTTTGCCCGAAGCTGTCGAAATATCCATCTTCTGGAACACTAGCCGCATCATCCTCGTCGCTTGATTCCTCATCGCTTGGATCATCGTCGACCTCGGTCGGATAAATGACTTCGTCTTGAGTTCTTTCGCGTTTGAATGGAGGAATGGTGGCCGACACAGAGTATGAAGTCAGGTCGCCAATATCGCTGGACATCAACAGATCCCCAATCACGGCGAACAGGGAGAGTGCTGACAGTGACCGAAACATCTCGCCGCGCGCACTGAATCGTTTGTAAACGACCAGTTTCAGCACGTCGCCGAACTTTCCCGTCCGATCTTGGATGAGATCGTCGATTGAGAACCAACTCACATTTTGGCGGATTTGCAGGTCGCCATAGTCGTCAGCTATGTGGGAAATCCAGTTTGCGGCCACAGCGTTAATTTCTGACCCATTAAAATTGTAGAGATCAGCGACAGTCGGCCGATCGCCGCTCTTCACTGGGGCAGATAAACCATACACCCGAAGCAGGTTTTCTTTTTGACTCAATCGATTAGTCAGCCCAACCGAGCCGAATGAACTGGCGGGTATTTTCCCGACTTCCTGACGGCGAGACCTGTCGATGGTGCCGATACGAGCGGCGATTTCCGGTAGTGACGGAGATGCGTTGGTCCAGAGAAATCGGAAGATCGAGGCGCGGGTTTCTGTGTCGCTGTTTTCCGGACGCCGCATCATCGTAATGGGCAGTGCGAGGGCGAACAGCGCCCTCAAAGCCCCTCCGTTATGCGCTTCAATGCCTTGGGCAAGTGCCAGCGCCAAGCAGTGAATTACGACGGCCCTGACTGGGTCAACCGGAACTCCGAATGACAGCAAATCGGCCGCGTCGTCCTGTTTGCACAGCCACTCGAAAGCGGATCTCAGCGCGTAATCGAAATTACCTCGTTCAAGCAGGTTTGTTGGAACCTGGCTGGTTCTCAGGCGAGTTTCAAACACTCGCAAAATCATTTGGCGACTGGCCTTTATGTCGTCTTGATTAAGTGCGCGTAGGTAGCCAATGACCAGGCGAAGGTGTTCCATGGAGATGAAGTCGAAGAACCGCTGCGACTGACCTTCCTTTTCGAGCAATAGCTTGCGTATCTGTTCATTCGCCCAAAAAGCCAGCTCCATAGACTTCTGGCTCTTGCCTGGATCCACCAATATTTTTGATCCCAGCATGATGCCACCCAGAGGCAGCATCGCAATCCGGTTCTGCGGAGGGACGATCTTCAGAAGATATTGTTCTTCCAGTTCGAGAACCGCGTGGCCAAGATTTTGTTTGTCGCCGCCAATGATGTCGGAATCGTGTTCCAGCACTTTGTTGCCAAAAGTGCTGTAAATGTTGCGTCGTAGCAGTCGACCGTACAGATCGGGATCGCCTGACAGAAGGAGGACAAGACGCGGAGAGGTCAGGTATTTGCGGATGGTCTCGAGAATGGTGTGACCATGGGTGAAATTCGTATCGACATCGTCAAAGGCCAAGACGAAAGCCTTCTTTTTCAACATGTCCAGCGCTGTCTCGAGATACACGCCAAACTTGAGCTCGAACAAGCGGCCTTTCTTTGCTTTATGTAGCCCGCGGCTCATTACCCAGTCCGCGTCTTCCCATTCGCTGCCGTAAGCCGAGCTCGAGCCAATCCCATCGAGCAACCCTAGCCCTTCAGACAACGATTGGCGGGCCGTATGCATCTGGCCGTTTTTATCTGCCACGTCTTTGATTGCAGCTTCGATCATCGAAAGGATGACGATTACAATGTGCTCTTTGGTTTCGATCAGGGTCGGATCAATCATCGGCAGTACATGAAGATCGCTTGCCATGCTGGCAATATCTTTATCTGTTCCATCGTGTAGACGTTGAAGCGCGTTCAGCAGAAACGTGGTTTTACCACTGCCCCTGCCACCCTGAACGAGGATCGCGTTGTGCGGCCGTGGATAGCTCAACGAAGTTTCACTGAACTCGGAATGGGGTTTAGTTGGAATGCCGTCCAGCTGTTCACCGATGAGTCTGTCCAGACGCGTGAGGGCAACTGTCTGCAGGATGTCGTCGGGTTTTTCCAACCTTTCCTTTTCGCTCTTGGATAGGTTGATTACCAGCGGCGTCTCAATCATTTCGGCTTCCCTTCCTGAAAAATAGGAAGAGTTTACTTTGAGAAACGCGTGATGGCTATATAATGGCCTTGGCGCCTTTTCGCTCGCTCACATGTAAGTTTTCAGCGGAAGATGAACCACTCGCCCACAAAAAAGCCCCCGCAGCCACAACACTGCGGGGGCTTTTTGTCATCTTGGCTTCAGATCACTCTGTCGGCTGATCCTTGCTCTGACGCTTCTCGATGAGGTCCACCAGACGCTTGGCCAGCGCCGGGTAGTTTTCGTCGAAGTGGTGGCCGCCAGGCAGCTTCACCGCTTCGCCCACCGCGGTCTTGTCGGTGCAGCCGCTTTCGTCGGTTTCCTCGGCGCCGTAGATGCACACCACTTTGGCGGCTGGCAGCTTGGCCATTTCCGGGCCGGTGGCGGCTTCTTTGCCGGCGTTGCCGAGCCAGCCTTCGACTTCGATTTCGAAGCTGCCGGTGCGGGCGAAGGCCAGCAGGATGATTGCGTCTACGCGTTGCTGCTCGGTGTCCGGCAGGCGGTTGTAGATCGCTGGCAGTACGTCAGCGCCGAACGAGTAACCGGTGAGGATGAAGCGTTTGGTGCCCCATTTCTGCCGGTAGTGCTGCATCAGTTCGGTCAGGTCCAGCGCGCTTTGCTCCGGGCTCTTGTGCTGCCAGTAGTAGCGCAGGGTGTCGATGCCGACGACCGGGTAGCCGATCTTGGCCATTTCACCGGCCACGTCGCGGTCGAGGTCGCGCCAGCCGCCGTCACCGGAGAGGAACAGGGTCACGGTGTCTTTGGCCTGGCCGGCCGGCACTTCCACCACCGGGATCGCCAGACCGCCGTTGGCCTTGTCGCCGCCGACGAGGATCTTGCGCAGTTCGTTGTTCAGCACTTGCGGCAGGTTGATGTCGTAGTCGCTGATGCTGGTTTCGGCGTTCGGTTGATCGCGCACGAAACCTGCGCTGGCGTCGTCCGGGTTGTCGTTCCACGCCACCAGCCAGTGGCCGTGGGCGGCGGATTTCGGCAACAGGTGAGTGCAGCCGGGTTTTTCCAGCGCCAGGTCCACGGAAATCGCTTGGGCCTTGTCGTCCTTTTGCTCAGACAACCAACGCCAGGCCAGTACCGCGCCGGGGCCGATACCGCTGACCAGCGTAGCCGGGCCGTTCAGTTCGCGCAGACCGGTTTGCAGGGCGCGGCTTTGCAGCAGGCAGTCCTTGGGCAGAATCACCTGAACGATTTGCGCCGAGGCGCTGCGGCTCAGGGTGGTCAGTTGTTTTTCAGAGAGTTTCTGGTCGTCGTTGACCGCGACCAGCACCTGCGCCTTGGGTTTGGTGCCGGGGATGACGCGGGTCAAAACGGTGCCGTCTGCCGTCGTAACAGGTTCGAGCGTCGGTTCTGGTGCCGGACGTTTGAGGTACCAGAAACCGCCGCCGGCAATCACGGCCAGCACGATCAGTGCGGCCAGGATGTACTTCAAGGAGCGTTGAATCATCAGCGTTTCACCAATCCAGTCAAGCCGCCCGCGATCAGGGCAGCAGTGTCGGCCAGCGCCACCAGCGGATCGAGTCCGGCGGGCACGGCCATATAACGGGGTTCCCAGTCAGGCTGGAACTTGTCTTTGAAGCGGCGCAAGCCTTGGAAGTTGTACAGCTGCTCACCACGGCGGAAAACCATCGAGCCCAGTCGCTGGGTCAGCGGTGCACCACGCCGGGGTTGCAACCCCGACAACGGCACCATGCCCAGGCTGAAGCGCGCGTATCCGTGACTCTTATAGTGTTGAATCAGGCCGACCATCATGAATTCCATGGTCAGCTTGGGGGCGTCCGGGTGCGCGCGCATCAGGTCGAGACTGGCCAGGTCATGGCTGTAAGTCTCGAGCAGGTTGGCGAATGCCACCGGGCGACCTTCGAAGCGAATCACCGCGATGCGGAAATGCTTCAGGTAATCGTCGCTGAATCGGCCGAGGGAGAAGCCTTTCTCACGCACGTTCTTGCCGGTCAGCCATGCATCGGAAATCACTTTCAGCTCATCCATCGGCGCTTGGCCCGGTTCGTGGATTTCCAGCGACAAGCCGTCGCGGGTGCCACGGTTCCAGGTGTAACGCAGGTCCTTCATCTCTTTGCCCTTGGCTTCCAGGTCAAAGCGAAGCAGATCGACCCGGGCTTCTTCGCCGAGTTTGATCGCGGTCAGGCCGATGTCCATGTAGTACGGCAGGTTCTCCGCGCGCACCTGGTAGAACACCGGGCGAGCGTGGTGAATGTCACAAAGGTCGCGGAACTGCCAGATCATTTCGGCGCGCTGCTGGCCGGGGCCGATCGGGTCGTACAGCGCCACCAGGCTGCGGCCACGGCGTGCGTACATCAGGAACGCTTCGTCATTCTGGTGAAACAGCAGCGCCTTGTCACCGGTCAGCGCGAGGCCACCGTCGGGTTGCGACGATGCCATCAGAATCTTCGCCGCGCGATCAAGTTCGTCAGGTGTCGGCAGGTGAATGACCGGGCGCGCGGTGCGCAGCAGCCAGGTCAGCGCGATCACCAGCAACAGCACGGCAGCGCCAAGCAGCGAACGCAGGCCACGCGGGGCGTCAGCGTCGAGGGTGAACTGCCACCACAGTTGATGGCTGTACGGCACGTCCTGATAGGCGAACAGCAGCAGCCACGTCGAAGCGCCCAGCACACAGAGGCTGGCCACCAGATACAGGGGGGAGAAGGGCAGTTCGGTCAGGCGGCTCGGGCGATAGAACGAGCGACGGAACACACCGAGCAAGGCTGCGGTGAGGGTCATCAGCGTCGCTTCTTCCCAGTCGAAGCCTTTAAGCAGCGAGAGCAGGGCGCCGACCAGCAGCAGAATGGTGGTCAGCATCCACGCCGCCGACAGGCGCCGGCGCAGGCCCTGGGCCAGCATCAGGCAGAGCACGCCGATCAGGCTGGCGCCGAAGTGCGAGGCGTCGACCAGACGATGCGGGATCAGAAAGCCGATGTGTTCCAGACGTGTATCGATCTCGGGCGTCGCACCAGAAAACAGCAGCACCACGCCGGACAGGAACACCAACACCGCCAGAATCGGCGCGGCCAGACCAGACGCGGCGCGCATGGTCTGGGTTTGAAACAGGCGCTGACCTTCGTTGATCAGCAGGAATACGCAGGCCACCAGCAGCGGCAGCACCACATAGATCAGGCGATACAGCAGCAGCGCCGCGGCCAGTGGTGCGGCACCTAGCGTGTCGGCGAAAGCGGCCAGCAGAATCGCTTCGAACACACCGACGCCGCCGGGTACATGACTGAGTACACCGGCAGCCAATGCCAACAGGTACACCAGCAGGAATGCGCCGAACGGCGGCGCCTCCGGCAGCAATAGATAGAGAACGGTCGCGGCAGCGGCAACGTCGAGGGCGGTAATGATCAGTTGCAGGAACGTCAGGCGACGCCCCGGCAAGCGCAACGTGCGGCGGCCAACCCTGACCAGCAGGTTGTCGCGCAACGGTTGTTCCGGCAGGCGCCGACGGTAGATGCCAACAGCCAGTACTGCGCCAAGCGCCAGCACGACAGTGGCGACTGTGCCGAGCAGACCTTCGGACAAACCCAGGGCTTGAGAGGCAGCAGGCAGGTCGCTCAGCGTTGCCAATGCAGCCAGTGGCGGCAGGGCGCAACCCAGCGACAGGCTGGCGAACAAGGTCATGTGCGCGACTTCCGACGCCCCCAGACCCAATCGTGCATATAAACGGTAGCGCACCGAACCGCCGGACAGCAGCGACAGACCGATCGCATTGCCAATCGCAAACGCGGTGAAGCCGCCCAGCGCCAATATGCGCGGCGGCAAGGTCACGCCGGCATAGCGACTGGCCGACCATTCGTAGCCAAGCAGAATAATGAAGCCGACCACGGTCGCACCGAAGGCGCCGAGCAGGGCGGGTTTCGGCACGTCAAGAATCGAGTCGTGCAACGCATCGAGATCGAGTTCGGCGAGCAGATGACGACAGGCAATCAGCGCAATGGCGAACAACAGCAAGGTGACCCCCAGCCCGATGGGCTGACGGTATTTGCTCAACCGATCCAGCAAGCGCAGGCGCTCGGGTTTGATCGGGTGTTCCGCTGTGACGGTGTCTTGTGGATCAGACGAGTTGGCGCGCATCAATCACCTCTTGGATTGTGCGCGACAGGATGGAGGTATCCAGCCAAGTTACCAATCCCTGTAGAAAAAAATAATCACAAAATACTACGCCTCTCACCGGGCATCGGCGAGGGCAGTTCCTGGATTGCAGAGGCCTTGCCTGCGACTCAAGCATAGTCGCAAGTGAGTACTTCTGAAGATCCCAAGCGGTTCACTGCACAGTGACAGATCATTGTTGCGAAAGGACTTTTTCAACAGATACAAAAAAGGCCACTCTTTCGAGTAGCCTTTTTTGATGTTTGGTTGCGGGAGCCGGATTTGAACCGACGACCTTCGGGTTATGAGCCCGACGAGCTACCAGACTGCTCCATCCCGCGTCTGTGTGGCGGCATTCTACAGGCGAACGGCGAGGTGTCAACCGCTAATCCCATAAAGGGTCAAATAAGTGTGCATTCGCGTCAAACGGTCGCAGCTGATGCGTTAAGTTTCGGAAATGCAAAGAATTCCTGTTTGGCGATCGCTTCTTTATAAGAAGAGGAAATCGACAAAACAGACGCGCACAAAAAAGGCCACTCTTTCGAGTAGCCTTTTTTGATGTTTGGTTGCGGGAGCCGGATTTGAACCGACGACCTTCGGGTTATGAGCCCGACGAGCTACCAGACTGCTCCATCCCGCGTCTGTGTGTCGGCATTCTACAGAGGAACGCAGGGGTGTCAACCCGCAATCTGGATAAATCTGTTGAGGTTCAATCGGTTAGCGCATTTTTCCGGGTGTTTGTTACGCTACAGGTCAGGCTGGGCAAGGCTTTCAGCTCTATTGGCGGCCGCTCGTCGATTGAGAAAATAAATTCAAAGGACATTTCCTACCGCCTGGAAAGAACCTTCATACCACTGGTGCTATATACAGGTGTCAGTGAGATACTGCCGATCCGGTTCGCCACGTTTCCTTTTCTGACATGACTCAGCGAAAAATCATCCACATTGACTGCGACTGTTTCTACGCCGCCATCGAGATGCGCGATGACCCGCGTCTGGCCGGCAAGCCGTTGGCGGTGGGTGGTTCGGCGGACCGGCGCGGGGTGATCGCCACCTGCAATTACGAAGCGCGGGCCTATGGCGTGCGTTCGGCGATGGCTTCGGGACATGCTTTGAAGCTGTGCCCGGACCTGACCATCGTCAAGCCGCGCATGGACGCCTATCGCGAAGCGTCGAAAGAAATACACACGATCTTCAGCGACTACACCGACCTGATTGAACCGCTGTCGCTGGATGAGGCTTATCTGGATGTTTCCGATAGCGCGCATTTCGGCGGCAGTGCCACACGCATTGCCCAAGACATTCGCCGGCGGGTCTCCAATCAATTGCACATCACCGTGTCTGCGGGCGTGGCGCCGAACAAGTTTCTGGCAAAAATCGCCAGTGACTGGAAAAAGCCCAACGGCTTGTTCGTTATTACGCCGGATCAGGTGGAGGAGTTTGTCAGCGGTTTGCCGGTGAGCAAGTTGCACGGCGTCGGCAAGGTCACCGCCGACAAGCTCGGCAAGCTGGGGATCGTCGACTGCCAGCACTTGCGCGAGTGGGACAAGCTGGCGCTGGTGCGCGAGTTCGGCAGTTTTGGCGAGCGACTGTGGAGTCTGGCCCGTGGGATCGATGACCGGCTGGTGCACAACGACAGTCGGCGTCAGTCGATCAGTGTGGAAAATACCTACGACGTTGATCTGCCGGATCTGCGCAGTTGCCTGGATAAATTGCCCGAACTGCTCGAAACCCTGAAAACCCGTATGGCGCGGATCGACAGCAGTTATCGGCCGGGCAAGCCGTTCGTCAAAGTGAAGTTTCATGACTTTACCCAGACGACACTCGAGCAGGCCGGGGCGGGGCGGGATCTGGGCAGTTATCAGTTGATGCTGACGCAAGCGTTCAATCGCGGCGGGAAACCGGTGCGGTTGTTGGGGGTTGGGGTAAGGCTGGAGGATTTGCGGGGTGGGTTTGAGCAGATGGAGTTGTTTGAACGTTAAAGTCAAAAGATCGCAGCCTTCGGCAGCTCCTACAGGAAAACGCGTTCCAATGTAGGAGCTGCCGAAGGCTGCGATCTTTTATGGGGCCTTAATTCGGTCCCGGATCCGCCACCAGACGTCCGGCATCCTTGGTCAGCGACTTGAGAAACTCAGCCTGCAACTCAGGATCGTTACGCGTCAGTTCGATGAGGCTTTGTTCCAGCTCGCTGGCCTCTTCTTCCAGACCCAGTTCCGACAGACGTTTGACCCGGTGCACCCACTGGCTCACTTCGTCGTCTTCCAGGTCGTCATAAATCAGCCCGTGCGCTTCCAGCAGCTTGCCGCGCAGATGACTGCTGATCATCAGCGATGAGTCAGAGTGCACGTCATCCTTGGCGTCTTCGACGCTGATCTGCAGTTTGCCGACATGATTAAGGTCATTTTCGGCAAACGGACTGTCGAGCAGGTTCAGACGCAGCACACCATTGCGGTCGGTGGTCATGTCGAAGGTCTGCTTGCCAGCCTTGACCTGCACCGGCCGCTCGCTCCACGGCAGGCTCGAATACTCCGTGCGCTTGTCGCGCTGGACTTCATCGATACCGGCGAGGTTCTGTTGTGCGCGACCGTTGGACTGCACGTTCATGAACGGATTGAGCCCGGCGAAACCGTAACTCAGCCAGTCCTTGGTCACGCTGTCCGGCAGGTTGCCGAGGGCGAAAACGTTGACCACGTTGGCACCGACGCCGCCGACCACGGCCACCGCGCCCAGCGGAATCTCATAGATCTCCCGCCAAGGCTGGTAAGGCGTGTAGCGATCGTAGCGACGCGTCACTTCGAACTCGGTGACTTCGAAGGTCTTCTGCTCGTTGATCTTTACGCGTCGCTGCGGCAGCTCAAGCTCCTTAGGCTCACCGACATCGATCTGCAGGCTGTGGTCGAGCAACTTTCGCTCGACCCGCTCTTCGTGCTCGCTGCGTTGTGACATGTGATTGGCACAGCCGCTGACCAGCAGGGCACCGCACAGGGCGGTGCCACCTAGGCCTAAGGTGTTTCGCTTGAACATGACGTCTCTATCTGGTTTCAGCGGCGGATACGGGCCTGAAGGAAGGACACCACATCGGCGACCGGCAGCGCTTGCGCTTCCGGCTCGGTACGGCTCTTGTATTCCAGGTTGCCTTCGGCAAGACCGCGGTCGCTGACCACGATCCGGTGTGGAATGCCGATCAGCTCCATGTCCGCGAACTTGATGCCCGGGCTGGTTTTCTTGTCGCGATCGTCCAGCAGCACTTCGAAGCCGGCGGCTGTCAGTTCGGCGTACAGCTTGTCGGTGGCTTCGCGCACCTGCTCGGTTTCATAGCGCAGCGGTACCAGAGCGATCTGGAACGGCGCCAGGGTGTCGCTCCAGATGATGCCGTTGGCGTCGTTGTTTTGCTCAATGGCCGCAGCCACCACGCGAGACACGCCGATGCCGTAGCAACCCATTTCCAGGGTGACTGGCTTGCCGTTCTCGCCCAGCACTTCACACTTCATCGCTTTGCTGTACTTGTTGCCAAGCTGGAAGATGTGCCCGACTTCGATACCGCGCTTGATTTCCAGCGTGCCCTTGCCGTCCGGGCTTGGGTCACCAGCGACCACGTTACGCAGGTCAGCCACGGTCGGAACTGGCAGGTCACGCTCCCAGTTCACGCCGAAGTAGTGTTTGTCGTCGATGTTCGCGCCGATACCGAAGTCGCTCATCAGCTCGACCGAGCGGTCGATGATGATTGGCAGCGGCAGGTTCAGCGGGCCGAGCGAACCGGCGCCGGCGCCAATGGCGTCACGCAGTTCGGCATCGGTGGCCATGACCAGCGGGCTGGCTACGCCAGGTTGCTGGGCAGCCTTGATTTCGTTGAGCTCGTGGTCGCCACGGATGACCAGTGCGATCAGCTTGCCTTCTTCTTCGGCGCGCACGATCAGGGTCTTGATGGTCTTTTCAATCGGCAGATTGAATTTTTCCACCAGCGCCGCGATGGTTTTGGTGTCTGGCGTATCGACCAGGCGCAGCTCTTCGGTCGGAGCAGGGCGCGAAGTTTCGCGTGGCACGGCTTCGGCTTTTTCGATGTTCGCCGCGTAGTCGGAGCCGTTGCTGAAGACGATGTCGTCTTCGCCGGATTCGGCCAGTACGTGGAATTCGTGCGAACCGGCACCACCGATCGAACCGTTGTCGGCTTCAACCGGACGGAATTTCAGGCCCAAGCGGGTAAACACGTTGCAGTACGCTTGGTGCATGCGGTCATAGGTGACCTGCAGCGATGCCTGATCAGCGTGGAACGAGTAAGCATCTTTCATGATGAATTCACGGCCACGCATCAAACCGAAGCGTGGGCGGATTTCGTCACGGAATTTGGTCTGGATCTGGTACAGGTTGATCGGCAACTGTTTGTAGCTGCTCAACTCGTTGCGCATCAGATCGGTGATCACTTCTTCGTGGGTCGGGCCCGCGCAGAAGTCGCGACCGTGGCGGTCTTTGATGCGCAGCAGCTCAGGGCCGTACTCTTCCCAGCGCCCCGATTCCTGCCACAGCTCGGCCGGTTGGGTGCTCGGCATCAACACTTCCAGAGAACCGGCAGCGTTCATCTCTTCGCGAACGATGGCTTCAACCTTGCGCATGACTCGCAGGCCCATGGGCAGCCAAGTGTACAGGCCCGAGGCGAGTTTGCGGATCATGCCGGCGCGCAGCATCAGCTGGTGGCTGATCACGACCGCGTCGGAAGGCGTTTCTTTCTGTGTGGCGAGCAAAAATTGACTGGTGCGCATGGTTGGCCGTTGTCGGTTGCTATGACTGGAAATGACTCCGCAGTGTACCGGCGAGATTTGCCGACGTACAGGCGTGAGGTCAGTGGGGAGGCACGACGGCGAGATTCCTCCCGCCGTTGCCGAAACGTCTTACGATTCTTCTGCGACCGGCGTCGGCACAGGCTCGGGTGTTGGCGTCGGGCCTTCGCGGCGGCTTTCCTGGAACCAGTGCAACGCGATCAGAATCAGCGTCGGCACGCCGAGCAGAGCGGTGATCAGGAAGAAGCTGTGATAGCCGAACTTTTCCACCAAGACACCGGAATACCCGCCCATCAGGCGCGGCAACAGCAGCATGATCGAGCTGAGCAGCGCGTATTGCGTGGCCGAGAACTTCAGGTTGGTCAGGCTCGACAGGTAGGCAACGAACGCCGACGTCGCCAGGCCGGAGCTGAAGTTATCGAGGGAAATGGTCACCATCAGCATCTGCAGGTTCGGACCCATGTCAGCGAGCATGACGAACAGCAGGTTGGTGGCTGCCGAGGCCGCGCCGCCGATGAACAGGATCGGCAGAATGCCGAAGCGCACGATCAGCAGGCCGCCCATACCGGCGCCGACCAGCGTCATGATCAGGCCGAAGATCTTGCTGACACTGGCAATCTGATCCTTGGTAAAACCCTGATCGATGTAGAACACGTTGGCCATGACGCCCATCACCGTGTCCGACATTCGATAGGTGGCGATCAGGCCGAGCAACAGCAGTGCCTGCCAGCGATAGCGCAGAATGAAGTCGTTGACCGGCGTCAGCACCGGGGCGAGGCCGCGACGGCCCATGGTCGACAGGCACAGACCGGTCAGCAGCGTATACAGAATGGCACGCAGGAACGCGCGGTCTTCGAGCAGCAGGTCGAGCGGGCTCATGCCGCCGAACAGTACGCTGGCGAAATCAGTGTTGTAGAGCTGGGTGAACATCGCCGGTACCGAGACCAGCAACACGATCAGCACAAACACCGACATCAGTTGGTGCATGAAGGTGTAGCGCCCGGCCTGCAACTGAGTGCGTAGCGGCACCGGCGGCTCGCGCATGAACAGCGTGGTCAGCAGCGCGGGAATCATCAGTGCACCGAACAGCGCGTAGGTGCCGGCCCAGGCCGAATGCTGATAGTTGAAGCCAGTGGAGCCGAAGCCCTCAGCGAAGAACAGCGCGCCAGCAGTGGCCAGCAGCGCAGCCACGCGATACCCGGACATATAGCTGGCAGCGAGGGCGGCCTGGCGGTTGTCTTCGGCGATTTCCAGGCGATAGGCGTCGACCGCGATGTCTTGGGTGGCGGAGGCGAAGGCGACAACAACAGCAATGGCGATCAACCAGGACAGGTGCTTTTGCGGGTCGCAGAAACCCATGCCGATCAAGCCGAGGATGACCAGGGCTTGTGAGAGCACCAGCCACGAACGGCGACGGCCAAGTTTGCCCAGCAACGGCAGGCGCCATTGGTCGAGTAAAGGTGACCAGACCCATTTGAACGCATAGGCCAGGCCGATCAGGCTGGCGTAGCCGATGGTTTCACGGGCGACACCGGCTTCACGCAGCCAGACGGATAGCGTAGAGAACACCAGCATGTACGGCAGGCCGGCGGCGAAACCGAGCAACAACAGCACGAGCGTCGAAGGACTGGCATAAGCGGCTAGCGCGGCGCGCCAGGTTTTACGGGGCATGGGCTGAAGTCTGCCTCAAGATTGCGGAAACAAAGCGCGCACTCTAACCGCTGTGCTCTACCGGACGCCAGCCATGGCGCTGAATATCCACACGATTGTTCAGGACGGTGATGCCTTCCATGCGCAATCGGGCCCGCTGTTCATCGCCGGACGGGCTGCCCACCGGCAGGCTGATCCGACCGCCGGCGCCCAGCACGCGGTGCCAGGGCAGCTTTGTATCGCCGGGTAACTGACTCAAGGTGCGGCCGACCCAGCGGGCGGCGCGCCCCAATCCGGCCAGTTCAGCTAACTGACCATAGCTGACGACTTTGCCTTCGGGCACTTGGGCGAGCGTCGAGTAGAGCGCCGTGCGTCGGATTTGCGCATCGTTTTCAACGCTGTCGAGCGGGTCTTTCACGTGCGCGGTTCCTGAGCATGAACAGTTTGATGGCTTTCAGAGTAATCGGTGATCGCGCAATTGAGAAATGAACTCATCGGAAATAGTCCGGTCAGTCCTTGTCAGGGTCTTATTCCTACGGATAATGCCGACCTTTTTTCGCAAACTTGAGCCTTCGATTTGCTTATGTTGTCCAGATCTCTGCTGTGCCTTGCTGTTTTCAGTGCGTCCACGCCCCTGCTTGCCGACACCGTCTGGTTGAAGAACGGTGACAAGTTGAGCGGCACCATCACCGTGTTCGATGGCGGCAAGCTGTTGATCCAGACCAAATACGCCGGTGCGGTCACCATTGACTGGAAAGAGGTCAAGACGCTGGACAGTGATCAGCACTTGCTGGTCAAACAGGATGCCTACAGCGGTGAAGTGTCCAAGTCGCTGACGGCTGCCGAAGATGGCAAGGTCACCCTGGCCAATGGTGAGGCGCCGAAAACCGTTGAGCTGGCGAGCATTCAGCAGATTCTCAAGCCGAAACCGGTGGTCGAAGATCTGGTGTGGAAGGGCAATGTCGACTTGGCGCTGGATTATCAACGCGCCGAGAAAGACACCGATGACTACGATGTCGGCTTCAAGACCACGGCGCGTCATGGTCGCTGGCGTCATACCGCCGAAGGTGAGTACAACCGCGAAGTGCAAGACGACGAGACCACTACCAATAACTGGCGCGCCGAGTACGCACTCGACCGCTTCCTGACCGATAAATGGTTTTGGCAGGGCCGTCTGAACTACAAGCGTGATCACATCGAAGAGCTGGCACGCCAGCGTGTGGTCGGTACCGGTCCCGGCTATCAGTTCTGGGATGACGAGTTGGGCGCGTTCTCGCTGGGCTCGCTGCTTAACCGCACCGACTACGAGTATCGCGATGGCAGCAAGGACAACTTCTATTCTGTCGCGATGAAGTGGGATTACAACCGTTACCTGATCGGCAAGAAAGTCGAGTTCTTCACCAACGGTGAAGTGGGCAAGCCGCTGTCCGGTGTCGCCGATTACGCGCTGGATGCTGAATTGGGGCTGCGCTACAAGGTCACCGACTGGGCATCGCTCAACCTCAAGGCTGAACGCGACATCATCAGCGGCACCAACGATGCCGATCTGAACAAGACCCGTTATACCGCCGGGTTTGGCGTGGCCTGGTAAGGCACCCACAAAAAATCGCAGCCTTCGGCAGCTCCTACAGAGAATTGATGTACATCCTGTAGGAGCTGCCGAAGGCTGCGATCTTTTTTTACGCCCGGAAAAGAGGCGCCCACAAAAAAGCCCCGCTTTTAAGGGCGGGGCTCTTTTCTAAAGAAGCTACAAGTTAGATAACTTGTACTTCTTCAGCTTGCATGCCTTTCTGACCGCGGGTAGCGATGAAAGAAACCTGTTGGCCTTCTTTCAGGCTTTTGAAGCCGTCGGATTGGATAGCTTTGAAGTGAACGAACAGGTCGTCACCGGATTGTGGAGTGATGAAGCCGAAGCCTTTTTCATCGTTGAACCACTTAACGGTACCGGTTTGGCGATTAGACATGGTGTAACTCCTTGAACAAAGATAACTGCGACTCAGGAAGAACCCTGGCCGAGACTGAGTGCAAAGAGCAGGAAAAATTCTTGTAGATGGTTGGATCGAAATTCAACATATCGTGTAGAGATTCTCAGTGACACAAGCAACACAGTGACGCCACCTTAACCCAGTTTCCGAGAAGTGCCAATGCTTCTTGCGAAGGTTTCTCTGTTTTCGGGATCGGCGGTGTGACGGTTCGTCGCCAAAGCCCGTATTTCATGGGTGTTCGGCGAGAATTGCACCGCGCACTTTGAACCGGGCGGCGCGCCCGGTAAGATGCCGGACAGAATTTTTCCACCTCGCTATTCAGGACACCCCGCCATGAGCATCAAATCGGACAAGTGGATTCGCCGCATGGCGCAGGAACAGGGCATGATCGAGCCGTTCGTCGAGCGCCAGATGCGCGGCAGCGATGACAGCCGAGTGATCTCCTACGGTGTGTCGAGCTACGGCTACGACGTGCGCTGCACCAATCACTTCAAGGTGTTCACCAACATCAACTCGTCCATCGTCGACCCGAAAAACTTCGATCCGGGCAGCTTCGTCGACGTCCACAGCGACGTTTGCATCATTCCGCCGAACTCCTTCGCCCTGGCCAGCACCGTCGAATATTTCCGCATTCCGCGCAATGTGCTGACCATCTGTCTGGGCAAAAGCACCTACGCGCGTTGCGGCATCATCGTTAACGTCACACCGCTTGAGCCTGAGTGGGAAGGCCACGTGACCCTGGAGTTCTCCAACACCACCAACCTGCCGGCGAAAATCTACGCCAACGAAGGCGTGGCGCAGATGCTGTTCCTCGAATCCGACGAGGAATGTGAAGTGTCCTATAAGGATCGCGGTGGCAAGTACCAGGGCCAGCGTGGCGTGACCTTGCCGCGCACCTGATCGGTCCATCCGACAGATCGCGGGAATTCTTTGGCGGGCAGACACTCTATGGGGTGTACTGCCCGTTTTTGCTTTCGGCAAAACGGGCCTTCGCCGAGGAGTGCCCTATGAAGATCGATCCGCAAATCACTGCCGAACTGGCAAGGCTCGAGCCCAATCAGATTGGCGTATTGGCCTGGTCCTTGTTGGCGCATCCGCCACTGAGCATGGCCGGCGGAATTCCCGGACAGCCCGATCCCGATACCCCCAACGAACAACCCACCGAGCCTGGCGAACCGACGCTTCCGGACGAGCCGCCACCGGCACCGGTTGCCTGATCTGCATTGAAAACCAATGGCCAGTCAGATGAGGTCTGCAAGGACTTCAACTGACTGGCCATATTTCGTTATCGCCGATGACGAAAATCCTGCAACTCTCTTCGCGCTCGACCGCATAGCCGCCGGTGAAGGCGCCGAATGCCGGTAGCAGGCTGAGGCGTTCGCCGAGCCTGAAACACGCCAGTCGCAAGCTTTGCCGACCCTTGCCGTGCAGCCGATAGACCGGGTGTACGTGACCCGCCAGCACGTGCCTTTCAGGGTGCGGATCAGGCTCATGCTGCAAGGCGAACGGCCCGAGCAGCAGCGGTTCCGGCACCACCCGGATATTCAGCGATTCAGGTGGATCACCGGCGCGTTTGTCATGATTGCCGCGAATCAGTGTCATCGGCAGATCAGCGTGGCGCGCGCGCCATTGTGCCAGCGCGTCCAGCGTACCTGGCGCATGAGAGCCGGGCCCGTGGAGGAAGTCACCGAGAAAGATCAATAACCGGCAGGGCAGCTTCGCCAGCAGCCGATCAATCACTGCGATATTGCTCGCCGTGGTGCCGTGCGGAACCGGTTGACCCAGACTACGGTAAGCCGCCGCTTTGCCGAAATGCACATCGGCAATTAGCAGGACCTGTTGCGCGGGCCAGTACAGGGCTTTTTCCGGCAAAAGCCATAGTTCTTCGCCGGCCAGGCGTACTGGGTAGCCTGAACTCATGAGGATTTATCCTTGTCTGCGCTGTTCTCCAGATCACCAACCATTCGCCTGATGCGATCAGCGAGTTTTTCCGAACTCATGCTTTCGCGCATGCGCTCCACCAGCAGCGGGAAGCCCAGTGGTGTAGGACGTTTAACCTGATGCACGTCCAGTTTCATTTGATTGATCCGGTCCAATGTCTGCTCCAGACGCTGAATATCCAGTTCTTCTCGCAGGACTTCTTCCCCGGCCTGGGCCAGCAACAGATTATCTGCGTCGTATTGTTTGAACACTTCAAAAAACAGTCCGCTGGACGCCTGCACCTGTCGGGTGCTTTTCGGTGCGCCGGGGTAGCCGGCGAAGACCAGCCCGGCAATCCGCGCGATCTCGCGAAAACGGCGCAAGGCCAGTTCGCCTGCGTTCAGACTGGCCAGAACGTCCGCTAATAAATCATCGGCATTGAAGAGATCGGCATTCAAATACTCGGCCCAGTCGATCGGCGTGGCGCTGAGCAATTCCAGGCCGTAATCGTTCACCGCGATGGAAAACGTCACAGGCTGCTGTTGACTGACGCGCCATGCCAACAGGCTCGCCAGTCCCAGATGCACCTGGCGCCCGGCAAAGGGATAGAGGAAAAGGTGCCAGCCTTCGCGGGACTTCAGCACCTCGGCCAACAGGTTTTCGGTGGTGGGCAGTCCAGACCAGCGCATCTGCGTTTCCAGTAACGGCCGCAATGCGTGCATTTCCGGCCCGACAAACTCACCCTGCGCGGCCGCGCTGAAACGACTGACGACGGCGGCGGCGAGCTCATTGGAAAGCGGCATGCGCCCGCCATTCCAGCGCGGCACGGCGGCTTTTTTCGCGGTGCTGCGTTTGACGTAAGCGGTCATGTTTTCCACTCGCACCAACTCCAGCAAACGCCCGGCGAAGAGAAAACCGTCACCCGGTTTAAGCCGCGCGATGAAACCTTCCTCAACACTGCCCAACTGTTTGCCACCGCCGCCCTTGCTCCAGAATTTCAGATGGATGCTCGCGTCACTGACGATGGTGCCGATGCTCATGCGATGGCGCCGCGCCAATCGCGCATCCGGCACTCGCCAGACGCCGTGCTCGTCTGGCTCGACCCGGCGGTAATCCGGATAGGCTGTCAGAGACATCCCGCCATGGCGTACGAAAGCCAGCGCCCAGGCCCAGTCAGCAGCTGTCAGGTCACGATAAGCCCAGGCGCCACGGACTTCTTCGTACAGCTCATCGGGTAAAAATCCACCGCCGAGGGCCATGCTGACCAAATGCTGGACCAGCACATCCAGCGGTTTGTGCGGTGACTGGCGTGGTTCGATACGCCGTTGTTCGACGGCATCACGGGCGGCAGCGGCTTCGATCAGCTCAAGGCTGTGAGTCGGCACCAGCGTTACTCGCGAGGTGCGTCCCGGCGCGTGGCCTGAACGACCGGCGCGTTGCATCAGGCGCGCGACACCTTTGGCCGAACCGATTTGCAGCACGCGCTCGACTGGCAGGAAATCCACGCCCAAATCCAGGCTTGAGGTGCAGACCACGGCTTTGAGTTGTCCGTCTTTCAAGGCCTGCTCGACCCAGTCGCGAGTCTCGCGAGACAGCGAACTGTGATGCAAAGCGATCAACCCGGCCCAGTCCGGCCGTGCCTCCAGCAGCGCCTGATACCAGATTTCCGATTGCGCTCGGGTATTGGTGAAAACCAAGCTGCTGGCGCAGGCCTCCAGTTCGGCGACCACTTGCGGCAGCATCTTCAGGCCGATGTGTCCGGCCCATGGAAAACGCTCGATGGCCGGTGGGAGGAGAGTGTCGACCTTCAGCGCTTTTTCGCTTTGTCCCTGAATGCTGACGCCGCCGCCCTGTGGGATCAGCACTTGTTCGGCGTGGGATTGATTACCGAGGGTGGCAGACACTCCCCAGACGATCAGTTCGGGTTGCCAATGCCGGAGGCGGGCGAGGGCCAGTTGCAGTTGCACGCCGCGCTTGTTGCCCAGCAGTTCGTGCCATTCATCGACGACGATCATGCGTAGGCTCGCCAGCGCCACTTGGGCATCGGCGCGGGCGAGCAGCAGGGTCAGGCTTTCCGGGGTGGTGATCAGCGTGGTCGGCAGGCGCCGGCTCTGCCGGGCGCGTTCGCTGCTGCTGGTATCGCCGGTGCGCAGGCCGATGCTCCATGGGATCTGCAAATCATCTACCGGCGCTTGCAAGGCGCGAGCGGTGTCGGCGGCGAGGGCGCGCATGGGGGTGATCCACAGCACGGTCAGTGGTTCGGCTGGTGATTTGCGTTTGCGCGGGGCTTCGACAGGAGGCTGCGAGCGCTCGAAGCGATTGAGTGCCGCGAACCACACGGCATAGGTTTTACCGGCACCGGTGCTGGCGTGGAGCAGACCGGATTGGCCGTTTTTCACCGCCGCCCAGACCTGTTTCTGAAAGGCGAACGGCTTCCAGTTGCGGGCGCTGAACCAGATTTTTGCCAGGTCGGAAGATTTCGCCATGCGTGCTGCGCGCGCTCTGGAGGGGTTCTTCCAGTGACCACATCAGTTGGCGAAAGGTTTAATCAGGGTGACCGTGTAGGAGCTGCCGAAGGCTGCGATCTTTTGATCTTGATCTTGATCTCTACAAAACAAGATCAAAAGATCGCAGCCTTCGGCAGCTCCTACAGGGGAACGTGGGCTACTTGAGGTTACCGCTGAGGAATTGCTTGAGGCGTTCGCTTTTCGGGTTGCCGAGCACTTCTTCGGGGGCGCCTTCTTCTTCCACCAAGCCTTGGTGCAGGAACAACACCTGGCTGGAAACCTTACGAGCGAAGCTCATTTCGTGGGTCACCATGATCATGGTCCGACCTTCTTCAGCCAGCCCCTGAATCACCTTCAACACTTCCCCCACCAACTCCGGATCGAGCGCCGAGGTCGGTTCATCAAACAGCATTACCTCCGGTTCCATCGCCAGCGCCCGGGCAATCGCCACGCGCTGCTGCTGACCGCCTGAGAGAAACGCCGGATATTGATCGGCCACTCGTGCCGGCAGGCCAACCTTGTCCAGATAACGCCGCGCACGTTCGTCGGCCTCCTGTTTGCTGCAACCCAGCACCCGGCGCGGGGCCATGGTGATGTTTTCCAGCACGGTCATGTGGCTCCACAGGTTGAAGTGCTGGAACACCATCGCCAACCGCGTGCGCAGGCGCTGCAGTTCATCGGCGTCGGCGACGTGCATGCCGTGGCGGTCGGTGACCATGCGGATCGCCTGGCCATCGAGGCTCATGGCGCCATCGTTAGGTTGTTCGAGAAAGTTGATGCAGCGCAAAAAGGTGCTTTTGCCCGAGCCGCTGGCGCCGATCAGGCTGATCACGTCGCCGGTCTTGGCCTTGAGCGAAACGCCTTTGAGCACCTGATGGTCGCCATAGCTTTTGTGCAGGCCTTCAACGGTCAGTTTGTACATGGGACAGACATCCTCAAGGCGAAAGTAGGTAGCCGCTGCGATAGGCTTCAGCGCCCGCGACGTGGGCGATGACCATGCCGGCAGTGGCCATGCGTCGCAGCGAGCGGGCGTACATCACGCCGGCGCTGGTGCAATGAATGGGGGTGACCCGGTCGTGGATCGGGTCGATGATTTCGGCGATCTGTTGCCCGGCTTCGAGGTATTGACCCGCCGTGGCGGTGTACACCAGCAGCCCACCGACCGGGGTGGTCACCGGTTCCACACCGGCCAGCGGCGTGGCGGGGAACGGCAACGGTGGTTGCGATTTGGTCTCGCCAACGATCGCATCGGACTGGATCAGATAGTCGATCAGCGCCTGGCAGTCGCGGCTGGCCAGCGGATGGGTGACGTCACCCTGGCCGCGCAACTCGACGGTGACTGAAAAACTGCCCAGCGGAATCTCGAAGTGTTCGCCGAAGCGCTCCTTCAGTTGCCACCACAGCAGGGTGAAGCATTCGTCGAACGACTGACCGCCGGAGTCGGTGGCCAACAGACTCGCCTGGGCTTCGATGTAGCGCGCCAGCGGTTCAACCTGCGGCCATGCTTCGGGCGTGGTGTAAAGGTGCACCACCGATTCGAAATCACAGTGCAAGTCGAGCACCATGTCCGCGTCGCAGGCCAGCCGTTGCAGGGTCAGACGCTGGGATTGCAGTTGCGTGCTGGCGGTCTGGCGGGCGAGGGCGTCGCGCAGATGTGTGCGGATCAGTTCGAGGTTGTGTTGAGGATCGTCGTTCAGCTTGCCTTCGATGGCGTTGCCGATCTCTTCACTGAGATCGACGAACCAGCGGTTGAAGTTCTGCCCGCTCTCCAGTTCGTAGCGGCCCAGCGGCACGTCCATCAGCACTTGTTCGAGGCCGACTGGGTTGGCCACCGGCACCAACACGATTTGGCTGCGCAGGCGCCCGGCGGCTTCCAGCTCCGCCAGACGCTGCTTGAGGTGCCAGGCCACGAGCATGCCGGGTAATTCATCGGCGTGCAGCGAGGACTGAATGTAGACCTTGCCTTTGGCCTGCTCCGGGCCGAAGTGGAAGCTGTGGATCTGTCGTGCGGTCCCCGGCAGCGGGGCCAGCAAGTCATGAATCAGGTGGCGCATTTTTTATCTCTTTATTCCTGAGATGGGCCTAGTGAGTCGGCCCGAGGAAGGCCAGCCATCGGCGTTCGGCAAGGCGGAACAGGCCGACCAGCGCAAAGGTGATGGTCAGGTAGATCAACGCGGCGATGCCGAACGACTGAAAGGTCAGGAAGGTCGCCGAGTTGGCGTCCCGCGCAACTTTCAGGATGTCGGGGATGGTCGCGGTGAAGGCCACGGTGGTGGAGTGCAGCATCAGGATCACTTCGTTGCTGTAATACGGCAACGAACGGCGCAGCGCCGACGGCATGATCACGTAGGCATACAGTTTCCAGCCAGTCAGCCCGTAAGCCTTGGCCGCCTCGACTTCACCGTGGTTCATGCTGCGGATCGCCCCGGCGAAAATTTCCGTGGTGTAGGCGCAAGTGTTCAGGGCAAAGGCGAGGATTGTGCAGTTCATCGCATCGCGAAAGAAACTGTCGAGCAGCGGCTGCGCACGCACGGCGGCCAAGCTGTAAATGCCGGTGTAGCAAATCAGCAACTGGATATACAGCGGCGTGCCACGGAACAGGTAGGTATAGAACTGCACCGGCCAGCGAATGTAGAAGTGCGGCGAAACCCGCGCGATCGACAGCGGAATCGACACCAGGAAACCAATGAAGATCGAGGCGCTGAGCAGCCACAGCGTCATCGCCAGACCGGTGATGTTCTGGCCGTCGGTATAAAGGAAGGCGCGCCAGTATTCCTGCAGAAGTTCGATCATCGTACGGCCTCCCGGGCACCGGCGGCGTAGCGGCGTTCGAGCCAACGCAGGATGAAGTTCGAGGCACTGGTGATCAGCAGATAGATCAACGCGGCGAGAACCAGGAAGTAGAACAGTTGATAAGTGCTTTTACCGGCGTCCTGCGCGGCTTTGACCAGATCGGCCAAACCGATGATCGACACCAGCGCAGTGGCCTTGAGCATCACCATCCAGTTGTTGCCGATGCCCGGCAGGGCGAAACGCATCATTTGCGGGAACACCACAAAGCGAAAGCGCTGACCGCGTTTGAGACCGTATGCGGTGGCGGCTTCAACCTGACCGCGCGGCACGGCGAGGATCGCGCCACGGAAGGTTTCGGTGAAATACGCACCATAGATAAAACCCAGGGTCAGCACCCCGGCGCTGAACGGGTCGATTTCGATGTATTCCCATTCCAGGTAATCGGTCAGGGACGTCAGCCAGGTTTGCAGGCTGTAGAAAATCAGCAGCATCAGCACCAGATCCGGCACCCCGCGAATCAGCGTGGTGTAGAGCTGGGCGGGCAGGCGCACCAGTTTGACTTTTGACAGCTTGGCACTGGCGCCGAGCAGGCCGAGCAAAACGGCCACCAGCAGCGACAACGCCGATAATTTGATGGTCATCCAGGTGCCTTCCAACAGCAACGGGCCAAAACCCTTGAGGCTGAAGGCTGCGAGCCCCAGATTTTGTAATAGGTTTTCGAACATAAATCAGCAACCTGAGCGGATGGAAAAGGCGCCCATCGAGGATGGGCGCCGGGGCATTATTTGCCGCTGTACAGATTCAGATCGCCAAAGTGTTTCTTTTGAATCTCGGCATATTTGCCGTCATCGTGTAACGCTTTGATACCTTTATCTAAAAGCGCTTTCAGCTCAGTGTTACCTTTCTTAATACCGACAGCGGTTTTGGCTGGCAGCAATTCGCTGTCGACTGGCTTGCTGACGTCATAGTCGGCGCCCTGTGGCGACTTCAAAAAGCCCAGTTCGGCTTGCAGCATGTCCTGAATGCCCGCATCGAGACGGCCGGAGGTCAGGTCGGAGTACACCTGATCCTGGTTCTGATAGGCCTGGGTTTTCACGCCGGCCTTGTCCAGCACGGCTTTGGCGTAGGCTTCCTGAATAGTGCCTTGCTCGTAACCGACGGTTTTACCTTTCAGCGACGCAACGTCGGCGGTGATGCCGGAGCCTTTCTTGAACACATAGGCGGTCGGGCCGGAGAACAGCTCGCTGGAGAAGTCGATGACTTTTTCCCGGGCCGGGGTCACGGTCATCGACGAGATCACACCGTCGAATTTGTTGGCCTTGAGGCCCGGAATCATGCCGTCGAAGTCACTTTCAACCCACTTGCACTTGACCTTGAGTTCGGCGCAGATCGCGTTGCCCAGGTCGATGTCGAAGCCCACCAGGCTGCCGTCGGCCGCTTTCGACTCGAACGGTGCGTACGAAGGGTCAACGCCAAAGCGCAGCTCTTTGTATTCCTTGGCCAGCGCGGAGCCAGCGGCCATGCACAACGCCAGTGCAGAAAGGGTCAGCAATGCTTTTTTCATTATTCAATCCCTAAGAACCAATATGAGCGCTTGTGGCGCAGAATTATTGTTACTGGAACGCGTACGACCTATAGAAAGTAGCAATTTCCGAACCAGAGTCCCGAACAAGTGTTTTAAAAGGTGAGGAGAGCTACAAGATCAATGGATGAATGCACGAAAACGGGCGCGGCAGAAAGCGTGCACTGATTTGTGGCTTGTCGGGGACAGTCAAGCAGATCGCTGATCGTTCCCACGCTCTGCGTGGTAATGCAGCCCGGGACGCTCCGCGTCCCCTCCAAGGCCGAACGCGGAGCGTCCGTTGAGGCATTCCCACGCGGAGCGTGGGAACGATCAATGTCCCGGGAAAAGGGGTCAGGCCAGCAGGTCTTGCAGGGTGGCGAGGCTATCCGCTTCATCCACGGTTTTATCCTGGCGCCAGCGCAGCATCCGCGGAAAACGTACCGCGATCCCGCTCTTGTGCCGCCGCGAAAGGGCAATGCCTTCGAAACCCAGTTCAAACACCAGGCTCGGTTTCACGCTGCTGACCGGGCCGAACTTTTCCACGGTGGTTTTGCGCACGATGCTATCGACTTTGCGCATTTCCTCATCGGTCAGCCCCGAATAGGCCTTGGCAAACGGCACCAGCGCACGCTGGCTCGACTCGGGCGGGCCGTCCCACACGGCAAAGGTGTAATCGCTGTACAGACTGGCCCGGCGACCGTGACCGCGCTGCGCGTAAATCAGCACCGCATCGACGCTGAACGGGTCGACTTTCCACTTCCACCACACGCCCATGTCTTTGGTGCGCCCGACGCCATATAACGCGTCGCGCGCCTTGAGCATCATGCCCTCGACACCCAGTCGCCGCGAGGCTTCGCGCTGGCGGGCGAGGTCGAGCCAGTCGCTGCCGGTCAGCACCGGCGAGGGTAAAAGTACCGGACTGTTACAGCGGGCGATGACGTCTTCCAATTGCGCGCGGCGTTTGGCCTGCGGTTGATTGCGCCAGTCTTCGCCTTGCCATTCGAGCAGGTCGTAGGCGAGCACCACCACCGGCACGTCTTCGAGGATTTTCTTGTCGAGGGTCTTGCGGCCGATGCGTTGTTGCAACAGGGCGAAGGGCTGCACTGCCGGCGGTTCGGTCGATTGCGGATCAAAGGCGTCTTCGGTGCGCGGATGCGTGCTTTTCCACACGACGATTTCGCCGTCGATCACCGTGCCATCGGGCAAGCCGTGTACCAGGACCTCCAGTTCGGGAAAACGCTCGGTCACCAGTTCCTCGCCCCGCGACCAGATCCATAGTCGGCCCTCTCGCTTGACCACTTGTGCGCGGATGCCATCCCATTTCCATTCAATCTGCCAATCGCTGGCCGGGCCTATCAGCGCTTCAAATTCTTCCACCGGTTGCGACAAAGCGTGGGCCAGGAAGAACGGATACGGCTGACCACCCCGCTGGGCATGTTCATCGCTGGATTCAGGGGCAATCAGCTTCAGGTAACTGGCGGCGCTCGGCCGGTTGGACAGATCGGTGTAACCGACCAGACGCTGCGCCACGCGCTTGCTGTCCAGCCCGGCCATCGAGGCCAAGGCCCGGGTAACCAGCAATTTCGACACGCCAACGCGAAAACTGCCGGTGATCAATTTGATGCACAGCATCAGGCTTGATCGATCCAGTTGCGCCCACAGGGCCGGCAGTTGCCGGTTCAGATATTCCGGTGCTTCACCGCGCAGTGGCAGCAGTTTGTCCTCGATCCACTCGGCGAGGCCGGCGTCGGAGGTGTGCGGGTTTTCTGCGAGTACCAGCGAAATGGTTTCCGCCAGGTCACCGACGGCTTGATAGCTTTCCTCGAACAACCACGGTTCCAGGCCGGAGATCTCGACGGCGAGTTCACGCAGAATTCTCACCGGCACCAGTTGCCGGGGCCGGCCACCGGAGAGAAAGTACACCGCCCACGCGGCGTCGTGCGGTTCGGCCTGGGCGAAGTAGGCTTGCATCGCCGCCAGTTTGGCGTTGCTCGAGGTGGTCGCGTCGAGCTCGGTGTACAACTCGGCGAATGCTTTCATGCTGGCATCTCGGCGATGGTCGGTTCGGTGGCGATGTGTTCTTCTTCGTCATCGCCGTATTCGGTGTTGAAACCCTGGGCATCCAGACCCTGTTCGCGCAGATGCCGCACCAGCACGCCGATTGAACCGTGGGTGACCATCACCCGCTCTGCGCCGGTTTGCTCAATGGCCCAGAGCAGGCCGGGCCAGTCGGCGTGATCGGAGAGCACGAAACCGCGATCGACGCCGCGCCGCCGTCGGGTGCCACGCAAACGCATCCAGCCGCTGGCAAATGCGTCGCTGTACTCGCCAAAACGGCGCATCCAACTGCTGCCACCGGCCGAAGGCGGGGCGATGACCAGAGCCTGGCGCATGATCGGGGCGCTTTTTTTTACGTCCCCGGCGTAGATCGTCGGCGGCAAATACACGCCGGCATCGCGGTAGACCCGATTCAGCGGTTCGACCGCACCGTGGCTGAGGATCGGGCCGAGGCTTTCGTCGATGCCGTGGAGTATCCGTTGAGCCTTGCCGAACGAGTAACAGAACAACACGCTGGCCTTGCCGGCCGCGATGTTCGCAGCCCACCACTGGTTGATCTCGCTGAACACCTGCGCCTGTGGCTGCCAGCGATAAATCGGCAGGCCGAAGGTCGATTCGGTGATGAAGGTGTGGCAGCGCACCGGTTCGAACGGGGCGCAGGTGCCGTCCGGTTCGATCTTGTAGTCGCCGGACGCGACCCAGACTTCGCCACCGTATTCCAGACGCACTTGTGCAGAACCGAGCACGTGGCCGGCGGGGTGAAAGCTCAGGGTGACACCGTGGTGTGTCAGACGCTGGCCGTAGGCGAGGGTTTGCAGGTTGATGTCCTGCCCCAGACGCGCGCGCAAAATCCCTTCGCTGGCGCTGCTGGCCAGATAATGTTGGTTACCGGTACGGGCATGATCGCCGTGGGCATGGGTAATGACCGAGCGCTCGACGGGGCGCCACGGGTCTATGTAGAAATCTCCGGCAGGGCAATACAAACCCTCGGGGCGGGCGATAACAAGGTCCATGTCCTTACCAGAATGGGGGGCTTGTTAGCTATGAGGTTGGCGCTGGGCTGGAAGTTCTATCGACTTTGAAGAGCAACCCTCACCCCAGCCCTCTCCCAGAGGGAGAGGGAGCCGACCGCGGTGACTGGGAGAGCTACGCCGACGTGAAATACCGAGTCGAACACAGATTCTGGACCAGATCAAAAGCCCCTCACCCCAGCCCTCTCCCAGAGGGAGAGGGGGCCGACTGAGGTGTCTGGCCAGCTACGCCGACGTGAAATACCGAGTCGATTACGGATTCGGCAAGGCACGAACCGAGTTGATTCTGGATTCGGCAGTGCACGTTCAGGTCGGCGTATGACTCAAGCATCCCCCAATCAGTCCCCTCTCCCTCCGGGAGAGGGTTAGGGTGAGGGGCTTTTGACCTTTGCCTTATTTGCCGGGAGTAAGCGTCAGGCGGGCCTTGCCATACACCCGATCAAAGTTCTGCGGCTGCATCGGCAAGCCGATGTACTGCCCCTTCAACCACGCATCGATGCCATTGAGGTAGTTCGGACTCACCGGATTACCCGACTGCCCCGTACCGTTCTGGCCCATCAGCGGTTCGGCTTGGCCGAAGTCGACGATGAAACGCATCGACGGTGCGCGCGTCGTGGTGAAATCCTGGCCCCAGGCGAACGCCGACGTGTTCAACGTCGTGTGATCGCCACCGGCCGCCAGTGGTCCGCGCACGGTCTGGCCATTGCTGTTCTTCCAGGCATAACTGTGCAGCTTGCCCCACTGCCAGGCCCGGTGATCGCCGCCCAACTGACTCTCGCCAGCGCTGATCGCCGCCACGAAGCTACGGGCAAGAATCACCGCTTTGTCTTCTTTCTGCGGTGTACGAATGTCGTCCCAGAACGGACTGTCTTCGCGCCCCAACAGATGGTCAGCCTGCGCCGCGTAGGACAAATCACCATTGGCGATAAACGCTTTCCACGCCGGGCTCGATTCCGGGCCGAGTTCGTCGAGGAAGATCTGTTTCATGCTTTCCTGCAGGAACAGCTCATAGATCGCCGCATCCGCCGAGGTCGGGCTGAGCTTGCCGTCGAACGCCATCAACCGCGTGAACGCTTCGCGCGCCTTGCTGCGGTCCGTTTCTGGCAGGGCATCGATCGCCTGTTTCAGTGGCTGCTTCATGCCCGGTGCTTCGAAGACTTTCTTCAACTTGGCGGCGAAGGTGGTGGTCTGGTCGTACTGCATGGCGATCACGCTGCGGCTGTCGTGCTTGCTGCTGCCGGCCAGTTCCGCCAGACGCTCGCCACGTTCCGGCGCCGCCCAAGAGTTCGACAGTTGCATGCCGTAACCGTGAGGAATCACACGCTGGTTGGCGGTGCCGAGCCAGCCTTGCGCCGGATCCTGATCGTACGGATGCAGCATCGGGTCGGCGTAACCGTCCCAGTCGTAGCGACCTTCCCAGCCCGGCGACGGCAGCAAGCCTTCGCCTTCTCGGCGGTTGGGGAAACGCCCGGTGACCTGCCAACCGATGTTGCTCGCATCGGCGAACACCAGGTTCAGGGCGATGGCGCGGATCTCGCGGCTCGCGTCGGAAGCGCGTTCAACGGTTTGTGCACGGGTCAGATCAAAAAACGCATCCAGCGACTTGTCATCAGTGAAGCTCGGCGTCTGCAAGGCCAGGCCGAAACCGCTGCCTTGCGCGGCCGCCTGAGCACTGTTGAGCAATGCGCCGTGGCGGGTTTCGTACACCGCTTCGCGAATCGGCCGTTGGCCTTTGACGAAGTAGGTTTCGTTGCGCACGCCCAGCGGCTGCCATTTGCCATTGACCTCGTAGGTCAGGCTGCTGCCCTGGCGGCGAATTTTTTCCAGAAACAGATCCTGGTTGTCGCCGAGCACGCTGGTCATGCTCCACGCGACTTTGCCGTTGAAACCGCCGAGGACCATCGGCAGACCGGCAACGGTGACACCGGCGGCCTGATATTTCGGTGCGCGGATCTGCACAAAGCTCCACAGCGACGGCGCAGCCAGCGGCCCATGGGCGTCGCTGGCCAGCAGGCTCTTGCCGCTGCGGCTGCGTTGCGGGGCGATCGCCCAGTTGTTCGAAGACGGGGTGCCGAGCAGGTTCAGCGCGGACAGTTGCTGGCTGGCGTTGCTCAGTTCGGTCAGGCCGGGGATCTGCCCGTTGAGCTTGAGCCCTTGCAGCTTGTCGGCCTCGGCCAGTGGCAGGTTTTCGTCAGGCGCGGACGGCGTCAGCCAGGCGAGTTTGTCGGTGGTGACGGTTTGCGCCAGCACCAGCGAGGAAATTTCTTCCGGCAGGTTGGCCGACTGGCTGAAATTCAGCAGGGCGAAAATCAGCGCCGAGTCTTCCGGCTTCCAGTATTCCGGCTTGTAACCACTGGAGGCGAGGTCGCCCGGCAGCTTGTCGGCGTAACGGAACAGGTAGGCGTTGACGCCTCGTGCATAGACTTCGAAGAAGCGCTTGAGGCGTGGCGACGAAGCCTTGTACAGCTCGCCAGCGCTTTTCTTCAGATTGACCGCGCGCATGTAGCGGTCGGCATCGAGCATCGACGCGCCGGACATTTCCGCCAGGCGGCCCTGCGCCAACAGGCGCAAGGTGACCATTTGATTGATGCGATCGCTGGCGTGGACGTAACCGAGGCTGAACAGTGCGTCATGGAACGTGTTGCTCTCGATCAGCGGCATGCCCATGGCATTGCGACGTACCGACACGTTCTGCGCCAGCCCCTTGAGCGGTTGCACGCCGGAAGTCGGGGGGAGGGTGTCCTGAGCATTCCAGGTCTGGCAACCGGACAGGCCCAAAACACCGGCCACTGCTGCGGCAACGCCGAACCGGGGAAGAAAATGTGTGAGGGCTGGCGAGGCCATGGCAAAGCTCCTGCGGGGGGTAGCGTCAGTAAAGGCGCTACGTTAGTGAGCAGGAGGTGGCCGCGCAAGCGGGGGCGGGGGTTATTTGCGTATTTCTGTCGAATGGAAAAGATCTCAGCCTGCGGCAGCTCCTACATAAGCATGCATTCCCCTGTAGGAGCTGCCGAAGGCTGCGATCTCTTGCCGTTCAATCAAGCCTTCGGTGGATTGATTTTCTGCACCAACGCGTAGGCCTTCAACGTCGCCGTGCGATCTTTGATGTGGTTGAACCAGCGCTGCACATGCGGGAAGTCTTCAAGGTTCTGGCTTTGCCATTTGTGCGAGACGATCCACGGGTAGATCGCCATGTCGGCAATGCTGTATTCGCTGCCGGCGACGAATTCGTTATCAGCCAGTTGCTTGTTCAATACGCCATACAACCGCGCGGTCTCGTCGATGTAGCGCTTGATCGCGTAGGGGATTTTCTCCGGCGCGAACTGGCTGAAGTGGTGATTCTGCCCGGCCATCGGCCCCAGTCCGCCCATTTGCCAGAACAGCCATTGCAGCGCCGTTTGCCGACCGCGCAGGTCTTGGGGCAGAAACTTCCCGGTCTTCTCCGCCAGATACAAAAGAATCGCCCCGGATTCGAACAGCGACAACGGTTCGCCGCCATCGGCCGGTTCATGATCGACGATGGCCGGGATGCGGTTGTTCGGGGCGATTTTCAGAAAGTGTGGCTGAAACTGCTCACCCTGACCGATGTTGATCGGGTGCACGTTGTACGGCAGGCCGGCTTCTTCGAGGAACAGAGAGATCTTGTGGCCGTTGGGGGTGGTCCAGTAATACAGGTCGATCATGGAGAACTCCAAAGCAGAAATGGACTTGCGTGCGGACAGCAAACGCCGGCGTCAGGTCGTCCCGTGTGCGTTCGATAGCTTGCTTAGCAGGAAGAGGTGATGCTGAACTGCGCAGAATTCAATGACTCTGCATGAGAAAAATCGCCATGGAGCTTCAGGCCAACGCTGCACTGATCATCATCGACCAGCAAAAAGGCATCCTGCAGCCGCGTTTGGGTCGAAGGAATAATCTTCAGGCGGAAGAGCGAATCCTTGATCTGCTGGGGCTGTGGCGGCGTAGCACAAGGCCGGTGATTCATGTGCAACATCTGTCCCGTGAGCCGGAATCGGTGTTTTGGCCGGAGCAGGAAGGGGTGGAGTTTCAGGAGAGGTTTTTGCCGCAGGACGGCGAATGGCTGATTCAGAAACAGGTGCCGGATGCGTTTTGTGCCACGGGATTAGAGGCGCGGTTGCGCGAGGCGGGGATCGGGCAATTGGTTATCGTCGGCGTGGCGACGAACAACTCAGTGGAGTCAACGGCGCGTACGGCGGGCAATCTTGGCTTTGCTGCGTGGGTAGCGGAGGATGCCTGTTTCACCTTCGACAAGGCTGATTATTTCGGCACATTGCGTACGGCTGAAGAGGTGCACGGGATGTCGCTGGGGAATTTGCAGGGGGAGTATGCGACGGTAGTCAGTTCTGCACAGATTCTGGTGGCCGGCTGAAAAACTTCACCGTATGTGCCGGCCCCTTCGCGAGCAGGCACGCTCCTACAGGGGATTGCATTGCAACTGAAGAAACCCGCTCACCTGTAGGAGTGAGCCTGCTCGCGATAACGGTCTGTCAGACGCCAACGATGTTGCATGTGCCGGCCTCATCGCGAGCAGGCTCGCTCCTACAGGGATTGCATTCCAACTGGAGGAACTCGAATGACTGTGGGAGCGAGCTTGCTCGCGAAGGCGGCAGGTCAGGCGAAGAGGCTCTTCGCCCCGGGCATCACGCGCCGTGGCACTTCTTGAATTTCTTGCCGTTGCCGCATGGGCACGGGTCGTTGCGGCCGACGTCTTTCAGGGCGTTGCGCACCGGTTCCTGGTGGGCGTGGCCGCAGTTCGGGCCGTGAACGTGGCCGTGGTCATGTTCGTGATGATGGTCATGATCGTGGTTGCAGTCAGGGCCATGGACATGAGGTTGCTGGGTCATCGGTGTTGCTCCGGAATTAAATCGGCGGGGATTATCACGCCATTGCGCTCAAGGTGCACGTAGTGGGCGATGAATAAACCGGTTTCCATCTCACCCTGCAAGCGATAGGGAATCTGTTGATTCGAGCTTTTCAGCATTTTCACCACATCTTTTACCCGGGGCCACAGGTTCGTGCGGATCGGCACTTTGAAGTAAGCACTGCGTTTTGGTCCGACCGTAAACCAGTGTTCATGCTCACCCTCGGCCAGCAGTATGTCGGCCAGATGAATACGGTATTCGAGGCCGCGCACGGTCAGGTCGCTATCGTTGGGGTTATCGACGCGAAAGTGCAGGATGAATTTCTGTTCGAGCAGTTTGGCGCGCACCACTTCAACTTTCACCAGATGCACGGCGGGGTCGACGCTGTCATCGTTGAACCACGATGCGCAACCGCCGAGGTTCAGGATCAGCATCAAAAACAGAAAATGTAGTGTGCGCCAGCGACCGAGCATGGTTTTACTCCCTTTGCTGGCAGTCTAGCCGCTAAAAGATCGCAGCCTTCGGCAGCGCCTACAGGGGAAACGAAAATCCTGTGTAGGCGCTGCCGCAGGCTGCGATCTTTTGATCTTAAGCGCCGAAATATCCCGCACAGCACTTCTTGAACTTCTGCCCACTGGCGCACGGGCAACTGTCATTGCGCCCCAGCTTCAACTGCACCGTCGGATCAATGAAGTACCAGTGCCCGGCGTTCTGCACGAACGACGAACGCTCGCGATGGCTATGCTCGCCCTGACCGTCATGCCAGCGCGCGGTGAAGGTGACGAAAGCGTGTTCCGGCTGGCCGCCGAAGACTTCCGAGCTCTCGACTTCAAGGCCGAGCCAGGTGCTCTGCGCACTCCAGTCGGTGATCGATTGGCGATTGAGGCCCGCTTGCTGGGCGGGCAGGGTGGTCGCCACCAGATAGTCGATCAGCCCCAGCACATAGGCGCTGTAGCGCGAACGCATCAGCGCTTCGGCGCACGGTGCCGGATGGCCGTCGTGATAATGGCCGCAGCAGGCCTCCAGCAGATTGCCGCTGCCGCACGGGCAAATGGCTGTACTCATTGCATTACCACCAGTATTTCCCGAAGTTTTCCGGATTGGCCCAGAACCGTGAGTTGAGCCAGTCGGGGACTTGTTTGTATTCAAGCAGATCATAGGTGAACAGGGTCAGCACTTGATCGTCGCGTTGAAAACATTCACTGGCTTGCAGCGCCAGTGAATAGAAGTCGGTTTCCTGCCAGCCGCTGGCCGCCAGATCCGCCAGCACGGCGATGCGGCTAGCGTTGAGATTGCGAATCCCGCCCAACAAGTTGAGGCCATCGCGTTTGGGCAAATGTTCCAGGCAATCGACCACCAGCGCCAGATCGAAACGCTGTGCCGCCAGTTCAGCAGGCAACGCCCCCGGCGCGGCGTGGGCCACGACGGTGTCTGGATGTGCCTCTTTAAAGACGCTCAGGGCTGGAAATTCGCTGGCGCCGATCAGCAACAGCCGCGCCGGGGCGTAGCGATCCAGCAAAACGGCCAATGCCTGTTGCGGCGTACGGGAAGAAATGGCGACGTTCATCGAAGCTCCTCAATCAGACCGCCAAGACTAGCCTGCCTGACGGTGGCGGCAAAGCGCCCTGTTCCGCCCGTTTCGGGTAAATGTGCCGAAGTCCTGTGAACAGGCTCGCAAACAGCGGTGGCCTATTGCTGGCGGAGATTAAAACTCCGGTCTTTACTCCCTGAATCGGTTCTAAGCCGATCCCTCAGGAGAAAACCAGATGAGCATAGTTCGGACAGCGTTACCTTTGATTCTGCTAACCAGTGTGTTGACTGGTTGCGCAGGTTTGCAGAAAACCGACTGGCCGACCTGTGCGGCGGTCGGTGGTGTCGTCGGTGCCGGTCTCGGCGCAACCGAAAGTTCGGCATGGGCCGGCTACGGTGCGTTGCTGGTCGGTGGCACGGCAGCGGCCTATTGCTGGGTTCACGGCGATGGCGACGAAGACGGCGATGGCGTGCCGGACAGTCGCGACAAGTGCCCGGGCACGCCTAAAGGCGTACAGGTCGATGCTGACGGTTGCCCTCCACCAGCGCCTGCACCCGTGGTCGAAGAAGCTGTAGTGGTCAAGGAAGAAACCATTGTTATCCGTGATGTGCACTTCCAGTTCGACAAAGCCACGCTGACCGGCCCTGACAAGCAAGTGCTCGACAAGGTCGCCACCCGCCTGAAACAGGAATCCTCGACGGCGCAACTGACCGTGACCGGGCATACCGACAGCGTGGGCAGCGATGCCTACAACAAAAAACTGTCGGATCGTCGTGCGCACTCGGTGGTGGATTACCTGATCCAGCAAGGTGTGCCACGCGCCAGCTTCGTTTCGGTGTCCGGTCTGGGTGAAAGCCAGCCTGTTGCCGACAACAAAACCGCTGACGGTCGCGCGCAAAACCGTCGTACCGAAATCAAAATCCAGCGTTAAGCCCCTCTCGCATCCGCGGCTTGTGCAGTCGCGGATGCGGGTCTTTACTCCTGTGTAACCGGTATGGGCCGGTGACACAGGAGCTTTCACAATGACTGTTTTCTCAAGGTCCGTCTTGCCGGTGCTGCTGCTAGGCAGTTTGCTCACCGGTTGCGCCACCCACAGCGATGGCACTGCACCCCTCAATCAACGTACGTGGCCGATCTGCAGCGTTATCGGCGGACTGGTCGGTGGCGGCCTCGGCGCTATCGAAAGCGCTGGCTGGGCCGGTGGCGGCGCAGCGCTGGGGATTCTTACCGGCGGACTGATCTGTTATGCCCAGGACGGCGATGAAGACGGCGACGGTGTATTTGACCGCCGCGACCGTTGCCCGGACACTCCGGAAAACACACCGGTCGATCACCGTGGTTGCCCGCTGCCACAGTACCCGGTCACGGAAAAAGTGCCGGAGCCTGCACCGCAAACTGAGGTCATTACCTTGAGCGATGCCGGCAACGTGCTGTTCGATTTCGACAAATCCGACCTGACCCCGGCGGCGAAAGCCCAGCTCGATACGCTGATGGACAAACTGCGCAGTGCCGATGTGGTGAGCATCAAGGTCATAGGTCACACCGACAGCAAAGGGTCGGATGCGTACAACCAGGCATTGTCGGAACGGCGTGCGAGCAGTGTCGCCGCGTATTTGCTGAGCCAGGGCTTGGCGCCGAACAAACTCACCAGTGAAGGTCGCGGTGAAAGCGAGCCGGTTGCCGATAACGCCACCGATGAAGGTCGTGCGCAGAACCGGCGTGTGGAGTTGCACATCAACCGTTAGGAAGCGTCTGTAGGGCGCAGGCTAGAGCTGCCGGGCGACGATTAGCGTCGTTTCGGCAGCCATTTGGCAGACGATCGAAGTTTTTTCATTTTCCCCTCTGGCTTATCCCCCGCAGAAGCCGTTACTGTGCGCCCAAAGAATAATTCGCAACACGGGGGAGCGTATGAAAGTGTTCTGGGGGCTGGGGCGATTGTTGACCCTGCTGTTCTGCTGCGTGGTACTGGCCAATCAGTTGGTGCCGTTCGTACATCCGTTGCATCTGCTGGTCAATCTGGCCGGCGGTCTGTTGTTGCTGATTCATTTATTCGAAGTGCTGCTGTGCAATCGCAGCCTCAAAGGTCGCCCGCACCCTTGGCGTGACCGTGGCCGCATCCTGCTGTTCGGCGTATTTCACCTGCAAACCATCCCGGCCCCGGCCGCTCCGGAGGCTTCTTCCCATGCGTAAACTCTGCTTGCTCGCTGCATTCATCAGCCCATTGGCCTGTGCCCAGGTGGTCAGTGTCGAAACCAATTCGCTGATGCGTTTGCCCAATACCACCAGCACCTTGCAGCTCGAACGTCTGGACGTGGCCGATTACGGCACCTTGCTGATTCCCGCCAACGTGACCGAATTGACCGTGGGCGAGTTGCGTCTCGGTCATGAAGCGCGCATTGCAATCGTTCCAGCTGAACAGGCGCTGGAATTGAAAGTGGCCCGCGCCGAACTGAGCGAAGGCAGTCAGATCACTGCGCGCGGGGCGCCGGGGACTTATGAAAAAGCTGCCCGTGCGGGGCGCAATCTGAATCTGCAATTCAAGGCGTTGAACGCGCCGCAGCTATTGGTCGATGCCCGTGGCGGCACCGGCGCACCGGGCTTTGTCGGCCTCGATGGCGGTAACGGCGAAGACCCAGGCTGCACTTATGGCGCGGCCGGGCACGGTTTTGATGGCAGTAACGGCAGCGATGGCCAACCGGGCGCACCGGGTGCGTTGGTGCGGCTGGAAGTGCCTCGCGAGTTTCCGGCGGAGTTGATCAAGGTCAATGTGGCAGGTGGCAACGGTGGCCCGGCGGGTGTTGGCGGCAAAGCAGGGAAGGGCGGCAAGTCCAAGGGGTGCTTGGTGTATCGCGCCGATGGTGGCAAGAACGGCAAGGCCGGGGCGGATGGCCAGCCTGGGCCAGTGGGGGCGGCGGGGGCGGTGACTGTGCAGCGCTTGTAAGATCACTGATTGTTCCCACGCTCCGCGTGGGAACACAGCCCGTGACGCTCCGCGTCACTGGACGCAGAGCGTCCCTTGCGGCATTCCCACGCAGAGCGTGGGAACGATCACGGCCTCGCCGCCGCAATCGCCACCAACACCACCCCCACAATCAGATTAAGCCCCACCACCCGGCGAATTCGCCCCAGCACCGCCGCACCCGCCGGCCAGTCCTTTGCATCAACCGCCGTGCGCAATTCCGGCAGCATCAACCCCTGAATGCGGATAAACAGCGCAGTCATCACCACGTACAAGCCCATCATCACCTGCACATACTTCGGCGCGGTCTCAAACCCGACCTGCTGCAAATGCAGCATGCCCACGCCGCTGATCGGCAACAGAATCACCGCGACCCAGACCCACCGAAAAAAACCTTGAAACACTTCCACCCACAAGGTCAGGCGGGCAGGGCCGTCTAGGGCCTTCACAGCCGCAGGGCGCAGGACCATCCAGGCGAAAAACATGCCGCCGACCCACACCAGGGCGGACAGCACATGCAGGGGGTAAACGAGGCTAAAAGGTGTCATTGGGGCACTCCGTTCTGCGCGGGATTAATTAGCGGGGTATGATAGCCGCCATCCGAAACCACTGAAAATTTATCCAGCGTTTTTTGCGCCCGACAATCCATGATCAGTACTGAACTCAAAACCACGATCCAGGGCGCCTATTCGCGTTTTCTAGAGGCCAAGAGCCTCAAACCGCGTTACGGCCAGCGCCTGATGATCGCTGAAATCGCCAAAGTCCTCGGGGATATCGACACCGACGACGAAGGCCGGCGCAGTGGCGACCCCGCGATTGTCGCGGTGGAAGCCGGTACCGGTACCGGCAAGACAGTGGCCTACAGCCTGGCCGCGATCCCCACCGCCAAACTGGCCGGCAAACGCCTGGTCATTGCCACCGCGACCGTCGCTCTGCAGGAGCAGATCGTCTACAAGGATTTGCCCGACCTGATGCGCAACAGCGGGCTGAATTTCAGCTTCGCCCTGGCCAAGGGCCGTGGCCGCTACATGTGCCTGTCCAAGCTCGACATGCTCTTGCAGGAAGGCCACGCGCAAACCGCCACTGCCCAGCTGTTCGAAGAAGAAGGCTTCAAGATCGAGGTCGATGAGGCCAGTCAAAAGCTGTTCACCAGCATGATCGAAAAGCTCGCCGGCAATAAGTGGGACGGCGACCGTGATAGCTGGCCGAATGCACTGGAAGATGCCGATTGGGCGCGCCTGACCACCGATCACAGCCAGTGTACCAACCGCCATTGCCCGAACTTCGGCCAGTGCGCCTTCTACAAGGCCCGCGAAGGTATGGGCAAGGTCGACGTGATCGTCACCAACCACGACATGGTCCTGGCTGACCTTGCACTGGGCGGCGGCGCGGTGTTGCCGGATCCGCGCGACACCATTTACGTGTTCGACGAAGGCCATCACCTGCCGGACAAGGCCATCGGCCACTTCGCCCATTACACGCGCCTGCGTTCCACCGCCGACTGGCTGGAAACCACCGCGAAGAACCTGACCAAACTGCTGGCCCAGCATCCGCTGCCAGGCGATCTTGGCAAATTGATCGAACAAGTTCCGGAACTGGCGCGTGAGATCAAGGCTCAGCAACAGTTCATGTTCAGCGCCTGCGAGCAGGTCGCCGATTTCAAACCCGGCGAAGACGTCGAGGGTCGCGAGCGGCCACGGCATCGCTTCGTCGCCGGGGTGATTCCCGAGCACATGCGCGAAATGGGCATCGAGCTGAAAAAAGGCTTTGCTCGTCTCAATGATCTGTTCACCCGTCTGACCGACCTGCTCAAGGAAGGCATGGACGGCGAGGTCAACATCGGCATCGCCAGCAATCAGGCTGAGGAATGGTATCCGCTGTTCGGCAGCCTGTTGTCGCGTGCCTCCGGCAACTGGGAGCTGTGGACTGCGTTCACCGCCGAAGACCCGGAAGACAGCCCGCCGATGGCGCGCTGGCTGACTCTGGCCGAAAGCGGTTCGCTGTTCGATATCGAGGTCAATGCCAGCCCGATCCTGGCGGCAGAAACCTTGCGCCGCAGCTTGTGGAACGTGGCTTACGGCTGTCTGGTGACCTCGGCGACCCTCACGGCGCTGGGCACTTTCGACCGCTTCCGCATGCGCGCCGGCCTGCCGAAAAAGGCCGTCACGGCTGTGGTGCCGAGCCCGTTCCATCACGCCGACGCCGGTGTGTTGCGGGTGCCGGACCTGAAAGCCGATCCACGCGATGCCGCCGCACACACGGCAGCGATCATCCGTGAGTTGCCCGATCTGGTCGAAGGCTCGCGCGGCACCCTGGTGTTGTTCTCCTCGCGCAAACAGATGCAGGACGTGTTCGACGGTCTCGACCGCGACTGGCGCAAGCAAGTGTTCATTCAAGGCAACCTGTCGAAACAGGAAACCCTGAACAAGCACAAGGCGCGGGTCGACGGCGGTGATTCCAGCGTGCTGTTCGGTCTAGCCAGTTTCGCCGAAGGGGTGGACTTGCCGGGTGCGTACTGTGAACACGTGGTAATCGCCAAGATCCCGTTCTCGGTCCCGGACGATCCGGTCGAAGCGGCGTTGTCGGAATGGATCGAGGCCCGTGGCGGCAATCCGTTCATGGAAATCTCCGTGCCCGACGCTTCGCTGAAACTGGTTCAGGCCTGCGGGCGGCTGCTGCGCACCGAAGAAGACCGCGGCACCATCACTTTGCTCGATCGGCGTCTGGTCACCCAGCGCTACGGCAAGGCGATCCTCAATGCGTTGCCACCTTTCCGTCGTGAAATATCCTGAGACAACGGTGGGCAGTTTTGCCCGCCGTGTTGTCTATCTCTCTGCCATCGCTTTTCCATTGGCCATTGTTGGTCGTTAGGGAGAACTCCGTTCTTATGATCCGCCGTTCGTTGCCTGCCGTATTTGCCTTGATCTTCGCTGCCCCGTTGCTGGCAGCGCCCGCCGGTCAGCAGACCCTGTTCAACTTTGTCCGTCCTGCCGACGTGGTGAAAATCGCCACCGAAAACGCTGATCTGCCGCAAGCCAACGCCGAGCAAACGCCTGAGGGCGAAGTGCTGCGCCGGGTGACGTTCAACCCGGTGGCCCGCCCGACCTTGCGTCTGACGCCGCAGACCGGGGCTTGGGACTGGTCGCAGTCAGGCATGATGACTTTGCGTTTGCAGAGCGCAATGGACTGGGCGGTGACGGTCTATGTGCAAATCCAGAGCAACGACGGTCGCACCCTGGTCAGCCGCGTCGACCTGCCGGCCGGGCCTGCGCAGACCCTGTTGGTGCCGCTGGTGGCATCGTCACCGCTGAGTCTTGGCATGAAAGCCGGGCCACCCATGCCAATGACGGTCGATGGTCAGCGGATCCTGCTGGCCAGCAGCAGCGGGGAGATCGATCGCAGCCAAGTGGTTTCGGTGAGCTTGTCTTTGGATCAGCCGAAAGTCGCGCAGAGTTTGCTGCTGGAGCGTTTCGGTGTGCAGAACGGCGAATCGGTCACCCAGGCCGTTTACGGCAATCTGGTCGACGCCTACGGGCAATCGACGCGCAGCAAGTGGCCGGAAAAAATCAGCAACGACGAACAACTGAAATCTGCCGCCGCCAAGGAACAGCAACAGCTGAAAACCTGGCTGGCCGAGCGTGAAAAGTCTTCGCTGGACAAATTCGGCGGCTGGAACAAAGGCCCGGCGTTCAAGGCCAGCGGTTTCTTCCGTACTGAAAAGCGTGATGGCCGCTGGTATCTGGTCACGCCTGAAGGTCATCCGTTTTACTCGCTGGGCGTGAACACCGTCAGCCCCCAGGTCAACCAAACCTACGTGGCTGGCCGTGAGTACATGTTTGAATCCCTGCCTAAACCTGAAGAACCGTTGGCCAAGCATTTTGGCGAGGGTGACAACCGTGGCGGCAACGGTGTTGATCAGGGCCGGGGATACGGCAACGGGCGCTGGTACGACTTCTATGGCGCCAACCTGCAGCGCGTGTACGGTGAACCGTGCAAAGCCGACAGTGAGAGCAAGTCCGGAGTCGCCGAAGCGGCCAAGTCTGCCGCCGCTGAAACGGCCGCAGTGAACTCGGCTGAACCTGTCTCGGTGCCTGCGGAGCCGAAGTCCGGTGTCGCTGAGGCAGCCAAAACTGAAACCGTACAAGCGACGGCGGAAAAGGCTGCTGAGCCGTGTAAGGCCACCATTGATGAGCAACAGTGGGCCAGCCACACGCTCGATCGCCTGCAAGCCTGGGGCTTCAACACGGTTGGTAACTGGAGTGCCGATTCGCTAAGTGATGCCGAGCGTGTGCCTTACACCTTGCCGCTGTCGATCGTCGGTGACTACACCAGCATCAGCACCGGCAGCGACTGGTGGGGCGGTATGCCGGATCCGTTTGATCCGCGTTTCGCCATGGCCACCGAGCGCGCTGTCGCCATCGCCGCCCGCGATCACCGCGACGATCCGTGGCTGATCGGCTACTACGCCGACAACGAACTGGCGTGGGCCGGTCCCGGCGATGATCCGAAATCCCGCTACGCGCTGGCCTATGGCACCCTGAAAATGACCACCGACGTGCCAGCAAAGCGAGCGTTCCTCAAGCAATTGCGCGACAAGTATCGCAATCAGGCGGGGCTGTCGAAGGCGTGGGGCATTGATCTGCCGGCGTGGGAATTGATGGAAGACCCGGGTTTCGTGCCACCACTGCCGAACCCGGAACATCCGGAAATCGAGGCTGACTTCAAATATTTCCAGAAAGTCTTCGCCGACACTTACTTCAAAACTATCTCCGACTCGCTGAAATGGCACGCGCCGAACCAGTTGCTGCTTGGCGGTCGCTTCGCCATCAGCACCCCTGAAGCTGTAGCCTCCTGCGCGCAGTATTGCGACGTGTTGAGTTTCAACATGTACACGCTGAAACCGCAGGACGGTTATGACTTTGCCGCACTGGGCGCTTTGGACAAACCGGTAATGATCACCGAATTCAACTTTGGCTCAGCGGATCGTGGCCCGTTCTGGGGCGGCGTCACGCAACTGGCCAAGGAAGAAGATCGCGGCCCGGCCTACGCCAACTTCCTCAAACAAGCGCTGAGTGAACCGTCGATTGTTGGCGTGCATTGGTTCCAGTATCTGGACCAACCGGTAACCGGCCGTCTGCTTGATGGTGAGAATGGCCACTTCGGTCTGGTGGGAGTGACGGATCTGCCGTATCAGGGCTTCGTCGAGTCAGTGCGCAAGAGCAATCTGCAGGCCATTGATCAGCTTGGCAAAGAGGCCGAGAAAGCCGCCGCTGCGGCGGGGCATGAGGCTGAGGGCGGGCGCAAAGGCGAGGCCGGTAAAGGGCCGGGGGCAGGGCATGCCGGTGGGCATTCGGGGAATGGTCATTAACGTGTGATGCTTTAAAAAGATCGCAGCCTGCGGCAGCTCCTACAGAGGAATGCGATCTCATGTAGGAGCTGCCGCAGGCTGCGATCTTTTGACTTGGCTTTTAACCGTCTGGCCCGCAGCTGTTCCCAAATCCCTCTAGGGCTGGAACAATGCGGGCCACTTTGTAGAGCGTTTTCGCGGGGGAGTTGCGGGTGCAGATTCAGGGACATTACGAGCTTCAATTCGAAGCGGTGCGCGAAGCCTTTGCTGCACTGTTCGACGATCCCCAGGAACGCGGCGCAGCCCTGTGCATCAAGGTCGGTGGAGAAACCGTCCTCGACCTCTGGTCCGGTACCTCCGACAAGGATGGCGCCGAGGCCTGGCACAGCGACACCATCGCCAACCTGTTCTCCTGCACCAAAACCTTCACCGCCGTCACCGCCCTGCAACTGGTCGGTGAAGGCAAGCTGCAACTGGATGTTCCGGTCGCCCGCTACTGGCCGGAATTCGCCGCTGCCGGCAAAGAATCCATCACCCTGCGCCAATTGCTTTGCCATCAGGCCGGTCTGCCGGCGCTGCATGAGCTGCTGGCGCCGGAAGCCCTCTACGATTGGCAAACCATGGTCGACGCCCTCGCGGCTGAAACACCGTGGTGGACGCCGGGCACTGGTCACGGCTATGCCGCGATCACGTACGGCTGGCTGATCGGCGAATTGCTGCGCCGCGCTGACGGTCGCGGGCCTGGCGAATCCATCGTCGCCCGTGTCGCCAAGCCGTTGGGACTGGATTTCCACATCGGTCTGGCTGACGAAGAATTCCACCGGGTGGCGCATATCGCTCGCGGCAAGGGCAATACTGGTGATGCCGCCGCGCAACGCCTGCTGCAAGTGACCATGCGCGAACCGGCCGCCATGACCACTCGCGCTTTTACCAATCCGCCCTCGGTGCTCACCAGCACCAACAAACCGGAGTGGCGACGCATGCAGCAACCGGCGGCCAATGGCCACGGGAATGCGCGCAGTCTGGCCGGTTTCTACGCTGGTTTGCTCGACGGCAGCCTGCTCGAAAGCGACATGCTCGAAGAGCTGACCCGCGAACACAGCCTCGGCGAAGACAAGACTTTGTTGACCCAGACCCGTTTCGGTCTGGGCTGCATGCTTGATCAACCGGATGTGCCCAACGCCACTTACGGCCTCGGCCCACGTGCGTTCGGCCATCCGGGCGCGGGCGGTTCCATCGGTTTTGCTGACCCCGAGCATGATGTCGCGTTTGGTTTTGTGACAAATACCCTTGGGCCGTACGTCTTGATGGATCCCCGCGCGCAGAAGCTCGCGCGGGTGCTTGCCACTTGTCTGTAAAGTTTCATCCGAGGTCCCAGGGTCGGAACCTCAAGCGGTTTTTCGTTTCAAAACGGCTGTTTATCCGGGCGAAAGTGCTCTGATTTTTCATTACTTCATTTTGTGGATTTTCAATGTCATCTAAAAAGACCCTCGCCCTGGCCCTGTGTGTAGCGATCACCGGTTGTGCACAGACCCCGAAAAACGATGCGGACGGCGGTAGTTGGTGGCCGTTCGGTTCTTCCGACAAGGTCGCGGCCAAGGAGCCAGCTCCGGCCCCCGCCCCGCTGAAACCTGCGGCCTCCGCACCCGTGGCCAAGACTCAAAGCAGCAGCCCGTGGTACTGGCCGTTCGGTTCCGATGATGAAGCGGCCAAGGCCGATATGAAGGCTGAAGTCGCCCCGGAAGCGAAAAAAACGGTCACCGTGGCCAAAGCTGAAGCCGACGCGGGTGGCAAATGGTGGTGGCCGTTCGGCGGTAAGGATCAACCCACCACCAAAGCCGTGCCGATGCCGGATCCGAAAGTGACCCAGGCCTGGCTCGACGACTACGAACCGCGCCTGCGTGAAGCGGTCAAGGACAGCAATCTGCAACTCGAACGCCGTGAAAACGTGCTGGTCGTGACTGCACCGGTCGAAGGCTCGTTCAATCCGGATCGTCCCGCCATGCTGCTGCCGGTCACCCTCGGTCCGTTCACCCGAGTGGCGAAAATCCTCGAAGCCGACCCGAAAACTGCCGTGCTGGTCCTTGGCCACAGCGATTCCAGTGGTGCCGCGCCTGCCAACATCAAACTCAGCCAGGAACGTGCCCAGTCCATTGCGGCGATCTTCCGTCTCAGCGGCTTGCAGCGTGATCGCCTGATGCTGCGCGGCATGGGTTCGGAAGCGCCGCGTGCGGCCAACGACAGCGTTGAAGGTCGTGCCCTGAACCGTCGTGTCGAACTGCTGGTGACCCCGCAGAACACCATGGTTGCGCTGCTGAGCAAGTACAACATGCCAACGCCGAAGCCAGTGACCATGGTCGCCGCGCAAGACGTCAAGCCAGCCGCCAAACCGGTAACTCCAGCGCCTGCTGCGAAAAAAGCGGCTGTTCCGGCAACCAAGAAGGCTCCGGTGAAAAAAGCGGCTGCCAAGGCACCGGCCAAAAAAGCCCCAGCCAAAGCCCCAGCGAAAAAGACTGCGCCAGCCAAAGCCGCCGCGACCGACAAGAAAGTCGCCGCGACCGATGCCACCAAGAAGTGATCCGCTAACGAAAAGGAATGCGCCATGACCCAGGCTCTGGCAGATATGCGTCGTGATTACACCCGGGATGGTCTGACCGAGGCGCAAGCCCCGGCCGAGCCGTTTGCGTTGTTCCACCAGTGGTTCGCCGACGCGGTGAAAACCGAACAGGCGCCGGTGGAAGCCAACGCCATGACCCTGGCCACGGTCGACCAGGATGGGCGACCGCACTGTCGCATTCTGCTGCTCAAGGGCCTCGATGAGCAGGGGTTCACCTTCTTCACCAACTACGACAGCGCCAAGGGCCAGCACCTGGCGGCCAACCCGTTTGCCGCCATGACTTTTTTCTGGCCCACCCTCGAACGCCAGGTGCGCATCGAAGGGCGGGTGGTGAAGGTCACGCCCGCGGAGTCGGATGCGTATTATCAGGTGCGTCCGCTGGGCAGCCGTCTCGGTGCCTGGGCATCACCGCAGAGCCGGGTGATCAACGGGCGCGGTGAACTGGAAGATTTGCTCAAGGCCACCGAGCAGCGTTTCTCCGATACTCAGCCCGACTGCCCGCAACACTGGGGTGGTTACCGCTTGCTGCCTGAGCGCATCGAATTCTGGCAGGGCCGTCCGAGCCGTCTGCACGATCGCCTCAACTACCGTGTGCAGGGCGCCGACTGGATTCTTGAACGTCTGGCACCCTGAGCAGTCTACCGAGCGGGATAGCCTGCCGCAGCGGCCTCCAGCCACTTCGGCAGATCCCGGCGCTTGATCTTCTGCATCTGAGCATTCGCTAACTGTTTGAGCATGAAGGCGCGTTTGCCTTCATCCTTGCCCGCCAGTGACAGCGCCAGGTCGCGATCCATCCAGCGTTTGATCCGCACGTACAACCACCAATGGAAGTACAAACCGGCGGCAGTGGTGACGACGATGATGAAGTAATCCATGAAAATCCTTGGTGTCGGTGGCGCAGAATCGGTAATTTGGCGCTACTGTAGGCCTACATCAGGGGGAGCGTGCAGGTGTCTGTACCGCGCCTGAATGAAAGCCAATTTATCCGGGCGGTGTCGTGACAGGCGTCAAGCCACGGAGTTTAATGACTATATGTTTCTTTGGAGTTGATGCTATGCGTAAGTCTGTTCTGCTGGTTGCTTCCTTTTCCACGATGGCGATGTTGCTTACCGGCTGCCAATCGAGCCTGACCGGTGACTCCTACTCCCGTGACGAAGCGCGTCGCGTGCAGACGATTCGCATGGGCACCATCGAATCCCTGCGTCCGGTGAAAATCGAAGGCACCAAAACCCCGATCGGTGGCCTCGCTGGTGCAGCGGTCGGCGGCGTTGGCGGCAGCGCCATCGGCGGCGGCAAGGGCAGCATCGTTGCCGCGGTTATCGGTGCGGTGGCGGGTGGTCTGATCGGTTCGGCCACGGAAGAAGGCCTGACTCGTACGCAAGGTGTGGAAATCACCGTGCGTGAAGACGACGGCAGCATGCGTGCCTATGTGCAGCAGGTTCAGGAGAATGAAGTGTTCCGCGTTGGCGAGCGCGTGCGCATCTCCACCGTTGGCGGGACCAGCCGCGTTTCGCACTAAGCGGAATTCAGGGTAAAGAAAACCCCGATCAGGTGACTGGTCGGGGTTTTTTGTTTTTTGCTTCCCAATTCGGTAGTCAGTAATCAGCACCGGTGCCCATGAAGAACTCCAAACCCTTCGGGAGGCTAACTTTGAGAAGAGTTTTCAGCGCAGTGACTTGATCTGTAGTCAATAACAGCTCCCCGGGTTCCAATTCATTCAGGGGCTTGGATTCAATGAGCTGTGCAACTTTTTCGTTCATCTCGCTATCTTTTATATGTAACTCGAATTGCAAAGAGTCATCTTGAGCGTCATCAGGGTAAAAGCCGGTTATCGAAAGGTAGCGCATTAAATTTCAATAGCCTGTTTGTCGGTATTAACTGTAGTCAAACGAAATTTGATAGTCGTTGGCACTCAGAATGATTTGATGTTGAAAGTATGGCTGAATGGTCGCAACCCACTTCTCGACGACGTTGAAGCTGCCATTATTGATGTTGCCCTCCACCGGAATGCCTAAGGCATTCAGTACTGATTCATCATCCCCCAGATCTTTTGACGACTCCTCGCCCTGCAATTGCAGGGTTGCTGTGTCGTACCACTCCAGTCTCAGTTCTAGTCCCATATCTCTTCCTCACAGATATCTTTTTTTGATATTTTTTCGGGTATTGAATGGGTATCTACCAGTTGTCGCGGTATACGAATGATATCTGATAGTCGTAAGACGAATATTGGATGAAGTGCTGGAAGTACGGTTGAAGAATCTTTAACCAATCGGATTTAACATCAAATCCGCCATTATTTATGTTTCTGGCAGGCGACAGGCCTAACGCTTCAATTAGTGAGCAGTCCTCACCAAAATCTTTCGACAGCTCCTCTCCTTCACCCAGTTCGGTTTGCTTGTCATACCATTCAAGCCTGGCCTTCAGTCCCATGTAATCCTCATAAATATTTTTTGATATTTCGTTTCTTTTTGGGCGGATCTATCTGTTCGCCAGTCCTATGATCGAAAGAGCCTAAATGGCTGCCATCGCTTGCGCGGTATGCTTCAAGTTCACCGTGCAGATAGTCCCATTCGTATATTATCCGGCCTTTCGCGTTGATCCAGCGATCCCGAAGCCCTCCGTTGTATGGTGTTTTCTTTTTTGCTCTTCTCAAATCAGGAAAGGCTGTTATATCCACCGTTTCAGGAGCTGGGTGATAGGTATGACCCTCTTCGGCGGTACCTTTCGCAGCGCTGACAACAATGTAAATCGGTTTTACTCCCGACCCCACCGGAAAAACCAGAATGAAATCCCGGTACTCCGGCGGATAAACCGGATTCACCAGAATCCCGTCCGCTGCTTTCGTCGGCGGATACACCCAGATATGCGGCGCTTGCGGTGCAGCCTCCAGCGCGGGGATGCCAAGGATGTCCGAGCCATCCACGGCAGGCGTCCAGATCAGTTCTACGCCTTCGCCCAAGTCAGCAATGAACCGGCTGTCACGCAACTTGAACTGCACGACATCAACCATTTCCCAATCGCGATTCTTGCCGGTGTAGAAACCGTAGCCCTTCAGGCTGCCGTCGGCCTGCTGTTCGACCCTCAGCCGAACACGCGTTCGCGCCTGTTCAAGTCCACGCAGTTGTTCGTCGGTATAGAGCGCACTGTCGCCAAGACTCGATGGCATGAACAGCGCAACCAAACCAACTAAAGGCGCAACAGCCGCGCTTGATACAGCAGCGGGCAGTGCTTCAAACACCGATCCCGCCAGAGCCAGACTGCCAAATCCGGCCGGAATAGCGGTTGCGCCGATTTTCTTGAGCGGAACTGCGCCGCTTTCATCGGCCTCACGCGCGCCCAGCAGAATCAGATCGCCGTAATCCTTCAGGCTGTCGGTCGGCACCATCCCCGAAGGACTCGAGTAATCGATAATCGCATCCGGCAATTTGCAGGACTTGGCGAATACGCAGCCGGCGCGAACGGGATCGGCTTTTTTGACCGCCACCTCACGACTGCGCTCGAAAGCCTCCTGCCGCGCCAGCATGGCGTCGTAAGCGTTTTGTCTGGCATCGCGCTCGGCCAGTTCAGTGGCCGTCATGTAGCGGTAGGTGACGTGATGCCCGTCGCCTTGCGGTGGGTTTTGAACCCGAGGAATGTCCTTGTTGCCAGCCACTGATCGTCCTTTCGTTCATCCATCGACAGCCCTTCGCAAAGGGCTGCGCAACGTTAACGAAGCAGGAAAATGGTGGCTGTAGGACGCGTCGCTAAAGACGTGAGGATTGTTCGCTGTGTAACGGGAACGCAGGAAGTTTGTGGCGAGGGTGCTTGACCCTCGCCACAGAGGTTATATCGGTTGGGAGTTCTTGCGACTCGCCGCCGCCGTCACCGCATAACCAATCAACGCCGCCAGAATCGACCCGGTCAAAATCCCCATCCGGTCCATGCCAGCGTAATCACTCACACCCGGTTCAAACGCCAGCGAGCCGACAAACAGGCTCATAGTGAAGCCAATGCCGCACAGGATCGCCACGCCCAGCACCTGACCCCAGTTGGCACCTTGGGGCAGGGCGGCGATGCCGGTTTTGACCGCGAGCCAAGTCAGGCCGAACACGCCGACGGTCTTGCCCAGCAGCAGGCCCACCGCGATGCCCATCGGCACATGGTGAGTGAAGCTTTCCACGGTGACACCGCTCAGCGACAGGCCGGCGTTGGCGAAGGCGAACAGCGGCAGGATGCCGTAGGCCACCCATGGGTGCAGCGCATGTTCGAGGGTCAGCAACGGCGACGGTTCGGCGTTTTTCGTGCGCAGCGGGATGCAGAAGGCCAGGGTTACGCCAGCCAGCGTTGCGTGGACACCACTCTTCAGTACGCAGACCCAGAGGATCAAACCGATGATCATGTACGGCCCAAGCTTGACCACCCCGAGCCGGTTCATCGCCACCAGCGCCGCGATGCACGCTGCTGCAAGGCCCAGGGAAAGAGTCGAGAGTTCGCCGGAGTAGAAGATGGCGATGATCACGATGGCGCCGAGGTCATCGATGATCGCCAGGGTCATCAGGAACAGTTTCAGCGACACCGGTACGCGCTTGCCGAGCAGTGCAAGCACGCCGAGGGCGAAGGCGATGTCGGTCGCGGTCGGGATTGCCCAGCCGTCGAGGGCTGCCGGATTGTCGCGGTTGAGGAACCAGTAGATCAGCGCCGGCACCAGCATGCCGCCGATCGCGGCTGCACCGGGCAGGACGATCTGCGACGGTTTAGACAGCTGACCGTCAAGGACTTCGCGCTTCACTTCCAGGCCGATGAGCAGGAAGAACATCGCCATCAGACCGTCGTTGATCCACAGCAGTAGGGGTTTAGCGATTTTCAACGCACCGATCTGCGCCACCACCGGGGTGTCGAGCAGGCCGGTGTACAGCCACGACAGCGGCGAGTTGTTGATAATCAGAGCCAGGATGGCCGCGGCGATCAATAACAGACCGCTGGCAGCTTCCAACTGAAAGAAACGCGTGAAAGTGCTACGCAGAGGCAAGGTCGCTCTCCATCGATAAAGTAAAAAGGTGGGACACCCTAACCCGTACTGTTAGTTGTTAAAACAAAAGTTATATTCTTTTTTGTTATATGTCGTTACAAGGTGTCTGGCTCAAGCCACGCTGAGCCTAGCAGTTGCCTGACATATTGAGACTCAGCTGTATCTGTGCGCGCTATAGGATTTTTCCTAAGCTGATGAGTGAGCCATTCGAACAGATTCATCTCCTGCCGATTCAACGAGAACCATCACCATGAGCGACAACCGACAGTGGGCCCGCGAAGCGATCCGCATCATCGAAGCGGATTTTCAGCGCAGCGCCGACACCCACCTGATCCCTTTGCCGCTGCCGGGTTTTGCGGGCATCGAGTTGTACTTCAAGGATGAGTCCAGCCATCCGACCGGTAGCCTCAAACATCGTCTGGCCCGCTCGCTGTTTCTCTATGCGCTGTGTAACGGCTGGCTCAAACCCGGCGCGCCAGTGATCGAGGCGTCCAGCGGTTCGACGGCGATTTCCGAAGCGTATTTCGCGCGGATGCTCGGCCTGCCGTTTATTGCGGTGATGCCGGCGACCACGTCCAAAGAGAAGATCGCGCAGATCGCGTTCTACGGTGGCCAGAGCCATCTGGTGAAAGATCCGACGCAGATCTACGCCGAATCCGAGCGCCTGGCCCGCGAACATGGTGGCCACTTCATCGACCAGTTCACCTACGCGGAACGCGCGACTGACTGGCGCGCAAACAACAACATTGCCGAATCGATTTTCCAGCAGATGCGCTATGAGCAACACCCGGAACCGAGCTGGCTGATTTCCAGCCCCGGCACTGGCGGCACCACCGCAACGCTTGGCCGCTACGTGCGCTATCGCCAGCACTGCACCCGCGTGTTGTGCGCCGATGCCGAGCGTTCGGTGTTCTTCGATTACTACCAAACGGGCGATGCGAGTTTGCGCCTGGACTGCGGTTCGCGCATTGAAGGCATTGGCCGGCCGCGCGTTGAGGCGTCGTTCCTGCCGAAGGTGATCGATGCAATGGTCAAAGTGCCGGATGCCTTGTCGCTGGCCGCTATGCATTATCTGGCGCAGCGCCTAGGACGGCATGTTGGCGGGTCGAGCGGGACCAATCTGATCGGTGCGTTGATGGCGGCGCAGCAGATGAAAGCGGCGGGGGAGTCGGGGTCGATCGTGGCGATTCTGTGCGATGGCGGCGAGCGGTATGCCGACACCTATTACGATCAGGATTGGTTGAAGGCGCAGGGGTATGAACTGGCTGGATTGATCGACGCAGTGGCGGCGAGTGCCGAGCGGGGTGAGGCGCTGCCGACTTCAGTACAGCGCGCCAATATCTGATGCAGCGAAATCAACTGTAGGAGTGAGCCTGCTCGCGATAGCGGTACTCCATTCAACATCAATGTTGAATGGAGTACCGCTATCGCGAGCAGGCTCACTCCTACAGGGTTTTGTGTCAGTCAGTCAGGCCGAGGATGTCCCGTGCCACGGCTTCGGCAATGCGAATCCCGTCAACACCCGCCGACAGAATGCCGCCCGCATAACCCGCGCCTTCACCGGCCGGGAACAAGCCCTTCACGTTCATGCTCTGCAGCAATTCATTACGGGTAATGCGCAGCGGCGATGAAGTGCGCGTCTCGATCCCGGTCAACACTGCGTCGTGCAGCGAATAACCGCGAATCTGCTTTTCGAACGCCGGCAAGGCTTCACGAATCGCTTCGATGGCGAAGTCCGGTAGAGCCAAGGCCAGATCACCCAGCGCCACCCCCGGTTTGTACGACGGCTCGACTTCGCCCAGTTCGGTCGATGGGATGTCGTTGATGAAGTCGCCAACCAGTTGCGCCGGCGCCTTGTAATCGCTGCCGCCGAGGATAAAGGCGTGGGATTCCAGGCGTTCCTGCAACTCGATCCCGGCCAGCGGGCCGCCCGGGTAATCGACTTCCGGCGTAATCCCGACAACGATGCCTGAGTTGGCATTGCGCTCGTTACGCGAGTACTGGCTCATGCCGTTGGTGACCACGCGATTCGGCTCGGAAGTCGCCGCGACCACGGTGCCGCCCGGGCACATGCAGAAGCTGTAGACCGAGCGGCCGTTCTTGGCGTGGTGCACCAGTTTGTAGTCGGCAGCCCCGAGTTTCGGGTGGCCAGCGTATTTGCCCAGACGTGCACGGTCGATCAGCGATTGCGGGTGTTCGATGCGAAAACCCACCGAGAACGGCTTGGCTTCCATGAACACGCCACGGCTGTGGAGCATGCGGAAGGTGTCACGGGCACTGTGGCCGAGGGCCAGAACCACGTGTTTCGAATGCAGGGTTTCGCCGCTCGCCAGTTGCACGCCGACCAATTGGCCGTCTTCGATCAGCACGTCGGTGACGCGTTCCTGGAAGCGCACTTCGCCGCCCAGTTCGCGGATCTGCTCGCGCATGTTTTCAACCATGCCGGTCAGACGGAACGTACCGATGTGCGGCTTGCTGACGTAGAGGATTTCTTCCGGTGCACCGGCCTTGACGAACTCGTGCAGGACTTTGCGGCCGAGAAACTTCGGGTCCTTGATCTGGCTGTACAGCTTGCCGTCGGAGAACGTGCCCGCACCGCCTTCGCCAAACTGCACGTTGGATTCCGGGTTGAGCACGCTTTTACGCCACAGGCCCCAGGTGTCTTTGGTGCGCTGGCGGACTTCGGTGCCGCGTTCGAGGACGATCGGCTTGAAGCCCATTTGCGCCAGCAGCAGGCCGGCGAAGATCCCGCACGGGCCGAAACCGACAACGATCGGACGCTGGCTCAGGTCGCTCGGCGCCTGACCGACGAATTTGTAGCTGACATCCGGCGCCACGTTGACGTTACGGTCATCGGCGAACTTGCCCAACACGTTGGCCTCGTCGCGTACGTTGAGGTCGATGGTGTAGATGAAGCACAGTTCGGAGGACTTTTTGCGCGCATCGTAGCTGCGCTTGAACAAGGTGAAATCGAGCAAATCATCGCTGGCGATGCCCAGGCGTTGCACGATGGCAACGCGCAGGTCTTCTTCGGGATGGTCGATTGGCAGCTTGAGTTCAGTGATTCGTAACATGGCGAGGATCCGGGTTCGCGGGGCGCACAACTGCGCCAGGGCGTTTGAAGGCCGCGATTATAAGCCGCAAAGGCCGGATCCGGTGAGGCTAAAACGCTCAGTCGTTGCGCGATCCGCCGAAATACCCGCAACCACGCTGCACCTGGCCGTCGATGCGCAACTCGGCGCTCATGTGCTGCACGCTGCCGGTGCTGCTGTCGACGCAGCGTTGCGGCGCGACCCACAATTCGATGCGCTGGTTGTTGGCTTCGCTGCTCAGATTGAAGCGGCCATCGCCCAATTGATCTTCAATATACGGCACAGCAAGTGGCGGCTGACCTTCGCGGTCGATGACCATGCCTTTGCCGCTGACTTTGACGTTCCATTCCGGGCCGTGGCCGGTGGCGCGCAGGATCAGCAGTTTGAAGTTGGGGTCATCGCAGGCAGTGCCGGAGCGTTCGACGCGATACAGCTGCGTCAGATCGAGTCGATCACCGGCGACTTTGCCGCGAACGTCGGCAAACAGTTTGCCTTGCTCGTCCGCGAGGGTCGCGGCTTCCTGCAGAATGCTGGTGCCACCCATGTCATTGACGACGAGTTGGCGCTGATCCTGGCATGGCTGGAACACCAGTTTGCCGTCAGCGGCGGTCAGTTGCCCCTGCATCCGCGTCTGCCCGACGTGCGAGGCACTTTCTCGCTGGCCATCGAACAACTGGCAAGCGGCAAACAACGGCAGCAGGGCAATAACGACTAACGAACGGGCAACACGCATCTTCGGCTCTCCAGACAAGTGCCGCCACGTTACGCAGCCTGACCGTTCATCACAAGGGTTTAGCCCACGTGAGATGTCTGACCTGTCTGCAAGCCTTCGACACTTTTCGCGTAGGCCAGCGCCACATCCGCCGCAGGAACCGGCTTGTAACCACGGAAATACGGGGCGTAGCTACCCATGGCTTCCAGCAGTACGGTCGGGCTGATCGAGTTCACTCGCAGGCCGCGTGGCAATTCGATCGCGGCGGCGCGGACGAAGCTGTCGAGGGCGCCGTTGACCAGCGCTGCCGAGGCACCGCTGCGAATCGGATCGTGGCTGAGCACTCCGGTGGTGAAGGTGAATGACGCGCCGTCATTGGCGAATTCGCGACCGATCAGCAGCAGATTGACTTGGCCCATCAGTTTGTCTTTAAGCCCGAGGGCGAAGCTGTCTTCAGTCATCTCACCCAGCGGTGCGAAGGTCACGTTTCCGGCAGCGCAGACCAGTGCATCGAACTTGCCGGTCTTTTCGAACAATTTGCGGATCGATGCGCTGTCGCTGATATCCACCTGCAAGTCACCGCTGGTGCGGCCAATGCGGATGACTTCATGGCGTTGCGACAGTTCTTTGTCCACCGCTGAACCAATGGTGCCGCTAGCGCCTATCAACAGAATCTTCATCGTGCCGTACCTCAAGTGATTGAACGAGGTTTCAGTCTAGAGTGGTTTTTTCTGTGGATAAGCGCGCTAATAGGCAACCTTTGGTTTTCAAATGGAAACAATCCATGAGCGAAATGGATGATCTGGCGGCGTTCGCGGTGTTGATCGAAGCGGGCAGTTTCACTTTGGCGGCGCAGCAGTTGGGTTGCAGCAAGGGCCAGTTGTCCAAACGCATCAGCCAGCTCGAAGCGCAGTTTTCCGTTGTGTTGCTGCAACGCACCACCCGGCGCTTGAGCCTGACTGCGGCGGGCGCTGCGTTACTGCCGCAGGCGCAGGCGCTTGTAGTCCAGGTCGAAAAAGCGCGTCAGGCATTGGCGCGATTGAAGGACGATATGGCCGGACCGGTGCGTATGACCGTGCCGGTGTCGCTGGGCGAAACCTTCTTTGATGGTCTGTTGTTGGAGTTCTCGCACAAATACCCCGAGGTGCAGATCGAGCTTGAGTTGAATAACAGTTACCGCGATTTGTCTCGGGACGGGTTTGATCTGGCGATCCGTAGCGAAGTGGCCAACGACGAGCGACTGGTCGCCAAACCGTTACTGGCATGGCAGGAAATGACCTGCGCGAGCCCTGCTTACCTCGAACGCTTCGGTGAACCGTTGACGCCGCAGGTACTGGCCGAGCATCGGTGCTTACTCAACAGCCACTACAGCGGGCGTGAGGAATGGCTTTATCACCAGCAACACGAATTGCTGCGGGTGCGGGTGTCGGGACCGTTTGCCAGCAACCATTACAACTTGCTGAAGAAAGCCGCGCTTAGCGGCGCCGGTATCGCGCGACTGCCTTCCTACTTGCTGCAAGCGGAATTGGCTGACGGTCGATTGCGCTGGCTCCTGCGCGATTTTCAGACCCGGCGCATGCCGATGTACCTGGTGCATCCGTATCAGGGCGGACTGCCGAAGCGCACGCAAGTACTCGCTGACTATCTGATCGGCTGGTTCAGACGCAGCGGTGAGGCGCTGGATCGCCTTCAGCGCTGATCATATGAACGTAAACCCAATGTAGGAGCTGCCGAAGGCTGCGATCTTTTGATTTTTTTTTTCAAAGCAAGATCAAAGGATCGCAGCCTTCGGCAGCTCCTACAGGTCGGCGTTCAGTTGGCGAAATGGCGGGCGATCAGATGATCAATCGACAACTTGCCCGGCCCCGTCGCCATCAGGTACAGCAACACCGCCGCCCAGGTGCCGTGGGTCGGATAGGCATCGGGATACACAAACAGTTGAATGGTCAGGGTCATCCCCAACAGCGCCAACGCCGAAAAACGCGTAGCGAAGCCGATCAGAATCAGCAGCGGAAAAAAGTGCTCGGCGAACGCGGCCATGTGCGCGGCAATCTCTGGCGACAATAACGGCACGTGGTATTCGCTCTTGAACAACGGAATCGTCGAGTCGGCCAGACGTGGCCAGCCGAGTTGAAAAGTGCCGTCAATCAAATCAATGGCCAAACCTTCAACCTTGGTCTGTCCTGATTTCCAGAACACCGCGGCAATCGAGAAACGCGCAATGAACGCGATCAGGCTGTGGGGGATTTTTTCCAGCAGCGCGATGGCGCGGGTGATGAGCGTTTTCATGGCAGTTCCTTGTTATTCAAGTGGGTAATGGCGTTGTGCGCGATCAGCAAGCCAAGGGTTTGCGCGAGGTCGAACTCAGGGCTGTTTTCCGCCGCTTTCAGCAGTGGCTGGCCATCGATCAGGTTGCGGATAAACGTACTGGCGCCGGGGTCAACGGCAAACACTTCGACGTCCAGGCCATTGCGCAATACCAGCGCGTGTTGCCTTTGGTTGATGTCGATGCCCTCCAGTGTCGCGTCGTGTTGATGTGCGCCCCAGATCGCCACCACGGCATAGGTTGAGTCGAGCAGGTGCAGGGAGGGATGAAGGTCGAGGCGCAGCTCACTCAGCGTTTGCGCATCAGTCAGTGCTGCCGTGATTTCTTCTGGCCGGACGGGCAGGGCGTCGGCGGCGTGATAGGCGAGGGTGCGCAGGTGCTCAAGGCGCGCCACGTCGGCCAGATAAGGCACGCTGCCGGCCGGTTCAAACGCTGCAATGAAGTCCGCCAATTGTTCGCCGTAGCGGCTCATCAACCGACTTTGCGGCGGTTGCTGTTGTACGAAAACGGCCGCCATGGCGCGGAAGAATTCTTCGCCCACCAATTGCGCAACCACCGGATAGCTGTCGCCCAACGCATTGCTCAGCGAGCCCTGCACGTTGTTGCGATACACCGCGAAACGGCTCGCCGGATCAGCGCCGTTGGCACTGCACAGACCTTCGGGGCAGGGCAGCCGCGTGTCGATGAGCGCAGCCGCGAAAGCGCGTTGAGTGCTCATGTGCGGCCTCCGGCATCGCGCAAAAGCGCATCAGCCTGTTGCGCCTCGGACAGCAGCACCGTGAACGCCGGCACTTGATTGTCGCGTTCGATCAATGTCGCCACCGGGCCGGTGCGCTGCAGCACTTGCCGGTACAAACCCCAGACGGCTTGATCGATCGGCGCGCCGTGATCATCGATCAGCAAACGGTCGCCGAGGCTGTCGCTATCTTCGGCAAAACCGGCCAGATGAATCTCGCCAACCCTGTGCAGGGGCAGGGCATCGAGATACGCCAGCGGATCACGCTGATGGTTCACACAGGAAACGTAGACATTGTTGACGTCGAGCAACAGGCCACAGCCGCAGCGGCGAATGACCTCTGCGATGAAGTCTGCCTCATCGATCGTCGAGCGCTCGAACGCCAGATAGGTTGCCGGATTCTCCAGCAGCATGGGTCGTTGGAGGGTGTTCTGCACCTGATCGATATGTTCGCAGACGCGGTTCAGCGTCGGCGTGTCATAGGCCAGTGGCAGCAGGTCATTGAGAAACACCGGGCCGTGGCTCGACCAGGCCAGATGCTCGGAAAAGGATTGAGGTTGATAGCGCCGAATCAGTTCGGCGAGGCGCTTGAGGTGCTGTTCATCCAGCGGCTCTTCAGCACCGATGGACAAGCCGACACCGTGCAGCGACAGCGGATACTGCTCGCGGATCAAACCGAGAAAATGATGAAACGGACCGCCGGCCACCATGTAGTTTTCGGCGTGGACTTCGAAGAAGCCGATGTCCGGTTGTGAGCCGAGCACTTCACGAAAGTGCCCGGTCTTGAGTCCCAGCCCGGCACGGGGCGGGAGCCCGGAGAGGGCTGCCTGAGTGCGGGGTTGGGCATGGTCATTGAGGGTGAGCATGATCGTCACTCAGGCAGTTCGCGGATCAGGACTTGGCTTTGAACGCTTCCATCTGACCGAAACCGGTCGGCGAGGTCTTGCTCTCGGTGGTGGCGCAGGTGCCTTTCGGAACGAGTTTCCAGGCGTTGGCTTGGTAGTCCGTTTTCGACGTGCCGGCACAAGTGGTGCCTGCGCCTGCGGCGCAATCGTTGTGACCTTTCATGGCCACGCCGAAGCATTTTTCCATGTCGGCGTCAGCGGCGTGGACGGTCGATACAGCAGCCATGCTCAGGGCAGAACCGAGGGCCAGAACCAGGGCAGTGGCGGACAGGGTGCGAGTGGTAGCAGTCATGATGTTTCTCCAGTCTTGTTCAGGGTTTTTACAAGCGGTTTGTGCTTGCTTACCCCTCTAGAGAACGCTCACTGCGATGCGTTACAGCAACGCTCAAATCTTTTCCAAAAGAACCAACGCACGTCGCCGGTGGGAGCAGAGATAGCCCGAGGGAATTGAATAATGGTTATCGTGAACGGTTATTAAAAACTGTCATTTCTGACAGTTGGCAGGGTTTTTCGACTGAGTATATTGGGCTTGTGGCGGTACACATCAGGGAGAAAGACCATGAATTTGTCCGAATTGAAAAAGCTCGTGCAAGCCAGGATCGACGAGAAGGCCAATATCATCCTGGATGAAAAGGTTGTTAATGACGGCGCTGCATTTGGTGAACTGCAGATCTATTTTTGCCTGCGTCGCATTCTGAATAAAAAAGCCACTCTTGAAGATTTTGGTGTCTTGCACGCGGTGAGTGATTTGCTGCAGGCGACGGGTGTTATTTCTGCGAATCAGACGCTGGGATCAAGAGTTGCCCCCTGATTCGGGACGTTTCCTCGCGGCAGGAACCTTCAATGAAAAGTGAGGTGTTGGAAATGGACGATGTAGAGCAACAAGTGAGAAAGTTTGTCGCTGATTATTTTGAAATCAATGAGGACCAAGTCAAAAATGAAAGCAGCTTCGTCGGTGATCTGGGGTTGGACGACGTGGACAAGCTTTATTTGATGATGGTGATTGTGAATGAGTTTGGTATGGAGATCCCGGAGTATGAATCCATGGCTTTTACAACGGTGCAGGACGTGATCAATTATCTACGCGAAGAAAACGTCAATGATCAGTAAAACATGGCAGCCTGTTATGAACCGCCAAAGTCCGGTCCCCAAGGGAGGAATGCCAGGCACAAAAAAAACGGCCCGAAGGCCGTTTTTTTGTTGGGCGAAACACATCAACCGCCGAGGTACGCCTCGCGTACTTTCGGGTCGGTCAGCAGCGCTTCACCGGTGCCTTGCATGACCACACGGCCGTTCTCCAGAACGTAGGCGCGGTCAGCGATTTTCAGCGCCTGGTTGGCGTTCTGCTCGACCAGGAACACCGTCACACCATCCTTGCGCAGCATTTCGATGATGTCGAAAATCTGCTGGATGATGATCGGTGCCAGGCCCAGCGACGGCTCGTCAAGCAGCAGCAGTTTTGGCTTGCTCATCAGCGCACGGCCGATGGCGAGCATTTGCTGTTCGCCGCCGGACATGGTGCCGCCGCGCTGGTTGAAGCGTTCTTTCAGGCGCGGGAACAGGCCGAGGACCTTGTCCATTTGTTCCTGATAGTCGCCCTTGTCGGTGAAGAAGCCGCCCATGGAGAGGTTTTCTTCAACGGTCAGACGGGCGAATACCCGACGACCTTCCGGCACCACCGCGATGCTCTTGCGCATGATCTGCGACGAGTCCTGGCCGACCAGTTCCTCACCCATGTAGCGGATGCTGCCGCTATGCGCTTGCGGCGAACCGCAGAGCGTCATCAGCAGCGTGGACTTGCCGGCACCGTTGGCGCCGATCAGGGTCACGATCTCGCCCTGACGGACTTCGACGTTGACGCTGTGCAGGGCCTGGATCTTGCCGTAGAAGGTGGAAACGTTTTCGAACTGCAGCATTTACGCTTCCCCCAGGTAGGCTTTGATCACTTCAGGATTGTCGCGGATCTGTTCCGGTGTGCCGTCGGCCAGAGGCGTGCCTTGGTTGATCACGACGATGTGGTCGGAAATGCTCATGACCAGTTTCATGTCGTGTTCGATCAACAGCACGGTGACGTTGTGCTCTTCACGCAGCACGCCGATCAGCGCCTTGAGGTCTTCGGTTTCCTTCGGGTTCAGACCGGCCGCCGGTTCGTCGAGCATGAGGATCCGTGGACGGGTCATCATGCAGCGAGCGATTTCCAGACGCCGTTGCTGACCGTAGGCCAGGGTGCCGGCGGTACGGTTGGCGAACTCTTTGAGGTTGACCTTTTCCAGCCAGTACTCGGCAAATTCCATGGCCTCGCGCTCGCTTTTGCGAAACGCCGGGGTCTTGAACAGACCGGCCAGGAAGTTGGTGTTCAGGTGACGGTGCTGGGCGATCAACAAGTTTTCGACCGCCGTCATGTCCTTGAACAAACGCACGTTCTGGAAGGTGCGCACCACGCCTTTGAGGGCGATCTTGTGGCCCGGCAGGCCTTGGATCGGCTCGCCGTCCAGCAGGATGCTGCCGCCGGTGGGCTGATAGAAACCGGTCAGGCAGTTGAACACAGTGGTCTTGCCCGCGCCGTTCGGCCCGATCAATGCAACCACTTGTTTTTCTTTGACGGTCAGGGCCACACCGTTGACCGCCAGCAAGCCGCCGAAGCGCATGCTCAGGTTTTCGACTTTAAGGATCTCGCGGCTCATTTTCGCAACTCCATGTGTGGGCGTTGCATCGGCAGCAGACCTTGTGGACGCCAGATCATCATCAACACCATCAGGGCACCGAACATCAACATGCGGTACTCACTGAACTCACGCATCATTTCCGGCAACAGGATCATCACCACGGCCGCGAGAATCACGCCCAGTTGCGAGCCCATGCCACCCAGCACGACGATGGCGAGGATGATCGCCGACTCGATGAAGGTGAACGACTCCGGCGTCACCAGACCCTGACGTGCAGCGAAGAAGCTACCGGCGAAACCGGCGAACGCAGCGCCGAGGGTGAAGGCGGACAGCTTGATGATCGTCGGATTCAGCCCCAGCGCACGGCAGGCGATTTCGTCTTCACGCAGCGCTTCCCAGGCACGGCCGATCGGCATGCGCAGCAGGCGGTTGATGACGAACAGTGCGGCCAGTGCCAGCAACAGGGCAACGAGGTACAGGAAGATCACCTTGTTGATCGAGTTGTATTGCAGACCGAAATACTCGTGGAAGGTTTGCATGCCTTCCGCGGCCTTACGTTCGAAGGTCAGGCCGAAGAACGTCGGTTTCTCGATGTTGCTGATGCCGTTCGGGCCACCGGTGATGTCGGTCAGGTTACGCAGGAACAGACGGATGATCTCGCCGAAGCCGAGGGTTACGATCGCTAGATAGTCACCGCGCAAACGCAGCACCGGGAAGCCCAGCAGGAAACCGAACGTCGCCGCCATCAGGCCGGCAATCGGCAGGCAGATCCAGAAGCTCAGGCCGTAGTAGTGCGACAGCAGCGCGTAGCTGTAGGCGCCGACGGCGTAGAAGCCGACGTAACCGAGGTCAAGCAGACCGGCCAGACCGACGACGATGTTCAGGCCGAGGCCGAGCATCACGTAGATCAGGATCAGCGTCGCGATGTCCACCGCGCCACGCGAGCCGAAGAACGGCCACACCAGCGCCACCAGGATCAGCGCAATGATGAAATAGCGCTGGGTGGTCGGCAGGGTCAGGAAGTTGCTGGCCTTGGCCGGAATCAGCGGCAAGCCCGGCGAGGATCGCCAGGCCTTGCTGATCTGCTGATTGAACAGCACGCGCAGGAACATCAGTACCGAGCAGATGGCGATGGTCGCCAGCACGGCCGGGCTGGTGTTGTGCACTTCCAGGTTGATGCCGACGATGGTCAGTTTCAGACCGAGTACCGGGTAGGCCACGGCCCACACCAGCAAAGCGCTGAACAGCGCCTGTTTAAGATTCCTAGTCATACTTTCTCAACCTCCGGACGGCCCAGAATGCCGGTCGGACGGAACAACAGCACCAGAACCAACAAGCCGAAAGCCACGACGTCCTTGTACTGGTCGCCGAAGATATCGGCACCAAAGGCTTCCGCCACCCCAAGCACCAGCCCGCCGAGCATGGCGCCGGGGATGCTGCCGATACCGCCCAGTACCGCTGCGGTGAAGGCTTTGAGGCCGACGAGGAAACCGGCGTTCGGGTTGATTACGCCGTACTGCATGCTCAGCAGCACAGCCGCAACGGCCGCCAGCGCGGCACCGATGACGAAGGTCAGGGCAATGATGTTGTTGGTGTTGATGCCGAGCAGGTTGGCCATCTTGATGTCTTCGGCGCAGGCGCGGCAGGCGCGACCCAGGCGAGAGCGGGAGATGAACAGGGTCAGGCCGAGCATGGCGATCAGGGTCACCACGAACACCACGATCTGCATGTAGGAAATCAGCACTTCTTGTGCGCCACCTGGGCCGAAGGCAATGTTGCCCGGAATCAGGTTGGGGATAGCTTTGTCCTTGGAGTCTTGCGCCAGCAGAACGGTGTTCTGCAGGAAGATCGACATACCGATTGCGGAAATCAGCGGGATCAGACGGTTGCTGCCGCGCAACGGGCGGTAGGCAATGCGTTCGATGCTGTAACCGTAGGAACTGGTGACGACGATGCTGGCGATAAACGCTGCGGTCATCAACAGCGGGACACTGTCGAGTCCCATCATGGTCAGCCCGGCGATGGCGATGAACGCCACGTAGGAACCGATCATGTACACCTCGCCGTGGGCGAAGTTGATCATTCCAATGATGCCGTAGACCATCGTGTAGCCGATGGCGATCAGGGCATACATGCTGCCAACGTTCAGGCCGTTAACCAGCTGTTGGAAGAAGTGATAGATGTCAGGCATTACAGCGCTCCTAAAAACCTGATACGCATTTCACTGGTGGAGTCATTTTCCCGCCCGGCCCCGTGGATCTTTATCCACTTCGAATCCGGGTTTTGCCAGCGAACCGCTGATGACGGTTTTGAGATTTTCAGGTGGGGAGACTGGCGGATCACGCCAGCGCGGCCCAATACATTCGTAAAACAAAGCCCACGGCACGCCGTGGGCTTTATTGGCAGTCAGTCAGGCAGCGCCTTACTGAGGTGACACTTCGGTTTTCGGCTTGCCGTTGTGCCACTCGTAGACTACGAATTTGAAGTCTTTCAAGTCGCCCTTGGCGTCGAAGCTCAGGTCGCCAGTAGGCGTCTTGAAGGTACCGGCATGAATGGCTTCAGCCACTTTGGTCGCGTCTTCGGACTTGGCTGCCTTGATGCCTTCGGCAATCACTTCAACCGCCGAGTAGGAAGGGAACACGAACGGGCCGCTCGGATCTTCTTTCTTCGCCTTGAAAGCATCAGCCAGGGCAATGTTGGCTGGATCCTGGTCGAAGGATTTCGGCAGGGTCACCAGCAGGCCTTCGGCCGCGTCTTTGGCGATCTGGGTGATCGAGTCGTTACCCACGCCTTCCGGACCCATGAACTTGGCTTTCAGGCCTTTTTCCTGGGCTTGACGCAGGATCAGACCCAGCTCCGGGTGGTAGCCGCCGTAGTAAACGAAGTCGACGTTGGCTTGTTTGAGTTTGGCGATGATCGCCGAGAAGTCTTTGTCGCCGGCGTTGACGCCTTCGAACACGGCAACCTTGGTGCCTTTCTTCTCGAGGGTCGATTTCACAGCGGTGGCGATGCCTTCACCGTACTGCTGTTTGTCGTGCAGCACGCCAACGATTTTCGGTTTGACGTGATCGGCAATGTAGTTACCGGCGGCAGGGCCCTGGGCGCTGTCCAGACCGATGGTGCGGAAGATCATTTTGTAACCACGGGCGGTGATGTCCGGGCTGGTGGCAGCCGGGGTGATCATGATCACGCCTTCGTCTTCGTAGATGTCCGAAGCCGGTTGAGTGGAGCTGGAGCACAGGTGACCAACCACGAACTTGACGCCGTCGTTGACGACCTTGTTCGCGACCGCTACCGCTTGTTTCGGATCGCAGGCATCGTCGTATTCAACGGCTTCGAGCTTCTTGCCGTCGACACCGCCCTTGGCGTTGATTTGCTCGATGGCCATTTTCGCGCCACTGAACTGCATGTCGCCGTACTGGGCTACAGGACCGGTTTTAGGACCGGCGATACCGATTTTGATGGTGTCAGCTGCGAACGAATGGCTGGCAACCCCGGCCAGAACCATAGCGGCAAACAGTTTGGAAATCTGCTTAGTAGCCTTAGTCATAGTGCTCCACTCTTACTGTTGTAATTTTTTTGAGTTCTGGCGCCGTAGCAGCAGAACCGGGTCAGATATCTTTGCGATACCCTCCGGAAATGCCCCCGGCAACTGTACCGGTACAGTGTAGAGCGCCGGTTGTCAGCCTGGGAAGCGGGCGCCGAGGGGCAAAACTTCGGGGTGTCGCATTTTTGAATGAAAAAGACAGAATTGCGGCGGGGCGTTCGTGGGCATATATCCCAATCAGCAGCATTCCCTGGCGTTCCTGCTCTTTTCGTTCGGTGCAGCCATTTGCAACCGGGTTTTGCTGGCGGACCACCGACGTTATTATTCGCGTCGATTTCTTTTCCGGACAGCACCCATGAACCAAGAACCTAGCACCCTCTATGCCAAGCTGCTTGGTGAAACCGCATCTATTACCTGGAAAGAGTTGGAGCCGTTCTTCGCCAAGGGTGCCCTATTGTGGGTCGACCCTGCGCTGGATTTGATCGCCGCTGCCGAGGCCGTGGCGTCGGATGATGGCGAGAAAGTGGCTGCCTGGCTGGCCGAAGACAGACTCGCCAAGCTGTCTGAAACGCGGGCGCTGGATCTTTTCGAGCGCGATCCGTCGTTGTGGGCGGTGGTGGTTTCGCCGTGGATTATGATCCAGGAAAGGGCAGTCGCTGCTGACGTCGCACCGTGATAGTGCGACCAGCCATCAGCGAAAAGTGTGTAGCGGAGTAGCGTGATGGCACGTTGCCGTAGAGAAACACCACAAGCGCAGGCGGGCTCACGGTGACGTAAACGTAACGGGAACAGTTTAGTAAGCAGCCTAACGGCTGCTTAATTGTTTCTGGATATTGGAAAGGCCGAAATCTTCAGTGAATTTGAAGGCCTCTTCGCGAGCAGGCTCGCTCCCACATTTGGAATGTATTCCCCTGTGGGAGCGAGCCTGCTCGCGAATGGGGCGACTCGTTCTCAGATCAGATCAGATCAGACCGAGAACGACTTGCCGGTATGGTTATTGAGGGAAATAACCTTGGTCTTGCCAATCCGGTGACGGTAAATCTCGCGCAGGTACTTGATCGACTTCTTCACGCAATCACGCGACAAACGAATGTCGTTGATCGAGACAAACTTCTCTTTGTCGTTGATCAACTCGCGGTACTTCTTCTCGTACATCGGTTTTATTGCATACCAGTTAGTGTCGAGGATCTTCGCCGGGTTCTCGAATTCGTTGAGCAGGTCGTCGATGCGGTCTTCGTCGAACTCTTCGTTGATGATGAAATCGAGGATCGAGTTGTCCAGGGTCTCGTCGAAACGGTACGGGTTCTTCGCGAAGCAGCGCTTGATAAACGCCACGATCAAGGTCAGGAAGTCATCCGACAGGCACGGGCTCTTCGCGATCAGGGTGGTCAGCGAGAGGTTGGCCGAGGCGCCGATCACCAGCGCGTAACGCTTGAGCGTGGTGTTGGGGAACAGGCTGTTGAGGTGAGTCTTCAACCGGTTCAGGTCCATGTACGACAGCTTGTAGTCTTTCGGCAACGAGACAATCGAGACCACCGACGAGCAGTTCTTGAAGAAGTGCAGGTCGTGCAGCGCGGCAGCGTCGTAGCCGGAATTCTTGTACTGCTCCAGCGAAGCGCGATAACGCTTGGACTCAATCGGCAACAGACTGATGCCTTCAATCGCCTGGGTGACTTTGTTGAAGTGCGGCAGGTCGATCGAGCGGAAGAACAGGTCGTCGATGTTCAGGCGCTGCGGCTCTTTGTCGAACACCTTGAACTTGTCGCTGCTCGGTGGCGGGGTTTCCGGCACCACCGATTCGGCGTAGGCAATTGCCACCGGGCCGGCCAGACTCATGAACAGGTCGTTGGCGTCGAGGCGAATGGTTTCGCCGATGTCGATGCCGGCGCGGCGGAAGTAGTTCTGGTCGTAGTCGGTGGTGACGGCCTGCGCTGTCAGAATGTTGAAGATCTGCTGCGAGATGTATTGATTGGCGTGCTTCTCCATCGCATTGACATCAATGTTCTGGATGTTGCCGTCATCGCTTTCTTCGGCGTAACGCATGATGTCGTTGGAGATCAGCATCATCGCGTTCCAAGGGCGGATACGGCCCATGACGCTGGCTTCGCTGCTGTCTTCATTGGCGAAGTTGTAGGAGAAATCCCACTCTTCCGAAAGATATTTGCACAGCAGGCGACCGGCGTTGATGTGCAGCGCCTCGGACATTTCGCTGCGGTGATCGGAGATGTTCGGCAGCACGCAGATGCCGCTGGTGAAGATCGGTTCGAACACGAACGAATGCCCGCTCTTGCCGTCATGCTCATCCATCGGCTTGGTGTCGAACGTCTTGTTCATGTACGAGTGCTGTTGGGCCAGACCGAACTCCGAAGCCATGCCGGAACCGGTACCGCCGCCGGCACTGAAGATCGAGAAATACAGGCGCGACTGGTTGGCCTTGATGCCGCAGCTGTCGATCAGGTACGAATGGATCATTTTCCAGTCAGGGCTAGAGAAGCGCTGGGTGTCCTTGTTGAGGATGATCTTCGCCAGGTACTGGCCGAGGATCGGCGCGTTACCGGCGCCACCGGCGTGGACTTCGGACAAGTCCATGATCTTCATTTTGCTGTAGTCGCGCAGGAAGCCGCTTTTCTCGCCCTTGCGCGAGAAACGGATGCGCCCGGCGATGTCCTTGTCGAGGTCGCCGAGCATCACCAGCGGTTCGACCAGGAACACCGGTTTGGTCGATTTGTTCGGGCCGATCCGCAGGTTGTTCTTGATCCACTGGGCCGGGCTGTAGCCCTTGTCGGCCAGACGCCGATCTGCCGCGCGGTCTTCGTTGTTGAATTCGTTGAGGTAAAACTTGCGCGCGTTGTACACCAGCTCCGCGACATCGAGCGCGATGTTGGAGCCGCAGCGACCGAGGCCGATCAGGCACACAGACGGGAATTCCTGGTCGTTGTGCTGTTCGTTATCGCCTTCCAGGTGCGGCGGGCGCGGGAACACCAGATCACGCAAACCGTCGAGGTTGTCGAGGATGCGGTCGGTATTGGTTTCGGTGAAGTACAGGTATTGCTGAGTCGACAGCGGGCGCGACGGCAGCAATGGCTTCGACGGTGACGGGCTGTTGGCGGCGGGGCTCAAAGTCAGATCGGATACCGCAGTGGCGGGATTGTTTTTAGAAGTCATTGTGCGCCATATACCTGGACTGGGTTGGCTCGTGGGCTTTTGCCTGCGAACCTCACGGAATAAGATCTCGCGTCTTTGTGCGCGAATTGAGCCCGAGCATCAGGTTTTTGGCCTGACTGTCGCTGGGGGGAATCCTTTCCTGATCGTTGATGAATCGGCCATTATTCGGCGATCTTTAATCGAAAAGAGGCAAAATGATGTCAACGCTACCTTCGTTGGGGTTCGCCGGAATCGGTCTGATGGGCCTGCCCATGTGCCGGCGTTTGTTGGAGGCGGGTTATCCGCTGACCGTGTGGAACCGCAACCCGGCCAAGTGCGCGCCATTGGTCGAGGCCGGCGCGCGACAGGTAGCGAGCCCCGCTGAACTGTGCGAACACGCTGACGTGGTGATGCTGTGTCTGGCCGATACGGCGGTGGTTCGCGAGGTGGTGTTTGGCCCTGTTGGTGTTGCCGAAGGCGCGAAGAGAGGCCAGTTGCTGGTGGATTTTTCCAGTCTTGAGCCAACCGCCACGCGCGAGATGGCCACAGAACTGGCGGAGAAAACCGGCATGGCCTGGTTGGACTCACCGGTGTCCGGTGGCGTGGTGGGTGCCGAGGCGGGCAGTCTGGCAATCATGGTCGGTGGTGACGCTGCGGATCTTGAGCGGGTGCGCCCGGTGTTGCTCAATCTCGGTCAGCGCGTCACGCACATGGGCGGCATCGGTGCGGGGCAGGTGACCAAGGCCTGCAATCAGATGATCGTCGCCTGCAACGCGCTGGTGATTGCCGAGGTGGTGGCGCTCGCCGAGCAAGCGGGGGTCGATGCGAGCCTGATCGCCGAAGCGCTGGCCGGTGGTTTTGCCGACTCCAAACCGTTGCAGATCCTCGCCCCGCAAATGGCTGACAGCCGTTTCGAACCGATCAAATGGCACGTGCGCACATTGCTCAAGGATCTCGACACCGCCGTCAAATTCTCCCGCGAACAGGGTTCGGCGACGCCGATCAGCGGATTGGCCGCACAACTGATGCGTCTGCATGGGGCGCAAGGCTATTTGGCGCAGGATCCAGCGACACTGGTGCAAATGTACCGCGCGCCAGAATCAGCGGATTGACCGTGTGTGAATGCTTGCGCTGATTGATTTCTTCCAGCACCGGGCGCAACTCGTCCAGCGGCACGGGGCGACTGAGCAGGTAACCCTGGATGAAATCGCAGCCCGAGCGTTCAAGGAATTCGTACTGCTCCAGACTTTCCACGCCTTCGGTCACCACCTGTAAATGCAGGGTGTGCGCCATAACGATGATCGCCTGGACGATCTCCATGTCGGCGGTCGCCGTGGGAATGTCGAGGATAAACGAGCGGTCGATTTTCAGGGTGTTGAGCGGCAGGCGTTTGAGGTAGGCCAGCGAGGAATAACCGGTGCCGAAGTCGTCGATCGACAACGACACACCGAGCGCACGAATCTGACGCAGCAGCACCAGGGTGTTGGCAATGTTGCCCATCAACGCGTTTTCGGTGACTTCCAGTTCCAGCCGTCCCGGCGCCACCCCGGCGGTGCGTAATGCGCTTTCGATTTCCGTGGCCAGTTCTTCCCGGGTGAGGTTGAGCGGAGAGCAGTTCCAGGCAATTTTCAGTTCTTCGCAGCCATGCCGCGAGAGTTCGCCCAGATCCTTGCAGGCCCGGCGCAGCACCCAATTATCCAGTTCGGCAATCAGGCCATTATTTTCGGCGATAGAGATAAAGCGATCCGGGGTCAGCAACCCGTGCAGTGGATGCTGCCAGCGGATCAGTGCTTCAAGCTTGGTGACGCGGCCGGTCTTCAGTTCGAAGATTGGTTGGTAATACAGCGTCAGGCCGTTTTCTTCGCGCAAAGCGTGGCGCAATTCTTCTTCCAGTTGCAGCTCGAAGCTGGCGCGGGTCTTGAGGTTGGAACTGAAAAAATGCAGGCCGTTGCGCCCCGCGCCTTTGGATTGATACAGCGCCAGATCCGCGTGTTTGAGCAATTCTTCGCAGGTGCTGCCATCCTCCGGAAACAGACTGATGCCGATGCTGGTGGTCATCACCATGCGGCGTCCGGCCAGTTCGATCGGCTCCTTCATCTTGAGCATGATGCGCTGGGCCATGTTGCGGGCTTCTTCGCGGTCACGCAGATTGATGAGGATGCAGAACTCGTCGCCGCCGAAACGCGCGACCACGTCTTCATGGCTGCGCACCGAGCCTTTGATGTGCTGGGCGATGACTTTGAGCAGTTCGTCACCGGCGTCATGGCCGAGGCTGTCGTTGATCCGCTTGAAGTGGTCGATGTCGAGAAACATCACCGCGAGCATGCCGCCCTCGGTGGCTTTCTGGCAGAGTTTCTCGGCGAAGATCTGGTTGAACCCGCGGCGGTTGATCAGGTTGGTCAGGGCGTCGTAGTTGGCCGCTTGTTGCAGCGACATGCGCGCCTGATCGAGCTGGCTGAGCAGGGCGTTGACGCGGCGCAGGTCCTCTTCTTTGTTCTGCAGTTTCTTGTCGGCCAGCGCCGCACTGATCGCACTGCCAAGGATCAGCAGGATGATCAGCGCCACGGTCAGGCCCAGTTGCAGATGCCCGTTATCGCCGCCGCTCGCTGTCAGGCCTCCCTCGGGAAGAACCAGATCCAGCGCAGCCATGCCGGTGAAATGCATGCTGATGATGCCAGCGCCGAGAATCAGCGCAGCGCCGTACTTGAGCAACTGATGCGCCACGCCGCTGCCTTCGCTCAGATAGCGGGCCACACACAGCGCGGCGAAACTGGCGCCGATGGCGATCGCCACAGACAGTGCGAACAGTCCTGGCTGATAGTAGGCGGTGGCGCTCGACTTCATCGCCGCCATGCCAACGTAATGCATGCCGGCGATGCCCAGGCCGATGACAAACGCGGTTTTCAAGCAATGCAACGCACTCGGCTGCGCTTCGCTCAAAGTTTGCATGGCCAGCCAAGAGGCGAGCAGGGCGATCAGCAACGAGAAAAGGGTGATACCAAGGTCGTACTGAATGTCGATCGGTGTCTGGAAAGCCAGCATGCCGATAAAATGCATGGCCCAGATGCCGCCGGCCAGGCAGGTCGCGCCGATCCAGCGCCAGATCCGCCGCGATCCCGGATCTTCGGCATTTACAACGCGCTCAGCCATATCCAGGGTGGCGAAACTGGCTGCGCAGGCGACCAGATACGCAACCATCACCAGGAGAGGGTTGTGACTGCAATCGAGGATGACCTGCCCGCTCTCCGGCAGCTCGGCAACAAACTGCAAACCAAGCCACTCCATAGCATGCCCCGTCTCTGAAGTCGTCCCGAGTGCGCGTTGAACGCAGTTGAATGTCAGGAGTATAGAGGCCGATTTCGGCGTGCAAGCGGTAGTGGCACATTGGCGCTAATGATTTTGGCATTAGCGTCATAGCGATTGGCGCTAAAAGCTTAAGCGATCTGTTCGAAAGGGATTTGCGCCCAATCGGGTTGCAGGGGCGGCAAGCCGAAACGCGCGCGGGCCTTATCGCAATCGACATTCTGCTCGCCGTTTTCCCACGACGACTCGAATTCGCGGCAGGGGCTGGAACGCAGTTCATAAATCGAACACTTCACCTCGCTGCCGACTTCGCCGACCAACGCCGTGCAGCGCGGCGATTTGCAGTCGGTGCCGTTCATCGCCACCCGGCTGGGGCTGATCTGTGTGACCAGTTCATCAGGCACCGTGCCGCCGGAAGATGCGCACTCACCCCAAAAGAAAGACACGCGAAAATGGGAACAGCAGGCACCGCAATTCAGACACGGACTGACTTCAGACATGGGCGAGGGTATCAAAGGGATTGATCGGGAGATCCGGACGGATCCGGCGGCCATTCTAGGCTTTGCCGCAGACTTGGGAAGGGGGGCAGGAAACTATTTTTTTGTGGCAAGGTTTTGCCGCAAAAGCCCCGGTTTTCGGGGGATTTCAGGCTTATCAAGGGCTTACGTTTCGTTACAGTGCCATGGGTCGATATCAGGCAGACGAATGATCACAGACAGCCTTTGCGCGGCTGACTAGATTGCAGGTTCCGGGCTCGGATGCGGTGGCAGTGAAGCCCTATAACAATAAAGAGACGGACCCATGCAGAACTCGACCCAAGCGGCGAATGCCTGGCGCATTCTGTTCCTGCTGTTCCTCGCCAACCTGTTCAACTTTTTCGACCGCACCATTCCGGCGATCATCATCGAGCCGATCCGCATGGAATGGCACCTCAGTGACTTTCAACTGGGCATCGTCGGTACCGCATTCACCATTGTGTACGCGATTGCCGGACTGCCGCTGGGGCGGATGGCCGATACCGGTTCGCGCAGCAAGCTGATGGGCTGGGGCCTGGCGACGTGGAGTGCGCTGACGGCAGTCAATGGCCTGGTCGGCAGTTTCTGGAGCTTCCTGATCGTGCGCATGGGCATCGGCATCGGTGAAGCCAGTTATGCGCCGGCGGCCAACTCGCTGATCGGTGATTTGTTTCCTGCCCATCGTCGGGCGCGGGCGATGGGCATATTCATGCTCGGTTTGCCGTTAGGGCTGTTGTTGGCGTTTTTCACCATCGGGGCGATGGTCAAGGCGTTCGACAGCTGGCGTGCGCCGTTCTTTATTGCCGCAGTACCAGGGCTGATCCTAGCGATTTTCATGTTCTTCATTAAAGAGCCGAAGCGCGGGGCGGCGGAAACCGTGCAGGTTTCGCAAGAAAAGGTCGACAAGCCGATCCGGCGGATTCTGGCGGTGCCGACTTTTCTCTGGCTGGTGATGGCCGGGTTGTGCTTCAACTTTGCGACGTATGCCTGTAACTCGTTTTTGGTGCCGATGCTGCAACGCTATTTCCTCATGCCGTTGCAGGAAGCGGCGGTGGCCACCGGAGTTATCGTTGGCGTGACCGGGCTGGTCGGCTTGACCCTGGGCGGCTGGATTGCCGACAAAATTCACCAGCGTGTGGCCAACGGGAGACTGTTGTTTGCCGCGTTCAGCCTGATCATTTCAACGCTGTGCACGGCGTGGGCGCTGCACGCCGGGCGTATCGAGATCGGTGTATTCGTGGCGGTGTTCAGCGTCGGCTGGCTGTTCGCCTACAACTTCTACACCTGCGTTTATACGGCGATTCAGGACGTGGTCGAACCGCGCCTGCGAGCGACGGCGATGGCGTTGTTCTTTGCCGGGTTGTATCTGCTGGGCGGTGGTCTGGGGCCGGTGGTGGTGGGGGGCTTGTCGGATCATTTTGCGCACACGGCGATGCTGGCGGCGGGGGCGGAGCAGATGACCGAAGCGTTCAAGGCAGTCGGGCTGCATGATGCGATGTACCTGATTCCGGTGGCGCTGTTTTTGACCATGGTCTTTCTGTTTCTGGCGGCGCGGTGTTTTGTCCGCGATGCGCAGCGGATGAAGGCGGGGTTGGTGGCGGTGGTTGAGCCAGAAGTGGCTGCGGCGACTGCATAGCCGCTATCGCGAGCAGGCTCACTCCTACAGGGGGACGCATTCCAACTGTAGGAGTGAGCCTGCTCGCGATAGGGCCCTTAGTATCGGCAAGTAAATAACAGGCAAACAAAAAGGCCCGCATCGCTGCGGGCCTTTCTGTTTTCAGCGGTGGAGCGGGGCGGTTTAGCCCGCCACCAACACCCGAATCGCTTCCAGGCGCAACGCCGCTTTATCCAGCATCGCCAGACCCTGCTCACGCTGCTGGCGCAGCGCATCCAGTTCGCTGTCACGCACAGTCGGGTTGACCGCTTGCAACGCGGTCAGGCGCGCCAGTTCTTCGTCGGTGTCGGCTGCCAGACGGCGGCGGGCCTCGGCCACGCGCTCGGCGTGACGCGGGGCGATCTTGTCTTCACCGGCGTTGATCCGTGGCGTCAACTGATCGCGCTGGGCCTGGATGAACTTGTTGGCGCTGGCACGCGGCACGCTTTCCAGCTGATCGTTCAGCGTTTCAAACGATACCCGTGGCGACAGGTCGTTGCCGTTGGCGTCGAGCAGGCAGCGCAGGGCGGCCGGCGGCAGGTAACGGCCCAGTTGCAGCGAACGCGGCGCGACCACTTCGCTGACATACAGCAATTCCAGCAACACGGTGCCCGGCTTCAGGGCTTTGTTCTTGATCAGTGCGACAGCGGTGTTGCCCATCGAACCGGACAGCACCAGGTCCATGCCGCCCTGCACCATCGGGTGTTCCCAGGTGATGAACTGCATGTCTTCGCGCGACAGCGCCTGGTTGCGGTCGTAGGTGATGGTCACGCCTTCGTCGTCGCCCAGCGGGAAACTGGCGTCGAGCATTTTTTCGCTCGGCTTGAGGATCAGGGCGTTTTCCGAATGGTCTTCGCTGTCGATGCCGAACGCGTCGAACAGGGTTTCCATGTAGATCGGCAGGGCAAACTGATCGTCTTGCTCAAGGATGGCCTCGACCAGCGCTTCACCTTCGCCAGCGCCGCCGGAGTTCAGCTCCAGCAGACGGTCGCGACCGGTGTGCAGCTCGGCTTCCAGACGCTCACGCTCGGTGCGTGCTTCGTCGATCAGCGCTTGCCACTCGCTGTCGTCGGCTTCTTCGAGCAGCGGCAGCAGGCGCGGGCCGAACTGGTGCTGCAAGGCGTTGCCAGTCGGGCAGGTGTTGAGGAACGCGTTGAGCGCTTCGTGGTACCACTGGAACAGGCGCTCTTGCGGGCTGGTTTCCAGGTACGGTACGTGCAGTTCGATGATGTGTTTCTGGCCGATCCGGTCGAGACGACCGATACGCTGCTCGAGCAGGTCCGGGTGCGACGGCAGATCGAACAGCACCAGGTGGTGCGCGAACTGGAAGTTGCGACCTTCACTGCCGATTTCCGAGCAGATCAGCACTTGCGCGCCAAACTCTTCGTCGGCGAAGTAGGCGGCGGCGCGGTCACGCTCAAGGATGTTCATGCCTTCGTGGAACACCGTGGCCGGGATGCCGGAACGCACGCGCAGGGCGTCTTCCAGGTCCATCGCGGTTTCGGCGTGGGCGCAGATCACCAGCACCTTGGTGCGCTTGAGCATTTTCAGCTGATCGATCAGCCACTCGACACGCGGGTCGAATTTCCACCAGCGCTCTTCTTCGCTGGCGTCCGGCTGGGCCTGGAAGCTGACCTCCGGGTACAGCTCGGCGTGTTCGCCCAGCGGCAGTTCGAGGTATTCGTCCGGGCATGGCAGCGGGTACGGGTGCAGTTTGCGCTCCGGGAAACCCTGCACGGCGGCGCGGGTATTACGGAACAGCACGCGGCCGGTGCCGTGACGATCGAGCAGTTCACGCACGAGGCGCGCGCTGGCTTCGGTGTCGCCATCGTTGACAGCGGTCAGCAAGGCTTCGCCTTCGTTGCCGAGGAAACCCTGAATGGTTTTGTGCGCTTTGGCCGAGAGACGGCCCTTGTCGAGCAGTTCCTGAACGGCTTCGGCCACCGGGCGATAGTTCTCGCTCTCGGCGCGGAAGGCAGCCAGGTCATGGAAACGGTTCGGGTCGAGCAGGCGCAGACGGGCGAAGTGGCTGTCCTGGCCGAGTTGTTCCGGGGTGGCGGTGAGCAGCAGCACGCCCGGAATGACTTCGGCGAGTTGCTCGACCAGCGAATATTCCGCGCTGGCTTTCTCTTCGTGCCAGACCAGGTGGTGGGCTTCGTCGACCACCAGCAAATCCCAACCGGCAGCAAACAGTGCGTCTTGCGCCTTTTCGTCGTCGACCAGCCATTCCAGCGCGACCAGCGCCAGTTGGGTGTCTTCGAACGGGTTGGTGGCATCGCTTTCGATGAAACGTTCTTCGTCGAACAGCGCAACTTGCAGGTTGAAGCGGCGGCGCATTTCGACCAGCCACTGGTGCTGGAGGTTTTCCGGGACGAGGATCAGCACGCGGTTGGCGCGGCCCGAGAGCAGTTGGCGATGGATCACCAGACCGGCTTCGATGGTTTTACCCAGACCCACTTCGTCCGCCAGCAGAACGCGCGGCGCGATGCGGTCGGCGACTTCGCGAGCAATGTGCAATTGGTGCGCGATTGGCTGAGCGCGTACGCCACCCAGGCCCCAGAGCGACGATTGCAATTGGCGGCTGGTGTGTTCGAGGGTGTTGTAACGCAGCGAGAACCACGCCAGCGGGTCGATCTGCCCGGCGAACAGACGGTCGCTGGCCAGACGGAACTGAATGAAGTTCGACAGCTGGGTTTCCGGCAGGGTGACGGCTTCGTTCTGCCCGTTGAGACCGTGATAGACCATCAGCCCGTCGACGTCGTCGACTTGCTGCACGGTCATCTTCCAGCCTTCGAAGTGGGTGATGCTGTCGCCCGGCGAGAATCGCACGCGGGTCAGGGGCGCATTCCGTAGCGCGTACTGGCGGGTTTCGCCAGTGGCCGGGTAAAGCACGGTCAACAAGCGGCCGTCCTGTGCCAGAACGGTGCCTAAACCAAGCTCTGCTTCGCTGTCACTGATCCAGCGTTGCCCCGGTTGATACTGCTGCGCCATGCTGCCTGACTCCCACCTTGAAAAAGCGGGCTATCTTAACGGAATGCAGGCTTCAGGGCCAAAGATTACTGGCGTAGGAGCTGCCGTAGGCTGCGATCTTTTGATCTTTGAGAACCCTTGAGGTTTGAGCTGTCTGATGAAGATCGCAGCCTTCGGCAGCTCCTACACGTGCCAAGTGCGTCACAGATTTTCGACCAGTGGCTCAAGGCGCCTTTGCCGCAGCCGATAGCCTGCTGACAGGAGACCCCATATATGTTGCCACCGATGCTCCCCCTGAGCGCTGTGCCGATCACTTCCCAGCAGGATCCGATCCGCCAGCGGCCGGACATTCCTCCGGTGGTGCCGGTGCAGGAAAGCTCCAACGAAAGCACGATCGATCTGCAAAAGCGCGACCCGGAAGAGGATCGACTGCTGGCGCGTGAAGAGCAGCGCCGTCAGCAAGAACGTGATCGCCGTCGTCGCGAAGCCGACGAAGACCCGGAAGAACACCTGGCGGTGCCCGGTACCGAACTGAATGCCGACAACACCGTGCCGGTGGTGCCGCTGATGGAAGATCAGCCGCGTCAGGGCTTGTGGGTCGATATCGAGATTTGAGTCGCTGTACCGCGTGGGGCGCGCCGGCTGGTCAGCGCGCGTCTGAGGCTGCATTATTGGCGCAGTCCTGCCGGTGATGTGGCAGTTGTGATTCTTTCAAGTGATGTACTGACGCCATGAGCCAAGACGACAAATTGATTGACCTCAGCACTGAGCGCGCCAAGCGTGTGCATGACATTAAAGAGAAGCGCCTGAACGAGGTGCGCCAAGCGTTCGAACAGGCTATGCCGCTGGGAAAAGCCAAGAAAAAGTCGAAAAACAAGCCGAAAAAGCGTTGATCTCCCCCTGCATCCGTTGATGCAGGTCAGTTATTTTCCCTCCTTTATCCCCCTTCGTTGCTGGTATTGATCCCGGTCAATTTGTGCGCCTGTGTGTTTGGTAACTTAGTCCCATCGCAGCAGAGCAGGGGCCAGGAGGCCAGTCATGTTTTTCGATAACGTGGTGTTTGCCGGGGTCCTGACTGTAGGGCTGATGGTTCTGTTTTTTGCAGGGTTTGGATTTTTTATCTGGAAGGATGCGAATAAGCGCAAGAAGTGATTCTTCTGGATTGATGAGCACGCAAGGCATTTTGGGGCGACTTCGGTTGCCCCTTTTTTTTGTGTCTTGGCGGCCTTTGGGCCGACCATGCTCCTGGGGTTCTGGGTGAATATCCGTTTTTGCGGGTGTTGCTGATTACGGTTCCGCCCTTACGGCGGGTCACCTTTTTCAAACGCCAAAAAGGTAACCCAAAAGGCTTGCTCCTGCGTTCGGCCCTCGCAGGCTCGGGTTCCTTCGCTCCGGGATCGATCCGGGCGCAGCGGCTCCGGTTTGCTTCGCTGCACCTCCTTCCGCTGTGTTTGGCTTCGCCAAACGGTCGCTGCGCTCCCACGCCCGGATCAATCCCTCCACTCAGCCTTCCGACGTCGCCTTACAGATCAAGATCAAGAGCAGGCGAGCTGACACTCGGCCTATTGAGTGGTGAAAAGCGGGTGTTCGGCTTTGGGTTTGTGGTGCTCTTGCCACTCACCCCAGCCCTCTCCCGAGGGAGAGAGAGCCGATGGTGGGCCTGTGAAAATTTGCGTTCAACTCGGACTTTCACGTCGGCGTAACTCTACCAAACACCTCGATCAGTCCCCTCTCCCTCCGGGAGAGGGCTAGGGTGAGGGGCTTTTGATCTGGCTTTTGATCTGGCTTTTTGCCCCATCGGCAGGCCGAGCGAAGGTGTTCATCCGGGGGTAGGCGCGTAGCGCCGTGCGGCGTAGCCGCATACATCGAGAGGAGGTGCAGCGAAGCAAACCGTAGGCGATGCCCCCGGATGGACACCGTAGCGAGGGAACACTGAGCTTCAGCGAAGTGCCGTACGCCAGGGGCAAAGCCTTTTGGTTCCTTTTTGGCGTTTGAAAAAGGGACTCGCTGTAAGAGCGAAACCGCCAGCGGCAGCACCCGCAGCAACGGATATGCCCCCAATCCCAATCCCAAAACCCCAAACACAAAAAAAGGCGCGATCCTCTCGAATCGCGCCTTTCTCAAGTACCGCTATCTATCAACTACCCAGCGCCTTCGACGCCAGCCAGAACAACCCGGCCGACAGCGCCACAGTCGCCGGCAGGGTCAACACCCACGCCAACAGAATGGTACGCACCGTGCCACCCTGCAGGCCGCTCTTGTTAGCAACCATGGTGCCCGCCACGCCCGAAGACAGCACGTGAGTGGTCGACACCGGCAGGCTGAAGATATTGGCCATACCGATCAAACTGGCAGTAGTGATCTGCGCCGACATGCCCTGGGAATAGGTCATGCCCTGCTTGCCGATCTTCTCACCGATGGTCAGTACCACGCGTTTCCAGCCAACCATGGTGCCCAGGCCCAGGGCCAGTGCAACCGCCAGAATCACCCAGAACGGGGCGTATTCGGTGGTGGTGGTCAGGTCTTTGCGCAGCTTGTCGAGGTCAGCCTTTTCACGGGCTTCCAGGCCAGGCAGCTTGCCAACCTTCTTCGCGGTGTCGTCCAGGCAGAGCAGGTAACGGCGCACTTCAATGCGGCTTTCCGACGATAGCGAGTGATAGTCCGCTACGCCTTTAAGCGTGTGCAGCAGGGCGCTGATGGTCGGTTCGGTCTGCTGCGGGTTGCAGCGGAATTTCTCCGGCAGGTCGCCTTCCACGCTTTTGCCCAAGGCCAGGAATTCACCCAGCGAATCGGCGTTGCGCTGGTAGAACTGGCTCAGGTGCAGGGTCGCATCGCGAGTGCGTTCGATCTGGTACGTGGTGCTGTTCAGATCAAGGACGAACTGCGCCGGGACGATACCGATCAACACCAACATGATCAGGCCGATGCCTTTCTGGCCATCGTTGGAACCGTGCACGAAGCTCACGGCCATGGCCGAGATCACCAGAACGAGACGGTTCCAGAACGGTGGGTGCTTCTTGTCGTCGATCTTACGGCGTTGTTCCGGTGTCTTGTGCATCTTCGACAGCGGACGCCACCACTTCAGGCCGATCAGGATCAGCGCGGCGATCAGGAAGCCGGCCATTGGCGAGAACACCAGCGAGGCACCGATGTCGATCGCTTTCTGCCAGTTCACGCCGTCGGCCAACGGAATGTCGTTGATCAGGGCGTTGGCGAGGCCGACACCGAGGATCGAGCCGATCAGGGTGTGCGAGCTGGAAGCCGGGATACCGAAGTACCAGGTGCCCAGGTTCCAGGCGATTGCCGCGGCGAGCAACGAGAACACCATCGCCAGGCCATGGCCGGTGTTCACATTGATCAGCAGCTCAACCGGCAGCAAATGGACAATGGCATACGCCACGCCAACGCCGCCCAGCAGCACGCCGAGGAAATTGAACACACCGGAGAAGAACACCGCCAGGTGGGGCGGCATGGCTTTGGTGTAGATAACAGTGGCTACCGCGTTAGCGGTGTCATGAAATCCATTGATGAACTCGAAGGCGAGGACAAACGTCAGGGCGAGCAAGAGGCTCACAAGCACCCAAGCATCCAGTCCGCTGAATAAATCGATCATGAAGGTTTTCTGACCCGGTCGTAAGGGGGCGCGATTATGCCAGAAAAGACTGGAAATCGATCCCCTCCCTGCTCATCGGTTACACACTTCTTCGATTTAATTTGTTGCAACGCATGAAAACCAAGCGTGCTGCAGGGTTTTTCAAGTGTTTGATTTGTTTAATAAAAAGCTTGTTTTGCAAGCGAATTTACCGATGCGCAGACGTCTCAAACGCTTGTCTGAAATATCTGTGAAACCTGTAGGACGCCCGTTCTCAGTCAGTCAGACTGGATGATGGCCGCTGCCCGCGGGTAGCGGGCGCGCAAGGCATCGTCGTTCCACCGCGCTTGTAACCGGTGTGGACGCAAACCTTCAAAAGATCCGAAAACCGTGGCTCAAGGCTCTTCGGCTTTGAGTTCCTTTTCGATTTTTTCGATTTCCTGCTTGAAGACCTGATCCTGAACGGTAGGGCGTTTACGCCATGCTTTGCGTTCCGGTTCGGGCTGAGCGGCGTAGGTGGTGACTTCCCCGCCGTAAACTTCCTTGTAACGTTGTTCCTGGCGCTCAAGTTCCGCGCGCAGTTCGTCTTTCGTCACAGTGCTACCTGTATGAGTTGAGTTAAGTGTCTGGTGAAACGCACTGCAACGAATCGATTGAACGGAGCCACCGCGAGTTCAACGCCCGGACAGGCATTGGTGTGAACGGTGGGGCGATCAAGACTTCCGTGTTACAGGCGGCTACGGCACCAGATAAAAACTGACGCAGCATCAGTTTCCTGTTTCAGCGAGCGCAGGCGTTGCATGAGTAATGCGCGTCAGGCGCTGGCCGGGCTGTTGGCGATGGGCATCGCCGCAGCGGGTGACGACCTCGCGATTGAAAACGAGGTGCCACTGAGCTGCATTATAGCGGTCGATTCAGGAATGACTATCTTTGCCAAGTTAAAAACGGTTCCGGATGTGTGATTGTTTTGTGACTCGCAACTTTTGTTACTAGTTGAAGTGCGTGTTGGCGCTTATTGCGTGGGTGATCTGTTTTTGGCGCCATTTAGTCGGACAACTAAGGCTGTGATTCTGATAATCGCAAAGTTTGGCTTGCCCCATAAATGGCTAGAGGCTAGCCCATCAGCTGATTGCGATTATCGGTCGACGGTTCGATAATCGCCCAATCTTGCAGCCCGACGCTTGTGCATTTGTCGGCGAGCCGCTTGTATAGCCCATTGATCCGTGCCGGATAAAAGGACAAGAAATGAACGATCAAATGCGCAACTCCTTCACCTCCGTGGCGCCGCCGATCGTCGCCTCGCCGGCCAAACGCATCCAGGCGCTGACCGGTGATCCGGACTTCATGACTTCGCTGGCTCGTGGTCTGGCGGTGGTGCAGGCGTTTCAGGAGCGCAAGCGCCATCTGACTATCGCCCAGATCAGCCACCGCACCGAGATTCCCCGCGCCGCCGTGCGCCGTTGCCTGCATACGCTGATCAAACTCGGCTACGCCACCACGGACGGTCGCACCTATTCCTTGCTGCCCAAAGTGCTGACCCTCGGCCACGCCTATCTGTCGTCGACGCCGTTGGCAGTGTCCGCTCAGCCGTACCTCGACCGCATGAGCGAACAACTGCACGAAGCCTGCAACATGGCCACGCTGGAGGGCGACGACATTCTCTACATCGCCCGCTCGGCGACCACTCAGCGGCTGATTTCGGTGGACCTGTCGGTGGGCGGTCGCCTGCCCGCGTATTGCACGTCGATGGGGCGGATTCTGCTCGCAGCACTTGATGACACCTCGCTGCGTGAATACCTCGATCACGCCGAATTGGTCGCCAAGACCAGCCGCACGATTCACACGCCCGATGCTTTGCTCGAATGCCTGCAGGAAGTGCGGCAGCAAGGCTGGTGCATCGTCGATCAGGAACTGGAACAAGGTCTGCGTTCGATTGCCGTGCCGGTCTACGACGCTTCCGGCCAGGTGGTGGCAGCGCTCAACGTCAGCACCCACGCCGGTCGCGTCAGTCGTACCGAGCTGGAGCAGCGCTTCCTGCCGGGACTGCTCAGTGCCAGTCGTGACCTCAGTGCGCAGCTGTTCGCCTGATGAAGCTGTTCGATAAACGCACAGTGTTGCGTTTATCGAATTGACGCTAAAACCCTCGGATCATTAATGTCGCGGCAGCGTCATCCGGCGCTGATGTGAATGAACCCGCCGGACTGCCGACTCCCATAATAATGACAAGAGGCAACTCACCATGCGCATGCTCTCCGACTGTCTCCGCCCCATCCGCTGTTGCCGGGTTCACCGCAACGCCTGATCCAGACCTTCTATTCTTGTGACCGTGCCGCTCTCTGGCCGGCCGCCGTTCGACTGCGTTTTTTGCGTGGAATAAAAATAATGAACCAGCCTCAGTCCGCTGTGGGTAACTGCCTCGACGTGCAGACCTTCATCAATGCCCAACCGATCTCGCGCTATCAGTGGCGCGTAGTGATCCTGTGTTTCCTGATTGTCTTTCTCGATGGCCTCGACACCGCCGCGATGGGATTTATTGCCCCGGCGCTGTCGCAGGATTGGGGCATCGACCGGGCCAGCCTTGGCCCGGTGATGAGTGCCGCGCTGATTGGCATGGTCTTCGGCGCACTGGGTTCCGGGCCTTTGGCTGACCGCTTCGGGCGCAAAGTGGTACTCGTTGGCGCGGTGGTTCTGTTCGGTGCCTTCAGCCTGGCGTCGGCGTACAGCAGCAACGTTGAACAGCTGCTGGTGCTGCGCTTCCTCACTGGCCTTGGCTTGGGCGCGGGGATGCCGAATGCCACAACTCTGCTCTCGGAATACACCCCGGAGCGCAAGAAATCGCTGCTGGTGACCAGCATGTTCTGCGGTTTCAACCTGGGCATGGCCGGTGGCGGGTTCATTTCCGCCAAGCTGATTCCGGCGTTCGGCTGGCACAGCCTGCTGCTGATCGGCGGGATCCTGCCGCTGATCCTCGCCGTGGTGCTGCTGTTCTGGCTGCCGGAATCGGCGCGTTATCTGGTGGTGCGCAATCGTGGCACGGACAAAGTGCGCAAGACCCTGGCGCCGATCGACCCGGTCACCGTCGCTCAGGCCTCGAGCTTCAGCGTACCGGAACAGAAAACCGTCAAGGCGCGCAACGTGTTCGCGGTGATCTTCTCCGGCACTTACAGCACTGGCACCTTGCTGCTGTGGCTAACCTACTTCATGGGGCTGGTGATTGTTTATCTGCTGACCAGTTGGTTGCCGACACTGATGCGTGACAGCGGCGCGAGCATGGAGCAAGCCGCATTTATTGGCGCGTTGTTCCAGTTCGGCGGGGTGTTGAGCGCGGTCGCTGTGGGATGGGCGATGGACCGCTTCAATCCGCACAAGGTCATCGGCATTTTCTACCTGCTGGCCGGGGTGTTTGCCTACGCGGTCGGACAGAGCCTGGGCAACATTACGTTGCTGGCGACTTTGGTGCTGGTGGCGGGGATGTGCGTCAACGGCGCGCAATCGGCGATGCCGTCACTGGCGGCGCGGTTTTATCCCACCCAAGGGCGGGCGACCGGGGTCTCATGGATGCTGGGGATTGGCCGCTTTGGCGCGATTCTCGGGGCATGGATGGGCGCGACGTTGTTGGGCCTGGGCTGGAATTTCGAGCAGGTGTTGACGGCGTTGGTGATTCCGGCGGCATTGGCGACTACTGCGGTGGTGATCAAAGGCATGGTCAGTCATGCGGATGCGACCTGAGTATCAGCGCATGATCGTTCCCACGCTCTGCGTGGGAACGCCTCAATAGACGCTCTGCGTCTGCTTTGGGACGCGGAGCGTCCCGGGCTGCATTCCCACGCGGAGCGTGGGAACGATCAATCAAAACACGAACCGATAGGCTGACAACAATCTGTTCGATAAACGAACACTCAGTCGATTATCGGATTGTTTGGCGATTTTCCCAGGCTTAATCTGCAGTGACTCCGGCGCTGAACCTCGCGCCTTTTTATCACTGGCGATTCATTACAAAAACAGGAGCCCGCTCCATGGCTGAGATCCTTTCGCTGCACGACGCGGTGAAGCAATTCGTCAACGACGGTGACACCGTCGCACTCGAAGGCTTCACTCACCTGATCCCTACGGCAGCGGGTCATGAAATCATTCGTCAGGGCAAGAAAGATCTGACGCTGGTGCGGATGACACCTGACCTGATCTACGACCAACTGATCGGCGCCGGTTGCGCACGCAAACTGATTTTCTCCTGGGGCGGCAACCCGGGCGTCGGTTCGCTGCACCGCCTGCGTGACGCGGTCGAGAAACAATGGCCGCATGCTCTCGAAATCGAAGAGCACAGCCATGCCGACCTGGCCAATGCCTACGTCGCTGGCGCATCCGGCCTGCCGTTCGCGGTGCTGCGCGCCTACGCCGGCTCCGACCTGCCGAAGGTCAATCCACTGATCAAAACCGTGACCTGCCCGTTCACCGGTGAAGTGCTGGCGGCGGTGCCGTCGGTGCGCCCGGACGTGACCGTGATCCACGCACAGAAAGCCGACCGTCAGGGCAACGTGCTGCTGTGGGGCATCCTCGGTGTGCAGAAAGAAGCGGCACTGGCGGCCAAACGCTGCATCGTCACCGTGGAAGAGATTGTCGACAACCTCAACGCGCCGATGAATGCCTGCGTGCTGCCGACCTGGGCCTTGAGCGCAGTCTGCCACGTACCCGGCGGCGCGCACCCGTCCTACGCCCACGGTTACACCGAGCGCGACAATCGTTTCTATCAGGCGTGGGACCCGATTGCCCGTGACCGTGAAACGTTTACTGCGTGGATCAACGAATACATCCATGGCTGCGCTGACTTCAGCGCGTTCCAGGCCAAGTTGGCCGCTGCTTCGGAGGCCAAGTAATGACTTACACCACCAATGAAATGATGACCGTCGCGGCGGCCCGTCGCCTGAAGAACGGCTCGGTGTGCTTCGTCGGTATCGGCCTGCCGTCGAAAGCCGCCAACCTGGCGCGCCTGACCTCGTCGCCGGACGTGGTGCTGATCTACGAGTCGGGCCCGATTGGCGCCAAGCCAAGCGTGTTGCCGCTGTCCATTGGTGACGGCGAGCTCGCTGAAACCGCTGACACCGTCGTACCGACCGGTGAGATTTTTCGCTATTGGTTGCAGGGCGGACGCATTGACGTTGGTTTCCTCGGTGCTGCGCAAGTCGACCGTTTCGGCAACATCAACACCACCGTGGTTGGCGATTACTTCTCGCCGAAAGTGCGTCTACCGGGGGCCGGTGGCGCGCCGGAGATTGCCGGTTCGGCAAAAAGCGTGTTGATCATCCTTAAACAGTCGGCGCGTTCGTTTGTCGACAAGCTCGACTTCATCACCTCGGTCGGTCACGGCGAAGGCGGCGACTCGCGTAAACGTCTGGGCCTGCCGGGCGCCGGGCCGGTCGGGATCATCACCGACCTGTGCATCATGGAACCGGAAGAAGGCACCCACGAATTCGTGGTCACCGCGCTGCACCCGGGCGTGACCCGCGAGCAAGTGGTCGCGGCCACCGGTTGGGCGATTCGTTTTGCCGAGCATGTTGAAAACACCGCTGAACCGACTGAAGTCGAACTGACTGCGCTGCGCGATCTCGAAGCGCGTACTGCCGCCGCCCACGGCCAGGCACCGGGAGAAGCATGATGCGTGACGTTTATATCTGCGACGCGATTCGCACCCCGATCGGCCGTTTCGGCGGCGGTTTGTCCGCCGTCCGCGCCGATGACCTGGCCGCTGTGCCGATCAAGGCCCTGATGGAACGCAATCCATCGGTGGACTGGAATGCCATCGACGAAGTCTTCCTCGGTTGCGCCAACCAGGCCGGCGAAGACAACCGCAACGTTGCGCGTATGGCCCTGCTGCTGGCGGGCCTGCCGGAAAGCGTACCGGGCGTGACGCTCAATCGTCTTTGCGCTTCGGGCATGGACGCGATCGGCACCGCATTCCGCGCCATCGCCAGCGGCGAGATGGAGTTGGCAATTGCCGGCGGCGTCGAGTCGATGTCCCGCGCACCGTTCGTGATGGGCAAGGCTGACGCGGCGTTTTCGCGCAACATGAAGCTGGAAGACACCACCATCGGCTGGCGTTTTATCAACCCGTTGATGAAGGCGCAGTACGGCGTCGACGCGATGCCGCAGACCGCCGACAACGTCGCCGACGACTATAAAGTCTCGCGCGCCGATCAGGACGCGTTTGCTCTACGCAGTCAGCAACGCACTGCTGCCGCGCAGGCTGCGGGCTACTTCGCCGAAGAAATCGTCGAAGTGCGGATCGCCCACAAGAAGGGCGAAACCGTGGTCAGCCAGGACGAACATCCGCGCGCTGACACCACGATTGAAGCGTTGACCAAATTGAAACCGGTCAACGGCCCAGACAAAACCGTCACCGCCGGCAATGCCTCCGGCGTCAACGACGGTGCTGCCGCACTGATTCTGGCTTCCGCCGAAGCGGTGAAAAAACACGGCCTGACCGCCCGCGCCAAAGTGCTCGGCATGGCCAGCGCCGGTGTCGCACCTCGGGTGATGGGCATCGGCCCGGTACCGGCGGTGCGCAAATTGATCGAGCGTCTCGGCGTCGCGGTCAGCGATTTCGACGTGATCGAACTCAACGAAGCATTTGCCAGCCAAGGCTTGGCGGTGCTGCGTGAACTGGGTCTGGCGGATGACGCCGCGCAGGTCAACCCGAACGGCGGGGCGATTGCCCTTGGTCACCCGTTGGGCATGAGCGGTGCGCGTCTGGTGCTGACCGCGCTGCATCAGCTGGAAAAGACCGGTGGCAAGAAAGGTCTGGCGACCATGTGCGTCGGTGTCGGCCAAGGTCTGGCCCTGGCCATCGAACGCGTCTGACGCAAGCCGTGACGAAATAGAACAGAGGAAAGCGACATGTCTGACAAGCCTGGTTACCGTCGTCCGCAGGAAGGCACTCAGCCTGAGTACCTGCACCCGACGTATCAATCCACCAACCTGCGCTCGCCGTCCAAACCATTGGTGTTTCTGCCGCACTCGCTGTCGGAAATCACCGGGCCGACCATCGGCGCCGAGCGCGTGGGCGACACCGATAACGACCTGACCGCCCAGCATGAAGGCGAGCCGCAGGGCGAACGCATCATCATTCACGGCCGCGTGCTCGACGAAAACGGTCTGCCGGTGCCGGGGATTCTGGTGGAGATCTGGCAGGCCAACGCCGCCGGCCGCTATAACCACAAGCGCGACCTGCACGACGCGCCGCTGGACCCGAACTTCACCGGTACTGGCCGCACCGTCACCGACGCCGATGGCTGGTATCAGTTCCAGACCATCAAGCCCGGCGCCTACCCTTGGGGTAACCATCACAACGCCTGGCGCCCGGCGCATATCCACTTCTCGCTGTTCGGGCCGAGCATCCTCACGCGTCTGGTCACGCAAATGTATTTCCCGGGCGATCCGCTGCTGGCCTATGACCCGATCTACAACTGCGTGCCGGACACCTCGGCCAAGGAACGCCTGATCGCCAGTTTCGATCTGGAAAAAACCATTCCGTCCTACGCCCTCGGTTATCGCTGGGACATCGTGCTGCGCGGGCGTGAAGCCACGCCGATGGAGAAATAAGATGACGCTGACTGCGACCACGTCCCACACCGTCGGGCCGTACTACCACATCGGCCTGACCTGGCTGAACCGTGAAGACCTCACCGTTGAGCAAACCCTCGGCGAGCGCGTGGCAATCACCGGGCAAGTGGTGGATGGCAACGGCGATGTCGTTAACGACGCCATGCTCGAAGTCTGGCAGGCCAACGCTGCCGGCAAATACGACCACCCGGAAGACGAGCAGGACAAACCGCTTGATCCGCACTTTGAAGGTTTTGGCCGGGTGCCGGTGGATGCTGAAGGGCGCTTCCGTTTCACCACCATCAAACCGGGCACGGTTGAGGGGCTGAAGGGCTCGACCCAGGCGCCGCATCTGGTGGTGCTGGTGTTTGCCCGTGGCTTGGTCAAACACTTGCTGACGCGGATCTACTTTGAAGGCGAGCCGGCCAACGTTGATGATCCGTTACTCGATTGTGTGCCGGCCGAGCGTCGCAGCACGTTGCTGGCCAAGCAGGACGCCTCGGGTGTTTACCAGTGGAATGTGATTCTGCAGGGCACTGATGCCGAAACCGTGTTCTTCGATTATTAAAATCAAAAGATCACCGCCTGCGGCAGCTTCTACATGATCGTTCCCACGCTCTGCGTGGGAATGCCGCCATGGACGCTCCGCGTCCACTGTGACGCGGAGCGTCACCGGATGCGTTACCACGCGGAGCGTGGGAACGATCGATGTAGGATGTGGAACGGGACTGTTGCAAAGTATGTCTAGACTCTCACTGTCCCTATCGAGTGAAAAACAATGACAACGACCACCTCCCATTACACCGGTGAAGAGCGCAGCAAGCGCATCTTTGCCATTGTCGGCGCCTCGTCTGGCAACCTCGTCGAATGGTTCGACTTCTACGTCTACGCCTTCTGCGCGATCTATTTCGCCCCGGCGTTCTTCCCCTCCGACAACCCGACGGTGCAACTGGTCAATACCGCTGGCGTGTTCGCCGCCGGCTTCCTGATGCGTCCGATTGGTGGCTGGATTTTCGGCCGGGTCGCCGACAAGCACGGGCGCAAGAATTCGATGCTCATCTCGATTCTGATGATGTGCTTCGGCTCGTTGCTGATTGCCTGCCTGCCGACCTATAAGGACATCGGCGTCTGGGCACCGGTCCTGCTGTTGTTCGCACGCTTGCTGCAAGGCTTGTCGGTCGGCGGCGAGTACGGCACCACCGCGACCTATATGAGCGAAGTTGCCCTCAAGGGCCAGCGTGGATTTTTCGCCTCGTTCCAGTACGTGACCCTGATCGGCGGACAACTGCTGGCGGTGTCGCTGGTGGTGGTCCTGCAGCAATTCCTCACCGAAGAAGACCTGCGTGCCTACGGCTGGCGGATTCCGTTTGTGGTCGGTGCGGTGGCGGCGCTGATTTCGCTGTTCCTGCGTCGCAGCCTGAAAGAAACCACCAACAAGGAAACCCGCGCGCATAAAGACGCCGGCAGCATCAGCGCACTGTTCCGCGATCACAAAGCCGCGTTCATCACCGTGCTCGGTTACACCGCCGGTGGTTCGCTGATTTTCTACACCTTCACTACCTACATGCAGAAGTACCTGGTCAACACCGCTGGCATGCACGCCAAGACCGCCAGCTACATCATGACCGGCGCGCTGTTCCTGTATATGTGCATGCAGCCGCTGTTCGGCATGCTTGCTGACAAGATTGGCCGCCGTAATTCGATGCTCTGGTTCGGCGCGCTCGGCACGCTGTTCACCGTGCCGATTCTGTTGAGCCTGAAAAGCGTCAGCAGCCCGTTCCTCGCGTTTGTATTGATCACCGTGGCGCTGGCGATTGTCAGTTTCTACACCTCGATCAGCGGCCTGGTAAAAGCCGAAATGTTCCCGCCGGAAGTCCGCGCCCTTGGCGTTGGTCTGGCCTATGCGGTGGCGAACGCGATCTTCGGCGGTTCGGCGGAATTCGTCGCCCTGAGCCTGAAGAACATCGGCATGGAAAACTCCTTCTACTGGTACGTTACGGCCATGATGGCGATCGCCTTCCTGTTCAGTCTGCGCTTGCCGAAACAGGCGGCGTATTTGCACCACGATCTCTAACCCGAAGTGCGCGGGTCGTCACGGCCCGCGCCGGCAAGGACTGTTTATGACTCAGCGACTGGGCAATCAATTGTTCGATGCCTATTTCACTGCCCGCGATATGCGTGAGGTGTTCTGCGATCAGGGCCGCGTGCAGGCCATGCTCGACTTCGAAGCGGCGCTGGCCCGGGCCGAGGCGCGGGTCGGGTTGATTCCAGCTTCCGCTGTGGCACCGATTGCGGCGGCATGCAGCGCTGGTCTGTATGACTTCGCGGTGCTGGGCGAGGCGATTGCCACGGCCGGCAATTCGGCGATTCCGCTGGTCAAGGCATTGGGCAAGCAGATTGCTGCCAGCGACGCTGAAGCCGAACGTTATGTGCATTTGGGCGCGACCAGTCAGGACGTGATGGATTCCGGGCTGGTGTTGCAATTGCGTCAGGCGCTGGCGTTGATCGAGAACGATCTCTCGCAACTCGCTGATTCCCTCGCGATCCAGGCGCAACGTCATGCGGCGACGCCGTTGGCCGGGCGCACGTGGCTGCAACACGCGACGCCGGTAACCCTCGGCATGAAAATCGCCGGATGGCTGGGCGCGGTGAATCGCAGCCGTCAGCGCTTGCGTGAACTCAAGCCGCGTTTGCTGGTGCTGCAATTCGGTGGCGCTTCCGGGACCCTCGCCGCGTTGGGCGAACAGGCCTTGCCGATTGCCGAAGCGCTGGCTGAAGAACTGCAACTGACCTTGCCGGAACAGCCGTGGCACACCCAGCGTGATCGCGTGGTCGAGTTCGGCGCGGTGCTGGGTTTGATCGCCGGCAGCCTGGGCAAATTCGGCCGCGACATCAGCCTGTTGATGCAGACTGAAGCGGCTGAGGTGTTCGAGCCATCGGCACCGGGCAAGGGTGGTTCGTCGACCATGCCGCACAAACGCAACCCGGTGGGCGCGGCGGTGTTGATCGGCGCAGCGACGCGGGTGCCGGGTCTGGTCTCGACGCTGTTCAGCGCGATGCCCCAGGAGCACGAGCGCAGCCTCGGTCTGTGGCATGCCGAATGGGAAACCCTGCCGGAGATTTGCTGCCTCGTTTCCGGTTCGCTGCAACAGGCACGCTTGCTCGCCGACGGTCTGGAAGTCGACGCCGCACGCATGGCCCGCAACCTCGAATTGACTCAGGGGCTGGTGTTGGCCGAAGCCGTCAGCATCGTCCTTGCCCAGCGTGTCGGCCGCGACGCCGCGCATCACCTGCTCGAACAATGCTGCAAACGCGCGGTGGCCGAGCAGCGCCATTTGCGCGCCGTGCTCGGTGACGAACCGCAAGTCACCGCCGAGTTGAGCAGCGCTGAACTTGATCAACTTTTGAACCCCGCTCATTACCTCGGCCAGGCAAAAACCTGGGTCGAGCGCGCGGTGGCCGAACACAACGCATTGTCTGTCTGAAAGGAGAGGGCTGTGGCTTTCGTTCAACTCGCCGATGGCGAACTGCATTATCAAATCGAGGGCCCGGTCGATGCGCCGGTGCTGGTGCTCTCCAACTCGCTAGGCACTGATCTGCACATGTGGGACGCGCAGATGCCGGCGTTTACCGAGCACTTTCGCGTGCTGCGTTTCGATACCCGTGGCCACGGCGAATCGCTGGTGACGCCGGGTCCTTACAGCATCGAGCAACTCGGTCATGACGTGCTCGGTTTGCTGGATGCACTGCACATTGAGCGTGCGCATTTTTGTGGGCTGTCGATGGGAGGCCTGATCGGCCAGTGGCTGGGGATCAATGCCGGGCATCGGCTGCATAAGCTGATCGTCTGCAATACCGCGGCAAAAATCGGTGATCCGTCGGTGTGGAATCCACGCATCGAAACCGTGCTGCGTGACGGTGCGGCAGCGATGGTGGCCCTGCGTGATGCATCGATTGCCCGCTGGTTCACCCCGGACTTTTCGGCTGCTCATCCGGCAGCGGCCAAGCAGATTACCGACATGCTCGCGGCCACCTCGCCGCAAGGTTATGCGGCTAACTGCGCAGCGGTGCGTGATGCGGATTTCCGCGAGCAACTGGTTTCGATCAACGTGCCGTTGCTAGTGATTGCCGGCACTGAAGATGCGGTGACGCCGCCGGCCGGTGGGCACTTTATTCAGGAACATGTACGCGGCGCCGAATACGCCGAGTTCTATGCGGCGCACCTGTCCAACGTGCAGGCTGGCGTGGACTTCAGTGATCGTGTGTTGGCGTTTTTGCGGGCTAAGTGAGGAAGTTTTTGTGGACGAGAAACAACGTTACGACGACGGCATGCAAGTGCGTCGCGCGGTGCTGGGCGATGCCCATGTCGATCGCAGCCTGACCACGCTGACCGAGTTCAACTCGGAGTTTCAGGAAATGATCACCCGGCATGCGTGGGGCGATATCTGGACGCGTCCGGGCTTGCCACGTCATACGCGCAGTCTGATCACCATCGCCATGCTGATCGGCATGAACCGCGAAGGCGAACTGAAACTGCACTTGCGCGCGGCGGCCAATAACGGCGTGAGCCGGGGTGAGATCAAGGAAGTGATCATGCAGAGCGCGATCTATTGCGGGATTCCAGCGGCGAATGCGACGTTTCATCTGGCTGAATCGGTTTGGGATGAGCTGGGTGTTGAATCCAGGGATTGATGGTGCCTGAGCTGACGTCTTCGCGAGCAGGCTCGCTCCCACATTTGGAATGCGTTCCCCTGTAGGAGTGAGCCTGCTCGCGATAGCGATAGTGGCCGCGACGAATCAGACGGTGGCAACAATAAATATCCGCTTGAACGCAAACAACGTATGCCCATCCCCCTCCTGCGGATAATGCTTATGCACCCGCATCAGGTAGTGATAGATAAACCGCGCCTGTTCCGCTGAATCCAGCGCCTGCATCACCGGCCGCAGCGCCGAGACCTTCACCCAGTCATAAATTGGCGATTTGCCGTCAACCACCTGCAACTGCTCGGTCTCCCAGATATCCAGGGATGAGGTCAGCGGCGCGAGCAAGCGGTAGTAATCCTCCAGTGCCAACAACGGCCGCGCGGCCATGCGCTGGCGCAGTTCAGGTGTGCCCATTGGCCTGCCACCGGGGCCGCCATTTTCGAGAGTGTCGAGCATCAGCCGATACCACAGCGCATCGCGCCAGTCCGGCATGTGCGCCGCCAGACAACCGCCGGGATTCAGATAACCGAGCAGATGCGGCAGCAGCGTTTCATGGCCCTCGATAAAGTGCAGCACGGCGGCTGCGAGCAGCAGGTCCGCCGGCTGCTCCGGTTGCCAATCGAGCAGATCGCAGTGTTTCCACGATGCCCTGAGCGGCAGACAGCGCGCTTCTGCGAGCATCTGTGCCGAGCTGTCGATCCCCTGCAACTGCGCGCGCGGCCAGCGTTTGGCCAACAACTGCGTGGCAATGCCGGTGCCGCAGCCAAGGTCGTAAATGCGTTGAGGATTTGGCAGGTCAACACGGTCGAGCAATTCATTGACCGGGCGTTGCCTGAGACGGGAAAACTGCTGGTACGCCTTGGCGTCCCAGTCGGGTGTTGCAAGACGAGAGATCATTGAGGTGGTCCTCCAGTGATCGATGGTGTCTTCCGATGACAACCTGGCTCCCAGCTTGAGGACCGACTACGACGACGGAAGCGGAAAGGTGAAGCACCTGACTCCTTCAGGTTTTGTCACTTTACCTGCCGGCCGGCAAAGTGCCACTTCTCCTGACCAATGGCGAGAATTCCAATGTAGGAGCTGCCGCAGGCTGCGATCTTTTGATCTTGTTTTTAAGATCAAAAGATCGCAGCCTGCGGCAGCTCCTACAGGGTTGGATCGGTGTTTAGAGGAGGCTGATCGGGTAGCTGACGATCAAGCGGTTCTCATCGAACTCGTTGTTGCTGAAGTCCCGGCGCATGGTCGAGTTGCGCCATCTGACGTTCAGATCCTTAAGCGCGCCGCTCTGCACGGTGTAGCCCAGTTCCGATTCGCGGCCCCACTCCTTGCCGTCGGTGGTGGTCCCGGTGTGCACGTTGTCGCCGCTGATGTAGCGGTTCATCAGGGTCAGGCCGGGGATGCCCAGCGCGACGAAGTTGTAGTCATGGCGTACTTGCCAGGAACGTTCCTGCGCATTGTCGTAGCTGGCGTTGTAGCTGTCGTTGGCCAGCGTGCCGCCGCTGGTGCCGTTGACGCGCATCCAGGCGCTGTCGCCGGTGAGTTTCTGCAGGCCGACGTAGAAGGTGTTGCCGCCGTACTTCGCCGAGAACATCCCTGACCAGGTTTTGTTGTCGAGGTCGCCGGCGCGGGCGCTGCCATCGTCCTTGCCGTAGAAGAAGCCGAGGTTGGCGCCCAGCGTCCAGTCGCCCAGCGGCTGGCTGTGGATCAGGTTGACGTATTGCTGGCTGTAGATGTCCTTGAGTTCGGCGTTCCACAGGCCGATCTGTGTGCGTTTTTCGTTGAAAACGTACTCACCGCCCTGAAAGTTGAAGCGATCAGAGGTGAATGCCGCTTTGCCGGTCATCGACATGTCGCTCATGCTGCTGTCATCGCGCGGGCTGTTGGCGCGGAACTGGCCGCCGTAGAGGGTCAGGCCGTCGATTTCTTTGGACGTGATCTGCCCGCCACGGAAGGTCTGTGGCAATGAGCGGCCATCGTCCGAACGCAGGATCGGCAGCACCGGCATCCACTCGCCGACCTTCACTTCGGTCTGCGAAAGCTTGGCTTTGAAAGCGACGTTGGTGCGACCGAAGTTGTCCGCCGGACGACCGTCATGGTCCAGCGGCAACAATTGGGTGCCGCCCGTGCCTTTGCCGCCATCAAGCTTTACCGAATACAGGCCCAGCACGTCCATGCCGAAGCCGACGGTGCCTTGGGTGAAGCCGGATTTGGCGTCGAGGATGAAGCTCTGCGTCCACTCTTCAGCCTTGCCCTGAGCCTTGGTCGGGTTGGTGAAGTTACGGTTGATATAGAAGTTGCGCAGGTTGAGATTGACCTTGGCGCCCTCGATGAAGCCGGCTTCTTCAGCCGCTGCGGGCAGCGCCGCGCCGGCCAGGGCCAGGGCGATCAGGCCGGGAATTGCGTAAGGCGCAGGGGAGGTTGTCATGGGCTCGGGTCTCTCTTGTTTTTTTAAGGCGAACAGGTGCGCTGACACCGGTTTTCGGAGTGCAAACATGAAAAGTGTTCAGAGGTGAAACGACGGCAATCAGCCGGACGGGGCAGGGCGCGGGAGCATGGTGTCGAACCTGTTGTTATTGGTTTTGTGGAGCGAATGGTGCGGGGGGCGGTGGTGGGGATTCAATCGGCGGAAGCGGTTTTTGGGCGATTATCGAACGCAAGATTTGCTCGGGGTTTTGGGTGAATGGGAGGGCCTCATCGCTGGCAAGCCAGCTCCCACAGGTTTTTGTGTCGTTCACAATGTTGGGTACACCACAGAACATTGTGGGAGCTGGCTTGCCAGCGATGGGGCCACCCCAGACACCACAACTTTCTGACAGGCAACAAAAAGCCCACCAATCGGTGGGCTCCTTGTATTCAGCCGATGATCAGAACAACTTCATCTTCGGCGCTTCTTCTTTCAGCGGTTCGTTCTGCGCGGTCTGCGCATTCCAGCCACCGCCCAAGGCCTTGTACAGGTTGACCGCACTGGTCAGCTGCGCGAGGCGGTCGGTGATCAGCGCTTGTTGCGCGCTGAACAGCTGACGCTGGGCATCGAGGAAGGTCAGGTTGCTGTCGACGCCGATGCGGTAGCGACGTTCGGCCAGGCGGTAGTAATCCTGGTTGGCCGCGACGAAGTCACGCTGCGCTTGCAACTGCTCGGTGTAGGTCTGGCGGGCGGCGAGGCCGTCGGCGACTTCCTGGAAGGCCGTTTGAATGGACTTCTCGTAGTTCGCCACGCCAATGTCCTTCTGGATCTTGGCGTAGTCGAGGCTGGCGCGCAGGCTGCCGGCGTTGAAGATCGGCAGGTTGATCTGCGGCTGGAATAACCACGTCCCCGAACCACCCTTGAACAGGCCGGACAGGTCCGGGCTCAGGCTGCCCGCGTTGGCGGTCAGGCTGATGCTCGGGAAGAACGCGGCACGGGCTGCGCCAATGTTGGCGTTGGCCGCTTTCAGGTTGTACTCGGCTTGCAGAATGTCCGGACGACGTTGCAGCAGGTCCGAAGGCAGGCCGGCCGGTACGTCGCTGAGCAGGTCATCGGACAGCGGTTTGGCCGTTTGCAGATTAGCCGGGATACCAGTGCCGAGCAGCAGGGTCAGGCTGTTTTCGTCCTGCGCCACCTGGCGGGTGTAACGCGCCAGTTGTGCGCGAGCGTTCTCGACCGAGGTGCGCGACTGCGCCAGGTCCAGTGCCGAAGCGACACCGACTTCGTTGCTGCGGCTGGTCAGCTTGTAGCTTTCTTCAAAGGCACCGAGGGTGTCTTGCGTCAGCTTGAGCAGTTCCTTGTCCGCTTGCCAGGTCAGGTAAGCATTGGCGACGCTGGCGACCAGACTGATCTGCGTGCTGCGGCGTGCTTCTTCGGTGGCGAAGTATTGTTGCAGCGCTTGTTCGCTCAGGCTGCGAACGCGACCGAACAGGTCGAGTTCGTAGGCGCTGATGCCGACAGTGGCGGAGTAGGAGCTGGTGATGCTCGACTCGCCGGTCTGCGATGCACGGGCCGGAACCCGCTGACGGCTGCCGCTGGCATTGGCCGATACCGCCGGGAACAGGTCGGCGCGCTGGATGCGGTATTGAGCCGCATAGGCGTCGATGTTCAGCGCCGCGACACGCAGGTCGCGGTTGTTTTCCAGGGACACCTGGATCAGCTGTTGCAGCGCCGGGTCATGGAAAAACTGCTTCCAGCCCTGCTCGGCAGCGGCTTGCGCCGGTGCCTGGGCCGGCGAATAGGCCGGCCCCTGCGGGTACTGACCTGCGACCGGAACCTCAGGCTGCTGATAATCAGGTATCAGCGAGCAACCGCTCAGCACGAAGGCGGCGACTGCGATGGAGAGTAGCGACTTGCTCATTGGCCAGCCTCTTTAGGAGTTTCTTTAGTTTCATCCGGGTCGGTGATTTTACGCTGGCCCATGGACGAAACCGTAACGAAGAACAGGGGTACCCAGAAAATCGCGAGTACTGTGGCGGTGATCATACCGCCAATTACCACGGTGCCAATGGCGTGCTGGCTGCCTGAGCCGGCGCCTGTGGAAATTGCCAGAGGCACTACGCCGAGGATGAACGCCAGGGACGTCATGATGATCGGACGCAAACGCATGCGGCAAGCTTCGATGGCTGCGTCGCGCAGACTGGCGCCCTGTTCATGCAATTCCTTGGCGAACTCGACGATCAGAATGGCGTTTTTCGCTGCCAGACCGATGGTCGTCAACAGCCCCACCAGGAAGTACACGTCGTTGGACAGCCCGCGCAGACTGGTCGCCAGCAAGGCACCGATGATCCCCAGCGGAACCACGAGCACCACCGCAATCGGAATCGACCAGCTCTCATAGAGAGCCGCCAGACACAGGAATACCATCAGCAGCGACAGCGCAAACAGTGCCGGCGCCTGCGAACCCGCCAGACGTTCTTCATAGGACAGCCCCGTCCAGGAGATGCCTACGCCTTTCGGCAGTTTCGCGGCAATGGCTTCGACCTCGGCCATGGCTTCACCCGTGGAGTAACCTGGAGCCGGGGCACCGAGGATTTCCACCGCTTCCACACCGTTGTAGCGCGAGAGCTTCGGCGAACCGTAGATCCACTCGCCCTTGGCGAATGCCGAGAACGGAACCATGGTGCCGCTGGCGTTGCGTACGTACCACTTCTTCAAGTCTTCCGGTTTCATGCGCGAATCCGGCTGGCCTTGCACGTACACCTTCTTCACCCGACCACGGTCGATGAAGTCGTTGACGTAGCTACTACCCAAAGCAATCGACAAGGTGTTGTTGATGTCGCTGATGGTAACGCCCAGGGCGCTGGCCTTCTCGTCATCGATTTCGAGCTGGAATTGCGGCTCGTCATTCAGACCGTTCGGACGTACCTGCGACAACACTTTGCTTTGCGCCGCCATGCCGAGGAACTGGTTGCGTGCCTCCATCAGTTTTTCATGACCGATACCGGCGCGGTCCTGCAGGAACACGTCGAAACCGGTGGCGTTACCCAACTCCAGCACTGCCGGCGGGGCGAAGGCGAACACCATCGCGTCGCGGAAGGTAAAGAAGTGCTGCTGGGCGCGAGCCGCCAGCTTGAACACGCTGTTGTCGGCGTTACGCTCATCCCATGGCTTGAGCATGATGAATGCCATACCCGAGCTCTGACCACGGCCGGCGAAGTTGAAACCGGTCACGGTGAACACCGAGGCGACGGTGTCACCTTCACCGCCATCCTTGGTCGGACGCAGCAGGTATTCACGCATTTCATCCACGACTACCTGGGTGCGCTGGGCGCTGGAACCGGCCGGGGTCTGCACTTGAGCGAACAGTACGCCCTGGTCTTCTTCCGGCAGGAAGGAGGAGGGGATGCGCATGAACAACCAGATCATGCCGATCAGAATCAGCGCGTAGGCCAGCAGGTAAGGCACCTTCTGGCGCAGGATATTGCCGACGCCACGCTCGTAGCTTTTGACGCTGCGATCGAAGTTGCGGTTGAACCAGCCGAAGAAGCCTTTTTTCGGAACGCCGTGCTCACCATGGGGAATAGGCTTGAGCATGGTCGCGCAGAGTGCCGGGGTGAAGATCAGCGCGACCAGCACCGACAGGGCCATGGCCGAGACAATGGTGATCGAGAACTGCTTGTAGATCACACCGGTCGAGCCACCGAAGAACGCCATTGGCAGCAGAACCGCCGACAGTACCAAGGCGATACCAACCAGTGCGCCCTGGATCTGGCCCATGGATTTCTTGGTCGCTTCCTTCGGAGACAGGCCCTCCTCAGCCATGACTCGCTCGACGTTTTCCACCACGACGATGGCATCGTCCACCAGCAAACCGATGGCCAGTACCATGCCGAACATGGTCAGGGTGTTGATGCTGAAACCGGCGGCGGCGAGGATGCCGAACGTACCGAGCAATACCACCGGCACGGTCATCGTGGTGATGACGGTGGCGCGGAAGTTCTGCAGGAACAGGAACATCACCAGGAACACCAGCGCGATCGCTTCGACCAGCGTGTGAACCACACCTTTGATCGACTCGGTCACTACGGGGGTCGTGTCGTACGGGAACACCACTTCCATGCCTGGCGGGAAGAACGGCTTGAGGCTGTCGATAGTGGTGCGCAAGGCTTTGGCCGTATCGAGGGCGTTGGCGCCGTTGGCCAGTTTCACTGCCAGACCGGATGCCGGGCTGCCGTTGAACTGGGCACTGATGGCGTAGTTTTCGCCACCCAGGCCAACATCAGCCACGTCTTTGAGGCGAACCTGCGAACCGTCCTTGTTGACCTTGAGCAGGATTTCCTTGAACTGCTCGGCCGTCTGCAGACGGGTCTTGCCGATGATCGTCGCGTTCAGCTGCTGGCCCTGTACGGCCGGCAAGCCGCCGAGCTGGCCGGACGAGACCTGGACGTTCTGCGCCGCGATGGCAGTCTTCACGTCGATCGGGGTCAGGTTGAAATTGTTCAGCTTGGCCGGGTCGAGCCAGATGCGCATCGCATACTGGGCACCGAAGACCTGGAAGTCACCGACGCCAGCAGTCCGCGAAATCGGATCCTGCATGTTCGACACGATGTAGTTGGACAAGTCGTCCTTGGTCATGCTGCCGTCACGCGAGACCACGCCGATGACCAGCAGGAAGTTTTTCACTGCCTTGGTCACGCGTATACCTTGTTGCTGCACTTCCTGCGGCAACAGCGGAGTGGCGAGGTTCAGCTTGTTCTGAACCTGCACCTGCGCGGTGTCGGAGTTGGTGCCTTGCTCGAAGGTCGCGGTGATGGTCATGCTGCCGTCGGAGTTACTTTCCGAGGACACATAACGCAAGTTGTCGATACCGTTGAGCTGCTGCTCGATCACCTGGACCACGGTGTCCTGCACGGTTTGCGCCGAAGCGCCCGGGTAGGTCACGGAGATCGCAATGGCCGGTGGCGCAATGCTTGGGTACTGGTTGATCGGCAATTTCAGGATCGAAAGTGCCCCGACCAGCATGATCACCAGGGCAATTACCCAGGCGAAAATCGGACGGTCGATGAAGAATTTTGACATGGATTACTCCCCTTTGCCGCCGGCGGCTTTGTCAGCTGCCTGAGCGGGGGCCGGGTTCTTGGTGCCGACGTTGGTCGCTTCAGTCGGTTTGACCTCGACGCCCGGTTTGACGAATTGCAGCCCTTCGGTGATCAGGCGATCGCCGGCCTTCAAGCCGTCTTCGATCAGCCATTGGCTGCCGACGGTGCGGCTGGCCTTCAACTGACGCAACTCGACTTTGTTGTCCGGGCCGACGACCAGTGCGGTCGGCGTGCCTTTGAGGTCACGGGTCACGCCTTGCTGCGGGGCGAGGATCGCGGCGCTGTTGACACCGGCCTGCAGCTGCGCGTGGACGAACATGCCTGGCAACAGGGTGTGATCCGGGTTCGGGAACACGGCGCGCAGGGTTACCGAACCGGTGGTCTGGTCGACCGACACTTCGGAGAATTCCAGCTTACCGTCGAGCTTGTATTGGCTGCCGTCTTCCAGAGTCAGCTTGACTGCGGCGGCGTTGTCACCCGCTTTCTGCAGACGACCGCTTTCCAGTTCGCGGCGCAGCTCCAGCAGTTCCACCGAGGACTGGGTGACATCAACGTAGATCGGGTCCAGTTGCTGGATCACGGCCATGGCGTCGGTTTGACCATTGCTCACCAAGGCACCTTCGGTGACCGAAGAGCGGCCGATACGCCCGGAGATCGGCGCGTACACCTTGGTGTAACGCACGTTGATCTGCGCGCTCTGCAGCGACGCTTCCGATTCCATGCGGTTGGCCACGGCGGTGTCGTATTCCTGGCGGCTCACGGCCTGTTCATCGACCAGTTGCTTGTAGCGGTCGGAGATCGACTTGGTCGAACGCAGGCTGGCTTCGGCGCTTTTCAGGGTCGCTTCATAAACCGCCGGATCGATCTGATACAGCTGCTGACCGGCTTTGACATCGCCGCCTTCCTTGAACAGGCGCTTGAGAATGATGCCGTTGACCTGTGGTCGAACTTCCGCGATGCGGTACGCACTGGTGCGCCCCGGCAGTTCGGAGGTGAGGGTAAAGGCTTGTGGTTGCAGGGTGACGACGCCGACCTGAGGCGGTGGAGCGGCCGGTGCCGCTTCTTCCTTTTTACATCCGCTGAGCAGCGATGCCAGGGCGACGGCAGTGACCAGAGCGGTAACAGCTGGCTTGAATTGCATGAAGATCCTCGGGTCAGGCGCGCAAAAAGCGCACAAGAAGTGTGGAAGGGTAAAAAATGGGTATCGGGTGGATAAGTAGCTTGCTAAGGAATATACTTACGTTCATGGTTGTTTGTAAATACCTTGGCGTCGTATCCACCCTGTTACAAAACTCGTCGCAAGGTTTGAAATTGTAGGCCGGGGAGCAGATCCGTGAGAGATCGCCCCCTCTTTATTCAGCGGATATTCAGCCATCCCTGAAACATCCTGTTTGAGGTTTTACTGTCATGGTCCGTCGTACCAAAGAGGAAGCTCAAGAAACCCGTAGCCAGATCCTGGAAGCGGCGGAGAAAGCCTTTTATGAAAGGGGTGTCGCTCGTACGACGCTGGCCGATATCGCGACAATGGCCGGCGTCACACGTGGTGCTATTTACTGGCATTTCAGTAACAAGGCCGATCTGGTCCAGGCCATGCTGGATTCGCTGCGTGAGCCGCTGGATGAATTGGCCAGGGCCAGCGAAAGTGAAGATGAACTCGATCCGTTGGGCTGCATGCGCCAACTGCTGATTCATTTGTTTCATCAAGTTGCGCTGGACCCGAAAACCCGGCGTATCAACGAAATTCTGTTTCATAAGTGCGAGTTCACCGATGAAATGTGCGATTTGCGCCAGCAGCGCCGGGACGTCAGTCTCGATTGCAACGAGCGCATCGCTCTGACGTTGCGTAATGCGGTCAATCGCGGCCAGTTGCCAGAAGATCTCGACACCGCCCGCGCGGCCATCAGTATTCACAGCTATATCGATGGCCTTCTGTATGGATGGCTTCTGGCGCCGGACAGCTTTGAGCTGCATGCCGAGGCCGAGCGTTGGGTCGATACAGGGTTGGATATGCTGCGCCTGAGCCCCAGCCTGCGCAAATGAAACAAAATGCGTAATTGACACCGCTTATGTCAATTGGCCTGCCTTTATATAGCTTCGCAGCGGGGGGAGTTTAAACGTAGCGAGCTACGCATTTTGTAGGGGATTTGTGTCTTCTGTGTGAATGAGTGTAAGCCGCTTGCCCTCACCCTAACCCTCTCCCAGAGGTAGAGGGGACTGACCGAGGTGTTCTTGCGAGATACACCGACGTGAAAAATCCAGCCGAACTCAGGTTTCGAATATTCCCCGATCGGCCCCCTCTACCAGAGGTAGAGGGGACTGACCGAGGTGTTCTTGCGAGTTACGCCGACCTGAAATGTCCGGTTGAACTCACGTCCCGAACATTCCCCGATCGGCCCCCTCTCCCAGAAGGAGAGGGACTGACCGAGGTGTTCTTGCGAGTTACGCCGACCTGAAATATCCGGTTGAGCTCCGATTTCGAACGTTCCCCGATCGGCTCCCTCTCCCCTGGGAGAGGGCTGGGGTGAGGGGCTACGTACTCAGACGCGCAATCATTCTCCAGGCGAGCACAAAAAAGCCCCCGACTCTCAAAAGTCGGGGGCTTTGTGTTCCTACTGCTTATAGCGCTGGATAGTCGATGTAACCGACCGGCCCCTTACCGTAGAACAACTCCGGACGCGCATCATTCAACGGCGCATCCGCCTTCAAGCGAGCCGGCAGATCCGGGTTGGCAATGAACGGCACACCAAATGCCACGGCATCAGCCTTGCCGCTGGCCAGCCACTCATTAGCGCTGTCCTTGGTAAAGCGCTCGTTGGCGATGTACGGGCCACCGAACGCTTCTTTCAGTTGCGGACCGAGGCTGTCGGCGCCTTCTTTCTCACGGGAGCAGATGAACGCGATGCCGCGCTTGCCCAGTTCACGTGCGACGTAGGTGAAGGTTTCCGCCAGGTTGTCATCGCCCATGTCATGGGAGTCAGCGCGCGGTGCCAAGTGCACACCAACGCGACCAGCGCCCCAGACTTCGATCGCGGCGTCAGTCACTTCCAGCAGCAGGCGCGCACGGTTTTCCAGCGAGCCACCGTAGTTGTCGGTGCGCTGGTTGGTGCTGCTTTGCAGGAACTGGTCGAGCAGGTAACCGTTGGCGCCGTGGATTTCCACGCCGTCGAAACCGGCGGCTTTGGCGTTCTCGGCACCGGTGCGGTAAGCGTCGACGATGTCGGCGATTTCAGCTGTTTCCAGTGCGCGCGGGATTGGGTAGTCGGCCAGTGGGCGCACCAGGCTGACGTGACCTTTAGGCTGGATCGCGCTTGGTGCCACCGGCGTTTCACCGTTGAGGTACGACTCGTGGGAGATACGGCCCACGTGCCACAGTTGCAGGAAGATCTTGCCGCCGGCAGCGTGAATCGCTTTGGTCACGTTGGCCCAGCCGCGCACTTGATCGTTGGACCAGATTCCCGGGGTGTCCGGGTAGCCAACGCCCATTGGCGTCACCGAAGTGGCCTCACTGAGGATCAGGCCAGCGGACGCGCGCTGTACGTAGTATTCAGCCATCAGCGCGTTCGGTACGCGGCCTTCGTCGGCGCGGCAGCGGGTCAGCGGGGCCATGATGATGCGGTTGGCCAGCTCGACGTCGCCGAGTTTGATCGGATCAAAAATAGTTGCCATGTCTACAACCCTCGTAAGTAAAAGTTAATCAGTTGGTTGCCGGGGCCAGATCGGCATTGCCGTTCTGACGGAAAGTAATCAGGGTCACCAGCAGGGCGAGCACGGCCAGAGCCGCCGCCGCGAGTGGCACGCTGGTCAGGCCATAGCCGTGGGCGATGACGCTGCCGCCGACCCAGGCGCCGAGGGCGTTGCCGACGTTGAAGGCGCCGATGTTCAGGGTCGAAACCAGGTTCGGTGCGGCTTTGCCGAAGGTCACCACGTTGACTTGCAGCGCCGGCACGGCGGCGAAACACGCGGTGGCCCAGAGGAACAGAGTGATTTCAGTCGGGATCAGCGCAACGCTGGTCCAGGTCAGTACGGTGGAGACCACGGCCATGGCGATGAACACGCCGATCAACGTCGCGGCCATGCCCTTGTCGGCGAGTTTGCCGCCGATGATGTTGCCGACGGTCAGGCCCAGGCCGATCAGCATCAGCGTCCAGGTCACGCCACGCGGTGACACGCCGGTGACTTCGCCGAGCAGCGGGGCGACGTAGGTGAACAGGGTGAAGACGGAGGCGGCGAACAGCGCGGTCATGCTCAGCGACAGCCAGATCCCGGCACCTTTGAGGGCGGCGAGTTCGGCGCGCATGTCGAGTTTTTCTTCGTCACGCTTGGCCGGCAGGAAGCGGATCAGGCCGATCAGCGCGATCACGCCGATAACGGTCACCGCCCAGAAGGTCGAGCGCCAGCCGTATTGCTGACCCAGCGCAGTGCCCAGCGGCACACCGAGGACGTTGGCCAGGGTCAGGCCGGTGAACATCAACGCCACCGCCGAAGCACGTTTGTTGGCCGGCACCAGATTGGCCGCCACCACCGAACCGATGCCGAAGAACGCACCGTGGCACAGCGCGGTGATCACCCGGGCGAACATCAGCACGTTGTAATCACTGGCAATGGCGCAGAGCAGGTTGCCGACAATAAAGATGCCCATCAACGCCACCAGCGCCGCTTTACGCGGCAGTCTGGCGGTGGCCATGGCCATGAACGGCGCACCGATGGCCACGCCGAGGGCGTATCCGGTCACCAGCCAACCGGCGCCGGGTATCGACACACCGAGGTCGGCCGCCACATTGGGCAGCAGGCCCATGATGACGAACTCGGTGGTGCCGATGGCGAAGGCGCTCAAGGCGAGAATGAGTAGCGAGAGGGGCATGCAGGTTTCCTTGTCGGCTGGCTGACGTTAAGGGTCAGAGCTCTTTACTGAGGGTGCTGAGGAACGCCTGGATCACGTCCTCGTTACGTTTGAAAAAGTGCCATTGCCCGGCCTTCTGGCTGCTGATCAGGCCGGCGCGCTGCAACGTTGCGAGGTGTGCCGAAACGGTCGATTGCGACAAGCCGCAGCGTTGATCGATCTGCCCGGCGCAGATGCCGTACTCGTGGTTGTGCAACTGTTCCGGAAATTCGTTCTTCGGGTCTTTCAGCCAGTTGAGGATGTCTCGCCGTACTGGGTGCGCCAGGGCTTTTATTATTTCGTCGAGGTCGAGGTTCATGGCAGGGTGCTCACAATGTGTACAACGCTATATCGCGATGTGGCGAAATATAAATCGTTAGATCGCGATACACCAATATGATTTTGATCTGACATCAGCATAAATTGGTATATCGCGTTATAACGATACGTGGGTGTATGGCTTGTGGGTCGCAGTGCTAAGCTGCGCCCATGAACTATCTCGCACATTTACACCTCGGTGGCCAGCGCCCCGGGCAACTGCTCGGCAGTCTGTATGGCGATTTCGTCAAAGGTCGGCTGCAAGGGCAGTTTGCCCCGGAGGTCGAGGCGGCCATTCAACTGCATCGGCGGATTGACGTGTTTACCGATCGCCATCCGTTGGTGGACGTTGCGTTGGGGCGGTTTTCCGATACGAGGCGGCGTTATGCCGGGATCGTCCTCGACGTGTTTTTCGATCATTGCCTGGCCCGGGACTGGCGGTTGTATGCCGATCAGCCGCTGGAGGTTTTCACCGCTGATGTGTATCGGGTGCTGACCCGCGAACGGCAACTGCCCGAGCGATTGGCGAAGATTGCCCCGCACATGGTCGCCAATGATTGGTTGGGCTCGTATCAGGAATTTGAAGTGCTGGAGCAGGTGTTGCGCGGCATCTCACGGCGACTGACCCGGCCGGAAGAGCTGGCGGGGGCGATGGAGGAATTGCGGCGGTTGTATGAGCCGTTGAGTGAAGACTTCCGCTTGTTCTACCCGCAACTCCAGGACTTCGCCCAAAACCCCGAATCACTGAAGATCTAAATGTGGGAGCGAGCCTGCTCGCGAAGGCGGCGTGTCATTCAGCATCTACATTGGCTGAGACACCGCTTTCGCGAGCAGGCTCACTCCTACAGGGGATGTGTGTTTTCAGGCGGCGATCAGTTCGCCTGCACGACGCGGTTCGGCCGGTTTCGCCACCTCACCAAACAACGCCTTCTGCACCGCCTGCTGTGCTTCAAATGCCAACGCCGCACGCTCACGACCCTGACAGGCAAGCGGCTTGAGCAGATGGACTTCGACATCGCCGCAATCATTGCTGAACAGACGCATCAGGTGCGAGAGCAGATCATCATCACCAATGAACGGCGCCAGCGCATCGATCTTGCCATCACGCAGATAACGGATCGCCACCGGTTGCAGCATCACCTCGGAATCAATCGCCGCCGCCAGCAAGCGACCATGAAAGGTACGCAGCGAGCGGCCATCGGTGGTGGTGCCTTCCGGGAACATCAGCAGGGCGTGGTCGGTTTGCAGGTGACGGGTCATCTGCTTGCGGATCAACTGGCTGTCGCCCGAACCGCGACGGATGAACAGGCTGCCAGCCTTCGCCGCCAGCCAACCAGCCACCGGCCAGGTACGCACTTCGGCCTTGGACAGAAACGACAACGGCGTGAGCATGCCGAGCAGCGGAATATCAGTCCACGACACATGATTGCTGACCCACAGCATCGGCTGTTTCGGCAGCTCACCGTGCACGGTCACGCGAAAGGGCAGGGCATTGCTCAGGCGCGCCATGAAGAAGCGCGACCAGCGCTGACGCCGTTCCATCGAATGCGCCAGGCCAATTCGTTCAAATACGCCAAAGACAGTGGCCATGGTCAACCCCAGCGCCACCACCAGCAGCACCCGCGCGATCCGCGCGTACACCCGCAGCCGGCTCATCACACGGCCGCCTTGAAGTGCTTGGCGTAGCGCGGGCAGAGTTCGTCGCGCTTGAGCAGGATAAACACATCGGCGACCTGGAAGTCTTCGTCCCAGCACGGCTCGCCGCAGATCTTCGCGCCCAGGCGCATGTAGGCCTTGAGCAGCGGCGGCATTTCGGCGATCACGTTGGAAGGAATATCCAGCGTCGGCAGCGGATTTTTCGGTTCGGCGCGCAGGTGTTCGGTGCACAGATAGCGTTCACGCAAACGCTGCATGATCGCGTGGGCCTGGATGCCGCCGTCTTGCATAGGAATGCTCGCGCAACCCATCAAGTAGCTGTAACCGCCCTGATTCAACACTTCGGCCAATTCGCCCCACAACACCGCAATGGTGCCGCCGTTGCGATAGGCCGGGTCGACGCAGGTGCGACCGATTTCGAGGATCGGGCCTTGCAGATGCGTCAGGCCGTGCAGGCTGAATTCTTCTTCGCTGTAAAACTTGCCGAGGCTGCTGGCGGCGGTGTGATCGAGCAGACGCGTGGTCGCCACCAAACGGCCGGTGTTCAAGTCACGCACACCGATGTGGCTGCAGTGAACATCATAATCATCCATGTCCAGACCCAGTTCCGCGCCTTTCAGTTTGGCGTTGAACTCGCCGCTGAAGACGTTGAAGCGTAAGGCCTGGGCTTGCTGCAAGGCCTCGGCGCCGATCAGGCGTTCGGCTTGCAGGCGGCGTTCATTGCCGGTGTCGCTGATGCGGGCGATCTGAGTCATGTGAATCTCCGTACGGGCCTTTAACCCGTCGTGGGTTGCAGCCGATCGACTTTCTTTATGCAGCCGTGTTGTGCAAAGTCAGGCTATGTAGCCCCGGTGTCATCGCCATGAACGTTCGGTGATGCTTATATGACAGCCCACAAGGAGCCTCTTATGCCCTGGCCAGATTTGCTGCACCGCCGTGAACGATTGCCCGCCGTTGCTGACCTGGCCGAGGGTTTTGCGACGTTGTTGCAGCAACTGGGCAACGTCACCCCGTTCGAATTGGCGGTCGCGGGCGGGCGGCGGATGGCGACGCCGGGGCTGGCGTTTCTGGTCGGTTACCAGGCGGCATTGCGCATGTTGTGGCCGAGTGCACCGCTGAGCCTCGGTGCGTTGTGTGCGACCGAACAGCGCAGTTTGCGCCCGGCGGACATGCACACGCGGCTTGCCGATTTACGTCTGAGCGGACGCAAGGATTTTGTCACCGCCGGCGATGCGGCGGACTGGTTGCTGATCGCCGCGCGCAGTGAAGAATCCGGTGAAACGCCGCGCCTGAGTCTGGCGGTGGTGTATCCCGGCGAACCCGGCGTGACCGTGGAGAAGCTGCCGGCGCTGCCGTTGATGCCTGACATCAGCCATGGTCGGCTGCAGCTTGATAACGCGTTGTGCGAGTTGTTGGCCGGCGATGGTTGGGACGCTTACGTCAAACCGTTCCGCACCCTGGAGGACGTTTATGTGCTGAGCGCGATGACCGCGTGGCTGTATGGCGTCGGCCAGGACAGTGACTGGCCGCAGGCGCTGCAATTGCGCTTGCTGGCGCTGTTGGCCGGGTGTGCGGAGGCGAGTCGGCAACCGCCGAACAATCCGGCCGGGCATGTGTTGTTGGGCGGGTTGTTTGCGCAGTTTGAAGCGCTGGAGGGGGAGGTGAGTCAGGCGTTGACTTACGGGCCGGCAGAATGGGCGCAGATGTGGCAGCGGGATCGGGGGGTGATGCAGTTGGCCTCTGGCGCTCGGGCCAAGCGGTTGGCCAAGGCACTGGTGGTGTCCTGACTGGCCCCATCGCTGGCAAGCCAGCTCCCACAGGTTTCACAGGTGTTCACAAAATTTGTATCCACTCAAGAACCCTGTGGGAGCTGGCTTGCCAGCGATGGCGATTTCATGGAAAAGCAAAATCTCAAATTTGTCATGAGTCCCGACTAATCTCAGCAGGTTCTCCCCAAGAGCCCTCACCATGCGCAAAGGCCTGTCGCTGTTTCTGCTACTGATCAGCTTCACCGTTCACGCCGAACAATGGCCGGGTGAAGAATGGCCAATCGGCACGACGATCACCGATACCGGAGCGCTGGATAATTACGCCTTCCCACCCCGCGACGACACAACCCGCAAAGGCATCCGCACCGATGCCCTGCTGATCATCCACGACGGCCAGATCCTCTACGAACGTTACGCCGGCCCGACCACCGAACAAACCCCGCATCTGACTTGGTCAATCAGCAAAAGTCTGATGGCCACCGTCCTCGGTATGGCGTATGGCGAAGGCCTGTTCAAACTCGAAGCCCCGGTCGTGCAGTTTTACCCGCCGCTGGAACAACACCCGGCCATCAAAATCGCCGATCTGTTGCACTGGGCCTCCGGTATCGACTGGCAGGAAGACTACGAATACGCGCCGCTGAAATCCTCGGTGGTGGCGATGCTCTACACCCGGGGCCATCGCGACATGGCCGCGTTCACCGCCGATCACGATGCTTACGCCGAACCGGGGCAGGCCTTCCGTTATTCCAGCGGCGACAGCAACCTGCTCGCGGCGGCGTTGAAAAATATCGTCGGCCCGCAGCGTTATCCTGATTATCCGTGGACGGCGTTGTTCGAACCGTTGGGCATCCGTCACGCCGTTTGGGAGACTGATGCCAACGGCACGTTTGTCGCGTCGTCTTATGCTTACCTGACAGCGAGGGATCTGGCGCGCGTCGGTCTGTTGATGGCCCGTGACGGGCGCTGGAACGATCGGCAATTGCTGCCCAAGGAGTGGGTCGACTTCAATCGGCAGCCCTTCGCCGGCTACAAGGCTCATCAGGACGAAGCGGTGCCCGGCGGTCAATGGTGGCTCAATCGCCCGGCCGATGGCGCCTTGTCACCGTGGCCCGATGCACCGCTCGACACCTTCGCGGCCCTCGGCCACTGGGGCCAGGCGCTTTACGTGATCCCCAGCGAGAAACTGGTGATCGTGCGATATGGCGATGATCGCGACGGCAGCTACCGTCACAACGAGTTGCTTAAGCGTGTGCTGAAGGCGGTGCGCCCATGAAGCGCTTATTCCTGTTAATGCTGGTCCTGTTGCTCGGCTGGGTCGGCTACGAGCGCGAAAATCTGTGGGCCTTCCCCGACATCATCAGCGCCTACACCGCCAAGGAATATTGTTCCTGTCGTTATGTGATGAACAATGATGCCGAGTACTGCCGTGGCTATGTAAAACAATGGCTGCCGACCAGCCAATTCACGGATGACAGCGCGAACAAAACCATCACGGTCAGCGGCATGGGCCGCAGCAACCGCGCCCAGTGGCAAAGCGAACGGCAAGGCTGTCGCCTGAATCCCTGAAACACCCGATTGTTTTTTGTGGGAGCGAGCCTGCTCGCGAATGCAATAGCAGGCGCACCTTCTCTGTTGAGGCAGATGACGTCTTCGCGAGCAGGCTCGCTCCCACCGGGTGTGATCTTCAGTTTGCAATAACAGCGTGGGCGGTTAAGGTTCGTGCAGGTTTATCGGCCCTACGAGTGTTCAATGTTCAACCGCTCTCTCTGTGCAACCCTGTCCAGTCTGCTGCTCGCCACCGTCGCGTTGCCGGCGCAGGCCAATTGGTATCTGGACGGCGAGTCGTCGCGGCTGTCTTTTGTCAGCACGAAAAACACCCATATTTCCGAGGTGCAGCGCTTTCTGGTGTTGCACGGCAAGGTCGACCCCAACGGTCGCGCCGAAGTCGAAGTCGAGCTGGATTCGATCAACAGTGGCATCCCGCTGCGTGACGAGCGCATGCGCAAGGAGCTGTTCCAGATCGAGCAATTCCCCGAAGCGACCATCACCACCCAGATCGACCTGCGCCCAATCAACGATCTGGCTCCCGGTGCGCAGCTGGAATTGCGTCTGCCGCTGACCGTCAACCTGCACGGCAAGCAACACGAATACCCCGCTGAGCTGCTGGCGACGCGCCTCGATGACCGGCGTTTTCAAGTGGTCACCCTGGAGCCGCTGGTGATCAACGCCGAGGATTTCGATCTGGTGCCGGGGCTGGAAAGCCTGCGCAAACTCGCCGACCTGTCGGCGATCAGTCTGTCGGTGCCGGTGGGTGCGGTGCTGATTTTCACGGCGCGCTGACATGCGCGGCGCGGTGTTCCCGTGGCGCGATGGCAACCGCTTCGAGCTGTTGATCGATGGCCCGCAATTCTTTCCGCGCATGCTTGAGCAGATTGCTGGCGCGCAGGAGCAGATCGAACTGGAGTTGTATCTGGTCGAGGCCGGCGCCTGTGCCGAAACCATCGTGCAAGCGTTGGTGCTGGCCGCCGAGCGTGGTGTGCGCGTGCGCTGCCTGTTCGATGATTACGGCAGCCTCGCGTTCACCCTCAATCTGCGTCAGCGCCTGACCCATGCCGGGGTTGAACTGCGTTTCTACAATCGGCTGAACTGGCGGCGCTGGGTCGGCAATTTCTATCGTGATCATCGCAAGTTGCTGTTGGTCGATCAGCGTCTGGCAGTGGTCGGCGGCACCGGAGTCACTGATGAGTTCTGGACACCGGGGCACGACACCAGCGAGTGGCACGAAGTGATGGTCGAGATCAGCGGCCCACTGGTGATCGACTGGCAATTGCTGTTTGACCGCCAGTGGATTGCCAACCGCTATCGCCGCGCCTGGCGCCCGGCCGCGCATTTCGGCTTGCCGCGATTACCACGCGTACCGGACAAGGGCGAGGGCATGGGCCGCGTGGCGTATGCCGACGCCCGCCAGCATCGCGACATTCTGCAGTCGCTGTTCCGCGCTTTGAACAGTGGGCAAAAACGCATCTGGATGGCCACACCGTATTTCCTGCCGACCTGGAAAATCCGCCGCTCCCTGCGCAAGGCTGCTGCACGCGGAGTCGATGTGCGTTTGCTGCTGACCGGGCCGCGCACCGATCACCCGTCAGTGCGTTACGCCGGGCATCGTTACTATCCGCGACTGCTCAAGGCTGGCGTGCAGATCTTCGAATATCAGCCGTGTTTCCTGCACTTGAAAATGGTGCTGGTGGATGATTGGGTGAGCATCGGTTCGTGCAACTTCGATCACTGGAACCTGCGCTTCAATCTGGAGGCGAATCTGGAGGCGCTGGATCCGTCGTTGACGGCAGCGGTAGAGGCGAGTTTCGTGAAGGACTTCTGGCTGAGTCAGCAGGTGAGTCTGGAGGAATGGCAGCGCCGGCCGTTGTGGCGACGGGTGAAGCAGCGGGTGTGGGGCTGGGTGGATCGGGTGGTGGTCAACATCCTCGACCGCCGCGGATAACCGCTCACCTGATGATCGTTCCCACGCTCTGCGTGGGAATGCAGCCCGTGACGCTCCGCGTCACTGGACGCGGAGCGTCCCTTGAGGCATTCCCACGCGGAGCGTGGGAACGATCAGCCGAGCAAAAACCGGTTACAGCAATTCAAAGCTCTGCTGCGTCACGTCCTGGGAATCCAGGCCGATCTGCACGTTGAACTTGCCAGGCTCCGCCGCGTATTTGAGCTGGGCGTTGTAGAACTTCAGGTCATCCTCGCTGATGGTGAAGTGCACGACTTTCTGTTCACCGGCCTTGAGCATGATTTTCTGGAAGTTCTTCAGTTCTTTCACCGGACGAATCATCGAGCCGGTGACGTCCTGAATGTACAACTGCACCACGGTTTCGCCGTCACGCTTGCCGGTGTTCTTGACCATGACGCTGGCGTCGAGTTTGCCGGTGGCGTTCAGGGTGGTCGACGACAGCGCCATGTCACTGAGGGCGAATTGGGTGTAGCTCAGGCCATAACCGAACGGGAACAGCGGCCCGGTCGTGTCATCGAAATACTGCGAGGTGTAGTTGCCCGGTTTGCCCGGCGTGAACGGCCGGCCAATGCTCAGGTGGTTGTAGTAAGTCGGGATCTGGCCCACGGAGCGCGGGAAGGTCACCGGCAGTTTGCCCGACGGGTTGTAGTCGCCGAACAGCACGTCGGCGATGGCGTTGCCGCCCTCGGTGCCGCTGAACCAGGTTTCCAGAATCGCGTCAGCCGACTGGTTCTCTTCGAGAATGGTCAGTGGGCGGCCGTTCATCAGCACCAGCACCAGCGGTTTGCCGGTGGCTTTCAGCGCGCGGATCAGCTCACGTTGGTTTTCCGGGATGTTCAGGTCGGTGCGGCTGGAGGATTCATGAGACATGCCACGGGATTCGCCCACAGCCGCAACGATTACGTCAGCGTCCTTGGCGGCTTTTACCGCTTCGTCGATCAGCACGTTGGCCGGGCGCGGGTCATCGACCACTTCCGGCGCATCGAAGTTGAGGAAGTTCAGGTAGTCGAGCACCTTCTTGTCGCTGGTGATGTTGGCGCCACGGGCGTAGATCAGGTTTGACTTGTTGTCGATCACCGAACTCATGCCATCGAACAGCGTGACCGATTGCGCAGGGCGCCCGGCGGCGGCCCAGCTGCCCATCATGTCGATCGGTGCTTTGGCCAATGGGCCGACCAGCATGACTTTTGCGTCTTTCTTCAGCGGCAGGGTTTCGTTCTGGTTCTTCAGCAGCACCAGACTGCGACGCGCCACTTCACGGGCCTCGGCGCGGTGCAGGCGGCTTTCGGCGTAGGTGTCGGCCGGATCATCTTCAGCCTTGCCGATGCGCAGGTACGGGTCTTTGAACAGGCCCATGTCGTACTTGGCCGCGAGCACTTCGCGTACGGCGTTGTCGATGTCTTTCTGTTCGATCTCGCCGGACTTGAGCAGTCCCGGCAGCTCTTTGCCGTATAGGGTGTCGTTCATGCTCATGTCGATACCGGCCTTGATCGCCAGCTTCGCCGCTTCACGACCGTCGCGGGCGACGCCGTGCTTGATCAGTTCGAAGATCGCGCCGTGGTCGCTAACCGCCAAGCCCTTGAAGCCCCAGTCTTTGCGCAGCAGATCATTCATCAGCCAGGTGTTGGCGGTGGCCGGAATGCCGTTGATCGAGTTCAACGCGACCATCACACCGCCAGCGCCGGCATCGATCGCGGCGCGGTACGGTGGCAGGTAGTCCTGGTACATCTTCACCGGGCTCATGTCGACAGTGTTGTAGTCGCGACCGCCCTCGACCGCGCCGTACAGGGCGAAGTGCTTGACGCTGGCCATGATGCTGTCGGCCGCGCTCGGGGTGGCCCCCTGATAGGCGCGCACCATGACGCCGGCAATGCGTGAAGTCAGGTAGGTGTCTTCACCGAAGCCTTCGGAGCTGCGGCCCCAGCGCGGGTCGCGGGAGATGTCGACCATCGGCGCGAAGGTGATGTCGAGGCTGTCGGCAGCGGCTTCTTTAGCAGCAACGCGCCCGGACTGACCGATGGCGTCCATGTCCCAGCTCGAAGCGAGGGCCAGTGGAATCGGGAAAATCGTACGGTGACCGTGGATCACGTCGTACGCGAAAAACATCGGAATCTTCAGGCGGCTGCGCATGGCGGCGTCCTGCATCGGACGGTTTTCCGCGCGGGTGATCGAGTTGAACGTGCCGCCGATGTTGCCACCGGCAATCTCCTTGCGGATCAGCTCACGGGGCATTTCCGGGCCGATGCTGATCAGGCGCAACTGGCCGATCTTCTCGTCGAGGGTCATTTGCTTCATCAGGTTGCTGATGAACGCGTCCTTGTTTTCCAGAGGTACCGGGGTCGTGGCGGCCAATACTTGATGACTGGCCAGGCTGACGAACAGACCCAGCAAACACAGCTTCTTCATGAATAGTTTTCTCAAGGGCCCATGCGGCAATGCAACGCCGGCCAGCCAAAATTTAGGGAGCGACTATTGTTGTTCGGGTACAGGCTCAAAGAAACAGAGCCAAAAAACGGCAGCCGACACTTGGCCGCATGATCACGCAGGGCACTTTTTAGCCCATTGCCCCGTCGTAATCCAGCGACGCGGCCGATTATGCCCCAACAGCCCGCTGAGAATGTTTCGCGCTCGGTTTTTATAATGATATGTGCCAAGGAGCATCACTGCGATGAATGTAAGCCCAACCAATCGCTCGCGTTTGCAGGTCGCCACACTGCTGGTGCTGGCCACGCTGTTGACCGCGTGCGGAATCAACAATATCCCGACCCTCGACGAACAGGCCAAAGCTGCGTGGGGCCAGGTGCAGAACCAGTACCAGCGCCGCGCCGACCTGATCCCCAACCTGGTGGAAACGGTGAAGGGTTATGCCAAGCATGAAGAGGAAACCCTCACGGCAGTGATTGAGGCGCGGGCGAAAGCGACCTCGATTCAGGTCGACGCCAGCACCCTCGACAATCCCGAGAAACTCAAGCAATTCCAGCAGGCGCAGGACCAACTGACCGGCGCATTGAGCCGCCTGATGGTGGTGTCCGAGCGCTATCCGGATCTGAAAGCCAACCAGAACTTCCTCGCCCTGCAATCGCAGCTGGAAGGCACGGAAAACCGCATTGCGGTGGCTCGCCGCGATTTCATTCTGGCGGTGCAGAAATACAACACCGAGATCCGCACCTTCCCCGGTCGCCTCTGGCACAGCGTGATGTACAGCGATCTGCCGATCCGCGAAACCTTCGAAGCCACCACGCCCGGCGCGGAAAAGGCCCCGGAAGTGAAATTCTGATTCGAGGTTGTCCATGCGCGTGTTGAAAATGGGTCTGGTGCTGATGCTGTGGCTGTTCGCCGTCAGCGCCCAGGCCGAGTTGACGTTCCCGGCGCTGAGCGGGCGGGTGGTGGACGAAGCGCAGATGCTCGAGCCGTCGGTGCGCACGCAACTGACCCAGCAGTTGCAGGCCCACGAACAGGCGACCGGCGAGCAGTTGGTCGTGGTCACGCTGCCGGATCTGCAAGGTACGACCATCGAGGACTTTGGCGTTCAACTCGGGCGTCATTGGGCGATTGGTCAAAAGGACAAGAACAACGGCGCGCTGCTGATCGTTGCCCGTGACGAGCGCAAACTGCGCATCGAAGTCGGTTATGGCCTGGAGGATCGGCTGACCGATGCGCAGACTTCAGTGATCATCCATCAAGTCATCACGCCCGCGTTCAAGAGCGGCAATTTCAGCAAAGGCATCAGCGACGGCGTGGCGGCGATGCTGGTGGTGCTGGGTGGCAATCCGCTCGATGAACCGTCGACGGTGTATGAATCCACCGGTGATCCGTCCGATGATTTCATCTCGCGGCATCCGGCATTGTTTGTGTTTTTGGTGATGTTGTTCATCCTGACGGTGTTTGTCTGCCAGATGCTCGGTATCCTGCCTGCCGGCCGGGGCGGCTCAGGAGGAGGGGGCGGCTTTGGCGGTGGTGGTTTTGGCGGCGGCGGTGGAGGTGGAGGCTTCAGCGGCGGCGGGGGCAGTTTCGGCGGCGGTGGTTCGTCCGGCGGCTGGTGATATCAGAAGAATAATGAGCAGGCACTTTTCAACATGGCACTACTGACCGAACACGAACAACGCAAAGTCGCCGAGGCGATTGCCCGGGTCGAGCGCGACACCGACGCCGAACTGGTGACGGTGCTAGCCGCGCGCGCCGATGACTACGCGTACATCCCGCTGCTGTGGGCGAGCCTCTTGGCACTGGTGGTGCCGGGCGTCGTGCACTACCTGACCGGCTGGCTGACCCTGCGCAGTCTGCTGTTGGTGCAGTGGGGCGCGTTTATCGTGCTGTGTCTGCTGTTTCGTTTGCCGAAAATCACCACTCATTTGATCCCGCGTCGCGTGCGCCACTGGCGCGCCTCGAATCTGGCGCGGCGGCAGTTTCTAGAGCAGAACCTGCACCACACCGTGGGCAGTACCGGCATGCTGATTTTTGTCTGCGAGGCGGAGCGGTATGTGGAGATTCTGGTGGATGAGGGGATTTCCAAGCGGTTGGATAACAAGAGTTGGGATGCGATTGTCGCGGCGTTTACCGAGCAGGTCAGGCAGGGGCGCACGCTGGAGGGATTTGTGACGTGTATCGAGGCGTGTGGGGAATTGCTGAAGGTGCATGTGCCGGTGACGCAGGTGAGGAATGAGTTGCCGAATCGGTTGATTGTGCTGGGGTGAGACAAACCCTCACCCCAGCCCTCTCCCGGAGGGAGAGGGGGCCGACCGAGGTGTCTTGCGCTCGACATCGACCTGAAAAACCGTGTCGATTATGGATTCAAGGCAAATCGTTCAAGTCGGTGTATCTCGTCAATATCCCCCAATCAGTCCCCTCTACCTCTGGGAGAGGGCTAGGGTGAGGGCCGCTTTAACCAACCGTTCGGTAAATAAGAGCGTGTCCCCAACCCCCATCCCCCCTAAAATACCCGCCATTCCCGATTTCGCCCGTCCGAGGCCGCTTTTCCATGTCCGTTACTGCCCCGTCCATCAAGCCTGCGCCCGATCACCACGCCCAGTTCATCGAGCTGCTGCAAACCAGCCTCGAACAGAACGGCTTCATCAAACTGGTGCTGGCCAAATACGTCGGCGAAGAAGTGGATCTGCAGCGAGTCATCATCAAACCGGTGACGGTCAAGGCGCAGCCGAATCTGTCGTTCGTCTATCGATACAAAACCCGCGACATCACCAAAAACCTGCCATTGGCTGACGGTGTGACGGCGATTGCCGAGTTGTTGCCGGCCTCGTTCAAAAATGCCCATTTACTCGCGGTGACTGATGAAGCCCAGCTCGAATACAGCAAAAAGGGCAAGAGTTCGCTGTTCAAGAGCAGGCCTCAGCAATTGCGCGAAGCGCCGTCTGCCGAGCACAACCGCGAGAAAAATCGCTTCCTCGAACTGAGCCGACCGTTCCTCAAGGACCTGGGCGTGACCAACGCGCAGCATGAGCTGATCCCGGCGATGTCACGCAAGTGGAAGCAGATCAACAAGTTCATCGAAGTGTTCAGCCATGCCCTGACCTCGTCGCCGCTGGCGCTGGACAAACCAGTGCGGGTGGCAGATTTCGGTTCGGGCAAGGGCTATCTGACGTTCGCCATTCACGATTACCTGCGCAATACGCTCAAGGCTGAAGGCGAGGTCACCGGCGTCGAGTTGCGTGAGGAAATGGTCAACCTGTGCAACGCCGCTGCAGCGAAACTCGATCACCCGGGGCTGGTGTTCAAGTGCGGTGACGTGCGCAGTGTGGCGCCGAGCGAGCTGGACGTGATGATCGCCCTGCATGCCTGCGACATCGCTACCGATTACGCGATCCACACCGGCATCCGTTCCGGCGCGTCGATCATCATGTGCTCGCCGTGCTGCCACAAACAGATCCGCCTGCAGATCCAGAGCCCGGCGCTGCTCAAGCCGATGCTGCAATACGGTTTGCATCTCGGTCAGCAAGCGGAAATGGTCACCGACAGTCTGCGCGCACTGTTCCTTGAAGCCTGCGGCTACGAGACCAAGGTCTTCGAATTCATCTCGCTGGATCACACCAACAAGAACAAAATGATTCTGGCGGTGAAGCGCGCCGAGCCGGTGGACCCGGCGCAGTTGTTGGTGAAGATCGAAGAATTGAAGGCTTTCTACCACATCAGCGAGCACTGCCTGGAAACACTCCTGCGCGCCGACGGCTACCTGACCTGACAAGATCTGAAATAAAACCACTATAGGAGCTGCCGCAGGCTGCGATCTTTTGATCTTAAAAAACAAGATCAAAAGATCGCAGCCTGCGGCAGCTCCTACAAGGGAATGTGTTCAGGCTGTGGCAGGTTGGGCAGGGCGCACGGCGGTTTTGCGCCCGAGCGTGACCGTTGCAATCACGCCACAGGCAAACACCCAGGTAATCGGCTCGACATGTTCGCCAAAGAACAGCGCCGAAAACGCGATGGTGAAGAAGATCTGCAGCAACTGGATCTGACTGACCCGGGCGATCCCGCCCATGGCCAGCCCTGCGTACCACGCGAAAAATCCGAGAAACTGCGAAAACAGCGCCACATACCCGAACGCCCACCAGGCCTTGGCCGACACTGCGCCCTGATGTTGCAGGGCCAGATACAGCACCGGCCCGATCAACAACGGTGTCGACAGCACCAGCGCCCAGCAGATCACCTGCCAGCCGCCCATCTCCTTGGCCAACCGGCCACCTTCGGCGTAGCCCAGTCCTCCGACGGCAATCGCGCCGAGCATCAACAGATCACCCGCCTGAATGCTGCCGGCCCCGGTGTATAGCGCATAACCGAGCACCAACGCACTGCCCAACGCTGCGCAGGCCCAGAAGGCTTTTGACGGCCGCTCATGGGACAACCACGCGGCATACAGCGCCACGCACAGCGGTTGCAGTCCGTTGACCAAGGCACCGTGGGACGCCGGCAACGTTTGCATGGCCCACGCCGACAACACCGGGAAACCCAGAATCACCCCGGCGATCACCAGGCTCAGGCCTTTGACTTGCTGCCATGTCGGCCACTTCTCGCGACGCCACAAAAGCAACAGCGCCGCCGGAATCGCCGCGAACAATGCGCGGCCCAAACCGTTGAGCAGCGGATGCAGTTCCTGCACCACGATGCGGGTGAAGGGCAGGGTGAGGCTGAAAATCACCACGCCGAGCAGGCCGAGGGCCATGCCGGTGTTTTCGCGCGAGGACATGATGGGGGACCGGAATTGAAGGTGGCAGGGAATGACCTTCATAAAGCCATAAACCTTGCAGTTCGGGCTGTTACAGCTAGGCACAGACTTATCCGTACAGTTTGAGATCGCATCGCTGGCAAGCCAGCTCCCACAGTGTCCGAGTTGAACACAACATCGGTGGTCGCCTCAGAACCTGTGGGAGCTGGCTTGCCAGCGATGAGTCAACTCGGTAGTAGCCGGTTGTTACCCGACCTCGCGGATAAGGTCTACCTTGAATACTCCCAAGCATTCCCCCAGAGGAGTCCTCCCCATGGCCGCGAAAAAGATCCTGATGCTGGTCGGCGATTACGTCGAAGATTACGAAGTGATGGTGCCGTTCCAGGCCCTGCAAATGGTTGGTCACACCGTCCACGCCGTGTGCCCGGACAAGGCTGCCGGCAAAACCGTGCGCACCGCGATCCATGACTTCGAAGGCGATCAGACTTACAGCGAAAAGCCCGGTCACCTGTTCGCCCTCAACTTCGACTTTGCCAAGGTCAGCGAGGCCGATTACGACGCGCTGCTGATCCCCGGCGGTCGGGCGCCGGAATACCTGCGCCTGAACGAAAAAGTCCTCGACCTGGTGCGCGCCTTCGACAAGGCCGGCAAACCGATTGCTGCGGTCTGCCACGGCGCGCAATTGCTGGCAGCGGCGGGCGTGCTTGAAGGGCGCGAATGCAGTGCCTATCCGGCCTGCGCGCCGGAAGTGCGACTGGCGGGTGGTACGTACATCGATATCCCGGTGACGGACGGCCACGTTCAAGGCAATCTGGCCACAGCCCCGGCATGGCCGGCGCATCCGAACTGGCTGGCCGGTTTCCTTGGTTTGCTCGGCACCAAAATCACCCTGTAACGAGGATCCGCCGATGTGCGAGCTCTACGTCAAGGCTGACCCTATTCTCTACGAATCACGCTCGCGCTCGTTGCGCATCTGCGGCGTGGTGACGACGTTGCGCCTGGAGAATCAGTTCTGGGACATCCTCAGTGAAATCGCCGAGGTCGACGGCATGACCACCAACCAGCTGATCACCAAGCTGTATGAAGAGGTGATGGATTATCGCGGGGAAGTGGTGAATTTTGCCTCGTTCCTGCGGGTGAGTTGTACGCGCTATCTGAGTCAGCGGCGGGTGGGTGCGCCGGAGTTGTCGGTGGTGCGGGCGGTGGTGAAATAGGCCAGACCGGGTTGACCCCATCGCTGGCAAGCCAGCTCCCACAGGTATTGTGATGCGGCACAGTTATAGGGCACACAACAGACCTCTGTGGGTGCTGGCTTGCCAGCGATAGGGCCGGTACAGGCGACAGATAATCAGGACTGGTCTTTACTCTGAAGCGCGAAATCTCTCAATCGCCAAGGAGAAACGAGCATGTCCGGATGGTACGAAATCAGTAAAAGCAGCAACGGCCAGTTCAGGTTCGTGTTGAAAGCGGCGAATGCCGAAACGATTCTGACCAGCGAGCTGTACACCACTCGCGCTGCGGCCGACGGCGGCATCGCGGCGGTGCAAACCAACAGCCCGCTGGATGAACGCTACGAGAAGAAGTCAACGAAGGACGGCCATCCGTACTTCAATCTGAAAGCGGCCAATCACCAGATCATCGGTAACAGCGAGGCGTATTCATCGGATGCTGCGTGCGATAAAGGCATTGCCAGCGTTAAAACGAACGGGCCGAGCAAAGTGATCAAGGACAAGACTTTGCCGGTTCTCTAAACCCGCTTTCAAATCCAACACCATTCCTGTGGGAGCTGGCTTGCCAGCGATGAGGCCATTTCATTCAGCATTGATGTTGAATGATTCACCGCCATCGCTGGCAAGCCAGCTCCCACAGGTTTTTGCGTTGTCAGTGGATCAGCGCAGGGTTTTCAGGATTGCTTGCAGCTGCGTCTGGCCCGCTTCACTCAGCGGGAAGACCGGCAAGCGCGGATCGCCCACTTCAAGCCCGGTCTGCCGCAACCCTGCCTTGATCGTCGCCGGCAAGCCACCCTTCAAGATGAAATCCAGCAGCGGCAACTGGCGGTAAAACAAATCCCGCGCGCGATCCAGATCACCGGCCATGGCGGCCTCGTACAAGTCCAGATTCAACTGCGGGATCAGGTTCGGCGCCGCTGTGCACCAGCCTTTCGCCCCGGCCGCAAACGCTTCCAGTGCCAGCGGATTGCAGCCGTTGTAGAACGGCACCTGACCTTCGCCGAGCAATTGCAGCTTGTGCATGCGCTGAATATCGCCGGTGCTCTCCTTGACCATGGTCACGTTTTCCACGCCTTTGACGATGCGCAAAATCAGCTCCACCGACATGTCAGTGCCGCTGGTGGCCGGGTTGTTGTAGAGCATGATCGGCACGCCGATGCGCTCGCCAATAGCGCGGTAGTGAGCGAAGATTTCCGCCTCGGTGAGCTTCCAGTACGAAGCCGGCAGCACCATCACCACATCGGCACCGTGGGCTTCGGCGAAACGTGCGCGGCGCACGACTTTGACGGTGGTCAGGTCAGAGACGCTGACGATGGTTGGCACCCGTTTGGCGACGTGCTTGATGCTGAACTCGGCAACCTGATCCCACTCCGCATCGCTCAGGTAAGCGCCTTCGCCAGTGCTGCCCAACGGCGCGATGGCGTGGACGCCGCTGTCGATCAGGCGATCGATCGATTGCCCGAGCGCTGGCAGGTCCAGCCCTTCGCCGTTGGCGCCGAACGGGGTGATGGTGTAGCCGATGATGCCGTGAATAGTGGACATAGGAATCTCTCCGTAACAGGTTTCAGTTCAGGCAATCGGCGTGTTGGCGCAGGTTCTGCCGGGCGTAATAGTTGAAGGCAGCGGCGTGGCGTTTCCGCTTGGCGATCCAGTCATGGGCTTCGCGACCCAGTTCGGGAATGATCGGCTTGATCGTACCGGCCGCCATCGCCAGCAGTTGCAGCTTGGCCGCGCGCTCGATCAGTTGGGCGATGACACAGGCTTCTTCAATCGTCGTACCGGTCGACAGTTGACCGTGGTGCGAAAGCACAATCGCGCGTTTGTCGCCCAGCGCGCCGGCAATCAGCTCACCTTCTTCATTGCCCACCGGCACACCCGGCCAGCCTTCGAGAAACGCGCAGTCGTCGTACAGTGGGCACAGGTCCATGTGGGAAATCTGCAGCGGCACCTCCAGCATCGACAGCGCCGCGACGTGGGTCGGGTGGGTGTGGATGATGCAGTTCACATCCGGCCGGGCGCGGTACACCCAGCTGTGGAAACGATTGGCCGGGTTGGCCATGCCGTGACCTTCGAGGACTTCCAGATCCTCGTTGACCAGCAGCAGATTGCTCGCGGTGATTTCGTCGAAACCCAGCCCCAGTTGCTGCGTGTAATAGGTGCCGGGTTGCGGCCCACGGGCGGTGATTTGTCCGGCCAGACCGGAGTCGTGACCGTTCTCGAACAAAATCCGGCAGGTCAGGGCCAGCTTTTGCCGGTCCGTCCACGTATTATCCGCCAGGCTTTTTTGCATCTGGGTCAGCGCTTGCTTGACCAGTTGGTCTTTGGGTAGTGCTAATGTCTTGGCCATGTCTGTGTCCTTTGGGTGAGAGCAAATGACACGAAAGAGGCTATGTGACACAAAGTGTCATTAGCAAGCACAAATCGTCGCTTCCTCCATGGAATAACTGCTGCGCATGTCTATCCGTTTGAAATTATTGAGAAAAAAACTTGGCGTAACCCTTGAGGCATTGGCCGAAAAATCCGGCATGACCAAGAGTTATCTGTCCAAAGTCGAGCGCGGGCTGAACACGCCGTCGATTGCTGCTGCGTTGAAACTGGCGAAAGCGCTGAATGTGAAAGTCGAGGAATTGTTCTCCGAAGACAACGTCAGCCTCGACAGCTACAGCCTGGTGCGCAGCCACGAGCGCCAGTCACTGGCAGCGAATGACCAGAGTCCGGGATATGCCGTGCTCGCGCATCAGGTCAGCGAGCGCAACCTGCTGCCGTTCATCATCTACCCGCCCAGCGAGTTCACTGACAAAACCTTCAAGGAGCATTTGGGCGAAGAGTTTCTGTTCGTCCACGAAGGGCAGGTCGAAGTGGATTTCATGAACGAGAAGGTGCTGCTGGAACGTGGCGATGCGTTGCACTTCAATGCGCAGAAGCCGCACCGGATCCGCTCGGTGGGGGAGGTGCAGGCGCAGTTGCTGGTGGTGGTGCACAGCGCCGAAGATTGAGGCGCCCCCAAAAGCTTCGCGAGCAGGCTCTCTCCCACAGGGGAATGCGATCCAAATGTGGGAGCGAGCCTGCTCGCGAAGGCGTCAGTCAGGCCTGCATCAAACCTCGACGGGCACCGACAACTTCGGATTGCCGAGCGCATGGCTCTTGGCATCAAAAAACCGCAACTCAACCCCGGTCCCCTCAAACACCTGCGCGTAATGCCGCTTCTGATGCTGCACAAACGCCGCACTGCGCGGATAAATCGAGATCGCCACAGTCTTCGGTTTCGCCAACCGCAGCGCCCGAACGATATGCGCATCCTGCTCACCCAAGGCATGACCAAAGATGCACAAACTGCCGCCATGCCCGAGCAACTGCTCATAACAGAACGACAGGTAATCCGAACTGCGAATGGTCTTGAGCTTGTCCGCGCTCGGCCCTTCGGTGACGAACAGCGGCACGTCATCCAGCGTCTTGAGCGTGTTGTTGATCGCAAAACTACCAAGCAACGTGCCTTCGGTTGAAGTCAGCTTGCGCGCCGTGCCGTCCTGATTGCGCACCAGATGCAGACCGCCGTGCAGGTACAACAAGCGCGGTTTGTCGGTGGCAGTTTCGCTCAGATCAAAACTCGCGCTGGCGCCGTTGAACAGATCGTCAATGGCCGCGCTGTTGTGTTGCAGCGCCCAGTAGTTGAGCAGGTCGTAATTGGTGGTGAACACGGTGCGATAGCGCGCCAGTTCTTCGTTCACCGTCGCCAGCGTCGAAGGCTTCACCAGTCGCCACGGAATGTGCACCGCGTGCACTGTGTTGATCAGCGCTTCCTTGATCGCGTAGTAGCGGTTGCGCGGCGCCGCCGAACTGACGGCCAGGGCCTTGTTGACCCGGCTGGTGGTTTTCAGCGCACCGAGCACCTGCTCGAAGCTGCGTGTTTGCAGCGCGTCGAACACTGCCAGTTCCGATGGGCTCAGCGGTTTTTCTTCGACGGTGCGGGCGTTTTCGAACAGCGAGTCGTAGCCGAAGTCGTCCCACACCGCACGGCTGGCGCCATTGCCCACCAGCAAACCGCTGAAATCGGTCGCGGCGCGCACGGTGTTCCAGTCTTCGAGGCTGGCGTCGACATCGAGAAAATCGGTCATTGCGTAGGCGGTCTCAAAACAAAGGGGCTGATGGGCGGCGACTTTATCACGAGCGGGCATTGAGCCAGATCAACATCGGTCGTGACCGATCGGTCGATCCTGTGTGCATCCGCCGGATCGGCGCAGTCGATTCGGCCTCAGTCAGGAGATGCGCGCATGACCAGCACCTTTTTCATTCCGGCGGTAAACATCATGGGCAACGGCTGCCTCGACGAAGCCATGGTCGCCATTCGCAATTACGGTTTTCGCAAAGCGCTGATCGTCACTGACGTGGGGCTGGCCAAGGCTGGCGTGGCCACGATGGTCGCCGAGAAACTGGCGATGCAGGACATCGATTCGGTGATTTTCGACGGCGCCAAACCGAACCCGAGCATTGCCAATGTCGAGTCGGGGCTGGGCCTGCTCAAGGAAAGTCGCTGCGATTTCGTCGTCTCGCTGGGCGGCGGTTCGCCGCACGACTGCGCCAAAGGCATTGCCCTGTGCGCGACCAATGGCGGACAGATCCGTGATTACGAAGGCATCGATCAATCGAGCAAACCGCAACTGCCACTGATCGCGATCAACACCACCGCCGGCACCGCCAGTGAGATGACCCGGTTCTGTATCATCACCGACGAATCGCGCCACGTGAAAATGGCCATCGTCGACCGCAACGTCACGCCGCTGCTGTCGGTCAACGACCCGGCGCTGATGGTCGCCATGCCGAAAAGCCTGACCGCCGCCACCGGCATGGATGCGCTGACTCACGCCATCGAGGCGTATGTTTCGACTGCCGCGAATCCGATCACCGACGCCTGTGCGCTGAAAGCCATGACCCTGATCAGCAACAATCTGCGCTTGGCTGTGCGTGACGGCAGCGACCTTGCCGCGCGGGAAAACATGGCGTACGCGCAGTTCCTCGCCGGCATGGCCTTCAACAATGCCTCGCTCGGTTACGTGCATGCGATGGCGCATCAGTTGGGCGGTTTCTACGACTTGCCTCATGGCGTGTGTAACGCCGTGCTGCTGCCTCATGTGCAGACGTTCAACGCGCTGGTGTGTGCCGAGCGGCTGACCGATGTTGCCCACGCCATGGGTGCAGATATTCGCGGTTTCAGCGCGGAAGAGGGCGCGCAGGCGGCGATCAATGCGATCCGCTGCCTGGCCAGGGATGTCGAAATTCCCGGTGGCTTGCGTGAACTCGGCGCCAAGCTCAGTGATATTCCGCTGCTCGCCACCAATGCGCTGAAAGACGCCTGCGGTTTGACCAATCCTCGGGCGGCGGATCAGCGCCAGATCGAGGAGATTTTTCGCAACGCGTTTTGAGCGGTCATGACGGGGGCAACGGGCTTGACTGCTAGGTTTTGCCCTTGTCTTTGTCCTCAGTGATCACCGTAAATGTTCGAACACGGCCCCAGTCTGACAATTCTCCGTTGATGTTGTGAATGGCGGATATTCGATACCTGCCTTTCGTTAGGGGGGGTGTAGCTTGAGTATGCCATTGCATTTCGCTGTCGACGCTGGCTCTGGCAATCTCCAGGTCGGTGTCCAAATCGATAATGCTAACGATGCCAATGGGCTTGGTGACATTGCCATAAAAGACCGGAACGGCATCTACCTCCGCTTCTTCCTCCGGTCCCATCACTATCGGAATGTTGACGGGGGGCACCAAGAGCGCCTTGTATTTGCGCACTTCACTCCAACCTGACATGACGCCATCCACCTCCTGGCGGGCCTTGATCCTATGCTCTCCCGGAAACTGGGCACCGCTGAAGCTAAACGCCCATCGTCCCTTTGCGCTGACCTGTCCTCCACCCAGCGAATGTGTCTCTTCAACGTTCCAGACCTGCACCAGAGCCCCCGGTATACCGCTGCCGAGAAACAGTGTTGCAACCCCCGTGTTCTTGTCCTCTTCGGGGTAGGTGATGGTCGGGGGCGGGACAGGTTGCGTATTGGGTTTGTCGGGAGTGCTCATTGTGCTTCTCGTTTCAGGCTGAATTTGAAACGAAACACTGGCACGATGTGTCCCGTTTAGAACCTGTAAGAACTACCAGTTTTTAGCTTTTTTTACTTGATCGGTAATTTCGTTTTCTTCTAAAAAACTGTCATTTCTGTCAGTTGTCTGCTGTGGCTGCTTCGGATCGAATGCTCTGACAACGGGGGTCGACTCCGATCGCCTTGAGGAGCACACGAACATGCCGAAAGCCAATGCACGTAAAGCACGATCAGCCGGTGAGCTGGATCAGACCTTTGCCCATTCGGGCCTGCAAACACTGCAGTTTCCAGCCGCGCGCAAAACCATCGGGAAAAGTGTCGCAGTGCTGCCTTCGGGACACATCATGGTCAGTACGACCGTCATCGATGCATCGGGAGCCTCGCATTACGGCCTGACGCGACTGCTCGCGGACGGTCATCTCGATACCAGCTTCGGCGAGGGCGGGTACCTTCACGGTCAGTTTGTCAGGGGGCGATTGTCACAAGGCGGGAACCTGGCCGTCGTCGAGAGCGGCGTATTCTGGTTGTGCGCAGTGCTTGCAGATGCAGCAGGCAAGCTTGAGCAAATCATCGCTCGATTCAAACCGGACGGTACGCTCGATCCCGAATTTGGTGATGGACAGACTGGCTACCGAGTCGTGCCGACGCGTATTCCCGTGCTGAACAATGCCACGGGCGGCCGCTTGATACTGGCGCACTCCACTCCAGCGAAAGCGCTGCCGGACAGATTGCTTTTCGTCACCTCTCAAGGGGGCAGCGGGTTGTTGACGCGTTTTTTTCTGGATGGCAAGGATGACCCGGAGTTTGCAGGCAAAGGCTGGATTCACCTGACGCTTTCCGGTGTGGCGATCACGTTGCACGGGGTTACGCAGTTGGACGATGGGCAGATTCTGGTCCATGGCAAGACTGAAGTGACCAACCAAGGTTTAGTCATGGCTTACGAGCGTTCCGGGCAGGTTGCCACGTCGTTCGGCAAGGACGGTACGCTGCTGCTGGAACTGCAAAATGCGGGTGCACCGCTCGAAAGCTCGGTGAATCGCATCGTTGGGCAATCGGCGCAGCGCCTGTTGTTGATCGGATCGGCCGTCGAGTCGTCCGCCGGGGAAAAGCGTCAGCATGGCTTCATCAGCGGGATCACCCGCGACGGTGAGTTTGATCCAGCATTCAACGGCGGTGCGCCAGTCATTACTGCCGCAACGCGGCCACTGGATCTTAAAAGCTGGAGCGCAGGATTCGCGCTGGATGACTCCCCCGGCTCGCCAATCGTCACGGTCGGACAGACCTCGGACGGCGAACGACGCTTACTCACCGGAGGCTTTTTGGTCGATGGCGCCGTGGATCCTGCATTTGATGTCGAAGGCGCCGCCGGTATCGAGTGGATTGCGCAGGATGCCTGTCTGCAGGAGTCGTCAGTGTTGGTACTGGGGCAGAGAAATGAAGCCGCTCATCTGGTGCGATTGTTGACGGTAGCGGACTGACGGGGAGGGCTGACAAGCCTTCGCTGAAGGGGCTGGCCTCTTCGCGAGCAAACTCGCTCCCACAGTTGATCGCATTTCCCAGTTGAAATGCATTCCCCTGTGGGAGCGAGCTTGCTCGCGAAGACTGACTTCCAGACGCAGAAAAATCATGGATTCATGACATCAGCTAACAGCCAGTCCGCTCCTCTCAAGCATCCGAATCAACACCCCCCCCCCGCGATCACCAACATCGCCCCGCCACCCGCGACGCCGTCAACTGCTTCTCGCTACCAAACGGGAAATGCGCTTTGGTCTACTGATGATTCGGTTGAAAGGGCCGATATAGCAAGGGATAGTGCGCGGCTGAAAAAGTAATCAAGGAGCGTGAAGTGACAATGAAGTCTGGCTGGATCGGATGTGCGGCATTGTGCGGGTGGTTGCTGGCGGGGCAGGCATTGGCCGATTGCACGCCGGCGCCAAAGGCGCATGAGATGGATTTTTCCATCTGTAAGGATTGGCCAGCGTATCCAGGGCTGACGCTCACCGCCGCCGCCAACTTCTCGCCCGATCCGGTGTATGGCGAGTCAGAGACTATAGGGCTTTACGATCTGCGTTTGGCCTTGATGGCGAGTGCAGACTCCAAGCCGTTAGCGAGCTTTTATCAGCCCTCGGCATTCTCTGTGGATGCCATCGCGCTGGACGAACTGAAATTCGATACCGCCCGCTATAAGCTCACGCCGCAATTGCAGGCCTTTGGCGTTCGGGTTCGATTCAAAGGCTCTTCCCGTGTGAATCCTTTGGATGAAACCTGGTTGTCGCTCTATGTGAAAGACGGCAACGCATTGCGTCCTGTCATGGATCGGCTGGTGGTTTATGAATATGGCGGAGAGTGGGATGGCAATTGTGCGGGAGAGCGCTACGAGACTACGCGAACCGTGGCTCTGGCCAAGACCAGCAGCCATGGCTTTGCCGATCTGATGATCAAAACGATCCGTAGCTCGACCGTTGGCGAGGGCGAGGGCGAGGCGTGTGTATCCAATACCGTCACGCAAAAACCTGTCTTGACGACACTTCGCTATGACGGCAAAAACTACGTAATGCCTGAAGATTTCAAAGGCCTCTAAGACCGATGTCTTTTACTCAAGGAAGAACAATGATCTCGCGTTCCACATTGCTGGGCTCTTTCATCGCAATGGGCCTTTTGACGATGGCCGCTCAAGCCCAGGCCGCCTGCGAAGTGAAGAAGTTCGACGGCCATTCCCTTTCGCGCTGCAAAGCGTGGCCTGCTTTCAATGACCAATCGATTGCGGCGAAATCTTCATTTCTCTCGGATTCGGGCGACGATGAGATGGGGGTATTCGATCTGGAACTGGCACTCGTCAGTTCGACAAGCGGCAAGAGCCTCGCTACCTATGCAAAGCCGGGTGCCTACAATTCCGATGCCATTAGTTTCGACGATCTGACAATCGATACGGCCCGTTACCGATTGGCTGCTGATGTCCGTGCATTCGGTTTGCGTTCAAAATTCGCCAGTCACGGCTCCAGAGCCAATCCTTACGCAAAAACTGATTTGGCGTTGTATGTGCGCGAAGGCAACAAATTGCGCCCTGTGCTGGAAGGCTTGGTGATTCGCAAGGAGTTCGGCGAAGGAACGGATGAGTGTGGAACCGAGGACACGCAAATCCGCAGAACTATCGATCTCGGCCCGACGAGCCACCATGGTTTCGCCGATCTGATCGTCAGCTCAAGTGGTTCAGTTTACAAATCCTTCCTGTCGGGCAAAGACTGCATCTCGAAAACGATCGAGATGAAGAAAACTCGCGTCACCCTGACCTACGACGGCCAACAATACATCGTCCCCGAAGACCTCAGAGGTTACTGACCCGATGCTCACCGGCCTCAACCACCTGACCCTCGCGGTCAGCGATTTGAATCGCAGCCTCGCCTTCTACCGTGATCTGCTGCAGTTGCGCGTCGAAGCCACGTGGGATGCCGGCGCCTACCTGTCGCTGCCGGGGCTGTGGTTGTGCCTGTCGCTTGATCCGCTGCGTTCGAGTCAACCGTGCGCCGATTACACCCATTACGCTTTCAGCCTCGATGCAGCCGATTTCTCAACGTTTGTGCATAAGCTACAAGCGGCAAACGTGCAAGAGTGGCGGGATAACCGCAGCGAAGGTGCGTCGTTCTACTTTCTCGATCCCGATGGCCACAAGCTCGAAGCGCATGTCGGCGATCTCGCTTCACGGCTGTCGGCGTGTCGGCAAAAACCGTACGCCGGCATGCGTTTTTACGACGAGTCATGATCAGACTCATTTGTCTGTTATAGACTGGCGGCCACGTGTTCTGGCGCTTGCAGGTTTTCCATGACTCCATCGTTGCTAATGGCCGTGCTGGCCTCGGGTTTCATTTACGGCATTACGCCCGGGCCGGGTGTGCTGGCGGTGTTCGGCATCGGTGCAGCCCACGGGCGGCGGGCCGGGGCGGGGTTTCTTTGCGGGCATCTGCTCGGCGATGTGGTCTGGTGCAGCACCGCGCTGATCGCGATTGTCGGCGCCCGGGAAATCGGCAGCACCGCGTTTGATGTGCTCGGTGTGCTCAGCGGTGTGTACCTGTTCTGGCTCGGCTGGCGCGCGGTGCGCGCCCAGCGTCGCAACGGTGACGAGCCCCAGGGCGCGGCGCGCAATCCGTTCTGGCACGGCATTCTGTTCGGCTTGACCAATCCCAAGGCTTATCCGGTGGCGGTCGCGACCTTCACCGCGCTGTTGTCGAGCCGCGCCGAACTGCTCAACTGGTCGATGCTGCCGGCGTTGATTGCCCTGAGTTTCCTCGGTGGCTTGCTGGCCTACGCTATTCTGATTGGCGTGGTCGGCGCGCAACGGGTACGCACGCTGTATCAGCGTCATGAGTTGCTTATCACCCGCTTGTGCGGCGTGATGTTTATCGGTTTTGCCATCAACGCGCTGGTGCATGCACTGCCGGGGCTGATGCCGAACAAGGCTTGAAAATGTGTGCAGGGAGGCGCAATAAAAAGGTCAGGGATGGTTGATCAGTGCTGCATTGTCCGGACACCCACGCTGAACCATGGAAAGCCGAAATTCCGCGCCGTTGGCGAGTTTTATTGATCTGTTGCTGGACGCCGTTTGCGCGGTCGACAAGCAGGGTCGCTTCGTTTTTGTCAGTGCCGCTTGTGAGCGTGTTTTCGGTTATTCGCCTGAAGAGTTGATCGGCCGGCAAATGATCGAGCTGGTGCACCCGGCGGATCGTCAGCGCACTCTGGCTGCCGCCAACGAAATCATGGGTGGCGAACCCAAACTCAACTTTGAAAACCGTTACCTGCGCAAGGACGGCAGCGTCGTGCATATCCTCTGGTCGGCGCGCTGGTCGGAAGTCGATCAGTTGCGCATCGCCGTGGCGCGCGACATCACCGAGCGCAAGCAGGCCGAGTCGCGCCAGGCTGCGCTCTATGCGATATCCGAAGCGGCCCATGCGGCTGAGGATCTGCTGGCGCTGTTCAAGCGTATTCATCTGATCATCGGCGAATGGCTGCCGGCGATGAATTTTTCCGTGGCGCTGTACGACGAGCACTGCGCACAACTGAATTTCCCCTATCACGTCGACGATGACGAATTGCAGCCCGAGCAACCGGGCACCGTCACCGGGCGGCTGTGCACGGAAGTTATCCGTAGCGGCCAGCCGATTCTTCTGACGCCGGACAGCCCGGATTCCCCAGCCGATTTCGCCGAGTTGGTGGCGGGGCAGAACGCGCCGTGCTGGCTCGGCGTGCCGTTGAATTCGAAAAACGGCACCATCGGCGCCTTGATCGTCAAAAGCCTGCCCGGCGGCGAGCGCTACACCGAGCAAGACAAGGAATTGCTGCAATACGTTTGCGCTCAGGTCGCCACGGCCATCGAGCGTCAGCAATTGCACGCCCGCCTGCGGCGCATGGCGCAGTACGATCAACTCACGCAGCTGCCCAATCGTGAATTGCTGCGCGATCGCTTGAAGGCTGCGTTGGCCGGCGCTCGCGCGCAATCAGGGCACATGGCCTTGTTGTATGTCGACCTGGATCGCTTCAAACAGGTCAACGACACCTTTGGTCACGCCGTCGGCGACATGCTCCTGCAAACTGTGGCCAACCGCCTCAAGGGCTGCGTGCGGGAAACCGACACGGTGGCCCGAATTGGCGGCGATGAATTTGTCGTGCTCCTGCACAGCGTTCAGGTTTCGGAAGATGCTGACGGCGTGGCGGAAAAAATCCGACAGGTGCTGGTGCAACCGATGCGTCTCGATGGCCACAACCTGCACATCGAACCAAGCATCGGCGTGGCCCGCTATCCAGAGCACGGCAGTGAGGAACAGCAACTGTTTCGCCATGCCGATCAGGCGATGTACGCCGCCAAACGCTTGAACCATCACGCGCTCAATAGCTAATCCGGGGCCGCCGTTCGTCGCAGCGACTGCAACTTTTCTAAACCTTTGCGGCCCGGGAAATTCTCAATCTAGGCGGGCACCTGCTCGCCACGATCATTACCAAGAGGTAGAGAATCATGCCTAATTCAAGAAACTCGAACTCGGGAAACTTCGCCAACGATCGAACGAAGGCCTCTGAAGCAGGTCGCAAAGGTGGGAAAACCACCACAACGACCGTCGACAAAGAGCCAAAACCAGATATGGGCCGCAAGCCCGCTCAGAAATCGAAGTAGTCGGTGAAGGTAGTTTTGATTGAGAGGCGGGGGCGTAAGCTCCCGCTTGAATTTCGCAAGTAAGGAGGGCGCGACCATGAGCCGAATGGCCACCCGTATACGCACCGTGAGTTTTGCATCGCTGTTGGGTCTGTGCGCCAGCAGTGCCTTTGCCCAGTCGCCCGCCGATTTCATCAACGATGCCTCGGCCAAAGGCATGGCCGACATCGAGGCCAGTCGTCTGGCCCACAGCAAGGCCGAATCGAAAGAGGTCAAGGACTACACCATCGTCGTCATCAACGACCGCACCACGGCCAACCAGCATCTGGCGAAGATCGCCAAGAAGCTCGACCTGCCCGTCGCGCCCCGTGAAGAACTGGCCGACAAGGCTAAAGAACTGATGCCGCCAGTGACCGACGGCGCCTCCTTCGATCAGGCCTACGCCGCCAGTCAGGTCAAAGCCACTGAAGAGGCCATCGAGCAGATTCAGCAGGAAGCGCAGACCACCGACGTGCCGGAGATCAAAGCCTTCGCCGACGAGACATTGCCGAAACTGCAAAGCCATCTGGAAATGGCCCGCCAGTTACAGGCCAGCCGCTAACGACAAAAGATCGCAGCCTTCGGCAGCTCCTACACGGTCCCTGTAGGAGCTGCCGAAGGCTGCGATCTTTTGATTTTAAACCCTCAGCACTCATTCAAATCCTGCTTCGACTTACTCTTCTCACCCAGCCCCTCAAGGTTAAACACCTCACCCTCGCCCAACGAGCGGTAGTGCCTGCGCAACGCCTCCAACTGTTTCAGATCCAGCGCCTCCAACCCAAGCATCGCGTTCTGCGCCTCTTTGGTCACCAACAACAACTCATCGATCTTCAAATGCAGAATGTCGGTATCGCGGTTCTGCGTGTTCTGGATCAGGAACACCATCAGGAAGGTGATGATGGTGGTTGAGGTGTTGATGATCAGTTGCCAAGTATCGTTGTAGTCAAAGATCGGCCCGCTCAGTCCCCACAGCCCGATCAGGATCAATGCGCCCATGAAGGTCTTGGGACTACCGGCCACCATCGCGAGCTTCTGGGAGATTTTTGCGAATTTCATAGCCGTGTTCCTTATTGGGAAGAGTCTTGAAATTCAGACATTGGCGGCTGGTGGAAAATTCTAATTACAAATCCACCCACGTCACCGGACGTTGGTAGGAGAGGCAGGCGCGCTGGATCGCGGTATCGTGTCGAACCGCTGAAATGCCCCGACAGGAGAACGCAATGAGTTGGTCCGCCAAACAATACGTCGCTTTCGAAGATGAACGCACCCGCCCGGCCCGCGATCTGCTGGCGGCGATTCCCGCGGCTGAAGCGCGAACAGTGGTCGATATCGGTTGCGGTCCCGGCAACTCGACGGAGCTGCTGGTACAGCGTTATCCCGGGGCGAAAGTCAGCGGGCTGGACAGCTCGGCGGACATGATCGATGCCGCACGCAAGCGCTTGCCAGAGTTGCAGTTCGAGGTGGCCGAGATTGATAAGTGGGCCGATGCAGGCCCGTTCGATGTGATCTTCGCCAACGCCGTGTTGCAGTGGGTGCCGGATCACGCGACGTTGTTGCCGGCGTTGGCCAGCAAGTTGTCGGCCGGTGGCAGTCTGGCGATCCAGATGCCGGACAACCTTAATGAACCCTCACACCGCTTGATGCGTGAAGTCGCCGCGGATGGTCCGTGGGCGAGCAAGCTCAGCGGTGCAGCGGGGCAACGTACCGACATGGCGAGTGCCAGCGATTATTTCTCGATGCTGCGGCCGCACTGTGCGCGGGTCGATGTGTGGCGCACCACCTATCACCATCAGCTGTCTGGCGGGGCAGCGGGGGTGGTGGAGTGGTTCAAGGGGAGCGGGTTGATTCCGTTTTTGAATCCGCTGACCGAGGCGGAAAAGGCGCAGTACCTGGAGCAGTATCTGGCGGAGGTTGAGAAGGCTTATCCGGCATTGGCGGATGGCTCGGTGTTGTTGCCATTTCCACGGTTATTCATTGTCGCGACTCGCTGAAATGAGCCGGACGTGTTGTTCGGCTGGAGATTTCGGGTGCGTTTTCGGACGGGCCCCCTCATCGGAACGCCGCCCGCCCAGCCCTCTCCCGAGGGAGAGGGAGCCGACCGGTGTTGTATTCGAAACCGGAGTTCGGCTCGATATTTCAGGTCGGCGTAACCCTAGAGAACAACTCGGTCAGTCCCCTCTCCCTCTGGGAGAGGGTTAGGGTGAGGGCTTATCAAGCTGCAAACCCGCTCAACGCTGCACCGCCACCAACATCATCATCGGCCGCTCCCGCTCTTCCGCCAGCGCCGGTTGCGCCGCCACTTCAGCTTCGCTCGGCCCCCATTCATTGACATGACGAATCGAAAACCCTGCGTCGATCAACGAATTGAGCAATGTCCCCACCGTACGATGCTGCTTGATCACACCCTCAGCCAACCAATTGGTCACCCGCTCACCCTCCAACTGATAGCTGTCCAGCGGCCAACGTTTGTTGCCTTCGCTATCTACCAGCCAACCCGGATTACGCGGCGCCATAAAGATTGGATGCTCAATGGAAAACACAAAATGCGAACCCGGCTTCAGTGCCGCGTACAGGTGCGCAAACAGCCCCGGCAGATCCTTGATGTAGTGCAGCGCCAGTGAGCTGTAGGCCAAATCAAAACTACAGGCTGACAGATCGAGCTGTTCCAGATCAGCGCGCTCATAACGAATATTCGCCGCCGTCGTGGTCTCCCGCGCCCGCTCCAGCATCTTCTCCGAGACATCCAGCCCCAAGACACTGGCCGCGCCATTCTCAATGGCCCAACGGCTGAACCAGCCATAACCGCAGCCCAGATCCGCCACGTTCAGGCCGTGCATGGAAGGCAACAGCGCCTTGAGCGCCGGCCACTCCGGCGCCGCGTCGAGGCCACTGATGGAGCGGTTCATCTGGCTGTAGCCTTGAAAGAATTCGGGATCGTCGTAAATGTTTTGCGTCATGGTGAAGGCTCTTTTGAGTTCGGTCGTCAGCGGCAAAGTGGCCGCGATTGGAATCCCTCGAAGGTGATGGCGCGTATTCGTCGATGGCCGCGCAGGAGGAGGGTGGTGGGTGATGAGGAAATGCTAGTTGGTCGGGTGGGAGGTGGAAACCGGTGGAGTGTTATGGATCTGTAATGTCGGGGAAATCGCTATATTTTATCGCTGCGTAAACGTCTTCCGAGCGAAGTGTTTAAAGGCGTGCAGTGTTACGTCCTGAAGCCTACAAATCCTTGCGCCGTTGCCTACCGCTACGCCAGAATCCGCCGGCTTGTGCGCCTTTGGGGCAGTCGGTAACTTGGTTCGCGTCACTGATTTCCAGTGATCGGGTTTAGTAGCCTGGCATCCTCAATCTAAATAGCTGCATGAGTACCACTCAGTCAGGCGAATGCTTGCACCTGATGGTGGCTGTGCGCATGGCGCCCTCGGGTGCGCCGGATTTGGATTGGGGTCCGGTCTACTAACTTGCGCACAGCTGCCACCCATCCGTTTAGTAGCGAGATCGGTTGCGGCCTTACTAAAAGGTCTCAATCCAATGTTCAAAGTTACGCCCAATCCGCCGGAAACCGATCCGGCATCCCCCTACGAATCACCCAATTCCAAAAAATTCCACGAAGCCGCCGAGCGCGCGCTCGACCACTACCTCAGCCCCACGGCCAGAATCATGGGTTCCACCCACGAACCCGAACCGATGTACCTCGCCAACCCTGCCTACGACACCGAGTCTCTGCTGGCCAACGCCAGCGAAACCCTCGGCTCGGCCACCACCATGCTCAACAACTTCGCCGCGCTGCTCGACACCTCGCACCGCAAGACTGCACTCGGCATCGCGCAGGTTGTCATGTTGGGCGAATTGGCGGTGAATCAGGCCCTGGATAAGGTTGTGCCGGCTGAGTTGCCGCGTAGAGTCGATATCTGACAGACATAAAAAAACCGGCCGTTAGGCCGGTTTCCAAAGTTCAGGATTTAACCCTGCTGCAACACCTTCAACGCTGCCGAAGCCAGAAACCCGGAACGGCTTTTCTCTTCCGGGTGATGCAACACATACTCATCAATGCGATTGAGCAGGTGGCCCGGCAGGGTGATGTTGAGCTTCTGGGCTTTGCCCAAATACTTGAGCACATCGATATCCACCACGGCCCATGCACAACCGGCGTATTTCGGGTTGGCCACGTGCAGGCTCAATTTGCTGGCCGCTGGAATGGGGGCGTCGTCGTCCGCGAGAATCTCGAAATGACCTTCGATGGCTTCGCGAGCCATGGCGACGGCATCGTCCAGATCCTCTCCTGCGGAAAAGCATCCAGGAATGTCCGGGACTTCTACACCCCAGGCGTGATGGTCATCGCCAATTGAAATCGCAATCGGGTAGAGCATATTTGTTGTCCTCCATGGCGCAACTGACTCAGAGAGTCAAAGCAGCGCCTGCTGCAAAATACTGATGGCCGTTTTCTTCAGCAGATCCTTTTTCGGATGTGGCACGGTGACCAGTCCTGGTTTGGTCGGATGCTTGAAGTGGTGGTGACTTCCTTTGATCCGTACCAGATACCAACCGTCTGCGACGAGTTGGCCGATTAAAAAACGGCTATTCACAACACCTCCCTGTGGTGTGCTTGGTGGGTACTATACCCATTGAGTTAAAGTGATCAACACTATAACCACCGGTCGGTCGTCCTCCGCTGACGGGCGGGGTCGCTTACCGCAGTCTAGGTAAGGCAGACGCGATGGTGAGGTAGGGTGTGTTACCGGGTTTTGCTCATGTTCATGTGGCGATCTTTCGCTGCAAAATCATGGAACACATCTTTTTCTGACGTCACTCTCGGGCTGCTAACGTTGACTCTAATGGGCGAAGGTCATGGACATTCAACGATCCTGTTGAAAGGAAATCACCTCTCGATAAAGCCAGCGTACTAATGCATGAAATTTGGCCATGTGATTGTCAGAAGGGAGTGAAACGGATGTCGACTCTAAAATTCAGCTATAGAGATGCAAAGGGCGATTTAAGTCAGAGAGAGTTGATTCAATGGGCAGAAAATTCGGCTTACATTCAAGGACGATCGGCCAGCGATACCTTTCCTAAAACCTATCGCAAGGATCGCATCATCGAAGTATTGCTTGGGGCTGAGCTGCTCTTAAACGAGGCCGCTCCTCCTTCTCCGAGGCTTCAGCACGATCGAAAGCCACCGGCGCTCGTTGCTTCAGAAGCCGCTTCGCAAATGCCTCATCCGAAAATGTCACCGGGTAGGATCAATCAAATTCTTTTCACTGGGTTCGCAGCTGCACAACGGGCTGAGCTTGAGCAAAAAGCAGTGGAATATGGGTTGAAGGTCATGAGTACGGCAGGCAAGACGCTGACGTTTCTTTGTTATGGCGAAAATGCGGGGCCAACCAAAGTTTCCAAGGCACTTGAGGCTGGGGCTTTTATCATCAACTCAGAGCAATTCTTGAATCTGATCACAACGGGAGAAATCCCCTGAAGTCATCACTGCGCTCAGCCTGCGCATTGAAACTGCGCCAACCACCGAATGCTTGTTACATGCAGCCAGCATCACCTCATTTTGCTTCTTGGTAGATTCGGTCAGCACTTCACAGTAAACGCGCTTTTTTTCGTGCGATTTCGCATTACGGATGAAGTCTGCGAATGGGCTTGCGTACTCCTGTTGGAATCCGATTGTCATGGGATTGCTCCGCCATTGATCCCAGCCATGGGCATCATTTCGTGCCTCGCATACTTCTCAAGGGTTGTCGTTAGAGAGAACAAAAGCGTACAGGTGGAGGGTGCATCATCAACCTGCAGTGTGTTTCTGAATGGTTCGGCGCTGCCCAAGTGGCCAACCTCAAATCTCAGACACAAAAAAACCGGCCCTGTAGGCCGGTTTTTGCTGTTCCTGCATCCCCCGTCAAAAACACACAACGTGAGACAAAAAATGAGTGGAGCGGGTAGAGGGAATCGAACCCTCGTCGGAAGCTTGGGAAGCTACTGTTCTACCATTAAACTATACCCGCTCAGAGCGGCTGACTTTGTACCAGACTCGGCCACGGATTTGAAGTTTTTCTTTTACTCATGAACGCTTTAAATCACTGAAATCGGTCAATCGCGGGCGAGCACTGCGGTGCGTAAAGCAAAATCCCAGCCCCACAGCCTCGCTCGCAACGACACCCTTTCAAATAGCCAATGCATGTTGATCCTGAACAAACGAGTAACGCGTTCGGTTGGTCTGCTGTGCCGGTTTCAGAAAGCCGAGCAAGGCGTTCTGGCTATCGCGGCACGCGGCCTTGTGTTCCATGTCGAGGAAGTGCCCGGTGGCTTGCAGCGTGGTGAACGTGCTCTGGGCCACATGATTGCCAAACAGGCGCGCGTCTTCGGCAGCGGTGTATTCGTCCCATTCGCCGTTTAGAAACAGCACTGGTACGTTGATCTTTTTCGCTGCGTTCAGATAGCACTGCCGATCGCTGTGCAGCACGTCGCTGATGTGGAAGTGCATCTGCCCGTATTCGTGCTCGGCGAGGCTGCTGACGTGGCGATAGTTGAAGCGTTTGAACAACGACGGCAGGTGTTTGCCGATGGTGTTGTTGACCAGATGGCCGACGCGGTCGCCGTCGCGCTGGCCGAGGTAGTCGACGCCGCGTTCGAGGTAATCGAGCATGTGCGCGTTGATCACTGGCGAGAACGAGCTGATCACCGCCCGTTCGATGCGCCGTGGCTGCTGGGCGAGGGCGACCAGGGTCGCGGCGCCGCCCCAGGAGAACGACAGCACGTGTTCGGCGGCGAAGTGGTCAATCAGCTCGAGCAGAATCTGCCCTTCGACGTCCTTGGTCAGATGTTTCTCGTGGCGGTTGTGGGCTTTTGACCGGCCCGCGTAGGGCTGGTCGTAGCAGACCACGTTGAATTGCGGGTGCAGGTTTTTCACAGTCTGTGCAAACGACGCAGTCGTGGCCATCGAGCCGTTGACCAGGATGATGGTCTTTTCTGCGGCGTCTGCGCGATAGAACTCCGTGTAAACCCGATACTGACCCTGTATATCCAGCACAGCGATTTCTGGCCTCATGTCATAAGACTCCTGGCAAGCAAGCGGGTATGCGCGCAAATAGAGATTGCACGAGCTTTGTGACAGGTAGGCATACGCCTGGAATTTGCTTGGCCCATGTCGATCCATGACTGCGGTCGACGGGTGTTGTTATTGGCGGGCAGTCTGCCGGCTGAGGCGGAGCCTTGAAGGCTCTCTACCGGCAAAAAGTTTCTTGGATGTATGTTGTGACTCATCGGTCACAATCTGGCCGACGTCCTGATTCAAGCAGGGGAGTAGGGATCGCGCAAGTGCCGTTGGTAAATTGTTCGACAACTTCTGCTGAGCGGTCGCGAGCTTAGAACAAATGGATCTCTTCGGTGCGCAAAGCGCGGTACTCGCCCGGTTTTAGCGCGTTATCGAGGTGCAGAAGCCCCATGGATTCGCGGTGCAGGCGCAGGACTTTGTTGTTGAAGAAACCAAACATGCGCTTCACCTGATGATAGCGGCCCTCGACGATGCTCAGCCGCGCCGAGCGTGGGCCGAGCAGCTCTAGGTGCGCCGGCTGCGTGGTCAGGTCTTCGAAGGCGAAGTAGATCCCCTCGGCAAAGGTGCTCGCATATTGCGCGCCAATCTCCTGCTCGGTCTCGACGTAGTAGACCTTTGGCAGTTTGGTCTGCGGCTGGGTCAAGCGGCGCGACCACGCGCCGTCGTTGGTGATCAGCATCAGGCCGGTGGTGTTGAAGTCCAGGCGTCCGGCGATGTGCAGGTCGTCCTTGTCCGGCTCATCGATCAGGTCGAGCACGGTGGGATGTTGCGGATCGCGGGTGGCGCTGACGCAGCCCGGCGGTTTGTGCAGCATGAAATAGCGTGCCGGTTTGCCGCTTTGCAGGACTTCGTCATCGACTTCGACACGGCTGAATTCCAGCACTTCGCTGTGCGGATCGCTGACGACTTTTCCGTCAACCCGCACGCGCTTTTCCACCAGCAACAGACGAACCTGCTGACGGTTGTAGCGGGGCAGGTTGCTGAGGAAACGGTCGACACGCATGTTCAGAGTTCGATCAATGAAGGGCCGCGCATCTTACGGGATCGGCCGCTTGGCCGCTTGCAGTTGCGCCTCGACCTGCGCGCAACGCGGGCACAGGCAGGATTGGTTGCGCAGTTCTGGCGGCAGCGCTTCAAGCACGGCCGGGTCGATGCTGACGCCATAGCACCAGCATTCGCGGTCGGCGGTGCGCGGGTCGGCCAAGCTGCAGTCGTTGCGGGCGCCGCAGGCCGGGCAATGATCGGGTTTAACGTCGGAATCAGGCATAAGTCGAGTGAGGCATTTCCACGCAGGTGCGGTTGCGGCCGGTTTGTTTGGCTCGGTACATCGCATGATCGGCCCGCGACAGCAGGCTGTGCAAGGTGTCATCGCGTTGCAGGGTGGTGGCGCCGATGCTCACCGTCAGATTGAGGCTGTGGCCGTCGTAGGCATATTCGTGTTGTTCGACGTGTTGGCGGATCTTTTCGGCAATTTTCTGACCGGTATCGCCGTCGGTGTCCTTCAGTAAAACGATAAATTCCTCACCACCCCAGCGGCAAACAATGTCGACTTGGCGCAGGCAACTTTGCAGGTCGCGGGCAAAACCGATCAGCACCTGATCGCCGGCCATGTGCCCGTAGGTGTCGTTCAACACTTTGAAGTGATCGAGGTCGAGCAGCAGCGCGGTTAACGGTTTGGTCTCGCGTCGGGCTTCGTGCAGGGCCTGTGCGGCGAGAATGTCGAAGCCACGGCGATTGGGCAGTTCGGTGAGGCTGTCGAGTATGGCCTGCGCGTGGATTTTGCTTTGGTAGCGCTTGATCACGCGGTTGAGCAGCGCCAGCACAATCAGCGTCACCAGCAGGCAGATCAGTAGATTCAGATACAGCGACTGACGGATTTCACTCAGGGCGCCGTCTTCGCGTTTATCGACAAACAGGTACCAGTTCAGCTCAGGAATAAACCGCACGTTGAGGAAGTGCCCCTGACCGTGGGCGGAGTATTCGTAGCTGCCGCTGTGCGGTTTCGGCAACTGGCTGACCAGGCTTTTCATGCTCTCGAGTTCACTCAGGCTCTGGCCGATGTGTGCGTCTTCAGGTCCGCCTTCGGCGCCGGTCAGGACCAACCGGCCAAAGGTGTCGACGAAGTACACGCTGCGTTGATAGCGCTGTTGATACTTGTCGATCAGCTTGATCACCGCGTCCACGGTCAGACCGACCCCGGCCGCGCCGATGAAGCGGTTGTGATAGTCGTAAACCTTGTAGTTGATGAAGAAGGTCAGGTTGTCCTTGTTGGCCAGATCCGGGTCGACGTTGATCTCGTACGGATCCTTCATGTCACGCACGCGGAAGTACCAGGCATCGCGCGGTTCATCGACCTTGACCTGCTTGAGCACGCCTTTGGCGTGGTAGTAGGTGTGGGTGCTGTTGGAGACGAAGAACGCCGTGTAGGCGCCGTAATGGGTCATGACCTCGTCGAGGTAACGGGTCATCTGCTCGGGGTTTTGTTCGCCGTTGACCACCCAGTCGCGCATGAAGGTGTCGCGGGACATCATCGAGGAAATCAGGATCGGCCGGACCAGGTCTTTCTGGATTTCCGAGTAGACCGTGTCGGACGTCAGCGGCAGCTCGGTGTTGACGATGTTGTCGCGGATCGACTCGCGGGAGGCGTAGTAGCTGAGCAACGACGTGGCGAGGAACCCGGCGCCGAGCAGGGCGATCAGCGTCAGGACCAGCGAGCGTTGCGAGTACAGGGGAGAACGAAGCGGCATGGCGGTTCCGTTGGCAGTGGCCCGATGGCATGCATTCTAGTGGGATGGCCGGGAAAAGACTGCGGGATTTATGCCTGAAATGGCGGGGGATATGACGTAGAGGGTGTGTCAGAAGGATAGCTCCCTCACCCCAGCCCTCTCCCGGAGGGAGAGGGAGCTAGATTGTGGTGATTTCAAAACCTGATTTCGACGGGTTATCACCGAATGGCAATCACCTCACAAACACCCCGGTCAGTCCCCTCTCCCTCCGGGAGAGGGCTAGGGTGAGGGTTGGTTTCTGGATCAGTTCCGAGTCTCAAGATACGCCCGCCAGCCCCCCAAATGGCTGATGTCCAGCGCACCCTCCAGTCCATACGGCTCACAAATAAACCCGCTCTCCCAACGTCCATCCGCCAGTTGCACCTTGCCCAGTCCCAGCGGTGCCGGAATCCCGGTGAGGAACGAGCCCAATTCACTGCTCGGCAACTCCCACACTTCCACCGCAATCGTCACGCCGCCATCCTTTACCCGCACCATCCCCGGCCGCAATGGCGGGCCGCCGGCCAACGCATACAGTTGATAATCAGGTGAGCTCAACGTCGTCTCCAGCAAGCGCCCACCCCGCTGGGTCAGTTGCCAGTTCAACGCCAACCCTTGCAGATGCGCGCCACACACCACAATGCGTGCGCGATCATGGCGAGCTGCGTTCGCCGGTGTCGGCAGGTCGGAATCCAGCTGACGCTGCAGCGCATCGGCCACGCTCAACAGGTATTGATCGGTGAACGCCCGGCCAAACAGCGTCACGCCCCACGGCAAACCGTTGGCCATGAACGCGCTCGGCACGGCGACGGCGGCGTAGTCGAGCAGGTTCATGAAGTTGGTGTAGTAACCCAGTTCGGAGTTGCGCAGCACCGGTTCGGCGTGCAGTTCGGCCAGCGTCACCGCACGACCGATGGTCGGGCTCAGCACGCAGTCGAGGCCTTCGAGGGCCTGATCGCACAGGGCTTTCAGGGCTTGCAGCCGATACTGCGCACGGAAGGTCTGCACGCCGGTCACCGCCGGGGCTTTCGCCAGCACGGCTCGAATCACCGGTAACACCGCTTCGGGATTCTGCTCCATCAACTCACCCGCCACGCTATAGCGCTCGGCAACCCAGGGCCCTTCGTAAAGCAGGCGCGCGGCTTCAAGGAAGGGCGACAGGTCCAGTTCGACCGCTTCGCCACCCAAAGCCTTGAGCCGGTCGATGGCATCGCCGAACAACAGCGGCCCTTCGACGCAACCGAAAAACTCAAGATCCTGCGCACGCGGCACACCGAAACGAAATGCGCGTGGTGCTCCAAACGCCGAGCCGTCATTCCACGATGGATTGCGACGGCTGTACTCATCACTCGGATCTAGTTTGGCGGTCAGCGCCAGCAACTGACTGGCCTCACGCGCTGTGGCGGTGAACGTGGTCACGCAATCCAGCGTGCGACAAGCCGGCAGCACGCCGGCCGTGGAGATCAGCCCTTTGCTCGCCTTCAACCCGACCAGATTGTTCAGCGCCGCGGGCACCCGACCGGAGCCTGCGGTATCGGTGCCCAAGGCAAAACTCGCCACGCCCAATGCCACCGCCAGCGACGAACCGGCGCTGGAACCGCCGGACGGATATTCCGTCAGCACACTGTTCGGGCATGCGCCATAAGGCGAGCGGCTGCCGTTGAGGCCCGTGGCAAATTGATCGAGATTGGTCTTGCCCAGCGGAATCGCTCCCAAGGCGATCAACTGCTCGACGATGGTCGCCGAGCGTTCCGGCACATAAGCGAAGTCCGGACACGCGGCGGTGGTCGCAATCCCCGCCAGATCAATGTTGTCCTTGATTGCAAACGGCACGCCGTACAGCGGCAGGTTGTCGAGGTCACGACCGTCGAGGGCGGCGAGATACGGCTCCAGTTCGGCGGCGCTGAGCAGATGAATGAACAAGTGATAATCCGGGTTCAGCGCGGCGGCTTTCTCGCGCAATTTCAGCAGCAGTTGGCGCGGTGTGGTGTCGCCATTGCGATAGGACTGGCGCAGAACATCGAGTTGCAGATTCATCAGTTGATCCTTATCCAATTGGCTTCAGTCGAGTGCCAGCACCACGACGCGTTGTCCGGCGCGTACCGCCGAACCGGGTTGCACGCGAATCTCGCGCACCACCCCGGCCAGCGGCGCGAGTACCGGGATCTCCATCTTCATCGACTCGAGAATCACCAGCACATCGCCCGCCGCGACACGGCTGCCGGCCTCGACCTGCACCTGCCAGAGATTGCCGGCAATGTGGCTGTCAACGCTGTGTTCTCCGTCGGCTAGCGGCGCGTCTTCGCTGGACTCCGGCACGGCTTCTTCGCTGTCGAAATGCGCCTGACCGCTGGCGATCCAGCGTTCGCGTTCGGCGTTGAAGGCGCCCTGTTGCTGGGCACGAAAGGCGTTGATGCCTTCGGCTTCGCGATTGAGAAAAGCCTGATAATCGGCAAGGTTGAGCTGGCTGTGTTCGATGTTGAGATCGAAACGCCCCAGCGGAAAATCGCGGCGGATGCGCAGCAGTTCTTCGGCGCTGACCGGGTAGAAACGAATCTGATCGAAGAAGCGCAGCAGCCATGGTTTGCCATCGAACGCGGCGACTTCGCGGTAGCGATTCCACATCTGCAAGGTGCGCCCGACAAACTGATAACCGCCGGGGCCTTCCATTCCGTACACGCACATGTAGGCGCCGCCGATGCCCACCGAATTTTCGGCGGTCCAGGTGCGCGCCGGGTTGTATTTGGTCGTGACCAGGCGATGGCGCGGATCCAGCGGCGTGGCGACTGGCGCTCCGAGGTAAACGTCGCCAAGGCCCATCACCAGATAGCTCGCATCGAACACCGTGCGCTGTACTTCGTCGAGATTCGGCAGGTCGTTGATGCGGCGGATGAACTCCAGATTGCTCGGGCACCACGGCGCGTCCTTACGCACGGTGGTCATGTATTTCTCGATGGCCAACTGGCAAGCCGGGTCGTCCCACGACAGCGGTAAATGCACAATACGTGACGGCACTTGCAGGTCGTTGGCGGCGCACACCGCGTCCCATTCACCGGCGACGATGCCGAGCAGATCGGCCAGCGGCAGTTGCTCGGGCTGGTAGTGGATTTGCAGCGAGCGAATGCCGGGGGTGAGATCGATCACGCCGTGCAGGGTTTTGCTTTCCAGTGCTTGCATCAGGGCGTGGGCACGGAAACGCAGGACGAGATTGAGTTCAGGCTCGCCGATTTCCAACAACAAATGCGTATCCCCGGAAACCCGCGCAACAAGCCGCACATCCCCCTGACCCAACTCCAATACCACAGGTGACACAAGATCCTGTGGGAGCTGGCTTGCCAGCGATGAAGTTAATGCGGTGTCTGGCCGGGCCCCATCGCTGGCAAGCCAGCTCCCACAGTTATCCCATTGACAGGCGAGATCGCGAGCGGTTTTTAGATTGACAGGAATGAACTGGATTCTATCGCCCGCCTTGAGCTGCCCCAGTTGCCACAGATCCGCCTCGATCACCGTCACCGGGCAGACAAACCCGCCAAGGCTTGGGCCATCCGGGCCGAGGATCACCGGCATATCCCCGGTGAAATCCACCGCGCCAATGGCATACGGATTGTCGTGAATGTTCGACGGATGCAATCCGGCCTCGCCACCGTCGGCCCGCACCCATTCCGGTTTCGGCCCGATCAGACGAACACCGGTGCGGCTGGAGTTGAAATGCACTTCCCATTGGGTTTCAAAGAACGTGCCGATATAGTTTTCCGTGAAGTATTCCGGTGCGCCGTGCGGGCCGTAAATCACCCGAATCTGCCGCACCGCCGGCAACGCGGTGATGTGCTGCTCGGCCAGTTGCTCACCAGCACTGCGATCCTTCAGCGCAGCGATATGCAACACGTCCCCGGCACGCAACGCCCGACCACCATGCCCACCAAACTGGCCAAGGGTGAAGGTGCTTTTACTGCCCAGATAATCCGGCACCTGCAAGCCACCGCGCAGGCACAGATAACTGCGTGCCCCGGCGCCACTGATGCTGCCCAGATGCAACGTTGCGCCCGCCGGGATCAGCAGGGCGGTGTTCATCGGTACGCTTTCGCCCTCGAGCGTCACGCCGATCGGCGCGCCGGTCACTGCGATAACCGCTTCACAATTGAAGCGCAACAGCGGCCCGCTCATGGTGATTTCCAGCGCCGCTGCCCCGTCAGCATTGCCGAGCAAGCGGTTGCCCAGACGCAATGCACGGCTGTCCATCGGCCCCGATGGCGGCACACCGACCGCCCAGTAACCGAGGCGACCGGGATAGTCCTGCACGCTGGTTTGCGTGCCGGCGCTGAGCACTTCGAAGGTGTTGGCGCGATAGACCAGATTCTCCAGACAACGGGTCCACGGCTCGCCGCTGGCGAATGGAGTGTCGCGGAGAATCTGCCGCAGATAATCACGGTTGGTTTCCACGCCGTACAACAAACTATCGCCCAATGCTTGATGCAACTCGGCACGCGCCTGTTCGCGGCTCGGCGCCCAGGTGATGACTTTGGCGATCATTGGATCGAAGTACGGCGGAATCTCGCAGCCAGCCTCGACCCAGGTATCGATGCGCAGTTGAATGCCGTTGGCCGGCGGAAACTCCACCGCCGTCAGCAAGCCCGGGCTTGGCTGGAAATCGCGGCCCGGATCCTCCGCATACAGCCGCGCCTGAATCGCATGGCCGTCAGGTTTCAACTGGCGATACAACTCGCTCAGCGGCGGCAGCTCACCCGCCGCCAGCTCAACCATCCAGCGCACCAGATCGACGCCCCAGACTTGTTCAGTGACGCCGTGTTCCACCTGCAACCGTGTGTTCACTTCGAGAAAGTAGAAGCGCTGCGCCTCGCTGTCGAAGACGAATTCCACCGTGCCGGCGCTGCGATAGTTCACCGCTTTCGCCAGCTTGATCGCCGCTGCGCACAACTCTTCGGCCATGCCGTGCGGCAGGTTCGGCGCCGGGGTTTCTTCGAGGACTTTCTGATTGCGCCGCTGCACCGAGCAGTCGCGCACGCCGAGGGCGATGACCTCACCGCGACCGTCACCGAACACCTGAACTTCCAGATGGCGGGCGCGCTGAATGTACTTCTCGATGAACACGCCAGCGTCGCTAAAGTTGTTCTGGCCGAGACGTTTTACCGCTTCGAAGGATTCGCTCAATTCGCTGGCGCTGCGGCACACGCGCATGCCGATGCCGCCACCGCCGGCGGTGCTTTTCAGCATCACCGGGTAGCCGACCTGTTCGCCGGCAATCAGCGCGGCGTCGAGGCTGTCGAGCAGTTCGGTGCCTTCGAGCATGGGCACGCCGTGCTGTTTGGCCAGCGCACGGGCGGTGTGCTTGAGGCCGAATACGCGCAGTTGTTCCGGCGTCGGGCCGATGAAAGCGATGTTGTGCGCTGCGCAGGCTTCGGCGAACGCGGCGTTTTCCGAGAGAAACCCGTAACCGGGATGGATCGCCGTGGCGCCGCTTTGTCGGGCGATGGCGAGGATTTTATCCACTGCCAGATAGGTACCGGCAGCGGCGCCTTCACCGAGGCTGTGCGCTTCATCGGCGTGCAGAATGTGCAGGCTGGCGGCGTCGGCTTCGGAATACACGGCCACGCCTTTGACCTGCAGTGAAGCAAGGGTGCGCAGGATGCGGCAGGCGATGGCGCCACGGTTGGCGATGAGGATTTTTTCGAACATGGCATAACCCCTGAAGGGGAAGCGGGCCGTCCCGCCGTTTTTCGACAGACATCCGGGTCGTCCCGGATGAAAAAAACACTTCAGATCACCACCGAGCCCCTGTAGGAGTGAGCCCGCTCGCGATAGCGTCGGATCAGTCAAAACTCATGTACCTGACACACCGCGATCGCGAGCAGGCTCACTCCTACAATGGGATTTGTGGTGGTTTCACTTTTTAAGGCACTGGCCGGAACGGGCCTGGCACAGGGCGAATAGCCAACGGCGCAAACGGCTGATTTTCAGTTCCATACCAGCAGCTCCGCAGGTGTCGGGTTATAGGCGTTGCACGGGTTGTTCAATTGCGGGCAGTTGGAAATCAGCACGATCACATCCATCTCCGCGCGCAAATCGACGTACTTGCCCGGCGCCGAAATCCCGTCCTCGAAGGTCAGCCCGCCATCCGCCGTCACCGGCACATTCATGAAGAAATTGATGTTCGGCCCGATGTCGCTTTTGCCCAGTCGCCCATCATGGACACAAGCGCGCAGGTAGTTGTCGCGGCAGCTGTGCATGTAGCGTTTTTCCAGGGCGTAGCGCACGGTGTTGCTCTCTTGTGCACAGGCACCGCCGAGGGTGTCGTGGCGTCCGCAAGTGTCGGCGACGATGGTCAGCATCGCGTGGCCGAGGTTGGAATACAGCACGCTGCCGGTGCTCAGGTAGACGCTGTTCTGCCGACGCAAGGTGCGCTGCACGTCGTAGCGTTCCTTGGGATTGGCGAGGCTGTAGAACAACGTATCGATGGCCTGATTACCTTCTAGATCGAGGATGCGCAGGGTCTGGCCGGCCTTGACCTCCATCAGCCAGGGTTCACCGGCCGGGATCGTGGCGCGGTACACCGCTGTGTCGGGTTGGTTTTGCGAAGTGGCGATAGCAACTGACATGGCAGCGATCCTCAGGCGAACAAACGGTCGGTGTTGATAAAGCCGCGCTCATTTTCCGGGCGCGAGGTGCGGCAGTGTTCGGCGACGCTGGCGTCGGCGTTCATCCAGCTCAGCTTTAGCGGTTTCGGTGCGTATTCCGGCGCCGGATCCATCGGGTGCTGCAGCGCAGTGAGCACCACCAGCGTGTCCATCGGTGCGTACAGTTCGATGTAATCGCCAGCCTTGGAATTGCCTTCGACGAAGTGGAAACGCCCGGCCTCGTCGACGTTGACGCGACTGAACAGATTGAGCGTCATCAACAGGTCGGAGAGGCCCAGGCCCCACTTGCCGAGTTCCACCAGCAGGTTGTCGGTACCGTTGCGGAAGAAGCCGTTGCGCAGTTCCTGATAGCGGCCCTGACCGTACTTCTGCGCGACTTCTTCGGCGCAGAGCACGCCGCCGAGGCTGTCGCTCCAGCCGCAGGTGTCGGCGGTGATTGCAGCCAGCACGCGGCCCATGTCCGAGTACAGGCAATGGCCACTGGTGAGCTTGGCGGTGTGTTGGCATTTGAGGCTGTCGGGCAGGTTCAGCCGCTCGGTTTTTTCATTGGCGTTGAGCAAGGTCAGGCTGACGTTGGCGCCGCCGCGCAGATCGGTCAGGCGCAGCAATTGGCCGCGCTTCAACACGAAGGAACGGTGGCCGCCGCCGGGGAGCATTTCTTCGGCAAACGGTGGAAACAGTTGAGTCGAATCGGTCATCGGCTTATTCATTGAAGAAGTCCTCTCAAGCGGTGCGAAGGGCGCCTGCCAGTGGCAACGGCAGGGCGTCGACGGCGGCGCGTTGGGCGCGGCGGTCGCTGTTCAAAGGGATGTCGTAGGTGATGCGCGCGCCATAGGCGCCGGGGGCGTGCGGGTCGAGGCGAACCTTGTCGAACACCAGCAGACGCGTGCCGAGGCTGAAGCCTTCGGACAGGTCATGGGTGACCATGAACACCGTCAGTTTGGTTTCGCGCCACAGTTCCAGCAGCAAGGCGTGCATGTCTTTGCGGATGCCCGGATCGAGCGCGCCGAACGGTTCGTCGAGCAGCAACACGCGCGGTTTCATGATCAGTGCCTGGGCAATCGCCAGCCGTTGCTGCATGCCGCCGGACAGCTGCGCCGGGTACTTGTCCAGTGCATGGCCGAGGCCAACTTTATTCAGCAATGCTGCCGCTTGTTCGCGAGCTTCACGTTTGGCGGTGCCGAACAGCCGACCGAGCAATGGCGCACGCGGCAGTTCGAGGCCGAGGGCGACGTTGTCGAGCACGCTCAAATGCGGGAACACCGAGTAGCGCTGGAACACCACGCCACGGCTGGCATCCGGTTCGCTGGCCAGCGGCTGACCGTCGAGCAGGATCTCGCCGCGACTCGCCGTTTCCTGGCCGAGCAGCAGACGCAGGAAGGTCGATTTGCCGCAACCGGACGCGCCGACCAAGGTGCAGAACTCGCCCTCGTTGACGCTTAGGTTCAGGCCTTCCAGCACCACCTGATCGGCGTATTGCTGCCAGACGTTTTTCACGGTGATGAAGCTCATTTGGCCGCCCCCTCATACCAAGGGAATGCGCGACGGGTCAGGTATTTCAGGCCCCAATCCATCAGCCAGGCGAGGAGGGTGATCCACACCACATACGGCAGAATCACGTCCATCGCCAGATAACGCCGGACCAGAAAAATCCGGTAGCCGAGGCCGTCGGTGGAGGCGATCGCTTCGGCGGCAATCAGGAACAGCCATGCCGAACCGAGCATCAGCCGCAACGAGATCAACAAACGCGGCAACAGTTGCGGCAGCACTACGCGCAGCATCAACGTCCAGGTCGAGGCACCGAGGGTCTGCGCTTTGATCAGCAGTTCGACGGGGATTTCCCGCGCACGCTGTTCAAGGTCGCGAGCGAGCGCCGGGGTGATGCCGATCACGATCAGCATGACCTTCGACCACTCGCCCAGACCGAACACGATGAACAGAATCGGCAGGATCGCCAGCGGCGGCACCATCGATAGCACTGTCAGCAGCGGCGACAACGGTGCGCCGAACAACGGCAGCGTGCCGGCGGCGATGCCCAGGCACAGCCCGGCCAATGCAGCGATGCCGAGGCCGATGGCCAGGCGCCGCAGACTCGACGCGGTGTCCTGCCACAACAGGTAGTCACCGGTGCGGCTGTCGGCATTGAAGGCCAGGCGTTTTACCGCGTCGCTCATCTGCACGGCGCTGGGCAGCAGTTTGTCGTTGGGGTTTTCCGCCAGGCGCTCGGCCGAGCCCATGAAATAGGCGAACAGCAGCAAAGCGAACGGCAGGATCACCAACAACAGGCGACTGGGGCGATCCGGGTGGCGATTGATCAGGCGCATGGCCAAATCCTCCGTGGCTTACAGCTTGGCGTCGGCGGCCATCTGCACGTAGGTCGGATCGAAACGCAGCTTGAGGTTGCCGGTATCGCCACTGGTCACGCCGTTGGCGAAGGCCATGCCGACCGCGCTGGTGTCTTTCGCGCCTTCACCGAGCAAGCCGTGCAGGAAGGAGAATTCGGCGACCTTGCGCATGGTTTCCGGCAGTTGCTTGCTGGTGGCGAAACTCAGCGCTTCGCTTGGCGTGGCGAACAGTCTGGTGGTGTCGAGTTGCGCCTGGAATCCGGCCAGATCCGTGCCCGAGGCCTTGGCCATGTGCTCCAGCGCAGCTTTGCTCGCGGCGTTCTTGGCGTTCATCAGCTCGACCACTTCGAACCACGCGCCAGTCAGCGCTTTGCCCAGCGCCGGGTTGTCTTTGAGGGTGGCGCTGTTGACCACCATCATGTCCATGATCTCGCCGGGAATCTGGCTGGAGTTGAATACTTCGGTCACGCCCGGCTTGGCCTTGATGTCCGATAGCATCGGGTTCCAGGTGGTCACGGCGTTGACCTGATCGGTGTTGAATGCAGCGGAAATGTCGGCGTCGGAGGTGTTGACCACTTTCAGGTCTTTTTCGGTCAGGTCGATCGAGTCCAGCGCGCGGGCCAGCAGGTAGTGCGAGACCGACAGTTCGACCAGATTGACGTCCATGCCCTTGAGGTCGGCGACTGTCTTGCCCTCGCCCTTGAGGACGATGCCGTCGTTGCCGTTGGAGAAATCGCTGACGATCAGCGCGGTGCTGTCGACGCCGCCGGCGGCCGGAATGGTCAGTGCATCCATGTTGGTCATGGTGCAGCCGTCGAACTGGCCGGCGGTGTACTGGTTGATCGATTCGACGTAGTCGTTGAGCTGCACGACGTCGATCTTGATCCCGTACTTCTTCGCCCATTTGTCGACGATGCCTTGGCTGCCGGCGTATTCCCAGGGCATCCAGCCAGCGTAAATCGTCCAGCACACGCTGAAGTGGTCTTTCTGGGCGGCGGGGGATTGCGTGCTGATGAGCGCGGCGAACGCAGCGGCGAGCAGGGCGGGAAAACTTAGTCGAGTCATGGTGGATTCTCCAGTTGATCAAGGGCGGACAGGAAGGCAACGCGGCACCGCGAACGGTGGCTTGTCTCCCGGGCTTTTGTCCCGCCGTGTAACCTCAACTGGAGGTCGCCAACTCTCGGACCAGCCACTCGCGATTGCGAGCCGGAACCCTAGTCAGCCATTGCAAATTGTGGTGCCGCGAACCTGTGATGACTCCTGCACGGGTTTGCTAAAGCGAGACGCGTGCCAAGTCGCGTCAGGCGCTCTGGCACGGGCGCGCGGGTTGCCTAGGGTTGGTGGCGAGGCTGCTGAGGCGCTTTGAGTTGGTGCGCGACTGCACCGTCATGCAGCGTGTTTGCCGCTGATCCGATGATTTTGCGCTGTTGGCACTCGGTCTGGTTTTGCCAGTCAAAACAGATGTCAGCCGGTCTGTGCCGACTGCTGTCGCGGGTCTTTCAGGAGGCCGCCATGCTTATTCAAAAAACATTGCGAAGGGTGCTGCTGGGAGCGGTGCTCGGTTTGGGTCTGTCCGGTTGTTACTACTACGCCGGACCCTACGGCGGTTACCCAGCCACTTATTACTATCCCGGCTATTACTCACCTTATCCGTACGGCAATTATTACGGCCCCCGCTACTACGGCGGCGCGCGTTATTACTACGGTGGCTACGGGTATCGAGGCGGTTACGGACGGAGTTATCACGGCGGCGGATATCACGGTGGGCACCATTAATCAGCGGCTGAATGACAGCGTTTTTGCGGATGAACAAGGTTTCATAGATCACTTGTTTCAACTTGTTGCAGCAACGCACCAGATGCCGAAAACGCTGTCTGATTTTTCGACAGTCACCGATTAAATGACTGTCGCCTGCCAGCGTCGCTGGTGTGGCCAACCCGCGGTCCAGGAGGCCGCCATGTATAGACGAATTCTTCTACTTGCTGCGATGATGTTTTCCGTTGCCGGTTGCGTCCCGTACTCTTACGCGGACTCGTATTACAGCTCAGAGGTCTACACATCACCTGCACCGGCCTACTACAACACGGGTGGCACGTATTACAACGGTGGCAGCAGGTATTACGCGCAGCCACGCTACTACCAGCCAGCCCCGCGGTACTACCAGCAACCGCGCTATTACCAATCGGCGCCGCGTTACTACCAACCGGCTCCACGTTATTACGAAAGCCGTCGCTGGCACGGCAACGATCGCGGGCGTTGGGATGGTCATCGTCGCGGCGGTTGGGATAACGATCACCGCGGTCGCGGTAACTACGACCGACACAGTGGACGCGGCGACCATAACGGGCGTGGCAACCGCTGGTAGATTCACGCAAATGAAAGCGGCGCAATTAGCGCCGCTTTTTTGTGCCCGGGAATATCGTCAGGATTAAGGCGCCACCGTACAGCGCACCCAAGGATCAATGGCCGTCGTCGCTTTGACGCCTCAACGGGCAGTCAGCGACCAGGGTCCTGTTTGACCGCTATATCAGGCACGGGCTGATAGAGCAGGCCGTAATCCATCAGTAATTCATCACCCTTGCTGATGTCCTCTAGCGCCACGTAGAACGTCAGGTTTTTTCCCGCGGCAATGGAAATGACGTTGTTCGACTTCCATGCCGGCTCATTGCCCAGTTGTGAGGTATTGATCAGGCTCAGGGTATTGCCCGTGTGCAGCCCACTCACCGAGCGATTGCCCGAGCGTGTGCCGAACAAGTAAGTCAGTACAGCCCGTGAACCTTGTTTGCGTATCTCCTGAAACAACGACGCATCTGATTCATGAAACTTGCCTGCGTACGGTCCTAGCACTTCAAATTTGGCAATATCGCGTCGTGCCCACACTGACGCGCCGCGATTGGGGCCGTCATCCAGTGCCGTGAACACTTCCAGAGTTTGATCAAACCGCGATTGATGCTGTCCTTCGGTACGCAACCAGTCTTTGATCGATTCCTTGATCTGGCTTGAAACGTTTTTTTTGCTTGCGTTATCGAGACCGTCAAGCAAGCCATTCCAGTGGGCGATACGGATGTCATCTATCGGCCCCTCTAATGCATGGGTCAAACTGAGCCTGGGGTTCTTTGGGTCCTGCAGGATTGGCAATGTGTTGTCGACCTGATGAGGCAATGACGAGGACGTTCCGGTTTCAACCTTGATTGCGACAGGCAGGATGTCCGAGGAGGGGCCGGGAGCCTGTTCTGAGTTTTGTGGTGTGTCGGCAGACTTCTTCGGCTGGGTCGGGTCGACAGATTCCTGTGCAGGCCGCTTTTGTCCCGAACTTGTCTCGATTTGTTGAGGCGCGGGAGACAATGTGGTGTTTCTCCCTGCCTGTTCGAGACGCCGCACAGCGGTATCTTTTAAGAGTCCATTAGCTCTGACAAGTCGTCGCCAAGAGTTGGGGCTTAATCCGTGCTGGCGTACGAATTCTTCTACTGTGACTGTGTTGCCCGACTTCTCGAAGAGCATTTTCCACTGGCTTAGATGCTCATCTCTAATCGAGTTGTAAGCAACGCCTGCCGCCCTGTTCAACATCGCTTCACCGGCAGGTGCCAGGCTTCCATTTTGCCGGACAATACTTTTAAACAGACCCGGATGAAGGTGATGAAGACCGGCAAATCCCTCCATGGTCATTGCATCACGCAACGGTTGTGTCATGGCTTGCCAATCACGAATATGCGCACCGGTCACCTGATTGACGGGTGTGCCGGCGGGGCGTTCACGCACGATCATGCCCGCGGCGCTCAACTGTCCGTCAGGCTCCACATAGTACGCAAAGGTTTTGCCGGATAGCCCTTTCTGGCGGGTAAAACCCTCGCGGGTAAGCGACAGCTGTTCTGCTCGCGGTAATGCTTCCCAAGCCAATAAGTGCTCAGCAGTGATTAACTCACTACGCCGGCCTGGCACATGAGCCGGCAGGCTCGCAATTGCATCAGTTTTTTGGGGCGCGGAGGGGAGTAGTGCGACGTCGCGCCCTGCTGGATAGAGACGCTGCGCAGTCGCATCTCGTAAAGATCCATTAGCTCTTACTTGCGCATGCCAAGAGGTTGGGCTAAATCCATGTTGACTGACGAACTCCGCTGCCGTGACCAAATTATCCGGTTGCCCGAATTGCCGGCTCCACTCGCGTAGATGATCATCGGTAATCGCGTTATAGGCGGTGCCGGTTGCTCTGTTCAATAGCGCTTTACCGGCGGGCCCCAAGCTTCCATTGCGCCGCACAAAGCTTTTGAACGTCCCCGGATGAAGGTGATGATGACCGGCAAATCCCTCCATGGTCATTGCGTCACGCGCTCGTTGCGTCATGTTTTGCCAATGATCGATATGCGTTTGGGTCACCTTGTCGAAGGGCATATTGGCGGGGCGGTTGCGCACAATGGCGCCCGTAGCACTCAGTTGGCCGTCAGGTTGCACGTAGTATTCAAAAGTTGTCTGGGACAGGTTATGTTGCCGGGCAAAGTCTGCACGACTCGTGTTCCCCTGTTCGTTACGCGACACCGCCTCCCAACTCAGTAGATGCTCGGCAGTGATCTTCTCCTCCGGTCCCCCCGGAACCCGCGCCGGTAAACGGGCTGGCGTCGCAGCGAGCGGCACGGCGGACGTCTGCCGAGCTTGATCAAGACGCTGCACAGTCTCATCTTTCAGGGTGCCATCAACTTTAACGTGAAGTCTCCAAGAGTTCGGGCTGAGCCCGTGTTCACGTATGAACTCTTGCGGTGTGACCGAGTTGTCCGGTTTCTCGAACAATCCTTTCCACGTGCGTAAATGGTCATCGGTAAGCGCGTTGTAAGAGCTGCCGGCCGCCCTGTTCAGCAGCGTTTCACCCGCGGGCCCGAGCCCGTCGGCTCGCACATAAGTTTTGAACGAGATCGGATTAAGGTGGTGGTGGCCGGCAAATCCTTCCATGGTCATTGCGTCACGCGCCGGCTGTGTCATGGTTTGCCAGTCACGGACATGTACATGAGTCACCTTGTTGAAAGGGGTGTTGGCAGGTCGGTTACGCATGAGCAAGCCGGCAGCGCTCAACTGACCCTCGGGTTCTACGTAGTACGCAAAGGTTTTGGCCGACACTCCGTTCTGTAGCGCAAAGCCCCGAATGGTCAGCCTCTTCTGTTCCGCTTGCGGCAACGCCTCCCAGGCCCGCAAGTGATCCGCCGTGATCTGCCCCCCACCAAACAATCCCAGTCGTTGCCACTGATCACCCTGGAGATGCTGGACCAGCAGACTGGTTTGCCGGTTGTCGTGATACACCCGCGCACGCACGACGCCGTCTTCCGTGCGAGTGACTTGCCTGACCTCGTACACCGCCGTGGTACCGCTGCCATCGGTATGGCGTATGTGGGAGAGGTGTCCGTCGGCGGCAACATACACCCCTTGGCTGTTGCGAGAGAGCCCGGCGATTCTGGAATCGGGCACACTGTAGCGGCTGAACAAGGTATGGCTCAGTTCGTCCCAATCATCGATGTGTGCAGCGAGCACTTCTCCGGCGACCGCCTGGGTGGCGACAGCGAATTCCTCGAGCGGGCTGCCGTAAGGTCGCATCGTGTCGGCATCAAATGAATACCATTGACCGCTCTTCAGCACGGCCGCACCTTCCACAGTCTGGCCGGTTACTTTTACGGTGCCCGTTGCCGCCGCGTCGTACTGTTTGCTGAGCGCTTTCAAGACATCGTAACTGTTGGCGGTCCCCCTGAGCCGGTTGACGGCTTTGGCGCCTCTGGACAGCAGATAAAGGCCACCGGTGCCCACGAGTCTGGCCAGATCACTCAAGCCACCCACCGGGTTGAGCACATCAATGGTGGCGACACCGATGACATGGGCGGTCTTCAATGCCTTGGCGCCGGTGGACAGAGCAGTCCTGCCGATTCTGATCAGTTTTCCTGCCGTGGCGACGCCCGCCGTGAGAAAACCGAATACATCCACAGTGAGATCAAACACCGCCTCGCCGTAGTTGCCCTTCTGAAAATTGACAATGGCGGATCTGAAGGGGATCAGGTTCAACAAAAACTCACCCAGCGGTTTGGGCCGGTAATATTCGTCCATTGGGGTTTGCCCGCGTGCGAGCTCTTTGATTGCGGGGTCATCCAGATCCAGATGTTGCACAAAGGTGTCGGCAATCGCACGGGACCGCGCGCTGCTGAAACTGCTCACCAGTGATTCGCTTAAAGCGAGCTCGCGACCCAGTTCATTTGCCGCTTCACGGGGGACAAGCTCTTTGGTCGTGAAGTATTTGTTGGCCTCCCTTGATTCCTGTTGCTTTGCCTTGTGCAGGGCCGTCCGTTCAATCGTGTCTTTATTGATGTTGATTTCGTACGCCTGGAACGTGCCGCTCAGCTCCGTCCTGATGAGCAGCCCGGGCTCGTTGGGGCAAGGGGTATGATTGAAAAATCCATCCGAGACAAATGAACCTTGTTGGAAAAAGCTGACTTTTCCAAACTCGAAATTCTTTTTGTCTTCTAGTGGGAGCAGGGAGATCATGTGCCTGATCGTTGTATTGACGGCGGCCTTTTTATCCAGAATTGAGCGGGCGAACTGCCGGTCGAAGGCTTCCTGCACACCGAACGTCGGGTTGTTATTCAATGCCTCGAGTGGGAGGCGGGTATCACTTGATGCAAGTGGACGCGGATTCGGCAAGTCCATCATTGCGTAATCCAGAAGCGAATGGATGCCACTGAAACCCGTCTGTCCACTCTCGCCACGATACGTATCCGTGTGGAGAGCCTTGACTTCGAAAAGCGTGCCCAGATCGCTAAACCGCTCTATCAGCAGGGCCAGGGCAATGTCTTTTCGTGTCGGTAATGCTTTGTCCAGAATCCTGGCGGCAGCAAGCCGCTCTTCAAGCTCTTGGTTAAATGTCGCTCTTATCGTTTCAAGTTGTCCTTCGGTGTAGGCGTCATCGTTTCTTTTCAGGATGATTTCGTTGGTGACAGCCCAATCGCGTAATACGGCTGTCTGAATGCGTTGAGTCGATGCCGGGTCAGCCCGGCGAGCACTTTCAGCCTTGCTCATGACTTGGGCAAACGTCAGGCCGGGGACTTTGCCAGGTGTTTGTGCCTCGATGGCCATTGCCGCCATGGTCAGGTTGGCCCAGGCCAGACTGCCAACTTTCACATTTCGGGGAATGTCTGCAATCAGAAACTGCGGTGCCGACCTGCCTAGCAAAAGGTATGCGCCGGTTTTCGCCAAGGCAGCGCTGGTTCTGCCTTCACGGCTTAAGTGTTCGGCGAGGTCATCGATGACTGCAGATGCATGCCGGCCGCAATGTCGATTGCTGGCCAGATCCAAGCCAGCTGTCTTGTTGCGAAGGGGGGCGGTGATCGACTCAGGATCCATCTGCAGTGCGATCCCCGCCAGCAGGTAATCCATAACGCTGCTATCGCTGTCGATGCCTTGCATTCTCTGTTGCAGCGTTTTGCCCATCAGTTGCCCTTGCGGGGAGCGGAGCAGCGCGTCGAGCATCTTTGCAGGGTCGTCTGTCACGTTCTCGGGAATAGGGTGGTCATAACGCAAGAACTCCAGCACACCGCCCTTGATCTGCATCACCAGCGGCTGGTCGCCCAAATGGTGTGCATGGCTCATGGTGATCAGACGCAAGCGGCGTTGTTCGTCCGCACTCAGGGGAATGGGCCAGGACAACGCTCCACCCAAGTTAGCCAGGGGAGTAGCCGGGGAGTCGATGTCATCAGGTCCTGGCGTGGATTGATCGTCAGGGGAGAGCCGTCGAGTCTGCGAAGGTGTGAGTACGAGGGTGTTGGCCATCATGAGACTGTCCATAGTCAAAGAGTCATCCTTGGAAGCGCGCAGGTTGGCGCTTCCAGCGTTCACGAGTGTAAAAACACTCCGTGAATAAACGCCATAAACCAAGTATGAGTCTTTGCGTACAGGTCAGATGAGCCCTGCGCCGCTTTTTATGCCCGTCGAAAAAGTCGCCCCGTTAGCCATCTCCTAGGGCATTCCCAGACGCTTCCTACAGTTTCATTTCCTTGCATTTGTTAGCGTCTGTTCGTGCCGATCGAGGTGAGCAAAACTCAGTTCAACAGCGGCGAATAAAAGGACGATGCCGCTATGAAGCTTCTTGTGATTCACCAAAACTTTCCAGGCCAGTTCCGTCATGTAGTGCTGGCGGCGATTGACAGGCGTTATGAGGTTTTGGCGATAGGTCGGGATACGGCGCCGGGTATCGCAGGGGTGAAAATATATCGATACCGCGCTGCCAGCCGAGCACCGGGCGGTATTCACCCCTACCTGACCCGTTACGAACAAGCGGTGACTGATGGACAGAAGGTTTTTGAAATTCTGAGCCGGCTGAAACATTCGGGTTATCGGCCGGACGTAATTCTCGCTCATCCCGGATGGGGGGAAACGCTCTTCGTCAAGGATGTCTATCCTGACGCGCCGCTTATTCACTATTGCGAATATTACTATCGGGCGCAGGGCGCAGATTCCGGGTTCGACCCTGAATTCCCGCGAGCAACAAGAGAGTCATCAAGGCTGCGAGTGCTCAATTCGCTGCATCTTTTGAATCTTGAGCAATGTGACATTGCCATTGCGCCCACGCGGTGGCAGCGCAGTCTGTTTCCTGCAGCTTATCAGCCGGCCATTCGGGTTATTCACGAGGGCGTCATTCAAAGTTCTTGCTTGGCGAAAGCGGGGGCCGTCAGGTTGCCCAATGGCGTCGAACTGAGAACCGGGCAGCCGATCGTTACTTATGTCGCGAGGAATCTTGAGCCTTATCGCGGGTTTCACAGTTTTATGCGAGCGATCCCGCATATTCAGGCTGAGTGTCCCGATGCACAGATAATCATAGTAGGCGGTGATGACGTCAGTTACGGGTGTAAGCCGGTTGGCTTTGCAAATTGGCGCAGCAGGATGGAGGCAGAGGTAAGTTTCGATGACTCCAGGGTGCATTTCACAGGGAAGCTTCCTTACCAGACTTACCGGGCAGTTCTGGAATGTTCGAAAGTCCATGTTTATTTGACGTATCCGTTTGTTTTGTCGTGGTCGTTACTGGAGGCGATGGCGTCTGAGTGTGTGGTAGTAGCGTCGGATACGGCTCCGGTAAGGGAGGTGATCGTTGATGGTCACAATGGGTTGCTGGTGGACGTCTTCGATCATCACGCTATTGCCAAACGTATTGCCAGGGTTCTTGAATCCGCTGGTGAGTACGACCGCCTTCGCAGCGCTGCGAAGTTGACGGCGAGCAGATTTAATGTGGAGTACGGCACGAAACAATACTTTGAGGTGTTTGAGAACGCGACATCCGGGTATCTCAAGAAACAGCCTGCTCCTCAGTTTGGCAGGGAGGTTTGAAATGCTCCGGATGTCGTATAAGCAATTGATTAAATGGTTTAAGAAGTTGTTGAAATACGGCTTGTTTATTTATGCCTGTTATTGCGTGGTGGATTTTTATATCCGTGAAGAAGAAGTCGCCGCGGCGATGGCAATCTATTACGCGGATCAGGAGGCCTGCCAAAAGAAGCTGGCGAGCATGAAGCAGGTGCCCATACTGGGCGGTAGCTATGTGGATAAGACTCTGGTCCCGGAGTTTTATGTGGGCATGCCTGAACTGGCGAATAAGAAAGCGTGTCTGGCCAATACGCTCAAGGGGCATTTCTGGTGGACCGGGACGGAGATACGGTCGTACCACGATCAGAGTGTAACGCCGACTCCTGAAAGTTGGCGTCTTTATAAACTGAACGCTGGGCTTTATACAAAAAAAGAAAACACTGAACCCCATGAACGGGGCTATCGGCACGTCAACTGGCCGGATGAGTTGATTGTGAAGTTGAAAAATTATCCTGGACTGGAACTTTGGCTGAATGCACCTCCGCCGCATTTCAAGAATGAGGCTTCCGTTCGAAAGTTTGTCATTGCTGACTGGCCGCGGCGTGATGGCACTCCTCGATTGATAAGCTGTAACGGCTTGATTCGCCCCGCTGCTGAGGAAGAACTGACCGACGAGAAATTGGCAAAGCTCAGCAGGGCCGAATTGGAAAACCTGGATTTTGGAAGTTTGAATTTTTTTTGCACCGTGGAATTACACAGCTTTGACTTTACCGGAGGGCACGGTCGGGTAAGTCTCGGTCTGTCGTCATTACGCGAATCACCTGAAATGCTTAAGTTTCTCAGTAGCTATCTTTCACGCTCTGTTATTACAAGGAAGTAACGATGAGTTATGTTTTTAATGATCTGGAAAAGTCAGAAATTTTAAATGCAGCAAATATTTGTAAGGGGCTGATGTTCGATTCTGAAGATATCGAATATCTTGCGCTGAAATTAACAGGGGCTAGCTGCGCTCCCCTGTATCAAAAACTATTCGATATTATTGGCGGAAGAGTTTCTGAGGTTATCGTTGTCGATAATGAAGCGGGAGAAATTCTGAAAAGCGCCAGGCTCTGGCTTGCCGTGGCCATTGATGCCAACGGTGGAAACGGTGCCTACTCCGCCCTGATTCGCGGCTACACCTCTCGGCAAGGTGAACTGAGATTGAATAAAATCTTCAGTGAAAACCTGATGCAGCTGTCATCGAATCAGGTCGCCGCCAATTTCATCAATACCTTGATCGACGGATCCCTCGCGGGTCGGCTGGCACCCTGGACGGTTCCATCCATCAGCCAGATTGCAGAGATTGATGCCAGTGCGATCGGCAAGGCACTGTTTAGTGAGGCTTGCGGAGAGAAGGATACAGCCGTGAGCCATAACGCCGGTTGGTCCGGGACCGTCGGATTCAGCCTGTTGGGTGGAGCGCCGCCCTATGAAACCTGGAGATTGATCTCTGCTGGTGATTCGCAAGGGGAAGATGGCGGCCCGCCGACTCAAACAACGAAGGAACAGCGACTCAAGACTACAGCGCGATGCAGATTGCTGAACGTCTGCACCCTCTTCCGCCATTGAGGAATGTCGAAGACATTCTGATAAAGGGCGACGAAGAAGCGCAGCGGGCGATGACGGAGATCATTCAGTTTTACGAGCTGAATGTCTGAGTCGTATGGCGACCAATTGAGCCAGCTCGCGATGGGAATCCAGTCCTCATCGCGAGCATCGCGTCAGTTCAATACTGCGTCAAATCCGCCAACGGATGCCGCCCCTCCCAGACCTTGTGAAAGTGCGCCTCAACCACCGCATCCGGCACATTGTTGATATCCGGCCAATGCCAGTGCGGCTTCTGATCCTTATCGATCAACCGCGCGCGAACCCCTTCGCTGAACTCCGGATGCCGGCAGCAATTGAGGCTCAGGGTGTATTCCATCTGAAAGACCTCGGCCAGCGACATATGGCGGGCACGGATGATCTGTTCCCAGACCAGATGCGCGGTCAGTGGCGAGCCTTCGCTCATGGTTTTCGCCGCCCGCGCGATCAACGGATCTCTGCTGTCGCGCTGCAGGCTGATGGCTTTCCACGCACAGGTAACGTCGCTGACGTCGAGCAGTTCGTCGATCTGCTGACGACGTGGCAGCCACTGCGCCTCGGGCATCTGCGCCACGGCTTCCTGCTGCAACGCCTTGAGCAGGCTGTTGAGTTGCACGTCGGTCTGTTCCTGCCAATTGAGCTGCAACAGGCCTTCGATCAGTTGCGGCTGCTGTTCGTCGAGCAGGAAGCGGTCGGCCAGGTCCAGATCGATCGCATCACGACCGTTCATGTGCGCACCGGTCAGGCCCAGAAACAAGCCAAGCTTGCCCGGCAGCCGCGCGAGAAACCAACTGGCGCCGACGTCGGGATACAGACCGATGGTAATTTCCGGCATGGCCAAACGGCTGCTCGGTGTGACGATCCGCGTACTGGCGCCTTGCAATAGGCCCATGCCGCCGCCGAGCACGTAGCCATGGCCCCAGCAGATCAGCGGTTTTGGATAGGTGTGCAGGCTGTAATCCAGGCGGTATTCCGCGCCGAAAAACTGCGCGGCCAGCGGCGGGACTTCGCCGGGATGGGCGCGACAGGCCTCGACCAGGCTGCGCACCTCGCCGCCGGCGCAGAAGGCCTTGGCGCCGTTACCGCGCAGCAGCACACAGACGATTTGTGGATCCTTGGCCCAGGCGTTCAACTTGTCGCTGAGGGCATTGATCATCGGCAGGGACAGCGCATTCAGCGACTTTTCAGCATCCAGGCTGGCGATACCGATGCGGGCGCCGTCGGTGCCGGTGAGTTCTTCGAAGTGCAGATTCATCGTGACCTCGATCGGGAATTTGAACGATCAGTATGATCGTTGTGTGGGAAAGTGCCGGATCTGCATCAGATCAATTGACAAGCGTGGTCGGCTTTCCTAGGGTTCGCCCCATTGTTTTTGCCGGGTATGACCATGACTGCTGACGACCGTATCAAACTCGAACCGAGCTGGAAGGAGGCACTGCGTGCTGAGTTCGACCAGCCTTACATGGCAGAGTTGCGCCAGTTTCTGCAGCAGGAGCGGGCTGCCGGCAAGGAAATCTATCCGCCGGGACCGATGATTTTCAACGCGCTGAACTCGACGCCGCTGGATAAAGTGAAGGTGGTGATCCTCGGCCAGGACCCGTATCACGGCCCGGGCCAGGCCCACGGCTTGTGCTTTTCGGTGCAACCGGGCGTGCCGGCGCCGCCGTCGCTGGTCAACATCTATAAAGAGTTGAAGCGCGACCTGAACATCGATATTCCCAATCACGGCTACCTGCAGAGCTGGGCCGATCAGGGCGTGTTGATGATCAACACCACCATGACCGTCGAGCGCGCCAACGCCAATGCGCATAAAGACAAGGGCTGGCAGTTCTTCACTGATCGGATCATTGAGGTGGTCAGCGAGCGCCAGCCGCATCTGGTGTTCATGCTCTGGGGCGCGCACGCTCAGAGCAAGCAGAAGCTGATCGACGCGACCAAGCATCTGGTGCTGACGTCGGTGCATCCGTCACCATTGTCGGCATATCGCGGGTTCTTGGGTTGCGGACACTTCAGCCGGACCAACAAGTTTCTCGAGCAGAATGGCGAAACACCGATCGAGTGGCGGCTTCCTCCGATCTGATGACGGTCTGAAGGGCCCCATCGCTGGCAAGCCAGCTCCCACAGGTTTTTGGGGGGGGCCCATAGTCTGTGGCAGCCACAAGAACCTGTGGGAGCTGGCTTGCCAGCGATGAAGTCGACTCGGTGCTACTCGGGATTACGATTCCAGTACTTGAACAACGGCTCCGCCAGAAACAGCACAAACAACAACCGCATCACCTGCATCGCCGTCACCAACGGCACCGACAATTGCAGCGTCTCTGCCGTCAGACTCATCTCGGCAATCCCGCCGGGCATCATGCCCAGTGTCAGCGAACGCAAATCCAGATGGGTCAGCGCACTCAAGCCCAACGCCGCCAACGTCGCGATCAACATGGTCAGCGCCGTGCCGATCAATGTCCGCCCCATAAACGAAGGCGCGCGGCGGAAGAACTGCCGATTGAAGTGACAACCCAGACCGCTGCCAATCAGCCACTGACCAATCTGACTGCCGCCATTGGGCAAACCAATGTGCAAATCCCAGCCAATGCTCACCGCCGCACTCACCAGCAACGGCCCGAACAGCCACGGATTGGGTTGGCGCAAACGCTGCCAGAGCCACGCAAGCAAACCGCCCGCCGGAAACAGAATCGCCAGCCAGCGCCAATCGACGCTGCCAGCGTGAGAAATCGGGTTGCCATCGCCGAGCAGGTACTTGAACGCTGCCGGCACACACAGCACCACCACCAGCACCCGCAAACTCTGCCCTGCCGCAACATGACTGAGCATCGCGCCGTTGCGGGCGCCGAGGTTGACCATCTCCCCGGAACCGCCGGGCATGCTCGAGAAAAACGCTGTGGCGCGATCTTCACCGGTACGGCGCATCAACCACACGCCGACCACCGCCGAGACACTGGTGACCAGCGCACCGAAGAAGATCAAACCGAAATGACTGAGCACCTGCTCCATCACCACCGGGGTGAAGTGCAGGCCAATCCCGATGCCGACAATCCACTGGCCGCACTTGCGGCCGCCAGGGATTTCCGTGAGTTGCCACGGGGTCAGGCAGCGCACGAGGATGATCGCCAGCAACGAGCCGACCATCCACGGCAGTGGCCAGCCGATCTGGCTGGCGAGGTAGCCGCCAAGCAGACCGACCAGCGGGGTTCCCCACCAGGATTTCAGTGAGGCGCGATCAAACATCGGCGATGGCGCGACGCGCGACCGAACGTTTGCGCCAGATGCGCAGCAGCGGCATCAGCAGCATGATCGCGGTCAGCACCCAGACACCGAAAGTGATAGGGCTCGACCAGAGAATTTCCAGCGCGCCGTTGGAAATCGACAGCGCCCGACGCAGGTTTTGCTCCATCAGACCACCGAGGATGAAGCCCAGCAGCACTGGCGACAACGGGAAGTCGAGCTTGCGCAGGATGTAGCCGAAGATGCCGATGCCGACCATCAGGAACAGGTCGAACGTGGTGGCGTGCACCGCGTAGACGCCAATCCCGGTGATGATCGCGATCACCGGCACCAGTGCCCAGTTCGGCACGGCGAGGATGCGGGTGAAGATGCGGATCATCGGGATGTTGAGGATCACCAGCATGATGTTGGCGATGAACAACGAGGCGATCAGGCCCCAGACGATGTCCGGTTGTTGCTGGAACAGCAGTGGGCCCGGGGTGATGTTGTACAGCGACAGAGCGCCGATCATCACCGCGGTCGTGCCCGAACCTGGAACGCCGAGGGTCAGCATTGGCACCAGTGCGCCACAAGCCGAAGCACCGATGGCAGTTTCTGGCGCGGCGAGACCACGAGCGTCGCCCTGACCGAATTTGCCACTGGCACCGGCGATGCGTTTTTCGGTCATGTAGGCCACGGCGCTGGCCAGCGTCGCGCCGGCACCCGGCAGCACGCCCATGATGAAACCGAGCAGGCCGCAACGGATGTTCACCACGAACACCGACGACGCTTCCTTGAAGTTGAACATCATCCGCCCGGTGGCTTTCACCGCTTCCTGACCGCGATGGGTTTTCTCCAGCAGCAACAGAATCTCACTGACCGAGAACAGACCGAGCACCAGCACAACGAATTGAATGCCGTCAGTCAGGTGGATGTTGTCACCGGTGAAGCGGTAAACGCCGCTGTTGGCGTCGATGCCGACGCTCGACAGGAACAGGCCGATCAACGCCGCGATGAAGGTCTTCAACGGTCGATCACCGGCCATACCGCCGAGACAGACAATCGCAAACACCATCAACACGAAGTATTCCGCCGGGCCGAAGGCTATCGCCCATTTCGCCAGCAACGGCGCAAACAGCACCATGCCGCAGGTGGCGATAAACGCGCCGATAAACGAACTCCACGCCGACAGCGACAGCGCGACACCAGCGAGGCCTTTGCGGGCCATCGGGTAGCCGTCGAGGGTGGTCATCACGGTCGATGCTTCGCCTGGAATGTTCAGCAGGATCGAGCTGATCCGTCCGCCGTATTCACAGCCCAGGTACACCGCTGCCAACAGAATCAACGCCGACTCCGGCGGCAGGCCGAGAGCAAAAGCAATCGGAATCAGCAAGGCCACGCCATTGATCGGGCCAAGGCCCGGCAGCAGGCCGACGACGGTGCCGATCAGCGTGCCGGTCAGGGCCGTGACCAGGTTGTACGGGCTCAGCGCAACGCCGAAGCCTTGACCCAAATAACCGAGGGTATCCATATCAGTTCTCCAGCACGTCGAGCAGGCCAAGGGGCAGCGGAACGTCCATCACACGGTCGAACAGCAGGTACAGACCGATGGCCATCAGCGTGGTCACCACGATGCTCGGCATCCAGCGACCGCCATACAGGCGCGCCATTGGAATACCGATAAGGATGCTGCTGAGGATGAAACCCAGCGGTTCGAAGAGACCGGCGAACACCAGCAGCAGTGCGACGCAAATGGCGATCTTGGTCAGGGTTTCGCGATCCAGTGGCGGCTCGTCTTCACTGTGTTTGATCGGCGCCGGGCGAAATACCATGTACAGCAGCGCCGCGCCCATCAGGCCGAGCATCAACAGAGGGAAGGCGCGCGGGCCCACCGGTTCGTAGGAAAAAGCCGCTTGGTACGGCCACGCCATCAGTGCCAGGCCGGCGCAAACCAGCAACAGCACGGAGGCGAAAATGCGTTGAATAAGCATGGGAGCTCCTGTGCCGCGTCCCCGCAACCGGGAACGCAGCGGCTAGACAGAGGCGATCACTGAATCAGGCCGAACTCTTTGGCCAGCACTTTGTAGTCCGCAACCTGCTTCTTCACGTAGGTGTCGAGTTCCGGGCCGGTCATGGCGAACGGGAACAGTTCACGCTGGTCGCGCAGCTTGGCGAATTCGTCGGAGGCCAGCAGTTTGTCGAACGAGTCTTTCCACCAGGCGTAGTCTTCATCGCTGACTTTTGGCCCCAGGTAGAAGCCGCGCACCACTGGCCAGACGATGTCGTAGCCTTGTTCGCGAGCGGTCGGAATGTCTTTCATTTCCGGCTCGTCGAGACGCTTGTCGGCGAACACCGCGAGCAGGCGCATGTCACCGCTCTGGATGTGCGGCATGGAGTCGGAGATGTCGGTACTGCCGACCTGGATGTGACCACCGAGCAGGGCCGTGGCGATTTCGCCGCCACCTTCAAGCGCGACGTAACGCAGGTCGCGCGGGTTGATCCCGGCAGCCTTGGCGATCAGTGCGGTTTGCATCCAGTCCTGGCTGCCGACGGTGCCGCCGGAGCCGATCACCACTGAGCTTGGATCTTTCTTCAGAGCCTGAACGAGATCGTCGAGGGTCTTGTAGGGCGAATCGCTTTTCACCGCAATGGCACCGTAGCTGGTGCCGACCGCTGCCAGCCAACGCACGTTGGTCTCATCGAAACGACCGAACTTGCCCTGGGCCAGGTTCAACAGCGAACCGCTCGACCACGCGACCAGCGTGCCGGCATCGGCCGGACGTTGCGCGACCACGGCGTTGTAGGCCACCGCGCCGACACCGCCGGGCATGTAGGTCACACGCATCGGTTTGCTCAGCAGTTTCTGGTTGACCAGTGCGCTCTGCACCAGTTTGCAGGTCAGGTCGAAACCACCGCCGGGGGAGGCCGGGGCGATACATTCCGGACGTTTCGGTTCGGCCATCAGTTGGCCGGCAAACAGGATGCAACTGGCGGCCAGTGCAACTTTACGCAGTGACAGGTTCATTCGATTCTCCACGGGCATTGTTGTTATTCGACGTGTTTTTCACTTACGGGCATTTACCAAAGGGCAACGCTGTAGCTCACCAGCAAACGCACTTCGTCAGCATCGCGAGCCGAGTAATTGGAGCGGTAAGTGGCATTACGCAAACGCACGGCGACATCCTTCAAGGCGCCGCTTTGTACTACATATTTGATCTCGGTGTTGCGTTCCCATTCTTTGCCTTCCTCGCCGTTCTTGAGCTTGATGTTGTCACCGCTCAAGTAGCGACTCATGAAGCTAAGACCGGGGATGCCGAGTTTGGCGAAGTCGAAGTCGTAGCGCGCCTGCCAGGAGCGCTCTTCAGCGCCGGCGAAATCGTTGATCTGCACGAAGTTGACCAGGTACGGGTCGCTGCCATCGACATAAGGGAAGGCACTGTCGCCAGACATGTGCTGGTAACCGGCGCTGAACTTGTGGCCGCTCAGCGCGTAGCTGACCAGACCGTTGAGCGAGCGGTTGTCGATCTCGCCGCCACGGGCTGCGCCCTGATCATCACTGACGGCGAAACGCAGGTCGGTGGCAAACGTACCGGGTCCCATAGGTCGCGAGGCAACGAGGCCGAAGAAGTGCTGGTTGTAGACTTCGTCGAGTTGGGCGAAGTGGTAACTGCCGGTGATCTTGTCGGTGAACTTGTAGTCCACGCCGCCAAAATCGAAGTGCTTGCCAGCGGCGGTGCCGGCAAAACGGCTGTTCTTGTTGTTGAGGGCGATGTCCTCGAAATCGGTGCTGTCGCGATCCTTGGCTTTCTCCAGACGGCCGCCGGTGAAGGTCAGGTTCTTGATCTCTTTGGAGGTCAGCAAGCCGCCTTCAAAGGTCTGCGGCAGGATGCGCCCGTCGTTGGGCTTGAGGATCGGCAGTTCAGGAATCAGGCTGCCGATTTTCAGCTCGGTGGCGGAAATTTTCACTTTGCCGGTCAGGCCGACTTTGGAGTATTCATCCGCCGCGCGCCCGTCATCATGGGTCGGCAGCAGGCCGGTACCGGTGCGGTCCGGGCTTGAATCAAGTTTGACCCCGAGCATGCCCAGCGCATCGACACCGAACCCCACGGTGCCGTCGGTGTAACCCGATTGCAGATTAAGCATGAACCCTTGAGCCCATTCGTCACGCTTGGATTGCTGGGCGCTGGTGCCATCGCGAAAGTCGCGGTTGAAATACATGTTGCGGGTTTCGAAGGTGGCGCTGCTGTCTTCGATGAAGTCGGCAAAACTCAACGGCGAAAAACCGGCAAGGGCGGCGGCACTGGCGAGGGCGGTGTGGCTGAAACGGGAAGGGCGGACAGGCGTGGAGGCCTGAGGCTGCATGGACGGCATGCGGGTTTACTCCGTTTATTGTTCTTATTGGTCGAAAACGCTTCGAGGCGTTTTTCTTTACGCTGTGTGGCATCAGCGACGGCAGTCGGAACTGTCCGTGGGCCGACTGTAACGAGCTAACCTTTCGCTAACCTTTCAGCTGACTTTCAAGGTTTTCGGGCTTCACAGCGGCGGTTGCGGCTGTAAACTCCGCGGCAAAGCGTGGCGTTGGCCATTCCTGAACGAGGTAAAAATCCATGCGTGTTCTGCTCGTCGAAGACCATCTGCAATTGGCTGAAAGCGTTGCGCAGGCGCTCAAGAGCACCGGTCTGACCGTGGATGTGTTGCACGATGGTGTGGCCGCCGATCTGGCGCTGGGCAGTGAGGAATACGCCGTGGCGATCCTCGATGTCGGCCTGCCGCGCATGGACGGTTTCGAGGTGCTCGCGCGTTTGCGCGCACGCGGCAAAAATCTGCCGGTGTTGATGCTAACGGCGCGCAGCGATGTGAAGGATCGCGTCCATGGCCTCAATCTGGGCGCCGACGATTACCTCGCCAAGCCTTTCGAGCTGACTGAGCTGGAAGCACGGGTCAAAGCCTTGCTGCGCCGCAGTGTGCTCGGTGGTGAACGCCAGCAGCGCTGCGGTGTGCTGGCCTACGACCTCGACACCCGGCGCTTCACCCTCGGCGAAGAGTTGCTGACCCTGACATCCCGCGAACAAGCGGTGCTGGAAGCGCTGATCGCCCGGCCGGGACGGGTGATGAGCAAGGAGCAACTGGCGTCCCAGGTGTTCGGTCTCGACGAAGAGGCCAGCCCCGATGCCATCGAAATCTACGTGCACCGCTTGCGCAAGAAACTCGACGGCCAACCAGTGGCGATCGTGACGTTCCGTGGTCTGGGTTATCTGCTGGAAAGCCGCGATGCATAAGCCCAGCAGCCTGCGCTGGCGCTTGCTGTGGAACCTTGCATTGCTGCTGGTGGTACTGATGCTCGCCAGCGGTTTGAGTGCGTACTGGAATGGTCGCGAAGCCGCCGACACCGCGTATGACCGCACGTTGCTGGCCTCGGCGCGGACCATCGCCGCGGGCCTGTCGCAGCGTGACGGCACACTGAGCGCCGATGTGCCCTACGTCGCACTCGATACCTTCGCTTACGACAGCGCCGGGCGGATTTACTATCAGGTCAACGATATCCATCAGAAGCTGATTTCCGGCTACGAAAACCTCCCGGGCCCGCCGCCGGGGACGCCGCGAACGGACAGTTATCCCGCGTTGGCGCGCTTCTACAACGCCACCTACAACGGTCAGAACGTGCGCGTGGTCAGTCTGCTGAAAGCGGTGAGCGAGCCGAACATGAACGGCATGGCGGAAATCCGCGTGGCCGAAACCGACGAAGCGCGGGTGAGCATGGCGCGTAGTCTGGCCGCCGATACCTTGCTGCGTTTGGGTATGTTGGCGATTGGCGCGTTGTTGCTGGTCTGGTTCGCGGTCAGTGCGGCACTGCGCCCATTGGAGCGCTTGCGCACGGCGGTGGAAGAGCGTCAGCCCGACGACTTGCGCCCGCTGCCATTGGTTGAAGTGCAGCATGAACTGTGGCCGCTGGTGCGCGGGCTCAATCATTTCACCGAGCGTCTGCGCGGGCAGTTTGAACGGCAGGCGCAGTTCATTGCCGATGCCGCCCATGAGTTGCGTACGCCTTTGGCAGCGCTGAAGGCGCGGCTTGAGCTGGGCCTGCGTTCCAATGATGCCGAGGTCTGGCGTTCGACGCTGGAGTCCTCGGCACAAAGCACTGATCGCCTGACACATCTGGCCAATCAGTTGCTGTCGTTGGCGCGGGTCGAAAACGGCGCCCGGGCGATTGCCGAGGGCGGCGCGCAGTTGCTCGATCTGAGTCAGTTGGCCCGAGAGCTGGGCATGGCCATGGCGCCACTGGCGCACAAGCGCGGGGTGGCCCTGGCGCTAGAGGCGGACGAACCGGTGTGGCTGCGCGGTGAACCGACGTTGCTCAATGAGTTGCTGAGCAATCTGGTGGACAACGCCTTGGCGCACACGCCATCGGGCGGCAACGTGATTTTGCGGGTGACGGCGCCGGCGGTGCTTGAAGTGGAAGATGACGGCCCGGGGATTCCGCTGGAAGAGCGCGATCGGGTGTTCGAGCGTTTCTATCGGCGTAATCAGCAGGTGGCGGGTTCAGGATTGGGGCTGGCGATTGTTGGCGAGATCTGCCGGGCGCATCTGGCGCATATTAGTTTGCATGACGGTGAGCAGGCGGGGTTGAAGGTGCGGGTCAGTTTTATTGCCGGCTGATTGTGGTGGTTTTGCTGGCCCCTTCGCGAGCAGGCTCGCTCCCACTCTGGAATGCATTTTCCTGTGGGAGCGAGCCTGCTCGCGAATGTGGCGGCGCGGTCTCGGATCAGTAAAACATCGTCCGCGACTCTTCCAGATCTTCACACAACGCTTTGTTCTCCGGATCAATCCCAAGCTTCCTGAACGCCGGCACGCTCAGTGGATCAATCCGCGCAAACGGGTGGTCAGTGCCCTTGTGGCAATACAGGCTCGCCACCTGCACCAGATCGACATAGTCAATTGCAGTCGAGTCGCGCTTGAAGTCCTGATAGCGCCCCGGCAACTCCACCAATCGTTCCGGAAACTCCCACACGCGCAGCAACTTGTCGCCGAGCAACGGGTGAATATGGTCGATCACATGGTTGAGGCTGACCGGATCCGACAGCAGCTCATAGTGATCTTCGGCGTAAGTCAGAATCGGCAGTACCCCGATCTGATGCACCAGCCCGCCAAGGGCTGCCTGATCGGGCTTGAGTTGCGTGTAGCGGCGGCACAACGCGTAACTGACCCCGGCAATTTCCAGGCTCTTGCGCCAGACTTCGCGCATCTTCTGCTCGACCACTTCGGAGCGGGCGTGGAAGATCTGCTCCATCACCAGGCCGATGGCCAGGTTGCTGCTGTAGTTGATGCCCAGCCGGGTGATGGCTGTGTGCAGGTCGGTGACTTCCTGCGCGGCGCGCAGCAGCGGGCTGTTGACCACTTTGATCAGGCGCGCCGACAGTGCCGTGTCACGGCCGATCACTTTGCTCAGGTCGCTGACGCTGATTTCCGGGTCTTCAGCAGCCTTGCGAATCTGCAGGGCCACTTCCGGCAACGTGGGCAGAACCAGGTCATCGTTATCGATGGCCGCAACCAAATCCTGTTGGACTTTTTCCGCCAGTTCGCTCATTTAAACTCTCTAGGGTGTTGCAACAAATGCTGCGATCAGCGCTGGATTTCGCGGTCGCGATCCAGTTCGTAAGGCAGGTCGAGCAGATGCAGCGCGGGACCTTCGAGGGTGCCCAGACGCAAATCACCGGCTTCGGCAGCTTCGGCCTGCAGCACCGCCAGGAGTTCAATGTTTTGCCCGGCCTTGGCGGCCAGCACCACTTCGCCGATGGCGCTGTTGTGGCTTGGCGCGAACAGTTGTGTACCAGGCTCCGGCAAGTCAGCAGCGTCCAGGCTCAATCGATACAGACGACGCTTGAGTTTGCCCAGGTACTGCATGCGCGCAACGATTTCCTGGCCGGTGTAGCAACCTTTCTTGAAACTCACGCCGCCGACGGCTTGCAGGTTGAGCATCTGCGGGATGAACAGCTCGCGAGTGCTTGGCATGACCTGACCGATACCGGCGCGGATCTGGCCCAGCAGCCATTGATTCAGCTCGGCTTCAGGCAGGGCTTCGGACAATTTGGCTTTGATCGCGTCAGCCTGATCGACCGGTGCCCAGAGTTCGGCGCGATCCGGCGAGACGCGAATCGCGATCAGGCTTTCATTGCGCACGAGGCTGTCAGTTTCTGCCGGCAGATCCAGACCGAGGCTGGTCAAGGCGTTGTCGCCATGGGCCAGGCCGAAGCGTACCCAAGCGGCGCTTTCGTCGGTCAGTTTTGATTTGGAGAACACCGCGTACTTTTTCAGGTCCGCCAGTTGCGGCTCCAGCAGCTCGCTGGCCATCGCCAGGACCACGCCATCGCCTTCAAGCAGAATGCGGAAGCTCGACTGCATCCGGCCTTTCTGTGTGCAACGAGCACCGAGGCTGGCGCGGCTGTCGCTCAGGTAATTGAGATTGCAGGTCAACTGGCCTTGCAGGAATTTTCCGGCATCCGCGCCGCGAACCGCGAGAACGCCTTCATGAGACAGGGTGCAGAAAAAAGCAGAATCGGCCATGGGTCTTCGCAGGGTAAATAGACTGGGGCACATCATAAGGGCGCGTTGGTGAAATGGGTAGTTGATAAAGGATCGGTGGTGCCCGACCAAAGCCGACTGTGCGACCCGCCTCGGCGCTGTATACTTGCCGCCAAATTTGAGGAGGGCTCCATGGTCGAACAAGTTGAACTGAATCGCCTCTTTTGGCACAGCCGTCGCGGCATGCTTGAGCTTGACGTGTTGCTGGTGCCGTTCGTGAAAGAGGTTTATGCCGATCTGAACGAGGTGGATCGTGCGTTGTATGTTCGCCTGTTGGAGTGCGAGGATCAGGACATGTTCGGCTGGTTCATGGAGCGCAGCGAGTCTGAAGATCCGGAGCTGCAGCGTATGGTTCGCATGATCCTGGACCGTGTCCAGCCCAAGTAACACGTTCGAATGCCGCTGGCATGCCTCACGGCAGTTGCTGGCGGCGTATCTGCTGGCCCAGGCGTTCGCACTGGGTTCGGTGTTCCTGCTTTCTATTCCACTCTGGGCAAGTTTGCTCGGGGCTTTTGGCTGTCTGCTTCACGGATATTGGGTGTTGCCTCGGCAGATTCTGCTAAATCACCCTCAGGCGTTTCGCGGATTGCGCCGGGACGCCGATGGCTGGCAGTTGTGGAATCAGGCGGATGGCTGGCAAGCCGTGCAGTTGAGGCCGGACAGCCTGGCGCTGCCGTTGATCGTGGTTTTGCGTTTTCGTCTGCGCGGGGAATGGCGGGTCAGATCAATCTGTGTACCACGGGACTCGCAGGCGGCGGATCTGCACCGGCGCCTGCGAGTACGGCTCAAGTTCAGCCGGCGTAGGTGGGCGGCACCAGAATAGTGTCGAGCGCCTCAGGCAACAGGTCGGGATAGTCGAGGGTGTAATGCAGGCCGCGACTTTCCTTGCGCTCCATGGCTGAGCAAATCATCAGTTCGGCGACTTGTGCCAGGTTGCGCAGTTCGATCAGATCGCGACTGACCTTATAGTTGCTGTAGAACTCGTCGATCTCGTCCAGCAGCAGGCGCACGCGGTGTTGCGCCCGTTGCAGGCGCTTATTGGTGCGCACGATGCCGACGTAGTCCCACATGAACCGTCGCAGTTCATCCCAGTTGTGCGCGATGATCACGTCTTCGTCGGAGTCGGTGACCTGGCTGGCGTCCCAGACGGGCAGGGCGCTTGGCGCGGCGACATCGTCCAGTTGCGCGAGGATGTCCGCCGCCGCCGAACGGGCATAGACGAAACATTCCAGCAGCGAATTACTGGCCATGCGGTTGGCGCCATGCAGGCCGGTGAAGCTGGTTTCGCCGATGGCATACAGGCCCGGCACATCGGTGCGACCGTTCTGATCGACCATCACGCCGCCACAGGTGTAATGCGCGGCCGGGACGACCGGGATCGGCTGTTTGGTGATGTCGATGCCGAATCCCAGGCAGCGCTCATAAACAGTCGGGAAGTGACTTTTAATGAACGCTTCGGGTTTGTGGCTGATGTCGAGATACACGCAGTCAACGCCCAAGCGCTTCATTTCATGGTCGATGGCCCGGGCGACGATGTCACGCGGTGCCAGCTCGGCGCGCTTGTCGAAGCGGGACATGAAGCGTTCGCCATTGGGCAGCTTCAAATGGGCGCCTTCGCCGCGCAGGGCTTCGGTGATCAAAAAACTCTTGGCTTGCGGGTGATACAGGCAGGTCGGGTGGAACTGGTTGAACTCCAGGTTCGCCACCCGGCAACCCGAACGCCAGGCCATGGCGATGCCGTCACCGCAGGCGCCGTCGGGGTTACTGGTATAGAGATAGACCTTGGCGGCACCGCCCGAGGCCAGAATCACGAAGCGTGCGCCGTAGGTGTCGACTTCGCCAGTCTTGCGGTTGAGTACGTAGGCGCCGAGGCATCGTTCGCCTTGCATGCCTAAGCGTCGTTCGGTGATCAGGTCGACGGCGACCCGCTGCTCCAGCAGTTCGATATTCGAACGCTCTTTGGCCTGGGCCAGCAGGGTTTTGAAGATGGCAGCGCCGGTGGCATCGGCCGCATGGATGATGCGGCGGTGACTGTGGCCACCTTCGCGGGTCAGGTGGAATTCGAATCCGCCGTCTTCAGTGCCGGACTGATCGTCGCGGGTGAAAGGCACGCCTTGGTCGATCAGCCACTGGATGGCCTCGCGGCTGTGCTCGACGGTGAAACGCACTGCGTCTTCGTGGCATAGACCGCCGCCGGCGTTCAGGGTGTCGTCGACGTGGGATTCGACAGTGTCGGTGTCATCCAGCACAGCTGCGACGCCGCCCTGGGCCCAATAGGTGGATCCGTTGGCGAGATCGCCTTTGCTCAATACGGCAATGCGCAAATGACCCGGCAGGGTCAGCGCGAGACTTAAACCGGCAGCACCGCTGCCAATGACCAGAACATCATGTTGGAATTGTTGGCTCATTACAGGATTCCGCTCAAAGCGACCCGGGTCGGGGGTGGTGCAGGACTGCCGGATCGGCGAGTCAAGGCAGCCACACAGCCCACTAGTATATAGAGGGGGGGATCGGCACAATAGCCGGGCCGACATGGCATTGTGAAACTACTGTGACCGAAAAAACCGTGTGCTTCGTCGGAAGTTTTTCTCACCCATTTGGGGAAAAGACGACTGTATCGGTGCTGAAACAGACTTTTTCTGCACAGGGTCGCCCAATGTCAGGTGGTGACGGCTATAAATAATTGGAACTTTTGCCAAAGGCCCAAGATCAATAGTCGGTGCCAGAGATAAGGGACAGTGTCGGCTTCAGTGCGGAATCTGCGGTTGGATTCCTGCCGGCGAAACCGATGACAAGATTATTCGCGCAGCCGGTTTATCCCGAGCTGCGCTTTTCGTGCGTGCCAAATCAGAGCCCGCAGGAAACTTGCCTGGAGGGGGAGAACTTTTGCGAAAAGCCCGAGTCTATGTTTGCAAGTCTGGTCGTTTAGTTATGCAAGTCTCCTTCGGGCTTATCGAGGAGTGTTCATGCTAACCCAGGAAGAGGATCAGCAGCTGGTCGAGCGCGTTCAACGCGGCGACAAGCGAGCTTTCGATCTGTTGGTGCTGAAGTATCAGCACAAGATTCTCGGGTTGATCGTGCGTTTCGTGCACGACACCCATGAAGCCCAGGACGTGGCTCAGGAAGCCTTTATCAAGGCATATCGAGCGCTTGGAAACTTTCGCGGCGACAGTGCGTTTTATACGTGGCTGTACCGTATTGCCATTAACACGGCAAAGAATTACCTGGTTTCACGCGGCCGCCGGCCGCCGGATAGCGATGTAAGTTCCGAAGATGCAGAGTTCTACGATGGCGATCATGGCCTCAAGGATCTCGAGTCACCAGAACGTGCACTGCTGCGGGATGAGATCGAAGGCACTGTCCATCGAACCATTCAGCAACTGCCAGAGGATTTGCGTACGGCGTTAACTTTACGTGAATTCGATGGTCTGAGTTACGAGGACATTGCGAGCGTCATGCAATGTCCGGTGGGTACCGTGCGCTCCCGGATTTTCCGCGCCCGGGAGGCCATCGATAAAGCCCTGCAGCCGTTGTTGCAGGAAAACTGAGACAGCGGCGACAGCCAAGAGAGGAACGCCATGAGTCGTGAAGCCCTGCAGGAATCGCTGTCCGCAGTGATGGATAACGAAGCGGACGAACTGGAATTGCGTCGAGTGCTCAATGCACTGGATGATGTTGATACCCGTGAGACCTGGGCTCGTTACCAGATCGCTCGGGCAGCCATGCACAAGGATCTGCTGCTGCCACGTCTGGATATCGCTGCGGCAGTGTCTGCTGCACTGGAAGACGAAACGGCTCCGGCCAAAGTATCTCGCAGCCCATGGCGCAATCTCGGCCGTCTGGCTGTTGCAGCCTCGGTGACTGTTGCCGTTCTCGCCGGTGTTCGCCTGTACAACCAGGACGAAATCGCTGGTGTTGAGCTGGCTCAGCAATCCAATCAGCCAACCTTGGCCACCCCACAGGTCAAAGGTCCGGCTGTTCTGGCAGGCTATAGTGAAAGTTCGGAAGCCACTGGCCCTATGGCCAACGGCGTACTGCAAGGTCAGCCAGGCTGGCATGATCAGCGTCTGCCAGGCTACCTGCGTCAGCACGCACAACAGGCCGCACTGAAAGGCACTGAAAGCGCGTTGCCATACGCACGTGCAGCAAGTCTGGAAAACCGTTAAGGAGGATCATGCGCGCCATACCTCTACTTTCGCTTCTGCTCAGTGGCTGGTTCATAGTTCCAGCCCACGCTGATGAGGCCCAGGACTGGTTGACCCGTCTGGGCCAGGCCGAGCAGCAGCAAAGCTTTCACGGCACTTTCGTATACGAGCGTAACGGTAGCTTTTCTACCCATAACATCTGGCATCGCGTCCAGAATGGCCAGGTTCGCGAGCGTTTACTCCAGCTCGACGGTTCGGCGCAGGAAGTCGTGCGCATTGATGGACACACTCAATGCGTCAGCGGCACCCTGATTGCCGGTCTGGGGGATTCCCCCAACTCAGCCGCTCGTCCTCTCGATCCGCAAAAGCTGAAAAACTGGTATGACCTTGCCGTCATCGGCAAATCGCGCGTGGCTGGGCGAGACGCAGTGATTGTATCGCTGACGCCTCGCGATCAGCATCGTTACGGTTTTGAATTGCATCTGGACAAGAAAACGGGTTTGCCGCTGAAGTCGTTGCTGCTGAACGACAAGGGGCAGTTGCTCGAACGCTTCCAGTTCACCAGTCTCGATACTGACGAAGTCCCGTCGGACAAAGATTTGCAGGCTGATGCCGACTGTAAAGCGATAACGCTCGACAGCGACAAGGCTTCCGCCGTCAAGACCGCTCAGGTCTGGCATTCGGACTGGCTGCCGCCGGGTTTTGAACTGACCAGCAGCACCTCGCACAAGGACCCGGAAACCAAGACTCAGGTCAACAGTTTGCTGTACGACGACGGCTTGGCACGCTTTTCGGTTTTCCTTGAGCCTTTGAACGGCGCAACCGTCACTGACACTCGCACGCAACTGGGTCCAACCGTTGCCGTTTCCCGTCGCCTGACAACGCCTGAAGGCGAGATGATGGTCACTGTGGTTGGTGAGATTCCAATTGGCACTGCCGAACGAATTGCTCTGTCGATGCGAAATACCGATGGCACTGCAACCAGTAAGCAGTGAGCTGATTTCAGTCATTACCACGTCTTCATCGAGACGTAGATGAAATGTTTGCTGAGCATTTTCATTTGCAAATACCCCGAAAATTTTTTATAGGTCAGAGCCTCACGGCTCTGGCCTTGTTTGTTGTTCCCGGAACAAAAATGCCGGTCGGTGGTTTCCGGCGTTCCTTGCTCCATATCGCTTAACCCTGCTCGTCGTAACGGGAGCTGTATGTCGATACCAAGTTTGAAATCCTATCTCTCCATTTTCGCCACTGTGCTGTTGCTCGGTCAGGCGGTGCCTGCGGCGCAAGCGGCCGATCTGCCTGACTTCACCCAATTGGTCGAACAAGCTTCGCCAGCCGTGGTGAACATCAGTACCACGCAGAAACTGCCGGATCGCAAAGTGAACCAGCAGATGCCTGATCTGGAAGGCCTGCCGCCGATGCTGCGCGAATTCTTCGAGCGCGGCATGCCGCCTCAGCAGCGTTCGCCGGGCGGTGGTGGTCGTCAGCGTGAAGCGCAGTCGCTGGGTTCGGGCTTCATTATCTCCCCGGATGGCTACATCCTGACCAATAACCACGTAATCGCCGATGCCGACGAGATCCTCGTCCGCCTCGCCGACCGCAGTGAAATGAAAGCCAAGCTGATCGGCACCGATCCACGCTCCGACGTGGCCTTGCTGAAAATCGAAGGCAAGGACCTACCGGTGCTCAAACTCGGCAAATCCCAGGACTTGAAAGCCGGTCAGTGGGTCGTGGCAATCGGTTCGCCGTTTGGCTTCGACCATACCGTGACTCAAGGCATCGTCAGTGCCGTGGGTCGTAGCCTGCCGAACGAAAACTATGTGCCGTTCATTCAGACCGACGTGCCGATCAACCCAGGCAACTCCGGTGGTCCGCTGTTCAACCTGAACGGTGAAGTGGTCGGCATCAACTCGCAGATCTACACCCGTTCGGGTGGTTTCATGGGCGTGTCGTTCGCGATCCCGATCGACGTGGCGATGGATGTGTCCAATCAGCTGAAGAGCGGTGGCAAAGTCAGCCGCGGCTGGCTGGGCGTGGTCATCCAGGAAGTGAATAAGGATCTGGCCGAGTCGTTCGGCCTGGATAAACCGGCCGGCGCGCTGGTTGCCCAGATTCAGGATGACGGCCCGGCAGCCAAAGGTGGCCTGCAAGTTGGCGACGTGATCCTGAGCATGAATGGTCAGCCGATCGTCATGTCAGCTGATCTGCCGCATCTGGTCGGCGCACTGAAAGCTGGCGCCAAAGCCAATCTGGAAGTGATTCGTGAAGGCAAGCGCAAGAATGTCGAGCTGACGGTTGGCGCGATCCCTGATGAAGACAAAGAGCTGGATGCGCTACCGAAGTCCGGTACTGAAAGCACCAGCAACCGCCTCGGTGTGTCGGTGGGCGAGCTGACCGCCGAGCAGAAGAAAACCTACGACCTCAAAGGTGGTGTGGTGATCAAGGAAGTGCAGGACGGTCCTGCGGCGCTGATTGGTCTGCAGCCAGGTGACGTGATCACGCACCTGAACAACCAGGCCATCGGCTCCACCAAGGAGTTCGGCGAGATCGCCAAGGCACTGCCGAAGAACCGTTCGGTGTCGATGCGCGTTCTGCGTCAAGGTCGTGCCAGCTTCATCACCTTCAAACTGGCTGAATAATCCAGCGCTAAGGTAAAAAAGAAACCGCCTCGAAAGAGGCGGTTTTTTTATGCCTGAAGCTTTTGTCTGGACGGCAGGAGGCTTAGCCCATCATGTCCTTGACCATCCGCTCTTGTTCCATCAGCTCACGCTGGCGGGCATCGATGCGTGAAGACAGCGGGAAGTTACTGCCAGCCTTGCGCTTGGCAAAATCGAGTTGCTGGATCGCCTGGCGATAATCGCCAACCAGCGCGAAATACTCGGCCCGCGCCTGGTGCAGGCCAATGATGTTCCCCGACAAGCCACGGGTTTCGGCGACCTGATACCAGACATCCGGATCATCCGGGCGGGATTTGAGTAATGCTTCCAGCGCCTTCTCGGCATCCGGCGCGCGATTCTGTTTCAGCAGCAGATCCACTCGAACCTGATTCAGCGGATAGTTGCCCGGATATTGTGTAAGCATCCGGTCCACACGGGACTGTGCATCCGGCAAACGATTATTGGTGATGTCCAGATCGACTTGGGCAAGGTTGTAGATGATTTCGTTCGGCGACGTCGTCAGCAATTGCTTGAGATTCTCGCGCGCTTCATTCAACTGGCCACCCTTGATCTGCGCAATCGCCAGACCGTAGCGCGCCACATCGTTCTTCGGGTTTTCATCCAGCTGCGCACGGAAACGCTTGGCGCCCAGACCCGGGGTTTCTTCGTAGATCAACTGCACGCGCGCGCGGATCAATTGATAGCGCTTGGAGTCTTCAATGCCGCCCGGTTTGGCTTGTTCGGCGCGGTTGCGGGTGTCGGCAATACGCGATTCGGTCACCGGGTGAGTCAGCAGGAATTCTGGTGGCTTGGCGTCGAAACGGTATTGACGCATCAGGCGTTCGAACATGGTCGGCATCGAACGCGGGTCATACCCGGCCTTTTCCAGATTGAGGATGCCGATGCGGTCGGCTTCCTGTTCGTTCTGCCGGGAGAAGGTGCGTTGCGACTGAATCGCCGCTGCCTGCGTACCGGCGATGGTCGCAATACCGGCGTCACCGCCACCGGCTGCGGCAATGACGATCCCGGCCAGCAGCGCGGCCATCATCGGTACCTGCATTCGTTGCGATGCCTCGACGCCGCGCGCGAAGTGGCGTTGTGACAAGTGCGCCAGTTCGTGCGCCAGTACCGATGCGTATTCACCCTCGGTCTGCGCATTGAGGAACAAGCCACCATTGACCCCGACCACGCCACCCGGCGCCGCGAAGGCGTTGAGCTGCGGGCTGTTGATCAGAATGAATTCAAGGCGTCGGTCAGTGACTTGACTGGTCTCCACCAGCTTATAGACGCTGGATTCGACGTAGTCCTTGAGCTGCGGATCGTTGAGCTGTGAAACCTGGCTGCGCAACATCGCCAGCCAGGCGCGGCCAAGCTGGTATTCCTGTTGCGGCGAGACAATGGCAGAACTGGCGTCGCCAAGTGACGGCAGATCGTCGGCAAAGCCTGGTGAGGCGAGCAGGCAAGCGAGCGTCAGCAGGGTAGGGCGCAGAAAAGTCATGCACAAAGCCTTAGAAGACAAAGACCTTACTGTAGCCGGACACCGATGCTGCGACCAGATATTCTAGGCTGCTCGAAGACCTGAACCGGAGTGACGCAATGACTGACGCTGTAGCCCATGACGTGGAACTGGACGCCAGTGGCCTGAATTGTCCGTTGCCGTTGCTCAAGGCGAAAATGGAGCTGAACAAGCTTCAGAGTGGCGCCGTCCTCAAGGTGATCGCCACTGATGCGGGCTCGCAACGCGACTTTCGCACCTTTGCCAAATTGGCCGGTCATACGCTGCTGCGCGAAGAAGACGAAGCAGGTGTCTACCGTTACTGGTTGAAAAAGGCCTGAAATCGACAGCGTTACAATCTAAGGATTATTGATGTTCAAAGTGTTACGCGACTGGATTCAGCGCTATTTCTCCGATGAGGAAGCGGTGGTGCTGGCGGTGCTGCTGTTTCTCGCCTTCACGGCCGTGCTCACCCTCGGCGGCATGCTTGCGCCGGTATTGGCGGGGATGGTGCTGGCGTATCTCATGCAGGGCCTGGTGGTCACGCTCGAGCGTCTGCGCGTGCCGGGTGGTGTGGCGGTAGGATTGGTGTTCGCGCTGTTCATGGGCGTGCTGATGCTGTTTATCCTCGTGGTGTTGCCGCTGCTCTGGCATCAGTTGATCACGCTGTTCAATGAGTTGCCGGGCATGCTCGCCAAATGGCAGTCGCTGCTGTTGCTGCTGCCGGAACGCTATCCGCACCTGGTGTCCGATGAGCAAGTGTTGCAGGCGATCGAGGCGGCGCGTGGCGAGATCGGCAAGTTCGGCCAGTGGGCTCTGACATTCTCTCTGTCGAGTTTGCCGCTGCTGGTGAACATCATGATCTATCTGGTACTGGTGCCGATTCTGGTGTTCTTCTTCCTCAAGGACCGGGCCATGATCGGCGAATGGGTGCGTGGCTACTTGCCGCGTGAGCGCGCGCTGATCACTCGGGTTGCGCAGGAGATGAACCGGCAGATTGCCAACTACATTCGCGGCAAGGTCATCGAAATCGTGATTTGTGGCGGCGTGACCTACATCGCGTTTGCCGCCCTCGGACTCAACTATGCGGCGCTGCTGGCGTTGCTGGTCGGTGTGTCGGTGGTGGTGCCGTATGTCGGTGCCGTGGTGGTGACCGTGCCGGTGCTGCTGATTGCGCTGTTCCAGTGGGGCTGGAGCGATCAGTTCATTTATCTGATGGCGGTCTACGGGATCATTCAGACACTGGATGGCAATGTGCTGGTGCCGCTGCTGTTCTCGGAGGCGGTCAATTTGCACCCGGTGGCAATCATCTGTGCAGTGCTGTTGTTTGGCGGGTTGTGGGGATTCTGGGGGGTGTTCTTTGCGATCCCGCTGGCGACCCTATTCAAGGCAGTGCTGGATGCGTGGCCGCGCAAGGAGCCGGTGGTGGCGCCGCTGCTGTAGCGATTGATCCAGATTGTTCGGTGCGGCTTAAGGCCTCATCGCCGGCAAGCCAGCTCCCACAGGGTTTTCGGTGCACACAAAACCTGTGGGAGCTGGCTTGCCAGCGATGGCGTCAGAGAAGACGCCAGAGAAACATCAGGCCTTGTTCAAATTCTGCGCAGCTGCCAAAACAGCATCCACATGCCCCGGCACTTTCACACCACGCCATTCCTGACGCAGCACACCGTCCTTATCAATAAGGAACGTGCTCCGATCAACGCCCAGGTATTCCTTGCCGTACAGCTTCTTCAGCTTGATCACGTCGAACAATTGGCAGACGGCTTCGTCCTTGTCGCTGATCAGCTCAAAGGGAAACTCCTGCTTGCACTTGAAGTTCTCGTGGGACTTCAGGCTGTCACGGGAGATACCGAAAATCTCGGTATTGGCGGCCTTGAAGGCGGCGTACTGATCACGAAAGCCCTGGCCTTCTGTGGTGCAACCCGGGGTGCTGTCCTTCGGATAGAAATAGATCACCACTTGTTTGCCCTTTAGGGCAGACAGGCTGACAGTCTGCCCGCTGGTGGCAGGTGCTTCGAAATCGGCAACCGGTTGGTCGATGACAACAGCCATGAAAGCTTCCTTACATTGGGTTCTGTGGGCGCCAAGGTTCGATCAGTGCGTCCAGGTTCATCGCGTCGGAGAAGTCGAGAAACTGGTCGCGCAGCCAGCTGATCTGGGTGCCGGCGGGCAGGGTCACGGTAAATGTGGCGTTGAGCATGGTGCCGCCGGTCTGCGGCGCCTGATACGTGTCGCAGGTCAGGTTTTCCAGTTCGACGTTGTGATCCATGAAGAACTGGCACAGCTCATTGATGATGTCCGGGCGATATGCCGAGCTGACATACGCCACATACGGCAGGGCCTGCGGACGATTTTCCAGCGGCGCGCTGCGCACCACGTTGGCGGTAAAGGCGTGTTTCTTGGCCAGACCCGGCAAGCTGCCTTCCAGGCGGGCGAGGGCATCCCAACTGCCGGAGACCTCGAGGACCAAAGCGCTGCACTCGCCGTGGCGAGTCAGGCGTGAAGTAACCACGGCGCAGCGATTTTCATGGCTGGCGCGGCACAGGACGTTAGTCAGCTCCATGGGGTTGGCGCCGAGGGCACTGATGACAAGGAATTGTTCGCGAACTGTGGGGGTGGACATGCAGCATTCCTAAAGCGATGAGCGGTCGGTAGGTTTACGGGCGTTGGCCACCGGGGAGTGCCTGTTCTGGCTGTCCGTACAAAGAGGCCCGGCAAGCGCTCGCGGCTCGCTCCACTATAGCGGGAGCGCGTCGATGCGACGCAGGAACGGGGTCTGGGAGGCCGTAAAGGGAGGCTGGAACCCGGCGTACAAGCTGATCAGTACCGATCAAAGTCTGAAGGGTAGCGAAAAGCGGCGCCAAGGGGAATGGCGGCAGCGCAGTACTTCGCTTGTGCAAGCATCTTGGCGCCAGTACCATTACCGCTCTCTTTTTCCGGCAGGAGCGGTTTCATGATTGCGGGCAGTATGGTGGCACTGGTCACTCCCATGGATGCACAAGGGCGTCTTGACTGGGACAGCCTCAGCAAACTCGTGGACTTCCATCTCAAGAACGGCACCCATGCCATTGTCGCGGTCGGTACTACCGGCGAGTCGGCAACCCTTGATGTAGAAGAACACATCGCCGTCATCAAAGCCGTGGTCAAACAGGTTGCCGGGCGCATTCCGGTCATCGCCGGCACTGGTGCCAACTCGACCCGCGAAGCTGTCGAGCTGACCCGCAACGCCAAGGAAGCCGGGGCCGATGCCTGCCTGCTGGTGGTTCCGTACTACAACAAGCCGACTCAGGAAGGTCTGTACCAGCACTTCAAGCACATTGCTGAAGCGGTCGACATTCCGCAGATTCTCTACAACGTTCCTGGCCGCACGTCTTGCGACATGCAAGCCGAGACCGTGATTCGCCTGTCCACCGTGCCGAACATCATCGGTATCAAGGAAGCCACTGGCGACCTGAAACGCGCCAAAGCGATTATCGATGGTGTGAACAAGGATTTCATCGTGCTGTCCGGCGATGATCCGACCGCCGTTGAGCTGATCCTGCTGGGTGGCAAAGGCAACATCTCTGTAACCGCCAACGTCGCGCCACGCGAAATGGCCGATCTGTGCGAGGCCGCGCTCAAGGGCGACGCCGACACCGCACGGGCGATCAACGAAAAACTGATGCCACTGCACAAAGACCTGTTCATCGAAGCCAACCCGATTCCGGTGAAGTGGGCTTTGGTGGAAATGGGCCTGATGCATCAAGGCATCCGCCTGCCACTGACCTGGCTGAGCACACCTTGTCACGAAACGCTCCGCTCGGCCCTGCGCCAGTGCAGCGTCCTGGTTTAATTGAGGAAATACAACGCATGAAGCGAATGGCCGGACTTTCCGCACTTGCCTTGATTATCTCCAGCACCAGCGGCTGCGGATGGGTCTGGGGGCCGGAAGGTTATTTCCGCGACCGTGGTAGCGATTACCTGCAAGCGCAACAGACTGCACCAATGCAACTGCCACCGGAAGTCAGCACTTCCAAGCGTCTGGATCCGCTGTTGCCGATCCCGCGTAACGTTGCTGATGACACCGAGAAGGGCGAATACATTGTGCCGCGTCCTCAGCCGCTGTCGGCCGTTGCCGATGCCAGCGATTACTCGCTGCAGAAGAGCGGTGACTCCCGCTGGGTCGTGGCCCAGCACCCACCGGCCGAAGTCTGGCCAGTGGCGGTGCAGTTCTTCCAGGACAACGGTTTCCGTCTGGATGAACAGCGCCCGCAGACCGGCGAGTTCACCACCACCTGGCAGCATTCCGACGAACTGTCCGCGGCCATGGCCAAGCGCCTGAGCGCAGCCGGCATCGCCAGCGACAGCGAAACCCGCGTGCGTGTGCGGATCGAGCCGGGCGTGCAGCGCAACACCAGTGAAATCTACGTGGTCAGCGCCGAGCGTCCAGCCGGCAGCACGGCCGATGTGGCCTTCACCAACCGTTCGGTCAACACTGGCCTGGACGCAGCGCTGGTCGACGACATGCTCGCGAGCATGAGCCGGATCTCCGAGAAGGGCGGCTCGGTGTCGATGCTGGCCTCGCGTGATTTCGATACGCCAAGCCGTGTCAGCCTCAGCGAAGACGGCAGCGGCAACCCGGTGTTGAACGTCGGTAACGATCTGGACCGTGCCTGGTCGAGCGTTGGCCGTGCACTGGAACAAGGCGAATGGCGCGTTGAAGACATCAACCGTAGCCTGGGCCTGTACTACATCAACCTGGCCGAAAAAGCCGAGAAGAAAGACGACAAGCCTGGTTTCTTCAGCAGCCTGTTCGGCAGTGCGCCGAGCAAGGAAGAAGTTGAAGCCCGTGCCGAGCGTTATCAGGTTCGCCTGAGCAAGGTTGGCGAGAACATTCAGGTGACCGTCGAGAAAAACATCAACACCGTCGCGCCGGCTGAAGTGGCACGCAAAGTGTTGAGCGTGATTCAGGACAACCTGGGCTGATCAACCATGCGTTTTGCCGTTCTCGGCAGCGGTAGCCAAGGGAACGGCACGCTGATCGCCAGTGCTGATACGTATGTGCTGGTGGATTGTGGTTTTTCCCTGCGGGAAACCGAAAAACGCCTGTTGCGCCTGGGTGTGACCCCGGCGCAACTGAGCGCGATACTCGTAACCCACGAACATGCCGACCACGTGCATGGCGTGGGTTTACTGTCTCGGCGCTACAATCTACCGGTCTACCTCAGTCGCGGCACACTGCGCGGGATGCGCAAACCGATTGAACCCGCAGGCTTTCTGGCCGGCGGCGAGCAACTGCAGATCGGTGCACTGAGCATCGGGGTCATTGCCGTGGCCCATGATGCGCAGGAACCGACCCAGTACGTCTTCAGTGATCACCAGCAGCGGCGCTTCGGCCTGCTGACCGACCTGGGTTCCTACTGCGAGCGGGTGCTGGATGGTTATCGGGACCTCGATGCGTTGATGATCGAGTCCAACCACTGTCGCGATATGCTGGCCCGTGGTCATTACCCGTACTTTCTCAAGCAGCGGGTGGGCGGCGAGCTGGGACATTTGAACAACCATCAGGCGGCATTCCTGGTGTCCGAGTTGGGCTGGCAGGGCTTGCAACACCTGGTCCTGGCCCATCTGAGCAGCAAGAACAACCTGCCGCAGTTGGCCCGGCAATGTTTTGTCGACACCCTCGGGTGCGACCCGGACTGGCTGCAACTGGCCGATCAAGATTCAGGGCTCGACTGGCGCCACATCGCCTAGCCCACCTACTTAGCAAGCGGAGCCCATCATGGAAAAACGTGAAGAACTCTACCGCGGCAAAGCCAAATCGGTTTACAAGACCGACGACGCTGACCGCTTGATCCTGCTGTTTCGCAACGACACCTCGGCGTTCGACGGCAAGCGTATCGAGCAGCTCGACCGCAAAGGCATGGTCAACAACAAGTTCAATGCCTTCATCATGCAGAAACTCGAAGCGGCCGGCGTACCGACCCAATTCGACAAACTGCTGGCCGACAATGAAGTCCTGGTGAAGAAACTCGACATGATCCCGGTCGAGTGCGTCGTGCGTAACTACGCTGCCGGTAGTCTGGTCAAGCGTCTGGGCGTCGAAGAGGGCCTGAAGCTCAATCCTTACACCTTCGAACTGTTCCTGAAGGACGACGCCAAGGGCGACCCGTTCATCAACGAATCCCACGTCGTGGCATTCGGTTGGGGCACCGCCGAGCAACTGGTGCGCATGAAAGAACTGTCGCTCAAGGTCAACGAAGTCCTGACCAAGCTGTTCGACGACGCTGGCCTGCTGCTGGTCGACTTCAAGCTTGAGTTCGGCGTGTTCAGCGACGGCTCCATCGTCCTCGGTGACGAGTTCAGCCCGGACGGCTGCCGTCTGTGGGACAAGGACACCAAGAAGAAGATGGACAAAGACCGCTTCCGTCAGGGCCTCGGTGACGTTATCGAAGCCTACGAAGAAGTCGCCAATCGTCTGGGTGTACCGCTTTAATCGACGCAAGCATCTGATAGCACGAAGAAAATTTCGAAAGAGGGTTTGCTTTCGGTAAAAGTGTTGTTATGATGCGCGCCGTTGGAGAGATGCCAGAGTGGCCGAATGGGACGGATTCGAAATCCGTTGTACCTTCACCGGTACCTAGGGTTCGAATCCCTATCTCTCCGCCATTACATAGAAAAAGCCCCGTAGATGAAAATCTACGGGGCTTTTTTGTTTCTGCGAATTCAGCATTCGTTGCGATAGCGCTGAAGCGCGTCGTGCATGGTGAGGTCCTCGGCAGAGAGGCAATTTAAGTAAACACAGCCTCTGCCGACATTAGAGACACAACGCTCACAGGACTCACCGACCCATTTAGAGCCGCGCTCGCAGAGTAGGGGCTGTCATTATTGGCCAGCGATCGGCCGCCAAATCACACCTGTCGTCGTTTATCCTCTGTCCAGTCATGAGGCCAGCGCTCTCACTAAAGTGGATACTTGCTCACCTCGGCCGTGAAAGGCGCATCCAGCGAGTTCCAGCCACGCTCCCTATTTGAATTGGTTTGAATATGAAAATTCCACCATCAGCCCAAGGTGCTCACCGCGTTTCTGAACGTCAGTCCGTCAGGTCAGGCAGCAGCGCCGCACCCCACGTCGAAGACTGCGAAGTGCTGGTTGCGCAGCCGCCAGCGTTCGAGGATGGCGAGCCGCCAGTCGGCGTGGTTATCCATGCGTATTACCCTGAAGTGCTGAAAGATATTCTGCGCCGTTTGATTAAACTGCCTGAACGCCTGCACCTCTACGTAACCTGCGTAGCCGGTCGTGAAGATGAGATCTGTGCTCAGCTGACGGCCAGCACATTGAGTTTTTCGCTATACCGGGTGCCGAATCACGGCAGGGATGTTTTGCCGTTTCTGCGGGTGCTGCCGTTCTTGCGTGCCGACAATATCCGCACGCTGGTCAAGCTGCACACCAAGCGTTCGCTGCACTTGGGCGGGGCGATCGATTGGGGCGTTGAACTATTCGATGATCTGCTAGACCCGGTACGATTCAGTCGAGCGCTGGAACACCTTGCCGACCCGGTGCATGTGCCGATGCTGGGTCCTCAGCGATACCTGGTGCCCGTCACCCGATTCCTCAGCGAAAGCAACCGCGCGTTGCTTGTCACCCTGGCCGAGCGTGGCGGTATTGAGCCGCAGGGCATCAACGAAGCGGATTATTTTGCCGGCACCATGTTCTTTGCGCGCATTGAAGTGTTTGCGCCTTTGGAGCGGATTCAACTGACGGGCAGCGATTTCGAAGTTGAAAGTGGCCAGCTCGACGGTACCCTGGCACACACGTTAGAGCGGTTTTTCGGCGTTCTGGCGAATGTTGGCCGGCAGCAGCGCAATATCGACCTTTATCAGCGCTGGCTGGCGAGTCGGCAACTGGCCGCCGTCGAGGTCGAAGGTTTGCCCGCGCGACTGGCGAGCTGGCCGCGGCAACCGGACGTGTTGTTGGTGTTGACCGACACTACGGGTGATATCGGACTGTTGCGTTCCAGCCTGGAAAGCATTGACCGCCAGCTTTATCGGGCGGCGGCCATCGTGGTGCTCTCCAATGCCGAACCTGTAGGCGTGACGCCGGCCGATAATCTGGTCTGGCTGCCGTTGGCCGAATCCTGGCCGAGCCAGCTCAATGAACTGTTGCAGGAGATCGACGTTGACTGGTGGTACCTTTTGCGTGGCGGAGACGAACTGGATCCCCACGCGCTGCTTTTGCTCGCCGAAGGCATCGCGCTCAATCCCGGTGTCAGCGCATGCTACAGCGATGAAGACTCACTGACCGCTGAAGGCTGCCAGAGTCCGGTATTCAAGCCGGATTTGAATCTGGATATGTTGCGCAGTTATCCCTATGTCGGCCGCGCACTGGCTTTCAGTCGCGAGGCCGCGCTGTCTGCCGACGGCTTTGATCCCGCCTTCAGCGAACTGGCGCCCCATGATTTGCTTTTTCGGCTGATTGAAACTCACGGTCTGGGCACTGTCGGGCACCTCGCGGATGTGCTGGTGCATCAGGCCATCAATTTCCCTCAGTGGCTCGGTGAACCGCAAGTCATCGTGAACTCGGCAGCCATCGTCGGGGCGCACTTGCAGCGCCTGGGCGTGGCGCATGAGCTGCTGGCCGGACCTTTGCCAATGGCTAATCGTGTGGTCTACCAACATGCGGAACAGCCGCTGGTGTCGATCCTCATTCCCACCAAGGACTGCCTGCCGATGCTGCTGCGCTGCATCGAAAGCATCATGGAGAAAACCAGCTACACGAATTACGAACTGATCATCGTCGACAACAACAGCGAAACAGCCGAGGCCCGGGACTGGTTCAACGGTATGGAGCTGTTGAACAATCCCAAGGTGCGCATCCTGCGTTATCCGCACCCGTTCAACTATTCGGCGATCAATAATTTTGCTGCCAGCCATGCCCGCGGCGATTACCTGGTGCTGCTCAACAATGACACGGCGATCATTGATGGCGACTGGCTTGGTGCACTGCTCCATCACGCCCAGCGGCCAGAAGTGGGGATAGTGGGCGCTAAACTGTTATTCCTCGACGGGACTGTTCAGCATGCAGGTGTGGTACTCGGGTTGCGTGGTGTTGCAGACCACCCGTTTATCGGCGATTCAATGCAGTCCAACGGCTACCTTCACCGCTTGCATCTTGATCAGAACTACAGCGCGGTCACCGCCGCCTGCCTGATGATCAGCACCGAGCTGTACCAGCAAGTGGGGGGTATGGACGAGGTCGGCCTGGCCGTTTCCTTTAACGATGTGGATCTGTGCCTGAAAGTCGGCCAGGCTGGACGGCTGATTGTCTGGACGCCTTATGCGCTGCTCGTTCACGAAGCCAGTGTGAGCCAGAACAACGTCGACACGACCAAGGAGGAAGCCAAGCGCAAACGATTCAAGGGCGAACAGTCGGTGATGTACCAGCGTTGGCTTGCGCAAATCGCCAACGATCCGGCCTACAACCGCAACCTGACCCTGGAGGGTAGTGGCTTCTCCTCCAAATACCGCACCGACACTGATTGGCACCCGTTTGCCAGTCGTGAATTGCCTCACGTGCTGTGCCACCCTCTCGACTCTTTCGGCAGCGGACACTACCGCGTGCGTCAGCCTTTCGCTGCCCTGAAAGCCGCGCAGCTGATCGGCGGAACGGTGAGCAACGAGGGACTGCAACCGACAGAACTGGAGCGCATTGCGCCGGACACGATCATTTTCCAGGGACAGCACACAACGCCTCATCTGGAGTACATGCAGGACACCAAGGCATTCTCCAGGGCGTTCAAGATTTACGAGCTGGATGACTATATTCTTGACGTGCCCGCTGGCAACTTGAACCACGAATTGCTGCCCAAAGACATCACCAAACGCTTGAAGAAAGCCGTAGGGCTGTGCGATCGGTTGGTGGTGTCTACCGAGCCGCTGGCCAATGCGCTGAAGGGGTTCAATGCCGACATCCGGGTGATGGAAAACCGTCTGCCGAGCCATTGGTGGAGCGACCTGACCAGCCAGCGCCAACAAGGCCGCAAGCCTCGGGTTGGCTGGGCCGGCGGCTCGAGTCACAGCGCCGATCTGCAAGTCCTTGCCGAAGTGGTTCGTGCGCTGGAAGGAGAAGTTGAATGGGTGTTCATGGGGATGTGCCCACCAGCACTGCGTCCCTATGTCCATGAGTTCCATAGGGGGGTGAGTATCGAAAAATACCCGCAAAGACTGGCTGAGCTGAACCTCGACCTGGCTTTGGCACCTCTGAAAGACAACTTTTTCAACGCCTGCAAAAGCAATTTGCGCTTGTTGGAATATGGCGCCTGTGGTTTCCCCGTGATCTGCTCGGACATCCCTTGTTATCGTGGTGATTTCCCGGTGACGAGGGTCAGGAACCGTTCGCAAGACTGGATTGCCGCTATTCGCGAACATCTGGCTGAACCCGATGCCAGCGCCAAGGCTGGAGACGCCCTGCGCAGCGTTGTACTCAATCAGTGGATGCTCAAGGACGAACATCTGTTGGCGTGGCGAAACGCCTGGCTGGCGGACTGAAGATGAAGCCTGGGTTGCGCTGACTGCATTCAGGTCTTTTGCTACCGGCTCGGAAAAAAGCCTCACAGCCTTAAAACTGTGGGGCTTTTTCATATCTGCTGGACCGTGCAGAGCGGCTAGATCTCCTTGACCGGCGTCTCCCCCTGCACAGCCTTGATCAACCCGATCACGTGCATGCAATCCGCCTTGTTCACATACGACTCGCCACTGGCGATGGTCTCGTGGTTACCCGCCCGCAATCTCCAGCGCCATTGTCCTTTGCCGGTGCTCGGGGTGCCTCTGGATTGCCTGTAAATCTCGAAATACATTCAGTTCGCTCCATGCGATTCATTGTGCGACAGCCGGTGTGGCGCATGCTCGCAAGCCTAGCGCAGACGCTTTTTTTGGCTATCGGACATTTGTTTCCAATCGTTCGCGGATGTTTCTGAAGGACGCGGGCTAGAGCGCAGCAATAGGCCTGTGGATTGGCCAAAATGACGCCGTCTGATCCTTGCAACACCGTCGACGCTGCTGCTTAATACGGGACGGCTCATGGCGTCGAATATTGTTCGGTGACCGACAAACACTATAAGAAGAGCACTCCTTTGATTGAGCACGGAAAGCAACAGGCCGGGCTGGTGACGTTATCGCTGGTGGTCCCCGTTTTTAACGAAGAGGACAGCCTCGACACGTTTCTGCGGCGAATCAATCAAGTCTTTCAGACGCAGGCGTTGATCGACCTTGAACTGGTGTTCGTCAACGACGGCAGTACCGATGCCACGCTTGAGCGCCTGCTTGAACATCAGCGGGACGATGCGCGTCTGCGTATCGTCGATTTGAGCCGCAACTTCGGCAAAGAAGCAGCGTTGTCCGCCGGTTTGCAGATCGCGACCGGGCAGATCGTGGTGCCGATCGACGCTGATCTGCAGGACCCGCCCGAGGTCATTGTGCAGATGATCGAGCGTTGGCGAGAAGGCTTTGAAGTGGTGCTCGGTCATCGCATCAGCCGTCGCAGCGACACCTGGGCCAAGCAGACATCAGCGCACTGGTTCTACCGCCTGCACAACAAGATCGCCGAACAGCCTTTGCCCGAGAATGTCGGCGATTTTCGTCTGATGGATCGCTGCGTGGTCGATGCCTTGCTGACCCTGCCGGAATCCCGGCGCTTCATGAAAGGCCTGTTCGCCTGGGTCGGCTTTCGCACCACCCACGTCGATTACGAGCGCCCGGAGCGCGTGGCGGGGCAGAGCAAGTTCAATGGCTGGCGCCTGTGGAACTTTGCGCTTGAAGGCATCACCAGTTTCAGCACTGAACCGTTGCGGATCTGGACGTATGTCGGCGCATTGGTGTCGCTGGTGTCTTTTGCCTTCGCCATGTTCATTGTCGTGCGCACGCTGATTCACGGTGTCGACCTGCCCGGTTATGCCTCGCTGATGGTGGCCGTGACCTTTCTCGGTGGACTGCAATTGATCGGCATCGGTGTGCTCGGTGAGTACCTGGGCCGCACGTATATCGAATCCAAACGCCGGCCGGTTTTTCTGGTGCGTCGCGTCTATGACCCCAAGGACTGACACATGGATCTCAAGGAAACCGACATCCTCGGCGACGCCATCAACGAGCACTGGTATTACTGCTCAAAAGCCGCCGCCACCCGGCGTTTGCTGAGAGATGCACCCATCAGCCGAATCCTCGATGTCGGTGCCGGCTCGGGATTTTTCTCCCACCATTTGCTGACGCACACCGATGCACGCGAAGCATGGTGCGTGGATATCAGCTACCCCGCCGACTCCAGCGCGACCACCGCCGGTAAACCGGTGCACTACCGTCGCGGGATCGAAACCATCGAGGCCGATCTGGTGTTGTTGATGGACGTGCTGGAGCACGTCGATGATGACCTCGGTCTGCTCAAGATGTACGTCGACAAAGTGCCATCGGGCAGCAGGTTTCTGATGACGGTACCGGCATTCCAGTTCTTGTGGAGTGGCCACGATGACTTTCTCGAGCACAAGCGCCGCTACACCCTGGCGCAGTTCGAAACCTTGGCGCGTGATGCCGGTTTGACGGTGCAGCGCGGTGCCTATTATTTCGGTGCGGTGTTTCCGATCGCTGCGGCGTTGCGCTTGCTGCCGCAAGGCGCACAAGCCCAAACGCCGCGTTCACAGCTCAAGCGTCATCATCCGCTGGTGAACGGTGTTCTCAAGACGCTATGCAGTCTTGAACTGCCGTTGATGGGCATCAACCGTCTGGCCGGGTTGAGTGTGTTCGTGCTGGCGCGCAAACCGTGACCTCGGCGCAAAAAACAGCATTGATTCAGCGAGGTTTGCGCTTTGCCGTGACCGGGCTGTTTGTCACTGCGCTGCATGCGCTGGTGGCGGTGCTGTTCATCAACTTCATTACTGCGCAACCGCCGCTGGCCAATGGCGTGGCGTTTGCCGTGGCGACGGTGGTTTCCTACGTGATTAACACCACCTGGAGTTTTTCTGCCCGCTTGCGCGGACGAACGCTGCTGCGTTTTCTGCTGGTGTCCGTGGGCGGCTTTTTCCTCGCGATGTTCGTTGCCTGGGCCGCGCAGGTTGCCGGGCTGCACTATCTGCTGGGCATTGTTGCGGTGGCGCTGACGATTCCGGCGTTCACCTTTGTCTTGCACAATTTCTGGACCTATCGATGAAGGCGTCACCAAACCATCCGGCGCTGGGCGTGTTGCCTTTACTGCTTGGCGTTCTGGCATTTTTCTGCGTGATCGGACCGCAAGCGCTGGATCCGCAAAACATTGCCTGGCTGGAGCAGGGCGATCCGGCGACGCATTATCTGGGCTGGGAATATTTTCGTCATTCACCCTGGATCTTTCCGCTCGGACTCAACCCTTCCTATGGTCTGGAGCTGGGCAGTTCGATCATCTTTTCCGACTCCAATCCGCTGCTGGCGTTGCTGTTCAAACCGTTCAATGCGTGGTTGCCGGCGACCTTCCAGTATTTCGGTCTGTGGCTGCTGGCGTGTTTCGTGCTGCAAGCCTGGTTCGCCTGGAAACTGCTGGGGCTGATGACCGGCAATCCGCTGATTCGTTTGCTGGGTACCGGTTTGCTGGTGGTTTCACCGCCGATGTTTCTGCGCATGGGCGGACACCTTTCCCTGTCCGGGCATTTTCTGATTCTGGCGGCGCTGTACCTGGCGTTGTTGCCGAACCTGTCTCGACGACGCCTGGCCTGGGGCGCGTTACTGGCGGTGACGGCGATGGTGCATGCGTACCTGCTGGCGATGGTGGCGCTGATCTGGGTAGCAGATCTGCTCGGCAAAACTTTCAGCCAACAACTGACTCGGCGTCAGGGGCTGCTTGAAGGCGTTTCGCTGTTTGCCGTGGTGAGTGTGTGTTGCTGGCAGGCCGGTTACTTTGCCATTGCCGACGGCGGGCAATCCGGCGGTTTCGGGTTGTACCGGATGAACCTGTTGTCGCCACTCGATCCAGCGGGCTGGTCGTTCATCTTGCCGGATCTGCCAAAAGCCAGCGGCGATTACGAAGGCTTTAATTATCCGGGGTTGGGTGTGCTGTTGCTGGTGCCGTTGGCGCTGATTGCCTTGCTTAGAAATCGCCAGCCGCTGAAGGATGAGCTTCGCGTTCGCCCTTGGCTGTTGCTGGCGTTGATCGGTTTATCGTTGTTTGCGCTATCGAACCAGATCGGTGTCGGCGCGCACACGTTCAGCTATCCGCTGCCGAAAATCGCCCTCAAACTGGCCAATATTTTTCGCGCGTCGGGGCGGATGTTCTGGCCCGTGTTGTACGCGCTCATCCTGATGGTGATGTTCCTGCTGGTGCGCGGTTACCGGCCACGTATCGTCGTCGCGTTGTTGGCGCTGGCATTGACGATACAGATTGTCGACACACGCAACGGCTGGATGGGCTTGCGCAACAGCAAAATGATGACGCCCTCCGCACAATGGCCAACGCTGATGCGTGATCCATTCTGGGCGAGTGCGGCGGCGCATTACTCGAAGGTGCGCAGTCTGATGCCACAGAATCAGTCCGAACGCTGGCAAGTGATTGCCGATTTCGCTGCGACCCATGGTCTGAAAACCGACGCTGTTTATCTGGGACGCATGAGTTCCACAGCGCTGGATCAGGCTCGGCAGAAAACGCAGCACATGCTCGAATCAGGGCAATACGATGCCGACTCGTTGTACATCCTCGACGACTCCGTGCTGGCCGATGCCGCCAAAAGCGTCAACAGTGAAACGGATCTGCTGACCCGAGTGGATGGTCTGGTGGTGCTGGCGCCGGGCTGGAAGCGTTGCTCGCAGTGCCTGAGCGTGCCTGATGAAGGACGCCGAATGTCATTGCTGGCACTGATGCGTCCCGGTCAGGCGCTGATCTTCAACTACTCCGCCCGGCAGTTGACCAGCGGTTGGTCGACCCCGGAAAACTGGGGTACATGGTCGGCGGGACAGCAGGCGCAGGTCGACTTGCGGGTGTCACCCGAGGCGCGCTCGATTGCGCTGGAGGTCATGGCATTCGTTTTGCCGCAACACCCGGCGCAGCGAGTGATTGTCAGTTTGAATGGCGAGCAGGTACTGAGCACGCGGCTGGTGCAACATCAGGATAATCATCTGGAGATCCCGATCAGTCCTGCGATCCGTCAGCATCTGGCAGACAACGATCGCCTGACGATCGAGCTGCAATTGCCCGACGCCATCAGCCCGGAACAATTGGGCATCAATGATGATTCACGGATCATGGCGCTGGGCTTGAAACGCCTGACGGTGAACTGACGCTGCGTGGCGATGGACGGCGGGGCCCTGCGCTTTCTACACTGCCGGTATTCCGGGGGGCAGGGGGCAATGGATGAACCGCAATGAACTACGCAAGGCTGACATCAACCTGATGGTGGTGTTCGAGACCTTGATGCTCGAACGCAACGTGACCCGGGCGGCCGAGAAGCTGTTTCTCGGCCAGCCGACCATCAGCTCGGCGCTCAATCGCTTGCGCACCATGCTCAATGATCCGCTGTTCATCCGTGTCGGCCACCGCATGGAGCCGACAGCGCGTGCCGAAGATATTTTCCGCCATCTCAAGCCCGCGCTTGACTCATTGTCGGTCGCGCTGAGTCTGACCCGCGATTTCGATCCGGCCGTGAGCACCATGACCTTTCGCATCGGTCTGTCCGATGACGTCGAGTTCGGCCTGTTGCCGCCGCTGTTGCGTGCGTTGCGCCAGGAAGCGCCGAACGTGGTGTTCGTGGTGCAACACGTCGATTACTGGCGCATCCCCGATCTGCTCGCAGCGGGTGATATCACGGTCGGCATCAGCCAGACCCGGGGCCTGCCGGCCAATGCCAAGCGCAAACTGCTGCGGCACATTCAGCCGAGCATCCTGCGCGCCGACGCCAGCGATACACCGCTGACGCTGGATGAATATTGCGCGCGCCCCCATGTACTGGTTTCGCACACGGCCAACGTCAGTGGTTTTGCCGATGAGTGGCTGGCCGAACTCGGTCGTACTCGCCAAGTGGTGCTGTCGGTACCGCAATACAGCGCGTTGCCGGCGCTACTGGCCGGCACCGACCTGATCGCCAGTCTGCCGGATTACACGGCGGCAGCCATGGCCACTTCCGGATTGCTGTTTAAGGAGCCGTTTCCGTTTAAAACACCGACGCTGGATTTGTCGATGGTCTGGCTCAGCCACGTCGACAGCGACCCGGCCGAGCGCTGGTTGCGCTCAAGGCTGGAGCAGTTCATGAGCGAACGGCCACTGACGCCATCCTGAGCTATAACACTCCCCCTGTAGGAGCTGCGGCACGCTGCGATCTTTTGATCTTCAAATCTCAAGATCAAAAGATCGCAGCCTCGTTTCACTCGACAGCTCCTACAGGGGTTAGTGTGAACCGCATGTGCTATATGTACGACCTTTCTGCCAACTGACTGGGGACCTGCAATGCCACACCTGCACATGGAATACACCGCCAACCTGCCGCAGTTGAACGCCGATGTAGCGTTGATGCGGCTCAACAACACCCTGGTGGGCTCTGGTCAGTTCGCGGCGGAGTTCGATATCAAGAGCCGTGCGGTGAAAGTCGAGACCTTCAAGGTCGGAACCGCCATGGCCGAGCGCGCCTTCGTCTATGTGAAGCTGGCGCTGCTCAGCGGGCGTTCGCCGCAGATCAAGAAGCAGTTGTCAGAAAGCCTGTTGGCAGTCTTGCAGGACCTGTGCGAATGGCCGGCCGGTGTCGAGGTGCAGTTGTGTGTCGAACTGGTCGACATGGATCGCGAGTCCTACAGCAAAACCGCTATTGGCGTGTAGGACTCAGGCCGCTTCGAGTTCGCTGCACACCTTGACCACCTGCTCGCGCAACCACAGATTGGCGCTGTCCTGATCAACGCTCTGGCTCCATTGCATGTCCAGGGTAAAGCCCGGCAAGCCATTTGGCGCCTCGCAGTGATTGAACACCGCCTCGTTGGTCAGTAAACGCTGGATACGGCGGGGCAGGGTGAGGATGAAGTCGGTCCCCGTGATCATTTTCAATGCCGCGCTGTAGCTGTTCGAGCGCGCGACGATCTGACGCTTCTGCGCCTGCCGCGCCAGCCAGCCATCGACCATGTTGGTAGTCGACGTCCATGGCGTCGGGAACACGTGCCGGCGTTCGGTAAAAGCCTGCAGGCTCAGGCGCGGCTCCAGTGGCGTGGCGCGTTTGTCGAAGACGCAGACCAGATCGTCCTCCAGCAGCATTTGTGATTTCAGGTCAGCGTGATGACGGTGGAAGTTGGGGCCGAAGCTGATGACAAGATCGAGGCTGCCGTCGCGCAGCTCATCCGCCGGGACATCGGTCTCGAACTTGTGCATGTTGACCATCACCGGCAAATCGTCGAAGTCGAAACGCTTCAACAGACGCGGCAGGATCAGTTGCTCGAAGTATTCCGGGGCGCAGATATTAAAGGTGACGGCTTGTCGGGTCGGGTCGAACGTGGGGGCACCGGCGTGGCACAGGTTGATGCTTTCGAGGATTTTCTGCACATGGCCATACATGGTGCTGGCCTTGTAGGTCGGACGCATGCCGGTGCGGGTGTTGATAAACAGTTCGTCTTCGAAACTGGTGCGCAGTTTTTTCAAACAATAACTGACCGTGGACTGGCTGACGAACAGGGTTTCTGACACATCAGTGACGCTGCTCTGCTCATAAACAGCGATGAACACCATGAGATCCTGCATGTCGAGCTTTCTAAGCAAGTTACTGTTCAGCATCCGTTCCGTCTCGCTGTGCTCCTTGCGCTGAATCCGCGCAAACGTGTGCGAATGATCCTAACGGAACGATGGTGCCAGGACAAAGCCCTGTAGGACGTTTCACAGTCAGTTGTGGGACAGAAAGTTTTAGTAACACGACGTCACGGGGCAAACCGCAGAAAGATGGCCAGAGGCCTTAGCCCGATCAGGAAAAGTGCCTCGCGTAATGCCGGGGATCGAAGCGCCACACCATCAACAGCATCACCACCATTACCGCTGTCAACGACCACCACGCCCACTCGAAGCTGCCCAGTTGATCGCGGATCATTCCAGCCATCAGCGGCGAGAGACCAGCAATCAGATAGCCAATGCCTTGCACAAATGCAGTCAGGCCACCGGCACGTTGCGGGTTGTCGAGGTGATCAAGCGAGACAATCAGGCTCATCGGGAACAACCCGCCAATGCCCAGCCCCAACAGGCATGGCCATAGCAGGCTGAATTGTTGCGGGCTGAGGATCAGGCCGCAAAATCCGCCGATGATCAGTGCCAGTAGTGTCATCAGAATCACACGCCGATCCCGGCTGCGATTGGCGATAGCCGGAACCACTAGACCGGAAATCACCTCCATGGCCGTCAGCAAACCCAACAGCAATCCGGCGTTCTGTTCGCTCCAGCCGTTTTCCACGTAGTACGGCGCGAGCCAGGCCAGCACGCAGGTATAGGACGCTGTCCCCAGACCAAAGAAGAGGGCCAGCAACCAGGCACGGGAATACTTGAAGAACGAATCCTTGCCGGCTGTCGCCGTTACGGTGGAGGACAGCTGGTTGCGTTGCGACCACCAGAACAGCAGCGCGATGAATGCCAGGATCGCCCAGATCGCCAAACCGCCGCGCCAGCTCCCGGTTTGCAGCATCACCAGCGGTGCGAACGAGGCCGCAATGGCCGCTCCACCCATGATCGACGTGACATACAGACCCATGCACAGCGCGACATTGTCGGCGAAGCGCGATTTGATCAGCGTCGGCATCAATGCCTGAATCAGTGCAATCCCGAGGCCGGCCAGCACCGCGCTGACGATCATTTCGGCGGCCGATTCGATGAACAGCCGCGACAGCGTCGCCAGGCCAATGATCAGCAGTGACAGGAAAACCGTCCGTTGCTCGCCCAGCCGCTGACCGATGCCAATGCCGAAAAACATCGCCAGCCCCATTGCCATCACCGGCAGCATGGTCAGCAGCGACGCGACGCTGAAGTTCAGCGGGATGTCAGCGCGAATGGCTGACAGTAATGGGCCGATTGCCGCCATCGACGGACGCAGATTGAGGGCTACGAGAATGATGGCGAGCATCAACCAGGCAGCGGGGCGAGCGGTAGCGCGGACGTTTTCCATCATCAGACCTTTGGGCGGGGCAGATGATTAAGCGCGGAGCGGTCTGGTTCGGGCAAACCAGAAAATCCACAGCAGTATTTAAAAAGTCGATATCCCCGCTCCCACAATGGACAGCCGTGCTGTTTTTCTGAATAAAACCTGAACCATTCTCAAATACTTCACACTTTCATCGCATGGCCAACAGCCAACTAATCGTTGGCGTCTTTTTCACAAAAAATTGATGGTTGCCTGCTTAAAGTTTCTCGTGCCTTAGTTAATGAAATTTTCACAATTGAAATTTCTTTCATGGAACGAGGCTCTTCTTTTCAGGAATCGCCCTTTCTATGTTGAAGTTAAAAGCCGTGCGCCCGGAATGGGTGACGTTAATTGCCAGTGCCTTTCTTTTAATCGGCTGCAATTTTGTCCTCTGGCAACACCTGTTCGAGATCACCGCCGCCGATGGTAAGGGCATCGCCATGCGTGTGGCGTTCGGGGTGATGATTCTCGCGGCATTCAATATCGTGCTGACGGTCCTCGCCTTCCGTCCGCTGCTCAAGCCGCTGTTGACCGTGATATTTCTGATCAGCGCCGGCGTGGCTTACTTCATGAGTCAATATGGCGTCATGATCGATGCCGGCATGTTGCGCAACTTTGCCGAAACCAATGCAACGGAAGTGCGTGATCTGCTCTCGTTGAAGTTGTTTGCTTATATTCTACTGCTCGGTGTATTACCGTCCTGGTTGTTGTGGAAAGTTCCAGTCAACTATCGTCGTTGGCATCGTGAGTTAATCAGCAAAGTTATTGTCGGTGTTGCTTCTGTGGCGGTGATTGGTGGGGTGGCGCTGGCCAACTATCAGGGCTTGTCATCGCTGTTTCGCAATCACCACGAAATTCGCCTGATGCTGGTGCCCAGTAATTACATCGGTGCTTCGGCGGGTTATCTACGTGAGCAAGTAGTCTCGGCGCGGCAGCCATTCATCAAGATCGGCGAGGACGCCGAGCGCAATCCGGATGTGAAGCTTCAACCGCGTAAATCCCTGACCGTGCTGGTGGTGGGTGAAAGTGCCCGGGCGGAGAACTTCGGCATCCTCGGCTATGACCGTGACACCACGCCGACACTCGATAAGGAAGCCGGGCTGATCGCCTTCACTGACGTGCATTCCTGCGGAACGGAAACGGCTGTTTCGGTGCCGTGCATGTTCTCCAACATGGGCCGCAAGGATTATGACGCCAGCAAGGCGAAGAATGAGGAAGGCCTGCTCGATGTGCTCAAACGTGCCGGTATCGATGTGATCTGGCGTGACAACCAGTCCGGTTGCAAAGGCACTTGCGACCGGGTCACCCTGCAAGATGTCAGCAACCTGAAAGACCCGGCGCTGTGTGCCAACAGCGAGTGCCGCGACGAAATCCTCCTGCAAGGTCTGCAAAGTTTTATCGACCATCTGGACAAGGACACCGTGCTGGTTTTGCACCAGATGGGCAGTCACGGCCCGGAATACTTCAAGCGTTATCCCAAGGAATACGAGCACTTCACCCCGGTGTGTGAAAGTAACGCGCTGAACAATTGCAGCCGCGAAAGTATCGTCAACGGTTACGACAACACGTTGGTGTATACCGACCATGTGTTGTCGAGCCTGATCGATGTATTGCGCAGCAATCAGGACAAAGTCGATACCGCGATGTTGTACCTGTCGGACCACGGTGAGTCGCTGGGCGAGTACAACTTGTTCCTGCACGGTACGCCTTACATGTTGGCGCCAGAGCAACAAAAGCATGTAGCGATGCTGGCGTGGTTCTCCGATAACTATCAGAAGGCCTATTCGGTCGACACGCATTGCTTGCAAATGAGCCGTGACAAACCGCTGAGCCAGGACAACCTGTTCCACTCGATGCTTGGCCTGCTCGAGGTCAGGAGCAAGGTCTATCAGCCGGGTCTGGACATGTTTGCCGGTTGCCGAGGTGCGGTGATCGACGGCGTACTCGCCAAGGACTGAGGCCAATCGGCTCCGTCGTTCTGATACGACGGGGCTTTCTGCTTCTTTTGTCAGACTATTCTTGCTCTCTGGAAGGACATTTCGTTACAGCTCTTGCCCTTCACAGGCGCGTAAATCGCCAGTGGCGATATATACTGCGCGCCATTCTTCAAGGGAGAGCCGTGTGGCCATCGATATTCACTGGATTCGCGACAACGAAAGCCTCGCGCAGTTTTGCGCCGAGTGGCAGCAGCTGCCGTTCGTTGCCCTCGACACCGAATTCATGCGGGTCGACACCTTCTACCCGATTGCCGGCCTGTTGCAGGTGGGCGACGGCAAACGCGCCTACCTGATCGATCCGCTGACCATCAATGCCTGGCAACCGCTGGCTGCGTTGCTGGAGAACCCGGCGGTACTCAAAGTCCTGCACGCCTGCAGCGAAGACCTCGAAGTGCTGTTGCGCCTGACCGGCAGCCTGCCGGCCCCGATGTTCGACACGCAACTGGCCGCCGCTTACCTGAACCTCGGTTTCTCGATGGGCTATTCGCGACTGGTGCAAGAAGTGCTCGGCATTGAACTGCCAAAGGGCGAGACCCGTTCCGACTGGTTGCAGCGTCCGCTGTCCGAGACGCAAATCAGCTACGCCGCCGAAGATGCCGTGCATCTGGCGGAGGTTTTCGTACAGCTGCGGCCGAAACTGTCTGACGACAAATTCGCCTGGGTGCTGGAGGACGGCGCTGAACTGGTCGCCAACCTGCGCCGTGAAACCGACCCGTACGAGGTCTATCGCGAGGCCAAACTGGCGTGGAAACTCTCCCGTGCGCAACTGGCGGTTCTGCGTGAACTGTGCGCCTGGCGGGAAAAGGAAGCCCGCGCCCGCGATCTGCCGCGCAACCGCATCGTCCGCGAGCATTCGCTGTGGCCACTGGCCCGCACGCAACCGGACAACCTCGCGGCGCTGGGCAAAATCGAAGACATGCACCCGCGTACCGTGCGTCAGGACGGCCAATTTCTGCTTGATCTGATCAAGCGCTCTGGCAGTGTGGGGCCTGATCAATGGCCGCCCGCCGTAGCGGAGCCCTTGCCGATCGAAGCCGCCGCGTTGATCAAACAATTGCGCGCATTGGGCCAGGCTGAGGCCGAGCGTCTGGGCATTGCCCCGGAACTGATGCTGCGCAAGAAAACCCTCGAAGCCCTGGTCAAAAGTGGCTACCCCGAGGGTCCTTACCAATTGCCTGAGTCGTTGCGTGGCTGGCGCCGCGAACTCATGGGCCAGAAGCTGCTCGACAGCCTGGCCACCGCCGGAGAACAGCCTTGAAACGTATTTGCTCTATTTACCAAAGCTCGAAGCGCAAGGGCATGTATCTCTATGTGCTCAAGAGCGATGAGCTGGAACGCGTGCCCGAGGCCCTGATGGCGGCTTTCGGCAAAGCCATATTTGCCTTCAGTCTGGTGTTGACGCCTGAGCGCAAACTGGCCAGCGAGGACATCGTCGTGGTCCTGGAAAACCTCGACAAGCAGGGCTACCACCTGCAAATGCCGCCGGCCGAGGACGAGTACATCGAGCACTTGCCCGAAGAGTTGCTGCGACGCAACGACCCGGTCTGATCTGCGCGGCTCTGTTCTGAGTCTCGGTTTACCCTGGAACTGTTTTTACCGCGATGGCCGGCTTAATCCGGCGGCCATCTGCACGGTTTGCGAAAGGTTTGAAGATGCGCGTTCTGATTGCTGAACACGACCACGCGATATACGCCCGGCTGCTGCGTCAGGCAGCGCCCGAGCTTGAAATACTGACCAGCGGCGACTCCGCCGAGCTGGCCCGGCAGGCCGCCGATTGCCCGGTGTGGCTGGGCCAACCGGATTTGCTCGCGACTCTGTTGCGCCAGGGGCACCAGCCACAATGGCTGCAATCGACCTGGGCCGGTATCACACCATTGCTCGCTGACGGCTTGCGCCGCGATTACCGTTTGACCCGTGCAGTGGGGATTTTCGGTCAGGTGATGGCCGAGTATGTGCTGACCTACATCCTTGGCCATGAGCGCGAAGTGCTGGCGCGACTGGTCAGCCAGGTCGAGCGTAAATGGGACAACCGCAGCGGCCAGAGCCTGGTCGGGCGCAAAGTGCTGATCGTCGGCACCGGGGATATCGGCCAGAGTGTCGCGCAGTTCCTGCTGCCCTTCGGCATTGAGCTGTACGGGATTGCCAGCAGCGCCCGTGAGCAGGCGCCGTTTGTCGAGGTCGGTTCGATGGCGGATCTGCCGCGACTGGTGGGTGAAGTGGATTACGTGGTCAATCTGCTGCCGAACACCGAACACACCCACGATATCTACGACGCGGCGCTGTTCAAGCAATTCAAGCCAACCGGGTTGTTCATCAACGCCGGGCGCGGTGTCGCGGTGGTCGATGCCGATCTGGTGGACGCGTTGAAGGAAGGCCATCTGGCGGGGGCGGTGATCGACGTTTGCCGTCAGGAACCACTGCCGCAACGCCATCCATTCTGGACCGCTTGGGGCTTGCTGCTGACCGGGCACAGTTCGGCGCCGACGTCACCGGCGTTGATGGTGCAGCTGTTTGTCGAGAACCTGAAGGCGTATCAGGCGGGTGAAGCGTTGCGCGGGGAAGTGGATTTCAACCGCGGATATTGATCTCCTTGCTTCAGATCGTTCCCACGCTCCGCGTGGGAATGCAGCCGGGGACGCTCTGCGTCCCATTGGAACGCGGAGCGTCCCTTGAGTCATTCCCACGCGGAGCGTGGGAACGATCATTTGCGGTGTGGCTTAGAGGGTGAAGTCGCCTTCAGCCGCCAGTTCGCTCAGCGGACGGCGCGGGCTCGGCTCTTCGCGAGCCTGCAGGTATTCAGCCAACGTTGCCTTGTCACCGAGTTTGCCAACGGCAACGGCCGCATGCAGCGCATAACCTTCAGGAATGTTCAGCTCTTTGCGCGTCAGTTCCTGATCGAACCCGGCCATGCCGTGGGTGTGCCAGCCACTGATGCTTGCTTGTAGCGCCAGATGGCCCCACGCCGAGCCGGTGTCGAAGGTATGCCACAGCGCCGGGGTTTCTTCAGTGGCGCCTGGTGCAGTGAAGGTGGTTTTCGAAATCACGATTACCAGCGCCGAGGCATGCTGCGCCCAGCTACGGTTGAATTCGTTGAGCAGACCCAGATAACGCTCCCAGTTTGGCGTATCGCGACGCGCATAGAGGAAACGCCAAGGCTGCGAGTTGTACGCCGAGGGCGCCCAGCGTGCGGCTTCGAAGAAACTCAGCAGGGTTTCTTCCGGGATCGCTTCGCCGGTGAAGGCGCGCGGCGACCAGCGGTCGGTGAATTGCGGGTGAATGGCGTAATCGGCAACGCGAGGGTTGGCACTCATCGAGAGATTCCTTGCTACGGTTGAGTCAGGGATTTGAATGAAAACCCGGCGGGATCAGTTGCGCTGAACGATGGGGTTTTCCGAGCCTGAGGGTTCACCACAATGCAACGCGGTCGCGCGTTAATGGCTTGCGGGCAAGGCTCCTTGCGACTGGCAAAGCTACGCGCCGCCACAAAAACTGACAAGCCCCGCGCAACCGGCAGTCGCCGACGCTTGGCCCGCAAGGCCTTGGGCACTAGACTGGCGGCCTTTTCACCACCTGATGTTGATGCTTGAGCCATGGCCGCCAAAGTCGAACCGTTCTGGAAACGCAAAACCCTCGATCAACTCGATCACCAGGAATGGGAATCGCTGTGCGACGGCTGTGGTCTGTGCTGCCTGCAAAAGCTTGAGGATGAGGAAGACAACAGCGTTTATTACACGCGCATCGCCTGCAAACTGCTGGACCTGAAAACCTGCCAGTGCAGCGATTATCCGAACCGCATCAAGTTTGTCCCGGACTGCATCCAGCTCACCCCGGGGCAGGCCGAAGAGTTCAAGTGGCTGCCGCCGACCTGCGGTTATCGGCTGGTCAGCGAAGGCAAGGATCTGCCGTTGTGGCATCACCTGGTCTGCGGCGATCGCGATGCGGTGCACCACGAGCGGATTTCCCAGTCCGGGCGCATGCTCGCCGAAGGCAGCGTGCCGGAGGATGACTGGGAAGATCACCTGATTTTCCGCGCGGGCTGATACCTGCTGATTCAAGCTTTACCAAGGAGTGCGTATGGCTGTCGGATTGCAGCGAGCGTTGATGATTGCGCTGCTGGCGCTGAGCGCCCCGGTGTGGGCGGCGAAGAAAGTCGATCTGGATTATCACGTGCGCCTGTTGCCGCAAAGCGATCAGGCCGAGGTGCGCCTGACCCTGGGCAAAGGCGAGGCGGTGCGCAGTCTCGATTTCGACCTTGGCGACGGTAGCCATTACAGCGATTTCAAGGCTGACGGCCATTGGCTGCTGACCCCGGGCAAAAACGCCCGGGGCGTCTGGCGCCCGACCAGTGACAAGGCCAGCCTGACTTACCGCGTGCGCATCAGCCACGGGCGCAAGAACGGCAGTTTCGACACCCGCATGACCCCGAACTGGGCGTTGATGCGTGGCGATGAACTGGTGCCGCCAGCCAAACTCGATCAGCAGGACGGCACCGAACTGATCGCGCGTCTGCAATTCGAATTGCCCGATGGCTGGAAAAGTATCGAAACCGCTTGGCCGCGCATCGGCAAGAACAAATTCCGCATCGACAACCCGTCACGCCTGTTTGATCGTCCGACTGGCTGGATGCTCGCCGGCCATCTCGGCAGCCGCCGTACGCGCCTGGGCGAAACCGAAGTCACCGTGGCCTCGCCGCAAGGGCAGGGCATGCGCCGGATGGACGTGCTGACCCTGCTTACGTTCGTCTGGCCGCAGGTGCAGGCGGTTTATCCACGCCATCCGGCGAAACTGTTGATCGTCGGTGCCAATGACCCGATGTGGCGCGGCAGCCTCGGCGCACATGAATCCATCTACGTGAACACGCGATTGCCGCTGGTCAGCGAAAGCGGCAGCAGTGCGCTGGTGCGCGAGCTGGCGCAGGTGTTCGGGCGGATTAACGACGAGCAGCGCAGCGACTGGATCAGCGAGGGTTTTGCCGAGTATTACGCCATTGAACTGGTGCGCCGTGCCGGCGGCATGAGCGATGAGCGTTATCAGGCACTACAGACGAAACTGGCCAGGGACGGCCAGAAAGTCACCACGTTGCGCGGCGAGCAGATCAGCCCGGCGCAGGTGGCGAAAGCGGTGTTGCTGTTGCAGGAACTGGATCGCGAAATTCGCTTGAAGACGCGCAACAAGCGTTCGCTGGATGACGTGTTGCGTGGGGCGATGCATCTGGGGACGGTGAGTACCAAAGAGTTTGTGCAACTGGCCGAGAGCGTGCTCGACGAGTCCTCCAAGGTCCTCGATACCGCATTACTGCAGTAATACCGCTATCGCTGGCAAGCCAGCTCCCACAGTGCTTTGGGATGGGCACAAAATCAGTGCACAACCCATAAGCCGATTTTGGGCTGGGCAAAAATTCTGTGGTCTCCACAGAACCTGTGGGAGCTGGCTTGCCAGCGATGAGGCCGTCAGCCCCACCGCAATTCTCGGATCAAACCCCGGCTTTCGGCGATTTAACCGAATCATTGCCGGTCACGGTGGCGGTGCTGGTCGCCGCCTCGGCATTGGCTTTCAGCTTGCTCAGTTCTTCTCCGGCGCGCTCGATCTTCGCCCGCACGTTGTTCATGTCCTGACGACTTTTCTCAAACAGGCTTTTCACCGAACTGTGCCCGGTAATCCCGCGCGCCATGGCCACGCCGCCAATCGCCACCTGAATCAACCCGAACACGCCGCCACGGCGCAGGCCTTTACCGACCATGATCACGCCGCCCGCGAGTGAGCCGATGCGCTCCCAGCCTTCGACGTTCTGCTCGGAACGGCTCTGGAACGGGGTGGATTCGATACGTTCGACACGTTTGAGCTCGGTCATGATCTTTCTCCAGGCAATGAGTAATGGATAAACAAGCTGACTGCCGGAGCGGTCAGCTCGTTCCATCGGATGTGCGACGCTTTAGCGGAATTTTGGTCCGGAGCGGGTGTTCAAGCCCTTGGCCATGCGGTCGTAGAGCACGACGTTGACCGTGGCGGCGAGGTTCATGCAGCCGGTGGTCGGGATGTACACGACGTCTTCGCACCAGTCGCGGATCTCTTTGTCCAGCGAACCGTCTTCGGGGCCGAAGATATAAAGGGCGCGATCCGGGTGGGTGTATTCCGGCAGCGGGCGGGCGCCTTCGACCAGTTCCACGGCGACGGGCACGCAGTTGAGCGGGAGGATCTTTTTCAGGTCATCGATGCCGATCAGCGGAATGTCGTAGTGCACGCGCTTGGTGTCAGTGACGAAGTCGGCGGCGCGTTCATAACGTTTGCCGGTGTAGAACACCGAGGCCACGCCATAGCAGCCTGCGGCGCGCATCACCGAACCGACGTTTTCCGGTGATTTGGGGTTATACAAACCAATGCAGCTGTACCGTTTGTCTGCCACGAGCGGGGTGCCTTCGGGAAAAAGAGCGCGATTATACGGGGATTGGGAGAGGGCGGCACCGCTCGTTCCCACGCTCTGCGTGGGAACGTCTCTTCGGACGCTCTGCGTTCGGCTTTGCAAGGGACGCGGAGCGTCCCGGGCTGCATTCCCACGCAGAGCGTGGGAACGATCATGACTGGCTTATTCTTCTTTCTTCATCAGCCCGGCCAGCGCGGCAAACGGGTTATGCGTTGCCTTGGCGATCTTCGGCGTGCTCAGCGAGCCTTCGCTGAAATACTGCTGATCGGTATAGCGCGAGTGTTCGTTGTCGTGGCAATACAGGCACAACAATTCCCAGTTCGAGCCGTCCTGCGGGTTGTTGTCGTGGTTGTGGTCGCGGTGGTGCACGGTCAGTTCGCTCAGGCGCTTGCCGGAAAACTCACGGGTGCAGCGGCCGCAGACGTGCGGGTACATCTTCAGGGCCTTGTCGCGGTAGCCCATTTCCTTGTCGCGCTGGTTGTCGGCGAGGATGCGATCCAGCTTCGACGTATTGGTTGGAGTGGACGAACTCATGGGTTCACCTTTGTAAAAGACTAATGACGGTTATGCGCAGAGTTTAGCTCAGCCCTTGAGCTTCTCGGCAATCCAGATCGTGTGGCGCGTGCCCTTGTTGCCGTGGGCGAAAACCTGGACTTCTTCGGCCTTGAAACCGGCCTTCTTCAATTTGTCGGAAAACAGCCGATCGGCGCTGGCCGACCACACCGCCAGCACACCTTTCGGTCGCAATGCTTTGGCGCACGCATTCAGACCAGCGGCGGAGTACAGCCAGCTGTTGGCCTTCTGCGTCAGGCCTTCGGGGCCGTTGTCGACGTCGAGCATAATCGCGTCGAAACCGTTCGGCTCACTTTGCAGCACCTTGGCTACGTCGTCCTGACGGATCACCGTGCGCGGATCGAGCAACGGACGTCCGGACTTTTCGCCGAGCGGGCCACGGTTCCATTCGACCACGCCGGGCACCAGTTCAGCGACCACCACTTCGGCAGTCTTGCCCAGATGCTTGAGCGCGGAGGCGAGGGTGAACCCCATGCCCAGACCGCCGATCAGCACCCGCGAATTCGCCCGGCCAGCGACCTTGCGGCACGGAATTTCGGCCAGCGCATCTTCGGAACCGTGCATGCGCGTGTTCATCAATTGTCCGCCGTCGCCGCCCTGGATCTTGATGACAAAATCCTCGCCATACTCGAACAGGCACAGGGCACCGCCGCTTTCAGGGATCGGGGTGGTGTCGAGCAGAACGAAACGTTTCATGGAAATCTCTACAAGGGGGAAGGCAAGCAGGCCCGTTGGGAGTAGCCTGAGCGCAGACTAAGGCCAAACGGAGCCCTTGATGAAGCGCACCATTCTAACGGTCATTGCCCTGGCCGCGCTCTCGATTACTGCAGTGCAGGCGCAGCAGGTCGTTCCAGTCAGCCCGGCGCCGCAACCCGGCTCGCCCGGCACCGCTACACCGACACCGTATCCGCAGATCACGCCGATCAATATTCCCAAGTCTGGCGCTGGCAGTGGCAGCCCGCCGCTGGTGCCGATTGAAATGCCCAGTCCGCCGAGCAAGGATCAATCGGTGCCGGGCATCGAGCCGAGTGGCACCAAGGCGAAATCCCCCGGCGGTTAAACCTGTTGCGCCGCCAGTTGGCCGTCGGCCATGCGCAGGCGTTTCGACAGAGAGACGGCGAGGGCGCGGATGATTTTCGCGGCGATCTTCGGCGCGTCGTTGAGCATTTTTTCCAGCGAGTCTTTGCCGAGGTTCAATAGCTGACAGTTCGTCGCCGCCACGCACGTTGCCGAGCGCCGTTCGCCATCGAGCACGGCCATCTCGCCGAACGCCCGACCACTGCGCAGGGTAGCCATGGTGATGACCTGGCCATCGGGCCCGGTTTTCTGCACGGCCACCTGGCCGGTGTGGAGGATGCACATGAAACTGCCGGCATCGCCCTCGCGGAAAATCGCTTCGCCTTCAGCCACGGTACTGATGCTGAAGTAGCCGGAAGCGGCCGCAAAGTCGGCCAACTGCAATTGATCGAACAGGCCGCAGTCCATCAGCCAGTCGCGGATTTCGTTGTTCAGGAAGGTTGGTTCTGACATGTCGTCACGGTCTTTTTGTTTTCACTGTTTCAGGCTTCACACGGTCCCCATGTAGGAGCTGCCGAAGGCTGCGATCTTTTGATCTTGCCTTTGAAAAAATCCAAATCAAAAGATCGCAGCCTTCGGCAGCTCCTACAGGGATGTGTGGGGTATCGGCCTCTTGGGTCTGCAATTAAGACCCAAGTGACCAACGGAGTTCCTCAGGCCAGACCCAAAACCTTGAAAACAAATGCGTATTCGAGCGCTACGTCACGTAATCCCTGATAACGCCCGCTCATCCCGCCATGTCCGGCGCCCAATTCAGTCTTGAGCAGCAGCACGTTGTCGTCGGTTTTGGATGCGCGCAGTTTCGCCACCCACTTGGCCGCTTCCCAGTACTGCACGCGGCTGTCGTTGTAACCGGCGATCACCAGCATCGCTGGATAATTCTGTGGGCTGACGTTTTCGTACGGTGCATAAGCCTTGATCCGCTCGTAAACCTCCGGCTCTTCGGGATTGCCCCACTCGTCGTACTCGGTGACGGTCAGCGGCAGATCGGGATCGAGCATGGTGTTGAGCACGTCGACGAACGGCACTTCAGCAATCGCAACGCCGAACAGATCCGGCCGCTGGTTCAACACCGCACCAATCAGCAGACCACCGGCGCTGCCGCCGCTGATCGCCAGTTTATCGGCCGTGGTAATGCCGTTGAGGACCAGAAATTCGGCGCAGGCAATGAAGTCGCTGAAGGTGTTGTGCTTGTGTTCCTGCTTGCCGGCGCGATACCAGGCTTCGCCCAGCTCACCGCCGCCACGCACATGCGCAATGGCGAAGGCCATGCCACGATCCAGAAGGCTCAGGCGGGCGTGGGAGAACCACGGATCAAGGCTCGAACCGTAAGCGCCGTAACCGTAGAGATACAGCGGCACGGCTTTGCCAACCATTTCGCGCTTCATCACCAGGCTGATCGGCACTTGCGTACCGTCCGGCGCAGTCGCCCACAAGCGCTGGCTGACGTAGGCATCGGCGTCGAACGGGCCGAGCACCGGGGTTTCTTTCAACACCGCTTGTTCGCCGCTGGCGAGGATCAGTTGGCGAACTTGCGCCGGACGGTTCAACGCCTCGTAGCGCAGGCGAATGCGGTCGCTCTCGAACTCCAGGCTGTTTTGCACATAGAGACTGTAGGCCGCGTCCGGCAATTGCACGCGATACGGCGCCAGACCGTGTGGGTGAACTTCGATAATCGGCAGTCCGCCCTCGCGCAAGCTCAGGGTCATCGCCTCGGTGTTCAGACTGACGCCATCGAGCATCACCGTATCGCTGTGGGGGATCAGGTTCTGCCAGTCGGCTTCGGTCGGCGCGGTGCCGGTGTCCGGTGCCTGATACAAGGCATAGTTGATGCCGTCACGGTTGGTGCGGATAAACCACGTCCACACGCCATCGAGCAGGCCGTGATCGACATCATATTCATGATCCTCGACCCGCGGCGCCAGGCAAGTGAACGGCAGGTGCGGCTGGTGGGCGTCCAGCGCCCAGACTTCGCTGGTGGTCTTGCTGCCCAGCGACAACAGCAGTTGCTGCTCGGAACTGGAACGGTAGCAGTGCAGGAAGAAACGCCCGTCCGGCTCGTGGAAAACTTCTTCGGCAGCGGTGCCGTCGAGGCGGTAACGGAACAGCTTGTGTGGACGATGGGTGTCGTCGAGTACGCCGAAAAACAGGGTCAGGCTGTCATTAGCCCAGGTCATGCTGCCGTCGCAGTCTTCGAATTCCAGTTCGCTGACTTTGTCGTTGGCCAGTTCCTTGACAAACAACGTGTAAATCTCATCGCCCGAAGCGTCGACGCTGTAGGCCAGACGCTGGTGATCCGGGCTGATGCTGAACGCGCCCAGCGAGAAAAAACCACCGTTGGCCAGTACATTCGGGTCGAGCAGCAGTTGTTCGCGACTTTCATCGAGGGTCAGACTGTCGTCCGCCGGGCGTGGGCAGCGGTAGTGCCGGGCGTACTCGTCGCCCGCCGTGGTGCGCGTGTAATACAGGTACGGACCCCAAGGCGAGGGTAGGGACAGGTCGGTTTCCAGAATCCGGCCCTTGATCTCTTCGAACAGGCTTTCACGCAATTCGGCTTGATCGGCGGTTTGCGCTTCCTGGTAGGCGTTTTCGGCTTTGAGGTAATCGAGCACCGCGTCGGTGTCGCGCTCCTGCAGCCAGGCATACGGGTCGGCACCGGGCGCCTTGTGGGCGATCGGGGCACTGATGGCGTTGGCGGATTCGGACATGAAAGGCTCTCGGACAATGTACGGAATAAGGGTTTTCGCAGCGTTTGAAACCGCCGCAGACCCTATAGGAGTGAGCCTGCTCGCGATAAGGCCGGCACATTCAACATCAATGTTGTCAGGCTGTCCGTCATCGCGAGCAGGCTCACTCCTACAGGTCGCATGTCTATTGGGACAAGCCTGACGGGCGAAAAGTCGTTACTATAAGCGCCTCTTTGCCTGCCTTGCCATGGACACCATGACCGAGAACGACTATCTGATCGCCTGGGGCCTCTACGCCTTTGCTGCTGTGGGCTGCCTGTTGGTATGGATGCGCCTGACCACCTGGATGTGGCGCTGGTTGCGCGAACCGCTGCGCGTCTTGATGGCCGTGTTGTTGTTCAGCCCGACCATCATTGATCCGGTGAAAGCCAAAGTTGCGCCGTCCATCGCCATTACTGCGCTGGATCTGGCCTTCAAGGTCGGCAACAACGCCTGGCGTGCAGTCTCCGATCTGTTCATGTACGGCATGATCGCCTTTGGCATCTATCTGATTTTCGTGGCGATCCGCTTCCCGATCGAGCGTGCTTCCCGTGCGCGTCGTGAACAGGCAGAAGCCGCCAAGGCCGCCGCTCGCGCTGATGACCGCGACGACGATCAGCCGTTTGGCGGCGCCGGCGATGACCGCTATGGCCGTCCCCCTCTGCCAAACAATCCGCAGCGCATGCGGGTCGAGCCGCGCCTGTAACCCGAGAGTCCGCACATGTGTGAATTACTGGGCATGAGTGCCAACGTGCCGACCGATATCGTGTTCAGCTTTACCGGCCTGATGCAGCGTGGCGGTCGCACCGGGCCGCACCGCGACGGTTGGGGCATCGCCTTTTATGAAGGCCGTGGCTTGCGTCTGTTTCAGGACCCGGCGGCGAGTTGCGAGTCGGAAGTCGCCAATCTGGTGCAACGTTATCCGATCAAAAGCGAAGTGGTCATCGGCCACATCCGCCAGGCCAACGTCGGCAAGGTCTGCTTGTCCAACACCCACCCGTTCGTCCGCGAACTGTGGGGACGCAACTGGTGCTTTGCGCACAACGGCCAGCTCGCCGATTTCACCCCGATCAAAAGCTTCTATCGCCCGGTCGGCGATACCGACAGCGAGGCGGCTTTCTGCGATTTGCTCAACCGCGTGCGTGCAGCATTCCCGGAACCGGTCGATATAGAAGAGCTGCTGCCGGATCTGGTCGCCGCGTGCGCCGAATACCGCAGCAAAGGCGTGTTCAACTGCCTGCTCAGCGATGGCGACTGGCTGTTCTGCTATTGCTCGACCAAACTCGCACAGATCACTCGCCGCGCCCCGTTCGGCCCGGCGCGTCTGAAAGATGTCGACGTGATCGTCGATTTCCAGGCGGAAACCACGCCCAACGACGTGGTCACGGTGATCGCCACCGAGCCTTTGACCGAAAACGAAACCTGGACCCGCTACGAACCGGGCCAATGGAGCCTGTGGCGACGCGGCGAATGCGTCAGTCAGGGCAAGACCGAATAAGGATTGCACCCCATGTTGCTCAGTTATGTACGGCTGGTGTTGTTTGCGGCGGGCCTGTTGATCGGTATCCAGGTGCCAGGCTTCATCAACGATTACGCGAAACGCGTGGAGGCGCACCTGATCGAGGCGCAGACCGGCCTGCGCGGTTTTCAGGGCACCGCCGAGCAGTTTTTCAAGGGCGATATGCAGGCGCTGGTGGCGCATTACCGCGCCAGCGAAGACCCGGTGTTTCGTAGCGATGCCGACAGCCTGAGCACCTTGCTCAGCCGCCAGATTGCGCTGGACAAGCAGTTCCAGGCGATGCAAGGCCCGTGGTACATCCGCTTCCTGCAAGTGGTGCTGGCCGCCGACCCGGACATTCGCAAGGAAACCTGGAATGGCTACAGCTACCAGATCCTGCTGACCCCGGAAGCAATGATCTGGGGCATGAGCGGCGCGCTGTTGCTGTCGTTCGGGATTGAATGCGTGTTCCGTCTGATTGACTGGGTGGTGCTCGGTGGCCGGCGCTTGCGCCAGAGCCGGCCGATCGAAGACCGCGACGTACGCGGCCTCTGAGATCAGCGCAGCAAGGATCGTTCCCACGCTCTGCGTGGGAATGCCTCAACGGACGCTCCGCGTTCGGCTTTCGAGGGACGCGGAGCGTCCCGGGCTGCATTCCCACGCGGAGCGTAGGAACGATCAACTTAAAGCGATGTAGTCCTTGCCCACCTTGATCGCATATCCCTCCAGCACCTGCTGACACAACGTCACAATCTCCTCGACCCACTCAACCCCCACCCGCCACGACACCACCACCTGTAAATTCGGTGGCCGTTGATCAATCGCCAACAAGATCAATTCCCCCCGCGCCAATTCCTCAGCCACCAGCACCGGTGGCAACACGCCAATACCAAACCCATCGCGCAGCAACCGCGTGATCGCCGAGACTGAGTTCACGCAATTCAAGCGCGGCGCCAGTACGCCATTGGCTTGCATCAGCGCCAGAAGATCCTGATGCGGCCGGGAGTTTTTCGAGTAGGTGATGATCCGTTCCTGCGCCAGTTCGGCAAGGTCGGCGTAGTCGCGGTTGTAGATCGAATTACTGGCGACAATCCAGCCTAGCGGATGGCTGGCCAGCTCCAGACTGCGCACGCTTTCATGGCGGATCAGATCGGTTTGCAGAACGATGTCGAGAAAGCCTTTTTGCAGCTGATCGCAGAGGTTCAGCGAAGTATCCGCCACCAGCTCGATTTCCACCCGAGGGTACAGATCAGTCATCTGCGCGACCAACGGGCTGAGCCAGGTGTGGATTACCGTGTCCATCACGCCGATGCGCACGCGGCCGACTTTGCTCGAGCGAGTCTCAATCGACTGTTTCAGCGCCGACATGGTGTCGAGCATCTGCTCGGCGTACTCCAGCACTTTCAGCCCTTCGGGCGTCAGGCTGACACCGCGCGAATCGCGCAAAAACAGCTTCACCCCCAGCTCACCTTCCAGTACCGCGATGCGGCTGGAAATCGACGCCTGGGTGGTGAACAGCTTGTCGGCGGTCAGGCGAAAACTCTTCAGTCGGGCGACCCAGACAAAGGTCTCGAGAAACTTCAGGTTCATGGGCAAGGCTCGGGTGACAAATTTTTCTTATGGCTAAGGCGGGTTTTTATTCGTTGGACGCAGCAGGGCCGCGCGACGAAAAATCGACGCATCCGGTCCCCACGATAGGCGTCGTCGGGGCTACGAACAAGACCAATAAAAAACCTGCGGAGATAAGCCATGCGTGCTCCCGACACCCTAGAAGTCCCCAAGGCAACGGCGCGTCCGGGGCCGTTCGACTGGTATCGCAACATCAACCAGCAGGAGCGTCGCACGTTCTGGAGCTGCAAGATTGGCTACGGTCTGGACGGCATGGACACGCAGATGCTCAGCTTCGTCGTGCCGACACTGATCGCGATGTGGGGCATCACCACCGGCGAAGCAGGACTGATTCACACCAGCACATTGATCGCTTCGGCCATCGGCGGTTGGGTTGCGGGGATTCTCTCTGACCGCATCGGCCGTGTACGCACCTTGCAACTCACCGTGCTGTGGTTCGCCTTCTTCACCTTTCTCTGCGGCTTCGCGCAAAACTACGAACAACTGTTGATCGCACGCACGTTGATGGGCTTCGGTTTCGGCGGCGAATGGACCGCCGGCGCGGTGCTGATCGGCGAGGTGATCCGCGCCAAGGACCGTGGCAAAGCGGTGGGCATGGTGCAATCCGGTTGGGCGCTGGGCTGGGGGCTGACGGCGATTTTATATGCGCTGCTGTTCTCGGTGTTGCCGCCGGAAGACGCCTGGCGCGCCTTGTTCATCCTCGGCATCGTGCCGGCGATTTTCGTGATTTTCGTCCGTCGTCTGGTCAAGGATCCGGAGATCTATCGCGAGGCCAAGGCCCAACAAACGCCGGAGACTCAGTCGAAGTTCTACGAGATCTTCGCCCCCGGCATGCTCTTCACCACGTTTCGCGCTTCACTGCTGACCACCGGCGCGCTGGGCGGCTATTACGCGATCACTTCCTGGCTGCCGACCTTCCTGAAAAACGAACGCGGCTTGAGCGTGCTGGGCACGGGGGGTTATCTGGCGATGGTGATTGTCGGTTCCTACGTCGGCTATGTGATCAGCGCCTATCTGACTGACCTGCTGGGGCGGAAAAAGAACTTCATCCTCTTCGCTGTCGGTTCGTTCACCATCGTTCTGCTCTATACGCAACTGCCGGTGAGCAACGGCGTGATGCTGTGGCTGGGCTTCCCGCTGGGCTTCTTTGCCTCGGGGATTTTCAGCGGCATGGGCGCGTTTCTGACTGAACTGTTTCCTACGCGAATTCGTGGTTCGGGGCAGGGCTTTTGCTACAACATCGGTCGGGCGCTGGCGGCATTGTTTCCGCTGCTGATTGGTCTGCTTAGCCAGAAAGTTCCGTTGAGCGTAGGCATTGGCGCCTTTGCGGCGGTGTCCTACGGCGTGGTGATTATCGCGGCACTGAGTCTGCCGGAAACCCGTGGCAAGCAACTCGATGCGCAGTAACTGATAACCTGCAAAGCAAAGTCCTACAGATAAAAAGACAAGCACCTACAGGAGTGTTCACCGTGAGCCGCCTGCTATTGAATTGCGACATAGGCGAGAGCTTCGGCAGTTGGACCATGGGTCTGGACGCCGAAATCATGCCCTTCATCGATTGCGCCAACGTGGCCTGTGGTTTCCACGCCGGCGATCCGAGCATCATGCGCAAGACCGTCAGCCTGGCGTTGAGCCACGGCGTGCAGATCGGCGCACACCCGGCCTATCAGGATCTGGTCGGTTTCGGTCGCCGCTCCATGGCGTACTCCGCGCAAGAGCTGCAAGACATCCTGCATTACCAGATCGGCGCTCTCGACGGCATTTGCAAAGCCCAGGGTGGGCGCGTCAGTTACGTCAAACCCCATGGCGCGATGTACAACGACATGATGGCCAACCCGGCACAATTGCGTGCGGTGATTCAGGCGGTGGCCGCTTACGACCGCAGCCTGCCGCTGATGCTGATGGCCACCCGCGACAACGCCGCCGCGCAGCAGATCGGCGATGAGTATGGCGTGATCCTGTGGTTCGAAGCTTTCGCCGACCGCGCTTACGACAGTGCCGGCAAACTGGTTTCACGACAATTACCGGGCGCGGTGCATCACGACCCGGAAAAAATCATTGAACAAGCCCTGACCATTGCCCGTGGCGACAACCTCACCGCCAGCGACGGCAGCGCCTTGCGTCTGCACGCCAACACCCTCTGCGTACACGGCGACAATGCCGGTTCGGTGGCTGCCGTGCAGCGCATTCGCGAGGCCTTGAATCAGCAGCGTGCCTCATGAACCCAAGGATTGAAGTGGTGGCACTGGATTGCCTGATGCTGCGTCTGTTTGATGAGATCGCCGAAGCCAACATGCCGTGGATGCTCGCTGCCAGTGAGTGTTTGCGCGGGGCATTCGGCGCGCAACTGATCGATCTGGTGCCGTCCTATACGACGTTGATGGTGCATTACGATCTGACTGCACTGAGCCCGAGCCAGGCGCGGGAATTGATTGCCAAGGCGTTGATCGACCTGTCGCCGAATGCGCGAACTGGCGGTCAATGTCATGTGTTGCCGGTCTGGTATGACCTCAGCGTCGGGCCAGAATTGAGCCTGCTCGCCGAGCGTAGTGGGCTGGCAGTGGAGGAGGTGATCCGTCGTCACAGCGGACGTGAATATCAGGTATTCGCCCTGGGTTTCGCACCGGGGTTCGCCTTTATGGGGCTGGTCGAAGAGGTTCTGGCGGCGCCACGTCTTAACACGCCGCGCAAGAAAGTCGCTGCGGGCAGTGTCGGCATTGCCGAGCGCCAAACCGCTGCGTATCCCGTGGTCTCGCCCGGTGGCTGGAACCTGATCGGCCGCACCCCGGCGAAACTGTTCGATCGCACACGTGATGGCTACAGCCTGATGCAACCGGGCGACACCGTGCGATTCGAGGCGGTCAGTCATGCCGAGTTCATCAATCTGGGCGGCGATGACACACCACTGGAGGCGCTGGCATGAGCCGACTGAGGATTGAAGCGAGTACACCGCTGTGCCTGTTGCAGGACGCGGGCCGTTTCGGCGTACGGCATCTGGGCGTGACCCAGGGCGGCGCGGCAGACTGGTGTTCGATGAGTTGGGCCAACTGGCTGCTCGGCAATGGACTGGATGTGCCGGTGATCGAAATCACGCTTGGCGGCTTTGCCGTAGTCGCTGAAGACGATTGCTTGCTGGCGCTGGCCGGAGCTGATCTTGGCGCGCAGATTGAGGGTCAACCGCTGGCGCCGTGGCGCAGTTTCAAGTTGGGTAAAGGACAGAAGTTGCTGTTCACGCAACCGCTGCATGGTGCCCGGGCGTATCTGGCGGCGCCCGGCGGTTTCGACGCTCCGAAGGTCTTGGGCAGTAGTGCGACGGTGGTGCGCGAAGAACTCGGCGGACTCGATGGCATGGGCTTGCCGTTGGCCAAGGGTTCGACGCTGAGTTATCACGGGGAAGCGCGATTGGTTCGCGAAGTGCCATTGGCGTTGCGGCCGGATCTGAAATCGACTGCACCGCTGGATCTGGTGCTCGGCGCGCAGATCGGCCAGTTCAGCGGGCAGAGTCTGTTTGATGTGTTCAACAGTGCCTGGACGCTCGACAGTCGCGCCGATCGCATGGGCATTCGTTTGCTGGGCAAGGCGTTGGAATATCAGGGCCAGCCGATGATTTCCGAGGGGATTCCCTTGGGCGCGGTGCAAGTGCCGCCGGATGGCCAGCCGATTGTGTTGCTCAATGATCGGCAGACGATTGGCGGGTATCCACGGCTGGGCGCGTTGACGCCGTTGGCGTTAGCGCGGTTGGCGCAGTGTCTGCCGGGGGCGCAGATACGGTTGCGGCCGGTGGTGCAAGACGTCGCGCACCGTGAGCACATCAATTATCTGCAGCGCTTCAAAGATAGCTAGAAGCATCGCGAGCAGGCTCACTCCTACAGGGGAACGCATTCCAAATGTAGGAGTGAGCCTGCTCGCGATAGCGTCCGTCCAGACAAAGCAGGTTATTTGGAAAGAAACCGCATCCCTTCCTCAAGCCCGCGCAACGTCAACGGATACATCTGATCCTCGATCAGATCCCGTACGATATTGGTCGACGAGGTATAGCCCCAGGTGTCTTTCGGGTACGGATTGATCCAGATGAGCTTCTTGTACTTCTCCATGAAGCGCTGCATCCACACGTAACCCGGCTCTTCGTTCCAGTGCTCGACACTGCCGCCGGCCTGGGTAATTTCATACGGCGCCATGGCGGCGTCACCGATGAAGATCACTTTGTAGTCGGCGCCGTACTTGTGCAGCAGGTCCTGGGTCGAAGTGCGCTCCGAGGTGCGGCGCATATTGTTCTTCCACACCGATTCATAAACGAAGTTGTGGAAGTAGAAATACTCCAGATGCTTGAACTCGGTCTTGCAGGCCGAGAACAGTTCCTCGCAGATCTTCACGTGCGCGTCCATCGAGCCGCCGATGTCGAACAGCAACAACAACTTCACCGTGTTGCGCCGTTCCGGGCGCATCTGAATATTCAGCAGACCGGCATCCTTGGCGGTGTGGTCGATGGTGCCGTCGATGTCCAGCTCTTCTGCCGCGCCTTGGCGGGCGAATTTGCGCAGTCGGCGCAGGGCGACTTTGATGTTGCGCGTGCCCAATTCCACCGAATCATCGAGGTTCTTGTACTCGCGCTGATCCCAGACTTTCACGGCTTTGCCCTGGCGCTTGCCAGCATCGCCGACCCGAATGCCTTCCGGGTTGAAGCCACCGGAGCCGAACGGGCTAGTGCCGCCAGTGCCAATCCATTTGTTGCCGCCGGCGTGGCGTTCCTTCTGTTCTTCCAGACGCTTCTTGAACTCTTCGATCAGTTTGTCGAGGCCGCCGAGGGACTGGATCTGCGCGCGTTCTTCGTCGCTTAATGAGCGCTCGAACTCCTTACGCAGCCAGTCTTCGGGAATCAATGCCTGCAAGTGATCGTCGAGCTTTTCCAGGCCATTGAAGTAGGCGCCGAACGCACGGTCGAACTTATCGAAATGGCGTTCGTCCTTCACCAGAATCGCCCGCGACAAGTAATAGAACTCGTCCATGTCGGCGAAGGTCACGCGCTGTTTCAGCGCGTTGATCAGGTCGAGCAGCTCACGCACCGACACCGGCACCTTGGCTGCACGCATTTCATTGAACAGGTTGAGCAACATGGCAGCAGCCTCTTAGCGGGTGCCGCGACGGCTCATGAACGCCAGGCGCTCAAGCAATTGCACGTCCTGTTCGTTCTTCACCAAAGCACCGGCCAGCGGCGGAATCGCCTTGGTTGGATCGCGCTCGCGCAACACCGCTTCGCCGATGTTGTCGGCCATCAGCAGTTTCAGCCAGTCCACCAGCTCCGAGGTCGACGGCTTCTTCTTCAGGCCCGGCACCTTGCGCACGTCGAAGAACACGTCCAGCGCTTCGCTGACCAGATCCTTCTTGATGTCCGGGTAGTGCACGTCGACGATTTTTTGCAGGGTGGTACGGTCGGGGAAGGCGATGTAGTGGAAGAAGCAGCGGCGCAGGAAGGCGTCCGGCAGCTCTTTCTCGTTGTTGGAGGTAATGATGATGATCGGGCGCTTCTTGGCCTTGATGGTCTCGTCGATCTCGTAAACGTAGAACTCCATCTTGTCGAGTTCTTGCAGCAAGTCGTTGGGGAACTCGATGTCGGCCTTGTCGATTTCGTCGATCAACAGAATGACCCGCTCTTCTGACTCGAACGCCTCCCAGAGCTTGCCCTTCTTCAGATAGTTACGTACATCGTGGACTTTTTCATTGCCCAGTTGCGAGTCGCGCAGACGGCTGACCGCATCGTATTCGTACAGACCCTGATGGGCCTTGGTGGTGGACTTGATGTGCCAGGTGATCAACTTGGCGCCGAACGATTCGGCCAGTTGCTCGGCGAGCATGGTCTTGCCGGTGCCCGGCTCGCCCTTGACCAGCAGCGGCCGCTCCAGGGTGATGGCGGCGTTGACCGCCAGCTTCAGGTCATCGGTGGCGACGTAGGCCTGGGTGCCTTCGAACTTCATCTGCTAATCCTCGAACGGTAACGCCGACCTGACGGGCAGGGCGGGGGCGAAATAATCGGATGCCCGACTATAACGCGCAGCCCGGTCGACTGTGAACGCAGACGGCTTATTCAGTCTCTGAATGGGGCGTCACATGTTGACTCAGTCTCGGCCGATGGCCAGTATTCAGGCCTAGTTGATTTGACGATAGCCTTCAGGATGTCCACTGAATCTGTGGCGAGGGAGCTTGCTCCCGCTGGGCTGCGAAGCAGTCCCCATATGCCTGGAGGCGCTGAATTGATGCTATCCATGAAACGACCACGCTTGGCCGCAGTTACTGCACTCTCTGATTGCCGGCTTGCACTGGACTTTGTTGATGGTCGAGCGCTGACACTCGATTTGAGTCGAGATATTCAAACGTGTAAGCAGTTGCAGCCCTTGCTTGATCCCCAAGTCTTTGCGACTGCCATCTTGGGCGATAAAGGTTGGACCGTTGAATGGCCGGCCCCGGACATTCAGATTGGCGCCGATACTCTATATCTGGATGCTTTTCCAGAAATGAACTCTAACCCGCATCCGGCTTAGGCCGTTCATAGCGGGCATTGAATGCCTGTACGAATCCATTGCGCAAAATCTGCAAAAACGCTTCGAACGCGCTGATGTTTTGCTGATGCACGTTACCGCTGAGTTCGACCTTGGTGGCGAACTGGTTTTTCGCCTGGTTCTTCAGCACGGTTTCCGAGCCGCCGACGATGGCCTCCCAGACCGAGCGGAAGATGCTCTTGTTCTTGTTTTCCACGTCCTGCTGCCAGTTGAACACTTCGACGTCGCGCAGCAGGGGTTTGATGTAGCCGTTGACCTGGGCTTTTTTGGCTTGGGCTTCGATCACCACGTCACCGTGGCCTGCGTTGAAGTCGAACTTGCCGTAGGCCGAGGCGAAGTCGTTCATGCTTTTGAGTTCGATGTCTTTGGCGCGCAGGCGGAACTGGAAGTCTTCGAAATTGCTCAGCGGGTCGAAGGTGGCAGTGGTTTCCAGTGGGGCATGCCCGAGCAAAAGCGCTTTGCCCTCGAAACGGGCGTCGCGTTTGCCCTGTTTGTCGACCACGTTGGTCAGGTTGTAGATGCTCGCGTCGACGTTGGTCGCGTTCATGTTCACCGGCGGTTTTGAGTTGAAATTGCGGAAGCTGATCTTGCCGTCGTGAATCTGCACTTCGTCAAGGGTTATCGGCAGCAATTTGCCTAGTTGCGCACGCCAGTCAGTGCCCTGACCGGTCTGGGAGTTCTGCTTGTTGGCTCCGCCATCGACGAAATTGATCTCGGGATTGACGAATTTCACTTGCGCCACCACAGCATGGTCGTACCACAGCGAATGCCAGCTGACCGCCAGATCGATCAGCGGTGCATTGACGAACGGCACCGGTACCTTGCCGTCGACCTTGACGATCTTCAGTCCATTGATCTTATAGGCGCCGCGCCATAGGGCCAGATCGACATCAGTGATCTGGCCCCGATAATCACCCATGTCCGCCAGCTTGCCGTTCAGGTAGTCGCGCACCATGTAGGGCAGGGCGATGTGCAGCGCGATCAGCAGCACAACGACGACGGCGAAAATCCCTAGTGGCCAACTGTAGCGACGCTTCATGACGGCAATTCCCTGACGATGTAAGCGATTGACTGTTACGTCGCGCAGACGTTCGACCCGACTGGACTGTGATGGGCAACAGGCATACCTTTGAAGGCTGAATTCAATGCTGCATAAGGACCCAGCCATGAGCCGTATTTTTGCTGACAACGCCCATTCCATCGGTAATACGCCGCTGGTGCAGATCAACCGCATAGCGCCGCGTGGCGTGACCATTCTGGCCAAGATCGAGGGGCGCAACCCCGGTTACTCGGTCAAGTGCCGGATTGGCGCCAACATGATCTGGGACGCCGAAAGCAGCGGCAAACTCAAGCCTGGCATGACCATTGTCGAGCCGACATCGGGTAACACGGGGATCGGTCTGGCCTTTGTTGCCGCGGCCCGTGGGTACAAGTTGATGCTGACCATGCCGGCCTCGATGAGCATCGAACGCCGTAAAGTCCTCAAGGCTCTGGGCGCCGAACTGGTGTTGACCGAGCCGGCCAAGGGCATGAAAGGCGCAATCGAGAAGGCGGCCGAAATCGTTGCCAGCGATGCTGACAAGTACTTCATGCCATCGCAGTTCGATAATCCGGCCAACCCCGCCATTCACGAAAAGACTACCGGTCCGGAAATCTGGAACGACACCGACGGCGCCGTCGATGTACTGGTAGCGGGCGTCGGTACCGGCGGAACCATCACCGGCGTTTCGCGGTATATCAAGAATACCCAAGGCAAACCGATTCTGTCGGTGGCCGTGGAGCCGATGTCGTCGCCGGTGATCACCCAGGCGCTGGCGGGTGAAGAAATCAAACCGAGCCCGCACAAGATTCAGGGGATCGGTGCCGGTTTTGTGCCGAAGAACCTGGATCTGTCGATGGTCGACCGGGTCGAGCAGGTCACCGACGAAGAGTCCAAGGCCATGGCGCTGCGCTTGATGCAGGAAGAGGGGATTCTATGCGGCATCTCCTGCGGTGCCGCAATGGCGGTAGCGGTGAGACTGGCAGAGACGCCGGAGATGCAGGGCAAGACTATCGTCGTGATTCTGCCGGACTCCGGTGAGCGTTATCTGTCGAGCATGCTGTTCAGCGATCTGTTCACTGAGCAGGAGACTCAGCAGTAATCCAGTTGATTCAGATCAGCCGGGGTTCAGGATCGTTATGCTAATAAATGCTTTGTTGCGCAATGCTTAACACTGATTCTTGTGTAAGGCGGGTTTTGCCCGGCGCCGGTAGTGTTTATCATGGCCGGCTGCCATGCCGGGTAAAGGGCGTTGCGCAGCGTTGTCTTTATTCAAGGAGTCGTTGATGACCTTTTCGTTAGCCGCCAAGGTATTGGTGCTGCTGCTGTTCGTGGGCAGCATCCTCTATGTGCATTTGCGCGGCAAGGCGCGTTTGCCGGTTCTGCGCCAGTTCGTCAACCACTCGGCGCTGTTTGCTCCGTACAACGCCCTGATGTACCTGTTCTCCGGCGTGCCGTCCAAGCCGTACCTGGACCGCAGCAAATTTCCGGAGCTGGACGTGCTGCGCGACAATTGGGAAACCATTCGCGACGAGGCCATGCACCTGTTCGACGAGGGTTATATTCGCGCGGCAGAAAAGAACAACGACGCCGGTTTCGGCTCGTTCTTCAAGAAGGGCTGGAAGCGTTTCTACCTCAAGTGGTACGACAAACCGCTGCCATCGGCCGAAACCCTGTGCCCGAAAACCGTGGCGCTGGTCAGTGCGATTCCCAACGTCAAAGGCGCGATGTTTGCGCTGTTGCCGGGTGGCAGCCACTTGAACCCGCACCGCGATCCGTTCGCCGGCTCGCTGCGTTATCACCTCGGCTTGTCGACGCCGAACTCCGACGATTGCCGGATCTTTGTTGATGGTCAGGTTTATGCCTGGCGTGACGGTGAAGACGTAATGTTCGACGAGACCTACGTGCATTGGGTCAAGAATGAAACCGACCAGACCCGCGTCATCCTGTTCTGCGACGTCGAGCGTCCGCTGAGCAACCGTCTCATGACCCGCATCAACCGCTCCATCAGCGCCTGGCTCGGCCGTGCCACTGCACCGCAGAACCTTGATGATGAACGCGTCGGCGGGATCAACCAGGCCTACGCCTGGAGCAAGAACTTCAGCGACAAGTTCAGTGGCGTGGTCAAACAGTGGAAACGCCGTCATCCGAAAGCCTACCGCGTGATGCGTCCGGTGCTGGCGGTGGTGGTATTGACGTTGTTGGGGTATTGGCTGTTTGGCTGAGGCTGGATATTGTAGAAAAACCGCTCCTTGTGAGCGGTTTTTTATTATCTGCGAGTCAGCGCCGCCCAGCGAGAACGTCGGGTTCGTCTTCGATGCCTGTAATCAGTAGCTGAAGAAAGCGCTGCTGATTGGCTGATAGCTCGGAGGAGATAAACTTTTCGTCCGTTTTGATTGATCTTTTCTTAGTAGGGGATTTTTTCACGGATTTACGCATGTTCCCGCCCTCGTTGATCATTACTTGAACAGTTTTCACGATACTTTACTCTCCACTGCGAGGACAAGGCGGCCTTCAAAATCAAATTTGAAGCCGAGTTTTGTATAAACAGGAATTGCTCCTGGTATCGGTTCCTGGACTTCAATGCACTTACTGCCGATTATTTGCGCAAACTCATCAATGGCCACCATCGACAAAAGCGCAATACGCTTTTTAAGCGGGTGAGGCACTCCGGACCGCCCCTCCAATCGTACGATCCGAATTCGCTGGCGGCTTTTGTTCGGATTGACGAAACACAGCCCGCACAGCTGTTCTTCAAACCAGATCGCGATATCCAGGGATAAAGGTTCTCGTGACTTCCATTCGGCAATCTCTCGCCAGCAAAAATGCGGATCATCCCAAAGCTCAAACGCATCTAGTGCTTTGGCATCGATAGGTTCAAAGCGTACTTTCGACAAGTCTTGTCCCGCTGGTAGCTGCAACAGAGCAGTGGCGATGCTTGCCTGCTTCCTGGCCAGCGACCGATACAACTGATATCGCAGATAACTCCGTTCCCTTGGCATATGATTTCGAGCATTCCATGTCTCCCCATCGATAGGTGTTGCGGTTGCTCAAAAGCCTATTCAGCTCTCATGCATCCGTCGCTACTGGCCCTTTGTCCAAATCATTGCAATCCATGTCGCCCGCTGGTTATAGTCGGCGCTCGTGAGTCGTAAGCCTCACCTTCCACCCTCTCAAAAAAGATCTGCGCCAATGCCTGCATCCCTCATCAACGCGGTAGTCGATTCAGCGGTCAACGCTGGCGTCGTGCCGTGCGGGAATCAGCAGCCCAAGCAGATCAGTCATTACCCCCCACCTGTCAGTAGCACGCCGGTGTGCGCAGTCGTATCACCGCCGGGCGTTGGCGTTTCGGGCTGATCGGCAGTTTCTGCTGACCCCTGCGCCCGCCAGAAAAACCTACTGAATTTCAGCTTCGGCTGAGTTGGCTTCTTGCCTGACTACAGGTGGTAATCATGTTTGTCCTGTCGAAAAAATCCGCGCTCGCGGCCGCGTCCACGAGCCTGTTCGTTCTGCTGTGGAGCAGCGGCGCGATCTTCTCCAAATGGGGGCTGGCCCACGCGTCACCATTTGCCTTTCTGCTAATTCGTTTCGCGATTGCCTTGTGCGGCCTCTTGTTGTTGGCGCCGCTGCTCAAGCTCAAGTTGCCCAAGGGCGGCAAACCAATGCTGTTTGCGGTTGCCACCGGCGTGGTGTTGTTGGGGGCGTATCAGATTTTCTATCTGCTGGCGCTCAACACCAAAGTCACCCCTGGGGTGATGGCGACCATCATGGGTGTGCAGCCGATTCTCACCGTGGTGTTGATGGAGCGGCAGCGCTCGGCGAGCCGGATGTTTGGTCTGGCCTTGGGGTTGGCGGGGCTGATCATGGTGGTTTACCAAGGCATCGGTTTGGCCGGGATGTCCTTGGCGGGGATGCTGTTTGGTCTGCTGGCGCTGGCGAGCATGACGCTGGGCTCGATCATGCAGAAACGCATCACCGACAATCCTCTCGGTACGCTGCCGGTGCAATACTTGGCCGGTCTGTTGTTATGCGGGATTTTCGTGCCGTTCCAGCCGTTCCACTTTGAGCACAGCACAGGTTTTATCGTGCCGGTGTTGTGGATGGGGCTGGTGGTGTCGGTGCTGGCGACGCTGTTGCTGTATCGGTTGATCGCGCGGGGCAATCTGGTCAATGTCACCAGTCTGTTCTACCTGGTGCCGGCGGTGACGGCAGTGATGGACTATCTGATTTTCGGCAATCGCCTGGCGGCGTTGAGTGTGCTGGGGATGCTGTTGATCATTGTCGGTCTGGCGTTTGTGTTCCGTAAAACCAGCTAACAGATCGTCAGGTGGCGGCTTTTAGGCCGCCGATCGCAAGCAGGCTCACTCCTACAGAGGAACGCATTCCAATTGTAGGAGTGAGCCTGCTCGCGATGGCCTTTTCGGCACCGCACAAATTTATCGGGCCGGCGCCTCAGCCGGTTTCACCACCGCCGGCTTCAACACCAGCCACAACGCCAACGCAATCAACACCCCGCCGTAGATATGCGCCATCGACAACGGCTCATCCAGCAGCAACGCCCCCCACAGCACGCCGAATGGCGGAATCATGAAGGTCACGGTCATCGACTTCACCGGCCCGATCGAACTGAGCAGGCGGAAGTAGATGATGTAGGCAAACGCCGTGCAGCCAAGACCCAGGCCCAACAGCGACAGCCAGACATTCCAGCCGCCCCAACTGGCCGGCGGTGCGGTGATCACGCTATATCCAAACAACGGCAACAGAAACAACGTCGCACCGAGCATGCTGCCCAGCGCCGACAGGCGACTGTCCAGACCACCGGCCTGATCCAGCCAGCGTCGCGCGAGGAAACCGGCAAAACCATAACAAGTGGTCGCCAGCAAACAGGCGAGGGCGCCCATCAACAATTGCAGATCGAACGCCACGGGACCGGCGCGGGTCAGCACGCCAACGCCGAACAAGCCGAGGAACACCCCGCCTAGTTTGGCTGCGGTGAGTTTTTCACTGAAGAACAACCCGCCAATCAGCACGCCCATGAGCGGCGTGGTGGCGTTGAAGATCGCCGAATAACCGGCCGGTAACACCTGGGCCGCGACCGAATACAGCGTCGCCGGAATCCCCGAGTTGATCACGCCCAGCAGCATCACGGTTTTCAGTTTGCCTTTGAAGTCCCAGCGCACGCGCATCAGCCCAAGGATCACCAGCAGGCCGACGGCCGCAATCGACACGCGAAAGAATCCGGTCGGGATCGTGCCGACCACCGGTGCAATAATGCGCATGAACAGAAAACTCGCGCCCCAGATGGCCGCCAGCGACAACATACGGAAAATATCGACAGGGCTCACGGCGGGTCTCCTTCCTTGATCGGGACGAGAGTGTTGCCGAGCGCCCTGCCGAAGGCAACCGCTAATCGGGCATGCAACTGTTCGTTCAGATCACAAAGCGTGTAACCAGGCCGTTCAAGTCGACGGCCAGACGCGACAGCTCCTGGCTTGCGGCCGAGGTCTGGGTGGCGCCAGCGGCGGTCTGGGTCGAGAGGTCGCGGATGGTCACCAGATTCTGATCGACTTCGCGAGCGACCAAGGCCTGTTGCTCGGCTGCACTGGCGATCACCAGATTGCGCTGGTTGATCTGCGAGATCGACGCGGTGATTTTCTCCAGCGCCTGACCTGCGCTGTTGGCCCGGCGCAGCGTCTGACCCGCCTGCTCGGCGCTGCTTTGCAATGCGCCCACGGTAGCGCCTGTGCCTTGCTGGATGCTGCTGATCATCAGCTCGATTTCCTCAGTGGAGTTCTGCGTGCGTTGTGCCAGCGAACGCACTTCATCGGCGACCACCGCAAAGCCGCGCCCGGCTTCACCGGCGCGGGCCGCTTCGATCGCCGCATTGAGCGCCAGCAGGTTGGTCTGTCCGGCAATCCCGCGAATCACTTCCAGCACTTTGCTGATGTCCTGTGCCTGCGTGGCCAGGCCTTCGGCTTGTTCGGAAGCACCGAGTACCGCATCGACCAGTTCCTGAATCGAACTGATGGTTTCGCTGACCTGCACATGGCCGTGCTTGCTGTCCTCGTTCGACGCGGCGGACGCCTCGGCGCTGGACACCGCGTTGGCCGCGACTTCGTCCACCGCGGTGCTCATCTCCGTGACTGCGGTGGCGGCTTGTTCGATCTGATTGTTCTGCTGTTGCAGGCCGCGAGTGCTTTGCTCCATCACCGAACTCATTTCCTCGGCCGCGGAAGCCAGTTGCTGTGCCGATTCGCTGATGCCGCGAATAGTCGAGCGCAGATTGCCCTGCATCTCGGCCAAGGCGTCGAGCAGATCTGCAGCCTCATCTTTACCAGTGCTGACGATCTGTCCGCTGAGATTACCGGCAGCAATGCGCCTTGCGACATTCAGCGCCTGATTGATCGGGGTGGTAATACTACGCGTCAACTGCCAGGCCAATAGCAGCGTGGCAATCAGGGCAACCACGATGATGGTCGCGACGATCCACAATGCCCGTAGATATATCGTTGCGGCGGCAGCGGCGGCGGTATTGGCGCCTTGCTGATTGAACGAGATCATCTGCTCCAGGGCCTTGTCGAGCAGCGTTCCCTGTGGCGCCAGTTCATTGTTAAGCCGCGTGTAGGCCTGTTCACTTTGCCCGGCGTCGATCTGGCCGATGATCTGTTCGAGGATGTTCATGTACTTGGCCGTGTTGGCATTCAAGCCGTCGAGCATCACTCGTTCTTCTTCGCTGGAGAGCAGGGTTTTGTGATCGGCGAGGCGTTTGAGCAATTCTTCGCGCTGCGCTTTGATGATGCCTTTGCTTCTGTCGCGCACGGCAGGTTGGGTGCTGGTGATCAGGCGCAACGATTCGAGGCGAATGCTGGCGATGTTCGCCGCCGCGACATGGATGTTCTCGATGCTTGGCATCCATGATTCTTCAATCACTGCTGCACTCTCGCGCAGGGTTTTCATCTGGCCCAGCCCGAACAGGCCGACCACCACCAGCAGACCGGCCAAAACGGCAAAGCTCAAACTGGCGCGCAAACCTATGCGCAGATTCCGGATAGACATCAGTGTGCTCCTTGATCTTTGAGGGGGGGGAGGTCGTCCTCGTCAGCGAGGATCTTGTTATGAAGGGGGTAATGGCGGGCTGTATATCAAAGCGCCACTATTTTGGTAAGACCAATCTGGAAGCGTCGCTGTCGGTAAACGCATGCGCAGCAAAGCAACGAGCTAGACGCGTCTGGTCAGTATTGGAGCCGAAACCCAGCGAATTCGCGGGCTGGCGCGGGGCGACAAGAAGAACCGCTCAGGCGATTAACTGACCGAACGGTCGATTAAAAAAACTTTGCTGAAAACTGTGCCGTTGTACAACCCCGACGCAGAATTGGCCGAAATTGCACTTCACGCGCACACGCTTGCGTGGCTAAGCTCAGCACAGATTTCCCATGCACGCAGAGGTCTTATCTATGCCGCAGCAATGGCCCGCCACCGATATCGCCCGCATGATCCTCGATGGCTTTGACGATTACCGCGAGCATTTCCGGCGAATCACCGACGGCGCCCGGGAGCGTTTCGAGCAGGCGCGCTGGCAGGAGACGCAAACGGCGTCGACGGCACGGATCAATCTCTACGAAGAAAAGGTCGGCGAAACCATCGCTCGCCTGCGCGAATACTTCGATGATGAAACGCTGATGAACGTCAGCTGCTGGCCGCTGGTGAAAAGTGCCTACATCAGCGTCATCGACCTGCGCTTCGATGATGAGTTGTCCGAGACCTGGTACAACTCGATTTTCTGCGGGCTGTTCAGCCACGACCTGATCAGCGACGGCTGCATGTTCATTCACACCACCCGCCCGAGCCTGCGCCGAGCCCGCGCCGCGCAAACCCGCACCTACAAACCGCAGGGGCAGTTGTCGGGGATGCTCGCGAGTATTTTTGCCGATTACCGTTTCAGCGAGGATTACGCCGATCTGCCGGGTGACCTACGCCGCCTCGAAGCGCAACTGCGCGAGAACCTGCCGGACTGGGTGTGCAAGGACCCGGAACTCAGCGTCGAGCTGTTTTCCTCGGTGCTGTACCGTAACAAGGGCGCGTATCTGGTCGGACGCATCTACACCCGCGACGAACAGTGGCCGCTGGTGATTCCGCTGCTGCACCGGGAAGGGCGCGGGATTCAGATCGACGCGTTGATCACCGACGAAGCTGATGTATCGATCATCTTCTCGTTCACCCGTTCGTATTTCATGGTCGATGTACCGGTGCCGGCGGAGTTCATCGGCTTCCTGCGACGCATTCTGCCGGGCAAGCACATTGCCGAGTTGTACACCTCAATCGGCTTCTACAAGCACGGCAAGTCCGAGTTTTACCGCGCGCTGATCAATCACCTGGCCAACACCGATGATCAGTTCATCATGGCGCCGGGCGTGCGCGGCATGGTCATGAGCGTGTTTACGCTGCCGGGCTTCAACACCGTGTTCAAGATCATCAAAGACCGTTTTTCGCCGTCGAAAAACGTCGACCGCGCCACGGTGATCGAGAAGTATCGACTGGTGAAAAGCGTCGACCGGGTAGGGCGCATGGCCGATACCCAGGAGTTCGCCGATTTCCGTTTTCCGTTGAGCAAGTTTGATCCGGCGTGCCTGGAGGAGCTGCTGGAGGTGGCGCCGTCGACGGTGTCGGTCGAGGGCGACACGGTGTTGATCCGTCACTGCTGGACCGAGCGGCGGATGACCCCGCTCAACCTCTATCTGGAAAACGCCAACGATGCGCAGGTGCGTGAGGCGCTGGAGGATTACGGCCTGGCGATCAAGCAACTGGCGGCGGCGAACATCTTTCCCGGTGACATGTTGCTGAAGAACTTCGGCGTCACTCGCCACGGGCGCGTGGTGTTCTACGACTACGACGAAATCTGCTTCCTGACCGAAGCCAACTTCCGCCACATCCCGCAACCGCGCACACCGGAGGATGAAATGGCGTCGGAGCCGTGGTATTCGATCGGGCCGCTGGATGTCTTTCCTGAGGAGTTTCCGCCGTTTCTGTTTGCCGATTCGGGGCAGCGCAAGTTGTTCGATCAGTTGCATGGCGAGCTGTATAACGCGGATTACTGGAAGAGCTTGCAGGAGGCGATTCGGGCGGGGAAGGTCATTGATGTTTTCCCGTATCGGCGCAAAGGCCTCGACAACGAGTAGCTCTTTTAAAAAAACACCCTCACCCCAGCCCTCTCCCAGAGCGAGAGGGGGCCTGCCGAGGTGCCTCAAGTCGAACGCCTACCTGAAAGGCCTTGGCGATTATGGATTCGGTAAATTTCTTTCAGGTCGATGGGCCTCTGGAATATCCCCCAATCGGTCCCCTCTCCCTTTGGGAGAGGGCTAGGGTGAGGGCTGCAATCCCCCTGACACGCCACAAATCCGCCAAATCTGCGACAATCCGCCCCCTGCATAAATAGACGACCGAATTGCCTACCCGATGACCGACGAATCGCCCTCCATCGACAAACTGCTGAAGAACCTCGATCACGCCATGCTCGCCGACCGTCACCGGCTGCGGCGGCAGTTGCTTGAGCTGCGCAAGAAACCCGACGAGGCCAAACTGGCCCAGTGGGTGACGCGCATGCAGGCGTCCTGTGATCAGGTGCTGGCCCGCCGCGCTAGCCTGCCGGTGATTCGTTACGACGACAGTTTGCCGATTGCGGCCAAGCGCGACGAGATCAAAAAGGCGCTGGAAAAACACCAGGTGCTGATCATCGCCGGCGAAACCGGCTCGGGTAAAACCACCCAGTTGCCAAAAATCTGTCTGGAAATCGGTCGCGGTCAGCACGGTCTGATCGGCCACACCCAACCGCGTCGAATCGCTGCGCGCAGCGTCGCCAGCCGGGTCGCCGAAGAACTCGCTACGCCGCTCGGTGCGCTGGTCGGCTATCAGGTGCGTTTCGAGGATCAAAGCGATTCCAACACCCTGATCAAGCTGATGACCGACGGTATTCTGCTGGCGGAAACCCAGAACGATCGCTACCTCGAACGCTACGACACGATCATCGTCGACGAAGCCCACGAACGCAGCCTCAACATCGACTTCCTGCTCGGCTACCTGAAAACCCTGCTGCCGCGTCGCCCGGACCTGAAAGTCATCATCACCTCGGCGACCATCGATCTGGAGCGCTTCTCCAAGCACTTCGACGATGCGCCAATTGTCGAAGTCTCCGGCCGCACCTTCCCGGTGGACACCTGGTATCGCCCGCTGACCCTGGAGCAGGACGAAGAGGGCAACCGCGTCGAAGACGACCTGACGGTGGATCAGGCGATTCTCGCGACCCTTGATGAAATCGCCGCTTACGAGCGCAGCGAGCGTCGCAGCCCCGGTGACGTGCTGGTGTTCCTGCCCGGCGAGCGCGAGATTCGCGACGCTGCCGACATGCTGCGCAAGGCGCAGATCAAACACACTGAAATCCTGCCGTTGTACGCGCGCTTGTCGCCCGCCGAGCAGCAGCGGATTTTCCAGTCGCACCCGGGCCGTCGCGTGGTGCTGGCGACCAACGTCGCCGAGACCTCGTTGACTGTGCCGGGCATTCGTTACGTGATCGACAGCGGCACCGCGCGCATCAGCCGCTACAGCTATCGCGCCAAGGTCCAGCGTCTGCCGATCGAGGCGATTTCCCAGGCCAGCGCCAATCAGCGTAAAGGTCGCTGCGGGCGGGTTGAGCCGGGCATTTGTATTCGGCTGTACAGCGAAGAAGATTTTAACGGGCGCCCGGAATTCACCGATCCAGAGATTCTGCGCACCAACCTCGCTGCCGTGATTCTGCAGATGCTGCATCTGCGTCTCGGCGAGATCACCGCGTTCCCGTTTATCGAGCCGCCGGATGGCAAGGCGATCAGCGACGGTTTCAATCTGCTGCAAGAACTCTCGGCGGTGGATCGCAACAGTCAGTTGACCCCGCTCGGTCGTCAACTTGCGCGCCTGCCGGTCGACCCGCGCATGGGCCGCATGCTGCTTGAAGCGGCCAAGCTCGGCAGTTTGCAGGAAGTGCTGATCGTCGCCAGTGCGATGTCGATTCAAGACCCGCGCGAGCGTCCGCCGGAGCGTCAGCAAGCCGCTGATCAAGCCCACACGCAATGGAAAGACGTTGATTCTGACTTCGCCGGACTGGTGAATCTGTGGCGCGGTTTCGAAGAGCAGCGCCAAGCATTGACCGCGAGCCCGCTGCGCAACTGGTGCCGCAAAAACTTCCTCAACTATCTGCGTCTGCGCGAGTGGCGCGACTCGCATCGGCAGTTGAGCCTGATCTGCCGCGACATGCAGCTGAGCCTCAACAAAGAGCCGGCGGATTACCCGAAACTGCACAAAGCGGTGCTGGTCGGCTTGCTCAGCCAGATCGGTCAGAAAACCGAGGATGGGGATTACCTCGGCGCGCGTCAGCGACGTTTCTGGATTCACCCGTCGTCGGGCATCGGCAAGAAGCGACCGCAATGGCTGATGACCGCTGAGCTGGTGGAAACCACCAAGCTTTATGCACGCATGGTCGCCAAGATCGACGCCGACTGGATCGAGCCGTTGGCCGGGCACCTGATCAAGAAAAACCACTTCGAACCGCATTGGGAAAAGAAGCGCGGCCAGGTCGTGGCCTACGAGCAGATCACTCTGTTCGGGCTGATCGTGGTCGGCCGCCGGCCGGTGCATTACGGCCCGGTGGATCCGGTGGTTTCTCGCGAATTGTTTATCCGTGAAGGTCTGGTGCGTGGCGAGATTCAATCGAAAGCCAAGTGCCTGACCGCCAACCAACAGTTGCTTGAACAGCTCGACGAACTGGAAGCAAAAGCCCGTCGTCGCGACATTCTCGCGGATGAAGAAACCCTGTACGCGTTCTACGACGCGCGGTTGCCGGCGGAGATTCACCAGACCGCGACCTTCGACAGTTGGTACCGCATCAACAGCCAGAAGAATCCGCAGTTGTTGATCATGCGCGAAGAAGACGTGCTGGCCCGCGAAGCCAGTGAAGTCACCGCGCGGGATTACCCGGACACGTTGCACATCGGCGATCTGGAGTTGGCACTGACCTACCACTTCGAACCCAATCATCCGCGCGACGGCGTGACCCTGCGCGTACCGGCGCCGCTGTTGCCGATGTTGCCGCCGGAACGCCTGGAGTGGCTGGTGCCGGGGATGATCGAAGCCAAGTGCATCGCCCTCGTGCGCAACCTGCCGAAAGCTTTGCGCAAGAACTTCGTGCCGGTGCCGGACTTCATCAAGGCTGCCTTGCAACGCATGACCTTTGCCGAAGGTTCGTTGCCGCAGGCGCTGGGCCGCGAGTTGTTGCGCATGACCGGCGCGCGGGTCAGCGACGAGGCGTGGGCCGAAGCCGAGCAAGGCGTCGAGGGGCATCTGCGGATGAACCTGGAAATTGTCGACGGCCAAGGCAAATTCCTCGGCGAAGGTCGCGATCTGGCCGAGCTGACCGCACGGTTTGCCGAAGCCAGTCAGGCCGCGCTGGCGGTGCCGCAGAGTGCGAAAAGTCAGCAACCGGTGGAGGCCAAGGTCTTCGCCCCGGTAGCAGAAAAGACTCAACAGAAGATCGCCGGGCTGTCGATGACGGTATATCCGGCGCTGGTTGAAGAGGGCGGCACGGTCAAGGAGGGGCGCTTCTCGACCCCGGCCGAAGCCGAATTCCAGCATCGTCGCGCCTTGCAGCGGTTGTTGATGCAGCAACTTGCGGAACCGGCCAAGTTCCTGCGTGGCAAGTTGCCGGGGCAGACTGAGCTGGGCTTGCTCTATCGCGAGTTGGGCCGGGTTGATGCGCTGGTCGAAGACATTCTGCTGGCGAGCCTCGACAGCTGCATTCTCGAAGGCGAAGACCCGTTGCCCCGCGACGGCGCCGGTTTGGCGGCACTGGCCGAGCGCAAACGCGGCAACTGGACCGAGCACGCCGAGCGCGTGGCCCGGTTGACCCTGGAGATTCTCAAGCTGTGGCACGGCCTGCAAAAGCGCTTCAAGGGCAAGATCGATCTGGCCCAGGCCGTGGCGCTCAATGACATCAAGCAGCAAATCAACAATCTGGTGTATCCGGGGTTTGTCCGCGAAACGCCGATGCAGTGGCTTAAGGAGTTGCCGCGTTACCTGAAAGCGGTCGAGCAGCGTTTCGAAAAGCTCGGCGCGCAGGTGCAGAAGGATCGGGTCTGGAGCGGCGAACTCGCCGGCCTCTGGGGGCAATACCAGACTCGTGCGGCGAAACATGCCCAGGAAGGCAAACGCGATCCGCAGCTTGAGCTGTATCGCTGGTGGCTGGAGGAATACCGGGTGTCGCTGTTCGCCCAGCAGTTGGGCACGAAAACGCCGATTTCCGACAAACGCCTGAACAAGCAGTGGAGCCAGGTCGAACCGTAACGCTGATCGTTCCCACGCTCTGCGTGGGAATGCCTCTGGGGACGCTCCGCGTCCAGTGACGCGGAGCGTCACGGGCTGCATTCCCACGCAGGAGCGTGGGAACGATCATCCGTGTTGATCTTGAGAAAGGCGCCAAAACCCCGCGTTTATGGCAAACTTCGCGACCATAAACGCCGGTTTCGCGACCCAGAGCCTTCGGCCGGTTCGCGCGACGGAATAAAGCGATGCCAGGTTTGCGTCCCCCGGATGGGAATAGACCCTTTGTGTGTTGGTACGACGGTTCCAGCACTTTCTGCCTGAACAGATTAGAGAAACGACCATGCATAACGTCGTCATCAGCGGCACCGGCCTGTACACCCCGGCCAACAGCATCTCCAATGAAGAGCTGGTGCAGTCTTTCAATACCTACGTCGCCCAGTTCAACGCCGACAACGCCGAGGCCATTGCCAGCGGCGAGGTCCAGGCCCTGACTGAATCCAGCGCCGCGTTCATCGAAAAAGCTTCAGGCATCAAGAGCCGCTTTGTCATGGACAAGGACGGCATCCTCGATCCGCAACGCATGGCCCCGCGTCTGCCGGAGCGTTCCAACGACGAATGGTCGGTGCTTTGCCAGATGGCCATCGGCGCTGCCGAACAGGCCCTGCAACGTGCCGGCAAAACTGCTGCCGACATCGACGGCGTCATCGTTGCCTGTTCCAACCTGCAGCGCGCCTACCCGGCCATCGCCATCGAAGTCCAGGAAGCTCTGGGCATTCAGGGTTTCGGTTTCGACATGAACGTGGCCTGTTCCTCGGCGACTTTCGGCATCCAGGCTGCTGCCAACAGCGTGCAGCTGGGCCAGGCCCGGGCGATCCTGATGGTCAACCCGGAAGTCTGCACCGGTCACCTGAACTTCCGTGACCGCGACAGCCACTTCATCTTCGGCGATGCCGCGACTGCAGTGATCATCGAGCGCGCTGAGACCGCGACGTCCAAACACCAGTTCGACGTGGTCAGCACCAAGCTGCTGACCAAGTTCTCCAACAACATCCGCAACAATTTCGGTTTCCTCAACCGCGCGGCGGAAGAGGGCATTGGTGCCCGCGACAAACTGTTCGTGCAGGAAGGCCGCAAGGTGTTCAAGGATGTCTGCCCGATGGTTGCCGAGCTGATCGGCGAACATCTGCAAGAGAACCAGCTTAACGTCGGCGACGTGAAGCGCTTCTGGCTGCACCAGGCCAACTTGAGCATGAACCACCTGATCGTGCGCAAGTTGCTGGGTCGCGAAGCCACTGAAGAAGAAGCCCCGGTGATTCTCGACACCTACGCCAACACCAGCTCGGCGGGTTCGGTGATTGCTTTCCACAAGTATCAGGATGATCTGGCTGCCGGTTCGCTGGCGGTGTTGAGTTCGTTCGGTGCAGGCTATTCGATCGGTAGCGTGATTCTGCGCAAGCGTTGAAAATCGGTTTAATTTCCTCCTAATCGCGCCGACCTTTCCTACATCCGAATCGGCTCAAACGCTGTAATTTTTCGGAAATGGCGGCAGGTGAAGACCTGCCGCTATCATTTTCGGAATCGGCACAAGGAGATTTTTGGATGGCGGCTGACGACACCCAACTGCTTGCGCGCCTGCTGGCGGGTGAGCAAAAGGCTTTCAAGGAACTGGTGACGACGTATCAGAGCGCTATGCGCGCCGTGGCGTATGCGATTGTCGGCCAGCGTCATGTCGAAGAAGTGGTGCAGGATGCCTGGCTATCGGTGGTGCGCCACATCGCCAGTTTCGAAGGTCGCTCCAGTCTCAAGACCTGGCTGCTGACCATCACGGCCAACTCGGCCAAAAGCCGTTATAAACAAAATCGCCGGGAAGTGTTGATGGATGATCTGCCGTCACCCCATGGCACGATCGACGATGACCGCTTTTCTCCCGGTGACGGCCATTGGCTGGTTGCCCCGTTCGCCTGGCATCAGGACACCCCGGAAGCCTTGCTGACCGAAGGTGAATTGCGTGACTGTCTGGAGCACACCCTGCTGAACCTGTCGGAACTGCAAAGCAGCGTTTTGTTGTTGCGCGAACGCCAGGGGCTGGAGCTGGAGGAGATCTGTAATCTTCTGGAGATCTCGCTCTCCAATGTCCGTGTGCTGCTGCATCGTGCGCGGCTGAAAGTCTTCGCGACCGTGGAGCATTTTGAGGAGACCGGAGAATGCTGACCTGTAAGGAACAAGTGGCGCGCTCCAGCGATTATCTCGATGGCCAATTGAGCTTTCGCGAAAAGCTGATGGTGCGTCATCATCTGATGTTCTGCCCGAACTGTCGGCGTTTCATTCGCCAGATGCGTTTGATGCAAGCGACCTTGAAGGCGATGCCGGAACCACCGCTGGAAGGCGTCGAAGAACTGGCCGAACGCCTGGCCGAGCAACGACGAAAAGATAACCCCCTGTAGGAGCTGTCGAGTGAAACGAGGCTGCGATCTTTTGATCTTGTTTTCAAGATCAAAAGATCGTCCGATCGCGGCCCGAGCCTTCGGCAGCTCCTACATGGGGTTTTTGCATCCTGCAGAAATAACCCAGTGCGGGTGAAACGAACGGATGATGGGGATCGTCCCGCCCGCACAGGGCTATAGGGTGAAGCGTTTTAGAACTTGGCTTCCGCGTCCAGCTGCAAGGTGTTGGCGTCAGCGTCACGCTGGGTACGGCTGGCGAAGTCAGCCTTGGTCAGGAAGTACGTGGCACCGATGGCGAAGTTCTTGTCGATGTCGTAACCGACCTTGAACTTGTGACCGCGCGAACCAGTGGTGCCGTTGGCGAAGTCGGAGTCGGTAAAGGCGCCGACCACAGCGTTGCGCTGCACGTCGCGGTAGTTGTAATCGAGGTTCAGGCCGAAGACTTTCGACTTGGCACCCAACAGCCACGCAGTGTCCTGATCGGTCACGGCGTCGTTGTTCTTCACGTACTGACCGTAGAACGACAGTGGCATTGGCAGACCGCCGATGTCGACCTGGCTGAACCCTTCATACAGACGGAATTCGTTGTTGGCCGAGTTGCCATTGACTGCCAGGGCGCACGGTGTGGACGTGCCGGTGCAGCGGCTGTCTTCGTCGTTCTGGTAGGCGTAGACACTACCGCCCAGAGTCACTTTCAAGTTGTCGGTGATGTTGAAGCGGCTACCCAACTGGCCGGCGGTCAGACGCAGGTCGTGACGGAATTGCACGCCATCGCCGTCAACGTTGTCCTTAAGGTTGTAGTTACCCAGGCTGCCGAACAGTTCGGCGCTGCTGCCCAACGGGTATTTGTAGGTAACGGCCAGACCTTCCGGGTTGATGTCGCTATCCCAGATCACGTCGCCCATGCTGACCCACGGCTGGAGCATCTTGCCGCCGATGATGTGCAGGTTCTTGATCTGGTCAGGGTGGTAGTCGATGTAGCCCAGATCCAGCCAGATCTGCTTCTTGTCGAAGTAGTTGTCCTGGTCCTGGTTGGTCGAACGGGCATCATCGCCGCCGCCGGTGGCGATACGGATACCGGTGTCGACTTGCGGGTTGATCTCGGTGTAGGCACCCAGACGGGCACGAATGCGCTGACGGTCCTTGTCGCGGCCACCGTTGTTCGGCTCGCCGTCGATCTTGATGGTTTCCTGGCGGATACGCACATCGCCCTTGAACTGGGTCTTGGCCGCCCAGGCCAGTTTCTGGTCGAAGACGCTTTGTTCGTTGGTTTTCTTCGCAACAGCAGCGACTTGTTCGTTGGTCTCTTGCTGCGCCTGCTGCGCGATTTGCTGAGCCTTCTGATCCTTGGCCAGTTCAGTTTGCAGTTCGATGTACTGCGCCTGGGAAATGGAACCGTTAGCCTTGAGCATGTCGAGCAGTTTGGCGTCGACTGCAGCACTGGCCGGAACACTCATGGCCAGCAACAAGCCACCGCACAGGGCCGCCGCAGTTTTCGTGGAAGCAAGACGCATAGCAATCTCCGAAGATGAGAGGGGATGGCACAACCATCCGGGGCACAACCGACGATTCGAACGTCGGAAAACAGTGTCCGGGTAGAACCCGGCGCTCTAAAAACAGGCGCCAGTATCGCGATGGTTTATGACAGACCAGTGGCACAGTGATGGCAGGTTGATGACGATATCGATTTGGCCTGAACTATTGATCTAGAGCGCTGTCGGCCGATTGCGGGTGTGCAATGGCGCGCAATCGGCGATACTCGCCGGGCGCTGAAGTCCTGTTGTGGAGAGCTGTCGATGCCGTTGCAATGCCTGCAAAACCTGTCGCAAATCGCTCCGGCAACCTGGGATGCGCTGGTGCCTGAAAGCCAGCCATTTCTGCGCCACGCTTTTCTCAGTGCACTGGAAGACAGTGGCAGCGTTGGCCCTCATACCGGCTGGCAACCTGAGCATTTGCTGCATATTGAAGATGATCGACTGATCGCCGCACTGCCCAGTTATCGCAAGTGGCATTCCTACGGCGAGTACGTGTTCGATCACGGCTGGGCCGACGCCTGCGCCCGCGCCGGCATCGATTACTACCCCAAGCTTTTGACGGCTGTGCCATTCAGCCCGGTGAGCGGCCCGCGCTTGTTGGCGGCCAATGTCGAAGACGGTTTCGAGCTGCTCAAGAGCCTGCCCGGTTACCTGGAAATCGAAGGGCTTTCCAGCGCGCACATCAATTTCACTGACCCGTTTACCGACGCGGCGATGGCCGAACAACCGGGTTGGCTGCAACGCATTGGCTGTCAGTATCACTGGCAGAATCGCGGGTATCGCGACTTTCAGGATTTCCTCGACGTACTCAGTTCGCGCAAGCGCAAACAGATGCGCAAGGAGCGCGAGCAAGTGGCGGGGCAGGGTTTTGAATTTGAATGGCGGGAGGGGCGCGAGCTGGACGAGGCGCAGTGGGATTTTGTCTATGCCTGTTACGCCAACACCTATGCGGTGCGGCGCCAGACGCCGTATCTGACGCGGGAGTTTTTCAGTCTGCTAGCCGAGCGTATGCCCGAGGCGATCCGCGTGGTACTGGCCAAACAAGGCTCACGGCCGGTGGCGATGGCCTTCAGTCTGGTGGGGGGCGACAGTTTCTACGGACGCTATTGGGGCTGTCTGGCGGAGTTTGATCGGCTGCACTTTGAGACGTGTTTTTACCAGGGCATGGATTATGCGATCGCGCAGGGTTATCAGCGTTTCGATGCTGGCGCTCAGGGCGAGCACAAGTTGATTCGCGGGTTTGAACCGGTGATCACCCATTCGTGGCATTACCTGCGGCACCCAGGTCTGAACGCGGCGGTGAAGGATTTCCTGCATCAGGAACGCGCCGGCATCCTCGCGTATGCCGAAGAAGCGAAAACAGCCTTGCCCTACCGCCAAACCTAGATCCCCTTGTGGGAGCGAGCTTGCTCGCGAAAGCGGTGTTGCATTGACATGGATATCAGCTGACACACCGCCTTCGCGAGCAAGCTCGCTCCCACATTTGTTTTGTGTATGCCTTGGCTACTCTTCTTTGCCCAACCAGCGATAGATCCCGCCACCGACCACCGCGCCAATCAACGGCGCGACCCAGAACATCCACAACTGCGCAATCGCCCAGCCGCCGACCATCAATGCCGGCCCGGTGCTACGAGCCGGGTTCACCGAGGTGTTGGTGACGGGAATCGAGATCAGGTGAATCAGCGTCAGGCCCAGGCCGATGGCGATCGGTGCCAGCCCCGGTGGTGCGCGTCTATCGGTCGCGCCCAGAATGATGATCACGAACATCGCCGTCATCACCAGCTCGGTCACAAACCCCGCCGCCATGGAATACTTCCCCGGCGAATGCTCGCCATAACCATTGGATGCGAGGCCGGCGGCGATATCGAAACCCTCCTTGCCGCTGGCAATGTGCGCAATCAGCGCCGCCGCGAGAATCGCGCCGAGCAGCTGCGCGATGATGTAGGAGGGCAACTCTTTGGCCGGAAACCGACCGCCGACGAACAGACCGACCGACACGGCCGGGTTTAGGTGACATCCGCTGATGTGACCGATGGCGAATGCCATGGTCAGCACCGTCAGACCAAACGCCAGGGCCACCCCCAGCACCCCGATTCCCAACGGTGAAGACGCGGCGATCACCGCGCTGCCGCAACCACCCAATACTAACCAGAACGTACCCAACAACTCAGTGACTGAACGTTTGAACAGAGACATGAGAGGCGTCCTTGATAGCCCTGCTATCGAGACTGCATCGAGTTGTGCATCCCTGCAGATTTACGACAGGTTTCGTGCCGAAACCTTGGCTGAGTACAGCAGGCTTTCTGCGGATTTCCAGCGGCCACAAAAAACCGCCAGCGCCCGTGGTTGGCGGGCTGTGGCGGTGATTGTTCCCACGCTCTGCGTGGGAAGGCCTCAAGGGACGCTCTGCGTCCAGTGACGCGGAGCGTCACGGGCTGCATTCCCACGCAGAGCGTGGGAACAATCATGGGAAGGTCAATCGATGCCGACAAACCCTCCGGTCTGGTGCGCCCAAAGTCGTGCATACAAACCGCGATGGGCCAACAGCTCGGCATGGGTGCCGCTCTCGGCAATCTTGCCGTTCTCCAGCACCACCAGGCGATCCATACGGGCAATGGTCGAGAGTCGGTGCGCAATCGCGATCACGGTTTTGCCCTGCATCAACGTTTCCAGGCTTTCCTGAATCGCCGCCTCGACTTCCGAATCCAGCGCCGAGGTCGCTTCGTCCATGATCAAAATCGGCGCGTCCTTGAGCAGCACCCGCGCAATCGCAATGCGTTGACGCTGACCACCGGACAATTTCACCCCACGCTCACCGACATGCGCATCGAAACCCGTGCGACCTTCAGCGTCCGACAACAGCGGAATGAACTCATCGGCGCGCGCCTTGTGCACCGCGTCCCACAGTTCTGCGTCGGTCGCATCCGGTTTGCCGTACAGCAAGTTGTCGCGGATCGAACGGTGCAGCAGCGAGGTGTCCTGGGTGATCATGCCGATCCGTGCACGCAGGCTTTCCTGACCGACTTCGGCGATGTTCTGGCCATCAATCAAAATCCGCCCACCCTCGACGTCGTACAGGCGCAGCAATAGATTGACCAGCGTCGATTTGCCAGCGCCGGACGGCCCGATCAAACCGATTTTCTCACCCGGTTTGATGTTCAGATTGAGATCGCCGATGATCCCGCGCTTCTTGCCGTAGTGAAAATCCACGTGCTCGAAACGCACTTCGCCACGGGCCACTTCCAGCGGTTTGGCCTGCTCGTGATCGGTGACGCTGACCGGTTGCGAAATGGTCTGTAAGCCGTCCTGGACCATGCCGATGTTTTCGAAAATGCCGGTGACCACCCACATGATCCAGCCGGACATGTTGACGATGCGAATCACCAGACCGGTTGCCAGGGCAATCGCCCCGACAGTGATCAGCGATTGCGTCCACAGCCACAAGGCCAGGCCTGTGGTGCCGACGATCAACAGGCCGTTCATGGTGGTAATGGCGATGTCCATGCTGGTCACAACGCGGCCCGCCAGTTGGGCTTTTTCGGTTTGTTCTTCGATTGCTTCGCGGGCGTATTGCTGCTCGTAATTGGTATGGGCGAACAGCTTCAGGGTGGCGATATTGGTGTAACCATCGACGATCCGCCCCATCAGTTTGGAGCGTGCATCGGAGGACACCACCGAGCGTTCCTTGACCCGCGGCACGAAGTAACAGAGCGCGCCAATGTAAGCGGCGATCCACGTCAGCAACGGAATCATCAGGCGCCAGTCCGCCTCGGCGAACAGCACCAGCGAGCTGATCGCGTAGATCAGCACATGCCACAACGCATCCACTGCTTGCACCGCAGAGTCACGTAGCGAGTTGCCCGTCTGCATGATGCGTTGGGCGATACGACCAGCGAAGTCATTCTGGAAAAAGTTAAGGCTCTGCTTGAGCACGTAGCTGTGGTTCTGCCAGCGGATCATGCTGGTCATGCTCGGGCTCAGGGTCTGGTGCACCAGCAGGTCGTGCAAGCCGACAAAGACCGGGCGCAAGATCAGCGCGACCACGGCCATCCAGGCCAATTCCAGGCCATGCTCCTGAAAGAAATTCGGATTCGGTGCACCTTGGGCGAGGTCAATGATGCGACTGAGGTAGCTGAACAACGCCACTTCGATCAAGGCGCCGAACAGTCCGACGGTGAGCAGGGCGGCAAAACTCGGCCAGACCTGCTTCAGGTAATAGGTGTAGAAGGGCAGCACGCGATCCGGCGGGGATGCCGTGGGGGCGTCGCGGAACACGTCGATCAGTTGTTCGAAACGGCGATAGAGCATCAGATAACCGCCCGGAGCACGGGCTCTCCTTTTATCGGTGTGAGCGGCGCGGGATCAGGCCAGCGCCGCTCGATACGCCCTGTACAGCTTAGTCGATGACTTTGGCCGACTTGATGAATACAGGGTCGGCAGGTACGTCTTTCATGCCGCTTTTGGTGGTGGTCGGCGAGTTGACGATGATGTCTACAACGTCCATGCCTTTGACCACTTTGCCGAATACTGCGTAGCCGTCGCCCTGGTCGAGGAAGTCGTTGTCCTTGACGTTGATGAAGAACTGGCTGGTCGCCGAATCAGGTACGGAAGTGCGAGCCATGGACAAGGTGCCACGAACGTTAGCCAGACCGTTTTTGTGTTCGTTCTTGATTGGAGCCTTGGTATCTTTCTGCTGCATCTGTTGAGTGAAACCGCCGCCCTGGACCATAAAGCCCGGGATCACACGGTGGAAAATCGTGTTGTTGTAGAAGCCGCTGTTCACGTAATCGAGAAAGTTCTTGGTGCTGATCGGTGCCTTGACCGGATCCAGTTCGATTTCGATCTGGCCGTTGGTGGTGTCCAGCAGCACGTGCGGTGCCTTGGCCGGCGTGGCAGCCATCAGGTTGGCGGCAAACAGCACAGTACCAGCGGCGAGGGCGAGTTTTTTCAACATGGGTCAGTGATCCTGAGATTGAATATCGGCTGCGGCGAGGAACTCCAGCAGCGTTTGATTGAAACGTTCGGGTTGATCGAGCGGGGTGGCGTGGCGCGAATCGGCGATCACCACCAGCCGCGCATTCGGCAGCAGTTTTACATAGGTTTCTTTCAGTGCCACCGGTGTGTAGTCACGGTCGGCGCTGATGACGAGCGTTGGACAGGACACTCGGGAAAGTCGTTCCTGAACACCCCAGCCAACAATCGCATCGAAGCTGGCGAGATAAGCACGTTTGTCGTTTTTTGCCCAGCGTTCGGCCATTTTCTGTCGCAGATCCGCCTGTTCCGGTTTCGGAAAAAGTTTACCGCCGAGGGCTTTGCCGATGGTCGCGAGGCTGAGTACGCGCATCAGGCTCCAGCGTTTGAACCACTGCCAGTAGTCGTCGCGGCTGCGGATTTTGACTTCGGGTGCGCTGTTGACGATGGTCAGGCTCTTGAGCTGGTCAGGATGATCGACGCCGAACTGGAAGCCGATCATGCCGCCCATCGACAGCCCGACGTAGTGCACCGGGCCGAGGTTCAAGTGCTCGATCAGCGCCAGCATATCGGCACTGAAACCGGCGATGCTGTAGCGCTCGCGCGGTTTGTCCGAACGCCCGTGGCCGCGGATGTCCGGGACGATCACGCGGTAGTGCGCGGCCAGGGCCGGGATCTGCATTTCCCAGTCCAGTGTGCTCGAACCGAGCCCGTGAACCAGTAGCAACGGCGCGCCGTGGCCATATTCCTCGTAGTGCAGGTTGCAACCTTCATGTTCGAACCAGGCCATCGGTGAACTCCGTGTCAGGCTTGTTCAGGGGCGGCGAACGGTGCGTCCAGCGGCAAAGTGTCGAAGGTACGCAGCAGTTCGATGAGGATTTGCGTGGCCGGGCCCAGGGGTTTGTCCTTGTTCGAATACAGATAGAAGCTGGAGTTGCGGTTGCCGCCCCTGTCCAACGGTAGCAGCTTGAGCGAGCCATCCTTCAGCTCTCGTTCAATCATGTGGCGAGGCAGCCAGGCAAAACCGAGTCCGCTGCTGACGAACGTCGCCGCCGTGGCGAGGCTGCCAACGGTCCAGCGCTGTTCGGCGCCGAGCCAGCCGACATCCCGTGGTTGCTGGCGGCCGGAGTCGCGGATCACCACCTGCATCTGGGTTTCCAGATCCTGAAAGCTCAGCTCACGGTTGAGCCGGTGCAGCGGGTGATCGGGGTGGGCGACGGCGACAAACTCGACGTCGCTCAGCTCCGCGCCGAGGTAGCCGGGAATGCTCAGACCGGTGATGGCCAGATCGGCCACGCCTTCGAGCAGCACTTCTTCGACACCCGACAATACTTCTTCACGCAAACGTACGCGGCAGCCGCGACTCTGCGGCATGAACGCGGTCAGCGCGCGGACAATGCGTGCGCTCGGGTAGGCCGCATCGACCACCAGCCGCACCTCGGCTTCCCAACCTTGCTCCATGTGATGGGCGAGGTCTTCCAGTTGACTGGCCTGTTTCACCAGTTGCCGCGAGCGGCGCAGCAACACGCCGCCGGCTTCGGTGAGCACGGCTTTGCGCCCGTCGATGCGCAGCAACGGCACGCCGAGTTGGTCCTGCATGCGGGCGACGGTGTAACTCACCGACGATTGCGAACGGTGCAAGGCCTCGGCGGCCTGGGCAAATCCGCCGTGGTCGACCACGGCCTGCAATGTTCGCCATTGATCCAGGGTCACGCGGGGCGCTTTCATCAATAGCTCCTCTTGTCCTAAGCTGGCCGTCCCTCATGGAGACTGCCGAATGAAAAAATTCTGTTGTGTGCTGCTGGCGCTGCTGCCGCTGACTGCTTTTGCTTACCCGATCGATGTGCAGAAGGATCTCAACGGCATGAAGATCGATTACGAGACCTTCGATACCGATAACGACATCGGCTCGATTCGGGTGGCCAACTACGGTGATGTCGATGCAACGTGCAAGGCGGTGTTCAGCAATGGCCCGGAAGCACCGCGCACCCGCACGATCGAGGTACCGGCCGGCAAACATAAAAACGCCACGGCCAAGTTCACCCGCGAGATCATCAAGCTGCGCATCAAGCTGACCTGCACCCCGAAATAACGGTCGATCCCTTGTAGGAGTGAGCCTGCTCGCGATAGCGGTGTGTCAGATACATCTGTGTTAACTGACACACCGCTATCGCGAGCAGGCTCACTCCTACAAGGTGTGTGTCAGCATCTAAACGAATTATTCGATGCTTTGCAGCAATTATTTGCGCTTTTTCATCGATTCGACTCTGTTTAACCTTCATTCCATCGACCTACAACATTCTCGGATGGAGGCTACACACCATGTCCCGCGTTCTGATCATCGAAAGCAGCGCCCGCCAGCAAGACTCGGTTTCCCGTCAACTGACCCAGACTTTCATCAGTCAGTGGAAAGCAGCGCATCCCAACGATCAGATCACTGTGCGTGACCTCGCCGTGAACCCGGTGCCACACCTGGACAGCAACCTGCTAGGTGGCTGGATGAAGCCTGCCGAGCAGCGCAACGCCAACGAGCAAGCGTCGCTGGATCGTTCCAACGAATTGACTGATGAGTTGCTCGCCGCCGACGTACTGGTGATGGCCGCGCCGATGTACAACTTCGCCATCCCGAGCACCCTTAAGGCCTGGCTCGACCACGTGCTGCGTGCCGGCGTGACCTTCAAGTACACCGAAACCGGCCCGCAAGGCCTGCTCAGCGGCAAGCGTGCTTACGTGCTCACCGCTCGCGGCGGCATCTACGCCGGCGGTCCGGCCGACCATCAGGAACCGTACCTGCGCCAGGTCATGGGTTTCATCGGCATCAACGACGTGACCTTCATTCATGCAGAGGGCATGAACCTCGGTGGCGACTTCCAGGAAAAGGGCCTGAATCAGGCCAACGCCAAACTGTCTCAGGTTGCTTGATAGGTTAATCGCCAGATAATCCCCGATTGTTTAAGTGACCTGGCGCAACCCCTTCAAGGCTCTACGCGCATCGAACCTCCCTTTGCACTTGTTGCTCCTGAGTGCTGTAGCCCGATTGAACGCATTAGCGAGATCGGGCTTTTTTTTGCCTGTATTTTTTTTCGACGCAAAACTCCTGGTGAGAGCGAGCCTGCTCGCTCCCACAGGGGAATGTTGTGTTTCGGGCTATTCGCAGTGAGACCAGAAAACCGCTATCGTCGCCGCCATTCAAATTAGGGGCGAGCATGGGCTATCTACTTTTTGTCACGCTGATCCAGGCGTTTTCCTTCAGTCTGATCGGCGAATATCTGGCCGGTCATGTCGACAGTTACTTCGCGGTGCTGGTGCGCGTAGTGCTGGCGGGGCTGGTGTTCATTCCGTTGACCCGCTGGCGTTCGGTGGAACCTTCGTTCATGCGCGGCATGCTGATGATCGGGGCGTTGCAGTTCGGCGTGACTTACGTTTGCCTCTATCTGAGCTTCCGCGTGCTGACGGTGCCGGAGGTGTTGCTGTTCACCATCCTCACGCCGCTGCACGTGACGTTGATCGAGGATGCGCTGAACCGACGCTTCAACCCGTGGGCGCTGATCGCCGCGTTAGTGGCGGTGGGCGGGGCGGCGGTGATTCGTTTCGACAGCGTCAGTCCGGACTTCTTCATGGGCTTCCTGCTGCTGCAACTGGCCAACTTCACCTACGCGGCAGGGCAGGTGATGTACAAGCATCTGGTGGCGAAACACCCGAGCGATCTACCGCACTATCGGCGTTTCGGCTTCTTCTATCTCGGCGCGCTGGCGGTGGTGCTGCCGGCATTCCTGATGTTCGGCAAAGCCAACTTCCTCCCGGAAGCGCCGCTGCAATGGGGCGTGTTGCTGTTCCTCGGCCTGGTCTCGACCGCGCTGGGCATGTACTGGTGGAACAAGGGTGCGTGCATGGTCAACGGCGGCATGCTAGCGGTTATGAACAATCTGCATGTGCCGGTGGGGTTGCTGCTGAATCTGCTGATCTGGAATCAGCATGAGGAACTTGGAAGATTGTTCCTCGGTGGCAGCGTCATCCTTGCCGCCGTATGGATCAGCCGACTGGGCATCCGCCGCACTGCATGAACCCATGTAGGAGCTGCCGCAGGCTGCGATCTTTTGATCTTTAAGGTCAAAAGATCGCAGCCTGCGGCAGCTCCTACACGGGAATCGTGTGTTACATCAGGTGTTTTTGCGGCTCGGGAATGCTCGCCGCGCCAAGTACCGCCGGCAGCAGGCCAGAGCGCAAATCCCCGCCACTCGGTTGCTGATACAGGCTCAAGCCAAACTCCGGCAGCACCGCCAGCAGATAATCGAAAATATCCCCCTGAATCCGCTCGTAATCGGCCCACACCGTGGTGCGGGTGAAGCAGTAAATCTCCAGCGGAATACCCTGCGCCGTGGTCTGCATCTGCCGCACCATGCAGGTCATGTTCGGCTGAATCTCCGGATGACTCTTCAGGTACGCCAGTGCATACGCGCGGAACGTGCCGATATTGGTCATGCGCCGACGGTTAGCCGACATCGCCGCGACATTGCCCTGCGCTTCGTTCCACGCCTTGAGTTCAGCTTTTTTGCGGCTCATGTAATCGGTGAGCAGGTGCACCTGGGAGAGCTTTTCTTCTTCGTCGTCACGGATGAAACGCACGCCGCTGGCATCGATGAACAGGCTGCGCTTGATCCGCCGCCCGCCCGATTGCTGCATGCCGCGCCAGTTCTTGAATGACTCCGACATCAGCCGCCAGGTCGGAATCGAGACGATGGTTTTATCAAAATTCTGCACCTTGACCGTGTGCAGGGTGATGTCGACCACATCGCCATCGGCGCCGACTTGCGGCATCTCGATCCAGTCGCCGACCCGCAACATGTCGTTGCTGGTCAACTGCACACTGGCGACAAACGACAGCAGGGTGTCCTTGTAGACCAACAGAATCACCGCCGACATTGCGCCCAGACCGGACAGCAGCAACAGCGGCGAACGGTCGATCAGTGTGGCGACGATGATGATCGCTCCGAACACGTACAAAACCATTTTTGCCAGCTGCACGTAGCCTTTGATCGAGCGCGTACGCGCATGTTCGGTGCGTGCATAGATGTCGAGCAGGGCATTGAGTAGAGCGCTGACCGAGAGCAGCAGGAACAGAATGGTGAACGACAACGCCACGTTCCCAAGAAAGGTCATCGCGGTTTTGCTCAGTTCCGGCACCAGATGCAGGCCGAACTGGATGACCAGCGACGGCGTCATTTGCGCCAGGCGCTGAAACACCTTGTTGTGGCGAAAATCATTGATCCAGTGCAGCGCCGGCTGGCGGCCGAGCATGCGGCTGGCGTGCAGGATCAGGTAACGCGCCACTCGTCCGAGTACTAGCGCGATGACCAACAGCAGCATCAGCGCTAGGCCGGCCTGCAAAAGTGGATGCTGTTCGAGGGTGCCCCAGAGGTCCTGGGCGTTGAGCCAGAGCTGTTTGAAATCCATATGAGCAACGATTCTTCTGTAAGACGCGATGGGCGATTAGAGCATTTAAGACGCCGTGTATTACCGTTCAAGACAAATCGAGCAACAAAAAAGCCACTGATTACGTCCGTTTGTATAAAGAAACTCGGCCTGAGCGCTCGAAACCGGTAACCTATGCAGCTGTTTTTTTGCATATCTTCGAGGTAGCACCCGTGTTTTCCCAATTCGCCCTGCACGAACGCCTGCTTAAAGCTGTGGCCGAGCTGAAATTTGTCGAGCCAACGCCTGTGCAAGCCGCGGCCATCCCGCTGGCGCTCCAAGGGCGTGATCTGCGGGTGACGGCGCAAACCGGTAGCGGCAAAACCGCCGCTTTCGTTCTGCCAATCCTCAATCGCCTGATCGGCCCGGCCAAGGTCCGCGTCAGCATCAAGACGCTGATCCTGCTGCCGACCCGTGAACTGGCTCAGCAGACCTTGAAGGAAGTTGAACGCTTTTCGCAGTTCACTTTCATCAAGTCCGGCCTGATCACTGGCGGTGAGGACTTCAAGGTCCAGGCCGCGATGCTGCGCAAAGTGCCAGACATCCTCATCGGTACCCCGGGCCGGATGATCGAGCAACTCAACGCCGGCAACCTCGACCTCAAAGAAGTCGAAGTGCTGGTGCTCGACGAAGCCGACCGCATGCTCGACATGGGCTTCGCCGAAGACGTACAGCGTCTCGTCGACGAATGTCCTAACCGTCAGCAGACCATGCTGTTCTCCGCCACCACCGGCGGTTCCGGCCTGCGCGAGATGATCGGCAAGGTGCTGAACAACCCTGAGCACTTGCAGCTCAATGCGGTCAGCCAACTGAACTCGACCACTCGCCAGCAAATCATCACCGCTGACCACAATCAGCACAAAGAGCAGATTGTGAACTGGTTGCTGGCCAACGAGACCTATCAGAAGGCCATCGTCTTCACCAACACCCGCGCCATGGCCGACCGTATCTACGGCCGTCTCGTGGCTCAGGAATACAAAGCGTTCGTGCTGCACGGCGAGAAAGACCAGAAGGATCGCAAACTGGCGATCGACCGTCTGAAGCAGGGCGGCGTGAAGATTCTGGTCGCTACCGACGTCGCGGCCCGTGGTCTGGACGTTGATGGCCTGGATCTGGTGATCAACTTCGACATGCCACGCAGCGGGGACGAATACGTGCACCGCATCGGCCGTACCGGCCGCGCCGGCAACGACGGTCTGGCGATCTCGCTGATCTGCCACGGCGACTGGAACCTGATGTCGAGCATCGAGCGCTACCTGAAGCAGAGCTTCGAGCGCCGCACCATCAAGGAAGTCAAAGGCACCTACGGCGGACCGAAAAAGGTCAAGGCCTCGGGCAAAGCCGTTGGTGTGAAGAAGAAAAAGACCGACGCCAAGGGCGACAAGAAGAAAACCGCCGCCAAGACGCCGACCAAGCGCAAGAGCGTCAACCGTCCGAAGCCGGACTCGTTGGTGAGCAGCGATGGCATGGCACCGCTCAAGCGTCGCAAGCCAGCAGAGCCTGCGGCTGAGTAAGGCGTTTCAAGCGAGCATAAAAAACCCGGACAGTGTCCGGGTTTTTTTTCGTCCATCAGTTGCCGAGCTGGCCACTGGTGTCGGCATCAAAGCGCCGTTTGGCCTGATCAGCTACCGGTTTCAATGCTGCGAGCAAGGCTGCCTCGCTGTACAACCGCGTGACCGCCAGCTCCTTCGGCGTCGGCTCGATCGGGATCAGCACGTCCTCACCGTCGGCGTGCAGCCAGATCGCCACAACATGCAGCGCCGAGACAAACAGCACGCGCAGCTCAACGTTTTTACCCTGCAATTGCGGCGCTTGTTCCGCCAGTTTCAGCGCACCCACCGTAGCGGCGGCGTGATCGCCGTGGTTCAACGAGGCGAATTCGACATGCCCGCGCACCTCGGCCAATTGCGCATCGGCAATCGTCACGCCGTCGGCAAACACCAGGTAATGCCAGTCGCCGAGGCGGGCATCCTTCAGGCCTTTGCCGCTGCTCAGGTCTTCCAGGTTCAACGAGTAGCCACGATAGGCTTCGCTGAGGCTGATTTTTGCAGGTGCTGCGTTGGCGAACTGGCGATTGGCGCCAAAGCCTTGGGTTTGCAGTGCCGCTTGCAGCGCCGGGCGCAAGGTCTGTACGCCGTTGGAAGGCGCCTTTGGATAAGTCAGTTGCATGATGTCGCCCTCCTAGTTTTTAACGGTGAAGTAAGTGTGAGTCCAATTGCCGCCGCCGTTGTAGGCGCGGGGGAACGCGTTCAGTGCGCGGGTCGAATAGCCGTAGATCGAGTCCGCAACCAATACGTAATCGCCGTTGGTGCCGTAGATCGTCAGGAAGTGCGCACCGCCGCCGTACCAGGCGCAGCGCAGGCCGACCGGGCGGCCCATGCTGATCTGGTTCTGGATGGCCGACATCTGTAGCGAGCCCTGATTCATGCCGTTGTAGCTACGGGTGGTTTGCAGAGCGGAATCCAGATAGCCGTAGACGTTGCACGGCCCCGGCTGATTGCAGCAGTTGCGGTCGAGCTGAGTGCTGGCCACGCCGCACTGCGTCCAGTTGCCGGTGCCGTAATAGTTACCGACCGAGGCGGAAACGGCCGCCCAGCACCAGTTGGTCTGGGTCTGTTTCTGCATGTTGAAGTTAAGGCTGCCGGCGGCGAGGGCGCTGATTTGTTCAGCGGCCTCGACTTCGACCAGTTGTGGGTCGAGCAGGTGACTGGCCAGGCACCTTGGCAGTGATTCGCCGGTGAATTGTGTTGCTGCTGTGGTTAACATTTTTCAATCCTCCATGAGTGAAAACAAGCGTCCAGCTTGTGTGGGTGTAGCGGTGTTGCCGAGCGATCGGTGTGCAAGGGTTGCCATCTCCGATGGCCGGTTCCGATCTCGTTGCTCGATGTAACCGTAGATGTGGATATGCGTTAATGCAAATAAATAAATGCATAAATGCATTTTCAGGGTCAAAAGATCGCAGCCTTCGGCCGTTCCTACAGGGATCGATGTAGGAGCTGCCGCAGGCTGCGATCTTTTAATCTGGCTTTTAGCTTTCCGCTTTTTTCTCCGCCGTGCCCAACTCTTTCAACCGTTGATCAATCAACTGACATTTATCCGGCAGATCGGCACTGGCCGTGCCCAGATCCATCTTCTGCAACTCGGCGTTGATCTCCTTGGCCTTGGCCGGATTCTGTTCGGTGAGCTTGGCGACTTCCTTGGCCAGTTGTTCGCGTTTGGCGGTGGCTTCTTCCGGCGTGCAGGCCCAGACGGGCAGGGCGCAGGCAAGGGTGGTGGCGATCAATAATGTGTTAAGGATTTTCATGGAGGGCGGCCTCAGTTCCGGTCAAGGCGAGTTGATCGGTTGAGGGCTGCTGGCCTGGAAAAGTTCAGTGCAATGCACGTGATGCGTGTCGATTTGTGTGACCGATAAGTCGCTATTTTCGGCAAAATTTCGATTATGTCCCGAAAAGCCGCGTTCTAGAGCGGTTGCCCAAAAAGCCTTATTACGACTTATTGACGCCAGAATGATGGCAATCTACCATCGCGCCATCACATTGATATCAATGTGCGCTTTCGAGGGATCGAACCGACTTTTCGCAGTCTGCACTGCGATTGTTTTCGCATCGTTTTGGACGTTCTGACCGAAACGCGCATTTATCCCCATTTGTTTCTTTCACTCTCCCGGCAGCCTGTTTTTTTTCCGGGTAGGGACTGCTTTGCCTGTCGATTGCCCCGATCAACTTGCCCGTTGCAAAGAGACTTTAAACATGGACGTTCGCCATTACGCCTTCCTTGCTTGTCAGCCTGCCGCTGCCGTGAAAAAACGCGATTTATTCCTTGGCATGCCCAAGCGCGGCCTGGCGTTCCTGTTGGCGAACGTGATGTTCTGGCAACCGATGTGGGCGCAGGCCGACGGCATTGTCGTGGCCAACCCGAACACCTCGCTGGATCGCGCCGGCAACGGCGTGCCGATCATCAATATCGCCACGCCCAATGCCAGCGGGCTGTCGCATAACCAGTTCCACGACTACAACGTCGGCGCGCAGGGGCTGATTCTCAACAACGGTTCGACGCAGAATAATCTGACGCAGTTGGGCGGGCACATCATCGACAACCCGAACCTGAAAAACAGCGGTTCGGCACAGGCGATTCTCAACGAAGTCATCAGTGGCAACCCGAGCCAGTTGCGCGGTTACACCGAAGTGGCGGGGCAGTCGGCGCGGGTGATTGTCGCCAACCCTTACGGCATCACGTGCAACGGGTGCGGTTTCATCAACTCACCGCGTGTGACTTTGACCACCGGCAAACCAGTGCTCGACAACGGTCGGCTGGATCGCTTTCAAGTTGATCAGGGCAGCGTCGCTATTGAAGGCGCGGGACTCAACGCGACCAATGTCGACCGCTTCGAAATCATCACCCGCAGCGCGAAGATCAACGCCGAGATTCAGGCGCAGAACCTGACGATTGTCGCCGGTCGCAACGATGTCAACGCGCAAACCCTGAATGCCACCGCCCGCGCCGATGACGGCAGCACCAAGCCGCAACTGGCCATCGACTCCTCGGCACTCGGCGGCATGTACGCCGGGGCGATCAAACTGGTCGGCACCGAGGCCGGGGTCGGGGTGAAACTCGATGGCAAGCTGATTGCCAGTGGCGGTGATATTCAGCTCGATGCCAACGGCCAACTGAGTCTGGCCGACACCTCGGCCACCGGCGCGGTCAACGTCAAGGCGGCCAGCCTCGACGCACGCGGCCCGGTTTATGCCGGCACCGCGCTGAACGTGCAAACCCAGGGCAACCTGACTAACCGCCAGACCCTCGCGGCCCGCGACAGCATCAGCCTCAGCGCCGGCGGCCAACTGACCAACGCCGGCGCCATCGAAGCCGGCGTCAACGCCGACGGCAGCCGCAATGCCAACGGCGACCTGAGCCTCACCGCGCAAAACCTCGACAACACCGGCAAAAGCCTTACTGCCAGCCGCAATCTGACCATCAATACCGCACAAACCCTGAACAACCAGGGCGGTACGCTCAGCGGCCAAACCGCTGCGATCAGCGCCGGCACGCTGGATAACCGCAACGCCGGCAAGGTGCAGAGCAACACCACCCTGAACCTAAACGCCGCGCAGGTGCTCAACAGCCAAGGCGTGATCACCAGCAACGCCAGCCTCACCGCCAACATCGGCCAGTTGATCAACAACAGCGGCGAACTCAGCAGCCAGACCGACGCGGTTCTCAACGTCACCTCGCTGGACAATGTTGCCGGCCTGATGAGCGCCGGCCGTCTGCTCGACATCAGCGCCCTAGGCGCGATCAACAACCGCACCGGCAAGATCGGCGCCAAACAGACCCTCACGCTAAAAGCCCAACAGCTCGACAACAGCCAGCAAGGCCAGTTGACCAGCGAAGGCACGCTGACCACGCGGATCAGCGAGCAACTGAACAACCAGAACAAGGGCCTGATTCAGGCCAACGGCGCCATGGACGTGCAGGCCACGCGCCTGGATAACCGCGCCGGCAAGATTTCCAGCCTCGACACCCTGACCGTCAGCAGCGCCAACACCGACAACCGCGGCGGGACGATCCGCGCCGACCAGGCCGCCAAACTGCTGATCGACAACCTGGACAACCGCGACAAGGGCCGCCTCGAAAGCAAGACGGCGCTGAGCTTCGACGGCAACACACTCGATAACAGCAATGGCGGCCTGCTGACTTCGACCGGTCTGTTGAGCCTCAAAGCCAAAGCAGTCACCAACGATGGCGGACGGATTTCCGCCAAAGGTGATATCGACGCCAACGTCGACACCCTCAATCAAGAACACGGCGAACTGGTCGCCGAAGGCAATCTGCTGCTGACCGGCAAAACCCTCAATAGCCATCAGGACAGTCTGGTCGGTTCGCTCAAGACTTTGACCGTCAACGTCGAGCAGATCGACAACCGCGCCAGCACACTGTCCAGCCAGCTGGATTTGCACATCAACGGTTCGCGCCTGGACAACAGCGATGGCGGCAAGGTGCTGTCCGACACCACACTGGCGCTGAAAGTCGCGCAGATCATCAACGCCACCAACGGCCTGATTTTCAGCAAAGGCGCGAGCACCCTCAGCGGCATCGGCCTGAGCAACGTTGGCGGGCGCATCGTCAGCCAGAACACGCTCGGGCTGACCTTCGACGAGGCCATGGACAACCAGCAAGGCCTGATCAGTAGCGAAGGGCAGATGACCCTCAGCGCCGGCAGCCTCGACAACCGTCTGGGCAAACTATCGAGCCTTGAAGCGATGGCACTGACCGCCAGCGGTGCCGTGCTGAGTCAGGGCGGCCTGATCGTTTCGCAGAAAGGCCTTACCTTTAAAAGTGGCAGTCTGGATAACAGCGACAACGGCATCATCAGCGCCAAGGCTGATTCGACCCTGACTACCGGTGAGTTGAAGAACCGCCAGGGCGGCAGTATCGCCACCGATGGCTCACTATTATTGACCGCCGCGCACCTGGACAACTCCGGCGGCAGCCTCGGCAGTCAGCAGAAACTCGAAGTCTCGGTGACTTCGCTGGCGCAGGACGGCGGCGAGCTGTTCAGCAACGGCGACCTGACCCTGGACATGAACAACGGTCTGCTCAATAACCAGCGCGGCAACATCCATACGCCGGGCCAGCTGCTGCTGAAAAACCTCAAGGACGTCAACAACAGTGCCGGTGAAATTTCCGCCGCCAAGGCCTGGAGCGTCAACGCGCAAAGCCTGAACAACGACGGCGGCAAGTTGCTGAGCAATGAAAAGCTCACCTTGGCCATCGAGCGCGCGTTGAGCAACGTCAAAGGTCTGATTGCTTCCGCCAACCTCGACAGTCGCAGCGACAGTTTGAACAACAGCAGCGGTGACATTCGCGTACGCGGTGATGTCGATTTCAGCGTGACTGGCATGTTCGATAACCAGAACGGCGTGGTCATCGCCGACAACGGCCTGACGATCATCGCCGCGAGTCTGGATAACCGTCAGGAAGGTCTGATCGGCTCAACAAAAGCGCTGAACCTCAACGTCGCTCGCGTCGACAACCGCAGCGGCGAGTTGTCGAGCAAGAGCGATGTCAGTCTGATCGGCGCCTGGCTCGATAACAGCAACAGCGGTTACATGCTCGCCGGCGGCAATCTGGCGCTGACCGTCAATGACGTCATCAACCGCAATAAAGGCCTGCTGTCCGGCGACAGCGGGCTGACGCTGAGCGGCAAGACGCTGGAAAACAGTGGTCGCCTGACCAGCCAGAAAGACCTCGCGATCAACCTGTCTGAAGACCTGAACAATGCGCAGGGCAGCGTCGTCAGCGAAGCTGCTCTGGCGATCACCGCGCAAAGCCTCAACAACGACGCCGGCACGGTTTCCAGCGCAAAATCGCTCACCGTCGACACGCGCGGCGCCGTCAGCAATCAGGGTGGTAGCCTGCTGACCGATGGTGATCTGACCCTCAACAGCAGCGCGCTGGATAACCAGCAAAAAGGTGTGATCAGCAGCAAGGCCAACCTCAACATCAGCACTGGCGAGTTCAACAACAGCCAAGCGAATATTTACGCGGCCGACCACGTTGAGATCAATGCCGGTCAGGTGACCAACACCGCAGGCAGCCTCGGCGCGGGCAAGACGCTGACCGCCAATATCCAAGGCCTCGACCAGCAGGGCGGCAAACTGTTCAGCGGCGGCACCGTCAGTGTCGATCTGAACGGCAGCGCGCTGAATAACCAGGGCGGCGTGATCAACGCGCCGGACCAGTTACTACTGAAAAACCTCTCCGACGTGAACAACCGTGGCGGCGAGATTTCCAGCGACAAGGCTTTTGAACTGATCGCCACATCGCTGGACAACAGCGGCGGCCAACTGCTGAGCAACCATAAACTCACCGTGACCCTCGACAAGGCGCTGACCTCGATCAAAGGCACGATTGCCGCTGCGGCGTTGCAGGTTCGCGCGGCGAGTCTGGATAACAGCGATGGCGGCGTGTTGCTCAGTGACAGCGACATCGAGGTGAGCGTCGATGGCCTGCTGAAAAACACTAATAAAGGCAGCATCCGCGCCGCACAACAACTGACCCTGAACAGCACCGGCCTGAACAATCAGGGCGGCACGCTGGTCGGCGTTTCCGGGCTGAATATGGATCTGGGCGCCACCGCGCAGGATCTGAATAACCAGAACGGTGTGATCAGCAGCAAAGGTGGGTTGAGCATTGCCCATCTGCGCGACCTGAATAACCAGAACGGCGTGATCAACAGCAAAGGCGTGCTGAGCATCGCCACCCTGCGTGACCTGAATAACCAGCAAGGCGAAATCTCCAGCGTCAACAGCTTCAGCCTCACCGGTAACCGTTTCGATAACCGTGGCGGCAACCTGATCAGCAACGATCAGTTGAGCCTCACGGCTGCCGAACTGAATAACCAGGGTGGACTGATTTCGGGCTGGAAGAGTGTCACCCTTACAGGCGGCACGCTCGATAACAGTCGCGAAGGCACCGTCTCCAGTCTGCTCGGCAACACCAGCATCGACCTCAGTGGCGCGTTGATCAACCACAGCAATGGGGGCGTGGGCGGCAAAGGCGAGGTGAGCATCAAGGCTACCAGTCTGGACAACAGCAACGGCATCGTCACGAGCGGCGGCAAGCAGACGTTGACGATCAGCGGCGGCAACATAAGCAACACCGCGGGTGGCTTGATCGAAAGTGGCGACGCACTGGATATCCGCGCCGCCACGCTGGACAACACCTCCGGCAGAATCAGCGCCACCAAAGCCCTGAATTTCACTGGCACGCAACTGAACAACACCAGCGGCAGTCTGGTTGGTGATGACAGCGTCACCCTCGACCTGCTCGGCGCTCTCAGCAATATCAATGGGACTCTGGGCAGTACCGGCGCATTCTTGATCAACCGCTCCACCAGCATTGATAACCGCGGCGGGCAATTGATTAGCCAGACCCTGCTGAGCCTGTTTACCAGCGGCGATTTGAACAACAGCCAACGCGGCACCCTGTCGGCCAAAGATCAACTGGATATCGCCGCTGGCGGCACGCTGCATAATGAAAACGATGGCTTGATTTCCAGCCGCGATGCCGGTGTAACCCTCACCGCCGCCGCACTGAACAACGGCAAAGGCGCGGTGCAAAGCATGACCGCGCTGACCGTGATCACGGGCACTGGCGCCATCGACAACCAGGGCGGCAAGATCATCGCCCAGAACGGCGACCTTACCCTCACCGCCGCCAGCCTCGACAGCCGTGGCGGGGTGCTTTCAAGCCTCAAAGGTCTGCTGCAAACGCGCCTGAACGGCGTGTTGCGCAACGGTCAGGGCGGCAAGATCGAAGGCAGTCGCCTCGACCTGCAAGCGCTGGGCGGCATCTACAGCGACGGCGGACGAATCGCCGCCAACACCGGCAACATCCTGCTCAACGCTGGCGGCAACACCCTCGACAACAGCGGCGGCGGGATCTATGCCAAAGGCGTAGTGAAAACCATCGCCGGTTTGATGAGCAACAACAACGGCCAGATCAGCGGCAGCCGCATCGAGCTGGGTGCCGATGGCAACCTGAGTAACCACAGCGGCCTGATCGAAAGCGCCGGCACACTGGCGATTCGCGCGGCCAATCTCGACAACCAGGGCGGCAAGCTGCGCGCGCTCGGCACCAGCGGCAAAACCGATTTCCAGATCGGCAGCCAGTTCGACAACCGCAACGGTCTGGTGGAAACCGCCAACACCGATTTCACACTGGCCGCTCCGAGCTTCCTAAATGCCGGCGGTTCGGTGACGCATGTCGGTCTGGGCGAGTTCGGCATCTCCACCGCCAACGTGATGAACGCCGGCGGCTCGCTGGTGACCCGTGGCGGCCTGACGCTCAACGCGGACAGCTGGACCAACAGTAGCGTGATTCAGGCGGGGCGGTTGACGGTGAATGTCGGCAATTTTGTGCAGACCGCGAGCGGGCAGTTGCTCGCTTCGAATCAACTGGTGGGGCGTGGTGGCAACTGGAGCAACGAGGGCTTGATCGCCAGTGACGGCAGCCTGGATATCCAGCTGTCCGGGAATTACGGCGGTAATGGTCGTGTCAGCAGTCTGGGCGATATGACCCTCAATGCTGCGCAACTGGGCCTGACCAGCGCCTCAAGCATTGGAGGTGGTGGCCTGACCACCGTTAACGTCGGTGGCCTGCTGAACAATGCCGGCGGACGACTGACGTCCAACTATGCGATGACGATCAACGCCGGTGCGGTGAGCAACACCGGTACGTTGGGGGCTGCGCAGGATCTGACGATCAGGACTGCAAATCTGGTGAATAACCGCGGCCTGGTGTTCAGCGGCGGCAATATGAGTCTGCTGGTTAACGATTTCACCAACCAGACCGGTGACGTTTACAGCATTGGCAATTTGACGATTGGCGGGCAATACGGCGGGCGGGCGAACAGTGTCAATAACCTCGCGGCTTCGATCAATGTGGATGGTGATTTTTCGCTGTCGGCCAATAGCTTCAATAACAAGACGGAAGGGGTTGTAGGCGAGGAAAAGTTTATCTCCGGCGACATCACCTTCAGCGGCACTACGTTCTACGTCAATGAAAACTTTGAATCCACCTCGACGATCACAGGGCCGCAAGCATCGCTTTCGGTGGCGGGAAATCTGACTGCCAATGTGGGGGCTTTCACCAATACTGCGTCGCTGATTTCTGCAGGCAGGAACATCAAACTCGACGTCGATACTTTCGATAACTTCGGGTTGCAGTCGGGCAGCTTTACACGGATGCGCGTTTATAAACTAGGCGGGCTACCGAATAAACAAACCAGTTGGGTCAGCGTCGATCTGCAGAACTATGCAGACCGAAACTCAAAAAACCAATATGACTACATAGATACCTGGCACGAACCCGACAAGGGAGGGACTCACTGGGATTATCAATCGCTGGACAAGCAACTCATGAACAGGGTCAATACCAAGTTCGGTATTGGACCTGAAGTCGCAGTGCCTTCGCAGATTCTGGCGGGCACCAAGCAGCGCGACGACCGAGTGTTCACTAATGGCGGAAGTAGTGTCTCCTCTATCGTTCAGGCCGGCCAGGCGGTCCAGATCAACGCCAAAACCACGATCAACAACGGCAACCTGAACCCGTACACCAATTTTGGTGGCACGGTAAAAGACACGGCCGACACCGGGGTAAAGAACTCCGCCAAACCCACCGTCGTTTTCTTGAATCCGCAGCTGCCTCCGGATCTGGCTCAACAGCAAGTCAATCCGCTGGCCCTGCCGGGCTTCACCTTGCCAACCGGTGATAACGGCCTGTTCCGACTCAGCCGCAAGGACGGTAGCGAACAGACGATTGTTGCGGCTAAAGACTGGACCATTGGCACCATCACTGCCGCACCTGCTGGCCACGCGGGCGGTATGCCAGTCAAACATGCAACGGATTTCCAGATCGACAAGAACGATCCGGTTTCGGTTAAAAACCGTGAACTGGCGTTAGCCGATCGCCCATCGCTGAACCTCAACGACAAAATTGCTGACATAAACGTCAACGCTGCCGCTGGCGATGGCCCCGTTGGCGTCATGCTGCCCAATCGTGGGGACTCTTCATTCAATGTCCCGCGTGTTCAAGGCTTGCCTGACACCAGCGTACGTTCCAACCCACATAAATACCTGATCGAGACCAACCCGGCGCTGACCGATCTCAAGCAGTTCATGAGTTCGGATTACTTGCTCGACAAGCTCGGCTACGACCCCGACAACAGCGCCAAGCGCTTGGGCGACGGCCTGTTTGAACAACGTCTGGTGCAGCAAGCCGTGGTCGCCCGCACCGGCCAGCGTTTCATCGACGGCCAGACCTCCGACGAAGCCATGTTCAAGTACCTGATGAACAACGCCATCGCCAGCAAGAATGAACTCAACCTGTCGATGGGCGTGACCTTGACCGCCCAGCAAGTGGCGGCACTGACCCACGACATCGTCTGGCTCGAAGAGCACGAAGTGAACGGTGAGAAGGTGCTCGTGCCTGTCTTGTATCTAGCCCATGCCGATAACCGCCTGGCGCCGAACGGTGCGCTGATCCAGGGCAATGATGTTGACCTGATCGCTGGCCAGAACCTGACCAACGCAGGAACGTTGCGTGCTACCAACAATCTGGCGGCCAGTGCCGGGCAAGACCTGACCAACAGTGGCTTGATTGAGGCGGGGAATCGGCTGGGGCTGCTAGCCACCCATGACATCATCAATAAATCAGGCGGTGTCATTTCCGGACGCGATGTCACTATGGTGACGCTGACCGGAGACGTCATCAACGAGCGCACGGTCAACAGTATGGTCTTCAACAACAAGGGCCAAATCCAGCAACGTGACTACGTTGATAGCGCTGCACGTATCGAAGCAGCCAATGATCTGACCATCTTCTCGGGCCGGGACGTGCTTGGCATCGGTGGGGCCATGTCCAGTGGGGGAGACACGCGGATCGAGGCCAGTCGAGATATCGCCATCGCTTCGGCCCAACAGCTGAGCGTTGACAGTGGCGGCAAGGAACAACGCAGCTCCATCACACAGTACGGATCCAGCATCAATGCCGGACGCGATATCCTGATGAGTGCGGGCCGTGACTTTGCCGCCGTGGGCAGTGACATGAATGCCAAGCGCAATTTCACCCTCGTTGCAGAGGGTGATGTGACGATTGCTTCAGCCGCTGATGAAAGTCACTCCTATTCAAAAACCAAAAAACTCACGACTCAGGAAGATCACGTTAAACAGATTGCCAGCACGATCACTGCCGGTGGTGATGTCGCGATCCGGGCAGGTAATGATTTGGCGCTGATCTCCAGTCGTATCACCGCTGGCGATGAAGCCTATCTGGTGGCGAAGAACGATATTCAAGTGCTTGCCGCACAAGACACGGACTACTCTTTGTACGACAAAAAAGACAAAGGCAGTTTTGGCAAAAAGAAATTGAAGCATGACGAAGTCACGCAGGTGACGAACGTTGGCAGTGAGATTACGACCGGTGGAAACCTGGCTGTAGTAAGTGGCGGCGATCAACGATTCCAGGTCGCGAAACTCAACAGCGGTGGCGACATCCTGTTGGACAGTGGTGGGCAGATTGTCTTTGAAGGCGTGAAGGATCTGCACGATGAGAGCCATACGAAAACCAACAATAATGCGTTCTGGAACTCTTCTAAAGGTAAGGGCAATACAGACGAAACGTTCCGTCAGACGCAGATGTTTGCCAAGGGCGACATCGTCATCAAAGCGGTCGATGGCCTGAAAATCGATGTAAAGCAGGTCAATCAGCAAACGGTCAGCGAGTCCATTGATGCCATGGTCAAGGCCGATCCGCAGATGGCCTGGCTTAAACAGGCAGAAGAACGTGGCGATGTGGACTGGCGGCAGGTCAAGGAGATTCATGAGTCTTTCAAATACCAGAACTCCGGATTGGGGCCAGCTTCACAACTGATCATTGCCATCGCCATGGCGGCCATCCTCGGACCGATGATGGCCGGCATGAACGCAATGTTGCAGGGAGTCGCCATTACCGCCGCAACCAAAGCGACGGTCAGCACGATCGACAACCGCGGTAACCTTGGAAAAGTGCTCAAGGACGTTACGTCCGAAGATGCCTTGAAAAGCTACGTCGTGGCGGCGGCAACTGCAGGCGTTACTCAGGGAATGAAGTTCGATGTGGGCAATATCACTCTGACGCCGGAGGGGCTCAAGGCCGTGGCGACCAAAGTGACTGCCGATGCGTTGATCAAAACCGTCGTCTACGGAGGCAGCTTCAAGGACAACCTGGTCAGCTCTGCGGCCGGAACGCTGGCCAGCATCGGCGCAGCCATGGGCGCTGGGGAAATTGGCGACCTGAAACTGCCCGAGGGCAGCCTGGAGAAAATTCTCCTGCACGCCGGACTCGGCGGTCTGGTGTCCAAAGCCATGGGCGGAGATTTTGGCACCGGAGCGCTTGCCGGTGGTGCCAACGAGTTTCTGGTCGGTTTGCTGGGCGATAAGCTCTTGCCGGAAAACTATGTTCCGGGAACCCCTGAATACATTCAGGCGCAGGCCAATCTGCTCGCCGTCTCACAAATAGTGGGGGTGTTGGGCGCTGCCGCTTCCGGTAGCGATGTGGGTATCGCCGCTTCGGTGGCCGCCAATGGAACGCTTTACAACTATCTGTCTCACCAAGCCTTCGAGGAAGTCGAAAACTGTCTCAATGGCAAAACCTGCACGACGAAGGAACAGAAAGACGCTGCCATCGCCAAGGCCGAAAAGCTGAGCGAATTTCTCGATTCGGAAATGCGCAGCATGTGTGACAAGGCCCCCCAAAGTGATGGCTGCCGCACGGCGGTCAACTCGGCACTCAAATACATTGCCATGCAGGATGCGTGGAATGTCATGCACAAAGACGTGGCACGTACATCGCAAACGACCTTTGACTATCTCTACAACACCCAAGGTGCTTCTGATCGTCTGGTGACCTATCTGAACACGATCGATAACCGAGCCAACTTTTTCGGTGCGAGCAATGTGTATGAGCAACAACTCGGAATAGGCGCGTCATGGTTTGGAGGCGCTGAGACCGTTTCCCGAGCGCCGTTGACCGGTCTGGGCGCAGATGGCAATGCATCGTTCCTCAGCTTTGGTCTGGGCTGGTTCCTGGCGCCCGTTTATGACTGGCGTAAAGCGGCTGGCGATGCGTTGATTACAGGCGGGTTTGATAACTTCAAAGACCTTTACAATAAAAACGCTACGGATCCGGCAGGCTGGGATATCAAACAATTGAAGAACGAGCAGTCGTTGTTGCAGACCATTCATGAGAAGTTTCTGGGTGATCACACGTTCTTTCAAACGGTTGGCAAGTACGCAACAGATACATCACTCAACCCGTTTATTGGCGACAAACAGGGCGTCGATGGTGGCGTGATTATTTTGAATTACGACTCAAGGGTCGAATATGGTTGTAAATTGCTGGGTCTTTCGAAAAGCCAGGGTTGCGCACCATGAGTAAGACGGGGTATCCACGCCGCAGGGTTTTTCTGGCGTTTCTTTTATGCCCGTTCGTTTTGGGGTTCATTGGGGGGATCATCAAGACCATCACTCTGCTTGCTCACTTGGTCAATACCCCGAAACTCTTGGGCGAGGTCAGGGGAGGCGAACTGGTTCTGATGCCGCTATTAGCGCCATTTCTTGCGCAACTGATTTTCCTCCTGCCCTTTTTAATATTGGCAGGGGCAATTTCATTGCTGAAGGTCAGGAGGACGACGGCGAACTGTTCGCTGGTGGCACTGGCGGGTGCCAGTGTCGCCACCGGGTGGGTGTTTTGTTTCGTCCTGCTCGTGGTGTTCGACGAAGACATTAAGGGCGGCGGGATTTCGGATTATCTGATGGAGTTGTCGGGCGTGTTTTTCGCATCACTGGCGACGTGTTGGTTCGCCGCCAGATTGTTCCTTCCTCAGGGAAACATTGATATCTACCGCTCGGGCGACAAAACAATTCAGGGTCCCTGAACAGGCGCCCGGAAGGATGCGAAACAGGGCACTTGTGAGCGCGCCCACTCTCACTATTTCCATCTACTCAATACTTATTTTTCGTGGCAGCAACTGGACGCTTTTCCCTCTTCATATCGATCATGGTGCCGCACCCACTCCATGATCTCGTCCTCATTCCTGCCCTTGGGCGTGAGGTCGAGATAGTTGTAGGCACCTACCAACATGTCCAGACCGCGAGCGTAAGTTGAGTAGGTGTGGAAAATGTCGCCGTTCGCATCCCGATAAAACACGCTCAGACCAGGCATTTCTTCCTCAGCACTGTCAGTCTTTTCGTAGTTGTACGTAGCCTTTCCGGCCGCGACATCCTCAGCCCGGGCACAAACGCCGAAGTCATAGTTGAAGTCGCAACCTTCCGACGACACCCAGTCGAACTTCCAGCCCATGCGCCGTTTAAAGTCTTGGAACTCGTTGAACGGCGCGTGCGAAACCGCAACCACGGCGATGTCGTGATGAGCCAGATGCTGGTTGGCACCGTCGATGTGGTCGCTGAGGAACGAGCAACCCTGGCAACCTTCCTTCCAGTCCTTGGCAAACATGAAGTGGTAGATCACCAGTTGGCTGTGTTTACCGAACAGATCCCCCAGCTTTAATTCGCCGTTCGGGCCCTGAAAGCGGTAGTCCTTGTCGACCTTTACCCATGGCAATGCGCGACGTTTGGCGCTGAGGCGGTCGCGTTCTTTGGTGAAAGCTTTTTCGTCAGCGAGATGCTGCTTACGGGCGGCGAGCCATTCTTCGCGCGACACCACCGGATGATTCTCAACGTTCATGATGATTTCTCCTGCGGGGTTGAAGCCTGTTTCAGACTAGTCGTTTAACCCTGCGCAGGATCGACAGACCGCCGGTCGGTCGCTGCGGGAAATGCGGCTGAACGGCTGACAGCCACTCCGGTCACAACCTATGAACGCGCCATAAATCACGCGCACCGGAGGTTGTATCAGGATGACGACTTATAACTGGGATTTGATTGAACGCTTACTGCACGAAGTGCAGAACAGTGCCGGCCACAGTTTTGCCCCTCGGGCTTACGCCGAAGATTATGCGGCGGCGAAAGCCAGCGCCGGCGAGCCGATCGAGAATCTGGATCATCTGAAAACGCTGGCTTGCGACTATGAACGGTTGTTGCTCTTGCGCGGCTATATCGCACCGCGCCCGGATGAGGAGGGCAGCACCGGAAACAATTTTGTTCTGACCCCGCGCGGTTCCAGCTTGCTGAGCCTGATCGACAGCAGCATTCCTGGCAATGATCACCCGCGTCAGGTGCTGGATGAGCAAGAGGATGCGCTGGCCGAGGCGACCTTTGAGGAAGTGGCTTCGAAAGCCCAGATCGCCTGAGTTCATGCAGATCCCCCTGTAGGAGTGAGCCTGCTCGCGATAGCGGTCTTCCAGTGACATCAATGTTGACTGGAAACCGCTATCGCGAGCAGGCTCACTCCTACAATTGGATTTAGGAGTCTTCAGGTTTTTTGCGCGGCCTTAAGGCATTTGAGGTCATTGAAATCCTTGCGAACCCCTTCAATCTTCTTCAACAACCGCTGACGCTGTTGCGGCGTACTTTGGGCCATCAAATCCACCGCCAGAGAGCGTCCCTGCGCTTCAGTTTCGGCGAAGGCTTTGCGGTAATCGGCTGTCCATAAACTCTCGCGATTGACCAGAAGCGTCTCGATTCTCTGTGGGAATTCGGGGCTTTTGCGTTGTGCGACGGCTGCACTGAATTGCTTTTGCCAATGGGCCCGGTTGGCAATCCATTGGGTGTACTGATCGCCCAGGGCGGTCGACCACGCCATGACCCGCTGTTCCTGGGAGGCGCTCAAGGGGCCGAGCCAGTCATTCAAGCGTTTAACCATTCGCGCGCCACGCTCGGCAATTTGTTGATCAAGTGGTGGTTTGAGGTATTCCTGCTGACGTTTGCGCAGATCCTTGGCAAACGCGTCATTCATCTCGGCCACTTGCTTGTCATCCAGCCCTTGCAGCAACTCGATTGCCGACGGGGTGATCTCTCGAGCGGTTTCGGCAATCGCCCGCTTGGCTTCGACAGTGCGCGCCTGTAATGCGGCATCGTTGACCTGATTGGTCTCGACCATCGTTTGTAAACGATCCAGCCAGTCCAGGTAACCCGGCAATTGTGTGGTGCAATGCCAGTTCAAGTGATCCTTGAGCCGCTCGTTGAACCAGTCCTTTTGCTCGCCGTTCATGTCCAGATAGTCGCTGAGCGTCCATGGAATGATCACGTCGAGGTTGCGATAGGCCAGGCCGACACGGCTGCAAGCGCCGAGGGCGAGGGTGAAAATCAGTAGTGCGGCGATGTGTTTGAACCAGCGAGACATGGGCGAATCCTTGCGTGAGCCTGGCTTCGAGGAACTGATTCCTATGTGAACGCAGAATGAACCCGGCAGTTCAGCCAATCAATAGAACGCGCGCGCAGCCTTGAGGGTGACGAGGCCGTCGCACTCGCTGTTGTGCCCGGAGTAGGCCGAACAATCGCTGCCGCTGAGACTGGAGTCGCTGTAGATCAGATCGAGGTCGACGCCCATGAATGGTCGGGACAATTTCACCGACCAATCGGTAAAACTGCCGACATAACCACCGTCCACGGCCACTGGCGTGTTCAGTTGGTGGGTGGTGTATTTCATGCTGACGCCGATGCCGAATGGCTGGTTGCCGCCAAGATCGGCAAACAACGTGTTGTTCTGTTTATCCGGGTCATTGCTGAAGGCCACGCCGAAACGACTGCCGAGCAAGGTCAGGCCACCGAACAGCTCCTGGCTGTCGAGAGTGTCTACCTTGGGATAGCTGTAGTGGATCATGCCGACTTCATAGCCGAGGGTCTGATCGAAAGGTTGTTTAAATCCGACGTAGGAGTCGATTTCGAGGTTCTTGCCCGGGGAGATGCCCATGCTCGGTGCGTACTGGCCGACATAGAGGCCGCTGTCGTGGCTCAGGTCGAGGCCGCCATGGAAGGAACCGACTGCCGCCGGTTTGACCAGGCCTTGAGCCATGCTGCGCGTGGGCGTGGTACCGAGTTTGAGATCGAAGTCGCCGAGTTCACGCTGGAAAATCTGCGCGTGCGCGGTCGAGCCGACTATCAGGCTTACGAGCAATAAACAGGAAGGTTTGCGCATGCGTCACTCCATGAACAGCGAGCGCAGGAAGGCGGGCCTGCTGAAACGCTTGATCTAGACGCGTGCAAGGATACCGGCGAATGATCGGCATTGAAGGCCGTTCGTCGATTTACAAGGAATTTTGTTTAAAAAGGAGGGAGGTTACGCGGTGCCAGTCCAGGCGCTTCAAAGCTCAAAGCGCCTCTGGACGGGTGTAAAACCGGTGTTACTTCTTGCCCAGGCTGATCTGCTTGGACGGGCCGAATGTCTGGCCACTGACGCCTTTGGCAATTTGCTGAATCTCGCCACCAGACTTGAGAAACGCTGCGATCTGATCGTTGATCGATTCGCTGGTTTCAACGGCTGGAGCTGGCTTTGCTTTGCTGGAGGATGCTTTTACACGCATGGCGGCCATTAACCTGTAGAAAAGTAACTCGGCCAGGCATCGTACAGGAATAACTTGACAATTGCTTGGTAAATATCCCCCGGAATAACCAACCGCATTGCTGCATTATTCTCGATCCAATATTCGAAATATCCGGCTAACCTGCTGTTTTAAATAACAACATTTATGTGCGCGTGCATTGAAATATTCAGTCATGAGCGTTCGTGCCTGTCTGACGAGCGGCACCTCGGCCCGGCTGCGCCCGAGGAAAATCAAGGTGTTGAACCGGTTTCACAAGCGTGCCGATCTGTCACCCGACGGCCACGATAAAAACGGGTAGAATGCCGCCCACGCAATGAGGGTTCTGGAAATGGCTTTAGTCGGGCGTTACAACAGTTTGCAAGTGGTTAAACACACTAACTTCGGTTTATATCTGGATGGCGGAGCCGATGGCGAGATTCTTTTGCCTAATCGTTATATCCCAAAAGATATTCCGACCGAAGATGAAGATTGGCTCAACGTTTTTGTTTATCTGGACAGCGAAGACAAACTTCTCGCCACCACGGAAAAACCGAAAGTGCAGGTCGGCGAATTTGCCAGTCTGAAAGTCGTTGAAGTCAACAGCATCGGTGTGTTCCTCGATTGGGGGCTGCCGAAGGATTTGTTGCTGCCGTATTCCGAAGAGAAGCGCCAGATGACCGCCGGCGAATACTGCGTGGTGCATGTCTACCTCGACAAGCACACCCGCCGTATCACCGCCACTGCGCGACTGGATCGCTACCTCGACAAGACTCCGGCCAATTACAGTCAGGGTCAGGAAGTTGATCTGCTGGTTGCCGAAGCCACCGACATGGGCTTCAAGGCGATCATCAACAACAAGCACTGGGGTTTGATTCACAAGAACGAAATCTTCAAGTTCATGCGCGCCGGCATGAGCGAGAAGGGCTACATCAAGGAAGTGCGTGCCGACGGCAAGATCGCCCTGAGCTTGCAACCGGTTGGCCAGGAAGCGGCGAGCAGCCTGAACTCGAAGATCCTCGCCAAGTTGCGTGACAACAGCGGCACGTTGCCGGTCAGCGACAAGAGCGATCCAGCATTGATCAGCAGCCTGTTCGGCGTCAGCAAGGGCAACTTCAAGAAGGCCATCGGTGCGCTGTACAAGGAAGGCAAAATCGTCATTCACGCCGATCGTATTGAACTAACCTGAGACACCGCTGGCCCCATGTAGGAGCTGCCGAAGACTGCGATCTTTTGACTTTGAAGATCAACAGATCGCAGCCTTCGGCAGCTCCTACATGAGGGCGGGTGTGATGAAGAAGTCTCTGGTTGCCTATGTTGCGACGCTGATTGCGTTTCTGTTGCTCGACGGTATCTGGCTCGGCCTGTTGATGGCGCCGACCTATCGCGAACTGCTCGGCCCGCTGATGCTCGAAAAACCGCTGCTGATTCCCGCAGCGGTTTTTTATTGCCTGTATGTATTTGGCTGCGTGGTGTTTGTGGTGCTGCCTGCGGCGACCTGGCAGTGGGCGGCGAAGCGGGGCGCGTTGTTGGGGCTGGTGGCTTATGGCACCTATGACCTGACCAATTGGGCGACGTTGCGCGGCTGGTCGGTGCAGGTGACGCTGATGGATTGGGCGTGGGGTATGTTTGCTACTGCTGTGGCTTGTAGCGTCGGGTTTTTGTTGGCGAGGCGGTTTGGCAAGGTCTGATCCGAAATGCAGGTAAGCCATGCCGGCCTCTTCGCGAGCAGGCTCGCTCCCACAGGGGAACGCATTCCAAAGTGGGAGCGAGCTCGTTCGCGAATGGCGGCGTAGCCGATAGCCATTCACCACTGGCGCCAATGAAGCACAAAATGTCTTTTCCAGACGGCTTTTTGCGCCCGAGTCATTGATAATCCTCGACACTGTTTTCTGACCATTGGATGGCCTGCCATGTTGTGTGTATTCGAGGTGTTGCGGTGAGTGTCGAGCGGCGCAATGCCGACAGTTTTGCCCTGCAAGTGATGATCGGCCTCTGCCTGATCTGGGGCGTGCAACAGGTGATGATCAAGTGGGCCGCAGCGGACATCGCGCCGGTGATGCAAGCGGCGGGGCGCTCGGGAATTTCCGCGTTGCTGGTCGGTTTGCTGATCTGCTGGAAAGGTGGCTGGGATCAGGTCGGTACGACCTGGCGTGGTGGCCTGCTGGCCGGTGCGCTGTTTGGTCTGGAGTTTTTTTTCATCGCCGAAGGCTTGCAACTGACCACTGCTGCGCACATGTCGGTGTTCCTCTACACCGCACCGATTTTCACCGCGTTGGGTGTGCACTTTCTGCTGGCCAGTGAGCGACTGCGGCCGCTGCAATGGCTTGGCATCCTGCTCGCCTTCATCGGCATCGCGATTGCCTTTGCCGGCGGTGTGTCGTGGGACAACCTCGACCGGCGCATGCTGCTCGGCGATGCCTTTGGCGTGTTGGCTGGCGCCTGTTGGGGCGCGACTACGGTGGTGGTGCGCGCATCACGGCTGTCGGAAGCACCGGTGACGCTGACCCTGTTCTATCAATTGATCGTCGGCTTCATCGGGCTGCTCTTGATTGCGCTGTTCAGCGGCCAGATCACCCACGTCAGCCTGACCACCGTGGCGGTGGCCAGCGTGTTGTTCCAGGGCCTAGTGGTATCGTTCTTCAGCTACCTGATCTGGTTCTGGTTGCTGCGCCGTTATCTGGCAGCCAACCTCGCGGTGTTTTCGTTCATGACGCCGCTGTTCGGCGTGACCTTTGGCGTGTTGCTGCTCGGCGAACAGTTGACTGTGAACTTCGTCGTTGGCGCTGTACTGGTGCTGCTCGGCATCACTTTTGTCAGCGCCGAGCAGTGGCTGCGTCGGCGTTTGCGCAAAGCGCTGGGCCAGCGCTAGTCGACTGCATCGCCAGACCGCCGGCAATCAACAATCCGCTGCCGGCGATGACCAATGCTGGCTGCAAACCGCCGCTGAAATGGCTGCTCAACGCCGCCAGCAACGGGCCGCTGAGTTGGCCGACGGCGAAGCACGCGGTGAGCATGCCGGCATTGCGTTGGGTGGCATGCGGCGCCAGTTCCCGCGAGCGTTGCATGACCAGTTGCATGCAGGCGAGGAACGGTGTGCCACAGAGGATCACGCCCAGTGCGAGGCCCAGGCCACTGCCGAGCAGGCAGGCAAAGACACCGGCCGCTTGCAGCCACAACGTCGCCATCAACCAGTGGCGCGTCGTTTCGGGATCGTGACGCCGTAGACTCACCAGCAACACGCCAAGCGCCGCAGCCAGACCGAAGCACGGCCAGAACAAGTCCGCCTGCCATTGTCCGTGAAACTGCTCATTGGCCATCTGCGACAGGAATGTCGCCGGAATGATGTAGCCGACGCCGTACAGCGCATAAATCACGGCCAGCCGCCCGATGCCGCGATTCGATGGATTGCTTGCCGCCACAGCAACTGCAGCCGTTGCGACGGGCTTAGGCAGCAGTCGCCATACGCTCAGCATCATCACCAACGCAGCCGCTGCGTAAATCAGCCACAACGTCGCGGAAGTCTGGTTGAGAAGATGTGAGACCAGTGCCAACAATCCTGTCAGAAAAATCCCTAAGCCCGGTCCGGCGAATACCAGTGCGCCCAAACGTGGACGACCCGCTGCCGCTGCCAACGGTTGGCTTAAAGCCGTAATCATCACCAGCACCCAGGCACTCGCCACCCCGGTGCCAAAGCGCAGCACCAGGTGCGACCAAAAACCATCGGCCCAGAACGATGCCAGGGTCAGCAGCACACAGAGCCACAAGCCACCGTGCAGGCGCCGCTGAACCTGCTGCGGGCGATGGGCGAACATCGCGTCCACCGCGCCGAGCAAGTAACCGAGGTAGTTGGCCGCTGCAATCAGACCAGCGGCTGTCAGGTCGATCTGACCTTCGCTGAGCAGGTGCGGCATTTGCGGGGTGAGAGCGAAACGTCCGATGCCCATGGCCATCATCAGGGCCACGAAGCAGGCAGATAAGCGAATAAGCGGCGACATGGTCGGAATTCCGTGAGGGCTTCAATGACCGTCAGGCTAGGACTGATTGACTTTCTTTAAAATTGAATAATAGTGAGTAACTTGTTCTGTTCTGGAGAAAGGTTGTGGAATTCAGCCAACTACGGATCTTCCAGGCCGTGGCCGAGGAAGGTTCCATCACCCGCGCTGCGGAACGCCTGCACCGCGTGCCATCGAATCTATCGACCCGGCTCAAGCAACTGGAGGAGCAGCTCGGTGTCGAGTTATTCGTCCGTGAGCGTCAGCGTTTGCAACTGTCGCCTGCAGGAAAAGTCCTGCTGGACTACACCGGCAAACTCTTCGCCCTGCGCGATCAGGCCAGTGCGGCGGTGATGGGCGGCAAACCCGCCGGTGACTTCGCTCTGGGCACCATGTACAGCACGGCGGCGATTCATCTGCCGGCGCTGCTGGCGCAGTATCACAAGCGCTATCCAGCGGTGAATCTGCAAGTGCAGTCAGCACCGAGTGGCGAGTTGCTGGAGGGGTTGCTCACCGGGCGCCTTGATGCCGCGTTGGTCGATGGCCCGCTGGAACTCGCCGGGCTCGACGGCGTGCCGTTGTGCGAGGAGCGGTTGGTGTTGATCACTGAAATCGATCATCCGCCGGTGCGCAGCGCGCGGGATGTTGAAGGGCGTTCGGTGTTCACCTTTCGTCGCGGCTGTTCCTACCGCATGCGCCTGGAGGCGTGGTTTTCGCACTATCACGCGACTATGGGCCGGGCGATGGAGATCGAGTCGTATCAAGGCATGCTCGCCTGTGTGATTGCCGGCAGTGGCGTGGCGCTGATGTCGGAGTCGATGCTGGCCAGTCTGCCGGGGCGTGACAGCGTCGCGGTGCATCCATTGGCCGAGCCATTTGTGGGTGCGACAACGTGGCTCATGTGGCGCAAGGGCATGGTCGGCGCCAACCTCAATGCATGGATTGAGGTGCAGCAGGCTGTCTATCCTGCGGCTCAGATTGAAACCCGAGAAACAGCCTGAACCAATGGCGGCATATTCTGTTCAATTCAGTAACAGATCATTGCGGATTTGGCCGAGCATTACGTAGGACTTCGGACTATTATCAGTGCGAAGCGGCCTCAGAATTCCGGCCGCTCAGCACCACCCTGAAGGGGGCATGACGATGAAAGAGAAAATTCAAAACTGGCTGCACGACTTGGGTGTTGCCCTTGGCTTGATCGAACCGCCTCTGCAACCTGTCCCGATCCGCACCGATGACGAGCAGCGCCGCCGTCAACAACGGCGCCGGTAAGCCCCCCGATCCGAGATCAAAGGATTCAGATCAAGAGATCGCAGCCTGCGGCAGCTCCTGCACGGATTAATGCAGGAGCTGCCGCAGGCTGCGATCTTTTGCTTTTAATGACGGCCGATCTCCAGTAAAAACCGGCTCAAGTCATTCGCGGTCTTCGCGGTCTTGAGCATGCGGTCTTCCTCGGCGGTAAACGCCGTCAGGCCGAATTCATCTTCCAGATGAAAGATCAAATCTTCTATATCGGCTTTCTCCAGGCCCAGTTGCACCAGACTGGTGTTGTCGTTGAATTCGCGGGTTTCCAACAGACGCCGGATATATCGGTGCACGGCGGCACGCACGGCAGCTCTTCTCATGGCAGATATTTCTGATTGTTGTTGTGCTTGAGTGAAGCAGGCCTCAGGCGTGGCCGCGCAACCACTCGTCAATCATCGAGCGCAAATGCTCCCCGGAAAAACTACCGAAGTGCCCGCCATGCACCGTGCGAATCGGCAACGCCTGCAAACGTCGCAGACTGGTGGCGTAATCCTCAAGATTGGAGTGGTAGGCGTCTTCGATCAGCGGCCCGGCGTAGATGATGTCGCCGCTGAACAGCGTTTCAGTCGCCGCTTCATACAGGCTGATGCCGCCCGGCGAATGCCCCGGCGTGTGCAGCACCTGCAGCGTGCGATTGCCCAGATCGAGCACATCACCGTCCTCGACAAACCCGGTCGCCGGCGCGGCTTTGACCCGGTACTCGGCGTAGCACAACGGGCAATCCGGGTGCGCTTCGAACATGTCGTCGCCAACGAAAGCACGGCTCAAGTCGTTTTCGCCATCCGGCGCGGCCAGAATGTCCGCTTCGGCCGGATGCACCAGCCGTTCAGAAAATTCGTGATGCCCGGCGATATGGTCGAAGTGGCAATGACTGGCCACTGCCACCAGTGGCCGCTCGGTAATCCACGGCAACTGTTCGCGCAGGCTGACCAGTCCTGAGCCGCTGTCCAGCAGCAGGTCTTTGTCACGGCCCTGCACATGCCAGAGGTTGCAGCGGTAGAACGGGCGGATATACGGCTCGTGAATCAACCGAATGCCATCGCTCAGGTGCTGCACTTCAAACCACTGATCACGAGAAACGATCTTCATCGGTACTTTTCTCCAAGCGTAAAAAAACGAGTGTGGCAACCGACGCCACACTCGTCGAAGAAAGCATCAAGTCGTTATGTTTCAGCTTAGATCGCGCGGGCCACCGAGACAGGACGGCGCGAGGCGAGGCTGACCACCACGAAACTCACCAGACCCACCGCCAGGCTGTAGTAGATCGGCGTATTGGCATCCAGACCGTCCTTGAACATGAACAGCAGTGCGGTGGCGAAACCCAGGCCCATGCTGGCGATGGCGCCGGCGGTGGTCGCGCGTTTCCAGAAAATCGCACCGATCAGCGGAACCAGCATGCCGCCCACCAACAGGTTATACGCCAGCGTCAGGGCGCTGATCACGTCATTTACCACCAGCGCGATACCCAGCACCACGACACCGGTCAGCAGAGTGAACAGGCGGTTGACGCCCAGGCTCGACTGTTTGCCGCCACGCAGCTTCGGCAGCAAGTCTTCAGTCAGCGTGGTGGCGGCGGCGAGCAGGCCGGCGCTGGCGGTGGACATCATCGCCGCGAGTGCAGCCGCGATCACCAGACCACGGATGCCGTCCGGCAGCGACAGTTTGACGATGGCGGCGAAGGCGTTGTTGACGTTGTCCAGATCCGGGATCAGCACGTGTGCAGCCATGCCGATCAGCGCGCAGGCCAAGCCGTAGATGATGCAGTAGATGCCGGCGATGCTGCCGGCGTATTGCGCGACTTTGGCGGTCTTGACGGTGAACACCCGTTGCCAGATGTCCTGACCGATCAGGATGCCGAAGAAGTAGATCATGAAGTAGGTGATGATCGTGTCCCAGCCGATGGTGGTGAAGCTGAAGGCAGTCGCCGGCAGTTTCAGCACCAGTTCGTCCCAACCGCCGACGCGGTACAGGCAGATCGGCAACAGGATGAACATCAGGCCCACGGTCTTGATGATGAACTGGACGATGTCGGTGAGGGTCAGCGACCACATACCGCCGATCGCCGAGTAGATCACCACCACGCCACCACCGACGAGTACCGAAACCCAGAATGGCAGGTCAAACAGCACTTGCAGCACGGTGCCGATCGCCAGGATCGAGGTCACGCCGATCATCAGTGCGTAGGCCAGCATGATCGCCGCGCTCGCCGAGCGCGCCATCGGGTTGTAGCGTTTTTCCAAGACCTGGGTAACGGTGTAGATCTTCAGTTTCAGCAGCGGTTTGGCGAGGAACAGGTTCAGCGCAACGATGCCGCAACCCAGAGCCGCGCACAGCCAGAAACCGGAGATGCCATGCACGTAGCCCAGACGTACGGTGCCGACGGTGGACGCGCCACCCAGAACAGTCGCGGCCATGGTGCCCATGTACAGGCTCGGGCCGAGGTTTCGACCGGCAACGAGAAAGTCCTCGTTGGTCTTGGCCTTGCGCATGCCGAAGTAGCCGAGCAAGAGCATGCCGGCGGCGTAGATGAGGACGACGAATAAATCCAAAGCCATGATGGCGTGTCTCCGATTGTCTTTTTTATGTTGAGGCCAAAATCATTTCCCTTGTAGGAGTGAGCCTGCTCGCGATAGCGGTCTGTCAGTCACATCTTTATTGGATGTGCTGAAGTCATCGCGAGCAGGCTCACTCCTACAGGGATCTTCGTCAGGCGGCCTGACGCAGTTGAGGTTTTACTGCGGCTTCACGCCGGGCATCCTTGGGGCCGAACACTTCGCGCGGTTCCGGGAACAGGCTCAGCAGCGTCAGGTACACCACCGAAGCCAGGCCCAGGGTCACCGGCAAACTGATGTCGATGCCGCCGGCCATTTCACCCAACGGGCCAACGAACTGCCCCGGCAGATTGACGAAGCACAAACCGACCACCGCGCTCGGGATCCATGCACCAAGACCGCGCCAGTTCCAGCCGTGGCTGAACCAGTAGCGTCCGCCCTGTTCGCCACGGGTGAACACTTGCAGGTCATCCGGGCAGTAGAAGCCGCGGCGCACCAACAGACCGATGATCATGATCACCATCCATGGCGTGGTGCAGGTGATGATCAGCACGGCGAAAGTCGACACGCTCTGCACCAGGTTCGCCGCAAACCGGCCGATGAAGATGAAGGCAATCGACAGCACGCCGATCAGCAGTGTCGCTTTCACTCGCGACAGCACCCGCGGGAACACGCTGGACATGTCCAGCCCGGTGCCATACAGCGAAGTGGTGCCGGTGGACATGCCGCCGATCACCGCAATCAGGCACACCGGCAGGAAGAACCAGCTCGGCGACACCGCCAGCAAACCGCCCACATAGTTGTTCGCCGCGATGTAGTCCGGCGCCTTGATCGCGACGATGGTCGCGGTGGTAAGGCCGAACAGGAACGGGATGAACGTGGCGATCTGCGACAGCACGACCGCTGCCATGATCCGTTGTTTCGATGTGTCACGCGGGATGTAGCGCGACCAGTCGCCGAGGAACGCGCCGAAGGAAATCGGGTTGCTCATGGCTACCAGCGCGGCGCCGATGAACGCGGCCCAGAAGCCTGGCTGACCGAGGCTCACCGTACCGGCGTAGTTCACATCGAAAGGACCGGCGAAGGCGAAGATGCCCAGCAGGAACAACAGGCTGGCGCTCCACACCGCGATCTTGTTCACCCACAGCAAAAAGCGGAAGCCGTAGATGCACACGGTCAGCACCAGAATCGCGAACAGACCGTAGGCCAGGCCCAGGGTCAGGTCGGTTTCCGGCAGACCGATCAGGCGTTTTGCACCGCCGATCAGCGCATCGCCCGAACTCCACACTGAGAGCGAGAAAAACGCGATAGCGGTCAACAGCGACAGGAACGAACCGACGATCCGCCCGTGCACGCCGAAGTGCGCACCGGACGACACGGCATTGTTGGTGCCGTTGAGCGGACCGAACAGACCCATCGGTGCGAGAATCAGCGAGCCAAGCAGCACGCCCGACACAATCGCCCAGACGCCGGCCTGAAAGGACAGACCGAACAGCACCGGGAAACTGCCGAGCACGGCGGTGGCAAAGGTATTCGAACCGCCGAAGATCATCCGGAACAAGTCCGTCGGGCCTGCGCTGCGTTCGTGGTCCGGGATCTGCTCGACCCCGTGGGTTTCAATCTGCGTAAGGCTTTGGTCGTTGTTGTTGTTATTCATGATCTGCTCCGATCATAAAGGCGCGCCTCATCGTGCGTGAGGCGTCACCTGTTTTGGCTAAGGGGATGGCAGCCCTTCCGGCATTGCGGACAAATGTTCGTGGCAGGCCAGCCAATGGCCTTGTTGTTCTAGGCTCGACGCTTGTTTCTTGAAAACAATCGTCTCGCGCTCCTGGCTGAAGTGTTGCTCCCCTTGCATGCGCAGCTCGGTGGCCACGTCATGGATGAAAATCGCCACATCACCTTGCAGGCTGACGAAGGCGTTGCTCGAGGTGCACGCAAGCACCTCGAAGCCATCCTCGGCGCGCCAGCTGTCCCACAAGGCCTGATAGGCATCGCGCGACAGCAGCGGCTGTTCGAGGGTGTAGAAAACGAAACTCGCATCGGCGCTGAAGGCGCCGAAGTAAGCTTCGCGATCGTTACGGGCGAAGGCGGCCACCAGATCGGCGGCCGCTTGCAGAACCTGATCACGTTCGTTCATGACCCGACCCTCAGCGATGGACCACGCCAGGCAGTACGCAGAGCATTTCGTACAGCAGGTTGGCGGCCAGCAGCGAGGTGTTGCCGGTGGTGTCATAAGCGGGCGAGACTTCTACCAGATCGCAACCGATCAGGTCGAGGCCTTGGCAGCCGCGAACGATTTCAATCGCCTGAATGGTCGTCAGACCACCGATTTCCGGGGTGCCGGTGCCCGGTGCCCAGGCCGGATCGATGCCGTCGATGTCGAAGCTCAGATACACCGGACCACCGCCGACTTTCTCACGCACTTCGGCCATCAGCGGCGCCAGCGACTTGTGCCAGCACTCTTCGGCCTGAACCACGCGGAAGCCCTGATCGCGGCTCCAGTTGAAGTCGTCCGCGGTGTAACCCTGCGCGCGCAGACCAATTTGCACCACGCGGTCGCAGTCCAGAAGGCCTTCTTCGACGGCGCGACGGAAGGTCGTACCGTGGGCGATCTTCTCGCCGAACATGTGATCGTTGACGTCAGCGTGGGCATCGATGTGCACCAGACCGACCTTGCCGTGCTTTTTATGAATCGCCCGCAGGATCGGCAGGGTGATGGTGTGGTCGCCACCCAGGGTCATCGGGATCACGTTGTGCTCGAGGATGTTGTCGTAGGCTTCTTCGATGATGCGCACGGCGTCGAGCAGGTTGAAGGTGTTGATCGCCACGTCACCAATATCGGCGACCGACAGTGAGTCGAACGGCGCAGCGCCGGTGGCCATGTTGTAGGGGCGGATCATCACTGATTCGTTGCGGATGTCGCGTGGCCCGAAGCGGGTACCGGGGCGCAGCGAAGTACCGATGTCCAGGGGCACGCCAACAAAGGCAGCGTCCAGGCCGGCAGCGGTCGGTACATGGGGGAGTCGGAGCATGGTGGCGATGCCGCCGAAGCGCGGCATTTCGTTGCCGCCCAGTGGTTGGTGAAGAATCTTGTCCACGGGTAAGGCCTCATCGTCTTTGTTTTATTTATGTCGGCGCGCCGTGGAGCACAGTTTCGGGCGCCGCTGTGGGGCCGATGATGCGAAATGTAGTGAGGGGAAAGAATCGCTACGGGCAAAAACTTAGTTCAGATTTTTCTAAACTAATGCCAGACTTCCACACCTGCTCGTTCCCATGCTCCGCGTGGGAATGCATCTACGGACGCTCCGCGTCCAGCCGTACTCGCAGGTGACGCAGAGCGTCACGGGCTGCATTCCCACGCAGAGCGTGGGAACGATCCTTGGAGTAGACATGGCCAACGCTTTACCCGACCTGAAACTATTACGCATTTTCGTCAGCGTGGTCCGTCATCAGGGTTTCGCTAACGCCCAGCAGGAACTCAACCTGTCGACCTCGGCGATCAGCACCTACATGAGCCAGCTCGAAGCCGCGCTCGGCCTGGTGCTATGCCATCGCGGCCGCGGTGGGTTCAGCCTGACCAGCAAGGGTGAGCTGTTCCATCAGGAAACCCTGCGCCTGCTCGCCGAACTCGAAGGTTTCGAGCAATACGCCGCGGCGCTCAAGGGCGAACTGCGCGGCACACTTAACCTCGGCGTGATCGACTCCACCGTCAGCGACAAGGCCTTGCCGTTCGCCGAAGCCATCGGCGCCTACAGTCAGGAACACCCGGCGGTGCATTTGCATCTGTCGGTGATGAGCCCTTACGAACTGCAACTCGGCGTGCAGGACAACCGTCTCGATCTGGCCATCGGTGCGTTTTCCACGCGCATGAGCGGCCTGATCTACATGCCGCTGTACCGCGAGCAGCACTGGTTGTATTGCAGCAGTCGCCATCCGTTATTCAACGAGCGGCGGATTCCCGAGCAAGTCATCACCCAGCAACGCATGGTCGGGCGCGGTTACTGGAGTCAGGCGGAACTCGCACGGCACGGTTTCAAACACAGCGCCGCGACGGTGGAAAGCATGGAGGCACAGCTGATTCTGGTGCTGTCCGGCGCCTACATCGGCTACTTGCCGGAGCACTATGCTCAGGCCTGGGCCGACAAGGGTGACCTGCGCGTGTTGCTGCCGGCGACCTTCGGTTATCAGGCACCGTTTTCGATGATCATGCGCCGGGGCCGTAGCCGTGAACCGCTGATCCAGACCTTCCGCGATTTGCTCAAAGCACAGCTCAATCAGGCTTAGCTTGTAGGGAAAAGAAGTATGTCCAGACCTCAATGCCCGCGCTGCCTGCGCCCCCAAACCCATTGCCTGTGCCCGCTGATCCCGAGCCTCGACAGTCGCACGCGGGTGTTGCTGTTGCAGCATCCGAGCGAGGTTCATCACGCGTTGAATACCGCGCGTCTGGCAGCGCTGGGGTTGAGCAATGCCGAGCTGATCGTCGGTGAGGTGTTCGAGGATTTGCCGGCGCTGTTGAACCGCCCGGGGTATCAGGCGCGGTTGTTGTTTCCGGCCGATGACGCGCAGCCGATGCAGGCTTACGGTGAGTCCGAGGAACCGTTGTTGCTGGTGGTGCCGGATGGCACCTGGCGCAAGGCGCGCAAGATGTTGCACCTCAATCCGTTGCTGGCGGCGCTGCCACGGGTGACGCTGGCCGAGGGCGGGGTGTCGCGGTATCGCTTGCGCAAGGCTCCGGGGCCGGGGGCGTTGTCGACCATCGAGGCGATTGTGCAGGCGTTGCAAACGCTGGAGGCGCCGGCTTCATTCGAGCCTTTGCTCAAGCCGTTCGAGGCGTTGATCGAGGGGCAGATTGCGGCGATGGGCGAGGAGACCTTCCAGCGTAACCATGGCGACAAATGATCGTTCCCACGCGGAGCGTGGGAACGATCATTGGCTAGCGTTCGCGCATCGCCTCGGTCCGCGCTTTCAACACTGGCTTGAGCAGGTAATCCAGGACACTTTTTTCCCCGGTAATAATGTCCACCGTCGCCACCATCCCCGGAATAATCAGCAACGGTTTCACATCCCCGCCCAAATGGTTTTTATCGGTGCGCACCTGAATCAGATAAAAGCTGTTGCCCTTGTCATCGGTAATCGTGTCGGCACCGATCAGCTCCAGTTTGGCACTCAGTCCGCCGTAGATCGTGTAGTCGTAGGCACTGAACTTGACCATGGCTTTCTGGCCCGGATGCAGGAACGCGACATCCTGCGGCCGCACTTTGGCCTCGATCAACAGGTTGTCTTCCAACGGTACGATTTCAACCATGTCGCTGCCCGGCTGAACCACGCCGCCGATGGTGTTGACCTTCAATTGCTTGATCACCCCGTGCACCGGAGAGGTCACCGTCGTGCGGGTGACGCGGTCGTCGATGGCGATGCTGGTGGCGGTGATTTTCGACAGGTCGGTGCGTTTCTCATTCAGCTCTTTCGCCGCTTCCGAACGGAAGGTTTGTTCCGACTCGTCGATCTTGCTGCGGATCTCGGCAATCGCCGATTCGGCGCGGGGGATCGCCAGCGTCGTCGCGTTCAATGAGCCGCGGATTTCTACCGCGCTGCGCTTGAGTCGGAGGATTTCCACCGGTGATACCGCACCGGTTTTCACCAGCGGCTCGGACATGTTCATTTCTTGCTGCAGCAACGCCAGACTTGAGCTGAACTGACCCTGCTTGGAGCGAAACTCGGCGAGTTCCTGAGTCTTCTGCCGCAGTTGTTCGCTGAGCGTGCGCTGCTCGCTGGCCAGCCGGCGCTGACGTTGTTCATACAGCGAGCGCTCGTCTTCGGCGACTTGCGGGGCTTTGGCGATCACTTCATCGGAGAGCTTGAACGGCCGACCTTCGGCCTCCGCCGACAGCCGTTCGACCTGCGCCGTCAGCGCATAACGATCCGCCTCGCTTTCGCCCTTGTTCGAGCGAAAGCGCGTGTCATCCAGACGCAGCAGGGTATCGCCTTTGTTCACCATCTGCCCTTCACGTACAAAGATTTCGGTGACGATGCCGCCCTCAAGGTTCTGGATCACCTGAATCTTGCTCGAAGGAATCGCCTTGCCTTCGCCCATGGTCACTTCTTCGAGCACGGCGAATTTGGCCCAGACCACCGCGCTGATCAGCAGCGCCGCCGCCAGCCACACGGTGATCCGCGACCAGCGCGGCGAATCCTGTAACGAGGCACCGGCGGTTTCCGGCATGAATTCGGCTTCGGCGCTTTTACCGAAACTGTCGAAGTAGCCGCGCTCTTTGCTATCGGTGGAAGCAGACATGGGGCAACTCCTAAACCGCCGCCGAGCCGACACGGCCCTTGCGCAGTGCATCGATGACCGCTTCTTTCGGGCCGTCGGCGACGACCCGGCCGTTGTCCAGCACCAGCAAGCGGTCCACCAGACTCAGCATTGAAGTGCGGTGGGTGACCAGCAGCAGTGTCTTGCCTTGCACCCAGCCGTGCAGCTTCTGCCGCAGTAAGTCCTCGCTGCTGTTGTCCATGGCGCTGGTGGGTTCGTCGAGCAGCATGATCGGCGGGTCGAGCAGCAGCGACCGTGCGAGCAAAACGGCCTGACGTTGGCCGCCGGAGAGCAATTGCCCGCGCTCGCCCACCGGCCGGTCGAAACCTTGCGGATGCTGGCGGGCAAGTTCGGTAACGCCGGTCAGTTCGGCGACTTCGAGCATCCGCGCATCGCTGATGTAGCGTGCGCCGAGGGTCAGGTTGTCACGCAGGCTGCCGGCCAGCAGCGGCAGATCGTGAGCGACGTAGCCGATCTGCTGGCGCAGGTCAGCGACATCGAGTTGGCGCAGGTCGAGACCGTCAAGCAACAGTTGGCCTTCTTCGGGTTCATAGAAACCCATGACCAATCGCGCCAAGGTGCTTTTGCCCGAACCGCTGCGGCCGATGATGCCGACCCGTTCACCGGGTTTCAGGCTGAAGCTGACATTGCTCAGTGCCGGCGCATTCTGGCCGTTGTAGTGAAAGGTCACGCCGCTGACGTCGAGCGCGCCTTGCAGTTGCGTGCGCTCCAGCGGCCGCTGCTTGCCGTCGCGTTCCTGCGGTAAGGCCATCAGCGCATCGGTGCTTTTCATGGTCAGTTGCGCTTGCTGATAGCGGGTGATCAGCCCGGCAATCTGCCCCAGCGGCGCTAGTACACGGCTGCCGAGCATGTAACTGGCAACCAGCGCACCGACGCTGAGGTTTCCAGCGATGATGCTGTAGACCCCGGCGACAATGGTCGCCATCCCCGAGAATTGTTGAATGAACAATGTGCCGTTAGTGGCCAGCGCCGACAGATTGCGTGCGTGGCTGTCGAGGCGGGTGAGGGCGCCGTGGGTGCTTTCCCATTTGTGCTGGCGCTCGCTTTCGGCGCTGCAGGCCTTGAGGGTTTCCAGGCCGCCGAGGGTTTCGATCAGTACCGCCTGACGTTCGGCGCCGAGGCTCAGGCTCTTTTGCACGGTGTCACGCAGACGTACCTGAATGATCATCGCGAAGATAATGGTGATCGGAAACGCCAGCAGCGGAATCACCACCAGCCAGCCGCCGAGCAGGCCGATCACCACCAGCATCAGCACGACGAAGGGCAGGTCGATCAGGCTGGTCAGGGTCACCGCTGTGAGGAATTCGCGCAGGCCCTGGAAGTCATGAATGCTCTGGGCGAAACCGCCGATGGTCGCCGGCCGTGCCTTCATCGACATGCCGGTGATGCGCTCGAACAAAGTCGCGGAAAGGATCACATCGGTTTTCTTGCCGGCGGTATCCAGCAGGTGCGCGCGCACCACGCGTAACACCAGTTCGAAACCGGTGCCGATCAACAGCCCGATCGACAGCACCCACAGTGTCGACGTGGCCTGATTCGGCACCACACGGTCGTAGGTTTGCATAACGAACAGCGGCACCATCAGGCCTAAAAGGTTGATCAGGAAACTGGCGAGAATCGCATCGCTATACAACCATTTCGACAGCTTCAGGGTGTCGCGAAACCACGCATGCACCCGTGGCACCAGCGGCGAGCGCAGGTCTTCGAGTTCGTGGCGCGGACGGGCGAATAATGCCTGGCCGCTGTAGTGCTCGGTGAGTTCTTCACGGTTGATCCATTGCTCGCCGCCATCGGCTTCGCTGGGCAGGATCAGCGCTTTGCCGTCGTCGCCGAAGCGCCGTAAAACTGCAGTGCGACCGTCGTTGAGCAGCAGCAGGATCGGCAGATTGAGCGGCGAGATGTCTTTCAGCTCGCGGCGCAGAATCCGTGCCTGCAACCCGGCCCGGGCGGCGGCGCGGGGCAGCAGGTCCAGACTCAGGCGTTGCTTGTTCAGGGGCAGCCCGGCACTCAGGCTGGCGCGACTGACCGTCGCGCCATGCAGTTTGCAGAGGATCAACAGACCGTCGAGTAACGGATCATCGAAGCTCAGCCGCGGATCGATCCCGGTGTGGCCGGGTTCCATGCTGGTCATATTGATCGCTCCCCTGTTACCGCTTCATTGATCGTTCCCACGCTCTGCGTGGGAATGCCTCTAGGGACGCTCTGCGTCGAGTGACGCGGAGCGTCACGGGCTGCATTCCCACGCGGAGCGTGGGAACGATCAGGGCAAAGCTGACTCCTGCGTTGGTTATTTCAGTTCGGGCAGGCGCGCTTCGTTTTTCACTTCGGTCGCGGCGATCGCATCGGCCGGCAGCACCACCCGTTGTTTGCTCAGCAACTGACCCATGTTTGCCAGCACGCGGTACATCGAATATTCCTCGGTGTAGCGGATTTCGGTGTAGCGACGGTTGGCGTTGTAGAGCTCGTTCTCACTGTCGAGCAAGTCGAGCAGGGTGCGTTGGCCCAGGCCGAACTGATCCTGATACGCCGCGCGTACACGTTTGGTGGTTTCCGCGTATTCGCGGGCGGTCGGGGTCTGTTTCTTCGCGTTTTCCATGGCGTTCCACGCCAGGCGAATGTTCTCGTTGAGTTGACGCAGGGCGTTGTTGCGGATGTCCATCGCCTGATTGATCTGGTGCGCATCGGAGGCCAGGCGCGCCTTGTCGCTGCCGCCACGGAACAGGTTGTAGTTCATCACCACACCCACGCGCCATTCGTTGTCGTGGCCTTCATCGCCTTGCACATTGTTGTTCGCGCCGACGGCCGCTTCCGCGTCGAAGCGTGGATAGAAAGGCGACTTGGCGACTTCGTACTGGCTCTCGGCCGATTGCACGTCAGCCTGGGCGGACTTCAGATACGGGTTGTTGTCGACCATGCTCTGCTGGGCTTCACGCAATTCGGTCGGCAGTTCGCCACGGGTTGAGGCCGGGGTTTCCAGCTCATCGGGCATGCGCCCGACCACGCTGTAGAAGTTGGCTTCGGCGTCAGACAGATCGACTTCGGCGGTGTCGAGGTTGTTCTGTGCCAAGGCCTTACGAGCGACCGATTGATCCGAGTCAGCGGTGCTGCCGACGCCACGCTCGGTGCGCAGGCCGATCTGGTCGTTGACGCGCAAGTGCGCCTGCAGGTTATTGCGGGCCAGGGTCACCAGTTCACGACGCTTGAGCACTTCGAGGTAGACCTCAATGGTGCGCAGAGCCAGATCCTGGGCAGTACCTTGCGCGTAGTACGCGCGCGAATTGGACACGCCTTTGGTGCGTTCGACTTCGTTGGCGGTGTTGAAACCGTCGAACAGCATCTGCCGCAGGCGCAGCTCGGACTGGGTGTAATTGAGGATTTCGGTGTGGTGATTACCGAAGGCCCGGGTATTGGTGTTGTCGCTGTAGCCACGGCCATAGGCGGCGTTCAAATCGACGGACGGATAGAAGCCGCCCTTCGCGACTTTGACTTGTTCATCAGCCGACAGGCGCGCGTCCACGCGCGAGGCCAGTTCCGGGTGAGTGGCGATGGTGCTTTGAATGGCCTCGGTGAGGTTCATGGCCTGGGCTTGAGAAGTGCAAGCCATGGCCAGCAAAACCGCGCTGCAGAGGGGGGTTAGAACGCGCATGGGTGCATCTCCCTGAGTCCTGATGGTGTGTCACTGTCGCCAAATATTTGACGATATTTTTAGGTGTAGGCGTTTCACTCTTGTAACAACAGAGCTAAGAACATCCTGAAGCGTAGCTAAGAAAAAATTTTCATAAGGCTTATGCCGAAAAAAACTTATGCGCTTTGTAAAAACCGGCACATTGTTCAGCATGAAAGCCTTTGTTTTATGCGCTTTAGGGAGCGCAAAAAGGCTTGAGGAAAGTTCCACTCACTTTGCGACATACGGCGAAGTAATGCTGAAGGGGAGGGACGCGTAGCGGTTGATGAGCGACATTTTTTTGTCACTCAAGTGATTCACCACCGTTACGTAGCGTTAGTGGGCGTATGGCTTTGATCAGGATGCGGAAGTGTTTGATAGCACTGATGTTTCCGAAAGAGGCCGCCTGCGAAACGAACTGTCGAGGGTGCGAGCGTCCCCTCCGACAACCCGATTGAGCCATGGGCTGCTTCGCTTACCAGTGCCGACGGTGGTCGGCAGCGGAGGATTTCACATGGCAACGCTCATCGGGATAGTCACCAAAGTCATTGGCCAGGTTTTCGCCCAGTCAGCCGACGGCACTAAGCGCGCACTGGTTGAGGGGGATCGCCTGGTAGCAGGTGATCAACTGATTACTGGCGCGGAAGGCGCGGTGGCGGTGAAGCTGGAAAACGGCAAGGAACTGACCCTCGGACGCGGCAGCAGCATGACCATGACCGGTGAACTGCTGGCGGGTCAGGCGGCGCATGTAAATGCCGCTGAGGCAGTGACCCCGAGCGACGCGCAATTGACCGACGTTGAGCAGATCCAGAAAGCCATCGCCGCCGGTGACGACCCGAGCCAAACCGCTGAAGCCACCGCGGCCGGTTCGAATGCCCCGGGCGGCGCACCGGGAGAGGCGGGCGGCGGCCACAGTTTTGTCCTGCTGACGGAAGTTGGCGGACGTGTTGACCCGATCATCGGTTTCCCCACCGCTGGGTTCGGCGGTATTCCCGAATTCCCTGAAGAACGCCATAACGCGGTGATCGACAACGGCGATGACACCCCGGCAGTCGTAGTGCCGCCTCCGGTGAACAATCCGGTGACCCTCACTGGTCTGAACGTGGCTGGCGGCGAGCTGAACGTCAATGAGGCCAATCTGCCCGGCGGTTCTGCGGCCAACCCTGGCGCACTGACGCAAAACGGCAGCTTCACCGTCTCGGCGCCGGACGGTCTGACCAGCCTGAGCATCGGCGGCATCAACGTAATCATCGGCGGTGTGCCGATCGGCTTCCCGCAATCAATCACCACGCAACTGGGCAACACCCTGACCGTCACTGGTTACAACTCGGCGACCGGCGTGGTCAGTTACAGCTACACCCTCAACGGCAATGAAAACCACGCGGCCGGCGATGGCGCGAATAATCTCAGCGAACAGTTCACCGTGATTGCCGGCGACAGCAATGGCGACACCGCGACCGGCACGCTCGACGTTAATATCACCGACGACGTGCCCAAAGCCTTTGATGACAGCAATGGCACGGCGACTGAAACGCAGCTGACACTGACCGGCAACGTGTTGACTAACGATGTGCAGGGGGCTGATCGCGTGCCCACCGGGCCAGTCACCCCAGGCACATTCACTGGCACTTACGGCACCTTGGTGCTGAACGCCGACGGCACGTACACCTACACGCTGAACACCAGCGATGCCGACTTCAAGAACCTGCACGGCGGCGGCAATGGCACGGAAACCTTCGCCTACACCATCACCGATTCCGACGGTGATACCAGCACCGCCAACCTCGTCCTGCAGATCCACAACAATGATGATCCGGTGGTTATCAATGGCTTGAATGTCGAAGGCGGCGAGCTGACGGTTTACGAGAAAAACCTCAGTGACGGCAGTGCACCGGACGCCACCGCACTGACCCAGAACGGTACCTTCACCATCACTGCACTCGATGGCGTGACGAGCCTGACTGTCGGCGGCATTGCCGTCGTCACCAACGGTGTAGCGGCAGGTTTCCCGCAATCAATCACCACACCCTTGGGCAGCACGCTGACGATTACCGGGTTCAATGCCGCAACGGGCGCGGTCAGTTACAGCTACACCCTGGTCGACAACGAGGCGCATCCAACCGCCAACGGCGCAAACAATCTGCCTGAGCAGTTCGCCGTCACGGTGATCGACGATAACGGCACCACCGCCAATGGCACGCTGGACGTGAACATCGTCGACGATGTTCCCCAAGCGGTTGACGACACCAATGGCACCGCTTCGGAAACCCTGCTGACCCTGACCGGCAACGTCCTGACCAACGATGTGCAAGGCGCCGACCGCGTGTCCACCGGACCGGTTACCCCGGGCACTTTCACCGGGACTTACGGCACCTTGGTACTGAATGCCAACGGCACGTACACCTATACGCTGAACACCAGCGACGCGGACTTCAAAAATCTGCACGGCGGCGGCAACGGCACAGAGACCTTCGCCTACACCATCACCGATGCAGACGGCGATACCAGCACCGCCAACCTCGTTCTGCAGATCCACAACAATGACGATCCGGTGATCATCAACGGCCTCGACGTGAATGGCGGTGAACTCACCGTCTACGAGAAAAACCTCACTGACGGCAGCGCACCGGATTCCACCGCGTTGACCCAAAGCGGCACGTTCACCATCACCGCACTCGACGGCGTGACGACCCTGACTGTCGGTGGCATCGCCGTGGTCACCAATGGTGTAGTCGCAGGCTTTCCGCAATCCGTGACCACGCCATTGGGCAGCACACTGACCATCACCGGTTTCAACGCCACCACCGGCGTGGTCAGCTACAGCTACACCCTGGTCGACAACGAAGCGCATCCAATCGCCAATGGCGCAAATAACCTGCCTGAGCAGTTCGCCGTTACCGTGGTGGATGACAACGGCACCACCGCCAATGCCACCCTCGACGTAAACATCGTCGATGATCTGCCCAAAGCCGTGGATGACAGCAACGCAGGCACCGCGTCGGAAACTCTGCTGACCCTGACCGGCAACGTGCTGACCAACGATGTGCAAGGTGCTGACCGCGTACCCACCGGACCAGTGACCCCGGGGACATTCACCGGCACTTACGGCACCTTGGTTTTGAACGCCGACGGCACGTACACCTACACTCTCAATACCAGCGATGCCGATTTCAAAAATCTGCACGGCGGCGGCAATGGCACAGAGACCTTCGCCTACACCATCACCGACGCAGACGGCGACACCAGCACCGCCAACCTCGTTTTGCAAATCCACAATAACGACGATCCGGTGATCATCAACGGCCTCGACGTCAACGGCGGCGAACTCAGCGTTTACGAGAAAAATCTCAGCGACGGCAGTGCACCGGATTCCACTGCGCTGACCCAGAGCGGCACGTTCACCATCACCGCACTCGATGGCGTGACGACCCTGACTGTCGGTGGCATCGCCGTCGTCACCAACGGTGTAGCCGCAGGTTTCCCACAATCGGTGACCACTCCGTTGGGCAGCACACTGACCATCACCGGTTTCAACGCGGCTACCGGCGTGGTCAGCTACAGCTACACCTTGGTCGACAACGAAGCCCACCCAACCGCCAACGGCGCGAACAATCTGCCTGAGCAGTTCGCCGTTACCGTGGTCGATGACAACGGCACCACTGCCAACGCCACACTCGACGTGAACATCGTCGATGACTTGCCGAAAGCCGTGGATGACAGCAACGCCGGCACCGCGTCGGAAACCTTGCTGACTCTGACCGGCAACGTCCTGACCAACGATGTGCAAGGCGCCGATCGTGTACCGACCGGGCCGGTAACCCCGGGCACTTTCACCGGGACCTACGGCACCTTGGTGCTCAACGCCAACGGCACGTACACCTACACGCTGAACACCAACGATGCCGATTTCAAAAACCTGCACGGCGGTGGCAACGGCACGGAAACCTTCGCTTACACCATTACCGATGCCGACGGCGATACCAGCACCGCGAACCTGGTGCTGAACATCCACAACAATGACGATCAGGTCTACCTCAACGGCCTCGACGTCAACGGCGGCGAACTCACCGTCTACGAGAAAAATCTCAGTGACGGCACCAGCCCCGACACTCCCGCGTTGACCCAGAGCGGCACCTTCACCGTCACCGCCCTCGACGGTCTGCAAACCCTGACTGTGGGCGGCATCAACGTGGTCACCGGTGGCGTAGCCGCAGGCTTCCCGCAATCGATCGTCACGCCGCTCGGCAGCACGTTGACCATCACCGGTTACAACCCGGCCACCGGCGTGGTGAGTTACAGCTATACCTTGGTCGACAACGAAACCCATCCGAATGCCAACGGTGCCAACAGCATCACCGAGAACTTCAATGTCGTTGCCAGCGACACCGATGGCAGCACGGCCACCGGCCAGATCAACGTCAATATCGTCGATGATTTGCCCAGCGCCCATCCTGATGCGGCGTCGGTGGCGGAGGGCGGCACGGTCAGCGGCAATGTTCTGAACAATGACATCGGCGGCGCCGACGGCCCGGCGGTGACTGGTGCAGTGGTCGGCGTGCGTGCAGGCGCCGACACCTCGACTTCGGCCATCGGCGGCCTCAACAGCAACATCAACGGCACCTACGGCTACCTGACCCTGGACGCCAACGGCAACGCGGTCTACCACAGCAATCCGAATACGGTGAACGGGCCGGGCGCAATGGATGTGTTCACCTACACCGTGCGCGATTCCGACGGTGATGAAAGCACCACCACCATCACCATCGATGTCGCCAACAGCAAACTGTGCGCGACCAGCGACACCGACGTCTCCGTCTACGAGAAAGCACTGGACCTGACCAAGGACGGCGCGGATCTGGCTCCCGGGACAGTCACTGGCAGCGACCCGACCAGCACCGGCGAAACCGCGTCCGGCACACTGGTCGGCTCGGTCACCGGGGCGGTCGGCGCGATCAGCTATGCGCTGGTCGGCAGCGCCACCGGCAATTACGGGCAGATCGTCCTCAACCCCAACGGCACGTACACCTACACCCTGACATCGCCGGCGAGCACCACGCCGCATGCCGACGACGGCGCCAACACCCTGAGCGAAACCTTCACCTATCAGGCCACTGATTCACTGGGCAACATCGTCACCAGCACCATTGTTGTCAGCATCGTCGATGACGTGCCGAAAGCGGTGAACGACAGCAACGCCAACAGCGCCTCGGAAACCCAGCTGACCCTGACCGGCAATGTGCTGACCAACGATGTGCAAGGCGCCGATGTGGTCGCGACCGGACCGAATGCCGGGCCGATCACCGCCGGCACGTTCACCGGCACTTACGGCACGCTGTTGCTCAACGCCAACGGCACGTACACCTACACGCTGAACCCCAACGATGCCGACTTCAAAAACCTGCACGGCGGCGGTAACGGCAGCGAGACGTTCACCTACACCCTGACCGATGCCGACGGCGACACCAGTACCGCCAACCTGGTGCTGAACATCCACAACAACGACGATCCGGTGCTGCTCAACGGCCTTGACGTAAATGGCGGCGAACTCACCGTTTACGAGAAAAACCTCAGCGACGGCACCAGCCCCGACATCCCGGCACTGACACAGAGCGGCACCTTTACCGTCACCGCGCTCGATGGCTTGCAAACCCTCACCGTTGGGGGCATTGCCGTGGTCACCAATGGTGTCGCCGCAGGCTTCCCGCAATCCGTCGTCTCGCCGCTGGGCAGCACCTTCACCGTCACCGGTTACAACCCAGCGACCGGTGTTGTGAGTTACAGCTACACCTTGGTCGACAACGAAACCCACCCGAATGCCAACGGTGCCAACAGCCTCACCGAGAACTTCAACGTGGTGGCGACGGACACCGATGGCAGCACTGCCAATGGTCAGATCAACGTCAATATCATCGATGATCTGCCGACCGCCAAACCCGACACCGGCTCGGTGGCCGAGGGCGGAACGGTCAATGTCAGTGTGCTCGGCAATGACATCAGCGGTGCCGATGGCGCCGCCACTGTGGTCGGCGTGCGCGCCGGCAGCAACACCGGCACTTCGGCCATCGGCGGCCTCAACAGCAACATCAATGGCAACTTCGGTTACCTGACCCTCGATGCGGCGGGCAACGCCGTCTATCACAGCAACCCGAACTCGGTGAGTCCACCGGGCGCCACCGACACCTTCACCTACACCGTCCGCGACAGCGACGGCGATGAAAGCACCACGACCATCACCATCAACGTCGCCGACAGCAAACTGGTGGCCTCGGTCGATCAGGACGTCACGGTCTATGAGAAAGCTCTCGATCTGAGCAAGGACGGTCAGGATCTGGCCGCCGGCACGGTGACTGGAAGCGATCCCACCAACACTGGTGAAACCGCCACCGGCACGCTGGTCGGGGCGGTTACCGGCGGCACCGGCGCGATCACCTACACCCTGGTCGGCAGCGCAACCGGCAGCTACGGGCAGATCCAGCTCAACGCCGACGGCACTTACACCTACACGCTGACATCGGCGCCGAAAACCTCGCCGAGCGCCAACGACGGGGCGAACACTCTCAGCGAAAGCTTCACCTACAAAGCCACCGATGCACTGGGCAACAGCACCACCAGCACCCTTGTGGTGAACATCGTCGATGACGTACCAAAAGCCGTGGCCTCGGATCGTTCGGTGGCGGCAGTGGAGATCGATTCGAACCTGCTCATCGTTCTCGACATCTCCGGCAGTATGGCTGACGCCTCCGGTGTGCCGGGCCTGTCGCGACTGGCGCTGGCCAAGCAGGCAATCAGTGCCTTGCTCGACAAGTACGACGACCTCGGCGACGTCAAAGTCCAGCTCGTCACCTTCAGCAGCAACGCCACCGACCGAACCTCGGTATGGGTCGATGTGGCGACCGCGAAGACGATTCTCGCCGGCCTGACGGCGGGTGGCGGCACCAACTACGACGCCGCGGTGGCGGTCATGCAAACCGCGTTCAATACCTCGGGCAAACTCACCGGGGCACAGAACGTCGGTTACTTCTTCTCCGACGGCAAACCCAACGAAGGCGACATCAACGCCGCTGACGAAGCCGCGCTGAAAAACTTCCTCGATGCCAACAACATCAAGAACTACGCGATCGGCCTCGGCAGCGGCGTGAGCAACGCCAACCTCGACCCGCTGGCCTATGACGGCATCAGTCACACCAACACCAATGCGGTGGTGGTCACCGATCTCAACCAGCTCAATTCGGTACTGTCGGGCACCGTACAGGGCGCGCCGGTCACCGGTTCGTTACTGGGCGAGGGCGGCACCTTCGGCGCCGATGGCGGCTTCATCAAATCCATCGTGGTTGACGGCACCACTTACACCTACGATCCGAAAGCTCTCAGCGGCCAAGGCTCGCTGACGCCAAGCGGCGGCACCAATCACGGGACGTTCAACACCGTGAACAACACGCTGAGCATCGCCACCAATAACGGCGGCACACTGCTGATCAACCTCGATACCGGCGACTACACCTACACCTCGCAGAAAACCACCGCTGTGGTCATCACCGAGAACATCGGCTTTACCGTCAGCGACAACGACGGCGATCTCGCCAGTTCGACGCTGACCGTGAAAGTCATCCCCAACGCGCCGCCGGTGGCGGTGGACGACCACGTCATCACCAACGTGCTGTCGGGCAACATTGTGGTGCCGGGCGAACTGCTGCTGGCCAATGACACCGATCCGAACGGCGATACGCTCAATGCCACGCCCACCAGTTTCAACACCGGCTGGGTCTCGAAAGCGGCGGACTTCACCGGCACCGGGGCGATCAACTTCACCGGCACCAACGTCAACACCGCCGCCAACCAGAACCTGGCCAACGTGCGTAATTCGTTCAGTGCCAACGCCGCGACCATGACTGCCGTACTGGTGGTCAGTGGCTATCTCGGTGCGGTGACCAACAGCAACGCCAACGATGAAGACCGCATCACCGTCAACCTGCGCCAGGGCGAAACCCTCAACCTCGATCACAACCTGGCGGCCGGTCACGTCACCATGGAGTACTCGATCAACGGTGGCGCCTACACAACCCTGGCGGACGGGCAAACCCTCACCGCGTCGGCCGATGGCGTCTATCAGATCCACATCACCAACATCGCCAATCCCAGCGGCGGCGGTAACCCCAACGCGGCGGAAAACTATCAGCTGACCATGACCCTCAACTACGCCGGGGCGCATGACATTACCCCGGACTTCCACGGCAGCTACACCGCCAACGACAACCACGGCGGCAGCGACACGGCCAACGTGAGCATCAGCTATCAGGACGGCCACACCCTCACCGGTACCTCGGGGATGACGTGCTGGTGGCCGGCAGCGGCGACAACATCATCAACGCCGGCGACGGCAACGATGTGCTCACCGCCGGTTCCGGCAACAACGAACTGCACGGCGGCGCCGGCAACGACTTGCTCTACAGCGGCCCGGGCAATGATCTGCTCGACGGCGGCACGGGCAGCGACACCGCCAGTTATGCCCATGCCACGGCCGGGGTCACGGTCAACCTCGGCCTGCTCGGTGCGCAAAACACCCTCGGCGCCGGCACCGACACCCTGACCGGGATCGAGAACCTCGTCGGCTCGAACTTCAACGACACCCTGACCGGCGACAACAATAACAACGTGATCAACGGCGGCCTGGGTAACGACATCCTCAACGGTGGTGGCGGTGATGACCTGCTGATCGGCGGCCTGGGCAACAACACGATGACGGGCGGGGCAGGGGCCGACACCTTCCAGTGGCTCAAGGGCAACAGCGGCCACGACCTCATCACCGACTTCACCCCCGGCACTGACAAGCTCGATTTGTCACAACTGCTGCAAGGTGAAAACGGCACCACCGCCTCACTGGATGACTACCTGCACTTCACCGTCACCGGCAGCGGCGCCTCGGTGCTCACCAGCATCGACGTCAGCGCCATGGCCGGTGCAACGCCGAACCAGACCATTGACCTGGCCGGCGTCAATCTGGCCAGCCACTACGGCGTCACGCCGGGCGCGGGCGGGGTGGTGGCCGGCGGGCATGACACGGCGACGATCATCAGCGGCATGCTGAATGATCATTCGTTGAAGGTGGATACGGTGTAAGCGGCTTTTGATTCGGGCCTGAAACGAAAAAACCCGCCGTCCCGGTTGATGGGGCGGCGGGTTTTTTCTGTCTGATGGTATGGCGTTGCTCATTCGTGATCGTTCCCACGCTCTGCGTGGGAATGCAGCCCAGGACGCTCCGCGTCCCCTCCAGAGCCGAACGCAGAGCGTCCGAAGAGGCATTCCCACGCAGAGCTTGGGAACGATCGGTTGTCTGGCCTACTGCGGCAACTCCAGATTATCCATCACCCGATTCACCGCCAGCTCCCCGAGCATGATCAATTGCGCGATCCCCAACAGCGTCCTGCGCTGCGACGCGGGTATGAGGTGGGCGAAGTCATGGGCGATGGTTCTGGCTGAGGCGAGTGTTTCGCTGGCATCGGCCAGCAGTTCTTCATTTTTGAAGTCTGCGGTCACGGCGTACATCCGGCGGGTTTTTCGGGGCGGAGGGGGGGAGCCGGGTGGGCAGAGGTAATGATCGAGGGCGCGTTCGGCGGCGTCGTTGAGCTTTTTTGAATCGAGGGATTCGTAGGGTGAGGCGAGATCGGTTTCGGGCGGGTTGGGTGTTGGTTTGATCATGGTGAAGCTCCTACAGGTGAGGCCACCAAAACCTGTCGCTAAACAAGAAAGGGTGGCGGCTGGACGCAGGTTAGCGAACCGGGTGTAGGCGCCCGGCAGACCCGAAGGTCTCCCACGCACAGCCGCCATGACATCAACTGCAGACAGATCGTTTGCAATGAGTTTTGGAGCGCTGGTGCGCCTACACAGATTCGGGTCGCTAAACCCGATCGCTGAATGAGTCAGCGACCGACCAACAATAGATCCCGTCCCCAAGGCGCACAAGCCGGCGGATTCTGGCGTAGCTGTAGGCAAAGGCGCAAGGATGTGTAGCCTGGAAGGCGTGTCTGAAGGTGTCTCTTAAACAGCCTGAGATTTCGACAAAGTGTGTCGGATAGCTGTAGAGAATGGAAGATGTGCGGTGTTCTGAATTTCGCCTTCCAGAAACGCTAGAAAGTCGTCCGGCGAAAAATCATCGGCTATAGCCATCAGCTCCTGGACAGTCTGCAGATGCGGGCGAATAGCCTCTCGTCTTATGGCACGCAGGGCGCCGTTTTGTGCGTCAAGATTGAATAAACGCAACGTCTCGACGGCACGTGTCCGTGCTCGAACATCGAGGTTGGCGAGAGGGCTGATTGTGCCGTCGCTGACAAAAAGTAAATAGCTATCCGGATCATCTTCGTCAGGTTTGAGCAGGTCTCTGTGATCATAGGGAGGGCAATTGTCTTTGAATTTTCCGCAGGCTTCCTCCCTACAACATGAGTGGAATAGATTGGTCCATTCGAAGGTGCCCTGCGGATAACTGCGTCTTTGTCGAAAGTGCTCGATATGCGAAAGTCTTGGCACGCTGATATCCGCTTCACAGTAGGCGCAACGAGTATCTTGCATCGCTTGAAGGCACTGGCGGATTTGGTCTCTATCTGCGTGTGTCACATCAACCCATTGATGTAATCCATGCCTATATCCAGCAAGACAGTTTGGAGTCGCAGTTCGAATCAGTTTTCGCATTCGCCCGACTTCCTTATTTTTGTTGTGTCAGTTGTTTGCGTTTGAATGTTTCGAGGCGAATCAACCGATCACAATCAAGCATGACGGGGTGTTGTGTCTCAAAGTGCGTGTCCAGATATTTTCGCAATGATAGTCCTTGGTCCGACTCATGCTGATCTTGCTGAATCAAGGCTATATATTCGCTCAATTTGCGAGAGGGTTCATTGTCTGGTGTGGGGTCAATACCCATGATGTATGCCAGAACCTGAGAGCTGGTGACTCCCTGAGTTTGTTGATCGACATTACTTATTCTAACGTGGCGGCAATTGTCGTCAGTCACTGTGTGCAGCACACGGATACACGTTGCCTGAACGGAGGTAATTACTTGCGGGCTATGTGTGGTGACGACGAACTGGATGTTCGGAAAGGCGCCGAGCAGATCGGGTATGACCGTTTGCTGCCAAGCAGGATGAAGGTGCATATCGACTTCATCGATCAGCACCACTCCCGTGCATTGGCGTGGCGCGGTGCTGCCGAAGTGAGGATTCAGTTTTACGCAGCGATAGGCAATATCGGCTGCCAAGGCAACTATGTTGCGAATACCGTCGCTGAGTTGGCTGACTTTCAGCACGCCATGTATTGGATGCTCCAACACCAGATCTGCGAATTCACTACTGTAGGCAAGGTTTCTCCATCCAGTTTGTGATTCAAGCATTGAGTTGACTGTGTTCTGAACTGCTTTGACTGGATTCAAAAACTCGTCTTTAACATCGAACGTTGTTTTTCCTCGTTCAAGACTGCGAATTTGCTCTTCACGATAGGTACGAAAAATTCGTGTGTACCATTTGCTGAACTGCTTGTAGTTGGAGGCAGGGTCAAGGCTGTCCCGATAACCATAGGTTCTGGAAAGTTCGGCGTTATCGATGGGTTCAGAGGTAGGCGTGTTATCCCTCCATAGGCGACTCGTACCGTAATAGGCCAGCACAGGTAGATCGATCGGTTTGGTAACGTCCATTAATACGTTATGAAAGATCCAGCCTTGCAAATCACGAGCTTTGTTCTCCAAAGCCCTTGCACCTTGGTCGCTGCGGGTTTTCGTTCCTTTGCGAATACTGATTCGACTGCGTGACCAGGAAATGTCAGCACTCTGAAAATCAGCATGAGCCGTCAGGCGAGCTGGAAGAGAAGGTTCCATTTGATGCGCCTCGACGGGGCGTAAAAAAACATCGTCAGGCTGAATGCCCGTCAAGGGAGCGTTACCCAAATCAAATCCGCGAACAAAGGGCCACAAGGCCACTTTGATAGCGTCCAGCAAACTTGTCTTGCCCTGACCGTTGCGCGCAACCAGCAGCGTCAGCTGTTCATTGAGTTCCAGTGTCAGCGCGGGGAAGCAGCGGTAGTTTTCCAGATCGAGCCTGATCAGTTTCAAAGACTTTCCTCCATGTGAACCGATTCCAGGCTACGGCAGTGGCTATATTGGCGGGGACCGATGTGGTGCAAATTCTACTGTGAATGAATACAGGTGAATACATGCTCACTGCTAACGGTGTGTTTCAGGATTTGGGTAGTGTCTTCTGCCGCAAAATATAAACCGTCACCAACACCGCGCTCGTCAACATGAACCCCCGCGCCCACGGCAACGGCACCAGGTAGCAGGAAAACAGAATGCTCGCCCACATCAGCCCGATCGCGTAGACCTTGCCCTTGAGCGGAATGCCGTTGCCATCGAGATAATCGCGGATCCACGGGCCGAGTCGGGGATGCTCGACCAGCCATTGATAGAAACGCGCAGAGCTGCGCGCGAAGCACGCCGCGGCGAGCAGAAGGAAAGGGGTAGTGGGCAGGACGGGCAGGAAAATCCCGATCACCCCCAATGCCACGCTGAGCCAGCCGATGGCCAGCAGGAAGTAGCGCAACATCAGGGGGCGGTTGCCTATGGGGTTGTCCATAGGCCGGATCTTAGTGGTGACGTGGCTTGAGGATCGCCGGTTTTTCGTCTGGCGCTTGGCACAGCAGGTACAGCGCGGTCAGGGCTTCCGGGATCTGCACGATCATGTCGTCCATCAGGTTGGCGTCTTTGGCGATGTCTTCGAATTCCGGCTGTTCGTCGAACAGGCCCGAACCGACCATGATCGGCAGGAGCATTTCGCTGACTTCTTCTTCGGCGGTTTCGAACCAGGCCGCTTCACGCAGGAACACGCCTTCCATGAAACCGATGCACCAGCCGCGCAGTTCGGAATCATCAGGCTCGTCGCCCAGGTCCAGTTCGCATGGCAGTTCGAACTCTTCATCCGAGGCCAGTTGACGGGCGATGTGTGCCTTGAGGCCGATCAGGGTGGCTTCGATCTCTTCGCGCTGGGCGTCGCTGCTGTAATGCGGCTCTTCGGCGAACAGGGCGTCGATCCACTCACGCTCCGGTACGTCTTCAGCGCAGATCGACAGCGCGGTCAGGTAGCCGTGAGCGGCCACGTAATCCAGCGCCTCGTCATGCAGCTCGTCGGCGTCGAGGAAAACTTGCAGGCGGGTCAGTTGCTCAGCGAAGGACATTACGGGGCTACCTTGGGGAATAAACAATGCGGGAATTCTAGGCCTTCTTGCGCGCTCAAGCCAGCCGCATGGCAGATTTGACCTGTCATACCCTGCATACACCCTGTAGGAGCTGCCGAAGGCTGCGATCTTTTGATTTGCTTTTAATAAAGACATGATCAAAAGATCGCAGCCTTCGGCAGCTCCTACACAGGTATCAGCGATTGTATCGACGGGTGTCGCCCTGTGCAGGGGAGGGCTCGGGTATACTGCCGCGTTTTGCGATCCCTGCCCGCATTGCGGTTGTCGTGCAATGCGCTCTTACGTTTTGTTTAAGCAGCTCCGGCTGTTCTGAACCAGCCTGCGCAGGGATGTATCGGTAGATTTTTGGAGTTTTTATGCTCGAACAGGCTCAACGCGTCCTCAAGGACATCTTCGGCTACGACAGTTTCCGTGGCCGTCAGGGTGCAATCATTGAGCGCGTGGCCAGTGGCGGTGATGCGCTGGTGCTGATGCCTACCGGTGGCGGCAAGTCCCTGTGCTTTCAGGTGCCGGCGCTGTTGCGCGATGGCCTGGCGGTGGTGGTGTCGCCGCTGATTGCGCTGATGGACGATCAGGTCGCCACCCTCGAAGAGCTCGGTGTGGCCGCCGCCGCGCTGAACTCCACCCTGAGCGCTGAACAGCAGCGTGACCTCGCAGCGCGGATCAAGCGCGGCGAAGTGAAGATGTTGTATCTGGCGCCCGAGCGTCTGGTGCAGCCGCGCATGCTGTCGTTCCTGCAAGGCTTGAACATTGCGTTGTTCGCCATTGACGAAGCGCACTGCGTGTCGCAATGGGGTCACGATTTCCGTCCGGAATACCTGCAGTTGGGCCAGTTGGCCGAGATGTTTCCCGACGTACCGCGCATCGCCCTGACCGCCACCGCCGACAAGCGTACCCGCGAAGAAATCGTCACGCGCCTGCATCTGCAGAATGCCGAACGCTTCCTGTCGAGCTTCGACCGCCCGAACATCTTTTACCGCATCGTGCCCAAAGAGCAGCCACGCAAGCAGTTGCTGGCGTTCCTCGCTGAGCGGCGCAGCGATGCCGGCATTGTCTATTGCCTGTCGCGCAAGAAAGTCGAGGAAGTCGCGGCATTCCTCAGCGAGCAGGGCTTCCCGGCGTTGCCGTATCACGCTGGTCTGCCCAATGATCTGCGCGCCTTCAATCAGAAACGCTTCCTCAACGAGGAAGGCTTGATCATGGTCGCTACCGTGGCGTTCGGCATGGGCATCGACAAGCCCAACGTGCGTTTCGTCGCCCACCTCGACTTGCCGAAATCCCTTGAGGCGTATTACCAGGAAACCGGGCGCGGCGGTCGTGACGGTCTGCCGGCAGATGCCTGGATGGCCTACGGTCTGCAAGACGTGGTGATGCTCAAGCAGATGCTGCAGAACTCCGAAGGCGACGAGCGGCACAAGCGTCTGGAGCAACACAAGCTCGACGCCATGCTGTCGCTTTGTGAAGAGACCCGCTGCCGTCGTCAGACCCTGCTGGCGTACTTCGATGAAGACATGCCCGAGCCGTGTGGCCATTGCGACAACTGTGTCGACGGCGTGCAGACCTGGGACGCCACCGAGCCTGCACGTCAGGCCTTGTCGGCGATTTTCCGTACCGGCCAGCGTTATGGCGTAGGTCATCTGGTTGATGTGCTGTTGGGCAAGGACAACGAAAAAATCCGCAGTTTCGGCCATCAGCATCTGTCGGTGTGGGGCGTCGGCAAGGCGTTGAGCGAGAGCGAGTGGCGCTCGCTGTTCCGTCAATTGGTGGCGCGCGGTCTGGCGGATGTCGATCACGAAGGTTATGGCGGTCTGCGTTTGAATGACAGTTGCCGGCCATTGCTCAAGGGCGAGGTCACGCTGGAGCTGCGCCGCGACCTCAAACCGCAGGTTACGGCCAAAACCGCCAGCAAGAGCCCAGCCAGCCAACTGGTGCGCGGCGAAGAGCGCGAACAGTGGGAAGCCTTGCGCGCCCTGCGGCGCAAGTTGGCCGAAGAGCATGGCGTGCCGCCGTACGTTATCTTCCCCGATTCCACGTTGTTGGAAATGCTCCGCAGCCAGCCGACCTCGCTGGCGGAAATGGCCCGGGTCAGCGGTGTCGGCGCACGCAAGCTGGAGCGCTACGGTGATGCCTTCCTCGAAGTGCTCGGTGGCGAGGCCGAGGCGCCAAAAGCGGTGGCCGATGTGCGCCACGAATTGATCACCCTGGCCCGCGCCGGCATGACGCCGCTGCAGATCGCCGGGCAGTTGCAGTGCTCGGAAAAAAATGTGTACACGATGCTCGCTGAGGCCATTGGCAAGCAGCAGTTGTCGCTCGAGCAAGCGCTGGACTTGCCGGAAGAGTTGATGGGCGAAGTGCAGGACGCGTTCCTTGATGGCGAGGGCGAGTTGCCATCGGTCGCTGAGGTTGCGGAGCTGTTTGCCGGACGTGTGCCGGAAGGCGTGCTTTACTGCGTGAGGGCTGCGTTGCAGTCGGAATTCGAGATGTGAAATTCGGTCTCGACCCTCACCCCAGCCCTCTCCCAGAGGGAGAGGGGGCCGACCGAGGCGTCTGAGGTTTGACATCGACCTGAAAGAACCAGTCGATTATGGATTCGGTAAAGCAGGATCAGGTCGGCGTAACCCTGAACCATCCCCCATTCAGTCCCCTCTCCCTCTGGGAGAGGGCTAGGGTGAGGGCCGTCCAATTCCGGATTCAGCAAAGCATTCCCAAGTCGCTGAATATCTAAAGCATCCCCCCATTCAGTCCCCTCTCCCTTTGGGAGAGGGTTAGGGAGCCTCAAGATGTAACGATTCAGTACAGACCGCCACTTGCCTATAACTGCAGCTCATGCTTAGCTGGCTAATAATTAGATTTTCTTTATTTTCAGTCTAACCGTGAGTGTTTTATGCCGTTAACCGATCAACACCGCTTTGGCATGCAACTGGCCCAGATGTCCCGTGGCTGGCGTGCCGAACTGGACCGCCGACTGGCCGGGCTGGGTCTGTCCCAGGCGCGCTGGCTGGTGCTGCTGCATCTGGCGCGTTTTGAAGAAGCGCCGACCCAACGCGAGCTGGCGCAGAGCGTTGGCGTCGAAGGGCCGACCCTCGCACGCTTGCTCGACAGTCTGGAAAGCCAGGGCCTGGTGCAACGCCAGTCCGTGATGGAAGACCGCCGGGCGAAAAAAATCGTCCTCTGCGCACCGGCCCTGCCGCTGATCGAACAAATCGAAACCATTGCCACACAACTGCGACACGAGTTGTTCGAAGGCGTCGACGAGGCGGATTTGAAAGTGTGCATGCGGGTTCATGGGCACATTTTGGCCAACCTGGAAAAATCTTGAGGCACATCCACGTGCCGTATCTTTGAGAGATCGCGCTGAGCCGACTATAAGAACTACTGGGCAATATCGTGTTCGTACCGGATGTGCGAACGCATAGAAGTCGGTTTTGCTTATTTAAGGGATGCTCATGCTCGCAAGTCGGCACGTGGTACTGCGCGGTGGCGCCAAATGGCTGCTGGCCGCTGGCGTATTCAGCTATTCGGCCTGGTCGATGGCTGTGGGGCTAGGTGATATCACCGTTCATTCAGGCCTCAATCAGCCGCTCAAGGCCGATATCGCGTTGGTCGATGTCGGCGGGCTGACGCAAAACGATCTGACGGTGCGCTTGGCCACGGCGGATGAATTCGCCGAGGCCGGGGTTGAGCGGGTGTTCTTCCTCAACGACCTCAAGTTCATCCCGATCCTGCATGGCAATCGCCAGATGATCCGGGTCACGTCAAGCAAACCAGTCAACGAACCCTTTCTGAATTTCCTTGTGCAGCTCAATCAGCCCAATGGCCGTTTGCTGCGTGAGTACACGGTGTTGATCGACCCTCCGGGGTCGCCGGGTATCGTGCCGGCCACCGATGAACCGGATCCGCGTGCACAATCTTCCGCGTTTCCCAGCGTCGAGCCTGTTGTCGCAGCGCCGCAGGCACCTCAGGCCAAACGCGATGCCGTGCCCGCGCCAACGCCTGCAAATCCGCCGGCCAACGATGCACTCGCCGAGCAACTGGCTGCCAGTGCGTTGCTGAATCAGCAATTGCAAAAGAGCGTCGATGAGCTGAACGCCAAACTGCAGACGCAGGATGTGCAGATTGCCGCTGGCAAGAAGCAGATTACTGAGCTGCAAACGCAATTGATCGAACTCAGGAAAGCACCGCCACCTACCGAAGTCGCTCCGGCACCTGCCCCGGTTGTGGCACCTGTTGAGTCCACAGATGACGGTTTGAACTGGCCATTGTTCGCGGGCCTGTTGCTGTTGTTGGGGGCCTTGGCCGGGCTGTTTGTGCACCGTCGACGGCAACAGTCGCAACAGGCTGATCGACCGCTGCCGCAGTTGCCGCAGAGCGAGGAACCTGAGGTAGATGAAGTCGAAAACGCAGAGTCTGTCAGGGCTCACACCTCAACCCAACACCGTGAAGAACCGGCAGCGGGCGATGTGCTGGAGGCGGTAGGAATCTATCTGGCCTACGGCCGCTTGGGCGAAGCTGCTGGGTTATTGCGCGACGCTTTGCACAAAGAGCCGGAGCGCACCGATATCGGTTTGCAGTTGCTCGAAGTCTTGGGGCGTCAGGGTGACAGCGCCGTGTATGAACAGCAGGAAAGTCAGTTGCGTGAACAGGGTGTGGATGCCCAGACGTTACAGGATGTTCGTGTTCGACATCCGAAACTGGCGGGTGCCGAACCGTTGGCCGCGGTGGCGCCCATCATTGCGGTGGCGCCTGCTGTCACTGCCCAACCGGCGCCTGAAGATGATTTCGAGTTGAATCTGGGCGAGCTGTCGATGGATTCCAGTTGGGATTTGGAAGACAGCCGCACGGCCACTACTGAGCAAGCGGCAGACACCTCGGCGCTGGGCTCCAGCCTGAAAATACTGCCTCAGGATTTTGAACTGCCGGAAGCGGCCGGCGAGGACGCTGAACTTGAGTGGATCCCTGAGCCGCACGCCGAGCCGCTGGATGAAGATTTTCTCAATGAGTTTGCCGATGCCGAGCCGTCTCTGGTGTTGCAACCGTTGGACTTGCAGGCACCTGAGCCGCTACACGACGAAAACTCCGGAAAACTCGAACAGGCGCAGACCTGCATTGATGACGGTGATATCGACAGTGCGATTGCGTTGCTCAATGAGCTGCTCAAAGAGGGCGATGAACCTTTGAAGCAAACGGCGCGGACGTTGCTGGCGGGGATTCGCTAATACCCGATTGATTTGCGGTGGCGCTGATATCGTTTTCGCGAGCAGGCTCGCTCCCACATTTGAACTGTATTCGCAGAACCATTGTGGGAGCGAGCCTGCTCGCGAAGACTGACGGTCAGACAACATCAATTCCTGACCCGGTTAGAAGGTCTGGCCAAGGTTCAGATAAACCGCCTGCTCATTCGCATCATTCAACCCGTAACTGAAATTCAACGGCCCCAGCGGCGTGTCAAAACCAATGAACACGCTGGCGGCGTTGATGTAGCCACTGTCGAACTCATTGTCGTTGTTCCACGCCCGCCCACGCTCCAGCGAGGCGCCGGCATACAGCGGAAAGTCCAGCGGCAGATACGAGCGCGGCGTCAACCGACGGTAGTACACCGCGCGCATCAGGCTGACGTTTTGCCCGGAAATGGCGTCTTCACGGAACCCCGACAATTGCCGCGCGCCGCCGAGCAGAAAGCTCGACGTCACCACGTTGGCATCGTTCAGCGTACGCCCGTAGCGCCCTCCGAGAATCAGCGTGTCCGGGCCACGGCTCATGGCTTTGTCGAGTTTGAACTCCCACTGTCTATAACGCGTATCCGAACCCAGCCCCGGTTCGAACTGCATCAGCGTCAGGCTGACGTCCTTGCCTTCGTGAGGGAAGTAGACGTTATCCAGTGAGTCGTACGAATACTTCAGCGCATAGAAGCCTTCGTTGAAGTTTTCACTCGGCAGGTCCTGATCACCAATGCGCACATCGGCCTTGCCCCAGGCCTCGCCGACACCGAACCGCACTTCGCCGTTGTTGCCGATCTGGCGACCGAAGTTAAGGCCGAAACCGTAGCGCTCGACGCGGTACTGTGCGATCGGATCGTTATCGAGCACCGCCTCGACGTTCTGTGCTTCAAACGAGGCGTACGGTGCGACGAAATAGCGCGAACCGACGTCCAGTGGTTGATAGAACTCGGTATACAGCTCTTGTTTGTCACCAATCTGCGCGCGGGTCAGCCATTCCGCGCCGAGGCGGTTGATGCCGTTGATGCGGTAACTGGCCCCGAGGTTGAAGGCGCTATCGCCACGCATGTCGTCGGACAGATTGAGGCCGACCCGCAGGTAATCGGTGCCGCTGCGCTTGCCCCGAGCACTGATCACCAGTGTGTGGTCCTGGCCCTTGTGCACCACGCGGTACTGCACTTGTTCGAAGTAGTCGAGGCCATACAAGGTGCCCATGTCCGAGTGCAATCGCCCCAGGTCCAGCGGCTCGCCAATGTGCTGGCGAATGTAGTAGCGGATCACGTCGTCGTCGACTTTTGAGTCATTCTCGACGCGGATCGCGGTGATGATCGGCGTGCGCTGCCCCGGGGAACGGGCGGCAGCGAGTTCGGCGTCTTGGGATTCCTTGGGTTTGAGCACGGCGAGGCGCGCATCGAGGATGCGGGTCGCGCGGTAGCCGGCGTCGATCATGTCCTGGGCTTTACCGAAATCGGTGACACCGAATGCGGCCAGCGCGGGCTGGATCAGTACATCGGAGGATTTCAGCGCGGCCAGTTGTTCTTCGGAGTTACTGCGGGTCATCAGAGTGATCGACTGGTTCAGCACATCGACCACGGTGGTCAGTTGCTTGCGGTTGCGCAGCGGTGTGCCGATGTCGACGACGATGGCCACGTCAACGCCCATTTCCCGCGCGACATCCAGCGGGATATTGTCGGTCATACCGCCGTCCACCAACAGCCGGCCGTCGAGCTCGACCGGGGCGAACACCGCCGGGATCGACATGCTGGCGCGGATCACCTGAGGCAAGTGGCCTTTGCGGAACACCACTTTTTCGCCATTGGCAATGTCGGTGGCCACAGCGCGGAACGGGATCGGCAGTTTGTCGAAGTCCCGGGTATCGCTGGTGTGGGCCAGCAGGCTTTCCAGCAGTAGCGCGAGGTTCTGGCCCTGAATCACACCCAGAGGCAGGCCGAGACTGCCGTCGTCGCGAAAGCTGAGTTTCTGTTTCACCAGAAAGTCGCGGTCATCCTGTTTGCGTCGAAACGGCACGTCCTCGCGCGGCGGGGCGTCGGACAATGCGGCTTGCCAGTCGATGTTCAGCGCGAGTTTTTCCAGCTCATCGATCTTGTAGCCCGAGGCGTACAGCCCGCCGACCACCGCGCCCATGCTGGTGCCGGCGATCGCATCGATTTTGATGCCTTGCTCTTCCAGGGCTTTGAGCACACCGATGTGCGCCAGACCACGCGCGGCGCCGCCGGACAGCACCAGGCCGACTTTCGGTCGCGGCGCGTCACTGGCGTGAACAAACAGTGGAAGCAAACCAAGCAGCAGGCAGAACAGCAGACGGCGCATTGTGAGTCTCTGGGCAAGCAATAAAGCCGGCTATTATAGCGGCGCCCTCTGTCTCAGGAGTTTCAGCGAACATGACTGTCGCAAAAGCAGAAGTTGTCATCACCTATTGCACCCAATGCCAGTGGCTGCTGCGCGCGGCGTGGCTGGCGCAGGAACTGCTCAGCACCTTTGGTGATGACCTCGGCAAAGTCTCCCTGGTACCCGGCACCGGCGGGGTATTTCACATCACCTGCGACGGCGTGCAGATCTGGGAACGCAAGGCTGATGGCGGTTTTCCCGAGGCCAAGGTGTTGAAGCAGCGGGTTCGCGATCAGATCGATCCTGACCGCGACCTCGGTCACAACGACGGCACTCAGTGAGACGCGGCCTCGGCGGCGACGGCTTTCTTGTCGGCGTGGCCTGACATCCGTGCTGACACAACGATGGCGATAATGATCAATGCGCCGCCGAGCAACATCTTCGGCGTCGGGTTTTCATTGAACAGCAGCCAGGCGACGGTGATGCCGTAGACCGGCTCCATGGCAAACACCACCGCCGCCGTGCGCGCCTTGATCACCGCCAGGCTGGCGACGAACAGGCTGTGCGCGACGCCGGTACAGAACACCCCGAGCAGGGCGATCCACAGCCAGTCGAGTGCGCGTACTTCGCTGAGTAGCGGTGCTGCAACCGGCAGCAGAAACAGCGCCACCACGACGTTTTGACACAACGCCGCCTGCACTGCCGGAATCCGCCCGGAGCTGGCGCGGTTAGTCAGTGACAACAGCGAGAACAACAGCCCCGACAGCACCGACCAAAGCAAACCGATGGTCGCGCCGCTGCTCAGGTCGAAGGCTGGGGTCACCAGAATCAGGCCGATGCTGACCAACACCACCAGCACAATTTCATTGGCACGGATGCGTTCTCGGAAAATCAGCCCTTCGAGAATCACCGTGAAGGCCGGGAAACTGGCAAAGCCCAATGTTGCGATGGCGACACCGGCGATCTTCACAGACAGGAAGAAACTCACCCAGTGCCCGGCCAGCAACACGCCGCTGAGGGCGAGGCGGCGCCAGTCCACGGCCTGAAGTTTTTGCCAGCCGTGCTGACTGGCGAAACGGGCAAAAAATGCCAGGGCGAGCACGGCGAAAGCCGCGCGTCCAAAGACGATCACAGCGGGGGACGCAGCAGCGAGTTTGCCCAACACACCCGTCAGGCCAAACATCAAGGCGCCGATATGCAGAGCGCCGAGGGCGGTACGCGGAGTCATCGAAATCCTTCTATCTCAAACACAATTCTTGATCGTTCCCACGCTCTGCGTGGTAACGCCTCTAGGGACGCTCTGCGTCCAGTGACGCGGAGCGTCACGGGCTGCATTCCTTTGCTGCGCGTGGGAATGATCAGCAGTGGACACATAATGAGCCGGGGAAGGTCGAAAGTCTGTCGGCAGACTATCGTCGTTTGTCGCAGGAATCGCGCCGAAGCTGGCCGGGTGACGAACCGAACTCACGCAAGACGGCGGCCGAGAAGGCACTCTGCGAGTTGTAGCCGACGCGACTGGCAACTTCCCCGATCGGCAGGGCTGTGTCGCGTAGCAGTTGAACTGCCAGATGCAGGCGTCTACTGCGGATGTAATCCATCGGCGTCTGCCCGCATTCGGCCATGAACCGTGCATGCAGGCGCGCGCTGGACAACCCCGCCACTCGCGCCAGATCGGCGACTTGCAATGGATAAGCGGCGTACTGCTCGATGTGCGCATCCAGCGCGGCATAGGGCAAGCGGCGAGCAGCCAGTTCGCCAGGTTGCGCGTGATTGAGACTGGCCAGCAGCAACACCGCGCCTTGTTGGGCAATCAATGGATCGCTGACCGGACTGTTCGCCAGCCAACTGACCAACTGGCTTTGCCCGGAATCCAGCGACAAGCGCGCCGGTTGATCGAGCAGACGATGGCTGGCGTCGGCATGCTCGCCCAGTGAATCCGTCAGCCATTGGCCGTCCGGGATATCCAGTACCAGACAGCGGCTGCCGTTGGGACTGCCGCAGGCATGATGAGCGCCGGACGGGACCACCACAAAGCTTTGCTGGCGCACCTGACTGCCACAACCCTCGACCTCGAAATCCAGCGCACCGGACAACCCGAACACCAATTGCGCGTGGTCGTGGCTGTGGACGATCAAGTCGTGGGTGTACTGACGCAAGGTGAGGATCGGTCGCATGGCAGGTGGTCTCCGAAGTGATCGCCAGTCTACACCGGCGCACGCCGGATGCGTTGTCACAGGACTGACTCATGTTTGTCATGGTCGATTAACCGAGCGCGCGCAGAGTGGCGAAAACATCGCAGAGGGTTGCCCATGACCAGCGCCGAGCTCGCCAGACCCAGCCGTAAACAACGCGTGCGCACCCTGTGGATCTCCGACGTGCACCTGGGCACGCGGGATTGTCAGGCCGAGCACTTGTCGCAATTTCTCAAGGGCTACCATGCCGACAAGATTTACCTGGTTGGCGACATCATTGACGGTTGGAAGCTACGCGGCGGCATGTACTGGCCGCAGGCGCATACCAACGTGATCCGCCGCTTGCTGACCATGAGCAAGCGCGGCACCGAGGTGATTTACGTCACCGGCAACCACGACGAATTCCTGCGTCGTTATTCGAAGCTGATTCTGGGCAATATCCAGTTGGTCGACGAGGCCGTGCATGTCACGGCCGATGGTCGGCATCTGCTGGTGATTCACGGCGATCAGTTCGATGTGATCACCCGATATCACCGCTGGCTGGCCTTTCTCGGCGACTCCGCTTACGAATTCACCCTGACCCTCAATCGCTGGCTCAACCATTGGCGTGCGCGCTATGGCTACGGCTATTGGTCGTTGTCGGCGTACCTGAAGCACAAGGTGAAGACCGCGGTGAGTTTCATCAGCGACTTTGAAGAAGCCATTGCCCATGAGTGCGTGAAGCGCGAGTTGCATGGCGTGGTGTGCGGGCACATTCACCACGCCGAGATTCGTAAGGTGGGCGAGGTCGATTACCTTAATTGCGGTGATTGGGTGGAGTCGTGCACGGCGCTGATCGAGCATTGGGACGGCACGATCGAGCTGTATCGGCTGGCGGATGCGCAGGCGCGGGAGGCGGAGCTCAAGGCGGCCAAAGTCGCCGAACTCGCATAATGCTCTGGTGATTGAGAGGGCCTCATCGCGAGCAGGCTCACTCCTACAGGGGTACGCATTTCAACTGTAGGAGTGAGCCTGCTCGCGATGAACCGCGCAGCGGTTGCCGAGGATGATTACGCTGGCGAGTGTTCCTCCATCGCCGCCTTGTAAATCGAGTTCTTCGGCTGCGCAAACAACCGCTCCATCATCGGCTCGAAAAAACTCAACGGCAGCGTGTCATAGTCAGGATCAAACGCCGCCGCATCGTATTTGGCGCAAAACTCGGCGGTCGCCTGAAACTGCGGATGCTCCCTGAACTGCTCACGAAGATGCCGATCCATGCCCAGGTGATGAAAGAAGTAATACCCCTGAAACACCCCGTGCTTCTCGACCATCCACAAATTTTCGGCACTGACGAACGGCCTGAGAATCGCCGCAGCAATGTCCGGATGGTTGTACGAACCCAAGGTGTCGCCGATGTCATGCAGCAAGGCACAAACCACATATTCCTCGTCGCGCCCGTCACGAAAGGCACGGGTGGCGGTTTGCAGCGAGTGGGTCAGGCGATCCACCGGGAAGCCGCCGAAATCGCCTTCCAGCAATTTCAGGTGGGTCATGATCCGTGCGGGCAACTGTTTGGCGTAGGCGCTGAAGTCGGCGGCGATGATCGCCCAATCTTCTTGGGTACCGTCCTTCATATGGGTGAAGCGGGCATTGGCATTCATTGGCTGACCCTCATTCAGAACGCCACGCGACCCAGAATCATGTCGCGGTACATGACGAAGTCGCCAAGCAGGCTGTACAGCGGATGCTGGAAAGTCGCCGGCCGGTTCTTTTCAAAGAAGAAGTGCCCGACCCAGGCGAAGCTGTAACCGGCCAGCGGCAAGGCCAATAACAGCAGCCAGGCGCCCTTGGCGATGGTCAGCGCGAGAATAAAAATCACCAGTGTCGTGCCGATGAAGTGCAGACGCCGGCAGGTGCTGTTGCTGTGTTCGCTGAGGTAATACGGATAGAACTCAGCGAAGCTGTTGAAATGCTTGATGTTTTCCACGACCGCGTTCTCTGTGGTTATTGTTCTGGCGACGAGTTGTGCTGCGGGTAGCTTATTTGAGTCTAGAGTGATCATTGGCGTGGGCCAGTGACAATCGGCGCCACTTTAGTATCCTTCGCAAATCGGGCCGTAACATGCGGCCCATCATGTAAAAGAAAAACGCCATGAGCGAACGAACGACTTCTGCAAGCTGGGCGATGGGGATTGTCAAAGCATTGGAGATGGACGGCCTGGATTGCCGGGTTCTGTTCAAACAACTGGGGCTCGATTACACGGCTCTGGATGATCCGGATGCGCGCTTCCCGCAAGATTCCATGACCCGTCTCTGGCAACGGGCGGTCGAGTTATCTGGCAACCCCGCGATCGGCCTGAACATGGGCAAGGTGGTGCGACCGGCGTCTTTTCATGTCGCTGGCTACGCTTTGATGTCGAGCAATACCCTCGCCGAAGGCTTTCAGCGGCTGGTGCGCTATCAGCGCATCATCGCCGAGAGCGCCGATCTGAGTTTCCGATTGCTTGATGAAGGTTATGCGCTGATTCTGACCGTGCACGGTGACCATCTGCCGCCGACCCGGCAAAGCGCCGAAGCCTCGCTGGCCTGTGCGCTAGGCCTGTGCGGCTGGTTGACCGGACGCACGTTGCACCCGGTCAAAGTGCTGGTGCAGGGCGCGGAACCGGATGACCTGGAACCCTATAAACAAGCTTTCCACGCACCGCTGATGTTCAACGCGCCGTACGATGCGCTGATCTTCGAGCGTGCCGACATGGAAGCGCCGCTGCCCACCGCCAACGAAGCGATGGCGCTGCTGCATGACCGCTTTGCCGGGGAATACTTGGCGCGTTTTTCCGAAAGCCGCGTGACCCACAAGGCGCGACAGGTGCTCTGCCGTTTGCTGCCGCAAGGTGAGCCGAAGCGCGATACCGTCGCGCAGACCCTGCATCTATCGCAGCGCACCTTGCAGCGCCGCTTGCAGGAGGAGGGCACGAGTTTTCAGCAACTGCTCGACGACACCCGCCGTGAACTGGCCGAGCAGTATCTGGCGCAACCGAGCATGACGCTGCTGGAAATCGCTTATCTGTTGGGATTTGCCGACCCGAGCAACTTCTTTCGCGCGTTCCGCCGCTGGTTCGACACCACGCCCGGCGATTACCGGACGCGGTTGTTGCAGGCGCCGGGTGCGGTCAGTGACGCCAAAAGGCCGGAATACACAGTACAAACACCGTAATGATCTCCAGTCGGCCGAGCAGCATGCCGAACGACAGGATCCACTTGGCTGCGTCCGGCAGAGTGGCGAAGTTGCCCGCCGGGCCAATGGTCTCGCCCAGGCCTGGGCCGACCCCGGACACGGTGCTGGCAGCGCCGGTCAACGCGGTCATCCAGTCGACGCCGAGCAGCGACAGGAGCAGGGCGATCACGCAGATGGTAATGGCGAAGAAGAACGAAAAGGTCAGAATCGAACGGACGATCTCTTCGTCGAGACGGTGGCCGTTGTACTTCTGTTTGATCACTGCGCGCGGGTGAATCAGTTGATTAAGGTTGGCCTTGAGCAAGATGTAGGCGACCTGGAAACGGAAGATCTTGATCCCGCCCGCCGTCGACCCGGAACAGCCTCCGACAAAACCCAGATAGAAAAACAGCATCAGCGAGAAGTTACCCCACAGGCTGTAGTCGCCGAGGGCGAAACCGGTGGTGGTGACCACCGACGTCACGTTCAGCGCCACGTGGCGTAGCGCCTCCAGCCAATGCAAATTGGTCGTCCACCAGTACCAGGTGCCGAGCACCAGCCAGGTCACCAGCAGCATACCGAGCAAACCCTGTACTTGCTGATCCTTGATCAGCGCCTTGCGGTTGCCGCGCAACGTCGCCACGTACAGGGTGAACGGCAGGCTGCCGAGAATCATGATGACGACTGCGACCCAGTGCACCGCCGGTTGCGTCCACTTGGCCAGGGATTGATCGGAGGTCGAGAACCCGCCAGTGGAGATCGCCGACATCGCGTGGTTGATCGCGTCGAACGGACTCATCCCGGCCCACCAGAACGCCAGGCTACCAAGGATGGTGATGCCGACATACGCTGCCACAATCAGGCGCGCCACCATGTGCGAGCGGGGCATGACCTTTTCCGAGCGGTCCGAGGACTCGGTCTGGAACAGGCGCATGCCACCGATACGCAGCAGCGGCAGAATCGCCACCGCCATACCGATAAAGCCGATCCCGCCGATCCAATGCAGTAACGAGCGCCACATCAGGATCCCGGGGGACATGTTGTCGAGGCCATTGAGCACGGTCGAGCCGGTCGCGGTAATGCCCGACATGCTTTCGAAAAACGAGTCGGTGTAGCTGATGTGCTGGGTCAGCAGAAACGGCAGCGCAGCAAAAATGCACACCACCAGCCAACTGCTGACCGTCAGCAGGTACATGTCACGCGGACGCAGGTGAATGTGTTCCGGTCGGCCGGGAATCACCAGCGCGAGGCCGGCGACGAAGGTGATCATGCTCGCCCAGAGGAACGACGGCAGATCACCGGTGCGCTCGAAAATCACCAGGGTGGCCATAGGCACGACCATGGCCACGGCCAGGGTGATCAGGAAGATGCCGATGATGAAACCAATGATCCGTAAGGTCGGCAACGCCATGAAGTCCGCTCGGGCTGATGTGGGAAGGGCGCCATTCTACCCGTGGGGCAGGGCATGTAAACCGGCATCCTGTTGGCAGATACAGCTAGAATAGCCGCACATATTTTTCAGGAGGTGGCCGATGCAGGCTCTCGACGCGTTGCTCAACCGTGTTTCCGTTCCACGACTGGTCGAACCGGCCCCCACTGCCGAGCAGCGCGAAGCCCTGTTTGGCGCCGCGTTGCGCGCGCCGGATCACGGGCATTTGCAGCCGTATCGCTTCCTGACGGTCGAAGGCGCGGCGCGTGAACAGATGGGCGAGTTGTTGGCCGAGGCTGCACAGCAGCAGGAAGGCGAGGTCACCGAAGCGATGATCGACAAGGCGCGCAACGGTCCGCTGCGAGCGCCGTTGGTGGTTGTGGTGATCGCCAAATTGCAGGAACACGTTAAATATCCGAAGGCCGAGCAGTTGCTGGCGGCCGGGTGTGCGGCGCACGGGATTTTGCTGGCGGCGTATGCGCAGGGGATTGGTGCGGTGTGGCGTACGGGTGATCTGGCTTATTCGCAGCATGTGGCTAAAGGCTTGGGCCTGGCCGAAGGTGAAGAGGTGATTGCGTTCCTGTATCTCGGCACGCCGCAGAAAGAGCCGCGTGTGGCAGATAAAGTCGATCTGAGCGAGTTCGTCAGTGCCTGGCCTGGTAAAGCCTGAAGATCAAAAGCCCCTCACCCTAGCCCTCTCCCAGAGGGAGAGGGGACTGATTGGGGGATGCTGTAGAGGTACGCCGACCTGAAAGTGCTCGGCTGAATCCAGAGTCGATAACGGTTCCAGTGCATTTCGAGTTCGGAGTCGATAACGGCTCCAGTGCATTTCGAGTTCGGAGTCGATAACGGTTCCAGTGCATTTCGAGTTCGGAGTCGATAACGGTTCCAGTGCATTTCGAGTTCGGAGTCGATAACGGCTCCAGTGCATTTCGAGTTCGGAGTCGATAACGGTTCCAGTGCATTTCGAACCCAGAGTCGGCGACGATTCACGTGCCTTCCTGGTCCATAATCAACTCGGTTCTTCAGGTCGATGTATGACGCAAGACACCTCGGTCGGCCCCCTCTCCCTCCGGGAGAGGGCTGGGGTGAGGGTAGCTTTTAGGCTCTTAAAGTTGCACCACCGCTCCGGGCACCAACGGCAATTCCAGGCTGGCAATAAACCCACCCTGCGGATGATTTGCCAGCGTCAAACTCCCACCATGCCGTTCCGCCGCTCGCCGCGCAATCGCCAGGCCCAAACCGTGTCCCGCTGCCGTCTGCCCCGGCGCCCGGTAAAACGGTTCGCCCAACTGGCTCAAATGTTCAGCCTGCACCCCCGGCCCATGGTCGCGCACGCTCACGATGATTTTTTCACCCTGACGTGAAGCCTGCATTTCAATCGGCTGACCTTCCGGGTTGAAGCGCTGGGCGTTGCGCAGCAGGTTATCGACGGCGCGCTCGATCATGGTCGGCCAGCCTTTCAGATTCAGCTGCGGTTCGGCATCAAGACGCACGATCTGCTCGGGCGATCCCAGTATTGCGTCCTTCTGCAAGAGGCCGAGCAACGCATTCAGATCCACCTCTTCAGCACTGGCGTTGTCGGCATCGACTCGCGCCAATACCAGTATTTCACTGATCAATGCTTCCAGCCGATCACACTCGCGGGTCAGGCGTGGCCAGAGTTTTTCCCGTTCTTCAGGATTGGCTCGTTCCGCCAGCGCCAAGGCAATGCGCAACCGCGCCAACGGTGAGCGCAATTCGTGGGAAACGTCGCGCAACAACTGCCGTTGGCTGCCTATCAGGCTCTGCAGACGCGCACCCATGCGGTTGAAGTCGGTGGCCAGCACGCCGAATTCGTCGCGGCGATTGGCCAGTTTCGCCAGGCTGTTCTGCTGATAGGTGGTCTGCCCGAGATCATGCACCGCGCCGCGCAAACGGCTGAGCGGGCGGGTGATGGAGAAGGTCACCAACAGACTGAACAGGGTCAGCACCACCAACGCGATGCCCAGCGCACTCAATGGCCAAAGCAGACTTTCGCGGTGCCAAGAGTCGAGTTCCGGATGCGGGATGCGGTAGATGAACAGGTAGGTGTCACCGGTTTTTTCGCTGGTGAATTCATCGGTCAGACGTCGCCATGGCAGGCGCCGGTCATCATTGTTCTGGCGGGCTTCGAACGCGGCTGCGCGGCGCGGGAAGGTGCCGCGAACCACCGGGTCGCCGGATTCGTTCAGCACCTGAACATCGATGTGATATTGGCGTTTGCGCTGTTCGAGGATGTCCTGAGCAGCTTCCTCGCCCTGGGCTTCGTAGGTTTGCGTCCATTCGCCGGCGAGGGTGTTGAGGCCCGGATGGCGGCTGAGGATCCACGCGTCCTGGTTGAGCATGTGCCCGAGCAGAATGGACAGCCCGGCCACCAGAGCGATGGCCAGCCAGAAGCTCGCGAGAATACGCCAGAACAATGAACGCACAGAAAATCCTCAGAACAAACGCAAATCCCTGTAGGAGTGAGCCTGCTCGCGGTAGCGGTGAGTCAGACAAGTATTCGTTGACTGACACACCGCTATCGCGAGCAGGCTCACTCCTACATTGGATCGGTGGAAAAAGACCCGGCGGTGTTTAGCCGTCGGGTCCGGGGTCAGAACATTATTGCGCCTTTTGCGCCTGTTGCGCTTTCCACGCCTTGAATTCGGCCCATTCGGCGCGACGCTCGGCCTGTTTTTTCTGGATCTCGTCGAATTTCTTCTGTTGATCCGGTTTCAGCAGCGCCCGAACATCGGACTCGGCTTTCTTGTGGTTGGCGGCCATCTCGTCCTTCATGGCTTTCTGGTCAGCCGGCGAGAGTTTTTCCAGGTACTTGTCGACCACTTGCTTACGCTCGTGCATCTGCTCGCCCATGATCTTGCGGATCTGCTCGCGTTGTTCGCGGGATAGGTCGAGTTGGCTGTACGGGCCTTTGCCGTGCATGCCGTGCATCTGACCGCCGTGGCGTGGGCCGTCGAGCGGGCCACCCATCGGGCCACCGTCTTGCGGCATGGCCATGGCGACGGTTGGCAGAGCGGCAGCGAACATCAGAGCGATAAGAGTCTTGCGCATGGTGTATCTCCTTGTCTCGTTCCCGGTACGTTCCGGATGAGTACAGATTACGGAGATCAAGGTCAGCGGCGGTCAGCACTGCGTAAAGCTTGGGTAAAGACGCTTCGCGCCCAGCCTTACACATATCCCGTTGTAGGAGCTGCGGCACGCTGCGATCTTTTGACTGTGGGACGCAGAGCGTCCCCGGCTGCATTCCCACGCAGAGCGTGGGAACGATCAGATCGCAGCCTGCGGCAGCTCCTACAGGGGGAGGCGTCGGTTACCGTTGGCCGGGGGATGTGTGCAGTTCAGAGGCTGTAGAAGTAACCGCGGCTGCGCAGAGCGACGATGCGTGGGCGGCCGTCGGGGTGCGGGCCGATCTTCTTGCGCAGGTTGCTGACGTGCATGTCGAGGCTGCGGTCGTACAGGGTCAGCTTGCGACCGAGGGCGATCTGCGCCAGTTCCTGTTTGTCCAGCGGCTCGCCGGGTTGCTTGAGCAGGGCTTCGAGCAGGCGGCTTTCGGAAACGGTAAGGGTCAGTTCTTTCTCGTCGATGCTGACCACGCCGCGCACCGGGCTGAAACTCAGATCGCCCAGCTCAAGCTGCGTCGAGACTGCCGCCGGGTGGCTGCGGCGCAGTACGGCGCGCAGGCGAGCGGTCAGTTCTCGTGGGTCGCAGGGTTTGGCCAGATAATCGTCGGCGCCCAGTTCCAGACCGAGGATACGATCCAGCGGCTCGCCACGGGCCGAGAGCATCAGCACCGGCAGATCAGCGTGATCGTTGCGCAATTGCTTGAGCAGTTCCAGACCGCTGCCGTCGGGCAGCATCACGTCCAGCACCACCGCCGCCGGGGCCGTTTCGGCCAACGCCTTGCGCGCACTCTGGCCATCGTGGCAGGCGCGCACATGGAAGCCTTCCTGGCTCAGCCAGCTACTCAGGAGTTCGCACAACTCCTGGTCATCATCAATCAGTAACAGCTCGCTCATGACTCACTCAATTTAGCCATTGCCGACGTTTTCGGCTTGCTCCACTGGCAAAGATACCGCAGAGCAGCGCCAATAGCGCTACTCCGGCGCCCGTGACGAACCATTGCTGCTGATCAGTCAGCAGACGCGGCAGCGGGCTGGCCTGGGCTTCCTTGAGTTGCAGCTTGAGACGCTGGTTCTCCTGGCGCAACCGGGCGAGCTGGGCGCTTTCACGGGTATTGTCGGCATTTTGCAGTTGTTTGCTCAGTTCTTCCCGTTGCTGCTCGCTGGCCTTGAGGCGCTGCTGCAACTCGGTGATCTGGCTGCCGGCGCTTAACGACAATGGCGTGGAACTGCCGCCTTCGGTGGTTTCCTCACCATGGGCGGGTGCCATGATCGACAACGTGACCAACATCAGACACAACGGACCCTTGCGCATCGCGACACCTGTTTCCAAATGGATATTGGGCAGGTTGTCGGCAGGCAAACGAGAATAATGAGCGATTGAGAGCAGCAAGAACCAGGAAGGTTCATTGCGTGAGGCAGTGTCGCGAGTGATGAGGGGTAAATCCCCTCATCACCGAACGTTTAAGGCAGGACTTGCTTGAACGGCTTGACGACCACGTTGGCGTAGACACCCGCGGCGATGTACGGATCAGCATCGGCCCATGCTTGCGCAGCGCTGAGGGAATCGAATTCGGCGACGATCAGGCTGCCGGTGAAACCCGCTGCGCCCGGATCATTGCTGTCGACGGCCGGGTGCGGGCCGGCCAGTACGATGCGGCCTTCGCCCTTGAGCGCATGCAGGCGTTCCAGATGCGCAGGGCGCGCGGCCAGGCGTGCTTCCAGCGAGTTGGCGACGTCGGTGGCAATGATGGCGTAGAGCATGTCAGTCCTCGGTTTTTGGTGTTGTTGTGGTATCGGCATCGTGCAGATGACGCGACAGGTAAATGCCCTGTGCGACCAGGAATACCAAGGTCATGCCCAGGCTGCCGAACACCTTGAAGTCCACCCAGTAGCTCTGGAAGGTGAAGGCGACGAACAGGTTGGCAGCGCCGCAGAACAGGAAAAAGCCGATCCAGGCGATGTTCAGGCGGGTCCAGACCGGATCCGGAAGGGTCAGTGCGTGGCCCATGATGCGTTTGATCAGCAGGCGGTCACCGATGAAGTGGCTGCCGATGAAGGCGACGGCGAACAGCCAGTTGACCACCGGGGCTTTCCACTTGAGGAAAGTCTCGCTGTGGAAGGCCAGCGTCAGGCTGCCGAATACCAGGCAGGCAATCAGGGTCAGCCATTGGCTCTTTTCCAGCTTGCGCTGTTTGATGAACAACGCGCCGTACACCACCAGGGAACTGATGATCAGCATCGCCGTGGCGCTGTAAATACCGCCTACAGTCACTTCATGGCCAGCGATGTCGACGACCCGTGGATCAAGTTTGTAAACGATGAAGAACAGCAGAAGCGGGATGAAATCGATGAATTGTTTCACAGTGAGAGCCAGAAGCTGGATGTGGCGGCATAATAACAAACATATGGGCGCGCGATAGCGCCAGCTGATTTGAGGTTACAACTCCCCGTGAATGTTGATTTGCATTGCCATAGCACGGCCTCCGATGGCGCCCTCGCGCCTGCGGTTCTGGTTGCGCGTGCGTTCGAGAACGGCGTGCGAGTCCTGGCGTTGACTGACCACGACACCCTCGAAGGCCTCGCCGAAGCGCGCACGGCCGCCAACGAATTGGGCATGCAACTGGTCAACGGCGTCGAATTGTCCTGCACCTGGGGCGGCGCGACGATTCATGTGTTGGGCTACGGTTTCGACGTCAATGCCGCACCGTTGGTCGAAGCGATTGCCAGATTGCACGATGGGCGCTGGCTGCGGTCGGAAGAAATAAGCCGCAAACTCGCTCTCAAGGGCATGCCCGGTGCCCTCGATGGTGCCCGGCAGGTCCAGCAGGAACTGGGCGACAGCGGCAACGCCCCGGCCCGTCCGCATTTCGCCGACTGGATGGTGCGTGAAGGGTTTGTAAAGGATCGCGCCGAGGCGTTTCGCAAATGGCTAGGCGCCGGCAAGCTGGGTGACGTCAAGTTGCACTGGCCGACGCTGGAAGACACCGTTGGCACACTGCGTGCCGCCGGGGCCTGGGTCAGCCTCGCGCATCCGTGGCACTACGATTTCACTCGTAGCAAGCGTCGAAAGCTGATTGCCGACTATATTCAAGCAGGCGGGCATGCGATCGAGGTGGTCAATGGCCATCAGCCTGCGGAACAGGTCGGCAGCCTGGCAATCCTTGCCCGAGAGTTCGGTCTGCTGGTCAGCGCTGGCAGTGACTTCCATGGCCCTGGCGGCTGGTCCGAGATCGGCCAGTACCGGCCGGTTCCCGAGGACCTTCCACCCCTGTGGTGTCGGTTCAAACATGACACAGATATTGCCGCCGTCTGAACAGGTAGAGAATGTGAGTCAATTTTTCCAGATTCATCCGGAAAACCCGCAAGCGCGCCTGATAAAACAGGCGGTCGAAATCATCCGCAAGGGCGGGGTGGTGGTTTATCCCACGGATTCTTCCTACGCCATCGGCTGCCAGATCGGCGACAAGACCGCGATTGAGCGCGTGCGCCGCCTGCGCCAGCTCGATGAAAAGCATAACTTCGCGCTGATCTGCAGTGACCTGTCGCAATTGGGCAACTACGCCAAGATCGACACCGGCACCTTCCGCATTCTCAAAGCGCATTTGCCAGGGCCATACACCTTCATTCTCAACGCTACCCGCGAAGTGCCGCGTCTGTTGCTGCATCCGAAGAAGCGCACCATCGGTCTGCGTGTGCCGAGCCATCCGATCGCGCTGGCGCTGCTGGCCGAACTCGGCGAGCCGCTGATGAGCGTGACCCTGATCATGCCCGGCGACGAAGACCCGCTCAGCGATCCTTACGAAATGCGCCAACTGCTTGAACACCAAGTGGACTTGATCATCGACGGCGGTTTTGGCGGCATCAAAGCCTCCACCGTGATCGACCTGACCGGCGACGACCCGGAAGTGATCCGCGTCGGTTGCGGCGACCCCGCGCCGTTCATGGTCGAGGCCTGAATGTCCGCAGTGGAAACCGTTGTCGATCCCCAGGCCGGCGCTCAGCAGGAACTGCCATTTGCCATGGTCTATGGCCAGGCAGTCATGGAGATGCCGCTGGACCTGTACATTCCGCCGGATGCGCTGGAAGTCTTTCTTGAAGCCTTCGAAGGCCCGCTCGACCTGCTGCTGTACCTGATCCGCAAACAGAACATCAACATCCTCGACATCCCGGTGGCGGAAATCACCCGCCAGTACATGGGCTACGTGGAGTTGATGCAGTCGGTGCGCCTGGAGCTGGCCGCCGAATATCTGGTGATGGCCGCGATGCTCGCCGAGATCAAGTCGCGCATGCTTCTGCCTCGGGCCGAGACTGTCGAAGACGAGGAAGACGACCCGCGCGCCGAACTGATCCGCCGCTTGCAGGAATACGAGCGTTTCAAGGCGGCCGCCGAAGGCATCGACGGCTTGAGCCGGGTTGGCCGCGATGTGATCGTGCCCAAGCTCGACGCCCCGGAAGCCCGGGCGCGCAAGCTGTTGCCGGACGTTGCGCTGGAGGAGATTTTGATGTGCATGGCCGAAGTGCTGCGCCGTGGCGATATGTTTGAAAGCCACCAGGTCAGCCGCGAGGCACTGTCCACCCGTGAGCGCATGAGTGATGTGCTGGAACGGCTCAAGGGCGGCGGATTTGTGCCGTTCGTCGAGCTGTTCACCGCCGAAGAGGGCAGGTTGGGTGTGGTGGTGACCTTTATGGCGATCCTTGAACTGGTCAAGGAATCCTTGGTCGAGCTGGTGCAGAATGAGCCGTTCGCCGCGATCCACGTGCGAGCCCGAGCCGAATAACGAGTCGAAACATGAACCTGACTGAACCCCGCGAGCTGGCCCCCCTGCTTGAAGCCTTTCTGTTGGCCTCGGGAAAGCCGCAATCCCTTGAGCGTCTGTTTGAACTGTTTGAAGAAGGCGAACGGCCCGAGCCTGCGGTCTTCAAGAAAGCCCTGACCCTGCTGGGCAAGTCCTGCGAGGGCCGTGCTTTCGAGCTCAAGGAAGTCTCATCGGGCTATCGCTTGCAGATCCGCGAAAAGTTTTCGCCGTGGGTCGGCCGCTTGTGGGAAGAGCGCCCGCAGCGTTACTCCCGCGCCTTGCTCGAAACCATCGCGCTGATCGCCTACCGTCAGCCGATCACCCGTGGCGAGATCGAAGACGTGCGTGGCGTGGCGGTGAACAGCAATATCGTCAAGACCTTGCTGGAGCGCGAGTGGATCCGTGTTGTTGGTTACCGCGATGTGCCGGGCAAACCGGCGATGTTTGCCACCACCAAGATGTTTCTCGATCACTTCAACCTGAAGAACCTCGAAGACCTGCCGCCGCTGGCCGAATTGCGCGAAATGGAAACCGACCCGGTGCTTGATTTCGACGACGCTCCGGTGCCGCAGGGCTTGCAGGAACTGGCCGATGCCAGCGCCGAGCCGGAAGAGGAGAAGGAAGAGACCAGTTTCCATACCTTGCTGTTGGAGCTGGACAGCATGGAGGAGGGGATCAAGACCGACTTCGATGATTTGCTGCGGGATGCGGTGGATGGTGAGGCGGGCGACAGTGACGCGCCGACGAACGAGCCTGAAACCGAAGTCGCTGAGCCAGCGATTGAAGTTGAACTTGAAGCAGAGCCAGAAGCCGAACCGGAAGAGGACATTCTTGGCGTCGCCGAAGCCCGCGAAAAACTATTGGCCGCCGTCGCCGCGCTCGAACAACCCGCGCCAGAACCCGAGCTGAGCGAAGAAGAAGCCGAAGCCCGTGCGCTGGCCGAAGCCATCGAGGCCGAACGCCGCGAATTGGAAGACTGACCCGCCCTTCCAAACACCGCGATCCCCTGTAGGAGTGAGCCTGCTCGCGATAGCGGTGTATCTGTCAAGAAGATGTTGACTGACACACCGCTATCGCGAGCAGGCTCACTCCTACAAGGGATTTGTGTTTTTCGGAGACCTCGATGAGTTCCACCAAAGACCCGTGCATCAGCCTCTGCAAATTCACCGACGACATCTGTCTCGGCTGCGGCCGCAGCAAGCGCGAAATCAAAGCCTGGAAGAAACTCGACAAGGACGACAAGCGCAGCGTACTGGCCGAAGCCGCGCTGCGCCTGATCAAACTCGGTGGCGCCGGTCGGCGGAAAAAGAAATAACCTTGGCCTGATCGACTAGTCTCTGATGCGCGATGGCGCACATCCGCGTATGATTCGCGACCCTTCGCCGATCCCTTCGGCTAAGTACCCAGATTTCAATGCTTCAGGCGCCGCCTGAACAGACCACACCGGGAGGTGCCCAGATGAGCGACATCATTCAGAAAGACGACCAGGAAATCGGCCCAGCAGGCGAAAAGCTGCAGAAAGTCCTCGCCCGTATCGGCGTCGGCTCGCGCCGTGACGTGGAATCCTGGATCAGCCAGGGCCGGATCAAGGTCAATGGCAAAGACGCCACCCTCGGTCTGCGCGTCGACATGCACGACGCCATCACCATTGATGGCAAGGTGATCAAGCGCGAAGAAGCGGCCGAATCGGTCCGCCGCGTGATCATGTACAACAAACCCGATGGCGAGATCTGCACCCGTGACGACCCTGAAGGCCGTCCGACCGTGTTCGACAAGCTGCCGCGTCCGAAAGAAGGTCGCTGGATCAACATCGGTCGTCTCGACATCAACACCACCGGTCTGCTGATGTTCACCACCGACGGTGAGCTGGCCAACCGTCTGATGCACCCGTCCTACGAGATGGACCGTGAGTACGCCGTGCGCGTACGCGGTGAAGTCGACGACGAGATGATCGAGCGCCTGAAGGCCGGCGTCGTGCTGGAAGATGGCCCGGCGAAGTTCACCGACATCAAGCAGGCGCCAGGCGGTGAAGGCTTCAACCACTGGTATCACTGCGTGGTGATGGAAGGCCGTAACCGTGAGGTTCGTCGTCTGTGGGAATCGCAGGGTCTGGTGGTCAGCCGTCTGAAGCGCGTGCGTTTCGGTCCGGTGTTCCTCAACTCCGACCTGCCGATGGGGCGCTGGCGCGAAATGAGCCAGTACGAAGTCGACATCCTCAGTGCTGAAGTCGGCCTGACGCCGGTAGCGATGCCGCAACTGAACGCCAAGAGCAAAGACAAGCTTGAGCGCATGCAGCGCAAATCGTCGCGGCCGATGGCCAAGACCGAGCGCGTTCGTACGCTGCGTCCAGCCGCTGGCGCGCCGACCGGTCCGCGCCCAAGCCGTGAACCGCAGATCGAAGGCGAGCGTCCAGGTCGCAAGCCAGTAGCCCGTGACGGCGAACGCGCTCCGCGTCCGGCCAACGGTCGCACTGAGCGTGGCGAGCGTGGTGCACCTGCCGGTCGTGGCACGCCTGTGGCGGATCGTCCAGCGGACACCACCAACAAGCGCCCGGCCAAACCTGCGCCGAAGCGTCCGGGGATCAAGCTGGTTGACGGTGACAAGCCGTCGGGCAAGCGTCGTGGCGCACCGGCCGGTTCCGGTCAGCGTCCGGGGTTTGGTCGTAAAAAGCCTGAGTGATCGGGTTTAGCGCCAAATGAAAAAACGCCAACCGCAGGGTTGGCGTTTTTTTTCGTCTGGCGCACACCGATCGTTCCAACGCTCTGCGTGGGAATGCCTCAACGGACGCTCCGCGTTCGGCTCTAGAGGGACGCGGAGCGTCCCAGGCTACATTCCCACGCGGAGCGTGGGAACGATTAAATCTTGGGGCTAGAACACAAAGCGTCCGTCAAACACCGGCTTGTCATCCAGCGCCAGCACCCCACCCGAAAAGATCAGATCCAGGTGATGACTACCCTTGGCGCCACCGCCCAACCCAAGATGCAGCCCACAATGCCGCTCTTCAAACCCGGCATTACGCGCATACAAATCCTTCACGCCTTCGTTGGTACCAATCCCCAACTCCTCAATCCGCCGGTTCGACGGATTGGCGTCCAGGTACTTGTTGAAGTCATGCTCCAGCCCCGGCACCTCCGTGGCGATGCGGCTGATGGTCGAATTCTCGATCCACAGTTCCAGTGGTGATTCCAGCACACCGTACTTGCGCGCAAACGGGATGGTGCTGAGGAACGTGCCCTTGAACTTCACATGGCCGTTGATGGCCTCGCTGTGCGTAGCGATTTCGCCGGGGGCCAGGTCAAAGTTGCCGACACCGTTGATATCGGTCCACTTCTTGATGCTGCTCAGCGGCGTTTCAAACCATGAGCCGTCATCGTCCTTGAAACTCAGCGTGGTCGCGTGGGACATACGCTGGATCAGGTGACTGTTCAGTCCGGCAATCCGCTGCGGGGTGACGCTGAAGGTGTCATAGAAATAATCGCCGTAATCCTTGAACAGCAGCGACTTCTTCCAGTTCTCCGCCATCACCGCTTGCAGCGCGCGCACGAACTCCGGGCCGTCGGGGCGCGGGTTGGGCAGGGTGGAAGAGTCGTAGAAGAAAATGTACAGATCGCTGTCGGTAATCGCCGAAGTCAGCGTTGCGGTGCTTTCCAGGTCCAGACGTCGGGCGCTGAACTGGAAACGAGGATGATCGCCTGCCTGTTCGGCGATCGCGCCGGTCAGCGCTTGGTAATCAGCCGTGTGGCCGAGCAATACCTTCGCCGAGTCGATGCCGGCAAGGGCGGGGTGGTGTTCGAGGTAGTAAAGGAAATGCGAGATCGCGCGGGGCTTATCCATGAATCCTCCCTGACTGACCGTGTAAAAAGCGGCAGGCACGACCGGCCGGATCGTGCCTGCCCGGAGATGTCTTACAGAGGCCACATCGCCGTGCCGAACGGAACTACCGCGTCGGCTTGCATCATTTCTACAGCCGCCTCGTGGGTCGGTGCTTCAAACCATTCGTCCAGTTGCAGTTCGGTATCCAAGTCTTTTTCCAGTGCTTGCATGGTCGATCTCCTAGATGACTTTCACGGTTGTGACTGGCCGGTCGAGGTGGCCGGCAAGACGTGAAGAACCTAGTTCAGGGTTTTTTGTAATGCAAAAAATTATTCATTTATTTTTTAAATAGACTTTTTATTCTGTTTTTCGGCGGCAGTTTTTTTATTTGAAAACAAAAAACTAAACGGCACGTTTCATTAGCAAGCTAGCTACCGTCAATTTGCAGACGTCTGACAGATATTTCTGAAATGGAAACTCTGCGTTACGCGTCGTAAAGAAATGTTTACAAAAAAGCCGTTAAAACCGAGTGAAACCAACCCGTCATGAGCGCTGTAAGGAAAAGCTGCCGAAGCCTGCTCCGCCGCGGGCCGGACAAGGCTCTGGCACGCTTGTTTCAGCATCGTTTGCAGGGTGATATGCGCCCCATGCCTGTCGTGCAGGTGCATAACAAGAAGGAGGCGCAATGAACGCCGTGACTGATCTCCATCTCTCTCCGTGGGACGGTTTTTTCCTCGTCCACGCCGATGGCCTGCAAAGGCCTGACTCAATTTTTGCAGCCGCTCGAGTGTCTCGAGGCGGACACACGCAATCCCGGCAACCGCCACGCTGATCCAGCGGGGTCTGGCAGCAGGGGGTTAGCGGTGTACAATGCGCCGCGTTTTAACTGTGACCCTCTGCGTAATCGCGCAAATCTCAAGGCTATCCGCCTTGTTCACTCCGTGGCGCCACAAGCGTTTCGGGTTCGATTTCGTCACAGATAAAAACAAACAGGTGACGCATGACCGTTGTAAATGAGCTGAACTCCTGGTGCCTGCGCTGGGGTTTGATCGGGGCTGCTTGAAATCGCAACCTGGCAGCAACGTCTACTGAACATCATCAAACCTTGCGTGAGACCTTTTTCATGAGTGGACAACCCTCGCAATCAGGCGAGCTGAAACGCGGCCTGAAAAATCGCCACATTCAACTGATTGCCCTCGGTGGCGCGATCGGTACCGGATTGTTCCTCGGCTCGGCCGGGGTACTGAAATCCGCCGGCCCGTCGATGATCCTCGGCTACGCCATCTGCGGCTTCATCGCCTTCATGATCATGCGCCAGCTCGGCGAGATGATTGTCGAAGAGCCGGTGGCCGGTTCCTTCAGCCATTTCGCGCACAAGTACTGGGGCGGCTTTGCCGGGTTCCTGTCCGGTTGGAACTGCTGGATTCTGTACATTCTGGTGGGCATGTCGGAGCTGACCGCGGTCGGCAAATACATCCACTACTGGGCACCGGACATCCCGACCTGGGTGTCTGCAGCGGCTTTCTTCGTGCTGATCAACGCGATCAACCTGGCCAACGTCAAAGTCTTCGGTGAGGCCGAATTCTGGTTCGCGATCATCAAGGTCGTGGCGATCGTCGGCATGATTGCGCTCGGTAGCTACCTGCTGGTCAGCGGCAACGGCGGCCCGCAAGCCTCGGTGAGCAATCTGTGGTCGCACGGTGGTTTCTTCCCCAATGGCGTTAGCGGTCTGGTGATGGCCATGGCGATCATCATGTTCTCCTTCGGCGGTCTGGAAATGCTCGGTTTCACCGCCGCTGAAGCGGACAAACCGAAAACCGTGATCCCGAAAGCGATCAATCAGGTGATCTACCGGATCCTGATTTTCTATATCGGTGCGCTGGTGATCCTGCTGTCGCTGACCCCATGGGACAGCCTGCTGGCAACCCTCAACGCGTCTGGCGATTCGTACAGCGGCAGTCCGTTCGTGCAAGTGTTCTCGATGCTCGGCAGCAACACCGCCGCGCACATTCTCAACTTTGTGGTGCTGACCGCCGCGTTGTCGGTGTACAACAGCGGCACCTATTGCAACAGCCGTATGCTGCTGGGCATGGCCGAGCAGGGCGATGCGCCGAAAGGTCTGGCGAAGATCGACAAGCGCGGCGTGCCGGTGCGGTCGATCCTGGCTTCGGCAGCAGTGACGCTGGTGGCTGTGCTGCTCAATTATCTGATCCCGCAGCACGCGCTGGAGCTGCTGATGTCGCTGGTGGTTGCGACGCTGGTGATCAACTGGGCGATGATCAGCTTCTCGCACTTCAAGTTCCGCCAGCACATGAACAAGACTCAGCAGACGCCGCTGTTCAAGGCGCTGTGGTACCCGTACGGCAACTACATCTGCCTCGCGTTCGTCGCGTTCATCCTGGGCGTGATGCTGCTGATCCCGGGCATTCAGATCTCGGTGTATGCGATTCCGGTGTGGGTCGTATTTATGTGGGTTTGCTACGTGATCAAGAACAAGCGCGGTGCGCAACAGGCCGTACCTGCGGCAGGTGCTGCCAAGTAAGCGCTGACGCAGAAACACAAAACCCGGCCTGAGTGCCGGGTTTTTTATGGGCGCAAATGTTGGACCGCTATTGATAGTCGGCGAGAGGATAGTCCCTGCACAGGGTTTCGACCTCTGAGCGAAACTGCGCGAGGAGCAGAGGTTCCAGCGTGTAATCCTGTTCGCCGAGCGGCGCTACCGTATTCAGAACCCGCACTATCAAATCGACGATCTGGCGGCTGCCGTGGACATCGACCCGGCGTTGCGCTAGAGCCGCGGTGCCGATACGCAGCCCGCTGGTGACAAGTGCCGAACGGGGATCGTCGGGTAGGCGATGTTTGTTGACGATGATCCCGCAGTGTCCCAGCGCCGCCTCCGCGATAGCCCCTGTGATGCCACCCCGCAAGCGAACCAGCACTGTGTGGTTTTCACTGCAGTCGCCGACCACCTCATAATCCTTGGCCTGAAACGCTTTGACCATTTCATCCGCCGTACTGCGGATCTGTGCCATGCAGGCATCGAATTCTGCGGACATTGCGTAACCCAGCGCGGCAGCCTTCGCTGCGATCATGTTGGCGGCGAGCGCGCCCTGCATGCGTGGGTAAACGGCTTGATCCAGCAGGCGACTGAAGGTGGTTCTCAAGCCGGGGATCTTGGTGTTTGCGTCCCGACCGCTGAGGATCACGCCACCCCGAGGTCCGGCGAGTTGCTTGTGCGTGCAGGTGACGGTGACATGTGCGGCGTCGATCGGACCTGGATGCCGTCCGGTGGCCACAAGCCCGGCGATATGCGAAATGTCGGCGAGCAGGATGGCGCCGGCTTCATCGGCAATTTCGCGAAACCGCTTGAAGTCGACTACGCGTGAATAGGCGGTGGCGCCGCAGAGGATGACGCGTGGGCGATGGGCGAGCGCCAGCAGACGCACTTTGTCGTAATCAATGAGACCGTCGGATGTCGTGCCGTACTGGATCGCCTTGTAGTAGGCGCCCGAAAACGCCGCGAGGCTGCCATGCGTGAGATGACCACCGTGTTCCACTGCCATACCCAGCAAGGTGTCGCCAGGCTCCAGCAAGGCCGTAAGGACTTGGTATATAGCGTTCGACGCTGAGTGTGGCTGCACGTTGGCGTATTGCGCGCCGAACAGTTGCCGCGCTCGGCGGATGGCCAGCGACTCGACCAGTTCGACGTTCTCGCACCCTGCACTGTGGCGCTTGCCGGACATGCCCTCTGCCGTCACGTTGACCAGCACGGAAGCAGAGGCCGCCAAGGTTCGCGGCTGGACGGCGCAGGAGGAGGAGGCCAGTGAAAGCGTGTGCTGTTGACGCGTGACTTCAGCGTCGAGAATGGCCGCCAGTTCGGCGTCTTCTGCGCGAAGATGCGCCAGGCCACGACGCAACATGTCAGCCTGGTTCTTGAGCGGTTCAGTAATGACTGCCATTGCTTGATTCCTTCCCTGGTTTTGCGAGATTTGCGCATGTCCTTGCTTGCCAGATCTGTACAGGCGAATCCGTGTTTTGACCGCTGTGAGCGCAAAACTAAACCCTGTACAGGTCCCCGTTTTTTCGTTCTTTCACTCTCGAGAATGAAGCGCCGGGTTGACGCATCATAAATTTTTCAGTGAGGAACGCCACAGAATTAATCAAAAAAATGAACATTCTTCAAAGAAAATGATTCTTTTTGTAGCCGCTGCGGGTGTAAAACGGCCATGGCATGATGCCGATTTTCAGACGCCGGGTGAAAGGCAACCGAAACTGACTAGTCAGTACAAAGGCTGAAATCATCCTGCCAGTGGGTGGGTGGCATCGCGTGAAGGCTGACTTTTTATACCGAACCCAAGGAGGGAGAATGCTATGATCCTGCGCGGCACTGACAGGGATATAACTGCAATTTCCTACCTCACTTGTGCATGTCCGGAATGATCATTCGGGACGTGACATTGATTGCAGTTAAAAATGGATGATAAGCATGTGATACACAGAAGAGAAAGATCGGAGAATCTGAAAAACAACATCAAATACCTGATAAAGAGTCGCGGGGAGACGCAGTTGTCCTTGTGTCACTCCAGTGGTTTGACGCGTACCACCATCTACAACATCCTTGAAGGCAAAGTGGTCAATGTACAACAGTCCACTGTACGCAAGATTTCTGATTTCTTCGGCGTGTCTTACGAGGAAATAGAAACGATTGATTTTGAAGAGAAGGAAATCATCGAAAGCAGTATTTCGCCACAGGGGAACATGAATCCGGCGGCGGTGCCTGTCATCAAGGAAAGTATGCTGCTGCAAAGTCTGGATAAAAGAATTGGTGAACTGGCCACGATTCATCCACTGACTTACTATTTTGGCGCTTCCTTTAACCTGATTGGCGTGCTTCTGGAAAACGAAATCAGTGGCATGAACGAACCCGGCGATCTGTTGATCGTGCAGAAAGGAGCATCGACCAGCGACAGGGAAAAACTGGTGTATGACAAAATCACAGCGAAGTTATCTATAAGCCATGAAGGCAGCTTTGATACGGATCGTGTATGCGTGATCGGAGATGTAATCGAGGAACGATTTAATGGATTGCAGTGTTGAAATGGAAAACAGCAAGTACAAATTGCTGGGGTTCGAAAATGGAAAAAGCCTGGCCGTTATCATGGTCATTGCGACAGGCAAGATAATTAAAATAAAACTGAGTGAAGTGTTGAATAGTGAGATTATGGATAATCTGAATAAAATCGAAGTGAAAAACCTCTACAAGAAGTTCTACTCCCAGGGTGGGGCGCTGACGGCTTACGAAATCAATGATCGTCATGAGAGTTCCTGGATGATCTACATTATCCTGAACTTGATGTTGTTCACGCTTTATATCTTCACCAGTATTGCAGCGACTAAACCGATCTATCTGGATTACTTTGACATTGTCGTGACCCCGGGAACCTTTCTTTACCCGCTGACCTTTCTGATCGTTGACCTGTTGAACGAGACCTTTGGTCTGCGGTTGGCGCGCCGGGCAATTCTCTTTGCGTTCATCAGCAATGCGGCGATTATCATTCTATTGGCGATCACCACCCATTTGCCGGGGTTGCCGGGGTGGAAGCTCGATGGACCTTACAATGACGTGATCAGTCAATTGTCTTCTGTTCTGGTAGCGTCTTCGATATCGTTTCTGGTGTCCGAAAACATCAACTCGTATCTGTTGTGCAAGATCAAGGAACTGACCAACTCCAGATTCCTGTTCTTGCGCGTATTCTTGAGTACATTGTTTGCAGTAATCATCGACAGCTTTCTGTTCTGTTACATCGCATTCTATGGAACGATGGAGAACAGTGCGATCTTGAGCATGATCTATGTGCAGATCGCGATCAAAGTGGGTTTTGCTTTCTTTAATATCATGCCCGCTTATGGGGCGCGGTCGCTGTTCAAGAAGTATTTGACAGGAAGCCAGGTTTGATCGAATAGCAGAAGCGCTCGCTTGGATTGTCCAGGCGAGCGTTTTTTTTGTGCCTTATTTTAGTTTGAGTTTCAATTTCAAACTGTTGGTTACCTGCTCTTTGTTCTCCAGGAACTCGCTGAGGCCTTTCGCGCGAAGATTGCACGCGTCACAGTCGCCGCATCCGCTTCCAGCTATACCGTTGTAGCAGGTCAGCGTGTGATGACGAATCAGGTCAAGTTGATTGTGGTAATCAGCCAGCGCCCAGGTTTCGGCTTTGTTCAGCCACATCAGTGGCGTTTCCAGACGTAACTTGTAATCCATGCCCAGTTCAAGCGCGTTGTTCAACGCCTTGACGAACTCATCGCGGCAATCCGGGTAACCCGAGAAGTCGGTTTCGCAAACGCCGGTAATGACTGTTCGGGCTTGAACTTGATACGCATAGATAGAAGCGAGGGTCAAAAACAGAATGTTTCTTCCCGGTACGAAAGTGCTGGGCAGACTTTCTCCGGAGCTGTTGACGGTCGGCACGGGAATGTTGTCGCGGGTCAGGCTGCTGATCGCCAGTTCATTCAGCAGAGAGACATCCATTACCTTGTGAACGGTCACGCCAAGCTGTTTGCAAAGTTGCTGGGCAACTTCAATTTCCGCGTGGTGACGCTGACCATAATCAAAGGTAATGCAGTGGACTTCATCGTAGTGGGTCAGTGCATGGATCAGGCAGGTCGTAGAGTCCTGGCCACCACTGAAAACGATAACTGCCTTGTTGCTCATAAGTCTGCTTCCTGCATTAAACGGGTAAATTTAAAGGTCGCAATGGTAACTCGAAATGATGCTCGATATAAGTGCGCTGGAAGTTGCGCCCGCAGGCCGCAGGTCGCTTTGCAGCTAATCGCGGTATCCTGTGCACTCTGATTACGGACGTTTTTCCATGCTGGTGATTTCCAACAACGTGCATCTTCCCGATGCCGAGATCGAACTGACGGCCATCCGCGCGCAAGGTGCCGGTGGGCAGAACGTCAACAAGGTTTCCAGTGCGGTGCACCTGCGCTTCGACATTCCGGCCTCGTCCTTGCCCGAGTTCTACAAGGAGCGGCTACTGGCGTTGCGCGACAGTCGCATCACCAGCGATGGCGTGTTGATCATCAAGGCCCAGCAATACCGTACGCAGGAGGCCAACCGTGCCGATGCGCTTGAGCGTCTGGTCGAGCTGATCCTCAGCGCCACCAAAGTCGAAAAGAAACGCCGCCCGACCAAGCCGACCCTCGGATCGAAGAAGCGCCGGCTCGAATCGAAAACCAAGCGCGGCAGCATCAAGGCCGGGCGCGGCAAAGTGGACTTCTAGTCTTCGCGGTACTTGGCCGTGTGCTTGTACAGATACACGCTCAAGGCCAATCCGCTCAATGCAGCGAGAGCGGCGAACAGGAAGATCGAAGCAAAGCCGAAGCCTGCCGCAATCGCCCCGGCCAATGGCCCGGTGATCCCCAGCGACAAATCAATGAACAGCGAATAAGCACCGACCGCTGCGCCACGGCTTGAAGCCGGCACCAGATTCACTGCCTCCACACCCAGCGCCGGGAACACCAGCGAGAAACCAAACCCGCTCAGCGCCGCACCGGCCAGCGCCCAATGTGCGTCCGGTGCCAGCCACAACAGCAGCAGGCCCAGTGTCTCCACCGACAGGCAGGCAATCGCCACGCGAAAGCCGCCGAGGCGGTTGATCAGATTGCCGAACAGCAGGCGCGCACCGATGAAGCTGGCACCGAACAGGCTCAGGCACAGCACGGCGTTGTCCCAATGCTGTGTGGCGTAATACAGGGTGATGAAAGTGGCGATGGTGCCGAAGCCGATCGAGCCCAGCGCCAGGCCGCAACCGTGGGGAAACACTTTACCGAGCACATGCATGAACGGCAGGCGTTCACCCGCCACAATCGGTGCGGCGGTTTTCGGCCAGGCCAACGCCAGACCAAGAATCGCCAGCAAGATGATGCTGACGCCCATGCTCCACAAACCCAACTGGCCGACCAGCCACACACCGAACGGTGCGCCAACCGCCAGTGCGCCATAACTGGCGATGCCGTTCCAGGAAATCACTTTGGCGGTGTTTGCCGCGCCAACCCGGCCAATGCCCCAGCCGATCGAGCCGGAACCGACAAGGCTTTCAGCGCTGCCCAGCACCAGGCGACCGATCAACAGACTGATCAAACTGAGCATCGGCATGCTCGGTGTCCACGCCGAAATCAGCATGAACACACCGCTCAAGCCACACCCGGCCAGGCCAATCATCACTGCGCGTTTGCTGCCCTGGTTGTCGATGATCTTGCCGGCGTACGGGCGGCTGAGCAGGGTGGCGAGGTATTGCACGCTGATCACCAGACCGGCGATCACCGCACCAAAGCCCAGATCGCTGTGCACATAACCTGGCAGCACCGCGAGCGGAATGCCGATGTTCAGATAACCGATAAAGGTGAAGAGGACGATAGAAACGACTTGCAGCGTGACCGCCAGGGGGCGCTGGGGCTCGGACATAGAGGACGACATGGGTAACGATCCACAGGAACGGCAGATTAGATAGGCTGCTTATGATACCGGCGTGGAGGCTTCTGGGGCGGGAAAAGTAAAACTATTTGCCGGGAGGCCGCTTCAGGGGTTGGCCGGGGCAACCAGTTGTGTGGTGACCAGCGCCGCGAGGGCATTTTCTTCGCTGCCGAAACGGGCGAGCAGGGCGGCTTGTTTCTCGGGGGAGAGACGGTTCCAGATGTCGATCATTTTCTCGGTGGCGCCGATGAGTACGGCAGCTTGGCTTTCGGAGAATTCGTCGGTCATGGCGGGCTCGGGGTTCAGGCAGTGTGGAAAGCGCATGTTAGCGCTTTCCACACGGTCTGTACGACGGGGTCTTACTCTTCGTTGTCGGCCGGGCGGCTCTCAACGGCTTCTTTCTGCTCGGGCTGTTGGGCTCCGGCTTGCTGCGTGGTCGTCTGCTCAGGTACGTGCAGGCTTGGGAAGGGGAGATTAGGAATCTCGTGCATGGTTGCGCTCCTCGCTAAGTCTGTTGATAGATCTGGTAGATCCGCGCTTCTTGAAAGCCTGCGCAGGATACAGCAGGAAAAATGACAATCAGACTTTTAATTCAAATTAATGCGACAGATGGCCGCAGGGGAGGGCAAAACCCAAAGGTCACCACAAACAAATGTGGGAGCGAGCCTGCTCGCGAAGGCAGTGTGTCAGGCAACATTTTCGTTGAATGACACGCCGCTTTCGCGAGCAGGCTCGCTTGTATGGTAGGACTTGAAGGGAGGAGGAGGGACAAGGCTCGATTCTGACTGTTGACGCAGCACAGACCGTGGGAGATTTCGCCCCTCCTCCTTTCACCCAAGCGCCGATAAAGAATGCATCTGGCTAGACCGACGATAGGAACAAGCCTGCGCCTCTGGGTGAGCCCTTCAAGTGCTCAAACCTTATCCCGGAGGAAATCCTGTGGCAATGCCAGTCGCTCTATCAAATCCGATCGTTGGCGTGGATGTCGCCAAAAATGAACTGGTGATTTATCAGGCCGATAGCGATCTGCTTGAAGCGATTCCCAACACCAAAACATCCATTAAGCAGTGGCTGAAGGCCTTGCTCGGCCCCGTGTCTATTGCCATTGAGGCTACAAACATCTACCACTTGGAATTCGCTGATTTGGCTTATGCGGCCGGTTGCACGATTTACATGGTGGGCGGCTATGAACTCAAACATTACCGCGAAGGCGTGAAGATCCGCGCCAAAACCGACGCCTTGGACGCCAAGTTGCTGGCCCGTTACCTGAAGAACGAAGCCGAGGAGTTGCGCCCCTGGACCCCGCCATCACCGCTGTACCGCCAGCTCCTGAGCCTTTTCCGCCGCCGCGCGGCTTTGGTCCAGGCAAGGGTCGGCCTGGTGCAGAGCTGGTCGAATGAGCCGCTATTGAAGGCAGCTTTTGCTGAACAAATAAAATCCATGCAGCGGCTTGAAACGATGATCGAAAAGACGATCAACGATCAGCTCAAACAAGCCGGTTTGCTCGGCCAATTGAAGCGTTGCCTGAAAGTTGAGGGCATTGGATTTCTGACCGGAGCGCGCCTGCTCACGGCGTTTCAGCGGGGGGAATTTAGCAACGCGGATGCGTTTATCGCCTTCCTGGGCATGGATTTAAGGGTATCGAAATCAGGGCAAAAGGACGGTCGCCGCAGCTTGACCAAGCGCGGAGACCCCGAGGCCCGCCGACTTTTGCACAACGCTGCGATGTCGGCTAGCCGTACGAAAGCCTGGAAAGGGTTTTACGAGGCCCAAAGAGCACGGGGTTTCAGCACCACGCAGGCGTTGGTGATGCTGGCTCGCAAACTTGCTCGGGTGGTATTCGCCTTGCTGAAAGGGCAAAGCGAATACCAGACAAAAGTCAGTTGAGGGCTTCCCCTCAACCATAGAATCTCCCACAGGGTTTTGTGTTGCAGTAACTATTTGCAGACGCTGGCGATGGCTTCTGCCAACAAGGCGAGGCGCGTAGCGTCGATGCCGGCGACGTTCGCCCGGCCCGAGTTGACCATGTACACGCTGTGATGCTCACGCAGTTGTTTCACCTGCTCCGGCGACAGTCCGGTGTAAGAGAACATCCCGCGTTGTACGCCAATGTGTGCGAAACGCTCGCGCAGGCCATGCGGCTCCAGCGCTTCAACCAGGCCGCTGCGCAACTGCGCGATACGCAAACGCATGGCTTCCACTTCATCGGCCCAACGGGCTTTCAGCTCTGGATCGGCGAGGATGGTCGCGACCACCGCAGCACCATGATCGGGCGGTGTCGACCACAAATTGCGGGCGATGTTGGCCAGTTGGCTGCGGATGTCGATGAGCTTTTCGGCGCTTTTCGCGCAGACGATCAGCGCACCGGTGCGGTCGCGGTACAGACCGAAGTTCTTCGAGCAGGAACTGGTAATCAGCAGCTCAGGCACCTCGGCCGCGAACAACCGGGTCGACCACGCATCCTGTTCCAGACCATCGCCAAAGCCCTGGTAGGCAAAGTCGATCAGCGGCAGCAGATTGCGGCTGCGCACCACATCGAGCACGCGCTGCCAGTCGTCATGGCTCAAGTCAAAACCGGTCGGGTTGTGGCAGCACGCGTGCAGCAGCACCACATCACCGTTTGGCACTTGGTTGAGCACGGCAAGCATGGCATCGACGTCGAGGCGGTTGTCACTGCCCACGTACGGGTAGTGACTGACCTTGACCCCGGCCGTGGCGAAAATGGTTTCGTGGATCGGCCAGGTCGGGTTGCTCAGCCACACGCCTTTGCCCGGCAGGCATTGGGCGATGAAGTCGGCGGCCAGGCGCAGGGCGCCAGTGCCGCCCGGGGTCTGGGTGGCGCCGGCACGTTGTGCGGCGATCAGCTTCGAGTCGGCACCGAGCACCAACTGATTGATGACTTTGCCGAACAGCGGGTTGCCGTGGCCACCGATGTAGGTCTTGGTGTCCTGGCTTTCGACCAGCCGCGCTTCGGCGATTTTCACCGCCTCCGGGATTGGCGTCAGGCCCTGAGCGTCCTTGTAGACGCCAACGCCCAGGTCGAATTTGCGCGGGTTGGTGTCCTGCGCATACGCCTCCATCAAACCGAGGATCGGGTCGCCGGGTACCCGGCCGATGGCGTCGAAGTGCATTACTTGCGTCCTTCTGCGGTCTTGGCCACTTCGTCAGTGCGCGCAGCCATGATGAAGTCGTTGCGGTGCAGGCCTTTGATCGAATGGCTCCACCAGGTCACGGTGACTTTGCCCCATTCGGTCAGCAGGCCCGGGTGATGACCTTCTGCCTCGGAGATCTCGCCGACAGCGTTGGTGAACGCCAGGGCGTGCTTGAAATTCTTGAACAGGAAAACTTTCTCCAGCTGCATGATGCTGTCGCGGACTTCGATGTTCCAGTCAGGGATCTGCTTGATCAGGATCGGCAGTTCTTCGTCGCTGACTTGTGGCGCATCGGCGCGGCAGGCTTCGCAGTGGGCTTGGTTCAAAGTGGACATGGTGTATTCCTGAATCGAGTGTGTTTTTTTTATTAAAACGTTTGAGCTGTCAATGCCGTCACGCTAAACCAAAGTGGCGGCGACGGACAGGCTCAATTGTCAGCAAAAGTCGCGGTTCACGCGGCTTTCGGTTTCGGCGGAAACTTCGGTGCGTGCAGACCCAGCTGCATGCCTTGGCGAACCATGGCCATGATGTCTTCATGGGCCACGTCGAACAGACGCTTGAGGTTCGGCAGGACAAAATACAGCGGTTGCAAGATGTCGATGCGATACGGCGTGCGCATGGCTTCAAGCGGATCGAAGGCCTGATGCTCAGGTTCGTCCGACAGCGAATAAACGGTTTCTTTTGGCGAGGACAGGATGCCGCCACCGTAAATGCGTTTGCCTTGCGGGGTGTCGACCAGGCCGAACTCGATGGTCATCCAGTACAGGCGCGCCAGATAAACACGTTCTTCCTTGGTGGCCTGCAAACCGAGTTTGCCGTAGGTGTGGGTGAATTCGGCGAACCACGGGTTGGTCAGCAGCGGGCAGTGACCAAAGATCTCGTGGAAAATGTCCGGCTCTTGCAGATAGTCCAGTTCTTCGCGGGTGCGAATGAACGTCGCCACAGGAAATTGCTTGCTGGCCAGCAATTCAAAAAAGGTCTGGAAGGGGATCAGTGCTGGCACGCGGGCGACCTGCCAACCGGTGGTCTCGCCGAGCACCTTGTTGATCTCGCCCAGTTGCGGAATGCGGTCGTGGGGCAGACCGAGTTTTTCGATACCGTCCAGGTATTCCTGGCAGGCACGCCCTTCGATCACTTTCAACTGGCGAGTGATCAGCGTGTTCCACACCGCATGTTCTTCGGCGGGGTAGTCGATAAAACCTTGCGCATCGGGCTCGCGGGCCACGTATTGCGTCTGCTTCATACTGCTCTCCTGCTAGGGGAATTCGTTCTTGTTATGTCCAGCGATGGATTCAGAATTACCTGAGAGCGGGTTGATGTGCAGCAGGTTGAATGGCCTGCTCGTGGGAAATTTCTCTTTAATTCGTAAAGTTATCGTTACGCTTTGACCGCCGGTGCGCATTTTCGGTGATTTTCAGGTTTGAAAAGCCTAGTGGCTGTCACATAATCTTGACAACTATCTGCGTGCCACTACAGAAAAGTCTGGTGCGGTCCCCCTGTAGTAGTGAGCCTGCTCGCGATAGCGGTGCATCAGTCAGCATCAATATCAACTGACCCAAAGCCATCGCGAGCAGGCTCACTCCTACAGGTTTCTCATCGTTTATTCGGGCGATTTATATGCGCATCAAAGTCCACTGCCAGAACCGCATCGGCATCCTGCGCGACATTCTCAACCTGCTGGTTGCCTACGGGATCAACGTCGCGCGCGGTGAGGTCGGCGGTGAGCATGGCAACGCGATCTATCTGCATTGCCCGAACCTGATCAACATCCAGTTCCAGGCGTTGCGCCCGAAATTCGAGGCGATCGCCGGAGTGTTTGGCGTCAAGCGGGTTGGGCTGATGCCCAGCGAACGACGGCACATGGAGTTGAACGCGTTGCTCGGTGCGCTGGAGTTTCCGGTGCTGTCGATCGACATGGGTGGCTCGATCGTGGCGGCCAACCGTGCGGCGGCGCAGTTGCTCGGCGTGCGGGTCGATGAAGTGCCGGGTATTCCGCTGTCGCGTTACGCCGAAGATTTCGACTTGCCGGAGTTGGTGCGCGCCAACAAATCGCGAATCAACGGCATGCGGGTCAAGGTCAAGGGCGACATCTTTCTGGCCGACATCGCGCCGCTGCAATCGGAGCACGACGACAGCGAGGCCATGGCCGGTGCGGTGTTGACCTTGCATCGCGCTGACCGCGTTGGCGAGCGTATCTATAACGTGCGCAAGCAGGAGCTGCGTGGCTTCGACAGCATCTTCCAGAGCTCGAAAGTGATGGCCGCCGTGGTGCGTGAAGCGCGGCGTATGGCGCCGCTCGACGCTCCGCTATTAATTGAGGGCGAAACCGGTACCGGCAAGGAATTGCTTGCGCGCGCCTGTCACCTCGCCAGTCCGCGTGGGCAGTCGCCGTTGATGGCGCTCAACTGCGCAGGCCTGCCGGAGTCGATGGCCGAGACTGAGTTGTTCGGTTATGGCCCGGGCGCGTTCGAAGGTGCACGCGCTGAAGGCAAGCTCGGGCTGCTGGAATTGACAGCGGGCGGCACGCTGTTTCTTGACGGTGTCGGTGAGATGAGCCCGCGTCTTCAGGTGAAGTTGCTGCGCTTTTTGCAGGACGGTTGCTTCCGCCGGGTCGGCAGTGATGAAGAGGTTTATCTGGATGTGCGGGTCATCTGTGCGACGCAGGTCGACTTGTCGGAGCTGTGCGCGCGCGGCGAGTTTCGCCAGGATTTGTACCACCGCTTGAACGTGCTCTCGCTGCACATCCCGCCGCTGCGTGAATGCCTCGACGGACTGACGCCGCTGGTCGAGCACTTTCTCGATCAGGCCAGTCGGCAGATCGGTTGCTCGCTGCCGAAACTGGCGCAGGCGGCGATGGATCGCCTCAGTCATTACCATTGGCCGGGCAACGTGCGGCAGTTGGAAAACGTTTTGTTCCAGGCAGTTTCGCTGTGCGATGGCGGCACGGTGAAGGCCGAACATATTCGTCTGCCGGATTATGGCGTGCGTCAGCCGCTTGGCGATTTCTCGCTGGAAGGCGGGTTGGACGAGATTGTCGGGCGATTCGAAAAAGCGGTGCTGGAGCGGTTGTATTCCGAGCATCCGAGCAGTCGGCAGTTGGGTAAGCGTTTGGGGGTTTCGCATACCACCATTGCCAACAAGCTGCGTGAATACGAAGTCGGCAAAGAGTCGGGCAGCACGTGATCGTTCCCACGCTCTGCGTGGGAATGCAGCCCGGGACGCTCCGCGTCCCAAAGCGGACGCAGAGCGTCCATTGAGGTATTCCCACGCGGAACGTGGGAACGATCATTCGAGGGATTGCCGCCAAGCGGCATAACACCGCCGGTTTTTCGACTTCGATACATTTCAAATTTCCCCTCGCCATCCCCCAAGTCCTTTGTTTACCGGGCCTTTGTGCGCCAGAAAAAAGTTGGTCTGCAAATTGCTTATGGCTCAGCAGTACAGCGGTGGGCGGCAAACGTCCGGCATGCAGAGGAAAGAGTGTGGACAAGTACCTTTATGTGGCAATGACCGGCGCCAGCCAGAACGCACTGGCGCAGAAGGCTCATGCCAACAACCTGGCGAACATCTCCACCAACGGTTTTCAGCGCGACCTGGAGCAGGCGCGTTCGATGCCGGTGTTCGGTGACAGCTTTCCGGCGCGTGCGTTTGCCATGAGCGAACGGCCCGCCACCGACTTCACCCCGGGCTCGCTGGTGCAGACCGGTCGTGACCTCGACGTCGCCGTCACCGGCAATGGCTGGATCGCCGTGCAGAACCCGAACGGCGGCGAAAGCTACGTGCGCACCGGCAGCCTCAACGTCGACGCCCTCGGCGTATTGCGCGCCGGCAACGGCATGCCGGTGATGGGCAATGGCGGTCCGATCGCCGTGCCGCCCGAGCAGCAGATCGAAGTCGGTGAAGACGGCACCATCAGTATTCGGGCGATGGGCGAAGGCCCGCGCGTCATGGCGGAGGTCGACCGGATCAAGCTGGTCAACCCGGACATCAAGAACATGAACAAGGGCCTCGACGGCTCGATCTACACCAAGGACGGCCAGCCTGCGCCGGCCGATGCCAACGTCAAACTGGTGTCGGGTTTCCTGGAGTCGAGCAACGTCAACGCCGTTGAAGAGATGACCTCGGTGCTGGCCTTGGCCAAGCAGTTCGAGTTGCACGTCAAGATGATGAACACCGCCAAAGACGACGACCAGGCCATGGCTCGGGTCTTGCAGATCAGCTAATTATCAGAACGTCGCGCCGAAAAACAGGCGCACGAGGAGAATCGAATGCTTCCGGCTCTATGGGTTGCCAAAACCGGTCTGTCCGCCCAGGACACCAACCTGACCACCATTTCCAACAACCTGGCGAACGTGTCGACCACGGGTTTCAAACGTGATCGTGCCGAATTCCAGGACTTGCTCTACCAGATCAAGCGTCAGCCGGGCGCTCAGTCGACTCAGGACAGCGAACTGCCGTCGGGTCTGCAACTGGGTACCGGTGTGCGCATTGTCGGCACCCAGAAAAACTTCACCGCCGGCAGCCTGCAAACCACCGAGCAGCCGCTGGACATGGCCATCGACGGTCGCGGTTTCTTCCAGATCCTGCAGCCGGACGGCACCACGTCCTACACCCGTGACGGTACCTTCCACCTCGATTCCAACGGCCAGATCGTCAACGCCAGCGGTTTCGCTCTGGAACCTGCCATCGTTATCCCGAACGACGCCCAGACCTTCACCGTTGGCCGTGACGGTACTGTGTCGGTGACCATCGCCGGTAACCCGGCAGCGCAAGTGATTGGCAACCTGCAAACCGCCGACTTCATCAACCCGGCCGGTCTGCAAGCAGTGGGTAACAACCTGTTCCTGGAAACCGCCGCTTCCGGCGCGCCGCAAGTCGGCACTCCGGGTCTGGCCGGTTTCGGTACCACCCTGCAGAACACCCTGGAAACCTCCAACGTCAGCACTGTTGAAGAAATGGTCAACATGATCACCACTCAGCGCGCGTACGAGATGAACTCCAAGGTGATCTCCACCGCTGACCAGATGCTCTCGTTCGTAACGCAGAATCTGTAATCAAGTCTATGAGGCGGCCATGAGGTCGCCTGCAACACCGTGAGGTAGGGTCATGAATCGCTTTGTATCTGTTCTGGCATTGAGTGGGGTCGTCTCGCTCGCGGGCTGCGTCGCTCCGACGCCCAAGCCCAATGACCCTTACTACGCCCCGGTGTTGCCGCGCACGCCGTTGCCGGCTGCCGCCAATAATGGCTCGATCTATCAGGCCGGCTTCGAGCAGAACCTGTACAGCGACCGCAAGGCTTTCCGGGTCGGTGACATCATCACCATCACCCTGAACGAGCGCACGCAGGCGAGCAAGAACGCCAACTCGCAGATGGACAAGAACAGTGACAACAAGGTCGGTCTGACCTCATTGTTCGGCTCCAGCCTGACCACTAACAATCCGATTGGGGGCAACGACCTGAGTCTGAACGCCGGCTATAGCGCCGACCGTTCGACCAAAGGCGACGCCAAGTCCGGGCAGAGCAACAGCCTGACCGGTTCGATCACCGTGACCGTCGCTGACGTGCTGCCCAACGGCATCATCGCCGTGCGTGGCGAGAAGTGGCTGACGCTGAACACCGGTGACGAACTGGTGCGCATCGCCGGCCTGGTGCGTGCCGATGACATCGCCACGGACAACACTGTGTCGTCGACCCGGGTCGCCGATGCACGCATCACCTACTCGGGTACCGGCGCGTTTGCCGATACGAGTCAGCCAGGCTGGTTCGACCGTTTCTTCCTCAGCCCGCTGTTCCCTTTCTAGGTGGCTACGTTGAATTTCAAGAGCCTCATGCTGGCTGCGGCGCTGATGTCCGCAGCCTTTGGTGCCCACGCCGAGCGGCTGAAAGATATCGCCAGCATTTCCGGCGTGCGTTCCAACCAGTTGATCGGTTACGGCCTGGTGGTCGGGCTTAACGGCACCGGCGACCAGACGACGCAAACCCCGTTCACCCTGCAGACCTTCAACAACATGCTCTCGCAGTTCGGCATCAAGGTGCCGCCGGGATCGGGCAACGTGCAGTTGAAAAACGTCGCGGCGGTGTCGATCAGTGCCGACTTGCCGGCGTTCGCCAAACCCGGTCAGCAGGTCGATATCACCGTGTCCTCGATCGGTAACTCCAAGAGCTTGCGTGGCGGTACGCTGTTGCTGACCCCGCTCAAGGGTATCGACGGCAACGTCTACGCAGTCGCTCAGGGCAACCTGGTGGTCGGCGGCTTCGACGCCGAAGGCCGTGACGGTTCGAAGATCACCGTCAACGTTCCGTCGGCCGGTCGTATCCCCGGCGGTGCCTCTGTGGAGCGTTCGGTGCCGAGCGGTTTCAACCAAGGCAACAGCCTGACGCTGAACCTCAACCGTTCCGACTTCACCACGGCCAAACGCATCGTCGACAAGATCAACGACATGCTTGGCCCTGGCGTTGCGCAAGCCATCGATGGCGGTTCGATCCGTGTCACTGCGCCGCTCGATCCGAGCCAGCGCGTCGACTACCTGTCGATCCTGGAAAACCTCGAAGTCGACCCGGGTCAGGCGGTGGCGAAAGTCATCATCAACTCGCGTACCGGCACCATCGTCATTGGCCAGAACGTGAAAGTGTCGCCAGCCGCCGTGACCCACGGCAGCCTGACCGTGACCATCACCGAAGACCCGATTGTCAGCCAGCCCGGCCCTCTGTCCAATGGCCAGACCGCTGTCGTGCCGCGCTCGCGGGTGAATGCCGAGCAGGAAGCCAAACCGATGTTCAAGTTCGGTCCGGGCACCACCCTCGACGAAATCGTTCGTGCGGTGAACCAGGTCGGCGCGGCGCCGGGTGACTTGATGGCGATCCTCGAAGCCTTGAAGCAGGCCGGCGCGTTGCAAGCCGACCTGATCGTGATCTGAGGCCGACCCTTATGGATATGCGCAAAAGCGGTCTGGTCAGCAGCAGCGATTCGGGTTCCTACTCGGACCTCAATCGCCTGAACCAGCTCAAGGTCGGCGACAAGAACAGCGATGCAAACCTGCGCAAGGTGGCGCAGGAATTCGAATCGCTGTTCCTTGGCGAGATGCTCAAGTCGATGCGCTCGGCGACCAACGCCTTGGGTGAAGACAATCCGCTGAACACGCCGGCGGCCAAGCAGTATCAGGAAATGTACGACCAGCAACTGGCCGTTTCCATGTCCCGCGAGGGCGGTGGTATCGGTCTGGCCGACGTGCTGATGCGCCAGATGTCGAAGAACAAACCGCTGGCGCCGGGCGAGGCCGCTGCCGCGTCCGCCGCCAAGCAGGAAGAAGCCAAGGCGAAAGCTGCTGCCGTGGCTACGCCGATTGCCGCCGGCACCGTTGCCACCAATGGCCCGTTGTCGCGGCTCAATGGCGAGCGACCGCTGTGGGCGTCGCGTTCGGTGAATGCGCCGAACACGCAACTGGCTCATCGCAACGATATGGAACTGATCAATCAGCGTCGCCTGGCTTTGCCACCAAAACTGGCCGATCGTTTGCTCGCCGGGCTGGTGCCGTCAGCCACGCCGGCAGCGGCAACGGCATTGCCGCAGCGTGCGACAACCGCTGCCAGCACTGGCGCCGGCCCGCTGTACAACGGCGATTGGCTGGCCCGCGCCGAGGGCGAAAAAGCTTCGGGCGGACAGATGCAGGTCTACGGTCGCGCCATGGCGCAGATTCCACTGGCGCCGGCGAAGAAAGCTTTCAGTTCCGCCGACGAATTCGTCAACACCATGCTGCCGATGGCCAAGGAAGCGGCCGACCGCATCGGCGTCGATCCGCGTTATCTGGTGGCGCAGGCGGCGCTGGAAACCGGTTGGGGCAAGTCGGTCATGCGTGCCCAGGATGGCAGTAGCAGCCACAACCTGTTCGGCATCAAGGCGAGCAGCAACTGGAAGGGCGATTCGGCCCGGGCGATCACCAGCGAGTTTCGCAATGGCGAGATGGTCAAGGAGACGGCGGAGTTCCGTTCCTACGCCTCGTACAAGGACAGCTTCCACGATCTGGTGACTTTGCTGCAGAGCAATAATCGCTATCAAGATGTCGTGAAGTCTGCCGATAACCCAGAACAGTTTGTACGCGAGTTGCAAAAGGCCGGTTACGCCACCGACCCGAACTACGCAAGCAAGATTTCGCAGATTGCCAAGCAGATGAACAGTTTCCAAAACTACGCTGCGGCGGGTGTATCCACCACGCCTTTATAAGGCACAAGGTATAAGGTCTGAACCATGAGTTTGCTCAATATCGGGATGTCGGGACTGTCGGCCAGCCAGTCCTCTTTGGCTACGACAGGCAACAACATTGCCAACGTCGACACCGCCGGTTATTCACGTCAGCAAACCGTGCAGGGCACCAAATCCTCGCAGCAGTTCGGCACCGTGTTCATCGGTACGGGCACGACCCTGGCCGACGTGCGCCGGGTGTACAACTCGTACCTGGAAAGCCAGCTGCACACCGCTACTTCGCTCGACAGCGAATCGGCTGCTTACCTGGCGCAGGCCACACCGCTGGACTCGATGCTGTCGGACACCAACACCGGCCTGACCGGTGTGCTGCAGAAGTTCTTCACCACGATGCAGGGCGTTTCGACGTCGGCGACCGATGACACCTCCCGCCAATCGGTGCTGACCGGTGCGCAGGCGCTGACCAGTCGCTTCAATACCATCGCCAAACAGCTCAACGACCAGAACACCACCATCAACGGCAGCCTTGGCGACATGACGGCCCAGGTGAACAAACTGGCCACCTCGATTGCCAACCTGAACCAGAAAATCGGCGAGATCTCCACCAGTGGCGGTGCGCCGAACGATCTGCTCGACAGCCGCAACGAAGCCGTGCGCCAGCTCTCCGAACTGACGGGTGCACAGGTCGTCGAGCGTGGCACCAGTTTCGACGTTTACATCGGCAGCGGTCAGCCTCTGGTGATCGGCAACACCACCAACACGCTGAGCATGGTCGCGAGCAAAGACGACCCGTCGCGCATGGCCATCCAGATGGATCGCGGTTCGAGCACCATCGACATCACCTCGGCGATGAGCGGCGGTGAAATCGGCGGCCTGTTGACTTACCGCAAAGAAGTCCTCGACCCGTCGCTCAACGAGCTGGGCCGCGTGGCGCTGGTGATCGCTGATCAGGTCAACAGTCAGCAAGCCCAGGGCATCGACAAGAACGGTGACTTCGGCGCGGCCATTTTCAACAACATCAACAGTGCCGCGCTGATCAGTTCGCGCAGCATCGCGCAGTCGGGCAACAGCACCGGTTCGGGTAACCTCGATGTCACCATCAAGGACACCGGCAAGCTGACCACCAGCGATTATCAAGTGACGTTCACCAGCGCCACTGACTACACCGTCAAGCGTTCCGATGGCACCGATATGGGCGCCTTCAGTACCACGACCAATCCGCCGCCTGTGATCGACGGTTTTACCCTTGCTCTCAAGGGTGGTGCGTTGAGCGCCGGTGACAGCTTCAAAGTCACGCCGACCCGCAATGCGGCGGCGAGCATCCAGACAGTGCTCACCGATCCGAAGAAAATCGCTGCGGCCGGTCCGTTGACCGGTGTGGCGAGCGCCAACGGTCTGGGCACTTTCACCCAGCCGACGCTCAACAGCAAAATCGATATCTACAACCCGACTGCCCAGGCTGACATGCAGGCGGCGCTGAAGAACTCGACGCCGGTCAAGCTGGTGTTCGGTGCGGTCACCGGGGGCAGCCAGTCCTACACCTTTGTGGATGCCAAGGGCGGCCTCATCAGCAGCGGCACTATCGTTCCCGGTCAATCGAACACGCTGGACCTGAAAGTCGGCATCGTCGATGCCAGCGGCAACCCGGTGATGGACACCAGTGTTACGCCGAACGTGCAGAAGACATTCTCCGTACAGACCACCGTTGGCGGCACGCCGAAGTCCGGCGAAACCTTCACCATGAATCTCACCGGTGCGGCGTCTTCGGACAACCGCAACGCGCAATCGCTGGTCGCCCTGCAAACGGCGCAGACCGTCGATACCGGTTCGGCGAGCAAGGGCATCAGCCTGACTGACGCCTACAACAAGCTGGTGACCAACGTCGGTACCAAAACCGCCCAAGGCAAGTCCGACAGCGCCGCGACCTCGGCGATTCTGGATAACGCCAAAGGCGCGCGCGATTCGCTGTCCGGGGTCAACCTGGATGAAGAAACCGGCAACCTGGTCAAATATCAGCAGTACTACACAGCGTCTTCGCAGATCATCAAAGCTGCGCAGGAAACTTTCGCCACGCTGATCAACAGCCTTTAAGGAGTCGTAATTCATGCGCATTTCCACCGCCCAGTATTACGGCACGCAAGCGTCGGACTATCAGCGTAACTTCAACAAGGCCGTCGCCACCGCCAGCGAGGCGAGCAGCCTGCAGCGCATCAATACCGCCGCCGATGATCCGATCGGTGCCGGGCGCTTGCTGCAACTGGGCCAGCAGGCCGCGATGCTCGATCAGTACAAGACCAACGTCGACAGCACCAAAAGTGCATTGACCGTGCAGGAATCCACGCTGGATTCGATCACCACCGCGTTGGCCCGCGCCAAGGAACTCGCCCTGGCCGCCAACAATGGCACGGCCACCGACAAGGACCGCCAGGCTTACGCTTCGGAAATGGGCCAGATCCAACAACAAGTGTTGGGTCTGATGAACGCCAAGGATGCCAGCGGCAACTACCTGTTCTCTGGTTCGAAGACTGACACCGCGCCGTATTCGCAGAATGCCGACGGCACCTACAGCTACAACGGTGACCAGACCACGATCAATCTGGGCATCGGCGATGGCATGACGATCGGCACCAACACCACCGGTTGGGCTGCTTTCCAGCAGACCATCAATACCGCGCGTACCAACGTCGCCATGACCGCGCCGGCAGTGGATGACGGTCGCGTCGTACTGTCCAACGGCACGATCGGTACCGTAGCCACTTACAACTCCAAGTTCACCGCTGGCCAGCCGTATACCGTCAGCTTCCTCAGCAGCACCCAGCTGAAAATCACCGATGCCCTTGGCAACGACGTGACGGCTGAGGCGAGCCAGAACGGTTTGGTCAGCAACAGCAGCGGTGCCAACCAGACGGTCAGCTTCCGTGGCGTCGACATGAAGCTGAACATCAACCTGAAGGCCGGTGATACCAACCCTGACGCGGTCATTGCCGGCCACAGCTTCCAGTTGTCTACCGCGCCTGACTCGTTCACTACCACGCGCAGCCCGGGTAACCCGTCGACCGCCGTGATTACCGGTTCGAGCATCACTGACCAGGCGGCGTACACTGCGGCATTCCCGCAGGGCGGCGCCGTTCTCAAGTTCACCAGCGCCACCGCATTCGATCTGTATGCTGCGCCGGTGACTGCGGACAGCAAACCGGTGTCCTCGGGCACTGTGGCCGGTAGCAACGCCACGGCGGCAGGCGTGACCTTTGCTCTGGGCAGCGCACCGGCAGCGGGTGATCAGTTCTCGATCCGCCCAAACGATCACCAGACCCAGAACGTGCTCGACACCCTCGGTCAGATGATTACTGCTCTGAATACACCGATCGATGGTGATCCGGTGGCCAAGCAGAAATTCCAGGGCGCCATGGAGGCGGGCCTCGGCAACATCGACGCGGCCAACAATCAAATCGGCGCTGCGGTGACCGAGATTGGTGCCCGTGGTCAGGCGCTGGAAATGCAAGCCACCACCAATGACAGTCTGAGCACCGCGAATACCACCACGCAAGGTTCCATTCGCGATTCGGATCCGGCTGAAGTGATGACGCGACTGACCCTGCAGCAGACCATGCTGCAAGCTTCGCAGCTTGCGTTCAGCAAGATCAGCCAGTTGGGTCTGTTCAACAAGATCTGATCCTCAACGGGCGCGTAAGCGCCCGTTTACCCTGCCACTCAGTCATGTTTTTTAGCGGAATCAAGGGCTCGCTGTTACGAGCGGGCTCGTACCGCCTGTGAGCCCGCCGTGAATTCACTCCCTCTTGTCAGTCTTGTCATTCCCGCCTTCAATCCGCGCTTCTTCGAGCGGACGCTGAACAGCGCTGTCAGCCAGAATTACGCCAATCTTGAAGTCATCGTGTGCGATGACAATCGTGGCGACGAGATTGAAGACATCGTTACGCGGGTGACGGAGCAGACCGGCTTTGCCGTGCGTTACGTGCGCAACCCTCGAACGCTGGGGCTGGTCGGTAACCTGAAGGCCTGCCTTGAGCAAGCCCGGGGCGAGTTCATCAAATTCCTGTGTGATGATGACCTGCTGTATTCGGCCTGTATCGAACAGCAAGCCCACGAGCTGCGGCGTGACGAAGTCAGTCTGGTGGTAGCGCAACGGTTGTTGTGGGATGCCAACGACATCATCCTGCCCGCACGTCTGGAAAACAGCTCATTGTCGCCGGCCAGTGGCTTGCTCAAAGGCGACGATGTACTGAGCATCTTTGAAAAATTCCCGGTCAACGTACTGGGTGGATTCAGTAGTGCGCTGTTTCGCCGTAGCGACGTTGTGGAGCTTTTGCCAGCCTTGACCGAGGAGGGGGCCTGCTTCGTTGCGACGCTGGATTTTGCCTTGTACGTCTGTCTGTTGCGGCGCGGCAATCTGGTGGTCTCCAACAACGTACTGAGTGCCGAGCGTCTCTACCCCGAGCGTCTGAGCGCGCAGCAACCGATGAAAGACGCGGCCGAGATCGAGCGCGAGTGGATCTCGCAAATGCTCAAGGTCCGCAGCGGCGAGTCGGCGCCGGCGCCGGGCTGGGTTCGTTATGTGCCGTTGACCAAGGCCGATGAGTCGCCTCGGGTCTGGCAGGAGCTGCCGCTGAGCCGTACCCTCGGCACCAAGCAGAGCCGTCAGGAGCTGGGGGTCGGAGTCGACAGCTTCAGTTTTGGCGAACTCTATGCACAATGGCTGGCGGTTCGGGTGTTGACCGAGGCGCAGCGCCAATGGCTGCCGGAAACCCTCGCTGGCTGGCCGCACCGACCGCGCATCGTGCCGATCATCATTGATGCCCAAGGCAGTCGCGATGGCCTGGAGCGCACCCTTGAGGCACTCGCCGCTCAGGATTACCCGCCGGAGCTGGTTCTGGTGCTGTCCACGGCTTGCAGCGAGGCGAAGCTGGACGATCGGGTGTTCCACATGCCGTTGCAGGGTGACGGCCTGGAGCAGATCAACGCTCTGCTGCCGCAACTGGAAGGCGCCGACTGGTTTTATCTGTTGCAGCCAGGTGACTGCCCGGTGGCGCCAGCATTGTTGGTGATGGCCGATCGCATTGCGCACGCAAGCTCATTGACATGCCTGTACAGCGACGAAGGCAGTCTGCGCGATGGTGAGTCGGCCGAGCCTGCGTTCAAGCCGGATTTCAACCTCGACCTCATGCGCAGCTACCCTTACGTCGGGCGAGCGCTGGCGTTCCAGCGCGAACGGTTCCTGGCGCTTGGTGGTTTTACCTCGACGTTCGCCGAACTCGCGCCCCACGATGTGCTTTGGCGCATGGTTGAAAGCGATGGCCTGCAAGTGGTCGGGCACATTGCTGAAGTGTTGCTGGAGTCGAAATTCGATCTGTCGCAATGGCTCACTGATCCTGGCGTTGCGCAGCAAAGTCCGCGAATCCTCGAAGCGCATCTGCAACGCCTTGGCATCGCTCACGACATTCGCGACCGTAACGGCGGGCTGCTCAATCGTGTCGACTATCACCATGCCCGGCGCCCATTGGTGTCGGTGGTCATTGTCACGCAGGACCAGACGGCTGCCTTGCAACGCTGCGTCGAGACATTGCTGGAAAAGACCGACTACACCGAGTACGAATTGCTCTTGGTCGATAACGGCAGCGAAAGCGCTGAAGCGTTGGCTTGGCTGGACGGTATGGCGCAACTGGGCAGCGAGCGGATTCGCGTGCTGAGCTACCCGCAAAAGGGTAACGCGGCAGCGGTGCACAACTATGCCGTCAGCCAGGCGCGCGGTGAGTATGTGTTGATGCTCAACGCCTTTGCGGTGATCACCCGGAACGACTGGCTCGACGAACTGCTCAATCATGCGCAACGCCCGGAAGTCGGGGTGGTTGGCGCCAAGCTGTTCAATCCGGACGGCGGCGTGCTGCACGCCGGCCTGATTCTTGGCTTGAACGGGCCGGTCGGGTTGCCGTTCTATGGCCAGCCGATGCAGTCGGAAGGGTACATGCATCGCCTGCAGGCGGTGCATGACCTGAGTGCCGTCGGCAGTGATTGCCTGATGATTCGCAAGTCGGTGTTCGAAGCTGCCGGCGGGCTGGACGAGCAGGACCTCAAACAAACGCTCAATGTCGTGGACCTGTGTCTGCGCGTTGGCCGCGACGGTTATCTGGTGGTGTTGAACCCTAATGCGATCCTGGCTGTGGGTGCGCGGCCAAATGCGATGGCGACACCGGAGGAAGAAGCGCAGCACGCCGAGGAGAGGGACACGTTTTACCAGCGCTGGCTGCAGCTGGTGGCGCGCGATCCGGCCTACAACGTCAACCTGACGTTGCAGGGCGTGGGCGCCACCAACTTCAGTCTGGAGCCGGGACTGCGCACGGGGTGGAGTGCATTCTCCAAGGCGCAGTTGCCCAATCTGCTGGTGGTGCCGATCAACGCTTCGGCCATCGGCCATTACCGCATGAGCCAGCCGATGATCGAGCTGGAAGCGGCCAATAGGGCGGAAGGGCGTATTTGCTACGGCTTGCCGTCGATCATCGATATCGAACGTCAGTCGCCTGATGTGATCGTTCTGCAAGGGCGCTACTCGGAGCACGCCATCGATGAAATCCCACCGCTGAAAAAGTACTTCAACGCTCGACGGATCTTCGAACTCGACGACTACGTCATTGATGTTCCCCACCGCAATGCGCACATACGCAACATGCCGAGCAAGCAGGACATGGAGCGCATGGTGCGCCGCGCGATCGGGCTGTGTGATCGTGCGGTCGTATCCACCGCACCACTGGCCAACGTGCTGTCGGACATGCACCACGACATTCGTGTCGTCCCTAACATGTTGGCCAAGGACTTGTGGGGCCACCTGCGCAGCCAGCGTCGGACCTCGAAGAAACCGCGGGTCGGCTGGGGCGGCGGCACCAGTCACCACGGTGATCTGGCGGTGATCGCCGAGGTTGTTCGTGAACTGGCCAATGAAGTCGACTGGGTGTTTTTCGGCATGTGCCCGGATGATCTGCGGCCGTACATGCATGAGTTCCATGGCGTCATCGGCCTGGACGTGTACCCGGCGAAACTGGCCAGCCTCAACCTCGATCTCGCGTTGGCGCCGCTGGAGTTCCATATCTTCAACGACTGCAAGAGCAACTTGCGGCTGCTGGAATACGGCGCCTGCGGTTACCCGGTGATCTGCACGGATACCGAGGCCTATCGCGGTTATTTGCCGTGCACGCGGATCAAGACCAACAGCACGGATGAATGGCTGCAAGCGATCCGTATGCACCTGGCCGATCCTGATGCCAGTTATCGCATGGGTGATGAATTGCGTGAGGTAGTGTTGCGCGATTACGTGTTGCGCGGCGATAACTTGCGCTACTGGGAATACGGCTGGCTGGCGGATTGATCGAGCGGGGCTTGGCGGCCTTTGGGCCGACCAAGCTCTTGGGGTTTTGGGGGTGTATCCGTTGCTGCGGGGGTTGCTGATTAGGGTTCCGCCCTTACGGCGGGTCACTTTTTCCAGACGCCGAAAAAGTAACCAAAAGGCTTGCTCCTACGTGCGGCCCACTCGCTAAAGCTCGGGGTCCCTTCGCTCCGGGATCGATCCGGGGGCATCGCCTACGGTTTGCTTCGCTGCACCTCCTCTCGATGTGTTTGGCTTCGCCAAACGGTCGCTGCGCTCCCACCCCGGATCAATCCCTCCGCTCAGCCTTCCGACGTCGCTCGTGGATCAAGATCAAGAGCTGCAGCCGAGCTAACGCTCATCCTGTTGAGTGGTGAGGAGCGGGGCGTGGTCGGCTTTGGATTTGTGGTGGGTTTTCCCCTCACCCCAGCCCTCTCCCGAGGGAGAGGGAGCCGATTTGTGGGCTTTTCAAGGTTTGAGTTCGACTCGGTATCGCACGTCGGCGTACTTCTCGCAATTTCCTCGGTCAGTCCCCTCTCCCTCTGGAGGGGAGAGGGGCCGATTTGTGTGCTTTTCAAAACCTGAGTTCGACTCGGTATCGCACGTCGGCGTACTTCTCGCAATTTCCTCGGTCAGTCCCCTCTCCCTCTGGAGGGGAGAGGGGCCGATTTGTGTGCTTTTCAAAACCTGAGTTCGACTCGGTATTTCACGTCGGCGTAGCTCTCCCAAACACCTCGGTCAGTCCCCTCTCCCTTTGGGAGAGGGTTAGGGTGAGGGGGCTTGTGGAGCTGGCGCGTTTCCTGCAAGTCCCCTGTAAATCGCCATAAAACGAGCGCTCGCGGTCACTCCAGCGGCGCCCGGAGCGGCAAAAGGTTTAGCCAGACGGCCCGCAAAGCTCAAGAAAGCCATGCGCAGCCCGGTGAAGAACAAGAGGGGAGACGATGAAGGCAGTTATTTTGGCGGGTGGCCTCGGCACGCGCATCAGTGAAGAGTCGCACCTCAAGCCCAAGCCAATGATCGAGATCGGCGGCAAGCCAATTCTCTGGCACATCATGAAGCAGTATTCCGCCCATGGAATTCACGACTTCGTGATCTGCCTCGGCTACAAGGGCTATGCGATCAAGGACTTCTTCGCCAACTACTTCCTGCACACCTCTGACGTCACCTTCAACATGCGTGAAAACCGCATGGACGTGCACCAGAATTACAGCGAGCCGTGGAGCGTCACGCTCATCGACACCGGCGAAGAAACCATGACCGGTGGCCGTCTGCTGCGTGCCGGCCGTTACCTCAAGGATGAAGAGGCGTTCTGCTTCACCTATGGCGACGGCGTTTCTGATATCAACATTGCGCAACTCGTCGATTTCCATAAAGGCCACGGCCGTCTCGCGACCGTCACTGCCGTGCAACCGCCGGGCCGCTACGGCGCGCTTGAGCGTCAGGGCGATCAAGTGCTGGGCTTCACCGAAAAGCCTCGCGGTGACGGTGGCTGGATCAATGGCGGCTTCTTCGTGCTCTCGCCGAAAGTGCTGCCATACATCGCCGATGACGCCACCACTTGGGAAGCCGAACCGCTGGCGCGTCTGGCCGCTGACGAACAGTTGAAAGCCTTCGAGCACGAAGGCTTCTGGCATCCGATGGACACCCTGCGCGACAAGAACCATCTCGAAGCGTTGTGGCAGAGCGGGGAGGCCCCATGGAAGCAATGGGCCTGAGTGCGGATTTCTGGCGCGGCAAACGCGTCCTCGTCACCGGACACACCGGTTTCAAAGGCAGCTGGCTGACCCTGTGGCTGCAAAGCCTCGGCGCGCAAGTCAGCGGCTTTTCCCTGGATCCGTCGACTGAGCCGAGCTTGTTCGAACTGGCGCGGGTGCATGAGGGCATCAACGATCAGCGCGGTGATCTGCGGGATCTCGGTGCCTTGCTGGAAATCATCGCCGACACCGAGCCTGAGATCGTTCTGCACCTGGCTGCTCAGCCATTGGTGCGCGAAGGCTATCGCGATCCGCTCGGCACGTACTCCAGTAACGTCATGGGCACGCTGAACCTGCTCGAAGCGATTCGTCAGGTCGGCTGCGTGCGCGCCTGTGTGCTGGTGACCACCGACAAGGTCTACGCCAACAAGGAATGGCTGTGGCCGTACCGCGAAGACGAAGCCCTCGGTGGCCACGATCCTTACAGCAGCAGCAAGGCTTGCTGTGAATTGCTCGCACAGTCTTATGCCGCGTCGTTTTTCCCGGCGGACAAGTACGCCGAGCACGGTCTGGCCCTGGCCACCGCGCGCGCTGGCAACGTCCTGGGCGGCGGCGATTTTGCCCCTGAGCGCCTGATTCCTGACGTGCTCAAAGCGTGGAGCGCCGACGAACCGGTGACCCTGCGTTATCCGCAAGCCGTGCGCCCGTGGCAGCACGCGTTGGAGCCGCTGGCCGGTTACCTGCAACTGGCCGCAGGTCTCTACGAACAAGGCCCGGAATACGCCGGGGCGTGGAACTTCGGCCCGGGTGAAGCGGACATGTGCAGTGTCGGCGAAGTGGTCGAATTGCTCGCCAGCCGCTGGCCGCAGGCGTGCGGTTTGCGCATCGAAAAAAGCGAACTGCACGAGGCCGGCCTGCTGCGTCTGGACAGCAGCCGCGCACGCCAAGTACTTGGCTGGCATCCGCGCTGGACCTTGCAACAATGTCTGGCCCAGACCCTCGACTGGCATCTGGCGTGGCAGAACGGCGATGACATGCGCAACGTCACTCTCGGCCAACTGAACCTTTACCGAGGCGCGTTGTGAGCGAATTCTCCCTGAAGGCATTGCCGCTGGCCGGACTGTTCAGCGTCCAGCACAAACGTTTCGAAGATCAGCGCGGGCACTTTGCCCGGCTGTTCTGCGAAGGCAGCCTGAGTGCGTTCGGCAGTGAGTTCCATATCCGTCAGATCAACCATTCCTGCACCCGTGAAAAGGGCAGTGTGCGCGGTCTGCATTATCAGAATGCCAATGCCCCGGAAGCCAAACTGATCACTTGCCTGCGCGGTGAAGTGTGGGACGTGGCGGTGGATCTGCGCCCAGACTCCGAGACCTTTCTGCACTGGCACGCCGAGCATCTGAAGGCTGGCGACGGCCGCAGCCTGTTGATTCCGGCCGGGTTCGCCCACGGTTTCCAGACCCTCACCGAAGACGCCGAATTGCTTTACCTGCACAGCGCCGATTACGCGCCGGAGCACGAGGCCGGGCTGTCGGTGAATGATCCACGGCTGGCGATTGCCTGGCCGTTGCCTGTCAATAATTTGTCAGCGCGTGACTCCAGCCATCCCGCGCTCGATCAACACTTTGCTGGAGTGCGTCTATGAACTGCCGTGGGTGCGCCGCACCGCTGAGCCTGCCGCTGATCGACCTCGGCACCTCGCCACCGTCCAACGCCTACGTCCACGCTGATCGCCTGGAGCAGGCCGAGCAATGGGTGCCGCTGAAGGTCGCGGTGTGTCAGCAATGCTGGCTGGTGCAGACCGAGGATTACACCAGCGCCGATAGCCTGTTCGACGCCGAGTACGCCTACTTCAGTTCGTTCTCCAGCACCTGGCTGGCCCATGCCGAGCGCTATGTCGCCGAGATGGTCGAGCGTTTCGGCCTGACCGCCGACAGCCGTGTGGTTGAAGTCGCCGCCAACGACGGTTACCTGCTGCAATACGTCGCCGCTCGCGGCATTGCCTGCCTGGGCGTTGAACCGACGCGCAGCACTGCACAAGCGGCACGCGAAAAAGGCCTGGAGATCCGTGAGCTGTTCTTCGGTCGCGACACCGCTGCGCAACTGAAAAGCGAAGGTTGGGGCGCTGACCTGATGGCGGCCAACAACGTGCTCGCCCATGTGCCGGACATCAACGATTTCCTTGTAGGCTTCGCGACGCTGCTCAAGCCGACCGGCGTCGCCACCTTCGAATTCCCGCAACTGCTGACGCTGATGGCTGGCGCGCAGTTCGACACGCTGTATCACGAACACTATTCCTACCTGTCGCTGACCGCCGTGCAGACCCTGTGCGAGCGCAATGGTCTGGAAGTCTTCGACGTCAGCCAACTGACCACCCACGGCGGTTCGCTGCGCGTGTTCGTCCAGCGCAAGGACGGCCAGCGCCGCCCGGTTCAGCCGGCGGTGCAACAACAGTTGCAGGCCGAGCTGGAGGCCGGGGTGAAAACCGCCGAGTACTACGCAACCCTCGCGCCCGCCGCTGAACGCATCAAGCATGACTTGCTGCGCTTTCTGTTGCAGGCCAAGGCCGACGGCAAGCGGGTAGTCGGTTACGGCGCGGCGGCCAAGGGCAACACCTTGCTCAACTACGCCGGGGTCAAACCGGACCTGCTCGCCTGGGTGGCTGATGCCAACCCGCACAAGCAGGGCAAATTCCTGCCGGGCAGTCGCATTCCGATCGTTGCGCCCGCGCAGATCGACATCGAAAAACCGGACTACGTGCTGGTGCTGCCGTGGAACCTGCTGCACGAAGTCAGTCAGCAACTGGCGCAAGTGCGTCAGTGGGACGGCCGCTTTGTGATCGCCGTGCCCGAGTTGAAAGTGCTGTGAAGGTACTGGTTACCGGCGCTACCGGTTTTGTCGGCCGCCATCTGGTTGCGGCGTTGCTGGCCCGTGGCTGTGACGTCCGGGCGGTGGCGCGCAACGCAGAAACCGCGCAAGGCATGCCGTGGATCAACGACGTCGAGTTTGTGAGCGCGGATATTCACGCCGCCGATCTCGATGTCGCTGCGTTGACCGCAGGTGTCGATGCACTGGCGCATCTGGCCTGGCCGGGTTTGCCGAACTATCGGGCGCTGTTTCATTTCGAGCACAACCTGATGGCCGATTACCGCTTTATCAAAAGCGCGGTCGAGGCGGGCGTGCAGCAGGTGCTGGTCACCGGCACCTGTTTCGAATACGGCATGCAAAGCGGCCCGCTCAGCGAAAGCTCCGCGCCGCAGCCGAGCAACCCTTACGGTCTGGCCAAGCACACGCTGCACCTGTTTTTGCAAAACCTGCAGCAGGAACTGCCGTTCACGTTGCAGTGGGCGCGCTTGTTCTATCTGCATGGCGAAGGGCAGAACCCCAACAGCCTGTTGGCGGCATTGGACCGGGCGATCGATACCGGTGAGCCGTCGTTCAACATGTCGGCCGGCGAGCAGTTGCGTGATTTTCTGCCGATTGAAAACGCTGCGGGTTACCTCGCCGCGATCCTGCAACGACACGACTTCGACGGCGTGATCAATTGCGCCAGCGGCCAACCGGTGTCGGTGCGTTCATTGGTTGAACAACGCCTGTGCGAACGTGGCGCGACACTGAATCTGAACCTCGGCCACTACCCGTATCCGACCCACGAGCCCTTAGCGTTCTGGGCGGTGACCGAGCGCTTGCAACAGTTATTGGGAGAGCCGCAATGAGGCACGAGTTGTACCGGGTCACCGACCTGCCGGTGCTGCAGAACCGCACCTTTGCCGATCCCGCGTCGGCGCAGGCCTCGGCCAGTGCCGACATGCTGTTGGTGCAGGACGAGCGCAGCGGTCTGATCTTCAACGCGGCGTTCGACGCCGACAAGCTCAGCTACGACGCCGATTACCAGAACGAGCAAGCGCATTCCGGCCAGTTCCAGAAGCACTTGAGTGACGTCGAAGGCATCATCGCCAAGCACTTCAAGGGCCAGGAGCTGATCGAAGTCGGCTGTGGCAAAGGCTATTTCCTGGAATTGCTCAAGGGCCTCGGCTATTCGATCACCGGCATTGATCCGGCGTACGAAGGCGAGAATGCCGACGTGATCAAGGCACCTTTCACTCGGGGCCTGGGTCTGGCTGCGGACGCCATCGTCCTGCGCCATGTGCTGGAGCACATTCAGGATCCGGTCAGTTTCCTCGTGGAAATCGCCAATGCCAATCAGGGCGGGCAGATCTACATCGAAGTGCCGTGCTTTGACTGGATCCTCGAACACAAAGCCTGGTTCGACCTGTTCTACGAGCACGTCAATTATTTCCGTCTCGATGACCTGCGCCGGATGTTCGGCACCGTGCACGAGGCCGGTCACCTGTTCGGTGGCCAATACCTGTACATCGTCGCCGACCTTGCGACGTTGCGCCTGACCCCGGAGCAACCGGTGCCGCGCCTGGCCCTGCCTGACGGCTTCACCGCCAGCCTCGATCGCGCCGTGCAGATCATTCAGTCCGCCCCCGAGCAGGGTTCGGCGATCTGGGGCGCTTCGTCCAAAGGCGTGATCTATTCGCTGTTCCTGCAACGTGCCGGTGTGGCGGTGGATCGTGTGGTGGATATCAACCCGGCCAAACAGGGGCGTTATCTGCCGTTGAGCGGCGCGCGGGTGTCCTCGCCGCAAGAGGCCATGGACGCGCTGCCCGAGGGCGCCAACCTGTTTGTGATGAATTCCAATTACCTCGAAGAGATCAAGCGGATGACCGGTGGACGCTACGTCTATCACGCCGTCGACAGCGCTTCGTTTCAGTGACCCTTGAGATTATTAAAATGACCGACAACAGCATCAACCAAGCCTTCGAAGCCGAGTGCCGGGAACAGATTGCCCAGCAGGGTGACGACCAGAAACTGACCGGCCTGGCCCGCGATTTCTTCAACGAATCGGCCAAGCACAAATACAGCTACCACTTCTCGTGGATGGGCCGTCCGATCATCCAGTTGCCACAAGACATGATGGCGATGCAGGAGATCATCTGGCAGGTCAAACCGGATCTGGTCATCGAGTGCGGCATCGCTCACGGCGGTTCGATTATCTACTACGCCTCGTTGCTGGAGCTGCAGGGCCACGGCGAAGTGCTGGGCATCGACCTCGACATTCGCCCGCACAACCGCGAAGCGATCGAAAGCCACCCGATGGCCAAGCGCATCAAGATGATCGAAGGCTCGAGCATCGACGCCGGCATTGCTGCCCAGGTGCAGGCGGCGGCCAAAGGCAAGAAAGTCATTCTGGTTCTGGACTCCAACCACACCCACGATCACGTACTGGAAGAGCTGCGTCTGTACGCACCGCTGGTGTCGGTCGACAGCTACTGCGTGGTCATGGACACCGTGGTTGAAGACATGCCGGCCGATTTCTTCCCGGATCGTCCGTGGGGCCCGGGCGACAACCCGAAAACCGCCGTGTGGAAATACCTGGAAGAGAACCAGGATTTCGAGATCGACCAGCAGTTGCAGAACAAGCTGTTGATCACCGTGGCGCCGGACGGCTATCTGCGTCGCGTCCGTTAATTCGCAACATCACCAAGCGTTGTTTCGGCGAGTCGCCGGTTGTGGAGAGAAGTTATGCAAGGCAAGTACAGTTCTGAACTGGCGCTACCGCTCGAAGAGCTATTGACCGTCGTCCTGATTACTCACAATCGGCCGGCGTTTTTGCGCCGGGCGGTGAAGTATTACAGCAGCTTGCCCTGCAGAATCATGGTGCTCGATTCGACACTCGAACGACCTGAAGGCGACTTTGACGCCGTCGATTACCACCATGTGCCGCAGTTCGCCTACTGGGGCATGCAGGCCAAACTGGCGTATGGCGTGGAGAAACTGACCACGCCATACATGGTGCTGGCGGCCGACGACGATTTCATCCTGCATGATTCGCTGGCAGAGTCCGTCGGTTTCCTGCATGCCAACCCTGACTACGGCATGTGCCACGGCTATTGCCTGATGTACCTGTCATTGGCCCATGGCGTGAACTACTACCGCCGCGACAAGAAAGTCCAGGAAGACTATGCGTCCGAGCGGGCGCAGGATCGCGTCCTCGACTACATGAACCAGTACATCCCGCCGTTCTACGCGGTGACCCGTACTGATCTGATGAAAAACTGGCACTCGGCGTTGCCGCCGGGGACCAATTTCCAGTGGCAGGAAATCGGCCACGTCTACTACCTGCTGGCCAGTGCCAAGGCCCGCATCCTGCCGATTCCGTACGTAGTGCGCGAGATCAACTACGGTGTCTCCGAGCACAATACCGATGTGTATCACTCGCTGACCTACGTCGACGCCAAATCGGTCGCCGAACGGGAGGCGTTTGCCGAGTTTCTCGTCTCGCTGCCTACCGCTATCGAAGGGCTGGATGCAGGGCAGGCCAAGGCCTTTGCCCTGGAGAGTTTCGAGGCAATGGCCGACAGCCTGAAGGCCGGGCGGGCGCTGACTGCCGAGCTGATTATCGAATCGACCTGGAACCAGGAACTGAAGGCGCCGGATCGTCGTTTTGGCCCGCTGCAGTACGTTGAAATGCCGTTCTACAACCAGGCATTCTTTGAACGTCTGGAACAGTTCGAATTCATGTTGCACACCCTGCCGGCCGGTCGCATGCAACTGGAAGGACTGGAAGGCGTGTGGGCCCGTCAAGCGCACCTGTTGCAGGCGCGCAATAACGACACGGCGGAAAGTGTGGTTGACCGGTTGTGGCAGGCCCATGATCTGAATGCGTTCAACCTGACCGTGGTCAAACGTCTGGCGACCCAACTGGACATCGTCGGCGACGAAAGCGCTGCGCAAGCCATGCGCGAGTGGATCGCCCGTCTCGAAGCGCTACTGGTCGAAGATCATCAGCCAGTCTTCGGCAAAATGAAGTCCGGTCGCCTGTTGCAGTGGCTGGCGGCTCGCGCGCCGACGATCGAACAACTCGAGTCGATAGGCCAACATCTGGCGACTGAAGGCGGTGGCCCGCAATTCGGCATTTTCCTGCTCGATCTGGACAACGACATCGACAAGTTGCAGGTGTCGCTCGACAGCCTGCTGGAAGGTCACTGCAAAGCGTTCAGGATTGTCGTGTTCACCACCGGCGAAGCACCGACGGCGACGACGGCACAAAACACCCTGCACTTTGTTCGTGTCACCCAAAGCAACTTTGTCGACAAGCTCAACCAGAGCGCTCAGCAGTCGCCAAGCGATTGGTTACTGCTGGGTGAAGCGGGTGACCAGTTCACCGCCAGCGGCCTGTTGCGCGCCAGTCTGGAGCTGATGTCGGCCGAAGGTGTGCGTGCGGTGGCCACCGATGAAATCCAGCGCAAGGACAATGGCGCGCTGGTTGACGTGTTCCGTCCGGGTTTCAACCTGGATCTGCTGCAAAGCGTGCCGGCACTGATGGCGCGCCATTGGTTGATCCGCCGCGAAGTGTTGCTTGACGCCGGCGGTTATCAGGCCGATTTCAACAAGGCGCTGGAATTCGACCTGCTGTTGCGCATCATTGAGCAGGGTGGCCTCGACGGTCTGGCGCATCTCGACGAGCCGTTGCTGATCACTCAGGCGGCAGAGCTTGAAGAAAACGCCCACGAACGTCAGGCGTTGCTGCGTCATCTGGGCAATCGCGGCTACAAGGCCAAGGTCACGTCGACGGCGCCGGGCACCTGGCAAATCGATTACCGCCACACCGAGCAGCCACTGGTTTCGATCATTGTGCCGGTCATCGATGATCTGCCAGTGCTGCGCCGCTGCCTGGAAGGCGTGTTGCTCAGAACCCGTTACAGTCGTTATGAAGTGTTGCTGGCGGCAAACGCCAATCAATCGGCAGCGGTCAACGACTGGCTGGGCACGCTGCGCCACGCCAAAGTCAATGTGTTGCGTGCCGATCAGCCGCTGAGCGAAGTCGCGCTGTACAACGCCGCCAGCGAGCAGGCTCAAGGTGAGTATCTGGTGCTGTTGGCCGCAGACAGTGAAGTCGTCAACCCGAACTGGATCGATTCGCTGCTCAACCACGCCCAGCGTCCGGAAGTGGGCATCGTCGGTGCGAAATTGGTCGACCGTGACGGCAAGGTGGCCCAGGCCGGCTTGATTCTTGGCCTGAACGACGGCGTGGGTTCGGCCTTCATCGGCGAAAGTCACACAGCAGACGGCTACATGCATCGCTTGGCCGTCGAGCAGAATTACTCGGCCGTGTCGAAGGTCTGCCTGATGGTGCGCAAAGGGCTGTTCAACGCGCTTGGCGGGCTGGATGAAGTGACGTTCGTCGAAGGTTATGCCGATGTCGATCTGTGCCTCAAGGCGAGTCAGGCCGGCTACCTCACCGTGTGGACGCCGTTGGTGCAGGTGCTGCATACCGGCGAGTTGCCGCAGGCGCCAGAAGCGCTGGCGGCACTGCGTGAGAAATGGAGCGGCGTCTTCGCGCAGGACCCGGCTTACAACGCCAACCTGGCGCTGAGCGGCAAAGGTTTCACCCTGGGTGAAAATGCCTCGATCAACTGGGCACAGTTGCTCGCTTAAGCGCGCCGGACAGGAATCAGCATATGTTCAACGGTAAATCGATTTTCATCTCCGGCGGCACAGGTTCGTTCGGGCGCAAATTCATCACGCGCCTGCTCGAGCAATACCAGCCCAAGCGCGTGGTGGTGTTCTCCCGTGACGAGTTGAAGCAGTACGAAATGCAGCAGACGTTCAACGCGCCGTGCATGCGTTATTTCATTGGTGACGTGCGTGACGCTGACCGTCTGCGTCAGGCCATGCGCGGCATCGACTACGTGGTGCATGCCGCGGCGTTGAAGCAAGTGCCGGCGGCGGAATACAACCCGACCGAATGCATTCGCACCAACGTCAATGGCGCGGAGAACATCATTGCCGCCGCCATCGACAATGGCGTGAAAAAGGTTGTGGCGCTGTCGACCGACAAAGCCGCCAGCCCGATCAACCTGTACGGCGCGACCAAGTTGCTCTCGGACAAATTGTTCGTCGCCGCCAACAACATTGCCGGCGAGCAGGAAACCCGGTTTGCCGTGGTGCGCTACGGCAATGTTGCCGGTTCCCGTGGTTCGGTGGTGCCGTTCTTCAGCAAACTGATCGCCGATGGCGCACAGGAACTGCCGATCACTGACGAACGCATGACGCGGTTCTGGATCACCCTCGACCACGGCGTGCAATTCGTCCTCGACAGCTTTGCGCGGATGCACGGCGGTGAAGTGTTTGTGCCGAAGATTCCGTCGATCCGCATTGTCGATCTGGCGCGCGGCATGGCTGAACACCTGCCGCACAAGAACGTCGGCATTCGTCCCGGCGAGAAGCTCCATGAATTGATGGTGCCGCTGGACGATGCGCGGATGACCCTCGAGTTCGAAGATCACTACACCATCCAGCCGTCGATTCGCTTTACCAGCGTCGATGTCGATTTTGCCGTCGACAAACTCGGCGAGCAGGGGCGTGCCGTGAGCGAGGATTTCGAGTACCGCTCCGACACCAATTCGCATTTCCTTTCGGTCGGGCAGATCGCTGATCTGCACGCGAAGCTCTCGGCATGATTCCCTACGGTCGGCAGAGCCTCGATCAGGCAGACATCGATGCCGTCGTCCAAGTGCTGCAGTCGGACTGGCTGACCCAAGGGCCGAGCATTGAGCGTTTCGAACAGGCAATGGCCGAGCGTTGCCAGGCTGACTTCGCCGTCGCGGTGTGCAACGCCACGGCGGCGTTGCACATTGCCTGTCTGGCCGCTGGCCTGGGGCCGGGTGATCGATTGTGGACGACGCCGAACACCTTTCTTGCCTCGGCCAACTGTGGACGTTATTGCGCTGCCGAAGTTGACTTCGTCGACATTGATCCGCTGACCTGGAACCTTGATGCGTTCGCCCTCGAAGCGAAACTCGATCAAGCCGAGCAGGACGGCACTTTGCCCAAAGTGCTAGTAGCGGTGGCGTTCTCCGGGCAGAGCTGCGACATGCGCAAGATTGCCGAACTGGCCGAGCGCTACAACTTCACCGTGATCGAAGATGCGTCTCACGCGGTCGGTGCGTCCTACGCCGGGCGGCCGGTCGGCTGCGGTGAGTTCGCAGCGATGACGGTGTTCAGCTTTCATCCGGTGAAAATCATCACCAGCGCCGAGGGCGGCATGGTGCTGACCAATCGGCCGCAACTGGCCGAGCGCCTGCAGCGTTTGCGCAGCCACGGTATGACCCGCGATGCGCAGCAGATGAGCGAACCGAGCCACGGCCCGTGGTACTACCAGCAGATCGAGCTGGGTTTCAATTACCGCATCACCGATCTGCAAGCCGCGCTGGGTTTGTCGCAACTGAGCAAACTCGACGACTTCATCGCCCGACGTCGTGACCTCGCGGCGCGATACGATCGCTTGCTGGCGTATCTGCCGGTGACGTTGCCCAGCTCTCAGCCTGAGGCGCAATCGGCTTGGCACCTGTATGTGATTCGGCTGCAGACCGACCGCATCGGCCTCAGTCATCGTCAAGTGTTTGAAGGCTTGCGTGCTGTCGGTGTTGGCGTGAATCTGCACTACATTCCTGTGCACCTGCAGCCGTACTATCGCGACCTGGGTTTCGCCGAGGGCGATTTCCCCGAGGCCGAGCGTTATTACGCCGAGGCGATCAGCCTGCCGCTGTTTCCGCTATTGAGCGATGCGCAACAGGATTACGTGGTTGAGCAATTGCGTCGGCTGACCGAATAATTGCCGCTGAGGCAAAGGATGAGTATCTGCAATGCGTCATTTGAGTGAGCAGGAAAAGTTCTGGCAGGGCGACTTCGGCAACCAGTACGTCGCGCGCAATGTCGGTCAGCCGCTAGTGGCGGCGAACCTGGCGTTGTTTGCCAAAGCGCTGAGTCGGGCTGCAGGCATCGAGAGCCTGGTCGAACTGGGCACTAACGCCGGCAATAATTTGCAGGCATTGCATCAACTGCTGCCGCGCTGTGAGCTGTTCGGCGTCGAGATCAACGACAGCGCCTGTGCTCAGGCACGGGCGTTGGACATTGCCCAGATCTGGCATGGCTCGCTGTTCGACTTCCCGCGCGAGCGCCGCTACGACCTGACCCTGAGTAAAGGCGTGCTGATTCACTTGGCCCCGGAGCTGTTGCCGACCGCTTATGCGCAGTTGTACGAGTTGAGCCAGCGCTACATCCTGATCGCCGAGTATTACAATCCGGCACCGGTGGAAGTGTCCTATCGTGGCAACAGCGGCAAGCTGTTCAAGCGCGATTTTGCCGGTGAAATGCTCGATCGCTATGCCGATTTGCACTTGCTGGATTATGGTTTCGTCTATCATCGCGATCCGCAGTTTCCTGTGGACGACATCACTTGGTTCCTGTTGGAAAAGCGCCCTTGAGCAACGTTGCAATCATCCCGGCCCGTGGCGGTAGCAAACGCATCCCGCGCAAGAACCTTTTGCCGTTCGACGGCGTGCCGATGATTGTCCGTTCGATCCGCACTGCGGTCGATTCCGGGTTGTTCGATCAGGTTGTGGTCAGCACCGACGATGCCGAAATTGCCGATGTGGCGCGAGCCCATGGCGCGCAGGTGCCATTTCTGCGCCCGGTAGACTTGGCCGATGATTTCACCGGCACGGCGGCAGTGATCGTGCATGCCTTGCAGCAGTTGCCGGCGTTCGATTACGCCTGTTGCGTGTATGCCACGGCGCCGCTGTTGCAGGTACGTTATCTGCGCCAGGGCATCGAGTTGCTGGAGCAGCGTTCAGACAAGTCCTTCGCGTTCTCCGTGTGCAGTTTCGGTTTTCCGGTGCAGCGTGCGTTGACGCTGGACGGGCAGGGTGGGTTGAGCGCTTTGTATCCGGAATTTCGCAATACACGTTCGCAGGATTTGCCCGAAGCATTTCAGGACGCCGGTCAGTTTTACTGGGGGCGCACTGAGGCGTGGTTGCGCGGCGAGGTGCTCTATTCGCCAGCCAGCCTGCCGGTGATTCTGCCCCGGCATCTGGTGCAGGACATCGACACCCTTGAAGACTGGAAGCGCGCCGAATACCTATACGCCGCGCTCAAGGCTGGTGGAGAGCTGCAATGAGAGTGCTGATTCGTGCCGACGCCTCGCCAACCATCGGCAGCGGCCACATCGCCCGCTGCCTGACGCTGGCGCGAGTGTTGCGCGGGCAGGGCAGCCACGTCGCGTTTGCCTGCCGCTGTCTGCCGGGGCATCGCCTTGATGCCTTGCGCGCCGAGGGCTTCGAGACTTTTGCGCTGCCTGAGCGCTATGCCGCTGAAGATCCACAGCAGGCCATCGAATCAATGCTGCCGTGGCAGGCCGACATCGACGCGTTGGCTGCGGTGCTCGAGGGGCACGCCGAATTCGACTGGGTGATTGTCGATCACTACGGCCTCGATCACCAATGGCAGACGGCTGCTCGACGGTGGGCACCACGGATTGCGGCAGTGGATGATCTTGCTACGCGGCGCTACAGCGTCGATCTGCTGCTCAATCAGAATCTCTCGGGCCTGCACGAAAATTATCAGCCGCTGTTGCCTGAAGGGTGTCGCACCTTGCTCGGCCCACGCTATGCCATGTTGCGTGAAGAATTCAGCTGCCCGGCCATCGAGATCAAACCCACGGCGCGAAGGGTGTTGGTCAATTTCGGTGGTTTCGATGCCGCGCGGCAAACCTACCACGCGATGCTCGCGCTGGCGGACTTTCCCGAGTTGCAGGTGGACTTCGTCGCAGGCGCCGATAACCCGGCATGGGCCAAGATGCAGGCCTTGGCCGAGACACGGCCGAACTGGCGTCTGCACAGTTTTGTCAGCAACTTCTACCAGCGCATGACCGAAGCTGATCTGTTTATCGGCGCCGGGGGCGGCACCAGTTGGGAGCGGGCGGCGATGGGGTTGCCGACGATCTGTATTGCCGTGTCGAACAACCAGCAGGCCAACGGCGAAGTCATGGCCGCGGCGGGCGCGCATGTGTTCATGGGCGCCCGTGAGCAGGTCAGTGTCGAGCAGTTGCGCGACGCAATTGGCTTTGTCAGCGGCAATCATTATTTGCGCCAGAGCCTGGCCGAACGCTCGCGGCAACTGGTCGACGGGCGGGGTGCCGAGCGTGTCGCGGTGGCACTGGCCGGTGCGGTGCTCAAGGTGCGTGCGGCGACTCTGGATGACGCGCAGTTGCTGTTCGATGGGCGCAATGCCGAAACGGTACGGCGCTGGTCGCTGGACAGCGGCGTGATCGATTGGCCGCAGCACCTGAACTGGTTGACGGCGAGTTTGCGCAATCCGCAACGCCTGTTGTTGATCGCCGAGGCGGACGACGGCGCGGTCGGCGTTGTGCGTTATGACCTGCGCGGGTTTGAAGCCGAAGTCTCGATCTACCTGCTTGAGGGACGTTTCGGCCTGGGTTGGGGCAAGGCGCTGCTGACGCGGGGCGAAGCGTTCGTCACCCGCCACTGGCCGCAAGTGACCGGCATTACCGCTCAGGTACTGCCGGGCAATCGTGCCTCGTTGAATGTGTTTCATGACGCCGGGTTCACTCAGAGTGCCTGTACGTTCACCCGTGTTTTGAAGGATCACCCGCATGACTAGTTTCAAGATCGGCAACCGCTTGATCGGTGCCGATGCGCCGCCCTTCATCATCGCCGAGATGAGTGGCAACCATAACCAGTCGCTGGACGTGGCCCTGCAAATCGTCGAGGCAGCGGCCAAGGCCGGGGCGCATGCCTTGAAACTGCAAACCTACACCGCCGAAACCATGACGCTGGATTTGTCTGAAGGTGAGTTCTTCATCAAGGATCCGGGCAGTCTGTGGGCCGGCACTTCGCTCTACGATTTGTATGAAAAAGCCCATACACCGTGGGAATGGCATGCGCCGATTTTTGCTCGTGCCAAGGAACTGGGGATGCTCGCGTTCTCGACACCGTTCGATGACAGCGCCGTGGACTTTCTCGAAAGCCTTGATGTGCCGGCCTACAAGATTGCCAGTTTCGAAAACACTGACTTGCCGTTGATCCGTCGTGTGGCCGCCACCGGCAAACCGCTGATCATCTCCACCGGCATGGCCAGCATCGCTGAGCTGGATGAAGCCGTGCGCGCTGCCCGCGAGGCGGGGTGCAAGGATCTAGTGCTGCTCAAATGCACCAGCACCTATCCGGCGACCCCGCTCAACAGCAACGTGCGCACGATCCCGCATCTGCGCGAATTGTTCGGTTGCGAAGTGGGGCTGTCGGATCACTCGATGGGCGTTGGTGTGTCCGTGGCCGCCGTGGCGCTCGGTGCGACCGTGGTGGAAAAACACTTCACCCTCGACCGTTCAGCAGGTGGCGTCGATGCGAGTTTCTCCCTGGAACCGGCGGAAATGGCCAGTCTGGTGGTGGAAACCGAGCGCGCCTGGCAAGCCATGGGCCAAGTGCATTACGGTGTCACAGAGGCTGAACGCAAGTCGTTGGTCTATCGCCGTTCGCTGTATGTCACGGCCGACATGGCCGCCGGTGACACCTTTACCGGGGACAATCTGCGCGCCATTCGCCCCGGCCTCGGTCTGCCGCCCAAGCACACCGACGCTGTTCTTGGTCGCCGCGCCCGCGCCCCGATCAAGCGCGGCACACCGCTGGACTGGTCGTTGGTCGAATAACCCGATCTGCACCGATTCGGCAAAATAGCGTGACCTGCGAGTCATAACGCGCATCTTCACTGTATTGTATTGATCGGGGAGATGGCGCCTGGCTCGTTTTCGATTCCAGTGATAGCCCTTTGCGCTCCCCGTGGCTGCCCGTTGTGGCGGCCGTTTTCTGTTTGTCGGCGCCCCTCGAAATCCTTGCGAGCGGTGGTCTTGGGCTGTTTTTTATTGGGAAGCCGTAATGATTGGCATAAAAAGCATTGCGAGCTACGTTCCTGTAGCCGGCGTGGACAATTACGCACAAGGTGCAAAATTCGAGAAGGATGAAGAATTCATCCTTGGCAAGATCGGCTCGGCATTCCTGCCGCGCAAAGACGCTGAACAAGAAACCTCCGACCTGTGCGTGGAAGCGGCCAATGCGCTGTTTGCCAGCAACCCGGATCTGAAACGTGAATCGATCGACGCCTTGATCGTCGTCACCCAGAACGGTGACGAAGAAGGCCTGCCGCACACGGCTGCAATCGTGCAGGACAAACTCGGTCTGCCGACCAACGTGGCGGCCTTCGACATTTCCCTGGGCTGCTCCGGTTATGTCTACGGCATCTACGCGATCAAGGGCTTCATGGAAGCCGCCGGCCTGAAGAACGGCCTGCTGATTACCGCTGACCCGTACTCGAAAATCGTCGATCCGGAAGACCGCAACACCACCATGCTGTTCGGCGATGCCGCAACCGCTACGTGGATGGGTGAAGATCCGACCTGGGCGCTGGGCAAGGCCAAGTTTGGCACCGACGGCTCCGGTGCACCGCACTTGAAAGTCACCGATGGCGTGTTCTTCATGAACGGTCGTCAGGTCTTCAACTTTGCGCTGCTCAAAGTCCCGGCACACTTGCACGAACTGCTCGACGATTCCGGTCTGAAAGCCGATGACATCGATGCCTTCTGCATTCACCAAGGCAGTGCGGCGATTGTCGATGCCGTGGCGCGGCGCTTCGAAGGCGAGCCGGAGAAGTTCATCAAGGACATGGTCGAGACCGGTAATACCGTGTCGTCGAGCATTCCGTTGCTGCTGGAGAAACACGTCATCGATTCCGACTGGCAGCGTATTGCCTTGAGCGGTTTTGGTGTCGGTCTGTCATGGGGCTCGGCGATCATCTATCGCCCTTGAGTCCGAGCAAAAACGGCGGATACAAAAATAGCGTTCAAGGTTAACCTTGAACGCTATTTTTTTGCCTGGAAGGGAGCGCGAGGCGCCATGAGCGAGTTTTTTCAAGCCAATGCCGAGGTGTTGCAACGGCGCTGGCCGGCGCTGTTCGAACGACTGGTGGCGCAAGACAGTACGGCCATTGCGGCTCAATTGGTTGAGGGGCTAGGCTCGACGCTGAGCATCAACGGCATCCAGCTCACCAGTCGTCACGATCGCCTCCAAGAAGCGCAGATTCAGGCGGCCAGCCTGCCGGACAAGGCGCAACTGCACGTCTATGGCACCGGTCTCGGTGATTTGCCCGGTGTGCTGCTTGAGCGGACGGGATTGCAACGCTTGTACGTGCACATCCTCAATGGCGCGCTGTTTGCGCTGGTGGTGCAACTGCTCGATCAGCGTCAGTGGCTGGAAGACCCGCGGGTCGAGTTGTTTTACGCTGCCGATCATCCGGACTTGTTCACGCCGTTTTTTGCCCTGCCTGCCGAGATGTTGCTGGCCGATGACTACAACGCGAAGATTCGCGATCGGCTGGTCAATGAAGTCCATCTGAGTTTTAACAATCGCGAATTCGACGCGCAGTCGCCGTTCATTCAACAGCGCTTGCAGGACTGCTTGCCGGTGCTGCTGGGTGATGACGATGTGGCGCAGTTGTTTGGTACCTGCACCGATCGCGAGATCTACGTGATCGCTACCGGGCCGACTCTGGAAGGGCACTTTGAACGATTGGCAGCGCTCCGGAATCAGGCTCAGCGCCCGCTGTTCATCTGTGTCGACACGGCGTATCGGCCGTTGATTGAGCACGGGATCGTTCCGGATCTGGTGGTGACCATTGATCAGCGCATCAGCTTCCGTCATTTGCCGTTCGAGGCGTCTGACGGTATCCCGCTGGTGTATTTGCCCATGAGCGATCCCGAAGTTTTGCGGGCCTGGAAGGGCAAGCGCTATGGCGGTTACTCGGCCAGTCCGGTGTACGCCGGGTTGCGTGAACAGCATCCGCGCGCGCTGCTGCACGTCGGCGGCAGCGTGATCCATCCGGCGGTCGATCTGGCGGTGCAAATGGGCGCGTCTCGCATCACGCTATTTGGCGCCGATTTCGCCTTCCCGATGAACAAGACTCACGCGGGCTGGAGCGATGGCGATCTGGGGCCACCGGTGAATCAGGCGCGGCATTGGGTGCGCGATGGCCATGGTCAGCGGGTGACCACACAGCTCAACTTTCGCGGTTATTTGTGTGTGCTGGAGCGCTATATCGCTGCACATCCACAGGTCGAATTTCTCAACAGCAGCCGCTCCGGGGCGCTGATCGCCGGAACCGACTTCAACCCGGAGTTTGTGCAATGAGTACGCTGAGCCTCTGTAAGGATGAATGTCGCCAGTGTGCGGGTTTGTTTCGCCTCGGGCGCGATGTCGAGGCGGCGCTGACGATGGTCGATGTGTTTGAAAAGGCCCAGCAATGTTTAGCGTCTGCCCCGGTAGAGGTTCAGCAGGTGTGGGCGCAGCTGTTAATGCAAATGCTCGAATGTCAGGAGCGCCAGGACTGGTTGGGGCTGGCTGATTATATGGAGTACGAATTGATCGAGTTGCTGGAAAGTGTTCCGGTCTGAGCAGGCCGACAGCACTGGCCCGCAGGTTTGCGCCGCAGTCGGTTTTATGACGTCATTTTATCGCGGCTGACGTACTGCTAAGTCTTTGTTTTCTCGGGGGTGGCAGGGTGATGGCAAATTTTTTTCAAAAAGCCCTCAAGCAACCTGCAAACCCGACGATAACTATTACGAAGGTTCTCTAGGCCATACCCGGCGGTTGCCAGGGCCGGAAGCCGCAGTACCCAACCAACGAGGAATTCGTCATGGCTTTAACAGTAAACACCAACACCACGTCGTTGAACGTTCAGAAAAACCTGAACCGCGCTTCCGACGCTCTGTCGACTTCGATGCAGCGCCTGTCTTCCGGCCTGAAAATCAACAGCGCTAAAGACGACGCCGCTGGCCTGCAGATCTCGAACCGTATGTCCTCGCAGATCCGTGGTAACACCCAAGCCATCCAGAACGCCAACGACGGTATCTCCGTTGCCCAGACCGCTGAAGGCGCTCTGCAAGCTACTACCGACATCCTGCAGCGTATGCGTGAACTGGCTGTTAAAGCACGTAACGGTACCAACGGCACTGCTGACCAGACCGCTACCAACGCTGAATTCGCTCAGATGTCCGACGAGATCACCCGTATCTCGGCTTCGACCAACCTGAACGGCAAAAACCTGCTGGACGGTTCGGCTGGTACTGTGACCCTGCAAGTGGGCGCAAACACCGGTTCGGCTAACCACATCGACCTGGTACTGAGCTCCAAGTTCGACGCAGTAAGCCTGTCGGTAGGTAGCGGTACTCTGTCCCTGACCGGTGCTACCGTAACTGGCGCTTCGCAGAACATCGACAACGCGATCACCGCGATCGACGCTGCAATCGCTGCCATCGGTGCAACTCGTGCCAGCCTGGGTGCTTCGCAAAACCGTCTGACCAGCACCATCCAGAACTTGCAGAACATCACCGAGAACACCACTGCTGCACAAGGTCGCGTACAAGATACCGACTTCGCCGCAGAGACTGCTAACCTGACCAAGCAGCAAACCCTGCAACAGGCTTCGACCTCCGTACTGGCTCAAGCCAACCAACTGCCTTCCGCTGTACTGAAGCTGCTTCAGTAATTTCGGAATGAGTTTGAGCGGGGGAGTGCGCTGGTCGCGCTCTCTCGCTTTTTTCGTTAGGAGGTGATGAGCATGGACATGAGCGTAAAGCTTAACGTGTCTTATCCGGCTCCCAAGCCAGTAACGCCGGTTGCTGACAAACCGTCAGAGACGCCTAAAGTTGCCAAGACTGAAGCGCCGGTCGCTGCCAAGAGTCAGGATTCGGACGACGCCAAATTGAAACTGGCGGTGCAGGAGATCGAAAAGTTTGTACAGTCGATCAAGCGCAATCTGGAGTTTTCCATCGATGAACACTCTGGAAAGGTCATCGTCAAGGTGATCGCAAGCGAGACGGGGAGGTCGTTCGACAGATTCCCTCCGCAGAGGCCCTCAAGCTGGCAGACAGCCTCGCCAATGCCAGTCACGTATTGTTTGACGCCAAAGTCTGATAGCTGGCATGAATTATGTTTGTCCGTTCTCGAGATGCGTGTAACGGTCAAAAGAATGGCAACAATCTGAAGGGAGATGCACATGGCAAGTCCAATTCTACCGGGTTCCGGACTGGGTTCCGGTCTGGACATCGGCGCGATCGTGACCGCGCTGGTAAACGCCGACAAGTCGCCGAAGCAGACGCAGATCGATTCTGCGACCAAAACCAACACCCTGAAGATTTCCGGTGTCGGTGCGCTGAAAAACGCATTGGCGGCCTACCAGAAGGCAATGACCGATCTGGGCAGCAAGACTAACCCTGCGTTTGCCGGTTACGCGGCGACCTCGTCTACCCCGACAACGCTGACCGCTACTTCCGATAACACGGCTGTTTCGGGCACATACAGTGTCGTGGTAAATAACTTGGCCACCGGCTCGAAAGTAGCTAGTGCATCCTTTGCCGGCGGCGCGGCCAGTGCCATTCCGAGTGGTACCCTGAAAATCAGTCAGAATGGCACTGATTACAATGTCGATATTCCGGCCAATGCCACCTTGCAGACTACCCGTGATGCCATCAACAAGGCGCAGGGTGTCAACGGTGTTTCCGCCAACATCGTGACCGACAGCTCGGGCGCTTCGCGTCTGGTGATCAGCTCCAACAAGACGGGCGCGGGCTCCGACCTGACGGTCAGTGGTATTGCCGGTCTGGAAATCGATGGCACCAAGGTCATGTCTGCGACCCCGGCCGCTGGTGACTCAGGGGCTGTGGGCGATATTGCCAAGGATGCGAAGCTGACCATTGATGGTCTTGCCGTTACCAGCAAGAGCAACACAGTGAGCGGCGCCATCAGTGGCTTGACCATGAACCTGGTGGAAGCCAGCCCCACCGCGGTCAAGGTCTCTGTCGATACCAACACCAAGGGCTTGCAGGCTTCGGTTCAGCAATTCGTCGACGCTTTCAACACGCTCAAGACCACCATCGATAGCCTGTCCAAGGCAACGCCGGACGAAGATGGCAAGTTGACGGTGCAGGCCGCGTTTACCGGTGATTCTCTGCCGCGGACGTTGATTGCAGACATTCGTGCCCAATTGACCACTTCGTCGCCTGGCGAGCTGGGTGTGCTGTCGCAGATCGGCGTCATGACCGATCGCGACACCGGTAAGCTGACGCTGGACGCGACGGCTTTCAACAAGGCCATGTCTCAGCCAGGCATGACTGGTCAGGTGCAGCAGCTGTTCTCCGGCACCGACGATAAAAACGGTCTGTTGGCGCGAATGAGCAAAGCGGTCGATCCGTACCTCAAAGCTTCTGCTGATGGTAAAACCACCAGCGGTCTGCTTGATCAGCGTATGACCATTCTGAACAACAACACCCGCAGCCTCACGTCGCAGCAGTTGGCGCTGGATCTGCGTGTCGCCAACCTGACCAAGACGTTGACTGCCAAGTACAACGCCATGGACTTGCTGGTAGGGCAGATGAAGGCTACGGCGAGCAATATTACGTCGTTCTTCAGCTCGCTTAACGCTCAGCAGTCCGCGAAGTAACGCGCGGGCACGACAAAAACCCGGCTACGCTTCATCGGCGTGCGCCGGGTTTTTGTCTTTTGATCTAAAGTTCTGTGATTCGTTGGCGATACACTGGTTATACGAGTCATTGTGGCAATGAGGTAGAACATGAATCCGATGTTAGCCCTTCGGCAGTATCAGAAAGTCGGCGCACACGCTCAGACATCCGAAGCGAGTCCGCACCGTCTGGTGCAAATGTTGATGGAAGGTGGTCTGGCCCGTATTGCTCAGGCCAAAGGCGCCATCGAGCGCAAGGACATTCCTGGCAAATGCACTTCGATCAGCAAGGCGATTGGCATTGTCAGCGGTCTGCGTGAAGGCCTTGATCTGGAAAACAGCGCAGATACCCTGGCTGATCTGGATGGGCTGTATATCTACATGATGAAGCGCCTCGCCGAGGCGAACATCAGCAGCGACCTGCGCATTCTTGATGAGGTTGCCGGCTTGCTGAGCACGGTCAAGGAAGGCTGGGATGCTATTGCCCCTGTGCCTGCTCCGCAGTTTTAAAGGAGATCGTCATGAGTCTTGTATTGCAGCGAATCGCCGATACCCGAGAGGCGTTGGTTACTGCCCTCGCTGAACGCAATTGGGAAGCCATTGGTGAACTGGATCTGGCTTGCCGTTCCTGCATGGAAGACGTCATGGCTGAGGCTGCGCTGGACGAGGTCGCGTTGCGCGACAACCTTGAGGAGTTGCTCCACGTCTACAAGGAGCTTCTTGAGGTGGCCATGGGTGAGCGGCAGGCGATAGCCAATGAGATGTCGCAGATCACGCAAGCGCAAAAGGCGGCAAAGGTTTACCATCTGTTTGGTTAATTAACCTCCAGTTAATCCAGACATGTGCGCCATAAATTTGACTGTGCACGGTTTTTTGACTTAACTAGTGGCTGTTTTCAGATTTCAGGCGTCTACAGGCACATGGTGTCCTGCAAGCGTCTCGCTTGCCCCTTATTTTGGGCATTGAGTTGACTAGGGAAGTTGCTATTGCATGTGGCGTGAAACCAAAATTCTGCTGATCGATGACGATAGCGTCCGCCGCCGCGACTTGGCGGTGATTCTAAATTTTCTTGGCGAAGAAAATTTACCCTGCGGCAGCCATGACTGGCAGCAGGCAGTCGGCTCTTTGTCGTCTAGTCGTGAGGTCATTTGCGTACTGATCGGGACGGTTAATGCTCCTGGTGCGCTTTTGGGCTTGCTAAAGACACTCTCAACCTGGGATGAGTTCCTTCCGGTTTTGTTGATGGGCGATAATTCTTCCGTTGACTTGCCTGAAGACCAGCGTCGCCGAGTGCTTTCGACCCTCGAAATGCCTCCCAGCTACAGCAAATTGCTTGACTCCCTGCACCGTGCTCAGGTCTATCGCGAGATGTACGACCAGGCACGCGAGCGCGGCCGTCATCGCGAACCCAATCTGTTCCGCAGCCTTGTCGGCACCAGCCGTGCGATTCAGCACGTGCGCCAGATGATGCAGCAAGTCGCCGACACCGATGCCAGCGTGCTGATCCTCGGTGAGTCCGGCACTGGCAAGGAAGTGGTTGCGCGCAACCTGCATTACCATTCCAAGCGCCGCGACGCACCGTTCGTGCCGGTCAACTGCGGGGCGATCCCGGCAGAGCTGCTCGAAAGCGAATTGTTCGGTCACGAGAAGGGTGCTTTCACCGGAGCGATCACCAGCCGTGCCGGCCGCTTCGAACTGGCCAATGGCGGTACGCTGTTCCTTGACGAAATCGGCGACATGCCGCTGCCGATGCAGGTCAAACTGCTGCGCGTCCTGCAGGAGCGCACCTTCGAACGCGTGGGCAGCAACAAGACCCAGAGCGTTGATGTGCGCATCATCGCCGCGACCCACAAGAATCTCGAAAGCATGATCGAGATCGGCACCTTCCGCGAAGACCTTTACTATCGCCTGAACGTGTTCCCGATCGAGATGGCGCCGCTGCGTGAGCGCGTCGAAGACATTCCGTTGCTGATGAACGAACTGATCTCGCGCATGGAGCACGAGAAGCGCGGTTCGATCCGCTTCAACTCGGCAGCGATCATGTCGCTGTGCCGTCACGGCTGGCCGGGCAACGTCCGCGAGCTGGCCAACCTGGTGGAGCGCATGGCGATCATGCATCCGTACGGGGTGATCGGCGTGGTCGAGTTGCCGAAGAAATTCCGCTACGTCGACGACGAAGACGAGCAAATGGTCGACAGCCTGCGCAGCGATCTCGAAGAGCGCGTGGCGATCAACGGCCATACGCCGGACTTCACCGCCAACGCCATGCTGCCGCCGGAAGGCCTGGACCTGAAAGACTACCTCGGTGGTCTGGAGCAAGGCCTGATTCAGCAGGCGCTGGACGATGCCAATGGCATTGTGGCGCGTGCGGCTGAACGCCTGCGTATCCGTCGCACCACCCTGGTGGAGAAGATGCGCAAGTACGGCATGAGCCGGCGCGATGGAGATGAACAGGCGGAGGATTGACGCCTGTTTTTCAACTGCTTCATTTATAAGCAGTTTTTTTTAGGCACGGGTATTGCTACAGCCCTCGCAACGTTCCGTTTAACTGACGGTCAGCCAAGCGAGAAAGCACAATGCCCCACGCCCAGATGTCTACTGCCTCCAGTCCCGAGGGGCAGCCGTCCTCCGTAGAGCAGGCAAGCCGACAGGGCCTGGAGCAGGCATTCGAGCTGTTCAGCCAGATGTCCAGCCAGCTGACGGACTCCTACAGCATGCTTGAAGCGCGGGTGACCGAGCTCAAGGGTGAGCTCGCAGTCGTCAGTGCCCAGCGCATGCAGGAGCTGGCGGAAAAAGAACGCTTGGCCAACCGCCTGCAAAATCTCCTTGATCTGTTGCCCGGTGGCGTCATCGTCATCGACGGTCACGGCATGGTGCGCGAATCTAATCCTGCCGCTATCGAACTGCTCGGCTTGCCGCTTGAGGGCGAGCTGTGGCGCCATGTGATTGCGCGTTGCTTTGCCCCGCGTGAAGACGACGGTCATGAAGTTTCCTTGAAAAATGGTCGACGCCTGTCGATTGCCACCCGTTCGCTGGATGCCGAGCCGGGGCAGCTGGTGCTGCTCAACGACCTGACAGAAACCCGTCATCTGCAAGATCAACTGGCACGCCACGAGCGCTTGTCCTCGCTGGGGCGCATGGTCGCCTCGCTGGCCCATCAGATCCGCACGCCGCTGTCAGCCGCTTTGCTCTACGCCAGTCATTTGACTGAGCAGCAATTGCCGGTCGCTACCCAACAGCGTTTCGCCGGGCGCCTGAAAGAGCGCCTGCACGAGCTGGAGCACCAGGTGCGCGACATGCTGGTCTTCGCTCGCGGTGAGTTGCCGCTGACCGATCGCCTGACCCCGAACACCTTGATGCAGGCTCTGCAAGCGGCGGCGCTGACGCATGTCCAGGATCTGCCCATCCGCTGGCAGTGCGACAGTCATGCCGGTGAGCTGCTGTGCAACCGCGACACGCTGGTCGGAGCGCTGCTGAACCTGATCGAAAACGCCATTCAGGCCAGTGTCGGCGACGTCCGCCTGAAAGTGCATTGCTACACCCGTGACAACAACCTGCATCTGAGTATCAGCGACAGTGGCAGCGGCATCGAGCCTGCGGTTCTGGCGCGGCTCGGCGAGCCATTTTTTACCACCAAAGTCACCGGCACCGGCCTCGGCCTGACCGTGGTCAAGGCTGTGGCCCGTGCGCATCAGGGAGAATTGCTGCTGCGTTCGCGGGTCGGGCGCGGCACGTGCGCGCAGGTGATCCTGCCGCTGTTTTCCGCTGTACACGGAGCTGAGTAAAAGACATGGGCATCAAGGTTTTGCTGGTCGAGGATGACCGCTCATTGCGCGAGGCGCTGGCCGATACGTTGTTGCTGGCCGGGCACGATTACCACGCGGTCGGTTGCGCTGAAGACGCGCTGACGGCGGTGGCGCGTGAGGCGTTCAATCTGGTGGTCAGCGACGTCAACATGCCGGGCATGGACGGTCACCAGTTGCTCTCGCTGTTGCGGGCCCGCCAACCGCAATTGCCGGTGTTGCTGATGACGGCGCACGGCGCGGTCGAGCGTGCGGTCGATGCGATGCGCCAGGGCGCGGCCGACTATCTGGTCAAGCCGTTTGAACCCAAGGCCTTGCTGGATCTGGTGGCACGGCATGCGCTAGGCAGTATTGGTACAAGCGACGGCGACGGTCCGGTGGCCGTCGAGCCGGCCAGTGCGCAGTTGCTGGAGCTGGCAGCGCGGGTGGCGCGCAGCGATTCCACGGTGCTGATCTCTGGCGAATCCGGCACCGGTAAAGAAGTGCTGGCGCGTTACATTCATCAGCAATCCCATCGCTCCAGTCAGCCGTTCATCGCGATTAACTGCGCGGCGATCCCGGACAACATGCTCGAAGCCACGTTGTTCGGCCACGAGAAGGGTTCGTTCACGGGCGCCATTGCCGCACAAGCCGGCAAGTTCGAACAAGCCGACGGTGGCACGCTGTTGCTCGACGAAATCTCCGAAATGCCCCTCGGCCTGCAAGCCAAACTGCTGCGCGTGTTGCAGGAGCGCGAGGTCGAGCGCGTCGGGGCACGTAAACCGATTGCTCTGGATATTCGCGTGGTCGCGACCACCAACCGCGATCTGGCGGGCGAGGTGGCGGCGGGGCGGTTCCGTGAAGACCTTTTTTACCGTCTGTCGGTTTTCCCCTTGGCCTGGCGTCCACTTCGCGAACGCACTGCCGATATCCTGCCGCTGGCCGAAAGGTTGCTGGCCAAACACGTCAATAAAATGAAGCACGCGGCGGCGAAACTCTCGCCTGAAGCGCAGACGTGCCTGACCGCTTACCCGTGGCCGGGCAATGTGCGTGAGCTGGATAACGCCATTCAGCGTGCGCTGATCTTGCAGCAGGGCGGCTTGATTCAGCCGCAGGATTTCTGTCTGGCCGGTCCCGTGACGTACACCACGATGCCCGTCGTCGCGCCGGTGTCAGCGGTGCTTCGCGAGGTTGAAATCGAAGCGGATTCGGCCGGTGCACTGGGCGATGACCTGCGCCGCCGGGAGTTTCAGATGATCATCGACACCCTGCGTGCCGAGCGCGGCCGACGTAAAGAAGCGGCGGAAAAGCTCGGTATCAGCCCGCGCACCCTGCGCTACAAGCTGGCGCAAATGCGCGATGCCGGAATGGACGTCGAAGGTTATCTGTTCGCCACCTGACGTCTGGCGCAACGATTTGAAAACGCTTTTCTGAAAGGGGTGCCCATGAGCTGGCACCCTTGTTGCTAATACCTGTGTACCCGCCGAGTGAGTGTCAAAAAATTGCGGGCCGCCCAAGAGAGTAGACCATGAGCCAAGGTATTGAATTTAATCGGTTGATGATGGACATGAAGGCCATGAAACTGGACGCCATGTCTGCACCGAAATCGACGACCGCTGTCCCTGAACTGGCGGGCAGCAGCTTTTCCGACATGCTCGGTCAGGCGATCAACAAGGTCAGCGATACCCAGCAGGCGTCGACTCAGTTGGCCAACGCATTCGAAGTGGGCAAGAGCGGCGTCGATCTGACGGACGTGATGGTCGCTTCGCAAAAAGCCAGCGTGTCGTTCCAGGCTCTGACCCAGGTACGCAACAAGCTGGTTCAGGCTTATCAAGACATCATGCAGATGCCGGTTTAAGGACGAGATTGAGTCATGGCAGAAGCAGTCGCCGATAACGTTCCGGCCAAGGCCACCCCAATAGACGGCAAACCGCCGCTGTTCGGCTTGTCCTTCCTGGAAAACCTCTCCGAGATGACCATGCTGCGTCAGGTGGGCCTGTTGGTCGGCCTGGCTGCGAGCGTGGCGATTGGCTTTGCCGTGGTGCTGTGGTCGCAGCAGCCGGATTACCGTCCGTTGTACGGCAGCCTTGCCGGCATGGACGCCAAGCAGGTCATGGACACCCTGGCCTCTGCTGACATTCCTTACACCGTCGAACCGAACTCCGGCGCCTTGCTGGTCAAGGCCGATGACCTGTCCCGTGCGCGGATGAAACTCGCCGCTGCTGGTGTCACTCCCAGCGACGGCAACATCGGTTTTGAAATCCTCGACAAGGAACAGGGGCTGGGCACCAGTCAGTTCATGGAAGCGACGCGCTACCGTCGTGGCCTCGAAGGTGAACTGGCGCGGACCATCTCCAGCCTGAACAACGTCAAGGGTGCCCGCGTGCACCTGGCGATTCCGAAGAGTTCGGTGTTCGTGCGAGATGAACGCAAGCCAAGTGCTTCGGTTTTGGTCGAGTTGTATTCCGGTCGTTCGCTGGAGCCGGGTCAGGTGGTGGCGATCATCAACCTGGTGGCCACCTCCGTTCCTGAATTGAGCAAGTCGCAGATCACCGTCGTAGACCAGAAGGGCAACCTGCTCTCTGATCAGGCGGAGAACTCCGAAATGACCATGGCCGGCAAGCAGTTCGATTACAGCCGCCGCATGGAAAGCATGCTCACCCAGCGCGTGCACAACATTCTGCAGCCGGTATTGGGCAATGATCGCTACAAGGCTGAGGTCTCGGCCGACATCGATTTCAATGCCGTCGAGTCGACTGCCGAGCAGTTCAACCCGGATCAACCGGCGTTGCGCAGCGAGCAGTCGGTCAACGAACAACGCACCGCCAGCAATGGCCCGCAAGGTGTGCCGGGTGCTCTGAGCAACCAGCCGCCGTCGCCAGCCTCGGCGCCGCAAACCACCGGTGGCGCCGCAGCGCCGGCCGCTATGGTGCAGCCAGGCCAGCCGTTGGTTGATGCCAACGGTCAGCAGATCATGGACCCGGCCACCGGCCAGCCGATGCTCGCGCCATACCCGGCAGACAAGCGTCAACAATCGACCAAGAACTTCGAACTCGACCGTTCCATCAGCCACACCAAACAGCAGCAGGGTCGCCTGAATCGTCTGTCGGTGTCGGTGGTGGTCGACGATCAGGTCAAGGTCAACGCGGCCAACGGCGAAACCACACGCGCGCCGTGGAGCGCCGACGAATTGGCGCGTTTCACCCGTCTGGTCCAGGACGCCGTCGGTTTCGACGCCAGCCGTGGCGACAGCGTCAGCGTGATCAACATGCCGTTCTCCGCCGAGCGCGGCGAAGTGATTGCCGATATTCCGTTCTACTCCCAGCCATGGTTCTGGGACATCGTCAAACAAGTGCTGGGTGTGTTGTTCATCCTGGTGCTGGTGTTTGGTGTGCTGCGTCCGGTGCTCAACAACATCACCGGCGGCGGCAAAGGCAAGGAGCTGGCCGGTCTTGGCAGCGACGTGGAACTCGGTGGGATGGGCGGCCTGGACGGCGACCTGGCCAACGACCGCGTAAGCCTCGGTGGTCCGCAGAGCATTCTGTTGCCGAGCCCAAGTGAGGGTTATGACGCGCAACTGAATGCAATCAAGAGTCTGGTGGCCGAGGATCCGGGTCGCGTGGCTCAGGTCGTGAAAGAGTGGATTAACGCAGATGAGTGATAACCGAGCCGCTACCGTCAAACTGACCAAGGTCGACAAAGCCGCGATTCTGCTGCTGTCCCTGGGTTCGACCGACGCCGCACAAGTGCTGCGCCACATGGGCCCGAAAGAGGTTCAGCGTGTCGGCGTGGCCATGGCCCAGATGGGCAACGTCCATCGCGAGCAGGTCGAGCAGGTCATGAGCGAGTTCGTCGACATCGTCGGCGACCAGACCAGCCTCGGCGTCGGTTCCGACGACTACGTGCGCAAAATGCTCACCCAGGCTCTGGGTGAAGACAAGGCCAACGGCCTGATCGACCGCATCCTGCTCGGTGGCAACACCAGTGGCCTCGACAGCCTGAAATGGATGGAGCCGCGCGCCGTTGCCGACGTGATCCGTTACGAACACCCGCAGATTCAGGCGATCGTGGTGGCGTACCTCGACCCGGATCAGGCCGGTGAAGTGCTGGGCAACTTCGACCACAAGGTACGTCTGGACATCATCCTGCGCGTCTCGTCGTTGAACACCGTACAACCAGCAGCACTGAAAGAGCTGAACCAGATTCTCGAGAAGCAGTTCTCCGGCAACTCGAATGCCTCGCGCACCACCCTGGGCGGCATCAAGCGTGCGGCAGACATCATGAACTTCCTCGACAGCTCGATCGAAGGCCAGCTCATGGATTCGATCCGCGAAGTCGACGAAGACCTGTCCGGTCAGATCGAAGACCTCATGTTCGTGTTCAACAACCTCGCCGATGTCGACGACCGTGGCATTCAGGCGTTGCTGCGCGAAGTGTCCTCGGACGTGCTGGTGCTGGCCCTCAAGGGTTCGGACGAAGGCGTCAAAGAGAAGATCTTCAAGAACATGTCCAAACGTGCTGCCGAACTGTTGCGCGACGACCTCGAGGCCAAAGGCCCGGTGCGCGTCAGCGACGTCGAAACGGCACAGAAAGAAATCCTCACCATTGCCCGTCGTATGGCCGAAGCCGGCGAGATCGTACTCGGTGGCAAAGGTGGCGAGGAAATGATCTAAGCCCATGGACAAGCACGACGACGATGTGACGGATCTGATCCGTGCCCGCGATGTCCGTGGTTTCGAATCCTGGGCCATGCCCAGCTTCGACCCGCCGAAGCCGGAACCCGAGCCCGAGCCGGAACCCGAACCGCCGGAAATGGAAGAGGTGCCGCTGGAAGAAGTCCAGCCACTGACCCTGGAAGAACTCGAAAGCATCCGTCAGGAGGCTTACAACGAGGGCTTCGGCATCGGCGAGAAAGAAGGCTTTCACAGCGCCACACTCAAGGTTCGTCAGGAAGCTGAAGTGGCGTTGGCGGCGAAGCTGGCCAGCCTTGAGCAACTGATGGCGAACCTGTTCGAGCCGATCGCCGAGCAAGACACCCAGATTGAGAAATCACTGGTCGACCTCGTGCAGCACATCACCAAACAGGTGATCAAGCGCGAGCTGGCCATCGATTCCAGCCAGATCGAACACGTCATGCGCGATGCGCTCAAGCTGTTGCCGCTGGGCGTCGACAATGTGCGCCTGTACGTCAATCCGCAGGACTTCGAGCAGGCCAAGGCTTTGCGCGAACGTCATGAGGAAACCTGGCGCATTGTCGAAGACGAAGCGCTGTTGCCGGGTGGCTGCCGGGTTGAAACCGAGCACAGCCGCATCGATGCCAGCATCGAAGCCCGCGTCGCTCAGGTCATGGCCAAACTGTTCGATCAGTTGCACGAGCAGGCTTTGCACCCGGCCGAGGCGGATCTGACTCTGGACATTCCAGAAGATGTAAAACCGGCGGCCACACCTGACGAGCCGCTCGCGGACGAACCCGATGCGCCTTGAACGCACCAGTTTCGCCAAGCGCCTGAGCACTTACGCTGAGGCCACCGAGATTGCCGGCGCGCCGATTCTTGAAGGTCGCCTGCTGCGCATGGTTGGCCTCACCCTCGAAGCCGAAGGCCTGCGCGCCGCCATGGGCACGCGTTGCCTGGTAATCAATGATGACAGCTATCACCCGTCCCAGGTCGAAGCGGAAGTCATGGGGTTTTCCGGCGGCAAAGTATTCCTGATGCCGGTCGGCAGTGTCGCCGGTATCGCTCCCGGTGCCCGCGTGGTGCCGCTGGCTGAAACCGGCCGCTTGCCGATGGGCATGAGCATGCTCGGGCGCGTCCTCGACGGCGCCGGTCGTGCGTTGGACGGCAAGGGCGGGATGAAGGCCGAAGACTGGGTGCCAATGGACGGCCCGACGATCAACCCGCTCAACCGTGACCCGATCAGCGTACCGCTGGATGTTGGTATCCGTTGCATCAACGGTTTGCTGACGGTCGGTCGCGGCCAGCGTTTGGGTCTGTTCGCCGGTACCGGTGTCGGTAAATCGGTGTTGCTGGGCATGATGACCCGCTTCACCGAGGCCGACATTATCGTCGTTGGCCTGATCGGTGAGCGGGGTCGAGAAGTTAAGGAATTCATCGAGCACATCCTCGGTGAAGAAGGTCTCAAGCGTTCCGTGGTCGTCGCATCCCCTGCGGACGATGCGCCGCTGATGCGTCTTCGCGCCGCCATGTATTGCACGCGAATTGCCGAGTATTTCCGCGACAAGGGCAAGAACGTCCTGCTGCTGATGGATTCGCTGACCCGTTTCGCCCAGGCGCAGCGGGAAATCGCCTTGGCCATCGGCGAACCGCCGGCAACCAAGGGGTATCCGCCGTCGGTGTTCGCCAAATTGCCGAAACTGGTTGAGCGTGCCGGTAATGCGGAGAAGGGCGGTGGTTCGATTACCGCGTTCTATACGGTGTTGTCCGAAGGCGATGACCAGCAGGACCCGATTGCCGACTCGGCTCGAGGCGTACTTGATGGTCACATCGTGCTGTCCCGGCGTCTGGCTGAGGAAGGGCACTATCCGGCCATCGACATCGAAGCGTCGATCAGCCGGGTAATGCCTGCGGTGGTTTCGCCGGAACACATGCAGCGCGCGCAGTACTTCAAACAGTTGTGGTCGCGTTATCAGCAGAGCCGCGATCTGATCAGCGTCGGCGCCTACGTTGCCGGCGGCGACCGCGAGACCGATCTGGCGATTTCCCTGCAACCGCAGTTAGTGCGCTACCAGCGTCAGGGCCTCAACGACAAAATCAACATGGGTGAAAGCCAGGCCTATCTCGAGACCTTGTTCGCCCCTGCGGCGGGCGGGTAACCGGCCATGGCCGTCAGCCGCGCTGCGCGCTTGGCTCCGGTGGTGGACATGGCCGAACAGGCCGAAAAAACCGCCGTGCAACGGCTGGGCTATTTTCAGGGTCAGGTCAAAGTCGCAGAAAGCAAACTCGCCGACCTCAATGCCTTTCGTCTGGATTACTCGCAGCAATGGATCGTGCGCGGCAGCACCGGCGTGAGCGGGCAATGGCTGCTCGGTTTTCAGGGCTTTCTGGCGCAACTCGACACCGCCGTCGACCAGCAGCGCCAGAGTCTGGTCTGGCACCAGAACAAGCTCGACAAGGCGCGTGAGGAATGGCAGCAGGCGTTCGCCAAGGTCGAAGGTTTGCGCAAACTGGTGCAACGTTATCGCGAAGAGGCGCAACGCCTTGAAGACAAGCGCGAGCAGAAGCTGCTTGATGAGTTGTCTCAGCGTTTGCCGCGACAGAATCCGTTTTAAAGCAAGATCAAAAGATCGCAGCCTTCGGCAGCTCCTACAGAGGATCAGTGTAGGAGCTGCCGAAGGCTGCGATCTTTTGATCTGTCTTCTAACCTTGCCGCAACCCTGTGCAAGTGCTAAACCTTGTACAGGTTCGTCAATGACAAGGAAGCCAGTCAATGTCAGTCGTTACAGAAGTCTCTCCGGATGGTCACAAACTGACGATCTCGGTCAGGGGGCGGTTCGATTTCGGGCGCCATCAGGAGTTTCGCGAGTCCTATGAGCGACTCCAAAAGAAACCTGAGTCCATCGTGGTCGATCTGAAAGAGGCCACCTACCTCGACAGCTCCGCACTGGGCATGCTGCTCCTGCTGCGGGATCACGCCGGTGGCGATAATTCGGACGTGCGAGTCGTCAACAGCAACTCCGATGTGCGCAAGATCCTCGCCATCTCCAATTTCGACAAACTCTTCGACATCAGTTGACGGCCATGCAGGCGCAAGAGCCGCTGACCCTGTTGATCGCCGAAGACAGCGCCGCCGATCGCCTGTTGCTGTCGACCATCGTCCGTCGTCAGGGCCATAACGTCTTGACGGCGGCCAACGGTGCCGAAGCGGTCGATCTGTTTCGCCGGCAGCAACCCGATCTGGTCTTGATGGACGCGATGATGCCGGTCATGGACGGCTTCGAAGCCGCGCGGCAGATCAAGGCGCTGGCGGGCGAGACGCTGGTGCCGATCATCTTCCTCACGTCGCTGACCGAAAGCGAAGCGCTGGCCCGTTGTCTGGAGGCCGGTGGCGACGACTTTCTGGCGAAGCCTTACAACCAGGTGATCCTCGCCGCCAAAATCAAGGCGATGGATCGCTTGCGCCGCTTGCAAGCAACCGTGCTGCAGCAGCGCGACCTGATCGCCAAACACCATGATTACCTGCTCAACGAACAACGTGTGGCCAAAGCCGTTTTCGACAAAGTGGCGCATTCCGGTTGCCTGAGTGCGCCGAACATCCGCTACCTGCAATCGCCCTATGCCTTGTTCAACGGTGACCTGCTGCTGGCGGCCTACACGCCGGCAGGGGACATGCATGTGCTGTTAGGCGATTTCACTGGCCATGGCCTGCCGGCAGCCGTCGGGGCGATGCCCCTGGCCGAGGTGTTCTATGGCATGACCGCCAAGGGCTACGGCCTGGCGGAAACCCTGCGCGAGATGAACGCCAAGCTCAAACGCATCCTGCCGGTGGACATGTTCTGCTGCGCCACGTTGCTGTGCCTGAGTTTTCAGCGACGCTCGGTCGAAGTGTGGAACGGCGGCATGCCTGACGGCTATCTGCATCGGATCGCCAGTGGTGAGCGTGTACCGCTGGCAGCGCGGCACTTGCCACTGGGTGTGCTGAGTGCGCAGGCGTTCGATGATCGTACGGAAGTGCATCCGATGGCTGTCGGTGATCGGGTGTTTCTGTTGTCCGACGGGGTGATCGACACCAGTGACGCCAGTGATCAGCTGTTCGGCGTCGAGCGTTTGCAGCAGGTGTTCGCCGCCAATCGCGAGCCGGATCGCTTGTTCGAGGATATCGAGCAGGCGCTGCGGGATTTTCGTGGCGAGGCGCGCGACGATGTCAGCATGGTCGAGGTTAGCCTGCTGGAGCCGGCGCAGGTCAAACCGTCGGCGCCGGTGTATTCCGACAGCGGCCAGTCGTGCCCGCTTGACTGGTCGGTGAGCTTCGAATTCCGTGGTGCCACACTAAAGCGTTTCAATCCGTTGCCGTACCTGTTGCAGTTGCTGCTTGAGGTGCATGGGTTGCGGGCGCAGAGTGGTGCTTTGTACAGTGTGCTGGCCGAGTTGTATTCCAATGCGCTGGAACATGGCGTGCTGGGTCTGGACTCCAGCCTCAAGCGCGATGCGGCGGGTTTTGCTCGCTATTATCAGCAGCGCAACGATCGGCTGGAGGCGCTGCAGGATGGCTTTGTCCGTGTGCATCTGCAGGTGCAGCCACAAGGCGGGGGCGGCCGGCTGGTGATTCGCGTTGAGGACAGCGGCAAGGGTTTTGATGTGGCGCGAGTCATGGAAAGGCCGCTGGACGGTGTCCGTTTGTCGGGGCGCGGCGTCAGTCTGGTCCGGCAATTGGGGCATAACGCCAGTTGGTCGGACGAAGGTCGTAGTGCCTGCGTGGAGTTTTCCTGGGAGGTTGAGGCATAATTCGCGCAATTCTTGATCAAGGAGTGAACAAGTGACTGACCAACATGTGGATCGCGACGTACTCGATACATTGCGTGACGTCATGGAGGAGAACTATCCGGATTTGCTGGATACCTTCCTGATAGATTCCGAAAGTCGCGTGCAGGTGCTGCAAACGACCGCCGATGCCGAAGTGCTATCGGAGGTTGCTCACAGCTTCAAGGGTAGCGCCAGCAATATGGGCGCGGTTCGACTGGCCGTGCTGTGCCAGAAGCTGGAAAGCGAAGCAAGGGACAAGAGTCCGGCAGAAAACGTCAGGCTGGTCGCCGATATCAGCGTCGAATTCGCTGAAATTCGCACTGTTTACGAAGACGAGCGACAGCACGCCACTACCCACTGATCCCGCCGTCCGGCGCTTTTTACGAGCGCCGGGCAAATCTGGCCCGGCACTTGCAGTTATCTCTGCAACTGTACCTACGATCCCAGTGCAGCGGAGACCGTTTCATGCCTGCGACCCCCAACATCCTTCTTCAGAATGCCGCTCAGGCCAAGGCGCAGGCCGCCTCGGCCAAATCGTCGGCTATGGCCGTAGACACCGGGGATAAAGCCTCAAGCTTCGCTAAAGTGTTCGCCGATCAGGGGTCAAACAAGCCTGTCGCCACCGCTGACAATTCGCCCAAGTCGGCGCGCGACAAGGTCGCTGACAACAGCGGCAAAAAGGACATCGCCAAAGATCCGTCTGCCGCTGCACAACCGGCGGTTGCCGATAGCGGCAACGACTTGCCTGCCGACAAAACCGCAGCGACCGATGACAGCAGCGCCAGCAGCGACGACAACACAGGCACCGCCCAGACGCCAGTCGTAGACGCGGCGCCGGTTGATCCGACGCTCGATCCGGCATTGGCAACCGCTGTGCAGCCGGTAGTCACGACGCCAGTTGTGCAGAATCCGGCGGTCGTCGCGACTGGCCAGCCTGAAACCGAAACGCCTGCGCTTGCCGCTCTGCCGGGGACGGTCAAAGATCCGGCACCGGCCACTGACAGCGATTTCGACCCTTCGGCCGATCCGCTCGACTCAATGCCGGCCGTGCGCATGGCGATGGAGCAGGGCGGGCACATTTCCGCCGCCAGCCAGGCGCAACCGAAAGCGTCGCCGGCTCAGGCTCAGGCCGACGGTGAATTGACTTCCGCGCAAACCTTCGCCGCCGGCATGGCCAGTATGCTCGACGTGCAAGCCGACAAGGACAGCACCAGCCAGGGTGGTGACAAAGCGTTCAGCGGCTTGATCGACGACGGCCTCAAAGATCTCAAAACGGCGACCAGCGATACCCGCGTCGATGACTTCGCCAACCGTCTGGCGGCACTGACGCAGGCGGCCACGCCGAAGACTGCGAACGCGGTACCGGTGAATCAGCCGATCGCCATGCACCAGAGCGGCTGGACTGAAGAAGTGGTCAATCGCGTCATGTATCTGTCGAGTGCCAATCTGAAGGCGGCCGACATTCAGCTGCAGCCGGCTGAACTGGGGCGATTGGATATTCGCGTCAACATGGTTCCGGACCAGCAGACCCAAGTGACCTTTATGAGCGCGCATCCAAGCGTGCGAGAAGCGCTGGACGGCCAGATGCATCGCCTGCGCGAAATGTTCAACCAGCAGGGCATGGGTCAGGTCGACGTCAATGTCTCCGACCAGAACCGTGGCTGGCAGGGGCAACAAGGTCAAGAACAGGCGCAGCAGGGCCAGAGTGGTCGCACCAGCGCGGCCGGCGGTCGCCTCGATTCGGCGGATGACGAATTGGTGCCTGCAACCATTGCTGAAGCCGCCGCTCAAACCACCAGCGTGATTGGCAGCAGCGCGGTCGACTATTACGCCTGAGCAAAATCAAGAGCCCCTCACCCTAGCCCTCTCCCAGAGGGAGAGGGGACTGATAGGGGGATGCTTGCGGATTACGCCGACCGGATACTGCTGTTGTGAATCCATAATCGACTCGGTCTTTCAGGTCGATGTTTGACGTCTTGCACCTCAGTCGGCCCCTGAAAACCCTCACCCTAGCCCACTCCCCGAGGGAGAGGGGACTGATTGGGGGATGCTTGCGAAGTACGCCGACCGGATACTGCTGTTGTGAATCCATAATCGACTCGGTCTTTCAGGTCGATGTTTGGCGTCTTGCACCTCGGTCGGCCCCCTGAAAACCCTCACCCTAGCCCTCTCCCGGAGGGAGAGGGGACCGATTGGGGGATGCTTGCGAAGTACGCCGACCGGATACTCCTGTTGTGAATCCATAATCGACTCGGTTTTTCAGGTCGATGTTTGACGTCTTGCACCTCAGTCGGTCCCCTGAAAACCCTCACCCTAGCCCACTCCCCGAGGGAGAGGGGACCGATTGGGGGATGCTTGCGAAGTACGCCGACCGGATACTGCTGTTGTGAATCCATAATCGACTCGGTCTTTCAGGTCGATGTTTGACGTCTTGCACCTCAGTCGGCCCCTGAAAACCCTCACCCTAGCCCTCTCCCAGAGGGAGAGGGGACTGATTGGGGGATGCTTGCGAAGTACGCCGACCGGATACTCCTGTTGTGAATCCATAATGGACTCGGTTTTTCAGGTCGATGTTTGACGTCTTGCACCTCGGTCGGCCCCCTGAAAACCCTCACCCTAGCCCTCTCCCAGAGGGAGAGGGGACTGATTGGGGGATGCTTGCGGAGTACGCCGACCGGATACTCCTGTTGTGAATCCATAATCGACTCGGTCTTTCAGGTCGATGTTTGGCGTCTGACACCTTGGTCGGCTCCCTCTCCCTCCGGGAGAGGGCTGGGGTGAGGGTGCCTTTGACTTTAGCGTTGTCTGCGCTACGGCCGACACTTCTGGCATAACACTTGCTCTTGCCTTGCCGTGCGACTGTGAAAACCCGATTAGTGACGGATTATTGGCATGGCGAAGAGCGAAACAGCAGCAGTGAAAGACCCCGCAACCAAAGGCAAACTCAAGCTGATCATTGTGATCGTGCTGGCGTTGCTGCTGGCCATTGGCGCGTCCGTGGGGGCGACCTGGTTCTTCATGCACAGCGCTCAGAGCAAGCCTGCCGAAGCCGCTGATGCAGCGCCTGTCGGCAAGCAGCCGGCGATTTTCGAGCCGATGGCGCCGGCCTTTGTTGCCAACTACAACCAGAACGGCCGTCAGCGCTACATGCAGGTGAGCATCACCATGCTGGCGCGTAATCAGGCCGATCTGGAAGCGCTCAAAGTGCACATGCCGGTGATCCGCAACAACCTGGTGATGCTCTTCTCCGGTCAGGATTTCGCCACCTTGGCGACCCCGGTCGGCCAAGAGATGTTGCGCCAGAAGGCCACCGCCAGCGTCCAGGAAGTGGCGCAGAAAGAGCTGGGCAAAGTGGTGATCGAACAGTTGCTTTTCACTAATTTCGTACTGCAGTAGGAACACGACATGGCCGTGCAGGATCTGCTGTCCCAGGATGAAATCGACGCGCTGTTGCACGGCGTCGACGATGGTCTGGTACAGACCGATAACGCTGCCGAACCCGGCAGTGTCAAAAGCTACGACCTGACCAGTCAGGACCGCATCGTCCGTGGACGCATGCCGACTCTGGAAATGATCAACGAGCGTTTTGCCCGCTATACCCGCATCAGCATGTTCAACATGCTGCGCCGCTCGGCGGACGTTGCCGTCGGTGGCGTGCAGGTGATGAAGTTCGGCGAATACGTGCATTCGTTGTACGTACCGACCAGCCTCAACCTGGTCAAGATCAAACCGTTACGCGGCACCGCGCTGTTCATCCTTGACGCCAAACTGGTGTTCAAACTGGTGGACAACTTCTTCGGCGGCGACGGCCGTCACGCCAAGATCGAAGGGCGTGAATTCACCCCGACCGAACTGCGTGTGGTGCGCATGGTGCTGGAACAGGCTTTCGTCGATTTGAAAGAAGCCTGGCAGGCGATCATGGAAGTCAATTTCGAGTACATCAACTCGGAAGTGAACCCGGCTATGGCCAACATCGTCGGCCCAAGCGAAGCGATCGTGGTCTCCACGTTCCACATCGAACTCGATGGCGGTGGCGGCGACCTGCACGTGACCATGCCGTACTCGATGATCGAGCCGGTGCGCGAAATGCTCGACGCCGGTTTCCAGTCCGACCTCGACGATCAGGACGAGCGCTGGGTCAACGCGCTGCGTCAGGACGTCCTCGATGTCGACGTACCCATCGGCGCCACCGTGGCGCGCCGCCAGTTGAAACTGCGCGACATCCTGCACATGCAGCCGGGTGACGTGATCCCGGTCGAAATGCCGGAAGACATGATCATGCGCGCCAACGGCGTGCCGGCCTTCAAGGTCAAGATGGGCTCGCACAAAGGCAACCTCGCGTTGCAAGTGATCGAGCCGATCGAGCGTCGCTGAAACGGCGCTCCTACCCCAAGCATTTAACTGAATTTTTGCCCGCCGAGGACAAATGATGAACGACGATATGAACGCCCAGGACGACCAGGCACTGGCTGACGAATGGGCTGCGGCCCTGGAAGAAACCGGTGACGGTCAAGCTGACATCGACGCCCTGCTGGCCGCCGACGCATCCAGCGGCTCGCGTCTGCCAATGGAAGAGTTCGGCAGCGTGCCGAAGAACAACGATCCGGTGACCCTCGATGGCCCGAACCTGGACGTGATCCTCGACATCCCGGTGTCGATCTCGATGGAAGTCGGCAGCACCGACATCAACATTCGCAACCTGCTGCAACTCAACCAGGGTTCGGTAATCGAGCTTGATCGTCTGGCCGGTGAGCCGCTCGACGTGCTGGTTAACGGCACGCTGATTGCGCACGGTGAAGTAGTTGTGGTCAACGAGAAGTTCGGCATCCGCCTGACTGACGTGATCAGCCCAAGCGAACGCATCAAGAAGCTGCGCTGAGTGAAACGGTTTCTCTGGGCTTTGCTGGCATTGCCATTGAGCGTGCTGGCCGCCGAGCCTTCAACGGCGACCACAGTGCCAGCCGCCACCGCGCCGATGGTCAACAGCGGCGTGGCCGGGCAACTGACGCAACTGGTATTCGGCCTGTTGCTGGTGCTGGGGTTGATCTTCTTCCTCGCCTGGCTGTTGCGCCGGGTGCAGCAGGCAGGTCCGGCAGGCAAGGGCCAGGTGATCGAGCTGATCGGTTCGCGCGCGCTCGGCCCGCGTGACCGTTTGCTGCTGGTGCAGGTCGGCAACGAGCAGATTCTGCTCGGCCTCAGCCCCGGCACCATCACCGCGCTGCATGTGCTCAAAGAGCCGGTCGAGGTGCCGAATACCAGCGAGAAAGCGACCCCGGAATTTGCCCAGCATCTGCTGAAGATTCTCGGCAAGGATCAGAAGGATAAGAAGTAATGGGTGCGTTACGCATCGTCTTGACGCTGGCCCTGTTGCTGGCCGCGCCGCTGGCATTCGCCGCCGATCCGTTGTCGATCCCGGCGATCACGCTGGGCACCAACGCCGATGGCGCGCAGGAGTATTCGGTCAGTCTGCAGATCCTGCTGATCATGACCGCCCTGAGCTTCATTCCGGCGGCCGTGATTCTGATGACCAGTTTCACCCGGATCATCATTGTCTTCTCGATCCTGCGTCAGGCCCTCGGTCTGCAACAGACGCCGTCGAACCAAATCCTCACCGGCATGGCGCTGTTCCTCACCATGTTCATCATGGCCCCGGTGTTCGACCGGGTGAACAAGGACGCGCTGCAACCGTATCTGGCGGAAACCCTTACCGCCCAGCAAGCGGTCGAAAAGGCCCAGGTGCCGATCAAGGACTTCATGCTCGCCCAGACCCGCACCAGCGATCTGGAGCTGTTCATGCGCTTGTCCAAGCGCACCGACATTGCCACGCCGGATCAGGCGCCGCTGACCATTCTGGTGCCGGCGTTCGTCACCTCCGAGCTTAAAACCGCGTTCCAGATCGGCTTCATGATCTTCATTCCGTTCCTGATCATCGACCTGGTCGTGGCCAGTGTGCTGATGGCGATGGGTATGATGATGCTCTCGCCGCTGATCATCTCGCTGCCGTTCAAAATCATGCTGTTCGTGCTGGTTGATGGCTGGGCGCTGATCATCGGCACCCTGGCCAGCAGTTTTGGAGGTGTCTCGCCATGACGCCGGAAGTTGCGGTCGATATCTTTCGTGAAGCCCTTTGGCTGACCACATTGATGGTCGCGATTCTGGTAGTGCCGAGCCTGTTGGTCGGCTTGCTGGTGGCGATGTTCCAGGCCGCTACGCAGATCAACGAACAGACCCTGAGCTTCCTCCCGCGTCTGCTGGTGATGCTGGTGACGTTGATCATCGGTGGTCCGTGGATCGTGCAGACGTTCATGGAATACATCATCCAGTTGTACAAAAACATCCCGATGGTCATCGGCTAAGCCATGCAATCGCTGCTTCAGCTGACCGACACCCAGATCAGTACCTGGGTGGCCTCGTTCATGTTGCCGCTGTTTCGCGTCGCCTCGATGCTGATGGTCATGCCGGTGTTCGGCACGACGTTGGTGTCGCGCCGGGTGCGCCTGTATTTCGCCGTGGCCATCACCGTGTGTATTGCGCCGAGCCTGCCGCCGATGCCGGCGGTCAGCCCGCTGGATCTCAGTGGCTTGCTGCTGATAGCCGAGCAGATTCTGGTCGGTGCGGTGCTGGGGTTTTCCCTGCAACTGTTTTTCCAGGCCTTTGCCGTCGCGGGGCAAATTGTCGCGATTCAGATGGGCATGGGCTTCGCCTCGATGGTCGACCCGGCCAACGGTGTCTCGGTGGCGGTGATCGGGCAGTTCTTCACCATGCTGGTGACTTTGCTGTTCCTGTCGATGAACGGCCATCTGGTGGTCTTCGAAGTCCTCACCGAAAGCTTCACCACGCTACCGGTCGGCAGCGGTCTGATGACCGCGCATTACTGGGAACTGGCCGGCAAACTCGGCTGGGTGCTGGGCGCCGCATTGTTGCTGGTGTTGCCGGCGGTGACGGCGTTGCTGGTGGTCAACATCGCGTTTGGCGTGATGACCCGCGCGGCGCCACAACTGAACATTTTCTCCATCGGTTTTCCGCTGACCCTGGTGCTCGGTCTGTTTATCGTCTGGGTCGGTCTGGCGGACATTCTCAATCAGTACCAGCCGCTGGCCACCGAGGCCTTGCAGTTGTTACGCGAACTGGCACGGGCGCGCTGAGTCATGGCAGAGAGCGAAAGCGGTCAGGACAAAACAGAAGACCCCACGGAGAAACGTAAAAAGGACTCTCGTGAAAAGGGTGAAATTGCCCGTTCCAAAGAACTCAACACCCTGGCCGTGACCATGGCCGGTGCCGGTGCGCTGCTGGTGTTTGGCGGCATGCTGGCCGAAGACCTGATGGAGCTGATGCGCCTGAACTTCACGCTGTCGCGCGAAGTGATCATGGATCAGGGTTCCATGGGCGCGTTTCTGTTGCAGTCGGGCCAGATGGCGCTGCTGGCGATCCAGCCGATCATGATCACTCTGTTGCTCGCCGCGTTGATCGGGCCGATTTCCCTCGGTGGCTGGCTGTTCGCAGCGGGCTCCATGGCGCCCAAGTTCAGCCGGATGAACCCGGCGGCAGGCCTGAAGCGGATGTTCTCGTTCAAGGCTGTGGTCGAACTGCTCAAGGCCCTGGCCAAGTTCCTGATCACACTGGGCGTGGCGTTGGCAGTGTTGTCGGCGGACGTCGATGACTTTTTGCGGATCGCCCACGAGCCACTTGAAATGGCGATCATCCACAGCGTGACGCTGGTCGGCTGGAGCACATTGTGGCTGGCCTGCGGCCTGATCATCATCGCGGCTGTCGACGTGCCGGTGCAGCTCTGGGAAGCCCACAAGAAACTGCTGATGACCAAGCAGGAAGTGCGCGACGAGCACAAGGATCAGGAGGGTCGCCCGGAGGTCAAACAGCGCATCCGCCAGACCCAGCGCGAAATGTCTCAACGGCGCATGATGGCGGCGATTCCCGACGCCGACGTGGTCATCACCAACCCGACCCACTACGCCGTCGCGCTCAAGTACGACTCGGAGAAGGGCGGCGCACCCGTGCTGCTGGCCAAGGGCAGCGACTTCCTCGCCCTGAAAATCCGCGAAATCGCCGTAGCCAACAACGTCATGCTCCTCGAATCGCCGGGGCTGGCGCGTTCGATCTACTACTCCACCGAACTCGAGCAGGAAATTCCTGGTGGTCTGTATCTCGCGGTCGCGCAGGTCCTGGCCTACGTCTACCAGATCCGCCAGTACCGTGCGGGCAAGGGCAAACGCCCGGATCCGCTCAAGGACGACTTGCCGATTCCGCCGGATCTGCGTCGCGACTCCTGACGTCGTTGTGCAGCCATTGGTCTGAGATCTCCCTTTACTGTCAACTCTGACAGGTGCGCTCGTCGTGATTTTGCAGTTTGATGCAAGGTGGCGCCGTGAACCTGGCGCGGTCATGCGGGCGAGTGCAAGGGAGCACGACAATGAAAGGTATTTTCAGCAGTTATGACGAAAAAACCGGAAGGGGCACCATCACGCCGAAGCCCTCGGGACGATGTATTTCCTTTGCCGAAGCCACGGGGTTTTTTCTGACGGCCAAAGAATACCGATTCAGCATTCCATTGCCCGATGCCCTGCGGGCGAGCGTCAAAGTGGGCGGCGAGGTCGAGTTCGAATTGCCCAAGAGCAAGAATGGAAAAGTAAAAATCCTCCGGTATTGACCACTGTTCGCAAAGCCGCTGAAAACGGGGCGGCGGTTTTTTATGATCGTTCCCACGCGCAGCAAAGGAATGCAGCCCGGGACGCTCCGCGTCCCTTCCAAAGCCGAACGCGGAGCGTCCGTTGAGGCATTCCTTTGCTGCGCGTGGGAACGATCATCGCGTGTCGCTACTGCGGCACCTCCAGATTATCCATCACCCGATTCACCGCCAGCTCGCCGAGCATGATCAATTGCGCGATACCCAACAGCGTCCTGCGTTGCGACGCGGGGATGAGGTGGGCAAAGTCATGGGCGATGGTTCTGGCCGAGGCGAGTGTTTCGCTGGCATCGGCCAGCAGCTCCTCGTTTTTGAAGTCGGCGTTAACGGCGTACATCCGACGGGTTTTACGTGGCGGTGGGGTGGAGCCGGGTGGGCAGAGGTAATGGTCGAGGGCGCGTTCGGCGGCGTCGTTGAGCTTTTTTGAATCGAGGGATTCGTAGGGGGAGGTGGGGTCGGTTTCGGGTGGATTGGGTGTTGGTTTGATCATGGTGAGACTCCGTGGTTGATTTAGCCGCCACGGCTCATCGCTAAACAAGTAAAGGTGGCGGCTGTACGCAGGTTAGCGATCCGGGTCACAGAAACCCCGGGTAGACCCGAAGGTCTCCCACGCACAGCCACCATGACGCCAAGTGCAGATAGACAAAGCTGCAATTGAGACTGGGGATTGAGCGTCTGTAGGGTATCGGATCGCTAAACCCGATCGCTGATTCGTCAGCGACCGACCCACAATAGAACCCGACCCGAAGGCGCACAAGCCGGCGGATTCTGGGGTAGCTGTAGGCAATGGCGCAAGAATTTGTAGCCTGTAAGGCGTGTCTGGAAGTTTCTTTTAAACGCCTGAGTTTAAAAGGCGATTTGCGCTGACTTAACTGACCCCTTCGCGAGCAAGCTCACTCCCACATTTGGAATGCGTTTCCCTGTGGGAGCGAGCTTGCTCGCGAATGGGCCATCCCGGTCAGTGCCATTCAGGTCTGGCTTCTTTTTACCCCCCCCCTTTTTTTTAACTTTTACCTTTAGCCTTTTAAAACCAAGCGCGTCTGATCAATACGGTCTGAGACACCATGAAACCAGATTTCTACTCAAATCCGAATGGCATATGACTCCTCCATTACGATACCCAAATATCGATCCCCAGCCGCTTGGGCAGCCGCCTTCATCGCACATTCTGTACACCCCTCCCGGCACCAAAGGCCAGTTGTTATCCGGGCCGTAAACGCGACGCATGGCTGTCAGTGCATTAGTTAAAGGTACTGAGCCGGCGATGGTATTTCTCCAGCTGATTGCTTGCTGATAATTATATCCAACTGTACTTATATCCAGCCGGAAGATGTTGCTGACATATACGTTGTAAGTAAGAGTGCTTAACTTGTCCTGAACGGTGATGACTACGTTGTTACCGTTGCGAAGGCCGATAACCTTGCCATTCATATCCACTGTAGCGATGGCTGTGTTGCTGGACATATAAGTGACTGGGCTTACTCCATAAGAGGCGGTTCGAGTTGCGGAGTTGTTTAAAAACTCCAAGCCCGTGGTCGCCCATCCGGTGTATATCCGGTAGCCGTTGAGAATCATATTGGATTGGTCAATTTGCAGGGGCTGGTGAACGGTAAGTGACCTGGGTTTTGATGTTGGGTTGTCAGCGTATTGTGCCTTAGCAACAAAGGTGTACCTGCCCTTGGTCAGTTCTGTAAGGGTCAGCCTCCATTCTCCATCTGTCGGACTAGCGACGGGTTTACCTTTTGATACGTCGCCTTCTATTACATCAACTTGTTGGCCTTTGGCGGCTGTGCCGATGAGAATTATTGAGTTTTCTACTGTGTCGTCATTGTCAGGGATTTCGATGTTACTGGGTAAGCCTTTGATTGAGTCTATTGTCGGTTCTACATTCTCCACGGTCCTGACGGTATACACCTGATCCGGAAACCGCGTGGCGCTAGCAAAGTTATTGCTCTTGTCCTCCGACACCCAGAATTCCAGTTTCAACTCCGATCCGTCGTTCAATTCTCTCAGGAAAGCGATGAGCAGCGGTTTATCCCAGAACCTCTGACTGACCCAGGTCGCATTCACCTTGTGGGTGCCACCATTCCAGAATTGCAGGACGTGCGCCGAGCCGTCGGGTTTCTGGCCGGTGAATTTCAACCACACCTGCTGACCGACCTGTAATCCTGTCCAGTCGCGTGCTCGTAGCGTGGCGTCCTGACCTTTCAGTGCGGCCACATCCAGCATGCCGTCCACGGCCTCAAGGATTATCGGCGAGTTGTACACCTTCTGATTTGCAGTGATATTAATCGGGGTCTTCGCCGACTCGTTGTTGTTGGTCAATTGATCGCGCACCGTGGCGAAGACCGAATGGGTGCCGTCGCCAATCAACAGCAGTTCGGCAGCCGTCAAGGTGTGGTTGATCGGGTTTGTGGGGTTGGGAAATGTGATGCTCCAGGTGCCTATGGTGAGCTTGACCGTGTCGTGAGGCCGTGGGTAAGTGACAGTAATCGTGAGGACTGCCGTCTGCCCCGGTACGACGCTGGGTGGATGGCTGACGGTGACGGTAGGCGCCGGGTTGTTGTAAAGCAGCTTGAGTGTGGGTGAGTTATCGTCGTTGCCGCTGGCTCGGGCCACTCTGTAGCGGACATCGTTGACACCGTTTGTGAACCAGCTCGCCGGCACGCGCAAAAGAATGCGTTCCTGCTCCTCACCGGGATAGATGGTTTTGCTGATGCCGGTGCTGACTCCGTTGACAAGAATAGTCACGACGTCAAAAGCCGCCATGACCCAATTCCGCAAGCCGGTTATGGGGTCGATGACAAGTTCTACGCCAGATGGAATGAATGCCGAGAGAGGAAGGCCACCATCAGCAGTACCTGGAGGCAGCACCGGTGTTATCCATTGCGGTGGGTACACGGGATACAAGGCCAGGGCTGCGTTGGCTTCGAGTGAATTGACTTGAACGCTCATTCTGTTCTCCAAGGACAATGGTGACGAACAATGGCAGGCAAGGTTCATCACAACGCAGAACGAGGCGTCCGTCACCTGTCACATCTGACAGGTGGTGATGATTTTCCGACGTGTGGTATTGCTGGGTGGCTGCGCGCCCCTGCCTGCCGTGAGGCAGGCTCGAGCAAGCTGCGTCCCGCAGGATCTTCCGTCGCTGCAAGGTTCGCATCCAAGAGGATCAAAATGTGGGAGCGAGCTTGCTCGAAGAGGCCGGCAGGAGCACCGAATATCTCAGCCTGCCCGCATCACCCCGGGATCTCCAGATTATCCATCACCCGATTCACCGCCAGCTCGCCGAGCATGATCAACTGCGCAATCCCCAACAGCGTCCTGCGCTGCGATGCCGGTATGAGGTGGGCAAAGTCATGGGCGATGGTTCTGGCTGAAGCGAGGGTTTCGCTGGCATCGGCCAGCAGTTCCTCGTTTTTGAAGTCTGCGGTGACGGCGTACATCCGGCGGGTCTTACGCGGTGGTGGCGTGGAGCCGGGTGGGCAGAGGTAGTGATCGAGGGCGCGGTCGGCGGCTTCGTGGAGTTTTTTTGAATCGAGGGATTCGTAGGGGGAGGTGGGGTCGGTTTCGGGTGGGTTGGGTGTTGGTTTGATCATGGTGAAGCTCCTTTGAGGTGGAGCCGCGACAACCTGTCGCTAAACAGGAGAGGTGGCGGCTGTACGCAGGTTAGCGAACCGGTCAAAGGCACCCGGCAGACCCGAGGGTCTCCCGCATACAGCCACCATGACGAAATCGCGAAAATACAGATCCGCAACGAAGCCTGGAACGCTGATGCACCTTTGACTTGAGTTCGAGTCGCTAAACCCGATCGCTGATTCGTCAGCGACCGACCCACAATAGAACCCGCCCCCAAAGCGCACAAGCCGGCGGATTCTGGCGTAGCTGTAGGCAATGGCGCAAGAATTTGTAGCCTGGAAGGCGTGTCTGGAGGTGTCTTTTAAACGCCTGAGTTTAAAAGGCGATTTGCGCTGACTTCACTGGCCCCTTCGCGAGCAAGCTCGCTCCCACATTTGGAATGCATTTCCCAGTGGGAGCGAGCTTGCTCGCGAATGGGCCATCCCGGTCAGCAGAAAAATCTCGATCAAGCCCCGCTCACTGGTTAAATAAATCCGTCCCCCTGTGCGCATCCGCCAGATTGTATTTTCCTCCTCGGGTGTCAGCGCCGTTTGTCTGAAAAACCCGCGCACCTGTTAGTTCTGACAGTGGTCGAATGTTGTCGTGAGGTTTTCAATGGCCTCTGCAGATCCTTGGCAAACCGCTACGGAATTTTTCAGGAGCAGGGCGATGATTGGTTTGATGGTGATGCCGATTGAGGACGATATCGACGATACGCAACATGACATAACCCCTTTTGACTCCAACGGAGGTATGGGGCTTTTTTCGTTGTTCCCGGCCAATATCCCCGGGCAGTTCACAGGTATCGATTTTCCGCCGGCGCAAGTGGGGGCTAACCGCCCCATGCTTTATACGAGTGCCAACGGACTTCGGGTGCTGGTACAGGCCTATCTGAATATGGCCGAAGGCGACACCATTCGACTGTACGTCGGTGAGAATTTGGTTGACACGTCGGTGCTGCCTGCTGACCACGGTAATCTCGATGTGGTGATGCACATCGCTGCGAAGCTGGTTCCGGCCGGCGTGCATACCTTGCGCTACGAGATTCTGCGCAAAAGCGGTCAGCCCCCTGAGGGGGCGCAGATCGAAGTCTGGTTCAAGATCGATCCGCCGGGTGGCAACGATCCCGAGCCGGACTTGCCCGGCCATCAACGACTCAAGCCGGCTCGACTTCAGTTGAAGCCCGGGCAGGTCATTGACGAGGAAGTGGCTGCCGAGGGCGTCACGGCGGTTATCCCTCCCTGGCCCTTCATGACCAAAGGGGACAAGTTGAAACTCTGTTTCCACGGCATTGCTGTCACGCCCTACACGGTGCTGGAAAGCGAGGTCGGAAAAGAGATCAGTGTTTTCATTTCGCCAGAGAATATCCGGGATGCGGGCCCCGCAAATCCGGCGGTGGTGGTCTATCAGATCGAAGATCAGGTAGAGAACGTCAGCGACTTTTCGGAGCGTACGACCGTCATCAGCGATCCAGACAAAAACTGGCTCGATCCGGTATTCGTTCCTCTCGCCGATGAAGATCTGGTCAGCCTTGATGAGGTTGGATTCGACGACCTGGAAGTTCAGATCATTACGCGCACTGGTTTTGTGAAGGGGCAAAAACTCCGGCTTCAATGGACGGCTACGGCGCAAAGCGGAGAGGTGGTCGAGCACAATGAAGAGCAATCGATTACTCGTATCGGGATTCAGTCTTTCAAAATTCCCAATCCGATAGTGCTTGCCAGTGCGTCCGGGCAGGTGCAAGTGGATTACCGGCGCATCAAAGATGAGGGGGAGCCGGATCGTTCAGAGATCTATATTTTCACCTTGCAAGGAAAGACGTTGCGACTGCCGGCGCCGTGGATGACGGATCTGGTGGGCGGCACTCTGGATCCTGCGCTAAGTCAGACCGTGGTGTTGTGCGGTCCCGATGACCGGATCAAAAAGGGTTTCAGAGTCACATTGACTTGGATGGGGACCAGTGCTTCCGGACGCCCGCACCTGTATCAGACGTATCGCGACGTCAGCGACCGGTTGGTAGGGCAGGCCATTGCCTTTAATGTCACTGGCAACAACATCGCTCCATTGATCCGAGGGTCGGTCGGTGTCTCGTATGAGGTCAGCCATGCCACGTTGAATCCTGCGTTGGTATCGGAAAAGCTGTATGCACGTGTAGACGATTTCAAACCTGTCTTGCCTGCGCCGGTGGTCATTAGCGCCATTGATGGTGTGCTCAATCCTGCGCATGTGCCGTACGGAACGGATATTCAGGTTGCAGCAGCTTCGTATACCCGCCTGGGCGATGTGGTGCATGTGGAGGGGCGGGGCGATGCGGGCGGGGTAGTTTTTCGGGACAAGTTGCCGATTGATCAAACCCGGGCAGACAAAGATCTGGAATTTTGGCTGGACGGCGAAGCTATCAAGTTCTATCGGGAGCAGTTTTTCAGTGTGCTCTGGTGGATCGAGCGGCCAGACGAACTGCCGCAATCATCCGCGTTGCTCGAGTTGTATATCGGCGATCCGGCGCAGTCGTTGCAGCCGCCAACTGTACGCCGTGCGCCTGATGGCGTACTTGACCCGCTGGAAAATAATGACGGTGCCCGAGCGCGAGTCCATGTGGCCAGTCCGCGCCCGGGTGATCAAGTGCGTTTGCTGGTCAAAGGGGCGCCGGGGGAGGGTTCGCCGACGTTTGCTCCTCTACCGTTGAATGCTGACAACGTTGCATTCTTTGTGCTGCGGCCTTCATTCATTGCGGAAAATCTGGGAAAACTGGTTGAAGTCCTTTACGAGCTGATCAGAAATGGCAAGACGATCCAGTCCAGGCCGTTGATGTTGACGGTCAAGACAATCAGTGACGGTGATCCCGTCCTGACTCGGCCGCATATCGTCGAAGCCGGTGCTGTACCGCTGATCGATCTGAGAATCATCCAGACTGACCTCACATGTGTGGTCAAGCCGCCGCTGCCGATTGCCGAGGTCGGGCAGCGCGTCTGGATCATGGTCAGCAGCGAGGGCGTTGAGCCGTTGGTATTGCGCCCCGGTACCGCGTTGACTGCCGAAGAAGTGACTCAAGGCATCAGCGTCAAGGCGGCGCGAAGCTGGTTCTACTCTCTGAAGGATCTTTCTGGATGTGCGTTGACCTGCAAAATAGCACTGAAAAGCACGGATGATGAGGACACGGCATTGGTGCTTCCTGTGGCGCGGTATACCGTCAAAGTCACAGAAAAACTGGCAATTGATACGCAAACGATGCTTTTGAATGGCTGGAAACTGTTGGGCGGCACAGCGTATGGATTACGCGAGCGCGAGGTTGTCAACAATGTGCAAGTGCGCGTTCCAACGGGCGGGCGGCCGCCTTACACCTATCGTTCAGCCAATGCGGGCATAGCATCGGTCGATGCCAATGGCAAAGTGTCGGGGCTAAGTAATCAATCAACCACTATCACTGTGACGGATGCCGATGAAAACCAGGTTTCTTATCCGGTGCGGGTGATGAATGTCTACCGGCTGATATTGAACAATACCTTCATGACTGCAGCCGAGGCCGGCGCCTGGTTCAGGCAGTTCGGTGCCGTTAGTATGGACAACAGTGGACAACCCATGGGATGGGGGATTTTGCATAACAACTTTGTTGACGTGACGCCCATCTATGGCGGGCGGGGCTTGTATTACGGGCGGTTTGTGTCGGTCAATCTTTCATACCCGCACTTGTATGCAATCGAACATTCGTTGCTGGTGAGCAACGGGGCCATGGGCAGTCGCAACGTGTTTTTATCTGATGGGGCGACTCGCTCTCGGGCAATGGGGTATTTCCCGACGTAGTCAGATAGGCGTCATGGCTGAAAGTGGCGGCGATCAACGCTTTCAGCGGCTTTCCGGGCGGGGCAAGCCGTTCTGGAGCCATCACTGTGGATCGTTCCCGCGCATAGTACGGGAACGATTTTCTGCACGGTAGTCAGGCGTTAATTCGGCAATTCCAGATTATCCATCACCCGATTCACCGCCAACTCGCCCAGCATGATCAGTTGCGCAATCCCCAGCAGCGTCCTGCGCTGCGACTGCTCCTAGAGTCATTGGAGCTGCCAACGTTCGCTGCGAGACGAATGAAGGTGGCAGCTATACGCGGGTCGCAGACCGGGACTCTAGAACCGGCAGACCCGAAGGTCTCCCACGTACAGCCGCCATAAAAAAAGCGGGTGTTGTGCGTCCAGAGATCGACGGGCTGCGAGACCCGATCGCTGATTCGTCAGCGACCGGACCACAATAGAACCCGACCCCAAGGCGCACAAGCCGGCGGATTCTGGCTTGGCTGTAGGCAATGGCGCAAGGATTTGTAGCCTTGAGACCGTGTCTGCAGGTGTCTTTTAAACAGCTTCGTTTAAATCGAAAAATTTGTGCCGGACATAAGGGCCCCTTCGCGAGCAGGCTCGCTCCCACATTTTGGAATGCATTTCAATCTGACATCTGGAATGCAATCCCCTGTAGGCCTTCGCCTGCTCGCAATGAGGATTTTTCAGTCGATCAATTCGAACCAGACAAACCGCTACCGCGAGCAGGCGAAGGTCTACATTGGTCATGTTTTCTCTCCCCGGTCAAAGTTGGAAAGCTTCTTGCAGTACCCGCCGTGAGCCCGCTCTGGGCGTCAAAAGTTTGCTTTAAAGGAACGGGGAAAACCGGTGGATCGCTCTCAGTTATTCAACACTGCTCGCACAAACGTTGCCGACCTCAGTCGAGGCAATCTGGGCGTGCCGTTGTTGCTGCTGGTCATGCTGGCGATGATGATGTTGCCGGTGCCGCCGTTCCTGCTCGACGTGTTCTTCACCTTCAACATTGCCCTGTCGATCGTCGTCCTGCTGGTCTGCGTGTATGCGCTGCGGCCGCTGGATTTCGCCGTGTTCCCGACGATTCTGTTGGTCGCGACGCTGTTGCGGCTGGCGTTGAACGTGGCCTCGACGCGGGTGGTGATGCTCCACGGTCAGGACGGCCACGCCGCTGCCGGTAAGGTGATTCAGGCCTTCGGTGAGGTGGTGATCGGCGGTAACTACGTGGTCGGTATCGTGGTCTTCGCGATCCTCATGATCATCAACTTCGTCGTGGTCACCAAGGGTGCCGGACGGATTTCCGAGGTGAGCGCGCGCTTTACTCTCGATGCGATGCCCGGCAAACAAATGGCGATCGACGCCGACCTTAACGCCGGTCTGATCGACCAGAACCAAGCCAAGATGCGCCGTCAGGAAGTCGCCCAAGAGGCCGAGTTCTACGGTTCGATGGACGGTGCCAGCAAATTCGTCCGTGGTGACGCCATTGCCGGCCTGCTGATTCTGTTCATCAACCTCATCGGCGGTATGGCTGTCGGTATCTTCCAGCACAACATGAGCTTCGGCGATGCCGGCAAGGTTTACGCCTTGCTGACCATTGGTGACGGTTTGGTGGCGCAATTGCCATCACTGTTGTTATCAACAGCGGCGGCGATCATGGTGACCCGTGCTTCCGGTTCGGAAGACATGGGCAAGCAGATCAATCGCCAGATGTTCGCCTCGCCCAAAGCGCTGGCGGTGGCCGCCGGGTTGATGGCGGTCATGGGCCTGGTGCCGGGCATGCCGCACTTCTCGTTCCTGAGCATGGCTGCGCTGGCCGCTGGCGGCGCGTACCTTTTCTGGAAAAAGCAGAACGTCGCTAAAGTCGTGGCGTTGGAAGAGGTCAAGCGCCAGCAGGATTTGCTGCCGTCGCCGGCCCGCGCCATGGAAACCAAAGAGCTGGGCTGGGACGACGTGACGCCGATCGACATGATCGGTCTGGAAGTCGGTTATCGCCTGATTCCGCTGGTGGATCGCAACCAGGGCGGGCAATTGCTGGCGCGGATCAAGGGCGTGCGCAAGAAGCTCTCGCAGGATCTGGGCTTCCTGATGCCTACCGTGCACATCCGCGACAACCTCGATCTGGCGCCAAGCGCCTATCGCCTGACCCTGATGGGCGTGATCCTCGCCGAAGCCGAGATCTACCCGGACCGCGAACTGGCGATCAACCCAGGCCAGGTCTACGGCACGCTCAACGGTATCAACGCCAAAGATCCGGCTTTCGGCCTCGAGGCGGTATGGATCGAAATCAGCCAGCGCGCCCAGGCACAATCGCTCGGTTACACCGTGGTCGACGCCAGCACCGTGGTCGCGACCCACTTGAACCAGATTCTGTACAAGCACTCCAGTGAGCTGATCGGCCACGAAGAAGTGCAGCAACTTATGCAATTGCTGGCCAAAAGCTCGCCGAAACTGGCAGAAGAGCTGGTGCCGGGCGTGGTCACGTTGTCGCAGCTGCTCAAAGTGCTGCAAGCGCTGCTTGCCGAACATGTGCCGGTGCGCGATATCCGCAGCATCGCCGAAGCCATCGCCAACAACGCCGCGAAGAGTCAAGATACCGCCGCGCTGGTGGCTGCTGTGCGGGTCGGCGTATCGCGCGCCATCGTCCAAAGCATTGTAGGCACTGAGTCCGAGCTGCCTGTGATCACCTTGGAACCAAGGTTGGAACAAATATTGCTCAATAGTCTGCAGAAGGCAGGACAAGGCTCGGAAGAGGGTGTTCTGCTGGAGCCAAGCATGGCCGAGAAGCTGCAGCGTTCGCTCATCGAAGCGGCGCAGCGTCAGGAAATGCAAGGTCAGCCGGTGATCCTCTTGGTAGCCGGCCCGATCCGCGCGATGCTCTCGCGCTTTGGCCGCCTCGCAGTCCCTGGATTGCATGTGCTGGCCTACCAGGAAATACCGGACAACAAGCAAGTGACCATCGTTGCGACAGTAGGGCCCAACGGCTGAGGTAGTGGTTTATGCAAGTTAAGCGTTTCTTTGCCGCCGATATGCGTCAGGCCATGAAGCTGGTTCGTGATGAGCTGGGCGCTGATGCCGCCATCATTGGCAACCGCCGCATTGCCGGCGGCGTCGAGCTGACGGCGGCACTGGATTACAAATTGTCGGCGCTGGCGCCACGGGTTCCGAACATGGAACTCGAGGACGAGCTGCGCAAGACCCAGTCGCGCATCGTCACCGCTCAGGCCGAGTTGAGCCTGCGTGGCGAAGCCGATGGCAATAGCAATCGCCAGATCTTTGCCGGCTTGCCGTTGACGGCTGGCCTGCCGCTGACCGCCGCTGAACCGCTGACCGAGCCGACTTACGCCGCTCCGGCGCGTCCGGCCCCGGCACCTGCACAGTCCTCCGGCGGTGTCGATCCGCGTGCACTGGATTCGATGCGCTTTGAATTGAACAGCCTGCGCGAGCTGATGGAAGTTCAGCTCGGCACCCTGGCCTGGAATCAGCTGCAAGGCAGCCGTCCGGCGCAAGCCAACCTGTATCGCCGTCTGCAACGTATCGGTCTGTCCGGCCCGTTGTCGCGCGATCTGCTGGCGATGATCACCGATATCGAAGAACCGCGTCAGGCCTGGCGCATGTTGCTCGCGCACCTGGCACGGATGATTGCCGTACCGGAAGTCGAGCCGTTGGAAGAGGGCGGGGTGATTGCCATGGTCGGCCCTGCCGGCATGGGCAAGACCACTACACTCGCCAAGCTTGCCGCGCGTTACGTGCTCAAATACGGCGCGCAGAATGTCGCGCTGGTGAGCATGGACAGTTTCCGTATCGGCGCTCAGGAACAACTGAAGACGCTGGGCCGCATTCTCAATGTGCCAGTGACCCACGTCGATCCGGGCCAATCGCTGGTGCAAGCGCTGGATCCACTGCTGCGCAAACGCGTGGTGTTGATCGATACTGCCGGCCTGCAAGCCAGCGATCCGGCCCTGCGCATGCAGCTGGAAAGTCTGGCCGGGCGTGGCATTCGTTCAAAAAATTATCTGGTCTTGGCAACCACCAGCCAGAAACAGGTTCTAACCGCCGCTTATCACAGTTACAAGCGTTGCGGGCTTGCCGGCTGCATCCTGACTAAACTGGATGAAACGGCCAGCCTTGGCGAAGTGTTGAGCCTGGCGATCAGTCATGAATTGCCGGTCGCGTACCTGACCGATGGCCCACGGATTCCGGATGATTTGCATCTGCCGCGCCGTCATCAACTGGTCAGCCGCGCCGTCAGCGTGCAAATGCAGGAAGAACCCAGCGAAGAAGCCATGGCTGACATGTTCGCTGATATCTATCACAGCCCGACCAAGCAGGTAGGCTGAGGTATTCATGAACAGTTTTTGTACCTACATCGATGGTCTGCCATGCATTGTTCCGGTTGTGAACGCGCAGCCAGTAATGTGGCCTCCGTCTATGCAAGACAAGGTAAAGAAATAACATGGGCAGCATGCATCCCGTACAGGTGATCGCGGTGACCGGCGGCAAAGGTGGCGTCGGCAAGACTAACGTGTCAGTGAACTTGTCGCTGGCGCTGGCAGAGCTTGGCCGTCGGGTCATGCTGCTGGACGCCGACCTGGGTCTGGCGAACGTTGACGTATTGTTGGGGCTGACCCCTAAACGCACGCTGGCCGACGTCATCGAAGGCCGGTGCGAGCTGCGCGACGTGCTGTTGCAAGGCCCCGGTGGCATTCGCATCGTGCCGGCGGCGTCCGGCACGCAAAGCATGGTGCACCTGAGCCCGGCGCAACATGCCGGCCTGATTCAGGCGTTCAGCGACATCGGTGACAATCTCGATGTACTGGTGATCGACACTGCTGCGGGTATTGGTGACTCGGTAGTCAGTTTTGTTCGCGCCGCGCAAGAAGTGTTGCTGGTGGTCTGCGATGAGCCGACCTCGATCACTGACGCTTACGCGCTGATCAAACTGCTCAACCGCGATTACGGCATGAACCGCTTCCGCGTCCTCGCCAACATGGCGCAGAGCCCGCAGGAAGGGCGCAACCTGTTCGCCAAGTTGACCAAGGTCACGGATCGCTTTCTTGACGTGGCCCTACAATACGTCGGCGCCGTGCCTTACGACGAAAGCGTGCGTAAAGCGGTGCAGAAGCAGCGCGCGGTGTACGAAGCCTTTCCGCGTTCCAAGTGCGCGCTGGCGTTCAAGGCGATCGCGCAGAAGGTCGACACCTGGCCGCTGCCCGCCAACCCGCGTGGCCATCTTGAGTTTTTCGTCGAGCGCCTCGTGCAGCAAACGGCAGGGCCCGTGCTATGACCGCAAGCGGTATGAACTACTACAAGAAGTCGGCACGTGACGCGCAGTACGAGTTGATCGAGCGTTACGCGCCACTGGTCAAACGCATTGCCTACCACTTGCTGGCGCGCTTGCCGGCGAGTGTGCAGGTCGAAGACCTGATCCAGGCCGGGATGATCGGCCTGCTTGAAGTCTCGACCAAATACGACGCCAGCAAAGGCGCCAGTTTCGAAACGTACGCGGGCATACGAATCCGCGGTGCGATGCTCGACGAAGTGCGCAAAGGGGACTGGGCGCCACGCTCGGTTCACCGCAATACCCGTATGGTCAGCGACGCGATTCGCTCAATTGAAGCTAAAACCGGCCGTGATGCTAAAGATCACGAGGTTGCGGCCGAACTCCAATTGAGTCTCGACGATTACTACGGGATTTTGAATGACACCTTGGGCAGTCGCCTGTTCAGTTTCGACGACCTGTTGCAGGACGGCGAACACGAAGGGCTGCACGAGGATGGCGCGAGTGCTCATATGGAGCCGTCACGCGATCTGGAAGATGAACGTTTCCAGGCAGCGTTGGCGGACGCGATTGCCAATTTGCCGGAGCGTGAGCGACTGGTGTTGGCGCTGTACTACGACGAAGAGCTGAACCTCAAGGAGATCGGTGAAGTCCTTGGCGTCAGTGAATCGCGGGTCAGCCAGTTACACAGCCAGTGCGCGGCCCGTTTGCGGGGGCGTTTGGGGGAGTGGCGAGCGCGCTGAAGGCAGTGTGGGGACACTGCGAACGAGGCTGGTGCGGTGATGAACGGCACCGGTCTTGCTCTGTTGTGCTCCAGACAGTCTTCGAGTGCTGCGCCGATTGATTGAAGTGGCGCGTCCAGGTGCTGGGCGCGTTTAAGACTGCTTGGAGGTCGAATTGAACAAAGACATGAAAATCCTCATCGTTGATGACTTCTCAACGATGCGGCGGATCATCAAGAACCTGCTGCGTGATCTTGGGTTCACCAACACCGTCGAGGCTGACGATGGCGTGACTGCCATTCCAGTGCTCAACAGCGGAAGCATCGACTTTCTGGTAACGGACTGGAACATGCCGGGCATGACCGGTATCGACCTGCTGCGCCACGTGCGTGCCGATGAAAAACTCAAGCACCTGCCAGTGCTGATGGTGACTGCAGAAGCCAAGCGCGAGCAGATCATTGAAGCCGCTCAGGCCGGTGTAAACGGCTACGTAGTCAAACCTTTCACGGCTCAGGCGTTGAAAGACAAAATCGAGAAGATTTTCGAACGCATCGGCTGATGAACGCGCGGGGGAGCTATGGAGCATAACGAATCTTCACAGGGCGATTTCGAGTCGACCCTGAAAAAACACGCGGTCGAACTGGTCGAAAGCCTTGAAAAAGGCAGGTTCGGCGACGCTGTGCAACTGATCCATGAGCTCAATCAGACCCGTGACCGTGGCCTGTACCAGGAAGTCGGCAAGCTCACACGTGAACTGCACAGTGCGATCGTCAACTTCCAGATCGATCCGAACATGCCGCAGGCCGAGGAAGTGTCGCAAATCACCGACGCCACCGAACGCCTGGGCTATGTGGTCAAGCTGACAGAGGCCGCGGCCAACCGCACCATGGATCTGGTGGAAAGCGCCACGCCGGTGGTCAACAGTCTGGCTGATGAAGCGCAGACCTTGAGCGCCGATTGGGGTCGCTTCATGCGACGCGAGGTCGGGGCTGAAGAGTTCCGCGAGCTGGCGCGCCGGGTCGACGGTTTTCTGTCACGCAGCAGCACGGACAACCGTGCGGTGTCGAGCAATCTCAACGACATCCTGCTGGCCCAGGATTACCAGGACCTGACCGGTCAGGTGATCAAGCGTGTGACCCAACTGGTCACCGAAGTCGAAAGCAATTTGCTCAAACTCGTCCTCATGGCCAGTCAGGTCGACCGCTTTGCGGGCATCGAACATGACCGCGCCGCGATGCTTGCAGAAAAAGATCCACAAAAACATCTCTCGCAGGGTGAAGGTCCGCAGATTCATGCCGATAAACGAGAAGACGTTGTGTCCGGTCAGGACGATGTGGACGATTTGTTATCCAGCCTCGGATTCTAGAGTTGTGGAATTTTAGGTTTTTTGGGTTTTTAGACCTGTAGGAGCACCCCATTAATGAGCTTCGGCGCCGATGAAGAGATCCTTCAGGATTTCCTGGTTGAGGCCGGCGAGATTCTTGAGCAACTGTCCGAACAACTGGTCGAGCTGGAAAGCCGTCCGGATGACGCAGATCTGCTCAACGCAATTTTTCGCGGTTTCCACACTGTAAAAGGGGGCGCCGGCTTCCTTCAGCTCAATGAGCTGGTGGAGTGCTGTCACATCGCCGAAAACGTGTTCGACATCCTGCGCAAGGGTGAGCGTCGCGTTGATGCAGAACTGATGGACGTTGTCCTCGAAGCACTGGACGCGGTGAACAGCATGTTCAGCGAAGTCCGTGAGCGTGCACCGATCACCGCTGCCACCCCGGAACTGCTGGCCGCCCTGGCGCGTCTGGCCGAACCGCAATCGGCGGATGCCGCCCCGGCATCGCCGGTGGCCGAGATGATCGAAGAACTGGTCGTCGAAGGCGACGCGTCTGGCGACATCACCGATAACGAATTTGAACAACTGCTGGACTCGCTGAACGCCGTCAAGGCTGAAGCTGAAGCCCCGGCCGCTGTTGCACCTGCGCAAACGGCCGCTGAAGCCGCGAGCGACGAAATCACTGACGCCGAGTTCGAGTCTTTGCTCGATCAGTTGCATGGCAAAGGCCAGTTCGCGGCGGATGCCGTGGCTCCGACCGCAGCGGCTGCGGTAGCCCCGGCGGCGGGCGACAGCTCGGATATCACCGACGACGAATTCGAAGCCCTGCTCGATCAACTGCATGGCAAGGGCAACTTTGCCGTTGAAGCACTGGAATCGGCGATCGCCTCGGCACCGGCTGCGCCAGCCGCGCCGGCAGCCGCCGCAGCCGGCAGCGATCTGATCAGCGATCACGAGTTCGAATCGCTGCTCGACGAATTGCACGGCAAAGGCAAGTTCACTGACGTTGGCGCCGCGACTGCCGGCGCTGCTTCCACGGTGGCTGCGCCTGCCGCCAAGGCTGCGGCCGCTCCGGCTGCTGCGCCAAAGGCAGCTCCCAAGCCTGAGCCGAAAGCCGAAGCGCCGAAACCGGCTGCCGCTGCTGCACCGGCTCCGGCCCGTGCCGCCGCTGCGCCGCCACCGGAAAAACCGGCTAGCGAAGCCGAGACCACCGTGCGGGTTGACACCGCGCGTCTCGACGAAATCATGAACATGGTCGGCGAGTTGGTGCTGGTGCGTAACCGTCTGGTGCGCCTGGGCCTCAACAGCGGCGACGAAGCCATGTCCAAGGCCGTGTCGAACCTCGACGTGGTCACGGCTGACTTGCAGACCGCGGTGATGAAGACGCGGATGCAGCCGATCAAGAAGGTCTTCGGGCGCTTCCCGCGTCTGGTTCGCGACCTCGCGCGTCAGCTCAAGAAAGAGATCAACCTGGAACTGGTGGGCGAAGAAACCGACCTCGACAAAAACCTTGTCGAGGCCCTGGCCGACCCGCTGGTCCACTTGGTGCGCAACGCTGTTGACCACGGCATCGAGTCGCCGGAAGAGCGCGAGGCATCGGGCAAGGCCCGTGGCGGTCGTGTTGTTCTGGCCGCCGAGCAGGAAGGCGACCACATCCTGTTGTCGATTTCCGATGACGGCAAAGGCATGGACCCGAACGTCCTGCGCGCCATCGCGGTAAAACGCGGTGTGATGGACAAGGACGCAGCCGATCGCCTGAGCGATACCGAGTGCTACAACCTGATTTTCGCCCCGGGTTTCTCGACCAAGACCGAGATCTCCGACGTGTCCGGCCGCGGTGTCGGCATGGACGTGGTGAAGACCAAGATTTCCCAGCTCAACGGTTCGATCAACATTTACTCGACCAAGGGCCAGGGCTCGAAGATCGTCATCAAGGTGCCGCTGACCCTCGCGATCATGCCAACCCTGATGGTCATGCTCGGCAATCAGGCGTTTGCGTTCCCGTTGGTCAACGTCAACGAAATCTTCCACCTCGACCTGTCGACCACCAACGTCGTCGACGGCCAGGAAGTGGTGATCGTGCGGGACAAGGCGCTGCCGTTGTTCTACCTCAAGCGCTGGCTGGTCAGCTCCGCCGCTCACGAAGAGCAGCGTGAAGGCCACGTGGTGATCCTTTCGGTGGGCACCCAGCGGATCGGCTTCGTCGTCGATCAACTGGTCGGTCAGGAAGAGGTGGTCATCAAGCCATTGGGCAAAATGCTGCAGGGCACTCCGGGCATGTCCGGCGCCACCATTACCGGTGACGGCCGCATCGCGCTGATTCTCGATGTTCCAAGCATGCTCAAGCGTTACGCCGCACGGCGTATTTGAATCCGGGGCGGCGGGGCGACAACGTCCCGCTGCACCTAATGGAGTGTTTATGGCAGTCAAAGTCCTGGTGGTGGACGATTCGGGTTTTTTCCGCCGCCGCGTCTCGGAAATTCTTTCAGCGGATCCGAGCATCCAGGTGGTCGGCACCGCAACCAACGGTAAAGAGGCGATTGATCAGGCGCTGGCGCTCAAGCCGGACGTGATCACCATGGACTACGAGATGCCGATGATGGACGGCATCACGGCGGTGCGGCACATCATGCAGCGCTGCCCGACCCCGGTGTTGATGTTCTCCTCGCTGACGCACGAAGGCGCCCGGGTCACCCTGGATGCGCTGGACGCCGGCGCGGTGGATTTCCTGCCGAAGAATTTCGAAGACATCTCGCGCAATCCCGAGAAGGTCAAGCAACTGCTGTGCGAGAAAGTGCATAGCATCTCGCGCAGTAATCGTCGTTTCAGTGCTTACAGCGCGCCTGCGCCGGTTGCGGCACCAGCGCCGACGCCTGCTCCGGCAGCGTCGAGCTTCAGCAGCCACAGCACCAGTGCACCAACGCGTCCGGCTCCAGCTCCAGCGCCGACTCGCGCCCCGGCCGCCAGCGCTTCGTCGCCCGCGCCGAAACGCAAGGCCTACAAACTGGTTGCCATCGGTACCTCGACTGGCGGCCCGGTTGCCTTGCAACGCGTGCTGACTCAGTTGCCAGCGAACTTCCCGGCGCCGATCGTGCTGATCCAGCACATGCCGGCAGCGTTCACCAAGGCCTTCGCCGAACGTCTCGACAAGCTCTGCCGCATCAGCGTCAAGGAAGCCGAGGATGGCGACATCCTGCGTCCGGGCCTGGCGTTGCTCGCACCGGGTGGCAAGCAAATGATGATCGACGGCCGTGGCGCGGTGAAAATCCTCCCGGGCGACGAACGTCTGAACTACAAGCCGTGCGTGGACATCACCTTCGGTTCGGCGGCGAAATCCTACGGCGACAAAGTTCTGGCGGTGGTGTTGACCGGCATGGGCGCCGACGGCCGTGAAGGCGCGCGTCTGCTCAAGCAGGGCGGCAGCGCGGTGTGGGCACAGGATGAGGCAAGCTGCGTGATCTACGGCATGCCGATGGCCATCGTTAAAGCCGACCTCGCCGACGCGGTGTACAGCCTCGACGACATCGGCAAGCACATTGTCGAGGCGTGTCTCTGATGGATGTTTTAAGCCTTATCGGGATCATCATGGCGTTCGTCGCCATCATCGGTGGTAACTACCTTGAAGGTGGTCACCTCGGTGCGCTGGCCAACGGCCCGGCGGCATTGATCGTACTGGGCGGCACCATCGGTGCCGCACTGCTGCAATCGCCGATGAGCGCGTTCAAACGCGCCATGCAGATTCTGGCGTGGATCCTGTTTCCGCCACGGGTCGATCTGGCCGGTGGTATCGATCGCGTCGTCAACTGGAGCCTCACCGCGCGCAAGGAAGGCCTGCTGGGTCTGGAAGGCGTGGCTGATGCCGAACCTGACAACTACTCGCGCAAAGGCCTGCAACTGCTGGTCGATGGCGCCGAGCCGGAAGCGATCCGCAGCATCCTCGAAGTGGACTTCTACACCCAGGAAGCCCGCGACATCGAAGCGGCGAAAGTCTTTGAAAGCATGGGCGGCTACGCGCCAACCATCGGCATCATCGGTGCGGTGATGGGCCTGATCCACGTGATGGGCAATCTCGCCGATCCGACGCAATTGGGCAGCGGCATTGCCGTGGCCTTCGTCGCGACCATTTACGGCGTGGCCAGTGCCAACCTGGTGTTGCTGCCAGTGGCGGCCAAGCTGAAGTCAATCGCGTTGCGGCAGTCGCGTTATCGCGAAATGTTGCTGGAAGGGATCTTGTCGATCGCCGAAGGTGAAAACCCTCGCTCCATTGAGTTGAAGCTGCAAGGCTTCATGGATTAAGGGAATAACCTCATGGCACGTCGTCGCCACCAGGAAGAGCATGTAAACCACGAACGCTGGCTGGTTTCCTACGCTGACTTCATCACGCTGCTGTTCGCGTTCTTCGTGGTCATGTACTCGATTTCGTCGATCAACGAAGGCAAGTACAAAGTCATTTCCGAAGCGCTGATCGGCGTCTTCACCGACTCCGACCGCTCGCTCAAACCGATCCCGATTGGCGATGAACGACCGAAGACCGTGACCCCGGCCAAGCCGCTGGTCAAGGACGCTGAGCAGGTTGACGCCGGTATTGCCGGTGCCAGCGATCCGCTGAAAAGCATCGCCGATGACATCAGCGCCGCGTTCGGCGATTTGATCAGCTCCAATCAGATGACCGTGCGCGGCAACGAGTTGTGGGTCGAGATCGAACTCAACTCCAGCCTGTTGTTCGGCAGCGGCGACGCCATGCCGAGTGACATCGCCTTCAACATCATCGACAAGGTTGCAGCGATTCTGAAACCGTTCGATAACCCGATCCATGTCGAAGGTTTCACCGACGATCAACCGATCCGCACCGCGCAGTACCCGACCAACTGGGAGCTGTCCTCGGCGCGCTCGGCGAGCATCGTGCGCATGCTGGCAATGCAGGGCGTCAACCCTGGTCGCCTGGCCTCGGTCGGTTACGGTGAGTTCCAGCCGGTGGCCAACAACGCCACCGCTGAAGGCCGCGCGAAGAACCGTCGCGTCGTACTGGTGGTGTCGCGAAACCTTGATGTGCGCCGCAGCCTGACCGGCACTGGAACCGCTCATGCGCAACCGGATGCTGCGTTGAAGCGTGCTGGCACACAAACTGCACCGACCCCGGTCAAGACGCCGGGACGCGAGAGTGCCGTCAATTCTCCGTCACCCGCATTAACACGCTGAGCTATGTCTCGGTCGAGCATATCGGCCGGGAGGAACGAACCGAATGAGAGTCTGGGCAGTCGCCAATCAAAAGGGTGGTGTCGGTAAAACCACATCTTCCATCGCTTTAGCCGGATTGCTGGCGGAGGCGGGCAAGCGCGTGGTTGTGGTCGATCTCGACCCGCACGGCTCGATGACCAGCTATTTCGGCTATGACCCCGACAGCCTGGAACACAGCAATTACGACCTGTTTCTGCACAAGGGCAGCGTGCCGCAAGGCCTGCCGGGGCAGTTGCTGTTGTCGACCAGCGACGAACGCATTTCCCTGCTGCCATCGAGCACCGCGTTGGCAACCCTTGAGCGGCAGTCGCCGGGACAGAGTGGCTTGGGTCTGGTGATCGCCAAGAGTCTGGCGCAGCTGTGGCAGGACTTTGATTACGCCGTCATCGACAGCCCGCCGTTGCTCGGCGTGCTGATGGTCAACGCCCTCGCGGCGAGCCAGCAACTGGTGATCCCGGTGCAGACCGAACACCTGGCCGTCAAAGGCCTGGAACGCATGGTCAACACCCTGGCGATGATCAACCGCTCGCGCAAACAGGCGCTGCCGTTCAGCATCGTGCCGACCCTGTTTGATCGTCGTACCCAGGCATCGATGCATACCTTGCGCGTGCTGCGCGACAAATTCCCCGACGAGATCTGGCAGGGTTACATCCCGGTCGACACCCGTCTGCGCGACGCCAGCCGTGCCGGTGTCACGCCTTCGCAATTCGACGGCAAGAGCCGTGGCGTGCTGGCGTATCGCGCGCTGCTCAAGCATCTGTTGGCGCAACAACTTGTTCCGCAGGTGGCTTGAATGACGTTGAACCTTGTAGGAGCTGCCGCAGGCTGCGATCTTTTGATCTTGCTTAGTGGCGCTCCTGAAAAGATCAAAAGATCGCAGCCTGCGGCAGCTCCTACAGGGGACTGTGCATGAACCGGCCTTTGAAGTTGACGTCGAAGCCGCAGTTGGCCTTGCAGTCGTATCTGGACAGTTTGCTCCAGGAAATTCCTGACGCGTTGCCGACGCCAGTCGAAGTTGTCGAAGAAAGTACCGAGGCGCTGGACGAGTTTCAGGCCGCAGTGCTGGAAGAGCAGGCGCGTGACGCGCAGAAGGCTGCCAAACCTGTCGCACCGGTTGTTGCGCCTGCCGCCGCACCGGTCGCCAAGGCATCGGTTACATTGATTGAAGAAGCCGAGCCGGTTCGCGCGCCGGTCTCGACATTGGCACCGCTGCTGCAAACCCAATTGCTGAAAACCGCGCCGGAACCGGTAGTGGTCGAACCGGCCCCAGCTCCGGTTGCACCCGCGCCTGTCGAACAGACGCTGGTCCCGCCGCTGGTGGAGGTACATCTGCCGCCGAGCAATACGCCGCCACCGGTGGAAACCGATGGTCGCCCGGCCTGGGCCTCGGAAGCGTTCGAATGCCTGCTGTTCGACGTCGCCGGGCTGACCCTCGCGGTGCCGCTGGTGTGCCTCGGCTCGATCTACTCGCTGGCCGGCCACGAGCTGACGCCGCTGTTCGGTCAGCCGGAATGGTTCCTCGGCATCCTGCCGAGCCAGGCCGGTAATTTGAAAGTGTTGGACACCGCGCGCTGGGTCATGCCGGATCGCTACCGCGATGACTTCCGTCAGGGCCTGCAGTACGTGATTTCGGTACAAGGTTACGAGTGGGGGCTGGCGGTGCATCAGGTCAGCCGCTCGTTGCGTCTGGACCCGAATGAAATCAAATGGAGAAGTCACCGGGGTCAGCGGCCATGGCTCGCCGGCACCGTGATTGAGCACATGTGTGCATTGCTTGACGTTTCCGCACTGGCCGAGTTGATCGCCAGCGGTGGGGCAAAGCACCTCGGCGGCCACAAGCCGCTACATAAACCGACATAGCAGCCGACATAACAATCAGGCGACGGCATTGTTGAATGCCGCCACACAGAACACACACCGCTCAGAGCGGTTTTTTCGAGGGGTCAGGGTATGAGTAGTCAGGCGACGAATGCAAAAGGTTCTGAAGATCCGATCCTGCAATGGGTGACCTTCAAACTGGACAACGAGACTTACGGCATCAACGTAATGCGCGTTCAGGAAGTGCTGCGCTACACCGAGATCGCTCCGGTGCCGGGCGCGCCAAGCTACGTGCTGGGTATCATCAACCTGCGCGGTAACGTGGTCACCGTGATCGACACCCGTCAGCGCTTCGGCCTGAGCACCGGTGAGATCAGCGACAACACCCGTATCGTCATCATCGAAGCCGACAAGCAAGTCGTCGGCATCATGGTCGACAGCGTGGCCGAAGTGGTTTATCTGCGTCAGTCGGAAATCGAGACGGCGCCGAACGTTGGCAACGAAGAGTCGGCCAAGTTCATCCAGGGCGTGTGCAACAAGAACAACGAGTTGCTGATCCTGGTCGAGCTGGACAAGATGATGAGCGAAGAAGAATGGTCGGAACTGGAGAGCATCTGATTGATTCTCGAGGTCGCGGTCATTGTCCTGTTCCTCTTCTGGGCAGGCACACTGGCAATGTTTGTGTCGTACATCAAGGCGCAGCGGGTGATCGCTGCGCAACAGGCTCAGGGCGATGCGTTGCGTGACCAGCGCATCAAAGACTTGGCCAAGCGTGTCGACGACTACCAGAACGGCAACGTGCGCATGGGCGACGCCCTGCACGAGTTGCGCGCGGTGGTGAATCCGTTGCCGGACAAGATTGTCGCGCTTGAACAACGCGACCCGTCGAGCCTGTCATTCGCCCAGGCGGCGAAACTGGTGGGCATGGGCGCAAGCGTGGATGAACTGACTCAGTCGTGTGGGTTGACCCAGGCTGAGGCGGAGTTGATGCGCAAGTTACATAAGGGCAGCTAAGAGCTTCGAGCTTATAGCGGCAAGCAATATCAAAAGATCGCAGCGTTCGGCAGCGCCTACAGGGGAAACGCTAATCCTGATGTAGGAGCGGTCGAAGGCTGCGATCTTTTCATTTATGCATAAAGTACCGCCTGTCGGGACTGTCAGATCTGACAGTAGATAACAATCTTCGATGCTCAACATACTCAAGATGAAATCAACTTCATCAGGGTGTGAATATGAAACTCTTACTGTTCTTGACTTTAGTTTTTTCCGCTGCTGTTAATGCCATGTCTGGTCCGGCGTTAGTGGCAGACTTGAATGCAAAATATCAAAACAATGTTGCGCAGTGTTCAAATGGCACTCCTGCCTATTATTGTTCCGGTGTTCTTTTGCGGGCGGTAGACTACAGCACATTTTTCAAATTCTGGGATTATGGTTCACAGGCGACAAAGCTTGGATCCGTTGCATTCACTTATATCCGCTCGGATGTCGGTAGTACTGCACTTAACGGAAACAGAAAAAGCGGCTTTATCTTGAAGGACCAGACTTCAGCATTGGCGGTGGGTAAGGCCGTGAGTCTGCGTTGTATTTTCCCTTTTCCGACCGAATCACTCAATGAACGGGCAGACCACGGTTGTGGATTTGCACCGAAAGTGGCACAAGCGGATCCTGATCTTGCCAATTGTGCAAAGTTATGGGGCTCTCCCACTACGGCTGCGGCATGGTTGAAAAATTTCAAGGAACATGATTCTTTGCCAAAGAACCAATGTTCGTTAAGTACGGTTGTCGCTGCGCAATTCAAGGCTAGTCTGGAAGCACACAAGCTCATGGATGCAACGTGGACGGCCAAGCCCACTGAGGTCCTGGTTGAAACCTGGGATGAAAGCAAGCCTGAGAAACTTCCAGTCGAGGCCGTGTTTTACGAGGCTTCATCACCGGCTAAATTGGCGGACGCGCAGAAATTTCAACGTGAGTATTATCTTGAGACGTCTTTGTACGTCCCTATTGTGAAAATCAATATGGCCGCAGCCAACAAGCAGATATTCAGTTTTGATGCGAAAGATCAACGATTCGGTCAGTTGGTCGCGGAAAGGCTGAACAGCCGATACAACAATGTTTCAAATAACTGTAGCGCAAAGCCTGCGTATTATTGCAGTGGTGTGATAGTGCGTACCACTGGGGCCAAGCCGTCTTACCATTCCTGGAATCCAAGCCCTACGGCAATCAACAAGAAAGGGGTTCCTTTTTCTTACCTGCGTAAGGATTTAGGCATCACAAAACTGGCGTGGGGAGATCTTCACGGTTTTATTTTCAAGGACTTCGCCACTGCAGAGCGGCTGGGCACCTATCCGATCAGCCTACTGTGCTCGTTTCCTACGGATGCCGCGAGTTGGTACCGCGCAGGCGTTGGTGGTTGTGGAGCGCACAGTTCCTATCCCGCCAACAGTCGTTCCTGCCCCGAAGAAGGTGTCACCACTCTAGAGAAGTGGAAAACACATTATCGATCAGTGGCGGGTTCCGGATCTTTTTCAAACAGAAATAAACATCAATGTGGATTCACTTCTAGTGTTGAACAGTTTGCCATCAGCCTTGAAGCGCGAGCTCATTTTGAGCCGCCTGCGGGTGAGCGCCCACAGCACAACGAGATAATCATGTCTCTTTGGCCCCAGGATATTCCGAAGCAACTACCGCTTTACGCGTTTTTCTATCTTCAACGCCAAGACGGTGGTTCAGGGGTGACGGGGGCCAAGTACATCCAGCAGGACTATTTCAACATGACCGGTGATGTGTTGCCTGTTATCAGAGTGGATCTTGCACCCGGGGCAGCGGCCGCGTTCAGTTTTCATGAAGCAGATCAGGCCACAGCGGTGAAAGGACGTTAAGCGCGCTCGTCGCGATTGAGGTTGAAAGGCATAAGGTGTGGATTATCTGCACTTTATGCCTTTTTTTTCGGGGGGATTCAAAGCGTGACGCGCAATACACGAGAAAACATTAGATTATCGTTAGAGCCTGAGCGGTGAACGCTGTAGTTTATCGGCACGACCTTGCCCGCATTTTCTGTTACCCAGTGTGCCGGAATGTTAAAGGTCATCGACGAACTGTTTTGAATCGGCTGGCTCTCGGTATCCCGGACCACCACGCCATGCCACCTTACTCTTACGGTATAACCGGAAGTCATGTTCAAGAACTTGACGGTTACATTTTTTCTGTCTGCGGAAAGTCGCGGCTGACTGAGATCAAATAGTTGTGGGTCGATACTCAATGAGAGTGATTTGGAAATGAGCAGCGGCGCGCCAGGGGTCGGGCGGACGCTATAGTTGACAGTGACAAGGCTGTCAATGGAATCGATAACTTCCAGGCGAGGAATTCTAAAGTTCAGCTTTCCGGGGATGCCTACGGTCAGTGTCTCGGTGTCATATTTATAACGGCCATTTGTCCAGCGTACCCTCACGGTTTGCCCGCCGAGCATGCCGACGTAGTGTGGCACCTGCACATTGACATGTGTGCTGTTATAAACGTCGTTGAAGTTCAGACGTTTACCGTCAGCACCGTAGGCCTCCAGAACTTTGGGGGCAGTAAGGTCCAATGCATTGAGTTCAGTACTCATCTCTTTAACTCCTTTTGGGGGACATCAAGTGCGCGGCGGATTGCCTGCACTGCTTACAGCTCTACTCTCAATACCTGAGAGAACTGGCTTTGCTCATCGATACCGATCTGATTCACGCTGTAGTTGATCAATACGGTTTTTCCTTTGTTTTCTGATACCCAGTCCGCGGGGATTGAAAACTCTGCAGTGACCCCTGTTTTCATATCCTGCCATTGCGTCCGGCGGGTGATGATTCCGCCGAAACGGACGCGTGCCTGATATCCGTTGGTCATTGCCGGATATCGCACCGTCACTGTGGTTTGGTCGGGGGTAAGCCTTGGAGGGGGCAGCACGAATTCCTGGGCGTCTACCGCCAGGCTGAGCGGATCGGATCGGTGCAATGGGCCGTTCGGGTAGGTACGTACCGTGAAACTGACGGGAACGGTACTGCCTATGGAATCCACAACTTCCATGCGTGGAACGTTCAGGTTCATTGCGCCAACGGCCGTCACCGGTGTGATTGCACTGTCGTAGACATGGCGCGCGGACGCGTAACGGACACGAATGGTCTGCCCAATCGCCATTCCTACATATTGTTCAATCTGAACTGTTATGTGCCTGGCAGTGTAGATGTCGGACATTTTCAGGCGATCACCTTGCGCGCCATAGGCTTCCAGGACTTTGGCGGGCTTCAAGATGATTGTGGTTTTGACTGTGAAGGATTTAGCCTCGGACTCGGGCGATGCACTTCCACGAGCCACGCGCAAGGTGACATTGACCGCGCTTTGGTCGCTTTCGTTGGCCCAAGCCAACGGTATAGGGAACTCTAGTGCTCCGTTTCCTGAATAGGTCTTGGGCGTAGTCTCGCGCTCTATTCGCCCCTGCCAATGAACGCGGACGCTGTCGTCGGCCAATAGACCGGCACCTGAGGCAACAACCTGAATGCTGGAAAGGTAAGCAGGATCCAGTACATCTCCTTGTTCGCCTGTAACCGTGGGTGCAGGTATGCGATTCACGTTTACGCTGACTTCAGTGGGAATGGCCCAAGGGGCAAAGGCATGTGGACGGTTGCCACAGCGATCAATCACCTGGAAGGTAATTGAGTGCTTACCATCCCCCGCACGCTTGATCAGCTTCTCATCGAACAAGATTAAAATCGGATGGTTTTTCGGGTCACTTATTTGCTCAGGAGTGACGGGATAAAACATCACCTGTTCTTCATTGCCCCATCGCGCCATTATGCGGTCGAATGGCGTGATGTTCGGATAAGGTTCGATAAGCATGACAATGCCGTTTTTTGCCATTGCGGCATCGACACCCTTCCCGATATCGGGAATGAAGCTATACAACAGGCGGGGATGACCTTGTGGTTCGGGTTTATCGAGCACACCACCCGGAAGTGTTCGCTTGATCAGAATGTTGAGCTTGAACGAGTCGGCTTCGTTGTGGCTGGAACGGATAATACGATAAAAAACCGGAAACGCCCTTCCATCCAGTATCTGGCCCGCCGGTACATGGAAAAAAACGGGGGCTGTAAGTTTTTCGGAGGTGTCGAGGATTTCCGTCAGTACGGGAGTTACGTCGTCGCCCCAGAAGAGCTGGCACCTTTGGCCTATTGCGTTATCGAGCCACGGATCAACGCTGACGAGCAGATCGGCATTAAGGGGGGCGGCGCCAATGCCGCCGTGGTAACCCTCATTACCACCAATCGGTGAAATCCATGCGGGAATATCTGGTGCTCCTAGGGCCAGCGTATTGCTGTCCGTGGAGTTCTCATCGGTCTCGGGGGGCAAAGTCATCGGAGTGCTCCTGTCAGGGCAGCGCCGAGAACTATTCCATCGGAGCTGTCACTTCATCAGGCGACAACCGCGACTTTTCGCGCAACTGTCAGATCTGACAGTTGCGATGAACGGTATAACTGGGTGGGGCTTCGAGTCAGAGCCGGGGCGATCGCGTCGCTAGAAGATTCAAGCGGCAAGCAAAATCAAAAGATCGTAGCCTTCGGCAGCTCCTACATCAGGATTAGCGTTTCCCCTGTAGGCGCTGCCGAAGGCTGCGATCTTTTGCTTTCAGGGCTTAATAATCATCCCCACGCTCGGTAACATCCTTCTCGACCATCGGCGCATTCGGGTCCTGCCCCTCGGGGAATTTGCCCTTCAGGTTCCACGCAAACGCGATGATTTCGGCGATGGTGCGGTACAACTCTTCGGGAATGCTGTCGCCCAGTTCCATCCGCGCCAGCAAGCGCACCAACTCGGCGTTCTCGTAGATTGGGACTTCGCAATCGCGAGCAATGCGCAGGATTTCTTCGGCCAGTTCGTCATCACCTTTGGCGGTGAGGGTTGGCGCGTGGTTGCCGTCGTATTTGAGGGCGATGGCCTGGCGTGGGGCAGTGGAGTCGTTCATGCGGTTTCGTCGACCCAGCGATGTTCAAGACGGGTTTGGTTGCCTTGCGGCGGAGTGCCATGGTGGCAGTCGATGTCGCCGACGTTCAGCCCGCGATCGAGCAGGCGCTGGCGCAGGGCAAACAGGTTGTTTTCGATGAGTTCGGCGGTGTATGGCCGTTCGGCCCACAGTTGGCTGGACAGGCTGCCGGCGATCAGTTGCGCCTGAATCTGCATCGGCCCGAGCGGTTCCATGTCGAACGCCAGATCGACGCGCCACAGTTGCTGCTTGGGCTCGCGCTCGTCGCGGCGTTCGTTGGGTTGCGGTTCTCGCTCCGGCGCTTGTTCACGCTGAAACTTGACCTGCAACGGCACGATGTCCTGCAGATTGCGCATGGGGATTTCCAGTTGCCAGGTGCTGAGCAGGCGCCCATCGTCGGTGACGCCGGTCTGCTCCAGGCTCGACAGTTGATGGCTTTGCAGGCGCGAAACAGCGGCAGCAGCGAGGCGCAACAACTGTTCCAGATCGCCTTCGCCGTCCAGACTTTGCAGCAGGCGGTCGGGCAGCGGGAAGCTGCTCGGTACAGGTTTGGCGCTGACCTGGCCGAGCATGCCGAGGGCGTTACGGACGAAACTCGGCAGCGCTTGCGCCAGGGTGTTGGCGGCGATGATTGCGTTGAAACTGGTGCTGCTCGGCAAACCGGGGGTCAGTTGTGCGATCAGCTTGAGCAGATCGGCTTTCATGTCCGGTGCCAGCGTCGGGTTCTGCCCGGTCAGCAGTTTGCCTTCGAGGAACACGCCGCTGTTGGCCAGGGCAAGGGCCACGCCTTTGGCGGTGCTCAGTTGTTGCACGTCCGGGAGGCTGGCAAGGAGCTTGTCGACCACCGCGCGTAGATCCGCAGAGGTTTGGTCGGTGGCGGGTGGCAGGTTTTGCAGCGCGTTCAACAACCCGCTCAGTGACGCCTGACGACTTTGCTGGCCGAGCAGTTGCTGACTCACGGCCAGTTGTTCCTGGCGACTGCTCATCGGCAGGAATTTCAGGGTTTGTGCGTCTTCGACCAAGGCCGACAGCAAAGTGCCGATGCGCAGCGGCTGCGGGCTGTCGATGGTCAGTGTGCTGCCGCTCTGCGCGGTGTTGAGCAAACTGACCAGCGAGCGGAACACCGCTGCCTGCCCCGGCGTCTGCGGCAGCGCCTGCGAGGTCAGCACCTTGCCTTGCAGCAGGGTGCCGACCGGCAATTGTGCGGTGTCGATGCGGGTGAGGGTGGCGACGCTGTTGGCAATGGCTTGTTGCACAGTAATCGCCAGATTGCCCGCCGAGGGCTGAGTGATCGCCAGACTGGTGCCTTGGGGTAGCGGCAGATTGCTGGTCGCTTGCACGGTGGTCTGGCGGCCGCCGTCGACGGTCACCTTGAGCAATAACTGAAAAGTCTGATCCGCCTGCTTGAGCGACAACACCTCGGCCTTGGCGCTCTGCCCGGCGCCGATCAGGCCTTCGACCGGGGTCAGCAGCTTGAGCAGCTCACCGACCTGCGGGCGAACGGTCGCCGGGGGGGTGGGCGGGAGCGGGAGGATGTTTATTTCGCCTGTCATACGCGGACACAACCTGAGGAAAATGCACTCTTGAGAGTAAGGCACGACATGTATAATGCCGCCCGTCTTGCGCTTCGAATAAAAAACATAGCAATTGTTTGACCCAGCTCTCTAGATCGAGCCGTCAATGCATCTATGCTGCATCTCTTTAACGGCCGCGCCAGAGCCGACTTGAACCGTATAAGGCCCGTGATCCCTTGACCAGTCCTGTCCTGCAAACCGTTGCCCTCGCGTGTGAACGTGATCTGCGGCTGCTCTTCGAAAATCTCGAATTGAGACTCGCCAGTGGCGATATGGTGCAGATCAGCGGTCCCAACGGCAGCGGCAAGACCAGCCTGTTGCGTCTGCTTTCAGGGCTGATGCAGCCGACCGCCGGGCACGTCCTGCTCAATGGCCAGCCGCTGACCGAACAACGTAGCGAACTCGCACGCAACCTGCTGTGGATCGGCCACGCCGCCGGGATCAAGGATCTACTGACCCCGGAAGAGAACCTGTCGTGGCTCTGCGCCCTGCATCATCCCGCCGAACGCGAGGCCATCTGGCAAGCGCTGGCAGCCGTAGGATTGCGCGGTTTCGAAGATGTTCCCTGCCACAGCCTGTCCGCCGGTCAGCAACGCCGTGTGGCGCTGGCGCGTTTGTATCTGGACAGCCCGCCGCTGTGGATTCTCGATGAACCGTTCACCGCCCTCGACAAACAGGGCGTGGCGCAGCTCGAAGAGCATCTGGCCGGACACTGCGAACGCGGTGGCCTGGTGGTGTTGACCACGCATCACACGCTGAGCCGGATGCCGGCCGGTTATCGCGATATCGATCTGGGGAACTGGGCAGTATGAGTGTGTTTGGCCTGCTGGTTGCCCGTGAATCCCGACTGCTGTTTCGCCGCCCGGCGGAACTGGCCAATCCGCTGATTTTCTTCGCCATCGTCATCGCGTTGTTCCCGCTGGCCGTCGGCCCGGAAACTCAAGTGTTGCAAAACCTGTCCCCCGGGTTAGTCTGGGTGGCGGCGCTGTTGTCGGTCCTGCTCTCACTGGACGGGCTGTTCCGCAGTGATTTCGAAGACGGATCCCTGGAACAGTGGGTCCTTTCGTCGCACCCGTTGCCACTTCTGGTCTTGGCCAAGGTGCTGGCACACTGGCTTTTCTCCGGTCTTGCGCTGGTTTTGCTCTCACCGTTGCTGGCGTTGATGCTCGGTTTACCTGCCGCCTGCCTGCCGGTTTTGCTGTTTTCGTTGCTGCTGGGAACACCGGTGCTGAGCTTGCTCGGCGCGGTGGGCGCGGCACTGACGGTCGGTTTGAAACGTGGCGGCCTGTTGCTGGCGCTGCTGATTCTGCCGTTGTACATCCCGGTGTTGATCCTCGGCAGTGGCGCTTTGCAGGCAGCCCTCCAAGGCATGCCGGCGACCGGGTATCTGCTGTGGCTTGGTAGCCTGACCGCTCTGGCGATCACCCTGACACCGTTTGCAATAGCTGCTGGCCTGAAGATCAGCGTCGGCGAATAATGAGGTCTGGTTAAAATTTAACCAGCAAAGACCCTGAGACTGCTCACACCGATGAGCGGCACCCGTGATGGAAACAGTATGAACTGGACCTGGTTTCACAAGCTCGGCTCGCCCAAGTGGTTCTACGGCATCAGCAGCAAATTCTTGCCATGGCTGAGCATCGCAGCGTTGCTGTTGATTGGCGTCGGCGTCGTTTGGGGCCTGGCCTTCGCGCCGCCGGATTATCAGCAAGGCAACAGCTTTCGCATCATCTACATTCACGTACCTGCTGCGATGCTCGCTCAGTCGATCTACGTGATGCTGGCGGTGTGCGGCGTGGTCGGGCTGGTGTGGAAGATGAAACTGGCCGACGTCGCCCTGCAATGCGCCGCTCCGATCGGCGCGTGGATGACCGCCGTCGCGCTGGTCACCGGGGCGATCTGGGGCAAACCGACGTGGGGCTCGTGGTGGGTCTGGGACGCGCGCCTGACCTCGATGCTGATTCTGCTGTTCCTGTATTTCGGCGTGATCGCGCTGGGCAATGCCATCAGCAACCGTGACAGTGCCGCCAAGGCCTGTGCGGTATTGGCCATCGTCGGCGTGATCAACATCCCGATCATCAAATACTCGGTGGAGTGGTGGAACACCCTGCACCAGGGCGCGACCTTCACCCTGACTGAAAAACCGGCAATGCCTGCCGAAATGTGGCTGCCACTGCTGCTGACGGTGCTGGGTTTCTACTGCTTCTTCGGCGCCGTGCTGTTGCTGCGCATGCGTCTTGAAGTGCTTAAGCGTGAGGCCCGCGCCAGTTGGGTGAAAGAAGAAGTGCAGCACAGTCTGGAGGCCGCTCGATGAGTTTTGCTTCATTCGGCGACTTCCTCGCCATGGGCCATCATGGCCTGTATGTCTGGTCGGCCTACGGCATCTGTCTGGCGGTGCTGATCCTCAACGTGGTGGCGCCGATCGCGGCCCGCAAGCGTTATCTGCAACAAGAGGCGCGTCGTCTGCGCCGGGAGAACGGCAAGTGAATCCGCTGCGCAAGAAACGTCTGATCATCATTCTGGCCATTCTGGTCGGGGTCGGCGCTGCCGTCGGCCTGGCGCTCAGCGCCCTGCAGCAGAACATCAATCTGTTCTACACCCCGACCCAGATTGCCAACGGCGAAGCACCGCAAGACACGCGCATCCGTGCTGGCGGCATGGTCGAGAAGGGTTCGCTGCAACGCTCGCCGGATTCGCTCGACGTCAAATTCGTCGTCACCGACTTCAACAAATCCGTGACTATCACCTATCGCGGCATCCTCCCGGACTTGTTCCGTGAAGGGCAGGGCATTGTCGCCCTCGGCAAGCTCAACGCCGATGGCGTGGTGGTGGCCGATGAAGTGCTGGCCAAGCACGACGAGAAGTACATGCCACCGGAAGTGACCAAAGCCTTGAAAGACAGTGGTCAATCGGCACCAACGCCTGCGAAGGAGGGTTGATCGATGACGTCGACGATTTTTATTCCTGAGCTCGGCCATCTGGCGATGATTCTGGCCCTGTGTTTTGCCCTGGTGCAGGCCGTGGTGCCATTGGTCGGTGCTTGGCGTGGCGACCGTTTCTGGATGAGCCTGGCCCAGCCGGCGGCGTGGGGCCAGTTTGCTTTTCTGCTGTTCGCGTTCGGCATTCTGACCTACGCGTTCATGACCGATGACTTCTCCGTCGCGTATGTGGCGAACAACTCCAATACCGCGTTGCCGTGGTATTACAAATTCAGCGCGGTGTGGGGCGCCCACGAAGGTTCGTTGCTGCTGTGGGCACTGATTCTCGGTGGCTGGACCTTTGCCGTGTCGGTGTTCTCGCGGCAGTTGCCGCAAGTCATGCTCGCTCGTGTACTGGCGGTGATGGGCATGATCAGCACCGGTTTCCTGCTGTTTCTGATCCTGACGTCCAACCCGTTCAAACGCATCCTGCCGCAAATGCCCAGCAATGGCGCCGACTTGAATCCGTTGTTGCAAGACATCGGCCTGATCGTGCATCCGCCGATGTTGTACATGGGTTATGTCGGCTTTTCGGTGGCGTTCGCTTTTGCCATCGCGGCATTGATGGGCGGTCGCCTTGATGCGGCGTGGGCACGCTGGTCGCGTCCATGGACCATCGTCGCCTGGGCCTTCCTCGGCATCGGCATTACCCTCGGTTCGTGGTGGGCCTATTACGAACTCGGCTGGGGCGGTTGGTGGTTCTGGGACCCGGTGGAGAACGCCTCGTTCATGCCTTGGCTGGTCGGCACCGCGCTGATTCACTCGCTGGCGGTCACGGAAAAACGTGGCGTGTTCAAGAGCTGGACGGTGTTGCTGGCGATTGCCGCGTTCTCGCTGAGCCTGCTCGGCACCTTCCTCGTGCGTTCCGGCGTGCTGACCTCGGTGCATGCGTTTGCCTCTGACCCGGAGCGCGGCGTGTTCATCCTGATCTTCCTGTTGTTTGTGGTCGGCGGCTCGCTGACGCTGTTCGCCCTGCGCGCACCAGTAGTCAAGAGTCAGGTCGGTTTCAACCTGTGGTCGCGGGAAACCCTGCTGCTGGGTAACAACCTGGTACTGGTCGTTGCTGCATCGATGATCCTGCTCGGCACGCTGTACCCGCTGATTCTCGATGCCCTGAGCGGCGCCAAGATGTCGGTTGGCCCGCCGTACTTCAACGCGCTGTTCATCCCGTTGATGGGATTGCTGATGGTGGTGATGGCGATCGGCGTGATCGTGCGCTGGAAAGACACGCCGGTGAAATGGCTGGCCGGCATGCTGACCCCGGTATTGCTCGGCAGCGTCGCGCTGGCCGTGGTGGCTGGTGTCGCTTACGGCGATTTCAACTGGGCAGTGATCGCGACCTTCCTGCTGGCCGCGTGGGTGTTGCTCGCGGGCGTGCGCGACATCGTCGACAAGACTCGCCACAAAGGTTTGATCAAAGGTCTGCCGACGCTGACTCGCAGCTATTGGGGCATGCAGATCGCGCACCTGGGCATCGCCGTGTGTGCGTTGGGCGTGGTGTTGTCGAGCCAGAACAGTGCCGAGCGCGATCTGCGTCTGGCGCCGGGCGAGTCGATGGACCTGGCCGGTTATCACTTCATCTTCGAAGGCGCCAAGCACTTCGAAGGGCCGAACTTCACCTCCGACAAGGGCACCATTCGGGTGATCCGCGACGGCAAGGAAATCAGCGTGCTGCACCCGGAAAAACGCCTGTATACCGTGCAGAGTTCGATGATGACCGAAGCCGGGATCGACGCTGGTTTCACTCGCGACCTCTACGTTGCCCTCGGCGAGCCGCTGGACAATGGCGCATGGGCGGTGCGCGTGCACGTCAAACCGTTTGTGCGCTGGATCTGGTTCGGCGGTTTGCTCACAGGTTTGGGTGGTTTGCTGGCGGCGCTGGATCGACGTTATCGGGTCAAGGTGAAAGCCAAGGTGCGTGAAGCACTGGGCATGACGGGAGCGGCTGCATGAGACGTTGGTTGATGCTGGTGCCACTGGCGATTTTCCTGCTGGTGGCGGTATTTCTTTATCGCGGTCTGTACCTCGATCCGGCGGAACTGCCGTCGGCGATGATCAACAAGCCGTTCCCGGAGTTTTCGTTGCCGGCAGTGCAGGGCGACAAGACCCTGACCAAGGCTGACATTCTCGGCAAACCGGCGCTGGTCAATGTCTGGGGCACCTGGTGCATTTCCTGCCGGGTCGAGCATCCGGTGCTGAACAAACTCGCCGAGCGTGGCGTGGTGATCTACGGCATCAACTACAAAGACACCAACGCCGATGCCTTGAAGTGGCTGGCCGAGTTCCACAATCCGTATGCGCTGGATATCCGCGACGAAGAGGGCTCGCTGGGCCTCAATCTGGGTGTGTACGGTGCACCGGAAACCTTCTTCATCGACGCCAAGGGCATCATTCGTGACAAGTACGTTGGCGTGATCGACGAGCAGGTCTGGCGCGAAAAACTCGCCGCCAAGTATCAGGCGCTGGTCGACGAGGCCAAGCCATGAAGCGCTTTCTGGCTGCCGTGGTTTTGGGCTTGAGTCTGGCCGGCGTCGCCCATGCCGCGATCGATACGTATGAGTTCGCCAAAGAAGGTGATCGCGAGCGTTTCCGTGAACTGACCAAGGAACTGCGCTGCCCCAAGTGCCAGAACCAGGACATCGCCGACTCCAACGCGCCGATTGCCGCGGACCTGCGTAAAGAGATTTTCCGCATGCTCGGCGAGGGCAAGGACAACCAGCAGATCATCGACTTCATGGTTGATCGCTACGGTGATTTCGTCCGCTACAAACCGGCGCTCAACGCCAAGACCGCACTGCTGTGGTTCGGCCCGGCCGGGCTGTTGCTCGGTGGTTTGGTGGTGATCGCGGTGATTGTCCGTCGTCGTCGCGGCCAGCGCGCCGAAACCCCGCAAGCGCTGTCCAGCGAAGAGCGTCAGCGCCTCGACCAACTGTTGGATAAAAACCAAGAATGATTGATTTCTGGCTTGCCGCAGGGCTGTTGCTTCTGGTCGCCCTGAGTTTTCTGCTGATCCCGGTTTTGCGTGAGCGTCGCGCCCAGCGTGAAGAGGATCGCACTGCCCTGAACGTCGCGCTGTATCAGGAGCGTGTCGCCGAGTTGCAATCGCAACAGGCTGAAGGTGTACTCGACGCGGCACAAATGGACAGCGGCCGTGCCGAGGCGGCGCGTGAGTTGCTGGCGGATACCGAAGGCGTTGCCGCACCGCGTGTGTCCAAGCTGGGTAAACCCTTGCCGTTGTTGGCGGCTGTGCTGGTTCCGGTGTTGGGCCTGGGTCTCTATCTGCATTTCGGCGCTGCCGACAAAGTCGAACTGACCCGCGAATTCGCCCAGGCACCGCAGTCCATGGAAGAGATGACCCAGCGTCTGGAACGTGCTGTCGCGGCGCAACCGGACTCTGCGGAAGGCCTGTATTTCCTCGGTCGTACTTACATGGCTCAGGAGCGTCCGGCGGACGCAGCGAAGATGTTTGAACGCGCCGCGAATCTGGCCGGTCGTCAACCGGAACTGCTCGGCCAGTGGGCGCAGGCGCAGTATTTTGCTGATGGCAAAAAGTGGTCGGCGAAGATTCAGGCCCTGACTGACGAGGCGCTGAAGGCCGATCCGAAAGAGGTCACCAGCCTTGGTCTGCTCGGCATCGCTGCGTTCGAAGGCGAGCGTTATCAGGAAGCCATCGATTACTGGAACCGCTTGCTGGCGCAATTGCCGCCGGACGACAACTCCCGCGCCGCGCTGCAAGGCGGGATCAAACGCGCCGCCGAGCGTCTGGAAGCCAGCGGTGGCAAGGTTGCTCAGGCGCCCGTAGCCGCGAAAGCCGCGCTGTTGAAAGTCAGCGTCAATCTGGCCAGCGAACTCAGAAGCAAAGTGCAACCGGGCGACAGCGTGTTTATCTTCGCCCGCGCCACCTCTGGCCCGCCGGCACCGCTGGCCGCCAAGCGTCTAACCGTGGCCGATCTACCGGTGACCGTCGAACTGGGCGATGCCGACGCAATGATGCCGCAGTTGAAACTGTCGAACTTCCCTGAAGTCCAACTGGTTGCGCGCATCTCCCGCGCCGGCCAACCGACTGCCGGCGAGTGGGTCGGTCGCAGCGGCCCTCTGGCCAGCAGCACCACTGCGCTACAAAAACTGACCATCGACAGCCCGGACAAATAACCGGACACAACAGGAAAGCACCGCCATGCACACCATCGCCCGAATCACAGTCCTCACACTGGCCCTGGGCTTGAGTGCATGTGCGGTGCAACGACCGGAACCGACGACCAACCTGCCGCCGATTCCGCCGTCACAACCGAGCCCGACGCCGTCGACCTCGCCAACCCCGGGCAAAAGCATCCCGGCGAAACCGGCAAAACCCGTCCCGCGCACCTCAGCCAGCTTCGCCCCACCACCGGGCGGCCACAGCCACTGGGACCAGAAACTCGGCGTCTACGTCCTCGACGACCAGACCAACACCTTCTACCGCCAGCGCACCTACTACCGCTGGAACAACGGCTGGAGCCGCTCGGTCAGCCCCAATGGCCCGTGGGAAGACACCAACATCCACGGCGTGCCACCGGGGTTGGGCAAGCAGTTTGGGCAGTAAACGAAAACGGCGATCTTTGGATCGCCGTTTTGCTGTGTGCCTGCTGGGTTCGCACAGAAATTGCTCAAGGAAGTGCTGCGTAAAGCTCAGGATCTAGCGTTTCAATCACACTCTGTAAAACAACCGGACGTCGCTCTGTGGATTTTCGTGCTTGAGTAAAGATAACTCTAGGGTTACTTTTAATGGGCCGGGGCAAGGAGGCGATTGGTGCAAAGCAGGTTATTGATCAAGGAGCTGGAGGAGGCGGGTTGGACGCTGGACCGGATTACCGGCAGTCATCACATTTTCAGGCACCGTTACAACCCTTACACGATTCCCGTTCCTCATCCGAAAAAGGATTTGCCGTTGGGGACAGTCAAAAGCATCAGGAGACGTGCCGGGTTGTACAACCCGCCAGCCAGTTTCGAAGGAGATCCATAATGCAATATCCAATCTGTATCGAGTGGGGAGACGAGAACACTGCCATCGGTATTCAGATCCCCGATATTCCCGGCGCCGTTACAGCAGGGGATAGCTTTGAAGATGCCTACAAGGCGGCAGTTGAAGTCGCCCACATCATGCTGCAGGAGATTGCGGCGGACGGGGAGTCGATTCCTATGCCGACTTCGGCATCCGCTCATCGCAGTAATCCGGACTTTGCCGACATGGGATGGGGCATGCTCGAGCTGGACATTTCGCCCTATCTCGGCAAGACCGAGAAGGTCAACGTAACGCTGCCCGGTTATGTGATTCAGCGCATCGATCGTTATGTGCGCGAACACAACGTCAAAAGCCGCTCCTCCTTTCTGGCAGACGCGGCGATGGAGAAACTGGTTCGCTATTAAGCTTCATCGCTCCTCCAGGTTCAATCAATAACCTGTGGGAGCGAGCCTGCTCGCGAAGCTTTTGGCGCCTTATGCCGTCGCTAATGAACCACGCTGCGAAACACTCAAAAACCGCAACAACGCCAACAGCGGGAACGCACTTCCCACAGTCACGATCCACAACCAGCCGCCATGCTCGAATACCGCGCTGGCCACCGACGAGCCGAAGGCGCCACCGATGAAGATGCTGGTCATGTACAGCGCGTTCAGACGGCCACGGCTTTTCGCGTCCAGCGAATAGACCGCGCGCTGGCCGAGGACCATGTTCATCTGCACGCAGAAGTCGAGCACCACGCCGGTCACGGCCAGACCGATCACGCTGTAGGCCGGGTGGATGAAGGCGGGCAGGAAGCTCAGGCTGGCGAAGACTATGGCCAGCAGCGAGGCGATGCGGGTGTGGCCAGCGTCAGCCAGACGTCCGCTGATTGGCGCGGCGATGGCACCGATGGCGCCGACCAGGGCGAAGATCGCGATCTCGCTTTGCGACAGACCATGGTTACGCGCCAGTTCCAGCGGCACGGCAGTCCAGAACAGGCTGAACGTGGCGAACATGCAGCCCTGGTAAAACGCCCGTTGGCGCAGTAACGGTTGCTGGCGCAGCAACGTCCACAGCGAACCGATCAGTTGGCCGTAGGTGGCGCTATGATCCGGTTGGCGCTTGGGCACGGTCAGCGCCAGCACTACGCTGATCGCTGCCATCAGCGCTGCGGCAATCATGAACATCGCCCGCCAGCCCAAGTGGTCGGCAACCACGCTCGACACCGGTCGCGCCAACAGAATACCCAGCAGCAAACCACCCATGATCCCGCCGACGACCCGGCCACGGGATTCTTCCGGTGCCAGATGCGCCGCCAGTGGAATCAGGATCTGTACCGACACTGAGCTAAAACCGACCAGCAACGAGATCAGCAGAAACACATTCGGCTGATCGGTAAACGCCGCCGCCAACAGGCTGGCAATCGCCACCACGGTGGTGATGATCATCAACCGGCGGTTCTCCAGCAGATCACCCAGCGGCACCAGAAAGAACAGGCCCAGCGCATAGCCAATCTGCGTCAGCGAGACGATGAAGCTGGCCATGGTGTCGCTCAGGCCGATATCGGGCGCGATGAGGCCGATGATCGGCTGTGCGTAGTAGATGTTGGCAACGATGGCGCCGCAGCAAAAGGCGAACAGCAGCACCATGCCTCGGGTCATTGCGTGAGTGGTGGTGGTCATAAGGTTTCTCGATCCAGCGAAAGAATGCGCTAAGGCTATGGGGCAAACCGGGTGGGCAGAAGACGCCTTCGGTTGATATCAGTTATTCCGTTGCGCAATGACGGGGTGCTAGCGGCGTGTCATCCATCGGCGGACCTTGCGTCCGACCGTTGCGGGTCGATGATACATTCACTTACATCCTGTTCGATAGCGTGCTTATGTTTGCATTGGCTTGTTCAACATTCATGACCGGAGGATTGCAATGTTTCGACAGACGCTTCGCCACACCGCAACGATTGCCCTGATCAGCCTGCTCGGCGCGATGAGCGCACAGGCCGCCGACGCACCGGGGATGCGCCTCGGCGTGCGCGGCGAGATCACCGGGGTCAGCGCCGACAGCCTCAAAGTCCACGTCAACAGCGGTGAGAACGTGGTGATCCAGTTGACTGGTGACACCAAAGTTCGCGCGGTCACCCTGGCCAATATCGAGGACATCAAACCCGGCAGTTACATTGGTTCGGCGGCGATGCCTCAGGAGGATGGAACGCTCAAGGCACTGGAGGTGCATGTGTTTCCGCCGGAACTGGCGGGCAGCGGCGACGGCCATCGGCCGTTCGATCTGGCCAAGGGCAGCAGCATGACCAATGGCAGCGTCGGCGACCTGGTGGTGAGCAACGGGCGGGTGCTGACGGTGAACTACAAGGGCGGGCAGCAGAAGATTCTAGTGCCGGAGGATGTGCCGATCGTCAATCTGGTGCCCGGGGATCGGAGTTTGCTGAAGGTTGGGGTGAAGATTGTTACGTTCGTCACGCAGAGTGCGGATGGCACGCTGACGGCGCAGTCGATTTCTGCGGGTAAGGATGGGGTGACGCCGCCGATGTAAAAGCCCCTCACCCTAACCCTCTCCCAAAAGGAGAGGGGACTGATTGGGGGATGCTTGAGAGGTACACCGACCTGAACGTGCTGTGGTGAATCCATAATCGATAAGGTCTTTCAGGTCGATGTAATTCGCCAGACACCTCGGTTGGCTCCCTCTCCCTCCGGGAGAGGGCTGGGGTGAGGGTAAGGCGGCCACAAAAAAGGCGACCACTGTGGGTCGCCTTTTTATGTCAGCTCAAGCCTTACTGCCCGCTATAAATCTGATCGAAAACCCCACCATCATTGAAGTGAGTCTTCTGCACCGTACGCCAGTCACCAAACGTTTTCTCCACCGAAAGGAAATCAACTTTCGGGAAACGATCGGTGTACTTCGCCAGCACCGCCGGATCACGCGGACGCAGGTAGTTTGCCGCCGCAATCTCCTGACCTTGCGGCGACCACAGGTACTTCAGGTACTCATCCGCCGCTGCACGCGAGCCTTTCTTGTCGACCACTTTGTCGACCACCGATACCGGCGGCTCAGCCTCAGCCGAAACGCTCGGGTAAACCACTTCGAACTGATCACGACCAAACTCGCGGGCAATCATCTCCGCTTCGTTTTCGAAGGTCACCAGCACGTCGCCGATCTGGTTGGTCATGAAGGTCGTGGTGGCGGCGCGGCCACCGGTATCCAGCACCGGCGCTTGCTTGAACAGTTTGCCGACGAAGTCTTTGGCCTTGTTTTCGTCGCCACCGTTCTTCAGCACATAACCCCAGGCCGACAGGTAGGTGTAGCGGCCATTGCCCGAGGTTTTCGGGTTTGGCACGATCACTTGCACGCCATCCTTGAGCAGATCCGGCCAGTCTTTCAGGGCTTTCGGGTTGCCTTTGCGCACGATGAATACGGTGGCCGAGGTGAACGGTGCGCTGTTGTTCGGCAGACGCGTGACCCAATTCTCCGGGACCAGTTTACCGTTGTCGGCGAGGGCGTTGATGTCGGTGGCCATGTTCATGGTGATGACGTCAGCCGGCAGGCCATCGATCACCGAACGCGCTTGCTTGCTCGAGCCGCCGAAGGACATCTGCACGGTGATGTTTTCGTTGTGCTCGGCCTGCCAGTGTTTCTGGAACGCAGTGTTGTAGTCCTTGTAGAAATCGCGCATCACGTCGTAGGAAACGTTGAGCAGCGTCGGGGCTGCCTGAGCGATGTTGGCCAAGGCCAGGCCGGCGGCGAGAAGTGAGGCGCCAAAGAGTTTTTTCACTGCGCATTCCTTGTTGTCTATTTATGTAGGAGCTGCCGAAGGCTCGGGCCGCGTTCGGACGATCTTTTGATTTTGTTTTTACAACATCAAGATCAAAAGATCGCAGCCTGCGGCAGCTCCTACAGGTTCGGGGGTGATGTTCAATTGCCACTGACTATAACGGCGCGCGCATAGTCGTTTAAAGATTAAAAAGCTCTTTGCTTATTCCAGTTTCTTAAACAGCGCATTGCCGCATCGCGAGCAAAACGCGGCGCCATGTTCATGGCTGTTTTTCTTGCACACAGGGCAATCGTGTTGCAGCTGTTCGCCGCGCATGGCGTTGGCCAGTTCGGCGGTGAAAATCCCGGTCGGCACGGCGATGATCGAGTAACCGGTGATCATCACCAGCGACGAAATCACCTGGCCCAGCGGGGTCTTCGGCACGATGTCACCGAAGCCCACGGTGGTCAGCGTGACGATCGCCCAATAGATGCCTTTGGGAATGCTGGTGAAGCCATGCTCGGGGCCTTCGATCACATACATCAAGGTGCCGAACACCGTCACCAGGGTGCAGACGCTGACCAGAAACACCACGATCTTCTGCTTGCTGCCGCGCAGCGCCGACATCAGATAATTGGCTTGCTTGAGGTACGGGCTGAGCTTGAGCACGCGGAAAATCCGCAGCATGCGGATGATCCGGATAATCAGCAGGTACTGCGCATCGCTGTAATACAGGGCGAGGATGCCCGGCACGATCGCCAGCAAATCCACCAGCCCATAAAAGCTGAAGGCGTAGCGCAACGGCTTGGGCGAGCAGTACAGACGCAGGATGTACTCGCCGAGAAAGATGATCGTGAAGCCCCACTCGATGTAGGCCAGCACGTCGGCATAGTTCTGGTGAATGCTGTCGATACTGTCGAGCATCACGATCACCAGACTGGCGAGGATGATCAACAGCAGGATGCCGTCGAAGCGACGCCCGGCGCGGGTGTCGCTCTGGAAAATCATCACGTAAAGCCGTTCGCGCCAACTGTTGCTGCTGTCCATGGATAACGCCTGAATCGAAGATCAGCGCAGCCTAGGTTGATTCTCCCCATGAGCGCAAGGCGCACGCCCGACGCTGGCTTTGCCGAGCATCTGAATCCCGGCGCGGATCAGCCAGCCGGCGAGGATGAACGGCGCGGTCAACGTGGCGAGGCCGACGGCGGCAAACAGCGGTGTAACCAGCAGCGCTAACACGATGCCGACCAGCGGCAGCCACGGTTGTTGGCGTTGCGCGGAGAAGGCGAGGGCGGCGAGCACGGCGTTATAGCTGCCGAGGCCTAAAAGTGCAGCGCTGGTTTCGTGGTGTAGCAGACTGGAGCCGAGGCCGATCGCCGACGCCAGCAGCGCCCAGCAGAATGCACGGCGATCAGCGATCAGCAAACCGACGGCGATCAATGCGCCGGCCAGTGGATGACCGAGGAACATCACCTGACCCAAGCCGCGCAGTTCAGCGGCGAGCAGGTTCAGCGTGTTCATCTCGATGTGCGCCATCGGCGCCGACGGCTCGGCGAACAGTAGCAGGATCCAGCTCATGGCCACGAACGGTGAGGTGTAGGCCGGTATGGAGCGGCTGCTGTAGACGTGTTTGAGCCATTGCTGCGTGACCATTGCGCTCAAGCCGCCAGCGGCAAGAATCAGCGGTGGCAGCATTGGCGACCAGGGGAAATACAGGCTCAGCAGCAGGCCGAGCAGCACGCCGTTGTAGCTGAACAGTCCGGCCTGGCGATCAGCCTTGGCGTAGTTGCGCCGTTGTGCGGTGAGCAAACCGGCGACGGCACCGAGCAGCGCACCGGCGAACAGCACCGGCGCGGTCAGCAGGATCGCCAACAGGCACAGCAGGCCGCACAGCGGATGGCGCTGGAGGAATATTTGACTGAAACCGTTGAGCAAAGCCTCGGCCCAGTCGGGGCAGTGGGTGTTGAAGTGATTGGCAGGCATGGCATGTCATTCGATACTGATCGTTCCCACGCTCTGCGTGGGAATGCCTCATAGGACGCTCTGCGTCTGCTCTTGGGACGCAGAGCGTCCCGGGCCGCATTCCCACGCAGAGCGTGGGAACGATCATGGTGGGGGGCTTAAATCAATGTTTCGATCCGCAGCGAGTTAGTCGACCCAGGCTGCCCGAACGGCACCCCCGCAGTGATCAGCAGTGTGTCGCCGCGCTCGGCCATACCCTGCGCCTGGGCGATTTCCAGCGCGGTGGAGCAAACCTCATCGACCTGACGCAGGCGATCGTTGACCACCGAATGAATGCCCCACGCCACGCTCAAACGCCGTGCGGTCTGCAGGTTCGGCGTCAGGTTGAGGATCGGCGCTTTCGGCCGTTCCCGCGCTGCACGCAAACTCGACGCACCGGACTCGCTGTAGTTGACCAGCACCGCCACCGGCAGCACGTTGCTGATACGACGAATCGCGCAGCTGATCGCATCGGAAACGGTCGCTTCAGCTTTCGGCCGGCTGACGTCGAGTTGGGTCTGATAATCCGGGCCGTTTTCCACCTGGCGAATGATCTTGCTCATCATCTGCACCGCTTCGAGCGGGTATTCACCGGACGCGGTTTCCGCCGACAGCATCACCGCATCGGCGCCTTCGGCCACGGCGTTGGCAACGTCAGTCACTTCGGCGCGGGTCGGGGCAGGGGAGAAGCGCATCGACTCAAGCATCTGCGTCGCCACCACCACCGGTTTGCCGAGTTCGCGGCAGGTGGTGATGATGTTCTTCTGAATCTGCGGCACGCTTTCGGCCGGCACTTCAACGCCGAGATCGCCACGGGCAACCATGATCGCGTCGCTCAGTTCAGCGATTTCGCGCAGTTGCTCAACGGCCGAAGGCTTCTCGATTTTCGCCATCAAAAAGGCTTTGTCGCCGATCAATGCGCGGGCTTCGATGATGTCTTGCGGGCGTTGCACAAACGACAGCGCGACCCAGTCCACACCCAGTTCCAGACCGAAGCTCAAGTCACGACGATCCTTGGCAGTCAGTGGGCTGAGGTCGATCACTGCTTGCGGCACGTTGACGCCTTTGCGATCCGACAACTCGCCGCCGTTGAGCACGGTGGTGTCGATCGCGTCAGCGTATTTGGTGACCACACGCAGACGCAGTTTGCCGTCGTCGAGCAGTAGATCCATGCCGGCTTCCAGCGCGGCAATGATCTCCGGATGCGGCAGATTCACTCGGCGTTCATCGCCCGGTGTTGCGTCCAGATCAAGACGGAACGCCTGACCACGATGCAACTGCACCTTGCCGTCGGCGAACTTGCCGACGCGCAGTTTCGGTCCCTGCAAGTCCATCAGAATGCCCAGCGGGTAGTTGAGCTGGCGCTCGACTTCGCGGATCCACTGATAGCGCTTGGCGTGGTCGGCGTGATCACCGTGGCTGAAGTTCAGGCGGAAGATGTTGACCCCGGCTTCGACCAGTTCACGGATGTCTTCGATGCCATCGACAGCAGGCCCGAGGGTGGCGAGGATTTTGACCTTTTTATCAGGCGTCATGATTTGCAGCTCTCAAGGATCAGGATGGCGCGGAAGTCGTTGACGTTGGTGCGGGTCGGCTCGGTGACGATCAGCGCATCAAGCGCCGCGAAATAGCCGTAGCCGTTGTTGTTATCCAGCTCGTCGCTGGCGCTCAAACCGAGGGCGGCGGCACGGGCGTAGCTGTCCGGGGTCATGATTGCGCCGGCGTTATCTTCCGAGCCGTCGATGCCGTCGGTGTCACCGGCCAAGGCGTAAACCCCGGGCTGGCCTTTGAGGCTGTCGGTGAGGCTAAGGAGGAACTCGGCGTTGCGTCCGCCACGGCCATTGCCGCGCACGGTCACGGTGGTTTCGCCGCCGGAGAGAATCACGCACGGTGCCGCCAATGGCTGGCCGTGATGGATGATCTGGCGGGCGATACCGGCGTGGACCTTTGCCACTTCGCGCGATTCGCCTTCGAGGTCGCCGAGGATCAGCGTGCTGAAACCGGCCTGACGGCATTTCACCGCCGCAGCGTCCAGCGATTGCTGAGGGCGAGCGATCAACTGGAAGTGGCTGCGCGCGAGGCTTGGATCACCGGGTTTGACGGTTTCCGACTCAGGGCTTTGCAGCCAGGTGCGTACCGAAACCGGAATCTCGATGCCGTAGCGTTTGATGATCGCCAGCGCTTCGGCGGAGGTGCTTGGATCGGCCACGGTCGGGCCGGAAGCGATGACCGTGGCGAGGTCGCCCGGTACATCGGAAATCGCGTAGGTGTACACAGTGGCAGGCCAGCAGGCCTTGCCGAGGCGGCCGCCCTTGATCGCCGAGAGGTGCTTGCGCACGCAGTTCATCTCGCCGATGGTCGCGCCGGATTTGAGCAGGGCTTTGTTGATCGATTGCTTGTCGGCGAGGGTGATGCCTTCGGCCGGCAACGCCAGCAGGGCAGAGCCGCCACCGGAGAGCAGGAAGATTACGCGGTCGTCCTCGGTCAGGTTGCTGACCAGTTCCAGCACGCGTTTGGCCACGGCCAGACCGGCAGCGTCCGGTACCGGGTGGGCGGCTTCGACCACTTCGATTTTTTCGCACGGGGCGCCGTGACCGTAACGGGTCACCACCAGGCCTGTGACTTCACCTTCCCAGCAGCGCTCGACCACTTGCGCCATCGCCGCGGCGGCTTTACCGGCGCCGATGACGATCACCCGACCGCTGCGATCAGCAGGCAAATGGGCTTCGAGGACTTGGTTCGGATGAGCCGCGTCGATGGCTGTGGCAAACAGCTCGCGCAGCAGTTGTTGCGGATCGACCGACATGGCGGGCTCCCGGAATTCTTGTTATTGGAGTGGAGCGACAACGGTGCAGCGACCCGGTCCTTGTGGGAGCTGGCTTGCCAGCGATTCAGGCACCGCGGTCATTCAGGCTGACCGAGTCGATGCCATCGCGGGCAAGCCCGCTCCCACAGGGAGCGAGCCATAGGCGCAGATTATTTTTTGTCGCGAATCGAGAAGTTGGCCATGTGTTCCAGACCCTTGATCAGCGCCGAGTGGTCCCAGTTGCTGCCACCGATGGCCGCGCAGGTGCTGAACACTTGCTGGGCGTTGGCGGTGTTCGGCAGGTTGATGTTCAGCTCTTTGGCGCCTTGCAGGGCCAGGTTCAGATCCTTCTGGTGCAGGCTGATGCGGAAGCCTGGATCGAAAGTGCCTTTGATCATGCGCTCGCCGTGCACTTCAAGGATCTTCGAGGAGGCGAAACCACCCATCAGTGCTTCACGCACCTTGGCTGGATCGGCACCGTTTTTCGAAGCGAACAGCAGGGCTTCAGCAACGGCCTGAATGTTCAGCGCGACGATGATCTGGTTGGCGACTTTGGCGGTCTGACCGTCGCCATTGCCACCGACCAGGGTGATGTTTTTGCCCATGGCCTGGAACAGCGGCAGCGCGCGTTCGAAGGCATCGGCGTCGCCACCGATCATGATGCTCAGGGTCGCAGCTTTGGCGCCGACTTCACCACCGGACACCGGTGCGTCGAGGTACTGCGCGCCTTTCTCGTTGATCTTGGCGGCGAACGCCTTGGTCGCGGTTGGCGAGATCGAGCTCATGTCGATGACGATTTTGCCTTTGCTCAGGCCTGCGGCAACGCCGTCGGCGCGGAACAGTACGTCGTCGACCTGCGGGGTATCCGGGACCATGACGATGATGAATTCAGCTTCCTGCGCCACTTCGCGCGGGTTGGCCAGGGCGACGGCGCCAGCGGCGACCAGGTCGGCCGGGGCGGCGTCGTGGTGCGCGGACAGGAACAGGCTGTGACCGGCTTTCTGCAGGTTCGAAGCCATTGGGTGGCCCATGATGCCGGTGCCGATAAATCCGATTTTAGCCATGAGAAAATCCTCTTGTTTTTATTGCTGCTTCAAGCAAAAAGGGAGCTGCTTTTATGTAGGAGTGAGCCTGCTCGCGATTCAGGCGCTGAGGTACATCAGGTGTACCGAGGTGAATTCATCGCGAGCAGGCTCACTCCTACAGGGGATCTGCGTCAGATTGCGTTGTGGGTTTTCAGCCAGCCGAGGCCTGCTTCGGTGGTAGTCAGCGGCTTGTACTCGCAACCCACCCAACCCTGATAACCGATGCGATCGAGGTGTTCGAACAGGAACCGATAGTTGATTTCACCAGTGCCTGGTTCGTTGCGCCCCGGGTTGTCCGCGAGCTGCACATGGTTGATCTCGCCCAGGTGCGATTGCAGGGTGCGGGCCAGATCGCCTTCCATGATTTGCATGTGATAGATGTCGTATTGCAGGAACAGATTGGCGCTGCCGACCTGCTCGCGAATCGACAGGGCTTGCGCCGTGTTGTTCAGGTAGAAACCCGGAATGTCGCGGGTGTTGATCGCTTCCATCACCAGTTTGATGCCCGCTGCCTGCAGCTTGTCGGCGGCGTATTTCAGGTTGGCGACGAAGGTCTTTTCCACCGTGGCATCGTCAACGCCTTGCGGACGAATACCGGCCAGGCAGTTGACCTGGGTGTTGCCCAGCACTTGCGCGTAGGCAATCGCCAGATCGACCCCGGCGCGGAACTCTTCGACCCGATCCGGCAGGCACGCGATACCGCGCTCGCCCTTGGCCCAGTCACCGGCCGGCAGGTTGAACAGCACTTGGGTCAGGCCGTTGGCGTCGAGCCTGGCCTTGATTTCAGCGGAGCTGAAGTCGTACGGGAACAGGTACTCGACACCGCTGAAACCAGCCTTGGCGGCGGCGTCGAAACGGGCAAGGAAATCCTGTTCGGTGAACAGCATGGACAGGTTGGCTGCGAAACGCGGCATGGTGGTCTCCCGTTCTAGATTCTCGTTCCCACGCTCTGCGTGGGAATGCCTCAATGGACGCTCTGCGTCCGCTTTGGGACGCAGAGCGTCCCGGGCTGCGTTCCCACGCAGAGCGTGGGAACGATCAGCGGTCAGCAGTTAATCGAGCAGCGAAATCGCCGTTGGCGCATCGTTGCCGACCAGCGCCAGGTCTTCGAATTCGTTGACGGCGTTGATCTCGGTGCCCATGGAGATGTTGGTTACACGCTCCAGAATGATCTCGACGATCACTGGCACTTTGAACTCTTCGATCATCTGTTCGGCCTTGCGCAGGGCAGGGGCGATTTCCGAGGGCTCGAATACACGCAGCGCTTTACAGCCGAGGCCTTCAGCCACTGCGACGTGGTCAACACCGTAACCGTTGAGTTCCGGCGCGTTCAGGTTATCGAAGGACAGCTGCACGCAGTAGTCCATTTCGAACCCGCGCTGCGCCTGACGGATCAGACCCAGGTACGAGTTGTTCACCACGACGTGGATGTACGGCAGTTTGAACTGAGCGCCGACCGCCAGTTCTTCGATCATGAACTGGAAGTCATAGTCCCCCGACAGGGCCACGACTTTCCGGCTCGGATCGGCCTTCACCACGCCCAGCGCTGCCGGAATGGTCCAGCCCAACGGACCGGCCTGGCCGCAGTTGATCCAGTGACGCGGCTTGTAGACGTGCAGGAACTGCGCGCCGGCAATCTGCGACAGACCAATGGTGCTGACGTAGCAGGTGTCCTTGCCGAACACCTGGTTCATTTCTTCGTAAACGCGCTGTGGTTTCACCGGCACGTTGTCGAAGTGGGTCTTGCGATGCAGGCTGGCTTTGCGCTGCTGGCAGTCTTGCAGCCAGGCACTGCGGTTTTTCAGCTTGCCGGCGGCTTGCCATTCACGGGCCACTTCGATGAACACGGTCAGTGCAGCAGCGGCGTCGGAAACGATGCCCAGATCCGGCGTGAACACGCGGCCGATCTGCGTGCCTTCGATGTCGACATGGATGAACTTGCGACCTTCGGTGTAAACGTCAACCGAACCGGTGTGACGGTTGGCCCAACGGTTACCGATCCCCAACACCACGTCGGATTTCAGCATGGTCGCGTTGCCGTAACGGTGCGACGTCTGCAGACCGACCATACCGACCATCAACGGGTGATCGTCCGGGATGGTGCCCCAGCCCATCAGGGTCGGGATCACCGGGATGCCGGTCAGTTCAGCGAACTCAACCAGCAGATCGCTGGCGTCGGCGTTGATGATGCCGCCGCCGGCCACCAGCAATGGACGCTCAGCCTGATCCAGCAAAGCCAAAGCCTTCTCGACCTGAACGCGGGTCGCGGTCGGTTTGGCCAATGGCAGCGGCTGGTAAGCGTCGATGTCGAATTCGATTTCGGCCATCTGCACGTCGAACGGCAGGTCGATCAGCACCGGGCCAGGACGGCCGGAGCGCATTTCAAAGAACGCTTTCTGGAACGCGTAAGGCACTTGGCCCGGTTCCAGAACAGTGGTCGCCCACTTGGTGACTGGCTTGACGATGCTGGTGATGTCGACAGCCTGGAAGTCTTCCTTGTGCATACGGGCGCGGGGTGCCTGGCCGGTAATGCAGAGGATTGGAATCGAGTCGGCCGAGGCGCTGTAGAGCCCGGTGACCATGTCGGTACCGGCAGGGCCGGAAGTACCGATGCACACGCCGATGTTGCCGGCCTTGGTGCGGGTGTAGCCCTCGGCCATGTGCGAGGCGCCTTCCACGTGGCGAGCAAGGACGTGATCGATGCCACCGACCTTCTGCAAGGCGGAGTACAGCGGGTTGATGGCAGCGCCCGGGATGCCAAAAGCGGTATCAACCCCTTCACGGCGCATCACCAGAACGGCGGCTTCGATTGCTCTCATTTTGCTCATGGTTTTGTGCCTCTTTACGTTTTGTAATTGTATACAAGTGGCTTTGCGCAGAGTGTATTCACGGCGGACGGCGCAGGTCAATCCATTTTCTCAAGCGCCTGTTTCATTCGTCGGAAGCCTGTCTGACTGTGGCTTTTCGTCGCGTGTGGCGCTTTTCGAGAATTATTGTATACAAAAAAATAACTCATTGTGTTCTATTTGTTGCATCGGGCTGCGGCAGAAAACCGCAGGCCCACGACTTTCCCTATAACAAAATGAGGACGGCACCATGAGCGCTTTAACCTTGAAAGTCGCAGTCAACCTGGTCAACCAAGCCATCACTGCAGGGCGCGGCATCAACGCCGCGCCGCTGACCATCGCGGTACTCGATACCGGCGGCCACCTGATCACCCTGCAACGCGAAGACGGCGCCAGCCTGCTACGTCCGAACATCGCCATCGGCAAAGCCTGGGGGGCGATTGCCCTGGGTAAAGGCTCACGCCTGCTGGCACTGGATGCACAACAACGCCCGGCGTTTATTGCCGCACTCAACAGCATGGGCCAAGGCAGCGTCGTGCCGGCACCGGGTGGTGTGTTGATTCGGGATCAGGCGGGGAATGTGCTGGGCGCGATCGGCATCAGCGGGGATTTGTCGGATATTGATGAGCAGGTGGCGATCAGGGCGGTGGAGGCGTTGGAGTTGCGGGCGGATGCGGGGGTGGCTGCCTGAATCTGCGTTGATTGAATAACCGCTATCGCGAGCAGGCTCGCTCCTACGGGGATTTGTGTTCAGACACAAAATGTTTGAACACCCCTGATCCCCTGTAGGAGTGAGCCTGCTCGCGATTGCTATCTACCAGACACATCCTGTCAACAGTTGACCGCTCCATTTGTCTTTCCCGGTACTAGCCTTTTCATGACCTGATCACAGAGGGCAAAGGAATGCCGGATCTACCTGCTGCACATAAATTGCGAGTCGGGCGCTATACCGAAGTCAGTCGAATCTATCTGTTAACCAGCACCACTTATCAACGAAAGCCGATTTTCACGAATTTTGCCTTGGGAAAATTGGTCGCTGATCAATTCCGACACGCGCAAGATTCGGGGCTGGTGAGCTCATTAGCCTGGGTAGTCATGCCAGATCATTTCCATTGGCTGATTGAATTGCGACGAGGTTCATTGAGTGAGGTGATGCAAAAAACCAAATCGCTGAGCACCAAGGCTGTCAGGCACGCTTCCGGTGGAAACAGCGTTCTCTGGCAGAGAGGGTTTCATGACCGCGCGCTGAGACGGGAAGAAGACTTGGTGAGGATGGCGCGTTATGTCGTGGCCAACCCCTTGCGGGCCGGGCTGGTGGAGAAGCTTGGCGACTATCCGCTGTGGGATGCCATTTGGGTTTGAGCTGAAACCGAGTCGCCTCGATCGCGAGCAGGCTCACTCCTACAGGGGAACGCATTCCAAATGTGGGAGCGAGCCTGCTCGCGAAGCGGTCACCGCGGTCTTAGTGATCCGGCTCACACCCCTTCAACACCAACCGGATTATCGTCTGCGCCGCCGCTTCATAATCTGCCTCGTCCAGCTTGTCCTTGCCGGTCACCGCAGAAATCTGCCAGTCGAAGTCGGCGTAGGTCTGGGTCGCGGCCCAGATGCTGAACATCAGGTGATTAGGGTCGATCGGGGCAATTTGCCCGCGGTCGATCCAGCTCTGGATGCAATCGATGTTGTGCTTGGCCTGGCCGTTGAGTTGCTCGACCAGGTCGGCGCTCAGGTGTGGCGCGCCGTGCATGATTTCGCTGGCGAATACTTTCGAGGCGAAGGGCAGGTCGCGGGAGATGCGGATCTTCGAGCGGATGTAACCGCTCAGCACTTCGCTTGGCACACCATCCGGATTGAACGGAGTCGAGGCCTGCAAAATCGGCACGATGATGCTTTCCAATACCTCGCGGTAGAGGTTTTCCTTGGACTTGAAGTAGTAGTAGACATTGGGCTTGGGCAATCCCGCCTTGGCGGCGATGTCGCTGGTTTTGGTCGCAGCGAAGCCCTTGTCGGCAAACTCCTCACTGGCGGCACGCAGGATCAGTTCTTTGTTGCGCTCGCGGATTGTGCTCATAAACCCGGTGGTTCCTTGCCTGTTCTGGCGGTTGCGCATGGTAGCACCGGCCTCGCGCAGCGCTCAAGAATGCCCCGCGTGGTCTAAGGTCGCGTTATGCTTCGCAACATTCATACATAAAAGGAAACAGGATTCATGGCAGGAAGCAGTTTGCTGGTGCTGGTCGACGATATTGCCACCGTGCTGGACGACGTGGCGTTGATGAGCAAAATGGCCGCCAAGAAGACCGCCGGCGTACTCGGCGATGATCTGGCGCTCAACGCCCAGCAGGTCTCCGGCGTGCGTGCCGAACGGGAAATCCCCGTAGTCTGGGCCGTGGCCAAGGGCTCGTTCGTCAACAAACTGATTCTGGTGCCATCGGCGCTGGCGATCAGTGCGTTCGTGCCGTGGTTGGTCACGCCATTGTTGATGGTCGGTGGTGCGTACTTGTGTTTCGAGGGCTTCGAGAAGCTCGCGCACAAGTTTTTGCACAGCGCGGCTGAAGATGAAGCCGAACATGCGCAACTGACTGAGGCGGTAGCGGATCCGGCGACCGATCTGGTGGCGTACGAGAAGGACAAGATCAAAGGCGCGATTCGCACCGACTTCATTCTCTCGGCAGAGATTATCGCGATCACTCTGGGCACCGTGGCAACTGCCTCGCTGACTCAGCAAGTGATTGTCATGTCCGGCATTGCGATTGTGATGACGGTGGGCGTTTATGGCCTGGTGGCGGGCATCGTCAAACTCGACGACCTCGGCCTGTGGCTGACGCAAAAGCCTGGGCAGTTTGCGAAAAAAGTCGGCAGCGCCATTCTCAGCGCCGCGCCATACATGATGAAAACCTTGTCGGTGGTGGGTACGGCGGCGATGTTCCTGGTCGGTGGCGGCATCCTCACCCACGGTGTGCCGGTAGTGCATCACTGGATTGAAGGCGTTGGCGCAGCGGCGGGGAGTGCCGGGTTTGCGGTGCCGATGTTGCTCAATGGTGTGGCGGGGATCATCGCTGGTGCTGTGGTGTTGGCGGTGGTTTCCGTTGTCGGCAAAATCTGGAAAGCCCTGAAAAACTGACATTCAACACAAAACCCTTTGTAGGAGTGAGCCTGCTCGCGATAGCGGTGTGTCAGCACTGCAAATGGTGGCTGGTACACCGCTATCGCGAGCAGGCTCACTCCTACAGTTGATTTGTGTTGTGCCAATAAAAAGGGCCATTCAATTTTCATTGAATGGCCCTTTTTTGTGCCTGCCGTTTTTACTCGGCGATCTGCAACTTACGCGCCTCGGTATACACGTAACGCACCTTCTCGTACTCGAACGGCGAGTTCATCTGGCCGTAGCGGAAGCTGGTCTGGTAGCGCTTGTCGACCGCGCGCAGGGCCCAGATTTCCGGGTGGTTGGAGCTGACTTCCGAGACGTTGAGGAAGTTGATCGCTGATTCGGCGGTGTAATCCACAGCAAGACCGGCGGTGTCGCGGATGTTCGACGGGCCGAGGATTGGCAGCACGAAGTAGGCGCCGCCCGGTACACCGTAGAAGCCCAGGGTCTGGCCGAAGTCTTCGCTCTGGCGCGGCAGGCCCATGGCGGTCGCTGGGTCCCAAAGGCCGGCAATGCCGATGGTGGTGTTGAGCAGCAGGCGCGCGGTGGTTTCCATCGAGCGCTGACCTTTGAACTGCAACAGGCTGTTGACCAGGTTCGGCACGTCACCGAGGTTGTTGAAGAAGTTGCTTACCCCGGTACGCACAAAACTCGGCGTGATGTAGCGATAGCCATCGACCACCGGCAGGAACACCCATTGGTCGAAGCGGTAGTTGAAGTGGTAAACCCGGCGGTTCCACGACTCCAGCGGGTCGTAGACGTTCAGCGCGTTGAGCGTCGAACGCTCGAACTCGCGCTGATCCAGCCCCGGGTTGAACTTGAGTTTGGACAGCGGCTCTTTGAAGCCGTCGCTGTCGACGACGACCGGCGCGTTGGCTTTACTGTTGTCGGCCTGGGCCACGCCTGCGCAGAGGAGCGCTGCCATCAGCAGGAGATATTTAGCCACGGAAGAACTCCAGCATGGCGTCGCTGTTGACGCGGTAGTTAAGGTTGCCACAATGGCCGCCCAGTGGATAAACGGTCAGGCGATCACCGAATGTTTTACGCAGGAAACCGAGGTCGCCCGGGCCCAGGATTACGTCGTCGGCGTTGTGCATCACGGCGATTTTCGGGCTGTCATGCAGGTAATCCTTCAGCGCATACAGACTGACCTGATCGATCAGTTGCAGCAGGCTGCCGCCGTCAGTGCGCGCACGCCACATCGGGATCACCTGTTCGGTCAGGTAGCAGTCGAAGTCGCACTGCAGCGCACGCTTGAGGAACGGCGTGAGGCTGGTGCCTTCGGTGATCGGGAATTTCGGCGGAGTGATCAGGCCGCGGCGGTTGATCAGATCCGAGGTGAAGGCAATGTCGGCCGCCGAGAAGCGGAACGAGGTGCCAATCAACATCGCCATCTGTTCGTTGGTCAGGTGCTGCTTGGACTGCTGGAAGTCGTAAAGCAGTGCATCGTTGAGGTCGATGTAGCCTTTCTGCTGGAAGTAGCGGGTCAGCTTCGACAGCACCAGTTCATAGAACGTGGTGCTGGTGTTGATGCCTTTCACCTCGGTTTGCACCAACTTGTCGAGGTTGGTCACCGAGGTGTAGAGGTTGACCGGCGGATTGAGCAGCAGGACTTTCTTGAAGTTGAAGCTGCGGCGCGTCTCGTCCAGATGCGCTACGAAGGCGGCATCAAGGGCGCCGAGGCTGTAACCGGTCAGGTAATACTCGGTCACCGGCAGTTTCGGGTTCTGCGCGCGCACAGCCTGCATCACCCGGTACATGTCCTCAGCGTCTTCCTTGGTCACGCCTGGGGTGGCGAAGCGGGAGGCGGCGCTGATGAAGTCGAAACTGGTTGGCGAAGACAGCTGCACAACGTGATAGCCGGCCTTGTAGTAGAGCTTTTTCAGGTATTCGTTGAGGGTGCTGTCATAACGCGCGCCGGTGCCGGCGATCAGGAAGATCAGCGGTGCCGGTTTGTCCTGGGTGGCGATGCGATAGGTGAGTTTTTTCACCGCCCAGAAGTTGTCTGGCAGGATGAACTCTCGCTCCGGGCGCAACGTCAGGCTGCGGTCCGACTGATTGATGTCGTCGTCCAGCGGCAATTCCGGGCGCAAGTCCGGCGGCGTCGTGGCGATGGTCGCCTCGAACGGGTTGGTCAGGGGGTAGCCATAACTGGCGGCATCGATATCCACCGCCAGTGCGGACGCACTCAAAATAAGGCCGCTGAACAGCGCGGCGAAGCGCAAGGAACGGAGCATGACTAGATCCCTTAGAGGAAGGTGCCGAATGAAGTTCGCAGGCTATGACCACCGGGGTTGCGCCAAAGTGCCATGCTGCGGCACCAAACAGGCAGAATTCGGAGTAATAGTAGCTGGACGATACACTTTGCACGCCCTGAATGAATAGTTAACAGTTGTTAGTTCTTGCACACGGCTGGCGGCAGATTAAGCTGGCCGCCGATTTCCGAAGATTGGAGTGTTTCATGTCCCGCCGTTTGCCCGTGATTTTGCTGCTCGTTCTGTTGCCGTTGTGGCTGGCCGCCAGTTATGGCGCGCGTTATGGCTTTATGGAAGACGGAAAGTGGGTGGGCATCTGCGTCGACGAGGCCAGCCGCTGGGAATGTCAGGTGCGGTCGAACCTGGGCTTGATGATTCATTTCAAGGTGTTGGGCTGGACGGCGCTGGGCGCGGCGTTGATCGGGTTTGTATTGCCGGGGCGGGCAGGGTGGTGGCTGGCTGTGCTGGCGCTGGCGGTCGGAGTGCCGGCACTGGCGTTGTACAACACCACGTTTGCGGTGTTTGCGTTGGTGATTGCCGGGTTGCGGTTGGTCCGCGAGTCTCGTACTGCCTGATGGAAAAGATCGCAGCCTGCGGCAGCTCCTACATTGAGATGGCGTACACCTTGTAGGAGCTGCCGAAGGCTGCGATCTTTTGATCTTGCTTTTGATCAGTCCTTGCGAACACGCAGGCAGCGCCACAAAGCAGCCACCATCAACACACTCACCAACGCCCAACCCCACGCCTGCTGATTCTGCAACCCTTCCTGATACAGCTGCGGCGCAATTCCCGCGCCGACAATAAACGTCAGCAACGCAATCTCCCGACGCGGCACGCTCACCGGCCGGCACAGATAAACCAGCGCTGGCAGCACAAACGCCATGCTCGCAAAGCTGCGATAACGCGGATCGAAGACCATCTCCAGCATCATCACGGCTGCGGCAAAACCTGCCGCCGCGACCAGCCATCCTGCGCGGCGCTCCAGCAGATTGAACGCCCGCTCACGCCAGCCAGTACGGGCGCTCAGCGTCAACGCCGCGTGTGCCAATACCAACAGATTTAGCGCCGTCAACAAGCCGACCCACAGCCACTCACTGGCAAACCGTGTGGTTACCCGTGCCAGATCACCCCAGGCGCCAATCGAGCAAGCGGCGAGGGCACCCAGCAGCGGCAACACCAGCGCCGAACGCGTGGTGCGAACGCGACCGCCAAGAATCAGCGTGCCAAGAAAAATCAAACCACCGACCGCCAGCCATTCCTTCCAATAGGGGACGTTGGTCACCGGCCCTGCCAGCACGCCCTTGTCCTGACGGTCGGCATCGAACAAGCCCCAATAGCCACCGACTGCGCCTTCACTGCCGCGCTTCCACGGCTGGTCGAAGGCTTCGATCAGGTTGTAATGCCAGCCTTCCTTCTCGGCCATCGCGACAAAACCACGAATGAATTTGGCCTCGTTGACCCGACTCGGCAGGGCGGTCTCACGCTGGCGGCCTTCGCTTGGCCAGCCGGTTTCGCCGATCATCACGTCTTTCGGCGCGAATTTATTACCGAACACCTGGCGCACATCCGCCACATGCTGCAGGGCGACGTCGATGTTCGACGGATCATCTTCCCAGTACGGCAGCAAATGAATAGTCAGAAAGTCCACCGCTGGCGCGACTTCAGGATGCTTGAGCCAGAACTCCCAGACATCGGCGTAAGTGACCGGTTGCTTCACCTGACTTTTGACCTTGTTGATCAATCGGGCCAGTTGCGCGCCGGTGACTTCCTTGCGCAGCAGCGCCTCGTTGCCGACGATCACCGCGCTGACCACATCCGGGTTGGCGTTGGCCGATTTGATCAGCAGGTCGACTTCCTTCTCGGTGTCCACCGGGTTGCTGTTGACCCACGCGCCGATCATCAATTTCAAGCCGTGTTTGCGCGCCAGATCCGGCAGCGCTTCCAGGCCTGTCATCGAGTAAGTGCGTATGCACTCAAAGCGTGTCGCCAGCAATGCGAGGTCGGCGTCCATGCGCTCCGGGCGCAGTTTGAACGGCACGTCGAACGGCGATTGGTCTTTATCGAACGGGGTATAGGAGGCGCACTGCAATTTATGCGTCGGCGTCGCCGCATCCGGCAGAATCACCGGTTGGCCGAGGCCGTACCAGAAGCCACCGAGGGCAAACAGCCCGAGCAGGCAGGCGAAGAGATAAGGCAGAGCGGGGAAACGGGAAGTCGCGGACATGGTCAGGCCGAGTGGCTGCAAAGCGAGGCATGTTACCTGCATTTATAGAGGGGTTGGTGACCTGCATGATTTGCACATGCAAAGTTCGGGCGGATTATTTGGCGTCATTTATATAGTCGCGATTAATGGCCTTCTGATGTCGTTTCTCGTTGCCTTGAGGTCGCTGACAGAGCAGGTCGCCTGCGGCGTCAGGTTGATGATCAGGGCATCAGTACTCCGCTGATGTTCGAGTTGGTTTGCGGTCAGGCGTGATGGGGGCGCTGTGCACCATAACAATACGTTGACGATGCCCGGCATCCGTCGGGCGCAGCATTTCGGGGAAGTAACGATGAAGATGCGACGACTTTTAGGCGCAGGTGCCGCTCTGGTGCTTGCGATGAGTTCCACTTTCGCCAGCGCAGAAAAACAGACCCTGAACATCGGTTACGTTGACGGTTGGTCCGACAGCGTCGCGACCACCCACGTGGCGGCCGAAGTCATCAAACAGAAACTCGGCTACGACGTGAAGCTGCAAGCCGTCGCCACCGGGATCATGTGGCAGGGCGTGGCCACCGGCAAACTCGACGCCATGCTTTCGGCCTGGCTGCCAGTGACCCACGGTGAATACTGGACAAAAAACAAGGATCAGGTCGTCGATTACGGTCCGAACTTCAAGGATGCGAAAATCGGCTTGATCGTGCCGGAGTATGTGAAAGCCAAGTCGATCGAAGACCTGAAAACCGACGACACCTTCAAGAATCGCATCGTCGGCATCGACGCCGGTTCGGGCGTGATGCTCAAGACTGATCAGGCGATCAAGGATTACGGCCTCGACAAGTATTCCCTCAAGGCCAGTTCCGGCGCCGGCATGATTGCCGAGCTGACCCGTGCCGAGAAGAAAAACGAATCCATCGCCGTCACGGGTTGGGTGCCGCACTGGATGTTCGCCAAGTGGAAACTGCGCTTCCTCGATGACCCGAAAGGCGTGTACGGCGCAGCTGAAACCGTAAACAGCATCGGCAGCAAAGAACTCGCGACCAAAGCGCCGGAAGTGGCCAAGTTCCTGAAGAACTTCCAGTGGGCGTCGAAAGACGAAATCGGCGAAGTCATGCTGGCGATTCAGGACGGTGCCAAGCCTGACGCAGCGGCCAAGGATTGGGTCGCCAAGCACCCGGATCGCGTGGCTGACTGGACCAAATAACCGCCACCCCGCCATACCCGTGTAGGAGTGAGCCTGCTCGCGATAGCGTCCCGTCAGCTGATGAAAATATCGACTGATAAAACGCCATCGCGAGCAGGCTCACTCCTACAGTTGTTTTGTGGCGTACCGGAAATTGGCAAAAGTGTCATGGCGTTCTACTACTAAGGTCGTCTGTTACCGCTCCCGCAGCCGCATACATTAGCTATGTTCCAACAATAATCTGTGCTGCGAGGATAAAAACAATGAACGACAGCATTTACCTCTCGATTCAAAACAGTCCCCGATTCAAGGAGCTGGTGCGAAAAAGGGAAAAGTTCGCCTGGATACTCTCGGCGATCATGCTCGGGCTTTACTCTGGCTTCATTCTTCTGATCGCTTACGGGCCGCATATTCTGGGCGCGAAACTCAGTCCGGAATCCTCGATTACCTGGGGAATTCCAATCGGTGTCGGACTCATTCTTTCTGCATTCATCCTCACCGCTATCTACGTGCGCCGCGCCAATGGCGAGTTCGACGACCTGAACAATGCGATTCTCAAGGAGGCTCAGCAATGATCCGGCGTCTACTGGCTTTATTGAGTGTTGCGGCTTTCGCGCCGGGTGTCTGGGCGGCTGACGCGTTGACGGGGGAGGTGGCCAAACAGCCGCTGAACATTCCCGCGATCCTGATGTTCGTGGCGTTCGTCGGTGCGACGCTCTACATCACCTACTGGGCCTCGAAGAAAAACAACTCGGCGGCCGACTACTATGCAGCGGGCGGCAAGATCACCGGTTTCCAGAATGGTCTGGCGATCGCCGGTGACTACATGTCCGCGGCGTCCTTTCTGGGCATTTCCGCGCTGGTGTTTACCTCCGGCTACGATGGCCTGATCTACTCGATCGGCTTCCTGGTGGGCTGGCCGATCATTCTGTTCCTGATCGCCGAGCGCCTGCGTAACCTGGGTAAATACACCTTTGCCGACGTGGCGTCCTACCGCCTCGGGCAAACCCAGATCCGCACCCTGTCGGCCTGCGGTTCGCTGGTGGTGGTGGCGTTCTACCTGATCGCGCAAATGGTCGGTGCCGGCAAATTGATCCAGCTGTTGTTCGGCCTGGACTACCACGTTGCGGTGATTCTGGTCGGTGTGCTGATGTGCATGTACGTGCTGTTCGGCGGCATGCTGGCGACCACTTGGGTGCAGATCATCAAGGCTGTGCTGTTGCTGTCCGGTGCCTCGTTCATGGCGCTGATGGTAATGAAGCACGTAGGCTTCGACTTCAACACGCTGTTCTCCGAAGCGATCAAGGTTCACGCCAAAGGTGAAGCGATCATGAGTCCGGGCGGTCTGGTCAAAGATCCGATTTCGGCCTTCTCGCTGGGTCTGGCGCTGATGTTCGGTACGGCTGGCCTGCCACACATTCTGATGCGCTTCTTCACCGTGAGTGACGCAAAAGAAGCCCGCAAGAGTGTGCTCTACGCCACTGGCTTCATTGGCTACTTCTACATCCTGACCTTTATCATCGGCTTCGGCGCGATCCTGCTGGTCAGCACTAACCCGGCCTTCAAAGATGCGGCTGGCGCGCTGTTGGGCGGCAACAACATGGCGGCGGTGCACTTGGCCAACGCGGTCGGTGGCAGTATCTTCCTCGGCTTTATCTCGGCGGTGGCGTTCGCGACCATTCTGGCGGTTGTGGCCGGTCTGACTCTGGCCGGTGCTTCGGCTGTGTCTCACGACCTGTATGCCAGTGTGATCAAGAAGGGCAAGGCGAACGAGAAGGACGAGATTCGTGTCTCGAAGATCACCACCATTGCCTTGGCAGTGTTGGCGATTGGCTTGGGCATTCTGTTCGAAAGCCAGAACATTGCGTTCATGGTGGGCTTGGCGTTCTCCATCGCGGCGAGCTGTAACTTCCCGGTGCTGCTGCTTTCGATGTACTGGAAGAAGCTGACCACTCGTGGTGCGATGATTGGCGGCTGGTTGGGGCTGGTGAGTGCGGTGGGTCTGATGATCCTCGGCCCGACCATCTGGGTGCAGATTCTGCATCATGAGAAGGCGATCTTCCCTTACGAGTATCCGGCGCTGTTTTCGATGATCATTGCTTTTGTCGGGATCTGGTTCTTCTCGATTACTGACAAGTCGGCGGCTGCGGATAACGAGCGGGCGCTGTTCTTCCCGCAGTTTGTGCGTTCGCAGACTGGGTTGGGGGCGAGTGGGGCGGTTTCGCATTGATGGTTTGATGGTTTTGTAAATGTTGTGCTGAATGCCCCGGTTGAGAGATCGGGGCATTTTTATTGGGCGGTTATCGGCTAGAGCTGTGTACATATCCGTTGCTGCGGTAACGGCGGCTTAGGGTTCCGCCCTTACGGCGGGTCACTTTTTCCAGACGCCGAAAAAGTAACCAAAAAGGCTTGCTCCTACGTGCGGCCCGCTCGCTGGGGCTCGGGGTTCCTTCGCTCCGGGATCGATCCGGGCGCAGCGCCTACGGTTTGCTTCGCTGCACCTCCTCTCGCTGTGTTTGGCTTCGCCAAACGGTCGCTGCGCTCCCACCCCCGGATCAATCCCTCCACTCAGCCTTCCGACGTCGCCTTACAGATCAAGAGCTGCAGCCGAGCTAACGCTCATCCTGTTGAGTGGTGAAGAGCATGCGGTCGGCTTTTGTTCGGTGTTGGATTTGCCCCTCATCGGAACGCCGCCCGCCCAGCCCTCTCCCGAGGGAGAGGGGGCCGATTTGTTTGCTTTTTAGAGCCTGAGTTCACCGCGGTATCGCACGTCGGCGTAACTCTCCCAAACTCCACCGTCAGTCCCCTCTCCCTTCGGGAGAGGGCTAGGGTGAGGGGCTCTTGATCTGGCTTCGGCTTTTGATCTTTTGCCCCATCGGCAGGCCGAGCGGAGGTGTTCATCCGGGGTAGGCGCGCAGCGCCGTGCGGCGTAGCCGCATACATCGAGAGGAGGTGCAGCGAAGCAAGCCGTAGGCGATGCCCCCGGATGGACACCGTAGCGAGGGAACACTGAGCCTCAGCGAAGTGCCGTACGCCGGGGCAAAGCCTTTTTGGTTACCTTTTCGGCGTTTGGAAAAGGTGACTCGCTGTAAGAGCGAAACCGCCAGCGGCACCACCCGCAGCAACGGATATGCCCCCAATCCCAAAACCCCAAATCCCAGACAAACAAAAACGGCCCCTATATAAATAGAGGCCGTTCCCGGTACAACTTAAGACGTTATCGCAAGACAGGTCTTATTTGCGGTCTTCCAGCTTGGAAATATCACGCGACTCGTAGCCGGTGTACAACTGGCGCGGACGGCCAATCTTGTACGGGCTGGAGAGCATCTCTTTCCAGTGGGAGATCCAGCCAACAGTACGTGCCAGCGCGAAAATCACGGTGAACATGCTGGTTGGAATGCCGATCGCCTTGAGGATAATCCCCGAGTAGAAGTCGACGTTCGGGTACAGCGAGCGTTCGATGAAGTACGGGTCGGTCAGCGCGATCTCTTCCAGGCGCATGGCCAGTTCGAGTTGCGGATCGTTATTGATGCCCAGTTCCTTCAGTACTTCGTCGCAGGTCTGCTTCATCACAGTCGCGCGAGGGTCGCGGTTCTTGTAAACGCGGTGACCGAAGCCCATCAGTTTGAACGGATCGTTCTTGTCCTTGGCCTTGGCGATGAACTTGTCGATGTTCGAAACATCGCCAATCTCGTCAAGCATGGTCAATACGGCTTCGTTCGCACCGCCGTGGGCAGGGCCCCACAGTGCGGCGATACCGGCGGCGATACAGGCGAACGGGTTGGCACCCGAGGAGCCGGCCAGACGCACGGTGGAAGTCGAGGCGTTCTGCTCGTGGTCGGCGTGGAGGATGAAGATCCGGTCCATGGCCTTGGCGAGCACCGGGCTGATCGGTTTGATCTCGCACGGGGTGTTGAACATCATGTGCAGGAAGTTTTCCGCGTACGTCAGGTCGTTGCGCGGGTACATCATGGGTTGGCCCATGGAGTACTTGTAAACCATCGCTGCCAGGGTCGGCATCTTGGCAACCAGACGGATCGCGGAGATTTCGCGATGCTGCGGGTTATTGATGTCCAGGGAGTCGTGGTAGAAGGCCGAGAGGGCGCCGACTACACCGCACATGACGGCCATCGGGTGGGCGTCGCGACGGAAACCGTTGAAGAAGGTTTTCAACTGCTCGTGAACCATCGTGTGGTTTTTCACGGTGCTGACGAACTGGGCCTTCTGTTCTGCAGTCGGCAGTTCGCCGTTGAGCAGCAGGTAGCAGGTTTCCAGGTAGTCCGACTTTTCAGCCAGTTGTTCGATCGGGTAGCCGCGGTGCAACAGAATGCCGTTGTCGCCGTCGATATAGGTGATCTTCGACTCGCACGAGGCGGTCGACATGAAGCCTGGGTCGAAAGTGAAGCGGCCCGTGGCCGTCAGGCCCCGAACATCGATTACATCGGGACCAACGGTGCCGGTTAAAATGGGCAGCTCGACGGGGGCTGCGCCCTCGATGATCAACTGCGCTTTTTTGTCAGCCATGTGGCCTCCTATTTATGCTTGAACCATCAGACAGACCCCCCACGCAGGGCCCGCACCACTATAGTGAGATAAATTCGAATGTCAATTTGCCTAAAGTCTTGCTCCAGAAGGCTTTAAGCGCACTTTTTCCTCGAAATTGACTGCCATTTACGCCTTTTATACGACTTGTGCAATCAGCTATTTGGGGTAGGTGATTGCGTTGTCATTAGTAGCCTAACTGTCTATACTCGGCCACCGACCGCCAAGGGCTTTTGGGCTTGCTTTCATTGGGGGTCGCATCCCTGGGTGGTGGTTACCTGACCAGTGCACTCCCCAACAACTTTGCCCTGATTGTTAGGGGCTCTTCAGTGTGAAAAAAAAGCCGTGAAAAGCCAACGACCTGTAAACCTAGACCTAAGGACCATCAAACTCCCAGTCACTGCTTACACGTCCATTCTTCACCGTATCTCCGGTGTCATCCTCTTTGTGTGCCTTGCCATCATGCTTTATGCATTGGACAAGTCGCTCAGCTCCGAGGAAGGCTTCGGTCAGGTGAAAGCGTGTCTGACCAGTCCGCTAGCCAAGCTAGTGATTTGGGGCATCCTGTCCGCTCTGCTGTATCACCTGGTAGCCGGTGTGCGCCATTTGATCATGGACATGGGCATCGGTGAGACGCTGGAAGGCGGCAAACTGGGCTCGAAAATCGTTATCGCCGTTTCCGTGGTGGTAATCGTTCTGGCAGGAGTTTGGATATGGTAACTAACGTCACGAACCTGTCGCGTTCGGGCCTCTATGACTGGATGGCGCAACGTGTGTCTGCGGTCGTTCTCGCGGCTTACTTCATCTTTCTGATCGGATACGTCGTGGCCCACCCTGGCCTCGAGTATGCCCAGTGGCATGAACTGTTCGCCCACAACGGGATGCGTATTTTCAGCCTCCTGGCCCTTGTTGCTCTGGGCGCTCACGCCTGGGTCGGCATGTGGACCATCGCGACTGACTACCTGACGCCGATGGCGTTCGGCAAGTCCGCAACGGCGATACGTTTCCTTTTCCAGGCAGTATGCGGCGTTGCGATGTTCGCTTACTTCGTCTGGGGTGTGCAGATTCTCTGGGGTATCTGAGTCATGGCTAACATTCCAACGATTTCTTTCGACGCCATCATTATTGGTGGTGGCGGTGCCGGCATGCGCGCTGCGCTGCAACTGGCGCAGGGTGGTCACAAGACTGCCGTGATCACCAAGGTTTTCCCGACCCGTTCGCACACTGTATCCGCTCAAGGCGGCATCACGTGCGCGATCGCGTCTGCTGACCCGAACGATGACTGGCGCTGGCACATGTACGATACCGTCAAGGGCTCCGACTACATCGGTGACCAGGACGCTATCGAATACATGTGTCAGGAAGGCCCGGCCGCGGTTTTCGAGCTGGACCACATGGGTCTGCCGTTCTCGCGTACCGAACAAGGCCGTATCTACCAGCGTCCGTTCGGTGGTCAGTCCAAGGACTACGGTAAAGGCGGCCAGGCTGCGCGTACTTGCGCGGCTTCCGACCGTACCGGTCACGCCCTGCTGCACACCCTTTATCAGGGCAACCTGAAAGCCGGTACCACGTTCCTGAACGAGTACTACGCTGTCGACCTGGTGAAGAACCAGGAAGGCGATTTCGTCGGTGTGATCGCGATCTGCATCGAAACTGGCGAAACTTCCTACATCCGCGCCAAAGCCACCGTATTGGCTACCGGCGGTGCAGGTCGTATCTACGCTTCCACCACCAACGCCCTGATCAACACCGGTGACGGCGTCGGCATGGCTCTGCGTGCTGGCGTACCGGTACAAGACATCGAAATGTGGCAGTTCCACCCGACCGGCATCGCCGGTGCCGGTGTACTGGTTACAGAAGGTTGCCGTGGTGAAGGTGGTTACCTGATCAACAAGCACGGCGAGCGTTTCATGGAGCGTTATGCTCCGAACGCCAAAGACCTTGCCGGTCGTGACGTGGTTGCTCGCTCGATGGTTAAAGAAATCATCGCCGGCAACGGTTGCGGTCCGAATGGCGACCACGTGATGCTCAAACTCGACCACCTGGGCGAGGAAGTGCTGCACAGCCGTCTGCCAGGCATCTGCGAACTGTCGAAGACTTTCGCCCACGTTGACCCGGTTGTTGCGCCGGTTCCGGTTGTTCCGACTTGCCACTATATGATGGGCGGCGTTGCCACCAACATCCATGGCCAGGCGATCACCCAGAACGCCGATGGCGTGGATCAGATCATTCCTGGTCTGTTCGCGGTAGGTGAAGTGGCTTGCGTATCGGTTCACGGTGCCAACCGTCTGGGCGGCAACTCGCTGCTCGACCTGGTGGTATTCGGCCGCGCTGCCGGCCTGCACCTGGAAAAAGCCCTGACCGACGGCATCGAATACGACGACGCTACCGAAGCCGACATCGAAGCTGCCCTGTCGCGCCTGAACGCACTGAACAACCGTACTGACGGCGAAGACGTCGCTACCCTGCGTCGCGAGCTGCAGAGCTGCATGCAGAACTACTTCGGTGTATTCCGTACTGGCGAATACATGCAGAAGGGTATCGCTCAGCTGGCCGATCTGCGCAAGCGTATCGCCAACGTGAAGATCAACGATAAGTCGCAGGCGTTCAACACTGCACGTATCGAAGCGCTGGAACTGCAAAACCTGCTGGAAGTGGCTGAAGCTACCGCCATCGCGGCCGAAGTACGTAAAGAGTCCCGCGGTGCTCACGCCCGTGAAGACTTTGAAGATCGTGATGACGAAAACTGGCTGTGCCACACCCTGTACTTCCCGGGTGACAAGCGCGTCACCAAGCGTGCCGTGAACTTCTCGCCGAAGACTGTTCCGACTTTCGAACCTAAAGTCCGGACTTATTAAGGGTGACCGCCATGTTGAATGTCAGTGTTTATCGCTACAACCCTGATCAGGACGCTGCGCCGTTCATGCAGGAATTCCAGGTCGATACCGGTGGTAAAGACCTGATGGTGCTGGACGTGCTGGCCCTGATCAAAGAGCAGGACGAGGGTTTCTCCTATCGTCGCTCTTGCCGTGAAGGCGTCTGCGGCTCCGACGGCATGAACATCAACGGTAAAAACGGTCTGGCGTGCATCACGCCGCTGTCCGCCGTTGTAAAAGGTAACAAGCTGATCGTTCGTCCGCTGCCAGGTTTGCCGGTTATCCGTGACCTGGTCGTCGATATGAGCATCTTCTACAAGCAATACGAGAAGGTGAAGCCTTACCTGCAGAACGACACGCCGGCTCCGGCCATCGAGCGTCTGCAGTCGCCAGAAGAGCGTGAAAAACTCGACGGTCTGTACGAGTGCATCCTGTGCGCTTGCTGCTCGACCTCTTGCCCGTCCTTCTGGTGGAACCCGGACAAGTTCCTGGGTCCAGCTGCACTGCTGCAAGCGTACCGCTTCCTGGCAGACAGCCGTGACACCAAGACCAACGAGCGTCTGGCTTCGCTCGATGACCCGTTCAGCGTTTTCCGCTGCCGGGGCATCATGAACTGCGTCAACGTATGTCCGAAAGGCCTGAACCCGACTAAGGCCATCGGTCACATCCGTAACATGCTGCTTTCGAGCGGCGTGTGATTCAGCTGCTGTAACCGCTGTACCGTAGAGGCTGTGGCGCGGGCTTCAACCCGCGTCATGGCTATAACCAGAGCAGTAGCCACAAGCTGCCGCTCTTATTTTGAAGAAATGAGACAAGCAGGGGCATCCGGGCTGGTACCCGGACTATCAGTGTGATCCTAAGTGGCTTGTTTTAGTCGCTGCATTCGGACTTCTGCAAGTTTGCTCGGTGTCGACATCGATGGTGTTCCCCTAACCGAGGGTGACCAAGCATGCAAGAAAGCGTGATGCAGCGCATGTGGAACAGCGCCTACCTTTCAGGTGGAAACGCTGCCTATGTGGAAGAGCTTTATGAGCTCTACCTGCACGACCCTAACGCTGTGCCAGAAGAGTGGCGCACCTACTTTCAGAAGTTGCCTGCCGACGGCAACTCTGCCACTGATGTTTCGCACTCCACGATTCGCGATCATTTCGTGCTGCTGGCAAAGAACCAGCGCCGCGCCCAACCGGTTTCCGCCGGCAGCGTGAGCAGTGAGCACGAGAAGAAGCAAGTTGAAGTGTTGCGATTGATCCAGGCCTACCGTATGCGTGGCCACCAGGCAGCCCAGCTTGACCCGCTGGGGCTGTGGCAGCGTCCTGCACCTGCAGACCTGTCGATCAATCATTACGGCTTGACCAATGCCGATCTTGATACGACCTTCCGTGCCGGCGACCTGTTCATCGGCAAAGAGGAAGCGAGCCTACGCGAAATTCACGAAGCGTTGCAGCAGACATATTGCCGCACCATCGGCGCTGAATTTACGCACATCACCGATTCCGAGCAGCGCCAGTGGTTCCAGCAGCGTCTGGAAAGCGTGCGTGGTCGTCCGACGTACTCCGCCGACATCAAGAGCCACCTGCTTGAGCGCGTAACCGCCGGTGAAGGCCTGGAAAAATACCTGGGCACCAAATACCCGGGCACCAAGCGTTTCGGTCTGGAAGGCGGCGAAAGCCTGATTCCGATGCTCGACGAACTGATCCAGCGTTCCGGTTCCTACGGCACCAAGGAAGTCGTCATCGGCATGGCCCACCGTGGCCGTCTGAACGTGCTGGTCAACACCTTCGGCAAGAACCCGCGCGAGCTGTTCGACGAGTTCGAAGGCAAGAAGAAGGTCGAGCTGGGTTCCGGTGACGTTAAGTATCACCAGGGCTTCTCGTCCAACGTGATGACCGCCGGCGGTGAAGTTCACCTGGCCATGGCGTTCAACCCGTCCCACCTGGAAATCGTTTCCCCGGTGGTCGAAGGTTCGGTGCGCGCCCGTCAGGATCGTCGTAATGACGCCACTGGCGAGAAGGTTCTGCCGATCTCCATCCACGGTGACGCTGCATTCGCAGGTCAGGGCGTGGTCATGGAAACCTTCCAGATGTCGCAGACCCGCGGTTTCAAGACCGGCGGTACCGTGCACATCGTGATCAACAACCAGGTCGGTTTCACCATCAGCAACCCGCTGGACTCGCGTTCCACCGAGTACGCCACCGACGTTGCGAAGATGATCCAGGCGCCGATCCTCCATGTGAATGGGGATGATCCGGAAGCCGTGCTGTTCGTGACCCAGTTGGCCATCGACTACCGCATGCAGTTCAAGCGTGACGTGGTGATCGACCTGGTCTGCTACCGTCGTCGCGGCCACAACGAGGCCGACGAGCCAAGCGGTACCCAGCCTCTGATGTATCAGCAGATCACCAAACAGCGCACCACCCGTGAGCTGTACGCTGATCGTCTGACCCAGGGCGGTGTGCTGGACGCAGAGCGTGTTCAGGCGAAAGTCGATGAATACCGCAACGCGCTGGACAACGGTCTGCACGTAGTGAAATCGCTGGTCAAAGAGCCGAACAAAGAGCTGTTCGTGGACTGGCGTCCGTATCTGGGCCATGCCTGGACTGCGCGTCACGACACTCGCTTTGATCTGAAGACCCTGCAAGAACTGTCCGCCAAGCTGCTGGAAATTCCGGAAGGCTTCGTGGTTCAGCGTCAGGTCTCGAAGATCTACGAAGACCGTCAGAAGATGCAAGCCGGCGGCCTGCCGATCAACTGGGGTTACGCCGAAACCATGGCGTACGCGACCCTGGCGTTCGAAGGTCACCCGATCCGCATGACCGGTCAGGACATCGGCCGCGGTACGTTCTCGCACCGTCACGCTGTGCTGCACAACCAGAAAGACGCGGGCACCTACATTCCGCTGCAGCACCTGTACGACGGTCAGCCACGCTTTGACCTGTACGACTCGTTCCTGTCGGAAGAAGCGGTACTGGCGTTCGAATACGGTTACTCGACCACCACGCCGGATGCGCTGGTGATCTGGGAAGCCCAGTTCGGCGACTTCGCCAACGGTGCACAGGTTGTAATCGACCAGTTCATCACCAGCGGCGAGCACAAGTGGGGCCGTCTCTGCGGTCTGACCATGTTGCTGCCACACGGTTACGAAGGTCAGGGCCCTGAGCACAGCTCGGCACGTCTTGAGCGTTACCTGCAATTGTGCGCCGAGCACAACATTCAGGTTGCCGTACCGACTACGCCAGCACAGATCTACCACTTGCTGCGTCGTCAGGTGATTCGTCCGCTGCGCAAGCCGTTGATCGTGCTGACGCCGAAGTCGCTGCTGCGCCACAAGCTGGCCATCTCGACCCTGGAAGATCTGGCCGAAGGTTCGTTCCAGACCGTGATCCCGGAAATCGATGCTCTGGACCCGAAAAAGGTCGAGCGCGTTGTTCTGTGTAGCGGCAAGGTCTACTACGACCTGCTGGAAAAACGCCGTGCCGAAGGCCGTGAAGATATCGCCATCGTGCGTATCGAGCAGCTGTATCCATTCCCTGAGGACGACTTGAAAGAAGTCCTGGCTCCATACACCAACGTCAAAAATGCCGTTTGGTGTCAGGAAGAGCCGATGAACCAGGGCGCCTGGTACTGCAGCCAGCACCACTTGCGTCGCAGCATCGGTAACCTCGACAAGTCTCTCGTACTTGAGTACGCGGGCCGTGAGGCTTCTGCTGCCCCAGCTTGTGGTTACGCATCGATGCACGCCGAGCAGCAGGAAAAACTCCTGCAAGACGCGTTTACCATTTAACGCCTTCGCGCACCTGAAACCGAATTTAAGGAACCACAGATAATGGCTATCGAGATCAAAGCCCCCACTTTCCCGGAATCGGTTGCCGATGGCACCGTTGCCACCTGGCACAAACAACCGGGCGACGCCGTCAAGCGCGACGAACTGATCGTCGACATCGAAACCGACAAAGTCGTACTGGAAGTTCTGGCTACCGCTGATGGCGTGCTGGGCGCAATCGTCAAGGGCGAGGGCGAGACCGTCCTGTCCGACGAAGTGCTGGGCTCCATCGTTGAAGGTGGCGCTGCTGCCGCTGCCCCAGCCGCCGCTGCTGCTCCGGCCGCTGCTCCAGCTGCTGCCGAAGGCGAAGACGATCCTGTTGCTGCTCCTGCTGCGCGCAAGCTGGCTGAAGAAAACGGCATCAACATCGCTTCCGTTGCCGGCACCGGCAAGGGCGGTCGTGTGACCAAGGAAGACGTGGTTGCTGCTGTTGCTGCCAAGAAAGCCGCTCCGGCTGCCGCGCCTGCCAAGGCTGCTGCTCCTTCGGCTGCTGCTCCTGTGTTCGCCGCTGGCGACCGCATCGAGAAGCGCGTACCGATGACCCGTGTTCGTGCCACCGTGGCCAAGCGTCTGGTTGAAGCACAGTCGAACATGGCGATGCTGACCACTTTCAACGAAGTCGACATGACTGAAGTCATGGCCCTGCGTTCGAAGTACAAGGACCTGTTCGAGAAGTCCCACAACGGCGTACGCCTGGGCTTCATGTCGTTCTTCGTGAAAGCGGCCACCGAAGCGCTGAAACGCTTCCCGGCTGTCAACGCGTCGATCGACGGCGGCGACATCGTTTACCACGGCTACGCTGACATCGGTGTTGCTGTTTCCAGCGATCGCGGTCTGGTGGTTCCGGTTCTGCGTAACGCCGAACTGATGAGCCTGGCTGAAATCGAAGGCGGCATCGCCACCTTCGGCAAGAAAGCCCGTGACGGCAAACTGTCGATGGACGAGATGACCGGTGGTACCTTCACCATCACCAACGGTGGTACCTTCGGTTCGATGATGTCGACCCCGATCGTCAACCCGCCGCAGGCAGCGATTCTGGGCATGCACAACATCATCCAGCGTCCTATGGCCATCAATGGTCAGGTCGTTATCCGTCCGATGATGTACCTGGCACTGTCCTACGATCACCGTCTGATCGATGGCAAAGAAGCTGTGACCTTCCTGGTGACCATCAAGAACCTGCTGGAAGATCCGGCTCGTCTGTTGCTGGATATTTGATAGAAGCAGCTGCAAGTCTCAAGCTGCAAGCTGCGAGTAACCGCAGTTTGGCTTGAGGCTTGCGGCTTCACGCTTGCTGCAAAAAAGAGGATTTTTGAATGTCGCAGAAATTTGACGTAGTAGTGATCGGTGCTGGCCCTGGTGGCTACGTGGCTGCCATCAAGGCGGCGCAGCTGGGTCTGACCACTGCCTGCATCGAGAAGTACACCGACGCTGAAGGCAAGCAAGCCCTGGGCGGCACCTGCCTGAACGTGGGCTGCATTCCTTCCAAGGCGCTGCTCGACAGTTCCTGGAAATACAAGGAAGCGAAAGAAAGCTTCAACGTTCACGGTATCTCGACTGGCGAAGTCAAAATGGACGTCGCTGCGATGGTTGGCCGCAAGGCTGGCATCGTCAAGAACCTGACCGGCGGCGTTGCCACCCTGTTCAAGGCCAACGGCGTTACTTCGATCCAGGGCCACGGCAAACTGCTGGCTGGCAAGAAAGTCGAAGTCACCAAGCCAGACGGCTCGGTTGAAGTCATCGAAGCTGAAAACGTTATTCTGGCTCCAGGCTCGCGTCCGATCGACATTCCACCGGCTCCGGTTGATCAGAAAGTCATCGTTGATTCGACTGGCGCTCTGGAATTCCAGTCCGTACCTAAGCGTCTGGGCGTGATCGGCGCTGGCGTGATCGGTCTGGAATTGGGTTCGGTCTGGTCGCGTCTGGGCTCCGAAGTCGTTGTTCTGGAAGCACTGGACACCTTCCTGATGGCAGCGGACACCGCTGTTTCCAAGGAAGCGCTGAAAACCCTGACCAAACAAGGTCTGGACATCAAACTGGGCGCTCGCGTAACCGGCTCGAAAGTGAACGGCGACGAAGTCGTTGTGAACTACACCGATGCCAACGGCGAACAGACCATCACTTTCGACAAGCTGATCGTAGCCGTTGGTCGCCGTCCGGTGACCACTGATCTGCTGGCTGCCGACAGTGGCGTGACCCTCGACGAGCGCGGTTTCGTGCACGTTGACGATCACTGCGCGACCACCGTACCGGGCGTTTTCGCCATCGGTGACGTGGTTCGCGGCATGATGCTGGCTCACAAAGCTTCGGAAGAAGGCATCATGGTTGTCGAGCGCATCAAGGGCCACAAAGCCCAGATGAACTATGACCTGATCCCTTCGGTTATTTATACTCACCCGGAAATCGCGTGGGTTGGCAAAACCGAGCAGGCCTTGAAAGCTGAAGGCGTTGAAGTTAACGTCGGCACCTTCCCGTTCGCCGCTTCCGGCCGTGCCATGGCCGCCAACGATACCGGTGGTTTCGTCAAGGTCATCGCTGATGCCAAGACTGACCGCGTATTGGGCGTGCACGTGATTGGCCCGAGCGCTGCAGAACTGGTTCAGCAGGGCGCGATCGGTATGGAATTCGGCACCAGCGCTGAAGACCTGGGCATGATGGTTTTCTCCCATCCGACCCTGTCTGAAGCCTTGCACGAAGCTGCTCTGGCTGTGAATGGCGGTGCCATCCACATTGCCAACCGCAAGAAGCGTTAAGACACAATAAGAAACCACGGCGGTAACGGCCCGTCGTGAGCCTTGCGAGCAAGTCTCACCGCGGAATGTCCGCTGGACGCAGTCTTGCGTAGCTCAGCTACGCAAGCAGCAGTCACAGGTGGCGCGGCACTCAAACGAGCGCAGCGCCGAATGCGCAGTACCTAACGAAGACGGTAAAAAGCATGAATCTTCACGAGTATCAGGGTAAGCAGCTGTTCGCTGAATACGGCCTGCCAGTTTCCACTGGTTACGCAGTAGACACCCCGGAAGCAGCAGCAGAAGCTTGCGACAAAATCGGCGGCAGCGAGTGGGTTGTCAAAGCCCAGGTCCACGCCGGTGGTCGCGGTAAAGCGGGCGGCGTTAAGCTGGTTCGCAGCAAAGAAGACGCCAAAGCCTTCGCACAGCAGTGGCTGGGCAAGCGTCTGGTGACTTACCAGACTGATGCCAATGGCCAGCCAGTCACCAAGATCCTGGTTGAATCGTGCACTGATATCGCTAAAGAGCTGTACCTGGGCGCTGTCGTTGACCGTTCGAGCCGTCGCATCGTGTTCATGGCTTCCACCGAAGGTGGCGTGGACATCGAGAAAATCGCTCACGACACTCCAGAAAAAATTCTCAAGGCCACTATCGATCCACTGGTTGGCGCTCAGCCATTCCAGGGTCGCGAGCTGGCATTCCAGCTGGGTCTGGAAGGCAAGCAGGTTGCTCAGTTCGCCAAGATCTTCGTAGGTCTGGCCAAACTGTTCAAGGATCACGACCTGGCTCTGCTGGAAGTGAACCCGCTGGTGATCAAGGCTGATGGCGATCTGCACTGCCTGGACGCCAAGATCAACATCGACGCCAACGCCATGTACCGTCAGCCTAAGCTGAAGACTTTCCACGATCCGTCGCAAGACGATCCGCGCGAAGCGCACGCTGCCAAGTTCGAACTGAACTACGTAGCACTGGAAGGCAACATCGGTTGCATGGTCAACGGTGCTGGCCTGGCCATGGGTACCATGGACATCGTCAACCTGCATGGCGGCAAGCCAGCCAACTTCCTCGACGTAGGTGGTGGCGCTACCAAAGAACGCGTAACTGAAGCGTTCAAGATCATCCTGTCCGACACCAACGTCGCTGCAGTACTGGTCAACATCTTCGGCGGCATCGTTCGCTGCGACATGATTGCCGAAGGCATCATCGGCGCTGTGAAAGAAGTCGGCGTGAAAATCCCGGTTGTTGTTCGCCTTGAAGGCAACAACGCTGAGCTGGGCGCTAAAGTACTGGCAGAAAGCGGTTTGAACATCATCGCTGCTACCAGCCTGACCGACGCTGCTCAACAAGTTGTCAAAGCTGCGGAGGGCAAATAATGAGCGTCCTGATCAATAAAGACACCAAAGTTATCTGCCAGGGTATTACCGGTTCGCAAGGTAGTTTCCACACCCAGCAAGCCATCGAATACGGCACCAAGATGGTCGGTGGCGTTACTCCTGGTAAAGGCGGCACCGAGCACCTGGGTCTGCCAGTGTTCAACACCGTTAAAGACGCAGTAGAAGCCACTGGCGCTACCGCCAGCGTGATCTACGTTCCGGCTCCTTTCTGCAAAGACTCGATCCTGGAAGCGGCATTCGGCGGCATCAAGCTGATCGTCTGCATCACCGAAGGCATTCCTACCCTGGACATGCTGGACGCTAAAGTTAAGTGCGACGAGCTGGGCGTAGTCCTGATCGGCCCTAACTGCCCAGGCGTTATCACTCCGGGCGAGTGCAAGATCGGCATCATGCCAGGTCACATTCACTTGCCAGGCAAAGTCGGTATCGTTTCGCGTTCCGGCACCCTGACCTACGAAGCTGTTAAGCAGACTACTGACGCCGGTTTCGGTCAGTCGACTTGCGTCGGCATCGGTGGTGACCCGATCCCGGGTTCGAACTTCATCGACATCCTGAAGCTGTTCCAGGAAGACCCGAAGACCGAAGCGATCGTGATGATCGGTGAGATCGGCGGTTCGGCTGAAGAAGAAGCGGCTGCCTACATCAAGGCACACGTGACCAAGCCGGTTGTTTCCTACATCGCTGGTGTGACTGCTCCTCCGGGCAAGCGCATGGGCCATGCTGGCGCAATCATCTCTGGCGGCAAAGGCACTGCAGACGAGAAATTCGCTGCTCTGCAAGACGCAGGCGTGAAAACCGTGCGTTCGCTGGCAGACATCGGCAAGGCCCTGGCCGAGCTGACTGGTTGGGCTGTCAAGTAAGCCTCGCGCTTAACTGACGCTTTACCAAACAAAGGCCACCTTCGGGTGGCCTTTGTCGTTTCTGACATCCGCTGATTTATAGGCTTTCGCCCAATTACATGCAAAAACGCGACACGGAAACGTCGCGTATCGGATAGTTCGCCCTCTAACAGTGCGTTTGCAGGCCAAATTCGTTAGGCTAGCAGCCATTTTTGCGTCTGCCGCCCACAAGGCATGCAACGCGCTTTAAGGGTCAGTCCCATACGGATCGACAGCATTTCCCTAATTACACAGGGCAATCCCCCTCTAAATTCCGATTTCAGTAGTGTGGTATTACCTTAATGAAAGTTTTGAAAGGTCAGGACATCCTGGCACTTGGCTTTATGACATTTGCCCTGTTCGTTGGGGCTGGCAACATTATTTTCCCGCCGATCGTGGGCTTGCAGGCCGGACCTCATGTCTGGATGGCCGCGCTGGGCTTCCTGATCACTGCGGTCGGTCTGCCGGTGATCACCGTCGTTGCACTGGCCAAGGTTGGTGGGGCGATGGATACGCTGAGCAGCCCGATCGGCAAGATTGCCGGCGGCATTCTGGCGGCTGCGTGCTACCTGGCGGTCGGCCCGTTGTTCGCCACCCCGCGTACCGCAACCGTATCGTTTGAAGTCGGTCTAGCGCCGCTCACTGGCGAAAGCCCGCTGGCACTGTTCCTCTACAGCTCGGTGTACTTCCTGCTGGTGTTCTTCATCTCGCTCTACCCTGGGCGGTTGCTGGACACCGTTGGCCGTTTCCTCGCGCCGCTGAAGATCATCGCACTGGCGGTGCTCGGTATCGCCGCATTCGCCTTGCCGGCGGGTGACATCGGCCATGGCACGCCAGAATACGTGGCGGCACCGTTCTCCCAAGGCTTTATCAATGGTTACCTGACCATGGATACCCTGGGCGCGCTGGTGTTCGGCATTGTCATCGTTAACGCGATCCGCTCCCGTGGCGTCGAGTCGCCCGCGCTGATCACCCGTTACGCGATCATCGCCGGGCTGATTGCCGGTGTCGGTCTGGCGCTGGTGTATGTCAGCCTGTTCCGCCTCGGTTCCGGCAGCCACGAAGTGGCGGTGGGCGCGACCAACGGCGCGGCGGTACTGCATGCCTACGTGCAACACACCTTCGGTTCGCTGGGCAGCGGTTTCCTCGCGGTGTTGATCTCGCTGGCGTGCCTGGTGACAGCGGTCGGCCTGACCTGTGCTTGCGCTGAGTACTTCAGCCGTGTGTTGCCACTGTCCTACAAGACCCTGGTGATCATTCTGGCGGCGTTCTCGCTGCTGGTGTCCAACCTGGGCCTGACCAAGCTGATTGCCTTCTCGATCCCGGTGCTGACCGCGATCTACCCGCCGTGCATCGTGCTGGTAGCGCTGAGCTTCTGCAAAGACTTCTGGCATGAGCACGGCCGCATTCTTGGTCCGGTGATGCTGGTATCGTTTGTGTTTGGCACCATCGACGCGCTGAAAGGCGCGGGTCTGGCCGACTGGATGCCATCGCAGCTGTCCCACCTGCCGCTGAGCGAGCAGGGCCTGGCCTGGTTGGTGCCGTGTGTGATGACGCTGGTGGTTGCAGTGGTTTGCGATCGCATGCTGGGCAAGCGCAGCGAAGCGGTTGCCTGACGTTGCCTGACCCGCCATAAGCGGGTCTTCAACGCTTAAACAGAAATGCCCCGTATCAATCGATACGGGGCATTTTTTATGCGCGTCAGGCAGTGTCTTTTTCCCTAGGCTAACGTCGAAGAGTTGCCGAAGTCCTAATGTGGGAGCGAGCCTGCTCGCGAAAGCGTTGTGTCAGCCGCCATCACTGTTGCGTGATACGCCGCTTTCGTCGGAACGCCGCCCGGAGCAGGCTCGCTCCCACAGGTAGCATCCATACTCCACAGGGAATTGCATGTCGTTCATCCAAGCCAACCTGATCCACCTGCTCGCCGCCGTCTGGTTTGTCATCTGCTGGGGTGGTTACACCCGTTATGCCGGCTGGAAAGCCCGCGACACAGCGTGTCTGGCCAGTGTGCTGCACCTGTACCGCGAGGACTGGATGCGCCGTATGTTGCTGCGTGACAACCGCATCGCCGACGCCAGCGTGATTGGCAATCTTGAACGCAACGCCTCGTTCTTCGCCTCAAGCACATTGATTATTCTCGCCGGCATTCTCACCGTGCTTGGCGCGTCAGAGCGGGCGGTTTCGTTGCTGGCGGACATCCCGATGGTGCAACAGGCGTCGCAGGGCATGTCGGAGATCAAGTTGCTGTGTCTGGCGATGGTGTTCGTTTACGCCTTCTTCACTTTTAGCTGGTGCATGCGTCAGTACAACTTTGCTGCCGTACTGGTGGGGTCGGCGCCGATGATCGGCGAGCGGCAGGTGTCGGAGCAGGAGCGTAAAGCCTTTGCCTTGCGGGCGGCGCGAGTGATTTCAATGGCGGCCAACCAGTTCAACTTCGGCTTGCGTTCCTACTACTTCGGCATGAGCATGCTGGCCTGGTTTGTGAGTCCATGGTTGTTCATGTTGATGAGTGCCGGCGTCGTGGTGGTTCTGTACCGCCGGGAGTTTCATTCCGACGTTCTCGATGTCATGGTCTATACCCCTACAGAAGCCCCCCTTCCCGAAACAAACAGAGAGGTCGCTTGATGAGTATTCCGTTCTGGTGTGTGTTTATCAGCGCGCTGTTGATCTATATCGCGCGTATGCCGGTAGGCAAAGCGATGAAAGAGCAGGGTGGTTACAACAATCACCTGCCGCGTCAGCAACAGGCGCAATTGACCGGTTACGGCGCGAGGGCGCTGGCGGCGCATCAGAACAGCATCGAAGCGTTCATGTTGTTCGCAGTCGCTGTGTTGATGGCGCACACCACGCAAACGGCAGGATGGCTGATCGACACATTAGCGATCGTCTTCGTGATCGCGCGACTCTTCTACTTGTGGTTCTACCTGGCCGATCTTCCCAAACTGCGCAGTCTGGTCTGGATAGTTGGCGTATTGTGTTCGCTGTTGCTAATGATTAGTCCGACTTTTAGAACTGTCTTGCTCTAAGGCGACTCTGGCGTTAATTGCCAGGCAAAAGAAAACCCGCACTTGGCGGGTTTTCTTCTTTCTGCAGCAAAAAGCGAATTATTGCTTCTTGGCAGCTTCTTCTTGTGCAGCAGCGTTCGATTCAGCCTGAGCTTTGGCAGCTTCGGCGTTTTCTTTCGCAGCGTCGTTCACTTTATCCTGAGCTTTGTTCATGTCTTGCTGAGCTTGTTCAGCATGTTGGTTGGCATCTTGAGCTTTGTCCTCGGATTTTTTATCGCAGGCAGCGAGACCGAGGGAAGCGGTCAACATCAAGGCAATAGCAAAAGTCTTACGCATGGGGTGTTTCTCCTTATGGAAAATAACTACTGGCCTTAAGAACTCGGCGCTACAGGTTAAGTTCCTCATTTCTTTCAGATATATAAGTTTGTTTTTACACGGAACTTTTGCTGTTTTGCTCACTACTGGCAAAAGGCTCTAACGAGAGTAATTATCAAATGGCCGAAAACACCGTTTTTGAGCGTGCGACGCGGTTTCTATCGGCGCTGCGTCACTGTCAGGTACTCGGTTTGCAGGTGCACAGCGCCTCGGCCGAAGGGCTTACGGTGATCTTGCCGTACAGCGAAAAAATCGTCGGCAATCCCCGGACCGGAGTCATTCACGGCGGGGCGATTACTTCATTGATGGACACCGCCTGCGGGATGTCGACCCTGTGCGTGTTGCCGGAGTTCGAGGTGTGTCCGACCCTCGATCTGCGCATCGATTACATGCACGCCGCCGAGCCGAACAAGGATGTGTATGGCTTTGCCCAGTGCTACCGAGTGACCACCGATGTGATATTCGCCCGAGGCTTTGCTTATCAGGATGATCCCGAACAGCCCATCGCCCATGTGGTCGGCACCTTCATGCGCATGGGCAAGGGCCTCAAAGGCACCAAAGGTTTCGGCGGCGCGATCAAGGGAGAAAGTCAGTGATTGACGACCTCAAGCAACAATTGCAGCAGGCCCATGCAGAGGGTGATTACGCGCCGTTGCTGGAACTGATCCCGTACGCCGGGCTAATCGGTATCGAGTGTTCGCGAGTCGGTGATGAACTGTTGTTCAAGCTGCCGGCGAACAAGGACAACATTGGTAACCCTTTATTGCCAGCGATCCACGGCGGGGTGATTGCCGGATTCATGGAGCTGGCCGCCGCCCTGCATCTGTTGATTTTCACCGGTGCGCCTGGCGTGCCGAAGATTATCGACTTCTCCCTTGATTACCTGCGCGCCGGGCAGTTCCGCGATACCTGGGCCAAATGTCAGGTCTGCCGTCAGGGACGCCGCGTCGCCAACGTTGCGATCACAGCCTGGCAAAGCACTGAAAGCGAACCGATTGCCACCGCGCGTGCGCACTTCAAAATCGAGGAGCCCTTGAAATCCTGAACAGCGCCCCAAACTCACAAGACAACCCGCCGTCGACCATTTCGGGTCGCGGCCACTGCCATCTGATTGGAGTTTGATGACCATGAGTGTGGAAACTCAAAAGGAAACCCTGGGCTTCCAGACCGAGGTAAAGCAGCTGCTGCACCTCATGATCCATTCGCTGTATTCCAACAAGGAAATTTTCCTTCGCGAATTGATCTCGAACGCCTCTGACGCTGTCGATAAGCTGCGCTTCGAAGCCCTGGCCAAGCCAGAGTTGCTCGAAGGTGGCGCTGATCTGAAAATCCGTGTGAGCTTCGACAAGGACGCCAAGACCGTCACCCTCGAAGACAACGGTATCGGCATGAACCGCGACGATGTGATCACCCACCTGGGGACCATCGCGAAATCCGGCACTGCCGATTTCATGAAAAATCTTTCGGGCGATCAGAAGAAAGATTCGCACCTGATCGGTCAGTTCGGTGTGGGCTTCTACTCCGCCTTCATCGTTGCTGACCAAGTTGATGTGTACTCCCGTCGCGCCGGCACCCCGGCCAGCGAAGGCGTGCACTGGTCGTCGAAAGGCGAGGGCGAGTTCGAAGTCGCCACCATCGACAAACCAGAGCGCGGCACCCGCATCGTTCTGCACCTGAAAGCTGCGGAAGACGAGTTCGCCGATGGCTGGCGTCTGCGCAACATCATCAAGAAGTACTCCGACCACATTGCTTTGCCGATCGAACTGCCGAAAGAAGCGGCAGAAGCAGAAGGCGAAGAAGCACCAGCCGTTGAATGGGAAACCGTCAACCGCGCCAGCGCCCTGTGGACCCGTCCGCGCACTGAGGTGAAGGACGAGGAATACCAGGAGTTCTACAAGCACATCGCTCACGACTTTGAAAACCCACTCGCCTGGAGCCACAACAAAGTCGAAGGCAAGCTTGAGTACAGTTCGCTGCTGTACGTGCCGGCCCGCGCACCGTTCGACCTGTACCAGCGTGAAGCGCCGAAAGGCCTGAAGCTCTACGTGCAACGCGTGTTCGTCATGGATCAGGCCGAGTCGTTCCTGCCGCTGTACCTGCGCTTCATCAAAGGCGTGGTCGATTCCAACGACCTGTCGCTGAACGTGTCGCGCGAAATCCTGCAGAAAGACCCGATCATCGATTCGATGAAGACCGCGCTGACCAAGCGTGTGCTCGACATGCTGGAAAAACTGGCGAAAAACGAGCCTGAGCAATACAAAGGCTTCTGGAAGAACTTCGGTCAGGTCATGAAAGAAGGCCCGGCCGAAGACTTCGCCAACAAAGAGAAAATTGCCGGTCTGCTGCGTTTCGCATCGACCAATGGCGACGACGGCGAGCAGATCGTCGGTCTGGCCGACTACCTGGCTCGCGCCAAGGAAGGTCAGGACAAGATCTACTACCTCACCGGCGAAACCTACGCGCAGGTTAAAAACAGCCCGCACCTGGAAGTCTTCCGCAAGAAAGGCATCGAAGTACTGCTGCTGACCGACCGCATCGACGAGTGGCTGATGAGCTACCTCAGCGAGTTCGACGGCAAGACTTTCGTTGACGTGGCACGTGGTGATCTTGATCTGGGCAATCTGGACTCGGAAGAGGACAAGAAAGCTGCAGAAGAAGTCGCCAAGTCCAAAGAAGGTCTGGTTGAGCGTCTGAAAACCGCGCTGGGCGATTCCGTGGCTGAAGTCCGCGTATCGCATCGTCTGACCGACTCGCCGGCCATTCTGGCCATCGGCGAGCAGGATCTGGGTCTGCAAATGCGCCAGATCCTCGAAGCCAGCGGGCAAAAAGTGCCGGATTCGAAGCCAATCTTCGAATTCAACCCAAGCCACCCGCTGATCGAGAAACTCGATGGCGAGCAGAGCGAAGAGCGGTTCGGCGACCTGTCGCACATCCTCTTCGATCAGGCAGCCCTGGCTGCCGGCGACAGCTTGAAAGATCCGGCCGCTTATGTGCGCCGCCTGAACAAGCTGCTGGTTGAACTGTCGGTTTAACCAAGTCGTAGAAAAACCCGCTTCGGCGGGTTTTTTCATTCTGGTGTTTAGCAAATCAGGAGTCAGAAATGAGCGAAGTCACTGTACGTTCCGTGGTCTACCAGATCGACGGCCAGCCTTATGAAGGTCGTCTGGCGTTCGACGCCGAGCACAAAGGCGCGCGTCCGGGTTTGTTGATGGCGCCGAACTGGATGGGCGTCAGCGCCGGTGCCGAAGAGATCGCCAAATCGGTCGCGGCCAAGGGCTACGTGGTGTTGATCGCTGACGTTTACGGTCAGGCTGTGCGTCCGCAGAACGCGGATCAGGCCGGCGCGGCGATGATGCCGTTGAAGGATGATCGCGCGCTGCTGCGCAAGCGTATGCAAGCGGCGTTCGAGCAGTTGCAGAAGCAGGGCGAAGCGGCGGTGGATACTTCGAACCTGGCAGTGTTCGGTTTCTGCTTTGGTGGTTGCTGTGCGCTGGATTTGGCGCGCATCGGTGCGCCGGTGAAAGCGGCGGTGTCGTTCCACGGCACGCTGGATTCGCCGAATCCGGCCGACGCGCAGAACATCAAAGGTTCGGTGCTGGTGCTGCACGGTGCTTCAGACCCGTTGGTGCCAAAAGAGCAATTGCCGGCGTTTGAGGATGAAATGAACGCGGCGAAAGTCGATTGGCAACTGCTGAGCTATGGCGGTGCGGTGCACTCGTTCACTGATCCGCATGCGAATGTGCCGGGCAAGATGATGTACGACGCGAAAACCGCGAAGCGCGCGTTCAAGTCGATGCATGATTTGCTGGATGAAGTGTTCAAGGGCTGAAGCCTGAAAAGCAAAAGCCCCTCACCCTAACCCTCCCGAAACGTCGGACCGCCCGTAGGGAGAGGGGACTGAATGGGGGATGCTTCAGGGTTACGCCGACCTGAAAGTGTCTTGGTGAATCCATAATCGCCAAGATTTTTCAGGTCGATGTATGACGCCAGACACCTCGGTCGGCTCCCTCTCCCTACGGGCGGTCCGACGTTTCGGGAGGGCTGGGGTGAGGGTGCTTTTCAGCGCGGTAACTCGATCCGCTCAACTTCCCCCGGCACCGTCGGCCAATCCCCGGCCGCCCATTTACGCCGTGCTTCATCAATCGCCGCCGGATCGCTCGCGACAAAATTCCAGTTGATCCGCCGCGGCCCGTCCAGCGGCGCGCCGCCGAACACCACCGCGTGCACATCACTTTCGGCAAACAGACTCATCTCTTCCCCGGCCGGCAATACCACCAACGCATGCGGCTCAATCGCTTCGCCATTCAATTGCGCATCCCCACTCAACACATAAACCGCCCGCTCTTCATGCTCGGTCGGAATCAGCAAAGTGGTCGCGGTTTGCATGTTCACTTCCGCATACAACGTAGGAGAAAGCACCGGCACCGGCGATTCCAGGCAAAAGCCTGACCCGGCAATCATGCGGATCTGTACGCCAAGGTTATCGCTGACCGGCAATGTCGCTGCCGGGTGATGGCTGTAATGCCCCGGGCCTTGCTCGTGATCCTTGGGCGACGCCAGCCAGATCTGCAAACCGTGCATCGTGAAACTCTGGTCCCACAACGGTTCCGGCGTGCGCTCGACGTGTGCAATCGCACTACCAGCGGTCATCCAGCTGACATCACCGGCTCTGACTACTTGATCCGAGCCAAGGCTGTCCTTGTGCTGGATCTGACCTTCGAACAGATACGTGAGCGTCGACAGACCGATGTGCGGGTGCTGTCGGATATTCATACCTTTGCCCGTCGGATAAACCGTCTCGAGCATGTGGTCGAAAAACACGAAAGGCCCGACGCTGCGGCATTTGGCTGACGGCAACGGGCGCAGAATCGGCTGGCCTTCGACGTCTTCGGCGCGCGGGCGGATGATCAGAGGTTGCGTGTCCATGGTGCATTCCAGGCTGAGCGGGTGATGCCAGAAGCATAACCCGCCGCTGGCATGAGGAGGATTACTGGCTATCGAAGCCTTGCGGAGCGTGGGTTTCGATCGTCACGTCGCTGGTGGTCATCAGTTTGTGAATCGGGCAGCGATCGGCGACGCGCAGCAGTTCTTCACGCTGGGCGTCGGTGAGTACGCCTTTGAGGGTGAGGGTTACGTGCAGGGCGTATTTGCCTTTCTGCTCTTCACTGTTGTCGCGTTTGACCTCGACTCCGACACCGGTCAGCGGGATGTCTTTTTTCTTCGCGTACATCTTCAGAGTCAACGCTTTGCAGGCGCCGAGGGCCGCATCGAAATAGTCGTGCGGCTCAGGTGCCGAGCCTTCGCCGCCGGCGGTTTTCGGCACGTCGGCAAACAGTTCGTGATCATCAATCTGTACGGTGTGACGAAAACCTTCAGCGGAGACGGTATTGACGGTAACAGTCATGGGAACCTCACAGGCAGTAGGAAAAGTCGTTCGATCAAAAAAGACCTTGCAGTTATAGAGCATTCCCACCGGTACGCGTTCCACTTTCCTGCGGGATGAACCCTTGTCGTCAGGGTGCGGTCTAGGCTATGCCTACTTCCCGGAGATTACTTGTGTCCCTGTATCGTCTGAGTCTTGCCTGTCTTCTTCTGGTTGCCGGCAGCGCGAGCGCCCGCGATTACACCTACAGCGATGCGCACCTGCATTACGTGGATTTTTTCCAGGAAAGCGCAGGCATGGCGAAACTGCTGACAGCCATGCAGGACAATTCCATCGAGCATGTGATGATTTCCGGCATTCCGGTGGCGAAGAAATGGCACGAAGACGAACCCAAGCGTCCGCGTTATTACGCGGGTGACGACGCTGACGCCTACTGGTACAGCGCAACCGATGTGATCGTTGCTGATGCCGTGCAAAAACTCAGCGCCGAGCAGCGCCCGTACTTTCATCCCTTCCTGGCCGGCTTCAACCCCAACGACAAGAACTCCGCCGCACATATCCAGCGCATGCTCGACCTTTACCCAGGGCTTTGGCAGGGCATCGGCGAAGTGTTTACCCGGCATGACGATCTCACGGCGCTGACCTCCGGCGACACGCCGCGGGCCAACAATGAAGCGATGACCAAGATCTATCATCTGGCCGCCGAGAACGATCTGCCGGTGATGCTGCATTCCAACATCACCTCCAAGCGTGAGAAAAATCCGCTGTACCTGAAGGAAATCGAAGAGCCGCTTCGTAATCACCCGCATACACGATTTATCTGGGCGCACGCCGGCACCAGTGCCGAAATTCATCGGCATCAGACACAACTGAAGTTCTTGCTGCCCACGCTGACGCGCATGCTTGAGGCGTATCCCAACCTGTTTATCGACTTGTCCTGGAGCATGCTCACGCCGTACCTGCTGGACGAACAGGGCACGCCGCGCGCGGAGTGGCTGGCGCTGGTCGAGAAATACCCGGAACGCTTCATGCTCGGCTCTGACGTGGTCGGGCGTTTCAATAAGCTCGGTGAAGAAATGCGCAGTTTCAAACCGTTCCTTGATGCGCTGCCGGAAGACGTTGCGCAAAAAGTCGCTCGGGATAACTTCCTGGCAATCTTGCCGCGAACGGTGCTCAAGTCCGGCAAAAGTACGCTGAATCGTTAATGCCAACGGTTCGAAGGATCAAGGCCTTTTGATATCGCCTTTTCGTCTTACGCAAATTTTCGCCGGGCCGATACCTTCTAAAGCAACCAGCTGCAGGGTTGATGCAGCGCTTTTGGAAGGAACCAGAGCAATGAGTATCCGTAGTCTCAATATTGCCCCGCGCGCCGGCCTCGGTTTTGGCCTGTTGGCGCTGATGGTATTTGCCCTCGGGGCGTTCGCTTTGCTGCAAATGTCAAACATGCGCGCGCAGTCCGACGAGGTCGATAACAATTGGCTGCCGAGCGTGATGGCGGTCGGCGAGATGAGTCAGGACATGCTGCGCCTGCGAGCGTTGACCATGCGTCTGTTACTCAATCGTGATCCGCAGGCGCTCGAACAGAACGTTGCCAAACTCAATGAATTGCGCGGTGTGCTTAGTGAGGCGCAGCAGCGTTATGACGTGCTGATCGTGTTGCCCGAGGAGCGCAAGCTGTTCGATCGCTTCAAGGTTGCCGAACACCAGTATCTGGAGTTTCAGGCACAAGTCATGCAGTTGTCTGCGCAGAATCGGGTCGAGGAGGCCGCGACCATTCTCAATGGTCAGATGAGTCCCTTGGCCGACGAAATCGCAGTGCTTTTGCGCGAACTGGTTGAGCTGAATAAACACAATGCCAATCTCGCCACCGAAGCTGCGCGGCTGGTGTTCATGAATTCGCGGGTGTGGGTCGGGGTGATGATTGGCGTGACCGCGCTGATCACCATCGGCCTGGCCCTGTTGCTGACCCGCAGCATCGTGTTGCCGCTGGCGCAGTCGTTGGGCGTGGCCGAGGTGGTGGCGGGTGGCGATCTGACCGGCGACATCAACATCAGCGGCAAGGACGAGCCGGCGCGGCTGTTGCAGGCGCTCAAGAGCATGCAGCACAACTTGCGCGAGACGATTCGGCAAATCTCGGAGTCCTCCAGCCAATTGGCCTCAGCGTCAGAGGAGCTGAGTTGCGTCACGGAAGACGCTACGCGCGGGTTACACCAGCAGAGCCTGGAAATCGAACAGGCGGCCACGGCGGTCAATCAGATGACTGCTGCAGTGGAGGAGGTTGCCAGCAATGCCGTGGCAACGTCAGAAGCGTCGCGGGAATCCGATCGTATTGCCCAGCATGGTCGTGAACAGGTGCATCAAACGGTGTTGTCTATTGAATCGCTTGCCGATGATGTGACGGCCAATGCCAGCCAAGTAGAAGATCTGGCGCAGAAGGTCTATAGCATCAGCAAAGTGCTGGACGTGATTCGTTCGATTGCCGAGCAGACCAATTTGCTGGCGCTGAACGCTGCGATCGAAGCGGCGCGGGCCGGCGATGCCGGGCGTGGGTTTGCTGTGGTGGCGGACGAGGTGCGGGCCTTGGCGCATCGCACCCAGCAATCGACGCAAGAGATTGAGCAGATGATTGGCGGCATTCAGCAGGGCACCGATTCGGCGGTGAGTTCGATGCAGCAGAGCAATGTGCGGGCGCGCTCGACGCTGGAGTTAGCCAAGGCGGCCGGGGCTGCACTTGAAGAGATTGCCTCGGCGTTCACGCTGATCAACGAGCGCAATCTGGTGATCGCCAGTGCCTCGGAAGAGCAGGCGGCGGTGGCGCGGGAAGTGGATCGTAATCTGATGAATATTCGTGATCTGGCGATGCAGACATCGGCCGGGGCCAATCAAACGAGCGCGGCGAGTCAGGAACTGTCGCGGTTGGCGGTGGATTTGAACAGCATGGTCGCCAAGTTCTCGGTTTGAGGTTTGCCTTCAAAAGCCCCTCACCCTAACCCTCTCCCAAGGGGAGAGGGGACTGACCGTGCGATGCGCTGCACATACGTCGACCTGAAACTGCTTGGGTGAATCCATAATCGACTCTGTTTTTCAGGTCGATGCCCAGCGCCAGACATCTCGGTCGGCTCCCTCTCCCTCGGGAGAGGGCTGGGGTGAGGGGCGAAGGTGACACAAAAAGTCGAGTTAAACGCAGGCAAAAAAAAGCCCCGCATTTCGCGGGGCTCTTTGTTCTTGCGGCGGATCAGCTGCCTTTAACGGCTTTGCCGTTGACGGTGCCGTCTTGGAGCATGATGTTGTACTCCTTGCCGTCGGTTTCAACCTGTTGCAGGCGAACCAGCAGGTAATCCCAATCCTTGGCGAACCAGAGGACGGTGATGCGCTTGCTTTGTGTCGGGTCGCGCACGCGCTCGACCTTGATCGCATCAATCTTGCCAGCCTTGGTCTCGACTTTTTCCGAACCCAGCACGCGGAAGTCATAGGTATCGACTTCACCGTCATCGACCACTTGATAGCTCATGGTCTTCTTGCCGGCAGCAACGTCATGTTGCAGTGCCAACTGGTAAGTGGACTTGTCGACCATGCCGCGATTCAGCGGAATCTTCACCGCGTCGCCACGGTCGGTACCGGTGACCATTTTGCTGTTCCAGTCAAAATCCAGATCAGCCTTTTTCGCTTTGCCCAGACCGCCACGTTCAAAATGGTAGGACTGCGGTAGCAGGGTGTCCTTGTCCAGGGTCAGGGTGCTTTCTTCAGTCAGGCTGGCGATCATCATCGAGGCCTTGAAGCTGAGCTTCCAGACGCCGTTGGCTTCCTTGACCAGACTGCGCTCGGCGGTGCCGCTCATGGGCAACTGCTTCCAGTCGGCGGTGTAGCTGGCGGAGAACGGTTGAAGGTCCGCTGCCTGCGCGAAGGGCAGGGCGAGCAGAGCGCAAGCGAAGAGCAGGGCGCGACGCATAATATCTCCTAGTTTCGAATCAAGTGGCCGCTGGCCGCGAGTAACTGGCCGTCCAGCAAAGCACCGTGTTCACCGAGTGCCAGTCTGCCTTCGGCAAACCAGCGTACTGCCATCGGGTAGATCAGGTGTTCCTGAACGTGGACTCGCTGCGCCAGACTCTGCGGCGTGTCGTGCAACTCTACCGGTAATACTGCCTGTACGACCAGTGGTCCGCCATCGAGTTCCTCGGTGACGAAGTGCACGGAGCAGCCGTGCTCAGTGTCACCGGCCTCCAGCGCACGCTGATGAGTGTGTAACCCTTTGTATTTGGGCAGAAGCGACGGGTGGATGTTGAGCAGGCGACCCTGATAGTGGCGAACGAAATCAGCGCTGAGAATGCGCATGAAGCCCGCCAGCACCACAAGTTTCGGTTTGAATTCGTCGATCAGTTCGATCAGGGCAGCATCGAAGGCCTCGCGACCTTCGAATGCCTTGTGATCCAGCGAGCGGGTGGCGATACCCGCAGCACTGGCGCGTTGCAGGCCGTAGGCGTCGGCGCGATTGGAAATCACTGCAGCGATGCGGACCGGGCTGTCGCCGGTCCGCGTGCTGTCGATCAGAGCCTGCAAGTTACTGCCGGTGCCGGACAACAGCACCACGACATCACAGGTTGCGGACATTAATGAGCCTTAAGGTTCTGCAGATCAACCTGGGCAGCGCCTTCGGCAGCGGCAGCGATCTGACCGATGACCCAAGGCTGTTCGCCGGCGTCACGCAGGGTGTTCAGCGCAACTTCTACGTGTTCCTGAGCCACGCAGATGACCATGCCAACGCCGCAGTTCAGCACGCGGTGCATTTCGGTCTCGTCAACGTTGCCTTTTTCCTGCAGCCAGTCGAATACGGCAGGGCGAGTCCAGCTAGCCACGTCAACCACAGCCTGAGCGCCTTTTGGCAGAACGCGCGGGATGTTGTCGAGCAGGCCGCCACCGGTGATGTGGGCCATGGCTTTGACCGCGCCGGTGTCTTTGATCAGCTTGAGCAGCGGCTTCACGTAGATACGGGTCGGGGCCATCAGCAGGTCGGTCAGCGGTTTGCCGTCGAGCTGGATGTTTTCGATGTCGGCACCGGAGACTTCGATGATCTTGCGGATCAGCGAGTAGCCGTTGGAGTGCGGGCCGGACGATGGCAGAGCGATCAGCGCATCACCAGTGGCGACTTTCGAGCCGTCGATGATTTCCGATTTTTCCACGACGCCGACGCAGAAGCCGGCCAGGTCGTAGTCTTCGCCTTCGTACATGCCTGGCATTTCAGCGGTTTCACCGCCTACCAGCGAGCAGCCCGACAGTTCGCAGCCAGCGCCGATGCCGGTTACCACCTGGGCAGCGGTGTCGACATTCAGTTTGCCGGTGGCGTAGTAGTCGAGGAAGAACAGTGGCTCAGCGCCGCAAACGACGAGGTCGTTCACGCACATGGCAACCAGGTCGATACCGATGCTGTCGTGCTTGTTCAGGTTCAGCGCCAGACGCAGCTTGGTGCCGACGCCGTCGGTACCGGAAACCAGAACTGGCTGCTTGTAGCCGGCCGGGATTTCGCAGAGGGCGCCGAAACCGCCCAGGCCGCCCATGACTTCCGGGCGCGCAGTGCGCTTGGCGACGCTCTTGATGCGTTCGACCAATGCTTCACCGGCGTCGATGTCTACACCGGCGTCCTTGTAGCTCAGGGAGGGTTGCTTGCTCATGATCCAGGCCTTTAGGGGAGGGGATTCAGGGGTAACGACCGAGTTCAGCGGGAACGTCGAAATCGAGGGTGGCGATGGCCTCACGCGAGTTTCGAGGTGCCCGGCTGTTGCCGGTCTGCGAAGGCGCGCGATTTTATCAGGCTTGAGGGGCAGCGGCCATCCTCGCACCGACGGGCAGGGCCATATCAGCGGAAATTTTTTGCAATTGAGCCGTATGAACGCCTGTATAAGGTGTGGCGATTAACCGTCTATCGTTATCACTGTGCAAAAACTTACCGCTACCGTGTGAATGTTTTGCGATGGCAGATTGTCACAGCCTTGCTTAACCGGTTCACGCGGCCTGTTCCAGCCGCTCCTGTCGACGGGAATTTTCCATGCGTTTTTGTAAATTGTTGTTTGTGGGTTGTTTGTCTCTGCTCAGCCTGGCGAGTCACGCCGAAAATCTCAAAGGCCTTTATCAAGTGCGTGAGCCGGTCAATGGCCAGGCTCCGGAAGAACGTGATCGCGCCACGCAGGCGGCGCTCGACACGTTGGTGCTGCGTTTGACGGGCGATCCGAAAGCTGCGCAAAACCCGGGGCTGGCGGCGATTCGCAAGGATCCGCAGCAAATTATCAGTCAGTTCGGTTTCGATGCCGGGCCGCCGGAGGTGCTGAAGGTCGATTTTGATCCGGCGACCACCGAGCAGGCGCTGCGTCGGGCCGGCCTGTCGTTGTGGGGCGCCAGTCGGCCGTCGATTCTGAGCTGGTGGCTGAATGATTCGACTGAAGGTTCGAGTCTGGTCGGTGACGGTCAGGCCGCTGCGGCGCCGTTGCGTACGGCTGCGCAACACCGCGGCTTGCCGTTGCGTTTGCCGCTGGCTGATTTGAGTGAGCAGTTGGTTGCCACTGCGCCAGCGCTTGAGGGCACGGATCCGGCGCCACTGCGCGGTGCTTCGGAGCGCTACAACGCTGACGCCTTGCTGGCGGTGCATGCCCGTGAAGAGGGCGGGCAATGGCAGGCCAAGTGGCACTTGTGGCTGGGCGACCAGAAAGAGGCGGGCAGTGTGCAGGGCGCCGATCAGGCCGCTGTCGCTGATGCGGTGATGCTGGCGGTGGCTGAGCGTCTGGCGCCACGATTTGTTGCCAAGCCCGGTGCTTCGGGTCAGCAGACCCTGGAAGTCCAACGCATGAATCTTGAACATTACGCGGCGCTGCTGCGGTTACTCGAACCGTTTGGCGTGCGTCTGCAAAGTGTTGATGGCGATCGTATCGTTTATCGGGTCAATGGCAGTGCCGATCAGATGCGTGCGCAGCTGTCGCTGGCGAAGTTGCAGGAGTTGCCGGCCGAGGCGCCGGCTCCGGTAGCGGCGCCACAACCAGTGGCTGGTGGCGCAACACCTGTCGCGGTGCCAGCCCCGACCCCGGCAGCACCGTCGTTGCGGTTTCGCTGGTAAGTCTTTCCTTATATAGAAGCAACAGGAGTGGTACATGGCCGATACGCGGCGTTGGTTCTGGCTCGGTGGGGTAGTCCTGCTTTGCGCGTTTGTGTGGTTGCTGCACCCGATCCTCACGCCGTTTCTGGTGGCGCTGCTGCTGGCTTATCTGTTCGATCCGTTGGTGGATCGTCTGGAAAAACTCGGGCTGTCGCGAACCTGGGGCGTAATCGCGGTGTTTGCGTTGTTCACGCTGATCGTCACCGCACTGATGCTGGTGCTGGTGCCGATGCTCGCCAAGCAGTTGCTGCGTCTGTACGAACTGGCACCGCAGATGCTCGACTGGTTGCAGCACACAGCTGTGCCGTGGGCGCAGTCGAAGCTGGGGTTGTCGGACGGGTTCTGGAAGTTCGATAAGGTCAAGGCCGCGATCAGCGAGCACATGGGTCAGACCACCGACATTGTCGGCGTGGTGCTGAGTCAGGCAACGGCCTCCAGTCTTGCGCTGATCGGCTGGCTGGCCAATCTGGTGCTGATCCCGGTGGTGAGTTTCTACCTGCTGCGCGACTGGGACGTGATGATGGCCAAGATCCGCAGCCTGCTGCCGCGTGATCGTGAAGAGCGTGTAGTCGCCTTGGCTGGCGAATGTCATGAAGTGCTGGGCGCGTTCGTTCGTGGTCAGTTGCTGGTGATGCTGGCGCTGGGTGTGATTTATGCGGCAGGCTTGATGATTGTCGGTCTGGAGCTGGGGCTGTTGATCGGACTGATCGCGGGGCTGGCGGCGATCGTGCCGTACATGGGCTTCGTGATCGGCATTGGCGCAGCGCTGATTGCCGGGTTGTTCCAGTTCGGTGGTGATCTGTACCCGATGGTCGGGATCGTCGCGGTGTTCATGGTTGGTCAGGCGCTTGAGGGTATGGTGTTGACCCCGTTGCTGGTGGGTGATCGTATTGGTCTGCACCCGGTGGCGGTAATCTTCGCGATTCTGGCTGGCGGCGAGCTGTTCGGTTTCACCGGTGTGCTGTTGGCCTTGCCGGTGGCGGCGGTGATCATGGTGCTGGTGCGCCATGTGCACGACTTGTACAAGGATTCCGAGATCTATAGCGGTGTGGACGAGCCGGAGTTGTAACGGTGCAGGGCGGCCCGGCGATTAGCCGGGTTGGCCCGTGTCCTGCAGGCGCTGGCGCCAAAGAATCTGTCATAAAACCAGCGTGTTAACGCAAACCTTTGATTTTGCTTGAACTCTGTCGCATTGTGCGCTCAGCTTCACGGGTATAAACTTCGCAAACTTTACACAGAGGCCACTAACGGTTCCTTGAGAACTGTTCAGTCAGCATGAAACCGATTCAGCTGCCCCTAGGTGTGCGTCTGCGTGACGACGCCACCTTCATCAACTACTACCCAGGCGCCAATGCCGCTGCACTCGGCTATGTCGAGCGTCTATGCGAAGCCGACGCCGGCTGGACAGAAAGCCTGATCTACCTGTGGGGCAAACACGGCGTAGGGCGGACGCATCTGTTGCAGGCCGCATGCTTGCGCTTCGAGCAGATGGGTGAGCCGGCTGTGTATTTGCCGTTGGCCGAGTTGATGGACCGCGGCGTTGAAATCCTCGACAACCTTGAACAGTACGAGCTGGTTTGCCTGGACGACTTGCAAGTGATTGCCGGCAAGGCTGACTGGGAAGAGGCGATGTTTCATCTGTTCAATCGTCTACGTGACAGCGGTCGGCGCTTGCTGATTGCCGCCTCCACCTCTCCGCGTGAATTGCCGGTCAAACTGGCTGACTTGAAATCCCGCCTGACCCTGGCGCTGATTTTCCAGATGCGTCCGCTCTCCGATGAAGACAAATTGCGCGCCTTGCAATTGCGCGCGTCGCGTCGCGGTCTGCACCTGACTGACGAAGTCGGGCATTTTATTTTGACTCGCGGCACTCGCAGCATGAGTGCGCTGTTTGACTTGCTTGAACAGCTCGATCAGGCCTCCTTGCAGGCGCAGCGCAAGCTGACCATTCCCTTCCTGAAAGAAACCCTTGGCTGGTAGCCATCCCTTTGGTTCTGTGGCTTGTAGCGTGTTTCGGCATATTTCAGGCGCCAGAAAATCCGCTTTCCTGCGAGGTGCGCAGGCCGCGTATCGGTTCAAATGGGCTTAAGCGCTTAGATGTAAACGAGAAACCGAGAAGTCACAAAAAGATCGATTGAATTTGCAAATGAGGCTGATAGCGGGCATAGTCTCGGCTTCTTTACAACTATCAGCCACGGTCGTGCCCATGCTAAAGCGCTTCGCACCCCTCGTGCCTCTCGCACTCGTCACCCTGTTGTACGGTTGCGCTGCTCATTCTCCAGTTCAAGAGCAGCCTCAACAGGTTAAAAATTCTGCCACGGCTCAGTCTTCCGTTATTTACCAGGAAGAGCTGGACACCGAAAAAGAACTCAACGAATTCAATGGCAAGAAGCCTTATCAGCTTCCTGTTCTGGCCGACAGCATCCTCGAACGCGGCATGTCCCTGATCGGTACCCGTTACCGTTTCGGCGGTACCTCTGAAGCCGGTTTCGATTGCAGCGGTTTCATCGGCTATCTGTTCCGCGAAGAAGCTGGCATGAACCTGCCGCGCTCGACCCGCGAAATGATCAACGTTGATGCGCCGCTGGTCTCGCGCAGCAACCTTGAGCCGGGCGATCTGCTGTTCTTCGCCACCAACGGTCGTCGCGGTCGTGTCAGTCACGCCGGGATCTACCTGGGTGACAACCAGTTCATCCACTCCAGCAGTCGTCGCAGCGGCGGTGTTCGCATCGACAGCCTGGGTGACAGCTACTGGAGCAAGACTTTCATCGAAGCGAAACGCGCTCTGGCCAACGCTCCAACCGTCGTCACTGCTCGCAAGTAATTCCCCCGATGTCGCTGCGCTCGCGGCGACAATCAGGCTCCCTGCAATGGAGTAGACGTAGACTTTACAAGGTGAAGTTAAAGTCTTACTTGAAGTTTGCCGCGTAGCCGCTAGAATCCTGTATCTATATTGATGGCAAACCGCCTGCGTGCTCACGCAGGCGGTTTTGTTTTCTGTCCATCGGCAGAAAAAGCCGCAGCCAGATCAGGATGTTCTGCTTATGACGATGACGGCCCGCCTCACATTGATCTTCTTCGCAGCGCTGCTCAGCGCCTGCGCCAGTCGTACACCGCCGCCTGCGCCGGTGGTTCGCGCACCGGTCGTGTTCGGCCCATCCCAAGCTTTTTCACCGGCTGCTGAAGACGTGCTGTTTCGCGCGCTCGGCCTGGTGGGCACGCCGTATCGCTGGGGCGGCAACACGCCGGATTCGGGGTTTGATTGCAGCGGGCTGATCGGTTTTGTCTACCGTGATGCGGCGGGCATCTCTTTGCCGCGTTCGACGCGTGAGCTGATCGTTATGCAGGCGCCGAATGTCGGCAAGGAAGGCTTGCAGACTGGCGACCTGATCTTCTTCGCCACCAATGGCGGCTCGCAGGTCAGTCATGCAGGGATTTACGTCGGCGAAGGGCGCTTCGTGCATGCGCCGGCCACGGGCGGCACGGTGAAGCTGGACAGCCTGTCGAAGGCGTACTGGCAGAAAGCTTATCTGAGTGCCAAGCGGGTGTTGCAGCCGGAGCATCTGGCGCATAACCCGTAGTAAAAATCGCAGCAATCCTAATGTGGGAGCGAGCCTGCTCGCGAAAGCGGTGTATCAGTCAACTCAATGGAGACTGACACTCCGCATTCGCGAGCAGGCTCGCTCCCACAGTTGTTTCAGGTCACATTCAGCATCACTTCGTGGCCGACACTCGCCACACCTTATTGCCAACATCATCCGCCACCAGCAAACCCCCTTGCTGATCGATCACCACGCCTACCGGCCGACCCAAAGCATTCTCGTCCTTGTCGAGGAAACCGGTCAGCACATCCACCGGTTTGCCGCTCGGCTTGCCGCCGGTAAACGGCACGAAAATCACTTTGTAGCCACTGTGCGGTTTGCGGTTCCATGAGCCGTGCTGGCCGATAAACGCGCCTTCCTTGAACTGCGCCGGCAGCGTGTTGCCCTCGGCAAAGCTCAGGCCCAGCGAGGCGGTGTGCGGCCCGACTGCATAATCCGGGGCAATGGCTTTAGCCACCAGGTCCGGATTCTGCGGCGTAACGCGGACATCGATATGCTGGCCGTAGTAACTGAACGGCCAGCCGTAGAAACCACCGTCCTTCACGGAAGTGATGTAGTCCGGCACCAGGTCACTGCCGATTTCATCGCGCTCATTCACTGCCGTCCACAGCGCGCCACTGGTCGGTTCCCAGGCCAGGCCGTTGGGGTTGCGGATGCCCGAGGCGAAGATCCGGTGATTGCCGGTTGCACGATCGACTTCCCAGATCGCCGCGCGGCCCTCTTCCTTATCCAGGCCATTTTCGCCGACGTTGCTGTTCGAGCCGACCGTGACATAGAGCTTGCTGCCGTCCTTGCTGGCAATAACGTTTTTGGTCCAGTGGTGATTCAGCGTGCCGCCGGGCAGATCGACAACCTTGATTGGCTGCGACTTGATCTCGGTCGCGCCGGGTTCGTAGTTAAAGCGCAGCAAGCGATCGGTATCAGCGACGTAAAGATCGTTGCCAACCAGCGTCATGCCGAACGGCGAGTTGAGGTTCTGCAGAAACACCGTGCGGGTCTCGGCAACGCCATCATGATCGGCGTCACGCAGCAAGGTGATGCGGTTCGGACTCGGCACGCCAGCGCCGGCCTTGCCCATGACCTTCTTCATCACCCAGCCACGAATGCCGCTGCTGTCATCAGGCTTGGGTGGAGCGTTGGTTTCCGCCACCAGCACATCGCCGTTGGGCAACACATAGAGCCAGCGCGGATGATCGAGGCCTTCGGCGAATGACGCGACCTGAGTGCCAGCCGCCGCAGTCGGTTTGCCGCCGTCGGGCCAGCCGATCGCCGGGGCAATGTTAACCGTCGGGATCAGGGTCTTGTTCGGTTCGGGTAATTTCGGTGATGGGCCGGTGCCGTCGGAGACTTGCAGGCTGGAGGATTCACCACAGGCGGCGAGCCCTCCGGCGAAGGCGATGACAAAAACGAGCTGGGGCTTGCGCATTGCTGATCTTCCCTATGAATGCATTCCTAATCATAGAGGAGGGCGCAAGCCCGATGGTTCAACTGCTCAGCCGCGGGCTTCCTTGAACAGCACGGCGATGCCCGGGTGATAGTTGCCGGCTTCGCTGCGCAATTTGCGGTAGGCGTAGGGGAAATACCAGGCGACCGCGCAGGTGTGTTCCTTTTGCAGGTCGTCGACCATGTCTTGCAGTTCTTCGGGGCTGGCGCTGTGCTGGGCTTTCTGCGGCGCGACAAACAGGCAGCCGAGCTTGAGGTCGCTGGCATAGCTGATGCGTTTGGCGTCGTTGGTGATGTCCAGCAGGGCTTGAGTCAGATTCAGGTTGGTAACCTTTGGCCAGCGCTGAGTGGCCTGGATAAAGGCGCGGTCTTCGGCACCGGCGAGAAACAGATCGGCGCGGGCATTGCGCTCGCCTTCTTCGTTCTGCTTGCGCGTGGCAGTGTCGTTCAAAGTGACCAGCTCAGCCATCCAGGCTGCGGCCGAGAGCACTCCGAGATTGGCTTTCTCGTCATGCCAGTAAGGGGTGTCGCTGTCGCCGCGCACGGCGTTGTAGCGGTCGATACAGTCAAACCAGCGTTCAAGCACCGGGCGCAGGAATTCCAGGCGCGGGTTGCTGATGATCATGCCTTGCATCGTCATCATCCTTTATTGTTGTAGTGGGCTTTTCGAGAAAAGCATGGCTCTTTGATATCATTTGTATCAGTGTGGCACAAGATTGGCGGCAGATAAGTGATCGGCGGCAGTTATTCGCCCGATGGCCGCCTCTTTAATTGACGCTCCACCCCCAACCCTCTAACCTTCGCGGCTTGTTTCAGGTGCTCTGTGACCTGCGTCGACAGAGTGAAACAGGGAAGCCGGTGAGGGTTGTCTTCGCACGAAGAACCACCACGATCCCGGCGCTGCCCCCGCAACGGTAAATGAGTGAAAACTGCGCCTTGAGCCACTGCCTCGAAAGAAGCGGGAAGGCGCGCAGTCAGGCATGCGCCGCTCATGAGCCCGGAGACCGGCCTGATCCATCCAGCGGCATCACGGTGGGCGATGCCAGGCTTTTTGCCGTCTATTCTTGTGCCTGCCCGCCGTTATCCAGCCTCAACGGAGAGCTCCCCCATGACTGATTCCCCCGAGCGCGACGAACGCCATCTGGCGCGTATGCAGCGCAAAAAAGCCGTGATCGACGAACGCATTGCCAACTCGCCCGACGAGTGCGGCCTGGTGCTGGTGCTCACCGGCAATGGCAAAGGCAAAAGCAGCTCGGCGTTCGGCATGCTCGCCCGCGCCATGGGCCACGGCATGCAGTGCGGTGTGGTGCAGTTCATCAAGGGCCGCAACAGCACCGGCGAAGAATTGTTCTTCCGGCGCTTCCCCGAGCAAGTGCGCTTTCACGTGATGGGCGAGGGCTTCACTTGGGAAACCCAGGATCGTCAGCGCGACATCGCCGCCGCCGAAGCCGCGTGGGCCGTGTCCCGTGAATTGCTGCGTGATCCGTCGATCGGCCTGGTGGTGCTCGACGAATTGAACATCGCCCTCAAGCACGGCTACCTCGATCTTGATCAGGTGCTCAGCGATTTGCAGGCGCGTCCGCCGATGCAGCATGTGATCGTCACCGGTCGCGCGGCCAAGCCGGAAATGATCGAGATGGGCGACACGGTCACCGAAATGGGCATGCTCAAACACGCTTTCCAGGCCGGCATCAAAGCGCAGAAAGGCGTCGAACTTTGAATCAACCACGTCACTGCCCGGCGGTGCTCATCGCCGCGCCGGCCTCCGGTCAGGGCAAGACCACCGTCACCGCCGCGCTCGCCCGTTTGCATCGCAATCAGGGGCGCAAAGTGCGCGTGTTCAAATGCGGCCCGGACTTCCTTGATCCGATGATTCTCGAGCGCGCCAGCGGTGCGCCGGTGTATCAACTGGACATGTGGATGGTCGGCGAGCAGGAAAGTCGTCGCCTGTTGTGGGAAGCCGCTGCCGAGGCGGATCTGATTCTGATCGAAGGCGTGATGGGCCTGTTCGACGGCACGCCTTCCAGCGCCGATCTGTCGCGGCACTTCGGCGTGCCGGTGCTCGGTGTGATCGACGGCACGGCCATGGCACAGACTTTTGGTGCGTTGGCGCTCGGTTTGGCCAGGTATCAGCCGGACTTGCCGTTTGCTGGCGTGCTGGCCAACCGTGTCGGCACCTTGCGCCATGCGCAATTGCTCGAAGGCAGCCTCACCGAAGGCCTGCGTTGGTATGGCGCATTGTCCCGTGAGACGGGCATCGAGTTGCCAAGTCGTCATCTCGGCCTGGTCCAGGCCAGTGAATTGAATGATCTGGATGTGCGTCTCGACGCCGCCGCCGACGCATTGGCCAGCAGTTGCGAGGTAGCGCTGCCACCGGCCGTGGAGTTTGCTGCACCGGACGTGATCGCTGTCGAGCCGTTGCTGAAGAATGTGCGAATTGCCGTCGCCCGTGATGAAGCGTTTGCTTTTACCTACGGCGCGAGTCTCGATCTATTGCGGGCGATGGGCGCCGAGTTGAGTTTCTTCTCGCCGATCCGCGACACGCAATTGCCTGAAGCGGACAGCCTATATTTGCCCGGTGGGTATCCGGAACTGCACCACGTTGCGTTGTCGCAGAACACCGCGATGTGTGAGGCGATTCGCGCGCATCATGCGGCGGGTAAGCCGTTGCTCGCCGAGTGTGGCGGGATGCTGTATCTGCTCGATTCGTTGACTGACGTTGAAGGTACCCGCGCTGAACTGGTCGGGCTGCTTAAGGGCGATGCGGTCATGCAGAAGCGTCTGGCGGCGTTGGCGTTGCAAGCGGTGGATCTGCCGGAAGGTTCGTTGCGCGGGCACACTTATCATCATTCGTTGACGACGACTGAGTTGACGCCGATTGCGCGTGGCTTGAGCCCGAATGGGGGGCGTGGCGCCGAGGCGGTTTATCGTGAGGGGCGGATGACGGCTTCTTATGTGCACTTTTATTTTCCGTCGAATCCTGCGGCTGTCGCTGCACTGTTTGCGCCTGATTCCGAAGGCGCCTTCGCGAGCAGGCCATGACCGACAACACATTCTCCGAAGCCGAGCGCGAAGCGGTTTATAGAGCCATCGCCGAACGCCGCGACATGCGCCACTTCACCGGCGGCAGCGTCGAGCCGGAGCTGTTGCGCCGACTACTGGAAGCCGCCCACCAGGCCCCAAGCGTCGGCCTGATGCAGCCCTGGCGCTTCATCCGCATCAGCGACCGCAGCCTGCGCGGGCAGATCCAGAATCTAGTGGAAGAAGAACGCATCCGCACAGCCGAAGCCCTCGGCGAGCGCAGTGACGAGTTCATGAAGCTCAAGGTCGAAGGCATCAATGATTGCGCCGAAGTGCTGGTCGCCGCGTTGATGGATGATCGCGAAAAGCACATTTTCGGTCGCCGTACATTGCCGGAAATGGACATGGCCTCGCTGTCCTGCGCGATCCAGAATCTATGGCTGGCCTCGCGCGCCGAAGGCCTCGGCATGGGCTGGGTCTCATTATTCGAGCCGCAGGCGCTCGCCGATTTGCTGAAGTTGCCCGAAGGTGCCAAGCCGCTGGCGGTTTTATGTCTGGGGCCGGTCAAGGAATTCTATCCGGCGCCGATGCTGGTACTCGAAGGGTGGGCGCAGGCGCGTCCGCTCAATGAGCTGCTGTACGAAAATTATTGGGGAGTGAGTCAATGAGTGTGGCGTTGTTGAGTGTCGCCGCGGTGGCGCTGGATGCGCTGCTCGGTGAACCGAAACGCTGGCATCCGCTGGTGGCGTTCGGCAATTTTGCCGGGCGCATCGAGCAACGTTTCAACGCCGGTGGCCGGGGTTGGCGCAGCCATGGGGTCACTGCGTGGGTGATCGCGGTGCTGCCGCTGACCTTGCTCGCCACGGCGTTTTCCTGGGCGCCATACGTGGGCTGGGTCGTCGAGATTCTCGCGCTGTATTGCGCCCTCGGCATGCGCAGCCTCGGCGAGCATGTCGCGCCGGTCGCCGCCGCGTTGCGCGCGGATGATCTGGACGAGGCGCGCAAGCGTGTCGGCTATCTGGTCAGCCGTCAGACCGATGAACTCGACAGCACCGCCGTCGCCCGTGCCGCCACTGAGTCGGTGTTGGAAAACGGCAGCGATGCGGTGTTTGCCGCGCTGTTCTGGTTTGTCGTGGCGGGTGCGCCGGGCGTGGTCCTCTACCGCTTGAGCAACACGCTCGATGCGATGTGGGGCTATCGCAACGAACGCTTTGAGCGTTTCGGTTGGGCAGCGGCAAAAATCGACGACGTGTTGAACTACATTCCTGCGCGTCTGGTGGCGTTGACCTACGCGCTGCTGGGTAAAACTCGACTCGCGTTGAAGTGCTGGCGCACACAGGCGCCGAAGTGGGACAGCCCCAACGCCGGTCCGGTGATGGCTGCCGGGGCCGGTGCCTTGGGCGTGGAGCTGGGCGGCGCGGCGATCTATCACGGCGAACTTCACGACCGTCCGCAACTCGGCGAAGGCGCTCCAGCGGATGCCGATTCCATCGACCGTGGCTGGCAATTGGTCCAGCGCGGGGTATGGTTATGGCTGCTGATTCTCTGCGTGGGGGCTGAATTCTATGCTTGAGCACGGTGGCCGGCTGCGCAAGGCTGCACACGATTACGGCATTGCCGAGGCGGACTGGCTTGACCTGTCCAGCGGCCTCGCGCCGTGGCCATTTCCGATCCCGGAAGTCCCGCTACGCGCCTGGGCGCGCTTGCCGGAAACCGATGACGGTCTGGAGCAAGCTGCGTGCGATTACTACGGTGCCGCGCAAGTGCTGCCGGTGGCCGGTTCGCAGATGGCCATCCAGTTGCTGCCGCGTTTGCGCCGGGCCGGCAAGGTCGGCGTGTTGTCGCCGTGTTATGCCGAACACGCCGAAGCGTGGCGGCGCAGTGGTTACATCGTGCGCGAAGTGCTGGAGCAGGAAGTCGAATTCTTTCTCGACAGCCTCGACGTGCTGGTGGTGGTCAACCCGAACAACCCGACCGGCTTGAGCCTGACCCCGGCACGATTGCTCGACTGGCACGCGCGGCTCGCCCGGCGCGGTGGCTGGCTGGTGGTCGATGAAGCCTTCATGGACAACACACCGCAGTTGAGCCTGGCCCCGCATGCGTATCAAGTCGGGCTGATCGTGTTGCGTTCGTTCGGCAAGTTTTTCGGTCTGGCCGGGGTGCGTCTGGGCTTTGTCCTGGCCGAGCGCAAGTTGCTCAAACTGCTCGCCGAACAGGTCGGGCCTTGGGCGGTGAGCGGGCCAACCCGAGTGCTTGGCCAGGCGTGCCTGCAAGACACCGAAGGTCACACCCGCCAACGCATTCGCAGCGATGAGGCCAGCGAACGATTGGCAACGCTGCTTGAGCGCTACGGCTTCAAGCCCCAGGGCGGTTGCGCGCTGTTCCAGTGGCTGATCACCGAGCATGCCGAAACGCTGCACGCATTCATGGCCCGTCGCGGCATCCTCCTGCGCATTTTCACCCACAACAGCAGTCTGCGTTTTGGTCTGCCCGCCGATGCGACTGAAGAGACGCGCCTCGAACAGGCTTTGATAGCCTTCACCAAGGACCACCCATGACCACCCTGATGGTGCAAGGCACCACTTCCGACGCCGGCAAAAGCACACTGGTGACGGCGTTGTGCCGCTGGGCAACTCGTCAGGGCGTTGCGGTCGTACCGTTCAAGCCGCAGAACATGGCGCTCAACAGTGCCGTGACCGCTGATGGTGGTGAGATTGGTCGCGCGCAAGCGGTGCAGGCGCAAGCCGCTCATCTCGAACCGCACACCGACATGAACCCGGTGCTGCTCAAGCCGAACAGCGACACTGGCGCGCAAGTGATCATCCATGGTCGTGCCATCACCACGATGAACGCGGTTGCCTACCACGACTACAAAGCCATCGCGATGCAAGCCGTGCTGGCCTCGCATGAACGACTCAGTGCCGCGTATCCGCTGGTGATGGTCGAAGGCGCGGGCTCACCGGCGGAGATCAATCTGCGTGCCGGTGATATCGCCAACATGGGTTTTGCCGAAGCGGTGGATTGCCCGGTGTTGCTAATCGCCGACATCAATCGCGGCGGGGTTTTTGCTCATCTGGTTGGCACCCTTGAGCTGCTGTCGCCGAGCGAACAGGCACGGGTCAAAGGTTTCATCATCAACCGTTTTCGCGGCGACATCGCTTTGCTGCAACCGGGCCTTGACTGGCTGGAACAGCGCACCGGCAAACCGGTGGTCGGCGTGTTGCCCTACGTGATGGATCTGCATCTGGAGGCCGAGGACGGCATCGATCAGCGCCAGACCGACAAGGCTGAGCAGGTGCTGAAAGTGGTGGTGCCGGTGCTGCCGCGCATCAGCAACCACACCGATTTCGATCCGCTGCGTCTGCATCCGCAGGTCGATCTGCAATTCGTCGGCCCGGGGCAGGCGATTCCTGCTGCCGATCTGATCATCCTGCCGGGTTCGAAAAGTGTGCGCAGTGATCTGGCTTATTTACGTGCCAATGGCTGGGATACCGCGATCAATCGACATTTGCGTTACGGCGGCAAGGTGCTGGGGATTTGCGGTGGTCTGCAGATGCTCGGTGAGCAGGTGCATGATCCGCTCGGCCTTGAAGGTGCGCCGGGTACGAGTGCTGGTTTGGGCTTGCTGGCGTTCGACACCACGCTTGAAGCCGAGAAGCAATTGCGCAATGTGCGTGGGCGGCTGGCGCTGGAAAATGCCGAAGTCAGTGGCTATGAAATTCATGCGGGCGTGACCACGGGAGCGGCGCTGGAGAACGCAGCGGTGCATCTTGATGACGGCCGTTGCGACGGTGCGCAGAGCGCTGACGGGCAGGTGTTCGGCACGTATCTACATGGCTTGTTTGAATCGCCGACGGCGAGTGCAGCGTTGCTGCGCTGGTCCGGGTTGAACGATGTGCAGCAGGTGGATTATCACGGCTTGCGCGAGCGTGATATCGAGCGCTTGGCGGATCTGGTGGAGAAGCATCTGGATACCGGCTTGTTGCGTCAGCTCTGTGGGATTTGAGGTGAATTCAATGGCCTCATCGCGAGCAGGCGAAGGCCTACAGGGTTATGTGTTTTACACAAAATTCATGGTTGCTCGAGATCCCTTGTAGGTCTTCGCCTGCTCGCGATAGCGCCAGTCGGCTCAACCCATAATTTTCAGGATATCCCCCATGCTCCAACTGATCCTCGGCGGCGCCCGCTCCGGTAAAAGTCGTCTGGCCGAAAAACTCGTCAGCGATAGCGGCCTGGCGGTGACCTATATCGCCACCAGCCAACCCCTCGATGGTGAGATGAGCGACCGCGTCGCCCACCACCGCGCGCGCCGTCCCGTCGAATGGGCGCTGATCGAAGAGCCGCTCGAATTGGCCCGCGTCCTGCGCGAATCCGCCAGCGCCGAGCGTTGCCTGCTGGTCGATTGCCTGACCCTGTGGCTGACCAACTTGCTGATGCTCAATGACGCCGAACGTCTCGCCGCCGAGCGCGAAGCCCTGCTCGACTGCCTGGCCTTGCTGCCGGGGGAAATCATTTTTGTCAGCAACGAGACCGGAATGGGTGTCGTGCCGCTGGGCGAATTGACTCGCCGCTACGTCGATGAAGCCGGTTGGCTGCATCAAGCTCTGGCTGAGCGCTGTCAGCGTGTTGTCCTGACTGTCGCCGGCCTGCCCCTGACTCTGAAAGGACCTGCGTTATGACTCAAACCTGGTGGCTGAATCCGTGTAAACCGGTCGATCTGAACGTTGTTGAACAAGCGACGGCGCGGCAACAGCAATTGACCAAACCGGCAGGTTCGCTGGGATGTCTGGAATCGGTTGCGGTGCAACTAGCCGGTCTGCAAGGCCAGGTCAAACCGACGCTGGCGCAGGTCTGGATTGCGATTTTTGCCGGTGATCACGGCGTGGTCGCTGAAGGTGTTTCGGCGTTCCCGCAGGAAGTCACCGGGCAGATGCTGCTCAACTTTGTCAGCGGCGGTGCGGCGATCAGTGTGTTGGCGCGGCAGCTCGGTGCGCAGCTGGAAGTGGTTGATCTGGGCACGGTGAATCCAGCGCTGAACCTGGCGGGTGTGCGCCACTTGAATATCGGCCCGGGCACGGCCAACTTCGTGCGGGGCGCGGCGATGACTCAGGCTCAAGGCGAGCTGGCATTGCAGGCCGGTCGCGACAGTCTGTTGCGGGCGAAAGCCGCACGCACACAGTTGTTCATCGGTGGCGAAATGGGCATCGGCAACACCACCGCCGCCAGCGCCTTGGCCTGTGCTTTGCTCGATTGCCCGGTGGCACATCTGACGGGTCCCGGCACCGGGTTGAATGCCGAAGGCGTCAGCCATAAAGCGCAAGTGATCGAGCGCGCATTGGCGTTGCACGCCGCGCAACGGGGCGATGCCTTGCAGACCCTGTTCAATCTTGGTGGTTTTGAAATCGCGGCGCTGGTCGGCGCGTATCTGGCGGCGGCTCAAGAAGGTGTTGCAGTATTGGTCGACGGCTTTATCTGCACGGTCGCTGCGCTGGTTGCGGTGCGCTTGAATCCGGACTGCCGCGAGTGGTTGTTGTTCGGTCACCGGGGCGCCGAGCCGGGCCATCGCCATGTGCTGGAAACGCTGAAAGCTGAGCCGTTGCTGGAACTCGGTCTGCGTCTGGGTGAGGGCAGTGGCGCCGCGTTGGCGGTGCCGTTGTTGCGTCTTGCCTGCGATCTGCACGGGCAGATGGCGACCTTCGCCGAAGCGGCGGTGGCGGATCGTCCGGCATGACGCTGCAGCTGGATCTGATGCGTCATGGTGAAACTGAACTCGGCGGTGGTTTGCGCGGCAGCCTCGACGATGCGCTGACCGAACGGGGTTGGGCGCAGATGCGTGCGGCGGTAGTCGAAGGCGGGCCGTGGCAGCGGATTGTCAGTTCGCCATTGCAGCGTTGTGCGCGCTTCGCCGCCGAACTGGGCGAACAGCTGAGTCTTCCGGTGCAGCTGGACCAGGATCTGCAGGAGCTGCATTTCGGTGCATGGGAAGGGCAGAGCGCAGCGGCGTTGATGGAAACGGACGCCGAGGCCTTGGGGCTGTTCTGGGCTGATCCGTATTCCTTTACTCCACCGCAAGGTGAGCCGGTCAGCGCGTTTTCCTCGCGAGTGTTGGCAGCGGTTGCGCGCCTGCACACTGCGTACGCCGGTGAGCGGATTTTGCTGATCAGTCATGGCGGCGTGATGCGTCTGCTGTTGGCGCAAGCGCGAGGGCTGCCACGCGAACAACTGCTCAATGTCGAGGTCGGGCATGGCGCAATGTTTGCGCTGACGGTCGAGGTTGACGGTTCACTCAAGGAAGGTCACTGACATGTTGCCGCTGTGGATCGCCCTGCAATTTCTCAGCAGCCTGCCGATTCGCCTGCCGGGGATGCCCGAGCCGGAGCAACTTGGGCGGTCGTTGCTGTTTTATCCGCTGGTGGGATTGCTGTTCGGCGTGATCCTGTGGGCGCTGAATCTCGCCTTGAGCGGCGCGCCGTTGTTGCTGCATGCGGCATTGCTGTTGACGGTTTGGGTGGTGCTCAGCGGCGCACTTCATCTGGATGGTCTGGCTGACAGCGCCGATGCCTGGCTCGGCGGCTTTGGTGATCGCGAGCGTACGCTGACAATCATGAAGGACCCGCGCAGCGGGCCGATTGCGGTAGTGACGCTGGTGTTGGTGTTGCTGCTCAAGTTTGCTGCACTGCTGGCGTTGATCGAGCAAGGGCATGGGCTGGCGTTGATCATTGTGCCGCTGCTCGGGCGGGCGGCGCTGTTGGGGTTGTTTCTGACGACGCCGTATGTGCGTGCGGGCGGGTTGGGGCAGGCGTTGGCTGATCATCTGCCGCGCAAGGCCGGATGGTGGGTGCTGGGCTTGAGTGCATTAGTCTGCGTGCTGATTGCCGGATTCAGTGCCGTCGTTGCGCTGATGATCGCTGTCGGTGTGTTTGTCTGGTTGCGGCAGGTAATGATGCGGCGGTTGGGCGGGGCGACGGGCGATACGGCGGGGGCGTTGCTGGAATTGCTGGAGATGGTGGTGTTGGTTGGATTGGTTTTGATCTGACAGTTTTGGATTGTCTGTGCTGGCCTCTTCGCGAGCAGGCTCGCTCCCACAGGGGGATCGCATTGCAAATGTAGGAGTGAGCCTGCTCGCGATAGCGGTGTGTCAGGCGCCACAAATGTTATGGGTAAACTCATCTGTAACTTGATTTAACATAGTCGCGGGTATATACACGCATCATGCTTCCTTCTCAGTGTTTGTGCACCAACCTGCGTCGCGCCGCTCGTGGCGTCAGCAGGCATTACGACGGCGCTCTCGACGGCTTCGGGATCAACGTTGCCCAGTATTCTTTGCTGTGCAATCTGCAGCGTCTGGATCAACCGAGCATTTCCGAACTCGCCGAAGCGATGGGTCTGGACCGCAGCACCCTCGGGCGCAATCTGCGGGTATTGGAAGGCGAGGGGCTGGTGGCGCTGGCCGAAGGCGAGGACATGCGCAACCGCATCGTCAAACTCACCGAGACCGGCGTGCAACGCCTGGCAGCGGCACTGCCGGCCTGGGAAGCAGCGCAGCAGCGGTTGATCGACCGACTGGGCGCCGAGAAGCGTGAAACCTTGCTCAGATTGCTGGATGAACTGGCCTGAGGCCGGTTTTTTCCAAACTCAAGCGGGTATATACCCGCAAGCGGAGAATAACAATGACATCGATGTGGCGTACGTGCGGTTGGGTGTTGCTGGGGAGTGCGCTGATCCTGGCGTTGTCATTGGGCGTGCGGCACGGCTTCGGGTTGTTTCTGTCACCGATGAGCGCTCAGTTCGGCTGGGGAAGAGAGGTGTTCGCCTTCGCCATTGCCTTGCAGAATTTGATCTGGGGCCTGGCGCAACCGTTTACCGGTGCATTGGCTGACCGCTTCGGCGCGGCAAAAGTGGTGCTCGTCGGTGGGGTGCTCTACGCGGTGGGTCTGGTGTGCATGGGCCTGTCTGATTCGGCGGTGACGCTATCACTGAGCGCTGGCCTGCTGATCGGCATTGGTCTGTCCGGCACCTCGTTTTCGGTGATCCTCGGCGTCGTCGGCCGCGCGGTGCCGCCGGAAAAACGCAGCATGGGCATGGGCATTGCCAGCGCCGCCGGCTCTTTCGGCCAGTTCGCTATGTTGCCGGGTACCCTCGGCTTGATTGGCTGGCTCGGCTGGTCGGCGGCGTTGTTGGTATTGGGCTTGCTGGTGGCGCTGATCGTGCCGCTGGTGAGCATGCTCAAGGACAAGCCGCTGCCGGTGCTTGGCCATGAACAAACCCTGTCCGAAGCGTTGCGCGAAGCCTGCTCGCATTCCGGGTTCTGGCTGCTGGCGTTTGGTTTTTTCGTTTGCGGTTTTCAGGTGGTGTTCATCGGTGTGCACTTGCCGGCCTATCTGGTCGATCAGCATCTGCCGGCCAGTGTCGGCACCACGGTGCTGGCGTTGATCGGGCTGTTCAATATCTTCGGCACCTACACCGCCGGCTGGCTCGGCGGACGCATGTCCAAGCCGCGCTTGCTCACCGCGTTGTATCTGCTGCGCGCAGTGGTGATCGTGTTGTTCCTGTGGCTGCCGGTGACGACCACGTCGGCGTACCTGTTTGGCATGGCCATGGGTTTCCTGTGGCTGTCGACGGTGCCGTTGACCAACGGTACGGTGGCGACCTTGTTCGGGGTGCGAAACCTGTCCATGCTCGGTGGTATCGTGTTCCTCTTCCATCAGTTGGGATCGTTCCTTGGCGGCTGGCTAGGCGGGGTGGTGTATGACCGAACCGGGAGTTATGACTTGATCTGGCAAGTGGCGGTTCTGCTGAGCCTGCTGGCAGCCGCGCTGAACTGGCCGGTGCGCGAGCGTCCGGTCGCACGCCTGCAAGCCGCAGCGAGCGCCGCATGAGCCGATTCTGGCGACGATTGGCCATCACTGCACTCGGCGCCGCTGTGCTGGCGCTGGTGTGGTGGGGCTGGCAGCAGGGCGGCCTGGCCTTGATGCAGTTGGGCATGAGCATTTGCTAGAAGCGGGCATGACGAGTAACGTCGAATCCTGAACGACTGCTCAAGGATGCTCGACATGCTGATGCGCTGGTGTGCTGTTCCCGCGTTGCTGATGGCGTTGACTGGTCTGGCCCAGGCCGCCGACTGTCCCGAATTGCTGCAAGGCTCACTGCCCAAGTTGCGAGCCAAGGAATCCATTGATCTGTGCAAGCAATACGCCGACAAGCCACTGGTGGTGGTCAATACGGCGAGCTTCTGCGGTTTTGCGCCGCAGTTCGAAGGCCTTGAGGCGCTGCATAAACGCTACGAAGGGCAAGGTTTGCAAATGCTCGGGGTGCCTTCCAACGATTTCAAACAGGAGTCCAAGGACAGCGCCGAGACTGCCAAGGTCTGCTACGCCAACTATGGCGTGACGTTCAATATGACCGAGCCGCAGAAGGTTCGTGGTGATGACGCTACGCATCTGTTCCAGATATTGGCGGCACAGAGCAGCGCACCGAAATGGAATTTCTATAAATATGTGGTCGATCGCCAAGGCAAGGTGATCGCCAATTTTTCCAGTCTGACCAAGCCGGATGATCCGGAGTTTATCGCCGCGATCGAGAAGGCTATCGCCTCGAAACCGCTGAAGCCATAGCGCTGGTTTTTTGTGGGAGCGAGCCTGCTCGCGAAAGCGATCTGCCAGTCGACAGGTGTATTGGTTGATACACCGCCTTCGCGAGCAGGCTCGCCCCCACGCGGGAAGTGTGTTGTGGTGGTGAGCAAAATCAAGGCATCAAAAAAGCCCCGCCTCTGCAAAGAGAGCGGGGCTTTTTTGTAGGCGAGGGGTTAGCCTCGCCGTGCAGCATCAGAAGCGGTAAGTAGCGCCGACACCGAAACCGTTTGCCGAGTTTTCATACTTGGCATCGTAGGTCTGACCACGGTTGTTTTCGTTGCGGATCTTGACCGACTCTTCCTTCAGGTACGAGTAGGCGACATCGATGGTCAGGTCGTCGGTCGGGCTCCAGCCGGCACCGATACTGAAGATGGTGCGGTCGCCAGTCGGAATACGTGGCGAACGGTCTTCGTTATTGGTCGGCGACTGGTCGAACGTCAGGCCGGTACGCAATACCCATTCCTTGTTCAACTGATACGACGTACCCACGGCGTAGGCCCAGGAGTCATGCCAGTTCTGGTCTTCGTTGATCGAACCGAACTGACCGGCCAGCAACGGCTGTACCCCGGAGTTCTTGACGGTGATTTTTTCCAGCTGGCTCCAACGGGTCCAGGTGGTACCGGCATAGACGTTCCAGCGATCGTTGATTGCCTGGGTGACCGAGAAGTCGATGGATTCAGGCGTGGTGATCTTCAGCGAAGCGTCGTATTTCTGGTTGGCGCCCAGACCGATTGCGCCGAGCACACCGTAGTTGACCTTGGTGTTGCCTTCGAGCTTGTAGTCGACTTTCGAGTGGTAAGTCAGACCCAGGCGCGTGGTATCAGTGGCTTGTACCAGCACGCCGACGTTGTAGCCCAGCGCGGTGTCGTCACCCTTGATCTTGACCTTGCCGTCCGGGAACGCCGGAGAAATCGACAGATTGGACTCCAGCGAGCCGTCGATGCGGTTGATGGTCGGACCGAAACCGATCGATACCTTGTCGTTGAAGGCGTAGCTGACAGTTGGCTGGAATGTGATCACTTGTACTTCGGACTTGCTGCCGAAGTAACGGCCGGCAAAGCCTTTTTCGTAGTCGGTAATCAGGCCGAACGGCACGTACACGCCCAGGCCGAATGCCCAGTGCTCATCAATTGGTTTGACGTAGAAGCCCATAGGTACAGCGGTGAAGGGCACCATGTCGCCTTTGTTGCTGCCGCCGTTGGGGCTGGAGCTGGCGTTGCTGATATCGGTATGAGCATCGACAACGGCTACACCGCCGGTGGCTTGTTCGCGCTTGATGCGCGACATGCCGGCAGGGTTGCCATAAACAGTGCTTGCGTCGTCTGCAGAAGAAGATCGCCCGGCAAAACCAGTCCCCATCCCACTGATGCTTTGTTCGTTGAGGGCAAAGCCGGCCGCGAAAATTTGAGTGGAGGCAAGGGTAACGGCGAGGCTAAGGGTGGTTTTGAGCATGACTTTTTTCATTATTAGAACTCCTGGTGATCACCGGGGCGAAAATTACCAACATTTTCGCCCTAGCGCTATAGCTCGTATGCCTTGATTTAGAGCGGTTTTGTAGGACAATCCGACCAGATTCGCGACCTGTTGGCAGATCTTTTGAAACCAGACGGTCAGCAAGCGACCTGATTCACCGTTGAAACACAGGTGTGCCAGGCGTAAGTGAAGTCGCGCAGACGACCTTGGGGTTGGAAGGTCTGGCGCCAGATGCGCGCCATTCCCAGTAAATCGCTGGAATCGGGGAGTGTGGGGTTTTGTTCTTCTACCAGCAGCCAGGCAATGGCCGTGGCGTAACGCAGATTTACTGTCAATTCCAGGTGCGGACCCGTCAGGAAGGCATGCTGACTGGCGAGGCCACGAACCAGGCTGGCACGTTCCGGATCGAGCGCCAGATAATCATCCCAAAGGGCCTGGTGGCGATGCTCGGCGATACGGTAGAGGCCGTGGCCACGGCGGTCATGGAGGGCGGAACCCAGGGCAGACTGGCTGGCGGCGATGCCCAGCAGGAGAGATTCGGCGGTCGCGCTGTGGCGTCCCAGATAAATCAGCGTAGGACGGATCACGTAGCGGCACAGTTCGCTGGCAGCGATACCCATAACACCCTCGGTTCTTGTTATTAATGGCGAGTCCTGAAAGGGGGCTTGGCAGCTATGGATCGGTTCAGGCTCGCCGCAAGCGGATCATGCCGCTTGAGTTGAAGTGTAGTGTCATATTCGCGACGTAAAGGACTGTTTTTAAAATATTTCCCGCTGCGGGGAATATCCGTTATATCCGATGGTACTTAGCCGCTGAGGGGTAAAAGCGAAACATCAGGCAATAAAAAGCCCCGCATTGTGTGCGGGGCTTTTGCTTTTGCAGCCTTTTCGGCTCTCAGGCAACCAGTGCCTGACGGGTACGATCGATCACGGCCTGCAGCGGTTCAGCGCTGGAGTACTGATCGGGGTACAGACGCTCGCTGTGGCGGGCGATACCGTGTTCGTTGACCAGTGTGAAGCTGAAGCAGCCTTTGCGAGCGGCCATGATCAGGCAGTTCATTGGTGCAAAAGCGTTGGTTAGGGTGCGAATGGCATCCTGAGTATGGATTTGAGTAGACATAGTTATTAGGTGTTCCTACAAATGACACGGATAAGAACCGTGCAACGTTAAAACGTTCCAGTAACGTCGACCACCATTGGTCGAACGAAGAACCCGACTGGAACAAAGCAGCCAGTTTGAAGCGCTATTAAGTTGGCGCGCTTGGGCTGGCAGGTAGGTACTTAGGAGGGCAGGCATCACAACGAGGGCAAAGGTTCTGGGCCCGGGGTGAAGATCCTGATCAATTTGCAGGTTGGTTCGGTCAGAGTAAGTGTTCTTCGCAACACCCTTCACGTCATTGGAAGGCTGTGTTGTCGCAAGATTTACCTGGAAACCATCGAGGGGTCGTTCCCGCTTTTTTCGGTAGAGCTTCTTGGAAGAAGGCAGACCGTGGGGATGTGTTCGACCGGAATTGACTTTCAGCTTGGTACTAACGCTGCGGATACTAACGGATCGAAACGGGTAAAGCAAACTTCGTGTAGAAAAACATTGCAGACGCCGATTGAGTCTGCTTTGGGGGGGGCGATGAATTGCCCGCATTTAGCGCAGCTAGTGACCGTCGGTCGGTGAAGATTTGTTCATCAAGTCCCGTGCCAGACCGGTTTATCCCCAGACCGGTTAGCAAAACGACCCGAAAAAGCGCATCGATATAACCGGGTAACAGGTACTTGTGCACATTAGTTGCGCAAGCTGTAACGGCACTGTCATACCAATCCTGACTCCACTGGCTGCCTGCATCGAAAGTTTAAGTCAATGAAAAACATCGCTTTTTTTTGTTGGTGAAAAAATCGTCAGTTTGACTGCGAGCCCCATTCCATAAGGCTTTGCGACGGTTGGAGGGCGGTTGTCCACTGAGTTATCCACAGCTTCTGTGGATTGTCCCGAGCGCTTGCTCTAGGACGGGCGTGCCGGGTTGTTTTTCGACTTTACCTGTAAGAAAAAGAGAGTAGAGTGGCGCGCCTTCCGATTCGTCCCACAGTGCTTTATGAAGTTTCGCTCAGTATCAGACTCTGTTACCTCACAACCTTCTCCTGTTACCCCGCCCAAGCGATTTTCTGTTCGCGTCGCAGAATGGCTGCTCGACAGCCCGCGCCTGAGCGACAGTCATAATGCCAAACACATCGCAGGGTGTTTGCTCAAACAACCGGCGCGTGAAGGCGTGGTGGCTGCGCAAAGCCGCCTCGGTCAGTTGATGTGCCGTGAGTGCGGTAACGCCCGGGATCGTCGCATCGGTCAGGATCTGCTGCGCCAGGCCGCTCGCGCCGGTGACCGTCGTGCGCAACAGGAACTCGGTCTGCTCGAAGACTGAGCTGTCCAAGACCTGACACCTTGGTTAACCTTCAGGCTTTATAAGATCGGCGGGAGTGGCTATGGCGATGGACTTGACCAGCGTATTGCTGGGGCTTGCGGGGGCGGGATTGCCACTGCTGGCGCTGGCCTGGCAACTGCAACGCCGGGCGAGCAATGGCCAGGCCGAGGTCGCCTTGCTCGAAGAGCGACTGGCCATGGCGCAACTGACGCAGGACGGACTCAACGCGCAGCTCGACGCGAGCCGCGATGAAGTTGCCGATCTCGGCCAGGCCAACGCCGCCAAGCAGGCTGATCTGGCAGCGCTGCGCCGGGAAGTCGAGCTGCTGCAGATCGAGCGTGATGACGCCCGCGATGCCTCCCACGCCTGGAACCTCGAACGCGCGAACAAGGAAGCTGAGCTGCGCCGCCTCGACGCACAAGCCGCTTCACTGAACGCCGAACTGCGCGAGCAACAGGAAAGCCACCAGCAACGCCTCAACGACCTGCAAGGCTCGCGCGATGAACTGCGTGCGCAGTTTGCCGAACTGGCCGGGAAGATCTTCGATGAGCGTGAGCAGCGCTTTGCCGAGACCAGTCAGCAGCGGCTCGGGCAGTTGCTTGATCCGCTCAAGGAGCGCATCCAGTCCTTCGAAAAACGGGTGGAAGAAAGTTATCAGGCCGAGGCCCGCGAGCGCTTCTCGCTGGCCAAGGAGCTGGAACGTTTGCAGGCGCTCAATCTGCGCCTGAGCGACGAAGCCACCAACCTCACCCGCGCCCTCAAAGGCCAGAAAACCCAAGGCAACTGGGGCGAGCTGATTCTTGAGCGCGTGCTCGAACACGCCGGTCTGGAGAAGGGCCGCGAGTATCAGACCCAAGTTAACCTCAAAGGCCCGGATGGCGAGCGCTTCCAGCCTGACGTGATCATTTATCTGCCGGGCGACAAGCAAGTGGTGGTGGACTCCAAGGTGAGTCTCACCGCCTATCAGCAATACGTTGCAGCCGACGACGACACCCTCGGGCAGATCGCGATCAAGCAGCATGTATTGTCGTTGCGCAATCACGTCAAAGGCCTGGCCGGCAAGGATTACAAACGTCTTGAAGGCCTGCACAGCCTCGATTTCGTTTTGCTCTTCGTGCCGATCGAGGCCGCATTTTCGGCAGCTTTGCAGGCTGAGCCATCGCTGTTTCAGGAAGCCTTCGACCGCAACATCGTCATCGTCAGCCCGACGACGTTGCTGGCGACTTTGCGGGTGATCGACAGTCTGTGGAAACAGGAGCGCCAGAGCCAGAACGCGCGGGAAATCGCCGAACGCGCCGGGTGGCTGTACGACAAGTTCGTGCTGTTCATTCAGGATCTTGACGAGGTCGGCAACCGCCTGCAGCAACTGGACAAAGCCTACAGCTCAGCGCGCAACAAGCTGACAGAAGGGCGCGGTAATCTGGTCAGTCGCAGTGAGCAGCTGAAATTGCTCGGCGCCCGGGCGAGCAAGAGCTTGCCGGCGGATTTGCTGGAGCGGGCGATGACCGATGTCGATGGTCTCGTCGAACTTCCTGAATAAAGATCAAAAGATCGCAGCCTCCGGCAGCTCCTACAGGATGTACGCCATACCAATGTAGGAGCTGCCGGAGGCTGCGATCTTTTGCTTCTATAGCGGCAAGTACCGACTCAACAACGCCCGCAACGCCGCCGGCTTCACCGGTTTGGGCAGATAATCCAGCCCCGCCGCATGCACCTGGGCGACCATCTCCGGTCGCCCGTCAGCGCTGATCACTACCCCCGGCACCGGCTCACCCAGGCTCGTGCGCAACCACGCCATCAGCTCAGTGCCGGTATCGCCGTGGTCGAGGTGATAGTCGACCAACGCCAGTTGCGGCCGCACGCCGTCATTTAACAGCGCAGCACATTCTTCGCGATTGCGCGCTGTCCACACCTGACAGCCCCAGCGACTGAGCAGGCTGTTCATGCCGATCAGAATGCTGTCTTCATTGTCGATGCACAGCACCCGCGCGCCGCTTGGCAACCTGCCATTCATTTCGGCTGCAGCGCTTGCCGGTTGGGCCTGCGAGCGGGCAAGCGGCACGCTGACGCTGAACACACTGCCGCGACCCGGCCACGAGCGCACCCGCAAGGTGTGACCGAGTACCCGGCACAAACCATCGGCAATTGCCAAACCCAGGCCGAGGCCTTTTTCAGCGCGGGTCTGATGACTGTCGAGGCGTTTGAACTCTTCGAAAATCACTTGCTGTTTATCTTCCGGGATCCCCGGCCCGCGATCCCACACCTCCAGACACAATTCGCCGCCGCGCCGCCGCACGCCTAGCAGCACCGGGCCTTTGGCGTAGCGGAAAGCGTTAGTCAGGAAGTTCTGCAAAATGCGCCGCAGCAATTTGATGTCGCTGTCGATACGCAGATGGCTGCCGCGCACCCGGAACTTCAAACCCTGTTCCTGCGCCAGTGCCTTGAATTCCGCGCCGAGCGTGTCAAACAGTTCATTGACCGCAAACGCCTTGCGGTCCGGGTTGATCTTGCCGTTTTCCAGGCGAGAAATATCCAGCAGATCGCTGATCAGGTCCTCGGCCGAACGCAGTGAGCTGTCGAGGTGCTGCACCAGTTTCTGCGCCTCGCTGCTCAAGCCGTCGTCCTGATGGGAGAGGGCGGCGGAGAACAGCCGAGCGGCGTTCAGCGGTTGCATCAAGTCATGGCTGACCGCCGCGAGAAAGCGGGTTTTCGACTGGTTGGCGGCTTCGGCGGTGCCTTTGGCTTCAGTCAGCGCGACATTGAGTTGCGACAGCTCCTGGGTGCGTTCGCTGACCCGTTGTTCCAGCCCTTCATTGGCTTCGGTCAGTGCCTGCTCGGCTTCGCGGAACGCGGTGATGTCGGTGAAACTCATGACGAAACCGCCCCCCGGCATCGGGTTGCCGATCAGTTCGATCACCCGGCCGTTGGGGAACAGCCGTTCAGAGGTGTGCGCGCGGCCCTGACGCATCCAGTGCAAGCGGCGGGCAACGTGGACTTCCGCTTCGCCGGGGCCGCACAGGCCGCGCTCGGCGTTGTAGCGAATGATGTCGGCAATCGGCCGACCGACGCTGATCAAGCCGTCGGGGTAGTTGAACAGCTCCAGATAACGACGGTTCCAGGCCACCAGTTTCAGTGACTGGTCGACCACGCTGATGCCTTGGGTGATGTTCTCGATCGCACCCTGCAGCAAGGCACGGTTGAACTGCAGCACCTCGGAGGCTTCGTCGGCGATGCGCACGACGTCCTCCAACTGCATTTCCCGACCTTCGATGGCGGCTTTTACCACTGCGCGCGTCGACGAAGCGCCGAGTACACCGGCCAGCAAGCGCTCGGTATGGGCGATCCACTCGCCGTCGGCATTCTGGTTGGGGTTGAAGCCTTTGCCCTGGCGATAGGCGAAGCGAATGAAGCTCTGGCGCGCACGTTCCTCACCGACAAAACGCGCGGCCAATTGCAGCAAGTCGTCGATTTGCACCGCCAGCATCGAGCGTGCGCTCGGCCGCGCACTGATCTCCTGACCGATGAAACGTCCGGCCTGCCAGTGTTCCGATACGCGGGTACGCGACAGCACCGAAACCCAGGCGAACAGAGTGAAGTTGCCGGCCAGCGACAGCACTACGCCTTGGGTCAGCGGGGTAATCGGCAGGTTCAGCGGATTGCTGTGCAACCACGCCAGCCCTGGAAAACTGCTTAACGACCAGCCAAGGCTGTGCGCGGCGATCGGCAGGATCAAGGTGTAGAACCACAGGAAAGTACCGGCGGCCAAACCGGCGAAAACGCCGCGCCGGTTGGCCTGTTTCCAGTACAGCGCACCGAGCATGGCGGGCGCCAGTTGAGTCACGGCGGCGAACGCGATCTGGCCGATGGTCGCCAGGCTTGCGGTCGAGCCGAGCAAGCGATAGCTGACGTAGGCCAGCAACAGAATCACGACGATGCTGACGCGGCGTACCGAGAGCATCCATTGGCGGAACACTTCGAACGGGCGCTCGGCGTTATTGCGCCGCAGCAGCCACGGCAACAGCATGTCGTTGGAGACCATGGTCGACAACGCCACACTGGCGACAATCACCATGCCGGTCGCCGCCGACGCGCCACCGATAAACGCCAGCATGGCCAGCGCCGGATGGGCCTGCGCCAGTGGCAGGCTGATCACGAAGGAGTCGGGCAGCACATCGCGTGGCAACAGCATCTGACCAGCGAGCGCGATCGGCACGACAAACAGCGCGGCCAAGGCCAGATAGGCCGGAAATACCCATTTGGCCAGGCGCAGATCTTGCGGGTCGATGTTCTCAACCACGGTGACGTGGAACTGCCGGGGCAGGCAGATGATCGCCATCATTGCCACGCCGGTCTGCACCACCATCGACGGCCAGTTGATGGTTTCTTTCCAGTATTCCTCGAGACGCGGTGCGAGCATGGCCTGGTTGAACAGGTCATCGAAACCGTCATACAGGCCATAAGTGACGAAAGCGCCGACGGCGAGAAAGGCGAACAGTTTGACCAGCGATTCGAAAGCAATCGCCAGCACCATGCCACGGTGGTGTTCGGTGGCATCGAGGTTACGCGTGCCGAAGACGATGGTGAACAGCGCCAGCACCAGCGACACGATCAGCGCGGTGTCCTGGGCGCGAGTGCCCATGGCGTCGGCACCGGCGCCGATCAGCAGGTTCACGCCGAGGACGATGCCTTTGAGTTGCAGGGCGATGTAGGGGAGGACGCCGACCAGACAGATCAGCGCCACGACCACCGCCAGCGATTGCGATTTGCCGTAGCGCGCGGCGATAAAGTCAGCGATGGAGGTGATGTTCTCCTGTTTGCTGATCATCACCATTTTCTGCAGGACCCACGGCGCGCCGACCAGAAGCAGGATTGGCCCGAGGTAAATCGGCAGGAATGACCACAATTGCTCGGCGGCTTGACCGACAGCGCCGAAGAACGTCCAACTGGTGCAATAAACCGCCAGCGACAGGCTGTACACCCAGGCACGCACGCGCGGCGGCAACGGCGCGCTGCGGCGGTCGCCGTAGAAGGCGATGGCGAACATGATGGCCATATAGGCCAGGGCGACGGCGGCGATCAGCCCGGTGGACAGCGACATGCAACACTCCCGACAAAAGACTCCCCGGCAATCCTGCCCGGGCGGACAGTCTCGCATGCGCGGGGCGGTTAGTCAGTGTCGACCAAGGTCGTGGCGTGGTGGGGTGTCGCAGGTTTGAATGGAGGCGTTGTGCGTTGACATTGCCAGGCATCGAACCCTGTAGGAGCTGTCGAGTGAAACGAGGCTGCGATCTTTTGATTTTTCAAAATCAAGATCTAAAGATCGCAGCGTGCCGCAGCTCCTACATGAATATCGGTGTCAGTCCTGACGCAGCGCAATATCGATCAGCCGATGTAGCTCATCCACCTCCAGCGCCGCCGCCGAAAACAGAATCCGGAACACCACCGGTGCGACCACCAGATTGATCAGCCGATCAACACTCGGAGCCACTTCATCCGGATGCCGCTCAATGATCGTCTGCAACTGCGCGCCAATGATCGTCACGCAATAGCCCGGCGTAGCACTGGCCTGCACGTCGCGCATCATGTTGCGCCCAGGCTCCGAACTCATCTCATCGAGATACTGCTCAGCCCACGCACGAATATCACTGCGCAAGCTGCCGGTTTGCGCCGGTTCGCTGTCCGGACGCATGCGGGCGAGGGCGACGTCGGCCAACAATGCCGACAGGTCACCCCAGCGCCGGTAAATCGTCGACGGTGTAACGCCTGCACGCGCGGCGATCTGCGGGACGGTCACGCTCGAGCGCTCCTGTTCTTGCAGGAGCGCACGGACTGCCGAATGAATTGCATCTTGCACCCGGGCACTGCGGCCGCCGGGGCGTAAACCTTCTTTAATAGCCATGGCGCAGACCTTAACACAAAGAATTTGCTTTAAGCGCGAGGCAGTAGCACACTCCGCAAAAGCAAAAAATTAGCTTTTGCGGAGTGTGCCCATGACCAGCCTTGCTTCCAATCGATCCAGCCTGTGGTTTCTGGCGATTACTTTACTGAGTTTTCTCGCCGCCTCCACGGCGCCAACGCCGCTGTATCACCTGTATCAGGATCAGCTGCACTTCTCGGCAACCATGCTGACGCTGATCTTCGGCGTTTATGCGCTCAGCCTGTTGGCGGCTCTATTAACAGTCGGTTCGCTGTCCGACCACTTGGGACGCAAACCGGTGATCTTCGCCGCCGTGCTGCTCAACGCGTTGGCGATGTTGCTGTTTATCTACGCCGACAGCGTGGCGTGGCTGATCAGCGCGCGTGTTCTGCAAGGGTTTGCCACCGGCATGGCCACCGCTGTTTTAAGCGCGACATTGCTCGACGCCGATCGTCAGCAGGGGCCGCTGATCAACAGTGTGGCTCCGTTGCTCGGCATGGCCTTGGGCGGCATGGGGTGCGGTTTACTGGCGGAGTTTGCGCCGGCACCTATGCAGCTGACCTATTGGCTGCTGCTCGCACTGTTTGTATTGCAAGGCATTTATGTCTGGCGCTTACCGGAAAGCGTCACTCCGCAAGCGGGGGCGTGGGCCTCGTTGCGGCCGACACTGCACGTGCCGATTCAAGCGCGGGCCACCTTGTGGCGCGTGTTGCCACTGAACACGGCAACCTGGGCGCTCGGCGGTTTCTACGCCTCGTTGGCACCGTCATTGGTGCGCACCGCCACCGGTTCGACTTCCAATCTGATCGGCGGCGCAACCGTGGCCGCCCTGACAGTGACCGGTGCATTGATGATTTTCACGCTGCGCAATCGTCCCGCCGCACGGGCGTTGCAGTTGGGTGCGAGCCTGCTGCCGATCGGTCTGGTATTGATTCTGCTGGGCGTGCACAGCGCCAGCCTGTCGCTGTTTTTCCTCGGCACGCTGGTGGCCGGTTGCGGCTTTGGCTCGGGATTCCTCGGCGCCGTGCGCAGCCTGGTGCCGCTGGCCTTGCCCCATGAGCGGGCAGGATTGATGGCGGCCTATTACGTGCTCAGTTATCTGGCGTTCTGCCTGCCGGCGTTGCTCGCCGGGCACTTGTCGCGTAGCTACGGTTTGCTGGCAACCACCGATGGTTACGGGGTGGTGTTGATCGTGTTGGCCATTGGTGCGCTGTTACTCAGCCTGCGCCCAGCCGCAGCCAAAGTGTGCCGCGCTCCATAACCCCCTCGATTTCGGTTAGCCTTGCCCAGCCTTCTCTCACGGATCGCCCCATGAAGATTATCCGCAGCAAGACCTTCACTGCCGAGCGCGCCTGGGGCGCGCTGGACATCGCCAACATGAACGGCATCACCACGCGCCTGCACTGGACGGATCAGCCGTACAAATGGCACATCAACGATGGTGAGGAAGTATTTGTGGTGCTCGATGGCCAAGTGCTGATGCATTACCGCGATCTGGGCGAAGAAAAACAGGTGCAGCTTGAGGTCGGTGACATCTTCTATGCGAGTGTCGGCACCGAGCATGTCGCCCATCCGCAAGGCGCAGCGCGGATTCTGGTGATCGAGAGCGAAGGCAGCGTCTGACTGCTTATTGGTAAAACAGATAACAGTTAGAGAAATTACCCGTTATATAGATATTCGATTCGGTTCTACCATGGACTCAACCTCACCAGAGGAGAGGACTCCATGATGACTTGCCCCAACAGCGCCAAACCCGGCATCAAACCGTTCCGCCAGCTTCAGCACCCGCGTGAAGTGATTCGCCAGTTCACCCCCAACTGGTTCGCCGCGACCATGGGCACCGGTGTGCTGGCGTTGGCGCTGGCGCAACTGCCATTGGCCATTCCAGGCCTGCACGCTATCGCCGAAGGTTTGTGGTTGTTCAACATTCTGTTATTCAGCCTGTTTACCGTCGCATACGCCGCGCGCTGGATGCTGTTCTTCGACGAGGCCCGGCGGATTTTCGGCCACTCCACGGTTTCGATGTTCTTCGGCACGATTCCCATGGGCCTGGCGACCATCATCAACGGCTTTCTGGTGTTTGGCTTGCCGCGCTGGGGTGACGGCGTGATTCACCTCGCCGAAGTGCTGTGGTGGATCGATGTGGCCATGTCGCTGGCTTGCGGCGTGTTGATCCCTTACATGATGTTTACCCGTCAGGAACACAGCATTGATCAGATGACCGCCGTCTGGTTGCTGCCGGTCGTGGCGGCAGAGGTGGCGGCGGCCAGCGGTGGTTTGCTCGCACCGCATCTCACCGATGCCCACTCACAACTGGTGATACTGACGACGAGCTACGTGCTCTGGGCCTTTTCCCTACCGGTAGCATTCAGCATTCTGACCATCCTGCTGCTGCGCATGGCCCTGCACAAACTGCCCCACGAAAATATGGCGGCGTCGAGCTGGCTGGCCCTCGGCCCGATCGGCACCGGTGCGCTGGGCATGTTGCTGTTGGGCGGTGATGCGCCGGCGATATTCGCGTCGAACGGTCTGCCCGGTATCGGTGAAATCGCCTCGGGTGTGGGGCTTATTGCCGGGATAACCCTGTGGGGCTTCGGGCTGTGGTGGATGCTGATGGCGCTGCTGATCACCGTGCGTTACTTGCGTGACGGCATCCCGTTCAACCTCGGCTGGTGGGGCTTCACCTTCCCGTTGGGCGTGTATTCGCTGGCAACTCTGAAACTGGCGAGCACCCTGAACCTGACGTTTTTCAGTGTCGTCGGCACGCTGTTGGTGATGTTGCTGGCGCTGATGTGGCTGATCGTCGGCAAACGTACCGTGCAAGGCGCCTGGCGGGGCGAGCTGTTTGTCTCGCCGTGCATCGCAGGTTTGAAGAAATAACCTGAAAAGTTTAGGTAAGGTGTGGCCTGGATCGCGGTTCGAGAATCCAATAAGCAGTACCCAGGCCTCTCTACCTTAAACATCAGGGAAACACGGAAGATGAGTCACCCCTCACAGTTCAACCTGCTGCGCACCCGGCGCTTCTTGCCGTTCTTCATCACGCAGTCGCTCGGCGCGTTCAACGACAACGTGTTCAAACAGTCGCTGATCCTCGCCATTCTCTATCGGCTGACCATCGAGGGTGACCGTTCGATCTGGGTCAACCTGTGTGCGTTGCTGTTTATCCTGCCGTTTTTCCTGTTCTCGGCACTGGCCGGGCAGTTCGGGGAAAAATTCGCCAAGGACGCGCTGATCCGTCTGATCAAGCTCGCGGAGATCGCGATCATGGCCGTAGGATCGGTCGGTTTTCTCTTCGATCACTTGTCGCTGATGCTGGTGGCGCTCTTCGCCATGGGTACCCATTCGGCGCTGTTCGGGCCGGTGAAGTATTCCATCCTGCCGCAGGCCTTGCGCGAGGATGAGCTGGTGGGCGGCAACGGCCTGGTGGAGATGGGCACGTTTCTGGCGATTCTTGCCGGGACGATTGGTGCCGGGGTCATCATGTCCTCTTCGCACTATGCACCGTTGGTGTCCTGCGCCATCGTCGGGATCGCCGTGCTGGGTTATCTGGCCAGTCGCAGCATTCCGCGCGCGGCGGCATCCTCCCCGGAGATGCGCCTGAACTGGAACATCTTCAGTCAATCGTGGGCCACGCTGAAGCTCGGTCTGGGCCAGACGCCAGCGGTGTCGCGCTCGATTGTCGGCAACTCGTGGTTCTGGTTTGTCGGGGCGATTTACCTGACGCAGATTCCCGCCTACGCCAAGGAATGGATGCACGGCGATGAGACTGTGGTCACCCTGATTCTCACCGTGTTCTCGGTCGGGATTGCGCTGGGTTCGATGCTTTGCGAGAAGCTGTCCGGGCGCAAGGTCGAGATCGGTCTGGTGCCGTTCGGTTCGTTCGGTCTGACCGTATTCGGTTTGCTGCTGTGGTGGCATTCCGGCGGGATTCCCGACAGCGTCAGCGGCCACAGCTGGATTGAAGTGCTGGGCTTCGTGCACACCTGGGCGGTGTTGGTCGACATCCTCGGCCTCGGCATTTTCGGTGGTTTCTACATCGTGCCGTTGTATGCCTTGATCCAGTCGCGCACCGCCGAGAACGAGCGGGCAAGGGTGATTGCCGCCAACAACATTCTCAACGCACTGTTTATGGTGGTCTCGGCCATCGTCTCGATTGTGCTGTTGAGTGTGGCCAAGCTGTCGATCCCGCAGTTGTTCCTGGTGGTGTCGCTGCTGAATATTGGCGTCAACGCCTACATCTTCAAAATCGTCCCCGAGTTCAGCATGCGCTTCATGATCTGGCTGCTCAGCCATTCCATGTACCGTGTCGAGCACCGCAACCTTGAAGCCATTCCGGATGAAGGCGCGGCATTGCTGGTGTGCAACCACGTGTCGTTTGTCGATGCGTTGTTGATTGGTGGCGCGGTGCGTCGGCCGATTCGCTTTGTCATGTACTACAAGATCTACAACCTGCCGGTGCTGAACTTTATCTTCCGCACGGCGGGGGCGATTCCGATTGCCGGACGGAATGAAGACATCCAGATCTACGAAAAGGCTTTCACCCGGATTGCTCACTATTTGAAGGCCGGTGAGTTGGTGTGCATCTTCCCGGAAGGCAAGTTGACGGCGGACGGCGAGATGAATGAGTTCAGGGGCGGGCTCACGCGGATTCTCGAAGAGACACCGGTGTCGGTGATTCCGCTGGCGTTGCAAGGGCTGTGGGGGAGTTTCTTCAGTCGCGATCCGAACAAAGGGTTTTTTCACCGATTGTGGTCGCGGGTGACGTTGGTGGCAGGAGCGCCGGTGGGCGTTGATGCTGCTGAGCCGGCGAAGTTGCAGGGGTTGGTCGGGAGTTGCGCGGGGCAGTTAGATAGCCGGCGATTTTAAGGTCCTCTTCGCGAGCAGGCTCGCTCCCACATTCGATCGCGTTCCGTCAGAGGAATACGATCAACTGTGGGAGCGAGCCTGCTCGCGAAAGCGGTAGTGGCTTAAGCGCTGACCTTAAGCCCAATCAACCCGGTAATGATCAACGCCACACTGGCCAGCCGAATCAACGCCATCGACTCGCCAAACAGGATGATTCCGGCAATCACCGTGCCCACCGCACCGACGCCGGTCCAGATCGCATAGGCGGTGCCCAACGGCAATTCCTTCATCGCAAGGCCGAGCAGGCCAAGGCTGATGGCCATGGCCGCAACGGTCAGAACGGTGGGGAGCGGGCGGGTGAAACCGTCGGTGTATTTCAGGCCGACGGCCCAGCCGACTTCAAACAGGCCGGCGAAAAACAGAATGATCCAGGACATGAAAGACCTCCATCGATAGACGGGGTCGTCCCCAGATTAATGACTCGATCGAGCCGCAGGGTCGTCCCCGCGTTGCGCGCTAGTTTGACCAGCATTAACCCGGGATCAAGTTTCGAGGTCAGTCAGCCGCTTGCTGCGCCAGTGTCTCGCGATCTTCCTTTTCACTCATGCGCCGGAAGTACGTCGACAGCAGGGCGCCGGAAATATTGTGCCAGACGCTGAACAGCGCGCTCGGCACCGCTGCCAATGGCGAAAAATGCGCACTGGCCAACGCGGCGCCCAATCCCGAATTCTGCATGCCCACTTCCAGTGCCAGCGACTTGCGTTGGGCCAGCGGCAGCTTGAACAGGCGTCCGGTGAAGTAGCCCAGCAGATAACCGAAGCTGTTGTGCAACATCACTACGGCCATGATCAGCAGGCCGGATTCGGCGATTTTCGCTTGGCTGGCGGCCACCACGGCGGTGACGATGATCACGATGCTGACCACCGACACCAACGGCAACACATCCACTGCGTGGCGCACTTTGTCGCCGAGCAAGCGTTGGGCAACCACGCCGAGAATGATCGGCAGCAACACCACTTGCAGGATTGACCAGAACAGCTCCATGAACGACACCGGCAACCACGCCGAAGCCAATAGCCAGATCAGCGCCGGCGTCAGCAGCGGGGCGAGGAGGGTGGTCACGGCAGCAATGGCCACCGACAACGCCAGATCACCTCGGGCCAGCCAGGTCATCACGTTGGACGAGGTGCCGCTCGGGCAGCAGCCAACCAGAATAACCCCGACGGCGATTTCCGGCGGCAGATGAAACACCTGGCAGAGCAACCACGCCACACCGGGCATGATCACGAAATGTGCAACCACGCCCAGCGCTACGCGCCACGGGTGGCGGGCAACGGCAGCGAAGTCGTCGAGTTTGAGGGTCAGGCCCATGCCGAACATGACAAGCCCGAGCAGCGGTACGATCGCGCTTTTCAGGCCGAGGAACCACGCCGGTTGCAGGAACGCTATCACCGCGAAAATCAGAACCCAGTAAGCGAAGGTATTGCCGACAAAGCGGCTGAGTGCAGCCAGTGCGCGCATGGCTTGTTCCTTATTGTTTGTTACACCACAAAACATTGTGGGAGCTGGCTTGCCAGCGATGGCGGCGTGTCAGACTCCCTATAAGCCATCTGTAACACCGCTATCGCTGGCAAGCCAGCTCCCACATTTGAACCGGTTCCATCAGTTGGAACTGGTTGGATTTAGATCCCCTGCGGAGTCTCTTCCCCACCCAACGCTTCAACCAGCGCTGGCAGGAAATCACCGAAGGTCAGCATCATCAGCGTGAAGCTGGCATCCAGTTGACCCAGCGCCTCGTCGCCACCGTCCTGCTCCGCCTGATCCTGCAACAGATCTTCGAACTTCAGACGTTTGACCGTCATCTTGTCGTCGAGCATGAACGACAGTTTGTCCTGCCAGGCCAGCGACAACTGAGTGACGACTTTGCCAGTGCTCAGGTGCAGCTGGATTTCTTCGCTGGTCAGGTCCTGACGCTTGCAACGCACGATGCCGCCATCTTCGTGGGTGTCGCGCAGTTCGCACTCGTCCAGTACATAGAAGTCATCAGCGGCTTTTTGGGTGGTGACCCAGTCAGTCATGACCGCAGTCGGTGCCATTTTCACGGTCAGCGGACGGACGGGCAGGGTGCCGATCACTTCACGCAGGGTCGACAGCAGGTCTTCGGCACGTTTCGGGCTGGCCGAGTTGACCAGGATCAGACCCTGTTTGGGTGCGATAGCGGCAAAGGTCGACGAGCGACGAATAAAGGCGCGCGGCAGGAACGCCTGGATGATTTCATCCTTGATCTGATCGCGTTCCTTCTTATAGACCTTGCGCATCTGTTCGGCTTCGATCTCTTCGACCTTTTCCTTGACCGCGTCGCGCACGACGCTGCCCGGCAGAATGCGTTCTTCTTTACGCGCGGAAATCAGCAGGAAGTCACCGCTGACGTGCACCAGTGGAGCATCTTCGCCTTTGCCGAACGGCGCGACGAAACCGTAGGTGGTCAACTCCTGGCTTGCACATGGACGCGCCAGTTTGGTGGCCAGTGCAGTTTCCAGCGCCTCGGCATCGACAGGCAGGTCTTGGGTCAGGCGATAGATAAGCAGGTTTTTGAACCACATGGGGTGAGTCTCTCCTTTATACAAAGGGGGGCATTATTGTCTTCGCCGTCCCATAGGCCAACCCTTCTCTAAGCCTTTGGAAGGCCTGAGAAAATTATTTAAAAAAGTGCTTGCCAGAGGTTGGGTCGCTCCGTAGAATGCGCGCCACACCGAAGCGAAGGGTGATTAGCTCAGCTGGGAGAGCGTCTGCCTTACAAGCAGAATGTCGGCGGTTCGATCCCGTCATCACCCACCATTCGTTTCAAGTGTTTAGCGCAGCGGTAGTTCAGTCGGTTAGAATACCGGCCTGTCACGCCGGGGGTCGCGGGTTCGAGTCCCGTCCGCTGCGCCATATTCGGTAACCTGGACCACTGAACGCCAGGTCACCACGGAAAAACCCGCCAAGGCGGGTTTTTTTCTGCTCCAAGGTTGTACCCGCGGGATGTGTCGTTTTACTGGTTTTCGGATTTATTTGAAAAAAAATTCAATTAAATCAACACTTTACGAAAACTTGTGGCATAATGCGTCCCGTAACGAAGCGAAGGGTGATTAGCTCAGCTGGGAGAGCGTCTGCCTTACAAGCAGAATGTCGGCGGTTCGATCCCGTCATCACCCACCATTCGTTTCAAGCGTTTCGCGCAGCGGTAGTTCAGTCGGTTAGAATACCGGCCTGTCACGCCGGGGGTCGCGGGTTCGAGTCCCGTCCGCTGCGCCATATTCGGAATCTGGAACACTGAACGCCAGATTCCACAGAAAGCCCGCCTAGTGCGGGCTTTTTGCTGTCCTGGATTTATTGATTCCATGTCCTCAAAGGTGCTTTGACACCGCTCTACTGCGCGGCATTCTGGCTGTGCCGATAATCGCTCACTGCCTCATACACCGCTTTACGCAAGCGGTTGATTCCGCCAATCGGCCGATGCGCCTCAAGCCCGAACCACGGATTGAACGAAAGATTGTCACACGCCAGATTCAGCGCCGGTGTATCGAAGTCCTGCGGTGGCAGAGTGATCCGCGCTACGGTTTCAAACGGCGAATCCTGCTCGCGCCATTCGATGCTGGTGTCTTCGATCGGCATGTACTTGTTGGCATCCTGACGCTGGATCTGCAGGACGAAACACGCCGGTATCCGGTCCGTCGACAGTTGCTGGTTTAAGGCGCTGCGCAAGAAATTCGGTAAATCATGATTCTGTTTTGGCAGTGTGTAGTCCGGGCAGTTGTCCGGGGCCGGCGCCACCCGAAACTTTGCATTGGCTTCACCAAATTTGTACGGCGATACCGAAAAATAAGTGGTCGCGGTCGGACTGTCCGGCGGCGGTGACAGGGTTGCCAGCGCAATAAACAAATGGCGGACCTGCCATGTGCGCGGGTCCCATCCCGGAAAAAATGCCATGACCTTTTTGCCGTCAGCCTGCGCCGACACGTTCTGACGATACTCGGCGACATCGCTGACAAAAAAGTTCGGGTGGCTGAACATCACAAAATCCTGCTCAGGCTGTGACTGGCGGTTGCCGAGCAGCTGTTTTCCCGAAACGTCCAGCAGTTTGATCGCCATCCCCCGGGCGTCGCGCAGGCTGTCGAACTGTGGATAGGCATTGCCATTGGACAGGCGAATCATCGCTTGCCAGGTTTTTCCGGGCTCACTGAACACGCCCTGTCGCAGCGGTTGCGCCAGTTCCGGCAGCACTTGCACCTGCGCCTTCACGCAGCCATGGGCCTTGGCATGGGCGTCGCGCAGATAACGGGTGCCTTCGCGATGCTGATCGACGATGCGCACGGCGGTCTGGATCACGTCCTGTGTCATCGCCGCTTCGCCAGGCGGAACCTGCTCCAGCGCCGACACCGGGCCGCGGTGATGCCAGGCAAACCATGCTGTGGCGATGGCCCAGCCGAACAGGCCGATGACGAGCGCTATCAACAGAACCTTGCCCAGTACACGACCCAGCCACAACCAGATTCTGGCCAGCAGCGACTGTTCTTTCTTGAAGGTTGAGATCATGGCAGTTGCGCCTCCAGTGGGCCGCCGAGGACTTTCAGGTACTCAAGAAGTGCCCAGCGTTCTTCGGGCTGCAATAGCCGGCCAATCACGCCGTTGCCACGTTCGCCGGCGCGGAACTCATGGCCGCTGTTGTGGTTGCCGGTGATGCGCGTGTCGAACAGGAAGCCATTGGTAAACGCTTCGGTGCGATAACCCAGATGTCGCGGATCGTATTCAACGGTGCCTTTGAAAAAGGTCGTGACGCGTTCATCCTGCGGCGACAGCAACTGATAAATGCTCGGCACTGAACCGTTGTGCAAAAACGGCGCGGTGGCCCAGACACCGGCCAGTGGGCGCGCCTTGTAAGCGACTTTTTCGCGTACGCCGATGGGTAGGCCGAAGCCGTCCAGGCGTGGTTTTTCCTGCGGCGTGACGTTGGCTTCGCGATAGGCGCGGTCTTCGACGAAGGCGGTGACGTAAGCCAAGCCCTTGGCCACCGATAACTGGCTCAAGTCCAGTGGCTCCTTGGGTGTCGGATGCAGCTTGACGTCCATTTTTTCGAGTTCTTTCAGATCCCACTGCAGGGCTGTGAGGTCGAAACGGTGGTTGGCGATATTGTCGGCAGCGGTCGGGTCGGTGCCGATGACAGCGACTGGCAGCATGTGCAAATGCTGCACCCAGCGCTCACCTTCCTGAGTCTGGCGCGGTACGTGACAACCGGCGCAGTTCTCGACAAACAGCGTGCGGCCCTTGGTTGCCAAGGGTTTGTCGATGGCGCCAAACAGATCCTCTGGCCAGGCTGGTGGCTTGAGCCTTTGCAGGGTTTCTTCGATTTTGTGCAGATCACGCACACGCACGCTGGAGGCATAGCGTGCTTCGCCCTGCAGTGGCTGGCCGTTGTCATCGAAAAAATTCAGGGTGGCGCCGACGCCCAACGCTTCACCGATATTGCGTGCCATCGGCTGCTGCGCCGAGCCGTTCCACTGCACCCAGTCGAATGACCACATATCCCAGAGCTGTGGATAATCCACCGGGGCATTGGCCACGCGGTAGTTGGCGGGGGAAATCGCATCGCCAAACGTCGCGTTGGCAATGCGTCCGAAGGCATCGGCGCGGCCGGGGCCTTCTTCGGTCGGGTAGAGGCCGCGATGGGTATCGTTCCAGGCGACTTTGAGGAATGTATTCAGTGAGGTTTTGAAGTCTTTGCGCAATTGCTCGTGACGCGCGTCGTAGTCGTCGCCCAGTACGGTTCTGGCGAAACGTTCGAATTTCCATGGGTTGTAGTAAGTGGAGGTCAGACTTGCCACCAATGCCTGTCCGAAACTGCCGCCGCGCAAAGTAGGCACACTGGACGGCAGCACATGTTGCGCGGTACCCCCGTCAATTCGCACGGCCTGACCTTTGAAGCGCAATTCGCCGGTGTGGCAAGCGGCGCAAGTGATGTCCAGATATTGTTCGGTGCTGCCGGGGTTCTGATGTCGGGCAAAACCGACGGGGAGGTTGCCGGGGTTGGTCGTCGTGGCTTTCTGCTGCGGGTCGATCAGAAAACCGAAACGCGCCAGGTAATCAGGCGAGGCGAAACGTTGCGCCGAGAAGGGCAGTTCCAGCGCCTGGAACCACTCATAGCGCAGGCCTTTGACCTGCGTACCCTGGGGCGTGAAATAGTAGGTTTGCCGGTCTTCGTCACTCCACTGATCGAGGTAATGCACCTGCTCGGCGGGGGTGTAGAAGGGCAGTTTCGGATTGGCGACGTAATACAGGACCACGGCGAGAACCAGTCCCAGCAGCGCGATGATCAGGGTCAGCACACGGAATAAAAGGCGCAAGTTAAACATCCTTGTCGAATTGTTCCGCTGTTATGCCTGAGCCGGACCCGATGCGGCAAGTGGCCATTACGCCAGAAGATGTAAGCAGAGACGCCAGTAATTGTCGGGACAAGATGACAGAAGCTTCATCGTCGCTTCGCCCCAATGCGTTTTAATCCCTGAACTTATCGGAAGATTCCTGCTCTCATGCCGGTAGCCATTGGTCGTGGCGGCCTGATAAGCTCGCGGCTTTACTCGATTGCCCTTTCGGCGCATGAACAAGGAAATAGCATGAAACAGCATCGGTTGGCGGCGGCGGTTGCCCTGGTTAGCCTGGTCCTCGCGGGTTGTGATTCGCAGACCAGCGTAGAGCTGAAAACCCCGGCGCAAAAAGCTTCCTACGGTATCGGCCTGAACATGGGCAAGAGCCTGGCTCAGGAAGGCATGGATGATCTGGACTCCAAAGCGGTAGCCCAGGGCATCGAAGATGCCGTCGGCAAGAAAGAACAGAAGCTGAAAGATGAAGAACTGGTCGAAGCCTTCGCCGCGCTGCAGAAGCGTGCTGAAGAGCGTATGGCCAAGATGAGCGAAGAGTCGGCAGCCGCCGGCAAGAAATTCCTCGAAGAAAATGGCAAGAAAGCAGGTGTGACGACCACCGCTTCCGGCCTGCAGTATGAAGTCGTCAAGAAAGCTGATGGCCCACAGCCTAAGCCGACTGACGTAGTGACCGTTCACTACACCGGCAAGCTGACCAACGGCACCGTCTTCGACAGCTCCGTCGAGCGCGGCAGCCCGATCGATCTGCCGGTGAGCGGCGTGATCCCGGGTTGGGTTGAAGGTCTGCAACTGATGCACGTTGGCGAGAAGTACAAACTGTACATCCCTAGCGATCTGGCTTACGGCGCTCAGTCGCCAAGCCCGGCAATCCCGGCCAACTCGGTTCTGGTCTTCGACCTGGAACTGCTGGCCATCAAGGATCCAGCTAAAGAAGCCGCTGCTGCCAAGTAATCGGTAACGGGTCTGACAACAACGCCTCGCTTATGCGGGGCGTTGTTGCATCTGGACCCTGCCAAGGGTAAACAGAGCGAACCGATGGCGGTCGAGAGAGTCATAGCCAATGAGACTGCCATCGCTAGCCGCCCTGAGCAGCCAAGTCAATGAAATATTGGGGTTTTTTATGTGAGTAAAAAACGCCCGATCTGAGCGCAGCCCTTATGAAACGGGGCTTTCAGCGCTGAAATGCAGCTCTGTTCACAAGGTTATCCACAATTTGTGTGGATAACATTTCAACGGGAGGAATAGATGAAAGCTCCGTGGAATTTCGCTCGATTCCTGCCCTTGGCCGGCCGTCTGTTGGCGCGTGGCCGTTTACCGACCTTACTGTTTGCGGTTGCCAGCAAAGGCGCCGCGCAAGGCAATCGTCTCGGTAAACTCAAGGACGATTTACGCTTGCTTCAGGCATTGTGCCTGGCCTACTGGCGCGGCGAGTACCGCGCTATCAGTGGCAAAGCCCTGGTGTCGGTGGTGGCGGGTTTGATGTACTTCCTCAGTCCGGTGGATGCGATTCCAGATTTCATTCCCGTGTTTGGCATGTTCGACGACATCGCCGTCCTCGCCTGGCTGATGAAAACCCTCGACGATGAACTCAATGCGTTTCGCCTGTGGCGTAACCGTCAGCAACCGGAAAAACTGGCAGTCGTCGAACGCCTGCCGGATACCCCCGAACAACTGCAACTACAGGGGCCGAAAAAAACCTGATTCTCAGCACCCACCTACAGATAGATACCCCCCGCGACCTTGGCCGCTGTTAGGATTACACTTCTAGGGAAAAGTGCCGACTCGCTAAGTGTTGTTGTCCTACGGGGTAGTCATGGATATTCAGATAATTGCACGCGATGGCGAACCCGAATACGCGGTTCTGCCGTGGGCTCAGTATCAGGCTCTACTAAAAGCAGCAGGCATCAACGAAACACCGTCGCGTCCGGCAGCCACGCCGCTCACGGCCTCACCAGACGCGATACTTCCAGGTCTGGATCAACTACGCAGTTTGCGCGAAGGGAAGGGCATCGCCATTGAGGCGCTGGCCCGCACGGTAGGCATCAGCCCGTCTTATCTGGCCATGATCGAAAGTGGCGAGCGTCAGCCCGACGCCGCGATTCGCCGCAGCCTGGCCTGGGAATTGACGGTGCCAGGGTGGAGGGATGAATCGTGAGCGTACGCATCAGTCGTCAACATTGGGACGGATTGCTCGGGGAACTTGATCAGGCGCGTCGCCAGCGCCATCTGCTGACTTATCGGGCGTTGCTCGAGCGGTTGCAATTGCCGACGCCGGCCATGCAAACCCTGACGGCCGCGCTTGAACATCTGGCCGCGCTGGATGCCAAGGCCGAACAACCGTTGCGCAGTTCGCTGGTGATCAGCCAGGGCGCCAGTCGCCTGCCGCGCACAGGTTTCTTCGAATGTGTTGAACGTCTGGGGCGTTTTTCCGGGCCATCCGACGGCGTTGCCGCGGCTTCCTGGCATGCCTCGGAAGTGGTCAGGGTCTTCGAGTACGAGTACCCGGAATCGGCAGAGGCCTGAGTGTTTTTACGACTCAAGGCGCGGGCCAGTTACTGGCTGGCCCGCAGGCTGTTTCACTGGTCGTGGTTTGTCCGCCAACCGCGAGGCTGGCGCTGGCTTGAAGGGCAGTTTGCGCGCATGGCCAACCTTGGCGATGTTGGTGCACAAAGCTTCTACGGGCACATCCTGACCTTTCGTGGTGTCGGCCTGGGTGCACGTGAAGAAGGTGTTCGCCTGTTGCGGCTGGCCGCGCTCGCGGGTGATGGCAAAGCGGCTTATCAGGTCGGCGTGATCAGTTTGGCCGGAACGCCGAGCAAACCGCCGGATCCTGTCGAAGCCGCCCGCTGGTGGGGCATGGCGGCCAAAGCCGGACACCCGTTGGCGGAGCTCAAATTGAAAGAGCTGAGTACTCGCGACTCAACACTGTAAATCCATTTGTGTCTGCCCGAACAAACGCGGCGTGAGGTTTTCCTCACGCCGCGTTTGCGTTTTTGCGCGCCTGTTTATCTGTGAGCTGTTTTTTACAGACAAGTCCTACAGTCATCGCCTACTTGCCTGACTTCTTTCCCGATTGATCCCCCGCACAGTTCCCGCGCCTAATTTTTTTGCGCGAGGGAACGCCCATGTTTGATCCGCTTATCCAGTCCACTTCGCCCATCCGCGTGCGTTGATGGACGCCGTCACCCGCATCGAGCAAGCACTCGACAGCTTTCCCGACACCCTCAGCGTTTACCGCGAACAGCTCAAACATTGGGCCAATCGCGCGGCGGAGGAGGTCAGCCACGCGGCGGATCTGCCGTCACTGATGGGCATGGAGCGGATCATTCGCTTCGGCTCCGATAGCACTGCCGTCAGCAGCACCGACAACGCGTTTTTCTCCGGTGTCGTCCAGTGCCCGAAGAGTGGCCCGATGCTGATCGAAAGCAAATTCGAGTCGGTCTACGACATTCCGCTGGGCAACATCGTGGTCGATGTGATCGCCATGAACAGTGGCGAAACCGCCCCCATCACCCTTGATGCGCAAGGCAAAGGCTCATTCAAAGGAATACCTGGCAAGTTCTACCGGGTGCAGGTGCACAGCGCTGTCACTTCGGGTCAGGTCGAGGACCTGTTCAAAGCCTATGACGGCCTGACCGCGGAGCTGGATGGCTGGCTGCGCAGTGAATGGCAGAGTTTCAAGCCACAGTGGTCGCAGTCGGTGGCGACGGCGGCGGGCAACGGCATGCTGGCCGGGAGTTGGGCGGCGATCGAGGGCGTGTGGGACAGCATTGGTTTGCTCTCGGACATCCTCAAGGATCCCGGTCAGTTTGCTGAGCGCTTGGGCAGTGGCGCGGCGGATCTGATCGAGCTGGCGAAAACCGCGCCCGAGGTCATGGAGAAGCTGCAACTGCTGGTCAGTGACGAGGCGGCGCTGTGTCTATTGCTGCGCACTGCCAGCTTTTGGCTGGAGATGCTGCCACCCAGTGAAATCGCCGGCAAAACTGCTGAAGCGGCGTCGATGATGATGGTCCAGTTGCTCATCGATGTGCTGATCAGCGTCGTCTTGACGTTCGTCAGTGGTGGCGCAGGCATCGCTTATCTGACGCTGCGTCTGGCGGATCGCGCCGTGCAATTGCTCTCGGCGGTAAAGCGTTTGGTGAAGGCGATGTTTGGCATCGTCGAAGGGTTCATCAAATACGTCGATCAATACAAAACCGTTGCCGCCCGTGGCATCGCCGCCGGGGTGAAAAAAGGCCGGATGCAATTGCGCTGGGATGCGCAGCGCAACACCTTGTTGAAGAAAGACGAGCATCACGACGACTCGCCGGATCAGGCGAAAAACCCCAACGGCGACAGCGCCGATTGCGTGCCGCGCACCTGCACCAACGGCTGCCCGGTGTCGATGGTCACCGGCGAAGAACTGCTGACCCTGACTGATGCGGTGCTCGATGGCGTATTGCCGTTTGAGTTCACGCGGTTGTATCGCTCCAGCGCCGCCGAAATCGATGTCGGGTTGGGGTTTGGCTGGAGTCATTCGCTGGCGCATCGGCTGGAATTTGCCGGCGACGAGGTTGTTTGGGTCGATCACGAAAACCGGCGTACCCGTTTTCCGTTGCCGAGCGTTGAGCGGCCGGCGATTCACAACAGTTTGTCGCGGGCGGCGATTTTTCTGGGCGATGAGCCGGAAGAGCTGATCCTCGCGCTGGCCGGGGACACCGCGCGGTTTTATCACTTTCGCGCAGGACGGCTGACGGCGATCAGCGATGCCTATGGCAATCGTCTGACGGTGCAGCGCGATCGCTCTGACCGTGTGCAGCGACTGGATAACGGCGCCGGGCGTTCGCTGCTGTTGCGCTATGAGCAGGCGCAGTTGGTCGGGGTCGATTACCAGGTGTTTCGCGAAGGTGACTGGGGCACCGAACAGGCGCTGGTCAGTTACAGCTACGACGCTTATCAACACCTGATCGAAGCCACTAACGCCGTTGGTGACAGCGAGCGTTACGACTACGACGACGCTCACGTGATTCTGCAGCGGCAACTGGCCGGCGGCGCGAGCTTCTTCTGGGAGTGGGAGCGGTCGGGGAAAGCCGCGCGCTGCGTGCGTCACTGGGCATCGTTCTCGCAGATGGACACGCGCTACGTCTGGAACGATGACGGCAGTGTCGCGGTGCATTATGTCGATGGCACCGAAGAGACCTACGTCCACGACGAGCGTGCGCGGCTGGTGCGTCAAGTCTCGGCGGATGGTGGCGAGCAACTCAAGGCCTATGACGATGCCGGGCGCTTGATCGCCGAGCAGGATGCCTTGGGCGCTGTCACCGAATACCGCTACGACGAGGTCGGACGGCTGATCGCGCTGATTCCGCCGGACGAGGCGCCCACGTCCTACGAGTATCGCAACGGTTTCCTGCATCGGCGTTCGCGCGGCGAGGCGGTGTGGATCTACCGGCGCAATGCCGAGGGTGACGTCACCGAAGCGGTCGACCCCGACGGTCAGGTCACCCATTACTACTACGACACCCGGGGGCAATTGCTGTCGATCCGTTATCCGGACAGCAGCCGGCATCGTTTGGTCTGGAACAGCCTTGGCCAGTTGACCGAGGAAACCCTGCCCGATGGTGGCGTGCGGCGCTTTTCCTACGATGCACTGGGGCGGCGGACCACAACTGCGGACGAACACGGTGCGGTCACCCGGCAACATTGGGATGCCGTTGGCCGACTGATTCAGACGACATTTCCTGGCGGCAGCACCCGCGCCTACAGCTACGGCGCCTACGGTCAGGTCACCGCCGAGCGCGATGAACAGGGGCACATCACCCGTTATGAGTATGACGACGATCTGCACCTGGTTTCGCGGCGGATCAACCCCGACGGCACGCGGGTGCAGTACCGCTACGACCATGCGCAACTGCTGCTCACCGAGATTGAAAACGAATCCGGGGAAAAGTATCGGCTGGATTACACGCACCACCGGGCTGATTCGTCAGGAAAGCGGTTTTGACGGCCGCCGCACCGCGTACGCCTATGACCTCAACGGCCATCTGCTGGAGAAGACCGAGTTCGGTGATGACGGCTCTTGTTTGCTCACCGCTTATGAGCGCGATGCTGCCGGGCCGGTTACTCGTCAAAACCCTGCCCGACGGCATCAAGGTCAGTTACCAGTACGACCGTCTCGGTCGTCTGATCGGTGTCGACGACGGCCAGCAACACCCTTTGGCCTTCGAGTACGACCGTCAGGACCGGCTGATCACCGAGCATCAGGGCTGGGGCACCCTGCGTTACCGTTACGACGCCTGCGGCCAGCTCAAACGCATGCGTCTGCCGGACAACAGCGTGCTCGACTACCGCCACGCCAAGGGCGGCGCGCTGAACGGGATTGACCTCAACGGCACGCCGTTGACCCGCCATGTCTATCAGTCCGGTCGCGAACTGCAACGCCAACAAGGTCTGCTGCTCAGCGAATACTCCTACGACGATCAAGGACGATTACTCGCCCACGCCGTAGGCCATCAGCGCGATGCCCTGTACCGCCGCGATTATGCCTACAGCGCCAACGGCAATCTCGCGCACATCGCCGACACCCGCCACGGCCAGCGCACCTACGGCTACGACGCCCTCGACCGGCTGATCCGCGTACGTCACTCGCGCGACGAACTGCCGGAATCCTTCGCCCACGACCCGGCCGGCAACCTGCTGATGCAGGACCGCCCTGGCCCGAGCCAGATAAAGGGCAATCGCCTGCTGATGCAAGGCGATCGTCATTACGACTACGACGCCTTCGGCAACCTGATCCGCGAACGTCGCGGCCGCGCGCAGACACTCGTCACTGAATACCGCTACGACTGCCAGCACCGCCTGATCGGCCTGACCCGCCCGGACGGCCAGACCGCCAGTTACCAATACGACGCCTTCGGCCGGCGTATCCGCAAAATCGTCGACGGCGAGATCACCGAGTTCTTCTGGCAGGGCGACCACCTCGTCGCCGAAAGCAGCGAAAGCGAATACCGCAGCTACGTCTACGAACCCGGCACCTTCCGTCCGCTGGCGTTGCTCGACGGCAAAGGCCCGAAAAAAGCCTGTCCCGTTCTACTACCAACTCGACCACCTCGGCACCCCGCAGGAACTCACCGACTACAGCGGCGACATCGTCTGGTCCGCGCAATACGACGCCTACGGCAAAGTCGCCGCCCTGACCCTGGCCGGCGACGACTACCTGAACCAGCCGCTGCGCTTTCAGGGGCAGTACTTCGACGGGGAAAGCGGGCTGCATTACAACCGGCACCGGTATTACGACCCGAGGTTGGGGCGGTATCTGACGCCGGATCCGATCAAGTTGGCGGGTGGGTTGAATCAGTACCAGTACGTGCCGAATCCGACGGGGTGGGTGGATCCGTTGGGGTTGAACTCCAACTGCCCGCCGCCGAATAAGCCTGGGTGTGAGGTGCCGGGTGGAAGTGATGGGGCTAAGGTTGATGAGGGGGAGCCCGCCCTGCCGGAGATGTCGGCGCAGGAACGGCGAGCGAGGATTGATGACTTGGCGGAGGCAAATGCTTTTAGGCGTTTGGATGAAATGGAGAAAGCCACACCAGGCGCACACTTCGTAGAAAAACATGGCAAACAAACCACATTGGCCTCTCAGCAAGAACGTTCAGTGACGGGAAGAAATCCATCGACCGGAGTCATAGAGCTTTACACCAATGGAAGGCGAGCAGGGCAGCCAAAAATTCCCAGTGCAGCCACTCACTTTTTTAGTAATCGAGACCAACTGAACGCCATACATCGTGCCCAGCTTATTTTTAGGCGGAACGGACAGATCGCGTCGAAGGAGCCAATGAATATGGGCAAAATTGTAGGTGAAGGGTACAAGAGGGGGGGAGTCATTTACGGACAGCAAACACATGCGGTAGTAATTCTTGATAGAGCTGGCAAGCCGATAACCTCTTATACGGAATTTATGGAATGAAACGTAAACCTGAGTATTTTGTTTTGCGTGGTCTGCTGTTTCTATTTGATATAGAAAATACTGACGACGACGCTCGTGAAAAAATCATTGTTTCAAAGAACGTGAATGATAAGAAGGAGCTTGCCGAGCTATTCGATATTCTTATGAAGCCTGAGTTTCTCTCTTATAGCGTTGAAGAGCGCGAGTGGTGTGTTGAAACTTTGAAACACTATTTGGACGTCGATGATGACTTTGATGCGGTATTCACGAAAATCACCACCTATTTCGATGATGATGTAGAGGATCAACGGCAGTTTATGCAGGTTTTGTTGAATTGTTTATTGAGGTATCAAATCGAAAATCTAAAGGTTGACCCAGTAAAGAATTTTGATTGAGCTGCCTCTTCGCGCGGCCAGAGGGTTTGGCAGCTTTCAGGAATCAACATTGGCCAATAGCTGCGATTGGCGCAGGGCGGGCGCGGCAAGACTATCAATCAAATGCACGCTACACCCCGGAACATTCTTCGCATGATGCTTCGCCTGCGAAGCCATTTCCGCGAGTTGACTGGCATCCAGGTGTGCGCAAGCCTCGGGATGCAAATGCACCACGCCAATGGAAAGCGACAACAACGGAAACTCCTGCCGCACCCCTTGGCGATTCGGCGCAATAAAACATCCCGCCTCAAGGTGTTCAGGCCGGTAGAACCGTCGGCATTGGCTCTGAAAGTCATCAAGCAGTTGATTGAGTCGTTTGCGCCAGTCTTCAGGGCCAAGGACGAGGAGGAAGTCGTCGCCGCCGATATGGCCAACGAAGTCGCGGCTCGGGTCTACCCGCTCGTTCAGGCATTGCGCCAGGCACAGCAAAACTTCATCACCACGCCCGTAGCCATAGATATCGTTGAAGGGTTTGAAACTGTCGATGTCGACATAGCAGATGACCGACTCGCGCCCCTGCTGCAGCAACCGCGTCAGGCATTGCTGGATCGGCACATTCCCCGGCAACAAAGTCAGCGGATTGGCATACCGCGCCTGTTGAATCTTCAACTCGGTGATCAGTTTAAGCACGTCGATCACCCGGCCAAGACCCAGGTAGCCGCCGTTAAGAGTAATGATGAAGTCTTCTTCAATGCGTTGCCGCGCGCGGCTGGTGATCAGGCGACTGACCTGTTGCAGTGACTGGCTCATTTCCACGGCGAGGAAATCGTCGTTCATCAGGCGGCTGATCGGTTTACGGGCGAACAGGTCGGTGGCGAAAGGTTTGAGCAGGGCATCCGACAACGAGTGGCGGTGGACGATGCCGCAGGGTTGACCTTGTTCGTCGAGTACTGCCAGTGAGTTGAGGTTGGCCTGGCGGCGGAAGGCTTCCAGCACGGTGGCGGTGGGTGTGTCGCGATGCACGGCCGGTTGGTCGTTGAGCAGGGCGCTGAGGTCACTGCCTTCGTCGTTCAGCGCAACGCTGCTGCTGTCGTGTTTGGGCATCAAGGCGCGGGCATCGCGCGGTGGGTGTTCTTGGGGGCGGCCAAGCAGGTAGCCCTGCACCAGATCGACGCCCATTTCCGTCAGCACCGCGAGTTCTTCCGGCAACTCGATGCCTTCGGCAATGACTTGTGCGCGTGAGGCTTTGGCGATTTGCAGGATCGAGCCGACGAACTCGCGCTTCAACGCATCTTGATGAATGCCATCGATGAAGTGCCGATCGATCTTCACATAATCCGGGCGCAGTTCCGACCATAACCGCAAGCTCGAATAGCCGGCACCGAGATCATCCAGCGCAATGGAAAAACCCATGGCCCGATAGTGATGCAAGGCGGTTTGCAGCAACTGAAAATCGTCGATGGGCGTCTGTTCAGTCAGCTCGATCACTACCTGACTGGGCGGAATGCCGAAATCCTGCAGCAACTGCAACGTGCGCCCCGGTTGATGCGCGGCTTCAAGCAAGGATTCCGGCGAGACGTTGAGAAAGAGTTTGCCCGGCAGTTGCTGCTCGTTGAAGCGGCGGCAAGCGCTCTGGCGGCAGGCGATCTCGAGTTCGCTCAAACGCCCGGCCTGACGGGCCACGGCGAACAGCGCGATGGGCGAGTGAAGAGGGCTGTTGGAAGGGCCGCGAGTGAGGGCTTCGTAACCGAGGATGCGCCGTTCCGAGAGGCTGATGATCGGTTGGAACAGGCTGTGTAAACCGCTTTGAGTCAGGATCGAGCTCAAGGCACTCAGCTGTTCGGTCGTGGTCATGGCAATCTCTGGCGATAAAAAAAGGACTGGGAGCGCTCTCGATGAAGAGAGTGGCTCCCAGTCCTTTATTGCACGACAGAATGATGACTGTTTGATGACTAATTTGGATTTTAGCTACGGAAATAGTGAGCTCTGGGCAATCTCATCAATGCTATTTTTTTTTCGGCGAAGTAGGCACGGTTTCCGCAGAGGATTTTTCTAAACACGCGATGCTAAGAGATAGTGCATCATGTGGGGAAAATATTATTAGTCCAGAACCATCGATTGATGCAACAGTGTGTTCGCTCGTTTGAAATATGGTTTCATTACTTTCAACTAAAATCGGAGTTCCAAACTTCTCGGTAAATATTTTTATCAAGGTTTCCTGTTTTTTTAGAGCGGATTTTTTTTCCTCTTCTTCAGTTGGTATAGGTCGTGATTGATCACCAGTTAAGTAGTCGTCAAATAGTGTTTTGTAGTGGAAGAAGGCCTTGTTTACAAGGTTGGTTTCATTGCATTGGAATTGATAGTATGTAATTCGACTGAATAGACTATCTGAAATGTCGGTCGAGCTGAAAATCCTTTTTTCTGTGTAATCGGTGTTTTTGTATATAACGGGTACTTTGGTGTAATCATCGAAAATTTTGATTTCGCGAAACCCTTTCGGAAATGGATTTTCGGCGGAAAATCTGTCTTCTTCTTGAAGTCTAATCACCTTTTTTTCGAGTTCATTCTTGGAAGCCTCAAGGTTGATTATTTTTGACTCAAGTCGACTGGTGAGCGTGGCTGTCTTACTTGCGTTATCATTTTTTATATTGGTGTTTTTCTCGACGCTTTCTTTGAGCTCGTTTTGAGTTGATGTCAAAGTGTTTGTTAGTTCTATGATTTTATTGTTGTTCTGTTTTTCATATATTGGGACTATGTATTGATGAAATATAGCTATTGTTGCTGCGATGGCAGACGCGCCGACAAATAATGGGTGCTTTGTGAATTCCATTTTATCCGCACTTGACTAGTGAGTTGGAGTTTAAAAAAACAGGGCTAATAAAACTAGCCCTGATTTTTATTTCGAAGGATGGGGAAACTTGAACGTTTAAATCGCCCTCTACTTCTTGGCCACCTGATTGCTCAGCTTCAGGTAATCCAGCAGCACGCGCCCGGTTTCGCTCAGGTAAGCATCGTCTTCCGGTTTGACCTTGTCCGGGTCAGCGGCCGCAAGGGCGTCTTCGTCTTCTTTCTTCAGTTCTTTGAGCGGCTCTTCGCCTTTGGCCTTGCGACGGATGTTTTCCATCACTAGTTGCTTGGCGTCGATGTCGTTGTGCTGGGCACGGCGTTCGGCTTCGTTGAGGCTGACGGTTTTTTCTTCCATCAGTTTCTGCGCCAGGGCGAGCTTGTCACGGATGAACACGAACTCGGCATCCTTGGCGGTGCGCGTGTCATGCTCGGACTTGAGCTGCGCCAGGAACGGCTTGAACGGATCGGCCGCCGGTTTGATCGCTGCGCGGATGGTGTCCCACGGCATGGCTTCCGGCAGTGCGCTCTCGCCGATTTCCTTGGTGTCGATCAGCGACGGGTAGTCGATGTCCGGCAACACGCCCTGATGCTGGGTGCTCTGACCGGAAACCCGGTAGAACTTGGCCAGAGTCAGCTTCAGTTCGCCATGGTTCAGCGGCTGAATGGTCTGCACGGTGCCTTTACCGAAGGTCTGGCCACCGATGATCAGCGCGCGGTGGTAGTCCTGCATGGCGCCGGCGAAGATCTCCGAAGCCGAGGCGGACAAGCGGTTGACCAGCAACGCCATCGGACCTTTGTAGAACGCGCCCGGGTTTTCATCTTCGAGGACGTCGACACGGCCATCGGCATTACGCACGAGGACGGTCGGCCCCTTGTCGATAAACAGACTGGTCAGCTCCGTGGCTTCCTGCAGGGAACCGCCGCCGTTGTTGCGCAGGTCGATGACCACGCCGTCGACTTTGTCTTTCTGCAGTTCGGTCAGCAGTTTCTTGACGTCGCGAGTGGTGCTCTTGTAGTCCGGATCACCAGCGCGGAACGCCTTGAAGTCGAGGTAGAAGGCCGGGATCTCGATCACGCCGAGTTTGTAGTCCTTGCCGTCCTGTTTCAGGTTGAGCACGGACTTCTTCACGGCCTGGTCTTCAAGCTTCACCGCTTCACGGGTGATCGGCACGATCTTGGTGGTCTGGTCGTTCGGCGCATTGCTTGCCGGAATCACTTCCAGACGCACCACGGTGCCTTTCGGGCCACGGATCAGCTTGACCACTTCGTCCAGACGCCAGCCGACCACGTCGACCATCTCTTTGTTGCCTTGGGCAACACCGATGATCTTGTCGGCCGGGGCAACCTGTTTGGTCTTGTCAGCCGGGCCTGCCGGCACCAGACGCACGACCTTGACCTGGTCGTTGTCGCTCTGCAACACGGCACCGATGCCCTCGAGGGACAGGCTCATGTTGATGTCGAAGTTTTCCGCGTTATCCGGCGACAGATAGTTGGTGTGCGGATCGTACGACATGGCGAAGGTGTTGATGTACGCCTGGAAGATATCTTCCGGACGGGTCTGGTCCAGGCGCGCCAACTGGTTCTTGTAGCGCTTGGTCAGGGTTTCCTGGATCTGCTTCGGCTCTTTGCCGGCGATCTTCATCCGCAGCACTTCGTCCTTGACGCGTTTGCGCCACAGGTCGTCGAGTTCAGCGGTGGATTTGAGCCAAGGTGCGTCCTTGCGATCAATCAGCAAGGTCTCCTTGGTGGTGAAGTCCATCTTGTCGACGCCTTTGTTCAGCTCGGCAAGGGCGAAGTCCAGACGCGACTTTACGCGGTCCAGATAGCGCTTGTAGATGGTGAACCCGGCGTTGAGGTCGCCGCTTTTGAGGAAGTCGTCGAACTGGGTCTTCCACTTGTCGAATTCGGTGATGTCGCTGGCCATGAAGTAGCTGCGCGACGGATCCAGCAGCTTGAGGTAGCTGTCGTAGATGATCACCGAGCGCGCATCGTCGAGCGGCGGCTTGCTGTAGTGGTGACGCTTGAGCAACTCGACGACGTTCAGGCTGGCGATGACTTCATCGCGATCAGGCTGCAACTTGTCCCAGCTGTTGGCTGCGAATGTAGTGCCCGACACCGGCAACAAACCGATACCGATGAAAAGAGCGAGGGCGGTGCTGGGGAGCAAATGCTTCATGCTGATTCGACGCGGGGACAATTGATAACGCATATTAGGCCGTCTTTGAAGTCGCCGGTTCTACGAGAGCCGGTCGCATAATGCAAAAAGCCCGGCGCTACAGCTTCGGGCTCAGTCCAGACTCACTATGGAGGCACTGTGAAGGCATTGCAAGGCGTTGACGGTCAAGTGGCATGGGTTGAAGAGCCGAGTCCTACGTGCGATGTAGGACAAGTCCGCATCCGAGTGGCGGCAGCGGGCCTCAATCGCGCCGATTTATTACAGAAAGCAGGGCTTTATCCGCCCCCACCAGGTGCCAGCCAAGTGCTTGGGCTTGAGTGCTCCGGGGTGATCAGCGAGGTCGGCGCCGGCAGTGCCTGGCAGGTTGGCGATAGGGTTTGCGCCCTGCTGGCCGGGGGTGGCATGGCCGAAGAGGTAGTCGTCGACGGCCGGCATGTGCTGCCGGTTCCCGAAGGCGTCTCGCTGATCGAGGCCGCCGCATTGCCTGAGGTTTATGCAACAGTCTGGCTGAATGTGTTTCAACTTGCGGCGCTCAAACCGGGTGAGAAAGTTCTCCTGCATGCCGGCGCAAGTGGAATCGGTTCAGCCGCCATTCAGTTGTGCAAGGCGTTCGGCAATCCATGTTGGGTAAGCGTCGGTTCGGCCGAGCGTTTGGCCTACTGTGAGGCGCTGGGTGCGCAGGGCGGGGTGCTGCGCACCGATGATCTGGAGAGCCTGCGTGATTTCGGGCCGTTCAATGTGATTCTCGATCCGGTCGGCGGCAATTATTCGGCGCTGAACCTCAAACTGATGGCGCTGGACGGCCGTTGGGTGTTGATCGGTTTGATGGGTGGCCGTGAGGCCAAACTGGATCTGGCGCAGGTCTTGGCCAAGCGTGTGCAACTGCTGGGCTCGACGTTGCGCAGTCGTGACGATCAGTTCAAGGCGGATCTGTTGAGTGATCTGGGCCAGCAGGTGTGGCCGTTGTTTGCCGAAGGGCGGTTGAGTCCGCAGTTGGCCAAGGCGTTTGCGGTGAAGGATGCCGAGGCGGCGTTTACGGAGCTGGCGAGCAACAAGGTGGCTGGCAAACTGGTGTTGGTGATTGACGAAAGTCTGAGCTGAGACCAGGGCAAAAAGCCCCTCACCCTAACCCTCTCCCAAAGGGAGAGGGGACTGACTGAGTTGTTCTGTCGAGGTACATCGACCTGACACATGGTGTCGAACTCGGGTTCGGAATGTCAGCCTGCAATTGCAGATTAAATCTTTGTCATTTCCACAGGTGGATTGGCCAGCCGGCTTTTTCGGCGTGCTCCAGAAGCACTGGATCCGGATTCACCACGTGTGGGAAATCCACCTTCAGCAACAACGGCAAATCATTACGCGAGTCGGAATAGAAACTCGCACCCTCCAGGTTTTCCTCTTCAGCATCCAGCCATTCCAGCAAACGCGTGATCTTGCCTTCGCGGTAGGTCAGGGTGCCGACGGTGTGGCCGCTGTAAACGCCATGGGCGACTTCCAGTTCAATCCCCAGAACTTCATCAATGCCCAATCGATCGGCAATCGGTCTGACCAGATGCGTGCCCGACGCCGAGATCACCAGAATCCGGTCTCCCGCCTTGCGGTGGGCGGCGATGGTCTTGGTCGCGTCGCTGAAGATGATCGGTTCGATAAAGTCTTCCACCCACGGCCCGACCAGATGATCGACTTCTTCTGGCGTACGGCCGATCAGCGGTTCGAGGCTGAACTCCATGTACTCTTCCATGCGCAATTTGCCATGGCTGTAGGCGTCCATCAGTTCGTTGTTCTTGCGCATGAACGACTCGGGATCGACCCAGCCCAGGCGCCCCATCTGCTCGCTCCAGAGGGTGGCGCAGTCGCCGTGGATCAAGGTTTCGTCCAGATCAAAAATTGCCAGGGCCATCAGTGCAGTTCTCTCTTCAACGTCAGCAAAGTCATCAGGCTACCTCACACAGGGCCGTTGGATCGATGGAAAGCGCCAGTCGCTGACCGTCGGGATGGAGATCGGCCGCCGAGCGGTTGAGCACATCCACCACCAGTTCCACGCCGCGCGCTTCGATCCGGTAACGGATGACGTTGCCGAGCAGGCTGTGGCTGCGGATCTGCGCGTCGAGTTCGCCGTTGAGGCTCAGTTCGATGGCTTCCGGGCGAATGGCGATGCGGTGGCTGATCGGGCGCTGCAGCAGCTTCGACGCATCGTCGGCATCGAGCAGGTTGTAGTTGCCGATGAAGCCTGCGGCGAACACATCGACCGGTGCGGTGTACAGGGTTTCGGCATCGCCGCTCTGGACGATTTTTCCCTGATTCATCAGGAAAATCCGGTCAGACATGGTCAGCGCTTCTTCCTGATCGTGGGTGACGAAAATAGTGGTCAGGCCGAGTTCGCGCTGGATCTGCCGGATCTGTTCGCGCAGGTGCTTACGAATCCGTGCATCGAGCGCCGACAGCGGCTCGTCCAGCAGCAACAAACGCGGACGTGTCACCAGTGAACGGGCAAGGGCAACCCGCTGGCATTGACCACCGGATAACTGATGCGGATAGCGGCTGGCGAAGTCGTTCAGTTCAACCAGTTTCAACACTTCCGAAACGCGTTTATGGCTGTCGTCGGCATTGACCTTCTGCATGCGCAAACCGAAGGCGACGTTTTGCTCGACGGTCATGTTGGGGAACAGCGCATAGCTCTGAAACACCATGCCGATCCCGCGTTTCTGCGGACTCAACGGCACGATATCGACGCCATCCAGCAGGATCTTGCCGCCATCCACTGGCGTCAGTCCGGCAATGCAACGCAGCAGGGTGGATTTGCCGCAACCGGAGGGGCCGAGCAGGGTGACGAATTCACCCTTGTTGATTTCGCAGTCGATATCGCTGAACACGGTGGTGCCGGCGTAACTTTTCTGCAGGTGTTGGACGCTGACATAGCTCATTCGCTTTTGTCCTTGTTCAAGATGTTGGCGATCCAGGTCAGGACCAGCACGAAAAAGAAATACGAAATAACCAGCGCGCTGGTGAAGTGGCCGCTGCTGTTGCGCATGTTGTTCAGATACACCTGCAGGGTTTCGTAGCGGGTGCCGACGAGGATGTTGGCAAACACGAACTCACCGAACAGGAACGAGAACGACAGCAGCAACGCGACCATCAGGCCTTTGCGCAGGTTCGGCAGCACCACCAGAAACGCTGCCTGAACGGTGCTGGCGCCGAGCAGTTGCGCAGCGTCCATCAGGTCGCGCAGGTTGATCGCTTGCAGGTTGTTGGTGATTGCCCGGTACATGAACGGCAGCGCCACGGTGAAGTAGCAACCGATCAGAATCCACGGCGTGCCAACCATCGCCATCGGCCCGGAACCGTAGAGCTGCAACAGGCCCACCGATGACACCACCGGCGGCACCGCGAAGGGCAGCAGGATGAGGATGTTCATCAGCGCATCGAGTTTTGGAAAGTGGTAATGCACCACGAACAGCAGCGGCAGGATCAGCACGACTGAAAGCACCAGCGCGCCAACGCACACCAGCAATGACTGGCCGAATGCGTGCAGGAAACGCGGATCGCTCCACAACTGGATGTACCACTTGAAGGTGAAGCCGCTGGGCAGAATGGTCGCCGACCAACTGCTGGCGATCGAATAAACCAGCGTGCCCACGAGTGGTAGCAAGAGGATCGCGAACAGCAGGTAAACCACGACGCGGTGGTAGAGGCCGGCCGGGCCGGATTCAGCGCGAGACATGGTAGCTCCTCTTCAACAGCAGTTGATGCACGACGGTGACGATGGTCATCAGCGCCACCAGCACCACGGCCAACGCGCTGGCCAGATTTGGATCGAGGGAAATATCGCCGGAGACCATCGCAGCAATACGGATCGGCAGGACGTTGAAGTTGCCCGTCGTCAGCGCATACACCGTGGCGTACGCACCGAGGGCATTGGCCAGCAGGATCACGAAGGTGCCGAGCAACGCCGGGGTCAGCACCGGCAAACCGATGTGTCGCCAGAACTGCCAGCCGTTGGCGCCGAGCAACGCGGCCGACTCGCGCCAGTCTTCACGCAAGGCGTCGAAGGCCGGGTAGAGCAGCAGCACGCCAAGAGGAATCTGGAAATAGGTGTAGAGGATGATCAGCCCGGTTTTCGAGTACAGGTTGAAATCCTGAATGATCCCCGACTGCTTCAACATGATGGTTATGCTGCCGTTGAAACCGAGCAGGATGATGAACGCGAAGGCCAGAGGCACCCCCGCGAAGTTGCTGGTCATGTTGGCGAAGGCGTTGACGAAGTTGCGCAATTTCGAGTCGACCCGGCGCAGCGAATACGCACCGAGTACTGCGATGATGATGCCGAACACACTCGACCAGAAACTAATCTCCAGGCTGTACTGAATCGCCTGCAAGTAAAATTTCGAGCTGAAGATTTTGCTGAAGTTGGCGAAGCCCCAGCCGAACTCTTCCGATTGCAAGCTGTTGATCATCACCCAGACCAGCGGGGCGATTTCAAAGACGATAAAGAACAGCGCGAAGGGCACCAGGCACAGCGCCGCCAGCCATTTGCCGCGAGTCATCGAGTTCACTTGAGCAACTCCCGGCACACAGGTTTGTCGTGGGGCACGCCGAGCAGTTCGCAGACGGTGCCGCAGATTTCGGTCTGCTTGGGTGCGGCGCCAGCGTCGAGGCTGAACGCGTCACCGAGGACAAACAGCGGCACCTGGCGTTCTTCCGGCAACAGGCCGTTGTGCGAGCGATCGTTGTTCATGCCGTGATCGGCGGTCACCAATACCTGATAGCCCGCGTCGAGCCAGCTTTGCAGATAGTCGGCAAGGATGATGTCGGCGAAGCGCGCGCTGTTGCGGTATTGCGAAGAGTCGAGGCCGTGCTTATGCCCGGCGTCGTCGATGTTCATCGGGTGGATCAACAGGAAATTCGGATCGTGGCGCAGGCGCAGGTTTTCCGCGTCGGCGAACAGATGCGAATCCGGGTAGTGATCGCTCCAGTAGAAATGCCCGTGCTGGATCGGCAGCGACAAATTGTCGGTGTGGCGGTCGCGGGCGGCTACGAACGGCGAACGGTTATACAACTCGCTAACCCAGTGATACGCCGCTGCAGCAGTCTTCAGACCGGCATCGCGGGCGTAGTGATAAATGCTGCGCTGATTGGACAAGCGCGAGACGTTGTTGTGGACGATGCCGCTGTCGATCGGCGGCACGCCGGTGAGGATGCATTCATAAAGCGGTCGGGACAGGGCCGGCAGTTCGCACTCCAACTGGTAGAGCGCGGCGCGTCCTGCGCCAACATAAGCCTGCAGATGCCCCATGGCGTGACGCGCGACCTCGTAGTTGAGGCCGTCGAGCACGACAAGGATGACGTTGTGCTTCATAGGGGCAAAAACTCCGCGAAACAGGAAATTTCAGATTCAGCCGAGATCCCTGTAGGAGTGAGCCTGCTCGCGATAGCTGTTGAACATTCAACGACAATGTTGACTGAACTACCGCTATCGCGAGCAGGCTCACTCCTACATGGGGATTTGTTTCAGATCACACAGTAGTGATCAGCCGCTTTATTTCATCTCTACGATGACTTCCTCGTTCCACTGCTGTGGCAGGGCCTTGGAAGTCTTTTCCCACGCATCGGCGTCTTTGATCGGGGTGACCTTTTTGTACTGCTCGTTCGGCAGCAGTTTGGCCTTCACGTCTTCCGGCAGTTGCAAGTGCTCGGCACGGATCGGGCGGGCGTTACCGCGGGCGAGGTTGGTCTGGCCGGCGTCGCTGAAGATGTATTCGCGGGTCAGCTTGGCGGCGTTCGGGTTTTTCGCGTACTTGTTGATGATGGTGGTGTAGCCGGAAATCACCGAACCGTCGGACGGGATCAGCACCACGTAGTCATCCGGGTTGGCCATCTTGGCTTTGTAGCTGAGGCCGTTGAAGTCCCAGACCACACCGACTTCGATCTCGCCTTTTTCCATGGTGGCGATGGTCGGGTTGGCCATCGACAGACGACCTTGCTTGGCGATGTCGGCGAACAGCAGCAGGGCAGGCTTGATGTTTTTCTCGTCGCCACCGTTGGCCAGTGCCGCAGCGAGAACGCCGTTGGCGGCTTGGGCGGCGGTGCTCACGTCACCGATCGAGACTTTGTATTTGCCGCCCTTGAGATCAGCCCATTTGGTTGGCACTTCGGAGCCGTGCAGCAGTTTTTTGTTGACGATGAAGGCGATGGTGCCGGTGTAGGCCAGCGCCCAGTTGCCGTCCTTGTCCTTGGCCCAGTCCGGGACTTGATCCCAGGTGCTTGGCTTGTACGGTTGCACCACGCCTTGCTTGACCGCGATCGGGCCGAAGGCCGCACCGACGTCGCCGATGTCAGCGGTGGCGTTGTCTTTTTCGGCGGCGAACTTGGCGATTTCCTGGGCCGAGCTCATGTCGGTGTCGATGTGTTTCAGGCCGTAGGTTTTGGCCAGGTCTTCCCAGGTGCCTTTCCAGTTGGCCCAGTCATCGGGCATGCCGACGCTGTTGACGGCACCTTCCGCTTTCGCAGCGGCTTCGAGGGTTTTCAGATCGGTGCCGGCCGCCATGGCGGAGGTGCACATTGCAATGGTCGAGCCTAACAGTGTTGCCAGGAAAAGCTGTTTCATTCCGAAGCTCCTTGGTCGTGTTCAACGCTGCGATTGCGGTGTGTGTTGGTCTAGGTCAGCAATACCTGAGCCAATTTAAGGGGGCTGGATGACACTTTGATGTCGGCGGCCTTGTGTCAGGCCTTTTATTTGCCTGGTATTGGCGGCTGCCAGATAAGCGTAGACCATGCCCAAAGGCCCGCAGAGCAAGGGACTTGGCCGGTGTATTGCAAGTCGTGAAGACGACCGTTCGGTAGTTTTGTCATCTCGCGGTCATCTGCACTGCCTAGGCTTGCAACATCAGGAAACGGCTTGATCGCCGTGCAGTTTTGCCCCGAAACAGTGCTGGTCTAGTCCAGATAGGTAACGTTGATGCGCGATGAGGCAACAAAAGCGGTGACAGCGATTGGCCAGGTGTTGCAGGAGCAACTCGATCACGGGTTGCTGGCGGCGGGCAGCAAATTGCCGGCCGAGCGCAAGCTCAGTGAGTTGTTCGGTACGACGCGGATTACTGTGCGAGAGGCGTTGCTGCAACTGGAGGCGCAGGGGCAGATTTATCGTGAGGAGCGCCGTGGCTGGTTCGTCTCGCCGCCGCGTCTGGCCTATAACCTGATGCAGCGCAGTCACTTTCACGCGATGGTCAGTGCGCAAGGGCGGGTGCCGTCGACCGAGGTGATTTCGGCGCGGTTGCAGCCGGCGTCGGCGGCGGTGTGTGCGTGGTTGCAGTTGCCGGCGTTGTCGAGCGTGATTCAGATTTGCCGGTCGCGGCGGATTGATGGGCGGTTGGTGTTGTATGTGGAGCATTATTTGAATCCGCAGTTTTTTCCGGGGATTCTTGAGTTTGATTTGAATCAGTCGATCACCGAGTTGTATGCGCGGCATTACGATTTGCACTATGGGCGGGTGCGGTTTGAGATTGTGCCGACGTCATTGTCGGTGGATGCGGCGGCGGCTTTGCGGGTGTCGGTGGGGAGCCCGGGGTTACGGATTGCTCGGGTCAATTATGATCAGCATGAGCGGTTGATTGATTGTGATCTGGAGTTTTGGCGGCATGATGCGATTCACGTTGGGGTTGATGTGGTTTGATCGTTTTGGGGGGCATATCCGTTGCTTCGGGTGGTGCTGATTAGGGTTCCGCCCTTACGGCGGGTCACTTTTTCCAGACGCCGAAAAAGTAACCAAAAAGGCTTGCTCCTGCGTGCGGCCCGCTCGCTGGGGCTCGGGGTTCCTTCGCTCCGGGATCAATCCCTCCACTCAGCCTTCCGACGTCGCCCGTGGATCAAGATCAAGAACGGTACTCGAGCTTGCGCTCATTGTGTTGAGTGGTGAGAAGCCGAAGCGATACAGGTTTACCGGTTGGCTCAATCCTCGTGGGAGCTGGCTTGCCAGCGATGGCGGCCTGACAGCCGACCTGTTTCTGGCAGGCTGTACAGGGTCCAAATGTGGGAGCGAGCTTGCTCGCGAAGGCGCCCCCACAGTCACCTCATCCCTACTTGCCCGCCCCCGCATTGGCATACAGATAATCCGTCGCCAACGAGGCCAATGTTCTCACGCCTACCACCAGCGCCGACTCATCGACAAAGAACCCCGGATTGTGATTCGGCGCTGCCTTGCTCATGTCCTGGTCTCTTGGCGTCACGCCGAGAAACACAAACAGTCCCGGCACTTCCTTGGCAAAGAACGAGAAGTCTTCCGCGCCACCCACCAGCGGTGCATTCACCACATCATCCTTGGCCGCCCACTTCAACGTCGGCAGCATTTTTTCCGTCAGTGCCGGGTTGTTGATGGTCGGGTCGTATTTTTCGATGATGGTGACGTCGGCTTTGGCGCCGCCGCTTTCGGCGATTTTTTCCACGGTCTGGCGGACGTCGGCATGCAGTTTCTGGCGGATGCCGTAGTCGTAGGAGCGGATCGTGCCGGTCATGTCGACGGATTCGGGAATGATGTTGTAGCGCGTCCCGCCGTTGATGGTGCCGATGCTGACCACTGACGGATAAGACGAGATATCGGTGCGGCGGCTGACCACGGTTTGCAGGCCGACGATAGTTTGCGCGCCGACGGTGATCGGGTCGATGCCGTCCCAAGGGCGGCCGGCGTGGGTCTGTTTGCCGAGGATTTTGATGCGCAGGTCGTCGGAGCTGGCCAGGGTGGCGCCTGGGCGGAAGGCGATCTGGCCGGCGGGAACACCGGCCCAGACGTGCAGGCCGAAGACCGCATCGGGTTTCGGTGATTTCATCACGCCTTCCTCGACCATCATTTTCGCGCCCCAGGTGTTTTTTCCGTCGGGGATGAAGTCGCTTGGGCCTTCTTCGGCAGGCTGAAAGTAGAACACCACGGTGCCGGGCAAGGTGTCGCGCATGCCCGTGAGAATTTTCGCCGTGCTCAGCAGGATCGCGGTGTGGGCGTCGTGGCCGCAGGCGTGCATGACGTCGACTTCTTTGTCGAGGTAGGTGCCTTTGGCTTTCGAGGCGAAGGGCAGGTCGGCGACTTCCTTGACCGGCAGCGCGTCCATGTCGGCGCGCAGGGCCACGGTCGGGCCGGGCAGGGCGCCTTTGAGCACGGCCACTACGCCGGTGCGGGCGACGCCGGTTTTGACGTCCAGGCCCAGAGCTTGCAGTTGTTTGGCGACCAGTTCGGCGGTGCGCTTTTCGGTGTTGCCGAGTTCCGGGTGGGCGTGGATGTCGCGGCGGGTTTCCAGCAGTTCCGGCTCGAGCTTGTGCGCTTGTTCGGCGATTTGCGTGCGGGTGCTTTCCAGCGTGGCGGCACCGGCGTGGCTGGCGAACAGGGTGAGTAGAACGGCTTGGGCAATGCGCGTCAGTTGCATCGGTCTCTCCTTGATTATTGTTGTCGGGCTTCCCTGCCTGTGACTGCAACCGCGCGCCTGAGTGCTATTCCTTCGGCTGACCGCCACCGGCAGTGATCACTTGCACGCTCATGCGCGGCGTTGCCAGGTCGAGTCCGGCTTCGTCGAGATGGCGTTTGAGCGACAGGTTGAACGCCCGGGACACTTCCCACTGTTTGATCGGTGCGGTCTTGAACCGCGCCCGCAGAATTGCGCTGCCGGACTCGAAACTCTCGACACCCTGAATCTCCAGCGGCGACCAGATGTTGCGCCGCTGCAACGGATCGGTGCGCATCTTCTGGCCTACTTCGCGCATCAGTTTGATCGCGTCGTCGATTTCCATGTTGTACGGCACTGCGACGCGGAAGATCGCGTAGCCGAATTCCCGTGAGTAGTTCTTGATGCTTTTGATTTCGCTGAACGGGATGGTGTGGACGATGCCGTCGATATCGCGCAGGCGCACGGTGCGGATGGTCAGGCCTTCGACAGTGCCGAGGTGGCCGCCGACGTCGACGTAGTCATCGATGGCCAGCGAGTCTTCGATGATGATGAACAGACCGGTGATCAGGTCCGCGACCAGTGACTGCGCACCGAAACCGATGGCCAGACCGATCACACCGGCACCGGCCAGCAGTGGCGTGACGTTCATGCCCATGTTCGCCAGCGCGACGATCAGCGCAATGATGAAGATCGCCACGAACAGCACGTTGCGGATCAGCGGCATCATCGTCTGCGCCCGCGCATTGGCCAGGCCTTTGCGCGAGCGGGTCAGGGCGTGGTGCACGGCGGTGTCGGCGAGGATCCAGATCAGCCAGGAGAAAATCAGTGTGCCAATCAGGCTGAACAGTTTGACGCTTATGTCATGGCCTTCGCCTTCGGCAAAACCGATCAGCGACTGGCCCCACACGCGCAGGCCAAGTTCAATGAAGACCAGCCAGACCAGCAAATGCGCGAGGGTGTAAAAGAAGTTTTTCAGACGCTCGGAATACAGCGCGTGACGTTTCGGCCCGCGTTGCGGTTTCAAGGAATGACGGCGCACGAGGCCGTTGATCACCATGCACAACACCAGCAGCACGGTGCAGATCAGCGACTGGCGCAAGGCGGTGCTGGTGTCGCCGGCGGAGACGAAGGTGGCGAATAGCGAGATGCCGACCAGCACCAGCGCCGGCACGTACCAAAAGGTGCCGAGGATTTCGATGGTATCGCTGAGGGCGCGGCGGGTCAGGCGTCGCGACAGCGGCTGGTTGCGGATCAGGTGCGCAATCGGTCGGCGGAAACGCAGGATAAACAGACCGGTCGACAGCGCCGCGAGGACATTGGCGATGGTCGCGGCGGTGTGGGCCAGATGCACGCCGAGGCTTTCGATCAGGCGTGGATCATTCAGCGCCTCGCCGAACGCGGCGAAGCTGCCGATCAGCCACAGCGGCCGGAACGCCTGATGACGGAGGATGTACAGTGCACGATGGCGGTGCGGGCCGTCGAGCAGGGAAAACGCAATCACGCAGATCGCCGAGAAACAGGTGCCGACCACCAGCACATAGGCCAGCACCATCGCCAGGCTTTTACCTAGAGACGACGGCAAGGCGTAGCTCATGTAAACGGTCATCACTAAAGCGATCAGCCATGGCCCGAGCTTGCGTAATGCAAAGCGCAGCATGTCGAGGGCTTTGGGGTGTTGCGGCAGTTCTTCGGTGAGGCCGAAACGCATGCGTACCCGGTGACCGAGCCAGATCAGTGCGGCGGCGAGCAGACTCCACACCGCGAGGATCATGGCGAAGCCGAAGATGATCGGCAGCCATTCGTTGGCCGGCAACATCATGCCGCTCAGCTCTTCCTTGGCCAGGTCGAACTCGTTGCCCCAGCGGTTGAGCGGGCTGTCGGCGCCGGTGAATTGTTTTTCGAAGTTGGCGAGGGTGCCGCCGATCAAGCCGAGCACGCCTTCTTCAGGGCTGGCCTGAGCCTTTTTGGTGGCGTCGCGCAGTTTCTTCAGATCGGTCAGCAACTGTGCGCGTTGCTTGTCGTTTTCCAGCGACTTGATGACTTCGTCGAGGGACTGGCCGAGCGGTTCCTGCGCTTCGGGCTGCGCTTTGTTGGTGTTGAGCAGACCGGGTAAACCGACCGCTTGGGCGGGCGCCAGCGGCAACAGCGTCATCAGGCAGACGAGGAACAGGCTGGGCAAAGCAAAAAGACGAGCGAACACTAGGCGGTCAACCTCGCAAGGGGCGGATTCGCTGGAGTGTACGAGGCCCACTAATGCATTGCGAGCCGGGCGCGGATTTATTCGTTGAGTTTGGCGAGGATCTTGTACACCACCGTGGCGAGGATCGTCAGCATGCCGATCCACATGGCGAACACCCCGGCGTTCTTGTCACGGAAGTTGAAACCGATCGCCAACAGGATCATTCCGCACAGGATGGGAATGAGCATGGCGTGGAACGAAGACATCGAGATCATGGAGACTGCCTTGTCGAAATGAATGATGTAAGTCTAGGTCGGTTTTGGTGGAGCGGTTCTGATGTGTATCAGAATTGAGTCAATCCAAAGATGAAATATGTGTGGTCTGGACTGCCGCTTTTCGCGAGCAGGCTCGCTCCCACAGTTTGGAATGCATTTCAAACTGTGGGAGCGAAGGTGCGACGATTCGACCTGCTCGAGAAGGTTTTAAGGCAATTCGCGGCAGGCGTAGAACGCGCTCAGCACTTTGACCAGGTGCGCCAGGTCATGGCTGCCGCACAGTTCGCGGATCGAGTGCATGGCGAAGGTCGGCAGGCCGATGTCGACAGTGCGCACACCGAGGTGGCTGGCTGTGATCGGGCCGATGGTCGAGCCGCAGCCCATGTCGCTGCGCACCACGAAGCTCTGTACCGGGACTTCTTCGGCCATGCACAGATGGCGGAAGAAGCCGGCGGTTTCGCTGTTGGTGGCGTAGCGCTGGTTGCTGTTGACCTTGATCACCGGGCCAGCGTTGAGTTTCGGGCCGTGGTTGGCATCGTGCTTTTCCGCGTAGTTGGGGTGCACGCCGTGGGCGTTGTCGGCCGAGACCAGCAGGGATTTCTGGATGGTGCGGACGAACTCGTCACCTTCCGGCAACAGACGGCGCAGTGTCTGTTCGAGCATCGGGCCGTCGGCACCGCAGGCCGAGCAGGAGCCGACTTCTTCGTGGTCGTTGCACACCAGCACGCAGGTTTCGTCGGTTTCAGCGGTGAGCAAAGCTTGCAGGCCGGCGTAGCACGACAACAGGTTATCGAGGCGCGCGCCGGCAATGAAGTCGCCATTGAGGCCAATCACTGCAGCACTTTGCGTGTCGTAGAAGCTCAGCTCGTAATCGAGTACGACATCGGCGTTCAGGCCATGTTCGCGGGCCAGTTGATCGGTGAGCACGGCGCGGAAATCGACGCGCTCGTCACCAGCAAATTGCGCAAGGATTGGCGGCAGTTCGGTCTGTGCGTTGATCGCCCAGCCTTGATTGGCTTCACGATTGAGGTGAATCGCCAGGTTGGGAATGATCGCGATCGGCGCCTTGAAATCGATCAGTTGGCTTTCAACCTTGCCGTCGCGGCGAAAGGTCACGCGGCCGGCCAGCGACAGATCACGGTCGAACCACGGTGCCAGCAACGCACCGCCGTAGACTTCAACGCCCAGTTGCCAGAAGCCCTGACGCTGCAGTTCCGGCTGCGGCTTGACCCGCAGGCACGGGCTGTCGGTGTGCGCGCCGACCAGGCGGATGCCGCCGTGCAGTGGCGAAGTGCGGCCCATTTTGATCGCGACAATCGAGGAGTCGTTGCGGGTGACGTAATAGCGGCCGTTTGGCTCGGTGGTCCATGGCTCGCGCTCGTCGAGGCGCACGAAACCGGCAGCCTCAAGACGCTGCACCAGACTGGCAGTGGCGTGGAACGGGGTAGGGGAGGCCTTGAGAAAGTCGATCAGGCCTTGGTTCAACTCTTCGCGCATAAGAAACTCCAGACAGCAATGGGCGGGAGTTTAACGCATCGGCCGGGGAATTGAATCTGCACCCGAACCCTTGTGGGAGCGAGCCTGCTCGCGAAAGCGATTGATCAGTCAACATCAATGCTGAATGTGAAACCGCTTTCGCGAGCAGGCTCGCTTGTATGGTAGGACTTGAAGGGAGGAGGAGGGACAAGGCTCGATTCTGACTGTTGACGCAGCACAGACCGTGGGAGATTTCGCCCCTCCTCCTTTCACCCAAGCGCCGATAAAGAATGCATCTGGCTAGACCGACGATAGGAACAAGCCTGCGCCTCTGGGTGAGCCCTTCAAGTGCTCAAACCTTATCCCGGAGGAAATCCTGTGGCAATGCCGGTCGCTCTATCAAATCCGATCGTTGGCGTGGATGTCGCCAAAAATGAACTGGTGATTTATCAGGCCGATAGCGATCTGCTTGAAGCGATTCCCAACACCAAAACATCCATTAAGCAGTGGCTGAAGGCCTTGCTCGGCCCCGTGTCTATTGCCATTGAGGCAACCAACATCTACCACCTGGAATTCGCTGATTTGGCCTATGCGGCCGGTTGCACGATTTACATGGTGGGCGGCTATGAACTCAAACATTACCGCGAAGGCGTGAAGATCCGCGCCAAAACCGACGCCTTGGACGCCAAGTTGCTGGCCCGTTACCTGAAGAACGAAGCCGAGGAGTTGCGCCCCTGGACCCCGCCATCACCGCTTGTATGGTAGGACTTGAAGGGAGGAGGAGGGACAAGGCTCGATTCTGACTGTTGACGCAGCACAGACCGTGGGAGATTTCGCCCCTCCTCCTTTCACCCAAGCGCCGATAAAGAATGCATCTGGCTAGACCGACGATAGGAACAAGCCTGCGCCTCTGGGTGAGCCCTTCAAGTGCTCAAACCTTATCCCGGAGGAAATCCTGTGGCAATGCCAGTCGCTCTATCAAATCCGATCGTTGGCGTGGATGTCGCCAAAAATGAACTGGTGATTTATCAGGCCGATAGCGATCTGCTTGAAGCGATTCCCAACACCAAAACATCCATTAAGCAGTGGCTGAAGGCCTTGCTCGGCCCCGTGTCTATTGCCATTGAGGCTACAAACATCTACCACTTGGAATTCGCTGATTTGGCCTATGCGGCCGGTTGCACGATTTACATGGTGGGCGGCTATGAACTCAAACATTACCGCGAAGGCGTGAAGATCCGCGCCAAAACCGACGCCTTGGACGCCAAGTTGCTGGCCCGTTACCTGAAGAACGAAGCCGAGGAGTTGCGCCCCTGGACCCCGCCATCACCGCTGTACCGCCAGCTCCTGAGCCTTTTCCGCCGCCGCGCGGCTTTGGTCCAGGCAAGGGTCGGCCTGGTGCAGAGCTGGTCGAATGAGCCGCTATTGAAGGCAGCTTTTGCTGAACAAATAAAATCCATGCAGCGGCTTGAAACGATGATCGAAAAGACGATCAACGATCAGCTCAAACAAGCCGGTTTGCTCGGCCAATTGAAGCGTTGCCTGAAAGTTGAGGGCATTGGATTTCTGACCGGAGCGCGCCTGCTCACGGCGTTTCAGCGGGGGGAATTTAGCAACGCGGATGCGTTTATCGCCTTCCTGGGCATGGATTTAAGGGTATCGAAATCAGGGCAAAAGGACGGTCGCCGCAGCTTGACCAAGCGCGGAGACCCCGAGGCCCGCCGACTTTTGCACAACGCTGCGATGTCGGCTAGCCGTACGAAAGCCTGGAAAGGGTTTTACGAGGCCCAAAGAGCACGGGGTTTCAGCACCACGCAGGCGTTGGTGATGCTGGCTCGCAAACTTGCTCGGGTGGTATTCGCCTTGCTGAAAGGGCAAAGCGAATACCAGACAAAAGTCAGTTGAGGGCTTCCCCTCAACCATAGAATCTCCCACAGGGGGGCAGTGTGGTCTGTCAGAACGGCGCGGGGCACTCGAAGCGCAGGCGTTCGCCGGTTTGCGGGTGGGTGAAGCTGAGCATGCTCGCGTGCAGGCACAAACGTGGCCATGCCGCCAGCGCCTGCTCATGGGCGTAGAGCCCGTCACCAAGCAGCGGATGCCCGATCGACAGCATGTGCACGCGCAACTGATGCGAACGGCCGGTGATCGGCGTCAGCTCAACGCGGCACCAGTCACCGCAACGCTCCAGCACACGCCAGAAGGTCAGCGCATGCTTGCCGAATTCGTGGTCGACGACATGGCGCGGTTTGGTCGGCGGGTCGTAACGCAAGGGCAAATCGATGCTGCCACTGTCCAGTTCCGGCTGACCCCAGGCCAGTGCGGTGTAGGCCTTTTCAGTTTCGCGGTCATGAAACTGCCGCGACAGTTCGCGATGCGTATCGGCGTCACGCGCCAGCAGAATGATGCCGGAGGTTTCCCAGTCCAGGCGATGGACGATGCGCGCTTCCGGGTAGCCGTTTTCCTGCAGGCGGGTAATCAGGCAATCCTTGTTGTCGTCGGCGCGACCGGGCACCGAGAGCAGCAAGGTCGGTTTGTCGACCACCAGCACGGCGGCGTCCTGATGGATGATGCGGATGTTGGACAGCGGCATTAAAACAGCCTCGTAACAAATGCCAACGGCGGTTCAGGGCCATCCCGCATGGGGATGGCCCTGAACCGCCGTCGTACCTGCCGGATCGACTCAGCGATCAGGCAGGGTGATGTTGAGTTCCAGAATCGAGCAACTGCCCTGGCTTTCCAGTGCAACATGTACGTCGTCGTTGCCGATGTTGACGTACTTGCGGATCACGTCGACCAGTTCCTTCTGCAAGGCTGGCAAGTAATCCGGCGTGCTGCGCTGGCCGCGCTCATGCGCCACGATGATCTGTAGACGCTCTTTCGCTACCGAGGCGGTACTTGGCTTTTTGTTGGCACGAAAGAAGTCAAAAAGGTTCATTACCTACCTCCAAACAGGCGCTCGAAGAATCCCTTCTTCGTAACATCGAGGAAACGATGTTCTTTTTCTTTGCCCAGCAGACGATCAACGGCATCGCTGTACGCCTGACCTGCATCGCTCTGGTCGTCGAGAATTACCGGGACGCCCGAGTTGGACGCCTTGAGGACGGCTTGGGATTCCGGAATCACGCCAAGCAGGGTGACGGCTAGAATTTCCTTCACGTCTTCGACGCCCAGCATCTCGCCGTCGCTTACGCGTTGCGGGTTGTAGCGGGTCAGCAGCAGGTGTTCCTTGATCGGCTCTTCGCCTTTTTCGGCACGACGCGATTTGCTGGCCAGCAGGCCCAGCATACGGTCGGAGTCACGTACCGAGGACACTTCCGGGTTGGTCACGATGATCGCTTCGTCGGCGAAATACATGGCCAGGTGAGCACCTTTCTCGATGCCGGCCGGGGAATCGCAGACGACGAAATCGAAGTCTTCCTTCAACTGCATCAGGACTTTTTCCACGCCTTGGACAGTCAGCGCGTCTTTGTCGCGGGTCTGACTGGCGGCCAGTACGTAGAGGTTTTCCAGGCGCTTGTCTTTGATCAGCGCTTGTTGCAGGTTGGCTTCGCCGTTGACCACGTTGACGAAGTCATACACCACGCGGCGCTCGCAACCCATGATCAGGTCAAGGTTACGCAAGCCCACGTCGAAGTCGACGATCACTGTTTTGTGGCCGCGCAGAGCGAGGCCGGTACCGATAGCGGCGCTGGTGGTGGTCTTACCCACACCACCCTTGCCGGATGTAACCACGAGAATCTTGGCCAAGGTGTTTCACCCCTAAGGAAGAAGGACTTTTTAGCCCCTGAAAAACATCTCTTGAAAACTACTGCAGTCGGACAGCCTTGGCTGGAATTTGGCTTTGAGCCTTTTTCCTACTTCGTTTGAGCCGTTTTCGCTACGTTTTAGAGATGCTTGGAAAATGCGGCAGTATCCGTTAAAGCCGAATGATGTTCAACACGTCGCCCGACAGGCTGACCTGTACGCCCGAGCCCCACATAGGGTCGCGACGCAAATCTTCGGAAACCTTGTAGTGACCGGCGATGGAGATCAGTTCAGCGCTCAATTGCTGACAGAAAATCCGTGCCTTGGTGTCACCCTTCACGCCGGCCAGCGCCCGACCACGCATCGGGCCGTATACATGGATGTTGCCATCGGCGAGAAGTTCCGCCCCCGGACTGACCGAAGACACCACGACCAAATCGCCACCCTGGGCATATATCTGTTGGCCACCACGTACTGGCGTGGTGATGACGCGGGTCGGTTTGACCGTTGGCTCAGGCGGCTTTTCCGGTTTCTTTTTGACTTCGGCTTCGGGTGTTTCCAGCGGCCGTTCGCGGGCGCCCGACGGCGGCAGCACCGGAATGTCGATAGCGATGGCGGCGGCAATGTCTTCGATGCGACTGGCGCGAATCGCCAGGGTGCGCAGGCCATGTTGACGGCAGACGCGCATCAGGCCTGGCAGATCGACGGCGCCTTCGCTCGGCGGCAGTTTGTCCAGCGCCAGAACTAGCGGCGCGTTGCTGAAGAAGTTCGGCGCCTGGGCAACTTTGGCGGCCAATTGCCGATCGAGGCTTTCGAGGTCGTTACGGGCCAGTTCCAGCACAGTAATGGCCAGCATGCTGCCCTTGAGCTGGAATACGGGATCTTGGTCTAACGGTTCGGTTTGGCTCATGTCGGCATACAACGGCTTGTCACTAAAAGTGCCGAGACTTATAACGAGAACGCCCGCAGGCCGCAAGCCGGGTCGAACGATGTAGAATGCGCGGCCACTGTATTTACGGAAGCTTTAATGGATCGCCCGCGTTTTCGAAAAGCATTTCTTGCTCCACGCTTCTGGCCGCTCTGGTGCGGTCTGGGGCTTTTATGGCTGATCGTGCAGTTGCCGTATCCGGCCTTGCTGACCATCGGTCGAGTTTTGGGCGCGCTGATGTATCGCGTGGCCGGCGACCGGCGGCGCATCGCCAAGCGCAATCTTGAACTGTGCTTCCCAGAAAAAACCGCCGCTGAGCGCAAACGCCTGCTCAAGGAAAATTTCGCCTCCACCGGCATCGCCTTTTTTGAAATGGCTATGAGCTGGTGGTGGTCGCGCGAGCGTCTGGCCAAGCTGGCCCACGTTGAAGGCCTGGAGCATTTGCAAAAGGCCCAGCGCGAAGGCAAAGGCGTGATTTTGATGGCGGCGCATTTCACCACGCTGGAAATCGGCGCGGCGTTGCTCGGCCAGCAGCACACCATCGACGGCATGTACCGCGAGCACAAGAATCCGTTGTTTGACTATGTTCAGCGTCAGGGCCGCGAGCGGCACAACCTCGATTCGCTGGCGGTGGAGCGTGACGACGTGCGCGGCATGCTCAAGCTGCTGCGTTCCGGTCGCGCGATCTGGTACGCACCGGATCAGGACTACGGCGCCAAACAGAGCATCTTCGTGCCGCTTTTTGGCATTCAAGCCGCGACCGTAACTGCGACCACCAAATTTGCTCGTTTGGGTAAAGCGCTGGTGGTGCCGTTCACGCAGGAGCGTCTGGCCGACGGCAGCGGTTATCGCTTGGTGATTCATCCGCCGCTGGAAGATTTCCCCGGCGAAACCGAAGAAGCTGACTGCATCCGCATCAATCAGTGGGTCGAGAGCGCTTTGCGTGCCTGCCCCGAGCAGTACCTGTGGGCGCATCGACGCTTCAAGAGCCGGCCACCGGGCGAGCCGAAGTTGTACGCCAAACGCGGTTGATTCCCCCATCCTTTCAAGCACCATGGAGTGTTGCGATGAGCCCAACTGAACCGGTCACAGGTTTGATTCTTTCCGGCGGCGGGGCTCGGGCGGCGTATCAGGTGGGGGTGCTGGCGGCGATTGCCGAATTGCTGCCGTTGGGCGCGGACAATCCGTTTCCGGTGATCGTCGGCACCTCGGCCGGTGCGATCAATGCGGTCAGCCTCGCCAGTGGCGCTACCGATTTTCGCGCTGCGATCGAGCGTCTCACCTTGTTCTGGCAAGGCTTTCGCAGCCATCGCGTGCTACGCAGCGACTGGCCCGGGGTTATCCGTCAGGCCAGCCGTTTTGTCAGCCACAGCCTGCTCGGCCTCGGCCGGCAACTGCCGGTGGCGCTGCTCAACAGTTCGCCGCTGCGCGCACTGCTCAATGAAAAGCTGCACATGCCCGGTATCGCCGAATCGATCGCGCGCAAGCAATTGCATGCGGTGGCGGTGACGGCGTTCGGCTACGAATCCGGGCAAGCGGTGACGTTCTATCAGGGCGGCGGCAAGATCGATTCATGGCTGCGGCATCGGCGCATTGGTGTGCCGACGCAGCTGTCGGTGGATCACCTGCTGGCCAGTTCGGCGATTCCCTTGTTGTTCGCGCCGGTGAAAATCGGTGATGAATATTTCGGTGACGGTGCGGTGCGGCAATCGGCGCCTATCAGCCCGGCGCTGCACTTAGGGGCGAGCCGGGTGCTGGTGGTCGGTGTCAGCGGCAACCCGCGCGGGTTTGATCCGCAGCAGCCGCTGGAGCGCGCCTACACGGGGCAACAGCCGACGCTGGCGCAGATTGGCGGGCACATGCTCAACAGCACGTTCATTGACAGCCTCGAGAGCGACATCGAGTTGCTGCAGCGTCTCAACCAGTTCAGCCACTTGATGCCTGCCGGCACGCCGACGCGCGAGTTGGGCGTGGCACCGGTGGAGGTGTTGGTGATTTCGCCGAGTCAGCCGATCGATGAGATTGCGGCACGGCATCGCCAGGAGTTGCCGGCGGCGTTACGTCTGTTTCTGCGCGGGCCGGGGGCGACCAAGACGAGTGGGGCAGGGGTGTTGAGTTATCTGTTGTTCGAGGCGGGGTACTGCAGCGAGTTGATTGATCTGGGGCGGCGTGATGCGTTGGCCAAGCGCGAGGAGTTGTGCCGGTTTCTCGGGCTATCCGAAGCGGTGGTTCCATCCTGAGATCGGTGGTGCGGCAATCGCTGGCAAGCCAGCTCCCACAGGGCTTTGCGTCGTAAACAGATTTTGTCTACACCAAAGAACTTGTGGGAGCTGGCTTGCCAGCGATGGCGTCCTCGCAGACGCCACTTACACCCGCATCAGAAGTGGAACTTCACCAGGAAGCTCGTGGTGCTCTGATTGGTCTTGAACGCACCGGTGTCGTCGATGCCGTACTTGTCTTTCCAGTAGTCGTACTCCACACCGACGTACAACTGCTTCTCGCCGAAGCTCAGCGCCTTGCCCAGGTCGTATTTGACTTGCGGGTTGAAGTGCAGGTTGGCGTGGTAATCACCCTTGGAGTTGGAGTCGTTGTCGGTGACCCAGTCCATGAAGCCGTCGATCAGGATATCCGACTTGCCGACCGGGATGGTGTAGGACCAGACCGGGGTAATCTGCCAGACGTTGTCACCGGCGCGAGCACCCTGGGTGTGGCGCTGGTAGAAGTTCAACTGGAAGTAGTCGAAGCCCGGGATCGCCAAGTCGAAGCCTGGACCGATCAGGTACGACTCGGTGTCGCCTTCGCCGAACTCGTAAGTCATCGCCACCAGGACGTCTTTGATCGGGCCGAACTCGATCTTCTGGTCGAGCACTTTACCCAGCGAGATGCGCGGGCTGAACTCACCGTAGTAGGTGTTCGGACCATTGCTGAAGTCCTTGCCACCGTTGTAGAAGATCTTGTCGAGGAAGAAGAAGTTGTCCCCGTACTTCCACGCATCGGCGTGCTCGAAGGTGACGGTCTGCTGGATGCGCGGGTTGACCTGGAAGTCCTTGCCATACAGGTAGGTCAGGCTGTTGTTCTGCCACTGCAGCAGGCCTTCGGCCATGGCCTGGCCGCCGGCCAACATCGATCCCGCGAGCATCAGGCTGGTGCACATACGTTTCATTCGGTTGCTCCCAAAGTAGGTGTTCCACGTTATTTTTTTAAGATCGGCGCTCTGGTGTGGCGCCTTTTTTCGTTGCTGCAAAAAACTCATCCGATCGGTCAGCTTCGTTGCTGTTAGCAAGAGCTGAGCCAAGGCTTTCGAAAAGCAAAAAGACACCCGCTCGGCTGCTAAAAAACAGTCGATTGAGTGTGTTTTCGGGATGCCTCGGTACTGACCGGAGCCGGGATAAGTTGGCTTTTCGGTCAGGAATTAAATCCGGGCTTTTTTTTAGACCGAATTCAGGAGGCCGCGGAGAATACTGACTCCTCGGCCAGCTCTCAAGTGCCCCGCAACAGAGCACCGACGACAGGTATGGGGCACGGTTGCGGGCCATCTTAGAAGTGCACCTTGACCAGCAGGCTGGCGGTGTTCTGATTGGTGTCGAAGTTGTGGGTGTTTTCGACGCCGTATTTATTTTTCCAATAGCTGTATTCGGTGCCGACATACAGTTGCTTGTGGCTCCAGCCCAAAGCTTTGCCCAGGTCATATTTGATCTGCGGATTGATGTGCAGGTTGGCGTGGTAGGTGCCGCGTGAGTTCTCATCGTTGTCGACTACCCAATCGAGGTAGCCGTCGATCAGCACATCGGAATTGCCCAGGGGAAAGCTGTAGGACCAGCCGGGGGTGATCTGCCAGACGCCATCGCCGGGACGCGGGCCTTCGGTCTGGCGGCGGAAGATGTTCAGGGTGACGTAGTTGAAGCCGGGCACCTTGAGGTCGAAGCCGGGGCCGATCAGATAGGCCTCGCTGTCGCCTTCGCCGTACTCGTAAGTCATGGCGAGCAGCACGTCCTTGATCGGGCCGAACTCAAGTTTCTGGTCGAAGATCTTGCCGAACGAGAAGCGCGGGGTGAATTCACCGTAGAAGGCGTGCGGGCCTTTGTTCGCGTCTTCCTTGCCGTTGTAGAAGATCTTGTCGACGAACAGGAAGTTGTCGCCGTACTTCCATTTGTCGGCGTGCTCGAAGGTCAGCGTCTGCTGGATCGACGGGTTGATCGCGAAGTTCTTGCCGTACAGATAGCTCAGGCTGTTGGTCTGCCACAGCAGTAAATCGCCGGCCATGGCCTGACTCGCGGCCAGCAGGCCGCCACTCAACAGAACGTTGGTTTGTGTGCGAATCATCTGTTGCTCCCTCTTGTTTTTATTGTTTGAGGCGCAGAGCTTTTTTTGCCCTTGTAGGAGTGAGCCTGCTCGCGATAGCGGCAACACATCAGTTGACTGAAAAAATGCTATCGCGAGCAGGCTCACTCCTACAGGGGGTACATCGGTGTTGCTGTTAGTGCTGGTGTGCGTGGCAGTCGTTGATCGCCGCGCGCTCTTTGCCGCCGAGAATGTTGAACAGCAAGTTCAGCGTCAGCGCGCTGAGCGTTGCCATGGCGATGCCGCTGTGGGTAATCGGGCTCATCCACATCGGCAAATGCGCAAAAAACTCCGGACGCACCACCGGGATCAGGCCCATGCCGATGCTCACCGCGACCAGCAACTGGTTGCGCCGGTCACCGATGTCGGCTTCCTGGAGAATCTTGATGCCGGTGGCCGCGACCATTCCGAACATCGCAATCGCTGCGCCGCCGAGTACCGCCGGCGGAATCGACGCCACCAGAAACGCTGCTTTCGGCAGCAGGCTCAACACGATCAGCAAGCCACCGGCAACGATGGTCACCGAGCGGCAACGTACTCCGGTCATCTGCACCAGACCGATGTTCTGGGCGAACGAGGAGTGGGTAAACGTGTTGAAGAAACCAGCGACAAACGAGGCGCCGGCATCACACAGCAAGCCGCGACGCAGCATGCGCGGGCAGACTTCCTGGCCGGTGATCTTGCCCAGCGCGAGGAACATCCCGGTGGATTCTACAAAGATGATCACCACCACCAGACACATCGACAGGATCGGTGCCAGTTCGAATTTCGGCATGCCGAAATGCAGCGGAGTGACGAACTGAACCCATGGCGCGTTGGCCATGCCGCTCAGGTCGACCATGCCAATCGCGCCGCACAGGATGTAGCCGAAGCACATGCCGATCAGTACGGAAATGTTGACCCAGAAACCGCGCATGAAGCGGTGGACCAGCAGAATAGTGCCCAACACCAATGCGGCGATGGCCAGATAAATCGGTGAGCCGAATTGCGCAGCGGCAGCGCCACCACCGGCCCAGTTCACGGCCACGGGGAACAGTGACAAACCGATCGAGGTGATGACCGTGCCGGTCACCAGCGGCGGGAAAAAGCGCACGACCTTGGACATGAACGGCGCGATGAGCATGCCGAAGAAACCGGCGGCGATCGTGGCGCCGAAGATGCCTTGCAGGCCGATACCGGGCATGCCGGCCATGGCGACCATGCTGCCGACAGCGGCAAAACTGGCGCCCATCATCACCGGCATGCGGATGCCCATCGGGCCGATGCCCATGGACTGCACGATGGTGGCGATGCCGGCGACCAGCAGGTCGGCGTTGATCAGGAAGGCAATTTCTTCACGACTCAGGCCAGCGGCCTGTCCAATGATCAGCGGCACCGCGATGGCACCACCGTACATCAGCAGAACATGTTGCAAACCGACCAGGATCAGTTGCAAAAGGGGCAATCGCTGAATGGCGGGTGCGTCGGGGATGCGCGCTTTGGACAGCTCGGACATGCAACACCTCGGATCTTTTTATTCTTGTGATTGAACAGCTGCCGGGTTGCTCACAGCTGTTTCTGTGCATCAGGTAACAACCGCGTTGCGGCGAATCGCTGGCAAGCCAGCTCCCACACAGGCAGTGCAAAACCCTGTGGGAGCTGGCTTGCCAGCGATGCTTTTACTGCTTAGTTGGTCTGTGCTCCCTGGGCGATCCATGCACCGATCAGGTCACGTTCCTGCTGGGTCATCTGCGTGATGTTGCCCAGTGGCATGATCTGCGTGGTGATGGCCTGCGCCTGGATGCGCGCCGCGTTCTGGCGGATCTGCTCAGGGGTGTCGAGCATCACACCCGCCGGAGCTGCGCTGAACAGCGGGCTGGTCGGTTTGGCCGAGTGGCAAACCGCGCAACGTTCTTGAATCACGTTGTGCACTTTGTCGAAGGCCGGACCTGCGTTGGAGGCTTGCGCCGGTGCTGCTGCAGGTTCGGCAGGGGCTGCCGGTGCTGCTTCAGCCGGTTTCGCGCCACCGCCCAGTGCCGTTTCCGGCAGCGGTTGGTACTCGATTTTGGCTGGCGCCTTGGCCACTTCCGGCGCGGTCGACATTGGCATCGGGCCGGTGACGTACGCCAGACTGATCATGCCCACCGCTGCCACAGGCAAGGTCCAGGCAAACTTGTGGCTGTCATGACGGGTGTTGAAGTAGTGACGCACCAACACCGCCAACACCGCGATCCCGGCGAGGATCAACCAGTTGTACTGGCTGCCATAAGTGCTCGGGAAGTGGTTGCTGATCATGATGAACAGCACCGGTAGGGTGAAGTAGTTGTTATGACGCGAACGCAGCAATCCTTTGGCTGGCAGCGCCGGATCCGGCGTACGGTTTTCGGCAATCGCCGCGACCAGGGCACGCTGCGCCGGCATGATGATGCGGAACACGTTACCGACCATGATGGTGCCGATGATCGCGCCGACGTGCAGGTATGCACCACGACCGCTGAACACTTTGCTGAAGCCATACGCCGCGCCGATGATCAGCACGAACAGAATGAAGCCGAGCAGAGCAGGGCGTTTGCCCAGTGCCGAGTCGCACAGGAAGGAGTAGATGAACCAGCCGATAAACAGCGAGCCGATACCGATGGCCACGCCTTCAGGGCCGCTCAGGGTGCTGCCCGGAGCCAGCAGGTAGAGCGTTGGATTGGAGTAGAACACCACGCACAGCAGCGCGATACCCGACATCCAGGTGAAGTAGGCTTCCCATTTGAACCAGTGCAGGTTCTCCGGCATCGCCGGTGGGGCCAGTTTGTATTTTTCGAGGTGATAGATACCGCCACCGTGGATCGCCCACAGGTCACCGGCCAGGCCGGTTTTCGGGTTGACGCGGTTGAGGTTGTTCTCCAGCCAGACGAAGTAGAACGACGCGCCGATCCAGGCCACGCCAGTGATCATGTGAACCCAGCGCACGCTCAGGTTCAGCCATTCCAACAGATGTGCTTCCACAGTCTTTACCTCTCGCCTGTCACTCTTGTTGTCGAGTGATCAGACCTTCTCTTATTGGTGGGGGGCGAGGATCAAACGCTCATCCTCTTTGAAAAAATGCTCATCGCAGTTATTGCCTGTGCCACTGCGATCAACCACCAGGAAGTCATCCCGCTTTTCGATCGTCAGCACCGGATGGTGCCAAACGCCGCGATGGTAATTAATGCCCTGCCTGCCGTTGGTGACGAAGGCGCGGACCAAGCCTGATACAGGTTCATCGCCAACTGGCGCGACCACGATCAGAAAGGGGTTGCCGAGCAGCGGAATGAAAGCCTGGCTGCCCAGCGGATGGCGTTCCAGCATGCAAACGGTCAGCGGCATGTCCTGCGCGTCGGCGCGGAAGATGCTGATGATCGCGTTGTCCTCAGGCTGAGCGGTTTCGACCGTCGCCAGTTTATGGAAGCGCATGGTCGAACCGTTGTTGATCATGAAATGATCGCTGCCGTCGGTTTCGATCACGTCACCGAAAGGGGCGAAGGCTTCTTTGCTCAGCGGTTCAATCGTTAGTGTGCGCATGCTGTTCTTCTTTTCGTTGAGTGATCGTTCCCACGCTCCGCGTGGGAATGCAGCCCGTGACGCTCCGCGTCACATCCTGAGTGGACGCAGAGCGTCCAGTGATGCATTCCCACGCAGAGCGTGGGAACGATCATTGCGTTGTTATTTAGCGACCTTGCCGAGAACGCGCAGGCGGCTCACACCACCATCCGGGAACACGTTCAGGCGGATGTGGGTGATCGGGCCCAGCGCCTTGATCTGCTCGACGAAGGTGTGTTCGGCGTGCATTTCCAGTTTCTGGCTTGGCAGCAGTTCACGCCAGAACAGCGACTGGGTTTCGATCTGGCTGTCAGTACCGCCTTTCACGAACGCGCCCTGGATCGAGCAAGTGTCCGGGTAGTTGCCTTTGAAGTGCAGGGTGTCGACGACGATCTTCTCGATCTCGCCCGGGTGACCCAGCGCGACGATGACCCAGTCATTGCCTGGCGTGCGACGACGTGCAGTTTCCCAGCCGTCGCCCATGTTGATGCCACGGCCCGGGTTGAGGATGTTGCTCATGCGGCCGAAGTGTTCGTCGGAGCAGGCGAGGGCGCGGCCACCATTCAGGGCCGCAGCCAAGTCGACTTGCTCGTTGTCGCCAACCGCCGACCAATCGCGGAACGGAATGCCGTACACGCGCAGACGGGCAACACCGCCGTCCGGGTAGATGTTGAAGCGCAGGTGGCTGAAAGCTTGGTCGTTGCTGATTTCGTGGTAGTGATGGCTGTTGCCCTGCAGCTCGACGGCCGACAGCACTTCAGTCCACTGGGTGTTTTCATCAGGCTCGCCCGACGCCAGGAAGCACGCTTCCAGAGAGGCCGATGGCGGGAAGTTGCCGGTGAAGAATGAAGTATCGATGTCCACGCCTTTGATCGAGCCCGGTACGCCCAGACGAATTACGGCGCTGTCGAAGCCTTCGAAGCGCTTGCGGCGTGATTCCCAGCCGTCCATCCACTTGCCGTTGTCATCGAACACGCCCTCCTTCCATACGGCCGGGGTCGGTTGGAACAGACGATTGGCGTCTGCGAACCAGTCATCGGTGACCGAAATGATTTTGGTGCCCAGACGGGCATCGGCCAGGTTGACGAATTTTTCGAAAGGTACGGCGTAAGCTTTCATTCTTCTTGTCTGCCTTTAAAAAAGTGGCTGGGGATGCTTGCAGGACCCTGGGTACTCTCCGCGTTTGATGTACTCGGGTCAGGCTTGCTAAAGAGTCAGTAAACGGAACAGGGCGATCTTGTTGATCTCCGCCAGCGCGCATTTGAATTCGGTATCGACCGAGTTGTGAATGCGCGTTTCGAACGCCGCGAGGATCTGATGCCGGTTGCTGCCTTTTACCGCCATGATGAAGGGAAACTTGAACTTGGCTTTGTAGGCGTCGTTCAGCTCGGTGAAGCGCTGGAACTCTTCGGCCGTGCATTGGTGAATACCGGCGCCAGCCTGTTCATTGGTGCTGGCTTCGGTCAGTTGGCCCTGGACGGCGGCTTTGCCGGCCAGGTCCGGGTGAGCGTTGATCAGGGCCAGTTGACTGGCATGATCGGCGCTCAACAGGATGTCGCTCATGCGCTGGTGCAGGGTTTCGATCTCGTCGATCGAGGCATCTGCGCCCAGGTCGTAGGCCTTCTCGGCCACCCATGGCGAATGTTCGTAGATGTCGGCGAAGGCGTTGACGAAAGCGTCGCGGCTCAGGGTCGACGGTTGCAGGGTTTGAAAGCGGCTCATTTCGCGGCCTCTTGGTACGGGTGAGTTTCGTGCCAGTGACGCGCGATGTCGACGCGACGGCTGAACCACACCTGTTCATGACTTTTGGCGTATTCGATAAAGCGTTTGAGCGAAGCGAGGCGACCCGGACGACCGATCAGGCGGCAGTGCAGACCGATCGAGAGCATCTTCGGCGCTTCGGCACCTTCGGCGTAAAGCACGTCGAACGCGTCTTTGAGGTATTCGAAGAAGTCGTCACCCTTGTTGAAACCTTGCACCTGGGTGAAGCGCATGTCGTTGGTGTCGAGGGTGTACGGGATCACCAGATGCGGCTTGCCGGTCGGGTTGTTCGGTTCCCAATACGGCAGGTCATCGTCGTAGGTGTCGCAGTCGTAGAGGAAACCACCTTCTTCCATGACCAGGCGACGGGTATTCGGGCCAGTGCGGCCGGTGTACCAGCCCAGTGGGCGCTCGCCGGTGATTTCGGTGAGGACGCGGATCGCTTCGAGCATGTGCTCGCGCTCCTGCGCTTCGTCCATGTACTGATAGTCGATCCAGCGGTAGCCATGGCTGCAGATCTCGTGGCCGGCATCGACCATTGCGCGGATCACGTCCGGGTGGCGCTGGGCGGCCATGGCCACGGCGAAGATGGTCAACGGAATGTCGAATTCCTTGAACAGTTTCAGAATCCGCCAGACCCCGGCGCGGCTGCCATACTCGTAAAGCGATTCCATGCTCATGTTACGCGCGCCTTGCAGCGGCTGAGCGGCCACCATCTCGGAGAGGAAGGCTTCGGACTCTTTATCGCCGTGCAGAATGTTGCGCTCGCCGCCTTCTTCGTAATTGAGTACGAACGACAGAGCGATGCGGGCATTGCCCGGCCAGTGTGGGTGAGGAGGGTTACTGCCGTAACCGATCAGGTCGCGTGGGTAGTCAGCGCTCACTGCAGTCTTCCTTCTTATTCGTTGACAGATGGGTGTGGCGGCCTGGCAGGCTGGCGTCACAGCGATGGGCTGATTGTATACAACTTTATTCGCAATTTGTAAGCCTGAATTTTCGCATTTTTCGCCGACTGTCATCTTTTACTGGTATTGGCGTGAGCCTGCAAGAAACCTGCCTGACCAGTCAGTTAATGGATAGAAGGTGCAATGTATAGGCGTGTTGCTGGCAGAACGCGGGGAAACCCCCGATTGGCGGGGGTGGTGTGAAAAATGTCGTTTTTATTGTGTACAATTTTTTTGAAAAGTGTCTTAATCAGTCGCTCGCCGCAGCTTTTCGTGCTCCGAATCGGTGCGGTCTCCTTTTTATCTGACTTCGGGAGGCGCGAGGTCTGACTGCTTCCACGCAGGCAGGCGCGCAGAATCAATGGGACGTTTGACAACACACGTTTTGGACGCTGCACACGGTTGCCCGGGCAGTTCGATCAAGGTCGAGCTGTACCGCGTTGAAGGTTCGCACCTGGAATTGGTCGCCAGTGCGATAACCAACAGCGATGGCCGGGTCGATGCGCCGCTGCTGCAAGGCGATGATTATCGTACCGGGGTTTATCAGGTTCAGTTCCACGCTGGCGATTACTACCGCGCCCGCGGCGTTCAGTTGCCGGAGCCGGCATTTCTGGACGTGGTTGTACTGCGCTTCGGCATCTCTGCCGAACAGGATCACTACCACGTGCCATTGCTGATTTCGCCTTACAGCTATTCCACGTACCGGGGCAGTTGACCCCCAAGCAGCTGCCCCCCGCCGGGAAGCGACTGCGCATATAGCTTCTTTGGTCTTTCGCCCGCTCACACTGCGGGCTTTTTTATGCCTGAGTAATCTGCCCGCCTGTGCTGCAGAGAACTCCGGAGCTCATTCAGCTGTGTCGGGTGACAATAAGGTTATGTTCGTGAGTGGGGAGAGGCTCGTTGGTGCCCAGCAAAAAAATGATTCTGTTGGTGTGCAAATGCACCATCAACTCGTCTTTGACCTGCACGTCCATGTTGTCGACAAAGACTCTTTTCTTGAGCCAGGCAACTGGATCAGGGAGAAAAACAGTATTGTTTTGAATCCTGTCCATGAACAGGATGAAAACAGGATCAACCCCCGTTCGCTTGATCAATAAGGCATTCCCCTGGTTGGCGCCGAAATCATGGGCAATGTAGTAGCCGTGTGCGCTAAGAAGATCTTTGAACAGTGTTCGCGTTGTTCGGCGACCCCTTTGGTGTTGCGAGCCGGAGAACAATTTCGGGTTGAAGTCGATTCTTCGCAGACCTTCAGCGGAAGGTAGCGGCATACGCATGTAGCCATTTACGTCAGTCGCAAGCGGCGAGAGGAGCATCAGCGGGTCGCTCAAGTCTTGACGAGCGACTCTGTTATCGCCCGTGAAAATAGAGCGATTTTCCCAGTACTTGAAAGTCTCGAACAATGCACTGATCCCGGACCCTGTTATTTTCTCGGAGTGACTGGCTCGATTGAACATCTCCCGTGCGGCTTTACTTGCAGAGTGATCGGAAAGGTAGGGGAACTGATCGCTGACATATTGCGTCAGGGTTTTTTCAAATGGCCGACTCTCCACGATTCTCCATGCCGGATTGCCATGCCCCGTATTGCCCTCCCACTTCACCGCCGCCCTGGGTTGCAACTCAGGATTGGTCAGCAGCAACTGTTCGAAAGCATCGAAACGAGTAGCAGAAAACTGTGGCGGCTTGATGAAGGCAAAGGCGTCAATGGCGTGGCTCGGCTGGTCAAGTATCGCAAAGTGCTTGCCGCCGATTTCGATGGAGTCGCCGGCTGACGGTTTCGTCGTGGTTCCCCAGCCTTTCCATAATTCACTGATGCCCATGAGTACGAAGGGATTGAGAGGATCACTGTCTTCTGGCAGTCGAGGGCGTTTACTTGGGCTCGGGCCGGGCCTTTCCGACCGGGGGAGGGCACGGGAACTGCCTGCTTTTGGAGCTTGTTGTGTATCTGTAGTCGTCTGCAATTTACGGCGCCAGACGAATTGCCCGGGAATCTGCTCGAACGCTATATCCGGCACATTGATCGTTGTTGCTGAAGCCAGTTTGTATTCGCCTTGTTCGTTCCTGCGAACCAGAACGGTTCCTTCGGCGATATCGACATAGGTTTTCCCACGCGGCCCTTTGCGAATACCGTCCAGGGACTCCCGCGCGGCAGGCAGAAGGGTCGCCAGGTGCGGGTCGACGAGGATGATCGCTTGTAGTGGTTCGGCAGTCCGTTGCTGCGCAGACAGACTCCTCTGTCTGGAGTGAGCCGCGTACCACTGTGCCTCGATGCGCCAACGTGACTGGCCGTGGATTTTTTTCAGAATGGGTGGTGTCACGCCCGGGGCCGCGGGCCAGGGAATCTGGTAGTGACCGGCGGTGTTGAGTTCAACCCGGTAATGCCGGCCGTCTTCCAGGTGCGCGTAAATCTGGCCGCCCGGGGTCACGAATAACCCGTCGACGGACATGTGCGGCTGTAGAAGAGCGGTTTGTAATACCGGCAGGGATATCTCGGCCAGTCTGGCATTGGTTTCGGTGAGCAGCGGATCCGTTATGTAACTCACCACCACGCGTGGGGCGCCTGCCATTTCACTGCCAGACGTATTGGGAGTGGAAGTGTCGGGCGGTTGCTTCGTACCTGGCGCAAAAATGTCAGAACCCTGGGTGTTTTTGAGGCTGCCATTGCCAGCGGTAGATCTGTTGATCGCGGAGGTGTCGGGCGAAGCAGGGCGGACTGTAGTCTTTGTGGATTTGGTCATTGAAGTGTCTCTTAGCTGTTCATGTTTTTTGGTTGACTGTCCTGTGCGGTCATTGGTCTTTGAAAATGAACAGCGTTGTCTGCCCCAGAACATCTGTTTGGGTGCCGCCGAGCAGGTAGCTGATCTTTTTTTCTGTGCGGTAAGTCGACAAAGGCTTTGATTCGCTGCTGGATGTTTGCAGCACGACTTCATTGTTCTCAAAAGGCTCAGGCCGAAATCGCTGCAGGCGCCCGTCGTTAAGAGGTGGCAGTTTCAGTACGAACACGTGATCGATTTTCTCGCGGTGAAACAACAATTCGTTTTCCGCAAGCGTGTTTGTCGGGTTGCTCACCACGTAACCGTCATCCTCCAGAATCTGCCTGAACAGCCTTCGCAGATTGGCCGCAGTGGGCGTCGTGGCGTACTCGTTCCAGTGGCGAGAGAAGCGCCCGGGATCAAAATCCAGGCGCATCAGGCCTTCACCCAGCGAGGCAGGAATCGCCAGGGTTGGTTCCGGTCCGGACAGAGGGCGCAACATGAGGAGCGGGTCGGCCAGCTCTCGATTCGGTGCTCTGCGCCGATCCCTGTTGGCCCAGTAACGAAACACTTGGTTCATCAGCGCCAGACCGGGGGCAATGATGATTTCCGATCGGTTCGCCTGATTGAACATGGCCCGGGCGAGTGAATTGACGGATTGATCCGACAAGTATTTGAAGGTTCTGGCGATGTACCGGGTGATCGGCATCTCGAAGGGCACGACACTGTCGAGGACCGTCCATTGGTGGTTTTGTTTAACCGCCCACTTAGGCTGCAGCGACGGGTTGTCCCGCAGCATGTATTCGAAAGCGTCATACAGGGCGGGTGAGAACAACGGATGCTGCAGGTAAACCAGTCGCGGGTTGGTATTCAGGTCTTGTTGCATCACCCGGTAATACTGCCCGTCGATCTCGATATGCTGGCCCAATGCTGGTCGGACACTGTGTCCCCAGTTTCGCCATAAACCGAAACTCAAGTTGATCGCGTCGGGGTTGTCCGAGAGCAGGCTTTCGGTCAGCGCCCGGGTGGCGTCTGTCCCCTCTTCCTGATGCGGGCGTTGTGTAGCCAAATCGGTTAGCCCGGTCTTGCGGCGCCACAGTCGCGTCCCGGGAATCTGTTCGAACAATAGAGCGGATACTTTGCGCGCCGTCGCGGAGGTCTGCTGATAGTGACCGTTGGCGTTTTTACGCACCATGACGGTTCCTTCTGCGGTATCGATATAGGTTTTTCGGTGCTTGTCGTAGCGAACGCCGTCCGGTGTTTGCAGGCGGGGGGAGAGCAGGGCGGCGGCATCGGGGGCGAGGTAGATCGGCTGTTCCCCGGGGATACGCTCAGCGGCTGCAACTGGCCCGTCATTGTCTGGGTTGTGCGCCAGCCAACTGGGTCGTTCGAAGGTCCAGACTGGCTGGCGCTCGGTTTTGATCAGGAAAGGACCCGCCAGATGCGGAGTGAAGTTGAAGGGAATCTGGTAGCGGCCATCGTGATGTATTTCGACCAGCAGATGCCCTGCATTTTCAACATGGGCGTACAGCTTTCCCTCCGGACTGGTGAACAATCCGCTGTCGGGATCCAGCCTTTGTAGCAGGTGCACTTGATCGGCAGGCCAGCTGATGGAGCGCAGAGCGGCCGCTACCGACACGGGGTAGACGGCGGATGCCTCGTGGACCCGCACCGGCGGTTGACGCACGGAATTGCTCGGCAGGTCTGCAGAGGGTTGCGTGTTTTCGCCGGGGATTCTGGGGACAATGCCAGCGGCATTTGGACGTGTGTCAGGCGCAATAACACCGGCCACACGCTTTGGTGGTTTGACCATTAACTGAATCTCTTGATTTGGATTGTGGGTGTGCAGGTGTCCGGACTTGCGGACGCACCGTTCAGGCGTTCAGCAGCGGCTCAGGCCTCTCTCACAATGAACAGCGTCGGGTAATCAGCGGATATGGGTTGTATACCCCCCACCAGATGGATGACTTCGGTGTGAGCCAACTGCACCTCAAGCGCCTGTTTTTGCGACACGCTGAGCCTCGTCAGATAGGCGGGGTCGATGAGTTCGGTACCTGCGGGTGTGGTGCGAGTAACCTGATTGCCAGCGATGGGTGGCAGCTTCAACACGAATAGAGCGGCAACGCCCGGGCGGTAAAAAATCAATGCACCTTCACTGAGTCGGCGCGTGGTCGGATTAATGCTGTAGCCGTTGTGTTGCAGGATGGTCGCCATCAATCCGCGCAGGTTTCCTGGCGTCGGCGCTGCTGCATAGGGGGCCCACTCTTGAGGAAACCGTTGTGGGTCGAAATCCAGGCGCTGTAATACGGCTGAGTTGTGCGCAGGCAGTGTGAGCAAGCGGCCGCCTGCCAGATGGCCGGGCGATGTCGGCAGTTTTGGCAGCATTATCAAAGGGTCCGCCAGTCCGTGTAGCGGGGGTTCGTGATTCACCCTGTCCAGCCAGTGGCGGAAGGTCAGCGCCATCACCGAAAGTCCATGGGCGTTGATGCCCTGAGGCAGTGAAAGCCGATCGAATACCGCCCGCGCGAGGTTGCTGGTCGCCTGCTCGGACAGATAGTTGTAGGCGGCGGAAACATATTGGGTGGCGGACATTTCGAACGGTGGAGCGTTGTCCAGAACCTTCCATTGGCCTTCGCGTTTCAGTGCCCATTTCGGTTGGCGCGAAGGCTCATGACGCAGCATGTTTTCGAACGCGTCATAGCGGTCCGGTGCAAATCCCGGGTGTTGCAAATAGACCAGTTCGGTATCGGCACTGACACCTTGCATGACGATCCGAAAGTGTTGCCCGTCGATCTCTATCGACTCGCCTGAATCGGGTTTTGTGGACTTCCCCCAGTTTCTCCACTGACCGGCGGAAAGATCCAGGGCGACGCCCGGCTGGGCTAACAGATGTTCGACCAGCGTGCTGGTACCGGTTGCAACATGGCTCTGTTCGTCCAGGCGTTGGCGCTTGCTCTGGTCGGGTATGGCATCGGTCGCTTCGGTGGACAGTGGATTGATTACGGCTGGGTCGCCTTGCTGCGGCGTGTCGATTTCACGCCAGAGTGTTGTCCCCGCAATCTGTTCCACTCTTTGTCCCGTCGGGGTTGATTCCCCGGCATGTGTCTGTCGCCAGCCTTCCGCAGTTTTGCTCACCATGACCATGCCGCCGACCATTTCGACGTAGGATTTCTTGCGTTTGTCGTAGCGAAACCCTTCTTCAGTGCCTGGTTGCAGCTTCAGTTGGGTTGCCGATTCGGGGTCGATATAGACCGGATGCGCTGGTCTTTCGCTGCTGGAAGCACCGGCCAGCGCAGACGGTCCGGTTTCGATGGATTGCTGCCTCACCCAATCAGAGGTTCGCGCTTCGCTCAATTGGCGATGCCGGGTGAACGGACGACCGACGATGACGCTGGGGCGGTCGGCGGGTGCTTCTGGCAACGCGTGTGATGAAGTGGCTTCGGTGTGCGGAGTGGAATGACCCGGTTCACCGGGAAGTGCTGCAACTGGAACAGGTAAAGGATTGGTTGCTCGGCTAGACGCCTCCGGTGACGCCGTGCGAGGAATTTTCCTGGGTGGTTTTGCCATGGACTTGCTCCGATGAATCGCTGATCAGTGATGCGGCCGGATATTCGGGAAGCGGATTCGATGTGCAATTGCGCGGCATCGTGTTTGCCCGACCCATTGGCTTCAAAGGCGTGATGTTCGGCAAAAACTCGCCACGGCGTGCGGTATATATGTATGGCGATGAGGGCAAGTGCTGCAGGGTGTTTCGAGGCGTTCGAAAGTCATGCCGACTCGCGCCGGCAGGGCCGGTGCGAGTCGTAGCGGGATCTCAGCGCTCCCTGAGCACGAACACCGAATCCGGAATCGACTCAACCTTCAATACGCCCCCGATGAGCCAGACCACTTTGTTTTCCATGGTCGCGGTGGCCAGGGCGTGAAACGCCTCGTTGCCTATCCTGGCCGGCAGGCTGGGTTCTGCCAGTTCATTGCCCGGGGTGTGGGACAGGCCGACATGATCCACCACACCCAGTTTCATAAAATAAATCCGCTCACTGGTTCCGCGCCTGAATACCAGCGTTGGCATGCGGTGTTCGTATGTCAGGGGAAATATGTCATAGCCGCTGCGAACCAACAGGGCGCCAAGCAGGCGTCTGAGGTTCAGGTCGGTCGGGTAGGTTTTGTAGTGGTTCCATTCGACGGGAAAATGCTTGGGATCGAAGCTGAGTCGTTGCAGTTCGCCGTCGACCTGGGAGGGCATACGGATGAGTTTTTTACCGCGGAAATCGGTGGAAGGTGCCACTGCTAGCATGTTCAGCGGGTCGGCATACGCAGGTGCGGTGGGAAATGGCCGTTGTTTCCACTGATGCAGGACTGCCTGAATGTTGACCAGCCCGGTGCCGGTAATCATCGGTGTGTTGTCCGCGAGTTCGAACAGCCTTCTGGCGACGGCCCGTGCCGTGTCATCAGAGAAATCAGGGAATGTCTTGGCTACCGACTGCGAGATCGGTTCATCGAAGAAACGTTTTCCAGGGTGTATTTCTCCCGGATCGTTACCGATGCGAAATGTTGCAACAGGCTGCATCGAGGGCGCCGTACGGAGCATTTGTTCAAACGCATCGAAGTGTGTTGGCACAAAGTCAGGATGTTGCACAAAGTAGACTTTGGGGTGAGGGGTGGAACCCTTCGGCACCACCGGATAATGAAACCAGCCGAGCTGCACCGACTCCACCTGCGCTGGTTTGTTCAGATGGCCCCAGGGTAGCCAGAAAAACGGTGTTTGCTCGGCTGGAGCGCTGGCATCGAAGGTTATTGGTGCTAGTGGTTGTTCGGGGACGTTGACCCGCGCGCGTTTGCTTGGGCCGGGTTGCGGTTCGTCTGCTTCGGCCATTGGCCGCGACCTGCCTGCAGCGGGATGGTCGGGGGTTGGCAAGTGCGGATGCTTGCGGCGCCAGAGCACCGTTCCGGGAATCTGTTGAAAAAATACATCGGGCAAGTCTCTGCTTGTTGCCGAGGTCAGTTGATATTCACCTTGCAGGTTTTTCCGAACCATGACTGTGCCGTCTGCGGTATCGACGAAGGTATGTTTGAGTTTGTTGTATCGAAGTCCCCCCGTTGAGAGTTCTGCTCTGGTCAGCGTTTTTGCGTCATCGGGCGCAAGGTAGGTGAGGGACGGTGGCGTGGCAGGGGTGTCGGGTCGAGACTGTGTTGATTGCCAGCCAGGGCGCTGGATGTGCCAGCTGGCCTGGCCTTCAATCCTGGTCAGTACCGGGCCGGGAACACCGGGTGCAAAGGTCAGCGGAACGTAATAGTTGCCTTGCAGATCCCGTTCGACGACAAACCGGCCTTCGTTGCCGATTTGCGCGTAGGTTCGTTGATCCGGGCCGGTGAACAGACCCGTGTTTTCTCCGCTGGGTATCAGCTCGTGCAATCGATCCTGTGGCCAGGCGATTGCACTGCGGGCGGCACGGTAGGTATCGGGCATATCACTGACGATGACGACGGGCGGGCGAGTGGTGGCGATACCGGGAGGTCCCGTGGTCGAGTCGACGCCAGGCAGTGCTGATTCAGGCAGGTTTGCAGTGACGCGAGTACCCGAGCCTGACTGTGCAGGTCTGGTTGTAACAGTGGTATCTGCTGCCACTGTCACAGGAACTTTTTTGGGTGGTTTGGCCATGTGAAGTTACTCGTTGAGTGATGATGCGCGGGCACGTGCCTCAGCGCATTTTTCAGGCGCACTCGTCCGCATCCCTGTGGACACGTTCGGTTACTGCACTTCGGAGTGCGCACGTGGTTATCGGTTTTTGACGGGGGTGTGCGCGTCAAGCAGAGGGAGCAGTCATCAACGGCGGCTGTGCAAAGAGGGGGAGTTCTTGATGGCTGCACCGATTGACCACTTGCAGTGCTGAGTATTCAACGCGAGATTTGTCTCTGCGCAGGATCCAGCCGTGTGCGGGAAAGTTGTAACTCAGCGCCTCGGGACGGTTGTCGGCGAGCACGATGTTTCTCACTTTGATCTCTTGATTGGCCATTGCTGCAAAAGCCTCGGGCAAGTCTTTTGCCGAGCCGGGGTCTTCAAAGAAGCGGGCATCCAGACCATCCAGGTAAACCCTGTCGAAAGAGAGATCGACGGTATGGACAACCCCTTTCTCGGTAATGACTCGGACCTGATCGATCAGGTCTTCGCTTTCGTACTCCGGCAAATGAATAATGCAGGTGCCGATGTGCAGCTGGTTATTTTCCAGCCTGATCTCGACCTTGCCGAGTTTCGTCGCGTCGAGGTCCCAGGTGGAAGAGTAAGGCAGTCTGGCAGGGGCGTTTGCGAGTGCTCCCGGGGTAGACAATCTGATCGCTATATCGGCAACCAGGTGAATCAGGTAGGTGGAACCAGTACCTTCAAGATTCTGGATCGAGGTTTGCTCGGGATAGGAAAAAAGCGAACCGCATCCCGCCCTGTCGAATTTGAAGGGTTTGGTTTCAGGTAACTCAAAAGGAGTCTGATCTGTGCGCCGTGGCAGTGGTAGTGAGAGCTGCGTCGTCCAAGTATCAAAATCATTCGGATTATGGCTTTCAAGGGGGCAAACATCGGTTTCCGGTGTCAGTTGCAAATTGACCGTGACGCCACCTTTAAAAATGAGCACGACCCGGTAGTTGGGACGTGCGGCCATGGTTCGCAAGATCCTGATCATGTTTCTGGGGGCAAGTCCACCTTCCGCATAGGCGAACAAGCCAAATTTCAGTGTGTTGTGGCCGAAGTGATAAATCAGGTCGCATCCCGCAAAAAGTTCTCCATTTGACTTCTTCTCTCCCGAGGTGAAGTGCGCTTCAACCTGTGTCAGTTCGCTGATGTCGTAATCAAGATGCAGACGAACCACCGCTTCGGCACGTTTCACCAACCGGATTGTTGTGTTTTTCCTGGACCTTGGCAGGTAGTAACTCGCATCACGCTGATGATCGATCAGGCACTCGGGAGCGTGGAGGATAAGGGGGCTTTCGGGTGTTCCTTTTTTTACAACGACTACTTCGATTTCGAGGTTGTGGCCATTTTCGATGCTGTCGGGCAGGTCGGGGGCGTCAGGCAGTTTTAACGAGTAGCCGTCGCCGGTCATGAACGTGAATTTATTATTCTGCAATACGAAGTTGTTCGCGTCTTTCTTATACAGGCCTTGAATGATCACGACACTTTTCGGGTCGTCCGCAAATGCGAACCGGGAACTGATGATCAGCGCGCCATTCTCGATTGCCCAGCTTTCGATCAGTTCGTATTTCCAGTTGAGCAAAACAATACTTTCTTCTGTGCCGTCTTCGATGATGGCAATACGGCCTGGTTTGTGGTCAATGATGTATTCGTCAATGCCAGCCTCACCCGAGGCTGTTGCTCCGGGATACGTCAGATGGATTTGATCATTTCCGGGCCCCGCATTGATGGTGTCCTGGCCGCGCGAATTAATGATGTTGCGTTTATCCGAACCGGTCACAACACTGATGGCCCCGCTGACCGTTTCAACATTCTCGATACTTTCCAGAAGGCTGTGGAGAGTATATTTTTCACCCTCTTCTACAGACGGATCGGTTGCGATTACCTGCAGGGTTTGGGCCAGCAGATCGACGTCATAGCCTTTTCTATCGGTGCGGCGTGTGTAATTGCTTCCAGCCAGAACAAGCGTGTCGTTGCCTGCGCCGCCTTTCAGTGTTGAATACTCAGAAATCTGGGCATCCTGTACAAGCAGATCCCCTGCACCCTCGAACACGAAGCGGTCGTCTTTCTCACCCCCGGTCAGCTGTTTTTTTCCCGATCGGTAGTGAAAGCTGTTGGGTTTGTTTTCAACGCCCTTGATTGAGTCCTGGCCCTCGCTGATGAACCAGAGAATGCCCTTGTTTTCGCCAACCGTACCCAACTCTGCACCAGGCGTATCCTTGGAAACCCCGTTGCGGGCGTCAATGATGTCATCGCCTCCCTTGATCTCGGGAACCTGGATCGTTTCCCAACTGTCTCGTTTGGTCCACCAGTTACGCTTGCGCACTCGGGAGGGTTTGAGGTGGACTTCAAACTTGCCATTAACGATGGCTTCGGTTGTGTCCTTTAGTTGCCCATCCAACAGTTTTCTGGCTGTTTCTTTCAATTGTTTCGCGTGTTGGAGCCTGGTTTTTGCCAGCAGATAGCGGTTTTGCACGGCCTGGTCAGGGTCCATCATGCAGAACGAAAACCAGCCTGTGCGCCAGCGCTCGTCCAGCGTCAGTTCGATGTAGTCATCAATGTCGTCGACCACGCGTACCGCGCCATAAATTTGCGATCCGATGGCCAGGATTGCTCCAGCTGCAAGCCCGACCGGGCCTGCAAATGAAAAGCCTGCCAACGCTGCCGCACCGAGGATGATCGTCATGGCGGCGCTGGTAATACTCAATCCTGCGCTCACGTAATGGTCCATGGCTTCTTTTCCGACGGCATTTTCAGCGGCATTGATCGATCTGACAGCGGTGAAGATATCGAACGGCAATGTCAGTGCGCCGCCGATCAAACCGCCGGAGCGACCCAGCCTCAGGGCAAACCGGGTTTTGGCAAAATCCATAAGGGCGCCTTGCCCGGCCGAGAGCATATTCGACGCAATTTTGCTGACGGCGATGTCAACAACAATGGAACCCACTTCCGTACCAATACCCAAGCTGTTGATGGCGACTTCGGTGGTGTTGTTTGCTTTGATAGCATCCACCACACCGCGTAAACCCATGAATATGCCGAAAGCTTGGATGCCGACACTCGAACCGAGCGCGGCGTAACTTTTCGCCAGGGACACCCAGCGAGGATTATGTTTGGGCAGGTTTGCGTGATACAGATCCAGTTTCTGTGCGGAATCCAGTAGTTTTACCAATTTGCTACGGTAGTTACCTTCGTCTGTAGAAACTTGCGAACTTTCTCTTATCAGGTGAGGGGCCGTCAGTGGGCGTTCGCTGGCCATTTCGAAAAGCAGTGTCGTCAACAAATAACTGTCCTTGCCTGTTGACGATTTCATATGGTGTTCAATGTCGACAGCACTGAACTGCAACGCGTTGATGAAAGATCGCTTGGGTACCCGGAAAAAGGTGCTTTTGCCACTCAGTGGTTGGCCGTCAAACGTGGCGCCCAAGGCATAAAGTGACACTCGTGTTATTGAAATATTGCCGATTTGCAGCGGGCCGAATACGGAGTCGACTATTTTCAATTGATCGACTTTGCTTTTTACTTTGATGCTGGTTGTTTCATCAGTTTCGGGTTTGAAATCAATGGTCGAAACATGATGTTCATTGCGCTCGAAACGCATGTCGGCGATGACGACGGCGTCGGTGATCTCTGCAGTTTCCAATGACGCTTTACGTATCAGGGTGGCCATGTGAACTTCCTTGTTCTGGCGGGTTTTTATTTATTTGAGTCGTGATAGTACGGTCGCCTTTTGAACGATGTACATCAACGGGTTGTTGCTGTGTATTGCGCTTGAGGGATGCAGTTGTTGCGGCGGGGAGATGTCGCGAGCAACACGAGCGGTCGCTGCGAATGCCATCCCTGACTTGAGTTTTTCAAGTCAGGGATGGCTACAGATAAATAAAAAGTTTGTGATCCAAATGTCTCAGTGACTGCTGAGCAACGATGCCGCGCCGGCGCCTCCGAACAAGCCGGCACTGATCCGGTTGAACCAGCTCTGTCCTTTGCCACTGCGCAAGTAACGCGCTGCGCCGTGGGCTCCGAGTCCGTAGGCCAGTTTGCACAGCAGATCCAGCAGGGTCCAGGTGGCGATCATCACCAGCAACTGCGGCAGGAAGGGCTGTTCGGCGCTGAGGAATTGCGGCAGGAAAGCGGCGAAGAACAGGATGTCTTTCGGGTTGCTGGCGCCCAGTACAAAGGCGCGCCCGAACAACGCGCGAAACCGTGGAACGGCGGCAGCTTGTGGCACGACGGCGCCGACCGATGGCTGGCGCGATTGCTGCCAGCTCTGCCAGGCCAGATAGAACAGATAGAGTCCGCCGACGATTTTCAGGGCACTGAACAGTTGCTCCGATGCCAGCAACAAGGCACCCAGCCCCAACGCCGAAGCACTGAGCAGGCAGATAGAGGCGAATACGCCACCGAGAAATGCCGGATAAGAACGGCGCAACCCATAATTCAGACTGTTGCTGATCATCAACAACGACAGTGGCCCTGGAATCAGAATCACCACCAATGCAGCGCCGCTTAACAGCAGCCAGGTTTCCAGACTCATCACTTTCCTCCTTTTTTTGTTGTACTCAAGAATGTGCAAAAGCCCCACCCGATTGGGTGAGGCTGTGTTGAGGCTTGAACCGCGTGACGCTTACAAGAAGATGAACTTGGCGATGAAAATCGCGCAGAGCACCCACAGGCTCACGGAAATTTCCTTGTACTTGCCGGTACCAGCCTTCAACGCCACGTAGGTGATGAAGCCCAGCGCGATGCCGTCGGCGACCGAAAAGGTCAGTGGCATCATGATCGCGGTGACGATGGCCGGGATCGCGTCAGTGGCTTCGTCCCATTCGATGTGGGCCATGCCGCCCATCATCAGCATCGCCACATAGATCAGTGCACCGGCGGTGGCGTAAGCGGGAATCATGCCGGCCAGCGGTGCGAAGAACATCGCCGCTATAAATAGCACACCTACGGTGACTGCGGTAAGACCAGTCCGACCACCAGCGGCTACGCCAGCGGCACTTTCTACGTAACTGGTGACTGGCGGAACACCGACCACGGCACCGAACACGCTGGATGCACTGTCGGCTTTCATCGCGCGGGAGAGGTTTTCGATACGGCCGTCAGCATTCACCAGATTGGCGCGCTGGGCGACGCCCATCAGCGTGCCGGCGGTGTCGAACATGTGCACAAAGAGGAAGGCGAGCACCACGCTGATCATGCTGACGTTAAACACGCCGGCGACGTTCATGGCCATGAAGGTCGGAGCCAGGCTTGGCGGGGTCGACATGATCCCTTCGTAGTGCACGATGCCCAGGCCCCAACCGGCCAGGGTCACGGTGATGATGCTGATGAGGATTGCGCCGAAGACTCGGTGGTAGCTGAGGATCGCGATCATCAGAAAGCAGATGGCCGCGAGCAGTGGGCCAGGTTCGCGCAGGGAGCCGAGTTTGATCAGTGTGGCCGGGCTATCGACGACGATACCCGCGGTTTTCAAGCCGATCAGACCAAGGAACAGGCCGACACCGGCACCCATCGCAAAGCGCAGGCTGACTGGAATGCTGTTCAGCAGCCACTCGCGAATTCGCGAGAAAGTCAGGATCATGAACAGCACACCGGAGACGAACACCGCACCCAGTGCAGTTTCCCAGTTATAGCCCATGGTGCCGACCACGGTGTAAGTGAAGAATGCGTTGAGGCCCATGCCCGGCGCCAGACCCACTGGCCAGTTGGCGTACAGGCCCATCAACAGGCAGCCCAGCGCGGCGGCGATACAGGTGGCGACGAAGGCTGCACCGTGATCGATCCCGGCATCGGCCATGATGTTCGGGTTGACGAAGATGATGTAAGCCATGGTGATGAAGGTTGTCAGACCGGCAATCAGCTCGGTCTTCACCGTGGTGCCGTGCAAGCTGAGTTTAAACAGACGTTCCAGCAAGCCACTGCGTAATGGCGGCGAGAGGTCCAGCGTCGATGCTTCGGATTTGCGGCTTTCCACAGCGAGTACTCCTCAAGAGTTTTATTGTTATTTCCAGGGCCGGACCCATGAGGGGTGGCAGCGGCCCTTTGAGGCATACGCGAATTTGTTGACCATGCGGTCAGGAACTCGCACGCTGTGGATTATGCTTTTGTGTACAAATAAAGCAAATATTGTTTTTGGTTTTGTTTACGAAAGTTCCGTCGATAGCGATATATCGCCTGCACTGGCCCCTTCGCGAGCAGGCTCGCTCCCACGTTTGAAATGCGTGCCCCTGTGTGCGAGCTTGCCCGCGAAGAGGCAGTCCCATTCAGTCGAGAGCCGTCTGACTTTTCCCCAGCGCCATATTCACCGCCAGCCAGCCATTCACCGCCGCCTCGCCAGCCTCGGCAAACACTCGCTCCAGCAATTTCACCTGCTCACGCCGCAGCGCCTGTTCAAACTTCGCGCCTTCGGCCGTCAACTCCAGCAGACGCTTTCGCTTGTCGGCCTCGGACGCCACGCTGTCGACCAGATGCATTTCCTGTAACTGTCGCAACGGCATGTTCAAGGCCTGCTTGCTCACGCCAAGCAATCCCAGCAATTCCTTCACGCTCAAATTCGGGTATCGAGCGATGAAAAACACAATTCGCTGATGTACCCGCGACAGCCCACGGCGCTCGAGCATTTCATCAGCCTTGGCAGTGAAGGCCTGATAGCCGAAGAAAAACGCTTCCATCGCCTGTTGTTGGCTCGCGGGGTTTTTAAGGTCAAGCATATTGACGTACTCGCTCAAGCTGTCGTAATTTCAGTCAACCAGTTTGACTCATTATTCCCATGCCTCGCTACCGGTGACTTCCATGGCCTTTTCCGAACGTGTCGCGCGCCTTAAAAGCTCTTTGATCCGTGAAATCCTTGCCGCCGCCCAGCGCCCGGAGGTCATGTCGTTCGCTGGCGGCTTGCCGGCCGAAGCGATGCTGCCGAAGGTCGAGTGGGCTGACATGCCGCTGTCACTCGGCCAATACGGCATGAGCGAAGGCGAACCGGCATTGCGCGAAGCCTTGGCAGCGGAGGCGAGGGCGCTGGGCCTGGAGTGCACCGCAAGTCAGGTACTGGTGGTCAGCGGCTCGCAGCAAACCCTCGATCTGGCGGCCAAGCTGTACATCGACAAGGGCACGGAAATTCTGCTTGAAGCGCCGACCTATCTCGCCGCATTGCAGATTTTCCAGCTATTCGGCGCCGATTGCCTGACCGTGCCGCAAGAAGCCGACGGCCCGAATCTGGCGCAATTGCGCAGTCGTCTCGAACAGCACCGGCCAGCGTTCATTTACCTGATCCCGACGTTCCAGAATCCGTCCGCCGTGCGTTACAGCGAAGCCAAGCGTGCAGCCGTAGCGGCATTGCTCGACGAATTCGGCGTCACCCTGATCGAGGACGAACCCTACCGCGAGCTGACTTTCGATGGCGGCAGCGCCAAGCCGATTGCCGGGCGTCTGCAGAAGGCGAGCTGGATCTACACCGGCACCGTGTCGAAAACCTTGTTGCCCGGTTTACGCGTCGGTTACTTGATCGCCAGCCCGGACCTGTTCCCGCATCTGCTCAAACTCAAGCAATCGGCAGATCTGCATACCAACCGCATCGGTCAGTGGCAGGCCCTGCAATGGATTGGCAGCGACAAGTATCTGCAGCATCTGAGTGAGTTGCGCGGCTTCTATCGGCAACGGCGCGATGCCTTCCAAACGGCGCTGGAAACGCACTTTTCTGATCTCGCCGACTGGAACATGCCGCAGGGCGGGCTGTTTTTCTGGCTGACGTTGAAGCAGCCGCTGGATACGCGAACGTTGCTCAATGAGGCGTTGGCCAATGACGTGGCGTTTATGCCGGGGGAGCCGTTCTTTCCGGATCCGGATAACCATCATGGGCATTTGCGCTTGAATTTCAGCCACATTGATCCGGCGCGACTGGATGAAGGGCTCAAGCGATTGGCGGCGGTGGTGCGCCAGGCGCTGCTAGAGAAAGCGGCCTGAAAACAATAAACCGGCTCGAGGGCCGGTTTATTTTTGTCTGGGATTTGCGGTGGCTGAGAGGGTCCCTTCGCGAGCCTGCTCGCGAAGGCGTCAATCAACCCACAACATAATCATCAGACAGCGGCAAACCGCTTATCCAGATAATCAATAATCACCTTGGACTCATACATCCAGGTTGTCTGGCCATTCTCTTCAATGCGCAGGCAAGGCACCTTGATCCGGCCACCCTGATCCAGCAGCGTCTGACGATCCTGCTCGTTGTTCTTCGCATCCTTCAGCGCCACCGGTACATTCAGGCGACGCAGTGTGCGGCGGGTTTTCACGCAGAACGGGCAGGCATGGAACTGATACAGGGTCAGGCCTTGCGCGGCGGCGTTGACCTGGGCCTGAGTTTCGGCAGGACGCTGTTTCTTGCCCGGGCGGGTGATGAAGTCGATGAAGATAACCAGTTGGCCGAGGCCGACACGAAGCGCTTTGACGAACACGTTTAAAGCCTCACGGTGCAAATTGAGAAAGGCGCGCAGCTTACCCGATTTTTCACGGACGAAAAAAAACCGGCGATGAATGCCGGTTTTCTTCGCGCAACGAATTACTTGATGAGGCTGAGGAATTCGCTGCGGGTCGCTGCGTTTTCGCGGAACTCACCGAGCATCACCGAAGTGATCATCGACGAATTCTGCTTCTCGACACCGCGCATCATCATGCACATGTGCTTGGCCTCAATCACCACGGCTACGCCCAGCGCGCCGGTGACTTGCATCACTGCATCGGCGATCTGACGGCTGAGGTTTTCCTGGATCTGCAGGCGACGGGCGTACATGTCGACGATCCGCGCGACCTTAGACAGGCCCAGCACTTTGCCGCTCGGGATGTACGCAACATGCGCCTTGCCGATGAACGGCAGCAGGTGGTGTTCGCACAACGAGTACAACTCGATGTCCTTGACCAGCACCATTTCGCTGTTGTCGGAGCTGAACAGGGCACCGTTGGTGACCTCTTCGAGCGTCTGTTCATAACCGCGGCAGAGGTACTGCATGGCTTTGGCGGCACGTTTTGGCGTGTCGAGCAGGCCCTCGCGGGACACGTCCTCGCCCAATTGGCCGAGAATCGCGGTGTAATTCTGTTCCAGGGACATGAAACTACCTGTGGGGATTTTCGCAAAGGGCAAGGGTACGGTGGCGGACACAACCCTGCAAGTTCGGTGTAACGCGATTATTCGTCGCGGCCTTCCATCATGGTGCGTTTGAGCATCACGTAAACCGCGCCGGCACCGCCGTGTTTCGCCTGACACGAGCAGAAACCCAGCACTTGGGCATGCTGGCGCAACCAGGTGTTGACGTGGCTTTTGATCATCGGCCGCTTGCCGTCCAGGCGCACAGCCTTGCCGTGGGTGACGCGTACGCAGCGGATTTCGAATTTAGTCGCTTCGGCAAGAAAGGCCCAGAGGGTTTCGCGGGCCTTTTCCACGCTCATGCCGTGCAGGTCGAGGCTGCCTTCGAACGGGATCTGGCCGACCTTGAGCTTGCGCATCTGACTTTCCTGCACGCCGTCACGGGACCACATCAACTCGTCTTCCGGGCCGACGTCGATCACGAACTGGTCGGACAGACCATCCACGGTAGCGGTGTCGGTGCGCACGGTGGCGGACTGGCGCAGCTTGGCGATCTGTGCGCGGTCAGCCTTGGGTTTGCCGGTGTCGGCGCGGTCGTGCTTGATCGGCTTGACGCCTTGGATCGCACTTTTGAACAGGGAAAAATCGTCGTCTTGCATGTCAGCCTCCGCGAAGGGCGGCCAGTTTACCCAAGTCGAAACAAAACGGCCCGGCAAAAAGCCAGGCCGGTGATTCAGTCGTGTTTTTTCATCAGGTGCGGGGACATGTTCAGTTCCCGAGATTGCCGGGCGCGACGCCGGCAACGACGCCACAGGGCGACACCGAAATACAGAAACAGCAACCCGACTGCCAGAATGATCGCCGAACCCATCGGCGTGGCATTCAAATCACCGAGCGCTGGCGGGCGCCCGAGCAGGCTGGCGGCCCCGGCCATCGCCAGCAGCACACCGAACGTCGCCAGAATGGCGGCAATCGCCGCGCCGAATCGAAAACGCCAGTTGCTTTGGCCTTTGGGCCGCAAGCGGCGTGCGTCAAATCCATCGGATAACTTCATTCCGACCTTCCTCAATGGGTATCGGCCCTTCGACCGTGAGTTGACCGGGTTGTTCCTGAGGCTATGGCATTTGCGGCAAATGAGAGGATTTTGCAGATGAGCGGCGCCGCGAGCCGCCCATCAGAGCCGATCAGATCAGGTCTTGAGTCAACGCGAGCGTGGCGAAATTGTCCGCCATGATCGCCATTTCGGCTTCCTGCACCACGGCGGCGCTGAGCACTCGGCCCTTGAATGGCAGGTCGCGGGTGGCGCAGGCGTCTTCGACCAGAGTGCAGCGGAAACCCAGATTCTTCGCCGCACGTACGGTGGTGCTGACACTGGAGTGGCTCATGAAACCGCAGACGATCAGGTCCAGTGAGCCAAGGTTTTGCAAACGGTCCAGCAACTCGGTGCCGTGGAACGCGCTCGGCAGCAGTTTGCCGATAATGGTTTCATCGCCCTGTGGCTCGAGGCCGGGGATGAATTCGCCGCGTTCGCCCTGCGGGTCGAACAGGCCGCCGACGGTGCCGAGGTGACGCACGTGCACGATCGGCCGACCGGCTGCACGGGCTGCGGCAACCACTTGCTTGATGTTTGCGACGGCCGCGTCCATGCCGCTCAGGGCCAGCGGGCCACTGAGATATTCTTTCTGGGCATCGATGATGACCACGGTGGCATGGCTCAGTGTGGCCGCTGCGTAACCGCGACCGCTGAGTTGAAACATCGTTTTTGGAACGGACATTCTGGGGCTCCTTGGGGTGGGGCTTTTGCGACATTGTCCTCTGGCTGAGCGGTTCTGTGAATCGCTACCATCGTAGGCACCGTCGTTATTGGCCTGCAGCCTTGTCAAGTTACACGTTCTGTTCAATAGCCGATGCAAAAAACAGAAAACTCCTACCGTCGGTGCGATGTTTTTCCTGCGTCGTCGTCGCGCGTTTTGGCTGCTAGAATCGCCAGTCGTTTTTTCTGGAGTTCTGCCCCGTGATCACTTCCCGACTTCGTACCCTGCGCGACCATATTCGTTGGGCCGTCAGCCGCTTCCATGGGGAGGATCTGTTTTTCGGCCATGGCACCGACAATGCCTGGGACGAAGCGCGGCAGCTTGTGCTGGGAGCTTTGCACCTGCCTTGGGAAATCGCCGACAGCTACCTCGATTGCGCGCTGGAAGACGACGAGCTGGTCAATTTGCAGCGTTTGCTCAAGCGCCGTATCGAAGAGCGCATTCCGACCGCTTACCTGTTGGGTGAGGCATGGTTCTGCGGCATGTCGTTCATCGTCGATGAGCGTGTGTTGATCCCGCGCTCGCCGATTGGCGAACTGATCGAAAACCGTTTCGCCCCGTGGATCGGCAGCGAGCCTGCGCGGATTCTCGACCTGTGCACCGGTTCCGGTTGCATCGGTATCGCCTGTGCCTACGAGTTTCAGAACGCCGAAGTGGTGCTGGCCGATCTGTCGTTCGAAGCGCTGGAAGTGGCCAACCAGAACATCGAGCGCCATGGCGTCGATGAGCGCGTCTATACCGTGCAGGGCGATGGGTTTGATGGCTTGCCGGGCCAGCGTTTCGACCTGATCGTGTCGAACCCGCCTTACGTGGATGCGGAAGATTTCGCCGACATGCCGGACGAATATCAGCATGAACCGGAGCTGGGCCTGGCGTGTGGCGACGATGGCTTGAACCTGGTGCGACGCATGCTCGCTGAAGCGGCCGATCATCTGACCGAGAAGGGGTTGTTGATTGTCGAGGTGGGCAACAGCCAGGTACACGTTGACGCGTTGTACCCGGAAGTCGATTTCGCCTGGCTCGAATTCGAGCGTGGCGGGCATGGCGTGTTCATGTTGACGGCGGAACAGTGCCGCGATCATCAGGCCTTGTTCGCTTCCCGCGTCTGACCCGTTAAAAGCAAAAGATCGCAGCCTTCGGCAGCTCCTACAGGGATTACCGCATTCCAATGAAGGAGCTGCCGAAGGCTGCGATCTTTTGATCTACCGGTGCGTAGCAATCCAGATCAGCAGCCCCGCCTGAAACACCGCAAACGCCACCAGACAGGTAATGGTGAAACGCAGCCCGGCGTCTTCACGCTTGAACTTGCTGACCTTCTCTTCCTGTTTCTTCAGCTTCACTTCCTGCTCAGCCAGATTCTGTTCGGCCTGCTGCAGCATCTGTGCCGCTTCAAGAATCTCGACGATCTGCAGCTTTTCGCTGTTCCAGTCGCCGAGCAAATCGCCGACCAATACATCCTTGACGCTGCCCTTCAAGTGCTGGGCATCGGCGTACACCACATCAAAACCATGCACCCGCAGGAAATGATCGCGACGCAGACGGGTGTCTTCGTTCAGCGCGTCCTTGTTGTTCAAGTCCATGCCGTCAACGGTGTAGGTCGGCCAGCGCTTTTTCGCCCAATTGATGCCTTGCGCGGCCATGTAACGGCCGATGCCACGGTTCATTGGTTCGATCTGCAAGCCACTGTCGGGGCCGAAGTGCACACGTTTGGTCATGTGATCGACCCACACGTCCAGCTGATTCTGCTCTTTGCGCACACGCTGGCCGGGCAGCTTGATCGTCATGCGCATCAGGCTTTTTTCTTTGCTGTTGCGCTCGGCATAGCCGAATTCGACGAAGCGCAAGGGGCGGCCGCCAGTGTTGCGGTCGGTCTGCAATGGGGCCAGGCGGAGCATCTTGTGGTGCTCGACGTGGACATCCGCCCACGGCAGCTCGACCGCTGGCGGTGCGTCTTTTTCAGCGGTGGTGTCGGGTGAAGTCGGGGTATCAGTCATAACGGCGAGATCCTGTCCAAGCCCTGCTTGTCGCCAGCCGTTGCGCTGGCGACAAAGGCTTATCGGCCGTTTTTTGCAGGACTAGAGGGTAAACCGCGCTTAACGGGTGCGAAGTCCGTCAATAAACTCGATGATCTTCGCGCCAAGTTCCGCCGCCAGTGGCAAATTCGGATCCTTGTACGAAGCCAATTGCCGCTTCATATCGTTGTGGACGATGCGCATGACGTGGTTCATGCCGTCGATCACCGCCAGTTCGGCGTCGGGTTTGGCGGCTTTCAGCGCCCGCGCATCGCCAACGCCGACCTGCATGTCGTTGCTGCCCTGGACGATCAGCGCCGGCATCTTCAATTGCGCGAAGGCTTTCGCGGGATCCTGACGGAACAGCGAAATCAGATACGGCTGCACGCTCGGGCGGAAAATCACCTGCAGCGGTTGCGGCACATTGTCGTCAGTCTGGCCGGCCTTGAGGCTGTCGAGCAATTCATTGCTGCGTAGCATCAACGGAGGTGGGAGGCTGCGAGCCAATTGCTCGCGGATCACCTGATCGACCGGGCGCGCGCTGCCGGACAGGGAAATCACCGCAGCGGCGTCCACTTTCGGCGCGGCGAGGCTGGCAATCAGCGCGCCTTCACTGTGGCCGAGCAGGATCAGCTTGCCGAAACGCGGGTCAGTCTTGAGCTTCTGCCCCCATGCCACCGCGTCCGCCGCGTAGGCCTCCACCGACAAATTGCGCTCATCCGGCGTTGCCGCCAGGCTCGCCGCAACACCGCGCTTGTCGTAACGCACACTGGCGATATTGTGTTTGGCCAGCACCCACGCCAGGCGCTTGAGGCTGTCGTTGCGCCCGCCGTCGGGGTTGTTTCCGTCGCGATCCGTAGGACCGGAGCCAGAAATAATCAGGACAACCGGCACAGGGTTGTCAGATTTTGGCAGCAGCAGCGAACCGAAAAGTTCGCCGGTGCCGGTATCCAAAGTGACCGGGCGTTGTAGGACCGTCGCTTGGGCAAAGCCCGTAAAGAGGGTAAGACTCAAGATCAAAACTCGCAGCATCATCACGCCATCATTCGCCAAGGTGCCGGTTGGACTCGCCAGCACCACTAAGGTTCGAGGATGAACTACTCGGTTAGCCTGCGTATACTGGCGCGCATCACGAATTTGGGTTTGATTTCACGGAGCGTCCTGCATGTCCGGCAATACCTACGGCAAGTTGTTCACTGTCACCACCGCTGGCGAGAGCCATGGTCCGGCGTTGGTCGCCATTGTCGACGGCTGCCCGCCGGGCCTGGAGATCTCCCTCGAAGACCTGCAGCGCGACCTCGATCGCCGCAAGCCAGGCACCAGCCGCCACACCACCCAGCGTCAGGAAGCCGACGAAGTCGAAATCCTCTCTGGCGTATTCGAAGGCCGCACCACCGGTTGCTCGATCGGCCTGCTGATCCGCAACACCGACCAGAAGTCCAAGGACTACTCGGCGATCAAGGATCTGTTCCGCCCAGCCCACGCCGACTACACCTACCACCACAAATACGGCGAGCGCGACTACCGTGGCGGTGGTCGCAGCTCGGCGCGCGAAACCGCGATGCGCGTGGCGGCCGGTGCGATTGCGAAGAAATACCTGGCCACCCAAGGCATCGTCATTCGTGGCTACATGAGCCAGCTCGGCCCGATCGAAATCCCGTTCAAGACCTGGGATTCGGTGGAAGAGAACGCTTTCTTCTGCCCGGACCCGGACAAAGTGCCGGAGCTTGAGGCCTACATGGATCAATTGCGTCGCGATCAAGACTCGGTTGGGGCGAAGATCACTGTCGTTGCCGAAGGCGTGATGCCGGGTCTGGGCGAGCCGATCTTCGATCGCCTCGATGCTGAACTGGCCCACGCACTGATGAGCATCAACGCGGTGAAAGGCGTGGAAATCGGCGCCGGTTTTGCCTCGGTTGCCCAGCGCGGCACCGAGCACCGCGATGAAATGACCCCGGAAGGTTTCCTCAGCAACAACGCGGGCGGCATCCTCGGTGGTATCTCGTCCGGTCAGCCGATCGTTGCGCATCTGGCCTTGAAGCCGACGTCGAGCATCACCACCCCGGGCCGTTCGATCGATATCCACGGCAACCCTGTGGACGTGATCACCAAGGGCCGTCACGACCCGTGCGTCGGCATCCGCGCCACGCCGATTGCCGAAGCGATGATGGCCATCGTGCTGATGGATCACTTGCTGCGTCACCGTGGCCAGAACGCCGATGTGCGCGTGAGCACCCCGGTGCTGAGCCAGCTTTGATGGCGGGCTCTGAAGCCGTCGCGGCATAACCGTGACGGCGCTCCCTTACTGGCGGCTGTCCAGTTTCTATCTGTTCTATTTCGCCTTGCTCGGGTCGACAGCGCCGTTTCTGGCGCTGTACTTCGACCACCTCGGCTTCAGTCCCGCGCGGATCGGTGAGCTGGTCGCGATCCCGATGCTGATGCGCTGTGTGGCGCCGAACATCTGGGGCTGGCTCGGCGATTACACCGGCAAACGCCTGGCCATCGTGCGCTTCGGCGCGGTGTGTACGCTGCTGACTTTTTCGTTGATTTTCGTCAGCAAAACCTACGCCTGGCTGGCGGTGGTCATGGCGCTGCACGCGTTCTTCTGGCACGCGGTGCTGCCGCAGTTCGAAGTCATCACCCTGGCGCATTTGCAGGGGCAGACCTCGCGCTACAGCCAAATCCGCTTATGGGGCTCGATCGGTTTCATCATCACCGTGGTCGCGCTTGGCCGACTGTTCGAATGGCTCAGCCTCGATATCTACCCGGCGGCGCTGGTGCTGATCATGGCTGGCATCGTCCTCAGCAGCTTGTGGGTGCCGAACGCGCAACCGCCGCAAGGCAATCGGCCGAGCGGGGAGGGCTTTCTCAAGCAACTGCGCAACCCCGGCGTGCTGGCGTTCTATGGCTGCGTGGCGCTGATGCAATTGAGCCACGGCCCGTATTACACCTTTCTGACCTTGCACCTTGAACGCCTCGGCTACACCCGCGGCACCATCGGCATGCTCTGGGCCGTGGGTGTCGTTGCCGAAGTGCTGATGTTCATGGCGATGAGCCGGATTCTTGCGCGGTTTTCCCTGCGCCGGGTGCTGATGGCAAGTTTTCTGCTGGCGGCGCTGCGCTGGTTGCTGCTAGGTTCGTTCGCCGAGTTCTTGTGGGTGCTGTTGTTTGCGCAGGTGCTTCACGCGGCGACCTTCGGCAGTTTTCACGCCGCTGCCATCGCTTTCGTGCAACGTAGCTTCGGCGCGCGCCAGCAAGGGCAGGGCCAGGCGCTGTACGCCGCACTGGCCGGCACCGGCGGCGCCATGGGCGCGTTGTATTCCGGCTACAGCTGGAATGCCCTCGGCGCGACATTGACCTTTAGTATTGCCAGTCTCGCGGCGCTCGCTGCTGCCGTTATCATTGCCACACGTATGCAAGAGGACAGGCCATGAGCCTTACGCGTGAACAACTCGCCCAGCAAATCGTCGATGCCGGGCGCTTTCTTTATGGTCGCGGCTGGTCGCCGGCCACCAGCAGCAACTATTCGACGCGCCTCTCGCCAAGCGAAGCGCTGCTGACCGTGTCGGGCAAGCACAAGGGCCAGTTGAGTGTGGACGATGTGCTCGCCACCGACCTTTCCGGCAATAGCCTGGAACCGGGCAAAAAGCCGTCCGCCGAAACCCTGCTGCACACCCAGCTGTATAGCTGGCGGCCGGAGATCGGCGCAGTGCTGCACACCCATTCGGTCAATGCCACGGTGCTGTCGCGCCTGACTCCGCAAGACTTTATCGAGTTCGAAGACTACGAGCTGCAAAAAGCCTTCAGTGGCATCTCGACCCACGAATCGTGGGTGCGCGTGCCGATTTTCGACAACGATCAGGACATTGCGCGCCTCGCCGCCAAGGTGCAGCCTTGGCTCGACGCCCATCCTGATTGTGTCGGTTACCTGATTCGCGGCCACGGCCTCTACACCTGGGGCGCGCAGATGAACGACGCGCTGCGGCAGATCGAGGCCTTTGAATTTCTGTTTGAATGCGAGTTGAAAACCCGCAGCGTCATGAACCGCCAAGGCTGACTTCACCAGAAGTAGCCCATTTGCCTGATGAAATGCTGTGCCCGACCGGTCTGCAAGAACCGGACGGCAAGGCCGATACCGAGGAATTGCCCCAATGAGCAGCCTGTCCGTCTATCACGTCTCAAGCCCTGAGATTCCGAACAAGGTGCTGACCCACTTTGAAGACATCGCCTCGACCCTGGCCGAGCAGGGCGTGCGCTTCGACCGCTGGCAAGCCGCCGCGAAAATCCAGCCCGGCGCCACCCAGGAAGAGGTGATCAGCGCCTATAAAGAGCAGATCGACCAACTGATGACCGAGCGCGGTTACATCACCGTCGACGTCATCAGCCTGAACAGCGATCACCCGCAAAAAGCCGAGCTGCGCGCCAAGTTTCTCGAAGAGCATCGCCATGGCGAAGACGAAGTCAGATTTTTCGTCGCCGGCCGTGGGTTGTTTACCTTGCACATCGATGATTACGTCTACGCCGTACTCTGCGAAAAGAACGATTTGATCTCGGTGCCGGCCGGCACCAAGCACTGGTTCGACATGGGCGAGCATCCGCACTTTGTCGCGATCCGTCTGTTCAACAACCCTGAAGGCTGGGTTGCCAATTTCACCGGCGAAGACATCGCCGGCCGCTTCCCGCGTCTGGAGGACTGATTCGATGTCGATCAAAGCCATTGTTACGGACATCGAAGGCACTACCAGCGCGGTGAGTTTCGTCTTCGACGTGCTGTTTCCGTATGCCGCTAAACACCTGCCGGAATTTGTCCGCCAGAACGCCGAGCGCCCCGATGTGGCCGAGCAACTGGAGGCCGTGCGCCGTGACAGCAATGCGCCGCAGGCCGATGTTGAACGGGTTGTTGAAATTCTCTTGAGCTGGATCGAGGAAGATCGCAAAGCCACGCCGCTCAAGGCCTTGCAAGGCATGGTCTGGGCGCAGGGTTATCACGCCGGGCAATTGAAGGGGCATGTTTACCCGGATGCCGTTGAAGCGCTGCAGCGCTGGCATGCTGCCGGTTATCAACTATTTGTGTACTCGTCGGGTTCGATTCAGGCGCAGAAACTGATTTTCGGCTGCTCGGAGGCGGGGGATCTGACGCCGTTGTTCAGTGGTTATTTCGACACGACTTCAGGGCCCAAGCGTGAGGCGCAGTCCTACACCAATATTCAGAAAGCCATCGGCGTTGAACCGGGAGAGATCCTGTTTCTCTCGGACATTGTTGAAGAACTCGACGCCGCTCAGTCGGCAGGCATGCAAACCTGCGGCCTAGCCCGCGAAGGCGGGGAGCTGGGCAGCCATATCACTGTCGACACGTTCACCGGAATAGAACCCGAAGCCTTCTGACCTCACCGATCTAGTGTGGGAGCGAGCCTGCTCGCGAAAGCGTGCGTTCAGCCAGCATTTTCAGTGGCTGACACACCCTATTCGCGAGCAGGCTCGCTCCCACAGGTTTTGCATAAGCCACAAAAAACAGGCCGTGAAGCGAAAGCTCCACGGCCTGTTTTGTTTAATGCGCTTTAAAAATTACAGCGAGTGATATGTCGGCAGAGCAAAACGCTGCTGGCTCTGCAGCATGGCAATTTGCGGCAACTCACTGGCTTGTTCTGCCAGGTCACGACGAATTGCACTGATCGCCCACGACAGTTGGTCGCCGGCATGCAGTTGTTGATAAGTCAGTGCGCGTTTGAACACTTTGCCGTCGCTGCTGCGCAGGGTCAGCAGGATCCCGCCATCGGGACGTGGCGCAGTGGTGACGTCGAAGTTGGAGAACAGGGAGGTAAATTTTTCTTGGATCAGGCTCATGTCTTTCAGCTCCGTATGCACTTGAATGGCAAGCATGCAGAGGAGGTTGCAGCGATTGTGCCAGCATTTGAAAATAAAATAATCGTTATAAATCAAAGAGTTAAAAATAATGAAAATTCAGGTTGTCGTGCAAAGTGCATGAATGGCCATCGTGCATCCTGCATTTTGCGGGATCGATATCGATTCGATTGAACCAATCGCAGATCCGCAGATCCGCTGCGCTCGCTAAAGAGCAGCGGATACAAAACATTGCAAAAACCGCGTGTACAGCCCGAGAAGCGCTGACGTATTTTCGACCTCGACCTGTGCTCGAATGCGCCGGTTGCTTCAAGTCAAAGCCCGAAAAATAAAAACATCGACCTGCACGTCAAGGTCGAACGGGGAGTTGTCATGAGTCACGCGCCAAGCGACACGATTACCTGGGGCATGATGCTCCGCAAACTGCCGATGATTGCCAAAGCCATCCCGCGGGTGGTCAAGGGCATGAAGGTGGCCAACGTCACGGATCCGACCCAAAGCTGTGGCCTTGGCTGGACATTCGAGCAAGCGACACTGCGCAATCCCGAGGGGCCGGCGTTATTGCACGGCGATGTGCGGCTGACCTATGCGCAGGTCAACCAGTGGGCCAACCGCATCGCTCACTATCTGAACGGGCAGGGCATCGGCAAGGGCGACGTGGTCGCGGTGTTTATCGAAAACCGCCCGGAACTGCTGGTGACCATTCTGGCGCTGGCCAAGGTCGGCGCGGTCAGCGCGCTGCTCAACACCTCGCAGACGCGTGACACACTTGTCCACAGTGTGAATCTGGTGGCGCCGGTGGCGATTATTGTGGGCGAAGAACTGCTTGCGGCGTATGCGGCGATTCGCGATCAAGTAGCGATCACTGCACCGCGCACCTGGTTTGTCGCCGATCAGGACACCTACAGCCATCCGGGCATTGCGCCCGACGGGTACGTCAACCTGATCAGCGCCAGTGCCGACGCCTCCAGCGAGAATCCGCCGAGCAGCCAGCAGATCTTCTTCGACGACCCGTGTTTCTACATTTATACCTCCGGCACCACCGGCCTGCCCAAGGCCGGGGTGTTCAAGCATGGGCGCTGGATGCGCAGCTCCGCCAGTTTCGGCATGATCGCCCTTAACATGAGTCCAGACGATGTCGTCTATTGCACTTTGCCGCTGTACCACGCCACCGGTCTTTGCGTGTGCTGGGGTTCGGCGGTAAACGGTGCCTCGGGCTTCGCGATCCGTCGCAAGTTCAGCGCCAGTCAGTTCTGGAGCGACGTGCGCCGCTACCGTGCAACCACCATTGGTTACGTCGGCGAGCTGTGCCGTTACCTGGTCGATCAACCGGCCAGCGCCGATGACAGCCGTCACGATGTGCGCAAGATGATCGGCAACGGCTTGCGCCCCGGCGCTTGGGCCGAGTTCAAGACACGTTTTGCCGTCGAGCACATCTGTGAGCTGTACGCGGCGAGCGACGGCAACATCGGATTCACCAACATTCTCAACTTCGACAACACCATCGGTTTCTCCCTGATGGCTTGGGAATTGGTCGCCTACGATCATGACAGCGGCGAGCCGATCCGCAGTCCTGACGGATTCATGCGCAAGGTCGGCAAAGGCGAGCAGGGGCTTTTGCTGGCACGGATCGATGAAAAAGCTCCATTGGACGGCTACACCGATCCACAGAAAACCGCCAAGGTCGTGTTGCACGACGTGTTTAGCAAAGGCGATCGTTTTTTCAACACCGGCGACCTGCTACGCAACATCGGCTTCGGCCACGCTCAATTTGTCGATCGCCTCGGCGACACCTATCGCTGGAAGGGCGAAAACGTCTCGACCACCGAAGTCGAAAATCTTCTGCTGCAACACCCGCATATTTCCGAGGCGGTGGCTTATGGCGTGGAGATCTGCAATACCAACGGCCGCGCCGGTATGGCGGCGATCACCCCGGCGGAATCCCTTGCGACGCTGGATTTCGCCGAGTTGCTGACTTTTGCCCGGGAGCGCATGCCAGCTTATGCCGTGCCGTTGTTCCTGCGAGTGAAGGTCAAGATGGAAACCACTGGCACCTTCAAATACCAGAAAACCCGACTCAAGAACGAGGGCTTCGATCCCGGCCAGACGGGGGATGACCCGATCTTCGCATGGCTGCCCGGCACGCAGACTTACGTTCGGGTCACCGATGAAGTGTTGGCGGAAATTCATCAGGGCAAGCATCGTTATTGAATCTGGCTATGGCTCGACTTGAGAAAAAGGGGGTGACAGCCACCGTCTCGCTCGGGAAACTGTCGGCTTTCCGATTGACCGAAAGTGGAGTTGCCCCATGTCCGACCAAAGCCGCCAGATGACCCCTGAAGAAGCTGCCGAATTCACCGAGCAGGTTTTCAACAAGGCGCGCGACGGTGATGCCGAGATGCTTGATCGCCTGGTCACGGCCGGTTTGCCAGTCAACCTGAAGAACAGCAAGGGTGACACGTTGTTGATGTTGGCCAGCTATTACGGCCATCTGGATGCGGTGCAGGTGTTGCTTAAACACAAGGCCGACCCGGAAATGCGCAATGGCAACGGCCAGAGCCCGATTGCCGGCGCCGCATTCAAAGGCGATCTGCCGGTGGTCAAGGCGCTGGTCGAAGCGGGCGCAGAGATCGAAGGCTCGTCGTTTGATGGGCGTACGGCGCTGATGATGGCGGCGATGTTCAACCGCGTTGAAATCGTTGATTACCTGATCAGCAAGGGTGCCAATGCGCAAGCCAAGGACGCCAATGGCGTGACAGCGCTGGATGCGGCGCGCACGATGGGGGCGGTTGATACCACCGCGCAGCTGGAAAAACTGCTGGCCTGACGGGCCTCAAAAGATCGCAGCTTGCGGCAGCTCCTACATTGAACGCGTTGGCCTGCCATTCCGTGGATGAGCGCTGAACGTAGGAGCTGCCGAAGGCTGCGATCTTTTGCTTTGTGCGCTATCCTCCGCGCCCTCGAAATTCACCTTCGCCACAGGATCAGCCCTCATGAAAGCCGCACTCGTCGAACTCATCAGCAAAATCAGCTCTGGCTGCATGGGCGAGGACGAGATCGTGAAAGTGGCTGACGAAGCCGCGCAAGCCTACGCCGATGCCGATGCCTTTCTGGCAGCCAACCCGGACATCAACTACGACGACACATTCCCGATTGCGTTGGGCGAGTGGGTCGTGGTCGGCAGCCTGCCGGAAACCGTGCTGTTCCAGGCCGACACCTACGTTGACCTGTTTGCGCAGATCGTCGCCTCGTTTGGCCCGGGCGTGGATTTCAACCTCAAGCCCAAGCAACTGGCCAAGACCGAAGCGCTGACCGCGCTCAATCGCATCCAGGTGCAGATGAGCAGCATGAATAAGGAAAACGGCGGTTACACGCTGATGAACTTCAGCCAGTTGCTCGACGACGAACTGCAGTTGGTGCTGGTCTACGGTAACGACGTGTCACGGGTGCTGGAGCTGTGCGCCGAAGTTGGTATCGCCGCTGCGCCATCGCTCGAAGCGCTGAAGATAGCCGTGCACGTCTGAGCGAGATAGCAATAAAAGGGAACCCTGCGCGCGACCGTCTATCCTAAAAGTGCATGCCACTATTCTGGAGCGACACCATGGGTTCCACGTTCAACGGTCTGATCGGTCTGATCATCCTCGCCCTCGACATCTGGGCCATCATCAATGTGCTGAAAAGCGGCGCCACCACCGGGATGAAAATCGTCTGGGTGCTGCTGATCATCCTCCTGCCAGTGCTGGGCCTGATCATCTGGGCGATTGCCGGACCGCGGGGCAACGTGCGGATCTGAATCGGCTAACACCGCAATACCCCTGTAGGAGCTGCCGAAGGCTGCGATCTTTTGATCTTGATCCTGAAAAACCAGATCAAAAGATCGCAGCCTTCGGCAGCTCCTACAGGGGGATTGTGGTTGTGAGGTTCGACCTGTCATCTTCGGCAACGTAGAATGCGCGCCTTTCCCGGGCAATCGTCCCCACGATTGGCGCCCGCGCATTCATCGGAGCACTTGACCATGACCGTCACCAAAACCAGCGAGTACCTGGAAACCCTCTACGAAGGCTACGGCCAGCGTTTTCGCATGGAAGAACTGCTGCACGAAGTGCGCACCGAACACCAGCACCTGGTGATTTTCCAGAACCCGCGCATGGGCCGGGTGATGGCGCTGGACGGCGTGATCCAGACCACCGAAGCCGACGAATTCATCTATCACGAAATGCTCACCCACGTGCCAATCCTCGCCCACGGCAGCGCCAAGCGCGTGCTGATCATTGGTGGCGGTGACGGCGGCATGCTCCGTGAAGTGACCAAGCATGCCGGTGTCGAGCACATCACCATGGTCGAGATCGACGGCACCGTGGTCGATATGTGCAAAGAGTTCCTGCCGAACCACTCCAGCGGCGCCTACGACGATCCGCGCCTGAACCTGGTGATTGACGACGGCATGCGTTTCGTCGCCACCACCACGGAAAAATTCGACGTGATCATCTCCGACTCCACCGACCCGATCGGCCCGGGCGAAGTGTTGTTCTCGGAGAACTTCTATCAGGCGTGCCATCGCTGCCTGAACGAGGGCGGTATCCTCGTGACCCAGAACGGTACGCCGTTCATGCAGATTGACGAAGTGAAAACCACTGCCGGTCGCCTGAACAGCCTGTTCCCGGACTGGCACTTCTACCAGGCAGCCGTGCCGACCTACATCGGCGGCTCGATGACTTTCGCCTGGGGCTCGACCAATCCGGCGTACCGCAAACTGAGCCGTGAAACCCTGCAACAGCGCTTCATCGGCAGCGGCATCGTCACCCGCTACTACAACCCGGAAATCCACATTGGTGCGTTCGCCTTGCCGCAGTACGTGCTGCAGGCGATCAACAAGCCAAGCAACGACTGAATAATCGCTGCAAGTCTTTGTAGGAGTGAGCCTGCTCGCGATTACGGTTTGTCTACCAACATCAGCGTTGGATGAGAAATCGCTATCGCGAGCAGGCTCACTCCTACAGTCGATGTCGTTTTTTTCATCTTCGCCCGTTGTAATCCTTTTGAACCAACTTTCGGCGTACACAGTCGAGATAGGTGTAAGCCCATTTGCGGGTTTGATCGAGGAGGCACCGATGCAAAAGTGGAAAGTCACTTTCGTGGACGATCATGGTGAAATTGTCGATGAGGTGTTCGAGCGCGCGGAATGCCCCAGCGACGATGAGGCCGCTCGATTGATCAAGGCACGGCTCCTGCCCGTCGCCGCCGAACTGGATCTGAACGATCTGGAAGGGCGCACCGCCGATGCTGGCGTCAAAAGCCTGAAAACCCAGAACAGCATCGAAATCCGCAGCATCACCCCAATCTGAAATACTTCTTGTCACCTTCAACACCAGGCCTTGGCAGCAGCTCTATCTTGGGGCTACTCTGCAAGCGAGATCAGCGAACGGATCGCTAAGGTCTGGTCTTGTCAGCTACATGCTTGTTCCCGCGTGCAACCACGTTGCCGTCGTACTTTGGCCAGAGGCCCGGGGCGGGAATACGGAAAGTCTATCCATCTATGCGAGGGGGACGATTCATGAGCACAGCCTATCAAGAAGACATCAGCAGCAATGTTCTGCGCCGCATGAAAGAAGGCGGTTTCGATTTTTCCCGATTCCATCCCATCGAGTTCTACGCAATTTTCCCGGACGAGGAGCGGGCGCGCAGGGCGGCAGGCAAATTTCGCGGTGAATCCATCAATGCCCAGGTCAGCCTGCGTGATGACGGTGCGTGGGCGCTGGAATTGAGCAAAGTGATGTACGCGACATATGACGATATCGGCGACTTCGAGCAGGGATTCTCTGCCGTGGTTGAACCTCTGGGTGGCATTATCGAAGGCTGGGGTGTGAAGCAGGAGGTGCGCAACCGCCACCGTTTGAACTGATCTCTGGTTTCATTTGTTGAGCAACGGCTGACCTTCGGGTTGGCCGTTGTCATTTCCGGCATAAGCAAAACGCTGTGGCAAAACCCTGAAACAAGAAACCGAGGCAAAAAAAAGCCACCGGAGAGGGTGGCTAAAAGGGAAGACCGATAAGGAGAGGAAACCGGTCAGGGTTACAGCGGGGCGGGCCGCCGAGGCGATCCCAATCAGTTGAGCTGGCCGCTTCATGGCGCCGGGGCCGGTGAAGATTTGCAGCGAATGTGCGGATTATCCGCAGGCAGCGCCGGGCAGTGAAATCAACTCTGACTATGCTGGTGATAGGCGATGCAGTGCGTCGCAATGAAGCGGGGGCAATCCGGTTGGGGCATTTGCCGCACAGGAATGGTGCGGTGCCTGCGGCGTGTATTTCCAACCGATTGAAATCAAAGCGTTTATGCCGATGGCACGGGCCTTGCGAAGGCCTGTATGTCCGGGTGACAAGGAGTACGGCATGATCCGCACCTATTTTGATGAGATGTACGATGCCGGCGGCCAGGTTCGCCCGCATTATCGGGAGTTCGCCCGATGGCTGGCTGATACGCCGGATGAGCTGTTGGCCCAGCGGCGACGCGAGGCCGATCTGCTGTTCCATCGCGCCGGCATCACGTTCACGCTCTATGGCGACGAGCAGGGCACCGAGCGCCTGATTCCTTTCGACACCATCCCGCGCAGCATCCCTGCCAGTGAATGGCGAATCGTCGAGCGCGGGTGTATCCAGCGGGTCAAGGCGTTGAACATGTTCCTCGCCGACCTCTATCACGAGCAGCGCATTATCAAGGCCGGGATCATTCCCGCCGAACAGGTGCTGGCCAACGAGCAATATCAGTTGGCGATGCAAGGCCTGGATCTGCACCGCGATATCTATTCGCACATCTCCGGCGTCGATCTGGTGCGCGACGGCGACGGCACTTATTACGTGCTCGAAGACAACCTGCGTACACCGAGCGGCGTCAGCTACATGCTCGAAGACCGCAAGATGATGATGCGCCTGTTCCCGGAGCTGTTCGCCGCGCAGCGTATTGCCCCGATCGATCACTACCCGAACCTGTTGCTCGACACCCTGAAAAGCTCAAGTCCGATCGATGACCCGAGCGTGGTGGTGCTGACGCCGGGGCGCTTCAACAGTGCGTTCTTCGAGCACGCATTCCTGGCGCGGGAAATGGGCGTGGAGTTGGTGGAAGGCGCGGATCTGTTCGTTCGCGACGACAAAGTTTTCATGCGCACTACGGACGGCCCGAAAGCGGTGGACGTTATCTACCGTCGGCTCGACGACGCGTTTCTCGATCCACTGGCGTTCAATCCCGATTCGATGCTCGGTGTGCCGGGGCTGCTGTCCTCTTATCGCTCGGGCAACGTGGTGCTGGCCAACGCCATCGGCACCGGCGTAGCGGACGACAAATCGGTGTATCCGTTCGTTACTGACATGATCCGGTTCTACCTCGACGAAGAGCCGATTTTGAAGAACGTACCGACCTGGCAATGCCGCAACCCGTCTGAACTTTCTCATGTGCTGGCCAATCTTCCAGATCTGGTGGTCAAGGAAACCCAAGGCTCAGGCGGTTACGGAATGTTGGTCGGGCCGGCATCGACGAAAGCGGAAATCGATACTTTCCGCGAACGGATCAAAGCCAAACCCCACGCGTACATCGCGCAACCGACGCTGTCGCTGTCGACCTGTCCGACCTTTGTCGAAAACGGCATCGCGCCGCGCCATATCGACTTGCGTCCGTTTGTCTTGTCCGGGCGCGAAACCCGGGTGGTTCCCGGCGGTTTGACCCGTGTGGCGCTGCGCGAAGGCTCCTTGGTGGTGAATTCCTCCCAGGGTGGCGGAACCAAGGACACCTGGGTGGTCGAGGATTGAAGGAAGCTTGCCATGTTAAGTAGAACTGCCTCGGATCTGTATTGGATGTCGCGTTACCTGGAGCGGGCGGAAAACCTCGCCCGGATGCTCGACATCAGTTATTCGCTGTCGCTGATGCCGCAGGACGGTCGTGGCGATGGTTTGCACGAATTGGCCATGCCGTTGCTGATCACCGGTACCCTCGACGATTACCTCGAGCGCCATGGCGCGCTACATGCTGAGCGTCTGCTGCACTTTTTTGCCCTCGATGCGGCTAACCCGGCGAGCATTTACAGCTGCCTCGGCGCGGCGCGGGCCAGTGCCCATGCGGTGCGTGGGCGCATCACGGCGGACATGTGGGAGAACATCAATTCGACGTGGCTGGAAATTCGCGGCATCGCCGAACAGGGCCTCAGTCGCTATGGCATGAGCCGTTTCTGCGAATGGATCAAGGAACGTTCGCACCTGTTCCGTGGTGCGTCGTACGGCACGATCATGCGTAATGATGCGTTTCGTTTCATTCGCCTCGGTACGTTCATCGAACGCGCGGACAACACCCTGCGATTGCTCGATGCGCGCTATGAAATGGCTGGCGATCAGGCTGAAGCAGTCAGCGACGGTACGGCCCACGCCTACTACCAGTGGAGCGCCTTGCTGCGCGCCTTGTCGTCATTCGAGGCCTACACCGAAATCTACCGCGATGCGCCCGGCGCCCGGCATGTTGCCGAGTTGTTGCTGTTGCGTGCCGATGTACCGCGTTCACTGCGTGCCTGCACCGAAGAGATCGATCAGATTCTCGCGCAACTGCCCGGTGCCAATGGCCGTCCGGCACAGCGTCTGGCGGCAGAGATGGACGCGCGCCTGCGCTACACCGGCATCAACGAAATTCTCGAGGAAGGCCTGCACGCGTGGCTGACCGAATTCATCCCGCTGGTGCGCCAGTTGGGCAACGCCATTCACAGTTCCTACCTGGAGGCTGCATGAGACTTTCCATAAGCCACGAGACCACCTATCACTACGAGGATCAGGTGCGGGCGAGCATCCAGTACCTGCGACTGACCCCACACGATAGCGAACGTCAACACGTGTTGAGCTGGCAGCTCGATCTGCCGCGCCCGGTGCGTGCGCAACTCGATCCGTTCGGCAATATCCTGCATGTGCTGACCATGGACGAGCCGCACGAAGCGATCATCATTGGTGCGCGCGGGCAGGTCGATATCGACGAACTGCGCGAGGCCGAGCATGAGAGCCAGTCGGCGCTGCCGTTCCTGCGCTTTACCCGTTTGACCGAGGCGGATGAGGCGTTACGCGCGTTCGCCGAGAAATCCTGCAAGCAGCGGCGTGATCGCACAGCGCTGATCGATCTGATGCACGGCTTGAATCAGCACATGACCTACACGCCGGGGTCCACCGAGGTCGACACCAGCGCCGCCGAGGCCTTCGCCGGGCGTGCGGGTGTTTGCCAGGATCATGCTCACGCGTTTCTGGCTTGCGCACGCAGTCTCGGGATTCCGTCGCGTTATGTGTCGGGGTATCTGTACAGCGAGGATTGCGAGCATCTGGCCAGCCACGCCTGGGCTGAAGCGTGGCTGGATGACGCCTGGTACAGCTTTGATGTGACCAATGAACTGGCGCGGCCCGAGCGCCATCTGAAACTGGCGGTAGGTCTGGATTATCTGGATGCCTGCCCGGTGCGCGGTATGCGCCGGGGCGGTGGGTGTGAGCAGATGCATGCGAAAGTGTTCGTCTCGCCAACTCCGATCATCTCGGTGCAACAACAGTAAACGCCGTACCCCTGTGGGAGCGAGCCTGCTCGCGATAGCGGTCTGTCAGTTACAAATGTGCTGACTGATACACCGCTATCGCGAGCAGGCTCACTCCTTTAAGGAAATGTGCTCAGGGCTTAACCTTGCGCCCGGCCATGTGCTTGAGATATCCCACCAGCATTTCCAGATCCCCCTCCGGTAACACCTCCACCGAAAACCCTGGCATCTTCGCCTGCGGCCACTGACGCAAACTCTGCGGATCACGAATGTAGCGCTTGAGGAAATCCGCGCCGAAATACTCGGTCGGGCTGTAAGGAATATTCAGATCCGGCCCGAATTGCGCATCACCCGCACCGTTCAACCGGTGACACGCCAGACAGTTTTTCTGAAACAGCGCAAACCCTTGATTCACCGGGTCATCTGCCTTCAACGCAGGATCCGGCAGCAGGGCAGGGAAGCGTTCGGCCACCGGCGCCATGCGCTTGATGCTCGCGACTTCGAACGGCCACTGCTCCGGGCTGATATTGCCGGCCTGCGGATCGGTCCAGACCAGGTAGAACGGCCCGGCGCTGTGCTTGCCTTCCGACAGCGGTGGCCACGGCTGCGCCGGATCTTCGATGGCCAGCCATGCTCGCGCACCTGTTGTATTAAGCAACGGCGCAGCTGACAACTCGGCGGCAAAGCCGTCCAGTGCCACCGCTTGCAGGTGATCCTGCGGTTTGATCCCTGTCAGTAATGCGGCCACAGGCACGGCGCGATAAGTCATGTCCTTCTTGTAGGACACATCGTTTTTGATCGTCAGGGTTTGCACTTGAGGATGCTTGAGCAATTCCTCGGTCTGCCAGGTGCGGCTGCTTGCGCCCAGTTGCAGATCCAACTGGGCGGCAGACAAGGGCATGCTCAGCAGCATGGCCCCGAACACAATGAGCGCTTTCAAATGATCGCCGTCCATGTCGTGAGAGTGCGCCAAGGTTGGCACAGCCACGCTGGCCCGGGTAGCGGGCCAGTCACATTTTCAGTGGCGATGAACAGCGCCTGCCGCTCGACTCAGCCGATGACCTTGGTCAGATTCGGCAAAATCAACAACAGCGTCGTGGCGAAAAGAATGAGCCCTGCTTGACGAACTTTCGGTTGTTTGAACATGGCTTGACCGCCTTTATTGTTATTTCCTGATGCCTGCCTGCATATCCATGACGGCAAGCGCTGCACTTCCTGTTGAAGAACGTCTGCCTCGGCAAAACCCGACGACCCTGACGTACATGTTCTACATTAGGGGCCGCGTCACGCTTGGCTTAGATCCATTTCATATGGAATGCTTGCCAGATGCGATAAAAAAGGCATGAGGCTTATTGCCAGCTTCTTTGCCGGCCGCTGGCTAGACAACTCGCCGACCTGAACCGGTTCACCCAGCTGCCGATGACCGTCCGTCTGAGCGTGTGCGTCAACCGCATTGAGCGCTGTGGTCATTGAATCCATGGCCGCACGGGTCAAGAGTGGAGTCACAAGCAATCACTCCCCGCACAGGTTCGAGGACGTCATGACCCAAGCTTTGATATTCGATGCGTTACGCACGCCCCGTGGCAGAGGCAAGGCCGATGGCGCCCTGCACAGCGTCAAACCGGTGAATCTGCTGGCCGGTCTGCTGGCCGCGCTGCAAGCGCGCACCGCGCTGGACACCAGTCAGGTCGATGACGTGGTCATTGGCTGCGTGACGCCGATTGGCGATCAGGGCTCGGACATCGCCAAAACCGCAGTGCAAGTGGCCGATTGGGACGTCAGTGTCGCGGGTGTGCAGATCAACCGTTTCTGCGCATCGGGACTCGAAGCGGTCAACCTTGGCGCAATGAAAGTGCGTTCGGGCTTCGAAGACCTGGTGGTGGTCGGTGGCGTCGAGTCGATGTCGCGGGTGCCGATGGGCAGCGACGGTGGCGCCTGGGCGCTGGACCCGCAAACCAACCTGCACAGCCATTTCACTCCGCAAGGTGTTGGCGCGGACCTTATCGCCACGCTGGAAGGCTTCAGCCGTCAGGACGTCGATGCCTATGCGCTGCACTCGCAACAGAAGGCCGCGCGGGCCCGGGCTGACGGCTCGTTCAACAAGTCGCTGGTGCCGGTGCAGGATCAGAACGGCATCATTCTGCTCGATCACGATGAGTTCATTCGTGCCGAGTCGACTCTGGAAGGCTTGGGCAAGCTCAAGCCGAGTTTCGAAATGATCGGCCAGATGGGTTTTGACGCCACGGCGCTGCGGGTCTACAGCCATGTCGAACGCATCAATCACGTGCACACCCCGGGCAACAGCTCAGGGATCGTCGACGGTGCAGCACTGATGCTGATCGGCTCCGAATCCAAGGGGCGTGCGCTGGGCCTGCAACCTCGGGCGCGCATTGTCGCCACGGCGGTCACCAGCACCGATCCGACCATCATGCTCACCGGCCCGGCGCCGGCAACGCGCAAGGCACTGGCGAAGGCCGGGCTGCGCGTTGAAGACATCGACCTGTTCGAGGTCAACGAAGCGTTTGCCTCGGTGGTGCTGAAGTTCATCAAGGACATGGCGGTCGACCCGGACAAGGTCAACGTCAACGGCGGTTCCATCGCTATGGGCCACCCGCTGGGCGCGACCGGTTGCGCGATCCTCGGCACCTTGCTCGATGAGCTGGAAGCGCGGCGTCTGCGCTATGGCCTGGCGACGCTGTGCGTCGGCGGCGGCATGGGCATTGCCACCATCATCGAACGCCTCTGAGCCCCGAATTCAAGGAACCTTGTTATGAGCGAAGCCATTCGTTACGAAAAAGGCCAGGACGCGATCGTCGTGCTGACCATCGACATGCCGGGCCAGAGCGCCAACACCATGAACGCCGTTTACCGCGAGGCCATGGCCGCTTGCGTTGCCCGTCTGGTGACTGAAAAAGACCAGATTGCCGGGGTCATCATCACCTCGGCGAAGAAAACCTTCTTTGCCGGCGGCGACCTTAAGGAGCTGATCAAGATCGGCAAGCCCGAAGCCAAAGCCTTCTACGACATGGTGCTGACCCTCAAAGCGCAGTTACGCACCCTAGAGACCCTCGGCAAACCGGTGGTCGCGGCGATCAACGGCGCGGCGCTGGGTGGCGGTTGGGAAATCTGCCTCGCCTGTCACCACCGCGTGGCGCTGGACGATGCATCAGTGCAACTCGGTCTGCCGGAAGTAACTCTCGGCCTGTTGCCGGGCGGCGGCGGGGTGGTGCGCATGGTGCGTATGCTTGGCATCGAAAAAGCGCTGCCGTATTTACTCGAAGGCAAGAAAGTGCGTTCGCAACAGGCGTTGCAGGCGGGTTTGATTGATGAGCTGGCGGCGGATCGCGATGAATTGCTGGCCAAGGCGCGCGCCTGGATCGTTGCCAATCCGACGGCAGTGCAGCGCTGGGATGTGAAGGGTTATCAGATTCCGGGCGGTACGCCGTCGAATCCGAAAGTCGCGCAGATGCTGGCGATTGCGCCGTCGATTCTGCGTAGCAAGACCCAAGGGACAATGCCGGCGCCGGAGAAAATCCTCTGCGCGGTAGTCGAGGGCGCTCAGGTCGATTTCGACACCGCGCACTTGATCGAAACCCGTTACTTCACCGAACTGACCACCGGGCAGATCTCGAAAAACCTGATTGGCACGTTCTGGTTTCAACTCAACGAGATCAATGCTGGTGGTTCGCGGCCGCAGGGTTTTGCGCCGTATGTCACGCGTAAGGTCGGCGTGCTTGGCGCAGGGATGATGGGCGCGGGTATTGCCTTTGTCAGTGCTTCGGCGGGCATTGAAGTGGTGCTTAAGGATGTCAATCTGGTTGCCGCCGAGAAAGGCAAAGCACATTCTGCGGCGTTGCTGGACAAGAAAGTCGCCCGTGGGCAGATGGATGCTTTGAAGCGTGATGAGGTGTTGGCGCGGATCACCCCATCCGAAAGTGATGCGGACCTCGCGGGTTGCGATCTGATCATCGAAGCGGTGTTTGAGGATCGCGATCTCAAGGCCAGGGTTTCCTCTGCCGCCCAGCAAGTTGTCGGCGCCGAAGCGGTCATCGCTTCGAATACATCGACGTTGCCTATTACCGGGCTGGCAAAGGCTGTGCCTGATCCTGGCAAATTCATCGGCCTGCATTTCTTCAGTCCGGTGGAAAAAATGCCGCTGGTGGAAATCATCAAAGGTGCACAGACCACCGATGAAACGCTTGCCCGAGGTTTTGATTTCGTCCTGCAAATCAAGAAAACCCCGATCGTCGTCAACGATAGTCGCGGCTTCTTTACTTCACGCGTCTTCGGCACCTTCACCAACGAAGGTATCGCCATGCTCGGCGAAGGCGTGAGCGCGCCGATGATCGAGACCGAAGCGCGCAAGGCCGGGATGCCGGTCGGGCCTCTGGCGATCTCTGACGAAGTTTCCCTCAGCCTGATGAGCCATATCCGTCAGCAAACCGCCAAGGACCTACAGGCAGAAGGGAAACCGCTGATTGAACACCCGGCCTTCGCCATGATTGACTTGCTGCTTCACGAGTACAAGCGTTCGGGCAAAGCGGCGGGTGGCGGCTTCTATGATTATCCGGTCGGCGCGCAGAAACATTTGTGGCCCGAGCTGAAGCCGCGCTTCGAGAAGCCCGACGGGCAGATTTCGCCTAAAGACGTGCGTGATCGGCTGTTGTTCGTGCAGGCCATTGAAACGGTGCGTTGTGTGGAAGAGGGCGTGCTGACCTCGACGGCGGATGCCAACGTCGGCTCGATCTTCGGTATCGGTTTTGCGCCGTGGACCGGCGGTGCGTTGCAGTTCATCAACCAATACGGAGTGAAAGATTTCGTCGCCCGCGCGCAGTATCTGGCTGAGCAGTATGGCGAGCGTTTCGCACCGCCCGCGCTGCTGCTGGACAAAGCGGCAAAAGGTGAAATGTTCTAAGGACAACGCGCATTCCGGGGCTTGCCACGCCAGGGGGTTTCAAGGCAGGCTCTGGGGTGTTCATTATTCCCATCACGTGTCAGGTATTTTTTATGTCGCTACGCATCTGCATTCTGGAAACCGACATCCTGCGTCCAGAACTGGTCGATCAATATCAGGGTTACGGGCAGATGTTCCAGCGCCTGTTCTCACAGCAACCGATTGCCGCCGAGTTCACCGTCTACAACGTGATGCAGGGCGAATACCCAAGCGACGACCAGACCTTCGACGCGTACCTGGTCACCGGCAGCAAGGCCGATTCGTTCGGCACTGACCCGTGGATTCAAACCCTCAAGGAATACCTGCTGAGCCGCTACGAGCGCGGCGACAAACTGCTCGGCGTGTGCTTCGGCCATCAACTGCTGGCGCTGCTGCTCGGCGGCAAGAGCGAGCGCGCGACCCAGGGTTGGGGTGTCGGTACCCACAACTACAAACTCGCGGCCAAGGCGCCGTGGATGAACCCGGTACGCGAAGAGCTGACGCTACTGATCAGTCACCAGGATCAGGTCACTGCGCTACCGGAAAACGCCACCGTCATTGCTTCGAGTGATTTCTGCCCGTTTGCGGCGTATCACATCAACGATCAGGTGCTGTGCTTCCAGGGGCACCCGGAGTTCATCCATGATTATTCGCGGGCGCTGCTGGATCTGCGTCAGGAAGCGCTGGGTTCGCAAATCTACAGCAAAGGTGTGGCGAGCCTGGAGCAGGAACACCATGGCGCTACGGTTGCGGAGTGGATGATGCGTTTTGTGGCGCACAAACCAGAAACTGTCTAAGGCCAAAAGCTTCGCGAGCAGGCTCGCGCCCACATTGGATTTCCGGTGCGCTACCGATCAATGTGGGAGCGAGCTTGCTCGCGCATGTTCCAGACAACTCGGTTTGCTCTACAACCAACCAGACTTCTTGAAACTTGCCCACAAACTCACACACCCCACCGTAATAAACCCCAGCACACCGAAATAGCCGTAGTGCCAGCTCAATTCCGGCATGTTCTGGAAATTCATCCCGTAAATCCCCGCAACCGCCGTCGGAAACGCCAGAATCGCCGCCCAGGCAGCAAACTTGCGTTGCACCACGCTTTGCCGTGATGCCTCGAGCAACACACCAATCTCGATGGTCTGGCTGGCAATGTCGGCCAAGGTGGTCAGGTCTTCCATTTGCCGCGTGACGTGAATCTGCACATCACGGAAGTACGGGCGCATGTTCTTGTCGATAAACGGGAAACTCAGCTTCTGCAGTTCCTCGCCAATCTCCACCATCGGCGCCGCGTACCGACGCAGGCGTACGACATCGCGACGCAAGCCATGCAGCCTCTGAATGTCATGCTCATTCAACGCGCTGCACAACACGTTGCGCTCCAGCTCATCGATCTCGGCATGGATCGCTTCGCCGACTGGCTGATAGTTCTCGATGACAAAATCGAGCAACGCATAAAGTACGAAATCTTCCCCGTGCTCCAGCAGCAGTGGACGTGCCTCACAACGTTGGCGTACATGGGCGTAGGACGCCGAGTGGCCATTACGCGCGGTGATGATGTAGCCCTTGCCCGCAAAGATGTGCGTCTCGATAAATTGCAGAACGCCGTTCTCGCGGATGGGGGAGTAGGTGACGATAAACAAAGCGTCGCCAAAGGTTTCGAGCTTCGGTCGACTGTGTTTTTCCAGGGCGTCTTCAATGGCCAGTTCGTGCAGGTTGAACTGACGTTGCAGGTTGGACAGCTCTTGAGCGTCCGGCTCTTCCAGACCGATCCACACAAAGTGACCGGTTTTCGCAGCCCAGGCAGCGCCTTCGTCGAGGGTAATATTGGTGACTTTCTTGCCTGCGCTGTACACCGCAGCAGCAACAACTCGACCCATGGTGGTGATTCACTTCTTCTTGGCAGGTGGCAGGGAATTCAAGGCTTCAGCTTAGCCGTGTCGCTGCTTGAGAGTCAGTGAAATCTGTACAGTTCACCGGGTAAAAGAAAACCCGCACAGGGCGGGTTGTCTTTTCAGGCAGCTTGCAGTTGCCGATCCATCGATTCAATGCACTCGCGCATCTGCTCGCGACACTGATTGATGAGCATGGGCATGTCGTCCATGGTCAATCCGGCTGTAGGAATCGCCGGCAACGAGCGTATGAGGATTTTCCCGCTGCGCCAGCGATTCAGACGCATGTGCTTGATGTAACTGCTGACGCAAACCGGAACGATCGGTACACCAGCGGCAATTGCCATCTGGAACGCACCTTTCTTGAAGGGCAGCAATTCTTCGCCGAGGTTGCGTGTGCCTTCCGGGAACACCCAGATCGAGGTGTCTTTGTTCTGCAGGGTGTTGGTGGTGGTGAGCATCGATTGACGCGCCTTGTGCGCATTGCCACGGTCGATCAACACATTGCCGGCCAGCCAGAACAGTTGCCCGAACAGTGGCACCCACTTGAGGCTCTTCTTGCCGATGCACACGGTACGGCGCGGCACGACGTTTCCGAACACGAACAGGTCATAGTTGGACTGGTGGTTGGCGATGATCACGCAGCTATCGGGTTTGTTCAGCAAACCGCTGACATCGGATTTCACCCGTAAACGCAAAATACACATCGCTGGTAGCGCATAGAGGCGGGCGCACAGACGGCTGTTGTCCGGATTGAACGGGCGGCAGATCCCGAGAATCACCCCGAGCACGCCGGCCAGAATAAAGTGCAGGCCCATCAACAACATACGAAACACGAACAGCATTTTCAGGCCCCACCGGGACAAAAGGTGGCGCAGTGTACGGATGTGCACTGTTTTCGGCAATTGCCGCTATAGAGTGCGGAGATAGCCGATGTTTAAGCGCATGTTTCAGAATGGAGGGTCAGACCTGTCCTAGAGCGGTCGCAGACTTTTAAACCATGCGTCCAAGAAAAAGGTTCTTCACGGAATCCCGGGAAACACAGAAACAAGAACGCCGATTTGATTGATGATGTTCGTGCGAGCAAACACATCTAACAAACCGGCGTTCTTATGCGCGATATTAATACTTTCCTTCCTTTTTGGGAGGGCTTTTCTGTCGTCACGATCAAGCCTGATGGTGACGCGCTTCAGATCGACCTGATTCCCCACGCCACCCGATTCCCTTCCTGTAGCGGCTGCCAAAAGACCTGTTCAACCACGCATGAGTATTGCGAGCGAACCGTCCGCGATTTACCGATTCTCGGCCGTGCGGTGCGCCTCAGCGTGTTGCTCAGGCGTGTTGGCTGTCGTGATTGCGGTAAACGTATGGAGGCCGTCAGTTGGCTGGACCGCTATGCCCGCATGACGCGGCGTCTGGCCGAGGCGGTTATTCAAGCCTGCGAGCGCCTTCCCACACTGCACGTGGCTCAACTGTTTGGCCTGCACTGGGACACCGTTCGGTTGCTGGAGCGTCGAGCCTTGCAAGCGGCGTTAAGCGTTTTGCCAAAGGCGCAACCGCGACGTCTGGTGATGGACGAGTTCGCCCTGTTCAAAGGTCATCGTTACGCCAGCGTTGTCCTAGATGCGGATACACGGCGAGTGCTGTGGATCGGTGAAGGTCGCAGCCGAGCAGCGGTCAGGCCTTTCTTCAAAGAACTGGGGCCAGAGGGTTGTGCTCGAATCGAAGCGGTGGCGATGGACATGAACACCGCTTTTGACCTGGAGGTTCGTCAGCACTGTCCCAACGCGCGAGTGGTCTACGACCTCTTCCATGTGGTGGCCAAATATGGCCGAGAGGTGATTGATCGGGTCCGCGTCGACGAGGCTAACCGGTTGCGTCACGACAAGCCTGCCCGCAAGGTTATCAAGCAGGCGCGATGGCTGTTGCTGCGCAATCCGCAGAACTTGAAAACGCCGGAACAACAGGTCCGCCTGGAGGATCTGCTGGCGGCCAACCAAGCGTTGATGACGGTCTACTTGATGAAGGCTGAACTCAAAACACTCTGGACCCCCAGTACTGCCTGGGGTTGGCGATCGGCCTGGAAGCAATGGCTGCGCCATGCGCATGAAAGCGAAATACCAGCTCTGATCCAGTTCGCCAAACGGCTAAAGGGTTACTGGCGGGGCATCGTGAGCCGGGTTCGCTGGCCGATGCACACCGGTCAGTTGGAAGGAATAAACAATCGAATAAAGGTCATCAAGCGGATGGCGTACGGTTACCGAGATAGCGAATTCTTTTTCATGAAGATCAAGAGCGTCTTTCCCGGTAATCCGTGAAGAACCAAGAAAAAGCCCGACACGACGGTCGGGCTTCTTTTGCGCGTCAGCCGGGCTTAGCCCAGATGCTCCTGATCCTGGATGATCGCGTTATCCAGAGCTTCCAGCAGCGCTTTACGCACCTTCAACTTGGTGTTCTTGTGCGCGAGCATGTTGATCTTCTTCAACTGACGCGCAGCGGCGAGGGCGGCACCTTGCAGCTCTTCGGCCGCAACCACCTTGTCGAGGAAGCCGGCATCCACGGCGCTTTTCGGATCGAACATCTCGCCGTTGATCACCGAGCGGTGGAACGCCGAGCGACGCAGACGATCACGCGCCAACTCGATACCTGCGTTATGCATTGTCATGCCGATCTGCACTTCGTTCAAACCGATGCTGAACGGGCCATCGACACCGATGCGGTAATCAGCAGACAACAGAATGAAAGCGCCTTTCGCCACCGCGTGACCTGGGCATGCGACGATGACCGGGAACGGGTGAGAGAGCAGGCGACGCGCCAAGGTCGAACCCGCGGTTACCAGCGATACGGCTTCCTTAGGGCCGGCGGTCATGACTTTCAGGTCATAGCCGCCGGACAGAATCCCTGGCTGACCGGTGATGATCACGATGGCACGATCAGTCACCGCCTGATCCAGCGCCGCGTTGAATGCCGCAATCACGTCCGGAGAAATGGCATTGACCTTGCCGTTGCTCAAGGTCAGGGTCGCGATACCGTCTTCGAGGTGGTAGGAAATCAACTCACTCATGACGCTATTCCTTGTAAGAAAGATGGGCAGACGTTACCCACCGCCGCAGGCCAGGTAAAGCGCCGTGACTGACTCGCCAGTCACCGTTTCACGGCGTAGCCAGCGCGGCGAGGCATTCTGCTTCTATATAGAAGGGTCACCTCCACCGAAGATTGGCCGGTTTGCCATGGCCTACCAGCGAGCAAAACGACTTTTTCTCTTAACCGCATGAAAATTCTGAAAAAAAGTTTGCCATCGGAAAAGCTTTCGACTACATTAGCGCGCCTCGACAGACAGAACATGTTTGAAGAGATACGGTGAAGTGTCCGAGTGGCTTAAGGAGCACGCCTGGAAAGTGTGTATACAGGAAACTGTATCGAGAGTTCGAATCTCTCCTTCACCGCCATATTCAGTAAACAAAACCCCTGATTTCGAAAGAAGTCAGGGGTTTTGTGGTTTCTGGCGTCTGGATTTTATTGGCAGCGGCGTGAAGTCTGCTTTGAGCCATTACAATCGCGAATTTATTCATCCTTGTAGGGACGACACTCCATGATCATTTCCACCACTCACGCCATTGAAGGCCGGCAGATCACTGCATATCTGGACATCGTCAGTGCCGAGTCGGTGCAGGGGGTCAATGTGATCCGTGACATGTTTGCCGGTATGCGTGATTTTTTCGGTGGGCGTTCGCAGACGCTGGAGCGGGCTTTGAAGGAGGCGCGTATTCAGGCGACCGAAGAAATACGGGAGCGTGCGCGCGCTCTGCAGGCTGATGCGGTAGTCGGGGTGGACTTTGAGATCAGTATGCCCGGCGGGAAGGGCGGGATGGTTGTGGTGTTTGCGACGGGTACGGCGGTGAAGTTGCGCTGAGTTTGTTTGACGGGTGTGTAAGCCCATTCAGAGGCTGAATGGGCTCAATCTTGCGGTGCAATCAGCCTTGTGGCTTGAGGATCACGGTGCCTCTTTCGTCATAGGTCAGTGGTGTATCAATGGCGACCAGAGGGGGTGTATCAGAAGGTGGGTTGGGTTCGACTGGCTTGCTGGGATGGTAAATGACCCCTGGTTGCAGAACCGGTGTATCCGGACCCGGAGACTTGATGGTGATTTCACCGGAAGCGATCTTTTCCTTGAATTTTTCAGCGCCAGCCTTGCCGGCTGCGATCTGTTCGTCCGTGAGTTTTACGACAGGCATATTCGGGAATCCGTTGATTTGCATGTTCTCTCCTTGAGATTCATTTGTATGAAAAAGGTCAACGGCCTGTCTCTGCAATTCTTTAGCGGTGCAGGACCAATGGCACTTCATCGCGTTGAGTTTTTGTAGGCCATTCGTCGGGCATCAGGAGATCTGAATAACAAGTCCAGGAATGACCAGCTAGTCTCAAAAGCGTTGGAGGTCGATATTTTTTCAGGCGAATGGGTTTTTGCCGGTGTCGACCGGTGGCGAAGGGGCGATGGTATGACTGATCCGTATATCGAAGACGATGGCGCTGAATTTTCCTTCAATAACTGTGTACGGTGCGGTCAGACCGAGTACCAGTCAGGCTTTGGCGAGGACCGGGTGCAGACCGGCAAGATCAAATCCACAGCACCGAAAGGACCGAAGGCAAAATTTCTACCCAAGGTCAGCGCGCGATCCAGAAAATAATCTGTCACTGCATAACCCCGTCATTGAACGGGGTTTTTTATGGCTGATTGAGTGAGAGAAATGTCCTACGCACTTCGGTGGCAAATGCGGGGGGGGGGGGGGGCTTTCACAAACTTTTCACGTCTACCGCGGTAGGGTGAAGCCATCCGTTAGAAAGCAAGTCTCCAGCCCGTCTCCCCAGCGGGCTTTTTTTTGCCTGTCATAAAACCTTTTGCAGAATCGCTGTCCAATCGGCGCCGAGTACGCGAAGCCTCTGATTTCGTCTGGACTTTTGCGCGGCGACGGCATTAAATCCCGGCCCTTTTTGTCATCCCAATTTTTGAGGTTTTCGTCATGCGTTTAACACTGCCTGCTCTGGTTCTGGGGCTTCTGGTTGCTCAAGGTGCAATGGCTGCCGGTGATGGCACCGCGGCGCTGGGCGGTGGTCTGGGTGGCGCACTGGGTAATGTCGTCGGCCAGAAAATGGGCGGCAGCACTGGCGCGGCAATCGGTGCTGGCGTAGCAGGCGCGGCGGGCAGCGCAGTGGCGGCGCGCAAGGGGAGCCGGACCAAAGCGGCGATTGGCGGCGGTGTTGGCGCAGCGGGTGGTTCGGTGATCGGCAACAGCCTGGGCGGCAAGACCGGTGCGACCATTGGTGCAGGCCTGGGCGGTGCGGCGGGCGGCGCAGTGGGCAGTAACTTGTCCAAAGGTCACAAGCGTCACTGAGACTAATCCCTTGTCAGAAAAAGCCCGGCTCGATGTCGGGCTTTTTCATGGCTGAACGTTTTTCCCGTTTGCGTCTCCAATCTCACATAGGCCCATGTCTGGGCGGACTGTCCCACTTCGGGAACTGTGAGGTTCATATGCGCTTGTCATTATCTGCACTGTTTTTCGGTTTGCTGGTAGCACAAGGGGCGATGGCCGCTGGTGATGGCACCGCCGCTGTGGGTGGCGGCTTGGGCGGCGCGCTCGGCAATGTGGTCGGTGGACAACTCGGTGGCAGTACTGGCGCGGCGGTAGGTGCGGGTGTTGGCGGCGCGGCCGGGAGTGCCGTCGGGGCGAATAAACGCAACCGAACCGAAGCCGCCATTGGCGGTGGTCTCGGCGCGGCGGGTGGCTCGGTCGTTGGCAACAGCCTCGGCGGCTCTACGGGTTCGACCATTGGCGCGGGGTTGGGCGGTGCGGCGGGTGGTGCGGTCGGTAATAACTTGGGTGACGATGGTGGCTCTCATTCGGGCGGCGGTCATAAACACAAAAACAAACATAAAAACCGCCATCATTGATGGTGGGTTAAACGGAAACCCGGCATTTTGCCGGGTTTTTTGCATTTGCTCGTCAGACTCTGGAACGATTGGCTGTAGGGCTTTTCGAACGTCATACACTCCCTGAAATGACGAGGTTGCCATGACTCCTGAAACCGAAGGCAAGGAAGAGAAAGGTTCGAGTGGACTGCCATTTATCAATGACCCGGGGAATGAGGACCCGGGATCGTTGATGGATGATGCGACGGTGCCGTTGAATGATTCGGATGAGGCGGATATGGAGTATGAAGAGGATGAGGATGAGCAGTGATCGGATGTTTGAGAAGATCTGAGCGTCTGAATCCGGATTTTAAGGGCCTGAGTTCTAGAGGTCCTACAAATTTGTTAGTGACTAAAAATGGCTGCCCACCAGTCATTGATCTGGTGAGCGAGTCTAGGTATAGGCGTTTTTTGTAGTGCTAACAATGTGAGATCCCGGATTTAGAGAATTCCAAATTGTCTAGAATCATGCTGAGCAACTGGATGTCGAACTGTTCTCTGTATCTATATAAATTTTTTATGATGCGTCACGGTAACAGATCACCCGTTGCTCAATAAATTTTAGAAAGGTAACTCTGTTAAATATACGCTAGGTTCTCGCAGTCTTAATGATGATGTGGTAAATGTTACTTTCGAAGTGCTTGATACAGCTGAAATCAGATATCTGTCTCCAATTGGTTGTATGGATAGACTTAAGTTTTTTTGAGTTGGAATGTTGTATGTCGTCAACTCTCTAATTTCACCGCATGTTATTCCGATTCGGCAAGCATTGTATCCTATGGATTCCCATTTTTTCGGAGGAGTGTCCGGCATTTCTCTAATATCAAATGCCAAGGTCAATGTTGAAAGGTTGTTGTCCATGTTTAAAGCGAATAGCTTGATCTCCCCAACGGGTATATTTCTGCTGAATACCATGTTGAAGAATTTGCTGCCTTCTATCTCATTCCAGTACTTCATTATCGTCCCTTGAATGGATAATGATCGTTGGTGTTTTTTACTTTGCCATTGCGTGTGTCATCAGCGGGTCGTATATTTATGTGAGGTCCTTGATCTCCTCGGTTATTTATATCTCCATACTTGTGTCCCGCTGAGTGGTCTTGGAGTATCAATATAAAACCATCCTCTCGGGTGAATCTATATTCTCTGGTTATGATCGGCTTTCCACTGCTGTCTAGAATGTTATTTCCTTTTCTATCCGTCATGTTGACATAGGTGAACTGCTTCTGCCTGCCACTTACCTCATCAATTTGAATGTCTGGCTGTTGCCCTTTCGGTATTCCTGCATCAACTTTTGCCTGCCTGAATGCACCGCGCCTGGAAACCTGTGGTAGCTCAACATCATCAGGTTTTGAACAATTGATCGATTTTCTGCCTTTGGGCGGACAATTGGAACTCAACCCCAACGGATCCACCCACCCTGTCGGATTCGGCACGTACTGGTACTGATTCAGCCCACCCGCCAACTTGATTGGGTCCGGCGTCAGATACCGCCCCAGCCGCGGGTCGTAATACCGATGGCGGTTGTAATGCAGGCCACTTTCCGCATCGAAGTACTGCCCCTGAAAACGCAGCGGCTGGTTCAGGTAGTCGTCGCCAGCCAGGGTCAGCGCGGCGACTTTGCCGTAGGCGTCGTATTGCGCGGACCAGACGATGTCGCCGCTGTAGTCGGTGAGTTCCTGCGGGGTGCCGAGGTGGTCGAGTTGGTAGTAGAAGGGACAGGCTTTTTTCGGGCCTTTGCCGTCGAGCAACGCCAGCGGGCGGAAGGTGCCGGGTTCGTAGACGTAGCTGCGGTATTCGCTTTCGCTGCTTTCGGCGACGAGGTGATCGCCCTGCCAGAAGAACTCGGTGGTCTCGCCGCCAACGGTTTTGCTGATGCGCCGGCCAAAGGCGTCGTATTGGTAACTGGCGGTCTGGCCGTCGGGGCGGGTCAGGCCGATCAGGCGGTGCTGGCAGTCGTAGCGGTATTCAGTGACGAGTGTCTGCGCGCGGCCGCGACGTTCGCGGATCAGGTTGCCGAAGGCGTCGTAGTCGTAATGACGATCGCCTTGCATCAGCAGGCGATTGCCCTTTATCTGGCTCGGGCCAGGGCGGTCCTGAATCAGCAGGTTGCCGGCCGGGTCGTGGGCGAAGCTTTCCGGCAGTTCGTCGCGCGAGTGACGTACGCGGATCAAGCGGTCGAGGGCGTCGTAGCCGTAGGTGCGCTGGCCGTGACGGGTGTCGGCAATGTGCGCGAGATTGCCGTTGGCGCTGTAGGCATAATCGCGGCGGTACAGGGCATCGCGCTGATGGCCTACGGCGTGGGCGAGTAATCGTCCTTGATCGTCGTAGGAGTATTCGCTGAGCAGCAGACCTTGTTGGCGTTGCAGTTCGCGACCGGACTGATAGACATGGCGGGTCAACGGCGTGCCGTTGAGGTCAATCCCGTTCAGCGCGCCGCCCTTGGCGTGGCGGTAGTCGAGCACGCTGTTGTCCGGCAGACGCATGCGTTTGAGCTGGCCGCAGGCGTCGTAACGGTAACGCAGGGTGCCCCAGCCCTGATGCTCGGTGATCAGCCGGTCCTGACGGTCGTACTCGAAGGCCAAAGGGTGTTGCTGGCCGTCGTCGACACTGATCAAACGACCGAGACGGTCGTATTGGTAACTGACCTTGATGCCGTCGGGCAGGGTTTTGACGAGTAACCGGCCTGCGCCATCGCGCTCATAAGCGGTGAGCAAACAAGAGCCGTCATCACCGAACTCGGTCTTTTCCAGCAGATGCCCATTGAGGTCATAGGCGTACGTGGTACGCCGACCATCAAAACCGCTTTCCTGACGAATCAGCCCGGTCGGCGTGTAATCCAGCCGATACTTTTCCCCGGATTCGTTTTCGATCTCGGTGAGCAGCAGTTGCGCATGGTCGTAACGGTACTGCACCCGCGTGCCGTCGGGGTTGATCCGCCGCGAGACCAGGTGCAGGTCATCGTCGTATTCGTAGCGGGTGATGCGCCCGAGCTCATCGCGCTCGGCAGTGACCTGGCCGTAGGCGCCGTAGCTGTAGGCGCGGGTGCTGCCGGTAGGAAATGTCGTCTGAATCAGTCGGCCGACGGCATCCCAGTGTTGCCGGGTGACCGCACCGTGTTCGTCTGCGGTCGTGGTCCGCCGCCCCAGTGCGTCGTAGGAAAAACGCCGCACGCCACCGTCGGGCAGGGTTTCCTCGGTCAACTGGCCGAGGCTATTCCAGACCAGCCGATGCCGGCTGCTGTCCGGGTAGCGGATCGACAGCAATTGCCCCCGGGTGTCGTAGTAGTAATGAGTAACCTGGCCGTCGGGGTCGACCGCTTCGGTGACATCGCCCTCGGCATTGCGCCGGTAGATCCACACCGCCTCGCCGCGCGAACGTCGATGCAGGAAACCGTTGCGATACTCGTAGGACGTTGGCGCCTCATCCGGTGGAATCAGCGCGATCAGCCGTCCGACTTCGTCGTAGCGGTATTCGGTGACGGCGCCCAAGGCATCCTGCTCGGCAATCAAGCGCCCGGCATCGTCATAGGCCTTGAGCTGTTCACCGCCATCGGCCTCGACCTTGCGCACCAGCCGCGCACGCTCGTCGTGGACGTAGGTCTCTTCGGTGCCGTCGACGTAATGCACCGCGACACTGCCGTCATCGTTCCAGACGTAACGTGTGTCCATCTGCGAAAACGACGCCCAGTGACGCACGCAACGAGCAGCCTTGCCGGAGCGCTCCCACTCCCAGAAGAAACTCGCGCCCCCAGCAAGTTGCCGCTGCAGAATCACGTGAGCGTCGTCGTAGTCGTAACGCTCGCTGTCACCGACGGCGTTGGTCGCTTCGATCAGGTGCCGGTAGGCGTCGTAGCTGTAACTGACCAGCGCTTGTTCGGTGCTCCATGCACCGTCGCGAAACACCTGGTAATCCACACCAACCAACTGCGCCCGGTCATACCGCAACAACAGCGAACGCCCGGCGCCGTTATCCAGGCGCTGCACCCGGTCAGACCGATCGCGCTGCACCGTCAGACGATTGCCATAGGCATCGCTGATCGCCGTCAGCCGTCCTGCGCGAAAGTGATAAAAGCGCGCGGTGTCCCCGGCCAGTGCGAGGATCAGCTCTTCCGGCTCATCGCCCAGAAAAATCGCCGCCCGCGACAAACTGTTGTGAATCGCCGGCCGCTCAACGCTCGGCAACGGAAAACGGGTACGCCGGTTTTCGTGATCGACCCAAACAACCTCATCAGCGAAAAATTCCAGCCGATGCGCCAGCGAATGACTCCAGCCAAACCCCAACCCAACATCGATTTCGGCGGCACTGCTGCGATACAACCGGGTGAACTCAAACGGCAACACGCCATCGAGCAGCGCATCGCTCAGGGTCAGCAGTTCTTCGCCGGTGACCATCGACACCGGGCAGCCGTTGGTGCAGGTGCGCGGCACGCAATCGGCGCTGTCGCCGTTGGGGTTTTTCGCCTGATCCGGCGAATCGTCATGCGGCTCATGCCGCTCGATCCGGCTCGAACCGCCAGACTTGTCCCGCACAACAGGCGCCGGGTTTGGCACGGTCAACACCAGCGAATCGGCCTGACGAATGTTCAGCGGTATCGCCGGTGTCGGTTTCAACTCAACGTCACGCACATTGAGCATCAGTGGCTTCAAAACGCTGGCATGCCGCGTCAAATCCGCCGAGGACGTCAGTTCGGCCAAGCGCAATGCCGAGGCCGCCAGCCATTCCCGCGCGCGCGGCGACTTGATCTTCGCCAGCACCTTGCTGCTCAAACGCAGCGGCACGCCGATGCCACCCGACACGCCCATCAACAGGAAGCTGATCAGCAATTCGACCCGCACCTCGGCCACCACTTCAGCCAGATACTGCGGCGGCAGCATCTTCAGCCAACTGGTAAACGCGGCCAGATGAATGAACAGCAGCGGCTCGTCACTGAGGATCAGCAAGCCATTGGCGATGGCGTCGCTGGAGGCATTCAATAACGCCTCAAGCTCGGCCTCGCTGAGGTATTCCAGCAATTTTTCACTGTTGGCCTGCAAGTCTGCGAGCAGGGCAAATACCTGTTTAATGTCATCCCAGACGCCATTCAGGGCTTTCTCGAATCCACGCCAATCGGCCTGTTGCAACTGACCGTAACGCTCAAGAAACCCGGCGCTGGAAAATTCCTTCCACTGCGGCTGACATTCACTCCATTCCCCGCGCAACCAGCCCTCCAGCCCATCGATGATGCCCTGATAGGAGGCGTACAGCTTCTTCACATGGTCCGTGGACACATCGGGAAAGAAGGTGATGCGATAACGCTGGCCCCGATCGCAGTCGGTCACTTGCAGAATGCCGCTGGGGCCGATGGTGTAATACAGCGGTTCGCCGAAAGTCAGCACGCCGCCGACATCGGCAAGCACCGGTTCGAGGGTTACCGGGGTGTTGCCAATCGGCACAAACCTCGCGGCCTCGAACATATGCACCAGCGTCAGCGACCCGCTGGCCGAGCACATGACCACCGATGAACTGAGCGGCTGGCGCGACGTGATCGGCGCGCTGAGGCGTACGTCGTTACCGACGGTGAAGACCTGTTCGACATCCAGCGCGGTGCCTGTCCAGAACTGCTCGGCCCAGGCGTCGTAGTGGTTCAGGCACAGGCGGAACTCGCGGATCAGGTGTTCGAAGTCCGGCTCATCGGGATTCAAAGCAGCAACAACGAGCAGGCCGATGCTGTTGTTCAGGGCCAGAAGCCGATCGGTTGGAAGCATTCGCAGTCTCTCGCGCACGTCAAAAAGGTGCGGGGACTTTGCGGGGGATCAAACAGGAAAGAAGTCGGGCGAGTAGGCGATGCCTGTAGGACATTTCGCTAAATGTCTGCGAGTAGTTCATCGCTCAATAAACATTGGCCGTTGCTCAATGTCTGTCGCGCTCGTTATGCTGCTGAACCCTTTAATCAGATCCGAGCAGCGGTCCACCTGCCGCTTGGGATGTCTTTGTTAACGGATCCGATGATGAATGCACCGCTGAAGGCGTTCGGCCCGATCAAGGCCGTGATTTTTGATATGGACGGTTTGTTGCTGGACACCGAGGGCATTTACACCGAAGTCACTTCGCTGATTGCCCAGCGCTACGGGCGCACCTTCGACTGGAGCGTCAAGCAGAACATCATTGGTCGCGGGGCCAACGATCTGGCGAACTACGTGGTGCAAGCGCTGGATCTGCCGATCACCGCTGAAGAGTTTCTGGTGATCCGCGAACCATTGATGCGCGAGCGTTTTCCCACGGCGCAAGCGATGCCGGGTGCCGAGGAGCTGATTCGCCACCTCAAGGCGCACAACATCCCCATCGCCGTCGGCACCAGTTCATCGCGGCAATCGTTCGGGCAAAAAATCACGCTGCACCGCGACTGGTTCGCGCTGTTCGACTTCATTGTCACGGCGGACGATCCGGAAGTCGGCGCGGCGAAACCGGCGCCGGATATCTTCCTGACCGCTGCCCGCCGTCTGGGTGTGGCACCTGAGGATTGCCTGGTGTTCGAGGATTCGCCGTTTGGCGTGACCGCAGCGAAAGCCGCAGGCATGACGGCCATCGCCATCCCCGATGCCGCCATGGCCGATGAAAAGTACGCACACGCTGACGGGATTCTTCGGAGTTTGAAAGCGTTCACGCCAAGTGCCTGTGGTTTGCCGGCGCTGGAATGGGTGTAAACGTCTGAGACAAAAAAACGCCGCCCCTCTGTGAAAAGAGGGGCGGCGTTTTTCGTTCAGGCAACTCGGGAAATCAGGCGCCGAAACCACCGTCGATGGTCAGGCTGGCACCAGTGATGTAACCGGCTTCCGGGCCCGCCAGATAGGCGACGAAACTGGCGATTTCTTCGGCTTTACCGTAACGACCGACGGCCATCAACGGAATGAGGCTTTCGGCGAAGTCACCGTGCGCCGGGTTCATGTCGGTGTCGACAGGGCCGGGCTGCACGTTGTTGATGGTGATGCCGCGTGGGCCCAGATCGCGGGCCAGGCCTTTGGTCAAACCGACTAGCGCCGATTTGCTCATCGCATATACACCGCCACCGGCGAAGGGCATGCGGTCGGCGTTGGTGCTGCCGATGTTGATGATGCGCGAACCTTCGCCCATGTGCTTGGCGGCTTCTTGCGAGGCGATGAATACGCTGCGCACGTTGATTGCGAGGGTCTGGTCGAAGTCTTCGAGTTTGAAGTCTTCCAGTGGAGCAACGGCGAGGACACCGGCGTTGTTGACCAAAATGTCGAGTCGGCCAAAAGCTTCGACCGTGGCGCTGACCGCGTGGCGGATCGCTGCGGCGTCGGCACTGTCGGCCTTGATCGCCAGGGCTTTGCCGCCGTTGGCGGTGATGCTGTTCTGTAACTCTTCGGCTTTGGCGGTGGAGCTGACGTAAGTGAAGGCTACTGCAGCGCCTTCAGCGGCCAGGCGTTTGACGATGGCAGCGCCGATACCACGGGAACCGCCTTGAATCAGAGCGACTTTGCCGCCGAGGTGTTGAGTGGTCATGTTCGATCTCCAGACTATTCAAGGCGGGATGCCTTGTTGTTGGAGCCGAGTATCGACCTCTGATCCGCAACCGTGTAGACCCTGATTGCTATAGTCTATGTAAACCAGAAGTTTATAGTGGCGGCCATGGAAACCTTCAGCAGTATCGAATGCTTTGTCCGTAGTGCTGAGGTCGGCAGCTTTGCCGAGGCGGCGCGGCGCTTGAGCCTGACCCCGGCAGCGGTTGGCAAAAGTGTCGCAAAGCTTGAGGCGCGGCTGGGTGTGCGGCTGTTTCAGCGCAGCACCCGCAGTCTGACGCTGACCGAGGCGGGGCAGCTGTTTTTGAGTGAAGTCAGTGCCAGCCTGACCACGATCCAGAATGCCGTGGCCAATCTGGCCAGTGCCGAAGGGCAGCCGATCGGCACCTTGAAAGTCAGCATGGGCACGGTGTTCGGGCGCCTTTATATAGTGCCGTTGCTCGGCGAGTTTCTGCGGCGCTTCCCGGCGATCAATCCGGACTGGCATTTCGATAATCGTCAGGTCGATCTGATCGGGCAGGGCTTCGATGCGGCGATTGGCGGCGGCTTTGAGCTGCCACAAGGTGTGGTAGCGCGCAGATTGACGCCAGCGCATCGGGTATTGGTCGCTTCGCAGGATTATCTGAACGGCAATCCTGCGATCACTCATCCGGACGATCTCAAGCAGCATGACGGAATTCTGATTCGCTCACCGCAAACCGGGCGTGTGCGTTCATGGCAATTGACGCACCGCGATCAGCAGCACAGTCCGTTGATGCTCAAGGCCCGGATGACCATGAGCGATTCCGAAGCCGCGTGTGCGACAGCAGCGCAGGGCCTGGGGATTGCACTGGTGAGCATGCCTTTTGCGGTGGGGTATCTGGAGGCGGGTACGTTGCAGCGAGTGTTGCCGGACTGGTTTGTCGATGATGGCAACATCTCGATTTATTACGCCGAACATAAGTTGTTGCCGGGCAAGACGCGGGCGTTTGTCGATTATGTGATTGAACAGTTTGCGGAGAGAGGGTTGGCGCGGCGGTTTAGTGCTATTTGAGCAACCTTGATACCGAGTTGCGGCCTTCGCGAGCAGGCTCGCTCCCACATTTGGAATGCATTTCCCCTGTGGGAGCGAGCTTGCTCGCGAATGGGGCGACTCGGTTTCCGATGATGAGCTTAGCGGGCAAACCGCCCCGGCCAGCCAATGATGTTCTTCGGCCGAGGTGTCGCATACGTTCGCACTTTCGACGTCGACAAGCGCAAGCGCACCAGCGATTCCGCAATCGTTACCGCCGCCGTGACGCCATCCACCACCGGCACGCCAGTGCGCCGACGAATCTGCTCATCCAGGCCGGCCATGCCGCCGCAACCCAGGCAGATCACCTCGGCTTTGTCCTGCGTCACCGCCAGTTCTGCCTGATGCACGATGGCTTCCAAGGCACGCTGTGGCTCGTGTTCCAGTTCCAGAACGGCCAGACCACTGGCCCGTACCGATGCACAACGATCCCACAGGCCGGACAATTTCAGCCGATCTTCGATCAGCGGTACGGTGCGATCCAGCGTGGTCACCACCGAATAGGCGTGGCCGAGAAACATCGCCGTGCTCGCGGCCGCATCGGTGATATCCACCACTGGCACGTTGAGCAATTCCTGCAGGCCTTCGCGACCGTGCTCGCCGTAGCCGGCCTGAATCACGGCATCGAACGGCTGGTCGTAGGCCATCACCCGATCCATCACCGCGATGGCCGCCAGATAGCTTTCGAAGTTGCCTTCAATCGAGTCGGCACCGAAGTACGGCGTCAAACCGACGATTTCGGTACCGGGCGAGGCGACAGCCTGCGCCGAGCGGGCAATGGCCTCGGTGATGGATTCGGTCGTGTTGACGTTGACCACGAGAATACGCATGGGGAAATCCTTATAGCGGGCAGTTCTGCGGCCCGAAGTCCGGGCCACGAGGGAATTAATGGCAGACGTTGTCGACAGCGATCGATTCGCCGCTGATGTCGGCGTAGTGCGCATGGCGTTTGGCAATGATCAGGTAGAGCATTCCGGCGATCCCGGCGCCGATCAGCCAGGAGAACGGCGAGACGCTGTGGAAACCCGGCACGAGCGCCAGGACGATGGCGATCAGCGCCGCAGGAATAAATGCCGCCACCGCACGGAAATTCACCCCACGGCTGTAGTAATAAGCGCCGTCGGGATCTTCGCTGTAGAGCTGCGGGACGTTGATCCGGCCTTTGCGGATCAGCCAGTAGTCGACCATGATCACGCCGTACAACGGGCCTAGCAGGGCGCCGAGGCCAGACAGGAAGTACACGATCACCAGCGGGCTGTTGTAGAGATTCCACGGCAGGATCAGCACAGCGATGGTTGCGCTGATCAGCCCGGCGCGACGGAACGTCAGGTACTTCGGCGCCAGGTTGCTCAGCACGAATGCCGGGGCGACGAAGTTGGCCATGATGTTCACCGCCACAGTGACGATCAGGAATGCCAGGCAACCGAGCACGAGGAAGAAGGTGTTGGGAATCGAGGCGATGATCTCGGTCGGGCTCTCGATGATCCGGCCGTTGATCTGAAATTGCGCACCGCAGAGCAGCACGGTAATCGCGGCGAACACCAGAATATTCACCGGCAAACCCCAGAAGTTTCCTACCTTGATGGTCTTGCGGCACGGCGATGAGCGGGCGAAGTCGCAGAAATTCAGAATCAGCGTGCCGTAGATCGCCAGCCACAACGCGCCGCCGGCAAAAATGTTGCGCCACATCTCGCCACCGGTCAGTGGCTCGCGGGTCGACCAAGCGATGGTCGCGTTGGCTTGGAAGTACATCCACCCAGCGAGTGCCGCAACTGTCAGCAAAATCACCGGCCCGGCAAACGCTTCGTAACGGCGGACCATTTCCATGCCGTAGGCGAGGATCGCCAGTTGCACGAACCAGATCGCCACGAAACACACCCAACCCAAAGTCGACAGCCCGAGGATCGAGTTGTGGTCGTATGCGGCGAATCCGGGATGGACTGCCGTGAGCAATACGCGAAACACCACTGACGCCAGGTACGTCTGAATGCCGAACCAGGCGATGGCGATAACCGCGCGGATCAGTGCAGGAATTTGCGCGCCGTGGATGCCGAAACTGATCCGGCTGATCACTGGAAACGGCACCCCGGTTTTCTGTCCCATGTACCCGGACAGGTTCATGAAGAAATACACCAGCGCCGCGCCGATCCCCAGCGACAGCAGGATCTGCCAGCCACCCAGGCCAAGGGCGTAAAGGCCGATGGCGAACGAGTAGTTAGCAATGTTGTGCACGTCGTTCGTCCACAGGGCGAAGATGCTGTATTTGCCCCAGCGCCGACCTTCGGCCTTGGTTGGCGCCAGGTCGCTGTTGTGCAGGCGGGGGCTCAGTTGTAACGGCTCGGTCAACCCGTCATCGGGTAACGGCTGGTCGAGAGCAGCGGCGGGCAGATTCAGCGCGATGTTGTTGGAGAGACTTGTACGCATTCCGGCAGGCTCCTGATGTTCAGGGCCGCGATGACTGTGCATGAGCCGGCAGGCTCGACAAATCTTCGTCGCGGCAGTGAAAGCATCACTGGTTACGGGGCATCTGCAGCCTGTACGGGATAGGGCGCTTCAGGCTTGCGGATCGAAGTGGTTTTATGTTTTGCAGTTTTGTATACAAAACATGTATGCACCTAAGCCAGATCTGTGCCAGTCGTTGATCTATGCGCAGCCGTGCTCATTTCGAAAAGTTATCGATGTGCGCTAAGTGTCTGAAAATAATTGGCTAAAAATTGACCGGTTGAACAGGTATTTATTTTTGGCGAGGGATTTTGATGGCGGGCGGAGGCCAGGGATTTTTGGCAGGGATGTAACTTTTCAGGGCGCTGAAACAAAAAAGTGCACACATAAATGGCACCGATGGTGACATTCATGTGTACACATTTTTGGAGTCGCTACAAACCCCTGTAGGAGTGAGCCTGCTCGCGATAGCGGTGTATCAGCCAAAAAAATTATCGACTGAGACACCGCTATCGCGAGCAGGCTCACTCCTACAAGGGGGAAATCAGCGCGGCAGGGAGTTAGGCCTTGCTGATGATATTCCCGGCATGCAGCCCGCATTCTTTCTGCGTCGCTTCTTCCCACCACCAGCGGCCTTCGCGCTCGTGCTGATTCGGCAGGACAGGGCGGGTGCACGGTTCGCAGCCGATACTGATAAAGCCGCGCTCATGCAGGCTGTTGTACGGCAACTCGAGCATGCGGATGTAACCCCAGATCTCTTCGCTGGTCATCTGCGCCAACGGGTTGAACTTGTACAGGGTGCGCTCGGGGGTGGAGAACGCGGTATCGATTTCCATCACGGCTACAGCACTGCGGGTGCCCGGGCTCTGGTCGCGGCGCTGGCCGGTGGCCCAGGCTTTGACGGTGGACAATTTTCGGCGCAGCGGCTCGATCTTGCGGATACCGCAGCATTCGCCGTGACCGTCCTTGTAGAAGCTGAACAGGCCTTTTTCCTTCACGAACGGTTCGAGTTTCGTGTAGTCCGGCGACACCAGTTCGATGTCGATCTTGTAGTGCTCGCGCACCTGATCGATGAAGCGGTAGGTCTCCGGGTGCAGACGGCCGGTGTCGAGGCTGAACACCTTGACGTTCTTGTTGAGCTTCCAGGCCATGTCCACCAGCACCACATCCTCGGCGCCGCTGAAAGATATCCACAAGTCATCGCCGAACTCGGCGAACGCGAGTTTGAGGATGTCTTGCGCGGATTTGTTGGCATAGGTCGTGGCGAGTTCCACGACGTCGAACGTTGCACTCATCAGGGCGGCTTCCTACAGGTCGGTGGCGCTGGGCGCTCTATATGGCGCTGATGGTAACAAAAAGCTGCACGGCTCGGGGGACGTGCTGTGCGTTGCGCGTCTGCATGTGAGTCGCTAGAGTTCGGCCTCGCTCGACTCAAATAATCAATACAAACGGGAGTGTCTTGTGGAAATTGCTTGCCTGGATCTTGAAGGGGTGTTGGTGCCGGAAATCTGGATCGCCTTCGCCGAAAAAACCGGAATCGAATCCCTCAAGGCCACCACCCGGGACATTCCCGATTACGACGTGCTGATGAAGCAGCGTCTGCGCATCCTCGATGAGCACGGCTTGAAGCTATCGGACATTCAGGAAGTGATCGCCACCCTGAAGCCGCTGGACGGCGCGGTGGAGTTCGTCAACTGGCTGCGCGAGCGCTTTCAGGTGGTGATTCTGTCGGATACGTTTTACGAGTTCTCACAGCCGCTGATGCGTCAGTTGGGCTTCCCGACGTTGCTTTGCCATCGCCTGATTACTGACGAAACCGGGCGGGTGACCAGCTATCAGTTGCGCCAGAAAGATCCCAAGCGTCAGTCGGTGCTGGCGTTCAAGAGCCTGTATTACCGGGTGATTGCGGCGGGGGATTCGTATAACGATACGAGCATGCTGGGCGAGGCTGATGCGGGGATTCTGTTCCATGCGCCGGAGAATGTGATTCGCGAGTTTCCGCAGTTTCCCGCGGTGCACACCTTTGCTGAGTTGAAGCAGGAATTCCTCAAAGCTTCGAACAGAGAATTGAGTTTGTAATGAATACCCCTGTAGGAGCTGCCGAAGGCTGCGATCTTTTGATCTGGTTTTTCAGGATCAAGATCAAAAGATCGCAGCCTTCGGCAGCTCCTACACGGGTTGTGTCATTCAGAGGTTCTGCAGGGTGTCGAGGAGGATTCTGACTTTGGTAATCGACTCCTGATACTCAGCCTGCCAATCCGAATCGGCAACAATTCCGCCACCGCCCCAGCAGCACACCTGCCCATCCTTGACCAACAAACTGCGAATCGCGATGGAACTGTCCATCTCGCCGCGCACGTCCAGATACAGCAACGACCCGCAATACAACCCACGTCGCGTCGGTTCCAGCTCATCGATGATCTGCATTGCGCGAATCTTCGGTGCGCCGGTAATCGAGCCACCGGGGAAACTGCCGGCAATCAAATCCAGTGCGTCACGATCATCCGCCAACTCACCGGTGACGCTACTGACCAAGTGATGCACGTTCGGATAGCTTTCCAGACTGAACAGCTCCGGCACCCGCACCGAACCGATGCGGCAGGTGCGCCCGAGATCGTTGCGCAGCAGGTCGACGATCATCAGGTTTTCTGCGCGATCCTTGGGGCTGGCCAGCAGTTCGGCGGCGTTCGCGGCATCTTCGGCCGGGGTCATGCCACGCGGACGGGTGCCTTTGATCGGCCGGGTTTCCACCTCACGGTCGCTGACTTTGACGAAGCGCTCTGGCGACAGGCTCAAAACGGCACCGCCATCAGGCAAGCTCTGGAAACCGGAAAACGGCGTCGGGCAGGCCTCGCGCAACGCGCAATAAGCCAGCCACGGATCGCCCTGACACGCAGCGCGGAAGCGCTGGGCGAAGTTGACCTGATAGCAGTCGCCGGCCTGGATATAATGCTGAATGCGTTCGAAGGCCTGACGATAATTGTCGGCGCAGAGGTCGGCGGTCATTGGCTGGTTCAGTTTGAACGGCGCCATCGATTCGACAAGCGGCTGGCTGAACAGCGCGATCAGCCGCTGTTTCTCGCTATCCATCACGGACGGGTGAAACACCAGTTGGCTGCTGGCCCTCTGGTGATCGCTGATCAGTGCCCAGTCGTACAGGCCAAAGCGGGCATCCGGCAATTGCAGATCATCCAGCGCCTGGCTCGGCAGGTTTTCCAGATGCCGACCGAAATCGTAGCTCAGGTAGCCGATCAAACCGCCGGCGAATGGCAGGTCGAAACCTGTTGGCAAATCAGCCTCGCCCAGACGGGTCAGATTATCCCGCAGGCGTTGCAGGAAAACTCCGCCGCTTTCGTCGGGCAACACCGCCAGTTGTTCCAGCGGCCAGGCGCTGAGCAGGTCATAACGGCCACGGTCGGCACTTGGCCGGCCGCTGTCGAGCAGCACGGCGCCGGGCGCGTTGCGGATGGCCGCGAAGTAGTCGGCGGGATTGGCGCGGTAGGGCAGTGGGTGTACAGAACAGGTCAACATGGGCGGGGCAGATCGGCCGTGGAGGCGGGGTGGGGATTGTAGTCCTCTCCGATGCCAGATCAAAGTCAAAAGCCTCCCCCTCACCCCAACCCTCTCCCCCAGGGGGGCGAGGGGGAAAGGGAGCAGATCTTCATGCTTTTCAAGATCCGAGTTCGGCTCGATATCTCAAGCTGGCGAGGGAAAGGGAGCCGATCATCATGCTTTGATCGTTCCCACGCTCTGCGTGGTAACGCCGCCATGGACGCTCTGCGTCCACTGTGACGCGGAGCGTCACGGGATGCATTCCCAAGCAGAGCGTGGGAACGATCATCGGGGGAGATCAGCCCTCGATGGCTGGAATATGCCCAAACATCTCCTGAGTAAACGCCACCCGCTCTTCAACCGATTCAGTCACCCCACGCGCCTTCAACTCTTCCAGTCGCGCTTCCACCGCATGGGTACGCAACGTCAGCCCACAGTCGTTAGCAATCTGAATATTCAGCCCCGGCCGCGCATTCAGCTCCAGAATCAGCGGGCCTTTTTCCTGATCGAGCACCATATCAACACCGATATAGCCCAACCCGCACAGCTCATAGCAGCCGGCGGCGAGTTTCATGAAACCGTCCCAGTAGGGCAGTTGCACGCCGTCCACCGCGTTGGTGGTGTCGGGGTGTTTGGTGATGATGTTGTTCAGCCAGGTGCCGCGCAACGTCAGACCCGTGGCCAGGTCAACACCGACACCGATGGCGCCCTGATGCAGGTTGGCCTTGCCGCCGGACTGCCGGGTTGGCAGACGCAGCATCGCCATCACTGGATAACCCATCAAGACGATGATGCGGATGTCCGGCACGCCTTCGTAGCTGATGCTTTTGAAGATCTGATCCGGGGTCACGCGGTATTCGATCAGCGCGCGATCACGGTGGCCGCCCAGCGAATACAGGCCAGTGAGGATGCTCGAGATGTGATGCTCAAGCTCTTCATGGGCAAGGATCTTGCCCGACACCGTGCGATAGCGGCCCTCGAAACGGTCGGCAATCACGATGATGCCGTCACCGCCAGCGCCTTGGGCCGGTTTGATCACAAAGTCGTTGCGCCCGCCGATGATCTGGTCGAGTTTGTCGATTTCCTTCTCGGTGGAGATCACGCCGTACAGCTCCGGCACGTGAATGCCGGCCGCGATTGCGCGTTCCTTGGTGATGATCTTGTCATCGACAATCGGGTACAGGCTGCGCTTGTTGTACTTGAGCACGTAGTCGGCGTTACGCCGATTGATGCCCATGATGCCCCGCGCTTCCAGGGCCTTCCAGGTCTTCCAGAAACCGAACATCAGGCGTCAGCCTTCTTCAGGAAAGCCTTGAAGCGCACCAGCTCGGTCAGGCGGTAGCCGCGATAACGACCCATCGCCAACATGAAGCCGACCAGAATCAGCAGGATCGCCGGGAAGGTGAACACGAAGTAGACCAGCTCTGGAACGGTCATGATCAGGTGCGCGAGTGACGCCGCGAACAGTGTGCCGATCGCGACTTTCATCGCATGGCTGGCACCGCGTTCTTCCCAGGTGATCGACAGGCGTTCGATGGTCATGGTCAGAATCACCATCGGGAACAGCGCCACCGACAGCCCGCGTTCCAGGCCGAGCTTATGGCTGAACAGGCTGATCGCTGCGATCAGCACCACAACAAAGGTCAGCACCACCGAGAGTCGCGGCAGCATTTGCAGCTTCAGGTGTTCCAGATACGAACGTAATGACAAGCCCAGCGCGGTGATCACGGTAAACAAAAGAATGCCGAAGCCCAGTTGCGTTTCACGGAAGGCGAGGGCGATCAGCACCGGGGTGAACGTGCCGAGTGTCTGCAGGCCGATCAGGTTGCGCAGAATCAGGATCACCAGCACGCCGATCGGGATCATCACCATGATCATGAACGTCTGCTGAGTCTGCAGCGGCAAGCCGTACAGCGAGTATTCGAGGAAGTTGGCGTCGGTGTTTTCGTCGGTCAGCTTTGCCAGACGAATCGCGTTCATCTCGCTGTTGTTCAGGCTGAAGGTCACGTTGGCTTTTTTGCCGCCATCGACGGTGATCAGGTTTTCATCGCCGGTCCACCACAGCAGGCGGTCGGTCGGCAGGCCTTGCTCACCGGTTTCCGGGTTGAAGTACAGCCAGTCGTTGCCGTTGAAGCTGCGCAGCCACAGTTCCGGGGTTTGCGGCTGGTCGGCGACGAGGCGGATGGTGTGGACTTTTTCCACCGGGACGTGGGCGATGGACAGCAGCAGTTCGACGATTTTGGCTTTGTGCGGCGTCGACGGATCGCCGGCCAGCAGCAATTTCACGTTGTCATCGTTGACGTTGTTGACGCGTTTGATCGCCTCGCCAATAAAGGTTTCGACGTCGGCCGAGTGCTGACGGATCGGCGCGAGCAGGGCTTCGGCGGCGATTTTCTCAGGGCCTTCGATGGCGATGCTGTCGCGGAAGGTCGGGCCTTTGATCTTGGATTTTTCGGCGGTGTAACGCTTGGTCAGCACCAGACGGTAATAAAGGGTCTGGTTGCCCTTGGCCCGGCGCGCCGACCAGGTAACCTTGCGGTTGCCGTCGACGCGGTTGACGGCGACACCGTAGTTATTGGAGATAAAACTCTCGTTGAGGCTGACGTAATCGCGGCTCAACGGCGGCACGAACATCTGGATCTTCACCGGATCCTTGGTGCTGGCGACGAACTCGACCTTGGCGTCGATGTTCCACAAGTCGTCGGTGGCGTCTTCGGTCACCGGGATGCCGAGCACGAAAATCTGATAGGCCGTAACCGAAACGCCCAGGAGCACCAGAATGGTGATCAGGATTTTCAGGTGGAAGGTTAGAGAACGCATGGAAATTACTCGGCGGTATGAGCGGCGATGGTGCAGGCGGGTTTGCCGGCAGCGTATTTAAGGCTTGGATCGACCAGCGCATCAAAGCGTTTCAGCGCTTCGGAGCCAATCAAAAGCGGGTATTGGAACGCACTTCGGTCGGTCAGGTTCACTTCGATGCTGCGCATCGCCGTGCCCATGCAGATATCCAGCTCGATCACCGGACGGGCGGTGTACTTCTTGCCTTCCTCCGGGTCGTAATCGCCGGCGCGGCGCTTGATCTTGCTGACCCGCGCCAGCGGCCGCTCGATCGGGTGTGAATGCGCAGCGTCGATGGCCAGGTAGAAACGTACCCAGGACTCACCGTTGCGTTTAAAGCGTTTGATGTCGCGGGCACTCAGCGATGCGGTTTTCGCACCGGTGTCGAGTTTGGCCGCAACTTCCAGATTGATGCCGTCAAGCGAAGCGTATTCGTTGAGGCCGTACACGGTTTTTTCCCCCGCGGCGGCGAGGCCGGGCAGGCAAAACAGGGCAAAGAATGTGGGAAAAGGCTTGAGTCTCATAAATCCTGGTGCGCAGCGTTCCGTTTTCGGTTCAGGTCCTTGGCAAAACTTGCGCAAGGCCCTTCGTGTGCCTATCAGCTTTTTATGACAAGCCGTACAAATGGCCAGCAAATGCGGGCGGCATTCTAGCACGGTGGGTTTATGGCGCCAGCGCCGGCACCGGTCTATAACCCTTGGGATTCCCTGTGGGAGCGAGCCTGCTCGCGAAGGCGGTGCGTCATCCCAAGCAGATGCTGACTGACACTACGCTTTCGCGAGCAGGCTCGCTCCCACAGGGGTTAATCGACCAATGGAAGATTGCCTACGGTTATTAGACGATTGTCGACAATACCTATTTATCCTTTGACTGATGCGGGCGAATTGGCTAGTTTTTGCCGCATTGGATTTAAAGGTGTCGACAATCATGCTGGATCAACTCGATCCCCCGGTCATCAGCGGCGACGATTCCGAGACGCTCTCGGAAAACGTCTTCCGGCGCATTCAGGCGGCTATCGTCAAAGGCGAGATCGCCCCGGGCAGCAAAATCTCCGAGCCGGAACTGGCGCGCACCTACGGCATCAGCCGTGGGCCGTTGCGTGAGGCGATTCATCGCCTGGAAGGCCAGCGCCTGCTGGTGCGCGTACCGCACGTCGGTGCGCGGGTGGTGTCGCTCAGTCATGCCGAATTGCTTGAACTCTACGAAATTCGCGAATCCCTCGAAGGCATGGCCTGTCGTCTCGCAGCCGAGCGCATGAGCGTCGAAGAAATCGACGAGCTGCGCCGGGTTCTGGAAACCCACGAGCGCGACGCGGCGTATCAGGCTGGCGTTGGCTATTACCAGCAGGAAGGCGATTTCGACTTTCACTACCGGATCATCCAAGGCAGCGGCAACCGCACGCTGACGCAGATGCTCTGCGGCGAGCTGTATCAATTGGTGCGCATGTACCGCATCCAGTTTTCCACCACGCCGAACCGCCCGCGTCAGGCCTTCGCCGAACACCACCGGATTCTCGATGCCATCGCCGACCGTGACGGCGAACTCGCGGAATTGTTGATGCGCCGTCACATCGGGGCCTCGAAACGCAACATCGCCCGTCATTACCAGGACGGCGCCCACAATAAGACAGCCACTGAACGAGGTGAGTCATGAGTTCCAACCTGAACACTCCAGGCCAGCGTTTCCGCGATGCGGTCGCCAGCGAGCATCCATTGCAAGTGGTCGGCGCGATCAACGCCAACCACGCGCTGCTGGCCAAACGTGCCGGTTTCAAGGCGATCTACCTGTCCGGTGGCGGCGTGGCCGCAGGTTCCCTCGGCGTGCCGGATCTGGGCATCACCGGTCTGGACGACGTGCTGACAGACGTTCGGCGCATCACCGACGTCTGCGATCTGCCGCTGCTGGTCGATGTGGACACTGGTTTCGGCTCCTCGGCGTTCAATGTGGCGCGCACGGTCAAGTCGATGATCAAGTTCGGCGCGGCGGCGATTCACATCGAGGACCAGGTTGGCGCTAAGCGTTGTGGCCACCGTCCTAATAAAGAGATCGTCAGCCAGCAGGAAATGGTTGATCGCATCAAGGCTGCAGTGGATGCGCGCACCGATGACAGCTTTGTGATCATGGCGCGTACCGATGCACTGGCGGTGGAAGGTCTGGAGTCGGCACTCGATCGCGCAGCGGCATGCATCGAGGCCGGCGCCGACATGATCTTCCCGGAAGCCATCACTGAACTGGAAATGTACAAGCTGTTCGCCAACCGCGTAAAAGCGCCGATCCTGGCCAATATCACCGAGTTCGGCGCGACGCCGCTGTACACCACCGAGCAACTGGCTGGCGCCGATGTGTCGCTGGTGCTGTATCCGCTGTCGGCGTTCCGCGCGATGAACAAGGCAGCGGAAAACGTCTACACCGCCATTCGCCGCGACGGCACGCAGCAGAATGTCATCGACACCATGCAGACTCGCATGGAGCTTTACGATCGCATCGACTACCACACCTTCGAGCAGAAGCTCGATGCGTTGTTTGCCGCCAAGAAATAAAGATCAAAAGATCGCAGCCTGCGGCAACTCCTACACAGATCCCTGTAGGAGCTGTCGAGTGCAACGAGGCTGCGATCTTTTCGCCACACTCCCTAACAAATTCAAGATTGGAGAACACAATGGCCGAAGCAAAAGTACTCAGTGGTGCCGGGCTCCGTGGCCAGGTTGCCGGGCAAACCGCACTGTCCACCGTGGGCCAGGCCGGTGCCGGGCTGACCTATCGCGGCTACGACGTGCGCGAACTCGCTGCCGATGCGCAATTTGAAGAAGTCGCGTACCTGCTGCTCTACGGCGAGCTGCCGACGAAGGCGCAACTCGACGAATACCAAGGCAAACTGAGCAAGCTGCGCGACCTGCCGCAAGCGCTGAAAGAAGTGCTTGAACGCATCCCCGCCGACGCCCACCCGATGGACGTGATGCGCACCGGTTGCTCGTTCCTTGGCAACCTCGAGCCGGAGCAAGACTTCTCCGAGCAGCGCGACAAGACTGACCGCTTGCTGGCCGCGTTCCCGGCGATCATGTGCTACTGGTATCGCTTCAGCCACGACGGCAAACGCATCAACTGCGTCAGTGACGAGCCGACTATCGGCGGTCACTTCCTGCACCTGCTGCACGACAAGAAGCCAAGCGAACTGCACGTCAAAGTGATGAACGTTTCGCTGATCCTCTACGCCGAACACGAATTCAACGCCTCGACCTTCACCGCGCGCGTTTGCGCCTCGACCCTGTCCGATCTGTATTCCTGCGTAACCGCGGCCATCGGTTCGCTGCGTGGCCCGTTGCACGGTGGCGCCAACGAAGCGGCGATGGAAATGATCGAGCGCTTCTCGTCGCCGGAAGAGGCGATCAAGGGCACTCTCGGCATGCTCGAGCGCAAGGACAAGATCATGGGCTTCGGCCACGCGATCTATAAGGACAGCGATCCGCGCAACGAGGTGATCAAGGGCTGGTCGAAAAAACTCGCAGACGAGGTCGGCGACAAGGTGTTGTTCGCGGTTTCCGAAGCCATCGACAAGACCATGTGGGAGCAGAAAAAACTGTTCCCCAACGCCGATTTCTACCATGCCTCGGCGTACCACTTCATGGGCATTCCGACCAAGCTGTTCACGCCGATCTTCGTCTGCTCGCGCCTGACCGGCTGGGCCGCGCACGTGTTCGAACAGCGTGCCAACAACCGCATCATCCGTCCAAGCGCCGAGTATGTCGGCGTTGAACAGCGCAAGTTCGTGCCAATCGAACGTCGCTGAAATGGTGAGCTGACCCGATCCCGAAAGCCACCGCAAACCCTGTAGGAGTGAGCCTGCTCGCGATGACGGACTGACATTCAACATTGATGTCGACTGATCTACCGCTATCGCGAGCAGGCTCACTCCTACAAGGGACGGTGTGAATCTTGAGTCTGGCGTCTGCCCACCCTTTGAAACTACCGTGACCCGAGTCCTGACCCGATGAACACAGAATTCCGTAAAACCCTGCCCGGCAGCCCTCTGGATTATTTCGACGCTCGTGCGGCGGTCGAAGCGATTCAGCCCGGCAGTTACGACACCCTGCCGTACACCTCCCGCGTGCTGGCGGAAAACCTCGTGCGTCGCTGCGACCCGGCCACGCTCACCGACTCCCTCAAGCAACTGATCGAACGCAAACGCGACCTCGACTTCCCGTGGTTTCCGGCCCGTGTGGTCTGCCACGACATTCTCGGCCAGACCGCGCTGGTCGACCTCGCCGGCCTGCGCGACGCGATCGCCTTGCAGGGCGGCGACCCGGCGCAGGTCAACCCGGTGGTGCCGACGCAATTGATCGTCGACCACTCGCTGGCGGTGGAGGCGGGCGGTTTCGACAAGCAGGCGTTCGAGAAGAACCGCGCTATAGAAGACCGTCGCAACGAAGACCGTTTCCACTTCATCAACTGGACCAAAAAAGCCTTCAAGAACGTTGATGTGATCCCGCCGGGCAACGGCATCATGCACCAGATCAACCTGGAGAAAATGTCTCCAGTGATCCAGGTGCGTGAAGGCGTGGCGTTCCCTGATACCTGTGTCGGTACCGACAGCCACACCCCGCATGTCGATGCCTTGGGCGTGATCGCCATCGGCGTCGGCGGCCTCGAAGCCGAGAGCGTGATGCTCGGTCGCGCGTCGTGGATGCGTCTGCCGGAAAGCGTCGGCGTCGAACTGACCGGCAAGCTGCAACCGGGCATCACCGCCACCGACATGGTGCTGGCGCTGACCGAATACCTGCGCAAACAGAAAGTCGTCGGCGCCTGGCTGGAGTTCTTCGGCGAAGGTGCGGCGGCGCTGACCCTCGGCGATCGCGCAACCATCTCCAACATGGCCCCGGAATATGGCGCCACGGCGGCGATGTTCTACATAGACCAGCAAACCATCGATTACCTGAAACTCACTGGCCGCGAAGATCAGCAAGTGCAGTTGGTCGAGCAATACGCCAGGCTTACCGGACTGTGGGCCGACAGCCTGAAAGGCGCGCAATACGAGCGCGGCCTGACTTTCGATTTGTCGTCGGTGGTGCGCAACATGGCCGGTCCGAGCAATCCGCACGCGCGCGTTGCGGTGGCGGATCTGGCGGCCAAAGGCATCTCCGGGCAGTGGGAGGACGTGCCCGGGCAAATGCCCGACGGCGCGGTGATCATCGCCGCCATCACCAGTTGCACCAACACCAGCAACCCGCGCAACGTGATTGCCGCCGGACTGCTGGCGCGCAACGCCAACAAGCTTGGCCTGACCCGCAAGCCGTGGGTGAAATCCTCGCTGGCGCCGGGTTCGAAAACCGTGGCGCTGTACCTCGACGAAGCAGGGCTGACCACTGAACTGGAGCAGCTCGGTTTCGGCGTCGTCGCCTTCGCTTGCACCACCTGCAATGGCATGTCCGGCGCGCTCGATCCAGTGATCCAGCAAGAGATCATCGACCGTGATCTGTATGCCACCGCCGTGCTCTCGGGCAACCGCAATTTTGACGGCCGCATCCACCCGTACGCCAAGCAAGCGTTCCTCGCTTCGCCGCCGCTGGTGGTGGCTTACGCCATTGCCGGGACCATCCGTTTCGATATCGAGAAGGATGTCTTGGGCGTGATCGACGGCAAGGAAATCCGCCTGAAGGACATCTGGCCGAGCGACGAAGAAATCGACGCCGTGGTGAAATCTTCGGTCAAGCCTGAGCAGTTCCGTCAGGTCTACATCCCGATGTTTGCCGTCCACGAAGACACCGGCCCGAAAGTCACGCCGCTGTACGACTGGCGCGAAATGAGCACCTACATTCGCCGTCCACCGTACTGGGAAGGTGCGCTGGCCGGCGCACGTCCGCTTAAGGGCATGCGCCCGCTGGCGGTGCTGCCGGACAACATCACCACCGATCACCTGTCGCCATCCAACGCGATCATGCTCGACAGCGCCGCCGGCGAATACCTGGCGAAAATGGGCCTGCCGGAAGAGGACTTCAACTCGTACGCAACCCACCGTGGCGACCACTTGACCGCACAGCGCGCGACGTTCGCCAACCCGAAACTGTTCAATGAAATGGTCGTGGAAAACGGCAAGGTCAAACAGGGTTCGCTGGCGCGCGTCGAGCCGGAAGGCAAGGTCATGCGCATGTGGGAAGCCATCGAAACCTACATGGAGCGCAAGCAGCCGCTGATCATCATTGCCGGCGCCGATTACGGACAGGGTTCGTCCCGCGACTGGGCGGCGAAAGGCGTGCGTCTGGCCGGTGTCGAGGCGATTGCCGCAGAAGGTTTCGAGCGCATTCACCGCACCAACCTGGTGGGCATGGGCGTGTTGCCGCTGGAGTTCAAGCCGGGTACTGACCGTCACACCCTGGCCATCGACGGCAGCGAAACCTACGACGTGGTCGGCGAGCGCAAACCGCGTGCGGACCTGACGCTGGTGATCCATCGCAAGAACGGCGAGCGCGTTGACGTGCCGGTGACCTGCCGTCTGGATACCGCTGAAGAAGTGTCGATCTATGAGGCTGGCGGCGTGTTGCAGCGCTTCGCTCAGGACTTCCTCGAAGAGTCGGCGGTTGCCGTTTAAATCTACTGATGCAGGCGTGAGGCTTGGGTCTCACGCCTGTGGTTAAGGAGCACCATGGCTCACGCACCACAAATCAAAATCCCTGCGACCTACATGCGCGGCGGCACCAGCAAAGGCGTGTTTTTCAGTCTCAAGGATTTGCCCGAAGCGGCACAGATTCCCGGCCCGACCCGCGACGCTTTGCTGCTGCGCGTGATCGGCAGCCCCGACCCGTACGACAAGCAAATCGACGGCATGGGCGGCGCGACTTCGAGCACCAGCAAAACCGTGATCCTGTCGAAAAGCATCAAGGCTGATCACGACGTCGATTACCTGTTCGGTCAGGTCTCCATCGACAAGCCGTTCGTGGACTGGAGCGGCAATTGCGGCAACCTCTCGGCAGCGGTCGGTTCGTTCGCCATCAGCAACGGTCTGGTCGACGCCAGCCGCATTCCGCACAACGGTGTTGCGGTGGTGCGCGTGTGGCAGGCCAACATCGGCAAGACCATCATTGCCCATGTGCCGATCACCAACGGTGAAGTGCAGGAAACCGGTGATTTCGAACTCGACGGCGTGACCTTTCCGGCGGCCGAAGTGCAGGTTGAATTCATGGATCCGGCGGCGGAAGAAGAGGGTGGCGGTGGCTCGATGTTTCCTACCGGCAACCTGGTCGATGAGCTGGAAGTGCCGGGTGTTGGCACGTTCAAGGCGACCATGATCAATGCTGGCATCCCGACGATTTTCGTCAATGCTGAAGACATTGGTTACACCGGGACCGAGTTGCAAGGTGCGATCAACAGCGATCCGCAAGCACTGCAGATGTTCGAGACGATTCGGGCTTATGGCGCGTTGCGCATGGGTCTGATATCGAATCTCGATGAAGCGGCCAAACGTCAGCACACGCCGAAAGTCGCGTTTGTCGCCAAGCCTGCTGATTACGTGGCGTCGAGTGGTAAAGCGGTTGGCGCCGGTGATGTGGATTTGCTGGTGCGCGCCTTGTCGATGGGCAAGTTGCATCACGCGATGATGGGTACTGCGGCGGTGGCCATCGGCACCGCTGCTGCAATCTCCGGCACCCTGGTAAACCTCGCGGCCGGTGGCGTTGAACGTAATGCCGTGCGCTTCGGGCATCCGTCCGGGACGTTGCGCGTTGGCGCCGAAGCCAGTCTGGAAAACGGCGAGTGGATCGTCAAAAAAGCCATCATGAGCCGTAGCGCGCGTGTCCTGATGGAGGGTTACGTGCGCATTCCCGGAGATTCGTTCTGATCCAAGAGCTTTACCCTCACCCCAGCCCTCTCCCGGAGGGAGAGGGGGCCGACCGAGGTGTCTGGGGTTGTACATCGACCTGAAAGATCGAGTCGATTATGGATTCAGCGCAGATCGCTCACGTCGGTGAACCTCTACAGCATCCCCCAATCGGTTCCCTCTCCCTCGGGAGAGGGCTAGGGTGAGGGGCCACTCACTGAAGAAACCCAAAACAAGCAGGCACCCCAGACCTGCAATCAACCAGACCAAACCCGCCAAGCCCCGAGGAAGACCGCACCCACTCATCATTCCCGCACAGGAGTACCGCAATGAGCGCCAACGTCGACCTGAACAACCGCCCCGACTACGATCATGTCCTGCAGGACATCGCCGATTACGTCCTCACCTTCAAAGTCACCTCCGCCGAAGCCCTCGACACCGCCCGCAACTGCCTTATGGACACGCTGGGCTGCGGCCTGCTGGCGTTGCGCTTTCCCGAATGCACCAAGCATCTGGGCCCGATCGTCGAAGGCACCGTCGTCCCGTTCGGCGCACGCGTTCCCGGCACCTCCTATCGCCTCGACCCGGTCAAGGCCGCCTGGGACATCGGCTGCATCGTCCGCTGGCTCGACTACAACGACACCTGGCTCGCCGCCGAGTGGGGGCATCCGTCTGACAATCTCGGCGGAATTCTTGCGGTGGCTGATCACCTCTCGCAAAAACGTCTGGCCAACGGTGAGTCACCGCTGACGATTCGCGATGTGCTGGAAGCAATGATCATGGCCCACGAGATACAAGGCGTGATTGCCCTGGAAAACTCCTTCAACCGGGTAGGACTCGATCACGTCATCTTGGTGAAAGTCGCCTCCACAGCCGTTACCGCCAAACTCATGGGTGCCAATCGCGAGCAATTGCTGTCGGCGTTGTCCCATGCATTCGCCGATGGTCAGGCGCTGCGCACTTATCGCCATGCACCGAATGCCGGTTCACGAAAATCCTGGGCAGCGGGGGATGCGTCGAGTCGTGGTGTGCGCCTGGCCGACATCGCCATGCGCGGCGAAATGGGCATTCCCGGGGTTCTGACGGCAAAGCAGTGGGGCTTTTATGACGTGCTGTTCAGCCACACCAACAGCGATCTGGCGCTGAAACTGGAGAATAAACGCGCCTTCAGTTTCTCGCGCTCGTTCGGCAGTTACGTGATGGAAAACGTGCTGTTCAAGATCAGCTTCCCCGCCGAATTCCACGCGCAAACCGCCTGTGAAGCGGCGGTGACGTTGCATCCGCAAGTGCGCAATCGTCTGCATGAAATCGACCGGATCGTCATCACCACCCACGAATCGGCGATTCGCATCATTTCCAAGGTCGGGCCGCTGGCCAACGCTGCCGACCGCGACCACTGCATCCAGTACATGACCGCCGTGCCGCTGGCGTTTGGCAATCTGGTCGCCGAGCAGTACGAAGATGATTTCCACAAGGCGCACCCGATCATCGATGTGCTGCGCGAAAAAATGGTCATCGTTGAAGAGCCACGTTTCACCCGCGAGTATCTCGAGGCCGACAAACGTTCGATCGCCAACGCCGTACAAGTGTTTTTCAAGGATGGCAGCAGCACCGAAAACGTCGTGGTGGAATACCCGATTGGTCATCGTCGCCGCCGTGTCGAGGGCATTCCATTGCTGGAAGACAAGTTCAAGGCCAACCTGGCCACACGTTTCACCGGCCAGCGTAGCGGTGAGATCTTGGCGTTGTGCAAAGACCAGACGCAGCTGGAGTCCACTCCGGTAAACCGTTTCGTCGACCTGTTCGTGATCTGACGATCGAACTCACTGAATGAAACCAACCCATGTAGGAGCTGCCGCAGGCTGCGATCTTTTGACTTTGATTGTAAAAAAACAAGATCAAAAAATCGCAGCCTGCGGCAGCTCCTACATGGACGATTTGCGCCACTTTTCGATAGGCAATTTGGTGAGCGCAAAACCGCTCAGCAAAACCGCCGAATAGATCATCAGCTCCCCGGACAGGGTTTGTCCCTCGTACCAGGCGCCGATGATCACGGCGAACACCGGGAAAATGATAAACACGAACGACAGAATGATCGGGCTCAAGCGTTTAAGCAGTAAAAAGTAAACGATGAATCCGCCCACCGAGGCCACCAGCCCGAGATACAGCAGGGCGCCCCAGGAACGTGCTGTCACCTGCGCAAACACCGGTGTTTCGATGTTCAATCCGACAATAAATAACATCCCCCCGGCAATGCCGATCGGCAGCGTGTTGTAGGTGATCACGCTGATCGCGCTGCCATGTTTTTTCGTCACCACGTAGCACAGCGCATGCATCACCGCTGCGCACAGAATCGCCAACACGCCAAGCCACTCCGCCTGATCCAGATGCAGACCCTGACTGCGAATAATCATCAACAGACTGCCAAAGCCGATGGCGATGCCGAGCATCTGCGAGGGGTAGATTTTCTCGCGCAGAAACAACCCGGAAAACAACAGGATAAACACCGGCATGCAACTGAACAGCAGCGCTGTCAGGCCTGACGACACGTGCATCTCGCCATAGTTGAGCAAGTAGTAAGGCAGGCTGAAATACGACAGCGTGACGAACACAAAGAACCAGCGGCTTTGTCGGGGAAACAACAGCGGTTCCTTGCGCAACAGCGCGAAGCTCAGGAACAGCGGAAAAGCAATCAGAAAACGCAGCCCGGCGGCCGTCAGCGGCGGCACGCTTTCCACCGCAATCTTGATCCCCAGCCACGTCGTGCCCCAACTCAGACAGACGATGAGAAACAGCGTGCTGGTGATCAATCCGGCGAGCCAGGGTTTGCTGATGTGCATCGGTGTGCTGACGGCTGTCGACATGTGGCGTACTCCGAACGGTGGAATTGACCTGATCGCGAAAACGGTCTATTTCTGATTGAACCTGTTTTCAGCACGCTATTCGGGGCAAGAATGACTGTCAAAGTAAGTATTGCCATGGTGTCAATCCTCCGTGATGGTCTCGCCAATGGCGTGGGCGTGAAGTACAAACGCCTGGCGAATGCCGTCGCGCAAGCCATCGATGAAGGCATTATCGATGCCGGTAGCAAACTGCCGCCGCACCGGTTGTTGGCCGACAGTCTCGGAGTGACCATCGGTACGATCAGCCGTGCCTACGGCGAATTGGAGCGCGTGGGGTTGGTCGTCGCCCGCGTCGGAGATGGCACTTATGTGTGTCAGCGCGGGATAGAACGGCCGCAGGACAAAGGCTTTCGTAATGTCAGCGATGAGCCGTCAGCCTGTTTCGATATGAGCCGCAATCAGCCGATTCCCGCACAGGAAGCGGCGTTCATGAGCCAGAGTCTGCAGGAACTGGCCAGCGATCCTCGGGTGCTGCAACAGTTGACCGGGTACACCGCTGAAGCCGGGTTGGCGCGGCATCGTGTGGCGGGGGCGGTGTGGTTGCAGCATGCGGCTTATGTCCCGCATGCCGATCAGGTGTTGTGCGTCAACGGTGGCCAGCATGGTCTGCTGTGTACGTTGATGGGCTTGCTCAAGGTCGGCGACACCGTTGTGACCGAGCATTTGTCCTACCCGGGATTGATCGGCGTCGCACGCCAGCTCGGGATAAAACTCATTGGCGCAGCAATGGATGACGAAGGGCTTTTACCGTCGGCGCTGGAGGACATTTGTCGTCAGCATCGTGTTTCAGCGCTGTATTGCACGCCGACGATCCAGAATCCTACGGCCGCTGTAATGTCGATCCCACGGCGCGAGGCGATAGCCGACCTCTGTCGTCAACACAATCTGCTGATTATCGAAGACGAGGCCCATGCCGTTCTGGATCGCCAACGCCCGTTACCGCTGAGCTATTTTGCGCCGGAGCGATCGGTGTTGATCGGCAGCCTGAGCAAGGCTGTTTCGGCGGGGCTGCGCGTCGGTTATCTGCATGCGCCGCAAGCCTTGATCGGGCGTTTGAGTGCCGCCATCCGCGCAACATGCTGGATGGCCAATCCGTTATCGATGGAAGTCGCGAGTCTGTGGATTGAGAGCGGCATGGCCGAGCGTTTACTGGACGAGCAGATCAGCGAGATCACTCGGCGCAAGACCTTGGTGGCGCCTGTTCTGCAGGGTTTGAACTACAAGACTCACCCTTACAGTCCGCACTTCTGGGTGGAGGTGCCTGAGCTGTGGCGGGCGTCACAGATTGCGGCGGAGTTGAAGGAGAACAACTATCTGGTGGCCACCGCTGAGGCGTTTGCGGTGGGGCATGCAGCGGTGCCGCAATTTATTCGGGTGAGTGTGTGTAATGCGGTGGGGGATGATCGCTTGTTGCTGGCAGGTTTTGAAGCTCTGGCCAAGGCATTAACAGACACCGTGTAATCGTTCTTCGCGAGCAGGCTCGCTCCCACATTCGACCGCATTTCAACGGGATAAACGCGATCAAACTGTGGGAGCGAGCCTGCTCGCGAAAGCGTCAGCCCAGACACCACAAATCTACTTGAACCGCCGCTCCACACCTTTCTCGACCAGAATCTTCGCCGAAATCTCTTCCACCGAAAAATGCGTGGAGTTGATGTGCGGGATGTTCTCGCGGCGGAACAGATTCTCTACTTCACGCACTTCGAATTCGCACTGGGCGTAGCTCGAATAACGGCTGTTGGGCTTGCGCTCGTTGCGAATCGCGGTGAGGCGGTCGGGGTCGATGGTCAGGCCGAACAGCTTGTGCTGATGAGCGCGCAGGGCCGTCGGCAGGGTCAGGCGTTCCATGTCGTCTTCGGTCAGCGGATAGTTGGCCGCGCGAATGCCGAACTGCATGGCCATGTACAGACACGTCGGCGTTTTGCCGCATCGCGACACGCCCACTAGTATCAAATCGGCTTTGTCGTAATAGTGCGTGCGCGCGCCGTCGTCGTTGTCGAGGGCAAAGTTAACCGCCTCGATACGCTCCATGTAATTGGAGTTGTGCCCGATCGAGTGCGACTTGCCCACGGTATAGGAGGAATGCTCGGTCAGTTCCTGCTCCAGCGGGGCAAGGAAGGTCGAGAAAATGTCGATCATGAAACCATTGGACGTTGCGAGAATCTCACGGATGTCCTGATTGACGATGGTGTCGAAGATGATCGGGCGAAAGCCGTCGGTTTCAGCGGCTTTGTTGATTTGTTGTACCATGGCCCGCGCTTTCTCAACGCTGTCGATGTACGGTCGCGTGAATTTGCTGAAGGTAATGTTTTCGAACTGCGCCAGAAGGCTTTGACCCAGGGTTTCGGCAGTGATGCCGGTGCCATCGGAGATGAAGAAAGCAGATCGTTTCATTTGCACCTTGGGCCTTAAGCTAGTCATCAATCTTGGATATGATAGGCGCGATTTGCCGGCCGCCATTGGCCCGCATTCTCACTTATTTTCCAGGTCCAGGCCATACAACCGGCCAAGGCTCCCCCGGGCCGCCGGTTTCTGAGCTTTTCCAACACAGTTAGTGGAGAGATCACCTTGGTAGAGTACGTAGTTTCCCTCGATAAGCTCGGCAAACACGATGTTGAGCATGTGGGGGGCAAGAACGCATCCCTGGGCGAGATGATCAGTAACCTGGCAGGCGCCGGTGTTTCGGTCCCCGGCGGCTTCGCCACGACGGCTCAGGCTTATCGTGATTTCCTCGAACTGAGCGGCCTCAACGACCAGATCCACGCGGCCCTCGATGCGCTCGACGTCGACGACGTCAACGCCCTGGCCAAAACCGGCGCACAGATCCGTCAATGGATCATGGAAGCCGAATTCCCCGAAAAACTGAATGCCGAAATCCGCACCGCGTTTGCCGCGCTGTCGGCCGGCAACCCTGACGTGGCCGTGGCCGTGCGTTCTTCCGCCACCGCCGAAGACCTGCCGGACGCCTCGTTCGCCGGTCAGCAGGAAACCTTCCTGAACATCCGTGGCGTTGAAAACGTTATCCGCGCCGCCAAAGAGGTGTTCGCTTCGCTGTTCAACGACCGTGCAATTTCCTACCGCGTGCACCAGGGCTTCGACCACAAACTGGTCGCCCTGTCGGCTGGCGTGCAGCGCATGGTGCGTTCGGAAACCGGCACTGCCGGCGTGATGTTCACCCTCGACACCGAATCCGGTTTCCGTGACGTGGTGTTCATCACCGGCGCTTACGGCTTGGGCGAAACCGTCGTACAAGGCGCGGTCAACCCGGACGAATTCTACGTACACAAGGGCACGCTGGAGGCCGGTCGTCCGGCGATCCTGCGTCGCAACCTCGGCAGCAAAGCCATCAAGATGATCTACGGCGACGAGGCCAAGGCCGGTCGTTCGGTCAAGACCATCGACGTCGACAAGGCTGATCGTGCGCGGTTCTGCCTGTCCGACGCTGAAGTCAGCGAGCTGGCCAAGCAAGCGATGATCATCGAGAAGCACTACGGCTGCCCGATGGACATCGAGTGGGCCAAGGACGGTGACGACGGCAAGCTGTACATCGTGCAGGCGCGTCCGGAAACCGTGAAAAGCCGCACCCAGGCCAACGTCATGGAACGTTACCTGCTGAAAGAAACCGGCACCGTGCTGGTGGAAGGTCGTGCGATTGGCCAGCGCATCGGCGCCGGTAAGGTTCGCATCATCAAAGACGTCTCCGAGATGGACAAAGTCCAGCCGGGCGACGTGCTCGTTTCCGACATGACCGACCCGGACTGGGAACCGGTGATGAAGCGCGCCAGCGCCATCGTCACCAACCGTGGCGGCCGTACCTGCCACGCGGCGATCATCGCCCGTGAGTTGGGGATTCCGGCAGTGGTTGGTTGCGGCAACGCTACCCAACTGCTCAAGGACGGCCAAGGCGTGACCGTGTCCTGCGCCGAAGGCGACACTGGTTACATCTTCGAAGGCGAACTGGGCTTCGACATCAAGAAGAACTCCGTCGACGCCATGCCAGAGCTGCCGTTCAAGATTATGATGAACGTCGGCAACCCGGACCGCGCCTTCGACTTCGCGCAACTGCCGAACGCTGGTGTGGGTTTGGCCCGTCTGGAATTCATCATCAACCGCATGATCGGCGTCCACCCGAAAGCGCTGTTGAACTACGACGGTCTGCCGCAGGAAATCAAGGACAGCGTCGACAAGCGTATCGCCGGTTACGACGATCCGGTCGGCTTCTACGTCGAGAAACTGGTTGAAGGCATCAGCACCCTCGCGGCTGCGTTTGCACCGAAGAAAGTCATCGTGCGTCTGTCGGACTTCAAGTCCAACGAATACGCCAACCTGATCGGCGGCAAGCTCTACGAGCCGGAAGAAGAAAACCCGATGCTGGGCTTCCGTGGCGCTTCGCGTTACATCAGCGAATCGTTCCGTGACTGCTTCGAACTCGAATGCCGCGCGCTGAAACGTGTGCGCAACGAGATGGGCCTGACCAACGTCGAAATCATGGTGCCGTTCGTCCGTACCCTCGGCGAAGCCAGCCAGGTCGTCGATCTGCTCGCCGAAAATGGCTTGAAGCGCGGCGAGAACGGTCTGCGCGTGATCATGATGTGCGAACTGCCATCCAACGCGATTCTGGCCGAAGAATTCCTCGAATTCTTCGACGGTTTCTCGATCGGTTCCAACGACCTGACTCAGCTGACCCTGGGTCTGGACCGCGATTCCGGTATCATCGCGCACCTGTTCGACGAGCGTAATCCGGCAGTCAAGAAGCTGTTGGCCAACGCGATTGCCGCGTGCAACAAGGCCGGCAAGTACATCGGTATCTGCGGTCAGGGTCCTTCGGACCACCCGGATCTGGCCAAGTGGCTGATGGAGCAGGGCATCGAAAGCGTGTCGCTGAACCCGGACTCCGTGCTGGAAACCTGGTTCTTCCTCGCCGAAGGCCAAGCCCCGGCTTGATCAACATGTGAACGGGCCGCGTCTCCCTGTAGGAGTGAGCCTGCTCGCGATAGCGTCATGACAGTCAGCATCGATTCGAATGACACACCGCCATCGCGAGCAGGCTCACTCCTACACGGTTCGGTTCCTTATGATTCAAACAGGGCGGGGTCTCCGGATGCCGCCCTTTTTTGTGCAAGAGCATTATGCAAAGCAGCAGCAACTTATTTCCTGTCGCCCTGATCAGCGCCGAACGGCGTGGTGATCTGAGCGAAGACGTGTATCGCTTGAAACCCGGTAACAGTCCCGACTGGTCCGTGGAAATCGCTGTGACCCGTTTGGGTATGGCCGATGACTCGACGCCTCGTGGTGTGCCGGTGATTTTGCTGCACGGCAGTTTTTCCAATCGGCGCTTCTGGTTCTCACCCAAAGGCCTGGGCTTGGGCGCATATCTGACGCGCCTGGGGTTCGACGTGTGGATTCCGGAGATGCGCGGCCACGGCCTGTCGCAGCGCAACGAAGAATACCGGCGCAATCGCGTGGCCGACTATGCCCGCTACGACCTGCCGGCGATTGCCGCGTTCGTGCGTGAGCAGAGCGGACAAGTGCCGCACTGGATTGGCCATTCGCTGGGCGGCATCACCCTGGCGGCGGCGCTCGGTGGCGAATACCTGGGCGAGCCGGCGGTAGCGTCGGCAGCGTTTTTTGGCACCCAAGTCAGCCGCACCTACTGGCCGCTGAAAATCCCGCCAGTAGAGTGGAGCGGGCGCTTTATCCTCAAGCGTTTTGCGCAATTGTCGGGTTCGCGTCTCAAACGTGGCCCGGAAGATGAGCCGATCGGTCTGGCGCTGGAAAGCATGCGCTGGTACGGCTTGTTCGGTCGTTTTGGCGACAAGGACAAGGATTGGTGGGCGGGGCTGGCCGATGTTCAAGTGCCAGTGCTGGCGGTGACCGCAGCAGGGGATCATCAGGATCCGGCCTGGGCCTGTCGCAAATTGTTCGAGCAGATCGGCTCCGAGCACAAGCAGTTCATCAATCTGGGTCGCGAGCAGGGCTTCAACGATAATTTCGGCCATGTCGAGATGTTGGTGAGCAAAGCGGCGCAGACCGAGGTGTGGCCACTGGTGGCGCGTTGGTTGAGCGATCAGCACACGCCATTGCTGGGCGAGAAGCCGGATCTGGCCGCTGCTGTGTGAGTGCGAAGGCCTTGAAGGGATTTCGTTCGGGTTGGCTTGCGGCTAAGATATGACGCAATGTGCGGATCTGGTCATTTTTGGTGGCGGTTTAGCTATTACGTTTCAGGGTTTGTTCAGGTTCGTTCAGCGACCATGGGATGGACTAAGGTAAACAGCGACCTCCGAAACTCGTCTCTTCAGAACGCAGCATCCTCGATCGTTTTCCTTTTTACAGGAGTTTTTCGATGAACCATTACCTTACGCCTGATCTGTGCGACGCCTATCCGGAGCTGGTACAGGTGCTGGAACCGATGTTCAGCAATTTCGGCGGCCGTGATTCGTTCGGCGGCGAAATCGTGACCATCAAATGCTTCGAAGACAACTCGCTGGTCAAGGAACAGGCTGAACTCAAGGGTAACGGCAAGGTGCTGGTCGTCGATGGCGGCGGTTCGCTGCGCCGTGCATTGCTGGGGGACCTGATCGCCGAAAAGGCCGCTAAAAACGGTTGGGAAGGGCTGGTGATCTACGGCTGCATCCGTGACGTTGACGTCATCGCGCAGACCGATCTGGGCGTGCAGGCGCTGGCCAGCCATCCGATGAAAACTGAAAAACGTGGTATCGGCGACCTCAACGTCCCGGTGACTTTCGCCGGTGTGACGTTCCACCCGGGCCACTACATTTATGCGGACAACAACGGCGTGATCGTCTCGCCGAGTCCGCTGAAGATGCCTGAATAAGCTTTTCGACAAAGGGATGCGGATGTTCGAGGAAGAAAACGCGCAGTGGGGGCTGGTGCATGCCCTGGTGCTGGACGGAAAAGGCGGTGCGCGTTCGATAGCCCGGACTGAGCTCGACGATTTGCAGCTGCAGGCCCATGAAAGCCTGTGGCTGCATTGGGATCGCAGCCATCCGCAGACCCAGACCTGGCTGCGCAAATCCAGCGGGCTCAATGAATTCACCTGCGATCTGCTGCTGGAAGAGAACACCCGGCCGCGCCTGTTGCCGCTGCCGGATGCCGAACTGTTGCTGTTTCTGCGCGGAGTCAATCTGAATCCGGGCGCCGAGCCGGAAGACATGGTCTCGGTGCGGATTTTCGCTTCTGCCCAACGGGTGATTTCACTGCGTTTGCGCCCGTTGCGCGCCACCGATGAGCTGCTGGCGCAATTGGCCGACGGCAACGGCCCGAAAACCTCCTCCGAACTGATCCTTTATCTGGCGCAGTTCCTCACCAACAAGGTGCAGGATCTGGTCACTTGCCTCTCGGAAATCGCCGATGAGGAAGAAGAAAAGATGGATGCCGACGAACGGTATACTCCCGAGCATGGCGCCATTTTGCACATCCGTCGCCGGGCGGCCGGACTAAAGCGATTTCTCGCGCCGCAGCGGGATATTTTCGGACAACTGACGCGGATAAAACTGCCTTGGTTTGTCGATGACGATGCCGATTACTGGAACGAACTGAACAACAGTCTGACCCGCTATCTCGAAGAGCTCGAATTGACCCGAGAGCGCGTGGGGCTTGTGCTTGAGGCTGAAGACCGACGCTTGAGCGAGCGTATGAATCGCACGATGTACCGCTTCGGGATCATCACCTGCATCTTTTTGCCGATGAGTTTTATCACCGGTCTGCTGGGTATAAACGTCGGCGGAATTCCGTTCTCCAGCAGCCCTTATGGTTTCCTGATTGCCTGTTTGACGGTGCTCACCCTGGCCTTCGGTCAGTGGTGGTTATTCCGTCGTTTGCGCTGGGTATGAAGATGGCGCATGTGACCCGACCAAATCTGCCCGCGTCTTTCACAGACATCACGAGAGGTGCGTATGCACGATCCGTTTGAACAGTCTTTGCGCGACATGCTCAACGCTTCGCCGTCCAGCCGCGACGACGATGCGTGCCTGGGCCGCGTACTCAAAACCGCCAACCGCCAGGTTGGCGCCGGTGATCTGTTCAGCCTGCTGGGCCGCTGGCTGCCCGCGCTGATGATCGCCCTGAATAATGGATCGGCGCATGTCTCGCCGGTTTCCCGTCTTCGTAAACCTACCGCTCGCACTGCTGATAAGGCTGATTGAATATGGAACTTGATCTCTGGACTCAGAGCCTCGTCACTGCAATGACTGCGTTGTGGACCAAAGTCGCCAACTTCATCCCGAACCTGTTCGGCGCATTGGTCGTGCTGCTGTTGGGTTTCGTCGTGGCCAAGCTGCTCGATACCCTGCTGTCCAAACTGCTCGCCAAGCTCGGTCTTGATCGCCTGATGGGCGGCACCGGGCTGACCAAGTTGATGTCGCGCGCCGGGTTGCAAGTTCCGATCTCGACCCTGATCGGTAAAATCGTTTACTGGTTCGTTCTGCTGATTTTCCTGGTTTCTGCAGCAGAATCCCTTGGCCTTGAGCGAGTTTCGGCTACGCTGGATATGTTGGCGCTCTATTTGCCGAAAGTATTCGGCGCGGCGCTGGTGTTGCTGGTAGGTGTTTTGCTCGCGCAACTGGCCAATGGGCTGGTGCGCGGGGCGGCAGAAGGCGTCGGCCTGGACTACGCTTCGGGGCTTGGGCGAATTGCTCAGGGGCTGGTGATCATCATCAGCATCTCGGTCGCGATCAGTCAGCTTGAGGTCAAGACTGACCTGCTGAACCATGTGATCGTCATCGTTTTGATTACCGTTGGTCTGGCCGTTGCGCTGGCCATGGGTTTGGGAAGCCGGGAAATTGCCGGTCAGATTCTTGCGGGAATCTATGTGCGTGAGTTGTATCAGGTTGGGCAACAAGTGCGTGTTGGCGAGGTCGAAGGCCAGATCGAGGAGATCGGCACGGTTAAAACCACATTGCTGACCGATGAGGGTGAGCTAGTCTCTCTTTCCAATCGGATCCTGCTGGAACAGCATGTGAGTAGCCGCTAATCCGGCAAACCCTGCTAATGTATGCCGCCGCAAAATGCCAGCTGATGCTGGTTGCGGCGGACATTGACCTGACTGTCGGCACGACTTGTTTTGAATAAAGCCCAAACGCTATCCACGCGCTACGACCCCCGCGAGCTCTCTGATGAGGAGTTGGTCGCGCGCTCGCATACCGAGCTTTTTCACGTAACGCGCGCCTATGAAGAACTGATGCGGCGTTACCAGCGAACATTATTTAACGTTTGTGCGAGATATCTTGGGAACGATCGCGACGCAGACGATGTCTGTCAGGAAGTCATGTTGAAGGTGCTGTATGGCCTGAAGAACTTCGAGGGGAAATCGAAGTTCAAAACGTGGCTCTACAGCATCACGTACAACGAATGTATTACGCAGTATCGGAAGGAACGGCGAAAGCGTCGCTTGATGGACGCATTGAGTCTTGACCCCCTCGAGGAAGCGTCCGAAGAAAAGGCGCCGAAACCCGAGGAGAAGGGCGGGCTTGATCGCTGGCTGGTGTATGTGAACCCGATTGACCGCGAAATTCTGGTGCTTCGATTTGTCGCAGAGCTGGAATTTCAGGAGATCGCAGACATCATGCACATGGGTTTGAGTGCGACAAAAATGCGTTACAAACGTGCTCTAGATAAATTGCGTGAGAAATTTGCAGGCATTGCTGAAACTTAGTTCAGCGCAAATATCTCTTACGTGTAGGCAAGTTCTGATAGACTTGCCGCCGAGTTGTCCCCCGGTTTGCGGGACTGCTTCACAATCACCAGATGGGGATTTAACGGATGAAACTGAAAAACACCTTGGGCTTGGCCATTGGTTCTCTGATTGCCGCCACTTCGTTCGGCGCTCTGGCACAAGGCCAAGGCGCAGTTGAAATCGAAGGCTTCGCAAAGAAAGAACAATTCGACAGCGCTCGTAACTTCAAGAACAACGGCAACCTGTTCGGCGGCTCGATCGGTTACTTCCTGACCGACGACGTTGAACTGCGTCTGGGCTACGACGAAGTGCACAACGTACGTGCCGATGATGGCAAGAACGTAAAAGGCGCTAACACCGCTCTGGACGCTCTGTACCACTTCAACAACCCAGGCGACATGCTGCGTCCATACGTCTCGGCCGGTTTCTCCGACCAGAGCATCGACCAGAACGGTTCGAACGGTCGTAACCGTTCTACCTTCGCTAACGTTGGTGGCGGTGCCAAGCTGTACTTCACCGAGAACTTCTACGCCCGTGCTGGCGTTGAAGCTCAGTACAACATCGACCAGGGCGACACCGAGTGGGCTCCTAGCGTCGGTATCGGTGTGAACTTCGGTGGCGGCTCCAAGCCTGCTGCTGCTCCAGTTCCAGCACCAGCTGAAGTCTGCTCCGACAGCGACAACGATGGCGTTTGCGACAACGTTGACAAGTGCCCGGACACCCCAGCCAACGTAACTGTTGACGCTGACGGCTGCCCAGCAGTTGCTGAAGTTGTTCGTGTTGAGCTGGACGTTAAGTTCGACTTCGACAAGTCGGTTGTGAAGCCAAACAGCTACGGCGACATCAAAAACCTGGCTGACTTCATGAAGCAGTACCCATCCACCACCACTACTGTTGAAGGTCACACTGACTCCGTCGGTCCTGACGCTTACAACCAGAAACTGTCCGAGCGTCGTGCAAACGCCGTTAAGCAAGTTCTGACCAACCAGTACGGTGTTGAATCGTCCCGCGTTCAGTCTGTTGGCTACGGCGAATCCCGCCCAGTTGCTGACAACAAAACTGAAGCTGGCCGCGCTGTAAACCGTCGCGTAGAAGCGCAGGTTGAAGCTCAAGCTAAGTAATTAGCTGCCGCTCTGAGAAAAGCCCGGCTTAGGCCGGGCTTTTCTTTGCCTGCGATTTGGCTTTGCAGCTTTAAAAGATCGCAGCCTTCGGCAGCTCCTACAGGACCAATGCAGATCCAAAGTAGGAGCTGCCGCAGGCTGCGATCTTTTGATCTTCAACAACAGCCGCCACCGCCCCGATCACCAGAATCGCCGGGCTTTTCAATCCAAACGCACACGCATCATCACTCATACTCGCCAGATCACTCCGGCATTCGCGCTGCTCTGGCAACGATGCATTCTCGATCATCGCCACCGGCGTATCCGCCGCCATCCCGCCTGCCAGCAGTTGATCGCGAATCTCCCCCAGCTTGGCCACGCCCATATAAACCACCAGCGTCGTCCCCCCCTGTGCCAGCGCCTGCCAGTTCAACTGGCTGTCGTCCTGCGTGTGTGCAGTCACCAGCGTCACCCCGCGCGCCACACCGCGTAACGTCAGCGGAATATCGCACTGCGTCGCCCCGGCCAGCCCGGCGGTAATGCCATTGACCAGTTCCACCTCAACGCCTCTTTCACGCAGCCACTGCGCCTCTTCGCCACCTCGGCCGAAAATGCACGGATCGCCGCCCTTGAGCCGCACCACACACTTGCCATGGCGGGCATAGCGCAGCATCAGCCGATGGATAAACGCTTGCGGTGTCGAACGGCAGCCGCCGCGTTTACCCACTGCAATGATGTGGGCGTCAGGGCAGTGTTCCAGCACCGCGTCGTTGACCAGATCATCGATCAGCACCACATCGGCCTCGCGCAGGGCGCGTACCGCTTTGAGGGTCAGCAGTTCCGGATCACCAGGACCTGCACCCACCAGCCAGACTTTTGCGTTCATGGTGTTTTCCTCATCAGATGACGGCGGCTGGCTGCACGTCGGCAGCCAGTAAGCGTTTTATTTCCGGGACGCACGATCCGCATTGCGTGCCGCAGCCCAGTTGGTTTTTCAAGCCCTGCAGATCCAGGCCTTGGCGAATGCCGGCGCAGACCGCGTTGAGGCTGACGTTCTTGCAGTTGCACAGGGTTTTATCCACAGCCATTTGCGCCCCGACACTGCCCGGCGGCGCACTCATTGGCGCCAATAGCCAGCGCCGCAGTTGCTCATCCGCACGGCCTTCCAGCCACAACCCTTGCAGCCAATGCTGAGCGAGGGTTTCACCGGCTAACCGGATAGCAGTGATCCGGCCGTTTTCAATGCGCACGCGTTTGCCAATGGCGCGGCGAGGATCGTCATAGGCCAATACCGGGCCGTCGATCAGTGACAGGCATTGGTCGATTTCACCGAGCAATTGCGCATTCGGAGCTTCGCTGCTGGCCGCGCGTATCAGCAATGCCGATCGTTCACGTCCGACAAGGCTGAGACTCACGTAGGAAAATGCCTCACAGAGCGGTCGTAGCGTCTCGAAATGCCGTTGAACATCACCCTCGATCAGTGCGAAAAGTTGCCACGGCAGATTGACCGGCTCGAGGCGCACACCGCTGTGTTTGAGTTCCGGTTGCTTCGACAGCGGATCAAAGTCCGGCAGGGTCAGGCTGTTCACACCGCCCTTGAGAAAACGGTCGCCCCAGTGCATCGGCAGAAACGCTTGCCCCGGACGTACGCTGTCATCGCTGCCAACCGCGACGATTACCGCGCCGCGACGACTTTTAAGGTTGACCAGATCGCCCGGCTGCAAACGATGCCGGCGCATTTCGTCCGGGTGCAGGCTCAACACCGCTTCGCTGACATGCCCGAACAATTGCGCTGCCGTGCCAGTGCGGCTCATACCGTGCCATTGATCGCGCAAGCGGCCAGTGATCAACGTCAGTGGAAAGCGAGCATCGCGCTGCTCTTTGGCGGCGCGATACGGATCGGCAATAAACTGAGCCCGACCGTTGGCCGTAGGAAAAATACCGTCCTCGTACAGTCGTGGCGTTCCTTGCCGCGCTCCGACAGGGAAGGGCCATTGCTGCGGTCCGATCTCGTCGATCAGCGTGTGGCTGATCCCGGACATATCCAGATCCCGTCCACGCGTCAGCCCTTTGAATTCATCGAACAACTGCGCAGGTTGGTTAAACGTAAACAGGCTCGACTCAGCGGGACGCAGACGTTTCTCCAGACGTTGTGCGAAATCTACCGTGATCTCCCAGTCCGGCCGCGCCTCACCCGGTGGGAGGATGGCTTTACGCACGTGGGAAATGCGTCGCTCGGAATTGGTCACCGAGCCTTCTTTCTCGCCCCAACTGGCGGCGGGTAGCAGGAGATCGGCGAATGCAGCGGTTTCGGTGGTGCGAAAGGCTTCTTGCAGAACCACAAACGGGCAGGTCTCAAGCGCTGTTCGCACAGCATGTTGGTCCGGCATCGATTGTGCAGGGTTGGTGCAGGCAATCCACAACGCCTTGATCTTGCCGTTGCGCACTTGCTCGAACAGTTCGATGGCACTGAGACCGGTACTTTCCGGCAACCGATCAACGCCCCAATATGCCGCTACTTCGGCGCGATGTTCAGGGTTGGCCGCGTCTCGATGGCCCGGCAACAGATTCGACAAACTGCCCGTTTCGCGCCCGCCCATGGCATTCGGCTGACCGGTGAGGGAGAAAGGTCCTGCACCCGGACGGCCGATTTGCCCGGTGGCTAAATGCAGATTGATCAGCGCGCTGTTCTTCGCGCTGCCAGCGGTGGACTGGTTCAGGCCCATGCACCACAGCGACAGAAAACTCGGCGAGGTGCCCACCCATTCCGCGCATTGCTGCAATTGCTCGACACTGATCCCGCACAGTTGCGAAACCATCTGCGGGGTGTAATCACGGACTAGATTTTTCAAGTCGGCGAGGCCATCGGTGTGCGCCTTGATGAAGTCACGGTCGATCCAGTCTTCCCACAACAACAGATGCAAAATCCCATGAAATAAAGCGACATCTGTGCCCGGCAGAATCGCCAAGTGCAAATCGGCAAGATCGCAGGTATCGGTGCGCCGTGGATCAATGACGATGACTTTCATCTGCGGGCGGCGGGATTTTGCCTCTTCCAGCCGACGGAAAAGTACCGGATGGGCGTAGGCCATGTTACTGCCGACGATCATCACGCAATCGCTGAGTTCCAGATCCTCATAGCTGCACGGCGGGGCGTCGGCGCCGAGGCTGCGCTTGTAGCCGACCACCGCTGAAGACATGCACAGGCGCGAATTGCTGTCGATGTTGTTGGTCCCGACCAACGCCCGCGCCAGTTTGTTGAAGGCGTAATAGTCCTCGGTCAGCAACTGCCCGGAGATATAGAACGCCACGCTGTCCGGGCCGTGCTCGGCAATGGTCTCGGCGAACACGTTGGCAGCGTGTTCCAGTGCCGTATCCCAATCCGTTCGGCTGCGCGCCAGGCCTTTGCCCAGACGCAGTTCCGGGTACAGCGCGCGGGCTGCCAGGTCGCCGGTCAGGTGCAGGGTCGAGCCTTTGCTGCACAGTTTGCCGAAGTTGGCCGGGTGCGCCGGATCGCCGCTGACGCCGAGGATGCGCTCGCCGTCATGCTCGATCAGCACGCCGCAGCCGACCCCGCAATAACAGCAGGTCGAGGCGGTCGTCTGGCGGCTCATCAGATGGCGTCCCGCAGGGCCAGTTGCACACGACCGTTTTCGACCCGTGCCGGGTGATGGTGCGCGCAACCGATATCCGGCGCCTGAGCTTCGCCAGATTCGAGGTCGATTTGCCAGTTGTGCAGCGGGCAGGCCACACGTTTGCCGTAGATCAAACCTTGCGACAATGGCCCGCCCTTGTGCGGGCAGCGGTCGTCGAGGGCGAAAACCTCATCGTCGCTTGTACGAAAAATCGCGATGTCACCTTTCGGCCCGGCAATGATTCGCGAACCGAGGGCATTGATCTCGTCGAGAGCGCAGATATCTAGCCAGTTCATGCCGGCACCTCCAGATTCTTCACAGGGATCACATCGAATTCTTTCTTCAGTTGCGGCTGCGCCAGACGCTCTTTCCAAGGGTCTTGCTCGAACGACAGAGAGAATTGCAGGCGCTCGTTCAGGGCCTTGCGACGCTCGGGGTCTTCGAGCACGGCTTTCTTGATGTGCTCCATGCCGACCCGTTGCAGGTAGTGCACGGTGCGTTCGAGGTAGAAGGCTTCTTCGCGGTAGAGCTGCAGGAACGCGCCGTTGTATTCGCGGACTTCCTCGGCGGTTTTCAGCTTGACGAAAAACTCAGCGACCTCGGTTTTGATTCCGCCGTTACCGCCGATGTACATCTCCCAACCGGAGTCGACACCGATAATTCCTACGTCTTTGATCCCCGCTTCCGAGCAGTTGCGTGGGCAACCGGAGACGGCGAGTTTCACTTTGTGCGGCGACCACATGTTGAACAGATCGTGCTCGAGCTCGATGCCCAGTTGTGTCGAGTTTTGCGTGCCGAAGCGGCAGAACTCGCTGCCGACGCAGGTCTTCACGGTACGGATGGATTTGCCGTAGGCATGCCCGGACGGCATGTCGAGGTCTTTCCAGACGCCGGGCAAGTCCTGCTTCTTGATGCCGAGCAAGTCGATGCGCTGACCGCCGGTGACCTTGACCATCGGCACGTTGTACTTGTCGGCCACGTCGGCAATCCGCCGCAGTTCCGAAGGATTGGTCACGCCGCCCCACATCCGTGGTACCACCGAATACGTGCCGTCCTTCTGGATGTTGGCGTGTGCACGCTCGTTGATCAGGCGCGATTGCGGATCGTCCTTGGCTTCGCCGGGCCAGGTGGAAATCAGGTAATAGTTGAGGGCCGGGCGGCAGGTGGCGCAGCCGTTCGGCGTGCGCCAATTGAGGTAGCTCATGGTCCCGGCGATGGTCAGCAGATGCTGTTCGCGAATAGCCTGGCGGATCTGGCCGTGGTTGAGATCGCTGCAACCGCAGATGGCTTTTTCGCTTTTCGGTTTGACGTCCGCCGCGCCGCCGACGGTGTTGATCAGGATCTGTTCGACTAGCCCGGCGCACGAGCCGCAGGAGCTGGCCGCTTTGGTATGTTTCTTCACCTCGTCGACGCTGAACAGGCCGTGTTCCTGAATGGCTTTGACGATGGTGCCTTTGCACACGCCGTTGCAACCGCAGACTTCGGCGCTGTCGGCCATGACCATGGCTTTGTCCTGGCCCTGATGTCCTACGTCTCCGAGTGCGTTTTCTCCGAACATCAGGTGATCACGGATCTCGCCGATGGCGTGATTCTCACGAATCTGCCGGAAATACCAACCGCCATCTGCCGTATCGCCGTACAGACAGGCGCCGACTAGCACGTCATCCTTGATCACCAGTTTTTTGTACACGCCGCCAATCGGGTCGGAGAGGGTGATGGTTTCCGTGCCTTCGCCGCCCATGAAATCGCCGGCAGAAAACAGATCGATGCCGGTGACTTTCAATTTGGTCGAGGTCACCGAACCCTGATAACGGGCGAAACCCAGTTGTGCGAGGTGGTTGGCGCAGACCTTGGCCTGTTCGAACAACGGCGCGACCAGACCGTAGGCAATGCCGCGGTGGCTGGCGCACTCGCCGATGGCATAAATGCGCGGGTCGTAGGTTTGCAGCGTGTCGTTGACCAGAATCCCGCGATTGCACGGGATGCCGGCCTTTTCCGCCAATTCTGTGTTGGGACGAATACCGGCAGCCATTACCACCAGATCGGCGGGGATGATGTCGCCGTTCTTGAACTGCACCGAGCCGACCCGGCCATTGCCTGCGTCGTGCAGCGCCTGAGTCTGTTCGCACAGACGGAAGTGCAGGCCACGGGATTCAAGGGCGTTTTGCAGCAGTTGGCCGCTGGTTTTGTCGAGTTGACGTTCCAGTAACCACTCACCGATGTGCACCACGGTGACGTGCATGCCGCGCAGCATCAGGCCATTGGCGGCTTCGAGACCGAGCAGACCACCACCGATGACCACCGCGTGTTTGTGGGTTTTGGCGGTGTCGATCATGGCTTGGGTGTCGGCGATGTCGCGGTAACCGATCACCCCGTGCAAGGTGTTGCCGGGGATCGGCAGGATGAACGGCGTCGAGCCGGTGGCGATCAGCAGGCGATCGTATTCGGCTTCGGTGCCGTCCTCGGCGATCACCCGGCGTTTGACCCGGTCGATCTCCACCACTTTGCGGTTGAGCAGCAACTTGATGTTGTTTTCCAGGTACCAGTCGAGGTCGTTGAGGACGATCTCTTCGAAGGTCTGCTCACCGGCCAGCACCGGCGACAACAGGATGCGGTTGTAGTTGGTGTGCGGTTCGGCGCCGAAGACCGTGATGTCGTACAGCTCGTTGCTCAGCTTGAGCAGTTCTTCCAGGGTGCGGACCCCGGCCATGCCATTGCCGATCATCACCAGTTTGAGTTTTTTCATCAGGTTCTCCGGGAGCTGCGGCTGGCCTCTTGTGGGCAGTCAGGCCTTGCTCGACAAATTTTGCGCAAACAAAAAAAGGCGTCCCGCTAGTTGCCTAGCGAGGACGCCTTTGTCCTGGTCCCGTTCTCTCGGGAAGCGCAGCCTTCGTCGTTGAAGGTTGGGCTTTATGTGTGTGTTGGTTGGGTTAATGCAGTGGTTGTGCCAAGTGGGGGAATGGCGTGTTTATTGGGCGGGAGCGGTAATTGACGGGGATTTTTTGCACCGAATCGACGCGGGTTGCTCGTTCGTGGGGCATTCAGGCAGACAGAATTGTTGTGATTGGGCTGACGTCATCGCGAGCAGGCTCACTCCTACAGGGGAACGCATTTCAAATTGTAGGAGTGAGCCTGGCGATGCGGTGTCAGCCGTGAAACAACAAAACCAGCAGCACCAGATTCCCCAGCAGAGCCACGATCGCCATCGTCCGCCACACCTTCAACGGCTCACGCTCCAATAATGGTCTGGGCCGCACACTCAAACTGCGCCGCTCGCCCTGCTCCAGCACCAGCAACCACTCTTCAGCCGTTTCAAACCGTTGCTGCGGATCAGCCGCCACCCCGCGCTCCAGACTCTGCGCCAGCCATTCCGGCAGATCCGGCCGAAATCGACTGGCACTCACTGCCACAGCAAATCGCGGCCGCTGAAACGCTTCGATCTCGCCATAGGGAAAATGCCCGGTGAGCAAGAAATACAGGGTCACACCGACCGCATACAAATCCTGCTGCACATTCGGCGGATCCCCACGAAACGCTTCCGGGGCAATATAGCTGGGCGTTCCCGGCAACGTTGACGGCGCGTCTTCGGACAAGCCTGGGCAGTACGCCAGGCCAAAATCCAGCAGACGCAATTCGCCGTCGTCGCCCACGTGCAGATTTTCCGGTTTGATGTCCCGGTGCAGGATCTGCCGCCGATGCAGCAGCCCGACCGCACGCAACAGGCGCTCGGCGATGTCCTGCCACTGTGCCAACGACAACGGGCCTGACTGTTGAAACAGCTGCGCCAGCGTCGCCCCGGAATATTCCCGCATCACGTAGTACAAATGCTGACGCTGCTGGCAGGCATGGACTTCAGGAAAGTGGCGACCGGCTACGCGTTTCAGAAACCATTCCTCGGACAACAGTGCTTGCCCGGCGTAGGAATCATCGGCGGAACGCGTGGGTAGGGTTTTCAGAAGCCACGTCTGACCTTGTCCATCAATCACCCGATACAGCAGCGATTGCTGGCTCTGAGCGACAACGTCCAGCACTTGCCAGCCTTCGAACGACTGACCGGGTTTCAACGGTGGCGGCAGGGGCCATTGCTGCAGATGAATCAGCGCATCGCCGATACTGGCCTCACCCAAAGCATCCACCCGCACCAGCAAAGCACTGGCATTGTCCTGGCTCCCCGCCAGATGCGCGGCGTTGACCAGCGTCTGCGCGGCACTGTGCAGATCTGGTTGATCACGCAGAATCGCCGCAATAGCGGTATCGCCGAGTGTCGACCAGACACCGTCACTGAGCAAAACAAAGCACTCGCCGTCGCGCAGTTCGCCATCAAGGAAGTCCAGCACCAGATGCTGATCCAGCCCTAGCGCACGCTTGAGCACATGCTGCATGCCCGGCTGATCCCAGACGTGGTCTTCGCTGATTCGCTGCAAGCTGTCGGCGTGCCAGCGATACACCCGGCAATCGCCGACGTGGGCGAGGGTGAAACGCCGACCACGCATGACCAAGGCGCTGACTGTGGTGAGCAACGGTTGCCCACCACCGTTGGCCTGCAACCAGCGGTTTTGCGCGAGCAGCAGGCGATCCAGTGCCTGGGCCACGCTCCAGGTTTCCGGTGTGGCGTAGTAGTCCAGCGCCAAGGCTTGCAAGGTTGAACGCGCGGCCAGTCCGCCATCGGCACACTGGCTGACGCCATCGGCGATAGCGAACAGATAACCCTTGCTCGCCGCCAGCGCCGGCGCGGGCGTGACCAGACGCATAGCGTCCTGATTCTCCGCGCGCGGGCCGGTGGCGCTGGCTTCGGCAAAGCTCAGTTGCAGGGCCATCGAAGGTTCAGACCCGCGCCGCCGTCACTGCCGCCGAACCCCAGGTGGTTCTCCAGCGACGCTTGACGCCGTGCAGGCCAAACCACGCCAGCACGCCAAGGCTGGCGAACAACCACAACGCCAACTGATAGCTGCCGGTGCTCTGCTTGATCGCGCCCATACCGGCGGCCAAGGCAAAACCGCCGATGCCGCCGGCCATGCCGATCAGCCCGGTCATCACGCCGATCTCCAGACGAAAACGCTGCGGTACCAGTTGGAAAACGGCGCCGTTGCCGGCGCCCAGACCGAGCATGGTGCAGACGAAAAGTGCCAGCGCGGCGTAGGAACTTGGCAGGTTGAAACCGACGGCCGCGATGCAGACGGCAGCGACGGTGTACATCGCCAGCAAGGTGCGGATGCCACCGAAACGGTCAGCCAGGGCGCCACCCAATGGCCGCATCAAACTGCCGCCGAACACGCAGGCTGCGGTGTAGTAGCCTGCGGTCACCGGGCTCAAACCGTACTGATCGTTGAAGTAGCCGGGCAGGGCGCTGGCCAGGCCGATAAAGCCGCCGAAGGTCACGCTGTAAAAAAACATGAACCACCAACTGTCACGGTCGCCCAGGGCTTTGAAGTAGTCAGCCATGGCTTTGGCTTTCGGCCGCTCAGGGGCGTTTTTTGCCAGCCAGGCGAACAGCACCAGGGTCAGAATCAGCGGGATCAGGGCGAAACCGAAGACATTGCTCCAGCCGAACGCGGCGGCGAGCACCGGCGCGAGCAGCGCGGCGAACACCGTGCCGGAGTTGCCCGCACCGGCAATGCCCATGGCTTTGCCCTGATGCTGCGGCGGGTACCACTGCGACGCCAGCGGCAGTGCAACAGCAAACGACGCGCCGGCCATGCCGAGAAACAGGCCGAGTATCAGCGCCTGTTCATAACTGTGGATGCCGAGTTTCCAGGCGCCGAACAGCGCACAGATGACGATGACCTGGCCAATCAGGCCGGCGGTTTTCGGCGACAGCCGATCGGCGAGCATGCCCATCACAAAACGCAGCACCGCGCCGGCGAGGATCGGCGTGGCGACGACGAGACCGCGTTGTTGCGTGGTTAGCTGCAGGTCGGCGGCAATCTGCACCGCCAGCGGGCCGAGCAGGTACCAGACCATGAAGCTCAGGTCGAAATACAGGAAGGCTGCGAACAATGTCGGGGTGTGGCCGGATTTCCAGAAGCTTGAATTCATCGCGCACCTCAGCTGAAAAGAGTCTCGAAAGGAGTCATGCAACAGCAGGTGGGGCGCCGCCACGGCCGCACCACCGGCCCCGGGCTGTGGGGCCAAAACGCAAAAACGCCGCTACCTGATGCGCCGGTTGGGCGAACGGGTGAGCGACGTCTTTGTCGTAGGTGGGGCAACCGCCGTTGGTTACCTGTGCGTTTTACTTAGCGAGATTTGTGCCAACAGCCGGAAAATCAAAAGCCCCTCACCCTAACCCTCCCGAAACGTCGGACCGCCCAGAGGGAGAGGGGACTGACCATGTTGTTCCAACGAATTCAGCGACCTGAAAGACCGAGTCGATTATGGATTCACAGCAGAAATCACAGGTCGGTGTACTTCGTGAGCATCCCCCAATCGGTCCCCTCTCCCTCTGGGAGAGGGCTAGGGTGAGGGGCTCTTAAGCTGTCAGAACACCTCAGCCCAATAACTCACTCATCGCAATAATCTGCTCCGCCACCTGAATCAGCTTCTGCTGGCGGCTCATGGCCTGGCGCCGCATCAGGGTGTACGCCTCTTCCTCATTGCACTCCTTCATCCTCATCAACAACCCCTTGGCCAGCTCAATACGCTTACGTTCAGCCAGTTGCTGATCACGCGCCTGCAGCTGCGCACGCAACGCCTGATCACTCTCGAAACGCGCCATCGCCACATCGAGAATCGGCTGTAAACGTTGTGCGTGAATGCCTTCGACGATGTACGCACTGACCCCTGACTTGATCGCCTGGCGCATCACCCCCGGATCATGCTCGTCGGTAAACATCACGATCGGCCGTGGTTGGTCGCGGCTGACCAGCACCACTTGCTCCATGACATCGCGGCTCGGTGACTCGGTATCGATCAGGATCACGTCAGGGCGCACCGTTTCGACGCGCGCGGGCAGGTCGATGGTCAGGCCGGACTCGTCGATCACCTCGAAACCGGCCTCGGTCAACGCAGCTTTCAGGCGACCGACTTTTTTCGCTGTGTCGTTGATCAACAGAATGCGCAACATGTTCGCGGTCTCCTGTCAGCGGCGGGCGAGAAGGGGGGCGTCGTCGTTCAACGCGTGCAACTTGAAACTGCGCGCGTAAGCGGCCGGGTCACTGCCGTCCCAGACCTTGCCGTCGAGCAACTGACTGCTGCGCATGTCGGTGCCCCATGCGGCGACGCTGACAGCGGTGGCGGCGTCGCGGTAGACGTCCAGCCGCTGAACCTGGCGGGCGACGGCGAGGTAATCCGGATCCTCACGCAGCAAGCCCCAGCGGCGGAACTGGGTCATGAACCACATGCCGTCCGACAGATACGGCAGATTCACTTCGCCGTTACCGTGAAAGCGCAGCGCGTGCGGATCCTGCCAGCGATTGCCGAGGCCATCGGCATAGTCACCGAGAAAACGCGGTTCGATGCACGCCACTGGCGCATCGAGATATTCCGGCGCGCTAAGCAACTGCGCGGTGCTGCGGCGGTTTTCCGGGCTTTCTTCGATGAAGCGGCTGGCTTCAAGGATCGCCATCACCAGCGCTCGTGCGGTGTTCGGGTATTGCTCGACAAATTCGCGAGTGCAGCCAAGGACTTTTTCCGGGTGATCGGGCCAGATGGTCTGGCTGGTGGCCAGGGTGAAACCAAGATCCTGCTGCACCGCGCTGGCCGCCCAAGGCTCGCCGACACAAAAACCGTCGATACGCCCGGCTTGCAGGTGCGCGACCATTTGTGGCGGCGGCACCACCACGCTGTCGACATCCTGAAGTGGATGAATGCCCTGACTCGCCAGCCAGTAATACAGCCACATCGCGTGCGTGCCCGTGGGGAAGGTCTGCGCGAAAGTCAGTTTTGCGCGGCTTTGGTGCACGTGGCGGTCCAGCGCTTCAGGACTGCTCACGCCAAGGTTTTGCAGACCGTGGGAGAGGTTGAGGCTCTGGCCGTTCTGATTCAGGCCCATCAACACGGCCATATCGGTCGGGGCGATACCGCCGATGCCCAGGTGCACTGCGTAGATCAGCCCATACAGACTGTGCGCGGCGTCCAGTTCACCGCTGACCAGTTTGTCGCGCAAATTGGCCCAGGATGTCTGGCGCTTGAGGTTCAGCGTCAATCCGTAAGGCTGGGCGAAGCCCTGTGTGGCTGCGACCACCACCGACGCGCAATCGCTCAGGGCCATGAAGCCGAGGTTGATCGCGCTTTTTTCCGGGGCATCGCTGCCATTGACCCAGGCCAGTGGCCCTACCGAAGGTTCATTCATCCAACGTACCTCGAAAAAAAAAGCGCCGCCGCGGACTTTGCGCAGGCAAAACCCGGGACGACGCCATTGTCCTTGCCCGCCTGCCGTCATTGGCCTGCGCACTGATAGCCTGGAGGGTGCAAGGCATATGCCAGTGCCAGTGATTTGCGCGTGCGCCTCGCGCCGCAGGTCGATGCCCGGCTATAATCGCCGCCTCTTTTCGCCGCCCGAGTCATCGCCGCCCATGTATTCCCTGGCCCGTCAGCTGTTGTTCAAACTTTCCCCGGAAACCTCCCACGATCTGTCGCTGGATCTGATCGGCGCGGGTGGGCGTTTGGGCTTAAACGGCTTGCTGTGCAAGGCGCCGGCGAAGAAACCGGTGACGGTCATGGGCCTGGAGTTTCCGAACCCGGTGGGTCTGGCGGCCGGTCTGGACAAGAACGGCGCGGCCATCGATGGCTTCGCGCAACTGGGTTTCGGTTTTGTTGAAATCGGCACCGTGACCCCACGCCCGCAGCCGGGCAACCCGAAACCACGGATCTTCCGATTGCCGGAAGCCGAGGCGATCATCAACCGCATGGGTTTCAACAACCTCGGTGTCGATAACCTGTTGGCGCGTGTGGCGGCGGCTAAGTACAAAGGCGTGCTGGGCATCAATATCGGCAAGAACTTCGATACCCCGGTCGAGCGTGCGGTCGATGATTACCTGATCTGCCTGGACAAGGTTTACGCTCACGCCAGCTACGTGACAGTCAACGTCAGCTCGCCGAACACCCCTGGCCTGCGCAGCTTGCAGTTCGGCGATTCGCTCAAGCAATTGCTCGCCGATCTGGCCACGCGTCGCGCTGAACTGGCCCTGCGTCATGGCAAGCATGTGCCGCTGGCGATCAAGATCGCGCCGGACATGACCGATGAAGAAACCGCGCAGGTTGCTCAAGCGCTGATCGAAACCGGCATGGACGCAGTGATCGCGACCAACACCACCCTGAGCCGTGTTGGCGTTGAAGGCATGGAGCATGGCGACGAGGCGGGCGGTCTGTCGGGCGCGCCGGTGCGGGAGAAGAGCACGAATACTGTGAAGGTGCTGGCCGGTGAACTGGCTGGGCGTTTGCCGATCATTGCGGCGGGCGGGATTACTGAAGGCAAGCATGCGGCGGAGAAGATTCTGGCCGGTGCGAGCCTGGTGCAGATCTACTCCGGCTTCATCTATAAAGGCCCGGCGCTGATTCGCGAATCGGTAGACGCGATCGCCGCCCTGCGCACATAACCCAGGCTGACCCGGTCAATGTAGGAGCTGCCGCAGGCTGCGATCTCTTGATCCTGTTTTTAAGATCAAGATCAAAAGATCGTCCGAACGCGGCCCGAGCCTTCGGCAGCTCCTACACGAGATGTGTGTCAGCCAGACAGGCATAAAAAAGGGCTCCTCGAAGGAGCCCCTGGGCCGCAGCCCGCCGTCCGGGAAGGACGTGCATGGTAAGTCGTTACAAATTCAGATTGTCGTGTCGGAATTAATGCCCTGTGTCAGCCGACGGCGTGAAGTTCGTTGAGTCTGTGGATTCCCGCAGTGCCGGTCATACCGTCCCAGTTGTCGCCGCGTCCTTCTCGCCAGCCGTTAATCCAGGCTTGGCGTACCGACGGTAGAGTAAATGGGCAAAGCTCACGGGATTTGCCACCAACGCCATATTGATATCCGCGCAAAAATGCTCTTTCCAACGGATCACGCTTAAGTCTTCTCATAGGGTGTTTCCCTCACTTGTTGACTGTTTTGTATCGCGTTGACCTCAACCGAGGTCTGGCAGAAAAAACCTGCCATGGTGCGGCTCGCTGCCGGCGTGGCGAGCCAAGGTGTTGACGCCGTTGCGACGTCAACCTGTGTTCAGTTCTAACCAATGAGTCACACCGAGGGAATGATCGTTTTGTCATAAGGACGTAACGAAATTGGTGCTACAGCCATAAGTAACGACGGGTTTCATGCACGGTTTTTCAGCAAACCCCGGTATGATCGGCCCCGCGCTGGATGATGGGGTTAATTCTTTAGTGAGAATGACCCACGTTTGCGCTGGGGTATAAAGCGACGAAGGGTCGCTTTAAGACTTTTTGTTTCATCAACTTTTTTATCTGTCCCGGCATCTAAGCTCTTTTAACCCGAGCAGCGGGGATGGAATGGCACACCTTCGTGCCACGCGGGCGTTCTTTTAGAAAAGCGCCTGATTGAAAACCGGATCGGCAATGCGTTGCCGATTCACTAGCCAAAGGCTCTGGAAATACCATGTCCGACCGTTTCGAACTCTTCCTCACTTGCCCTAAAGGTCTTGAAGGCCTGCTCATCGAGGAAGCCGTCGGGCTTGGCCTTGAAGAAGCGCGCGAGCACACTTCCGCCGTGCGTGGCATGGCGACCATGGAAACCGCTTATCGCCTGTGCCTCTGGTCGCGTCTGGCCAACCGCGTGTTGCTGGTACTCAAGCGTTTCCCGATGAAAGACGCTGAAGACCTCTACCACGGTGTGCTCGACATCGAGTGGCAGGATCACATGCTCAGCGACGGCACCCTGGCCGTTGAATTCAGCGGCCACGGCTCAGGCATCGACAACACCCACTTCGGTGCCCTGAAAGTCAAAGACGCCATCGTCGACAAACTGCGCACGCCGCAGGGCGACCGTCCGTCGATCGATAAGCTCAACCCGGACCTGCGCATTCACCTGCGTCTGGATCGCGGCGAAGCGATTCTCTCCCTCGACCTGTCCGGCCACAGCCTGCACCAGCGCGGCTATCGCTTGCAGCAGGGCGCTGCACCGCTGAAGGAAAACCTCGCGGCGGCGATCCTGATCCGTTCCGGCTGGCCGCGCATTGCCGCTGAAGGCGGCGCGCTGGCTGACCCGATGTGCGGTGTCGGTACGTTCCTCGTCGAAGCCGGCATGATCGCCGCTGATATGGCGCCGAACCTGCGCCGTGAGCAGTGGGGCTTCACCGCATGGCTCGGTCATGTGCCGGCGCTGTGGAAAAAACTCCATGAAGAAGCCGTTGAGCGTGCCGCTGCCGGTCTGGCCAAGCCACCGCTGTGGATTCGTGGTTATGAAGCTGACCCACGTCTGATTCAGCCAGGCCGCAACAACGTTGAGCGTGCTGGCCTGAGCGAGTGGATCAAGATCTACCAGGGCGAAGTCGCGACCTTCGAGCCGCGTCCGGATCAGAACCAGAAAGGTCTGGTCATCTGCAACCCACCGTACGGCGAGCGTCTCGGCGACGAAGCCAGCCTGCTGTATCTCTACCAGAACCTCGGCGAGCGCCTGCGTCAGGCCTGCCTGAACTGGGAAGCGGCGGTGTTCACCGGCGCGCCGGATCTGGGCAAGCGCATGGGCATCCGCAGCCACAAACAGTATTCGTTCTGGAACGGCGCGCTGCCGTGCAAACTGCTGTTGATCAAAGTGCTGCCGGATCAGTTCGTCACCGGCGAGCGTCGTACCCCGGAACAGCGTCAGGCCGAGCGTGAGCAAGCGGCTTACGATCAGACCCCGGACGAGCCGCAAGAACGCAAGTTCAACAAGAACGGCAACCCGATCAAGCCAACGCCAGCTCCGGCACCGGTGATCGAGCAACCGCGCTTGAGCGAAGGCGGGCAGATGTTTGCGAACCGCCTGCAAAAGAACCTCAAGGCCATGGGCAAGTGGGTCAAGCGCGAAGGCATCGATTGCTACCGCGTCTACGATGCCGACATGCCTGAGTACGCGATGGCCATCGACCTGTACCACGATTGGGTGCACGTCCAGGAATACGCCGCACCGAAGTCCATCGATCCGGAAAAAGCCTCGGCGCGCATGTTCGACGCCTTGGCCGCCATTCCGCAGGCGCTGAACGTCGACAAGAGCCGCGTGGTGGTCAAACGCCGCGAACGCCAGAGCGGCACCAAGCAGTACGAGCGTCAGGCTGCACAGGGCAAGTTCAATGAAGTCAGCGAGGGCGGCGTGAAGTTGCTGGTCAACCTCACCGACTACCTCGACACGGGTCTGTTCCTCGACCACCGCCCGATGCGCATGCGCATTCAGAAAGAGGCCGCCGGCAAGCGCTTCCTCAATCTGTTCTGCTACACCGCGACCGCCAGCGTGCACGCGGCCAAGGGCGGCGCGCGCAGCACCACCAGCGTCGACCTGTCGAAAACCTACCTCGACTGGGCACGCCGTAACCTGTCGCTGAACGGTTACTCCGACAAGAACCGTCTGGAGCAGGGCGATGTGATGGCGTGGCTGGAAAGCAGCCGTGACGAGTACGACCTGATCTTCATCGATCCGCCGACCTTCTCCAACTCCAAGCGCATGGAAGGCATCTTCGATGTGCAGCGTGACCAGGTACAGTTGATCGACCTGGCCATGGCCCGTCTGGCAACCGGTGGCGTGCTGTATTTCTCCAACAACTTCCGCAAGTTCCAGTTGGAAGAAAACCTCGCCGAGCGTTACGCGGTCGAGGAAATCAGCGCGCAGACCATTGATCCGGATTTCGCCCGTAACACCAAGATCCACCGCGCCTGGAAAATCACGGCTCGTTGACGCTTTGCGCAATTGGATCCACAGAGCCTTGATTTTTAAAGGCTCCGTGGATCTGCCCGCGCTAGCTAAATTAGTGGCTAATAGCTATAACTCACACACGGTCAATGGGGTTTTCCCGTAAATGCTGGCGTAGTGTGAGTTGTCTTTATGTCGTTGCACCCCGTGCGCCCAAAGATTCTGGGTTTCATCAGTGAAGACGTCTCGGCCTGGCTGGTCGCGCTGCTGGTATTGCTCGCCGGCGGGATTCTCACGGGGCTGCTCGCCTGGGCCACTCTCAATCAGTTCCAGCAACAAACCCGTCAGCGTTTCCAATTGCTGGCCAACGAACGTTACACCCGCATCGAAGAACGCTTTCAGGATCAGGAACAACGCCTAGACGGCCTGCGCCGCTTCTTCGCCAACTCTGAATCGGTGTCTCGCGCCGAATTCGACGGTTACACCCAACCCTTATTGATGCGTACCCAGGCCTATTCGTTTGCCCTCAAGGTCAATGGAGCCGAGCGCGCCGCATTCGAGCAGCGGGTGCGTGATGAAGGTCTGACCAACTTTTCCCTCCGAGAATTGAGTGCTCAGGGCGAGCTGCAACTGGCTGGCGTGCGCGATGAATACGTGCCGGTGCTCTATAGCCAGACGCAAAGTCGGCTCGGCTCACCGTTAGGCTATGACCTGCTGGCGCAACCCTTGCGCCGGGACACCCTGCAACGTGCCGACAAACGCGGCGGGCTGGCGGTGTCGCAACCGATGCACCTAGTCAGTATCGAGCCGTCCTATGCGCGCGGTGTGCTGCTGGTGGCGCCAGTGAGCCACAGTGGCGAGCGCCAATCCTTTGGCTACGTGATGGCGGTAATCAGCATGCGCCAGTTGCTGGCCGACGGTCTGCCTGATGCCTTCCATGACTATCTGTCGGTGCGCATTCTCGACATGTCGACCCATGATCAGCACGAAGTGTTGTTCGAGTCGACCAACGAGCCGGCGCCGAGCGACCTGTCGGCCACGCGGTTACTGCGCATGGCCGATCACGACTATCAGGTCGATATTCTGCCGAGCGACGCCTTCGCGCAGGCCAATCATTCGTCGGTCGGTAGCGTGATCATTCTGGGCAGCTTGCTCAGTTTGCTGCTCAGCGCCTTGCTCTACGTGTTGGTCAGTCAGCGTCAGCGCGCCTTGCGCATGGTCGAACTGCGCACGCAGGAGCTGCACGCCAGCGAACAGGAATTGCGCGGCACCCACGGTCAGTTGCGCGGCGTGCTCAATGCGGCGACGCAGGTGGCAATCATCGCCACCGACTTGCGCGGCGTGATCAACACCTTCAACCCCGGTGCCGAACAAATGCTCGGCTACAGCAGCGCCGATGTCGTCGGTCACATGACCCTGGAAAACCTGCACCTGCCCCGTGAGCTGATGGCCCGCGCTGCCGAGTTGAGTGCGCGCTACGGGAAAAGCATCCCGACCTGCCACGCGATGCTGGTCGAGGGCGGTGAGGTCGGCGGACACGAGGCCCGCGAGTGGACGCTGGTGCGCAGCGATGGCAGCCATATTCCGGTGAACATGCTCGCCACGCCGGTGCTGGATGAGCAGGGGTTGTGGGTCGGACACCTAGCGATCTGCATCGACATCACCGAGCGCAAGCGCGTGCACGAGGTGCTGGCGGCGCGGGATGTGTTGCTGAAGAAACTCAGCGCGCACGTGCCCGGAGGCATTTATCAATTCAAGATGGAATTCGATGGGCGCTTCAGCGTGATCTATGCCAGCGACGGCATCCGCGAGATCTACGAACTGGAGCCGGACGTGCTGCTGTTCAACGCCGAGGCGATCTTCACGCGCATTCATCCACAGGACGTTACTCGTGTGCGCTCTTCCATTCGCGCCTCGGCCGACAGCCTCAGCCCGTGGCGCGAGGAATATCGCGTGCAACTGCCCGAGCGCGGCCTGCGCTGGGTGCGCGGTGAGGCGACGCCGGAAGAACTGCCGGGCGGCGGCGTACTCTGGCACGGCTATATCTCGGATATTTCCGACCTGAAACGCGTGGAAGAAGAATTGCGCGCATTGTCGGTGACCGACTCGTTGACCGGCATCCATAACCGCCGCTACTTCCAGGAACGCCTGACCACGGAAATGGCCCGGGTCGAGCGCGGCGGCGGCGAGTTGTCGGTGATCATGCTCGACATCGACCATTTCAAACGTATCAACGATCAGTACGGCCACGCTGTGGGCGACCGGGTGCTGCAAGCGGTGTGCGAGCGCATCGGCCATCGTCTGCGGCGTACCGATGTGTTTTGTCGGTTGGGCGGCGAAGAGTTCATGGTGCTGTGCCCGGACATCGACGGCGAGCATGCGCACACGCTGGCGATCGAGTTATGGCAGGGTTTGCGCAGTGCGCCGGTGGATGTGGTTGGCGTGGTGACCGCGAGTTTTGGTATCGCCAGTTGGCGACCGGGGGAGGGCGCGGATGCGCTGTTGCTGAGGGCGGATTCGGGCGTGTATATGGCAAAGCAGCGCGGGCGTGATCGCGTCGAGCAGATGAGCTGACTTCAATACGCCGCAACCCCTGTGGGAGCTGGCTTGCCAGCGATAGCGTCATTTCAGTCAGCATATTCAGTGGCTGACATTCCGCAATCGCTGGCAAGCCAGCTCCCACAGGGTTTTGTGGTGTTGCTTGAACGGCGTTACAGGACCGAAGCGGTCTGCGCCAGTTTCGGCTGTTTGTACAGATCCAGCAGTACCTGATCGAGCACCGACGATGCCCCAAACGGTGCCTTGTCATTGAGGATCGCCACCACTGCCCAGGTGTTGCCATTCACATCACGGCTGAAGCCGGCGATCGCGCGCACGGTGTTCAGAGTGCCGGTCTTGACGTGAGCCTCACCGCGCATCGCAGTGGTTTTCAGGCGTTTACGCATGGTGCCGTCGGTACCGGCGATCGGCAGCGAGCTGATGTATTCCGCGGCATACGGGCTGTGCCACGCCGCTTGCAGCATGCTCGCCATCTCACGGGCGCTGACACGTTCGGCGCGAGACAAACCGGAGCCGTTCTCCATCACCAGATGTGGCGCAGTGATGCCTTTCTTCGCCATCCACTGACGCACTACGCGCTGCGCTGCCTTGGCGTCGTCACCGTCGGCATCGTTGCGGAAGCGTTGCCCAAGGCTGAGGAACAGTTGCTGGGCCATGGTGTTGTTACTGTATTTGTTGATGTCGCGGATGATTTCCGCCAGATCCGGGGAGTAGGCACGAGCCAGCAGTTTCGCGTTGCTCGGGGTCGAGGCCAGACGATCCTTACCCTGAATGCTGCCACCCAGTTCTTTCCAGATCGCGCGCACGGCGCCGGCGGTGTAGGTCGCGTGGTCGAGCAGCGACAGATAAGTCTGCGAACTGCAACCTTCGCCCAACTGACCGGCCACGGTCACGGTCACGCTGCCATCGGCCTGCGGCACCGGGTTGTAGCGCACGCCGCCGGTGCATTGTTTGGAAGGCAGCGCTTTGACAGTGTTTTCGATACGCACGCTGGCAATCGGCGGCTCAACCGAGATCAGCACCCGGCCGTTATCGTTACGGGCAACAAAGCGCAGGGCCTTGAGGTTGACCAGCAAGGAGTCGGGTTTGACCAGGAACGGCTTGTTCTCGTCATTACCGTCATCGTTGAATTCCGGCAGCACTGGCTGCACGAAGAAGTTACGGTCGAGGATCAGATCACCGGTGATTTGCGTCACACCGTTGGCGCGCAGGTCGCGCATCAGCAGCCAGAGCTTTTCCATGTTCAGCTTTGGATCGCCGCCGCCCTTGAGGTAAAGGTTGCCGTTGAGGATGCCTCCGTTCAGGTCGCCATCGGTGTAGAACTCGGTCTTCCACTGATGGTTGGGGCCGAGCATTTCCAGCGCCGCGTAAGTGGTCACCAGTTTCATGGTCGAGGCCGGGTTGACCGACACGTCGGCGTTGAACACGGTCGGCGTGCCCGGGCCGTCGAGCGGCACCATCACCAGCGACAGGGCGCTGGGCTGCAATTTGCTCGCCTTGAGGGCTTTTTCAACGTTGGGAGTCAGGGAAGTATTGATGGTGGCAGCAGAAACAGGCAGCGCCAGGGGCAGAAGAAGGCCGGCGAGAAACAGTGGACGCAACGATTTGATCATATGAAATAAAACCCTACAGCCGAGGGGAAAAAGACGAGGACATGGATGAAAAGGTCCTCAGTGGTCACGAAAGTGTCGGCATTATGCCCCAACCTGTAACAGGTTGTGCCTTGTCCGGGCAGGCCAATACGTTATTTTTTTACAGGCGGTCGGTCGCTGTGTCCAGAGAGTCGGGCAATCGATTGCTTAAACTGGTAAAGTGCCCGCCGTATTTACTTAAGAGGATTGTTCCAATGGCGACTAACCGTTCCCAGCGTCTGCGCAAAAAACTGTGCGTTGATGAATTTCAAGAGCTGGGTTTCGAGCTGAACCTGGACTTCAAAGAAGACTTGTCCGAAGAAGCCATTGACGCTTTCCTCGAAGCCTTCATCAAAGAAGCCATGGAAGCCAATGGTCTGGGTTATGTTGGCGGCGACGACTTCGGTCTGGTTTGCCTGCAGAAGCGTGGCTCGGTCAACGAAGAGCAGCGCGCTGCCGTTGAAGCCTGGCTGAAAACCCGCTCCGAGCTGACCAAGTATGAAGTCAGCCCGCTGCTGGACGTTTGGTATCCGGAAAAGCCGATCAATCCGGTAGCTTGATGTCATGGGAAACGGCGACCTAAGGGTCGCCGTTTTTTTTCGTCTGGTGTTTGGGTGTTCGGCTTTGGTTTGGCGGTGAATCTACCCCTCACCCCAGCCCTCTCCCCCAGGAGAGGGGGCCGATTTATGGGCTTTTCAAAATTTGAGTTCGACTCGGTATCCCACGTCGGCGTATGTCTTCCAAACACCTCGGTCAGTCCCCTCTCCCCAGGGGAGAGGGCTAGGGTGAGGGGCTTTTGACCTTAAGCTTTACGCCAATTCAGAATCACCAGCGTCAAAACCCCCGCGACAATCCCCCAAAACGCCGAACCAATGGAAAACAACGTCAACCCCGACGCCGTGACCATAAAGGTAATCAACGCCGCCTCCCGTTCCTTCACCTCGGTCATGGCAATGCTCAAACCATTGATGATCGAACCAAACAGCGCCAGCGCCGCAATCGACAGCACCAGTTCCTTCGGCAACGCGGCAAACAACGCCGCCAACGTGGCGCCGAACACCCCGGCAATCCCGTAGAAAATCCCGCACCAGACCGCAGCGGTGTAGCGCTTGTTGCGATCTTCATGGGCGTGCGGCCCGGTGCAGATCGCCGCGCTGATCGCTGCGAGGTTGATGCCGTGGGAGCCGAATGGCGCCAGCAGCAGCGAGGCAATACCGGTGGTGGTGATCAGCGGTGAGGCCGGCACGTTGTAACCATCGGCGCGCAGCACGGCGATCCCGGGCATGTTCTGCGAGGTCATCGCGACCACGAACAGCGGAATGCCGATGCTGATGGTCGCCGCCAGCGAGAAGTGCGGGGTGGTCCACACTGGTGTCGCCACTTCCAGATGAAAACCGCTGAAGTCGAGCAGACCCATAAAGCCTGACAGCGCGGTGCCGATCAGCAGCGCGGCGAGCACGGCATAACGCGGCGACAGGCGTTTGATCAGCAGATAGGTGAAGAACATCCCCAGCACCAGCCCGGTGCGGTGCTGCGCGGCGACGAAGATTTCACTGCCGATCTTGAACAGAATCCCTGCCAACAATGCCGCCGCCAGTGAAGCGGGGATCTTTTTCACCAGGCGTTCGAAGCTGCCGGTCAGGCCGCAGATCGTCACCAGCACGGCGCAGGTGATGTAGGCGCCGATGGCCTCGCCATAGCTCACGCCGCCGAGGCTGGTGATCAGCAACGCTGCGCCGGGGGTCGACCAGGCGATGGTGATGGGCGTGCGATAACGCAGCGACAAACCAATCGAGCACACCGCCATGCCGATCGAGATCGCCCAGATCCACGAGGAAATCTGCCCGCTGCTCAGCCCGGCCGCTTGCCCGGCCTGGAACATCAGCACCAGCGAGCTGGTGTAGCCGGTCATCATCGCGATGAATCCCGCGACGATCGCCGACGGTGATGTGTCGGCCAGTGGGCGCAGTTGAGTGTGCGTGGCGTCGTTCATGACGGCGGTGTTCCTTATACCAATGAAGATGTCCGCCATGACGCAAACCCTTGTAGGAGCTGCCGAAGGCTGCGATCTGTTGATCTTGCTTCTTAAAATCAAAGTCAAAAGATCGCAGCCTTCGGCAGCTCCTACAGGGGAGGCGGTGTTCTGGCGGCGGATTCTGTGATCAAGCCTAAACTCAAACGTAACGGATCGTTGCAATACAGCGGAAGTCACAAACAGCCGTACAGTCGTGTTGCCACCTTCCATTGTGTACAATCGCGCTGTTTTTTACGCGATACTTGCCAGCGACCTACTGTGCCGTATTACAGTCACGGTCTATTCGCCGCAGTTCTCCCGACTCGAGTGCCCATGAACGAACAGTTGCAACCCCTCAAGAAACAACCGCGAGCAGGCAAAGCCGGCCGCAGCGGAACCCAGGACGATATTGTCTACGCGCATATCTTCGAGGCCATCCTCGAACAGCGTCTGGCGCCCGGCACCAAATTGAGCGAAGAAGCGCTGGGGGAAATCTTCGGGGTCAGCCGCACCATCATTCGCCGCGCGCTCTCGCGTCTGGCCCATGAAGGCGTGGTGCTGTTGCGGCCGAACCGTGGCGCCGTAGTTGCCAGCCCGAGTGTTGAAGAAGCCCGTCAGGTGTTTCTTGCCCGTCGCCTGGTCGAACGCGCGATCACTGAGCTGGCGGTGCAACACGCCACCGCCGAGCAGATCGCCGAGCTGCGGCAGATGGTCAACGATGAGCGCGACAGCTTCTCCCGTGGCGATCGCGGCGCCGGTATTCGTCTGTCGGGCGAATTCCACCTGAAGCTGGCGGAAGCGGCGATGAACGCCCCGTTGATCAGCTTCCAGCGCAGCCTTGTTTCGCAGACGTCGCTGATCATTGCCCAGTACGAAAGCGGCAACCGCTCGCATTGCTCGTACGACGAACACACCCAGTTGATCGACGCGATCGAGAAGCGCGACGGTGAGTTGGCGGTGAATCTGATGATGCATCACATGGATCACATCGACAGCAAGCTCAACCTCGACGAGGAAGGCGCGTCGGATGATCTGCATGCGGTGTTCTCGCATTTGTTGCAGACCAAGAAGCCGGGGCGCCCTGCGGCCAAGCTCTGACTGACCAATAGAAAAATCCCCCGCAGCTGAAAAGTTGCGGGGGATTTTTTGTGCCTGTCTGATCGTTCCCACGCTCTGCGTGGGAATGCCTCTGGGGACGCTCCGCGTCCAGTGACGCGGAGCGTCACGGGCTGCATTCCCACGCAGAGCGTGGGAATGATCATGGGGCGGGGGAAATTAGCGCTGATGCACCAGCGCACCCGCTGCATACGTCTGCTGCACCGTGCGGTCATCACCCAGCGTCATCAACACGAACAACGTCTCGGCAATGTTGTTGGCCTGCTTCAAGCGGTAGCTCAGCAGCGGCGTGGCGTTGTAATCGAGCACCAGGAAGTCAGCGTCGGAACCCGGTTGCAGGTTGCCGATCTTGTCTTCCAGACGCAGCGCCCGCGCGCCACCCAAGGTCGCCAGGTACAGCGACTTGAACGGGCTCAGGCGCGCACCTTGCAGTTGCATCACTTTGTACGCTTCGTTCAGCGTCTGCAGCAGCGAGAAACTGGTGCCGCCGCCAACGTCAGTGCCCAGACCGACATTGAGCCTGTGCTTCTCGGCCATCGGCAGGTTGAACAGGCCACTACCCAAGAAGAAGTTCGAGGTCGGGCAGAACGAGATCGCCGAGCCGGTTTCCGCCAGTCGCGCGCATTCGTCGTCGCACAGGTGCACGCCGTGGGCGAACACCGAGCGCTCGCCGAGCAGTTTGTAGTGATCGTAAACGTCGAGGTAGCCCTTGCGCTCCGGGAACAGCTCCTTGACCCACTCGATTTCCTTGAGGTTTTCGCTGATGTGGGTCTGCATGTACAGATCCGGATACTCGGTCAGCAGTTGGCCGGCGAGTGTCAGCTGTTCCGGGGTGCTGGTCGGTGCGAAGCGCGGGGTGACCGCATAGTGCAGACGACCCTTGCCATGCCAGCGCTCGATCAGCGCTTTGCTGTCGACATAGCTCGATTCGGCGGTGTCGGTCAGGTAGTCCGGGGCGTTGCGGTCCATCATCACCTTACCGGCGATCATCCGCAGGTCGAGCTTCTCGGCCGCTTCGAATAACGAGTTCACCGATTGCGGGTGCACGCTGCCAAACACCAGTGCGGTGGTGGTGCCGTTGCGCAGCAGCTCCTTGACGAAAATGTCAGCGACTTCGTCGGCGTGGACCTTGTCGCCGAACTGGCTTTCGCACGGGAAGGTGTAGGTGTTCAGCCAGTCGAGCAGTTGCTCGCCGTAGGCACCGACCATGCCGGTTTGCGGAAAGTGAATGTGGGTGTCGATGAAGCCCGGGGTGATCAACGCGTCTTGGTAATGCTCAATTTCGATGTCCGCCGGCAGGGTCGGCAGCAAATCACTGGCATGGCCAAGGGCGCTGATCTTGCCGCCATCGACCACCAGCAGGCCGTCCTCGAAATATTCGTAGGAGGCTTCGATCCCGACTTCGGCGGGGTCGGCGATGCTGTGCAGGATGGCGGCGCGGTAGGCTTTGCGAGTCAGAGGCATGAGGGTTCTCTAATCAGTTTGAGGCTTTGAGTTTGGTGGCTTGACTGCGCCGCGACACCGGCAGCAGTTTGGCAATCGGTTCGGCGCTGGCAGTCTGCTGGCCGAAGTTGGCGTTGTAGGTGGCGATGATTTCGCCGGCGATGGAGATGGCGATTTCCACAGGCAGTTTGCCTTTGACTTCGCCGATGCCCATCGGGCAGCGCATGCGTTGCACGACGCCGCTGTCGAAACCACGATCGCGCAAACGATGTTCGAACTTCGCCCGTTTGGTTTTCGAGCCGATCAGGCCGAAGTAAGCGAAGTCGTTGCGCTTGAGAATCGCGGCGGTGAGTTCCAGGTCGAGTTGATGGTTGTGGGTCATGACGATGCAATAACTGCCGGCGGGCAGCTCATCGATTTCATCCACAGGCTCTTCGGCGACGATTTTACGCACGCCGTGGGGGATCTGTTCGGGGAATTCGGCCTCGCGCGAATCGATCCAGCGCACCCGGCAGGGCAGGCTGGCGAGCAGCGGCACGAGGGCGCGGCCAACGTGGCCGGCACCGAACACAGCGATCTGCGCCTGCACCTGGCCCATCGGTTCGAACAGCAACACGGTGGCGCCGCCGCAGCACTGGCCCAGGCTGGCGCCGAGACTGAAGCGCTCCAGATGGGTGTCCTGCTTGCCGCTGGCGAGCATCTCGCGGGCGATCTGCATGGCTTTGTATTCCAGATGCCCGCCACCGATGGTGTCGAAACTCTGATTGGCACTGATGACCATTTTCGAGCCGGCGTTGCGTGGCGTCGAGCCGAGTTCTTCGATGATCGTCACCAGAACGCAGGGTTCGCCCTGGTTCTGCAGGTCGGCGAGGGCGTCGATCCAGTTGTACATACACACCTCTCAGATCGTTCCCACGCTCTGCGTGGGAATGCATCACTGGACGCTCCGCGTCCGCTGTTCAGGATGCGACGCAGAGCGTCGCGGGCTGCATTCCCACGCAGAGCGTGGGAACGATCATCAAACAACCGCGGTTTCAGCTTCGACGGCTTTCACCGCTTTCAACTGACGCATCTGCTCACACCCCCACAACACCCGCTCCGGGGTCGCCGGCGCATCGATCTGCGGCTGATGTTTGTAATCACCGAGGCTCGCCACTGCATCCTTGATCGCACACCACGACGCAATCCCGAGCATGAACGGCGGCTCACCGACAGCTTTGGAATGGAACACCGTGTCTTCCGGGTTCTTGCGGTTTTCCACCAGCTTCACCCGCAGGTCGAGCGGCATGTCCGCCACGGCCGGGATCTTGTAGCTGGCCGGGCCGTTGGTCATCAGCTTGCCTTTGTTGTTCCAGACCAGCTCTTCCATGGTCAGCCAGCCCATGCCTTGAATGAAACCACCCTCGACCTGACCGATGTCGATGGACGGGTTCAGCGAGGCGCCGACGTCGTGAAGAATGTCGGTGCGCAGCATCTTGTACTCGCCGGTCAGGGTGTCGACGATGACTTCGCAGCACGCCGCGCCGAAGGCGAAGTAGTAGAACGGACGGCCACGCGCCTGGCTGCGGTCGTAATAGATTTTCGGGGTCTTGTAGAAGCCAGTGCTCGACAGCGAGACCTGATTGAAATACGCCTGCTGGATCAGCGCTTCAAAGGTCAGGATATGGTCGCGAACACGCACGTGACCGTTGTGGAATTCAACGTCTTCTTCAGTGACTTTGTAGTGACGCGCAGCGAATTCGATCAGGCGTTTTTTGATGATTTCCGCCGCGTTCTGCGCCGCTTTACCGTTCAAGTCGGCGCCGCTGGACGCTGCCGTCGGCGAGGTGTTTGGCACCTTGTCGGTGTTGGTCGCAGTGATCTGCACACGATCGATTTCGACCTGGAACACTTCGGCCACGACCTGCGCGACTTTGGTGTTCAGGCCCTGACCCATTTCGGTGCCGCCATGGTTCAGGTGGATGCTGCCATCGGTGTAGATGTGGATCAGCGCACCGGCCTGGTTCAAGAAACTGGCGGTGAAGGAAATGCCGAATTTCACCGGGGTCAGCGCCAGGCCTTTTTTCAGGATCGGGCTGTTGGCGTTGTAGCGACGAATGGCTTCGCGGCGCTCGTGGTACTGGCTGCTTTCTTCCAGTTCGGCGGTCATCTCTTCGAGCATGTTGTGCTCGACGGTCTGGTAGTAGTGGGTGACGTTGCGCTCGGTCTTGCCGTAGTAGTTGGCCTTGCGCACCGCAAGTGGGTCGAGGTGCAGGTGACGGGCAATCGCGTCCATCACTTCTTCAATCGCAACCATGCCTTGCGGGCCACCGAAACCACGGTAAGCAGTGTTCGACGCGGTGTTGGTCTTGCAGCGGTGACCATTGATGGTCGCATCGCCGAGGTAGTACGAGTTGTCCGAGTGGAACATCGCCCGGTCAACGATCGACGCGGACAGGTCCGGCGAGCAGCCGCAGTTGCCGGCTAGGTCCATGTTGATCCCGTGCAGGCGCCCGGTGCTGTCGAAGCCGACGTCGTACTCGACGTAGAACGGGTGACGCTTGCCGGTCATCAGCATGTCTTCGACGCGCGGCAGGCGCATCTTCGTCGGCTGGCCGGTGAGGTGCGCAACCACCGCGCACAGGCACGCCGGGCTTGCGGCTTGAGTTTCCTTGCCACCGAAACCACCGCCCATGCGGCGCATGTCGACGACGATTTTGTTCATCGATACGTCGAGCACTTCGGCAACCAGTTTCTGTACTTCGGTCGGGTTCTGCGTCGAACAGTAAACGATCATGCCGCCATCTTCAGTCGGCATCACCGTGGAGATTTGCGTCTCCAGATAGAAGTGTTCCTGGCCACCGATGTGCAGCGTGCCCTGAATGCGGTGTTCAGCGGTCGCCAGCGCGGAAACCGAATCGCCGCGCTGGTGGGTGTGACTGTCGAGGACGAAGTGGCGTTTGCGCAGGGCTTCGACCACGTCGAGCACGGGTTCGAGATCTTCGTATTCGATGATCGCGGCCATCGCGGCTTTGCGCGCGGTTTCCAGATCCTTCGCGGCGACGGCAAGCACCGGTTGACCGACGAACTGCACGTCATCGATGGCCAGCAACGGGTCGCCCGGCATCAGCGGGCCGATGTCTTTCAGGCCCGGCACGTCTTCGTGGGTGATGGCGATGCGCACGCCTTCGAAGGCGTAGCACGGCGAGGTGTCGATGCTGATGATCTTCGCGTGGGCGCGGTCCGACATGCGTGCATACAGGTGCAACTGGTTGGGAAATTCCAGGCGATCATCGATGTACTGCGCTTCACCGGACACGTGCTTGGCGGCGCTGTCGTGCTTGACGCTGCGGCCGACACCGGAGGTCAGGTCCTTGGCGAACAATTCAGCCAGTTCAGCCTGGGTTTTTTCTACGCCGTGATGGTTAGACATAAGCGGTCACCCGAGTCTCGATGTGCGGTGTTTGCAGTTCGATGAAGTATTTGCGCAGCAGGTTCTGCGCGCTGAGCAGGCGATATTCCTTGCTGGCGCGGAAGTCCGAGAGCGGCGTGAAATCTTCCGCCAGTGCGGCGCAGGCGCGTTCGACCACCGTGTTGGTGAACGGCGCACCGATCAGCGCGGCTTCACAGTGGGCAGCGCGTTTCGGGATCGCGGCCATACCGCCGAAAGCCATGCGTGCATCGGTGATCACGCCGTTTTCGACGCGCAGGTTGAACGCGGCGCAGACGGCGGAGATGTCATCGTCCAGACGCTTGGAGACTTTGTAGGCACGGAACAATTGCTCGGCGCTGGCGCGCGGGACGATGATCTTCTCGATGAATTCACTTTCCTGACGGGCCGTGACTTTGTAATCGATGAAGTAATCTTCCAGGTTCAGGGTGCGGCGGGTTTCGCCTTTACACAGCACGACCTGCGCGCCGAGGGCGATCAGCAGCGGTGGCGAGTCACCGATCGGCGAGGCGTTGCCGATGTTGCCGCCGAGGGTGCCCTGGTTGCGGATTTGCAGCGAGGCGAAGCGGTGCAGCAGTTCGCCGAAGTCCGGGTACTCGGCGTTCAACGCTTCGTAGCAGTCGGAGAGGGCGGTGGCCGCGCCGATTTCGATGCGGTCTTCGAAGGTGTCGATGCGCTTCATTTCCGCGACGTTGCCGACGTAGATCATCACCGGCAGGGTGCGGTGGAATTGGGTGACTTCCAGCGCCAGATCGGTACCGCCAGCGAGCAGACGCGCTTGTGGGTACGCGTCGTAGAGATCGGCAAGGTCGGCGACAGTCAGCGGCACCAGGCAGCGCTTGTCGCCGCTGTTGAGTTCGCCGATATCGGTCGGGGCGATGGCTTTGAGGCGCACGATGGTCTCCGCTTCGCGGGCATCGAACTGATCTGGTTGCTTGCCGCAGCAGGATTGCTCGGCAGCGGCCAGAATAGGGCGGTAGCCGGTGCAGCGGCAGAGGTTGCCGGCCAGCGCTTCGTGGGCCTTGGCGTGATCCGGTGCATCGCTGTTCTTTTGCAGGGCGAACAGCGACATGACAAAGCCGGGGGTGCAGAAACCGCACTGCGAGCCGTGGCACTCGACCATGGCTTTCTGCACGCTGTGCAGTTCGCCTTTGTGCTTGAGGTCTTCGACGCTGATCAGTTGTTTGCCGTGCAGCGACGACACGAACGTCAGGCACGAGTTGAGGCTGCGATAGCGAATGTGTTCGCGGCCAGCGTCATCCGTTTGCAATTCGCCGACCACCACGGTGCAAGCGCCGCAGTCACCGCTGGCGCAACCTTCTTTGGTGCCGGATTTGCCGACGTGTTCACGCAGGTAATTGAGCACAGTCAGATTCGGGTCCAGGGCGTGCTCGCTACGGAGTTCCTGGTTAAGTAAAAACTGGATCACGGAAGGCCTCGCAGACTCATTATTGTTGTTAACCGACGTGAACCGAATTTAGCAGGTCTGACTTTTCGGTCAATGGTTTTCTGACTTAAAGGTCAGGAAAATGCATTTCGTCGATCAACAACGTGTCTATTCAGTATTGACCCTCATCGGATCCCCTGCTTTTTTGCGGGAATCGTGCCAAAAACCGCTGAGTGGGCACTCCGCCATGACCGTGCATTTGCGCTACACTGCGCCGCTTGTGCAGATCGATAGAGTTTGAAGGACAACCATGACGTTCAAGGCGCCGGACAGCCTCGCCGAGCAAATCGCTCACCACCTCGCCGAACGCATCATTCGTGGCGAAATGAAGCCGGGAGAGCGCATCCAGGAACAGAAGGTCACGCTGGCACTGAATGTCAGCCGCGGTTCGGTCCGTGAAGCCTTGCTGATCCTTGAGCGCCGTCACCTGATTGCGATCCTGCCGCGCCGTGGTGCGCACGTCACCGAGCTGACGCCGCACAAGGTGCAGAGCCTATGCACGTTGATGAGCGAGCTGTACATCCTGCTCGGCAACGCGGTGGCCAATGGCTGGCAAGTGCAATCGGACATGGCGCCGTTCGTGCAGATCCAGCAGCGCCTGACCGCCAGCTACGAGCGTCAGGATATCCGCAGCTTCGTCGACGACAGCTTCGCCGTAATGCGCGCTGCCTATCCGTTCGCCAACAACCCGTACCTGCAAGAGACCGTCGAGAACCTGCAACCGGCGATGAGCCGTGCGTACTTCCTCGCCCTCGAACAGCGCAAGGCTTCAATGAGCGAGTTCCTCGAACTGTTCGAACGCCTGCTCGCCGCCGTGCTCGCCCGTGATTTGCCGCAGATCCGCATCGTGCTGACGGCTTACGCCCAGCGCAGCTGCGATCTGGTGGTTTCCGCCCTGACGGTTGCCTAAGCGTGCGGCTCAAGTGCATCAAACTGGCGGGATTCAAATCCTTCGTCGACCCGACCACGGTGAACTTCCCCAGTAACATGGCGGCGGTCGTCGGGCCGAACGGTTGCGGCAAGTCGAACATCATCGACGCCGTGCGCTGGGTGATGGGCGAAAGTTCGGCGAAGAACCTCCGTGGCGAGTCGATGACCGACGTCATCTTCAACGGCTCGACCAGCCGCAAACCGGTGAGTCAGGCCAGTATCGAACTGGTTTTCGACAACTCCGACGGCACGCTCCTGGGCGAGTACGCCGCCTACGCCGAGATTTCGATTCGCCGAAAAGTCACCCGCGACAGCCAGACCACCTATTACCTCAACGGCACCAAATGCCGTCGTCGCGACATCACCGATATTTTCCTCGGCACCGGCCTCGGCCCGCGCAGCTATTCGATCATCGAGCAGGGGATGATCTCCAAGCTGATCGAATCCAAGCCGGAAGACTTGCGCAACTTCATCGAAGAAGCGGCCGGCATCTCGAAATATAAAGAGCGCCGCCGCGAGACCGAAAACCGCATCCGCCGCACCCACGAAAACCTCGCGCGTCTGACTGACCTGCGCGATGAGCTGGAGCGTCAGCTCGAGCGCCTGCACCGCCAGGCCGAAGCGGCGAAGAAGTATCAGGAATTCAAAGCCGAAGAGCGCCAGCTCAAGGCGCAACTGTCGGCGTTGCGCTGGCAGGATCTGAATGATCAGGTTGGCCAGCGCGAGTCGATCATCGGCACCCAGGAAATCAGTTTCGAAGCGCTGGTCGCTGAGCAGCGCAATGCCGATGCGGCCATCGAACGTCTGCGCGACGGTCACCATGACCTGTCCGAACGCTTCAATCTGGTGCAGGGGCGCTTCTATTCGGTCGGCGGCGACATCGCCCGCGTCGAGCAGAGCATCCAGCACGGCCAGCAACGCTTGCGGCAGTTGCAGGACGACTTGAAAGAAGCCGAGCGCGCACGCCTCGAAACCGAATCACACCTGGGCCACGACCGCACGTTGCTGCTGACCCTCGGCGAAGAGCTGGACATGCTCACCCCTGAGCAGGAAGTCACCAGCGCTGCCGCCGAGGAAGCCGCCGCTGCGCTGGAAGATTCCGAATCGGTCATGCACGGCTGGCAGGAGCAGTGGGACGCCTTCAACCTGACCGCCGCCGAACCGCGCCGTCAGGCTGAAGTGCAGCAGTCGCGCATCCAGCAGCTGGAAACCAGCATGGAGCGTCTCGCTGATCGGCAAAAGCGTCTCGGTGAAGAGCGCGCGCTGCTTTCGGCTGACCCGGAAGACGCGGCGATCATGGAACTCAACGAGCAGCTCGCCGAGTCCGAAGCGACCCTCGAAGATTTGCAGACCAGCGAAGAAGCGCAGGTCGAAAAGCTTGAACAACTGCGTCAGGAGTTGCAGCAAGCGCTGACCGCGCAGCAACAGGCGCAGGGTGATTTGCAGCGCCTCAACGGTCGTCTGGCTTCCCTTGAAGCCTTGCAGCAAGCTGCGCTCGATCCGGGCACCGGCACTGCCGAATGGCTGAAAGAACACAACCTCGCCGAGCGTCCGCGTCTGGCCGAAGGCCTGAAGGTTGAGGCCGGTTGGGAGCTGGCGGTGGAAACCGTGCTCGGCGCCGACCTGCAAGCGGTGCTGGTCGACGACTTCAGCGGCTTCGATTTATCCGGTTTCACTCAGGGCGATCTGCGCCTGCTCAGCCCGGCCAGCGATGGCGTGCGCGTCGCCGGCAGCTTGCTCGATAAGGTCGACGCGCAGATCGATCTGTCGCCGTGGCTCGGTCAGGTCAAACCGGTCGACAGCCTCGAGCAGGCCTTGGCCTTGCGCGGGCAATTGAGCGCCGGCGAGAGCTTGATCAGCCGCGACGGTTACTGGGTCGGTCGGCATTTTTTACGCGTGCGTCGGGCCAGCGAAGCGGAAAGCGGCATGCTCGCCCGGGGCCAGGAAATCGAAGCGCTGCATCTCGAACGCGAAGAGAAAGAAGCCACGGTCGAGGCTATGGAAACCCGTCTGCAAACCCTGCGCGCGCAACAGCGTCAGCAGGAAAACGGCCGCGAACATTTGCGCCGTTTGCTGCAAGACGAAGCGCGCCAGCAAGGTGAATTGAAAGCGCAGCTGTCCGCTGGCAAAGCCAAGGCTGAACAGCTGACGCTGCGCCGCACGCGTCTCGATGAAGAGCTGGTCGAGCTCGGCGAACAACGCGAACTCGAGCACGAACAGATCGGCGAAGCGCGGATGCAATTGCAGGAAGCGCTGGATGCCATGGCGCTGGACACCGAGCAGCGCGAGTTGCTGCTGGCCCAGCGCGACAGCCTGCGCGAACGCCTTGACCGGGTGCGTCAGGAAGCGCGCCAGCACAAGGATCACGCGCATCAATTGGCCGTGCGTCTTGGCTCGTTGCGCGCGCAGCATGACTCCACGCGTCAGGCGCTGGAGCGTCTGGAAATGCAGGCCGAGCGCCTGACTGAAAAGCGCGAACAGTTGAGTCTGAATCTGGAGGAGGGCGAGGCACCGCTGGAAGAGCTGCGCCTGAAGCTCGAAGAACTGCTCGACAAGCGCATGACCGTCGACGAAGAACTCAAAACCGCGCAGATCGCCCTCGAAGACGCCGACCGCGAATTGCGCGACGCGGAAAAGCGCCGGACTCAGGCCGAGCAGCAATCGCAGTTGATTCGCGGCCAGCTCGAACAGCAACGCATGGAATGGCAAGCCCTGACCGTGCGCCGCAAGGCTTTGCAGGATCAGTTGCTCGAGGACGGCTACGATCTTAACGGCGTGCTCGCGACATTAACCGCACAAGCCAGTGAACGCGAAGCCGAAGAAGAACTCGAACGCATCAACGCGCGGATTCAGCGCCTGGGTGCGATCAACCTCGCGGCCATCGATGAATACACGCAACAGTCCGAGCGTAAACGTTATCTGGATGCCCAGGACGCCGATCTGGTCGAAGCGCTGGAGACCCTGGAAAACGTCATTCGCAAGATCGACAAGGAAACCCGTAACCGCTTCAAAGATACCTTTGATCAGATCAATGGTGGTTTACAGGCGCTTTTCCCGAAAGTTTTCGGTGGCGGGCGCGCGTATTTGGAACTGACGGGCGAAGATCTACTCGATACAGGGGTAACGATCATGGCGCAGCCGCCAGGGAAGAAGAACAGCACCATCCATTTGCTCTCCGGCGGGGAGAAAGCCCTGACCGCACTGGCACTGGTTTTTGCCATCTTCAAATTGAACCCGGCGCCGTTCTGCATGCTTGATGAGGTTGACGCGCCACTGGATGACGCTAACGTTGGACGCTACGCACGCTTGGTCAAAGAGATGTCGCAGACCGTGCAGTTCATCTATATCACCCACAACAAGATCGCCATGGAAATGGCCGAGCAGTTGATGGGCGTAACGATGCATGAACCGGGTTGTTCGCGACTGGTAGCCGTGGATGTCGAGGAGGCGATGGCGATGGTGGACGCCTGAGTCAGCGTGGTGTCGGAAAAGGTAATTCAGGTCTGTAGGACTTTTTTACCAACTGCGACTTGCTGGCCAATCGACATATTCGCGCAAGCCAAATGAGACAGACGGTGTAAAGTTGTCTTTGGTCGTGCTAGTTTAATGTCAATTTTTCGTATACGTGGGCAAAACGCCTGTCAGAACATAGAGTTGGCGCCACGTTTTAAAGCGGTTTGCACAATGTAAACCCCTTATTTTTCAGCATTTTTTATAGAGGCACGGGATTACATGGAAATCGGTCTGCGCGAGTGGCTGATCGTCATCGGCATCATTGTGATAGCCGGTATTCTTTTCGATGGCTGGCGCCGTATGCGCGGCGGCAAGGGAAAACTGAAATTCCGTCTTGACCGAAGTCTGTCCAACCTGCCGGACGAGGACACCAGCGCTGAGCTGTTGGGCCCGGCTCGCGTGCTGGACACTCACAAAGAGCCGCAACTGGACGAACACGACCTGCCGTCGGTGAGCATGCCGGCCCGCGAAGCACGCGAGCCTCGCGAATCCGGTTCGAAACGTGGCAAGCGTGGCAGCAACGGTCCGGCGCAGGGTGACCTGAACCTCGATCTGGATCTGGACGGCGGCCCGAGCTTCAGCAGCCGTGACAACGATTTCGTTGAAGACAGCAAGCCTGCGCCGGCGATGGCCGACAAGGATCAGCCGCAAGCTGAAGAAGTATTGGTCATCAGCGTGATCTGCCGTGATGCCGCTGGCTTCAAAGGCCCGGCGCTGTTGCAGAACATTCTCGAAAGCGGTCTGCGTTTCGGCGAGATGGATATTTTCCACCGTCACGAAAGCATGGCTGGCAACGGTGAAGTGCTGTTCTCCATGGCTAACGCGGTCAAGCCGGGCATCTTTGATCTGGACGACATCGACCATTTCAGCACCCCGGCGGTAAGCTTCTTCCTCGGCCTGCCAGGCCCGCGTCATCCGAAGCAAGCCTTCGACGTGATGGTGGCTGCAGCCCGCAAGCTGTCGCAGGAATTGAACGGCGAACTGAAAGATGACCAGCGCAGCGTCCTGACCGCGCAGACCATCGAGCACTACCGTCAGCGCATCGTCGAATTCGAACGTCGCGCCTTGACCCAGAAGCGCTAAGGCCAAGATCAAAAGATCGCAGCCTCGTTTCACTCGACAGCTCCTACAGGATTGCGATGTCTGTAGGCGCTGCCGAAGGCTGCGATCTTTTGCTTCTGCTGCCAGAGATAGATGAATTAGAGCAGCTTCGGCTGCTCTTTTGCTTTTTGAGAGAACACCCATGACCGCCGCCAAAAACCGCATTCTTGAACTGCGCGCTGAACTCGATCAGCACAACTACCGTTACCACGTCCTCGACGAGCCGAGCATTCCGGACGCCGAGTACGACCGGTTGTTCCACGAGCTCAAAGCGCTGGAAGCGGCCAACCCGGAATTGATCACCAGCGACTCGCCGACCCAGCGCGTCGGCAGCGTGGCGCTGACCGCGTTCACCCAGGTGCGTCACGAAGTGCCGATGCTCAGCCTCGGCAACGCCTTCGAAGAAACCGATATGCGCGAATTTGATCGCCGGGTGACCGAAGGTCTGGACCTGCCGGCCGGCGATCTGTTCGGTGGCGGGGCGGCGGTGGAGTACAGCTGCGAGCCGAAACTTGATGGCCTGGCGGTCAGTCTGCTTTATCAGGACGGCGTGCTGGTACGCGGCGCCACGCGCGGCGACGGCACTACTGGCGAAGACATCAGCGTCAACGTGCGCACCGTGCGCAACATTCCGCTGAAGCTGCATGGCGAAGGCTGGCCGGCGACCCTGGAAGTGCGCGGTGAAGTGTTCATGTCCAAGGCCGGTTTCGAGCGTCTCAATGCCTCGCAACTGGAAGTCGGCGGCAAGACCTTCGCCAACCCGCGAAACGCCGCCGCCGGCAGCTTGCGTCAGCTCGATTCGAAGATCACCGCCAACCGTCCGCTGGAATTCTGCTGCTACGGCATCGGTCAGGTTTCCCACGATATTTCCGACACGCACATCGGCAACCTCAAGCAGTTGCAGAAGTGGGGCATGCCGATCAGTCACGAGCTGAAACTGGCCAAGGGCATCGGCGAATGCCTGGATTACTATCGCGACATCGGCGAGCGTCGTAACGCGCTGGCCTACGAAATCGACGGCGTGGTGTTCAAGGTCAACAGCATTGCCGATCAGCGCGAACTGGGCTTCCGCGCCCGCGAGCCGCGCTGGGCGATCGCGCACAAATTCCCGGCGATGGAAGAGCTAACCGAGTTGCTCGATGTGGAATTCCAGGTTGGCCGCACCGGCGCCGTGACGCCCGTGGCGCGCCTGAAACCGGTCAAGGTTGCCGGCGTCACCGTGGCCAACGCCACGCTGCACAACATGGACGAAGTCGCCCGTCTGGGTCTGATGATCGGCGACACCGTCATCATCCGTCGCGCCGGTGATGTGATTCCGCAAGTGGTGCAAGTGGTCATGGATCGCCGTCCCGAAAATGCGCGCGCGGTGCAGATTCCAGAGAACTGCCCGGTGTGCGGCTCGCACGTCGAGCGCACGCAACTGATCAAGCGCAGCAAGGGCAAGGAAACCGTCAGCGAAGGCGCGGTGTATCGCTGTGTCGGCCGTCTGGCCTGTGGCGCGCAACTGAAGCAGGCGATCATTCATTTCGTCTCGCGTCGCGCGATGGATATCGAAGGGCTGGGCGACAAGAGTGTCGAGCAACTGGTTGATGAAGGTCTGGTCAGTTCGCCGGCGGATCTGTATGCCCTGAAGTTTGACGACATCGTTGATCTGGAAGGCTTTGCCGAGGTGTCGAGCAACAAGCTGCTCGCGGCCATCGAAGACAGCAAGAAACCGGGGCTGGCGCGTTTCATCTATGCGCTGGGCATTCCCGATGTCGGCGAGGAGACGGCCAAGGTGCTGGCGCGCTCGCTGGGTTCGCTGGAGCGTGTGCAGCAGGCGCTGCCGCAAGTGCTGACCTATCTGCCGGATGTGGGGCTGGAAGTGGCGCACGAGATTCACAGCTTCTTTGAAGATGCGCATAACCAGCAGGTCATCGCTGAGTTGCTGGGCCATGGTCTGCAGATTCAGGATCAGGGTGAGCTGGGTGCCGAGTTTGCCGCCAGCGCCACGCTGGGTGGCTTCCTCGACAAGCTGCACATTCCTTCGGTCGGCCCGGGCGGCGCGCAGAAGTTGGCGGACAAGTTCGGTTCGCTGGAAGCGGTGCTGAATGCTGACTGGCTGGACATGCGTCAGGCCTTGCCGGAGAAGCAGGCCAATTCGGTTCGCGAGTTTTTTGCACTGCCTGAGAACCGGCAACTGGCTGAGAAATCCGAAAAGCAACTGCGCGATTTCGGCATGCACTGGCAGAGCGAGAAGAAAGTCGTCGAAGGTTTGCCGCTGTCCGGGGAGACTTGGGTGCTGACTGGCAAAGTTGAGTTGATGAGCCGTGATGTCGCCAAGGAGCATCTGGAAAGCCTGGGCGCCAAAGTCGCGGGTTCGGTGTCTGCGAAGACTCATTGCGTCGTGGCAGGCCCCGGTGCCGGTTCCAAATTGACCAAGGCCAATGAGCTGGGCGTAAAAGTGATGGACGAAGAAACCTTCATCGCCTTCCTCAAAACCCATGGCCTGAACGTTTGATCGTTCCCACGCTCCCGCGTGGGAATGCCACCCCGGACGCTCCGCGTCCGCTGTGACGCAGAGCGTCACTGGATGCATTCCCACGCAGAGCGTTGGAACGATCAGCAAAGTGCGGGAACGATGTTGTCACGGGAATGATCTAGTCTTGGCAAGTCCCAGGGAGAGATCGCCATGCACCGTTTTTTCGAGCAGCTCAGTTCCCGCATCATCGCGCCGTTCATGGGCGAATCCTCACGCAACAGCAAACTCTGGCCGTGCCGCTGCGGCCAGTCGCTGTTCTTTCGTAACAGCCAGTGTCTGGCCTGCAACGCATTGCTTGGTTATCAAGCCGAAGAAAGTCGCCTGACTTCGCTGCAACCGGGGCCGTATGAGGGCACCTGGACGCTCGATGCCGACCCCGAGGCCGGACTGTTTCGCCGCTGCGCCAACCTCGACACAGCCGCCGCGTGCAACTGGCTGCTGCCGGCCAACGAACACGACAGCCTATGCATCGCCTGCAGCCTCAATCGCACCATCCCCGACCTGTCCGCCCCGGACAACCCTGAGCGTTGGCGCAAAGTCGAAATCGCCAAGCGTCGCCTCGTTGCTCAACTGATCACCCTCGGCCTGCAAGTCATCCCGAAAACCGTTGATGAAGACACTGGGCTGGCCTTCGACTTCATCGGCGTCGACCTCGAAGGCAACGCGCCGATGACCGGCCACGCCAATGGCCTGATCACCCTCGACATCAAAGAAGCCGACGACGCCCACCGCGAGCAGGTGAGGGCGGCGATGCATGAACCCTACCGCACACTGCTCGGGCATTTTCGTCATGAGGTTGGCCATTACTACTGGGATCGGCTGATCGCCAACGGCCCCTGGCTCGATTCATTCCGCAGCCTGTTCGGTGACGAACGCGCCAGTTACGCCGAGGCGCTGGACCGTCACTACCAACAAGGCGCACCGCAGGACTGGCCGCAGTACTACGTCAGCGCCTACGCGACCATGCACCCGTGGGAAGACTGGGCGGAAACCTGGGCGCATTACCTGCACATGATGGATGCGGTGGACACGGCGTTGGGCTTTGGCATGAGCGCGCGGGAAATGGATTTCGACTACCAGCCGTTTCCGCCCAGCACGCTGTACGACCCGGAGCATCCCGGCGGCGAGGCGTTCCTCTCATTCGTCAATGCGTGGATCGAATTGGCCGGCATGCTCAATGAACTGTCACGGAGCATGGGCCAGCCGGATTTCTACCCGTTCGTGCTGCCGGCACCGGCGATTGCCAAGCTGCACTTCATTCATCTGGTGATCCAGCAGGCGGGCGGCAGGGCGGATGAGGTTCTGACCCTGTAGGCGCTGCCGCTGGCTGCGATCTTTATGTCCTTGAGCCCGTTCATATTTTTTATCTGCAACCAACGGTTGTAACTTCGCTTCAGATAGGTACAATGGCGCGGCTCGCCGACAGGCAAGCGTCGTTATGGTGACCCCATCGGTCCCCCCGCAACGATTACCCGTGAACCTGGTCAGAGCCGGAAGGCAGCAGCCACAGCGGGAACATTGTGTGCCGGGGTGTGGCTGGTGGGGTTACCACCTTAACGAACAATCGAACGCTTCAAACAGAACTGCATGGGTTTCGCCCACTGCGGTTTTTTTGTGCCTGCGATTTGCCAAATCGACACATATTCCCCCTGTTGAAGATGACCCTGTGGGAGCTGGCTTGCCAGCGATAGCGGTGTGTCAGGTTCATCTATTTGACTGAAAATCCGCAATCGCTGGCAAGCCAGCTCCCACAAGGTTATGGGGTGTTGTCGGAGTGGCCGGTGTAGAGCCGGATAATCTCATCAATCTCCCCCGATATCTTCATCCGCAACAACGTGCGCAAGACCAGTTGCACCGGCACCTTCGGATCATTGCGCACATAGCAACCCACCTTCTGCTCCTGCAGCACGGCGACACCTTGCAGTTGCTGCTCAGGCATCAACCGCTGATTAAACCAGTCCAGCGTCCACTGGTTACTCACCGCATAGCGATAACGCCCGGCCAGTAGTTTCTCCAGCACCTGCTCCTGATTACGCGCATCTTCCCGTTGCAGCCGATCAGCGTCGAACAACGGTTGCAGAGTCGGGTAGGTGTAGCCAAGCACGGTGCCGATGGACTGGCGGGGCAGGTGCGCAGGGTCAGTGCTGGCAGGTTGATCCTTGCGGCTGATCAACAGATCGCGCTGGAAGAACAACGGCAGACTCCAGATGTAGTCCCCCGACTGATTCGGCAGCCACGACTGTGCGGCATAGCAGCGCACGTCGATCTCGCCGTGTTCCATCGCGCTCTGCACGCGGGCGCGGGGCAGGACGTGAAACTCGGCCGGTACGCCGACTTGCGTGGCCAGGCTGAGCATCAGATCGTAAAGAATGCCTTGCGTGGGTCGCCCGCGTTCGTATTGCACCATCGGCATCGCCCAGCTGTCGGGCATGGCGAAGCGCAACGGGGTTTCCGCTGCCGTCACATTCAGGCTGATTCCCAGCAACGCCCCCACGGCCCACCGCATAAACGCTCCGGTAATTCCCGATCCCGAGCCGATAAAAGCCTCTGCTCATGCAGCTTAGCCATATTAGACGAGGACACCGGATGCAATTTTGCCCTTGCTCCGCTAGCATTAGCCGCTTCAGCTTCCTTCGTTGCGACGGTTTTCGATGAGTTATCAGGTTCTTGCACGTAAATGGCGTCCGCGCTCGTTCCGCGAAATGGTCGGCCAGACCCATGTGCTCAAGGCTCTGATCAATGCCTTGGACAGCCAGCGGCTGCACCACGCGTACCTGTTTACCGGTACGCGTGGGGTGGGTAAAACCACGATTGCGCGGATCATTGCCAAATGCCTGAACTGTGAGACAGGTATCACTTCCAGCCCGTGCGGCGAGTGTTCGGTGTGCCGGGAAATCGATGAGGGGCGCTTCGTCGACCTGATCGAGATCGATGCCGCGAGCCGCACCAAGGTCGAAGACACCCGCGAACTGCTCGACAACGTGCAGTACGCGCCAAGCCGTGGGCGCTTCAAGGTCTACCTGATCGACGAAGTGCACATGCTCTCCAGCCATTCCTTCAATGCGCTGCTGAAAACCCTCGAAGAGCCGCCGCCGTACGTCAAGTTCATCCTGGCGACCACTGACCCGCAGAAACTTCCGGCAACGATTTTGTCGCGCTGCCTGCAGTTCTCGCTGAAGAACATGACGCCGGAGCGTGTGGTCGAGCATTTGACCCACGTTCTCACTGCCGAGAACGTACCGTTCGAAGACGATGCACTGTGGCTGCTCGGTCGCGCCGCTGACGGTTCGATGCGTGACGCCATGAGCCTCACCGACCAGGCGATTGCCTTCGGTGAGGGCAAGGTTCTCGCTACCGACGTGCGGGCGATGCTCGGCACCCTGGATCACGGTCAGGTCTATGACGTCCTGCATTCATTGATCGAAGGCGACGCCAAGGCGTTGCTCGAAGCCGTGCGTCACCTGGCCGAACAAGGCCCGGACTGGAACGGCGTGCTCTCGGAAATTCTCAACGTGCTGCACCGCGTAGCCATCGCTCAGGCGTTGCCGGAAGGCGTCGACAATGGCCATGGCGACCGCGATCGCGTGTTGGCATTGGCGCAGGCCTTGCCGGCCGAAGACGTGCAGTTCTATTACCAGATGGGCCTGATCGGCCGCCGCGATTTACCGCTGGCGCCGGATCCGCGTGGTGGCTTCGAAATGGTGTTGCTGCGGATGCTCGCCTTCCGGCCGGCAGATACCGCGGACGCGCCGAGGCAACCGCTAAAGCCAGTGGGGATCAGCCAGGCCACAGTTGATTCCGCAAACTCCGTGGCTGCCGCGCCTAAACCTGCGCCGGTAGTCGCTGCGGCGGTTGGGCCGACGCCTGCTCCTGCGCCGGTGGCTGCAACTGCACCGGCTCCCGAGCCTGCGCCGGTTGCTCAAGTTGCTCAAGTTGCTCAAGTTGCTCAAGTTGCTCAAGTTGCTCAAGTTGCTCCCGTTGCCGAGCCAGAACCTGCGCCAGCGGCTGTCGTCGCCGAAGCAGTCGTCGATTTACCGTGGAATGATCCGGTAGAGCCAGAGCCAGAGCCAGAGCCCGAGCCCGAGCCCGAGCCCGAGCCCGAGCCCGAGCCTGCGCAGCAGCCAGCCGTAGAGCCCGTACTGGAAACCACCGCCGAGCAACCCGAGTTGCCGCCGATGCCGCTGCCGACCCCGGACAGCGTCGTTCCGGAGGCGCCTGAGTGGGCCGCCGCGCCGATTCCCGAGCCGTCGGTCGCCGACGTCGATGCCGCCACCCCGGGCATGGACCTGGACGACGAGCCGCCGCTGGATGAGGATTACATCGAGCCGGACATCGATTCGGCCTACAGCTACCTCGACGAACTGGCCAGCGAACACGCTGCCGAGCCTGCCCCGGAACCAGAGCCAGAGCCGGCAGCGGCGCCAGCCACAGGTTTAGCGTTGCAGTGGCTGGAGCTGTTCCCGAAACTGCCGATCTCCGGCATGACGGGCAGCATCGCCGCCAATTGCACATTGATCGCCGTCGATGGCGACCATTGGCTGATGCACCTCGACCCGGCGCACAGCGCACTGTTCAACGCCACGCAGCAGCGACGCCTCAACGACGCGTTGAACCAGTTCCATGGCCGCACGCTGAGCCTCACCATCGAGCTGATCAAGCCCGAGCAGGAAACCCCGGCGCAAGCGGCGTCCCGTCGGCGCGCCAACCGTCAGCGCGAGGCGGAGGAGTCGATCCACGGCGATCCGTTCATCCAGCAGATGGTTCAGCAGTTCGGCGCAGTGGTGCGACACGATACTATTGAACCTGTCGATGCCTTGGTCGCCCAAGGCTAATAACTGAAGGTGCCCGGCCGCGCTGGCCGGGCGCTGTTTTGATCCAAGTACTTTTGAGGTGATTCCCATGATGAAAGGTGGCATGGCCGGCCTGATGAAGCAGGCACAGCAGATGCAGGAAAAAATGGCCAAGATGCAGGAAGAACTGGCCAACGCCGAAGTCACCGGTAAGGCCGGCGGCGATATGGTCACCGTGGTGATGACCGGTCGTCACGACGTCAAAAGCGTGAGCATCGACCCAAGCCTGGTTGAAGGCATGAGGGAAGATGACAAAGAAATGCTGGAAGCGGTCATCGCCTCCGCCGTCAACGACGCAGTGCGCAAGATCGAAAAGAACAGTCAGGACAAAATGGGCAACATGACTGCTGGCATGAACCTGCCGGCCGGTATGAAACTGCCATTCTGATTCGCCAACCGGCGGCAGATGAGCTACACAAAATGCCAGGCATCGCGCCTGGCATTTTTATTTCTGACTGATCGTTCCCACGCTCTGCGTGGGAATGCAGCCCGGGACGCTCCGCGTTCCAAGTCCAGAGCCGAACGCGGAGCGTCCGTTGCGGCATTCCCACGCGGAGCATGGGAACGATCAATCCCGGCCAACTGAATAAACATCGAACGCGCAAAAGCCTCAACGGTCTGCTCCCTATACCCGCTGAATTAACCCTTCACAGGAGACGCTGACATGTCCGACCCTCTCACCCTCAACCAGCGCTTTGTCCTCGCCTCACGTCCGGTCGGTGCGCCGACCCCGGAAAACTTCCGCCTCGAACGCGAAGCCTTGCCGGATCTGCAGGACGGCCAGGTATTGTTGAAAACCCTGTACCTGTCCCTCGATCCCTACATGCGCGGGCGAATGAGCGACGCACCGTCCTACGCCGCGCCGGTACAAATCGGTGAAGTGATGACCGGCGGCGCGGTCAGCCGTGTCGAGGATTCACGTCATCCGAAATTCCATAAAGGCGATCTGGTGGTCGGCGCGACCGGTTGGCAGAGCCACAGCATCAGCGATGGCCGTGACATCATGCCGATCCCGGCCGGGTTGCCGAGCCCGTCGATGGCGCTGGGTGTGTTGGGCATGCCCGGCATGACCGCGTACATGGGGCTGATGGACATCGGCCAGCCAAAAGAGGGCGAAACATTGGTCGTGGCTGCTGCGTCCGGCGCGGTCGGTTCGGTGGTCGGGCAAGTGGCCAAGATCAAAGGGCTGCGCGCAGTCGGCGTGGCCGGCGGTGCCGATAAGTGCAAGTACGTGGTCGAAGAGTTGGGTTTTGATGCCTGCATCGATCACAAGGCGCCCGATTTTGCCGAGCAATTGGCCAAGGCCTGCCCCGATGGCATCGACATCTATTACGAGAACGTCGGTGGTCATGTGTTCGATGCCGTGGTGCCGTTGCTCAACCCCAAGGCGCGCATTCCGCTGTGCGGTCTGATCGCCGGTTACAACGCCTCCGAAACGCCAAAAGGCCCGGATCGCCTGCCGATGCTGCAACGCACGCTGCTGACCAAGCGCGTGCGCATTCAGGGCTTCATCGTGTTCGACGACTACGGTGATCGTCAGCCGGAGTTCATCAGCCACATGGTGCCGTGGGTACGCGATGGCAAGGTGAAATTCCGCGAGGACGTGGTCGAAGGCCTGGAGCAGGCGCCCGAGGCGTTTATCGGTCTGCTGGAAGGGCGCAACTTCGGCAAACTGGTGGTGAAGGTCGCCCAGGACTGAGTATTTGACGCTGGCCAGAGGCGCGGGTATAAACCGCGTCTCGTTGTTTTGTCGGACTTTTTACCCATGAGCTTCAGCCCTTTGATTCGCCAACTGATCGACGCCTTGCGCACTTTGCCAGGCGTGGGTCAGAAGACCGCCCAGCGCATGGCGTTGCAGATGCTCGAGCGTGACCGCAGCGGCGGCTTGCGCCTGGCCCAGGCCCTCAGCCAGGCCATGGAAGGGGTCGGTCACTGCCGTCAGTGCCGCACGCTGACCGAAGACGATCTGTGCCCGCAATGCGCCGATACCCGCCGTGACGACACGTTGCTGTGCGTGGTGGAAGGGCCGATGGATGTGTATGCGGTCGAGCAGACCGGTTTCCGTGGCCGCTACTTTGTGCTCAAGGGGCATTTGTCGCCGCTCGATGGCCTGGGGCCTGAGGCGATCGGCATTCCGCAGTTGATGACGCGGATCGAAGAGGCGGGCACGTTTACCGAAGTCATTCTCGCGACCAACCCGACCGTGGAAGGTGAAGCGACGGCGCATTACATCGCGCAGTTGCTGAGCAACAAAGGCCTGATCGCTTCGCGGATCGCTCACGGCGTGCCGTTGGGGGGTGAGCTGGAACTGGTCGATGGCGGCACGCTGGCGCATTCGTTTGCCGGGCGTAAACCCATCTCTCTCTGATAAAAATCAAAAGATCGCAGCCTTCGGCAGCTCCTACATGGAAACGCGTATTTCCAATGTAGGAGCTGCCGAAGGCTGCGATCTTTTGATCTTCTGCATCTTGTAAACCAAGCAAGCGCTCGGTTAAGTTCGGCGAACCCTTCCGTGGAGCTCGCCCATGCCTGCCTTTCAGGAATACTTCGACCCCAGCCACCAATTGGTCCGCGACAGCGTCAGACGTTTCGTCGAACGCGAGATCCTGCCGGACATCGATCAGTGGGAAGAAGCCGAAAGTTTCCCCCGCGAGCTGTACCGGAAGGCTGGCGCGGCAGGCATCCTCGGCATCGGTTATCCGGAAACGCTTGGAGGCAGCCATGAAGGCGATCTGTTCGCCAAGGTCGCCGCCAGTGAGGAGTTGATGCGCTGCGGCTCTGGCGGCCTGGTAGCGGGGCTGGGATCGCTGGATATCGGCCTGCCACCGATCGTCAAATGGGCGCGCCCGGAGGTACGTGACCGGGTCGTGCCACAGGTGCTCAGCGGTGAAAAGATCAGCGCGCTGGCGGTTACCGAACCGGGCGGTGGCTCCGACGTCGCCAACCTGCAAACCCGCGCCGTGCGTGACGGCGATGTCTATCGCGTCAGCGGCAGCAAAACCTTTATCACCAGTGGCGTGCGCGCCGATTTCTACACCGTCGCGGTGCGCACTGGTGCGCCGGGGTTTGGCGGCATCAGTCTGCTGCTGATCGAGAAGGGTACGCCGGGCTTCACCGTTGGCCGTCAGTTGAAAAAAATGGGCTGGTGGGCGTCGGACACGGCTGAGTTGTTCTTCGACGATTGCCGCGTGCCTGCAGGAAACCTGATCGGCGCCGAGAACATGGGCTTCGCCTGCATCATGGGCAACTTCCAGAGCGAACGGCTGGCGTTGGCGCTGATGGCCAACATGACCTCACAGCTTGCACTGGAGCAAAGCCTGAAGTGGGCGCGTGAGCGCGAGGCGTTTGGCAAGCCGATCGGCAAGTTTCAGGTGATCAAGCATCGCCTCGCCGAGATGGCGACTGCGCTGGAAGTCTCACGCGAATTTACTTACCGGCAAGCGGCGAAGATGGCGGCGGGGCAGAGCGTGATCAAAGAGATTTCGATGGCGAAGAATTTTGCCACGGACACGTCAGACCGGATCACCACCGAGGCAGTGCAGATTCTTGGTGGGCTGGGTTATATGCGCGAAAGTCTGGTGGAACGGCTGTATCGGGATAACCGCATTCTTTCGATTGGCGGCGGGACGCGGGAGGTGATGAACGAGATCATCAGCAAGCAGATGGGGCTTTAAAGGCAAAAGATCGCAGCCTTCGGCAGCTCCTACAGGGAAACGCACATTCCAATGTAGGAGCTGCCGAAGGCTGCGATCTTTTGATCTTGATTATTTATCGGTCAACGCAAACTGCGTCAGGCAGAAGGTCGGGATGCCCATGTCCTCAAGACGCTGCGAACCTTGCAGTTCCGGCAAATCAATAATCGCCGCCGCTTCATGCACCCGCGCGCCCATGCGGCGAATCAGGTTGGCTGCTGCGATCAATGTCCCGCCCGTGGCAATCAAATCATCGAACATCACCACCGAATCGCCTTCACACAGGCTGTCGGCGTGCACTTCCAGGAACGCTTCGCCGTACTCGGTTGCGTAACCTTCGGCCAGCACGTCCGCCGGCAGTTTGCCTTGCTTGCGGAACAGCACCAGCGGCTTGTTCAACTGATAGGCCAACACCGAGCCGATCAGGAAGCCACGGGCATCCATCGCGCCAATGTGGGTGAAATCAGCTTCCACGTAGCGGTGGGCGAAACTGTCCATCACCAGGCGCAGAGCCGTTGGCGACTGAAACAGCGGGGTGATGTCGCGAAAGATCACGCCCGGTTTCGGGAAGTCGATCACAGGGCGGATAAGCGATTTGATGTCGAAGGAGTCGAAGACCATCGTCGAGGTGTCCTGGCAGGGCTGCAAACGGCGCAGTATACCCGCGGCTGAAACGCTTCGCTCAACCGCGGATCGAGATCAGCCTTCGATCGAGCCACCGGCCAGCGCGCAGAGCTGGATCGGGTCGAGGATGTGAATCTCTTTGCCCTCGGCGGCAATCAGTTCGTTCTGCTGGAAACGGGTGAAGACCCGGGACACGGTTTCCACCGCCAGACCGAGGTAGTTACCGATTTCATTGCGCGACATGCTCAGGCGGAACTGGTTGGCGGAGAAGCCGCGAGCGCGGAAGCGGGCCGAGAGGTTGACCAGGAAGGTAGCGATGCGCTCGTCGGCGGTTTTTTTCGACAGCAGCAACATCATTTGCTGGTCGTCACGGATTTCCCGGCTCATGACGCGCATCAACTGCCGGCGCAGCTGCGGCAGTTGCAGGGCCAGCTCATCGAGACGTTCAAAAGGGATTTCGCAGACCGATGTGGTTTCCAATGCTTGGGCGGAGACCGGGTGTTTCTCGGTGTCCATGCCTGACAGGCCGACCAGTTCGCTTGGCAGGTGGAAGCCCGTCAGTTGCTCTTCGCCGCTGTCGCTGAGGCTGAAGGTCTTCAGGGCGCCGGAGCGTACTGCATAAACGGAATCGAACGTGTCGCCCTGGCGGAACAGGAACTCGCCCTTTTTCAGCGGGCGGCCGCGTTTAACGATTTCGTCCAGCGCATCCATGTCTTCCAGATTCAAAGAAAGTGGCAGGCAGAGAGGGGCCAGGCTGCAATCCTTGCAATGGGCCTGGTTGTGAGCGCGCAGTTTAACTGGCTCGGACATTTCTTAGATCCTTGTGGGAAAACACACATAAGCCGTAAGGGTAACTCACGGGAGGACATTCAGGCCAGTCTGGGGCGACTTTGCCCTACAGCCATAAAGCCACAGGGCCAGCAGCCGATAAACAGGTATCAAAGTGCATACAAGGAACGATTCGATGGCCGCCATTGGTACGCTGGGCCCCGCTAGCAGCGACGTTGCGGCAACGCCGGAAGCGTTTAAAGTTGCGTCCGGCAATGCACACAACCCAGGTTCGTCCGATGAGGCAACCCCGACCTTGGTCGAGGGCGTCAAAGTGTCGCTCTCCGGTGCATCGATTGCAAAATCCGCCAGTGCCGGTGGCGAAAACAGCGACATCGAGACCAGTGGCCTGCCCGAGAACATCCAGCAATTGCTGAAGATGATCCGCAAACTGCAAAAACAGATTGCCGAGAAAAAGGCACTCATCGAAGCGGTCATGGCCGACAAGCGCCTTTCCAACGAAGAAAAGATCATCAAGGCTGCCGCGCTGCGAGGCGCAATCGCCGCGTTGAATACCGGTCTGATCACGGCCAATCTGGCTTTGTCCAAAGTGGTCGGGCAGTCCGGGTTGACCGCGGATCAGAACCTGAGCGTCGGTTCGTTGTTGACGAAAAACTAAATCACCCGCGAAAAACGCTGGCGGTTCTGCTGTTCCAGGTAGGCATCGAACACCATGCACACCGAGCGCACCAGCAGACGACCCGCCGGCAACACGGCGATCCGCTCGCGATCCAGCGCGATCAGGCCATCACTGGCCATGCCTTGCAACTGCGGCCACAGCGCGCCGAAATAGCCCTGAAAATCGATGTTGAACTGCTGCTCGATCGCGGCGAACTCCAGGCTGAAATTGCAGATCAGCTGCTGGATCACCGCTCGGCGCAAGCGATCATCGGCGTTGCACACCAAGCCCCGGCTGGTCGCCAGTTGTGCGGCGGCGAGGGTGTTCTGGTACTCGTTGAGGTCGCTGCTGTTCTGGCAATACAGGTCGCCGATCTGGCTGATGGCCGAAACGCCCAACCCGATCAGGTCGCAATGGCCGTGAGTGGTGTAACCCTGGAAGTTACGTTGCAGGGTTTCTTCTTCCTGAGCAATCGCCAGCTCGTCATCGGGCAGGGCGAAGTGATCCATGCCGATGTAGCGATAGCCGGCGGCGGTGAGCTGCTCAATGGTGCGCTCAAGCATTTCCAGCTTCTGCGCGGGCGCCGGCAACTCATTGTCATTGATCCGTCGCTGCGGCATGAAACGCTCGGGCAGGTGCGCATAGTTGAACACCGAGAGCCGGTCCGGTTGCAGGCTGATGACTTCTTCAACGGTGCGGGCGAAATTTTCCGGGGTCTGCTTGGGCAACCCGTAGATCAAGTCGATATTGATCGAGCGGAACTGCAGGGTGCGCGCCGCATCGATCACCGCGCGGGTTTCCTCCAGACTTTGCAGGCGATTGACCGCGCGCTGCACCGCCGGATCAAGGTCTTGCAGGCCGATGCTGACCCGGTTGAAACCCAGTTCGCGCAGCAGGCCCATGGTCGACCAGTCGGCTTCGCGCGGGTCGATCTCGATGCCGTAATCGCCGGAGTCGTCCTCCAGCAAATTGAAATGCTTGCGCAGGTGCGCCATCAACTGGCGCAGCTCGTCGTGGCTGAGAAAGGTCGGCGTGCCGCCGCCAAAGTGCAGTTGCTCGACTTTCTGGGCCGGGTCGAGGTGGCAGGCGATCAACTGGATTTCCTGCTCCAGCCGCTGCAGGTAGGGCAGGGCGCGACCACGATCTTTGGTGATGACCTTGTTGCAGGCGCAGTAGTAGCAAATGTTCGCGCAGAACGGCACATGCACGTAGAGAGACAACGGGCGCAGGGCCTTGCGGCTGTCGCGCAGGGCATGAAACAGGTCGAAGGTGCCGACCTGACTGTGAAATTGCACGGCCGTCGGATACGAGGTGTAGCGCGGCCCCGCCAGGTCGTAGCGGCGGATCAGATCAGAGTCCCAACGAATGGCGTCGAGCATGCGGGCATTCCCCCGGATAGGCTGGCAGTGTGAGCGAGTCTATCGGGGGGCGGTGGTGGCGCTGTTGATTTGCATCAACGGGGAGAGGTGTGGTGTTAGTGCGGGCCTCTTCGCGAGCAGGCTCGCTCCCACATTGGATCGGTGGTGCAACACAAATCCCCTGTGGGAGCGAGCCTGCTCGCGAAGGCCGCGCCGCCGATCTAATGGCCCATGAGCCAATGCTGATGTGGGCCGGGTAATGTCCAGATCCCGAACAGGATCACCAGCAATCCGCCCGCCATGCGCACGCTGCGTTTGCGCAAAATGGCAGTCACGCGTTCCGCCGCAAGCCCCGTCGCCAGCAATACCGGCCAGGTGCCGAGGCCAAACGCGAGCATCAACAACGCACTGTCCAGCGCATTGCCCTGACTCGCCGACCACAGCAACGTGCTGTAAACCAGTCCGCAGGGCAGCCAGCCCCACAACGCGCCAAGCAATAGAGCCCTAGGCAGACTCGACACCGGCAGCAAGCGGTTGGCCACCGGCTGAATGTAGCGCCACAAACCGCGTCCAAGACTTTCAATGCGCGTCAGCCCGCTCCACCATCCGGCCAGATACAAACCCATGGCGATCAGTAGCAATCCAGCCAGCACGCGCATGAACAGCGCGGCCGGACTGTTGGCGACAGCCCATCCGGCCAGACCGATCAACAAACCAGCCGTGGCATAACTGAGAATCCGCCCAAGGTTATACGCCAGCAACAAGCGGAAACGCCGGCTGCGCTGTTCCTTGGGAATCGCCAGGGTCAGCGCGCCCATCAAACCGCCGCACATGCCCAGGCAATGACCGCCACCGAGCAGGCCGAGGATCAATGCCGATACCAGCAAGGGCGCCAGTTCAAGCATGAGGTGGGGCCTTGTCGTCCGGTTTGTCGGGGTTGGCTTCGTCCACGGCGGCGGTGTGGTTCGGGTCCTGATCATCGAACAGGATGCTGTGCGCCGGGCCGTCGAGGTCGTCGTACTGACCGCTGTCCACCGCCCAGAAAAAGATGTAAACGGCGATGGCCACGATCAGCAGGGCGGCCGGGATCATCACGTAGAGAGCTGGCATCTGTACTCCAGGTGCCCGCGCGGCTCAGGCCGGCAGCGGGCGGGTTTGCGATCGGGTGCTGGCGGGCGGCGGACTCGGCAGGCGAGTCAGACGCAAGGCATTGAGCACCACGGTCAACGAACTGATCGACATGCCGACGGCGGCCCACACCGGCGTGATCCAGCCGAGGGCGGCGAACGGCAACATGAGGCCATTGTACAGCGCCGCCCACAGCAGGTTCTCGATGATGACCCGACGGGTGCGGCGCGCCAGCGTGAAAGCCTGGACCAGCGCGTCGAGTCGGTTGGACAGCAGCACCGCATCAGCACTGGTTTTCGCCAGATCGGTGGCCGAACCCATGGCGACACTGATGTCGGCCGCGGCGAGTACCGGCACGTCATTGACGCCATCGCCGAGCATCAGCACTTTGCGACCTTCCTTGTGCAACTGTTGCAGGACTTGCAGCTTGTCGTCCGGGCGCAGACCACCGCGAGCCTCGTCGATGCCGAGTTCTGCCGCCACACTGGCGACCATCGGCGAGCTGTCGCCCGACAACAGCAATGTGCGCCAGCCGCGCGCCTTGCACGCGGCGAGCAGGGCGGGGGCGTCGTCACGCAAGCGATCGTCGAGGACGAACCACGCCAGCGGCCCCTGAGCGTCGCCGAGCAGCAGCCATTGGCCGGCCTCGTTCGGCATGCCGGGCACGTTCGCACCGCTGAGGGCGCAGACAAATTCTGCCTGGCCGATGCGCAAACGCTGTCCGCCCACCAAGCCTTCGAGGCCAAGCCCCGGCGTGCTGTGGACTTCTTCAGCGGCCAGCGGCGCACGGCCGAAGGCGCGGGCAATCGGATGTTCCGAACGGTTTTCCAGTGCGGCGGCAAGGCTCAGGCATTCATCGCTGTCGCGCGCGCCGAGCGGGCGAATCGAGCGCAGCACCAGTCGGCCTTCGGTGAGGGTGCCGGTCTTGTCGAAGATCACCGTGTCGATTTGATTCAAGCCTTCCAGCACGTGACCACGGGTCAGCAGCAAACCGAGTTTGTGCAATGTCCCGGTGGCTGCGGTGAGCGCGGTCGGTGTTGCCAGCGACAGCGCGCACGGGCAGGTCGCAACGAGCATGGCGAGGACGATCCAGAATGCGCGCGATGAATCCAGCTCCCACCAGAGCAGGCCGATGGCCGCGGCGGCAATCAGTGATAACAGCAAAAACCATTGCGCGGCGCGGTCGGCGATTTCCGCCAGTCGCGGTTTTTCCGCTTGGGCGCGGTCGAGCAGGCGGACGATGGCCGACAGGCGCGTGTCTTGGCCCAGCGCCTGAACTTCCACGGTCAACGCGCCTTCGACATTGAGCGTGCCGGCAGTGACCGTGTCGCCGAGGGTACGCGGTTGCGGCAGGTATTCGCCGGTGAGCAGCGATTCGTCGATGCTCGATTGGCCGTCGATGATCTTGCCGTCCGCCGGCAGAATCGAGCCGGCCTGCACCAGAATCCGCTCGCCGAGGCGCAGTTCGCTGAGCAGGATGCGTTCGCTCTGGCCGGCTGCATCAAGGCGCAGGCAAGAGGCAGGCAATAGATTGACCAATTGCGCGGTGGCGGCAGCGGTGCGTTCGCGGGCACGGCGTTCGAGATAGCGGCCGGCAAGCAGGAACAACGCAAACATCCCCACCGCGTCGAAATACAACTCGCCGACCCCGGTGATCGAGGTCCAGATCCCGGCAATGTAAGCACTGCCGATCGCCAGCGACACCGAGACATCCATGGTCAGGTGGCGTGTGCGCAGATCGCGCATCGCGCCTTTGAAGAACGGCGCGCAGCTGTAGAACACGATCGGTGTGGTCAGGAACAGCGCGACCCAGCGCAGGATCGTGTGCAGTTCGGGGCTGAGGTCGATGTTGAATTCCGGCCAGGTGGCCATGGTCGCCATCATCGCCTGGAACCACAGCAGACCGGCGACACCGAGTTGGCGCAGGGCCAGACGGTTTTCGCTGGCCAGTTGTTCGCTGGCGCGATCGGCCTGATACGGGTGGGCGGCGTAGCCGATGTGGCGCAGTTCGGCGAGCACTTGGCTCAGCGGCAATTGCGCGTCGGCCCAGCGCACATGCAGGCGATGGTTGGACAGGTTCAGCCGCGCCTCGGCCACGGCGGGCAGCGTGCGCAGGTGTTTTTCGATCAGCCAGCCGCAGGCGGCACAACTGATGCCTTCCATCAACAGGGTGGTTTCGGCCAGATCGCCTTCGTGGCGGACGAAGGGTTGCTGCACATCGGCGCGGTCGTACAGGGCCAGTTCATCGACCAATTGCACCGGCAATGCTTCGGGGTTGGCCGAGGCTTCGCTGCGGTGTTGGTAATAGCTTTCCAGACCGCCGGCGACGATGGCTTCGGCCACCGCCTGACAGCCCGGGCAGCAGAATTCGCGGGATTGCCCGAGTACGACGGCAGTGAAGCGGCTGCCGGACGGGACCGGCAGGGCGCAGTGATAGCAGGGGAGTGGGGTGGTCATGGCATCGTTGAGGGGGTAAGCCCTTGCATTGGGGTTGTCCGCTTGCCCTCACCCCAGCCCTCTCCCGGAGGGAGAGGGAGCCGATCGGTGTGAGCCTGAAAACAGGCTCAGTCGCCTGGATTTTCACTGTCATACACAAAACGTGCAAACGCTCGAGATCAGTTCCCTCTCCAGGGGGAGAGGGCTAGGGTGAGGGGGCTTTTGAAGTTGTTTACTTCTTCAAGTCTTCGGCACCTTGCAGCGGTTCATCACCCAGCAGCAGATCCTTGTCATGGTTAACCAATTCTTCCTCGAACATCCGCCAGATGTGATCATCCTGAGTGCCCAGCAACTCGACAAACCGGCGACCTTCAACTTTGTCACCCAATTGGCCGATGTAACGCCCGGTTTCGGTCTCGCTGCGGGTCAGGACAATCTTGCGATCCTTCTCCGGCTGCGTCGGTGAAATCAGGTTCAGCTCCAGAGTCTTTGGCTGACTGTCACCGCTCAAACGCAGATCAACTTCACCGGTCACGTCATCCAGATGCACAGCGGCGCGCATCTTCAGAGTCTGTGCCAACAGCTCACGGTCCAGCGAACGGTTGATGCCTTTGCCGGCCTCGTAGTAGTTGTCGTTGACGAGGTTGTCCGGGTTGTTCACCGCAATGGTCACCATGGACAGAGTCAGGGTCACCGAACAGGCCAGAATTCCGATGATGATCCATGGCCAAAGGTGCTTGTACCAGGGACTTGCGGCGTTTGCTGCGGGCATGTTCAGTTCTCTCAACGGATTTGTGGGCCGATGAATCGGCTCTTGGCTTCAACGTGGACGCTGTCGTCATCGGCATCCTTGAGGAGGAATTTCACCTCATTGGTGCTCGATGGCAGTTGCTCCGGTGCGCTCGACAACTCGACCGGCATGCTGACGATGTCGCCGGCCGCGACTTTGATCTCGCGTTTGCCTTGCAGGCGCAGGTCGGGCAGGCCGGCGGCTTCCAGCACGTAAGTGTGGTCGCGCTGATCCTTGTTCATGATCTTCAGGCTGTAGACGTTTTCGATCCGGCCTTCGGCGTTTTCGCGGTATAGCACGCGGTCCTTGCTGACGTCGAAGCCAACCAGCGAGCGCATCACGAATGCAGTGACCAACAGGCTGATCATCGCCAGCAACACTACGGCATAGCCGATCAGGCGTGGCCGCAGTTTATGGGTTTTCTGCCCGGACAGGTTGTGTTCGGTGGTGTAGCTGATCAGCCCGCGCGGGTAATCCATCTTGTCCATGATGCTGTCGCAGGCGTCGATGCAGGCCGCGCAGCCAATGCACTCGATCTGCAGACCGTCGCGGATGTCGATGCCGGTCGGGCACACCTGAACGCACATGGTGCAATCGATGCAATCGCCCAGGCCCTGGGCCTTGTAATCGACGCCTTTCTTGCGCGGGCCACGGCTTTCGCCGCGACGCGGGTCGTAGGAGACGATCAGCGTGTCCTTGTCGAACATCACGCTCTGGAAGCGTGCGTACGGGCACATGTAAATGCACACCTGCTCACGCAGCCAACCGGCGTTGCCGTAAGTGGCGAGGGTGAAGAAGCCGACCCAGAAATACGACCAGCCATCGGCCTGGCCGGTGAAGAATTCGAAGACCAGTTCACGGATCGGCGAGAAGTAGCCAACGAAGGTCATGCCGGTGACAAAACCGATCAACAGCCACAGCGCGTGTTTGGCGAGTTTGCGCGCGAATTTGTTGGCGCTCATCGGCGCCTTGTCGAGCTTGATGCGCTGATTACGGTCGCCTTCGGTGACCTTCTCGCACCACATGAAAATCCACGTCCACACACTTTGCGGACAGGTGTAGCCGCACCAGACCCGGCCGGCGTACACGGTAATGAAGAACAGGCCGAACGCGGCAATGATCAACAGGCCCGAGAGCAGAATGAAATCCTGTGGCCAGAAAGTGGCGCCGAAGATGAAGAACTTGCGCTCCGGCAGGTTCCACCACACGGCCTGATGACCGCCCCAGTTCAGCCACACCGTACCGAAATACAGCAGAAACAATGCCGCACCGCCCATCATCCGCAGATTGCGGAACAGGCCAGTGAAAGCACGGGTGTAGATTTTTTCTCGAGAGGCGTAAAGGTCAACGCTGTTGTTCGCGTTTTTGCTCGGTGGTGTGACGTCGTGTACCGGAATCTGGTTGCTCATCATTGCATCCCACGGCAGTGGAAAAATGCCTCGGTCGATACGTGCCAACCCAGGTCAGAAAGGGGTGTTGCAGTGGCGCAATGATACGCCGGTCGCTCTGGCTCAAGGGTGCGACCTTTGGTCGCGTTGGGTAAAAAACCTGAATGGTGTAGCGAATGCAGCAAAGCATGATGCAGGTCAATTGACTTGTTGAGTATGGACGGTTTTGGCTTGAGGGCTAATTCATTGTTTCCACGGGAGAACAGTCCGCCGCTGCGGTCATTGCGAGTTTCATAAAAAAGCCTGGTCAGATTGGACGCACGCACGAATGGCGTCACGTTCAGGGTTTCCTTTGCACAACTCGACGCGTGTCTGTCCTGAAAGAAAACTTTGAATGTGGTTTTGCGTGGGCCACGTCAGGTTGAATGGAACTTGTCATGTTTGTTTTCAGTGCTCTGCAGGTTATTCAAGTTGTGCGGTTAGTGCCTCTGAAATAAATCCAATTGATTGTTCTTTATGAGTGCTTTGAAGTTTTCTGTTTTTTCGAATAAGTTCTGTTTGCGCGAAAAGTTTGCGTCTGATTGATTAATTTAAACGGAATTTAATGTATGGCTTTTAACAAGTTTGCAAGCGTTGTGCTGGGTGTTTGTTTGTGGGCGACGGTTGTATCGGCGCAGGCTATAAGCGGAACACCGAAACACATGGTTTTTGCCTCGGATACTCAATATCCCTGGACCGACAAGACTGATGACCGGGAGCCGGAATCCGACGCCGAATTCGATGTTCGTTCGAAATGGCTGGTTGATACTCAGCTTGGGAGTATTGCCGAGTTCAGAAATCAGCACGGCTCTCAAGCCCAGGTGCCTTTGATGATCAATGGCGATATAACCGCTTTTGGTCATGGCTGGCAGCGTTCGTTCATGAAGGATTTACTGACCAAGCACTTCAAAGGTGAGTATTTGTATGGCTTGGGTAATCACGATTATGAAAACAATGTTGATGATTGTTTTAGTAATAGCTGTGCAGCGGGAAGTATCGTCGAATTCAAAGAACACCATGAGGGTAAAGTCGACAGCTTTGATCTGAAAATCACCAGTGGGTTTCTCAGTAAAAAGTACTCTGGCAGTCTCGCCTATTCAAAAAACATCGGCGAAGTTCATATGGTTCAACTCAATAACGAACCGACGTATACCACCCGGATTGCTCATCCATTGAACCCGACGACATTTGAAATCAACGATGCGCTCGACTGGCTCGAGACGGACCTCAGACTGGCGCGAGCCTCGGGGTACGCCATCATCATCAATATGCATAAACCGTTGCGCCACCAGGGGACCCAGGCGCAACAGAAACGCTTCACCGATATGGTCAACAAATATCAAGTGACGGCGATCTTTGCCGGCCATTTGCATAAGGATGGAGGTGATGCTTATTGGGAGGGTAGCGTACCCATCTACCTGAGCGGCAGTACGTCTCAGCAAACCTATCTGATTGCCAGTTTCACCGAGGACCGCAAGCAGTTGCAGGTCTATCTGGTGAAGAACAATCAGTGGCGCAATCGAACGCTGATCGATACGACGCCGGTGCATTCAATCTTTGCCAAGCGCCCATAAAAAAAGCCCCGCCAGTGATTAGGCGGGGCTTTGTACGATCAGTGATTGGCAGCGTTCCATGGATTGATCAGATGAACGCCGCTGAGTTGGAAGTCGGCAACATTACGGGTGACCAGCGTCAGCCCATGAACAAGCGCGGTGGCGGCGATCAAAGCGTCGCATTCATTGCTGCGATCAGGCACGTGCAGCTGTGCGCATCGGCTAGCGACGGCGCTATCGACCGAGAGGATTCTTCCCGAGAATGCGGGTTTGACATGACGCTCGAGCCAGTTGCGCAGCATCCCTCCTTGTGGCGGGTCGCGGCGTTCGATACGCAGAATGCCGGTTTCCAGCTCCAGCACAGTGATGGCCGATAAATACAGGCTGGCCGGGGCGACGCTGTTTGCCCATGTCACCACTTGCCGGTCGGCTTGGGGTTTTCGCAGCTCGGAAACGACATTGGTATCCAGTAGAAACATCAGGACAGGTCCACGCTGCGAGGGGTGATGACGGAGCGCTCGGATTCGAATTCGATGTCAGGCGCATTCGGCATGACCAGCAGGTCGACGATGCTGGTCTGGCTACCGGTCAGTTTCTGGTACTCCTCGATGCTCAGCAGTACATGGGCAGGCTTGCCACGATCGGTAATGATGACCGGACCCCGATGCGCGGCTTTTTTGGCTGCACTGGTGTCCTGGTTGAATTCGCGGCTGGAAATAGTCGTGATGGCCATCAAGTTCGGCCTCCGGTGATTCTGGTGTAGAAACGTTACTACGTTGAGGTTTTTCCGGCAATCGGAAAGGTGGGTTGCGGACGATCGGTTTATCACTGTCATAACGGCACCAGCCAGAGCGCCCCTGCCAACGGGCAGGGGCGCAGGATATCGGGCGAATTTTCGCTGTGTTCTGCTGCTTTTTCAGAGCAATCGGCCGCCGCCGAGACCGTCCAGACCGCCACCGTTACCTGGAGGGTCCATGGTGTCTGGCGATGTTGAGCGTGCCGGCGCAGCAGGCGTTTTTAGCGGCGTTGCGTGATGAACAGGGCGGGGCTGCAAACGTTTTGGCAATGTGTTTTGGTCATTTTTTGACATGTAGGCTTCATCCTTGAAGGTTGACCCGATGCTGCTCATCGGGGTGAGAAAAACCTACAGGGCAGCTTTCCTCAGGTCTATTGAGCAAACGTTTCAAGGCATGAATTCCAGCATGAAAAAAGGCCCCGCCAATCAACATTGGCGGGGCCTTTTGTACTTCAAGCGCTGGCCTTACTCGGCGTTCGCTTCCGGTGCTTTTTCACCGTGGGACAGGCTGTAAACATATGCCGCCAGCAGGTGCACCTTGTCGTTGCCTTGCAGTTGTTCCTGCGCAGGCATCTGGCCCTGACGGCCGTAACGGATGGTCTGCTGCAGTTGCGCGAAGCTCGAACCGTAGATGAACGCACCCGGGTGGGTCAGGTCAGGCGCGCCCATGGCGGGGGTGCCTTTGCCGGCCGGACCGTGGCAGGCCACGCAGTTGGCGGCAAACAGTTTGCCGCCGTTGGCCGGGTCAGCCTTGGTGCCTTCCGGCAGCTTGCGGCCATCCAGGTTGGTCACGACAAACGCTGCCACGTCGGCAACGCCTTGCTCACCAATCACTTCAGCCCAGGCCGGCATCACCGCGTGACGACCGCCCATGATGGTGGTCTTGATGGTTTCCGGCTCGCCGCCCCAGCGCCAGTCGGCGTCGGTCAGGTTAGGGAAACCGTAGGCACCCTTGGCGTCGGAACCGTGGCACACCGAGCAGTTGGAGGCGAACAAACGGCCACCCATCTTCAGTGCTTGCGGATCCTTGGCCACTTCTTCGATTGGCATGGCAGCGAACTTGGCGAAGATCGGACCGAACTTGGCGTCCGAGCGGGCCATTTCCTTTTCCCACTCGTGCACGCCGGTCCAGCCGGTCTGGCCATTGGCGAACGCGGTCTGCTTGTCGTTATCGAGGTAGTTGTAGCCCGGCAGCAGGCCTTTCCAGTTGCCCAGGCCCGGGTACAGCACCAGGTAACCCAAGGCAAAAATGATGGTGCCGACAAACAGCATGAACCACCATTTCGGCAGTGGGTTGTCGTACTCCTCGATCCCGTCGAAGGAGTGCCCGACCGTCTCGTCCGTCTGTTCGCTGCGCTGGCCCTTGCGGGTCGACAGCAGCAGCCAGGTCAGGGAAAAGATCGTACCGAGACTGAGGACTGTGACGTACAGACTCCAGAATGTAGTCATTCTTTGTTACTCCTAGAAGCTTGCTCGACGTGCTTGATGGCTTCGGGATCATCCGCAAAAGGCAACAAGGTCGCGTCTTCAAACTCCGACTTGCGCTTGGGGCTGAACACCCACAACGCCAGACCGATGAAGGCCACCATCACGACAACGGTGCCCAGGCCACGAATCATCCCGATATCCATCTAGATCACCGTTTGCTTTTGATGATGGTGCCCAGGCCTTGCAGATAGGCCACCAGCGCGTCCATTTCGGTTTTGCCCTTCACGGCATCCTTGGCCCCGGCGATGTCTTCGTCGGTGTAAGGAACGCCGAGCGTGCGCAACACTTCCATTTTCTTGGCAGTGTCTTTGCCGTCGAGCTTGTTTTCTACGAGGAACGGGTAAGCCGGCATTTTCGACTCAGGCACGACGTTGCGCGGGTTGTACAAGTGCGCACGCTGCCAGTCATCGGAGTAACGACCGCCAACACGGGCCAGATCTGGCCCGGTACGTTTGGAACCCCACAGGAACGGGTGATCCCAGACGCTTTCACCGGCGACCGAGTAGTGCCCATAGCGTTCGGTTTCGGCACGGAACGGACGGATCATCTGCGAGTGGCAGCCGACACAGCCGTTGGCGATGTAAACGTCGCGGCCTTCCAGTTCCAGCGCCGAACGCGGCTTCATGCCTTCGACCGGCTTGTTGGTGACGTCCTGGAAAAACAGCGGAACGATTTGGGTCAGGCCGCCAACGCTGACGGCGATGACCATGAAGAAGGCCAGCAGGCCAATATTCTTCTCGACAGCTTCATGCTTCATCAGTGAGCTCCAACGACAGCGATCTGGGCAGCGGCTTCGGCTTCAGCCGGGTTCGAGGCGCGCACGGTGCGCCAGACGTTGTAAGCCATCAGGAACATGCCGCTGGCGAAGAAAGCACCGCCCAAGGCACGAACGATATAACCCGGGTGGCTGGCTTGCAGCGCTTCAACGAACGAGTAGGTGAGGGTGCCGTCGTCGTTAATTGCACGCCACATCAGGCCCTGCGTGATGCCGTTGACCCACATCGAAGCGATGTAGAGCACGGTGCCGATGGTCGCGAGCCAGAAGTGCGCGTTGATCAGGCCGACACTGTGCATCTGCGCACGGCCGAACAGGCGCGGGATCATGTGGTAGATCGCGCCGATCGAGATCATCGCTACCCAGCCGAGAGCGCCAGCGTGTACGTGGCCAATGGTCCAGTCGGTGTAGTGCGAGAGCGAGTTGACGGTCTTGATCGCCATCATCGGCCCTTCGAAGGTCGACATGCCGTAGAACGCCAACGAGACCACGAGGAAGCGCAGGATCGGGTCGGTGCGCAGCTTATGCCAGGCGCCCGACAGGGTCATCATGCCGTTGATCATGCCGCCCCAGCTTGGCGCCAGAAGGATGATCGACATCGCCATGCCCAGCGATTGTGCCCAATCCGGCAGTGCGGTGTAGTGCAGGTGGTGCGGACCGGCCCAGATGTACAGGGTGATCAGCGCCCAGAAGTGCACGATCGACAGGCGATAGGAGTAGATCGGACGCTCGGCCTGTTTCGGCACGAAGTAGTACATCATCCCGAGGAAACCGGTGGTCAGGAAGAAGCCCACCGCGTTGTGGCCGTACCACCACTGGATCATCGCATCGGTCGCGCCGGAGTAGGCGGAGTAGGACTTGAAGAAGCTCACCGGCAGGGAGGCGTGGTTGACGATGTGCAGCATCGCCGTGACGACGATGAACGCGCCGTAGAACCAGTTACCCACATAAATGTGCTTGGTTTTGCGCTTGGTGATGGTGCCGAAGAACACCAGACCGTAGGTGACCCAGACAATCGCCAGCAGAATAGCCAGTGGCCATTCCAGTTCCGCGTATTCCTTGGTGGTGGTGTAACCCAGCGGCAAGGTAATGATCGCGCCGACGATCACCGCTTGCCAGCCCCAGAAGGTGAAGGCCGCGAGGCTATCGGAAATCAGTCGCGTCTGGCAGGTTCGCTGCACGACATAGTAGGAAGTGGCAAACAGTGCACAACCACCGAAGGCGAAAATCACCAGGTTTGTGTGCAACGGGCGCAGGCGTCCAAAGCTCGTCCACGGCAGACCGAAGTTCAACTCCGGCCAAACCAGTTGCGAGGCGATGAAGACACCGAGCCCCATGCCAAGGATCCCCCAGACCACCGTCATGATGGCGAACTGGCGGACTACCTTATAGTTATAAGCAGTCGGACTGATTGCTGTGCTCATTCTAAGGTTCCACGGTTTGGGTGTTTTATTAGGATTAAAATCGGCCGCAAGTATGCAGAGAGCAGGGGGTCATTGCAACGCGCCATGACCTGGGTCAATGCTTTCCAACGCTGATTCTGCGGCCTTTCCATGCGCCGCGTAAGGACAAAATTGGCCTCGGACAAAATGTCGCAGCGGACGAAAAAAGCGAGGGGTTCAGGTCGCTTGTAACGGGGTGTGTTCAAACGCTCAGTTCGGGTGACGGACGGTAAATGGCACGACAGCCGGTATCTACCGGCGTTTGCGGCCACATCAGTCAGCCGGTTCGCGGAACACAGCAGTCAGCATTGACCTGGAACCGGCACAAGCCAGTCCGCATCGAGCAAGCGTAGACCCGAATCAGAGGAACCGAAAGGAGAGGGTGTGAAGGGGTGCGACAATGCGTCGCAAAGGGGCTGGATGCTGCCGCACCGAGAATGGTGCGGCAGAGGTGTACGCAATGATTACTTCTTGTTGTCTTCAGTAATCAGTTTTTCTGTATTCAATCCATGTGACAGGCTGTACACATAAGCGGCAAGTAATTGCACTTTATCGTTGCCCAACAGTTCGTTCTGCGCTGGCATGTGACCCTGGCGACCATGGCGAATGGTCTGCTCGAGTTGGGTCAGGCTGGTGCCATAGATAAACCCGGCCGGGTGCGTCAGATTCGGCGCCCCCATGGCTTCAGTACCTTGGCCGGTTGCCCCATGACAGGCCACGCAAGTAGTGCTGAACGCCTGCTGTCCGGCCTGCAGGTCAGCCTTGTTATCGGCTGGCAATGGCAGACCGGCCAGTTCGTGACGGACGTACGCCGCGACGTTTTTCACCCCGGCTTCGCCCAACACTTCGCCCCAGGCCGGCATTGCCGCCATCCGGCCACCCATGATGGTGGTCTTGATGGTGTCGGCGTCGCCACCCCAGCGCCAGTCGCTGTCGGCGAGGTTAGGGAAACCGAACGCGCCTTTGGCGTCTGAGCCGTGGCACACCGAGCAGTTGGAGGCGAACAGGCGGCCACCCATCTTCAGCGCCTGCGGATCCTTCGCCACTTCTTCCAGCGGCATGGCGGCGAACTTGGCGAAGATCGGCCCGAATTTGGCGTCGGCCTTGTTCATTTCCTTTTCCCACTCGTGCACGCCGGTCCAGCCATCCTCGTAACCCGGCAGGATGCCTTTCCAGTTGCCCAGGCCCGGATAGAGGATCAGATAGCCCACGGAAAACACCAGCGTGCCGGCGAACAGCATGAACCACCACTGCGGCAGCGGGTTGTCGTACTCCTCGATGCCGTCGAAGCTATGGCCCATGGTCTGGTCTACGCTGCCCTTGGTCTCGCCCCGGCGCGTGCCGATCAGCAGCCACGTCAGGCCGATCAGGCTGCCGATGGTCAGTACGCAGATCCACGTACTCCAGAAGGTGGTCATGGCCGAGTACTCCTTGTCTCATTTACTGGGGTTGTGTCGGGTTGCGGCTCGTCGGCGAACGGCAGCAGACGTGCTTCGGCAAACTCCGGGGTGCGCTTGCGGTTGAATACCCACAAAGTCAAACCGACGAAAGCTATAAACACGACAACGGTGCCTAAACCACGGATCAGCCCTGTGCTCATTTCAATGACCATGGCTCACCTCTTGCTCTTGATCGCAGTGCCGAGCACTTGCAGGTAGGAGACGAGGGCGTCCATTTCGGTCTTGCCCTTGAGGCTGGCCACCGCACCGCTGATGTCGTCGTCGGTGTACGGCACGCCGAGGGTGCGCATGGTCTTGAGCTTGGTTTCGGTGTGGCTGCTGTCGACCGCTTGCGTGACCAGCCACGGATAGGCCGGCATTTTCGATTCCGGTACGACGTTGCGCGGGTTGTACAAGTGCGCGCGGTGCCAGTCATCCGAGTAACGCGCGCCGACCCGGGCGAGGTCCGGACCGGTACGTTTCGAACCCCACAGGAACGGGTGATCCCACACGCTTTCGCCCGCAACCGAGTAGTGCCCGTAGCGCTCGGTTTCGGCGCGGAACGGGCGGATCATCTGCGAGTGGCAACCGACGCAGCCTTCGCGGATGTAGATGTCGCGGCCTTCCAGTTGCAGCGCGGTGTAGGGCTTCATGCCTTCCACCGGTTTGTTGGTGACGTCCTGGAAGAACAGCGGGACGATCTGGGTCAGGCCGCCGATGCTCACGGCAAAGACCATGAGCAACATCAACAGGCCGACGTTCTTTTCAATCGTTTCGTGTTTCATGGCGGACTCCTCAGGCCATCTGCGCGGCAGCAACGACGTCAGCAGGCTGCGAGGCCCGCACGGTGCGCCAGGTGTTGTAAGCCATCAGGAACATGCCGCTGAGGAAGATCGCGCCACCAATCAGCCGCACGACGAAGCCTGGGTGGCTGGCCACCAGGGTTTCGACGAAGGAGTAGGTCAGCGTGCCGTCCTCGTTTACCGCGCGCCACATCAGGCCTTGGGCGATGCCGTTGACCCACATCGACGCGATGTAGAGCACGGTGCCGATGGTCGCGAGCCAGAAGTGCGCGTTGATCAAACCGACGCTGTGCATCTGCGCCTTGCCGAAGATTTTCGGGATCATGTGGTACAGCGCGCCGATCGAGATCATCGCCACCCAGCCGAGGGCGCCGGCATGTACGTGGCCGATGGTCCAGTCGGTGTAGTGGGAGAGGGCGTTGACGGTCTTGATCGCCATCATCGGACCTTCGAAGGTCGACATGCCGTAGAACGCCAGCGAGACCACAAGGAAACGCAGGATCGGGTCGCTGCGCAATTTATGCCAGGCGCCTGAGAGGGTCATCATGCCGTTGATCATGCCGCCCCAGCTCGGTGCCAGCAGAATCAGCGACATCACCATGCCCAGCGACTGTGCCCAGTCTGGCAGCGCGGTGTAGTGCAAGTGGTGCGGGCCGGCCCAGATGTACAGGGTGATCAATGCCCAGAAGTGCACGATCGACAGGCGATACGAATACACCGGACGCTCGGCCTGTTTCGGCACGAAGTAGTACATCATCCCGAGGAAACCGGCGGTGAGGAAAAAGCCTACGGCGTTGTGGCCGTACCACCATTGCACCATCGCGTCGGTTGCACCGGCGTACACCGAGTACGACTTGGTGAAACTCACCGGCAATTCAAGGTTGTTGACGATGTGCAGAATCGCCACGGTGATTATGAACGCGCCGAAGAACCAGTTGCCCACGTAGATGTGCTTGGTCTTGCGCTGCATGATCGTGCCGAAGAACACGATGGCGTAGGCGACCCAGACGATGGTGATCAGGATGTCGATCGGCCATTCCAGTTCGGCATATTCCTTGGAGCTGGTGTAACCCAGTGGCAGGCTGATCGCCGCCAGCAGGATCACCAACTGCCAGCCCCAGAAGCAGAACGCGGCGATTTTTGGTGCAAACAACTGGGTTTGGCAGGTGCGTTGCACCGAGTAAAACGAACTGGCGAACAGCGCACAGCCGCCGAACGCGAAGATCACCGCGTTGGTGTGCAGCGGGCGCAGACGGCCGAAACTGGTCCAGGGTAAATTGAAGTTGAGTTCGGGCCAGACCAATTGAGCCGCGAGAAAAACCCCGAGGCCCATGCCGACGATGCCCCACACCACCGTCATAATGGCGAATTGGCGGACCACCTTGTAGTTGTAGGCGGTACTGATAGAAGTGTTCATGGTTCCCCATCCACGGTTCAGCCGAAGTGAGCGCGCGCAAGACACGCGGCGAATCCTTCGTCTGGAGTTATAGGCAGACTAAAAGCGAGGCAAGCATGGACAAACAGCACAAGGCCAGTATTGACGGGGATCAATGGGCGCAGTGTGTGCGTGATCATGGATGGCTTTGGGATGCCGCTGAGGGTAAGGCGTTTGTGACGTTGATCCTCGCGCATGGGGCGGGGGCGCCGATGGATAGCGATTGGATGAACAATATGGCTGGGCGCCTTGCCGGGCTTGGGGTGAATGTGTTGCGGTTTGAGTTTCCTTATATGGCGCAGCGGCGTATCGACGGTGGCAAGCGTCCGCCGAACCCGGCGCCGAAACTGCTGGAATGCTGGCGCGAAGTGTTTGCCGAAATGCGACGTCATGTCGCTGGGCCGCTGGGGATCGGCGGTAAGTCCATGGGCGGGCGGATGGCTAGTCTTTTGGCTGACGAATTGGGCGCTGATGCGTTGGTGTGTCTGGGTTATCCGTTTTATGCGGTGGGTAAACCGGAGAAGCCTCGGGTTGAGCATTTGGCTGGTTTGCAGACTCGGACGTTGATTGTGCAGGGCGAGCGGGATGCGTTGGGCAATCGTGAGGCGGTTGAGGCTTACACCTTGTCACCGAGTATTGAGGTGGCGTGGTTAGCTGCCGGCGATCATGACCTCAAGCCATTAAAGGTTTCCGGGTTTACCCATGAACAGCATTTGGCCAGCGCTGCGCAGAAAATAGCCGAGTTTCTCAGCCACTGACCGAGCTGGGCTGAGATTTTGAACTGCATGAAGATCTGCTCCCTTTCCCCCTCGCCCCCATGGGGGAGAGGGCTGGGGTGAGGGGGATCGATTTCAGTTGCGACATATTTTTTGGGTACATATCCGTTGCTGCGGTAACGGCCACTTAGGGTTCCGCCCTTACGGCGGGTCACTTTTTACAAACGCCTAAAAAGTAACCAAAAACGCTTGCTCCTACGTCCGGCCCGCTCGCTGGGGCTCGGGGTCCCTTCGCTCCGGGATCGATCCGGGCGCAGCGTCTCCGGTTTGCTTCGCTGCACCTACTCCCGCTGTGTTTGGCTGCGCCAAACGGTCGCTGCGCTCCCACCCCCGGATCAATCCCTCCGCTCAGCCTTCCGACGTCGCTCGTGGATCAAGATCAAGAGCTGCAGCCGAGCTAACGCTCATCCTGTTGAGTGGTGAGGAGCGCGGGTGTTCGGCTTTGGTTTTGTGGTGGATTTGCCCCTCAGGTCAGTTCCCTCTCCCTCTGGGAGAGGGTTAGGGTGAGGGGCGATTCTGCTGACACGATAAAAAACTGGAAGCGCGCACTGCCCAGCATTTCCTGTGCGTAAACATGATTTTGTGAGCGCGTTTAAAGTACATGAACCGTTACGCCATCAGGCCTACAACACCTTGCGCCGTTACCTACGCGTACGCCAGAATCCGCCGGCTTACACGACTACAGGCCGGGCTATATCGTTTCCTTGTCACTGAAAAACAGTGATCGGGTTTGGTAGCCCGCCTTAAATTGTCGTTGTTGCGACACTGTCGATGCTGTCTCCTTTTTGAGATATGGCTTTGTATGGTGGGCATGCGTGGGGCTCCTCTGTGAGCGCCGGGTTACCCAATTTGACCGGTCTACCAACCCGCGCATGGCCGCCACCCGCCGTTTGGTAGCGAGGGTGATGGCTCCCGTTTTTTCAAATTGGAGCTTTATCTATGTTCAAAATCACACCAAACCCACCACCCACTGATCCAATCCCCCACGACCCAGCGCTCAGCCCACAAAAGATCAAAGAAGCAACCGACCGCGCCCTCGACTACTACCTCCGCCCCGAAGCCCTGGGGGCTCCACCAAGCTCGCCAAAATTTCGCCCCGTCTATCTCGTCGACCCCACGCTGGACGACGAAACCCTGCTGGTCGAGGCTAGCGAGTCGCTTTCATACGCCCATGCCATGGCCGGTAATATCGCCAACTCAATCGGCGGCCCGGAGCGCAAACCGTTGCTGGCGCTGCAACAGGTGATCATGCTCAACGAGCTGTTGGTCAATCGACTGCTGGATAAGCTGAAGTTGCCTCAGTAATTTCGCTGGCTGTTATGGCCTCATCGCGAGCAGGCTCGCTCCCACAGGGGATTGTTGTCGGGCACATAATCTATGACCACCGCAGATCCAATGTAGGAGTGAGCCTGCTCGCGATGACGGTATGACAAGCGACATCAATTTCAGACAGGTAATAAAAAAGCCCGAATGCTTTCGCTTTCCGGGCTTCCACGATCAAAAGATCGCAGCCTTCGGCAGCTCCTACCGTGATCGGTGTAATAGCTGCCGAAGGCTGCGATCTTTTAATTTACTTTGCAGTGTGTAGCCTGCCAGTGATCAAAAATTTATCGAACAATTTCTGGCCATCACGCGCGGCTTGCCGAACATCAAGGAGTGTCAGTTCATCACAAGTTTTCTGTTTTGCGGGTTTTCGGACGGAGATTTTATTCATGCTTGCCGGTCTGCGTGATTGAGTAGCAACCGGCAAACGATAGAACCTGGCATCAACGAGCACCAGTCGGTGCACTCTGGCGAAGCTGTAGGCAGTTTCTGCATTGCTTGAGTGAGATCGTCGTTGGCAGAGAAGGCCGCTTTCGCGAGCCTGCTCGCGAAAGCGGCCTGCCAAACAACGTCTATTTCAGACAGGCAACAAAAAACCCGGAAGCTCTCGCTATCCGGGTTTTTTGTTATCGCCAGTTCAATCAGCGGTTAAACCGCTCCACCAACGAATACTGCGTATTCGCCGTCTTCGTCAGCTCTTCACTCAGCAACGCCGAGTTATGCGCTTGCTCGGAGGTCTGATCCGCCAGCTCCGAAATATTGCTGATGTTGCGGCTGATCTCTTCAGCCACCGCACTTTGCTCTTCGGTCGCGGCCGCAATCTGCGTGGTCATGTCGGTGATGTTGGCCACCGCTTCGCTGATGCCGACCAACGCCTGATCCGCTTCCAGCACCCGCGCCACACCTTCTTCAGCCTGGCGATGCCCGGCTTCCATGGTTTGCACGGCACTCGAAGCCGTCTGCTGCAACTTGGCGATCAGGGCATGAATCTGCCCGGTCGATTCGCTGGTGCGTTGCGCCAGTTGACGCACTTCGTCAGCCACCACGGCAAAGCCACGGCCCATCTCACCGGCACGCGCTGCTTCAATCGCAGCGTTCAGAGCGAGCAGGTTGGTCTGGTCAGCGATGCCTTTGATCACATCCACCACGCCGCCGATTTCGTCGCTGTCCTTGGCCAGTTGGGTCACGGTCAAACCGGTTTCACCGACAACTACCGACAGACGCTGGATGGCTTCGCGGGTTTCGCCGGCGATGTCACGGCCGCGACCGGTCAGGCGATTGGCTTCCTGAGTGGCGTCAGCGGTGCGCTGGACATGGCTCGCCACTTCCTGGGTGGTCGCGGCCATCTGGTTGACGGCGGTGGCGACTTGTTCGGTTTCCACACGCTGGCGTTCCAGGCCGGTGGAGCTGTTGTGCGCCAGGACGTCGGATTGCTTGGCCTGATCGGTCAAGTGTTCGGCGGTGTCCTGCAGACGGGTCAGGCAGGTTTTCAGGCGTGCTTCCTGGCTGAGGATCGACATTTCCAGACGCGCCTGGGCGCCACGGCTGTCGGTGTACATCTGCGCGATCAGCGGGTCGGAGGTGGTCTGCTCGGCCAGGCGCAGCAGGCGTTTGAGCCCGCGTTGCTGCCATTGCAGGCCCATCAGGCCCAGCGGCACCGACAGACCGGCGGCGAGGGCGAAGCCCCACTGCGAGTTCAGGGTCGCGCCGATCATGAAACTCAACTGGCTGACGAGAATGAACGGCAGCCAGTCTTGCAACACCGGCAGCCATTTATCAGTGGAAGGGATCGCCGACTTGCCTTGGTTGATGCGTTGGTAGAGCGCTTCGGCACGGCGGATCTGTTCGGCAGTGGGTTTGACACGCACTGACTCGTAGCCGATCACCTGACTGCCATCGAACACCGGAGTCACGTAGGCGTTCACCCAGTAGTGGTCGCCGGATTTGCAGCGATTCTTGACAATGCCCATCCATGGCAAGCCTTGTTTCAATGTGCCCCACATGTGCGAAAACACCGCCGCCGGTACGTCGGGGTGACGGACCAGGTTGTGCGGCGCACGGATCAGTTCTTCACGCGAAAACCCGCTGATCTCGACGAAAGCGTCGTTGCAGTAGGTGATCACGCCCTTGGCGTCGGTTGTGGAAATCAACCGCTGCTGAGCCGGGAAAGTCCGTTCGCGTTGTGTAATGGGCTGGTTGTTACGCATGGTTTTTCAATCCGCAAGGCTTTGAAAGGTTGTCGGCGGTGACAGCTTTTTATTGAAATTTTTTTTCAATAATCAGCACGGCGTCGCAAAATGGCGCTTGCTTCAGCCGGCGAGCATCGGATAGGTGAACAGGCCGAAATGCAGCAGGTTCAGGCCGAAATGCGTGGCGATCGCCGCGCCGAGCCCGCCAAAACGGTAGGCCAGACCATAGCCGACACCCGCCAGACCCGCCAGCAACACCCAGGTCCAGCCTGCGCCGACATGCACCAGACCAAACAGCAGCGAGGCCAGCAGCAGGGCGAGATTTTCTCCGTAAGGAAGATTTTTGAAACGCTGACTGAGGCCGCCCTGTATATAGCCGCGAAACAGCGCTTCCTCGACCAAGGTCACCAGCAGCAGATTGTTCAGCACCCACAGCCACGCTTGATCAGGCCACTTCGGTGCCCAGGCGATCACGCCCAGCAACAGCGCGCCGCCAAGGGCAAGAACCGCGCTCAGCGTCAGGGCGAGGGCGGTGGCGTAGACGCTCAGGCGCAACGAACGTCGCCCGACAATCCACGGGCACACCAGCAGCAACCAGAAGCCAACCAGCGGTTTGTCGAGGTTCAGGTACATCGCGAACGGCACGGCGTTGTCGGTGAAGCGTTGCGGATCAATGGCGCGACCGTTGGCGAAGCCCGGTAGCCAGTGTAGAGCCAGCGCCAAAGCCAGCACGATAAACAGACCATGGCCGAGAAAACGTGCGACCGGCACCTGTTGTTGGCGAACGGCAAAACCGGCGAACACCAGCAGCCCGATGGAAATCAGCGCCAGCCAGCCGAGGTGGCCGTAACTCAGCGCCCATCCGTAACCGAGGCTGAGAAGCGCCAGATAGAGCCATGGCAAAGCCTTCATCGAAAGTCCCTGTGCAAATTTGTGGAAGGGCTTTCTACACGGGTGGGGGTGTGGGGACAAGTGAAGGTGAAGGGGGAAACCGGGGCAGCACACAAACCTATGGTCAACCCCTTTACCTGTGGGAGCTGGCTTGCCAGCGATGAGGCCTGTTCAGCCGACATCTTCATCGACTGGTCCACCGCTATCGCTGGCAAGCCAGCTCCCACAGGGTTTTGTGTTTGCCTGGGAATCAACGCAAGTTAAGTTTCGCCGCCGCACGCTCGGTGATTTCCGTTCGCAGCTTCAGCGATGGCGCTGCACGCAAACGTGCCTCATCGACAATCTCACTCGGCGCAGTCTCCGGGCTGCCCGCGTTGAACGGCGGTGCCGGGGCATATTCCAATTGCAACTGGATCAGTTGCGCCGCATCGGCACCCACCAACTCTTCAGCCAGCACCAAGGCGAAATCAATCCCCGCCGTGATCCCGCCGCCGGTAAACAGATTGCCGTCACGCACCACCCGATCCTTCACCGCGATCGCCCCCAGCGTCGGCAGCAGATCGTGATACGCCCAATGCGTGGTCGCCCGTTTGCCTTGCAGCAGACCCGCCGCGCCGAGCACCAGCGAACCGGTGCACACCGATGTCACGTACTTTGCCAGCGCAGCCTGACGCTTGATGAAAGCCAGTGTCAGCTCATCTTCCATCAGCGCGCCGACGCCACCACCACCCGGTACACAGATCACATCCAGATCCGGGCAATCCTCAAACGTGGTGGTCGGTTTCAGCAGCAGTCCGGTGCTGGCGGTGACCGGCATCAGATCCTTCCAGATCAAGTGCACCTGCACGCCCGGCAGCGAGGCGAGCACGTCATACGGCCCGGTCAGGTCGAGTTGCTGAACCTGCGGAAACAACAGAAAACCGATCTGCAACGTCATCGTTCTTACTCCATGAAAAGGGCTGGACGGCTTCACTGTAGGCGCGTAGGTTCTGGCGCATACGCCAATCACCCCACGAATTACGCCAAATGCCCAAAGCCATCCACGTACTCGCGTTTGCCAACATGCAGATCCTCGACGTCACCGGCCCCTTGCAGGTGTTCGCCTCGGCCAACGACATCGCCCGTCAGCGCGGCTTGCCGATCCCGTATGCGCCGAGCGTGATTGCCAGCGGCGGCGGGGCGGTGATGTCGTCGGCGGGGTTGGCGGTGTTGGCCGAGCCGTTGCCGCAACTGCCCAGCGACACGTTGATCATCGCCGGTGGCTGGGGCATTTATCCGGCAGCCGAAGATGTGCTGTTGGTGGATTGGGTGCGCGAACACGCCGGCAAATGTCGACGCGTGGCCTCCGTGTGTACGGGGGCATTTCTGTTGGCGGCGAGCGGCTGGCTCGATGGCCGCCGCGTGGTTACCCACTGGACTCGCTGCGAACAACTGGCACAGCAACATCCGAATTTGCACGTCGAGGCCAATCCGATTTTCATCAATGACGGCCCGGTCTGGACCTCGGCGGGGGTCACGGCCGGCATCGATCTGGCCTTGGCCATGGTTGAAGAGGATCTGGGCAGCGACATCGCCCTGGACGTCGCCCGGCACCTCGTGGTGTTTCTGAAACGTCCGGGCGGGCAATCGCAGTTCAGCGTGACCTTATCCTTGCAGAATCAGGGCAATCGCTTTGATGAACTGCACGCGTGGATCGCCGAAAACCTCACCTGCGACCTTGGCATCCCGACCCTCGCAGAACAAGCCGGGATGAGCGAACGCAGTTTCGTCCGCCACTACCGCGCCGACACCGGCCAGACCCCGGCGCGGGCGATCGAATTGATTCGCGTCGAAACCGCCCGGCGCTTGCTCAGTGACACCGGTTTGCCGGTCAAACGCATCGCCGCCAATTGCGGTTTTGGCAGTGAAGAGACGTTGCGGCGCAGCTTCCTGCGGGCCATGGGGGTAACTCCGCAGGCTTATCGGGAGCGGTTTTCGGTCAAGGCTGGAGCAGATCCAGTGATGCCTTGAATCAAGCCTCAGCTTCCGCCACCTGATTGAAATACTTCGTCCGATCCGGGGTAAACGTCACCCGCATCTTCGTCCGCGAACACGTCAGCGCACGTTCTGCACTCAAATCAATATCCAGATCCTCACCGCGCAAGCCTTGCCACTGCGCCAGATACTTCAGCGAGCCAAATTTCTCGTTTTTCTTCAGGCTGCGGCTCACGCCACCTTTCCAGCCGAGCACGGGCAGTTCGCCGGCGAGACATTTTTGCGCGAGGTCGGGGAAGCGGGTGGCGCGCTGGCGGCCGATTTCCCAGCACTTGATCAGGCCTTTGTCCGCGGCTTCCCAGAGTTGGGTGCGGGTCAGGCCGCTGCGAAGCGGCGTGTCGATGGTGCGCTGGACGTGCTGGGACATTCTGGTTCCTTGAATTCGGGTTTTATTGGACAGCTCCGCTGTGCCCGTTGCGGTGGATGGTAGGGGTGGATGTAACAGCTGGCAACAGGGTATTTCCGGGTGTGACTGCGAGTTGCAGGGCAGACACAGTTCAGGGGATGTTGACCATTTGTAGTCTTACGGCAGTTGAAAACTGTGCTGAGGGAGCTTGCTCCCGCTCGGCTGTGCAGCAGGCGCAAAGTCAGGCAACCCGGTGCTTCAGTGGGATTGGGGAGGCAGGTTTCAGGGCCGCTTCGCGACCCGGCGGGAGCAAGCTCCCTCGCCATAGGGGGTGGGAGTGAGCCTGCTTTTGCGTAGGTGTCAGTCCTACAATTGGCTGTTGATGCGGACTATTTCCTACAGCCTTTGGTGACAATTACGGCTGCCAGTAACTCTTTTCCCCACTCAACTTGCGATCGAGAAAACTCGCCGCACTGATCAACGCCAGATGCGTCAAGGCTTGCGGGGTATTACCCAAGTGCCGGCCATGAGCGTCGAACTCTTCGGCGTAGAGACCCAGCGGATTGGCATAGCGCAGCAATTGCTCAAACTCCAGATGGGCTTTTTCAACCTGCCCCGCACGAGCCAGGCATTCGACATACCAGAACGAACACGCGGCAAAGGCGCCTTCAGTGCCGGCCAGGCCATCGATATTGCTGTCGTCATTGCGATAGCGATACACCATGCCGTCGCGCACCAAGGTCTTTTCGATGGCCGCAAGGGTCGACAGCCAGCGCGGATCCTTGGCGCTGACGAAACGCACCAACGGCATCAACAACATCGAGCCATCCAGCGCGGTGCCGCCCTTGTACTGGACGAAATGCCCGCGCTCCTCATTCCAGAAGTTGTCCCAGATGTCGGCGTAGATCGCCTGCCGGGTCGAGTCCCATTGCGCAAACGGTGCCGGTAGCGAGCGTTTCGAGGCCAGGCGAATCGCCCGGTCCAGCGCTACCCAGCACATCAGCCGCGAGTGCAGGAAGTGATGCTGCTCACCGCGCATTTCCCAAATGCCGACATCGGCGGTCTGCCACGTTTCACAGACTTGATCGACCACTTCGCGCACATGTTTCCAGCCCTCGTGGGAAATTGCGTCGCCGTATTTGTTGACCAGATACACCGCATCCATCAGCTCGCCGAAGATATCCAGTTGAATCTGATCGTAAGCGCCGTTGCCGATGCGCACCGGTTGCGCACCGCCGTGACCGGACAGGTGCGACAGCTCGGTTTCCGGCAATTCCTGACGACCATCGATGGCGTACAGAATGTTCAACTTCATCGGCTTGCCGCAGCAGTCGCTGACCCGTCCGCGCAGCCAGCCCATATAGGCGTTGGCCTCGCCGACAAAGCCCAGGCGCATGAACGCGTACACCGTGAACGAGGCATCGCGGATCCATGTGTAGCGGTAGTCCCAGTTACGTTCGCCGCCCGGCGTTTCCGGTAGACCGAAAGTGGCGGCGGCGAGAATGGCGCCGTGTTTGCGTGAGGTCAGCAGCTTCAACGCGAGGGCCGAGCGGTTGACCATTTCCCGCCAGCGCCCGCGGTAAATCGACTGACCGATCCAGTCGCGCCAGAACTTCAATGTGCGTTCCATGCACAAGTGTCCGGCGCCTTCGGCGAATCGTGGATCATCGGTCGCCCCGAGCATGAACGCCGCCGTTTCATTTTGCTTGAGCGTGAATTGTGCCACCGCCGCTTGCGCGTCGATCTGCATCGGCTGGTCCGAAGCCAGGCGCAGTGACGGTTGGCCGGAAGCGCTAAATGTCACGTCTTGTTGATCCATCTGAGCTCGGGTGTCGGCTCGGGCGTAATCGTGGCGCACGGCGCAGCGCATGGTGAAAGTCGCTTCGCCGCTGACCACGCGCACCCGACGCATCAACAGCGGCAGGTCATCGGCGTTGTCCGCCACTGGCAGCAGATCGGTGACTTCGACCACGGCGCGTTCACTCAGCCAGCGGGTTTGCAGAACGTTAGTGTCGGGCAGGTAAATCTGTTCGCGGCGGGCGTCGGGCAAGTCCGGTGCCAACTGGAAAATCCCCGCGTCCGGGGTGTCCAGCAACGAACAGAAAATCGACGGACTGTCGAACTCCGGCCAGCAGAAAAAATCCACACTGCCACGGTCGTTGATCAGTGCCGCGCTGCGCATGTCGCCGATGATGCCGTGGGCGTCGATTGGGCTTTGTCGTTCCAGGTGATGCTCAGCCATTGCCGCGAAACTCCGGATAGAGGCTCATGCCGCCGTCGATGAACAGGGTGGTGCCAACGATGTAATCGGCGGCATCCGAGGCGAGAAAGACCACGGCGTTAGCGACGTCTTCCGCGTCGCCGATGCGCCCGTAGGGAATCAGATCAAGCAGCTTTTCGCCGGCAGCGCCTTCGGTGGCATCTTTATTGATCGCCGTGCGAATCGCCCCCGGCGCGATGCCGTTGATGCGAATGCGTTGGTGGCTGACTTCCTGTGCAAGGGTCTGCATCAGCTGATCGACACCACCCTTGGACGCGGCGTAATTGACGTGCCCGGCCCAGGGAATGCGCTGGTGCACCGAACTCATGTGGATGATCTTGCCGGCCGCGCGGGACACGCCTTCACGAACGCCCTGGCGATTGAAAATCCGCAGGGCAGCGCGGGCGCAGAGGAACTGCCCGGTGAGGTTGACGCCGATCACCGCGTTCCAGTCGTCGAGGGTCATGTCCACAGCGGCGGCATCTTTTTGCATACCCGAGTTGGCCAGCAGAATATCCAGCGAACCGAAGGCATCGATGGCCGCCGAGAACAGACGCTCAACCTCGTCTTCCTTGGAGACATCAGCGCGAATGGCGATGGCCTGCCCACCGTCAGCAATGATTTGCCGGGCTAGTGCTTCGGCAGGTTCTGCCTGACGGTTGTAGTTGATGACCACTGCCGCGCCGGCAGCGGCCAGGGCTTTGGCGCACGCGTGGCCGATGCCGGAGCTGGCGCCGGTGATCAGGGCTGTTTGTCGGGCGAGGGAAATATGCATGCAAAATCGCGCCTTGAGTGAGGGCCTACATAGCTGACCGGTTGCCAATAGTGAGAGTTCATTCGGCAGAAAGGGCTGTGGTGATTTCGCCGACGCTTTCGCGAGTAGGCTCGCTCCCACACTGGATCGGCGTCGTACACAAATCCTCCTCTGGGAGTGAGCCTGCTCGCGATGGAGGCTTCACATTCCACCAACAATTCCGCGCTTCCACGCCACCCGACCCTATGGCAACTTGGCGGCCCTTGATGAGGCTGCAGTCCATGGCAAACCCCTACCGCGAATTGTTCAACGCCCCCGGCGCACGGAATTTTGTCCTGGCCGGAATGATCGCGCGCATGCCGATCTCCATGACCGGTATCGGCGTGATCACCATGCTGTCGCAGTTGAAGGGCGGGTATGCGCTGGCCGGCGCGGTGGCGGCAACCTTTGCCCTGGCCACAGCGTTTTGCGCGCCGCAGGTATCGCGTCTGGTTGACCGTTATGGGCAGCGACGCATTCTGCCGGTATCGGCATTGATCGGCGGCGGGGCACTGCTGATGTTGCTGCTGTGCACGCGGTTGCAGGCGCCGAACTGGACGCTGTTTATCTTTGCCGCGCTGGCCGGGTGCATGCCGAGCATGTCGGCGATGGTGCGGGCGCGCTGGACGGAGATCTATCGCGGCCAACCGCAGTTACAGACGGCTTATGCGCTGGAGTCAGTACTCGATGAAGTCTGCTTTATCGTCGGTGCGCCGCTGTCGGTGGGGCTGTGCGTGACGCTGTTTCCCGAGGCCGGACCACTGGCGGGACTGTTGATGCTGGCGGTCGGCGTCACCGCGTTTGTCGCCCAGCGCAGCACGGAGCCCTCGGTGCATCCGCATGAGCCACACCATCAAGGCTCGATCATTCGCTCCACGGACATGCAATGGCTGCTGTTGTTGATGACCGCCATGGGCGTCATCGTCGGCGTGATCGATGTGGTCAGCGTCGCGTTCGCCCAGCAACAGGGGCAGCCGGCGGCAGCGAGCATCGTGTTGTCGGTGTACGGAATCGGTTCTTTCCTGTCCGGTATTGCGTTCGGTGCGATGCGCTCGAAGCTGCCGTTGCCGCAGCTGTTTTTGTACGGTGGAGTGGCGACGGCGGTGACCACATTGCCGCTGTTGCTGGCGAGCAATATTGTTGGATTGTCGGTGGCGGTATTCGTCGCCGGGCTGTTCTTCTCACCGACGCTGATTGTGGCGATGGCGTTGATCGAGCGCATTGTGCCGCCGGCCAAGCTCACTGAAGGCCTGACCTGGCTGGTGACCGGTTTGAGTATCGGCGTGGCGGTGGGCGCCGCCGGCGCAGGTGCGCTGGTCGATGCCTTCGGCGCGCGCAGCGGCTTCTGGCTGGCGATTGCTGCCGGGGCGGTAGTCCTCGCATCGGCGGTGCAGAGTTTCCGTCATTTGAAGTGATCGGCTAACCGACTAATTCCCGCGCTATCTCATCCGTTCTCTTTTACAGATAACCCTATTGAGGTAAACGCGGTGACAAAGCTGACACTGCTGTGCCTGCCCTATTCGGGCGCCAGCGCCATGGTCTACAGCCGCTGGCGGCGCCAACTGCCGTCGTGGCTGCACTTGCAACCGGTGGAATTGCCCGGGCGCGGTGCCCGTTTCGACGAACCCCTGCAGATCGACATGCGTGCGTTGGCCCGGCAACTGGCCCGCGAGCACAAGGCTGGCTTGCAGGCGCCTTACGCACTGTTCGGGCATAGCCTCGGCGCGCTGCTGGCGTGCGAGATGGCGCATGCCTTTCGCGAACTCGGAGTACCGGAACCGGTGGCGTTGTTCGCTTCCGGTACTGCTGCGCCGACGATGCGCAGTGACTACGATCGCGGCTTTGCCGAAGCGCGCAGCGATGAGGAATTGATCGATCAACTGCGCACTTTTCAGGGCACCAGCGAAGAAGTGCTGGCCAACAAAGAACTGATGAGCCTGACCCTGCCGGTGCTGCGCGCCGACTTCATGATGTGCGGGCGTTTCACGCCGGCGCAGCGGCCGTTGCTCAATTGCCCGGTGCACGTGCTGGGCGGCAAGGAAGACCGCGCGACCACCGAGCAACTGATCGGCTGGAGCAAGGAAACCCTGGGCAGTTTTTCCGTGGACATGATGACCGGTGGGCATTTCTTCATTCATGAACACGAAGCCCGGGTCATCCGCACGATCAAGACCCATCTGGAAGTCCATCACCGCCGTCATGCGCAGGCTACGGCACCGGCGTTTTAGCGCGCGGTTCACCTATCGAGTGATTACAGGAGGCCAGTCATGGCTGTTGCTGTGGGATTTTCCGTTCGGCCACTGCTGCCGCAACGGGGGCGCTTGCCGTTGTTGGTGGAAGCGACCGATGCGGACACTGACTTGTTGGCGGTGTTCGATGAATTGAAAGAACTGGTGGACGAGCATCTGCTGCGCGACGGCGGGCTGCTGTTTCGCGGCTTCCGTCTGAACGGTGCCGAACAGTTCCGGCAGTTCGCCGCCAGTTTTGGCCATCCGCTGTTGAACTATGAATTCGGCTCGACACCGCGCACCAACGTGACGCAGGGCGTGTACACCTCGACCGAATACCCGGCGCACCAGAGCATTCCGCTGCACAACGAGCAGGCTTATTCCCGCGACTGGCCGATGAAGATCTGGTTCTACAGCATGATCGCCGCCAAGTCCGGCGGCGAGACGCCGATTGCCGACAGCCGTGAAGTTTATCGGCGCATTCCGTTGGCAATTCGCGAGCGCTTCGTCAGCAAAGGGCTGATGTATGTGCGCAACTTCGGCAACGGCTTGGATGTGGCTTGGGAAGACGTGTTCAACACCGACGATCGCGAGGTCGTCGAGGCCTACTGCAAGGCTCACGGCATTGTCTGCGAATGGAAGGACGACGGTGAATTGCGCACCCGCCAGACTTGTCAGGCGGTGGCGGTGCATCCGGTGACCGGCGACAACGTCTGGTTCAATCAGGCGCACCTGTTCCACATTTCCAACCTGCAAGCGGAAGTGCGCGAAAGCCTGCTCGATATCGTCGACGAAGAGGACTTGCCGCGTAACGTCTATTACGGCGATGGTTCGGCGATTGAAGACGAGGTGCTGGCGCAGATTCGTGCGGTGCTCGATGAGTGCGCGATCAGCTTCCCCTGGCAGGAGGGCGATGTGCTGATGCTCGACAACATGCTCTCGGCACACGCGCGTTCGCCATTCGAGGGGCCGCGCAAAGTGATTGTCGCCATGGCGGAAGGGCATTCACAGGGGCCGCTCTGAGCCATCCCCACACCTGGTGGTAAAGCAGCCGAAGCCGGTTTCGTACCGGCTTCGGTGTTTGTGTGCCTAGCGTCGGGCCGCTGTTGCGCCAGCGCGCTAAATCATCGCGTTTGTCATTCGTTCTTGTTGATACGACCGGGTCTCCTGGTCACGCCGCCGATCAGCAAGGACCCCATGCATGAATGCCGCAGACGCCCAGAAACTAGCCCGTCGTTTTATCGAACTGCCACAGGACAAACGCCGTTTGTTCCTCGCCGGCATGGCCCGTGAGGGCATCGATTTTGCGCAGCTTCCCATGACTGCCTGTGACGGAATCGCCGAGCGCGACGGGCTTTCGTACGCCCAGCAGCGGATGTGGTTTCTTTGGCAACTGGACCCGCACAGTGCCGCTTACAACTTGCCGATGGCGGTGCGCCTGACGGGCGACCTGCAAGCGCAGGCGCTGGAGCAGGCGTTCAGTCTACTGGCGGCGCGGCACGAGTGCTTGCGCACCACCTTTGGTCAGGAGGGTGAGCGCGCGTTTCAGCGTGTCGTCGAACCGCAGCCGTTGAAACTGCCGATCACTGATCTGAGTGCGCTGCCCGAGACCCAGCGCTGGCCGCTGGCGCAACAGCACATGATGGCTGAGGCCGCTCAGGCCTTCGATCTGGAGAACGGTCCGCTGCTCAGCCTGCGCCTGTTGCGTCTGGCCGAGCAGGAGCATGTGTTGCTGCTGACCTTGCACCACATCATCGCCGATGGCTGGTCGATGAATATCCTCATCGATGAATTCATGCGCACTTACGATGCTCTGGTGGCGGGGCGCGAGCCGTCATTGCCGGCACTTACCGTGCACTACCGCGATTTCGCCCTGTGGCAACGCAGTTGGCTGGAGGCCGGTGAGCGCGAACGTCAGCTGGATTACTGGCGCACGCAATTGGGCGACGAGCATCCGCTGCTTGAGCTGCCGACCGATCGTGCCTATCCGGCGCAATCCAGTCATCAGGGCGCGCGTCTGGAAGCGGTGATCGACGCAGCGCTGCGCCAAGAGCTGAAAAGCCTCGCGCAACGTCAGGGCGTGACGCTGTTCGTGGTGCTGTTGGCGGCGTTCAAAACGTTGTTGCATCGCTACAGCGGCCAGACCGACATCCGCGTCGGCGGGTTGATTGCCAACCGTACGCGCAGCGAAACCGAAGGGCTGATCGGCTTCTTCGTCAACACGCAGATCCTGCGCAGTGAAGTCACCGCACAAACCCGTTTTGCCGATCTGTTGCAAAGCCTGCGTCAGGCTGCGCTCGGCGCCCAGATTCATCAGGATCTGCCGTTCGATGCCTTGATCGAAGCCTTACAACCGGCGCGCAGCCAAAGCCACAACCCGTTGTTCCAGGTGATGTTCAACCACCAGCCGCTGGTGACCGACTTGCACGATGTGCAACTTGAGTCCGGTTTGCAGGTGGGCTATTTGACTGAGGAGCAATTGGCCGGCAGCGGTCGCCAACATGCCGCCACCAGCGACCTGATGCTCGACACCCGCGAGGAGGGCGAGCAGTTGTTCGCGGCGTTCACCTACGCCACCGATATTTTTGATGCCACCACCATTGCTGCTATGGCCGGGCATTGGCGCAACATCCTCGCGTCCGTGTGCCGCGATCCGCAGCAAATCGTCGGCGAAGTCGAACTGCTGGCGGAGGCGGAACGTGCACAACTCATTCAGGCCACCGAAGCAGAACCTGTGTTCGCCAGCGTGCAGACCCTGTTCGAAGCGCAAGTAGCGCGCACGCCACAGGCATTGGCAGTGATTCTGGCGACCGAGCCGTCGCCGGCACTCAGCTATGCCGAGTTGAACACCCGCAGTAATCGTCTGGCCCATCAGTTGCGCGCTCGCGGTGTCGGCCCTGATGTGCTGGTCGGTGTCGCGTTGGGGCGCTCGCTGGAACTGGCGGTGGCGTTGCTGGCGGTGCTCAAGGCCGGCGGCGCCTACGTGCCGCTGGATCCGCAAACCCCGGCCGAACGCTTGCGCCATGTGCTAGATGACAGCGGTTTGAAATTGCTGCTGACCGATCACGCCAGCCTCGCCAGCCTGCCGGATCTGGATGGCGTCGATTGCCTGTGCCTGGAGCAACTGGCCGAGAGTGATCGGGCCGACAATCTGCCGGTGACGGTCGCCGCGCAAAACCTCGCCTATGTGATCTACACCTCCGGTTCCACCGGGCGCCCGAAAGGCGTCGCGGTCAGTCATGGTGCGCTGAGCGAGTTCATCGCCCGCGCCATTGATTACAGCGACCTGCGTGAAGGCGATCGCGTTCTGCAGTTCGCCACCAGCAGCTTCGACGGCTTTGTCGAGCAGTTTTTCCCGCCGCTGTGCCACGGCGCCGCAGTCGTCCTGCGCGATGCGCGGTTGTGGGACAGCGCGGCGTTGCATCAAGTGATTGTCGATCACGGCATCACCTTGGCCGACTTGCCGGCGGCTTATTGGTATTGGCTGGTGCAGGAATTTGCCGCTAATCCACCGAGCGGCTTCGGTGCGCTGCGGCAGATTCACGTCGGCGGCGAAGCGATGGCGGTGGACGGTTTGCGCTTGTGGCAACAGGCCGGTTTGGGCCATGTGCGCTTGCTCAATACCTACGGGCCGACCGAGGCCACGGTGGTGTCGAGCATTCACGATTGCACGGCATTGACGGCAGACGCCGTGTCGTGGCGCGGCATCCCGATCGGCCACGGTCTCGACGCGCGCCGTTTATACGTGCTGGACGATGATTTGAACCTTCTGCCGCAAGGCGCGGTGGGCGAGTTGTACATCGGTGGTCCGGGCCTGGCGCGGGGTTATCACCGCCAGCCGATGCTCAGCGCCGAGCGTTTTATCGCCGACCCGTTTGCCGATGGCCAGCGCCTGTACCGCACCGGTGACCGCGCGCGCTTGCGACCTGACGGAGCCGTGGAGTACATCGGTCGGGCCGATCATCAAGTGAAGATTCGCGGTTTCCGCATCGAGTTGGGCGAAATCGAATCGCGCCTGCAGCAATGCTCTGGCGTTCGCGAAGCCGTGGTGCTGGCGGTGCCGCTCAGCGGCGGCCAGCAACTGGTGGCCTACGTAGTCGCCGATCACGCCTCGCTCGAAAACGCCGCGACGCAAGCGGCGTTCCGTCAGCAAATTCGCGCTGCCCTGCAAGCCCATTTGCCGGACTACATGGTGCCGGGCCACTTGCTGTTGCTGGCGAACCTGCCGCTGACACCCAGCGGCAAGCTCGATCGCAAGGCGTTGCCGGCGCCGGATCCGGCGCAGTTGCAGGGCGATTATCGCGCCCCGCAATCGGACGCCGAGTTGTGTCTGGCGCAGATCTGGGCGGATGTTTTGCAAGTTTCGCGGGTGGGTCTTGACGATCACTTTTTTGAACTGGGCGGCCACTCGCTGTTGGCCGCGCAAGTGATTGCCCGGGTGAAAAGTCAGCAGGGCGTGGTGCTGCCGCTACGCAGCCTGTTCGAGAAACCGCTGCTGATCGATCTGGCCGCCGTGTTGGCGCAACTGGCAGATGGCGCAACGAACGACGACTGGTCCGACATGGATCAGTTCATGAGTGCTTTGGAAGGAGAAGAAGTATGAGCGGCACAATGGCGGAACGTATCGCGAAGAGGTTCGTCGGCTTGCCGCTGGAACAGCGTCGGCTGTTTCTGGCCAAGTTGCGCGAAGATGGCAAGGACTTCAGCCTGTTGCCGCTGCCGGTCAGTCGTCACGATATCGCGCCGATTCCGTTGTCGTTCGCTCAGCAGCGCCTGCTGTTTCTCTGGCAACTCGAACCGCAAAGCGCTGCTTACAACATGGCCGCCGGCCTGCGCCTGAACGGGCGTCTGGACGAAGCGGCGCTGCAGCGCTCCTTCGATCATCTGGTGGCGCGCCATGAGGTCCTGCGCACGGTGTTCCAGACTGACGGTGATCAGCCGCATCAGGTGATCCTTGAACAGCAACCGCTGGCCGTGGAGCGTATCGACCTGACCCGCCTGCCGGCAGCAGAACGCGAGCAAGCGTTGGCGCAACAGGTGCAGACCGTCACTGCAAGGCCTTTCGATTTGCGCCACGGGCCGCTGCTGCGCGCCAGTCTGTTTGCCCTGGCCGACGAGGAATTCGTGCTGGTGGTGAGCATGCACCACATCGTCTCTGACGGCTGGTCGATGGACGTGATGGTCAAGGAATTCGTCCAGTGCTATCAGGCGTTCAGCCTCGAACGCGAACCGCAATTGCCGGCGCTGGCGCTGCAATATGCCGACTATGCGATCTGGCAGCGCCGCTGGCTGGAAGCCGGCGAGGGCGAGCGTCAACTCGATTACTGGCGCCAGCAACTGGGTGAAGAACATCCGCTGCTGGAAGTGGCGCCGGACTTTGCCCGGCCACTGACGCAAAGCTTCGAAGGCCAGACCCTGAGTTTTGATTTCGGTGCGCCGCTATCCCTGCAACTCAACGCCTTCGCCCGTAGCCAAGGCATCAGTCTGTTCATGCTGGTGCTGGCCGGGTTCTCGCTGTTTCTGTCGCGGCAGGCCGGGCAGCGCGACATTCGTGTCGGCGTGCCGAATGCCAACCGTGGCCGTGCTGAAGTCGAAGGGCTGATCGGCTTTTTCGTCAACACCCAAGTGCTGCGTTGCGAGGTGGATGAGCGCGGCAGTTTCGAGGATTTGCTGGCGCGGGTGCGTGAAGCTTCGTTCGGCGCGCAGGCGCATCAGGAGTTGCCGTTCGAGCAACTGGTGGACGAATTGGTGGCTGAACGCACCCTCGGCCACAACCCGCTGTTCCAGGCCAAGTTCAACCAGAACGTCGGCATGCAGAAACAGCGCGCGATGGCTCTGCCAGGGCTGACTGTCGCCGAGTATCCGCTGGACAAGGACGGCACCCACTTCGATCTGGCGCTGGACATCACCGATGACGGCACGCTGATTCACGGTCAGATGACCTATGCCAGCGACCTCTATCGCCCGCAGACCGTCGAAGCTTTCGTGCTGGCCTTGCTCGGTCTGTTCAGCGAATTGCTGAAAGCGCCGCAGGCACCGTTGCACAGTGTTGCGTTGATCTTGCCAGCACCGCTCCCGGCACCCGCCGAACCGGCGTTGATGGTGTTGCAGCACTGGGATCGTGAAGTCGCGCGCCAGCCCGAAGCATTGGCCGCGCGCGACTTGAATCAGGCCTTGAGTTTTCAGGGGCTGGATCAGGCGGCCAATCGACTGGCCCATCATTTGCGCGCCCAAGGCGTGCGCGACGGCCAGCCGGTGGCAGTGCTGATGGAGCGTTCGCTGGACTGGCTGACTTCTGTGCTGGCGATCTTCAAGGCGGGCGCGGTGTACATGCCGCTGGACGTCAAGGCGCCGGACGCACGCCTGCAGCAGATGCTTGGCGCTGCGAAAGCACGGCTGCTGTTGTGCGCCGAAGGCGATGCGCGTGTCTCCGCGCTGGCGGTCGATGGCTGTCAGGGCATCGCCTTTGCAGCGCAGCAGTGGCAGTCAATGCCGGACACTTGCCCAGCCGTGACGCTGTGCGCGCAATCACCGGCGTACGTGATTCACACCTCCGGTTCCACCGGGCAACCGAAAGGCGTACTGGTCAGCCACGGTGCGCTGGGCAGTTATGTGCGCGGTGTGCTGGAACGGATGGCGCCGACGGCGGACAGCAGCATGGCGCTGGTCTCGACCATTGCTGCGGATCTGGGCTTTACCGTGCTCTTCGGTGCGCTGTGTTCCGGGCGCCTGTTGCATGTCTTGCCGGAAGAATTGGGCTTCGATCCGGACCGCTTTGCCGAGTACATGGCCACGCATCAAGTGGGCATGCTGAAAATCGTCCCGGGCCATCTGGCCGCGTTGTTGCAGGCCGCGCGGGCTGCCGACGTGCTGCCGGAACACGCGTTGATTGTCGGCGGTGAAGCGTGCTCGCCGGCGCTGGTCGAGCGCGTGCGCCAGCTCAAACCGGGCTGCCGCCTCATCAACCACTACGGGCCGAGCGAAACCACGGTGGGCGTGCTGGCCCATGAAGTCGGTGATCTGAGCCTGACGCGCAGCGTACCGGTCGGTAGCACACTGGCCGGCGCTCACGTTTACGTGCTCGACGATGTGCTGAACAACGTCGCCGATCAGGTGGCTGGCGAGTTGTATATCGGTGGTGACAGCGTGGCGCTGGGCTACCTGAATCAGCCGGGGCTGACGGCCGAGCGCTTCCTGCCCGATCCGTTTGGCGCGCCGGGTGCGCGGGTGTATCGCAGCGGCGACCGAGTACGCCGCAATCGTCAGCAAACGGTGGAATTCATCGGCCGCGCCGACGATCAGGTCAAGGTGCGCGGTTATCGCGTGGAGCCGGCGGAAGTCGCGCGGGTGTTGCTGGGCCTGGACGGTGTCAGTGAAGCGGCGGTGCTGGCGCTGTCACTGGATGACGACCCGACGCGTCTGCAACTGGTCGCGTGGTGTGTGCCGGCGGCGGGGCTGACCTTGCAGGCGCAGGCGCTGCGCGAGCAATTGCAGGCGTGCCTGCCGGATTACATGGTGCCGGCGCAGATTGTGCTGCTGGAAACATTGCCGCTGACGGCCAACGGCAAGCTCGACAAGCGTGCTTTGCCGGTGCCGGGCGTGGTCACTCAGCACTTCGTCGCGCCGCAAGGTGAAGTTGAAGAGAAACTCGCGGCGATCTGGGCCGATGTGCTCAAGCTTGAACGCGTGGGCAGCAGCGACAACTTCTTCGAACTGGGTGGTGATTCGATCCTCAGCTTGCAGATCATTGCCCGGGCCAAACGCCAGGGCATCAAGCTGAGCCCCAAGCAATTGTTCGAAAAACAGACCATCGGCCAACTGGCCGCCGTGGCTAAACTGATCGAAGCCAAGCCCGTCACGGCTGCGGCACCTGCTGCTCGCGGGCCGTTGCCATTGTTGCCGATTCAGGCGCGGTTCTTCGCAACCCCGATTGCCCAGCGTCAGCACTGGAACCAGTCGGTGATGTTGCAGCCGACCACGCCGCTCGACGCCGCGCATCTGCGCACGGCGCTGGCCGCGCTGATCGAACAGCACGACGCATTGGCGCTGAGCTTCCAGGCGTCCGCCGACGTGTGGCAGGCAATGCCGCAGACCCAGCGTGATCCGCAGCTGTTGTGGGTGCGTGAGCTGGACAGCCTGGACGCTTTGCCGGCATTGGCCGATGTGGCCCAGCGCAGCCTGAATCTGCAACAAGGGCACTTGGTGCGGGCGGTGTTGGTGAATCTGCCGAATGCTGAGCAACGCCTGTTGCTGGTTATCCATCACCTGGTGGTCGACGGCGTGTCGTGGCGCATTCTGCTGGAAGATCTGCAGCACGCTTACACTGCGCTGGCGGCGGGCACGCCGCTGGTCTTGCCGGGCAAAAGCAGCTCGCTGCACAGCTGGGCCGAACATCTGCAGCGTTACGCGCAGAGTGAGGCGCTGGCCGCTGAGAGCGCCTACTGGCGGCAAACCCTGGCGGCGGGCGACGCGCAACTGCCACGGGATTTCCCGCAGGACACCCAGACCCGCGCACAAGCGGCCCGGGCCAGCACGCGCTTGAGTCAGACGCTGACGCACAAACTGCTAAAAGTGGCGCCAGCGGCGTATCGCACGCAGATCAATGATCTGTTGCTGACGGCCCTGGCGCGGGTGTTGTGTGACTGGAGCGAACAGCCTTCGGTACTGATTCAGCTCGAAGGTCATGGTCGTGAAGACTTGTTCGACGACATCGACCTGAGCCGCACCGTGGGCTGGTTCAGCAGCTTGTTTCCGGTGCGCCTGACCCCTGAATCGACACCGGGTGCGTCGCTGTGCGCGATCAAGGAACAGTTGCGGGCGGTGCCGGGCAAAGGCATCGGGTTTGGCGTGCTGCGTTACTTGAGCCAATCCGCCGAGTTGCAGGCATTGCCGCAGCCGCGCGTGACCTTCAACTACCTCGGCCAGTTCGACGGCGCGTTCAACGCCGACGCGGGTGCGCTGTTCGTGCCAAGCGGCGAAAGCACCGGCGCTAATCAGGACGCGGCAGCGCCGCTGGGTAACTGGCTGAGCGTTGACGGTCAGGTCTACGGCGGTGAGCTGGAATTGACCTGGACCTTCGGCAGCGGCATGTATCGCGCAGAAACCGTCGCGGCGCTGGCCGAAGCCTACCGGCGCGAGCTGGAGCGTTTGATCGAACATTGCTGCGACAGTGGCGAGGCGGCTGTGACGCCGTCGGACTTTAGTCTGGCAACGCTGACCCAGGCACAACTGTCGGCGCTGCCGATCCCGGCCCGCGACATCGTCGACCTCTATCCGCTGTCGCCGATGCAGCAGGGCATTCTGTTCCACAGCGTCAACGATCCGGACAGCCCGGCGTACACCAATCAATTGCGTGTGGATGTGCAACAACTCGACGCCGAGCGCTTCCGTCTAGCCTGGCAGCAAACCGTTGATGCCCACGAGATCCTGCGCACCGCATTTGTCTGGCCACAAGACGCTGGCGCCGCAGTACAAGTGGTGCGTCAAAGTGCGCAGATGCCATGGCGCGTGCAGGACTGGCGCGGTCGTGCTGACCTCGGCACGGCGCTGGAGCAACTGGCCAGCGAGGATTTGGCCAACGGTTTCGACCTGACTGGCGCGCCGCTGTTGCGGGTGACGCTGGTGCGCACGGACGAGGCCACGCATCACCTGATTTACACCTGCCATCACATCCTCATGGACGGCTGGAGCACCTCGCAGTTGTTCGGCGAAGTGCTGCAGCGTTATGCCGGCCTGACCCCGGCGGTCGGGCAGGGGCGCTATCGCGATTACATCGAATGGCTGGATCAGCGCGATCAGCAGGCCAGCCGCGATTTCTGGACGACAGCCCTCGCTGATCTTGATGAGCCGACGCGTCTGGCCAGTGCCGTGTCGGGCGGGCAGCACGCGGCCAGCGGTTACGCCGATCACGCGCATGTATTCAGCGAAACCTTGACGGCGAACTTGAACCGCTTCGCCCGCGAGCAGAAAGTCACCCTCAACACCTTGGTGCAAGCGGCGTGGCTGGTGCTGTTGCAGCGTTATACCGGGCAGGACCATGTGGCCTTCGGCGCCACGGTTGCCGGGCGTCCGACGGATTTGCCGGGCGTCGAGCAGCAGATCGGTCTGTTCATCAACACCTTGCCGGTGGTCGCGGCGCCGTCCGCCGAGATCGTCGTCAGCCAGTGGCTGCAACAGGTGCAGGACGTCAATCTGGCACTGCGTGAACACGAGCACACGCCGCTCTACGACATTCAGCGTTGGGCCGGTGCCGGTAACGGCGCGTTGTTCGACAGCATTCTGGTGTTCGAAAACTACCCGATGGCCGAAGCGCTGCAACAAGGCCCGGCCACCGGTCTGAAGTTCTCGGCGATTCGTCGTCAGGAACAGACCAACTACCCGTTGACGCTGGTGGCGGTCACCGGGCGTGAGCTGAGCCTGGGGATCAGTTACGACCGGGCCAGTTTCGATGCGGCCGCAATCAGCGGTTTGAGCGCGCAACTGGAGAGCCTGCTGACGCAGTTCCTCGCCGATGCTTCTCTGCCGCTGGGCGATTTGCAATTGCTTGCAGAACCGCAGCGTCAACAAGCCATCGCTTGGGGCAAGGCTGACCTCACGGCAACGGACGCGCGCACGGTGCTGGAACACCTCGCCGCGCAAGTGCAGCGCCAACCGCAAGCGCATGCGGTGCTGTTCGCCGAACAACAGATCGATTACCAAAGCCTCGATACTCGGGCCAACCGTCTGGCGCACAAGCTGCAGGCACTGGGTGTCGGACCGGAGGTGCGCGTCGGCGTGTGCATGCGACGCACGCCAGATATGCTCGTGGCGTTGTTGGCCATTCTCAAGGCCGGTGGCGCGTATGTGCCGCTGGATCCGGACTACCCGCAGGAACGCTTGCTGCACATGCTCGATGACAGCCGCGCCGCCGTGCTGATCACCGAACCGGCCGCACTGGCGCTGCTGCCTGAAAACTTGAGTGCGCAGGTGTTGTTGGTGGAAGAGGGCGCGTTGAGCGCGTTCCCGACAACGGCACCGCTGGCGAATGTCACTGCGCAGAATTTGGCGTACGTCATCTACACCTCCGGTTCCACCGGCAAACCGAAAGGCGTAGCCATCACCCACGGCAACCTGTCGGCGCTGATTCAGTGGTCGGCCGGGGTCTATCGCGAAGAACAGTTGCGTGGCGTGCTGGCGTCGACGTCGATCTGCTTCGACCTGTCGGTCTGGGAGATTTTCGTCACTCTGGCTTGCGGGGGTTGCCTGGTGTTGGCGGACAATGCGCTGGCGCTGGCCGATTTGCCGGCCCGCGAACAGGTCACCCTGATCAACACGGTGCCGTCGGCGATTGCCGCGCTGCAACGGGCCGGGCAGATTCCGCATTCGGTGGCGACCATCAATCTGGCCGGTGAACCGCTCAAACAGAGCCTGGTCGACACGTTGTACGCGAGCACGTCGGTGCAACAGGTCTACGACCTCTACGGGCCGTCGGAAGACACCACCTATTCGACCTTCACCCTGCGCACCCCGCAGGGGCAGGCGAACATCGGCCGGCCGTTGCCGAACACCGTGGCCTATCTGCTCGACAGCCAGTTGCAAGTACTGCCGAGTGGCGTGCCCGCCGAGTTGTACCTGGGCGGTGCCGGTGTCACCCGGGGTTATCTGCTGCGCGCAGCGCTGACCGCCGAACGCTTTGTGCCGAACCCTTACGCCAGCAACGGCGAGCGCCTTTACCGCACCGGCGATCTGGTGCGTCAGGGCGGCGACGACAACATCGAGTACATCGGCCGGGCCGACCATCAGGTGAAGATTCGCGGCTTCCGTATCGAACTCAGCGAAATCGAAGCGCGACTGCTGGAGCAGGACGACATCCGTGAAGCGGTGGTGCTCGCTCAGGACGGAGCCGCCGGCAAACACCTGCACGCCTATGTGGTGGTGGCGCAGGCTGTGGTCGATCAACCGGTGTTGGCGGAACACTTGCGCAATGCACTGGCCAGTCGCTTGCCGGCGCACATGGTGCCAGGCCACTTGCACCTGATCGACGCCATTCCGCTGACTCCCAACGGCAAGCTCGATCGCAAGGCGCTGATGGCCTTGGGCGACGGCCCGACGCAGCAGCACTATCAGGCGCCGCAAAGCGATTTGCAGTGGGAGGTGGCGACGATCTGGCAGGAGGTGCTGGAGGTCGAGCAGGTGGGCCTCGCGGACAACTTCTTCCAGCTCGGCGGGCATTCGTTGCTGGCCACGCTGGTGGTGACCCGGATCAAGGAGCGTCTGGGCGACAAGGTGCCGCTTAAAGAGTTGTTCGAAACCGATACCCTCAAGGCGTTCTGCGCGCGAATCGAGGCTCTGCGCGTCGAAATGTCGCCCGTTCAGGATGAATTGGCTAAATCCCTGGAGGCCCTCAAACGTCTATCCCTCGATGATCTGGAAAAACTGATTTCTTGAGAGGGAAAAACGCGTGCAAGAGTTAATCGAGTCGGTAGGACAACTTTCGGCTAAGCAAAGAAAGGCTCTGGCGGTTCTGCTCAAGCAGAAAGGCGTCAACCTCTTTGACATTGCCCCGGTTTTCAAGCGCACGGCTGAAGAGCCGTTGCTGCTCTCCTACGCTCAGCAGCGCCAGTGGTTTCTCTGGCAGTGGGCGCCGCACAGTGCGGCCTACAACATTCCGACGGCCCTGCGTTTGCAGGGTCCGCTGGATGTCAGCGCGCTGGAGCGCAGCGTTCAGGCGCTGATCGAACGACACGAAACCTTGCGCACGGTGTTCTCCCAGGAAACCGCGCAACCCTTGCAAGTGGTCCTGCCCGCAGGGCCCTTTGCACTGGAGATCCATCAACTGAGCGCTGAGCTGGCCAACGACGCGGATGCCTCGATCCAGACGTTCGTGCAGACCCAGAGCCAGAAAACTTTCGACCTGCAGCACGGCCCGCTTTTGCGCGCAGCGCTGCTGCAAGTCGGCCCCAATGACCATGTGCTGGTGCTGACCCTGCACCACATCGTCTCCGATGGCTGGTCGCTGCAAGTGATGATCGAGGAACTGGTGCAGCTCTACGCCGGTTTCAACCTCGATCACGACGCCGGTCTGCCGGCGCTGCCGATTCAATACGCCGACTACGCCTTGTGGCAGCGGCAGTGGATGGAGGCCGGTGAACAGGAGCGGCAACTGGCCTACTGGCAAGAGAAACTCGGTGGCGAACAACCGGTGCTGGAACTGCCGATGGATCGCCCGCGCACCATCGAGCAAAGCTTCGCTGGCGCCAGCCATAACCTGATTCTCGACCCGGCGCTGAGCAACGCGCTCAAAGCCTTCGCCCGGCAAGAAAACGTCACCCTGTTCGTGGTCTTGCTGGCCTCGTTCCAAGCCTTGTTGCATCGCTACAGCGGTCAGGCCGACATCCGCGTCGGCGTGCCAAATGCCAACCGTGGCCGGGTAGAGATCGAGCGGCTGATCGGCTTCTTCGTCAACACTCAGGTGCTCAAGGCCGACATCGATGGGCAGATGTCCTTTGTCGATCTGCTGCGTCAGGTCAAACAGACCGCGCAAGAAGCGCAGGCCCATCAGGACTTGCCGTTCGAGCAACTGGTCGAAGCACTGGAACCGGGCCGCAGCCTTAGTCACAGCCCGCTGTTCCAGGTGATGTTCAACCATCAGGCCGAGCGCCGCGTGAGTGTCGAAACCCGTTTGAATGGCCTGAGCATCGAGCCACTGGAATGGCAGAGCCAGACCGCGCAGTTCGACCTGACCCTCAACACCACCGAACAAGCCCATGGCATCGAAGCCGTACTGAAATACGCCACCGATCTGTTCGACGCCGCGACCATTGAGCGTCTGGCACAACACTGGAACGCGCTGTTGCAGGCCATCGTCGCTGCGCCGACCCAGCGCATTGGCCAGTTGCTGATGCTCGATGCCGGCCAGCAGCAACAATTGCTCGCGCAGTGGAATCCTGAGCGGGTCGAGCAACCGCTTGAGCAGTGCATTCACCAAGCCATTGAAGCGCAGGCCGAGCGTTATCCCGATGCGATCGCCGTGACGTACGACGGGCAACGCCTGACGTACGCCGAACTCAATCGCCGCGCCAACCAGTGGGCGCATGCGCTGATCGCGCGTGGCGTTGGCCCGGACGTGCGTGTTGGTGTCGCGGTCGAGCGTTCGCTGGACATGATTGTCGCCATCCTCGCTGTGCTTAAGGCCGGTGGCGCTTATGTGCCGCTGGATCCGGGCTACCCGGATGATCGCTTGAGCTACATGATCGCGGACAGCGGCATCGAGCTGCTGCTGACCCAAGGCCATCTGCTTGCGCAACTGCCGGTACCGTCAGGGCTGGCGTGCCTCGATCTGAATCAGACCCCAGAGCCCGACAACGAAACCAACCCGCTGTGCCTGACCACGTCGGACAGCCTGGCGTACGTCATTTACACCTCCGGTTCCACCGGTAAACCGAAAGGCGCATTGCTGCCGCACGGCAACGTCATGCGGCTGTTCAGCGCCACCGAACACTGGTTCGATTTCGGCCCGCAGGACAGCTGGACGCTGTTCCATTCCTACGCCTTTGACTTCTCGGTTTGGGAGATTTTCGGCGCGCTGTTGTATGGCGGCAAACTGGTGGTGGTGCCCCACGACGTCAGCCGTTCACCGGAGGATTTCTACACGCTGCTGTGCGATGAAAACGTCACCGTGTTGAACCAGACGCCGTCGGCGTTCAAGCCCTTGATGCAGGTCGCCAGCGAGTCATCGCGCAACAACGCTCTGCGCTACGTGGTGTTCGGCGGCGAGGCGCTGGAAGTGCAGAGCCTGCGCCCGTGGTTCGAACGTTTCGGCGACCGTGCGCCCACGCTGATCAACATGTATGGCATCACTGAAACCACCGTGCACGTGACCTACCGGCCGTTGTCGATGGCCGATCTTGAACAAAGCCACAGCAGCCCGATTGGCGAGCCGATTGTCGACCTGTCGTGGTACTTGCTCGATGGCTCGCTGAACCTGGTGCCACAAGGTTGCATCGGTGAGCTGTACATCGCCGGTGCCGGTCTGGCCCGGGGTTATCTGAATCAGGCCGGCATGACCGCCACACGTTTTGTGCCAGACCCCTTCAATCCGCAGGCCGGCGAGCGTCTGTATCGCACCGGCGACCTAGCGCGGCTGCGCGGCGACGGGGTGATCGAGTACATCGGGCGGATCGACCATCAGGTGAAGATTCGCGGTTTCCGTATCGAGCTTGGCGAAATCGAAGCGCAACTGCTCAAGCACGCCGACGTGCGCGAAGCGGTGGTGCTGGCGGTCGACGGTATCAGCGGCCAGCAACTGGCAACCTGGATTGTCGCCAACGAGGCGCTGGATACCGAAGGGCAGGGCACACTGCGCGATTCGATCAAGGCGCATCTGCGCGAAACCCTGCCGGATTACATGGTTCCGGTCAGTTGGGCGTTCCTTGAACGCCTGCCGCTGACGGCCAACGGCAAACTCGATCGCAAGCAACTGCCGCACCCGGAAGTTGCGCAGGCGCAGGAAGTCTATGCCGCACCGCGCAACGAACTGGAACAGCGTCTGGCCGAGATCTGGCAGGACGTGTTGAAGGTCGAGCGTGTCGGCCTCAACGACAACTTCTTCGAGCTGGGCGGCGACTCGATCATTTCGATTCAGGTGGTCAGCCGCGCGCGTCAGGCGGGCATTCGCTTCACCCCCAAAGACATCTTCCAGCATCAGACCGTGCAACGTCTGGCGACCGTCGCGCAACAGAGCGACGCGGTGCAAATGCAGCAGGGCGAAGTGCTCGGCGACGCAGTGCTGACACCGATCCAGCATTACTTTTTCAACAGCGACATTCCGGCGCGGCATCACTGGAACCAGTCGATCCTGCTGACCCCGGCCAGCGCACTGCACGCGGCGCCGCTGGAGCAGGCGCTGGTGCAGTTGCAGCGCCACCACGACGCCTTGCGCCTGCGTTACCGGCAAACCAACGATGGCTGGCAGCAGAGCCACGCGCCGGCGGATCAGGCGCAAACCTTGTTGCGCACGGTCACCCTGGACGACAGCGCAGCATTGCCAGCGCTGTGCCTGGACTTGCAACGCAGCCTCGATTTGCTCGATGGTCCGCTGATTCGTGCAGTGTTGGTTGACTTGCCGGACGCCACTCAGCGTCTGCTGCTGGTGATCCATCACCTGGTGGTCGATGGCGTGTCGTGGCGGATTCTGCTGGAAGATCTGCAAAGCGCTTATCAACAACTGAGCAGCGGTCAGGCTGTGCGTCTGCCGGCCAAGACCAGCGCGTTCAAGGATTGGGGCGAGCGTCTGCAGAAGCATGCCCGTAGCGCTGAACTGGAAAGCGAACTGGATTACTGGCGCGGGCAACTGCGCGATGAGTCGGTCGAACTGCCGCTGGACAACCCGCATGGCCAGTTGAGCAACCGTTTCGAGCGCAGCGTCGATACGCGTCTCGACGCCGAACGCACTCGCCAGTTGCTGCAACAGGCACCTGCGGTTTATCGCACCCAGGTCAACGACCTGCTGCTGACCGCGCTGGCCCGCGTGCTGTGCCAATGGACGAACACCGATAGCGCCCTGGTGCAGCTTGAAGGCCATGGTCGCGAAGACCTGTTCGATGACGTCGACCTCAGCCGCACGGTGGGTTGGTTCACCAGCATGTTCCCGGTGCGCCTGACCCCGGACGCCAGTCTGGAAACCTCGATCAAAGGCATCAAGGAGCAACTGCGCGCGATCCCGAACAAAGGCATCGGTTATGGCTTGCTGCGTCATCTGGGCAGCGCCGAGTCGCAAGGGGTCTTGAACGAACTGGCGCAACCGAAGGTGACGTTCAACTACCTCGGCCAGTTCGACAACAACTTCGATGAACACGCCCTGTGGGTGCCGGCCACTGAAGACAAGGGCGCCGGTCAGGACGCAAACGCGCCGATGGCCAACTGGCTGACCATCGATGGCCGGGTTTATCAGGGCCAGTTGAGCCTGACCTGGACTTACAGCGGCGATGTCTTTGAAGAGGCGACCATCAACGCGTTGGCCCGCGCTTATGAAGTAGCGCTGAGCGAGTTGATCGACCATTGCCTGAACCATCCGAGCGGCGGTTTGACGCCATCGGACGTGCCGTTGGCCGGGTTGTCCCAGGCGCATCTGGATAGCTTGCCGATCGCTGCCCAGCGCATCGAGGACATCTATCCGCTGGCGCCGATGCAGCAAGGCATCCTGTTTCACAGCCTGTACGACGCCGATGCCAGCGCCTATGTCTATCAGATGCTGCTGGATATCGACGGCCTCGACGTGGCGCGTTTCCAGCAGGCCTGGCAGCGCGTGGTGGATCGCCATGAAGTGCTGCGCGCCGGTTTTATCTGGGGCCGCGATGGCCTCGATGCGCCGCTGCAAGTGATCAATCGCCAGTTGACCCTGGAAATGCCCGAAGTCGATGTGCGCGGTGTGGCGGACTTGCCGGCCGTGCTCGAAGCGCGGGCGCAGGCTGATCGCGCACGCGGTTTCGATCTGCAGAACCCGCCGCTGCTGCGTCTGTGCCTGCTGCGCACCGGCGATGACCGCCATCGTTTGATTTTCACCTGCCACCACATCCTCATGGATGGTTGGAGCAACTCGCGGATGTTCGGCGAGGTGTTGCAGGATTACGCCGGTCAGCCGGTACCAAGCGCGCAGGGCCGTTATCGCGACTTCCTCGTCTGGCTGCAAGGTCAGGACAAGGCGGGCGCAGAGGCATTCTGGCGCGGACAACTGGCCGCACTGGACGAACCGACCCGACTGGCTTCGGCCTGTCACGGGCGTACCGTGCCGGGGCCTGGCAAACAGATGCATCGCCTGCATTTCGACCAAGCCTTCACTCAGCGCCTGAACGGTTTCTCCCGTCAGCAGCAAGTGACCCTCAACAGTCTGGTGCAAGCCGCGTGGTTGCTGGTGTTGCAGCGCTACACCGGCCAGGCCACGGTAGCCTTTGGTGCGACTGTGTCCGGACGTCCGGTGGATCTGCCGGGCATCGAGCAGCAATTGGGCCTGTTCATCAACACCTTGCCGGTGATCGCCAGCCCGCAAGCCACGCTCAGCGTCGGCGACTGGGTGCGCAGCGTGCAGGACAAAAACCTGTTGCTGCGCGACTACGAGCAGACGCCGTTGCAGGACATCCAGCGTCTGGCCCAACTGAGCGGCGAAGCGTTGTTCGACACCTTGCTGGTGTTTGAAAACTATCCGGTGTCCGAAGCGCTGGAGGCCAACCCGGGCGGTCTGCGTTTTGGCGGCCTGGAGCACCGCGAGCAAACCAACTACGGCCTGACCCTGATCGCCGGGGCCAGCGATGTCTTGAACCTGGACTTCAACTACCTCACCGAACACTTTGCCGAACGCAGCGTGCTAGGTCTGGCGGGGCATCTGGAAGAAGTGCTGCGTCAATTCATCGAGGCGCCGCAGCGTCTGCTCGGTGAGATCGGCCTGTTGCCACTCGCCGAACGCCAGACCCTGGCGCAATGGAACGACCATCAGGCCGCGTATCCGGCTGAGCGGTTGATCCCGCAAAGTTTTGAACGTCGCGTCGCGGCACATCCGCAGGCACTGGCGCTGAGTCATGCCGGCTTCGCCCTGAGCTATGCCGAGCTCAATCAACGCGCCAACCAGTTGGCTCATCATCTTGTCGCACTGGGTGTCGGTGCGGAAATCCGTGTAGGCGTGGCGATGCCGCGTTCGGCGGAGCTGGTCATTGCCCTGATGGCGGTGCTCAAGGCCGGTGGCACCTATGTGCCGCTGGACCCGGATTACCCGGCGGATCGCGTGGCCTACATGCTCGACGACAGTCAGGCGAAAGTCTTGCTCACGCAGCAGTCGCTGCTGGCGCAACTGCCGCAGACCGATGCGCAGGTGGTGCTGGTCGAGGCGGGTGGTGCAGCATTTGCCGAGCAGCCTGCGGACAATCTTGCTGCGCGCGGGGATTCGGCCAATCTGGCCTACGTGATCTACACCTCCGGCTCTACCGGCAAGCCGAAAGGCGTGGCCATTGCCCATCGCAACGTGCAGGCGCTGATTCACTGGTCCGCCGAGGTCTACAGCGAAGACGATCTGCAAGGTGTACTGGCGTCGACGTCGGTGTGCTTCGACCTGTCGGTGTGGGAGATCTTCGTCACCCTCGCACGCGGCGGCTCGATCGTCATGGCGCGCAATGCCCTGGAACTGCCGGACTTGCCGGAGCGCGATCAGGTGCGCCTGATCAACACCGTGCCGTCGGCGATTGCCGCGCTGCAACGCACCGGGCAAATTCCGCCGGGCGTGCGCATTATCAACCTCGCCGGCGAGCCACTGAAGCAGAGCCTGGTCGACACGCTCTACCGCGAGACGGCGGTGGAGCACGTCTACGACCTGTACGGGCCGTCGGAAGACACCACCTATTCGACCTACACCCGCCGCGAACTGGGTGGTCTGGCGAACATCGGCCGGCCGCTGGTCAACACCACGGCGTACCTGCTCGATGGTCAATTGCAGCAAGCGCCGCTGGGCGTGGCGGCCGAACTGTACCTGGCCGGCGACGGCATCACCCGTGGCTATTTGTTCCGCCCCGGCCTGACCGCCGAACGTTTCGTGCCCAATCCATTCTCGAGCAGCGGCGAACGCATGTACCGCACCGGCGACCTGACTCGCTTCAGCGATGACGGCCGGATCGAATACGTCGGCCGCATCGATCATCAGGTCAAGGTGCGCGGTCTCCGCATCGAACTGGGTGAAATCGAAGCGCGTCTGCTCGCTCAGGACAGTGTGCGCGAGGGCGTGGTGCTGGCGGTGGATGGCCACAGCGGTCAGCAACTGGTGGCGTATGTGGTGCCGAGTGACAGCAGCCTCAGCCTCGAACAATTGGACGATTTGAGTGAAACGCTGCAGGCCGCGCTGAAGGCGCATCTGCCGGAATACATGGTGCCGGCGCAGTGGCTGTTCCTCGAACAGTTGCCGCTGACCCCCAACGGAAAACTCGACCGCAAAGCCTTGCCTGCAGCGGACGTCAGCCAGTCGCAGCGCGAATACGTGGCGCCATCGACGCCGCTGGAGCAGCAACTGGCCGAGGTCTGGCAGGACATTCTGAAGATAGAACGGGTCGGCGTGACCGACAACTACTTTGCGCTGGGCGGCGATTCGATCATCTCGATTCAACTGGTCAGCCGTGCGCGCCAGCAGGGGATTCGCTTTACCCCCAAAGACCTGTTCCAGCAGCAGACCGTGCAGAAGCTCGCCGCTGTGGTTGCGCTCGAGTCGTCGACCGACGAGGCGCCGGCGGATTATCCGCTGGCGCAACTCGATCAGGCGCAGCTCGATGCGTTGCCGGTGCCGGCCGACCAGATCGAGGATGTCTACCCGCTGTCGCCGATGCAGGAAGGCATGCTCTTTCACACTCTGTCGGATAACGGCAGCAGCCTTTACGTGCAACAGGTCAGCCTGCCGATCAAGGGCCTGGACGTGGAGCGCTTCCGTCAGGCGTGGGAATTTGTCATCGCCCGTCAGGCGATTCTGCGCACCAGTTTCCATTGGCAGGACGGCCTGGCCAAACCGTTGCAGGTGGTGCATCGCCATGCGCCGTTGCAAATGCAGGTGCTCGATTGGCGTGAGCGCGGAACCAGTGAAGAACTGATTGCCGAGTTCGCCAGCGATGACCGTGCGCTCGGTTTCAATCTGGCCGAAGCGCGTTTGTTGCGGGTGACCCTGCTGCGCCTGAGCGAAGATCAGTACCAGATGATCTGGACCAGCCACCACATTCTCATGGACGGCTGGAGCAGTTCGCGGCTGTTCGGTGAGGTGCTGCAGTATTACGCCAAGGGCGAAATCATCGGCGAGAACGGTCGTTACCGCGACTTTATCGCCTGGTTGCAGGCGCAGGATCAGGACGCTCAGGAGCTGTTCTGGAAGGCGCGGCTGGCGGCGGTCAACGAGCCGACGGCACTGAGCCAGGCGATGCACCCGCGCCACAGCGCCGATGTCGCCGGTCACGATGCAATCTATTCGAACTGGGATAAAGCGCAGACCGCGCGGCTGTTGCAGTTCTGTCGCGACCTGCGCATCACCCCCAACACGCTGATTCAGGGTGCATGGTTGCTGCTGTTGCAACGCTACACCGGGCAGCAGACGGTGACCTTTGGCGCCACGGTGTCGGGGCGTCCGGAAAGTCTGGCGAATGTCGGCAACATGCTCGGTCTGTTTATCAACACCTTGCCGATCATTCAGACCCCGCAAGCCGATCAGCGTCTGGCTGACTGGCTGGGCGAAGTGCAGGCCTACAACCTCGACATCCGTGATTATTCCCAGGCGCCGCTGGCGGATGTACAGCGCTGGTCCAGCCTCGGTGGGCAGGCGTTGTTCGACAGCATCGTGGTGTTCGAAAACTTCCCGATCGACGATCGCTTGCAGGAAGACAACGACACCGATCTGACCTTCGGCAAATCCATCGGCCATGGCGTGACCAACGTGCCGATGGACCTCGCGGTGATGCTCGGCGACGAGTTGTCGATCGAATACCTGTACCTGCGCAGCCACTTCAGCGCCGAGGCGGTTGTCGGTATTCGCCAGACCATGGAAAACACCCTCGCCGCGATGCTGGCGGCGCCGTACGAACGCCTCGGTAATTTGCAGCGCCTGAGCGGCGAGCAATGGCAAGCGGCGCAAGCCTGGAGCGCTGAACCGGCACACACCCATCAAGCCGCGCTGTTGCCGGAACTGATCAGCCGTCACGCGCAACAGCAGCCGCAGGCCATCGCCCTGCAATGCGCCGGAATGAACCTGACCTACGCCGAACTCGAGCAACGCGCCAACCGACTGGCGCACTGCCTGATCGAACAAGGTGCCGGGCCGGAAGTGGTGATCGGCGTGGCCTTGCCGCGTTCGCTGGAAATGGTCGTGAGCTTCCTCGCCGTGCTCAAGAGCGGGGCGGCGTACGTGCCGCTGGACATCGACTATCCGCCGGAGCGTCTGGCCTACATGATCGAAGATTCCGGCATGGCGCTGTTGCTGACCCAGAGCAGTCTGCGCAGCACGTTGCCGGCGCCGCAAGGCCTGCTGCGCCTGGAAATCGATCACCTCGATGAAAGCCGCTACGCCGACCACGCCCCCGAACGTCGCGTGCAGGAGCAGGGCCTGGCCTATTTGGTCTACACCTCGGGTTCCACCGGCCGGCCGAAAGGCGTCGCGGTGACCCAAGGCCCGCTGAGCATGCACTGTCAGGCCATCGCCGAGCTGTACGAAATGGACGCCAGCAGTTGCGAGCTGCACTTTATGTCGTTCGCCTTCGACGGGGCCCATGAGCGCTGGTTGAGCACCTTGTACAGCGGCGGTCGTCTGCTGATTCGCGACGGTTGCCTGTGGACGCCGGAGCAGACCTATCAGGCGCTGCACGACTACGGCATCACCATTGCCTGCTTCCCGCCGGCCTATCTCAAGCAACTGGCCGAGTACGCGGCGGCCAGCGGTATTGCGCCGCCACCCGTGCGCATCTATTGCTTCGGCGGTGACGCGGTGCCGGATCAGACCTTCGAGCAGGTCAAAGCTGCGCTGCGTCCGCAGTACTTCACCAACGGCTACGGCCCGACCGAAACCGTGGTCACGCCGATGCTCTGGAAAGTCCCGGTCAGCCAGCATTGCGAAGCGGCGTACGCGCCGATCGGCCGCGCCGTGGGGGCACGCTCGCTGTACGTGCTGGACGAAGACCTGAACCCGCTGCCGCCAGGCTTTGCCGGTGAGTTGTACATCGGTGGCTATGGCGTCGCCCGGGGTTATCACGGCCGTCCGGACCTGACCTGCGAGCGCTTCGTACCCAATCCGTTCGCGGCGGGCGAGCGCCTGTATCGCAGCGGCGATCTGGTGCGTTTACGCGCCGACGGTGTGGTCGATTACGTCGGCCGTATCGACCATCAGGTCAAGGTGCGCGGCTTCCGCATCGAACTGGGTGAAGTCGAGGCCAGTCTGCGCCAGTTGCCGTCGGTGACTGATGCACTGGTGATCGCCCGGGACAATGCCTCCGGCAAGCAACTGATCGGTTATGTGGTCATCGCGACCGGTGCAGACATCGGCGATGAACTCAAGGCGGGCCTGCGCGCCTCGTTGCCGGAATACATGGTGCCGGCGCAGATCGTCTGCCTGAACGCTTTCCCGGTAACGCCTAACGGCAAGCTGGATCGCAAGGCGCTGCCGGAACCGGAATTCAAAACCGAAGAATACGTCGCCCCGCGCAATGAGCAGGAAAGCCTGCTCGCGGACATCTGGGCGCAGGTGCTGCAGGTCGAACAAGTGGGCATCAGCGACAACTTCTTCGAACTGGGCGGCGATTCGATTTTGAGTTTGCAGGTGATCTCCCGCGTCAGAAACCACCCGACGTTGCAGATGGATCTCAAGCTGCGCGACCTGATGCGTTATCAGACCATCGCCGGCATCGTCGAGCAGGAAGCGGCGAAGGAGGGCACGGCACAACCGCAGACGGACGTCACGCACGTGGCCGCCGAGGGCTTGTTCAATCTCTTGCCGATTCAGGAGTGGTTCTTTGCTGAAGGCATGGCCGAGGCGCATCACTACAACCAGTCATTGCTGTTGAGCGCGCGCCAGCCGCTGGACCTCGATGCGCTCGAGCAGGCACTGGGCTGGATCGAGCAACATCACGACTCGTTGCGCCTGCGTTTCTCCCACGAAGGCGGGCGCTGGATGCAGCGTTACTGCGACCTCAGTGAACAGGGCGAGACGTTGCTCTGGCGCCGCGAGGCGGACAACAGCGAGCAGGTCGAAGCCTTGGCCAACCTTGCCCAGCGCAGCTTGAAACTCGATGACGGGCCGGTCTGGCGGGTGATGCACGTCGCCTTGCCGGATGGCCAGGCGCGCCTGCTCGTGGTGATTCATCACTTGGTGGTCGACACCGTGTCGTGGCGAATTCTGCTCGACGATTTGAAAGTGGCGTACGAGGCGTGCGTGCAGGGGCTGCAACCGAAACTGCCGATTCGCACCAGCAGTTACCGATCGTTCGCCGAAGCCTTGCAGGCGCAGGCGCCGGTGATTGCCGAGCAGGAGCTGGGGTATTGGCTGGAGCAACTGGATCAGCCGGGCGTCGACTTGCCGTGCGACAACCTGCGCGGCAAAAACCTCGTGCGTCAGCAGGCGCAGGCGCGGCTCAAATTGTCTCGCGAGCACACTGAACAACTGCTCAAACAGGCCCCGGCGGTGTATGGCACGCAGATCAACGACCTGCTGTTGTCGGCGCTCAGCCGTGCCCTGTGCCGCTGGAGTCAACAACCGTCGGCACTGATCCTGCTCGAAGGCCATGGTCGTGAAGATCTGTTCGAGGCCATCGACCTGAGCCGCAGCCTGGGCTGGTTCACCAGCATGTTCCCGGTGCGTTTGCGCCCCGACAGCGACGACATCGGCCAGTCGATCGTCAATGTGCAGGCACAGTTGGCAGCGGTGCCGCAGAAAGGCATCGGCTATGGCGTGCTGCGGCATCTGGCAGGCGCTGAGGTGTCGAGGCAACTGGCCGAGCTGCCGCAAGCGCGGGTCACGTTCAACTACCTGGGGCAATTCGACCAGAGCTTCGACGAGCAGGCCCTGCTGGTGCCGGCGCTGGAAGAAACCGGTGACAACTACAGCCTCAAAGCCAATTTGGGCAACTGGCTGGAAATTGTCGGCCAGGTCTATGACGGTCAGTTGGCCTTGCGTTGCATCTACAGCAGCCAGCGTTATCGCGCCGGCACCATGGATGCCTTGATGAGCGATTACCAGCGTGAGCTGGAAGCGTTGGTCGAGCATTGCATGGCACGCGCGGGCTGATCGCCACACGTTCAGTCATCTTCGGGGGCGCTGCCGCGGCGCGCCCCTTTTTTGCCGATACAAGGATTTAAGCGATGTCGTTACACCCTGATCTGGAAGCCTTCCTCGATCTGGCCCAAGACAGCCAGGACGCCGGCCTGCCGGCCATGCACCAAATGACCCCGAACGAAGCCCGCGCGACTTTCGAACAGACCACTGCGCAACTGCGCTGGGCGGCACCGCAAGACCTGTTGGTCAGCGAAATAGACACGTTGGCACGCGATGGTGCGTCGCTGGCACTGCGGCTGTATCGCCCCAATGCTGCGGTCTCGCCGATGCCGGTGCTGGTGTATTTCCATGGTGGTGGTTTTGTTGTCGGCAGCCTCGACTCTCACGACGGTGTGTGCCGCGAGTTTTGTCAGCGCACGCCGTGTGCGGTGTTGTCGGTGGGCTATCGACTGGCCCCGGAGCATCGTTTTCCAACGGCATTGGAGGATGGCGAAGACGCTTTGTCGTGGTTAGCGGAAAACGCCGTAAGTCTTGGGCTTGATACCTCGCGCGTGGCGTTTGGTGGCGATAGTGCCGGCGCGACGTTGGCTACGGTGCTGGCGATTCAGGCCGTGGTGCAACCGCATACTGTGGCCATCGCGCCGAAGGCGCAGTTTTTGTGCTATCCGGTGACCGATGCTTCGCGTGTGCACGATTCGCGGTTGTTGTTTAGCGAGGGGTATTTGTTGGAGAGCGATACGCTTGACTGGTTTTATCAGCATTACGCCCGCAGTCCGCAAGATTATCTGGACTGGCGTTTTTCGCCGTTGTTGGCGGAGGATCTGCAGGGGGTGGCGCCGGCGATTGTGTTGTTGGCGGGTTTTGATCCGTTGTTTGATGAGGGGCAGGCTTACGCTGATAAGTTGCGGGGGCAGGGGGTGAGTGTTGAGGTTGAGCATTGTCCTGGGCTGACGCATGATTTGCTGCGGATGGCTTCGGTGATGCCTGATGTTTTGCGGGTGCATGAACGCCTGAGCCGGGCGTTGGCGGGGGTGTTGGTTTGATTTTTGGGGGGTGGTTTTTGGGTGAATATCCGTTGCTGCGGTAATGGCGGCTTAGGGTTCCGCCCTTACGGCGGGTCACTTTTTACAAACGCCTAAAAAGTAACCAAAAACGCTTGCTCCTACGTGCGGCCCGCTCGCTGGGGCTCGGGGTTCCTTCGCTGCGGGATCGATCCGGGCGCAGCGCCTACGGTTTGCTTCGCTGCACCTCCTCTCGCTGTGTTTGGCTGCGCCAAACGGTCGCTGCGCTCCCACGCCCGGATCAATCCCTCCACTCAGCCTTCCGACGTCGCCCATGGATCAAGATCAAAAGCAGGCGAGCTGACACTCGGCCTATTGAGTGGTGAAGAGCGGGTGTTCGGCTTTGGATTTGAGGTGGATTTTCCCCTCACCCCAGCCCTCTCCCGAGGGAGAGGGAGCCAATTTGTGGGCTTTTCAAAATCTGAGTTCGACTCGGTATCGCATGTCGGCGAAGCTCTCCCAAACATCTCAGTCAGCCCCTCTTTCTTGGGGGGTGAGGGGCTGATTTGTTTGCTTTTTAGAGCCTGAGTTCAGCGCGGTATCGCACGTCGGCGTAGCTCGCCCAATCACCTCGATCAGTCCCCTTTTCCTCATGGCGAGGGGCTGATTTGTTTGCTTTTCAGAGCCTGAGCTCAGCGCGGTATCGCACGTCGGCGTAGCTCTCCCAAACACCTCAATCAGTCCCCTCTCCCTCCGGGAGAGGGCTAGGGTGAGGGGCTTTTGATCTGGCTTTTGATCTGGCTTTGGCTTTTGATCTTTTGCCCCATCGGCAGGCCGAGCGGAGGTGTTCATCCGGGGGTTAGGCGCGCAGCGCCGTGCGGCGTAGCCGCATACATCGAGAGGAGGTGCAGCGCAGCAAACCGTAGGCGATGCCCCCGGATGGACACCGTAGCGAGGGAACACTGAGCCTCAGCGAAGTGCCGTACGCCGGGGCAAAGCCTTTTGGGTTACCTTTTCGGCGTTTGGAAAAGGTGACTCGCTGTAAGAGCGAAACCGCCAGCGGCAACACCCGCAGCAACGGATATGCCCCCAAAACCCAAAGAGCATGGTCGGCCCGAAGGCCGCCAAGACCAACAGGCGAAAAAAAGCCCCGCCAAAGCGGGGCTCTCTCACATCACACCCAATCAGAAATCAGCCTTGACCGACATCACGAAGTTACGCGGATCACCATAGAAGTTACCGAACCCTTCGGTACCAATGGTCGAGTAGTAACGCTTGTCAAACAGGTTGTTCCCGTTAAGCGCCACCGACCAGGTGTCATCGATACGGTAGCCAATGCGACCGTTCCAGACCGCATAACCGGCGCCATCAATGTTGTCACCGCCCAAAGGCGAAGTCCGGTAGTTGCCCGTCTGCGCGTTGACACCCGCACCGATCGTCACGCGATCCAGCGGCCCGCTCAGGCTGTAGTCACCCCAGACACGCAGCAAATGGCGCGGCACGTAGGAGTTGTAGACCACGCCATCCTGCGTGGCGTCGGCATCTTCCAGCACTTTGGTCTGGGTGTAGGTGTAACCGGCGAGCAATTGCAGGCGATCAATCACCTCACCGCTGACTTCCGCTTCGAAGCCCTGCGCGCGAACCTTGCCGGAGTTGATCGAGCAAGAACTGTCTTCGCAACGCGGGTCATCCTGGGCGGCATCTTTCTGAATGGTGCGGAACAGGTTGAAGGAGCTGTTCAGACGACCGTCGAACCACTCACCCTTGATCCCCAGCTCGTAGCTCTGGCCAACCAATGGCTTGAGGGTGCTGCCATCGATGGTCTTGTAAGCGCCTTGCGGGGTGAAGATGTCGGTGTAGCTGGCGTAGGCGGTCAGGTTGTCGTTGAGGTCGAACAGCACACCGGCGAGCGGCGTGACCTGGCCGGTTTCGGTGGACTTGGTGTCGACCTGGGTGCCTTCGCCACGGAAGTACTGCACCGAATCGGTGTCGGACTTGTACCAGCTGACACGGCTGCCCAGTACCAGGGTCAGCGGATCAGCCAGTTTCAGGCGGGCGATCGAGTAGGCGCCGTATTGCTTGATGTGCATGTCCACCGGGCCGCCACGGGAAGCGTTGGCCAGGTAGTAGCTTTCGTCCGGTTGCGGGATGTGGTGGTTCGGGTCGAGCACGTTCTGCCGTTGTGGCAGCGCGGCGACGGCGTAGAAGTCATCCTTGTGCGAACGGCTGGCGTTGGCGCCGATGGTCAGTTCATGTTGCTGGCCGAAGGCGTCGAATTTGCCGTCGACATAGGCATCGAAGCCGTAGTCGCGCTGGTCGTAGTCGTAAATGCTACCCAGCATCAGCGTATTCGAAGCCGTGGCACCGACCGGCACTGCACCGCTCGGGAAGGCGTATTCCATGTCCTGGGTGTTGCGCGAATACACCCCGGCGACTTTCAGCGACCAGTCGTCGTTGAACTGGTGTTTCAGGTCGGCGAAGTAGGTGGCGCGTTTGCTGCGCTGGTTGTTCCACGCGGTGTTCAGGCAGGTGGAGCGCTTGAGGTGCAGGTCGGATCCGTCGGCGTAACGCGGCAGGCCGCCCCAGCATGGCGTAGCGTCGACGTCTTCCCAGGCGAAACCCAGACCCAGGGTGGTGTCGGGGCTGAGGTCGAAGTCCAGGGCGCCGTAGTAGATCTGGTCTTTGCGGCTGGCCACGTCATAGAAATATTGACGGGTCTGTTCGGTGACCACGGCGCGACCACGGATGGTGCCGGAATCGTTCAGCGGGCCGCCGGTATCGACCTGGCCACGATAGTTGTCCCAGGTGCCTGCCGACAGCGAGAGCTGCGTGTGCGCAGTGTCCTGGCCGCGTTTGCGTACGAAGTTGACGCCACCGGCGGTGCCGCCTGCGCCTTTCATCATGCCGGCTGCGCCACGCAGAACTTCCACGCGGTCATAAATGGCCATGTCGCTGTTGAAGCTGTCGGCCTGCACGTAGCTGCTGCCGATATCCAGCGGCACGCCGTCGTACTGGTACTGGCCAGTCATACGGAAGCCGCGGGAGTAGAAATACTTGCCGCCCATGGGCGAGTCATACACGGTAATGCCCGGGGTCTTCTCCATCACCTGTTCGATGGTGTTGAGGTTCTGGTCATCGAGCATCTTGCGGGTCATCACCGTGACCGACTGCGGGGTTTCCTTCAGCGAGTGCACGCCCTTGCCAATGGTCACGCCGCCGGTGGTGTAGGAGTTGCTGCCCTCGGTGGTGGCACCGAGGCGGCTGGCGTTGACGTTGGTCGGGGCCAGTTCCATCGCGCTGCCGGTGGCCGGGCCGAGCACGGTCACGGTGTTGCCGTCACGCTGGTAGCGGATGCCGGTGCCGTTAAGCATCGCCTTGAGTGACTCGTCGTCCTGGTAGCGGCCGTTGAGCGCGGTCGAACGCAAACCTTGCAGGCTTTCCGGGCTGTAGATGATTTGCAGGCTGGTCTGCTGGCCAAGGGTTTGCAGTGCCTGGGCCAGTGGCTGCGACGGGATGTTCAGGGTCCATTCCTGGGCCTGAACATACGGCGCTGCCGTGAATGTCAGTGCCAGACCAAGGCCAGTGCCGGCCAGTCGAGTGCGTGTCGCGCCGTGCATCAGCAGGGCTCGAGTCAGAGGGCGAAGCATGAAACGGGATGCGGACATGAGGTTAAGACCTTGGCAGGTATAGTTGTTAATGGTTCTTATTCATCTCATTAAGACGAGGAAGCCGCGGCAAACCGGAAAATTATTTTTCCGGCCTGGCCGCGACCTCGTCGATCAAGCGGTTTGCAGTTCGCTCTTGACCTTGCCGGCCTCCATGCGCACCAGTTGATCGGCGACGTCGAAGTAACGGTCATCGTGGGAAATGACGATGATGGTCTTGCCCAGACGTTTGAGGTCAGGCAGCAACTCGGTGTAGAAAATTCGCCGGAAGGTCGGGTCCTGATCGGCCGCCCATTCATCGAACACCAGCACCGGCCGCTCTTCGAGCCAGGCATTGACCAGGGCCAGGCGCTTGCGCTGGCCGGTGGACAAATCGGTGGTGCTGAACGCGCCGTCGCGCACGCTGACCTTGTGCGCGATCTCCAGACGTTCGAGGTAGCGGGTCGCGTCCTGCGGGACTTCGCGGTCGCCCTGAATCAGATCGTCGAACAGGTAGTAGTCGGCAAAAATCGTCGTGAAATTCTGCCGGTAGTCATCGCGATTAAGCGCGGTGATCGGCTGATCGTTGACGCGGATTTCGCCTTCGGTTGGCGCGTACAAGCCCAGCAGCAGTTTGATCAGCGTGGTTTTGCCGCAGCCGTTTTCACCGACGATAAACACGATGTCGCCCTGTTCGATGCGCAGGTTGACCGGCCCCAGACGGAACGGTTCGCTGCCTTCCACGGGTGGGAAGGCGTAACGCACGTTGTGCAGTTCCAGGCTGTTGACCGCACCGGGTTTCTTGCCCTGATCCTCCAGCAGCAGATGCGGTTCGGGCGAGGAAAACTGCTCGCTTAGTTCTGCGATACGGCGGAAGGCAATCTGCGCACGGCTGATGATCGGCAAGGTGCTGACCAGGTGCTCCAGCGGCCCCTTCATGTACAGCAGCACCAGGACGAAGCCGCTCATCACTGCTTTGTCGCCGCTGGGCCAGAAGGATTGCAGGGCCAGGGCCATGCCGATGACCACGAAGAACAGCATCGAACCGAAGGACTTGGCGATGACGAAGGTGTTGATGGATTTGATCTGGGTGTCGCAGATCTTCTCGGCGGTTTTTTGAATCCCGGCGACAAACATGCGCTGGCGACGCGGGCGATGAATGCGCAGTTCCTTAGCACCCTCGGCAATCGCGTTGTAATGCTTTTGCAGTTCATCCTCGGAATCGCGTGCAGCGTAGAAACCGCGCATGCCCTTGGCCCGGGCAATCGCCTGAATGGTCGTACCGATCGCAATCGCCACCAGCATCATCAGGAACATCGGCCAGGACAGCAGCGCCAGATAGCCGAGGCAGCCGAGGGTAACGGTCATGGAAATCGCCAGCGGGGCGAAGGCGAAGGCGAAGTCGCTGATGGTGTCGACGTCGTGGGTCAGCACCGGGATCAAGCGATGGCTGCGGTAACGTTCGATCTGGTCGATCGGCGCCGACAGGACTTTCTCCCCCAGCTCTTTGCGCAATTTGGCGATGATGTGCTGGCCGACGTAGTTGGTGCCGATGTCGGACAAAATCGTCGTCAATAAGGCCAACGCACAGAGGCCAGCGAAGATCATTACCACGGTGCGGGTCAGGCCGTCGTCGGAGTGCAGGGCATTGTTGATGGTCGCCAGCAGCACGGTGACGCTCAGGCCGCCGATCATGCCGAGCACGATGGACACAGAGACGATCAGGCGGAAGGGCTTGAGCAAGGCGAACAATTCGTTGATCGCCCCACGCGTAGGCTTGGTCATGGAGGATTCCTGCTTCGGTGCGGAGGGAGTGCCGGTACTTAAGGAAAACGAATGGTCACGGACTTTCTTTAAACGACCGCAGGCGGGGCTGCGGTCGGGATGGGCAGGATCAGAGGTCGCGCACTACGCGAAACCCGAGCCAGTCGCCTTTGCTGGTCGGCCAGCTGCTGTTGCGGTTGCCGGAGCGCGAGAACACCGGCGCCTCGCCCCAATCGTTGCCGCGCATGACCTGACGCTCGCAGTTTTCCTGGGTCCATGGGCGACCGTCGTTGGGTACGCCGGAGTAATCCTTGTGATAGCAGTCGGCGGTCCATTCGTAGACGTTGCCGTGAGCGTCGTAAACGCCGAAGGCATTGGCCGGGAACGTCCCGGCAGGGGAGGTGAAGTTGTAACCGTCGGCGGCGCCATAGGTGTTGGCGTGTTTGGAGATCTGGTAGTTGTTGCCTTCATCGAACGGGAAAGGGAAGGGCCCGGTGCTGCCGCCGCGTGCGGCGTACTCGCGGATCGATTCGCTTTGCAAGCGATAGGCATGACCGGTTTTTTTCGACAACCAATCGATGTAGCCCTGGGCTTCGGCGACGTTCATGCACACGGCCGGGTCGCGGGCGGTCTGTTTGAATTCCGGTTTGCCGGCGGTGCAGCGGCGGCCCGGGCGATCATCGAAGTCGTAAGGCTTGTTGCCGGTTTCGCGCACGTACGCGTCCCACTCGCCGACCAGCACCTGGAAGCGGCTGATGGCGAAGGGTTTGCTGAAGGTCACTGCGTGGCGCGGGCCTTCGTCCGGTTCGCGGCCGACTTCGTCGTCCGGGGTGCCCATGGTGAAGGTGCCGGTCGGCAGCACGACCATTTCCGGGCAGTCCTTGCAGTCCTTGAACACTTTGCCTGGCGCCGGCACTGTCGCCGCTTGAGCTGCGCCGGGCAACAGGCCGGCGCACAGCGCGGTCAGGGCCAGCGCGGGCAAGGCCTTGAAGGTGAAACAGGCATGGGGCTTTTTCATGAGTCGTCTCTGTGAAAAGGAAACTGGAGTCGAGGGATCAGGCGCGGCGTTTTTTACCGAGCAGGGCCATGAAGCGGTCCACTTCGGCTTCGTTGTTGAGCAGGCCGGGCGCGGTGCGAATCACCTGACCGACATCGCGGCTGACCGCATCGCAGATCACCCGGTTTTGCATCAGGTAGGCGGCTACTTCATCGCTGTCCTGACCCTTGGCCCGGAAGAAAGTGAAACCGGCAGAAAACTGCGGATCGAGCGGAGTCACCAGCTCGATGTTCGACTGTTCTTGCAGACGCTGCTTCAGGTAGCTGTTGAGCTGATGAATGCGCGCCTGAACGTCAGCCTTGCCCAGTTGCAGGTGCAACTTGAACGCTTCGTCCACCGCCCAGCGATGCTCGAAAGCGTGGTAACCGCCCGGGGTCATGATCGTGGCGAAAGAAGTGGCTTCGGAGAATGTCGGCACACTCGGGCTGACGTATTTCAGCTCTTCGCTGCGGCTGCACACGATGCCGGTGCCGCGCGGACCGAACATCCACTTGTGGGTGCCGGCGATAAAGAAGTCGCAGTTCATCTGCGGGAAACTCAGGTCGTCGACACCGAAACCGTGCACGCCGTCGACCACGTAAATCAGCCGATCCTTGTCGTCGCGTTGACGGTTGTGTTCATCGACCAGCCGCGAGATAGCGCTGATCGGCAATTTCACACCGCTGCCCGAATGCACCCAGGTCATGCCGAGTACGCGGGTCTCAGGGCGAATGTTGCGGTTGATCGTGTCGAGCACCTGATCCAGGGAAATGCTTTGCGGGTTGTCGAACAGCCTGAGTTTGCGCACCCGGGTGCCATCGCGGCGGCTGCGGAAATCGAGAATGTTGCGGGTGGAATAGTGCTCGTGCTCGGTGGTGAGGATTTCCTGATCCGCGCGCACTTGCACGCCGCCATAAATCATCGCCAGACCTTCGGTGGTGCTACCGGTGAGGGCGATCTGGCCGGGCTTGGCTTGCAGGTATTGGCCGGCCCAGACCCGCACGTTGTGCTGCAATTGTTCGTTGCTGCCCTGATCCCAATCCATCGCCAGTCCCGGATTGCGGTCGAGCGTGGCGCGATGGCGTTCGATGGCTTCGCGCACGGGTTTGGGGTGCGAGGTGATCAGGAAGTTAGCGAAGTGAATCGCCTGCGGGTCCTGATCGAACAGCTGGCGCAATTGCGTCCATTTGTTCACGGAGGCCACGGGCGCGGTCGCGGCCATTGCCGGCGCTGTGAGGCTGGCGCCGAACGGCAGAGCGGCCGCCATCACACCGACCTGTTTCAGAAAGGTCCGGCGGTCAGTCATGGCTTGGCAGTGTCCTGACGGGAAATCAGTGCCGGTTTCGCGGATTTCTGTACCTGATCCCAGACGCGCATAAAGTTGCCGCCCCACAGCTTGGCGATGTCCGCTTCGGAGTAGCCGCGCTGTATCAATTCGGCGGTGACGTTGCGGATTTCGCCAACGTTTTCCCAACCCTTGATGCCGCCGCCGTCGTTGAAGTCGGACGAGATGCCGACATGGTCGATACCGATTTTGCGCACGGTGTAATCGATGGCGTCACCGAGATCCTTAAGGGTGGCTTTCGGCTCTTCTTCAAGGATGCCGTAGAGGCCGCTGGCGTACTGGCCGAGTTTTTGTTCCGACCAGGCCGTGATGATCGGGTCGCCCGGCATCAGCGCCATGGCCAGGTTTGGCAGTGGCGGCAGATCGAAGCGTGCGCGCAGGGCATTGAGTTTGTCCTGCGTGCCCTGAGTCAGCGGTTTGAGGTACTGCGAGAAGCCGACCACCTGAACCACGCCGCCGCTGTTCTTGATCAGCTGCAATTCCTTGTCGCTGAGGTTGCGCGGAATATCCACCGCCGCACGCGGCGCCGAGTGTGAGGCCACCAACGGTGTGCGGCTCAGTTGTGCAACCTGTTCCAGGCCTTTGGTCGACATCTGCGAAACGTCGATGATCACGCCCAGATCGTTCAAACGCTGCACTGCTTGCTTGCCGATATCGGAGAGACCGTCGAGGGCGTCCGGCGAGTCATTGAAGAACGGCAGCGGCCGCGAGGAGTCCGCCCAGCTGTTGTTGCCGATGTAGCTGAAGCCGAACATGCGCATGCCGCGTCCGGCCCACAGGTCCAGTTTGCTCAGGTCGTTGCCCAGCGGGTAGGCGTTGAGCATGCTGATGAAAATCGCAAACTTGCCTTCGCCATGCAGGCGGCGGAAATCATCCGGGGTGTAGGCGATGCCGACCTGATTGGGGAAGTCGCGGACCATGCCGGTGATGATCTTGTAACGGACTTCCTGTTGGTTGCGGGCCTCTTCGACAAAACCTTCGGTGGGGCGATGCGGGGCGTTCGGGCCGTTCCACATTTCCGGCCAGCCGAACACCGTCAGCGCAGCGCCCGACAAGCGCCCGCGGTTGGCCTTGATCAGGTCGAACTGGCCGGAACCGTCCTTGTCGGCTTCGTTGCCGTGGGCGCCGAAACTCAGCGGTACGGTGATGTGGCTGTCGAAGGAGAGAATGCGATCCTGCAACTCGGTCGCCTGTTTCATCACCTTTACCGGGTAGCCAGGGTTGTCCCGAAACCAGTAATCCCAGGCCAGAAACCCTGCGCCGGCGCTGATCGCCAAGGCCAGCGGCAGGCCGATAAATAGAGCCTTTTTCGAACGCGGTTTTGTCATTGCCATCTCATTCAGGTTCGCCGTCGAGGTGCAGGCGCAGGGGCCTTTGCTATCTGGGAGGAACGAGTGGCCGGGCGGGTAATTTAGTCGCGCGCAGGAAAAGCGCTGACGGCGCGCAGCGATCTTTTGCCGGGGCCATAAATTTCCCCGGCGAGCAAACGTTCTAGCTTGGATAAAGCCTGCTTCATGGCTGACACAGGTAGGGCAATGACGATCTCTCGACGCTGGTTCATGGCGGGCATGGCACTCACGGGCGCCGCGCTGCCTGCCGCTTTTTATGCACATCGTGAGCTGACCCGCGAGGAGTTTCCGATCACCCCGGGCGAGGCTACGGTCGATCTGGCCGATACCGCCGGACAGCAGTTGGCGGACAACCTGCGCGGCGTCTGGGATATCCGTTTCAGCGGATCTGCGGCCGGGCTTGATGGCTTGCCACGCTACGGCCTCGAGTTGTTTCTCGACATTGCCCACCGGGGGCGCGGTTTGCGCGGGTTTCTCGATACCGGTGCCAACCTGCGCTCAGAAGCGCCTGCGCGTTACCAAGTGATCGGCGATCTGGCGCCGGGCAACGGCGCCGAAATGTACTGGCGGCTGATGCGCACCGATGCGCCGCAAGCGCCGCCGGTCTACGAATTCAAAGTCAAACTCGACGAAGTCTGGGCGGCGTTCGGTAATGCCGGCAGCGGCACGTTCACCGGGCAAGTGTTGCGCCTCGATCGGCCGTTGGCGCTGCCTGAACTGGACAATCATTTCATCGCCATCAAGCGACGTTTTCCCGAGGCCCGCGAACGCACCGGTTTGAACCCGACGCTGTTGGCGTGGCTGGTGGCGCCGGAACATCGCCTGTTCCACCAGCTCTGGCACGCCAGCCGCGACAAGTGGCACAAGCTCTCGGAGAAAAAACGCGACGCCCTGCGCGGTATTGGCTGGCAACCCGGCCCCCGTGACAAGGAGCGCGATGCCCGTGGGCCCAGCAAGGATCGTAACGGCTCTGGTATCGATTTTTTCTTCATGCACCGACACATGCTCGGCAAGGCCCGTTCGATGCAGGATTTGCCGTCATGGCAGGCCTTCCCGATGCCGCAGCCGGAGCTGGAGCGTGACCGCCAGGGCTTCGCCCGTTACTTCGACAATCACGACGGCGATGCACTACCACCGACGTGGCTGACTGAAGGTGACGACGAGTACACCAAGTGGGTCAGCGATATTAAAGCGGCCGAGACCTATCACAGTAATTTCCAGGTGTGGGAATCGCAGTACCGCGACCCGCGCTACCTGGCGAAACTCAGCCTCGGCCAGTTCGGTTCGGAAGTCGAATTGGGTCTGCACGACTGGCTGCACATGCGCTGGGCGTCGGTGGCGCGGGATCCGTCCAACGACATTCCGGTGCCGATGGCGCGCGATCAGGCAGATTTTGCCGCGCGCTGGTATGCGCCGGAAAACGACTTTCTCGGCGACCCGTTTTCCTCGCACGTGAACCCGGTGTTCTGGCGTTTCCACGGCTGGATCGATGATCGCATCGAAGACTGGTTCCGCGCCCACGAGCGTTTTCATCCGGGCGAAGTCAGCCGGCTGGAAGTCAACGGTGTGCCGTGGTTTGCGCCGGGTCGCTGGGTTGAGGTCGATGACCCGTGGCTGGGGCCGGACACCCATGGCTGCAGCACCGTGCCGGGGTTGCAGATCGGGCGCTCGGTGGAGATGGATCCTGAGACGATGAAGCTGGCGTTGCGCATCACCTTTGGCGATGAAGACAACATGGCCGACCTGTTCCGCAAAGTGCCGCAGCGACCGTGGTACGCGCGGCATCTGAAAGTGAAAGGGCGGCAACTCTGAGCGCAAAAAAATCGCAGCCCGGTGCTGCGATTTTTTTTGCCTAGGGATCTTGGTTGCCTGACCTGGCGCCTTCGCGAGCAGGGGGCTTTGTAAACGACGCAGATCCAATGTGGGAGCGAGCCTGCTCGCGAAGGCGTCAGTCCAGTCGATAATTTTCGCTCAGATAACCTGCCAGCCCCCGCCCAGCGCCTTGTACAGGGCAATGCTCGCCTGCAGTCGCGACAAGCGCAATTGCACATTCATATCCTGCGCCGCATACAAGGTGCGCTGGGTTTGCAGCACCGTCAGCAAGTCTTCGGCACCGGCCTGGTAGCGGCTCTGGGCAATGTCGAACGCGGTCTGCGCCTGGCTCAGTTCTTCGCTTTGCCACTGGCGCTGTTCGTCGAGGCCGCGAATGCTGCTCAGGGCTTTTTCCACGTCAGCGAAGCCATTGATGATCGCCCCTCGATAGGTTTCCAGCAGTTCGTCCTGACGCGCCTTGGCCTTGTCGCGCTCGGCGCTCAGGCGGCCGTTGTTGAAGATCGGCGCGGTCAATCCGGAAGACAGGTTGTAGAACGTGGTGCGCAGCAGATCCGCCGCCAAATCGGCGCCAGTGCCGAGGCTGGCGGTCAGGGTGATTTTCGGCAGCATGGCGGCGCGGGCCACGCTGACGTCAGCCTGGGCCGCCGCCAGTTTGGCTTCGGCGCTGGCGATGTCCGGACGCCGGCTCAGCAGATCGCTGGGCACACCACTGGCGATGTTCGGCCATTGCAACTGTTCGAATGACTGTTGCGGTGCCGACAATGCCTGCACCGGTTGGCCGAGCAGGGCGGCGAGGGTGATCAAGGCTTCGCGGGCCTGTTGCTGCACCAGTGGCAATTTGCGCTGCTGTTCCGCTACCAGGCTTTTTTGCTGGGCCAGTTCCAGTGCGGTGGCGCTGCCGGCGTCGAAGCGGGTTTGCACCAAGTGCAGGACGTTCTGCGCGTTGGCCAGATTGAGCTCGGCAATGCGTGCCTGTTCGCGCAATGCCAAGGCCTGCGTGTAACTGTTGGCGACGCCGCTTTGCAGGGTCAGTTCGACGGTGGCACGGTCGAACTCGCTGGCCTGTACACCGAACACGGCGCTGTCGCGCGCCGCGCGTTTGCCGCCCCAGAAGTCTATTTCGTAACTGGCGCTCAGCTCGGCGTCGTAGTAATCCAGCGAGCGATTATCCGGGCTGACGTCGAGTTGGCTGTAGCCTTTGCCGTGCAACAGTTTCTGCCGGTTGGCATTGAGACCGGCCTTGATTTCCGGGAGCAGCGGGGCGCCGGCAATCGTCGCGCTGGCCTGGGCTTGCCTGACCCGCGCAACAGCGGCGCCGAGGTCATGGCTGCCCAGTCGCGCCTGTTCGACCAGTCGATCCAGCTCGGGGCTGCCGAACTGGGTCCACCATTGGCGGTTGCTCTGCACGGCACCGGGCTGCTCAGGTGATTGCCACGCGGCCGGTGGCAGCACGCCGCTGTCGGGGCGTGGCGCAGGGCTGTTGCAGGCCGCCAGCAACAGGCTGGCGGCAAGAATTGTCAGTGGCGCTTTCATAGGTCGATCATTCACTGGTAAGGGCCGTGACCGGGTCGAGCCGGGCAGCCTTGCGGGCAGGCATGAAGCCGAAGAGGACGCCGGTGGCCAGCGCGCAGGCGAACGCACCGATGACGGCCAGCCATTGAAACGCGATCGCCACGCCGCTGAACAACAGCACGCCGCCGACCAGCATCGCCAGGCTGATACCGGCCACGCCGCCGACCACCGAAAGCATCACCGCTTCGGTGAGAAACTGGCGCAGGATGTCGCGCTGACGCGCGCCCGTGGCCATGCGGATACCGATTTCCCGGGTGCGTTCGCGCACGGTCATGAGCATGATGTTCATCACCCCGATACCGCCGACCAGCAACGAGATCGCGGCGATGGCGCCGAGCATCAGCGACAGCGTGCCCTGCGTGCGTGCTTCGGCTTGAATCATTGCGGCGTTGTTGGTCAGTTCGAAATCCTTCTTGCCATTGTGTCGCCGCAGCATCGCCTGTTCGATCGCCTGCTCGGCGTCTTTGACTTTGCGTGCGTCCTTGGCGGCGATCACCACGTATTCCGGATTACGGCTGCCGAACAGGCGCGTGCTGGCCGCCGAGTAGGGCACGGCGATGCGGTTGTCGCTGTCGGAATCGCCGGAGCTCGAGCCCTTTTCCGCCAGAACACCGAGCACCTGAAACGGCACGTTTTCGATCAGGATGTATTGGCCGATCGGATCGGCGACATCCTTGAGCAGCTTGTCGCGCACCTTGGTGCCGATCACCGCCACGGCGGCGGCGCTGTCTTCATCGGCCTGGCTGAAGTAACTGCCCTGAACCACCGGCCAGTTGAAGATGCTCGGGAAATTGGTGTCGTTGCCACCGACGTAACTGCTGTGGTCGGCATTGCCGAAACGCACGCCAGCGGTCGAGCCGTTGACCGGCATGATCCGCTCGACCTGGGGCAGGGCGGCCAGTTCGGCGACGTCGTCGAGGGTGATGATGCCCGGTGGTGTGCGCGGATTGGGTGCGGCGCCGCTGAGGTAGATGATGTTGGAGCCGAAGGCGCCCATTTGCGCCATCACCTGGCGTTTGCTGCCTTCGCCCACCGCGAGCATCACCACCACCGAGGCCACGCCGATGACGATCCCGAGCAGGGTCAGCGCGGTGCGAAAACGATTGATCCACATGACCCGCCACGCCGCTTGCACGGCGTCGACCAGTTCAGCTTTCCAGGCGCCGGTCTGGGTGCTGCCGCTGCTCAGGCGCTGGCGCAGATCCACCGCTTGCAGGGCGCCGGGGTTGGCGCTGCGCGGTGGGGCTGACGGGTGTTCGGCGGTGTCGCTGATGATCAGCCCGTCACGAATTTCAATGATGCGCTTGGCTCGTTGTGCGACTTCGCGGTCGTGGGTGATGAGAATCACCACATGGCCCTGACTGGCGAGCTCATCGAGCAGGGTCATGACCTCGGCGCCGCTGTGGCTGTCGAGGGCGCCGGTGGGTTCGTCGGCGAGGATAATGTGGCCGCCGTTCATCAACGCCCGGGCAATCGACACCCGCTGTTGCTGACCGCCGGAAAGCTGATGCGGACGGTTGCCGGTGCGGCTGCCCAGGCCGAGCCGCTCCAGCAAGGCGCTGGCGCGCGCGTGGCGTTCGGCGGCCGGGGTACCAGCGTAGATGGCCGGCATCTCGACGTTTTCCTGGGCAGAACCGGACGGAATCAGGTGATAACCCTGGAATACAAAACCAAACGCTTCGCGGCGCAGCCAGGCCAGTTCGTCAGTGTCGAGTCGGGCGACGTCTTCCCCGGCGAAGCGATATTCGCCGCTGGTAGGGCGGTCGAGGCAGCCGAGGATATTCATTAATGTCGACTTGCCGGAGCCGGACGCCCCGACGATGGCGACGAACTCACCGGCATGAATCGACAGATCAATGCCGCGTAATACTTCCACCAGCGGGCTGTCATTGCCGCCATAGGATTTGCGGATCTGCCGCAGGTCAATCAGTGGCGTTTGCATTCAGCCTCCGCTGCCGGTGGCCGGCGCGCTGAGAATGTGATCGCCTTCGGCCAGGCCTTCAAGCACTTGGGTGCGCAAGCGGTCGCTGATGCCGGTGCGCACTTCGCGGGGCTGGATTTCGCCATTGGCGGCGACGATCTGCGCCCGTTGCCATTGTGGGCGTGAGCCGGGTTGCAGGGCGGCGCTGGGCACGGTGAGGGTGTCTTGCGCCTGTTGCGCCACAAAGAACACCTGCGCAGTCATGTCGGTCATCAGGCTGTTGTCGGCGTTGTCGACGTCGAGCAATACGGTGTAGAGCACCACGCGTTCGCTGCCGCTGCGACCGCTGGTGGGGCTGCCACCCTGATTCTGTTCGAGCGGGCGCGGCGGCACCGGCAGAATTTGCCGGACGGTGCTGCTCCAGCGCCTACTGCCGCCGCTGAGCGTGGTGAAGTAGGCGGTCATGCCGGGTTTGACGTGGCCGATGTCCGCTTCGGAAACCTCGGCCCACACGGTCATCGGCGAAAGCCGGGCGATGCGCAGGATCAGCGGGGTTTGCTGTTGCGCGTTGAGCGTCTGGCCTTCGCGGGCGCCGACGGCGACGACGGTGCCGCTCATCGGCGCATAAATACGCGTGTAGCCGAGCTCCGCTTCGTCACTGCGCAGGCTGGCTTGAGCCTGGCGGATCTGCGCCTGGAACATGTCGATGCGTGCCTGCGTGGCGCGGACTTCGGCGCGGGCGGTCTGCACGTCTTCCTCACGGGTGGCGCCACCGGCGGCGAGTTTCTGCTGGCGCTGGTATTTCTGTTGCGCGAGGTCGTGCTGGGCGCGTTGCTCCTGCAACTGTGCCTTGAGGTTTTCGATGGAAAACCGCCCGGCATCCAGTTTGGCCTTTTGCGTGGAGGGGTCGATCTCTACCAGTAACTGGCCTTCCTTGACCGTGTCGCCAGCCTCGACATGAATCTTCTGGATCTGCCCGGATGCCTGCGCACCGACGTCCACATAACGACGTGGCTGCAACGTACCCAGTGCGGTCACGCTGTTTTCGATACTGCTACGCGTCACCTGCACCGTGGCGAGGGCGTCGCGCCCGGGCGGCAGGACTTGCCACGCGGCAACGGCGATCACGGGAATCAGGCAAAGGGCGGCGAACAGGGCGCGTCGGGCGGGGCGGGGACGTTTCATGCAGGGTTCCGGCCAGTGGAATCGGCCCGTCATTCGGCCAGTACACAGGCGTGCAGGGGCGCTGAACGCTGTCGCATGGCACGACAGATACGGGGAGCTGTCCTGTAAACGATGAATGCACAAGGGAATTTAAGCGCCGTACACATCAAGTAACAGGTAGCCAGGCGCGACTATTTGGGGCGGATGTGGAAACAACTCTTTAAATCTATATGAGAATTACTATAAATTACGCACCTCACGTTGCCACTATCTTGCTACTGCGTTTGCGGCGGCTGGATCAGTGTGCTCAAGGACAGGAACTGCATCGATGCGGTCGGGAGTCATGTTGGAAAACTACTATCGCGAGCTGGTGTGTTTCCTTAACGCCAAGCTGGGCAACCGTCAGGTGGCCGAAGATGTGGTGCATGACGCTTATGTACGGGTACTGGAGCGTTCCAGCGACACACCGATCGAACAACCGCGGGCCTTCCTTTATCGCACGGCATTGAACCTGGTTATCGATGATCATCGGCGCAACGCCTTGCGCCAGGTCGAATCGCTCGATGTGCTGGACAGCGAAGAGCGCTATTTCACCCCGTCGCCCCACGGCACCCTCGACCACGGTCAACGTCTGGAGATGCTCCAGCGCGCGTTGGCCGAGTTGCCGCCGCGCTGCCGGGAAAGTTTTCTGCTGCGCAAGATCGAAGGTCTGTCCCATCCGGAAATTGCCGAGCATCTAGGGATTTCCAAGGCGTTGGTGGAAAAGCACATCGTCAACGCCATGAAACATTGCCGCTTGCGCATCAAACAATGGGACGCCCATTGATCCTTGCTGGTTAAATTTCCGTTCATCGTCCTCGTTCCTACTCAACAGACGACCTGCTGACCTGATTCAGGCCGGTCAGGCCACCCAGGCTTTATCCCCGCGTTGAGGGGTTCATCCAGAGGACACTGGAAATGACACAGGCAATTGCATCGCCCATCGTTCACGACCTGATCGGCGTCGGTTTCGGCCCTTCGAACCTGGCACTGGCCATCGCTCTGCAAGAGCGCGGCCCGACCCAGGGCGAGCTGGATGTGCTGTTCCTCGACAAACAGGCCAACTACAGCTGGCACGGCAACACCTTGTCGACGCAGAGCGAGTTGCAGATTTCCTTCCTCAAGGATCTGGTGACCCTGCGCAATCCGACCAGCCCGTACTCGTTCGTCAATTACCTCAAGTATCACGGTCGTCTGGTCGACTTTATCAACCTCGGCACCTTCTATCCGTGCCGCATGGAGTACAACGACTACCTGCGCTGGGTCGCCGGGCAGTTCACCGAGCAGAGCCGTTACGGCGAAGAAGTGCTGACCATCGAGCCAGTGCTGCACAACCACCAGGTTGAAGCGCTGCGGGTAATTTCCCGCGATAGCCAGGGCCTGCAACATGTACGCACCACCCGTTCGGTGGTGGTCAGCGCCGGTGGCACACCGCGTATTCCGGAGGCGTTCAAAGCGCTGAAGGGCGATAGCCGCGTGTTCCACCACTCGCAATACCTCTCGCAAATGGCCAGGCAGCCGTGCGTGAACAATCAGCCAATGAGCATCGCGATCATCGGCGGCGGGCAGAGCGCGGCGGAGGCCTTTATCGATCTGAACGATTCGTTCCCGTCGGTGCAGGTCGACATGATCCTGCGCGGCTCAGCCTTGAAGCCTGCTGACGACAGCCCGTTCGTCAACGAAGTGTTCTCGCCGGAGTTCACTGATCTGGTGTTCCAGCAGAACAGCGTCGAGCGTGAGCGTCTGGTCAACGAGTACCACAACACCAACTATTCGGTGGTCGACATCGACCTGATCGAGCGCATCTACGGCATCTTCTATCGGCAGAAAGTCTCGGGTGTTGCCCGCCACGCGTTCCGTACCCTGACCACCGTCGAGAAAGCCACCGCCACCGAAAACGGTATCGAACTGGCCGTGCGCAACAACGCCACCGGCGAAGTCACTGTACGCAATTACGACGCGGTTGTTCTGGCCACCGGTTACGAGCGGCAGATGCACCGCAAACTGCTGGCGCCGCTGGAAGAATACCTGGGCGACTTCGAGGTCGATCGCAATTACAAACTGATCACCGACGAACGCTGCCAGGCCGGCATCTACATGCAGGGCTTCTGCCAGGCCAGCCATGGTCTGAGCGACACGTTGCTGTCGGTGTTGCCGATTCGTGCGGACGAGATTGCAGGTTCGTTGTATGAACACGGCAAGAACCGTGGGCATCGGTCGATGGCGGATCTGTTGTTGGCGACTGCCAGCTAACGCCGATTTCCAGGCCAGATCATTCCCACGCTCTGCGTGGGAATGCCTCAACGGACGCTCCGCGTTCGGCCTTCGATAGGGACGCGGAGCGTCCCGGGCTGCATTCCCACGCAGAGCGTGGGAACGATCATCCTGAACCCTTCCTGAACATCCCCCACATTCCCCGACACACTGCCTTTTGCGGGTTTACTCTCCAGACATCGGGGCGTAAGCTTCGCGCGTTTTCATCAATAGCGGAGACCCACAGTGGGTACTTGTTCGAGTGACAGTTGTCGGCCGGTCTCGGTAACCGGCAGATTCTCGGCAAGATAACGCGCAGCCTTTCTCTGCCGTTGTCTCGCCGTAACAGCGAGCAGCGGCATCCCGTGCATGACCCGTCCTGGGCCATGTCTGGACGTTCCTTCTCATCGACGCTGAACAGAGCGTGATTTCGACTACACAGTCGTGATCGCAGCCCTATCGACACGCCTGTCGTTTCTGACCGGCGCGCCAGGCCTTGCCGTGCCGGTTTTTCCGGTGGACGAGGCGCGGCCGTACCTGCTTGACGGTTTCCCGGCTGACCATAGGGGCAACAGCCATGAAACTTACGCTCAAGGAATTCTTCGCAGGTTTTCTGCGGACCCGCCACATCGCCCGGCACTTCCGTCGTCTGGCGCTGCTGGAATCGATCAACGACACCACGGTCAGCCGTGAAGTCCCGCCGACTTTGGCCAACACCCTGGTCGATGCCGCGCATTGCGACAGCGGTGTGTTGCTCTCGTCATTGGGCACGCACTCCGATGGCCTCACCGATTTCGAAGTCGATGCGCTGCGTGCGCAATACGGCCTCAACGAAGTCGAACACGAACAACCGCTGCCATGGTGGATTCACCTGTGGCACTGCTACAAAAACCCGTTCAACTTGCTGCTGACGTTGTTGGCGGTGATCTCGTGGCTGACCGAAGACCTCAAGGCCGCCGTGGTGATTTTCTCCATGGTGGTGCTGTCGACGTTGCTGCGCTTCTGGCAGGAAAGCAAATCCAACCAGGCTGCCGACGCGCTGAAAGCCATGGTCAGCAACACCGCCACGGTGATGCGCCGTGACGCCCCACGCAGCGAATTGCCGATCAAGCAATTGGTGCCGGGCGATCTGATCGTCCTCTCGGCCGGTGACATGATTCCTGCCGATTGCCGCGTGCTTAGCGCCAAGGATCTGTTCGTCAGCCAAGCGGCGATGACCGGCGAATCGATGCCGGTGGAGAAGTTTCCGCGTCAGGCTGATCGCGACACGCGCAATCCTCTGGAGCTGGACAACATCCTGTTCATGGGCACCAACGTTGTCTCCGGCACGGCGGTGGCGGTGATTCTCACCACGGGCAACAGCACCTATTTCGGTGCGCTGGCCCAGCGTGTCGGCGCAACCGATCGCGCGGTGACTTCGTTCCAGCAAGGCGTGAATAAAGTCAGCTGGCTGTTGATCCGTTTCATGTTCGTGATGGCGCCGCTGGTGCTGTTCATCAACGGTTTCACCAAGGGTGACTGGACCGAAGCATTGCTGTTCGCGCTGTCGATTGCCGTCGGCCTGACCCCGGAAATGCTGCCGATGATCGTCACCTCGACGCTGGCCAAAGGCGCGGTGTTCCTGTCGCGTAAAAAAGTCATCGTCAAACGTCTCGATGCGATCCAGAACTTCGGCGCCATGGACGTGCTGTGCACCGACAAGACCGGCACGCTGACCCAGGACAAGATCTTCCTCGCGCGCAATGTCGATGTCTGGGGCGAAGACTCCGATGACGTGCTGGAAATGGCTTACCTGAACAGCTACTACCAGACCGGCCTGAAAAACCTGCTCGATGTCGCGGTGCTGGAACACGTGGAAATCCACCGTGAACTGAAAGTCGGCACGGCGTTTCGCAAGGTCGACGAGATCCCGTTCGACTTCAATCGTCGGCGTATGTCGGTGGTGGTCGAAGGACGTGGCCAGCCACATCAGTTGATTTGCAAAGGTGCCGTGGAAGAAGTCTTGGCGGTGTGCAGCCGCGTGCGTCACGGTGAGGTCGATGAAGCCTTGAGCGATGAATTGCTGACCCGGATTCGTCAGGTCACCGCAGCATTCAACGCTGAAGGCTTGCGCGTGGTGGCGGTGGCCGCACGCTCGATGCCTGAAGGTCGCGAGATTTACAGCCTGGCCGATGAACAAGAACTGACGCTGATCGGCTATGTGGCGTTCCTCGATCCCCCGAAGGAAAGCACCGCGCCGGCGCTCAAGGCCTTGGCCGAACATGGCGTGGCGGTAAAAGTGCTGACCGGCGACAACGAACTGGTGACCGCGAAAATCTGCCGCGAAGTCGGTCTGGCTCAGCAGGGTTTGCTACTGGGTAACGACGTTGAACGCATGAGCGATGCCGAACTGGCGGTTGCCGTAGAGACCACCAACGTCTTCGCCAAACTGACGCCGTCGCACAAGGAGCGCATCGTGCGCATCCTCAAAGGCAACGGCCATGTGGTCGGCTTCATGGGTGACGGCATCAACGACGCTCCAGCCCTGCGCACCGCCGACATCGGTATATCCGTGGACAGTGCGGTGGACATCGCCAAGGAAGCCGCCGACATCATCCTCCTGGAAAAGAGCCTGATGGTGCTGGAGGAGGGCGTACTCGAAGGGCGGCGCACCTTCGCCAACATGCTCAAGTACATCAAGATGACCGCCAGCTCCAACTTCGGCAACGTGTTCTCGGTGCTGGTCGCCAGTGCGTTCATTCCGTTCCTGCCGATGCTGCCGATGCACCTGCTGGTGCAGAACCTGCTCTACGACATTTCGCAGATCGCCATTCCGTTCGATAACGTCGATGAGGACATGCTGAAGAAACCACAACGCTGGCAGCCGGGTGACGTTGGGCGCTTCATGCTGTTCTTCGGCCCGATCAGTTCGATCTTTGACATCACCACGTTCGCCTTGATGTGGTACGTATTCGATGCCAACACCCCGGATCACCAGACGCTGTTTCAGTCCGGCTGGTTCGTGGTCGGGTTGCTGACCCAGACGCTGATCGTGCACATGATCCGCACGCCGAAGATTCCGTTCCTGCAAAGCCGCGCGGCCATGCCGCTGCTGGTCATGACCGGGATCATCATGGCGGTCGGCATCTTCCTGCCGATGGGGCCGCTGGCGCATTACTTCAAACTGCAGGCGTTGCCATCGCTGTACTTCGTGTTCCTGCCGGTGATTCTGCTGGCGTACATGGCGCTGACCCAGGCCGTGAAAGGTTTTTACATCCGCCGGTTCGGCTGGCAGTAATGCTGCCCCCTGTAGGAGTGAGCCTGCTCGCGATAGCAATCGGTCAGTCAACATTGCAATGACTGACACACCGCTATCGCGAGCAGGCTCACTCCTACAAAGGTTATGTGTTTCAAGGACAAGACTATGCAAGCCATCAACAACCTCAACCTCGATTCGCTGCTCGACACCCTCGTCAGCCTCAGTGCCGCCTTCATCCTCGGTGGCCTGATCGGTTTCGAACGTCAGTACCGGCAACGCACCGCCGGCCTGCGCACCAACGTGCTGGTCGCCGTCGGCGCAGCTATTTTCGTCGACATGGCCAACCGTCTCGCTGGTGCCGAAGGTGCGGTGCGCGTGGTTGCTTACGTGGTCTCCGGCATCGGCTTTCTCGGCGCCGGGGTGATCATGCGCGAAGAGGGCAACGTGCGCGGTCTCAATACCGCCGCGACCCTGTGGACCTCCGCAGCGGTCGGTGCCTGTGCCGGGGCCGATCTGCTCGCCGAAGCCGTACTCGGCACGCTATTCATTCTGGCCGCCAACACCTTGCTGCGGCCGATCGTCAACAACATCAACCGCCAGCCACTGGACGTGGTCTCGGCGGAAGTCACCAACATCGTCTACGTCATCGCCCGACGCTCCCAGCAAACCGCCGTGTTCGCCTTGCTTGAGGCCGAGCTTGAACGCAGCAACTACCCGGCCAGCGATGTTGATGTGCATGCCTTCGGCGCCGATGAAATCGAAATCGAAGCGACGCTGGCGACAACGTCGGTCGATGGCGATGAACTGGATGCGCTGGTGGCGCGGATTTCCACATCGGCGCTGGTGGTGCAGGCATTCTGGAGTCCGAGTACCACGGAATGATCGTTTTCGGTTGCTGAGAATTGTCCTACAAGGCGGCAAGAAAGAACCTACATTTTCACCCTTGGGTCTCGATCACTATTTGTTCCGGAGCAGAGATGCCCGGCGTCCTGATGACTCGATGCGTTATTACGGAAGTGCAATGAATACCTGGAAAGTTCGGCAGGGAATGGCCGGAAAGAGGGGGGAACCATTCGTTGCAGATTCCGTGATGAAGGTTGTTCGCTACAGCGAGCAAGCCTGTTGTCGCTGATGAGTAATTGGGAGAGCCAGGCCGCTGGGCCGAATAAACAACTATCCCAAGAGATGTAAAAAATGAAAAAGATCGTCGCTGTTACCGCCGCTACCGTTGTCATGGGTCTCGCTTCTTTCGCCAATGCTGCGACGCCGGCTTCCGGCAACCCTGGCACCGTACGTTTCATTGGTGAAATCGTATCCGGCGCCTGCGGTATCGACGCCAGCTCTCTGGACCAGACCGTTTCCCTGGGTCAGGTGCCATCGAACCAGTTCAAGGCGATCGGTGATCGTTCGACGCCGACCAAGTTCGACATCATCCTGACCGACTGCGACACCACCACCCAGAAGAACGCCCGCTTCACCTTCAGCGGTGTGCAGGATCCAGCGGTTCCGGGCCTGTTCGCCACTACCGGTCTGGCGCAGAACGTCGGCATCCGTCTGCAGGCCAGCGCTGGCGAAATGCTCGATAACGGCACCGAGCAGGTCGCTCCGGTTGTGCTGCAAAACGGCAACAACACCGTGACCTTCGCCGCCATGTATGAAGCCACCGCTGCGACCGTCACCACCGGTGAAGCAGACAGCGTTGCGAACTTCACCGTGGCCTACAACTGATACCTCGGTATCGCACGTTGTAAGAGAAAGGGGTGAAAACCCCTTTTTTCTTTTCCGTCAAAGTTCTGATAAAGGCTATTTCCCGTGTACGGCCGAAAACTTTTCGTGTCTTGCGTGTTGATCTCCTGTGCGCGTTATTCAAACGCTGTGGAGTTTAATTCGGAGTTCCTGAATATCGATAAAAACGACGATATCAGTCTCGGACAGTTTGCCCACGCCCAATACACTGTGCCCGGTCGTTACTTGCTGGATATCACCGTCAATCAGCGTTATTTCGGTTCACGTTCGATCGAGTTCAAGAGCGGCGCCAACCCGCAAGAAAGTTACGCCTGTCTGCCCGAAGACCTGGTGGCGACCTTTGGTCTCAAGCCTGCGTTGCTCAAAAGCCTGCCGCGTCTGGCTGAGGGGCAATGTGTGGATTTGCGTGGCATTGAAAATGCCTCGATCAAGTACATGAAAAACCTTGGACGTCTGTCGATCAGCCTGCCGCAGGCCTCGTTCGAGTATGACGATCCCAACTACATTCCGCCTGCCGCCTGGAGCGACGGGCTCAACGGCGCGTTGCTTGATTACCGAGTGATCGCCAACAGCCGCGAAACCAATACGCCGTCCGGCGATTCGCGTTCATTGCAAAGCTATGGCACGGCCGGGGTCAACCTCGATGCCTGGCGCATCCGCGCCGATTATCAGGCGCGGCAAGAGTCAGGTAGCCAGAATAATGATCCCCACGGCGAAGCGTTCCAGTTGAACCGCTTGTACGCCTATCGCGCGTTGCCATCGATACGTTCGAAGCTGTCGGTCGGTGAGGACTATCTGAACTCCGATGTGTTCGACACCTTTGCCCTGCGCGGAGCGACCCTGAGCAGCGATGACCGCATGTTGCCGCCGAACCTGCGCGGTTATGCGCCGCTGATCAGTGGCGTGGCGCGTACCAACGCGACCGTCACCGTATCCCAGCAGGGTCGTGTGTTGTACTCGACCACGGTGACACCGGGTGCGTTCAGCCTTCAGGATCTCAACAGCAGCGTGCAAGGCACACTGGATGTGACCGTGCGCGAAGAGGATGGCAGCGAACAAACGTTTACCGTAGCCACCGCCGCAGTTCCGTTTCTGTCCCGTGAAGGCGAGTTGCGTTACAAGGTTTCCGCCGGCCAGCCGCGCCTGACCGGTAACGGCGGCACAGAGCCTGAGTTTGTCGCCTCGGAAGCGGCCTATGGTCTGCCAAGGGACTGGACGATCTACGGTGGCGTGCTGGCTGCCTCGGGTTATCAGTCGAATGCCATCGGTATCGGCAAGGACCTTGGCGTATTCGGCGCAGTGTCTGGTGATGTCACCACGTCTCGGGCGAAGCTGCGCTGGAACGGCGAAACCGTGGCCGGCAACTCTTACAGAATCAACTATTCCAAGCGTTTTGACGCCATTGGCACCGACCTGCGGTTTCTGGGTTATCGCTTTTCCGACAAGACCTTCACCAACTTTTCGCAGTTTGTCGGCGATGCTGATTCCTATGCGATGAACTCGGGCAAGCAACGTTATTCGGTGACCCTGGCCAAGCATTTTTCCTGGTTATCGACGAGTTTTTCCTACGACCATTCGACTTATTGGGACGCGCCGGCAGCCGATCGTTTCGGCATGACCGTGGCGCGCAGTTTTTCCCTTGGCAACGTCAAGAACATCACCGCAAACCTGTCGGCTTACCAGACGCAAAACAGTCGGCAGAATGACTCGCAGATCTACCTCGGTGTGACGGTGCCACTGGGGGGCAATTCGATGGCCTCCAGTAACCTGCAGCGCTCGGGCTCCGGCGATTCGTCCGCCAGTGTCGGCTACAGCCATGACGACGGCGAAGGCGTGAACTATCAGGTGTATGGCGGCGTTGGCGACAACCGCTACGTCAACGCCTATGTCGGTAAACGCGCTTCGAGTTACCGCGCCAACGCGTCGGCCTCCACCGATGGCAGCACCTATCGCTCGCTGACCGGCGAACTCGACAGCTCACTGGTCGCCACCCGTTATGGGGTCTCGGCCCATGGCAATGGCACCAATGGCGATACGCGCCTGCTGGTGTCCACCGATGGCGTACCGGACGTGGCCTTCACCGGGCAGACCCGCACCAACCGGGACGGCTATGCGGTGATGGATGGCTTGCCCTCGTTTCAGGCTTACGAAGCGCGGGTCAACGTCGAAAAACTGCCGCTCAACACCGAAGTGTCCAACCCGATCCAGCGTCTGGCGCTGACCGAGGGGGCCATCGGCTACGTCAATTTCGCCACGGGGCAGGGCCGCAACGCATTTGTCGTATTGACCCGCAACGACGGTAAACCGGTGCCTTTCGGCGCATCGGTGCAGGACAAGAACACCAACCGGGAGGTGGGCATCGTCGGCGAGGCGGGCGTCACTTATCTGTTGGGCATCAAGGTTGGGGCTGAACTGGTAGCGCGTTGGGATGACGCCGGCCAATGCAGTCTGGCCAAACTCCCTGAGGAGGACGTGGTGAGCAATATCGCCAAGCCTGCCCAGTGTCTGTAACCGCGTCTTCCAATGAACCCGGAGTCATCATGTCTCGTTTTGCCTTGTTTACTGCTCACCGTCTGTTTCTGGCCGCGGGCCTTAGTCTGCCGCTGTTGGCCAGCGCCGCTGTGGTGCCGGATCGCACCCGGCTGGTGTTCGAGGAAAGTGCACCATCGGTCAGCGTCACAGTCAGCAACAAAAACCCGCAGCTGCCATTCATTGTGCAGTCGTGGATCGAAAACGAGAGTGGCCAGAAAGTCACCTCACCGTTCATGGTCCTGCCACCGCTGCAGCGCATCGAGCCGAACGAAAGCAGTGTGCTGCGTATCGTGAAATTGCCCGAACTGGCCCTGCCGGCTGACCGCGAGTCAGTGTTCTATTTGAACATTCGCGAGATTCCGCCGAAGAGCCAGGCCGTCAACTCGATGCAGATCGCCTTGCAGTCGAAGATCAAATTGTTCTATCGCCCGGCAGCGGTGAAGCGTGAGCGTGGTGAAGACCTCGCGCTGGGCCTGAACCTGAAAATCGACCCGGCAGCGAAACAGCTGATTGTCGATAACCCGACACCGTTTCACATCACTGTGGTCGGGCTGCTGGCCGGCCCGGAAAAAACCAGAATGCCGATCGATACGGTGATGATCGCGCCACGCGGCAATGCGCGCTTTGCCCTGAGCAACACCGCGTTCAGCACCTTGCGGGTGTCGAACATGAATGACTTCGGTGGCCAGTCCGACACGCTGTTCAACTGCGTGGCGAACGTCTGCAAAGGCGTGAGACCGTGAGCCTGTTCTCTACGCTGACCCGGCTGGCCGCGGCCGCAGTGCTGCTGGGCGCGTCGCAGTTGGCTTCGGCGATGGTCTGCAAGTCGCTGGACGGCGGCAGCTACCTGAGCGAATACATTGGCCCGGTGTCGGTGCCGGACACCGTGCCGGACGGCACGATCATCTGGCGCTCGAAAACCCATGTGGTGCCGGCCGACTGCTGGAAACTCTTCGATCTGCACTTCAGGGAAGACGATCCGATCTACTTCTATGGCAACCCGGCAGGACTCAATGCCACCCCGTGGGGCATCGAATTCGGTCTGGTGTATCGCGGCGTGACAGCCTGGGACGGCGACTGGAGCTCCAACCCGACCCAGGGCGTGAACAGCGGATTCGTATCCCGTGGTTGCCCGGACGCGACCAGCGGCGCTGACATGCTCGCGTGTTCACGGGTGACGCCCAGCATTGCGTTTCAGGTGGTGATCCGCAAACGCGGATTGTTGCCCTTGCAGCGTCCCTCGCAAGACACCTACGACGTGTTCCAGTTCGACGGTCTCTATGGCTTGAATGGCGGGCCGAGCAACCCGGCGGGCAACTTCCGTTTTCAACTCTCCGGGTTGCAGAACATTGTCGGCACTGCGTGCACAGTCGACGTCACGGTGACGCCGGAGCCGGGCATTGTCGACTTTGGCGTGATCCAGAAAACCACCACCGGTTTTTCCCCACCCAATCCGACCGGCCCCTTCAACCTGGCCCTGGAGAAAAAGTGCAGCAGCGCGATCAACATCGGTGCGACGTTTGTGACCACCCACCAACAGGGCCTCTACAACATCTTGCCATCCGCCGATAGTCAGTTCGGCATTCAGGTGCGCGATGCCCACAACAATCTGGTGCAGATCAACGAGCCTTTCCCTCTGGCGAATTTTCCGGCGGACGTCAGCCATATCGATGTGCCGTTCAGCGCGTCGGTGGTGTCGCTGGGCAATCCCGAGGTCGGACCGTTCGAAGCGATCATGGTTGTGCAGATCGTTTACTACTGATGACGCATTAGCTTCTGGGAAATTTCCTACATTGACGCAGGATAAGTCCTGCGTTCAACCCTGCTGGCGCAGGCCACTATCCGGTCTCCCGGGTCAATTGAGTGATTAAAGGAAGATGACCTCCCCACGTATTCTGGTGCTGGAAAATCATGAGTTTGCCCGCAACGTGCTGGTCAGGATGTTGCAACGCCTGAGCGTGCGTGACGTGTTGCAAGCACCGGATGCCGAGCAGGCCATGGTGCAGATGCACCTGCAGGGCGGGGTCGATATCGTGATCTGCGACCTCACTGACCGGGGCCTCGATTGCCTGGAATTCCTCCGTGTTGCCAGCCACAGCGGTATGGTGCGCGCGGTGTTGCTGTGCAGTGAACTCCCCCCGGAGCTGGCGCGTACCTTGGGGCAAATGGCCTCGCTGGGCGGTCTGCAATTGCTCGGAGTGCTGAGCCGGCCGGTGCAGCTGCGTGCGTTGAACCGCCTGTTGTATCGCTATAAACACGGGCGGATCCCGCCAGTGCTGGCGCCACCGAGCAAAGAGTTGCCCCACGAAGATGAAGTGCGCCGCGGGCTGGCGCTGGGTGAGTTTCGGGCGTGGTTTCAGCCGCAGTTTCAATTACACAGCGGTGCGGTGATCGGCGTGGAAGCGCTGGTGCGTTGGCAGCATCCCGCGCGCGGGACGCTGTTGCCTTGCGACTTTCTCTCCGCCGTGCTGGCGTATGACTTGACCGACCAGATGTTCAAACAGTTGCTTGAGCAGGGCCTGAACCTGCTGGGCATTTTGCGTCATCGTGGTGTGGCCTTGCAGTTGGCGTTCAATCTGCATGCCTCGCAACTGACCCATAGTGCTCTGGTGGAACACATCAAACGGGCGCTGGAGCGGCACGGGTTCAACGGATCGGTTCTGATGCTCGAACTGGCGGAGAACGGTTTGCTCGATTGCCCGCCCGGCACGCAGGAGAACTTGTTGCGTTTGCGCCTGCTCGGCTGCGGATTAGCGGTCGACGACTTCGGTGTCGGGTTTTCCTCGTTGAAGCTGATGTGCCAGTTACCGTTCACCCAGATAAAACTCGATGGCCGTTTTGTCCAGCACCTCGACCGTCAACGCAACCGGGCGATGGTCGCCAGTACGAGGGTGCTGGCTCGTTCGTTAGGAATGGATCTGGTGATCGAAGGCATCAGCAGCCCAAAGGTGCTTGAACATGTGCGCGAGCTGGAGTGCGAAATGGGTCAGGGTTATTACCTGGCCCGTCCCATGAGCGGACATGACTTGCTGCAATGGCTGGAGAAGCCAGAGGGCGAGCGCTGATCGTTGTGCGGTGTTTTCCAAGAATTTTCCTACAATTCTGTGGTGCTCGTGTATGTTCTGCACGTGGAGCATCTGGACTGCTGTCCCATTGTTATTTGTGGCGTTGCCAAGTAGTTGATCAACGTCTTACAGGGGTTTTTATGTTGAAAGCGATCATCGTGGACGATCACCCGTTCATTCGCTCTGCGGTCAAGATGCTGTTGAAACAGGAACATTTCGAAGTCGTCGCGGAAGCGGACAATGGCGCCGATGCTGTGCAGCTGGCCCGCGAACATACCCCCGACCTGATCATTCTGGACATCGCCATGCCCAAGCTCGACGGCCTGGAGGTGATCTCGCGTATCCGCGCGCTGAACCTGTCTTGCAAGGTCCTGGTGCTGACGTCGCAGTCGGCACAGTTCTATTCCATGCGCTGCATGAAGGCTGGCGCAGCCGGATACATGTCGAAAACCAACGACCTCGACGAGTTGGTCAAAGCCATCAAGGTGGTGATGGACGGCTATACCTTCTTCCCCAATCTGGCCAGTAGCTCGGTGCGCCGCAGCGATGCGCAGGCCACCGATCTGGAACTGATTCAAAGTCTGTCTGATCGCGAGTTGACGATCCTGCAGCAACTGGCCAAGGGTTTGAGCAACAAGGAAATCGGCGAAGCCATGCTGTTAAGCAACAAAACCGTCAGCACTTACAAGACGCGGCTGATTGAGAAACTCAACGTCAAGTCGGTGGTGTACCTCGCCGATTTTGCCAAGCGTAACAACCTGCTCTAGATGATTATTTTCGTCAGAAATTGCCTGGCCGGTCTGGCACTGTTCGGCTCAATGTCGTTGCTGCAGGCCATGGCCGCGACGCAGCCCGATACATTGCAATTGCTCGGTCGCTCGGATGTCGACGAGTATGCCGTGCCACTCGATGAGCCGGACTGGAGCTGGTTGCGCCGCAAGGGGCGTCTGTTGCTCGGCGACAGCAGCCCTGATTACGCGCCTTTTGCGATCACCGGCAACGGCAATGATTACGAAGGCCTGACGGCCGATTACGCACAACTGATCGAACAATTGCTGCACGTCACGGTCGAGGTCCGGCGCTACGCCTCGCGCGGCGATCTGCTGACGGCGCTGAAGCACGGCCAGATCGATATGATCGGCACCGCCAACGGTTTTGAGGCGGCGGACCCCGAACTGGCAATCTCTTCGCCTTACGCTGACGATAACCCGACCCTGGTGACGCGCATCGATGAGAGTCACAACCTGCCGGAAGACCTGGCGGGCAAACGGGTGGCGATGCTCTATCACTACCTGCCACCGGAAACGGTCAAGGCGTTTTACCCAAAAGCCGACGTGCAACTGTATCCCTCGACACTGACGGCGATCGGTGCCGTGGCGTTCGGTCAGGCTGACGTCTATCTGGGCGACCTGCTCAGCTCCAATTACCTGGTCAAGAAGAACTACCTCAACAACGTTCAGCTCAGCGATTTTTCGCGCATGGAAACCCAGCCCTTCAGTTTTGCCGTGACCCGGGAAAACACCCGGTTGTTGCACATTCTCGATGCGGCGTTGAAGGTCATTCCTGCGGAAGAGCGTATGAGCATCCGGCGCCGCTGGAGTGTCGGCGGGGTGGCCATTCCCGGCCAGCATCGGCTGCATTTCAGCGTGAACGAACAGCGTTGGCTGGATCACCATCCGCGTATCAAAGTCGCGATCAACGAAAACTTTCTGCCGTTGACCTTTGTCGATCAGGCCGGAAACTTTCGCGGCATCAGCGCTGACGTGCTGGCCAAGATCAGCCTGCGCACGGGTCTGCAATTCGATATGCAGCGCGTAGATTCGGTGGGCGACCTGATCGGCGAGGTGACCAGCGGCAAGGCCGACATGCTCGCCGCCTTCACCCCGAGTACTGAGCGCGAAGGCGAACTGCGCTTTACCCGGCCGTACCTGATCAATCCGTTCGTGTTGGTCATGCGCCGTGGCGACGAGCCGCAGACGCTCGATCAACTGGCCGGCAAACGTCTGGCGCTGATTCGCGGCAATGTCTTGCGTGAATACCTCGTCGAGCAATACCCCAATGTGCAGTTGGTGCCGGCGGACAATGCTGCCGAAGCCATGGAGATGGTCGCGCTGGGAGAGGTCGACGGCGCGATCAACTCACTGGTCAGTGCCCGCTACACGATCTCGCGTCAGTACCGCGACAAATTGCAGGTCACCAGTACTGTCGGCACCCAGCCTGCACGCATCGCACTGGCCACCAGTCGCGGTGCGCTGGAGCTGTACTCGATTCTCGACAAGGCCCTGTTGAGCATCAGCCCGGAGGAAATGGATGAGCTGACCAACCGCTGGCGCAGCGAAGTGGTGGTGAATGACAGTTATTGGCTGCGCAATCGCGGCATGATCATCCAGGGCTTCGTGATCGCCGGCGTGTTGCTGTTGGTGGCGCTGGGCTGGATCGCTTATCTGCGTCTGTTGATGCGCAAGCGCCGTCAGGCGGAAATCGCGCTGAACGATCAGATGGAGTTCATGCGCGTGCTGATCGACGGCACGCCGCATCCGATCTACGTGCGCGATCGCGAAGGTCGCCTGGTGATCTGCAACAGTGGTTATCTGCAAGTGTTTGGCACCGAGCGCGAAGCGGTCATCGGCAAGTTGGTCACGGACGGCGTGCTCAGCGATATGCAGCAAGCACAGACGTTTCAGGATGATTATCTACGGGTGATGGAGGACGGCTTGCCGAGCATCCAGGACCGCAGCCTGAATCTGGCGGACGGCCGCGCGCTGACCATCTATCATTGGATGCTGCCATACCGTGGCAGCGATGGTGCCGTCACCGGCATGATCGCTGGCTGGATCGATGTCAGCGAGCGTCAGCATCTGTTGCAGGAACTGCAAATCGCCAAAGATGTTGCCGATGACGCCAACCGCGCCAAAACCACGTTCCTGGCAACCATGAGCCATGAAATTCGGACGCCGATGAACGCCATCATCGGCATGCTCGAACTGGCGCTGAAAAAGGCCGATCAAGGTGTACTGGATCGCTTTGCCGTTGAAGTGGCCTCGGGCGCAGCGCGGGGCTTGCTGGACCTGATTGGCGATATTCTCGATATTGCACGGATCGAGTCCGGGCGCCTGTCGCTGGCGCCGGAACGCGCCAATCTGCGTGAACTGATTGAATCGGTTGCGCGCATTTTTGAAGGCCTGGCGCGCCAGAAACAGTTGCGTCTGCAACTGGATCTGGACGCCCTGAGCAACGTCGACGTGTTGATCGATCCGCTGCGTTTCAAGCAAGTGTTGTCGAACCTGTTGAGCAATGCGATCAAGTTCACCGATGTGGGCAAGGTGGTATTGAGCGTGCAGGTCGAGACTGGCAGTGATGATCGACTGCGCCTTTGCTTGCGCGTGACCGACAGTGGGCGCGGCATCTCGCTTGTGGATCAGGCGCAATTGTTCACGCCGTTTTCCCAGGCTGCCAACCATGGTCAGTCGGCCCAGGGCGGCTCCGGGCTGGGGCTGATGATCAGTCGCACCTTGTGCGAAATGATGGGCGGCAGCCTCGCGCTGACCAGCGAGTTGGGGCAGGGCACGCAGATCGAGGTGCGGTTGAATCTACCGACACTCGATCCTCTGGACGCCGCGCCGGTCGAGGAAAACGTGGCACTGCAGGCCAGTCACTGTCTGAATATTCTGGTGATTGACGATTACCCGGCCAACCGTCTGCTGCTGTCGCAGCAGTTGAGTTATCTGGGCCACCGGGTGACGGATGCCGAGGACGGCGCCCATGGCCTGCGTGCCTGGCGCAACCAGACGTTCGACGTGGTCATCACCGACTGCAACATGCCGATCATGAATGGTTACGAACTGGCCCGGGCGATCCGCGATGAAGAGGCGACGCGAGGATTGGCGCGCAGCCTGGTGTTGGGGTTTACCGCCAATGCGCTGGCCGAGGAGAAGGATCGTTGCGCCGAGGCCGGCATGGACGATTGCCTGTTCAAACCGATCAGCCTCAGGGATCTGAATCTGCGTCTGGCCGCAGTCGTTCCACGGCCTCGTTCACCGACTGAAGACGAGCCCGGCGATGTCGGCATCGGTGACATCGATCTGGGCAGCCTCGAACAATTGACCCGTGGCGACCGCGCGTCGATCAACAGTCTGTTGAGCGATCTGGCCACGAGCAATGCGCAGGACATGGCCAAACTGATGCGCCTGTTTACCCAGCACGACATGCCCGGGCTCGCTAATCTGGCCCACCGGGTCAAGGGCGGCGCACGCATTATCAAGGCGCACTCACTGATCCAGGCTTGTGAAGCGCTGGAAGTTGCCAGCGAAGGTCTCGACACGCAGGTTCTGACCGAAGCGGTGGATGCCTTGCAGCAATCGATGGAGCGTTTGGCGGCACAACTGGATGAGCGTCTGGCGTAGCAATCTATTTCCATTTTCCCTGTCGTTCTTGCGAATTTTCCTACATTCGTCACTGGCTCTCTGTCGCTAACGTGCGGTGGTCTCGGCATACAGCCGAGCTCACTTCACTGGTTAACATTTGGAGCTGTTGATGACCCTTCCACGTATGTCTTCCCGTGCACGATTGGCCGTCTCTGGACTGGCCGTCGCTGCGGCGTTGAGTGCCTGCGCCAGCGCGCCGCTTCCAGAGCAACAGATCAGCTTGTCCAAGGACGCGGTCAACCGTGCGGTGTCGGCCGAAGCAACCCAATACGCACCGTTGGAAATGAAGGCAGCGCAAGACAAGATGTTCCAGATGGAACGCGCCCTCGGTGAGAAAAACTACCCGCAAGCCAAGTTGTTGGCCGAACAGATCGAAGCCGATGCCAACCTCGCCGAACGTAAATCGCGCGCTGTGAAATGGCAGAAACAATTGGCTGACGCGCGCAATGGCATTGAGGTGCTCAAGCAGGAAATGCTGCAAGACCCGGTCACCGGTTTCAATCCGCCAGCCAGCGCTCAATAAGGACTTGTTCATGTCGAATTTCAAACTGTTGCCCATCGCTTCGCTGATCGCTCTGACACTGGCCGGTTGCGCCACGCCGCCTGAAAACCCGCAACTGCTGCAAGCCCGCGAACAGTTCGCGGCGCTGCAAAACAAGCCGGAAGCCAACACCCTCGCAGCTATTGAAACCAAGTCTGCCTTTACGGCGTTGAACGCGGCCGACCAGGCGTCGCAGAAGGACCGCCAGGCATCGCAAGTCGATCAATTGGCCTATCTGGCCAGCCAGAAAATCGCCCTGGCCGAGCAGACCATTGCCGGCCGCCAAGCCGAGGCGGGTCTGAAGAAAATCGACGCCGAGCGTACCCAGGTGCAACTCGACGTGCGCACTCAGCAGCTCAAGGCGCTGCAAGCGATGAAAGCGCAGAAAACCCAGCGCGGGGAAGTCGTGACCTTCGGCGATGTGCTGTTCGACACCGGCAAGGCCGATCTCAAATACGGCAGCCAGCGCAACTTCGAACAACTGGCGCAGTACCTGGCGGCCAACCCTGAACGCAAGGTGCGCATCGAAGGGTTTACCGACGATGTCGGCGGTGACGATTTCAATCAGCGTCTGTCGGAGCGGCGCGCAGACGCCGTGGCTTTCGCGCTCAAGCAAATGGGCATCGGCGCTGATCGACTGATCACCAAAGGCTACGGCAAGCAATTTCCGATTGCCGATAACGGCAATGCTCGCTCCCGTCAGCTCAACCGTCGGGTGGAGGTCATCATCTCTTACGGTTCAAGCGTGGTCGGTGCACGCGGCTGATGAGCGATCAAGCGAGCCTGCAACGGGCTCGCTTTCTTGCATCTGAGCATGGGTCAAGACCGATCAATGCTCTTGGGAAATTTCCTACAAAGACAAGGAAAAATCCTACTCAGAAAGTCCCTTCGATTCTCTAAATTGCCGGTTCCCCGAGTGCGAACCGGTTCCCTCAAAGGTTCTGACTCAACTCGATTTACGCCGTTGCCCAAGAGGGCGCACGTGAGGTTCTGTTGATGAAAACCCGTTCCCCGTTGTTCCAGCGCAACCCAGTCGCCGTGGCCGTCGCCATTGCGTTTTTGCTGCCACTGCACGCCAGTGCCTATACCTCTTCAGTCAATGGCGGGGCAGTGATTTATGACGAAAGCGTTACCACCGGCGTGCAATCGATCGGAACCAACGGCACGGCCCATCGCACCACGGTCAGCGGTAGTGGGACGCAGAGCGTATTTCAGAACGGTGTGACCTACGACACCGTAGTAGACAGTGCGACACAAAACGTTCTCAGTGGCGTCAGCCATGGCACGGTGGTCAATAACGGCGGCTCACAGATGGTGGGCACCAGCGGTATTGCCAATGACACCGTGCTCAATGCCAGTCAGCAGACCGTCACTCGTTCCACGGCCAACCGCACGCTGATCAATGCGGGCAGCGTACAGACGCTGGATATCATGGCGATTGCCAACGATAGCCAGGTCGGTGCTGGCGGTACGCAAAACCTGATCAACATGGCGGTGGCTAACGGCAGCGTGATTAACGCAGGCGGTGAGCAAACCCTGCGCCGTGGCCTGGTCGGCGGGGCGGTGGCCAATGACACGCGCGTGCAGGGTGGTACCCAAAGCGTGTACGCCACTGGCACGGCCAATAACAGTACGGTCAGCAACGGTGGTCAGGTCAATCTCTACACGGGTGCCCAAGCCAATGGCCTTGTGGCAGACGCAGGTGGCACGGTGAATGTCATGGAGAACGGCGTGAACACGGTGGACTCGCTGACCCTCAATGGCGGGCGTCTGGCATTCGCGCCGGGCAGCGACGGTACGTTCAAGACGCTTACGGTCAATGCTCTTTCCGGTAGCGGCAGCATTTTGATGAATACCGATATCGCCAATCAGCGTGATGATTTGCTGATCGTGCAAGGCGCCGGCATGGCCAGTGGTGATCACACGTTGATCGTCGGCGATAGCGGTAATGAACCGACGACCTCCGATGGCCGCTTGCTGTTGGTCGATACGAACGGCGGCAGCGCGAAATTCGCCCTGTATGGCGGCCACGTCGATGCGGGTGCATTCCGCTATACCTTGCGCCAACAGGGTGATGACTGGGTACTGGCGAGCGGGGGAGCGATTCCGGTTGATCCGGTAACGCCGGTGGATCCAGAGACGCCAGTAGACCCCGGCAATCCGGTGGAGCCAGTGACGCCAGTTGATCCGGTCAATCCAGTGGATCCGGTGGGCCCTGTGACGCCACCGCCGCGCCCGATCGACCCGGCGCCGGAAAACCTGTCCAAAGGGGCCAACGCCGCCATCGCCGCGCACACCGCCGGCGCCAGCCTGTGGAACGCGCAGATGAACGCTCTGGTCAAGCGCCTCGGCGAGTTGCGCATGGGCGAGGATGACGGGGGGCTCTGGACCCGCGCCATCGGCAAGCGTTTCGATGTGAGCGAGCATTCCAGCCGCGCCTATTCCCAGGACGTCAGCGGTCTGGAAATCGGTGCCGACAAGGCTTTCGCAGTGGACAGCGGCAAGATTTATGTCGGTGGCATGGTCGGTACTGCGCGTTCCGATCTGGATTTCGGTGAAGGGGCGTCGGGCGATATCGACAGCCGCATGTTCGGCATTTACGCCACTTACCTCAATGACAATGGCGTCTACGTTGACAGCGTCCTGAAGTACAGCCGTTTCGATACGGACATCAAAACGCCGAACAATCTGGGGCAAGCGGTAAAAGGTTCCTACAGCACTAATGGTGTCGGTGCTGATATCGAGGTTGGCAAGCGCATCAATCTGAAGGATGGCTGGTTCGTCGAGCCGCAACTGGAAATCACTGCGACCCGCACCCAAGGGGCCAGTTACACCGCCAGCAACGGCCTGCGCGTCAAGTCCGATGATCTGGATTCACTGCAAAGCCGTGTCGGTTCGCTGTTCGGTCGCAGCCTGGAGCTGAGCAATGGCATGAAGGCCCAACCGTATGTCAAAGCGTCGTACATCACCGAGCATGCCGGCAGCAGCAAGGTCAGCGTCAATGGCAACAAACTCGATGCCGAGCTGCCGGGCAACCGCGTCGAACTCGGCTTCGGCGGCGTATTGCAGGTCAGTGAGAAAAGCAAGATCTCGCTGGATGCCGAGTACGCCAAGGGCAATGGCATCGAACAGCCATTCGGAGTGAGCCTGGGGTATCGCTACCTTTGGTGAGGCGGGTTGCCACGTCGGATCCTTCCGACGTGGCGTTGTTCTTCAAAGGGTGTCGGAGATTTCTTGGTGTTTTTTCAGACTCGTCCTACATGCTTTGACGACTGTTTTGCCTAGTGTGTCGCCTCTTACGCCGCGAGCGGCGACCTTTTCTACCTCTGTCGAAACCAATGTCCTACAAAAGCTGGCGAATTCTGATTGCCGACGAGGAGCCTGCGTTGCACGCCCGAATCGGCAAGACCTTTAAAGAACTGGGCTGTCGCGAACTGACGCGGGTGCACTCGTTTCGTGAGTTGTTGGGCGTGACCCATTACTCCAGCGAGCCCTTCCAGCACTTTGACCTGATGATCATCAACGCGGGGTTGATCGCCGCCACTGGCGTGGATTGGGTGCGGTTCTTTGCAAGCAATGCACAGATTCGCCACGGCGTGATTCATGACACCGTTCGCGGCCAGCCGCAGGCTCAGACGATTTATGCCAACCACCGACGACAGTTGATGCTGATCCGTACCCCGGACCGGCAAACCCTTGGCCCTTTGCTGGAGCACCTCGATGTTCATGAACAATCCCACAACCGTTGAGACCTCTGCTGGCGAGTCGAATACGCCATTGGCCACGACACACCATGCTCCCGGCATCGACGACTCAATCGCCGTGCCTGCTCTGCCGCTGCGTGTGTTGGTGTTGGAAGACCATGCGTTCCAGCGCTCGGTGGCGGTCAACATGCTGCGTACGCTGGGTTGTCGCGAAATCTTCGAGGCCAGTGACGGAGCTCAGGCGCTGGCGCTCTTGCAGGAAGTCGGTACCGTCGATGTCGCCCTGTGCGATTTGCAGATGGAGGGGATGGACGGGCTGGAGTTTCTGCAGCGGGTGGGGGCCTCGGGGCAGGTCAAGTCGGTGATCATCAGTAGTTCGCTGTCGGCAGACCTACGTCGTGCGGTGCATCAGATGGTGGCGTTGCTTGGCCTGGAACTGCTGGGCGATGTAGGCAAGCCTTTGCATGTGCAAGTGCTGGCGAATCTGCTGAGCAAATCCCTCGACAGGCCTGCTCTGGCGCAACCCACGGCCGCTGCCGTGACGCTGGCCAGTGAGGCATCGGTTCGTCAGGCGTTGGCGCAGCAGCAATTGCAGGCCTGGTATCAGCCCAAATTCAACCTGCAGACCGGTGAGGTCTGTGGTGTAGAGGTGCTATGCCGCTGGCTCCATCCGACCCACGGCATCCTTTCGCCCGCTTTGTTCATGCCTGTACTGGAGCGTTGCGGGTTGCTCGACGAGCTACTGTTTGCGCAGATCGAGCAGGCACTGGGCGTGCAACGAAGTGCCCGTGCACAGGGAGTTTTCCTGAATGTTGCGTTCAATCTGCACGCTGTGCAGTTGGCCAATGCGCAGCTCACGACCACGTTGAAGAACCTTCTGGCGCACCACGGCGCTTGCGGTGCAGGCCTGACTTTCGAACTGACCGAAAGCGGTCTGCTAGAAGCGCCGGCCACCAGCCTGGAAAGCCTCGTCCGCCTGCGAATGATGGGCTGTCGTCTATCGATCGATGACTTCGGCGCCGGCTTCTCATCTTTGCAGCGCTTGTGTCAGTTGCCGTTCAACGAGATCAAGCTCGACGCCGAATTCATCCGCAATCTTGAGCACGAACCGCGATGCCGGGCGGCGATCAGCAGCACACTGGCGTTGGGTGAAACCCTCGGCATGAGCGTGGTGATCGAAGGGATCGAGACCGATGCACAGCGCCGTGAACTGTTGGCATTGGGGTGTTCCCAAGGGCAGGGCTATTGGTATGCGCGGCCGATGTCCGGGGCTGATCTGTTGCTTTGGTTGCAGCAGCACAGTGATCGGCGTGACTTGGATGAGTGAACCTTCTTTTAGGAAAAGTCCTACAGATCCTGTCGTGTGGCTTGCGTAGTCTTGCCGCACCCAGAAACCGTGACACCGGGAGATTGAGCATGATCAATAAAGCCCTGCGCATCCTGATAGCAGATTCGCAGCATTTCCACCGGATGAAAATCGAGCGTCTGTTCAACAGCCTCGATTACTACCGCGTGGCCCCGGTGCAAAGCCTCACTGAGCTGTTGACGCTGGTGGACTACGGTTGTGAGCCGTTCGATGTGGTGGTCATCAATGCCGAACTGGCGGCGCGTTCGCTGGATCTGCTGGGGTTTTTCCTTGATAACCCGCAGATTCGTCAGGCGTTGATCTATAACGAAGGCACGGCGCCGTTGCAACAGACCTCGGGGTTCGCTCAGGAGAATGTGCAGATCAGTCATTTGACGTTGCCTTCAAAACAGTCGATCAGTCAGTTGATGGCGCTGGTCGATGTGCCCGCAAAGCCAGGTAAACCGGCCGCTCACAAGCCACACCCGCTGATGCAGTACGTTGCGCATGCATAAAAAGTCCCCGGCCGCAACTGTCAGACCTGACAGGTGCTTTGCTCCCCGTTCCATGCAACAGTCCCTGTGCAGCCACTGAGTCTGGATCAGCCCCCATCGGTGGCCTGACCGTCAGTCTTTGCACCGGGAGTGGCCATGAAGTTAGCGCTGATCGTCGACGATCATCCGGTGGTGCGTGCCGCCATCCGGATCGTGTTGCAAGCCGAAGGATTCAAGCAGATATACGAGGCGTCCCAAGGCAACGAGGTGATCTCGCTTATTCGTGAACACAAGCCTCAATTGGTGATCCTCGACCTGAATCTGCCAGTGCTCGGCGGGCTGGAGGTGCTGGCCCGGATCAAGGCCAATGATCTTCATTGTCGAGTGCTGGTGTTCAGTACACACGAGCCGATGTTCTATCAGGAACGCTGTGTGCGCGCCGGGGCCATGGCCTACGTGACCAAAACCAATCAGTTGGAGCAGTTGCGCAATGCCATCCGGGCGGTGGTGTCGGGGCATACCTTTTTCTCTGCGCTCCCGGACCATTTCAGTACGCTGAATGCCGTGCAGATCACGGAAAAACAGATGATCGAGCAGCTCTCCGACCGTGAGTTGAGCATTTTCGCGCAACTGGGGCGGGGCAAGTCCAACAAGGCGATTGCTGAGGACATGCACCTGAGTCACAAAACCGTCAGCACCTATAAGACCCGTCTGATGAAAAAACTCGGGGTGAACTCAGCGGTACACTTGCGCGATTTCGCCAAGCGCAATCATGTGATCTGAGCGGACAGACATGAGGCAGGGGCGCCGGATTGTCTGGCTGTGGCTGTGGCTGACGCTGATGGCCACCTGTTGGGCAAGCGACACGCCGCAGGTGCTGCAAGTGCTGACCCGTACCGGACTGGAAAATGTCCAGCTGCGCCTGGATGAACAGGACCGGCAATGGCTGCGTCAGCATCCGGTGTTGCGCATGGGCATTTCCGGGCCGGATTACCCGCCGTTCGAGATCACCCGTAATCAACAGGAACTCGAAGGGCTGACCGCCGATTACGCCGACCTGCTGGGGCAGTTGCTCGGCGTGCGCATCGAAGTCCGCCGTTTCGCCAACCGCGATGCCGTGATGGCGGCACTCAAACGCGGCGATCTCGATCTGCTGGGGACCTCCAACAGTTTTGAAGCCGCCGACCCGGCCTTCATCCTGTCCCGTGCCTACGCCGAAGATCAGCCGATGCTGGTGACTCGACTCGATGAACAATTGCCCACCGATCTGGCCGGCAAGCGCCTGGCCATGGTCGAGGACTATCTGCCTCTGGCCAGCGTGCAGGCGTTTTATCCCCGGGCAAGTGTGCAGCGTTACCCGTCGGCGATGGATGCGCTCGGTGCGGTGGCCTTCGGCGCGGACGATGTTTATCTGGGCGACTTCATCAGTGCCAACTACCTGATCAACACCAATTATCGTAACGACCTGCAATTGGCCGGTCCGGCCGGGCTGGACGCCAATTCGTTCGGCTTCGCGCTGTTGCGCAGCGATGGGCGCCTCAAACGCATCGTCGACAAGGCATTGACGGCCATCCCCATGGAGCGGCGCCAGCGCATCGAGCTACGCTGGAGCGTCGGCCTCGCCGATATGGCTGAACAGTCGCGGGTGCAGCTCAGTGCGAATGAGCAGGAATGGCTGGACCAGCATCCAGTTGTCCGGGTTGGAGCCATCGAAGATTTCGCGCCGCTGACATTTTTTGATGCCGATGGCCGTTTCAGCGGACTGTCGGCGCAACTGCTGAGTCTGATCAGCCAGCGCAGCGGGTTGAACTTCGAGATCGTGCGCGGGACGTCGCTGGATCGGCAGATCGAACAGCTCAAGGCCGGTGAACTGGATGTATTGCCGGTGGTGACACCGAGCAGCGAGCGCGAGGCCGAACTGCAATTTACCCGTGCCTACCTGAATAATCCGTTTGTGCTGGTCAGCGCAATCACCGCGCAGGGACCGCTCAACCTCGATGATCTGGCCGATAAACGGCTGGCGATTTATCGCGGCCATCCGTTACGTGCTTACCTGTTAAGCCGCGTGCCGCGCATCCGTCTGGTCGAAGTCAAAAGCCCCGCTGAAGGCGTGGCGTTGATTGCCAAGGGTCAGGTCGATGCCACGGTGAGTTCATTGCTGGTGGCGCGCTTTCTGATCGCACGTCACTACCGTGAGCGTCTGCGCATTACCGGCACCATCGGCGATCAACCGGCGCGCATTGCGTTGGCGACGGCACCGCAGATGACGGCATTGCATTCGATCCTGAACAAGGCGTTGTTGAGCATCGCCCCGCCACAGATGGACGAACTGGTAGAGCGCTGGAGCCACGATGTGGTGGTGGAAGACAGTTATTGGTTACGCCATCGTCGCGAGATTCTCCTCGGTTTTGCCGGTGCGGCGGTGTTGCTGGCGCTTGCGCTGGCCTGGATCGTTTTTCAACGCCAACAGATTCGCCGCCGCCAGCAATGGTTGCAGCAATTGCAGGAAGCCAAGGACGTGGCAGATGATGCCAATCGCGCCAAGACCACGTTTCTGGCGACCATGAGCCATGAAATTCGCACGCCGATGAACGCCTTGATCGGCATGCTCGAACTGGCCTTGAAGCGCGCCGAGGAAGGCGTGACCGATCGCTTGGCGATTCAGGTGGCATCCAACGCCGGGCAACAGTTGCTGGCGTTGATCGGCGACATCCTCGACATCGCGCGGATCGAGACCGGGCATTTGTCCCTCGTGCCTGAGCGTGCCAACCTGCGTGAGCAGGTGGTGTCGGTGTGTCGAGTGTTTGAAGGGCTGGCGCGGCAGAAGCGCTTGTTGTGGCACATCGAACTTGATGCCCGCAGCAACATTGACGTGCTGATTGATCCGACGCGCTTCAAACAAGTGCTGTCGAATCTGTTGAGCAACGCGATCAAGTTCACCGAGGAGGGCGAGGTCAGTCTACGGCTGACGGTGACCACCGCGACGGCGGAACGCCTGAGTGTGAAAGTGCTTATTGAAGACAGCGGGGTGGGGATTAACGCCGACGACCGACGACGGCTGTTCAACCCTTTCGTGCAGGCGAGCCATGACTCGCAATCAGCCCGCAGTGGTTCCGGGCTGGGGCTGGTCATCAGTCGCAACCTCTGTGAAATGATGGGCGGTACGCTGCGGCTTGACAGTGCACCGGGTGAAGGCACACGCGTCGAAGTCAGTCTTGAACTGCCGTTGTTGGCTGCTCTGGCTCGCGCGCCAAGTGCTCCGCAAGCAGCGCTTGCGGTAACGGCTTCACTGAGTGTTCTGGTGGTGGACGATCATCCGGTGAACCGATTGCTGTTGTGCTGGCAGTTGAGTGAACTCGGCCATCGCACCGTCGACACCGAGAACGGTGATGAAGGCCTGAAGCAGTGGCGGGCGCAGGCGTTCGATGTGGTGATCACCGATTGCAACATGCCGCGGCGCAACGGTTACCAACTGGCGCGGGCCATCCGCGATGCCGAGTCGCATGCCGGCCGCAAGCCTTGTCTGATCCTCGGCTTTACCGCCAATGCGCAAGCTGAGGAAAGGACGCGCTGCCTGAATGCCGGCATGGACGAATGCCTGTTCAAACCGATCCGCTTGCACGACCTGGCGCAGGCGTTGACGGCTGCCAGTCATTGCGAGAAGACGGTGGACCCCGGCGAGGTGGCCGCGCTGACGGAAATCGACCTGAGCACGCTGGAGCAAATGGCTGGGGATGATCGTGCCTTGATCGAACAGTTGCGCAAGGAAGTGTTGAACAGCGTGCGCCTCGATCTGCAACGTCTGGAGCTTTTGCAGCAGGAGCAGGATCGCGCAGGGTTGCGCGAGCTGGCGCATCACATCAAGGGTGGGGCGCAGATGGTCGGCGCGGCGCGGGTGGTGGCGGCATGTGTAGCGCTCGAGCAGGCGTGTCGCGAGACGCACGCGGCGCCGCTGGACGTGGCGAGCGAGACGTTGCGCAAGGCCATGGCCGGACTCGCGCAACGCTTGCAAATCTGACGGGCGCCGGCTCAGTCCCAGTGCGGCGCGATGCCTTTCGGGCTGGTCAGGCGATGGTCGCGATCAAGCGTGGCAATCAGCGCCATATCGGCGTCGCTCAGTGTCAGCGCTGTAGCGGTAAGGTTGCTTTGCAGGTTGGCGCGCTTGGTCGACGACGGAATCACCGCGTAGCCAGACTGCATGGCCCAGGCCAGGGTGATTTGCGCCGGGGTGGCTTGCAGGCGCTGGGCGATCTGCTGGATCAGCGGATCTTGCAGCACTTCGCCGTAGGCGAGGGTCATGTACGAGGTGATGTGGATGCCTTGGCTCTGGGCGAACTCGACCACTTTGCGGTTTTGCAGGTACGGGTGCAGTTCAATCTGATTAGTAGCGATGTTGTCGGCACCGACCGCCGCGATCGCCTGTTGCATCAGCTCGATGGTGAAGTTGGAAACACCGATCTGTCGGGTCAGGCCCAGACGCTTGGCTTCGAGCAGGGCGCCCATAAACTCTTCGACCGGCACTTGGTTTTCCGGCGACGGCCAGTGAATCAGCGTCAGGTCGAGGTAGTCGGTCTGCAGTTTTTGCAGGCTTTCCTTGAGGCTGTCGATCAAGCGATCCTGGGCGAAGTTGGCGACCCAGATCTTGCTGGTGATGAACAGCTCTTCGCGCGGTATGCCGCTGGCTGCGATGGCCTCGCCGACGTCGGCTTCGTTTTCGTAGATTTGCGCGGTGTCGATGGCCCGGTAGCCGAGTTCGAGAGCGGTGCTCACCGAATCAATGACGACCTGGCCTTGCAGGCGAAATGTACCCAGACCAAAAGCGGGAACAGACATGAAAAACTCCAGGGTTGCAGTGGGAATGGGCAGGAGTATCGGCGTCTGCATCGTTGAGAAAAACCGCTGGCGGGGCAAAGCACTGTTGATCAGAAGTCATGAATCATTTTCAGGATTTGTGTTGTCCGGGCTGGCCTCTTCGCGAGCAGGCTCGCTTCCACAGGAGATCTGTGGTGTTCACAAAATCCTTGTGGGAGCGAGCCTGCTCGCGAAGGGCGCACCACCGATTCAGGCAATGTCACTGTGGGCAAATTCCTCGCCGAGAAAATCAATCAACGTGCGCACTGACGGCAATAACCCGCGCCGCGAAGGGAAAATCGCATGCACTACGCCGCACTTCGGCGCCCAACCGGGAATCAACTCCACCACACGACCGGCCGCAATGTCCTCACGCACCACCACACTCGGCAAATGCGCCACGCCAACGCCGGCAATCACCGCCTGACGCAGGGCAATCAAATCATCGGTGACCATGCGTGGCGTATGGCGAATCAGTGCCGTGTTGTCATTCGGCCCGAGCAGCTCCCATTGATATTCGCGCTGCGCCGCGCCCCAGTGCAGGCTCGGCAAGCCGTTGAGGTCGGCAGGTGAGGGCGGTGACGACAGGCGTTCGACAAACTGCGGGCTGCCGACCACCGATTGCGTGCTGTTGCCCAGCACCTTCATGACCATGTCGGTGTTCTCCAGCGGCGGAAAACGCACGCGCAAGGCAATGTCGAAGCTTTCGTGCAGCAGATCGACGCGGCGGTTGGTGCTCTCGATAAACAATTCCACTAGCGGGTATTTGAGCATGTAACGGGTGAGCATCGGCCCGACCCACGAGTTGAGCAGCGCTGTCGGGCAACTCAGGCGCACCAGTCCCTGCGGTTCGGAGCGGTTGCGTTCGATCAGCTCGGCGGCGCTTTCGGCTTCGACGCGCATGGCCAGGCAGCGCTGGTAATAGGCCTGACCGATTTCGGTCAACGAACAATGGCGGCTGGTGCGGTGAAGCAAGCGCACGCCAAGGCGTTCTTCCAGTTCGGAAATCCGTCGGCTGAGCTTCGATTTGGGCATGTCCAGTGCGCGCCCGGCGGCGGCGAAACCATGATGTTCGACCACTTGGGTAAAGTAGTAAAGGGTGTTGAGGTCTTCCACCATCGTTCTCCATATAGAACGCTAAGGCTGATTTTTGCAGTCTAGTGCATTAATGGTCATGGATTTAAGCTTGATCCATCGCGTCACTCACCCAAATTGGAGACAACCATGAAAAACATCATCGGTATCTACACCAGCCCGCGCGGCCATTGGGTCGGCGATGGTTTCCCGGTTCGCACGCTGTTTTCCTACGACAACCTGGGCAAACACATCAGCCCGTTCCTGCTGCTCGATCACGCCGGTCCAGCCGATTTCACCCCGACCATCGAACGGCGTGGCGTTGGTCAGCATCCGCACCGTGGTTTCGAAACCGTGACTATTGTTTATGAAGGCGAGGTTCAGCACCGCGATTCGACCGGTAGTGGCGGTGTGATCGGCCCGGGCGATGTGCAATGGATGACTGCGGCTTCCGGGATCCTCCACGAGGAATTCCATTCGGAAAACTTCGCCAAAACCGGCGGCAAACTGGAAATGGTCCAGTTGTGGGTCAACCTGCCGGCCAAAGACAAAATGGCCGCGCCGGGCTACCAGACCATTCTCGACAGCGACATCCCGAGCATTGCGCTCAAGGACAACGCCGGTCGCCTGCGCCTGATCGCCGGTGAGTTCGATGGCCACACCGGCCCGTCGCGGACTTTCACACCGATTGATGTGTGGGATCTGCGCCTGAACGCCGGCAAGTTGCTGACGCTGGATCTGCACGAAGGCCGCAACACCGCGCTGGTGGTGCTCAAAGGTTCGGTGCAGGTCAACGGTGTGGAATCGGTGCGTGAAGGGCAGTTGGCGCTGTTCGAGCGTGACGGCCATCAACTGACACTCGAAGCCAGCCAGGACGCGGTGGTGTTGCTGCTCAGCGGCGAGCCGATCGACGAACCGATCGTCGGCCACGGCCCGTTCGTGATGAACACCGAGCAGGAAATCCACCAGGCCTTCGCCGACTTCCAGTCCGGCCGCTTCGGTCAGATGCACGCTTAACGCACCACCACTGCGCTCTACACAGGACGCGTAGTCCGGTTCGCAGGCCAGGGATGGCTGTTGCCTATAGAAAAGAGGAAACGCACATGAACACGCCCGTCCGGGCCAGATCAACGCCTGGGACAACGAAGATTTCGTCAAGGCGATCAAGGCCACTGGCAAGAAGCAATTGATCATTGCCGGTGTGGTGACTGAGGTTTGCGTGGCGTTCCCGGCGCTGTCGGCGCTGGAAGAGGGCTTCGATGTGTTCGTGGTGACGGACGCCTCCGGCACATTCAACGAACTGACCCGTGAATCGGCGTGGAACCGCATGTCCAGCGCTGGCGCGCAATTGATGACCTGGTTCGGTCTGGCCTGCGAGCTGCACCGCGACTGGCGCAACGACATCGAAGGGCTGGGCACGTTGTTCTCCAATCACATCCCGGATTACCGCAACCTGATGACCAGCTACAGCACCCTGACTAACGGTACATAACTCAAGTCCTATGCAATAAATGTAGGAGTGAGCCTGCTCGCGATGGCGGAGTGTCAGTCGAAGTCTCTTTGACTGATACCCTGCCATCGCGAGCAGGCTCACTCCTACATGGGTTTTGTGGTGTTTTTGCGGGCGTGTTCATCCTCTGAAATCAATTGCTCCTACACTTGCTCAATCTGTGCGATCTTCTCGCGATTGGCCCCCGTCGGAGTTGTTTGATGCTGTCTCTGCTCACCGAACATCCGTTGTTCTGCGCGTTGATCCTGATCCTCCTCGATCTGGGTTTATGGCGTCTGATCAGTTCCCATGGCAGCGAGTGGAAACTGCTGGTGCGGGTGCTGATTTTCAGCCTGTTCAGCGTGCTGCTGTTCAACGAAGGCCTCAATCCCATGGAGCCGGCGCCGTGGGCCGACAACGTGCCGCTGCACCTAGCGGCGACTGGCCTGCAGATTGGCTGGTGGCTGTTCGGTGCGCGCACCCTGACGGTGTTGATCGGCGCGGTGATGATGCAGCGGGTCGGCCACACCGGGCGGTTGTTGCAGGACTTGCTCGGCGCGGTGATTTTCCTCATCGCGATCATCGCGGCGCTGGCCTATGTGCTGGATCTGCCGGTCAAAGGCGTACTGGCGACCTCCGGGGCGTTGGCGATCATTGTCGGTCTGGCCTTGCAGAGCACGCTCAGCGATGTGTTTTCCGGGATCGTCCTCAACACCACCAAGCCTTATCAACTCGATGACTGGATTTCCATCGACGGCACCGAAGGCCGGGTTACCGATATCGACTGGCGCGCCACGCGCCTGCAAACCAGTCAGGGCAGCATGGCGGTGATCCCCAACTCGCTGGCGGCCAAGGCCAAGATCATCAATTTCAGCCGGCCGAGCAATATGTTTGGTGTCGCGGTCAGCGTGCAGGTAAGCCCGCATGCGCGGCCCAATTCGGTGATCGATGCGCTGGAGCGGGCGATGCAGGGCTGTCGCCAGTTGCTCGACATACCTGCGCCGAGCGTCGCACTGAAAAGCTCCGGCAGCAGTGGCGCGGAATACGAGATCAGCGGTTTCGTCGCCTCAATGGGCGAGAAACGGGTGGTGCGCAATCAGTTGTTCGATCTGGCCTATCGGCACTTGCAGGCCTCCGGGGTCAATCTGCTGTCGAGCGATGAAAGTGCTGCGCCGACCAACCTGTCGCGGCCCCGGGCGTTGCTCGACAGCTCGCCGATTTTCTCAACCCTGCGCCAGGAAGAGAAGGACACCTTCAGCCAGAACATGAGCCTGCAAACCTTCCGCGCCGGCGAAGTCATTCTGGCGGGCGGGGAGGTCAGCGATCACTTGTTCATTATCGAGTCCGGTGTGGTGTCGGTGACGTTGAAGCGCCACGGTACACCGTTCGAGTCCGGGCGCATGGGGCCGGGCGAGGTGATTGGCGAGGCAGGAATCTTGTCCGATACCGCGTTGCCGGCGGACTTTTCGGCGAAGACCTTTTGCGCGTTGTATCGCATCGAGAAGTCGTACCTTAAACCGTGCCTCGATGCGCGTCATGACATCCACGACGCGATGCAGACGCTGCTCGATTTCCGCCTGCACAAGGCGCAATCCCTGACCGAGGAAGCGCCGGCGGTTGTACCCAAAAGAGGCTTTTTGCAGTGGCTGCGTAATCGCGCCTGAAGGGTCAGGTAGCGAGTTTCTGTTCCAGGTGCAGACGCACCTGTGGCCATTCGTCATCGATGATGCTGAAGCGCACCGAGTTGCGCTTGCGCCCGTCCGGCATGATCCGCTCGTGGCGGACAATACCTTCCTGCTGCGCGCCAAGCCGCAGGATCGCGTTGCGCGACTTCTGGTTGTTCTCGTCAGTGGTGAACTGCACGCGCACGCAGTCGAGCACTTCGAAGGCGTGACGCAGCATCAGGTATTTGGCTTCGGTGTTGACGAAGGATTTCTGCCAGCTTGCGGAGATCCAGCTGCTGCCGATTTCCAGTTTGCGATTGAGCGGGTCGATCTTCCAGAAGCGCGTCGAGCCGATGACTTGGCCGCTATCTTTCAACACGATCACGAACGGCATCACCGTGCCGGCGTCACGGCCATCGAGGGCTTTTTTCAGATAACTGTCGACAGTGCTGGGCGAAGGCACCACGGTGACGGTGAGGTTCCACAACTCGCCGTCAGCGGCAGCGTGGAGCAGGGCGTCGGCATCTGAATACTGGAGCGGGCGCAAGAGGATGCGCTGACCTTGCAGCGTGGTTTGCATGGGATTCCGGTCTCGGCAGTGCGGGTAAAAGGCGAGTGCCCATTACGCCGCACGAGACTGATCCGATGCAACCGGCGCGATGATCACGGGGTCACAATTTTTACAGCCCTTGGGCAGGAGCCTCAGCCGATGAAAAACCTGCGAATCGCCACTTACAACGTCAACGGTTTACGCGCGCGTTTGCCGAACCTGCTGGATTGGCTCAAGCGCGAGCAGCCGGATATCGCCTGCCTGCAAGAACTCAAATCCGTCGACACGGCGTTTCCCGCAGCAGAACTGGAAGCCGCCGGTTACGGCGCGATCTGGCAGGGCCAGGCCTCCTGGAACGGTGTAGCGATTCTCGCCCGCGATGCGCAGCCGCTGGAGAGCCGGCGCGGTCTGCCGGGTGATCCCGATGACAAGCACAGTCGTTATCTGGAAGCGGCGGTGCATGGCGTGTTGGTCGGTTGCCTGTACCTGCCCAACGGCAACCCGCAACCGGGGCCGAAATTCGATTACAAACTAGCGTGGTTCGAACGGCTGATCAGCTACGCCAAAGACCTGCAAAGCAGCGATCACCCGGTGGTGCTGGCCGGCGACTACAACGTCGTGCCCACCGACATGGACATCTACAACACCCGTTCCTGGCTCAAGGATGCGCTACTGCAACCCGAGAGCCGCGAGTGTTATCAGCGCTTGCTCGATCAGGGCTGGACCGATTCGCTGCGGCATCTGTATCCCGAGGATCGGCTCTATACGTTTTGGGATTACTTTCGGCAGCATTGGCAAACCAACTCCGGTCTGCGCATCGATCATCTGCTGCTCAACCCGGCGCTGAGTCCTTATCTGCATGAAGCCGGTGTAGATGCCTGGGTGCGCAATGAACCGCACGCCAGCGACCATGCGCCGACGTGGATTCGCATCGGTTCCCGCAAGAAGCGCTAGCGGGCGATTGGCGAAATCAATTGTCGAAAACAGTGCCTGATCCCGTATACATGGCGACCATCAACGCAGTGACCTGCGGCCCCATGCATAAGGATCGAGCAATGAGTGAGCCCCGCCTGACGAATCTGAAGCTGTACCTGCAACGTCTGGGTTTTGAAACGCCACCGGAACCGACACTGGTGACCCTGCGCTTGCTGCAACTGCGCCATACCGGCGTGTTCCCTTTCGAGAATCTTGCGACGATTACCGGCGCGCCGGTGTTGATCGATCTGCCGTCCATTGAAGAGAAAGTCCTGCTCGGTGGGCGCGGCGGTTACTGCTATGAACTGAATAACTTGTTCTTTGCCCTGTTGCTGGAACTGGGCTTCGACGCTCGGGCCATCAGCGGGCGCGTGGTAATGAATCAGCCCGAAGGCAGCTGGACAGCGCGCACACACCGTTTGAGTCTGGTGACTATCGACGACGTGCGCTACATCACAGATGTCGGCTTCGGTGGCATGGTGCCGACTGCACCGCTGCTCCTTGACACCGAGACTGAGCAACCAACGCCTCACGAACCTTATCGCATTGAGAAACAGGCCGACGGCTACATGCTGCGTGCCAACGTGGCGGGTGAATGGCGGCCGATGTACCTGTTCGACCTGCAACGCCAGGAAGACATCGATTACACCATTGGCAACTGGTACGTCTCGACCCATCCTGAGTCACCGTTCAGTCAGCGCCTGATGGTTGCGCGCACCGGTGAGGGCTGGCGCAAGACGCTGAACAACGGCAGCTTCGCTGTTCACCGCATGGGCGCCGAGAGCGAGCGGCGTGATATCGCGGACGCCGGGGATCTACTCGGTCTGCTTGAGGTTGAGTTCGGGATTCGGGTCGCGAGCCCGGAGTTGTTGAGGCCGGTGCTAGGACGCCTTATCGAGTCTGGTCAGGGATCTTCAGCGTAAGCATCGACCTGGATCGTGAACAGATTGATCTTGGCCCACGACTCCCGTTGCCTGACCTCTGTCTCCTCTGAGCCAATGCTGATGAGGTAGTTGATGCCTGTTGCCGGGTCTCTGAAACCATTTTGGGTCGAGTCCCAGACACAACAGGCGCGCGTGATCGGCGAAATCCCGAAGTGCTGTTCAAGGTACTGTTCGGCTTTCGAAGCATTGGCCCCGGACACTTCATAGCTGGCGGAAAATGGCTGGCCCATGCGGTCAAGCGCCTGTGTGCAGCCTTTGAATTCAACAAACGATGGCTTGTCTGCGAGCTTCGACAGAAAGTCATCACAGCCAAAGTCGGCACTGGCGCTGTTGGCAACGACCAGCAACAGCGCGGGTATTAATCGGATAAGTAGCAACCGTTTCAATTATTTCTCCACCAGCAATTCACCGACATATTTCCCGCCTTCACCTTTAACTCGCCGGCAGATCAGGTAGTCGTAGATGTCGTTCCATTTGATCAGCTCATAAAAGGTGACACAGCCGTCGGACAAATGACCGACGTGGATGTAACGACTGCTGTTGCCTTTTGTGCCTTGCAGTTCGATTGGAAACCAGACGTCGGTGCAATGCAGATTACCTTGTGCCTTGTAGCCATCCGTGGAGATATTTCCGTGGGAGCGGTCCGGGGCCATGATCCGGTGGCGTCCGGGAGGGATCGGGGTAAATTCGCCGCCCCACTGGCTGTTCAGCGTCACCTTCGCCGTTTTGCCATTGAAACTGACCTGTGCCCATTGCTGCAGGAGTTTGCCTTTGAACTCCGAGACCGCATGAACCGGTGCACCGGTGTACTTGACCTTGACGGTGGCCGGCGCCGTTGGCGGGGTATCCATCAGGTACTTCAAGGCATTTTCGGTTTTCAGGCTGGCCGTCTGCCCTACGAACTCCGAATTGCCGTCGGCGATCCGGAAGTAGGTTCGACCACCGGACTCTTTGGTGAAGGTCACTTTGGTGTATTCGCAGAGGGCGATGAGCGTGCCTTTTGGTTCGAGTTTTACACTCAGCCAGCCGTTTTCGTCGGCTCGTTTGGTGTATTTGGTGACAACGGCTGCGGGATGCGTACTGCCACCCTGTCGATTCGAGGGAGCCCGGTTATTGCTGAGGATTGCCTGCGCCATGCTGGTTACAACTCCTTTCAGGTGAATTCAGCCACTGGTTCTTCCTGTTCAGGCCAGGTCGTCAGGCTCCAGATGCAGCAGTTCGCTCGCTCGGGTCGATACTCTCTGGGTCAGTCCGCGCTCATTGGTGACGCCACGGATTACCTTGCCAGACGCGGTGGTGATTTTGTAAGCGAAGTCGGGGACAGGCTCGCCGTCGGCGTCCAGTAACGTGAACTGTTCATCGAAACCCAAGTTGATCGGCGGAACGGGACTGATCGGCGCGCCACCACCACTCTGGCCAATGATGACGGTGCCGGAACCGCCGACGATAACGTCGCCGTGGCTGCCCTGACTGCCTTGGGTGGCGGCGTTTTTACCGTTGATGAAGACGGTTGCGGAAATGTTGCCGCTGATGGCGCTGCCGCAAGAGGCTGGATCGCCAAGGCGCGCGGCAGGCAGACCATCGAAGAATACGTCGGGAGAACCGGCAACTATTTTCTGCGCCGCATGGGCAGGGCATGTTGTGGCGTCTGTGGCGCGTGCAGCGGGTTTTCCACTCATGGTGACTTCCTTTTCTTGCCCGGCTGGGGGCATCCGTTGGTCCGTACAGCATGGCTTCTGATCGTGCCACGTGATGAGGGGGTACTCAAGACATCAGGCCGTTTGAGTGACGAGTAACCCGTGCCTGATATTTTGTATACAAAACCATGGACACTTGTCGCGAGTTTTGAATACAGTGTGCGCATAACAAAAACCAGGGAACCCCCCACCATGAAAACGCCCCATGTTTCACACCAACGGCCCGAGGACGAAAATCTCGGGGTCGGCGCGAATATGGCTTACGGCCTGCAACATGTTCTGACCATGTACGGCGGTATCGTTGCGGTGCCACTGATCATCGGCCAGGCGGCCGGCCTGTCGCCGGCGGACATTGGTTTGCTGATTGCTGCTTCATTGTTTGCGGGGGGGCTGGCGACGCTGCTGCAAACCCTGGGTCTACCGTTTTTTGGTTGTCAGTTGCCGCTGGTGCAGGGCGTGTCGTTCTCCGGTGTGGCGACCATGGTCGCGATCGTCAGCAGTGGCGGGGAGGGCGGCTTCCAGTCGGTGCTTGGCGCAGTGATTGCCGCGTCCTTGATCGGCTTATTGATTACGCCGGTGTTCTCGCGAATCACCAAGTTCTTCCCGCCGCTGGTCACCGGCATCGTGATCACCACCATCGGCTTGACGCTGATGCCGGTGGCCGCACGCTGGGCCATGGGCGGCAACAGCCATGCGCCGGACTTCGGCAGCATGCAGAACATCGGTCTGGCGGCGGTCACGCTGGTGCTGGTGTTGCTGCTGAGCAAGGTCGGCAGCTCGACCATCTCGCGTCTGTCGATCCTGTTGGCCATGGTGATCGGCACGGTGCTGGCGGTGTTCCTTGGCATGGCGGATTTCTCCAGCGTCACCACGGGGCCGATGTTTGGCTTCCCGACGCCGTTCCATTTCGGCATGCCGACCTTCCACTTCGCCGCAATTCTGTCGATGTGCATCGTGGTCATGGTGACCCTGGTGGAAACTTCGGCGGACATTCTTGCGGTCGGTGAAATCATCGGCACCAAGGTCGATTCCAAACGCCTGGGCAATGGCCTGCGGGCAGACATGCTGTCGAGCATGTTTGCGCCGATTTTCGGTTCGTTCACCCAGAGCGCCTTCGCCCAGAACGTTGGGCTGGTGGCGGTTACCGGGATCAAGAGCCGTTACGTGGTCGCTACTGGCGGTATCTTCCTGGTGATTCTTGGTCTGCTGCCGTTCATGGGCCGGGTTATCGCAGCAGTGCCGACGTCGGTACTCGGCGGCGCCGGTATCGTGCTGTTCGGCACGGTGGCAGCGAGCGGTATCCGTACGCTGTCGAAGGTTGATTACCGCAACAACGTCAACCTGATCATCGTCGCTACTTCGATCGGTTTCGGCATGATCCCGATTGCCGCACCGAACTTCTACGATCACTTCCCAAGCTGGTTCGCGACCATTTTCCACTCGGGCATCAGCTCGTCGGCGATCATGGCGATCCTGCTCAACCTGGCTTTCAACCACTTCACCGCCGGTAACTCGGATCAGCAGTCGGTGTTTGCGGCGGCGGAAGAGCGGACCCTGCGCTATCGCGACCTGGCGGCGCTGCGTGAAGGCGATTACTTCAGCGACGGCAAGCTGCATGACTGCGATGGCAAGGAAGTGCCGGTCATCGAGCCGGATGATCACGATCATGGGCAGGGTGCGTCGAAGGTGCAGGTAAAGAGTAGCGAGCACGTCTGACGGCTGTCTCTAAACAAAAAGGGCCGATCTATTACACACAGATCGGCCCTTTTTCATTTCAAGATCAAAAGATCGCAGCCTTCGGCAGTTCCTACACAGATCTCATGCTCCGCCGATTCTGCGGATGAACGCTGAATTTGTAGGAGCTGCCGAAGGCTGCGATCTTCAGATCTTTTCGAGCGCCCACAAAAAAGCCCCTGAATCTTTCGATTCAGGGGCTTTGCTATTTGGCTCCACAACCTGGACTCGAACCAGGGACCCAATGATTAACAGTCATTTGCTCTACCAACTGAGCTATTGCGGAATTGGTGCGTATGTTACTGATTCAAAAAGAGAAGTCAAGCGCAGGTTGTAAAATTAGCTGAATCCTCGGGACGAACGGTGACTTGTCAGCGATTGGCGGTTACCAGAACTGCAGTAGAGGTCTACCATGGGCGCCCGGAAGTGGTCACACGCGCTGCCGGCCATTCGCCGAAAAAGGTCTGCGTCATGAACCATTTATCCCGCAACAGCGAGGTGTTCGCATGAGCATCGCGCAAATCAGCCTACCCAAGGGCGTTGGCCCTCACGCCGAAAAACTCTTCGATGCAATCACCCAGGCCAGCACCGCTGAGGAATTGAACCGCGCCGGTGGCAAGGCCGAAGGCTTCGTCCTGGGTCTTGAAAGCACCAAGGCGATCAAGAGTCAGATCGCCGAATCGCTGTACGTCGTTTATGACGACGCCGCGAGTCAGCGTGCGATCGAACTGGCTTAACTGCCGAAGGTGATGGTGCCCATCATCAGTTTGGCGTAAGCCGCGGTGGCGGCCAGTTGCACCAGCCACAGGACCAGGCCACCCAGGAACACCCCGGCGGCGACTTGCAGTACCAGGCTCTTTTCGCGCTTGGCCGATGCGCGGGGGATGAAATCATCCAGATCGTCACGGTCGGCGCGCAGGTTGTCGTTTTTCATATTGGGTCTCTTCAGAAATCTCGGGTGTACACAAAACCTGTAGGCCTTCGCCTGCTCGCGATAGCGTCGTGTCAGTCGAAGCTTCATTACCTGACACGCCGCTATCGCGAGCAGGCTAACTCCTACATTTTGGATTTGTGTGCAGTCTAGAGGGTATGGGGCGTTATCCGGGACAAATAAAAAACGGGAAGCCCCAAGGCTTCCCGTTTTTCATCACAGTGCGAAATCAGATGACCTGAACAATCGCATCCGTTACCGCCTTGATGTTGCTCTGGTTCAGCGCAGCCACGCAGATGCGGCCGGTGTCCAGGGCGTAGATGCCGAACTCGTTACGCAGGCGATGCACTTGTTCAGTGGTCAGGCCTGAGTAGGAGAACATGCCGCGCTGACGACCGACGAAGCTGAAGTCGCGGCCCGGGGCTTTCTCTGCCAGCAGGGCAACCATCTGCTCGCGCATGCCGCGAATGCGCAGACGCATTTCCGCCAGCTCGGCTTCCCATTGTGCACGCAGTTCCGGGCTGTTCAATACAGCTGCAACGATGCTTGCGCCGTGGGTCGGCGGGTTGGAGTAGTTGGTGCGGATCACACGCTTGACCTGCGACAGCACGCGCGCGCTTTCTTCTTTCGATTCGCTGATGATCGACAGCGCACCAACGCGCTCGCCGTACAGCGAGAACGATTTGGAGAACGAGCTCGAAACGAAGAAAGTCAGACCGGACTCAGCGAACAGGCGCACGGCCGCGGCGTCTTCATCGATGCCGTCGCCAAAGCCTTGATAGGCCATGTCGAGGAACGGCACGTGACCTTTGGCTTTAACCACTTCCAGCACGTTGTTCCAGTCCGCCGGGGTCAGGTCGACGCCGGTCGGGTTGTGGCAGCAGGCGTGCAGGACAACGATCGAGCCGTTCGGCAGGGCGTTGAGGTCGTCGAGCATGCCGGCACGATTCACATCGTGGCTGGCTGCGTCGTAGTAACGGTAGTTCTGCACCGGGAAACCGGCGGTTTCGAACAGGGCGCGGTGGTTTTCCCAGCTTGGGTCACTGATCGCCACAACGGCGTTCGGCAGCAGTTGCTTGAGGAAGTCGGCACCGATCTTCAGTGCGCCGGTCCCGCCGACGGCCTGAGTGGTGATGACGCGACCGGCGCTGATCAGCGGCGAGTCGTTGCCGAACAGCAGCTTTTGCACGGCCTGGTCGTAGGCGGCGATACCATCGATCGGCAGGTAGCCGCGCGAAGCGTGTTGAGCGGCGCGAACGGTTTCGGCTTCGATCACGGCGCGCAGAAGTGGAATTCGCCCCTCTTCGTTGCAGTAAACACCCACGCCCAGGTTGACCTTGGTGGTCCGGGTATCGGCGTTGAATGCTTCGTTGAGGCCCAGGATTGGATCGCGGGGTGCCATTTCGACAGCGGAGAACAGGCTCATTATTGCGGCGGCTCTGAATGGAGAATGGAGGGACGTGTCGCGCTCCAGCCGGATGCACTAGAGCGGTGCACAAACGGGGAGCTAGTATAGAGGCCATTACTGAATAATGGCGACAGGCGATTCGGCTTTTAGGGTAAGTTTTTCCGATTATTTCTTGACCGTTAGTCGACTGCTCGTGTCAGAGTCTTTACCGGATGTAGGACGTTTGCCTTGAAAGGTGAGGCAATCGCCACCACATTGAGCACAATCCAGGTTTTTTCTTGCGCGACACCGGTCGTTTGCGGTCGTCCCCGTGGTGTTCCGCTTTGCTCGGAATGCCGCGATCCCAGAGGTGTATATGTCCGAATTCCAGCTCGTCACCCGCTTCGAGCCCGCCGGCGACCAGCCAGAAGCCATCCGCCAATTGGTGGAGGGCATCGAGGCCGGGCTGGCGCACCAGACGCTGCTCGGTGTGACCGGCTCGGGCAAGACCTTCAGCATCGCCAATGTCATTTCGCAGATTCAGCGCCCGACCCTGGTGCTGGCGCCGAACAAGACCCTTGCTGCGCAGCTGTACGGTGAGTTCAAGGCGTTCTTCCCGAATAATGCCGTCGAGTATTTCGTTTCCTACTACGACTACTACCAGCCTGAAGCCTATGTGCCGTCGTCCGACACCTTCATCGAGAAGGATGCGTCGATCAACGACCACATCGAGCAGATGCGCCTGTCCGCAACCAAAGCGTTGCTGGAACGTAAAGACGCGATCATCGTCACCACGGTGTCGTGCATCTACGGTCTGGGTAGCCCGGAAACCTATTTGAAGATGGTGCTGCACGTCGATCGCGGCGACAAACTCGATCAGCGTGCGCTGCTGCGGCGGCTGGCCGACTTGCAATACACGCGCAATGACATGGACTTTGCCCGCGCGACTTTCCGTGTGCGCGGCGACGTGATCGACATCTATCCGGCGGAATCCGATCTGGAAGCGATCCGCATCGAGCTGTTCGATGACGAGGTCGAAAGCATTTCCGCGTTCGACCCGCTGACCGGCGAAGTCATCCGCAAGATGCCGCGCTTCACCTTTTACCCGAAGAGCCACTATGTAACGCCACGCGAAACCCTGCTCGACGCCATCGAACACATCAAGGTCGAATTGCAGGAACGCCTCGAATACCTGCGCAGCAACAACAAACTGGTCGAAGCCCAGCGTCTTGAACAGCGCACCCGTTTCGACCTGGAGATGATCCTCGAGTTGGGTTATTGCAACGGCATCGAGAACTACTCGCGCTACCTGTCCGGTCGCCCGGCCGGCGCGGCGCCGCCAACGCTCTACGATTATCTGCCGGCCGATGCTTTGCTGGTGATCGACGAATCCCACGTCAGCGTGCCGCAGGTCGGCGCGATGTATAAGGGCGACCGTTCGCGTAAGGAAACCCTCGTCGAATACGGCTTCCGTTTGCCGTCGGCGCTGGACAACCGGCCGATGCGGTTTGACGAGTGGGAAGGGGTCAGCCCGCAGACCATTTTCGTCTCGGCGACGCCGGGCAACTACGAAGCCGAGCACGCCGGGCGGGTGGTTGAGCAAGTGGTGCGGCCGACTGGCCTGGTCGACCCGCAGGTTGAAGTGCGTCCGGCGCTGACTCAGGTCGACGATCTGCTCTCGGAAATCAGCAAACGCGTGGCGGTCGAGGAGCGGGTGCTGGTCACCACGCTGACCAAACGCATGGCCGAAGACCTTACCGATTACCTCGCCGATCACGGCGTGCGCGTGCGTTATCTGCACTCGGATATCGACACCGTTGAGCGCGTGGAAATCATCCGTGATCTGCGCCTCGGTACCTTTGATGTGCTGGTCGGGATCAACTTGCTGCGTGAAGGCCTGGACATGCCGGAAGTGTCGCTGGTGGCGATCCTCGACGCCGACAAAGAAGGCTTTCTGCGTTCCGAGCGTTCGCTGATTCAGACCATCGGCCGGGCGGCGCGTAACCTCAATGGCCGGGCGATTCTTTACGCCGATCGGATGACTGGTTCGATGGAGCGGGCGATTGGCGAAACCGAGCGGCGTCGCGACAAGCAGATCGCCTTCAACCTGGAAAACGGCATCACTCCGCGCGGGGTGATCAAGGACGTCGCCGACATCATGGAAGGCGCCACCGTGCCGGGTTCGCGCAGCAAGAAGCGCAAAGGCATGGCCAAAGCCGCCGAAGAGAACGCCAAGTACGAAGCAGAACTGCGTTCGCCGAGCGAGATCACCAAGCGTATTCGTGCGCTGGAAGAGAAGATGTATCAGCTGGCGCGGGATCTGGAGTTTGAAGCGGCGGCGCAGATGCGCGACGAGATTGCCAAACTGCGCGAACGGCTTTTGGCTGTGTAAGTAGGATCGTTCCCACGCTCTGCGTGGGAATGCAGCCCCGGACGCTCCGCGTCCGCTGTGACGCAGAGCGTCACCGGAGTCATTCCCACGCGGAGCATGGGAACGATCAGTTGCAGTTAGTGGGACTCCCCAGCCTTCAGCCCTTGCGGCAATTTCTTGGTCAACAAAATCGCCAACATGCTGATCCCCAGCGCAATCCCGACAAAGTGAAACGCATCGTTGTAAGCCATGATCGCCGCCTGCTGATGGACGATCTCGCTCAGCTTGCCCAACGCCGCCGTATCACTGCCAAACCGATCAGTCATCGACGCCAACCGCTCGGCCACCTGCGGATTGGTCGGCACCACCGCCTCGCGCAAATAATCGAAGTAAGTCTTGGTGCGCGCATCCAGAAGCGTCGCCAACAAAGCAATCCCGATCGCACCGCCGAGGTTACGCAGAATATTGAACAGACTCGACGCCGACCCCGCGTCTTGCGGCAGGATGTACGCCGTGGCGATCAGCGAAATGGTCACCATGATCAACGGCTGACCCAGCGCGCGAATGATCTGGATCTGATTGAACTGCGGCCCGGCGAAATCCGGGTTGAGCACCCCTGATGAAAAACTCGCCAAACCAAACAAGCCAAAACCAATCGTGCACAGCCATTTCGGCGAGACAAACTTCATCAACTTCGGCACCAGCGGAATCAGGAACAGCTGCGGCACGCCCATCCACATGATCACTTCGCCGATCTGCAGGGCGTTGTAGTTCTGGATCTGCGCCAGATACAGCGGCAACAGATAGATTGAACCGTACAACCCGACACCCATGCCCAGACTGGAAATACTCGACAGACCGAAATTGCGATTACGCAGGATGCCCAGATTGATCAGCGGATTCGGTTTGGAAATCTGCACGATCACAAAGGTAATCAGGCTGAGCAGGGCAATGCTGCCCAGGGTCACGATCAGGCTCGACTCCAGCCAATCCTTGCGATGGCCTTCTTCAAGGAATACCTGCAGACAACCGAGGCCAATCCCCAGCGTGAGAATGCCGGTGTAGTCGGTGCTTTTCAGCAGTTCCCAGTGCGCTTCTTTCTTCTCCAGCCCGTACATCAGGCCGGCAATCATGATCAGGCCCGGCGGAATGTTGATGTAGAAGATGTATTCCCAACCCCAGTTTTCCGTGAGCCAGCCGCCCAGCGTCGGGCCGATGGAGGGCGCAAAGGTCGCGGTCATGGCGAACATCGCCATGCCTTTGGCACGATGGTGTTCCGGGAGTTTGATCAGGGTCAGGGTGAACGCCAGCGGAATCAGCGCGCCGCCAGTGAAGCCTTGCATGGCGCGAAAGACGATCATGCTCTCCAGGCTCCAGGCCATCGAGCACAGCAGTGAAGAAGCCAGAAACCCCAGCGACACCCACACCGCCAGACGTCGCGCCGACAGCAACTGCACCAGCCACGCGGTCAGCGGAATCATGATGATTTCCGCGACCAGATACGAGGTGGAAATCCACGAACCTTCTTCCAGCGTCGCCGACAGCGCACCCTGAATATCTTTCAGTGACGAGTTGGTGATCTGGATGTCGAGCACGGCCATAAAGGCTCCGAGCATCACGCTCATCACCGCAATCCAATCGCGCCGGGTCGGTTCGCCGACCGGGCGGATCAGCGAATCACCGGCCATTGTCCGGGGCGTCTTTGATGTTCACGGTGGCGGTGACGGACATGCCCGGGCGGATCTTGCCGTGCAGCGGGTTGTCGGCCTTGAAGGTCAGTTTCACCGGAATCCGTTGCACGACTTTGGTGAAGTTGCCGGTGGCGTTGTCCGGCGGCAGCAGGCTGAATTGCGCGCCGGACGCGGCGAACAGGCTGTCGACCCGCGCTTCGATCGGCGTGTCGCCATAGGCATCGAAGGTCAGCTCGGCTTTCTGCCCGGGTTGCATGCGGCCGATCTGGGTTTCCTTGAAGTTGGCCTGCACCCAGATATCTTCGTCCGGGACGATCGACAGCAGGTAAGCGCCAGCCTGCACCACTTGGCCGTTACGGGCGGCGCGCTGGCCGACCAGACCACTGATTGGCGCGTGGATTTCGCTGCGGGTCAGGTTGAGTTCGGCTTGCGCCAGATCGGCGCGGGCGTTGGCGATCTGTGCGTCGAGGCGTTTGATTTCTGCGTTCAGGGCGTTGACCTGCTGACGCTGACCTTGCGCATCGGCCTGCGCCTTGGCCACTTGCGAACGGGCGATATGAGCGTCAGCGGAGAGGGTGGTCACGCGTTCTTCGGAAACGTAACCGGGCTTGCGCAGGGTTTCGGCACGCGACAAATCCATCTGCGAGCGCCCGAGCGTTGCTTGGGTGGTTGCCACTTGTGCGTCGCTGGAAGCAATCAGACTGGCTTGCTGAGTCAATTTGCTTTGCGCTTGCAGGCGCTCGGCTTCGCGGGTGGCGAGGGCGGCATTGGCGCGATCGATGGCCAGACGGAAGTCATTCGGTTCGAGGCGCACCAGCAACTGGCCTTTTTCCACGTGTTGATTGTCCTGCACCAGCACTTCATCGATGCGCGCGCTCAACTGGCTCGAGACACGGGTGATTTCGCCCTGGACATAAGCGTTGTCGGTGCTTTCATAAAAGCGTCCCTTGAAGAACCAATGGGCGAAAAAGCCCCCGGCGACCAGCAGGACGAGCAGTAGGAAAATCAACAGGCGACGCTTGAGTTGGGCAGGCATGGGCAAACTGTAGTCGATGAATTGTAAGGAAAGTTATCAGCAGGCGAATCTGGCATACAGCCGATAAACGGTAAATGCCATCCGCTGATATTTGCCCATTCACCACGGCTTACGGGCGTTCCAGACGCAAACTTGGCTTAAATGCCCTGCCCGCTGGAGCGGGGCGGGTGTCGCCTGTTACCATTCGCCGCTTGATTGTTTTGCTTTTCATTCTTTTCGAGACATGCCATGACCACCGTCCGCACTCGCATCGCGCCATCGCCTACCGGGGACCCCCACGTAGGTACCGCTTACATCGCATTGTTCAACTACTGCTTTGCCAAGCAGCATGGCGGTGAGTTCATCCTGCGCATCGAAGACACCGACCAGTTGCGTTCGACCCGCGAGTCCGAACAGCAGATCTTCGACGCCCTGCGCTGGTTGGGTATCGACTGGAGCGAAGGCCCGGACGTTGGTGGCCCGCACGGTCCATACCGTCAGAGCGAGCGCGGCGACATCTATCAGAAGTACTGCCAGCAACTGGTCGACATGGGTCACGCGTTCCCGTGCTTCTGCACCGCTGAAGAGCTGGATCAGATGCGCGCCGAGCAAATGGCTCGCGGCGAGACCCCGCGCTACGACGGCCGCGCACTGTTGCTGTCGAAAGAAGAAGTCGCCGCCCGTCTGGCCGCTGGCGAGCCGCACGTTATCCGCATGAAAGTGCCGAGTGAAGGCGTTTGCGTGGTGCCGGACATGCTCCGTGGCGACGTCGAGATCCCGTGGGATCGCATGGACATGCAAGTGCTGATGAAGACCGACGGCCTGCCGACATACTTCCTCGCCAATGTGGTTGACGACCACCTGATGGGCATCACCCACGTGCTGCGGGGCGAAGAGTGGCTGCCATCGGCACCGAAACTGATTCTGCTTTACGAGTACTTCGGCTGGGAGCAACCAGAGCTGTGCTACATGCCGCTGCTGCGTAACCCGGACAAGAGCAAGCTGTCCAAGCGCAAGAACCCTACCTCGGTGACATTCTACGAGCGCATGGGCTTCATGCCGGAAGCGATGCTCAACTACCTCGGCCGCATGGGCTGGTCGATGCCGGACGAGCGCGAGAAGTTCTCGCTGCAGGAAATGGTCGACAACTTCGATCTCAAGCGTGTCTCGCTGGGCGGGCCGATCTTCGACATCGAGAAGCTGTCGTGGCTCAACGGCCAGTGGCTGCGTGATCTGCCGGTGGAAGAGTTCGCTGCACGCGTGCAGAAGTGGGCGTTCAATTCCGAATACATGATGAAGATCGCGCCGCACGTTCAGGGCCGCGTTGAAACCTTCAGCCAGGTTGCCCCGTTGGGCGGGTTCTTCTTCGCCGGCGGCGTCAATCCGGATGCCAAGCTATTTGAATCGAAAAAGCTTTCGGGCGATCAGGTTCGCCAGTTGATGCAGTTGATCCTGTGGAAGCTGGAAAGCCTGCGTCAGTGGGAGAAGGACAACATCACCGCGACGATTCAGGCCGTGGTCGAATCGCTGGAGTTGAAACTGCGCGATGCGATGCCGCTGATGTTTGCTGCGATCACCGGTCTGGCGAGTTCCGTCTCGGTGCTCGATGCCATGGAAATCCTTGGCCCGGATCTGACCCGTTATCGTCTGCGGCAGGCGATTGACCTGCTGGGTGGCGTGTCGAAGAAAGAAAACAAAGAGTGGGAAAAGCTGCTGGGCGCTATCGCCTAAGCGCTTGCGGCTTTGTGCAGGAGCTGCCGAAGGCTGCGATCTTTTGATCGTGCCTTCGGCGCTTCTCCCGAATTTACGGGGGGGAGAGCGGTAAGTGATTGTTATGCCGACGAAAAATTTTGAAATTTTTCAAAAATAAGTTTGACAGGCTTTCGATACGCCCTTAAGATTCGCCCCGTCCTCAGCGATGACATCAACGATGAGGGGCTATAGCTCAGCTGGGAGAGCGCTTGCATGGCATGCAAGAGGTCGACGGTTCGATCCCGTCTAGCTCCACCAATTTACACTTCGAAGCCTGGCCACACCGGCTCCGAAGCGATCAACACTCAGCGTTGATCAGTTGTATAGAAGGGTTTGCGTCCCCTTCGTCTAGTGGCCTAGGACACCGCCCTTTCACGGCGGTAACAGGGGTTCGAGTCCCCTAGGGGACGCCAGTTTTACAGAAGTGATGTTGCAAAATGTCACTCCGCCGCGAGGCGAAAAATCCGGGGCTATAGCTCAGCTGGGAGAGCGCCTGCATGGCATGCAGGAGGTCAGCGGTTCGATCCCGCTTAGCTCCACCAATTTACAGTTCAAGGTCTGGCCACACCGGCCTTGAATCGATCAGTTCTCAGCGCTGATCAGTTGTATAGAAGGTTTGTGTCCCCTTCGTCTAGTGGCCTAGGACACCGCCCTTTCACGGCGGTAACAGGGGTTCGAGTCCCCTAGGGGACGCCACGATTACCCGCTCTGCGGGATTTTATAAGGGTCATTCAATTATTGAATGGCCCTTTTGTTTGTCTGGCGTTTGGCCAATTCTCCTTTTTCCTTACACTGTGCTTCAGACCAGCGGTCATATCCTTGACTTGCAGAATATTATTATGAGAATAATATTCTAGTCGTAATATTCGGAGGCAACGATGAACGATAAAAAAGCTCAAACCCGCGAACGCATCCTCAAGGCTGCCAGCGCCGCACTGATCCAGCGCGGCCCGGCTGACCCTAGCGTGGGCGAAGTGATGGGCGCGGCCGGCCTGACCGTTGGCGGTTTCTATGCGCACTTCGAAAGCAAGGACGCGATGATGCTGGAAGCGTTCAAGCAGCTTCTCGGCCGCCGCCGCGACCTGATTGCCGACATGGATGCCGAACTGACCGGGGAAGAGCGCCGCGCCTTGGTCGCCGCGTTTTACCTGTCGCGCAAGCATCGTGATTCCAGCGACGCGGCATGCCCGATTCCAGCGTCGATCGGCGAGCTGGGGCGTTTGCCGGAATCGTTCCGCATCGCGCTGAACGAGCACCTGGAATTGATGATTGCGCAGTTGGCGTCCAGCCCCGAGGACACCGACAAAGCCCTGGCCGACGTGGCCTTGATGGTGGGTGGTCTGGCACTCGCAAGAGCGCTCGGCCCGGGAGATTTATCCGATCGATTGCTGCGCGCTGCTAAGTCGGCGGTGCGTTGACCTGAAGGCAACACGCCTGAGGAGAGAGCGATGAGCACGTTGAAGTGGGTTCGTGGCGTTAATGGCACCTTGGGCTGGATTGCACCGAAACGCGTGGCGAGCAAAATGCGTCTGGCATTCATGACGCCACGTTCGCTGCCTCTTCGTGATTGGGAGTTGCCGCTGCTGGCCAGTTCCGAACGCATCACTTTGCGCTTTGGCCTCTCGGCGCTGCGCTGGGGCCAAGGCCCGACAGTGCTGCTGATGCACGGCTGGGAAGGGCGGCCAACCCAGTTCGCCGCGCTGATCACTGCGCTGGTCGATGCCGGGTATACCGTCGTCGCGTTGGATGGTCCGGCTCACGGTCGTTCGCCGGGGCGTGAAGCCAATGTCGTGTTGTTCGCTCGGGCAATGCTCGAAGCCGCTGCCGAGTTGCCGCCATTGCAAGCGGTGATCGGTCACTCCATGGGCGGCGCCAGCGCCATGCTCGCCGTGCAGTTGGGCTTGCGCACCGAAACCCTCGTCAGCATCGCCGCACCTGCGCGAATTCTGGGTGTACTGCGCGGTTTCGCCCGCTACGTCGGTATGCCGCCGCGAGCGCGCTCCGCCTTCATCCGTCAGGTCGAGCAAGATGTCGGTATGCGCGCCGCGACGCTCGACGTTGCCCACTATCAACTGGATATGCCCGGCCTGATCGTGCATGCCGAGGACGACAATTTCGTCTCGGTCAAGGAATCGCAACTGATCCACGAATCCTGGTTCGACAGTCGCCTGTTGCGCCTTGAGGGCGGCGGGCACCAGCGCGTGCTGGCCGACCCTCGGGTAATTGATGGTGTGTTATCACTGCTGGCCGGCCGCAGCCTTCAGGCGCGCCAATCGGCCTGAGCTCCGTTACACTGCTCCGGTTGAATACTTTGACCAGGAGTGGGGCATGGGTTGGGATCGGGCAACGCCGTTTACCATTGATCTGCAAGTAGGCGCTGAGGATATCGACGGGTTGGGCCACGCGAATAACGCCGTATACGTGACCTGGCTCGAGCGCTGCGCCTGGCGCCACTCGCAGCGTCTGGGCCTGGATCTGGTCGAGTATCGGCGACTGGATCGGGCGATGGCCGTGGTCCGTCACGAGATCGATTATCTCGCCGCCGCCTATGAAGGCGACGAACTGCAATTGGCAACCTGGATTGTCGATTGGGATCAACGCTTGAAGATGACCCGGCATTTCCAGCTCAAGCGCCCGAGCGACAACACCACGTTGTTGCGCGCGCAGACCACGTTTGTCTGCATTGAGCTGTCCACGGGCAAGCCGAAGCGCATGCCGGCCGAGTTCGTCGAGGGCTACGGACCGGCGATCCTGGCACTAGCCTGACCCGATCTCTGTAGGAGCTGCCGAAGGCTGCGATCTTTTGATCTTGATCTGCAAACAGCAAAATCAAAAGATCGCAGCCTTCGGCAGCTCCTACAAGGGATCTGCGGATTTGCGCGATATCCAGTAAACTGCCGCACGTTTTTCTTCAAGTAGTGTGTTCCCATGCAAATTGCTCTGGCGCCCATGGAGGGGTTGGTCGACGACATTCTCCGCGACGTGCTGACCCGCGTTGGCGGCATCGACTGGTGTGTGACCGAGTTCATTCGGGTCAACGACCAGTTGCTCACGCCGGCCTATTTCCACAAGTTCGGCCCGGAGTTGCTCAACGGTGCCCGCACCGCCTCCGGTGTGCCATTGCGCGTGCAATTGCTCGGTTCCGACCCGGTTTGCCTGGCGGAAAACGCTGCACTGGCCTGCGAACTCGGCTCCGAAGTCATCGACCTCAACTTCGGCTGCCCGGCCAAGACCGTGAACAAGTCCCGTGGCGGCGCGGTACTGCTCAAAGAGCCGGAGCTGCTTAACCAGATCGTCGAGCACGTGCGTCGCGCTGTACCCGCGCACATTCCCGTCACCGCAAAAATGCGCCTGGGCTTCGACAGCCCCGACGGTTCGCTGGTCTGCGCCACTGCGCTGGCTGAAGGCGGCGCCGAGCACATTGTGGTTCATGCCCGAACCAAAATGGACGGCTACAAGCCGCCGGCGCATTGGGAGTGGATTCCGCGCGTGCAGGAGGTGGTCAAAGTCCCGGTGTTCGCCAACGGTGATATCTGGAGCGTCGAAGACTGGCGGCGTTGCCGCGAAATCAGTGGCGTGGAAGACATCATGCTCGGTCGCGGTCTGGTCTCGCGCCCGGATCTGGCCAAACAGATCGCTGCCGCTCGCGCTGGTGAAGAAGTGGTTGAGATGACCTGGGCCGAGCTGATGCCGCTGATCCAGGACTTCTGGCTGCAAGCCAAAGCGCAGATGACTGCACGCCAATCGCCAGGCCGCTTGAAGCAATGGCTGGCCATGCTGACGCGCAATTATCCCGAGGCTGCCGAGCTGTTCACCGTTCTGCGTCGTGAAACTGAGCCGGATCATGTCTCGCGTCTGCTCGGTCTGCCAGTGGCTGAAGCGGCCTGAAAAAAATCTGCAAATAATCTCTTGAAATCATTTCAGCGGTCCCTATCTAAGGGGTACGCGATGCCGAATTCGGGTCGCGGAGTCAAAAAACCTTGCTGATTGTTTTCAGGAGATTTGAACCATGAGTACTGCATTTTCCCTCGCGCCACTGTTCCGTTCCTCGGTAGGTTTCGACCGTTTCAACGACCTGTTCGAAACCGCCCTGCGCAACGAGCCAGGCAGCAGCTACCCACCTTACAACGTCGAAAAGCACGGTGATGACCAATACCGCATTGTCGTAGCGGCAGCCGGTTTCCAGGAAGAAGACCTGGAACTGCAAGTCGAGAAAGGTGTGCTGACCATCAGTGGCGGCAAGCGTGATGCCAACGAAGGCGTGACCTTCCTGCACCAGGGCATCGCCCAACGTGCTTTCAAGCTGTCCTTCCGCCTGGCCGATCACATCGAGATCAAGGCTGCGGATCTGAAAAACGGTCTGCTGAGCATCGACCTGTTGCGAGTGATCCCGGAAGAAGCGAAAGCCAAACGCATCCCGATCAACGGGGTGGAGAAGCCGGCGTTGCAGCACTGAGTCATGTGCCGCAACACAATCGTCTGAACCGGCGATGAGCCGCTGAATGAAGGCCCCGATACGTCGGGGCCTTTTTTGTGCGCGCAAAGAAAGCGGACGCAACGTTTGCCGCTGCCTTTGTGGCTCTTTACAATCCGCGCCAACAAGGCCGGCACTCCCTAATTCCCGCTGGCCCCGGAGCCTTTGTTCATGGACGAAATGGAACAGCGCTGGCTATACGCGCTTTCTGCGCCTTTGGTCGCCCTCAATCCCGACGCCGATTACACCGCACCCACCTATTGCTTTGACCTCAAACATGTCGATGTCGAAGGTGGTTGGGGCATCACTACGCGCGAACAACTGTTGGACATGCTGCGTACTGCCGATGACGGCCACGCTACGCAGTTGAACGAAGCCTATCGGCAATGGGAGCGGTGTCTGCCGTCCGAATGGCAGGCCTTGCTCGCAACACTCGACACTCGCCAGCGAGCTTTCTACGAATTCGCCAGTCGCACATTTGGCGAGTGCGGTTCAGGTGGCATCCGTGCCTGGGACCTTGGCCGCATGGGTTTTCTGCTGCGTTCTGCGGTGCTGCACGGCTGGATCGATCTCACCGAAAGCCTTTGGCTGCATGGTCGCATGGCGGCACGCGCGCGCTACTACTACGACAGTTGGACGAGCTACCTTAACGGCTTTGTCTTCGGCAAAGCCTTCTGGCATTGCCTGGGCAACAAGGATGAAGAGCTGGAACACGAATATGACCGGCAAGGCGATTACATAGGCACCACCGTGGTCATCAGCAAGCTTGATCGTGATGCGCGCGCGCTGTTCGCACAATTGCCGTGGGACATGCCCCTGCATCCACCCGAGCGGCCTGATTCGCTAGGGGAGTTCGACTGGTCATGAGCTGCTGGATTCGCTTGGGTATCGAGCCCACCAAAGACAACGACGTCATTCGCGGCGCCTATCGCGCGCGCTTGCCGCAGCACCACCCGGAAACCGATCCGGAAGGTTTTCAGGCGTTGCGTGAGGCCTATGAACTGGCACTACGCTTTGCCCGCGAGGAAGCCGAGGAACCGGATCAACCGGTTGCAGGTGAGGTCAGTCCTGCCGATCAGACGATGGCCGACTTTGAAGCATTGCTGCTTGATCCAGCGCGTCGCTTTCACCCGGTGGCCTGGCAGGCATTCAACCTTGAGCTGGACCGTCTGCCGCTGGAGGTACTGGACGAAGTTTGCTGGCCATTGCTACGTGAGTTGCTCGACGCCGGCCCGATTTCCCATGTCTGCGCCCGTTTGTTGGCCCAGCGCCTGGGATGGGCAAGCCGCATGCTGGATCTGGATTTCGACAACGCACGGCATGTCGACGAGTTTTTGCAGCGGATCAGCGCGGCGGATCCGTTCGACACCTCGTTGATGAGCCATTGGCCCGCTGTCGCGCAACTGGAAACTCTCTGGTATGTGCGCACCCTGAATCACCTGCACCGAGAGGCGTCGCTCGACGACTACCGTCATTTCGCCGGCCTGCACACTTGCATCCCGCTGCCTGCTGATGACGGGTTATTGCAACGCCTGGCCATACAGTTCAGTCAGGCTGATATCGCCAACAAAGACTTTCTCGACATTATCAGCGAGCAGCACCGGCTTGCACCTGAAGATGTCGACTGGCTGTATCTGTTGGCCTGTCAGCGCAGTGCGCTGGGAATGGAAGAGTTGGCACTGCAGGCGTGGGTGCGGCTCTGGCGCGAACATCAGCATCCGAAAGCGGCGACGTGGTTACTGGCATTGTGCGCGCGACATCAGCCTCAGCGCCTGCCGCTGCTGATTCAGGCCTTTGATCGTCTGGAAAACTTCCGCGACTGGTCCGAGGATCTGAGCGATGTCAGCCAAGAGTACGGCAGTCCATCGCAGCGCCCGGAGACACTCGGGCGTTGGTTTAGGGCCAGGCAACTCGAGTTGCAGGACATTGCCGGTGCATTTGTCGAATGGCGTATCAGTGGTGACGAGTTGCCGTTGTTGGCGGCGCTGATCATTGACAGTGATGACCGGCCGCTGCAAACGCTTTACCAGCATGCCTGGGCTTTGCACCGTGGTGATGTGCCATTGCTGCGACGCATCATGGAGGCATCCGAGCCGGAGGATGTGCTCGATCAACTGGTGCTGGAAGGCTTGCAGTATCAGGCCGGGCAGCAGATCTGCTGGTTGACCCGGGCGCCGATTCCTCAGGCCCTGGAAGCGTTTCTGGCCAGTGACTCGACACTGCCGCCGGCGCTGGAAAAGGGCGAACCGCTTGAACTCAGCCTGCTGTGGATGCGCCGTTTGCGCACTTACGACGCCCGATCGCTGGCGCGGCTTGCCCAAGCGTTCAGTCTCGACAAACGTGACGAACGGCTTGCGGGGCTCAAGTTGCAAGCGCAACTGGCCGCGCAAGGCATGCTGCTTCCGGCCGTCGATAGCTATTCTGATGTCTGGGAATGGCATCGTCAGGCGATTTACCTGCTGGCCACCCTCGACGATCCGACGCGTTGGCTGGACGCGCAATCGGCACACTGCGTCGACACCATGAATATTGCGCGTGAACACCCCTTGGCCCGTTTGCAGCCGCTGCTCTGTCGCCTGAATCGCGAGCAGGGCTGTGCCAGTGGCCTGCTCGGCTGGCTGCAAGCGGCGGATCCGGTGCACTCGCTGCTCGCGCGCAAGTTGTTCAGTGTGCATGAGGCGCTCGACAGCACTCGGCTGTTGGGTAATGACCGTTTGTTCGAGTGCATGCGCAGCGACATCGCCAGCTTCAACGAAGATTTGCTCGGGCGCATGCTCTTGGGTGGAGTCCTTTACCACGACCCGTTGCTCACTGCGCAACAGCGCAAATACCTGCTGGAAAGTATCACCGAGGTGGTCAATCCACAGGACTGGTTCGACGGCTTCCGTCACAGTCTGATCAAGGGTGAGCCTGTTCACCCGCCCCGTGAGGCTCTCACGGAGGAGGGTGTCAGCGACGCCTTTTACCTGGCGCTGGATGTGCTGAAGGATCTGGTGCGTTTTGGCAATCTGGGCGTGCCAAGGCAGAAAGTTCTGTTGCGCATGCAGCGGGCCAAGGATGACCCGGAAAATGGACTCGGTCTGCGCTTCGCATTCAGCGCATTGCTGTCGTGGTCTGAGCGTTTGCTGCTGGCCAAGGCAGAGACCCGTCCAACCCCCGCCGGAGCGTTCTGGCGCCTGGGTACCCGGCTGGGGCGCGGGGCGTTTATCTGGCAGGTGATTGGCGCGTTGCTGGTGACGCCCGTGGCGGCGTTGCTCAGCGGTACGCCCGTGTCCGGCATCGTCGTGTTGCTACTGGGTCTGGCGTTTCTGCTCGGTGCGGTCCTGCGCCGTTTGCATGACATGGGGCGGGGCATTCCGATGTTACTGATTTTGGTAATGCTGTCGCCGGTGTTGCCGTTCCTGCCGCTGATACTGTTCGGTTTTCCCGGAGAGAAGCTGCCCAATCGTTATGGCGTGCCACCGGACAGTGGCGGTGAAGGCACCTTGTCCGGTGGTTTGCAGGCGACCTTGCGGCGACTTATCGGCTAGAGGCGCAACTCATCCAGTACCTTGTTGAGTTGTGAGCGGTGGCTGGCGATTTCTTCCGATCGCTGGCCGCCCAGCACCGTGGTGAAACTGTCCAGCCAGTCGGCAATCCGCTGGCGTTCTTCGCCCAGACTTTGCGTCCACGCCCGTTCCAGTCGAGCCAGCAGGGTTCGGTTGGGCAGCGTGTCGCGGGGGTGAATTTTCAGTGTACTCAAGCGTTCATGACTGGTTTGCCGCGATTGCGCATCGAGTCCGGTCGGGCTGCGGTCAATGCTGTGGCTGTGGCGTTCGCCCGTCCCTGGCAGGGTGACGTCAACTTCGAGCAAACCGTTGATGTCATAACTGAAGCGCACATCCAGCGCCTGGATATCATCGCTGGGCGTCAGCGTGACATCGAAAGCATCGATAAAAATGTTGTCGCGTACCCACGGACGTTCGCCCTGATAGACCGCAATACGGATGACTTCCTGCCGTGGAGATGTCGTGTGGTAACGCTCCACCCTTGAGGTCGGAATGATGGTATTGCGCTCGATGATCGGCGAAAACGCGCCTTTGATGTCTTCGCCGCGTATGGTCGAAATCCCCAGCGTATACGGGCAGACATCCGTCAGAATCAACTCTTCAACCGCCCCGTCACGCGCCTTGCACGCCGCTTGCGTCGCCGCCCCGAGCGCAACAATGGTATCCGGATCAAGATGCCGGTAAGGTAGGCGCCCGAACAGCGTGGCAACCATTTGCTGCACCGCCGGCATGCGCGTGGCGCCGCCGACCAGCACCAGGCTGTCGAGGTCGCGGGGCTTGAGTCGGGCATCGCGCAGGGCCTGTTCGATCGGCGCGCGCAAACGGGCCAGTAGCGGCTCCCAGATTTTTACCGCCGCCGCTTCGTCCAGTGACCATTCGAAGGTCTTGTCGGCGTGGCGCCAACTCAGTTGTTGAATGCCTTCGCCGAGTTTGCATTTCAGTTGCTCCAGGGCATCACCGAGGCTGGCCATGCTTTGCGCATCGACCATTGCCGGAGTCAGTTGCCAGTGCTTCAGGCAGGCCTGCAACAGCGCGGCAGTGAAGTCTTCGCCGCCGAGAAAGTTGTCGCCGGTGGAGGCGTGCACTTCGATCAGTGGCAACGCGTATTCCAGTACCGTGACGTCGAAGGTGCCGCCGCCCAGATCGAAGATCAGCGTGCGTTCGAATTTCTGTTCATGAAGCCCGTAAGCCATCGCGGCGGCGGTCGGCTCGTTGATCAGGCGTGTCACCGAGAGCCCAGCCAGTTCGGCGGCAAACAGCGTGCGTTTGCGTTGTTCGTCGCTGAAATACGCCGGCACGGAAATCACCGCTTCCGACACCGGGTGGCCGAGAAAGGCTTCGGCGTCCTGCTTGAGTGAGCCGAGCACCAGCGCCGACAACTCTTCCGGACTGAACTGACGTGCACCGAGCTGGACTTGTTTATCGCTGCCCATGAAGCGCTTGAACGCTGCAGCGGTGCGATCAGGGTGCGTGGTCAGGCGCGCGCGCGCGGCTTTACCGACCAGAATCGTGTCGTCTTCATCAAGACTGACTACTGATGGCGTCAGCACATCACCCAGGGCGTTGGGAATCAGTCGGGCCTGACCGTCCTGCCAGACGGCGATCAGACTGTTGGTGGTGCCAAGGTCGATGCCCAGCAGAGCCGGGCGGGGGAGGGTTGCATCCTGCATGACAGATCTCGAAACGGCGCAAAAAACGCGACCCTACAGGTTGCTGCAAATCGTGGCAATTGCGCGTCTGTTGCAACGTGCACCGGTTACGGCAGGAGCTTTTTCAGATCCTCGAGCGCAACCGGTCGGCTATGCAGATAGCCTTGATACAAATGGCAGCCCAAACCCTGCAGGAACGCCAGTTGTTCGGGAGTTTCCACGCCCTCGGCAATCACCTCCAGCTCCAGGCTGCGCGCCATGGCGACAATCGCGCGGATGATCTCGGCATCGTTCGGGTCGGTCGTGGCATCGCGGATAAACGACTGATCGATTTTCAGCGTGTCCACCGGCAGGCGCTTGAGGTAGGTCAGCGACGAATAGCCGGTGCCGAAGTCGTCCATTGCGAAACTGACGCCGAGCTTTTTCAGCCGGCGCATTTTGCTGATGGTGTCTTCCAGATTCTGGATGACGATGCCTTCGGTGATCTCCAGTTTCAGCAGTGAGCAGGGCAGGCCATGGCTGCTCATGCTGTGTTCGATGCGTTCGACAAAATCGTTCTGGCGGAACTGCCGTGGACTGATGTTCACGCACAGGCTGAAATTCAGCGGGTCGACCAGTTTCAGCGCAATCAGTTGTTTGAAGGCATTGCAGGCTTCGTCGAGGATCCAGGTACCGACTTCGAGAATCAGGCCGCTGTCCTCCAGTACCTTGATGAACTCGGTGGGTGACTGCGCGCCCAGTTCCGGGTGATTCCAGCGCACCAGGGCTTCGGCACCGATGATGCGGTTGTCGCGGGCGTCGACCTGCGGCTGAAAGTGCATGGTGAATTCACCGCGCGACAGCGCCAGGCGCAAGTCGGTCTCCATGCGCAGCCGTTCGCTGGCGGCCTTCTGCATGGTGTTGTGATACATCTGCGTGGTGTTGCGCCCGGAATCCTTGGCCCGGTACAGCGCGATGTCGGCGCGTTTGAGCAGGTCGGTTGGCGTCGAGCCATGATCGGGAATCAGCGCCACGCCGATACTCGGCGTCACTTGCAGGCGCTGGCCGTCGAGGAACATCGGTTCCGAGAGCAATTCGCGCAGGGTGTCGGCCAGACTGCGCACTTGTGCGCTGACTTCATTGCGCGAGCCTTCGAGACCGCTGAGCAGCACGACAAATTCGTCGCCGCCGAGGCGTGCGACCGTGTCTTCCATGCGCACACTGGCTTCGAGCCGCGCGGTGATGATCTTCAGCACCGTGTCGCCGACCGGATGGCCGAGGGAGTCGTTGATGTGCTTGAAGTGATCGAGATCGAGAAACAGCAAGGCACCGCGCAGGTTGTGGCGTTTGAGCAGGGCGATCTGCTGGCTCAGACGATCCATCAGCAAGGCGCGGTTGGGCAGGTTGGTCAATGGGTCGTGGTAGGCCAGATGGCGAATCTGCGCTTCGGCGTTTTTCAGCAGGCTGACGTCCCGCGCGGTCAGCAGCAGGCACGCCGTTTCATTGAGGGTGATCGGCTCGACCGAGACTTCCACCGTCAGCATCTCCCCGCGCTTGTTGCGCCCGAGCATTTCCTGATGGTGCACGCGGCCCTTGATCTGCAATTCGGCGAGTAATGCTGAACGCTGTTTCTCTTCAGCCCAAATACCCACCTGATAAACCGTTTTGCCCACGACTTCTTCAGCGCGATAGCCAGTGAGACGGCAGAAGCCGTCGTTGACCTCCAGATAACGCCCGGTGTCGCGCTCGGTGATGGTGATTGCGTCGGGGCTGGAGTGGAACGCCTTGGCGAATTTCTCCTCACTGGCTTTCAGCGCTGCTTCCGAGCGCTGCTGCTGGGTGATGTCGCGCAGAGTGGTGACGATACAAGCCTGGTCGCCGACGCTGATCTGCCGGCTGGAAATCACACAGGTCAGCGACTGGCCGTCCTTGTGTTGCACGATGATCGCGACATTGCTCAAGCCCTGTTCGCGGATGACCCGTTCAATCCGTTGCAGGCTTTTTGCCGAGGCGTCCCACAGGCCGATTTCTTCGGCGGTGTGGCCGATAACGTCGGCGGCGCTCCAGCCGAAAGTCTGGGTAAAACTGTTATTGATCTCGATGAACTCGCCGCTGTCTTGGCGGGTGACGCAGATCGGGTCCGGGCTGACCTGGAACAGCGTGGCAAATTTCTCTTCCGAGGCCACCAGCCGCTGTTCACGCTCGACCTGATCGGTGATGTCGAGCAGGGTGCCGGCCATGCGCAGCGGTGCGCCGTTGTCGTCGCGGTAGAGGCGGGCGCGGCTTTCCAGATAGCGCGAACTGCCGTCCGGCAATTGCACGCGATAAGTCAGTTGATAATTGCCCGCCGGGCCTTCGCGCAGGCTGCGGTAGGCGTCGCGCATGCTGTCGCGCTCCTCACCGGGGACGCCTTCGAAAAACTCTTCGAACGACTCATGAAACGGTTTCGGCTCTAGACCGTGCAATTGCGCGGCCCGCGCCGAGCCGTAAAGCATGCCGCTGGGAATGTGCCAGTCCCAGGTGCCGAGCTGCGCCGAGTCCAGCGCCAGATCGAGGCGTTCCTGGCTGTCCTTCAAGGCGTGTTCGGCGGCTTTTCGTTCGGTGGTGTCGAGGAAGGTGCTGAGCAGATATGGCTGGCCTTCGAGCTCGACTTTCTGCGCACTGAGAATGCCATCGTGAATCTGCCCGTTGCTGGCGCGAAACTGCACTTCCATGCTGATCAATTCGCCCTTGGTGTTGGTCTTCTTGACCAGTTCGCCGCGCTGTTCGGGGTGCACCCACAGGCCCAGTTCCAGCGTGGTGCGGCCAATAGCGCTTTGCACCGGCCAGCCGAACAGGCTTTCGAAATACTGATTGGCTTCGCTGATCAGGCCGTCTTCCTGACGGGTCAGCAGGACCATGTTCGGGCACAGGTGAAAAAGTGTCGCGAAACGTTTCTCCGAACTGCTCAGCGCCTGTTCGCGCTGGCGCTGGTGGGTGATTTCACGAATCACCCCGATCATTCGGGGGCGGCCGTTTTTATCCGGCAGCAGACTGCCGCTGATCTCCAGCCAGTGCAGGCTGCCGTCAGGCCAGCGGATGCGGTGGTGCATCGCTTGTTCCAGCGGCGCCCCGGCAATCACCGCGTGGAAGGCGCGAACGGTTTTCGCGCGGTCTTCCGGGGGCAGCAGATCAAGGTATTCAAGGTCTGCGGGCAACGGCTGGCGCGGGTCGAAGCCGAACAAGGCCTGGGTGCCACGCGACCAACTGATCTGCCCGCGCTCGATGTCCCAATACCAGGCGCCGAGCCGCGCGCCGTTGAGCGCCGCCAGCAATTGCGGCGCGCTCTCCCAGCTCTGCTCGGAATGTCGCGGGTCAATCGCCTGAATACGCGGCATCGGCGGAATTCGGTCAACAGATTTCGGCATTGTGGACAGGCCTTGAGCTGATGGTGGCGTTAGGCACAGGGGCAGCGGCTCTATAGGAGTAGCACAAGTTGGCCTCAAGTCCCTGGCAGATCGATTTGTGCGTCCAGCAGTGCCATAAAGGCTTTTGCCGCATTCGATAGCGTCCGTTCCGTGTGCAGGATATAGCCTAGCTGGCGAGTGAGCTGTATGCCCGGTAAAGCGATGCTCGCCACCTGCTCATCGAGCATGGTGCGCGGCAAAACGCTCCAGGCCAGGCCAATCGAGACCATCATCTTGATGGTTTCCAGGTAGTTGGTGCTCATGGCGATGTTCGGCGTCAGGCCCTGAGCCTCGAATAACCGTTGGACAATATGGTGGGTAAAGGTGTTGCCACCGGGGAAAACCGCCGGATGACCGGCAATGTCCGCCAGGCTGACGGCTCCGTTATTGATCAGCGAATGCTCCGGGGCGACCACAAAGTCCAGCGGGTCGTCCCACACCGGCGTGGCTTTGACCAGTGCGTGAGGCTCCGGCGCCAGGGTAATGACCGCCAGTTCTGCGCGGCCATGAAGAATTTCTTCGTAGGCCACTTCCGAATCGAGGAACTGAATATCCAGCGCCACTTGTGGGTAACGGCGGGTGAATTCCCTTAACAGCGGCGGCAAGCGGTGCAGGCCGATGTGGTGACTGGTGGCCAGGGTCAGGCGCCCGCTGACTTCACCCGTCAGGTTGGTCAGGGCGCGCCGGGTGTCGTCCAGCACATTGAGAATCTGATAAGCCCGCGGCAACAGGGCGCGGCCGGCCTCGGTCAGGCCGACTTCGCGGCCCAGCCGATCGAACAGGCGTACTTTCAATTGCTGCTCCAGCCCGGCGATGCGTTTGCTGATCGCCGGCTGCGTCAGGTGTAGCCGTTCGCCGGCGCCGGAGAAGCTGCCGGTCTCGGCAATCGCGATAAAAGCGTTGAGGTTGGCCAGATCCATGTTCGTATTCCAGTTGGTTATCCAAAGCATAAAAAATATGAATTTGAGTTATTTAATCTAACCCCATAGGATCGGCCTCACAAGCCAAAGGGTTATTGATAAGCCCAGGGCATAGAAACAAGCTGATGAGGAACCGTCTGATGGCCGGCAAAACGCTCTACGACAAGCTCTGGGATTCGCATTTGGTCAAACAGCGCGACGATGGCTCGGCGCTGATCTACATCGATCGTCACATCATTCACGAAGTGACCTCGCCGCAAGCCTTTGAAGGCCTGCGTCTGGCCGGGCGCAAGCCTTGGCGCATCGATGCCAACATCGCGACCCCGGACCACAACGTACCGACGACTCCAGAGCGCAAGGGCGGCATCGAAGCCATTGCCGATCAGGTCTCGCGTTTGCAGGTTCAGACCCTCGATGACAACTGTGATGAGTACGGCATCGTCGAGTTCAAGATGAACGACGTGCGCCAAGGCATCGTTCACGTCATCAGCCCGGAGCAGGGCGCGACCTTGCCGGGCATGACCGTGGTCTGCGGCGACTCGCACACCTCGACCCACGGCGCCTTCGGCGCTCTGGCTCACGGTATCGGCACTTCCGAGGTCGAGCACGTGCTCGCCACCCAGTGCCTGGTCGCCAAGAAAATGAAGAACATGCTGGTGCGCGTTGAAGGGCAATTGCCGTTCGGCGTGACCGCCAAGGACATCGTCCTCGCGGTGATCGGCAAGATCGGCACCGCCGGCGGTAACGGCCACGCCATCGAATTCGCTGGCAGCGCGATCCGCGATTTGTCCGTTGAAGGCCGCATGACCATCTGCAACATGTCCATCGAAGCCGGCGCCCGCGTCGGTCTGGTGGCGGCGGATCAGAAGACCGTCGATTACGTGAAGGGCCGTCCTTTTGCACCGAAAGGCGCCGAATGGGACATGGCCGTCGAGGCCTGGAAAGACTTGGTCTCCGACTCTGACGCCAAGTTTGACACCGTGGTTGAACTCGACGCCGCGCAGATCAAACCGCAAGTCAGTTGGGGCACTTCGCCGGAAATGGTTTTGGCCGTTGATCAGAACGTGCCGGATCCAGCCAAAGAGATGGATCTGGTCAAGCGCGACTCGATCGTCCGTGCCTTGAAATACATGGGTTTGACCGCCAATCAGGCGATCACCGACATTCAACTGGATCGCGTGTTTATCGGTTCCTGCACCAACTCGCGGATCGAAGATTTGCGCGCTGCAGCCGTCATCGCTAAGGGCCGCAAAGTCGCTTCGACCATCAAGCAAGCGATCGTGGTGCCGGGCTCGGGTCTGGTCAAGGCTCAGGCTGAGGCCGAAGGTCTGGACAAGATTTTCCTCGAAGCCGGTTTCGAATGGCGTGAGCCGGGCTGCTCGATGTGCCTGGCGATGAACCCGGATCGTTTGGAGTCCGGCGAGCATTGCGCCTCGACCTCCAACCGTAACTTCGAAGGCCGTCAGGGTGCCGGTGGCCGCACCCACCTCGTCAGCCCGGCCATGGCTGCTGCGGCAGCGGTGAACGGTCGTTTCATCGACGTCCGTGAATTGATCTAAAGGAGCGCAGCATGAAAGCTTTTACCCAGCACACTGGTCTTGTCGCGCCTCTGGATCGTGCCAACGTCGACACCGATCAGATCATTCCGAAACAGTTTTTGAAGTCGATCAAGCGCACTGGTTTTGGTCCGAACCTGTTCGATGAGTGGCGTTACCTCGACGTTGGCCAGCCGTATCAGGACAACTCCAAGCGCCCGCTGAACAAGGACTTCGTCCTCAACGCCGAGCGTTATCAAGGCGCCAGCGTGTTGCTGGCCCGTGAGAATTTCGGTTGCGGTTCCAGTCGTGAGCACGCGCCGTGGGCGCTGGAAGAATACGGTTTCCGCAGCATCATCGCGCCGAGCTACGCCGACATCTTCTTCAACAACAGCTTCAAGAACGGTTTGTTGCCGATCATCTTGAGCGATGCGGAAGTCGACGAGTTGTTCAAGCAGGTCGAGGCTGAGCCGGGCTATCAATTGCAGGTCGATCTGCAGGCGCAGACTGTGACTCGCCCGGATGGCAAGGTGTACAGCTTTGAGATTGATGCGTTCCGCAAGCACTGCCTGTTGAATGGTCTGGACGATATCGGTTTGACCTTGCAGGACGGTGATGCGATTGCGACGTTTGAGGCCAAGCATCGGGTTAGCCAGCCGTGGTTGTTTCGCGACGCGTGATTAGTCAGGGCCGGCCCCTTCGCGAGCAGGCTCGCTCCCACCTTGGAATGCATTTCAAATGTGGGAGCGACGGTGCGACGATTCGACCTGCTCGCGAAGGCGGCAGCCCAAACAACAAAAATATCAGGATGTGACCATGACCACGACCAGCACCGCCCAGCACACTCAGGTCGTACAAAAGCAATTCGGTGAACAGGCCGCCGCCTACCTGAGCAGCGCCGTTCACGCTCAAGGCACCGAGTTCGCACTGCTACAGGCTGAGCTGATAGGGCAGGGCAGCGCCCGGGTGCTGGATCTGGGTTGCGGTGCCGGTCACGTTAGTTTTCACGTCGCACCGCTGGTCAGGGAAGTGGTCGCCTACGACCTGTCGCAGCAAATGCTCGACGTGGTCGCCGCCGCTGCCGTTGAACGCGGCATGAGCAACATCGCCACGGTCAACGGCGCCGCCGAGCGTCTGCCGTTTGCCGATGGCGAGTTCGACTTCGTGTTCAGCCGTTATTCGGCGCATCACTGGAGCGATCTCGGCGTGGCCCTGCGCGAGGTGCGTCGGGTGTTGAAGCCGGGCGGTGTGGCGGCGTTCGTTGATGTGTTGTCACCGGGCAGTCCGTTGTTCGACACTTACCTGCAAAGCGTCGAGGTGCTGCGTGACACCAGCCATGTGCGCGATTATTCCGCCGCCGAATGGCTGCGTCAGGTCAGCGAGGCCGGTTTGCATGTACGCAGTACCACCCGTCAGCGCCTGCGTCTGGAGTACACCAGTTGGGTTGAACGCATGCGCACGCCTGAAGTGATGCGCGCAGCGATCCGCCAGTTGCAGCAGTCGATGGGCAATGAAGTGCGCGAATATTTTGAGATTGATGCCGACGGCTCGTTCAGTACAGATGTAATCGTGCTGATGGCTGAGCGATAAGAATTTTTCCGGGCGCGTTTAAGATGGCGCACCGACTGAAGACACGAGGAAAGCATGAGCAAGCAGATTCTGATTCTCCCAGGTGACGGTATTGGTCCGGAAATCATGGCCGAAGCGGTCAAGGTGCTGGAGCTGGCCAGCGACAAATACAGCCTGGGCTTCGAGCTGAGCCATGACGTGATCGGTGGCGCCGCCATCGACAAGCACGGCGTGCCGCTGGCCGATGAAACCCTCGACCGTGCCCTTGCTGCGGACGCCGTGTTGCTGGGCGCCGTCGGTGGCCCGAAATGGGACACCATCGAGCGTGACATCCGCCCTGAGCGTGGCCTGCTGAAAATCCGTGCGCAACTGGGCCTGTTCGGCAACCTGCGTCCGGCGATTCTGTACCCGCAACTGGCCGATGCTTCGAGCCTGAAGCCGGAAATCGTTGCTGGCCTGGACATCCTCATCGTCCGAGAACTGACCGGTGGCATCTACTTCGGTGCGCCACGCGGCACCCGTACCCTGGAAAACGGCGAGCGTCAGTCCTACGACACGCTGCCGTACAGCGAAAGCGAAATCCGCCGCATCGCCCGCGTCGGTTTCGACATGGCCATGGTCCGTGGCAAGAAGCTCTGCTCGGTGGACAAGGCCAACGTGCTGGCGTCCAGCCAACTGTGGCGTGAAGTGGTCGAGCAAGTGGCCAAGGATTACCCGGAAGTCGAACTGAGCCACATGTACGTCGACAACGCCGCCATGCAACTGGTGCGCGCGCCGAAGCAGTTCGACGTGATCGTCACCGACAACATGTTCGGCGACATCCTCTCCGACGAAGCGTCGATGCTCACCGGTTCCATCGGCATGCTGCCGTCGGCCTCGCTGGATTCCAACAACAAGGGCATGTACGAGCCTTGCCACGGTTCAGCCCCGGACATCGCTGGCAAAGGCATCGCCAACCCGTTGGCGACTATTTTGTCGGTGTCGATGATGCTGCGTTACAGCTTCAATCTGCACGACGCGGCCGATGCTATCGAAAAAGCTGTCAGCGTTGTCCTTGATCAAGGGCTGCGTACTGGCGACATCTATTCGGCCGGTTGCACCAAAGTCGGTACGCAGGAAATGGGCGACGCAGTAGTCGCCGCGCTGCGGAATCTGTAATCTCTCGGGCCCGCTGCGAAATTCAATACAAAGCAGCGGCCCACTTTTCAAGAAGGTGTAGTTGCGATGAAACGTGTAGGTCTGATCGGTTGGCGCGGGATGGTCGGTTCCGTGCTCATGCAGCGGATGCTGGAAGAGCAGGATTTCGATCTAATCGAGCCGGTGTTTTTCACCACGTCCAACGTCGGTGGCCAAGGCCCGTCCGTGGGCAAGGACATTGCTCCGCTCAAGGATGCTTACAGCATTGATGAGCTGAAGACCCTCGACGTGATTCTGACCTGCCAGGGCGGCGACTACACCAGCGAAGTGTTCCCCAAGCTGCGCGAAGCCGGCTGGCAGGGTTACTGGATCGACGCGGCCTCGAGCCTGCGCATGAACGATGACGCGGTGATCATTCTCGACCCGGTCAACCGCAAGGTCATCGACCAGCAGCTCGACGCGGGCACCAAGAACTACATCGGCGGCAACTGCACCGTCAGCCTGATGCTGATGGGCCTGGGCGGTCTGTTCGAGGCCGGTCTGGTCGAGTGGATGAGCGCCATGACCTATCAGGCGGCCTCCGGTGCCGGCGCGCAGAACATGCGTGAACTGATCAAGCAAATGGGCGCCACCCACGCCGCTGTCGCCGATCAACTGGCCGATCCGGCCAGTGCGATCCTCGACATCGATCGTCGCGTTGCAGATGCCATGCGCAGCGAAGCGTACCCGACCGAAAACTTCGGCGTACCGCTGGCCGGCAGCCTGATCCCGTGGATCGACAAGGAACTGCCGAACGGCCAGAGCCGCGAAGAGTGGAAAGCTCAGGCCGAGACCAACAAAATTCTTGGTCGCTTCAAGAGCCCGATCCCGGTTGACGGCATCTGTGTGCGCATCGGTGCCATGCGTTGCCACAGCCAGGCGCTGACCATCAAGCTGAACAAAGACGTGCCGATCGCCGATATCGAAGGGCTGATCAGCCAGCACAACCCTTGGGTCAAACTGGTGCCAAACCAGCGCGAGATCAGCATGCAGGAGCTGAGCCCGACCAAGGTTACCGGCACCCTGAATGTGCCGGTGGGTCGTCTGCGCAAGCTGAACATGGGTTCGCAGTTCGTCGGTGCCTTCACCGTCGGCGACCAACTGCTGTGGGGCGCGGCCGAACCGCTGCGTCGCATGCTGCGGATTTTGCTTGAGCGTTGATTGCTTGAAGTAATGAAAGAACCCGTGCCTTGAAAGAGGTGCGGGTTTTTTTATACCGATCGTTCCCACGCTCTGCGTGGGAATGCATCCCGGGACGCTCCGCGTCCCTTTACAAGCCGAACACAGAGCGTCCGATGTGGCATTCCCACGCAGAGCGTGGGAACGATCTGGGTGGGCAGAAATTGCCTGTGCGCCAGTCACCCGGTAAAGTGCCGCTCCCCCCGTTTCGCCAGAGGCTCGCACCATGACCCAGACCCTAGATATTGCCGTGATCGGCGCCACCGGTACTGTCGGCGAAACCCTCGTGCAGATTCTCGAAGAACGCGACTTCCCGGTCGGCACCCTGCACCTGCTGGCGAGCAGCGAATCCGCCGGCAGCTCGGTGCTGTACCGCAACAAGAACGTGCGCGTTCGCGAAGTCGACGAATTCGATTTCAGCAAGGTCAAACTGGTGTTTTTCGCCGCAGGCCCGGCGATTACCCTGAGCTACGCCGCCCGTGCCCACGCCGCCGGTTGCTCGCTGATCGACTTGTCCGGCGCGCTGCCGGCCGATCAGGCGCCGCAAGTAGTACCCGAAGCCAACGCCGAAGTGCTCGCTGGTTTGAAAGCGCCGTTTCAGATCAGCAGCCCAAGCCCGTCGGCCACTTCGCTCGCCGTGGTATTGGCGCCACTGCTTGATCTGCTTGACCTGCAATATGTCAACGTCACCGCCAATCTGGCCGTTTCCGCCCAGGGACGCGAAGCCGTGACCGAGCTGGCGCGGCAGACCGCCGAGCTGCTGAACATGCGTCCATTGGAGCCGACGTTCTTTGATCGGCAGATGGCGTTCAACTTGCTGGCTCAGGTCGGCACGCCCGACGCGCAGGGCCATACGCTGCTGGAAAAACGTCTGGTGCGCGAGTTGCGTCAGGTGCTGGCCAAGCCTTTATTAAAGATTTCCGCAACTTGCGTTCAAGCCCCGGTGTTTTTTGGCGATAGCCTTAGCGTGACCTTGCAGTCAACGTCGGCTGTCGACCTGGCAAAAGTCAACGCTGCACTCGAAGATGCGCCGGGTATCGAGCTGGTCGAGGCCGGTGATTACCCGACTGCGGTCGGTGACGCGGTAGGGCAGGATGTTGTCTATGTCGGTCGCGTGCGCAGCGGTGTCGACGATCCGGCGGAACTAAATCTGTGGCTGACGTCAGATAACGTACGCAAAGGCGCGGCCCTTAACGCTGTGCAGGTGGCTGAATTGTTGATAAAAGACCTGCTGTAAAAGATACTTGGCAACAATTTGTCGACTGATTCTAGGTGAGCGCTATGCTTGCCCAGATCGCTTGATAACGTGTCACCCTCCGGGACATTCCGGGGCATCAAAGAAATGATCGCGCGCGACATCTGTCGTCGTCGCGCGCAATGCCTTACGGCAGCGGTATTCAACATCTTCTCGCTGGCCGAGGAACGTTCAAACAAAGGATGAGGCTATGGTTCAAGTTCGCAAACTGGTGTTAGCAATAGCGGCCGCCTCGGCGCTGTCCTCCGGTATGGCGCATGCCCTCGGGCTCGGGGAGCTGACCCTGAAGTCGACCCTGAACCAGCCGCTGGTGGCTGAAATCGAGCTGCTCGACGTCAAGGATCTCACTGCTGCCGAAGTGGTGCCGAGCCTGGCGTCACCCGAAGATTTTGCCAAGGCCGGCGTCGACCGCCAGGCCTTCCTCAACGATCTGACCTTTACCCCGGTGCTCAACGCCAGCGGCAAAAGCGTGCTGCGCGTAACGTCGAGCAAGCCGTTGTCCGAGCCGATGGTCAAATTCCTCGTGCAGGTGATGTGGCCGAACGGCCGTCTGCTGCGCGACTACAGCGTGCTGCTGGATCCGTCGAAGTTCTCGCCACAGACCGCTGACGCCGCCGCACAGCCAGCGCCGTCGCAGACCATCGCCGCGCCGACCACTGGCGCCACGCACCCGACGCAATACACCACCACGCCGCGCGATACCCTGTGGGAAATCGCCGCGAAGGCGCGTACCGGCGGCTCGGTGCAGCAGACCATGCTGGCCATTCAAGCGCTGAACCCGGATGCATTCATCGGTGGCAACATCAACCGCCTGAAAACCGGCCAGGTGTTGCGTCTGCCGGATGCGGTGCAAAGCACGGCATTGCCGCAGTCGAAAGCGATTGCCGAAGTCGCTGCGCAGAACGAAGCCTGGCGTCAGGGCCGTCGTTATGTGGCCAAACCGGGCACTGGTCAGCAGCAGCTCGATGCGACCAACCGTGGTCGCGGTAACACCGGTGCAGCACAGAACGCCCAGGACAATCTGAGCCTGGTCTCCGCTGAGAGCGCCAAGGCGCGCGGCAAAGGCCCGGCAGGTGATGCCAAGGCACTGAGCAACAAGCTCGCGGTGACTCAGGAAAGCCTCGACACGACCCGTCGTGACAACGAGGAACTGAAAAGCCGCATGTCTGATCTGCAGAGTCAGCTGGACAAGCTGCAAAAGCTGATCGAGCTGAAGAACAATCAGTTGGCAAAACTGCAAGCTGAAGGCGCGGGCGCTGCGCCGGCCACCAATCCTGCCACACCGGCGGTGCCTGCAATCACGGCTGAGCTGGCCGCCACCCCGCCAGCTACTCCGGCAGACGCAGCGCCGACGCCAGAGTCCGCCATTGCACCACCGGCTGAAACGCCAGTCGTCGAGCCAGTGGTCGCGCCGAAACCGGTTGCCGAAGACGAGAAAACCTTCAACGAACTGCTGACCAATCCGATCCTGCTGGGTCTGGTGGGTGGCGGTGCTGTGGTTCTGCTGCTCCTGTTGTTGCTGCTGGCGCGTCGCCGCAAAGCACAGCAAGAGGCCGAGAAACACATGCGCATGGCCCGCGCGCTGTCGGAAGAGCAAGATTTCTCCGCCGAGCAGGATCTGCCGGAAAGCAGCTTCGAAGGTCTGGAAACTCCTGCGGCGAGCGTCAAGCTCAACACCCCGGCGCCTGCTCCTGCTCCAGTCGTGGCTCCGGTAGTTGCCCCGATCGTGATGGCTGAGCCGATTGCCGCGCCGCTGGTAGCTCCCGCCGCCGAGCGATCCGATGACGTGCTCGACAAGGCGCAGTCGCATATCAACGCCGGTCGCCTGAATCAGGCTGCCGCGCTGCTCGAAGAGGGCGTCAGTCTGGAGCCGCAGCGCAGTGATCTGCGTCTGAAGCTGATGGAAGTCTACGGTCAGCAGGGCGACCGCGACGCGTTCGTCGGTCAGGAGCGTCAGCTGGTGGCCAACGGCGACAACTTCGCCAAGGTCGAAGAACTGAAAAGCCGCTTCCCGGCCATGGCCGTCGTCGCTGCCAGTGGTCTGGCCGCTGCCGCCGTGGCTGCCGAGTTGGACGCGCAATACGTCAAGGATCTGCTGCTCGATGAGCCTGAAGCACCGGCGCCAGCGCCAGTGGAAGACGACCTCGACAGCGCGTTTGATCTGAGCCTGGACGATCTCGACAACATCACGCCGGTAGAGCCTGCGCCGGTGGTTGAGCCTGAAGCGCCGGTCGAGCTGGACGAATTCCCGGCGGACGACGACCTGAGCTTCGAATCGGTGCTGCAACAGCAGACCGACATCAAAGAGAATCTGGATGATCTGTCGGACTTCGACCTCGATCTGGACCTCGGTGCCGAGCCGGCAGCTCCAGCGGTTGATCTGGCGGACGATGACTTCCTGCTGGACCTGGACGAAGGCGTGAAGGATCTGCCGCCGGTCGAGGCGCCAGTGGTGGCTGACGTGCCACAAGATGATCTGGAGCTGCCGGCCGATTTCGATCTGTCGCTGGCCGACGAAATGGACAGCAATCCAGCGGCCGAACCGGATGCGTTCGCTGCTGAGCTGGATGACGTCAACGCTGAACTGGATCGCCTGTCGCAAAGCATCGCTGAACCGACCTTCACCGAAGCCGATGCAATGAAGGGTGATGATCTGGGTGAAGATGATTTCGACTTCCTCGCCGGCACCGACGAAGCGGCGACCAAGCTCGATCTGGCTCAGGCCTACATCGACATGGGCGACAGCGATGGTGCGCGCGACATCCTCAACGAAGTGTTGACCGAGGGTGACGAGAAGCAACGTGGCGAGGCCAAGGAAATGCTCTCGAACCTGGCTTAAGTTCACAGCGGTAAATCAAAAACGGCAGCCCGGTGAGGCTGCCGTTTTTGTTTCGGTTGGATTATGGGTTGTCTGATTTGCCGTCTTCGCGAGCAGGCTCGCTCCCACCTTTGAAATGCATTCCCCTGTGGGAGCGAGCCTGCTCGCGAAGAGGCCGGCACTGCTGATAGAGAACTCTGGCATCCCTGAACCACAGCCTTATAATGCCCGCCTTTGCACAAACAGCAGGCTGTCCCACCTTGGCAAACATAGATAACCCGGTCGCCGAAATGGCCCCCGACGGCTTTTACCGCGTCGCACTGGGCGTTGAGTACAAAGGCTCGCGCTACAGCGGCTGGCAGCGTCAGTTGACGGGTGTGGCGACGGTGCAGGAAGAACTCGAAAAAGCGCTGTCGAAAGTCGCCAATTCACCGGTTTCGCTACAGTGTGCCGGGCGCACCGATGCCGGCGTGCATGCCTGCGGGCAAGTGGTGCACTTTGATACGACCGTCGATCGTTCGCTGAAAGCCTGGGTCATGGGCGCCAATATCAATCTGCCTCATGACATCAGCGTCAGTTGGGCGCGGGTGATGCCGGCGCATTTTCACGCGCGGTTCAAGGCCATCGCCCGGCGCTATCGCTATGTGATCTATAACGACCAGATCCGCCCGGCGCATCTCAACGAAGAAATCACCTGGAACCATCGCCCGCTCGACGTCGAGCGCATGGCCGAAGCCGCGCAGTACCTGATTGGCACCCACGATTTCAGTGCTTTCCGTGCCGGCCAGTGCCAGGCCAAGTCGCCGATCAAAAAAATGCATCACCTGCGCGTGACCCGTCACGGCAAGATGATCGTGCTCGATATTCGCGCCAACGCGTTCCTGCATCACATGGTGCGCAACATCGCCGGTGTGCTGATGACCATTGGAGCCGGAGAGCGGCCGGTGGAGTGGATGAAGGAAGTGCTGGAAAGCCGCGAGCGCCGTTCCGGTGGCGTTACGGCGCATCCGTACGGTCTGTATCTGGTGCAGGTCGAGTACCACGACGAATTCCCGTTGCCCGAGCGTTTTATCGGGCCACATTTCCTTACGGGTTTCTCCGAACTTGACGGCTGACGGCCTCGAACGCTTTTGTTACCATCCGGGACTTTCCCGGATTTTACCTCGGAGTTTTTCTCGTTATGCCAGCCGTTCGCAGCAAGATCTGCGGGATTACCCGCATAGAAGATGCGCTGGCCGCCGTTGAGGCCGGGGCGGATGCGATCGGGTTCGTGTTCTACGCCAAGAGTCCACGTGCGGTAACCGTGCAGCAGGCGCGGGCGATTATTCAGGCATTGCCGCCGTTCGTGACCACCGTGGGCCTGTTCGTCAACGCCAGCCGCTGCGAGTTGGGGGAAATCCTCGATGCCGTACCGCTGGATCTGTTGCAGTTCCATGGTGACGAGGTCGCTGAAGACTGCGAAGGCTGGCATCGTCCGTACATCAAGGCGTTGCGGGTCAAGGCCGGCGACGATATTGCGGCAGCGGTTGATGCCTATCCAAGTGCCAGTGGCGTGCTGCTCGACACCTACGTCGAGGGCGTGCCCGGCGGAACCGGTGAGGCCTTTGACTGGTCATTGATTCCGCAAGGTTTGAGCAAGCCGTTGATTCTCGCGGGTGGTTTGACCCCGGAGAACGTTGCAGACGCCGTGGCTCGGGTGAAACCGTACGCGGTAGACGTCAGCGGTGGGGTAGAGGCGAGCAAGGGCATCAAGGATCACGCAAAGATTCACGCGTTCATCAACGCGGTACGCAAAGCGCCATATTGATGTGACGGCTGGCAGTCTGCCGCCGTCCATCAATGCACTTGCACAAAGCAGGCGCGGCTGAGGGTTTCTGGATGGCACGCAGGTCATGTTTCGCGCTGATCGTGGCAGTCCGGCAACCATCGCCACACACATGAATTTAGCTGAAGGGCATACGCGGGGCTGCGAACCAGAGCGTTCGGGCCGCCGGTACTGGAGAAAGAAAGCATGAGCAACTGGTTAGTAGACAAACTGATCCCTTCGATCATGCGTTCCGAGGTCAAGAAGAGCTCGGTCCCTGAAGGTCTGTGGCACAAATGCCCGTCTTGCGAGGCGGTGTTGTATCGTCCAGAGCTGGAAAAGACCCTGGACGTTTGCCCTAAATGCAACCATCACATGCGCATCGGCGCACGTGCGCGCATCGACATTTTCCTCGATGCCGAAGGTCGCAACGAACTGGGCGCCGATCTGGAGCCGGTTGACCGTCTGAAATTCCGCGACGGCAAGAAGTACAAGGATCGCCTGACCGCTGCACAGAAGCAGACCGGCGAAAAAGATGCGCTGATCTCGGTCAGCGGTACTTTGCTGGGCATGCCGGTGGTGGTTTCGGCCTTTGAATTCGCCTTCATGGGCGGTTCCATGGGCGCCATCGTCGGTGAGCGCTTCGTTCGCGCCGCCAACTACGCGCTGGAAAACCGCTGCCCGATGATCTGCTTCGCTGCCTCCGGTGGTGCGCGCATGCAGGAAGCGCTGATCTCGCTGATGCAGATGGCCAAGACTTCGGCTGTGCTGGCGCGTCTGCGTGAAGAAGGCATTCCGTTCATCTCCGTACTGACCGACCCGGTCTACGGCGGTGTTTCCGCGAGTCTGGCGATGCTTGGCGACGTGATCGTTGGTGAGCCGAAAGCTCTGATCGGCTTCGCTGGTCCGCGCGTTATCGAACAAACCGTGCGTGAGAAGCTGCCGGAAGGCTTCCAGCGCAGCGAGTTCCTGCTGGAACACGGCGCGATCGACATGATCATCCACCGTCAGGAACTGCGCCCACGTCTGGGTAACCTGCTGGCACAAATGACTGGCAAGCCGACGCCGAAATTCGTCGCCGCGCCAATCGAGCCGATTGTGGTTCCACCGGTACCTGCTGGCCTATGACCGAGCGCACCCTTGGCGAATGGCTCGCCTACCTTGAGCAGTTGCATCCGTCGGCCATCGACATGGGCCTGGAGCGTTCGCAACAGGTAGCGTCCCGCATGGGGCTGGGCCAGCCGGCGCCTCGGGTGATCACGGTCACCGGCACCAACGGCAAGGGTTCGACCTGCGCTTTCGTGGCTTCATTGCTGCGGGCGCAGGGCCTGAGCGTTGGTGTCTACAATTCTCCGCACCTGCTGCGTTACAACGAGCGGGTGCAGCTCAATGGCGTCGAGGCCACTGACGCGCAGCTGTGCGAAGCCTTTGCAGCAGTCGAGGCCGGCCGCGGCGACACGTCCCTGACTTACTTCGAAATGGGCACCCTCGCGGCGTTCTGGCTGTTTCAGCAAGCCGGGCTTGATGCGGTGGTGCTGGAAGTCGGGCTGGGCGGGCGTCTGGACACGGTCAACGTGGTCGATGCCGATATCGCACTGGTCACCAGCATTGGCGTCGATCACGCCGATTATCTGGGCGACACCCGCGAATCCGTGGCTTTCGAGAAAGCCGGAATTTTCCGTCAGGGCAAACCTGCCTTGTGCGGCGATCTGAATCCTCCGCAACCGTTGCTCGACAAGGCGCGTGAACTGGCTTGTCCGTTCTTCCTGCGCGGGCGCGACTTCGATCTCGGCATCACTGATCAGCACTGGCAATGGCGCGGCACCGATGCGCGCGGTCAGGCTGTTGAGCTGCGTGACTTGCCGCTGCTCGATCTGCCGATGGAAAACGCCGCACTGGCGTTGCAGGCGTATCTGCTGCTCGGTTTGCCGTGGGATGCGTCGCAGATTGTCGCGGCCTTGCAGGACACTCGCGTGGTCGGGCGACTGGATCGCCGCTCATTCGAGTGGAACGGCAAACGCCTGAATCTGTTGCTGGATGTGGGGCATAACCCGCATGCCGCCGAGTATCTGGCCCGTCGTCTGGCCTCGCGACTACCGGTCGGCAAGCGCCTGGCGGTGTTTGGTCTGTTGGCCGACAAGGATCTGGATGGTGTTGTCAGCGAATTGAATGCTAGTGTCGAGCATTGGGCGGTGGCGCCGCTGGATTCTCCGCGTGCCCGTCCGGTGGCTGAATTAAACGCTGCATTGCAGAACCTTGGTGCGTCGGTCACGTCTTACGACAGTGTCGCCGCTGCGCTGGAAGGGCAGTGCGCAGTAGCCACCAGTGACGACGAGATTCTGTTGTTCGGATCATTTTATTGTGTCGCCGAGGCCCTTGAATGGCTGGCCCGGCGCTCCACGGAGGAAGCGGCAAATGGCTTTGCTGGATAAAGCGTACAAGCAGCGCATGGTTGGCGCTTTGGTGCTGGTCGCGCTGGCAGTGATTTTCCTGCCGATGCTGTTTTCCCGTCAGGACGAGCAACGTCAGGTGACCGTCGAAGCACCCGCCGCGCCGCAAGCGCCTGTCGTGCCGCAAGTGCAGATGGAAACGGTGGCTGTTCCCGAGCCGCAAGCCTTGCCGCAGGAGCCAGTGCCAACGGATGAAGAGGTCGCCGAAGACACGGCGTCTGCTGCGCCCGTCGCAGCGACGCCGACGGCTCCCATCATGATCACCAAGCCTGTTGCGCCGCCGGCGGTGGCCAAGCCGATTCCGGCTCCTGCTCAGCCGATCACTGCGGCCTCGACCAAGCCGGACACCACGCAAAGCCGCGTCGATGCCAATGGCCTGTCGGTGAGCTGGTCGGTGCAGTTGGCCAGTCTGTCGAGCCGCGCCAGCGCCGAGAGCTTGCAGAAAACCCTGCGCAGCCAAGGCTACAACGCCTATATTCGTTCGGCCGATGGCAAGAATCGGGTGTTTGTCGGCCCGCTGATCGAGCGTGCCGAGGCTGATCGTCTGCGTGATCTATTGGGGCGTCAGCAGAACCTCAAGGGTTTTGTCGTGCGCTTCCAGCCTGAGCGCGGCTAAAAACTATCGCCTCGATTGAAATGCACTGACAATCGCAGCTTACCGAGAGGCATGCGCTCTGCTAAAATGCGCCGCCTTATCCGTCTGTAGGCTGCACTGTGCCATTTACCTGGGTTGACTGGGCGATCGTTGCAATCATCGCCATCTCCGCTTTGATCAGTTTGAGCCGCGGCTTCGTCAAGGAAGCATTATCGCTGGTGACCTGGATCATCGCAGGAGTCGTCGCCTGGATGTTCGGTGGCTCATTGTCCGAGTACCTCGCCGGATACATCGAAACCCCATCGGCTCGCGTGATCGCGGGCTGTGCCATCATGTTTGTCGCCACACTGATCGTGGGCGCAATGATCAATTATCTTATCGGCGAGTTGGTTCGCGTCACCGGGTTGTCCGGGACCGATCGATTCCTCGGCATGGCCTTCGGCGCTGCGCGTGGCGTGTTGCTGGTGGTCGTGGCGGTCGGGCTGTTGAGCCTGGGGCCGGTACAGCAGGACGGGTGGTGGAAAGAATCACAGCTCGTACCAAAATTTCTATTGGTCGCTGATTGGTCCAAAAACCTGATTCTCGGGTGGAGCAGTCAGTGGCTTGCCAGCGGAATCAGCGTACCCGCTGATATTCCGTTCAAGGAGCAACTCTTGCCGTCGGCGAAAACGCCTCAGTGAGTGTTGTTCAGTTCAGATCCATTAAGTAGGGGTTGCGTCGCATGTGTGGCATCGTCGGTATCGTCGGTAAGTCGAACGTCAATCAGGCGCTGTATGACGCGCTAACCGTGCTCCAGCACCGCGGCCAGGACGCTGCCGGTATCGTGACCAGCCATGATGGCCGGTTGTTCCTGCGCAAGGACAATGGCCTGGTGCGTGACGTGTTTCAACAGCGTCACATGCAGCGTCTGGTCGGTCACATGGGGATCGGCCACGTCCGTTACCCGACTGCGGGTAGCTCGACTTCGGCCGAAGCCCAACCGTTTTACGTCAACTCGCCTTACGGCATCACTTTGGCGCACAACGGTAACCTGACCAACGTTGAGCAGTTGGCCAAAGAGATTTACGAATCCGATCTGCGTCACGTCAACACCAGTTCCGACTCGGAAGTGCTGCTCAACGTGTTCGCCCATGAGCTGGCCCAGCGCGGCAAGCTGCAACCGACCGAAGAAGACGTGTTTGCCGCCGTGACCGACGTGCACAACCGTTGCGTCGGCGGTTACGCGGTAGTCGCCATGGTGACCGGTTACGGCATCGTCGGTTTCCGTGACCCGCACGGCATTCGCCCGATCGTGTTCGGTCAGCGTCACACTGACGAAGGCGTTGAATACATGATCGCCTCCGAAAGCGTTTCGCTGGACGTGCTCGGTTTCACCCTGATTCGCGACCTGGCGCCGGGCGAAGCGGTCTACATCACTGAGGACGGCAAGCTGCACACCCGTCAGTGCGCGACCAATCCGTCCCTGACCCCGTGCATTTTCGAACACGTCTACCTGGCGCGTCCGGACTCGATCATCGACGGCGTGTCGGTCTACAAGGCTCGCCTGCGCATGGGTGAGAAACTCGCCGAGAAGATCCTGCGCGAGCGTCCAGAGCACGACATCGACGTGGTTATCCCAATTCCGGACACCAGCCGTACCGCGGCACTGGAACTGGCCAACCACTTGGGCGTGAAATTCCGCGAAGGTTTCGTCAAGAACCGTTACATCGGTCGTACCTTCATCATGCCGGGCCAGGCGGCGCGCAAGAAGTCGGTTCGCCAGAAGCTTAACGCCATCGAGCTGGAATTCCGCGGCAAGAACGTGATGCTGGTCGACGACTCGATCGTGCGCGGCACCACTTGCAAGCAGATCATCCAGATGGCCCGCGAAGCCGGCGCGAAAAACGTCTACTTCTGCTCGGCAGCGCCAGCGGTACGCTTCCCGAACGTTTATGGTATCGACATGCCAAGCGCGCACGAACTGATCGCACACAACCGTTCGACTCAGGACGTGGCGGATTTGATCGGCGCTGACTGGCTGATCTATCAGGACCTGCCTGACTTGATCGAAGCGGTTGGCGGCGGCAAGATCAAGATCGAGAATTTCGATTGCGCGGTGTTCGACGGCAAGTATGTTACCGGTGACGTCGACGAGGCTTACCTGGATAAGATCGAGCAGGCACGCAACGATGCCTCGAAGGTCAAGACCCAGGCGGTCAGTGCGATCATCGATCTGTACAACAACTGAGTTATCACCGGCCCTGAGGGGCCGGTTTTGTATCTGACTTTCAATTTTCGAGAACAGGGCAAGGAGTGACAGCATGAGTCAGGAATGGGATGCCGGTCGGCTGGACAGCGACCTCGAAGGCGTAGCGTTCGATACCCTGGCCGTACGTGCCGGTCAGCACCGTACGCCGGAAGGCGAGCACGGTGATCCGATGTTCTTCACCTCCAGCTATGTGTTCCGCACCGCTGCCGACGCGGCCGCACGGTTCGCCGGGGAAGTGCCGGGTAACGTTTACTCGCGTTATACCAACCCGACCGTGCGCGCGTTCGAGGAGCGCATTGCTGCGCTGGAAGGCGCCGAGCAAGCCGTTGCGACCGCAACCGGCATGGCCGCCATCATGGCGGTGGTGATGAGCTTGTGCAGCGCCGGCGATCACGTGCTGGTTTCGCGCAGCGTGTTCGGTTCGACCATCAGCCTGTTCGAGAAGTACTTCAAGCGTTTCGGTGTGGAAGTCGATTACGTGCCTTTGGCCGACCTGTCGGGTTGGGATGCGGCAATCAAATCCAACACCAAACTGCTCTTTGTCGAGTCGCCCTCCAACCCGTTGGCCGAGCTGGTCGATATCACCGCACTGGCTGAAATCGCTCACGCCAAAGGCGCGATGCTGGTCGTCGATAACTGCTTCTGCACGCCAGCGTTGCAGCAGCCGCTGAAAATGGGCGCAGACATTGTCGTGCACTCGGCGACCAAGTTCATCGATGGCCAGGGCCGTTGCATGGGCGGTGTGGTGGCCGGTCGCAGTGAGCAGATGAAAGAAGTCGTCGGCTTCCTGCGCACTGCCGGGCCGACCTTGAGTCCGTTCAACGCGTGGATCTTCCTCAAAGGTCTGGAAACCCTGAACCTGCGGATGAAGGCGCACTGCGCGAATGCTCAGGCGCTTGCCGAGTGGCTGGAGCAGCAGGACGGCATTGAGAAGGTGCATTACGCCGGTCTCAAGAGCCATCCGCAGCACGAATTGGCCCAGCGTCAGCAGAAGGGCTTCGGTGCGGTAGTGAGCTTTGAAGTCAAAGGTGGCAAAGAGGGCGCTTGGCGCTTCATCGATGCGACCCGGCTGATTTCGATTACCGCCAACCTCGGCGACAGCAAGACCACGATCACGCACCCAAGCACCACCTCTCACGGCCGTCTGGCGCCGCAAGAGCGTGAAGCGGCGGGCATCCGTGACAGCCTGATTCGCATCGCGGTCGGTCTGGAAGACGTCGCTGACCTGCAAGCCGACCTGGCGCGCGGTCTGGCCGCGTTGTGATCGAGTTGTCTACGCCGACAGCAGGTACCCATGGCCGCGTTGCGCTGGTCACGGGTGCTGCGCGCGGTATCGGTCTGGGCATCGCTGCCTGGCTGATCAGCGAGGGCTGGCAAGTCGTGTTGACCGACCTGGATCGGGCGCGCGGTTCAAAAGTGGCGAAAGTGCTGGGTGAAAACGCCTGGTTTATTGCCATGGACGTTGCCGAGGAAAGTCAGGTGGCGCTCGGCGTGGCTGAAGTGCTGGGTCAGTTTGGTCGTCTCGATGCACTGGTGTGCAACGCGGCGGTCGCTGATCCGCACAACATCACACTGGAAAGCCTAGATCTGGCTTACTGGAATCGGGTGCTGGCGGTGAATCTCAGTGGGCCGATGCTGTTGGCCAAGCACTGTGCGCCGTATCTGCGTGCGCACAACGGTTCGATCGTCAACCTGGCGTCGACCCGTGCCGGGCAATCAGAGCCTGATACCGAGGCTTATGCGGCGAGCAAGGGCGGTTTGCTGGCGCTCACGCATGCGTTGGCGATCAGTCTGGGGCCGGAGATTCGTGTTAACGCCGTCAGTCCGGGCTGGATCGATGCACGCGATCCTTCTGCACGCCGAGCAGAGCCGCTGGCCGATGCCGATCATGCTCAGCATCCGGCGGGCAGGGTAGGGACGGTCGAGGATGTCGCGGCCATGGTCGCGTGGTTGCTGTCGAGGAATGCCGGGTTTGTCACCGGGCAGGAATTCGTGGTCGATGGTGGTATGACGAAAAAGATGATCTACAGCGAGTAGGTCGTCTTGTTCTCCTGAATTTGTGTTGAATCAACTGACGCCTTCGCGAGCAGGCTCGCTCCCACATTTGGAATGCATACCCCTGTGGGAGCGGGTTTGCCCGCGAAAGCGGTTTTGCAGGATTGAAGCAATTTCGTCTTTTTTAGAAAAACTTCAATCCTGCTATTGACTTAGGTTCGCTACCTGCGTAAATTTCGCGGCCTCGGAGATGCAAACGGGTGATTAGCTCAGCTGGGAGAGCGTCTGCCTTACAAGCAGAATGTCGGCGGTTCGATCCCGTCATCACCCACCACTCCCCGAGAAACTTGCGTAAGCAAGAGCGTAGGCTGAAAGTGCCTGCACCGACGCGCAGCGGTAGTTCAGTCGGTTAGAATACCGGCCTGTCACGCCGGGGGTCGCGGGTTCGAGTCCCGTCCGCTGCGCCATATTTTACGAATCAGACTTGTCTGGTTCGCGATTGCAAAGCACCGAAGCTTGCAGTCAACACGAGTTACTTGAGCGCAAGCTCAAAGCGATACGCAGCGGTAGTTCAGTCGGTTAGAATACCGGCCTGTCACGCCGGGGGTCGCGGGTTCGAGTCCCGTCCGCTGCGCCATATCTGCTCCAAGGACCACTGAACGCCTTGAAGCACCGAAAACAGCCGTTGGCTGATTCGGAATCGATAGCAAAGACCCTGGTCGAAAGACCGGGGTTTTTTGTGTCTGAAATTTGGCTTTTCCCTCTGCTCCTTCCCCCTGATTCTGAATTCGACACAAATCCCCATGTGGGAGCGAGCCTGCTCGCGAATGCGGTGTATCAGCAAAAAAATGCGCTGACTGACACTACGCCTTCGCGAGCAGGCTCGCTCCCACATGGGTCGATGGTATGTTCAACGAGCTCCTGCGGTGCCACGTCGCATTGATTTTCTGATCCTTTAGTCAAATTTTTGTAACTGGTTGTTTGCTGCGAGCGCAGAAACCTTTAAAGTTAACCTTTCGGTCAGCTTTGCACTGTCATCACGCCTTTCGTTTAGCCAAGAAAGGCTTCTGCAAGACTCGAGATTCCCCAGTAGATAACCAGAAGGGCGGACACATAACCGCCCAGAGGATGATCCATGTCCAACCGTGAAATATCCCGGCGCTCGTTTCTCCAGGGCGGGCTGGTGGCGGGTGTGAGCGTCACGCTCACGCCGCTCAGCAGTCAGGCGCTGGCTGCCTTGATGGAAAACACTGTCACCGTGCCGTCCGAGAAGTGGCTCGGCAGCAACGGCAAGGCGCGTCAGCGTAACGACGCACTGTCCAAGGTCTGCGGCAGCAAAGTCTTTGCCCGCGACATCCGTTCCAAGGACATGCCGGGCTGGCCCGAGCAGCAAGGCCACGCCATGCTGCTGAAAACCATCAAGGCTGACCGCATCTACGACGGCTACGACCTGTCGTGGCTTGGCGCTGACTTGCAGCCTGACCGCATTGTCACCGCCGCTGATCTGGACAAGGACGGTATCGTCTTCCCCGAAGAGCACGCGCCGGATCCACTGCTGCCAGAAGGCAAAGTGCCGATGTTCATCGGTCACCCGGTGGCAATCCTGATCTGGAACGACTTCGAGCGTTTCCGTCAGGCGAAGAACAAACTCAAATTCAATGACAAAGCGATTCGTTACGGTGCCAAAGTGCCGTTCTACGAAGGCGACCCCTACGGCAGCTTCCGCTACGTGCGCGTCGGCGGCGCGACCTCGGCCGACGAAGACGAATTCGCCAGCCTCAAAGACTCGATCCTGTTCCCGATGCTGAAGAACCGTCGTCCGGTGTGGAATTCCCAGCCGAACCTGCACGGCAATCTGACCGAGCGCGGCTTGTTCTACGCCGACCGCATGAAGCAAGAGATCGACACGCCGTCGGACAACTGGCTGGTGTTCGACGAGCGCTACAAGACCCCGTCGATTGAGCCGGCCGCCATGGAGCCGGACAACGGCAACGGCTGGTACGACCCGAAAACCAAAACCCTGCATTTCGTCGTGGCCACCCAGTGCCCGCTGGAGGCAGCGACCGAAACCGCGAAAATGATCGCGCCGTCGCGCTTTGGCCTCGACAACCTGAACATGCACCCGGGTTACACCGTCGGTTACGGATCCAAAGACCACAACATCTTCGTCTACTACGCAGCCCTTGCTGCGCTGTACGGCGCCGGCGTGCCAGTGCGTCTGGCCAACGACCGCTACGAACAATTCCAGAGTGGCATCAAGCGCCACCCGTTCGACATCCGCTATCAATTGGCCGTGGACAAGAACGACTACAGCTTCAAGATTTTCCGCGCGGAAATGAGCGTCGACGGTGGCGGCCGGATCAACTACAGCCCATCGGTAGCCGCGGTTGGCGCCACGGCCGCGCAGTCGATCTACTACATGCCGCAGAACGATCTGCAAGTCACCGCCTACCACTCGCGTGGCGTTGAGGCCGGTTCGATGCGCGGTTACGGCACCCTGCAAAGCATGGCGGCAACCGAGATGATGGTCGATGAAATCGCCAACCGTCTCGGTGTCGATGCGATCGACCTGCGTCGCAAGAACGCCCTGCGTTCCGGTATGAAAAACACGCAAGGCGCGATCCCGGCCGGTGCCTTGCGCCTGCATGAAATTCTCGACAAGGCCGCGGTGCACGAAGTCTGGAAAAACCGCGACGCGATCAAGAAACAGCGCGAAGCGGCCGACCCGGACAACTGGTACGGCGTTGGTTTTGCCATTTGCCAGAAAGACTTCGGCACCGGTTCCGAAGCGCCGATGGCCAGCATCGAATTCACTGCTGACGGTCGCATCACTCTGCGTCATATCGGCATTGAGATCGGCACTGGCATGTCTACCTCGCAGGCGCTGGTGGTGGCCGATTTCCTCGGTAGCCCGGCGCACGAAGTGAAGACCGGCGAAACCGAATGGAAGGAAATGCAGCTGATCACCAGCGGCAACCCTTACATCATGAGTCAGGCCGAGCAGGACAGCCTGCTGCGCAACCCGCGCTGGGTCGGCAAACTGGCTTCGGCCTCGTCGGCGACCAACTCGGCGTACTACTTCAGTCACGCCACCCGTGAAGCGGCACGCGTGCTGTTCAATAACGGTCTGTGGCCGGCGGCCATGGAAATCTGGCGTCAGGGCCCCTATGGCGGCCAAGCCAACCCTTACGTCGTGCGTCGCGAAGATGCGCATTGGGTCGACGGCAAACTCACAGCCAACGGCATGCAACCGTTGAGCTTCGAAGAACTGGCCAAACACGCTCATGAGCGTGGTCTGGTGACCGGCGCCACCGTTCACGCATTCAACCGCTGGAGCTGGGCCGAGGCCGAATACAGCATCGACGGCGTGCGCGAGCGTCTGCCGCTCGACGGTCTGGCGGTGAAATATGGCGATGGCGCGCCGAAGGCGAAGAAGGCGCTGATGAACACCGCTGGTTTCCACCTGTTGGATCGCCAGAACATCAATTACCCGGTTGTCCAGTTGAACAACGCTGCCGTGACTTACTACAGCCCGGTCGCGACACTGGTCGAACTGAAGGTCAACAAAGGCTCGGCGGAAGTCGAAGTGCTCAACCACCATTCGTGGGTCGAGTGCGGTCGGGTGCTGGTCGAGGAACTGGTCAAGGGCCAGCTCGAAGGTGGTATCGCCATGGGCATCGGCCACGCCTTGATGGAAGAAATGCCGCTGTATGAAGGTGGGCCGGGGGAGGGTGACTGGAACTTCAACCGTTACCGTTTGCCGATGGCGCGTCACGTTGCCGTATGGAAACAGACGTCGGAGATTCTGCCGGCGCTGTCGCCAAGTGATCCGTCCAAAGGCATCGCCGAAGTGGTGATGATCCCGATCGTCGGTGCCATCGGTAACGCCGTGGCGCACGCCATCGGTAAACGTGTTCGCGATCTGCCAATCACTGCTGCGCGCATCAAGGAGGCCCTCAATGGCTAACCGTCCGCTTCAACTGACCCTCAATGGTCAATCCGTCGGCCCGGTGGACATCCCTGATGACCTGCCGATGATCGACTACCTGCACGAATACAAGAACCTCACCGGTTCGCGCCTGGGCTGCGGCCAGGGCATCTGCCACGCCTGCGTGGTGATCGTCGATAACCCGGACGGGACCAGTGAAGAAGTACGCACCTGCATCACTGGTGCGCACTACTTCGAAGGCAAGAAAGTCCGCACCATCGAATCTCACGCCAAGCGTGACGAGAGCGGTCAGGTCACCGAGCTGAATCCAATCCAGCAACGCTTCGTCGACGAGTTCGCCTTCCAGTGCAGCTACTGCGCACCAGGCTTCGTCAACGCCGCGACCGTGCTGGTCGAGAAGCTGCAGCGCCAGCCGACCGTGCAAAGCAAGCTCGAACAAGTCATCGAGGACAGCCTCGGCCATCACGTCTGCCGTTGCACCGGGTACGTGCGTTACTACAACGCCACCCGCAACGTGCTGACCGATCTCGGCCTGGTCAAGGAGGGTTAAGCATGAAGCTTTTACTGACCCGCCTGACCTTGGCGGTCGGCCTTGCTGCGCCGCTGTTGTTTGCCCACGCCGATGACCAGGTCAAGCGCGGCGAATACCTCGCCCGCGCCGCTGACTGCATGGCTTGCCACACTGCACCGGGCGGCGCGCCGTTTGCCGGCGGCCTGCCGATCGTCTCGCCGTTCGGCACGATCTACGGCACCAACATTACCCCGAGCAAAGAGCACGGCATCGGTTTGTACAACGATGATGAGTTCTTCGCGGCGCTGACTGAAGGCAAGCGTCGCGATGGCGCGAATTTGTATCCGGCGATGCCGTATACCTCGTATCACCTGATGCCGCGTGAAGACTCGGATGCGATTCATACGTATCTGAAAACCATCGAGCCGATCGAGCGTGCAGCCCCGGTCACCAGCCTGAGCTTCCCGTTTAACGTGCGTCCGGGCCTGATCGGCTGGAACATGATGTACGGCAAAGCCCTGAAACTGGAGCCGGCCGAAGGCAAAAGCGAAGCCTGGAAGCGCGGCCAGTACATGGTCGAAGTGCTCGGTCATTGCGGCGAATGCCACACGCCGCGTGGCCTCCCGGGCGCAATGCAGCTGGACAAGCGTCTGACTGGCGGCATCCTCAATGGTTATCTGGCGCCGAGCCTGCTGGCCACCGATCTGGCCGCTCGCGGCTGGAACGAGCAGGACCTCGGCACGTTCCTCAAGCACGGCATGAGTGCGCAAGGGACGATGTTCAACGAGATGTTCCCGGTGTTCCACAACAGCACTCAAGGCCTGAGCGATGCCGATCTGGCGGCCATGGCGACGTTCCTGCTCGGCGACAAACCGCCGGCAGCCAAAGCCCTCGTTGAAGTGCCAGTCGAGAAACTCAGCGCCAGCGCCCAGCGCGGCCAGCAGGAATACCTGAACGTCTGCGCCGGTTGCCATGCGGTCGGTGGCGAAGGCAAGCCGCATATCGCGGTGGCCATGCGCGGTAATACCACGTTGCGTCTGGAAGACCCACGCAACCTGTTGCGCGTGATCGAGGATGGTATCGGCGAGCAGAAGTTTTCCGGGTTCGAGCACATGCAACCGATGCCGGGCTTCGCTGGCAAGCTCAGTCCTGAGCAACTGACTGATCTGCTCAACTACCTGCGTCAAGGTTGGGGTGGTCAATCCGCTGAGTTGGCGGTGAGTGAAGTGCAGAAGCTGCAAGCCGACGCACCGTCCATCGAGCACAAGGCGCACTGACATGCAGCATCTCGATCTACAAGTGGTGCGGCGAGCGCTGGAGTGGTCGGTGGCGGGGCAGCGCATCTGGCTCTGCACTGTGCTGACCACTTACGGCTCGGCACCGCGTGCGCCGGGTTCGCTGCTGGCAGTGAATGACAGCGGACAGTGGATCGGTTCGCTGTCCGGCGGCTGCGTGGAGGAGGATTTTCTCGAGCGCGTCGCCGAAGGTGCGTTTCTCGATGCGGTCAATGTCGTGCGTTACGGCGAAGGCGACGATCCGCGCTCGCGGGTCAGTCTGCCCTGCGGTGGCATCCTTGATGTATTGGTAGAGAAATTTGACGCCGACTGCGAGGTGCAGGCGCATCTGCGTGAATTGGAGTCGGCGCTGCTCGGTCAGCGCCGTTTGATTCGCGAGGTCGATCTGGCCAGCGGTGCGCGCAGTCTGTTCGCTGATCGCGAGCAGGGTGCGCGGATTGAGCGTGAGATTGATCGGGTGCGCATTCGCGTTGGCGCGGCGCAGCGCTTGTTGCTCGCCGGGTATTCCAGTGTGGCGCAAGCGTGTGCCGAGTTTGCCGTTGGATTGGGTTTTGAGGTGATTCTCTGCGATCCGCGCGACGAGGTGCTTGAAGGCGTGGTGCTGGATGGTGTGGAGATTCGTCGGCAGTTGCCGTCGGTGTTTATTGCTGACGGTGGCTGTCATCGTGACACGGCGGTCGTAGCGCTCACTCACGATCCGCGTATCGATGACCTGGCGATGATGGAGGCGGTGCGCACCGAAGCGTTCTACATTGGCGTGATGGGCTCGCTGCAGACGTCACAGAAGCGCTTCGAGCGTTTGCGTCGGATTGGCGGCTTGGGCGAGGCGGAGTTGGCGCGGATTCATGCGCCGATTGGCCTTAACCTCGGCAGCAAGACGCCAGCGGAAATTGCCTTGGCGGTGCTGGCGGATATCCTGCGGATCCGTAGCGGGATTGCTCGGGATCAGCTCTGAGTGCTGAGTTCAATAAATAGGGCCGCGATCAGCGGCCCTTTTTTACATCCCGAATTTATCGCGTAGCCCGTAATACCACGCACCCAGTGCGGCAAACGGCGTGCGCAACAGTTGTCCGCCGGGGAACGGATAGTGCGGCAAATCGGCAAACGCATCAAAACGCTCGGCCTGGCCGCGCAACGCTTCGGCGAGGACCTTGCCTGCCAAATGCGTGTATGTCACGCCATGGCCGCTGCAGCCTTGCGAGTAATAGATGTTGTCGCCCAGGCGTCCAACCTGAGGCAAGCGCGACAGGGTCAGCAGGAAGTTTCCGGTCCAGGCGTAGTCAATCTTCACATCCTTGAGCTGCGGGAAGGCCTTGAGCATTTTCGGGCGGATGATTGCTTCGATGTTCGCCGGATCGCGCGCGCCATACACCACGCCGCCGCCGAAGATCAGGCGTTTGTCGCCCGTGAGGCGGTAGTAGTCGAGCAGGTAATTGCAGTCTTCGACGCAGTAGTCCTGCGGCAGCAGCGCTTTCGCCAGCTCATCACCTAGTGGCTCGGTGGTGATGACTTGCGTGCCGCACGGCATCGACTTGGCCGCAAGCTCCGGCACCAGATTACCGAGGTAGGCATTGCCCGCGACGATGATGAATTTGGCCCTGACCTTGCCCTGGGGCGTGTGTACAACTGGGTTCGCGCCGCGCTCGATGCGCACGGCGGGTGATTGTTCGTGGATCGTGCCGCCGAGAGACTCGACTGCCGCCGCTTCGCCCAGCGCAAGGTTCAGCGGGTGGATGTGCCCACCGCTCATGTCGAGCATGCCACCGACGTACTGATCGCACGCAACCACTTCGCGAATGCGGCGTTGATCGAGCAGTTCCAGTTGCGTATGACCGAAGCGCTCCCAGAGGCGCTTCTGCGATTCCAGGTGGCCCATCTGTTTGGCCGTCAGCGCGGCGAACACGCCGCCGTCCTTCAGGTCGCATTGAATGTTGTACTTGGCCACGCGCTCGCGAATGATCCGGCCACCTTCGAATGCCATCTGCCCGAGCAGTTGCGCCTGCTTCGGCCCGACGCTGCGTTCGATCACATCAATGTCACGGCTATAACTGTTAACGATCTGCCCGCCATTACGCCCGGAGGCGCCGAACCCGACCTTGGCCGCCTCCAGCACGGTGACGCGAAAACCGTTCTCCAACAGGAACAGCGCTGAGGACAATCCGGTATACCCGGCGCCGATCACACAGACGTCCGTCTCCACATCATCCTGCAAGGCAGGGCGGGGCGGTACGGCATTGGCCGACGTAGCGTAATAAGACTCTGGGTAAGGGGTGTTCGCCATCCTGTAGCCTCTGTTTAATATATTTTACGAGTGCGTCGATCCTACCCGAGTTGAAAAACCTCCGCCAGCCACCGGAAAATCTGCGTCGGCGAGCCGAAATTAAATATTTTGCATATTCATAGGGTTAGGTGAAAAAAAGGTGTTGACACCCCTCCGGAATTCCGTAGAATGCCGCCTCACAGCAGGCACGTAGCTCAGTTGGTTAGAGCACCACCTTGACATGGTGGGGGTCGTTGGTTCGAGTCCAATCGCGCCTACCAAACAAAATCCGCTCTGCTGGGCGGTCTAGAAGGGCTCACCGAAAGGTGGGCCCTTTTTTGTTGTCTGCGATTTTCAAAACCCTCCTCAGGGCGCTAGCTGGACTCCGCGTTTAGTCGATCTCAGGGCATTCGAAATTCCATGCGAGGCCTGTTGATCCACTGCGAGTCGTGCTTCACCGTTTAGCGGGCCTTGCTGAATGGCGTGCGCAAGTCTTCGTCGTGCCTCCCACCTATGATCGAATTTCTGCGTCGTCGGGTCAGGCAGTTGGTTGACGATTCACCGTTCGTCGCCAGCGCCCTTTGAAAAAGTGTGGATATTGAACAGGTTACGAGTGTTACTAACCAGCCAGTTATCAAAAAAATGTTGTTACTGTTCGTGGGATTAAGTAACATTCGTCCCGCGTTCACCACCACGGTTTATGCATTTTTAAATCCCAAGCTTCCATCAGCTGCTTGGGATTTTTTTTGCCTGCGATTTGCCTCAACTGGCTGAAATTTCTCCTTTCGATCTTTCCTGAAAGCCTGGTGACACCCCGCAGGCAGATCCTTGTTTTTTCAACTACTACTGACTGGCCGATTTTCAACTCTGCAATGAGGGGGTATCGATGCTGGTTCATTGGTTTCTTGCAGCTGTTCATCTGCTGGCATTTGCCTTGGGTTTTTGGGCGGTGCTGACGCGTGGCACGGCGTTTAATCGCCTTGCTGCCGGTTCAGGCGAGGCCCGGCGCGTTTTGCAGGCCGATAACCTATGGGGCATCTCTGCATTGGTTCTGCTGGTGACAGGCGGGATGCGGGCTTTTGGAGGCTTTGAAAAGGGCACTGACTATTATCTTGATCAGCCACTGTTTCATCTGAAGATGACGCTGTTCGTGCTGATCCTGATTGTAGAACTCGCCCCGATGATCGCGTTGGTCAAGTGGCGGATCGCTTCCGCACGCGGCGCAGCAATCGATACCGGGCGCGCGAAGCTGTACGCACGAATCAGTCATGTCGAGGCGTTGTTGCTGGTGCTGATGGTGATTGCGGCCACAGGCATGGCACGTGGTGTGACATTCGGTTAGAGGGCGAATTCTCTGCGCTCTATCGGAAATGTCCGACAGCCAGCCTCGGGGATGGCAGGTAGTATCGGGCAGCAAGAGCATGCGGGGAGAGGTAGGAAGGGGAGTCGGGTTTTGCGTGTCAGGCGCCGTGCCCAACAGAGTGGGGAGCGGATGGCAATACGGCGCGTGAATCTCTAGCCAGTCATTCCACAAGGTAAACGGACTGGCTACTGACTGCGATCTGGCTCAGGGAGTTTGTGGCTTGTCCGGGGCGGTCAGGCCAGCCTGAATGCGCTGGTAAATCTCCTCACGGTGCACGGCAACGTTTTTCGGAGCGTTGATACCAATGCGGACCTGTTGGCCGCTTACGCCCAGAATGGTGATCGTAATGTCATCACCAATGTTTATGCTTTCACCGACTTTGCGGGTGAGTATCAGCATGGTCTTCTCCTTGATTGCTTTGTAGGGCACCTGATTCAGACAGTGCAGAGGTCGGTGTACGTATAGATTAGTGCGAAGTCTCACGGTTTGGGTGCCTCTTTCTGACGCGCAGAAGCGGCATTAATTCCCAGGGCGTAACTATACAGAGGCTGCAAGCATCAATCTCGTTGTTTTGTGCCCATTTTGCGGGGCTCGCGAAGTATTTATGAATGATAAGATCGCGGCTTTGAGAATTTCGAGGAAAGCGTTGTGCGCAAATTGGTTTGGGTAGTCGCGGCACTGGTATTGGCAGGGTGTGGTGAAGGCAAGAATGTAGAGGCGCCAAAACCACAATCGGCTGCAGTAACCGCGCCGGCGGCGGCTGCAGCACCACAATGGGATCTAGAAGTGCGCGGCGAAACGCCACAGGCTGTCAGCGACCTGAGTGGCTGGCTGATCGAGCACGCCTTCGTGCCTACGGTGATCAAGGACGGCAGCGGAAAAACGCGAATTCTGATTGGTCCGTTCAACTCTCAGGCTGAAGCTGAAGCACGTAAGGTGCAAGTGGATGCGGCGTTGGTGAAGGCCAAGAAGCAGAACGTTGAGTCGGTGCTGGTCGAGCATCCGCTCACGCCGTAAACGAATGGGCGGTGACTTTGCCAGTTGATATGGCAGCGGTGGGGCAAGCGATTGAATTGGCTGACGTCGATATGGGAAAGGACACTTTCTGGGAAATCGCCGACACCGCCACTGAGGGTTTTTACGGCTGGATTGCCGGGGAGTCGGCAGCCGTCATGAAGATTGCGCAGATACCTGATCAAAGAGCGTGGCATACCTCGTGAGTCACTCAATTTGATGGGCTGCTGGCGATACAATAAAGCGGCTAATCAAGCGTAAATGAAAAGGCCTCGAACATCGCGTTCGAGGCCTTTTTTGTCTGCACTGCAATCAGCCGCAGGCTTTCATGTTCACCGGGCCGACAAACTCGTTGCCTCGCCCCATCACGCACGCCACGCTCTGATTACGCTGACGCTCCCAGTCCTGCACCGGGTAAGTCTTGTCCCATGCCTCATACAATTGTCGATCCTGTTTTGACAGGCGCAAGCCGTACTGCTTGCTCATGTAGAAGTACGTGCGGGCAATCATGCCGCGAATCGACGGGCGGGGCATGACCTTCTTCGCCTTGAAGTCGACCTGGGTCAGGCACGAACCGTATTGCCCGGATTGCACTGGCAGCCAGCCGTAGCTGAAATTGCTGCGATCGCCATTGACCTCGCCGATGCTCGGCACCAGGTTATGCAGATCGGCTTCGGCCTTCTGATAGCTTGGGTCGTATCGGGTGCAGTTCTTGCGGCCGCCTTCCTGCCAGCACTGACGCTGATGGCCGAACTGCCAGGCCGGCACAATGTGTTCCCATTCAATACGTGACGCACGCTTGGCATTCTTGCGCGGTACGTAACCGCACGCCTTCAGATCAACTTTGTTGCCAGTGTACTTGCACCCGCAATAGAACTCTGTGGACTGCGGTGCATACAGCTTCCAGGCGACCTTCTTGGCTTCGGTAAATGTGCGGGGTGCGCCAGCCTGGGCACCCATGGCGATGAACAGCAACAGCAGAGCAAAACAGCGGACACTCATTGAATCAATCTTCCTTCGGCACAACCCAAAAAATCTGCACGCCACCGTCGTCGCGATAAGCGAGGGTGACGTTGTCGTTCTCGTCGATTTCCTCAAGCAGGCGCTCCCACTCGTCCATCGGCTCGTCCGGAAGACGAAAGATCAGTGCGGCTTTGGCTTTCTGTGCGGTGGGGGAATTGATGATTTTCTGAACGCGCATGCCTATGCGTTCGTAAGCGTCAGGAGCATCAGGGGAGGTGGCCACGAGGTTATCCTTATTAAGCTGTACGTGCATACAGTATTTAACTGTAAGCATTTTCGCAACTGCTTAAAATTCAAGAAAATCCTCTGACAGCGGTTTTCCGGATTTGGTGTAGGTCGTGTCGAGTTTTTTGTAGGAAAAGTGCGAGAGCTTTGTGAGCGTTGCACCACCCACCCGTCAGGCGAGTGGTGCAGGGTGCCCAATCAAGAATTGACCGGGCGAAAGTCCATCAGTATTCCCAGAACATCCGTTGCAGCTCTTTGCTGTCATTGGTTTTGGTCAGGGCGACCATTGCCAGGATGCGGGCTTTCTGCGGGTTCAGGTCGTGAGCGACAACCCAGTCGTATTTGTCGTCTGGCTGTTCAGCGTTACGCAGAACGAAGCCGCCAGCGTTGACGTGGGACGAACGAATGATTTGCACGCCATCCTTGCGCAGCGCTTGCAGGGCTGGAACAACGCGGGAGGAGACCGAGCCGTTACCGGTACCGGCATGGATGATCGCCTTGGCACCGGATTGTGCGAGAGCCTTGTAGGCAGTATCGCTGACGTTGCCGTAGGAATAAGCGATTTCTACGTCAGGCAGGCTCTTGATATTTTTGATATCGAATTCCGAATCCATGGTGTGACGCTTGGCTGGCAAGCGGAACCAGTAGGATTTGCCTTCAACCACCATGCCCAGTGGGCCCCAGGCGCTTTTGAACGCTTCGGTCTTGATGTTGATCATCTTGCTGACGTCACGACCGGACTGGATTTCATCGTTCATGGTCACCAGTACGCCTTTGCCTTGCGCTTCTTTGCTGCTGGCCACGGCCACGGCGTTGTACAGGTTGAGCATGCCATCGGCGGACATCGCGGTGCCCGGACGCATTGAGCCGACGACGATGATTGGCTTGTCGGTTTTTTCTACCAGGTTGAGGAAGTAAGCGGTTTCTTCCAGGGTGTCGGTGCCGTGGGTGATGACGATGCCATCGACGTCTTTGCTATCGGCCAGTTCGGCCACGCGACGACCCAGTTGCAGCAGGTTTTCGTTGGTGATGCTTTCCGAAGCAATCTGCATGACTTGTTCGCCACGCACGTTTGCCAGTTTGCTCAGCTCGGGAATGCCGGCGATCAATTGTTCGACGCCAACCTTCGCCGCTTGATAGGTGGCGCTGTTGGCGGCGCTCGCGCCGGCGCCGGCGATGGTGCCGCCGGTGGCAAGGACTACGACGTTAGCGAGCTTGGTCTGGGTTTCGACCTCTTTCGCCTGAAGGGCGGTGGGCAGGAGTAGGAGAAGGGCCAAAGCGCCCGGAACCAAAGTGTTGAAAGCAGATTTCATTATTTTTCTCTCTAGTAGTGAGACGGTGCTGATGCAGGTTCATCTAGATGCGCCCCAAGCCGATCTGAATGCTCGGGGTGCAGGCTAGGGAGCAGGATCTGTACCAGCCCTACTTTGCTTTAGAGAAATGTTTAACTTGATGATTTACATCAATATTTTATGGATTTGCAAATGGTGGGGCGAAGCGTTTATCCGGGTTTCCGAACAATGGAGGCTTTCGCGTTCGGTTCACCGAAAGGGACTACGGCTTCTTTCGAATGAAACCGGTTGCCGGCTCGGGATTCTCTACTAAAGAAATCGGCCTTGAGGCCGATGGTTGTTCTGGGAAACGCTTTTTTAGGGAGTTCACATGTCACTGACGATCGGTTTTTCAAACCCGGGTACAGTCACCATCGGCGGTAAAACCGCAGCGACGATCAATGCGATGAACCAGGCAGAGGCGGACGCTTCCGACGAGGCGCTGGGCGTTGAAAAAGAACCGAGCAAACAAGTCAGGACTGGCGGCCCTGCGCAAGAAGCCAGCCAGGCCGATAGCGCGGACAGCGGCGACAGTCTCAATGTCACCGTGAAAATGCTGCTCAAGCGGATGAAAGAGTTGCAGAAGCAACTGCAGGAGCAGCAACAGCAACTGGCGGCGGCTCAGGCTGCGAGCTATCCGACGCCTGAGGCCAAGTCGCAGGCGGTGATGTCCATTCAGGGTCAGATCGCGCAGACCAGCGGCGCACTCATGGAGGTCGCGGCGGCGTTGCTCAAGGAAATGTCCCAGGGCTCCACCAGCGGCAACGTGGTCAACACCACGGCCTGAGCATTGAAGGGCGAAGCAGCGGATTCGTCCTTTAATCAATACCGATTTCTGATTGTTGACAAATGACGGCGGGATTCGCATAGTTCGGTCTACGCAAACGTTTGCGCGGCTTTCCCGGCGCCTTATGGCCATGGGGAAAGCGAAGTAGCTTACGCCAGCGCAAGCGTTGCTCACAATAATCATAAGATCGGAGTGAACCCATGAAGCTGCCATTCGCTGGACGTCTTCTTGCTGTCGCTATGCTGGCTGCCACAGCCGCCGCACTACCTGTCTCCTCGGCATTCGCCGAATCCGCCGAAAAACCTAAAGTCGCGCTGGTCATGAAGTCTCTGGCCAACGAATTCTTCCTGACCATGGAAGATGGCGCCAAGGCGTACCAGAAAGAACACTCCGCCGATTTCGACCTGATCTCCAATGGCATCAAGGATGAAACCGACACTGCTGGCCAGACCCGCATCGTCGAGCAAATGATCCTGGCCAAGGTCAATGCACTGGTGATCGCGCCTTCTGATTCCAAGGCCATGGTGCCGGTGATCAAGAAAGCCGTCGATGCTGGTATCACCGTGATCAACATCGACAACCAACTTGATCCGGCCATCGTCAAAAGCAAAAACATCAGCGTGCCCTTCGTAGGTCCGGACAATCGCAAAGGCGCCCGTCTGGTCGGCGAATACCTGGCCAAGCAGCTTAAGGCTGGTGACGAAGTCGGCATCATTGAAGGTGTGTCCACCACGACCAACGCTCAGCAACGTACCGCTGGCTTCAAGGATGCGATGGACGCCGCACAGATCAAGATCGTTTCCCTGCAATCAGGTGACTGGGAAATCGACAAGGGCAACAAGGTTGCCGCTTCGATCCTCAGCGAATACCCGGACGTCAAAGCACTGCTGGCCGGTAACGACAGCATGGCCGTCGGCGCCGTTTCCGCAGTACGTGCCGCTGGCAAGGCCGGTCAGGTTCAGGTGGTCGGTTACGACAACATCAACGCTATCAAGCCAATGTTGAAGGATGGCCGCGTGTTGGCCACGGCTGACCAGTTCGCTGCCAAGCAGGCAGTGTTCGGCATCGAAACCGCGCTGAAAATCATCAAGGGCGAGAAAGTCGACAGCGGCGCCAACGGCGTGATCGAAACACCGGTCGAGCTGGTCACCAAGTAAGTCTTCTGGCGACACAACGGCGCTCGTCCGTCCGGGCGAGCGCATGGAGAGTTTTTATGTCAGTTTCCGCCCCGAACGCTGTCCTCTCGGTCAGCGGTATCGGTAAGACCTATGCGCAACCGGTGCTCACCGGCATCGATCTGACGCTGATGCGCGGTGAAGTGCTGGCGCTGACCGGCGAGAATGGTGCCGGCAAAAGTACCCTGTCGAAAATCATTGGCGGACTGGTCACGCCGACCACCGGCCAGATGCAATTCCACGGCAAGGACTACCGTCCGGGCAGCCGCACCCAGGCTGAAGAACTCGGCGTGCGTATGGTCATGCAAGAACTCAATCTGTTGCCGACATTGTCGGTCGCGGAAAACCTGTTTCTCGACAACCTGCCAAGCAACGGCGGCTGGATCAGCCGCAAACAACTGCGCAAAGCGGCGATCGAAGCCATGGCGCAAGTCGGTCTCGACGCGATTGATCCGGATACGCTGGTCGGCGAGCTGGGGATCGGGCATCAGCAGATGGTTGAAATCGCCCGTAACCTGATTGGCGATTGCCATGTGCTGATTCTCGATGAGCCGACCGCGATGCTGACCGCACGTGAAGTCGAAATGCTGTTCGAGCAGATCACCCGGTTGCAGGCGCGCGGCGTTTCAATCATTTACATTTCCCACCGTCTCGAAGAGCTGGCCCGTGTCGCACAGCGCATTGCCGTGCTGCGTGACGGCAATCTGGTCTGTGTCGAGCCGATGGCCAATTACAACAGCGAGCAACTGGTTACGCTGATGGTCGGTCGTGAACTGGGCGAGCACATCGACATGGGCCCGCGCAATATCGGCGCCCCGGCGCTGACTGTCACGGGTTTGAATCGCTCTGACAAAGTGCGCGATGTTTCATTCGAAGTCCGTGCCGGCGAGATCTTCGGGATTTCCGGATTGATCGGGGCAGGGCGCACAGAACTGCTGCGACTGATTTTTGGTGCGGACGTTGCCGACAGCGGCACCATCGCGCTCGGCTCCCCGGCCAAAGTGGTCAGTGTGCGCTCGCCGGTCGATGCGGTGCGCAACGGTATCGCGTTGATTACCGAAGACCGCAAGGGTGAAGGCCTGCTGCTGAGTCAATCGATCAGCGCCAACATCGCACTGGGCAACATGCCGGAAATCTCCAGTGGCGGTGTCGTCAACAATGGCGACGAGATCGCTTTGGCGCAGCGTCAGATCGACGCCATGCGCATTCGTAGTTCGAGTCCGACACAACTGGTTTCAGAGTTGTCCGGTGGCAACCAGCAGAAGGTTGTGATCGGCCGCTGGCTGGAGCGCGACTGTTCGGTGCTGCTGTTCGATGAGCCGACCCGTGGCATCGACGTCGGCGCCAAGTTCGACATTTATGCCTTGCTCGGCGAACTGACGCGCCAGGGCAAAGCGCTGGTGGTGGTCTCCAGTGACCTGCGTGAGTTGATGCTCATCTGTGACCGCATCGGCGTGTTGTCGGCCGGCCGGTTGATCGACACCTTCGAGCGCGACAGCTGGACCCAGGATGACTTGCTTGCCGCCGCGTTCGCCGGCTACCAAAAACGTGATGCGTTGCTCAATGAAGCGGCGCCTAGGGATCTCCCATGAAAACTGCATCTCCTGCCGGCAAACGTAGTGGCAACTTCTACGGTCTGGGCACTTATCTGGGCCTGGCCGGCGCCTTGCTGGCGATGATTGCGCTGTTCTCGGTCTTGAGCAGCCACTTTCTGTCCTATAACACCTTCAGTACGCTGGCCAACCAGATCCCTGATCTGATGGTGCTGGCGGTCGGCATGACCTTCGTGTTGATCATCGGCGGCATCGACCTTTCGGTGGGTTCGGTATTGGCGCTTGCCGCTTCGACGGTCAGCGTCGCCATTCTCGGTTGGGGCTGGGGTGTGTTGCCGTCAGCGTTGCTCGGCATGGCAGTGGCCGCACTGGCTGGCACCGTCACCGGTTCGATCACGGTGGCGTGGCGGATTCCATCGTTCATCGTTTCTCTCGGTGTGCTGGAAATGGCTCGGGGTCTGGCTTATCAGATGACGGGATCGCGCACCGCGTACATCGGTGATTCGTTTGCCTGGCTGTCGAACCCGATCGCGTTCGGCATCTCGCCATCGTTTATCATTGCCTTGCTGGTGATTATCATCGCTCAGGCCGTGTTGACCCGTACCGTGTTCGGTCGCTACCTGATCGGCATTGGCACCAACGAAGAGGCGGTGCGCCTCGCGGGGATCAATCCGAAACCCTACAAGATTCTGGTGTTCAGCCTGATGGGGCTGCTGGCCGGTATCGCTGCGCTGTTTCAGATTTCCCGTCTGGAAGCTGCTGACCCGAATGCCGGTTCCGGTCTGGAGTTGCAGGTAATCGCAGCTGTGGTTATCGGCGGTACCAGCCTGATGGGCGGGCGTGGTTCGGTGATCAGCACGTTCTTTGGGGTCTTGATCATTTCGGTCCTGGCGGCAGGTCTGGCGCAGATCGGTGCGACTGAGCCGACCAAACGAATCATCACCGGCGCCGTCATCGTGATCGCGGTGGTGCTCGACACTTATCGCAGTCAGCGCGCCAGTCGCCGGGGCTAAGAGATGGCAACGATCAAGGATGTGGCAGCCCTCGCGGGGATTTCCTACACGACGGTGTCGCATGTGGTGAACAACACCCGTCCGGTGAGTCAGGAAGTGCGGTTGAAAGTCGAGGCGGCGATCAAGAGCCTCGACTATGTGCCGAGTGCGGTGGCGCGCTCGCTCAAAGCCAAGACCACTGCAACCATCGGCCTGCTGGTGCCCAACAGTCTCAACCCGTACTTCGCCGAGTTGGCGCGGGGCATCGAGGATTATTGCGAGCGTAACGGCTATTGCGTGATCCTCTGCAACTCCGACGACAATCCCGACAAGCAGCGCAGCTATTTGCGCGTGTTGCTGGAGAAGCGCATCGACGGTTTGATCGTTGCTTCCGCTGGCGGTGACAGCGGCCTGGCGCAGGGGTTGGCCGGGGTGAAAACGCCGATGGTCATCGTCGACCGAAGTCTGGATGGCGTCGATGCCGATCTGGTGCGTATCGACCACGAATACGGCGCTTACCTCGCGACCCGGCACTTGCTTGAACTGGGGCACCGCGACATCGCCACCATCGGCGGCCCGGCCAGCACCAGTGTTGCGCAGATGCGTTTGGCCGGCTATTGCCGAGCGCTGAAAGAGGCGGGCGTTGACGTCCGTCAGGAGCGCATGCTGGAAAGTGATTTCACCAGTACTGGCGGGTACAACGCAGCGGCGATTCTGCTTGAGCGCAATCCGCCGAGCGCAATCTTTGCGGGTAACGACATGATCGGCATTGGTGTGCTGCGAGCGGCGGCGGAGCGCAATGTGCGCGTGCCGAGCGAGCTGTCGGTGATTGGTTTCGACGATATCCAGATGAGTCGTTACGTCTACCCGGCACTCACCACGGTGGGGCAATCAATCCTGCAACTGGGCGAGATGGCGGCCGAAGTGCTGCTGCGCAGGATTGCCACGCCGAACCTGGGCACTGATCAACGGATCGTGACCCCGAGTATTGTCTTGCGCGAATCCACTGCACCGTTGTCCGGCGTGTTCACCGAATACCGCTGAAACCGAATTGACGAGTAATGATGTATGCCAGCAAATGTAGTGGTAATAGGCAGCCTGAACATGGATCTGGTGACCCGGGCGCCACGGCTGCCGGTCGGTGGCGAAACGTTGATCGGTCATTCGTTTGCCACGGTTTCCGGCGGCAAGGGCGCCAATCAGGCGGTGGCCGCAGCGCGTTTGGGCGCGCAGGTGGCGATGGTTGGCTGTGTTGGCAGCGACGATTATGGCGTGCAACTACGCAACGCCTTGTTGGCCGAACAGATCGATTGCCAGGCAGTGAGCGCTGTCGATGACTCCAGTGGTGTGGCGTTGATCGTGGTCGATGACAACAGTCAGAACGCCATTGTCATCGTCGCCGGCGCCAATGGCGCCATGACGCCCGCAGTGATCGACCGGTTTGATGCGGTGCTGCAAGCCGCAGACGTGATCATCTGCCAGCTCGAAATTCCGGATGCCACGGTGGGGCATGCGCTCAAGCGCGCGCGCGCGTTGGGTAAAATCGTGATCCTCAATCCGGCGCCGGCCAGTCGTCCACTGCCGGCAGACTGGTTTGCGGCGATCGACTACCTGATCCCCAATGAGAGCGAAGCGACCGTGTTGAGCGGGTTGCCGGTGGACTCGCAGGAAACGGCAGAAAGTGCAGCCAGTCAGTTGATCGCCATGGGTGCGGGCAAAGTCATTATTACCCTTGGTGCGCAAGGCTCGCTGTTCGCCAATGGCCAAAGCTTTGAGCATTTCCCGGCGCCCAAAGTGAAGGCCGTCGACACCACGGCCGCAGGCGACACGTTCGTGGGTGGTTTCGCCGCTGCGCTGGCCAATGGCAGATCCGAGGCCGAGGCGATTCGTTTCGGGCAGATCGCCGCCGCGTTATCGGTAACCCGCGCCGGCGCGCAGCCGTCCATTCCAACCCTATCCGACGTACAGGCCTTTAAACCCGCATGAAAAAGACTCCTCTGCTCAACGTCGCATTGTCGCGACTAATCGCGTCCCTGGGCCATGGCGACATGGTGGTCATTGGTGATGCCGGGCTGCCGGTGCCGCCGGGTGTCGAGCTAATTGATCTGGCGCTGACCCACGGTGTCCCGGATTTCGTCAGTACCCTGAAAGTCGTGCTCAGCGAGATGCAGGTGGAAAGCCATGCACTGGCCAAAGAAATCTTCGACAAGCAACCGACCGCACTGAATGCGCTGGACGCGTTGAATGAAGAGGGTGCTCTGGGCCGTCGTGATCTGCTCAGTCACGAGCAATTCAAGGTTCTCAGCCGACAGGCACGGGCGATTGTTCGTACAGGCGAATGTCAGCCGTACTGCAACATCGTGCTGGTCGCTGGAGTCACCTTTTAACTTTTGATTTCACAAGCACAAGGAATGCGCCATGCAACGCTATGCTCAGAAACTGCATCAATTCATCCGGAGCCTGCTGCTTTTGTCCGTTATCTCTGCCACCGGCGCCCAGGCGGCGGAAAAAATCGACCTGATCATTGACACAGACCCGGGTGCCGACGATGTGGTCGCCTTGCTGTTCGCCCTGGCCTCGCCGGACGAACTGAACATTCGCGCGCTGACCACCGTCGCCGGCAATGTGCGCCTCGACAAGACATCGCGTAACGCGCGCCTGGCTCGCGAGTGGGCAGGGCGCGAAGACGTACCGGTTTATGCGGGTGCGCCAAAGCCGCTGATGCGCACGCCTATCTATGCCGAGAACATCCATGGCAAGGAAGGCCTGTCGGGTGTCACCGTGCACGAACCGAAAAAGGGGCTGGCTGAGGGCAATGCTGTCAACTACCTGATCGATACCCTGAAAAAAGCCAAGCCGCACAGCATCACGATCGCCATGCTTGGTCCGCAGACCAACCTGGCATTGGCGCTGATCCAGGAGCCTGAAATTGTTCAGGGCATCAAGGAAGTGGTGATCATGGGTGGTGCGCACTTCAACGGCGGCAACATCACCCCGGTGGCTGAATTCAACCTGTTTGCTGACCCGCAAGCGGCCGAAGTGGTCCTGAAAAGCGGCGTGAAACTGACCTACCTGCCACTGGACGTGACCCACAAGATTCTCACCAGTGACGCGCGACTGAAGCAGATCGCTGCGCTGAACAACAACGCGAGCAAGATTGTCGGCGACATCCTCAATGAGTACATCAAAGGCGACATGGAGCACTACGGTATTCCGGGTGGCCCGGTGCATGACGCTACGGTTGTGGCCTACCTGCTCAAGCCGGAACTGTTCACCGGTCGCTCGGTGAATGTCGTGGTGGATAGTCGTGAAGGGCCGACTTTCGGTCAGACCATCGTCGATTGGTACGACGGCCTGAAGGCGCCGAAAAACGCCTTCTGGGTGGAAAATGGCGACGCGCAAGGCTTCTTTGACTTGCTGACCGAGCGTCTGAAACGTCTGAAGTAAGCCGCTCCCCCGCAGGTGCCAGCCTGCGGGTTTTTACACCCTCTCAGTGTGTTCAGCCTGCTCGCTGGGGTAGCGCTCGAAAATCTGCTTGATGAATTGCTGAGCCGCCTCCGTGCCCAGCTCCTTGACCAATAGATCGATACCAATCAGCGCAAGCTCCTCGGTGGTTCCCGGGCTGTAAGAGCTGTGTCCGTCTGCCCATTTGGCATTAATGGCGGCGTCGATGCTGATGGTGGTCATGAGAGCGCTCGAATAGTCGGAAGATCTTGGGTTTGAGTTAACCATTTTGTCGGGCGTTTGGCACTGCGACTTAGGCATGAACGGAGCGCTATGCGACACTTGGTCTTTTAAGGCTTTCCAAGGATTCTGTTGTGCAGATCGATTTGAACACTCCTGACGGCCTCACGCTCGACGCAGTGCGCCAGTTGCTCGCTTCGGCTAGCGATGACGAACACACGCAGCTGCGCGTGACCAAGGGCGGTATCGCTTATATTTCTTCCGGTGTTACCGGTGGGCAGGATATCGACGGTTTGCTGTTTCGCCTGGAAACCTGGGCTAAGGGCTCGGGCTACGTGGGCAACGTCGCGGCCAGTGATGAGGTGTGGGTGATGCAGATTTTCAACGCGTTGAAGGAGAACTGGCCGAATCCGCCGTATGACTACATCGATGTCTATTGAGCACCGTTAATATTCAGTCACGATTGATTGATGAAGTGGTACGTGCCGCTCAGGCACACTCGGCGCTTTTCCGGTCGTGGGGCAGGGTGATGGCCTTGGCTGTGAAACCAATCGCTTGAATGGCGGTCGCACGATCTCAGCTTAACCATTTTGAAAACAAGGAGGCTTCATGCCTTTGAAGTTCGCGACACTGGGTGCACTTATGGCCGCTGTGATGTTGGCCGGTTGCAGCACGACCTCCAGCGAGTCGGCAAAGGAATCTGTGGCGACCGAAGCCGGTCATAGCCGCTGTGAAGCATCGGCGGCGGAGTTCGCCATTGGCAAGAAAGCTTCGCCAGAGTTGCTGGAGCAGGCGCGCAACAAAGCCGGGGCGCAAAATGCTCGCTTCCTCAAGCCGAACGACATGATCACGCTCGAGTACCGCTCCGATCGCTTGAATCTGAACACCGACAACAACCTGGTGATCACTCGTGTCAACTGCGGCTGATTAGCGAAGGCTTTTATTGCAGGCATAAAAAACCCCGTCACATGGACGGGGTTTTTTTAGTGCGCGCAGAAATTACTCTGGGCGAACCTGTGCAGCTTGCATACCCTTTTGGCCTTTCTCAGCCACGAAAGAGACGGTCTGGCCTTCTTTCAGGCTTTTGAAACCGTCGGATTCGATAGCTTTGAAGTGTACGAACAGGTCGTCACCGCCACCTTGAGGAGTGATGAAGCCGAAGCCTTTTTCATCGTTGAACCACTTAACGGTGCCGGTTTGGCGATTAGACATGGTGTATCTCCAAGAAACATATATTTTTCAGTACTGTGCTGCTCAGGCCAACTGGGCACACCCGGGTATCATAGTCGAAATGTTCGCTTTGGTAGCCCCCCGGACGTGCTGTTTGCCAATCAGTCGTGTTTTCTTTACTGCCTTTATCGGCTGAAAGCCCCGGTTTACAAGGCTTTTGGCGGAACGTAAAGACGATAAAAAAACCTGTAAAACCTGCATAAATCATCTGAAAAGGCTCAAATTCAGCCCTTTTTAGCGGCGCTGAGCCAACTCAGAAGACTTCTTTGATCACTTTTTCGCCGGAGTATTTGCCTTGCATTTGGCGATTTGGCCCAGTGCTTTCTGCTGCAATTCAGGAGTGGCTTTGTTGTCCATCAGCGCCTGAATGTCGCTCGCTGGATAAGACTTGATGGCGTCAGCGCCGCAAGCACAATGGGATTTGGCAGCCGCAGCACCGATTTGTTGGGTCGCCGCCTGGGTGCATTGCGCCATGTACTTCTCGCGCTCGCCCTTCGGCCAGTCGGCGTGGGCGCTCAGCGGCAGCAACATAACGATAGGGGCGACTACGGCGAACAGGGTATTCAGACGCATGCGAGGATGCTCCTTGTGGGTCAATGTCTTGTTATCTGAGGGCTGAAAGGCCTATCAAGTTCAGCACTCTGGCATAAAAACAGACGATTTGCCTTCTGATCAAACAGAGGCATAAGTGACCGCTCATCTGTGCTAGCATGCCGAGCTCAAGCGTTCTCAGGCGCCGGATGACCTTCAGTCCCGGCAGCGGTCAACGTGCGAATATTTTCGATTTGAATCCCAGTCACTCTGGTTCGGTTTTCCGGTTGGCCGCAAGGCTCCTGCCGCTGTAAGGCAGGCGTTCGTCATTGAATGGCCTGGATCGGATCTTGTACTGGCTCATCCCAACCCACGTGACCTTTGGTAGGGGTCACCACTAGGAGAGGAGGCGCCATGCCAACTATTACTCTTCCCGACGGCAGTCAACGTTCATTCGATCACCCGGTTTCCGTAGCCGAGGTCGCCGCATCCATTGGTGCCGGTCTGGCCAAAGCCACCCTGGCCGGCAAGGTCAATGGCCAACTGGTCGACGCCAGCGACATCATCAGCAGCGACGCGACCCTGCAAATCATCACGCCAAAGGATGAAGAGGGGCTGGAGATCATTCGCCACTCTTGCGCTCACCTGGTGGGTCATGCGGTCAAACAGTTGTACCCGACTGCGAAAATGGTCATCGGGCCGGTCATCGACGAAGGCTTCTATTACGACATCGCCTTCGAACGTCCTTTTACTCCGGACGACATGGCCGCTATCGAACAGCGCATGCAACAGCTGATCGAAAAAGATTACGACGTCATCAAGAAAGTCACTCCGCGCGCCGAAGTGATCGAAGTGTTCAAGGCTCGTGGCGAAGACTACAAACTGCGCCTGGTCGAGGACATGCCGAACGAGCAGGCCATGGGTCTGTACTATCACGAAGAATACGTCGACATGTGCCGCGGTCCGCACGTGCCGAACACGCGTTTCCTGAAATCCTTCAAGCTGACCAAGCTGTCCGGTGCCTACTGGCGCGGCGACGCCAAGAACGAGCAGTTGCAGCGCGTTTACGGCACCGCTTGGGCAGACAAGAAGCAACTGGCGGCTTACATTCAGCGCATCGAAGAAGCTGAAAAGCGCGATCACCGCAAGATCGGCAAGCGTCTGGGCCTGTTCCACACCCAGGAAGAATCCCCGGGTATGGTGTTCTGGCACCCGAACGGCTGGACTCTGTACCAGGTGCTCGAGCAGTACATGCGCAAGATCCAGCGCGACAACGGCTACCTCGAAATCAAGACGCCGCAAGTCGTTGACCGCAGCCTGTGGGAGAAATCCGGGCACTGGGCCAACTACGCCGACAACATGTTCACCACGCAGTCGGAAAACCGCGACTACGCCATCAAGCCGATGAACTGCCCGTGCCACGTGCAGGTGTTCAATCAGGGCCTGAAGAGCTACCGCGAGCTGCCGATGCGTCTGGCCGAGTTCGGTGCCTGCCACCGTAACGAGCCATCGGGTGCGCTGCACGGCATCATGCGCGTACGTGCGTTCACTCAGGACGACGCCCACATCTTCTGCACCGAAGAGCAGATGCAGGCTGAGTCCGCCGCGTTTATCAAGCTGACCATGGACGTTTATCGTGACTTCGGCTTTACCGATGTCGAGATGAAGCTGTCCACTCGTCCGGAAAAACGCGTCGGTTCCGACGAGTTGTGGGATCGCGCTGAAGCTGCATTGGCTGCAGCCCTTGATTCTGCGGGCCTGCCGTACGATCTGCAGCCGGGTGAGGGCGCGTTCTACGGTCCGAAGATCGAGTTCTCGCTGAAAGACTGCCTTGGTCGAGTCTGGCAATGTGGTACTCTGCAGCTCGATTTTAACCTGCCTGTCCGTTTGGGCGCTGAATACGTCTCCGAAGACAACAGCCGCAAACACCCAGTGATGTTGCACCGTGCGATCCTCGGTTCCTTCGAGCGTTTCGTCGGGATTCTGATCGAGCACTACGAAGGTGCGTTCCCTGCCTGGCTCGCGCCAACGCAGGCGGTGATCATGAATATCACTGATAAACAGGCAGATTTTGTTGCAGAAGTTGAAAAAACTCTCAACGAAAGCGGATTTCGTGCCAAGTCCGACTTGAGAAATGAAAAGATCGGCTTTAAAATCCGCGAGCATACTTTGCTCAAGGTTCCCTATCTCTTGGTAATCGGAGATAAGGAAGTCGAGATGCAGACTGTCGCTGTGCGTACTCGTGAAGGTGCTGACCTGGGCTCGATGCCCGTCGCCCAGTTCGCTGAGTTTCTCGCGCAAGCGGTTTCCCGGCGTGGTCGCCCAGATTCGGAGTAATTATTATTAAGCGTGAAATGAGACAAGATAAACGAGCTGCACCGAAAGCCCCGATCAACGAGAATATCTCGGCACGCGAGGTTCGGTTAATTGGGGCTGAAGGTGAACAGCTTGGGATTGTGTCAATTGAAGACGCGCTTCTTAAGGCTGAAGAGGCCAAACTGGATTTGGTGGAAATTTCCGCCGATGCAGTACCCCCTGTTTGCAAACTGATGGACTACGGCAAATCGATCTTCGAGAAGAAGAAACAGGTTGCCGCAGCCAAGAAAAACCAGAAGCAGATTCAGGTTAAAGAAATCAAGTTTCGTCCAGGGACGGAGGAAGGGGATTACCAGGTAAAACTGCGCAACCTGGTACGTTTCCTGAGTGATGGGGACAGGGCCAAGGTATCCTTGCGATTCCGCGGCCGTGAGATGGCCCACCAGGAGCTGGGGATGGAACTCCTCAAGCGGGTTGAAGCTGACCTGCTCGAGTACGGTTCGGTCGAACAGCATCCTAAGATGGAAGGACGCCAGCTGATCATGGTCATCGCCCCGAAAAAGAAGAAGTAATCAACAGGGCACGGCAGGCCTTCTGATTATGTTTATCAACTGAATGCGGAGTATCCGAACATGCCAAAAATGAAAACCAAAAGTGGTGCTGCTAAGCGGTTTCTGAAAACTGCTAACGGTATCAAGCACAAGCACGCTTTCAAGAGCCACATCCTGACTAAAATGTCGACCAAGCGTAAGCGTCAACTGCGCGGTAGCAGCTTGCTGCATCCGTCTGACGTGGCAAAAGTCGAGCGCATGCTGCGCCTTCGTTAATTTTAGTCAAGAATAGAGGAAGTAACTCATGGCTCGTGTAAAGCGTGGCGTCATTGCCCGTAAGCGTCACAAAAAAATTCTGAAACTTGCTAAAGGCTACTACGGCGCACGCTCCCGCGTATTCCGTGTTGCCAAGCAAGCGGTAATCAAGGCAGGCCAATACGCCTACCGTGACCGTCGTCAGAAAAAACGTCAGTTCCGCGCTCTGTGGATCGCTCGTATCAACGCTGGTGCTCGTGTTAACGGTCTGTCCTACAGCCGTTTCATCGCTGGCCTGAAAAAAGCGTCCATCGAGATCGACCGTAAGGTTCTGGCTGATCTGGCAGTGAACGAAAAAGCGGTGTTTGCTGCGATTGTCGAGAAAGCTAAAGCCACCTTGGCTTAAGTACCCCCGACAATCACCCGGCCTCACTTCCGTGGGGTCAGGTGGTAAACGTCTTAAATAGGGGAAGAGCCTTCAAGCTCTTCCCCTATTTTGTATCTGGAGTCTGTACATGGAAAACCTGGATGCGCTGGTCTCTCAAGCACTAGAGGCTGTGCAAAGCGCTGAAGATATCAATGCCCTGGAGCAAATCCGGGTTCAATACCTTGGCAAAAAGGGCGAATTGACTCAGGTGATGAAGACCCTGGGGAATTTGCCGGCAGAAGAGCGTCCGCAAGTCGGCGCCCTGATCAACGTTGCCAAGGAACGTGTTACAGGCGTTCTCAATGCGCGCATGGCTCTGTTTGAAGAAGCCGAACTGGCTGCCAAACTGTCTGCCGAATCCATTGACGTGACATTGCCGGGCCGTGGCCAGACCTCCGGTGGTCTGCATCCGGTGACCCGGACTCTGGAACGTGTCGAGCAGTTCTTCACCCGCATCGGCTACGGCATTGCCGAAGGCCCTGAGGTCGAAGACGACTATCACAACTTTGAAGCGCTCAACATCCCAGGCCATCACCCGGCCCGGTCGATGCATGACACCTTCTATTTCAACGCCAACATGCTGCTGCGCACCCATACCTCGCCGGTACAGGTCCGCACCATGGAATCGAAGCAGCCGCCGATCCGCATCGTCTGCCCAGGCCGCGTGTATCGCAGCGACTCCGATATCACCCACTCGCCGATGTTCCACCAGGTCGAAGGCCTGCTGGTTGATCGCGACATCAATTTTGCCGATCTCAAAGGCACCATCGAAGAATTCCTGCGGGTGTTCTTCGAAAAAGAGCTGGCCGTACGTTTCCGTCCTTCGTACTTCCCGTTCACCGAGCCATCCGCTGAAGTCGACATGGAATGCGTGATGTGCAGCGGTAAAGGCTGCCGTGTCTGCAAGCAGACCGGCTGGCTGGAAGTGATGGGCTGCGGCATGGTTCACCCGAACGTGTTGCGCATGTCCGGCATCGATCCGGAAGAGTTCTCCGGTTTTGCTTTCGGCATGGGTGTCGAGCGTCTGGCCATGCTCCGTTACGGCGTGAACGACTTGCGTCTGTTCTTCGACAACGACTTGCGGTTCCTCGCGCAATTTCGCTAGTCGTAACGAATTCTTAGGAGAGCAGGATGAAATTCAGTGAACAATGGCTGCGTGGCTGGGTTAGCCCGCAGGTAGATCGCGATGAGCTGGTTGCTCGTCTGTCGATGGCGGGCCTTGAGGTCGATAGCGTGACCCCGGCCGCCGGTGTTTTCAGTGGTGTGGTGGTGGGCGAGGTGCTGAGCACCGAGCAACACCCTGATGCCGACAAGCTGCGTGTGTGCCAGGTCAGCAATGGCGCGGAAACCTTTCAGGTCGTGTGCGGAGCGCCAAACGTGCGTCCGGGCCTGAAGATTCCGTTCGCCATGATCGGCGCTGAGCTGCCGGGCGACTTCAAGATCAAGAAGGCCAAGCTGCGCGGCGTCGAGTCGAACGGCATGCTGTGCTCGCAAGCCGAGCTGCAGATCGGTGAAGGCAACGACGGTCTGATGGAGCTGCCGGTCGATGCACCGGTGGGCGAAGACTTCCGTGTGTACCTGGATCTGGAAGACGCCAGCATCGAGGTCGACCTGACCCCGAACCGCGGCGACTGCCTGTCCCTAGCCGGTCTGGCCCGTGAAGTTGGCGCGCTGTACGACGCACCAGTGACCCGTCCAGTGGTCATGACCATTCCTGCCGTGCACGATGAAGTGCGTTCGGTAGAAGTGCTGGCGCCTGCCGCGTGCCCACGTTACCTGGGCCGCGTTATCCGTAACGTTGACCTGTCCAAGCCGACGCCGCTGTGGATGGTGGAGCGTCTGCGTCGCGCTGACGTGCGCAGCATCGACGCTGCCGTCGACATCACCAACTACGTGATGCTCGAACTGGGTCAGCCATTGCACGCTTTCGATCTCGCCGAAATCAATGGCGGCATCCGTGTGCGCATGGCGGAGGAGGGCGAGAAGCTGGTACTGCTCGACGGTCAGGAAGTCAGCCTGCGTAGCGATACGCTGGTGATTGCCGACCACACCCGCGCGCTGGCGATTGCCGGTGTGATGGGTGGTGAGCACAGTGGTGTCTCCGCGACCACTCGCGATGTATTCCTGGAAAGTGCGTTCTTCGACCAGATCGCTGTGGCGGGCAAGGCTCGTTCCTACGGCCTGCACACCGATGCGTCGCACCGCTACGAGCGTGGCGTTGACTGGCAACTGGCCCGTGAAGCCATGGAGCGCGCCACTGGCCTGCTGCTGGACATTACTGGCGGCGAAGCCGGCCCGATCATCGAGACCGTCAGCGAGCAGCATCTGCCGTCGATCGCGCCGATCACTCTGCGTTCCCAGCGCATCACCCAGATGCTCGGTATGGAAATGGATTCCGCGCAGGTCGAGCGTTTGCTCGGCGGTCTGGGTCTTGGCATTACTGCCGACGGTGAAGGTCAGTGGCGCGTAGAAGTGCCAAGCCATCGCTTCGACATCAGCCTGGAAGTCGATCTGATCGAAGAGCTGGCCCGCCTGTACGGCTACAACCGTCTGCCGGTTCGTTACCCGCAAGCACGCCTGGCACCGCAAGCCAAGGCTGAAGCGCGCAGCGATCTGCCGGAGCTGCGCCGTCTGCTGGTGGCGCGTGGTTATCAGGAAGCGATCACTTACAGCTTCATCGATCCGCGTCAGTTCGAACTGTTCAACCCGGGCGTCGAGCCGTTGTTGCTGGCCAATCCGATCTCCAATGACATGGCGGCAATGCGCTCTTCGTTGTGGCCAGGTCTGGTCAAAGCGCTGCAGCACAACCTCAACCGTCAGCAAGATCGCGTGCGTCTGTTCGAAAGCGGTCTGCGCTTCGTCGGTCAGCTCGAAGGCCTGAAGCAAGAGCCGATGCTGTCCGGCGTGGTTTGCGGTAGCCGGCTGCCGGAAGGTTGGGCGCAAGGTCGCGACACGGTTGATTTCTTCGACGTCAAGGCTGACGTGGAAGCGGTGCTGGGCTTTGCCGGTGCACTGGATTCGTTCACCTTCGCTCCGGGCAAACACCCTGCGTTGCACCCTGGTCAAACCGCGCGCATTGAGCGCGAAGGGCGTGAAGTCGGTTTCATCGGCGCCATTCACCCGGAATTGTCGAAAGCCTTGGGTCTGGACCGTCCGGTCTTCGTTTTCGAGCTGGTTCTGGCTGAAGTGGCACTCGGTAAAATGCCGAAATTCCACGAGTTGTCGCGCTTTCCTGAAGTGCGTCGTGACCTTGCACTGATTGCGCACAAAGACGTCGCGTCCGCGGCCGTACTGGACGTAATCCGTGAAAATGCAGGCGAATGGCTCACGGATCTCAGGCTGTTTGACGTGTATCAGGGTAAAGGCATTGATCCTGATAGAAAAAGCCTTGCAGTTGGCTTGACCTGGCAGCATCCATCGCGCACTCTTAATGACGATGAGGTGAATTCGACGACGCAAAATATCCTCACCTCGCTCGAACAAAGGTTGAACGCCACGTTAAGGAAGTGACGTATGGGGGCTTTGACGAAAGCTGAGATGGCGGAACGTCTGTATGAAGAGCTGGGCCTGAATAAGCGGGAAGCCAAGGAATTGGTCGAACTGTTTTTCGAGGAGATCAGGCACGCTCTTGAAGACAACGAGCAGGTCAAATTGTCCGGTTTCGGCAATTTCGACCTTCGGGACAAACGCCAGCGGCCTGGCCGCAACCCGAAAACGGGGGAAGAAATCCCGATCACGGCTCGCCGTGTGGTCACCTTTCGTCCAGGGCAGAAGTTGAAGGCCCGAGTTGAGGCTTATGCTGGAACCAAGTCATAACGACGAACTACCCGTCATCCCGGGCAAACGCTACTTCACCATTGGTGAAGTCAGCGAGCTGTGTGCCGTAAAGCCACACGTGCTGCGCTACTGGGAGCAGGAGTTTCCTCAACTCAACCCCGTCAAACGCCGCGGAAACCGCCGGTATTATCAGCGCCAGGACGTGCTGATGATCCGGCAGATCCGCGCGCTCCTTTACGATCAGGGTTTCACCATCGGCGGCGCACGCTTGCGCTTGTCCGGCGATGAAGCCAAAGACGACACGACCCAATACAAGCAGATGATTCGGCAGATGATTGCCGAATTGGAAGATGTGCTGGTGGTTCTCAAGAAATAAAAAGCAGCGTTTGAATACTTCCAGTTTTCAAACGCTTGCGCTATATTCTTGAGCGTTCTTCGAGGTGAAGAACAGTTGCAAAACCAGTCGGGGCGTAGCGCAGTCCGGTAGCGCACTAGCATGGGGTGCTAGGGGTCGAGTGTTCGAATCACTCCGTCCCGACCATATAATTCAATGACTTAGCCCAATCTGAAAAGATTGGGCTTTTTCATGCGTGGGGACTTTTGCTCTCTATAGAAGAGCATTCCCCGTCAGCTTCTTCCACTTGCCGTTTTCTGAGCCGAATCGATGCAAAGCGAATAAAAAGTTTTCTGAAAGTCAGCCACTACCTGCTCCTGCTTCCTCGCGTCCGACTCTCTCGGCATGTCGTAGGCCTGCCCGATCAGCGCTTTGTACAAACTGCCCACATACTCGCTCTCCTTTCCTGCGTTGTCGGCCAGTTCCAGAACGGAAGAGAGGGGCACGCCTCCTTGCCTGGCTTTCATGATGGCTTTGGCCGAATTTTCGACTCGCTGGCACTCTTCCAGATATTCGCTGGGCAAGGGTGCGCTGTGTGCTGCAAAGCTGAAAGTGAGCAGTATTGCCGTTGTCGCCAGAAACCGATTGAACATGGCACGCCATCCCTGAATGTTGGCCGGGAACGTTAGCATTCATGGCTCGGCGCTACCATCTGTTCATCGGCCAAGAGCAGCGGTTCACTGGCTGGGTTTTTTGATATCTGAGGAATCGCTCGAGGTGTTGGCATCCTTCTGTGTTTCGTGTGCCTCGGCACCGGAATTTGATCCTGATGCTTCCTCACCTTTCTTGTCAGCTTTGTCTTCTTTTGACTCGGATCCGCCTTGGTTTACGCCGGGAATCGCAGTGGCTGGAACTGAGGAGCCGCCTGTTTTTTCAGCCGCAAGGGAAAACAGTGGGCACAGTGAAAGCAGGCTTGCCAATCCGATAGCAATCATTCGCTTGTTCATGAGGTTGTCTTCCAGGTCGGGGATGTACTGCATTGGAAGAGCTAACAGGGCGAAGGTGCGGTACATCAGACCAGCGGCATCCGGTCAAGTAAGGTGGCCAGGCGTTATACGTCTCAGAGATCTACGGCGACAACTGGCTCCATTCAATCCCGAACCGGCCCAGGTACTTGCGCAAGCGGTCCGCATCATTTGGCTGCGCCTTGGCCAGGCGCGAGATGCCAAACAAGCGGCGACCGGCATCTGACAGGCTGTCTGCTTGCCGGCAGACCTCAAGCACTGCCCGCAACTGCAAGCGGTCAAACAGATCCATGCTCTCTTCATTCCCTGGCAAATCTTCTGAGTTGCTTCCCGCTTGGGTCAGGCCCCAGGCATAACGCAACCGCTCAATCTCTTCCTGCACCTGCGCCTCATCAATTCTCCCGCTATCCGCCAATGTCGCCATGCGCGTGATCGACGCAGACAGTTCGCGGAAATTGCCCAGCCACGCCGCTTCGCTAGAGCTGGCGAAGGCCAGATAGCGGCGGCGTGCTTCAAGGTTGAAGCGCACCAATTGCCCATGCTCACGGGCATGGCGCTGCAACTCGAAATCAATATTCGGCTCGATATCCTCGCGGCGGCCGGCGAGGCCGGGAAGGTCGAACGTCCAGAGGTTGATGCGTGCGTACAAGTCTTCGCGAAACAGGCCTTCAGCGACCCGGCTGCGCAGGTCGCGATGGGTGCCGGCGATGATCAGGAAGTCGCTCTCCACCTCCTTGTCAGAACCCAGTGGAAAGAAGCGTTTTTCTTCAATCGCTTTGAGTAGCATCGCCTGCTCGTCGGCGCCCAGTTCGCCGATTTCATCGAGGAACAGCATGCCGCCATCGGCCGCACGCAGCAGGCCGTCGCGGGCGTTCTGTGCGCCGGTGAAGGCACCTTTGCTGTGGCCGAACAAGGTCGACATCGCACCGTCGCCACGCAGGGTGGCGCAGTTGACTTCAACAAAGCGCCCCTGCATCTGATGGCGGTTGCGTTTGAGTTCGTAGATGCGTCGAGCCAGAAAGGATTTGCCGGCACCGGTCGGGCCGATCAGCAACATGGGGGCTTTCGAGCGCACCGCAACGCGTTCGATCTGCTCGATGGAACGGTTGAACGCGGCATTGCGTGTGGCGATGCCGGACTTCAGAAATGCCAGTCCTTCCAGGCGTTTATTGGCAAAGCGTGAGGCGATGCGATCGTATCGCGACAAGTCGAGGTCGATCAGGGCATGGGTGCCGCAGGCGTGCTCGTCTTCGCTCTTGCGCTTGGCGGGGGAGGTCTGGATCAGGCGAGCGGGCAGGTAGCGCGCCTCGGTCAACAGAAACCAGCAGATCTGCGCGACGTGGGTGCCGGTGGTGATGTGGACGAGGTAGTCCTCGCGTTCGGTGTCGAACGCGTAGGCAGTGGTGAAATCGTGCAGCGCGCCGTAGACCTCTTCAAAATCCCACGGATTGCGCAACGCCATCGAGTGCAGGCGCACTTCGGTTTCCGGTGAAACCTGCTGGATGTCGGCGCGCACCCGCTCGGCGAGACTGACGTCGCGGGCGTCGATGCCGTGAATCAGCTCAAGCCGATTGATTAGCACATCCGGCTGCTGGCAGAGGCCCACGCTCGGCCGCCAATGGCTCCAGCGATTGGCGCCTTTACCGACGCGATCAAGGGTGGCTCCGATAAAACCGATGGCGACGGTACGTCTATTTTGCATGCTTATCTCAAAAGATAAAAAACGATATCTAATGATAATTTTTCTACGCAGGGTTTGTCGTCAATTCAAACACTCAAAAAGTCGATAGATAATAAAGATCATTTAAAACAGAGAGTTATGAAGTTTTTTCAGGGAAATTGAAAACCTGGCACGGCCGCTGCTATGTCTATCGCAACGAACAGCAAAACCCAGCGAGACGCCATGATGGCCAACTCAAATTTCTTTAATACGCAGTCGAATAAAGACATGAAAGATCACACTTACCAATTGCTCGAAGTCGCCAACGGCAAACCGATCAAACTCTGGACCGAAGGCGTTCCGGTGGAAAACGAGGCCCGCGAGCAGTTGATGAACACCGCAAAAATGCCGTTCATCTTCAAACATCTGGCGGTCATGCCGGATGTGCACTTGGGCAAGGGCTCGACCATCGGCAGCGTGATCCCGACAGTCGGCGCGATCATTCCGGCAGCGGTCGGCGTCGACATCGGCTGCGGCATGATTGCCGCGCGTACCTCGCTGACCGCCGCTGATTTGCCGGACAACCTGCTCGGTCTGCGCAGCGCTATCGAGCAAGCGGTGCCGCATGGCCGCAGTTCGACCCGTTCGCGACGCGACAAGGGCGCCTGGGATGAGATCCCGCAGCAAGCAGATCAGGCCTGGGCGGGGCTGCAGCCACGGTTCAAATTGATCACTGACAAGTACCCGAAACTGGCCAACACCAACAACCGCGGGCACCTCGGTACGCTCGGCAGCGGCAACCACTTCATCGAAGTGTGCCTGGATGAAGCCAACCGGGTCTGGTTCATGTTGCACAGCGGCTCGCGTGGCGTCGGCAATGCCATCGGCAACCTGTTCATTCAGATGGCTCAGGCGGATATGCGTCAGCACATCGCCAACCTGCCGGATCGTGATCTGGCCTACTTCGAAGAGGGCAGTCAGCACTTTGATGATTACGTGGAAGCGGTGGGTTGGGCGCAGGACTTCGCCAAACAGAACCGCGAGCTGATGATGCGCGCGGTGATTCAAGCGACACGGCAGATTATCCGCAAGCCGTTCGAAGTGGCGCTGGAAGCGGTCAACTGCCACCACAACTACGTGCAGAAAGAGCTGCATTTCGGTGAAGAGGTACTGGTCACGCGCAAAGGTGCGGTGTCGGCGAAGAAGGGCGAGCTGGGGATTATTCCAGGCTCGATGGGCGCCAAGAGTTTCATTGTCCGCGGCCTGGGTAACGAAGAATCCTTCAGTTCCTGCAGCCACGGCGCCGGCCGCACCATGAGTCGGACCAAGGCCAAGAATATGTTCACTGTCGAGGATCAGATTCGCGCCACGGCCCATGTGGAGTGCCGCAAGGACGAGGCGGTGATCGACGAGATTCCGATGGCCTACAAGGACATCGACAAAGTCATGCACGCCCAGCGTGAGCTGGTGGAAGTGCTGCACACCTTGCGTCAGGTGGTGTGCGTCAAAGGATAAAAGGAAAGCAAGTCATGGAACTGGAAGAGCGTCACCCGCTGTGCGCCACGATGCGCGCGCGGGTTCTGGCAGAGCTTGCGCGGATAGAACGCGAGCGCAATGTCACGGTGTTATACGCCTGTGAGTCCGGCAGTCGGGCCTGGGGTTTTGCCTCGACCGACAGCGATTACGACGTGCGGTTTGTCTACGTGGAGAAGCCCGAGTGGTTCGTTCAGGTCGATGCGCCGCGCGATGTGATCGAACGTCCGCTGGACGATGAACTTGATGTCAGTGGTTGGGAGCTGCGCAAGACCCTCGGGTTATTGCGCAAATCCAATCCGACCTTGCTGGAGTGGCTCGACTCGCCGCTGGTTTATCGCAGTGAAACCGCGCAGGTGGCACAGCTGCGCGAACTCGCCGAAGCGTTCTACAGCCCGCCAGCAGCGCGCAATCACTATCTGTCGATGGCAAAGAAGAACTTTCGCGGTTACCTGCAAGGTGAAACCGTGCGTTTCAAAAAGTACTTCTACGTGCTGCGACCATTATTGGCCGTGCGCTGGATCGATCAGGGACGAGGCCGGCCACCGATGACGTTTGCCGACCTCCTGACCACCGTCGACGACCGCGCGTTGCTCGATGAAGTCGACGAATTGCTCGCCCTTAAACGCAATGCCGATGAGAGCGCCTATGGGCCGCGTCGATCGGCGTTGCACGGGTTCATCGCGGCCGAACTCGAGCGCGAAGTGCCCACATTACTCAGAACTCAGGAAGACTCGCGACGGCTGGATCAGTACCTGCGGGATACCGTCGGGCTGTACGCGTAAGGAATGCCATGAAACAGGAAGTGATAGAACTGGACGGTGCCATCGGTGGCGGCCAGGTGTTGCGCAGCGCCTTGAGCCTATCGATGGTGACGGGCAGGGCGTTTCGCATTAAACAGATTCGTGCCAGGCGCAGCCGTCCGGGACTGCTGCGCCAACACTTAACGGCGGTGATGGCGGCGGCCGAGGTGTGTGGTGCAACGGTTGGCGGTGCACATTTGGGTTCGCAAGCCTTGAGCTTCGAACCCGGCGCGATTCGCGCTGGCGACTTTCAATTCGCCATCGGCACGGCCGGCAGTTGCACACTGGTGTTACAGACTTTGTTGCCAGCACTGTTACGGGCACCGCAGGCGAGTCGGCTGCGGATTTCCGGTGGCACGCATAACCCGCTCGCGCCGCCGGCCGATTTTCTCACGCGCAGTTGGCTGCCGCTGCTGCGCCGCATGGGGGCCAACGTTGAGTTGGACTTGTTGCGCCATGGTTTTGCCCCGGCCGGCGGGGGCGAGATTGAGGTGAATGTGCAACCGGCGAACCTGACGCGACTCGATCTGTGTGACCGTGGCGAAGCGATTTCACCAAGCGCGTGGGCTCTGACCGCTGGGCTTGGACCTACGGTCGCCCAACGTGAGCTGAGCCGAGTGGCCAAGCGATTGAAGCTTCCGGCTACGGCGCTGCACTCTGTGACGCTCGATCCGGCTCGCGGGCCAGGCAACGTGTTGCTGCTGGAGTACGCTTTCGAACACGTCACCGAGGTGTTCAGCGCGTTTGGCCAAGTGTCATTGCGCGCAGAGAAGGTTGCCGATGCTGCGATTAGTCAGGCTGCCGACTGGTTGCGCAGTGGCGCTGCGGTCGCTGAGCACCTCGCCGATCAGTTGCTGTTGCCAATGGCGCTGGCCGGTGGTGGCTCGTTCACCACGCCGCGAATGACCGAGCATTTGCACAGCAATATCGCGGTGATCGAGCTGTTCTTGCCGGTTCGTATTGATTGTCGCGAGGAGGGTGCCGATCGACTGCGCGTTGAGGTCATTGTCAATTGATCGGTCATGAACGGGGCGACGGGATTTTATCGGGAAATCCTGTCGCCCTTTTTTTGGCCCGCAAAAAACTCTGAAAAGGCGGCAAATTGCTGGCCCCCGGACGTTCGCTTCCCCGGCAAAATCTCCTTTTTTCAAAAGGTTAGGTGGGCTCTATGCGGACGATTGTTATCACCGTTGCAACGCTTTCCCTGGCTGTCTTCGCCACAGGCGTGCAGGCGAAAGAGTTAAGCAAAAGCCATCGCTTTGCCTGCACCTGGGGTTCGGATATCGCTGCCGGTGCTCAGCAATCGAAGCTGTCAGGCGTCTCGCTGTATGGCGCGCGCAAACAATTGCAAGTGCGACGATTCCAGCAACCGTGGATGCGTATGACCGCGATGGGAATCACCGAGCAAACCTACAACAGCACGTCGAAGCTCAAGCCTGCAGCTGTCAAGCAGACCTATTACGAACAATGTGTACGCCACGAATTGGCCCAGCGCTGAAGCAAAAAGCCCAACCTGAACCGGTTGGGCTTTTTCATGGCTGACGAAATTTCAGCGTCACTTTTCGCTTTCGCAGTTGACCATCCACGACACGCCAAAACGATCGACCAGCATGCCGAAGCGCGCCGCCCAGAACGTCGCTTCCAGCGGCATGTCGATGCGGCCGTCGCTGGCCAGTGCGTTGAACACGCGCTCGGCTTCGGCGATGCTGTCGACGTTCAGCGAAATCGAGCAGCCACTCATGCCCTGAGTCGGGCGATCGGGTGTGGTGTCCGAGGCCATGATCATCTGCTCACCCACCTTTAGACAGGTGTGAATGATCAGGTCGTGGTGTTCTTCGGGCACGTGTTCGGCGGCGGGCGTTTCGCCGAACGTCATCATCGCCTCAAGCTTTCCTTGCAAGGCTTGCTCGTAAAAGGTGAAGGCCGCGCGGCAATCTCCGTTGAAGATCAGGTAGGGATTGATTCTCATGTCTCTGCTCCCGGCAGTCAGGCGCGGAGCGGGCGGGTGTCGCCGGGTTCCGCGTAGGGCGGTTAAACCATAGCAGAGCGTTGGACGCCGGAAAGGGCAGGGTCTTCCAGATGTTTTTGTTCTGAAAAGCACGTCGACGATAACGCGGTCGTCGTTTGAAATTCAGTCGTAGCGCTGGAGTACCATGACGCACAATCATCACCTGCAGAGTCCAATGCCCCATGCCTGATCTATCGCGCTTCACGTCGTTGTTCGATCAGGCGCAGCGAGCCTTGCGTCTGGTCTGGGGGACATCGCGTGGCTTGTTTCTGGGGCTGGTGCTGGCAACGTTGGTTGCCGGTTTGCTGCCGGCACTGGCGGCATGGTTGGGCCAGCGGATTGTCGATGCGGTGGTGGCAGCGATGCAGCTGCACGCGCAGCACGGCAGTGCGCCGCTGTGGCCCGTGTTGCGTTACGTGTTGTTGGAGGCTGGTGTATTGGCGCTGTTGTCCGGCACGCAACGGGCACTGTCGGTGCAGCAATCGCTGTTGCGGGTGCAGCTGGGGCAGAAGGTCAATACGCTGATTTTGCAGAAAGCGCAGACCCTGTCACTGGTGCAGTTCGAAAACTCCGAGTTCTACGACAAACTGGTGCGTGTCCGTCGCGAGGCTTCGACCCGGCCACTGGCGCTGGTCATGAAGTCGTTGGGCTTGATTCAGAACCTGATCATGCTGATTAGCTTCGGGGTGCTGCTGGTACATTTTTCCCCTTGGGCGCTGGCGTTGCTGGTGGTCGGTGCGTTACCGGTGTTTTTTGCCGAAGCGCATTTTTCCGGTGACGCCTTTCGTTTGTTTACTCGCCGTGCGCCGGAGAGTCGGCAGCAGAATTACATCGAAACCCTGCTGTCCCACGAAACCTATATTAAAGAGGTCAAGCTGTTCGGCTTCGCGCCGCTGTTACTGCAACGCTACCGCGACACGTTCGCCAGGCTGTATGCCGAAGACCGCCGTTTGACGTTGCGGCGCGATGGCTGGGGTTTCGGCCTTGGCCTGCTCGGTACTGCGGCTTTTTATGTGGCCTATGCCTGGGTGGTCATCGATGCCGTACATGGCCAGATCAGCCTTGGTCAGATGACCATGTATCTGGTGCTGTTCAAGCAAGGCCAAAGCGCTGTGAGCAGCAGTCTGAGTGCGATCAGTGGCCTGTACGAAGACGGCCTCTACCTGACCAGTCTGTATGAATACCTGGCCGAACCGGTTCAGGTCGATAGCGGCCACCTGACGGTCGGCGTCTGCCCGGGTGATGGCTTGCGTTTCGAGAACGTCGGTTTCCGTTATCCGGGTGCCAGTCGGCCAGCGCTGGAAAACATTGATCTGCAACTGGTGCCAGGCAAGAGCGTGGCGCTGGTCGGCGAGAACGGCTCGGGCAAGACCACGCTGATCAAGTTACTGACCCGGCTCTATCGTCCTGATCAAGGGCGCATCCTGCTCGACGGCAGCGATTTGCAGGATTGGCAGGAGACCGCGTTACGTCGACGCATTGGGGTGATTTTTCAGGACTACATCCGCTACCAGTTCAGCGTCGGAGAAAACATTGGCGTTGGCGATACCCTGGCGTTCAACGACGCGCAGCGCTGGAAGGAGGCCGCCGCCCAAGGCATGGCGGCTCCCTTCATCGAAGGGCTCGACAAGGGTTATGCCACGCAGTTGGGACGCTGGTTTGCCGGTGGCCAGGAATTGTCTGGCGGGCAGTGGCAGAAGATTGCCTTGTCCCGCGCGTACATGCGTCGTGATGCCGACATTCTGATCCTCGATGAGCCAACGTCCGCCCTTGACCCGGCGGCCGAGGCGGCGGTGTTCGAGCATTTCAGCCAACACAGCGAAGGTCGCATGACGTTGCTGATTTCCCATCGTTTTTCCAGCGTGCGCAATGCCGACCACATCATCGTGCTGCAACAAGGCCGGATTCTGGAGCAGGGTGGCCACGATCAATTGATCGCCGCCGCTGGGCATTACGCGCAACTGTTCGATTTGCAGGCTCGCGGCTACCGTTAAGTGTCCCGCCCGTTGCGCACGGTGGCAGGTCCGGCCACCCGGGGGGCCGGTTTGCTCTGCATCAGGCTGTCGAGCGCCTTGCGGTAATTCTGCCCGCCAAGCGCCATGCTGTTGTTGTGCGTCGCGCCCGGCACCAACAGCAGGCGCTTGGGTTGTTGCGCGGCGTTGAACAGTTGCTCGCTGAAGCGCGGCGGCACGAAAGCGTCAGCTAAACCGTGGACCACCAGCAGCGGCATGTGGATATCAGCGATCTTGTCGATCGAGTCGAATTTCTGCGACAGCAGCCAGCGCACCGGCAGCGAAGTGTTGGCCACCGACGCGGCAACATCCGCCAGCGTGGTGAATGTGGACTCGATCACCAGTCCGCGAACCGGCAATGCAGAATGATCGCGAGCAGCGGCCTGGCCGAGTTCCGCGGCCAGATCGATGGCCACGGCGCCACCGAGGGAGTGCCCGTAGATCAGGCGTTTGGCTGGGTCCGGTTGCAGCAGTTTGAAGCGTTCCCACGCCACCCGCGCATCTTCGTAAACGCTGCTTTCCGACGGCAGATCACCATGGCTCTTGCCGAATCCTCGGTAGTCGATGGCCAGCACTGAATAGCCCGCAGCGCGCAGTTGCTCGATACGGAACAACTGCCCGGTGAGGTTCCAGCGCACGCCATGCAGATAGAGAATGGCCGGCGCATTGGCTTTTTCCGCCGGCCACCACCAGGCATGAATGTTTTCCCCGGCCTTGAAGCTCTTCGGTTGCAGGTCGAGTTCCTGCACGCTCCCGGGCAAGCCGCGATACCAACCGGCGGTGCCCGGTTCGATGCGAAACAGCAGTTTGCGTTCGGTGTGTTCGAGCACGGCACAACTGGTCGGCACGCCGATTATCAGCGCGGCCATGCAGGCAAACGCCAAACGGCGGCGTCGCAGACGCGTCATGAAGGACAGGAACATTAAACGTTTCACCCAGGCGCAGATAAAGAAGGCTTTTTACCAGATGCCTCGGTCTGCGCGTGAGTTTTTCGACCACCGCCCCGGCGCAACGATTACCAAATGCTGCAAAGACTCACACGACCTGCAGAACGATCTTGCCGATATGGTCGCCAGCCTCCATGTGCGCGTGAGCCTGAGCGGCGTCGGCGAGCGGGTAGACCTTGTCGATCATCGGCAGGCAGCGCCCGGCAGCCAGCGCCGGCCATACGTGCTCGCGCAGTTGATCGGCAATCGCAGCTTTTTCAGCAGCGGTACGGGCGCGCAAGAGGGAGCCGGTGATCACCGCACGTTTGGCCATCATTGCCAGCAAGTCAAAGTCATTGGCTCGCGCGCCGCCGAGGAAACCGAGCATGACCAGACGGCCATCCATCGCCAGGGCGCTGACGTTATCGTTGAGGTACGAGCCGCCCATTATGTCGAGGATCACATTGACGCCTTGGCCTGCGGTTTTCTCGGCGATGACTGCCGCGAAATCCTCATCGCGATAATTGATCGCTTCGCCACCGAGATCGCGAATCGCTGCGCATTTGTCCGGGCTGCCGGCGGTGGCAAACGCTTCAATACCGAATTCGCGGCACAGCATCAGTGCGGTTGTGCCGATGCCGCTGGTGCCACCGTGAATCAGTGCGCGCTGACCACGACTGGCGCCGCCGAGGCCGAACAGGTTGGCCCACACGGTAAAGAAGGTTTCCGGGATTGCGGCGGCGTGCACCCAGTCCAGACCGTGTGGAATCGGCAGGGTCTGGCCGGCGGGGACGGTGCAGTATTCGGCATAACCACCGCCGTTGGTCAGCGCGCAGACTTTGTCGCCCACGGCGAACTGATTGACACCCGCCCCGAGCGCCACGACTTCACCTGCGACCTCCAGCCCGGGAATCGGGTTCATGCCGGGTTTCATCGGGTATTTGCCGGCACGCTGCAAGGCGTCCGGCCGGTTGATTCCGGCGGCGTGTACGCGGATCAGCACCTCGCCTTCTGCGACAGCTGGAAGCGCCACGCGTTTGGGTTGCAAGACGTCGGGGCCACCGGGTTCGCTGATTTCGATTCGGGTCATTTCGTTGGGCAGGGACATATCGATTCCTGTTGGCATAAGTTCTGTAGATGGGAGCGTGCTGTGCAAGCAATGATTCCCTTCAATTTGCACAGCAGCGCGACTCAGTAGGAGCGGGCAACCATTTCATGGCTTGCTCCAGCAGCAGCGCCACGACGATTGCGCCAGCGGCAATGACGAACAACAGCGCGTGATGACCGCCGCTGGCATTGAACAGCGCTGAATAGGCAAATCCGGCCAGCGCCTGAAAGGTGGCGAATGACACCGTGGCACGGCTCCAGGCGATCTGCTGACGATGGTGTTCCGGCACCAGCTCATGCACTCGCGCCAGAGCCAGCGGCACAATGCCGGGCGGAAATGAACCAAGAATCACCGCCAGCAACGCCAGCGCCAGAAACGAGTGAGTCATTGCCAGCAACCCAAGGACAATCGCCTGCACCACCAGCACCAGGCGAATGCCGGAGCGTGCGCCAAGCTTATCGGCAAGAAAGCCATAACTCACCGGGCCGACAATTGCGCCCAAACCGTACATCACCCAGATCAGCGCGCCGAGATGTGCCCCAGCACCGAGTCCACGTGCCACGTAATCCACCAGAAACACCATGGCCGGCACCAGTCCGGCGGCCATGAAGGCGTATTGGGCGAACAGCACATACACACCGCGCGGCGTCGGTTCTGCGGACACCGTTTCTTGCGCAACGACCGGGTGCGGGAAATCGGACGGCCAGCCGAACCAGCTCAGCGCCGTCAGCAACAAAGCCAACGCCCCCAGGCCCAGCCATGTCGCTTGCAAGCCGAGGCTCAACAGCGGCGGCACCAGCGTCCCGGAGCCGGCAATGCCAAGACCGATGCCGAGAAAGATCGCGCCACTGGCCAGCCCTTTACGCGCCGGCGGAACATGCGGCAGTACGGTCGCGGCCACCAGCACCATGATCGCACCGCCGGCAATCCCCGACAGCAGTCGCCAGCCGAAGAACCAGCTCACCGACAACGGAAACGCGCAGGCAAAAAATGCCGCCGTGACCACCAGCATCATCAATCGCAAGGCATTTTTATTGCCGAGCTGGCGCGCTGTCGGCCGGCCGAGCAGGGCGCCGATCAGGTAGCCCACCAGATTGGCCGCACCGAGGTAGACCACATCGTTGGCGCTGAACCACTGCGCCTCAATCAGCGAAGGGATCAATGGGGTATAAGCGAAACGCGCCAGCCCGATGCTGACCAGGCTGGCGCAGAGCCCGGCGAAGATCGGCAGCCAGATAGCGGTGGAGGTTGAAGTGCGCATGATAGCGATCTCGCGGAAGGTTTATGGCGTTCAGCATATCGGCTATTGTTGCTGCGTTAATGCGGCGATTTAGCGTCGCTGCGATGCGAATTTGCATCACTGGGAGGCAGCATGAATTGGGATGACGCACGGGTATTTCTGGCCGTTTGCCGCGAGTCGACGCTACGTGGCGCTGCGCGGGTTCTGGGGGTGGATCAGGCCACTGTCGGGCGACGGATCACAGCACTGGAAAAGTCCCTGAGCGCGACGTTGTTCCTGCGCACCTCCGACGGCTACGCGTTGACCGCTGTCGGTGAGGCGGCGCTCAGGAGTGTGGAGAAAATGGAGCATTCGGCACTGGAGTTGCAGCGGCAGATTCAAGGTCTGGACGATCGCCTGACCGGCACGGTGCGCGTCAGTACCACGGATTCGCTGGCGATCGACTTTCTGATCCCGGCCATCGCCCGTTTGCACGAGCAGCACCCGGACGTACGAGTGCAACTGGATGCGTCCACGCAGATCCTCAGCCTGGCCAAGCGCGAGGCGGATATCGCGGTGCGCAACACCCGGCCGGACAATCCTGATCTGATCGCTCGGCGAATCGCCCGATGGCCGGTGGGCTTGTTCGCCTCTCAGGCCTATATAGACGCCAATGGCGTGCCGCAACCGGACACTGCGTTTGAGGGGCATGATCTGGTGGTCTATCAACCGTATCTGCAAAGCAAAAAGGACCTGACCCTGGTGTCGGAACCGCTAAGTCGCGGCCGCATCGTCGCCAGCCTCAGTTCTAGTTTGCTCGTCCGCCGGTCAATTGCCGCAGGGTTGGGTGTAGGAGAAATCCCGGTGTACATGGGTGAGCGCGATGGTCTGATCAGGCTCTGGCCGGAGCGCACTCGACCATTGCCGTATGAAGTGTGGTTAGTGACCCACGCGGATTTGCGGCATACCGCGCGGGTGAGGGCGGTGATTGAGCAGATTGTCGACGTGTTCGCGTCGGAGAATGACTAGGCAGATGTTCTTTTGGCAGGGCTACAAGCTCTGACGAAACGGCCTACATCAGAGGCAGAATCTCCCGGCTTGTGAGGAGGTTGGATGGGGCCTATTGTTTCGTCATGTCGGTGAGGGGCGCAGGGCTCGCACTGATGTTGATACCAGGGACGGTATCGGTAAACCCAGGAAGGTGTCGAATTGAGAACCACGGAATTCAGTCAAAACCCAATCAGTGACCTTGCGAGCAAAGGTCGGAATACTCAAGCCATGAACGCTATCAGTCGTGAAGAATTCAATGCCAGGATCGAGACCATTGAGAGCAGGATGGACGCTCGGGTCGAAGGTGTGTCGGCGAGAATCGATGCTTATCTTTTGACTCAGGCGGAGAGGGACAAACGATACGATTTGATGTGGGACGGCGTACAACAAATCGCCGAAGACTCAAAAGAAGCCATCAAACATGTCTCGACAGTGAAGGCACATTACTGGGCGACGACCGCCGTCCATTTTCTCGGAATGATCACCGTCGTCGTAGGGGCGCACTTTGCCAATCAAGCAGCGGTATTAACCACCTTGCAGACGACACTCGCGGCGATCCAGATCGGCAAGGATATAAGTGCACCAAGACCTGCTTCGCAACAAGTACCCGAATCACCACAATAGAAAACGGCCTTCAAAGAAGGCCGTTTTTCGTGAGCATTGAAACACCGCATCATGGCATTTCTGGCAACTCCTGCGGCCGCAAGTCGAACACCAGCACTTCGGCATCGACACCATTGCTCAAGGTCAGCAATTGTTCTTCGCGAACCCGTACGCCGTCACCTTCCTGCAACGACTGGCCATTGAGTTCAACACTGCCGCGCGCCACATGCACGTAGGCATAACGGTTGGCTGGCAGCTCCAGCGTGGCAGTTTCTTTACCGTCGAACAGCCCGGCAAAGACCCGTGCGTCCTGACGCACTTTCAGCGAACCGTCGTTGCCGTCCGGCGAGATGATCAATTGCAGGCGACCGCGTTTTTTCTGTGCGCTGAAATGCTCCTGTTGATAGCGCGGTTTGGCACCGCTGACATCTGGCACGATCCAGATTTGCAGGAAATGCACCGGTTTGGTCGCCGAGTGGTTGAACTCGCTGTGCGCTACGCCGCTGCCGGCGCTCATCAACTGCACGTCGCCCGGGCGAATGACCGAGCCGGTGCCCAGTGTGTCCTTATGTTCCAGTGCGCCTTCCAGCACGTAGGAAAAGATCTCCATGTCGCGATGCGGGTGCTGTCCGAAGCCTTTACCAGCGGCAACGCGGTCGTCGTTAATCACCAGCAGATCGGAAAAACCTTGCTCACGCGGGTCACGGTAGCTGGCAAAGGAAAAGGTGTGAAAGGACTTCAACCAGCCATGATTGGCGAGGCCACGATCGGAGGCTTTGCGAAGGGTCAGCATGATGAAATCTCCTTGTGGGACGTGAATTCGTCCGAGTGAGGAGAAGGTTACTGTTTACTGTATTGCGCAATAAGTAGATGAAAATTGAAAGACTGTCCCTTTCAAGTTGACAGTTTTGCGATAGCCTTCACACAAAACTTTTGCGCTCAAACGGCTACAGTTGGCCATAATGTCTGGTCCGTATCATGTCTCTCTGATTGAAGTGATGTCTTCCCATGAAAACCGTGGCAATGGTGCTGTTTCCCGACTTTCTTCTGCTCGACATGGCCGGGCCATTGGAGGTTTTTTCGGTTGCCAATCGCTACCTGAAACCCGATGCGCATTATCAGTTGATCACCCTTGGCACCGAAGAGGGCCCGCTGCGGGCGTCAAATGGTGTGATGGTGCAGGCCGACCGGATCATTGGCGACGACACCGAGCGTTATGATTTGCTGCTGGTGCCGGGAGGCCCCGGTGCCTACAACCAGCAGTTCCCGTCGTTGTTTGCCTGGCTCAAAGATGCAGTCCGGCGGGTCGAGTACTACGGATCAATCTGCACTGGCGCTTTTGTCCTGGGGCACGCCGGTTTGCTTGACGGTTACCGTGTAACCACGCACTGGAACTACACCGAACGCCTGATCAAGGGGTTCCCGAAGGCCCATGTCACGACCGATCAGATCTATGTCGAGGATCGCAACCTGATCACCTCGGGAGGTGTTACGGCGGGGATCGATATGGCGCTGGCCGTGATCGCCCGCGATCACGGCAAGAAGCTCGCGCAGGATGTGGCCAAAGTCCTGCTGGTGGTGATGAAGCGCCAGGGCGGGCAGGCGCAGTTCAGCCCGTTGATGGCTGCCGTGGCACCGCAGGAAACGCCGATTACCCGCGCGCAGAGTTACGTGCTGGAACACCTCGACGAAGCCTTCACGGTCGAGCGCATGGCGGCGATTGCCAATATGAGCGCGCGGCACTTCGCGCGGGTGTTCACCCGCGACATCAACATGACGCCGATGGAGTTTCTGCAAAGTGCGCGCATCGACTGCGCACGAAACTTGCTGGAAACCAGCGATCTGCCGCTTAAAACCGTGGCTTACAAAAGTGGTTTCGGCAGTGTGCGGCACATGCGTTCGTTGTTCGCTGAAAAGCTCGGCCTGACGCCCGCGCAATACCGCGAACAGTTCAGCTAGAGCGCTGTTGTCCGTCTGGCGCACCCGTATGTCCGAATTGAGTCTCGTGTAGCGGTTGTCGCGTCATCTGAGGCTGCCAATATAGTTGGCATGGATAGCCTCATCGATTTGAACACGGCGTCGGTGCTGCATTTCGGCCCCTACGCCTTCCACCTGCGCCAACGGCTGATACTCGACGGAGATCGGCCTTTGCGCATGGGTGGTCGTGCGCTGGATATTTTGCAAGTGCTGGTCGAGCGTGCCGGGCGAGTGGTCAGGAAGGAGCAATTGATTGCCCTGGTTTGGCCAACGTCGGTGGTCGAGGAGATCAACCTGCGCGTGCACATCGCCGCGCTCAGGCGTGCCTTGGGTGACGGCGAAAACGGTCAGCGCTACATCGTTAATGTGCCGCAATGCGGATACAGTTTTATCGCCCCGGTGCGCTGCGACAGCGTCGCGCAAGTGGTCTTCGAGGGTCTGCAAACGCCCGAACATAATCTGCCGGCGCGATTGACACCGGTCGCCGGGCGCGACTCGCTGGTCGGCGGGCTGGTGCGGCAAATGCCGCTGTGTCGGCTGATGACCGTCACGGGCGCGGCTGGTGTGGGTAAATCCACTGTCGCGTTGCGGGTCGCGGGACTGCTGTTGCAGTACTACAGAGACGGCGTGTGGCAGATTGATCTGAGCTTGACCGACGATGACACACCGCTGCTCGATCAGGTGCTGGGCACCCTCGAAAGCGATTTGCCCGGACTGTCCACTCGCCATGCGTTGCTGCTGCTGGATAACTGTGACCACCGTCTCGCCGCTTGCCGGGCAGCGGTTGAAACGTTGCTTGAGGCCGCTCCCCGGCTGTCGATTCTCGCCACCAGCCGCGAGGCCTTGCAGGTCGGTCTGGAAACCCTTCAGGGCGTGCCACCGCTGACCCTGCCGAAACGTTCCGCAGGCGATTGCATCACTGAAGCCATGGGCCATTCTGCGGTGCAATTGTTTGTCAGCCGCGCTCGGGCGCGACAGCATGATTTCTGCTTGCGTGAACAGGATGTCAAAGCCGTCCTTCAGATATGTCGCCAACTCGACGGTTTACCGCTGGCGATCGAACTGGCGGCGGCGCAGATCGATGCCTTGGCATTGGTCGGCTTACAGGCGCAAATGAGCAATGGCCTGCATGTGCTCAGCCATGGCCGGCGCACGGCGGTGCCGCGGCACCAGTCGATGCAGGCGGCACTCGACTGGAGCTATCAACGCTTGAGCGAGCAGGAGCAACGCGCGCTGCAGCGTTTATCGGTGTTCAAAATGGCGTTTACCCTGGAGGCGGCACTGGCGGTGATCAGTTGCCCGCAACTCGCGTCGTCGCGGCTTGCCGCGATCATTGAAGGCCTGACGTGCAAGTCATTGCTGGTGGTGGAACGAGGCGGCAGTGCAGGCCGATACCGAATGCTCCACACCACTCGCTGCTATGCGCGCAAGCAACTGGAGCGTTGCGGTGAAGGGATTGATCTTGAGCGCCGGCATACGCTCTATATCAACCGGATACGCCGGGCCTCAGGCGTGCCTGTGCTCGCGTAGTTCGTCAATGAGCAAGCGTACCTTGCGCAAGTCCGGAGTCGCGTAGCCTTCGGTGAAGCGCTGATAGATCGGCGTGAGCAAATCCAGCGCCTCTTGGCAGCGCGATTGGCGCCGCCAGAGTTGCGCCAGTGAGGTGGCACTGCGCAGTTCCCAGGCGAGCGCGCCTTGGCTGCGGGCGATGGTCAGCGATTGTTGCAGGAGTGCTTCGGCTTCCTTGAGGGCCTCTTCGCGAGCAGGCTCGCTCCCACATGGGTTCTGAGTACACCCAAAATTCCTGAGGGAGCGAGCTTGCTCGCGAAGGGCCCCGTCCAGGCAATCCGGATCGTCTTTCAATAACGCAGCAGCCCGAGCCCGCAAAATCTCCGCCGTGCTCCATCCCGCATCACCACTCAGCGCTCGCTCAAACAGTGCGTCATCCACAAAGCGGTCATCCAGCGTCACCATGATTTCACGAATCAGCCCACTGCTGTCCTTCGGCACGGGCGTGCTGGGTTGCGTGTCGATCACCTGCGCGTAATGTCGCGCCCACGTGTTGAACAGCAGCACCGAATGCTTCTGCGATTGTTCCAGCAGCAGTTGCAACAGCGCCCGGGCGTTCTGCTGATCGCCGTTGTAATGAGCGATCAGGCAACTGGCCAGTGCCAGGGTGTAACAAATCGAGGTGCCATGGTCGATCTGCACGGCAATATCCAGGGCCAGTCGCGCCGAATGCCACGCTTGCTCCGGCAATCCCTGCATCCATAGCACCCGCGCCAGCACCGTCAGCGACGCGACACTCTGGTCGTACTGCACACCAAAACCGTGGGTGAAGCGGTTGACGTGGCCGCTGTGCGCCATGCGCTGCAGCACCTGCTCGGCATGAATGCGCGCCTGCGGCTGGTCGCCGGCATAGTGCAGGGCCAGGACCCGTAAACGGTGGGTGCTCAATGACAGCAGTGGGTCGCCGTGCACGCCGAGGCGATCGAAGTGCTCACTCTGCGCCAGCGCCATGCGGTAGTGTCCGCAACTGAGGTTGACCGCCATGTGTCCGGACACCGCGCGCAATTGCCCGGCGACGTCGTCGTGCTCAATGGCCAACTGGCGAGCCTCAACGAACGCCTGGATGGTTTCCGGGGTGCCTCCCCACGTGTGATAACAGGCACTGCCGAGGGCCAGTTTCAGGGAGATTTTCAGACGCGGGCAGGGTTCGCCGAGTTCATCGAGCAGGCTCAGCGCCCGCCGCACATAGCCGCCATACTCCTTGAGCAGCGACAACTCTTGCCACAGGGGCGCCGACGCTGCTGTCAGGCGAATTCCCAGACTACCCGGGCCGACACCGTTCAGGCTCCAGTCCAGCGCCGCGCGCAGGTCTTCCAGCCCTCGGGCGTAACGCTCGATCCACAAAGCCGTCGGTGTCATTTCCCAATCGCTTTGCGCCTGTTGCATCAATGCCAGGCAGCGTTCGGCATGGCGTTCGCGGGTTTCTTCGCATTCGGCGGCGTGCTCGAGTTTTTCCAGTGCATAGCGGCGGGTCGTGTCGAGCAGACGATAGAACACCTCTTCGTCACCGACTTCGACGCTCAGCAGGGATTTCGCCACCAGTTGGGTGATCGACACAAACACCACGCCGGGGTCGATTTGTTGGCCGACGATTACCGCCGCTGCGGACTCCAACGTAAAACCACCGCAAAACACGCCCAGACGGCGCAGGCAGGTTTGCTCGCAAGGGTCGAGCAGGTTGAAACTCCAATCCAGCGTGGCGCGCAGAGTAAGGTGTCGCTCAAGACTGCTTTGATTACCCGCTGCCAGCGGTGGCAAACGGCCCTGCAGTTGGCTCAGCAACCCTTCCAGGCCCAGTTCGGCGACCTGCGCTGCCGCCAGCTCCAGCGCCAGTGGAATACCGTCGAGTCGGTGGCAGATTTCGATCGCTTGCGGCAACTGCGCATCGCTCAGTTCAAAGCTTTCCTGCGCGGCCGTGGCCCGTTCGATGAACAGTTGCAGCGCCGAATATTCCAGCGCTTGCTGACGATTCAATGTCGCGTTCATCAATGGGTATTCGAGCGAATCGAGACGCTGCACGAATTCGCCTTCCGCCCGCAGGCTCTCGCGGCTGGTGGCGAGGATATGCACCTTCGGCGCGCCGCGCAGAATGCTTTCGCTGAGCATCGCGACGGCATCGATCAGGTGTTCGCAGTTGTCGAGCAGTAACAGCATCTGTCGCTGTTGCAGGCCATTGACCAGCGCCGCCAGCGGATCGCCTTCGGGGAGTGCCAGATCGAGCAGGGCGGCCAGGTGTGAGCAAATCAGCCGTGGATCGTTGAGCGGTGCCAGGTCCACCAGCCGAATACCGTCGCGGTAATGCCCGATCAACTGCTCGGCCACGCGCAAGGCCACCGTGGTCTTGCCGATCCCGCCGGGGCCGACCAGGGTGATGCAGCGTTGGCGCGGTAACTGCGTCATCAAGCTATCGACCAGCGCTTGGCGGCCGATCATGCGCGTGCGCCGCAAGGGCAAATTGTGCCGACCGCCAGCATCGCCCACAGGACGCTCCTCCATGGATTGCGGTAGAACCGGGGCGACGAAACTGTAACCGCGTTGCGCCACGGTGATGATGTAACGCTGGCCGGCCTGACCGTCGCCGAGGGCTTTGCGCAGTGCCGCCATGTGCACACGCAGGTTGATGTCCTCGACCACGCTGTCCGGCCAGACCCCAGCCATCAGTTGTTGCTTGCTCACCACTTCGCCGGCATGGGCCAGCAGAATCAGGAGGATGTCCATCGCCCGTCGGCCCAGGCGCAATGGCTGCTCGCCTTCGAGCACCAAGCGTTGGCCGGGATGAATCCGATAGGGGCCAAAACCGAGGGCCTGATTCGGGGAAAGACTCAACAGCTCACTCCTGCGGTGCTGCGGCGGACAGAGCGGAGTAGGGCCGGGCGCGTGCGCAGGCCTTCTATTCCGGGGTGTCCCGGCATAATCCTCAGGTTTGAGCGTCAGTGCAACGGGGGCCGCGATCAAAACATGGCGGGTTGTGAACGCTGGGCTTTGGGTTCACGCATGATCTGGCAGCGCCAGGCAAACGGATTAATGCCCTCGCTGCGGGTAAACATATGGCAGAAATGCGCCTGATCGCAGAACCCGCATTCCAGGCTGATTTGCGTCAGGCTCAGGTCGGTGTGCTGGATCAGCAGCTTGGCTCGCGCGAGGCGCTGGGTGCGAATCCAGTCCTGCGGCGATAACCCGGTACTGCATTTGAAGGCGCGGGAAAAATGGCTGCGTGACAGTGAACAGGCGCGGGCCAGTTCGGTCACTTCCAGGCTTTCGCCCAGACGTTCTAGGATCAGTTGTTTGACCTGTCGTTCGCGCTGCGGACTGAGTCCGCCGATCCCGGTCTTGCGTGGTTCGTTGGCAGGGGCGAGGGCGACGCTGTGCTGTAAGTGAGCCATGGCCAAAGTCCGTGTCGATGGGGAATGCACGTCGGCGCATCCCCTCAGGTCAAAAAAACAACGCTGCGCAGAGGGTTTCATTGTTGGCCGAGGGCGGGCGGCTGACGAGTTAATCGTTGTTAATTCCATGCTGGAGTTGCGCCCACAGTCCGGTTCATCGCGTAAAGTGCGTAGCACTTGCGTCTGGCTGGCTATAAGGAATCCGTGCCCATGAACCGTAACGATCTGCGTCGCGTCGACATGAACCTGCTGGTGATTTTCGAAGCGCTGATGTTCGAAAAGAACCTGACCCGCGTCGCCGAAAAGCTGTTCATGGGGCAACCGGCCGTCAGCGCCGCGTTGGGGCGTTTGCGCGATCTGTTCGATGATCCGTTACTGCTGCGCAATGGTCGCGGCATGGAGCCGACCGCGCGGGCGCTGGCGATTCTCAAAGAGCTGCAACCGGCGATGGACGTCATCTCTGGTGCGGTCAGCCGGGCCAAGGAGTTCGAACCGGCGAGCAGTTGCGACGTGTTCCGCATCGGTTTGTCGGACGACGCCGAGTTTGGTCTGTTTCCGCCGCTTTTACGTCAGCTTCAGCAAGAGGCGCCGGGGATTGTCGTGGTCGTGCGCCGCGCAAATTACTTGTTGATGCCGGCACTGTTGGCCTCTGGAGAAATCTCCGTCGGTGTCAGTTACACCACGGAGTTGCCGGCCAACGCCAAGCGCAAAAAACTGCGCGACATTCCCTGCAAAGTCCTGCGCGGCGACGACCGTCCGGGGCCGCTGTCCCTCGACGAATACTGCGAGCGCCCGCATGCAATGGTGTCGTTCTCCGGCGACCTGAGCGGCAACATCGACATGGACCTGGCCAAGGTCGGCCGTACCCGCCGCGTGGTCTTGGGCGTGCCGCAATTCAGCGGCCTGCGCGCCTTGCTTGCCGGCACCGAGATGATCGCCACCGTGCCGGATTACGCTGCCTGCGCGTTGGTTGAGGGCTGTGCGTTGCGCGCCGAAGATCCGCCGTTCCCGATTGATGCTGCGCAATTGTCGATGGCATGGAGTGGGGTGCATGACAACGATCCGGCGGAAAAATGGTTGAGATCACGGATCAGCCAGTTCATGGCGGCGCCGCTGGATATTCCCGTGATGTGAGCGTCCGTTCGTCTGAAAAAGAGCCAGACCTGTTAGTTCTGACAGTGGCGCATCTCCGTGTTCCGATGTCTGATTGGCCCATGCCGAAGGGTAGCCAAAAAGGACGTGAACATGGACGCGCTAATACCTGCGCTGAACAACAGCAGTCTGCCTCCGCTCTCCATCAAAGAAAGTCGCCCTGACGGCTTGTTGGATCCAGAGGCCGCTCGGTACAACCTGACGGTAGAAATCGACTTCGACTGGCAGGCAGAAGACAGTCTCACGATCACGTGGGCGGGTACGCCAGGTTCTGGATCCTACACATCACCGCGTATACCGATCGGCCGATTTGCGCGACCTTTCCAGACCCACATTGACAACCTCTTGGTGGCTTTCAACTTCGAGCAAACCGTCATCGTCACCTACACGGTTTACCGTGGCACTGAACCGCCTGTAGCTTCACAACCATTGCCGCTTTACATCACACGCATCAATCAATTGAATCTGCCTCGTCCATTTATCCGACAGGCCGACAACGACGGTCAGGGAAGTGAGCTGAATGTCAGTAACCTTTCCGAGTTCACCTTGCGAATCAATGCGTGGTTACTGGGCAGGCGCGGCAATCCCTTCTGGCTGAAGCTCAAAGGCATCCATGCCGATGGCAGTGATTTCGAGGCGTCGTACTGGCAAGCGCCGGACAATGTGGTCGATGACGAATTCAACCGCTTCGGTTTCTTCGAACAGAACTTCTCTGCTGCACCACTGCAACGTCTGCATGATCGCAGCGTGCTGTCGCTGAGCTTCATGGCCGGGCTGCAAGGCAGTCAGGATGCATCCCTTGCGCAGCCATTTGCACATCGGAACTACATCGTACTGACAAGCGCCCCCAGTGGGCCGAGGATATCGTCAGTCACCGATCTTGATGGAGACATACTCGATGGCGCGGACACCCGATACACCACTGTCACGCTGAGCGGCAGTGCTAGCGACACAGTGGCTGTGTTCGATGGCCCGACCAGGCTCGACACGGCCGATGTTGTTGACGGTATCTGGCAGTACGTCGCGGCTGACCTGACCGGTGGATCGCATGAGTTTACGGTGAGGTTGGCGGATGGCAGCGGAAGCGCCTCAAATGCAAGGCGAATCAACGTCGTGACGCAAAACCTGCCGGTGAGGATTGCCGAGGCTCCCGATAACCTCAACCTCGATCCGCTTAGCGCTGTCACAACCCTGACTGCTTTGGTGGATCTCGACGTGCAGCCCAGCGATATGGTTTCAGTGGCGGTGAAAGCTGCTGATGGCACTCCTCCCGCAGGTTCGCACACCACCACGCCGGTTGCGGCCGGCACCACAAGGCCGATCAGAATCAGTTTGCCCGTATCGTTGGTGCCATTCAGCATTGGAAAAATAATGGAGGTGACGGTTACCTGGACCCGAGGCACTTCCGCGCTGGAGACCTCGCAACCTCTGCGTCTCAACGTGTTGCCGATTACGCTGAGTCGACTCGCGGCTCCGGTGATCACTCAGGCCAACGGCACTGACATTCTCGATCTGAAAGATGTCCAGTCCGGCGCGAGTCTGATGTTTGGAATATGGCCGCATATTTCTATGGGACAACGAATCTGGCTTTTTTTGGAGGGGGAGAGAAACACCGGCGCACACAATCTGCAGATGTGGGTGGGCACCACTAACATGGTGCATCGGGCCTGGGTGACGAACAGTGGTTACACCGCGCTTGTTTCGGCCAATTATCTACGGCTGCTGAAGGATGGCAGTAAGCTGATCATTCGGTTCCGCGTCAATCTGGATCAGGTTGCAAATTTTGATACGGCAACGGTATTTCAGACACAGGAGTACACAATCCGAGCAGTGCCTTGAAATCAAAACCTCAGCCAGTGTCATCGTGTAACAGTCGTCGCAACTGAGCACATCCGTGCAATTTCCCCCCACCCGTCATTGGCATGATTCAGGCCAATGACATTTCAAGGGTGGGGTCATGAACGCTTCGCAACGAGAAGAACGGTCGCGGGACCTCGGTTTGCTGTTCCTGCGGGTTAGCGGCGGGTTGTTTCTGCTGTGGGTGCACGGCTTGCCCAAGCTGCTGGACTTCACCGCGCAACTGCAACTGATCGAAGACCCGTTCCACCTTGGATCGCACCTCACCTTGATCCTGGCGATCTTCGCCGAAGTCCTCTGTCCACTACTGATCGTCGCCGGGTTACTGGCGCGATTGGCCTGCGTGCCTATTCTCTTTGTGCTGCTGGTGGCGCTGTTGGTCGTGCATCCGCAATGGAGTGTGGCTGAAGGGCAGTTCGGCTGGTTGCTGTTGATCCTGTTTACCACTGTGTTGATCGTCGGGCCGGGTCGGCTGGTGATTCCTGTTCGTTTGCCCGGAGTGCTGCGTTATGCCTGAAGTCCTCAATCCACAAACGCCGGGGGCCGATGAGACGGTCACGCTGATCATCAAGCATCGGGTCAAGGCCGGTTTCGAGTCAGCGTATGAGGCCTGGCTGCGCAATATCGTCCGCGTCGCGAGCCAGCGTGAAGGCCATTTGGGTGTGGACGTGGTGCGCGGCAAGCGCGGGCGTCTCGATTTTTACACTTGCGTGCTGCGTTTCAGCTCTACCGAAGCGATGCAAGGCTGGCTGGAGTCGCCGCAGCGTCAGGCACTGGTCGCCGAAGCGGCGCCGATGCTGGCTGACGGCGATCAGACTGAAGTCGCGCCGATCAAGGAATTCTGGTTTACACCACTGGCCGATGCCGCTTCGCCGCCGCCGCGCTGGAAGCAAGCGGTCGTCACGCTGCTGGTGATTCTGCCGCACACCTTGCTCGTGCCGCTGATCTGGGGACCGCTGCTGGCGCTGCATCCGATTCTTTCCAACTACGTGATCGCCACGTTCCTGATCACCCTGACCATCGTTCTGTCGGTGGTGTACGTGGTGATGCCGCCGGTCACCCGCTTGTTTACGCCGTGGCTCGAAGCCAGCCAGGCGCATGAACACCTCGATTCCCAAGAGACCTCGCCACGCTGAGCGCGCGGGGTTTGCTCCTTTTCACTTTGCTTGAGGAACTGCGATGAGCGCCGATCTGATTCTCTTCAATGGCCAATTTCATACCGTCGACCGCACCAAACCGCTGGCCAGTGCCGTGGCGATCACCGACGGCCGCTTCGTGGTCGTTGGCAACGACAACCAAGCCATGGCCCTGCGTGGGCCGAACACGCAAGTGGTCGACATGCACGGTCGCTGCGTCATTCCGGGTCTCAACGACTCGCACTTGCACCTGATCCGTGGCGGTTTGAACTACAACCTCGAACTGCGCTGGGAAGGCGTGCCGTCGTTGGCCGACGCCCTGCGCATGCTCAAGGATCAGGCCGACCGCACGCCGACCCCGCAATGGGTGCGCGTAGTCGGTGGCTGGAACGAATTCCAGTTCGCCGAAAAACGCATGCCGACCCTCGAAGAAATCAATCAGGCTGCGCCGGACACCCCGGTGTTCATCCTGCACCTGTACGACCGCGCGCTGCTCAACCGCGCCGCGCTGCGTGTGGCCGGTTACACCCGCGACACGCCGAACCCGCCGGGTGGCGAGATCGTTCGCGATGCCAACGGCAATCCGACCGGCATGCTGGTCGCGCGGCCTAACGCGATGATCCTCTACTCGACGCTGGCCAAGGGGCCGAAGCTGCCACTGGAGTATCAGGTCAACTCGACCCGCCAGTTCATGCGCGAACTCAATCGCCTCGGCCTGACCAGCGCGATCGATGCCGGCGGTGGTTTCCAGAACTACCCGGACGATTATCAGGTGATCGAGCAACTGGCCAAAGACGACCAGTTGACCGTGCGCATCGCCTACAACCTGTTCACCCAGAAGCCGAAAGAAGAGCTGAGCGATTTCCAGAACTGGACCGGCAGCGTCAAGTTACATCAGGGCGACGACTTCCTGCGCCACAACGGCGCCGGGGAAATGCTGGTGTTCTCGGCAGCCGATTTCGAAGACTTCCTCGAACCGCGCCCCGATCTGCCGCAAACCATGGAAGAAGAGCTGGAGCCAGTGGTGCGCCACTTGGTCGAGCAGCGCTGGCCGTTCCGTTTGCACGCGACTTACAACGAATCGATCAGTCGCATGCTCGACGTGTTCGAGAAGGTCAATCGTGACATCCCGTTCAACGGTTTGCCGTGGTTCTTCGACCACGCCGAAACCATTACCCCGCAGAACATTGAACGGGTGAAAGCGCTGGGCGGCGGCATCGCGATTCAGGATCGCATGGCGTTCCAGGGCGAATACTTTGTCGACCGTTACGGCAAACAAGCCGCCGAAGCGACGCCACCGATCAAACGCATGCTCGCCGAAGGCGTACCGGTCGGCGCCGGCACCGACGCCACGCGGGTGTCCAGCTACAACCCGTGGACTTCGCTGTACTGGATGGTCAGCGGTCGCACCGTCGGCGGTCTGGCCTTGTACGAAGAAGGTTTGCCACGCACCACCGCACTGGAACTGTTCACCCATGGCAGTGCCTGGTTCTCCTCGGAGCAGGGCAAGAAGGGCCAGATCAAGGTCGGGCAACTGGCGGATCTGGCGGCGCTGAGCGCGGACTTCTTCCATGTCGAAGAAGAAGCGATCAAGTGGATCGAGTCGGTACTGACCGTGGTCGGCGGCAAGATCGTTTACGCCGCCGGCGACTTCGAAGACCTCGGCCCGCGCTCGATTCCGGTGCTGCCGGACTGGTCGCCGGTGGTGAAAGTCCCGGGCCACTGGCGGCAAAATTCGCCGTTGCAGGCGCAGGTTCATCAGTGCAGCGGGCCGTGTGCGGTGCACACCCACAGCCATGAAAAGGCGCGGATGTCGAACGCACCGGTCAGCGACTTCGCCGGTTTCTGGGGCGCGTTCGGCTGTTCCTGCTTCGCTTTCTGATTTCCCCTGAAGCGCCGGCCATCCGGTCGGCGCTCAACGCTTCATCCATCCGTCCATCAGGAGTTTTCCCATGAGCGTTCCTTACACACGTCTGAACAAAGATGATGCGGTTGTATTGCTGGTCGATCACCAGACCGGTCTGATCTCGCTGGTCCAGGATTTCACTCCGAACGAATTCAAGAACAACGTGCTGGCGCTGGGCGACATCGCCAAGTTCTTCAAGCTGCCGACCATCCTCACCACCAGTTTTGACGCAGGTCCCAATGGTCCGATCGTGCCTGAATTGCGCGAGCAGTTTCCGGATGCGCCGTTCATTCAGCGCCCGGGGCAGATCAATGCGTGGGACAACGAAGATTTCGTCAAAGCGATCAAGGCAACCGGTCGCAAGCAACTGATCATCGCCGGTGTGGTGACTGACGTTTGCGTGGCGTTCCCGACCTTGTCGGCGATTGCTGAAGGCTACGAAGTGTTTGTGGTGACCGACTCGTCCGGCACTTTCAACACCACCGTGCAACAAGCGGCGTGGGCGCGGATGTCGGCAGCGGGTGCCCACTTGCTGAACTGGTTCTCGGTGGCGTGCGAGCTGCAGGGTGACTGGCGCAACGATATGGAAGGTCTGGCGCATCTGCTGTCGGAGCGTCTGCCTAACTATCGCAACCTGATCAATAGCTATACCAAGTTCACTGCCAAGTAATCGGCTGATCCTGAAAAGCCCCTCACCCTAGCCCTCTCCCGGAGGGAGAGGGGACTGACCGAGGGGTTCTTTCGAGGTACGCCGACGTGCGATACCGAGCCGAACTTCAGTTTTGAACAGCTTGAAGATCGGCTCCCTTTCCCTTCGAGGTCTTGGGGAGAGGGGCTGACCGAGGGATATTTTTCGGGATATGCACCGACGGGAATCGAGTCGAACTCCGTACTTGAAGCAAACGGAGATCGGCTCCCTTTCCCCCTCGCCCCCCTGGGGGAGAGGGCTGGGGTGAGGGGGGAGGCTTTTGATCTTGATCCTGTCGCTTCAACGCTTCTGCAACCAAGCGAGAAACCCACCTTTCCTCACCGCCACCGGTTTGCCCATCAACGCGAGGCGACTGTTCTGCTGCCGCACCGCCTGCAATTTATTCAACGCCCGACCCACTTCCGTGCGCTGCTCCATGCACTCACGAGTCAGGCTCTTGTCGAGCCGATAAATGATGCTCGACGTCAACGCCGTGAACGTCGCCTGCGACGGTGTATCCGCCAGAATGCTCTGTTCACCCATGACCTCGCTCGGCCCCATCCGCCCGGCCTCAACCTTGCTGTCGCCGTCCGCCACGGTCGCACTGACCACCCCGGTGGCAATCACAAACAGACTGTCCGGCACCTCATCCAGATCCAGCACCACTTGGCCCGCCGTGTACTGCTGCGCGACCATCGATTCCGCCAGCCGATCACGCTCTTCACTGCTCAGCGAGCGGAAGATTTTCACCTCATCGAGCAGCGCTCGGGCACGGGTCGACGGCTCAATCACACCGTCCGGATGCCGCGAAATACCTGCTGCTTCGAGATGCCGATGGGCGAGGTCGAACAATTGATTGCGCACTTCGCTTTTCTTGCCAAGCTCGGCGATGAAACCGCTGGCGACGTATTCCGACATGGTTTCACCGGCCTCTTTCAGCACGGCTTTCGGCGCTGGCGTCAGCAACAGAGAACTGCTGCCCTGCAAGGTGCGATCAAGCGCATCCAATACCCGGCGCGGGCGAATGTGATTCGGCACCTGAATGCTGATCGACACGCCATGCATGTTGTTCGGGCGGCTGAGGTTGACGATTTTCGCCTTGGCCGCCACCGAGTTCGGCACCACGGCCATGGTCCCGGCGCTGGTCAGCAGGTGCGTGGCGCGCCAGTCGATGTCGAAGACTTTGCCTTCGACGCCGTCGATCACCACGAAATCATCCACCTGATACGGCTTGGTGGTGTTGAGCACGATCCCGGAAAACACATCGGCCAAGGTGCTTTGCAGCGCCAGACCGACAACGATGGCGACCACGCCGGAGGTTGCCAGCAAGCCTTTTACCGGCAGCTCCAGCACATAACCGGCCGCGGCAACGGTGGCGACCAGAAAGACCAATGCGCCAATCACGTCTTGCAGCAAACGGCCGCTGTGGCCGATGCGGCGCATCAGCGCCAGGCCGATGACTTCGGTCAGCACCCGCGCAGCGTACAGCCACCAGAGAATCCCCAACGCCGTCGCACCCAGTTGCGCCACGCGGTCATCGGTGAATTGTGGTGCTTGCAACGGACTGACGCCGGCGTTGATCACCAGCGCCGTGAACGCCAGGAACAGCACCAGGCGCACACCGACTCTCGGGGCGCGATGGGTGAAGGGCGAGAAGTGCCAGAGCACCGCGTCGAGCAGCAGCAAAGCGGCGCTGAAGGACAGCAGGTGGGTGTAGAAAAAGGTCATGGCCGGTGCTCCGCAGTGTCTGCCAATAAAAAGATCGCAGCCTGCGGCAGCTCCTACAGAAAATTGCATTCCAAAGTAGGAGCTGCCGCAGGCTGCGATCTTTTGCTGTTAAGGATTCAGATGAGTCTTCAGCTCAGCCGCCGCCTGACGCACTGCCGCTTTCACTTCCGGAATCTGACTCAGCGGATTAAGCAAACCGAAGTCATGAATCATCCCGTTGTAGCGCACCGAGGTCACCGCTACACCGGCCGCATCCAGGTGCCGCGCATAGCCTTCACCTTCGTCACGCAGTACGTCGAACTCGGCGGTCTGCACCAATGCGGCTGGCAAGCCCTTGAGCTGTTCGGCGCTGGCATTCAGCGGCGAGGCATGGATCTGCGCACGCTCGGCCGGGTTGGTGGTGTAGTTGTCCCAGAACCACTGCATCATGCCTTTGGTGAGGAAGTGACCCTCGGCGAATTGCTGGTACGAACCGTCGTCGAACTGTGCGTTGGTCACCGGCCACATCAGCAGCTGGAAGCGCAGCGCCGGGGCTTTTTGTTCCTTGGCCATCAACGCCACAACCGCCGCCATGTTGCCGCCGACGCTGTTGCCCGCTACTGCCAGGCGCTTGCCGTCGACACCGATCTCCTTGCCGTGCTCAGCCACCCATTTCGTCGCGGCGTAGGCCTGGTTGATCGCGGTCGGGTACTGCGCTTCCGGCGACGGCGTGTAGTCGACGTACACCGCGACGGCGTCCGAGCCCACCACCAAGTCGCGAATCAGGCGCTGGTGCGTCGGGTAATCGCCAAGCACCCAGCCGCCACCGTGGAAGAACATGAACACCGGCAACTCGCCTTTGACCTTGGCTGGCCGCACCACTTTCAGGTTGATGGTCTGGCCATCGGCCTTGATCGCCTTGTCGCTGACTTCAATACCCGACAGATCCACTTTTACCGAAGCCTGCGCACCGGTCAGCACCGCACGGGCGTCTTTCGGGCTCAGTTGCTCCAGCGGTTTGCCACCACCAGCGGCGAGGGCGTTGAGGAAGGCCTGGGTGTTGTGTTCGACACCGCTGCTTTCGGCGGCGAAGGCGTTGCCGATGGACAGGGCGAGGAGGGACGCGGTGAGGGTTTTCTTGACGAGGTTCATGGTGGAAATCCTTTTGAATGTTCTTGAATTTTTATGCCTGGGTTGCGGGCTGCTGTGGCGCTGGGCTTCAGGCCTCAGCAACACCGTGAGCACAGATTAATGAGCTGCTTGAAAGTGAAAAAGCGGCTATAAAGCGTTTAACTGTCTACCAGAGAGTGACAATGAACCCGTTCGAAGACATGCGTATTTTTTGCCAAGTCATGGACTCCGGCAGCTTCACGTCGGCGGCTGATCAATTGGGCCTGTCCAAGCAGTTCGTCAGCCGGCGCTTGATGCAGTTGGAGGAGCGTCTCGGCGTACGCTTGTTGAACCGCTCGACGCGGCGTCTGGATGTCACGCCGCTGGGGCAGAGTTATTACGAATCGGCGTTGCGCCTGCTCGGTGAAGTCGAACAGGTGGAGCAGGGCATCGCCGGGCAGACTGCCGAGCCGCGCGGGACGATTCGCTTGAGTGCGCCGCTGTCGTTTGCCGTGGCGCATCTGGGTTGCCTGCTGCCGATGTTTTTGCAGCGCTATCGCGAGGTCACGGTGGAGGTCGATCTGAGTGATCGGCCGGTGGATTTGCTCGGCGAGGGTTACGACTTGGCGTTGCGCATTGGCGTGCTCGAAGACTCGACGCTGATTGCCCGGCGCATCGCCTCCATCGAACGGGTGTACTGCGCCAGCCCGGCGTATCTGGCTGAACGTGGCACGCCCCTCGAGCCGGAAGACCTGCATAGCCATGACTGTTTGCCGTACGGGCATAGTCGTTCGGTGCAGTGGCGCTTCAACGCGGGGCAGGGCAAGCCGTTGTTGGTCAATGTCACCGGGCGCATGCGCGTTAACAACGGCGAGTTGCTCAGGGATGCGGCGGTGCAGGGGATGGGCATTACTTATCTGCCGACGTTCATTGTCGGCGCGGCGTTGAAAGACGGCCGGTTGGTGCCGGTGCTGGATGATTTGCGCCCGGAACCGCTGACACTTTCAGCCGTTTACCCACAGCATCGCCAGGCCTCAAGGCCGGTTCAGGCGCTGGTCGAGTTCTTGCGCGAACGCCTGAACGAGAGCCACGTCGCCCTCTGAGCCTTACAGTAGATTTTCAATCCCTGCAAAACCCTTGTGGTAGCGAGCCTGCTCGCGAAAGCGGTGTGTCAGTCAAAACAATATTGGCTGACCCCCAGCCTTCGCGAGCAGGCTCGCTCCCACAGTTGATGGTGGTTGTCTGCTGATTGTTTGCACACCAAAAAACCCTGTGGGAGCTGGCTTGCCAGCGATGGCGGTGTGTCAGGCAATACAGCGTTGCCTGATCGGGCCTCATCGCTGGCAAGCCAGCTCCCACAAGGGTTGCGGTGTTTCAGGATGGATCAGTTGGCGCGCTTGTCATCGCCCGGCTCGCCGCCGACATGTACGCCACGATCATCCCCCGGTTCGCCAGCTGCATGCAGGCCCCGGTCGTCACCGACTTCACCCGCGCGATGGACGCCATGGTCGTCGCCGACTTCGCCTGCCCGGTGCACGCCGCGGTCATCGCCTGGTTCGGCGTGGGTGCCGTTGCGTCCTGAGGAGGCGGAGTTGCCGGCGTGTCCGGAGCCCTGGCCGCCGCCGCTGTGACCACTGCCGCCGTCACCGTGGCCACTTCCGCCATTGCCACTGCCGCCGTGTCCACCACCATTGCCGCCACCGCCACCGCCACCGCCACCGCCACCGCCACTTCCGCCGCCTCCACCACTACCACCATGCCCGCCGCCATTTCCTCCACCGTTACCGCCGCCCCCTCCGCCATGTCCACCGCCGCCACTCCCTCCACCACCACTGCCACCTTCCTTGGCCTGAACACTGGAAATGCCGGAAAGGCTATCTGGAATCAGCACGATGGACGCCGACAGAACTGCGCCGATGGCCATTGCGAGCACGAGCTTTTTAATGTGCATATCGTTCTCCGTCTTTGTGGTTTTGTTTGGGAACGTAAAAGTGCGTTGTTGCAGGGGGCGGACCCGTTCCCGGAGTCAGTGAATACTCGAAGCCAGTTCGAAAATCGGGATGTACATCAGGATCACGATGACCCCGATCAGCAGGCCGATAAACGTCATCAGCAGCGGCTCGAACAACTTCACGAACCACTCCAGCCAGCGGCTGATTTCCTCGTCGTAGAAATCGGCGCTGCGTTCCATCATCTGCCCGAGGTTGCCGGACTGTTCGCCAGCGCGCAGCAGTCGTAGCGAGACCGGCGTCACCAAGTGATTGAGTTCCAGCGCGGTAGACAGCGATTGCCCCTCGCGCACGCGCTCGCAGGCCTGATCGAGCCGCACCCGCGAAGCCACGGTGAGCAAGCCGCGCACCATGCTCATGGCGGTCACCAGCGGAATCCCGCCTTGCAACAGAATCCCCAGCGACCGATAAAAGCGCGCCAGCTCATACATGAAAATCCGCTGATGCACGGCCGGCAGTTTCTCCACCAGCCGATCCAGCCCACGGCGAAACGCCGGTTGCTTTTGCAGCACGGCGAGGGCGATGACAATTGCTGCCAATGCACCGAAGAATTCCGCCTGATGCGCATGCAAAAACATGCCGCTACTCATCAACACCTGCGACAGCCACGGCAGGTTATTGCCCAAGCCTTCAAACACCAGACTGAAGCGCGGCACCACATAGCCCATCAAAAACAGCACCACGCCACCGCCGACTATCAGCAACAGCATCGGGTAGATCGAGGCGCTGATGATCTTCTGGCGCACCTCGTCCATGCGCTGGCGATAACTGACGTAGCGCCCCAGCGCATCGCCGACCGCGCCGGTCTTTTCGCTGGATTGCACCAGCGCCACGTACAGCGGCGGGAACACCGCCGACAACTGGCCCAACGCCTGCGAGAAGGATTTGCCCTCATAAAGCAGGCGCACCAGTTCACTCAAGGTTTTCCGGGCGGCGGGGGCGGTTTCTTTTTCGGCGAGGCTTTCCAGCGCATCGATCAACGGCAGGCCGGCATTGAGCAGCGTGGTCAGCTCTTGGCTGAACAACACCAGATTGAAGGTCTCGCGCTGGCGCAGTTTCAGCGAACGCCAATGCTTGTCGGCGTGCGAACTGAGCACACGCAGACCCTGATCCTCGGCAATGCGCCGCGCCTCGCTGTCACCCGGCGCCTCCACACTCAAGGACACCACGCCCGCCTTGCCGACCGCTTTCACATGAAATCGCATGGGCCGCGCTCCGCTCACTGCCAATTGGTTACTTCAGCGTTTTCGCCTTCGCCACCGGGCTGGCCGTCCTTGCCCATCGACAGCAAGTCGTACTCGCTGTTTTCGCCGGGATAGCGGTAGGCGTAGTTACGCCCCCACGGATCCTGCGGCAGCTTTTTCTGCAAGTACGGGCCGGTCCATTTCGCCTCGTCACTCGGTGCGGTGACCAAGGCCTGCAAGCCCTGTTCGGTGGACGGGTAGTGACCGACCTCCAGTCGATAGATATCCAGCGCCTTGCTCAACCCTTCGATCTGCGCCTTGGCCACTTTCACTTCGGAGCGACCGAGTTGGGCGAAGTATTTCGGCGCGACGATCCCGGCCAACAGGCCGAGCACCACCAGCACCACGAGCAATTCGAGCAGGGTAAAACCGCGTTGGCCACGCGGACGAAATTGCAGCTTCATGATGACCTCCCGTGAGTGGCAGCCGTGTCGCCAGAAGGGCTTATGCAATTGCCATGCTCAGCCCCCACTGAAAATCACCTGATTGGCTGTAACCCTTGAAAACCGGGCATTTCAAGAGTCGGCACAGTGCTTGCGTATGGCTCAAACGTGATCGGCCATTGGGGCATTTCCCCCAATTTATCGGGGTCGATCCGGGGAGGCCCGACATGAAATTTCTCGCCAGCGGATTGCTCGGTTGTGTGCTGCTCAGCGGCGCCGCGCAGGCCGATGTGTTCATCTCGGTGGACGCCAAGGGCAGCTATGTACTGTCCAACGTTCACCGGCCCGGACGTACCTACGAACGGGTAATCCACGAGGCTGAATTGCCTGTGGCCAGCCTCGATCAACAGCCGCAAATGATCGCTAACCAGCCCTACGCGGAACTGGTCTCAGCGGCAGCCAAGGTCAATCAATTACCCGAGGCGTTGCTGCACGCGGTGATCAACGCCGAATCCCGCTACAACCCCGGCGCCACCTCGCCCAAAGGTGCGGGCGGGCTGATGCAGTTGATGCCCGACACCGCACGGGAGCTGGGGGTGACCGACGTCTACGACCCCAAGGCCAACATCCAGGGCGGGGCCAAATACCTCAAGCGCCTGATGACTCTGTTCGACAACGACATCGCCCTTGCCGTGGCGGCCTACAACGCCGGCCCCGACGCGGTGCTCAGCCGTGGCCGGGTGATTCCGCCGTTCGCCGAAACCCAGCGCTATGTGCCGAATGTGTTGCGTCAGTACCGGCGTCTGCAGGGCCTGGCGATGGATGCGCCGTTGTAATCCCCAATCGGTTTTCCCCACTTTCGGGGCAAACCATGGAGGCCCGAAAAGTGGGGAAAACGGGTGGGGAATATTCCCCGGATGCTCAAGTGGTCGCGGTAACTGATTGAACATTAATGCAATTTTTTGTGGCACGCGGATTGCTCCGAGGCATTTGTCGAGAAGTGTTCCCACGAGCACCCACTACGAGGTTCCTGATCATGGCTGGCTTTCCTCACGCTCCGTCCCTGATTAACTGGCTGCTGATTCTGGCCTCGATGCTCAGCGTCGAACTGGCCGGCGCGGCCGTGCGTTGCGAGCGCAACCTGGTGGCCAACGTCGTCGCCTTCGATCAACCGCTGATGTTCAACCGCCTCGGTGCACAGAACATCAACGGCATGATGTTCGCCCTGCGCCGCGATGTGGTCGATGAACATGAGCAGTCGCTGGCTTACGGCGGCGCCGCAGTGCCGGGCAAAGTCTCGCTGCGCCCGGACAAGCGCCCACGGCCATTGGTGTTACGCGTGGCGGCCGGCGATTGCCTGACGATCAATCTGCAGAACCTGCTCGACTATCAGGCCAACCCGAACAAGCACTTTGAAAACGAGGGCGAAGAGGAGGGGGCCGAGAACACCAACGGCGCCGAAGACTTCAAAGTCGATGAGCAGGTGGCGGATCGTCACGTCGGCTTCCAGGTCAACGGCCTGCAAGCGGTGAACAGCATCGATGACATTTCTTCGTTCACCGGGCGTAACGCCAACACCCTGGTGCCACCCGGCGCGAGCCGTTCCTATACCTTGTTCGCCGAACGTGAAGGCGCGTTTGCCGTGAGCAGCCGTGGCGCAACGTTTGGCGGCGAGGGCGCGGCCGGCAACGTCGCCAATGGCTTGTTCGGCCAGGTCGTCGTCCTACCCAAGGGTGGTCGCACTTATCGCAATACCCTCACCGAAGAAGAAATGCGCCTGGCCACCACGGGCCGCGCACCCACCGGTCAACCGATCGTTGATTACCAGGCGCGCTACCCACAGCGCGAACCGTGGTTGCGCGAAGGCAAGGCCGGAACGCCGATCATCAACATGGTCGACGGCAGTGAAATCATCTCCAGCGAAAGCGATGCGATTGTCATGGGCAGCAACGCCGACGGCAGCTTCCCATCCAGCACCTATCCGCTGGAATCGGTCGGCAAACGCAACCCGGCAATCCCCAACCGCCTCGAAGCGTTCCGTGATTTTGCCTCGCAATTCCAGGATGAAACCGCCGCCACTCAAGCATTCCCGGCGTACTGGGCTGATCCGGTGATGGCCCATGTGCTGGAGCCGACCCGCGACTCGTTCATGATCAACTATGGCTCCGGCGGCATGGGCGCCGAAGTGGTCGCCAACCGCTTGGGTGTGGGGCCGATGCACGATTGCCTGTCGTGCGCCTATGAAGAATTCTTCCTCAGCTCGCACACCGTCGGCGATGTGGCGATGCTGGTGGATGTGCCGGCCAACACCGGGCTTGAGAACATCGCCCCCGGCCAGATACCGCGCGCCGATCAGATCGGCGTGAAAGCCACCATGGCCCTGTATCCGTCGGAGCCGTCGAACGTCAACCACAGCTACATCGGCGACTTCGTCAAATTCCGCAATACCCACAATGGCCACGAGCAGCACATCTTCCACCTGCACGGCCATCAGTGGCTGTTCAACCCCAACGACGACAACTCCGATTACGTCGACGCCCAGGGCATTGGCCCGGGCGCCGGTTATACCTATGAAATCGCCAACGGTGGTTCGGGCAACCGCAACCGCGTGGCTGGCGATGCGATCTATCACTGCCATTTCTATCCGCACTTCGCCCAAGGCATGTGGGCCATGTGGCGTGTGCACGACGTGTTCGAAGAAGGCACCCGACTCGATGTTTCCCAGCAAGGCGCCGACGGTTACCACAGCGAACCGTTTGCCTTGCGCAGCGGCAAACCGGCGGCCGGCGCGCGCGCCTTGCCTGACGGCGAAATCGTTGCCGGTACACCGATTCCGGCGATTGTGCCGCTGCCGGGCAAAGCCATGGCGCCAATGCCGGGCAAAGTCGTGGTGGTGCCAAAAATCGGCGAAACCCTGGTCGCCGGCAATGATGACGACGATGACGAAGAAGAGGGCGATGACGACGGCGAGCACCATGGTGGCAACGCCGGCGGTCAAGCCATCGGCTCGCTGGCGCTGGTCGATCGCAGCGAAGCCAACCGCAACGCCGACGGCAGCCTGAAAAACCCTGGCTATCCGTTCTGGATCGGCGGCATGGAAAGTTCGGTCGGCCAACGTCCGCCAACCCCGCCGCTGGACATGCTCGACGCCGCCACCGCGCAATCGCTCAAGGCCAGCGGCAAAGCGCTGTGGGCCAACCTTGATCCCGCGCAGTCCGGCGGTTGGGATGGCGGCTTGCAACGGCACGCACTCGACGGCGTCGCGGCCGGTGGCGAGGCGCATACCGTGACCACCTCGCTGGATTTCTCCAAGGAAGTCACCCGTGCCAAGCCGATTTACCTGCCGGAAGAAGGCACCGAAGTCGAACAGGCCGCGATGGCCTTCCACGCGAAAAAAGATCACCCAAGCTACGCCTTGCTGCCCGGCAATCAAGTGGTGGCCAAGGCGTTCCGCACCAACGGTGCCTTGCCGATGGCGGGTGCGCCGTACTACGAACCGTGCATGGATGACCGGCAAAAACGCCTGACCGCTAGCGCCGGTAGCGGTGAATTCGCCAGCGGTGAACGCATCGACGGCATGTCCTTCGTCGGCGCCTCGAGCTTCACCGCCGACCGCCCACGGATCTATAAAGCCGCCAACATCCAGTTCGACGCGGTGTACAACAAGGTCGGTTATCACTTCCCGCAGGCGCGCATTCTCGCGCTGTGGGAAGACGCCTGGCCGGTAATCACCAAGCAGCGTCCGCCAGAGCCGCTGGTGATGCGCATGAACACCTTCGATTGCGTGCAATACCAGCAAACCAACCTGGTGCCGGCCACCTACGAGATGGACGACTATCAGGTGCGCACGCCGACCGATGTGATCGGCCAGCACATTCACTTGCCGAAGTGGGACCTGACCTCGGCGGACGGCTCGTCCAACGGCTGGAACTACGAGGATGGCGTGCTCTCGCCCGGCGCCGTGCAGGAACGCATTCACGCGATTCGCGAATTCAATCAGTGCGCCGGCACCGATCCACGTGACGGCACCCAGGCCTGCCCGAAAGCCAAGAACCATCCGTTCTTCGGCCAATACGGGCGCGCCGATTGGGTCGGTGCGCGCACGGCGATGCAGCGCTGGTTCGTCGATCCGGTGGTCAACGCCAAAGGCGTCGATCGCGGCCTCGGCACCATCTTCACCCACGACCACTTAGGCCCATCGACGCACCAACAGATCGGTTTGTACGCGACTGTGCTCGCCGAGCCGGCCGGTTCCACCTGGTTCCACGCCGAAACCGGCGAGCCTCTCTATAGCGGCGCGCGTCAGGACGGTGGGCCGACGTCGTGGCAAGCGGTGATCAACACCGGTGACCTCGATGGCGACGGCAAGAACGACAGCTTCCGCGAGTTCTTCCTCGAGTACAGCGACTTCCAGCACGCCTATGAAGCTGGCGTTTACGTCGGTGCTGGCCCTAACGGTGTGCCCAACGCGCAGGCGTTCCCGGCCACTGCCGACAGCTTCCGTTACGCGATCAACCCGCCAGTGCGTAACAACGCCAGCAACCTGCTTGAGGGTGTGCTGGAAGTGCAGGGCGGTCAGGTTCCGGGCTGCCCGAGCCGGCCATGTCCGCAGGCGATTTCGGTGGATGACCCGGGCATGTTCGTCGTCAACTATCGCAACGAACCGCTGGCCCTGCGCGTGTACGACCCGAACAAGGTCGGTCCGGACGGCAAGCGCGGCATGCAGGCCGACGGCCTCGGTGGCGATCTGTCGTTCGCCATGCAAAGCCGTACCGACCGGGCGATCCCGGCGATGAACCTGGCGCCGAATCTGCTCACCTCGGCGACCGGCCCAACCGGCGGCACCACGCTGTTCCCGCCACACATCAACAAGGGCGGCGCCGAACCGGGCGATCCGTTCACGCCGATGCTGCGTACTTACACCGGCGACAACGTGCGGCTGCGGGTGCATGCCGGTGGCCATGAAGAAGAGCACAACGTCACCCTGCACGGTGTGAAATGGCTGCAGAGCGGTTCCGGTTTCGGCAACAGCTCCAACTCCGGCTGGCGCGCGTCGCAAATGATCGGTATCTCCGAGCAGATGGGCTTCATTGCGCCGGTGTCGATGCTGTCCAGTTCGGCGGCGACCACGGGTGATTATCTGTACTCGATGGACGCTTCGATCGAAGGCTACTGGAGCGGTATCTGGGGCGTGATGCGCAACTACACCGCCAAACGCGCCGACCTGTTCGCCATCCCCAACAACCCAAGCCCGGCGGGCATGCGCAACACCGTAGCGTTCGAGGGCAGTTGCCCGCGCTATGGCGCCAACCCTAACGGCATTGGCACCCGGCCAACCGTGCAGCGCAACTATGAAGTGGTCGCGGCGCTGGCCAACGACATCCTCGGCAATACGCTGGGCCTGACCATCGGCGATCCCGAAGGGCTTGGCCAGCATGTCGGCGGGTCGCTCAATCCAGCGGGCGGTACCCTGGTGCTGAACTCGCGCACGGTGAGCATTCCGCAGGTCACGGTGACCGATCCCGAGGATGGCGAAACCATCACCATCGGCGGGCAGAGTGGTCCGTTGCATGATCCGACCGCGATTCTGTATGTGCGCAAATCCGATCTCGATCCGGTGAGTGGCAAGCTCAAACCCGGCATTCCGGTCGAGCCGTTGGTGCTGCGTGCAGCCGCGGGGGATTGCATCAACATCACTCTGGAAAACCGTCTGCCGAGCGTGATGCCTGACCTGACCCAGACTGCCGTGATGCAGGGCATGGTCAAGCGTGATCGCAACAGCGGTCTGGGTTCGACCACCTTCAGCAACAACCTGATGCGGCCGTCCAGCCACGTCGGTCTGCACGCGCAATTGTTGGCGTACGACATCACCAAATCCGACGGCGCCAACGTCGGCGCCAACCCGATCCAGACCGTGCCGCCGCGCATTGGCAGCAGCGGCGCGTACCCGACCCGTACCTATCAGTACTACGCCGGGCACCTGGAGCGTGAAGGCAAACCGGTGACGCAACTGGGCCGCAGCGTCGACAACATCAACGCCACGGCGGTCGAGTTCGGCGGCTTGAACATCACCCCGGCGGACGTGATCAAGCAACCGCAAAAAGGCCTCGGTGGGGCGATGAGTATCCTGCCGATCGGCGCGACCTGGGTCGACGATGCGCGCAAGGTCAACGCCACGGTTACGGCGCCAGGGCAAACCAGCTACCGCGACTTCGCGATGGTCTGGCACAAGGCGTTGAACACCCGTTGGGCCAATGGCCGGCCGGTGGAAGGGATTGCCGCTGAGGGCTTCGGCGTGCCGACCGATCCGCAGGACAACTCGAGCATGGCGATCAACTACAAGACCGAACCGCTGTGGTATCGCTTCGGCCTCGCCCCGGACGCACCGTTCGGGCATGCCGATGGCGCGGGTTACGGCGACATGGTCAATGCGCACATGGCCTACAGCAATGCGCTGGTCGGCGGTGATCCGCAGACGCCTGTGCTGTATGCCAAACCGGGGCAGCCGTTGCGTACGCACATCCTGATGCCGAGCGGTGGCAGTCGCGGCACCACGTTCCAGCTCGACGGGCACGTCTGGTCGGTGAACCCGTTCCAGGCCGAGAAGAGCGACACCGGAGGTTATCCGATGGGCACGCCGGGCGTCGGCTCGGTGCGCTTCGGCTACAACCCGATGTCGATGTACATCGGCGCCCACGAAAGCATCCTGCCGGCTGCGCACTTCAGCTTCATGATCCCGAGCGCCGGCGGCAGTAATGCGATCCCGGGGGATTACCTGTTCCGCGACTACGGCGCCTACGGCAACACCTCCGGGTTATGGGGCTTGCTGCGCGTGACCAACGAACCGGAACCGGCACCGCAGGGGCAGTAGAAATGGGTGCAACGACAATATCCCTGTGGATGCAAATCCTTGTGGGAGCTGGGGTGCCAGTGAGTTTGACGGGCTGGATAAAAAACCTGTGGGAGCTGGCTTGCCAGCGATGACGGCGGCGCAGGCGCAATTGATGTGACAGGAAGGACGCCATCGCTGGCAAGCCAGCTCCCACAAAGGGCCAGGTGTGGCAATGAGATTGCGGCATGAATGCAAAACCTGTGGGAGCTGGCTCTCCAGCGATGACGGCGGCGCAGGCGCAATTGATGTGACAGGAAGGACGCCATCGCTGGCAAGCCAGCTCCCACAAGGGGCCAGGGGTGCCAGTGAGATTGACGGGATGGATACAAAACCTGTGGGAGCTGGCTTGCCAGCGATGACGGCGGCACAGGCGCCATTGATGTGACAGGACGGACGCCATCGCTGGCAAGCCAGCTCCCACAGGGTCTGCGGTGGGCAGTGAGGTTGCGGGATGAATGCAAATCCCATGTAGGAGTGAGTCTGCTCGCGATTGGGGCAACTCGGTTTCGGATGGTGAGGCAGATGACGTCATCGCGAGCAGGCTCACTCCTACAGGGATGGGTTTGCAAATGAGGGGAGGGTGGTATGAACAGGATCATCAACATCATCGGTATTTGCACCCTGGCCATGGCCGGGGCGTTGTTGACGCTGAGTGAGATTGCGCTGGCGCAAACCGCTGGCGAGCAGACGCTGAACCGCGACGGTGTGGCGGTGGATTTCAATCTCAAGCCGCTGGCCGCCGACGGTAAACTGCGCGAAGGCGAATTTGCCGATGTGCAGTTCCACGTCACTGACAGCGCTTCCGGCCAGCCGTTGTCCGGGGTAGCGCCGGGCGCCTGGGTCGATCCGCAAACCCTCGCCGCCGATAAAGCCCAGGGCCGCGACCAGAGCTGCAAAGCCCGGGTCGGCGTGTTTCTCAAGTCCAACATCGGCGCGCGGCCGTTGCTCGACCTCAACAGCTATTTCCTGCTGGTGATGAACCGCGACGCCAGCATCGCCGTGGTCGATCCGTCGGTGTCAGTGGGCGGCATCACCAGCACCCTGGCGCGGATCGAACTCAAGCAACCACCGATGGATTGGGTCACCCCAAAAGACAACAAACGCGTGTTCGTCTCGATGCCGACAGCGGGCGAAGTGGCCGTTATCGACAGCGAACAATTCAAGGTTCTCGATTCGGTCAAAGCCGGCAGCCAACCGGTGCGCGTGGCGCTGCAACCGGACGAACGCCTGCTGTGGGTCGGCAACAACGCCAGCAAAGCCGAAGACTCCGGCGTAACGGTGATCGACAGCCAAAGCCTCAAACCCCTCAAGCATTTGCAGACCGGTCGCGGCCACCACGAAATCAGCTTCAGCAAGGACAGCCGTTTTGCCTTCGTCAGTAACCGCGACGACGGCACCGTCAGCGTGATCGACATCGCCAGCCTGAGCATCGTCCAGCAGATCAAAACCGGCTCTCATCCCTTGTCAGTCGCCTACTCAGCGCTGTCCGGCGCGGTCTACGTCGCCGATGGCAAGGACGGCACCGTCACCGTGATCGACGCCAGCACCCACGCCATCCGCCGGGTGATCAAACTGCAGCAAGGCCTCGGCCCGATGGGCTTCAGCGCCGACGGCCGCTTCGGTGTAGTGCTCAACACCGTGGAAAACCGCGCCAGCGTCATCGATGCCGCGACCAACAGCGCGATCCACGACCTCGACGTCAGCGCCGAACCCTACCAAGTGGTGTTTACCCAGGCCTACGCCTATATCCGCGGACTCGCTTCACCAAAAGTCACCATGATCAACCTGTCCTCCCTCGGAGAGGGCCGCCAACCGATCAGTCAAGGCTTCGAGGCCGGCCCGCAAGCGCCGCGTCTGGCGGGGGATTTGCCGCTGGCCTCAAGCCTCGCGGTGTCGCGGGATGACAACGCGGTGTTCGTGGTCAACCCGGTCGACAACACCACCTACTTCTACGCCGAAGGCATGAACGCGCCGATGTCCGGTTACCCCAACCGTGGCCAGATTGCCCGCGCCGCCATGGTCATCGATCGCAGCCTGCGCGAGGTCTCGCCGGGCTTGTACAGCGCGCGGGTAAAACTGCCGGCAGCGGGGCGTTTCGACGTGGCGTTCCTGCTCAACCAACCGAACATCATTCACTGCTTCACCGCGCAGATTGATCCTGACGGCAAACCGCAAAAACGCCTCGGCCAGCCGAAAGTCGAGTTCCTTCTCGATAAGACGGCCGTGGCGCTCAACGACCCTTACGTCGTGCGTTTCCGCATCGTTCAAGGCAAAGACAAAACCCAGCGCAGCGGCGTCAAAGACGTGCAACTGCGCTACTACCTCGCGCCCACCTCGCATCCCCGCGAAGTGGCGGCGCTGGAAGTCGCCGACGGCGTGTACGAAGCGCCGATCACCCTCGACCGCAGCGGCGCCTGGTATCTGCATGTACGTGCGGCCTCGTTGGGCGCCGGTTTCGATGACAAGACCTTTGCCAGTGTTCGGGTAGCCCCCGGCCAGGCCCGTTGAAGAGGAGTTTCGACATGAACCGATTTGCATCCACTGGCCTGCTGACCCTGTGTCTGTTGAGCGTTGGCATTCAACAAGTCCACGCTCATTCGGCCGATGAACACGCCGGACACAAAGCCCCGGCCAGCAGCACTCAGGAACACGCCCAAGTGAAATTCGCCAACGTGCCGCTGCTCGATCAGAACGGTAAAACAGTGCGCCTCGAACAAGACTTGGTGCAGGGCAAAATCGTCGTCATGAGCTTTATCTACACCAGTTGCACCACGGTGTGCCCGGTGGTCTCGTCGATCATGGGCAAGGTGCAGAAACAACTCGGTGCGCGGGTCGGCGAGGAAGTGCAACTGGTTTCGATCAGCATCGACCCACAGCGCGACGACCCGAAACGCCTGCAGGATTACGCCCGTACCTTCCAGCGCGGGCCGGGCTGGAGCTGGCTGACCGGCTCGCCGCAGTCGATCAATGAAACCCTCAAGGGCCTCGGCAGTTTCAGCGGCGACCTGAAGAGTCATCAGCCGCTGATCCTTGTCGGCGACGGCGATAGCCGCCACTGGATGCGCTACTACGGCTTCACTGATCCGGCGCTGCTGGCCAAGGAGGTGGAAAAACTCAGCGGTCTGCGCACACACGCCAAACACACCGCCATCGCCATGGAGCAACAGCCATGAGAGCGCTCGACTGGATCTCCCTGACCGTGTGTTTCTGGATTCTTGGTAACGTCGCGTTCGCCCACGAAGGCCACGTCTCCGAGCCGCCAGCCGCTGTGGCTGCCGCGCCGGCCAAAGGCACCCACGACGCAAAAACCTGGTTCACCGACACGCCGTTGCAGGATCAGAACGGCGAAACCCTGCGCTTCTACAGCGATGCGCTGCAAAACCGCATAGTGCTGCTCAACGTGATTTTCACCAGTTGCAACGATGCCTGTCCGCTGATCACCCAAAAGCTCAAAGAAGTCCGCGAGCTGCTCGGTGACAAGGCGCAGGACATCACCTTCATTTCCCTTACCAGTGACCCGCTGCGCGACACGCCGGCGGTGCTCAAGGCTTACACCTTGAAGCAGGGTTCCGATGACCCTCATTGGCTTTTTCTTACTGGCGACAAAGCGCAGATGGACCTGGTATTGAGCCGCATCGGCCAGATCGTGCCGACGCCCGAGCAGCATTCCACGCAGTTGATCGTCGGCGATGTCGCCAATAAACGCTGGAGCAAGATCCGTCCCGACGCCCCGGCCGCCGCCATTGCCCAGCGCTTGCAGTTGCTGACAATGCCCGTGGCTGGCCGCTGAGTTCGCGCCATGAACCTGAGCGGTGTACTCGCCCTGATCCTGCTCGCTGGCGTCAGCCTTGGCGCGAGCGCTGCGCCGCTGACTGCGGAGGAAGCGGCAGGCAAGCGCCTGTACCGCCAAGGCCTGTCAGCTAGCGGCGAAGCGATCATGGCGCGGGTTGGCGCAGCGGATATGTTGCTGCCGGCAACGAGTCTGCCGTGCGCCAATTGCCACGGCGCCGATGGCCTCGGGCGACCCGAAGGCGGGGTGCGTCCGCCGCCGCTGAACTGGGCGCGGCTGACCAGCACGTATGGCCAGCAACAAGTCAATGGGCGCAGCTATCCGGCGTACACCGAAAGCACTCTGGCCACGGCCATTGAGCAGGGCCGCGACCCCGGCCACAATCGCCTCGACCCGAGCATGCCGCGCTTTCTGCTGTCGATGAAAGATCGGCGCAATCTCACCGCGTACCTCAAGCGTCTGGCCGATGAGCGCGACCCCGGCCTCGACGCCGAGACCCTGCACCTGGGCACCTTGCTGCCCAGCCAAGGCCCATTAGCCGAGGAGGGCGCGACAGTGGCAGCGGTGCTCAATGGCAGCGTCGCGCGGATCAATCAGGCTGGCGGCATTCACGGTCGGCAGTTGCGGTTGACGGTGATCGATCCCGGCCCGGATCGCGCCAGTGCCGAACAGGCCTTGCAGCGATTGATCGAGCAGGAGCAGGTGTTCGCCCTGATCGCGCCGCTGGCGCCGGCCCTCGACAGTGAACTGGCGAGTCGACTGGAGCAGTCTGGCGTACCGCTGATTGGCGCTTTGTCGTTGCTCGGATCGATGCAGGCCAGTCCGCAGATTTTCGAGCCGCTGCCGGGCTTGCGCGAACAACTGATCGCCTTGGCCGACTACGCCACGGCCAGCCTGCGCGTGCTGCAAGGACCGACCCTGATTGCCTATCCCGATGACCCTTTACAAGCGCAAGCGGCAACCACCCTCGCTCAATACTTACAGGATCACGGCTGGCAGAAAGTCCTTCTGCAAGCCTACGATCCGACAGCAGAGGCTTTGCCGCTGGGTTCGCGATCAGTGTTCTATCTGGGCAATGGCGGCGGTTTCAGTCGTTTGGCGACGAGACTGCAAAGCGCCGGGCAGGTGCCGTATCTGTTCGCCGCTTCAAGCCAGGTGGCCGGCGATCTGCTGCAAGTGCCGGACGGCTTTACTCGGCGGGTGTTTCTCGCCTATCCGTTCGTGCCCAGCGACTGGACCCAGACCGGGCGCATGGCCCTGACGCTGCTGCGCGAAGGCCAGGGCCTCGGTGCGCAACACGCGGTGCTGCAAGTCGGCGCCTTCGCCTCGATGCTGTTGCTCAGCGAAGGCATGAAGCAGGCCGGCCGCGACGCCAGCCGCGAAAAACTGGTGATGGCGCTGGAAGGCCTGCACGACTTCGACACCGGCCTGACCCCGCGCCTGAGTTTCGGCCCCGGACGACGCCTGGGTCTGAGCGGCGCCCATGTGGTCACCGTGGAATTGCCCGATCAGCGCTTCTATCTGGTCGCCCCTTATAAACCGATTGTTGCCAGCCCCTGAATGGAGGGCCCGATCATGAAACTGACAACGCTGATATGGCTGCTGACCTGCTGGTTGCCACTGGCGTGGGCCAATAACGAACCGGCCGTGGCGCGGGTCAATGGCGAGGAAATCTCCGGGTTTCGCTTCGAGCGTTTCTTCGCCGAATACCTCGAAGATCAGGGCCGCGCCGTGGCGAGCATTCGTAGCCCCAGGGCCTATAAAGAGCTGCGTCAGGCAGCGCTGCAAACGCTGATCGACAAAGAACTGCTGTGGCAGGAGTCGCAAAAGCGCGGTGTGCAGATCGACGATCAAGTGGTGCGTCAGCAAGTCGAGCAGACCCGCAGTGCCATCGGCGGCACGGATAAATTCGTCCGGCGCTTGCAGGACGCCGGTTTCGATGAGGCGTCCTTCACCGAGTACACCCGCCGGGAAATGGCGGCGCAGCAGATGTTTGCCGAGCTGATCCGCGCCAATACCTTGCAACCCCGGCACCTGTTGATTCGCGTGCCTGCGCAAGCCGATGCAGCCACAGTCGCCGCAGCGCGTCTACGCTTGATGCAAATGCGAGCCTCGATTGTCAGCGGCGCGAGTTTTGCCAGCGATCCGCTGCGTTCACCGTTCGGCTGGCATGTGATTTATTTGCCGAACCACTTGGAGACCGCCGATGTCCCAGATTTGCAGGGGCTGGATACAGTCAGGGCACAGCTCGCCCGACAGCAACAGACCCAGGCTCGTCGCCAAGTGCTCGCGCAATTACGGGTGCAGAACAGGATCGAACGAATTGACGACGACTGAAGGTTCCCCCCCAATAGTGGGGAATGGCTTCGATGCCCATTCAGGTGCTTCCCCGTTTCTGGGGAACGGGGTACCGGGACGAGCGGGCATTGTCATTAAATTCAAGGACATGAAGACGTAAAATTACCGGCACTCAGCCTGGCATGAAGTGTGCGTTACCCCTGGTAAGGCGCACTCTCAGGGCGGGGTCATCGGACCTGCTGTTTCAAGGAGTCGACCTTGGTTAACAAAGTACTGGTTGTCGAAGACGAACAGCTGCTTGCACAGAACCTTCAGGATTATCTGTCGGCGCAGGGGCTGGACGTCCGGATTGCACATGACGGAGCGACGGCGATCGGCCTGGCCGAAACCTTTGCCCCCGACGTGCTGGTGTTCGATTACCGCTTGCCCGATATGGAAGGCTTTGAGGTGCTCGACGCGGTCCGCCAGAACAGGACGTGCCATTTTGTGCTGATAACGGGTCACCCGACCGCTGAAGTCTGTGAGCGGGCGCGGCAACTGGGGGTCAGCCACATCCTGTTCAAACCGTTTCCTTTGGCGGAACTGGCCCGAGCTGTCTGCGACCTTCTGGGCTTCAAGCGCGAAGCGAAACCCGGTGCAAACCCTTCCGAGGGTTTCGTCGAACGACGCCAGAGCAGGACCGAGAGCTTCCCGTTGCAGTTGTACGATGGCAGTTGGGTGTTGGCGGATCGGCGACGGCAGTCGCGACCCATGGCGCCGGACGACGATCAAATGCTCACCGGGGAGTAATGGCGCGAACAGACGTTCCGGCACTTGCCGCCAAGGTTTGCCGCGCCGACAGGGCTCTAAGCCCAGGTTGGAGAGCAAGCCATGGAACGTCTGTCCGTTGTCGTCGAACCGCTGCTGGCCGAATGCGCCCCCGAGCGCTTTTCCAGTGAACAGCTTGCCCAGGCCCGGGCGCGGGCCGCCACCTCTGGCGAACGCGTGCTTGAAGCCCTTTGCGTACTCTGTGAACTGGCGCCGATGCCGTTCATTCATACCCTCGGCGCCACCCTGCATTACCCGGTGCTCGACACCGACAGCCTGTTTCAAGCGACGCCGGTGTTCGACCGCGTCACCCTCGCACAATGCCTGAAACGCGAATTCATCCTGCTGCGCCACAACGACGAAGTCATCGGCGTGTTTGCCGACCCCTTCGACCCGGCGCGGCTGGCCTGGATCGACGATTGCCTGCACGGCGCGCCGCTGCATCTGGTGCACGCCGATGATCTCAAGGCCTATCTGGCCCGCCACGAAGAAAGCTTCCACGCCGTCGAATCGCTGAACGCTCAGGGCGACACTCACCACGAAATCGACACCCTGCAAAGCCTGTCGCTGACCAGCATCAGCGAAGACGCCAGCAGCGTGGTGAAACTGGTCAACTCGACCCTCTACGACGCGCTGAAAATGCACGCCAGTGACATCCATCTCGGCACCACCGGCCACGGTCTGGTGATCAAGTACCGCATCGACGGCGTGCTCAACAACATCAGCAAAGTCCAGGGCAACGAGTTTTCCGAGCAGGTGATCTCGCGGGTCAAGGTCATGGCTGAACTGGACATCGGCGAGAAACGCGTGCCGCAGGACGGTCGCTTCAAGATCGGTATCAGTGGCCGTCAGATCGACTTCCGCGTGTCGATCATGCCGAGCATTTTCGGCGAAGACGCGGTGCTGCGTGTCCTCGACAAGCAGGATCTGGCCGACAAGGTCTGCGGCGTGCAGTTGCAGGCGCTGGGCTTTGAAGACGAAACCCTGCGCCAGTTGCGCCGCCTCGCCGCTGAACCCTACGGCATGGTCCTGGTGACTGGCCCGACCGGCAGCGGCAAGACCACCACGCTGTACGCGATGATCACCGAGATCAACCACGGCGTGGACAAGATCATCACCATCGAAGACCCGGTCGAATATCAATTGCCGGGGGTGCTGCAAATCCCGGTCAACGAGAAAAAAGGCCTGACCTTCGCCCGGGGTTTGCGCTCGATCCTGCGCCACGACCCGGACAAGATCATGGTCGGCGAAATCCGTGATCCGGACACCGCGCAGATCGCCGTGCAATCGGCGCTCACCGGCCACCTGGTGTTCACCACCATCCACGCCAACAACGTCTTCGACGTGATTGGCCGCTTCACCCAAATGGAAATCGACCCGTACAGCCTGGTCTCGGCGCTCAACGCGATTCTCGCCCAGCGCCTGATTCGGCTGGTGTGCGCCAGTTGCAGCGCGCCGGTCAATCCAAGCGATGAAGAGCTGTGCGCCTCGGGCCTCGATCCGCAGAAAGTCGATCACTACCACTTCGTCCACGGCAAAGGCTGCGGCCACTGCCGGGGCAGCGGTTATCGCGGGCGCACGGCGATTGCCGAGTTGCTGCACCTCGACGACGAGCTGCGCCAGATGATCGTCGAGCGCCAACCGATCAAAAAAATCAAAGCCCTGGCCTGTGCCCGTGGTTTGCGCCTGCTGCGCGAATCGGCGCTGGAACTGGTGGAACAAGGTCGCACCACGCTGGAGGAGATCAATCGTGTCACATTTATCTCGTGAGCGTTTTGTCGCCGTGCTCGGCGCCAGCGGTGTTGGCCTCGGTCAGCGGCGCGGTAGCGACACCCTGTGGCTGGGCAGCGTCGGCTACATCGACGAAGGCTTCCAGAGCTACGCGGTGGCGCTGGATACCCTCGATCGCCTGCTCGGTGAACACGCCCGCGCCGGTGCCGAATTGAGCGTGGTCATCTCCGGGCACTTCAGCCGCTTCTGCCTGGTGCCATGGAGCGCGCAGATCAGCAGCCCGGAAGAACTGCGTGGTTTCGCCCAACTGTGTTTCGAAGACCTGTTCGGTGCGCCGACCCAGCCGTGGAGTCTGGTGCTGTCTGCGGAACCGGCCGGTTACGACCGCATCGCCAGTGCCTTGCCTCAAGACTTGCTTGAACGCTTGCGGGTGCTGGTCAGCGGTCGCGGTTTGCGCCTGCGCTCGGTGCAGCCGTACCTGATGGCGGCGTTCAACCGCTTCGACAAAAGCCTCGATGCCGGCGACTTCCTCTTTGTCGTCGCCGAGCCGCAACGCAGCGTGTTGTTGCTCGCAAGGGAAGGGCGCTGGGCCGGTGTGCGCTCAGTGGGCGGTAGCGACAGCGATGCCGCGTTGAATGCCCTGATCGGTCGCGAACGGCAGCTGCAAGCCTCGACCAGCGAACGCGCGTTCAACGTTTATCTGCATGCCCCGGCGCGCCTCGATGCGCATCCGGACGTGGCGGGTGTGCAACTGCGCACCCTTGAAGACGACGCGATGAACGTGCGTGACGGCTTGTACGTCATGTCCCGGGCGGTGGCCTGACATGCGCGCGCTCAATCTCGACTTTCAGCCGCGTCCGCGTTCCGGCCCGTTGGGTTGGAGCTTGCTCGGCGGCGGTGTACTGCTGGCGCTGCTGTGCTTCGGCGTGCAACAGCACCTCGACGCGCACACCGAACAGCAACAAGGCCACCTGCAAACCACCCAGCGTCAGCTCACCGGCGACAGCGCTGCCAAATCCACCCTGAGCCCGGCGGAAACCCGCGAGCAAGCGGCAAACCTCGCCGAGATGCGCAAGGTCTCGCAGCAATTGCGCCGGCCATGGGAACGCCTGTTCGCCATGCTCGAAGCGATGCCGCGCGATGACGTCGCGCTGCTGACCCTGACCCCGGATGCGCGCAAAGGCCAGGTACGCATCAGCGCCGAAGCGCGGGATCTGCAAGCGATGCTCGACTTCCACAAACGTCTGGAAGGCAGCGACGAGCTGTCCGACGTGTCGCTGCTCAGCCACGAAATCGTCGTCAAATCGCCGGAACAACCGGTGCAATTCAACCTGTCGGCGACTTGGGAGATTGGCGATGCGAATCCCTAGACTGATCGTCCACGAATACCTGCAAGGCCTCGGCGTTCCTGGCCTGGCCGGGCTGGCGCTGCTGCTGGTCACCGTGGCTTGGGTACTCGGTGGTTTGCTGCCGGGCTGGCAATCGTTGCAGCACTTGAGCCTGCAGACTCAGGAAGCCACCGCGTACCTGGCCAAGGTTGAAGACGGCAGCATCGCGCCGCCGGTGGTGCCGCAGCGTCAGCTTGACGACTTCCGCAACAAACTGCCGGCGCAGCCGCAAGCCACCGTCGCCATCGACCGCATCTACGCCCTCGCAGCGCAAGAACACATCACCCTGGCGCGCGGCGAATACGCCCTCGGCGTCGACCCGAAAACCCATCTCGCGCGTTATCAGATCCTCTTGCCAGTGCGCGGCAGCTACCCGCAACTGCGCCGCTTTCTGCATGCCTTGCTTGGTCAGTTGCCGGCGGTGGTGGTGGAAGACCTCGAGTTGCAGCGCAAGAAGATTGGCGACACCGACCTCAATGGCCGGATCCGTATGACCCTTTACCTGTCGAGGTCGTTATGAATACCAAACGCGTGACAGGTTGGCTGGCGTTCTTCGGCGTAGCGGCCGCGCTGGCGTGGTTGCCGGAATATTTCTCGCCGAGCGAAGACGCCGATTCCAACGAAGTGGCTGTCGCTACGCCGGGGAAAACCCGGGGCGCGCTGCCGGCCAGCACCGCCAAGGCCAAGGATGCGCCGATCAAGGACCTGAGCCCGGCCGGCGACCTGTTCGCGGCCAAATCCTGGAAGGCCGCGCCTACTCTGGCCACGGTCACCGAAATGGCCATCAATCCAGCAACTGTGGTGCAAGCCCCGAGCCTGCCACCGGTGCCGTTTCAGTTCGTCGGAAGGCTGCATGACCGCAGCGACCTGCAAGTGTTTTTGCAGAACGGCGAAAAGATCTACGTCGTGCGCAACGGGGATGTGATCGACGACACCTGGAAGATCACCGGCATTTCCGATGTGGAATTGAGTCTGGTCTACCTGCCTTTGCATTTGTCGCAGACCCTGTCTGTGGGGAGTACGCAATGAAACGTTCCCGTTTGCTGATGAGCCTGGGCCTGTGTGCCGGGCTGGCCGCGTGCAGTTCTGCACAAGTGGCCAACAAGGAAGCCGCCGACCTGATTGAACAGGGTCAGTACGAGGCGGGGCTGGCCCGAATCGAAGAAGGCCTGCGCGAAAACCCACGGGACACCGAGCTGCACTTGCTGCTCAACAGCGGTCGGGCCAAGGCGATCACGGCGTTGCTGACGACCGGCGACACTGACCGCTCGCGCCGCGACTTCGCTTCGGCGCGGGTGGCCTACAACCGCGCGCTGACCATCGAGCCGAACAACCGCCGGGCTCAGGATGCCCTGAAGCAGATGGATTACCTGCGCAGCATGGACGAAAAACTGGAACTGGCGCGTGGCGACCTGCGTCGTGGCGACATCTACGGCGCTGATCGCCAGGTCAAACAGATCCTCGAACTCGACCCGAATAACGAAGGAGCGCTGGAGCTGCAAGGCAACATTCGTCTGGTGCAGAGCCGCAACGTGATTGCCTATCCGCAACTGCGCACCAAGCTTGATCGGCCAGTGACCCTGGAATTTCGCGACGCCAACCTGAAGACCATTTTTGAAGTGCTGTCGCAGGTCGCCGGGCTCAATTTCATTTTCGACAAAGACCTGCGCCCGGACATGAAAGCGACGATCTTCGTGCGTGACGTGCGTATCGAAGACGCCGTGACCCTGCTGCTGCAACAGAACCAGTTGCACCAGAAAGTGGTGAACGAAAACACCTTGCTGATCTACCCGGATTCGCCGCAGAAAGTGAAGGATTACCAGGAACTGGTGATGCGCACGTTCTACCTGACCAGCATTGACGCCAACACCGCGCTGAACATGGTCAAAACCATGCTCAAGACCCGTGACGTGTTCGTCGACGAACGCCTCAACACCTTGACCATGCGCGACACCGAAGACGCCGTGCGCATGGCCGAGAAACTCCTGCAGTCGCAAGACCAGTCGAACCCGGAAGTGGTGCTCGAAGTGGAGGTGATGGAAGTCGCCACCCAGCGCATTCTCGACCTCGGCCTGCAATGGCCGAACACCTTCGGCGTGGTCAACAGCGACGGTTCGGCGGTGACCCTGCTTGATCAACTGAAAGGCATCAACTCCAGCCGGATTTCGATCTCGCCGTCGCCGCAAGCCAAGATCAACGCCCAGGACAATGACATCAACACTCTCGCCAGCCCGGTGATTCGTGTGAGCAACCGTGAGCAGGCGCGGATCCACATCGGTCAGCGCGTGCCGATCATCAGCGCGACTTCGGTGCCGTCGACTCAAGGCCCGGTGATCACTGAGAGCGTCACTTATCTGGACGTCGGTCTGAAGCTCGAAGTGCAACCGACCGTGCACCTGAACAACGAAGTGGCGATCAAGATTGCTCTCGAAGTGAGTAACGCCACGCCGCTGGAACCGACCCGGCAGGGCACGATCCCGGTGCAGGTCGACACCCGCAACGCACAAACCTCACTGCGCCTGCATGACGGCGAAACGCAGATCCTCGCCGGCCTGATGCGCAACGACCACGGCGCGACCGGCAACAAGATCCCGGGCCTCGGTGACATCCCTGGCATTGGCCGGCTGTTCGGCAGCAACAAGGACACCGTCGGCAAATCGGAACTGGTGCTGTCGATCACCCCACGGATCGTGCGCAACCTGCCGTACCAGAGCCCGTCGGACATGGAATTCTCCACCGGCACCGAAACCAGCATGCACATTCAGGCCCCGGATCGTTCGCAGAGTTACGTGATGCCGTCGCCGGCCGCGCAGCCGCGTGCCGTCGGTGAGTCGGCCGTGGCCACCACCCGTGTCACCGTCGAGAAGCCTTGATCATGAACGCCTCCCAACGCGGTTTCACCCTGATCGAAGTCGTGGTGACGCTGGCCCTGATCGGCCTGTTGGCGAGCATGGCGGCGCCGCTGACCGAGACTTTGGTGCGGCGTGGCAAGGAGCAGGAATTGCGCAACGCGCTGTACCAGATTCGCGATGGCATCGACGCCTATAAACGCGCGTTCGATGCTGGCTATATCGAGAAATCGCTGAACAGCAGCGGCTATCCGCCGAATCTGCAAGTACTGGTCGAAGGCGTGCGCGATGTGCGCAGTGCCAAAGGCGCCAAGTTCTACTTTTTACGCCGCATCCCGCGCGATCCGCTGGTGCCGGCCAAACGTGACGACGAAGGGGGTTGGGGCGTGCGCGCCTACAACAGTTCGGCTCAGAACCCGCGCGATGGCGAGGACGTGTTCGACGTCTACTCCCACGCCCGGGGCAAGGGCCTCAACGGCATCGCCTACCGCGAGTGGTGAACCTCATGCGCCGGGAAAAAGGTTTTACCTTGCTGGAGTTGATGGTGGTGATGGCGATCATCGCCACGCTGATGACCATCGCACTGCCGCGCTACTTCAACAGCCTCGAAGCGTCGAAGGAAACCACCCTGCGCCAGAGCCTGTCGGCGATGCGCGAGGCGCTGGATCACTTTTACGGTGACACCGGGCGCTACCCGGATTCCATCGAGCAACTGATCGAACAACGTTACCTGCGCAACGCGCCACTCGATCCGATCACCGAACGCAAAGACCAGTGGGTGCTGATTGCGCCACCGGACGGCGTTGCCGGTGGTGTGGCCGATATCAAAAGCGGTGCTACCGGGAGGGCGCGTGATGGCAGCCAGTATTCCGAGTGGTAACCGTGCGCAGCAGGGTGGTTTCACCTATCTGGGCGTGCTGTTCCTGATTGTGGTGATGGGCATGGGCCTGGCCAGTGCCGGCGAGTTGTGGTCGACCGCTTCACGCCGTGACCGTGAACGCCAGTTGCTCTGGGTCGGCACCCAATACGCACAAGCGCTGCGCAGCTACTACCGCAGTTCGCCGGGGCTGGCGCAGTACCCGAAAGAGTTGGTCGATCTGCTCGACGATCAGCGTTTTCCAGAAGCGAAACATCATTTGCGTCAGCTCTATCCGGACCCGATCGGCCAAGGTGAATGGGCGCTGCAACGCGGTTTCGATGGACGCATCACCGGTCTCAACAGCCCTTCGACCGAGCTGCCTTTGAAGCAATCGGGCTTCCCGACGCAATGGTCGGATTTCGAAGGCATGCAGCGTTATTCGGACTGGCAGTTCGTCGCCGAAAAAGCCTTCCTCGACGGCACCAATGGCCCGGCGAAAGGCCAGTCGAATTTGCCACAGGCTCTGCAGCCATGACTCGCCAATGGTGGTGCGCGTTGGTCCTCACCGTGGTGGCGGGCTGCGTCCATGCCGGTGAAGAAGACGAAATGATGGGTTTCATCGTCGATGACACGATCTCGCACATCGGCCACGACTTTTACTACTCGTTCAGTGAACGCCTGCGCGACACCAGCCGGATGGATTTCAACCTGGTGGTGCGCGAGCGGCCCGACGCGCGCTGGGGCAGCCTGGTGACCGTGGAATATCAGCAACGCCTGGTTTATCGGCGCTTCCTGCCGCCGAACACCGTGGAACTGAAGGACGAGGCCTACGCGGCCGCCGACTGGGTTCGACGCCAGGTTGTCCAGCGCAAGCTGGAGGCTCTGTTGCAGGACACCACCGACCTTGAGAAGGACGAACTATGAACAGCACAACGTTCTCACGGCGCAGCGGATTCTGGATCTCGGGGTTGTTGATCGGGCTCGCCAGCGCTGCCGCTGTCCAGGCCACTGAACTGGTCTACACGCCGGTCAACCCGTCGTTCGGCGGCAACCCGCTCAACGGCACCTGGTTGCTCAACAACGCGCAGGCGCAAAACGATCACGACGATCCGGACCTGAAAAGCCGTTCGAGCGTGGCCGGCACCTCGGCGCTGGAGCGTTTCACCAGTCAATTGCAATCGCGGCTGCTAGGGCAGTTGCTGGACAACATCTCCACCGGCAACACGGGGAGCCTGTCCACCGACTCTTTTATCGTTAACGTCATCGACGACTCCGGGGCACTGAGCATTGAAGTGACCGATCGAGCGACCGGTGAGGTTTCGGAAATTCAGGTGAACGGCCTCAACCCATGACGGGCTGACGGTTCCGGGGAGTGACGGACATGAAAAAATTAATCGCGCTAGGGCTGCTGTTGGCGACATTACAAGGGTGCAGTCTGCGTGAGCCGATGTCGGCCGAGCAGGACACCGAAACCCCGACCCTGACTCCCAGGGCTTCGACTTATTACGACTTGCTGAAGATGCCGCGACCCAAGGGCCGGTTGATGGCGGTGGTGTACGGCTTCCGTGATCAGACCGGGCAGTACAAGCCGACGCCGGCGAGTTCGTTTTCCACCAGCGTGACCCAGGGCGCGGCGTCGATGTTGATGGATGCGATGCAGGCCAGTGGCTGGTTTGTGGTGCTTGAGCGGGAAGGGCTGCAGAACCTGTTGACCGAGCGCAAGATTATTCGCGCGTCGCAGAAGAAGCCGAATACGCCGGTGAATATTCAGGGTGAGCTGCCACCGTTGCAGGCGGCGAACATGATGCTCGAGGGCGGGATCATCGCGTATGACACCAATGTGCGTAGCGGTGGGGAAGGGGCGCGGTATCTGGGGATTGATGTGCAGCGTGAGTATCGTGTGGATCAGGTGACTGTGAACTTGCGTGCGGTGGATGTGCGCAGTGGGCAGGTGTTGGCGAATGTGATGACCAGCAAGACGATTTATTCGGTGGCGCGCAGTGCGGGGATTTTCAAGTTTATCGAGTTCAAGAAGTTGCTTGAGGCTGAGGTTGGGTATACGACGAATGAGCCGGCGCAGCTTTGTGTGTTGTCGGCGATTGAGGCGGCGGTGGGGCATATGGTGGCGCAGGGGATTGAGCGGCGGTTGTGGCAGGTGGCGGGGGATGCTTCTGTGCCTGGGCAGGATGATGTGTTGAATCGGTATTTGAGCCAGAACAAGGTGGATCCGGAGGCGGAGTGAACGTGGCGGCCTTCGGGCCGACCAGGTTCTTGCAGATGTACCCAGTTCCCACTGTGGGAGCGAGCCTGCTCGCGAAGGCTTTTTGTCAGGCGGCGGGGTTCTTTTTGACTGAGTACATATCCGTTTCTGCGGTAACGGCTGCTTAGGGTTCCGCCCTTACGGCGGGTCACCTTTTCCAAACGCCGAAAAGGTAACCCAAAAGGCTTGCTCCTGCGTGCGGCCCGCTCGCTAAAGCTCGGGGTTCCTTCGCTCCGGGATCGATCCGGGCGCAGCGCCTACGGTTTGCTTCGCTGCACCTCCTCTCGCTGTGTTTGGCTGCGCCAAACGGTCGCTGCGCTCCCACGCCCGGATCAATCCCTCCACTCAGCCTTCCGACGTCGCCCGTGGATCAAGATCAAGAGCAGGCGAGCTGACACTCGGCCTATTGAGTGGTGAGGAGCGGGCCGTGGTCGGCTTTGGATTTTTGGTGGATTTGCCCCTCACCCCAGCCCTCTCCCGAGGGAGAGGGAGCCGATTTTTGGGCCTTTCAAAACCTGAGTTCGACTCGGTATTTCACGTCGGCGTACCTCTCCCAAGCCACTCGGTCAGTCCCCTCTCCCTCCGGGAGAGGGCTAGGGTGAGGGCTGCGATCAGAAGTGTGTTTAAAGAAGTGTCTGAATCAGCGGAACCTTCCCACAAGGTTTTCAGGTTGTCCGTCGGACGTCCGGTCTCTAGCCTGTGTTCGTCGCTGCCAATTCAGCGACCGGGCATGGAAACCCGAAGACACGAGAGAGCAGATACGCCTTTCATAACGTATGCTTGCGCACTTTCATTGTGTGCACTCTGTTATGGCGGTTGTGCGCGGGAGACATTCGTGTCTGCCGGGTTGCTCTCTCCCGGATTTCCAGCCTGCGTACAGCTGCCACCCATTTTTCCTGGAAGTCGAATGGGCCACTGCAACTATCAATGAGAGAGAATCACCATGAAAAAACCAACACCCAACCCCCCAGAACCAGACACCAACACCACATCCCCCTACGCCTCAGTCGACAGCAAAAAACTCCACGAAGCCGCCGACCGTGCCCTCGATTTCTACCTCAACCCCACACCCCACATCATGTCCAGCGCCAACGAGCCGGAACCCATGTACCTCGCCAACCCCAGGTACAACACCGAATCCCTGCTAGCCAACGCCAGCGAAACCCTCGGCTCGGCCAGCGAAATGCTCATCAACTTCGCCGCTTCGCTGGAAACCTCACAGCGCAAAACCGCACTGGGCATCGCACAGGTCGTCATGCTGGGCGAATTGGCTGTCAATCAAGCCTTGGATCACGTCGAGTTGAAGGATGACTAATTAGATCGTTCCCACGCGCAGCAAAGGAATGCAGCCCCTGGCGCTCTGCGTCAAATTCGCAATTTGGAACGCGGAGCGTCCCGAGAGGCATTCCCACGCAGAGCGTGGGAGCGATCAAGATACAAAAAAACCGTACCTCCACGGGAAGCACGGTTTCTTGTGTTGAGACGAGGAAGCGATCTTAACCGGGGTCGCGTCGAGGGTACTCCTGACGCGCATGCAAGATGCTCACAATCTCAATTTGATCCGCCACTTGATAAACGACGAGATAGTTCGGGCTTACCACAATCTCTCGAGTGCCGGGAGAGCGGCCTTTGCGATACAGGTGTGGATGCCAACAAAGCGCAGATGTAGTTTTTACGACGGACTTGTGAAGTGCAGTCGCCGCTACAAAATTTCGCTCGCCAATGTACTTCAGGATTTTCGAGAGTTCGACCCGAGCCTTGGGTCGCCACTTAATCTGCATCAGCGCTTTTGCGCATTGATTCCATCAAGGCGTTGATTTCCTCCATCACTTGCTCATGGGGAATACTCGGGCGCGGATCATCGAGAGAGGCCTGTACTTCGGCCCGAAACCAACGGTCATAACTTGCAGCCTGTTCCTCGGGATCAAGATCCGAAACAACCGGGCACAGTGGGTCGATCAAGGACGGGTCGATCATAGAACCTCCGGGTTTGGTGCCTCGAAGTCTATTCGTTAACGGTATCGCTGTCGTCGCTGTCTGGATGAATTGCATGTAGGCCAAGCTCCATGAGGATCAAGTTGTCCCGGCAAATCCTAGAGCCTGCACTTCCGACGGCCAACCGCCAGAACTTGTCAGAAAACTCCCCGAATTTCTAAAAACGTTCCGTTTTCCGTAGGACGCAACTCAAACGTCAGCGCAAAAAAAACCGCGACCCCCCTCACCAGAGAATCGCGGCCCATCAACACCCAACCCCTACTGCTGCAACACCGTCGCCTGGTTAGCCGAGCCGAACTGCTGAATATTCGCCGTCTGCGTAACCCCGCTCTGATCGACATTGGCAATGTTCCCCGTCCCGCCCTGGGTCACATACGCCACGTTCATCGTATCCGCTTGTTTCACGGTGATCATGTTGTCACTGCCATACAGCTGCGCGGTATACGCCTGGTTCCCTGACCCCGACTGATCGAAATCAGCGCTGTTGCCCGTGCCATTCGAAGAACCCTGCACCAGGTTGCCCGTGCCGCGTTGATCCGAGATCAAAATGTTGTCGCTACCATTCTGATCAAAATACAGCTCGTTGTAGGAATCAGCCTGACTGACCGTGGTCTTGTTGCCAGTCCCGGTCTGATGCGTGGTCATGACTTGCCCGACGCCATCCTGAGTGAAGCTGGCGATGTTGCCATTGCCCGCCTGAGTAACTGTCGCGCGTTGGCCGCTGCCGAACTGGCCGCCGGATTGCGGACCTTTCCAGTTGCTGGCATAGACCTTGTTGTCGTTGCCCACCGAGGTGGCGTTGAGCACGTGGCTGTCGCCGTTCTGGTAGGTGAAGTGCACGTTGCCGTTACCGACCTGATACAGCGCCAGTGTCGAGTTGACCGATTCGAACTGGTCGGCGTAGATCGCGTTGCTGTTGCCGACCTGGGTGACGGCGGCGGTGTTGTTTTCGCCGAAGCTTTGGTCGACCACGGTTTCGTTGCTGTCACCGTATTGGTTGACGGTCGCCTGACTGGCCAGTTGCGCGTCCTGCCAGATTTCGGTGCCGTTGAGGTTGCCGAACTGGTTGATGCTGATGTTGCCGCCAGTGCCATTGCGCTGGTCGCCGTAGGCGTAGTTGCCTTCGCCGGCTTGGTTGATGCCGATCTGGCCGCCGTTGTGCAGCACTTGTTCGGCGGTGCCGTAGTTGGCTGTGCCGTATTGGGTAATCACTGAACTGTTGCCGCTGCCTTCATAAAGTTGCTCGATGTTGGCTTCGTTGCTGTCGCCGAACTGGAAGGTTTTGCCTTCGCTGCCGTTTTGCGAGTCCTGATAGATAAACGAGAAGTTGCCGGTGCCTTGCTGCTGTTGCAGCGCGCTGTTCGGTGAGCCGAAGCCCAGCGACTGGCTGGCGTGGGCGGTGTTGAAGGCGCCGACTTGTTGCTGGGTGATGGTGGCGTTGTCTTCGTAAAGCTGTTCGGCGTAAGCGGCGTTGTAGTCGCCGACCGCGTCCTGGGTGATCACGCTGGTGGCGTGGTCTTGCACGGCGGCGGCGTCGTTGCCCTGGCCCAATTGGGTCTGGGTGGCGGTGCTGAACGGGGCTTGGGTCTGTTTCACGTCGGCGATGTTGGCGGTACCGACCTGGCTTTGGTTGGACAGGCTGTCGTCGGCCATCGCCTGGGCACTGATTATGACCAGGATGGCGGCGGTGAGGGGCGTCAGTTTGAACATGATGAACTCTCCGATGATTGGCAGTGCTTAGCGATATTGCTTGACCGAAACGCTCATGCCGTTGCCCGACTGGGTCACGGCGCTTTGCAGCCCCGCGCCGGCCTGCTCGATGCTGGCGTCGTTGTTGTTGCCGTTTTGCGAAATCTGCGCGCGGTTGTGGCTGCCGTTTTGCGTGATTGAGGCGGCATTGCCGGAACCGTTCTGGTTGATCAGCGCCATCAGGTCGCTGCCCTGTTGCAGGATGTACGCCTCCTGATTACTGCCCGATTGCACGATTTGCCCGAGCAGCGACTGACCGTTCTGTTGCAGCAGGGCGACGTTGGCCTGGCCGAGCTGGTCGATCAGGGCTTGCTGACCCACCGGTGGGGGCAGTTCGCCGAGGTCGCTGCTGGTCGGGGCCAGGTCGTCGTTTTCCATCAGGTCGTCGGCACGCACGCCTGCACTGCTGCACAGCAGGAGCAGGCAAAGCAGGGCGGCGGTCGGCGTGTTCATGGCGAAAATCCTGTGTGGCGTTATCCGGTTGCGGAGCACGCCCCAGCCACCCGCAGGTGGCTGGGGCGCAGGCCTACAGCGTGGTCACCGAGACCGTGCGCACGGTGCCCTGGGACGAGCGGATCGTCGCGGTCGGGTTGGCCGATGGCACCACCAGCGTGTTGTTCAGCGTCAGCCGCCAGCGTCCGGTCAACGGCACCGTGGTGGTGCCAAGGGTGACCAGCCCGGAAGGGGTGGTCACCTGCACGGTGATGGTGTTGCCGGTGGTCACTGACGAGGTGCCGGTGAAGTCCCAGTTGAAGCGTCCGCCGGAACGTGCCTGCACCGTTGACGCGGTGACGGCGAACGTTTCCGCTGCTGGCCGTGGCGACACTTGCACCGTGACCGTGGCCGGCGTCGACAGGGCACCGAAGGCGTCCCGGGCGATGTAGGTGAAGGTCGTGGTGAACGCCGTGGTCACGGTGGCCGGTGGGGTGTAGGTGATCACCGTGCCGTTGCTGCTGACCGTGCCGCGCCCGGCGGCCGGTTGGGTCAGGCTGTTGATGGCCAGCGGCACGTTGCCTTCCGGATCGGTGTCGTTGGCCAGCACGTTGATCGGGATCGCTACGCCCAGAGTGGCGACGCTGTCGGCGACGGCGGTCGGTGCCTGGTTGGGCGCGACGGTGATGGTTACGGTCGCCGGGTTGGCCGAGGCCAGGCCTTTGGCGTCCTGCGCTTTGTAGGTGAAGGTCGTGGTCAGTGGCGCGTTGACTACCGCTGGCGGGGTGTAGACCACCGATGTGGTGCCGTTGAGGGCGACGGTGCCTTGGCCGGCGGCCGGTTGAGTCAACGCGGTGATGCCCAGCGGATTGTCACCATCAGGATCGCTGTCGTTGGTCAACAGACTGAGGGTGATCGGCACGCCGAAGCTGGTGCTGCCGCTGTCGGCGTTGGTGATTGGCGCCTGGTTTTCACCTGTGTCTGGCGCGCTGCCGACCACGACGACCGCTTCGGTGTCACCACCGCCAGCGGCAGATTTCACCGTCACGGTAGCGGGTGGCTGAGTCAGGTCGGCGACGGTGATGCGCTGCAGGGTGCCGGTTTTCGACAGACGTCCGTAGCCCTGGGCAACCATGTCGGGGATCGCCACTTCATCGCTCGAGGTGGCCTCGATCAGCAAGCTATGGTTGGCCCAGTTGTAGCGCGCGGTCTGCACTTTCACCACGTCGGTGAGCTTGGCCGACACGGCCGTCGGACGCGTGGTGCCGGCGGGGTTGGTGGCGGTCACGACGACTACCGGAGGTACCGCGCCAGTGCCCAAGCGGTGGCCGAAGAACAGACCATTGTTGTCACCCAACAGACTGGTCTGGCACGGCGTTGGCGGTGGGCCAGGCAGCAGCGCAACGGTTTCACGGAAGCACAGGGTCGAGCTGTTACTGGCCTTGGCAAACACTTCGGCACGCACGCCAGCGGCTGTGCGGCGATAAGTGGCGCGATCGATTTCCACTTGGGTCTGCTGACGGTTGTCGAGCACTTTGCCGGACAGGCTGAACACGTTCGACTGGATCGTCCCGGCCGGCCCGGTGATGCGCAGGAAGTTGGTGTTGAACGGACTGCCGGTCACCGCTTCGTTGAGGTTCGGGTCACCGACGAAAGTTTCCGTGGCGCCGGTGTCCGGGTTCACTTCGGTGTACGGGCCGTTGACGCTGCGCAGGAACGGTCCGATGGCGCCATTGACGGCACCGGTGAAATTGCCTGGTGCACCGATGCCGATGTCGCGGGTGATGTTGATCGCGCGGCGCCCGGGTGCGGTGACATTGACCGTCTCGACGCCATACGGGTGCGTGATGGTGTAGGTGCCGGCAACGGGTACGTTTACCCGGATGCGAATCCGCGCAAAGCTTTGCTGATCACCGTCCGCCGGATTTTCCGAGGCGAATGCCGCTTCGATCCCGGCGACATAGGCGTCCACACCATAACCGGCAGCGTTGTCGGCAATCGTGGTTTCGGCCAGGAACCAGAAGGCTTCCGGCGGCCAGTTGTCCGGGAAAATCATCGGCTGGGCATCGTCGTAGATGCCTGGCTCGGCCAAGAGAATGCACATGTAAGCCGGCGGCGTGGTCGCGGCAACGCGCGAACTGGCAGCACGCGACTGGCACAGTTCCATCGACAGCAGATTGTTGTCCTGATACCACATCGGGAATTTCCCGGTGGCGAAGGTGTAGGGGCCGGGGTCGACGGCGGCGAGTTGCGCATAGGCACTGCCGGTCAGCGAGAGAGCGAGCCCGAGCGCGTTGAGCGCAAAGCGTGGCCACTTGTTCATGATGCCTCCTGATGCGGATCTGGGCATGTGAGCGTTCATTGCACGATGACCACTTCTTCGGTATCGCTGCCGCCGTTGGACGACGTCACCCGAACCTTGGCCGGTGGGATCGGCGAGATTCCGGTGGCCAGGGTTTTCACCGCGCCGTCGCCGCCCAGCGCGCCGTCGCCGCCCAGCGCGCCGATGGCGGCGCCGCTGCCGGAGGTGGCGGTGAGTACCGGCGGCGAGGTTTCGTCACTGGTCGAGGCGACCACGGTCAGTTGTCCGGAGCTGAGGCTGTATTGCGCGCTCTGGATCACCACCAGGTCGGTCAGGGTCATGGGCAGGGTGGTCGGCGTGCTGCTGGCGATGGCCAGGTGGTTGTCGGCGGTCACTTGCAAAGTAGTTGGCAAGGTCGGGTTGACCGAGGACTGCGCGTACCAGCTGCCGGTGCTGTTGGCTTCGGTCATGTTCAGCACCGGGGTGCTGCTGGTGACGGCCGCCGTACCCGGAGCTGGCGGAGCAAGGACGAACACGTCTTGCTGCGCCACCGGTGCGCTGTCGCCGGCCTTGCGCGAGTAGGTGCTGCGCTGGGTGATCATTGGCGTAGGCCGGACCACCGTCGACAACTTGCCGGAGACGGCGAACACGTTCGTTCGCAGATCGAGGCCGTTAGGGCCTTCGATGCGTACGTAGTTAGTGTTGAACGGGCTGCCGGTGACTGCCTCGTTGAGGTTCGGGTCGCCGACGAATTGTTCGGCGGCACCGGTCAGCGGATTGGTCTCGGTGTAGGGACCGTTGACGCTGCGCAGGAACGGTCCGATGTCACCCTTGAGCGCGCCGTCATAGGTTTTCGGCGTGCCGATACCAATGTCGCGAGTCATGTTGATCGCGCGCCGCCCGGGGGTGTCGATGTTGAACACGTCGACGCCATACGGGTGGGTGATGACATAGGTGCCGGCGGTCGGTACATCGACGCGAATGCGGATTCGGGCGAAGCTGACTTGATCGCCCTCGACCGGCTCTTCAGCGGCGAATGCGGCTTCGATGGCGCTGACGTAGCCCAGATCAATCCCCCGTGCGGCGTCGACGAGGGCCGTTTCGCCGGTGAACCAGAACGCTTCGTCGGGAAAGTTTGTCGGGAAGACAATCGGTTGCGCGTCATCGAACACGCCGGGGGTCGGTAGCAGCGAGCACATGTACGACGGCGCGCCGGGGGCGCTGGGTACTCGGGAGCTGAGCGCTTTGGACAGGCACAGATCCAGGGTGCGACCGTGGGAGTCCTGATACCAACTGGCGAAACCGCCGTTGGCCGGCGTGTACGGGCCCGGATCAACAGCAAACAAAGCGGCCTGGGCAATGCCCTGGGCCAATGCGCTCACGACCAGGACAGTCGCGGTTTTGGACAGTAAAGGGTGCATGAGTTAATCCCTCTATCAAAGTACCTGCCCCTTGGGGATGGGTCAGTTGCACAGGGCCTGTACACCTTCCATGCCAAGGTGCGGTGAATGGGCTGGAGAGGGCCGGGATAGAGGGCTTGACGCGCAGAAGGGTCAGGTTTTTGGCCCGTGGGGAAAGGGCGTCATTCCCCAGAATCGGGGACGGTGGGGATGAACACTCATGACCTGCCGAACATAAACCCCCTGTAAGAGTGAGCCTGCTCGCGATAGCGGTCTCCCTGTACCAAAAATCTCAGCTGACCCACCGCTATCGCGAGCAGGCTCACTCCTACAGGGGTCTTCGGTGAACACAAAACAGGTGAGCGAAACAGGCCACTGTGGGAGCGAGCCTGCTCGCGAAGGCGTACTTCCTGTGACGAGTGTGTCGACTGACCCACCGCCATCGCGAGCAGGCTCACTCCTACAAGGGATTAGCGGTGTCTGTGGGATCAACTCAACCGGGGCGATATCCCCGCAACCGGGCAAACCCCACCCGTGGGCTATAACCCTATAGGGACGTATAGAGAAGTCGCCGCCATGAACATGCAGTCGAAATCGCTTCCGGTCGAGGAGGGCAATCTGCGCTTGGGCTCGCGCAAGCAGTCGTTCAACCTGCTGCGCTGGTTTTCGCTGATCAGCATGGCGGTGATTGGTACCGTGGCCATCGCGCTTGGCGCGGTGTCGACGCGTTTTGTCATTGATGAAAGCGTGCAGCGCGATGCCTTGCTCACCGCCCAGTTCATACAGGCCATCGCTTCGGCCGAGGTACGTCACGTTTCCATTCCCAATATCCGCACGATGGGTGAATTGCTCGACCCGCGTCAGGACACGAACTTTCCCGACGTCAGTCCGCAAGCCCGGGCCGATGCTCGGGGCGAGTTTCTCGATCACATCGAACACTTGCCGGATGTGATTCTGGCCAATATTTATGCGCCCGACCGCCAGGTGATCTGGTCAACCAACCCGGTGCTGATCGGTACCAGCATTCATGCCGACGAGGACCTCGATCGTGCCTTCAACGAAAAGATTCCGGTATCCGCCAGCTACCACGACGTCGACAAGGCCCGCGAAGAACAGAAATTCATCACGCCACCGGACTACATCTTCATCGAGAACTACATTCCGCTGTTTGACGCCGAGGGCAAGAACGTCACAGCAATGGTCGAAATCTACAAGGAGCCCAAGGATCTGATCGCACGCATGGAGCGCGGATTGGTTCTGATCTGGCTGGCCACCGCACTGGGTGGCGGGCTGATTTATCTGGGCCTGTACTGGATCGTGCGGCGCGCGGCGATTCTGCTCGCGGCCCAGCAAAAACAACTGATCGCCAACGAAACCTTTGTCGCCCTGGGCGAGATGTCTTCCGCCGTGGCGCACAGTCTGCGCAATCCGCTGGCGACCATCCGTTCCAGCGCTGAACTGGCGCTGGAGTTCGACGCCGGCCCGGCGCAGAAGAACATCAACGACATCATCGGTCAGGTCGACCGCATGTCGAAGTGGGTGCGCGAGCTGCTGCAATCGCTGCGACCACTCAACGATGACCCGGAACCGGTGAACCTGGTGGCGGCGTTGCACGAAAGCCTTGTCGCGTTTGAACAGCAGATCGCCAGAGCTGGCGTGCAGGTGGTGTTTCATCCGCAGCACACACCGATGGTGCTCAGCCAGCCGGTGCAACTGACACAGATCCTCAACAGCCTGCTGGCCAATGCGCTGGAGGCGATGGACAAGGGCGGCACGCTGACCGTCAGCCTGGAACCGAGCGACGACCGTGGCGTGTGCGTGGTGCTCAGCGACACGGGTAAAGGCATGAACGAAGAGCAACGGACCATGGCGTTCCGGCCGTTTTTCACCACCAAGTCTGGCGGTCTCGGGGTCGGTCTGGTGCTGGTCAAGCGCATCATGGAACGCTTCGGTGGCGGCGTGACCCTCGACAGCCGTGAAGGCGAGGGCACCACCGTGCGGTTGGCCTTCCAACTCGTCCCCTGATTCACACATTCCCCCTGTAGGAGCTGCCGAAGGCTGCGATCTGTTGATCTTGATCTTAGAAACCAAGATCAAAAGATCGTCCGATCGCGGCCCGAGCCTTCGGCAGCTCCTACATGAGGTTTGCATTACCTCAAAATATTTATGAACCTCCCCCATCAGTGGGTGTCAAGCCCCGGTCACCGGGGAGTGGGGAAACTCACAGCATCCTCAACTCCCTGTAACAACTGGAAATAATTTCTTGGCGCACTAGTTGCAAAACACCATCACCCCTTCCTTGATGAGGCGGCTGGTGATGGACAGAACAACGCGTGACCCAAGCAACACCTTTTTGCTGACGCCCTTGAGCGTCTTTCTGATGTTGACCCTCGGCAGCATGGCCGGCGTCCGCGCCAGCCCCATCGATGACGAGCGACAGCCAGAAGTCTCCGATCCCTCGGCGTACTACGACGAACCGGCCGACCGCGCCGGCGCGCTCAATAACATCCTGACCCTGCCCGAGGCCAACGAAGATTCCTTCGACTTGCCCGACGGCGTCAAAGGCAGCCGCGACTCGACCCGCACGGAAAACATTCTGCCGCCGACGGTGCAAACCAGTTTCAACTACCCCACCAACGGCAAGCCGAGCCCGCTCTATGGCGCGCAACCGTTCACTCAGCAGTTGACCCTGTTCGAAGAGTTCGGCCCGGAAAAGCTCGACCCGACCACCCCGGCCGCGCCGTTGCCGTTTCCGCCCGCCGCGATTGGCCCGGCACCGGCTCAGGACCCGAACAACATCGCCCGCAGCGCGCCACCCGGCACCGCCCTCGATGCGTTCCTGCGCCAACCGGGGCTGACGCCATTCCCCAGCCAGTTCGCCAATGTCGTCGACCGCAACCCGTGGCAGGCGCAGATCGAGGTGTACCTCAACCGGCACATCGGCTCGTCCGCCGAAGGTCGGCCACCCGGAAAAGGCTGGGCGCACCAGCGCTGGAACGAGTTCTACCCGCAAGTCGCTTACAAAACCGTACAGACCGGCGCGCGTCTCAATGGTGGCCTGCGTGACAGTGTGCAAATGCACCATTACGCAGTGGGCGAATTCGGCCCCGGCGGCTTGTATCACAACGTCGCTGGCGTGCCGCTGACCGATGGCACCGCCAAGGGGGTTGATCCGCGTTTCCACCCGGCAATGCCGGCGCAAAACCACAACTCGGTGTGGACCTTCGACGGTACGTTGCCGCCGAAACTGTTGATGGTGCGCTACGGCCAACCGGTGATGATGCGCCACTACAACGGCTTGCCGATCGACCCGTCGGCCAATCGAGGCTTCGGTCTCCACACCATCAGTACCCACGAGCACAACGGTCACGCGCCGGCGGAAAGCGATGGCTATGCCAACGCGTTCTTCTTTCCGGGGCAGTTCTACGACTATCGCTGGCCGATCCAGCTCGCCGGTTACGACAGCATCAACACCAAGGCTGAAGACCCGCGTGCGGCGTTCCCTTGCGCAGCGGGTGAAACCTTGTGGGTCAACGACCTGGCCCCCGCGAAGAAAACCTGCGACCACGGCACCATCAAAATCCGTGGCGACTGGCGCGAGACCATGAGCACCCACTGGTTCCACGATCACATGCTCGATTTCACCGCGCAGAACGTCTACAAGGGCAACGCGGCGATGATGAACTACTACAGCGCGCTGGATCGCGGCAACGAGTCGGTGGACGACGGCGTTAACCTGCGTCTGCCCAGCGGCAGTGCCTTGCCATGGGGCAACCGTGACTACGACGTCAACCTGGTGTTTGCCGACAAGGCGTGGGATCAGGAAGGGCAGTTGTGGTTCAACCCGTTCAACACCGACGGCTTCCTCGGTGACCAATTACTGGTCAACTGGCAGTGGAAACCGACCCTCGACGTGCGCGCACGCAGCTATCGCTTCCGCATTCTCAACGGCTCGGTGTCGCGCTACTTCAAACTGGCGCTGGTGCGGGAAATCAAAGGCACCAGCGGCGAGTTCCAGGGGCCGAAAAACTCCGGCGTGTCGTACAGTCGCGTGCCGTTTCACATGATTGCCAACGACGGCAACATCATGGAACACAGCGTACCGTTTGACGGCAGCATGGATCTCGATGCCGATGGCGACAAACAGAACCACAACGCGATCCTGCCGACTCAGGGCATCGCCGAGCGCTTCGACATCATCGTCAACTTTTCGAAAAACGGCATCAAGCCAGGCGATAAGCTGTTCTTCGTCAACCTGCAGGCTCACGACGACGGCAAGGGACCCAAAGACGTCATCCCGTTGGGCGACATCCTGTCGGAGAGATACCTGGCGGTGATCAAGCAGACCAGCAAGGGCCCGCAATGGGACAGAGGTGACCCGGCGGTAGGCAAGGTCTTGCAGCTTAACGTCAAGGCTTACACCGGCCAGGATCTGGCGATGAACCCGGCAGCCTACGAACCGGCGAAACCGGGCAAGGCTGAAGGGCTGGTGATGATCCCGCTGAAGATCCACCGCGACAACGCGGCCGATAAAGCCGTGCTGGCCAAGGCCCGCCACCGCACTTTCACCTTCGGCCGCTCCGACGGCACCGATGAGGCGCCGTGGACGGTCAAGACTGACGGCGGGTTCGGCTTCCACATGGACCCGCGTCGGCTGAACGCCTCTACCCAGTTGTCCAGCGGCCCGACCGACGCCGGTGTTACTGGCTTCGGCACCCTGGAAGTGTGGAACATCAAGGCCGGCGGCACGGGCTGGAGCCATCCGGTGCATGTGCACTTCGAGGAGGGGATCATCCTCAGTCGCGGCGGCAAGGCCCCGCCAGAGTGGGAAAAATGGGCGCGCAAGGACGTCTATCGCATCGGTTCGGAAAACGATGGGCTGGACAGCGTCGAGATGGCGATCAACTTCCGCGAGTTTGCCGGGACCTACATGGAGCACTGTCACAACACCCAGCATGAGGACAACTCGATGCTGCTGCGTTGGGATCTGGAGAAGCCCGGGCAGCTGCAACTGATGCCAACCCCTCTGCCGAGCTGGGACGGTGTGCGCTACGTCAACTCCGCCGCGCTGCCTACCTTCCGCAACGGTGACGGTGTTGGCCCACAAGTGGTGGTCAAGCCATGAACCGTCGCCACGGTGACAGCCAACCGCTGCATACCCCGCGCTCCCGGGCGCTGGGCATGCATCTGGTGCTGCTGCTGGTGGCCTGCGTGCTCGGCAGCCGTGTGCTGCTGGCACACCAGGCTAGCGTCGGCGAACCGCCAGCGGCCAGTGAATCCGCCACCCCGTGGGGTGGCGACTATTTCCCCAACACCCTGCTGACCGATCAGGACGGTCGGCAGATGCATTTCTTCGATGACCTGATCAAAGACAAAGTGGTGGTGATCAACTTCATCTTCACCTCGTGCAGCGACTCTTGCCCACTGGAAACTGCACGCCTGCGTCAGGTGCAGAAACTGCTCGGTGATCGGGTCGGCCAGGACATTTTCTTTTACTCGATCAGCATCGACCCGCTCAGCGACACGCCCGAAGTGCTCAAGGCTTATTCGCAACGCTTCAAGGTCGGCCCCGGCTGGAGGTTTCTCACCGGCGAATTCGAAGACGTCACCGACCTGCGCAAGAAGCTCGGGCTGTTCATCGAAGGCGTCGACAACGGTCGCAGCAAGGATCACAACCTCAGCCTGATCGTCGGTAACCAGAGCACCGGGCGTTGGATGAAGGCCTCGCCGTTCGAAAACCCGTGGATCCTCGCCGATCAACTGGCCAACACCCTGCAGAACTGGAAACAGCCGAGCATCGAAGAAAGCTACGCCAATGCCCCGGACATTCGCCCGCCCAGCAATGGCGAAGAACTGTTCCGCACCCGCTGCGCCTCGTGCCACAGCCTCGGCCCTATGGATGGGCAGGGCATCGGCATGCGCAGCATCGGCCCGGACTTGATTGGCGTAACCCGCCGCCGCGATCCCGAGTGGTTGAATCGCTGGATCCGCGAACCGGATCGCTTGCTCGCGGAAAAAGATCCGATCGCGTTGCAACTGTATGAACAATTCGAGCGAATTCCGATGCCCAACCTGCGCCTCGACGAGCCGTCCGCGCAGTCGATCATCGACTTTCTCAGCGATGAAACAGAGCGTCAGCAACCGTCCACTGCGGCCATGACCGACGGTGCTTTGACGCCAGTAAAACCGGGCGATCCAGCCGCGACGGTGAGTCAGATGCGGTAGCGGCGAAATAGCATCATTGAACCGTGTGTCGCGGTCAGAGCCACCTACACTGATGGCTGTAAGCAGCGCGATATAAAACTCCAGGGCCACTCCCATGCAGCGACTGGAAGCACAAAAAACCTCTGCACCGAACGCATCGGTCGCATGCAAGGGCTGGCGCGAGCAGTTCAATTTGCTGCGCTGGTTCTCGCTCGCGAGTTTTTTCATCATCGCCGCCGTGGCGTTGGGGCTGGGTTATATCTCCACACGCTTCGTGGTCACCGAAAGTGTCGAGCGCGATGCGCTGCTGACCGCGCAATTCGTTGAGGCCATTGGCGCGGCGGAAATGCGCCACGCCAAAATCAATCCGAACCGGACGATGGGCGAAATGCTCGACCCGCGCCAGGACGGCAACTTCCCAGATGTCGACCCTGTGTTACAGGCTTCTGCGCGTATCGAATTTCTTGACCATGTCGAACACCTGCCGGACATTCTCCTGGCCACGGTGTACGCCTTGGATCGCACGGTGATCTGGTCGACCAACGCTGAGCTTATCGGTGTGCACATCAAGGATGACGATGAACTCGACGAATCATTCGAGATGAAAGTGCCGGTGTCCTCCAGCTACCACAAGATCGACGATGAGAAACCCGAGCAACAAATGCTGCGCGAACCGAAATACCTGTTCATCGAGAACTACATCCCGATGTTCAATGCTGACAAAAGCAAAGTCGTCGCCATGGTTGAGGTCTACAAGGAGCCGGCGGATCTGGTCGACCGCATCGATCGTGGATTCGCCTCGATCTGGGCGGCGACTTGCTTCGGCGGTGCGGCGATTTTTCTAGCCTTGTTCTGGATCGTCCGCCGCGCGGCGAAATTGCTGCAGAGCCAGCAGCAACAACTGATCAGCAACGAAACCTTCGTCGCCCTCGGCGAGATGTCCTCGGCGGTGGCGCACAGCCTGCGCAATCCACTGGCGACCATTCGTTCCAGCGCTGAACTGGCCCAGGAAATTGCCAGCCCCGGCGCGCAACGCAATATTGGCGACATCATCAGTCAGGTTGATCGGATGTCACGCTGGGTGCGCGAACTGCTGGTGTCGCTGCGACCGATGAATGACGACGGCGAGGCGGTGGACCTGGTGATGGCGGTCGAAGACACCGTTGGCGCCTTCGAAGCATTGATCAAACGCTGCAACGTCGAAGTGCGCTTCACTGCGCAGAATTGCGCGCCGGTCGTCAGTCAAAAGGTGCTGCTGACGCAAATACTCAATAGCCTGTTTGCCAACGCCCTCGAAGCCATGCCCAAGGGCGGTGTGCTCACCGTCGAGTTCGAATCGCCGCAGCCGGACAGCGTGCGCATGACCCTGAGCGACACCGGTAAGGGCATGAGCGCGCAGCAGCAACTGTTGGTGTTCAAACCGTTTTTTACCACCAAGCAGGGCGGCCTCGGGGTTGGCCTGGCGTTGGTCAAAAGAATCATGGAGCGTTTTCAAGGCTCGGTCGTTTTGACCAGCAAAGAGCAGGAAGGAACCCGCGTCAGTCTCAACTTCAAAGTGGCATCGGGAGGGGAATATGGAACACAGCATTCTGCTGGTCGAGGATGACGAACTGCTGGCCGAGAATATTCAGACCTACCTGGAGCGCAAGGACTTCGAGGTGACGGTCTGCCATTCGGCCGAAGACGCGTTAGGGCAACTGGAAACCTTCATGCCCGACATCGTGCTGACCGACAACTCGCTGCCGGGCATGAGCGGTCACGACCTGATCCAGAAGCTGCGCATCAGCGCGCCGGATCTGAAAGTGATCATGATGACCGGTTACGGCAACGTTGAAGATGCCGTGGTGGCGATGAAGGAGGGCGCCTTTCATTACGTCACCAAACCGGTCGCGCTGACGGAGCTCAAACTGCTGCTCGACAAGGCCCTGGCCACCGAACGGATGGAGCGCACGTTGTCGTTCTATCAGGAACGCGAGGCGCAGAAGTCAGGTGTGCAGGCGTTGATCGGCGATTCGGCGCCGATGCAGTATCTGAAAAACACCATTGGCCAGTTGCTCGATGCCGAGCGGCGCATGGCCAACACCGATCTGCCACCGGTGCTTGTGGAAGGCGAGACCGGCACTGGTAAGGAACTGGTGGCCCGCGCGTTGCACTTCGACGGCCCGCGCAGCAAAGGCCCGTTTATTGAATTCAACTGCGCGTCGATCCCGTCGAATCTGGTCGAGTCGGAGCTGTTCGGGCATGAGAAGGGTGCGTTCACCGATGCCAAGGACCGTCGCGTCGGCCTGGTGGAAGCGGCGGACGGTGGCACGCTGTTTCTTGATGAGATTGGCGAGATGGATCTGCTGTTGCAGGCGAAGATTTTGAAGTTGCTTGAGGATCGCACCATTCGCCGGGTTGGCTCGGTGAAGGAGCGCAAGGTCAATCTGCGGGTGATCAGCGCGACCAACTGCAACCTGGAGCAAATGGTTCAGCAGGGGAAATTCCGTCGCGATCTGTTTTTTCGTTTGCGGATCATTTCGATCAAGGTGCCGCGCCTGTATGCGCGGGGTGAAGATATCTTGCTGCTGGCGCGGCACTTCCTCGCCAGTCACGGCAAACGCTATGGCAAGCCGAATCTGCATTTCAGCCAGCAGGCCGAAGAATTGCTGCTCAGTTACACCTGGCCGGGCAATGTGCGCGAGTTGCGCAACATGCTTGAGCAAACGGTGTTGCTGGCGCCGAGCGACACGATTGCCGCGCATCAATTGAACGTGTGCATGAGCCTGTGTGACGAGTTGCCGCCGCAGCATCAACACCACGAACCTGTGTCGCCCTACGAACCGCGTCCGGCGAGCAATATGGAGTCGATGAACCTGCCGGAAGTCGAACGCGACATGGTGCGCAAAATGCTCGACAAGACCGACTGGAACGTCACCAAATCCGCGCGCCTGCTGGGCCTGAGCCGCGACATGTTGCGCTACCGCATCGAAAAACTCGGCCTCGCCCGGCCGGATAAACGGCAGTGGTAGCCCCACCGCAAATCCCCTGTAGGAGTGAGCCTGCTCGCGATAGCGGTGTGTCAGTCGACCTTTTTATTACTGACACACCGCTATCGCGAGCAGGCTCACTCCTACACGGGATCGGTGGTGCCGCAGATGTTGTGAGCAACCCGGATCAATGCTGCTGCCGACTCAAACACTCCAGCACACAACCCGGATCCAGCACCTCGTCATTCACATAAATCCCGCGCTCGGCATCGTACGTGCGGATAAACACCCGCACCGTCGCATCCGCCACCGTCGGCAGTTGTGAATCGTAGAACACGTGGTCATCCGGAATGACCACGAAATCCTGCGGCGCCGTATCGTCGTAAGGCTTGGGCGGTGTGGAACTCAGTGAATACGGAGCAGGGTGAGCGAAGGGCTGGTTGGGCCCGTAATAATTGAAATTGCTGTCCAGCGCTTGCGCCTGTGTGGCGGCGAGCAGACAGCCGGTCAATAGCAGCCGATCGAGCATTTGCATGGCGGCACCTGCGAGTGCGGTTTTCCCCAAGGCTATTAACTATAGCTGCCCACGCCCCCAACGCTCGATCCACATCGGATCCCAAGGAATTGGCTTACAAGTTTGCAACAACCGCAATTGCCGGGCTGATCTAGACTCGGATCCGCTCAATCACGAGTATCGTCCGGAGTGCGCCATGGAAGTGCCCAACAATAAAACCGCCATCGACAGCAATCGACAGGCGTGGAACGATTCCGCCCGCCATCATCAGGATTCGCCTGATTGGCAGGCCTTGCTCGGCGAGGTTGCGCAGGCGGATTTCTCTTGTCTTGATGAGACCTTGAGCGGGTTGCTGGAAGTCGACGGTAAAGATGTCATTCAACTGGGCTGCAACAATGGCCGTGAGAGTCTCTCCCTGTTTGCGCTCGGTGCCAGAAGCGTGGTCGGTGTCGATCAGTCGGCGGCGTTTCTCGATCAGGCGCGTGAGCTGAACAAGCGTTCACCGCACAACGCCGAGTTCATCGAAAGCGATATCCATCATTTGCCAGCGTCATTGCTGAATCGCTTCGACGTCGCGCTGATCACCATCGGTGTTCTCAACTGGATGCCGGACATCGGCGAGTTCTTCCGTCATGTCGCCTCAACGCTGAAACCGGGTGGGAAACTGGTGATCTACGAAACCCATCCGTTTCTGGAAATGGTCGATCCGAATGCGGAAGATCCGTACCGCCTCGCCAGTTCCTACTTCCGCGCCGAGCCGTTTGTGCAGGAAGAGCCGATTGTCTATGTCGGCAAAGTCGAGCAGCAGTCGGCAAAGTCGTATTGGTTTGTGCATACGCTGGGGGCGATTTTCAGCGGTGCCATCGGAGCAGGGCTGAATATTGCGCACTTCAAGGAGTATGCGCATTCGAATCGGGAAGAGGTGTATGACCAGTATCTGAATCGAGAGGCGCAGATGCCGATGTGTTTTACCCTGATCGCCACCAAGTCCTGAATTCTTGATCGCGACAACCGGCCTCTTCGCGAGCAGGCTCACTCCTACATTTGAAATGCATACCCCTGTAGGAGTGAGCCTGCTCGCGATGGCGGCATCAAAGCCGCCACAAATATCCAGACTGAATCAAGCCTGCGCCGCCGCCGTCACTACCGGTCTTTCCGGCTTGCGCAGCGCCTCCAGTCTTGAATCGCTGTAGTTTGATTCGCGGAAGAAACGCCAGTGCCCGAACAGGTCGTAAACATGCGTGATATGCCCTTGCTCCTGATAGCCCAGGCGAATATGCATCTTCAGCGCCTGTACATTGGCGTTGTCGCAGATATCCACCACTTTTTTAAAGCCTCGGGCAGACATGACTTGCCAGAGTGCGGTCTGTGCATCGACGGTCAAGCTACTGCCGAAATACTGCCGGGTAATTTCGGCACCGAACTGAAAGTATTCACCGGGCTTGACCGGGAACGTGCAGCGGTAGAAGTGGCGGTCGTAATAGTCGCGAGTGCTGGCCCAGACAAACCCGACGGTGTGACCGTCCTGGTCCAGGTGCATATGCCCCGTATGCCCTTCAGCGGCCAACTCGGCCATGGTCTCCACGCGGTCACCAAAGTACTTGCTGAATGCCTTGGCGTTGTCCTCGGTGATGTCGACTCTGCGCAAACCTTCACAGGGGCGCAGTTTGTTCGGGGCAATCGGCGTGACCAGGTCGCGCTCCATCCACAGCAATTCACGGTGAGCGAACACGTAACGTTTCCACAGCGCGCCAAGGGTGCGGCGCAGGCCTTTTTGTTTGATGCGCAGAAGCAGATTTTCGATGACGCTCATGATGCCCTCCGAGGCGCTAGCCCAGGTGTGTTGGATGGTGTTGCCGGTTGAGTTTCGGATGTGTTCGCCGCCGTTGAGTTGCCGGCACGCGGTGCGCGCCATTTTTGCAGGGTCGGTTTGACGCGGTGCCAAAGGCGTAGCCCCAGGCCCAGCAGCAAACCGCTCGGGCGCCACGAGTAGAAACTCCAGCGCCAGTGTTCCAGTTGCCCGGTCATGCGTTCGTGCAGTTGATGGCTGGAGTTTTCCAGGCTGACCCGCGACGCATCGATCCAGCGCCATTGCTCATCCAGCCCCCAGCGAATCCATTCCTCCAGCAACACCCGGCCGCTACCGAGGTCGGCGTATTGCGGCAAAAACGCCAGGTTGTAATCGTAGAGGCGGCCCTGTTCGAGCAGGCCGAGGCGATAGCTGATGCAGCGGCCGTTCAGCTCCAGCGTCACGACCCGCACCAGGCCTTGAGCGGCGAGGGCGGTGAAAGCGCTTTGCATCCACTGACGACTGCGTTCGGTGGCGAAAATCCCGACACCCTCGTCACCTTTCCAACTGACCGACTCGACATCCTGCAGCGCTTCCAAAATCGTAGGCATCGACAGCGCATCGGGGTTGATTCGCCGCACTTGCGCACCGCATGCGGCAATCCGTTTGCGCGCCCGACGCAGCTTGTAGCGCGGGTCACCGGAGATCTCCTGATGATCGGCGTCGCTGATCAGATGCACCGGCACCCGGCAACTCAGGCGTCGTTCAGCCGTGGAACTGCGCGCCATCCATTCGGTGAGCGCACTTTCTTCACCGGCAGGTTCCGACAGTTCATTGAGTTGCAGCAGCGCGTGGGGCAGATGCTTACGGATCAGCACCAGCGCCTTGTGCATGTCTTCGCGGCCGAGCAACGACAGCAAGGCCAGGCGATCGGCCATTGGATAACCCAAGTGATGCAAAACGCGAAACGGTACGCCAGCGAAGCGTTCGCGGCTGGCCACCAGTGGCAGGCACAGCAGCAATTGCTCGGCTTCCCAGCCGAGCAGAATATGCAGGCGCTGATCCTCGTCCAGGGCCTGCTCTGCCGCGCACAACCAGCCAAGATTGTTGAACGGCGTGTGGTCGGCCACGCGCAGGCGCAGTGCCTCGAAGGCTGTTGCCGGGAAGTCGGCAGCGCATAGAGAGGTGCGCCATTCGAATCGCATCACCATGGGTTCAGGCCGCCGTTGCTTTGACAGGTGGACGGGAAGTTTTACCCAGCGCCGCCAGACGCGAGCCGCTGTAGCGGGTTTCGCGATAGAAGCGCCAGCGGCCGAACAGCGTGTAGATATTCATGATCCGCTGTTGTTCGGTATAGCCCATGCGCAGGTGCAGCTTGAGCGCCGGGACGTTGCTCGAGTCACAGACATCGACCACTGTGTGGCAGCCTTGGGCGGCCATGGCTTTCCACAGGCGCAGTTGCAGATCTACCGACAATTCGGTGCCCCAGTAGGCACGGGTCAGTTCGCCGCCGAACTCGAAAAATTCGCCGGGTTTAACCGGGAACCGGCAACGGTAGTAATGCCGATCGAAATAGTCGCGCGGTGTGCCCCAGATAAACGCCACGGCATCGCCTTTGTCGTCGACATGCATATGCCCGGTGTGACCGTCACTGGCCAGCTCGGCCATGACGCCGACGCGGTTGCCGAAGTAGCGGGCAAAGGCGCTGGCGTTGTTTGCGGTGATCTTCAGCATGCGCAGTGGCGGGTAGGGTTTGAGGCTGTGCGGCGGCACGGGGCTGACCAGATCGCGCTCCATCCACAGCAGTTCCTGATGGTCAAAAATGTACATTCTGCGGATCTTCGCCAAGGTCGCTCGCAGGCCTTTACGACGGATATGTCCGCTGAGTCTTCGCAAAACATCCATGGTCTCTTCTCCTGTTGAGGATCCCACGCACAGCAAGAGGCTCGCGGGACAGAACATCGAAGGGCAGTTCATGAAGCGCTCCAGTTCAGGGTAAACAGGGTTTGACCCGGCAATTCAAAACGCACGCGCCCGTTTTCACAGACAAACGGTGCGTCGTGGCTGCGATTGTCAGCGCCGAAGAAACGCAGGGCGCTTTGGTTCAGCGGGCACCGGGCGCCGCTCAGATCAACCTGTTGCAGGCGCGTGCCTTTGTTCACCCCGAGCAGTGCGCGCTGCTTGTCGCCGGCCATCCCCAGAACATCCACCTCAAAAGCGTCGTTATCCAGTTGCAGGACTTGCGGCAGCCAATGCCGGGCGATGAATTGCTGGGCAAGGCCCACCGGTTTCAACTCGAAGCGACCATCGTCATGGATGCGCACCATGCCTTTGCCGTAGGGTGGTTCGTCGGCGGCCTGAAACCAGTTGAGCATGCTCAGCAGGCCGTCCTGAGAGGCGTTGATGACCACCGACGCCCACCACAGCGCGGTGTAATGGGTTTCCTGATCGTAGGGGCTCAGGGCTGAGCCACTGGACAGATTGGTCTGATCCAGCAGCAACGCTTTGCGTGGCTGACCTTTAGCGTCCAGCCCCACCACCTCTGCTGCGCGACGCACGCTGTCGCGGTAGACCCGGGTCGCCAGCAAGTCGCGAACCATCCATTCATGCCAGGCCAATGCATCGACTTGATCGGCGGATTCACTGAGTAGACGCCGCGCCCAATCGATGCCGCGCTTGTCCGCTGCGTTGCGGGTGAACGGCCCGTTGATAAAACGTGAGCTGGCGGGCATGGCGATGCGCACGCCGGCCTTGGCATTCGCCGGATCGCTGCGCACCTGGCGGGCCATGCTGACAAAAATCGCTCGATAATCTTCGTAGCTCGAATAGTTCAGGTTCGGTTCGTCGGCGAAGCCGATGTAATGTGTGCCTTGACCACCCAGCGCACGAGTGCCGGCGAGCCAGGCCTCAAGGCCGTTGTTGCTCTGCACGTCGGCACGCAGATCGGCCCGACGCCCGGTGCCAGCGAGCAGGGTGATGTCCTGGCGGATGCCGAAGCGAGTCTGATAGAGCTGACGAACCGGGTCTTCGAAACGGGCATTTTTCGCAGTAACGTCAACATAGCTGTAATAACTCGCTGCACTCGGTTTCAAGGCATCCAGTGCGGCATAACTGGCTGCGGGCGGCATGAGATTGGGCAGGGCAATGCCTAGATCCGGGGTGCGACCGAGGACCTTATCGTGCAGGGTCAGGCGTACCTGGCCCGGCTCTTCACGCAAGGGTTGAAGCTGCTGCGGATTTTGCGCAAACAGATTGGCCGTGCCATCGAGCCAGAATGCCGCTTTGCCGCTGCCCTGCAGGCGCAAGCGCCAGACCTGGGGCTGGTCGCTGACCGGCAAGGCCACTTGATCGAATTGCCAATAGGCGCGGTAAGGTTTGAGGGCCAACGACAGTTGTTGGCCATCGTCCATACGCTGGGCTTGCAGCGCGTTGACCCCGCCATGATATTTGCCGTTCAGCACCGCGTGTTCCCCCGGTGCTACTTTGAAAAACAGCTCATCGCCATTGCCGGTCTCGACACTGAAATGCACCTTGGCCGGACTGAACAGCGCCACTGTTTTATCGTCATGCTCGACGCGATAACTGCGGAAGCTGTAGCCGGGAATTTCCAGGCGATAACTGGCAGCCCCGGGCAGCAACGGCCAGCTCTGCGAACCGCGAGTTTCGCTGGCTTTGATCAGTCGTTCGCCCTGCAGCTTGCCCTGACCGTCGAGCAGATAAATATGCTCTTCATTGGCCTCGGCCTGCCACGCCGGAACCCAGCGCACGGTGACCGAGTCCGGTCGATCGGTTTGCAGGTACAAACTGCCGTCTCGCAGGTCACCCCACTGCATCGGCGCCGCGAAACCGTTCAGCGTCAGGCCGAGTCCGAACAGCAGGGCCAGGCGTTTCATGCGGTCTTCCGACGTTGCAGCATCAACCACATCGGGGTGATGTCGCTGGGCAGGATGATCAAGGTTTGCCAGAACGGCACGTTGCTCAAGCGGCAATAAAGCACCAGCATCGCCACCGTCACCGCCAGATAAGCGATTGATGAAGCCGCCGCTGCACCGACAATGCCGAAGGCAGTAATCAACAGCAGATTCAGCGCAAGGTTGAGCAGCGCGCCGATGCCCATCAGCAACGACACCGTGCCGGGGCGATCCTTGCCAATCAGATCCAGGCGCAGAATGCTTGCATAGCACAGGCCCAGCAGACCGGGCAGCAACGCGAGCAGCGCCGGATACGCCGGTTGATACGCCGCGCCGAACAGCGTGACGATCAACCATTCGCCGATCACTGCCATGGTCAGGCAGGCGCCGAGCATCACCGTGGCGGTCAGGCGCAGCGCCAGCGGCGTGACCTTGTCCATGCCTTTGTCCTGTTGCAGCAGTCGCTTCATCAGCGGTGTGGTGACCGCTTCCGGAACGATCAGCAGCAATTCGGCGGCGGCGCTGGCCATGGCGTAGTGGCCGAGCGCGGTGCTGCCCAGCAGGGCGCCGATAAACAAGTAATCGGAGCGCAGAATGATCTGTTGAAACAGCAGGTCCGGATGGCTGCGCGCACTGAATCGCAGCAGCTCGTTCTGGCTCGCACGGTCCCATTGCAGTTGCAGCGGTTGTGCGCGTTTGAGCCACATCCAGCCGACCAGCACCACCAGGCTGATGCCGGCCAGCCAACTGATCAGCGCGGCTTCGAGTGCTGCCTCCTTCCACATCCAGAACAGCGCAACAAACAACAGCAGCGGTGCCAGGGATTCGATCAGCCGCAGAACATTGAATGCAACCACGCCGCCCGATGCGTTGTGCAAGGTCAGCAAACCGCTTTTAAGTACGGTCAACGGCACCGCCAGCAGCAACAGCCACGCCAGCAGACCGAGCTGCATCGTCACATCGAGTTCGCTGCCGAACTCACGGGCCAGCGCGACCACCAGCAAGGTCAGCAGCCCGGCCAGAAGACAGCCGAACACCAACACCTGAGCGAGCAACAAGCCCATCGGCCGCTGATTGGCCGCTTGATAACCGACTGCCGAATTCAAGCCGCCGCTGGTCGCCGCGCTGATCAGATCCGGCAGGGTGCTGAGCAGGGCGAACAAACCGCGTTCACTCGGGCCGAGAATCCGCGCCAGCAACACATTGCGCAGCAGGCGCAAGGCAATCATTGCCAGTTTGGTGCCCATGCTCAGCGCCAGATGCTTGAGGTAGCTGCCGCGACTCATGGCCGTGCTCCGCGATAAATGCGCCACGACAACAACGCCGGATTGCACGCGATGCGCTGACTGACGCCGAAGCGCGGCAGGTTCAGCGGGTCGCCTTCGCCGCGATAAATGCCGGTGCCGGTGCCGAGGGCGAACGGATAATCGTGATTGGCGATCTGCTCGCGCACGCGTTCATCGTTGTCGCCGTTGGGGTAGCAATACACCGGTAGTGGGCGGTTGCAGCCGTTGTACAAGGCATCACGGCTGCGGCTGATTTCTTCGTTCAGGCGCTGATCATCAAGGCCGGTGAGGATGGCGTGGCTGGCACCGTGCGGGCCAAAGCGCACCAGACCGGAAGCCTCCAGCGCGCGCACTTGATGCCAGTCCAGCGCTTGCGGCTGTGATTCGGCTGGGCACTCATCGGTGAGTTTTTCCAGTTCCTGCGGGTCAAGCGTCTTCAACCCTTGGAGGAAATGCAGCAGCGCCAGGCTGCGGCGGTCGACATCGATGTCATCGAGCATTACCGGCAATGGGTGATGCATGAACTGCAGGCACTCGATCAAGTGCATCCGCGCTTTTTCACCGTGGCTGCCCCACAGGGTTTCGCCAAGGCTTTCCCACCAGAAACGCTGACGGCTGCCGATGAAATCGGTGGAGAGGAAAATGCTCGCCGGTACCTGATGTTTCTGCAGCAGCGGGAAGGCGTTGACGGCGTTGTCGCGCCAGCCGTCATCAAAGGTCAGCGCCACCCGTGGGCGCTCGCTGCGCAGCGAATTGGGCTGGAGGATTTCCATCAGCGGCACGCAATCGAAATGCCGACGCAGCCACAGCAGTAAATACTCGAAGGCCTTGGGCCCGACGCACAGTTCATTGCGGTGCGGCAGGTTGGCGGCCCGGTCGTTGGCCAGTACCCGGTGCAGCATCAGAATGACCCCGGCACCGTGCAACTGGTTGCGGCCCACTGACGAGTTGAGATAAAGCCAGCCGCTGGTGCGTTTTAGCAGTTGTTTGATCGCCATGGCATGAGTCCTCTCAACGATTCTGGTCAGGATTCCACTGTGCGTAACGTTGCCCGCGCAGGAACTGCCACAGACCGACGCTCATGCCGGCCAGCGTCACCAGCAGGAACGCCGCGAGGCGGAACGGCTTCGGCAAACGGTGTTGCGAATCCAGCAGGCCGGCGATGGCCACCGCGTAACCGAGCAATTGCGCAACCAGGCTCAGGCGATAGAAACCGTGCTCGTTCCACAGCCAGAAATTGCTCAGCAGCAGCGGCAGCAAGAGAATCGGCGCGAGACGGCGGATCAGTTTGTGGCTGATCAAGGCAATGGAATAAAGACCGTACTTGAACGGGTTCAGCAGGGCGCTGCGTTGCGCCAGGCTTTGCAGGCCACCGACGGTAACGCGCTGGCGGCGGCGCCATTGCTTGCCCGCTTCGTCGACGCCCTGGTCGATCACTTGCGCCTGGGGTACGTAAACGATGCGTTTGTGCGCGACCGGCGCGCAGGTACTGATGAAGAAGTCGTCGTTGACCTCGGCCGGTACGTTCTGGAACAGCTCGCGGCGCAAGGCGAGCAGGGCGCCGTCGGCGGAGACCATGCAGCCGGTGCGATTCTCGACCCGGCGCAACCAGCCTTCGTAGTGCCGATAGAGGCTGTCGCCAATACTCAGGCCGCCACCGGTGACCGGGATCACCATGTGCCCGGCGCAGGCACCGACCTGCGGATCGCTCAACGGCGCGAGCAAATGGCCGAGGGTGTCGCGCGACCATTGGTTGTCGGCGTCGGTGAACACCAGAATGTCGCCACTGCTCACGGCGACGCCGGCATTCAGTGTGGCGGCTTTGCCCTGGCGCGGCAGGTCGAGGACGGTGATGCGCGGATCGATCACTTTGTGCGCGCAGGCCACGGTGTCATCGCTGGAACCGTCGCTGGCGAGAATGATCTGCAGCGTGGCGGGCTGATAATCCTGGGCCAGCAGCGTGCGCAACTTGTGCTCGATGTGCCGCGCCTCGTTGTGCGCGGCGATGACGATGCTGACGTTCAGCGGCGGTGCCGGCGCGTGCCGCCAGGCCGGGAACAGCGGCGCCAGCAAGGTCAGCAGCAACGGATAGCCGATGTAGGCGTACGCCGGGAGCACAAGGCACAGGCAAAAAATGAATTCAGCCACGGGCGGGCCTCCTGGCGTTCCAATGACACAGACCGAGAATCAATGCCGCGCTGGCCAGGTGCAGGCGCACCCAGTGCAGACCCCAGAGTTGCAAGGTCAGGTTGACGTTATGGTGGCGAATGCTTTGCCGCACGCTGAGCAACAGACTCGGCAGCAGGCCCAGCAACAACAGCATCAGTGCTGGCTGCGTGTAGCCAGTCAACAACGCCAGAATCGCCAGCGCATCGAGCAACCACACCAGCAATGACAGCAACGGAAAACGCAGCAGACGCAGGCTCATGCCGTGGGCGCGCAGTAATTGCAGGTGGCTGCCCTGACGCCACAGCTCCTTGCCGATCCATTCGCGCCAGGTCATTTCATAGCCCCAATGCAGGGCGACGCTGGTATTGACCGACAGCAAACGAGCACCGTGCCTACCCAGACGCAGGGTGTATTCCTTGTCCTCACCGGTGCGCAGGGCTTCGTTGAAACCGCCGACGTTTTCGAACCACTGCCTGCGCATCAGCAGGTTCGCACTGGGCAGCCATTGCACGGTGCGAGCAGCGCGGCTCGACGGACGCAAAGAGCGACGCTGCCACGCGGCGGCATACCATGGCGCGGCGGCAGGGGTGTGCAGGTCCAGGCCGAAGACGTCGCCCTGGGCATCCGCAGCCAGGGCGAACATCTGCTTCAGCCAGTCTTCGGGCATTTCGATATCGGCATCAATGAACGCCAGCCATTCACCGTTGGCAACCGTTGCGCCACGATTGCGCAAGGCGCCGATCAGCAGGCCGGGCAGCACCAGCACCTGTGCGCCGAATGCGCGGGCGATCTGTGGCCCGTCATCAGTGGAACCGTTGTCGACGACGATCAGTTCACAGTCGATGTCAGCGGCGTTCGCGGCTTTGCGTGCGGCCAGGAGGGTGCGGCCGATGTGCCGTGCCTCGTTGTACATCGGCAGTACGATGCTGATTCGGCTCATGCTCTGGCCTCCGTCAGCGGCGCTTGCTCGGCTTTCAGGCGCAGCACCCAGGTCAGCGCAAGCATGATCCACAGGTATTTGAGGTTCGGCGCGCTGAGAAACATCAGAAACAATGTCAACGACAGAAAACTCATTCCCAGATGGGTCATCAGGTCGGCGTGCTGCCATTCGCGCCGTTGCAGCCATTCGCGTCGTGCGCGGATCAGGTTGTAGAAACCCTGCACGAGCATGCCGACAAACAGCAGGCCGGCGGGAATCCCCAATTCGCTGAAAATCTCCAGGTAAGTGTTATGCGCCCTGCGATACAGGTCGCCGATCTTGCGGTTGGCCGAGAATGCCTTGGCATAACCGGTGGTCGCATAGTGCAACGGGAAGGTCCCGGGGCCCGAGCCGAGCAGCGGATGCTCGCGGATGATCTGGCTGCCGACGACAATGTACGAGGCGCGACGGCCGAGGGATTCATCCTGAGCCTTGGCCCCGGCGCTCAAGATACTCAGCGACTGGATGCGCGCCAGGTAACCGGCAGGCATCGCATATATCGCCAATGGCAGCACGATGGCGGCGCCGAGCATGGCGAATCCGAAATGCCGCGGACGGATACGGTTGAGGTGCTGGCGGTAATGCCAGACCCCGATCGCCAGACTCAAGGCCAGTACCACCAGGCCTGAGCGCGACTCCGTTTTGGTCATGCCGCCGAGCAGCAAAAGGCAGCAGCCCGCCCAGAACAAGCGGTGTAGCAGGTTCGGGCCGCGAATCACCAGCAGTAGGCCCAGCGGCACGGCGAAGGCGATGAGCAGAGCAAAGGCATTCGGGTCATCGAGCAGGCCGGCGGCGCGGCCCTTGTCCTGGAATCTGCTGGAAAACATCGCCATCGCGCAGGTGGCGCTGACGCTGAGCGTGACCAGCCGGGCGAACAGATCGAGGTTCAGCTCGCGGCCGATCAACAAGGTGATCACGAACAGAATCAGGCCCACGCTCAGTTCACGCAGATGACTCTGTGACATGCCCATGTTGTCGGTGGCGAGCAGGCTCAGCAGGTACAGCGCCATGAAACCGATCAGGTAGCGCCACAGATTGCTGCGCAGGCGCTGCGATGGAATCTGGTGCAATACCAGTTGCAACGCCAGGATCAGCGCCAGCGAAGCACCGAGGAATTTGCTCCCGGAAAACGCGCTGTCCTTGAAGAATCCTTCAAACGGCACCAGCGCGGCAATGCCCAGCAGGCCCCACGACGGTTTGCGGTACAGCACCGTGAAACCCAGCAGCCCCAGCACTGCCCCCGGCGCCAGATACGGATAAGGACTGACCAGCAAAGCCATGCAGACCAGTGCCAGCAGGCTGACGATCGAGAGCGGGAAAATCATGCGCGTGCCTCCCGTGCCGTGTGGATGTACAGCTGCGACCAGCGTTCAGCCAAAGCCTTGAGGTCGTAGCGCTCCTGTTGTGTGCGTCTGGCGTTGTCGCGTAGTTGTGCGGCCAGCTTCGGTTCGGCCAGCAACGTGTCGAGCTGACGGGTGAGGGCGGCGGTATCGGTCGGTGCGGCGAGCAGGCCGTTGTGGCGGTCCTGCAAGACATCGGGAATGCCACCGACCGCGAACGCCACCACCGGCACACCGGCCTGCATCGCTTCGAGCAGAATCATCGGCGTACCCTCGGTGCGCGAGCTGATCACCAGCGCATCGAGTTGCTGCCACCAGCCTTGCATTGCCGTCTGATAGCCCGGCAAGCGAATCCGCTGTTGCAAACCGGCAGCGTCGATACGCGCCTGCAAGGCCTCATGTTCCGGACCGTCACCGAGCATCACGGCGTCCAGTTGCGGATGCTGGTGACACAAAGCAATCAGCGCATCGAGAAACAGATCGGGGCCTTTCTCGCTGCTCAACCGACCGACGTAACCGACCAGCCAGCGTTGTCGTTCCAGCGCCGGCGGCATCGCTGGCGCCGCTGGCAAACCGTTGGGAATCACCTGCAACTTCTCGGCACGAACGCCAGCCCGACGGTGCAGCACAGCGATGCTTTGCGCGACGCAGACCACCCGCCTCACCGAGGCAGTGCGGCACAGATGCAGGCTTAGCCAGGTGTAGAGCTTCTGCTTGCGACTGCGCGGGGTGAAACCGTGCTGAGTGATCACCAGCGGCAGGCGCAACACAGTGGCGCCGACCCAGCCGAACAGCAGCCCTTTGAAGTTGTGCGTGTTGAGCAATGGCTTGTCACCCCGGCGCTGATGCAAGAGCCGCAGCAGTCCGCCGAGCCCGGCACAGCCGCGAGCGTCCACCCCGGCCTGGCGAAAACGCTCGATCAGCTCTGGTGGCGCGTCGAGGAACAGCACTTGATGCTGTCCCGGCGTCGCCAGGCAATGATCCAGCAACATCCGCTCGGCTCCGTAGAAGCCGCCGCTGCTGAGCAAATGAATGATCGGCAGGGCGACGCACGGGGTGGACGCCGCGTTCAATTGCGCACCCAGTGAACCAGGCTCGGCACGGTCCAGTTCTTGTGCGGATTGCCCGGCTGCGACGTTTCTTCGTTGAGCACCAACAGCACCGGCAGGCCCAGTTCATGACTGATTTGCGCCGGATGCTTGAAGCGGTGATCGAAGAACTCACGTACATAGACGAAGGCAATGGCCAGCAGCAGACCGGTGAGCAGACCAAACGGAATGATCAACATCGGTTTGGGAAACGCCGCCTCGGTCGGTTCATACGGCGGGCTCAAGACACGGGCGTTGGACAAGTCGTTGTCCAGCGCGCGCGTCGTGCTGCTTTCGGCAAAGCGTTGCGCATAAGTTGAAAACGCTGCGTGCAATGCGCCGATCTCGGTGTCCATCTGGCGCAGCTTGCTTTGGGTTTGCTGCAATTGATGGATGCGATTCTTGAACTCGGCAATGCGCGCGGTTTTCTGCTCAATGACCTGGCTGACCACCGACAGGTCGATCGTGCGCTCCTGGATGCGGTTGTTGACCACTTTGAGGAACTGCTGGCGTGTGCGGGCAATCTGCTCGCGGGCCAGCAACATCGGTTCGCTGCTGGGCTGAAATATCGCCAGGTCGTTCATATAGCGGCTGACCTGAGTGGTCAGCGCCTCGCCCATCTGCCGGATCTCGCGATCTTCGAACGCGATGTTGTCCACCGTCGTCGTGAAGGTGAACGGAAAGGTGTAGTCATTGAGTTTGTTGGTGTTGGCGGTGGCCAGGCTGGTTTTCAGGTAATCGAGCCAGCGCTGGCTTTGCAGCAAGCGATCGCGATACAGGTTAAGTGCCTGCTCTTCGGTGTTGATCGCGTTGAGGCGAAAGGTGATTTCCTCTTTCGGATCGGACGAACCGACGCTTTCCAGCAGGCTCAGCCGCTCGCCTTCCAGACCATCGAGGCGGACCTGATACTGATGCTTCTTGGTCTCGTAGAACGAGTGCGGCAGCTCGATCGATTGCAACGCCTGACGATCGACCAGATAGTTTCGCAACAGCGTGGCAACGAACGTCGTGCCTTGGGCGGGGTCAGGAAAGCTGTAGACGATCGAGATGACATTGGAACCCGGCAGGGTTTCGATCTTCAGATTGTCAATGGCTTCCTGGGTCAAGCCATCCAGTGCCGTGTCGCGCACCGGATCGGTTTCCATACCCAATGCATCACGCAGCGGATTGATCACGTATTCGCGCAGCGGCGTGCTGACGTAACGCTTGAACGGTTCGGCCAGTTTGCTGAGCATCCCCGGCGGCGGGTTGTACTGACCCTGATCGCGCAGTTCGCTGATGGTCTGACGAATCAGCGCCGGCGAACGGAGGATATTGCTTTCGGTCTCCATGTCCGCCAGCGATGGCGGAATGAAGGTGGCGCTGTCCTGGGTCAGCGAGGTGGTCGCATCGCCCTGAGACAGCTTTTTCGACTGCACGATCACCTGCGCGGTGATATCGAAGCTCTGTTTGAGCAACAGCGGCAGCAACAGCGCGATCACTGCAAAGATCAGGAAGATGCGCTTCACCAGTTGCTTGTTGGCGAAGAAAATCCTGAAGAACTCGTGCAGGTAATTTTCTTTTGGGTTCATGTCGTTCACCTGAGAGTCAGTTGTCACTGCCTTTGTTGTCGACGCGGTAGCCGAAGCTGAACCCCACGCCCTGGAACAGCACCACATCGGCCAGTTGGCGGGCGAGTTCGCCGGCGCTGGCCAGTTTGGTTTTCGGTACGTAGAGCATGTCGTCCGGTTGCAGGTAGGCGATCTGTGGCGCATCGCCCGACAGTGCTTTCTCGACGTCGTAATTCATGGCCTGCACCTGATTGCCGTTGCGCCGCATGATCACCACCGAATCGAGACGCGCCTTGACGTTGGTACCGCGTGCCAGGGTCAGCGCCTCAAGTACCGACACCGGCCGGCGGATCGGGTACGAGCCCGGTTGAGCGACTTCGCCGAGCACGTAGATCTCGTTGCCGGCGGTGGATTTGAGCAGCACATCCACAGTCATCCGTCCTGGCAGTTGCGCGTACTTGCTGTTGAGGAAGGTTTCCAGTTGATTGACGGTCATGCCTTGCAGCGGCACAGCGCCGATTTCCGGAAAACTCGCATAGCCATCGGTACCCACGGTGATTTCACGGCTCATGCCGGTGGCCGGGTGGTTCAGCGCGCTTTTAAGGTTTTGCTCATTGCTCAGCGGGCTCAGAATCTGCACCGAGAGCTGATTGCGGTTGGGCTGGAACAACTGTTTGCGCTGATAGGCGCGCTGGATTTCCTGCCGCGCCTCGTCGCTGGTCAACCCGGCGATTTTCACCGAGGTGTTGGCGCCCGGCAGTTCGATGGTGCCGTCAGGCAGCACCAGTTGCGTGCCGTTGAGCTGACTGGCAGCGGTGAAGTTCAGGCCGATCTGGTCACCCGACTGCACGCGGTAAGCGTCCGAGCCGCTGGTGCTGATGTGGAAGATCACGTCCAGCACATCTTTGGGGCGCAAGGTCTGCTCGACTCTGGGCATGTCGGTGGCCTGCGCATTGCCCGGTGTGGCGGTGAGGATATTCACCGGCATGTTGCGGGTGTCGGAATTGCTGGAGCAGCCTGCAAGTGGCAGCAACAGCAGGACAAGCATTTTGGCGTTCATGGCGTCATCCTTTGCGTTCGCTTACAGGTTTTTGTAAAGCCATTTGGGCATGTAGTACTTGCGCCGGTTGAACACGCTACCGACCACTTTTGCCCCGGCCTGAGTCAGGCGTTGCACGGCGGCTTGCGCGACTTCCCAGCGGGTGTCTTCGGCGCGTACGACAAGCACCACGCCATCGACTTGCGTGCTGATGACCAGCGTGTCGGCGTCGGAGTACACCGCGTCGCCATCGATCACCACAAAGCGGTACTGGCTGCCCAATTGATCAAGCAACGGGCTCAGACGCTCGGCGGTCAGGTGCTCCAGGGTGCGGATCGGCCGGCCGTTGGGTAGCACGTGGAACGGCAGGCTCGAGACCTGCACCACGCAGTCCTGCAACAGCGGTGGGTTGTCGGGGTTGAACAGCAAGTCACGCAGGCCGCGCTCCTTGCTCAGGTTCAACTGCTGGGTGAGATTGCTCGCCGACTGACTGGCATCGACCAGCAGCACTTGGCCGCTGCTCATTTGCGCCAGTTGGCTGGCCAGCGCCATCGCGCTTGTGGTGGTGCCAGCGCCCGGGTTGGCAGCGGTCAGGAACAGGATCCGCAGATCGAGATCCAGCACGGTCGAGGTCAGGTTCGATTCGCTGGGGTTGGCGATGTTCAGGCTTTTGTTGGTTGAACCGTCCATTAGCTTGCTCCGTGGCCGCTGAATACTTTGAAGGGGGTTTTCAACAGAATCTTCAGATCAAGCAGAAGGCTCTGCTCGGCGATGTAGCTGAGGTCCAACTCAACGCGCTGGTCGAAGTCGATATTGCTGCGTCCGGAGATCTGCCACAGGCCGGTCATGCCGGGGTAGATCGCCAGACGCGCGAGGTGATTGTCCTTGTAGCGGTAAGCGTTGAACGAGGTCGGGCGAGGGCCGACCAGGCGCATGTCACCGGTCACCACGTTGATCAGGTTCGGCAGTTCATCGAGGCTGGTGCGCCGCAGGAAACCGCCGATGCGGGTGATGCGCGGATCGTGGTCGATTTTGAAATCGATGGCGTCGGCACCGTGCTTGTTGAGGTGACGCAACGACTCTTTCAATTCTTCGGCGTTGGCGACCATGGTGCGGAATTTGTACATGCCGAATTTGCGACCGCGGTAGCCGGTGCGCTTTTGTACGAACATCACCGGGCCTTTGCTGGAGTATTTGATGGCCAGTGCCAGGCCCAGCAACAGTGGTGAAATCAGTACCAGAATGACTAGCGCACCGAGGCAGGCGACCACGCGATTGGTGCGTGACAGTTGCCATGGCCGACCGCCGTCGCGGCCCGTGAACCAGCCGCGACCCTGGCGATGAATCGCCGCGTCGAGACGCATTCGGTGCTCGGGATCCACGCGCTTGTCGCGGCGCATTTCTAGGATCGGTACACCTTTCTCATGTCCAGTCATGGAGTCCTCCACATGAATTCAGCCGCGAACGGCGCGTGGGCGATAGGCAGTGGGGTAGTAGTCGCGGAACCAGGCGATAAAGCGTCCGAGTCCCTCATCCAGCTCTATCCGGGGCTGAAATCCGGTGGCCTGGGCCAGATCGCTGGCCTCGGCGCAGGTGTTGAGTACGTCACCCGGTTGCAGTGGCAGCAGCTCGACAATGGCTTTCTGGCCAAGGTGTTTTTCCAGCAGCGCCAGGTAGGTTTTCAGCTCGACCGGGTGCTGTCCGCCGATGTTGAACAGGCGCCATGGCGCCATGCTGCTGGCCGGGTCGGGCTGCTCGCGATCCCACTGCGGGTTGACCTGCGGTGGCTGATCGATAAGGCGGGTGATGCTCTCGATGATGTCGTCGATGTAGGTGAAGTCGCGCTGGTGCTCGCCGTAGTTGAACAGCTTCAGCGGTGTGCCTTCGCTGATCGCCCGGGCGAACTGGATCGGCGACATGTCCGGCCGACCCCATGGCCCGTACACGGTGAAAAAGCGCAGGCCGGTGCAGGGAATGCCGAACAGGTGGCTGTAACTGTGCGCCATCAGCTCGTTGGCTTTTTTCGTCGCGGCGTACAGCGACAGCGGGTGATTGACGCCGTCTTTCACGGAGTAGGGCGTGTGCTGATTGGCGCCGTACACCGAGCTCGATGACGCGTAGATCAGGTGTTCGACCGGGTGATGCCGGCAGCTCTCGAGAATATTGAGGAAACCGTTGAGGTTGCTGTCCAGATACGCCTTGGGATTGTCCAGCGAGTAACGCACCCCGGCTTGCGCGGCGAGGTGAATCACCACTTGCGGACGTTCGCGGACAAACAGCGCTGCGATGGCCGAGGCATCGGCCAGGTCAACCGTAGCGAGCTGGAAATCGCCGGCCTGCTCGCGCACCCACTGCACGCGGTCGTGCTTGAATTGCGGGTTGTAGTAGGCGTTGAAGTTGTCCAGACCGACCACTGAATGCCCGTCGCGCAGCAGCCGCAGCACGCAATGGGCACCAATGAAACCGGCCGCACCGGTGACCAGCACCTTCATGGCCGTAGTCCTTCAGGCGCAATGTGGCGCAGGCCGATGCCGCTGTAATGCAAACCAGCGGCGGCGACTTGTTCCGGGTTGTACAGGTTGCGGCCGTCGATGATCACCCTCGAACGGAGCTTTTCGGCGAGCAACTCGAAATCGACCACGCGGAAGTTTTTCCACTCGGTGCAGATCACCAGTGCGTCGGCGTCTTCCAGGGTGTCGTCGCGGGTGGCGCACAGGTGCAGATCGTTGCGGTAGCCGTAGAGGCGCCGGCATTCGGACATCGCTTCCGGGTCGTAGGCCTGCACGCTGGCTCCCTCGGCCCACAGCGCATCCATCAGATAGCGGCTCGGGGCTTCGCGCATGTCATCGGTGTTGGGTTTGAACGCCAAGCCCCAGATCGCGATGGACTTACCGGCCAGGCCTTGCGGGAATTGCGCTTTCAGTTTGCTGAAGAGGATGTGCCGCTGCAGGTCGTTGACGTCGGTGACGCTGCGCAGCAGTTTCAGCGGCATGCCGTTGTGTTCGGCGGTGTGCAGCAGCGCGCGCAGGTCTTTGGGAAAGCACGAGCCACCGAAGCCGCAGCCCGGATAGATGAAGTGGTAACCGATGCGCGGGTCAGAGCCGATGCCTTTGCGCACCGCTTCGATGTCGGCACCGAGCAGTTCGGTGAGATTGGCCAGCTCGTTCATGAAACTGATGCGCGTGGCGAGCATGGCGTTGGCGGCGTACTTGGTCAGCTCGGCGCTGCGGTTGTCCATGAACATCAGTTTTTCGTGGTTGCGGCAGAACGGCGCGTACAGCTCGCTCATTTGCTCGCGGGCCGCGTCATCGCGGGTGCCGACGATGATCCGGTCCGGGCGCATGCAGTCGGCGAGGGCGCTGCCTTCCTTGAGGAATTCCGGGTTGGACACCACCCGCACTTGCAGATCAGTCTTGCCGCGACGCAGCAATTCGCTGTTGGCGGTGGCCAGCACCTGATCGGCGGTGCCGACCGGCACCGTGGATTTGATGATCAGCGTGCGATCGGCCTCCATGTGCGAGGCGATTTGGCGGGCGACGTTGAGCACGTGGCTGAGATCGGCAGAGCCGTCCTCATCGGCGGGGGTGCCGACGGCGATGAAAATCAGCTCGGCATGCTCGACCGCGTCACTGGCCTGGGTACTGAACAACAGGCGGCCGGCCTTGATGTTTTCCTCAAGCGTGCTGGACAAACCTGGCTCACTAATGGGCGGCACTGCTTGTTGCAGTTGTTTAATTTTGTTTGGGTCAATGTCCACGCATAAAACGCGATGACCGACATCTGCAAGTGCGGCGGCTTGTATAAGTCCGACATAGCCAGTGCCAAATACGCTCACGTCCATCTGCGCACCTCAATAACACCAAAAGTTAACTACGGAATGAGATTGTTAAAGGGGTATAGCGCAGCGTTTGAAAAGCGTGTCAGCAAAATGACATGTTGCATCTGTATAACACTTGAGCATTTTTTGGCGATTGGCCATCAAGTCATTGCTGCGATTGAATTTGTTGCTTTTGTGCAGATTTGTTCAGATTTCAAATATGCGATAAACGGTCGAAAGCCGCTAATTTAAAGGCTTGCGGCGTCATCGATGTGTCAGATTTGAGTCACCGGTTTTTTGACGCTATCCCTGATAAAACAGTCAATTCTTGCGCTTTGATGGCCGGGTGCTAGTGTCAGGTTCTGACTGACAAACCTTTGACTCCCTGCCGTTTTGCCCGATCGGTATCGCCATGTTCAGATATGCCAAAGAAATGTTCTTAATTGTTTATTTACTGATTTATTCCGAATATTACATTGATCGGTTAAATGCTATCGGCCTCAGTTTTTCTGTACTTCTTTTTGGCGCGATGTTTTTGGCGCTGACTTTAGCGTTATATCTAACGGCGTATATAAAACAGGCTCTCATTCGCCACGTTTTCGCATTGGCAATGTTTGTCTCGGCAGTGTTTTTCGATGTCTATACCCGGGTCACGGCGGATTACCTGACCTACAGCGGTTTCGTTTCATTGGTTTACTCCGGCGGTTTCATCCAGGAAGCGGCGTACCAGTACCGGGACGCGATCCTGCGTGGCGTGCTTAGCGGTTTGCTGTTGCTGTTCGCCATCGGTCTGAAACCCCGCCATAGCCTGGCGATTCCCAACGCCTTGCGTGTGGCGGCGCCGCTGTGTGGTGTGCTGCTGCTCAGTGCTGTGCTGTTTTTGCGTGCGGGTGAGGGCGCCCGGGGTTTGCCGATCATGTACACGCCGCTGGCCTACCTCAACCTGTTTGCCTACGAAGCGCTGCACAACACCGTCGGCCCGCGTGAACCGGTGACGCTGGCGCGCAACTCGCAAGCGGTCGGCCACGATATCGTGCTGATCATCGACGAAAGCATCTCCGGCAATTACCTGGACATCAACGCGCCGTTCGGCGTGCACAGTAACCTCAAGCAGGCGCACGCCGGCGTCGACATCTTCAATTACGGCTTCGCCGCGTCCATCGCCAATTGCAGCGCCGACACTAACGTGACCCTGCGTTACGGCGGCACCCGCGCCGACTACATGCGCATCAACACCACGTTGCCGTCGATCTGGCAGTACGCCAAGAAGGCTGGGCTGCGCACCGTGTACATCGACGCCCAGCGCACCGCCGGCAATCTGCAGAACCTGATGACCGATACCGAGAAGAAGGACATCGATCAGTTCGTGCAATTCGACCAGACCAGCGTGCGCGACCGCGACATGGCAGCAGCGGCGAAGCTGATCGAACTGCTCAACGACGACAAGCCGGAGCTGGTGATGATCAACAAGGTCGGCGCGCATTTTCCGGTGCACGACAAATACCCGGATGCGTTCATGGCTTACCGCCCGACCTTGCCGCGCGGGCAGTTCACCGAAGTGGCCGATACCGGCGAGCGCAACGGCTTCAATGGCCAGCCGGATGACTGGGTGCTGTATCGCAATGCCTACAAGAACACCCTGTTGTGGAACGTCGGCGAGTTTTTCGCGCGGGTGTTCGCCCAAGGCAATCTGAACAATGCGCTGCTGATCTACACCTCTGATCATGGCCAGGATCTGCACGAGCGCGGTAATCCGGGGTTGAACACCCATTGCGGTGGTGATCCGGTGGAGGAGGAAGGGTTGGTGCCGCTGGTGGTGATTCAAGGCAGTGCTCTAAAGACGCTGGACTGGTCGGCACAACTGGCGGCGAACAAGGATCGTTCCAGCCACTACAACATTTTCCCGACGCTGTTGCAGTTGATGGGCTATGACCTGGCGGGGATCGAGGCTGTTTATGGCAAGCCACTGAGTGTCGCGACGGCGGATGAGTTCACCTTCAACTACCGCTTCAATGCGCGGTTGGGGGCCAAGCCTGAGTGGAAGCACATTGATCTGGGCAGCATTGTCACGCCGTCGCAGGCGCCGACGAGTGTGGCGGCTGGTCAGTAGACTTTGTGCTGGCAGGACTGGCCCCATCGCTGGCAAGCCAGCTCCCACAGTGTTTTAGGGTGAATTCAATACTTGTGAGCAACGTCATTCCCTGTGGGAGCTGGCTTGCCAGCGATGAGGCCATTGAGTTCACTGCAAGATTCAAGTCTGTCATCGCCATCCGCTATCCTTGCCCCACACTGACCGATCAGGTGGCGGCATGCTTCGTGTTGAAAACGTCTTCAAAAGCTATCTCACCCCGCAAGGCCCATTGCCGGTGCTGCAAGGCGTCGACCTGACGCTGGAATCCGGCAGCAGCCTGGCACTGATGGGCGAATCCGGCAGTGGCAAAAGCACCTTGCTGCACCTGGTGGCCGGCCTCGACAAAGTCGACAGCGGCAGCATTCGCAGCGGCGAGCATCGTCTTGAGGCGATGAACGAAGCGCAACTGGCGAACTGGCGGCGTAGCGAAATCGGCTTGGTGTTCCAGCAGTTCAACTTGATCGGCAGTTTGCGCGTCGAGGACAACCTGGCGTTTCAGGCACGCCTGGCCGGGCGCCACGAGCCGCGTTGGCAGGCGCATCTGGTGCAGCGTCTGGGCTTGGGCGATTTGCTTAAGCGTTATCCCGAGCAACTTTCCGGTGGTCAGCAGCAGCGGGTCGCGTTGGGCCGGGCGCTGGCCTCGCAGCCGAAATTGCTGTTGGCCGATGAGCCCACCGGCAGCCTCGACGAAGCCACCAGCGACGAAGTATTGCGGTTGTTGCTGGAATTGCTCGATGACACGCCAACCACTTTGTTGATGGTCACCCACAGCCCGCGAGTCGCGGCCCGATTGGCGCAGCGAGTGGTGTTGTCCAGCGGGCGGCTGACGTGATCGTTTTCCGACAAACCCTGCGTGCGCTGCTCAGCCATTGGCGGCGTCATCCAGTGCAGTTTTTCAGCGTGCTGACCGGCTTGTGGCTGGCGACCAGTCTGCTCACCGGCGTGGAGGCGCTGAACAGTCAGGCGCGCGACAGTTACGCGCGGGCCAGCCAATTGATCGGTGGCGAACCGCAGGCCAGTCTCAGTACGCCGAACGGGGCGACTTTTGCGCAGCAATGGTTCGTTGATCTGCGCCGAGCGGGCTGGCCGGTATCGCCGCTGTTGCAGGGGCGGTTGCTGCTCAAGGGCATTGAGAATCAGCGGCTGCAATTGATGGGTATCGAACCGGTGTCGTTGCCGGCCGATTCGGCGGTGGCCGGGCAGGCGTTGCCGATTGAGCGTGTTGTCGAGTTTTTCACGCCACCGGGCAGTACGTGGATTTCACCGGAAACCTTGCAGGCGCTGGATCTGCGTGAAGGCGACACGCCGCAAACGGCTAATGGTCTGCGATTGCCGCCGCTGCTCGCGCAAAAGGACATGGCGCCCGGCGTATTGCTGGTGGACATCGGCGTCGCGCAAACCCTGCTTGAACAACCCGGACAATTGTCGCGCCTGTTGCTGCCCAAGGATTTTCACGCCGAGTTGCCGGCCTCCTTCAAAGGTCTGTTGCAAATCAAAAGCAGCGGCGAGGAAAACAATCTGGCGCGGTTGACCGAGAGTTTTCACCTGAATCTCGATGCGTTAGGGTTTTTGTCATTCGTGGTGGGCTTGTTCATCGTCCACGCTGCGATTGGCCTGGCTCTTGAGCAACGACGCGGTCTGCTGCGTACGTTGCGCGCCTGCGGGGTCAGCGCGCGGATGTTGATCGTGTGCCTGATCGTCGAACTGGGTGTGCTGGCGCTGATCGGCGGATTGTTCGGTGTGATCAGCGGCTATTGGCTGGCGAGTGTCTTGCTGCCGGATGTCGCCGCCAGCCTGCGCGGTTTGTACGGCGCGGAAGTGGCGGGGCAGTTGCGCCTCAGTCCGTGGTGGTGGTTCAGCGGCATCGGTTTGAGCCTGCTCGGCGCCTTGCTCGCCGGGTCCAACAGTCTGCTGCGCGCCGCCCGTTTGCCGTTGTTGGCCGTAGCGGATCCGCAAGCCTGGCATCAGCAATATGCACGTTGGCTGCGTCGACAAGGCTGGCTGGCGGCAGTGCTCGGTTTGCTGGCCTTGGTGGCATTGATCTGGGGCGACAGTCTGGCCAGCGGTTTTGTCCTGATGGCCGGGTTGCTGATCGGCGCAGCGTTGGCTTTGCCAGTGTTGCTCAGCGCGCTGTTGAATCAGTTGCTCGGGCGCAGTCGCTCGGTGCTGGGGCAGTGGTTTCTTGCCGATTGCCGTCAGCAACTGCCGGCACTGAGCCTGGCGCTGATGGCGCTGCTTTTGGCACTCGCCGCCAACATCGGTGCCGGCAGCATGACCGCCGGTTTTCGCCAGACCTTCGATGACTGGCTCGAACAACGCCTGAGCGCCGAGCTGTATATCAACCCGAGCAATCCGGCACAGTCGCGGGAAATGTACAGCTGGCTAAAACAGCAGCCGAACATTGCGGCGATTCTGCCCAACTGGCAGGTCGCGGTGACGTTGCAGGGCTGGCCGGCGGAAGTGTTCGGCATCATCGATCACGCGTATTACCGCCAGCACTGGCCGTTGCTCGATGTCAGTGGCAGCGACCCGTGGGCGCATCTGGCCACGGATGATGCGGTGATGCTCAGTGAGCAAATCGCCCGGCGCCTGAAACTACACGTGGGTGAACACGTGGCGATTCCGACACCCAACGGCACTTGGTCGCCTCGCATCGTTGGCATCTACGCCGACTACGGCAATCCCAAGGGGCATTTGCTGGTCAGCATCCACCACCTGCTGCGCGGCTGGCCGCAACTGACGCCGAACCGCTTCAATTTGCGTATTGACCCGCAGAATATCCCGGGGCTTTTAGCAGCATTGCAGACGCGTTTTCAACTCGATGACAGTCGCATCGTTGATCAGGCGCGGCTCAAGGGCTGGTCGGTGCAGGTCTTCGAACGGACCTTTGCGGCGACGGCGGCGTTGAACAGTTTGACCCTGGCGGTGGCGGGTGTGGCGCTGTTCATCAGCCTGCTGACGCAAAGCCAGAGTCGCCTAGGTCAACTCGCACCGCTGTGGGCGTTGGGCGTAACGCGGCGGCAATTGATGCTGCTCAATCTTGGTCAGACCTGGCTGTTGGCGGTGCTGACGCTGGTGTTAGCGTTGCCGTTGGGGATCGCGCTGGCTTGGTGCCTGGACGCTGTGATCAATGTGCAAGCGTTTGGCTGGCGACTGCCGTTGCGGGTGTTTCCGTGGCAATTGCTGCAACTGATGGGGCTGGCGTTGTTGGCGACGTTGCTGGCTTCGGCATGGCCGCTGTACTCGCTGTACCGCACGCAACCGGCGGATCTGCTGAGGACCTTTGCCCATGAGGATTAACTTCGTTGTGCTGATGGTTTTGTTGCTGCTCGGTGGTTGCGATCAATCGGCGCCGGAGCAGAAGGGCTTTGCCGGGATGGGCAATCAGGCGTTGGCGTTTACGCCGGTGGTGTCGGGTCGGGTATTCAGTTTTCCGGCGGATCACGGTGCGCATGACGGTTTTCGCATTGAGTGGTGGTACGTCACCGCCAATCTCAAGGATCAGCAGGGCAATGAGTTTGGCGTGCAATGGACGCTGTTTCGCAGTGCGCTGAAACCGCTGGCGGAGCAGGCCGGGTGGGCTGATCAGACGATCTGGCTGGGGCATGCGGCGGTAACTTCGAGCACGGTGCATCACGCCGCCGAACGTTACGCCCGAGGCGGAGTGGGGCAGGCGGGTGTGCGGCTGGCGCCGTTCGAGGCGTGGATTGATGATTGGCGGTTTGCCAGTCAGGCGCAGGATCCGTTGAGCGACCTGCAACTCAGCGCACGCGACAAGGATTTCGCCTATCAACTGCACCTGACTTCCAGCCGCCCGCTGGTGTTGCAGGGCGACAAGGGCTTCAGTCAGAAATCCGAAGAAGGTCAGGCGTCGTATTACTACAGTCAGCCGTTTTTCCAGGCCAGTGGTACGTTGCAGATCGACGGCCAGACGTACACCGTCAGTGGCCCGGCATGGCTTGATCGCGAATGGAGCAGCCAGCCGCTGACCGCCAATCAAACCGGTTGGGACTGGTTTTCCCTGCACCTGGACAGCGGCGAACACGTGATGCTTTACCGCATGCGTCAGAAGGACGGTGCGCCGTATCTCACCGGCACGTGGATCGCCGCCGATGGCCAGACGCAAACCCTGCGCAGTTCGCAGATTCAGCTCACTCCGCAAGAAACCTCTAAAGTTGCCGGCCGGGCGATGCCGGTGAAATGGTCGATCAGCATCCCCGACAAGCACCTCGACATCAGCCTCGACGCGCTCAACCCCAACGCCTGGATGAACCTGCGCATCCCTTACTGGGAAGGCCCGGTGCACATCAGCGGCAGTCATCCCGGCCGGGGCTATCTGGAAATGACCGGGTACTGACAGCGCCTCGTAAAAACTGCGAGTTGTAACGGGCGCAGAATCCGGATCTGACCGAGATCAAAATGTGGGAGCGAGCCTGCTCGCGAAAGCGCCCGCCCAGACTCCACAGAGAAATTGGCCGGAACTCTGCTACTTCTCAACCCCTCTACCAAATATCCCTCACACCTTTGCGAAACGCCGTCGAGGACTCCCCCATGAGCGACGACCTGCAACCCCCAGACATGACCACCTGGCAACGTCTGTTCGACGACGAAACCTACTGGCAACAATCCCCCGACGCGCATTATTTCGACGTGCAACGCATCGCCGACGACCTGCTCGGCCAAGGCGCCATCGACCTTGAGCAATGGCAGATCCTGCGCGCGAAAGCCGACGACCTGCACAAGGATTCACCCGCGATCAACGTCACCCGAGAACTCGACGATCCCGAAGCCTGAGGACAACCCAATGAAACCCATCACTCAAGACCAACACCCCGACGAACCCCGGCCACCGGGCGAAACCGAACGCGACAACGACGCCCTACGCCCCACCGACCCCAAACAACGTCAAAATAGCGGGAAGGGCACGCCCAGTGGCGAATCAACCGCGCAGGACACCGCAAAACAACAAACACCAGCCAAGCGCTGAACAGCGTCTATGCTCAGTGGCACGCCCGGCGTCGAAGCCACTTCGGCGCCGGGCGCTGCCATTCATCACAGGGAAAGTATTGCTTATGAAGCTCGACGCATTGGCCAAGGCCATCACCCTCGCAACCGTACTGTCCGCCACCAGCTTCGGCGCTCTGGCTGCCGATATCCCGCTGTCTGCCACTGTTGAAGCCGATCAGGTCACCACCAAAGTGATCTCCGTCGATGCCGCCAACCACCAGGTTGTGCTCGAAGGTGCCGAAGGCAAGCCGGTTCACGTTCAGCTCAGTGATAAGGCGAAAAACCTCGACAACCTCAAGGCCGGCGATCAGGTCACCATCCAGGTACAGCGTTCCGTCGCCGCTTACCTCGACACCGATGTGGATAAAGGTCTGCCTGGCACCACCGAACGTACCGGTGAGTTGCGTAAGGCTCCGGGCAGCGATAACCCCGGTGGCGAAGCGTACCGTCAGGTTAAGGTGCAACTGAAAATCACCAAAATTGATTTGAAGACAAATCAGGTGACCCTGCAAAACCCGCAAGGCAAATCGAAAGTTCTCGACGTGAAAAAGCCTGAAATTCAGGCCAAACTGAAAGATCTGAAAGAAGGGCAGAGCGTTATTGTCACTTACACCGATATCCTGAAAGTGACTAGTCAACACGAAAGTTGAGCATTAGCTCTACAGAATGATTGTTCTTGTACAGCTTTAAGTATGAGAACAATCATATAAAAGAACCTGTAGGAAGTTTCCCGGTAAATATCGGTGGGAAACACTTTTTAACTTTCCAGTACAAAAATTTCATGTTTAAGCATGAGGACATATCTGCCAACTTCAATTAAAATCCTCCCCGTTCGCCCAGTGTCAGGGCTCTTTACCGGTGCATGGATTGCCAGGCCATTACACTGGGCGAACACCTCTTCGGAGAAGTTGTATACAATTTTCATAAACAAAAAGGGCGACTTTGAAGTCGCCCTTTTTGTTTGCCGTGAATTAAGTCGAGGTCTGCCCCTCAGGCTTGTTGCCCTTGGAGGCGCTTCAACGTCGCTTGATACATTTTCGTCCTGCGATGATTTTTCCCGTAGGTGCCTGCAGCGGCGACGGTTCCTGACTGGATGTGGTCCAGATAACTGAAAATCTTGCGCGGCGACAAAAACTTGATGCCATAGCCCAGGCTGCTCATGCGATCTTGCAGCGTATAACCCGGCACCTCTTCATCCATGCAGAAGTGCAGACCCTGGGACTTCATCAAACGCGCATTCCACAATGTGCAGAAACTTTTCAGATGAGTTTCTTTGTAGGGTCTTGGCATTTTCGAGCGCAGGCCCAGACGCACTTTTGCTTTGCGAACATAGTGCTTGCAAAAGCGCGAAGTTAGTCGCCACGTATCACGCAAAACTCCCCGATTGAGTTGTTCGACACAACCGACTGCGGCCATGTCCGGGGTTTTCGTGCACTCGCGCATCATCATGGCAAACACCTCTTTGTCGTAGACAAAGGTATCGGTGTGCAGCAGAAACAGATAATCGGTGTCGACTTTTTCCAGCGCCAGATCCAGTGCTTTACCGTGCGCAATATGGCCGACTTCCTTGCCCGGCGAAGGCCGTTCAATCAAGTTGATCCAGTCGAGCGAACGCAAGTAATCGAGACTGGCATCCGCCGAATCGTTGTCCACCACCCACACCGGAATGCGTTGTTCCTGGACATGCTCACGCAAAAGCTCGAGGCACATTCGGGTGATGTCCGGGGTTTTGTAATTTACCAAGACAAGGCTGAAATTCGACGCTGGCTGGGCTGGTAAATCAAACGCTTTCATGTCGGAAGGACTCATCTGCGATTCAAGGACAACAGGGTTTCGTTGCCGCGATCGTAGCGAGGCAACCTTAGTCGAACCTTAATTTGCGGATGTGACGGTAGATGTATGCCGAAGAGAGGCTGCTGGTCTAATGAAATGCATGGGGTGCTGCCGGTCATTACCGGATAAAATGCGCGCCCCCCTCACGGCTCAAGGAAGAAACGGCGCGCGCCGTTGTGTCACGGATGAAACCACTCTCCCTCTACCACCCAGCCCTCTACTGGCTGCGCGTGTGGCAAAAAAGACTGTTCCGCCAGATCGCCTGGCACTGTTCCAGCAAACGCTACGCACGCCCCGTCGCCACGGCCGAGCGTCTGCCATATCGCTACCTCAAACACACCTCGAAACTCATCCGCAAACTCGGCGACTCCGACCTCGCCCTGCAACACAACAAAGTCATCAACCTCAAACTCGCCGTCGCCGCCATCGACAGCGTCATCATCGCCCCCGGCGAACACTTCTCCTTCTGCCGCCTCGTCGGCCGCCCGACGTTGAAGCGTGGCTACGTTGAAGGCATGGAACTGTCCTTCGGCGAGGCACGACGGGGGGTAGGCGGTGGCATCTGCCAACTGAGCAACCTGATTCACTGGATGGCGATTCATTCACCGCTGGTGGTGGTCGAACGCTCCAACCACAGCTTCGACCCGTTTCCGGATGAGGGGCGGGTGCTGCCGTTTGGATCCGGGGCGGCGATCTTCTACAACTACGTTGATCTGGTGCTGCACAACCCGACGGATCGGCACTTCCAGCTGAAATTGAACGTCGGCGAGACACAACTCGAAGGGGAGTTGCTGTGTGATCGGGTGAGGGAATATCGCTATCACGTGTTTCAAGAGGCGCATCGGTTTGTGCGGGAAGGCAGCAGGGTGTTTCGCGAGAACGAGATTTGGCGAGAGGTCAGGGAAAAAGGGCAGGTGGGGGCGTTGATGGAAAGGGAGAGGCTTTATCGGAATCGGGTCGTGGTGAAGTATGCAGTGGCGGGCGAACTGGTTGAGTAGATGCATTGTGAATGCGGGGCTTCAGCTTTGATGACGTACTGTTGCTCTTCAGCTTTTCGCGGTTTTTATGCGGGTTAGCCGTTGCCTTTCGGGCACTTTATAAGGAATTTTTAGTGATACGTCCGTATGCGTTAGCCCTGGCAAGCACGATGCTTTTCACCGGATGCGGTGCAGAATCGGGTTCTTTACCCAGCAGTCAAAGTATGTCCCCTGAAAAGGTGGCCTCGATCGCGACGACAATCAAAACGAAATACCCTGACCTTTCCAGCGAACTTCGTGACAAAGTGCTGAATACGGTAGTGCAGTCAATCGACAATATGGTTTTTGTTGAAGGTGGCCAGTTTGATATGGGGGATTTTGGTTGGGCTTGTGAGTACGACGAAGAAAATGTTTGTACCTGGCCATGTGGGCAAAAAACGGACCAGCTTTGTAATATTAGCCGCAATGCAGATGACGATTTTGTACATACGGTTAAGTTGAGCTCTTATTATCTTTCAAAATTTCAGACGACCGAGCGTGATTTTGATGTTTTCTTTATGTCGCAAGGTATAGAAGTGTTTGATGCTAAACTTCGTGATAGAGAAAATTTAAAGAGTATGTATTCTCCTAGGCTTCCTGCGCCTACAAAAACATGGCAGGAAGCTAAGGATTATTGTCAGTGGATAGCAGGCATCAGCGGCTATGGTGTAGATCTTCCATCGGAGGCACAGTGGGAATTCGCGGCGAGAAATCGCGGGCAGCATATATTGTTTCCAACTAGCAGTGGGAGCTTGGATTTCGGTAAAAATTTTCCAATGGAAGGGGAGGGGGAAACATTCTTTGTTGATAGATTTTTTCCTAATCCGTTGGGCATATATAACCTTTCAGGCAATGCAACCGATTGGGTAAATGATTGGTACGACGATGAGTACTATCAGAATTCGCCGGTAGAAAATCCTGAAGGTCCAAAAAATGGTAAGCAGAAAGTAAAACGTGGTTCAAATTACCCCGAAGCCCCATTGTCAGCAGCGCCGGTTGTACGGCGCTGGCCGGAAAATCCAAACGAGGATGCTTACTATCCAGGTACAAGTTTCCGATGTGCGATTCAGTCGGACAAGCTGCTCTGAGGTTTTCAATGTGAAAAGGCACTACTCTAGGTGCCTTTTTAAGCTAGACCCTCAAAGTTGATGCTGGGATTTCTCAGGGGGATCTCAGGGACAGACCATGTTTAGAGTGCGTAAAGGTGAAAGGCATTCCGGGGCAAATTTCATCTAGAAAAAAGAAACCGTGTTCTACCCTGATTGCAGTTGATCGACGGTTGATATATTAAGGATGTTTGATTGTCTAGTACCCGTATATTGGATCGAAATAAGATAAAGGAGGGTGAGTTTTTTTCCATTCTTTCGAAAGCTCAATCCCTTCTGTTATTTCTACAGGATTCATTTTTTTAGCCAGATCCGGGAGCAGTCGCTTTGCATCTTCTGGTGCTGTTCCTGCCTCCAGTTTTGAAAGTAAAAGCGTCAAGCCGTATGCTTCAATCAGATTTTCTGGGTAGCCAAGTTCATTGGACGGATCTGAAATTTTGTATGCGTAGGTGCCAACTGCATCTATATTGCTGTGCTCCGCTGAGTTTTTCACCCAGTATGCGATCTCTTCTTTACTACCATTATGGTCGTATAAGTAATTCGCATAGAGGAACATACCTCTCGGGTTACCGCCTTCCGATGACGCTTTAAACCATTTGATAATCGCTTTTTCTCGACTACCTGGAATCAAAAACCACCCGGCACCGCTTTTGTAAGCGCTAGCCAGCATTTGTTGTGCGTAACTGTCACCTGCTTCGGCCGCTTTCTCAAGCCATGGCAGGCCCTGACCAGCCGTATACAGGACGGTCATTGCTTCTGTGTCGCCTTTTTTTGCTCGTTCTTGAGCCGTTGTTAGTGAACGCTCTCGCCAGTCGCCTCCATTTTTATCTGTGCAAGTTCCCATACTTCCGCACAAATCATTTTTGTTGCTTAAGCGGAGCATTGCATATAAAAAACCTTGCTCAGCTGAGGCCTCATACCATTTTTTTGCGTCTGGAGTGATATAGCGCTGACTGAGTCTAATAGCTTCGCCCAAATAATATTGTGCGTCACGATCCCCTGCCTCTGCGGCAATGTTCAGAAAGGGCTGGGAGTCGTACCAGTCACTCTGTTTGAAAAGAATAATTCCCGTTTCTCCGGCCTCTTTTTGCGCTGCTGTCATTCCGGCGTAAGCTGGGTTAGACAGTGCTAACGAGAACAATAAAAATAAAATAATATTTTTGATCATTGGTGGGATCTATAAAATTTTAATTTCTTGTTATGCAATTGTTGGTTCTACAAATGCCCAAGGGCTAGTTGCACTTATAGCGTTTGGCGGTGGCCCTGGGAATGAATTGGCTTAATATCCGTAAATTGGATCAAAGTAGGAAAGTGGGGGGTGTGTTTTTTCCCATTCCTTTGCGAATGAAATCCCCATTTCGATTTCTTCAGGTTTCATTTTTTCTGCAATCTCAGGGAGGCTGATCTTCGCTTCCCTTGGTGCTGCTCCCCCTCCTTGAAGCTGTGTTATCAAATAGGTAAAGCCATAGGCTTTGACTAAATCGAGCGGAAAGTCGTAACTGTTCGGAAGGTGGGCAATATTGAGGGCATAGCTTCCAAGTGCATCGATATGTCCTGCTTCAGCTGTTTTTTTAAGCCAATGTCCTATCTCTTCCTTTTTTCCATTGTGCTCATATAGGTAGTTAGCATAAAGGTACATTCCGGGAGGATAGCCCCCTTCCGCAGACGCCTTAAACCAATTCTTGACTGCTTTCTCTCGACTGCCTGGGATCAGGAACGAACCCTGTCCACTTTGGTAGGCACTTGCTAGAAGTTGCTGGGCAAAGTTATCACCAAAGTCTGCAGCCTTTTCTAACCACTCCAAACCTTGTTTGGCTGTAAAGAGCGCAACCATTGCTTCGGTGTCGCCTCTCTCCGCGCGTTCGTGTGCAGTTTTTAAGGCCAAAGTTCTCCAGTCCTTAACATTTTTCTGCGTGCAGGTTTCGACTAAAGTGCATAGATCTTCTTGGTTGCTAAGACGCAGCATGGCATAGATGTGTCCTTTTTCGGCTGCGGCCTCGTACCATTTTACGGCGTCCTCTGTCATGTAACGGTTACTTAGGCGGATGGCCTCGCCTAAGTAATACTGAGCGTCTCGATCGCCTGCTTCGGCAGCGGTTTGTAAAAAAGTCCGCGAGGAAGTCCATGCACTTTGCTGGTAAAGCATAATGCCAGTTTCTTTCGCTGTCGCTTGATTTTCAATGACTTGGGCGTTGGAAATTGATGTGGTGGAAACCCACAAGGCGATGCTCAAGAAAATAGGGCGGAAAGCGGACACAGATAAACTTCCTTAGATCAATAGCCGTAAGCCGGAACAAAGTAGGAAAGTGGTGGGTGAGTCTTTTCCCAATCTTTGGCAAAACGGATCCCATCCCTGATTTCTTGAGGACTCATCTTTTCGGCAATTTCAGAAAGGCTTCTTCTAGCATCCTCAGGGGCTACGCCACCGCCCTGCAAATGGGAGATAAGGTAGGTGATTCCATAGGCTTCTACTAAGTCCAACGGAAATCCGTAACTGTCAGGGAGATGCGCTACAGTGAGGGCATATCCACCAGCGGCATCAATGTGACCTGACTCAGCGGCCTTTTTTAGCCAATATCCTACGTCTTCTTTGCTTGCTTTATTTTCATATAAAAAATTTGCGTAAAGGTACATACCCGGTGGGTAGCCGCTCTCCGCTGAAGCTTTGAACCATTTCTCAACGGCTTTTTCGCGGCTGCCAGGAATAAGGAACCAGCCTTCACCATCTTTGTACTTACCGGCAAGGACTTTTTGAGCAAATCCACTGCCTGCCGTCGCTGCTTTTTCCAACCATTGCAAACCTTGCTTGGCAGTAAATAAAACAATCATTGCCTCAGTATCGCCTTTCTTGGCGCGCTCATTTGCAACCTGTAGTGCATAATTCCGCCATTCTTCATTACTTTTACCTGAGCAACTCCCCATCTCTTTGCACAAATCATGCGAATTACTCAACCGAAGCATTGCATACAAATTTCCTTGCTTAGCTGCTGATTCGTACCATTTTTTTGCGTCTTCGGTGGTGTAGCGGTTGCTGAGGCGGATAGCCTCTCCCAAGTAATATTGCGCTGTACTGTCTCCCGCATCTGCCGCAATTTTCAGTAGCGGCTGAGAATCGTACCAATCACTTTGCTGATACAGGATAAGGCCTTTATTTTTTGCTACTTGTTGATCGGTCGTAAGTTCTGCAAAAGCTGAAGTGGATAGAAATATTGAATATAAAATAATGGCGTATAGTGTTTTAATCAATGTTTGGTCCTTTGTAGAAAGCCTTGACTTCTTGAATGGGTGCAAATGCAGGGCCGGTATATGTGCTCGAGTAAGTGCAGTGGCTATTCATTCTCGCCCCTAGAAGTTTAGCGTTTTCTGAGTATCGCTCCCGCATTCTGTTGTTGCCCGGGATGTGGCCTAAAACCCTTTCATTCATGAATAGATCGAGTTTTAACTTGTTTTTGCAGAACATAAGTCCTGCCTGCGGGGGACGAATCCCGTCACGATTCATGCAAATAATTGCTTCTTCAAATTGCAAATTCGCATTAGGTTTTTTTGAAATCCAACTGAGGCATCTTTCAATTGCTTGTTGTTGAATGAGGTATGCCTCGTCGTTGTTGTAGCTTTTACTGTCCTCATCATCTTCAGCAGAAAATGACTTAGGTGAAGTACTTAAAGCCATTAGTAATGGGCCTAGGGCCTGTGGGGTTAGGTTGTAAACCCAATCCTGCATTACTTTTTGGTTTTTATCCAAGATAAGTGTGTGAGCAATTTGTCCCCCACGTCCCCCCTCGGTCAGTGCATCAAATAACCCTTTAACAATCGCATACCCACGCACATAGGCAAACGCCACATCGATACCAGTGGCGCCGAGGAAGCTCAGTTTTTGCAGGTAGTCCAAGGCTTCGCCATCGACCCACTCAAGATCCTTGTATTGGTTCGCGGCCATTTCCTGTCGCACCAGTTCCGTCAAGGCTACGATGCTGTCGTAGCCGACTTCAAAGGTCAAATACCCTTTGACGCCTGCGCCCCAAACCAGCGCGCCCTTGATCGATAACAGCAGTAGGCCGTTTTGCATCCGCAGTTGCATGTCGCCGGTGTAGCCGGCGCCGATGGCCACGGCCACTTCAACTTCCAGTTTGGCCATAGGGCGCCACTGGTTGGCTGAAATGCGATTGGGCACGGGAGCAGGTGGGAGGACGCTTGGGGGAGGGCACCAGAACAGTTTGCCGGTGACTTTGCACCCCGCTTGAGCGCCGGCAAACACTTCGAACTTCGCCAGGTCGCCGGATTTCTCGGCAATGTCCACACCGACCAGGCTGGTGTAGCCGGTTTTCTGGTCCAGGGTCAGGTCGCGTGACAGCATGAGGCTTGCGCCAGCGAATCCCCAAGCCTTGGCTTCCAGATCCAGAGACAATTTGCCGAAGTTGACGCTGCGCACGCTTCCGTCATGGGCCTTGTATTTCGCGACCCAAGCATCGGCCTTTGCCCGTTTCGGGAATTCGACTTTCAGTAAGCTGACTTCCCCGCGCCACGCAGTTACATCCAGTGCTACTTCTACGTTGGCAATCTGAGGGGAGCCACTTTTCAGCGTGGGGCCTTCCATTTTCACTTCGGACAGCAGGTTGGCACTTTCCGGGAGCAAGCATCGAACCAGTTGGGCCTGCGGGCTGTTGTCGAACAGCATGAGGTTGCGCAACTGTTTATCTTCGAAAACCATGGCTTTGAGGTTTTCGCCCCAACTTTTGCGTTTGGCTTCGGCTTTGATGCTTTCGACTCTGTAGCCTTTGGCTTCCAGTGCGGTGAAGAATTTTTCAGGCACGAAAAGTCCATGTTCATCGAACCATGGTCCCTTTTCATCGAACTGCAGCGCGCCTTCCTGTTCCAACCAATCACTGAATATCCGGTCGTCGTCGGATTCTTTGGCAATCGACTTTGGCAAACTGGTCGCGAGTTCTTTGAGTTGACCCTCGAATGCGTTGCCGCTGACCTGTGCCAGATGTTTCAGGCTGATGTGGTTCAGAATCGTCGTCGACGATGCGCTGCTGAGCTCACGCAGTGGAATGTTTGTTTTGGCCAGTCGTTCGAGGGGTTTTGGCTTGTAGCTTTCCGCGTCCCAGAGAAACAGACGGGGCGGCTTCAGTGTTCGAACGCGTGCTTCGGCGGTGTTCTGAATTCGCTCTGCCTCGTCATTCAGGTCGTACCACTGTTTCTGCAAGCTGACGAAGAGCACGCCGGGTGGAGCAGATTTGCCGCCAGTGGCCGAGACCCATTGGGAGTAACGTTCTTCGATCTTTTTCTCAAGCTCATCGCGTTTGGTGGTCAGCTCGATGAATGCCTGAAAATCCTCGGTACCGGCGTATTGGTCATCGGGACTCAGCGCAAACTCGGGAACTGCAATCCCGCACTCGGCAAGCTCGACGATGGCATTGATGTACTTGGACATCAGGTCTTTCAACGCCAGGATGTTGATTTGCACACCCTTGAGTTTCTTTTCGTCGATCTCGCCGGTTTCAATCAGCTTTTTGTGAAGGGCCTTATATTCTTTCAGATGTTCCCAAGCCGAGGCGATCTTCTTGGTGCCTGGATCGAACATTTTGTAGCCGTGGGCTTTCGCCTTGTCGCGCTCTTTAATGTACGTATCGATGGCTTCACAGGCCTTTAACGCGCGAGGGGTATAGAAGACGCCGTTTTCTCGTTTGTACCCCAACGTTTTTGCTTTTTCGTCGGAAACTTTTTCGAGGGTTTCCATGTTTTTCTGGTTTTTCTCGATGCGTTGTCCAGCGTGGAACATCTCGCGCTCGGCGTGCATCGTGGCGTCGCTATCACCCTTTGCTTTTGCCGTTTCCCAATCCTTGCGGCACTGCGCCTTTTTGGCAGTGTCTTCGGGGATTGCCGACTTCGACGCCAGGTAACTGCTATGTTGCTCGCCTTCGAGAAAGGCTTCCGGGCCAGGGGTGAGGAAATAGTCCATCAAACCCGCGTCGGCGATGTTGCTCATGCGCGTGGCTTTATCAGCGTCGACGGTTTTCTGTTTGAGCAGGCTGACGCTTTCCTTGAGTTTCTCGGACGTGCGCTTGGGCAACAGCCAGAAACGGCGCTGACCGGTGACGTAGATGATGTCGTCATAGCTGCTGCTGCAGCCCGGCTTCTTGTCTTTGCAGAACGTTTCCGCGTCGGCAGTCTTTTTTGGTGGATCGGCCGGAATGACAACAGGTGGTTGTTCTGGCGCGGGTGTTTGTTCGGACGTACCTGTCATCTCAGACTTCCAGTCGTTGTACTTTCTCGAATGCCGGCATGTCGCTGCTCAGCACGTTCATGACGTCGGTGCGGGCCTGCAACGGACCTTGGTTCAGATTCGGCAGCAGGTGCTCAAGATGACGTCCTTCTTCAATGCCGTGATCCACCAGCAGTTGCAAATTATCGGCCACGTCAGACAATTGCGAATCCGATAAGCCCGCTGCGGACTCGGCGTTCCGCAGCCGAATCCAGTACCACCAGCGGATCTCATCGAACGCTATCAGCGTGTTGCTCTTTAGGTGCAGCGGATATTTTTGTTCGCCATTAGAGGCATCAACTTTTTCTGTTTGTTCCCAAACACGCCATTGTTGATCGTCGCTGTGGGCGGGCGGGGTGTAGACGCTGGCCCAAGGGCCGAACAGAGCTCGGGCGGGTACCGTCAGCGCCAACGCGCTCCAGAATGCCGGGTCGTAGTAGCGCGCCAGCGAGTCACCATGAGACGGGTCGTTCATGCGCAGGAGGCGACGAGCATGCAAGAGTGCGGTCTCCGGTTTCTCACGTGAGGTGAGCAGAATACCGGCGCGGTTGTCGCGGCATAGCTCAATGGCTTGGGCGGCGGCAGGACTTCCCGGTGTCAGTTGCAGCCAGATCGGACTGACATCATTCATTTCGGCGAACGGCGTGTCCTGAAACAGCTTTTCAACACCATTCAACCCGGACTGTTGGTAAAGCTTTTCCAGAGCCCGAGGCTGGCGAACGCTGTCGATGATGCCATACAGGGTGCGGTTTCCACTGCTGCCCGATGGCGTCGTGGCCACGGGTTGTTCAAGGAAATGACTCAGCCATTCAGACATGGGCAAACCTCTCGCGAGCAAGCGCCATTGGCTTGCTTTCCACAGATCGGAACAAGGGGTAGGCCTTGAACGCTTTTTCTTACAAACGGATTGGTCATTGGCGGGACTAACACCTTGCCAGCCTTGTCAGCGTCAGCCTGTTTCACGACGCCCGGCAACAAAGGAGCCGCGCCGGTGCCGCTCCCCGGACTACCCCCCGAGTTCATATTGATCACCGGCCCACTCATCGTCACGCCACCAGCATCAATCTTGATGAAGCTGCCGCCGCCGATCAGGGTCAGCTCACTACCGGCTTCCATCACCACTTTCATGCCGCTGCTGAGGTGGATTTCCTGGCCTGCGTCGATGAACTGGCCGGTGCCGATCTTGATGTGCTGGTTCACGCCGACAGTCAGGTGGTCGTTGGCTCGGGTTTCGACTTTGCGGTCGGCGTAGACGGTGTGGTGTTCTTCGGCCTTGAATTCCGTGTAGCTGTTCTGCTCGACGGTGTCGTGGCGTTCGTTGCCGACGCGGATTTTCTGGTCGTGCTCGATGTTTTCGTCCCAGTCGCGCTGGGCGTGCAGGTAGATCTGTTCCTGACCTTTTTTGTCTTCGATGCGCAGTTCGTTGTAGCCGCCACCGCCCATGGAGCTGAGGGTCTTGAAAGTGCTGCGAGTCTTGTTCGCCGGCAGTTCATACGGGACGGTGTTTTCCTTGTGGTACAGGCAGCCGTTGATCAGCGGTTGATCGGGGTCGCCTTCAAGGAAGGTGACCAGCACTTCCATGCCGATGCGTGGGATGGCGATGCCGCCGTATTGCGCGCCGGCCCAGGCGCTGGAGACGCGCAGCCAGCAGCTGGTTTTGTCGTCGGCTTCGCCTTCGCGGTCCCAGTGGAACTGGACTTTGACGCGGCCGTATTCGTCGCAATGGATCTCTTCGCCTTTCGGGCCGGTGACCACGGCGCTCTGGCTGCCGAGGATGCGTGGTTTCGGGTGGCGCAGGGGCGGGCGGTTGGGCACGTCCCATGGGGTGGCCTGAAAGCGGTTGCGATAGCCCTGGTGGAAATCGTCTTTCAGCGCGGTGGTGTCGCTGGTTACCGACTCTTCGAGGACTTGCGGTTGCTTGCCTTCGTGGTGGACTTCGGTGAGCAGCCAGAGGTCGTTCCATTTGGCTTTCGGATGCGCGGTCAGGGCGAGGAAGTGGCCGCTGACCAGCAATGGCTGATCGCTCTTGCCTTCAGCCAGTTTGAAATCGCTGCGATGGCGTTCGAGGGCGCGTTTGGCCAGGTGTTTGCCGCGCTCGCGGTCGATGAAACGACCTGGGTAATCGTAGTCTTCGAGGTCGGGCAGGGCGTCGCCACGGTTTTCGCTTTCGAGGGTAATACGCGGTTTTTCGAAATCGTAATCGCGGCGGGTGGTGCGGCTGGTGCGGGTTTCCAGGCGCAGGTCGAAGCGCTTGATCACCGGGTCGCTGGCGACCATGCCGGAGTCTTGCTGATAGGCCACAGGCTTGAGTTTCGGGAACACCGTCTGGTCATCGCCGAATACCAGTTTGTGCGCCGTCGCCGTGTGCTCGAAGTGGTAATGAATACCTTCTTCCTCGCACAGGCGCTGGATGAAATGCAGGTCCGATTCATCGTATTGCACGCAGTAGATGCGCTCGGGATAGATCGAACCGGTCTTGAATTCGTAGGCGTTGCTTTGAATGCCGTGCTCTTCGAGGACCATGCCGATGATTTTCGGCACCGTGAGGTTCTGGAAGATGCGCTGATTGACGCGGTGCGCCAGGTAGGACAATTGCGGGCGCAGGGTCACTGAGTAACGGGTCAGGCGTTTGCCGGAATCACCTTGCGCGGCGCGGTAGATCTGGCCGTGGATGCCGCTGCCGTCGGGCGACAGTTGCAGGAAGGCCGGTTTGTGCAGCAGGGTTTCGAGGTCCAGCGACGGCTGCTCACTGACCAGCTCCACCTCGAACACAAAAGGCTGGCTGATGGCTTCGCGGCCTTGCAGGGTGAATACCTGAAAGTCAGCAGAAAGACCTTCGATGGTCAGGGCAAAGTGGGTTTCATTGGCCGGCGCGAACATCCCTTGTTCCTCGTGCTGTACAGCGGCGTGAGTTGACGACCGCAAACGGCTCAACTTACGCGAAATTCTGGAGGGCGAAAACAACATCGACCAGCAGAGCTGGCCGATGCTTGTAACGATCAGCCGTAATTAAACGACTGGAGCACGCCAGTCATCGGAACCCGAAGTACCGGATACTTCGTGGGTCCAGGTGATTTTACGGTAGGTGAACTGCACTTCTTCCAGGTGGGTGAAGTGCGAATTGCCTGGATCCTGGCAGTTGTGCATTTTGTTGTTGATGGCGACGATGATCGCGTCTTCCAGTTTGGTGGTGTAGTAGTGCTCTTGGGTGCCTTGAGCAGAAGTACGGAACCACTGGATAACGATTTCGCTCATGCGCTCGCCGGAGGTCAGAGCGGCTTGCAACAGAGGCGAAGCCTTGTCGTAGACCTTGGTGATCACAACTGGCTTGTGAACGCGCTGACCGGTTGGCTGACCGGATTGTGGGTCACGCGGGATGATCACGTCGTGGCTGAAAGCCTGAACCATAACCTGGTCTTCGTGGCCTTCCTGGTAGGTGTTGCCTACGGAGTCAGCGGTGAAAGCGCCTGCAGTGATCAGGCCTTGTTTTTCGCCGGTAACCGACATGTACGCTGGTGTTGCCATGGGGTGCTCTCCTTGCGGAATAATTTAAGGTGCCCGGGAGGCGAAATCGCCCGGTGGGTGCCTGACTGTTATCAAGGAGCGTGCCAACAATTGTGGCGACCATGCGGGCCGGGGTGTTTGTCTGATTTTTCAGGCGCTTGTGCGAAATAAAGCGCTCGCTCAAGGCAAAAGTGCGCAAGAAGTTGCGCAGTACTGCGCAACTTCTTGCGCACTTGGCTGCAGGCCTTGTGCGACGTGGCTCTCAGCGGTTTTATCAGGCTTTTTTGCAAAACAAGTGCGCAACTTCTTGCGCACAATGGCCAGGTGCCTTCATTTGGCTGGAGTGGCTGCTTCAAGACTTTCAGATCAAAAGATCGCAGCCTGCGGCAGCTCCTACCTTTGGCATGCATTTCCCCTGTAGGAGCTGCCGAAGGCTGCGATCTTTTGATTTTTCAACGCGCAAATCGGGACAGACACTCATCAATCGAACGCTGCTGCGTCGCCGCATACAACCCCAACTCATCAATGGTCGCGCGCTCCAGCGCCAGCTCAAAAGCCTGCCGATTGGAATGCTCGCCATAATGCGCCTGTGCCGCGTCGCCAAGGTTCGACTGAAAAATCCCCGCCGCACTCACCGGCAGGAAGTCTTCGTACACCAACGGTTCCGCTTTCACATAACCACCGCGCAACAAGTCCTCCAGAGACGACTGCCCAAGCCCTCCAGCAGCCTGCCCTTTTTCCGTGGCGAAATAACGAAAGTACGCCAACCCTTGTTCTCGCATACCCTCGACACTGTCAGGAAATTCGCCAAAGTGCTGAGCCATCAGCGCGTTGTAGCGTGCGGCATTGCCTTCGTTGGGGAAGTCACCGAGTTCATCGCGCGCGGCATTCAGCAAGCGGTCATACAGCTCCCGACCTTTGGGCGTGAGCGCCGCGCCGCGCTGTTCGATTTCGCCGAAACGCGCGCTGTGACTGCCACGGGTTTGGTTCTGATCGGTGAAGGCGATCGGCTCGTCCAGTGCCTTGAAACTGGTTTGGCGCAGCAGGATCGGGCACTGCCGGCGCGGTGGGCCTTCGATCACGGCTTTCGGGGTGATGCCATGGGCTGGCATCTGTTCTTGGACGCGGTCGATGTCCAGCGTGCGCGGCGTCAGGTGATTGATGTGCGGGCCTTTGAATGCGACCACATCGGCGATCAAGCGATGTTGGGCTCTCAAAGATTGATATTGCGCAGCGGTAACCGTGGCGCTGTGATGCCAGCGAAAGGTTTCCAATGCCTGTAGGACGAATGCCTCGGCCTCGCTTTCATTCAGTCCGCCCGCGTTTTCAGCTTGCGCGATCAGGCGCAACGCCTCCGAGGTAAAGATCGAACGCTTGGCCAGCACTGATTCGGCAAAGGCACGCAGTTGCGCATCCTCAATCAACTCGAGGCGCAACAGCGACGTAAACACGCGAAACGGGCTGACTTGCAGCGCCTCTTCATGCACCGCGCGAAACGCCGTGGAATGCACCGGCACGCCCGCTGGGGTCAGGTCGTAATAACCCACCGGCTGCATGCCCATCACCGCAAACAGGCGGGCGAGGGTGGCCAGTTCCGTCGCGGTGCCGACGCGAATGGCGCCATGGCGCTCCATGTCCAGCCGTTGGATTTCGCCGGTGCTGTCGAGCTGGCAGGCGATGTCCGGCTGACGTGCAAGCACCTCGCGGTTGGTTTGCTCGACCAATTGCATCAGCGCGCCGTACAGCGGCACTTCTTCGCGGTACATGTCGGACATCGCTTTGGAGAAGCGTTGACGGATCAGGTCGGGGCTGACGAACGGCTGCACGGTCATGAAAAAAATTCCTGCCACGGTCACGAAATGGATGAGGGAAAAGATCGCAGCCTTCTCGCACGCGGGCAAACGAAGAATCCTACGAACTTCATTCTGCCAACGACTGATCCACCAGTTCGATCCAGTGCATCACCCGCGTGCGTCCGGCGCTGGCCAGATGGCTCTGACAGCCGACGTTGGAGGTGACGATCAGCTCGGGGCGACCGCTTTCCAGCGCGTTAAGGCGGTTATCGCGCAGTTGCCGGGCCAGCACCGGTTGCGTTAACGAATACGTACCCGCCGAGCCGCAGCACAAATGGCCGTCAGGCACGGCGGTGAGATTGAAACCGAGGCGGGTCAGCACAGCTTCAACCGCGCCGCCCAGTTTCAACGCGTGCTGCAAGGTGCACGGGCAATGCACGGCAATCCGCCGTTCAGTGGCGGCGCAGATCTGCTCCAGCGGTTCTTGCGCGAGTATCTGCACCAGATCCAGCGTGTGCTCGCTGATTTCCCTGGCCTTGGCCGCATACACCGGATCGTCTTCCAGCAAATGCCCGTAATCCTTGATGAATGCGCCGCAACCGCTGGCGGTCTGCACAAGTGCTTCGGCACCGTTTTGCAGGTGTGGCCACCAGGCATCGATATTCTGCCGGGCGCGATCGAGGCCTTTGGCTTGCGCGTCGAGGTGATAGTCCAGCGCGCCGCAACACCCGGCCTCGGCCACCGGGGTGACACTGATGCCCAAACGATCCAGCACCCGCGCCGTGGCGTCATTGGTATTTGGCGACAACCCCGGTTGTACGCAGCCTTCAAGCAACAACACCCGCCGGGCATGCCGAGGGGCAGGGCGCGAGCCGTTAACCGGCAAGTGCTGCGGCAATTTGCTTTCAAGCAAGCGCGGCAACAGCGGCCGAAACGTCGTGCCCACCCGCAACAAGCCTTTGAACAATCCCGGATTAGGCGCCAATGCGCGCAAGCCCTCACGTAACAGGCGCTGCGCCGCCGGACGCGGCACCGCGTGATCGACCACCGCGCGGCCAATGTCGAGCAGGTTGTGATAGTCGACGCCGGACGGGCAGGTGGTTTCGCAGTTGCGGCACGACAGGCAGCGGTCCAGGTGCAGTTGCGTCTGCGCCGTCGCAGGTGCGCCTTCGAGCACTTGTTTGATCAGGTAGATGCGCCCGCGCGGGCCATCGAGTTCATCACCGAGCAACTGATAGGTCGGACAGGTCGCGTTGCAAAAGCCACAATGCACGCAGGTGCGGAGGATTTTTTCCGCTTCGGCGGCACGGGGCAGTTGCAGTGACTGTTCGCTGAGGGTGGTTTGCATGGCTAGAACTCCGCGTACATGCGCCCGGGGTTGAACAGCCCTTGCGGGTCGAGTTGCGCCTTCAGTTGTCGGTGATAGCGCAGCAGTGTCCAGGCCAGCGGCTGGAACGGCGAAGAGTTGGCACCGTGGGTAAAGCAGGTGGCATGGCCGCCGAGTTCCTGAGCAAGAATATGCATGTGCTCGACGTCGGATTTCAGCCAGCGTTGTGCACCGGCCCAGTCGATCAGTTGCTCGCCGGGCAGATCCAGTGGCCCGAGATTGTTCGGCAACGACAAGCGCCACAGCGGCAAACCTTCGTTGAAAAACGCAAGACGCTGCTCATTCAGATCCCGCCAGAACCCTGAATCCAACGGCTCACCACCGAGGCGTTGATGCGCCGCCGTCACCGAGCCTTCGCCGCCCTCAAGACGCAGATACAGGCTCTGGCCATCGTGGCACGCGGCACTGATCGGCAACGGTTGTTGACCCCATTCGGCGAGTTTCGTCAGCGCCAGCGCGCATTCCATATCGAGACGAATGCTCAGGCACTGGCGCGGTTTCGGCAGGACTTTCAGCGACACTTCGGTGAGCACGCCGAGGCAGCCGTAACTGCCGGCCATCAGCCGCGACAGGTCGTAACCGGCGACGTTTTTCATCACTTCGCCGCCAAAACGCAGGTGCTGCCCAAGGCCAGTGATCACCCGCGTGCCAAGGACGAAGTCGCGCACGGAGCCAGACCACGGTCGTCGTGGCCCGGACAACCCGGTGGCGATCATGCCGCCGACAGTCGCGCCTTCACTGAATGCCGGCGGTTCGCACGGCAGCATTTGTCCAGCAGCGTCCAGCGCCGCGAGGAGCTCGGACAACGGTGTGCCGGCGCGCGCCGTGACCACCAGTTCGGTCGGCTCGTAACGGACGATGCCGCAATGGGCGCGGGTGTCGAGCACTTCACCGGCGACCTCGCGGCCGAGGAACGCTTTGCTGTTGCCACCCTGAATTTTCAGCGGCGTGGCATTGGCCCGGGCCTCGTTGACCTGATCGAGCAGGGCGCTGGCGGCATCGACGTCGGCCATCAGAAACGCTCCAGTTCGGGGAACGGCAATTGCCCGGCGTGAATATGCATGGCGCCGAATTCGGCGCAGCGGTGCAGGGTCGGAATGTTCTTGCCGGGATTCAGCAGGCCTTGTGGGTCGAACGCGGCTTTTACTGCATGAAACAGGCTCAGTTCGTCACTGTTGAACTGCGCGCACATCTGGTTGATTTTCTCGCGGCCGACGCCGTGTTCGCCGGTGATGCTGCCGCCGACCTGCACGCACAGTTCAAGGATCTTGCCGCCCAAGGCTTCGGCGCGGTGCAGCTCGCCCGGTTGATTGGCGTCGAACAGAATCAGCGGGTGCATATTGCCGTCGCCGGCATGGAACACGTTGGCCACGCGCAAACCGTATTCTTCACCGAGGCGGGCGATGCCTTGCAGGACGCCGGGTAATTCGCGGCGCGGGATGGTGCCGTCCATGCAGTAATAGTCCGGCGACAAACGGCCGATGGCCGGGAAAGCATTTTTGCGCCCGGCCCAGAAGCGCACGCGCTCGGCTTCGTCGCGGGCCTGACGCACTTCGGTGGCGCCGGCCTCGGTCATGACCTCGCGCACCCGTTGGCAGTCGTCGTGGACATCGGCCTCGACGCCATCGAGTTCGCACAACAGAATCGCCTCGGCATCGACCGGGTAACCGGCGTGGATGAAATCTTCAGCGGCGCGAATGGCGAGGTTGTCCATCATCTCCAGGCCGCCGGGAATGATCCCCGCCGCGATGATTTCGGCGACCGCGCGGCCGGCCTTTTCCACGGAATCGAAACTGGCCAGCAGGACTTTCGCGACTTGCGGTTTGGGCAGCAGTTTGACCGTGACTTCGGTGATGATCCCCAGCAGGCCTTCGGAACCGGTGAACAACGCGAGCAGATCGAAACCCGCTGAATCGAGCGCGTCCGAACCGAGGGTCAGGCGTTCGCCTTCGATGGTCAGCACTTCGATTTTCAGCAGGTTGTGCACGGTCAAACCGTACTTGAGACAATGCACGCCGCCGGCATTTTCGGCGACGTTGCCGCCGATCGAACAGGCGATCTGCGAGGATGGATCTGGCGCGTAATACAGGCCGAAAGGCGCCGCTGCCTGGGAGATCGCCAGATTGCGCACCCCCGGTTGAACCCGCGCGGTGCGCGCGGCCGGGTCGATGTGCAGGATATTATTGAAGCGCGCCATCACCAGCAGCAGGCCCTGTTCCAGCGGCAAGGCGCCGCCGGACAACCCGGTGCCGGCACCACGGGCAACCACCGGGACGTTTTTCTCATGGCAGAGTTTGAGCAGGGTTTGCACTTGCTCAATTCGTCGGGGCAGGGCGACCAGCATCGGCGTGGTGCGGTAGGCGGAGAGACCGTCGCATTCGTAGGGTTTGAGTTCTTCCTCGCGCCACAAAATGTCGAGATCTGGCAGCGTTTGCTGCAATGACTTGAGGAATTCGGCCTTGTTCACCTGCGGCAACGGGCCGTCGAGGCGTTCGTCATAAAGAATGTTCATCTCAAGCCCTTACACTTGATCGTTCCCACGCTCTGCGTGGGAATGCAGCCCGTGACGCTCCGCGTCACTGGACGCGGAGCGTCCCTTGATGCATTACCACGCAGAGCGTGGGAACGATCAGGGGAAGAGTGCATTGTCATCTTTGGCTTCCCAGAAACTCGCGATACAGGCGCGCAGTATTCCCCGGCTGTTCAACCATCGGCATGTGCCCGACGTGATCCCAGACATCCACACGCAAATTGGCGATGCCCTTGCTCCACACCGGCACGCTGCTGACGTCGATCAGCCGATCCTTGCGCCCCCAGAGCAACAGCGCCGGGCACTTGATGTCGGCCAGTTTCGGCTCCATCGGCGGGCTGGCGCGAAAATCGCGGAAGATCTCTTCCAGTTCATCGCGTTGTTGTTCGTAGCGCTGGGCGATGGCGTCCAGCACCAATTTGGGTACCCATGGCGGCGTGGCCATGGTCATCGCGTAGAACTGCTGGAACTCTTCCCGCGAATTGATCAGAAACGGGTTATGCCCGCGCGCCAGATGCCGCTCCATGTCGCTGGCCTCAGGCGCGGTGACGCCCGCCGGGTCGATCAATGCCACCGAGGCGATCCGGTCGGGATACGTCGCCGCCAGCCACGCGGCGATGTAGCCGCCCATCGAGTTGCCGATTACGTGGACTTTCTCCACGCCGCAAACGTCGAGCAACTGGATCATGCGCTTGGCCTGCAACGGAATGTCGTAGCCGCCGCCCGCCTTGAAGCCGGTTTCACCATGGCCGGCGAGGTCCGGGATGATCACCCGATACTGGCGCACGAAGTGCCGGGAAAAGCGCAGCCACAGGTTCTTGTCGGCGCTGTAGCCATGCAGCATCAGAATCGCGCTGGCCGCTTCATACGGCCCGCCCTGCCAAGTCGAGACGGTCATCTCGGCAATCGGCACTTCGATCTTGTGCAATTTGTACAACTTGGCCTCGATGGCCATGTTCAGGTCGTACAGCCAATGACCAACCGCCGGATAACTCAACCAGCTCCAGGCCACGAAAACCGCGAGGGCGACAAACAGCAAAAGCATCGACGTCTTCCTTTTACGTGTTCAGGACAGAATGTGGTCGGCCGGTTTCAGCGCTCGGGTCAAGCGGTGGTAGCTGAAACTGAAGCCGGGAAACATCGCGATCACATGACCGCTCTTGCTTTGATACCAACTGTGGCAGCCGCCGGACTTCCAGACCGTGCGCTCCATTTCCCGATGAATCATCTCAGTGTAGGTACGTTCCGCTTCGGGGCGCACTTCGATGCTGCGCAGACCCTTCGCCTGCACGGTGCGGATGCAGTCGAGGATGTAGTTCATCTGCGACTCGATGATGAACAGCGCCGAGGTGTGGCCGATGCCGGTGTTGGGGCCGGTGACGATAAACAGGTTGGGAAAGTCCGGCAGACTGGTGCCCAGATAGGCGCGCGGGTATTGCGCCCAGACATCTCTGAGTTGCACGGCGTTTTTTCCGCTGACCGGGTAGGAAATCACCCCGTCGGTGGCGTCGTACCCGGTCGACCAGATAATCAGATCAACATCGATGTGCTGGCCGTCCTCGGTGTTGATCCCGGTTTCGTCGATGGACGCAATGCCTTGCTCGCGCGTATGCAAGGCGACGTTGGAACGGTTCAGCGCCGGGTAATAGGTGCTGGACACCAGCACCCGTTTGCAGCCAATGGTGAAGTCCGGGGTGAGTTTTTCTCGCAGCACTGGGTCTGGCACTTGGCGTTTGAGAAAGCGCAGGGCGTGCTGCTGGACCATGTGAATCGCCGCTTTCGAGTATTTGAACGCGATGACGCGGGTTTCGAATTGCCAGTAAATCAGCCAGCGCAACAGTTTGTAGGCGGGTTTGCGGCCAAGCAGCCAGCGTTGCAGCGGTCCGAACTGACGATCGGCGCGGGGCAGCACCCAGTGTGGCGTGCGCTGAAACACGTGCAATTGCTCGACCTGCGGCGCAATGGTCGGAATCACTTGCACCGCACTCGCGCCGCTGCCGACGATGGCCACGCGTTTAGCGCGGTAGTCGTAGCTGTGATCCCAGTTGTTCGTATGAAACGTCTTGCCTTGAAAGCGATCCTGGCCGGGAAAGTGTGGGATGACCGGTTGGCTCAATGGTCCGGTGGCATTGATCAGGAACTGCGCATAAAAGGTGCCTTTGCTGGCGGTGTGCACAGCCCAGCGTTTTTCCGTGTCGTCCCATTCGACGCGCTCGACATTGGCCTCCAGCTCAACGCGGTCACGCAAACCGAACTGCTCGATGACATGCTCGGTGTAACGCTGCAACTCGGCTTGTCCGGCGAACATCTGCGACCAGCGGTACGGCGCGAACGACAGCGAATACAGCGGCGACGGCACGTCCACCGCCGCGCCGGGGTAGGTGTTCTGGCACCAGGTGCCGCCAAAGAAGTCCCGTCGCTCCAGCAGGCGAAAATCGTCGATCCCGGCCTTGAGCAGGTTGACCGCAGCACATTGACCGCCAAAACCGCTGCCGATGATCAACACGTGATAGGTGTGCATGGGTCTCCTTCTTATAGTTTTTTTTCCATTTTGCTCCTTTCATGTATAGCCAAATATTTGCACTGTGCGCGGCCCTGATGTCGCGCTATTCAGCCCGCTGGCCGGTGATGGCTATTTAACGTCGCCCTGTTAGACTTCCAGCACATCCGTCCTGCGGTGTGCGTGATCGAGGTCCTTATGGGAAATACCGGAGGAAAGGGACTTTCATTGGCCAGGAGGCTTTATACATCGCGCATCCTCGGGTTGATTCTGGGGCTTGTGTGCGTGAGCGTGGCGATGTATTCGCTCGATCCGCCGCTCTGGGTCTGGGCGTTGATGTTCTTCAATGGCTTGGTCTGGCCGCATCTGGCGTTTCAATGGGCGCGCCGCGCCCGGGTTCCTTACCACGCTGAACACCGCAATCTGTTGATCGACGCCTTTTTCGGCGGCTTTTGGCTTGCCGCCATGCATTTCAATCCGCTGCCCACTGCCACGACCATTTCGATGATGGCGATGAACAACGTCGCTATTGGTGGTTCACGCTTTCTATTGGCAGGCTCTGCGGCGCAGTTGCTCGGGGTCGGCGTCGGGCTGGTGGTGTTTGCTCCGGCATTCATTCCGCAAACCACACCTGCACAAATGTATGCCTGTTTCCCGCTTCTGCTGCTATACCCCTTGGCGCTGGGCTGGATCTGCTTTCGTCAGGCCTACACGCTTGGCTTGCATAAACGCGAATTGCTCGCCTTGAGCCGCACCGACAGCCTGACCGGGTTGCTCAATCATGGCGCCTGGAAGGATCAACTGGAGATCGCTTTTCAGCGCTGCAAGCGGCAGAAGCAGGGTGCGGCGATTGCGCTGATCGACATCGATCACTTCAAGGCGATCAACGACACCTACGGCCATGTCGCGGGCGACATCGTGTTGCGCCAGTTGAGCAAGTTACTTAAACAAAACCTGCGGGCGACTGACGTTGCCGGGCGTTACGGCGGTGATGAGTTCTGCGTGATTTTGCCGGATCTGCCGCTGTTCAACGCCGCGCAGGCGATGGAAGCGTTGCGTGAGCGCTTCGCGATTCTGGGTTATGAGCAGAATCCGGCGTTGAAGGTCAGCTTGAGCATCGGCCTGGCGGCGTACGATCCGGCGCATGCCGACGCAACACGCTGGCTCAATGATGCCGATCAGGCGTTGTACGAGGCCAAGGCCAGCGGGCGTAACCGGGTGATCTGCAATTGCGATGACAAGTCCCGGCAGACGTTACTGGATTCGGTTTGACCGCTATACCCCACATCCCCTGTAGGAGCTGCCGAAGGCTGCGATCTTTTGACTTTGGTCTTTCTAAATCAAAAGCAAGATCAAAAGATCGCAGCCTTCGGCAGCTCCTACACGTGTTCGGTGGTGGTCAGGGAGAGGTCGCATTCGGTGTAGAGCCTCGCGCCGATGTCGGGTACGGTTAAATCCCCCCGACGCGAAACAAGGATCGCTTCATGACGTGCTCATTTTCTCGCTCCCTGCTGGCCGCTAGCCTCGGCCTGTCTCTCACTTTCTCCGCTGCCCACGCCTTTGCCGAACCGCACAAACAAGTGCTCGCTGATGCCGAGCAATATCAACCCGAAGCGCTGAAATTGCTGGAACGGCTGGTCAATATCGACTCCGGTTCCGGCTATGAACCGGGCCTCAAGCAAGTCAGCGACATCGCCATCGATGAGTTGAAAAAACTCGGCGCCACCATCGAACTGGTGCCCAATACGCCGGAAAAATCCAACCATGTACTCGCAACGCTCAAGGGCACCGGCAAGGCGAAAATCCTCCTGATGGCGCATATGGACACGGTGTTCAAGGAAGGTTCGGCAGCCGAGCGGCCGTTCCACATCAAGGACGGCCGCGCTTACGGGCCGGGGGTGATGGATGACAAGGGCGGCATCGTCGCCGGGATCTATGCGCTGAAAGTCCTGAAAAACCTCGACTTCAAGGACTACGCGCAAATCACTTTCCTGCTCGACGCCAGCGAAGAAACCGGTTCGGACGTCGCCACCGATCTGATCAAGAAAACCGCCAAACAGCACGACGTGACCCTCAACCTTGAGCCGGGACGCCCGGCTGATGGCCTGGTGGTGTGGCGCAAGGGCAGCGCGACGGCGCTGGTCGAGGTCAAGGGTAAAGCCGCACACGCCGGCGTCGCCCCGGAACTGGGGCGCAACGCCGCGATGGAAGCGGCGCACCAGATTCTGCAACTGGGCAAACTCGGCGATGAAGCGAAGAAGACCACCATCAACTTCACCGTGCTCAAGGCCGGCGACCGCACCAACGTGATTCCCGATCAAGCCACGGCCAAGGCCGACGTGCGCGCGGCGGTGCCGGAGGAGTTTGACCGGATCGAGAAGGATCTGGCACGGGTGTCGCAGGACAAATTGATTGCTGAGACGGAAGTGAAGACTTCATTACAACGCGGCTTGCCACCGATGCCGCAAACGCCTGAGTCGGATCGCCTGATGGCCATGGCCCAGGGGATTTATGGCGAGATTGGCCGCAAGCTGACCGAGGAGGGCAGTGGTGGCGCGGCGGATGCGAGTTTGTCGGCCGGGGTCGGCACGCCGACGCTGGATGGTTTCGGGATTGTCGGCGGCAATATTCACACGCCGGAGGAGTACGCCGAAGTGGCGAGCGTGGCGCCGCGGATTTATTTGTTGTCGCGGATGATTATGGAGTTGGCCAAGCCGCGGTGAGGTAGTGATCGTTCCCACGCGGAGCGTGGGAACGATCATTAAGCCGCGGTGAGGTGGTTTGCGGTGTGATGAGGTCGGCGGGGTGCCAGATAAATCGGCCCCTCACCCTAACCCTCTCCCAGAGGGAGAGGGGACTGACCGTGTTGTTTGTGGTCCATGTGACAACCAGCAGATCAAGTTGAATGCAAATTCGCATTCAACGGGTCTCTCACGTCGGCGTAGATCCAGAGCATCCCCCAATCAGTCCCCTCTCCCTCTGGGAGAGGGCTAGGGTGAGGGGCTTTTGTGGGAAAAGTGGAAGTCGCGAACGGCGTACAAAAACTACCGAAAAGTCCGACAGAAGCTCTGGTTGCGGTGGATGTGCGCGATCTGGCCGACACCTTTGCCAGCCTCAACCTCAAAGGCATTTCCGATTGTGATCTGACGCGGGTGACCAGCGCGGTGCATCTGTTGATGCGCGAGGGCTGTGCGATTCTGAATGTGATTCAGGCGCGGGCGGTGCAGCGGGAAGAGGCTTACAAGACGCCGGTTTAGCGGTGTAGCGGCAGGCCTCATCGCTGGCAAGCCAGCTCCCACAGGGTTTGGTGCTGAACCATCAATTGATGTCGAACCGCATAACCTGTGGGAGCCTGGCTTGCCAGCGATGGCGTCAGCCCGGTCAACCCATCACTCCTTGACGCTCATGTATTCCTTGGCCCAAAGAATGTATTCCTCTGGCTGGGTATAGGTGTGCGTCAACTCGGTCGCGCTCAGGTCGGAGGCCTGGGTAAAGATCTGCCGCTGTTCACGCAAGCTGTCATACGTCGCTTTGATCGCCGCAAAGTAAGCACCATGGCCATCAATGGTCACGCGTACACCGAGTTCGGCCAGACGTTTGTCGTCGCGCAGCGCCGGGTTGCCGTAGGTCACCAGCATCAGCGGTACGGTCAGGTGTTCGGCGATTTGCTCAAGCTGATCGAAATCCTGAATGCCGACCATGCAGATGCCGTCAGCCCCGGCAGCCTGGTACTGGCGAGTGCGGCTGATGATTTCCTGGTTCGGCAAAATACCGGCGTTGGTACGGGCGATGATCGCCATTTCCGTATCAACCCGGGCTTCCAGCGCCGCGCGGATCTTGCCGACGCCTTCGGCAACGGTGATCAGGTCGGTGGATTTTCGGCCGAATTGTGCCGGCAGCAAGGTGTCTTCGATGGTCAGGGCGGCGACGCCGGCGCGTTCCAGTTCGACGATGGTGCGCATCACGTTGAGGGCGTTGCCGTAGCCGTGGTCGGCGTCGGCGATCACCGGTAATTGGGCGACGCGGCCGATGCGGGTGGCCTGTTCGGCGAACTCGCTGAGGGTGATCAGGGCAAAGTCCGGGGCACCGAGCACCTGCAACGAGGCCACGGAACCACCGAGGATGCCCACTTCAAAACCCAGGTCAGCAGCGATGCGCGCGGACATCGGATCGAACACCGACGCGGTGTGGTAGCAGGTGTCGGAGGCCAGCAGTTGACGGAAGTTACGGCGCAAATCTTGATGGGAAAGCCGGGTCATACGAGTTCCACCAATACAAAGGAATGGAAAGGCTTGAACAAAGGTGTCAACGCCGAAGAATGAAAAGGCTATCACGCGAATGGGTCAAGGATCATGACGAATTTGCAAGGGACAGGTTGTCGCTGACCCTTTTGCTGAAAGGATTTACCTTTTTGCGGTGGTGACCGTCAGGCCGCCACCGCCTGTTGCTGTTGATTGGGCAGCATCACCGCGCGTACCGAGTTGCCCGGTTGCAGTTGCAGGCGCTTGGCGGTGAGGCGGTCGATCACCAGGCTGCTGCCGACCCTGCGGGCGCGAGCGACGGTGATGCGGCAGTTCTCCAGACGCCGGTTGTGAATCAGCCACAGTGGCGCCTGTTCGTCCGGGCTGCCGAGGCTCAGGGCCAGCTCGACGCTCTCGCGCACGGTGCGGATATTGCGCACCGGCGCTTCGATCACCGGGCCGCCGTCGAAGATGTCGATGTAGCCTTTGTGGGTAAACCCTTCGGCCTGGAGGATCTTCAGCGCCGGTTCGGTATTCGGGTGTGCCTGGCCGATCGCTGCCTGGGCCTGTTCGGTGAGCAGGCAGGTGTACAGCGGCTGGCGCGGCATCAGTTCGGCGATGAACGATTTGTTGCCCAGCCCGGACAAGTGGTCGGCATGGCTGAAGTCCATTTGAAAGAAATGCCGACCCAGGCTGTCCCAGAACGGCGAACAACCGTGTTCATCGGCACTGCCGCGCAGTTCGGCAATCATCTTCTCGCCGAACAAGTGCGGGAACTCGGCAACGAACAGCAATCGCCCCAGTGACAACAAGCGGCCATTGCTGCCGTGGCGCTGGTCATGGCCGAGAAACAGCGAGCACAGCTCAGATTGGCCGGTGAGTTCGTTGTTGAGAAACAGTGTCGGGATCTGCCGTTGAATGCCCAGATCCGGCGCCGAACTCACCGTCAATCCGACCCGATAGTTGTACCACGGCTCACGCAGGCCGACCGCCCCGGCCAGAGCGCTGACGCCGACCACGCGCATGTCGTCGTCTTCGAGCACAAACAGATAGTCTGCGTCGGCTCGTTCCACTTGTTCGGCGAACGCCCGTTGCGCCCAACGGACCCGGTGGGACAGGCGATCTTCGTTGGCCGGCAGGGTGGTGAACCCCGGGCCGGCCTGTTGCACCAGCGCCATCAAGGCTGGCAGGTCGCTGACTTTGACCGGGCGGACAATCATGCTGTAACTCCTTCTGCGCGCCTGTTCGGGCACTGTCGTTGTCTGCGCAACCGCACGGGTTTCACAGGGCAATCAGCCGGATCGGGCTGCCATCGGTCACGTTCAGCGCCGCACACATTGCAGGGGTGAGGGACAGCGGTTGATCGGTCTGGTAATCGAGTTCGGCCATGATCGACCGGAAGCCGTGCAGCGCGTCGTTGCTCAGCAGATAACGACCGCGGGCATCGATTTGGGGTTTTTGCTGAACTGTTGCCGTCTGGCTGCGGGCGATCGAACGAATGTTGCTGGTGCGCGCATACAGGGTCGGGCCGGCGTCGAACAAGTCGATGTAGCTGTTGGTTTCGAAACCCTCACGCTCAAGGATGTCGAACGCTTCCTGACCGTCCGGGTGAATACGACCGATACAGTCCTGCGCCGCTTGCGGCAGCATCGGCACGTAAATCGGGTATTGCGGCATCAGTTCGGCGAGAAACGTGCGGCTCTGCAGCCCGCACAGGCGTTCAGCTTCCGCGTAGGGCAGGTCGAAGAAGTGTTTGCCCAGCGCATCCCAGAACGGCGAATGACCTTGCTCGTCGCTGTAGCCGACCAGTTCAGTAATCACCGCTTCGGCAAAGCGCCGCGTGTGAGCGGCGATGAACAACAGGCGCGCACGGGACAACAATTCGGAGAACGGCGTACGCACCAGTTCGGCATTGATGTGAAAACCACGCAGCAATGTGTGGCCGCTGAGGTCATGGCACAGCGACAGCGCCGGCACGCCATGTTCAATGTTCAGTTCGCGGGATGCACTGGTGAAATGGCGGTTGCGCAGGCTGTAGAACGGCTCGTCGAAGCCCGCCGTCGCGAGAATCTCCGAGCAGCCGACCAGCCGTTGGCGGTCCAGGTCTTCCAGCACGAAGAAGTAGTTCTCCGGGCCTTGGGATGCCGCTTCGCTGTCAAACGAGGCGCAGGAGCCGGCGATTTTCTCGCGCAGGCGTTCGCTGTCGTCCGGCAGGGAAGTTACGCCCACCAGACTGTCGCGGGCCAATTGTTGTAGCTGGGGCAGGTCAGTCTGTTCGACTGGGCGTAAGACCAGCATGGATGTACTCCTGTATCAAAAGGTTCGGCGATGTCGCCAAACCTGACTATCACTGTCGGTGTCCACGCGATAAATCGGCGGTCGCCTGATTTGTTGTCAGACGCCGCTCTTTTTCTTGTCAGCCGTTGCTCGGGTCAGGCAGCGCGGTACTGGCGCCGAGTTTATTCAGGAAGAACAGATACACCAGGCCCAGGGCAATCCAGATCAGGCCGAGCTTCTGCGCATCGACGCCCATGTTGTACATGATGGCCGCGACGATGATGAAGCCGATGACCGGGCAGATCAGGTGACGCACCACTTGGCGGGACTTCTGCCGACGCCAGTAGTAGTTGATCACTGTCAGGTGCAGCAGCATGAAGCCGCTGAGCGCGCCGAAGTTGACCAGCGAGGTCAGGGTGTCGACCGAGTTGATGAACAGGTAGCAGATCACCAGCGACAGCACCGCCACCAGATAAATGCTCAGGTACGGCGTGTTGTGTTTCGGATGCACCTTGGCCAGCACTTTCGGCAGCTTGCCGTCGCGGGCCATGCCGAACAGCAGACGCGAGACTGCGGCTTGCGAAGTGATCGCCACGGCCACGCCCCAAGCCAATGCCGTCGCGACAGCGGTCAGGGTCGCCAGCCAACTGCCGGCGGCGATTTCGGCGATTTCATAGAACGCGGTGTCGGCGGATTTGAAACCCATGCCGGCCGCCAGATCGGTGGCAATCCAGGTTTGCGCAACGAAAATCACGCCCATGACCACCAGGGTGATCAGCGCGGCTTTGCCGACGCTCTTGCCCGGATCGCCTTTGATTTCTTCAGCGAGTGTCGAGATCGCATCGAAGCCAAGGAACGACAGCACCGCAATCGACACCGCTTGCATCAGCAGGGCGAAGTTGAAGGTTTGCGGGTGATACAGCGGCGCCAGAGTTAGTTCGCCGTTACCGCCACCGTTGTGCAGGGCATTCCAGGCGTAGAACAGGAAAATCCCCAGCACCACCAGTTGCGCGAGCAGGAAGATGATGTTCATCCGTGCCGTGAAGGTGATGCCGCGCAGGTTGACGAAGGTCGCGCTGACCAGGAACGCCAGAATAAAGCCGACTTTCGGGATGTCCGGGTACAAGTGGTTGAGGGCCATCGCCGCGTAAACGTAAAGCAGCGGCGGGATCAGCAGATAATCGAGCAGCATCAGCCAACCGGCGATGAAGCCGACGTGCTGATTGAGGCCGCGTTGCGCGTAGGAATAGACCGAACCGGCAATCGGAAAAGCCTTGGCCATGCTGCCGTAACTCAGCGCGGTGAACAGCATCGCCACCATGCCAATAATGTACGCCAACGGCACCATCCCCGGTGCCTCGGCGTTGACGTAGCCATACACACCGAACGGGGCGATGGGGATCATGAAGATCATCCCGTATACCACCAGATCGGTCAGCGTCAGGCTACGTTTCAACTCTTGCTTGTAGCCGAATTCTTCAATTTCCATGAAGCGCAACTCCTTGTCAGCCAGTCGGTCGTTTTAGTTGTTATCGATCCATCGTTTACAGCGTCAGCAGTCTTTCATTCATTACAGCAAAGGCGCGAGGTATCCGGCCCAGCGCGATACGGCTTCGGGGCTGCGCAGCAAATCGTTGCGCACCTCGATCAGCACCGAGTCGAGGCCACGGGCATCGCCGTGCACCGGCACGGTCATGTCGCCCAGCGGATCGATCTTGTAGGGCTGATTACCGGCCACTTTCAGCGGATGCTCGCCGAGGCCGTCGAGCAGGCGTTGCGCGTAGGCCTTGGCCTGACCGAACAGCACGCCGGCCTCCAGGGGTCGTGGCTGGCCGTAATACACCGGGGTGAAGCTGTGAATACCCACTACACGCACCGCTTGACCTTGGGCAACACGTTCGTCGATCAACGTTTGCAAGCGCGTATGAAACGGTTTGAATAAGGTCTGGCGGCGGTACTCGCGGGTGGCTTCGTCCAGCTCGCGGTTACCCGGCACCTGATAGATTTCGCTCTGCGCCGGAATACTGTCCGGGGCGTGGCGTGGCCGGTTCAGATCGATCAGCAGGCGCGAATAATTGGCGCTCAGCAGGGTTGCACCGAGCCTTTCCGATAACTGCTCGGCGAGTTGCAGCGCACCAATGTCCCAGGCGATGTGTTCAGCGGCGGCGGCCTCGTCCAGGCCCAGATTGTTCAGGGCCTCGGGGATGTAGCGGTTGGCGTGTTCGCACACCAGAATCACAGGGTGCGTCGAGTCGGCGCGGCTCAGGTTGTAGGCCGGTCGGGTGTACAACCCCAGCTCGGCGGATTCAGTACAGGCGTGCATAGTGCTCACACAAGTCAGCGGGCGAGAGCTGTTCCGTCAGCGCCAGTTCCTCGGTTTTCAGGGCGTAGTAAGTGTCGAGCAGCGGCTTGGGCAGCCATGCAGTGAAGGTGCCACTGTTGCGCAGGCAATCCAGCGCCTGGGCCAGCGAGGCGGGCAGGGCGATGATGCCCCGGGCCTTGCGTTGCTCGTCATTGAGTGAATCGGGAATTTCGTTAGTGATGGCGTTCAGCGCCAGACGCTGTTCGATGCCCAGACGTCCGGCGATCAGCAGCGCGGCCATGGCCAGATGCGGCGAGGCGGTGGCGTCCATGGCGCGGAACTCAAGGTTGAACTGCTGGGCCACGGATTTGCCGCCGAGGCTCACGGTCGGGCAGATGCGCAGCGCCGCCTCGCGGTTCTGTTGACCCAGACAAGCGTAAGAGGCGCTCCAGTGATGCGGCTGCAAGCGCTCGTACGACACCGGCGTCGGCGCGGTGAAGGCACAGAGGGCCGGCAAGTAATGCAGGATCCCCGCCGCCCAATGCTGGCCAAGACTCGACAGACCGTTGCTGGTACCGGGGTCATAGAGCATTGGCTGGCCGGCCAGATCGAGCAGGCTGACGTGTAGATGCACGCCGTTGCACACCGCATCCGCCGCAGTTTTCGGCGCGAAGCTCAGGTCGAGGCCCATTTGCCGGGCGATCTCGCGGGTGATCTCGCGCACGTTGACGGCACGATCAGCCGCCGCTACGCCGAGCGTCGGGCGGCAGGTGATTTCGTATTGATGCTTGCCGTATTCCGGCAGAAACATTTCCGGCTCGACACCGCCGGCGCGCAGGGCGCTGAGCAGCCAGCCACCGAACTCGGCACCTTGGCGCTGGGCTTCGAGGGAGAACGCCAGATGCTCGGCAAAACCGGCGTGCAGGTTGAATTCATGTTCGAACGCGGCGTTGACCTGCAAGCCCAGTTCATCGCGATAACGCTCGATTTCATCACGCAACAACGTGCGCGGGCAGGCGCCCCACGGGCGGCCATCGGTTTCGCGGATATCGCCGTGGATGAAATCCAGCGCCGGTGCGTCGACGTCCGGGCCGTTGCCGACAGTGACGCGGCTGCTCAGGTCGGGAATCAGCCGCAAATCGCCATAGGCGCCCCACGGATTGGTCGAAGCAATGATGTCCTGCGGCGTCAATGCGCTGTTGGCCGGCACCCAGCCGCAGCCGGCGGCTTGATAATGCTCCAGCTCATCAGTGGGAAACGAGCGGCCGCGGGTGATGCCGATCAGGTCTGTGGTGACCAGCGTGGTCATCGGCAGCGGCGTCAGGCGCGTGCTCATGGCTGCATCTCCTGCAGGCGGGCGAGCACGGTGTCGGTGTCGGTGATCCAGCAGTAACCCTTGATCGCATTCAGGCAGGCGTGATGGCGTTCGGCGCTGTAGGTGGCGCAGGCATCTTCCACCAGGGTGACCAGATAGCCACGATCGGCGGCGTCGCGCACGGCCATGTCGACGCACTGATCGGTGACGATGCCAGCGATGATCAAGTGACGGGTTTGCAGGTTGCGCAGCACGTAATCGATGTTGGTCGAGTTGAACGCCCCGGACGAGGTCTTCGGCAGGACGATTTCGTTTTCCACCGGGCTCAGGTCTTCAATGATCCGCGCCTGCACGCTGCCTTTGGGCAGGTGCATGTCCGAGAGTTTGTGGTCGAGCGAGCGGTCACGGCCATCAGCCGTAAGGCTTTCGATAATGGTGTGCAGCACGTTCTGCCGCGCCTCGCGAAAGGCACTGAGCAAACGACGTTGGTTGGGCACCACCTGCATGTGTGCACGGGTCAGGAAATACTCGGCGTCAGGCCCGTTGAGGTGCGCGTCGAACTGCGGTTCGAGCCAGGCACGCTGCATGTCCACCAGCAACAGTGCGGTGTGATCGGTGACAAACGGCAAGTCTCGCGGCGAGCGGTGGGGAAGGCTGAACATCCTTATTTATCCTCCAGCAGGTGGGTGTTGAAGTCATTGCGCAGGGCATCGATGCCTTCCAGGCGATCGGCGAGGTTTTCGGTGCGCAAGGTCAGGCAGGCGATCAGTGCTTCGACCTGAGCCAGCGCTGGCACCATGGTGTCGAACGGCGAAGCCGATTCCACCGGCGCGCTGATGATCAGGTCGGCCAGTTCGCGCAGCGGCGAGGCATAGATGTCGGTGAACAACACCACGCGCGCGTTGTTGTTTTTTGCCGCGCTGGCGACTCGCAAGGCCTGGGTCTGGTAGCGGCGATAGTCGAACAGCAACACCACATCCTGGCGTTGCAGATCAAACAAGCGATCAGGCAGTTGCGCGTTGTCTTCCAGGGCAAAGCAACCGGGGCGCAGCAAGCGCAGGTGATTGAGCAGGTAGGTGGCCATCAGGCTGCTGAAGCGCCCGCCGAAGCAATACACCTGATGCCGGGCATCGAGCAGCCAGTCGGTGAGAATGCGCACGTCTTCGGGTTGGGTCAGCGATTGGGTTTCGACCAGCAGGCGATGGCTGTCGCCCAGATAGTGGCTCCAGGCGTCGTCCCGATGTTGATGGGCGCGCGGTTGCAATAGCGTGCGCGGCGAGCGCAGGCGGTGATCCATGTCACTGAGCAGGGCATCCTGGAATTCGGCGTAACCACCGAAACCGAGTTTTTTCACCAGCCGCACGATGGTCGGATCGCTGACGCCGGCATGTTCGGCCAGACGCGCCATCGGCCCCAGACCGTTGCGTGGGTACTGATCAAGCAAGGCGCGAACGACTTTGCGCTCCGACGGCGTAAGATCCAGGCCGGGATCGGTGATCAGGTCTCTGAGAGGGGGCATCCGGGCTCCTGCTGGATGAGGGTGTTGAATTCGCTTCATAATCCGTTAAAACAGTATTTATGTAACTGACGTTACATGTCTAGTGAATTTTTCCGCGTGTTGAAAAGGCCCCAAAATGGGGCGAGACGCCTGTGTAACAAGGGCCACACGGACTTCGACAGGGCTTGTAGTCCATCGCCCACGTTAGTGTCAGAGATTGCCGTATTTTTGCTTTTGTCCGCACATGCCGGGGCGATCCAACAACCCTGCAACCCTCGGTTTACGGCACAATTGCCGACACAACGGCTTTGCGCCGCTGATTTTCATGAAGGCCCATCGGAGCGATCCCTGTGCAGACCACTCGTTTGACATTGATTTGCCATGCGCGAACCGTCGCACAGAAATTGGCGTGTTTTCCTACGAATGAACCTGTTGAAAATAGCCGGCTGACACCGGGCGAATTGGCCCAGCGTTTCGACGCCGCGCGACGCTTGATTTGCGCGCCGGAGTTGCGCACGCGCCAGACAGCGGCATGGTTTGGCTCGGATGCGCAGATTGATGAGGCGCTGCGCGATTGTGACTGGGGACGCTGGCATGGCCAGTCGATCAAAGCCCTGCAAGCCTCGGAAGACGCCGCGCTGCACGCCTGGCTGGAAGATCCCCACGCCACTCCGCATGACGGTGAGTCAGTGGCGCAGTTGTGCCAGCGCGTGGCGACTTGGCTAGCTAACCTGCAAGGCACGTCGGGACATGTCGTGGCCGTGACGCATCCGTTTGTCATCCGCGCTGCACTGATCCACGTGCTGCGCGGTTCGGCGTTGCATGACATCGATGTCGAACCGTTGTCGCTGCTCGAACTGCGCTTCACCGGGCGCTGGCGCCTGTGTCTTAAAGGAGCTTTGTGATGAAACAACTGCTGGTGATCGGCATCGGTGCCGGCAATCCCGACTACATCACGATGCAGGCGGTGAAGGCGTTGAATCGGGTCGACGTGTTCTTTCTGATGGACAAAGGCCAGAGCAAGGACAAGCTGATCGACCTGCGTCGCGAGATTTGTGAGCGCTATATCGACAATCCTGACTACCGCTTCGTCGAGGCCCACAGTCCGGAGCGCGAACGCGGCGGTGTCGACTACGCCGCCAGTGTCGATGAGCTGAACCGCGCCAAGCAGCAGACCTTCGAACGCCTGATCAATGACCAATTGTCTGACGGTCAGTGTGGCGGGTTCCTGGTGTGGGGTGACCCGGCGCTGTACGACAGCACCGTGCGTATCCTCCAGACGATTCTGGCCTCGGGCGCGTGTGCCTTCGAGTTTGAGGTGATCCCCGGGATCACCAGCGTTCAGGCGTTGGCGGCGCAGCACAAGGTGCCGTTGAACACCATCGGTCGTTCCATCGAAATCACCACCGGGCGGCGTTTGGCGGCAGGGCAGGTGAGTGATGCGGACAGTCTGGTGGTGATGCTCGATGCTGAAGATTCGTATCACCGGGTGGCCGATCAGGATACCGAGATTTACTGGGGCGCCTACTTGGGCACACCGGACGAGATTTTGATCAGCGGCAGGCTGGCGGATGTTGCGGATGAGATCGAGCGGGTGCGCAAGGCGGCGCGGGCCGAGCATGGGTGGATCATGGATACGTATTTGTTGCGCAAGCCTTAGATTTTCGCTGGCCGGGCGGGCCTCTTCGCGAGCAGGTCGAATCGTCGCACCGTCGCTCCCACATTTTGAAATGCATTCCCTGTGGGAGCGAGCCTGCTCGCGAAGGCGCCGGAACACTCAACGCACATTTCCAACAGGCAAAAAAACACCCGGTGCAACGCAAGTCGCACCGGGTTTTTGTTGCCAGCAAGCGGCGGATGTCGTGGATCCGCCATTCACTGTTGAACTCTGGTTATGCGCGTTCCAGCGCCAGCGCCACACCCTGACCGCCACCGATGCACAGGGTCGCCAGACCCTTTTTCGCATCACGCTTGATCATTTCATGCAGCAGGGTCACCAGCACGCGGCAACCCGATGCACCGATCGGATGGCCCAACGCGATGGCGCCGCCGTTGACGTTGACCTTGTCCAGATCCCATTGCAGATCCTTGGCCACCGCCAGCGATTGCGCAGCGAAGGCTTCGTTGGCCTCAATAAGATCGAGCTGGCCGATGTTCCAGCCGGCCTTGTCGAGGCAGCGGCGGGTGGCCGAAACCGGGCCGATGCCCATGATTGCAGGATCAACACCTGCGTTGGCGTAGGCAGCGATTTTCGCCAGAACCGGCAGACCGAGGGCTTTGGCTTTCTCGGCGCTCATCAGGATGACCGCAGCGGCGCCGTCATTCAGCGACGAAGCGTTGCCGGCCGTGACGCTGCCGTCCTTTTTAAATGCCGGGCGCAGTTTCGCCAGGGATTCGGCAGTGGTGTCGCCACGCGGCTGTTCATCAACCTTGAAGGCAACCGGATCGCCTTTGCGCTGCGGGATCAGGATCGGCGTGATCTCATCGACAAAACGACCGGCCTCAATCGCGGCGGCGGCTTTCTGCTGCGAGGCTGCGGCGAAGGCGTCCTGCTGTTCGCGGCTGATCTCGTATTTGTCGACGAGGTTCTCGGCAGTGATGCCCATGTGGTAATCGTTGAACGCATCCCACAGGCCATCGCTGATCATGGTGTCGACGATTTGCGCATGGCCCATACGCAGACCGGTGCGTGCGCCCGGCATGACGTAGTTGGACAGGCTCATGTTTTCCTGGCCGCCGGCGATGATCACGTCAGCGTCGCCGCAACGGATCGCTTGCGCACCCAGATGCAGGGCTTTGAGGCCCGAACCGCAAACCTTGTTCAGGGTCATTGCTGGCACGGCATGGGGCAAGCCGGCCTTGATCGCGGCCTGACGCGCCGGGTTCTGGCCGGCGCCGGCGGTCAGCACCTGGCCCATGATCACTTCATCGACCTGCGCACCGTCCAGACCGGTTTGTTCGAGCAACTGGCGGATCACCGCCGCGCCCAGATCAACCGCGGACACGCTGGCCAGGGAGCCCTGGAAACTGCCGATCGCGGTGCGCGTGGCGGCAACAATTACGACGTCTTGCATTTTCGAATTCCTCACTGGGCAGCGAACTGCATTTCCGGTACGTGATCCGGGACGATCAGTTTACCAGCGGTTTTGGCGACGATTTCCTCGACGCTGACGCCAGGTGCGCGTTCCTTGAGGACAAAAGCGCCATTTTCGATTTCCAGATAGGCGAGGTCGGTCAACACGCGCTTGATGCAACCGGCGCCGGTCAGCGGCAGGCTGCACTTGGATAGCAGTTTCGACTCACCATCCTTGGAGGCGTGGGTCATGATCACGATGATATTGTCGGCGCCGGCCACCAGATCCATCGCACCGCCCATGCCCTTGACCAGTTTGCCGGGGATCATCCACGAGGCGATGTTGCCTTCGACGTCCACTTCGAACGCGCCGAGCACGGTCAGGTCGACATGACCGCCACGGATCATCGCGAACGATTCGGCGGAGTTGAAGATCGACGCGCCGATACGCGCAGTCACCGTTTGTTTGCCGGCGTTGATCATGTCGGCATCGATAGTGTCTTCGGTCGGGAACGGACCCATGCCGAGCAGGCCGTTTTCCGATTGCAGCATGACTTCCATGCCTTCGGGAATGTAGTTGGCGACCAGGGTCGGAATGCCGATGCCGAGGTTCACATAAAAGCCGTCCTGCATTTCGCGGGCGACGCGCTGAGCCATTTGTTCGCGGGTAAGTGCCATGGTTTTATTCTCCGTCAGCCTGAATTATTTGCGGATGGTGCGCTGTTCGATGCGTTTTTCGAACGTGCCGCAAATGACCCGATCGACGTAGATGCCCGGGGTGTGGATCTGCGAGGGGGCGAGTTCGCCGGGTTCGACGATTTCTTCGACTTCAACCACGGTGATCTTGCCGGCGGTAGCCGCCAGCGGGTTGAAGTTCTGCGCGGTGTGACGGTAGATGACGTTACCGAAATGGTCGGCTTTCCAGCCTTTGACAATGGCGAAGTCGCCGGTGATGGATTCTTCCATCAGGTACTTACGACCTTTGAATTCGCGTACTTCCTTGCCTTCGGCGACCGGGGTGCCGACGCCGGTGGCGGTGAAGAAGGCCGGAATGCCGGCGCCGCCTGCGCGCATCTTCTCGGCGAGGGTGCCTTGCGGGGTCAGGATGACTTCGATGTCGCCTTTGAGCAGTTGTTCTTCGAACAGCTTGTTTTCGCCGACGTAGGAGGCGATGACTTTGCTGATCTGACGATCGGTGAGCAGCACACCGAGGCCAAAACCGTCGACGCCGCAGTTGTTGGAAACGACGGTGAGGTCGCGGGTGCCTTTGCGTTTGATCTCGGCGATCAGGTTTTCCGGAATGCCGCACAGACCGAAGCCGCCGGCGATAACGGTCATGCCGTCCTCAAGCCCGGCCAGGGCTTCCTCGTAGGAACTCACGCGCTTGTCGAAACCTGCCATATGCACCTCTTTTATTATTTGCGGGCGGCTGGCTAGCCGAATGGTTGGAGTGTCTCGCTGGAGGATATATTTGTTAAGTTGATTTTTAAGGTTGATTAATAGATAAAACTCAATAATCGCGTTATGGCGTGCTGCTTTGATCGTTCCCACGCTCCGCGTGGTAATGCCTCTAGGGACGCTCCGCGTCCAGTGACGCGGAGCGTCACGGGCTGCGTTCCCACGCAGGAGCGTGGGAACGATCATCATGGCTCGCCGCTTAACGCTTGTAGCTTACAACTGGAGCGAAGCGAGTATGACCATCAAACAGATCCGCGCCTTCCTCGCTGTGGCACAGAGCCTGAGCTTCGCCGTGGCCTGCGAGCGTCTGCACCTGTCGCAATCAGCCTTGAGCCTGACCATCAAAGCGCTGGAAGAGGGCCTGGGCGGTCGCCTGTTCAGCCGTAACACACGCAATGTCGCGCTGACTGCGGAAGGTGAATCCTTGCTGCCGCTGGCGCGGCGGCTGATCGCCGACTGGGATAACGCCGAAGACGAAATGCGCCAACGCTTCAGCTTGCAGCGCGGGCGGGTGACGCTGGCGGCGATGCCGTCGTTTGCCGGCAACCTGCTGCCGCCGATCCTCAAGACGTTTCGTGCGCGCTACCCGAACGTCAACGTCACGGTCAATGACGTGATCAATGAGCAAGTGCTGGAAATGGTCCGTGACCGTCAGGTGGAACTGGGCGTGGCGTTCGAGCCGATGCAAAACACTTCGATGACGTTTACGCCGTTGTACGTGGATCGCTTCGTCGCGGTGGTGTCGAAGGATTCGCCACTGGCGCAGCGCGGCGAGATCGATTGGCAGACGTTATTGCAGGAGCCGTTCATCACCTTGCAGCGGCCTTCGACGGTGCGAGTGATGCTCGAAGAGCACCTGCAGGCGCGAGGCATGAAGTTGCCGGTGGAATTTGAAAGCCATCAACTGGCCACGGTCGGGCGGATGGTCGCCAGTGGTCTGGGCGTCAGTGCCGTGCCGGCGTTGTGCGCCGAGCAGATGCAGGAACTCGGCGCCCACTGCCTGACCCTGGATGACTCGGTGCAGCGGGCTATCGGCGTGCTGACTGAGCCGGGCAATGAACTGTCGGCGGCGGCGCAGGCGTTGTTCGATATTCTCAAGGCTGAAGATCTGGGGCGACTGTGAGATCTACCCCCTCACCCCAACCCTCTCCCCCAGAGGGGGCGAGGGGGAAGGGAGCTGATCGGGGGCATTTCAAAAGATGGGTTCGGCTCGAAATTTTCAGGTCGCAGTATTAAGTCCTGACAACTCGGTCAGTTCCCTCTCCCTTGGGCTAGGGCTAGGGCTAGGGCGAGGGGGAAGGGAGCTGATCGGGGGCATTTCAAAAATGGGTTCGGCTCGAAATTTTCAGGTCGCAGTATTAAGTCCTGACAACTCGGTCAGTTCCCTCTCGCTTGGGAGAGGGCTAGGGCTAGGGCGAGGGCGAGGGGGAAGGGAGCTGATCGGGGGCATTTCAAAAAATGGGTTCGGCTCGAAATTTTCAGGTCGCAGTATTAAGTCCTGACAACTCGGTCAGTTCCCTCTCCCTTGGGAGAGGGCTAGGGTGAGGGGCTTGGGTCCGGAGTCGAGCACAAAGTGCAGCAACTCACCGATCCAGCACTTCAACCAACAACGGCAAAAGCTGTTCACACGACGCTTCAATCTTCAAATCCAGCAAGTCATCCGCGCGGGTCTTGCCCAGATTGATCGCAATCAACGGCTTGCCACGATCGGCAATCACCCGGCACAGGCGAAACGCCGAGTACGCCATCAACGAAGACCCCACCACCAACATCCCCGCTGCATTCTCTGCCGCCGCCATCGCCCTTGCCGCCGTGGGCTGCGCTACGTTCTCGCCGAAAAACACCACGTCCGGTTTCATCCGCTCGCCAGCGCAATGCGGGCAGCGCGGCACCTGAAAGCGCGCTTCGAAGGCCGGGTCGAGCAGGGTGTCGCCATCCGGCGCCTGGACTGCATCGACCCCGGCCAGATACGGGTTGTGCATTTCCATTAATTGTTGAATCGAATCGCGCTCACTGCGCTGGCCGCAGTCCAGGCAGAGGACGCGATGCAGGCTGCCGTGCAGTTCGATCACATCGTGACTGCCGGCTTGATCGTGCAGGGTATCGACGTTCTGGGTGATCAAGGCGTGGATCAGCCCATGGCGCTGCAATCCGGCCAGCGCTTCGTGCGCTGCATTCGGCTGCGCCTGACGCACCCTCGGCCAACCCAGCATGGCCCGCGCCCAGTAGCGGCGGCGCGACTCGGGGGCGGCGAGGAACTCCTGGTACATCATCGGCTGCCGGCCACGGCGCACACCGTCGCTGTTGCGGTAATCCGGAATACCCGACGGCGTGCTGATGCCGGCTCCGGTCAGCACGATGAAATCGCCATCAGCCATCACCTCTTGCAGCGTATCGAGGTGTTCGCGGGTCGGGTTGTCGAGCATGGTCAGCGCTCCGAAGTGGGCAGTGCGCGCAGGTTAGCACCAACCTTGGTGGCGAGGGCGCAAGCTCCCACGCCACAGTTTTAAAAGCGGATTATTTACGTGCCTCCAGAATCAGGTTGAACGGCGTTTGCGTGGCCCGGCGGAACTGCTTGAAACCGGCCTCGGCGAATACTTTGCGCAGACGCACTTCCCCGGCCTGCGCCCCCAGGCCCAGGCCGACTTCCTGCGACAGCGAGTTGGGGGTGCAGATAAACGTCGAGGCTGCGTAGAACAGCCGTCCAACCGGGGTGATGTTGTCGTCCAGTGTGTCGTTGGCGAACGGCTCGACCAGCAACACCGTGCCATCGTCTTTCAGCGAGTTATAGGCGTGACGGGCGGCACCGACCGGATCGCCCATGTCGTGCAGGCAGTCGAAATAGCAGATCAGGTCGTAGTCGTCGCCGGGGTAGCTTTTCGCCGAACCCTGAAAGAACTTCGCCCGGCTGCTGACGCCACCTTCCTCGGCGCGCTGGGTGGCGACGGTGATCGAGGGCGCGTGATAGTCATAGCCGACGAAACGCGAGTTGGGAAACGCCTGGGCCATGATCACGGTCGAGGCGCCGTGACCGCAGCCGATATCGGCGACGTTCGCGCCTTGCTCAAGCTTGGCCACCACGCCGTCCAGTGCCGGCAGCCATTCGGCAATCAGGTGACCTTTGTAGCCGGGCCGGAAGAACCGCTCGGTACCGGTGAACATACACGGGTGGTGATCGCCCCAGGACAAAGCGCCGTTGCCGCGCATGGCTTTGACCAGCTTGTCCTTGTCGTGAAAAAACGACGCCACCACCCCGAGGCCGCCAGCGACGTAGACCGGCGAGTCTTCGACGGCCAGGGCCAGCGCTTGCTCTTCGGGTAAACGGAACTGGCCGTCGTGGTGTTCCATGTAGCCGGACGCCACGTGGGCGCTGAGCCATTCACGAACCAGACGCGGGTTGCAGGTAGTTTTGGCGGCGAGGGCATCGGCACTGATCGCCTGACTGTCGGCCATTGCCCGGTACAGCCCGAGCTCTTCGCCGACGATGACATTGGCCAGCATCGCCGCGCCGCCCATGTCGTTGACCAGTTTGCCCATGAATTCGTTGAGCTTCGCCTCATCCATCATGTGTGCTCCTGAAACAGGATCACGGTCCGGCGGCGTCGAGGGTCGAGGCGTGCGCCACCGGGCGGTGGTCACGGAGTTGGGCAGGGCACGGCTGACGTCCTGCGTCCCCCTCGACTGGGTAATAAAGGAGTCTAGCCCCGGTCCGGGAGCGGCGCTGTATTTGTGAGCAACGAAAACCTGTGGGAGCGAGCCTGCTCGCGAAGGCGGCATTTCAGGCAATTCTGGTATTGGCAGTGCTGACGCTTTCGCGAGCAGGCTCGCTCCCACAATATTGATCGGCAGAGAATCTGTATCACTGTGTATCGCCGTGATGGTGGGACACACAGGGCTGCAAATGCCCGGTCATCTGCACACAACCGCAATACATCCGGCGGCTCAAATGTGGCAAACCCACTGCTGAGGTACATCCCATGCATACGCCGCCCTCATCAATGCCACCCAGTGTTGGCCTCGGCCTGCGCCGTGGTCTGCTGAAAGACCTGCAGGCTGCCCGTGGCGGCGCCTTCGACTTTCTCGAAGTCGCCCCGGAAAACTGGATCGGAGTAGGCGGCGCGCACGGTGCGGCGTTACGTGAACTGGCCGAGCGCTATCCGTTGTCCTGTCACGGCTTGTCTCTGTCGCTGGGCGGGTCGGCGCCGCTGGATGTCGGATTCTTGCAGGAGGTCCGGGTGTTTCTCGACCATTACAACGTGCCGCTGTACAGCGAGCACCTGAGTTACTGCAGCGATGACGGGCATCTGTATGACTTGCTGCCGTTGCCGTTCACCGAAGAAGCGGTGCAGCACGTTGCCGCGCGGATCAGTCAGGCTCAGGACATTCTCGGCCGGCGCCTGGCCGTGGAAAACGTCTCCTACTATGCCGCCCCGCGCCAGGACATGGACGAGGTGAGCTTCACCAATGCCGTACTGCGCGAGGCCGATTGCGACCTGCTGCTGGACGTCAACAATGTCTATGTCAACGCGATCAACCACGGCTTCGATCCGCAAACCTTCCTCGCCGGTATCGAGCCGGACCGGGTGGTCGGGATGCATGTGGCGGGTCATTTCGATGAGTCCGATACGCTGAAAATCGACACCCATGGTGCCTCAGTCAAACCGGTCGTGTGGTCTCTGCTGGCGGAGGCTTATAGGCGGTTTGGCGCGCAGCCAACGCTGCTTGAGCGGGATTTCAATTTCCCGGCATTTTCCGAACTGGTCGCTGAGTTGCATACCATTCGCCAACTGCAAGCCGGAGGTCGCCCTCATGGATAACCTGATACTGCAACAACAGGTGCTGACCCGGTATTTGCGCGATCCTGAACATCAATCGCCACCGGCCGACATGAACGTGGCGCGGGTCAACGTTTATCGCGATCTGGTGTTCAACAACGTTTCGCAATTGTTGAGCGGCACGTTTCCGGTGTTGATCCGGATCATCGGGGAACAACGCTGGGGCCTGCTGGTACGAGGCTTTTTGCGCGAGTGGCGGGCGCAGACCCCAAAGTTTGGAGAGATTGCCGAAACGTTTCTCGACTATCTCGCGTCGCCACCGCAGGTGTTGCGCGATGGCGAGTGGCCGGCGTTTCTGCTGGAGCTGGCGCATTACGAATGGGTCGAGATGATCTTGCAGCAGTCCGATGCTCAGGCGCTGCCGCCAAGCGATCCGGCGCTGTTGCTGGAGCGTCCGCTGCAGATCTCGGCACTGGCCTGGCCATTGGCGTATGTGTGGCCGGTGCATGCACTTGATCCGAACCATCAGCCCGCCACACCGCCGGCGCATCCGACCCTGTTGCTGGTGCGGCGCACGGCAGACTGGAATGTGCAGTTTTCCGAGCTGAGCCCGCTGGCCTGGCGCCTGTTACAGCGCATTGAAGCGTTTCCTGACCTTGATGGCCGCCAGCAATTGCAAGATCTGGCAGTAGAAGCAGGGGTGGCCGACACCGAAACGTTCATAGACAGCGGATCGGCGTTGTTGCGGCAGTTTCACCAAGAGGGCGTGCTCGCCAGCGTCCTGTAAGTCATGCCGCAGGCAGCCACGACGGCGGGCAGGGATGCAGACGATAGAAGTCGCGCAGGTGCGCCACATCGCGTGCGAATCCAGCGTTCAGCCATTGGCGATATTGCGCCTGCGCCGCTGTTTGCAAGGCCGGTTGGCGCAGACCATCCGTTACGGCTTGCGCGGCTTGCATACCGCTCATCAACGCTTTGAGCACGCCGTGGGAGGACGCCGGGTCGAGCCGGTTGGCAGCATCGCCCACCAGAAAATAACCAGCACCGGTGACGGCCGGGGTGATGCGCCAGGTTACATCGGCGCCGCGTATCCGCCCTACGGCTGGCAATGCTTGCAGGGCCTCGGGAAGCCTCGTCGATCGCCTGTTGTTCTCGAACGTCAGGTGCGTCCAGTGCAGCAACTGCGGCTCGACCTGGGCGATCCAGGTCCATCCGTCAGGATCGGCCAGCAAGTGCGCGGTTGTTGCATAGGTTGCGCTGTGACCTTGCAAATAGCCGTAACGCGCCACCAGCGGCGGTGAACAGTGGCGAACCGGCAGACCGAGTTGGCGAGCGAGCCAGTCGCAAGCGCCACTGGCATCGATCAGGCAGGTCGCGTAAAGGCGTGCGCTGTCGGTCTCCACGCCGATCACCCGACTGGCCTGAGTCAGCACTCGCCGTGCCCGGCAGGGCTGACTGATCTCCACCCCCAACGTCGCCGCTTGCGCCAGTAACGTCGCGTCCAGTTGCGCCCGCTCCAAATGAAAGCCCTGCCAGGCGCCGCGATCATCGGCGCCAAAGGCATTGAAGCGCGGCACACCGTTCCAGTGCACCCAGTGGCCGTCAAAGCGCCGTGCCGCGCGGCCACATAGCTGCTCGGCGACCCCCAGTTGTCGTAGCAGCGGTTCGATGCCCGGATGCAGGCTTTCGCCGGGGCGAAACCGGGGGAACGCCTGCCGTTCGATCAAGGCCACGCGCAGCCCGTGACGGGCGCAACTGATTGCCGTTGCGCAGCCCGCAGGGCCGGCGCCGACGACCACAACATCAAAATGTTTCATGGGCGACCCGCCATGGCAGGGTGTCGCGTTTGATCAGGATTGCATCGGCGCTGAGCAGCAAGATCACCAGCTCTTCGACTTCGACGTGGCGCAACCTGAAATCACTTGCAGGGATCTGCACGGCGCCGCGCTTGTACAGCAAAAAGCGCTGCACCCAGCCGTCGAGGAGCTGCCCTGCTTGCGCCTGCGCGCTGTCCAGTTCCGCGTTCGGCCGCTGCACGTCAACGAACGACAACAGTGGCCAGGCATTGCGCATGGGTTTATCGCTGGCGGCGCCGAGCGCACGGTACACGCGATACATCGAGCGCACGCGCTGCTGATACACGGTTTGCGCCGTGTGGCCGGTCGTGCTCAGGGAGAACTGGCCATCGAGGGCCACCTGTGTGTAATCGGCATGGGCGTACGCGTGGTACTGGACGATCAGCCGATCGTCTTGAGTGATGAGTTGAGGGCCGCGCTGATTATCCCAGGCCAGGCCGCCCATGCCGATTTCTTCATCGGTCAGGGGAATGATGCTGTGCAGCGTCGAGCGCGGCTCAAATACCCGTGCCGAATCCGGTGCCACGCCGGGCCAGAAAGAACCTAGCGCTGCGCAGATCTTCGCATCCTCGGGAAACGGGCTGGCCATCTGATAGCCGGCGAGGACGTTGATCCACTCGTCGTCTGCCGTGCGCTGGCGAACCCAGCCGACCTCCCAGCCAGGCCCGAACACCCCGGCGGCGCCGTCGGGCAGCGAGGTCGGCCGCGATGACGGTGGTAGCGGGGCAGTGGATTGCACCGTGTCGGTTTGATCGGCGAGGGCAACGATGGCGCTCACCCCTCGGTCAGTCGGGGAGAACAGTTGATCCTGCAGATCGAGGTTGGCGCAGTAGCGTACGTTGGAGAGCGCTTCAAGTCGGGCGTGCCAGAGACCGGCACTTGGTAACGCTGGTTCGTCGCTGACCCAGTGCAACAGCTTGCGTTGACTGCATAACGGATAGAAGTCCGGGGGGCCGATCAGCGAATAGGCCGCGACGGCCGGCAAATGGTTTTCCAGCATCGGGCAGCGTGGCAACACCCAGCCATCGGCAGTGCCGTCCTGATAATGCAAGGCGCGATAACCGCCCTGACGCACCAACGCCTCGACACCTTCATGCTCGTTCAGGTCTTCGATGCTGCCATCCGCTTCGACCCGATGACGTCCGTGCACCATGCCGCCGGTATTGGCCGGCAGCATAAAGGACAAGGGCTGCCCCTGATATTCGACGGGCGCCACCAGCCGGGCTCTGGCTTCAGGCACCAGCAGACCGGGGCCGAGATCTACAGTCGAGGCCCAATGCGCAAGATTTTCCGTGACGACGAAGGGTGGCTGGCTGATCTGCGGTTCCTGCCAACCGGTGCCGCTGTGGCGCAAATGGACATGCCGCAGTTTTTCGTTGATCTGGTGGTTGCCCAGCGTCACCGTCAGGTTCAGACCCTCCAGGCACTGCGAACCATTGAACAGCTTGTGCACGGGCACCCAGAAATCCAGTCCGGGGTCGAGGTCCATCTGAAAATCCATCGGTCCGAAGCGCTCGGCATCGCCCTTGAGTTGCACGGCAATGTAGGCGCTGTAGCGCACTGGCATCACCCGGATGCCGTGCGGATCATCGTCGACGAAGGGCAGGAAACTGCGCAGCGTTGCGTCATAGCACGGGGGGGCGGTGCCGACGCGGGCGATTCCGGTACGCGAGAAGCACAGGTCGGCATGCCGGCCATGCACGGTGTCGGCGGCGCAGCGATATTCACTGGCAAACGCGACCACCGCCAACGGCGCGCCCCGGGCTTTGTGGCGCAGGCTGTCGAGCGTGGGCGGACTGACGCTGTAGACATAGTCGAGCACGGTCTCGATCTCGGCGGCAGTGGGGAACAGCTGTAATGTCTGGCCGTTTTCATCGCTGAGCACGTTTGGCGAGGCCAGCGCGTGATACAGCAGGCTGTGCGCCGGTGCGCCTGCCTCGATCGCCCGCCTGCCGGTCGTTGCGAAATCAGTAAATCCGGGTATTGACCGGTCGATTTTCAGGGGCTTGTGCAGTTCCGCCGCCAGCGGTTCAGCCAGCAAGTCCAGGCCGTGGGCGAGCATCAGTGAATGCCAGCCGCCAGGCGCCAGGCGCGTACACACGTGGGTAACGGATTCGAGCAGAGTCATGTTGCGCCTCGACAGGTTGGGCCAATTGTCATGGAACCGTAGCCCGGCGCTGACTTGCTACTGTCAGATCTGACAGTGGCGACCAATGGTGAACAGTGCGAAACGGGCAACACAACCATAAGCGCATCAGCCAAGGCGCACAGTCAGTGGATTCTGATGAAGTTGTAGGCATTGGCGCGGCGGTGTGCAGGCTACCGACCGGTATTGGTGCGTAGCGTTTAAACAGGCGCCGTTAAAGCGTTTATGGATGCAGCGGCAGCTTCAGTTCAGCGCACAGCCCGCCACCCTCGCGATTGCTCAACGTCAGCGAACCACCGAGCGCCATGGCCAGTTGCTGGGCGATCGCCAGTCCCAGCCCGGTGCCGCCGGTATCGCGATTGCGCGAGTTTTCCACGCGGTAGAACGGTTGCAGCACCTGCGCCAGTTCGGCGTCGGCGATGCCCGGGCCGCGGTCCATGACGGTGATCGCCAGGTTGCCTTTGTTGGCTTCGACCCAGACTTCGGCGGCGCCGGCGAATTTCAGTGCGTTGTCGGTCAGGTTCACCAGCACCCGGCGCAACGCATGAGGACGGGTGTCGATGACCGCCGCACTCTTGCCGACCAGTTGCACCTGCTTGCCCATGTCCTGATAGTCGAACACCAGGCTTTCGAGGAAGGAATCCATGTTGGTGCGGCGGCTTTCTTCGGTCGAACCATGGATGCTGCGCGCATACGCCACGCCTTCGCGCACCAGGTGTTCCATCTCGCTGAGGTCATTCCACAGTTTGTCTTTCTCGGTGCAATCGTCCATGAGTTCGGCGCGCAGTTTCATCCGCGTGATCGGGGTTTGCAGGTCATGGGAAATCGCCGCCAGCAGTTGCATGCGTTCCTTGAGATAAGCGGCAATGCGCGCCTGCATCGTGTTGAACGCCCGTGCTGCGTAGACCACTTCGTTCGGGCCGCTTTCGTCGAGGTTGATCGGGTGGGCGTTGGGGTCGAGTGTTTCCACCGCGTTAGCCAGCCGGGTCAGGGGGCGAACCGCAATGCGCACCGCCAGCCAGGTGCAGACGAGCATCAGCGCCAATTGGCCGAGCAGTACTACCGGCAACCAGGGTGACAACGGGACCATGGCGGGGCGCACGTCGATGGTCACCGGGCTGCCGTCGCTCAGGCGCAGATGACCCTGAAAGTGTTTCTTCGGCCCGGGAATATCGGTGAAGGTCAGCGGATAGCGTTCACCAATGGCTTCGGTGATCGAGGTGACCGCCACCGGCACATCACTGGCCTCGATCGGTGTGCCCGGTTCGCCTTCGCTCAACAGGTAGCCATAATTTTTTCGCGCCAGACGCTCGAGCCAGGCAGGGCGCTCTTCGGCAGGCAAGCGATCAAGGATCGCAATCGAGGTCGAGACGTCGGTTTCCAGATTGCCGAGCATGGTGTTCTTGGCGCTTTGGTAACGCTCGTAATACTGCGCACCGAACGACAGCGCCTGAGCGAGCAACAGGCCGATCAGGAAAATCAGCGACAGGCGCGAGGCGAGGGTGCGCGGCCAGTGCAGATTGACGCTCATGCCGGGGCCCCGAGAATCTCGACCGGCAGTGAGAACACGTAACCTTCGCTGCGCACGGTCTTTATGTAGGCCGGCTCGCGCGCATCATCCAGCAGGCGCTGACGCAAACGGCTAACCAGCAAGTCGATCGAGCGGTCAAACAGATCGGCATCACGACCCTGGGTCAGATTGAGCAGTTGGTCGCGGCTGAGCACCCGTTGTGGGTGATCGAGAAACACCCGCAGCAATCGATATTCGGCGCCGCTGAGGGCGACCATGGTGCCGTCCTTGTCGAGCAGGTGACGGGCCGAGGTGTCCAGTTGCCAACGACCGAAGGCCAGCAAGCGACCGGCCTCGGTGACCACCAGATTCGGCGGCAGCATGCGCGTGCGGCGCAGCACGGCGTTGATCCGCGCGAGCAATTCGCGGGCGGCGAATGGTTTGGTCAGGTAGTCGTCGGCGCCCATTTCGAGGCCGATGATGCGGTCGGTTTCATCGTTGCGCGCGGTCAGCATCAATACTGGCGTGGCCTTGTGTTTGCCCACCCGCAATTCGCGGCACAGCTGCAGGCCATCGTCGCCGGGCATCATGATGTCGAGCACGATCAGGTCGACGGTGTTGGCCTCGAGAAAGCTGCGCATCTGCCGGCCATCGGCGACCACCGTGGTGCGCAGGCCGTTTTTCTTCAGGTAGTTGCCCACCAGTTCACGGATCTCGCGGTCGTCGTCGACGATGAGAATGTGATCGACATGATCCATCGGTGCAAACCTCTATCAAAAGGGACTGCCGTGCAGTGTATCGAGCCTGCGGTGGCCCGCCTGCCTGCCTTTGTATTGCAGTGTATCTGCCGTATCGGCGGATACACGGGAACGCAAAAACGCGATTTTTCCAGGGTTTTGTATCGCTGTGTATCCCCCGATGGCAAAGATACACAGCGATTGAAACGCGCCAGTTCCTGACACAGACGCGATACCTCGCGAGCCTCAAATAGGCTCCATCGAGGCCCACACAGATCGCCTCGGCTCAAACCCCACTGAAGCCTTGAGGAACACGCCATGAACAACAAATCCGTAATCGCCGCCTGCCTGTTTGCCGCCCTGAACATCTGCACGCTCTCGGCCCGGGCCGAAGCCGCTGTTACCGCGCAAACCTACACCTACGGCACCCACCTGGATATCCAGAAAGTGATCTCGCTGAAACAGGACAACTCGGTGTCCTGCGGCATCGTCGAGGCGCGCATGACCTACCTCGATTCTGCAGGCAAAACCCGCGTACTCGATTACAGCAAATTTGCCGACGGCTGCAACAACGACAACTGAGTCATCAACGGCAACCAAGCCAACTCTTTATAGAAGGAACAACACCATGAACAACGTCGCGCGCTTTTTCACCGCCATCGCTTTCTCCCTGGCCGGCGTCGCCGCCCATGCCAACGCTGCGGTTGAACAGCATAGCTGCCACAGCAGCACCTGCTTCCAACTGACGCCGGGGGCCCAGCAGGGCAGCGACGGCCTGATTGCAGCGGACGGCTCCAGCCGCACGCCACAAGGGCAGATGTTCGCCGAGAACGGCGCCAGCCGTACGCCGCAGAGCCAATGGCTGGAAAGCCAGAGCGTCTGAACGGCTCGCCACAATCATTGATCAAGGGTGACTCACTATGTACCTCATCGCATTTCTCGGCGGTCTGCTGACCGTGCTCAGCCCCTGCATCCTGCCGGTGGTGCCGTTTCTGTTTGCCGGCGCCCAACGCAGTCGCGCTTCGATACTGTTGACCCTCGGCGGCATGGCCCTGACCTTCGCGCTGATCTCCAGCCTTGCCGTGGTCAGCAGCGAATGGGTGATCCAGGCCAGCAACAGTGGCCGTTACGTTGCGCTGATCGTGATGAGCGTGTTCGCCCTGTCGCTGATCTCGGCGCGCATCGGCGGCTGGCTGACACGCCCCTTCGTGATGCTCGGCAATCGTCTGGACCCGGACACCCGGAAAAAGGCCGGGCCGATGGGTTCGGTCATGCTCGGCGTGGCCACTGGACTGCTTTGGGCACCGTGCGCGGGACCGATTCTCGGGGTGATTCTCACCGGTGCCATGCTGCAAGGCGCCAACGCGCAGACCAGCCTGTTGCTGCTGGCCTACGGCGCCGGCAGTGCATTGTCGCTGGGCACGTTGATCTTCACCGGGCGCGGGTTGGTCAACCGTTTGAAACCGTCGATCCCGTTCACCGGTTGGTTGCGTCGTGGTGCCGGGGTTGCGGTACTGGCGACGACAGCGGTGATTGCCACCGGCTTCGATAAAACCTTGTTGGCCAACACCTCCTCCGAAGGCGTCGCCAGTGTCGAAAAACGCGTGTTGGAAAACGTGCCGAAAGTGGTCGACTACTTTGTCAGCAAAGTCCGCGCGGACTCGCCGATGGAGGAGGGCAAAGGCGCGATGCCGTCACTCGCTGGCGCCGTGCAATGGTTGAATTCGCCCGAGCTGAGCGCTGAAGCCCTGCGCGGCAAAGTGGTGCTTGTGGACTTTTGGACCTACGACTGCATCAACTGCCAGCACACCCTGCCGTACGTCAAGGACTGGGCGAAGAAGTACGAGAAGGACGGCCTCGTGGTGATCGGCGTGCACACCCCGGAATACGGCTACGAGCGGATCATCGAGAACGTCAAGGATCAGGTGAAAAAGCTCGGCATCACCTACCCGGTGGCCATCGACAACAACTACGCGATCTGGCGCAACTTCGACAACCAGTACTGGCCGGCGCATTACCTGATCGACGCCAAGGGGCAGGTGCGTTACAGCCACTTCGGCGAAGGTCGCTACGAGGCGCAGGAGCAGATGATCCAGCATTTGCTGGAGGAGGCTAAGGCGCCTGCGGCGTGATCAGCAAACCACTGGCTCAGAGGTCGCGGACCATGAGCCATTGTTCATTGCCCCAGGCGCGAAAACGCTCCAGGACTTGCCAGCCGCGTTTGGCGTAGTAGTCCTGCTTGGTCTGCGTATGCAGATACAAACGCGCAAAGCCGCAGTCTTTTGCCTCCTGACAAATCCCTGCAATCAAGCGTTCCGCCAACCCTTGCCCGCGTGCTTCAGGGCTGACGAACACGCAGGCCAGCCAAGGTCCGAGATTGGGGCGCAAGGCGAGGTCATCGCGTGCTAGCGCCGCGCCGCCGACCAGATGTTCACCGTCCATGGCGATCAGGCAAGACCAGTCGCCATTGCCTTGGCCCTCGGCAAATTCACGCTGCCATTCAGCCAACGGTTGGTCGATGTATTCGTAGGGGAATTGCTGATGGATCCATTGAGCATAACGGTCGCTGTGGTGCATGTGATGCGCGAGCCAATCGAGTTTCAGTGACATCGGTAGAGTCCGTTCCAGAAGCGAGCGGGCATCAGAAACCAATCCTCGAACGTTGGCAATCTTCCAGGTGTTCCAGACGCTTTACAGATTTCCACCGCTCATCGGCAAACCCCCGGTTTTACGGGGTTGCCAGACGATTGGCAGGGACGCCGAGCGGTCTCGGCGCGATAGTGCTTGAGCAGGGTCACTGCCGGCCTTGCCCCATAACAAGAGCGCGAGGTTGCCATGCCGAAATTCGTGATTGAACGCGAGATTCCAGGGGCCGGGAAGCTGTCGGAAGCAGAACTCAAAGCTGTGTCGAAAACGTCCTGTGATGTCTTGCGCGAACTCGGTCCGCAAGTGCAGTGGCTGCAGAGTTATGTCACCGCTGACAAGATCTATTGCGTGTACATCGCGCCTGACGAAGAGCAGGTACGCGAACACGCCAGGCTTGGAGGATTTCCTGCCAACAGTGTGGCGCGAGTGATGACGGTCATCGATCCGACGACGGCCGAATGATCACCGACCCCACCCGCAGCGGAGTTCACTCTTATGAGTACCCCGATTGATTTGACTGCCTTGAAAGAACGCCAGAAAGTCGCCTGGGCCAGTGGCGACTACGCCGTGATTGGTACGACGTTACAAATCGTCGGCGAAAACCTTGCCGAAGCCTGTGACCTGCGTTGCGATGAAGAGGTGCTGGATGTCGCTGCCGGCAACGGTAATGCGACGCTGGCGGCGGCGCGCCGTGGCTGCCAGGTCACCTCGACCGACTACGTTGCGGCTTTGTTGGAGCGCGGCCAGGATCGGGCCCGAGCAGAGCATCTGGACGTGACGTTTCAGGTTGCCGATGCTGAGGCACTGCCGTTCGCCGATGAGAGTTACGACGCTGTGCTGTCGACCTTTGGTGTGATGTTCGCGCCGGATCAGGACACGGCTGCGGCCGAGCTGGGGCGGGTTTGTCGCCGTGGTGGGCGGATAGGTCTGGCCAACTGGACGCCGGAAGGTTTTGTTGGGCAGATGTTCAAGACGCTCAGCCGTCATCTGCCGCCGCCTGCCGGCGCCCAGCCGCCCTCGAATTGGGGCTCCGATGCCTGGCTGCACAAACATTTCGATGACCGTGATTTTCTGCTGCGTGTGACACGGCGCGATTTCAATTTTCGCTATCGCTCGGCCGCGCATTTTATTGATATTTTCCGCCATTGGTATGGGCCGGTGCACAAGGCCTTCGCGGCATTACCGCCGGAGAGCGGGCAGGCGCTGGAGAGTGATCTGGCGGATTTGCTAAATCGGTTGAATCGGGCGGGAGAGGATTCGCTGGTGGTGCCGAGCGAGTATCTGGAGGTGGTGATCACCAAGCGCTGATTCACCCCCGACTTTCGAATCTATTGCGACCCCTGTAGGAGTGAGCCTGCTCGCGAAAGCGCTGTGTCATTCAACAAAAATGTTGTCTGACACTCCGTCTTCGCGAGCAGGCTCGCTCCCACAGGGGTAGGTATTTTGGTAGTTGAGCCTATTTCACCTGCGGCCGATCAAACCACTCCAGCGCCGTGCGCCAGATGCAGATCCCCAGAAAGTACGCCGACATCAGCAACCACAACCCCATCACCAACGGGTTGATCACCGGATGGTTGAGCACCAGCGACAGACTGCATAGCAGCCAGATCGCCGTCACTGCAATGTTGATCGGCATGAACCGGCGTACCCGAAACGGGTGCAGGAACTTCATCCGCGTCACGGTCAACAGCGCCAAACCGATAACCGTCAGAAAAGTGATCCACGGTCCCGGTCCGATGATGTACAGGCACAGGGCGACCACATTCCACGCCGCCGGAAACCCGACAAAGTAGTTGTCCTTGCTCTTCATATTGACGTTGCAGAAGCAGAACAACGACGACACCAGAATCAGCGACACGGTCAGCAGCAGGGTGTAATCCGGCAGCGGAATGTAGCGATAGATGAACAGCGCCGGGATGAACACGTATGTCAGGTAATCGATCACCAGATCGAGGATCGAACCGTCGAAGCTCGGCAGCACCGATTGCACGTTGACCTTGCGCGCCAGTGCGCCGTCGAGGCCGTCGACAATCAGCGCCACGCCCAGCCACATCAGGCAATGGGTCGGCTGGTTTTCCAGCAGGGCGAGGGTGGCCAGGAAGGCTGTGACCACGCCAGTCGCGGTAAAACCATGGGCGCCCCATGCTTTGAGCCTGGCGATGTGTACGGTCGATATCACGGGGGCGTTCTCCAGAAAGTGAAGCAAGCCGGGTATCACCCTTGAGTAGCAGGGCGCCGGCAAACCGGGTCGGGGTTGCAGCTATCGACCGGTCTGGCCGGGATAAGGTTCACCACTGATCAATCTTAGCTGGCCGGCGAAAAAATACGCGGGCGAAATCCGTCAGGGCTTCGAGCGTCAGCCAAACGGTGCTGGCGCTATGGCTTAAGGGGTCTATCGTTGCCAGACGCAGTCACTGCCAATGCCTGAGGATAACGTCATGAACACCAGCGATTTGCTCGAAAAACTGCTGCGAGGCCAGGCCTCGACCGGCCAACAATCTTCAGCGTCTGCCGGCGATGGTTTGGGTGGTTTGGGTGGGTTGCTGGGTGGACTGCTCGGTGGCGGCTCGGGCGCGGCCAGCGGCGGCGGATCTGCCGGTGGACTTGGCGGCTTGGGCGGCTTGCTCGGTGGTTTGCTCGGCGGCGGTGCCGGTGGTGGTCTTGGCGGCGCTTTGGGTGGGGCGCTGGGCGGCGCGGGCAGTACGCAAAGTCGTTCCGGCGGGACCAATTATGCGGCGCTGGCGTCGCTGGGCATGATGGCGTTCCAGGCGTATCAGGCGTGGCAACGCAGCCAGGCGAGTTCGGCACCGCAACAAACGCCGCAAACAGCTAACCTCCTGGCCGGCCCGGAGATTGAAGAACACAGCCACGCGGTGCTGCGCGCTTTGATCGCCGCTGCCAGGGCTGATGGGCGTATCGATGATGCCGAGAAACACCTGATCAGCAGCGAAATCGGCAAACACACCGATGATCCACAGTTACAGCAATGGCTTGACGATGAAGTTGCCAAGCCGCTGGATCCCGCCGAAGTGGCGCAGTCGGCGAACGGTGACCCAGCTGTTGCCGCCGAAATGTACCTGGCCAGCGTGATGCTGGTAGATGACCAGCAGGACGCCGAGCGTCGTTATCTGGATGAACTGGCAGCAGCCTTGCGGATCGACCCGGATTTGCAGGTGCATCTGGAGCAGCAGGCCAAAGGCCAGGCCTGATGTAACGGCAAAAAATCATAACCACCCGCAGCTCCGTCAAGGAGCTGCTTCGCCGTCCGTCCGGGCAATTTTCACGTCGATTGAATTTTTCGCAGGCGCCGCCTCTCTGCTGCTGTAGAGGCGTGTGGAACAGCGCCCTGCCAACCGACCGAGAATTTTGCCATGACTGTCCTGACACCTCTGCAAGCCGCGCCTGCCCAACCGCACCTGATGAACGCCGCTGGGAACATGCGGCAGGTCTATGAAGCGTTGTTGCGCAATGACGATTCCCAGGACCTTGCGCAGGCGTTTTTGCAGGAGCAACTGCAACACGCCGCGCAACTTACCGATTCGTTGCCTGAAGACCCGGCAACGTGGCACGCCTGGGTGGCCGAACATTGCGCCGATGTCGCCCGGCAATACGCCGACTATCTCCAGCAGCGCAAGGCCGGCGGGCCTCGGCAATTCTTCCGTGGCAAGGCGCAGGCGCTGTATTTCCTGCAAGCGGTGGCACCGACCAAACTGGTCGACGGCGCTTGGCTCTATGGTCTATTGCCGCGCTGGCAAGACCCGCGTTTCCAAGGGCTGCTGCGAACCTTTCTGGAAGAGCTGGGCGAAGGCAATCCGGCGCAGAACCACGTGGTGATTTACCAGAAATTGCTCGCCGAGCACGATCTGCAGGACAGCAGCGCCATCGACGATGAACGCTACCTGCAAGGCGCGATACAACTGGCCCTCGGTGTCTGTGGTGCTGACTATCTGCCCGAGGTGATCGGCTACAACCTCGGCTATGAACAACTGCCCTTGCACCTGTTGATCAGCAGTTACGAACTCAGTGAACTGGGGATCGATCCGTACTATTTCACCCTCCATGTGACCATCGACAACGCCAGCACCGGCCATGCGCAAAAAGCCGTGCAGGCGGCGCTTGACCTGCTGCCGCTTGAGGCCGATCGCGCTGAGTTTCTGCGCCGGGTAGCGCTGGGCTATCGGCTCAACGATCTGGGGCAGGGCAGCCGCGCAATCATTGAAGGCTTCGACCTTGAGCAGCAATTGCTGGCGATGCTCGAGCGCAAGTGCCCATTCGCCCAACACATGCATTCTGATTACTGCCGTTTCGAAGGGCAGACCGTCAATCAGTGGCTGGCTGCACCCGAGCAATTGCCCGGTTTCCTCCAAGCGTTGCAGAACAAGGGCTGGATCAAGCGCCACGAAGACCCGCAGGCCAGTCGTTTTTGGCAACTGATCGCGGGCGACGGTGCGGCGATGTTTGGTGTGTTCAATGCCTACGAAAAACAACTGGTGCACGACTGGATTGCGGGTGACTGGACCTCTTCGGATAAGACGAAACCCGCTCGACGGCACAGTCAGACCGCAGCGGCCATCGAAGGGCTTGAACAGGATCCCGACGTACAGGCGCTCAACGCGGCGCTGCAAGGCCAGGACGAACTGGCGCAGATCGCGACTCTGATCCCGTGGCTTGCTCCGGCACGCCATGCACACCCCGCCGGACTGCTCGCCACCCGGCGCTTTATCGAACTCAAATCCCGCTTGCCTTAAGGACATCACCGATGAATCAGGAAGAACAACTCTGCCCCAACGACCTCGTGCTGCTGCAATTGGGCCGGCGCTTGTTGGCAGACGGATATCGGTTCACCACGCCGACGCCGTTGACCCATCAACGGGTCAACCAGCGTGACGAAGGCCAGATGGCCGACTCTTTGCGTGATGTGTTCGGCTGGTCGCGTCCGTTCGCGCCGGGATTGTTGTCCGCCGATGAACAGCGACAACTGCAAGACGCACAGATCATTGATACCTACGAAGGTGAGCTGAAGAGTCGGGTGCGCTGGTCGAGCCTGGATGATTTGCTGTTCGTCCATTCGGCATTTCCCACCGAGGCCGCTGACGCGGTGTTTTTCGGCCCCGACACCTACCGTTTTGCGCAACTGATCCACGCCCACCTGCAGCAGAACTTCGCGCCGATTCATCGCGCGGTGGACATCGGCTGTGGCGCTGGCGTCGGTGCGATTCTGATCGGCCGCGCCCGTCGCGAGGCAGAGGTGCTGGCGCTGGACATCAACCCTGCGGCGTTGCGTCTGACTGCGATCAATGCGGCACTGGCGGAAGTCGCCAACGTTGAAGTGCGCGCCAGTGATCTGTTGCAGGGCGTCGACGGCGAGTTCGACCTGATCGTCGCCAACCCGCCGTACATGGCCGACCCGGCGGAGCGCGCCTATCGCCACGGTGGCGGGACGCTGGGGGCAGGACTGTCACTGCGCATCGTCGAACAGGCCTTGAATCGATTGGCGCCTGGTGGCTCGCTGCTGCTCTACACCGGTGTGGCGATGGTCGATGGTCGTGATCCGTTTCTCGACACCGTGCTGCCGCGCCTCGATGAAAAACGCTTCGGCTGGACGTACCGCGAACTCGACCCGGATGTTTTTGGCGAAGAACTGCTCAACCCCGGCTATCAACGGGTCGACCGCATCGCAGTGGTGGCGCTGACCGTGACCCGAATGGGCTGAAACAAGGCAGGTGCACGATGAACAGGAACCTCGACGACTACAACCGCATGCGCGATTTTTCGGCGACCTCGGAACCGGCTGCCGTCAAGCGCTCGGGACGTAAAACCGCTGCCGAGCATGCTTTGCAGTTCTGCATCCAGAAGCACGACGCTTCACACCTGCATTACGACTTTCGCCTGGAACTCGATGGCGCCTTGAAAAGCTGGGCGGTGCCGAAAGGGCCGTCACTCGACCCCAAGGTCAAGCGGCTGGCGGTGCATGTCGAGGATCATCCGCTGGATTACGCGACATTTGAAGGCAGCATTCCCGAAGGGCATTACGGCGCCGGGGATGTGATCGTCTGGGATCGTGGCGTGTGGATTCCGCTGGAGGATCCGCACAAGGCCTACGAAAAGGGCAAACTCAAGTTCGAGCTGCAAGGCGAAAAGCTCGGCGGTGTCTGGAATCTGGTGCGCACGCACATGCCGGGCAAGAAGGAACAATGGTTTCTGATCAAGCATCAGGACGATGCCGCGCGGCCGCAGGATGATTACGACGTGCTGCTGGCCGAGCCGGACAGTGTCCTGAGCGAACGCACGATAGTGGGCAAACCCAAACTGGCCGCCGAGCAAAGCAAACCGCTGAAGAAACCTGCGGCGAAAACCCGCAAGCCCGCGAGCGGCAAGCTCACCGGCGCGCACAAGGCCAAATTGCCGACGCAACTCAAGCCGGAACTGGCCACGCTGGTCGACAGCGCGCCGGAAGGGCAGTGGAGCTACGAGATCAAGTTCGACGGCTACCGGATCATGGCGCGCATCGATCATGATCAGGTGCAACTGTTCACCCGCAACGGACATGACTGGACGCACAAGTTGCCGCAACAAGCCAAAGCAGTGGCCGCGCTGGGGCTGGAATCCGCATGGCTGGACGGTGAAATGGTCGTCGCCAACGAACAGGGTGTGCCGGACTTTCAGGCCCTGCAAAATGCTTTCGAAGCCGGACGCAGCGGCAACATTCTCTACTACTTGTTCGACCTGCCTTATCTCAACGGTGTCGACCTGCGTGAAGTGCCAGTTGAAGAGCGGCGCGCCGCGCTGGCCACGGTGCTCGGCAGTCATGAGCAACCCTTGTTGCGTTTCTCCGAAGCCTTCGACGAAACCCCGGATGCACTGCTCAACAGCGCCTGCCAGATGCAGATGGAAGGCCTGATCGGCAAACGCCTCGGCTCGCCGTATGTGTCGCGGCGCAGCAGTGACTGGATCAAGCTCAAGTGCAAACACCGTCAGGAGTTTGTGATCGTCGGTTACACCGATCCGAAAGGTTCGCGCAGTGCCTTCGGCGCGTTGTTGCTGGGGCTGCATGACCGCGACAGCGGTGAATTGCGCTATGCCGGCAAGGTCGGCACCGGTTTCAACGAATCGACGTTGAAAAGCATTCTGGCCCAACTCAAGCCCTTGCAGGTGAAGAAGGCGGCGGTGGTCAATCCACCCAGCGGCTTCGAGGTCAAAGGCGTGCACTGGCTCAAGCCGAAACTGCTGGCGGAAGTCGCATTCGCCGAAATGACCAAGGACGGTTCGGTACGCCACGCCGTGTTCCATGGCTTGCGCGACGACAAACCGGCCAAGGGCATCACAGAGGAGCGAGCGAAACCGGTGAAGACTGCAGCGAAGAAACCAGCCACGAAAAAACCGCCGCAAAAAGCCCCGGCGAGCAATCCGGATACCGCGCCGTCACAGCTCGGACTGGCCAACGGCAAGGTGCGCATCACGCACCCGGATCGGGTGATCGACGCGGTCAGCGGCACCACCAAGATGCAGCTGGCCGAGTATTACGCCAGCGTCGCCGAATGGATCCTGCCGCAGCTCAAGGATCGCCCGGTGGCTCTGGTGCGCGCTCCAGACGGTATTGCCGGCGAGTTGTTCTTCCAGAAAAACGCCGAGCGCCTGGCAATACCCGGCATCACCACGCTGGACAAAGATCTCACCGGGCAACCGGTGATGCTGATCAATAACGCCGAAGCGCTGATCGGCGCGGTGCAGATGAGCACGGTCGAACTGCACACCTGGAACGCCACCACGGTCGATCTGGACAAGCCCGATCGCTTCGTCCTCGACCTTGACCCGGATCCGGCGCTGCCGTGGAAAAGCATGGTCGAAGCGACGGCGCTGACATTGACCGTGCTTGATGAATTGGGGTTGAAAGCATTCCTGAAAACCAGTGGCGGCAAGGGGATTCATCTGGTGGTGCCGCTGACCCGCAAACTTGGCTGGGACGAGGTCAAGGACTTTAGCCACGCCATCGTCAGTCATATCGCCAAACTTTTGCCGGACCGTTTTTCGGCGGTGTCGGGGCCGAAGAATCGCGTCGGGCGGATCTTCATCGATTACCTGCGCAACGGTCTGGGCGCCACCACCATCTGCGCTTACGCCGCGCGCACCCGCGAAGGTCTGCCGGTGTCGGTGCCGCTGTTTCGCGAGGAAGTCGCCGAGATCAAGGGCGGCAATCAGTGGAATGTGCATAACGTTCACCAGCGACTGGTTGAAGTCGGTGACGAACCGTGGGCCGACATGAAGAAAACCCGGCAAAGCATTACCGTCGAGATGCGTAAACGCTTGGGGTTGAAAAAGTGATCAGGTGTCGCGCAGCAAGTCGTGGGCGTTGAGCAGTTCGAAAGCGATCTCCGGGCGATTTTCCAGTCCGCGGCGAATGGCCGCCGGAATCGCTGCGCGGGTCTTGCGGCACAGGCCCGGCAACTCGTCGATCTGAATGGCAATGCCGCGCATTGTGCGCACTTCGTTGAAACCGGGGGCGACGTCGACGCGAACGCCCAGTTGCTCGAACATGCGCTGTTGCAGGTGTTTGAGGTCATTCAGGTCTTTGAGCATTTCGAGGCGAGCGAGCAGGCGTTTTTCTTCCTCTCGGGTCAGACGCAGGATGCGCAAATCCGCGCCGGGCGTCTCCAGCAACGGATCGCGCCCGCAAATGCAGGCGCCGGGCGGGCAGGGGGAGCGCAAGGGCACAGAAGTCGTCATGGCCTCCATCATAGAGGCCGTCGGACAGTTTTGCCTATGCGCCTTCAGCAGCCATCCATCGGCTGCGTTTTCCGTGACGGCTACTGATTCAGGCCTTCGTAATGCACCAGAATCGCGTTGGCCAGATCTTCATCACTGGCATTGAGTCCAGGATTTTCCTGGCGAGCCTGTTGCAGCACCGATTCAAGATAAACCCCACGAATGGCCCCGCCACTGGCGACAAATGCAGACAAGTCGTCACGGGCCGGAATCACCATTTTGTGATCCTTGAAGGTCGAGTACAGCGACGCGGAGACACCGGCCGAAGTGGCGACATCTCCGGCATCGACTTTGGCCAGAGCGGAACCAACGGGCAGGCATAGGAGTAAAGAAGAAACGAGCACTAACTTGCGCATGACGGTGTTCCTCCACAAGCGCGAAGCAAAAAGGGAAGGATTACATAATGTGAGAGGGGCGCGCGCGGCGGGAGTTCCGTGGCGCAGCAAAGTCTGCGTTATTGCAAAACAGACGCGGGCAACGCCATGGCGGGTTGCCCGTCTTTCACGCTGGAATGAGTCAGATCACCCCGCAGGCCATACGATCACCGCCACCGCCCAGTGGTTTGGGCATATCGGCGTGGTTGTCGCCGCCGGCGTGGATCATCAGGGCGTGGCCCTTGATCTCGGAGATCTTTTTCAGGCGCGGCGCCAATACCGGGTAGTTGGCGATGCCGTCCGCCGTCACGTAAACCGCCGGAAGATCACCCAAATGGCCGTCGGCGTAAGGGCCGAGGTGCTTGGCGGTTTTTTGCGGATCGAAATGCCCGCCCGCCGCCAGTGCGGCGCCTTTCACGCCATCCTTCATGCCGGCCTCGCAGCTGGCGTTTTCATGCACGTGGAAACCGTGCACGCCGGCCGGCAGAGATTTCAAGTCAGGCGTGAACAACAGGCCATACGCCGTTTCACTGATGGTGACCGAGCCGATCGCCTGCGGCGCGCCGTCAGCGCTGACCAGATTGATCGCGACTTTTTCCGTCGCCGCGTGTGCGGTACCGATGGCGAACGTGCCGAGCAAACCCAACCACAATGCGCGTTTCATAGCGTTTCCTTTTGCTGCATGAGAATTCAGAACGACGGACTCAATAGCCTGCCGGCATTAACCGGTGATGAAGGCGTTGGCCGTGCGCGTTGAAAAGTGAGACTTGCCGCGCAATCCGAAAGTTTTGCTGCCTTTGGCCAGCACGCCGACACCGGCTGACACGCTCTGGCGCGGCAGACCTGCGCAAATAGGCTTAACTGAAGGCTGACAAGCGCTTACGGGCGTAACGAGAGAGGAAAATCCGGTGTCGATCAAACTGCGTTTAGTGTTGCTGATTGTGACAAGTCTGCTGACAGCCTTGATCGTGAGTCTGGTCAGTTACGTCGGCAATCAGCGGATGGCCTCGGCGGTCAGCGATAACGCGGTCAGCATGAGCGCGCTGCGCAACCACATGGAAGCCGACATGATGCACGACGCCCTGCGCGCCGATGTCTACTCGGCGATGCTGGTCGGGCTGGGCAAAAGCACCAGCACGGCAAGCGAGGTACGCGAATCGATCAACGAGCATGCCGGGCATTTTCATGAAGTGCTCGAGGAAAACCTCAAATTGCCGATCAATCCGGCATTGCGCACGGCCCTGGAGCAGATCAAACCGAGCCTCGATACCTACATCAGCGCGGGCGAACGGATTGTCGGGCTGGCGCTGGACAACCCTGATGCGGCTCAACAGGAACTGGGCACCTTCAACACGGCGTTTGGTCAGCTTGAAGAGCAAATGGCCGCGTTAAGCGAGTTGATCGAGTCCAATACGCTGCAGACCAGCGCAGGCACCGAGTCAGCCATCCGCAGCGCCAACATCGCGCTCGGCGTGGTGTTGATCGCCAGTCTTGTGCTGCTCTTGATCCAGGGGCGCTGGGTCATTCTGAGCATCATGGCGCCGTTGAAGACCGCCAGTCGCATCGCCGAAAGCATCGCCCACGGCAACCTCAGCGAGCCGATCGCCGAGCCATCCGGCAAGGACGAAGCCAGTACTCTGATACGCACACTGGCAACCATGCAGCGCGACTTGCGCAACATGATCGATGTGGTGCGGCGCAATGCTCACGGCGTCAGTGGCATGAGCGAACAACTCAGCCACGGCTGCCATCAGGTCGCCGACAGCAGTCAGCAACAAAGCGTCGCTGCCGGCACCATGGCCGCTGCCGCCAGCCAGATGACCGCGAGCATCGAGGAAATCACCCGCCACGCCGAACGAGCCCTGAGCATGGCCAGTCAGGCCGAAACCCTGGCCAAGGAGGGCGGCGGTGTCATTCATCAAGTGGTCAGCGACATGGACGATATCGCCCGATCAGCACAACAGTCGGCGCAGGTGATCCGCACGCTGGATCAGGAATCCGAAGCCATTTTCAACATCATTCAGGTGATCAAGAGCATTGCCGACCAGACCAATCTGCTGGCGCTCAATGCCGCCATTGAAGCGGCCCGTGCCGGTGAGCAGGGTCGGGGTTTTGCGGTGGTCGCGGACGAAGTGCGCAGTCTGGCGGCGCGCACCAGCGCCTCAACCCAGGAAATCGCCGCGATGGTCGCGCGCATTCAACACAGCACCCGCGAGGCGGTCAGCAGCATGGAGGCGGGTGTCGCGCAGGTCGACAAGGGCATGGCGGTGACGGCGGATGTCGAGCGGGCCATCCGCGAAATCCTCGAGGCGACGTTGAGCACGACGCAACTGGTCAACGACATCACTCGCACGATTGGCGAGCAAAGCCAGGCCAGTAACGAGATCGCCCATCAGGTGGAAATGATTGCCGGGATGTCCGAAGGCAACAGCCGGGTGATCGGGCAAACGGCGAATACCACCGATGAGTTGTCGAGCCTGGCGGGGCAGTTGGCGCAGTCGGTGGATCGGTTTCGGTTGTGAAAGCGGGGGAATGACCCGAACCTGAGTTGAATGTCAGGCAAATAGGTAACAGGAATGCTTTCAGACGATAAGTACCGTCGTTTGTATGTCCAGTTTGAATTTATATGTTCTGAAGAAATGTTGTTTTTTATCTGTTTCAATGGTGACAAAGGGCTTTTTCTTGCGATTGCAAACGAACGCTTTTTTAGGACTGAAGTTATCCAGATACTCCTCACCATGCGTTGTCTGCAGAAATTGAATTGTCGACTCGAGCTGCTCAATCGCATGATTTTTCCATGCGCTACCGCCTCTTTCTTTCAACTCGACCAAGTAAAGCTGCTTATTTGTGGTCAGCATGCAGTCACATCGACCTCGCCCCGGTTCTTCAGTGTCACCAATCACGCATTTGTCGATGGCTGTGAAAAGGACCGCTTTACTATCCGGGTTTTTGACTGTGGCGATCCAGGTCTCTTCTGACTCTGGATCGGCGTAGGCGACAGGACGCGATGTGTTGTCGCACAGGCCAAACCGTTCTTGGTGGTAAGGGCCACTTTGACATTGAGCATTGAGGAAATTCACGCCTCCAATGCCTCCTCGATATCGAGAAGTTGATCGAACAAATCATTACCTTCACGAAGTGATTCGTTGAGGTAGTTATGGTCCGACGGAATGCCTCCCGACATGGGCAATTTTCGATGCTTCCAGTTGTTTCATCGGCTTGATAAATCGCCAGTTCATTAGCGTCTACCAACGCGTGCAGGGGAATTACTTTGGCGAGGCTGGTTAGCAGGGCCTCTGCGCGCTTCTCCAATATACTGTCGTGCAGATGTTTGCCCTGCACAGCGATCGTCAGATAACTCACCACATAAGGGCTATGAGTTGTCAGTACCAGACGGTTGTTTTGCCCTTGGTTATTGAACTGAAGAAGGCTTTGCAGAACGCTCCATTGTGATCGTGGGTAAAGGTTCTGTTCGGGTTCTTCAACAATGTTTATAAAAGCAGTTTTGTTAAACCTGGCTGACAATGCAGAGAGAGCAATACGGCGTTGTTCCTCTGTCAGTGAGTCGATGGAAAAAATCTCCACAACCTCCTTTCTGAAACGCTCCAGCTCTTCGGTACTCATGGTTTCCTGCCGCTCTTCACTTCGCTCTTGAACGGTGTTGGCTAAGTAGTGGCTCACGAGATGTAGCGGTACAGCTGATTGAAAACCACTGGACGCATCAGCCAATCTCAGTTTGTAGTCTGATTCGCGGATGTTGAGTATGTCATTCAGTTTGTCGTATTCGAGTTCCGCCTGATTGATCGGTAGGCGTAGTGCCCCCTTCATATTGGCTTTCGCCGCGTCGAACTCAGTCAAAAACTCTTTCAGCGAATCAGAAGAAAGCTTCAATTCCCGGGGGTGCCGGACGTAGGCGATGAAATTGCGTTCTGCAGGCACATACATAATTTGAGGCAGGTGATATTTTCTGCCTTTCAATTCACTGACATGCAGCTGTCCGCGCAAATAATGGATTACGTAGGCTTCACCTTCGTATTCGATCTCAGTATCCGCAGAAAGATAATTTTCGAGCCTGTGATACATGAGGTAGGGCTTGATGAATTTATTTTTTCGTTCAAACCATTTTGCGTCGTAGTCGCCGCGCACCAGTGCCTTTTCAATCCACGAGAAGGTTGAATACAGTTTGGCCAATGTGCTCTTCCCCGAGCCCTGATTGCCCACAAATACGGTCACACGTTTGAACTCTATCCAGCCATTGTTCTTCACACCGTTACGGATAGGGCCAAAATGCTTGACGCGTAGTCGGGTCATTGATTACTCCATAGAGACGAGCTGATGCGGTATAGCGGTGCAGCATATCAGGGCGGGATGGAAACAGGAGTGGGAAATGCGACGACTCAGGTATAGCGCCAGTTTTTTGTGGGAAAGGACTCTGCCTCTACTCATTTCAGGCGGAGTCCTTTTTATCAATCAGAACTTGAACGCCTGCCGCCCCACCAACAACCACTTGCCGTCCTGCTTCTGCCAGATCTGAAAGTTTTCGATCTCGGTCGGCACCACCTCGGTTCCCTTCAACGCCTGCGCGGAAAAGTGGTGGCGGACCAGCGCGGTGTCGCCGGACAGGGTGATGGTCTGGTTCTGCATTTCCAGGGTCTTGAACGCGCTCTTGCCGGTTTCGATGTCGGCGATGAACTCCTTCTTGTCCTGGATCTTGCCGCTGGAATGGCCATAAGTCAGGTTGGGCGCGGTGAGCGCGTTCAGTTCGGCGATGTCCTTGTGCAGCATCGCCTGGGTCAGATGGTCCACCGCTTGGGCAACGTCTTTTTCCGCCGGGGCAGAGGCGGCCATCGCGTAACCGTTGAAGGCACAGAGAAAGCCGATCAGGAGTCGGGTCTTGGTCATTGAGGTTGTTTCCTTGTTGTTATGGGGTTGACGACTAATTTGTCAGTCGTCGTACAACGTAGCAGATAATGCTTGAGCAAGGCACTGCCCAAAAGTGCTCAATCTCTGGGCAACTACACTTGAATGCAGGATGGTTTGCGTCGACGCACTCATCAGAGGGTCATGTTCAGCGACTGGCGGCCGATAAGTCCCTGAGTGGAAAAAGACTCTCAAGTCGGGAACAGACGCGCGGGTTTGCCCTGACGTGATATTCTTCGCGCCAACTTGGTTTGACCTTATTCGGTTTGCCTGCCTTCGGGCGGGCCGACGGAATCCCTGTCGCTCAAGTAGCTGAGCCAATAATGATAAGAAGTCAGTTCAGAAGGGACATTAACTGAGGTCGATGCAGCATGTCGGCCTTGTGTGCCCACCCGTCAAAATTGAAGTGTGCCGGAATCTGCGACGCTAGCCTGAGCGTCATCAAAGCGGATCGCATACAGATAACAGCGGCGGGCGGAAGGCGTTTTATCATAGGTGCAACAGATGTTTAAGAAAGTGAACACAGCCCTGCTGGGTCTGGCTTTGGCGATGGGGATGACATCCGCCAATGCTGACGAAGCAAAGAAAGTCGACGTCCTGCTGATCGGCGGCGGCATCATGAGCACCACCCTCGGTGTGTGGATCAATGAGCTGGAGCCAAGCTGGTCGATGGAAATGGTCGAGCGCCTCGACGGCGTCGCCCTGGAAAGCTCCAACGGCTGGAACAACGCCGGTACCGGTCACTCGGCGCTCGCTGAGCTGAACTACACCCCGGAAGACGACAAAGGCAACGTGACGATCCCGAAAGCCGTCGAGATCAACGAAGCGTTCCAGGTCTCCCGTCAGTTCTGGGCCTGGCAGGTTCAGCAAGGCGTTCTGAAGAACCCTCGCTCGTTCATCAACACCACGCCGCACATGAGCTTCGTGTGGGGCGATGACAACATCAAGTTCCTGAAAAAGCGCTACGAAGCCCTGCAAGCGAGCCCGCTGTTCGCCGGCATGCAGTACTCCGAAGATCCGGCTGTGATCAAGAAGTGGGTCCCGCTGATGATGGAAGGGCGTGACCCGAACCAGAAAATCGCGGCCACCTGGAGCCCGCTGGGTACCGACATGAACTTCGGCGAAATCACCCGCCAGTTCGCGACGTACCTGCAGACCAAGCCTAACTTCGATCTGAAACTGTCGAGCGAAGTCCAGGACATCACCAAGAATGCCGACGGCACTTGGCGCGTCAGCTACAAAAACCTGAAAGACGGCACCAAAACCGAAACCGACGCCAAGTTCGTCTTCATCGGCGCGGGCGGCGGTGCACTGCACCTGCTGCAGAAGTCGGGTATTCCTGAAGCCAAGGAATACGCTGGCTTCCCGGTTGGTGGTTCGTTCCTGGTGACCGATAACCCGGCCATCGCTGAACAGCACCTGGCCAAGGCCTACGGTAAAGCATCGGTTGGCGCACCACCGATGTCCGTTCCGCACCTGGACACCCGTGTCCTGGACGGCAAGCGCGTCATCCTGTTTGGCCCGTTCGCGACCTTCAGCACCAAGTTCCTGAAGGAAGGCTCGTACCTGGACCTGCTGACCAGCACCACCACCCACAACATCTGGCCTATGACCAAGGTCGGCATCAAGGAATACCCGCTGGTCGAGTACCTGGCTGGCCAACTGATGCTGTCGGATGAAGACCGTCTGAACGCGCTGAAGGAATACTTCCCGAACGCCAAAGCCGAAGACTGGCGCCTGTGGCAAGCCGGCCAACGCGTGCAAATCATCAAGCGTGATGAAGCCGCTGGTGGCGTGCTGAAACTGGGCACCGAAATCGTTGCTGCACAAGACGGCTCCATCGCCGGCCTGTTGGGCGCATCGCCAGGCGCGTCGACCGCTGCACCGATCATGCTGAGCGTGCTGCAGAAAGTCTTCAAAGACAAAGTCGCGACCCCAGAGTGGCAAACCAAGCTGCACCAGATCGTTCCAAGCTACGGCACTCAGCTGAACAACGATCCAGCCAAAGTGGCTGCAGAGTGGGCTTACACCGCCAAGATCCTCGAACTGCCGACACCTCCAGTGATCGGTCAGGCTGCTGCCCCGGCCGCACCTGCAGCTGAAAAAGCTGAAGCTCCGAAGGAAAACGCTGCACGTGACATGGCGCTGTAACTAGACGCCAGACGCACAAAGCCCACTGAACCGGCGACGGTCAGTGGGCTTTTTTGTGGCAAAGCGTTTTGTAGGAGCTGTCGAGTGAAACGAGGCTGCGATCTTTTGATCTTGATCTTGCTTTTGAAAGATCAAGATCAACAGATCGCAGCCTGCGGCAGCTCCTACATGGCTTTGGCGGACGCCAGATAAGCACCCAGTCGCCGCCCCATCTCTTCGCCCAAGGCCTGCAATCCACTGAGTGGCCGCACCATCACTTCAAACTCGACAATCTTCCCTCTTTCATCAAAGCGAATCATGTCGATACCTTTCAGCTCCTTCGAACCCACCTTGGCGCTGAACTCCAGAATCACATTCAGGCCATCGGCAGTCGCCAGTTCACGGTGATAGCGGAAATCCTCAAACACCTCGAATACGGTGTTGAGAATCATCGACACCACCGGTGCGCCCGGATAAGGCGTGTGGGCCATCGGCGAGCGGAACACGGCTTGCGGATCAAGCAGACCGGGCAGGGCGCTGAGGTTGCCGGTGCGGATCATTTCGTGCCACTGCTTCAGGGATTCGGCGACGCTGGGTTGCAGGTTCAGGTCAGTCATGTTCACTCCGGGATTTTTGTTGTTGTACTCGCGACGGCAATGACTCTAGTTCAATCGCTCGGAAAGTGAACCCTTGTGCGGCGATCTGAATGTCGGCCAATGGCTCAAGCGGTTCAGATGCGCATCTGATCCGTATTTTTTCGCTGGATCTGCCTCTGTTACCGGTTCAGTCATCCGCTCAAAATAGCCCCACAGTTCGGTCACTCGCGACGAGCCTTCATCCCGAAGCATCCGGTGCACCGCAAGCTGAGCATTGAGGAGAGCAACATGAACAAGATGGCGATTTTCCTGGGTGGTTTTCTGGCTCTCACTATTTTGATCGGCTTGCTGGCAACGATTTCTCCAGTCTGAAGAACCGCAGACTCAGCCCAGCGCTTGCGCCGAGGGCCAGCCACTGACCCGCGCCGCCGGGCCGCCCGCAGGATCTGCCGGGTAAACAATCAATGACTGGCCAGTTCTGGTTTCGGCGATCAGCTTGCTCGCCGGGCCGAATATTGCAGCGCGCTCCGGGGGCGTGCAGGTCGGCAGGTAAACGCGCAGGACTCTGGGGTCGTAGAAGCGGAACACCAGCAGGTTGCCATCCGGGTCACTTACACGCAGCAACGTGCGAAAGTGGCCGCGTAATTCGTCCAGGGAAACCTGCGCAGGGGCGATGACGAAAATGCCCCAACTCTGTCCCCAACTGTCTTCCAATAATCGCCAGGTGTAGGCCTGCTGCGGATCCAGGTGCAGCAGATAAGGTGCGGCCGCCGACAGGCTAGGGGCGAGTTCGCCTGCGTACAGGCAGGAGAATTCAGCGCCGCTGGTCCGCACCAGCGGTTCGATGCGTGGGTCGCGGGCGCCGTCGAGCAAGGCGTAGACCTTGGCGGCGCCCGGGCGCGAACCCAGGGGCCAGAGTTCGGCGGTCAACCATTCGTTGAGGCTGGGACGAAACTGGCTCATTGGTTGCAGATCTGGCAGAAGGCCTTGCCGGTTTCTGAGGCGGTCACCAATGTTTGCGCCTGCATGTTTTGCTGTACGAGCCGGAAGTCTGCAGTGGTCGCCGATGTTGGTGCTGCAAGCGGTGCCGCTGTTGGTGGTGCATTGATGGGGGCTGCACTGAGGGTTTTGCCGGCCGTGTCGGCATCTGCGGGTGTCAATGCGATCGGCAGTTTGATTGCGATGCCGGTTCCTGATCCCGGAGATCCGCCGGAGTTGGTTTTCACTTGCGCACCGCTGATGGTCACGCCACCGACATCGACTTTGACAAAACTGCCGCCAGCCTTGGCGGTAAGTTCCATGCCTCCCTCGACTACCACTTTGTCACCGGCGTAATAGTGGATTTCGGACCCGGCTTCAACAAACAGTGCAGTGCCGACCTTCAAGTGCCGGGTGGCACCGACGGTCAAATGGTCATCGGCCCGCGCTTCGGTCTTGCGATCGAGACTGGTGATCCGGTGTTCTTCAACTTTGAACTCGCTGAGGGCGTTGGCTTCAACGGTGTCGTGCCGTTCATTGCCGACGCGAATCTTCTGATCGTGCTCAATGTTCTCGTCCCAATCGCGCTGGGTGTGGATGTAGATCTGCTCGACGCCTTTCTTGTCTTCAATGCGGAATTCGTTGTAGCCCTTGCCGCCCGGTGAACTCAGGGTTTTGAAGGTGCTGCGGGTCTTGTTGGCCGGCAGGTCGTAGGGGACGACGTTTTCCTTGTGGTACAGGCAACCCGTGACCAGCGGCTGGTCGGGATCGCCTTCAAGGAAGGTAACGAGGACTTCCATGCCGATGCGTGGGATGGCGATGCCGCCGTAGGCTGCGCCGGCCCAGCCGCTGGCGACGCGCATCCAGCAGGTGGTTTTGTCGTTGGACTGACCGTCGCGATCCCAGTGGAATTGCACTTTGATGCGGCCGTATTGGTCGCAGTGGATTTCTTCGCCTGCGGGGCCGGTGACGACGGCGGTCTGGCTGCCGAGGACTTTCGGTTTCGGGTGTTCAAGGGCAGGGCGGTAGTGCGCGTCCCACGGGGTGGCGAGGAAGCTGTTGCGGTAGCCCTGGTGGAAATCGCTTTTGTTGTCGGTGACGTCGCTGGTGACGTTTTCGCCGAGCACTTGCGGTTGTTTGCCTTCGTGGAAAACTTCCAGCAGCAGCCACAGTTCATTCCACTCGGCGCGCGGGTGTTCAGCGAGGGTGAGGAAATGGCCGCTGGTGAGGGTTGGTTCGTCACCTTTGCCTTCGGCGAGTTTGTAGTCGCTGCGATGGCGTTCCAGCGCGCGGGTGGAAAGGAACTTGCCGCGCTCGCGGGTGGTGAAGCGGCCGGGGTAGTCGTAGTCCTCGAGGTCCGGGGCGAACTCGGTTTTGACCGCGCCTTCGGGGAGGATCTTCGGTTTTTCGAAGTCGTAATCGCGGCGGCTGACGCGGGTGGTGCGGGTTTCCAGGCGCAGGTTGAAGCGTTTGATCACCGGTTTGTCGGCGGCCATGCCGGAGTCTTGCTGGTAGCTCACCGGTTTCAGCTTGCGGAACACGGTCTGGTCGTCGCCGAACACCAGTTTGTGGCCGCTGCTGCTGTGCTGGAAGTGAAAGTGGATACCTTCTTCCTCGCACAGGCGCTGGATGAAATGCAGGTCGGATTCGTCGTACTGCACGCAGTAGTCGCGTTGCGGGTACTCGGCGCCGAGCTGGAAGCTGTAGGCGTCGGCAAGTATGCCGCGATCTTCCAGCACCTGAGCGATGATCTTCGGTACGGTCAGTTGCTGGAAGATCTGCTGATCATGGTTGTGCCGCAGGTAGGCCAGTTGTGGTACCAGGCTGAGGCTGTAACGGGTCAGGGTCTTGCCGGAATCGCCTTGCTCGATGCGATAGACCAGGCCGTGGATCTTGCCTGCACCGGTGGGGCCGAAGGTCAGGACGCCGGGCTTGTGCAACAGCTCTTCGAGTTTGAGGTCGGGGCGCGCGCTGATCATTTCGAGGTCGAAACGGAAGGGCTGGTTGATGGCTTCACGACCAACAAAGCTCAGCACCTGCAGGTCGCAGGAACTGCCTTCAAGGGAAAAGGTAATGTGGGTAGCGTTTGCGTCCAGCATGCCTGACTCCTTCCGTGGAAAAGCTTGGCTGATGGTGCAGCAATACCAAAGTGCTATCAAGGGATTTTAAACACGCTTGAACCCCTGCATTAAACTCGATCTCAAAGCACTGTACCGAGGTGTCTGCCGGGATGAATTCACCATGGACTCGTTGATTACTGCCGCTGGTCGGGCGCTGAGCGCTGGTGATCCGCTGGGTGCGTTGAACTACGTTGCTTTGCGTGAAGACCCGCCTGCGCTGGCGTTACGTGGCATTGCCATGGCCCAGCTCGGTGATCTGCCCCGCGCCAAAGCGTTGTTGCAGCGCGCGGTGAAAGCCTTTGGCAGCAACGAACCGCTGTCGCGGGCGCGTTGCGTGGTGGCCGAGGCGGAAGTGGCGCTGGCGACGCGGAACCTGGGCTGGCCGGTGAAGGCGCTGGAGACCGCCCGGCAATTACTGCTCAGCCACGGTGACCGGTTGAACGCAGCGCACGCGCGATACTTGCAGATTCGCCGCCTGCTGCTGATTGGTGAACTGGATGCGGCCGAAGCGCTGCTTGCCGAAGTGGACCGCGCACCATTGCCGCCGGCGCTGCATGCCGCCCATGAACTGACGGCCGCCGGGATTGCCCTGCGCCGGGTACAGGCGCACAAGGCCAGCGCCGCACTTGCCCGGGCGCAGCTAGCGGCACAACAAGCGGGCATCGCGAGCCTGATGGCAGAGGTCGATCATGCCATACGAGTCCTCAATGCGCCGGCCGCGCGGTTGACCAGCGCGGGGCACGCGCAAGCGGTGAATCTGGCGCAGGTTGAAGCGTTGTTCGCGTCGTCAAGCCTGGTGATCGATGCCACGCGCTACAGCGTGCGCGGAGCCGGGATGACCGTGGCACTGGCAACCCGGCCGGTGCTGTTCAACCTTGCCCGATTGCTTGCGCAAGCCTGGCCGGGCGATGTGTCTCGGGAGCAACTGATTGCGACGGCATTCCGCCTGCAGCTCAGTGATGAAAGCCACCGCGCTCGGTTGCGTGTCGAAATCGGTCGGCTGCGATCAGCGTTGCAACCGTTGGCGAATATCACCGCCACTTCGCGCGGCTTTGCACTGGTAGCGGCCGATGTGGCGTTGCTCACGCTGCCGATTGAAGACAGACAGGCACAGTTGTTGGCCTTGCTGGCTGACGGTGAGGCCTGGTCGAGTTCAGCCTTGGCGCTGGCGTTGGGGCGCAGCCAGCGACAGGTGCAGCGGGCACTGGAGGCCCTGGCAGTGGAGGACAAGGTGCAGGCTTTTGGCGTGGGCCGGGCGCGGCGCTGGATGACGCCACCGCTAACGGGTTTCGCGACGATCTTGTTACTCCCGGTGTCGTTGGGCAATGGTTAGGCTGGACCCACACATCCATGAGGAAGCCGACATGAAACAGGCAAACGCAGAAATCCTTCGCGAGTACGGTCCTTTTGACGACATCAAAGGCGTTCACGGCGTGACCTTCGATGGCCAGCAGGTCTGGTTCGCCAGCGACGGCCAGCTCAATGCACTCGACCCGGTCAGCGGCGAAACCGTGCGCACGATCAAGGTTGGCGCTGATGGTGGCACCGCGTTCGATGGCCAACATCTGTATCAGATCGCCGATCGCCACATCCACAAGATCGATCCAGCCACCGGCCGCGTGCTCCACACCATCCCGGCACCGGGCAATGGCGGTGATTCAGGCATGGCCTGGGCGGACGGCTCGTTATGGGTGGGGCAGTATCGCGAGCGCAAGATTCATCAGATCAATCCGCAGACCGGCAAGATCCTGCGCACGCTGGAGTCGAACCGTTTTGTCACCGGGGTGACCTGGGTGGATGGCGGGTTGTGGCATGGCACTTGGGAAGGGGATGAGAGTGAACTGCGGCATATCGATGCGCAGAACGGTGAAGTCATCGCGGCGTTGAAGATGCCCGAGGGCTCGGGTGTTTCGGGGCTGGAAGCCGACGGGGCCGATCGATTCTATTGCGGTGGTGGCGACAGTGGCCGGGTGAGGGCGGTGCGTCGGCCCAAATGATGGAGGCGTCTACACGGCCTCTTCGCGAGCAGGCTCGCTCCCACAGTGATTGCGGGTGAACACAAGCTTTGTGAGTTACCCAAAACCCTGTAGGAGCGAGCCTGCTCGCGAAAGCGCAGTATCAGCCACCGCTGTTGCGACGACGTTCAATACCCTCCGGGCCGCCGATGTCCAGCAACCTTCTTTCCACCAGAACATTCTCAAGTGCCTGGCGCTCGACCGGCGCCATTTGGTGCTCACGCTTTTTCAGCTCCAGCAGAATCGGGCTGGACCAAGTACGGTAGGTCTGTTCGATGTTGCGACGCGACGTCATCAGTCTCTCCTTGAAAAAGAGCCGGGTGTTGCGGGCAGGGACTCTATCCGATGAGGTAATAACGTTAGTCGAGAAAGCCAATACGCGCTAATCCACACGCCGGATGTAGGAGCTGCCGCAGGCTGCGATCTTTTGACTTTGTTTTTTAAAAGACAAGATCAAAAGATCGCAGCCTGCGGCAGCTCCTACAGGGGGGGCGAGGTTAGTCGTCGACGTCCATCAGTTGCTGCACACCTTCCCACGCTTCGGCGCGCATGCGTTCAATGTCCAGGCCCGGAATCACGCCGTTCTCCACGACCACGCGGCCGCCGACCAGACTGTATTTGACGCTAATCGGCTCACCCGCCACCACGGGCGCGACGGCGCTGTCGTGGAAGCCATAGAACCGCGGGTGGTCGAGGCTGTAGATCACCAGATCTGCCGCCTGACCGACTTCAAGTGTGCCAACTGCGCCGAGTCCGAGGACTTGCGCGCCGCCTGCCGTGCCCCAGTGGATGACATCTTCCGCCGTGGTCGCCGAGGCGCCTTGTTCAGCGCGGTGGATCAGCCATGCGGTGTTGGCTTCGCCGACCATGCTTCCGGACTCGTTCGAGGCTACGCCATCCACCCCCAGGGAAACCGGCACGCCGGCCTCATACATCTGCGGCACAGGCGCCACGCCGCTGCCCAGCCGAGCGTTGCTCACCGGGCAGTGGGAGACGCCAGTGCCGGTCTGCGCGAGCATGCGGATTTCGCCGGGTTGCAGGTGTACGGCGTGGGCGAACCAGACGTCCGGGCCGAGCCACTCGTGTTCAGCGACGAATTCCACCGGCAGGCAGTTGTACTTGTCGCGGCAGAAATTCACGTAGTTCTGTGTCTCCGACAAGTGCGTGTGCAGGCGCAAGCCGAGGCCACGGGCGGTGTGCGCCAGTTCGCGCAGCAGCGTCGGTGGCAGCGAGAACGTCGGTGTAGTCGGGGCGACCACCACGCGGCGCATCGCGTCCGGGGTGTCCTGGTGGTACAGCGATTTCAACCGTTCGATATCGCCGACCATTTGCTCAAGGCTTTCCGGTTGCAGCGCGGTTTTCGAGAAGCCCGGATGGGCGCTGGCCGATTCCAGCGCGCCGCCACGGCACAGGACAAAGCGCAGGCCAAACTCATCCGCCAGATCGAACAGCAGATCACCGGTCTCGGTGCTGCCGTGGGCGTGGTAGAGATAATGGTGATCAGCGCACGTCGTCACGCCAGACAGCAACAATTCGACCATGCCCAGCCGTGCAGCGATTCGCGCCAGTTGCGGGGTAAACCGGTTCAGACGCGGGTAGGGCACGCTGGCCAGCCAGCCTTGCAGATCCTGATTCAAGCCTGCGGGTACGGCTTTGAGCAGGTTCTGGAACAGATGGTGGTGAGTGTTGATCCAGCCCGGATAGACCACGCAGTTTCGCGCGTCGATCACCCGTTCACCGGGTTGTGCTTGCAGGTCGGCGGCCATCGCGGCGATGCGCCCGTTGACCACGCGGATGTCCACGGCGCCGGCCCGCGCGCGGGGGCCGCGCAGGCCGGTCATCACCGCAACCGGGTTCTTGATCAGGATGTTCTGAAGTTGAGTCATGGGCAGCTCCAAACTAAAGGATGTGCGAGGCGGATTTGTTGGCGGTGGTTTCCGGCACGCTGACGCCATTCAGCGCGGCGTTGAGCAGCACCGACACCAGGCAGGCGATGACCACGCTGCTGTGCAGGAACGGCTGCGACCACTCGGGAAGTTGTTTGAACAGGGTTGGCGCGAGCACCGGTACCAGCGCGGCGGCGATGGTGAAACCGACGATCAGCACGTTGTAGCGATTGCGCTCGTAGTCGACTTTGGCGAGGGTCTGAATGCCTGCCGCTGCGACCACGCCGAACATGGCGATGCCAGCGCCACCGAGGGCAGCGGTCGGCATCGAGGCGATGATCGCGCCGGCCTTTGGCACCAAGGCAATCGAGCACATCAGCAAACCGCTGACCGCGACCACCCAACGGCTGCGCACGCCGGTGAGGATCACCAGGCCGACGTTTTCCATGAAGGCGATAAACGGAAACGCGGCGAACATCCCGGCGATGGTGCTGGCCAGGCCGTTGGCGCGCAGGCCATTGATGACCTGTTTGTCTTCCACCGGTTTTTCGACGATGTCGCCGATGGCCACGAACAGCCCCATCGACTCGACCATCTGCACGATCATCACCACCACCATGGTCGCGATGGGGATCAGGCTGAAAGTCGGCAGACCGAAATAGAACGGATAGGGAACGGTTAGCCACGGCGCCTCTTCGACGCTGTGAAAGCTGCCCATGCCGAGGCCATACGCGAGGCCTGCACCGATCAGCATGCCGATCAACACCGCCATGTTGCGCAGTAGCGGGCTGCCGTAGCGGTTGACCAGCAGAATCGTCAGCAACACCACCACCGCCACACCGAGAAACGCCGGGGCGCCGAAGTTGCTCGCGTTGCGCCCACCTCCGACCCATTCATAGGCAATCGGGAACAGCTGCAAGCCGATCACGGTGACGATGCAACCGGTCACCACCGGCGGAAAAAATCGCCGCAATCGACCCACGAACGGCGCTATCAGCATGGTGAAAATCCCCGCGCCGATCACCGCCCCGCAGACCCCGGCAAAGCCCACCTCCGGGTTGCTGCCGATGGCGATCACGGGGCCGACGCTACTGAACGCCACGCCTTGCAGAATTGGCAGGCGCACGCCGAATTTCCAGAAACCGACGGTTTGCAACAGGGTGGCAATGCCTGAACAGAACAGCGTGGTGCTGATCAGCACCACCGTGTCGGCATGGGACATTTTCAAGGCACTGGCGACAATCAACGGCACGGCAATGGCGCCGATGTACGACACGGCCATGTGTTGCAGGCCGAGGGTGAGCATCTGTCGCACCGGTAAAATGCGGTCGACGGGATGCACGGTGGCGGCGGATTGCGTTGGAGATGGGGCTGACGACATGGGGAAACACCTCTGGCTGTTTTTATGCGGTAGAGAGGGGTATTCGTCTGATGCCGATCAGCTCAAGAACACAGTGGAACCCTGTGGGAGCTGGCTTGCCAGCGATGGCGATTTAGCAGTCATCATTTTTATAAACTGACAGTCCGCTATCGCTGGCAAGCCAGCTCCCACAAGTTTTGTGTTGTGTAAAAAACTGGCATCAGTCATTCGTACACATGTGCCCGAAGCCGCCATCCACCGGCTCCGATGCCTTGTTTCAGCCTGCTAGGCAGGCGGCGAAGCCCTGGTTCAGCGCCGCGCGGTCGAGGTCGCGGCCGATGAATACGATCTTGCTCGAGCGGGGCTCCGTGCCCCACGCGGTCGAGGCGCGGAATTCCACCAGGCTGTGCACGCCTTGCAGCACGTAGCGCTGATCTTCGTTGGCGACGGCGAGCACACCTTTCATGCGGTACAGGTTGTCGGCCTGGGAAGAGCGCAGTCCGCTGATCCAGCGGTGGAACGCCATCAGATTGACCTCGCCGTCCACGGCGATGCCCACCGATGACACGCTTGGATCGTGTTCGTGATCGGGCGCTTCGTGATGATGATCGTGGTGGTCGTGGTGCTCAGGTTCAGCACCGATTTCCATGAGCTTCTGCGTGCATTCGAATGCGCCGATGCCGAGGATTTTCGTCAGGTCGATTTGCGCATGGGTCGAGGTCACCAGATCCGCTGTGGCGTTCAAGCCACGGATCTTGCCGCGCAGAACGTCCACCTCGTCGCTGCTGACCAGATCGACCTTGTTGATGACGATCCGGTCGGCGCAGACAATCTGATCCACCGCCTGATTGTCGACGCCATCGAGTTGCAGATCCTCCAGATGCTGAGCGATGTGTTTGGCGTCGACCATGGTTACGATCGCGTCGAGTTCGACTTCTTCGGCGATCGGGTCATTGATGAAGAAGCTCTGTGCCACCGGATACGGATCGGCCAGGCCACTGGTTTCGATGAGGATGTGATCGAGGCGCACCGGCCGCGCCACCAGTTCGCGGACGATGCGCACCAGGTCCTCACGAACCTCGGCAGTGCAGCACACGCAGCCGTTGACCATCTCGTAGATTTCTTCGGTCTCGGAGCTGAGGACGAGGTCGCCGTCGATACCGACTTCGCCGAACTCGTTTTCGATCACGGCGATCTTGCGGCCGTGGTTTTCCTTGAGGATGTAATTGAGCAGGGTGGTTTTACCCGCGCCGAGGAAGCCGGTGAGGATGGTCACGGGGATTTTCGTGTTGCGGGTTGGGGCGTTGAATGGGGTGTTCATGGTGAGGCTCCTTTGATTGACCGGTGCACACTGAATTCGGGTGATGCTGCTTCATTGTGGGAGCGAGCCTGCTCGCGAAGGCGGTGTGTCATTTAGCAGTGATGGCGACTGATCCATCGCATTCGCGAGCAAGCTCGCTCCCACAGGGTTTTTGGTGTTCTTGCCAGCGGGTGGCAACGCCCGCATCGAGACCAAACAGGTCGAGCACGCGGCCGAGGCTGTGGTCGACCATTTGCGCCAGGTTCTCCGGGCGGGCGTAGAAGGCGGGCACCGGCGGGGCGATGATCCCGCCCATCTCGGTGACGGCGGTCATGTTGCGCAAATGGGCGAGGGTCAGCGGCGTTTCCCGGGCCATCAACACCAGCGTGCGGCGCTCCTTCAGCGTGACGTCAGCGGCACGACCGATCAGCCCCGAGGACGTGCCGGTGGCAATCTCCGCCAACGTCCTCATCGAGCACGGCGCAACCACCATCCCGAGGCAGCGAAACGATCCGCTGGCGATCCCGGCGGCGACGTCATCGGCGCGGTGGTAATGACTGGCCAGCGCAGTCACGTCGGCGAGTTTGTAGTCGGTTTCGTGGGCCATGGTCAGCAGCGCGGCGCGGCTGACGATCAGGTGACTTTCGATGTTCAACTCGGCGAGCAATTGCAGGAGTCGCACGCCATAGATAAACCCGGACGCACCGCTGATGCCGACCACCAGCCGTTGCCGGTTCACGATTGCAGACCTTTGAGCAAAACCCGCGCGCGCTCCAGAACTTCCTGATCGAGCTGCGCCTTGATCCCGTCAAAACCCGAACCGCGTGTGGCATCCAGGCCCATCCGCGACGTGGTGCCATTGACCGACGATGAAGGATCGAGCGGACTGCCCGGCAAACCATCAATAGTGAAAATATCCAGGTGCGGCTGGAAGTGCGTGGCCAGTGCCCACAACACCTGGCTGTCATCGCTGATGTCGATATCGCTGTCCACTGCGATCACTGTTTTCAGGTACGGATCCCAGCCGAGCAGCGCCAGCATGATCTGCCGCGCCTCGCCGTCACGGCTTTGGTCCAGCGCGACGTAGCAGTGAAAATGCGTGCCGGAATTGGGGTAATGCACGGCAGTGACCGCGGGGAACCGCGCTTTCAGCTTCTCGCTCATTTCCGCTTCGCGCGGCAGGCGGGCAAGGGTCAGGTGTTCGGCGTAGCGGCCGCCCATGACGTCGACCAGCCAAGCGTCTTTGCGCTTTAACAGCGTATCCACGCGCAGCACGTTGTTGGTCGAACGATCCGAGGAGTAACCGCTGAATTCACCGAACGGACCTTCCTCGGCATACGCCGCCGGGTCAATCGCGCCTTCCAGAACAAACTCGGCATACGCCGGCACACCGATGCCGTAGCGTGGGGTTTTCACCAGTTCCAGCGGCGCGCCGAACAGCCCGCCAGCGACGGCACGCTCATCGGCGCCATAAGGCAAGCGCGCAGCAGCGGCGAGCATGAACAACGGATGCGCACCGACGACCATTGCCACGCGCAACTCTTCGCCACGCTCGCGAGCGGTCTGCAACATTCGCCACAGGTGCCCGCGTGAATGCAGACTGGTCGCAAGCGCTTGGCGGGCGTGGCGCATCGAGCGGTGATAGCTCATGTTGGCGATGCCGGTCAGCGGGTCTTCGGCGATGATGATTGCGTTAGTGATGTATGGGCCGCGATCGCTGGCGAAATGCTTGAGCATCGGCAGCAGCGCCAGGTCCAGCGCTTCGCCTTCGAAGACCTCATCGAGGATCGGACCGCTCTCCACATAGCGTGGTGCGATGGGCTGGTTGGCGCGGGTCTGGAAGGTTTCGTGCAGTTGCGCCGCAGTGACGCCGAACAGCCGGGCAATGCGGGTACGGGATGCAAACAGATTGGTCGCCACCGGCACACCGAGGTTGCCGACGTGTTCGCAGATCAGCAGTGGATCGCGGCCTTGGGCGGCGAGGGCATCGACCAGGGCGGTGACGTCCTGATCGGCGGAAATCGCTGGGGTGACAGTCAGCACATCGTCCGGGTACTCACGGCGATAGGCGTCGATGAACACGTGAAAGTCCTGAGAATCGCCGAGCGTCGAACGGGTCATGGTGTCACCTCGTAAAAAGCAGGCACGCAGGGGTGAGAGGGCGATCGCGCGGCCAGCCGTTGGCCTGCCGGTCGAACGAACGCCGGGTCATCTTCGTGCCTGTAAAGTCGCTGTGTGCCTGGGTTGAACACTGATCCCCTGTAGGGGTGAGCCTGCTCGCGATAGCGGTGTATCAGTCACTATCACCGCTAAATGACACTCCGCTATCGCGAGCAGGCTCACTCCTACAGTGGGATATGTGTGTGGCTACAAGTACGTGGTGGTCAGGCGTATGTCGGCCTCGACCAGATCCTTGGGCGGTGGCGTCGGTTCGATCCCGCACAACCGGGCGATGTTGTTGCCCAAGTAGTCCTCGAGATGATCCTCATTGATGCCCAAACCCTGCGGCGCCGGTGAGCACAACACCTCAAGTTCGCGCAGCCACATACCCGGTTCGTTCGGCGGCGAATCCGTACCGAACACGATCTTGTTGCGCGGCAGTTCCTTGGCGAATTCGACGATCCGCGACTGGAAGCACCAGCCCGATTCGCAGTACACGTTCGGCGTGTCCATGGCCATCCAGAACGCCTCGAACGAGTAGTTGCCGCCGGTCTGGATGCCGAAGTGGCCGATGATGAAATTGACCATCGGGAACTCGCGGATGATCGGGTAGAACATCGTCGGAATCGTGTACGGGCCGTCGCCAGTGTGGATCAGCACAACGATGTTGTACTTGGCGCAAACCTTCATCGCCGGGCGCAACCAGTCGAGTGCGCGATCCGGGCGATAGCCGTGCATGTTGGCGTGCAGCTTGAGCATCTTGAAGCCGTATTCCTTGATGTGGAATTCCAGCTCCGCCGCACCGTTTTCCGGTCCCCAGCGCGGGTTGAAATTGAAGTTGCCGATGAAGCGATCTGGGTACTTCACGCAGAGTTCAGCGACGTAGGACATGTAGTCCCGCACGCCCTCGCGGCCCCGGCGGTTGCCGTCGCGATAACCGGTGTTGCCCGGTGGCGGCTGGATGAAACCCATGTCGATGCGGCGCGGTTTGCCGTTGATCATGTACGGGCCGTCCATCAACTTGAGCATGCGCTCACCGGTGAACGGTTCGCCGGTGTGGCGCCAGGCCTCGTCGACCAGATTGGTGGGGTGCAGATGGGTGTCGATGATCATCGGTTCAGCTCCTGGCCAGTTGAGTGGTGACGGGACGCTTGAGTTGCGCCTCTGCTTCGGAAACGGAACGCGGTGGCGGGGTTGGCTCAAGGCCGATCATCCGCGCGGTGTTGTTGCCCAGATACTCTTCGAGGGTGTCCTCGTCGAGGTTCAGGCCTTGCGGCGGCTCGTGGCAAAGCACTTCGAGCAGGCGCAGCCACATGCCCGGTTCGTTCGGCGGGGTGTCGGTGCCGAAGAGGATCTTGTGCGTCGGCAAGACCTTGGCGAATTCGACGATCCGCGATTGCAGGCACCAGCCGGATTCGCAGTAGACGTTGGGCAACTCCATCGCCCATTGCATCGGTTCGAACACATAGACGCCGCCGGTCTGCACGCCGAAGTGGGCCATGATGAAATCGACGTTGGGAAACTCCTTGATCATTGGCACCCATTCCGACGGGATGCTGTACGGCCCGTCGCCCGTGTGCAGCTTGACCGGAATGCCCAGCTCGGCGCATTTCTCGAAGCATGGGCGCACCCAGTCAAGTGCACGGTCAGGCCGGTAGGCATGCATGTTGGCCTGCATCTGGACCATCTTGAAGCCGTGTTCCTTGACGTAGCGCTCGATCGCCTCGACGCCGTTTTCCACGCCGCAGCGCGGGTTGTAGACGAAGCAGCCGATGAAGCGGTCCGGGTAGGTCTGGACCATTTTCAGGGTGTAGGCCATGTAGGCGTCGATGGATTCGCGGCCCGAGAGTTCGCCGTCGGTCCAGGTGTAAATCGTGTTGCCCTGCGGTGGCTGGATGAAGGCTTTGTCGATACGGCGCGGCTTGCCGTTGACCATGTACGGGCCATCCATCATCTCCAGCAGACGCTCGCCGGTGAACGGGTCACCGTCATGCCTCCAGGCGAGGTCCACGAGATCCGTGGGATAGCAGCTGATATCGATGATCATTGCAGTCGATCTCCTGATAGCGGGGGAAGGGAGCCTTGCGGCTCTCGGCATCCACGTCCCGGGCAATCGGCCGTTGCTATGCGCAAGACACGCGCATTCCCTCGCCTGTTCGCATCCGGCCCGGGTGGGTGGTTGCTGAGGGCGAGTATTGGAAGGCGGGGTTGGGTTCGTACAATATTAATTGGGCGCGGTGGTGATACTTGGGCGATATGGGCAGATCAAGAGCTACCCTCACCCCAGCCCTCCCGAAACGTCGGACCGCCCGTAGGGAGAGGGGGCCGACCGAGGTGTTTTTCGCGATGCATCGACCTGAAAGATCGAGTCGATTATGGATTCAAGGCTGATCTTTCAAGTCGGCGTAATTCGTCAATATCCCCCAATCAGTCCCCTCTACCTCTGGGCGGTCCGACGTTTCGGGAGGGCTAGGGTGAGGGCTGGATTTCAAGCGTACGCAAAGCCAACTGTTTGATCACCTCAACCACCGGCGCCACACGTTCGGCCTGCCCATGCGGCCACACCGCATAAAGGTTGTAATGCGCCGCAATCTGCGCCTCGTTCAACGCCACCAATCGCCCACTGCGCAACGCATCAGCCGCCAGTAATCCACGCACCAACCCCGCACCAACGCCAGCCTCAGCCGCCGCAATCAAATTCGCCGCATTATCAAAAATCACCCGCGTCGACGGTTCGGTCGGTGTCATCCCAGCGGCATCCAGCCATGGAATCCACGAGCGCCGCGTATACCCCAACAAAGGCAATTGAAGAATCTGCGCGGGACTCAACGGCGCCTGCAAACCATAGCGTTCCAGCAATTCGGGCGAAGCCACCGCCAACACCCGATCGCCACAAATCTGCGTCATCTCGCAGTCGTCCCAATCGCCATAGCCATAACGCAACGCCAGATCCACTCGCTCAAACGTACTGCGATCACTGCGCGGCATCGACAGCAGCGTCACCTCGTAATCCGGCAGCTCATCGAGCAGCTGCGGCAGGCGCGGATTGAGCCAGCTCTGTGCCAGTTCACTGTCGACATCCAGGGTCAAACGTTGCGCCATGCTGCGGTTTTTCACCGACGAAATCGCCCGATCAATCTGCGCCAGACCGTCCGACAGCACACTGGCAAACAACTGCCCGGCGTCGGTCAGATTGCTGCCGCCACCTTCACGCACGAACAGCGGCTGGCCGATGAAATCTTCCAGCGCGCGGATCTGCTGACTGATCGCACTGTGCGTGAGGTCGAGCTTGCGCGCAGCACTGGAGAAACTGCCGCTGCGCGCCGCGTGGATAAACGCGCTCATGGACTGCACCGACGGGTATCGCTTGTACATGTTGTTAGTCCTGCTTACAGCGGTTGGCAGAAATCGTCGCTGGCCGCGTTTTGCCCGGGGTTCCAATAATCGGTCACCAGGCCCGCACAAAGACGGGCCGCTCTTTTGGAGCCTGACAATGATTGCATTCACGGTTAACGGCGAACGACGCGAGCTGGATGAAGCGTCCTCCTCCATGCCCTTGTTATGGGTACTGCGTGATCAACTGAAACTCACCGGCACCAAGTTCGGTTGCGGCATGGGCCTGTGCGGTGCCTGCACCGTGCACCTGGACGGCGTCGCGGTGCGTTCCTGCCAATTGCCGGCGGCCGCCGTCGCGGGCCACCGCATCACCACCATCGAAGGCTTGTCACCGACGCAAAACCACCCGTTGCAATTGGCCTGGATCGCCGAAGATGTGCCGCAATGCGGTTACTGTCAATCCGGGCAGATCATGTCCGCCGCCGCGTTGCTCAACACCGGTGCGGCGGTGACCGATGACTCGATCCGCAATGCGATGTCCGGGAATATCTGCCGCTGCGGCACTTACGGGCGCATCAGCAAAGCGATCAAACGCGCGGCGAATGCGCCGAAGGAGGCGTGATGAGCCTTATCGACGACAGTCGCACAGAATTGCCGCGCCGAGTGTTTCTCAAGCAAGCGGCGACGGTTGCTTCGGGCCTGGCGATTGCCCTTTATCTGCCGAGTGGCATGGCGGCTACTGACCCAAAAGCGCCAGCACCGGCGAGTGAATTCGAGCCGAATGCCTGGGTGCGCATCTTTCCCGACGGCACGGTGAAACTGGTGGTGCACAAGCACGATTCCGGCACCGGCACGCAAACAGCGCTGGCCGCGTGCGTGGCGGAAGAACTGGACGTCAATCCGATGACCGTGCAGGTCATCACCCCGGAAGATCCGTTCTTCGAGACCTACATTCATCCGGTCTGGAAGGTCTTTTCCACTGGCGGCAGCACCAGTGTTTCCCTGGAATACGAGCGCCTGCGCATGGCCGGTGCCATGGCGCGGGCGCTACTGATCACGGCAGCCGCCAAGCAGTGGAAAGTCAGCCCTGACAGTTGCACCACGGAAGAAGGTCGGGTCGTTCACATTGCGAACAAACGAAGCCTCGGTTACGGCGAACTGGTCGGCGTCGCGGCGAATCTGCCAGCCCCGACAAACGTCAAGCTGAAGGATCCGGCGCAGTTCAAATACATCGGCAAACTGCGCCACAAACGTGATGCGGCAGCCAAGGTCTGCGGGCAATTCAAGTACAGCATCGACGTGCAACTGCCAGACATGCTGGTCGCCGTGATTCAGCGCGCGCCGGTGGTTGGATCGACAGTGCTCAGCGTCGACTCAGCGGCCGCATTGCAGGTGCCGGGCGTGCGCAAAGTGCTGGCGATTGCGGGGCGCCCTGATGTGCTCGGCGGCAATCAGGAAGGCGTCGCTGTGTTGGCGGATACGTTCTGGGCCGCGCAGCAGGGGCGCAATCTGCTGGCGATCAAGTGGAGCGATTCGCCGTTGGCCGGGTTCGACAGCGAGCAACTGTCCAGCGCGCAAGCCAAGGCCATCGGCGACCCGCAAGCACAAACCGTCAAAGCCATGGCCCAGGGTGATGTCACCGGGCAATGGTCAGGCGCGGCGAAGCTGATCGAAGCCGATTACACCATGCCCTACAAGGTGCAAAACCCGCTGGAACCGATCTGCATCACCGCACACGTCAAGGACAAAGCGATCACTTACTGGGGCGGTGTGCAGGTGCCGTCCTCGGCACTGGAAGCGGCGCAAACCGTGTGCGGCATCGACAAGGCCAACGTGACCATTCATGAATTGGTCTCCGGCGGCAGTTTCGGCGCGCGGGAGGCTAAGTACTGGTTGTTCGAAGTCGCGTATCTGGCGCAGAAAACCGGCGTGCCGGTGAAACTGCTCAACAGTCGCGAGGACGAAATGCACGCGCTGTTCAATCACCCAGCGACCTTGCATCGAGTCAAAGGCGCGCTCGACGCCCAGGGCAAACTCACCGCGCTGCAACTGCACGCGGTGTCGCCGGCCTCGCCGGAGCAGTGGGAACCGGGTTACTTCGAACGGCCGGACCATATGGATTACAGCACCACCGAGGCGATCACCGCGTGGGACTTCGCTTACCGTCCGCCGCACCTGGAGCTGAACTGGGTCAAGCATGAAAGCCACGTGCCCAGTGGCTGGTATCGCTCGGTGAGCTTCATCCCCAACGTGTTCGCCGTGGAAAGCTTCATGGATGAACTGGCCCACGCCGCAGGCGAAGATCCATTGGCATTCCGGTTGGCCAATATGCAGGAGCGGCCACGGCATGTGGCCGTGCTCAAGCAGGCTGCCGAGCGCGCCGGTTGGGGCAAACCGTTGCCGCCGGACACGGCGCTGGGGATCGCGACCAATCAGGGTTACACCAGTTTTATTGCGGTGGTCGCGCGACTGGCAACGGTTGATGGCAAGGCCCAGGTCGAGAAGCTCACCTGTGTGGTCGATTGCGGTCTGGCGGTTTCGCCGGGCGGTGTCGAGGAGCAGATCTACGGGGGTCTGATGTGGGGACTTGGCCATGCGTTGTTCGATCGGCTCGACATCAAACAGGGCCGGGTGGTGCAGAGCAATTTCCACGATTATCGGGTGATGCGCATGTCCGACATGCCGGCCACCGACATCGTCGTGTTGAATGGCGAGCCGAGTAAGCCCGGTGGCGTCGGCGAGTTGGGCAGCCCTTCGGTAGTGCCGGCCATCGCCAATGCCTTGTTCGCGCTGACCGGCGTACGCCAGCGTTCGACGCCGCTGAGTCTGGGGTAAGCCGCCATGGACTTGCGTCTGCTGCGGTATTTCATGACGTTGGCCGATGAGCTGCACTTCGGTCGCGCCGCCGAGCGCCTGCATATCTGCCAGCCGCCGCTGAGCCAGCAGATTCGTTTGCTGGAGGAAGAACTCGGTACGCCGTTGTTCGAGCGCAGCCATCATCGGGTCGAACTCACGGCGGCGGGGCAGATGCTCAAGGAGCAGGCGCCGCTGGTGTTTGAACAACTTGAGCGGGCGCTGGACCTGACGCGGCAGACCGGGCGCGGACAACTTGGTGAGCTGGAAATCGGCATGATCAGTTCGGTGATGGTCGGCGTGCTGCCCAAGGCCTTGCACCTGTTTCGCGAGCGTTATCCGCAGGTCAACTGGCGTTTGCATGAAATGACCCCGGCGGCGCAGGTCAAGGCGTTGAAGGAGAAACGCATCGACGCTTGTGTGTTTCGCGTCGGCTATGACGATCCGCTGTTGCGCAATGAATTGCTGATCTATGAGCCGATCCATGTGGTGATGCCGGCGGATCACCCGTTGGCTGACCGCGAGGTGCTGGCGCCGGCGGATCTGGCGCAGGAGCCGTTTGTGGCGCTGGAATTGAAACAGTCGCGGTTCGCTCATTTTCTGTTTCAGTGCTGCATTCAGGCCGGGTTCACGCCGCAGATTCGTCAACAAGTGATCGAGGTGCAGACCTTGCTGAGTCTGGTGCGCGCCGGGTTTGGCGTGGCGCTGTTGCCGGCGTCCATTGAGCAACTGGCCCCGGCGGGGTTGGTGTTCCGGCGCCTGACCCCGGCGTTGCCGGAGGTGCCGCTGTATGCCACTTATCGGGCGGATGATGCTTCGCCGGTGCTCAAGCTGTTTCTCGACACCCTCCGGGAACTCAAGACGCAAAATTCGAACTGAAATCCAATCCCCTGTAGGCCTTCGCCTGCTCGCGATAGTGATGTGTCATTCAACGGATCTGCTGGCTGACACACCGCTATCGCGAGCAGGCGAAGGCCTACAAAGGGATTTGTGCCGTTGCGAACATTTATGCTCGGCACGATCAGAGGTGGCTGCGGTCGTACTCTTCACATGGGCGTATCACTTGTGGAGATCCAATGAGCCAGGAAGTCCTGACCACCGAAACCAACCGCCGCCAGTTGCAGCAGATCATCGCCGGGCTGTCCGACGGGGTGATCCTGTTGGAGCTGGATCAGAGCATTCTCTGGGCCAACGAAGCCGCGCTGGCCATGCACGGTGTCAAGCGGATCACCGATCTGGGCCACAATGCCGACGAATACGCCAAGAAATTCAACCTGCGCTATCGCAATAATCACTCGATCACCGCCGAAAACTACCCGATCAGCCGAGTAGCGCGCTGTGAGAGTTTCAATGACGTACTGATCGAAGTGTCGCCGAGCGACGACCCGGAACGCATCTGGGTGCACAGCGTACGCAGTATGATTCTCACGGACCGCGAAGGGCAGCCCGAGTCGCTGGTGCTGATCATGAGCGATGTCACCGATTGGGCCAACGCCGAGCAGCGCTTCGAAAGGACGTTTAATGCCAACCCGGCACCGGCGGTGATCTGCCGGCTCAGTGATCTGCGTTACATCAAGGTCAATCCGGGGTTTCTGGAAATGACCGGGTACACCCGTGAGCAGGTGATTGGCACGACCTCTTATGAAATCGACATTTTCGAGCAGGCCGAACACCGCGACCTGGCTATTCAGCGCCTGCGTGACGTTGCGACCATCCCGCAGATGCAAGCCGAGCTGCGCCTGCCCGATGGCAGCAGCAAGCAGGTGATCGTGGCCGGCCAGCCGCTTACGCTCAACGATGAGGATTGCATGCTGTTCTCCTTTGTCGACATGGAGCTGCGGCACAAGGCCGAGGTGGCGCTGCGTCAGAGTGAGGAGCGTTTTGCCAAGGCGTTTCGCCTGACGCCGGTGCCGATCCTGATTTGCAGTGCCGACGAACAGCAGGTGATCGACGTCAATCAGGCGTTCCTCGAAACCCTGGCTTATGACAGCGACGACGTGCTCGGCAAAACCGTGCCGCAGCTGGACTTTATCGATGACAGCGGCGCGCGCACGCGGTTGCTGGCGGCGCTGGCGAAAAACGGGCGGGTGGATCGGGTGGATGTGCGGGTGCGCAAGAAAGATGCGGATCTGCTCGAGTGCGCGCTGTCCGCTGACACCGTGAATATTCAGGACACACCGTGTTATTTGCTGGTGTTGATGGACATCACCGAGCGCAAGCGTACCGAGCTTGAGTTGGTGGCGGCGATTGAGGAGGTGATGAAAGATGCTTCCTGGTTCAGTCGTACGTTGATCGAGAAACTGGCCAATGTGAAAAAGGTCAACTCGCCGCAACTGCCTAGCGTTTCGTTCACCGATCTGACGGCGCGTGAGCGCGATGTGCTGGGGTTGATCTGCGAAGGGCTGGCGGACAAGGAGATCGCGGCGCGGCTGAAACTGGCGCCGAACACGGTGCGTAATCATGTCGCCACGGTGTATTCCAAGCTCGATGTGCACAGTCGCAGCGAGGCGATTGTCTGGGCGCGCGAGCGTGGATTGTTTTCCGGGGAGTGGGGCGCCAAGGGCCAGCGCTGAGGTGCAAATGCACTAGTTCATCAGGTGCATATTGAGGTGTTGGCGGTCGACGGCTGTTCTTAGTCTGGCGGGGTGCGATACGAGTTTTTTCTGGCTCGGGATCGCGGCCCTTCGCAGTCGTTATAGGAACAGTCTGATGATGAATCTTGCGCAGTTGCGCACGCAGCTTGAACGCAGTTTTTCGCCGCTGGCGTGTGAGTGTCTGGTGGATGGCGATCATTCGCTGACGGTGAAGCTTTATCACCCGGTGTCGGGGCAGGTGGATCTGGTGATCAGTGGGTTGAAGCTTGATGCGCTACGGACGCCGGAGTCGGTTGAGGCTTTGATTGAAGAATTGCGGTATGAGTTGGAGAGCAACACTTTGCGTTCTTTTCGGGATCCTGATTTGGCTTAGGGCTTTTAGGCTTGGCGGCCTTTGGGCCGACCATGCTCTTGGGGGGTGGGTGTATATCCGTTTATTTGGGTGCTGCGGCTGGCGGTTCCGCTCTTACAGCGGGTCACTTTTGCAGACGCCCAAAAGTAACCAAAACGCTGGGCCCCGGCGTTCGGCCCACTCGCTAAAGCTCGGGGTTCCTTCGCTCCGGGATCGATCCGGGGGCAGCGCCTACGGTTTGCTTCGCTGCACCTCCTCTCGCTGTGTTTGGCTTCGCCAAACGGTCGCTGCGCTCCCACCCCCGGATCAATCCCTCCACTCAGCCTGCCGAAGGGGCCAGCACGGCAAGATCAAGAGCTGCAGCCGAGCTAACGCTCATCCTGTTGAGTGGTGAGAAGCACAAGCGATGCGCGATTTGTGCTGTTTTGCTTTGGCTGTTCTGTGGGAGCGAGCTTGCTCGCGAAGGCGGCCTGACAGCCGACCAATCTCTGCCAGATGTACTCTGTTCAATTGTAGGAGCGAGCCTGCTCGCGAAGGCGGCCTGAAGCCGACCAATCTCTGCCAGATGTACTCTGTTCAATTGTAGGAGCGAGCCTGCTCGCGAAGGCGGTCTGACAGCCGACCAATCTCTGCCAGATGTACTCTGTTCAATTGTAGGAGCGAGCCTGCTCGCGAAGGCGGCCTGAAGCCGACCAATCTCTGCCAGATGTACTCTGTTCAATTGTAGGAGCGAGCCTGCTCGCGAAGGCGGCCTGAAGCCGACCAATCTCTGCCAGATGTACTCTGTTCAATTGTAGGAGCGAGCCTGCTCGCGAAGGCGGCCTGACAGCCGACCAATCTCTGCCAGATGTACTCTGTTCAATTGTAGGAGCGAGCCTGCTCGCGAAGGCGGCCTGACAGCCGACCAATCTCTGCCAGATGTACTCTGTTCAATTGTAGGAGCGAGCCTGCTCGCGAAGGCGGCCTGACAGCCGACCAATCTCTGCCAGATGTACTCTGTTCAATTGTAGGAGCGAGCCTGCTCGCGAAGGCGGCCTGACAGCCGACCAATCTCTGCCAGATGTACTCTGTTCAATTGTAGGAGTGAGCCTGCTCGCGATGAGGCTCTATCAGGCAAAGCACATTTCAATTTGGCAATCCTCTCGAATCCGAACGCAAAATCGACAGCCACTTCCTCCCGATCCGGCCGATTCACTGGCGCTTGCGGGGGGCTCGGCTATAAAGAATGAGTGGTCAGGTCTTCCGTGGTCGGTTCGGTCGCGGGAGTTGCTCTTCCATTTGTCGCGGGTCGTCCTATGAACAATCTTGGGAAACGCGTGTTGCCGTTGGCTTTCTTTACAGTGTTGTTGGCGGGTTGCGCCAGTCCTCCACCCCCTCCACCGGCAGCGCCGCCGCCACCGCCGGAGCGTACGTGTCAGGTGCTCGAAAACACTGAGGTCGCCGGTGACGTGTACGCCGACGGGCAGGTTACTCGACACATCACGACCACCCGTTGCGTCACGCAATAGCGCCGGCGGGGCGGCAGTCCCGGGTTGAGCGGATTGTGCTGGTAGCCGACCTGGCCGGCACTGCGGTGTTTGCCGTGGAAGGCGCTATTGCGGCGATGCGCAGTCAGCTCGACTTGCTCGGTGTGATGGTGATTGCGTTTATCGTCGCCCTCGGTGGCGGGGTGACTCGTGACTTGTTGATCGGTGCGACGCCACCCAATGCCGTGGCCGATTGGCGCTACCCGGCACTGGCGTTTTTCATGGGCGGGCTGGCGTTTGCCTTTCATGAGCAGGTGCTGGGCTGGTCCGGTTCAACCTTGATTGTGCTGGACGCTGCAGGCTTGGCGCTGTTTGCTGTGGCCGGTGCGCAGAAAGCGTTGAATTTCGCGATTACGCCGTTTGTGGCGATGCTGATGGGCACCATTACCGGCGTCGGTGGCGGGGTGATACGCGACATTGTGCTGGCGCGGATACCGGTGGTGTTGCAGGCGGATTTGTATGCGAGTTCGGCGTTTGTCGGTGCGGCGGTGTTGATCATCGGCCGCAGGCTGGGCGTTTCACCGGTAGCGGCGGCGTTGCTGGCGGGGGCGGCGTGTTTGCTGTTGCGTTTGCTGTCGGTGCATTTCGGTTGGCAGTTACCGAAAGTCATTGCCTGATACACAAAAACCTGTAGGCGCTGCGGAAGGCTGCGATCTTTTGATTTTGATTTTTTTACAAATAAGATCAAAAGATCGCAGCCTTCGGCAGCTCCTACAGGGACAAGATCAGTTCAAGTCCCGAGTCGAATCAGGACAGAAACCCACCGTCCACATTCAGCGCAACCCCGGTGGTGTAGCTCGACGCATCGCTCGCCAGGTACAGCACCGCACCGGCCATTTCGCTTGGATCAGCCACACGCTTGAGCGGGATCTGCGTCAGCGCTTGCTTGAGAATCGCATCATTCTTCACCAGTGCCGAGGCAAATTTGGTGTCGGTCAAACCCGGCAGCAGCGCGTTGCAGCGGATGCCGAACTGCGCGCACTCCTTGGCGAAGACCTTGGTCATGTTGATCACCGCCGCTTTGGTCACCGAGTAGATGCCCTGGAAGATCCCCGGCGAAATGCCGTTGATCGACGCGACGTTGATGATGCTGCCGCCACCGTTTTCGCGCATCAGCTTGCCGGCTTCGACCGACATGAAGAAGTAGCCACGGATGTTCACGTCAACGGTTTTCTGGAACGCACTCAGATCGGTGTCCAGCACATTGCAGAATTGCGGGTTGGTCGCGGCGTTGTTGACCAGAATATCGAGGCGGCCGAACTGTTCCTTGATCCCGGCGAACACCTGGCTGATCTGTTCCATTTCACCGATGTGGCAGGCCACGGCCGTGGCTTTGCCGCCGGCGGCGATGATCGCGTCGGCGACGTGCTGGCAGCCGTCGAGCTTGCGGCTCGACACGATCACATGGGCGCCTTGCTGGGCCAGCAGTTTAGCGATGGCTTCACCGATGCCACGGCTGGCGCCGGAAACGAAAGCAATTTTACCGTCGAGGTCGAACAACTGAGTCTTGGACATAAGGGTTCCTGGGTGTGGGCCGTCAGAGGCTCGATTTCGCAATGACCTGCAAGCTCATCTGCTCCAGCAGTTTGTTCATGTGAATGAACTGCGCGAAGCGTTTGTCCTGGGTCTGGCCGTGGTAGAAGCGGTAGTAGATCTGCTGCACGATGCCGGCCAGACGGAACAGGCCGTAGGTGTAGTAAAAGTCGAAATTGTCGATCTGGATGCCCGAACGTTCGGCGTAGTAATCGACGAACTCGCGGCGGGTGAGCATGCCCGGCGCGTGGCTTGGCTGGCGGCGCATCAGTTGCACCGGCGCCGGATCGTCCGCCTGAATCCAATAGGCAAGGGTGTTGCCCAGATCCATTAACGGATCGCCGAGGGTGGTCAGTTCCCAGTCGAGCACGCCAATGATCTGCATCGGGTTGTGCGGGTCGAGGATGACGTTGTCGAAGCGGTAGTCGTTGTGGACGATACTTGAGGTCGGGTGGTCGGCCGGCATCTTGTCGTTGAGCCAGGCTTTCACTGCTTCCCAATGCGGCGCATCCGGGGTCAGGGCTTTTTCGTAGCGCTCGCTCCAGCCTTTGATCTGACGGGCGACGTAGCCTTCCGGTTTGCCCAGATCGCCCAGGCCGCAGGCGTTGTAGTCGACGCGGTGCAGTTCGACGAAGCGCTCGATAAAGCTTTTGCACAGGGCTTCGGTCTTTGCCGAATCAAGGCCCAGCTCCGGCGGCAGCTCCGAGCGCAGGATGATCCCTTTGACTCGTTCCATGACGTAGAACTCGGCGCCGATCACCGATTCGTCGGTGCAGTGCACGTAGGCTTTCGGGCAATACGGAAAACCGTCGCGCAATTGATTGAGGATGCGGAATTCACGGCCCATGTCGTGGGCGGACTTGGCCTTGTGGCCGAACGGCGGACGGCGCAGGACGAATTCCTGTTCCGGGTATTCCAGCAGGTAGGTCAGGTTCGACGCACCGCCAGGAAACTGGCTGATCGCAGGTGTGCCGCTCAGGCCGGGAATGTGCGCCTTGAGGTACGGATCGATCAGGCTGGCATCGAGTTCTTCGCCAGAGCGGATACGGGTGGACTGGTCAGTAAGCGCCATGCTTATCCCTTCTGCTTATTTTGGAGGCCAGACATCATTGGCTAATCTAATAGCGCGCTCGGGTCGCCACAAGCGCGAGTCGGTCTTATAGGCTAGCGTGTTGCCCGATAATCACCTTTGGGAATGTGCGCGAAAGGTCGCGGTGAACCAAGGTTTAGCGGATATGCCGTGGCCGAAAAGGAGGGCTGGGACGAGCGCTCGACACGTCGTCCGGTGTGCTTCAGTGCACGCGCTGGTTGTTGAGTTTCGGAGGCAAGGCAATGGGCGTCAGTACCGGTTCGCCCGAAAAAAACGCCACGAGATTTTTGCCCACCAACTCCACCGTGCCTTGAGTGGCTTCCGGTGACAGACCGGCGACGTGTGGCGTCAGAAGCACGTTGCTCAGGGTTTTCAGCGCATCCGGCACTTGCGGCTCGTGGTCGAACACATCCAGTGCGGCGCCGGCAATTTTGCGTTGCTCAAGCGCCGTGATCAGATCCGCCGTGGCGATCACACTGGCGCGGGCGATGTTGACGATAAAGCCTTTCGGCCCAAGCGCATCGAGCACCGGGCGAGTCACCAGATGCTGTGTACCGATGCCGCCAGGCGTGGCGATGATCAGGAAATCCGAGGCCCGTGCCAGTTCGGTTGGCGTCGAGCAGAATGTGTAAGGCACATCGCTGCGCATCTGGCGGCTGTGATAGCTGATCTCCATGTCGAAGCCAAGGTGGGCGCGTTTGGCTATCGCCATGCCCACGGCGCCCAGTCCGAGAATCCCCAGGCGTTTGCCGGCCAGCGACGGGCGCATGATCTTCGGCCATTCACCGCGGCGTACCGCCGCGTCACAACGGGGTATATCCCGGACCAGCGCCAGCAGCATCGCCATCGCATGGTCGGCCACCGACGAGGCATTGACCCCGGCGCCGTTGGTGACGGTAATGCCACGGTTACTGGCGGCTTGCAGGTCGACCTGCTCGTAACCGGCGCCGATTACCGTGATGATTTTCAGCGCCGGCAGGGCGGTGATTTCATCGGAGGTCAGGCCCAGCGGGCCGCGGGTCAGCACCGCGTCGATGCGGCTGCCGTGAGTGGCGATGGCTTGCGCACGCTCGGCCGGCGTGGGGGCGAGGATCAGGTGAAAACCCTGATGTTCGAGGATCGGCAAATAGTCATTGATGGTTTCAACCAGTACCAGAACGGTTGCGGGCATTGCGCGGCTCCTGTGAACGTCGGCGGGTCGGTCGCGAAAGTCGTTTCAGAGTGCTGAATCCGCAGCGGCTTGGCAATCGTTGTCATTCGCGCAGTGGTGCTTTGATTCTGGACGGCTTCGGGCAAGAAGCAAGGGTAGGCAGCACACCGGTGATCCGGTGTGCTGTCGGCATCATTGGGCTGCTTGGGCTTTGGTTTGTTCTGCGAGGGCAATCGGCTTGAAATCATAGGTTGGATAAAACTCGGTTCGGTAACTGCCCCATGCGGTGTTTTCCAGGGCAAGGTTCACTTCTGCCAGCCGTGAGGCGGGGAAGCGTACGGTCACCACTTGGCCAATGCCCATCATGATGTTCCAGCTCACCACTTCGACCCCGGCAGGGGGGAAGGTCTTGTAGAAGCCTTGTTGTGTGAGCTGGGCCTTGAGTTCGCTCAGCGGGCGGGTCTGATCATGTTTCAGAAATACGGTCAGCATCATTGCATTGTCGGCGGTGGCAACAGTATTTGTGGCGGGTTGGGTGGCGGCTTGCGCACTGACTCCGGCGCAATACACCGTGGAGGCCAGCAACGTCGACATCAGCAGGGTTTTGACTGTCTTTTGCATGTTGAACTCCAGGTTTTATTGTTTGATGGCGGATTTGGTTTCTACGGTGCCGGTATACGGCGCGTGAACGACATGAATACGTACAAGTGGATTGTTGTCGATCATGTCGCGGGGGACTTCCCGAGAGTAAGTGAATTCACTGTTGTTCAGTGTTTCCAGGCGCCTGACAATTGTTTTGGTCGGACCGACATCGGGTACCAGAATGTGCTGTTTCTGGTTACCGGTGACAAAGAAATAACCGCCTCCGCCTTTGTTGTACTTTGACTCGCCCGTGTCGGTGTAAAAGAACTCGTATCGATTACTCTCGGGATCCCAGGTCGATATACCTACGACGCCGGGATACTTCGCCTTGACGTCTGTTTCAGGAGCGCCATCGATGTAGACCTTGGTAGTCAGCCATCGCGGCGAAGAAGCCAGCTCGCGGACATCAGCGCTGGCAAGCGGGGTGAAAAGCAGTCCGGTCAACAGCAGGCCGGTGATCGTGCGCTTTTGCATGCTTTTTCCTCTTTATCAAACTTCGAAGGTCGTTTGCGATTGGTCTTTCGTCATTCAGGGCGTGAAAAATATAGGCCTGAAAAAGAGGAATGTTCAATGGCTGCGTAGTTGCTTGTAACAAATGACTGTTATTCGGATTTCGGTAATATTTCGTCGTGGTTTTATTAGGTGTTTTTGGTTGTAGGAGTATTCTGAAGTATCGATAAGCGAAGGGCTTTTTATTGGTGTTTTCTGTAATTCATAGCGCAGATGACATTAGAGAAGTACACGCAGTTGTAGGACGGAGGATAAGGTTACAAATTCGTGATTGACGCAACCGCAGACAGCGAAGTTGCGTCAATTTCAAGGAGCGTTTCTTTTAAAACCTGAAATGAGCACTGTCGATTACTCGTGCGAAGGCAGCGCCGAGGGTTGCGTTGTGATGTTTGATGATCGCTTCGGCCGGTAGCTGGCTGTCAATTGCGTGGTCAGGTGACGTACTGGGCAATGCCATTGCCGAATGACCAGTTCTCTTTTTTTACCTCGACCAGATTGATGAACACGTCTTCCAGGCGCACCGCCAACTGCGCGTGCAGGCGCTCGGCGATGGTTTTGAACAGCAATTGCTTTTTCTCCACCGTGCGCCCTTCGCTGATGGTGATCTGAATGAATACCACGCCGTCGCTGCGCTGGATCCCCAGGTATTGCGGGTCGTAGACCAGGTGCTGGCCATCGTGCTCGGTCAGGATCTGAAAGTTGTCGTGCTCGGGCACATCGATACAACTGCGCAGGGCGGCGTAGATCTGCTCGCCGATGCGTTTGGCGAAGTTGGGGTCGGGGTTTTGTCTGATGTCGACGCGAACCAATGGCATGGGAAGGCTCCGCAGGGCAGGGGGACTCATTTCACGCTAGATCATGTGGGCCAAATTGAAAGGCACGGGTACTTGATCGCGAGGTGTTTTCTGAAAGGTCTCTGTATGAGGCTGCCTACCTGACTCGCGGATTTTGCCTACGAATTCGACAGATCCGTCCGCTATCGGGCAGTTGATGAATGCGAAATCATGAGGGCACAAAGCAGCCCGGGCACTCAGTGCTAAACGCCAAGGAAGGCACATGGTTCAGAATGATCGAGAAAACCTGGAACTCGAAAGACTACAAAACGAATCCCGCAAGCTCATTGTCGAGAGGCGCAAGCTCATGGCTGAGGAAAACAAACTCAAGCGAGAAAGGTTCTGGTACCCGGTGGCCGTAGGCACGGGACTGCTAACTGCGATTACGGCTGTATTCGGGATATTGACCAAGCTTTGAATGAAACGCTGCAAGCATCATGGTTTGCGATCAGGCGTATCGGATGCTCAACAACGATTTGCATAGCAGATTGATCTCTTGACTTCGCAAAGGACAATAAACATGTACACAGAAGATCCCAAGGCCAGAGTCGAACGACTTCGACGAGAGGACGCCGAGTTCGCTGAAGAGGCGAAAGGACTGTCCCCCGCGGAGATTCGCTCTGAATTATTCAGGTTCGCCATGGGGGCAATATTTGCGCTGGTCGTCATCACAATCGGAACCCTGGTTCTTCGTTTGGTCTGAAATGTGTTCTTGAACTCGCACGGTCATACTAAAAACGACATTCGGCGTGTCTTTGTACGACAGCCATTTTTCCGAAAACGACACTCGACTGATCTGCTCCGCACAACCATTCCTCAGCTAAGTCTTTGCTTCTGCTCATTTATCGCGGAGAATCGCGCCCCTGTTTCGGCCGGAGCATGTCTGTCGGTTTTTTCCGACGCGTCTGACCGAGTGGCAAGTGACCGGAATGCGGAGATCCGACCGGATGAATGATCAGGCCAATAGCGTCGAAGAACGCTTTGATGCAGCAGCACCCGCTGAACTTTCGAGCTGGAATCGCCAGGACACCACCTGGATGTTGGGGTTGTTTGGGACGGCCATCGGCGCCGGTACCCTGTTTTTGCCGATCAACGCAGGACTGGGTGGCTTCTGGCCGCTGGTGGTCCTTGCGCTGCTGGCCTTCCCGATGACGTTCTACGCGCACCGTGGTCTGACCCGCTTTGTGCTTTCCGGTCGTGAAGGCGCCGACATCACTGAAGTGGTCGAGCAGCATTTCGGCATCAAGGCCGGCGCGCTGATCACCTTGCTGTACTTTTTCGCGATCTTCCCGATCCTGCTGATCTATAGCGTCGGTCTGACCAACACGGTCGCCAGTTTTCTCGAACATCAACTGCACATCACGCCGCCACCGCGCGCTCTGCTGTCGTTCGTGCTGATCCTCGGTCTGCTGGCCGTGGTGCGTTGCGGTGAGCAGGCGATCGTCAAGGCGATGAGCCTGATGGTGTATCCGTTTATCGTTGCGCTGCTGTTCCTCGCCGTTTACCTGATTCCACACTGGAACGGCGGCATTCTCGCCACGGCTTCGCAGGTGCCGGCACCGTCTGCGTTGCTGCACACGCTGTGGCTGGCGATTCCGGTGATGGTGTTCTCCTTCAACCACTCGCCGATCATCTCGGCGTTTGCGGTCGATCAGAAGCGTCGTTACGGCGTCCACGCTGAAGAGCGCAGCTCGCAGATCCTGTCCCGCGCACACCTGTTGATGGTGGCGATGGTGCTGTTCTTCGTCTTCAGCTGTGTGCTGACCCTGTCGCCGGCACAACTGGCCGAGGCCAAAGCGCAGAATCTGTCGATCCTGTCGTACCTGGCCAATCATTTCAGCAATCCGACCATCGCTTTCGCAGCACCGTTGATTGCGTTTGTGGCGATCTCCAAGTCGTTCCTCGGTCACTACATCGGTGCCAGCGAAGGTCTCAAAGGCCTGATTATCAAGAGCGGCAAACGCCCGGGCGCCAAGGCGCTGGATCGCATCGTGGCGGCCTTCATGTTGGTGGTTTGCTGGATCGTGGCAACCCTGAACCCGAGCATTCTGGGCATGATCGAAACCATCGGCGGCCCGGTGATCGCGGCGATTCTGTTCCTGATGCCGATGTACGCAATCCGTAAAGTGCCAGCGATGGCCCGCTATCGCGGCCAGGCGTCGAACGTGTTTGTAACGGCTGTCGGCCTGGTAGCGATTTCGGCGTTGATTTATTCGCTGACCGCGTAAGCTACAACTCCAGATACTCAGCTACAGTGGCCGCTGCATACGACGTATGCAGCGGCTTTTTTTCGTCTGGAGACAGTGGATTGTCGAGCGCCCCGCAACCTGTAGAGCAACGCAATCGCTGGCGGGATGTACTCGCCGGTCTATCGATAGCCGGTCTCTTGCTGCCCGAAGCGGTGGCGTATTCGACCATTGCCGCGCTGGCGCCACAGGCCGGGGTAATCGCGCTGTTTGCTGGGCTGTTCTGCTACGGGGTGTTCGGTACGAGTCGCTTTGCGATTGTCTCGGCGACGTCTTCTTCGGCGGCTGTGCTGGCGGCGGCGACGGCGACACTGGCCAATGGTGATCCGCAATTGCGCTCCGCTTTGGCGGCCGGTCTGGTGCTCATCACCGGTGCGCTGTTTTTGCTGGCCGGGGTGTTTCGTCTGGGCAGTGTCACGTCCTTCATCGCCAAACCGGTTTTGCGCGGATTCGCCTTCGGCCTGGCGCTGACCATCATTCTCAAGCAGGTCGCCACTGTGGTGGGCGTGCATCTGACCGAGGCCAATCTGGTGCGCTTCGCCCCGCAACTGCTAGAACAACTGCCGCATTGGAACTGGATGGCCGCGGCTGTTGCGGCCGTCGCGCTGGTGTTGCTCGCGGTGTTTTCACGATTCCCGCGGGTGCCCGGTGGCTTGCTGGTTGTAGTGATCGGCATCGCCGCCGGGCAATGGTTGAATCTGTCGGCGTACGGCGTGCCGATGATCGGCATTATCGACCTGAGCCTGGAAGTTCCTAACCTGCCGGTGCTGCCATTCGCCGACTGGCTACGGCTGGGGGAGGTGGGTTTTGCGCTGGTGATGATTCTGTATGCGGAGTCTTACGGGTCGATCAGTGCGTATGCGCTCAAGCATGGCGATCGCGTCACCTCAAACCGTGATCTGTTGGCGTTAGGCGCATCGAATCTGCTCTCCGGATTGTTTCATGGCATGCCGGCCGGGGCAGGGTACTCGGCGACCTCGGCGAATGAAGCAGCAGGTGCGACGTCACGCTGGGCCGGCGGTGTGGCGGCGTTGGTGGTGTTAATCATCGTGCTGACGGTGTTGCCGTGGATCGCCCTGACCCCGGAGCCGATCCTCGCCGCGATTGTCATGCATGCGCTAGGTCGCGGTTTGAGTCTGCAGCCGCTGGGCCGCTACTTCATCTGGCGCCGGGATCGTGTGCTGGTGATCTGCGCGGTTTCGGCCGTGTTGGTATTGGGCGTGCTGGACGGTCTGCTGGTTTCGGTGGCGATCAGTGTGCTGCTGATGCTCAAGCAGATGTCAGCCGCGGACATTCAAGTGCTCGGGCGGATTGATGGCGGGCACGATTTTGTCGATGTGCAGCGTCATCCCGTTGCGCGAACGGAGCCTGGCGTACTGATCATTCGGCCCAGTGAGGCGTTGTTCTTTGCCAACGTTGAGCGGATTCTGGGCGCGGCGTTACGGCTGATCCGCCATGCAGAAATGCCGGTGCATACGGTGATTCTGAGTCTCGAGGAGACGCCGGATCTGGATGGCACCAGCATTGAGGCGATGCAGGAGTTCTTTGTGCGGGTGCATCAGGAAGGCAAGCGTTTGATTCTGGCGCGGCTCAAGCATGAGGCGCTGGCGGTGCTGGAGGCGTTGCCCGAAGTGCAAGCCAACGCTGTGATCCTCAGCGGTTTGAGCGTCGATGGCGCCGTGCAGAAAGCCCTCAAGCTCAACCCGTAACCCTATCGGGAAATGCAGGTCTCTTGTCTGGTAAGAATCAAACGTGGGAGCGAGCCTGCTCGCGAAAGCGATTCATCATCCAATAGTTACATCGACTGACACACCGCTTTCGCGAGCAGGCTCGCTTCCACAGGGTCTATGTGTGAGGCATAAAAAAACGCCGCTCATCTCACGATGGGCGGCGTTTTTCAGTGCGTTGTAACGTTAGGCTTGAACGACCGGGATATTGGCGTTCGCAGCAGCTTCACGGAACTCGGCGATCTGGTCGAAGGACAGGTAGCGGTAGATATCAGCCGCCATGCTGTCGATCTTGCCAGCGTATTCCATGTACTCCTCGACGGTCGGCAGGCGACCCAGGATCGAAGCCACGGACGCCAGCTCGGCCGAAGCCAGGTAGACGTTCGCGCCGTCGCCCAGACGGTTCGGGAAGTTACGGGTCGACGTCGACACCACGGTGCTGTTCGGCTCAACGCGTGCCTGGTTACCCATGCACAGCGAGCAGCCTGGCATTTCCATGCGCGCGCCAGCCTTGCCGTAGATGCCGTAGTAGCCTTCTTCGGTCAGTTGGTGAGCGTCCATTTTGGTCGGCGGCGACAGCCACAGACGGGTTGGCAGCTGACCCTTGACCTGATCCAGCAGTTTACCGGCAGCGCGGAAGTGACCGATGTTGGTCATGCACGAACCGATGAACACTTCGTCGATCTTCTCGCCAGCAACGCTGGACAGCAGACGGGCATCGTCCGGATCGTTCGGCGCGCACAGTACCGGCTCGTTGATGTCGGCCAGATCGATTTCGATGACTTCGGCGTATTCGGCGTCGGCATCGGCTTCCATCAGTTCCGGGTTGGCAACCCAGGCTTCCATCGCTTGGGCGCGACGTTCCAGGGTGCGCGCATCGCCGTAACCTTCACCGATCATCCAGCGCAGCAGGGTGATGTTGGAGTTCAGGTACTCGGTGATCGACTCTTTCGACAGCTTGATGGTGCAACCGGCAGCCGAACGTTCGGCCGAGGCGTCGGACAGTTCGAACGCCTGCTCCAGGGTCAGACCTTCCAGACCTTCGATTTCCAGGATGCGGCCGGAGAAGGCGTTTTTCTTGCCTTTCTTCTCGACGGTCAGCAGACCGTTCTGGATAGCGAAGTAAGGAATGGCATGAACCAGGTCACGCAGGGTGATGCCAGGTTTCATTTTGCCTTTGAAGCGCACCAGGATCGATTCCGGCATGTCCAGCGGCATAACGCCGGTGGCTGCGGCAAACGCAACCAGACCGGAACCGGCCGGGAACGAGATGCCCATCGGGAAACGGGTGTGGGAGTCACCACCGGTACCCACGGTGTCTGGCAGCAGCATGCGGTTCAGCCACGAGTGGATGATGCCGTCGCCCGGACGCAGGGAAACGCCGCCGCGGGTCATGATGAAGTCAGGCAGGGTGTGGTGGGTGGTCACGTCGATCGGCTTTGGATACGCCGCGGTGTGGCAGAAGGACTGCATCACCAGGTCAGCCGAGAAGCCCAGGCACGCCAGGTCTTTCAGTTCGTCACGGGTCATTGGACCGGTGGTGTCCTGAGAACCCACGGTGGTCATCTTCGGTTCGCAGTAGGTGCCAGGACGAACGCCTTGGCCTTCTGCCAGACCGCAAGCCTTGCCGACCATTTTCTGCGCCAGGGTGAAACCCTTGGTGCTTTCAGCTGGTGCTTCTGGCTTCTTGAACAGGTCGAACGGTGGCAGACCCAGTTCGGCGCGAGCCTTCTCGGTCAGGCCACGGCCGATGATCAGCGGGATACGGCCGCCAGCACGGACTTCGTCCAACAGCACCGGAGTCTTCATTTCGAAGGTGGTCAGGACTTCGTCGGTGCCGTGTTTGCAGACTTTGCCAGCATGCGGGTACAGGTCGATCACGTCGCCCATGTTCATGTTGGAAACGTCGAACTCGATTGGCAGTGCGCCGGCATCTTCCATGGTGTTGTAGAAGATCGGAGCGATTTTGCTGCCGAAGCAGAAACCGCCAGCACGCTTGTTCGGCACGTAAGGAACGTCGTCGCCGAAGAACCACAGCACCGAGTTGGTGGCCGATTTACGCGACGAACCGGTACCGACCACGTCACCGACGTAGGCGATCGGGAAGCCTTGACCGCGCATTTCTTCGATCTGCTTCATCGGGCCGATGGCGCCCTGCTGATCAGGAACGATGCCGTCGCGGGCCATTTTCAGCATGGCCAGGGCGTGCAGCGGGATGTCTGGACGCGACCAGGCATCAGGAGCAGGGGAGAGGTCGTCGGTGTTGGTTTCGCCGGTTACCTTGAACACGCGCAGGCTGATCTTGTCGGCCAGGGTCGGACGGTTTTTGAACCACTCGCCGTCAGCCCAGGATTGCAGCACGGCTTTAGCGTGAGCGTTACCGTTCTTGGCTTTTTCCGCGACGTCGTGGAACGCATCGAACATCAGCAGGGTGTGCTTGAGTTGCGCGGCAGCGACCGGCGCCAGCTCGGCGTCGTCCAGCAGGTCAACCAGAGTGACGATGTTGTAGCCGCCCTGCATGGTGCCGAGCAGTTCTACAGCGCGTTTTTTGTCCAGCAGAGGGGAGGAAACTTCGCCCTTGGCCAGTGCAGACAGGAAGCCGGCTTTGACATAGGCCGCTTCGTCCACGCCTGGTGGAATGCGATTGGTGATCAGGTCAACGAGAAATTCTTCTTCGCCAGCCGGAGGGTTTTTCAGCAGCTCGACCAGGCCTGCTGTTTGTTCGGCGTTAAGCGGCTGGGGAACGATACCCAGGGCTGCACGCTCTTCGATATGTTTGCGGTAGGCTTCAAGCACAGTTATTACCCTCATCAGTGGTCCCAAATGGGTGTCCGGGACGCTCATCCCGAAATTGCCGTACTCATGCTCCTCACGACGTTGTGGGTCGTTCGGCCAGAATTACCGGCAATTCCTTACAGAAGCTGCTTTCAAAGTTTTACGCCTGCAGAACGGGGAGCTGATGAGGGTTGGCGCTGGATTTTTCCCCGCTGGAAAAATCCCTCGCCAACACCGCTCTGAAGGAACGACTGTGCTCGTGACGCTTTGAAAACAGCTTCTAACGGACATTGGCGCCTTAAAAGGCTGGCTGATTCTACGGCAAAAAAAATTTAAAGGTAAGTCGGGCTCTATTGGACTTTCGTGGCAATGCGCGTGGCCAGGGCAAACGCCGCGCGTGGCTGTGACCCTGAAGTTTGAGGGGTGATCAATGCCCGACAAAGGGCTAACATGCCGACCTGTTCCGCGTTTCAGTGTTTTACCTATCTTATGCCCAATCAGACCATCAAGACCCCTTGCGTCGGCCTCTGCTCCACTGTTTACGGTGATCTGGTGTGCCGTGGCTGTAAGCGTTTCCACCACGAAGTGATCCACTGGAATGGCTACAACGAGGAAGAAAAACGTGCGGTATGGTTGCGTCTGGAGCAATTGCTGTCACAAGTGATGGCGGCCAAGGTCGAGATTTTCGATTCGGCGCGCCTGCGCGAGCAACTCGAGCAGCGCAAGATCCGCTTCGTGCCGCATCAGTCGGAATATTGCTGGGCGTATCAGCTGATTGCCCGTGGGGCGCGGGTGATCATTAATCTGGAAGCGTACGGGATGGTGTTGCTGCCGGAGTTTCGCGACTGGAACCTGCCGGAATTGCGCGATGCCATTGATCGGGAATTCTTCCTGCTGTCGGAAGCGCACTATCAGCGTTACATCGCCCCCGGATTTCTCAAAGACGCCTTTGGCGCCTGAAGGTCAAAAGATCGCAGCGTGCCGCAGCTCCTACATGGGAATGCGTTCTACCTGTAGGAGCTGCCGAAGGCTGCGATCTTTTGATCTTTAATGTTTCACCGCCAACTCCACCAGATGATCCTCAACCTCCTGCGGTTTGAGCACCAACACATCACTTTCCAGCGCATCCAGCACCACTTCCGCGGTATTGCCGATCAGCGCCCCTGATAACCCGGTGCGCGCCACCGTGCCAATCACGGTCACCGCCGCTTGCAGCTTGTGCGCCATGAACGGAATCAAAACGTCCGCCGGGCCTTCCTCGATGTGCAGATGCTCATCATCGACATCGAATTCCGCCTGAAACGCTCGACATTGCTCGCGATAACGCGCCTCGATGGTTTCGCTCAGTTGCAGCGTCGGGTCTGCAGCCGACAGCATCGGTGATGGATGCGCAGCGATCACATGCAGATGCGCCTTGGCCAGGCTGGCGATGTCGTAGCCATGATCAATGATCGTCGTGTGCAAATGCCGATGTTCACCATCGGCATTGCCCACGTCCACGGCTGCCAGAATCACCTTGTCCTTCCACGAACCGGCGGTTTTCACCAGCAGCACCGGGGTAGGGCAGTGGCGCAGGAGCTTCCAGTCCGCCGGGGTCAGCAGGGCTTTTTTCAGTGAGCTGTCGGGGAAATGCTGCTTGATCACCAAACCGCAGCCCTCGGCCTGCTGCACCTCGATGATGGTTTCATGCAGGCTCTCGTTCCACGCCTGTTCGGTGGTCACGCTGTAGCCGTCGGCCACTAGTGCGGCTTTGAGCACACCGAGCATGCCGGCGTGGTCGTGCTTCTTGTCGCACACCAGCAGGTGCAGATGGGCCTGGGTTACGCCGGCGATCAATTTGGCGCGCTTGAGCGCCAGGCTTTCCGAATGTTCGGGTTCGATGACCACCAGAATGCTGCGAATGGCTTGCATGAGCGGAGTCTCCAGCAAAGAAAAGGCACGGCGTTGCACAACTATAGTTGCTGTCCGATCGTGCGCGACTTGATGCATATCAACGCCAGCCGCTGGTGGTCTGCGGACAGGCCGGTATAATCGGCGCCCTTCGCTCGAACACCTTTTACCGTGAGCCCCATGATCCTTCCCGAAATCCACGAATTCCTTGGCTGCCGCACCCCCGACGCCTGGGTTCAGGCTGCACTGGCCGATCAGGAAACCCTGCTGATCGACCACAAGAACTGTGAGTTCAAGGCTGCCAGCACCGCCCTGAGCCTGATTGCCAAGTACCATTCCCACGTCGACCTGATCAACATGATGTCGCGTCTGGCCCGGGAAGAACTGGTGCACCACGAGCAGGTCATGCGCATCATGAAGCGGCGCAAGATCGAACTGCGCCAGCTCCACGCCGGTCGTTACGCTTCGGGCTTGCGCAAGGTAGTGCGCAGCCACGAGCCGGTGAAGCTGGTGGATACGCTGGTGGTCGGCGCGTTTATCGAAGCACGCAGTTGCGAGCGTTTCGAAGCACTGGTGCCGCATTTGGACGAAGAACTCGGCAAGTTCTACTTTGGCCTGCTGAAAAGCGAGGCGCGGCATTTTCAGGGTTATCTGAAACTGGCCTATCAATACGGCGATGCGAAGGATATTGCTCAGGTCATCGAGAAAGTCCGCGCCGCCGAGCAGGAACTGATCGAGTCGCCGGATGAAGAATTCCGCTTCCACAGCGGTGTGCCTGTCGCGGCATAACCCTGTTCGAAAAAACAACGTCAAAAGATCGCAGCCTCCGGCAGCTCCTACATTTGGAATGCGTTTCCCTGTAGGAGCTGCCGAAGGCTGCGATCTTTTGCGTTTGAATGTTAAAAACTCTTAAGAGTATGAAACATTACCGATAACGGACCTCCGCCTGCGATTGCCGCCATAATGCCGACCACTTCACACATGGGCGGCAGACGGTCGTTATGGAAAACCTGGGTTTTGGCAAACTCCTGCTGGTGGAAGACGATGAGCGCCTCGCCGCGCTGATCGCCCACTTTCTCGAACAACACGGCTACGAGGTGCGCACGGTGCATCGCGGTGATCTGGCCGTGGCTGCCTTTCTCGAGTTCAAACCGAAAGTCGTGGTGCTCGACCTGATGTTGCCGGGGCAGAGCGGTTTGCACGTGTGCCGCGAGATTCGCAGTGTATCGGACACGCCGATCGTGATTCTGACGGCCAAGGAAGATGACCTCGACCATATCCTCGGTCTGGAGTCCGGCGCCGATGACTACGTGATCAAACCGATCAAGCCACCGGTATTGCTGGCCCGGCTGCGAGCGCTGCAGCGGCGGCAGGTGCCGGATAGCAATGTCGTCAGTTTTCTGGAGTTCGGCCAGTTGAGCGTCGACCGCAGTTGCCGTGAAGTGCGGCTGGCGGGCGAGGTCATTGAAATGACCACCATGGAATTCGAGCTGCTGTGGTTGCTGGCCAGCGCGGCGGGCAAGGTGCTGTCGCGGGATGACATTCTCAATCGCATGCGCGGGATTGCCTTCGACGGGCTCAATCGCAGCGTCGACGTGTACATCAGCAAATTGCGCAACAAGCTCAAAGACAATCCCCGCGAGCCGATGTGCATCAAAACCGTGTGGGGCAAGGGGTATCTGTTCAATCCGTTCGCGTGGGAGCTGTAGATGCTGCGGTTATTTCTCGGGCTGTTTCTGGTCATGACGATAGGTCTGGTGCTGGCGCTGCAAACGGTCGAGCGTACTTTTGATGCCTTGCTCGATTATCAGATGCAGGACTACAACCGTGAGGCCGTGCGCGGCCAGGCCTGGACGTTGGGCCAGCAGCTGCGCGACCTCGACAGACCGGCCCGGGAGCAACAGCTGGAAACGATCCGCCCGCATTACGGTTTGGGGCTGACGCTGGTCGACGCCTCTGAACTGGCCCTGAGCAACGAGGAAAAAGCCGAGCTGGCCAAAGGGCTGCTGGTGATCCGCGACAAGTACAACCAGTACATTTCTGCGATTGACGAGGGGCCGCAGTTGCTCAGCATTCGCTTGCCGGCCGAGCCGAGCCTGATGCCGTTCTACATCGCCAGTGCCTACCTGATGATTGCCGTGTTGATCGGCATCGTCCTGTTTTTCTGGGTGCGCCCGCACTGGCGCGATCTGGAAAAACTGCGCCTGGCCGCCGAGCGTTTCGGCGATAACGACCTGTCGGTGCGCATTCAATTGTCGAAACGCTCGAACATTCGCGATCTGGCCGAACACTTCAATCTGATGGCGGCGCGCATCGAAGGGCTGATCGCCAATCAGCGTGAGCTGACCAATGCCGTGTCTCACGAACTGCGCACGCCGATTGCGCGGCTGTCGTTTGAACTCGACCAGCTTAAGCAACAGCCGGACGCCAGCCAGAACCGCGAGCTGATTGCCGACATGTACGCCGACCTTGGTGAACTGGAGGAGATGGTGTCCGAGCTGCTGACCTACGCCAGCCTTGAGCGCGGCGCGACGGTGATCAAGCGCGAAAACATCCAGGCTGCCAATTGGCTTGATAGCGTGGTTGGCAGCGTGGCGCTGGAGGCCGAAGCGGCGGGGGTGCAGTTGCTGATCGCGGATTGCCGGATCGACACAGTGCGCATCGAACCGCGATTCATGGCGCGGGCGGTGATCAATCTGCTGCGCAACGCGATTCGTTATGCCGAACAGCGGGTGGAAGTGACGCTGGAACGCACGGGCGATTATTACCAGGTGCGGGTTAACGACGATGGGCCGGGGGTGCCGGTGGACGGGCGCGAGAAAATCTTTGAACCGTTTTCGCGGCTGGATGCCAGTCGCGATCGCCGCACCGGCGGGTTTGGTTTGGGCCTGGCGTTGGTGCGACGGGTCTCGCAATCCCATGGCGGGCAGGTTGAGGTGGGCGATTCGCCCTGGGGTGGGGCGTCGTTTCGCATGACCTGGGCGCATCTGGATTGAATGCGTTGCCCTGTGCCGCCCCCTTCGCGAGCAGGCTCGCTCCCACAAATGGAATGCGTTCTCCTGTGGGAGCGAGCATGCTCGCGAAAGCGTCGGGTCAGTCAGCATGGGTGTGCCTATCCACCGCTATCGCGAGCAGACTCACTCCTATAGGGGCACTGTTCAGCGGGTCAAGCCGAGGCGCTCATGCCACTGGGCAATCGATTCTTCGGGATATTCGTCAAATTGCTGGTCCTTGGGTTTCACCTCGACTTCCACCCAGGTTGCTTTCGAACCGAGCATCAGATGCGTATGTTCCGGCGGCACCGGCAACGGCGTGTCGATGGCCGAGGCAAACGGGTGGATCAGTTCCGGCCATTCCGGGCTGAACAGCCACAAGCCGCTGCCGCACAGTGAACAGAAATGTCGTTCGGCGCTGCTGCGATGGGCGCGCTGGTCGCCTTCGTCTTTCATCTTCGCGTGGTAAATGCTGATGTGTTTGCGCCCGCGCACCTTGAGGCTGGTCGCGTCGCCGCCAAGGTTGATCGCACAACCGCCACCGCCCTGAGTCTTGCGACAGATCGAGCAATAGCAGCGTTGATAAGGGTAGGGATGGGCGCTGGTGAGACTGAACGTGACCTCGCCACAATGGCAGGAGCCTTCGAGTTGCATGGTTGCTCTCCCGTTTTTGAATGTGCGGTTGAGCCTAGAACATTCAGTACGATGGCGGCCGGTGTGATTCGACGGGCGGGCGCAGCGTCTAGCCCCAGTGTCCCCGCAATCCCATGGGGCGAGACTTCGGAACCCGGCATGCAAGCGCTGTTGAACGAGATTCTTGACGCTGTCCGCCCGTTGATCGGGCAGGGCAAGGTGGCTGACTACATTCCTGCCCTCGGCACCGTGCCGGCCAATCAGCTGGGCATCGCCGTGTACGGCAACGACGGCGAGATGTATTGCGCCGGTGACGCCGAGACGCCGTTCTCGGTGCAGAGCATTTCCAAGGTGTTCAGCCTGGTGCAGGCGATCGATCATTCCGGCGAAGCGATCTGGGAACGCCTCGGACACGAGCCGTCCGGGCAACCGTTCAACTCGCTGGTGCAACTGGAATTCGAGCGCGGTCGGCCACGCAACCCGTTCATCAATGCCGGCGCGCTGGTGATCTGCGACATCAACCAGTCGCGCTTTGCTGCACCAACCCTGTCGATGCGCGATTTCGTCCGCCGACTGTCGGGCAATCCGCAGATCATGATCGACGGCAAAGTCGCCGACTCCGAATATCAACACCGTGCGCGCAATGCAGCGATGGCGTATCTGATGCAGTCGTTCGGCAACTTCCACAACGACGTCGAAGCGGTGTTGCGCAGCTATTTCAGCCACTGCGCGTTGCGCATGAACTGCATTGATCTGGCCCGGGCTTTCTGCTTTCTGGCCAACGACGGTTTCTGCAAACACAGCGGCGAACAGATTCTCACGCGTCGGCAAACCCAACAGGTCAACTCGATCATGGCTACCAGCGGCTTGTATGACGAAGCGGGCAACTTCGCTTATCGCGTTGGCTTGCCGGGCAAGAGCGGTGTCGGCGGCGGGATTGTCGCGGTGGTGCCGGGGCAGTTCACGGTGTGCGTGTGGTCGCCAGAATTGAATGCGGCGGGGAATTCGTTGGCGGGCATGGCGGCGCTGGAGATGCTTAGCGCGCGGATTGGTTGGTCAGTCTTCTGACCCGATCACACAGACACCACAAAACCCTGTGGGAGCTGGCTTGCCAGCGATGAGGGTCTGTCAGTCACTATAAATTGACTGAACCACCGCTATCGCTGGCAAGCCAGCTCTCACAGGTTTCTTAAGTGTTTGAAGAGGTGTATTTCATCGAGTAATCCGCTACATTTTCCGGCCGCTCCCTGCATGGTGAATCCGCTTCATGTCTCTCGCGCTCGAACGTCTAGTCGCTGGCACGCCGATCCCTTTCGCTGGTAACCGCGTCACCGTGGTCAGCCCCGAACTGGCCGCGCGCTTTCAGCCCGGAGACCATCTGCTGGTGGAGCAGGTCAGTGGCGAGTTGCTGTTGATTCCCGTGGCGGATCAGCAAGCGGCGTCCGTGGCGATCGAGCGTGCGGCAGCGGCATTCACTGCGTTGTCGGCGGTGTCCGATGAGGCCATCAGCCAGTTTTTCGACCTGTTTGCGCAACGTCTGGAAACCCCTGCGTGCTGGGCACACATCGAAACCGCCAACCGCGCGGACATCGAACGGGCCAAGGCGCGCGGTCGTTCCACCACCCGATTGCTCGCCGATGAGCGCATGCGTGGCGACATGATCGCCGGCCTGCGCGCCTGGCGAGATGCCGCAGCCACGCGCGGCAAAGTCATCAGCAGCGTTGAGCATGATGGCTGGAAGGTCGAGCAAGTGGTTTCGCCGTTGGGCATCGTCGCGTTTGTCTTTGAAGGCCGGCCGAACGTGTTCGCCGACGCAGCCGGTGTCTTGCGCACTGGCAACACCGCCGTTTTGCGCATTGGCAGCGATGCGTTGGGCACCGCGCAGGCCATCGTCACTCATGCGTTGAACCCGGCACTGTCCGATGCCGGTCTGCCGGCTGGTGCGGTGTCGTTGGTGGAAAGTGTCAATCATGCCGCCGGTTGGGCGATGTTCGCTGACCGGCGTTTGTCGCTGGCCGTCGCGCGTGGTTCGGGTCGTGCGGTCAGTCAACTGGGCAGCATTGCCCAGCAGGCCGGCACCGCCGTCAGCCTGCACGGCACGGGAGGTGCGTGGTTGATCGCTGATCGTGATGCGGATGCCCAACGTTTCGCCGCCGTGGTGCGCAACTCGCTGGATCGCAAAGTCTGCAATACGTTGAACGTCTGCCTGATCCAGCGTGATCGCGCGGCGGAACTGGTGCCGTTGTTTCTTGAGGCATTGCAACAGGCCGGCACCGCGCGTGGTCAGGGTTGCAAACTGCACATCGTCGAAGGCAGCGAAAGTTGCTTGCCGAGCGAGTGGCAGAACGCGACGGTCGAGGTCTATCGCGCCGAGGGCTATCAGACCGAAGCACTGGCCGAACCCTTGGCAGAGTCCGAGTTGGGCCGCGAGTGGGAGTGGGAAGAAACCCCGGAAGTCAGCCTGATGATCGTTGACGATCTGGATCATGCGATTGCGCTGTTCAACCGCTACAGTCCGCAATTTACCGTGTCGTTGATCAGCGAGGATGCGCAGGTTCAGGAGCGCTTTTACAACGCGGTCAACGCGCCGTTCGTGGGCAACGGCATTACTCGTTGGGTCGATGGGCAGTACGCGCTCAACAAACCAGAGTTGGGGCTTTCGAACTGGGAGAGTGGGCGCTTGTTTGCGCGCAGTGCGATTCTTTCGGGGGATGGCGTGTTCACTGTTCGTAGCCGCATGACCCAAGTAGACCTCACGGTAAAACGCTGATCTGGCGGACAATGATCGTTCCCACGCTCCAGCGTGGGAACGCAGCCCGTGACGCTCCGCGTCACTGGACGCAGAGCGTCCCCTGAGGCATTCCCACGCAGAGCGTGGGCACGAACAGATGCTCAGGCGGCGTGGGTGGTTTGTGCGTGGATCGCGCAAGTCGCCGGCTGTTCAGCCAGCGGCACAAACGTGCGGCGGTCGGCGGACAGCGCATCGATCGAGCCGGTCTCGATGTCATACACCCAGCCATGCAGATTCAGCAGGCCTTTCTCCTGAGCCAGACGTACGCTCGGGTGGGTCTGAATGTTTGCCAGTTGCGCGATCACGTTTTCGCGCACCATCGAACTCAACTTCGCCGCGTCATTGGCATGCGGCCGCGCTTCATTCACCACTTTTGCCGACTCGGCATGCTGCAGCCAGCCACTGACGGCGGGCAGGTGATCCATGCATTTGCACTGGGCAATCGCGGTCATCGCGCCGCAGTCCGAATGGCCGCAGATCACAATGTCGGTCACGCCGAGCACCGCCACCGCATATTCCACCGTTGCCGAAACCCCGCCCGGATGCGGGCTGTAGGACGGCACGATATTGCCGGCATTACGGATCACGAACAGCTCGCCGGGTTCTTGTTGAGTCAATAATTCTGGCACTACACGGCTGTCGGAACAGGTGATGAACAAGGTGCCGGGCTGTTGCGTGGTCGCCAGGTGTTTGAACAGTTCGGTGCGTTGCGGAAACGCTTCGTTCTGGAATTTCAGGAAGCCATCAATCAGGTTTTTCATGGTGTTGTCCTCTTAGTTCGAGCAACCGCTGCCGAATTCGCTGTATTGAAGAACGTGTTTGCCACCGTGGCTGTCCAGATACGTCATCTCCACCGGCACCACGCCACACACATCGGCAACCGGGGTAATGCTCAGCACTTGGGCGATATCCAGCTGCATGCCGTAGCGGTAGGCAACGGCCTCGTCAGCGGCAAATGCCTGGACGGAAAAGCCGCCGAGCAGGGCCAGGATCAGTAGAATTTTTTGCATGGGGCAGCCTCCAGACGCAGTGGTGACGGGTAACCATTTGGGGTGGGTTGGCCCGCACGCAGGGTGCGGGCCGGTGCGGATCAGAACGGACGCAGGGGCAGGAACTTGCCGTCGAGGGTGACCACAGCGCGGGAGCCGCCTTCCGGGTCTTCAACTTTCTTGATGTCGAGCTTGAAGTTGATCGCGCTGATGATGCCGTCGCCGAACTGTTCGTGAACCAGGGCCTTGAGGGTGGTGCCGTAGATCTGGATCATCTCGTGGAAGCGGTAGATGGTCGGGTCGGTCGGCACGCCGCTGAGGCTGCCACGCAGCGGGATGATCTGCATTGCCGCGACGTCTTCAGCGCTCAGTTCCAGCTTGTCACCGACCACTTGGGCGGCGTTTTCCGGCAGCGGGTGCTGACCGAGCAGGGCAGCGGTGACGTACGCCAGGCTCAGGCCGGTGTCGTCGGCGAGATCCTGCCACGACAGATCTTTGCGTGCCTTGGCGTCGAGAATGCGGGTGGTCAGGGCCAGGCTGGTGTCGTTGTAGGCGTGGGACTGTTGCATGGTGTCACTCCTTTCAGGGGTTGGCTTGCTGTGTGGGATTGATCTTCTGCCGATTCATCCATAGCGTCCAAGACCGATATACAATGCTTGGCATAAGTCCTGCCTATAGATGGTGTTCCCATGCTGCTGCGACATTTGCGTTACCTGCTGGCCGTTGCCGATCACGGCGGCTTTACCCGTGCCGCCGAGGCATTGCATGTTTCACAGCCGACCTTGTCGCAGCAGATTCGCCAACTGGAAGAGACACTGGGGGTCAATCTGTTTGATCGCACCTCGCGGACGGTCAAACCCACCGATGCTGGCGAGGCCTACATCGAATGCGCGCGACGGGTGCTGGTGGAGCTGGAGGCGGGCAAGCGCGCGTTGCATGACGTGAAGGATTTGTCTCGCGGGACGTTGCGTCTGGCGATGACACCGACGTTCATGGCGTACCTGGTCGGGCCGTTGGTGCGCGACTTTGCCGCGCGCTATCCGGGAATTCATTTGCAGATTTTCGAGCTGTCGATGGACGACATCGAGGCGGGGTTAGCGGATGACTCGCTGGATATTGCGATTGCGTTTACGCCGGTGCGCAATGCTGATATCGAATGCATTCCGGCGTTTACCGAAACGTTGGGGATCATGGTCGGGCGTGAGCATCCGCTGTATCACAGCCACTCGTTACTGACGTCGGAAGATATTGCTTCACTGGATTTCGCCTTGTTGGCGCCGGACTTCATCACGCGGTTATCGGTGGATGAATATTTCCGTCAGCACGCAATTACGCCGCAGGTGCGGATTGAGGTGAATTCGGTGAGTACGTTGCTGGAAGTGGTGCGGCACTCACCGCTGGCGACGATGCTGCCGCAGGCGATTGCGACGGAGGATCGGGCATTGCGCCGGTTGCGCGTGGAGAGCGAGGCGCCGCAGCGTGGAGCGGCGTTGTTGCGGCGGCGCAATAATTATCACAGTGCGGCGGCGGTGGCGTTTGTGGAATTGGTGTTGGGCATGGGAAGCCCCTCACCCTAACCCTCTCCCAGTGGGAGAGGGAACTGACCGAGTTGCTTGGGCGATTTACGCCGACCTGAGAAACCTGAGCCGAACTCTGGTTCTGAAAGCACCATAAATCGGCTCCCTCTCCCTCGGCAGAGGGGACTGACCGAGGTGTTTGTGCGATTTACGCCGACCTGAAAGTTTTGAGCCGAACTAAAATTTTGAGCGCAGCACAAATCGGCTCCCTCTCCCTCGGGAGAGGGCTGGGGTGAGGGGCTACAATTCCAGTCACGCCAAATCAATGCAAGCGAACAAAAAAAGGCCTGCTTCCTTTAAGGAAGCAGGCCTTTCAATTATTTAATTACTAGCTCAGCAGAACCGATCAATCACCCGAACTTCATTCTTATTCTGCATCGAATCCCACGCCTGTTTCAGCGTTTGCAGAACATTCCCGATGAAGTCCTTGTCGGCCGCGGCTTTCTTGCCAACATAACCGTGGCCGCGGCGGTACATCTTCAAGCGGGCCAGCAGGTTCTGATGATTGCGGTCGAACTCGTCTTCGTCAGCATGGGTCGCCAGGCAGTCGATATGCACCTGACCCGACTTGCTGATCCAGAGAATATGGCTGTCATGGCTGTCTTTCTGCGCAGCGAACATACGAGCCAGTTCTTCGATAGTAGGTTGATTGTTCAGATTCATGATATTGCCCCTTGACCAGTCTGGTGATCTTTCAAAGTTGATTCGCTAATACAGGTAGCCCATCGGTTAGTTGATCCCTGGCACCGAAACCAGGACGTCAGCGCTCGCCCGTGTGAAGTACGGGGTCGTGCATCTGTTGCATGTAGTCGTGTTGAATAACTGCTACGCAATAGCGTCACAACGAGGAGAAGCAGCGAAAACCGGGAGGCTCCTTGACGACATTTACCGTGTCGACCACAAGCGTCTTGAGAATTTTCGCCAGCGCTTCTCGTCCTTGTACTGGACGTTCAGGCCAGGTCAGCTTCTTCAATCTGCCTTGTGGGCAGCGTGTATCCGGAAAAAACAACTCGGCGGTCAGACGAGTTTGCTCAAGCGTGTTACCGATGTTCCCGATCGGGGAACGTCTTCATCATGCAAAAGCAAAACGACGCCGTCAACGGTTTTGTAGTGATTATTTTTGCTCACTACATATTGTCGGACAAAGCTGTTTTGGAATGAGAAAGAATCCGTTCAGGCAACGGAAAAAGGCGTTCGCAGCACGTAGAAGGTGCACGGATAGCCGTCCACTTCACGCTGCTGCAGGGTGAAGTGGCCGTCGCTCAATAAAGGAATCAGCCTGGCCCAGAAGCGCTGTGCCGGCAGGTTGGCGTCGATATGGAAAATCTGCCATTGACCGGGGATGCGGCTCAAGAGGGCAGAGACGACAAACTGCGCGACGCCTTGGCCACGAAAGCGTCGGGCGATGAAGAAGTAGCCGATGTTGTGTTCGGCCCCGGCGATGTGGATTTCGTTATCGACGGTCACGAAACCGGCGAGTTCGCCATTGACGCGAATCAGGAACGGTTGGGTGGTCGGGTGACGCCAATAGCCGATTTTCGGCTGGATCGAGAAAAAGCCGTGCTCGGCGAGCTTCAGCGGCAGCCATTCGCTGAAGTCGTACATGTAGAACTGCATGAGGTTTTCGATGATATCCAGCTCATCGCGCTGAGCGGGGTGCAGTTCGATATTGGCCATGCGCAGGGTTCCTGAAAGTGCTGAGCCTTGCAGAAACACTAGCGGGTTTTATTTGCCTGACGGTTTCGCTGTGCGTTTTGTCGTACCCGTGGTTTTGCTGCGGGTCGATTTGCGTTTTTTCTTCCACGGGGCCGCCGCTTTACCGGCTGGTGGCGGGCCGCTGATGGTCAGGCTGAGACTGGAACAGCGCGTCACCTGTTTGCTCATCCACGCTGCCTGTTTGGTGACGAACTCTTCCAGACTCATTTCGCCACTTTGCACCATGTCCAGCGCCTGCTCCCAGATGGCCGTGGTGCCGGGGTCGGCAATTGCGCGGGGCACCGCGTCGATCAGGCTGAACGCCGCCGGGGTAGCGGCGAGGGCCTTGCCGTTTTTCACCAGATAGCCACGGTCAAGCAAGCCCTGAATGATCGAGGCGCGGGTCGCTTCTGTGCCGATCCCGGTGGTGTCCTTGAGCTTCTGTTTGAGCAGCGGATCTTCCACCAGTTTGGCGACGTTTTTCATCGCCTTGATCAGATCGCCTTCGGTGTAGGGTTTGGGCGGTTGCGTCCACAGATCCTTGAACTTGACGTCAGCCACCGCGCACTCAACGCCTTGCGTAAGTGCCGGCAAGGTTTGCGGTACCGGTGCCTCGCGGCCCTTGGCCGCTGCCAGCGCCTCGGGCAGTGCGCGTTTCCAGCCCGGTTCGATGATCTGCTTGCCGACCGCACGCAACGCTTCACCAGCGCAATCGAAATCGGCCTGGGTGCGATCGTATTCGTGATTGGGCAGGAACTGCGCCAGATAGCGCGCACGTATCAGTGTGTAGACCGCGCGGTGTTTGCCGGTCAGGCGCTCTAGATTCTTCGCTGCAGCGGTGGGAATGATGCCGTGGTGCGCGCTGACCTTGGCGTCGTTCCACGCGCGGGATTTGCGTTGCGGCTCCAGAAACCCGTTGAGCGCCTCAAGGCCCGGATCGGCCTGACGCAGCGCGGCGAGAATCCCCGGCGCCTCACTGTGCTGGCTCAGCGGCAAATAACCGCAATCACTGCGTGGATACGTGACGACTTTGTAGGTTTCGTAGAGAGCCTGGGCGATGTCGAGGGTTTCCTGCGCGCCGAGGCCGAGTTTCTTCGAGCAGACTTCCTGCAAAGTGCCGAGATCGAAGGGCAGGGGCGCCACCTCGCGCAGGCGCTCGGTTTTCAGCTTGATCACCCGGGCACTCGCAGCGCTGCTGATCGCAGCCGCCGCTTGCTGGGCCAACGCCTGATTCAGGCAGCGATCCTGATCGTCACAGGTATCCGACGGCGCACGCCACTGCGCAGTAAACGGTATGCCGTTGTGCAGCAGATCGACATCAATCGCCCAGAACGGCACTGGCACGAAATCGGCGATGCTGCGGTCACGATCCACCACCAGGCGCAAGGTCGGCGTCTGCACCCGGCCCACCGGCAACACGCCCTGATAACCCGATTGCCGACCCAGCAGCGTGAATAGCCGGCTCATGTTCATGCCGATCAGCCAGTCCGCCCGCGAGCGGCCCAGCGCCGAGTGATACAGGCTGAAGGTTTCGGCCCCCGGCTTCAATGCCGCCAGGGCTTTGCGGATCGAAGCTTCGTCCAGCGCCGACAGCCACAAACGCCGGATCGGCCCGCGATAGCGACAGTGCTCGACCAGTTCCCGGGCGATCATCTCGCCCTCACGGTCGGCGTCGGTGGCGATGATCAGCTCGCTGGCTTCACCGAGCAGGCGTTTGACCGCTTTGTACTGGCTGGCGGTGCGCGGTTTGACGGTCATTTTCCACTTGTCCGGGATGATCGGCAGATCGGCCAGGACCCAGCGCTTGTAGCGGGGGTCGTAGGCGTCCGGCGGGGCGGTTTCGAGCAAGTGGCCGATGCACCATGTCACCGTGACGTCTGTTCCCAGCCAGCAGCCGTCACCCCGACGCCTGGCGCCGAGCACGGCCGCAATGTCTTTGGCCTGAGAAGGTTTTTCACAGAGGTACAACCGCATAACCACCCACGTCGATCAAGGTCCGCACAGGTGCACAGAATGGCCGGACTTGGCGTCAGCGGCAACTTTTATCTGTATGGATATACAGATAAAAAGCATTGCAGCACATGACGGGTAATACAGGGACGCAGCCCGGGCTATCGAGAAATTGATTAGCCTGCGGTTTACACCTGTGTCAGGTTTTTCAGCGATTCAAACACGCGAGTGACAGGACGATCTCGCCAGAAGATCGCCGTGGTCTGTCGACACTGACTACTCAGAAACAAGGAAGTCCACCATGGCTCAAGCCAAATCCAAAACCACCAGCGCCTTCGACGAAATCGATACGTTCAGCCACCTGTATGACCGTGGTGTCGGGCTGGTCAATGGCAAACCCTCATTTACCGCTGACCAGGCCGCTGATGAAATCCTGCGTAAAGGCCTGTCGTGGGGCGACAAGAATGCTGATGGCAAGATCGACCTCAGCTACAGCTTTCTGACCGACAAACCGGCGAACTACAACGTCAAGCTGGGCAACTTCAGCGAGTTCAGCGCCCAGCAAAAAGCCCAGGCTGTGCTGGCCATGCAATCCTGGGCCGACGTCGCCAACGTCACCTTTAGCGAAGGCAAGGGCGGCGATGGCCACATGACGTTCGGCAACTACGACGTCAGCACCGGTGGTGCGGCATTCGCTTATCTGCCCAGCGGCGGTGGCTATGACGGCCAGTCGTGGTACCTGATCAACGATCAATATCAGGTCAACAAAACTCCGGACACCAACAACTACGGGCGCCAGACCCTGACCCACGAGATCGGTCACACCCTCGGCCTGTCGCACCCGGGTGCGTACAACGCCGGCAACGGCAACCCGACTTACAACGATGCCAAGTACGCTGAAGACACCCGTGGCTACAGCCTGATGAGCTATTGGAACGAAGCCAATACCGATCAGAATTTCAGCAAGGACGGCAGCGGCGCATACGCCTCGGCGCCGTTGCTGGACGATATCGTTGCGGTGCAAAAACTCTACGGCGCCAACTACGCGACCCGCGCCGATGACACCACGTACGGTTTCAATTCCAATGCCGAGCGCGATTTTTACAGTGCCACTTCGACATCTTCCAAAGTGGTGTTTTCGGTGTGGGACGGCGGCGGCAACGATACGCTGGACTTCTCCGGCTTCAATCAGAACCAGAAGATCAACCTCAATGAAGGTTCGTTCTCCGATGTTGGTGGCTTGGTGGGCAACGTCTCCATCGCTCACGGCGTGACCGTGGAAAATGCCATCAGTGGCTCAGGCAATGACCTGCTGATCGGCAACGCCGTTGCCAACGAGCTGGTCGGCGGTGCCGGTAATGACATCATTTACGGTGGTGGCGGTGGCGACACCTTGTGGGGTGGTGAAGGTGCGGATACTTTCGTGTTCGGTGCTGCCAGCGATTCAACTATGACTGCGCCGGACTGGATCATGGATTTCACCAGCGGCCTGGACAAGATCGACCTGTCGGGGATCGCCGGTTTCGCCACGGGCGCGGCGTCGCTGAATTTTGTCAGCGGTTTCACCGGGCATGCCGGCGATGCGATCCTGACTTACTTCGCGCAGACCAATCAGACCAGCCTGATGGTTGATCTGACGGGGCAGGGTTCGGTGGACTTTGCTGTGGGTGTGGTGGGGCAAGCGGTGGCGACTGATATTGTTGCGTGATGCCTGAAAGCGGCCCTCACCCTAACCCTCTCCCAGTGGGAGAGGGGACTGATTGGGGGATGCTACAGAAATACATCGACCTGATAGCGCGATGCCGAATCCATAATCGACACTGCAATATCAGGTCGATGTAGAACGAAAGACACCCAAGTAGGCTCCCTCTCCCTCTGGGAGAGGGCTGGGGTGAGGGGCTTTTGATGTTGAAGGGCCGTTCGGCTGCAAACCCACCCCAACCAGAACCAATGAGCTATACCTGAACCGGTCTCTTCGCCGTATCCAGGAGAACCCCATGAAAAGCTCCGGCCCTAGTCCCGTCATTGCCCTCGAACAACTTCCCGGCTGCCTGATAGTGAAATTCCACGGCATCCAGGTCGCGGCCTCGTCCCACGTACTGATCCTCAACGAAGCCAACTACCCGCCGGTCTATTACATCCCCCGCGAAGACATCGACGAAAAGTACTTCGCCCGCACCGACCACACCAGTTATTGCCCGTACAAGGGCGACGCCAATTACTTCAGTCTGCAAGTGCCGGGGCATGAAGGGGCGAATGCGGTGTGGACTTATGAGAAACCGAAAATCTCGGTTGGTCCGATCAAGGACTACGTGGCGTTTTATCCGGATCAGGTGAAGTTCGAAGTGATCAAGGCTGATGCCTGAGCAAAAAAAACGGCGAGGGTCAAAGCCCTCGCCGATTGAGTTGTCAGGTTGAGTTTCAGTTCTTGTCGAGATCTATATTCTTCGTCTCACGCAAACAGATCATCCCCACCACCAAGCTCACCCCGGTAATCAGCACTGGATACCACAGCCCATAAAAGATGTCCCCGGTGTACACCACCAGCGCAAACGACACCGTTGGCAGAAACCCGCCAAACCAGCCGTTGCCGATGTGGTATGGCAGCGACATCGAGGTGTAGCGAATGCGTGTCGGGAACAGTTCGACCATCAGCGCCGCGAGCGGGCCGTAGCACATGGCCGAGATGATGATCAGCGCCACGATCAGGGCAACGATCATTGGCTTGTTGATCTGCTGCAAATCGGCCTGTTGCGGGTAGCCGGCCAGGGTGATCGCGCCGCGCAGTGCGGCCTCGTCGAAGCCATCGAGTTTGACGTCGCCGACGCTCACTTGCACGGCGCTGCCGGCCGGGGCGGCGGCGCTGGAGTAGGGCAGGCCCTGTTTGACCAGGAAGGTTTTGACCTTGTCGCACGGGCTGTCGAATTTGGCTTTGCCCACCGGGTCGAACTGAAAGGTGCAGGTCGCCGGATCCGCCAGTACGGTGATCGGTGCCTGACGGCTGGCCTGATCGATCGCCGGGTTGGCGTAGTGCGCGAGGGATTTGAAGATCGGGAAGTACAGCGCCGTGGCCAGCAGCAAGCCGAGCATCAGCACTGGTTTACGGCCGACCTTGTCCGACAGCCAGCCGAAAAAGATGAAGAACGGCGCGCCGATCACCACGCTGATGATCAGCAAGGTGTTGGCCACCGCCGGGTCCATTTTCAGGAACTGGGTGAGGAAGAACAGTACGTAGAACTGCGCCGCGTAGAAGGTCACCGCTTGCCCGGCGTTGATGCTGAACAGGGCGATCAACACGACTTTGAGGTTTTCCCATTTGCCGAAGGATTCGCGGATCGGCGCTTTCGAGGTTTTGCCTTCCTCTTTCATTTTCAGATACGCCGGCGACTCGTGCAGGCTCAGGCGGATCCAGGTGGAAATGCCCAGCAGCACGATCGACAGCAGGAACGGAATACGCCAGCCCCACACCTCAAACTGATCGCCGGTGAAGTAGCGGCAACCGAGCACCACCAGCAGCGACAGCAACAGGCCGAGAGTGGCGGTGGACTGAATCCAGCTGGTGTGGAAACCGCGTTTGCCGATTGGCGCGTGTTCTGCCACATAAGTCGCAGCACCGCCGTATTCACCGCCGAGGGCTAGGCCCTGAAGCATGCGCAGCACCACCAGAATGATCGGTGCGGCGATGCCAATGCTGGCGTAGGTCGGCAGCAGGCCGACGCAGAAGGTCGCCACGCCCATCAGAATGATCGTCGCCAGAAAGGTGTATTTGCGCCCGATCATGTCCCCCAACCGACCGAACACCAGCGCCCCGAATGGCCGCACGATAAAGCCGGCGGCGAAGGCCATCAGCGCAAAGATGAACGCCGTGGTGTCGTTGACCCCGGCGAAAAACTGCTTGCTGATCACCGCCGCGAGGGCGCCATAGAGGAAGAAGTCATACCACTCGAACACCGTACCGAGTGATGAAGCGAAGATGACTTTGCGTGTATCCGGGCTGGTCTCCGCGCTGCGCACGGCGTCCAGCGGCTGAACGTGTTCTGACATATCGGTATCCCTCACAGTGATTGTTTTTGTTGTTCCACTGGTGTTGCGTGTCCGGGTGATGCCTTGAATTAAACGCGGTCCCTTGTAGGAGCTGCCGCAGGCTGCGATCTTTTGATCTTGCTTTTGATCTGGAAAATCCAAAGTCAAAAGATCGCAGCCTTCGGCAGCTCCTACAGGGTTTGGGCCAGCTCCAATTTCGGGGTGCTGCTCCTGGTGTTGGGGTTGAGGATCAGTTGTGCCGCTTTCTCGGCAATCATCAGCGTAGGCGAACAGGTGTTGCCCGAGGTAATGCGCGGCATGATCGACGCATCGGCGATGCGCAAACCGGGCACGCCGTGGACGCGCAGTTGCGCATCGACCACCGCATCGCCGTCATTGCCCATGCGGCAGGTACCGACTGGATGGAAAATCGTCGTGCCGATCGTCGCCGCTGCTTGCTGCAATTGTTCTTCACTTTGCAGGTTGGCGCCGGGTAGGTACTCCACCGGTTTGTACGCTTGCAGGGCAGGGGCGCTGACGATGCGCCGGGTCAGGCGAATCGCATCAGCCGCGACGCGCAAATCCTCTGGATGACTGAGGTAGTTGGGCTGAATCAACGGCGCCTCCTGCGGATCCGCCGAACGAATGTCGATGCGTCCACGACTCTGCGGACGCAAATCACACACCGACGCGGTAAACGCCGGAAAGCTGTGCAACGGCTCGCCAAAACGCTCGAGCGACAGAGGCTGCACGTGATATTCCAGATTCGCCGAAGTCTGCTCCGGCCCCGACCGCGCGAACGCGCCCAACTGACTCGGCGCCATCGACAGCGGCCCGCTGCGGTCATACAGATAACGCAGGCCCATGCCCATCTTGCCCCACACGCTGCCAGCGATCTGATTTAGCGTGCGCGCATTTTCCAGTTTGTAGATCAGGCGCAGCTGGAGGTGATCCTGAAGATTGCCGCCGACGCCCGGCAGCTCATGAATCACGCCGATTCCCAAGCGTTCGAGCAGCGGCCGAGGACCAATCCCGGAGCGTTGCAGAATGCTCGGCGATCCAACGGCACCGGCGCACAAGATGATCTCCTTGCGTGCCTTGAACTGTTTGATTTGACCTTCGTGACGCGCGCTGACTTTCGAGGCGCGACCGTCTTCGAGCAGCACCCGATCCACCTCAACCCCGGTCAGCACTGTCAGATTCGCCCGGTCGCGCACCGGTTTCAAAAATGCCTTCGCTGCGTTCCAGCGTACGCCGGATTTCTGATTGACCTGAAAGTAGCCGCAACCCTCGTTGTCGCCCTGATTGAAGTCATCGATGCTGGCGATGCCGCTTTGCTCAGCCGCACTGCGAAAGGCATCCAGAATCGGCCACGACAGACGCTGCTGCTCGACCCGCCACTCACCCTTGGCGCCGTGAAATTCAGCCGCACCGGCAAAGTGGTTTTCGCTTTGTTTGAACAGCGGCAGCACGTCGTTCCAGGCCCAACCCGGGTTGCCCTCGGCCGCCCAGCCATCGTAGTCGTTGGCCTGGCCGCGCATGTAGATCATGCCGTTGATGGACGAACAACCGCCCAGCACTTTACCGCGCGGATAGCTCAGCGCGCGGCCGTTGAGGCCCGGTTGTTCTTCGGTCTTGAAGCACCAGTCGGTGCGCGGGTTACCGATGCAGAACAGGTAACCGACAGGAATGTGAATCCACGCATAGTTGTCGCGCCCGCCGGCTTCGAGCAACAGCACGCTCTGCTGCGGATCTGCCGACAGCCGATTGGCCAGCAAACACCCGGCAGGGCCGGCGCCGACCACGATGTAGTCGTATTCATCGAGGGAAGTCTGCATTCCCTGACCTCGCTTTTTGTTTTTATTGTCGGACACTCTAGTTGTTAGCTTTCGTTAAAAGAATGTTAGTTTTTGCGCAGCCGCTGTGCGTTTTCAAACAGCGTGCATTGACCATAGCCGACAAGGACACGCCATGTTCGACTGGAACGACCTGCGGTTTTTTCTCGAGCTGCAACGCAGCGGCCGCCTGCTCACCGCCGCCCGCCGCCTCAACACCACCCACGCCACCGTCGCCCGCCATATCGAAGCCATCGAAAAAAGCCTCGGCACCGCGCTGTTCGTCCAGCACGCCCAAGGCTACGAAATGACCCCGGCGGGGGAGGCGCTGCTTAAACATGCTGAAGCGATGGAAAACGTTGCGTTGCTGGCGCAGGAGGAAATCACCCAATCCACTGCGCCGTTGGGCAAGATTCGTGTTGGCGTCACCGAAGGGCTAGGCATCAAGTTTCTCGCCAGCCGCATGATCGGCTTGTTCGAGCGCTATCCGGGATTGGAAGTGGAACTGGTCGCGGTGCCGCGCTTTGTCAGCATCCTCAACCGTGAAGCGGAAATCAGCATTCACCTGGAGCGCCCGGCGGCGGACATGCTGGTCACGCGCAAGCTCACGGACTATCGCTTGGCGCTGTACGCCAGCCAGCGCTATCTCGATAAAGCCCCGCCCCTGCACAGCCGCGAGGACCTTGGGCGGCATGCGTGGATCGGTTATGTCGACGATTTGCTGTTCAGCCAGGAATTGATGTTTCTCAACAGTTTCTGTCGCAGCCCTCGGGTTGTGTTTCACAGCACCAGCGTCATCGCGCAGCAGGAGGCGGCGCGGTCGGGATTGGGCATTGCGGTGTTGCCTTGCTACATGGCCGAGTCGGATCCCGATCTGGTGCCGTTGCTGCCGGATGAAAGCATCGAGCGCAGCTACTGGATCAGTACGCGGCGCGAGTTGCACAAGTCGGTGCGGCTGCGGGTGGTCTGGGATTATGTGGTGGGGTTATGTGAAGCGGAGCAGGGGTTGTTGCTGGGCAGATCGCAGGCCGGCATCCGTTAATCCTTTTGGCTGTGCTGCTGTTGGCGCCGCTTTTGCTTGAATAGCTTCAAAGCCTTTGGCAATGGAGAGCAGCAATGAGGGAATGGCTTAGCGTTCGCGACATCAATGCGGACACCTTGAAGGCCATCAGTGACGGCGTCTTACGGCATGGCCGAGCCTTGTCTGAGGCTCGCGGCGGGCACGCTGAAGCCATCGCCTGTGCGCTGATGGAGGAGGGAACACTGATCGGCGGCGCTACCGGCAGAACCGAATTCCGGCGCCTGTTTGTCAATTACCTGTGGATCGACGTGCAATGGCGCGGAACCGGGCTGGGTACTCAGGCGTTGCACAAGCTTGAGGCGCTGGCCGTTGAAAGGGCGTGCGTGGATGCCTTGATCGAAACGCTGGATGACGACGTCGCCCGTTGGTACACCCGCTGCGGCTACCGATTGATCGCGCACGTGCCTGAGTACTGCGGCCCGTGGAGTCGTCATACGCTGTTGAAAACCCTTGGCGCAACCCAAGGAAATGCCGCCGATGACCAATAGCGATCTGGGCAGTACACCCAAAACCGGCAGGCTTCATCACGTTGAAATCAACGTCTCATCGCTGGAAGTCTCGCTGCGCTTTTGGCAGCCGTTGCTCTTGATGCTGGGTTATACGCAGCATCAAAACTGGCCCGCCGGGCGCAGCTTTATTCTCAACGGCACCTACCTGGTGTTCGTTCAGGCAAGCGATCTGCAACAGGGCTTTAACCGCCGGGGCGTGGGCTTGAATCATCTGGCGTTCCAGGCGGGTTCACAGGCGCAAGTGGATGAAATGGCGGATTGGCTGCGAACGTCCGGTTTTCGTCTTCTCTACGAGAGCGCCTATCCGCACGCCGGCGGCCCGGAGCACTACGCCCTCTACTGTGAGGATCCGGACAAGATCAAAGTAGAGATCGTCGCGCCGGTGGACACGCACCTGTAGTCCCGTTTGCAGGGCTGGCACGAATGACGTTGCGTGCGGCATTGAAGACTGTGCCTTCTACAGCGCTTTGGCAAAAAGGAAATTCTTGGGGTTGATTAATATATGGATATCCGTATATTCGAATTTCCATATGTGCAGAGCCCATTCCATGATCACTCCCACCGAAGTCTTCAAGAGCCTCGCTGACGAAACCCGTGTCCGCGCCATGCTGCTCATTTCCGATCAAGGTGAACTCTGCGTCTGCGAGCTGATGTGTGCGCTCGACGACAGCCAACCGAAAATCAGCCGCCACCTCGCGCAACTGCGCAGCAATGGCTTGCTGCTCGATCGCCGTCAGGGCCAGTGGGTCTATTACCGGCTCAATCCGGAGCTGCCGGCGTGGGTGCGCGAGATTCTGCAAGTGACGTCCAAAGCCAACGCCGATTGGCTCAAGGACAACGCCGCCCGCCTGCAGAACATGGACGGGCGTCCGGTGCGCGAAGCCGCCTGCTGCTGAATCCGGATTTAGAGAGTTCTGACATGTTGCTGGCTTTCGCTGTTTTCGTCTTCACCCTCGTACTCGTCATCTGGCAACCCAAAGGATTAGGCGTCGGTTGGAGCGCCACGTTCGGTGCCCTGATCGCCCTGGCTGTCGGTGCCGTTTCGCTGCAGGACATTCCCACAGTGTGGGCCATCGTCTGGAACGCCACCGCCACGTTTATCGCGGTGATCATCATCAGCCTGCTGCTGGATGAAGCCGGCTTCTTTGAATGGGCGGCACTCCACGTTGCACGATGGGCAAAGGGCAGTGGTTATCGATTGTTCGCGTTCTGCGTGTTGCTCGGCGCGGCGGTGGCGGCGGTGTTCGCCAACGACGGTGCGGCGCTGATCCTCACACCCATTGTCATGTCGATGTTGCTGGCGCTGCGCTTTTCACCGGCGGCGACGTTGGCATTCGTCATGGCCGCCGGGTTTATTGCCGACACGGCCAGCCTGCCGCTGGTGGTATCAAATCTGGTCAACATCGTCTCCGCCGACTACTTCGGCTTGGGCTTTGCCGAATACGCATCAGTGATGGTGCCGGTGAGTCTGGTCAGTGTCGCGGCGACGTTGCTGGTGCTGTTTGTGTACTTCCGGCGCGATGTGCCACAGCGCTACCCGGTTGAGGCGCTTCAGGAACCCAAAGCAGCGATTCGCGACCACGCCACCTTCGTGGTCGGCGGCTGGACACTGCTGATACTGCTGGTCGGACTGTTCGCACTGGAACCGCTGGGGATTCCTGTCAGTGCCGTCGCGGCAGTGTGTGCGGCGATCCTTTTTGCGGTCGCTGCCAAGGGCCACAAGATCGCTACCCGACGGGTTTTGCGCGATGCACCGTGGCAGATCGTGGTGTTCTCGCTGGGCATGTATCTGGTGGTGTATGGCCTGAAGAATGCCGGGTTGACTGACCTGCTGGCCGTCGTCCTCGACCGCTTGGCCGAGCAAGGTTTGTGGAGCGCCACCCTCGGCACTGGCCTGCTGTCCGCGCTGTTGTCATCGGTGATGAACAACATGCCCAGCGTGCTGATCGGTGCGCTGTCGATCCAGGCCAGCGACGCCCAAGGGCTCGTTCGCGAAGCGATGATCTACGCCACCATCATTGGCTGCGACCTCGGCCCGAAAATCACCCCCATCGGTAGCCTCGCCACGTTGCTCTGGCTGCATGTGCTGGAACGCAAAGGTCTGCGCATCACCTGGGGCTACTACTTCAAGGTCGGCATTCTGCTGACCCTTCCGGTTCTGTTGATCACTCTTTCGGCCCTGGCACTGCGCCTGAGCCTTTGATGTCCCCCAAAAGCGGTAGGAGCAATCCATGCGAGTTTTGTTCATGTGCACGGCCAACAGCTGCCGCAGCATCCTCTCTGAAGCCATGTTCAATCATCTGGCGCCAGCGGGATTCGAAGCGGTGAGTGCCGGCAGTTTTCCCAAAGGTCAGGTCTTGCCGCGCAGCCTGTCGACGCTGCAACAGGCCGGCATCGCCATTGATGGTTTGCACAGCAAAGGCAACGACGCTTTTGAAAGCAACCCGCCAGATATCGTCATCACCGTGTGCGACAAAGCCGCTGGCGAGACTTGCCCGGTGTATTTCGGCCCGGCGCTGAAATCCCACTGGGGGCTGGAAGATCCGTCCGAAGTGAAGGGCGACGAAGCCACTGTCGACGCGGCTTTTCACGCCACCCTTATGCGCATCGGCCAACGCTGTCAGGCCTTCCTCGATCTGCCTTTCCACTCGCTCAGCCGCGATCAACTCAAGGCTGAGCTCGACCGCGTCGGCACGCTTTAAGGAGGATTTATGTCCGAACTGCCCAACCTCGATCTCAATCTGTTCGATAACGCCAAACCGTCGCAAGCGGGCGCGCACAAACCGCGCATCCTGCTGCTCTACGGCTCGACCCGCGAACGCTCCTTCAGCCGTTTGCTGGTAGAGGAGGCCGCACGTCTGCTCGAACACTTCGGCGCCGAAACGCGCATCTTCAACCCATCCGGTCTGCCACTGCCCGACGACGTTCCAGTCGACCATCCCAAGGTGCAGGAACTGCGCGAGCTGGTGCTGTGGTCGGAAGGCCAGGTCTGGTGTTCGCCAGAACGGCACGGCGCGATGTCCGCCGTGTTCAAGGCGCAGATCGACTGGATCCCGCTGGAACTCGGCGCCGTGCGCCCGACTCAGGGTAAAACCCTGGCCGTAATGCAAGTCTGCGGTGGCTCGCAGTCGTTTAACGTGGTCAACCAGTTGCGCGTGTTGGGCCGCTGGATGCGCATGTTCACCATCCCCAACCAATCCTCGGTGCCGAAGGCCTACATGGAGTTCGACGACACCGGGCGGATGAAAGCGTCGCCGTTCTACGATCGTGTGGTGGATGTAATGGAAGAACTGGTGAAGTTCACCGTGCTGCTGCGTGATCAACAGGCGCATCTGGTCGACCGTTACTCCGAGCGCAAGGAAAGTGCCGAGCAATTGATGGCGCGGGTCAATCAGCGCTCGATCTGAGGCCGTCCCTCGGCGAGGGACGGCTGCGTTCAGTCGACCAGTACTTGCGGTGACACCACCCAGACGCTGCAGGGCATTTTGTACAGCAACTGTTCCACCGTGCTACCGATCAACCGACCGAGGCCGCGATGACCGATCCGGCCCATGACGATCACGTCGATGTCATAGGCATCGGCGTAGCTGCACAGCACTTTGGCCGGATTGCCCATGATCATGTGCTGGCGTTCCGGCGCGATGCCGTTGCGCTCGGCCAGTTCGCGGAATGCATCACCTTGCGCATCGAACAGGGTTTTCGCCTTGCCCGGGGTAAAAAACGTCGAGGCGTTGCCAAAACCGAACTCGTCGGCGCTGATCGATGACAGGTCGTAGGCGTAGATCACATCCAGTTCGGCATCGCAGAGGCTGGCCAGTTTCGCGGCCTCGCGCAGGATGCGGTCGTTGAAGTCAGCGTATTGCTCGTCGCGATGAAACGGATCAATCGCCGCGACGATCCGCCGAGGCCGGGCATGCTGAACATGGCTGACAAAGTGCAGCGGCACCCGGCATTCGCGCAGCAAATGAACATCGAGCGGGGTGAACATCAATCGCGACATGAACGAGGCGTGCTGCAGATCCTTGATCAGCAGGGCCATCGGCTGCTCCTTGAGGTGAATCTGGATTTCACGCAACGGATTGTCGACCCACACCACTTCCGTGGTCACGGTCACGCCGAGGTGGCGCATGGGCCGGGCCTGGTCCTCCAGCCATTGGCGGTGGCGCTCGACATAACCCAGGCGCATCTGTTCCAGGGCCTGCTCGTTGACCAATCCGGCGGTCGCCAGCCCTTCGAGGTAATCGAATGCCACGATATGCAGCGCCGCACCCGATGCCTTGGCCAGGGCAGCGGCCCGATCGAACGCAGGGCTGTGTTTCATCAGCGGTGAAGCTACCAGCATGAAACGTGCTTGCTCGGACATGACGAATCTCCTGTGGGTAGCGGCATTGGCCGGCCAGACGCAACGGCGTCAGTTCATGTTGCTCCGTGCCGCCGGGCGCGGCTTGATCTTTGTCAATGACGCAGCCGAGCAACGCCCGCGCCCGACGGGCGGTAACGGCGGGCGCAATCCTGCATTGATTGATCGTTATCAACCTTGTGTCGGTCAGTTCGGCGCAGCCTTGGAAAGGTGCTGAACTCACTGCAAACACCTGCACAGGAGTCTTGATCATGGCCATGATGAAAGCGGCGATATTCGTCGAAAAGAATCGCATCGTGCTGGATGACAAACCGATCCCCGAGGTTGGCCCGCTGGACGCACTGGTGCGTATCACCACCACGACGATCTGCGGCACCGACGTGCATATCCTGCGTGGCGAGTATCCGGTGGCCAAAGGTTTGACCGTCGGTCACGAACCGGTGGGCGTGATCGAGAAACTCGGCTCACAGGTGCGCGGATTTTTCGAAGGCCAACGGGTGATTGCCGGCGCCATCACCCCCAGCGGCCAAAGCTACGCCTGCCTGTGTGGCTGCGGCTCCCAGGACGGGCCGGACACTCGCCACGGCTTTCGCGCCACCGGCGGCTGGAAATTCGGCAACATTATCGATGGCTGCCAGGCGGAGTACGTCTTGGTGCCCGATGCCTTGGCCAACCTGTGCCCGATCCCCGACGGGCTGAGTGACGAACAAGTGCTGATGTGCCCGGACATCATGTCCACCGGATTCTCCGGCGCCGAACGTGGTGAAGTCAGTATCGGCGACAGCGTTGCGGTGTTCGCGCTGGGGCCGATCGGCCTGTGTGCGGTGGCCGGGGCGCGGCTCAAGGGCGCGAGCGTGATCATTGGCGTCGACGCGGTGGCCGAGCGCATGAGCGTCGCGCGGCAGTTGGGTGCGACCCATGTGGTCAACTTCAAGGATGGCGACGTGGTCGAGCAAATCATGGCGTTGACCGACGGGCGCGGCGTGGATGTGTCCATCGAAGCCTTGGGCACCCAAGGCACGTTCGAGTCTGCCTTGCGGGTGTTACGCCCGGGCGGACGCTTGTCGAGCCTTGGGGTTTACGCGTCGGACCTGCGCATTCCCTACGATGCCTTCGCGGCGGGGCTGGGCGATTACAGCATCGTCAGCACCCTGTGCCCCGGCGGCAAGGAGCGCATGCGCCGGTTGATGGCGGTGGTGCAAAGCGGTGGTGTCGATCTGTCGCCGCTGGTGACCCACCACTTCAAACTGGACGATATCGAAGCCGCCTATGAACTGTTCGCGCATCAGCGCGATGGGGTGATGAAGGTGGCGATCACGCCTTGATTGGCAATGCGCCCCGTACTGTTTACTGGTGCAGGGCGCAGGAATGGCGCTACAGACTCAGGCGATGAATGACCTGATGGGGATCATCAGGATCGCTGTGGGTTTCAAAGCCCAGTGATCGGGCGAGGTCGCGCATGGCCGTGTTGCTGGCCGAATCCACCGAATACAGATGTTTGAAACCGTTGAGCCGGGCGGCTTTGATCAGGTGCTCCATCAGCAACGTGGCCAGGCCCAGGTGCATCCATTCATCGGCGACCGTCACAGCGCATTCGCAGTCCTGTTCGCCCGTGGCGGCGTAGCGGCTGATGCCGATCTCGATCAATTCGCCATTTTCGTGAACCAGTGCGATGAAGGCCGCGCGTTGTTTGTAATCGACGTCCATCAACTGATCGAGCAACGCGGTGCCCGGCTCACTCATCTGCGCGAGAAAACGCAGGTGTCGGGACTCGGGCGACAAGCGCTTGATAAACGCGTACTCGCGTTCGCGATCCTTGGCGGCCAGTGCGCGGATCAAGACGTGGCGGCCATCCTTGAGCGACTCGATCCAGTATTCACCTTGGTGCGCGGCATAGGCCGGCGCCGCGCGGTCATTGTGGTCTTTGACAGTGAGCATGAGATGAGCCTCCATCGGGGCTGAACGAGCAACGCGCAGGAGAGTGCGCTGAGTCTGTTCTACACCGATGTCAGCCCCGGAAGCTGATCTGGATCAGATTCCGACGCGCGGCCACTGTTTTTTAGCGGGCGATGCTTTTGTTTCCGCAACAGGCTCAGCCCTGAGGTGGTTCGCGGGTGCTGCGTTGCGATGCGGGGCGCGGTTGCCCGTCGGGAATCGACAAGGTCGCACGAAGGCCGCCCTCAGCGCGGTTGACCAAAGTGATCCGTCCGCCCAACTGCGTGGCAATGGTGTTGACGATGGTTAGCCCCAGCCCCGCGCCGTGGGCATTGCCGCGACTGTAGAAGCGTTCGAACAAGCGCGCCCGGTCGGCTTCATCGATGCCCGGCCCCTGATCTTCAACGCTCAAGTGATAGAAACCCTCAGCCTGGCTGAGCAGCACGGTGATCACGCCGTGTTCCGGGGAGAAGTTCGCAGCATTGGTGATCAGGTTGTTCAGGGCAATGTCGATCGTGCCGGGGCTGGCCATGATGTTGAGCGGCTGGGCGCTGTCTTCAAAGGCCAGTTCCAGGTGTTTGCTCAGCAACCATGGCGTCAATTGCACCAGGCTGTTGCGCACGGTTTCGCTGAGGTCGATGGGTTGCAGCGGCGGCGGATTGGGTTTCGGCTCCAGACGCGCCATGGTCAGCAACTGGTTGACCAGGCGACTGGTGCGGTCGACCCCGGCGATCAGAAACGCCAGCGATTCGCGGCGTTCCTGTTCGGTGCCGGCCTCCTGCAGGTTCTGCGCATGCACCCGCAGCACCGCCAGCGGCGTACGCATTTCGTGGGCGGCGTCGGCGATAAAGCGCCGCTCGCGGCCGAGCACTTCCTGGATCTGCGCGAGCATACGGTTGAGCGCCGCCTGCATCGGTTCCAGCTCACTGGGCAGCGGCGCCAATTGCAACGGTTCCAGCGAACCGCTGTGGCGGGCGCGCAAGGTTTCGGCCATGTTCGCCAAAGGTTTGAGGCCCCAGCCAATCGCCAGCCAGACCATCGCTGCCAGCAGCAGGCTGCCGACCACGTTCGGCCACAGCGTGTGACGGACGATGCGGTCGACCAGATCGGCGCGCACATCGTCGCGCTCACCGACCCAGATGCGCAGGCCGTTCTGTTTGTCTTCAAGGAGAAAGGCGCGCCAGTGCCGATTGTTCAGATCCACCACATCGCTGAAACCGGGCTGAGTCGGCGGCGCCTTGAAGGACGGTGCGCTGGCGGTGTGCACCAACACATCACCGGCAGGATTCCACACCTGAAAGGCGATTTTGCGTTCGTAAGGATGACCCTCGCCGCGCGGCACCGCTTCGCCCAGCGCCGAGTTAAACGCCTGGTAAAGCTCTGCGTGCTGTTTGCTGGCCAGGGGCATGCGCATCACCCCTTGCAACAAGCGCGCGTTCTGCGCCAATTGTGCGTCGTAGACTTCGGCGATTTCGTGGTTGCTGTCGTGCAGGTTGAAGGTGCTGAGCACCGCGAGGCCGGCCAGCAACAGGCCGATGATCAAGGTCAGCGTGCGGCGGCGGATCGAGGTCATCGACGCTCCTCCACCAGATAACCCACGCCGCGAATGGTGCGGATCAGGTCGGTGGAAAACTTCTTGCGCAGGTGATGGATGTGCACTTCGAGGGTGTTGCTTTCGGCTTCTTCATTCCAGCCGTAAAGCAGCTGCATCAACTGATCGCGGGTCATCACCCGGCCAGGTGGCGACAGCAGTTCGTGGAGCAACTGATATTCCTTGGGCGTCAGGGCCACAGGCTGGCCCTGATAGCTGACTTGCTGGGTGCCGGGGTTAAGGCTGATGCCGGCATGCTCGATCAACGCCTGGGCGCGCCCGGCACTGCGCCGCAACAAGGCGCGCAAGCGTGCCTTGAGTTCATCCAGGTCGAACGGTTTGATCAGGTAGTCGTCGGCCCCGGCGTCGAGCCCGGCGATGCGGTCTTCAGTAGCGTCGCGGGCAGTCAGAATCAGCACCGGCAGATTCGAACCGCTATCGCGTAGGCGGCGCAGCACTTGCAGGCCGTCCATGCGTGGCAGACCGAGATCGAGCACGGCGACATCGAAGGTTTCACTGAGCAGCGCATGCAACGCGCTGCTGCCGTCCTTGAGCCAGTCGACGGTGTAACCCTCGCGGCCCAGCGCCTGATGAATGCCTTCACCCAGCGCCACGTCATCCTCAACCAGTAATAAACGCACGCGGACTCCTGTCAGTCGAGTTTCTTGTTCACGTCCACCAGAAGGGCGGCGATCTCTTTGCGACGCCCGGCATCGGCACTTTCCCGGCCCGGACGCGGCGCGGCTTGTTGGGCTTTGAGCAGGGCTGCTTTGGCTTCAGCGTAGCGCTTCTGACGGTAGAGGTGATCGCCCCAGAAGTACAGGCTGTCGATGCCGTTGGGGTTGAGTTGCAAGGCTTGCTTGAGCAGTTGCTCGGCCTTGTCGCTGTCGCCGAAACCGATGGGCCAGCCGGGCACGCGGTCATACAGCGCGGCGAGGCTGGTGTAGGCCGAGCCTTGCAGGGCTTTGGGATCGAGGGTCAGGGATTTTTCCAGATCGGCTTTAGCGTCCTTGGCTTTGCCCAGTGCGCCGAGTCCGCCCTCGGCACCGGCCCAACTGCTGGTGACGATGCCTTTCCAGATCCACGCTTCGGCCACCGCCGGGCGCTGCGTGGTGAACGTGTTGGTTTCGCTGGCCAATTGTTCGAACGCGGCGGCGCGCTGTTTTTCCGCCACTTCATATTGGATGTGCGCCCAGCTCTGCTGGATGCCCTCGAGACGTTGCTGGTCGGCCGGTTCCAGCGCCCAGACACTTTGACTCAAGGCGGCGAGCAACAGGCATGCGGATAGTTTTTTCATGGCTTTGGCGACTCGTGGTCAGGTTTTTCACTGAGACGGCGGATCAGCGGCAACTGCTTGCGCAGGCCTCGATCGACCAGATGCGGGAGCAGATTGTTCAGGCGGACGAAGAAGCGTTCCGGCCAGCCCAGGTAGAGGTCGCGACGATCACCGGCAATCGCATGGATCACCGCCGAGGCCACGGTTTGCGGATCGTCGACGTTGGCCTTGAGTGCGTCGTTCAACGCTTGTGCGGCGGCGCTGTTCATCGAGGTGCGCGTGGCGCGGGGCGCGACGTACAGCACGCTGACGCGGGTGTCGGCGAGCTCGCGGCGCAGCGCCTCGGAAAACCCGCGCAAAGCGAATTTGGTCGCGCAATAACTGGCGTAACCCGGGTAGCCGATCGAGCCATAGGTCGAACCGACGTTGACCACCATGGCGCTGTCGGCCAGCTTGAGCAGCGGCAACAGCAGTTTGGTCAGGCACATCGGTGCACTGATGTTCACCGCCAGCATCGCGTTGATGTCGCTGTCATCCAACTGTTCAAGCATGGCGAAGTGATTGACCCCGGCGGCGTTGATCAGCAGGTTGATGCCGCCGATGGCTTCGGCGGCGACCAGCACTTTGCGCCGATCGCTGAGGAAGGTCAGGTCAGCCGCGACCCAGCACAACGAGTCGGGGTAGCGCTTGAGCAACGGCAGCAGAGCCTCCTGATGCCGCGCCACCGCGAGCACGTGGGCACCGGCGGCGCACAAGGTTTCGGCGATGGCCAGGCCGATGCCGCCACTGGCACCGGTCAACACCACCCGCGCATCACGCAGCTGCATATTGAGCCTCCGCGTCACGCGGCAAGCCACGGAACATGTCGGTGTACAGGCGATAAACGACTTTCGAGGCATGGATCACGGCGGCTTGATCGGCAGGATCTTCCAACTGATTCATCAGGCGCCGATAGGTTTGCATGTGCTCGATGTCGAGTGAGCCGTGGGAACTCAAGTAACTGAACGCCGTTTCCGGCAACGCCAGACGTTCGCGAATGCTGCCCGCCGCGTGGGTGGCCAGGGCGATGCTGGTGCCTTCGAGCACGTTGACCATGCCGAACAGACCGACCGGATTGCCCCGGGCGATCAGGTCGTAAAGAAAGCTGACCATCAGTTCGATCGACAACGACGGCTGACCGTCGCGCACCGCATCACGATCACCGCCACATGCAGCGATGTCGTTGAGCACCCAGTGCTCGTGGCCGTATTCGTCTTCGATGTACTCGGCCACCGCTTTGCGCAGCCATTCCAGACGCGTCGGCAGGCGCGCACCGCAAGCCATCATCAGCGGCACGGTGTGGCGCACGTGGTAATACGCTTGCGCGAGAAACGCCCGATAGCTGTCGAGACTGACCTTGCCTTGCAGGGCATCGACGATGATCGGCAGGTTGAACAGTTCGTGGCGTTCCTGTTGCGTGGCTTCTTGCAGGGTGTCAAAAAAACTCATGATGCGGACTCCTCGGAAACAGCGGATTCGGTCAATTGCGCGTGGTACTGCGCGACGATGGCGTCGCGGCGCGGGCGGCCATTGGCGGTGAGCAAGCCATTGGCGGCGGTGAAGGGTTGCGGCAGGCGCGTCCACTGATGCACCTGGGCGTAATCGGGCAAAGCCTCGTTGGCTTCAGCGACGGCAGCGGCCAGTTCGGCATCGGTGCAGTCCGGGCGATGCGGCCAGAGCAGGGCGTGATTGCGCGGCAAGGCCTCGCCGTAAACGAAGGCCTGGGCGATGTGGCGGCGCTGGGTCAGCTCGGACTCGACCCATTCCGGGTTGACGTTGCGCCCGAAACTGGTGACGAACTGGTGCTTCTTGCGGCCCTTGAGATAGAGAAAACCTTCCGGGTCGAACTCGCCCAGATCACCGCTCGGCCACCATTCCTCGGCGTACGGCGCGTCACCCAGATAACCGAGCAGCGTCGTGCCCTTGATCAGCACTTCGCCGTCCTCGGCCAGGCGCACTTCGACATGCGGCAACGGTCGGCCGACGCTGCCGGGGCGGCGTGCGCCGGGGCGATTGAGGCACACCACCGAGGCGCATTCGGACAGGCCGTAGCCTTCGTAAACTGGCAGCCCGACCCGTTGCGCACGGTGCAGCAGATCCTCCGAGACCCGCGCACCGCCGACAGCGGCAAAGCGCAGGTTTCGCGGGTCGAAGGCTTTCTGTTCGGCGGCGCTGACCAGTAACAGCAGCAACTGCGGCACTAGGATCAGACTCTCCGGCGCGCGGCTGGCCAGATAACCGAGCAGGCGCGGAATCTCGACGCCGCTAGCGCCCTGAATGCCGAGGGTTTTCTGGCTCGGCAAACTGAGCATGGCGCCGGCATACAGCGCGGCGTAACAGCCGAGGTTCTCCAGCAGAATCGCCAACGGCAACAGCGCCAAGTGATGCTGCGGGCCGGTGGCTTCGCTGGCCTGATCCAGCTCCCGTGCCACCCGCAGCAGGCTCTCGGCGCTCAGGCACACACCTTTCGGCGTGCCGGTGGTGCCGGAAGTGAAGGTCAGTTTCGCGGTACCGGCCGGCATGCGACTCGGGCCGCTGAACGCGCGGCACCAGAACTCGCCACGTTGTTCATAGCCGACCGCGAGCAGTTCGGCGCCCAGCTCCGGCTCGGCAATCACCCGTTCGGCCTGGCTCTGTTGCAGACAATGAGCACGTTGCGCCGCACTGAAAAACGGCGGCAGCGTCACGCAGGTCAGGCCTTCAAACAGCACGGCCAGATCCCACAGCATCGCGTCGACGCCGTTGTCCAACGCCAGCGCAATCACCTGCGCTTGCTCATCGCGCAGGCGCTCCTGGCGATACAACACCTCGGCGTACAGCGTGGCGTAATCGAGTTTCAGCGTGTCGCCCCACAGGGCCGTCGCGTTGTCATTGCGCCGGGCATGGTCGCGCAGGGTTTCCTGGAAGCGTTGCAGTTCAAGCGACATGACAGGCTCCTTCAATCGAACCGGGCAAACCGAGGCGGGCAAACAGGCCGATATCGCGCAAATGGACGAACCCGGCGCGGATGTTGCCGACGTGCACCCAAGGTTTACTTTCGTAATAACTGCCCCAGTGTTGACGCTCGTCACCCAACCGTTCCGGATCAGCGGCGCACAATGTCACTGGCTTCAAACCCAGGCGATGGAAGCTGTTGACCAGGCCGATGTTGCCGGTGAACGTCACCCATTCCAGGCCGCCCATGGCCAGCAGGTAGGTGATGGCGATGATGCTCAGGCGCGCGCTGCCGGTGTCGCTGGCGGCGAGGTTGCCGACTTCGACGATGGCGCTGCGCTCGACCGCACGATCTGCCGCCGCGCTGATCAACGGCTCGATCGGCTCATCCAGATAGCGCTCAAGGAACAGTGATTCCAGATGCGCGCGACGCACCCCGGCCACGGCGCACAACTCGCCATCGCCGTTGTGCATGCCGAACAGCTCGGGCATGAAATGGCGGATGTCGGCGCCGTGGGCCTTGCGAAAGCGTTGCTGGATAAAGGCTTCGAAAGTCTCTCGCAGGGCATCGTCGGGCAGCGCACCGGTCAACGTCATCTGCGGTGTTTCGGCTTGACCGAAGCGCAGGGGCAGGGCGATGTTCCAGTCAAATTCGGGCATGGGCAGAACGCCTCCCTCAATAGGTTTGAGGCGAGTATCGGAGGCATTTCTTAACGAAGTCTGAAGGTGAAAAAAGGTTAACGTGAGGGTCTGTCTTCAGACTCTCTTAAGACTGGGCGGGCAGGGTAACGCCGTCGGTTCGCCCAACAACCGGAGCGAGGCAGTCGAACGAATCGGCCGTCACTCACGACAATCAAGAGGCGCAGCTTATGTCCCACGACATCGCCGTAACCCGTTACGGAAAACTCTCAATCACCCTGCACTGGCTGATGCTGGCGCTGTTTGTCGGCGTCTACGCTTGCGTCGAAATCAAGGGCTACCTGCCCAAGGGCAGCGAAGCACGCGGCTTGCTGATGGGCTTCCACGGCCTGTTCGGCGCGAGCATCTTCGCCCTCGTGTGGATCCGCCTGCTCGGCCGCCTCAGCCCACGCCCACCGATCACCCCCAAACCACCGGCGTGGCAGACCGGCATCGCGCACCTGACACACCTGGCGCTGTACGGCCTGATGATCGCCACCCCAATCCTCGCCTGGCTGATGCTCGCCGCCGCCGACAAACCGTTCCCGTACTTCGGCTTCCACGTCCCGGCACCCGTGGCCATCGACCCGGACTTCGGCAAACAACTGAAGTACTGGCATGAACTGATTGGCAGCACCGGTTACTGGCTGATCGGGCTGCACGCGCTGGCGGGGTTGTTTCACCATTATTGGGTGCGGGATAACACGCTGGTGCGGATGCTGCCGGGCCGCACCGAATAACCCTGATCCACTACAACCCCTGTGGGAGCGAGCCTGCTCGCGAAAGCGGTGTGTCAGCCTCTGATGATGTTGGCTGACACGGCCCCTTCGCGAGCAGGCTCGCTCCCGTAGTTTTTTGTGGTGTCTGGCAGAGCGGGGCAGTTGCCGGAACCGCACTTCGCGTCCACTCTATGACCTGCCGACAAGGAGCGTCCGCCGACCCTCCGTCGTGACCACAGGGAGCTTGCAGCATGAGCGAAGACAACAAGGTAAAAGGCCCGGCGTCATACTTCCCCTCCATCGAGAAAAAATACGGCCAGCCCATCGATCACTGGCTGAGCCTGCTTGCCGGCATCAGCGACAAGAAACACATGGAACTGGTGGCGTGGCTCAAGGAGGAACACGGCATGGGCCACGGTCATGCCAACGCCTTGGTTGCGCATCATCTGGCGGGAAAAAAGTGAGGGCAGGGCAGCGATGAATTTCACCCACCGGCCCGTGACGGCCGACGACGTCAACACCCTCTGCAGCTTTCCCCAAGGCGAACAAGAGCTGTTCTTCATGTTCCCGAAAGCCAACTTCCCGCTGACGGAAGAACAGATGCACAGCGCAATCAGCCAACGCTTCGACTCCACGGCTTTTCTGGCCAACGGCGAGTTCGTCGGCTTCGCCAACTTCTACCGCGCTGAGCACGATGGCATCTGCTGCATCGGCAACGTCATCGTCGCGCCATATGCCCGTGGGCAAGGTGTGGCGCGGTACATTGTCGAGACCATGACCGCGCTGGGTTTCGAAAAATACCAGGCCAAGGAAGTGCAACTGTCTTGCTTCAACGAAAATACCGCAGGCCTGCTGCTTTACCCAAAACTCGGCTTCGTGCCGTTCTCCATCGAAGAACGCCCGGCGCCGGGTGGCAAACGTTCAGCGCTGATCAACATGACACGCCACCGACCATAGCCATCCCCCAATTCCTGTGGGAGCCGGGCTTGCCCGCGATGACGCCAGCCCGGCCGCCGCGAACCCAGAAGCCCAACACAAAACCTGTGGGAGCGAGCCTGCTCGCGAAGACGCCAGCCCAACCACCCCAAATCCCAAGCCAGACTCAATCCCATGTAGGAGTGAGCCTGCTCGCGATAACGCCAGCTCAGCCACCACCAATCCCAACTCAACCACAAATCCCTGTGGGAGCGAGCTTGCTCGCGAAGACGTCCACCGAGTCACCCCATCAACCACTGACCGAAATAAACAGTAAAAACCACCACTGTTTAAACGAAGCCTCAAGTAACCACCGAAACCCTACAACGCCTTGCGCCGTTACCTACGACTAAGCCAGAATCCGCCGGCTTGTGCGTCTAGGTCGCGGGTTCTATCGTCTGTCGGTCGCTGAAAAACAGCGATCGGGTTTGGTAGCCCGGTGTTAGATGTACAGCTCCACCATCGCCGAAACTTCTTCGTTTCGAATTTATGGTGGTCATGTGCAGGGCGTCCTAGGGCGCGCCGGATCCTAACACCCGGTCTACCAACCTGCGCATGGCCGCCACCCTTCGTTTGGTAGCGAAAGGGTGAAGCCTCCTCTAAATGTGTTAGGAGCTTCATCTATGTTCAAAGTAACGCCGAACCCACCAGAAACCGACCCCACATCCCCCTACGAATCCCCCGATTCCAAGCGATTCCACGAAGCCGCCGAACGCGCCCTCGACCACTACCTCAAACCCGCCAGCCAAATCATGGCCAGCACCCAACAACCCGAACGCATGTACCTCGCCAACCCGAAGTACAACAGCGAATCCCTGCTCGCCAACGCCAGCGAAACCCTCGGCTCCGCCAGCGAAATGCTCCTCAACTTCGCCGCCATGCTCGACACCCCGCACCGCAAAACCGCACTGGGCATCGCCCAAGTCGTGATGCTCGGCGAAATCGCCGTCAATCAAGCGCTGGATAACGTCGAAATCGCCAGTTAACCAACCCCATCCCGACGAGGGGAAACCCTCGTCTAACCCCGCGGTCACACCCTGGCTGGCACACGGCCACGGCTTGCGCCCCCCAGCCACGGCTGTCACCCTTTGGGCCGTTCTCAAGGATCAGAACCAGGAATCACGGATGAGTGGCTACGTACCCAACCCCCCGAAAAACCACCGCTACGAAGAAGCCAAACCCGTTGATATTCATGCCCAGCGTTGGGCGGAATATGAGAAACACGGGAAAGAACCTGCGCGCGAGCCTGAGAAAATCGGAATCGCGTTGAGGATTGGGGTTTTCTTTGATGGCACTGGGAATAATGCGAATAACACGGCGGCGGGATTGCTGTGTGGGGCGCAGCATCCCATAGCTCCCGAGGATATCCCCGCCAGTTGTCAGCCCTATATGAGGGATCCGGACAGCAGCTACGCCAATAGCACCACCAATGTTCAGAAACTAAGCGAACTGTACTTCGCACCTCAAAGGGCCGAAGGGGATAGTTCGCAGAAGCAAGCGTTCCGGATGATTTACATCGAGGGAATAGGAACTGAGTCAGGCAAAAAGGACAGTACGTTAGGTGGTGGTACTGGCCGAGGCGAAACAGGCGTGGCGGGCCGTGTTCAGTTGTCGTTCGCAGAGATCAAAACGCGTATCAAGGACGTGTTGGACAACAATCCCAATAGTGAAATTACGTCCCTGACCTTTGATGCGTTCGGCTTCAGCCGTGGTGCTGCTGCAGCAAGACACTTTGCCAACGAGGTCGTACGTGGAAAGCAGGGGCCACTCGGGGAAGTGTTGCGCAGCAACGCCAATGCCCTCAGCCGGACCTTCATCGAAGAGTACAAAAGCAGCATCAACATGGGTTTTATTGGCCTTTTTGATACGGTGCCATCCATTGCTGGCTGGTCGAATCTGGGGGATATCAAAAGTCCCATCGCAACAGGAATCAAACTTTACCTCGACCGCCGCTTCTTCACTGATGTCGTGCAGTTATCCGCGCGTGACGAATATCGGGCTAACTTCGCTCTGAGCCGCGTTAAAGCGGATCACTTGGAAATAACTCTGCCCGGGGTTCATTCCGACATCGGCGGTGGCTACCGCGATGAAGTCCAAGAGTGCGTGCTCGTCAGTCCGATGCAAACACTTGAGGTGTCGCAATTTACCGACGTCTCCACTACTTCGATCTACCGTGATGCCGTGACGGTGAAGGCGCAGTGGCTCGCCAAAGGATGGCCAGCAGAGATGCTGGAGATCGTCACGCCTGATGCCCTTCTTCTGCCAATTGATCGGCAGGAACGGCTCAGCCCACGCATGAAGCGCGTATATGCCGCCGTGCAACTCAAGCGTCCTGTGAGTGGCATGCTCTCCAGGGTATATCTACGAGTGATGCACCGATTGGCGAAAGAGAAGGGCGTTCGGTTTCAAGACATTCCCGATACGCCTGAGTTGGCAGTGCCCGCAGAGCTTCAAGCGCTGTGTGATCGATTTCTGGCGGGTAATTACGACACCTCAATCCAAGAAGACCAATTGCTGAAGCTGAAGTACATTCACATGTCTGCAAATTGGAACCATCCTCTCGGGCGCAGAGATGGCAGTGGCGTCCGTGCCGTTTACATCAATGCCCCGACGCCGGACTCGATACGCGTACAACACCCTCATGTAGCTGACTGGAAACTTTGGTGATGAAAGTACTTTTTACCCTGCTATGCGCGCTGTTCATTACTGGGTGCCAGTCAGCGGATCCACTTTCAGCAAAAAATGACCCGAAATCCGAGTGGTGGGAGTTGGCGTTTACCGAGCCGGACTACATGAAGGTCTGGGTAGAGAACAGTTCTGTTCAAGACATTAACGGCAGGATTTTCTACAACACCGGCGGCGGCACCGCAGCGGGGGGAGAGCCTGAAGATGGCACGGAGTCCGCCCGAGGTTGGACAGGTGGGGTAGGCGGCAGCGGAAGGAGAGTGGTGGGAGCAGATTTGCCTGTTCGCATCTGGGTCCGTTGGCAATCGATTGTCGAACAGAAAACGTGGCAGGCATGGGTAGAAATCCCAGAGGAAGCCAGGCAGTTGATGGTGGCGTCCGTCAATCAACGTTGCCCGCAGACGCCTGATCAGGAAGCGAGATTTATGGCGTCGGTTTATCTAGGGTTGGCCCCCGGTGGTGTTGTGCAGGTTTGGGTAAGAGACTCTTGCCACCACCCGGTCAAAGTCGCTCGAGCGCAGGCAGAAATTGAACCACTGGGGCCGAGCCAAGGTAAGAACGAAGGGCGTTACGCTTATCCGGTGAGTGAAAAGGCCAAGCGGTATATAGACAAATATGGCATTCCGTACGGAAGTTGGTAGCCGTGACACTTAACTGAATGGATCTTTTGTAATGAACGCAAGGATTGCGCTGCTGGGCGCTTTATTGATATCTGGCTGCCAAATCGGAGGCACCGAAACCGGCGAAAATGACCCTAAATATCCATGGTGGGAGTTAGTGTTCGTTGAGCCGAATTACATGAAGGTCTGGGTAGAAGACAGCTCCGTTCAAGACATCAATAACAGAATTTTCTTTCGCGCTGGCAAGAGCACTGCTGCTAGCGGTGAGCCCGATATCCGCACAGAGTCTGCTCGTGGTTGGGGGAAAGTATCGGGTACCGGGAGACCTGTGACGGGCGCTGATCTTCCAAAACAGATCTTTGTCCGCTGGCAATCCATAACAGAGCAAAAAACCTACCAAGGTTTCATCGAAATTCCGGAGGAGGGCAGGCAACTGATGTTGAAGTCAACGCACCAGCGTTGCCCGGAAACACCGGAGAAAACCGCTCGGTTTATGGCGTCGCTCTATGTGGGTCTCGCTCCGGGCGGCGTGCTCAAAACATGGGTTAGAGATTCATGTCGAAATCCGGTTGAGATTTCTCGCGGTCAAGGAGAGATAGAGCCTCTGGGGCCGGAACAAGGGAAGCACGGTGGTCGTTATGCCTATCCGGTAAGTGAGAAGGCTAAACGATACGTCGAAAAGTACGGCATTCCGTATGGAAGTTGGTAGGAAAGAGGTAGGAGTCACTTCTCTTGCCTGCTTTCAGTGGCGTTGTCAGGAGTGAATCACATTTGACAGCCACCGCGTCAATGCTGAACTCAGCGAAGGTCCGCTTTCGGCCATTTGCTGCCCTTCGCAAAAAACAACAATCGGTCTCCTATGTGTATCGGCTCAGCAAGCATTCAACTGCGTACTAAGATGAAATCCTCGACAAAAAAAGCGGCTTGGCTAATGCGGTTAGCAGGTTCGATTCTGGGCGCCTTTCGCTACGAAAAGGGCAAGTTTCTTAATCAAAATGAATTGTGCCAGCAAACTAGCGATGCATATAATTCGCAACTTTCCGAATGCGGGTGGGTGTAAACGAAGATTTACGCTGTAATTCTCGCGGGCCCTCACATTGCGAGACCAAATCGGGGCGCTCGCTACCGCTTGCGCTCGAACCTACCGAGCCTCAATGTTTTTACTGTTTCAAATTTGGATATCGACAATATCATTTTTTCTGGTTCTAAGAAAAAAAAGAAATCACCAGCATGGCCAACGAAGCGAGTACTTTGAAGGGGATGCGCATCAGGCGTTATAGCAGTGTTATCTATTACATAGTCAAATGCTTTACCGTCCAATACGGCAGCCGCTCTTAATTGACCAGTACCAAAAGCGATAAAAGGCAGAACTGCAAGCAAGAACAAACATAAAGTCCGAGGCCCGTCCGCCGGAATTTGACGTTCTAAAACATTGCGTGCGCTTGCATATAAAGCGATAGGAGCCCCGAACAAAACTGGCAATGCCCCCTGCCACTTCTCAACTGGCCCATAAATCGCAAATAACAAAGTCCCGGCGAGATATAGAAAAATCAATAAACGTTTATGCCTCGTTATAAATTGTGCTGGAGGACTGTTTCTGCCTCCGCCAGGCGGTAGGTCTGGCCCCACACCTACCAGCTGACCTATCATTACTCCAAGAGCCATAAAAACAAAGGTTGAAGCGATGGGGTATATTGTTGACTTCACTATATCTGTGAAGTTTACATACTCTAGAATATTAACACCGAATGGCGACCAATAACCCCATAGATAAAGAGCTCCCGTTGCCACAGAATATAGAGACAGAAAGTAAATGTAGGCACTTGGCGGCCCTCCCAACTGCTCTAAAGACAATTTTTCACTCATGAAACCCCCTTGTTTCATTGATTTGAGCTAATAGTAAAACTGGCGCGCCATGCAACAGTGGTTATTTCTTCCTCCAGCGGTGCAGATAATCTTCGTTATCAAACAAATATTTATTGCTCGGAGACCGAAAACACCTTCATAAGTTTGGCTTTGAGATTTTTATCACATATCTGATAAATGTCTACCGCCCTAATCAAAGCATCCACCTGTTTTTCACTGTGCATGGGATGAGACAACACCGATTCAATTTGAGAGATTGAAAGAAATTTCGCCAAATATTGATAGGGGTTTGTATCATTTTTTGCATGCGAAAGAAGCATGTTCCATTTCTGATACTGCCTCAGACCCTCATGAATCCTTGTATACTCAAAATATAGTTGTAGAGACTGCGCGTTTTGTTCAATCACGACTCCTTTGTGCCATGTGTAATATGCTTGTGCTTGTTTTTTGTATGTTGTGAGAATTTCGTACACGTCAACACTGCCATCTAAGCTTTGGATGTAATGTTTCGCCTTGGCAGTCCATTTTCTCCATGCGAGCAAATCTTCCTTGCTTATCTGAAAATGAACTGTCCGCGTCCCATTTTCCATGTCGTAGTTTATTGACCAGTTGGCTTCAGCAATGCGCCAATGTGTATTGAAGTTGCGTAAATCCTGTAGGAAATCGTGCAATCCAGACGTGGTGAAGAATTCAGCTCTTTTTTTTTCTACCCCATTTGTATCATATCTTTTGTCAAAGTTTCTCGCGATGTCTACTAGGGTCATAAGCGAGGAAGTACAATAGTAAAGTTTTCGTTTCACCTCTCTTGTATAGTGCTCTGCCGTTTTTTCATTGCTTTCATTCCAGAATTCTGGATCCTTGCTTCGCTCGCCAAAAACACAAATTTCATCAATAAGTTCGGAAATGCTTGTATAGAAGATCCATACCGTATCATCCAGCCCCTTCAAATCATTCCAAATTTTACCGCCGGGAGTTCTTTGAATTGAGGGATAAACTTCCGTAAATTTGTGCGTCATCGCAGCCATAATCTGCTTCCGATTCCACGGATGAGGAACAGAGTCTAAATAGCCAGTCATATAAAACTCCAACAATGAACTTGTGGTTGCTCTTTATCTGTCTTTTCGGTTCCACAAAACGACGTAAGGAGTCTTTAGCGTAGCGCTTTCTTGGTCGCAGACAAGATCAGCAGTGCACTTGAATCGCTATTTGTTTCTTACTAATTCCAGAAGTTTCTTTAGCTCGTCCAGATTAACCTTCTCTAAAAGCTGCATCATGGGTAGCTTTTCTTCATGTTTCCCGTCTAATGTTTTTGAAGCATTAAAAGCGATTGCTTCGATAGCTTTAGCGATCAACTCTTGCTGCAACAAATCTGCATCTATCTTAAGTTCTTGCAATTGTTTCTTATAGCTTTCATATGATGATGCAAACGCTTCTTTATGTGCGTACTCTTGTTGCAGTCGTTCATATTGGCTACGACGCGTCGCTGAGAATATCGCAAACCAGACTACTGGTATTATTACTGGAAGGCGGGTGAGCAACGTACGGAGCATCTCCTCCCAATCTGCAGCCCTAGAAAGTTCTATGTGAAACGGCCATAACGTGAAGCTATCTATAACTAGTGCTAGCCCGCCCAGCAGCAATGCAAGCATTGCTCCATAGAAGGCCCGTGTATAATTGGATATAGGTTTCTCAAAATTATCTTTGAGAGTCTTGTATGATGAGGCCAACCCAGCACTGGTAGCGCCGGGAAGTAGAGACTCAATACGCGTAAATAGTGCCTCTTGACGTGTTGCTTGTTCTGTTTCGTAAGTAGCAAGCTGTTCAAATCTGAGGTCTAGTTCTCGCTTCAAACCGTCATCTTGGATTTCATCATCATCCGCTGAAGTACGACCAAAAACGCGCTCATAAAAATGTTCCAAATCCTTGTGCTTAGATACTGACTCTTTGGTCAACTCATTCTGCGCATTTCTGAACTCTGAAATTTCCTGTTCGAAATTTGTGATTTTTTCAGACACCGAGCCAGGATTAACCAGTAACTTCTGATGCAAGTCACTTATAGATTGATGTTGACTTTCAGCATTAGAAAGCGCTCGTGCAAAAAATTTCTCTGCAGGATCGTTGCCATCTACCCCGTCGAACAGATACGCGTCAAAATTCTTTACGCGTTGTTCAATCTCCTCAATTACCCTGACCTGCTCCACAGCTTTGCGCACAGATATATCTAAGTTAGATTGGGTCTCCGATGTTTTCGACTGAAAGGCGCCGATGTAATCTGAAACTTGATCGGAGAAAGCTTTGACGGCCACACCGTATGCCTTAATTGCATCTTTAGGGTGTACCATGTAAGGTCGAACATAGGTAAGAAGATTATCGGCATGCTCGTTTGCTTGAATAAGATGCGCCACATTCCGATTGCTGTCATAATGCTGCACTTGACCTAAACATGCATCTGCTTGGCTATAACTGCTTGCCCATATTGACTTGGGTGTGAGCTCAAGGTCGGCACTACTAAATATGCCATCAATGAAGAATAGGGCTTTTTTTAACCTTGCTAACTCCTGTACAGTAGTCGCAACAGTAACGTCGTCAACGACTACAGATTTGACTGCTGCCAGCAGATCCTTCCATACATGATTGAACGGGTGTTGGTTGAACTCTTGAATCCATCTAGTCATTTCGCTTTCCTTTTCCACAATCCTCTATACTACATTAGGCGGAAGTGTTTCGCCTTAGACCGGCAACAAGATTTTTCAGTTAGCATAGACAGATTTGCTTTAACGTCTCGACCCTTTTGATTTGGTCGCAATATATCCTCCAAAAAATAGAATCACGAGCATAGCAGTCGCTATCTGACTGACTGTTTTTGGCCGTAAGCTGCTACTCACTAACGACTGCTATTGGCCAAAGCGGGCCTTGAAATTAATTTCACTCGACATCATCAAGTACTGCAATCATTTCATCCAGTTTGCTTTCGCACCCCTCGTTGAATGACTTGCTTTTTCTTAGTTTAACCAGCCATCTCATGTCCGCTTCTAGATGATGACTTTGATTAGGTTGCCCTAAAATATCTAATATCCCAAGGATATCCGAAGTAGAAAACCAGTTTAAGTTTCGGAGATACACGTTCCAGGTAGACCAACATTTACCTAGCTGAGATGGGGCAGACCAACGAAGCACCTTAATAATATGAGTTAACCGAGCCTCAAAAAACTCACTATCTTTAGCTGGGGAAATGCGCAACACATTCCGAAAAGGGCTTTCTGCAGTATAAAAATCCCAGACGCCCTCAGTGTTTGCGCAGACATCTAGCACTGCTCTGTGGAAATTGGACTTTACATCAGGCGACGGGTGGCCAGCCTTGTTAACCAACCAAATAACAGCACCTACGACCAGATCTATTATGCTATATGGCATCCGATTTTCTGGGGCAAGCAAATTTCCACCAAATTTTGTATAGAGATTCTGATCATTGAGGATTTCGACTAGTGCTGAAATTGCTTGATGTCGAGCTTCCTTGGTCTTGAAAACGCCGATTTTGTTATCGGCCTCTACATCTTTCTTTTTGTTTATGTCAGCAAATACAGTATTAAGTCGAGGTATTATGTTTTTATACTCCTCATCAAAGCTCTTGTTTGAGATTAAGTATTTTTTATATTCGACGGATAAGTCATTGATAAACTCTCCGATTTCTGCCTGGATAATATGTATATTCTTACTAGAGAATAATAGGCGCGTTTCTTCGAGCACTTGATCGCTTTCGCTTGGATGTACCACCATGTATGCTGGTGGCTTTTCCTCGCCCATATGAGCATAAACTTCATCATACAGAAAGCTTATATTAGGATCGGTTAGGCTGTAACCTAGGAAAATAGGAGATGCCTCGGAAAATAATGTATAAATCTTTCTATTAAGATATGTATCTTCTCTCTGAAAAGAAAAGTACTGGCTTTGGGTTACAACAATACTGGCGGGACGACCGACATCTCCATGTATCTTTAAAAGGTTTTTACCCTTACTTGAAATTTGTGGGGACTTGTCCTTTCTAACGACTACATTGATCAGGCCATCGAAAATCCTCTCCAATTGATCATCCCAATTGGTTGTAACAATCATGCCAGGAGAGAAACGTCTAAATCGATCTGTCCATTCAGGATCTTTTTGCTTCTTCCTGGAGTCCTGTAAGCATTTTGCAACGAGAGAGTTAAACTGATACTCGCTCCATTCCAACTTTGTTCTGGCGTATGAACATAGTAGTTCAGCCGCCCTGAGCGGACTGCTTAAGTCAAGATCGAGAGGGTACTCAATTTCTTTTCCGATTAGTCTTAATACCTTACCCCAACTTACATATCCAAAATTATAGGAAAATCCAGAGCCAACCCATAAAAAATAATTTCTTGAAAACATTGATCCAAGTAGTTTGGATTTTGCAATATCGTCCAGCTGATCTATGCAGTTCATTACATTCCTTTTTCTGAAGTCGGCTGCGCTATATTTGTCGGCTTGTATTTTTCAGTGATTTTGGAAGAGCCATCAACGTATTTCTCACATTGGAAGGCAACGTCACATATTATTATATTATCGCTGATTTCACTGAAAATTCAGAGAAAACGCTTGGTAATGGTCAAGGGCTAGAGGACGCGGCCTTTTACGTAATAAAGCCCAAGCTTTTCATGCCGCGAATGTCCGCTTCTGGCCGAAAGCTGCCCCATCCGTAATTTCCTATCAGTCCGAGTACTGCCAGATCAGCGGAATCCATTAGCGGTATCAATCAGCGACGATGTCGAATTTGGCACTCCCCAACACCTCCCCATTAACCATAACCCGCACCCCATGCCGTCCCAAAAAATGCTTCCGCGTCGTAAAGTCCCTAATCACCTGCCGCCTTCCCACAACCACACTCTCAAATCCCGCCAACACCACCGTCTTCAACTTAAAAACCTTCCCCGAAACCCCGCCATTCGCCTTCACATAGTCAATCGCATAATCAATCACCAACCGCTGCTCATGCGCCACCGTCGACTTCACCACAAACGACAACGTAATCGCTTCCCCCAACCTAACCACCGCCGGCTCAACCCGCACATCCAACATCTCAACCTCAGCCTTCGCCCCGGCACCAATCACCGTCAGCGCCCGTAAATCCCCCTGCTTAATCAAACTCCGCAACGCATGCTTCGCAATCCACGCCGTGTGCTTGTTCTCCAATGACCAACCTTCAATCGTGTCCAACACCCACTCCGGATGCACTTTCGTCACGTCATTCAAATGATTCGCCACGGACTTGCCCACGTACAAACTCTCATCCGCTTTCAACCGATCGAGTATCCCGGCGGCCAACTGCGGATCGGCCTGAACCGCTTCCAACCGAAACGACCAAGGCAGCCGAGGTCGGCTGCCTTCGCTGGCGAGTCGTCGGACGTGGTGGTTCTCATCGCGGGTCCAGTCGTGCATCAATTCCAGCGAGCGTTCCAGATCGCTGCGCAAAAAGTGGCGGATGGCGAATTCGGAGGAGCCGAAGGTGGTGAAGTACTTCAGGGCGTCCATGGAGGTGTCGAAGGCGTGACCGCCGTAGCTCGCGACGTAGTGCGGCAAACACATGCTGACGAATCCGCTGTTCAGCCTTGGCGCGAGTTCACGCAATACATCGAGGGAATCTTCGTAGTCCAGCGGCAGCACGGCGTGCAGGCTTTCGCTGACGCGGGCCATGCGTTGCATCACTGATAATTCAGCGAGTCCGTCCTGGGCATGTTTGAGAAACGCTTTGGCCTTGAACGCCGGGTACACGGCGCTCATTTCGCGGGCGATGTGCTGCAAGCGCTCGGCGTTGAAGATTTCCTTTAACGCCGGGGCGGCGGTGTCGGTGGTGCTCATGGTCAGGTCATCGGGGTGCTGACGAACGCTTCGAGGGTTTCGGCGTAGGCGGTGTATTGGGCGATGTGGGGGTAGCGGCGGGTGTCGATCTGGTCGGGGACGACGAGGCCGGTGAAGCTCCAGGCGACGGCGAGGTTGATGCCGGCCTGGGTGAGGGTGCCGTCGGTGGGCAGGCCGGTTTTTTCCAGTTCTTGCTCAAGGGCGGTGAACGCGGCGGCGAGTTGGCCTTCGACGCGTTCGACCCACGGTTGGTATTGAATGTCGGCCGGGCGCAGGTTGCGTTCGTAGTAGAGCTGTACGGCTTTTTCGCAGGCGGCGAGGCTGAGGCCGATCAGGCGTAGGGCGTGGGCGCGTTGTTTCAGGTCGGTTGGCAGCAGGCTTTTGCCGGAACTGGCTTCGAGGTAGTCGAGGATGAGGGTCGAGTCCATCAGGACCACGCCGTCGTCGAGGATCAGCGTGGGGGCTTTGACCACCGGGTTGATCTGCTGGAATTGCTCGAAGTGGCGGAACACCGAGACCGACTCGTGTTCGAGGTCAATCCCCAAGCGTTTGGCGGAGATGGCTACGCGGCGTACGTAAGGGGAGTCCAGCATGCCGATCAGTTTCATGACGCGTTCCTTCAAGTCAAACCGGTGGGAAGGCATAACCTAGCCGACGTTGAGGCAATTGTCAGTCGTCGAAGCCGGGTTGTTCGTGAATCTCATCAACATTCAGTTCCAGCCGATACGCCACTGCCACAAACAGCGCCTGACACAAACACAACGTCGCACTCAGCGAACGAAAGGCGAGGGCGCTGCCTTCGTTGACCAGCAATACGCTGTTGGCGAGTTTTGCCAGCGGCGAGAGCTGGCTGTCGGTGAGGATCAGGGTGTTGGCCTGTTGCTGGCGGGCGAAGCGCAGGCAGTGTTGGGTCTCCTTGGCGTAGGGCACGAAGCTGATGGCGATGACCAGATCGTTGGCGCGCACGCTGCGCATTTGCTCGCGATAGCTACCGCCCAGCCCCGAAACCAGGTGAATGCGCTTCTGAGTGTGTTGCAAGTTGTAAACGAGGTAGTCGGCGACGGCGAAGGAGCGGCGCACGCCGACGACATAAATGTTGTCGGCGTTGACGATCAGCTCGACGGCTTTTTCGAAGGCGGCGTCGTCGAGTTCGCGGCCCAGGCGTTCGATGCCGGAGCGGGTGGCGTCGATGCATTCGCGGGCGAGGTCGCCGGCGCTGGCTTGCTGCGACTGGTCGGCGATCATGCTGCGGATGCGTTGCTGGTAGTTTTGCACCGGCGAGGCTTTGTGCGTGTAGGCGCTGCGGAACAGCGCCTGCATTTCGCTGAAGCCGCTGAAACCGAAGCGTTGCGAGAAGCGCACGATGGCGGACGGGTGCACTTCGCACTCGCGGGCGATGTCGCTGATGCGGTCGACCATGATCCGGTCGCTCTGTTGGCTGATGTAGCTGGCGATGCGTTTGAGCTGGCGCGGCAGGGCGTCGTATTCGTCGGTGATCAGTTGCAGCAGGCGCTCGGCATTGATCGGGGGGCTGGCGAGTGAAACCTCGTCGGTGGCCGGCAGATCGGGGCGGGGCATAGGTCATCCTTCAGGCTGATTGATCACACGGTGGGCCTGATATTAGGGGGGCTTTTGCGGTTCTGCTTTGCTGAAACGATGCAGTGCGTGGTAAAAAACTGCGTCTGGGCGCTGCGTGGTTAGCCGTTTGTCTTCTATATACAGCCGCTCGACTGAATTTCTTGCTATAAACGCACTCCGATGGCCGTGTGAACCCTGTGTCAGAGCAGTTTCCGGGCGTTGTCGGACAAATTCCCTGTATTTACAGTTGCTGAGGCCTCGATCGGGCCTTAGACTGCCGCCCCTCGTAAATTGAGTGCCGGGTGGCATTTGCAATAAACGATGCCTTTTCGCCGACCGCACGCGGTTCGCCGAAACGCTCCCTAATTCGCCTTAATGCACGTTTTTTTATAGAGATATCAATGACAAAGGACAAGTTGCTGGCCATGCCGGCAGATGACTACATGAATGCAGAGCAGCACGCTTTCTTCACTGAGCTGCTGCAGAACATGAAAGTCGAAACCCACGAGCGCATTGAGCAAAACCGTATCGCCATCGAAAGCCTGGACACCCCGGCTGACCCGGCGGACGCGGCTTCGGTTGAAGAAGAGCGCACTTGGCTGGTGAACGCGATCGATCGCGACCAGCGCATGCTGCCGCAACTGGAACAAGCCCTTGAGCGCATCAAGGAAGACAGCTTTGGCTGGTGCGACGATAGCGGCGAGGCCATTGGCCTGAAGCGCCTGCTGATCAGCCCGACCACCAAGTACTGCATCGAAGCTCAAGAGCGTCACGAGCAGATCGACAAGCACCAGCGTCAGGCCTGATTCTGTGGGGTGACCCTTTCAACAGGGGCACCTTGAAAAGATCGCAGCCTTCGGCAGCTCCTACATGGGCGTTGCTGAAGGCTGCGATCTTTGTTTTTGCTCGTCTGCAATAAGCCCGCGCCGTTCCATTGACCTGCCACAGACCCCACGACTAACGGACCATGGATAATGGCGTTGTAGTGGCGTTTAATGCAGTCACAATAATGAGAACAAGCGTGGGGTGTTGATATGACGAGAGACGGATCTCTGGTTGGGGCTTTGCCTGCACCAGTGCTTTTGCCGAAAAACCGCTGGATTGCGCCGACCCTGCAAAGCATCGCCCTGATGCTGTTGCTGGCCGGCATGACGCTGGGTGGATGGTCGCTGTACATCGGCATGCCGCTGGCGGTGCTGATTGTCTGGCTACCGCGCTTGCGTTCCCGCGCCATCCCCGATGTTCAGCCTGCCGACAGCGGCAGCGCCATTTCTGAGTTGACCCGAGACCTTTCCTACACCACCAGTCATAACGCCTTGTCGGCGGCTGGCGTGGCATTTTCGGTCAAGGAACTGGCGAGCAAACTTGAATCGCAACTCGATGCGGCGGCGCAGATCGTCAGCAACGCCGAGGTGATGATCGCGACTGAACACGCCACTTCACAACTCAGCCGTGCCGCGCTTGAGGCGGCCAGTCAGGCGCATCACAGCAGCGCGGCGGGGCGCACGGAACTGGTGGATTCGATCGCGCGCATGCATCAGCTCAGTCAGCGCGCCAATGCCAGCCGTGAGTTGATCGAAGCCTTGAGCCTGCGCAGTGACGATATTCAGCGCGTGACCCTGGTGATTCAGTCGATTGCCAGTCAAACCAATCTGCTCGCATTGAACGCGGCGATCGAGGCAGCGCGAGCCGGAGAGCATGGTCGCGGTTTTGCCGTGGTCGCGGATGAGGTGCGTGGATTAGCGGCGCGCACGGCGTCGGCCACCGGTGAAGTGGGTGAGATGGTCGCCGACATTCAACAACGCACGGCGCAGGTGGTGGAGCAGATTCGCGAGTTGTCGAGTGATCTGCAGATCGGTGTCGAGCAGGTCGAACACACCGGCCAGCATCTGCAGAACATCGCGCGACTGGCAGCGGGGGTGGAAAGCCAGGTCGGTGAAATCGCTCATGGTGCAGAAACCAATCGCGAACAGCTCGACAGCCTGTTCAAGGCCATCGAGCAGATGCGCAGCGATCTGGCGATCAGCGATCAACAGACTCGCCGCCTCGCTGAAGCGGCGGTGCAAATGGAAGGGCAGGCGGAAACCATCAGCGAGCGGCTGGCCGAAGTCGGTCTGGATGACTATCACCAGCGCATCTACGATCTGGCCCGCGAAGGGGCGAGCCAGATTGCCGCGCGTTTCGAAGCGGATGTCGAGCAGGGAAAGATAAGCCTCGAGGATCTGTTCGATCGCCAGTATCAGCCGATCCCGAATACCCAACCGGCGAAGTTTCAAACCCGTTTCGACCGTTACACCGATCAGGTGCTGCCGGCGATTCAGGAGCCATTGTTGCCGCGTCACGAGGGGTTGGTGTTCGCCATTGCCTGCACGCAGCAAGGTTATGTGCCAACGCACAATCAGCTGTTCAGTCAGCCGTTGACTGGCGATGCGCAGGTCGATGCGGTGAACAATCGCACCAAACGCAAGTTCGCGGATCGCACCGGTATTCGCTGCGGCAACCATCAGCAACCGGTGCTGTTGCAGACTTACACCCGCGACACCGGTGAACTGATGCATGACCTGTCGGTGCCGATCATGATCAAGGGCCGGCACTGGGGTGGATTGCGCCTGGGCTATAAGCCGGAGAAACCGCGCTGAGAGATTGTTACTTGCGGTGCAATGAATCTGTGCACGGAGCTTGCTGTTTCCGCTCGAAAGAAACCATTAATCTGCCCGCTTAGTTAGGTTGCTAATGATTTCGGGGGCTGCATGCAGTGCAGAGTTGATGTTGCCGTGATGATCGGCAGTGGCGTACCGGCCGGTTTGCGCGCGTTGGGGCAGAGCGTGTGCTGGGTGGTTTTGCTCAATGGCGAGCGTCGCGGCACCGCGTTTGCCAGTCGTAACGAGGCCGAGGAGTGCAAGGCTGCGTGGCTCGCGCAATTGCAAGCCGAGTGTGCTGACAGCCTGCACTGAGTTCGGTTACTTGCCGTCGTGAAGGCGTACGTTCAGCTCGTCGAAGACGATTGTCCTGTCATCGTCTTTGCTGATCCACTCTTGTAGCGTTTGCCTTTGAGAGTCCGACCAGAAATGGGCATCGACTAGTTTGGTGTCAGCGTCGAGAGGATGCGCGTCGATGAAACTGTCGATCTCCGGTCCTTCTGAAGGAAGACCTAACTGATCGAACAGAGTTTTCAAGTTATAACCTTCCAGATCCATCGTGTTCTCCTTTTTGATTTGCGCCGGGATGGCACAATCGGTCGCTCTCTTTATCTGAGGCAGCCATTCGCCAGGAGTTCGATCTTCGACTCAAGTGAGCGGGCGAGGGCGCAGGCTTCGTTGTGATCTTCACGGAAACCTCTTACGCGCCCGGTCGATGTTTCCTTTATATGGAAGAAAGCGTTGCCGGCGGGTACCACTTGGAAACGCGGGTAATCGTCGTTGATCGTGGTGGCACTTAGTATCAGCGACGATTCGATCCGGGCGTCAACGGTCATGGCAAAGTGAGTCCGAGTGCACATATGAAGTCCTTTTCATCAGTTGGCCGGTATTTACCGGCCGTTTCGGGTAGTCGGAATGAGCATCGCTGCTCTAGAATCGCCAGTACCTGTTGACGACAGGGCTTATCTAAAGCAATTTTTCGCCAGCGATATGTCGGAGAAGTGCTTTTTTTCGTGAGAATTTTCCCTAAAGTTCGTAGTCAGACTGCTCTTGCTGACGCTGAGGAATTTTCCTTCAGGTTTTGGCGACATCGGGATGAGTTTCCCGAGTGACAATCCAGTAGTCTTACCAACCTCGCGTTGAATGAGCACTCTGCTCGATTCGGGCTTTATTGATTTGTTTGCAGTGACATCGGCCTGGCCGTTTTTTTGCCGTGCGCGTTTTCCGTGTGCGGTTTTTTCAGATGTGGGGATGTTTCTTTGGCAGTCAGTAATCTCGATATGCATGCTTTGTTCGTGTTGGGTGATTTGCGTGCAAAGCTGGTCAAGCTGTTCCAGTCGCGTTTTGTTTACATCACCGAGCAGAACGCCGAAGGCATTTACGTGGCCGAGATCGACACCGAAAGTGCCTTGGTGGTCGATGACAAACCGGGGCTCAAGCTCAAGGTCGGCGATCATTTCAGTGCATCGGTCTTGCCCAGCCGCGAAGGCGGCAAGATGGATCTGCGTTTTCGCGAAATCAAACTCACGGTCTATGGACTGGGTGATTACGCTTTCGTCGAAACCGCTGACGGGCACGCAATCCTGTTCAAGGAAGGCCATAGCGTGGTGACCGTGTTCGCCGCCCATGAGCAATTGCAGGAAGGCCTGACCAAAACCCTGAAAGCCGTTACGGCCAAAGCCGCCAAGTGGCGCAAGGGTGAGCTGGTGACGTTCAAGGCCAGCGAGTGAGCCGCGCGGATTTCCATGCGCAGAACCTCGACACTGCACGCGAGGAAGCCCTGCGGCTGTTCGCCGCCAAGGCGGAACAGCAAGGTGCCTGGCTGAATTGGGTGGCTGCGCAGATCTATCAGTTGCGCCCCGCGGAATACGCCAGCATGGTCAGGCGCGAGCTGCAAAGCTTGCAGGAAAAGTCTGATTCATAACCTCGTCCGCAGCATGACCCGGAAAAAGCAGGAACCTCGGCTACAGTCAGTTGACTGAGTATTCAGAGGCTTGCGGTCTTCTGTCAGGCCAACCTGCCATTGCTGTGAACAGCACGAGGTGCAATGCATGAACGGATTTCGACGGTTATTGGCCGCCAGCGTGGCCACGTTTGGTTTGCTGGCATCAGCGCCATCGGTGATGGCCGCGCAGGCGCCGATCCACTTTGCCGACCTGAACTGGGAAAGCGGCAGCCTGATTACCGATGTTCTGCGGGTCATCGTCGAGAAGGGCTACGGCTTGCCGACCGACACGTTGCCCGGCACCACCATCACGCTGGAAACCGCACTGGCCAACAATGACATTCAGGTCATTGGCGAGGAGTGGGCCGGGCGCAGTCCGGTGTGGGTCAAGGCTGAGGCCGAAGGCAAAGTCGTCAGCCTGGGCGATACCGTCAAAGGCGCTACCGAGGGCTGGTGGGTGCCGGAGTACGTGATCAAGGGCGACCCGGCCAAAGGCATCAAACCGCTGGCGCCGGATCTGCGCAGCGTCAGTGATCTGAAAAAGTACAAGGACGTGTTCAAAGATGCAGAAAATCCGAGCAAGGGTCGGTTCCTCAACAGTCCGATCGGCTGGACGTCGGAAGTGGTCAACAAGCAGAAGTTGACGGCTTATGGTCTGCAGGACGATTACACCAATTTCCGCAGTGGTTCGGGTGCGGCGCTGGACGCCGAGATCAGCTCTTCGATTCGTCGCGGTAAGCCGGTGCTGTTTTACTACTGGTCGCCGACGCCGCTGCTGGGCAAATTCAAACTGGTGCAACTTGAAGAGCCGCCGTTTGATGCCGAAGCCTGGAAGACGCTAACCGATGCGGATAATCCCAATCCGAAACCGACCCGGTCGCTGGCTTCGAAGCTGTCGATTGGTGTGTCTACGCCGTTCCAGAAGCAATATCCGCAAATTGCCGAATTCTTCAGCAAAGTGGACTTTCCGATCGAGCCGTTGAACAAGGCGTTGGCCGAGATGAGCGAGAAGCACACGGCGCCGCGTGATGCGGCGGTGGCGTTCATGAAGGCCCACCCGGATGTGTGGCAGGCCTGGTTGCCGAAGGATGTGGCGGATAAGGTATCCGCTGATCTGAAATAGAGGCTGTAGCGCCCGGCCTCATCGCGGGCAAGCCCGCTCCCACAGGTATTGTCGTTGAATGCAAATTTTATGTACGACACCAAACACTGTGGGAGCGGGCTTGCCCGCGATGCTTTTAAAACTTCGTCTGCACGGCCAGTTCGAAGGTGCGCGGTGTCCCCAGGTAATACGCCGGCGAAACATGCGCAAACTCGGCATACACCTCATTGGTCAGGTTACGCACGCGCCCGGTGACGGTGGTATGCGAATCAACCTTGTAGCTGAGAAAGCTGCCGAACAATGTGTACGACGGCACGGTCATGGTATTCGCAGTATCGGCATACACCGATGCCACATATCGTGCATCCACCCCACCTTGCCATTGCGGCGAAAAATCATAAGTCAGCCACAGATTGCCAACCCGATCCGGCACGTTGGTCGGCGTGTTGCCCTTGCGTGATACCACCACGCCGGCGGCATTCTTTTCGGTGAAATCATCGTATTGCGCATCGACCCAAGCGAAGTTGCCTTCAGCCAGCAGCTTGTCGGTGATCCGCAACGAGCTGGCGATCTCTAAACCTTTCGACGTCTGCTGACCGACCGGAATACTGCTGGTCGGGTCCAGCGGATCGGTCACGGCGAAGTCCTTTCGCTCAATGGTGTAGGCCGCAATCGTCGCCGAGCCGCGCCCGTTCAGATAATCAAATTTGCTGCCAATCTCCCATTGCTTACCGGTGGAAACGTCGAAGTCTTGCGTGCCGTTCGGTTGCTCGGCGGCGGTGCTGTATTGCACGTAGACGTTGGCCGACGGAATGAATTGGTAAGTCAGGCCGGCGCGGCCGGTGACTGGTTCCCAACTGCGCTTGAGGTGTTTCGGGTTGGTGGCGGTTACCGTGCGATGGTTGGTCACGTCGAGGTCAATGTCGTCATAGCGCAGGCCGGTGAGCAGCGACAGTTTGTCGGTCAACGCTAAACGGTTTTCCACGAACAATGCTTTGGTGGTGACCTCGTTGGTTTTGTCGCTGATCAGCTTGGGGTTGGTGCCCGGGATGTCGTAAAAATGCCCCGGACGGTAGTTGTTCGGGTCAACCGAGCTCGCACCTTTGACGTTCAGCGGCGAGTTGGTGGTCTGGTTGACCTTGTATTCGAAGCCCCCCGACCACGTCGTATCGAGACCGAACAGCGTGTTGTCATGGCGCAACTCGAACTGGTTGCCGTTCTGCTCGCCTTGATGACGCACCTGATACGCAGTGGAGCGATTCACCGCGGTGTTGTCGGCGTTGTACTGGTAGGTTTCGAGGTTGCGGTAATCGCGTTGGCTGTCGAGGTGGTACAGCGTATTGCGCAGGGTGGTGCTGTCGTTGATCCGGTAGTCGATGATCGAACGGACCCAGATCGTCCGCTGCTCGTAGCGACCGTCCTCGACGTTGTAGTTATTGAAGCGGTTGTGTTTATCGATCTTCAACTCGCCGGCCTTGGGATTGAGCACGGGCGTGCCCCAGTACGGACTGTCTTCGTGTTCATCCTGATATTCCAGGGCCAACGTGTGCGACAGGTCGGGTGTGAGATCGCTGAGCAGCGAGAACGCCACGCTCCAGGCATCGCGCTCCTGGCGGTCGATGTAGCCGTTGCTGGTGTTGTGACTGACGTCGAGGCGCGCGTAGTGCTGCACGTCGGCGCTCGGGTCGGTGAGGGCGTGGTTGAGGCCGAAAGCGGTTTCGCTGGTGTCGTAGGTGCCGTAGCTGACCCGGCCTTCAACCGCTTGTTCATCACGGGTGGCGAGTTTGGTCGCGTAGTTCAGCGATCCCCCCACCGAGCCTGCGCCGTTGATCAGCGACGACGGGCCGCCGACCAGTTCCACACGATCATAGATCCATGAATCGACGGGCCGCGCGAGTCCGCCGGAGACGTTGATGCCGTTGAACATCTGGGTGATCTGGCTGCTGGTGAAGCCACGATAGGAGACGAAGCCGCCGAACCCCGGCGGTGCGCTGGCGTTGACCCCAGGCAAGGTGTTGGCGGCGTCCTGGAAGTTCTGCGCGCCATGGCGTTCGATGTCATTGCGATTGGCGATGGCCACCGAGGCCGGCGTGTCGCGCACGCTCAAACCCAGTCGCGACGCCATGCCGCTGGATTGGTCGAGGCTCAGACCCGGTTCTGCGCCGGACTCGCCATCGATGGTGATCGGCGCCAGATCCACGGTGGATTGCGCCCAGACGTTAACGGACAGGCAGCCGCACAGGCTCGCCAGCAGAGTGAGTTGTTTCATCATTGAATCCTGAATGCTTGTCTAGGAGTCAGCGCACAGGCAAACGCCGCGCGTTGGCGCAGTGGGCTGACAAATCAAAAAGGCAGAGACACTCAGGCGAGCGGTGGGGCGCGAGGATTGGCCGACGGCCAGGTGAAGCGGGCAGGGAGGTCGGCGCTGACGATGGGCGCCAGTGGTGGGCTGTGTTGTTCGGGCAGGATCGCTAGCGTCAGGCTGGAGTTGAACGCCGGGCCCATGCCGCCGCCGACCGAGCACAGCGGGCAGCCAAATGCCTTGGACAGGGTCGGCAGTTGTTCTTCAGTGGGGTTGCTGGCGAGCGGCGCTTGAGTGGCCGGGTCGACTGTACAGAACTGGCCGCCGATACCGTTCAGCTGCATGCCGACCATTTGTCCGTGACCGATGCTGCAGGCGAACACGTTGAACAGGACGCAGCAATAAAGCATCCAGGCCAGTAGTGAGCGATCGGAACGGGAGAATTTCATGGGGCGGCACTTTACCGTACCGCTGATCGGTCGTGCACTTGGAAAAAATGCGACTAGGCTGATTTGTTCAAATCCCTTTCCAAGGATTTCAACCATGACCTTTGTATTGGCTCAATGGCTGGTGACAACGTTTGCGGTGATCGCCTTGATGCACGTGTATTGGGCGCTGGGTGGGCAGTGGGCGGCAGCGGTGGTGGTGCCGCAGGTGCCGGTGCGCGGATTTGTCGCAACGGTGCGGCCGGCGTTCAAGCCGTCAGGCTGGCTCACGTTGATCGTGGCGGCGGCGTTGCTGGTGATTGCTGCGTTGGTGTGTATGCGGGTTGGCTGGGGAGTGCCGGCGGTGACACACAAAGCGCTGCAATGGGTGATCAGCGCGATTGCGCTGTTGATGTTTGCCCGGGCGATTGGTGATTCGAATCTGGTCGGGTTTTTCAAGGAAGTGACGGATTCACGGTTTGCGCGGCTCGACACCTGGGTGTATTCGCCGTTGTGTGCGGTATTGGGAGCGGGGTTGTTGGCGGTGGCTTGGGTTTGAGGTGAGTCGGATATCGCTATCGCGAGCAGGCGCACTCCTACATTTGGAATGCGTTCCCCTGTAGGAGTGAGCCTGCTCGCGATGGCGTCATATCAGCCCCTACAAATCTTCAGCTACCACTCTCGGTGCGGCGGCTACTGACCTCGGCCGGCACATCATCCCCAGCCATGCGCTTGCGGAACAACGCCGCCCGCGCCAGCAGCAAAGTAGTCACCGGCACAGTAATCGCCAGCAAAACCGGAATCAGCCAGGCATGTATGACCGGCCCGGACTTCAGCGCCGAAAAACAGATGATCGATGCCAGCGCCACACACCATGCGCCTAGCGTCGAAGCCAGTGCCGGCGGATGCATGCGCTGGAAGAAATCCTTCATACGCAATAATCCGATCGCACCGATCAGCGCAAAAAGCCCGCTGAGCACCAGCAGGATCGCCACCGGAATCTCGATCCATAGCGACAATTCAGCGTTCATTCGATCACCTCGCCACGCAGCAGGAATTTCGCCAGGGCAAACGAGCCGACGAAGCCGAACAGCGCAATCAGCAGCGCCGCTTCGAAGTAAGTGTCACTCGAATACCGAATGCCAAGGGTCAGCATCATCAACATCGCGACGATGTACAGGTAGTCCAGCGCCAAGACCCGATCTTGCGCCGAAGGGCCTTTGAACAGGCGCACCAGGGTCAGCACCATCGCCAGCGAGAACAGGAACAGCGTCAGCAGGATCGCGTTCGACAGTAATGGGCTCATTCGAAAATCTCCATCAGCGGCCGCTCGTAGGTGCTCTTGAAGTGCTCGATGAACTGCGCTTCGTCATCCAGATCCCAGACGTGCAACAACAAAATGCTGCGATCCAGCGCCAGCTCTGACCATACCGTGCCGGGCACCACCGTGCAGATCATCGCCAGCGTTGCGAGGCCGTGAGCATCGCGCAGGTCCAGCGGGACTTTGACAAAGCCCGAGCGCGGAGGGCGCCGACCAGCATTGAGCACGCCCCACGCCACGATCAGGTTGGACATCACCACATCACGGCCCACGAGCAGAAACAGGCGCAGAATCGTTCCCGGACGGCGAATGCGAACTTGTTTCGGACGCAGTTTGCGCATCATCAAAGGTGCAGCAAAACCCAGTATCGCGCCGAGCAGCAGATTGCCCGGGCTGATCGACAGGTTCAGGGTCAGCCACAAGGCGCACAGCGCCAACGACAATAAAGGTGCAGGAAACACGCGCTTCATGGCTGCACCTCCAGCATCGCCGATTTGGCTTCCGGGCTCGGGACGGCGCGGGTGCCGAGCACCGCCATGACGTATTGCTGCGGGTTGTTCAGTGCCTCGGCGGTGGCCTGGGTGTAGCGCAGCAGCGGCTCAGCCTTGAAGGTCAAGACGATGCTCAGCCCCAGCAACAGGAAGATCGGCGCGCATTCGAGTTTGCGCAGCAGCGGCGAAGGGCGCTCCTCCGGGGTCCAGAAGCGCTGGATGCCGAGGCGCGAGAACGCCATCAACGACGTCAGCCCGGTGAGGATCAGCAGTGCCAGCAACGCCCAGGCCGCGTTGGATATCGGCGCGCCGGTGCCCAGGCCTAGCGGATTGAGCAAGGCGCCGATCAGGCTGAGTTTGCCGATAAATCCGGACAGCGGCGGCATGCCGATAATCAGCAAAGCGCAGGCGATGAAGCTCAGGCCGAGAAACGCCATAGTCCACGGGATAACCTGGCCGACCACGGCTTTCTGCTCGTCATCGAGGTTGATGCCTTTGGGCGGTTGCAGGGATTCCTGTGGGCGTGGCAGCAGTTCGCTTTCGTCTTCCAGCGGGATCTCGTTGGCCGAACGCGAACGTTCGATCAGTTCTGCCAGCAGGAACAGTGCACTCAGCGCCAGGGTCGAGCTGACCAGATAGAACAGCGCCGCGCCGATCAGGTTTGGCTGGGCGAAACCGACGGCCGATAACAGAATCCCCGCCGACACCAGAATGCTCAGGCTGGCCATGCGCTCCAGCCGTTGCGCGGCCAGAATCGCCAGCGCCGCACAGGCCATCGTCGCCATGCCGCCGTAGATCAGCCAGTCGCCACCAAAGAATGCCGACGCTCCGGCCTGGCCGGAAAACAACAGGGTCCACAGACGCAGCAGGGTGTACACGCCAACCTTGGTCATGATCGCGAACATCGCCGCCACCGGTGCACTGGCGGAAGAATAGGCGGGTACGAGCCAGAAGTTCAGCGGCCACATGCCGGCCTTGGCCAGGAAGGCGACAGCGAGAATCCCCGCGCCGGCGTGCAGCAAGCCGCGGTCGGCCTCCGGCACCAGTGGAATCTTCAGCGCCAGATCGGCCATGTTCAGCGTGCCGGTGACACCGTAGATCAGGGCCGCGCCAATCAGAAACAGCGACGAGGCAAGCAGGTTGATCGAGATGTAATGCAACCCCGACGAGACCCGTGCCCGACCCGAGCCGTGCAGCAACAGGCCATAAGACGCGGCGAGCAAGACTTCGAAGAATACGAACAGGTTGAACAGATCCGCCGTCAGAAACGCGCCGTACAGGCCCATCAACTGAATCTGGAACAGCGCGTGGAAGCTTGAACCGGCGCCGTCCCAACGGGCCATGGCAAACAGCAGGGCGCTGACGCCGATGATCCCGGTCAGCACCAGCATCAGCGCCGACAGGCGATCAACCACCAGCACAATGCCGAACGGCGCCTGCCAGTTGCCCGGCAGGTAAACCCCGATGGAGCCGGGCACGCCGGTGGTTTGCGTCCATTGCAGCAACAGCACCGAAATGAACAGGCCGACGAGGCTGGAGAACAGGTTGATTTTTGCCTTCAACGGTCGGTGCCGCTCGCCGAGCATCAGCATGATGGCGGCGGTCAGCAGCGGCAGCAGGATCGGTGCGGCGATCAGGTGAGTCATCGCCATCATTCCTTAGGCTCCCGGCCGTCAACGTGGTCGGTGCCGGTCAAACCGCGTGAAGCGAGCAGCACGACGAGGAACAGCGCGGTCATGGCGAAACTGATGACGATCGCGGTGAGTACCAGTGCCTGTGGCAGCGGGTCGGTGTAGTGCAACAAATCCTGGGTGACACCGTCCTTGATCACCGGCTCCTTGCCGATGAACAGGCTGCCCATGCTGAAGATGAACAGGTTGACGCCATACGACAGCAGGCACAGGCCCATGACCACCTGGAATGTCCGTGGCCGCAGTATCAGCCAGACGCCGGACGCGGCGAGCACGCCGATGGCGATTGCGATGACTTCTTCCATCAGACGGCTCCTTTACTAGCGACGGACTTGGGCAGCGATGCGGTCTTGTGACCCCGCACCGATTGGTGGGCGAGTGCGGTGAGGATCAACAGCGTCGAACCGACCACCACGCCGTACACGCCAATGTCGAAGAACAGCGCGCTGGCGACATGGATGTCACCCAGCACTGGCAAGCTGAAATGCCAGGTGTGTGTGGTCAGGAACGGATAACCGACCAGCATCGCGCCCAGACCTGTAGCGGTGGCGAATAGCAATCCGGTGCCCATCCAGCGCAACGGCCGCAGGCTCATTTGTGCCTCGACCCACTGTGTACCGGCGACCATGTATTGCAGGATGAAAGCCACCGACATCACCAGGCCGGCGACGAAACCGCCGCCCGGTTGGTTGTGCCCGCGCATGAACAGGTAGCACGACACCACCAGCGCAATCGGCAGCAGCAGACGCACCAGCACTGCCGGCACCATCATGAAGCCGAGCGCGGTGTCGCTGGCGGAACGCGGGTTGACCAGATCGGTGACCACGTCCGGTGCCAGCAAGCGTTGCTGGGCTGGCAATTGCAGGCTTTCTTTCGGAGGACGGAAGCGCCGCAGCAGGGCGAATACGGTCAGCGCCACGGCAACCAGCACGGTGATTTCGCCGAGGGTGTCGAAGCCACGGAAATCCACCAGCATCACGTTGACCACGTTGCTGCCGCCGCCCTCAGGCATGGCGCGGCTCAGGTAGAACGAGGAGATGTCGTTCGGCGTTTGCCGCGTCAGCATCGCGTAGGACAGCAGCGCCATGCCGCCGCCGACGGCAATCGACAATAGCAAGTCGCGCAGACGACGAATGCGTGCTTTGCGCAGGCTGCTCGGCAGTGGCGAGACTTCTTCGATGCGGCGTGGCAACCAGCGCAGGCCGAGCAGAATCAGCACGGTGGTGACCACTTCCACTGCCAGTTGCGTCAGGGCCAGATCCGGAGCGGAGAACCAGACGAAGGTCACGCAGGTCATCAACCCGCAGACGCTGACCATGGTCAGGGCGGCGAGACGGTGATACTTGGCTTGCCACGCGGCGCCGAGCGCGCAGGCGATGGCCAGCAACCACAGGGTCACGAAGACAATGGAACCGGGGATTTTCGGCCGGTCGCCCCAGCTCAGCGTGCTGTGCAACATCGGGATCAGGCCGGCGAGTACCGCCGCCAATACCATCAGGAACAATTGCATCTGCAGACGCTTGGTGCCGAGTCGTCGCTCCAAGCGTCGGGCCATACGCATCATGACGACCAGACTACGCTCGAACAGGCGCTTACCGTTGAAGCGCCCCACCAGTGGCGGGTATTTAAAGCGCCCGCGCTTGAGCTGTTTGCGCAACAACAGATAGACGACGATGCCGCCGGACATGGCGATCAGGCTCATGATCATTGGCGCGTTGAGGCCGTGCCAGATTGCCAGGCTGTATTCCGGCAAGGTGCCACCAACGACGGGCAGTGCTGCCGCCGCGAGCAACGGGCCGACGATTTGCGCCGGGAAAATCCCCACCAGCAAGCAGGTGAACACCAGCAACTCGACCGGCGCACGCATCCAGCGCGGCGGCTCGTGCGGGGTGTGGGGTAGGTCGGTGGCCGGCGGGCCGAAGAACACATCGACGGTGAAGCGCAACGAGTAGGCAACGCTGAATGTACCGGCGATGGTCGCGACAATCGGCAGCGCCGCTTCAACCCACGCCGTGGCATTGATGAACACGGTTTCGGCGAAGAACATCTCTTTCGACAGGAAGCCGTTAAGCAGCGGCACGCCTGCCATCGAGGCGCTGGCAACCATGGCCAGCGTCGCTGTGAAGGGAATCAGTTTGATCAGGCCGCTGAGTTTGCGGATATCGCGAGTACCGCTTTCATGGTCGATGATGCCCGCGGCCATGAACAGCGAGGCTTTGAATGTCGCGTGATTGAGGATGTGGAATACCGCCGCCACAGCGGCCAACGGACTATTGAGACCCAACAACAGCGTGATCAGGCCGAGGTGGCTGATGGTCGAGTAAGCGAGCAGACCTTTGAGATCGTTCTGGAACATCGCGCAATAGGCGCCGAGCAACAGCGTACACGCACCAGCGCCGCTGACGATGTAGAACCATTCTTCGCTGCCGGACAGCGACGGCCAAAGACGCGCGAGCAGGAAAACCCCGGCCTTGACCATGGTCGCCGAATGCAGATAGGCCGAAACCGGAGTCGGCGCCGCCATTGCGTGGGGCAGCCAGAAGTGGAAAGGGAACTGGGCGCTTTTGGTGAGGGCGCCAATGAGAATAAGGGGAAGGAGGATAGGGTAGAGCGAATGTGCGCGAATCATGTCGCCGGCGGCCAGGACCTTGTCGAGGTCATAGCTGCCGACGACATGGCCGAGAATCATGACCCCCGCCAGCAGGCATAACCCGCCGGCACCGGTGACCATCAACGCCATATAAGCACCGCGACGGGCGTCGGCGCGGTGGTGCCAGTAACCGATCAACAGGAACGAGAAGAGGCTGGTCAGCTCCCAGAAAAACACGATCTGAATCAGATTGCCGGAGATGACCAGACCGAGCATGGCGCCCATGAACGCCAGAAAAAACGCGAAGAAACGCGGCACCGGATCGTCCGGGGACATGTAATAACGGGCATAGAGAGAAACGAGCGTGCCGATGCCAAGTACCAGCATCGAAAACAGCCAGGCGAAACCGTCCATACGCAGAACGAAGTTCAGACCGAGGCTGGGCAGCCACATGAACTCTTCGCGGATCACGCCGCCGTGGGCAATTTGCGGGTACAACATCGCGACCTGGACGGTGCCGATCAAAGCGACCAGACCTGCCAACAGTGATTCGGTATTACGCGCGTTGTGAGGCAGCACCGCTGCCAGACAGCTGCCAATGAATGGCAGAAGCAGTAGAACTATCAGGGACATAGGCTTCTAATCTGCGGAAGTTTGTGAAGCATCATACGTGCCAGCTCCCCGATCACCAAACGCCAGGATGTCTCAGAATCCTACAAAGTAGTCTGGAATTTTCTGTTTGGCATTGTTTCAGGTAGATCGATGTTGCTTGGAATGGCCTCATCGCGAGCAGGCTCATTCCTACAGGGGGGAACGCATTTCAAGTGTAGGAGTGAGCCTGCTCGCGATAGCTATAGTCCAGGCACTAAAGATATTGCAGATTAACCTTGAGTTTCTCGCTCCAGCTCTGCTTCGGCTTCTGCAACCTTACCCTTGGTCTTCAATTCACTGACAATCACCGCCGCGACAATCAACCCGGCGCCCACCAGCGCAATCGCCGGCAACCGCTCCCCGGCAATCCGCCCGACAATCCCGGCCCACACCGGCTCACCGGCATAGATCAACGTCGCCCGGGTTGGCGAAACACTCTTCTGCGCCCAGTTCATCGCCACCTGAATCGCCGCACTCGCCGCGCCCAACCCCAGCGCGGTCACCAGCAGGGTCAAGGAAAAGTCCGGTATCAATTCGCCAGTCGGCACCACCAGCAGGAACGACAACACCGAAGTCGTGGCCAGTTGCACCACGGTGACCCGACGCACATCCACCTGGCCGGCGTAGGTACTGATCAAAATGATTTCGGCGGCAATCGCGATCGCACTGATCAATGTGGCGATTTCACCTGGACTGAAATTCAGCTCAGCCCCGGACGGCCCCGACAGCAGCATCAAACCGGTGAACGCCAACATGATGCCAATACTCGGCATCAAGCCCGGACGACGCCCGAGCACCAGCCATTGCAGCAACGGCACGAACGGCACATACAACGCGGTGATAAATGCAGATTGACTGCTCGGGATCGTTTGCAAGCCGACCGTCTGCAAGCCGTAACCAAGCATGATCGCCACGCCAATAAAGGCGCCGGCCTTGAGTTCGAACAGGGTCAGTTCGCGTAGATGACGCCATGAGAACAGCGCAACGATACAAGCCGCTGCCGCAAAACGCAGGCCGACAAAAAACATCGGGCCGCTGACCGTCATCGCGTGCTGCACCAGCAGGAACGTGCCGCCCCAGACCATGGTAATCAGCACCAGCACGCACTCGGCTTTGCTGAAACGAGAGAAACGGAGGGGAGTGGGGGAGCTGTTCTGCGACGTCATGACCTTGCGCACTATAAAAAGGAGGCCGCACAATGCGCCCAACGTTGCGCAGTATACTGCCCAACCTCACCGAGTGAGCAATATAGTGCACAAAGATTCAATGCAACGGGCATCCGTCCTGCAACACGTCAGCCAGAACGTCCGGCGTCTGCGGCATGCCGCCGACCTGAGTCAGACCGCGCTGGCAGAAAAGTCCGGTGTCAGTCGGCGAATGCTGGTGGCGATCGAGGCGGGCGAGAAGAATGTCAGCCTGACCACCCTTGATCGCGTCGCCGAAGCGCTCGATGTAGCGTTCAGCGATCTGATCCAGGCGCCGGATGCGCGTGATCCGAGCCGCATCAATGAGGTGGCCTGGGCGGGCACTCACCCAGGCAGCAAAGCGGTGCTGCTCTCCAAAGCCACGGCGACGCGCGAAGTCGAGCAATGGGAATGGTGCCTGCAACCGGGCGAGGTCTACCCCTCGCAAGCCGATGCCGAGGGCTGGAGCGAGCAGATTTTCGTCTTTGAGGGTTGCCTGACCCTGATGCTCGGCGATCAGCCGCAGCACATCGGCACGGGCGAGTTTTTTATGTTTGCCAGTAACCAGCCGCATTCCTATCGCAACGATGGGGATGTGCCGGCGCGGTTTGTTCGTAATGTGGTGATTTGAATGAATCAGCGTGCAGACATCCTGATTATCGGCGGCGGCCTCAGCGGCACGATGCTGGCCGTGCAATTGTTGCGTCTGCCGGGCCGGCGCCATGTCCTGATTATCGAACCGCGTGCCGAGATCGGTCGAGGCGAGGCCTATAGCGCGGTCGAGTTGGGTCACACGCTCAACGGCAACGCCGCGCGGATGAGCGTTGATCCGGATAATCCCGATGACCTGACGCAGTGGCTCACCGAGCACATTACTGCTGGCGGCTGGCCAGAGTCTGCCGAGCAGAAGGTGCCGATCAGTGAACTGTTTCCGCCGCGTGGATTGTTCGGGGTCTATGTGCAGCAGCGCTTGGCCGAAGCGCGCCTTGTCGGTGCGAGAAATGGCTCGAACGTTGAACACCTTCGCGCGGAGGTCGTCGACCTGCAAGTCGAGGCCGATTCAGTGCAGCTCACACTGAGCAATGGTCAGGCACTGCGCGGTGGCTACGCGGTCTTGGCGACTGGAATGTTCCCGGCCGCGCGAACCCCGCAGAAAACCTCCAGTGGTCTCAACGCCGCAGCGCTGGATCCGTGGGATGTCGCGGAGATGCGTCAACTTGACCCGCAATCGACCGTATTGATCATCGGCTCTGGCCTGACCATGGTCGATGCCGTGGTGTCGTTGGAGCAGGCCGGGCATCGCGGGCCAATTGAAGTGTTTTCCCGGCACGGTTTGTTGCCCCATGTGCGCCGACAACCGCCGGCCTGGATGGATTTTCTTGGCGACGATCACAGCCTGTGCACGCCTCGGCAGCTGTTGCGCGAATTGCGTCGGCAATGCCAGGCAGCCATCGCACAAGGCATCGATTGGCAAGCGCCGCTGGACACGGTTCGCGTGCACATCGCCCGCTTATGGAGCCAGGCGACTGACACGCAGCGTCGACAATTCGTACGGCATGTACGTCCGTGGTGGGAAAGTCATCACCACCGTTCGCCGCCGTTGAGTGCGGCGCTGGTTGAACGGTTGCATGCAGAAGGACGGTTGCGGATTCAGGCGGCTTCGTTCAAAGGGCTTGTGCCGAGTCCGCAAGGTGGCGTCAGCATTTGTATTCGGCGTCGCGGTGAGTCTGGAACTTGTGTAGTGCAGGGCGCTGCACTGATTAATTCCAGTGGCATCGAATACGACTGGCGCCGCGTGGCACGACCGTTGCCGCAGCAGTTACTGGCGCGGGGTTTGGTGCAGCCGGGGCCATTGGCGCTGGGAATCGCAGCGGCAGTGGATGGCGCGGTGCTGGATGCCGAGGGGCGTGCGACTGGCCGGTTGTTTGCCATGGGGCCGCCATTGCGCGGGATGTGGTGGGAAAGCACGGCGGTGACGGATGTGGCGTTGCAGGCCAAGGCGTTGGCGGCGCGGTTGGTGGGATAAGGTTGATAGTGTTCTTTCGGGCCTCTTCGCGAGCAGGCTCGCTCCCACAGGGGGACTTGGGTTGTAAACACCCTTTGCGCTACACACCAGACCCTGTGGGAGCGAGCCTGCTCGCGAAATCGGTGGATCAGTCGACATCACAGCGACTGATATACCGCTATCGCGAGCAGGCTCGCTCCTACATTTGTTGCGTGGTAACCGAAAGAGTTACGCCACCACTCGATAACACGGCACATACGCCGCGCCACCCGGCAGTTTCATCCGGTGCTGGGCGACGAAAGCTTTGAGCAGCGCATCGAGCGGTTGCATGATCGCCGCATCACCACGGATCTGGTACGGCCCGTGTTCTTCGATCAGGCGAATGCCCTTGTCCTTGACGTTGCCGGCGACAATGCCCGAGAACGCTCGGCGTAGGTTGGCCGCCAGTTCGTGCGGTGGCTGGTCGCGGTGCAGTTTCAGGTTGGCCATGTTTTCGTGGGTCGGATCGAACGGGCGCTGGAAGCCTTCGTCGATTTTCAGCAGCCAGTTGAAGTGGAACGCATCGTTACGCTCGCGGCGGAACTGCTTCACCGCTTTCAGGCCTTGAGTCATCTGCCGCGCCACCTCGGCCGGGTCGTCGATGATGATTTCGTAGTGCTGCTTGGCCGCTTCGCCCAAGGTCGCGGTGACGAAGGCGTCGAGTTGTTCCAGATACGGCGCGGCATGTTTCGGCCCGGTGAGGATCACCGGGAACGGCAGCCCCTTGTTGTCCGGGTGCATCAGGATGCCCAACAGATAGAGGAACTCTTCAGCCGTACCGGCGCCGCCTGGGAAAATGATGATGCCGTGGCCAACGCGCACGAAGGCTTCCAGACGTTTCTCGATGTCCGGCAGGATCACCAGCTCGTTGACGATCGGGTTCGGCGCTTCGGCAGCAATGATGCCCGGCTCGGTCAAACCCAGGTAACGACCGCCATGAATACGCTGTTTGGCGTGGGCAATGGTCGCGCCTTTCATCGGGCCTTTCATCACGCCGGGGCCGCAGCCGGTGCAGATGTCGAGGCTGCGCAGGCCCAGTTCGTGGCCGACTTTCTTGGTGTATTTGTATTCTTCGGTGTTGATCGAGTGGCCGCCCCAGCACACGACGATTTTCGGCTCGACACCCGGACGCAACGTGCGCGCATTGCGCAGCAGGTGGAAGACGTAATCACTGATGCCTTGCGAGGTGCTCAGGTCGATGCGTTGGCTGTCGAGTTCGTTTTCGGTGTAGACGATGTCGCGCAGGGCGCTGAACAACATTTCGCGGGTGCTGGCGATCATTTCGCCGTCAACGAAGGCGTCGGCCGGAGCGTTCAGCAGCTCCAGGCGTACACCGCGATCCTGCTGGTGAATGCGGATTTCGAAGTCCTTGTAGGCTTCGAGGATGGTCTTGGCGTTATCGACATGGGCGCCGGTGTTGAGGATGGCCAGGGCGCACTGGCGGAAGAGGGTGTAGGTGCTACCGGATCCGGCTTCGCTCAGTTGCTGAACTTCACGTTGAGAAAGGGTTTCCAGGCTGCCTTTCGGGCTCACCGAGGCATTGATTACGTGTCGTTGGGTCATGCAATGATCCTTAAAACGATGTCATCTCAAGACTAGGCGATGGCATCCGAATAGTGTGTATCCATGAATGAAGATGGCACGATCTGCGCTGTACCGCCATGTCCCCGTTGGACGCTGAAAAGATGAAAAGGAGCCCCAGCATAGCTAAATCCGCGGTAGAGGCGATAATGCGCCGGCCGGTTTTTTCAGTTAGCCCTTTTGTCGCTCGAGGAAGTCATTTGTGATGTTCGAGATTCAGCCGATGGATGCCGCCACTTTTCGCCAGCAGACCCGCCGCAGCACGATCATCATCGCCGTGCTGTTCCTGGTGCTGGCGATGTTGTTTTCCAGCGTGGCGGTGGCGCTGTTCGGCGAGCCTGGCGGCGATAACCTGCGCTTCAATGTCGGCGGCGTGTTTGTGGCGTTTCTGCTGACCGCAGCGTTACTGCGCGGGCGCTTCTGGAATCAGAGCTGGATGGCGCCAGCGGTGTACAGCTGGCGGCTCAAGCGCAATCTGATGAGCATCACCAACGTCATGCATCAGGTCACTGCAGCCGTGGAGCAGAATGATCCGACGGCCATGAAGGTTCTGCGCTTTTACCATCTCGGGTTAACGCAAATGCACGAACTGGACGGCAACTCCAGTGATCACGGGCAACTGTGGCGAGAAGTTGAAACGCACAAGGAGCGGATGCAGGCGCTGGGACTCGATACCGAGCAGACGCGCCTGGATCCGGCCTGGCTGGAGGCGTTGAAGCCAACTTCGCGCTGAAACGTCCGCAGTATAAGTTTCAGCCAAAGATCATTGAGCGATGAGTGCCTGCACCGGCGCGGGCCCCATCGCCAACTGCTAGCGCTACTGAACCGGCAGCCAATGCCGCATCTCCGCAGGCAAATACGCCGGCGACGCTGGTTTGTTGTGTCGCGTCAGTCTGAATAAACGGCCCCATCGGGCCATCCTCGAATGTACATCCCAATTGTTCAGCCAGCGGGCTGGCCATGCGTGTGCGCGGCATGGCAAACAGGCCTGCAACGGCGATGACCTGACCATCGCTGAGCACCACGTCCGCACGCTCGCCACGGATGTGACTGACCGGCCGGGTTTCCAGAATTACACCGCGGCGATCCAGTTCCGCCAATTGTTCGGCATCCGGCTCGAAGACACCGTTGGTGAAGAACGTGGTCGGACCCCAATCCGGCAGTAGCAGGGCGTGATGAATCGACATGGGTGACGTCGCCAATACGCCGATCGCGCCTTGATTCAGTTCATAACCGTGGCAGTAGGGGCAATGGAAAACACTTTGGCCCCAGCGATGCCTGAGACCGTCGATGTCCGGCAACTCGTCGATGACGCCCGAGGCCAGGATCAGTCGCTTGGCGCTGAGCCATTGGCCGCTCTCTGTGCGCAAATCGAATCCGCTGTCAGTCCGAGTCGCTTCAACTGCTGTATCCGTTAGCCATTGCACGCTGGGGTAAGCCAGTAATTGTGCGCGTGCTTCGTCAGCAATTTGCTCCGGAGCACGTCCATCCTGGCCGAGGAAACCGTGGGATGTTTCGGCAAAACGGTTGCGTCGCAGGCCCGAATCCAGCACCAGCACATTGCGTCGGGCGCGGGCCAGTTGCAGGCCGGCGGACAGCCCGGCATAGCTGCCGCCAACGATGATGACGTCGTACACCATGAGCGAATCTCCTCTTGAGTTTTCAAGGCACACCGTAAGTTACGAGAAATATTGCTGTCAATAGTCTCGTAACTTCAGACCTTGCAAGCGATACTCGGCGCATCTTCTCAAAGGCTTGAAAAAAGGATCATCGATGAGAAACGACACGCGGTTATCGCGCATGCTCCATGTGTTGATTCACATGGCCCGCCATGAAAAGCGCGCGACCTCGGAAACCATCGCCGGCATGCTTGGCACCAACCCGGTAGTGGTGCGGCGCACCATGGGTTTGCTCAAGGAGCAGGGTTTTGTGACGTCAGAGAAGGGCCATCAGGGCGGCTGGGCGCTGGCCAAACCGCTGGCGCAGATCACCCTGCTGGATATCCACCAAGCGTTGGGCACGCAGTCGATTTTTTCCATCGGTTTGTCGACGGATCACCCGGAGTGTCTGGTCGAGCAAGCGGTGAACGCCGCACTGACCCGAACCTTCGATGAGGCGCAGGCGCTGTTGCTGTCGCGGTTGGGCGGCATCACCCTGGCGGACCTGGCAGCGGATTTCGAGGCCCGCTTCAAGTCAGTCGGCGAGGATAATTAAAGCGGTGAAGCGGCGCGACGATGTTTCCATGAGCGAATTGCCCGCCCGTACACCAGCAGGTTGACCGCCAGCACCACGCTGCCGAGTGCCAGTTGAATCTGCGGGGTGAGCCCGGCCGGATAGATGATCGGCCAGATGTAATGCTCGATGAAGCCGCCGGCATATTCGGTCTGCCCGGCGGCGTGGCGCATGAGATTTTCCCAGTAAGTCAGCGGGCAGGTCAGATGCAGCACCTCGACCGCCACGCCCCAAGCAGCGGCCGGCAAATGCAGCCACATCACCCGTGGCCATTTGAGGACCAGCAGCCCGCCAAACAGCACAAACAGAATGAAGGACAAATGAAACAGCACCAGCCCGTCGGCTGCGATTCGGTACAGCATGTCGTCTCCCTGACGCGGTTGTGAATGGCGCTATGTTACGCCGCTCAGGGCATTAAAGGTCAGTGCGAAAGTCAGCGAATTGCGCGCGCATCCGGCCGATTTCCCACAAGTGCGCAAGATTGTTCAAGCCAGAAAAGCGAAATGGCTGGCACAGTCTTCGACCGTTTTCCTGGTTGAAGAACGTTTATGTCTGATTCACTTATGCCGCGCAGTGCGTTCCTTCGCGGCGCTGTGGCGATCATGCCGTTGTCTCTGGCCACCGCGCCGTGGGGACTGTTGGCCGGCTCGATGGCGATCGAAGCCAACCTTACGCCGCTGCAAGGCCAAGGCTTGTCGAGCATCGTGTTTGCCGGGGCGGCGCAATTGGTGGCGATCGGTATGCTCAAGGGCGGGGCGGGTATTTTTTCGATTCTGTTGACCACGCTGCTGCTGACTTCACAGCACTTGCTGTATGGCATGAGCATGCGTTCGGTGATTTCGCCACTGCCGGGGCGCTGGCGCATCGGGCTGGGCTTTTTGCTCACCGACGAGTTGTTTGCACTGACCAGTCAACATGATCGTCAACAATTCAATCGCTGGTATGCGCTCGGCGTCGGCCTGACGTTCTACATCGCCTGGAACCTGTTCACCCTCGCCGGCATTGTCCTTGGCAGCAGCATTCCGGGGCTTGAGCACCTGGGGCTGGACTTCTCGATTGCCGCCACCTTCATTGCCCTGATTACACCGGTAGTGCGCAACGTGCCGACGGTGGTTTGCGTGGCAGTGTCGCTGTTTTGTTCGGTGTTGTTCAGTTACTGGCAATGGGGCTCGGCGCTGGTGTTGTCCGGTCTGGCCGGGATGACGGCAGGGTTTATCTGCAACAAGCTGTATCGGGAGCGCACATGATGGTTTGGGCGGTGATTTTCGGCATGGGGATTCTGGTGTTTCTCAATCGCTACGTGTTTCTTGAACCGCGTTTGCCGGTGCGCTTGAGTAGTAATGCGCGGCAGTTTCTCGGTTTTGCAGTACCGGGGATGCTCACCGCGATCTGCGGGCCGATTGTCTTCATGCCGGACAAACAGCTGAATCTGCAGTGGGACAATCCGTACCTGCTTAGTTCGCTGGTAGCGATCGCTCTGGTGATTTACACGCGCAGTACTTTGCTCAGTATGTTGTTGAGCATGGCGTTCTTCTTTTTGCTGCGGTGGTGGTTGTAAGTTGTGCGTTTGAAACTGTTCTACGCTTCAAGGATAACGGGTAACTGATGACGGGAGGTGTACATGACGACTGAGCCAAAGCAGCCAGAGACGGATGACCAAGACACGGATCAACCGACGCAAGAAGAAATAGAGCGGGAGAAACACAACGAACAGACCTGGAAGCGCGATGAATCCACAGAGCTTTCAGATCCAGACCGCAAGTTTTGAAGATTTTTACGAAAAAGCCCCGCACATGCGGGGCTTTTTTTGGGTTCAGAGATCGTCCAGCTGCGTGAAATCGGGGTGTGAAGCCCGATATCCCAATGTTCGGTCGATCCATGCGTTCAGCTCGTTGACCATCACCGGCGCGTGGCCGGGATACCCTTCGAGGGTGGTGCGCAGGATGCGTTCGATATCGGGAACGGCACGCAGGTTTCGGGTCTTGATGTAGTGGCCGATAAAACAGTCGAGTTCAAAGCGTTCTGTCATGGACAGATAAATACACTCCAGGCCGCTGACCTGTTTGATTGCAAAATCGTCGCGCAACTTATTTCTCTGCAAGGCTTGTAGACGTTGTGGGGATTCCTGGTTTGTTGACTCTTTGGTCAACTGGTATACCAATCGGAAAGGCGGCGCGCATGCTAGCCGTAGTGCATCTAAATGTATGTATGACGGTTGAAATGTCAGACAGGCGGTTTGTTCACTCGAACGTGTGTTTTATTTGCAGCGTTTCAAAGATGAAACAGAGTTTGTAACGGCAGTGATTCGCCTTTATGAGTCGCTGAAGGTTGCAATAGTTTTATTCTTCTAACGCTGCGTCAAAAGATCGCAGCCTTCGGCAGCTCCTACATGGATAGACGCGTCAAGGCGGTAAATGTTTAAGTCTCCTCGATAATCAAACTGGCCCCCTGATTGCGCACGTTACCGACGGCTTTACCGACTTTGTACCACTCGAACACTTCACTGCCTTCACCTTCGAACAACAGCATTTGCTCGGCGCGTTCAACGGGTGTCGCGGGGTCGAGCCATTCGCGCACCAACTCTGCGCGGAACACCACCGGTCGGCGATCGTGGATATCGAGCATGCCGCCGGCGGCATCGGCGGTGATGATCACGAAACCGTCGTCGTCTCGGGCCGCTGTTTCGGCTGTCGGAAATTGGCCAATGGCAGCGCAGAAAACCGCCCCATGATCCGCCCGACGAATCAGCCACGGTTGTCGGGATTTGTCTTCGCTATCAACCCATTCAAACCAGTTGTCCACGGGCACAATCAAGCGATGTCGCCAGATCGCCCGGAAGAACGGTCCGTGGGCGACTTTCTCTACCCGGGCATTAATCGGTGGTGGGCGATCCTTGGCCCAATGCGGGCGCCAGCCCCAGCGCAGATTGTCGGCTTGCAGGTGTTGCTCTTGTTGATGCAGGACGGCCAGCGCGGTGGTCGGCGCCGCGTTGTAACGATTGAGCGGTGCATCGCCGACGTGATTGATCAACGCGTCAGGAATGCTCAGCACGGCGACAAAGTCGTGAATGCCACGGTACTGCGAGAGTCTTCCGCACATGGCTGAATCTCCGGTTGGAGATTTCAGCTTAGTCGCTGGCGCCTTGGCCGGTGAATGTGTCACGCCAACTCAGCCAGCGGCGTTCGAGCATGGCCAGCAAACCATCGCTGAATTTACCGAGCAAGGCGAGCACGATAATCGCGGCCAGCACGATGTCCGGCCGCGAGGTTTCCCGGCCGTCACTGAGCAGATAACCCAAGCCTTTGGTGGCCGCGATCAGTTCCGCTGCCACGAGAAACATCCACGCCAGACTCATGCCGCTGCGCAACCCGGTGAACAGGCCGGGCAGGGCGGCCGGCAGCAATATTCGTCGCACAAGTTGCAAGCGGCTGAAGCCATAGATGCGGCCGACTTCCACCAGTTTGCGGTCAATGTTGCGTATGGCCGCGACGACGTTGACGTACACCGGAAAGAACGCACCAATGGCGATCAAGACAATTTTCGAGGTCTCGTCGATGCCCAGCCACAACAACAGCAAGGGCACCCAGGCCAGGCTCGGGATTGAACGCAGGGCGGCGAAAGTCGGTTCCAGATAGGCCTCGGCTTCGCGGCTCAAACCGACCCAGGCGGCAAACACCAGCGCCAGACTGGCGCCAATGGCAAACCCCAGCAGCACGCGTATCAGGCTGGCGCCGATGTGTTTCCACAGCGCACCCTCAGCGAGGTCGGTGAGGGTCAGGGCAATCTCGCTCGGTGCCGGCATCTGGTAGGACGGCAGCCACCCGATGCGTACGATAATTTCCAGCGCAACGATGATCAGCAGCGGCAGGGCCAGGCCCTTGCAGCGGCGCTGCCATGCCGGATTTAAACGCGCAGGACGCTGGCGCGATACGGCAAGTGGCGCGGGCAAGTCTTTGCTGTGAGTGGTCATGGTTTTTGGCTCCGCTCACAACAAATCCGCGACGGGCGCGGATTTGTCCTGAGGCTGATCGGTTACTGGCGGGCGACGGCTTGCTGCACACCGCTGTCGAGCAATTGATCGATGACTTGATCGACATTCACCCCACGGCGCACCAGTTCCTCGGAGACCAGAATCGGCGCCGCTGCCTTGGAGGCACTGATGTCCTGTTGGGTCAGTTGCGGGCTGCTCAGATCGGTACGCGACAGTTGCAACTTGGCTACGTCCAGCGGCAAGCCGGACTCCTTGGCGAGGAGGGCGGCGAACTCATCAGGATTTTTCAGCGCCCAGTCGCGGGCCTGTTCGTAGGCTTTGATCACGGTTTCGATAGTCTGCGGATGTTCTTTGGCGTATTGCTCGGTGACACTGACCACGCCGTAGCTGTTGAACGCCGGGTTGCGGTAGAGCAGGCGCGAACCGGCCTGCACCTGACTGGCGGCCATGTGGGGATCAAGGCCGGCCCAGGCGTCGACATCGCCTTTTTCCAGCGCGGTGCGGCCATCTGGATGTTGCAGATGAACCAGTTCCACATCGTCTTTTTTAAGTCCGGCCTGTTGCAGGCTGCGTAGGGTGAACAGGTACGGGTCGGTGCCCTTTGTGGCGGCGATCTTCTTGCCCTTGAGGTCGGCGACGGTCTGATATGGCGAATCCTTGCGCACCACCAGCGCTGTCCATTCGGCGCGGCTGTAGACGTAGACCGATTTGATCGGGCTGCCATTGGCCCGGCTTAGCACGGCGGCGAGGCTGGCGCTGGAGGCGAAATCCACGCCCCCACTGTTCAGGTATTCCAGCGAGCGGTTGCTGCCCTGGCTCAATACCCAACTGACTTTGGTTTGCGGCAAGGCCTTTTCGAGGAAGCCGAAGTGCTTAAGCACCAGGCTGACTGGCGAGTAATAGGCGTAGTCGAGATGCACTTCAGCCGGCGCGGTTTCAGCCGCGTGGGCGAGCGGTTGCAGGCTCAGCACCATGGCGCTGGCAGCCAGCAGGGTTTTGAGTCGGGGAAAGAACGATGTCATGGGGGCGCTCCGGCAAAGGCACAGGTTTCTTATGTCCAAAAAGATATTTTTATCGAATGCTTCCTGCATGAATGGAATATTGCAGGCTCTGTGCCATGTGCTTGAGAGCGCCGGTTTATAAGGGTTTTAACGCCAGGTGCAGGATTTCAGCTGTTGCGTGGGAAACAGTGTGGTTCGCAACTGTTGCCAAGCAAACAGCAAGTATCAACCGTGATGAGCTTATGCATTTATCGAATTTCAAAACCGCGAATCAACAGCGTTATGGTCTATGCAATTACTTTCGCAGGACTCGCCATGAAGCTTTCTCGTTTCCTCCGCAGTGGGTTAATCACTGCATTATTTACCTCGCCGCTTTCCTACGCAGCCGAGCCCTTGGTCCTGCACGTCGGCGATCAGAACTACTACAACATCCGTGCCTCGGTGGAGGCGTCCGGCGTGTTGAAAGACGCGCCTTATAACGTCGACTGGAAGCACTTCCAGGCCGCTGCACCCTTGGCGGAAGCCTTGCAAACCGGTTCGCTGGATCTGGGCTTTCTGGGCGATTCCGGTTTTCTGTTTCTGGCTGCCAAGCAGGCGCCGGTGAAACTGATTGGCGTATCGCGGCAGAATCCGGACACCATCGCGTTACTCGTGCCAAAGGATTCGCCGGTAAAAACCATCGCTGATCTGAAGGGCAAGAAAGTCGCTTATTGGCCTGGCGCCTGGAGTCAGCAGTTGACCTTGCGCGCCCTGGAGCAGGGCGGTCTGCCGGAAAACTACGTCGATTTCGTCAAGCTGATGCCGATCGATGCCGCCGCAGCGTTGCCACAGGGCAGTATTGACGCTTTCCCGGTGTGGGAACCGTACATTTCCCAGCAGATCGTGTTCTCCGGCGCGCGACCGATCCTGACCGCAAAAAATCTGATGCCGGGGCTCAGCGCTATCGCCGCGTCGACGCCGTCCATCGACAGCAAGCGTGCCGCCATCGCGGATTTCCTCGGCCGTTTGAAACAGGCGCGAGCCTGGGTCGACAGCCACACCGATGACTACGCCGATCTGTGGGCAAAGAAAGCCAATCTCGATCAGCAGGTGTCTCGGCACTGGTTGCGTCAGGCGCACATGACTGTGGGACCTGTAGACGAGCAGGCGGCTTCAGACCTGCAAAGTACTGCTGATTTCCTGTTCAAAGTGAAAGCGCTGCCGGCTCCGTTGGCCACCGCTGGCATTATCGACACGTCTTTTCAACAGGCATTGGCTCACTGAGCGAGCGCCGGAACCAAACCCTGTGTACCTTATCCAACCTCGGCTCGAATATCCGAGCGCAGGGATGGATAAGGGCGAGGGAGTTTTGCCAATCGATCACATGACGGCCGTCGCCGTGCTCAAGGCAAAACATGACATCCGGATTCAAACTTCTTTGTGCTGCGCTGATTGCGCTTGGGCTGGCCGGTTGCATCGCCGCCCCGATAGAAATGACTGCGCAAACCGAAACGCGCCTGAAGACCCAGGCGCCGGTGCGTTTTCTGTTGACGTTCGACGATGGCCCCAGCGCTTCGAGTTTGTGGAATCCGTCGGCCACAGTGCTCGACAGTCTCAAGGACAATCCGCTGCAGCCAGACATCAAAGCGGTGTTCTTTGTGCAGACGCGTGCGCCACGAGCGGGCAACAGTGACATTGGTCGCAGCATCATGCGTCGTGAACATGATGAGGGGCACATTCTCGCGTTTCACACCGCGACCCACTGGCACACCAATCATCGTTTGCTCGACCCGCAAGAACTCGAAGAGTCGCTGACCAACGGCACGGCTGATATCGCTGCCATCACTGGCGCGCCGCCGAAGTTGCTGCGCCCGCCGTTCTGGAATTACGACAAACGTACCTTTGCCGCCTATCAGCAGCACGGCTTGCATGTGTTGCTCACGGATTTAAGTGCCAACGACGGCAAGATCTGGGGCTTCAATGCCAGCCCGAGGCGCCGGGCCAACCTATTGCGGCAGTTATCGGAAGTCCGTGAACGGATTGCCCTTGGCGAGCTGCCGACTGTGGACGGGGTGATTCCGGTGGTGGTGACGTTCCATGATCTCAACCGCTATACCGCGCGGCACACGCGCGAATACCTGCAGATTCTGCTCGATAGCGCCGCTGCCACGGGCGTGAAGCTGGCTGACAAGCCTTTCTACGATGATCACGCTGAACTTGAGAAAGCGGCATTGGCTCGTACGGTGGAAAAAAGCTCGGAGCCGGTGAGTTTGCCGGGGATGTGGAACTGGATATGGGATCACGACGCGCACTGAGGGCGGGGTGGAAAGTTGTGATCGGGTTGGCATTTTGTATCGGGCAAGCCACAACTGGCTCATCTATGCTCAACGAGTCGACCGACCCATCGCCTGCGAGGCGTGCACTCATGCTTGCCATTAACGATATTTGCCGGATTGTCGAATCCGGCTTTCCTGCGTTCAAGTGCGAGTGCATTCCGAATTCGCAGGGCCTGCTGCAGATCAAGGTTTATGAGGCTGACAGCGAGCGCGTCGAATTGCTGCTCACTGGCGTTTCCCCGGAACACCTCGTCACGATCCGTGACATTTCCAACTTCATCGGTGAATTACGCACCGAAATGAGCGCTGGCCGTCGAGCCTTCGCGGGCTAACACCTCATAAACGCCGTTGAAACGCTTCAACGATGCGCAGCGTCGCCTCGCTGGTGTGCAGATTGCGCACCGCGTCCAGCGGATGCCAGATGCAATCAATGATCTCGTTCTGCGGCCGCAATTGCTCGAAGTCCAGCACGGAGACCTCGTAGACATGATGCTGTGTGCTGCCGCTCTGCAATTCCATTAAATACAACACATCGTCGGCGTCCAGGCCGGTTTCTTCTCGCAGTTCACGTACGGCAGCCTGCGCTCGGGTTTCCCCAGGCTCGACCTTGCCGCCGGGCAATGTCCAGCGGCAGCGGGGTTTGCGTACCAGGAGAACGTGGCGATCCTGTTCGCATATAACGGTTGCGCGTACTTTCATCTGTTACCTGTTTATTGCTTGTCACGAAATGGTAATAAAACTGCAATATTTGAGCCGGAGCCAGCAACAAAGGTTTCATTGGAGTTTGGAGCGTTTGCGGCGGGGAAAAGTGCCAGAGCCATGGCGGACGCGGCTTGCGACACCCGGTCGGCATTTCGGGCGGATCAGGGTGTAAGGTAAAAGCGTGAAGCTGGATCTGACCGTTAGCGAAATGGAGGTGTCCATGAGCATGCCGATGTTGAACAAGATGCACATGAACGGCTATGACGTGCTAAGCGTGAACAATGGCCCATGGCGGGTTTGCACCCAGGGCGATCGGCTGGCGTCGTTTGGCAGCCAGGAGGAAGCACTGGCCTATGCCGCCGCACTGCCTGGCTACAAAAAACGCTCGACGCGCGCGCAAAGTCACAAAACCCACTGACAGGCAGGCTGTAACGAAAGAGCCCCGGCATGTGTCGGGGCTTTTGTTTGAGGTAGGCGGGTGGGTCTCAGTGGACCTTGGTTCGACTGATGGCGCGGGCTTTCACTTCCTTGGCATAGAGTTGCAGCCGTTCCTCATCGCTTTGCAGCACCTCACAGGATCTCAGCACGCTTTGCGCATCTGCCTCGTTACCGGATTTGCGCAGTTGTTCTGCGATACGTTTGAGGTCGACCGCCGACCATCTCAAGTCCGATGCAACGCTTTGCAGGTCGCGTTGAAGTTCGTGTTCGTATTCATTGAGCCGCATGATCACCTCCAGAACATTCTCGGTAGAAAAGAGTAGTCGCATTTTTCGTCGATGGGCAAAGCCTGTTCGTCAGCACGCTGAACGGTTGTGAAAAGTTGTGCAGATTGCGCCAAGGGCGCGGTGCCACGATGGATGTAGTGCCGCTTACACGCTACATTCACTTTTTTCAGATCAGGAATACACCATGCGGATATGGATCGGGAGTCTGGCGTTGACCCTGTTGGCAGGTTGCTCGTTGCCGGCATCGCTGGTGCCGGGTGAGCCGAATATCAGCAAGACCAGCGCCAAGTCGCCCAAGGACTATGCTGCGTGTTTATTACCGTTGTGGCAGAAGGATGTGGCCAAGACTTCGCAGACATCGATTTCCAACGGCTTCCGCATCACCGCGCCGAGCATCATCACGGCGGACGAGATTCTCGACATCGTCAAGTACAAGGATGGCAGTCGGGTTTCGCTGTATCAGGGGCCTCCGTGGGCCAAGTCCGGGTCGTTGCGCCAATCGGTGCGTGACTGCCTGTAACGACGCCTGCATAGACAAAAAAGCAGAAGCCGTATCGTCGGTTTCTGCTTTTTTTTGCCTGCCTGGAGACTGATAAGGTGGGATCTGATTCGCGAAATGAGCGGTGACAGTTGCGCACGAAGGGTTTCCTCCGTGTGCACTAGGCTTTTGCTGGGCGGTCGATAGTCAGATCGGCCGGTCTTTCAAGGAGCCTCGGATCATGGATGATCTGGTCAAAGAAGTTATTCCGCTGTTGCAGTACCTGATTCCCGGTTTTTTGTCGGCGTGGATTTTTTATTCGCTGACGGCTTTCAAACGACCCGATACGTTTGGGCAGATTGTGCAGGCGTTGATTTTTACGTTTGTGATTCAGGGCGCGGTATTGGGGATTGGGGCAATTTGTCTGTGGGTGGGTTCGAAAGGCTTTTCTTTAGGGAAATGGGATGCTCGGGCGGAAGCATTGTGGGCATTTATTGTTTCAGTATGTCTCGCCGGGCTTTTCTGTTATTTGGCTTCAAACGGGATGTTGCATGTGTGGCTACGCAAGCGACACCTGACACGCAAAAGCTCCCATCCTAGCGAGTGGTACAGCGCTTTTGAACGACAGGATCGCCTTGTCACTTTGCAACTGAATGACGAGAGGCGATTGTTTGGCTGGCCTTTGGAGTGGCCTTCCAGTCCCTCGGAGGGGCGATTTATCTTGCTGAATCCACAATGGCTTGGCGATGGTGGCGAGGTGTTTACTTTTGGCGCCGAATTAATGGTGATAGATTCCTCAAAAGTTCAGTGGGTCGAATTCAATTCTGTCGAGGAGGTTGTTTCATGAGCGCAAAAGCACCCAATCCCATGCCACCTCACGTGGCACGTCTCTTCGTGGGCCCAGACGGCAAGCCATTGGCAAAACCCCTGGTTAAAGGACCCAGTGCGCCTCCACCGCCAAAGCGCTAATCAGCGTCGCCAGTCACCTGGCCCCACCCCTCAGCCACCGCCCGGCGAATCGCTTCCAGCAACATCGCAAACGCCGGGTTGTCGTTGTTCTCCCGCCAGATCAGATGCAGCTCGCTCTGCACCCCTTCGCCCAAATCGATATCGCGAAACACTACATTTTTGAACACCACACTGGTGGCGCAACGCGGCACCAGTGCCAGGCCCATGCCCGCATTGACCAGTGCCAATATCGTCAGCGACGACCCCAGCCATTGCACATAATCCGGCGCAACCCGGGCTGAACGCAGCATGCCGGTCAGCAATTCGTTGAACGGCGGATAAGCAGCGTGGGAGTACATCAGGAAGGGTTGTTTATCCAGGTCATTGACCGACACTTCAGTCGCCGTTGCCAATGGATGTCCGCTTGGCACTGCCAGCACAAACGGCTCGCGCACCAGGCACTCGGTGGCGTACCCCGGTTCCAATAGCGGCGCGCGGGCGATGCCCAAATCGATGCGTCGCGCGCGCAGGGCTTCGTGCTGCTGGTAAGTGTTCATCTCCGACAGATCGATTTTCACCTGCGGTTGTTTCAGGCGCGCCTCGGCAATCACCTTAGGCAGAAATTCATACACCGCGCTGCCGACAAAACTGATGTTCACCGACCCGATGTCGCCCTCGGCAAACCGCCGGGCAGTGACGGCTGCTTGCTGTGCGCGCTCCAGCAGGTTCTGTGCTTCGATGAAGAATGCTCGGCCCGCTGCGGTGAGAGCGACGCTACGAGTGCTGCGGGTAAACAGTTCGACACCGAGGTGATGCTCAAGCAACTGAATCTGCCTGCTCAGCGGCGGCTGGGTCATGTTCAGTCGCTCAGCGGCGCGGCGAAAGTTGAGTTCGGTGGCGACGGTGGTGAAGCAGCGTAGCTGGGTCAGTTCGAACATTGATCTAATCCGGGTATCAATCGAATGCCAAGTTAGATTAGACGGGATCAATGGTCGCCGTCCATGATCGGCCCATCGCTTTACGCCATCCCTAAAAAAACAAGATCGGGAGTCGCCCCTTGAAAACCCTCCAGAGTCCGCTGGACGTCACGGTTCTCGCCCGTGCCGCCGCCAAGGTCAAGCGCCACGTGCTGCCGCTGTTCGTGGTGATGTTCATCGTCAACTACATCGATCGGGTCAACATCGGTTTTGTGCGCAGTCACATGGAAACCGATCTGGGCATCGGTGCGGCGGCTTACGGCCTCGGTGCCGGTTTGTTCTTCGTTGGCTACGCGCTGTTCGAAGTGCCGTCCAACATGCTCCTGCAACGTTACGGCGCACGGGTCTGGCTGACGCGGATCATGTTCACCTGGGGCGCGGCCGCCATGGCCATGGCGTTCGTTAGAGGAGAAACCAGTTTCTATGTGCTGCGCTTTATTCTCGGCGCGGCCGAGGCAGGGTTCTTTCCGGGGATCATTTATTACTTCACCCAATGGCTGCCAGCCTCCGAGCGCGGCAAGACCATGGCGGTGTTTCTCAGCGGTTCGGCGATTGCCTCGGTGATCTCCGGCCCGGTCTCCGGTGCGTTGCTGCACATCAGCGGCCTCGGCCTGCATGGCTGGCAGTGGATGTTTTTGATTGAGGGCGCGGCTTCAGTGGTGCTCTGCGCATTCGTCTGGTTCTGGCTGCAATCGCATCCGCGTCAGGCCAAGTGGCTGAGCGAAGAAGAGCGCGAAGCGCTGGTGGCGGCGATTGCCGAGGAGCAGCGCGCTCGTGAGGCGTCGCAGGTGGCCAAACCGTCGATGTTCAAGTTGTTGGCGGATCGGCAGATTGCGCTGTTCTGTTTCATCTACTTCTCCATTGCCCTGACCATTTACGGCGCGACGTTCTGGCTGCCAAGCATGATCAAGAAGATGGGCAATCTCGGCGACTTCCAGGTCGGCCTGCTCAATTCGATTCCGTGGATCATTTCGATTGTTGCCATGTACGGTTTTGCGGCGATGGCCGGCAAGTGGAAGTTTCAGCAAGCCTGGGTCGCGCTGACGCTGGTGATCGCGGCGATCGGGATGTTCATGTCGACCACTGGCGGGCCGATCTTCGCCTTCGTTGCGATCTGTTTCGCCGCCATCGGCTTCAAGGCTGCGTCGGCGTTGTTCTGGCCGATTCCGCAAAGCTATCTGGATGCGCGCATTGCCGCTGCAGTGATCGCGTTGATCAACTCCATCGGCAACCTCGGCGGCTTCGTTGCGCCGACGGCGTTCGGCATCCTCGAAGAAACCACTGGCTCCATTGAGGGCGGTCTGTATGGCCTGGCGGCGACGTCGCTGATCGCGGCGGTGGTGATCTTCTTCGCCCGCACGGCGCCAGGAGCCAAAGGCAAAACCCCGGCAAAGCCGCATGACGACACCGCCGTTATTGCGACGGCCCGCCCGGCCGCGAGCCATTGAATTGATTGTCGATCTGTCAGGAGCGTTATCTTGAAAATCACCCGCGTAACTGTGACTCCGATTGCCTTTCGCGATCCGCCGCTGCTCAACGCCAGCGGCATTCATGAACCCTTCGCCTTGCGCTCGATCATCGAGATCGAAAGCGACAACGGCTACATCGGCCTCGGCGAAAGCTATGGCGATGCCCCGGCGCTGGCGATCCAGCAGCAGTTGCAGGCGCAACTGATCGGTCTCGATCCGTTCAACCTCAACCAGTTACGCGCGATCGTGCAGGCCACCGTTGCCGCCAACAAACCCGCCACTATTGCCGGTGCCGAACTCGCGCCCGGTTCTCATGCCAGCAAAGCGGTAAGCAATGCTTATTCGGCGTTCGAAGTAGCCTTCCTCGATTTGCAGGCGCATTACCTGAATGTGCCGCTGGTGGACCTGCTCGGTGGCGCGATTCGCGATCAGGTGCCGTTCAGCGCCTATCTGTTCTTCAAGTACGCGCAGCATGTCGATTCGCCCTACAAGCCGGATAACTGGGGCGAGGCACTCAGCGAGCAGCAGATCGTTGCCCAAGCTGCACGGATGATCGAGGCGTACGGTTTCAAGAGCATCAAGCTCAAGGCCGGTACGTTGCCGCCGGAGCATGAGGTGGCGTGCATCAAAGCGTTGAAAAAGGCTTTTCCCGGTTACCCGTTGCGCATCGATCCGAACGGCAACTGGTCGCTGGAAACCTCGATTCGCATGGCCGAATTGCTCGGCGATGATTTGCAGTATTACGAAGACCCGACCCCGGGCCTCGACGGCATGGCCGAACTGCACAAGCGCACTGGTCTGCCGCTGGCGACCAACATGGTGGTCACCGATTTCGACGAGTTCCGTCGCAGCGTTGCGCAGAACAGTGTGCAGATCGTGCTTGCCGATCACCATTACTGGGGCGGCCTGCGCGACACGCAGACGCTGGCGAAAATGTGCGATGTGTTCGGCGTTGGCGTGTCGATGCATTCCAACTCGCACCTGGGTATCAGCCTCATGGCAATGGCCCATGTGGCGGCGGCGGTGCCGAATCTGGATTACGCCTGCGACACCCATTACCCGTGGCAGGAGCCGGATGAGGAGGTGATCAAGGGTGGCAAACTGCTGATTGTCGATGGCTGCGTGAAGATCACCCGCGCGCCGGGGCTTGGGCTGGAGCTGGATCATGAGCAGTTGGGCAAGCTGCATGATCAGTATCTGACGTGCGGGATTCGTCAGCGTGATGATGTGCGGCAGATGCAGCGCTACAAGCCGGACTGGAAGGCGGTCAAGCCACGGTTTTGAGGTGTTTGATTTGACGCCATCGCGAGCAGGCTCACTCCTACAGTTGGAATGCGCTTCCCTGTAGGAGTGAGCCTGCTCGCGATTGGCGTCCTCATGTTCACAACGTTTTTACCAGCCAATCCCGAAACGCTTTCAGCGACGGCAAATTCTCATTGCGCGGCGGATACACCAGGTAATAGCTGCGCCGACTGGTAATCGGCTCGCCCAGTTGCAACAACTCACCACTCAACAACTCATCCTCAACCAGAATCCGCGGCACCAAACCCACACCAATATTGGCCCGCACTGCCTGAATCAAGTGCGAAGTCATTTCAAAGCTCGGCCCGATGCGCATGCTGCGGTGCGGCAGACCTTGATGGCTGAACCACTCCGCCCACGCCTGGGCATTGCTGCTGACATTGAGCAGCAGTTGCCCGGCTATGTGTTGTTCGGCGTCGTCGCGTTCGGCGTCGGACAACTGCGCACTGGCGATCACCACCAGTTCCTCGGTGTGCAAGGGCAGGGCGGTCAACCCCGGCCAGTCCCCGCCGCCGACGCAGATCGCCGCATCGATTTCGCTGGTATCGAAATCGATCGCTTCGATCCGCGAATGTAAATGCACGGTCATACCCGGGTGCGCGGTGTAGAAATCCTTGAGTCGCGGCAATAGCCACTTCGAACCGAAAGTCGGCAGCGTTGCCAGGCGCAAGCTGTGAATGCCCGAGCCAAATGCCATGGCCTGCAAGGTCGCGCTGCGAATCTGCCCAAGCGCTTCGGCGAGTTCGCGCTGATACATGCGCCCGACATCGGTCAGCACCACTTGCCTGCCTTCGCGCGTGAACAAACGCATGCCGAGCATCTTCTCGAGAATCTGCACCTGACGGCTGACCGCACTCTGCGTCAGCGACAGTTCGTGGGCGGCGCGGGTGTAGCTTTCATGGCGCGCGGCGGCCTCGAAAGCCAGCAATAACGACATGGAAGGAGTGAGCGTGCGCGGATTCATTCGTAAAAGTCATCAATAGCGGGTCGAATTTACGGTTGTCCCTGCGTTCGCCAGCAATGAACATGGACACCATGAGATGGCGGAGCCTGACGCAATCATTCGTTGCGTACAACTGTTCACCGCCACACGGCCCGATTTGACCGAGATACCCTGACCGATGATTGCCCAGCTGTCCCCCGCCAAAGCCCTGGCCAACGATTACCAGCAGTTCCTCACAGCCCTGAAAGCCAGCGGCTTTCGCGGTGAAATCAGCGCCGATTACGCCAGCCGTGTGGTGCTGGCGACCGACAACTCGATCTATCAGCGCCTGCCGCAAGCGGCGGTGTTTCCGCTGGACGCTGATGACTTGGCACGGGTGGCGCGGCTGATCGCCGAACCGGCCTATCAACAAGTGGTGATCACCCCTCGCGGTGGCGGCACCGGCACCAACGGCCAATCGCTGACGGACGGCATCGTCGTCGACCTGTCGCGGCACATGAACCGCATTCTGGAAATCAACGTCGAGCAGCGCTGGGTGCGCGTGCAGGCCGGAGTGGTCAAGGATCAGCTCAACGCCGCGCTGAAATCCGCCGGGCTGTTTTTTGCCCCGGAACTGTCGACCTCCAACCGCGCCACCGTCGGCGGCATGATTAACACCGATGCCAGTGGTCAGGGCAGTTGCACCTATGGCAAGACCCGCGACCATGTGCTCGAACTCGACATGATCTTGCGCGGCGGTGAGCGTCTGCACGGTCTGCCTCTTGAGGAAAGCGAACTCGAAGCCCAGTGCGCCCGCGAAGATCGCGTCGGTGAAGTCTACCGCTGTGCGCGGCAAATCATTGATGAGCAGGGCGAGCTGATCAAAGAGCGTTTCCCCGATCTCAACCGTTGCCTGACCGGTTATGACCTGGCGCACCTGCGTGAGGCGGACAACCGTTTCAACCTCAACAGCGTGCTTTGCGGTGCCGAAGGCTCGCTGGGGTTTGTCGTCGAAGCGCGGCTGAATGTCTTGCCGATCCCCAAGCACACAATGTTGGTGAACATCCGCTACGCCGGGTTCATGGACGCACTGCGCGACGCCCGCGCCTTGATGGCGCTCAAGCCGCTGTCGATCGAAACCGTTGACTCGAAAGTCTTGCTGCTGGCGATGCAGGACATTGTCTGGCACGGCGTCGCCGAGTATTTCCCGGAAAGCGCCGAGCGCCCGACCTTGGGCATCAATCTGGTGGAGTTCTGCGGCGACGATCCGGAGGATTTGCAGCGCCGGGTCGAAGCATTCGTCGACCACTTGGGCTGCGACCGCACGGTTGAGCGTTTGGGCCATACGCTGGCGGTCGGTCATGCGGCGGTAAACAAGGTCTACGGCATGCGCAAACGTGCGGTAGGCCTGCTCGGCAACGTCGCCGGAGAAGCGCGGCCGCAGCCTTTTGTTGAAGACACAGCGGTGCCGCCGCAGCATTTGGCCGAGTACATCGCCGAATTACGCGACTTGCTCGACAGCCACGGCTTGCAGTACGGCATGTTCGGCCACGTCGATGCAGGCGTGCTGCACGTGCGGCCGATCCTCGACATGAAAGACCCGCAGCAAGCGGCGCTGGTGCGTCCGGTGTCCGATGGTGTCGCCGCGCTGACCCAGCGTTACGGTGGCCTTCTGTGGGGCGAGCACGGCAAAGGCTTGCGTTCGGAATACGCGCCGGCCTTTTTCGGTGAACTCTACCCGGCGCTGCAAGCCTTGAAGGCCGCGTTCGACCCGTTCAACCAGTTCAACCCAGGCAAGATCGCCACCCCGGCCAACACTGGCGCTGCGCTGCTGAAAATCGACGAAGTGACTTTGCGCGGTGAACTCGATCGACAGATCGACGAAAAGGTCTGGCAGAGCTACGGCGCGGCCATGCACTGCAACGGCAACGGCGCCTGCTACAACTTTGACCCCGACGACGCCATGTGCCCGTCGTGGAAAGCCACCCGCGAGCGCGCTCAGTCGCCCAAGGGCCGTGCCTCGTTGATCCGCGAGTGGCTGCGTTTGCAGGGTGAGGCGGGTGTCGATGTGTTGTCCGAGGCGATTCGCAAGCCGGCGTTTTTCAGCACGTTGTGGCAGCGCTGGCGCAACAGTCGTGCGCAGGCCGAAGACTTCTCCCACGAAGTCTACGACGCCATGGCCGGTTGCCTGGCGTGCAAATCCTGTGCGGGACAGTGCCCGGTCAAGGTCAATGTGCCGGAGTTTCGTTCGCGTTTTCTTGAGCTGTATCACAGCCGTTATCTGCGCCCGGCGCGGGATTACCTGATCGCCTCGCTGGAATACAGCATCCCCTACATGGCGCGGATTCCGGCGTTGTACAACGGGTTGATGGGCGCTGAATTTGTTCGCAGCCTGTTGGAACGGGTCGGTGGCATGATCGATGTGCCGTTGCTCAGTCGCTTTGATTTCCATGCGGCGATGCGCCGCTGGCAGGTGCAAGCGGCGACGGCGTCGACCTTGGCGACGCTGACTCCAGCGCAACGTGAACGCAGTGTGGTCATCGTGCAGGATGCCTTCACGCGCTACTTCGAAGCGCCGCTGTTGGCTGATCTGGTCGAGCTGATTTCGCGTCTGGGTTATCAGGTGTATCTGGCGCCGTTCAGCGCCAATGGCAAACCGCTGCACGTGCAGGGCTTCCTCTCGGCGTTCAACCGCGCGGCGCTGCGCAATGCCCGGCAGTTGCGCGAATTGGCGGACATCGGTGTGCCGTTGCTGGGCCTCGATCCGGCGATGACGCTGGTGTACCGCCAGGAATACCTTAAAGTCCCGGGCATGCAGCAATGCCCGGAGGTGGCACTGGTGCAGGAATGGTTGCTCAAGGTGATGCCGGAGCAGGCGCCGCAGGATAAAAACGCCTCGTTCCGACTGCTCGCCCATTGCACCGAGAAAACCAACGCCCCGGCCGCGACTCGGCAGTGGGAGCAAGTGTTCGAGCGCGCAGGGTTGAAACTGGCCACGCAAGCCACCGGTTGCTGCGGCATGTCCGGCACGTATGGCCACGAGGCGCGCAATCGTAAAACTTCAGCGGTGATCTACGAGCAGTCGTGGGCCCGTCAGGTGGCGGCGCCGGCAGAGCAGGGCGAAGCGTTGGCCACGGGGTATTCCTGCCGCAGTCAGGTCAAGCGCCAGTCGGATCAGGCACTGCGCCATCCGTTGCAGGTGTTGCTGACGGCTCTGCGTCGCTGAGTGGTTCATCGTCTGGAGCGTTGTCCCAGATCAGCCGAGGGTCGAAGCTCATTGCCGAGAGCATGGTCAGCACCACGACCATGCCGAAGAACAGGATGCCCGGTCGCGGTTCGATATCGCCCAGTGTCTGGAACTTCACCAACGCTGCGACCAGTGCGACCACCAGCACATCGAGCATTGACCAGTAGCCGATCAGCTCGACGAAGCGGAACATTTTCGAGCGCTCCCGGCGTGCCCAGCCACTGTCGCGTTGCACAGTGATCAACAACAGCGACAGGGCGACGAACTTGACGCCCGGCACGGCGATACTGGCGATAAAGATGATCAGTGCGATGTCCCACGCGCCATGCTGCCAGAACTCCAGCACGCCGCTCATGATCGTGCTGTCGGCGCCGCTGCCAAGCATGGTGGTGTTCATCACCGGCAGCAGATTGGCCGGCACGTAAAACGCCAGCGCCGCGAGCATGTAGGCCCAGGTGCGCGCCAGTGAATTAGTCTTGCGCCGATGCAGCGGCGCGTCGCAACGGGGGCATTCATGTGGCTCGTCGGTCATGTCGCAGGCCAGGCCACAGCTGTGGCACAGGCACAGGTTGAGTTCGCTGGCAGTCGCGGGTCGGTTCATGGAATGTCCCATAGGTCGCGGATATCGCGGCCGGCAATCCTGATCATCATCAAACTCAGCACGGCCAATGCGAACAGGCCGATGCCGGGCAACACGTCGAGCAATCCCGCCAGTTTGAACACCGCGACCATCGCCCCCAGCAGGCACACTTCGAGCATGCTCCACGGCCGCAGGGTTTCCAGCCAGCGCATGCACACCTTGAAGCCCGGTGCGCGTCGCGATGACAGGGCGAAGCTAAGCACCCAGGTCAGCAGGACCAGTTGAAATGCCGGGGCAATAATGATCGAAATTGCCGCGACCATCGCTATGAAGGTGATCGGCCCCTGACTCAGCGCCAGCACCGAATCCCACAGCGTCGCACTGTTTTTCAGGCCTTTGAGGCTGATGCTCATCACCGGATAGAAATTGGCAAACAGCCACAGCATCGCCGCCGTGAAGGTCAGTGCCAGGCGCTGTTCGACGGTCAAACCGTTGAAACGCTGGAGTACGCCGCCGCAACGCACGCACGAGGTTTTCTGGTGTTTGCCCAGCACGGCTTTTTCGTAAACGCAGTCGCAGTGCTCGCAGATGATCAGGTGTTCGGTGTTGACCATGGACAACGCTCGACAACAGGCCGCAAGGGCAGGGGACTTGATCACTATAGAAGCCTGAGGCCATTGGGCAACCTGGACGGTGTGATCGGCTGCGGTTTTCTGAGAATTGCTATCGATTGGGCTTTGGATTTTGCTTTTTAGTGTTATAAGGTAACGCAAAATTTTCAGGGCAGTCCTTGTCGGCGCCCGCTGTTAACCCTTCGATTGCGAAACGCTCATGACAATTGCGCTCCCCCGTTCTGCCTCGCCCACTGGCCGGCTGCTGTCCATTGACGCCCTCAGAGGCTTGGTCATTCTGTTCATGCTGCTGGACCACGTGCGCGAAACTTTTTTGCTGCACCGCCAGGTCGCCGACCCGATGGACATTGCCAGCACTGAACCGGCGTTGTTTTTCAGTCGCACGCTGGCGCATCTGTGTGCGCCGGTGTTCGTGCTGCTGACGGGATTGTCGGCGTGGTTGTTCGGCGAAAAGTACGCAGGCAAGGCCGATGTCAGTGCGTTTCTGTTCAAGCGCGGTCTGTTTCTGGTGGTGCTGGAGTTCACGCTGGTGAACTTCGCGTGGACCTTCCAACTGCCACCGAGCGTGATTTATCTGCAAGTGATCTGGGCGATCGGTTTGAGCATGATCGCCTTGTCATTGCTGGTGTGGCTGCCGCGCTGGTTGTTGCTGGCGTTGAGCCTGATGATCATCGCCGGACACAACCTGCTCGACGCGGTGCATTTCCCGGTGGAGTCGGCGCTGCATGTGCCGTGGGCGATTTTGCATGATCGCGGCTGGATCGAAGTCAGCGAAAATCTGCGCCTGCGCACCTCCTATCCGTTACTGCCGTGGATCGGTGTGATCGGTCTGGGTTATGCGCTCGGGCCGTGGTTTGCTCGTGGCGTTGAAGCAGGTTTGCGTCAATGCCACCTGCTGATCGCGGGTAGCGCCGGGCTGCTGGGTTTTGTCGGCTTGCGGCTGATCAACGGCTATGGCGAAAAACCATGGGTCGTGGGTGACACGTCGGTGCAAACCCTGATGAGTTTTTTCAACATCACCAAGTACCCGCCGTCGTTGTTGTTTATCGCGCTGACCGTGAGCGTCGGGCTGTTGCTGCTACTGGCATTCGAACGCTTGCAGGATCGCCGCTGGATTCGCTGGCTGACTGTGTTCGGTTCGGCGCCGATGTTTTTCTATCTGCTGCATCTGTACGCGTTGAAGGTGTTGTACCTGATCGGTGTGGCCCTGTTCGGGCTGAATCAGGGCAGCTATTTCGGCTTCTCGTCAGTGGCGGCGATCTGGCTGGCGGCAGCGCTTCTGTCAATTGCGCTGTTCCCGGCCGTGCGCTGGTTCTCGGCATTGAAGGCCCGTCGCCGCGACATCGCCTGGCTCAAGTATCTGTAAACGCCTAGCGCCGGTTGCGCACGAAGTCGATAAACGCTTTGAGCGGTGCTGGCACATGACGCCGGCTCGGGTAGTACAGGTGCAGGCCCGGATAGAACGGGCACCAGTCTCCCAGCACTTGCAGCAGACGCCCGCTGGCCAGGTGTTCGCTGACCATGTCTTCGAACACATAGGCCAGGCCCAGCCCTTGCAGCGCGGGCCCGACCATCAGGCTGACATCGCCGAGGGTTAACGGGCCTTTGACTTCGATTTCCTGGGCGATGCCGCCACGTTCGAGTTCCCAGCGGTACATCGAGCCGCTGGGAAAGCGGTGGCGGATGCACGGCAGTCCGTGCAGGTCTTCGGGTTTTTGCGGTGCTGCGTGGCGTGCAAAAAACGCCGGTGAACCAACGACCACTGAACGCATTGTCGGGCCGATCGGCAGCGACACCATGTCAGCCTCAAGGCGATCGCCGAAGCGCACGCCGGCATTGAACCCATTAGCGACGATATCCAGCAGCGCATCGCTCTCGACCACTTCCAGACGGATGTCTGGATAGGCCAGCAAAAACTCGCTGGCAATCGGCAGCAGCACCAGTTCACAGGCTTGCCGTCCACAGGTGATGCGCAGGTTGCCCGAGGGTTTATCGCGGAAATGGTTGAGGTCTTCCAGCGCATCGTCGATGTCGCGAAACGCCGGTTTCAACCGCGCATACAGACGCTCGCCAGCCTCGGTCAATGCCACGCTGCGAGTGGTGCGATTGAACAGGCGCACGCCAAGACGATTCTCTAGTGCCTTTACTGAATGGCTTAACGCGGACGGCGTCAGGCCTAGCTCGATTGCCGCTTTGCTGAAATTCAACTGCTGAGCGGTGCAGAGGAATACCGAAAGATCTGCCGCTGAAGGGGTTTTCATCTGTGAATGCCTTTCACAAAGTCATGCAAATTTGTTGGGATTATCACATCAGTAACACGGCCTTAAAGTCGCTTCAACTCATCAAGAAGACCCCGGCACCACCGCTAGGGTCGCAGACAGGAGGGGTTGATATGCGTACCTGGTTCATTACTGGCGCTTCCCGTGGTTTTGGTAGCCTCATTGCAGAACGCGCCCTGCATGCCGGCGATGCGGTGATCGCCACTGCACGTAACCCGCAAGACATCACTGACCGTCTCGGCGAGCAACCGAACCTGCTGGCGGTGCGTCTCGACGTCACCCGTGAAGACGAAGCTCACCAAGCGGTTGCTGAAGGAATCAAGCGGTTTGGCCGTATCGATGTGCTGATCAACAACGCCGGGTTTGGCGTACTCGGCGCGGTGGAAGAAACCAGTGCCAGCGAGACCGAGCGCCTGTTCGCCACCAACGTGTTCGGCCTGCTCAACGTCACCCGCGCGGTGTTGCCGCCTATGCGGGCGCAACGCAGTGGCCGGGTGATCAACATCTCGTCGATCGGCGGCTACCAGGCTTATATGGGCTGGGGTGTTTACGGCTCGACCAAATTTGCCGTCGAAGGCATCACCGAAGCGCTGCATCAGGAACTGGCGCCGCTGGGCATTCAAGCCACGGTGGTCGAGCCGGGCTTCTTCCGCACGGATTTCCTTGATGAACAGTCGCTGATCAAAACCCGGCTTGAGCTGGCGGACTATGACGAAACCGTTGGCAAGATGCGTGCGTTCGCCGAGGCGGCCAACCATGCGCAACCGGGTGATCCGCAGAAGTTTGCCGAGGCGATGCTGGCGCTGGTCAATGCGCCAAATCCGCCGCAACGCCTGGCGCTGGGCAGTGACACGGTGGCGCGGATCGAGGCGAAGAATCGGTTGGTGGCGCAAGAACTGGCCGAGTGGAATGAGCTGGCGCTGTCTACCGATTTCGCCAACTGAACGCCGGAGCTGTGAGAGCGAGGTTGCTCGCTCTCATCTTTTTGGTGCGCAAACTTCGGTGGATTTTTCTGCGGTTTTCGCGCCTTATTCGCTGCGTTATGCAGCATTGTGATTGCTCAAGGGATGGAATGATGAACGCTATGACTCCGCCGCACGGAACGCGCGACAAGTTGCTCATACTGGCGGCCGTGTGCCTCTCGGCGCTGGTTCTGCCGTTAAGTTTTACCGGAGGCGCGGTGGCGACGCCGGCCATTGGCCGCGATCTGGGCGGCAGTCCGGTGGCGCTGACCTGGATCACCAATGCGTTCATGTTGTCGTTCGGCAGTTTGCTGATGGCCGCCGGCGCATTGGCTGACGTGTACGGACGCAAACGCCTGTTTACCTTCGGCATGCTGCTGTTCACCGCCGCCTCGATCGCGCAGAGTCTGGCGCCGTCGGTGTTCTGGCTGGATGCGTTGCGCGCGGTTCAAGGAGTGGCGGGAGCGGCGGCGCTGGCCAGCGGCTCGGCGGCGCTGGCGCAAGAATTCGAAGGCCATGCCCGAACCCGGGCGTACAGCGTGCTCGGCACTACGTTCGGCATTGGTCTGGCTTTCGGTCCGCTGGTGGCCGGCGCGTTGATCGAGGCCTTCAACTGGCGGGCGATTTTTGTCTTTACCGCGTTGATTGGAATCATCGCGCTGGTTTTCGGTGTGCCGCGCATGCGTGAAACCCGCGACCCGCATGCCAAAGGGCTGGACTGGCCGGGCACGCTGCTGTTCAGCGCAATGCTGGCGCTGTTTACGTTTGGCCTGATCCAGGCGCCGGACAGTGGTTGGGACAGTCCACTTGTGCTCGGTTTGCTGTGCGCTTCGGCGGTGCTGCTGGCCGCCTTCGTGATCGTCGAAATGCGTGTCGAACGGCCGATGCTTGATCTGACCCTGTTCCGTTATCCGCGATTCATTGGCGTGCAGATGCTGCCGATCGGCACCTGTTTCTGCTACATCGTGCTGGTGGTGATGTTGCCGCTGCGCTTCATCGGCGTTGAGGGGCTGAGCGAGATAGACGCCGGTCTGCTGTTACTGGCGTTGTCGGCGCCGATGCTGGTGGTGCCGATGCTGGCCGCATCGCTGGCGCGCTTCGTTTCCGCCGGCATCTTGTCCGGTGCCGGATTCCTGATGGCCGCTGTGGGCTTGCATTGGCTGAGTCTGTACAACGTCGGTGAGCCGAAAATCGCCTTGGTGGTGCCGATGCTGCTGATCGGCATGGGCGCCGGTTTACCGTGGGGGCTGATGGATGGTTTGTCGGTCAGTGTCGTGCCGAAAGAGCGCGCCGGCATGGCGGCGGGCATCTTCAGTACCGTGCGCGTGGCGGGTGAGGGGATTGCTCTGGCGATTGTGGCGGCAGTGCTGGCGTCATTGCTGCACGCTGATCTGTCGAGTGCCCTGCACGCAGTGACAGGCAGCGCTGAGGCGTCGCTGATCGCCGAGACCGCGCACCGGGTGACCACCGGCGATATGGCGCATGCGATCAACACCGTGCCAGGTCTGGCCAATGAACGTTTGGTGCAAGGTTATGCGGCGGCGTTTCAGTATCTGCTGCACATCCTGACGGTGATCACCCTCGCATCGGCGGCGGTGGTGCTGGGATTGTTGAGCAAAGATCGCAGCGTCGCCGAGCCACAACAGGCTGCTGCATAAAGCCAATGTGGGAGCGAGCCTGCTCGCGAAAGCGGAGTATCAGTTGGCATAAATGTCGACTGATGCACCGCTATCGCTGGCAAGCCAGCTCCCACAGGGTTCCAGGGTGTCTGCAGCATCAGTGGTTACACCGCAGTCATTGTGGGAGCTGGCTTGCCAGCGATGGGGCCGGTGCATTCAGCATCTTCATCGCTTGATGTACCGCTATCGCGAGCAGGCTCACTCCCACAGGGTTTTCCGGTGTCTGGATTATTTACGATCCAGCCACACGGTCTGCGCGTTGCAGAACTCGCGTACGCCGAAGTGCGACAGTTCACGTCCGAAACCGCTCTTCTTCACGCCGCCAAAGGTCACGCGCGGATCGCTCGCGGAGTAGCCGTTGATGAACACGCCGCCGGTGTCCAGTTCGCTGGTCAGTTGCTGGGCCAGTGCCACGTTGGCGGTGTAAATGGTCGCGGTCAGGCCGAACTCGCTGTCGTTGGCCAAGGCCACGGCATGCGCGCAATCGCGGGCGGTGATGATCGAGGCGACCGGGCCGAACAGTTCCTGTTTGAACGAAGTCATGCGGTCGGTGACATCGGCCAGCACGGTCGGCTCGTAGTAGTTGCCCGGGCCTTCAGACTTGCCGCCGCCGAGCAACAGCGTTGCGCCTTCTTCAAGGGTGTCGCGCACTTGCTGGTCGAGTTCATCACGCAGGTCGAAACGTGCCATCGGACCGATGTAGGTCTCGGCGGACAGCGGATCACCGACCTTCAACTTGCGCGTGGCTTCGACGAATTTACGCGTGAATTCTTCGACCACGCCTTCTTCGATGATCAGCCGTTTGGCTGCTGCGCAGACCTGACCGGAGTTCTGGTAGCGACCGATCACAGCGGCTTGCACGGCTTCATCCAGATCGGCGTCGTTGAGCACGATGAACGGGTCGGAACCGCCGAGTTCCAGCACGCATTTCTTCAGCGCGGCACCGGCCTGAGCGCCGATAGCCATGCCGGCACGCACGCTGCCGGTCAGGGTCACGGCGGCAATGCGCGAATCGGCAATCGCGGTGGAAACGCCTTCCGGGGTGACATTGATCACTTCAAACACACCATCAGCGAAACCGGCGCGAGTAAACGCGTCGCGCAACAGGTAGGCGCTGCCCATCACGTTCGGCGCATGTTTGAGCACGTACGTGTTGCCGGCGATCAGCGCCGGTACGGCGCCGCGCAGCACTTGCCAGATCGGGAAGTTCCACGGCATCACTGCGAGGATCGGGCCGAGCGGACGGTATTCGATGCGCGCCTTGCCGCCTTCAACTTGCGTTGGTTCGGCGTCGAGCATGGCCGGGCCGTGTTCGGCGTACCACTCGCAAAGCTTGGCGCATTTCTCGATTTCGCCACGGGCCTGAGCAATTGGCTTGCCCATTTCCTGAGTGATCATGGTGGCCATGGCTTCGCTGGTTTCGCGCAGAGCACCGGCGAGGGCGGTCAATAAACGCGAGCGATCCTGCAGCGGCTTGCGCTTCCATTTGCCGAAGCCATAAGCGGCGCGGGTCAGTGCGGCGTCGAGCGCTTGCGCGGATTCAAACGCGTAGTGACCGATCTGCTCGCCGGTGGCGGGATTGATCGAGATGGCGTGGGTCTGGCTGGAAATCTGGCTCATGGCATCGTCCTGCATGTTCGTCGGATGGGCCTAGAGTAGGGTGGTGTTTGTTTTCTGGAAACTGAATAATAAAGATCGTTTCTTTCACGATTGGAGAATGACTGTGGATCTGGTGCAGCTGGAAATCTTCAAAGCCGTTGCCGAGCACGGCAGCATCAGCGCCGCCGCCGCGCAGATTCATCGCGTGCCGTCGAACCTGACCACGCGGATCAAGCAGCTTGAGCAGGATCTGGGCGTTGATCTGTTTATCCGCGAGAAAAGCCGTTTGCGCCTGTCGCCGGCCGGGTGGAGTTTTCTTGAATACGCGCGACGGATTCTCGACCTGGTGCAAGAGGCCCGGGCGACGGTGGCGGGGGAGGAACCGCAGGGCGCGTTTCCGTTAGGCTCGCTGGAAAGCACGGCGGCGGTGCGTATTCCCGAATTGCTCGCGGCGTACAACCAATTGCACCCCAAGGTCGATCTCGACCTCTCGACCGGCCCCTCGGGCACGATGATCGACGGCGTGCTGTCCGGGCGTCTGGCTGCAGCGTTTGTCGACGGCCCGGTGCTGCATCCAACGCTGGAAGGCGTGCCGGCGTTCGAGGAAGAAATGGTCATCATCGCCCCGATCAGCCACGCGCCCGTCAAGCGCGCGGCGGATGTCAACGGCGAGAATATTTATGCCTTCCGTTCCAACTGTTCCTACCGTCACCACTTTGAAAAATGGTTCAGCACCGACGCCGCTGTACCGGGCAAGATCTTCGAAATGGAGTCCTATCACGGCATGCTCGCCTGCGTCAGCGCCGGTGCAGGTCTGGCGCTGATGCCGCGCAAAATGCTGCAGAGCATGCCCGGCAGCGCGACCGTCAGCGTCTGGCCATTGGCCGCGGACTTTCGTTATCTGACCACTTGGCTGGTGTGGCGACGGGGCACGGTATCGCGCAGTCTGAGCATGTTTGTGCGCTTGCTGGAAGAGCGCGGGGTGGTGCGCGCAGATGCATGATCGCGTCCGCCGCGCACTGGATCGCTGTTATTGCCCGTCGACGCTACGTGGCAGTTGCAGCGGATTGCCCTCGCGCAACGGCTGTGGCAACAACTCATCCGGAAAACCCTGATAAGTCACGGGACGCAAGAAGCGTTCGATCGAGGTCATGCCGACCGAGGTGAAACGGCTGTCCGACGTCGCCGGAAACGGCCCGCCGTGCACCGTGGCGTACGTCACTTCCTGTGGATGCGCGAAGGCGTTGGCCACGATGCGTCCGGTGCGGCGTTCGAGGATCGGCAGCAGGCGCCGCGCGAGTTCCAGGTCCACCTCTTCAAGGTGGATGGCAGCGCTGAGCTGTCCCCTGAACGAGCGGGCGACCGCCAGCAGTTCCTCGGCATCAGTGACCGCCACCAGCAGCGCCGACGGGCCGAACACTTCGTGGGCCAATCCCGGTTCACTGAGCAATTGGTGTCCCTCGACTTCCAGCAACGCAGCGCGTCCGGCGAATGTGGCATCGGCCGGCGTGCCTGCCGCGATCACCTGCGCGCCGGCACCTTCCATCACCATCAGACCCTCGACGTAGGCGCCATGAATGCCCGGCGTCAGCATCGTCCGCGCCGGTGCCGCGCTGACCCGTTTGCGCATGGCGCTGCGCAGCTCTTCAAACCCGGCACCACGGATGGCAATCAGGATCGACGGACACAAACAGGCCTGACCGACGTTGACCAGCATGCGCTCGATAAAGCCGTCGCCGATCTCGGTGCCGCGAGCCGCCATGGCCTCGGGCAGGATGAAGGTCGGGTTGACGCTGGTCATTTCGGTGAATACCGGGATCGGCTCGGGGCGCAATTGCGCGCGGCGATAGAGCGCCATGCCGCCCTGTTCAGATCCGGTAAACGTCACAGCCTTGATCAGCGGATGATCGACCAGCGCTTCGCCAATGGCATTGCCGCCACCACGCACCATCGAGAAAACACCTTCGGGCAAGCCATGCGCCTGCACGGCTTTACGAATGGCGCGGGCCTGGATTTCCGAGGCGCCGGGATGCGCGTTGTGTGCCTTGAGAATCACCGGTGCCCCGGCCGCGAGTGCCGACGCGGTATCGCCACCTGCCACCGAATAGGAAATCGGGAAGTTGCTCGCGCCGAAAATCGCCACCGGGCCGATGGCGATTTTTTGCAAGCGATGATCCATCCGTGGGCGCGGCTGACGCTGGGGTTGCGCCGGGTCGATGGCCAATTGCAGAAAGCGGCCCCGGCGCACCACATCGGCGAACTGGCGGAACTGGATCGCGGCTCTCAAAGCTTCGCCCTCAAGCTGTGCTTCGGGCAGTCCGGTTTCCAGTGCCGCGCGTGCCGCCAGTTCGCTACGAACCTCATCGAGGTTGTCAGCGATGCTCTCGAGAAACGCGGCACGCTCGGCCAGCGAGGTGTGGCTGTAGTGGTCGAACGCGGCATCGGCGAGTGTTGCAGCCTGATCAACCTGTGCCGCACCGCCGAAAGCGAAGTCCGGTTCTATCCGTTGATCGGTGGCCGGGTTCAGCGCTTTCATCGTGCCTTCGGTGGCGGCGACATCCGCCGCGCCGATCAGCAAATGGCCGGTCAGATTCATTGCGCTTCACCCTGGGATTGGAGGTTGGCAATTAGTTCGTCAGTGCTGGCAATCACGTGAGCGAATGTCGGGCCGTTGAGTTCGTGAGCGGCGTGCATCATTTCCGCTTTGAAGGCCGCTGTTGCATCGCGTACCAGGGTGACGTGGTAGCCCAGTTCCGAGGCATAGCGCGCGGTGGCTTCGATGCAGGTATTGGCCAGCAGGCCGACGATGATTACGTGGGTGACGCCTTGCTGCTTCAGGCGAAAATCCAGGTCGGTGTTGGCGAATCCACTGGAACCCCAATGTTCCTGAACCACGATATCGCCATCCTTCGGGGCGAAATCCGGGTGCCATTCGCCGCCCCATTCGCCCCGGGCAAAATGATGCATGTGCATGATTTTGCATTGCGTCGGGGTCGGGTGGTCCCAGGTTTCGTAGTCGCCTTTTTCCCAGCGATGATGGGGTACGATGACCACCGGAATGTTCAGGTCGCGCACCGTGCGATCGAGTTTGCGCAGGTTGTCGAGCAGGCCGTTCTGCTCGGCCATGGGTTTGATCAAAGGGAAAATCTTGCCGCCCTCCGAGAGAAAATCGTTGTACGGATCGACCAACAGGTAGGCGGTTCTGTCCAGCGGATAGGGGGTATTCGACATGGCTGCTTGCTCCGGCAATGGGATTATCGGTGCACAGGGCTTGTCCCGGCATCGTGTAGATATGATAATCATAGTAACTGTAAAAGAGGCAAGCCCTGATGGCAGTAAACGATAGTCTTCCCGATACGCTGTGCCCGATTTCCCGGGCCGAGACGATCGTCGGCGACCGCTGGACCGTGCTGGTTTTGCGCGAGTTGTTCATGGCCAATCATCGCTATGACGAGATCCAGGCGCAGACCGGCGGTACGCCGCAGATGGTTGCCGCGCGTCTGAAATGCCTGGAAGCGGAGGGGCTGGTTGAGCGCCGGTTGTACAACGAAAGGCCGAAACGCTACGAGTACCACCTCACGGCGAAAGGTGAGGCGTTCTACCCGGTGATCATCGCGTTGCGGGCGTGGGGAGAGACCTGGTGCAAGGCACCGGAGGAGGGACTGGCGGTGAACATGACCCACAAAAACTGCAACCACGACGCCGGCCTCGGGCCGCTGTGCGAGCACTGCGGTGAACCGTTGCGTCGGCAAGATTTGATCAGCCAGCCACAAGCAGCCTACGCCGCCGAACGGCAGGCGCGGCGTGAGGCGTTCAAAAGCAAATAACCGCGATTACGGCGTGCCGTTGCGACCGTGCAGCACGTAGCCGGGGCGCAGGTTCAAGCGATTGTAATAGGCTTTCACTGCGGCAAAATCCGGGTGAGCCAGTGGGGTTTCGAACCAGCGGTTCACCGACAGCCCGATGGGAATGTCCGCCAGGGAAAACTGTTCGCCGCTGACGTAGGCGCCGGTCTTCTCCAGTTGCCGGTCGAGGATTGCCATGTTCTTCGACCATTGCTCAATCCCGACCGCCAGTGCGGCGCTGTCCTGATGCTCAGGCGACTGTCGCACCAGAGACAGAAAGGCGTACGACCACGAGCGATTCAGCTCCGACGCTTGCCAGTCGATCCACTGATCAATCCGCGCCCGTGTTTGCGCGTCAGTCGGGTAGAGGTGCGAACCGTCGTAGCGCGACACCAGATAACGAATGATCGTGTTCGATTCCCACAACGTGAAGTCGCCGTCCTGAATCACCGGCACCATGGCACAGGGATTGAGCGCGAGAAACTGCGCATCGTGCGTCGATCTGAATCCCGAACCCCAGTCTTCACGCTCGAAAGGAATCTGCAGTTCAGCGCAAGTCCACAGGACTTTGCGCACGTTGATCGATGAGGCTTTACCCAGTATTCGCAGCATTGGATTTCCCTTACCCAATAATCGTCAGGCCTGAAGTAATACCACACCGCAATAGACAAGGCCCGCACTGGGCGGGCCTTGGTTGTTCATCAGGTCAAAATCACAAACTGCTCGCCAGTTTCCCGCCCATCATCCGCCGACGATAGGAGGTGTCCCGATTGGCCAGCCAGAAGTACAGCGGCGAGGTCACCAGCAGCCCCACCAGCCAGGACAGGTCCGCACCGTTGATGTGCGCCGACACCGGGCCGACGTAAAGCGGCGTGTTCATGAACGGGATCTGCACGGCGATGCCGATCGCGTAAGCCAGCAACGCCTGCGGGTTGTAGCGGCCGTAGATGCCGCCGTCGACCTGGAAGATCGACTGGATGTCGTACTGACCTTTGTGGATTGCGTAGAAGTCGATCAGGTTGATCGCCGTCCACGGCACCAACACCACCAGCAACACCAGCACCATGTCGACGAAGTGGCCGATAAAGTCTTTCGAGGCGCCGACAGCGGCAAAGCAGCAGGCCAGCAACACGATGATCGAGATCACCGCACGGCTTTTGGCGGTAGGAATCCAGCGGTAGGCGAAGGTTTGCACCAGGGTGATCAGCGACAGCACCGCGCCGTAGAGGTTGAGGGCGTTGTGGCTGATTACGCTGAGCAGAAACAGCACCAGCATCAGCGGGCCAATGGAACCGGTGGCGAGTTTCACCGCGTCCATGGTGTCCATGCCGACGGGCGTTGCCAGCACCGCGACGGCACCGAAGATGAACGCCAGACTCGACCCCAGCGCTGAACCCAGATACGTGGTCCAGAACGTCGACGAGACTTTAACGTCCGCCGGCAAGTAACGCGAATAATCAGACACGTAAGGCGCAAACGCGATCTGCCACAACGCCGCCAACGACACAGTGGCCAGCCAGCCGGACAGGTTGAAGCTGCCGCGAGTGAGGAAGTCGTCAGTCTGAATATGGGTGAAAATGTAGCCGAAACCGACAACGATGCCGATCCCCAACACCCACGTGCCGATGCGGTTGAGCACGTGGATGAAGCGGTAACCAATGATGCCGATAATCCCAGAACCGACTGCGCCGATGACGATGCCGACCGGCACCGGAACGCTGTCGACCACGCCATGCAGCGACTTGCCGGCCAGCACGATGTTGGAGGCGAAAAAGCCGATGTACATGACGCCGGCAATCAACACCACCAGCAACGCGCCGAGGGAGCCGAACTGCGCACGGCTCTGGATCATCTGCGGGATGCCCATCTGTGGGCCTTGCGCCGAGTGCAGCGCCATCAACACGCCGCCGACCAGATGGCCGACGAGAATTGCGACGATGCCCCAGAGCAGATTCAAGTGAAACAACTGCACGCCCAGTGCACCGGTGACGATGGGCAACGGCGCGATGTTGCCGCCGAACCAGAGCGTGAACAGATCCCTGACCTTTCCGTGGCGATCTTCGGGGGGCACGTATCCTATCGTGTGTTTTTCAATCAGCGGAGCGGAAGTTGCTGCAGGGATAGCCATGACGAACTCCAAGGCAAGGATGAGTACGTGGACGTACTTCGGCAAGCGCCGGCACGGGCGGCGCATTTCTTGTTGAAGTGATCATGTGCAAAGCGTCGGGATTGATAAATTAGTAAGTTTGTTGCTACAGACCTTAAAAAAAATATGCTTCGGCTGGCGCCCGCGTCCGGTATGTTCAAGCTTGATCGTGCGCCAGGGAAACAGGGCGAACACTCGCGCTCTTCGGGAGACTCACATGGCTGCCTATAACCTGCGCCAGCTCAAATACTTCGTCACCACGGCCGACTGCGGCAGCGTCGCCGAGGCCTCGCGCAAGCTCTACATCGCGCAGCCGTCGGTCTCCACCGCGATCAAGCATCTGGAAGAAAGCTTCGGCGTGCAGTTATTCATCCGTCACCACGCCCAAGGCGTCTCGCTGACGCCCAGTGGCTCGCGCTTTTATCGCAAGGCGCTGGAGCTGCTGCGGGTGGCTCACGAGTTTGAACAAAACGCGCTGGCCGATAATGACGTGGTCGCGGGACAGATCGATATCGGCTGTTTCGAAACCGTCGCACCGCTGTACTTGCCGCGCTTGATCGCCGGCTTCAAGGCGCGCTGGCCAGGGGTGGAAATCCGCATTCGTGATGGCGAACAACAAGAGTTGGTACAGGCCCTGACCGCCGGCAGCATCGACGTGGCGATGATGTTTGAACACGACTTGGACAGCACCATCGAAACCACGCCGCTGATGCCACCGCAGCAGCCTTATGCGTTGCTGCCGGCCAGCCACCGCTTTGCGCAACAGGCAAAGGTCTCGCTGGATGATCTGGTGCTGGAACCGATGATCCTGCTCGACGTGGTGCCGAGCCGCACCTACTTCGTGAGCATCTTCGAGGAACGCGGGCTGACGCCGAACATCGTCTTCAGCTCACCGTCGATCGAGATGGTGCGCGGTATGGTCGGCAACGGTTTCGGCTTTTCGATTCTGGTGACCAAACCGTTCAGCGACTACACCTACGACGGCCAGCAAGTGGTGTGCGTGCCGCTGGCGGAAAACGTCACCGGTTCGGGATTGTCGGCGGCCTGGCTGCGCCGGGTGCAACTGACCAAACCGGCGCAGTTGTTTGTCGATCATTGCCGCGAAGAACTGGCCCGAGTGCACCCGTGAGGGCGGTCGGGCCGGGGTTCAATCACTGATAAACGCAAGCATGCGCTGAAGCATCTGATCGCACGCCTGCAACTGATCGAGGCTGACAAACTCATCGGGCTTGTGACCCTGATCCATGCTGCCGGGGCCACACACCACGGTGGGAATGCCCACCGCATCAAACAACCCGCCTTCAGTGCCGAAGGCCACGCTGCCGAAATCCGTTGAACCGCAGAACGCAGAGATCAACTCAGCGGCCTGACTTTGCGCATCGGTGGCCAGCCCCGGATACGCCGATAAGGCGCTGAAGCGAATATCACTCTGCGCACTGACCGCGCGCATACGCGGCAGCACTTCGCGCTCGGCGTAGGCTTTCAGTGCTTCGGCGACGAGCGCTGGATCCTGCGAGGGCAGGGCGCGGATCTCGAAATCGAAACGGCAATCGGCGGGCACGATGTTCAAGGCCTTGCCGCCGCTGATCACACCGGTCTGCACCGTGCTGTAGGGCGGGTCGAAGCGCGCATCGTGATGCTCCGGCGCTTTCAGTTGCTGGCCGAGGCGACCCAGTTCGCCGATCAGTTCGGCGGCGTATTCAATCGCGTTGACCCCGAGCGGCGCATAGGCCGAATGGCAAGGATGGCCCTGCACATCGCAGCGCATTGCCAGTTTGCCCTTGTGGCCGAGCACCGGTTTCAATTCGGTCGGTTCGCCGATGATGCACAGCAACGGTTTGATCGGGCGTTGCTGCAAGACCTTGAGCAACGAACGCACGCCGAGGCAGCCGACTTCTTCGTCATAGGACAAGGCAATGTGCACCGGCATGCGCAGCGGCGTTTTAACCAGCAACGGCACCAAGGCCAGCACGCAGGCGATATACCCCTTCATGTCCGCGGTACCGCGCCCAAACACCTTGCCGTCGCGTTCCGTCAGTTCGAACGGCGGCAGCGTCCACGGCTGACCATCGACCGGCACCACATCGGTATGCCCGGACAGCACGATGCCCGGTTGATCCACCGGACCGATCGTGGCGAACAGGTTGGCTTTGCTGCGCTCATCGTTGTAGATCAGCGCGCATGGCACGTCGAAACCTTCGAGGTAATCGCGAACGAATTCGATCAGTTGCAAGTTGGATTCACGGCTGGTGGTATCGAACGCCACCAGCGCCTTGAGCAACTCGACGCTGTTCATCGGTCATCACCGGCCACGCCATAACCCGGCGCCTTGGCCGGATCGAGGGCGCGGTCGATGTAGTCCTGAAGCTGAGGCTCGTAAGCGTTCCAGAGTTTTTGCAACTGACCGATCGGGTCTTCATCAGCCCAGTCGACGCGCAGGTTGACGATCGGCCAGGTCTGCTCGCCGACCACCACAACAGCGGCGGAGTGCACCGGGCCGGCTTCGCCACCGAGCGCTTGTGCGGCGTGCAGGGCTTTGAGCAGACGATCAGCGAGTTGACCTTCGCCGTCCTCGAAGGCGCTGACCATGGCTTCGATCACCGAACGCCCGGCAAGCATGTTGCCGGCGGCGACGCACTGTTCGCCGCTGACGGCGTTGTGCACACCGAGGGTTTGCGCACCGCTGAAATGTGCGGTCTGGCCGAGGTGGTTGATCGCGGTGATCTGGCGGTACTGGCTGTAGCCGTTGCGCGTGAGGACTTTGTCCAGCGCATCGTCCGGCGCCAAACCTTGCTCCATCAGCGCGAGGACTTCCGGGCCGAGAGACGGCAGGGTGATGTTCTGGCTCGACACCGCGCCAACACCCGGCAGCAGCCACGGGCAACGGGCACCGACGGCGATGCTGGAGGAACTGATGGCGACACCGAACTGACCGGTTTCGGCGCAGCGGGCTGTGATTGAAAAGGTCATCTGCTTACTCCTTACTAGGAAGATGTTGTCCTTGAGGGCCTCATCGCTGGCAAGCCAGCTCCCACAGGTTTGGGGTCGATCAAAAAACCTTCAAACAACTCCAAACCCTGTGGGAGCTGGCTTGCCAGCGATAGCCGCGACTCGGTGTGATGCCTTACTCAGGAATCACCGCAATCACATCAATCTCCATCAACCACTGCGGCTGCCCCAGCGCCGACACCACCAGTCCGGTGGAAATCGGAAACACACCCTTGAGCCACTTGCCGACTTCGCCATACACCGCCTCGCGATAACGTGGGTCGATCAGGTATGTGGTGGTCTTGACGATATGACTCATGTCGCTGCCAGCCTCTTCGAGCAGTTGCTTGACGTTGCGCATGGCCTGTTCTGCCTGCGCGCGCGGATCACCCAGACCGATCAGATTGCCGTCGAAATCAGTGCCGACCTGACCGCGTACATACACGGTGTTGCCGGCGCGCACGGCCTGGCACAGGTCGTTGTCCAGTGTCTGGTTCGGGTAGGTGTCCTTGGTGTTGAACATGCGGATGCGAGTGTGGGTGGGCTGGCTCATGAACGGCTCCTGAAGAAGGTATGCCCGGCGCAATCGGCGCCGGGGCGTAAAGGGCTATCAAGCGTCGACGGTGTCGGCGGCTTTGCTGTGGCTGTTCTGGTGCAACTCGGCCTCGCGCTGTTCGGCATCGCGGTAGTCGAGGTACTTGCGCTGGGTGGCGATGTGGTCGGCGACATGTTTGGCGTCGTGCCAAACGCCCCAGATAAATGACGAGCCACGGCGCGACTGCCACGGCAGACCGAGGAAATACACCCCAGGCTCACTCGACACGCCGCGCTGATGCACGGGCTTGCCCTTGTCATCGAACGCTGCGACCTGCAACCACGAGTAATCCACGGCAAATCCGGTGGCCCAGATGATCGCGGTGACGCCAGCCTTGGCCAGATCCAGATCGGCTAGCGGATTTTTCACGCACTCGGGGTCGGGATAGGTTTCGCGCGCTTCTGGTTCTTCCGGCAGATCGAGGCCGTTGCGCTCGATGTAGGCATCGGCGGCATCCAGCAACGCCAGATAATTCTCGTCGCCGCGAGTGAGGTTGCCGACCAGGTCCTGCTTGAAAGTCACCACGCCGTTATTGAACGATTCGGTGACGCCGACCAGGGTCATGCCGCGATGGGCCAGACCACGGAAATCGATGGTGCGACCGCCATGAGCGCCGCTGACTGCGATGGTCACGTGCTCACGACCGGGTTTCATCGCCGCTTGATCCCACTCGCCGAGCACGCCGAGCCACCAGCAGAAATCCCGGTTGCGATAAGCGCGAGGCGGGCGGTCATGGGCGCCGACCGACAGGTAAACCTGTTTGCCGGAACGTTGCAGCTCATCGGCGATCTGCACGCCGGAAGAACCGGCACCGACCACCAGCACTGAGCCTGCCGGCAGTTGCTGCGGGTTGCGGTAGTCAGCGGAATGGATCTGCAACAGACGTTCGTCTTGCGGGGCAATCGCCGGGATCACCGGTTTCTGAAACGGCCCGGTAGCGGCGACAACACGGTTGGCTTCGATCACACCTTCGGAGGTTTCAACCGTGAAGCCCGGACGACCGACATTGCGCACCACGCTTTTCACCTCAACGCCGGTACGGATCGGCGCATTGAATTTCTTCGCATAGGCTTCGAAATAGTCAGCCACACGTTCTTTCGGGGCGAAACCGTCGGGATCGACGTCATCGAATTCTAGCCCCGGGAAGCGGTCGTGCCACGCCGGGCCGTTGGCCACCAGCGAGTCCCAGCGCCCGGTGCGCCAGCGTTCGGCAATGCGATTGCGCTCCAGCACCAGGTGCGGCACGCCGAGTTTGCTCAGGTGCTCGCTCATGGCGACGCCTGCCTGGCCGGCACCCACGATCAGCGTGTCTGTTTTTATTATTTCAGGGGTCATCTCTACATCCTTCCTAGCAAGGCAGTGGGATTCGGGCCGCTGTTGGCTTGTCCGTTTGGCTTGAGGTCAGACTAGGGAGGAGGGGGATATCGGTAAAATATTATTAAGCTGGGATGTGAAGATAAAATTCTGATGCAGAAGGGCCAAAGCCTTTGAATACGCGGCTTTCAGTTGTTGGAGCGAGGGAGAGAGGGGCGAGCGTGGCCCCTATATTTCGCGCGAACCTTTGTGCGCTGGTTTGTCGCCGGTCAGGAGTTTTTTCGCTGTTTCGGGTTCATCCGGCAATTGGCCGCTGAGATCCCAGATTTCGAGCATTTTTGCGTATTCAAAAGCGTGGCGCGGGTCGAGCTGGATCCAGTGCTGGAAAGCCTGACGTTCAGCCAGCGGGCAATTGTTATCGTGCAGGCGCATGCACCAGTCAGCGGCTTGGTTAGCGATGTCTTCGTCTATTTCGTTGCAGTCGGAAGGGGGCATGGGCAGGTTCCTGTTTGGCCGGATAACGCACCCTACGAAGCGGACTGGGAAAAAAATGTCAAAACGGCGTAATGATCGTCTGGGTGCGTTTGCAGCGGACCTTCACGCAGTCCGTGCGGTTGCCATTATCGGCAAAACGCAAGCAAATGCCGACTCCCTTTTACTCGGTAATGCCCCGACGATAGATCGTCTCGGTCGAGACGCAGAGCCGCAAAAAGTCCGTCAAAGTGATCTGACGGACTTGTTCGTGGGGTTTTTCAGCGCTGGAGGAATGCCAGCAGATCCTCATTCAAGGCCTGCGCATGCGTCACCGCAAAACCGTGTGGCGCCCCGGCGTAAACCTTCAGTTCAGCGCCCTTGATCTGCGCCGCCGCCTGCTTGCCGGTGGTTTCGAACGGTACGATCTGGTCGCCGTCGCCATGGATCACCAGCGTCGGCACGTCGATCTTGGCCATGTCCGGGCGGAAGTCGGTTTCCGAGAACGCAGTGACGCAATCCACGGTGCCTTTGAGCGAGGCAAGCAGGGCGATATTCAGGGTTTGCGTGAGCACGCCGTCAGAGACTTTCTGGCCTTGGTTGGTGCCGTAGAACGGCGCGGCGAAATCGGCGATGAACTGCGCACGATCCTGCAGCAGGCCGCCCTTGATGCCGTCAAACACTGAAGTATCGACGCCCCGCGGGAAGTCGGCTTTCTTGCCGAACAGCGGTGTCACCGCGCCCAACAACACCAGACCGGCAACGCGCTCGCTGCCATGCCGGGCGATGTAGCGGCTGACGTCGCCGCCGCCCATGGAAAAGCCCACCAGCGTCACGTCACGCAGGTCCAAATGGTTGATCAGCTGCGCGATGTCATCGGCGAAGGTGTCGTAGTCATATCCGGTCCACGGCTGATCGGAACGGCCGAAACCGCGACGATCAAAGGCAATGGTGCGATAGCCACGGCTGCTCAGGTATTCCATCTGGTATTCCCACATGTCGGCATCCAGCGGCCAGCCGTGGCTGAACAGCACAGGTTTACCGCTGCCCCAATCCTTGTAGTAAATCTCGGTACCGTCTTGCGTGGTGAAGGTGCTCATGGAAACTCCTGCGTCAGGGATCGCGAGTGATGCCGAAATGGCGACATTCACTATCAACGCAAAGCGATCCGGCTACTTGTATGCAGGTGCTGGTTTTAGGTCGGCTCGGTCGTGGATCCGCGCCAGAGTTGTATGATGCAACTCAAGGCCGCCCGGCCGCCCACTGAATCGAAGGAGTACGTTTACGTGAAACGCAAAAGTCTGCAGGGCAATGCCTGCCCGGTTGCCCGCACGCTGGATCTGATCGGTGACTGGTGGTCGTTGTTGATCATTCGTGATGCGCTGGACGGGATTCGGCGTTTCAATGACTTTCAAAAGAGTTTGGATATCGCCAAGAACATGCTCAGCGCGCGCCTCAAAGGTCTGGTGGAGCAGGGGATTTTGCAAGCGCTGCCAGCCGCCGACGGCGGCGCTTATAAGGAATACGTGCTGACTGAGCGCGGCAAAGCCTTGCAGACCGTGATCGTCGCGCTGTCGCAGTGGGGCGGTGAATTCATGTACGCGCCGGGTGAGCCGGGGTCGGTGATGGTTGATGCAAAGGATCGTCAGCCGATTCGCAAGCTGGCGTTGACCTCGGCCGATGGTCGCCTGCTTGCACCCGATGACGTCGCGACGCGACTGGGTGTTGAGCACTGACGAACAAAGGTTTGACGTCAAAATGATGGCCAACTAATATCGCGCCGCTATTCTGATGTCATCCTTGGCGCCAGTCCTTAATCGAGAAACTTCGTCCGTGAATAAACGCGCATTACTGCCTCTGGCTGTGATTTTCACGCTTGTAGGCTGCCATTCCACTGTTCGGGATTCCTCCCCGAGCCTGCTCAAAGACGGTGTTCAGTTGGGCCAGAACACCGTTGCCACGGATGACCAGCACGCCAAGGTCATCATGAAGGCCACGGGTGGCACCAATCCGGTGGAGTTTTCCATCCGGCGTGCGGATGACCCTGACCGTCGCATGGAGGTGCTTGGCACCGTCGTCGATTCAGGTCGGGGCCATGTTTTCGGCTGGATCGCCAAGCTCAATGAAGTGGCCAACAGCGCCACGGTCAAGCGCTTCCCACAAGTGGAGGCACAAGCGGATGCCGACAAGCCCTTTGAAATTTCGGGGTATTCGAACAGCCGGGTTACGGGAGGTATTTATACCTGTGGGCCGCTGACCACTGTTTTCACTCCCGAGCGTGGCAAGGTCTACCAGGTGGAGTTCCAGTTCAGCGGTGAGCATTGCGAACAGCATGTTTATGACGTTACTCAGCCCCGGCAGCGCACGCTCGTAAAGAGTTGAGTCGGCACGCACAGCGCACTGAATTTATCGAAAAAAAGGAAATACCCTGTGAAACGGAATCTCTCCCTGGCACTTATCATTCTGGCCGCCACATTGTCTGGCTGCGCCACTAATAAGCCGGTCGTTGACCCATCGCTGGTCGGTTCATGGAAAGGTCAGCGCGACGAAAACGGCAAATGCCAGTTCATGTCCTGGAAAAACCAGTTCAACGCCGACGGTACTTTCTCCATAACCTTTTTCCGCGACGCCAAGCAGACACAGAAGGTGCAAACCGAGCATGGCACCTGGACAGCTACCAATGGCAAGAGTGTGCTGAGAACCAATGGCGTCGCTGCGCCTGATGTTTACACCTACAAGCTTACTGATGCTGACACGGTGCATTACGTCAATGTGGAGAAAAGTCCTTCGGCGGATTGCCAGGAAGATTATGCCTTTGATGAGCACCGTATTCGCGGGTAAGCCAGTCAGAAGCATCGCGGGGCTGCAACGGCCCCGTTTGTTCAATTCTTGATACAAACCCGACAAAAGGTTTAAACGATAGTTTGACGTCAAAATGATGGCCATCTAATATCGCGCCACTATTTTGATGTCACTTTCGTATCGAGGGATCGAACATGTCCTCACCCGCCCTCGTGGCGAGGTTGTGCGTAGCGTTGCTGTGCCTTTCTCCACTCCAGATTGCCGTTGCCGCCCCTACACCCGGCGACACCGACCTCATCCGTGATCGCCAGAACCGCCTGCTCGAAGAGCAGCAGCGGCGCCTTGAAGAACTCAAGGATCTGCCCGGCAAAGACGCCAGACCTGCGCAACCGGCAGCCCCCACCGATACTCGGTGTTTCCCGATCAAAGACATCGAGCTCAAGGGCGCCGACAGCCTTTCCGAGCGCGACAAGACTCGCCTGCTCAAACCCTACATCGGCGAATGCCTGGGCGTACCTCAGCTCAACGAGCTGCTAAAGGTCATCACCGATCACTACATCGAGAAAGGCCTGGTCACCAGCCGCGCCTACTTGCCGCAGCAGGATCTGTCCACCGGGCACCTGCAAGTGCTGGTGGTCGAAGGCAAGCTCGAAGGCATGAAGGGCGCGGAAAACAGCCAGCTCTCGGAGCGCGAACTGGCTATGGCCTTTCCCGGCAAAACCGGTGACCTGGTCAACCTGCGCGAGATCGAGCAAATGGTCGATCAGCTCAATCGTCTGCCTTCGAACCAGGCAAAAATGGAGCTGGCGCCCGGCCAGAATGTCGGTGGCAGCGAAGTGCTGGTCAACAACACCCCGCAGAAGCCATGGCGAGTCGGGCTGTCGCGCAACAACGACGGCCAGCGCAGCACCGGTGAGCAACAGTGGGGCACCACGTTTGACTGGGACAGCCCGCTTGGCCTGGCCGATCAGTTGAGCCTGCGCGGTGGTCACGATGCGATGACTGACCATCAGCACACCTCGCGTAACGCCATGCTCAATTACAGTTTGCCGTGGGGCTGGTGGACGTTCAGCTACACCTACAGCCAGAGCGAATACCGCTCGCAAATCGCCGCCAACCTCTACAACTTCAAGCAGACCGGCGACAGCGAAAACCATCAGTTGCGCGCCGAGCGGGTGATCCACCGCGACGCCGTCAGCAAGACCTCGCTCAGCGCGGGTCTGTCGTATCTGCGCACCAACAACTTCATCGAAGACAGCAAACTTAAGCTGAGCAGCAACCGCATCAGCGAAGCGCAGTTCGGCTTCAACCACGGTCGTCGGATCGGCAGTGCCTTCGTCAACTTTGACGCGGGTATGCAAGAAGGCATTGGCGCCTTCGACGCGCAGGGCAGTCACGATCCTGGCCCCGGCGAGCCTAATGCACGCTACCGCAAATACACCGCCACCCTGAGCTACCTGCAGCCGTTCAAGTTGTGGGGCGAGTCGTTCAGCTTCAGCAGCCTGATGACCGGCCAGCGCAGTGAAGATGTGTTGTTCAGCCCGCAACGCACCAGCCTTGGTGGCTCTTCGTCGATTCGTGGTTACAAGGATCAGTCGCTGTCGGGCGACAGCGGTGGTTACTGGCGCAACGATCTGCGCTGGTCGCGCCCGGTGACCATCGAATGGCTGCAACCGGTGTTCTCCGAATACGGCACCAGCCTCGGTTACGACCAGGGTGTGATCCAGAACGGTCGCTACAACGGCGATCAGCACGGGCGCATGTCGAGCAACTCGCTGGACCTGTTCGCCCGTGGCAAATACCTGTCCGCCGGGGTGACGTTTGCTCATTCCCTGGAACGCCCGGATGCGCTGACCGAGCGTGAAGCACCGATCTACTTCCGCCTGGATTTCTTCCTCTAATACCGCCCGCCCCGAGATTCTGAAATGGACATTCGTCAACTGGCCCCTCTGGCCAGCCAGCCTGCTGCTGCCGAAAAAAACCGCGAACTCTTCCTCGGCATGCCGAAACGCGGGCTGGCGTTTCTGTTGGCGAACGTCATGTTCTGGCAACCGATGTGGGCGCAGGCTGACGGCATTGTCGTCGCCAATCCGAATACCTCGCTGGATCGCGCCGGCAATGGCGTGCCGATCATCAACATCGCCACGCCCAATGCCAGCGGTCTGTCGCATAACCAGTTCCACGATTACAACGTCGGTGCGCAGGGCGTAATTCTCAACAACGTCACGGCACGCACAGAGCAGTCGCAACTGGGCGGGATCATTCTCGGTAACCCGAACCTGCGCGGTGCAGCTGCACAAACCATCCTCAACGAAGTCAACGGCGGCAGCCCGAGTCAGCTGCGCGGTTATACCGAAGTGGCGGGGCAATCGGCGCGAGTGATCGTCGCCAACCCTTACGGCATCACCTGCAACGGTTGCGGGTTCATCAATGCGCCACGAGTGACGTTGACCACTGGTAGACCGGTACTCGACGACGGTCGGCTCGATCACTTTCAGGTTGATCAGGGCAGCGTTTCCATCGATGGCCAAGGCCTGGATGCCAGCACTGTCGACAGCTTCGAAATCATCACCCGCAGTACGCAAATCAACGCGCAGATTCACGCCAAACGCCTGAACATCACCACCGGGCGCAACGACGTCAACGCCGATACCCTCAACGCCACCGCGCGCGCCGATGATGGCAGCGCCAAACCGCAACTGGCCATCGACTCTTCGGCGCTCGGCGGGATGTATGCCGGGGCGATCAAACTGGTGGGGACCGAGCAGGGCGTCGGCGTGAAGCTGGCGGGTGATCTGGCGGCCAGCGCCGGTGACATCCAGATCGACGCCAATGGCCAGTTGAGCATTGCCAAGGTCACGGCCAGCAATGCCATCACCGTCAAAGCGAAAAGCCTCGATGCCCAGGGGCCGGTTTACGCCGGTACGCAGTTGGTCGTGCAAACCGCCGAACAACTGATCAACCGCCAAAGCCTGGCCGCCCGCGACAGCGTCAGCCTGAGCAGCGGCAGCAAGCTGACCAACCAAGGTGTGATTGAAGCCGGGGTCAACGCCGATAACAGCCGCAATGCCGCCGGTGATCTGTCGATCAACAGCGCCGCCGTGAGCAACACGGGTAGTGTCTTGGCCAGCCGCACCCTGAACGCCACCGCTGCGACCGTGTTCGACAATCAGAACGGCATCGTTCAGGCAAAAACCGTCACGCTCAACGCTGCGCGCCTGGTCAACCAAGGGCTGAATTCACGCATTTACGGTGAGACCCACCTGGCCTTGAGCGCTCCGGCCATCGTCAACCTCAACGGCCTGATCCGTTTTGCCGACGGGCAAGCGGCGAGCCTGATCGTCGACAGCCTGGACAACCGTCACGGGCGTATTGAAATCGCTGATGGCAGTCTCAAGCTCAATGCCCGAGATGTGAAAAACACCGACGGCAAAATCATTGCCGGGCGCCTGGACATCGATGCCCGTCAACTCGACAACAGCAGCGGCCTGATCGGCGCCAGCCAGAGCGACGCCAAAGTGGTCGCCCGTGAGCGTCTGGACAACGGCAAAGGCAAGCTTCAGGCGAAAACCACACTGGCAGTGTCTGGCGGCGAATTGCTCAATCAGGGCGGTACGCTGGCGGCTGACCAGATCAAGGTCACCGCGGCGCGCCTCGATAACAGCGACAAAGGTGTCATCAGTGCCGAAAACGGTACAGCCGAACTGACGCTGACGCAGGATCTGAATAACCACGATGGCAAAGTGCAGGCGTCGGAACGCCTGACGGTGGCCGCGCAGAGCATCAACAACCGCAACGCCAGCCTGACCGGCAAGACCCTTGAGGTGACCAGCGTTGGCGCGCTCGACAACGCCCAAGGCACGATTTCCTCCGCTGACACTTTGATCACCAGCGCAGACCTGGACAACAGCCAGGGTCTGATTCAAGGTACTGATCGCCTCAATCTGACCGCGCAGGATCTGCAAAACGCCAGCGGCAAACTGCTCGGTGGCGTGGTCGATGCAAACCTGCGCAATCTCACAGGCAACAAAGACGGCACGATCAGCGCCGAAACCGCCCAGCTCACGCTGGTCGTCCAACAGCACCTGAACAACGCTTTGGGACGGCTGCAATCCAGTCAGGCGGACGTCGAGATTCAGGCCGGTTCGGTCGACAACCGTGGAGGTGTGGTTGCCGCGAAACAACTGTTGCTGGTGGCGAAGGACGGCCACGTCGACAACCGTGGCGGGCGCATGATCGCCGACGGTCTCAAGCTGCAAGCAGGCAGCCTCGATAACAGTGACGGCGGCCTGTTGGCGGCGGGTGCCGATGGCGCGCGATTGATCCTCAAGCAAACCGCACCGGGCCAATCGCAACTGCTCAACCACAAGGGCCGGATCCAGAGCGACGCCGACCTGCACATCGAAAGCGACGTCGTCGATAACAGCGCCGGCGTCCTGCTCGGCAACACCATCGACATCCACGCCACGCAACTGAGCAACAACGACAAGGGCGGCATCGTCGGCAACGGCGGTGATGTTGTCCTCAACATTGCCGGTGTATTCAGCAACCTGACAGGTGTGGTCGATGCCGGCGATCAGCGTCTGCTGCTCGATCAGCTCACTTCGCTGGACAACCGTGGCGGCACCCTGCAAGGCAAGCGTCTGGACATCACCAGCAGCGCAATCAACAACAACGCAGGCGGGCAAATCATCGCCGGCAGCGATGGCCTGAAAATCACCGGCAAGACCCTGCTCAATCAGCAGGGCATCATCCTCGCCAACGGCAGCCACGCCGAACTGGCGCTGGGCACCGGCAGCCTGCGGAACCAGGGCGGCACCCTGCAAGCCGACTCGCTGGACATCACCAGTGCCGACCTCGACAACAGCGCAGTCAACGGTAAGGCCGGGCTGATTTCCAGCCTGATCGATGACCTGACGCTGACCGTAACCCGTCTGACCAACCGCGCCGGCAAACTGTTCGGCAAGGATCAGCTGATCTTCACCGGCACCAGCCTGGACAACACCGGCGGCGAGATCAGTGGCAATCAACTGGGCCTCGAAGCGGTCGGGCAGATTCTCAATCAGGGCGGCCTGATCGAATCGGCCAACAGCCTCAAACTCACTGCCGGCGGCTTGGATAACAGCGCTGGCGGCCAGATCCGTGCGCTAGGTGGCGCCGCAAGTCAGATCAAACTGACCGGGAACCTGAACAATCAGAGCGGCGTGATCGAAATCGGCAGCCAGGACTTGGTGCTGTCCGGCGCGCAACTGAATAACCTCAGCGGCAACGTGCGCCACGCGGCGCAGGGTCTGTTCGATCTGGACCTGAGCCAACTGATCGGCAGCCAGGGCAGCCTCACCGGTCTGGGCAAGGGCGTGTGGGATGTCGGCGCGGTCAATGGCGTTGGCACTTGGCAGCTCAACGGCGGGCTGACTTACACCAGCGCGCAGGACCTGATGCTCAACGCCGGCGACCGGATCGCCAGTGCTTCGACACTGAATCTGAATGTCGCCAACCTGAACAACGCCGGGCAATTGGCAAGCGATGGTGACCTGACGCTGAACCTGGGGGGTAACCTGCTCAACAGCGGCAAAGTCTCGACGCAGCAAAAGCTTACGATCAACGCCAACGACGTGATTCAACAGGACGGTCGACTGGTCAGCGGTGGCGATACCGTCATGACCCTGCGCGGCACGCTGGACAACCTCGGCCGCCTCATCGCCAACCAGAGCCTCATGGTGACGGCGGCGCAGATAAACAACAAAGGCACCCTCGGCGCCCAAGGTAACCTCGAATTCACTGCCGCCAACGGCATTTACAACGGCGCCGATACGCTGCTGTTCAGCGGCGGCACGATGAAGCTGCACGGCAACAGCCTGAACAACTTCTATGGCGACATCTACAGCCGCGGCAACCTGACATTCGATGCGGTCGGTGGTGGTCGTGCTGCAGTCTTCAGCAACCTGTCGGGCACCGTCGAAGGCGAGGGTGATATCGACATCAACGCGGTCTCGGTGGAAAACGCCAAGGCGGAATTCGAGATAACCTCAGGGCAGTCGTCCGGCAGCCTCAGCTGGGTCTGCGGTCAGCATTGCGGCGGCGGTGACGGCTGGAAACGCGGCTACATCACCATCACCACCGACTTCGACGACCGGGTCCTCAAAGACTCCCGTGCGGCGCGTTTCGTCGCCGGCAAGAACTTCACCATTCACGCCAATCAGGTGGAAAACCGTTACAGCCTGCTGGCAGCAAATGGTGATCTGAGCATTACGGCCGACAGCCTGCTGAACAAAGGCGCGGTGTCGCGTTCGGGCCATCGCGTGGTGCAGATCGGCACGCCGGGGCACATCGACAACAGCCTGTGGGATCAGATGGAGTTCATCGATATCCCGGCCTTCAACGCGGCGACTGCGGCGGGCAATTTCGATGAAGCTCGTTTCGAAGAACTGGTCAGCCGCTCCAGCGATTCGCGCTTTGCTCAAACCAGCGACGTCACCACCTGGAATGACAACGGCAACAACGTTTACGCGGCGGTGCTCCAGGCCGGGGGCAAGGTCAAGCTGGATGTGACCAACAGCATTCAGAACGGCACGTTGTACGAGAACACTTATGGCCAACTGACCGGCTCGTTGTCCAGCGACCAGACCGATGCGGTCGGTGGCATCAACATCAATCTGGGCAAGCGCAGCACCGATGCCAGTGTCCAGGCACCGACCGCCGTGACTCGCATCGAGCATGTCGATGCCGACGGCGTGAAGCAGATCAGCTTTGTTCCGGCCGACTTCAAAGGTGTGCCGTTTGCGGCGGTTGATCCGACGGCGTCTTCGACGTTCCGTTTGCCGAAAGGCCCATACGGCATGTTCGTGCAGAGCACCAATCCGCAGAGCCGTTACCTGATCGAAACCAACCCGGAGCTGACCCAGACCACGGCGTTCATGAGTTCCGACTACCTGCTCGGCAAACTCAATTTCAGCGCCGATGAAGCCGCACGCCGCCTCGGCGATGGTCGCTACGAATCGCGTCTGATCAGTGATGCGGTGATGGCCCAGACGGGCCAGCGTTTCCTCGCCAATGGCCTGGAGAACGACTACGAACAATTCCGTTACTTGATGGATAACGCGCTCGCCAGCAAGAACGAACTGAACCTGGCGGTCGGCGTGAGCCTGACCTCCGCGCAAGTTGCCGCACTGACCCACGACATCGTCTGGATGGAAGAGCGCGTCGTCGATGGTCAGAAAGTGCTGGTGCCTGTGCTCTACCTGGCCCAGGCCGAATCGCGCAACGTGCGTGGCGGCAGCCTGATTCAGGGCCGCGATCTGGAACTGCTGGCCGGTAACGATCTGGTTAACGTCGGTACCTTGAGCGCGAGCAAAGACGTTTCTGTCGATGTGAAGGGCAGCCTCTATCAGGGCGGCCTGGTCGAAGCCAATGAGCGCATCAAGCTGATGGCCACCGACAGCATTCGCAACGCACTGGCCGGCGAAATCCGTGGCAACCAGGTCGAACTGACCAGCCTCAAGGGCGACATCGTCAACGATCGTACCGCCATCGCGGTGCGTGATGGCAACGGCATGCGCACCCTCGTCGATGAGGGCGGCAACATCACTGCGCGCGATAGCCTGACCATTAAGTCCGGCAATGATCTGGTCAATTCGTCCTCAATCAGCAGCGGCGGCGACGCCAGCCTGAGCGCCACCCGCGACATCAACCTGCTGGCGACGCGCAACGAAAACGAACTGCACGAAGTGTTCAATGGCGGCCATCGCTCCGTCATCACCACCACCGTGGAAAACCTTGCGTCGACGGTGAAAAGCGGTGGCAACCTGACTATGGACGCTGGACGTGACATTAATGTCATCGCCAGTACCGCTGAGGCCAAAGGCAATCTTATAGCCGACGCAATACGTGACCTGAATCTGGTTTCGGCCGGCGATGAACACAACGTCGAAACCCGCAGCAAGGACGGCAGGGAACGCGTCCACCAAGAGGACAACCACACCGTCCAGAAAGCCGCTGAATTCATCGCTGGCGGCGACGTAAAAACCAACTCCGGCCGCGACACCACACTGGTCGCGAGCAAGATCAGCGCGGGCAACGAAGCCTACGTCTACGCGGGCAACGACCTGAACCTGCTGGCCGCGCAGAACAAGGATTACACCCTGTACGACATGAAGGAAAAGGGTGGATTCGGCGCCAAGAAAATGAAGCGTGACGAGGTTACCCAGATCACTCATGTGGGTAGCGAGATCAAGACCGGGGGCGATCTCACGCTGGTCAGCAAGGGTGATCAACGCTACCAGGGCGCCAAGCTCAACAGTGGTAAAGACCTGACTTTGGACAGCGGTGGCAGCATCACCTTTGAGGCAGTGAAGGATTCGCATCAGGAAAGCCACGACAAGAGCAGCAGTAGCGCGGCCTGGACCAGCATGGAAAGCAAAGGCCAGGTAGACGAAACACTGCGCCAAAACCAACTGACTGCCAAAGGTCAGACGCTCGTTAAAGCTGTTGATGGGCTTCACATAGACATCAAACAGATCAACCAGCAAACCGTCAGTCAGGCAATCGACGCCATGGTGCAAGCCGACCCGAGTATGGCCTGGTTGAAAGACGCCGAAGCGCGAACTGATGTGGATTGGCGTCAAGTCCAAGAGCTGCATGACCGCTGGGATGAAAGCCATTCGGGGTTGGGTGGCCCTGCGATGATCATCATCATAATCATCGTCACCTACTTCACCGCTGGTGCGGCGTCAGGCCTTGTGGGTGCAGGTGCGACTGCTGGTTCCGGCACAGCAATGTCGGCTGGCCTAGCCGCGACAGCCACCAGCGAAGCAGTGGCAGCAGGTTGGGCGAACGCGGCACTCACCGCCATGATCACTTCGGCAGCCAGCACGGCGGCCGTCAGCACCATTAACAACAAAGGCAATCTCGGAGCGGCGCTCAAAGAAACCTTCAGTGCTGACAACCTGAAAAATTACATTGTGGCCGGAGGCACCGCGGGTCTGACCACCGGTTTCTTCAATGACTGGACCTCGAGTACGACCGGTACATCCCCCGCGTTGACGGAATCCACCAAAGGCGCATTGGCCAACACCGGAAAAGTTATCGTCGCCGATTCCGGTGGTCTGAGCAGCCTGCAAGGTATCGCGCATTTTACCGAAAACCAGTTGTTGCAAAACTCCACCTCCGCGTTGCTCAACAAAGCCCTGGGCCGTGAAGGCAGCTTGGGTGATGCCGTGCAAAAAAGCCTGGTGAATGCGTTTACCGCCTATGGTTTCAACCTCGTGGGTGATATCGGGGTGAGCAAACACCTGGAGGACGGTGGTCTGGAGAAGATAGGCCTACATGCGCTAATGGGAGGCTTGAGCTCCATGGCAGCGGGGGGGGACTTCAAAACGGGCGCATTGGCAGCTGGAGTCAACGAAGCGTTCGTTGACGATTTGGCGTCGGCGTATTCCGGGATGTCGAAGGACGACAGAGATCGATTGTTGCTGATGAACTCGCAACTGATCGGGGTTTTGACGACCGCTGTGCAGGACCCGAACGCAGATGCCGCCAAGCTGCAGCTAGGGTCATCGATCGCACAGAGTGGTACTCAATACAACTATTTGAGCCACCAGGATGTAGAAGACCTGGAAAAGGCGCTCAAGGAATGTAAAGACAACTGTGATGCGGTTCGAGCTGAGTTTGCCAAGCGTGATGCGGATAACACGGCGCGGCTCAATAACTGTTGGGCGACCGGTGATTGCGAGAAGATCAAGGCTGAGATTGATGAAGGCTCTCGTGAATTAAACAAACTTTGGCAAAATGACAAAACGGGGATTACGGATCAATTCCTCCATAGCAATATCGCCGACTCCACCAATGCGAGGACGCGAGCTAGCCTAGACCACCTTCCGAAAGGGGATCCGGCTAATGCGGTGAAATTGTTGGCTGCAGCGGGGATCATTGCTCTTGCGCCGGAAGCGATTGGTTTGCTTGGACAGTATGCCACGAGAGGTGCAGCTACCTGCGCAGCCAACCCAGTGTTGTGCGTGAACGAAGCCGGGGTCGTTATCGCTGATTTGGGGTTGTCGGAAGCACTTCCTGTCGGGTTGGGGGCCGCAGCTGGAAGTTTAACGACCAAGGAGCTGAGTGATCTTCGCGCTTTGATGGAGATCGAAGCGAAAACTGGCGCTAAGCTAACGGCTGATGAGGTTTTGGCTGTCGTCAGGCCGGCAGCGTCAGGTGCAAAAGGGGAAATACTCAAGACCGAAAAATACTTCAGAGTCGAAGGTGGCGGTGCTGGCTCTGCAACAAGTCAAAATCGCATCACGGCGAACGCCGATGGAAGCATCAGTATCAATCCTGGCTGCACAGGACAGCTTTGCGTAAGCGTTGGAAACGCCGATCATGCCAGCTACTACCTGACTAATAAGCGTCCAGATGGATCTGTGGTTGTATTTGATGTGGATGCTAAACTCCATAAGGAAATTATGGCTAATGCGATACCCCAACGACCAGTCCCAGGTATCCCACGAGATCCGACAGCGCCAAAAATTGTAGATCCAAGTAAGCCAGGTACTGCTCTGGAGCTCCCCCAAATATGGGAGTCACTGCTTGAAAAAAACTCGAGCAATGCACGTGTCTACTCTCAAGAGGCCTTTTTAAAGGAGTTTGGGCATTGATTTTTAACAAAGCAATATTTGAAGACTTGTCGAGCGGGGAAAAAAGTATTTGCTTTTTTGTCCATAAAGCAAAGTGCTATTGGGTTTTGGACCATAAATATAATTTTTCTCTAGATGCGGAGAAGGACTATCTTGGATACTTGAATAAAGGTCATATAACACAGGACCAATATGCGCAAGCGTGCAAGGAATTTAGAGGCGGGCTTTTAAAGCTGAAGTCGGAAAATTTTCTTCAATATTTAAGTTGCGTAGCTGAGGGGGTACTTGTTAGAGAGGATTTTGAAGGGGTCTTTGACATGGATGGTGATTGTAATGCTGGAAAACTGTTGAGTAGAATTGAGAATTATTACTTGTCAGGAGTAGAGCTGAATGTAGATGAGTTCAGTTTTGCTGGGCGATTGGCATCTCGATTACCGATGTTTTATGTGAATTTTGATAGAAAAATATACATGCACATGGACTTTGGCCGATCCCATGAAGATCTTGCATATCCTGATTGGTTTTCCAAGTGCTCAGATTTCAATTTCTTGATACCAGATGTAGAGCGATATTGGGTTAGGTGTGGTGACTATTGGAAGTTCAGGTTTGTTCAGGGTTTTTATTAGTAGCTAATTTTGAAAATCGAACACCCAATTAGCCGACAGAACAAGGGGGTTAATGGGCGGGGCCGCAGAGAAAAGGGGATAAATGGGGACAGACCACGTTTAGAAAACATTCCGAAAACGTGGTCTGTCCCCTTTTTATTTACGGTCGGCATGTCCATATGGGCCGAAGGTGGTGCCGCTCGCACCGCTCTGCACGCGTTGATGGGGGGCGCCGTCTCCAGCATTACCGGTGGTGACTTCAAAAGCGGAGCAATTGCCGCCGGCGCAAGCCAAGCCATGGCAGGCGCGCTTAACTCGACATTTAACGATCAGCCGAATTTGCGCCAGGCGTTCTCCCAGATAGTTGGTTTGACCGCCGCTGGTTTGGCCGGCGCAGACATCAACAAGGCATCGTGGGTTGCTTTGATGGCTGACGAGTACAACCGCCAGCTTCATCAAAAAGAAGTCTTGGCGTTGGAAAAGCTGCAAGAAGAGAATCCCGAAAAAGCGTACCAACTCAAGGCGGCAGCTTGCGCGATAGTTCATTGCAGTGCCTCGGTTCACCCTGATGACCAAAAAAATTATGATGCACTCACAAAGCTGGAAGCCGATGGCAGTGGCTTCAAGGATGCTCAAAGCGCGCTGTTCGCTACCGGAGCTTTTGACGAGTATTCGAAATGGGATCAGGTCAACGACGGCCTGCTGCGCAATGAAGAAAGTGCTCAACGCACAGGCAACGCCGGCCGAGCGATATTCGGAGCCGCGGGCGCTGTTGCAGGTTACAGCGGCGCGATACTCACAAGCCCGGCCTGCGTGACTCTTGTTGGTTGCGCCCTGCCTGGTATGTCCGCGGCAGCGGGTGCAGCCTCCTTTCTGGAGAGCTGGGAAGCTACTGGAAGACTGTTTGCACCATATGAATACACCCAGGGCGACAGGGTGCTCGCGTCCTTCAGCAGTGAAACCTATCCGGGCGATGTGAACCCGCTTCGTGATTACGGTACGGAAGCTGCGAAAGCTGCAGTGGAGATGTTGCTGCTCAAGGGCGCCGGAAAATACCTGGAGGGAAGTGGGGAGCTTCTGTTGACTTCAGGTGGCAAGAAGGGAGGGAGTCTCCCAGGCAGCACCTCGGCAGTCGATAAAGTTGAATTCAATGCGACTCGCGATGCAGAAGGTTTTGGGTTGTCTGCCCAGCGTGACTTTGTCCCGGGGAAAGTGCATCGTGCGGAAAATATCAACGCTGGACAGGTAACGGATCGTGATGGTCTTCCGCGTGTTGATGGTGAGAAAGCGGCGAATGACTTGCTCCTGAAAGAACAGTCAGGTGGAATAGATGCTCCATACTGGGGAACACAGCGTCCGGCTTGGAAGGAAGGGACAATGGTGACGGATAGCGTGGTAAATGAACCACGTATAACGACGATGACCATTAACGAAGCGCAGTATATAAAGATGCAGAAAGAAATGGACGAAGGAAGAAATCCCTCATCTGTGCTAGGAGCTTGGGCCACGGATACACCAATAAACTCTGTGGCAGATGTTCGAAATAAACTCGCAGTCTCGGAAGAGTTTAAAAGTGGGAAGCTGTATCAGATTAGATTGACGATCAAGCCTGGGGTAGGAGTACGGGACGGGGATGTGGGCAATATGTGGGATGCAATAAATGGTACTCGCTTGCCAGGTGGTGGGCATCAAGTGAACTTTATGGATAAGCCGCCCCGAACCAATCCAGAGCTTTATGAAGTTGATATGGACTCGCTGAGGTTGCTCAAGTGATGGATTTTGTTTATGAGGTTGTTACAAGGCGCGAGTTTGATGACGGGTTCGTTTCTGACCAGTTTGTTCGCTGGGATGGAGTAAGTAGCAGTCTTGAGGAAATAAAGCAGAATATTCTATATGTAGAAAAGCATAAGGTTGTTGCCCTGCGGCAGAGGTTGGTTTTGGATAGTGGTGCAGAGGTTGATATTCCGATCTTCGAAACCCTACATATTTTGCCTGACAGGACTGGAGTCTTAGTGATATTTGAAAAGGAGCCTTCTAGGTTCGGTGTCTCTCATGCACCTTGGTTTTTCAGTTTTCCTAATAATGCTGCAATTTATAATGTTGACGGGTCATTGCGCCATCAGCTGTGCAATCCGTATGGTAAAAATAGTTATATCGGTGCCATACACTCTGGAGCGATGCCCGATCATCCAGATAAGCTGGGAGTTCTAATCGGCACAGTTGGTCATGAGCCAGAATGGCTGTATTTAGTTGATCCGAATAGTCCGCAGTTGATTTCTACTGGAAAGTGGATTCGTTATTAGCTTGGATAACTGCAGATAAATGGGGACAGACCACGTTTAAAAAGTACTCCGAAAACGAGGTCTGTCCCCTTTTTATTACTCTTACCATCAAAGAGCTTGCGACAGGTAAAACGCTTTATTGGCGCCCTGGAATGAAATCAGTAAAAGAGGTGAAATAATGTGAAGCGCTCTCTCTCTTGGACGGTCGGTTTTGGCAGAACCTGTGAAGGTGGCACGCAAAGAGATCCATCTTGGAATGATGTCGTTGCGCACCTTGAAGAGTCCTGCCGAAATTTGGGGAGTGTAACTCTGGATATTGAAGAATTAGCAGGCTTCGAACTCTTGACATTGCAGGTTGTCGCAGAGACAGGCAAGTACGCACTGACGCTCGGCGTTGATGATGGCGATGACTACGATGTCAAAGTATTTTGCGGCGATAAAAATCGTGGCGGAATCATGCATATCCAAGGCGACGCCGTTGCTGGTTCAGCCATCTGCTCAAATTTTGAGATTGTCGTGGAGATATTCAAGCAGCTCTTCGACAGTGGCGGAGTGTCGCCAGCGCTCATGAACTGACTTTTAATTCGAGCGACTCCGGCTAAAACAAAAAACGCCCCAAATCAACTGGGTAAACGGGGACAGACCACGTTTAGAAAACACTCTGAAGGGTAAACGGGGACAGACCACGTTTAGAAAACACTCTGAAAACGTGGTCTGTCCCCTTTTTGCCTAAGGATGCTCAAAGTGCGCTGCTCGCTACCAAAGCCTTTGACGAATATTCGAAATGGGATCAGGTAAACGACGGCCTGCTGCGCAATGAAGAAAGTGCTCAACGCACAGGCAACGCCGGCCGAGCGATATTCGGAGCCGCGGGCGCTGTTGCAGGTTACAGCGGCGCGATACTCACAAGCCCGGCCTGCGTGACTCTTGTTGGTTGCGCCCTGCCTGGTATGTCCGCGGCAGCGGGTGCAGCCTCCTTTCTGGAGAGCAGGGAAGCTACTGGAAGACTGTTTGCACCATATGAATACACCCAGGGCGACAGGGTGCTCGCGTCCTTCAGCAGTGAAACCTATCCGGGCGATGTGAACCCGCTTCGTGATTACGGTACGGAAGCTGCGAAAGCTGCAGTGGAAATGGTGCTGCTGAAAGGTGCAGGGAAGTACTTGGAGGGAACCGGGTCTTCGATTTTGGTATCTGGTGTGAAGAAGGAGGGGGTAGTAGCCGACGGCGTCATTGGAGCGTCGAATACTGATAAGCCGGTCCCTCCCGCTTGGTACCGCGAAGACAGCTCAGCAGGCGCCTCCTTCAATAAAACTGACGGCCTGCCAGATGGATACCGACGTGTATTGAATACCAGAACGGGCAATGCTGAGGTTCTTGCACCAGATGGACAGCTCTATTTCGACACTGGCAATGGACTGAAGCCGAAGGTGGGCGGTAATCTTGCTGAGTTGGCGGAGGCTGAACGACGGATTAATGGTGCAAAAAATGGAGGTGCGAGTGGGTTCAGTGGCGGTAAACCAACAGTGGTGGATGACTCATATAGTCCAAGTGCTGTTACTGAAAGGTCTAAAGTAAGTAGAGATGACTATGGTCGTGAAAATGCGGCTAATGAGTTTTCTGCTGGCCTTCCAAACTATACAACTCATTCAACAGCAAAGAGCAATCAGTCAGCGGCGCCACGAGATCTGAATGAGCAGACGTTGTGGAACAGAGTGATAGAAAACCCCGCTGCCGGTCGTGATACGAAACTTGCTGGCGATAAAGACTTTCCGCGGAGTGAGGGATGGCAGAAAATGGAAGTAAGTCACCGTCTGCCCAGCGGAGAAAATATAACCGTTCACTACCAGTATAACTCCGTTACCGGTAAAGCATATGATATGAAAATTACCACCCCGCAGCAGCTGCCGCCTGCGCTGCAGCCTGGAAGAACTATTGAGTGATGCTGATATGATTGTTCGAGAAAATGGGCGGGAAAAGCCTGTGCAGGTGTTTGGGATTTACTGGATAGAGAACGAGCGCTTTTACTGGGTAATTCCCTATGATGGCTACGGTGGACTGATGGCACTCAGTGAAAAAGAGGTCAATATTATTGATTCTTCTTTGTCGAATGATCTTATTCTTTGCAAGGATGCGGATGGGGGGGACATGATTCTGCATTGGGCAGCGCAAGATTTGATTGAAGATCTCGTGGAGCGAGACCCACTAGCAATGGTTGAGTTCTTAGGGCGAATAAAAAATTAAGCGAATAAATGGGGACAGACCACGTTTAGAAAGCACTCTGAAAACGTGGTCTGTACCTTTTTTACCTTGCCATGGCGAGTTATTTTTCCGGCATTGACCCAAGGGAGCTTACAACGGTTTATCCTCCTTCGATGGACCCTGGATTTCTGGCCAGAGAAGCGGGGATTCGCGTTGGTAACGACGCTGTTGCTCTGCCAGGTGAGGCAGTTAGGGCAGCGGAATCGATCTGGAAGGCAGTGTCATCACCTTTAGACACGATTGGTGCAATCGCTGGGGGCATAGGTGGGTTAGCGTTGGGGTTCAAAGACTGGATTACCAGTCCGATCCCGTCGCATACGCTGGAAAAACAGTTTGATAAAGTAGCGACCGCGTCCGCCCAAGAGTTGGGCGGTATGGCTTTCGATGCGGCCACCGGGCTTATCACCGCCTATATTGGGGGCAGAGCCGTTGAATGGGTTGGTGAGAAGTGGGTTAGTGCAAAAGGCACCGCGGGAACCCCAGTAACGAAGGGGCCTTGCTGCTTTGCTGCGGGTACGAAAGTTTCTACACCGCAAGGCGACCGCGTTATTGAGTCGCTCAAGGTGGGAGATGTGGTCTGGAGCAAGCCTGAGAAAGGGGGCAAGCCGTTCGCTGCAGCCATTCTGGCAACGCATCAGCGCTCGGATCAGCCGATCTACCGCCTCAAGCTCAAAAGTGTTCGTGGCGCTGGCGCAGCGGAAGGCGAAACCCTGCTGGTTACGCCGAGCCACCCCTTCTATGTACCCGCCAAACATGACTTCATTCCTGTCAAAGATCTGGAGCCGGGTGATCTACTACAGTCACTGGCTGATGGCGACACCGAAAACACCTCGTCCGAAGTCGAATCGCTAGAGCTGTACCTGCCCGAGGGCAAAACATACAATCTGACGGTCGATGTGGGGCATACGTTCTACGTTGGCGAACTCAAGACCTGGGTACACAACACTGGGCCTTGTGATTTGCCTCCGGATTATTTTGCGGGTGGTGCAAAAGTAAGTGCTGATTTCCCTGAGGGGTTGAGTTTTAATCCCAATATCAAGAGCCACCTCAGCAGTTTTGATGGCTTTACGCAGAAGAACGGGATTAGCGGCACCCATAACTTGGATGCTTTCAATCAGGCGGCGGCTACAAATGGGTTGAAGATACTCAGCGAAACACCAACTTCCGTCGCTGGAGTTACTACTGTCAGATATCAAATACCTGCATATGATCGGGCCGGGAATATTGTTGGTTTCAAAGACAAGGTCTTCCCGAAAACTGTTTATGACCCGAAAATATTTGCCGATCAGAAAATACTTGATCTAGGGCAGCAGGCCGCAGCCAGTGGCTATAAGGAAGCGTTATCTAAAGGGTTGAGTCAATATGACTCTGTTGCAGGGCATGTCACCTTTAGGGTGTATTTAGATAAATCCACAGGAACGGTGACAAACTTCCACCCAAAGTAAAGGTGAGGTGCTTATGAAAGAATTGTTCGGTCAGCCATATGGCGAGTCAGATCCCTACTGGGCCGTTAAAGGGTATTTTGACAGAATGTATAATGATGGCTACTTCATTGAGGCGGTTGGCTATATCGTTAAGAGGTGGGGGTTCAGTACGGATGGGGCATACTGTAACTTCCCTGATGAAAATAGTCTGTTTGATGAGGAACACTTTGAGGGAGTTGAATTTGCTTATGGCTATCCGCCTATCGATGAATGCACAGTTGTCGTGAGTGAAGCTACTTGCTCAGAATACATTCGATTAGCTTGTGAGAAATATCTTAAACGCCACCCTGAAGATACCGCGAAAATAAAAGAACTTTTGGATAAACTCTCTTTCTAGTTTTGCGAATAAATGGGGACAGACCACGTTTAGACAGAACTCCGAAAACGTGGTCTGTCCCCGTTTTTCCATGCGGAAACGCTTAAGAATGTAAGTAACCCAGAGGCGCAAGCGGCCCGACAGGCAGCTTTGGATACTTTAAAACGTATTTCTGACTCTCTAAATGGTGCGGGTATATGAAAAAGACATTTCGTCAAATAGATGAGAGTAATGGGTTTAAGTGGGAAGTTGAGCCTGATTCTGATGAGTCTGCGCTGGAGTCATGGCACAGGTCGATTCTGGACACTCCGATAAACGAGCTTGAGATCGGCGACCTTTGCAGATCGGTCAGGCAAGATATGTATACGTCGGAATTATTGCCTGTCGTGGTTCGCGAGTTGGATAAGGAAGTGCTGGTAGGATTTCTGGATGACGCCGAGTTGCTAAAAGGAACCTCAAAATTATCGGAGGCAGTCTGGGCGAAGAATTTACTGCTGACGCAAAAAATGTTGAATATTCTGCGGCGAGATAAAGAGCTTATTGCTGCGGAGCCTCGCGCTGTCGAATATGTCGAATATGCTCAGGCGCTAGAGAGGAAACTGCTGGCAGCGCTTAATGGTAAATGACACAAGGTGCAAAAAATGGAGGTGCGAGTGGGTTCAGTGGCGGGATGAATGGGGACAGACCACATTTAGAAAGCGCTCTGAAAACGTGGTCTGTCCCGAATGGCACTTACTTAACATGTTTTGGGTGCCCGTTTTTTCTGACATCTGCCCTTGCTGACCGACGTGGTTTGGTCAGCAAGGGGTAGGCTTGAGGTCTTCGTTTTATGGCTCGCGGCTCGATACGACCAGGCCGATTTGCGACGCGCCTCTGAGCAATCAGCATCAATAAATTCGACAGGCCATCCTCGTCTTCGGAACTGCCAAAGAAAAATGGGGACAGACCACGTTTAAAAAGTACTCCGAAAACTTGATCTGTCCCATTTTTATTCCCTGGAATGGTAGTGCTGGTGACGCCGGCAACCCATGTTGGCTAGTTATATACCGGCGGCAGTGCAAAAGGCGCTAGGAGTAAGATTGAAATGATTTACGGCGATCCGTTTATATTCTCAATTCAGTTTGATGTAGTGAGAGATTGGACTGATTCAAGTTGTTTCTGGGTAAACGGCTTGTTTTCGTTGTTTGTTGGTGGGGAAAGGCTCCTTGATGTCGTGGATGTCGCCGAGCTTAAAACTGCCGTGAACTTCTACGCAAAAATGGAATTTGAAAATATAGAGGAGGCCGATTCAGCGATTTCTGTAAAAGAATTATTTGCTTCCGCGCATCGTTATTTTTTCAAAGGGGAGTCCGCCATTTTAGAAGGCGTGCAAGATATGACGTGCACCTTCTTGGGGGACGCCGGTCTGTTTATTTATTTTCAAAAAACAGAGCATGCGGACAGGCTGGTCTGGAGTAAGGACTTTGGAAACATTGTCCATGAGGCGTTGCTGCCTCGGGGGGCAGTGGGTGGCGTAATTGAAGGTATTGAAGAGTTGTAGAGTTGGCAGCGGCATGGCTGGTCAGAATGTCCTGACAAGATAAATGGGGTCAGACCACGTTTAATGTAGTTGGCTGCAACAATACGTAAAAATTTGCCGTCATTTGTGCCTTGCGGCCCGCTAAGCTTTCAGTTCGACCAATTGAAAGGATTCATCGATGCCGCGTAGACCACGAGTTTTGATACCAGGCGTTCCGTTGCACTTGATTCAGCGAGGAAACAATAGGTCTGTGTGTTTTTTTACCGACGAAGACTATCTTTTTTATCTGGAGCTTTTAGACGAACAGGCTTCTAAAAATGAATGTGATATTCATGCGTGGTGCCTAATGACCAATCATGTTCACTTGTTAGTCAGTCCTCATTATGCCAACAGCGCAAGCCTGCTGATGAAAGGTGTCGGCCAGAGATACGTCCAATACATAAATCGTGCGTATAGTCGCAGCGGAAGTTTGTGGGAAGGCCGGTATCGTTCATGCCTTGTTGAAAGTGAACGATATTTGTTGTGCTGTTATCGATACATCGAAATGAATCCCGTCAGAGCGAAAATGGTAAATCATCCGGCAGAATATCGCTGGTCAAGTTACCGTGTTAACGCACAATCAGAGCGATCACACACTGTTACTCCTCATGCTCAGTATTTGGCGCTTGGAGGGCAGGGCGGGCAGCCGGCAGATGCTTACCGCGAACTGTTCAAAAATGACTTAGAATCAGAATTGGTTGACCAGATTCGTGACGCGACCAATGGAAATAATGTTTTTGGCGGTTCAAAGTTTGCTGTTGATGTCGAGGCAATGATCGGTCGTCGCGTGCAGCGAGGGAGCCCGGGGCGGCCAAAAAATTGACCATCTAGTGAAAACGTGGTCTGTCCCCTTTTCTTGTCCTTTTCTTTGTCCCCTTTTCTTTCTGTCGCTGTTCCTGCAGGTAAGAATTCGGTGCAATGGCTTCAAAAAAATCACGCGATAAAGTATGGTTGATTTCATGGCGTAAAAGTAAGTATAGGTTCGGTGAGGCAAATGAGTCAGTTGAATAATAAAGCTTGGGCTTACGTTAAGTTTAATAAGGATTTTATTTTCATTGAGACCTACTCCGGCTATTTTAATTGTCTGCCGGATCCTGAGGGGAAGAGGTCTTTGCTGTTGCACACCTGTGAAGATAGCGAGCTGGGAGAATGTGTTTTGGCGGCCTTGGCCGTTAGCCGAATGATTGACCCGAAGGAAAATCCAGAGTTTTTTGATTTTAGAGGTCGCGTGGTCACTCAATATAATGAGTGGATAGCTAATCTAATGAAGGAATTTGGCTACAAAACCAAACGTGCACTGTTTAAGGATATGAAAATCTGCTCACTGGACGCCGTTAATGGACTTGTAACAATTCGTCCCAGTCATCATGAGAAACTGGAGGCCTGGAGTGGCAAGGGGATAACTGACAAAGACTATGTCGTTATTTCCGCTACTAGTGCCTGTAACGAGGTTGGCGCGGCACTTCGTTTGGCATTTAGTCGTTGTTCATAAACTTGGATTCAGTTCGACAGGCTCTGTTCACGATTGAGTTGAAAATCTTAAAGGGTGTAAATGGGGACAGACCACGTTTAGATAGTATTCCGAAAATGTGGTCTGTCCCCAGTTCACCTAAAAGTGAGTTCTCTATGAAGGTGAACTTCGTAATAGAGCCTTTTTTATTGCTGGAAGTGAGATCGGAGGCGGAAGTCTTGGGGTTATCTTCAAAACAGTATGTTGCAAAATTTTATTCAGAGTTTGGTGCTGTGGCTTTTGAGGATATTGCTGGTCTGGTGATGCATGTTCGTCAAGAATTTCAATAGATTGAGTGGGTGAATGAATAAGAGGTGTACGTGGCTATTTATATAGAGATGGATAAGGTTGTAGAGACTGAAGCATATGTGGAATATACGTTTGGCCGGGGCGGTGACGTGGGTCTGATACAGCTAGATAAAATAAAGGAAACTATAAGCGTCATTAAAGAGTGCCCGTTGGATGGAAGCGGAAAATGGTCGGAAAGAGCGGGTATGAAGCTCGCTCAGCTTTTCGTAAAAGGCGAGTATCCTGAGAAAACCCAGTGGGCTTCTTGAGAAAGGATAGAGAGAAAATGGGAAAAATGGGTAAAGATTCTCGGGGATTCCCCGCGCTAATTGAGTTAAATCCCGGGTTTATTGCGTGTAGATCATAAGTGATGAAGAATTTTTTCTATTATCAATCGCTTCCTGACTCGATGCCTGTAGAAGATGTGGCAAACGAGTTTCATGAACTGCTGATCGAGAAACCTTTTTCTGGAAAATCAAAGTTTGATTTTTTACAGGCTCTGTTAGAACTCAGCGATCGTCAGTGGCACACCTATGAACAGTTGTGCGAGTCACTAAAGACTCAAATAGAAAAAACCTTGATCAATGAGTGGGATGGGTTTGATTTTGATTTTGCTCAGGGGGCGATCGTCGTTGCGGCACACCTTGGATTGGCGGGACTGTTTGACTTTATATCAAGCCAGAATGTCAGTGAGCTTTCGTCAGAAGTGGCTATCGAGATCAAAGAGGCAATTGCTGAGCTGGGTAGTAATATCGCTGATCCGTATAGTGGTATGAAATTGATAGGTGGAGACTACGTTTAGCGAGCATTTGGAAATGTCAGCTAGCCCCGTTTTCCACCGTTTCGAAGTCAACGTAGCCTCATCGAAGTCTGAACCATTTGGAATGGAATGGGGACAGACCACATTTAGACAGCACTCCGAAATGTGGTCCATTCCCGTTTTTCCTTTCGGATTATTGACCGTGGTAACCCATAATGAATGAATCCTATCCAACAGCATGCGAGCAGTGTAGAGGCGAATTAGTTGTCTTCAATGAGGGTAGCACTCAGGGAACACGCTGCGATCTGTGTGGCTGGTCGGTAGTTACCACCAATATGCCCGGCATCCAACTGGATGAGTGCAGGTATGAGGTTCGCTGTCGCGGCGACTATTGGAATCAAGCACAGATAAGGGCGGTTTCCGAGGTGACAGGTCACAATTTTTTAATGTCGAGAGATATGCTCCAGCAAGGCTCTACTCTGGTGTTTAGCGGTCAGGCGAAGTCGGTTCTACGGGTTAGAAATATTCTTGTATCAGCTGGGGTCGCTTGTGAGATTACGCCTGATTTTTGCTGGATATAAATTGACTCTGGCGATGAAGGCCAATTTTTCGCAGGCGGCCATGAGTCAACAACAGGAGTTGATGATTGACCAGGTATAGAGGCGGATTTCACAAGATAGATTTTTTGAGTTTTGATTCTGCGGTGGGAATATCCCAAAAGAATATTTGCATGCTGAACTGAAAAGCCCCGAACTGCTCGGGGCTTTTTTATTTGGGACAAGCAATCAGCAGTGACTCAGCGAAATACCGGCACCACATGCTTGATAAACAGCTCCAACGATTTCTTCTTCTCCTCATGCGGCAAGCTGTTGTCACACCAGAAACTGAACTCATCCACCCCCAATTCCTGGTAGTACTTGATCCGCGGAATGATCTCTTCCGGCGTACCAATCATCGCGGTCTTGTGCAGGCTCTCCAACTCAAACTCCGGACGCCCGGCAAACTTCTCTTCCGGGCTCGGCGCGAGGAAACCGTTGACCGGAGTTTGCTTGTTGCCAAACCACGCATCGAACGTGCGATAGAAACGTGAGATCGCTTTCGCCCCGACTTTCCAGCCATCCGGATTATCAGCGGTGTGCACGTGAGTGTGACGCAGCACCATCAGTTGCGGGCGTGGCACGTCGGGGTTGTTGTCCAGCGCAGTCTGGAATTTGTTCTTCAGGTCGAGGACTTCTTCGTCGCCCTTCATCAGCGGCGTGACCATCACGTTGCAGCCGTTGGCCACAGCGAAGTTGTGCGAATCCGGGTCGCGGGCGGCGATCCACATTGGCGGGTTGGGCTTTTGAATTGGTTTCGGCACGCTGGTCGAGGTCGGGAATTTCCAGATATCGCCGTCGTGAGCGTAGTCGCCTTGCCACAGGGCGCGGACCACCGGGACCATTTCGCGCAATGCCTGGCCACCGCTGGAGGCGGGCATGCCGCCGGCCATGCGATCGAATTCAACCTGATAGGCGCCACGGGCCAGGCCGACTTCCATGCGACCGTTGCTGATCACGTCGAGCAACGCGCATTCGCCAGCAACGCGCAACGGGTGCCAGAACGGCGCGATGATGGTGCCGGCGCCGAGATGAATGGTGGTGGTTTTGGCCGCGAGGTAGGCGAGCAGCGGCATCGGGCTTGGCGAGATGGTGTATTCCATCGCGTGGTGTTCGCCGATCCACACGGTGCTGAAACCGCCGGCCTCGGCCATCAGGGTCAGTTCGGTGAGGTCTTCGAACAGTTGGCGGTGGCTGACGCTTTCGTCCCAGCGTTCCATGTGGATGAACAGGGAAAATTTCATGACGCTTCCTCGGGTCTTTTATTGTTGAGGCTACAAAACTTGTAGGAGTGAGCCTGCTCGCGATGGCGGTGTGTCAGAAAAGACATCGACATCGGATAAATCGCTATCGCGAGCAGGCTCACTCCTAGAGTTGAATTGTGCGGGGCTGACGATCAGGCCAGGACGGGCAGGGCGCCCATCTTGCCGTGGCAATACACCAGCGGCCCGGCGATTTGCTCGGGGACGATCAGGTTCTTCACCGCGCCGACCATGATGGCGTGGTCGCCGCCTTCGTATTCGCGCCACAGTTCACACTCGATGATAGCTGTAGCGTTGGCGAGGATCGGGTTACCCAGTTCGCTCAAGGTCCATTCGATGCCTTGCGCCTTGTCCTTGCCTTTGCGGGCGAAGGCGTAGGCTTCGCTTTGCTGGCCGCCGGACAGAACGTGGATGGCAAAGCGTTTGTTTTTGATCAGCACCGGGTAGGAATCAGAACTGTAGTTGGGGCAGAACAGCACCAGCGCCGGATCCATCGACAGCGAGCTGAATGCACTGGCCGTCAGGCCGACGATCTGACCGTCATCGTCCAGCGTGGTGATAACGGTTACGCCGGACGGGAACGAGCCCATGACTTGTTTGTAGATGGCGGCATCGATCATTGGTCGGTCCTCGGGTGATGTGTTGCTGTTTTTATGTGTTTGTTGGTCTGATGGTATACCAGTATTCGATCTTTGCAAGGGCTTTTAAGCTGAACCGATAAACGTGCCGCGTTCGTCGGAAACTCAGCATTTACGGGGCTTTCGGCTGGTCTGCAGGCCACGGTTTCAGCGAGGATGGCGTATCAGCTGGCGTCGTAAACTACGGATCAGTCTTGTGAGTTGTTTGGAATACCATAATATGGTCTGCATCTGAGGGGCGGCCAGAGAGTCCCCCCGGTTTGGCTTCATACAACGATAAGAACAGACAAACTCGAGTTCATGCATATGTCCCAGATGTCCCGGCAAGATCCGTTGATCGAGAACCATACGGTCGACTACGTCCCACTCGCGGAACGCCACGGGAAGGCCCGCGACCTGTTCACCCTTTGGTTCAGCACCAACATTGCGCCACTGCCCATCGTCACCGGCGCCATGGTGGTTCAGGTGTTCCATCTCGATTTGCTTTGGGGGCTGCTGGCGATTGCGCTGGGGCACCTGATCGGCGGCGTGGTGATCGCGCTGGCGTCGGCGCAAGGCCCGCGCATGGGCATTCCGCAGATGGTCCAGAGTCGCGGCCAGTTCGGCCGTTATGGCGCGCTGTTGATCGTGTTTTTTGCGGCGATCATCTACATCGGTTTCTTCATTTCCAACATCGTGCTGGCCGGTAAATCCATCGTCGGCATCGCGCCATCGGTGCCGGCGCCTCTGAGCATTCTGATCGGTGCACTGGCGGCCACGGCGATTGGCGTGATCGGCTACAACTTCATCCATACGCTGAACCGCATCGGCACCTGGGTGATGGGCAGCGCGTTGCTCGCTGGGTTCATCTATATCTTTGCCCATGACTTGCCGGCGAATTTTCTCACCCGCGGCAGTTTCAACCTGTCCGGCTGGCTGGCGACGGTGTCGCTGGGGATCATCTGGCAGATCAGTTTCTCGCCGTACGTGTCCGATTACTCGCGCTACCTGCCTGCGGATATCGGCATTGCCAAGCCGTTCTGGGCGACTTATCTGGGCGCGACGCTGGGGACGATTCTGTCGTTCAGCTTTGGCGCCGTTGCGGTGCTGGCGACCCCGGAAGGCACCGAAGCGATGGTCGCGGTCAAGCAATCGACCGGTTGGCTCGGGCCGATTCTGATGGTGTTGTTTCTGCTGAATATCATCAGCCATAACGCGCTGAATCTGTATGGCGCGGTGCTGTCGATCATTACCTCGATTCAGACGTTTGCCAGCCAATGGACGCCCAGCATCAAGGTGCGCGTGGTGTTGTCGAGCGTGGTGCTGGCCGGTTGCTGCGTGGTTGCGTTGGGCGCGTCGGCGGACTTCATTTCCGAGTTCATCGGTTTGATTCTGGCGCTGCTGCTGGTGCTGGTACCGTGGGCGTCGATCAACCTGATCGACTTCTACCTGATCAAGCGCGGCTGCTACGACATCACCTCGATCTTCAGCGCTGATGGCGGGGTTTACGGGCGATTTAATCTGCACGCGATCATTGCCTACTTCATTGGCATCCTCGTGCAACTGCCATTCGCCAACACGTCGCTGTATGTCGGACCGTACGCCAATCTGGTTGAGGGTGCGGACTTGTCCTGGCTGGTGGGCCTGGTTGTCACCGTGCCGTTGTATTACTGCTTGGCAACACGCAGCCAGACTCAGCAGAGCAGGGCGGCGAGATTGGGTTACACCGACTGAGCTGATCCGCTTCACCACAATGCCCGGCCAAGTGCCGGGCATTGTTGTTTCCGCATCCCGGCGGTCAATCAAATTGGCCACATCGATCCCCTTTTGGCCCATCCCCCACTGTGCTCCAGCTACGCTGTCAGCAAGAATCAAAACCACAACAAGACGCTCGACCCTTTTTACCCTTGGCTACCTTTACAGCCGCTGCCGTGTACAGAACATAAAAACCATCGAACTCACGCTGCCTTTTGGGGAACAACCATGGTCACGATGAAACGCATTCTGGGTGCCACTGTGTGTGGGCTGACGCTGCTGGCCGGCGCTGTCCAGGCTGAGCAACGCGAACTGCGCGTGTACAACTGGGCGGATTACATCCTGCCGTCCGTGCCCAAGGATTTCGCTGCAAAAAGCGGCATCAAAGTGACCTGGGACACCTTCGACACCAATGAATCCCTGGAAGCCAAGCTGCTCACCGGCAACTCCGGTTACGATCTGGTGGTGCCGTCAAACCAGTTCCTTGAAACGCAGATCAAGGCTGGCGTGTTCCAGAAACTCGACAAGTCGAAACTGCCGAACTGGAGCCACCAGGATCCGGAGTTGTTGAAACTGCTGGGCAAGAACGATCCGGGCAACCAGTACGGCGTGCCTTACATGGTCGGCACTGTGCTGATCGGCTTCAACCCGGCCAAAGTCAAAGCGGCACTGGGCGACAACGCGCCGGTGGACAGCTGGGATCTGGTGTTCAAACCGGAGAACATGGAAAAGCTCAAATCCTGCGGCGTGGCGATGCTTGATTCGCCGACGGAAATCCTGCCGCTGGCCCTGCATTACCTGGGCCTCGACCCGAACAGCCAGAACCCCGCCGACTATGAAAAAGCCAAGGAGCTGATGCTCAAGGTTCGCCCGTACGTGACCTACTTCAACTCGGCCAAGTACATGACCGACATCGCCAACGGCGACATCTGCGTGGCCATCGGTTACTCCGGCAGCTTCTATCAGTTCGGCAACCGCGCCAAAGAGGCGGGCAACGGTGTGGTGGTCGACTGGCGCTTGCCGAAGGAAGGTGCGCCGATCTGGTTCGACACCTTCGCCATTCCGAAGAGCGCGAAGAACGTCGCCGAAGCGCATGAGTTCCTCAACAACCTGCTCGACCCGAAAGTGATCGCACCGATCAGCGACTTCCTCGGCTACCCGAATGCGAACAAGGATTCGATGCCGCTGATCAACAAGGAAATCACTGACAACCCGAACCTGACACCGACCCCGGAAGCGCTGAAAAACCTCTACGTCGTGCAGCCGTTGCCGCAGAAACTTGAGCGCGTGCGCACCCGCGTGTGGACCAGCATCAAGTCCGATAAGTAACACCGATCCCCTGTAGGAGTGAGCCTGCTCGCGATAGCGGTCTGTCGGACAACGCGGTGTTGACTGGCAGACCGCTATCGCGAGCAGGCTCACTCCTACAGGGTCTTGTGGTGTGTCATTCAGTGCGGCGTTCGGCATCTCTGGTCATGACCAAGCTGAGCAGGACTGAGCCAAGAATCACCCCACCCACCACCGCCAGCGACCATTCCACCGGCATGTGCAGCCACGGCATCAAGACCATCTTGCCGCCGATAAACACCAGCACAATCGCCAGCCCATACTTGAGCAGATGAAAGCGGTCCGCCATATCTGCCAGCAGAAAATACAGCGCGCGCAGGCCCATGATCGCGAAGATATTTGAAGTGAAGACAATGAACGGGTCAGTGGTCACGGCGAATATCGCCGGGATGCTGTCGACCGCAAACATCAAGTCACTGGCCTCGATCAGCACCAGCACCAGAAACATCGGCGTGGCCCAGCGCACGCCGTTCTGCAACACGAAAAAGCGTTCGCCATGAAAGCTGCTGGTGATGCGCATATGCCCGCGCACCCAGCGCAGCAGCGGATTCTTGTCCAGATCCGGCTGGTGGTCGGCAAACACCAGCATCTTGATCCCGGTAAAGATCAGGAACACCCCGAACGCATATAGCAGCCATTCAAACTGCGACACCAGCCACACCCCGGCAAAAATCATCACCGCGCGCATTACGATCGCCCCGAGCACGCCGTACAGCAGCACTCGGCGCTGCAACTCGGGTGGCACGGCGAAGTAGCTGAAGATCATCACAAAGACGAACATGTTGTCGATCGACAACGATTGCTCGATCAGATAACCGGTGAGGAATTCGAGGGTTTTTTCCCGGGCAATCTCGGCGCCGAACGCGCCGTGCAGATACCACCAGAGCAGGGCGGCGAAACTCAGTGCCAGCAGGCACCAGGCGATGACCCAGGACAAGGCTTCGCGCACTGAGACCCGATGCGCCTTGCGCCCACCGAAGACAAACAGGTCCAATGCCAGCATGGCAAGTACGAAGACGATGAAGGCGCCCCACATCCATGGTTCGCCGATATTGATGTTGGTGGCTGGCATGTCACGCTCCCTGTCTATTCTTGGATTGGGGTCAGACGAGGCCATGCTAGCGACCAGTTTGCGGCAAAGAAAAATCGTTTATTTCTGCGCAACAGTTCGTTAAAAACGAACTATCCGCCCTCGTTAACAGCTCGGGCACTTTTTACGGAGCAATGTTTTCAGCGATGAATACCGACATTCTCGAACCTCAAGCAGTGTGCAGTCCGATCACCAGCAGCGCGATTTTCATCGTTGCGACGCTCAACGACGGGGCTGAAGCCGCGCAAACCGTCAAAGACTGGTGCGGCGATGTTGCCGGGCTGGTGCGTTCGGTTGGAAAGCGCGTACCGACAGGCAATCTGACGTGCATCTGCGGTTTTTCCTCGAGCGTTTGGGATCGCCTGTTTGGCAATCCGCGCCCGGCGTCGCTGCACGGTTTTCGCGAATTTGGCGGGGAAGGGCGGCACGCTCCCGCCACCCCGGGCGATCTGCTGCTGCACATTCGCGCCGATCAAATGGACCTGTGTTTTGAACTGGCCACGCAAATCATGGCGGTTCTCGGCGATGCGGTGACCGTGGTCGACGAAGTGCAGGGTTTTCGTTATTTCGACATGCGCAGCATCATCGGTTTTGTCGACGGCACGGAAAACCCGGTCGGGCGCAAAGCGGTCAACTTCACCATTGTCGGTGACGAAGACCCCGACTTCAGCGGCGGCAGCTACGTGCTGGTGCAGAAATACCTGCACAACATGGCCGCGTGGAACGGCCTGAGCGTTGAAGCACAGGAGCGCGTTATCGGTCGCACCAAGCTCTCCGACATCGAACTGGATGACGCGGTCAAACCGAGCAACTCGCACAGCGCGCTGACCACCATCACCAACGCAGCCGGCGAGGAAGTGAAAATTCTCCGTGACAACATGCCGTTCGGCCGGCCGGGGGCAGGGGAGTTCGGCACCTTCTTCATCGGTTACGCGCGCTCGCCGGAACCGATGGAGCAGATGCTGGAAAACATGTTCGTCGGCAAGCCGCCGGGTAATTACGACAAGTTGCTGGATTTCAGCACGGCGGTCACCGGTAGCCTGTATTTCGTGCCGTCGGCGGATTTACTGGAAGAGCTGGCGGATCGCTGATCAACGAAAGAACTCCCCCGGCGTTTCACCGAACTGCTGACGAAACGCCGCGATAAACGCCGATGTCGAGTCGTAACCGCAGGCCAGCGCGACGTCGGTGACGCGTTCACCTTTCTCCAGCGGTGTCAGCGCGCCGAGCAGGCGCAAGCGCTGGCGCCAGGCGCGGAAGGTCAGGCCGGTGTCGCGCAGAAACAGGCGGGTGAGGGTCTTCTCGGTGACGCCGAACTTCTCGCTCCAGTGGCTCAGCGTGGTCTGTTGTTCCGGGTGTTGTTCCAGGCTCTGGTAGATCTGCTTCAAGCGCGCGTCTTGCGGCAGCGGCAGCATCAGGTCGATCTGCGGCGCTTCGGCCAGTTGATCGAGGATCACTTGCGCCAGACGTCCATGCGGGCCGCTCTGGTCGTACTCCACCGGAACCTGACTGAACGCGCGGATCAGTTCCCTGAGCAGATCGCTGACGCCGAGTACATGACAGCGCTCGAGCGCCCATCCGGCAACGCTGCAATCTATGTACAGGCTGCGCATTTCCGTGTGCGGCGAGCTGAACACCCGATGCGGTACGCCCGCCGGGATCCACACCGCGCGTTCGGGCGGGGCGACAAAGCGGCCGGCGCTGGTCTGGATTTCCAGCACACCCTGAATCGCATAGGACAACTGCACCCACGGGTGACTGTGGCGCCGGGTCAGGGCGCGATTGGGCAGCGATTCGGTGCGCCCATACAGTGGACGCGGCAGGCTGGGCAGCCCGGGAATGCTGCGCCGAACGCTTTTGTCATGTCCTTTAGGCGGCATCTTGTGGCCCTTCGGCGTTAGTCGGTAATTCGCAGCCACGTTAGAGTCGTCGGCACGCCCTGGCAACCCCCGGATGAACCGACCATGACTCGCCCACGCTTTTTGCCCGACAACTTCACCCTGACGCTGATCGGCGTCGTACTGCTGGCCAGTTTCCTGCCGGCCAGCGGCCGCGTCGCCGTCGGCTTCGGCTGGCTGACCAACATCGCCATCGCGCTGCTGTTTTTCCTGCACGGCGCCAAACTGTCCCGCGAATCGATCATCGCCGGTGCCGGTCACTGGCGCCTGCACTTGCTGGTATTTGGCCTGACCTTTGTGCTGTTCCCGATTCTCGGGCTGGCGCTGAAACCGCTGTTGTCTCCACTGATCGGCGACAAGCTGTACATGGGCATGCTTTACCTGTGCGCACTGCCGGCAACGGTGCAATCGGCGATCGCCTTCACTTCGCTGGCGCGCGGTAATATTCCGGCGGCGATCTGCAGCGCGGCAGCTTCTAGCCTGTTCGGGATTTTCCTCACGCCATTGCTGGTGACGCTGCTGCTCGACGTCCACGGTGATGGCGGATCGACGCTGGATGCGATTCTGAAAATCAGCGTGCAGTTGTTGCTGCCATTCATTGCCGGGCAGATCGCCCGTCGCTGGATCGGCGCGTGGGTGGGGCGCAACAAGAACTGGCTGAAGTTCGTTGATCAGGGTTCGATTCTGTTGGTGGTCTACGGCGCATTCAGTGAAGCGGTCAACGAAGGCATCTGGCATCAGATCCCGCTAGTCGAACTGCTCGGGCTGGTGGTGGTTTGCTGCATCCTGCTGGCGCTGGTCTTGCTGGCGTCGACGCTGCTCGGCAAGGCGTTCGGTTTTAGCCAGGAAGATCGCATCACCATTTTGTTCTGCGGCTCGAAAAAGAGCCTGGCCACCGGTGTGCCGATGGCGCAGGTGTTGTTTGCCGGTAGCACGATTGGTGTGTTGATTCTGCCGTTGATGCTGTTCCATCAGATTCAATTGATGGTCTGCGCGGTGCTCGCTCAGCGTTATGCGAAACGGCCGGAATCGGTGCCGGAGCTGATGGCGCAAGTCGATCCATGATGCTGACCGCCTGGTTCCTCCAACCTCCGACGCCCGGCGACCCATCAGTTCAACCCGTTCGTCCTATTGCGGGAAGTTGCTGCATCTGACTTTGATCAAGGTGTTAGGGCAAGCACAGTGTTGTGTGCAGGGCGAGCAGCTATGGCCCAGATCTGAATTGATCTCATGAGTTCAGGAGTATTTTGTTGGAGCAGCGTTCAAGATGACTTAATGAATGGGGCTGTTGCGCCTATCGGATTGGCACGTTGGTTGTTGCACAGATATGATGAATCAAAGCTTGAATCGCTTCGACGCTTGAATCGGCTGACCGGCCAGTTACCCCTATGACTCCAGGCGGTTTTTTCCCTTCCTGATCCCGACAGGAAGAAGTCATCGTCGCCTGTCTGGATCGATCTTCTATGACATCTCAAGGACATCAAGGCGCAACCGGAACTGTTGCGGAAGATGAACATGCCTCCAGAGCGACTCCCCTCGCCGGATTCGAGTACCAGATAGATGTCTCAGTCTGGCTTGCTCTCGATTTGATTCTGGTATCCCGACAGACCAGAGAGGTGGTGCTCGAGCCGGCAAGTCAGGAAGATCTTGAAGCAGAACTTTCAGGTCAAGAGCCGGGACGGCTCGTGAGTCTGGTGCCGATGGCCGACTATACATTGGTTGTCCAGGCTAAGAGGCGTGAAGGTAATGCCTGGACACCGAAGACGCTCAAAAGCCTGCTTGAATACGGCAGTACAATCAGGCCCAGTGCATCCACTCGGCTGGCCGATCCCCGCTGCCGTTACTTGCTGGTTACCAGTGCGGGCCTGAACGGTGATGCGCAAAAGCTCGGTCGGCGCAGACCGGGAATGTGGCCCGGCCCGGACACATTACCGCAGTTGATCGCTAAGGGCCTCAATCACGACATCACCGGGCGATTTGCTGTCATTGCCAATCAGGACGACGAGCGTCTTCGCGTTGATATTGATCGACTTCTTCGAGAAAGCTGTCGCGTACCCAATGCTCGACTTGAGGCGTGCCTCATCCAGTTGCGAGAAGCCGCTCGTGCCCGAATAGTGCGAGCAGGGGGGGGGCGTTTGGAGCGTCAGGAACTCGAAGACATCATTCGCCGGCATGACGGCTATCTCGCGAGCTCGCCAGAGCTCGAGCATTATGTTTACCCGACTAACTGGTCAGATCTGCGAGCGCAGATGGCACAGAAATCGGCGGCGATTCTGGTCGGCCAATCCGGTACAGGGAAAACCCTTGCGACTCAAATGCTCTATGACGAATTGCGCAAAGTACATCCCGGGCTGACGCGAGTATTGATCAGGCAGGGCCCTTCACAACTGCGCGACGATACGACTCCAGCGCCCGTACTCTACGACATCGAGGATCCGTGGGGGCGGTTCGACTTTGATCAAAATAGTCGCGCGTGGAACGATCAACTCGGCCGTTTTTTCGCCAGTGCCAGAACCGACAGAATGATAATTGCAACGTCGAGACGGGACGTTGCATTAGCATCAGGCTCTTTGGATACGATAAAAAACTGGGAGATCAAACTGGAGGCTGAGCACTACGGTTCGGATCAACGGCACAGGCTCTACACGACTCGAGTAGACAGTTTGCCGCAAGCACAGCAAAAGCTCACTCGTCTGTCTGAAACCCAAGTGCTGGGCGAACTTGCTACGCCGCTAGAAATTCAGAAATTCTTCGATGCCATACGAGCGTTGGATCCTGAGGATTTTCACAGCGATTTTTTTATCGTGAATGAGGCCATTCGTCGTGCACACCAAAACTCGATAGAGCAAACGGTCATTGAGCAGATTGAGGCACGCGGAGATATAGACGCTGCCGCGATACTTTGGGCCCTCCTTGGAACCGGCGACCAAGTGACTCGCTCGATCCTTCTTGTGGTCGAGGATGGTCTATGTGACATGGATGAAAAAAATTCCGCGAATGTCTCTTCGCTGGTTGATTGCTTTGTCGCCGCTCGTAACTTCCGCCAAAACGAAGCAGGTGACCTTACCTATTACCATCCGAGAGTCGAAGCCGGAATCACCCGAGCGCTTGAGAAAAATCGTCGGCAAGTACGGCAGGCGTTGCGTCGACTGATTGATTTTCTGGTTTTGTGCAAGCGTCCAACAATCGAATGGGGCGTTGCAACAGCGGCTCTCATACTTGAACGGGTCGGCACTTCCTTTGCAATTGAACCTGGTGAAGCCGTGCAAGCCAGGATTGATGCATGGCTGGAAGCAAGGCTTATGGAAGGCGGGAAGGAGTTCGAACAGTATCTAAAATGCGCTGCCAATGTGGGGTCCAGCGCGAGCAACGCTGCAGAGGTTGCTCGCTTTTTATTGACTCGAGCCCCAACCGCGTATGCCGGAAGGGATGAGTGGGAAGCGTTGATGCGACCGGCTGAGTGGTATCGCGCGCGCGCGGTTTCAATGTCTACAAAGCCTCTGTTGGAAACGTTCATACGAACACTGTTGCCGATTGATTTTGCTAGTTATCCGGCAAACTTCGCCCAAGAACTTTCAAAATTTGTACACGGTCTGGAGTCTGCTTTTATGGATGCTGCACGCGCAGTAGTTCAGGCCGGCGACTTGTTTTCGCATGACGCTATTGCTTATGGCGCGCTTCAGGACTTCGACGGGTTCGAAGAAATAGTTGATTTGGCAGTGAGCTTTCTGACGCCAACGGAGGACGACCTTCGCAAACGTGCGATAGATTACCTTGATGTGGTCAACTGCGTTTATGACGAGGAGCATGAGTTCTTTCTTCACGACAATGACCAAGGGCAGGCGGCCCGTCAGTTTCTCGAAGCATATGTCAATGTCGCTCGTGCCAAACGAAACTGGGAATGTTTGGCGCGTCACCGGCATATAAAATGGCTTAGGCATCATTGGCTGTGGAGTTTCTCTAGAGATGTTCGCTTGCATTCACTGGACGATGACGAACTTGCTGCAGCCTTCGCTGTTGGATACGGGACAGAGGAGGAGGAATACCTCTGGTTGGCGTTATTGTCAGACTGGAAAGAGCAATACAGTGTTGCCCTTCACACGCGGCTGCGTGAAGGGGCGTCGACGTTTGCCGTCGACTCTTCAGCATTGGCTTGCGTTTTAAGGAATGATCAACAGGGCTGGCGGGAGCTTTTGGCTTATCTGAGACAAGAGCGGAATGTTGAGCGATTTGTAAATATCGGGCGAGGGCTCGCGCATCTTCATTGCGATGAAACCCAAAAAGGCCAGAACGCGCTGGCTGAGGCGGCTCGGATGCAATTACCTGCGCCGTTCAACGAAATCTGCGCTGCGGAAATCGAGCTGAAGAAAGAAAAACGGGTCGTTCTTTCGCAAACAGCGCTGCAAACGTTGCAAGGTATTGAGAATGCAGACGCTTTGATACGCTCCCTCCGGTTGCAACTGGATGCACACTGTCCGCTATTCATCGAGCCGGATGTGTGCTGGGCATTAGAGACAAGCTATGACTTCGACACGGTTGTGAACGCGGTATCGGCAGCTATCCGGCATGGGATGGCATCATATGTGAACGCTGCTTTGAAAAACCAGTTCGCGCATGCCGTAGCGATGGCGCTCGGTGCCATTGCCTCATCGCTGGAGGGGCCTTTGCCGGCGTACCTGCTGGATCTTGCAAACCATCGAGGGAGCCCGGTTCGATTGACTTTGGCAGAAGCGCTCTGTGCAAATGTTCATCCTTCCTATCAGCAAACGCTGATCAAGCTTGCCAAGGATCAATGGTGTCAGAGTGACCTGTACCCCAATTCGGAGTATCCAATAGCGCGGGTTGCAATTGCTGGACTCATCGAACTTGGCGGGGTCGAGTATCGTGACGGTCTCGAGCTGTGGAGCAAGGCCATACTTTCCTCAGACGATGAAGTGCTCGCCGGTATTTTCCGCGTGCTGGCGAACTCTGGTGCAAATCTACAACGAATGCTTTTTGATTGGGCAATGACACCGGATACAGGCCGTTCGCAATCTGCTGCTATTGTTGCTCTCCTGGATTCACGCGAATCTATCGATCAGCGACTGATCGAAGAGTTTAGCGCCGACCAGATCGCTACGTGCCATGCACTGGGGGCGGGTCTTCTAGCAGTGCTTCTGGGGGAGCGAGGTTCTGTTGTATCAGTACAGCGGCTAGCAAAGGATTTGGCAATTAACCGCGTGCGTAGTTCTCTTTTATTTCTCGTAGCGGGCGTGCTGAATAAACGCGATCCTGTTGTTGCGAGGGAAATAGTGCAGTGGGTTACCTCCGATCCGGAAGTATTGGATTGGGCCCTGTCATGCACGACTACTACCATTGATGAAGCCCGGATTGCGGAGTTCGGGGAACCAGAGATCATTTCTCAGATCCGGCGGTATAAAACTCGGCTCAGTAATTAAATCCGCCCGAATACTTCACCGCGGCTGCCCGCGAGGGCACGTTCAATGTGCGCAACAACGACGACACATGAATCCGCACCGTGAACGGCGAAATATCCAGTTCACGGGCGATTTCCTTGTTGGTCTTGCCTTGGGCGATCAAGCGCAGCACGTCTTGCTGACGAGGCGTAAGGGCGGCGCCGGTTTCCAGCGGCAGCAAGCCGGACGGCGCAAACTTCACCAGCACCTCACCTTCACGAATCGCCAGAATCGCCTGACCGATTTCATCGGGGGCAATGTTTTTGCCGATAAAACCGTCAATGCCAGCGGTCATGACTTCGCTGATCAGCGACTCATCATCGACCATCGACACCACAATCAGCGTGGTACGCGGCAAGCGTCGACGCAGTTCGGCGAGCTGGCTCACACACGTGAGCCCGGGGAAGCGCAAGTCGAGAATCAATGTGTCCGGCTCGCCCAAAGGCAGCAGCGCCAATACGGCGTCGAGATCGCCCGCTTCTTCGATAACGGCTTCGGGCAGCAACCGCTGCACCGTGCGCAGCATCGCCTCGCGAAACAGCGGGTGATCGTCGGCTATGATAATTCGGCAGGTCATGGCTTGACCCTCCCTGGGTCAGGCGTTACTCAAGGCTTGCACCTTAGCACCGGGCGCGAAGGTTGCCTGTAGGCTGATTCGGAAACTGACGATTGCCGCACAAGGACGTTTAACCATGAAGTTCGAGAAAAACACCGAACTCGATCAGGCCAACCTGCGCATCATCATTGCCAGTATTGCCGTGGTTTACATGCTGATACTGGGTTTTTTGCCAGGCCAGCGCTTCGATACATACCTGCCGATCATTACCTACATCATTGTGTTTTTGTTGGCCTCGATCGCCCTGCGTCAGGCGATTGCGCGCTGGCCAGGGGATTACCCGGCGCGACGGATTTTCGCCATGATCCATGATTACACCGGTACCTGCTTTGGTCTGGTGGTGGGCGGCGAGATGGCGTTGCCGCTGTACGCGGTGATCATCTGGGTCAACCTCGGCAATGGCATGCGCTATGGCTCGCGCTATCTGGCGATTGCCACGGCGCTGGCGCTGCTGGCATTGCTGTGTGTTTATCGCCTGACGCCGGTGTGGCAGGCGCAACCGTTCATGGTGTTGATGCTGATGCTCACCAGCACGGTGATTCCGTTCTATGCGCACTTGTTGCTGGAACGCACGCGTAAGGCCTCCGAAGAGGCGGTGGCGGCGAATCTGGAAAAGTCGCGGTTTCTCGCTCAGGCCAGTCATGATTTGCGTCAGCCGATTCATTCCATCGGTCTGTTTACTGCCTGTCTGCGTGAGTCGAGACTGGGCGAGGAGGAACGGCGCTTGGTCGACAATATCGACCGTTCGTTGCTCAACGTTTCGCAACTGTTCCGCTCGATTCTCGATCTGTACACCCTTGATAACGGCCGGGTTCTGCCCAAACTGCAAACCCTCAATTTAGGGGAATGGCTCGCGGATCTGATTCGCCAGAACGCTGAAGCCGCGCGTTGGGCCGGGGTCGAATTGCATGTGCGCCCCTGTGAATATTGGGTGCGCACGGATCCGGCGTTGCTCGCGACCATGGTCCAGAACGTACTGTCCAACTGCTTCAAATACGGTGCGCATCGGCCGGTATTGATCGGTGTGCGTCGGCACGGGGCAGGGCTGTCAATCGTTGTTTATGACCGTGGCAACGGTATCGCCGAGGAGCATCAGGCCAAGGTGTTCGAGGAGTTTTATCGGGTACGGCAAGTGCGCGACAAAGACGTCGAAGGCGTGGGCTTGGGGCTGTCGATCGTCAAGCGTCTGGGTGAGTTGATTGGTGTCGGCGTTACTCTGCGTTCGCGGCTTGGGCGCGGAACAGCGGTGACTTTGTACGGGTTGCCGATCGCCGCGCCAGCGCCGTTAACGGTCAATCGGAATGAGGCGCGCCAAGTCGGTTTGCTGACCGGGCTGAAGGTGTGCCTGGTGGAAGATGACCGCAATGTGCTGCTGGCGACTTCAGCGTTGCTGGAGCGCTGGGGCTGTGTGGTTCAGGCCGAGTTGACGGCTCAGGATCTGGTCACCGACTGCGACATCATCGTCGCCGACTATGACCTCGGCACCCATGCCACCGGCATCGAATGTATTGATGATGTGCGCAGGCAGCGCGGTTGGGCGGTACCGGCGATGATCATCACCGGGCATGACGTCGAGAAAATCCAGGCAGCCCTGCACGACCGCGACATCGCCATCCTGTCCAAACCGGTACGCCCGGCCGAACTGCGCGCGACCTTGCGAGCCCTGCGCGATCGCCAGCCCGAACCCACCGAAAATGCCTTGTAGGTGTCCATGGGGCTGTAGGAGCTGCGGCACGCTGCGATCTTTGATGTTGATGAGAAGGGCAAGATCAAAAGATCGCAGCCTCGTTGCACTCGACAGCTCCTACAGGGTCAAGCGTCTAGCGTTTGCACAGGTAATCCTGGGTGATGGTGGTTTGCAGGCAGTTGTATTGGCCCATGGTGCGGCAGATGTTTTTCTCCGAGCCGGTCACTTCGGCGTTCTTGTAGCCCCAGGTCTTGCAGCGTTGTGCGGCGACGGTCAGGCCTTGTTCGGCGCTGGTCTGGCCGCTTTCGAATTGGCCCAGTTCATAGGAGACCTGGACGATGCCATCGTTTTTGCTGCCGCCAGTGGCTTCCCATTGTTTTGGCGTGGCGCAGGCAGTGAGGAAAAGGGCGCTGAGGGTGAGTGTCGCGATCAAGATTTTCATGAGCAAACGGAGTCCTTTACCGGGCGGAGAAGTTATTGCAGTGGGATTGGCGAGGCGCCTTTCGGCAGGCACGACAGCGGCGGCGACATCATGCCCATGCTGGCCACGGCGATGATTACGCCGCTGGGCAATTCACAGTTGTATTCCCCGGCCGGGGTGTACGCGGTGTAGTAGGTGAGGGTGCTGTCGTTGCGGATGTTGTCGATTTTCGACACCGGTTTACCGATCACCGTCTGAGCGCGTTCTTTCATGCTCGCTTCAGTCGGTTTCACGGTCTGGCAGCCGGCCACGCTGAGCAGCACGGCACCGAATACGGCGATTTTGGTAAGGTTTGCATGGAGTTTCATGGTGTTTCTTCCTTGGTGTTGTTCTGATTTCCAGGCACAACGATCCCGCACGCTGCGAACTGGCAACGTTGAGGAACATCGGGGGTTGCGGGGGAATATAACGCCAGCGGACAGGCCGGTCGATTAGCACAAATGTGCTAGTGCGGCGCTCAACAGGCAGCTCGCTAAAACCGCCTGTTGCGCCGAAGGAGGATTACTGTGGACTGTTGAACTGGTCGGAATAACTGCCGGTCATCAGTGCGGAGGCGACGCGATCAGAACCAACGCCGACACGAGAATAGGCAAACCGGTTGATGCCGGTGCGATCGGCGCCATCTGCCGCCAATGCGCCTGCACCGACATGATCGGCACCATCAGAAGCGACTGCGCCCGCGCCAACATGATCGGCACCATCAGAAGCGACCGCACCCGCGCCAACATGATCGGCGCCATCAGAAGCGACCGCGCCTGCACCGACATGATCGGCGCCATCAGAGGCGACCGCACCCGCGCCAACATGATCGGCGCCATCAGAAGCGACCGCGCCTGCACCGACATGATCGGCACCATCAGAAGCGACTGCGCCCGCACCGACATGATCGGCACCATCAGAAGCGACTGCGCCCGCACCGACATGATCAGCACCATCAGAAGCGACTGCGCCAGCGCCGACATGGTCAGCACCGTCGGAAGCTACAGCACCCGCGCCGACATGATCAGCACCATCAGAAGCGACCGCGCCCGCGCCGACATGATCAGCACCATCAGAAGCCACGGCGCCTGCACCGACATGATCAGCACCGTCGGAGGCTACCGCGCCTGCACCGACATGATCGGCACCATCGGAAGCCACCGCACCTGCACCGACATGATCGGCACCATCGGAAGCCACCGCTCCGGCCCCGACATGATCCGATCCATCGGAAGCCAACGCCTGCGGTTGTGCAGCCCAGACATTGGGCACCACCACGGTCGCCACGACCGCCAGAAGCACGCCTGACAACAGCTTGTGTTTCATAGTTTTCTCCATGACCCGGCAGCCACAAAGCGATAAGGCATCGTCCGCCGCTTGTTCGCTGGCGTTATGACTCATTGGCCTGGGTCAGTCTGGTGGGCGAAAGGCACGGGCACACCGTCAGGCGTGCGGGTGTCGACAGAATCATGATCGAACTGATTGAGTATAGATCGCGATAGCGAGGCGGTACGGCGGGGGGATCGGCGGCCTTTAGGCGCTTATCTTCCTGCCCGTTTTGAGCAAAGCTCAAATCAGTCTAAAAACTCTGATTCAAGTCCACGAGGCTTTGCTAGGCTCAAAGATGTAGGCGAAGACGCAGACTGATGCGCAATCGGATAGCAAGGGGGCGTGGGGCGCGCTCCGAAAGGTACACGGTTAGAAAGATCTCCGCGCTGAGATCCAGCCCTTATGCCGTGTGAAGCAGCCGAGGCACTAACTTTCAATTTGACCCGGTACTGTGGGAAGCCCGATAAACCTTGTAAGCCAGAGACCAGCACTGGCCGCCTGCTCGAACACCAAAGCCCGCTACGTGCGGGCTTTGTCGTTCCTGCCAGGTCAGATCGATTGCAGTGCCTGCGCCAGATCGGCACGCAGGTCTTCGACGTCTTCGACGCCCACCGACAGACGCACCAGGCCATCGCCAATCCCCAGTTTCGCCCGGGTATCAGCCGGAATGGTCGCGTGAGTCATGATCGCCGGATGCTCGATCAGGCTCTCCACACCGCCCAGACTTTCCGCCAACGCAAAGATCTTCACGTTCTCCAAAAACCGCCGCGCACCTGCCAGATCGCTGTTCAGATCAACAGAAATCATCCCGCCAAAACCACGCATCTGTCGCTTGGCTAACTCATGCTGTGGATGCGACGGCAGCCCTGGATAGTAGACACGTTTGACCTGCGGCTGCTGCTCCAGCCACTGCGCCAGATCCAGTGCATTGCTGCAATGACGTTCCATGCGCAGCGCCAAAGTCTTCACCCCGCGCAGGGTGAGAAATGCATCGAACGGCCCGGCAATCGCACCGACCGCGTTCTGCAAGAAGCCCAGCTTCTCGGCCAGTTCTTGGTTCTGGCCGACCACGGCGATGCCGCCGATTACATCGGAGTGACCGTTCAGGTACTTGGTGGTCGAGTGCAGCACGATGTCGAAACCCAGCTCCAGCGGCCGCTGGATATACGGGCTGGCAAAGGTGTTGTCGGCCACGCTGATGATCCCGCGAGCGCGGCAGATACGGGCGATAGCGGCGAGGTCCGACAGGCTCAGCAGCGGGTTGGTCGGTGACTCGACAATCACTAGGCGGGTGTCGTCCTGCAGCGCCGCTTCGAACGCCGCCAGGTCAGTCAGATCGACGTAGCTGAAACGGTGTCCGGCACTGCGCTGACGGACCTTGTCGAACAGGCGGAACGTGCCGCCGTACAAGTCATTGCCGGAGATGACGTGCGAACCGGCATCGATCAGTTCGAGCACCGTGGAAATCGTTGCCAGCCCGGAGGCGAACGCGAACGCCTGGGTGCCGCCTTCCAGGTCCGCCACGCAACGCTCCAGGGCAAAACGCGTCGGGTTGTGCGAGCGCCCGTAATCGAAACCCTTGTGCACGCCGGGGCTGTCTTGCAGATAGGTGGAGTTGGCGTAGATCGGCGGCATCAGCGCGCCGGTGGTCGGGTCCGGTTCCTGCCCGGCGTGGATCACCCGGGTCGCGAAGCCTTGGGATTTATCGTCGTGCTGACTCATGCGAGGGATCTCCGTAATTGGTTGAGCATGTCGGTGCGGGTGATCAGGCCATGGAAGCCCGATGCATCGGCAATGATCGCGACGAGGCCACGGCTGAGCACCGCTTCCAGCTCAGCAAGGCTGGCGCCAGGGGCGAGGGTTTGCAGTTTGTCGGTCATCACGCTGGACACTGATTGGCTGAAGCGGGCGGCGTCTTCGTGCACCGCCAGCAGGATGTCCGACTCGTCGATCACGCCGACCAGTTGCTTGCCTTCCACCAGCACTGGCAGTTGTGAGACATCCGCCAGGCGCATGCGCTGGAACGCGGTCAGCAGAGTGTCGTCGGGGCCGACACTGATCACGCGGCCGTCCTCGAAACGCCGGGCGATCAGGTCGCGCAAATCGCCGTAGCCCTTGCGCTGCAACAGGCCCTGATCGGTCATCCACTGGTCGTTGTAAACCTTCGACAGGTAGCGCGTGCCGGTGTCGCAAACGAAGCTGACCACACGTTTCGGCTCGGTCTGTTCGCGGCAGTAACGCAGCGCCGCAGCGAGCAGAGTGCCGGTCGACGAGCCGCCGAGAATGCCTTCGGCCTTGAGCAACTGGCGGGCGTGAGCGAAGCTTTCTTCATCGCTGATCGAATAGGCGTGGCGCACGCTGGAGAGGTCGGTGATCGACGGAATGAAGTCCTCGCCGATGCCTTCCACCGCCCATGAACCGGGCTTGGGCAGAGAGCCGTCGCGGCTGTATTGCGCCATCACCGAACCGACCGGGTCGGCTAGGACCATTTCCAGATCCGGCTGCACGCGTTTGAAGAAGCGGCTCAGGCCCGTCAGCGTACCGGCCGAACCGACACCGACGACGATCGCGTCCAGGTCATGTTCGGTCTGCGCCCAGATCTCCGGCGCGGTGCTGCATTCGTGGGCCAGCGGGTTGGCCGGGTTGTTGAACTGGTCGGCGAAAAATGCGCCGGGAATATCTTTCGCCAAACGTGCGGCGACATCCTGGTAATACTCGGGATGACCCTTGCCGACGTCGGAGCGGGTGATGTGCACTTCGGCGCCCATGGCCTTCAAGTGCAGGACTTTCTCGGTGGACATTTTGTCTGGCACCACCAGCACCACGCGATAACCTTTGGCGCGGCCAACCAGTGCCAGACCCAGGCCGGTGTTGCCAGCGGTGGCTTCGACGATGGTGCCGCCAGGTTGCAGACGACCATCACGCTCGGCAGCGTCGATCATGGCCAGACCGATACGGTCCTTGATCGAACCACCGGGGTTCTGCGATTCGAGCTTGAGAAACAGTGTGCACGGGCCAGTATCGAAACGAGTGACTTGAACCAGCGGAGTGTTGCCTATCAGCCCAAGTACGGCAGGGCGTGATTCCTTTGACATTTCTTCACCTCTTAATGGTGTTGATCGCGTTCCAATCGCGGGGAAAAGACTCGCGTGCAACATAGGCTCAGACATCTTCTGTCGCAACCTTTAGTCGGCCGCAAATGCTGCCATTTCGATCTAACGATAGATCGAAATCAGAGACCTGCCGGGGCGGGTTCGAGTGCGTTTACACAGAGGCGTCATTGAGTTTTCAAAGGGCGTCTTCATGGCGACGAACAGCTTGAATTGGCGAGAAATTCCCTGCCGCAAAAAACCGTTCAGCCTTCACGTACGCTCTCGGCTCCGGAGTGTTTACAAGTGACAAGCAGCAATATTTTGATCATGAGGGAAACTCGTGTTGATCACGATTAAAATGAGTTTGTCTCACTAGCGACCGATGCCGACAATGGCCGCCATCAACAGGACATTGGAGTTGTTTGTTATGGCACTGGCCCATTCCCTTGGATTTCCGCGCATCGGTCGCGACCGCGAACTGAAGAAAGCGCAAGAGGCGTTCTGGAAAGGAGAACTGAACGAGGCCGGCCTGCGAGATGTTGGTCGTGAGCTGCGCAAGGCCCACTGGGACTTGCAGAAAAACGCCGGTATGGAATTGCTGCCGGTCGGCGATTTCGCCTGGTACGACCAGGTCCTGACGCACTCGCTGATGTTCGGTGTGATCCCGGAACGCTTCCGTCCACACGACGGCAAAGCCACTCTGCAGACCCTGTTCGGCATGGCCCGTGGCGTCAGCGACAGTTGCTGTGGCGGTGCGCACGCCCAGGAAATGACCAAGTGGTTCGACACCAACTACCACTATCTGGTCCCGGAATTCAGTGCGGATCAACAGTTCCAGTTGGGCTGGGAGCAGTTGTTCGAAGAAGTCGAAGAAGCCCGTGCGCTGGGCCACAACGTCAAACCGGTGATTATCGGCCCACTGACGTATCTGTGGCTGGGCAAGGCCAAGGGCGCGGAATTCGACAAGCTGGAATTGCTCGATCGTTTGCTGCCGCTGTACGGCCAGATCTTCGCGCGCCTCGCCGCTCAAGGCGTGGAATGGGTGCAGATCGACGAGCCGATTCTGGTGCTTGATCTGCCGCAGGAATGGAAGAACGCGTTCGAGCGTGCCTACAACCAGATCCAGCGTGATCCACTGAAGAAACTGCTCGCTACTTACTTTGGTGGTCTGGAAGAAAATCTTGGTCTGGCGGCGAACCTGCCGGTCGATGGTCTGCACATTGATCTGGTGCGCGCACCGGAGCAGTACCCGACCATTCTCGATCGTCTGCCGGCCTACAAAGTGTTGTCCCTGGGCGTGGTCAACGGGCGGAATGTCTGGCGCTGCGATCTGGAAAATGCCTTGGCGACGTTGCGCCATGCTCATGAGCGTCTGGGTGAGCGTCTGTGGGTCGCGCCGTCCTGTTCGCTGCTGCACAGCCCGGTGGATCTGGGCCGTGAAGACAAACTCGATGCCGAGCTGAAAAGCTGGCTGGCCTTTGCCGTTCAGAAGTGTGAAGAAGTGGCTGTTCTGACGCATGCCGTCAATGAGCCGGAAGCGCCGAAAGTGCTGCGAGCATTGACTGAAAGCCGGTCGGTGCAGGCCGCTCGCGCTGCTTCGCCGCGCATTCACAAACCTGCGGTTCAGGCGCGGGTTGCGGCGATCACGGCCAAGGACAGCCAGCGTCAGTCGCTGTTTGCCCAGCGCATCGCCAAACAGCGCGCGGGTCTTGATCTACCACTGTTCCCGACCACGACGATCGGTTCGTTCCCGCAAACCGCGTCGATCCGCCTCGCTCGCCAGTCGTTCAAACAGGGCAAGCTGACCGAAGCTGAATACACTGAAGCCATGTACAGCGAGATCCGCCACGCAGTGGAAATCCAGGAGCGTCTGGGCCTCGATGTACTGGTACACGGTGAGGCCGAGCGTAACGACATGGTCGAGTACTTCGCCGAGCAACTGGATGGCTACGTGTTCACCCGTTTCGGCTGGGTGCAGAGCTACGGTTCGCGTTGCGTGAAACCGGCGGTGATCTTCGGCGACCTCAGCCGCCCGAAAGCCATGACGGTCGAGTGGATCCGCTACGCCCAAGGTCTGACCGACAAGGTCATGAAAGGCATGCTGACCGGCCCGGTGACCATGCTGATGTGGTCGTTCCCGCGTGAAGACGTCAGCCGTGAAGTGCAGGCCCGGCAACTGGCGCTGGCGATCCGCGATGAAGTGGTCGATCTGGAAGCCGCCGGCATCAAGATCGTGCAGATCGACGAAGCGGCGTTCCGTGAAGGTCTGCCGCTGCGTCAGGCGCAGTGGCAGCCTTATCTGGACTGGGCGACGGAAGTGTTCCGTCTGTGCGCCTCCGGTGTGCGCGACGAAACGCAGATCCATACGCACATGTGCTACAGCGAATTCAACGATGTGATCGAGTCCATCGCGGCGATGGATGCCGACGTGATCACTATCGAAACCTCGCGCTCGGACATGGAGTTGCTGGATGCCTTCGAAGCCTTCGCTTATCCGAACGAAATCGGCCCGGGTGTCTACGACATCCACTCGCCACGCATCCCGGATGCTTCGGAAATGGCTAATTTGCTGCGCAAGGCTGCCAAGCGGATTCCGGCCGAGCGGCTGTGGGTCAACCCTGATTGCGGTTTGAAAACCCGTGGCTGGCCAGAGACTGAGGCGGCGCTGGTGCACATGGTTACCGCCGCCCGGCAGCTGCGTAAAGAGCTGGCGTAACGCTCGGGTTGCATGAAATAAAACACCTGTGGGAGCGAGCCTGCTCGCGAAAGCGTCCTGTCAGTCAACATCATTGTTGAATGATCTACCGCCTTCGCGAGCAGGCTCGCTCCCACAAGGTTTTGGGCAAGTTATGAGATTCTGAATGGCCTCGCGGGACCTGTTGTTGCTACTGTGGCCAGCCGCAGTTCAGGTGTTTGCCGCTACATGAGTGATCAACCCGTTATCCAAACCGTGTCTGACGCAGACATTCCCGAGGTGCTGGATTTTGTTCTAAAGGCCCGTGCCGAGCTTTTCCCCAAGCTCAGCGCAACGGGCATGCCCGACGATCTGGCGCGTTTTGCCGAGGTTTATCTGCGTGGGGCAGGGCGCTTTCTGATTGCTCGCCACGAAGGGCAGATCGTGGCCTCGATCGGCTATCTTCCTTACGACCGGCGATTCCCGAACCTGGATTATCCCGACCGCAATGTGGTGGAAATCGTGCGCCTGTTCGTCGTGCCTTCACAGCGGCGATCCGGGCTGGCCGGCGCACTGTATCGATCACTCAAGGATCTGGCACTCGCTGACGGCGTCGAGTTGATCTACCTGCACACCCATCCGTTTTTACCGGGGGCCATCGCGTTCTGGCAACGGCAGGGCTTCAAGATTATCGACGTCGACGCTGACCCGGTCTGGCAAACAACCCACATGCACAACGTCATGAGTGAAATCTGAGAATCTGCGCCCCATCGAACGGGTCCGTCAGGTAATGCGCCCTGACCCCGAACGTCTCCTGTAAGCGCTGCGGTGTCAGCACCTCCAGCGGCTTGCCCAACGCCACCAGCCGCCCGCGTTCCAGCACCGCCAGACGATCACATTTCAACGCCTGATTAAGATCATGCAGCGCAATCAACGTGGTCACCGGCAACGCCTGCACCACGTTGAGAATGGTCAGCTGATGTTGGATGTCAAGGTGGTTGGCCGGTTCGTCCAGCAACAGGATTTGCGGTCGCTGCGCCAGGGCCCGAGCGATGTGTACCCGTTGTCGCTCACCACCGGACAAGCTGCGCCAGAGACGGGTGCGCAGGTGCATCGCGTCGACGTCGGTCAGCGCCTGCTGAACAATGGCGTCGTCGGCCGCCGACCACGGTTGCAGCGCCGACAGCCAGGGCGTGCGCCCCAGCGCGACAGCGTCGAACACGCGAATGCCGTCATCTGTGTCGGCTTGTTGTTCAACCACCGCGAGTTTTTGCGCAATGCTGCGTCGGGCCATTTTGCCCAGGCGTTGACCATCGAGCAGCACCTCGCCAGCGCTCGGTTCACGCAGCCCGGCCAGTAACTTCAACAGAGTGGATTTGCCCGCGCCATTCGGCCCGACAATGCCCAGGGTTTCGCCACGCTGAACCTCAAGGCTGACACCGTTGAGCAACTCGGCGCCGCGCACCCTGAAGCTCAGGCCGGAACAACTCAAAACACTGTTCATCGCGCCGACCTGCGGCCGACCAGAATCAAGGCGAACACCGGCGCGCCGACCAGCGCGGTAATCACTCCGACCGGAATCACCTGGCCCTTGATCAGGGTGCGCGACAGCACATCGGCGGCTATCAGAAACACCGCGCCACCCAACGCACTGGCCGGCAGCAACCGCGCATGACCGGTGCCCAGCAACAGACGCGCGGCATGAGGAATGACCAGACCGACAAAACCGATCGAACCGACAATCGACACCATCACTGCCGTCACCAGCGCCGCACAACCGATCAGCAGAATCTGCACACGCCGCACCGGAATGCCGAGCGACGCCGCCGAATCCGCACCAAAGGTAAATGCATCCAGCGCCCGCCGATGCCACAGGCACACAACCAACCCCAACACGGCCACTGGCACCGCCAGCCACACCGACGGCCAGCGCACGCCGCCGAGATTTCCCAGCAGCCAGAACATGATCCCGCGTGCCTGCTCGGAGCTTGCCGAGCGGGTGATCAGAAACGCCGTCAGCGCATTGAACAGCTGCGAACCGGCGATCCCCGCGAGAATGATCTGCCCTGTACTGCTGGCGGAGCCGCTGACCCGCGCCAGCACAATCACCAGCACGAACGCCGTGACCGCGCCGGCGAAGGCACCGACCGAGAGTGAGATGATCCCGGCACCTACGCCAAGCAGCGCGACCATCACGGCCCCGGTCGAGGCGCCGGCAGAAATGCCCAGCAGATACGGATCGGCCAACGGATTGCGCAGCAGCGACTGCAAAATCACTCCGCAGGTCGCTAAGCCGGCACCGCATGCCGCCGCGACCAATGCCCGGGTCAGGCGGTAGTTCCAGACGATGCCTTCATCGATCGGGTCGAGGACATGCCCGGCGCCCCACAATTTGTTCGCCAGCACTTGCAACACTACGTCCGGTGCAATCGAGGTTTCACCGATGGCCACGCCGGCGACCACTGCAATCAACAGGGTCGCCAGGGCCAGGAGCGTGCGGATCAGGCTGGCACTCATTGCGACAGGTCATAGCCGTTGATGGCCGTGGCCAATTGCTCAATGCCCTCGAACATGCGCAGGCTCGCCTGCATGGCCATGGCATCAAGAATGATGATGCGATTGTGTTTCACCGCGTCCATGTTGCGCGTCACCGGATCACTGCGCAGGAAGGCGAGTTTCTTTTCATAGTCGTCGGCGGGGAAACGTCGACGATCCATGCGCGCGATGACCAGGAAGGTCGGATTGGCCTTGGCGATGGTTTCCCAACCGACGGTTGGCCACTCCTCATCGGACGCCACCACGTTGCGCACGCCGAGGGTGCTGAGCATGAAATCGGGAACGCCTTTGTGCCCGGCCACGAACGGCTCGATGTCCATTTGTGCGCTGGAGAACCACACCAGCGCGCTGGCGTCTTTGAGCTGTTTGCCTTGGGCGGTGGCAATCGATTTGGCGAGACTGGCCTTGAGTTGATCATTGAGCTGCTGGCCACGCTCCTGAACATCGAAGATCTGCGCCAGTTGGCTCACGCTTTTGTAAATCGTCTCGATGCGAAACGGCGCCAGTCGCGTGCCATCGGCGCCGACGAGGTTGTCCTTGGCTTCGCAATCGGAAGGCAGCAGATAGGTCGGAATCTTCAGTTCATGAAACTGCTCGCGAGTGCCCACCGCGCCTTGCGGGCCGACCATCCATTCCAGTTCCACGGCGACCAGTTCCGGACGCTTGCCGATCACCGATTCGAAACTTGGCTCGTTGTCAGCCAAACGCTCGATCTTGTCGTCCTGGGCTTTGTATTTGGCCAGCACATTGTTGAACCACAACGAGGTGCCGACGACTTTGTCGCCCAGGCCCATGGCGTAGAGCATTTCCGTGCCGGCCTGGCCGATGGTCACGGTGCGCGTCGGTGCGTGCTGGAAGGTCAGGGTGCTGCCGCAGTTTTCGACCGTCAGCGGATAGACCGTCGGTGCCGCCTGCGCCAGGGCGCCAAGGCTCAGGCCGGTGATCAGGGTGGCAACGCGGGGCAGCAGCATGGGGCAGTCTCCAGGGGAACCGTACGGGAGCGGGAGAGTACGGATTGGAAACACACCATCGAACGCAGTCAGGAAAACAGCGCAAGGCCGGGCAGCCAACGAAGACGCGCACGGCACGATGTCCTTCCCGGACACCCCGCCGGTTAGTAATCACTGTGCCGGCAGGTCTCCTGACTGATGCGTCATCGCCTGGCTCCGGCCTTCCCGGGATTCACCCAGTGGCAGTCGTGGAGCAGGCTCGGCATCTACAGTTGCGGGGGCAGTTCCGATCAGTGCTGTGCAAGCACCTCGGATTCCCTATTAGTCCCGTTCGGGAACCGACGGCGGCATGGTAGTCGATCGAGCCGCTGAAGGGGAGACGAATCTGCCGTGGCGAGGATTAGTGTTGGCTCATCAAACCGTGCAATACGCCCAAACGCAGGCCCGGTTCGGAGGGCAGCATTTGTGCGATACCGAATACTTTGAATGCCGCCAGCATTAACACCAGACCGCCGGGCAGAATGCTCTGGCGGTGTGGTTGCAGACCGGCAAGCTTGAGTTGTTGCACGTTGTTTACCTTCAACAACAGCAGCGACAGGCGCAGCAGTCCGCCGTAGGTGATGCCGTCCTGACCGAAGTCGTTGAGGCGATTGGTCTTGAGCACTTTGGCGAGCATGCGCGCGGTGCCGGACGAACCGATGGTCTGCTGCCAGCCTTGCGCGCGATAGCGCTTGGCGACATGTTCAAACTGCAGAATGGCGAAGCGTTCAGCCTCCTGTAGCGCGCCGGCGGACACATCGCCGCCGCGAAAGAAACGCGTGCTCAAGGTGCCGCTGCCGATGGCGATGCTTTCGGTTAACAAGGGTTGTGAGCCCTGGCCGAGGATCAGCTCGGTGGAGCCGCCGCCGATGTCGACTACCAGGCGCAGGTCGTCGGCGCTGGGCAAGGCGTGAGTTACGCCGGCGTAGACCAGCCGCGCCTCTTCATGGCCGCAAATGACGTCGATGGGAAAGCCCAGATGCCGCTCGGCACTGGCCAGAAAAAGTTGCGCGTTGTCCGCTTCACGCACCGCGCTGGTGGCCACCGCACGAACACGGCCGGCCTCGAAACCACGCAGCTTCTTGCCGAACCGCGCCAACGCCTGCCAGCCGCGATCCAGTGCCAGTGCATCCAGCGCACCACCGTCAAAGCCTTCGGCAAGGCGCACCGGCTCGCGCAGGGTTTTCACTTCCTGAATCTGCAAGCCTTTGCGGCTGCGCACCGACTGGCCGATCATCAGGCGAAAGGCGTTCGAACCCAGGTCGATGGCGGCAAACAGCGAGGCGTCGTCTTTCATGGGAATCCTTGCAGAGCATCCGTCGCGAGGCTCAAGACGGTTTGCGAGGATTCTGCCGTGATCTTGATGACATCCTGATGACGGGGGCGGGGCGGTTGAATGAATTTTCGGCTGTCATGACACAGTCATTATCCGGCGTCTATGCTGCGGTCAATACATCGCGTGTTCTTAAAGTTTTTGCTGCCATTTTTGGCAGCTTTTTTTTGCCCGCGATCTGGCTGTTGATCGTTCCCACGCTCTGCGTGGGAATGCCTCTAGGGACGCTCTGCGTCCAGTGACGCGGAGCGTCACGGGCTGCATTCCCACGCAGAGCGTGGGAACGATCAGCGCGGGGTGCGGACGATCAATTAGCAGGACTGCGGAGTTTCGCCCCGGGCCAGGCGCGCATTGATGTCGTCGATCACTTCGGGCAGCTCGGCGATGGTGTCGATCAGGTAGTGCGGGCGCGAAGGGGCGAACATTTTGCCGATTCGCGCACGCTCTTCCGCCAGTCGATCCGACGGCAACGCCTTGTATTGCTCATAGGTCAGGCCCAGTGCGTTGCCGGAACAGGTCAATGCCACCGTCCACATGCCGGCTGCGCGCCCTTCGAGAATCCCCGGCCAGGTGTCGTCGACCTTGACGCAGGCGGCCACGTCATCGATGCCCAGGGCAATCACGTTGGCCAAGGCCTGCGCCGGATACGGCCGGCCATTGGGCACTTCATCGGTGGCGACGACATGGTCGGCGACGTAGCCATTTTCCCGCGCCAGTTCGACGACCTTGGCCATCACCACCGCCGGGTAGCCCGAGCACGAACCGATTTTCAAACCCTTGTCGCGCAATGCCGCAATGGCTTCGAGTGCGCCCGGAATCAGCGCCGAATGCAGGGCGATTTTCTCGATTTGCAACGGCATGAAACGTTCGTAGATTGCCGTTACATCGTCATCACTCGGCAAGCGATCAAACGCTGCACGATAGCGTTCAGCAATCTGTGGCAAGTTGCACAGCGTGCGGATGTGATCCCACTTGCCCATGCCCATCGGCCCGCGCGCTTCTTCAAGCGATACCGCGACGCCGAACTCGGCAAAGGCTTCGACGAAGATTTGCGTTGGCGCAAACGAGCCGAAATCGACAACGGTGCCGGCCCAGTCGAGGATCGCGGCTTGCAGGTGAGTCGGTTGTTGGTACTGCATGGTCAATCTCCGTTTTCAGGTAAGCGTGGGCCGTCCCTCGGCAATGAGGTAGGCGGTTCAAGGGTCAGTGCTGATCAGGTCAGCGGTGGATTCGCATCAAACAGTTCGGCAATCACCGGTCGGTTGCGGCGGATGCCGAGGCAGCACAGGTGGTATTCGATGAAAAACGGGTGATCGACAAAGGTGATCGGCTTGGTGCCCGGGGTTTCGGCGTACTCGACCGCCGAGACAAACCCGATGCCGATGCCCTTGACGATCGCGTGGACGATGGCTTCGCGGCTGTTGAGTTGCATGACGCAATTGAGATCGATATTGAGGCGCTTGCAGCTTTCTTCCACCAGTTGCCGGGTGCGCGCACTGGATTCGCGCATCACCCATTTTTCGCCGCTGATTTCACTGATGTGAACCTGCGCCTGACTTGCCCACGGATGGTCATCGCGGACCACGGCGATGATCGGATAACGGTGATACAGCCGCGTGTGGAAGCGCTCATCGAATTCCGACAAGGCCAGAATCGCCACGTCGATATCGAAGTTGAATAACCGCGCCAGGGTGTCCTTTTCCGAGGAAAACGAGGTTTCCAGTTCGATATCCGGGTGGCGCTGCATCAGCTCATAGGTCAGGTTCATCGCAATTGGCGGTGACACCGCGCCGAGGCGCAGCATGCCGGTCTTGCGCTGCTTGAAGCTCTGCAACAGTTGCACGGCTTCATCCTCCTGACCGAACAGGCCCTGAGTGATCGCATAGAGCTTGTGCCCGGCGGCGCTCATTTCGATGTAGCGGCCACGGCGATGGAACAGCTCGACCGAGAAGGTCTTCTCCAGAGCGTTGACCTGTTCGCTGACGGTCGGCTGACCGACGCTGAGAAACTCGGCAGCAAGGGTAAAGCTGCCGGTCTTGGCCACCGCATGAAATGAACGCAACCACTTGTGATACTGGTACATGCAAGCCCCGTCAGCGTCGAATGAACAAGGCCACTGCCGCACTGCACAGGCAGGCGCTGGTGACCACTATGAAGATCAGAGACGTATTTGCCGTGGTGTCAAGCAGACGCCCGATCAGTGGCTCGGCCAATCCGGCGAACAGGTACGAGGAAAAGTTCATGATCCCGGTCGCCGTACCGGCGCGTTTGGCCCCGACCAGATCCGGGCACAGCGCCCAGAAACTCGAGGCTGGGCCGTAGACGAAGAAGCCGCAAAGGAACAGGGCGATCAGGCCGATGACGCTGTGTGGGGGCAGGCTCCACATCCACAGGCTGGTCGCGGCGCCGAGGAACATATAGAGCATGATCGCCAGATAGCGCTTGGAGCCGAACAGTTTGTCCGACACCCAGCCGTTGCTCAGTGCACCGACCGCCATGCCGACGGGGAGGGCGACAGTGATCCATTTCGGATCGATCATGCCGTCACCACTTTTCCAGTCAGCGCCGAGAAAGTGCACCGGCACCCAGACGATCAAGCCGTAGCGCGCCGCGTTCTGAAAGCCCAGTGACAGCGCGGCGATGAGCAGGCGAGGGTTCTTCAGCACGGCTTTGTAGCGTTGTGCCGAGGATTCGACTTCGCCCTGTGCCGCTTCCTGATGTTTGTCGTCAGCGTTGGCCACGCCGGTATCACCCACCGGCTCGAAGCCCAGATCCTGCGGGCGTTCGCGGGCAACCAGATAAAAAATGATCCCGCCGGCGAGCATCAGCAGCACTGGCAAACGGAAGATCCAGCGCCATTCCAGTTGCAGCACTTCGAGCACGACGATAGAGGTGACGTACGACAGAATCGACGCGCAGCCGGCGGCGAAAGTGTAGAAACCGTAAACCTTGCCGCGCTCACCCGCCGCCCACCAATTGGCAATCAGCCGACCGCCCGGCGCCCAGCCCAAGGCCTGAAAGTAGCCGTTGACGCCCCACGGCAGAATCAGGCTGGTGAAACCACTGGCAAAACTGGTCACCCAGTTCGCCGCGCAGGACAGCACCGCACCGAGGGTCATGATGCGCCGGCCACCGAATTTGTCGGCGAGGTTGCCGTTGATCGCCTGGCCAATCGCGTAGGCCCAGAGCATCGCCGCAGAGGCCCAGCCGAGGGTTTCTTTGCTCAAGCCGAACTCGGCCTGAATCCCCGGAATGGCAAAACCGAAGGTCTGCCGACCGGTGTAGAAAAACAGGTAACAGAACATCGCCGCCAGCAGCATGCGCCACTGGGCGACCCGGAACGAGGCGGAACGGACGGCGAGACCAGGCATTGTTTCGGCACGATTCATGATCTTTTCCTTATTGTTGTCGGTTCCCGCCGGGTGTCGTCGGCGGGGTGCACTCTTTTTTGGTGCGACAGGAAATCACCGCGGCTGCATGCCGCTGGCGGTGCTTGGGTGACTCGGGTGTTATCAGGCGTCAGGCGGCTTGTGAACCGATGAAGTTCTTGCCGCGCGCACCCTGCATCGCGAGCTGGATGATGGCTTCGGCGTCCTTGGCCGAGACGCCGTAATCGGCAAACTCGGTCTTCACCCCGAGGCTGTGCAGGAACTCGCGCAGTTGCTGTTGGGCTTTGCCCAGGTCCGCGCCGAATACCCGTTGCAAGGTACGGTCGCGCGTGGCGTCGTGGCCCCAGGCCAAACCCAAAACCAGCGGTAAGGTGAAGGAGCAGGCGATGCCGTGGGGCAAACCGTGGCGCAAGGTCATCTCATAGGAAATCGAATGCGCCAGCGCGGTTTTGGTGTTGGAAAATGCCAGCCCGGCCTTGAGTGCGGCGAGGGCCATGCGCGTGCGCAACTCTTGGCTCGACAGATCTTTGTGCAAACGCGGCAGGCATTCGAGAATGTCTTCAATCGCGGAAATGGCAAAGGTGTCTGAGACCGGGTTGGCGTTGACGTTCCAGATCGCTTCCAGCGCATGGGACAGGGCATCGAGCCCGGTGGAAACGGTGACGCCGGCCGGTACGGTGAGCATCAGTTGCGGGTCGATGATCGCCACCCTTGGCCAGGTGCAGTCCAGGTGCAGCGAATATTTCTTTTGGCTGGCGCTGTCCCAGATCGTCGCCCACGGGGTGACTTCGCTGCCGGTGCCGGCGGTGGTCGGTGCGGCGATCAGTTGTTTGCACCGGGCTGGCGTGAAGGGCTTGCCGCTCGACAGCAGGCTCAACAGTTCATCGAAACGGCCGGATTCGGTGCCGACGATCAATGCCTTGGCGGTATCGATGGCGCTGCCGCCACCCACGGCGAGGACCACGTCACAGTCACCGGCGTGTTGCCAGAAGTGCTCGTAAGTGCTGCGCAGATGGGCGACGTCGGGGTTGGGCTGAACGTCTTCGAACACATAAACCAGACGCGCACCGAGCAAGGCTTGCAGGCGATCGACCAGCCCCAGCCCTCGCGCTTCGGGAAAGGTCACGAGGGCCACGGTCTGCTGCTCGGTGATGGCGGCAAGGTCTTGCAGGCTGCCCCAGCCGAAGCGGGTATCGACGGGGTTCTGAAAACGGGCAGTCATGGTGGATCCTTCTTGTTGTTGTCGTGTGGCGCCATACTCAGCGCCCGTCGACAACGGCTCAAATCGATAATTCGCAGGTTTGAATCGGCTCAGCCGATAACAGCTTTACGCTAGTGCGCCGAACCGCTCTGGATGGCGGCACGCAACCGGCCGGAAACGGCATCGGCGACGATCACCATGAAGGTGATGACGATGATGCAGGTCGCAGTTTCCTGGTATTTGAACAATTTGAGACTGCTCACCAGTTCGAAACCCAAGCCACCAGCACCGACCATGCCCAGCACCGTGGCCGAGCGCAGGTTGACTTCGAAGCGGTACAGAATCACCGCAATCCATGCGGTGATGACCTGCGGCAGCACACCAAACACGATCACCTGCAGTGGTCGCGCACCAGTCGCTTGCAGCGCTTCAATCGGGCCTTGGTCGATCTCTTCGATGCTCTCGGCGAAGAACTTGCCAAGCATGCCCAGGCCATGCAACGCCAGCGCCAATACGCCGGGGAACGGGCCGAGTCCAACCGCCGAGACGAAGATCAGCGCGAGGATCAGTTCATTGATGCTGCGGGTGAAATTCAGTGCCTGACGCGTGGCGTGAAATACCCAGCGGTTGCGGCTCAAATTGCGTGCCGCGAGAAACGACAGTGGAATCGCCAGCAACACGCCGAGCAGGGTGCCCCAAATGGCGATCTGCAAGGTTTCCACCGCTGGCGCGAGCAGACGCGGAAGAATGCTCAGATCCGGTGGGAAGGTGCGCGAAAGGAAATCACCGATCTGTGGCAACCCCGCCGCCAGTTCACCGAGGCTGAGCTGCGCGCCTTGTGCGCTCCAGTTCAGCGTCCACAGCACGATCAGGACGACGGCGCCGGTGGTCAGCCAACTGCGCGGGCCACGGGGCCGGTCGCCGACCCACTGATAGTTTTGCGATTGCATGCTCAGGCCCTCGATGCAGTGCAGTAGGACAGGGTGGGCGTGGGCACGTCAGCAGGGGATTGCGCCGATTGCCCCGGATAGATTCGCGCCAGATCGGCGTCGGTCATGCTCAAGGCTTTGCCATCGAACACCAGGCTGCCATTGGCCAAGCCGACCACGCGGTCGCCAAACTCACGGGCGTATTCGACCTGATGCAGATTGCACAGCACAGTGATGCCCAGTTCGCGGGTGGCATCGCGCAAGTACTGCAACACCAGGCGAGCGGTTTTCGGGTCGAGACTGGCAATCGGTTCATCGGCCAGAATCACCTGCGGCCGTTGCGCCAAGGCGCGGGCGATGCCGACGCGCTGTTTTTGTCCGCCAGACAACGAATCGGTGCGCTCGCCAGCCTTGTGCGCCAGTTCGACGCGCTCCAGACATTGCATGGCCAGCGCCACATCGTCACGGCGGAACAGCTGCAGAATCGAGGCGATGGTGCCGACGGAACCGAGGCGACCGGTCAGCACGTTCTTCAGCACACTCAGGCGCGGCACGACGTTGTGGTGCTGAAAAATCATCGCCACTTCACGGCGCAGAACGCTGGTGTCAGGGCAGGCGAGGGCGTCGATGCCGGCCACGTTCAGCGTGCCGCTGTCGGCCTGCGCCAAGCGATTGATACAACGCAGCAAGGTCGATTTGCCAGCGCCGGACTGACCGAGCACCACGACGAATTCGCCGGCCGCGACCTCCAGGTTGATGCCACGCAACACCGGGTTGCTGCCGTAGTGTTTGGTCAGTTGGCGGATGCTGATCATTTCATGCTCCGCAAATCGAGATCGAGCACCTTGGCGGTTTCGCGCACCACGTCATACGACGCGTCGGTGGTGGGCTGGAAGCCGTTGAGCAGGCCCTGATCGCCCCACGGCACGTCCTTGATCGAGGCCAGTGCATCGGCGACTTTCTTTTTCAGTTCCGGATCGAGCGCCTTGCGCCAGACCATCGGCGACTCAGGAATCGGCTTGGAACTCCAAACTATTTCGAAGTCATACTGCTTCACCACACCTTTGGCCACGGCGCTGGCGAAGATGCGGTCAGCCACGGCCGCCGCGTCGACTTTCTTGTTCTCCACCGCAAGGATGCTGGCGTCGTGGGAACCGGAGAAAATCACCCGTTTGAACAGGCTGTCCGGAGCAAAACCGGCCTGCTCAAGGCCTGCTTTCGGGAACAGATGGCCGGACGCGGAACTTGGGTCGACGAACGCGAACGTATGGCCCTTGAGGTCTGCCAGTGAATGAATACCGCTGTCCTTGCGCGCCAGAATCACGCTTTTGTACGCGCTCTGCCCGGTCTTCTTGGTCACCGCCACCGAGAACGCCTCGACATCCGCCACCGAGGTCGCCAGCACGTAGGAGAACGGCCCGAGGTAGGCGACATCGAGCTTGCCCGAACGCAGCGCTTCGATGATGCCGTTGTAATCGGTGGCCACGAACGGCACCACCGGCATGCCGATTTTGGCTTGCAGATCGTCGAGCACCTGTTTGCTCGATTCGATCATCGCCTGGGAATCTTCAGAGGGGATCAAGCCAATGGTCAATTTGTCCTTGGCCCAGACTTGGCTGGCGCCGAGGGCAATGACGGTGAGGCTGGCGACACGCAGAAACTGTTTGATTGTTTTCATGGCATTCCACGGTGTGGTTGGGAGTTGCCACAGGCTAGGTCTGTCACGTGACAGTCATTCAATCAATTCAATATGGGAAACAGCAGCTAACTATTGATGGAGTCTATGGATGTCCAGCGCGAAATTGCGGGCCTTTCTCGCCGTTGCCCGTCACGGCAGTTTCAGTGCCGGTGCGCGGGCGACAGGGCTCAGCCAACCAACACTGACCACGCAAGTACAAGCCTTGGAACGCCAGCACAATGTTGAGCTGTTCCATCGGCGCGGGCGGCGGATCGAGCTTTCCGATGTCGGGCGGCAGTTGCTGCCGATCGCGCAACGGATTGCCTTGCTGGAACTGGAAGCGCACAACCTGCTGCGCGACTCTGGACGGCTCGACAGCGGCCAGCTCAAGGTTGGTGCGGTGGGGCCGTTTCATGTGATCGAGATGGTCGACAGCTACCTGCAACAACACCCGAACATCGACGTGTCGATCCGCGTGGGTAACTCGGCACAGGTGCTGTCGGATCTGGAAAACTATGTGACCGACATCGCCGTGCTGGCGGGGCGTCAGGATGATCCGGCGTTGTGTTCGGTGCGTTATGCGCGGCACGCGATCATTTTGTTCGCGCACCATGAACATCCGCTGGCCAATCGTGGCAGCGTGCGGTTGGAGGAACTGGAAGGGCAGCGGCTGCTGCAACGCGAGCCAGGCTCGACCACACGACTGGTGCTGGAACAGGCGCTGAATGCGGCGCAGGTCAAACCGCGCATCGCCATGGAAATCGGCAGCCGTGAGGCGTTGCGTGAGGCGGTGGTGCGTGGGCTGGGGTTGGGGGTGGTTTCAGAAGCGGAGTTCATTGCCGACCCGAACATCCGCACGATCAGAATCGAGGGCGAGGAGCTGTTCACCGAGACTTATTTGTACTGCTTGGCGGAGCGGCGTTCCAGTCGGCTCATCTCATCGTTTTTCGACGCGGCGCTGGGTTGATTTGCAATTTCCCGTGAGGCTTGGCTAATATACGATCCATATACACATCGTATCGGATCCATATATGGGCATCGTAAAGATTTCAGAGGACATGCACGAGAACCTGCGTATCTCCAGCAACGCCCTCAGCCGCTCGATCAACGCGCAGGCCGAGCACTGGATGCGCATCGGCATGCTCGCCGAGCTGCACCCCAACCTCGACCACAGCGCCATTTGCCGCTTGCTGATCCGTGCCGAACAGAACGGCGGGCTGGATCTGCAACAACTGACTCAGGAAGCCGTCAGCGCATGAGAAACCAGATCAAGATCAACACCCCGGCCGACATCGCGCAATCGCGTGCTGCCGGCAAACTCGCCGCTGAAGTGCTGGCCATGCTGGTGCCGCATGTGAAGGCGGGCGTCACCACTGATCAGCTCGATCAACTGTGCAACGACTACATCGTCAACGTGCAGAAAGCCGTGCCGGCGAATGTCGGTTATCACGGTTTTCCGAAAACCGTCTGCGCCTCGGTCAACGATGTGGTCTGCCACGGGATTCCGTCGGGCACACCGCTGAAGGATGGCGACATCGTCAACCTCGACATCGCGGTGATCAAGGACGGCTGGTTCGGTGATACCAGCCGCATGTACGTGGTCGGCGAGGCAACACCTGAAGCGCAGCACCTGATCAAGACCACCTATGACGCCATGTGCGCGGGGATTCGCGTGGTGAAACCGGGCGCGACGTTGGGCGACATCGGCCACGCGATTCAGAGCCTGGCGGAGAAAGAAGGTTTCAGCGTAGTGCGCGAGTACTGCGGGCACGGGATCGGAAAGGTCTATCACGATGAGCCGCAGATTCTGCATTACGGCTTTCCCGATCAGGGAATGAAGCTCAAGGCCGGGATGATTTTTACCGTGGAGCCGATGCTCAATGCCGGCAAGCGTCATGTGAAAAATATGCCGGATGGCTGGACCGTGCTGACCAAGGACGGCTCGTTGTCGGCGCAGTGGGAACATATGGTTGCGGTGACGGAGACGGGCTTCGAAATTCTCACCGCCTGGCCGGACGAAATCGAAGGCTACCGCGCTATTGTCTGATACCGCGTCGACTGTTTCCCTCACCCTAGCCCTCTCCCAGAGGGAGAGGGGACTGACCGGGTTGTTCTTTCGAGGTACGCCGACGTGTGATACCGAGTCGAACTCGGATTTGAACAGCATGGCGACTGGTTCCCTCACCCTAGCCCTCTCCCGGAGGGAGAGGGGACTGACCGGGTTGTTTGGATGAGGTACACCGACTTGGGATACCGAGTCGAACTCGGGTTTTGAACAACACGAAGATCGGCTCCCTTTCCCCCTCGCCCCCCTTGGGGGAGAGGGCTGGGGTGAGGGGGTAGATCCCACAGACAACACGCTATCAGTGAGCGCCGGCAGCCTTGTTCAGATCGCTTTCGGTCCATTCGGTGTAGACGCACGCATCGGCAGTGGCCCAGCGCACTTGCACCGGGTCGCCAGCCTTGAGCGGCATGCCGGCGGCTGACAGTGCTTTCACCGTCATCGAAGTCCCGCCCGAGGTGACCACGCTGCAAGTCTGGCTCTCACCGAGAAACAGCACTTCCACAACCTTCGCTGAAACCTCATTCCAACCCGAAGGCAACGGCTCGCTAATCGCCTGCGCCACGCTCAACGCCAGTGCCTTTTCCGGCCGCACCATCAGCAACACATCCTGATCGGTGTACAACCCAGCGGTCAGTCGAATCGACAATGACTGTCCTTCAAACGAAGCCGCCGCATTGCCCTGTGCCTTAAGCTTGAGGAAGTTCGAATTGCCGAGGAACGACGCCACAAACGCATTCGGCGGATTCTGATAAAGGTCATAACCGCTGCCCAATCCAACAATCTTGCCATGACTGAAAATCGCAATGCGCTGCGACAAACGCATGGCTTCTTCCTGGTCGTGGGTCACGTAAACAATGGTAATGCCCAGGCGACGATGCAGTTGGCGCAGTTCATCCTGCAGATCTTCACGCAGCTTTTTATCCAGCGCACCGAGCGGTTCATCCATCAGCAGGATGCGTGGTTCGTAAACTAGCGCCCGGGCAATGGCGACACGTTGCTGCTGGCCGCCAGACAGTTGCGAAGGGCGGCGATGCGCGAACTGTTCCAACTGCACCAGTTTCAGCATTGCATCGACACGCTTGTCGCGCTCGGCGGCGGCCAGTTTGCGGATCGCCAAAGGAAACGCGATGTTGTCGCGCACCGACAGATGCGGGAACAGCGAATAACGCTGGAACACCATACCGATGTCACGCTTGTGCGGCGGCACATTCACCAGCGACTGACCGTTGACGAGGATCTCGCCGCTGCTCGGTGTTTCAAACCCGGCGAGCATCGACAGCGTGGTGCTTTTGCCCGAGCCGCTGGAGCCGAGGAAGGTGAGGAATTCACCGTCCTTGATGTCCAGCGAGATGTTGTCGACGGCAGCAAAGTCGCCGTAGTGCTTGTTCAGATTGCGCAGGCTGACCAGGGGTTTGTCATTCTGCTGGGAAGCGTCTTTGATCACGGCACTCATGTCGTACTCCTGGGCGCTCAGGCGCTGATTTCGTTGCGCCGGCGCAGCGCGGCGGCGATGACCATGACCAAAACAGACAAGCCGATCAGCAGCGTCGAAGCGACGGCGATCACTGGCGTCAGGTCCTGGCGCAGGGTGGTCCACATTTTTACGGGAAGGGTTTGCAGGGTCGGGCTGGCCATCATCACGCTGAGCACCACTTCGTCCCACGACACGAGGAAGGCGAAGAGGGCGCCGGCGACCATGCCCGGACGAATCGCCGGGAATGTCACTTTGAACACCGCTTGCAGGCGTGAAGCACCGCAAATCACCGCCGCGTCTTCAATCGACTGATCGAACAGTTTCAGTGAGTTGATGATCGAGATAATCGTGAACGGCAGCGCGACGATCACATGGCTGACGACGAACGCGAACATCGTCCCGGTGTAACCGAGCTTGAGGAACAGCGCGTACACCGCCACGGCGATGATCACCAGCGGCACGATCATCGGCAGCGTGAACAGGCCGTAGAGCATTTCCCGACCGGGAAAACGCCCGCGCACCAGCGCAAACGCGGTCGGCAAACCGAGGGCTACGGCGCAGATCGTGGTCAGCACGGCGACCTTGAGGCTGGCCGCTGCGGCGTTCATCCAGTCGGGGTTGGAGAAGAACTGGCCGTACCATTTCAGCGTCCAGCCCGGTGGCGGAAACACCAGCCATTGCGAAGAACCGAACGACAGCAGCACGATGAAGACGATCGGCAACAGCAGGAACAGACCGATCAGCCCGGTGGTGGCGTAGAGGCCGAAGCGCATGCGCCGGCTCATCGCATTGGGGGTCAGGAGCATGTCGGCTTACCTCGCGTTACTGGCGCCAACCGGGGATTCCGGCTGAAGCTTCAGGTAGAAGTAGAACAGCACCAAAGTGATCGCGATCAGCAACGCAGCGCCGGCACTGGCCAGGCCCCAGTTGAGGAACGATTGCACCTGCTGAATGATGAACTCCGGCAGCATCATGTTCTGCGCCCCGCCGAGCAGTGCCGGGGTGACGTAGTAACCGAGCGACATGACGAACACCATCAAGCCACCGGAGGCCAGACCCGGCCGACACAGCGGCAGGAACACCCGGAAGAAGTTGGTCCACGGACTGGCTCCGCAAATCGAGCCGGCCTGCAGAATCATCGGGTCGATGGCCTGCATGGTTGCCTGCAACGGCAGCACGATGAACGGGATCATGATGTAGCTCATGCCGATCACTACGCCGGTGAGGTTGTGCACCATTTCCAGCGGCTGATCAATGATGCCCATCGCCATCAGAGCCTTGTTGATCACGCCCGACGCTTGTAGCAGCACCAGCCACGAATAGGTGCGGGCGAGCAGGCTGGTCCACATCGACAGCAGCACGATGTTGAGGATCCAGCGCCCCCAGCCGCGTGGCACCAAGGTGATCGCCCAGGCCAGTGGAAAGCCCAGCAGCAAGCTGAACAGCGTCACCAGCCCGGCCACCGAGAAGGTGTTGAGCAGCACTCGGGCGTAAGCCGAGTTGGCGAACAGTTGTTCATAGTTGCCAAGGCCTGGCGTCGGTTCAAGCACGCCGCGCAACAGCAGACCAATCAACGGCGCGAGGAAAAACAGGCCGATGAACAGCAGCGCTGGGGCGAGGTTGCCGGCGCCGCGCCAGCGTTGTCTGAGGGACGGGGCTTGCTGCATCGCAACCGCCTGTGTTCCGTGGGCCGAACCGGCAGCGCCGGTGGCGCCCCCGGTGGCAGTGGAGGGACGGGGCGCGGTGGCCGCCATTTTCATTTGACCAGCCATTCGTTCCACCGTGTCGCGATGGCCTGGCCGTTTTTGGCCCAGTACGCGAAATCTAGAGTGATCTGATCCTTAGCATAGGCAGTCGGCAGGTTGGGGGCCAGCGTCGAATCCAGACGCTCCACACTGTCGAGGTTGACCGGGGCGTAGGCGGTCAGGTTGGAGAAGTCGGCCTGGCCCTTGGCGCTACTGGCGGCGGCCAGAAACTTCATCGCCGCGTCCTTGTTTTTCGAGCCTTTTGGAATCACCAGAATGTCGGCCATGACCAGGTTCTGTTTCCAGCTCACACCGACCGGTGCGCCGTCTTCTTGCAGGGCGTGAATGCGACCGTTCCAGAACTGGCCCATGCTCGCTTCACCGGAGGCCAGCAGTTGCTGCGACTGCGCGCCGCCGCCCCACCAGACGATGTCTTTCTTGATGGTGTCGAGTTTCTTGAAGGCGCGATCGAGGTCGAGCGGGTAAAGCTTGTCGGCAGGCACGCCGTCGGCCAGCAGCGCCAGTTCGAGTACGCCAGGGCTTGGCCATTTGTACAGGGCGCGTTTGCCCGGGTAGGTTTTGGTGTCGAACAGGGCGCTCCAGTCCTGTGGCTTGTTGGCGCCGAGTTTGCCCTCGTTGTAGCCGAGGACGAAGGAGAAGAAGAACGAGCCGACGCCGTGATCGCTGACGAAACGCGGGTCGATCTTGTCGCGCTGGATGACTTTGAAATCGAGGGGTTCGAGCAGGCCTTCAGCGGCGGCACGCAGGGCGAAGTCGGCTTCGACATCGACCACGTCCCACTGCACGTTGCCGCTCTCGACCATGGCTTTGAGTTTGCCGTAGTCGGTCGGGCCGTCCTGCACGACGGTGATGCCGCTGGCCTTGCTGAACGGATCGGCCCAGGCCTGTTTCTGCGCATCCTGGGTGCTTCCGCCCCAGCTGACGAAGTTCACGCTCTCGGCAGCCATTGCAGCCTGACCGGTGACGCTGAGCAGTCCCGCGAAAAAGATCGCGGTTGCAGCTTTGTTCAACACCATTTTTACGCCCTCATTGTTGTGTTTTTGAGCGGGCTTGCGTTGTTGCCCGCCTGTCGGGAGCAGTAGATGGACCTTCGTTGGAATGTCCGGTCTATGGAATATCATATTATGGTATTCCAAACTTTGTGCAAGCACTTTGCCTTACCAGTTATCTGGAGGCTGATGGTTTTTCACTTGAGAGATGTGTAGAAATTTTAGATCCAGCCCCTCATCGGAACGCCGCCCGCCCAGCCCTCTCCCAATGGGAGAGGGGGAAAGGGAGCAGATCTTCATGTCGTTCAAAACCGCGCTCGACTCGGCATTGGAAAGGGAGCCGATCTTTGTGCTGTTCAAAATCTGAGTTCGACACGGTATTTCAGGTCGGCGTATAGCGACTAAACACCTCGGTCAGCTCCCTCTCCCTACGGGCGGTCCGACGTTTCGGGAGGGCTGGGGTGAGGGCCGCTTCACTCGGTAAACGGAATACTCTCGACCACTTCCAGGTCATACCCGGTCAACCCGGCGTATTTCAGAGGAGGGCCCAGGTGACGTAGCTTGCCCACCCCAAGATTCTGCAAAATCTGCGCCCCAGTCCCGACCTCCGAATAAATTCGCGATTGCGAACGGCTGAACTGTCTCGGCGGCTGGGTCAATTGCGGCACCCGCTCCAGCAACGCCTGCGAAGATTCATGATTGGCCAGCACCACAACCACCCCATGGCCCTCAGCCGCCACCCGTTGCAACGCCGCCCACAGCGTCCAGTTCGTTGGCCCGCTGTACTCGGCACCGACCAGATCACGCAGTGGATCGATCACATGCACGCGCACCAGCGTCGGTTCTTCACGGCGCAGATCGCCCATGACCATCGCCATGTGCACGCCGCCCTCGATGCGATCCTCAAAGGTGATCAAGCGAAACGTGCCATGCACCGTCGGCAGCTCCCGTTCGCCGATGCGTTCAATGGTGTGTTCGGTGCTCAGGCGATAGTGGATCAGGTCGGCGATGGTACCGATCTTGATCCCGTGCTTGCGCGCAAACACTTCCAGATCCGGGCGACGGGCCATGGTGCCGTCGTCGTTCATCACCTCGACGATCACCGAGGCCGGCGTAAAACCGGCCAGACGTGCCAGGTCGCAACCGGCCTCGGTGTGGCCGGCGCGGGTCAGCACGCCACCTTCCTTGGCGCGCAACGGAAAGATATGGCCCGGCTGCACCAGGTCTTCAGCGCGGGCATTCGGCGCGACGGCGGCGGCCACGGTGCAAGCGCGATCTGCTGCGGAGATGCCGGTGGTCACGCCCACCGCTGCTTCAATCGATACGGTAAACGCGGTGCTGAACACGCTGCCATTGGCCGGGACCATTTGCTCCAGGCCCAAACGCTGGCAATGTTCGTCAGTCAGGGTCAGGCAGATCAGCCCGCGCGCTTCACGGGCCATGAAGCTGATCGCCTCGGGCGTGCAACGGTCGGCGGCCAGCAGCAGGTCGCCCTCGTTCTCGCGATCTTCGTCATCGACCAGCAGGACCATTTTGCCGAGACGATAATCTTCGATGATTTCTTCGATGCTGTTGAAGGCCATGCTGGACTCTCAGGGTTCGTTGGAAATATATTGGTATACCATAATACAAAATCAACAATGAGGTCACTATGAAGGCGTACTGGATTGCTCATGTGGATATAGCCGATGCCGATCATTACAGCCAATACACCCAGCGCGCGCCGGTGGCGTTTGCTGAGTTTGGTGCGAAATTTCTGGCGAGGGGCGGGCGCAGCGAAGCGATGGAAGGACGCGAGACGCCACAGCGCAGCGTGGTGATCGAATTCGAAAGCTACGAAAAAGCCGTGGCGTGCTACCACTCGGCGGCGTATCAGGAAGCGAAAAGTTATCGCGAGGAATGGGCGAAGGCGGAAATCATCATCGTCGAAGGCATCGCCCCACTCTGAAGCCTAGGGTATTGATCGTTCCCACGCTCCGCGTGGGAACGCAGCCCCCTTTCAAAGCCGAACGCGGAGCGTCCGAAGAGGCATTCCCACGCGGAGCGTGGGAACGATCAGAACGACCGCATTCGCGAGCAGGCTCGCTCCCACAGGGGTATAGGTGGTGATCAGCGGATGAAGTGAATCTTGCCGCTATCGTCATTGCCCATGTAGATCCCATACACCCCAGCCTGGCGTTCTTCGATATAGCGCTCGAGAATCTGCCGGATCGCCGGGTAATAGATCTGCTCCCACGGAATGTCTTCAGGCGCGAAGAACTTGTAATCGAGGGTTTCCGGCCCGTACTGCCCGGTGATCTCCAGTGCGATCGCACGGAAGATGATGTACACCTCGCTGATCTTCGGCACGCTGAAAATCGAGTACGGCGAGACGATTTCCGCGCGCACGCCGCTTTCTTCCCAGACTTCACGGATGGCCGCTTGCTCGGTGGTCTCGCCGCTTTCCATGAACCCGGCGGGCAGCGTCCAGGTGCCCGGGCGCGGTGGGATCGCCCGTTGGCACAACAGGTATTTGCCGTCCTGCTCGATGATGCAGCCGGCAATGATTTTCGGATTGATGTAATGGATGTAGCCGCAGCCGCGACACATCAGGCGCTCGTGCGTATCGCCCGCCGGTATCTGCTGACCGAGGTCAGGGCCACCGCATTTCGGGCAATAGCTCGGGCTGAACATATCAGTGACCTATACGCGGTTCTTTCAGCGCGATGGGCAGGGTCATGGCCGGGGTTGCGCCGGTCTCTTCCTGCTTGCGCTTGAGATAGTCGAGCGCCACCGCAGCGGCAGCGCGAACGTGATCGACACAGGCCTGATGCGCCACCAGCGGATCGCCGCTTTTGATCGCCTCGACCATTTTTTCCATTTCCTGATTACTCGCGCCGCGACGGTTTTCCTGGGAGACCGAGGTCGCGCGCAGGTAGCTGATGCGTGCCTGCAACTGGCGTAGCTGAGTCGCCGCGACATGGTTGCCCGAGCCTTCGAGCAGCACGTCGTAGAAGCCTTGCACCGAGTCGATCACCTGTTGCAGTTCGCCGTCCTTGAGCGCCTTGCGGTTCTCGTCGAGGGCTTTTTCCAGGGCCTTGATGTCCTTGGCTTTGGCGCGCAGGGTGAACAACTGCACGATCAAACCTTCCAGCACGCAACGCAATTCGTAGATATCCACGGCGTCGGCCAATGTGATGATGGCGACACGCGGGCCTTTGGCATCGGCGAACTCGACCAGACCTTCGGATTCCAGGTGACGCAAGGCTTCACGCACCGACGTACGGCTTACACCGAGGCGATCGCACAGATCGCGCTCGACCAGACGATCGCCGGGCATGAGCTGGAAATTCATGATCGCGCTACGCAGTTTATCCAGCACGATTTCACGCAGGGTAACGGGGTTGCGATTGACCTTGAAGCTGTCGTCGAGTGGCTGGCGTTTCATGGGGTCCGCTCATTCGGTTGGCTGTCCATGCCAGACGGGCATCTAAACAGCCGAGGGGTTAACTGGAGGCCTCGGCGTCGGCTTCGGCAAAGGCTTCACGGGCCAGCCGGAAACTGTCCACGGCTGCCGGAACGCCGCAATAAATGCCGACCTGAAGCAGAATTTCGCGTATTTGCTCACGACTCAGGCCGTTACGCAAGGCGCCGCGCACATGCAGCTTGAGTTCATGCGGACGGTTGAGCGCCGAGATCATCGCCAGGTTGATCATGCTGCGCTCCTTGAGCGACAAACCCTCACGCCCCCAGACATGGCCCCAGCAGTATTCGGTGACCATTTCCTGCAGCGGACGGGTGAAGTCGTCGGCGTTGTCGATTGAACGCTGAACGTAGGCTTCGCCGAGCACCTGAGTGCGGATCTTCAGACCTTTTTCGTACTTTTCGTTACTCATCATTCCTCCTGTGACCACGATCCCTTGTAGGAGTGAGCCTGCTCGCGATAGCAGTGGATCAGTCGACATCAATGTTGAATGTCAGTCCGCTATCGCGAGCAGGCTCACTCCTACAGGGGGATTTGTGTGAATCCGTCAGGCCAGGGTCGGCAACGGGCCGAGCTTGCCTTTGTGGTAGATCATCGGCGTCACCGGTTGCTCGGGCAGGATCAGGTTCTTCACCGCGCCAACAATGATCGCGTGGTCGCCACCATCGTATTCACGCCACAACTCGCACTCGATGATCGCGGTGGCTTTAGCGAGAATCGGGTTACCCAATTCGCTCAAATGCCACGCGATGTCCTTGGCCTTGTCCTTGCCTTTACTGGCGAACGCATAGGCCTCAGCCGTCTGGTCAGCCGACAGCAAATGGATCGCAAATTTCTTGCTGTCACGCAGCACCGGGTAGGTGTCGGAAGCATAGTTGGGGCAGAACAGCACCAGTGCCGGGTCAATCGACAGCGCACTGAAGGCGCTGGCGGTGATGCCGACGATGCCGCCATCCGGGTCGAGGGTGGTGACCACCGTGACGCCGGACGGGAACGAGCTCATGACGTCTTTGTAAATGCCGGGTTCGATCATTTCGCAGGACTCCTAGCGCATCACAAACGGATCAGGCATTGGCGCCTGGGAAAGGTTGATCCACACCGTTTTCAGTTCGGTGTAGGCCAGCACCGAATCGATGCCGCTTTCGCGTCCATAGCCACTGTTCTTGAAGCCGCCGATCGGCGCCATCGCTGACACCGCGCGGTAGGTGTTGACCCAGATAATTCCAGAGCGCACATCGCGCGCCAGACGATGGGCACGACCGAGATCGCGGGTCCAGATGCCGGCGGCGAGGCCGAACTGCGAGTCGTTGGCGATCGCCAGTGCTTCGGCTTCATCTTTAAAGCGGATCACCGACGCCACCGGGCCGAAGACTTCTTCCTGCATGATCTTCATCGAATTGCGGTCGCATTCGAACAGCGTCGGCTCGTAGAACCAGCCTTCGCCGAGATCGGTCGGACGCTTGCCGCCAGTGCGCAAACGCGCGCCTTCAGCGATGGCGTCGGCGACCAGACCTTCGACCACCGCCAATTGCTGCGCGGTGGCCATCGGGCCCATTTCACTGTGGTCTTCCTGCGGGTTGCCGATGCGAATGCGCTGGGCGCGTTCGACCAGTCGGCTGACGAATTCGTCGTAGATCTCGTCCTGCACCAACAGCCGCGAACCCGACACGCAGCTCTGCCCGGAGGCCGCGTAGATCCCGGCGATCGCGCCGTTGATCGCGCTGTCCAGATCGGCGTCGGCGAAGATGATGTTCGGCGACTTGCCGCCCAGTTCCAGCGACAGCTTGGCGAAGTTCTCGGCGCTGCTGCGCACCACGTGCCGCGCTGTCGCCGCGCCGCCGGTGAAGGCAATCTTGCGGATCAGCGGATGGCGGGTGAGGGCGGCGCCAGTGCTCGGGCCGTAACCGGTGACGACGTTGACCACGCCCGGCGGAATGCCGGCTTCGAGGGCCAGTCGCGCCAGTTCAAGAATGGTTGCGGACGCGTGCTCGGAAGGCTTGATCACAATCGTGTTGCCAGCGGCGAGGGCCGGGGCGAGTTTGATTGCGGTCAGGTACAGCGGGCTGTTCCACGGAATGATCGCGGCGACCACGCCCATTGCTTCGTGCACGGTGTAGGCGAACAGGTCGGGCTTATCCAGCGGCAGCGTGCCGCCTTCGAGCTTGTCGGCCAGGCCGGCGGTGTAGTGGAAAAACTCCGGCAGATAACTGACTTGCCCACGGGTTTCGCGGATCAGCTTGCCGTTGTCGCGGCTTTCCAGCTGCGCCAGTTGTTCTTTATTTTCGGCGATCAAGTCGCCGAGACGACGCAGCAGTTTGCCGCGCGCAGTGGCAGTCAGGCCACGCCATGCCGGGCTGTCGAAAGCAGTCTGTGCCGATTGCACGGCGCGTTCGACGTCCGCTTCATCGGCGTCGGGCAACTCCGCCCAGGCTTGGGCCGTGGCCGGGTTGAGGCTTTCGAAGGTCTTGCCGGAGAGGGCGTCGACCCATTCTCCGCCGATGCACATCTGGAAGCGTGCGAGTGTCATGCAACGATCCCCTTTATATGGTTTTGTCGGGAGTGTGCGAATTCGAGAAATTCCAGCAGCGTCTGGTTGACCAAGCGCGGCGACTCTACCGGCATCATATGCCGTTGCTCAGGCAGCACGGCAACCTTCGCACCGGGGATGCGTCGGGCCAGTTGCTCGGCCATTTCCGGGGTCGAACCCGGATCGAGTTCGCCAGTGGCAATCAGCGTCGGCGCCTGAATGCTGCCCAGGTCGTCGGCGCGGTACATGTCTTGGGTAGCGAACAATTCATAAGTGGTCAGGTAACCCTGCGGATCATTACCGGCCAGGGTCTGGCGGATCGCAGCGATCTGCGCCGGGTTGGCCGCTTGATACTCGCGGCTGAACCAGCGCGACAACGCCGCTTCGGCATTGGCGTCCGGGCCATGTTCGGCGGCTTGCGCGGTACGGGCGATGACGCCGGCACGCTGTTCTTCGCTGCGGTTGAACACGCTGTTCAAGACCACCAGGCTTTGCAGGCGCTCCGGGTAATGCAGGGCAAAGGCCCGCGCGACCAGGCCGCCCATGGAGAAACCGATCACCGCTGCCTGCGGCAGATTCAAGTGATCGAGCAACTCCAGCAACTGATCGGCGTAACCGAGCAGGGCGGTGCCGCTGGCCGGTCGCGGGCTGGCGCCATGGCCGAGCATGTCGTAGGCGATCACCCGGTACTGGCTGGACAGGCCGACAATCTGCCCGCCCCACATTTCTTTGTTCAGGCCCACGCCGTGGATCAAAACCACGGGCTGGCCTTGGCCGGTCGCCAGGTAACTGGTGCCAGCCGGGGTGAGTTCAGCGGTGAGCCGAATCATGGAGCGCTCCTGCAGTGCCTTTTTATTGTGATTACTGGGCTTTTTCGGCGGCCAGTTCTTCCAGATCGATGTAGCGGTTACCGATGCGCGGGTGCAGGCGACCACCGTCGGCGCAACCCAGCACGACGACGATTTCGTCGGCGCGTGGCGCGTCTTCGATCTGCATTTCCAGGGTGATGTAGTGCGAACGCTGACCTTCGTCGTCCTTGTGCATCATCGGGATCTGGATCGAAGTGCCCGGGCCGCCGCGCTTGTTGGTAAAGCTCAGGTAGCTCTTGGCGTTGACCGCTTCGCGGTAGTGATTGCCAAAGCGCAGGGTGTGGATCACGGCGGAGGCGTGTTCGATCTCGCCATCAGCGCCGACCACAGCGGCTTTGCCGTAGGCCTCGATTTTTTCCGCACCGCCGATGATGCCGACCAGACGTTCAACCATCAGCGCGCCGAGGTCGGAGCAGTTGGCACGGATCTGCGGTTTGAGGTCTTCAACGAAACCGTTGCCCACCCATGGGTTTTTCATCACCACGGCGAGGCCAACCATGGTCACGGGTTTGTCAGTGGCTTTGCCGCCTTCGATAAAAGTTTCTTCGACATAGCTGACGATCTTGCGAATTTCGAAACTCATGAGCTGCTCCGTTGGGGGATTAAGAGTGTCTGTGCGTCTGATGGTATACCATAATACCGATCGTGCAAGTCCCTCCGGTAACTTTTGCCGCATCACCCCGGCGAATGGTCATGTATTCAAATCCCAAAGCCCCCACAACTCCCTGTAGGAGTGAGCCTGCTCGCGATAGCGGTGTGTCATCTGAGCAATTGCTAACTGATACACCGCTATCGCGAGCAGGCTCACTCCTACAGGGGGGAATCCGTCGGCAATGCGGTTAACAAAAGATAACGTGGCGCCGATTGTCAGACGTTTCGAAAGCCCGATAGGATGAGCCAGCTTCCGAAGTGGCTCTGGATTGCGGGTTTCAGGACTATGCTTCTGACCAGCCATCAGCGGAGCACACTTGCGGCGCCCTTGAAGGCCAGATGGCCTAACAATAATAAAGAGGGGAAGGTCTATGAGTCGTTGCCGCCCGCCGGCGTTACGCAACACCGCGTTGCTGGCCACAGCACTCTCCATGCTGGGCTTGGCCACGTTATCGGCACCGGTGATTGCCGCCGAGGCGCCGGCCGATGTGGTCTATGCCACCGAATCCGCCAAAGCCGCGAAAAGCCTGATACTCGATGTCGTCCACGCTGGCGCACGCCTGGTCGCGGTCGGCGATCGCGGGCACATTCTCTATTCCGATGACCAGGGCAAAACCTGGAAGCAAGCCAAGGTGCCGAGCCGGCAACTGCTGACGGCTGTGTATTTTGTCGACGACAAACACGGCTGGGCGGTCGGCCATGACGCGCAAATCCTCGCCAGCGCAGACGGCGGTCTGACCTGGGCCAAGCAATTCGAAGACCTCAAACGTGAATCGCCGCTGCTCGACGTCTGGTTCAAGGACGTCAACAGCGGCCTCGCCGTGGGCGCGTACGGCGCGTTGATGGAAACCACCGACGGCGGTAAAAACTGGGAAGACGTCAGTGACCGCCTCGACAACGAAGATCAATTCCACCTCAACGCCATCGCAGCGGTGAAGGACGCGGGGCTGTTTATCGTCGGCGAGTCGGGCAGCATGTTCCGCTCCGCCGATGACGGCCAGACCTGGGAAAAACTCGAAGGCCCGTACGAAGGTTCGCTGTTCGGCGTGATCGGCACGGCGCAACCGCAGACCCTGCTGGCGTGCGGCTTGCGCGGCAACCTCTACCGCTCCACCGATTTCGGTAGCACCTGGGAGCAGGTCGAGCTGAAAGCTGCGCGCGGATCGCTGGAATTCGGCCTGTCCGGCGCGACCCTGCTTGAAGATGGCTCGATCGTGATCGTTGGCAACGGCGGTTCGGTGATCAGCAGCAGCGACAACGGCGAGACCTTCAGCGTGTTCAACCGTCCGGATCGTATTTCCCTGTCGTCGGTCACCGCTGCCGGCGACGGCAACCTGATTCTGAGCGGGCAGGGTGGCGTTCACACCACGCTGCCAAACGGTGCCGAGATCAATAATAAGAAGGCGGGGCTATGACTTCCTTGATCACTCCTCAGCAGGACAAGGCGACGTTTCTTGAGCGCCTGATCTTCAACAACCGTCCGGCAGTGATCCTTATCTGCCTGGTGGTGAGTATTTTCCTGTTCTGGCAGGCCACGCTGATCCGGCCGTCGACCAGTTTCGAAAAAATGATCCCGCTCAAGCATCCGTTCATCGAGAAGATGATGGAGCACCGCAACGATCTGGCGAACCTGGGCAACACTGTGCGCATTTCGGTGGAAGCCAAGGACGGCGACATCTTCTCCAAGGAGTACATGGAGACTCTGCGCCAGATCAACGACGAGGTGTTCTACATCTCCGGCGTCGACCGTTCTGGCCTGAAGTCGCTGTGGAGCCCGAGCGTACGCTGGACCGAAGTGACCGAAGAGGGTTTCGCCGGCGGTGAAGTGATCCCGCAGAGCTACAACGGCTCGCAAGACAGTCTCGATCTGCTGCGCAACAACGTACTCAAGTCAGGTCAGGTCGGGCGTCTGGTGGCCAACGACTTCAAGTCGAGCATCGTTGACATCCCGCTGCTGGAGTCCTACCCGGACCCGGAAGACCAGGGCAAGTTGCTCGCGCTGGACTACCGCAAGTTCTCCCATGAACTCGAAGACAAGATCCGCAACAAGTTCGAAGCGCAGAATCCCAACGTCAAGATCCACATCGTCGGATTCGCCAAGAAGGTCGGCGACCTGATCGACGGTCTGGTGATGGTGGTGTTGTTCTTCGGTATCGCTTTCGTCATCACCCTGATTCTTCTGTTGTGGTTCACCAACTGCGTGCGCAGCACCATTGCGGTGTTGAGTACGACGCTGGTGGCGGTGGTCTGGCAGCTCGGCTTGATGCACTTCTTCGGTTTCGGACTCGATCCGTATTCGATGCTGGTGCCGTTCCTGATTTTCGCCATCGGTATTTCCCACGGCGTGCAGAAGATCAACGGTATCGCCCTGCAATCCAGCGAGGCCGACAACGCATTGACCGCTGCGCGGCGCACCTTCCGCCAACTGTTCCTGCCGGGGATGATCGCGATTCTTGCGGATGCGGTGGGCTTCATCACCCTGCTGATCATCGACATCGGGGTGATCCGTGAACTGGCCATCGGCGCGTCGATCGGCGTGGCGGTGATCGTGTTCACCAACCTGATCCTGCTGCCGGTCGCCATTTCCTATGTCGGCATCAGCAAGCGGGCGATTGCCAAGAGCAAGAAGGACGCCAACCGCGAACACCCGTTCTGGCGCTTGCTGTCGAACTTCGCCAACCCGAAAGTCGCACGTATTTCGGTGGTGCTGGCGCTGATCGCCTTCGGCGGCGGCCTCTGGTACAGCCAGAACCTGAAAATCGGCGACCTCGACCAGGGCGCGCCGGAACTGCGTCCGGACTCGCGCTACAACAAGGACAACAACTTCATCATCAACAACTACTCGACCAGTTCCGACGTGCTGGTAGTGATGGTCAAGACCAAGGCTGAAGGTTGCTCGCGTTATGAGGCCATGGCGCCGATCGATGAGCTGATGTGGAAGATGCAGAACACCGAGGGCGTGCAGTCGGCGATCTCGCTGGTGACCGTGTCCAAGCAGATGATCAAGGGCATGAACGAGGGCAACCTGAAGTGGGAAACCCTGTCGCGCAACCCGGACGTGCTGAACAACTCGATTGCCCGCGCCGACGGTCTGTACAACAACAGTTGCTCGCTGGCGCCAGTGCTGGTGTTCCTCAACGATCACAAGGCTGAAACCCTCGATCGTGCGGTGCACGCGGTGCAGGAATTCGCCAAGGACAACAACAAGGACGGTCTGGAATTCATCCTCGCCGCCGGTAACGCCGGCATCGAAGCGGCCACCAACGAAGTCATCAAGCAGGCTGAGCTGACCATCCTGATTCTGGTGTACATCTGCGTGGCAGTGATGTGCATGATCACCTTCCGTTCGTGGGCGGCGACGCTGTGCATCGTCCTGCCGCTGGTGCTGACCTCGGTACTCGGCAACGCGCTGATGGCGTTCATGGGCATCGGCGTGAAAGTCGCGACCTTGCCGGTGGTGGCGCTGGGTGTGGGGATCGGTGTCGACTACGGCATCTACATCTACAGCCGTCTGGAGAGTTTCCTGCGTGCGGGGCTGCCGTTGCAGGAAGCCTATTACCAGACGCTGAAATCCACCGGTAAAGCCGTGCTGTTCACCGGTCTGTGCCTGGCGATCGGTGTGTGCACCTGGATCTTCTCGGCGATCAAGTTCCAGGCCGACATGGGCCTGATGCTGACCTTCATGCTGCTGTGGAACATGTTCGGGGCGCTGTGGCTGCTGCCGGCACTGGCGAAGTTCCTGATCAAGCCTGAGAAACTGGCGGGGCAGAAGGGCAATTCGCTGTTTGCGCATTGATCTGAAAGGCTGAAACGACAAAGCCGCAACCTTAGGGTTGCGGCTTTTTTGTGTTTTAAGATCAAGAGCCCCCTCACCCTAACCCTCTCCCGGAGGGAGAGGGGACTGACCGAGGTGTGCGGCTTGATACATCGACCTGAAACACCGAGTTGATTATGGATTTAACGCAAATCATTCGACCTGAGATACCGAGTTGATTATGGATTTAAAGCAAATCATTCGACTTGAGATGCCAGTCGGTTATGGATTCACTGCAAATCGTTCAAGTCGGCGTAAATCCCGAATATCCCCCAATCGGTCCCCTCTACCTCTGGGCGGTCCGACGTTTCGGGAGGGCTAGGGTGAGGGCAAGCAGTCTCAAGCCTTAAGTGAGTTCAGCGCCAAGCACGACACTCAAAGCACTACGCGCATCATCCAGCTGCACCAACGTCGCATGCCGAGCCCCCAGCGCATCACGATTCTCGATCGCCGTCAAAATCGCCTTATGCCGTGGCAACGCCAATTCATGCAGATTCGGCCGCTGATTCGAATGCTTCAACGCCTCGGCAATCGCCACCGACAACATATTGCACAGATTCGCCAACAAGTCGTTGTGTGTCGCATCGGCAATCCGGCTATGGAAATCCAGATCCGGCTGCAACAACGCTTCCGGCGTCGGCGCCGCTTCCATGCGCTGATACGCCTCGCCAATCGCGGCAATATCAGCCTCGGTCGCATGTTGAGCAGCGAGGGCGGCAGCCGCCGGTTCGATGATGCTGCGCACACTGGTCAGCACATTGAAGAATTCATTCTGCGGGCTGCTTTGCATCAGCCAGTGCAGCACGTCCGGGTCGAGCATGTGCCATTCGCGCCGCGCCTTGACCACCGTGCCAACCCGAGGCTTGGAATACACCAGCCCCTTGGCCACCAGCACCCGCGTGGCTTCGCGTAACACCGGCCGGCTGACCGCGTACTCCTCGCAGAGCAGGGCTTCGGCGGGCAGTTTGTCGTCGGGCAAGAAGCGTCCGGAGACGATCTGCATGCCCAGTTCCTGGACGATGCGCGAATGCATGCTTTTGCGGTCGGAAGGTTTGCGGTAATCCATGGGGAGTGGCGCGATCCTGAGCGATGGAGATGCCGCGCATCATAGCAGGCACCAGACAATCTTGAGGCGGGTAATGATCGTTCCCACGCTCTGCGTGGGAATGCTGCCCGGGACGCTCTGCGTCCCATTTCAGAGCTGGAACGCGGAGCGTCCCTTGAGGCATTCCCACGCGGAGCATGGGAACGATCGGTGGAGAAGGTCAGTGAGAGTGGCGCGGGACTTCAGCGCCGCGGCAGCCTACCAGGAAGTCGAAGTCACAGCCCTGATCCGCCTGCAGCACATGGTCGATGTACAACTGACGATACCCGCCCACCAACAACTGCTGCGGCGGCTGCAGATCCGCCATGCGTGCCGCCAGTTCGGCATCCGGAATATCCAGGTGCAGCCGCCCGGTGGCGCAATCCAGCTCGATCCAGTCGCCTTCCTGCACCGTCGCCAAAGGCCCGCCGGCCGCCGCTTCCGGCGCCACGTGCAAAACCACCGTGCCGTACGCCGTGCCGCTCATCCGCGCATCAGAAATGCGCACCATGTCGGTCACACCCTGTGCCAACAACTTGGCCGGCAAGCCCATGTTGCCGACTTCGGCCATGCCCGGATAACCCTTCGGCCCGCAGTTCTTCATCACCAGAATCGAATCTTTATCGACCTCCAGTTCCGGATCGTTGATCCGCGCCTTGTACATGTCGAAGTTCTCGAACACTACCGCGCGGCCGCGATGCTGCATCAATTCCGGGGTCGCGGCGGACGGCTTGAGCACGGCACCCAGTGGCGCCAGATTGCCGCGCAATACGCAAATGCCGCCGTCAGCACGGATCGGATTGTCTAGGGTGCGGATCACCTCGTCCTCGCCATAGATCGGCGCGTCCTTGGTGTTCTCGCCAATCGACTTGCCATTGACCGTCAGTGCATTCGGGTTAGGGATCAGATTGGCTTCACCGAGACGCCGCAGCACTGCCGGCAAACCACCTGCGTAATAGAACTCTTCCATCAGGAAACGCCCAGACGGTTGCAGGTCGACAATGGTCGGCATGCCACGACCGATACGGGTCCAGTCGTCCAGATCCAGTTCAACGCCGATGCGTCCAGCGATAGCTTTCAAGTGAATCACCGCGTTGGTCGAACCACCGATGGCGGCGTTGACCCGGATGGCGTTTTCGAAGGCTTCCTTGGTGAGGATCTTCGACAGTTTCAAATCTTCGCGAACCATCTCCACTGCACGCATACCGGACATGTGCGCCAACACATAACGTCGCGCATCCACCGCCGGGATCGCCGCGTTGTGCGGCAGGGAAGTGCCCAGTGCTTCAGCCATGCAGGCCATGGTCGACGCCGTGCCCATGGTGTTGCAAGTGCCTGCCGAACGCGACATGCCACCCTCGGCCGCAAGGAAATCGTCAATCGTGATGGTGCCGGCCTTGACCTGCTCGCTGAGCTGCCAGACCACGGTGCCCGAGCCGATGTCCTTGCCCTTGTGCTTGCCGTTGAGCATCGGCCCGCCAGTCACAACAATCGCCGGCACATCGCAACTCGCCGCGCCCATCAGCAGCGCTGGAGTGGTTTTGTCGCAACCGGTCAGCAGCACCACGCCGTCGATCGGGTTGCCGCGAATGGCCTCTTCAACGTCCATGCTCGCCAGGTTGCGAGTGAGCATGGCGGTCGGGCGCAGGTTCGATTCGCCGTTGGAGAACACCGGGAATTCCACTGGAAAACCACCGGCCTCGATCACCCCGCGTTTGACGTGCTCCGCGATCTGGCGGAAGTGCGCGTTGCACGGGGTCAGTTCCGACCAGGTGTTGCAGATGCCGATGATCGGCTTGCCATGGAACTGGTGGTCGGCGATGCCCTGATTCTTCATCCAGCTGCGGTACATGAAGCCGTTCTTGTCGGCCGTGCCAAACCATTGGGCGGAGCGCAGGGTGGGTTTCTTATCAGACATGATCGATTCTCTTATTGTATGACTATAGTGTTCCAACTACGGCCTAATCTAAGCGCAAAATCCTAGGTTTGGAAGTGTTGTTGGTGAATTAGTATTACTATATAGTCGTTTTCGACGGAGGGATGGCCCTGACGGTTTTTCCGTGAGAGGCGTCCCCCGAGGTTCTATAAAAACAACAATCGGAGACCGATCTCATGAGCCAGGAACTGCGGCTAATCCGGCGCATTACGCTGAAACTGATTCCCTTCCTGATCCTGCTGTACCTGATCGCCTATGTGGATCGCTCCGCCGTCGGCTTCGCCAAGCTGCACATGGGCGCTGACATCGGCATCGGTGACGCCGCCTACGGCCTCGGTGCCGGGCTGTTCTTCATTGGCTACTTCCTTCTCGAAATCCCCAGCAACCTGATGCTCGAACGCTTCGGGGCACGGCGCTGGTTTGCGCGGATCATGATCACCTGGGGCGCGATCACCATCGGCATGGCCTTCGTTCAGGGCCCGCACAGTTTCTACGTGATGCGCTTTCTGCTCGGCGCGGCCGAGGCGGGGTTCTTCCCCGGCGTTCTCTACTACATCACCCAATGGTTCCCGGTGCGCCATCGCGGCAAGATCCTTGGCCTGTTCATCCTCTCCCAGCCGATCGCGATGATGATCACCGGCCCGGTATCCGGCGGTTTGCTCGGCATGGACGGCGTCCTTGGCCTGCACGGCTGGCAGTGGCTGTTCATCGTCATCGGCACCCCGGCGATCCTCCTGACCTGGCCAGTGCTGCGCTGGTTGCCTGACGGCCCGCAACAAGTGAAATGGATGGATCAAGCCGAGAAAGACTGGCTGACCGGTGAGCTGAAAAAGGATCTGCAGGAGTACGGCCAGACCCGCCACGGCAACCCGCTGCATGCGCTGAAAGACAAACGTGTGTTGCTGCTGGCGCTGTTTTATCTGCCGGTGACGTTGAGCATTTATGGCCTCGGTCTATGGTTACCGACGCTGATCAAACAGTTCGGCGGCAGTGATCTGGTCACCGGTTTTGTGTCGTCGGTGCCGTATATCTTCGGGATAATCGGCTTGCTCATCATCCCGCGCAGTTCCGATCGTTTGAATGATCGTTACGGGCATCTGGCTGTACTTTATGTGCTGGGCGCGATTGGCTTGTTCCTGAGTGCGTGGCTGTCGCTGCCCGTGGCGCAATTGGCGGCGTTGTGTCTGGTGGCGTTTGCGCTGTTTTCCTGCACAGCGGTGTTCTGGACCTTGCCGGGGCGCTTCTTTGCCGGCGCGAGTGCGGCGGCGGGGATCGCGTTGATCAACTCGGTAGGGAACCTGGGCGGATACATCGGGCCGTTCGTGATCGGGGCGTTGAAGGAGTACACCGGGAATCTCGCGTCCGGCCTGTATTTCCTATCGGGCGTGATGGTGTTCGGCTTGATCCTGACGGGCGTGGTTTACCGCGTGCTGGAACGCAAACACGTGCTCCCGGTTGACCAATTTGCCGCCAGCGCCCGTGGCGCTACCCGCACCTGAACCCCATCGACCCATCACCACCGAACCTGTGGGAGCTGCGGTGCGACGACTCGACTTGCCAGCGATAGCAATCTGTCAGACACATTAATGCTGAATGTGCCGCCGTCATCGCTGGCAAGCCAGCTCCCACAGGGTTTTGCAGTGTTTCGAAGTTTTGTGTAAAGGAGAGGACATATGCATCTGGTTCAATTCGAATTAAGCAACCGCGAACGCCGCGTCGGCGTGGTCGACAACGATCTGGTGCGCGAAGTGCTAGACGCGCGCAGCGTGCGCGATCTGGCGCTCGCCGCCATCGAAGCCGGCAACACGCTGGAACAGCAAGTGCAGATCCTCGGCCTCGGCATCAGCCACGACTACGCCGAACTGCTCGCGCAACTGCGCATCCTGCCGCCCCTCGATCACCCGGACCCGGCGCACATGCTGATCAGCGGTACTGGCCTGACTCACCTGGGCAGCGCCTCGGCCCGCGACAAGATGCACCAGCAGGCCGGCGACGAAGCGGCGATGACCGACACCATGCGCATCTTCAAATGGGGTGTGGAGGGCGGCAAACCGGCGGCGGGGCAGGCCGGTGTGCAACCAGAATGGTTCTACAAAGGCGACGGCAGTATTGTCGTTCGCCCGGGTCAGCCGTTCCCGGTGCCGCCGTTTGCTGAAGACGCTGGCGAAGAACCAGAGATGGCCGGCCTCTACCTCATTGGCAACGACGGCAAGCCTTATCGCCTGGGTTTTGCGGTGGGCAACGAGTTCTCCGATCACATCATGGAGCGCAAGAATTACCTGTACCTCGCGCACTCGAAATTGCGCAGTTGCAGTTACGGCCCGGAACTTCGCACCGGTGAACTGCCTCAACATCTGGCAGGCACCAGTCGCATCCTGCGTGACGGCGAAGTGCTCTGGCAGAACGAGTTTCTCAGCGGCGAGGCGAACATGTGCCACAGCCTCGCCAACCTCGAATACCACCATTTCAAGTACAGCCAGTTCCTGCGTCCGGGGGATGTGCACATTCACTTCTTCGGCACCGCGACCCTGTCGTTCGCCGATGGCATCCGCACCCAGCCGGGCGACGTCTTCGAAATCAGCCAGGCCGAATTCGGCGCCCCGCTGGTCAACGGCATCGTCCCGGTTCCGGCGGCATTTGAACCGGACAGCATCGGCACCCTTTAAGGAGATCCCATGACTCAGATTCTCGGTCACAACTACATTGGTGGTCAGCGCAGCGCCGCTGGCGACGTCAAACTGCACTCCGTCGATGCCACGACGGGCGAGCAGTTGCCGCACGATTTCATTCAGGCCACGGTTGAGGAAGTCGACGCAGCGGCCAAAGCTGCCGCTGTCGCGTACCCGGCTTATCGCAGCCTCAGCGCCGAACGCCGCGCGCAGTTTCTCGACGCAATTGCCGATGAACTGGATGCCCTCGGTGATGATTTCGTCGCCGTGGTCTGCCGCGAAACGGCGTTGCCCGCCGGACGCATTCAGGGCGAGCGCGGACGCACCAGCGGGCAGATGCGTCTGTTCGCCAAGGTTCTGCGTCGGGGTGATTTCTACGGTGCGCGGATTGATCTGCCGTTGCCGGATCGCCAGCCATTGCCACGTCCTGATCTGCGCCAATACCGCATCGGCCTCGGTCCTGTTGCGGTGTTCGGCGCAAGCAACTTTCCACTGGCGTTTTCCACGGCGGGCGGCGACACCGCTGCGGCGCTGGCCGCCGGTTGCCCGGTGGTGTTCAAGGCCCACAGCGGTCACATGGCCACGGCTGAGCTGGTCGCTGACGCGGTGATTCGTGCAGCGGAAAAAACCGCGATGCCTGCCGGTGTGTTCAACATGATCTACGGCGGTGGCGTCGGTGAATGGCTGGTCAAGCACCCAGCGATTCAGGCAGTCGGTTTCACCGGTTCGCTCAGAGGCGGACGTGCGCTGTGCGACATGGCCGCTGCACGCCCGCAACCGATCCCGGTGTTTGCCGAGATGTCGAGCATCAACCCGGTGATCGTCCTGCCGCAGGCCCTTGCCGAGCGTTCGGAAACGGTTGCCCGCGACTTGACTGCTTCAGTGGTGCAGGGCTGCGGTCAGTTCTGCACCAATCCGGGCCTGGTCATCGGCATCCGCTCGCCAGAGTTCAGCGCGTTCGTGCAGCAGGTTGCGGGTTTGATCGGTGATCAACCGGCGCAAACCATGCTCAACGCCGGCACCCTCGGCAGCTACGGTAATGGCTTGCAGAAACTGTTGGCGCATCCCGCCATTGAGCATCTGGCCGGCAATCCGCAGCAGGGTAATCAGGCTCAGCCGCAATTGTTCAAGGCCGATGCGAGCCTGTTGATCGATGGCGATGAAGTGCTGCAGGAAGAAGTGTTCGGCCCGACCACGGTGATTGTCGAAGTGGCGGACAAGGCGCAACTGAGTGCCGCATTGCACGGCCTGCATGGGCAACTGACCGCGACGATCATTGGCGAGCAGGCGGACTTTGAACGTTTCCCTGAGCTGACGCCGTTGCTGGAACAGAAGGTCGGGCGGATCCTGCTTAACGGTTATCCGACCGGTGTCGAGGTGTGTGATTCGATGGTGCATGGCGGGCCGTATCCGGCGACGTCTGATGCTCGTGGCACGTCGGTGGGCACGCTGGCCATCGACCGTTTCTTGCGTCCGGTGTGCTTCCAGAATTACCCGGACAGCTTGCTGCCCGAGCCGCTGAAGAACGCCAACCCGCTGCGCATCCAGCGCCTCGTCGACGGCAAGCCCTCACGCGACGCCCTCTGACACGCTGCCCCTGTAGGAGCTGCCGAAGGCTGCGATCTTTTGATCTTGATCTTAAAAAACAAAATCAAAAGATCGCAGCCTTCGGCAGCTCCTACTCGGGGAGTCGAGCGCCATGAGCTATCATTGGCCCTTTCCCCCCTAGAAAGACTGTTTGCCATGACTGCCCAAACCCTTCTCAACGCCCTCGAACACTGCGGTATGGTCGAAATCGACGGCCTGCATGCCTTCGAATTCGCCCTCGACGAAGACGACAACCTGCACATCGAATGCATCGACGGCCGAGCGGCCAAGCATTGGGAATTCACGCCGGCTCAGGTTGCCGCTGCAACCTTCGACGACTCTTTGCAGAGCTGGTTGATCGTCGGCTATTTCAATGAAACCAAAGCGATCGGCGAACACCGCTTGGTTTGTCATGGCGACGTAGTCAGCAGCAGCGACGACGAGGACGAAATTGATGAAAATGCGTAAATTCTGGCCGCTGCTGATGGCCGGCAGCGTCGGTGCCATGGGGCTTTCCAGCGCATCCGCCGAGAACTTCCAGCTGCTGGTCGGTTCCTACACCGCCAACACCAGCCAGGGCCTCTATCGAATGAACTTCGACAGTGCCACCGGCCAGATCGCCGCCAAACCGCTGCAAGTGGTCAAAAGCGAAAATCCGTCATGGCTGACCCTGTCCAAAGACCAGCGTCGCCTGTTCGTGGTCAACGAAAACGGCCCGGGCCAGAAAGACCCGGTCGGCCGTGTCAGCAGCTATTCGATCGATCCGAAAACCCACACGCTGACCCTGATCAATCAAGTTCAAAGCCTGGGCAACGAGCCGACCCATTCGAGCCTCAGCGCTGACGCCAGCCACTTGTTCGTCAGCAACTATTCGGTGATGGAAGATCCGGGTGGAACGCTGGCGGTACTGCCGGTGGGTGCTGACGGCAAACTCAAACCGGTGGTGCAGATGAGCGCGCACCCGGCGAGCCGGGTCAACCCGGAGCGCCAGGCCTCCAACCACGTCCATTCGACGGTCTCTTCGCCGGACGGCCGCTACGTGTTCTCCAATGATCTGGGCGCGGACAAGGTTTTCATTTATCAATTCGATCCGAAAGCCAACCCGGAGCTGCCGCTGACCCCAGCGAAAGCTGCATCCGTGGCGTTGCCTGCCGGCAGCGGCCCGCGTCATTTGCTGTTCAGCGCTGACGGTAAACACGCTTGGCTGACCATGGAAATGAGCGCGCAGGTCGCGGTGTTCGACTACCACGACGGCGTGCTGACCCAGACGCAACTGGTCGATCTGGCCGCCGGCCAGCCGACTTCGGACAAGGCTGCGGCGGCGCTGCACGCTTCGGCGGATGGCAAGTTCCTCTACGTCAGCAACCGTGGCACCGCTAATCAGCTGGTGGTGTTCGCGATCGATCCGGCAAGTGGCCAGCTCAAAGAACTGCAAAAGCGCTCGGTGGAAGGTGATCACCCGCGCGAGTTCAGCCTCGATCCAAGTGGCAAATTCCTGCTGATTGCCAACCAGAAGAGCAACGAAATTGTCGTCGTCGAGCGCGATGGCAAGACCGGTCTGCTCGGCAAAACCGTGCAGAAACTGCCGATGGACGCGCCCAGCGACCTCAAGTTTATCGTGCGACAATAAGCCACAGGCCCCGGTTTAAGGGGCCTGTCTCTTTGTATTAATCGCGCTGATATCCGGTAATGCTACAAAGCATTTCAAGCGATCAACCCTTGAGCGTTAAGTTTGCTTCACAGCCCAACCGGGCAAGCAAGCCAACCGAACACGAGGGTTACCGCCATGAACTTCAATCTCTTCTCCGTGATTGCCGCTTCCGCCATCTCCGCCACCGTTGTGCTGCCAGCCAGTGCCAACGTTGAAATCAACAGCAAAAAATCCCACACCCAGAGCTACACCCAGAAATACCTGCAACAGAGCGCCAACTTCTACGCCGCCCTGGATCACAAAGCCCAACACTGAAATGCCCGTTCTGCACAACTCCCTGTAGGAGCTGCCGAAGGCTGCGATCTTTTGATCTTGTTTGATCGTTCCCACGCTCTGCGTGGGAATGCCTCTAGGGACGCTCTGCGTCCAGTGACGCGGAGCGTCACGGGCTGCATGCTCACGCAGAGCGTGGGAACGATCGGAAAAAGCAAAATCAAAAGATCGCAGCCTTCGGCAGCTCCTACACGTGTGCGCGTGTTTTTCGCGACCTGATAGGTTTTTTCAAACCTGCAAATAGACTGGCTAAATAATCAACGAAGCTGATGTTTACTATGGCAAACCCTGAGTGGTTAGCGCGGCTTTTTTGATTGATTCTGTGGACATCGAAACATGCCCACGGGAGAACACCATGGCCAGCGCAATCCTTCATTCAGCCAAACGCGGCGCCTACCTGGCCATCGGTCTTTACATGGTCGTGGTGCTGGTCGTCAGTATCGCATCGCAGATGGAACACAGCTTTGACGCACCGATTCAAGTCGCCCACCCAGGCATCCAGTTTGAAGTCCGCTCGCAAAGCGTGATGGTCGACCGGGCCGAACTCGCGGGAGTCGGCGGAGCATGAAAGGTTACAGACTCTGGGTGATCGCCGGTTTGGCGTTTTTCACCAACGGCGCTTCATTATTGGGTATCGGTCAAGGCTCGGTGGGCGCACTGGCCCGGGCCATAGAGGCCAATCACAACATCGCGCACAACATCGAACGAGCGAATACCTTGGGGCTGATGGCCGGCAATCCGCCGGTAAAGGTTTCGGCTGATTTTCTCGGACCGTTCGAGATAGATTGCATGGCACTCGGCATGTGCAACGCGCTGGCATAGACAACACGATTGATCGTTCCCACGCTCCGCGTGGGAATGCAGCCCCGGACGCTCCGCGTCCGATTGGAACGCAGAGCGTCCCTTGAGGCATTCCCACGCAGAGCGTGGGGAACGATCAAAGCAGGAAGGTAAGGGTTATTTCTTCATGATCGAAGTGAAGAGCTCGGATTCGAGGAAGCGCAGCAACCAGGCCTGTAAGCGAACATAAGGAGTCTGCGCAAACCACTCACGATCAACATGGGCGAACTGCCGAACGAAGGGCAGCAGGGCAATATCTGCGAGGCTCGCATGGTCGGTCAGTAAGTAATCGCGATCGGTCAGCAGTTCATCCAGACTCTGCAAGAACAACGCCCCCTCAGCCCGATAAACCTCCATCGGCTGCTCGGGGTAGCGCTCGGCGTATTTGTAGCGATTCAACTGCACCTTGAACCCCTGATCATTCGCTTCGATCAGTTCGGCAATCCGTGAATCACCCGCCAGCAACCAATCATCCGGATCATTCTGCGCCAGCGCCCAGCGCATGATCTCCAGGCTCTCATCAATCACCCGACCCTCCGCATCCAGCACCGGCACCGTGCCCTTGGGCGAGATCGCCAGCATCGCGGCCGGCTTGGCCTTGAGACTGACCTCAACGATCTCCACCGGCACGTTCGAATAACGCAGCGCCATCCGCGCGCGCATCGCGTACGGGCAGCGGCGGAAGGAATACAGCGTGTTCATTTCACCTCCAGCGTGCTCAAACCATTGCCTTGGCGCTGCACCTGAATCTGCACCGGAATCCGCTCGTGCATTTCCTGCACGTGGGAAATCACCGCCACTTTGCGGCCCTGCGCCTGCAAGCCATCGAGCGCATCCATCGCCAGTTGCAGCGACTCCGGATCGAGGCTGCCAAAACCTTCATCGATAAACAGCGATTCGATTTTCAGCGTGCTCGACGCCATCGACGCCAGGCCCAGCGCCAACGCCAACGACACCAGGAACGTCTCGCCGCCGGACAACGAATGCACCGAGCGCAGTTCATCACCCATTTCCGTGTCCATCACCAGCAGGCCGAGCATGCTGCCGCCGCGTTTCAAGCGATAGCGTTTGACCAGTTGCCGCAGTTGCACATTGGCGTGATGCACCAGCAAATCCAGGTTGTAGGCCTGGGCGATCTTGCGGAAGGTGTCGCCGGTGGCCGAACCGATCAAGGCACTCAGGCGCGCCCAGCGTTGATATTCGGCGTAGGCAGCGGCGATCTGCTGGGCCAGCGCCTGATTGGCGTTCTGCCGGCGCTGATCTTCGACCTGTTCGGCACGCATTTCGGCGCATTGCTGTTCGCTGACGGTGAACTGGTTCTGCAGGTCGGTGAGGGCGCTGGCCAGTTGTTCGGCATCGAGGTTGCCGTTGTGCTGCGCCTGATGATCGAGCAACAAGCGATCCCGCTCCTGCAACAACACCTTGGCCTGTTCGATGGCTTTTTCGTTGTGCTGCAAGCGCTGGCGCAGTTCGGCGACTTGCCCGTCGTCAACTCGCAACAGGTCTTCGAGGCCACCGTCATCCAGCTCCGGATGGCGGGCGCGCCAGTCGGCAATCTTGCCGGCCAGATCCAGCGCTTCGTCTTCCAGTGCCTGCAAACGTTCCTGCTGCGCCTTAAGCTCGGCAGCGTTCTGCACGAGTTGCGTGCGCACGCTTTGCAGTTCCTGCGCGGTGCCGGTTTCGGCATTGCGCGCCTGCTCAACCGCTTGCTCAAGCTGCTGCTGCCAGTGCTCGGCGCTGCTGTGCTCGCCAAGCAATTGCGCTAGTTTCTGCTGGCAGGTGAGCTGCTGCTCGGTCAGCGACGTGAATTGCTGATCGGCGCTGAGCAACTGCTGTGCACGGGTCTGTTGGCGGTCCTGTTCTTTCTCCAGCGTCTGTTGCCGCTGTTGTTGCTCGGCCTGTTCTTCCTTGTGCTGTTCGACCTGCGCGAGACGTTCGGCGATCTGCCGGTCAAGCTGCAGGAACGTTGCCGCCGGCTCCTTTCGCAGGGCTTCAAGGGTGTCGGTCGGCAGCAGATTGCCGAACGCGGCCAGTTCTTCGTCGAGGCGCTGACGGTCGCTGCTCAACTCGCGCTGCTGATTGCTCAGGTGCTGCGCCGCTTGCTGATGCGCGGTTTCGGCCTGACGCAATTGCTGGGTCAGACGCGCGGCGTCCTGTTGCAGGGTGAGCAGGGCGCTCTGGCGTTGTTCGTCCTGAGTGATGCTCTGGTTCAGTTGCTCGTTTTGCCGGGCGAGCCAGGCATCGCGCTTGTCGGCATCCTGATTGAACAACTGCGCGGACAGCGGATGCGCGTCGAGGCTCGGCGCCAACGCTTGCTGCTGGGCGGCCAGTTGTTCTTGCTGTTGCAGCAGTTCTTTCTGCTGAGCAATGACGCCAACGACTTCGGCGCGCAGTTCAGTGAGTTTTTCCTTGAGCTGATCGACGACTTTCTGGGCGTTGGCCTGCTCGCTTTCATCATGACGACCAAGGCTTTGCAGCAGCGCTTCGGGCTGATGATAGGGATGCTCGTTGCTGCCGCAGACCGGGCACGGCTGATCGTCCTGCAACTGCGCGCGCAATTCTTCGACACTGGCACTGCGCGCCAGACGCTGGCGTTCAAGCAGCTCGCGAGTGACGTTGAGGGTTTGCTCGGCGATGGCCAGCTCGGCTTTGGTTTTCACGCCGTCCTGAGTCAGGCGTTCGCGTTCCTGCTGGGCGCTGAGCTGGCGCTGTTGCAACTCGGCGCTGCGCTTGTCCAGATCCTGTTGCGTGGCCCACAGGCGTGATAAATCTTCGAAGGCGCGCAGTTGCTTGCGGTTGTCCTGCAGCAGCGTGCCGAGGATGCCGATCTGCTCAGCGACGGCGTCGGGTTCGGCGCCGGCCTCTTTGAACAGTACTTCCAGTTGCTGCTTTTGCGTGGTCAGCTCTGCGGCGCTGCGCGTGGCGTTTTCTTCGAGGCTCGCCAGTTCCGCCTGACCCTTGTTCAGGCGATTGCCGATCAACATCAACTGTTGCAGGCGATCGCGGTAGGCATTCCACGCATCACTCAGCGGTGCCAGATGGGTACTTTGCTCCAGCTCAGCGGCGATGCGTTGCAGGCGTTCGGCGACTTGGGTCTGTTTATCCAGCAAGGCTTGAATGGCATTCTGGCCCTCGGTGCAAGCCTGCTGCGCATTGAGCCTGGCTTCGGTACTTTGCGCGACATCCTTGGCCAGACGGGCGAGGGTGCTTTGCTCTTCGAAGGCCTGACGCAATAGCGGCGCGTTTTCACTTTGCCGTTGCTGCGCTTCGCTCAGGGCAACTTTCGCCGCTTCCAGAGTTTGCTCCAGTTGCGTCTGGCGCTCAGTCAGTTCGGCATTTTGCCGGGTGTGCGCGGCGATTTGCGCGGCCAGTGGCGTCAGCAGGGCATCGAGTTCGCTTTTGCGCGCGAACTGATGCCGCTGCGTGCCGAGCTGCTCCAGTCGCGTCAGTTTCACCCGCTCGCCGGCCAGACTTTCCGAATGCTGTTGCGCGCTGTGCAGTTGCTCGGCGGCCGCTTGCTGCGCGTCCTGCAACACACGTAAATCCTTGAGCCAGCCGTGCTGTTGCTCAAGCTGCTTGAGCTGCGCCTGCTGCAACTTCATTTGCTGTTGCGCGGCATTGAAGCGCTCATCCAACTCGGCCCGCGCTTCGGGCGCCAACGGGGTCACGCCGGTCGCCTGATCCTGCAACAGCTTATGCGCTTCGCGGGCTTCTTTAGTCTTGTCGAAGGCGCGGCGGCCGAGACGGGTGTACAGCGCGGTGTCGGTGAGTTTTTCCAACAGTTCGCTGCGGTCGTTGTCGTCGGCCTTGAGGAACGCACTGAACTCGCTCTGGGCCAGCAGCACGGCGCGGGTGAACTGTTCGAAGTTCAGGCCGAGCGCAGCTTCCAGCTGAGTTTTGTATTCACCTTTCTGGCTGGCGAGCAGTTGATCCTGATCGATGTCGCGCAGGCTCTGCCGGCTGGCCTGCAACTTGCCGCCGGCCTTCTCGCGCGCACGGTTAGCTTCCCAACGTGCCCGATAGCGACGGCCATCGACACCGACGAAATCCACTTCGGCATAACCTTCGCCGGTGCCGCGACGCAGCAAAGTGCGCGGGTCGCCGGTGGCAATTTCGCCGTCGGCATCCGGGACTTTGGCGTCACGGCCAGTGTTGTTCAGACGCGGCACCGCGCCAAACAACGCCAGGCACAAGGCGTCGAGCAAAGTACTTTTACCAGCGCCGGTCGGGCCGGTAATCGCAAACAAACCGGCACTGGCCAGCGGTTCAGCAGTGAAATCGATTTCGAAAGGCCCGGCCAGCGAGGCCAGGTTCTTCAAGCGAATGGCGAGAATCTTCATGGCTGCTCGCCCTCCAGTTGTACGTCTTGCAGCAGTTCGGCGAAGTCCTTCAGCGTTTGCTCGTCGACCTCGCTGCCATAGTTGTCGAGCCAAGCGCGGCTGAACAGTTCCTGCGGAGTGAGCTGGTCGAGTTCGATCAGCGCGGTGCCGTCTTCGACGCCGTCAGCACCACGATTACCGGCGTATTCAGCGGCGATACGCACCAGGCGCACGGCTTTGCCTTGCAGGGCGCTTTCGACTTGATGGCGCAGATCCGGCTGTGGCTCGTCGAGGGTTACGCGCACTTCCAGCCACGGTTGCCGCTGGGTTTCGGCGAGCAGATCGATGTTCGGCAGATCGGCCAGTTGCAGCAGGATTTCGGCCAGCGGTGCCGGGCCGATGCGCTGCAGATTGACCGAGCGCGGGATCAGTTTCGGCTCGACGCTGACCAGGGTTTCGCCGTCGAGGGTGACGTCGAGAATCTGGTGCTGATAGCTGATCTCCGAGAACGACAACGGGATCGGCGAGCCGCTGTAGCGAATGCGTTCTTCACCGTTGACCTTCTGCGGCTTGTGCAAATGGCCGAGGGCGACATAGCTGATGCTCGGCCCGAACAGGCTGGCGGGCAGGGCTTCGGCGTTACCGATGATCAGGCTGCGCTCGGAATCTTCCGACACCGAACCGCCAGCCATGTGCGCGTGGCTGATGGCGATCAGCGCCTGACCGGGTTGGCGCTTGGCGTTGGCCGCTTCGATCAGCCATTCGTGCACCTGACCGATGCCGCGCAGATAGTTGTCGCCCAGATGCGCGCCCGTCACCTCTGCCGGACGCAGGAACGGCAGCGCCAGGCACCACGCGGCGATTTCGCCTTGGGCATTTGGCAGTGGCAACAGCAAGCGGTCGGCGTCCAGTTGCCCGTCATCCAGCCACAGCACCCGACCCAGCGCGTGGGTGCGCAAACGGCGCATCAACGGCGCGGGCAATTCAATCCGCGAACCGGAGTCGTGGTTGCCGGCGATCATCACGATGGTCAGCAACGGCTGCTGTTCGTGGGCGCTGACGATGAAGTCGTAGAGGCGTTCCTGAGCTTTGACCGGCGGATTGACCGTGTCAAAGATGTCCCCGGCGATCAGCAGCACATCCGGCTGCGCCAGTTGCAGTTGGCGCAGCAGCCATTCGAGGAAGCACGCATGCTCGAAATCGCGCTCCTGGCCGTGCAGGTTTTGCCCAAGGTGCCAGTCGGAGGTGTGGAACAGACGCAAGGTGGACTCCGCAACATTTAAAGAGGTGATGGCCGCGGGGAAATGATGGGCGGCGAAAGAGGGGAGAGTTTACAGATTATTGCGGCGGGAGGGCTTGTCCGGACCGGACGTAGCCGGGCATTTCGACGAATCCCTTCATTGACGACCCAACGCCGGTTACCTACCATTGAGCCACTATATTGATATCATTTTGAAGTCGAACAATCCGTCGGGCTTCCACCTCCGCGCCACGATAGCTCACACAGCGATATAGAGTTTGGAGCAAGTGCAATGAAACGGGTCAATTCGATACCTTCTGTTACTGACACCCAAGCGTATTGTTCCTGGAAAAAACAATGGTCTAGCCAAGAAGATCTGGATGTTCATTCGTACATCTTTGATCAATGCAGGCCCGACCATGTTTTGATGTTTTCCACTATGCTCTTCCCTGACTTTGTGGTAGTCGAGGGTGGTGTATTTTTAGGACGAAATTTTTCAGACGAAGTGTTCGACACGTGTTTTGCCCTTGCCTCCGGTGATCTTTCAAAGACTGAGCAGTTATTGAATGTTGTGAGGATCTATGACGTTTTTGGTCAGGGTGCCCGTGATGTTTCGGATGATGTTTTTCTTCAATTGTGCAATGTGATTGGTTTTTCGTGGCGCATGGTGCTGAAAGAGAAGTTTCCAGAGAAGATCTTCTGTGTAGAGGTGTTGAACTCAGAGCAGAACTATGGCCCGAATATTACTTTCTACCAGGTTGGGCCACTGAGTTTGGGAGCCGGAACATGAGACGTCAGGACTTGGAGCAAGAGGCGGATTTTTATGGGACTTCGAGAAAACTCTCGTCTTTGGATGAGTGGCATCTATCCGTGCGCTATACACCCGTGCAGCACCTGGTGCTTGGCGGAGTGGCGTGATGCTTGAGGGAAGTGTGTGAAACTTAACAGTGAAATGGAGCAAATGCTCGTTCGTGCGGGACGTGCTTCTCTGGACGGCGAGTTGGCGGATATCGCAAGGTCCGGTTTCGTGGAACGGGATGGCTGTGTTTTTCTGGCGAGTCTGGAGAGCTTCCAGAAGCACGTAAGCCTGAAGAGTTTCCTAGATAGAACGGGATATGAATGTTTCGTAAATTCGATCCATGCCGATGATTTTGTAAACGCTGATTTTTTGGCATGCGCGTGCTCCTATCTGTCTTTAGTTTTTGAGACGTGGAACAAGTCATGTATGCCGGGAGTTCTGCAGGGAGTCATTTCGGGTGACGAATTCGATGCGACGGTGAAGTTTCATCTGCTGCGCCCAGGGGAAACCTGGCTGAGCGATGACCTTGAGGGGTATGAGGACGCAGTGCTTACCGTTGAATCGAATGACAACGGGTTTCTTGAGGCATACGGAGTATGAACATCTAACGGGGGTAAATGGGACAGACCACGTTTAAATAAACGTGGTCTGTCCCCGATTCTGCATAAATAAACGTGGTCTGTCCCCGATTCTGCATGTCCCCGATTCTGCAGTTGGTGTAACGACCGTCAGGTTCGTGCGTGAAGACCCAGGGTCAGTCCGTCCTGACGCGATGAGAGTTACTTACATAATTGATGGGAAGGCTAAAACCGTACTCTTTAAAAACGAGCCCCATCAAATTCCGGAGGTTATATAGTGATTACTGAAGATATAAAAATCGTCCAGGAAATCTTCCAGGAAGTCGAAGCCGGTATCGTCCATGGCTACGATGCATTCAGCTACGGTGTCGAGTTGGGTGAGGGATACATTGAGACGGAGCTGGGTGTTGAGAAGGACGGAGTGGAGGACTGGAACGTCGAGACCGATATGAACGACGCGAAAATTCTGCGTCTTGTAGGCGAATTACAGGCCAACGCAGACAAGCGTGGAGAACCATGGAAGTCATTTGTCATGTCTTATCGCGAAGGCGAGCAAGTGAAAACGAAATTCCAGTATTGATTCGAGATGCCACATTCTGGCATCCCGGGATTGCAGCAGGCGGCACTTGCCGCCTCTTGTCGTTTACCTGACAGGTACAGATAGACTGCGCTCGGACGGAGGATAATGGGACAGACCACGTTTAGAAAGTGCTCCAAAAACGTATTCTGTCCCCGTTTTACCCTCCGAAAACGTAGTCTGTCCCCGTTTTACGCTTCGTTGCCTGCGCTTCGTGGCAGCATCTCGAAGCGTTTCCTCCTTCATACCGGAGGATAATGGGACAGACCACGTTTAAATAAACGTGGTCTGTCTCGAGGGATCAAAGGTCTTTAATTTATGACAGTTGTGAATGAAGAAGGCCATCTCCTGACTGTTATTGCTGAAATTGGCGTATTGGAGTGGCAAAAGTATCAACAGCGTTTTCCAAAAGTAAGGGTGGGGAATGAAATGCAGCGGGAGGATCATTCTGCGCTGCCACCCTTCATCGCTTTCAGATTTGAGTGTATTAGCACGGTTGATAGCGACAAGTTGAAGGCTGCCGTGGAGGGGTACAAGGGAGCTTTATCATGGTCGATTGTTGGCCGGTCACGCGAAGGGCTACCCGGGATTAACTGGATGATTGCACCGTCAAGGTTGTGGGAGGTGGGTGAATGTGCTTTGCAAGCAAACATGACGGCAGCGGTCTATTTGTCTATTCATGAACCTTTACTTGGTCCAGTGGCATACGAGGATTTAATTGGACTGACGGGACATGTTCGTTCTGTGTTCGATCACTGAGGGATCCAACCCCCACCAAATTCCGGAGGTTATTTAGTGATCACTGAAGATATAAAAATTTTCGAAGAGATTTTCCAGCTGGTTGAAGCCGGCATAATCCATGGCTATGACGCGTTCCGATATGGTGTGGAACTTGGAGAAGGCTATATAGAAACGGAATTAGGCGTCGAGAAAGACGGAATTGAGGACTGGAACGCCGAAACCGATATAAACGGGGCGAAAATTCTTCGTCTGGTCGATCAGTTGCAGGCAAACGCAGTTAAACGCGGTGAGCCATGGAAGGCGTTTGCTCTCTCTTATCGCGAAGGCGAACAAGTGAAAACGAAATTCAAGTATTGATCGGGGACGCCGCATTTCCGCGTTCCGGGGCATGAACGGGTGGCTCTGGCCACCTGTAGTTTATCTGACCAGCGCAGCAAGACAGACCCAGAGTGATGCCTGTCTATCCAGTCCGAAGGGGGAGTTTCTTAGTGCCCTTCGGCAGGCGAGCGTCAGCTTGTTGCAAGTCAGACCTGCCGATACATCCCTCAAGTGTTCGTTGAGGGATCGTGGGTTCACTTCGGATAAAGCGGCGGCAACCCGCTGTCACCCACCGGATCCTGCACCCGTTCCGCCGCCGGAATAGTGCGGATCGCCCGCCACAAATCCTCACCCTGCCAATGCTGCCCCGTCTCGCTGTACAGCGCACCATTCAACCCATCCAGCGCATCCGACAACGGCACAAACCGCGCTGCCATGTCCGCCAGTGTCTCCGGCTGCTGACGCGCCCACGCATCCAGTGCCTGCCGCGTCGCCTGCGGATCATTCGCCTGGCTTGCGCGTTTGATGTCATCCATCAAGGTGCGTGGGCTCGGGCCGGTTTGGGCGGCGCGATGCACCGCTGGTTGCCAGCGTGCGCGCCACCACAGGCCGAAGCCGAGGAGGGTGGTGCAGGCGAGGATCAGCGTGCTGAGTTTCCACCACCACAACACATCGTTATCGACGATGCTCGGCTGCAGGTTGCCGGTCGGGGTGTCGACTTGCAGGCTCGGGTTGTTGGCTACTTGCAGCGTGCGCGCGGGCAGGCTGCTGTGTTCCAGATGGTCTTCGAAGGTGTTCCACCAGACCACGTCCACCGTCGGCAAGTCGATGGCGCCGCTACGGCTCGGCACCAGCGCTTCGCGTTCTTCGCGGCTGCCGACGATGCCACGGTCAGTGCTCTGGTTGCTCAGCACCGGTTGATCGGGGTAGCGGCGCAGGCCGTTGACGTCTGTGGCGGGCAGCGCCGGCAGTTGCGAGGCGGCCAGGCCTTCGACTTTCAATGTCAGGCTGCGGGTCAGGGAATCGCCAACCTGAGTGTGTTCCGGTTCCGGGTTCCAGCTTTCGCTGAGGCTCAGGCTGCGCGCGGGCAGCCATGGCGCGTCGACCGGATAGGTCAGGGGTTTGGGTTTGACGGTCAGGGGGATTTCAGAAGAACTGACGCGCATCAGTTTGCCCGGTTTCGGCCCCTGTGCATTGGCGTCCTGAGACGGCTGCGTGTCGACCAGTGTGGCGCTGAAGGTCTGCGGCGCAATGGTCAGCAAACCGCTGTGCTGCGGGTAGATCGCGTAGCGCATTTCGATCACGCCATGGCGCACACCATTGAGGTCTTTTTCGTAGGTGCGCGTGTCGCCCAGTTGCTCGATGCGTGCATCGACGATTTGCAGCGGCGTCAGGCTGCTGTCGTCGTACAGCGACACCGAATGGTAGATGCGCAGGGTCAGGATCGCCTGCGCCTGCACATAGACGCTGGACTGATCGAGGCTGGCTTCGATGAACACCGGGTCAAGGCTGTTCTTGTTCTCGCGGGTGTCGCTTTCGACCACTTGTACGGTGATCGGCTGGCTCTGCGCGTCGCCCAGTTGCAGCGGCGGGATTACCACGCTGCCGTTCTCTTTCGGCAGCAGAGTGATGATCCAGCGCGTGGTCGCGCGGTTGTCGCCATTGAGGGTGTTGAGCTGGTTGACCTGCCGCGTGCCGCGCACTTCGAACAACGCTTCCAGCGCGGTCAAATCGGGTTTGCCGAACTGGGTGACGTCGCTGGTTTCGAGGGTGAGTTCGACCGTCTCGCCGGAGTTCAGGCGACTGCGATCCACACTGGCGGTCAGCTCGGCCGCCTGGGCGGTGGCCGTGCAGAGCAGCAGGGGCAGCAAGAGAGCGGTGAAGCGGGTCATCGAGTGTTTTCCTGATCCTGATGTTGTTGCTGTTCGTACCAGAATTTGCGTCGCAGCAGTTCGCCCGGATCATCCGGGATCTTGCCCAGCCATTGTTCCAGTGCCTGGCGTTGCTCGCCTTCGAGGTTGTCTTCACTCGGGCGCAGCGTCGGCACGGTGTCCGTTTGTTCTTCCTCATCGCTGCCCGGCACTTCGTTCGGGCCTGGCTGCGGCGGCGTGGTCGGTGGCGGTTCGCTGGCCGATTCGCTCGGTTGCGCTTCGCTCTGGGTTTCACTTTTTACCGCCGGTGGCGGCGTGGTCGCGGGCGCTGGTTCGTCGCCCGGCAGACTTTGCTGCTCGCTTGGCTTGGTGTCCGGCTCGGCGGGCGGGGGGGCGTTTTTCTGCTTGAGCAGATTTTCCACCAGCGACTTGTTGGTCTGCGCCGGGCGTAAATCCGGTTGCTGTTCCAGTGCCTGCTCATAGGCGTCGATTGCCGCTTCCAGCTCACCGCTTTTCGCCAAGGCGTTGCCACGATTGTAGTGGGCGCGGGCATCGCTGCCTTCGGCGAAGCGCTGGGCGGCGCCACTGTAGTCGCCGGCCTCGTACAACGCCACCCCTTGCCATTGGTGATCGTCAAAATGCTGCGCGGCCTCGGCCGGGCGCTTCTGTTTGAGCAGGTGCAGGCCCTGTTGATCGGGGCGCAGCCACAAATCCTCAAAGTCAAAAGCGTAGCTCGGCTGTGGCAAGCAAAACAGCAACGGCAGGCAGAACAACCAGCCGCGACGCCCGGCACACGCCGCGAGCAGCAACAGCGGCAACAGCAGCCAGTAACCTTGATCGGCCCAGGTATCGAGGCGCACGGTCTGGCCGTCGTCGCGCAGGCTGCGTGGACCGTTGAGCAGGCCGAGCGCGCCAAGATCCGCTTCGTCGAGGCGGGCCGGGTGGTATTCGCCGCCGACGCTGTTGAGGAAAGCGCTCAGGCCCGGACTGTCGAGTTGCGGCACGCGAATCGCGCCCTGTTCGTCCTTGAGGAAACTGCCGTCCTCTTGAGCGATTGGCGCACCTTCGGCGGTGCCGACGCCGAGCATCAACAACTGCGCAGATTGTCCGCTGAGGGCGCGGCGAATGCCTTGGCGTTCTTCTTCGTTCAATGACGAGCCGATCAACAAAATCCGTCCCTGACCGAGCGCGCCCTGTTTCAGCAGGGCCAGCGCTTTGTTCACCGCCAGATCGGCACGATGGCCGCTTTCAGGCATCAACGACGGTTTCAGGGCATCGAGCAAATTACGACTGGTCGCCAGGTCATCCGACAGCGGTACCAGCGTGTGCGCGCTGCCGGCATAGACGACGATGGCGGTCTGCGCATCGCTGCGTGCCTGCAGCAGATCGAAGAGCTTGCGCCGCGCCTGTTCCAGTCGCGTCGGCGGCGAGTCGGTGGCGAGCATTTCCGGGGTCAGTTCCAGTACCACCACCAACGGATCGGCGGGTTTCTGGCTGGTCTGTTCGACGCGCTCCCAACTCGGCCCGAGTAGCGCCAGAACCGTCAGCAGCCACGCCACGCCAAGGGCAACCCACGGCAGTTTGCTGTCGCGACCATTGCCGCCACTGAGCAGGGTGGCATGAAACGCCGGCGGCAAAATCATCTGCCAGCGCCCGGCGCGTTTCTGCCGATGCCAGAGTTGCCAGATCAGCCAGCCCAGCAGCGGCAGCAACAGCAACCACCACGGACGGAACCAGTGCGGCCAGAGCGCGATCATCGGCGCCTCCGCAAACGCAAGCGCTTAAGGCGCTCACGCCAGTCAGGCAGCGGACTTTGCAGATACAGCTCCTTGGTGAACAGGCGTTGCAGCGGGTTGTCCGGCCACAATTCACGCGCGACCAGCAACAGGCTCAACCACAGCGCCAGCGCCAGAGGCCAGTGATACAAGGCTTGTGCCGGGCGGGCCTGGGTCGGTTGTTGGGTCACGGGTTCGAGTTGGTCCAAGGTATCTTTGATTGCTTGCAGTTCTTTGCCGTCGTGGGCACGGAAATACTGGCCACCGGTGACTTCGGCGATGGCTTTGAGCGCCGGCTCGTCGAGATCCAGACTCGGATTGACGCCGAGCAGGCCGGTCGAACCGCTGTCCTCAGGGTTGGCGCCAATCCCGATTGGATAGATTTTTACGCCTTCGCTCGCAGCGAGTTTTGCCGCCGTCAGCGGATCGATCTCGCCGCCGTTGTTGGCGCCATCAGTGACCAGAATCAGCACACGGCTTTGCGCCGGACGCAGGCGCAGGCGTTTCAATGCCAGACCGATGGCATCACCGATGGCGGTGTTCTTGCCGGCAATGCCGATGCGCGCTTCGTCGAGCCAGACGCGCACGGTGTGGCGATCAAAGGTCAGCGGCGCTTGCATATAGGCTTGGCTGCCGAAGAGGATCAGGCCGACACGGTCGCCATCGCGACTTTCGAGGAAATCACCGAGCAGATGTTGCACCAGCGTCAGCCGACTGACTTCTTCGTCCTGCCACTGCATATCCGGGAAATCCATCGAACCGGACACGTCCACCGCCACCAGCAGATCACGCCCACTGGCAGCAATCGGCAGCGGTTCGCCGAGCCATTGCGGGCGGGCGGCGGCGGTCAGCAGTAACAGCCACAAGAGCATGAACGGCGCCTGTTGACGCCACGCGGGCAGGTTGGCGCGAGCGCGACGGCGGGCGAGGCCTTCCAGATCGGCGAGAAAGCTGACTTTCAACGCTGGTTCGCCGCTGTCGGCGACCGGCAGCACCAGGCGCATCAGCCACGGCAGCGGCACCAGCACAAAGATCCACGGCCAGGCGAACTCAAACATGTTTGCGAATCCATGTATCGACCGCTTGGGTCAGGCCGGCGATGGCTTTGTCATCGAGTTTGCACTCCGGTTTATAGGCGCCTTCGACCAGCACCATCCAACGGGTGAGGCCCGCCGCCGGGCAACGGTTGTCGAGAAAGGCCAGCCATTTACGCCCATTGAGGGTGTGGCTCTGGCTGTAGGGATAGTGGTTGCGGCACAGGCGTTTGAGCAGGCCGTTGAGTTGCTGCAACCACGCCCCGGCCGGAGCACCGTCGTAGGGTTTGGGCATTTGCGCCAGTTCGGCGAGGGCGGCAATGCGCACTGGGTCGAGCGGCTGCTCGGCGCGGACAATCGGGCGTTTCTTCATCGGAATGAAACGGCGAAGTTTCCACACAGCGAAACCCAGCAGCGGCAGCAATAGAAGCAGCAGCCACCAACCTGGTGCCGGCGGCCAGAAGGCAATCGGTGGCGGCGAGATCAGCGGTTGCAGTTGTTCGAGGCCGTTCATCGACCTTTCCCCGGACGCTGCGGATTGAGGAATTCGCGCATTTGCTCGACCATTTCGCTTTGCGTGCTCAGCGGCATCAGCAATACCCGCAGCTTCTGCGCGAGCAATTCCCAGCGCGCGATGCGTGCTTCGGCCTGGGCGCGATAGGTCTGGCGCAGGTCGAAATTCAGCGTATCGAGTTCGAGTTGCGCGCCGCGTTCGGCGAATCGGAGAAGACCGGCGGCGGGCAGGGCGTGATCGAGGGGATCGGAAATCGGCAGCATCAACAGATCGCAATGGCGCGAGAGCAGGCTCAATTGTTGTTCAGCGCTGTCGGACAACGCGCGCTCGTCGCAGATGACGATCACCAGACTGCCCGGGCGCAGCACTTCGCGGGCACGGCGCAGCGCCACGCCAAACGCATCGCGATCCGGCTCGCGCTCGCTGTGCAGCGACTGGTTGACCTTGACCAGGCGGTTGAGCAATTGCAGCAGGCTCTGTTTGCTGCGCCGCGGTTTGATTTCGTAGTGCTCGTTGTCGCCGAACACCAGCCCGCCAACGCGATCGTTGTGGCCGAGCGCGGCCCAGCCGATCAGCGCCGCTACTTGCGCTGCCAGTACCGATTTGAACATCAGCCCCGAGCCGAAAAACAGCCGTGTGCTTTGCTCGACCATGATGAAAATCGGCCGCTCGCGTTCTTCATGGAACAGCTTGGTGTGCGGTTCTTGCGTGCGCGCCGTTACGCGCCAGTCGATGGTGCGCACGTCGTCGCCGGCCTGATAAACCCGCACCTGATCGAAGTCGACGCCACGGCCACGGAATTTCGAGTGATGCAGGCCGATCAGCGGGCTGCGCTGGCTCGGCGTGGAAAACAGCTGCACTTCACGCACGCGGTGGCGCATCTCGATCAGCTCGGCGAGGCTGACGCGGATGCCCGGTTCGGACGGCAGGGTGGCGTTCATGGGGGTCAAGCGACGGCTACGACGTCGAGAATCCGCTGCACCACCCGATCCTGATCGATGCCGGCGGCTTCGGCTTCAAACGACAAAATGATGCGGTGACGCAACACATCGAACAGCACCGCTTGAATGTCTTCCGGGCTGACGAAGTCGCGACCGGCCAGCCAGGCGTGAGCGCGGGCACAGCGGTCGAGAGCAATCGAGCCGCGCGGGCTGGCGCCGTAGGCGATCCACTCGGCCATTTCCGGGTCGAACTTGGCCGGGTTACGCGTGGCCATGACCAGTTGCACGAGGTATTCCTCCACGGCGTCGGCCATGTACAGACCGAGGATTTCCTTGCGCGCGGCGAAGATCGCCTGTTGGCTGACGCGGCGTTCGGGTTTGGTTTCACCGTTCAACGCTTCGCCACGGGCCTGTTGCAGGATGCGGCGTTCGACGGCAGCGTCCGGGAAACCGATTTTCACGTGCATCAGAAAACGGTCGAGCTGTGCTTCCGGCAGCGGATACGTGCCTTCCTGCTCGATCGGGTTTTGCGTGGCCATTACCAGAAACAGCGGCGACAACTCGTAAGTGCTGCGACCGACACTGACCTGACGCTCGGCCATGGCTTCGAGCAGCGCCGATTGCACTTTGGCCGGGGCACGGTTGATTTCGTCCGCCAGCACCAGGTTGTGGAAGATCGGCCCTTGCTGGAACACGAAACTGCCGGTTTCCGGGCGATAGATTTCGGTGCCGGTGATGTCGGCCGGCAGCAGGTCAGGGGTGAACTGAATGCGATGGAACTGGGCTTCGATGCCCTCGGCGAGTTCTTTGATCGCTTTGGTCTTGGCCAGACCCGGCGCACCCTCGACCAGCATGTGGCCGTCGGCGAGCAGGGCGATGAGCAAACGCTCGATGAGTTTTTCCTGGCCGAGAATCTGCGTTGAAAGAAAGGTTCGCAGCGCCAGCAGCGCTTCACGATGTTCCATCGGTGACTGTTCCTGGAAAGGGGTGGCCACAGGCGTTCGGATAACGCCGGGGCTGGGGGCGTTACTTTAATCCATCGCGGGGGGTGGCGACTAACGGCATTTTGTAGAAAAAGGCAAAAGATCGCAGCCTGCGGCAGCTCCTACAGGTGATTGCATTCCAATGTAGGAGCTGCCGCAGGCTGCGATCTTTTGGCTGTCTGTGAAGGCCTCATCGCTGGCAAGCCAGCTCCCACAGGGACCGATGTGTTGCATAGATCGCGTTCACACCGCTGATACCTGTGGGAGCTGGCTTGCCAGCGATGAGGCCAGTCTGGACGCCATCAAACTTCGTTAATGAAGGTACCCGTCCCATCAAGGATATTCGTCAAGGTCTCGACAACCTCATCCAGATCAACCATGTCCGGGTTAAAGCTGATCTCCAGCACATCATCCCCGTTCAGCGCATCGGCATCCGCCGCCGCAATCTCGATCTTCAACAGATTCGAACTCAGGGTGACTTTCACCCCGTCCAGCGTCGAAGGTTCGCCATCCAGAGTGATCTCCAGCTCATCCTCATCCGGGTAGCGACTCATCAGGAACATGTCGCCCTTGTCGCTGTGGCAGCAGAGCATTGCCATGTTGTCTTCTTCGTCATCGCACGGGTTGACGATCAGTAGGGCGGTGGTCATTTGCATGGTCAATTCCTGCCTCGAGGGGCGTGTTGGTCGCTAATGGGCGCGATTCTGCCAGTCCTCGGGAATTTCTGCATGTGAGAGTGTCAGAGGATGTGTCGTGAACGCGACATGGATCAATGGTCATTTCTGGCACGCATGTACCGTAAAAACGGGCATTCAGACCGGCATTTTCCGCCACGACTGCTAGTGTTTACCGGTGCCAGACCCTCGGTTTACGTGCCAATGACCGAATATGTCGCAGCACCGCAAGCAGACACATTGTCGCACCCTTTAAGCTGCGCAACGGATGAGCACCCGTAAAGGCATTGTCGGCACCGCTGGCAGTCGCTTTTGCAGATGCTCATTCTATGGAAGGTGAATGTGACCTGAGTGTCCCGTCCAGCTTCACCCACCTGTCCCCCTGTTTCCTCTGCCCGAGAATCAGGAACAGGGCGACACAAGCCCCGAAAGGGGTGTTGCACGCGACGCTTTCCATCAATAACAAGCTTAAGCGGAGTACCACAGATGGCGTTCTTCACCGCAGCCAGCAAAGCCGACTTCCAGCACCAACTGCAAGCGGCACTGGCGCAGCACATCAGTGAACAGGCACTGCCACAAGTGGCGCTGTTCGCTGAACAATTCTTCGGCATCATTTCTTTGGACGAGCTGACTCAACGTCGCCTCTCCGACCTCGCTGGCTGTACTCTTTCCGCGTGGCGCCTGCTTGAGCGCTTCGATCACGCGCAACCGCAAGTGCGCGTCTACAACCCTGATTACGAGCGTCATGGCTGGCAGTCGACCCACACCGCGGTCGAAGTCCTGCACCACGACCTGCCATTTCTGGTCGACTCGGTTCGTACCGAGCTGAACCGCCGCGGCTACAGCATCCACACCCTGCAAACCACCGTGCTCAGCGTGCGTCGTGGCAGCAAGGGCGAGTTGCTGGAAATCCTGCCGAAAGGCACCCAGGGCGACGGCATTCTGCAAGAGTCGTTGATGTACCTGGAAATCGACCGCTGCGCCAACGCGGCCGAACTGAATGTGCTGAGCAAAGAGCTGGAACAGGTTCTCGGTGAAGTCCGCGTCGCGGTCGCCGATTTCGAGCCGATGAAAGCCAAGGTGCAGGAAATCCTCACCAAACTCGACAACAGCGCCTTCGCCGTCGATGCCGACGAAAAGAACGAAATCAAAAGCTTCCTGGAATGGCTGGTGGGCAACCACTTCACCTTCCTCGGCTACGAAGAATTCGTAGTCACCGATCAGGCCGATGGCGGCCATATCGAGTACGACCAGAACTCCTTCCTCGGCCTGACCAAACTGCTGCGCACCGGCCTGACCTACGAAGACCTGCGCATCGAAGACTACGCCGTTGCCTACCTGCGCGAACCGACCCTGCTGTCGTTCGCCAAGGCTGCGCACCCAAGCCGTGTACACCGTCCGGCCTACCCGGACTACGTGTCGATCCGTGAAATCGACGCCGACGGCAAAGTCATCAAAGAACACCGTTTCATGGGCCTGTACACCTCCTCGGTGTATGGCGAGAGCGTGCGGGTCATCCCGTTCATCCGCCGCAAGGTCGAAGAAATCGAAACGCGCTCCGGCTTCCAGTCCAAGGCTCACCTGGGCAAGGAACTGGCGCAGGTGCTTGAAGTGCTGCCGCGTGATGACCTGTTCCAGACCCCGGTCGACGAACTGTTCACCACCGTGATGTCGATCGTGCAGATCCAGGAACGCAACAAGATCCGCGTGTTCCTGCGCAAAGACCCGTACGGGCGTTTCTGCTACTGCCTGGCCTACGTGCCGCGCGACATCTATTCCACCGAAGTTCGCCAGAAGATCCAGCAAGTGCTGATGGAGCGCCTGAAGGCCTCCGATTGCGAATTCTGGACATTCTTCTCTGAGTCGGTACTGGCGCGCGTGCAGTTGATCCTGCGTGTCGACCCGAAAAACCGTCTCGACATCGACACCGTGCTGCTGGAAAAAGAAGTCGTACAAGCGTGCCGCAGCTGGCAGGACGACTACGCCGCACTGACCGTCGAAAGCTTCGGCGAAGCCCACGGCACCAACGTACTGGCGGACTTCCCGAAAGGCTTCCCGGCCGGCTACCGCGAGCGTTTCGCTGCGCATTCGGCCGTGGTCGACATGCAGCACCTGCTGAGCCTCAACGAAAAAAATCCGCTGGTGATGAGCTTCTATCAGCCGCTCGGTCAGGTCTCCGGCCAGCGCGAGCTGCATTGCAAGCTGTACCACGCCGACACGCCGCTGGCGCTGTCCGACGTCTTGCCGATCCTGGAAAACCTCGGCCTGCGCGTACTGGGCGAATTCCCGTACCGTCTGCGTCACACCAATGGCCGCGAGTTCTGGATCCACGACTTCGCGTTCACTGCCGCTGAAGGCCTCGACCTCGACATCCAGCAACTCAACGACACCCTGCAGGACGCGTTCGTCCACATCGTTCGCGGCGACGCCGAAAACGATGCGTTCAACCGTCTGGTACTGACCGCCGGCCTGCCATGGCGCGACGTCGCGCTGCTGCGTGCTTACGCGCGTTACCTGAAGCAGATTCGTCTGGGCTTCGACCTGGGTTACATCGCCAGCACCCTGAACAACCACACCGACATCGCTCGCGAACTGACCCGGTTGTTCAAGACCCGCTTCTATCTGGCGCGCAAACTCAGCGACGACGATCTGGAAGACAAGCAACTGCGTCTGGAACAAGCGATTCTGACCGCACTGGACGACGTCCAGGTGCTCAACGAAGACCGCATCCTGCGTCGTTACCTCGACCTGATCAAAGCCACCCTGCGGACCAACTTCTATCAGACTGACGCCAACGGCCAGAACAAGTCGTACTTCAGCTTCAAGTTCAACCCGCACGCGATCCCTGAACTGCCGAAGCCAGTGCCGAAGTTCGAAATCTTCGTCTACTCGCCACGCGTTGAAGGCGTGCACCTGCGCTTCGGTAACGTCGCTCGTGGTGGTCTGCGCTGGTCCGACCGTGAAGAAGACTTCCGTACCGAAGTCCTCGGCCTGGTAAAAGCCCAGCAAGTGAAGAACTCGGTCATCGTGCCAGTGGGTGCGAAGGGCGGCTTCCTGCCGCGTCGCCTGCCACTGGGCGGCAGCCGTGACGAGATCGCGGCCGAGGGCATCGCCTGCTACCGCATCTTCATTTCCGGTCTGTTAGACATCACCGACAACCTGAAAGACGGCGCGCTGGTACCGCCATTGAACGTGGTTCGCCACGACGATGACGACCCGTACCTGGTAGTAGCAGCGGACAAGGGCACTGCGACCTTCTCCGACATCGCCAACGGCATCGCCATCGACTACGGCTTCTGGCTGGGTGACGCGTTTGCGTCCGGTGGTTCGGCCGGTTACGACCACAAGAAAATGGGCATTACCGCCAAAGGCGCGTGGGTTGGCGTACAACGCCACTTCCGCGAGCGCGGCATCAATGTTCAGGAAGACAGTATCACTGTTGTCGGCGTCGGCGACATGGCCGGTGACGTGTTCGGTAACGGCCTGTTGATGTCCGACAAGCTGCAACTGGTCGCTGCCTTCAACCACATGCACATCTTCATCGACCCGAACCCGAACCCGGCGACCAGCTTCGTCGAGCGTCAGCGCATGTTCGACCTGCCGCGTTCGGCCTGGACCGACTACGACACCAGCATCATGTCCGAAGGTGGCGGTATCTTCTCGCGCAGCGCGAAGAGCATCGCGATCTCCCCGCAGATGCAGGAACGCTTCGACATCAAGGCTGACAAGCTGACCCCGACCGAACTGCTGAACGCCTTGCTCAAGGCACCGGTGGATCTGCTGTGGAACGGCGGTATCGGTACTTATGTGAAAGCGAGCACCGAGAGCCACGCCGATGTCGGCGACAAGGCCAACGATGCGCTGCGCGTGAACGGCAACGAGCTGCGCTGCAAAGTCGTGGGCGAGGGCGGTAACCTCGGCATGACCCAACTGGGTCGAGTGGAGTTTGGTCTGAATGGCGGCGGTTCCAACACCGACTTCATCGACAACGCCGGTGGCGTGGACTGCTCCGACCACGAAGTGAACATCAAGATCCTGCTGAACGAAGTGGTTCAGGCCGGTGACATGACCGACAAGCAACGCAACCAGTTGCTGGCGAGCATGACCGACGAAGTCGGCAACCTGGTGCTGGGCAACAACTACAAGCAGACTCAGGCCCTGTCCCTGGCGGCGCGTCGTGCCTACGAACGCATCGCTGAGTACAAGCGTCTGATGGGTGATCTGGAAGGCCGTGGCAAGCTGGACCGTGCCATCGAGTTCCTGCCGACCGAAGAGCAGATCAACGAGCGCATTGCCGAAGGCCACGGTCTGACCCGTCCTGAGCTGTCGGTGCTGATCTCGTACAGCAAGATCGACCTCAAAGAGCAGCTGTTGGGCTCCTTGGTGCCGGACGACGACTACCTGACCCGCGACATGGAAACGGCGTTCCCGCCGACCCTGGTCAGCAAGTTCTCCGAAGCCATGCGTCGTCACCGTCTGAAGCGCGAGATCGTCAGCACCCAGATCGCCAACGACCTGGTCAACCACATGGGCATCACCTTCGTTCAACGACTCAAAGAGTCGACCGGCATGAGCCCGGCGAACGTCGCTGGCGCTTATGTGATCGTGCGCGACATCTTCCACCTCCCGCACTGGTTCCGTCAGATCGAAGCGCTGGACTACCAAGTCAGCGCTGACGTGCAGTTGGAGCTGATGGACGAGCTGATGCGTCTGGGTCGCCGCGCTACGCGCTGGTTCCTGCGTGCCCGTCGCAACGAGCAGAACGCTGCCCGTGACACCGCGCACTTCGGTCCGCACCTGAAAGAGCTGGGTTTGAAGCTCGACGAACTGCTGAGCGGCGAAATCCGCGAAAACTGGCAGGCGCGTTATCAGGCTTACGTCGAAGCCGGTGTGCCGGAGTTGCTGGCGCGTATGGTGGCGGGCACCTCGCACCTGTACACCTTGCTGCCGATCATCGAAGCGTCCGACGTGACCGGACAGAACCCTGCCGAAGTGGCCAAGGCCTACTTCGCCGTGGGCAGTGCGCTGGACATCACCTGGTACCTGCAACAGATCAGCGCGCTGCCGGTTGAAAACAACTGGCAAGCCCTGGCCCGTGAAGCGTTCCGTGATGACGTCGACTGGCAGCAACGGGCGATCACCATCTCCGTCCTGCAACAGGGCGACGGCACTCAAGACGTGGAAGCACGTCTGGCGCTGTGGATGGAACAGCACGAAAGCATGATCTCGCGCTGGCGCGCCATGCTGGTGGAAATCCGCGCTGCGAGCGGCACGGATTACGCCATGTATGCAGTGGCGAACCGTGAACTGCTGGACCTGGCGTTGAGTGGGCAAGCGGTCGTGCCTGCGGCTGCTGCGAATGCCGAGCTTGAACTGGCATAAGTAAGCGCTGAATGAAAAAGCCCCGGTATCGTGAGATGCCGGGGCTTTTTTATGTCTGAGGGTTTTTTGGTGGCTGTTATGGCGTCATCGCGAGCAGGCTCACTCCTACAGGGGAGCGCATTCCAACTGTAGGAGTGAGCCTGCTCGCGATGGCGTTCTTTATATCAATACAACTTCTGACTTTGTTTACTATCCAGCATTGACACTTTATCCGCAGGCCTTGCGACCAAATTGTTGAGCGACTGGTCAAACTTCTGCAACGCCCGAACTTGCACATCCTGCTGCTGATTAATATCCGCCACTATCTCTTCCGACCGTTTGAAGTCCGCCCACACTGGCGTCAATTCCCGTGCATCCGAACCTTTCGCCGTACCGATATAGTTCAGCTGCGCATCATAAAAATCGGCACTGACGTCGGCCTTGATGTCGGAACTGCGCGAAGTGATCAACTGGCTGTGAGTGTCGACAATCGCCACCACATCAGGCTTGGCCGCACGCAGACTCTGCATATCCGGATACACCGTCACCGAGCCGAACTGACGCTGCAGCGAGGCGTTGACCCATTCCACCGCCATGTCTGGTTTCGAGCTGGCGACATAGGCGTCGTGGATCGGCTGCACCAGCAGGCTCTGGCCGAAACCGGTGCCGGCGTTGGCTTGATAGTCACGCAGGTATTCACGGTTGGTCTGGGTACTTGGGCTGTAGACCACGCCGAGCGATACGCCGGGACCGCTTTTTACCTGAGTGGCGCTACTGCGGCCGGTGGGATGAGTCAGCAGAGTATCGAGAGAGGAAACTGCTTTTGGGGCCGTCGGCACTGAACAGGCAGAGAGGGTTAAAACCGATATCGCCAGTACACTGGTGAACGCAAGTTTCATGGTGTTTCTCCCGTGAAACAACATCAGTCGGAAAGTTTAAAAGTCGTAAATCACGACCGTTAATTCAGACTAAACCCGTCAACCTGACAATTTGCTGAGCTAACAACAGTTGATTAGGTTCATTTGCTGTAACCCGGCGCGGTTAATTGCCCCGGGAAATAAAAAGGCCCAAATCAACGATTTGAGCCTTTTTATTTATGGCTGGTTAAACAGCCATCAGTTTTTCAGCGGGATCAGCACTTGTTCATCCGGGGCCAGCACCATGAACACCAGCAACTTGGCGGGTTTGCTTTGGCTGGCATTTTTCGACACCAGATGCTCGGAGCCGGCGGGTTCGTACCAGAACTGGCCCTTCTTGTAGGTGATCGGTTGTTCGCCCTTCACTTGGGAAATCACTTCACCTTCCAGCACGTAAGCCATCGCCGTGCCGTCGTGTTTGTGGGCGATTGAGGATTGGCCGGGTTTGTAGTCGACCTCGATCATCATGGCTTTTTTGCCGGGAGCGTTTTTCAGCATCTGGTCTTGCAGGACGGTGACTTTTTCCGAGGGATCGTGGGCGAAAACGGCCGAGGTGCAGAGGCTCAGGGCGAGGGCGGCGGCGAAGAAGGGCAGGGCTTTCATGGCGGGTTACCTGTGATGATCGGGGTGTTGCTGATCACAGTAGTCCGCAGGGCGGGGCATTCAAACGGCCAATATTCGGGAAGATTGGGTGACCAATCGGCGGTTATTCAGCGTGTTTGAGTACGCCATCGCTGGCAAGCCAGCTCCCACAGGTTTTGTGTCGTTCATTAAATTATCGAACGACGCTGAACCCTGTGGGAGCTGGCTTGCCAGCGATAGCGTCAGATCAGACGATAGGGAAGCTGTTGAAATCCACACTATTGGCCAACCGACTATCGATCAAGTCAATAAACCCCTGCGCCTCGGGCCGGTTGAAATGCGCCTGCATCGCCGCTTCCGACTGCCAGCGGGCACTGACCGTCCAGCGGTGGCTGTCCTCGGGCAGCGGTCGACCAGGTAGGAATCGCAGCCCGGCGTTTCGCGCAGGGTTTCGACGATCTTCTGCAGTTGCTTGCCCAGTTCATCCGAGCGGCCGGCGGCAGCCTGCACCTGCACCGTATTGATCACTTCGTTGGACATTGCTCACACTCCTGAATCAGGCCGGACGAATCCTGCTCATTGAGGGATAACGCCTGTGCAGAATAGGCCTGCACTTGTGGATCACCAATAACCAATCGGCGGTTAAATCTTTAGGCCAATCGCTCAGGCGACCTGCTGGAGGATGTCGCGCAGGCGATCCAGAGCGATATCGATGTCTAGGGTTTCGATGGCGCCAAAGCCGAAGTACAGGCCGTTTTTCGGCGTTTGCTGGTAATAGAAACCGTTGATCGCATACAGGCCGACTTCGACCTTTTTCGCCAGTTCGATCACCAGCGGTAGGTCGATCGGAACCTTGCAGAACACCGTCATGTGGAACCCGGCACTCGGCGGCACCGCCTGCAGCCACGGCGAAAGATCGTCGGCCATGCGCGCCAGAATGCGCTCGCGGCGTTGCGCATAAATGGTGTGGCAGCGGCGGATATGCTTGAGCAGGCAACCCTCGGCGATGAACTTGGCCAGCGCCCATTGCGGCAAGGTCGAGGCGTGTAGATCGGTGAGTTGCTTGGCGCGGATCACCGCCTCGAGGATCGCTGGCGGCAGAATCGCATAACCCAGGCGCAGCTCCGGCAGCAGGGTTTTCGAGAAGGTGCCGACGTAGGCGACGATGCCGCGCTGGTCGAGATTGAACAGCGAATCGGTCGGCCGACCTTCGTAGCGAAACTCACTGTCATAGTCGTCCTCGATGATGATCGCGCCCAACTCATGCGCGCGAGCCAACAAGGCTTCGCGGCGTGCGTGGCTCATCGGCATGCCCAGCGGGAACTGGTGCGACGGCGTGACATAGATGAGGCGGGTGCCCTCGGGAATATGTTCAACCTGAATGCCCTCGGCATCCACCGGAATCCCGACCACCTCGGCGCCATGGGTGGCGAACAGCAGACGCGCTGGCGGATAACCGGGATCTTCCATTGCCACCAGACTGCCCGGGCGGATCAGCACACGGGTGATCAGGTCCAGCGCCTGTTGCGCGCCATTGCACACGACGATGTCTTCATCCTGGCAGTTGATGCCCCGGGAAAACGCGATGTGCCGGGCAATCGCATTGCGCAGCGCCGGCAAGCCTTCGGGCAGGCTGTAGAAACCCTTGGACTGCGCCATCTGCCGCATCGCGTGAGACACGCAGCGGCGCCAGTCATCTTGCGGGAACTGGCCCTTGCTGGTGGCGCCGCCGATAAAGTCGTAGCGCAGCGAACCTTCCAGCGTCGGATGGCGCAGAAACACCGGCAGATTGCGCCAGCTCTCGATCACCTCGGCGCCGGCCAGTTCGGTGTGGCTCTGTTTGCGCTGGATCTGCGCCGGGCGCGCGTTGACGTAGGTGCCTTTGCCGATCACCCCGGTGAGAAAGTTTTCGTAGGTCAGTTGCGCGTAGGTGTCGGAAATGGTCTTGCGCGAAATGCCCAGTTGCTCGGCGAGCAGACGGCTGGGTGGCAATTGCGTGCCGGCAGCCAGACGCCCGGATTCAATGGCCCCGCGCAGTTGCTGATACAACTGACCGGCAAGATCCTTGCGGCCGTTGATCACGACGTGAAGTTCCATACCGACGAGGCTCCTGGGGCTGTTTGGCGTGCCCGCCAGATTACCGCTGTTGTTTGATTCGCAATAGTTGCCTATCCGAAAAACCCGAAATTGGCTCAATCCCTGTAGGAGTGAGCCTGCTCGCGATCGCGGTGGCACATCCGACAAAAATGTTGCCTGACACACCGCTATCGCGAGCAGGCTCACTCCTACAGGGATTTGTGCTCGGCTCATGGTGATTGGTGTAGCGGTTTTCCGTGCAATTGGGGCTGTAACGCATCGCTGTCGGCGTTTACGGTGCACTCATTATTCCGTCCACCGAGAACCGCCATGTCCCCGCGCCTGGATTACTACAACGCTTCGCCCAAAGCGATGAAAGCGATGATTGCCATGGAGGCGCTGACCGCCCACCTCAGTATCGAACAGCCGCTGCTGCAATTGATCAGGATCCGCGCTTCGCAGCTCAACGGCTGTGCGTTCTGCACCGACATGCATTCAGTGGATGCGCGACGGGCCGGGGAGAGTGATCGGCGCTTGTATGCGATTGCGGTGTGGCGCGACAGTAATTTCTTCAACCCGCGCGAGCGTGCGGCGCTGGCCTGGGCGGAGGCGGTGACGTTGTTGGCGGAGAGCCGTGTGCCCGATGAGGTGTATCAGCAGGCGCGCGAGCAATTCAGCGAAGGCGAACTGGTCGATCTGACCATGGCCGTGACCACCATCAACAGTTGGAATCGCCTTGCGGTGAGCTTCCGCCAAACCCCAAGCGATTGAACCCGCCCTGATCGTTCCCACGCTCTGCGTGGGAATGCCGCAACGGACGCTCCGCGTTCGGCTCTGGATGGGACGCGGAGCGTCCCGGGCTGCATTCCCACGCGGAGCGTGGGAATGATCGGTGGCGTGTCATTGCGGTGGGCGTTGTGGTTTCACTGATGTGCCAAAGGTATTGCCCATCCGCGTACTGGTCGCGGCCGGCGTCGCCAGTCCAACCTGATTCGGCGGCCGTTTGTTCACCGGCACATTCAGCGCCTCCTGGTTCTTTTCCGCCGCCGCCGCGCCTTCCGGGTTGTTGCCCATCTGCTGGCTCAAACAGTCGTAATTCGGCGCCTTGTAGCCGCCGACCGTCACCTCGACACAGCCCAAGGGTTCCTCGGCATAAGCGCTCGACAGCGCCATCAACAACAGTCCGCCAAGGCTCAATCGCCACAGTGTGTTCATGCTCGCCTCCTGGCCGGCCCGACGGGGCCGCGCTATGGCTTGAGTCTAGTGCAAGCCTTGCGCAATTCCCGTGATGGTTTTTTTGCACCGCCCGTCACACCAGATTCATAAACAGCCCTCAGGATGACGATTTCCAAGGATTCGTCAGCCGTGCAGCGAGGCAATTCCACGGACGGTTTTCAGCGTTCAACGAGGCTTGTGCGCCGGATGTGTCTGGGGTGGCTGCTTGGCTGCGCGGCGGGCTACGCCATGGCCGATGCGGTGCCGGCGGACCTGCGCATGACGCTGCACATTCCGGCACAGGATCTGGCCCACGCGCTGGATCAGTACAGCCACGCCACCGGCGTTGCGGTGCTGGTCGACAGTCAGTTGAGTCGTGGTCGTCGCTCGCTGGCGGTGGACGGTGAATACACCGCCGCCGATGCCCTGCGTCGATTGCTCGGCGGCAGTGGGTTGATGGCGCGTTATGCGCGGGACGATGCATTTACGTTGCAAGTGGCGCAGGTCGAAGACGTGCCGGCGCCGCCGCAAAAACAGACGCCGGAAAGCGTCGCCGTCAACCGCAGTTACGCGACGGCCGTGCAAGCGGCGATCGAGCGCAACCTGTGCCGCTCGCCGCTGACCCGTCCGGGCAGTTATCGCGCGGTGTTGCAGGTGTGGGTTGGCCGTGACGGCTTGGTGCAGCACAACCGGTTGGTCACTTCGACCGGTGATGTACGGCGCGACAACGCGCTGGTGGAAAGTTTTCGCAACCTCAAAATCGACCGGCCGACGCCCAGCGCCTTGCGTCAGCCGGTCACGTTGCTGTTGTTACCGGAGTCGTCAGGGAAACGCATGGAATGCACCAAATGGGAAGGAGTTTCCGGGGGATGAAAGACACCGGACAAGGTTCGATGGTCCAACTGTTCCTGGCCTCCTACGAGGACTTTCGGGTGCGCCTGCGCAGGCGTCTCGGTTCGGAAGATCTGGCCAACGACGTGCTGCACGAAACCTACCTGCGGGTTGACCGCATGGAGACGCCGCCGAACGTCCTGCGGCCCAATGCCTACCTCTATCGCATGGCCCTGAACATCGCCGCCGACCGCCGTCAGGCCGATGCACGTCTGCTCACCGGCGAGGAAGTCGAGGAGCTGCTGCAAATCGGCGACGAAGCGCTGGACCCGGCGCGGGTGGTCGGTGGGCAGAAGGAAATCCAGTCGCTGCTCAGTGCGTTGTACGAGCTGCCCGCACGGCGCCGGAAGATCTTCATCGCGGCGCGTCTGGAAGAGGCGCCGCATCTGGAAATCTCGCAGCGTTTCGGCATTTCCACGCGCATGGTCGAGAAGGAAATCAAAGCCGCGTTAGGCTTCTGCGCTGCGAAGCTGGAAAGAAAAGTGTTTCAGCGGTTCGGTCGCGGGGCCGGAAAACCGTCTTCTGAATAGTGCCCGATCAATTCGTTGAGAATCTGCGCGTTTGAACATCTTTCGACTGACACCTGCCGAGCCATCGGCGGCCGACAATCTGCACAGCGAAGCTCGCGACTGGCTGGTCCTGCTGACCTCCGGCCGCGCCACCGTGGCCGACGCCCGCGCCCTGCGCGACTGGTGTGCGCAGAGCGCCGAGCATGCCCGCGCATTCGAAGAGGCCAAGCGGTTGTGGCAGCAACTGCAACCGGCCGTGGAGCAAATGCAGGCGCCGCGTCGTTTCGGTCGCCGCGCCTTTCTCGGTGGGGCGATTGCTGCTTCGGCGGCGTTTTTGCTGGTGCGCGGGACGATTCCTGGTGGTTTTGAAGGGCTGGGCGCGGACTACATTACTGAAGTCGGCCAGCAGCGGCGTTTTGAACCGGTGCAGGGTGTGAGTCTGGAGCTGAACACTCAGACGCGGATCAATCAGCGTGCGGTGTCTGACGGTGTGCAGGGGTTTGAGCTGGTCAGTGGTGAGGTTGAAGTGCAGACAGCGCGGTTGCCGTTGGCGATGCAGGCTGGAGGAGGGTGGTTGCGGGCCAGTCAGGGGCGTTTCAACCTGCGTAATACTGATCAACAAGTTTGCGTAACTTGCCTCGACGGCGCCGTTGAAGTCGATGTAGAAGGCCGCAGCCTGCGCCTCGAACCGGGCCAGCAAGTGACCTACGACGCGCAGCAGGTCGGCAGCGTGCAAAGCGTCGACACAGCCGCCGTGATGAACTGGCGCCAACAAGTGCTGGTGTTCAACGGCGCAACCCTCAGCCAGATGATCGACGAAATCAACCGCTACCGCCCCGGGATGTTGCTGCTGCTCAACCGCGAACTCGGCCAACGCCGCGTCCAGGCCCGCTTTAGCCTTGATCAGCTCGCCGGCGTTGCGCTGCTGATTCGCGATGCTTATGGCGTTAAATGCACTGAGTTGCCGGGTGGCGTTGTCGTTTTGAGTTAGTGGGTTTGACTGGGTACATATCCGTTGCTGCGGTAAAGGCCGCTTAGGGTTTCGCCCTTACGGCGACTCACTTTTTTTACAAACGCCTAAAAAAAGTAAGCAAAAAAACGCTTGCTCCTACGTACGGCCCGCTCGCTAAAGCTCGGGGTACCTTCGCTGCGGGATCCATCCGGGCGCATCGCCTACGGTTTGCTTCGCTGCACCTCCTCTCGATGCATTTGGCTTCGCCAAACGGTCGCTGCGCTCCCACGCCCGGATGAATCCCTCCACTCAGCCTTCCGACGTCGCCCGTGGATCAAGATCAAGATCAAAAGCTGCAGCCGAGCTAACGCTCATCCTGTTGAGTGGGGCGGCTTTGCCGCTTGGGTTGTACGCAAATTATAAACTGTGGGAGCGAGCCTGCTCACGAATGCGGCCTGCCAGCCAACCAATCTCTTGCTGATGCACCCGATCCAACTGTAGGAGTGAGCCTGCTCGCGATGACGACCTCACAGCCAACCAATCCCCACTGACCTCACCCAATTCCTGTGGGAGCTGGCTTGCCAGCGATGACGGCCTGCCAGCCAACCAATATCTACCGGTTGTACTCAATCCCTGTGGGAGTCTGGCTTGCCAGCGATGGCGGCCTGAAAGCCGACCAATTTCCAACTGATTTCAACCAATCCCAATGTAGGAGCTTTGCAGGGATACGCATCAATCCAACGGCCCAATCACCTGCCGATACTTCTCCACCCCCTGCACCGTCCCCCGACTCAAGCGAATCTCCAACCCCAACGGATCCTCCCGCCGATTCCCACTCAACTGCCGCCACCCCTTATCCACCTCCCAAACCCGCACCTGCACATCACTGACATCACTCAAAACAGCAACCCCATTCCCAGGCGCCGGCAACGGATACCGACTCCGCGCCTCAGCCACCGCCCGATACAACGTGTCGCCCTTGACCCACCATCGCACACGCTGCAACGCCCCTGGCTGATCCGCCGCCGTGCGAATAATATCCAGCCGAAACGCCTTACTGTCGCTACTGCGCACAGTCAGCGCGGGCGGGGCGCTCGGCGGCTCATCATCCACCCCAACCTTCTTCGGCTCGGTCAACTCAATCCCCGCCCGCATCTCCACATCCCGCTGCAACTGATTCAGCGCCCGCAACAAACCGTCACTCTGCTCACTGCTCGCCTGCAAATGACTGTCCGCCCGCGTCACACTGTCTAGCCCGCGCCAAGCAATCAAACTCACCACCGCCATCAACAAAATCGCGACCATCACCTCAATCAGCGTAAAACCCTGCTGGCGCTTCATTGCAGGCTGATCCTTCCACTGCCATCACGCACCACACTCAAGCGATTCAACCCATCCGACAACGTCAATTGCAGCGGCGGATTAATCCACTCAGCGTTCAGCACAACCCTCTGTTTCGGCTCCACCCGCACCTCCATCTTCGGACTCTGCCAGGCACGCGGCCGCAACTGCGGATCCTGCGCGAAATGATCAAACCCCTTGCCACTGTCACTGCGCCGACTAAACCGAAACCCCTTGGCATCACTCACCCACACAATCGGCCGACCATCCGCCCGGGCCTCCGCCTGCGCGACCTGCAGCAACTGCGCCACACGCTCGGCATCCTTGCGCAGCAACTGCAACGGATCCGGCTTGATACTCAGGCTGATCGCCGCACTGGCGATGCCGATGATCACCAGCACCACCATCAACTCGATCAGCGTAAAGCCCTCTTGCCTGTTCATCGCGCGCGCGCTCCTTTGCGTCCTGCGCCATCGTGCACGGCCAACATGTAAGGCGTGTGAAATAAAACGGAGAGAATTGCCGCGTAGGCTGACAGCAGGGATAAAAAGGAGATTCAACCCATGACCTTCACCGCACGCGTTTCCCCACCCCAAATGGTCCAGGCCCTCGCACTGCTCGCCGCGCTGGTCGGCGTGGCGACGTGGTCGTCGCTGCTGCTGACCGCCGCCGAATCACACACCCCGGCAGCGGCCCCGCAATTGCTGGCCGCGCGCAGCGATAGCCCGGCGTTGCAGTGGTTTTCCAATCAAACGGCGCCGATGGACATCAAGGTGAGCGGGGTGATGGCGGGGAGTCGGGGGGCGGTGGCGATATTGAGCCTGAACGATGGGCCGCCGAGGAGTTTTTTGCAGGGGGAGAAGGTCGGGCCTGGGGTGAAGTTGGTGGCGGTGGAGGGGGATGGGGTGGTGATTGAGCAGGGTGGGGAGAGGGTAAGGTTGGGGGTGGAGAGGTTGGTGGAGGGGGTGGTGTTGCCGCGGTTGGTGAGGCCTTGAGTTGTGAGGTTGGAGGCAATAATTTTGTTATTTGAGTTGGAGGGTGCCTTCTGGATTGCCGATTCGAACGTCTCGCCAAATGAAGAGAACGGTCAAATGGAACATGTTTCTGAGTGTTTTTCCCCACGAGCAGACTTGAAGGAGTTTGCTTGCTAAATCGGTAGCTTTGGTCAGAGATTCATACCTAGGTGGTTTTTCCTTCCGGCCAGCGCTAATCTCGTCGTTAGGTTGTGCATCGCACCAGTAAATTTTTGTAAGGATGGCATCAATGATGGATCAGCATCCGTTTCCATTTGATTTCGAGGCAGGCCTGGTTATGCAGGCATTTGGCAAAGAAGTTATTAAGCAATTAAGAGAGTTGCAACAGACGTACGTTGATCCTAGAAATGTTCAACGATTTGTTCATGGTAGATCGTGGCAGTCTCATCAGAGCTATGATCCTGATCAAGTTTCAGAATTGGAGCGATATCAGCATCAAATGAATGTTGAGTTTGACGACGTAATGTTGCGGCAACTTGAGCTTATAGAGAATACGCTGAGTAAATTGTCGAATGAGATGGCTGAGTCTTTTGTAAGAAGTCTGTACGCTACGGTTTCAGATGTCTGTGACAAATATGGCAATGTGGTCAGTGCGGGTAAAGAACCTGCGAAAGCATTCATTGAAATGCTTGAAAAAATTGAATTTGGTGTCGATCGAGATGGAAATGTCTCTATGCCTCAAATACATGCCGGAACTGCAGCAATAGAGTCATTTAGGCGTGATTCAGCCATGAATTCAATAGATTTTGAGAATAAGATTGCCGAAATAAAAGAATTGAAATCAGCAGAGGCTCTTGAGAAGGAAGCGGTGCGAAAAGCCAAATTTTCAAAGGAGCAACAATGAAGTCGCAGCGAGTTCTACTTAGTATCGGCTGTAATGAGTACCAGAGCCTTGGAAAGCTTTCTGGTGCAGAGAGTGATGCAACAAAAATCCATTTGGAGCTTACGGAAACTAAGTTGGGGTGCATAGAGCCAGAGCACTCTCTTCTAGTACTCTCTCCCACGCTAAGTGATGTCAGGGCAACACTAGAGCAGTTGCAGGATCGTTTTAAAGAAATAGAAAGTCTAACAATTTTCTTTGCCGGTCATGGGGGAGTTGTTAACGGAACTTACTATCTTTGCATGTGCGATACCCGTAACGATAGAATGTCAACAACCGGATTAGCATTAAGCCATGTATTCGAGTTTATCAATGAAATAAAGGCCGCACATTGCAATTTGATTATTGATGCTTGTGAGGCTGGCGGTATGATTTCTGATATGGGAACCCTTCTTAAACCTGAGATTGTCGGAAAAGCACGAAGTTGTGGAGTTTCAATTTTTGTCTCTTCTGCATCTGATCAGGCTGCTTCGGAAGATAATTCTGGAGGATGGGGGACTACGGCAATATTGCGGGTACTAAGTGGCGAAGTTGACACTGGATCAAGGGCTCCATTTTTGGATCTCTTGGACATAGGGCGGGCAGCTGCTCAATACGTGGCAACCACTAGCGCTGGAAGGCAACTACCATCGGTCTGGGGTATGAACTTATATGGGCCTATGCCAATTTACGGTAACCCCCATGCAGTCGACAAAACGCCCAACTCGCTTTTGCAAATTACCGGGATATCGCCTACATCAACCACTGGTATGGTGATTGGAGCCAGTTCCTCAGAACTGCTAGGTCTAATGTTTGCTCCCGCATCGGAACTCACTCCTGAAAAGCTATACGGAAAAATGTTCCAAAGCACGGAGCATCTTGAGAAAATACCTGGTGCAACTGCGACATTTATTGAAAGTGTCTGGCGCTCTCTGGGTACATCGGTTAAAAAGCAGGAAAATTCTTTCGCTCATATAGAGCTGACGGCAACATGCATCGCGCTTCTTCTTCGCTCTGTACCAGATGATAAAGATTCGGCAATTTGCGTGCGCAATCTTGCGGAAGATATTTTTGTCGAGTTACATGCAGTGTTGGAAGGCATAGTGGATTTTCTGAAAGAAAATCCCAAGGGCCTCTGCCGGCACGGCATACCGGATTTGTTTTACCTGCCTCAGAGAATATCAAGAATATTAGGTTGGATAGGCGCAGGGCTATTCATCGCTAAACAATATGGTCTGGATGTTACAGTAATTAGGGATCTTAGTGCCAAGTTTAGTCGATACATTGCTGATCATTATGCGGCATCAGCAGTGGGAATGTCAGAGTCTGAAACACCCTTTTTAGCAGCCTTCCTGCTCAGTTCGGTTGAGCACGGAGATACAGAAATATGTGAGCAAATAATAAGTTCATTTTATAATGCCCTTATAGAAAGTGACGGTGCGCTTGCTAGAGCTGATTTGTCTTCGAATAAGGTATTTGGCTACTTGCGTGCAAGAGAAAATAATAATTTACCCTCTCAGAGAGAATTTAGTAGTCATCCTTCCGAATCTTTAGCGTTCGTTTTGTTGATGGGGGAGGTGCTTTCATTGCAAGATTTGATTGATTTTAATTTGGAACATTTGGATCATTCGCACCTCAATATTTTTATACCAAATGATCATTCGCAATTTTCTTTACCTTGTATCGAAAATGGTCTCAATCACGTATTCCAGATAGGGCATGGCGTTTGGGGGGTTAGTGATTTGGTGTCTCGTTGGCGTACCTCCTGTGCTCCTCAGTTTGCTAGTGATACTTCGTTGCGTTTTGCAGAGGTAAAGGTCGGTGCGCTTTGTTCATCATTGATATTTCCGAACAGAGTTCCATGGTTTTTGTTTGTGGGTACAGGTGTTGATTGAGTTTGGAGGACTTTTGCTAGTTTGATCTGGCTGTTATTTTTTGGGGGGGGCAGTGGGTCAGGCTGGGCAGATTTCAACTGTTGCAAGTTCCGGATCTGTGTTTTTTGTAACGTGATCTAGCAGGTCTGCGTAACTGTTAATTTGTCATCAAGGGTGGCTGACTTCTTTGAAGTGAGTAGTGTATGGGTACTAATAAATATTTGCTCGGGATTAGCTTGGTCAAAGAACAACTAGCTCGATATACACATGAGTCCGTGTTGAATTGCGCGCTTGAGTATTTGGGCATGAGAGTAGCCGACGGCACCCACGAAGCAGGAAAAATGCCATGGATTGTCATGTTTATGCTGAAAATTGCTGTGTTGGGGCGTGCTGGGGCTAAAGAGATTTCTAAGACAGAGTTTCACAGAATTGCTAACGACATTTTTCATTTGCAAAGCGCTGCGGCTGCCTTAGAGACCGGCAGTATTGAATTGAAATTAAGGGCTATGGTTTTATCTCAGTTGCTTTACCAAAAAAATACTACAAGCGGTATGCGTGAGTTATTAACTCAAGGGGCTGTATTGAGTCGCCCTGATGATTACTATAACGAGCTTTTCGTGAGGTTTTTTGGTTTGACTCTAGATAGTTATTTGAAGATTTCTATTTTTATTGTAACTAGGCTGGATAAGCAGCAAAAAGAAGGCGTTGTGAAAATGCCAATATCTGAGATTCTTTTTTACCTCTGTCCTGGGATTCCCTGTACACATGTTTTGGCTTTTATACGTCTGGCTAGTTGCGAATCTGAGGCTATTCCGAGTTTTATGGAGTTTCATGATTTGGGCGGGATCTATGAGAGCGAGTACTTTCAAGAGACCCCGTTCAAATATATTCCTTTCATAATGGAGTCGGGTTGTCTTGTAGCATTTAATTCCAGTTTTTGCATAACTGCGTTGTGTGCTTTGGCTCCTGCATTATTAAAGAAAGAATTTCCAGCATTTAAGGATAAATTTGGAGGTGATATGGAAATAAGGGTTGGAGAAATTATTGGTGGTATGTGTTTTGATAAGGTGGTCACGGAAAGTGAGTTGCGCGAAGTTTTGATGCAGCAAGGTTTAAAGAGTAAGTTGGTCGATTATGTGGTGAGAGAGGGCGATCGAATAACTTTGATTGAGTGTAAGGCGATTGAGCCTACGGACCTCATGAAGTGCACCGCCGATGCAAGTGTATTAAAAAGTCTTCTAGAGTCGAGCTATATCAAAGCAATTCACCAAGCACAGTCTGTCGCGAATGGCTTGTCGAAAATAAAAGAATTTGATGGTTGCAGTTATCGATTGTTGGTTGTGACATTTGGTGATCATTATGTTTTCGGTGGAAAATATATATCGGAGTGTATAGATACCGAGCTGCCAGGCCGGATCGCACAAATGTATGATGGCTTGCCCATTCAGATGGATAGAATTAGTTATCTTGCACTTCAGGATTTTGCAGGCTTGATCTATGGTCTGAATGAAGAGGGTCGATCTCTAAGCACGTTTTTGGACTCGGCGTGTGACGCTCAGTTTGATCCAGAAACACGACGATTTACGTTGGGTCATGTAGTTGAAGAGTTGGTTGTGAAAATTTCTGGGGCTTGGGCAGCAGGACTTGGTGATGAAATGAATAAAAAGCTCGAAGAACTTACACAGTTAATTGGAGAGAATCCAAAATTTTGGAAGAGTGATCCGTCGACATTCCTTGTGCGCTATGGCTCGCTCCTAACCGCTCTCAATCCCAGTTATGCAGAGCTATAATAGTTTTTACAAACAAAAGGGGCGGACACCCTGAGCGATCCCCGATTTTCTTACAGGCAATCAAGAAGTTGGAATATTGAAGATGCCTGCATGAGTTTGTAACTTGGTTTGCACCACACAAATACAAGAAAACGAACCCATGCGGGCCATCCGATGTTTACACAGAGCGCTCGCTCAAGCACGGTTCTCTATCCATTCTCGCCGCCTGATATCACTGATGAGTTTTGTCAGTTCGTTGCTGCATGGACGTCGCCTGACGCTGACTTTACAACTCTGATTTTCTTGAAGTATTTTTTTCATCAAATGTTAAATAGTCATCCACTACTTTTTCCATTTCTTCTTTAATTTCTACGAGCTTTTGTTGAACATCTCCGTCGTAACTAATTGGTTTGACGATATTTAGCGCAAAGAACAAGTAATAAATTGCGCCCATAAAGCCTACAATGCTAAGTGGCTCGAAAGCGGACCCAAACGCTAGACCTAGCGTCAACCATATCAAGGCTTTCACCACATGGCGCGATGCCCTTAGCCAAAGCAGTGAGGCAAAATAAGCGCTTTCTGCGCGGTCTTCAGAGCTAAGTGCACGAAGCCGTATGTACTGTTCTTTTAGTTGCCTAATCCGAGATTTTTTAGAGTTTGCGCGAAAGCTGTCGAAGCAGTAGGCGGCTACTTTTTGGCCAATATACAATGCCAGTGCAAATAACGCAGACCCTAAGGCTCCTTGAACAATTACAGGGAAGTCTTGAATTGACGCGATGAGCTTTTCCATTTTTATCTCTAATTTGAAAATTAGGTATTTTGCCGTGCCTTCCGCCCTAAGAGAAGGGTTTTTATACACTCTGCGTCTGCGAGGCACGACAGGTAGAGATCGGCCAGTTCCAGCCATCATAATGAGCTGCTTTGATTGATAGCTGAAAATTAAGAACGGAAGCTATTGCCAATGCAAGTCTTTGGACATGACCGAGCGGCTGCCCGAAAGTCAATAGGGGGCAAGATCGCTATCTTGGAGGAAGGAGAACGTCAAGATGTATCGTAAAAATAGCATTATTCTCGTGGCGGAGGTTGTCATGTGTGCCTGACAGCCTCGGCCATTTCTTTCCCTCTGCTGAGCTACTACGAGCAGACTATTACGCCTTCGCCTTAACATTATCCAACGCATGATCCACCGCCAATTCCCCCGTATTACCAGATGCGCAATCTCAGTTCTATCTTGCGGTGAGTTGATCCTGAAGGGCTGCAACGTTGTTGAGCGTTTCCCAAGTAATATCGCTGGGTTAAGGACGGGTAAGGAGACGCATCTGTTAAGGGATACGTGACGCAATGAGGCCTCGATAAACACCAATGTTTAAAAAGACATCTCCAAACACTCTCCCAGGCTACACATCCTTGCGCCTTTGCCTACAGCTACGCCAGAATCCGCCGGCTTGTGCGCCTTGGGGGTGGGTTCTATTGTGGTCCGGTCGCTGACGAATCAGCGATCGGGTTTGGTAGCCCGGCTTAGACTTGGCGCATAGCGTCACCCGATACAGGCCTTTGGGGCTGTGTATTTATGGTGGCCATGCGCAGGGCGTCTTCGGGCGCGCCGGTTCTCCAAGTCACCGGTCTACCAACCTTCGTATGGCCACCACCCCTTCGTTTGGTAGCGAAAGATGATGGCTCCTTTTCTATGATTTGGAGATTCACTCATGATCAAACCAACACCCAACCCGCCCGAAACCGCCTCGGTTTCCCCCTACGAATCCATCGATTCCAGAAAACTCCACGAAGCCGCCGACCGCGCGCTCGACCATTACCTCTGTCCACCCGGCTCCACGCCGCCCCCACGTAAAAACCGTGGGATGTACGCCGTGACGGCGGACAACAAAACCGAAGAACTGCTGGTCGATGCCAGTGCAACACTCGCTTCGGCCAAAACCATCGCCCAGAACGTCTCCAGCCTGTTGCCGGCATCGCAGCGCCAAGCGCTGGCGGGGATTGCGCAGTTGATCATGCTCGGGGAGTTGGCGGTGAATCGGGCGTTGGATAATTTGCAATTGCCGGAGTGATGCGGGTGCCGGGATCACCTGGTGATTGATCGGGTGTTCATTCTGGCGCTTTCGCGAGCAGGCTCGCTCCCACAGGGTTTTATGCTGATTGCAGATGTTGTGTACGACGCTGGAACCTGTGGGAGCAGTTGATTATTACCGTGCCGTTTTCGTGTGGTTATTGAGGGCCTTCAGGACATTCGCGGGTCCATCGCGTCACCGTCATGTCTTTGAATTGCTCTCCAATGATGTCGACGCGTAGGCAAGTTCCTTTCTTCGCGTAGTACAAGATGCAGCGCGAGCTATCAAACGAGCAGGTATCCAGTTCGAAGAACTTGTGTGCAGCCAGCTCCTTCTCCACGCCGCTGTATTCATAGCCGTCGGTGGTGTGCATACGCGTCGGCTTCCATCCTTGTTTGACTAGCTTGGACTTGACCGCAACCAAAAGCTCACCGACGACTATGCCTGTTGGCTTGCGATTGTCGTTTGGCTCCTGTGAGTCATGGGCAAACGCTGCGCTGATACCCGTGCAATAAAGCGCGACAAGTACGAGGATTGAAGCCTTCATTTGATGGCTCCTATCTCCGATTTTCAGCACGACAGACACTTCGGATACTCGGCGTAAGGTTGCGGATCAGTTTATTGCTGCTTTCGGCATCGCGCCCGGTATGTCACCGACCTTGAACTTCGGCAGACCTGATAAATCAGTTCCCCGCCGCCTCTCTCAACCGCACCAGCTTAAGAATGGCCTCGTACAGGCTGGTCGCGCCCTTGTTGCTTTGGGTCAGTGGCACATCCACCTTGGTTCCATCACGCTTGGCAATCGTCAGCTTTTTATTCATCAGACCGCTGATGGTAACGTCGGCGATATCAGCAAGTGCCACGCGGTGCGACTCCTTGAATGGCAAGTACGCATACACGCGCTCAAGATCAACCAATACGCCCTTGTCGCCGGAACCAAACACCGTGTCGTCGAAGTAGAACACCACCTCGTCCTTGGCAAGGTTCAGCGCGTTTTTGGATTCGAATGTCAAAATTTTCTTCGCCGGCAAGTCCGGCGCTGCATAGAACTTGTGGTCGGCATTGGACCTGAAGCCCTCGGCGGCCATCGCTACGGTCAACCCGCTGGCGCTGTGTTTTGCGGCGCCCGGTAGTGTGGAGGTTATGGCAGATGGCGAGCTTGTCTGAGTCTCGCTCGCCACGATTTTCTCGATCACTCGCTCACAGTGTTCGTCGAAACGGTCGTAACAGATGAATTGCGCATAGCGCTCGATGTCCGGACGACTGGCGTTGAAACTTTCCACCGTGCTCAGATCGCACTGGCGCATTTGCTCCTGGATCAGCGTTTGCTTTTCCTTGAGCAGGCCTCCCATGCCGAAAAACTCCACTACATCATCCAGCCGCCCTTGATCACCGCCGAACTTGCGCAGCAGGATCGGGTAGATGCGCTCGTTGTAGGGATAAGCACTGATCGCCTTGATCGCCGACGGCAGCACGGCATCGTCGGGGATCAGGCCTTTTTCAATGTTCTCGGTAATCGCTTGGGACTTTCTGATCTCGTCCTTCGAGTAGCCATGCAACTTTCCGGGTGAGTCGGCATTGATGGCGTCGAGCGTCGCGAGGTACGCCGCATTGACGATATTGCTGGCACCGTCTGCAAAAGCCTTGACCGTTGCCGGACTCTTGAAAATCTCGTCTTTCTTGAACGAGTTGCCGAGTGCGCTGACCCCTTTGGCCATCAGGTTGAATACTCCATGACCAATATTGGACATGAGGTTTTTCGCGTCGGCATCGTATACCGCTTTCTCTGAGCCGTAGCCTACCCATTGGCGGCGGCCATGGCGGCGATTGGTGCGATGGGCATCCTGCTCGGCAGTGCGCTCGACAATGGCCTCGTATTGCTCGGCCAATACGCCGAAGTCTTCATCCCACGAGTCGTAGCGCTCCATGAAGGCGTCATAGAAACGTTCTTCGTCGATATCGTAGATCCCGTGGGCCACGGTGAGTTTGATACTTTGACCTATTGCCTGGATGCGGATCTCGTGTGCCAGATCGTCACCGTCTTCGTAGAGGTTATCCAGGTCGGAAAACAGGTCGTAGAAGCCGCCATTGATTTTCCGCGACCATGTCGAGGCAATCGTCGAGAATGCTTGCCTGACCAGGTTGGTATCAAGCTTGCTCTGCGGTGTGTCGAGGGCGTGGCCGTAGAGTTCGATCTTCTGAATGCTTGCATCCATTGCGTGTCACCGTTCCAGGTTCGCGGGGAAAAGTAGGGGGGTAGGGCAGCTCTATCAAGGTGTAGCGCTGCCTTGATAATAGTGGCACAAGGCCGCCGCATACTACCTGCATTACTTCCCGTTTTCGACAGCAACTAAAGTCGCAATAGACCTGACCCGCGACAGCGGGCGCCTTGGATAAGGGGAGGGATCTATTTAGGGGCAAGTGGTGGAATGCTATCTCGATAAACACCAACGTTTAAAAAGACATCTCCAGACACTCTCTCAGGCTACATATCCTTGCGCCTTTGCCTACAGCTACGCCAGAATCCGCCGGCTTGTGCGCTTTTGGGGCGGGTTCTATCGTGGTGCGGTCGCTGACGAATCAGCGATCGGATTTGACCGTCCGCCCAACATCAAGGCGCGCCAGCGTTCTGCACGTGTTCAGGCATTGTCTGAAATCATGTCGCGGTGGCTGTGCGTGGGACACCTTCGGGTGTGCCGGAGTCCTTGATGTCCGGTCGGTCAACCCGCGTACAGCTGCCACCCAGTTTGTTTGACCGCGAACGGTGGCGGCTCCAGTCATCAAGGAGCTTCACCATGATCAAACCAACACCCAACCCGCCCGAATCTAACTGCACGTCTCCCTACGAATCAATCGACTCAAAAAAACTCCACGAAGCCGCCGACCGCGCGCTCGACCATTACCTCTGTCCACCCGGTTCCACGCCGCCGCCACGCAAAAACCGTGGGATGTACGCCGTCACTGCCGACAACAAAAACGAAGAACTGCTGACGGATGCCAGCGAAACGCTTGCTTCGGCCAAAACCATCGCGCAGAACGTCGCCAGTCTGTTGCCGGCGTCGCAGCGTCGGGCGTTGTTGGGGATCGCGCAGTTGATCATGCTCGGGGAATTGGCGGTGAATCGGGCGCTGGATAATTTGCAATTGCCGGAGTGATACGGGTGTCGGGGGCACTTGGTGATTGATCAGGTGTGAACTCTGGCGCCTTCGCGAGCAAGCTCGCTCCCACCTTTGAGTGTGTTCCAAGGTGGGAGTGTGCTGGTTCTTCAGCCGCGATAAATTTCGAGACGATGTACGCGTTTCTGTAACTGTGAGTGGCGGGGTGCTTGCTAGCGTCAATCGACTGCCAGGTTGTCTCGAGCCCACTGTTCAGCCGTTGTGACCTGAATCGACTGCTGTTCGTTGAAAGTCCCCGCTTTAGGCCACGACACGCCTCTGCCTTGGGCAAATACGGCGCGGTATTTTTTGATGTGGTGAGTGGGGTCTTTTTCCAGTTCCTGCATCAGGTGAGGAACCGTCCAGACGTTACGCTTGAACGGCCGCCCCAGCACACGTTCAAGCAGGCTCGCCACCTGCCCATACGTCACCGTGTCGCCAGACAGGTAGACGATCTCATTGCGAAAGCGCGGTTCGAAGAAAACGATATCCGCTGTCAGCTTGCCGATGTCCTCCGGTGTCGTGAGCGTCACGCTGGTTTCCAGGCTGCCCAAGGCGTTGACGGTGTGGTTTTCAAAATCGACGACTTCAAAGACCGGCTCGAACAGGAAGCTGGTGAACATGCCGGTCGAGATGATCACCCACTCGGTTTTATCCTGCGCGCGGAGCAACTCGCGCACGTCGAGTTGCGCATCGAACAAATCCTGCGGGCTGCCCCGGCCAATCACTTCGAAATCGACGCCAAACTGCCAAGGGAAGTAGCGCTTCACGCCGGACCTGAGCGCTGCTGTCGCCAGTTTCATCGGCGTTTCACGGCCCGCGACCATGCCTGCGCAGCCTATGACGGTATCGAATGCTGCGAACACTTCGGCCAGTTGATCGATGGAATCGTTAACCAGGTCTGCAGCGACTAGCTGGATGCCCAGACTGCGCAGTTCATCGATTTCCCGCTTTTTCTCGGGGGCTTGCGTGTTGATGGTCGAATCCCTGAGCAGGACGCTGATGGTGCTGCCGGGCGAGCGCTTGGCTACCCGCGCAAGATTGCGCAGCACCGGCAGGCCGAGTTCGCCGGCGCCGAGTACGAGAATGGATTGTGGGGAAGGGTGGGTCGCTGCGGTCATGATGTCTCCTGAGATTCGTCTGTATGATTTGTCGATGCTGGCACGATTGCGCAGCGCTCAGAAGAAGGCACACGCGTGATACCAGGGGGACACATGACCGATGAGGAAACCCTTAGCCAGGCAGAAGCGATCTGCCAGACGCTAAGACGAGACGATGATGGCGTGCGGCGCGAAGTCCTGGCTCACGCCGGTAGCCGCTGGTCACTGGGTATCCTGCATGCCCTGGGTGTGTACGGCACGATGCGTCATGCCGAGATCAAACGGCAAATGACGGGCGTGACACAGCGCATGTTGACCAAGACGCTGCGGGCGCTGGAACGCGATGGTTTGCTGATACGGCGGGAGTTGGATCAAGTGCCGCCCCATGTCGAGTACGAGCTGACGGCGTTGGGTATGGAGCTGTTGGTTCGCATGTCGCCGATTTGGACTTGGGTTGTGGAGCACGTGGATGATTTTCGCGAGGCGCGCCGGGTGTTTGATGGTCAGAGTGGGAAAAAGCCTGCTTGGCAGGTTCCGGCGGTGGGGCTGGTTGATTTGGATGGGGCTGATTGATTGGTTGCTTTGGTTCAGGCCATTGCGCAGAACGTGGCGAGTCTGTTGCCGGGTTTGGGGGCTTGCGAGTAGAAGCGGCCCTCACCCCAGCCCTCTCCCGGAGGGAGAGGGGGCCGACCGAGGTGTCTTGCGGGGTACGTCGACCTGGAAGATTTTGGTGATTATGGGTTTGGTGAAAGGCCTTGGCGATTATGGTTTTGGTGAAGGACCTTCGATTTGGCTTTTTGAGCTTGGCCATTTTGGATTCAGTGCATGGCTTTCAAGTCGGTGCAGCTCTCGAATATCCCCCAATCGGTCCCCTCTACCTCTGGGAGAGGGCTAGGGTGAGGGGCTTTCCGTTCGGGACAACAAAGTCTCCAGCCTGGCCAACGGCGGCGCATCCTGGTTGCGGTCAAATACCTGAATACCAATCTTGAGTAAGCGGCCATTTTCGGCTGCGCTGATCAGTTGCTCACACCGCAGCAACAACCGCCCCTGATCACATTCCTGCGCTTTCATGCCCATCGGCAACCTGCCTTCCAACCGCAACTCCGCCATCCGACTCTGCGCCGCAATCATCGCCACCGACCGATCCCTTAAAACCCCACTACTCTGCGTCATCAACCCCGCCACGCGCACAGCCGCCGACATCGCCACGGCAATAATCGCCAGCGCCACCAGCACTTCAATCAGGGTGAAACCCTCTTCCCGCGAACGCGCACGCATAACTGGCCCAAACCCCAAACCCAGCCCCCGACGCTAACCCGCGTGCTTGACGGCTTGACGACGAAAACACCCGAGGATTTTCAACATCACTGACATATCTTCTTGCAACACTGCGCGTCGAATCGAATCAAGCCAGGGTATGTCGAGATGGATATCGCACCTTTCAAATCGCGCCAGCAACCGATGCGCACGCCGCGTGGGCAGCAGGGTTTTACCCTGATCGAGATCATGGTGGTCGTGGTGATTTTGGGGATTTTGGCGGCGATGGTGGTGCCCAAGGTGCTCGACCGGCCGGATCAGGCGCGGGCGACGGCGGCGAAGCAGGATATTGGTGGGTTGATGCAGGCGTTGAAGTTGTATCGCCTTGATCACGGTACTTACCCGAGCATGAACCAGGGGCTGAAGGTGTTGGTGGAGCGGCCGGCGGATGCGAAGAACAGCAATTGGCGCTCGTACCTGGAGCGCTTGCCTAACGATCCGTGGGGGCGTCCTTATCAGTACCTCAACCCTGGCGCGAATGGCGAGATCGACATCTTTTCCCTCGGTGCCGACGGTCAGCCGGACGGCGACGGCGTGAATGCCGATATCGGTTCCTGGCAGTTGTAAGGCCGGCCATGAACAGCCGCTCGCCTGAGGGGGCGAAGCAACAGGGCATGGCGATTATCAGCGCGTTGTTGATTGCGGCCGTGGTGGCGGTGATTGCGGCGGGCATGTTGACGCGCCAGAGCGTGTCGACCCGGGCGCTGGAGGCGGATCAGCAGCGTGTGCAGGGGCGTTGGCTGGTGCAGGGCGGGCTTGAGATCAGTCGTCAATTACTTTGGGATGCGCGTCAGCGCGATCCGTTGACGCGGCTCGATCAGCCGTGGGCGCAGCGTCTCTCCGCGCAAGGTTTTGAAGGGCGGCTGGAGGATGAGCAGGGCAAGTTCAACCTGCGCAATCTGGTGGCCAATGAGCGTGTCGATGAGGCGCAGGTCGCGGCGTTTCAGCGCTTGTGCGAGTTGATCGGGGTCAGCGCCGGTTTGAGTCAGCGCATCAGTCAGCGGGTGATTGCCTCTTATCCGCGACTGCTGAATCCGCAGATAGCCGAGGCGCCGAAAAGCGGTTTCGACAGTGGCCGCGCGACCTCGCCCAACGCTTCACACAAACCGCAAAAACCGACGTTGCCGATGCTGCGCAGCATCGATGATTTGCGCAGTGTCGACGGCGTGAATGAGGCGGTGATGGGCAAACTGGCGCCGTACCTGACGGTGATCCCCGCGACGACCTGGCTCAATGGCAATACGGCCACCGCGCCGGTTTTAGCGGCTTATGTACCGGGGCTGTCGCTGGAGCGCGCGAATGCGCTGATCGCCGAGCGCGATGCCGGGCGCTGGTTTATCAACCGTGGTGATTTTGTTAACCGCTTGCGCATGCCGCAATTGGAACTGACCAGCGTCAAGGTCGGCATTACCAGTGACTGGTTTCGCCTGCGCGGTGAGGCGCGGCGTGATCAGCGGCGGGTCAGTCTTGAGGCGTTGTTGCATCGCAGTCAGGACCGCTTACCGCAGGTGATCTGGTCGCGGGTGGGCGTATGAGCCAGTTGAAAGTGGCGTTGCCGACTTTGGCGGAACTGGATCTACACAGTCAATTGCACTGCGCCTGGCTGGATCGGCAGGGTCAGGTCACGCGGGAAGAACGCCACAGTCTGAGCCAGTTGAGCAAGCAGGCGAAACTGCCGCCGCTGGTGTGTTTTCTGCACCCGGCTGACAGCCTGTTGGCGAGTCTCGATTTGCCGCCGTTGCCGGCCAGCAAGATTGTCGCGGCGGTGCAGTGTGCGGCGCAGGCCTTGATGCTCGGCGACAGCAGTGAGATGCACATTGCGCACAGCTCGCGGGACGAGGCCGGGCAGGTGCAGATTGCTTGGGCGCCTAGGCAACAGTTGTTGGGTTTTGGCCAGTTGCTCAAAAGCGCTGGGCTGAACCTGCGCGGTCTCTACCCGGCACCCTACAGTTTGCCGGCGCTGCCCGGCACCGTCGCTTGCGTGCAGGACGGGCATTTGTTGCTGCGCGATAGCGTGCAAGCGGCGCGGGTGCAGCCGTTGTTCGATGACGGTTTCGACGGTGTCGTGTGGGAACCGGGCGTCACTTTGCATTGGATCGGTGAGCAACCGCCGCCGGGTGCTGAACTGCCGATGGCGGGTGTGCAGCGCTGGACCGGGCCGCTTCCGGGTTGGGGGCTGCATGGCGCGGTCCAGCAACAACAAACCGAGCATCGCGGCTGGGGCAGGGCGATCGCCCTGTCAGCGTTGGCCGTGGCCATTTGGGTGATCGGTTTGAACCTTTACGCCGCTCGCGAGGCCGGGCAGGGCCAGCAGTTGAAAACCCAGATGAACCTGCGGGTAAAGCAGGCGTTTCCCGAGTTGCCGGTGATTCTCAACCCGTTGCAACAGGCTCGCCAGCAATTGGCGGCGCGGCAGAAGGGCGCGGCGGATGATCCGGCGCAGACCTTCAATCGTTTGGTGTTGCAGGCCGGCAGTGGCATGCCGTCGATGGCCGGCAGTGTCGAGCGGCTGACGTTTGTCGACGGCGTCTTGCAACTGAGTCTGCTGAGTGAAGCCCGTCGCGGCGGCAATGATCAGGAGTGGCAAAGTACCTTGGCCCAGGCCGGTATCAGCGTTACGGCGGATGACGAGGGCTGGACCTTGCGTCCGGCCACTGAAGCCAGCCCAAGCGACAGCGATGACAACGGCGGAGCAGAAGAAGATGAATAAGGCCTCGCTCGCGCTCTATCGCGCCAAGTGGCAACGCTTTAACGCTCAGGTGCAGGCCCGTTGGCAGCCGTTGGCGCTGCGCGAAAAACGCATGGTTGGCGGTATGGCTGTAGCGCTGGTGGGCCTGCTGCTGTGGGTTGCGCTGATCCAGCCACCGCTGAAGAAAATCGCTTATTGGGAAGCCGAGATGCCAAAGCTGCGCGCTCAGACTGAAGCGCTGGAAGTATTGCTGCGTGAAGTCAGCGTGCGTCCCGCCGGGCAAAGCGTGGCGCAGTCGCTGGAGCAGACTCTGCAGGCCAGCGGCCTCGCCGGGCACTATCAGTTGCAAGCCGGGGAGGCGGGCGCTTGGCAGTTGACCTTCGACGCGGCACCGGCCGACGCCGTGCTCGACTGGCTGTTGAGCAACCCGGCACAACATTCTCTGCAAGTGGTCGAGGCCCGTTTGCAACGCGCAGACAACCCCTCGACCGAAGTCACCGCCGGCACTTTGTCAGGCACCGTTCGCATGGATCAGGCGCTGGGCGCTAAGGAAGCTTCATGAAGGGGTCAGGATCCAAACCGGCACGTCTGGCGTTGCCGATGCTGCTGATGGCGTTGAGCGCGTGCAGCAACACCACCACACCGCAGAATCAGCCGCCGTTGCTGGTCGACAGCGAGCTGGGCCGGCCGCTGGCCAACACCCAGCGCAGCGGCGACGCGGTGCTCGATCGCGAGCGCGCGCAGGCTCAGGCGCGACCCGTGCCGAAGCAATTGCACAACATCACCCAGCGTGCGCGCAGCGGCGCGGCACCGTCGGGCATTGCCTTGCCGAGTAATCCTCTGGGTGATCAACCGGTAACGCTGAATTTTGTCGACGCGGATATTCAAGCGGTGGTGCGCGCGTTGTCGCGTTCCACCGGGCAGCAGTTTCTCGTCGATCCTCGGGTCAAGGGCACGTTGACGCTGGTCTCGGAAGGTCAGGTGCCGGCGCGGCAGGCGTACGACATGTTGTTGGCGGCGTTGCGCATGCAGGGTTTTAGCGTGGTCGATGTTGGCGGTGTGGCGCAGGTGGTGCCGGAGGCGGATGCGAAGTTGCTCGGCGGGCCGATTTACAGCGCCGACAAACCGGCGGGCAACGGCATGCTCACGCGCACGTTTCGTCTGCAATACGAGAACGCAGTCAACCTTATTCCGGTGCTGCGGCCGATCGTTTCTCCGAACAATCCGATCAACGCCTATCCGGGCAATAACACCATCGTCATCACCGACTACGCCGAGAACCTGACCCGCGTTGCGCAGTTGATTGCGAGCATTGATTCGCCGAGCGCGATCGACACCGATGTGGTGCAGATCCAGAACGGCATTGCCGCTGACATCGCGCCGATGGTGGCTGATTTGCTCGATGCGCCGGGCAATGATCCGACGCAGAAAATCGCCGTGATCGGTGACCCGCGTTCCAACACCATCATCATTCGCGCCGGCAGCCCGGAGCGCACGGAACTGGCGCGTAACCTGATCTACAAACTGGATAACGCGCAGAGTAATCCGAGCAATCTGCATGTGGTTTATCTGCGTAACGCGCAAGCAGCGAAACTGGCGCAGGCGCTGCGCGGTTTGCTCACCGGTGAGAGCGACAGCGGCACCAGCGACAGTGCGCGCTCGGTGCTCAGTGCCATGGGCGCAAGTACCGGCGGCAGCGCTGGGCAGAATGGCCAGAGCGGCACGCAAACCAGCGGCAGCACCTCGACCACCAACAGCAGCGGTAGCACGGGTGGCAGTTACGCGCAGGGCAGCAGTGGCAGCGCAACCGGCAGCGGCGGTACGCAGAACAGCGAACAGAACGTCGCCTTCAGTGCCGGCGGCGTGACCATTCAGGCTGACGCCACCACCAACACTTTGCTGATTTCCGCGCCGGAGCCGTTGTATCGCAACCTGCGCGAGGTGATTGATCTGCTCGACCAGCGCCGCGCGCAAGTGGTGATCGAAAGCCTGATCGTCGAAGTCGGCGAGGACGATGCCAGTGAGTTCGGCGTGCAGTGGCAGACCGGCAACCTCGGTGGCAATGGCGTGATCGGTGGCGCGAATCTGGGTGGCTCGGGGATCAACGTCAGCGGCAAAACCAGCATCGACGTACTGCCGCAGGGTTTGAACCTGGGTTACGTCAACGGCACTGTCGACATTCCCGGTATCGGCAAGATTCTTGACCTGAAAGTGTTGGCCCGGGCCTTGAAGAGCAAGGGTGGCACCAACGTGCTGTCGACGCCGAACCTGCTGACCCTCGACAACGAAGCGGCAAGCATTTTTGTGGGGCAGACCATCCCGTTTGTCAGCGGCAGTTACGTCACTGGCGGTGGCGGCACCAGCAATAACCCGTTCCAGACCGTGACCCGTGAAGAAGTGGGTTTGAAGCTCAATGTGCGCCCGCAGATTTCCGAGGGCGGCACGGTCAAGCTCGACATCTATCAGGAAGTCAGCAGCATTGATGAGCGGGCTTCGGCCAGTGCCAATTCGGCGGGCATCGTCACCAACAAACGTGCAATCGACACCAGTATTTTGCTCGACGACGGCCAGATCATGGTGCTCGGCGGGTTGCTGCAGGACGGCTACAGCCAGAGCAATGACGCGGTGCCGTGGCTGGGCAGCTTGCCGGGGATTGGAGCGTTGTTTCGCAATGAACGCCGGGCGATCACCAAGACCAATCTGATGGTGTTCCTGCGCCCATACATCATCCGCGACAGCGAAGCGGGGCGCAGCATCACGCTCAACCGCTACGACTTCATGCGCCGCGCCCAGGGCGGTTTGCAGCCGGAACGCAGCTGGGCGATGCCGGACATGCAGGCGCCGCAGTTGCCGACGGCGGCGCAGGGTGTGCCTGCGGTGTTACCGAGCTCCGGCCCACGCGCAACCATCAAAGCGGTGCCCATCCAATGACTCCCCCATCACCCTTTGATTTGGAAAACGGACCTGTAGGAGCTGCCGAAGGCTGCGATCTGTTGATCCTGCTCTTCGACGGACCCAAACGGCCAAAAATCAAAAGATCGCAGCCTTCGGCAGCTCCTACAGGGATTGGGGAGGGTTTGAGATGAGTGTGTTGCCTTACGCCTGGGCCAAGGCGCAGCGCATTCTTTTGTGCGATGGCGTGCTGACGGTGTGCCCGTCGACGCCGGGCTGGTCGATCAGCGAGGCGCGGCGTCAGTTTGGCGCGACCACGATTCAGCGGGTGCGCGATGATGAGCTGGATGGCTTGCTTGCCAGCGCTTATGCCGATACGGGCAGCGCGGCGGCAGTGGTCGGTGCGGCGGAAAACGAAGTCGACCTCGACCGCCTGATGCAAGACATGCCGGAAATCACCGACCTGCTCGACACTCAGGACGGCGCGCCGGTGATTCGCATGATCAATGCCTTACTCACGCAAGCGGCGCGCGACGAGGCCAGCGACATTCATATCGAACCGTTCGAAACCCATTCGGTGGTGCGCTACCGCGTCGACGGCACGCTGCGTGACGTGGTCTCTCCGCGCAAGGCTCTGCACGGTGCGCTGGTGTCGCGGATCAAGATCATGGCCCAGCTCGACATCGCCGAAAAAACGCCTGCCGCAGGACGGTCGCATTGCCCTACGCGTGGCCGGTCGACCGATCGATATTCGTGTTTCAACCGTGCCGACCGGCCATGGCGAACGGGTGGTGATGCGCTTGCTCGACAAACAGGCCGGGCGCCTGCATCTGGAAACCCTCGGCATGGACGCGCAGGTATTGGCCAAACTCGATCACCTGATCCGTCAGCCTCACGGCATCGTTTTGGTCACCGGGCCGACCGGCAGCGGCAAGACCACCAGCCTCTACGCCGCACTGGCGCGGCTCGATGCAAGTACCAGCAACATCCTCACCGTCGAAGATCCAGTGGAATACGACCTGCCGGGCATCAGCCAGATTCAGGTCAACGCCAAGATCGACATGACCTTCGCCCTGGCGCTGCGAGCGATTTTGCGGCAAGACCCGGACATCATCATGATCGGTGAAATCCGTGATCTGGAGACCGCACAAATCGCCGTGCAAGCGTCGCTGACCGGGCATTTGGTGTTGGCGACCTTGCACACCAACGACGCAGTGTCGGCGGTCAACCGCTTGATCGACATGGGCGTCGAGCCGTTTCTGCTGGCCTCGTCGATGCTCGGGGTTTTGGCGCAGCGACTGGTGAGGCGGTTGTGCAATCAATGCAAGGAAGAAGACCCCACCGCGCCCGGCACCTGGCGCCCGGTCGGCTGCCCGGAGTGCAATCAAACCGGCTACAGCGGCCGCACCGGCATCCACGAATTGTTTTGCATCGACGACGACATCCGCACCCTGATCCACCAAGGGGCGGGGGAGCAGGCCTTGCGCGCCTCGGCGGCCAAGGCCGGGATGTTCAGCCTGCGTGAGGACGGTGAACGCTGGATCCGCAGCGGCGCCACTGCCCCTGAAGAAATCCTCCGTGTGACACGGGACGCCTGATGAATCGCTATCGTTTTGAAGCCGCCGATGCCACCGGCAAGATCGAATCCGGGCACCTTGAGGCGGACAGCCAGGCTGCCGCGTTCACAACATTACGCGGGCGCGGGTTGACCGCGTTATCGGTGCACAAGGAAAGCAACGTCGCCCAGCACGGCGGCGGTGGATTGTTCAGCGCCAAACTCTCGGACAATGACCTGGCCTGGGCCACGCGGCAATTGGCGAGTCTGCTCGGGGCCAGCCTGCCGTTGGAAGCGGCGCTGAGTGCCACGGTCGAGCAGGCCGAGAAAAAGCACATTGCCCACACCCTAAGTGCCGTGCGCGCGGATGTGCGCAGCGGTATGCGACTGGCGGAATCACTGGCGGCGCGGCCACGGGATTTTCCGGAGATCTATCGCGCGCTGATTGCGGCGGGTGAAGAGTCTGGCGATCTGGCGCAGGTCATGGAGCGGCTGGCCGACTACATCGAAGAACGCAACAACCTGCGCGGCAAGATTCTCACCGCGTTTATTTATCCGGGCGTGGTTGGGCTGGTGTCGATCGGCATTGTGATTTTTCTGCTCAGTTACGTGGTGCCGCAGGTGGTCAGCGCGTTTTCCCAAGCGCGGCAGGATTTGCCGGGGCTGACCCTGGCGATGCTCAATGCCAGCGATTTCATTCGTGCGTGGGGCTGGTTGTGTGCGGCGCTGATCGCCGGGGCGTTCTGGAGCTGGCGTCTGTACCTGCGCAATCCGGCGGCGCGTTTGAGTTGGCATCATCGGGTGCTGAAATTGCCGTTATTCGGGCGTTTCATTCTGGGTCTGAACACCGCGCGTTTCGCCTCGACGCTGGCGATTCTTGGCGGTGCCGGGGTGCCGCTCTTGCGTGCACTGGAAGCGGCGCGGCAGACATTGTCCAATGATCGCCTGAGCCTGAGTGTCACTGAGGCCACGGCCAAGGTGCGCGAGGGCGTCAACCTGGCAGCAGCGTTGCGGGTGGAAAATGTCTTCCCGCCGGTGCTGATTCACCTCATCGCCAGCGGTGAAAAAACCGGTTCACTGCCACCGATGCTCGAGCGCGCAGCGCAAACCCTGTCGCGTGATATCGAACGGCGAGCGATGGGCATGACCGCGCTGCTGGAGCCGCTGATGATTGTGGTGATGGGCGGGGTGGTGCTGGTGATTGTGATGGCGGTGTTGCTGCCGATCATTGAGATCAACCAACTGGTCCAGTAGCCGGTTTTGATGGTGTCTGATCGGGCCCCTTCGCGAGCAGGCTCGCTCCCACAGTGTTCTGTGTTGTGAAGTCAATTGCATTCGATCATTGAGAGCACTGAGTTGATCCAGTAGTGGTGTGTCAGATGTTTTTAGGGTGTCTGACCTGGCCTCATCGCTGGCAAGCCAGCTCCCACAGGTTCTTGTGTTGTGTCGCAGATCGCATTGACAACATGGCTCCTTGTGGGAGCTGGCTTGCCAGCGATGGGGCCAGTCAGGGCAACAAATAATCCAATCTTTTTTCCAGGACTTCAGCATCACCCGACCCTCAAAAGAACCATCCTCGGGTTCTCCTTTCTGTCATCTGCAACCACCCGCCAACGCCTCCAGCCCGATTCCGCCAAACCCGCGATCCAGACGCTGCGCGACACCCGACAAACACCCGAGAAAATCCCTTCGGAAACACCGCTCACCTCCCGAGGTTTTTTCCTTTATCTGTCACCGGAAGCTGCGAATTTCTCAGTGCGACTTAACCAAGGCCAACGCTAGCGAGGGCCCCGGTGAGTCCTCCCAGTGTCATGCAAGTCACCCGAAAACCTGTGTTCCCAAACCTAGTTGAAAAGGAGATTCTTCATGTTCAAGCGCACTCTGATCGCAGCCTCATTGACCGTCGCCGCTCTGGCATCCGCCCAGGCCATGGCCGTAACCGGTGGTGGCGCCTCACTGCCTGCCGCTCTGTACAAAGGTTCTGCCAACAGCATCCTGCCTGCCAACTTCAGCTACGCCGTGACCGGTAGCGGCATCGGCAAAAGTGCTTTCCTCTCCAACACCGCTTCGCAATTCGGCACCACCGGCACTGTACACTTCGCTGCCAGCGATTCGATTCTCAACGCTACGGAACTCAGCAACTACACCGCCAACTTCGGTACTTCCTACGGCCCGCTGATTCAGTTGCCATCGGTTGCCACCTCGGTAGCGATCCCTTACAAAAAGACTGGCAACACCACCCTCAACCTGACCAGCGCGCAACTGTGCGACGCCTTGTCCGGTGCCAAGACCACTTGGGGTGAACTGCTCAACAACGACGCCAAAACCGACCCGACCCTGATCCGCGTGGTCTATCGCACGGCTTCCAGCGGCACCACTGAAATTCTCACTCGTCACCTGAACTCGGTGTGCCCTGGCCAGTTCGCCGTCAACACTACCTTTACCAGCGCTCGTCTGGGTGGCTCTCCGCTGCCGGGCAACTGGGTAGGTGTGGTCAACACGGCTGACGTCGCTACCGCCGTGAACGCTGTAAACGGTTCGATCGGTTATGTCGGTCCGGACGGTGTGAACGCGTCGAGCAACGCCGTAGTGGCGCGCATCAACGGTGTTCAGCCTACCAGCGCCAACGTCAATGCTGCCCTGTCATCGGCTGCTCTGCCAGCCACTCCATCCAACCCGGCGCAGTGGGTACCGGTCGTAGCCAACCCAGGGACCGGCTATGCCATGGCGGCCTACACCAACTTCATCTTCGGCCAGTGCTACAAGGACGCCGCTGTTGCCGCTGACGTGAAGGCCTTCCTGACCCAGCACTACAGCACTCCAGGCAACGCTGTTGCTACCGCTGCCCACGGCTTCATTCCGGTTCCAACCAACTGGAAAAACGCTGTGACCGCCAACTTCATCACCAACTCCTCCGGCAACAACCTGGACATCAACAACGCCAGCGTCTGCAACGGCGTGGGTCGTCCTTTGTAAGTCCTGCTACACGCACAATGAAATGGCAGCAGCCTTAGGGCTGCTGCCATTTTTTTTGGCCGATTTACACCTCAATCATGAAGTTTGTGTGACATCCGTTCGGTCGTGGCCCTCGCCAACAGCCTATGTCGTAACAGCAGGTTTTTGCTGGCCTGCAGCTTCGTGTGGCAATCAAAAAGGATCTCGTAGTGATGCTCGCTCGCCCATCCCGTCGCAATATCCCCGGCCAGACTTTCAGGCGTGACGTTGCCGATCCGGCGCTGTGGTTGCTCAAGCCCCTGGCGCACGCGGTGGCATTGTGTCTGGTAGCCGGCAGTGCCGAGGCGGCGACCGCGTTCAGCTCTGGCTGGTTCGCGGCCAAGGGCGCTGCGCAACAAGCCGCGGCCGCCCGGCCCGGTGCGGCTGGTTTGCCGGGGATGACGCCACCCTTGGCGCAGCAGCAAAAAGCCAACCAGCAACTGCAACGCTCGTTGCAGACCCTCAACAACACCGTGGCGGCCATTGCCGCACAGCAGGCGGCTCAGGCTGCCGGGCGCGCGGTGGCCTTGGGCAGTCTGCAGACCGTTCCGGACGGGCTGGGCGAGGGCGGCCTCAAGGTCGACAACAGCCTGACTCAGGGTTGGCTGAACGCCAAAGGCCCGCAGCAGACGCAAGCCGATGGCAAGACCAACGTGAAGATCGAGCAGACGGCCGACAAGGCCATTCTCAACTGGGAGACCTTCAACGTCGGGCGAAATACCACAGTCGAATTTGCTCAGCAGTCGAATTGGGCCGTGCTCAACCGTGTCAACGATCCGAACGCACGCGCCAGTCAGATCCAGGGCCAGATCAAGGGCGACGGCACGGTGATGCTGATCAACCGCAACGGCATCGTGTTCAGCGGCAGCAGCCAGGTCAATGTGCGCAACCTGGTGGCCGCCGCCGCCAATATCACCGACATCCAGTTCCGGGATCGTGGTCTGTATTTCGACAGCAACGGCAGCCAGCCGACGTTCAGCGATGCCGCCGGCAAGGTGCTGGTGGAGCGCGGTGCGCTGATTGAAACCCACAAGCCCGTCGTCTCGACCGACGCCGGTGGCTATACGCTGTTGCTCGGCAAAGACGTTGTCAATGACGGCACCCTCAACACCGCCAAAGGCCAGACCGTGCTGGGTGCCGGTGATCGTTTTTACATCCGCAAAGGCTCAGGCACAGAAGGCAACACGTTTTCGACAACCTTTGGCAACGAAGTCACGCCCGGCTTCAAGGCTGGCGAGAGTGGCGGCCGGGTCAGCAACAGCGGGTTGATTCAGGCTGCCACGGGTGACATCACCCTGACCGGGCATGAAGTGGAGCAGGGCGGCGTGTTGCTGAGCAGCACCTCGGTCGCCACTCGCGGGACCATTCACCTGCTCAATCCGGCGAGTGACACGAGCGGCAGCGTCACCCTGGCGCCCGGCAGTGTCACGGCGGTCATGCTCGACAGCAGCGACCTGACGGCGCTGGACAGTCAGCATCAGGCGGCCCTGAGCGGGGTCAACCTCAATAACAGGATTCGCGGCGATCAGTCGCGTATCGATCTCCAGAGCGGCGGCAGTGTCGAATTCCAGAACGGTTCGATCACCCTGGCCACCGGGGGGCAGGTCGCTGTCACCGCGCAGCGTCGCAGCCTGGTTGGCGAAGGCGCGGTGATCGACGTTGCCGGCGCTGTCGGCGTCAAGGTGGCGATGGAATCGAACAACATCAAGATCAACGTGCAGGGCAACGAGCAGCGCGATGCGTCGGTCAATCGCGAGAACGGCGCGCTCAATAGTAACGATGTCTGGGTCGATGTGCGTGAACTGGTCTACGTGCCGGCCGGCACCAATGGCTATGCGACGGACCGTTGGTACACCGCGGGTGGCCTGCTGGAAGTCGGCGGTTATCTGGGCACCCAGGGGCATGGCATCGGCGAGTGGATGGCGCAGGGCGGCACAGTGAGTTTTGCCGGCAACGACGTGGTCACGCGTAAAGGATCACTGATCAACCTGTCCGGCGGCACCCTCGATGTGCAAAGCGGCGAGATTCGACAGAGCTGGCTGCGCGGTGCAGACGGTCGTCTTTATGAAGTCTCGCGTGCGCCGGGGGATCAGCTCTACAACGGTTTGTACAAGGGCTACGAGGATCACAGTGAGCGGTGGGGCCAGACCCGCACGTTCTACAACCCGCTGATTGCACCGTCCAGTCGTACAGAGTCGGGTTACACCGTGGGTCGCGATGCCGGGCAACTGGTGGTCAGCACTGGAAACGCGGTGCTGGACGGGCAACTGCTGGGTGAGGTTTTCCAGGGTGAACGACAGACTCAGGCGCCGCGTGCGGTCATCGACGGTTATGAGCAGAGCCAGACTGCGCTGGCACGGCGCGCGCAGTTGATTGTCGGCAGTTATCTGCCGAGCTATCAGGCGGCGTCCGGCGGATTGCGCTACACCCTCAATCCGCTGCTGGATCAGGTTCTGATCGGCGGCGAACGGCGGGACGAGGAATTCACCGGGGATCTGAACGGCGCCGTCGCGCAAGACCGTCAGGGCAAGTTGTTTCTCGACGCCGGCCAGCTCAATGGCTTTGATCTCGGCGCACTGAAGATTTCGGCGCTTGAGCGGATTGAAGTCAACGACGCGCTCAAGGTAGACACCGGGGGTGACATCACGCTGTACGCACCGGATGTCCGTGTTGCGGCCGATCTGACGGCGCGCGGCGGCAGTCTGAATCTGGGCAACGTGCTGAACCAGCTGCGCAGCAGCACCCTTGACGACATGCTGATTGCTGCACCGGCGGGTGAACCGGTGCAGGTGACAATCGCCAGGGATGTACGCCTCGACACCCGTGGTCTCTGGAGCAATCTGCGTACCGATCCGGACGATGTGGCAAGTCTCGGATACCTGAACGGAGGCCGGGTCTCGATCCGCAGCAGTGGCGATATCGATGTGGCGACGGGCAGCTTGATCGATGTGTCGTCCGGTGGTGCGATTCTGGCCAATGGCAAGACCCGGGGCGGCAAGGGTGGCGACGTGAGTCTTGAGTCCAGCGCGATTTCTGCGCTGGGCGATTCGCATCTGACGATGGCCGGCGACATTCTCGGTCATGGCGTGACGGGCGGCGGTACGCTCGCTATTCAGGCCAATCGGGTGCGGATCGGTGCGTCCGCAGACACGCTGCCCGAACATGCCTTGCAGCTGACGCCCGAGTTGTTCGACAACGGTTTCTCTGCCTACCGGGTTACCGGTCTGAACGGTCTAGAGGTGACGGCGGGCACACAAATCGATGTGACGATGCCGGTCTACCGTTTTGCCGACACAACGCTGAATCCGGTCAGCGGGGTCGACCCGAGCCAGGCGATGGAGCGGTGGACACCCACGCTGTATCAGGAAGACCCGCTCAAGGGCGTACTCAGTCAGCGCGCCGGTGCGAGTCTGGCGCTGCAAGCCGGCTCGAGTGAACTCGACCGGTTCGACACCGCCAGCACCCTGACGCTGGGACGCGGATCGCGCATCACGGTCGATCCCGGACAACGGATCAATCTGCGCGGGACCGGGCAGATCACCCTGGAAGGCGAACTGCAGGCCTGGGGCGGAACCCTGGATATACGTCAGCAACAGTTCGGCTCGATCGACGTTGCCACTTCACAGCAACAAGCCGACAGCAAGGCGCACAACCGCTCGATCTGGATCGGCGAGCAGGCGCTGCTGGACGTCGCGGGGCGTGCCCACACGGCGGTCGATGCGTCGGGTCGGGTCTACGGTCAGGTCGACAAGGGCGGCAGCATTATCATCGGCGGCGAAATCGATCCCAAGCGTGCGACGGCGACGGCGGCCGATGCATTTCTGATTGTGCGCGAAGGTGCACGTCTGGATGCCTCCGGGACGCAGGCCGTGCTGGACATCTCCGGGCAGGGTCCGACCCGCGTTGCCTCGGATGGCGGACGTATCAGCCTGAGTTCGTATAACGGCCTGTGGATCAATGGTCAATTGCGCGCCGCTTCAGGTGGCAGCGGTGCTGCCGGCGGACGGCTGGAGGTAGCTCTGGAGACCCCGCTGTACGCTACGCAGAAGGCGGGTGCCGAGGTTCTGCGAGCTCGGGAAATCGTCATTGGTCACGGACCGGGCGATGCAGTGTTGCCCGTGGACCTCAAGCCCGGTGACGCCGCGAACACTCTTCGTTACGGGCATGCCCGCCTGAGCACCGATACGTTGATGTCGGGCGGATTCGACAATCTGAGCGTGTTCAGCAACGGCCTCTTGTCATTTGACGGCGACGTCGACCTGCACATGAATCAGAGTCTGAATCTCTATGCTGGGGCCTTGTCCCTGGCGCAGACTTCCAGCGACTCGACGCGGGTCAATCTATCAGCGCCTTCGGTGCGGCTGTCCGGTGTGGGGACTTATTACGGTGTGGTGGGCACCATTCGTCCCCGGGTCCTGAACAGTCCGACTGCGCAAGTTTCGCCGGCGCAGTTCAACGTCAATGCCAACGTACTGGATATTGCCAACAGCCTGTCGTTCGGCGCGCAAGGGTCGATCTTGCAGAACAACGACGCCCCGGTTGAAGTCAGCCGTCGCGGCTTTGACCAGGTATCGCTGACCAGCACCGGGGACGTGCGGTTTCTTGCGCCCACCAGTGGCCAGGTGAAGTCAGAGTTGTGGACACCGGGGGACCTGAATCTGCGCGCCGCGCAGATCTACCCTGCGAGCGGGGTCTCGGCCGAAGTCCGGGTCGGCTATCAGAGTCAGAGTTCTCTCGCCGATACCCATCGGACATTGCGCATCACTGGCCAGGGTCCGGCGCCGACAGCGCTGCCGTACTCGGTGTTTGGCACGCTGGCGATGAGCGCCAGCCGGATCGATCAGGGCGGTGTTCTGCGTGCGCCTCTGGGCGTCATCAGTCTGGGTGATCTGCTGACCAAAACCCAGGAACTGCGCCTGCTGCCCGGGAGTACGACGTCGGTCAGTGCGGCCGGTCTGGTGATGCCTTATGGCGGCACCACCGACGGTATCGAATACCTTTACAACGGCGCGCCGATCATATTGAAAGGCATCAGTGGCGACAGCGCCGGGGTGAGCCTGCGCTCGCAGTACGTGGATGTGCAGTCCGGCGCGTTGATCGACCTGTCGGGCGGCGGAGATTTGCGCGGTGCCGGGTTTGTCTCCGGTCGCGGTGGCTCCACCGATGCGCGGTTCAGTCCACTGGTGCGTAATGCCAGCGATGGAACGTTCAGTCTGCCGGGGCTGGCCAGCAACCCGGTGTACGCCATTGTCCCGGGCGATCAGAGTGCATACGCACCGATACTGGGGGAAGCGGGAGCGGTCGATCCGCGCATCGGTCAGCAGATCACCCTGGGCAGCGGCGTGCCAGGGTTGGCGGCAGGCACTTATACATTGTTGCCTTCCACCTTCACGTTGCTGCCGGGCGCGTTCCGGGTGGAAGTGAACGGCCAGGCCGCCCCGGGCGCCACCAACGGCGCGGTTGCAATGCGCAACGGCTCGTGGACAAGCAGTGCGCGGATGTCGATTGCCAATACCGGTGTGCGGGACAACCTCGCCAGCCAGGTCATCGTGACATCGGCGGATGTGTTGCGGCGTTACTCGCAATACAACGAAACCACTCTGGAGCAGTTCATCGTCAGCGATGCGGCGCGCCGGGGTGTTCCGCGTGCGCTGGCGCCCATGGACGCTAAAGCGCTTAACCTGTTTGTCATCGCGGGGGGCAAGCAGGATACCGCACTGGACTTCAACGGCCGGATCGCCTTCGCAGCCGCCAAGGGAGGCGTGGCCGGGACGGCGGTGATTCGTGGCGGCAGTGGCGACAGCTTTGAGATTCTCGCCACCGGGCAGTCAGCCACGAAAGGCTTTGCCGGCGTCTCGCTGAATGCCGATACGCTCAACCGGCTGGGCGCTTCTCGTCTGGCGATCGGTGCGACCCCGACGGTGAATTACGGCACGGCCGGTAACATCGTCAGTTTCACGGGCAGTACCTACAACATCACCTTGCGTGAAGGTGCGCTGCTTTCAGCACCCGAAGTGCTGCTCTGGACCAACAGTGGGGACGGTGCCATCACGGTCGAGGCCGGTGCCGGCGTCAACTCTCTGGGACGCGGCGAGGTGCCGTACGACTCCTCGAGCGGTTTCGTCTATCAGCCCGGCGCCGCGAGTCTGCTGGTGGTGTCCAACGGCTGGACGAATGTGCTGGCGCCAGAGGTCAACGTCAGCACTGCGTCTGGCAGCATCCGCATCGGTACCTGCGATCGCCAGGCATGCGCCAATCCGGCGATGCTTTATTCGAATGGCAGCATTACGGCGGCCACCAACAATCAGTTCGAACTGGCCGAAGCGGTGCGTTTCGGCACCCGTCACTTGGCATTGGCTGTGGGTGCGGTCAACATCGGTACCACTGAAACACTGGCGGCGGTCGGTCGCCTGCCTGCCGGCCTGACGTTGAATCAGGGCGTGCTGGACCGGTTGCTGCGCGGCGATACTCAGTTTGCTGCGCCAGCCCTGGAAACGCTCAGCCTGACCACTCGCGACGCGTTCAACTTCTACGGCAGCGTCGCGCTGGACACTCTGGATCCTCAGACCGGGCGCAGCAGGTTGCAGAATCTGATGATCACGACCCCGGCCATCTACGGCCTGGGGGATACGAGCGACGTGGCGACCATCCGCACGGCCAACCTGATCTGGAACGGCACCACTCAGGCGCCCGGGGCCGTGGCCAGCGGCGGTGCGGGCACCGGGCACGGCACGCTGAACATCGAGGCTCAGCGCATCGATTTTGGCTACGGCCCTTATTCCCAACCCAACGGCCTGGATCAGAACGCTCGTCTTGCGCTGGGCTTTGCCAACGTCAACCTCAACGCCAGTGACCGCATTACCGCCAACCACAAGGGCAGCCTCGCGGTTTATGAAACGCAGGGGGCTTACGACCCGATCAAGGGTTATCTCTACAGCGGCGGCAACCTGAACCTGCGCACACCTCTGCTGACCGGGGAGGGCGGCTCGGTGAATGCGCTCAAGGCCGGCGGCAGTCTGGTATTGAGCGGGCCGACCGGGGTGGCGCCCGCCGATGCACTGGGTGCCGAACTGACGCTGGAGGGGCGTAATGTGGTGCTCGACGGCCGGATTGCGCTGGCCAGCGGCAAATTGCAGGTCAAGGCCGAGGGCGATCTGACCCTGACGAGCGGGGCTACCCTAGACTTGGCGGGCCGCACCCTGCCATTCAACGATATCAATCAGTACAGCTGGGGCGGCGACGTGGCGTTGTACAGCCGCGACGGCAATATTCGTCAGGCGGCCGGCTCGCGCATCGATCTGTCAGCGCAGAACAATCAGGCCGGCAATCTGAGTGTCGTGGCACTGTCAGACACCGCGGGCGAGGTCGATCTGCAAGGCGAAATCCGTGGCAGCAGTACAGGGCATTACGATGCCGGCGGCACGTGGGTACCCTACAAATCCGCTGGCGTGGACATACGCGCGCAACACCTGGGTGGAGCGCTGAATGAACAGTTTGCTGCGCTCAACCAACGCTTGAACGCCGGGCAAGTCTTCGGCAGTCGCAGCTTCCAGTTCAAACAGGGCGACCTGGTGATCGGCGATGGCCTCAAGGCGGGCGAGGTCTCGGTATCGGTGGACAACGGCAGCCTGACGGTGAACGGCCTGGTCGATGCCAGCGGCGAACGTGTCGGCAATATTCGCCTGTCGGCCGCCCATGGCCTGAATGTGGCGGGCGGCGCGGTACTGGATGCTCACGGTCGGGTACTGCGGGTCGACAGTTACGGCAAGATTATCGACGCGCCCAACCGGGCCATGGTCGAGCTCAGCTCCGGCGACGGCCTGCTGACCCTCGCTCCCGGTGCACGGATAGACCTGCGCCATGGCACGGACGCGGCAGTCGGCACCCTGGCGGGTCAGAATGACGGTCGCCTGCGCGGCACACTGGAACTGAACGCACCGCGACTGGGCGCCGATGACATCGCCATCGATGCCCGTGGCGCGTTGATCATCCAGGGTGCGCGGTCCATCGGGCTCAATGCCGTGCGCCGCTATACCGATGCCGCCGACGGGGTAGATCCGGCGGCCAGCGGTCGGCCTTATCAAATCATCGACCAGGCTTACCTGAACCGCATCCACGGTGACAACGACCTGTTCATCAACGCAGCCTTGGGCAACGCTGATCTGTTGCAGCGCAAACTGGCAGGGTTGAACAATGCGGGGTATGCCGATGCCTTCCATTTGCGACCAGGTGTAGAGATTGCGAGTAAAACCGCCGACGGCGATATGGTGGTGCAGGGCGATCTGGACTTGTCCGGCTATCGCTACGCCAGTCTCAACCCGAACACCGGCAAAACTTCGCTCTACGGTTCTGGCGAGGCGGGGAGCCTGGTGATTCGAGCCGGGGGTGACCTGGACATCTACGGCAGCATCAACGATGGCTTCGCGCCGCCACCGGAAACCGTGGACGATGCGGGATGGAAACTGCTGCCGGGCGTCCAGCCGTTTGGCGGCGATCTGATTGTGCCGGGGGCGGGCGTGACGCTGGCCGAGGGCACGTTGTTCCCAGCGGGCGTCAAGCTGAACTATGACTTGCCGATCCAGGCCGCCGTCCTCGCCAGCGGTACGCTGTTGCCCACCGAGGGCGTGCTCGCCGGCCCCTACACGTTGCCGGCCGGCACCGTGTTGAGCGCAGCCGTACACGATGCCTCCGGTAACCTGCTGTATGGCGCCGGAACGCTGCTCAATGACAGTGTGATATTGCCGGCCGGCAGCCGCCTGGGCGCCGGGACCCGACTCGCTCAGGCTACCGGGATGCAGGCCATGCTCTGGCCAAAAGGCGTGCCGCTGCCCAGTGTTCTGGATGACCAACAGCGTGCGGTGGGGGCGAAGTTGAGTGGGTCGCTGGCGCTGCTGCGCGGCTCCCTGATTCCGTCCATGACCGATGTGGTGCTGGCTGCCGACACACCCTTTATCGAACTTCGTTCATTGAACGGTACACGCCAGGGCGCGAACTGGGCGATCGCGAGCATGTTGCCGTCGGGCAGCGCATCGTGGTCGATGCGGATAGTTGCAGGTGCCGACCTGGAAGCCGCTGACAGTCGTGTGGTGAAACCCGTCACCAGTGGCGGTGACTTACGGCTGGCAGACACTCACCTCGGGATTATCGTCACCGAGAAAAAGCTCGACAGCACCTGGTCGGCGGATAACCCGTTGGGGTATCCGGCGGGCAGCGTCGTCAGCGATGAGGACAGTTTCTGGTGCGATCTGATTCCCGGGGTCTGTCTCCCACCGGCCAAGTTCCTGTGGGCGGATGGCAACATGATGGGCATACCCGCCGGAACCCCGGTCAGTGACGACGATCTGTTCTGGTGCGACATCGATCCGGGGAACTGCCTGGCCAACAAGGGCGGGATAACCGCCAATCCCCACTCGCAGATGTTCAGCGTGCTGCGCACCGGTACTGGCGATCTGGATTTGATGGCTGCGGGCAATCTGCGCATGGACTCACCGTTCGGCGTTTATACGGCGGGCACTCAGTCCAGCGATGTCGATTCACGTTTCAACCAGGCCCGCGGCCGCCTGTCTGACGATGGATCGGTACTGGGCAGCGCCGGCAGCGCTTACGAAAAATGGGTCAATGGCGGTTCAGAAAGCCTGTATCAGGCGTGGTATCCGCAGATGGGCGGCAACCTGACGATCGGTGCCGGTGGTTCGGTGTCGGGGGACACGCTCGGGCGGCGCAGCTACGCAATGAACGCGCCACTGCGTGAACAGGTCCCCAGCGTTGCTGTGGGCAACTGGCTCTGGCGTCAGGGCGACGCAAAGGCGGATCTTCCTACGGCCTGGTGGATCAACTTCGGCAGCTACGCCACGCAGCCCTTGCCGGACCAGAGCACCGACACCGGGTCGTACCTGGTCGGGTTCACCGGCTTCGGCACGTTGGGCGGCGGCAATATCAGCCTGCGCGCTGGCGCGGATGCAGGCATGCTCAGGGCCATAGGCGATCAGTTGCTTAACCCCCGCAGTCAGGGACTGATCGTGGCAGTGGGCAGCACCGGCCGCGTTGGCGCTGACGGTAGCCTGCAGTTGACCGGCGGTGGCGACATGGACATTCGTCTTGGCGGCATGCTCAATCCGTCATTGCAGGCGAGGTCGGGGCAGAACGGCACGACACCGCCGCGACACGACCTTCAAGGCGCCCTGATCAATCTACGGGGTGCGGCACAGCTGACCGGCGCTGCTGCGGGTGCGATCAACCTGCAATATGGCGTCGAGCAATTCCAGCAGGACGCCCGGGAAACCAGAGCCTACGATTTGTTCAGTGCCAGCACCGGAGCGGCCGGCGGTGGCGTGGTCTTGATACCGGGTGATTCGGGGATGCGCATCAGCACACGCGGCGACCTGGTGATAGGGGGCGCGGCGGATCCGGGTCGGGTCAGGCTGCAGAACTCCACGCCGTTCACCACTGACAATGGCGAGGTCCATGCGGGTGGTGGACTGAGCGGCTTCTCGTTGTGGACCGGGCACACGGCCATCGATCTGTTTTCCGCCGGAGGCAATCTCACACCGAGCACACAGATGGCTGAAGTCATCACGACGTCGTCTCAAACCGTAAGTGGAATGAACAGCTCGCCGACTGATGGTCGCTTTGTATACCCCTCGATTCTTCGGGCCGTTGCAGGCCAGGGTTCCATCTATGCGGGACCGTCGGCCGCTTTCGGTGCATCAAGCAATCTGTTTCCGGCGGTGGGGTACTCGTTATTGCTGGCGCCTTCGACAAACGGGCAACTGTCGTTGCTGGCCGGTGACTCCATCTACGCCGGCGGTTATGCGATCAATCAGTCCGGCGCGAGCCCGGCAGCCATTGCGACCCCCTTTGCGCCTGCCTTCTCGGGATACGGAGCCAGCGCGAACGTGCCGTTGGTCAGCAACTACAGCCCCGATGGTGTGATCCCGAAGGGAAACCTGCGTTATCCGCTGTTTGCCTTTGGCGCCGACACCTTCTCGGGGTTAAGCGATGTACAGGGCCCGGCGCGTTTCTATGCCTTGACTGGTGATCTGGTCGGTTTACGCAGCGGCGAAACGCTGAGTTTTTCCCCGTCCGCTCGTACCTGGTATGAGGCGGCGGGGCCGGTGTGGATGATGGCCGGTCGCGATATCGTCGCGTCCGGTACTTTCCTGGGGCAGCCGACAATCGCGCCGAATGAGGAATTGGGCGGAACCCGACAAAACGTCAGTTCGACCGGCAACCTGTTCATTCACAACGACCCGCGGGATGTCTCGCGCGTATCTGCCGGGCGCGACATTCTCTACAGCAGCTTCGATATCGCCGGCCCGGGCCTTTTGGATGTCAATGCCGGGCGCAACATCCTGATGGAGAATCAGGCCGCTATTACCAGCCTCGGACCGATCACGGCGGGAGACAGCCGATCGGGGGCAAGCATCGTGTTGCAGGCCGGCGCAGGAGTGCAGGGGCCGGACTACACGCGATTCATTGCGCGTTACCTTAACGCGCAGAACCTGGCCGATCCGAACGCTTCCCTCAACGGCCAACCGGGCAAAGTGGTCAAGACGTACCTGGACGAACTGCAGAGCTGGCTGACCCTCGGCTATGGCTTCAGCGGCAACGCGGAGCAGGCGCAAGCGTTCTACGCCGCACTGCCGAGTGCCGAGCAGGCGATCTTCGCCCGCCAGGTGTACTTCGCCGAACTGCGTGCCGGTGGCCTGGAATACAACGATGTCGATGGCCCGCGTACTGGCAGTTATCTGCGCGGTCGCAACGCCATCGCTGCGTTGTTCCCGACCACTGATGTGGCGGGCAATCCGATCCGTTACGACGGCGACATCACTCTGTACGGCGGGGCAGGGGTCAAGACCCTGTTCGGCGGCGACATCCAGATGCTCACGCCGGGCGGCGGTCAGGTGTTCGGCATCGAAGGCGCGGCGCCGCCATCGACAGCGGGGATCATCACCCAGGGTTCGGGCAATATTCAGCTCTATTCGCAGGGCAGCATTTTGCTCGGCCAGAGCCGGATCATGACCACCTTCGGCGGCTCGATTCTCGGCTGGTCCGCCGAGGGCGATATCAACGCCGGTCGTGGCTCGAAAACCACGGTGGTCTACACCCCGCCGAAACGCGTGTACGACACTTGGGGCAACGTGACCCTGTCGCCGTCGGTGCCGAGCACCGGCGCCGGTATCGCCACGCTCAACCCGATTGCCGAAGTAGCGCCGGGCGACATCGACCTGATCGCGCCGCTGGGCACCATCGATGCGGGCGAGGCGGGGATTCGCGTGTCGGGCAACGTCAACATCGCCGCGCTGACGGTGGTCAACGCCGCGAACATTTCGGTGCAGGGCAAGGCGACGGGTGTGCCGGTGGTGTCGGCGGTGAATACCGGGGCGATTACTTCGGCCAGTTCGGCGGCATCGTCGGCCACCCAAGCGGCGGAAGACGTGGCGCGTCAGCAGCAGGCGGCTTCGCGACAGAATCAGGCGTCGGTGTTTACCGTGCAGGTGTTGAGCTTCGGCAACGAGCAGCTCGCACCGTCCCGCGATGGCGCTAGCCGTGCACCGGCCCCGGGTTACAACCCGAACAGTCCGGTGCAGGTGTTGGGCGCCGGGGCGCTGGATGAACAGGCGAAACAGCAGTTGACCGAGGAGGAGCGCGGGCAACTGACGTTGTAAAAGACTCTCGTGTAGTACGTTTGGGCGGCCGGTTGGTCGCCCTTTTTTTATATTTATGAGGTTCGTGGGTATTGTTGTCGGGTGTGGACTAACGTCAGGATTTTGATGCGCCCGTTCACTCGATAGACCAGTAGATAGTTTGGATTGACCACCATTTCCCGAGTGCCTGGTACTCGACCGGATCTGTAACCATAGGGAATTGATGAAAGCCTTTGCGTTGCTGCACCCACTTTGCGCTGCAGAGCCGCTGAAGCGTTGGAATTGTATTGTTCAATGTAATCGATAATGTCAGCCAGATCGTCCAGAGCTTGATCACTCCATTCAAGCGGCAGTGTGTCGATTCTTGCGTTTCTCTTCTAATAGTTGGTCGAGCCGCACCATGGCTTCCTCATGGGGAATGCCTGGGCGAGGATCATCCAGTGCAGCCTGCACCTTGGCACGAAACCAGCGATCGTAGCTCTCTGCCTCTTCTTCGGATTCGAACTCAGAATAAAACGGGGAAAGCAATATGCTCATATGACCTCCGTGATCAATGTCAAGCAGTCTAAGGGGGGAACGGCCCGTTGTCGTCACTGGCTGATGATGCACCCCATGAACCCTTGAGCAACCATGGGATAACGGAGCCCAGTATCTGCAAGCGCACCCTTTAAATCTGCCAGACGTTTCCCCCTGTTGTCCGGTAATCTCGACCGCCGCTGTAGGCGTATTCCACCCATGCGTTTTTCAGGTTTTCAGGCTACAAAACCGGGTGTTGTTTCCTACAAATACACTCAGAACGCATAGGGAATACTCACCTTCGCCCACAACATTTCCCCCTCCGGCCGGTTCTCCACGTCAAATTCCTTGGCCCAGCGAATCTCCGCACTGGCGTACTTGAGAAAGGTAAAGTGCAGCGCCGGGCCAATCGCGAACACCTTGCCGCGCACACCATCATCGACGTCCTGCCCGGCAAACTGCACGGTGTGGCCGAACTGTTTGTCGTCGGTGGTCTGCTTGAGGAAGTAGCCGTTGACGCCGAGCATCAGGTCGTCGGTGATCTTGTAGCTGGCCGAATAATCGAAGTGGAAGATCTGCCCGGACTTGTAGTCAGTGTCCTTGTTCTTATCATTGAAGCTGTAGGTGGTCTTCATCGAGACTTCGGTGCGTTCAGTCGGCAACCAGGTGAACGAGAACAGCGGCTTGTAGGTGTAGAAATTGTTGCTGGTGTTGGCCAGTCGATCGACGCTGTATTCGCCGGTGGGCACGGTGATTTCCACGGCGGCGCCGAGGGTCAGGTTTTTGCCCATGTCCCACAGAATGATCGGCGCGATGGTGGTATCGCCCATGCCTTCGCGGGTGTCGCTCAAGCCGAACACCGAGACTTCCTGCTTCAACCACGGCTGGGCGATGTAACCGGCCAGACGCCCGCCGAACACGCGCACGGGGCTTAAATAATCGAGACGCGGAATCACCGCAGTGGATTCGATTTCGACCTTCGGTACCTTGCCGCCCAGCGAACTGATGTTGAGCTTTGTCGACTTGTAATGGTTGTAGTAGAGATTGAACGCGACCATGTTCTGCGGAAGGCTGTCGACTTCCAGCGGCAGCATGAAGAAGCCGTCGGTGCCGGTGCCGATGTTGTCGACCCCGGCTTCGGTGGCCAGGGCGGGCAACGTCAGGGTGCAACCTGCGATGAAAAGGGCGAGCGGCAAGAAGGATGTTGCACGGTTCTGGCTCATGACTGTCCTCATTATTATTGTGATTGGGACCTGGTACCGGTCGCTCGGAGCGCCGGTACGCTAGAAATAAGCGTTTGGCGTACGTTGGGGCAGGGTATTGGCGGACACCGAGGGGGGCATCTGCGGACAGTCCGTAAACCTTGTGCTAACTTCCTTCGACATAACCGGTTACAAAAATAACAATCAAGCGTGATCCGGAATGTCAGCCCCCATGAACGTAAAAGTCCAAGACCCGACCTTTGAACTGGCGCTGGTCTCGCCGTTCCTCCTGCAAACCCTCGCCGAAGTCGTGCAGAACAGAGGAATCGATTCCCAGAGCCTGTGCCGTGGGCTGGGTTTCACCCTTGAGGATCTGCAGGATCCGGCGCAGCGGATTTCCTATCGCCAAGCCGTGGCGATGATTCAGCGCGCGCTCAAAGTGCTGCCCAATCAGGGGTTGGGATTGTGGGTCGGCGCGCAGAACGTACTCGGTACTTTGGGTCTGCTTGGGCATGTGTTGTCGCTGTGCAAGACCTTGCGTGATGCCTTTGCGCTAGGCATTCGTCATCAACACACCTCGGGCGGGATTGTGGTGTCCAGTGTTGATGTGGTCGGCGCTCAGGTGCATCTCGATGCTGAATGTCGTCTGCCATTTGCCGATGTGCAGGTGTTTGCGGTCGAGGAGTTCTTCGCCAGTTTGCTGGTGTATGGCCGCGCGCTGGTGGGGGGTGAGTTCAAGGCGATTGCCGTGGAATTTGTGCATGCCGCACCGGATTACCTCAGCGAATACCAGCGCCTGCTCGGGCCGGACGTGCGCTTCGGTTGCCTGCACAACCGCATGCTGATCGATGCGCAATGGCTGGACGTGAATCTGCCCAATCATCATTCGCTGGCGTTGCGTCAGGCGGTGGCATTGCTGGAGCTGGAAGCGGCGCAGGTGCATCAGAAACTTGATTTGATTCAGGCTGTGGAACGGGCGATTGCCCGGGATTTGAGTAGCGGCAGTCACATCGAAAAGATTGCTGGCGATTTGAATATGAGCAGCCGTACGTTGCGCCGGCGTTTGACTGAGCATGCGCTGACGTTCGAGGCGTTGCTGGAGCAGGTGCGGCAGGCGCGGACCCTGAGTTTGCTGGCCAATCCTGATATGCCGATTGAGCGGATTACCGAGGAAGTCGGCTACAGCGATGTGCGCAGTTTTCGCCGGGCGTTCAAGCGTTGGACGGGGTTGAGCCCTAGCGCTTGGCGTAATGACGCACACCCTCACCCCAGCCCTCTCCCGGAGGGAGAGGGGGCCGACCGAGGTGTCTTGCGTCTTACATCGACCTGAAAGGTCTTTGTCGATTATGGATTCACCGATGCACGCTCAATTCAGTGTCTTACCTCGAACATCCCCTCACTGCAGCCCTCTCCCGGAGGGAGAGGGAGCCGACCGAGGCGTCTTGCGAGTTACATCGACCTGAAAGATTTTTGTCGATTATGGATTCGGTACAGCACGTTCAAGTCGGTGTAGATCTTTAATATCCCCCAATCAATTCCCTCTCCCCCCGGGAGAGGGCTAGGGTGAGGGGCTTTTGACTCCATCCAAACCCCCACAAACCCTCCGGCCACAGGTAAACTCCCGCGCACTTTCCCAAGGAGTTCACATGAGTTACTACCAGCCGGGCATTCTCGCCACCCCTGTTCCTGCGCAAGCGCGTCACCTGTTTTTCGCCCTTGAGTCGGTTGAAGCCCTGCCGCAGGCGCTCGACAGCCTGCTCAATCAGGTGGACGGCAAGTCGGCGGTGGTCGGTTTTGGTGAATCCCTGGCTAAGGCGCTCAACATGCAGATTGACGGCCTGCGCAGCTTCCCGGCGCTGACCGGCGTTGGCGTCGAGAACCCGTCAACCCAGCACGCGCTGTGGGTGTGGCTGCACGGCGTCGACCGTGGTGAACTGCTCAACCGCTGCAACGCTCTCGAAGCCGCACTGGCACCAGCCCTGCGTCTGGTCGAGATGCAGGAAGCCTTCCGCCACAAGGACGGCCACGACCTGACCGGCTATGAAGACGGCACCGAAAACCCCCACGACGAAGCCGCCATCGCTGCCGCCCTGCAAAGCGCAGGCACCGACGGCATGGTCGGTGGCAGCTTCGCCGCGATCCAGCAGTGGCAGCATGACCTCAAGGGTTTCCACAAGCTTTCGGCCGACGACAAAGACAACATCATGGGCCGTCGCCTCAGTGACAACGAAGAGATCGACGACGCGCCAGTCTCCGCCCACGTCAAACGCACCGCGCAGGAAAGCTTCGCGCCGGAAGCGTTCGTTGTGCGTCGCTCGATGCCGTGGATCGAAGGTGATCGTGCCGGCCTGATGTTCCTCGCTTTCGGCTTCTCGCTGGATGCCTTCGAAGCACAACTGCGCCGTATGAGCGGCCTGGAAGACGGCATCACCGATGGTCTGTATCGCATCAGCCGGCCGATCACTGGCGGCTATTACTGGTGCCCGCCGCTGAAGGACGGTCACCTCGATCTGCGCGCCTTGCGCATCGGCTAAAGGAAGAGACATGAACGTGGTGCGCTGGGGCATGATCGGTTGCGGCAGCGTCGCTGAACGCAAGAGCGGCCCGGCCTTCTACAAGGCGCCCGGTTCGGCGTTGGTGGCGGTGATGGGCCGACGCCTTGAGGCCGTGACTGACTATGCCGCGCGCCACGGCATCGAGCGGGTTTACACCGACGTCGATGCGCTGATCAACGATCCCGAGGTGGACGCGGTGTACATCGCCACACCGCCCGACAGCCACCACGCCTACAGCCTCAAAGTTGCCGCTGCGGGCAAACATTGCTGCGTGGAAAAACCCATGGCGCTGCATGCCGGGCAAAGTCGCGAGATGCAGCAGGCGTTTGCCGATGCCGGTTTGCATTTGTTCGTTGCCTACTATCGTCGCTCATTGCCGCGTTTTGCGCAGGTGCGGCAATGGCTGGAGGAGGGGCGCATCGGTGACGTGCGGCATCTGAGCTGGACGCTGACCAAGGCGCCTTCGCCGGCGGATCTGGACGGTCGCAGCAATTGGCGCACAGATCCGGCGGTGGCCGGTGGCGGTTACTTTGCCGATCTGGCCAGTCATGGCTTTGATCTGTTTCAGTATCTGCTCGGTGACATTGTTGACGTCGCCGGATTCACCGCGCATCAGGCAGGGTTATATGCAGCGGAAGATGCCGTCAGCGCCAGTTGGCGTTTCGCGTCAGGCGCGCTGGGCATGGGCTGCTGGAGCTTTGTCGCGGATAGGCGCGAGGATCGCGTCGAGATCATCGGCAGTCTCGGGCGGATCATTTTTTCCGTGTTCGATGAACATCCCGTGCAGTTGCATACCGATGAAATCATCAGCCTGGAAATCCCTCATCACGAACATATTCAGTGGCATCACGTGCTGGGCATGAATGCGCACATTCGTGGTGATTCACAACATCCCGCCGTCGCCGAACAAGCGCTCAAGACCGACTGGGTCATGGACCAGATCCTCAAACGCCACTGACCTCCAGTCTTACACCATCCCCTGTGGGAGCTGGCTTGCCAGCGATAGCGGTGGTTCAGATAGCCAATCAGTTGGCTGACAGAACGCCATCGCTGGCAAGCCAGCTCCCACAGGGAATCGCGTGTGTCATGCATCTAAGGTTATGCCCAAACAATATTTCTCACCTTGTCATAACAACTCTAAGATCACGTCATAACTCGTTATAACAAGTGATCCCGTGATGACCGATAACGTTCTCTCCCTTAGCAGCGTCCCGCTGCACACCCAACTGCGCGACGTCCTCCGTGCGCGGATTCTCGACGGCGAATACCCGCAAGACAGCCAGATGCCCTCCGAAAGCGAACTCGGTGCGTTGTTCAAAGTCAGCCGCATCACCGTGCGCCAGGCGCTGGGCGATCTGCAAAAGGAAGGGCTGATCTTCAAGATCCACGGCAAAGGCACCTTCGTCGCCAAACCGAAAACCTTTCAGAACGTCAGCAGCCTGCAAGGCCTCGCCGAGTCGATGACCGGCCGTGGCTATGAGGTGATCAACCGCCTGCGCAGCTTCAAATTCATCCCGGCCGACAAGCGCGTCGCCGAGCGTTTGCAAGTCGCTGAGGGCGAGATCGTCGCGCAGATCAAACGTGTACGGCTGATCAATCGTGAGCCGATCTCGCTGGAAATCACCTACCTGCCCAAAGCCGTCGGCGAGCGGCTGGAGAAGGCCGATCTGGTCACCCGCGACATCTTCCTGATCCTTGAAAACGACTGCGGCATCGCCCTCGGCCATGCCGATCTGGCCATCGACGCAGTGCTGGCTGACAGCGATCTGACCCAGGCGCTGAACGTCGAGGCCGGCTCACCGATCATGCGTATCGAGCGTCTGACCCACGACGCGCAAGGCCAACCGCTGGACTTCGAACACCTTTACTACCGTGGCGATGCGTTCCAGTACCGCCTGCGGATCGACCGGCAAAAAGGGGAGCAGGCATGACCCGCAACGTGCTCGAACAGGAATACGACATTGTCGTCATTGGCGGTGGCACTGCCGGCCCGATGGCCGCGATCAAGGCCAAGGAAAAGAACCGCGACTTGCGCGTGTTGCTGGTCGACAAGGCCAACGTCAAACGCAGCGGCGCGATCAGCATGGGCATGGACGGCCTGAACAACGCGATCATTCCCGGCCACTCGACACCGGAGCAGTACACCAAGGAAATCACCATCGCCAATGACGGCATCGTCAATCAGGCCGCCGTTTACGCCTACGCCACCCACAGTTTCGAAACCATCGAGCAGCTTGACCGCTGGGGCGTGAAGTTCGAGAAGGACGAGACCGGCGATTACGCGGTGAAAAAAGTCCACCACATGGGCGCCTACGTGCTGCCGATGCCGGAAGGGCACGACATCAAAAAAGTCCTCTATCGGCAGTTGAAACGTGCGCGGGTGAGCATCACCAATCGTCTCGTCTGCACGCGGTTGCTGACTGACGAGGAGGGCACCGTCAACGGTGTGATGGGCTTCGATTGCCGCACGGCCGATTTCCATGTGATCAAGGCCAAGGCAGTAATTCTCGCTTGTGGCGCTGCCGGGCGACTCGGTCTGCCTTCGTCGGGCTACCTGATGGGCACCTACGAGAACCCGACCAACGCCGGCGACGGCTATGCGATGGCCTATCACGCCGGCGCCGAACTGGCCAACCTCGAGTGCTTTCAGATCAACCCGCTGATCAAGGATTACAACGGTCCGGCCTGCGCCTACGTGACCGGTCCGCTGGGTGGCTACACCGCCAACAACAAGGGTGAACGCTTCATAGAGTGCGACTACTGGAGCGGGCAGATGATGTGGGAATTCCACCAGGAACTGGAGAGCGGCAACGGCCCGGTTTTCCTCAAACTCGATCACCTGGCCGAGGAAACCATCCAGAACATCGAGGAAATCCTCCACAGCAATGAGCGCCCGAGTCGTGGTCAATTCCACGCCAATCGCGGCACCGATTACCGCACGCAAATGGTCGAAATGCACATCTCAGAAATCGGTTTTTGCAGCGGTCACTCGGCGTCCGGTGTGTGGGTCAACGAACGCGCCGAGACCTCGGTGAAGGGTTTGTATTCGGCGGGTGACATGGCCGCTGTGCCGCACAATTACATGCTCGGCGCCTTCACCTACGGCTGGTTTGCCGGGCATAACGCCGCAGACTTTGTCGCCGGCCGCGAGTTTTCTGCGCTGGATGCCGCGCAGATCGAAAAGGAAAGGGCCCGGGTCTACGCCCCGCTGGATCGCGAACATGGACTGCCGCCGGCGCAGGTCGAGTACAAGCTGCGGCGTTTCGTTAACGACTACCTGCAACCGCCGAAAGTGACCAAGAAGATGCAGATCGGCCTGCAACGCTTCAGCGACATCGAGCGCGATCTCGAGCAGATGAAGGCCAACAACGCCCACGAACTGATGCGCGCGATGGAAACCAGCGTGATCCGCGACTGCGCCGAAATGGCCGCTCGCGCCTCGTTGTTCCGCGCCGAAAGCCGCTGGGGTCTGTACCACTATCGCGTTGATCATCCGCAGCGCAACGACAGTGAATGGTTCTGCCATTGCCATTTGAAGAAGGGCGATGACGGCCAGATGACCAGTTTCAAGAAAGCCGTCGAGCCTTACATCATTCCGCTTGATGCCGAGGAAATGCAGGCTTACGACCGTTTACGGGTCGGCGCATTTGCCGCTTGATGCACTACTGAAAGAGAGTCCGACCCATGGCCTATCAAGCTCAAGAAATCTTCTTCCGCTCCAACGCCCCCGTCACCGTGGACGAGGACAAATGCATCGCTGAAAAGGGCTGCACCGTGTGTGTCGATGTCTGCCCGATGGACTTGCTGGCGATCAACCCGGCGACGCAGAAGGCCTACATGGCGTTCGACGAATGTTGGTACTGCATGCCGTGCGAGAAGGATTGCCCGACGGGTGCCGTCAAAGTCGAGATCCCCTATCTCCTGCGTTGAAACCCGATCCCCTGTAGGAGTGAGCCTGCTCGCGATAGCGGTGTGTCAGTCAGCACATCAACATCTGGAAAACCGCTATCGCGAGCAGGCTCACTCCTACATTTGGAACTGTGACAACCCAAAGCCATCCGGTGAACCCCGGACGCTGGATTCACCGAAAACCCCTCGTTTCCCACCGCGCCCTGATCGCGGCGGAGACGAACTCAAATAAATGATTCGAGGGGAAACACTCATGTTGCGTGCAGCAATCGCCGGTCTGGTACTGGCTTCGTTCACTTTGTCGGCCTCGGCCGAAACCATCCGCATCGCCATCGGCACCCAGGACACCACCATCAATTGCGCCGCTGGCGGTCTGTTGATTCGTGAACTCGGTCTGCTCGACAAATATCTGCCCCACGACGGCGCTTACCAAGACGCGAAGTACGACGTGCAGTGGAAGAACTTCACCAGCGGCGCGCCGCTGACCAACGAGATGGTCGCCGGCAAACTCGACTTCGGCGCCATGGCCGATTTCCCAGGTGCGTTCAACGGTGTTGCGTTCGAAACTGCCGGCAAGCACAGCCTGTTCATCAGCGTACTGTCGGGGAGCATCAAGGGCAGCGGCAACGGCATCGTCGTGCCGAGTGCGTCCGGCGTGCAATCGCTGAGCGAACTCAAGGGCAAGACCATTTCCGTGCCGTTCGCCTCCACCGCCCACGGCATGTTGTTGCGCGCGGTGGCGGAGCAGGGCTGGGATCCGCTCAAGGACGTCAACATCATTGCCCAGCCACCAGAAGTCGCCGGCTCGGCGTTGCAGGCCGGCAAGATCGACGCCCACGCCGATTTCGTGCCGTTCGCCGAGCTGTTTCCGAGCCGGGGCTTCGCCCGCAAGATCTACGACGGCGCCCAGGCCAATGCGCCGACGTTCCATGGTGCGCTGGTGGATCAGGCGTACGCGAAGAAGTACCCGGAAGTCGTCGTCGCCTATTTGCGGGCGAGCATCGAGGCCAATCAACTATTGGCCGCTGAGCCGGAGAAATACAGCGAGTTGATCGCCAAAGTCACCGGCGTCGATGCCGAAGTGAACTACCTGTTCCACGGCCCACTCGGCGTGCAGACCCGCGACTTGAGCTGGAAGCCGGAATATCGTCAGGCGGTTGGTACGGCCATCGATACGTTGAAGCTGTTGAAGAAGGCTGATCGTGGCCTCGATCTGAATACGTTCATCGACGATCAATACATCCGCGCCGCGTTCAACGCGTCGGGTCTGGACTACACGGCGCAGCTGGCCAACTACGCACAGACGCCACTGAAGGCTACGGATGCGACAACGGGGAAAGCGATTACTGACTTCAGTCATGTCGCGGAAATCTGGGTGCGCGGTGAGGACAAAGTGCGCCGCTATGCCTCCGCTGAGGCCGCTTTCACTGCGTTGGCGGCGTTGAAGCAGGAAGGCAAAAACATCCGTGCCGTGTATGCACAGGCCAGTGACAGCGGGATCAAGTTGCTGGCTGAGCAGGCGTGGTTTGCCAGTGATGCGAAGGGCCGGTTGAGTGCGTTTTTGCTTAAGGGGCAGGCTCAGCAATATGCGTCGGCGCGGGGTGGCAAGGTTCTCGATTTCGCCGATGCCACTACTCAAGCGGTTGCTGTCCGCTGATAGAAAATCAAAAGCCCCTCACCCTAGCCCTCTCCCAGAGGGAGAGGGGACTGACCGAGGTGTTTGGACTCGCTACGCCGACCTGAAATACCGAGTCGAACGCAGGTTTTGAAAAGCACGCAGGTCGGCTCCCTTTCGAGTCGAACGCAGGTTTTGAAAAGCACGAAGATCGGCTCCCTTTCGAGTCGAACTCAGGTTTTGAAAAGCACGTAGGTCGGCTCCCTTTCCCCCTCGTGCCCCTGGGGGAGAGGGCTGGGGTGAGGGGGTAAATATCAGTCATCACACAGATCCAGAACCGGAAACCCGCTCGATGAAAACACCCATCCGCTGGACATCAAGAGCCGCGTCACTGCTGCTCTGCCTGCTGTTCTGGCAACTCGCCGCCAGCCACCACTGGAACCTCGGCCTGGTCACCTTCGCCAACGTGCCGACACCCATCGCGGTGATCGAAGCGGCGCTCGGTTTGGGCGATTCTGGCAAGTTGCTCCAGCACCTGACCGCCAGCCTCAGCCGTGTGTTCGCCGGCTACCTCGCGGCGCTAGTCATCGGCATTGCTCTCGGTCTGGCCATTGGCCGTTCGAAGTGGGCCGAAGACCTGCTGCTGTCACCGCTGGAAGTCCTGCGCCCAATCCCCGCCGTCGCGTGGATCCCCCTGGCGATCCTGATGTTCCCATCCTCCGAACTGTCGATGGTCTTCATCACCTTCACCGGCGCGCTGTTTCCGATTCTGCTCAACACCGTGCACGGCGTCGAAGGCGTCGACCCGCGTCTGATCGCCTCCGCGAAAAGCCTCGGGGCAGGGCGCCGGTCGATCCTGCTGGAAGTGATCCTGCCCGGCGCCGCACCCAGCATCATCACCGGCCTGGCGATCGGCATGGGTACCTCATGGTTCTGTCTGGTCACTGCGGAAATGATCTCCGGTCAGTTCGGCATCGGTTATTACACCTGGGAGTCCTACACGATTCAGAACTACGCCGACATCGTCGTCGGCATGTTGCTGATCGGCGTGCTGGGCATGGGCAGCAGTCTGCTGATCAAACGCCTGGGCGGGTTGTTCACGCCTTGGCATCGACCGCGAGGAAAAGCCTGATGAGCGTGATGCAAACCCCGGAAGGGCGGATCGACATTCGCCAGTTGTCCATCGTCCTCGGCGCAGGGCGTGAAGCGTTCGAAGCCGTGCGCGAACTTGATTGCCAGATTGAACCGGGCCAGTTCGTGTGCATTCTTGGTCCGTCTGGTTGCGGCAAATCGACCTTGCTTGGCGCCTTGGCCGGGCACCTCAGTGCTCATGCCGGCAGTCTGAAAGTCGATGGCGCGGCGGTGTCCGGGCCGTCTCCACAGCGCGGCATGGTGTTCCAGCACCACACGTTGTTTCCGTGGCGCACGGTGCGTGACAACGTCGCCTTCGGCCTGAAAATGCGTGGCATCGGCAAGGCTGAGCGCCATCGCGCCGCCGATGACATCCTTAAACTGGTCGGCCTCGACGGATTTGCCGAACGCTGGCCCGATCAACTCTCCGGCGGCATGCAGCAGCGGGTGGAGATCGCCCGCGTGCTGGTCAACCGCCCGCGTCTGCTGTTGATGGACGAGCCGTTCGGCGCGCTGGATGCGCTGACACGTCTGAACATGCAGGAACTACTGCTGGACATCTGGACGCGTATCCGTACCACGGTGGTGTTCGTCACTCACGACATCGACGAGGCACTGTTCCTCGCCGACCGCTTGCTAGTGATGAGCGCGCGACCGGGGCGAATCATCGAAGACCTGCGCCTGGATTTCGCCCGGCCACGCACCAGCGAACTGGTCACCAGCCCCGAATTCTCCCGACTCAAACGCCACTGCCTCGATCTGCTGCGCCACGACAACGACCGACCGCTGCCGCGCCTCAACCCGCTCGGTCTGCCTCCCGAAAACCCTTTGCCGCGATTTGCCCTATGACCTCTATATTTGCTGTGACCGATAACCAGGACATTCTCGATCTGCAACCGCGCCTCACCGCTGAAGACGCCGGTGTGCGACGCATTGCGCTGATTGATCTGGCGGATCTGGAAGAACCGGATGGCTTGCTCTGGCTGGTTGATCGCCTGAGGCAAGATCCCGCCGAAGAGGTTCGCGCTGAAGCCGCACGTTTGCTGGAAGCCTGGGAAGATGAGGGCGTCGTGCAGGCCTTGTGTGAAGCCTTGACCGACACGTCGCCCGCCGTGCAATCGGCCGCCGCGCAGAGCCTGAGCTTGCTCAAAACGGAAGCGGCGGGGCAGGTGATTTTGCCGTGGACCGATCACGCCGACGTCAGTGTGCGTATCGCCGCATTCCGTGCCTTGCGTGAGTTGCGTTTCGCCGCAGCCGCGCCGGCAGCGGTTTCGGCGCTGAACGATGCCGACGCCAGCGTTCGTCGTGAAGCCGTGGGCGTGCTCGGCTGGCTCAAGCAGCTCGACGCATTGCCCGCCCTGGCACGATTGGCCAGCGCTGACCCCGACACCGAAGTACGCCGTGCTGCGACTGGCGCTTTGGGCTTGGCCTCCAGCGCCGAAGTGTTGCCAGCCCTGCGCCAGGCCTTGCGGGATGACGCCTGGCAAGTACGCGAAGAAGCCGCGACGACCTTGGGCAAGGTCGGCCACATTGACGCTGGTTCCGCGCTCGTCGAAGCCTTGAGCGATGATTATTGGCAAGTGCGCCTGCGCGCCACTCGCAGCCTCGGCCGTTTGCGTTTCGCCCCGGCGCTGGACGCCCTGATCGACACCCTCGGCCATCGCATCAGCAACCTGCGCAAGGAAGCCGCGCTGGCCTTGGGCGAACTGCATGATCGCGGCGCCGTGGCCGCGTTGCAGGCTGCGCAGGACGACGGCGACCCGGAGGTGCGCAAAGCCGTGCGCATCGCCTTGAGTCAGTTGCAATGAACCCGCTGTCGATGGCTAATTCGCAAAGCGAAGGCACCTTGCGCTTGAGCTGGCCGGACGCCCGCGAACAACAGCTCTATCACGCCGAACTGCGCCGCCAGTGCCCGTGCTCGCAATGCCGCGCGTTTCGCCTCAAAGGCATGACACCACTGGTGGATGATCGCGTGCGCCTGATCGAACTCAACCCGCAGGGCTACGGCGTGCAAATGATCTTCAGCGATGGCCATCAACGCGGCATCTACCCGTGGGCCTATCTGGCAAACCTCACCTCCTGAGAGCACCATTCCCTGTGGGAGCTGGCTTGCCAGCGATGGCGGCTTGTCAGTCAACACAGATGCCGGATGTGCCGGCCTTATCGCTGGCAAGCCAGCTCCCACAGGGATCTTCAGTGTTTGGTTAATTCGTGGCCGTCATCGCCGGCCGGCAGCCATGAAAAATATCCAGCCCCGGCTGATACACCGACGTCCTCACATCAAACAACCCCAGCACCGAGTGGAACAGGTTGTCATGGCTCAGGTCCGCCTGCCCGGTCTTGCCTTGCAAACAACCGCGATCGATCCCTTCACTGGCGAGCGTGCCATTGCCAAACCACATCACCATCGGCACATGGGTCTGCGCTTGCGGCGCCAGCGCATACGGCGCCGCGTGCAGGTACAGCCCGTTCTCGCCCAGCGATTCGCCGTGATCGGAGACGTAAACCATCGACGTGTCCAGTGAGTCCTGATTGCGCTTGAGCAGTTCGATGACCTTGGCAAGGAAATGGTCGGTGTACAGAATCGTGTTGTCGTACACGTTCACCAGTTCATCGCGGCTGCAACTGCCCAACTGGTTGGTGTGGCAGATCGGTTTGAAGCGCTCCATGTCTTTCGGATACCGCTCGTAGTACTCGGGGCCGTGGCTGCCGTCGGCGTGCAGGACGATGATCGCGTGGCCCTTGAGGCTGTCGATGTAGCTTTGCAGGTCTTGCAACAGCGCCTCGTCGAGGCAGTTGTTGCCGTCGCAGAATGGCCCCGGCTGATTCTTCGAAATGTCGCGATGCGGTACGCGCAGGCAGGTGCCTTTGCAGTCGCTGTTGTTGTCGAGCCACAGCACTTGCACGCCGGCACGCTGGAGAATGTCAAGCAGGCCTTCGTAGGTTTTGCCTTTCTTGTCGCTGTAATCCTCACGCGGGAACATCGAGAACATGCACGGCACCGAGACCGCCGTCGACGTGCCGCAGGAATGCACCTGAGTGAAGTTGAGGATGTCGAGTTTGCTCAGTTCGGGATTGGTATCGCGCTCGTAGCCATTCAGCGAGAAGTGATCGGCGCGAGCAGTTTCACCGACCACGAAGACCATCAGCGATTTCTTCTCGCGGCTGGCCGCCTTGGCGCTCATCACCGCGTCTTCGCCGATGGCCTGCACCACGAAATGCTTTTTGATGCCCAGGCGTTGCTTGGTGTACTTGCTGATCGCGTAGATGTAGTTGGTCGGGTTGATGAAGTGGGTGAGTTTGTCTTCTTCGCGGAAGATTGGCGCGTAGGTCGAATAGAACGCGCCCACCGAGGCGGCGATCACCAGCACACAGGCGATGATCACCAGCATCTTGTTGAGCAGACCGCGAAAGAACGGCCGATAACTGACCGGCCAGCGCCAGATCAACGCCGCCGGCAATACACCGAGCAACAGCACGTAAGCCAGCAGCTTGCCGCTGAACAACGCGGTGGCTTCGGCGGGGTTGGTTTCGAAGACGTTCTGCATCATCACCGTGTCGATGGCGATGCCGTATTCATTCATGAAATACGCGGCGCAGGCCGAGAGCAGGGCGACCACGGTGAGCACCGGTTTCAGTGTCCAGCGAAACGACACCAGTGTCAGCAGCAGGGTGATCGCGGCCCACAAAAACAGCGCGAACGAGGCGAAAAACGCCAGTTTGTGCGCGCCTTGCAGGGTGATCAGAGTGCCCAGCGCCTCCCAGGTCGCCAGGTTGTACAACGCCACCAGCGCCAGGGAGAACAGCAGCACCAGCCGGGTAGGCGTGATGGACGGTAAGCGCAGTCCGTTGCCCAAAGCCATGTCAAACATTCCTCTACTTGAATAGAACATCACGCGGTTACGCGTGTAACTGTAGAAGAGCATTAGTAAAAAATTTGTAAACATCCTGTAACAAGTTCGACCCCCATTTCCTGTAGGAGCTGGGTCAGAAAGATTTGCTGACGCTGGCGACGACGGTGGCGGTGCAGACGTCTTTGAAACCCCAATTGCTCAGACATTGGGTTTGTGAGAGATCGGTGTCGATGTAGCTCAGGCCCAGTACCACGCCGGCGAGGTTATGGGTGAGTTTGACTTCCCACTCGCGATAGCTGTCCTCGGCCTGCCCGGACGCCGAGTACAAATGCGGATCCTTGAAATCCATATTGCCGTAACGCAGCTTCAACCCCGAGTCGTACGGCAGTTCAGTTTCATAACCGATGTAGCTGTACAGCGAACTCTGTTTGCTATCAATTCCCGGCGCATCACTGGAGTAATACGCCGCCAGCTTCACCCCATAAACCCCGAGAATCCCGTAGACCTCGCTCTGGTTGAACTGGCTTTCCTTGGGGTAGGCGTACTTGATGTAGCCCAGATCGAGGCTGACTTCCTCGGTCGCCTGCCACAGCCAGCCGCCGTAGTAATCGACTTCCTGACGGGTTTTCAGGCCACCGCCGAAATCGACGTTGGAACTCCACGCGCCGAGGTACAGACCGCTGCTGTGCGCGAGAGTCAGGCCGGCCTGCATGGCAGGGTCGTTCTGGGTTTGCGAGATGCCCCGGGTGCGGTAATCACTGGCTAAAGTGAGATCCACCAACAGCGCAAAGTCATCGTTTAAAGGGATCGCAAAGCTGCTCAACGGCAGCAGACTGAAAAAACTCAGGGCGAACAGGGGCAAGGCTTTCATGTGAAGTCCCGATGTTGTGATTGTTATGGGGGCAGGAGGTAAACCTGTAGGAGCTGCCGAAGGCTGCGATCTTTTGATCTTGGTTTTAAAATCAAAGTCAAAAGATCGCAGCCTTCGGCAGCTCCTACAGGGGGATCAATGTTGTTATTGGGTGGCGGTGTAGACCTGACGGCCGCCGAACCAGGTCTGCAAAACCTGGGTGTCATGCAGGGCCTTGTTGTCGACGCTGAACACATCGCGGTCGAGCACGATAAAGTCAGCCTGCTTGCCCGGCGTCAGCGAGCCGATCTGCTTCTCCAGGCCAATGGTCCGCGCGGCGTTGACGGTGTAGGCGTAGAACATGGTTTCACGGTCCAGACGCTCATCGGCATTGAGCACACCCAACGGTCCGACACGGGTAATCGCCTGGGCCATGGCGTTGAACGGATTCGGTGTCGACACCGGCCAGTCACTCGCGCCGGCGATCGTCGCGCCCTGTTTCAGCAGCGAATGCGCCGGGTACTGATAGCGGAAGGCGAGGGCGCTGACGTAGGGCTTGATCATGTCGGTGGTGTAGTCGTCGGCACTGGCCCACAGCAGTTGCATCGAGGCGATGACGTTGAGCGGTTTGAAGCGGGCGAACTCTTGCGGGTTGACCATTTGCAGGTGAGTGATCGAGTGGGTCACGCCGCTCTGGCGATCCTTGCGCGCCTGGGCGATGCCGTTCAGCGATTCCCGCACCGCACGGTCGCCGATCGCGTGGATGTGCACCAGCCAGCCGCGCTGGTCGATGGCGCTGACCAGTTCGCCGAAGTGTTGTGGATCGATCAGCAGTTCGCCCTGTTTGTGCGAGTTGCTGTACGGGTCGATCATCGCCGCGCTCTGTGCCGGGAATTCAATCACGCCGTCGGCGAAGATCTTGATCCCGGGCAGGGTCAGGTTGGGAATGCCCTGGAATTGCTGGCGCACCTTGTCCAGCGTATCGAGGTCGGAGGGTAGGCTTTTCGGGTTGGCCACCAACAGCGCCGCGACGTGCACGCTCATGTCGCCGCTTTCCGACAGGGCTTTATAGGCCGGCAGCACGCCGACGGTTTTCTCGGTCGGTTTGAGGGCGAACACCGCTTCACCCGGTGCGGCGTTGGCGGCAGGGTCCATCCACGCGGTGATACCCAGGCTGTTGTTGTAGCGCACCGCTGATTTGGCAGCGCTCAACATGTCGGTAGGGCTTGGCACTGGCATCTTCGAGGCGACCCGGTCCCAACCGGCGTCGACCACAAAGCCGTTCGGCTCACCGTTGGCCAGTTTGCCGATGGTGTCTTTTTCTGCGTCGGGCAGGGTTTTCAGCATGGCTGCGTCGATGCCAGCGCGCTTGAGCATGACGTTGTTGGCCCACGCCGTGTGGTGGTCGCTGCCGATAAACACCACCGGTACGCTGGCCCATTCGCCGCGGTTGAAGGTTTTGCCCAAGGCCTCGGCCTGCGCCCAATAAACCGAACTCATGCCGGCAATGCTCAGCACGTCGCCGTGTTTGGCCTTGCCGTCTGCACGCCAGTCGCGCAGGCGTTTTTGCAGTTCGTCGAGGCTGACGACTTCGTCTTCCATGTTCGCCGAGACCATTTCCAGTCCGCCGAAAATCGCGTGGGAATGGCTGTCGATCAGGCCGGGCATCAGCGCTTTGCCTTTGAGATCGATGACTTGGGTGCCGGATTCGATCAGGGCTTTGATCTGCGCGTCGGTGCCGACCTTCAGCACTTTGCCGTTCTCTACGGCGAGGGCTTGCGCCTTGGGTTGTGCGCGGTCGGCAGTGAAAATCTTACCGTTGAGCAGGATCAGATCAGCAGCGGCCATGGCTTCCATCGAGGCAAAACTTACAGCGACTACCAACAGACTCGGGATGAATCTTTTCATTGAAGATTTCCTTGTTATTGCGTCTGATGGCGAGATTAGTGGCTGACAGCGGTCGACAGAACGCCTCCCTCACGAAAAACGTTTTTGCCTGAATGGAAAAAGCATGGACAAACTGGGTGCATTGAAAATGTTCGTGGTCACTGCGCAGCTCGGCAGTTTCAGCCGCGCCGCCGAGCAGTTGGGCAAGACCCCGTCGGCGCTGACCAAAGCGGTCAATCACCTGGAATCGGAGCTGGGTGCACGCCTGTTTGAGCGCAGCACACGGCGGATTCTGCTTACCGAAATCGGCCGGGTGTACCTGGAAACCGCACGGCTGGTGTTGCAGCGGCTGGACGAGGCCAGCGAGGAAATCGAGCAGTTACAGCACGGCTTGCGCGGCAACCTGAAAATCACCGCACCACTGGCGTATGGGCGGGCGTTTCTCGATCAGGTGTGTGACGGCTTTTTGCAGCAATACCCGCAGATCAGCCTGCAAGTGGATCTGTGCGATGCCTTCGTCAACCTGCTGGAAAGTGGTTATGACCTGGCGCTGCGTGAAGGCCACGATGACTTGCCGGGGCTGATTGCGCGGGTGGTGGGTAGCAATCGACTGGCCCTGTGCGGCAGTCCGGAGTACCTGGCGCGCAAGGATTTGCCGGTGACTCCGCAAACCCTTGAGCAGCATGAGTGGCTGCTCTATCAGCACCCATTGCTCAGCCGCGAATTCTGGTGGGCCGAGCGCGATGGGCAGCGCTTGAGTCTGGCGCAACCGGCGGCACCGCGGTTGCGCAGCGACAATTACGACTTGCTGCTGGCCAGTGCTTTGGCCGGGCGCGGTTTGCTGCATACGCCGCTGTGGAGCGCCGCACCGTACATTGCCGACGGGCGACTGGTGCGGGTCATGGCCGATTACGACATCGACCCGGATACCTTCGGCCCGCACATTCTCGCGGTGTACCCGAGCCATCGGCGGGCCACGGCGAAGGTGGTGGCGTTCATCGATTACATCTCGGCATTCCTCATCGAACGTGGCCTGAGCTGACAGCCCATTCCTCCGTAGAAGCAGCCTTCGGCAGCTCCTGCAGGGGCGTTATGCCAGGACGGTCAGCCATGCCGAGAGCAGCAGCAACAACGCCAGTGCCGCATTCATGCGTTTGAACGCCCGTGGCGAACCCATCAACCGTGCGCTGCCCACACCCAGCAATGCCCAGAACGTCATGCACGGCAGCGACACCAGCAAAAACGCCAGTGACAACACCAGCAGCCGCAGAGTCTTGTCACCCCCGCCAACAAACACGCTGACCACTGCCACCGCCATCATCCACACCTTGGGATTGACCAGTTGCAGCATGGCAGCGCCCAGCACGCTGAAACTTTCTTCCTGGGCATCCGCCGGGTTCAGTGATGGCGGCGTGCTGCGAAAGATCTGCCACGCCAGCCAGCTCAACCAGAGCACGCCGCCCCAGGCCATGGCATGCTGCACACGCGGGTAGCGCAGCAACGTTTCGCCGGCACCGAGGCCGACCATCAGTACGATCAGGGCCGCCGCCGCGCAGGCGCCAAAAATGATTGGCAATGTGGCGAGCAGGCCTTGGCGCGAACTGTGGCTCAACACCAGAATATTGGTCGGCCCCGGCGTGATCGAGGCAACGAAAGCAAACAGCAGAAAGGGCAGTAATGACGCCATGATCGGGATTCCCTGAAAATCAACACAGGTATCCATGATCGCCAGACGGCGTGCGTCAGTCTGGAAGGTTTGAGCAGCGTTTGCGGTAATCCGCCGGCGTCAGTTGATAGGCACGCCGGAACCAGCGACCGAGGTGGCTCTGATCGGCAAAACCGAGCACGCTGGCGACTTGTGCCGGCGTTTCACCGCGCGCCAGCAACTGCCGCGCCTTGGCCAGGCGCAACTGGATCAGGTAGGCGTGCGGCGCCAGACCGAAGGCAGACTTGAACGCCCGGCTGAGACGGAAACGGTCCACCCCGCAGACCCGCGCGAGATCATCGAGACCGATATCTTCATATGTGTGCGCGTGCAGATAATCCCGCGCCAGTTGCGCCACCAACGGCAGGCGCGGATCGAAAACCTGGCGCTTGCGCCAGTCGAGATGACGCGTGAGCGAGCTAAGCAGACCGTCAATGGCGGTCTGCCGGACGATGCGCAGATCGCCGTCATGCAACGCATGGAAAGCGTGATTGATCGCTGTGGCCAGACGCGGGTCTTGACTCAGCGTGTCGGCAAAACCGGGCTGACTGTCGGACGGTGCGTCTTCGAACAGCGCGTGCATTTCACGCTCCAGCCAGTGCGGATCGAGGTAGAGCATCGAATAGGTAAAACCTTCCTCGGTCGGCGCCTGGCCATCGTGGATTTCCCCCGGCTCCAGCAGGAACACATTGCCCGGGGTACTGCGATGGCGTACTCGGCGGCAATTGAATTGCTGCACGCCTTGCTCGGTGACGCCGACGAGGAAGCTGTCATGCCAGTGTGGATCGTAGGCATGCCCCTGAAAATGAGCACGAATCGATTCAATCCCGGTGTCGGCATCCTGGGACAGCTCGATCCAGTTGCGTTTATCCACGAAGGCTCCAGTGTTCGCCATTGAACGGTGCGGCCCCATAAAATACCGCGCAATGATCATCGACGTTTAGAAGATTTGTGCAGATGAGGGGGCTAGACTCTGCAGGTCACGAGCCCTTTGGCGGCAGGTGGAATGCGATGATTAACCGATGCTCGCGCGGGGTTTTACTCACCTTGATCGCCCTCAGCCTGGCGTTGGCGGCAGGCTGCTCAGGCCGCAAACACTATCCGCCTTCCGGCGTCGGGGACGCCTGCTACGCCAAAGCCTTGCCCTCGGTCGGTGAGGGCGGTCTGGCCTGGGGCTCCAGTTTGAACATGGCCCGGCAGAAGTCGATGAGCAACTGCATCCGCTATGCCGGGCGCTCTGGGGGCACGCCGGACACCTGTCAGGTGGTGTTGGCCAAGTGCCGATAGCTTTCTGTTGACATGGTTGCTTTTGGCAAATATATAGTTGCTTTAAGCAATTAACTGAGCGTTTGCCATGTCCAGCAGCCATCTCCTCGAGCAAGCCGACGTTGTGCGCGGTTTCAACCGCTTCTACACCCATCAGATCGGTGTATTGCAGGAGCATCTGCTGCAAAGCGACTATTCGCTGACCGAGTTACGCATTTTGTATGAGCTGGCGTCGCGCGGTGACCTGACCAGTGCTGAACTGCGCCAGATGCTCGGCCTCGATGCCGGCTACATGAGCCGCATCATCAGCGGTTTCGAAAAGCACGGCTTGATCCAGAAAGTGCCGTCGCCTACGGACGGCCGCGCTGCGCAATTGCACCTCACCGACCTCGGGCGCGAAATTCTGGTCCCGCTGGAAAAGGCTTCCCGCGAACAGATCGCCGCCATGCTCGAGCGATTGCCTGAACCGCAGCAGAAACAACTGATCGGCGCCATGACGCTGATCCAGACACTGCTGCAAGGCAACAGAGACTCAACCTACGTATTACGCGATCCGCAACCCGGTGACATGGGTACGGTGATGCAACAGCAAACCGCACTGTATTCCCGCGAATACGGCTGGAATTCGGAGTTCGAGGTGCTAGTGGCCGAGGTGGTCGCCAAGTACCTGCGCGATTACGACCCCACCTGTGAGCGCTGCTGGATTGCCGAAAAGGACGGCAAGGTCATCGGTTCGGTGTTCATCGTCCGCCAGGACGCGACTACCGCCAAACTGCGCATGCTCTACGTCGACGCCAGCGCGCGGGGTCTGGGCATTGGCAGTCGTCTGGTCGAGGAGTGCCTGCGCTTTGCCCGGCAGATGGGTTACCGGAAAATGACCTTGTGGACGACCAGCAACCTGACGGCTGCACGCAAGATTTATCAGCAGGCCGGGTTTGAGTTGGTGGAGGAAGAAGCGGTTCACAGCTTTGGCAAGGATCTGCTGAGTCAGACGTGGGCGCGGGTGTTGTGAGCTGTTTTTCGTCGTCGGGTGCAGTAAAAAGACAGACGAAAAAAACCGCCTTTGCGGGGCGGTTCTTTTTGTAAACCCTGGTTTGCGACCGAGGTTTGTTGCTTCACTAGCTGCTATGACATGTGCTCATGGTATGAGTCTTTGCGTCCCCTCGCAACATTAATATTCTGTATCAGGTGGATGCATACGTTATCCAATGTTGAAAAGAGCAATACTGGCAGAAATAACGTTTTACAAAGCCGATGAATTACCTGGTCATGTATCGTTCTATTGAGGGTTATGATGCTGACGCTCACATGTCTGAGCAGCGACGAGGTTTGGCTGGCAACTCAACGGTTTCATTCCCTCTGACACGGTTTTGCACCCGTGCCGGGATGATACTTCGGAGGGCTTTCAACCGGCCGCCTCACTAGCTGCTATGACATGCCAGCTGAAGACAAGCATGATCCGGTAAGCTTGCTGGAGGTTTGGCCCCCAGCCCTGGAGGCCAAAACGTATGAAGCTTTTGCTGCGTACGCTGAGCCTTGTATGGAGATTGTTTAAAGCATTTCGCTTTTACGAGTTCCTGCGAGACCACTTTGACGACCTGAAGTAACGGCCGTTAATGTGGGAAAAGCCCGTTCCGGTTTCGACTGGAACGGACTTTTTTTGCTCTGGAATAGCTGTCAAAAGTATGGTTTTCCTACATTTGATTTCTTTGTTGCGTAGGCCGTTTCTTCGGCACGTGTAGGCTTAGTTCAAAGCCTTCACTCTAACCCTCTTTCGGAGGGAGAGGGGACTGACCGAGGTGATCTCAAACGCTACGCCGACCTGAATGTTTTCTTACCGAATCGATTATGGATTCAGTGAAGGAAAAACAGGTCGAGGTCGGTTTTGATTCAGTGAGCCATGCTCAGGTCGGCGTAAATCTCCAATATCCCCGGATCGGTTCCCTCTCCCTCTGGGAGAGGGTTAGGGTGAGGGGCTTCTGATTCTAGAAGGACACCTCCGCCGGCTGCGACAACCGCAGCACCGACAAGTCCCCCGTAATACGCTTGTAAGCCAGGCGAATCGCTTCAATGTTGCCCGCATTCTTCGGGCTGTTCTCATGCAAGATCACAATCACCTTGGTGCTCAAGCGTTCAGGCTCTTTCGCGCCCTTATCCCGCCACTGCCCATAAGCATCGAACACACTGAAACCATCAGGAAATCGCGACGTCACCTCCTGATCAAGAAACTCGCGCCAGCGCGCCGGGCTGACTGCACCGTCCTTGCCATCGATCGAACCAACGGAGAAGTACAACTCGGTGCGAATCCACTGCGCCTGCGCCGGCCGCGAAATATCACCTTGCAAGGTCGAACTGGCGGGATCATGGGTGTGAACGGACGCAGGAGGAGGGCTGGCACAACCGGCGACGGCGACGAACAGCGCCGCCAGTAGAAAACGTCGAGGCATGGAACATCCTTATTGAACGATGAGTAAACCGCTCGAGTATAAGGTTGCCGTCTGACCGCCAATAAAGACCTAAAAAGCAGGCATTTAGGCGCTTCCGGAATAACCCTTCACCGCGCAAAAATTGTGGGAGCGAGCCTGCTCGCGAAAGCGATTTTTCAGACAGCGAAAATATTCCATGCCAGAGCCTTACCGATTCATTACGCACTCGCCGGCGGTTTCGCCAACGCAATCTCTGCCGCACCCAGCCGCTTGAGAATCTCGAACAGCAAATCACTTTTGGTCACCCCGACAATCCTCGGGCTAGCCACGTACCCGGTCACCGTCAAAGTAATTCCGTCAGGCGACAATTTGCTGAAGCGCACGAACGGTGCCGGTTTATCGAGGATGGTTTCGTTCTCCCGATACGTGTTGAGCAACAGGTCTTTCACCTCTTCAGGATCGATATCCAGCGGGAACACCAGTTCCAGTGACGCCACGCCTTGCGCGCTGCCGCCCAGGGTGACATTGCGCAGGTTCTGCGAGATCAGTTGCGAATTGGGCACGATGACGATCGAGCGGTCGCTGAGCTGGATTTCCGTGGCGCGCACGTTGATGCGGCGGATGTCGCCTTCCACACCACTGATGCTGATCAAGTCGCCGACCTTCACCGGTCGTTCGGTGAGCAGAATCAGCCCCGAGACAAAGTTCTTCACGATCTCTTGCAAACCGAAGCCGATGCCCACCGACAACGCACTGACGATCCACGCCAGATTAGTCCACTGCACGCCCAGCGACGACAGCGTCAGCAGAATCACGAAGGCGTAACCGATATTGGAAAACAGCGTGCTCAACGAGGCACACATGCCCGGGTCCATGTCGGTCCTGGGCAGGAACTCGTTGTCGAGCCAGCGACTCAGGGCACGGATCAGCCAGATGCCGATCATCAGCGCCAGCACGGCATTGAGCAGGTGGCCGGGGACGATGTTCAGCTTGCGCAGCCCGGCGCCGCCAAGGATCGCCATGATATTGCTCGCCAGTTGCCCGAGCGTAGTGCCGATGCCACCGACAAACAGGGCGATCACCGCCAGCAGCATCAGCGCGGCCCGACTGAAGCCGGACAGCAGGATCGAGATCTGATCGAGGCGGCGATCACCGATGCCCAGTAACTGTTTGAGCGCTTTACCGCTGGCGTGCCGTGGCGAAAAAACGTGCTCGCAGACGTCCTTGATCAACTGGATCAGCAGGTAGAAACCCGACAAGACAATGTACGCCCACACCAGCTCATAACTGATGAACCGCGCCAGCGACACATAGCCGGCGAGCAGGGCAATCGCCGAGACAAACATCGAGACGCTGGCAAGGGTGTAAATCACCCCGGCAAACGTACTGTTCGCCGCTGCCGCATCATTGGCCGCGACCAGCGCCTTGCGCACCTTGCCGACGCGCAACAACAGGACCGTCACGATCGCCAGCACAACGATCGAAATGACCCCGCGCCCGGCAATCACGATCTGGCTGCTCATGCCGGTGGCATTGCTCACCTGCACCAGCGTCACCAGCACCAATAACGTGCAGGACAGGATGCGCGGGTAGGGCCTGAGCGCCAGCGCCACCGAATCGGCAATCGCCGGCAGGCGCCACGAGGGATGTTCGGTCGACAGCAACGCGCGGCTCAACCCGGTGAGCAGCACGCAGGCATACACGACTTTTTCGAACTCTTCGGAGAAGGTTTCCAGCACTGGCGGCAAAGGTTGATGACGGGTGCAGGCGTAGAACAGTAATTGCAGGGCAATGGCGGTGGTGGCGATGGTCGCCAGCGCCGAGGCGAACGCCAGCGCACTGCGGCGCAGACGTCCCTCGGGCATGCGGTAAATGCACACCCAGGTCAGACCGCGTTCGGCCAGCCGGCGGCCGAAGGTCCAGATGATCAGTGCCAGCGCCATCAACATACTGGTGTAGATGCGTTCGCCTGGTGCCCACACGGTGGCCCAAGTGTCGCGCACCTGCGCGACGAAAAAGCGCAGACGCTGACGATCATCGTCACTCGGACTCACCAGCGGCGACCAGAAACTGGGGCTCAGCACGCTGTCAGTGCCCAGCGTCAGCTCACTTTCCAGCAGTGTGCGGCGTATCCCGGCGATCTGCGTAATCAGATCCGCCGCGCTCTGCTTCAGCGCCGCCAGGCTCTTCAATGTGCCGTCGACCTTGCTCTTCTGCTCGGCCAACGACGCCCGTTGCGCGACGATGTCTGCCTGCTCTTCCGCTAGATCGGCATCCGGCGCGGCCCCCAGCACCCCCAACTGCACTGCCAGTTGCGCCTGCTGCGGCAACAACGCCGCCGACAACCGATCGACATCCAGAATGAACGCCTGCACCCGATCCTGCGGGCCTTCGAGCTGGTTGTAATTGTTCGCTGCGGAAATCTGTTGCTTGAGGCCGTCGAGGCGTTGTTGCAGCGCCTGCAGTTCGCTTTGCGAAATCACCGGCAGCGGCGCGGCGGCGGTGGTTGCCGGCGCCGGCAAGTCGGCGGCCCATAGCGTCGGACTGCCGCCAACCGCCAGCATGAATGCGAAAAAAAACAACGACTTCAATGTGTTGCGCATGGGTGAGGCGGCTCGAATGGATCACACAGTCTATGAGGTTAGGTGATCGAGGCGATTGGCGCGCAAAAGTTTCCCGCAGAGCAGGGCCGGTGAGCAGAACTTGCAGACGCAAAAAGCCCGACGGGAGGTCGGGCCTTTATTCGGTGACGGCGGTAAAGCGCTGCACTCAGACGGCGCGGCGTTCGAGCAAACGGTCGGAACCCCCTTCGGCAACGGCATCGCTGAACAGCGGGTCGGTTTCGGTGGCGGCGGCAACGGCATCGCTGAACAGCGGGTCGGTTTCGGTGGCGGCGGCAACGGCATCGCTGAACAGCGGATCAGTCTGGGTGGCGGCGGCTACTGCGTCGCTGAACAGCGGATCGGTTTGAGTCGCGGGAGCGGCAACAGCATTCAGGGCGAACAGTGAGAAAGCGATGCTGAGAAGGGCTTGGCGTTTCATGAGTGTGTGCTCCGTGATGTAGTGGTGGGGTCTGGAGCCGATGTTACGCCGCGCATTTGATAAGAGAACTTCATTGAATCAATGGTTGTTATTGATGCGGTTAATGGCTGTGCTTTGTGAAGGCGCAACCCTGCACTCAGTCATAGCCGATCTTGACCTGCGCACTGATCAGCTCGGCCAGCATCCGTACAGGTTCGGTGAAGGTCTGGCGCGATCGGTGCACCAGCCCGATATCACGGTGGAACGTGTGCTGACCGAGGTCGAGCACCCGGACGCCGGCAGGCCAGGCAAAGCCGGGCGCCGTCTGCGGCACCAGCGCCACGCCGACACCGTTTTCGACCAGTTTGATAATTGCCTCCAGTTCATCCAGCTCGCAGACCTCGTGCAGGGTGAAATGCATCTGCCGTAAAAAGCGGTCGACCTGCCTGCCGCCGAAAGAGGAGCGGTCATATCGTATAAACGGCTGGCTACAAAGTAATTGGCTCCAGTCATCGCCCGGCACATCGCGTGGCACGATCAACCGGTAAGGCTCCAGCGCCAGCGTGGTCCAGCGCAGATCACTTTGCAGTGAGAAGGGTGGGCGGATGATCACGGCCATGTCAATCTCGCCAGCATCCACCAGATTGACCAGTTCCATCGACAACCCCGGAACGATCCGGGATCTGCACTGCGGGCAGTGCTGGTGAAACTTCGCGAGTGCATCGGGTAGATAAGAGCGCTGCACCGACGCAATGGCGCCGATGTTGACCAGCACGCTGGGCGGCAGCCCCACCGTTGTCGAGCCGAGGCTGTCGTAGAGCCTGAGCAGTTCTTGCGCTTGCAGCAGTATCTGGTGGCCCATTCTGTTGAGGTGTGCCGAGCGCCCCTTTCGGTCGAAAAGCTCGAAGCCGAGTTCGGCTTCCAGGCGCTGGATCTGGGCGCTGACGGCAGCCTGCGTGAGTCCGATCCTGTTGCCGGCTGCAGCGAAAGTACCTTCGCGTGCTACGGCGATGAGTGTCTTCAGTTCTTTGATCATTCACAAATATTAATTGTGTTTCTAAGAAATATATATTGATTTTTATGTTTGGTTTTCCGCCCTAGGATGTTTCCCATCCCCCGGCAGCGGCTGAACCCAAGGCGCCGATGACGGCAGGAATGTTCACCAACCAACAAAAACATGATTGGAGTTTCTGATGAGCCTCTCGCCTTTTCACCTCGCTATCCCCGTTTACGATCTGGCTGCAGCGCGCACCTTTTACGGTGAAGTCTTTGGTCTTGAAGAAGGGCGCTCCAGTACTCAGTGGGTCGATTTCGACTTTTATGGCCACCAACTGGTTATTCATGAACACCCGAAAACCGCGTCCCAGGAAAGCGTTCACAGCAACCCGGTCGACGGTCACGACGTCCCTGTTCCGCACTTCGGCATCATTTTGGGATGGCAACAGTGGGAAGCATTGGCCGAACGTCTGAAGTCCTTTGGCACCGAGTTTGTGATCGAACCTTACATCCGCTTTCAAGGGCAGGTGGGTGAGCAGGCCACCATGTTCCTCTTTGATCCTTGCGGTAACGCCTTGGAGTTCAAGGCGTTCAAGGATATGAGCCAGCTCTTCGCCAAGTGACAACCGTCATGGCACAACCCGGTTGTGCCATTTGGTCCCTAGTGAGCTGGAAGCTCATGACTCTAGCAACTGCCGCTGACGCAGACCTTTCCTTCCAACAAAAAGGCTAGACATGAAACGTATTCCCCTGGTGTGGCAAATCGTTGCCGGGCTGTTGCTTGGCGTGCTCGTCGGTTGGTATTTCAATACCCATCCGCAATATCAAACGTGGGTCAGCACGGAGATCCTCAAGCCCCTCGGTGACATCTTTATCAAGATGATGAAGATGGTGGTTGTACCGATTGTCTTCTGTTGCATGATTCTGGGCATCGCTGGCGGTGGCGATAACAAGTCGTTTGGCCGCATGGGCATCAAGTCGCTGGGTTATTTCTTTGCTATTACCGCGCTGGCCATTGTCATCGGCTTGTGTTTCGCAAACCTCTTTGAACCGGGTAGCGGCACCGATATTTCCGGCCTGTCGCATGGCACGGCATCGATCAACATGGAGCCCTCGAAAGGCGCGCTGGTGATCGTGCAGAACATCGTGCCGGACAATGTTCTGGTGGCGATGTCGGAAGCGAAATTGCTCTCGGTACTGTTCTTCGCCGTGCTGTTCGGCCTCGCTTTGAATGCGCTGCCAAGAGAAAAAAGTGCGCCAGCCATCGCGGTGGTTCAGAGCATTTCCGATGCGATGTTCAAAGTGGTCTCTATTGTCATGGCCTACGCGCCGGTTGGTGTCTTCGGCATGATTGGCGCCACGGTCGCGACCTTTGGTTTTGCCTCGCTGTTGCCATTGCTCAAGTTGATCGGCGTGGTTTACCTGGCGCTGGTGGTCTTTGCATTGGTGATACTCGGTGGCATTTGCTACTTGATTGGGGAGAACATTTTCAAATTGATTCGCTACTTCCGCAGTGAATTGATTCTGGCGTTCTCAAGTGCCGCATCCGCCGCCGTCATGCCGCAGTTGATGAGCCGTTTGGAGCGCTACGGTGTACCGCGGCGGATCGTCAGTTTCGTGGTGCCGGTGGGTTATGCATTCAATCTGGACGGCGCTTCGATTTTCCTCGGTGTCGCGACGATCTTTGTGGCGCAGCTCTATGGCATCGACCTGTCACTGTCGCAGCAGATCCTGCTGGTGGTGACGATGGTACTGACGTCGAAAGGCGCGGCGGGGGTGCCCGGGTTTGCCATCATCATCCTCTCCGCTACGTTGGCTTCGGCCGGTCTGCCCCTGGAGGGCGTGGCATTGATCGCGGGTATTTTCAGGATCATCGACAGCGGTACGACCACGCTGAACGTATTGGGCAATGCCATCGCACCGCTGGTGATTGCCAAGTGGGAAAGAGCCGCGCTTGAACCGTCAGGTGTTCATCCCGCTGCCGAAGTGTGAGCCTTCAAGCGTCGGCCCCTCACGTTTGAAACCGCACCGATAACGAGTGCACGCCCGCTGGCGCAGGGGCGTTTTTTTTGGGTTGCTTTACTAGACGACCGGTCTATTGAATAGGAGTGCTTATGATTGATAACGCTGTTGATACCGACCTTTTTTCGCCCATGCAGATGGGCGCGCTGCAATTGGCCAATCGAATTGTCATGGCCCCCGTGACGCGCAGCCGGATGGCCGACGACGGCGTACCGAATGAAATGCATGCGACTTACTACGCTCAGCGTGCGAGTGCAGGTTTGATCATCGCCGAGGCGACGAACATTTCCGCTCAGGGACGTGGCTATGCGATGACGCCGGGCATCTGGTCGCAAGCGCAGGTCGCCGGGTGGAAACAAGTCACCGATGCGGTGCACGCGGCCGGCGGAAAAATCGTCTGCCAGCTGTGGCACGTCGGGCGTTTTTCCAGTGTCGAGTTGCAGCCCAATGGCGAAGCGCCGGTCGCACCCTCGGCCATCAAGGCTGAGGGCAGCACGTATACCGAGAAAGGTTTTGTCGAGGTATCGATGCCTCGCGCGCTTGAGACCGCGGAAATTCCCGGAATCATCGAGCAGTACAAACTCGCCGCCGAGAATGCCAGGCAAGCCGGGTTCGATGGCGTCGAAGTGCATTCGGCCAACAGTTATCTGCTCGACCAGTTTCTGCGTGATTCGACCAATCAGCGCACGGACCTCTATGGCGGCTCCATCGAGAACCGTGCCCGGCTGACGCTGGAAGTGACGGAAGCGGTGGCGTCCATCTGGGGCAGCGACCGTGTCGGTATCCGCCTGTCTCCGGTGACGCCCGATGCCGGCAATACGCCGCCCGACAGCAACGTCATGGCGACTTACGGCTACCTGATCCAGCAACTCAATCGATTCAATCTGGCCTACCTGCATTTCGTCGAAGGCGCCACCGCCACTTCTCGCAGCGTTCCTGCGGGCGTGGATCTCGACGCGCTGAGTGCGCAGTTCGACGGCGCGTTCATTGGCAACAACAACTATGACCTGGCGATGGCGCTTGAGCGTCGGGCGCAGGGCCGTATCGATGCGGTGGCGTTTGGGCGTTTGTTTATTGCCAACCCCGACCTGGTCGAGCGCTTACGCCATGGTCTCGAACTGACCATTGCCCCGCGTGAGAGTTACTACGGCGGTGGCGCGAAAGGCTACATCGATTGGCCAACCGCTAACGCCTGAATGGCAACCCTGACACCGACCGGGCGCAATCGCATTCACTGCAAAGAGGAACGAAACATGAATTATCTACACAACAAAGTCGCCATCGTCACCGGTGCATCTTCCGGTATCGGCGCGGCCACGACGCGTGCGCTGGCGGCACAAGGGGTTCGTGTGGTTGTCGCTGCGCTGGACGAAAAGGGCTTACAGGCTTTCGTCGCCGAGTTGCGTGAGGCCGGCCATGACGTGGTCGCTTTTACTGCTGATGTGACCCGGCTTGAGCAAACCAGAGCACTCGCCAGGTTCGCGCAGGACACCTATGGCGGTGTCGACATTCTGGTGAATAACGCCGGGCTGATGCTGTTCTCCAATTGGGTCGATCTGGTCGTGGAGGATTGGGAAAAGATGATCGACGTGAACATCAAGGGTTATCTCAACGCTACCGCGGCAGTGCTGCCTGTGATGCTGGAGCAGCGGTCCGGGCAGATCCTCAACATGGACTCGGTGGCCGGCCATCAGGTCGGGCCGGCGGCGGGTGTTTACAGCGCCACCAAATTTTTTGTGCAGGCCATGACCGAGTCCATGCGCAAGGAATTGGGCGTACAGCATGGCATCCGCGTCAACACGGTCAGCCCCGGCGTTATCAATACCGGTTGGGCGGACAAGGTCAGTGATCCGCAAGGGCGCAAGGCCGCCCAGGAACTCAACCGCATCGCCATCGCGCCTGACGATGTTGCCCGGGCGGTGATCTATGCGCTCAACCAGCCGGGAAACGTCACCGTCAACGACCTCATCATTTCGCCGACGCGCCAGGACTGGTGAGTGTTGGCTGCTCCAGCCGCCGGGTGCCAGCCTTGGCTTCCGGTGGCCTTTGTAACTCCCCCCCAACGAAAGGAAACAACCATGTCGAAGAACATCAAGGCTGTACCGACCGCCGAATACACCGCTGTCATCGCCACCGCCAATCAATACGTCGAAGGTCTTCGGGTCGGTGATGCTCAAGGCGTCGCTCAAGCCTTTCATAAAGAGGCGGTGATGTACGGTTTCACCAACGGCGAATTGCTCGGCGGCCCGATCAAGAACCTGTTTGATTTCGTCGAGAAAAACGGCGCTGCCCCGCAAATCAGTACGCGTCTAGACGTGCTGGCGATCACACCGACCACCGCAGTGGTGCGCGTGGACATGGAAACCGATGCGATCGGTGCTGACTACAACGACTACCTGACCCTGATCAAAATTGGCGGCGTCTGGAAGGTCATCGCCAAGGTTTATCACCAGTTCGAGGCCTGAGTATCGGTCGATCCCGGTAGTCCGCTGCCGGGATCGGCGGATGATCAATTACAAGGGGATACGAGATGTCGAAGGTTGAGTTTTCCGCTGTCGTGGAAGGCGCTGCACAACAGGTCTGGAACGTGGTGAAGCAGTTTGGCGAGATCAAGAACTGGCACCCTTCGATTGTGGACAGCCATATCGAAGGCGCAGGACCCGAGATTGTGGGCTGCATTCGCACGCTCACGTTGAGCGATGGCGCCGTTGTCAGAGAGCGCTTGTTGTCGGTTGATGACTCGACGTTGAGGCTGTCCTACCGTTTTGAAGAGTCGCCCTTACCGCTGGACAACTACGTGGCCAGCGTGGAACTGGTTGCTTTGTCAGGCCAGGACAGAACACTGGTCAGTTGGCTGGCCAGTTTCGATCTTCGAGAACCGAACAGTGCCGAGCACTATCAGGCACTGATTCGCAGCCTGATCGTCGACGGCCATGGTGGGCTGCAGGCGCTGCTTGCTCGGTAATACAAAACCCAGGTTCACATGCCCCGCATTCCCGCAAGGAATGCGGGGCATGAAGCGAATGAATTTTCCCTCTCGCGCTCTTCGGCGTAGCGTGCTCGAAAAACCAGGAGCATTGCCGTGAGCCAAACCTCGACCAGCCCCGCAGAAAAATTCGACACCTCCCGCGCCAGCGAATACGCCCGCCAAAGCCGCATCGCGCTGGCCGGCTACGACGCCTGTCATGATCTGGCGGCCTGCATGTTGGCGGCGAGCCTGGGTTCGCGTCCGGCCAACATACTGGTGGTCGGCGCTGGCGGCACGGCGCAGGAAATCATTGCGATGGCGGCGCTGGAGCCGCAATGGCATTTCACCGCAGTCGACCCTTCCGTACCGATGCTGGAAACCGCGACAGCGCAACTGCAGGCCAACGACTTGCTGCACCGAACCCAGGTGCATCTTGGCCACGTCGAAGACCTGCCGGCTGCTGCCTCATTTGATGCGGCAACGTTGATCGGCGTGCTCCATCATCTGAACGGTGATGAGCCCAAGCGCCAGATCCTGCAAGCGATTCAGGCGCGACTCAAACCGGGCGCACCGCTGATTGTCGCCGGCAACCATTACGCCTATGCCAGCCAACCGTTATTGCTCCAGGCGTGGGGACAGCGTTGGCGGCAGCAGGGCGCCAGTGCGGAGGAGGTGAAGGCCAAGCTGGGCAAGATTCTGCAAGGCGCCGACCCGCCGCATTCCGAAGCGGCGGTTCAGGCGTTGTTGCATGAGGCCGGGTTTGGCGAGGCGACGCGGTTTTTCAGCAGTTTGTTCTGGGGGGCTTGGCTGGCGTGTAAAACGCCTTCTTGATGCGGACTGGTTCGCAAGGTGCGCTCAGACATGCCATTAACGTCACCGTCGGCGTTCGGTCCATTGTTCCTTGGTCAGCCCATAGCACTTGCACAGGGCCGGTGCACTGGAGAGGCTCAACTCGGCGTCGTACAAGTATCGGCGCAGAAAAGGAGAACCGCTCACATGTCCGTTCTCACAAGCCTATTAATGTTTTTGTTCCGGATCCTGCCATATTGTGCATTGCAAGAAGAAGTACCCCAACAACGTACCTATTGGAAAACCAAACATCAATAACGCACCTATGAACTCTGATGCTTTTCTCGAAGACTCAAGTCGGTTTCTGCTTCCATAGGCAAGCAGTAAATGGACGAAAACGGCTGCTGCGCAAAACACAGGTATGCCTATTGAGGTGCTTTTATCAATCATGCATAGCCATGCAGAAAGTGAGCAGATGAGGAAATAGAATAATGCCAGGGTGATATGAAATCTCATCAGTTTAATATGATTTTTTTCATAGTTTGGCGAGCTATTTGTCATCGTGAGTCTGGCTCCGAAATAGGCGCAAGCATAAAAATAAATGTGTCGTAAATTTGGTCGGTAAACGCCCAAAACGGACAGGAAAAAAACGACCACCCGGCCCGGTCAGCGAAACGCGTGGCGCCGGTGGCGGAGAAAGACCTCTACATTGACCGGGCGCTGGCGAATATTGCGCCGTTCTTGTAGAGCAGGGATCAGCTCTCGCTGGAATCGATTGATTCCACTGCTGCCTCAGCCTCCAGTTTCGCCCGCTCAGCCTTGCTGATGTACTTGGGCTTTTTCGGCGCCAGTTTGGCGCTGGCCTTCTTGGCCTTTTCCTTGAACAACTGCTGCAGTTTCTTTTGACGATTCATGTTTTCTGTCCGGCCTGCTCTTGCGCGCAAAAGGGGCGAATCCTGACGTAAGCGTCGGGCCAAGGCAATGCCCATTCTTCACATTGCGATAAAGTCGCGCACTGCCTTGATGGTCGGTGCCGGCGCCTCTTCCATCAACCAGTGTCCCGCCGCCGGTATCACCACTTCGGTCACGTTGTCCGCGGCATTGCGCATGACGATCGCTTCGTTGTTGCCAAAGGACTTTTCACCGCCCACGGCGAGCACCGGCATGGCCAGGTGTTTCTGCAGAACGGGGGCGTTGTCGAGGGCGTCCTGACGAATGCTGCGGAACTGGGCGAATGCGGCGTGCATGGCGCCGGGGCGGGCGTAGAGCTTGGCGTAATGCTGGCGGGTGCCTTCATCGACTTTGGCCGGGGTGCCGGCGAACTCGTTCCAGAAGCGGTCGAGGTAGATGCGTTCGCGCCCGGCAACCAGACGCTCCATGTCCGCGCCGCCGAAGTCGAAGTGCCAGAGCATCGGCGAACGAACGATGTCGTTCCACGGTGTGATGCCGGGCACGGGCGCATCCATCACCACCAGGCGCTCGGTCAGCTCGGGATAGCGCGCGGCATAGGCGAACGCGACCATGGTGCCGATGTCATGCCCGATGACCACCGAGTGCTCGATCTTCAGCGCGCTCAACACCTGACGAATGTCGCCGGCCTGGGTCTTCTTGTCGTAGCCGTCCTGCGGAATCGACGATAACCCCATGCCGCGCAGATCCGGCACCACCACGGTGTGATCGCGGGCCAGATCCGCCGCCAGCGGCGCCCACATGTCGCCGGTATCACCGAAACCATGCAACAGCACCACGGCCGGACCCTTGCCACCAACTCGCACATGCATTGTCGCGCCTTCGACTTTGATGTCCTGAGTGTGGAAGGTGGCGGGGAAGGGAGTGACGTCGGCGTGGACCTGGAAACTCAGGACGAGCAGGGCGAGGCCAGTCAGCAGTGGGCGGGTCATGGCGAAGTCTCCAAGCGTGGTGGCGATGGAGAGAGCGTAGACGTATCGATCAGGGGCGGCGGAGTTTCATCCGCAAGCAAATGCTGCCTCGATAAATGCCCCCAGCGCCTTCTCTTCGAGAATCTCGATCGAGAAATGCCCGAAGCGCTTGGGCAACCAGATGATGCGGGTTCCGGACGGCGATTGCAGGTTCTCGCGAGTCAGCGGCTGGCCGTTCTCGTCTTCCGGCTGAACTCCGCTGGCGAGCAGTTCGTCGTAGGCCAACTCGATATCAGGTGTCGTGTAGCAATGACGGTAAATCATGCCTTCGCCCACTGTATCCAACAGTTCCTTGAGATTTCCCGCCAGCGGCTGGACCAGCATGAAGCGTTCCTGACCGATCAACGCCACGGCATAGCGTACGTGCAGGCCCCCGCGATTCCAGGTCTGCGGTGTGGAGATCCGCGCCTGAAGGATCTGCGCGTAATAGGCACAGGCTTCTTCAAGGTCTTTGACCAGTACGTCGATGTGGCTGAACTTCAAATCCATGAAATAGCTCCTGTCAGGCAGTGTCGATGGGCTGGGCGTAATCGACGATCGGTCAGCCGGAATAAACTAAGCTGATGTGTAACGTCAAGATGACACAGGAGCAACCCACCATGAAGGCGCGCCGCATGAACAAGTCACGCACGTTGATTGCAACGATTTCCTCTCTTGCGCTGGTTGTCAGCTCGGCGATGGCATTGGCTGATCCCGGTAATGGAAAGGGCCAGGGCAATGGCAATGGCAATGGCAAGGGTAATTCGCAGAATATGCAGGGCCACGGTAACCAGAAAGGCAATGGCAACAAGGGCAACAACTCTGGCGGTGACTGGAGTCATGCCCCTAGTATCGATCGCGGCAATGTGCTCGGGATTGTTGGCGGCTACCGCGACTACTGGAACCCGGGACCTGCGCTGCCACCGGGCATTCAAAAGAATCTTGCACGCGGCAAACCGCTGCCGCCCGGGATCGCGAAAAAGCTCGATGGACGCCTGGTCGGTCACCTGCCGCATTACGATGGCTACGAATGGCAGCAGGTGGGCACGGATCTGATATTGGTTGCGCTGGCCACCGGCCTGATTTACGAGGTGCTCAACGGGGCGTTTGATTAAGATTTCCTGCCCCGCTGCGCACCACCTACCCCGATCAGACGATTTTCAAAGCGCTCAGCACGATCAGCGATTGCTCGGCAAAGGCCTGGGCCTGCTCGGTCAGCGCGGCGATGTTGGCTTCAGCGGTGGTCAGCGCTTTGCCGTCCTTGACCAACACTTCGTTTTGTTCGGCGATGACGCTCCACGCCAGTTGCGCCCACTCCGCCGGGTGCTGCTTGCCCTGACGGATCGCAATCAGGAACAGTTGCTGGAAACGACTGACGGTGACGCCACCCCCGGTGACCGGGCTGCTCAGCACTTGAATGTCGGCGTTGAACAGCGCGCGTTTGCACAGTTGCAGGTTGAACGCAGCGCAGCGTTCATACACCAGAGCCTCGGCAGCTTCGCTCTGGCACGGGGCTACCGCGCCCATGCTGACCAGGATGGCGATGGCCTGTTCCAGATCGTCATAGGCCATTGGTGACACCGCATCGAGCAACTGCTGCATCGTTTTGGCTTCATACATCTGATCTGCGAGGGCATTGAGGAGCGGGCGGTAAATTTCCGCTTGCAGCGTCGCTGCGCCAGCGGGGCCGGTGACGCTGGAGGCTACGTTTTCTGTCGGCTGCATCAGCACGAATCGCGTATTGAGCATGCGCGAACGGCGCTCGGTCGCGCTGAGTCGGTTGGCACCGCGCACGTACAGGTCGCGACGGAAAGCCTGGTTGACGAAATAGTCACGCGCCTGCTCGCGCATCACCGGGTGTTCGATACCGTCGAGAAAGGCCAGGCCTTCGGCGCTCAGGTTGAGTGCGTCGACCGAATCCATCGGCACCGCGGTCGTGACGTAATCGAGCTTGGCCGGGGCCAGTGCATCCACCATGTCGGCGAAATACATGCAGTTCCAGTCGCGATTGAAATATTCGTGGGCGACGTATTGGCGGTCCTGACCTTTGATGGTCTGCAGCCGGGCACCCAGACTCGGCGCGGCAATGGCGTACTTGGGGTTGGCCGCCAGCAGCGCTTCGGAAAACTGCAACGCGGCGTCGATGCGCTGATCCGCCCGCGTCGAGTGATTGGCGAAGCGGTCGTGCAGGCTGAACAATTGGCGCAACGGCGCAGCAGGCGACCAGCCCGGGAATGCGTTGTAGCTGACGTAGAGATGACCACCCGGTTTGAGGTGGCGTCGGGCGAATTCGACGATCAGTTTCTGGTTGTCACGGCTGACCCAGGTCCAGATGCCATGCAGGCTGATGCTGTCGAACTGCGGCAAATCATGGCGCGCCAGCAGTTGCTCGAAGCTGTCGTCGTAGAGTTTTGCGCCATTGTTGCTGAGTTCCGCCAGCTCAATGGCATGGGCCGCCTGACCGGGGTGGAAGTCCGTCCCGACGAAGCCACCAGGGTTGGCCGTGGCGTGGATATTGATCGACACACCCTGGCCAAAGCCGAGTTCACAGTGGTAACCGTCGGGATTGTCCAGCCCGGCAAAGCCGCGCAACAACAGGCAGTAACGCTGGAATACCGGATTGATTTCCCGGCTATAGCTGTAGGTGTAGCCTTCGTCGGTGAAATAACCTTCGTTCCAGGCGTTGCTCATGGGTGCAGCCTCTTGAATCGTAATGGAAAGTGGCTCTTGTAAAAGGATGGACGTGCGTCGTTCAGTCTTGCGCAGGTCATCAGCATGTTGTCGGCAGGATCGAACCATCCGATAGGGTTCGTGCTGATATTTTGCCGGGTTTATTCATGATCGGAGTTGGCCGCTCCTCACAAACGCACGCCCATCTCCAGGGCACGGGTTTCGAAGCCGAACTCGGCATACATGCGTACCGCGCGCTCGTTGAATGGCCACACCGTCAGGCGCAAGTCCTGAGCATCTTGCTCGATAGCCCAGTCTTTCACCCGTTGAATCAGTGCGCGGCCAATGCCTTTACCCCAGAACGGCTCGGCGACACACACCGAGCCGATGCGCACCACATTCTGCGGCTGCATCAGCGGGCCGGAACTGGCGGACAGGATGGCCGTGATGAACGCCACGGGCCGTTCACCTGCGCTGGCGATGAAGACGATCTGGCCAGGCTTTTCGAATACCCCCGCCCAGTGCGGCAAATCGCGGGCAAAATCTTCGGTGGCGGCGGCGTAGATGTCAGGGCGAGCGGCGTGGTGTACCGAGTTGAGCAATTGGCCCAGCTCGCACATCGCCAGAGCATCTGCAGCGGTGGCGGTGCGGTAGGTAATGACTTCTTCCATGAATAGCGCTCGTTGATTTCGTGAGGGATCTGGCGTTGTGGTTGAAAAAGAAGTCATCGGACACACGCGGGCGGTGGTCGACAGCACGCGCCGCATGTTCGTGAGCCAGTGAAAAACTCCGGCAAAGGCGTCAACGTTCCGGTTGCTGCGCCGCCCAGTGCTTCATCTCTTCTGCGATGAAGTGATTGATCAGGTCGCTGTACATTTTCTCGATCGCGTCTGCGTTCAAACCTTCGGCGCAGGCCCATTCGCGGCGGGTGGCCAACATGGCCTGGAAACGCTCAGGTGCTCGAACCGACGTCGTTGAGGTTTTGAACTTCGACGCGGCAATGACGTACTGGAAACGTTTGCCCAGCAGTTTGATAACCGCCTGATCGAGACGATCGATTTCACTCCGGATGCCTTGCATGTCCGCACAATCGGCGGGTTGTAATGTGTTGATCACTTCCATGTACGTCGTTCTCTCTTCGGGGGAATCTTTGCCGGGCAGGTGACACGCGAAAGAGGTGCCGAGGATACCGGCATCCATCACTAAGATACGCTTCGCCAATGCAACCTCCCTGTTGTCGCCTGGCCGGCCGTATTGCGGTGTGCAGCATAGATGAGGTTCTAGCGGCCTGACTACGATGCTGAGTTATGACTGACATGCTTGGGCCCCGCCAACGCCCAGGCAATCAAGCCGAACAGCGGCACAAACACGATCAGCACAATCCATACACCTTTGTTGCTCGCTTTCCCCTCGCTCTTGCGCACCCGATTGATGGCCCAGAGTTCGATTAGCAGAAGAACTGCCGCCAGTACGATCCACACGGTTTCGATTTGCATTGGCTACCTCCTGATGGTCTGTTCGTTAGGTGGCGTGCGGTGCGACGGGTTCATTTATTTTTCTTCAGTGCATTGAGCAGGCGGGCCAGTTGCAAGGCGACGCGGCCGCTGTTGTAGGTTGGCAGCAGGTGGGTGAAAGGGATCTCGATGATGCGGTTCTCGCGCACCGCGCGCAGTTGCGAGAGGACCGGGTCGTGGGCCAACAGGTAGCGTTTGCGGCGGGCGGGCGACCATTCGGCGTCGGCCAGCAGGATCACGTCCGGGTCGCTGGCCAGCAGGGTTTCGCTGTTGACGGTGACTCGATAGAGGTTGATGTCGGCGAACACATTGCGTGCTCCGGCAGCCGCCAGCAGCGGAGTGACAAAGCCACGCCGACCTTCGCTGTCGAGACCTTTGACTTCGCTGTCGAGATAGAACACGGACAACGGTTTACCTGCACCGGCCAAGGCTCGGGCGCTGGCAATGTCCTTTTCCATGGAGTCGATCAATGCTTGGGCTTTTTGCTGCTGGTGCAGCAGCTTGCCCAAGGTCAGCAAGTCATTGCGCACATGCGCGAAATAATCCAGCGAGTGCCCATTGCAGGCGGATTCCAGCAGATACGTACCCACGCCATTGCGCGCAAGCCCCGAGCGCGAGGTCACCCCGTCGCCGAACGCCGTGGCAAAACCGCCGATCACCAGATCCGGCTTCGCAGCGTAAAGCACTTCGCTGGCCGGGTACTGCCGCGCGATTACCGGTACGCCGAAATACTCGGCTTGGCGCTGACCGGCACCGGTGTCATCCAGATACGCCACGCCGACCAGCGCTGGCCCGGCACCCAGTGCGAGGACGAGATCGGCCGCATGCTGATTGAGCGCGACGATGCGCGAAGATTGATCGGCGCTCCATTCTTCGCCGCAATTGCGGTAACTGTCGGCGAGTACAGGCATTGAGCAGAGCAGGGCGCCAAGTACGTACAGAATCGATCTCATGTCTGCGCCTTGATCAGCAAATCCGCAACCATTTCACCGCCCACCAGATGCCCCTCGACCAGCCGCTGCACATCTTCATGGCTGCGCACGCCATACCAGCAGCGTTCCGGGTACACCGTCACAATCGGCCCCAGATTGCACGGGAACTGACAGTGCGTACGGGTCAGCAAGACGCCGCCCGGCGTCTCGATGCGATCGTGCGCCAGTAAGTGCCGGCGCAAGGTTTTCCATAACTGCAACGCGCCGCGCTGGGTGCAACGCGGGCCGGTGCAGACGAATACATGGCGCGCATGCTCGGGCACCTGCGACCAGTCCGGGTGCGTGTCGACGCCGTCGACGGTTTTGATGTCACTCATCAGAAGCGGTACGTGTAGCGCACTTCGGAGGTGAACGGCCGGCCGAGGTTATCGACGTTGCTCGAACGGCTGGTGACGTAATCACGGTCGAACAGGTTCTCCACCAGCAGGCTTACGCGGTGTTGGTGGGCGTTGTCGAGGTAGCGATAGGCGTCGGCGTCGACCACTGAATAATTGCCGTACTCGACCTGCTTCGAGCTTTTGATGTCGCGGATATAGCGGATCGCACCGCCGGCACCCCACAGGCGGCTTTCCGATTCATAGCCCACGCGCGAGCGGGCGAAGAAGCTCGGGATATCGTTGAGGGTCACACCGCTGCGCGATTCGGTGAGGTTGCGGGTCATGTCCGCTTGCAGGCTCCACTGATCGTTGAGCGCGAGTTTGGCGTCGGCCTCGAAACCACGCATACGCACCTGGCCTTCACCGTTGACCCATTGAATGTCGTCGAGGGTGATCAAGTCGTCGATCTTGCGTTTGAACAGGGTCACGCTGGCGCTGAGTTCGCGGTCGAGCAGAAAGCCTTTGTAGTCGACACCCAGCTCCGCATTGCGGCTTTTTTCCGGCTTCAGGTTGCGATTGCCGATCTCGTCGCCTGGTTCATTGACGAACAGCTGCTCGGCGTTCGGCAGTTTGTAGGCGCTGCCGTACTGACCGCGCACCGACCAGTTGTCGTTGAGGTCATACAGCGAAGTGAGCATGCCGACCGTGGCACTGTCGCCGCCGCTCATGGCTTCGTGGCGAACGCCTATGCTCGGGTGCCAGTCGGGCAGGGCGTCGATCTGCGGACGCAGTTGCGTGTAGAAAGCGTGGGCTTCGGCCTTGTCGTTATCGATGATCAACACATCATCCTGGCCCTTGAACCATTGATTGTCGGTGCCAAACACCAGTACATGATCGCCGGGCAATTCAGCCTTGCCTTCGGCCTGCACACCCCAGTCGGTGAAGCCCCAATAGTCGTTGTGGTTAATGACTTTGGTGCCGCCGCCCTCCCGGTTGTTGACGCGGGTATAACGCGTGTCCCAGTCGTTGATATGGCCTTTGACGAAGTAGCTCAGGCGCTCATTGACGGCCTGCTCGAAGGTCGCCGTGGCGATCTGCTGCACGCGGTCGTTAGTGGTCTTGTGGTTGTCGACCGGGCGGGCGAAATCGAGGTTGGCGTCGGCGTATTGGTAAAACAGCTCCAGCCGCGAATCATCGTCGAACGACTGAATCGCCTTGCCGCCGAACGTGGTGACTTCGTAGGCGCGATCCTTGCCGGAATCGTTTTTCATGTCGCGGTTGCGATAGGGCTGGTAACCGTCGGAGACGTTGTGACTGACGTACGCCAACAAACCGAGGTCGCCGAAGCCGTTAGTGAAGATATTCTCGACGCGGGCGTCTTCGGTGGTGCCGCCAAAGCTGTCGACGCCTAGATTCACTTCGCCGGCGGCTTTGCGCGATTGCGGGCTGCGGGTGACGATGTTGATCACACCGGACACGGCCTGGGTGCCGAACAACAGGCTCTGCCCACCCTTGAGCACTTCGATGCGTTCGATGGCGTTGGCCGGCAGGGTGTCCAGATAGAGGCCGCCGTACAGGCGATTGTTCAGGCGCACGCCGTCGAGCAGGATCAGCGTGTCGTCGTTGCGCCCGCCGAGCAGCGAATAGGTGCCGTAGTCGAAAGGGCCGTTTTTCGGCGCCACATACAAGCCTGGAATGAACATCTGCATCACGCGGCTGACATCGGCGCTGGGGCCGGCGCGTTCGATCTGTTCGCGGCTGACGATTTCGACCTTGCTGCCGAATCTGGCCATGTCGGCGACGGTGGTGGACTCCACCGACGGTGCGGAAACGATTTGTTGATTGAGTTCCAGCGGCGCGTCGTCGGCCAGTAGCAGCGGGCTGAACAGGCAGCCAAGGAACAGGGTTGGAGCAGAAGTGTTGAAAGGTCGAATCATTGTCTTCTCGAAAAGGATCTTCGCAGAAGAGCATGCAAGAGAAGGCATCGCGCACAGCCAATACCGGCCCATGCCCGCCCACCGCAGGATTTTGCCAAACGAAATTCCAGGCCGGTCTCCGGGCTCGCGCGTATCGAGGTTTTCACCTTCCCATGGCCGTCTGGCCACAGTGGTGTATTGAAAACATCACGCGCATACCGTTGCGGGGGCAGCACCGGACTTGTTCGAAAAGAACGTACCGGTTTCCCGTTTCACCCCATGCACGGCGGCATGGGACACCTGAAACTGGCCGGCATCTGAACATTCGAGGAGCGTCTCGTCAATGTGGCAACCAACGGGGGGGAGCTATTGGATGCGTTCCAGAGCGACAAACTGGCCACTCAACCACGCATAAAGCTGAGACACCGCCGGGGTGATCTGCTTGCGATGCGGGCACACCAGACTCAACGGTGAGGCATTGCCGGGAAAATCCTTCAGTAGCACGACCAGTCGCCCTGCGATCACGTCTGCACTGACGTCCAGCCAGGATTTGTTGGCGATGCCTTCGCCGCTCAACGCCCAGCGGCGCACGATGTCGGCGTCGTCGCTGAACATCGGTCCCGAGACCTGGATCGTTTCACTGCCCAGGCTCCACTTGTCGTAGATCCGGCCGCCTTGCTGGTAGAGCAGGCAAGCGTGGTTGTGCAGATCGTCCGGCGTTTGCGGGTATCCGTGGCGCTCCACGTATTCCGGTGCGGCGACCAGCACCCGCCGGTTCCACGGTGCCAGCGGCAGCGCCACGTAGTTGGCATCTTCATTCGAGCCGTATCGAATCGCCACGTCTACCGGGTCACGAAACAAGTCGGCCATCTGGTCCGACAGGGAAAAGCGCAAGGTCAGTTCCGGGTGCTGGCGGCGAAACAGTGTGAGCCACGGCAGCAAAATGTTGCGCCCCAGATCGGACGGCGCCGTCACTTGCAACACGCCGCGCAACGTGGCGTTTTCACCGCGCAGGTTTTCCTTGCCTTGCTTGAGCGCCTCCAGCACCGAGTGGGCGGTGGGCAAGTATTGCTCGCCCTCGGCGGTTAATCGCAGGCTGCGGGTGGTGCGCGCAAACAGGCGCACGTCCAGCTCACGCTCCAGACGCTTGATCGCCGCGGCAACCTGACCGGGCAATAAATCCGCCTCATGGGCGGCAGCGGTGAAGCTGCCCAGCGCGGCGCTGCGGGTGAACAAACCAAGATCATCGATGCGGATCATTTTCACTCCTGCAGTGAAAGTGTTGGCGCATTCTGCTGGTTTTTCTTTGTGCTTGGGAAGTCGAAGATGGCGGCAAGCGAGCACATCAGCTCTTCAGACAGCGAGTTTCCATGAAAGCCATCACCTTCACCCAACACGCTTTGCCCATTGAAGATCCGCAATCGTTGCAGGACATCGACCTTCCGGTGCCAACTCCCGGCCCCCGGGATTTGCTCGTAGAAGTTCGTGCGGTGTCGGTCAATCCGGTCGATACCAAAGTACGCGCCGGAACTTTCACCAAAGAACCGAAAATCCTCGGCTGGGATGCCGCCGGTATTGTCCGCGAGGTCGGGGCTGAAGTGACGCTGTTTCAGCCTGGCGACGAAGTGTTCTACGCAGGCTCCCTTGCCCGCACCGGCAGTTATAGCGAATTTCATTTGGTGGACGAGCGAATCGTCGGGCACAAACCGCGTTCGTTAAGTGCTGCGGATGCCGCGGCATTGCCGTTGACCTCGATCACCGCCTGGGAGCTGTTGTTTGACCGTCTCGGTGTCACCGAAGGTTCAGGGCAGGGCAAGTGCCTGTTGATCACGGGGGCAGCGGGCGGCGTCGGTTCGATGCTGGTGCAATTGGCCCGACAGTTGACGCAGCTGACTGTCATCGGCACCGCCTCACGGCAGGAAACGGCTGACTGGGTCCGGCAATTGGGCGCGCATCACGTCATCGATCACAGTCAGCCGCTGCTCGCACAGTTGCAGGCACTGGGCATCGACGAGGTCAGCCATGTCGCCAGCCTGACCCATACCGAGCAGCATTTTGCGCAGCTGATCGAAGTGCTTCAACCACAAGGGCGTCTGGGCGTGATCGACGATCCTGAAAGCCTCGACGTGATGCCGCTCAAGCGCAAGTCGCTGTCGCTGCACTGGGAGCTGATGTTCACCCGTTCGCTGTACGAAACCCCGGACATGATTGAGCAGCATCACCTGCTCAATCGCGTCAGCGATCTGATTGACCAGGGCATTTTGAAAACGACTGTCGGTGAACATTTTGGCGCGATCAACGCGGCAAACATGCGCCGTGCCCATGCCTTGGTCGAGAGCGGCAAGGCCCGAGGCAAACTGGTGCTTGAAGGTTTCTGATTTCACTCATTCAGACGGGCCTGCAAGCGGGCCGGTCAGGAGCAGCTCATGCGTATGAAAAAGCTTTCTGCTGCATTGGCCATGGTCATGGCAGCGCCGTTCGCCCATGCAATCAGCGCCGTCGCGTTGCCGGCCAATGCCCCCGCCGACCGATCCTTCGGCAAGCTCGAACAGGTCCATGCGTTCTACGACGCGATGCCCACCGGCGTGACCGTCACCGAGACCGGGCGCATCTTCGTCAACTTCCCGCGTTGGGGCGACAACGTGCCGTTCACCGTGGGCGAGATCCGCGACGGCAAAGTCGTGGCTTACCCGAACGCGGCGATCAATCAGGAAAACCTCAACGATCCCAGTGATGGTCTGATCAGCGTACAGAGCGTGGTGGCCGACGGGCGGGGCCGTGTCTGGTTGCTCGATACCGCCGCGCCGGGTTTCGCAGACCCAAAACCTAAAGGCGCGAAGCTGATCGCGGTGGATCTGGTCAGCAACAAGATCGTCAAGCGTCTGGTGTTCCCGGACAACGTCATGTTGCCGAGCACCTACGTTAACGACATGCGTTTCGACTTTCGCACAGGCCCGGAGGGAACGGTCTATCTCACTGACTCGTCCCTGCGTGGACCGGGCGCGATCATCGTCATGGACATCGCCAGCGGCAGTGCCATGCGCCGTTTGAGCGGTGTGCCGGCGACCTCGGTTGACCCGACGTTTGTCCCGGTGGTTGAAGGCCTGCCACTCACCGTTGAAGCTCCGGACGGCAAGCGCAAACCGCTGGGCGTGGCCTCGGACGGCATCGCGCTGTCGGCGGACGGCAAGACACTGTATTTCACTCCGCTGTCGAGTCGGCACCTGTATTCGGTGTCCACCGCGTTGCTGCGTGATGCCAACTTCAGTGAACAGCAACTGACGGCCGCCGTGCAGGATCTGGGGGAGAAGGGCGCGTCCGATGGTCTGGAGGCTGACGCCGCCGGCGCCATCTATGCCGGCGATTACGAGCACAACTCGATCCGCAAGCGTCTGCCGGACGGCCAATGGCAAACGCTGGTACACGACCCGCGTCTGCTCTGGCCAGACACATTGTCCATTGGCCCCGACGGCTATCTGTATTTCATCGCCAACCAGTTGCACCGCCAGGCGGCATTCCGTTCCGGGCAGGATCAGCGGCAAAAACCTTACAGCCTGATGCGTCTGAAGATCGACGCAGCGCCGGCGCCGACGCGCTGATTTCCAAGCGGCATTGAGTTTTGCGTTTTCACTTTTCAGATCAGGAGTTCAATCATGGATCTCGTTTCTCTGGCCAAGCGCCGTTTCACCACAAAAGTTTTCGATGCCGACCGCAAGATTCCCAGGCACACACTGGAGTTGCTGCTGGAACAACTGCGCAACAGTCCGTCGTCGGTCAACTCTCAGCCTTGGCATTTCGTGGTTGCCGAGAGTGATCAGAGCCGGGCGCGAATCGCCCACAGTACTCAGGGGCCGTTCAGCTTCAACCAGCCGAAAATACTCAACGCGTCGCACGTCATCGTCTTCTGCACTCGCACGCATCTGCCGGAGGAATACCTGCAGGCGTTGCTGGCTCAGGAAGCCATGGACGGGCGTTTTCACAATGCCGAGGCGCGAGCAGGGCAGGAGCGTGGACGGCGCGGTTTTGTCGATCTGCATCGCTTCGATCAGAAAGACCTGCAGCACTGGATGGAAAAGCAGACCTACCTCGCGCTGGGCACATTGCTGCTGGGTGCCGCCTCGCTGGGTATCGACGCGACGCCGATGGAAGGTTTCGACAGCAAAGTCCTCGACAGTGAACTGGGCCTGCGCGAACAGGGCTTCACCAGTCTGGTCGTGGTGAGCCTGGGCTATCACAGCAGCGAAGACTTCAACGCAGGCCTGCCCAAGTCCCGCTTGCCGTCCCAGTCGCTGTTTACCTTTCTCTGAATGCAGCCGGTCCCAGGAGTATTGAAGATGAGCCAGTCCACAGAAACATTGATCTCGATTGCCGTGCTCAAGGCCAGGTCAGGCCAGGAACAGGCCTTGAAAGAAGGCTTGCTGGCGCTGGTTGAGCCGACACGCGCAGAGCCGGGCAATCTCGACTATGTGTTGTTTGAACTGCGCGACCAGCGCGGCACGTTCTACATGCGCGAGGCCTTCAAGGATCAGGCGGCATTGGATGCGCATTTCGCCATGCCTTACTTCAAGCGCTTTGCCGCCGCGGCGGATGACCTGCTGGAAGAGCCGCTGCAACTGATATTTCTTGAGCACGTGTCGAACTGATCCAGTCGTCCATTCAACCTGTCAGGGTGTGCAGCCATGAAAGATACCGCGCAACGGCCGACCCACGGAACGCCGGTTCACGAAGACATCGATGCCATTGAAACCAACGAGTGGCTGGAAGCCCTGGCAGGTGTCGCGAAAGTCGGCGGCAGACCGCGCGTGCGGTTCTTGCTGCTGCGACTGGCCGAGCAGGCCAGCCGTCTCGGCGTGCAAACGACGGCGAGTGCGTATTCGCTGTACCAGAACACCATCGCGCTCGAACAGCAGCCGGTTTATCCCGGGGATCTGGTGATGGAGGAGCGCATCACCTCGATCATTCGCTGGAACGCCCTGGCCATGGTGGCGAAGGCGAACAAGGCCTATGGCGAATTGGGCGGTCACATCGCCAGTTACGCCTCGGCGGCGGAAATTTTCGAGGTCGGCTTCAATCACTTTTTCCGTGCGGACAGCGAAGCCGGGCGCGGTGATCTGGTTTACTTCCAGGCGCACTCTGCCCCCGGGGTGTACGCGCGGGCCTTTCTTGAAGGGCGTTTGCAGGCGTCGCAACTGGAGCGTTACCGGCAAGAAGTGAAGGGCGGCGGATTGTGTTCCTATCCGCATCCTTGGTTGATGCCCGACTTCTGGCAGTTTCCCACGGGCTCAATGGGTATTGGTCCGATCAATGCGATTTACCAGGCTCGGTTCCTGCGGTATTTGCAGCACCGTGGGATTGCCTCGACGGAGGGGCGGCATGTCTGGGGCGTTTTTGGTGATGGCGAGATGGACGAGCCGGAGTCCATCGCCGCGCTTTCGCTGGCAGCGCGGGAGAATCTTGACAACGTCACCTTCGTGATCAACTGCAATCTGCAGCGTCTCGACGGCCCCGTACGCGGCAACGGGCAAATCGTTCAGGAGCTGGAGTCACTGTTCAGCGGCGCCGGCTGGAACGTGATCAAGGTGTTGTGGGGTTCGGACTGGGACCCATTGTTTGCCCGCGATGACGGCCATGCACTGTTGCGCCACTTCGCCGGGATGGTGGATGGCGAGTACCAGAATCTGGGGGCCAATGACGGTGCGTATAACCGCAGCCATTTCTTCGACCAGGACCCGCAGTTGCAGGCGTTGGTTGCAGACATGAGCCCGGAGCAGATCGACGCGTTGCGCCGGGGCGGTCACGACTTTCGTAAGTTGCATGCCGCGTTCGAGGCCGCGCGCAAGCACAAGGGCAGGCCGACCGTGGTGCTCGCCAAAACCAAGAAAGGTTTCGGCATGGGCCAGATCGGCGAGTCGCGCAACACCTCGCACCAGCAGAAAAAACTCGATATCGAGGTGCTCAAGGCATTCCGTGATCGTTTCGCCTTGCCGCTGGATGATGAGGCCGTGGCAGAAATGCGCTTCTACAAACCGGCTGACGACAGCCCCGAGTTGCGATACCTGCATCAGCAGCGACGGGCGCTCGGCGGTTACTTGCCCAAGCGCAACGGTGTGTCAGCACCAATAACAGTGCCACCGCTCGACAGCTATGGCCGTTTTGCGCTGAAGGCCGATGAGCGTGAAAACTCGACGACCATGGCGGTGGTGCGACTGTTCACCCATCTGATCCGGGACAAACAATTGGGGCCACGCATTGTGCCGATTGTCGCCGATGAAGCGCGCACATTCGGCATGGCGAATCTGTTCCGGCAAATCGGGATTTATTCATCCGTCGGCCAGTTGTACGAGCCAGAAGATGCCGGCGCGCTGCTCTATTACAAGGAATCGACCGACGGGCAACTGCTCGAAGAAGGCATCACCGAAGCCGGCGCGATTTCTTCCTGGATCGCTGCGGCGACGTCCTACAGCGTCAATGGCGAGCCGATGCTGCCGTTCTACATTTACTACTCGATGTTCGGCTTTCAGCGCATTGGCGACCTGATCTGGGCTGCCGCCGACCAGCGCGCCAGAGGCTTTTTGATCGGCGCCACATCGGGGCGCACAACGCTGGCCGGTGAAGGACTGCAGCATCAGGACGGCTCCAGTCAGTTGATGGCAGCCACTGTGCCCAACTGCCGCGCCTACGACCCGGCATTTGCCAGCGAGGCGGCGGTCATCATCGACCATGGCGCCCGGCGCATGCTGGAGCAGCAAGAGGATGAGTTCTATTACCTGACGGTAACCAACGAGAACTACGTTCAGGCCTCACTTGAACCAGACGAACACGCGGACGTGATTCGCGGCATGCGCCTCTATGCGCGCTATGGCGAGGAGGTACCGGCGGTTCGTTTACTGGGTTCGGGAGCGATTCTGCGCGAGGTGATTGCCGCCGCACATATGCTGGATCAAGAGTGGCAAGTCAGCAGCGAAGTGTGGAGTGTGACCAGCTTCTCCGAACTCGCCCGGGATGCCCGCGAGGTGCAGCGTCAGCAAGTGTTCGGCGGCGATGTCGAGTGCCAGAGTCACCTGCTGCATTGTCTGCCCGGTAACGCTCCAGTCGTGGCGGCCAGTGATTACGTGCGCGCCTATGCACAATTGGTGGTGCCGTATTTACAGGCACCGTGCATCTGCCTGGGCACCGACGGATTTGGACGCAGCGACACACGCTCGGCGTTGCGCAGCTTCTTTGAAGTGGATCGCTATCACATCGTTTTGGCGGCGCTGGCTTCGGTCGATCCGCGGGCACATGCCCAGGCTCGGGCGAAATACGCTATCGACGCCGATGCCGAAGCCCCCTGGAACTGCTGAGCCTTCACGTTGTGTGTCCCTTCTTTCATCAACCAACAATCGCGACGGCACACTCTGGCTGCCTGCTGCGCAAATGGATCGCGTCGGCTGGCGAGCAACTGATCTGAATGGCCTGCTGACGTTCGGCCCTATATCCTTCCCGCCTGTTTGATGAAATGACTTAGGGAAGAATTGCATGCCGTTCAGGGTGATGGTGGTCGGGGGTTACGGAAATTTCGGCAGCATCGTGTGCAGACATCTGGCGCTGATGCCGGACATCGGGCTGGTGCTGTCGGGTCGTGACCCGCGCAAGTTGCAGCGCAAACTCGATGAGCTCAACAGCCATTCGGGAAACGTCTGCGAAGGCTGGTGCGGCGATGCCATGGGCGCGGAGTTCGAAGCCGCTTTGCGTGCGCTGAACATTCAGTTGGTCGTCCATACCGGCGGGCCGTTTCAGGGGCAATCCTATGCCGTTGCGCAGAGTTGCATCGATGCCGGCGTGAACTATTGCGACCTCGCGGACTGCCGCACCTTCGTCAACGGCATCGACGTGCTCGATGCGCGGGCGAAACAAGCGGGCGTGGCGATCCTCAGTGGTTGCAGCTCGGTGCCGACACTGTCTTCAGCGATCATCGATGAGCAGCGCCAGCGCTTTTCGCGCATTGACTCGATCGAGCATGGCATTTCTTCCTCGGCGAAAATGCCCGGGTTGTCGACCATCGAAGGTGTCCTGGCTTATGCCGGCAAACCGATCAAGCAACTCAAGAACGGCAAAGTCCATGAAGTGTCGGGCTGGCTGGACCTGACCCTGCGCAAGATGCCGCAGATGGGCACGCGATTGCTGGCCAACGTCGATGTCCCGGACATGGACATCTTCGCCGGTCGTTATGGTGCGCAAACCCTGAGCTTCAAGGCGGGCGCCGGTCTCAAGCTCGGCGGTTTCGCCAACGGCTTGCTGGCTCAGGCGCTGAAAGTCGGGCTGGTGCGCGACCATGCCTTGTGGGCCGGAAGACTGCATCGGCTGGGCATGCGATTCGAGCGATTCGGCGATGGCAAAAGTGCGATGTACATCGACGTGCAGGGCCTTGGTGTTGACGGCAAGCCGCTGTCGATGACCGCACAACTCACGGCTTTGAACGACAAAGGCCCGGAAATCCCCAGCTGCGCCGCCGTGGCCCTGGCCACGAAAATGGCCCAGGGCCACGTGCCAACCGCCGGCGCCAGACCGTGCGTGGGCGAAATCAGCGTCGCCGAGTACATGGCCGCGATCAACGACCCGGACAACCTGAGCCTGGCCGTGCATTTCTCGGACGGGCAGCGCTGACATGCTCTATCTGTGCCTCAAGTACCTGCACATCATCGCCGCGATCTTCCTGTTCGGTTTCGGCATGGGCTCCTACCTCTACCTGATCGCCGCCAGCCGCACCGGCAATCCGCACGTGATAGCGCACGTCGCGCGCATGGTGGTGCGCTTCGACACCTGGATCACCACGCCGGCCGGGTTTGTGCAGATCATCACAGGTTATCTGCTGATGCGGCTTTCGGGGTTGTCGATGAGCGCCGAGTGGGTGCTGACCTCGCTGATCGTCTTCTTCTGCGTCGGCTCGCTGTGGCTGCCGGTGTTGCTCCTGCAGAAGCGCCTGTATGTGATGGCGTCGAGTGCGAGCGAGGCGGGGACGGGGCTTGATGAGCAGTATCAAGCCGTTTACCGGAAGTGGTTCTGGATGGGCGTGCTCGGGTTTGCCGGGATGTTTGTCATCGTGCTGATGATGGTGACGAAGATGACGCCGGTGCAGTTGATTAGCTTTCTGGCGTAGTTGTTTTCAGAAAGCGCTGTTGATGATCCGGGGTTGGCAGCAGGCAGGTGTCGTACTTGCCGAACAGTCGGTATCGGTTCAGCGCGATGCGGTCGTAGGCCCAGTCGCGCAGGCCGCGCGGGAATACGCGTAGCAGCCGCAATGGCTGCCAGCGGGCGGGTAGTTGGCTGATGACTTCGAAGAACGCGTCTGAACGTTCCCAATAGTGACGGTCACGGATTACCGCCATGGTGTCGAATTGATCGACTGGCAGGCCGGCCCACGCGAGCAAGGCTTGTCCCTCCGGCGACTGCACCGCTGCCAGACGCACGCGACGTTGATGATCATGGCGAATCAAAAAACGCGCCCAGCCGTTGCAGAGTTTGCACACGCCATCGAACAGGACCACGGATTCGCCGGGGTTGAGAAACGGGGCGGGGGTAGGGCGGGTTTTCGGGGTGGGCATGGGTTTTGTGTTCAAGACGTCGGGTGTTGCGATCATAGCGCCGCCAGCAGTGGTTCGCGAATGACTGCGCTCGCTTAGGCACATGAATGTGAGAGACAGGCCACGTTCAGCAGCGCGATCTGTCGCCTGTCGCCGTCAAGCCGTTGACTCACTTGCCCGAACGGCCCCCACTCGATCCTTGGAGCCGGCCCGAAGTTTATGCCGAAACTTCAACGCTGGCCGCTCGACGCAGTAATACGAAACACCACTGAGCAAGAACGACAGCACCAACACCGTTGCAACCTTGGACCAATCGAATGAGGTGATCGGCCAGAGGCCGTGCAGGAAGTAAATCACCAGGAAGTGATTGAGGAATACGCCATAGCTGATGTTCCCGAGAAACTCGTCAATCCGGTGAAATTTGAGTGTTGTCAGCCCGTACACCGCAGGGATGCCCAGGGCAATGCCGGCGGCCACTTCGGCGTTGGACGGCCGACGTTCGATCCAGCCCATCATGATCGCTGCAAAGATCAATGCCGCTGCCACAGCGGTACCGCCAGCAATCGCGAAACCCTTCGCCTGCGGTTTGTAGAGGTAGCTGCCGCACAGGAAGATGAACAGGACACCCGGCAACAGACGGTAGCCGTAGTAGTCGGTGTTGATGAATCCAAGGCAGGCGGGGATGAAGACCGCAACCGACAAGGCGAAGGCCGCGCCCCGTAGTCTGTAGATGAGCAGGAACGGGATCACCAGGTAGAAACACATCTCCAGTCCTAGCGACCAGGCCGGTGGCACGATTCCCGCTCCGGTCACGCCGAACATATAGAAACCGAGGGGCACTATTGCAAGGCTCGCGGCGATGTTTTTGACGTTCAGTTCAGCCCATTGCGGCGTGCCAGGCAGGAGGAAATAGATCACCGCACAAGAGAGGATGAAGTAGAACAGGAATTGCGGGTAAAGGCGCAGGGCGCGGTCCAGGTAGAACCGGCCAACTTTCTCGGGCGCCTGGTAATTGCGCTCGATCAGTGAGGTCATCACAAAACCACTGATGAGCAGGAAAGAAATCACCGCCACCACGCCCGGGTTGAACCCCATGAACATCTTGCCCATATGCGAAACAGCGACCAGGACGGCCAACAGCAGACGATAGGCTCCCACGTGTATCCCCAAAACGACCTTGTAGTTATGGCGGGTAAATTACGATGGTTTATGGGTGGATAACAGGTTTTTCTATGCGTTCGGGCGGGACACGGCGTGGCCAGCCAGCGCTTCGGATACCCCCAGCCCGGTCGCCATCGGCGTCAACAGGTTGGCCGGAAGGTACTCAGCGGGCAGCAAGCCAAACACGGCCTGGCCTTTGGGGGGACCCCGGTGGCGTGGTCGAACTGGGTCGCCTGCGCGGTCCCCGACCAGGCGGAAACGGGGGGATGGTGGTAGCGTCTGTACAGTCGGCCATCGCCACAGACGCAGCTGCTGGTGGGGCAATGTTTAGCTCTCCAAGCGGAGCCGATCCGCCATAGCGGCTCTCTACTCCGCCAGCTACCGGCGCCCCAAAGATGACAGAGCTGAGGCTCAGGTTGAGCCTGAACAAGCCGGTTACGCCCCCGGTTGGACCGCCGGCGTAACCCCGACACCCCCGGCTGCTAGGGCGTGGGTGCCCTTGTCACTGGGCTCATGAAATATCGATCTGGTACCTGAACCCCTCGGCCGCCGCGCGGGAAATTCGGTATTCGAGCGGGGAGCGGTCATAGCCGAGGGCGGTGCGCTCGATGGTGACGACCGGGGCGCCTTCTTTGATTGAAAGGGTCTTGGCGGTGGCCCGGTCGGCTTGCTCTACGGTGAGGGTCTCTGTCGCCGAGCCGATACATTGTCCGCACTGGGTTTCATAAAACGGGTAGAGCAGTTCGCCGAAGCTTTCGGATTCAATTTCCAGCAATACGCCGAACCGTGTGGCGGGGAGCCAGATATCCTCGTGAAACAGTGTGCGGCTTTCAACCATCCGCAGCCGTTCCAGGTGCACGACGTCTTCGTCGTCCTGCAACTTCAGGGCTGTTGCCACAGTTTGAGAGGGTTTTTGCCGGCTCTTTGCCAGGATGCGGCTGGTCGGTATTTCGCGCCCGCCAGCGGCATTCACTTGCCTGAAGAATCGCGCCAGTGAGGCATCGAAGTTGGGACGGCGCACATAGGTGCCCCGGCCCTGGCTGCGCAGGAGCAGGCCTTCATTGACCAGTGTGTCCACGGCCTTTCGTACCGTGCCGATGGCTACACCATAGTGTTTGGTGAGCTCGGCCTCCGTGGGGATGGGCGCGCCTGGCATCCATTCGCCGGTGGCGATCTTGGCGAGCATTTCTTCTCGCAGGCGCTGATAGAGCGGCAAGCGCTCGTCGTATCCGAGGGTAGGGGCGTTCATTTTTTCTTTGATTCCTTTTCGGCATGCGCAGCCACTTTAGCACCTGCGTGAGGTTTGACAGATATCCATCCCTGAATATATGGTGATCTAGTCATATATATGAATTTAAGCTTCTGTACACGTGCTGACGATGGCAGATTGGGCCAAAGAACCTGATTTCTCATGGCGGCAGGTGATTCTCCATAACAACAAACGATCGGGGTTATCTGTTTATGACCAGTCTTCACCCGCCTGCCTTCACCGGTGTGGACACGCACGCCCACGTCTTCCGCCAGGATCTGCCGATGGTTGCCAACCGTCGCTACAGCCCGCGTTACAACGCTTTGGTGGAGCAATACGTGGATCACCTGGATCGCCACGGGTTTTCACACGGCGTGTTGATTCAGCCGAGCTTTCTGGGCACCGACAATCACTTCATGCTCGACGCGTTGCGCCGTTATCCGCAGCGTTTGCGTGGGGTGGCGGTGGTGGATGTCGACGTCAGCGAAACCCTGCTGGACGAATTGGCCGAAGCGGGTGTGGTTGGTATCCGTTTGAATCTCATTGGTAAGGCGCTGGCGGATTACAGCGGCCCAGCCTGGACCACTCTGTTCCAGCGGTTGGCGCTGCGGGGATGGCAAGTTGAAGTTCAGCGCGGCATCGATGACCTGGCGCCGATCGTATCGGCCATCAGGGCTTGCGGTGTGACCGTGGTCATCGATCATTTCGGCCTGCCGACGGGGGGCATCGATGCCGGGAACCCCAACCATCAGGCGTTTCTTGAGTTGCTGAAGGATGACGGGGTGTGGCTCAAGCTTTCCGCCCCGTACCGCAGTCGATCCGATCTTGCCCAGGCATCGCATGGGCTGGCGCTGTTGCGCGACGCGAGTGGCGGTCTCCAGCGACTCGTCTGGGGCAGCGATTGGCCCAACACTCAGTATGAACAGCAGACGGACTATTCCCGGCAAGTGGCTTTCCTCGAAGGCTTGCTGCCGGACGCGGCCGAGCGGGCGCATGTGCTGAAGGACAACCCAGCGAAGCTGTTTGGCTTCGAAACACGCTGCTAAACGATCAATAACAACAATAGGACTTCCATCATGATGAGCCTGCTCGTCGTCGCGGCAATCGTTGTCGCCGTTGCCCTGGGTTACAAGACCAAGATCAACATAGGTCTGTTCGCCATCGCTTTTGCTTACCTGATCGGCTGTTACGGCATGGGGTTGAGCCCGTCCGACGTCATCAGCCTGTGGCCGTTGAAGATTTTCTTCATCATCTTCTCGGTTTGTCTGTTCTATAGTTTTGCCACCGTCAATGGCACGCTTGAAAAATTGGCGGAGCATCTGATTTATCGATGCCGGTCGATGCCTCAATTGTTGCCGTTCGCGGTCTTCTTCACGGCAACCACCATCTCGGCGATGGGGGCGGGCTACTACACAGTGCTGGCGTTCATGGCGCCCATCACGCTGCTGCTGTGTGAGCGCACCGGGATGAGCCTGATCACGGGCGGCATGGCGGTCAACTATGGCGCCTTGAGCGGAGCCAACTTCGTCTCCAGCCAGAGTGGTATCATTTTTCGTGGCTTGATGGTCAATGCTGGCATCCCGGAAAACGAGGCCTTCATCAACGCCGCAGCGATTTTCGCCAGTACCCTGGTGATACCGCTGGCGGTGATTTCGGTATTGGTGTTTCTCACCGGCCATGGCAAGGCGATGAAAGCGTCCGCTTATGCGATCGCCGTGCCGACGCCACTGAACCGCGAGCAGACAATCACCCTATGGCTGACGTTAGCGATGATGGTGATCGTACTGGCGGCACCCGTTGCGCAAATTGTCTTCCCGGAAAATTCCACGGTGAGCTTCATCAATTCGAAGATGGACATCGGTTTGATCGCCAGCCTGTTCTCGGTGATCGCGCTCTTGCTGAAATTGGGCGACGAACGCAAGGCAATGGCGTCTGTGCCTTGGGGCACGTTGATCATGATCTGTGGTGTGGGCATGCTGATCTCGGTCGCGATCAAGGCCGGGACCATCGGCTTACTGGCATCGTGGATGGGCAATAGCATTGCGCCGATCATGGTGCCGATTGTCTTCGGTGTGGTGGCAGCGTTCATGTCGCTGTTCTCCAGCACGCTGGGGGTGGTGACGCCGGCGCTGTTTCCGTTGGTGCCACCGCTTGCCACGGCACTGGGGCTAGATCCGATGATCCTGTTTGTGGCCATCGTCGTTGGCGCTCAAGCCACCTCCATCTCGCCGTTCTCCTCTGGTGGTAGCTTGATATTAGGCTCATGTGCCACGGAGCAGAGTCGCAGCTCACTGTTCCAGCAGCTCCTGTTTCGCGCAGCGCCACTTGGCTTTGTCGCGGCACTGGTGTTCAACGCTGTCCTCACGTTCCTCTAAGCACGGCTCTTCACGGCCCGGCGCCTTTGCCGAGCCGTTGCATTTGGCACGTCGATCAATCAATAGGGGAAAATGACCATCATTGATGTGCTGGGAAGTGTGCAAGCCATCCGATATCAGTCAAATCGAATGGGGTTGCTTGCCGTCGCCCAGCACGTTAAGGCTTTTATCGCGCTATCTGAACCGGACGCTGAAGCCCATGCTCGTTAATTTACGAGCGCTCTATCCAGAGTTGATCCACCTGATGCCGGGAACCAGCCTACAGATCTCCGCCTAGCGATTGCAGCTTTTATAGCTACGCTTGCCAGCAAGAGACTGGTGCAAGTGCGCCAACTCCTTAATTGTCTGGCAAGGGAGCCAACAACCATGGATAGCACTCAGGGCGTTTATCCATCAGCGACCGTTCTGGTGGTCGACGATACCCCCGACAACCTGATGTTGATCGCCGAGTTGCTGAAGGACAAATATCGGGTCAAGGCCGCCAACAGCGGCGAAAAGGCCCTACGCCTTCTGCAGGCCGACCCGCTTCCCGATTTGATCCTGCTGGACATCATGATGCCGGGCCTGTCCGGTTATGACGTTGCCGAGCAGCTCAAGCTTGACGTTCGCATTCGCCATATACCGATCATTTTCCTCACCTCCATGACTGCCACGGAGGACGAGATTCGCGGCTTGAGCCTCGGGGCTGCGGATTACATCACCAAGCCGATCATCCCCCCGGTGCTCATGGCCAGGGTCGAGACCCAAATCAAGCTCAAGTCCGTTGCCGATTTCCTGCGCAATCAAAACGAATTTCTGGAGCGGGAAGTGCAGCGCCGCACCCGGGAGGTGATCGCCATCCAGGATGTCACCATCCACGCCATGGCTTCGCTGGCCGAAACCCGTGACAACGAAACCGGCAACCACATTCGCCGTACCCAGCACTACATCAAACACCTGGCTGAACTGTTGCGCAACCACCCGCGTTTCCGGCACTTTCTCGACGAGGACAGCATCAAGCTGCTCTTCAAATCGGCACCGCTGCACGATATCGGCAAGATTGGCATTCCCGATCGCATCCTGCTCAAACCGGGACGGCTCACCGCTGAAGAGTTCGAGATCATGAAGACCCACACCACATTGGGGCGGGACGCCATTCAGCACGCGGAGGATCAATTAGGCATAAACGTCGATTTCCTTCATTTGGCCAAGGAAATCGCCTACGGCCATCAGGAAAAGTGGGATGGCAGTGGCTATCCGCAAGGCGTGGCCGCCGACGATATCCCGATCAGCGCCAGGTTAATGGCCGTGGCAGATGTCTACGATGCGCTGATCAGCCGCCGCGTGTACAAGCCCGGCATGCCTCACGAGCAGGCGGTGAAAATCATCGGCGAAGGCCGGGGCTCGCATTTTGATCCGGACATCTGTGACGCGTTTCTCGCCAATGCCGAGCAGTTCCGCGCAATTGCCGAGCGATTTGCCGACAGCGACCAGGACATGGCCAGGCAGTTAGCACTGCTTGAGCAGATTGCCGAACGTCCCTGAATCCCGCGCATTACTCTGCACATCCAGCTGAAAGAGGCCGTTTATGAACAGACTGTTCGAGATGCTCGAGCGCCTGTCTCTGCGCAGTAAATTGATCATCGGCTTCGCTGCGCTGCTGATATTGATCCTGATATTGGGCGTGCAAAGCCTGCGCACGCAGTATTCGCTAAGAACTGAAATGCAGCAGTTGTACCAACAGGATCTGGTAGGTATCCAGCATGTGCAGGAGGTTCGGGTGCAGTTGCCGCATCTGTTGCTCGCCATGCAACGTGCAATCGCGACCAACAACGCAGACATCCGTATCAGCGCCAGAGCCCAGATGGATGTCGCCCAGGCGCGACTCCACGAAGCGCTGGAACAGGTTCGTCCAACGCTGCGCAGGCAGAGCAGCGTCAGCAGCCTGCTGGAATTCGAAATGGTATTAAAGCGTCTGCAAAAAGACGGCGATGAGGCACTGGAGCTGGCCGGCAAGGGTTCCTTGGGTCAGGCCTTGATGTTGCTCAACAGTAAGGATTTTCTTGCGCTGGAACAGGGCGGCGACGGGCTGCTCAACCAGATCGAGAAAAACAAGGAAGCCGACATCCACGATACAGCGAAGAACCTGGCGGAGTACGCAGAGCGTAGTACTGCGATCACGTCCATCTTGCTGCTGGGTGGGTCGACGCTGGCCTTGCTGTTGACCTGGCTGGTCAGCTATTCCATACGCGTGCCGTTGAATCGCGTCCGCGTGGCGGTGGACGAATTGGCGTCCGGCAAGCTGGACGGTCAGATCCCGCACACCGATCTTCGCAACGAAACCGGCGACCTGGCGCGTGCCATCGCCACGCTGCAGCTGGAAGCTTGTCAGCTTGAGCGACAGCGCTGGATCAAAAACCACACGTCGCTCCTGCAAGTGGATCTGCAACAGGCGGAGACACCGCAGCAGTTGGCCCAGGCTTTTTTCAGCCACATCGCGCCGCAGTTGGGCATGTGCCAGGGAGCGCTTTACGTTCTCTATGAAGGCGCGGCACGCCTGCGCCTGGTTGGCGGTTATGCGGTGGACAGTGTTCACCCGCTACCCGCTGAACTTGATCTCGGTGAAGGGTTGCTTGGCCAGTGCGCACTGGATCGCCAGCCCCGCCAGCTTCAGGATCTACCGGAACCGTTTTGGCATGTACGCACGCCATTGGGCGCAGCCCCGGCCAGCGTCCTGTTGGTTCAGCCCGTGATGCGTGGCGAACGCCTGCTCGGGGTGATGGAAATGGCCGGTTTTCGCCAACTGGAAGAGAACGAAGCGCTGCTGCTGCAAGAAGTCCTGCCCCGGCTGGCCGGCGCCATGGCCATTATGGAACGCAGTGAGGCAGCTCAGGCGCTGCTCTTGGAAACTCGCCGTCAGGCAGACGAAATGGGCGCGCAGGCTTTGCAACTGGAGCACCAGGCCAGCGAGCTGGAGGCCCAGCAGGCCGCATTGCGCGCCACCGAAGCCTGGTACCGCGGCATCATCGAGGCAGCACCGGACGGCATGCTGGTGCTGGGCGCCGACGGTCGCATCCTGATGACCAACCCGCAGATGGATACCCTGTTTGGCTACGCCCCCGGCGAGCTGATTGGCGCCAGCATCGAGCGTCTGGTACCGCAGGCTGCCCGCGAGCGCCATGTCAGGTTACGCGACGGGTTCATTGCCAGCGGCGGAACCCGGCAGATGGGCGGCGATCTTGACGATCTGAGCGGTGTACGCAAAGACGGCAGTTTGTTCTCCGTAGAAATTGGCCTTTCCCATCTACCGCGCCTGGAGGGGCGTGGCGTCTGTGTGTGCGCCTCGGTGCGCGATGTCAGTGAGCGCAGGGCGATGGAAGCCAGGCTGCGCACGGCCAGCGATCGTCTGAATCTGGCGCAGGAGTCCGGTGACATCGGGCTGTTCGACGTCGACCTGGTCAGTGGCACAAACTATTGGACACCCCAACTCGAAACCCTGTTTGGTCTGGAGCCAGGCGGCTTCGGCGGTACGCTGGCGCACTGGAAGGCACTGGTGCATCCCGACGATCTGGCGCGGGTCAGCAGCACGTTCGAGAGTGCCGTCCAGAGTGGCGATGATCGCGCCGAGTTCGACTTCCGGATTGTGCGTAAAAACGATGGGCAGGTGCGCACGTTCCGGTCGCTGAATCGCTTCTCACGTACGCCTGACGGCAAGCCATTGCGCGCAACCGGCATCAACATCGATGTAACCGCACTGGCAGAGGCAAGGGCTGCGGCCGAGGAGGCCACGCAGGCCAAGAGCGAGTTTCTCGCCAACATGAGCCATGAGATCCGAACACCGATGAACGCCATCATCGGCATGAGCCACCTGGCGCTGCGTACCGAACTGGATAAACGCCAGCGCAACTACATTGAAAAAGTCCACCGATCAGCGGAGAACCTGCTGGGAATCATCAACGACATTCTCGACTTCTCAAAGATCGAAGCCGGCAGGATGAGTCTCGAACAGATCCCGTTCCGTCTGGAAGATGTGCTCGACAGCTTCGCTGCCATGATCGGCTTGAAGACCGAGGACAAGGGTCTGGAGTTGTTGTTTCAGATTCCGCCTGACCTGCCCACGGCACTGCTGGGCGACCCCCTGCGACTGGGGCAAGTGCTGATCAACCTCGGCAACAACGCGGCCAAGTTCACCGAACACGGTGACATCGTGGTCGGCGTTGAAGAAGTTGCTTCTCACAACGAACACGTGCAACTGCATTTCTGGGTGCGCGATACGGGCATCGGCATGACCGTCGAGCAGTGTTCACGTCTGTTCCAGTCGTTCAGTCAGGCTGACAGTTCGATCACTCGCAAGTACGGGGGCACCGGGCTGGGATTGTCCATCTCGAAGAAGCTGGTGGAGCTGATGGCCGGTCGTATCTGGGTTGAAAGCCAACCGGGAGTCGGCTCCACGTTTCATTTCCAGGTACAACTCGGCGTACAGCAAAATGTTCCGCCGCGTCGCATGTTCAAGGCTGGCGAGCTGTTGGGCATGCGCGTGCTTGTCGTGGATGACAACGCCAGTGCCCGTGAAATCCTTTCGGGCATGGCGCGCAGCTTTGGTCTGGAAGTGGATGTCGCGCAGAGCGGTAGTCTGGCGCTGCGCATGTTGGCCGACGCCGAGCACAAGGTGCTGCCTTACGATCTGGTCTTGATGGACTGGCGGATGCCCGGCATGGATGGCATGGAAGCTGTGAGCAGAATGCATTCCGCCAGCCTGATGCGTACGCCATCGGTGATCATGGTGACCGCTTTTGGCCGCGAAGAAGCCCGCGAAGAAGCCGAGCGCCAGGGCATCCAGTTGCCGGTGGTACTGACCAAACCTGTCACGCCGTCCTCGTTACTTGAAGCCATCGGTGTCGTGCTGGGCAGAGACACCCACAGCGATACTCGGGCTGGCGAACGCTCCCTGCACAATGCCAACACCGTCGCCAGCCTCAATGGAGCGCGACTGCTTCTGGTCGAAGACAACGATCTGAATCAGGAACTGGCCAGCGAGCTACTGGAGAGTGTCGGAATACGCTTGCGACTCGCCACGCACGGCCAAGAGGCCCTGGATATTCTCGGCGAGGATGACGACTTCGATGGCGTGCTGATGGATTGCCAGATGCCGGTGATGGATGGCTACACGGCCACCCGGAAAATTCGCCAGCAACCGCGCTTCCGTACTCTGCCAGTGATCGCCATGACCGCCAACGCCATGGACGGTGACCGCGAGCGCGCCCTCGAATGCGGTATGAACGACCATATCTCCAAGCCACTCAACGTCGAAACCATGTTCGCCACAATGGCAAAATGGATCAAACCACGAGTCGCTCAAGCTTCGCTGAACGCAGGTTTGGTCGATGGATTGCCAGATCGTCTTGAGGGCATTGATCTGGCTGCGGGACTCGCCACCTGCATGGGGCGGCGGGATCTCTACTTACGTCTACTCTGCAAGTTTCGCGACACTCAGACAGATTTTTCCGAGCAATTCCAGGCCGCACGAATCGATCCGGATTCTGCTGCTGCCGCACGACTGGCGCACAGCTTGCGCGGCACCGCCGGCAACATCGGCGCCAAGGCCGTGGCGCAGGCTTGCACGTTGTTAGAACAGGCCTGTCAGGACGACGAGCCGGCTGAGGTCGTGCAAGCGCTAGCGATGCAGGTCGAGCATTACTTGCTCCCGACCCTCGCGAGTCTGGCGAACCTTGAGGCGGACACACTGGCTTCCACGGAGGGTGACCTGCTGGACGACGCGGCAATCAGCGAGCAACTGAACCGGCTTATTGTTCTTCTGGACGAAGGTGATACGGCGGCTTTGGACGTGCTGGCGGCCCTGCGCAACAGGCCACTCGATCAAGCGCTGGCAGAACGTCTGGCACTTGCCGCGGCGCAGGTGGAGCTGTTCGACTTTGATCGCGCCTTGAAGCTGCTTCAGTAAAATTGAGTTGGGTAAACACGTAGCCGTTTAGTTTTAATTGCAACTGACGGCTTTTGGCCGAGAGCGGCCACCCAATGCAATCTTTATCCCTTTGTGACAGCAGCCAGAACGCCGCCACAAAGGGATTACTCATCAATCCACCGGCACAATATTATCCAGCGCTTGATTTACCGCCAATTCGCCCAGCATTACCACTTGCGCAATGCCCTGAAGGGTCTTGCGCGCGGGGCCTTCCACCATTCCGATCACGTTGCCCAACATCACCGAAGCAGAGCCTAGCGATTCACTGGCATTGACCAGTAATTCTTCTGTCGCAGTTTTCGGGTTGGCCTGGAACATTGTGCTGGGTCGGTACGGCGTGGCCATTATCCGGTCGGCCGGTTTGAGGTAGTGGTCGAGGGCGCGTTCGGCGGCTTCGTGGAATTTCTTTGAGTCGGGTGATTCGTACGGAGAGGCCGGATCTGTCTCCGGCGGGTTTGGCGTGATCTTGAACATTTCTTCTTTTTCCTGTTGGGTGGCCGCCGCTCCGAGCTACTAAACAGGGGGTGGCAGCTGTACGCAGGTTAGTAGACCGGGGAAAAGAAGAAAGCCGGCGCGCCCGAGGGCGCCCTACGCACAGCCGCCATCAAGTGCAGGTAAGTGAATACCTTCTAATGGACGCTTGTGCACTTTCATTTACCACGGGCTACTAAACCCGATCACTGGGAATCAGTGACGCGAACAAAGTTACCGGTGGCCCTTGAGACGCACAAGCCGGCGGATTCTGGCGTAGTCGTAGGCAATGGCGCAAGACGTTGTAGCCTTAAGCAGGTAACGCGACGTGTCTTTTAAACAACCATAAAAAACGCCTAAACACGGCTCATCAACACGCTGTTCAAAATGACATTCGTCGGTCCACTCTCCAGCTCAGGCAGTGGCGGGGAACCCTCACGACAGGGCACGCACCAACACTAGGTTACAACCCCAAAAGACGAGGAAGGATACCCATGTCAGTTCACCCGATTTTGTTCCTGGGTGGTTCCGGCGCCATTGGCCACCGTTCTGCCGAAGCGTTGCGTGCTGCTTATCCCGGCGTCCCGTTGCTGATCGGCGGCCGAGACCTGGCCAAGGCTGAGCAAGCCGCCGAGGAAATGGGCGGGGCGCAGGGCGTGGTCATTGACCCTGCTGCCGATGACCTTGGGCTGGGTGATCGCCCGGTCAGCGCCGTAGCGGTTTTCTATATGGATCATTCCCTTGCCGGGTTGCGTTTCGCGCAGAGGCGCAAGGTCCCGCACCTGAGCATTTCTTCTGGCATTTTCGAGATGGCGCCGCAAATCGCGAGCTACATCCACCGCCCTGATGCGGCGCCCATCGTGCTGGGTTACGAGTGGATGGTAGGCGCTACGACCGTTGCGACGCTGCACCTCGCCGAGGCCTTTGCCCGGGTGCGCGATATTCGTATCGATGCGTTGGTCGACGAGCAGGATGGCGGCGGGCCGACCGTGGCTAAGGATTTCGAACACCTGAACAAGCTGCTGCCCGCCGCCCTGACTCGGCGCGAGGGCGATTACCTCTGGCGCGAAGGGGCGGACAAGAACGTCAGCTTCAGAGCGCTGGACGGCACGCCGATGCAAGCCAGCGGCTTCTCGTCCATCGATGTCACCGGGCTGGCGGCGGCCACCGATGCGCCAAATGTTCAGTTCAATCTCGCCAGCGGAGTGAGTTCATCGCGGCGCGCCGGTCGGCCGATGTCGACCGAGATTCTCATCGAACTGCTGGGTGAGGATCATCAAGGGCGACCGTTGCACACCCGGCATGCTCTCGTTCACCCGGCAGGCGCTGCAGCGTTGACGGGGCTGAGCGTCGCCATGCTGCTGGAGCGATTGCTTGGGCTGGATGGTCAGCCGCCGACTCCGGCAGGTCTTTACTTTCCTTATCAGTTGCTTGACGCCGGTGCATATCTGCAGCGTCTGAGCAAGAGGGTGGTGAACTGCTGGAACTGCAAGTGCAGTAACCGTTCTGCGCAGCACCGCCGACTTGCCGCTCATTCAGGTCGGCGGTGATGCGCATTCACTCAACGGTTGAAACGTAAAACCGTTTTGGTGCGCCTGAACGACTCACCGAATTATTCAGAGAGAAACTTTTTACAGTCCAATAGCACGTCACCCAAGAATGGATGGATTTGCGTCGACTCCATTAAAACCAGCAACTCGGTGGCTCGTGTCCTGATGGGCATCCATTCTGCGTGATCAAAGATCAGGCGATCATTACAGTGAAATGCGGCCTCAGTAAGGCTATTGCAACGCTCCCAAATGTCTTCCAGCCGGCTCTTCACGTCCTCCGATAGCCCACTGCCGCAGATTGAAAGTACCTTTTCTATCGGGAGAATCATCTCGGACCAGACTTCACAGGCGGGGCAATCCGGGATAGTTGCCTGCTGTATGTCCGAGGCTTGAGCCAGAAACCCAAGCGCCTCGATGACCTCGCACACGGCAAGAACCTGCTTGTACTCATTCTGGCCGTACCAAGCCCATAACGTGGAGGAGAACCCCATATCAAACTCCAGAAAAATCCAGCCCCCGAGATCTCACATTTTCCATCGCTTCGAGAAGCTGGCCGTCGAAGTACTCGGAGCCATCTCTTTCCCGCACTTCGATGCGGTGTTTTGCCTCGATTAACAGGTGTTCGGGTGCGATATTCTGATTCAAAAAAGTAGCGACCATCAGATCGCTCAAATGCACTAGCGGTGTATCCCATGACTCCTTGCAGCGTTGCATCAGCCCGGTATGGGCATCCCCGCGCCATGGCCCTAAAAGATTCGAGACTGCCAATTCGGAGATCATTAACGTGCCTTACATGAATAGTCGAATTGCCGGACCGCTGGTGGCCAGCGCGAGACGCTACGTGGGCGTGCCGCTCGCGCATTCGGCCACAAAAAAGCATCAGGATGATAGCAAATAGATGGCGCTCCTCTTACGCTAGGTCTTCCGTTAGTCAGCCAGTAATCAGGTGCAGTCACCGTGCGTCAGGTCCTCGGCTTATACACCCCGGGCCATTGGCTTTGCTCGCTCGGGGGATGAAAATCGCCTCTTAATCAAATCCTTAATGTTGCCTACAAGAACCTGATATGAAAAAGCTAAGTAACGATTTCAGCGGAGCACTCCGAACGTTCGCATATTTCATGGCCAGTGGAAGCCACTACATGCTCAAGGACGTGAAGTACCTCGATATGTATGGCTCAGAGCCCAGTGCGATTGAACAGGTCTTTGCGATATTTGCGAATGTCATAGAGATGGACGACGAAGGCAATGTCCTCAATTTCACTTACGCGCAAAAAAGGGCGACTGACTACCTACGGTCATACTGCGATCGGTCTTTCGAAGTCAAACCGCCTTTTGAGGACTGGGAAACCGAACTCTATGGGCCACCCAAAATCACGCGCTAATGTCTAGTTTACGTGCCAGCCCGAGACATCCGAGGGATGCCCGGGTTTGTATCCGCCAGGCGTCGGCGTGGCGCTTGAGAATCCTCATGGCGACTGCCAAATCCCACCAAGCGTATTACCGATCTGTTTGAGCATGATTAAGCCTCCGTCCAGTCCACCGTCGCCGTTTCGCGCCATTTCACCTCGGTGATGCCAAACCGTTCGGCCTGGGGTTTGGAGATGACTTTCAACGGTGGCTTGCCGGGTTTTGGAATCGGCGCAATGCCGGCGTCGCAACTCGCCCAGTGCCATGCGTCAGCGTTGCGCATGGTTTTTGCGCGGATGACGAATGACTTTGGCTGGCCGTGAAGTTTGTATTCGATGACGAAGATGTCGACGTTACTCATGCGCTCCTCCTTACGCTCATACGCAAATGAGTTTTGCCGACGAAAAAAATTCAAAGGATTTTCGGGAGTTCGTTTAAGGCCGCTGGTAGGTGTTTTATTTTGAACGGTTGGAACCGGCGGCAGCCTAACGATCAAGCGTCTGCCAGGCAGGCACAGGACGAAAAATCCCCACGATTTCAACCCCGGAGGTTAGCGGTGAACAAGACCATCAGCGCCAGGGATTTGAACATTCAGCTTAAGCACAACGATGACGGTGGCTTGTTCAAATGGCTGCTCGCGAGCTTCTTGATGGGCAAGCGGATACAGGCTGAAATCGCTGCCGAAGCGTATCGGGTGATTGCCGATAAACACGGGCGCGATACGCCGCGCAAACTGGCTGCGTGCAGCCATCGTGAACTGGTCGCGATGCTAGGGGAGGCGCATTACGTGCGTTACGACGAGACCACTGCCGTGCGGCTGCACGCCTTGGCACGCAAGCTTAACGACGAGTACGCGGGCAAGGTCAGCCACATGGTCGAGGCAAGCCCTGATCGCCAGGCATTCGAGAGGCGACTGGCGGAGTTCGATGGTATCGGTCCGAAGACCGTGGAGATCTTCATGCGCGAAGCCAGCGCTGTAATCAGCCTTTGATCGCGGCCGTAAAAAACGGTCACCGCCCGCGTCGTGCAAAGCCTATTTGCCTCGACGGCCAGAACGATTGATCGCCAACAAGCACAGCCCTACCAGCAATGCCGCGCCTGCAACCAACAGCGCAGAAGGTTGCATCGGCTGGCGGCCGGCTGTCGTGTGCCGCTGCGATATCGTCAGAGGTCGGGTTTTAACGGTCACTTCGTCAAACGTCCGCAATGGTGAAACGGCTTCTGCCTGAAACGGCATTTCCTCGATGCTCAGACGCAACCCATCCGCCAGTTCCAGTGTCCGCGCGGTAATCGTGCCAACGATTCTGCCCGGATAAACCGGCTCGCCATTGGGATCGAGTTGGTCATACAGGAAATTCTGTCCTTCAAGCCAGCCGACGGCCGTCTGCAACTCGGGGCCCAGGTAATACTTGCCATCGAGGAAAAATCCAGGAAATTGCGGCGCGCGCTCGACGCTTTCAATGCAGTAACGCTCACCCGGTTTCATACCGGTTTCAGGGGCAATCATGGTCAATTCCTCCACTGTAGGTTCAGTGGTAGAGAGCAAGGATCGACCGTCGTTCCATGTAACGGAGGAAAGGTAGCGGTTGTCCCGGAACGGATCTGTAACAGGCGAAAACAACTTCGCCCGACCAAGGCCGGGCGAAGCAGTGTTACGCGATCTCGATCAATAATCCCAGATCGCCGGAATCCAGCGGAACCCCTCACCATTGACGGCAACGCGGCCGACCGACGGGAAGGGCAGGTGCGTGGCGACAAACAGTTCGCCACTGGCCGCTGCTTCCTGCAGCAGGCGCACGCGCACGCGCACCGCTTCATCAGGATCGTGCTCGAAGCCGTTGTGCCAGTCCGGATGGTCGAAGGCAACCGGGAACAGGGCGTCGCCGGCAAAGGTCAGGCGTTCGTCGCCGGAGTTCACGTAAACCACGCAGTGGCCCGGGGTGTGGCCGCCAGTGAGTTTTGCGACCACGCCGGGGGCGACTTCGAACGCGTCCTCGAAGATATGCAGTTTGCTTTGGTATTGCTGGATGAAGGCGTTGGCGGTGGAGCGCAGCACGTCCGGCACAGGCGCGGGCATGTCGGTGCTGGTGAAATCCGGCGAGGTCCAGAAGTCGACTTCGGTGGCGGTGACGTGGATGCGCACGTCGTCGTGCAGACGATTTTTCACCGTCTCGACGAGTAAGCCGCCGATGTGGTCCATGTGCATGTGCGTGATGACAATATCGGTGACGTCCGCGAGGTCGATCCCGGCCGCCGCGAGGCGTTTGGGAAACTGCCCGGCGCGAGGGAAACCGGGAAATTGTCCGCCGAGGCCGGCGTCGACGAGGATCACCTGCTCGCCGCTACGCACCACCAGGACATTGAGTGCCCAGTCGAACGCGTCGGGACCCAGATACATCTCTTTGAACCACGCAGCGCGCTCGGCGGGATCGGCGTTGGTCGACATGGTTTGGGTCGGCAGCGGCAGGACGCCGTCGCTGATTACCATCACGTCGATGTTGCCGAGGCGCAGCGCGTAACGCGATGGCACCAGCTCTTCGGTCGGGGTTTGCAGGGTGGCGTTGTGGGCGGTGAAGGAATCCAGATGCATGGTCATGGTGTTCTCCTTTTTATCAGGCAAGACATTGGTTCTTGGACAATGGGGGCGAGATCAGGCCACCGGAATCATCGGGTCGGCAGCGGCGAGGGCAGTGCGACGGTCTGCGGCCGGCGGGTAGATCCACACGCTGTTGATTTGCGTCTTCAGTTCCTTGGCTTCGGCTTTCACCAGCTTCAGTTGGCGATCCCAGCCTTCGGTGTACACCGCGCCCCAAGCACCCAAATCGAGGCAGGTCACGTACTTCGGCTGACGGTAGGTGGTCGGCGTCACGCCAAGCAGATCAGCAATGGCGTTGTTGCCGGCATGACGACCAAGGCTGATCGCGTGCTGGCAGGACATCACCGAGATATTGCCGACGTCGTCGGTGGCAGCACGGGCGACATCGCCGGCGGCGAACACGTGCTCAAGACCTTGCACTTTGAGATTGCCGTCGACGTGCAGACGCCCCTGGCCATCGCGTCCGGCATTGAGCTGTTCGGTCAGTGGACTGGCGCGGAAACCCACGGTCCAGATCACGGTATTGCTCTCGATGTGGCGACCGTCGGCGAGGGTGACGCCGTTGGCATCCACGGCGGCGACCGTGGCGTCGATGATCCACTCGATGCCCAGTTCTTTTGACGCTTCGATGATGGACGGACGGATGCCGTCGCCCATGGTCGCGGCGATGTCTTTGCTGCGATCAACGATGATCACTCGAATGTCTTGCAGCTCGCCGAGAATGGCGCGCAGACGATTCGGCATTTCGGTCGCGGTTTCGATCCCGGTGAAGCCACCACCGGCGATGACCACGGTGTTGCGCGCGGCGCTGGCCGGTTGGCTGGCCAGCGCGTGCAGGTGGCGCTCCAGGCGTGCCGCCGACTCGATCTGGTCGACGTCGAACGCATTCTCTTTCAGGCCCGGCACCGGCGGACGCGCCAGTTGGCTGCCGCTGGCCAGCACCAGGCGATCGTAAGTCAGCTCACCCGGGCGACCGGCCTCATCGCGATAACCGACACGGCGTGCCTGGCTGTCAAGGCTCTCGGCGGTGCCTTTGACGAAACGCACACCCACGGCAGCGAGCAGCGCATCCAGCGGCGCGTACATGCTGTGGACATCGGGTTCGTAGAAGCGCGGACGGATGCGCAGTTCGGCTTGCGGGGCGAGCAGTGTGATCTCCACATCGTGGCGGTCATGCATATCCAGCAAACGCGCGGCGCTCAACGTGCTCCACAGCCCGCCGAACCCCGCACCGATCACCAATAATTGTTGTTTCATAATGTGCTCCCTGATGCTGATGGATGGATAACCCGAGTTTTTTCCGACACTGGCGTGATGATCACTGGCCGCCGCAAACTGCTTGCCGTACTGCTTGGCGCTTAATCGTCCGCTGTCGAAATCAATGCTATGGCGTGGGCGCTGCGGGCGCAGTTGTCCATCGGTGTGTGCGGATTACGCATGGGTCGAAGGGCGGTATACGAAGGTATCGAACACACTACAGAGGACGGTTCAGGGCAAAGTCGATGTGGTTGAGAAGGGTGTCGGGCGGGAAGGGTTTGGGCAGACAAGCGATGACGCCGGGCGCGCGGGTGTGGAATTCTTCGGGATGGGCGGTGACGAAAATCACCGGAATGCGCCAGCCTTGTGCGCGTAATGCTTCGTGCAGTTGCGGGCCGCTCATGCCAGGCATCTGGATATCGGAGATCAGGCAGTGTGTCTGCGCCGGGCTTTTTGACTCAAGGAATGCCTGCGCGCCCGGATAGGTGAACACCTGATAACCGAAGGCGCGAAGCAAACCTGCGAGTGCATCGCGAATGGCCTCGTCGTCGTCAACCACCGCAATGACAACCTTATGCTGCATAGGGCTCCCTGGCCGGACGGGCACATATCGCGACTCCTGTCGTTCTTGCACCATACGCCGTCGGCACCGGCGCAAAACTATACCTAGGTATAGTCCGTGGAGACTTTTTGAGCGTCAGCGGTTTTCGGCATCAACCTTCGCGGCTGAAGCGGCTGCGGTAGTCGCGCGGTGAAATCGACAGGTGACGCTGGAAGCAGGCGCGCAGCCGCTCTTCATCACCGAAGCCGCAAAGACGCGCAACCTTGTCGATGGTGTGCGCCGAGTTCTCCAGCATGCGCCTGGCCGCTTCGAGGCGGAACAGTTCGATGGCTTTGGACGGCGTGCGCCCGGTGCTCTGCTTGTAGACGCGGGTGAAATTGCGCAGGCTCATTTTCGCCTGTTCGGCGAGTCGCTCTACAGTCAACTTCGGATCGTCCAGGTGATCGATCAGCCACAAGTGCAACGGGTCGAACTGCGGGCTGTCCTGCACCTGCGCTTGCAGCAATGTGCTGTATTGCGCCTGACCACCGGGGCGCTTGAGGTACACCACTAGCTCGCGGGCAACCTGCAACGCCACTTCGCGGCCGTAATCGGCCTCGACCAGCGCTAAGGCCAGATCGATACCGGCCGTGACCCCCGCCGAGGTCCAGACCTTGCCCTGCTGGATGAAGATCGCATCGGCATCCACGTCGATCGCCGGGAAGCGCTCGCGCAGGTTGTCGCACATGGCCCAGTGCGTGGCGGTGCGGCAGCCGTCGAGCAAACCGGACTGGGCCAGCAGGAAAGCGCCGCTGCACACCGACACCACTCGCCTCGCGACAGGGGCATTACGCCGCAACCACGCGGTAAGTTCGGCGTGCTCGTCGAGGGTCTGGCAGATATCGGGTGCGCCGGGTACGACGAGGGTGTGCAGCGCGGCAATGTCCAATTCGCGCAGCGCTCGGGTGTCCACGGCCAAACCTTCAACGGTATTGACCAAACCACCCTCAAGGCTGGCGGTGTGCAACTGATAACCGGGTTGGCATCTTTCGGCCAAGGCTTTGCTCGCGGCCCAGAACACCGTTTGCGCGCCACTGAGGTCGAGCAGGCTCATTCGCGGGTAGGCAATAAACACCACGTCGCGCGGTTCGGGCGTAGCGGTGAAGGGAATGCTGGACATTGAAATCCTGCCTGTTCAAACGGCTGAAGAAGGAGGGGAAAGGGCATGGCCGATTTTCAGGGGTTTCTGGCCTGTCGGCAATGCGCGTCGACTGCTAGCCTGCTGCGCGACCGTTTGGCTGGCCTCTGGCTGCGTTCGCCATCATGGACTAGATTTATTCACCTGCACATCGCACACGTTGCGATCTCGCCGAGGACTCACGATGACCCTGTGGTCGCATTCCAGCCCCAGCGCAGCCCCGTCCGTGCTGAGGGAACCGGTGGTTTATGTGGTCGACGACGACACCTCCATGCGTCAGGCCCTCGACGGTTTGCTGCGTTCGATCGGCCTGCAGGTGCAGACCTTCGAAACGTCCCGTGACTTCCTCGCTTCGGCCAAACGCGACGTGCCCGGTTGTCTGGTGCTCGATGTGCGTTTGCGCGGCGAAAGTGGCCTGACCTTTCAGGAGCAGATGGAAAAAAACGGCCTGCGCATTCCCGTCGTATTCATGACCGGTCACGGCGATATCGCCATGAGCGTGAAGGCGATGAAGGCCGGCGCGGTGGATTTCCTGGCCAAGCCTTTTCGTGATCAGGACATGCTCGATGCGGTGGCCAGTGCTTTGGCCCGCGACAGTGCGCGACTGCTCGCCGAACAATCCGGCGCGGCGTTGCGTCAAGCCTACGAAACATTGACGGCACGTGAGCGCGAAGTGCTCGGTTTCGTCATTGGCGGGCTGATGAACAAGCAGATCGCCGCGCAACTCAACCTCAGCGAAGTGACGGTGAAAGTCCATCGCGGGCAGGTCATGAGGAAACTCGCTGCACGTTCGGTCGCCGATCTGGTGCGTATTGCCGAATCGCTGGGCATCGAGCCGGCGCGGCGGACAAGCTGAACCGAGCTTCAGCGCGTGACAGAAACCCCTTTGACGGTGTCGACTCCGATGGCCAGCAAACAACAGATTTTGTGGGACGACGGCGAGCGGGTGTTCTCCCGCAAACGAGGACAGGGGGAGAGCGCCAGCGTGCTGATAGTGCGTCCGGCAATCGCTCAGCCTTTGCCCGCAACCCTCGACCGGCTGGCGCATGAATACGGCCTCAAAGACGCTCTGCACAATGAATGGGCGCTGCAACCGCAAGCCCTTGAACGCGCGGGCGGAACCACGCACTTGTTATTCGACGACCCCGGCGGCGAGCCGCTGTCGCGTTTGCTGATCACGCCGCTGGACACTGAAACCTGCCTGTTGCACGCAATCAACATAGCCGTAGCGCTTGGCCGTTTGCACCTGTGCGGGCTGGTGCACAAGGATCTCAAACCGCAGCACATCCTTGTCAACTGCCACGACGGACAAGCCCGGTTGATGGGGTTCGGTCTGGCCTCGCGACTGCCGCGCGAACGTCAGGCCCCCGCGCCGCCAGAAACCATTGCCGGGACCCTGGCCTACATGGCGCCGGAACAAACCGGTCGAATGAATCGTTCGATCGATTCGCGCAGCGATTTGTATGCCTTTGGTGTGACGCTGTACCAGATGCTTACCGGCTCGCTGCCGTTCAACGCCAACGACCCGATGGAGTGGGTGCATTGCCACATTGCGCGGCAACCGATGCCTGCATGCGAACGCGTGGCCACGGTGCCGTTGATGCTCTCGCGGGTAGTCATGAAACTGCTCGCCAAGACCGCCGAAGCGCGCTACCAAACCGCCGCCGGCGTCGAGCATGACTTGCGTCGTTGTCTGGACGACTGGCGTCGGGCGCGGCGGATCGATGTGTTCACGTTGAACGAGCAGGGCGCGATCGATCGCTTGCTGATCCCGGAAAAGCTCTACGGTCGTGAACGCGAAGTGCAAACCCTGATCGATGCTTTCGCCCAGGTGGTGCGGGCTCCTTCGCCGAAGCTGGTGCTGGTGTCCGGTTACTCCGGCATTGGTAAATCCTCGGTGGTCAGTGAACTGCACAAAGTGCTGGTGCCGTCGCGGGGATTGTTCGCCGCTGGCAAGTTCGATCAGTACAAGCGCGACATCCCCTATGCGACGCTGGTCCAGGCCTTTCAAGGATTGGTGCGAACGCTGCTGGGCAAGCGTCGCGAGGTGCTCGCTGACTGGCGCGCGGCGTTGTTGCAGGCACTGTCACCGAATGCACGGTTGATGACCGAGCTGATCCCGGAACTCAAGTTGATTATCGGTGAGCCGCCAGCGGTGCCGGAGCTTGAACCGCAGCAGGCGCAGCAGCGCTTCATGGCGGTATTGCAGCGCTTCATCGGCGTGTTTGCTCGGCCGGAACATCCGTTGACGCTGTTTCTCGATGATTTGCAATGGCTCGACGCAGCGACCCTCGATCTGCTCGAAGATCTGCTGACCCGCTCGGAGCTTGGGCATTTGCTGCTGGTGGGCGCGTACCGCAATAACGAGGTCGATGCCGACCACCCGCTCAGCGGCAAACTCAAAGTGCTGCGTAATGGCGGCGTGCATATCGACGAGATCTGCCTGACCTCGCTGGCCAGCGTGCACATCGAGCAACTGATCGCAGAATCCCTGCGCTGCCCACCCGCGAGCATCGTTGCCCTGGCGCGCCTGGTGCTGGAAAAGACCGGCGGCAATCCGTTTTTCGTCATCCAGTTTCTTCACGCGTTGGCCGAAGAACAGCTGCTGATCTACGACCACCAATTCAACCGTTGGCGCTGGGATCTGGCACTCATCAACGCCAAGGGCTACACCGATAACGTGGTCGATCTGATGGTTGGCAAACTGGCGCGTCTGCCGTTGGACACGCGTCAGGCCCTGCAACAATTGGCCTGCCTGGGCAACGTAGCGCGCATTGACACGCTGGCCACCGTGCTCGACCTGCCGACGGCGCGGGTGCACGCGGCGCTCTGGCCGGCGGTGCGCCAGGAACTGGTGGAGTTTCACGACGGTACTTGTGCGTTTGTCCATGACCGTATCCACGAGGCGGCATACTCACTAACCGCGGAAACCGAACGTGCGCAAACTCATCTGCGTATCGGCCGTTTGCTCGCCCTGCAGACGCCAGCGGAGGGGCGTGAAGACGCGATCTTCGAAATCGTCGGGCAACTCAATCGCGGCGCCAGTCTGATCAGCGCGCGGGCCGAACGCGAACAGCTGGCCGAATTCAACCTGCTCGCAGGTCAGCGTGCCAAGGCTTCGACCGCTTACACCTCAGCATTGAGCTACTTGGGCACGGGTGCGGCGTTGCTCGGCGAGCACGGTGATGACCGTCGCCATGAACTGGGGTTTGCTCTGGAGCTGAACCGCGCCGAGTGCGAATTTCTCACTGGGCAACTGGCACTGGCCGATGCGCGCCTGACTGCACTGGCCGAGCGCGTCGAGACCACGGTAGAGCGGGCGGCAGTCACCTGTTTGTTGATGGATGTCTGCCTGCTGCTCGACCGCAGTGACCGCGCGGTGAATGTGTGCCTGACGTATTTACGTCAGGTCGGCATCGACTGGACGGCGCATCCGGACGATCAGCAGGTGCGCGCCGAATACCAACAGATCTGGAGGCAACTGGGTGAGCGCAGCATCGAGCAGTTGATCGACCTGCCACTGATGGAGGATCCGGCCACGCTGGTGACACTGGATGCGTTGAGCAAACTGTTGGCCCCTGCGTTGCAGTCGGATGCGAACCTCGCCTGCCTGACCATATGCAAAGCCGTTAACCTGAGCCTGGAGCACGGTAATTGCGACGCCTCCTGCATGCTCTACGCCAATGTTGTGCGGGTTGCCGGGCGGCGCTTTGGCGATTATGCCAGCGGTTACCGCTTTGGCCGCTTGGGCTGCGATCTGGTCGACCGCCGTGGCCTTGCGCAATACGAAGCGCGTACCTACCTGTGCTTTTCGATCTTCGTGGTGCGCTGGATGCGCCCGGTGCGCGAGTGCCGCGAATTGCTGCGGCGTGCGCTCAGCGCCGGCAACCGCACCGGCGATTTGCCCTATGCAGCCTACGCTGGCAATAGCCTGATTTCCGACTTGCTGTTCATTGGCGAGCCGCTGGCGGAAGTGCAGGTGCAGGCTGAAACGGGTCTGGCTTACTCGCAAAGAATCCGCTTCGGTCTGGTGATCAGTTTCATGAGTTGCCAACGGGCACTGATCCGCATGTTGCGAGGGCAGACCCCGGTGTTTGGCAGTTTCAATAATGAAGAATTCGATGAGACACGCTTTGAGGCGAACCTCGCTGCTCCGGACCTGGCCTTGGCTCGGGGCAAGTACTGGGTGCGCAAGTTGCAGGCGCGTTATCTGGCCGGGGATTACGCAGCGGCCGCCGATTGCGCGGCGCAGGCCCGGGAACTGTTGTGGGTGATCTCCTCGTTTTTTGAAGAGGCCGAATTTCACTTTTACGCAGCGTTAACGTTGGCTGCCCACGGCGAAGCCGATACCGACCGATTGCAACGCTTGGGCGAGCACCACGATCAACTGCAAACCTGGGCGCAACAGTGTGCGGAAACCTTCGCCAGTCAGACGGCGCTGGTCGCAGCCGAAATCGCTCGGGTCACCGGGCAGTTGATCGAAGCCGAGATGCTGTACGAGCAAGCGATTCAGTTGGCCAGGGACAACGGCTTTGTGCATGTCGAAGCCTTGGCCAACGAACTCGCAGCGCGGTTCTACAGTGCCCGTGGTCTGAGCAAAATCGCCCGCCTGTACCTGCAAGATGCGCGCTACGGTTACTTGCGCTGGGGGGCAGAGGGCAAGGTGCGGCAACTGGAGCTACAGCACCGCTATCTGCGCAATGAAGATACGGCGCCCGGTCCGACTGCGACCATCGCCACCCCAGTCGAGCATCTGGATCTGGCCACGGTTCTCAAGGTGTCCCAGGCCGTTTCAGGCGAGATCGTGCTGGATCGACTGATCGAAATGGTCATGCGCACCGCTATCGAACAGGCTGGCGCCGAGCATGGCCGGCTGATTCTGACCGAAGGCGAGGCGCCGTATATCGCCGCGAAAACCAGTGTCGGTGACGACAGCGCGCTGCTTTGCCATGAGCCGGTAAGTTCATCGATGCTGGCCGAATCGGTGCTCTACCAGACCCTGCGCACCGGTGAAAACCTGTGTCTGGACGATGCCGTCGCCGATCCGGCATTTGCCGCTGATCTGTACATTCATCAACGCGGCGCTCGCTCGATCCTGTGCCTGCCGTTGATGAATCAGGGCCGGATTGCCGGGGCGCTGTACCTGGAGAACAATCTATCTGCGGGTGTGTTCAGTCCGGCGCGCATTGCCGTATTGCGACTGGTGGCTTCGCAGGCGGCGATCTCGCTGGACAACGCGCGGCTGTATCGAGACGTCGCCGAGCGCGAGGCGAGGATTCGCCGGTTGGTCGACGCCAATATCATCGGCATCATCGTCTGGAGTGTCGACGGTGAAATCATTGAGGCCAACGACGCGTTCCTGCGCATGGTCGGTTACGAGCGCGACGATCTGCTGTCAGGCAGGGTGCATTGGCGCGACATGACACCGCCGCCACTGCGCATGAAAAGTGAAGCCGCGCTGGCGACGGCAATCCGCACCGGGCGCGCCCAGCCGTTCGAGAAGGAATACATCCGCAAGGACGGCACTCGCCTGCCGGTGATCGTCGGTCTGGCCGCATTCGAAGCCAGTCAGCAGCAGGGCGTGGCCTTCGTGCTTGACCTGAGCGAACGCAAACAGGCCGAAGAGCAAGTGCGCGAAGGCGAGCGCCGATATCGCCAGGTACAAGCGGAACTGGCCCACGCTAATCGCGTGGCGACCATGGGCCAGTTGGCAGCGTCCATTGCCCATGAAGTCAACCAGCCAATCGCCGCCACCGTGATCAATGCCAACGCGGCGTTGCGCTGGCTCGGCGCGCAACCGCCGAACACCGATGAAGTTGAACAGGGCCTCAGACGCATCATCAACGACGGTAACCGCGCGGCCGACGTGCTCGGACGTATCCGCGCATTGATCCGCAAAACACCGCCGCAACGACATCCGGTGGACCTCAACGCGGTAGTGGGCGAGATGGTCGGGTTTACCCGGGGTGAAGCGGCCCGCTATGGCGCGGCGGTCACCACGCGCCTTGTCAACGATTTGCCTGTCGTGCTGGTTGACCGCGTCGAGCTGCAACAGGTGCTGCTCAATCTGATCATCAACGGTCTGGAGGCCATGGCGGTGATCGAGGAGGGCGAGCGTCGGTTAATCATTGTCAGCGAGTCTGTCGGGAAAGACGTGCGGATTGTCGTAAGCGACTCGGGACCGGGATTTGCCTGCGATCAGGTGGAGGAGGTTTTCACCGCGTTCTACACCACCAAAGTCACCGGGTTGGGGATGGGGTTGTCGATCTGCCGGTCGATCATCGAAGCCCATGACGGTCACTTGTGGGCGGAGGCGAACGCGCCGTGTGGGGCGCGTGTGGTGTTTACGTTGCCGGGGTGTGCGGGGAGGTGAGGGCGAGATGAGGGTATCTGTCGTCAGATACTGGGTGACTTATCGGTATTCATTGAGACCGATTGGTTTCGATATGTCGATATCAGACACAACCATGACGCAATCAGGCTACTGAATCATCTGACAGGCCGGGTAAGGTGACGCGTCTTCACATCAAAATAATCCCATCCAGATCATGGGGTTGATAAGAACTGCGGCGGTTGAAGGGGGCTTCTTTCGGGGGGCTCGGCAGGCAACGACAGTGCTCGATTGCCTTGGTCAACTCGCTAGAATGTCGTTCAGCAGAGAATAAAAAAACCAATGATCAGCCCGAACTCAACGGATTCGAGTAGCCAATTGGCGCAGGGCTTCAAGCCTCGTCACGTCACTATGTTGTCCATTGCCGGGATTATCGGCGCCGGATTGTTCGTAGGTTCAGGACATGCCATTGCGGCGGCGGGGCCGGCGGTTCTGCTGGCTTATCTGTTCTCCGGTTTGCTCGTTGTGCTGGTCATGCGCATGCTCGGTGAGATGGCGGTGGCTAACCCCGACACTGGCTCGTTCTCGACCTATGCCGATCAAGCCATCGGACGCTGGGCCGGTTTCACCATCGGTTGGCTCTACTGGTGGTTCTGGGTTTTGGTGATTCCCATCGAAGCGCTCGCCGCCGGGCATGTGCTGAACCAATGGTTTCCGCAGGTCGATGCCTGGCTGTTCGCGTTGGGCTCGATCATTGCGCTGGTGGTGACCAACCTGTTCAGCGTGGCCAAGTACGGTGAATTCGAGTTCTGGTTCGCCATGGCCAAGGTCGTGGCGATCATCGGTTTTATCGGCGTCGGTTTTGCCGTGTTGATGGGCTGGGTGCCGGATCGTGAAGTCAGCGGCTTGAGTGGGTTGATGGCCGAGCACGGTGGGTTTGCGCCCAATGGCTTGTCGGCGGTGGTCGGCGCTTTCATCACCATCATGTTCAGCTTCATCGGTACCGAAGCGGTGACCATCGCCGCCGCCGAATCGAATGACCCGTCGCGAAACATTGCCAAGGCCACCCGTTCGGTGATCTGGCGTATCGGCGTGTTTTACCTGCTGTCGATCTTCGTCGTGATCTCCGTGGTGCCCTGGAATGATCCGTTGCTGGCCTCGGTCGGCTCTTATCAGCGCGCTCTGGAAATCATGAACATTCCCCACGCCAAGTTCATGGTCGACGTCGTCGTGCTGATTGCCGTGGCCAGTTGCATGAACTCCTCGATCTACATTGCTTCGCGGATGCTGTACTCGCTGGGCCGGCGTGGCGATGCGCCGAAAGCGCTGAAGGCGACCTCTTCTGAAGGTGTGCCGCGCGCAGCGGTTATCGCCAGCACCGTGCTCGGTGCGTCGATTACTGTGTGGAGCTACTTCATGCCTGCCGGGCTGTTTGAATTCCTGCTGGCCAGCTCCGGAGCGATTGCCCTGTTGGTGTACCTCGCCATCGCGGTGTCGCAGTTGCGCATGCGGCGGATATTGCAACAGCGCAACGTCGAGCTGACCTTCCGCATGTGGCTGTTTCCCTGGTTGACGTGGCTGGTGATCGTATTCATCTGCGCCGCGCTGGCGGTGATGATGATCACCCCGCAACACCGCACTGAAGTCACGACAACCATTGGCCTGGCGCTGGCGATTTCCTTCATTGGCCTGTTGACGTCGCGTCATCCCGCGCCGACGGCGAGGGTCACATCGGTGGGGTAGGCGTTTGCGCCGAACCTGATACTCCCTCCACGTATGTCGGAGGGAATGGCAGACGCCTGCGTCGCGACCGATATTTATGAGGCCATGATGTCATCGACCCCCTCCGTAGCCGACGGTGCAACCCAATCCGTAGGGTTTCTGCTGTTGGACAAATTTACCCTGATGTCATTGGCGTCCGCCGTCGAGCCATTGCGCATGGCCAATCAACTGACGGGGCGAACGCTGTATCGCTGGCATACCTTCAGCCCCAATGGCGCGGCGGTCTGGGCCAGCGATGGCGTGCCGATCACCCCGGATGGGTCGTGGAGCAATCCCTCCGTGGCGGACACGGTTATCGTCTGCGGTGGCGTCGGCATCCAGAGCGCAATTACCCGCGAGCACACGACGTGGCTGCAAGCTTTGGCGCGACAGTCCAAGCGCTTGGGCGGGGTCTGCACCGGTAGCTGGGCGCTCGCCAAAGCCGGGTTGCTCGACGGCTATGAGTGCAGCGTGCACTGGGAATTTCTGGCGGCGATGCAGGAAGCTTTTCCGCGTGTGAGCGTCAGCACCAGTCTGTTTACCCTCGACCGCAACCGCTTCACCAGCTCCGGCGGCACCGCGCCGCTGGACATGATGCTGCACCTGATTGCGCGCGATCATGGTCGTGAACTGGCCACCGCCATCTCCGAGATGTTCGTCTACGAGCGCATCCGCAATGAGCAGGATCACCAACGCGTACCGCTCAAGCATGTGGTCGGCACGCACCAGCCCAAGCTGCAAGAAGTGGTGGCGTTGATGGAGGCCAATCTCGAGGAACCGATCGATCTGGATAATCTGGCCGAATACGTCGACCTGTCACGGCGACAGCTGGAGCGGTTGTTTCAGAAATACCTGCAATGCACACCGTCGCGCTACTACTTGCGGTTGCGGCTGATTCGCGCACGACAACTGCTCAAGCAGACGTCCTTGTCGATCGTTGAGCTGGCGTACGTGTGTGGGTTCGTCTCAACGCCGCATTTCTCCAAATGCTACCGCGAGCACTTTGGCGTGCCGCCGAGTGATGAGCGCTCCGGCTCTGAGATGAGTCGCAAACCGGTAGCGCAGCCGTCAACAATCAAGCCGCTGACGACGCTCGACCAAGCGCGCAACGAATCGACGTTTGCCAGTGTTCGAATGATGGAGCGTGGCGATCTGGCGTCCACGGGATGATCGGTCGGTCCTGCTTCGACAGTTGATCACTGGAGATTTCGCATCCGTATAGTTCTTGCTCCATCAGGCGATTGCCAATAAACCCTCCCATTAAGGTCAATGAAGCCGGTGAGTCACCGGCACCAGGAGGGATCATGAACGCCACGCCAATTCCCGAAGGTTTCACCGCGTTTACCCGCAGCAGCCCGTTGCTTGATTTGCTGGGCCCGATCTACGCGAGGGGCAGCGGGCTGCAACTGGAACTGGGTTTATTGACCGACTCACGCCATGCGAATGGCCGTGGCACCTTGCATGGCGGGGTATTGGCGACGTTGGCCGATGTCGGGATGGGTTACGCCATGGCGTTTTCCAGCGACCCTCCACAGCCATTGATCACGGCGAGCATGACCCTAGATTACCTCGGCGCCGTAAAAATGAATGAGTGGCTGGAAGTGCGTTTGGAGTACTCGAAAAAAGGCCGGCAGTTGGCGTTTGCTGCTGTCAGTTTGCATGTTGGGGAGCGCACGGTGGCGCGGGCCAGTGCGGTGTTTGCGGTGCCAATGGGTTGAAAATGTGTGTCCATCAAAAGGTAGGTCATCGATGGAGTGCGTTTTGACGAATAGCGGGTAAATGTTTCCACGTCTTGGATAATTGCTTCTGGGCGATATCCGCACACGAATGACTGCTGTCGGCCAGAAGCTACCGTTCGAGAAACGCAGCTTCTGACCCATTACAGACATCAATTCATTGGCCACTGGTATAGATGAGCACAGCTATTAGCGCTGCGAATGGAGATAGCAGAATCAGTCCACCGACGACAACTGCCCAGCCCCAGGCAAAACCACTCTCACCCTTGAAACGGCCGCCACTCAGTAAGCCCAACACAAACACGCCAATTCGATGAGCTATCAAATCGATAATGAAGTCCATTGACCGTTTCTCCTTGCCGTTTTCCATGAAACGTCAGAACGTCCACTCCCGACCAATACTGACCACTCGATTCCGCTAGGTTCATCTGGAAGTAGACGGTGATACGAGTTGCTGAGTGCCAAAAAGATCAGCTCACTCGTAGGAAAAGTCCTACATTTCCGTCGGAAAAGCCTGAATTTTTGCCGCTAAATTTCCTGTTCAAATTTCTCCCCAGTGACTTTCGAGCGCCGGCTTGTTTAAGCCTGTCCTGAAAAAAATCAATGAATGAGAGATTTATGAACAGCATCTACCGAACTATATGGAATCGCACGTGCACCTATTTTACGGTGCCGTCGGAGTCGGCGTCTGGCGTATTAAAATCGCGAAACAGCGTTGCGCGCTTATCTTCAAGAGCCCCGGCTTTTCCCTTGAGCACGTTGTCTGCCAGCTTGTTGTTGGCCTTTTCCAGCATGGGGCACGCCACTGGTGTGCTCGTCGACGGTACGATCTATAACGGTACCGGGAAAATGGTGACATCAGGTGACAACAACCCTGCATTGCGGGTTATGAATGTCGGTGATGCGACTTGGAGCAACGGTATTCTCAGCACTTCAGGCACTGGCTTGGGCGCTGTGCTGGTAGAAACCAGCTCCACGCTGAACTTGATCGGCATGACCGTGAACTCCCTCATGGCCAATACGCCTGGGTTGGTGGCGTCTGGTGGCTCTAAGGTAAACCTTCAAAACACCGAGGTCGCTACGCTGGGCAACAGCGTCGCGTTGGATATCAAAGAAGCAAGCCAGCTAAGTGGTAACAATGTGCAGATCAATAGCACAGGTTCGGGCCTGCTCGTGACGAATGCGACGGCTGATGTCAGCAATCTCGATATCGTTACCCTCGGAGCCAACGGGTATGGAATTGCAACAACGGGGACCAGCAACGTCAACGTTCGCGGAGGCTCCATTGAAACCACCAATAGCAGGGGCTATGGAATATACGCCACCGCAGGCGGGACGGTGGTGGCGGACGATATTGCGATCAGTACTTCAGGGGGCAACAGTCGTGGAGCGCTGGCCTCAGGAGAGGGGGCTTACATAAGTCTGGACGGCGGCAGCATAACCACCACCGGATCAGGGTACGCCTATGGTGCTCAGGCATCCCAAGGGGCGACCGTTGATGTCAAGAACATGGACATCAACTCTAACGCCGAAGCCGTATTTGCTGATGTTGGAGGGACGGTGAATGTTGAGTCGTCAAACCTGCACTCAACGGCCACTGCCATCTCGGCCAAACAGGGAGGTGTGGTCAATGCGAACAATGTGAAGATCACCAGCGACGGATCAGGGCCTATGCTCCGGGCATCTGCAGGCTCAACCCTCAACTTGACTAACAGTGAAGTGGATTTAGGGGAACACGGCCTCTGGAGCAGCAAAATCGATGGCGGGAAAGCAACGTTCGATAATGTCCGCATCCACGGTGAGCACGGCGGCATCGGTCTCTACTCTGCATCTGGGGGTACTGTCATCGGTAAGAATGTCGATATCGCTCTCAATGGTAATGGCAGCTACGGTGTCTATGTAGGCACGGACGTCAGTTCATCGTTGAGCCTCGAAGACTCACGTGTTGTGGTCAATGGCACGACCGCTGTCGGGATCGCCGCTCTGACATCGGGCCAGCATAGCGTTCATCTCAAAAACAGCCTGGTCAGCTCCAATGACTATGCCATCAAAGGAGGGGTTCTCGCCGGTGTTGATGTGACCGCTGACGGTTCAACGATTGAAGGCAACATCTTGATGGGCTCCCGCAGCGTGGAGACTAGCGGCAAGAAAATCGAACGTATGACACTGGCCGCCACCAATGGGTCGCGACTGAAAGGCGACGTGTCGATCGATCATGATCACACGCTAGACAGCAGCATCAACCTTGAAAATGGTTCGACCTGGCAAGGTGCAGCGCAATGGCTGGATAAACTGGGTGTAAACAGTGGAAGCGCCTGGACAATGACTGGCGACTCTTCGTTGGGTGCTCTTTCGTTGAACGACGGCCGTGTCAATTTCGACCACGCCAACGGCTTGTTCAAAACGCTGACGGTGGGCAATTTGAGCGGCAATGGCAGCTTCTTGCTCAACACTGACCTGGCAACGCTGCAAGGCGACTTGCTCAAGGTTGAAGGACAAGTTGACGGGGAGCACACGCTGATCGTTGCCGATTCCGGCCACCAGGCCCAAGGTGGTGCACTGATGCTGGTGGATACCAACGGCGGCGCGGGCAAGTTCGATTTGTACGGCGGCAAAGTCGACGTGGGTGCCTTCCGTTATGGCCTCGAACAGCGTGGCGATGACTGGTACCTGGCTGGCACTGCACAGGATGCGGGCGGTGGCGAGGGGCCAGTGGGTGATACCGCTGGCGGTGCCGGAGACATCGTTGCGCCCATTGAACCCATTATCAGCAATCCTCAACCAGAGAACCTGAGTAAGGGCGCGAACGCTGCCATCGCTCAACAGGCGGCGGCCACGGGACTCATCGGTGCGCAGATGAACGCCTTGACCAAACGACTGGGCGAGTTGCGTATGGGTAATGATGAGGGCGGTCTGTGGACACGTGGCTTCGGCAAGGAGCAGCGCATCGATACAGGTTCCAGCCGTGCCTTTGAGCAGCAGGTCAACGGTTTCGAGATCGGCGCCGACAAGGCCATTCCTTTCTACAACGGCAAGCTGTACCTCGGCGGTATGGCCGGACAAGGTGAGGCTCGTCAGAACTTCGGCGAAGGCAGCAAAGGCCACATCGACAGCGCCATGCTCGGCACCTATGCCACCTACATCGACCAAAACGGCGTGTACGTTGACAGCGTGCTGAAATACACCCACTTAGACAACAAGGTCGACATCACCAGCAATATGGGCCAGAAGGTCGACGGTAAATACAAGAATCACGCAGTAGCGGCGAGTGTAGAAGTTGGCAAGCAAATCGATCTTGGACAAGGCTGGTTCGTTGAGCCACAACTGGAACTGCAAGCGTTCCGTGTGGGCAGTGGCGATTACACCGCAAGCAATGGCTTGAAAGTCGAACAGGATGCCGTTACTTCTGTTCAGAGCCGAGTTGGCAGCCTGTTCGGTCGTAACATGAAGCTGGATAACGGTATGACTGTGCAGCCATACGCCAAAGCATCGTGGATTACCGAACATGCCGGTGACAGCCATGTGAGCGTCAACGACGTAAGTCTGGACAGCAAATTGCCAGGTTCGCGGGCCGAAATCGGTGGCGGGGCGATCCTGCAAACCGCCGAGAAGCACAAGTTCTTCATCGACGCGGAATACACCAAAGGCGATGGTATCGAACAGCCTTATTCGGTGAACCTCGGCTACCGCTACGCTTGGTAAAAGCCTCTCCTGAAGGCAGTTTCAGATAAAGCGAACAGGACCCGGATCTTTGAATTCGGGTCTTGTTCGTTTGTATTTTTGTTGATGACAATCGGCAGGTTCATTTCGTTATTTCAAACAAGAAACGATTCCTTCCCAGGAAAGTAAGCGCACCTGGGGCAATTGGGGCAAATGACTAATATGCAATTGACGTTTTTGTTGGCCATTGGACGTTTAGACCACTTTCCGATAATGGCCGATAGCAGTCGCTCACAAGCGACTGCTCCCCACTCAGCCCCACACCCTCAAGCCTGATCCATCGCCGTCGCCACGCCCTGATCCTCACCCAGAAACCCACCACTCTGATGCTGCCAGAGCCGCGCATAAATACCGTTTCTGCTCAGCAACTCAGTGTGCGTCCCTTGCTCGATAATCCGCCCCTCATCCATGACAATCAGTCGATCCATCGCCGCAATCGTCGACAGCCGATGGGCAATCGCGATCACGGTTTTGCCCTGCATCATTTCATCGAGGCTTTCCTGGATGGCGACTTCGACTTCCGAGTCCAGCGCGCTGGTGGCTTCGTCGAGCAGCAGGATCGGCGCGTTCTTCAGCATCACTCGGGCGATGGCGATGCGTTGGCGCTGGCCGCCGGAGAGTTTGATGCCGCGCTCGCCGACCAGCGTGTCGTAGCCGCTGTGGCCCTGCTTGTCGCTCAGTTGGCTGATGAAGCCGTCGGCCTGCGCGTTCGCGGCGGCGCGGCGGATATCTTCGTCGGTGGCGTCCGGGCGGCCGTAGGCGATGTTGTCGCGAATCGAGCGGTGCAGCAGCGACGTGTCTTGGGTGACCATGCCGATGGCGCTGCGCAGACTGTCTTGCGTCACGTGCGCGATGTTTTGGCCGTCGATGCGGATTTCACCGCTGTCGACATCATAAAAGCGCAGCAGCAGATTGATCAGCGTCGATTTGCCCGCACCGGAGCGGCCGACCAGGCCGATTTTCTCGCCAGCGCGGATGCTCAGGCTCAAGTTGTCGAGGACCTGACGTTCACCGTTGTAGTTGAAGTTCACCTTGTCGAACGTCACCGCGCCGCCCGCCGGCACCAGCACGCCGGCGTTCGGTGCGTCCTGCACTTTGGGGCCACGGGTGAGGGTGGCCATGCCGTCCTGCACGGTGCCGATGTTTTCGAACAGCGACGTCATCTGCCACATGATCCAGTGCGACATGCCGTTGATGCGCAGCGCCATGGCGGTGATCGCCGCCACTGCACCGGTCCCGACCTGGCCCAGATGCCACAGCCACAGGGCATAGCCGCCGGCACCGATAATCAGCCCGACCACCAGCGCCTGATTGACGATCTCGAACTGGCTGACCAGACGCATCTGGCGGAACCCGGTGAGTTTGAAATCCTCCATCGCCGCGCGTGCGAAGTGCGCTTCACGCTTGGAGTGCGAGAACAGTTTTACCGTGGTGATGTTGGTGTAGGCGTCGGCAATGCGCCCGGTCATCGACGATCGCGCATCAGCCTGCTCCTGACCGACCTGGCCCAGACGCGGCACAAAGTACACCATGGCCAACCCGAACAACGCGACCCAGATAATGAACGGCAGCATCAGTTTCAGGGCAAAGCCGCCGGCCAGGGCGATGATCGCAATGAAGTAAACGCCGATGCCCGGTGCGATTTCGATGAGGGTGAACAACACTTCGCGCACGGCCAGTGCGGTCTGCATGACCTTGGTCGTGACCCGTCCGGAGAACTCATCGGAAAAGAACGAAAGGCTTTGCCGCAGCATCAACCGATGGAAGTCCCAGCGTAGCCGCAACGGCAAATTGATTGCCAGGATCTGGTGCTGAACCATGGTGCGCAGCGCCACCAGCCCGATGCTGATAAACAGCACAATACCGATGCCCCACAGCACACGACTTTCCTGCGCGTTGACTCCACCGCCGGCCTGCCACGTCGAGAGCAGATCGACGACCTGGCCGAGAAAGGAAAACAGCCAGGCTTCGTAGATCGACACGCCGGCACTGAGCAGCGCCAGCGCGAGGATATAACCGCGTGCACCGCGCGTGCAGGCCCACAGGAACCGCATCAGGCCGACGGGCGGAGGCGGTGCTTCGTCGGGAGGAAATGGGTCGAGCCGTTGTTCAAACACGCGCAGCATTGTGGTCTCCGAAATCATCAGGGTCAGGGGATTCTGCCATTGAATCGCGGTGTTGCGGGTTTGCATGTCACCGACTTGTCCCCATCGAGTGTCGTTGCCCGGGATCACTGCGGCGGAGAACCCCACGGATTCCGGGGCATGCCGATCAGCTAAGCTGTTTGCTCAGACGACTTGAGCAGCGCGCGATGCAGCGAACAAATCCGGTTTCATGTTGGGAGTCGATGGACAAAGTAAATGTTTAATTTCTTTTTGACGTTTTTGTTCGTGTTGATCCCCACGGCGTCGCTTTCGCTCGACAGTTACCTGCGTTACCGAGTCGCCAGAAACAAACCGGTGAGCAACGTCTGGAAGGGCTGTAATCATTTGCTTTCCATTCTGCTGCTCATGCAGTTGCTTGGCTTGGCGCTGTACTTCTTCTATATCGCCTGAGCGTGGTGATTGTCGGCCTTCCAGGGAGAGGAACCGTACGTGATCCCTAATTATCGAATTCGCTTCTACTCGCTCATTGGTGCGCTGTTATGCCTGCTCGGGGCGTGGGCCAGTGCTGATGCGATACACAGCGCCGCGACCCTTTGGCAGTTCGACGTCACGACGGGGCGAGGCGTTTCCAAAGTCCGAGAGCACTTGGTCTTCGATCAACAGCCATGGCGCTTCGGTTTTTATCTGCTGATGACCATTGCCGTTTTTATTGCCTCGACGGGTGCTGGGCTGTGGTTGTGCTGGGGTGTTTTGCGCGGGCGGCGGGCGTTCAAGCGCTGGAGTGGGAAGTTCCGTTAATTGTTGGCTCGTTTTGATAGAGGTGGTCGATATGGTGAGTTTGGGGGCCGCACTGTTGGTGATAGGCGTGGGGCTGATTTTGTATGTATCCGATATGTTCGGGTATTCCAGGTCCGTAAACGCCGAACGAGCGCAATTGAAGTCTGCACAGTTGCTAACCAAGGAGCAGAGGGATAATCGCCGTTATTATCAGTGGGCAGGCGCAGGGAAAGTTGTCGGTGTGCTTGCGATAGCGGCAGGACTTTTAATCCTGGCTGTCTTTGCTTGAGCAGCAAAAAATATCGCGCGAAGTTCCCCTTTCAACGAGGCGCGGAAGCTTCTCGCATTTGTTGCGAACCAACTGCCTCGACCCGCGCCGAAATCCACTTGCGACTGTACGCCAGCACACCTTGAGCGATGGCCGTGGGAAAGTGGATAAAGCCATGCGGCGAGTCGGGCAACATATACATTTCGACCCGCGCCGATTGTGCCCAGCGCCTGGCGATGTCGAGGGTGTCGTCGCGCAGTGGATCGAGTTCGCCGGCAAACAGCAGCGCGGGCGGGAAACCGGCGAAGTCGCCGTACAGCGGAGAGAGCGGTGGCTGTCGGCGCTGCTCGTCAGTCAGCTCAGGCGTCAGCAAGCGTAACGCCTCGACCATGCCGGGGCCGTCCAGCACCAGCGTGTCGGCAGGCGCGCTGCGCACACTTGGCGTGCCGGTCAGGTCGTAGACGCCGTAGTACAGCAGTGCGCCGCTAATTCTTTGCAGCAGATCGGGCCATTGTTTCAGCGCCAACAGGGTCGCCGCCGCCAGATGACCGCCCGCCGATTCACCGACCACCACGACGGGCAGCCCGGCAAACTCCTCCTCGTGCAATAACCAGCGAGTGGCGTTGAGGCAATCTTCCAGCAGTCCTTCGATGGGCGTGGACACGGCCAGTCGATAATCCACCGAGACCACGGTCACCTGGCAGCTGTCGACGATGGCCGCGTTGAAGTTGTCGTCCATTTGCGCGTTGCCGATTACCCAGCCGCCACCGTGAAAATCCAGTACCACGCCTTTCGCCGGGCCCTTGGGGCGGATGATCCGCACGGGCACTTTATCGATCAGTCGGCGCTCAGCTGTCAGGCCAAATTTGCCCAACACGCCGGAGCCGCCGATCTGGCTGACGCGCAACAGCGCCTGAATCAAGCGTGGCGTCAGGCGGTTGCGGATCTTGAACCGCGGCAGCCAGGCCAGCTTCCTGTTGAAGGCGCGCACCTGCACCAACTCGCGCTCGCCCTGCGGCCATGGCGTTGCACTGCCCCGATTGGCACTGCTCATCAGCGGTTCTTGATCAGGATGGAAAAATTCAACGCCGCCGCCACACACAGCCACGCCAGATAAGGAAACAGGATCAAGCCAGTGATCAGGTCCAGTTGTATCGCCAGCACCACCATCGCCGCGACCACCAGCCACAACACGGTGAGAATCACCATCGCTGCCAACACCTGATGCGCACCGAAGAACACCGGCGTCCACAGCGTGTTCAGCGCAATCTGCGCCGCCCACAACGCCAGCACGGTCTGGCTGCCGGGGATCAGGCTCAAGCGGTAACCGGCCCAGGCCAGCAGCAGATAGATAATCGTCCAGGCCACCGGGAACGCCCAATTGGGCGGGGTGAAACCGGGTTTGTTCAGCCCTTCGTACCACGGCCCCGGTTTGAACATCACGCCGGTGGTTGCCGCCGCTGCGCAGGCCAGAAGAAAAATGAAAAAGGTCATCGCCAGTCCTTGGCTGAAATCAGCCGGTTGGGGGTTTAAGAAAGGGACGCCTGGGCAAGGAAAAAGTTTGCCATGAATTCAGATTGGCCAGAGAGGCGATTCAATTTGAACTAAAAACTGACCATCGCGTCAGGATAATCAGTGCCTCTTCCTACTGACGTGGATGACATCATGTACACCTATCACATCAAATATCTATTCAACGGCGAGCCTCGGACTTTTCTGCTTGAACTCAAGGAGCAGCAGTTGGCCGAGCATGAGGCTGCGATGCATCTGCTGGAATTGCATCTGGGCGATGCGGAAAACGGCTTGATCATGCCTACAGCGGATTCAACGCCCGAGCAGATTCTTGAACACGCCGAGCGAGTAGGGATTACGGAGATTGAGGTTTTCAGCCAGACCAATTGAAGCAGGCTGACGGCAAACCCATCGCGCGACCGAAGATGGGTTTGTCCGCGTGTTTATGCGCGCTTAAACCGGCATCGCTGCTTCCTGCGCATCGTGCTCCACTTGCGCGCACTCTCGATAGAACCGAAAAAACTCCTCCGCCGGCATCGCCTTGGCAAAAAGCCAACCCTGCCCAAACTGCACACCCTGACGGCGCAAGTAATCGCGCTGCGCTTCGGTCTCGATACCTTCAGCAACGATCTGCAAACGTAAACTCTTGGCCATTTCGATGATGTGGCCGGTCACGGTGCCGGTCGCGGCATCCTGATCGATATTGTCGACGAACGACTTGTCGATCTTCAGCACATCCAGCGGCAGTTGCTGCAAATGCTGCAGGCTGGAAAACCCGGTGCCGAAATCGTCGATGGCCGCTAGATAACCCAGCTCGCGGGCATGGTTGACCGTGGCCCGAGCGGCGTCGATCTCTACAAAACCGCGCTCTGTTGCCTCCAGCCAAATCTGATGCTGCTGCACGTTGGCCCGGTCCAGCGCGGCCTCCAGTTTCGGCAGGAAGCGGCCGCTGCTGACGTCTTTCGCCGCCAGGTTGATTGCCACGTGCAGACTGCGTTCCTTGACCAGCAGCGGACCGAGATCGTCCATCACGTGGTCAATCACTTGATCGGTGATCGGCAGAATCAAACCGCTGTGCTCGGCCAGTGGGATAAACGCATCGGGGCAGACCCGCGTACCGTCCGGGTGCTGCCAACGCACCAGTGCCTCAGCGCCGACGCAGGCGCCGTCGTCCAAGCGAATAATCGGTTGATAGTGAACGACGAACTCGCGATTACGCACCGCCAGTTGCAATTCGGCCAGCGGCGACAGGCGTTGGCGAGTGCGGCGCACGATCAGCAACACCAGCAGGCCGGCGAGTAAACCGCCGATGGGCAGCATCAGCATTTCCCGGCGAACCAAGCCCTGCATCAACTCATGGCGTGACAGCGCGGCGATGGCGACCCAGTCGCCGCTGTGCACGAGGGTGTAGAGGTAGCCGTCGTCGAGCCCCGAGTGCGGACCAGAATGCACCCGAGCGAGAAAGTGTTCCGCGCCGGGGCGCGAGGCGCTGACCAGTTGCCCGGCAGCGGTGCCGACGGCCAGATGCAGATCCTCATCGAGCGTTACATGCAGGAACTGCTGGGGATCGACCAGCACATTGAACGCGGCGTATTGCAGCGCCATCATCGGCTTGGCCGCGACGATGCGCGACTGCACACCGAGGGATACGCGCACGCCGTCGGAGGTGATGAAGTCTTCCTGCCACGGCGTCGCATGCTGGCCGACCGTACCCCACGAACCGCAGGCGTAAATCTCTTCTTCGACGTAACCGATCGACTTCACTGACAGGGTGTTGATGGTCAGCAGTCGCATCTCGTCGATGCTCTCGGGCGTGCAGGGGGCGAGGTTCGAACCGGCGACGCTCTTCAACGCACCGGCCGCTTCGCTGAAGGTGCCATTGGCGCGGCTGGAGGCCACCGCCGCGAGGGTTTCCAGACGTTGCTGCGCAGCCACCAGATTCAACATCCAGGCGACATAACCCATCAAAAGTACCGGAAGCAAGACACACGGAAGGCCCAGGAGAATGCTCCCCCAGACAATGCGTTTTTTGTTCATTTAGCGCCACCTTGGCCACAAGGCCTGTGACGTGCGCACAGCACGGCTGTTTTCAGCCCGTTCAGAATACCGCCGCCGGGATCGGCGGATATTGTTGTAGATCAACTATTCCAATGCCGGCCTTCAATCCCTGTGGCTTGCTCCCACAGGTTTGTGGCAAACCACAGATCTCCAGTAGCCCAAAGAACCCTGTAGGAGTGAGCCTGCTCGCGATCGCGGTCTATCTGCCACATCATTGCTAAATGACCCACCGCTATCGCGAGCAGGCTCACTCCTACAAAATTTGTGTCAAATTCAGGATATCCAGCAATCCCGAGCTCCTAGAGTGTCGCCGCTCAAACTCCACCATCCGACCCGATGGACAATTCACGCACCCCACGGCCCATTCGCGCAGGCATTTTCGTGCTACGCGAATTTGTCATATTTCGTGTCAGTTCAGTGCAGATAGTAGGCAGCCCTACGCTAACCGAAATGAGGCTGCACTGTGTTTCAACGTCTTCTGTGTTCGCTGTCCGTACTGAGCCTGTCCATCGCCGCCGCCCATGCTGCCGAGGCTGTACCGCTCGACACGCCGCGCCTGCAAGGCATCGACAACTTCCGCGACGTCGCCGGCATCACCACCGCGTACACCACGGCCCACGACGGCACGATGCGCGCCGGGGTGTTCTACCGTTCCAACGCGCTGACGCCGACCGCCGCCGATCTGGCGATTCTCAACGGCCTCGGCATCAAAGCCGTTTACGACTTGCGTACCCCCAGCGAAATCGCCGCCACCCCCGACACCATGATCAGCGGCGCAACCTGGCAGAACATCGACATCATCGGCAGCACCACCTCCGGCTCGAACATCACCAACATCTCCTTCAAAAGCGCCGCCGACGCCATCGCCATGATGGAACAGACCAACCGCGCCTTCGTCAGCGACGCCGGCATGCGCGGCCAGTTCGGCAAGCTGTTCAATGAACTCGCCAGCGTCGACGCCGCGCAACTGTTCCACTGCACCGCCGGCAAGGACCGCACCGGCTGGACCGCCGCCGTGTTGCAGAGCATCGCCGGGGTCGACAACGCGACCATCATGGCCAATTACCTCGCCACCAACGACTACACCGCCGCCCGCGTCGCCGCCACGCTCAAAGCGCTGCCGCCGAGCATGGCCGCGATCTACGAGCCGCTGCTCGGCGTGCAGGCCAGCTACCTGCAGGCCGGCCTCGACGAAGTCACCGCGCAATACGGCAGCATGGACAACTACCTCAAACAAGGTCTCGGTCTGTCGCAGGAAACCATTTACGTCCTGCGCGGCAAACTGGTCGAATACAACAGCCTGCCGGGTCAGGCCGGGCTGATCGGCAACGCCGCCGCTGGCGCCGAACTGCTTCGCCAATTGCAGAACAGCAACCTGTCCGGCACCTACAGCGCCTACAACTACTACCTGCAATCGGCCATTGATGCCGGCACCCTCGGCGGTGTCGAATCCCAGGTCGGCGGCCAGGTTCACGCCGACGCCGCCAGCTACCTGCTGCGCCAAAACGCAATGATCGAACAAGCCGCTGCACCATTCGCCAGCGGCACTGACCTCAAGGTCGGCCAATATCGCCTCTGGACCACCGCGCTCGCCGGCTACCTCGGCACCGACGGCTCGGCCCACGCCGAGAGCAGCAACGAACACAGCCAAGGCCTGATGGTCGGCATCACCCAGCGCTTCAGCGAACAACTCAGTGCACGCGGCGGCTTCGGCTACAGCAAAGGCACGGTCGGTGGCGCGGGTGGTGAAGCCGATACCGACTTCACCTTCCTCAACATCGGCGCCCGCTACGGTTTCACCAGCCTTGAACAAGGCCTGTTCCTCGACGCCAACGCCAGCGCCGGCTACGTCGACTACGACAGCAAACGCGACCTCGGCGGCGGCCTCGGCACCGCGAAGGGCGATACCCACGGTAACCTCACCGGCGCCACCGCAGCCCTCGGCTACCGCGCCCCGCTCAACGGCATGACTTTCGAACCGAGCCTCGGTTTCCGCATCAGCCACCTCGACCTGAACGGCTTCAAAGAGAAGGGCAGCGAACTGGCGCTCGACGTCGACGACAACACCGCCACCCACCGCAGCGCTGTCGCCAACCTCAACGTCGCCTTCGCCCCGGTGGCGATGGGCGCATGGCAACTGGTGCCGGGCGTGCAAGTGGGTTACGAACGCACACTGGGCGACAACCAGGTCGACAGCCAAAGCCGCCTGCTGGGCCTCGACATCGAACAACGCGCCGCGTTTGATAATCGCGACCAGTTCAGCGGCGGCGTCAACCTCATGGCCAGCCTCGGCGCCCTCAGCCTCGGCGCAGAAGTCGGCGCCAATGGCGGTGGCGACAGCCACGGCTTCAACGGCGGCCTCAAGGCCAGCTACGCCTTCTAAAAGACACACGGGATCAAGGATGACCCCAATAAACCCCCCCCAAAAAACCAATGTGGGAGCGAGCCTGCTCGCGAAAGCGCCAGACCAGTCAACATCAACATCAACTGACCCAGCGCCTTCGCGAGCAAGCTCGCTCCCACAAATTTGATTCCATCCAATAGCAGCCAATCAAAAGCCCCTCACCCTAACCCTCTCCCGAAGGGAGAGGGGACTGACCGAGGCGTCTTGCGTCATTCATCGACCTGAAAGATCAAGGCGATTATGGATTCAAAGCAAGACTCTCAGTTCGGTGTAGATCTTCAATATCCCCGGCTCGGTCCCCTCTCCTTGGGGAGAGGGCTAGGGTGAGGGTGAGGGGAAAGCCGTTACCGCAAAATCAACTGGCCAACTCGGTCAAACGCCTCCGCGCCCACTCCTCGATCAACCGCGCCGGCGTGCCATCCCCACGCTTAGCGACCCATCGGCGCGGTGCGACGTTTAGCTAAATCTTCTCACCACACGTTACCTTGCAAACCTGTTACCCAATCACCCCCGAGCCCGAAACTCCGCTGGACTCACCCCAAAAGCCCCCTGAAAATACTGACAAAACCGCCCCACATTACTAAACCCAAACCGCAACGCCACCTCCGTCACCGACCCCGAACCCCGCCGCTTCAAAGCATCATAAGCCCGCTCCAGCCGCACCTGCCGCTGATACGCCACAATCGACATCCCGACAAACCGCCGAAATCCCTCCTGCAACGCGCGCTGACTGACATGGCTCAACCGCGCCAGATCCACACCACTGACCAACTGCTCCGGATGCGCCTGAATAAACTCCACCGCCAACTTCACATGCCGTGGCGCAACCATCGGCGCCGGCCGCTGCAACGCCTCGGAAAAATTGTGCGGCCAAGCCTCCAGCACCGCATCAACCAACATCTCGCGCAACCGCGACGGCATCAGCGTCCCGCTGTTGAGCAACAAATCAAACTCCGTCCCCGTGGCCAGATCAATCAACGCCCGAATCCCCTGAAACGCTGCGGTGTTCAGGTCCACGCTGGGTGCAAAAACGATCTTCTGCAGAATCGGTTTATCCAACAGCATCGACAACCGCTCAGTGAGTTGATGACGATTGATCGACATGCCGTGATGCGCATGATCATCAACAAAGCGCATCGTACGAATGTCGGCCTTATCAACCGCCAGGCCCACATGCGTCACACCGATGGACTCGGTCGCGTGGTTGAAGACAATCTTGCCCGCCGTAGGGATCACAAACGTGATCTCATCCTGCGGATCGGGAAACGAAACGCTGAAATCGCCGTGGTAATGCATGCGCCGGAAACTGACGCCATCGTGCCGCCCGTAAACGCCGCCGATAATGATGTTCGACGGCAGCGGCGGGGAGTCGGAATAACGGTTGCCGAAGAATCGGGAGAACAGCGCGCCGAAGTCATCGGAACGGAGATTGTCGGAGCGCAGGATGATTGGCTGGCGAACGGGAGTCGGAAACACCTTGGCGGCACCTTCGGTTGGGGGCTCTAGGACTGGGGTGTAGGGCAGGGCGCCGAGCAGATTAGCAGAGGCAATATGACGCGTTTGTGACAGTCGGAAACATGTCGTTACAGCGCCGCCCCACGTTTACGCAACGGACACTCGGCAGGCCATGGCCGACATGGCAACCTGCTCGCAACTGTACTCAGCAAAAAAACCAAGGCATCGCGCCGAGCGCCCAGCCTTGTTTACCGAGACCTGAAAGCATTCAAGTTAATTGGAGCGGCAATGCAAGCCAACACGCAAACACTCCCCATCAGCCTGACCCCGGAACTCAACTTCGACCACACCGCCGCCAGCGCTTTCGGCGAATCGCTGGCCAGCGAATACACCCAGGCCACGCCATTCCCGCACATCGTCATCGATAACTTCCTGCAAGCAGACGTCATCGCCAGCATCCGCGAACACTTCCCGGTCGAACCGACCCACAACGAACAAACCTACGAGCGCGGCTACAAAGGCCAACTCAAACGCCAGATCAGCCCCAACGCCTGCAGCCCTTACCTGAAGAACGTCTTCAACACCTTCAACTCCGCACCCATGCTGGAATTCCTCGAAAAACTCACCGGCATACAAGGCCTGATTCCTGACCCTTACTTCGCGGGCGGCGGCCTGCACGAAACCAAAACCGGCGGCTTCCTCGGCGTGCACTCTGATTTTCGGCTGAACAAAAAGCTCAACGTTGAGCGACGGTTGAACGTGATTATTTACCTGACCGAGGATTGGCAAGAGGCGTACGGCGGCAACCTGGAGCTTTGGGATGTGGGGATGAAGAAGTGCCTGAAGAAGGTGCTGCCGATTTATAACCGGTGTGTGATTTTCAATACGGATAAGGACAGTAATCACGGGCATCCGGAGCCGTTGACTACGCCGGAGCACATCACTCGGCGGTCGATTGCGCTTTATTACTACACGGCGAGTGGGGTGGGCGGGGAGCCGGGGCAGAGGAATAAAACGCACTATAAGCCGCGGCCGAAGGATCGGTGGAGTTTGGGGTATTACTTGAATAAATTGTTTAAGAAGAAGGGGTGAAGGCTCATACACATTCTGTGTTCTTGCTGATTTTATGCGCACGGATTTGTGCAGGAAATTGGGGGCGGCAGCCATTGTCAAGATGGCGGTCGGCGCCGGCTTCCTGAGCTACACATTACCTTCCGTTCCCCGCGACGTATTGATTACGCTGTTCCCCTAAATCACCGTCGTCTTCCGGGTGCCCCAGGCTCGAGCACATTCTTATCCAGAACCGGTTTACCAAAAAACCGAAAACCGCTAAGTCAACCGATGCCAATTCTCCCAAATTCTGAGAAAAAAGCTCATAAATTGGTGTATTTTGCTGGCAGTTGGCTATTATTTAGAGTTCAATCGAGTTGTGAGTACTTAAAAATAAAAATGGAGGCGGATATGGTAAATCACAACAGGGAAATGGTTTCTTCTTTGTTTAGGGAGCGTAGTAAATTTGTTGTAATTGGACTGACTGGTCGAACTGGCTCCGGTTGTACCACCGCAGCAAATATTTTAGAGAGTTCCAATCCAAGTTTTCCCCGTGTAGAGGCTGTCCAATATAAAGGAAAGCCTTTTTTTGAGCGGCTAAATGGCCGGCGATACGAAATACTTAAGAATTACGCGGATCGCAATATTGTACAGTTTTATTCGATTAAAGTAAGTGATCTTATATCTGCGTACCTTTTATCAATGGAGGAGGAAGAGCTGATTTCTTTTATTATCGGCACTCAAGAAGTTCCCATTGATAATTCTAAGTTGCTTGAGGTTTTAGGTAGTGGTTCTTACGGTAAAAATAAGATAAAAACTAAGTTTGCTCCGATAATGAATAAGTTGTTGGATCACGATGAAAAGTTTGTGCTTTTGGATAAGGAGAAAGAAAAGTTTATTTCGTTTTTGCGGTTGATGCGCAAATTTACAAATGATTTCAAGAGTGATTTGAGAAAGATTGATAATGCTCTCTATGTTTCGATATATCAATCGGCTGGAAACTCGATAAGAAAAATCGGATGTATTCATAAGGATTACAAGTCGGTTGATTTTATGCCTACAAGCGTTTTTCATCTGCCCGAAACGATAAATCGAGTCGTGAAAGGAATCAGGAGCATAAAGGATAAGGCGCTGATAGTTGTTGATGCCATTCGTAATCCATATGAGGCAAGGTTCTTTAAGGATCGTTATTCAGCGTTTTATCTCGTATCTATCAATGCACCTAATGATGATCGTGCAGCATATCTTCATAATGTTCATAAATTTACGGCTGATAAGCTGCGTGAGATAGATGAGCATGAGTCGGGCAAAACGAAAGTTACTCATGCGGATTTTATTAGTCAGAACGTTAAGCAGTGTATAGAAATGTCGGATATTCACTTATTTAATCCAAGGGGTGAGCTCGATAATAGTAATGTTTTAAAGGCTCAGTTGGCGTGGTATGTCGCGTTGATGCTTCATCCGGGGCTTGTCTCACCAACTTCGATGGAAAGGGTAATGCAAATTGCATACTCGGCAAAAAGTAACTCGGGATGCGTCTCTAGACAGGTTGGTGCTGTTGTCACTGATGCAGACTTCTCTATCAAGGCTGTAGGGTGGAATGACGTAGCTAAGGGACAGGTTCCATGTTCATTACGTTCGCTTAAAGGGTTGATTAATGACTTTGACCCAGTTGCCTATAGTAGATATGAACGGACAAACGCCGAATTTAGAATGAGTGCGAGCAAGAAATTAATAAAGTTAGCCGACGTGATGGAGTTTAGTGGTCAGAACTTATCCTACTGTTTCAAAGATATTCGTAACGGGTTGGAAAGTAGCGAGCGTACGCGCGGCAACCAAGTTCATACCAGATCTCTCCATGCGGAAGAAAACGCATTTTTACAGATTGTTAAGTATGGTGGCGCGGCAATTGAAGGTGGGAAACTTTTTACTACTGCTAGTCCCTGTGAGCTTTGTGCTAAAAAGGCTTATCAGTTAGGCTTGAAGGAGATAGTTTTCATTGATCCTTACCCTGGTATCGCAAATGACCATATTCTAGAGGTCGGAGAGAATCCACCCGATCTTTTGCAGTTTTATGGGGCGGTAGGTAAGGGGTATCATCAACTGTATGACTCTGTACTGCCATATAAGGATGAAGTTGCATATATGGAGTAGATCCATGCGGGCCAAGCCACCATTAATCCAAAGTGGTTTGGCTCTCAGGAAGATAACGTTTATTTAGATTTTTAATAAAGACCTAATGTTGGTTCTTTAAGACTAAGATTTTTTACAATCTGTCATAATCTATATTATGGTTTTTCTCATCATCTCCGCCACTAGCTCCTCTCTTTCTAAATATTTCCCTTTGAGCTTAACTTTGCCAAAAGTATCGTCAACTACTCTCTTTTTATCTTTGTGTATATGGACGTGTATGCCGAATTCCTGTGGTCGATGCGCTGTCCACAATATCGCGGGCGTAGAAGCCCAAACTGTGTATGTACAGCCTGTGTAATCGTCTAAGTCTAATTCTTTATCTGGGGTTACATAGTTGAGTGTGTGAGCGTACTTGTCGTGAAGCGGTTTTAATGGAGTTGATGCTATCGGAACTTTGCTCCATGTACTGTCTCGTCCGCAATTTCCACAAAAATGTTTTTTGTGAGGCACTCGAGCGTACTCGGCCAGATCTAAGTGGGGATAACCACATGAAGAGCAATTTACACATCCCATCGCGATATTATTTTCTAGGCAATAAACGAAATCGAATGCTGCTGGCGGGGTGATTTGAACGTGAGTAATATCTTCATTGCGAAATAGCCCAGTTTCTTGGCTATAGCGCATAGAAACGGCCTGAAAGTCACGGTCAACCAATTTTTTACCATTTTCTGCCTTTCTAACATGCACGTGGATGTTGGGAGCTCTATTTTCAATAAATTCTGTGGAAATGGCTGCTGGCATTGAGCACCACACACCAACCTCGGCGTTCTCATCTACCTCGATTGCGTACGGATTAACAACATAGTTCATTGGTTGGTTTTGATTCGCACATCGCATTTCTTTCGATTGCTCATACACCAATAAATCAGCTTTATTGCCCCAGTGAGTTTGATGCGTAGTACACCACCATCTAAGGGCGCCATTTCTAAATTTTCCTGCGCTTATGAGTGCGCAAGGTAATTGGGCGTCATTTCCGGATTGAGCGGGGAAGTTTCCAAGAATTGTATCTGAGAAGACTGCAATGTTACCCAGTGTTCTACCATATGACCAACAAATAGCGGTCGATTTATCACTAAATAACTCGACAGGAGGAGTTGCTTGCTGTTCTGGACCAATTTTTTTTTCAAAAACTTTATGAGCAGGTTGACTACTATTATCCCAACGGCACTCCCATAGCTCGACGATGCCAGTCGATGTATTTACTCGCCTTTCGATAAACATTTTGCTCGCTCCCTGAATCGCCAAAAAATTTGGTTTGCGCAATAATTTCAAGCGTAGCTCACACTTGAATATTTTGGCATTGAGCGATTTTTTTTCTTCGGTCTTTTATGTATTCACTGATAAATCAAAAGGTTGGAGTAGAAGTGAAACGATTGGCGTGGTGCTTAAAATCAATTGATCTTAGAAAGGCTTGGTCTAAATGATTTGAACAAATAGGAGGGGACGATTTTCATACGCCTAAGATGGTAATACTGATCAGCAAAGATTCGGACTTCAGGTGCTTTGTTCGGGTGAGCGTTTTTGGCCACAGTGCGATGATCCCACAATATCGAACACTTTCGAGGCCTCTGTGAAGAAATTCTAAGCTCCGCCACAGAGGCATTATTTTTAATCCAATGGCACTACGTTATCCAACGCCCGATTCACCGCCAACTCCCCAAGCATCACCACTTGCGCAATGCCTTGCAGTGTCTTGCGTGCAGGTCCGTGAACCAGCCCGATCACATCCCCAAGCATCACCGAAGCCGAGCCGAGTGATTCACTGGCATTCACCAGCAATTCTTCAGTCTTGGTTTTTGGATTGGCGATAAACATGGTGTTGGTTTGATACGAGGTGGCCATGATTTCCGGAGCGGGACCGAGGTAATGGGAGAGGGCGCGGTCGACGGCTTCGTTGAATTTCTTGGCGTCGGGGGATTCGTCGCCCGAGATCGGATCGATTTCTGGCGGATTCGGCGTAATTTTGAACATAGATGAAACTCCTGGGAAACGATTAAGGAGCCATCACACTTCGCTACCAAACGAGGGGTGGCGGCCATGCACAGGTTGGTAGACCGGTCCAGGAGCCCGGCGCGTCCGAGGACGCCCTACGCATGGCCACCATAAAGCGGAGACCAAAAAAGAGATCTCTGCGAAAGGTGCGCAATGCGCCTGGGAAAGTCGGGCTACCAAACCCGATCACTGCTATTCAGTGACCGACCCACGATAGAACCCGCCCACCCGGCGCACAAGCCGGCGGATTCTGGCGTAGTCGTAGGCAACGGCGCAAGGCGTTGTAGCCTGTCGGACGTATCTCGGAACGTTTTTAAACCCGTCGTTGAAATGCCAGGCGTGTGAGGCCTGGCATTCTTAAACCGCGTCGATCATCACCGCGCATCAAGCCCCGGTTTTACTTACACACGGCATCCGCCACGCGATAACCATCCACCAGCAGTGCTTTGCTCACGTCCAGTTCGATGCGGCAGCTCTGTTCGGCTTTTTCGCCCCATTTCATTTGGTAGACCTTGCCTTCACCCACCGACAGCAACACTTGACCGGCCTGGCCGACGACGCCAGCGCTGGCGCCTTTTTCGTTGGTGATGGGGGTGCCGAACGGCGGTTGTTTGCCGTCCTTGAGGCGCACGTTGAGCAGGGCTTTTTCCGAGCGGCTGGCGGCGAAGCTGGCTTTGACCACGGCGCCGCGACGGGGCACGACGTTGGTCACGCCTTCTTCGATGTCGATGTTGTTGTCCAGCTCGCCGGTGTCGAGGGCCACGCGGTTTTTGCGGTACGGCGTGACGTACGGCACGAGGGCGTAACCCTTGGCGTTGGTGAGGTTGCCGTCGCGCCCGCTCAGGCCGGCGCGCTGGTCGAGGCTGCCGTCGTTGTTACGCGTGACGGTGTAGGTGCCGGTGCTGCGCGTCTGGCCGATGGGCATCGACACGCTGAACACCACTTGATTGTTCTGGCCGAAGTTGTCGGTCAGGGTCTTGCTCGCGTAAACGCCGTAGGTCACGCCTTTGTACTGAGTGTTGAAGCCCAATTGCATCTGTTTGTCTTCGCGCGAGGTGCCCCAATAGTTCTGCTTGCTCATGTTCAGGTAGAACGAGCCGTAGCTGTCGAGCGCCTGGTTGATGCTGGCTTCGACTTTGCTGCGCTTGGAGAAGGTGTTGAATTCGTTCGGCTCTTGCAGACGCACCGCTTCATCAAAGTCGCGATAGCCTTCGGTGGAATAGCGATACCCGGCGAAGCGTACCGAGGTGCCGGTCTCGGAGGCCTTGCCGTGTCGCCCAGGTGCAAGCCGCCATCGCCGGTGCTGCCGTCAGCATCAACGCCGATGCGCCAAGCCCGCCCAGCATCCGTAACCCGATCTTCATGGTGTGTGCCCTCCTGAGAAGAAAACGGCCATTCAATGCAGGCTGACTGCATCTGGACGTTGTTGGCGTCGGCCAACGAAGGGCTGAATTATCAGGATCACGAGGCATGCATCGAATAGTCGGCTTCCCGTTGGCGTGTAGGAAATTTCCCAGAGGTTTCGGTCGCGACGAGATTCAAGGCGTGTTTCTCGAGGTAATTGCATCGGCTTGATGTTGATCAGCGAACATTGCTGATGCAGTCATTCGAAACTGCCGAAAATCAACTTAACGTTGAATCTCGTTTTACGCTCCAGCGCAGCTCGATCCCGTCAACTTGCAGTGAATTCGTTGCCTCGGCCACGGCTGGTTCAAGATCTGCTCACTGAGCCGATACAAGCTAAACGAAAAATAATCTGTGGCGAGGATGCAGGCTTCGATCCTTGATCCCCGTCATTCGCGTCCAAGGAGCGACGATTTGAAAAAGCTTGGAATATTTTCATTTTTGTTTTGTACCAATGTGATTGCCACCGAGTCGCGCTACGACCAATACGCCGCCGGTAACGGAAAACTGGGTGCGCGCATTGCTCAGCTGGATAGCGGGACAATTCTGGCTGAGGAAACACTGCTCGCCCCCATGGCCAGTGACCTTCTGCTCAAGGTCAAACCGATGATCCGCGAGGGCGGTAGCGGTATCGCGATTCAGGACTTTTTACTGAAGCAGTTTTCGCAATACGGCTGGCGGCCGATGGCCGTGGGGTACAAGGGATACCCGGAGGCAGTGCCGGTATCAGTGAATAACCAGGTGGGCAACGCTCCTCCCACTGACAAGCCTTTCCCCGAGGCTGCATTGGTCAAAGTGGAGTTGATCGCCGCATCACCCCAAGCCCATGTTGCCCAGGCATGGACATTCGCTACCCCCGATGCCACTGAACAGCAGCGGCAACTGTTGATGACGGCGCGCCGCGCGCTGCAAAGTGGTATCGCTCAGATTCGGGCCGGCGAGCGTGTATCGAATATCGGTAGCGCGATTCAACAGGAGCTTGATGCCGGCGATGCGGTCGCCGTGCAGGAGCTGTCGGGTTATGCCATGGGCCAGATGCGGGTTCAGGCACCTCACGTGCTCGGTTACAAGGGCGAGTACGCTGATGCAGCCTTGATGGAGACCGGGCAGGTGTTAAACGTTTATGTGGTGGCAAAGTCCGGTCGCGTCGGCGTGCGGTTTCTGCCGCCGAAACTCTGGACCGTGCTCACCCGGGACGGTGCAGATAGTGTGATGCTATCGGCGATGGTCGAGGTGACGGAGGATGGGCACCGAGTCCTGAGCAAGTTGATCGACTGAGTCTGACTGAGCGCGACGAGTTATTCGCCGCTCAACTCAAGCGCTTGCGCACCGCCTTCAGCACCGCCTCGATGTACCGGGTTTCGACGCCGATGGCGACGGCTTCACTGGCATCAGGCACTAACTCGATTTGAGTGGTGATGCCTTGTTCACGAAGCAGTCGCTGCGCATCTTCCAGACGTCTGCGTGTACCCGTGAGCCATAGCCGTTGCGGGCCCGTCAGCAACGCGAGGGTTTGCGGGTAGGTGCATTGCAGTTTCCGGCGCAGATTGATCAGTGCCGGTTTATCGGCCCGGTCGAGTTGCGGGGTCAGTACATACTGTTTGCCCGCCGCCGCGGTCAGGTCGTATTTGTCCTGTAGATACTCCTCGACACTAAAGCAATTGGCGACCGTCTCGCGCTCGCCGGTCACCACATTGATCAAGTGTGCATTGACACCGACGTAGCAGAACTCTGTCATGCCGTGGACGACGCAGTCCTCGCTGTTACTGCGAATGACCCAGTAATCACCGTTGGCGGACAGCTCACAGTGCTGAATGACAAACCGCTCGGGTTTGCCATCTCTCATCACACCGTCAAACAGCGCGAGCACGATTGCGCACGCCTGATCTGCGGTCAGTTTGGGGTTGAGCTCGGTCACGCTTTACCAAAACCAAACAATGAACGCAGTTTGCTGCCCAACGTCCGCTGATAGAACGGAGTGGTTTGTGTAAAGAAGTAATCGCTCAGGTCCTGTTCGCCTTCCTGAATGCGATACAGGCCAACGTCTTCGCCATCGGGTGCGGTGTCCCTAGCAACTTGACTGGCTTCGCGCAAGATCAATTCAATATCGCCGTCCGCTTCGATGCCAACCACCAGGTGAGGTTTTTCATCCGTCGTTACGTTGTACATCAGCGCCAGAAACCCACGTTTGATGTTGCGATGTTTGGCGAATAGCTGCGTGAGCGCGTTAACCATTTTTGTTGGATATTGCGCGGGCTGCCCGAGTTGCACGTGGGCGTCTTTTTCCAATGTGCGTTGTGTGGTCCGGCCAATCTCGGCGGACAGCAGGTTCTGCACTTCTCCCGGGAGAAACTCTTTGCCATAGGGCGACTTCGGTTCCAGGAACAGCGGAGTGCCCAGTGTCATTTCAAACAGGGATCTGGCCGGAATTTCCAGGTAAGACTCGCCACGAGCTATGGACTGTTCCAGCGTTTGCAGCGAGGTAAAAAACGGGATGACTGCCGTGCCGTCCTGTTTTTCCCAATGTGCGATGCTGATTTGGCTGCCAGCCTCAAGGTCAATGTGTCCCTTGCCCGCGCCGGTCGAGCCCGGGACATAAACTATTGAGTTCAACAGCGTCTTAAAAAATTCAGGTCGGCGGGCAGGTTCTTTCGCAGCCAACTCGAGCGATTGTTCTAGGGTGTTCTCTTCCTGGGTATTGCTGATGTCCATCGGTGGTTCCATAAAAACAGACAAAAAATGAATGGCAAAGAGTAGATCAGTCGCTGCTGCACCCTAGCAGGATCCAGCGTTTCCCTTGAGCGTGTACGTCGTAGGCAAACTCCCAGAACACCGGATAACCCGGGTGCCCCTTTACGTATCTGAAGGCGCTTATCTGGTCAGCCTCATCGACATGTGCAAGTTGCATCATCTCGTTGGCAAGTCGCGTGATTTCTTCGCGTTTAACGTCAAGCTCAATCGGACCAATCCCTGGCTCACCGGGATATAGCAGTAACTCGATCACGTCCTTTTGCACCTCGGCAATGGATGTGGTCGTTATGTTGGCGACCACACTGCGCGGCGAGATTGCGTTTTCAAGGGCATCAACTAATGGCTGACTCGCATCGAGCGGGCCATAGACGTTTACCCATACCTGATAGTTGAAGCCGTATAGAAGGTGTTCCAAACGTTGGAATGCTTCAGGCCTGTCGTCGCGACTTACTTTCATACGCCTCCCTTGTTGTAACGGCTTGCCCGGCAGAACCCTGAGCAGTTTTTTACGCGCCTGAAAAAACTTTCAGAAAAGCCGGCTGATAAATCCAAAATTCGATGGGGTAGGATGCTCACACACTGGAATAGCCTTCTACATCAAGGACGCGATATTTATGGGAACCCTTTTTTCTCAAGTCAGCGAACGTTTGCACGATCGCCGATTCGCGGTAGCGAATAATACGCAGGGACTGTCGGGTCGCGGCACGGTGTTTCATTACTGTGTTGAGGGTTCGGCCATTTCCAGCACTTACCAGGGCGGCCGGATTCGTATGGGGCACCAAGTGGGGCGCGTGACCGGCCCTGACACCATTGAGTTGCTGTTTCATTGCCTGACGACTGAGGACGAGGTTTTGTCCGGTTGGTCCCGTGGCATTGTCGGGGTGGATGACGCGGGACGAACGACTTTGAGCTTTGTGTGGGGGTGGTTGTCCGGTGCCAGTGGAGGCGGGGAATCGAGTTACGTTGAGGTATCCCCGGACCGTATGTCGGCATAGATTCGGTCTCGTTTAGCCCGCTGATTTGGGCGTCTGTTCAGTAATAAAGCGCTGAGGCTCAGCACGGCCAATGACATCATGCCCATTTCCGGTGAGGGCATAGGGCCGACTGTCTGCAAGGAATAGAGGAGGGATATTTGATGAGCAAACTGTCAGCAATGATCGCGCAAGCGAGTGTGGGCCTTTCCGTACAGCAGCGTATTTCGGATGAGAAGTGGGCGGCAATTGCGCACCAGTGTGGGTATGAAGAGATTGCTGAAATTCGCGATCGAATTGACGCGCTTAAGGCTGAATTGGCGACCGTTGAGGATTGGGATGGTGATACTCAGGATGAGATTCATCGGGCGATTGCTCAATTCACCAGGTTGCTGGAGCTCGCGTCTAATGGTGTTTAGCGGGTGAATGTGCTGTTGTCATAACTTTTGTCTCTTCAATCCGCGATTGGCGCTTTGGACCCGAAGCTGAATGTCGTTAACGCCGGCAACCGGCCAGAAACACCTCATCTAAATTGTGGCTTTGCAGCCATGTTAAGGTCTCAAAACCAAGAGAAAATCCACGGAATTAAAATCATGGAACGGATTCGACTCACCCCCGCGCAATATCACACCGACGACAGCTATTGGCGACTTTTCAAGGCTGAAGATGGTTCTGTCTACATCCTCGTTGAATGTGAAGCGTCTTTTGTGGGGTACCAATCCATGATCAAGCTCAACGCCGAGGAGATGCGTGACTACCACGGTTTGGGCTGGTTATCGATTCAGTATCTGGCTAACCGAATCAATTACTTTGTCAGTGATTACAGCGGCCGAAGGATTACGGGTTCTTTGCTTGAGGAAGCCAATCAGGTTTCTGCGCAGGAATAGTTCTATTGGCTCAGCCCCTTGGAATCCGCCAACCCGCCCTCATAACCATCGCTATACCCAACACCCCGAAGAGGAACGACACGCCATGACCACTCAAACCGAAACCGCCATCCTCGCCGGCGGCTGCTTCTGGGGCATGCAGGATCTGCTGCGGCGCTATCCCGGCGTGTTGCAGACTCGCGTCGGTTACACCGGCGGCGACGTGCCGAACGCTACTTATCGCAATCATGGTGACCACGCCGAAGCTATCGAAATCACCTTCGATCCTGCGGTGATCAGCTATCGGCAGATCCTCGAGTTCTTCTTCCAGATCCACGACCCGAGCACAGCCAACCGGCAGGGCAATGACCTCGGGCGCAGCTATCGTTCGGCGATTTACTACCTCAGCGAAGCGCAACGCGACATTGCCGAAGACACCGCGGCCGACGTCGACGCCTCAAAACTGTGGCCAGGTCGCGTGGTGACCGAAATCGAACCGGCGGGGCCGTTTTGGGAAGCGGAGCCGGAGCATCAGGATTACCTTGAGCGTATTCCGAATGGCTACACCTGCCATTTCATTCGGCCGAACTGGAAATTGCCGAAACGCGGGTGAGTCCAAAACGACCTAAAACGACAGAACCTCAAATATGAATCATGAGCTTTGGCAGGAACCTGATGGCTGTCAGACCTTTTGTCTGGCCGGTGCTCAAGGTGATGGTGCGCGTGCACTCATGGATTCGGACGCGAAGCTTGTTTGGGAGGTCGAGGCTGACAGTCATTTCGAAGCGATGACCAAGTACTATGCGCACATGCAGTGGGGCGAGTACCGGACTGACTTTCCCGAACAAGACAAGACGTCCTACAGAGACCTGGGCTGGGCGATCTGTCGCCCATCCAGCGCCAGCACATAAGCACTGACATTGAGCTGTCGATGCGACTGGGCTGAAGCCCTCCTTTCGGGGCCATCTGTTGCAGGATGGCGCCCGAGTGGAGCGGCAACGGTGTTCAATTCACACGCGTACTCACGACTTCCCCGGTGGCGGTGTCCTCCAGCCAGACTTGCAGACGATTGAGGCCAACGTATTGCGAGCGCGCCATGATTTTCTGGCCCGGCTTGCCATCGAACTTCAGATCCGCATACATGAAATGTAGCGGCAATCGGTATTCCAGTTGGATGGTATAGGTGCCCGGTTTTAGCACCGCGCGCTGCGGCGAATCGTTTTTGTAGTAGTACGTGGAGAACGGGATGTTGCCGACTTTTTCATCGTTGATCCGGATGATGTTCAGGTTCGCCTCGCCGTCGGCAAAGTGCCGCTGGGGCCTGCCGGCATAGGTGTCGGTTTCGACCACGGTGTAGCGCGACTCGTCTGCTGCGGTGGTGGCGCCGACGTTGGAATACGCTGGCATTTCTGCGCAACCTTGCAGGCACAACAGCGCCATGACCAAGGGAAGGACAATCTTTTTCATCGATAAAACCTGTTTTTACTCAAAGTTGATTCACGATCAGACGGGCGTCTGACTTTATTGATCTGCTGATTGCGAGCGGGCGTTTGCCAACAGAGCGCCAGCGCTCAAGCTTTGCCCAGGCCAAACAATGAACGCAGCTTGCTGCCCCAGTTGCGCTCATAGAAGGGCGTTGTTTGCTTGAGAAAGTAATCGCTCAGCCCCAACTCACCTTCGCAGACGCGGAACAGGTCAACGGGCTCGCCATCCGGCGCCGTGTCCCCGGCGACATTGCCGGCTTCGCGCATGACCCGCTGAACATCGCCGTCCGCCTCGATCCCGACGATCAAGTGCGGTTTTTCGTCCACCGAAGTGTCGTGCATCAACGCCAGAAACCCACGCTTCACATTGCGATGTTTGGCGAGTAACTGCGTCAGCGAATGGATCATTTGTGTCGGGTATTGCGAAGGCTGGCCGAGCAGGACTTTGGTTTCTTTTTCGACGGTGCGTGAAGTGGCGGTCTGGCCGACTTCATCGGAAAGCAGATTGGCCACTTCCTGCGGGAAGAACTCTTTGCCGTAAGGCGATTTCGGGTTCAGAAAAAGCTGCGCGCCCAGCGTCATCTCGAACAGAGACCTGGCCGGCAACTCCAGATACGTCTCTTCACTGTTGATCGACTGTTGCAGGGTTTGCAGTGACGAAAAGAACGGAATGACCGAGGTGCCATCCGGTTTTTCCCAATGCGCGATGCTGATGTTGCTGCCGGCTTCGAGATTGACCACGCCGTCTGCCGTGCCCGTAGTGCCGAGGATGTAAACCGGCGAGTTCAGCAGTGTGGTGAAGAACTCAGGCCGGTGCGCGGGCTCGTCGGCGGCCAGCCTGAGCGATTTTTCCAGTGGGTTTTCTTGCGGGTTATCCATAATGTCCATCCGTGACTCGCTAGAAAATTGCTGACTTGGGTTTTCGCCACCGGCTCGTGTCAGAGCAAACTCCACGACACCCCGACATAAACCCCCATCCCTTCACCCGGCGTAGACCGCGCGGCATCCAGTCCTTTGTCGTCATACCCCGGCGTGACCGTTGCCGCGTATTGTTTGTTGGTCAGGTTGCGCATATCCACCCACGTCTGCCAGTCACCCTTCGGCGCGTTGTAGCCCAGCGTCGCGCCAAACAATGCGTAAGGATCGGCGTAGTAGCTGTTGGCGTAATCCACGGCAACTTTCGACACCAGTTGCGTGTTGACCGCGGCGAAGAAGCCCTGAGGCCAGTCGTAGCGCAACTCGCCCTGGTAGTAATGCATCGGCAATCCGGGCAGGCGATTATCGCCAAAGCGATCATCATCGCGATAGTGGAAATCGCTGAAGGTATACGCCTGACGCAGGCGCAACTGGCGGCCATCGGCGGCAGACCAGAGTTGGCTGTTGAGACTCGCTTCGACACCTTGGTGCACGGTCGGGCTGGCGTTCAACTCATACGGCGTGACGGCATTGGCATCCGGCAACACCGACAGCAACTCATGCCGCACCTGCGCGTAATACCACGCCAGACTCCATTCGCCGACGGCGCTGTCGCCACGGCCACCCAGCTCCAGTGTGGTCGCGGTCTGGTTTTGCAGTTTGATCGGGTCTTTCTGCGTGCCGGTCGCCGCGCCATTGCCGGCGGGGAAGCGCACGTTGGAGCTGTAGATCAGCGACCACGGATGCGGCGCTTCAACCGATCGGCTGAGGTTGCCGAATACTTGCAGATCCGGGGTGATCTGGTAACGCAGGCCGAGGCGTGGCGCGTAATCCCAGTCGTTCATGCTGGTTTTGCCGCCGCTCTGCGGATAGGTCACGGCACTTTCGCGGCGGGTGTAGATAGCGGCGAGACCCGTAGTCAGCCAGAGGTCGTCAGCGATTTCCAGATCGTTGCCAAAGTGCAGAACGGTGTCGGAACCCTGATAGGTGAAATTGCGCATGCGCGTGCCCGGCACGTAGCTTGCGGTGTTGCCGGTGGGAATGCGCACGAACTCGCTGGCGCCGTCGTTGGGCAGGTGTGTGGTCACGCGCAGGCCGACGTTGCTGCGGCTTTCCATGCCGAAAATCGTGTCGCGGCGTTTGTAGTCGAACGTGCCGCTGACGTCGGTGTAGGCGACCTTCAAACGGTTCGGGCCTTCGCGCAGGTCCATCGGGTAATCGTGATAGACGAGGCCGGTCTGGATGCTCGAGTCGTCGTCGATATAGAACGTAGTCTTGTTGCCGATGAAGGTGCTGCCCGGTTGCTTGCGGCTGTCATCGCGTGCCACATAGGACGGATTGGCCGCGCGAGGCGAGTGCTCGATGGAGTGCTTGGTCACACGCCCTGCGAGGTCGTTGTCGGTCTCGCGGTAGCGGATATAGAAGCGGGTTTCCAGGTTCGGGTTGAAGCGATAACCGAAGTTGGCGATCAGGCCTTTGCTCTCGCTGCGGGTGTGATCCTGATAGCCGTCAGCGTTGGCATCGGTCAGCGACACGTAGTAATCGAAGTCGCCGAGCACTTGCCCGGAGCTGACCTGGCGCTGCTGATAGCCGTGGCTGCCGGTGGCATAGCGCACTTGCAGTTTCGGCGCGTTGTAGCCGGTGTGGCTGACGTAATCGATGGCGCCGCCCAGTGCCAGCGCGCCGCGATCAAAGCCGTTGGCGCCGCGCAGCACTTCGACGTGATCGACCCACAGCGGTTCGAGCAACTCATACGGCGTGCCGCCCGGGCCGGTCAGCGGCAGGCCATCGAGCATCGTGTACAGCCCCGACGCATGAGCGCCCGGCGCGCGGTTGATGCCCGAGCCACGCACTGAAATCTTCACGCCTTCGTTGCCCGCCGACTGCGCATAAACGCCCGGCTGATAGGCCAGTACATCCTGATTACTCGCCACGCGGCCCTGCAACGGCTGACGCATGTCGACCACGCTGGTGCCGCCGGGCACCTGATCGAGGCGGGCCTTGGCTTCCTCAACAGAGACATCACTGCCGTTGCGATCCTCGGCCGAAATCAGCACTTGCCCCAGTTCCAGACCTTGAGTCTCGGCCATTGCCGGGCCGGCGAGAGCCAGACCGAGCAGGGCGGCGGGCAGGGATTTGGACGCGGGCATCGAGAAAACTCCAGGCAGACAAGGGCAGGGCAATGAACAGTGCGACGCAACAAAGAACGAACGAAACACATGGCAATTTTGCTTTTTGCCCGGCAATGGCAAACAGCACGGCATGAACTAACCTCACGTGTCTGGTGTATCCCGTCAATCAACACTCTGTTTCTGCATTTATTGGAGAGGGCCAAGGTCATGGCAAAAGGCAAAAAGAAGGCCGCCACAGCGCCTGAAAGTCTGAAGCTGAAAAACAAGGATTACCTCGACCAGTTGCGCAAACTGCACGTCGAACTGGTCAAGTTGCAGGAATGGGTGATCGCCAAGGGCGTCAAGGTCTGCATCGTTTTTGAAGGGCGCGATGGCGCCGGCAAGGGCGGCACGATCAAGGCGTTGACCGAGCGCGTCAGCCCGCGTGTCTTTCGCGTGGTGGCGTTGCCGGCACCGACTGATCGCGAGAAAAGCCAGATGCATGTGCAGCGTTATCTGCCTTATCTACCGGCGGCGGGCGAAGTGGTGATCTTCGATCGCAGTTGGTACAACCGCGCCGGTGTCGAGCGGGTGATGGGCTTTTGCACCGACGAGCAGGCTGACAAATTTCTCAAATCGATTCCCTTGGTTGAACACGCCATCGTCCAATCCGGAGTGATCCTGCTCAAGTACTGGCTGGAAGTCAGCCCCGAAGAGCAGACCCGCCGGCTCGAAGCGCGAATCAACGATGGTCGCAAGACCTGGAAACTGACACCCATGGACTTGAAGTCCTACAGCCGCTGGTACGACTACTCACGGGCACGGGATGAAATGTTTAAACACTCCGATACCGAACACGCGCCGTGGCTGGTAGCTGACTCCAACGACAAGCGCCGCGCACGGCTGAACATCATCACCGATGTGCTCAGCCGCATTCCGTATGAGGATGTGAAACGCGAGAAAATCGAGCTGCCCAAACGGCAGAAACCGGGCAAGTACCGGGATCCGCATTATCCATACCGGCGCGTGGCCGAGAAGTTCTGACAAACTGCCTCAATCCCTGTAGGAGTGACCCTGCTCGCGATAGCGGTGTTTCAGCCAACACATCCGCCATAGACAATCCGCTATCGCGAGCAGGCTCACTCCTACAGGGTTCGGTGGTGTATCCAAAGCAAACAGTCCATCCGTCGACTGCGCTGAACCACTGCGATGATCTTTCTTTCTATCAAGGGAGTCCCTCACGAGATCATCCCCGATGTTCGATCAGCGCAAACAAGAAAAACTGGCGGCATGGCGAAAGCTGGCGATGCAATCGCAGATGCGTCTGGACCCAGAGGAACAGTACGACGAACTGCTCAAGGCAGCCGATGAAATGGAGGAGCAGGGACTGATCACCAGCGCCGAGTGGCGGCAATTGGTGCGGGATGCGGGCAATGTGTTCACCGGGGATACGGGGCGATCAAACGGTTGAACCCGCCGCAAACGGCTACAGCGATGGATCCGCCCTGTAGCCGTTCAGGTCACACGACCTGTCTTGGCTTTCAACTGTGCACCTCTGGAATCCTGCAGCAACCGCGCAAACGCTGCTTTGTCGATCGGCCGGCTCATGAAGTAACCCTGCACCTCATTGCATTGATCGACCCCGAGAATATCCAGCTGTTCTTCAGTTTCGACCCCTTCGGCAGTCACGGTCAGGCCCATGGCCTTGCCCAGGCCGATGATCGCCTGCACCACCGCGCGATCGTTAGTGCCGCTGCTGATCGAGGCGATAAAGCGCTTGTCGATCTTGATCCCGTCAAACGGGTAAGCGCGCAGGTAACCGAGCGATGAGTAACCGGTGCCGAAGTCGTCCATGTTCAGGCGCACACCCAATTCCTTCAGGGCATTCATGGTGGTCAGCGCGCAGTCGGTGTCGTTGAGCATCACGTTCTCGGTGATCTCCAGTTCCAGGCGACTGGCCGGGAAACGGGTTTGCACCAGCACTTCGCGAACATCCTCGACCACATCGCTGAGGGCAAATTGCGCCGGCGACAGATTGACCGACAGCAGGATGTCTTCCGGCCAGCCGAGGGCAGTCTCGCAGGCTTCGCGCAATACCCAGCGACCCAGCGGGACGATCAGATCGGTTTGCTCCGCCAACGGAATGAACAGGTCAGGGCCGAGCAGGCCCTTGGTCGGATGTTGCCAGCGCACCAGCGCTTCGACCGAAACGATGTGCTTGCCATCGACCTTGTAGCGCGGCTGGTAGTGCAGGATGAATTCGTTGTGTTTGAGCGCATGGCGCAGGTCATCTTCCATTTGCCGGCGCGTCTGGATCTGATCGCTCATGTGCGCTTCGAAATAACACCAGGTGTTTTTGCCCTCGGATTTGGCTTGATACAGGGCAATGTCGGCGTAACGGATCAAGTCGCTGGGCACATAACTGTGGCGCCGGCTGAGCGCGATGCCAATGCTGGCGCCGATGTGCAGCGGATGCTGCTCGAAGACCACCGGTTGATGCAGGCTGCCGATCAGGCGGGTGCAGAACTTGTCGATTTCGTGATGGCTGTCCATGCCATTAAGCACCACGATGAATTCATCGCCGCCCAGACGCGCGACGATGTCCAGTTCGCGTGTGCATTCACGCAGGCGTACGGCAACTTCCTGCAGCACGGCATCACCGGCCGGATGGCCGAGCGAATCGTTGATCGGTTTGAAGTTGTCGAGGTCGATCATCAGCAGCGACAGCGGCGGCGCGTGCTCCTTGAGCAGCAGCGCTTCATCCAGATAACGCGCGAGTTTGTTGCGATTGGGCAGGCCGGTGAGGGCGTCGTGCATCGACAAATGCTGGATCTGCGCATGGGCGGCGACTTCGTCGGTGATGTCGCTGGCGGTGCCGCGATAGCCGATAACCGCGTGCTTGTCGAAGATCGGCCGGGCGGAGAGCCGACAGTGGCGATGCTGGCCGGCGTGGTCACGGTAGGTGCAACGCAAGTCACTGGCGCTGTCTTGCTCGGTGAGATTCCTCAGCCACAGTTCCAGAGGCGTGGTGTCGCAAAACAGCAGTTGACCGATGTCTTGCCCCAGCCACAGGGTTTGCGGGTAACCGGTTACCTCGCTAAAACGTGCCGAAAGGTAGGTCAGTGCCAGGGTGCGGTCGACTTCCCAGATCCAGTCCGACGCGGCTTCGGCCACCGCGCGAAAGCGTTCTTCGCTGGCTTCCAGTTCGCGGTTGGCGTTCTCCAGTGCGTGATTGGAAGTTTGCATGACAGCAAAACTCTGATCGACGTACTGCGATGACCGCAACGCGTGGCGGAAGAAGTACGCGGTCAGCAGCATTAGCACCACTATCGTCGCGCCGAGTGGTGGCAACAGTGACCACAATAAATGTTGCCCGGGCCGCTCCAGATCGGCGATCAGGCTGTAACCGGTGTTGTCCAGTGGCACCCGAGGGCGCTGCGGGTCGATGGTCTCGTCCGGCGCCAGGGTCAGGTTATTCAAGCCGTAACCGCTGCCGATCAGACGCAATTTGGTCGGCGTGAGTTTGTCGACGAACACCAGCACCGAAGTTTTCTGCGGGTCGCCGAGTGGTCGCTCATCGTTGGGAATAATCGCTGCCGCCGAGACCAGCGCCGGCCAGCCTTCGAACAGTGAATAGCGGCTGACCGGCTTGGTCAGATCACCTTGGCCCAACGCTTGATCGAGTAACTCCGTGGCGCTGACCTGCACGAACGCGGACAACTCGGCATCGACCATTTGCCCGCGCACCACCGCGTAGCGGGTGCCTTCACGGTTGAGCACGAACACGCCGTCATAACCGTCGGTGGTGAACAGGGTCTTGCCGAGGTTCTGCTCGGTGTAGGCCCAGTCGGTGTCGACCTGACCGCTCAAATGCTCGTAGGCCGTGGTCCAGTAGGCGTAGCTGGTGATGTAGTTTTTCGAGGCGGTGATGCGGTTTTCCAGCGCGCGAGCGGAATAGAAGCGGGTTTTGTTGATCTCGTCGTTGTCGAGGCGTTCGGCAATGCCGAGCAAGGCCACGGCGGCGGCAATCACGCCACTGACAAACAGCGCACCGACCGCGAAGGCCAGGCGGCGGGTGACGGCGCTCTGGCGCGGTGGAAGCGGGGCTGCAAAGCTGGAAAGGTCCATGTGCTCGTCCTTGATCCGCTGTCTTCTGAATCTAGAACCACGGCGCGGGCGCAATGTTCAGATTCTTCTGGGGGACTGCATTGAAAGCGTAGTGAAACCCGCGTGATTTGCCTCCCCAAGTGCAGCGCGCCGATCAGCGGCCAATCCCGAAAGGGCAAGACTTCCCGCGCAAAAACCGGATAATGGCGGCCATTCGTTTAGCCGTATTCTGGTAATCCCGCATGGAAATCAAGGTCAACTTTCTCGACAACCTTCGACTTGAAGCCAAGTTCGACGACTTCACGGTGATCGCCGATCAGCCCATCCGCTACAAGGGCGATGGTTCGGCACCGGGGCCGTTCGACTACTTTCTGGCGTCGTCGGCGTTGTGTGCGGCGTACTTTGTGAAGTTGTACTGCGACACGCGCAGCATCCCGACGGAAAACATTCGCCTGTCGCAGAACAACATCGTCGACCCGGAAAACCGCTACAACCAGATCTTCAAGATCCAGGTGGAATTACCGGCGGACATCTCCGAGAAAGATCGCCTGGGCATCCTGCGTTCCATCGATCGCTGCACGGTGAAGAAGGTCGTGCAGACTGGGCCGGAATTCATCATCGAAGAAGTCGACAACCTCGACGCCGATGCCCAGGCGCTGTTGATGCCGGTGGCCGGTTCGGAGGCAGGCACCTTCATCGCCGGCAAGGACCTGCCGCTGGAGCAGACCATCGCCAACATGTCGGGCATCCTCGCCGACCTCGGCATGAAGATTGAAATCGCCTCGTGGCGCAACATCGTGCCCAACGTCTGGTCGCTGCACATTCGCGATGCGCATTCGCCAATGTGCTTCACCAACGGCAAGGGCGCGACCAAAGAGGGCGCACTGGCCTCGGCGCTGGGCGAGTTCATCGAGCGCCTGAACTGCAATTTCTTCTACAACGACCAGTTCTGGGGCGAAGAAATCGCTAACGCCGAGTTCGTGCATTACCCGGACGAGAAGTGGTTCAAGCCAGGCCCTAAGGACGAGTTGCCGAGCGAAATTCTCGACGAATACACCCTGAAGATTTACAACCGTGACGGCGAATTGCGTGGCTCGAACCTGTTCGACACCAACTCCGGCAACACCCAGCGTGGCATCTGCTCGCTGCCGTTTGTGCGCCAGTCCGACAACGAAGTGGTGTACTTCCCGTCCAACCTGATCGAAAACCTTTACCTCAGCAACGGTATGAGCGCCGGCAATACCCTGGCCGAAGCGCAGGTGCAGTGCCTGTCGGAAATCTTCGAACGCGCGGTCAAGCGCGAAATCCTTGAAGGCGAAATGGCCCTGCCAGACGTGCCGCAAGAAGTACTGGAGAAATACCCGAGCATCCTCGCCGGCATCAAAGGCCTGGAAGAGCAGGGCTTCCCGGTTCTGGTCAAGGATGCGTCGCTGGGTGGTGAATTCCCGGTGATGTGCGTGACCCTGATGAATCCGCGCACTGGCGGCGTGTTCGCCTCGTTCGGCGCGCACCCGAGCCTGGAAGTGGCGCTGGAGCGCAGCCTCACCGAGCTGTTGCAGGGCCGCAGTTTTGAAGGTTTGAACGACTTGCCGCAGCCGACGTTCTCCGGCCAGGCCGTGACCGAGCCGAACAACTTTGTCGAGCACTTCATCGATTCCAGCGGTGTGGTGTCGTGGCGCTTCTTCAGTGCCAAACCGGACTTCGAATTCGTCGAGTGGGACTTCTCAGGCCAAGGCGAAAACTCTAACGTCGAAGAAGCTGCGACGCTGTTCGGTATCCTCGAAGACATGGGCAAAGAAGTCTACATGGCGGTCTATGAGCACATCGGCGCCAAGGCTTGCCGCATCCTGGTGCCGGACTACTCGGAGATCTACCCGGTCGAAGACCTGATCTGGGACAACACCAACAAAGCCCTGCAATTCCGCGCCGACATCCTCAACCTGCACACCCTGAGCAAGGTCGGTCTGCGCAACCTCGCCCAAGGCCTGGAAAACAGCGAGCAGGACGATTACACCGAGATCACCACGCTGATCGGCGTCGAGTTCGACGACAACACGCCGTGGGGCAAGCTGACCATTCTCGAACTGCGCCTGCTGATCTGTCTCGCGCTGCAGAAGTACGAGCAGGCCAAGGATCTGGTCGAAGCGTTCCTGCAGTACAACGACAACACCGTCGAGCGCGGCTTGTTCTATCAAGCGGTCAACGTGGTGTTGGAGATGGAACTGGACGAGGATCTGCAACTGGAAGACTACGAAGCCAACTTCCGCCGGATGTTCGGTGACGAGCGCATGGACGCGGCGATTGGTTCGGTCAACGGTAGCGTGCGTTTCTACGGGTTGACGCCGACCAGCATGAAGCTGGAAGGGCTGGATCGGCATTTGCGCTTGATTGAGAGCTATAAAAAGCTGCATACGGCGCGGGCGAATGTGAAACAGGTCTAAGCCGGTTTCACATCGGGTTCGGTGGAATTCACCCCTCATCGGAACGCCGCCCGCCCAGCCCTCTCCCCAGGGAGAGGGAGCCGATCTGTGGGCTTTTCAACTCCAGAGTTCGACTCGATATCTCAGGTCGGCGTATTTCAACCAGACAACTCGGTCAGTCTTTTCTCTCCAAGGAGAGGGCAGGGGTGAGGGTTTTTCGAATCCAGAGTTCGACTCGATATCTCAGGTCGGCGTATTTCAACCAGACAACTCGGTCAGTTCCCTCTCCCTCTGGGAGAGGGCTAGGGTGAGGGGCTTTGGTTTTTCCGCCCATGCGCCGCATTCGCCAGTTGCCCGGTATCCACTCGCACAAACACTGAATCGCCCACGGCCGTCAGCACATCCCCGGCAAACACCTCACAGATCACCCGGGTCTTGCGCCCGACGTCACCCTCGACTTTCGCGCGCAGAGTCAACGGCACGCCCATCGGCGTCGGTTTGATGAACTTGATGCCGAGGTTGCCGGTGACGCAGTCGATGCGCGGCAGGCTGCCGGGTTCGCGGTTTTCAGCGCGGTAGTGGTAGGCCATGGCCGTCCAGTTGGAATGGCAATCGACCAGCATCGCGAGCAGGCCGCCGTAGACCAAGTCCGGCCAGCCGCAGTACTTGGCGTCGGGCAGGTGTTCGGCGATCACGTGAACGCCGTCTTCGTGCCAGCGGCTTTTGACGTGCAGACCGTGCGGGTTACGGCCACCGCAGCCGTAGCAAACGCCTTCAGGTGCGGCGAGGTCTTGCAAAGGGATATCGAGGCTGGACATGGTTTTTATTATCCTGGAGGGGTGAGTCCGGTCAGGCGCAAGCGGTTGCGTCCGCCGCGTTTCGATTCGTAGAGAGCGGCGTCGCCTTGTTCGATCAGCGCCGTCAGGTGCGCGGGCGGCTTGTCGAACAGGCTGGCGCCGATGCTCAGGGTCACCGCAGCGGTGGTCGGGAACGTCTGGGAGGTCATGCTCAGAAACTGCTCACGCAACGCGTTGCCCAGTTCCATGACGCGCTCACCCGAGGTGCTGCTGAGCAAAATGACAAACTCATCACCGCCCAGGCGTGCGGTCAGCGCATTGCGCGGCAGCACCGAGCGGATCATCTCGCTCAAGGCGATCAGCAAACGATCGCCGGCGGTGTGGCCGTATTGGTCGTTGACCAGTTTGAAGTTGTCGATGTCGATCAGCAGCAAGGCGCCGGGATGCGCCGGCGAAACCTGTTCAAGCAGGCGCGGCGCGCGTTTTTCCAGGGCGCGGCGGTTATACAAAGCGGTCAGCGGGTCGCGCTCGGCGAGGCGGGCGATCTGTTTTTCGCGGCGATAACGCTCGGTGCCGGTCATCGACAGGGCGATCAACATGATTGCCATCGCACCCTCGACCAGGGAAATCTGAATGATCTCGCCGCGAAACGCCGCCAGATCGATCAGCGTGCCGGGGATCACCACGGTCAAGGCTTTGGCCACGTAGAAAAGCCCGTGACCGAGCAGCACATAGCGCAACTGCACCGCGCCGACGCTCAACGATTTGCCATGGGGGCGCAGCAGCGAGCTGGCCTTGAGGGTCGACAGCGCCACCAGCAACGAATTGGCCGCCAGCATGACCTTCGACCACAGCGGCCCCTCCGGCAACAGCAGCAAGACCAGCCAGGTGACAAAGATCAGGTACCAGGCCGTCGACAAGCGTATCTGGGTGAAGCGCGCCACGCCGAGCAGAAACAGGAAATGCGCGGTCACCAGCAGGCCGTTGGCGAACCAGATGCCGATCAGCAAAAGCCGCTGCTGCGCAGCAGGGCCAGGGTGGAGCCGACGGTGATGGTGGTAAAACCGGCGCTCCAGAACAGCAGCGAAGGCTCACGAATGCTGCGCCATTCGATCGCCAGGTACAGCGCTGCGGCGGCTGCGAGGGCGATGGAAAGGGTCAGCATCGTAGGTGGGTCGAGCGGCATTTCTTGATGAGCCTGTCTGAGTGGCAGTTTGACCGGCGATTGTAAGCGTTCGGGCGGCTTTTTCGCAGAGGTCGTGTTGCCGCGCAGATCATTGGCAGCGGGGAAGGCGCGGTCGCTCGCCGCCACCCTGACCGCCGTGCCGATCGGTCATGGCTTGGGCTCAAGCCAGGTGTCGACGACTCGGCGATCCAGCTCTTCCCAATAGGCCATGCCCAGCACCCGGGTGGTGTTAAGCCCGCGCAGGTAACCGCGCAACTGGTTGGCGGTGTCTTGGATGAGCTGCGGGTCGGTAATGCCTTTGTCCAGCAATACGCTTTCGTACTGAACCAGATATTCGGCCACACGCTCGCGAAAATCGGGCAGAACGGCGTCACGGATCAGGTCAAACGTTCTCAAGGCGAACTCCTCATTTCATGTTTTTCTCGTTGTAGTTGAGTGTGTATCAGTCTGCACATCGCGCAACTATTGCTAGAAGTAATAGTGACCATCAAGAAACGCAAGTTCTGCTTTGTCGGCATTCGGCGGAAAATCGCTTCCATCGAACACGCAGCTCAAGGAATTTGCGCGATGAACACCCTGACCCGACTGGCTTTTGTCGCCCTGCTGACAGGCGGCGCACTGTTCACAGCTCCGACTTACGCAGCCGACGCCGGGTCGTGTCACTTCCAGACCATCACGGGCAGCAGCGCTACGTTGCAGCATTCGCAAACCGTGGGTGTGTTGCTCAGCGAGAGCACTCTGGACAACCTGCAATACCTTGAGCGTTACCACGACATGGCGGTCAACGGCGCGAAAGATGCGCTGGATTCGCGGATTCGTGAAGCGTTCGTTGACAGTTCCGATCCGGAACTGGCCATCGACTGGCTGGTGAGTTCGCTGCAACAACAGTTCTTGTCGGTGACCGTTTACGACAACCTCGATGCATTGGTGCAGGCGCATCCCGACGTGGTGGTGAAACTCGACACCTTCAATCGCTTGCTGACGCAGCAAAACAGCCTGGTCGAAGCACGCTTTACCGCGCGTTTCTACGACGCCGACCTGCAATACATCGGCAAGGCTGAAGGTGCTGTCGAGAAACAGTTGCCATCGGTCTGGGTGCATAACCAGGCGGCACCGGCCATCGCTGCGCAGATCGATAAACAGCGTGACTTGCAACTCAACGCGTTGAAGCAATTCGATGTGTCGCTCAAGGCGCTGGTAGCGTCGAGCTGATCACTTAAAACATAAATGGCAACGGCGGCTCCGTGAGGCTGAACCGTTGCCGGTTGAACCGAACCTTTATTTTCAGGATGACACCGATGCGTCTTTTATTTGTGCCAGCTCTGGCCGTTGCCTCTTTGCTGCTCGCCGGTTGCGCTTCGGCGCCGAACAATCCGAGCCTGACGCTGCAGACCAGTAAGACGCCTGCGCAGTACGCCGATTGTGTAGTGCCGAAGTTGCAGGGCAGTGCGTTGAACCCGACGGTTTCGCAGACTCAGCGTAGTTATCGGATTGTGGTGCCGAGCAAGATTTCTGCTGACAACGTGCTGGAGGCTTATAAAGCCGGTAATGGCGGCAAGGTGTTTATCTATGAGCGCCATTTGTTGGCTTCGAATCTTTTGCCTTCGAGTTTTGAGCGGGCGGCGCAGGATTGCATCTGATTTTGGCTTTTTTACGTATTGACTGAGCTCCTTTGGTTGGCCGCAACCAACCAATTTTTTGCCTCGCGCCCTTATGGGGCTGCGGGGCTTTTTTTTGTTTGGGCTTGGCGGCCTTTGGGCCGACCATGCTCGGGGTGTTCTTTGTGAATATCCGTTGCTGCGGTGATGGCTTATTACGGTTTCGCCCTTACGGCGACTCACTTTTTTTCAAACGCCAAAAAAAGTAAGCAAAAAACGCTTGCTCCTACGTGCGGCCCGCTCGCTGGGGCTCGGGGTTCCTTCGCTGCGGGATCGATCCGGGCGCAGCGCCTACGGTTTGCTTCGCTGCACCTCCTCTCGCTGTGTTTGGCTGCGCCAAACGGTCGCTGCGCTCCCACCCCCGGATCAATCCCTCCACTCAGCCTTCCGACGTCGCCTTACAGATCAAGATCAAAAGCAGGCGAGCTGACACTCGGCCCATTGAGTGGTGAAGAGCGGGGCGTGGTCGGCTTTGGATTTGTGGTGGTGCTTCCCCTCACCCCAGCCCTCTCCCGAGGGAGAGGGGGCCGATCTGTGGGCTTTTCACAGCCTGAGTTCAACGCGGTATCGCACGTCGGTGTAACTCTCCCAAACACCACCGTCAGTTCCCTCTCCCTACGGGCGGTCCGACGTTTCGGGAGGGCTAGGGTGAGGGGCTTTTGATCTGGGCTATGCAGCCGGTTGTTGTAAGATGCGGCATCTTCAACCTTGCGAGCAGCGAAAATGGATTCTCACTCGATATTGACCTTCACTGTGGTCGCGGCGATTGCTATCGCCAGCCCGGGGCCGGCGACGCTGATGGCGATCAACAATAGCCTTGCTCACGGGCAGCGCAGCACGATCTGGTCGTCGCTGGGTAATGCCAGTGGGCTGTTCTGTTTGTCGGCGGCGGCGATGTTGGGGCTGGGGGCGTTGTTGGCCAGTTCTGAAGTGTTGTTTAACGCGGTGAAGATCATCGGGGCCGGGTATCTGTTCTACCTCGGGGTCAAGCAATTGTTCAAAAGGGGCCGATGCTGCCGGATGGGATTGAAGGTGAGGCGGGCAGAGTGCGACCGACTCGCGGCAAGCTGTACAAGTCGGCGTTCCTGACGGCGGTGACCAATCCCAAGGCGACGATGTTTTTTACTGCGTTGTTTCCGCAGTTCATTGATCAGGGCGCGACGCTGCTGCCGCAGTTTCTGATCCTGACCTCGATCTTCATGGCGTTGTCGGTGTCGTCACTGAGTGTCTATGCCGCGCTGGCTTCGCGCGCGAAGGGCGTGCTGACCCGTCCGGCGTTGTCCCGTTGGGTCAGTCGTGTGGTTGGTTCGACCTTTATCGGTTTTGGCGCGGCGATTCTGACAATGCGGCGGCAGGCGGCTTAAAGCCATTTGTACCGGGCCGGGAATCTCGCCACGAAGCAGGTTCCCGACTCGGCGCTTGAGGTCACGCTCAAGGTACCGTTGTGCGCCATCGCGATCTGCGAGGCGATATACAGTCCCAGCCCCAAACCCTCGCAACGTTGCCCGGCCTCGGCCCGGGAGAACGGTTCAAACAGCAGTGGCATCAGTTGCGCTGGAATCGGTGTGCCCTGGTTGGTCAGGGAGATCACGATCTCGTCATTTTCCGCATACGCCTTGAGGACGATTGGCGCGCTGTTCGAGCCATGGGTGGCCGCGTTACCCAGCAGATTGGAAAGCAATTGGCTGATGCGCAGCGCATCGCAATAAATGCCCGCCGGCACATCCAGTTCATGGATAAACACCGCTTGGGGATGGGATGCTTGTACCTCGGCGAGGGTCAATTGCAGGGTGTGCTGCAAGTCGTCCACCAACTTGCGCTGCACCGGAATCCCGCCACCCAGACGTCCTCGTGCAAAGTCGAGGATGTTTTCGATCAACACGCCCATGCGCACCGAGCTGTTGCGAATCGCCGCAATCAGGTTGAGCGAACGCTTGTCTTCGGTTTTGCTTTCCAGCAAGTCGGCGCTCATGCGCACCGCGCTCAGTGGTGTGCGCAAGTCGTGGCCGAGAACGGCGATGAATTGCTCGCGCAGGCGCCCGAGTTCATTGGCGTTGTTCAGCTCGATCTGGGTCGCTTCCAGATGGCGTTGGGTGTCCAGGTTCATGGCGATCAATTGAGCGAACAGGGTCAGTGTTTTGGTGATGGCCGGTTCGTCGATATTGGCCGGGACCGAGTCGATGGCGCACAGCGTGCCGAAGAAGTCGCCATTGGCTTTGACGATGGGAATGGAGATGTAGCTTTCCAGCCCATAGGTTTTCGGCGTGTGGTGCAACGAAAAGACCGGGTGCGCGCTGGCGTGCCCGAAGATCACCGGCTGCTTATGTTGGCGGATCTCGTGGCAGATGGTCGATTCAAGTACCAGTTCGCCACCGGGTTTGAGCCCGAAATCAATGGAGTCATCGACAGCGCATGCCACCCAGTTGCTTTCGGTGACCCGCGCGACTGCGGCGAAACGCATGCCGGTGAGGTGTTTGACCATGCTCAGGATGACTGGCACCGCGTCAATGCTGCGGATCGCGTCGATATCAGGGGTAAAGGCCGGATTGGTCATGGCGCGATGCTTCGTGAAGAGTTCGCTCAGAGACTAACGGTTATTGCTGCTCATGACTAATGAAGAGGCCAGAAAGTACAAGGGCGCCGTGGCTTTCCCCGGCGCCCTTGTTTGTTACTGATTAGAAGGTCAGCGACTCAGAACTTGTACTTCGCCGTCAGCATATAGCTGCGCGGGTTGCCGTAGTTGTCGTTGGAGCCCCACGTAACATTGGAGCCGATGGCGGAGTAGTAGACGCGATCAAAGATATTGTTCGCGTTGACCTGCAGATCCAGGTGTTTGTTGACCTCGTACCCGGCCATCAGGTCGGTGACCGCATAGCCGCCCTGTTCAAGGCGGTAGCTACCGTTATTGGCCAGAGCGACGTCGTTGTACATGCGGCTTTGCCAGTAAACGTTGCCGCCCACGCGCAGGTGTTGCAGCGGACCCTGGAAGCGATAGACGGTGGACACCTTGAACAGATGCTCCGGCGTGTCGGTTTCGAAACGTTGATTGTTGTTGGCCGGGTTTTCGTCCTTGATGTAGTGCGCGCGGGTATAGGTATAGCCAGCGCCGACCTGCCAGTTGTCGGTCAGCGCGCCTTGCAGTTCCATGTCCACGCCCTGGCTGCGTACCTTGCCCGATGAGCCGTAGCAGGTCAGGACCGGGCAGCCGAACTGATTGTCGGCCTGGGTGGCGCGGCCGGTCTGGTCCATCTGGAACACCGCCAGACTGGCGTTGAGGGCGCCGTCAAAGTACTCGCCCTTGATGCCCACCTCGTAGTTTTCGCCGACGATCGGTTCGAGCACCTTGCCGCCGAGATCCTTCTGGGTTTGCGGGGTGAAGATGTCGGTGTAGCTGGCGTACACCGAGTGATGGTCGTCAAGTTTGTAGATCAGGCCGGCATAACGGGTGAGGTTGCGCGTGACTTTGTAGTCGCCATCGGCCGTGCGGTCATCGTAGTCGTACCAGTCGAGACGGCCGCCGAGGATCAGCGTCAGCGGATCGGCCAGGCTCAGGCGAGTGGTCAGGTACACCGCGTCCTGGGTGGTGACGTTGCGGGTTTTGCCGTCCCGTACAAAATCAGGCTTGGGTGCGCCAATCGGCCAGGCCGTGGTGTACGGATCGTACTCCTTGGTGGTCGCGTCATACACCCGGTTGCTGGCCCCGACCACCAGTTCGTGGCTGCGGCCAAACGCTTCGAACGGGCCACTGGCGAACACGTCGAGCGAGCGCTGCTTGTCGGTGTGATGGGATTGATAGGCCGTGGTTTCCAGCGGGCCGGCGTAACGCGACAGGTAAGTCCCGGAGAACTCGCCGTCGAGGGTCGAGGAAGAGCCGGCGACGTGCAGTTTCCAGTCGTTGTCGAAACGATGCTCGACCTCGCCGAACACAGTATCGATCTGCAGCTTGCGGTTTTCCCAGTCGGTGCCCGGGTAGGTGGAGCGGGGCAGGTCGAGGTGATGGCCGTTGGTGCCGATCGGCAGGCCGCCCCAGAAATAGTTGGTCTGTTCGTTCTGACGCGAGAAGCCGAGGGTCGCGGTGGTGCTGTCGCTGAGGTCGGCTTCACCGATGGCGTAGAACAGGCCATGGTCGTTTTCTTCCTTGTCGCGGAAGCTGTCGGCGCCTTGATAGGAACTGACCACCCGGCCACGCAGGGTGCCGCTTTCGTTCAACGGGCTGGAGGCGTCGATCTCGCCACGGTAGTCATCCCAACTGCCGGCGGCGCCGGTGAGGGTTACACGCTGATCGGCCGTCGGGCGTTTGCGCACCAGGTTGATCGCCGCCGAAGGGTTGCCGGCACCGGTGACCAGGCCGGTCGCGCCACGGACAATTTCGACGCGGTCGAACATTGCCAGGTTCGGTTGCACCGCCATCGAGAACGGCGAGTAGGAACTCGGCAGGCCGTCGTACATGATGGTGTCGATGTCGAAACCGCGCGAACTGTAAGTCTGCCGACCCGGGCCGCTGGCCTGACTGAGGAACAGTCCCGGCGTACCTTTCACCACGTCGTTGATGCTGGTCATATTCTGGTCGTCCATGCGCTGACGGGTGATCACCGTTACCGCTTGGGGCGTTTCGCGCATGGTCAGCGACAGCTTGGTCGCCGTCCGCATCGGGCCAGTGGTGTAGGACTGGGTGTCTTCGGTGGTGCTGCTCATCTGGGTTGCGCCGATTTCAGTCGCGTCCAGTTCCAGTGTGGTCGGCGCGGTTTTTTCAGGCGTGGCGGGCGTTGTCTCGTCGGCCAGTGCCGGTGCGATGCTGGCCATGCAGATGGCGAGTGCCAACAGGTTTGGTGAACGGTTTGAGCGGCGGTGAATAGTGCGAAACGACATCAATCTGCTTCCCCAAATGATACGAAAACGAATCCAGTGCGAGTGCGTGTAGGAATTATTCGCATTAGTGTGTCAGATCATTCCGGGTGAAGAAAGCCGTACGGCTCAGTTAGTTAACGAATTTTTCACAATTGACCGGAGGCTCTACCGCGGGGGATTGGCAGGGACGTGTGAGTTTTCGGGGGCGTGCGAGGGGCAAATCAGGGCGCAGCGGCCCGGCACAAGAAACTGCGCCGGCGCTGCTGATGGGGGCACGCTCAGCGGATGAGCGTGAGGCAAAGAGGGCTCAGTTCAGATCTTCGGCCTGGTGCCGCTCGGGCACTTGAGTCGCTTCATCGCCCCAAGTGCGATTGACGCGTTGTCCGCGAATGACGGCCGGCCGTTTGGCGATCTCCTCTGCCCAGCGCTGCACGTGCGTGTATTCGTGGGCCGCTAGAAACTCGGCGGCTGAGTAGACATTGTTGCGCACCAATTGCCCGTACCACGGCCAGACTGCGATGTCAGCGATGGTGTAGCTGTCGCCGGCCAGATAGGCGCTTTCGGCCAGACGCCGGTCGAGCACGTCCAGTTGCCGCTTGGCTTCCATGGTGAAGCGGTTGATCGGGTACTCCATCTTCTCCGGCGCATAGGCATAGAAGTGCCCGAAACCGCCGCCCAAGTAGGGCGCCGAGCCCATTTGCCAGAACAGCCAGTTCAAGGTTTCGGTACGGCCCGCCGGATCCTTCGGCAGGAATGCGCCGAATTTTTCCGCCAGGTACAGCAGGATCGAACCCGATTCGAATACGCGAATGGGCGGCTCGACACTGCGATCGAGCAGCGCCGGGATTTTCGAATTGGGGTTGATCTCGACAAACCCGCTGGAGAACTGATCGCCCTCGCCAATGCGGATCAGCCACGCATCGTACTCGGCAGCGCTGTGCCCCAACGCCAGCAGCTCTTCCAGCAGAATCGTCACTTTGACGCCGTTGGGCGTGGCCAGCGAGTACAGCTGCAATGGATGCTTGCCGACTGGCAGCGTTTTGTCATGGGTAGGGCCAGCAATCGGCCGATTGATGCTGGCGAACTGGCCACCGGACGGGGCTTCGTTTTTCCAGACCTGGGGCGGAACGTACGGCGCTTTGCTCATCTAAGGGGCCTCATCTTGGCAAGTGGAAAAAATACCTCGCTGATCATAGACAGGACACCACAGAACCCGCTTCCTGTACCAGAGCGCGATTGATCGGTCGCATCAGTCATTTCGCGCGCAGGTAGCGAACCCATTCGCTGGCTTTTCTGAAGCCATAAAAACCCAGGATCGAGACGGCGATGACCGCGATCATCGGCCCGATCACGCCCAGCCCTGTGGTCATCTGGGCGTAGGCCGCGAGGGACAGGGCAAGCACCGCATAGCCGGCGAGGTACTTCCTGTAGGCGATCAAGAGCGTTGGCACCATCAGGACGACGAACAGATGAGTGGCGATGGTGATCAGGATTTGTGCGACCAATTGGACAGGCACGCTGCCCATGGATGCCTGAGCCATGGTTATCTCGGCGTCGTACAGAAACATCTGCAGTGAAATGACAGTTATTGCGGCCATTACCAGCGCAGCCAACGCCGCAATTTTTGAGCGTTTCATCTGATCTCCAACGGGTGAAGCAACGTCTGATAAATGAATCTTTCAGCCTCAGCGCTGCGGCCATTGATCCTTGATTTCAAACCACGGCGCCTTCGAAGTGACTTCCACATGTTGCTGTTTTTCAGTGGTGAACGTCGTGTCGAGCGTGCCCAGCGCAACCGAGATCCAGCCGTTGAATTCCCCTTGATTGCTTGCCCAGAACAGCGACGAGCCGCAGTGCGTGCAGAACTGGCGTTGTACCGATTCAGACGATTGATACGACTTCAGCTGGTCAGCACCTTCCAGCAATTCCAGGTTCTGGCGCTGCACGCTGCCATAGCTGGCAAACGCCGCGCCGTGGCTTTTGCGGCACTGGCTGCAATGGCAATGCGAAAGCGCCTTGGGCCGCGAACGGATCTGGTATTTCACCGCTCCGCACAGGCAACTGCCCCGGAAGGTCTGAGGGGAGGGCGTGAGCATTGTTATTGCGAATCCTTGTAGGTAATGGCTTGTTTCAAGGGGGCAGGTGACGGCGCCAGAAACCCGCTGATCAGGGAAATCACCTGTTGCTGAATGACCGCACGCGGACGACCACCGTCGCCATCGGTGCAGATGATGCTGTCGCCCGGTACATCCTCGTCGAGCATGGCCACGGCGCCAGGTTTGCAGATTGCCATGAAACTGAAGTGACTGGCGTCGCTGATCTCGACGAAATGCGATGAGGTTTTTGGCAGACGTTTGGCGAGGTCGACGGACTCCAGTTCAGCGGGCAGTTCTTTCGACGGCACGCCGGCAGCGATCACCAGGATCGGCACGGGGTAGGCCGCGAGGCTGGCGTCGGTCATCCCGCGCGACAGGCCCAGATCCAGTGAAACCACGGCAGTGACGCGCTTGTCACGCCAGTCGGCGGCCAATTGAGCTTTCGCTTGCGCAGTGTTTGCAGTGTTCATTTGTTGGTAGGCGGTGCAACTGGCGAGTTGCGTGTGGACCTTGCAGTCTTCGGCAAATCGTTCGGGGTCGAAGCGCGCGCCGCCGGTTTCGAGCACTGTCCAGCCGCCGAGAGAATGGCCCACAACAGCAATTCGATCCTTGGTCACTGCGCCGAATTTTTCTGGCTGAGCCGTCACGGCATCGATGGCGCGGCTGAGGTCAACGGGGCGTTGCCACAGCTGCGCCGCTGCTTGCGGGCTGCGGTCGCGACTGGTGGTGCCGGGGTGGTTGACCGCCGCGACGATGTAACCTTGATGGGCCAGTGCACTGGCCAGCCATGTCTGGTTGATCCAGCTACCGCCATTGCCGTGGGACAGCACTACCAATGGATGCTCGCCCTTGGCGGCCGGGGCGTCGAGCACCGCAGGCGCACCGACGAAGACCGGGTTGTCGCCGAACAATTGTGGCGTCGCAGCGGTGGTCGCACTCGGGTACCAGACGACCATTTCTACCGGGCGCTCATTGCGCGGATCCGCCAGCGTGGCGTACTGGAAACCAACGGGTTGGGCGTCAGCGAAGGCGTGGCTGCTCAAGCAGATCAGTAGCAGGGCCGTGAGCGTTTTTTTCATTGTTGTTATCTTCCGTGATGGGCCGATTGGGCGAGGTGGACTTTGCCCGATTTCGCGCGCTTCAGCGAGCCTCTTTGAACCCAGAATCTTAAACATTTTCCATCGGCCAGCGCGTGGCCAGATGCGCTGTCAAATAATCCAGAAAGGCTTTGACCTTCGGCGTCATCGCCGCACGTTCCTGCACGCAGGCGTAGATGTCCATCGGCTCGACAACGGAGTGGGTGGCGTCGCTGTGTTCAAACAGCGGCACCAATTGCCCGCTCGCCAGATAAGGCGCTGCGACAAACTCCGCCAGCCGGGTGACCCCGGCGCCGTGAACCGCCATTTGCGCCAGTGCATCAATGTCATCACTGATGGCGGTGGCGTTGATATTGGCGTCGAAACGCTGCCCGTCGCGGATAAAGCTCCAGCGCAGAAAACGCCCGTCCAGGGGATAACGAAAGGCCAGGCAGGCATGGTTTTGCAAATCATCCGGCGATTGCGGCCACCCGGCGCGCTGAAGATAGGCCGGCGCGGCGCACATGATGAAGGGCAGCGAAACGATCTTGCGCGCGACGATGCCGTCCTCCAGTTGCGGCTTGATCCGCAGGCTCAGGTCGATACCGTCCTGAATGTGGTTGATCTTGCCATTGGTGGTCGACAGTTCGATGAGCAGGCGCGGGTGCTGTGCGGTGAAGCCGGCAATCAGCGACGCCAGCACATGGCGGCCAAAAGCAGATGTCGAGGCGATGCTCAGCCGGCCCTGCAACTCGGTTTCATCGCTGCTGATCAAGCTTTGCGCCGATTCCAGATCCGCCGCAATCCGGCGGACTTTCTCGTAGTACACCGCGCCGTTTTCGGTCAGTGCCATGCTGCGCGTGGTGCGTTGCAACAGCCGTACACCGAGGTGTGCTTCTAGCCGATTGAGCGTTTGGCTGACCGCTGCCGCACTGACGCCGAGGGTCTTGGCGGCGCCGACAATCGAGCCGGCTTCGACCACTTTGATAAAACTGGCAATCGCCGCTAACAGATTCATTCATCGTCCCGTTGTGGGTTGATTCGTAAGTTCTGCTTTATAAAGTACCTGCGGCTGAGCGTCTAGTTGCGGCAGACCGGCTTTGCTAACGTGCGGTCTCCCTGTCAATGGATGGAAACGCCTTATGAATCAACCAACAAGCTCCGAAGCCCTGATCCTTAGCCGACGCAAGCTGTCGCCGCGCGCCACCCCGTATGTGTTTGCGTTGTACATGGCGACGATCATGGCATTCCTGATGTCGTTGGTGATCACCGCTGCCAATTCGGGCATTGATAACAACTACCTGAGTAATGCCTTGCACGCCTATAAGTTGGCGATGCCGGTGGCGTTCCTGTGCATCCTGGTCGTGCGGCCGATCGTGATCAAACTGGTGGCGTTCACGGTGCATCCGCATCGTTGAAAGGCCCCGCCTCAGCAGTGACTGTTCTGGCGCCTTCGCGAGCAGGCTCGCTCCCACATTTGCAACTCAATTCCCTGCGGGAGCGAGCCTGCTCGCGAATGGCCTCACCACCGATCGACAGGTCTTGTGGGGGACTCAGAAAAACAAACAAGGATTGGCCTGAGGAAACCAATCGAAACTTCGCCAACAACCCAACTGTCCAGACCCTTAGACCTCTCGGCGGATGTTCTGCCGGGGCAGCTCCATGCAGCGGAGAAAGACGAGGATCGAGATGACGATGACAGTGGGAGATTTTCTGGTTGAGCGGCTCAGTGAATGGGGCGTTACGCGAATTTTTGGTTATCCGGGCGACGGGATCAACGGCGTGTTCGGCACGCTGAGTCGGGCCAAGGGCAAAATCGAATTCGTTCAGGCGCGGCATGAAGAAATGGCCGCGTTCATGGCCTCGGCACACGCGAAGTTCACCGGCGAGCTGGGTGTGTGCATCGCCACTTCCGGCCCCGGCGCCTCGCACCTGATCACCGGCCTCTATGACGCGCGCATGGACCACATGCCGGTGCTCGCCATCGTCGGCCAGCAGGCACGCACGGCACTGGGCAGTCACTATCAGCAAGAGCTTGATCTGGTGTCGATGTTCAAGGATGTCGCCGGGGCATTTGTGCAGCAGGCCTCGGCGCCTTCGCAGGTGCGGCATTTGCTCGATCGGGCCGTGCGCACGGCCGTGGGAGAACGCCGGGTGACCGCGCTGATTCTGCCCAACGATTTGCAGGAACTGAAGTATGAAGCACCGGCTCGCGCGCATGGCACCGCGCATTCCGGGGTGGGTTACACGAAACCCAAAGTGCTGCCTTATGAAGAGGATCTGCAGCGCGCCGCCGATGTTTTGAATGCGGGCGAGAAGGTCGCCATTCTGGTTGGCGCCGGGGCATTGCAGGCGACGGATCAAGTCATCGCCGTGGCGGAGAAACTCGGTGCCGGCGTCGCCAAGGCATTATTGGGCAAAGCCGCGCTGCCCGATGATCTGCCTTGGGTCACCGGTAGCATCGGCCTGCTCGGCACCGAACCGAGCTACAAACTGATGAGCGAATGCGACACTTTGCTGATGATCGGTTCGGGTTTTCCGTATTCGGAGTTTCTGCCCAAAGAAGGCCAGGCGCGCGGCGTGCAGATCGATTTGCAGCCCGACATGCTCAGCCTGCGTTATCCGATGGAGGTCAATCTGGTCGGCGACTCGGCGGAAACCCTCGCCGCGTTATTGCCACTGCTCGAACAGAAAACCTCCAACAAGTGGCGCAAGAAAATCGAAGGCTGGCGCAGCAGTTGGGAGAAATCCCTGGAAAGACGCGCCATGGCCAAAGCCGACCCGGTCAACCCGCAACGGGTGGTCTATGAGCTGTCGCCACGCTTGCCCGATGAGGCCATCATCACCAGCGACTCTGGCTCCTGCGCCAACTGGTTCGCCCGTGACCTGAAAATCCGCCGTGGCATGCAGTGCTCGTTGTCCGGTGGCCTGGCGTCCATGGGCGCCGCAGTGCCTTACGCGATTGCCGCCAAGTTTGCTTATCCCGAGCGTTCAGTGATTGCGCTGGTGGGCGATGGAGCAATGCAGATGAACAACATGGCCGAACTGATCACCGTCGCCAAATATTGGCGGCAATGGGCGAGTCCGAAATGGATCTGCGCGGTGTTCAACAACGAGGATCTTAATCAGGTCACGTGGGAGCAGCGAGTGATGGAGGGCGATCCGAAGTTCGAAGCGTCGCAAAGTATCCCGGACGTGCCTTACCACTTGTTCGCCATTTCCATTGGCCTGAAAGGCATCTTTGTCGATCGCGAAGAAGACGTCGCCGCTGCGTGGGAAAAGGCATTGGCCTCGGAAGTGCCGGTGGTGATCGAGTTCAAGACCGACCCGAACGTGCCGCCCTTGCCGCCGCACATCAAGCTTGAGCAGGCGAAGAAATTCGCCACGACGTTGCTCAAGGGCGATCCGGATGAAGCCGGGGTGATCGTGCAAACCGCCAAACAGGTGCTCGGCGCGGTGCTGCCCGGCAAAAAAATAACAGGTTAACGCACAGGTTTGATCGTTCCCACGCTCTGCGTGGTAATGCAGCCCGTGACGCTCCGCGTCACTGGACACGGAGCGTCCCTTGAGGCATTCCCACGCAGAGCGTAGGAACGATCAGGCAGGAGAAACCCGCAGGTGTGCTTTTGATTTTCATCGGCTGTGCAGGCTGGAGTCTGGGACGCGAGCACTGGCCGGTATTTCCGGTAGAGGGCACGCATTTGCAGCGCTACGCCGCGCGACTCAACGGCGTGGAAATCAACAGCTCGTTCTACCGCCCGCATCGCCGGCAAACCTATGAGCGTTGGGCCGATGGCGTACCGGAGGCCTTCCGTTTTTCGGTGAAAATGCCCAAACACATCACCCATGAATTACGCCTGGCAGGTTGCGAGGCGGCGCTGGACAGGTTTCTGGCTGAATGCGGCGGTCTGGGCGAACGCTTGGGCTGCTTGCTGGTGCAGTTACCACCTTCGCTGGCGTTTGACGCCGCCAGCGCCGAAACCTTTTTCACGACATTGCGCGAGCGCTTCTCCGGCGCGGTGGTGCTTGAGCCAAGGCATGAATCGTGGGTCAGCGCCGAGCCTATATTAATGACTCACCGGATCGCCCAAGCAGCAGTCGATCCTTTGCGCATCAGCCGTGATATTTCGCCAGGCGGCTGGGCGGGAACACAGTATTGGCGCCTGCACGGCTCACCGCGCATTTACCACAGCGCCTACGATTCACCTTATCTGCAACACCTCGCACACGCCTTGCTGTCAGCGACCGCTGCAGGTGCCACGACCTGGTGCATTTTCGACAACACCGCCAGCGGCGCAGCACTGGGCAATGCCCTGGCGCTGGCCACACTGACGGCCGATTGGGAGCAGATATGTGCGGCCGTGAAACTCAACCCGGCGAAGAAACCCTCACCCTAGCCCTCTCCCAGAGGGAGAGGGGACTGACCGAGGTGTTTGTGCAAGTAACGCCGACTTGAAATACCGAGTTGAACGCAAGATTTGAAAAGCACACAAATCGACTCCCTTTCCCCCTCGCCCCCCTGGGGGAGAGGGCTGGGGTTGATCTGGCTTAATGATTCTGGACACCCCTAAAGGGCGTTAATCTACGCCCAACGATGAGGTGTGATTTGACCAGACGATATTTTTCAACAGATTTCAAACGGGATGCGGCTTGCCTGGTTTTGGATAAAGACTATTCGGTGAGTGAAGCCTGTGAAGCAATGGGCGTGGGCCCTACAGCTCTGCGCCGCTGGGTTGAACAACTGCGTGCGGAGCGCAGCGGCAAGACGCCTGAGAAGTCCAAGGCCATGACCGTTGACCAACAACGCATCCAAGAACTGGAAGCAACAATTCGACGGATTGAGCGCGAGAAGGAAATTTTAAAAAAGGCTACAGCTCTCTTGATGTCGGATTCCCTCGATCGGTAAGGCTGGTCGAGGAGTTAAGCGAGCAATATCCAAGATCCGAGTTGTGTGGCGTGTTTGGCATCAACCGCAGCAGTTATTACGAGCGTCTGAAACAGCGGGCGAAAGTGCATGTCGGGCGCGATCGCCTAAAGATCAAGGCTGCCGAATTACATGAGCAAAGTCGCGGCTCAATGGGCGCGCGCAGCCTGTCAAAAGCGCTGTGTAACGAAAAAGAGTCGGTAGGTCGTTACATGGCTCGTAGCCTGATGCGCGAGCTCGGTTTGAAGAGCCAGCAACGGCGCAGGCATCGGTACAAACCCAGCGGTGCGGAGGCGCAATACGCCCCCAATCATTTGGAGCGTAAATTCAATGTCGAGGCCCCCAATCGAGTGTGGTGTGGCGACGTGACTTACATTTGGGCCGGTACTTACTGGGTTTATCTGGCTGCTGTACTTGATCTGCATGCCCGCCGCATCGTCGGCTGGGCGATGTCCAGAAGTCCGGATTCAGCTCTGACCTGTCGAGCGTTAAAGATGGCTTTCGAGTCGCGAGGACGCCCTGAAAACCTAATGTTCCATTCGGATCAGGGCTGTCATTACAGCAGTAAAGTGTTTCGTGAAACGCTGGCGGACATGCGCATAAAACAAAGCATGAGTCGACGGGGAAACTGCTGGGATAACGCTCCGATGGAACGTTTCTTTGGCAGTTTGAAATCTGAATGGATACCCAAGGCTGGTTACCGAAACGAAGACGAAGCCAGCACCGATGTGTTGCGCTACCTGACCCACTATTACAATCGGATCAGGCTGCACAGTTACAACGGATATCGGACTCCGGTAGCAATGGAAGCCTTGGCAGCATGAGAAATGACCTAAACCCTATAACCGTGTCCAGTATCGTTTGACCAGATCAGGTGAGGGGGTAGATCGAACAGACTGCCGCGATCTCCTTCAATACCACTAATTACCATCAGCCACTTTGCGCTCTATCTCATCGATCTTGCGCTGCAGCGTCTCGGCGTCCTGCTCCTTCACTCTTGTGGACGAGGGCGTGATGACTTCATCCACGGCTGCGCTGTCATCGTCCCGGTCTTCAAGATCGCGCTCGACAACGTTCACCGGTTTGCCGGACGTATCGGTGGGCGGGGCGTTCGGGGTTTTATCGTTGCTGTTCATTTTGCTGACCTCCAGTGGTGTAAACATTGGAGGCAGGCAGTGCGGCAGGCGTTCGATATTTTTGCCAGGTTATGCCGAATGGCGCCCTCCCGTGATGAAGAGGGCGCGCACGGTGTTCAATCCTTGAGAATGTCGCGATCCTTGGTTTCCGGCAGGAAGAACGTGCCCAGTATCGCTGTCATCACCGCAATCACGATCGGATACCACAAGCCGTAGTAGATATCCCCGGTCGCGGCGACCATGGCAAACGCCACCGTCGGCAGGAAGCCACCAAACCAGCCGTTACCGATGTGATACGGCAGCGACATCGAGGTATAGCGGATGCGGGTCGGGAACAGCTCGACCAGCCACGCGGCAATCGGGCCATAAACCATGGTCACGTAGATCACCAGCACGGTCAGCAGGAGCAATACCATTGGGTAGTTGGTTTTCGCCGGGTCGGCTTTCTCCGGATAACCGGCTTCCTTGAGCGCGGTGCCGAGGGTCGCGGTGAACGCATCGTTGCGGGTCTTGAAGTCGGCGGCCTGCAGGGCGCTGCCTTCGAAACTCTCGACGACTTTATCGCCGATGCGCACTTGTGCGACGGTGCCCGGCTCGGCAATCACGTTCTCATACGGGATCGCCCGTTTTGCCAGCAGGGTCTTCGCCAGGTCGCAGGAACTGGTGAATTTGGCCTTGCCCACCGGGTCGAACTGGAACGAGCACTGATCCGGGTTGGCGATCACTTTGACCGGGTTCTTCTCCTGGGCGATAAACACATCAGGGTTACCGTACTGGGTCAGCGCGTGGAAGATCGGGAAGTACGTCAGCGCCGCCAGCATGCACCCGACCATGATGATCGGCTTGCGCCCGATCCGGTCGGAAAGGCTGCCGAAAATCACGAAGAACGGCGTGCCGATCAGCAGCGAACCGGCGATCAACAGGTTGGCGGTTTGCGGGTCGATCTTCAGCGTCTGCAGCAGGAAGAACAACGCGTAGAACTGCCCGGTGTACCAGACCACCGCTTGCCCGGCCGTGCCGCCGAGCAATGACATGATCACCACTTTGAGGTTGTCCCAGCGCGCGAAGGATTCGGTCAGCGGCGCTTTCGACGCCTTGCCTTCAGCTTTCATTTTCTGGAACACCGGTGACTCGCTCAGCTGCAGGCGGATGTACACCGAGACGATCAGCAGCAGGATCGACAACAGAAACGGAATCCGCCAGCCCCACGCTTCGAAGGCTTCAGTGCCCAGCGTCGTGCGGCAGGCGAGGATCACCAGCAGCGACAGAAACAGGCCGAGGGTCGCGGTGGTTTGAATCCACGAGGTGAAGAAGCCGCGCTTGTTGCGCGGCGCGTGTTCGGCCACGTAGGTCGCGGCGCCGCCATACTCGCCGCCCAACGCCAGGCCTTGGAGCAAGCGCAAAGTGATGAGGATGACCGGCGCGGCAACACCAATGGTCGCGTAACCGGGCAATATGCCGACAATTGCGGTGGAGACGCCCATGATGACGATGGTGATAAGGAAGGTGTGTTTGCGCCCGATCATGTCGCCGAGACGGCCGAACACAATGGCTCCGAACGGCCGCACCGCGAACCCGGCGGCGAAGGCAAGCAGGGCGAAGATAAACGCGGTGGTTTCGTTAACGCCAGCGAAGAAGTGCTTGGCGATGATCGCTGCCAGAGAGCCATAAAGGTAAAAGTCGTACCACTCGAAAACCGTGCCCAAGGATGAAGCGAAGATAACCTTGCGCTCCTCCTTGGTGATGCCGCCGCTGCGCGGTGGACTGCCGGTGGATGCTGTGTCGATTGTGGCCATGGGTGTTCTCCGTCGTGCTTATTGTTGTAGGCCGGAGTCCCTCGTTACTGCTTGTCGCACTCTGGCCTTGTGGCATATGCCGCCATTGCTCCCGCGTGAAACTTGCACAGTCTGACCGCCTCGCATCGCTGCAAGGTTTCCTGAAGCATAATCAGCTTTTGTCAGATATCCACTCGCGAACTTGACCGTAGTGGCGATTAAAGATCACTCGCCGGCGGCCGATACCTGCCGACCAGCCCAATCAGAATTCATTTTTCAGGGAAGATGCCCATGAGTGCTTCATTGCAGAGCGCTGCCGCGCAAATCCGTCAGGCCGTACGCGTCGCCACCGAAGGTCTTGTGGGGCGTGAGCAGTTGGCCGAACTGATTGTTCTGGCCGCCGTGGCACAGGAGCATATTCTGGTCATCGGCCCACCAGGCACCGCGAAAAGTGCAGTCGTGCGCCGGGTTGCGCAATCGATGGGCGGGCGCTATTTCGAGTATCTGCTGGGGCGGTTTACCGAACCTTCGGAACTGTTCGGCGCGGTCGACCTGAAAAAGCTTCGCGAAGGCACGGTGGAAACTGACGTCAGCGGCATGCTGCCTGAAGCCGATATCGTTTTCCTCGATGAGGTGTTTCTCGGTTCGACGGCCATTCTCAACACGCTCCTTGGCGTGCTTAACGAGCGGCGCTTCCGGCGTGGGCATACGCAGATTCAGTGCCCGCTGCGGGTCTGCGTCGGCGCCTCCAACGGCTTGCCCGACGATGAAGCGTTGGCGGCGTTTGGTGACCGCTTCCTGCTGCACCTGTTTGTCGAGTCTGTGCCGGACAATCAGCTGGAAGCGATGCTCGCCGGCGGCTGGCAGTCCGAGCAACGCCCGGTTCAACAGTTGCTCGGTCTGAGCCAGCTCGACACTCTGGGTCAGGCTCTGAAGAGCGTTGACCTGAGCTCCGTGCGCCCGGCGCTGGCCCAAGCCATTCGCCGCTTGCGTGAGGCCGGCATTCAGTTGTCGGATCGACGCATCGTCAAGTCCCAGCGCCTGATCGCTGCCGCCGCGTTGCTCGGTGGTCGAGTGGAGGCCAGTGCCGCCGATCTGTGGCCGCTGCTGTATGTGTTGCCAACCAAGGAAACCCAGCAGCACGGCCGCGAGGTGCTCCGCGAGATGTTCACCCAGTCGAGCAACCGCCATCTGTTCAGCGCGGTGGAGGAGGCGACCCTGCAGCCGATGTCGCGGGTCAGCCGCCTGCTGGAAACCGCCGAGGATTATCTGGCGCGCACTGAACCGCCGGCCGGTGCCTTGCTGGAGGGGCTGCTGCGTGAGATCGACGCCAACTTCAACGACCTGACCATCCCGGCGACGTTGCACGACGTTCGCGGCCAACTCGCCCGTTTGCTGACGACTGCCGCATGAATGGCAAAGCGCTGAGTTGGCGCTGGCGCTCGCGGCCGGTGGCAGTGGCGCCGCAGGCTGCCGTGGCGTGGGGCGAAGCCGCCCGGCGTCTGCATGCGCGATTGCTGGCGATACCGGATGAACAGGCCACGCGCCTGCATGCCACCGCCAATCGCGACGTGCTGCTGGTGAGCGGCGCGGCGGCGGATCTGCCGTGGGTCGATGGCGTTGCCTATGCGGCGATGGACGAGCGTGCGCCCGGGCTGTGGTTACCCACCAGTTGGGAGCCGGATGTACCGACCGACCTGCTGGCGCACGCGTTGTCGCACCGCTTCTCGCGGGCGCCGCTGCTGCTGTGGCGTGATCCATCGGCGGTGGTACCGCTCGATCGGCAATTGCCGGTGAGCGCAGAACATTTGCAGCGAATTGACGATTTTTGGGCGGGGCGCTGATGCAGTTACCTGAATCTCTGCAACCGTGGCGCGAATGGCTGGAGTGGTTCGCCCCACAACAACTGCCGCTTTTCGCCGATCTGCTTGGACGGCTCAACCCGGTACTGGGCCCGCTGCGCGGTGTGCAACAGGGCGGCGTGCCCGAGCCCGATGGCTTGGGCGATTTACAGAGGCGCGGGCCGTATGACCGGCTGCTGACCAGCGAATGGCTGCTGGCCGACGAAGTGCCCGACGAGTTTCTGCGCCGCGCGGCCGTGGGCGAACATCTGTTCCTCGCGCCGCAATATCGCGCGCAGCAAGCCAGTCGCCGGATTGTCGTGCTGTTCGATGCCGGGCCGTTGCAACTGGGCGCCGCACGCTTGGTGCACATGGCGCTGGTGATCCTGCTGGGACGTCGCGCGAAAGAGGCGGGTGCCGAACTGCGTTGGGGCATTTTGCAGCAGGAGCCAGCCTTGCATGAGGTCGATTCGGCGGCGCAGCTCAAACGATTGCTCGGTGCACGGACCTTCTCCACGGTGAGCGATGCGCATTGGCAGGCGTGGCGCAGTTGGCTGCATAGCGCGTCAATGCCGGTCGGCGAATGCTGGCTGGTGGGGCAACGTCTGCCGGCAACAGACCGGCAGACTTGCAGCCATCGCGTGCAAATCGCGCGAAGTCTTGATGGTTGCAGCCTGTCTGTGCACTTGCAGGCAACGGACACCCGTCGCGTGCTATTACCGATGCCCGCTGAGCGTGCGGCCCTGCAACTGCTCAAAGGGCAGTTTGAGGGCGAAATCGTAAAGGCTGCGCCGACGGCCAAAGGTTGTGTGCCGCGGGTGTCGCTGACGCTACAGCCGGTGATTTCCAGCTCCGGCAGCCATGTCGCGCTGAAAATGCTCGATGAGCCCGGCATGGTGGTGATCAAGCTACCGGCGCAATACCAGAAAAAACCATTGGAAGTTCGTCGTAACCTCTGGAGCGCAGGACGTACGCCGCTGACGGCGCTGTTTTTTGGGGGCGCCATCGGGGCGGTCATGAGCGACCCTTTGCAACTGACATTCTGGAGTATTCCCGGTCTGAATCCGGTGGATAAACCGGGCCCGGAGGAGTTGAAGCTGCCGCCGGGCACGGGCAACTTCCTCCCGGCGGTCGGTTTGCATAGTCGCTCTGAAAGGCGATTGTATCTGCTCGATACTCAAGGGCATCTGGCCTACTGGACCGTGAAAAGGGACAAAAATATCGCCGCCCCGGAAACCCGCCAGACCCATCGCCTGGCGACCGATGTGATCGCCATGGCCAAGATGGCCGGTGATGCGATGGTCTATGTATGTCGTTCAGGCGGTCGGTTGTTCGCCCATCCTGTGCGTCTGGACACCGGGGCGAAGCAACCGTATGGATTGGGCCTTGCCGAAGGCGTCAGCCAGGTGCTGTTTGCCGGCATTCAGCGCGGGCGCAGCGCGTTCGGCGGCTGTGCATTGCTCACGATGAAAAACGACTGTGAGAGCTGGCGTGTGTACTCGGCCAATGACTTACCATCAGCGGCGCAATGCATCGATCTGGCCCGCGGCTGGAAAGGTATCGGTCTGCTGCAAGACGACAACGAGTGTTACTTGCTGTTGATGATCAGCCCCGGTCAGCAGGCCATCGCCCTCTGGCACGGCGATGACATGGAGACGTTGTTCACCACCAGCGAGGTGATTGCCAAGGTCAGCTTCTGTCCGTTGAGTGGTCTGGTGGCTGTGCTGACCAGCGCCCGCGAACTGCTGGTGTACGCGGTGCCGCAGCGCCTCCTGCGTTTGCAGGTGTTTTGTAATGAACAGCCGAAAAACAAGGACGACAGCCATGCTTGAAAACGCCGCGGCGTTGATCCGCCGCCCGGTCTTGAGCGGTCACCAGCGCATTGAGGGCCTGTGGTTTGCCGCTGAACGTTTCGCCCAGCACGAACGCGAGCGGTTGATCATCGAGCATTGGCAGACCGCTGCCAGCGCTTACCGTTTCGCCGATGGTGATCTGCTGCGCTTTGCTCAGCCACTGACCGTGCAGTGCGAGACCTTGCTCGGCTGGCCGTTGATTCGTCAGGGCAAGACGCTGTGTTCAGCCGTACTCGACCCGCAGGAAATGCGCGATCTGCCGGCCGCCGATCTCTGGCTGGTGCGCGGCAGCCATGTCAGTGCTCTGCATCTGCGCGATGCCGACGTGTTGGCGCCGGGTGAGTGGATTGATATCAGTGGCGTGACGTTGCTCGACACCTATGACTGTCGCAACGTATTGCCGCCGCCAGTGCTCGAGCCGTTGGAAGTCACCAGCGATGTGCGCGAGATTCTTGGCAAAAACCTGAAACCGGTCAGCCCCGAGCAGCAAAAGACTCTGCAAGCGCTGATCGCGCGTCAGCAGAAGGCGCCGCAGGTATCGCCCGATGCCGCCGTATCACCGGCGAGCGCCGGCTGGACAGTGCCTGATGACGCGCCTCTGCCGTGGCTGAAACTCAGTGTGACGCTGGTGTTGCTGGTGGCGGTGTTCTGGATGGGCGCTCAGGGCCGGCACACCGAGGTGAACGCCGTGACGCCCGCGCCGGCGACGTCGCTGTCGGTGCAGATCGGTGCTGTCGTGGTGGGCACGCTGATTGCCGGGGTCGCGTTGACCCTGTTGCTGTTCGGGTTGCGTCATCTGTTGCGGCGCGTGGCGTCGGTGCCGTTGCCATTGCCGGGTGCGCCGACCCACTCGGCCACAGACATTGCGCCGCGGGCGCGGCCACACCAACATAAACCAGCGCTGTGGCGTCGCTGGGTGACGCGCCTGACCCGGCACTCGCGGCTGTCTGCGCTGTACGGCAGGCGTCAGGCAGCCTATATGCAGCGCATGTTCGAGATGTTCGAGAACGGCGATTATGAAGAGGCGCTGCGCCATGCGATTCCGCTGGGCGGTGGCGAGCACAGAGGTGAGCAGTCATTCGGCACCCCACAGCGGCGTCAGGATCTGTCGATCAGCCAGCACCAGGGGCTCGCCCGCTCGATGGTCTTCGAGCAAGACGTCGAGGGGCATCTGCGCCAGATCTACCGCCAGACCTTCCAGCGGCTCGACCGTGAAGGCCGGATAGAGGAGGCGGTGTTCGTCCTCGCCGAACTGCTCAAGGTGCAGCAGGAGGCGCTCGACTATCTGGAAAAACACGGCCGCCAACAACAGGCCGCCGACCTCGCGCTGGCCTGGGACATGCCCGCTGCGACCATCGTGCGTCTGCTGTGCCTGGCCGGTAACTGGCAACGCGCCTTGCTGGTGGCGCGGCGCGATGAAGCCTTCGCTGATGCTGTGGCGTTGCTCCAGGACAAATGGCCGTTATACGCCGAGCGCCTGCGTCTGGAGTGGGCCGAATCCTTGGCACGCAAAGGCCTTTGGTTGCAAGCCGTCGAGGTTGTCTGGCCGCTGCTGGCAGAGCGCGAGCGCGCCACGCAATGGTTGTTGAATGCCGAAATGGCCGGTGGCAGCCTGGCACTTGGAGCGCTGGTGAAACGGGCAATTCTGCTCCCCGACACCTTGTTCGCGTACGCCGATCAGGTCGAGCAATTGCGTGATGATCCTGCCCGCTACGCCGAGCGGGCGGCACTGGCCGAAAGCCTGTTGCAGCACAAGGCGCACGCCACCGAGTTGGCCTGGTTGGCGAGCGCCACCGTCCACGCGATTATTGCCGATCAGGTGGGCGGGCAGGGGCGTTTGTCTCTGCTGCAGTTGCAGGCACTGGTCAGCATGAGCAAGGACAAACTATTGCAGGCCGACCTGCCGCAGCAACTGCCCGCACGACCTGCACCCTACACGCAGGTCACCGGCAGCGAACCCCTGCAATGGACTGCGCCGGACATGGGCAGCCGAATGATCCGGGACGCCGTGCCGCTAACCGATCAGCGCTACTTGCTGGCATTGGGCGAGGCCGGCGCAGTGGTGGTCGATGCGCATGGCAACACGCTCTACCAATTCGCAATGCCTGCGCAATACATCGTTCTGGCCCATGGGCGGCAGGTCGCATTGCTTGTCGCTCGGCGCAATGAAGTATGGCGTATCAGCAAAGTGGATCTGGTCACGCGCGTCGCAACGGATCTCGGCGTGCAGATGTTCAGTGCGTTCAGCCGCACATTCAACGGTTCGAACTGGACCATCGGCCGTGGGCGACAACTGCGGGTGGTGGATGTCGATCGTGGATTCGAAACCCTGTGGCACGTGAGCGATTTGCCCGGAGAGGTCATTGGCATGAAGGATGACGCGTGCAACGAATCTGTATGGTTGAGTGATGCGCAAGCGGGCCTGGAGTTGTGGCACTACCGGTTACCTGAGCGACGACTGATGAAGCGAATGCCGGTGCCTGCGTTGGGTATCGACCAGCAGTACTTGCTCAGCGCTGACGGGCGATTGGAGTTCATGCGTGTGGAGCGTGAAAGCGACGAGGTTTCGGTTCTGGTGTTCGGTGGTGGGACTGATTGCAACAACTACAGCCTGCCGGATTGTGACTTCGAGCAAGACCATGATGAGTTGGTGGAAGTGCATTTGCATGAGCACTGCCGGCTGATCGGTTACCTGATCAACGACCACGACATGCGCTGGCACTTCATCGCCAGGACCAGCAACCGCCTCGTTGCGACACTGCAATGGCCTCGACAGGGTGTGCGGGTACGTTGTGTCGGTAGCGATTTCCTGCTGTTTGATGATCAGGGACGCTTGAGCCATTTCAATATGGACAATGTCACGCAACACAACCTTTCGCTGAACTGAGTGGTGAGCCGGCCTACGCTTTGACCCAGCGTTGCCGGCTCCACGCACTCAACCAGTCGACCACAAACACCAGCACCAGCATCGCCAGAATCACCGTGCTGGCTTGCGCTTCCTGAAACAGGCTGAGGCTCACATAGAGCATCTGCCCCAATCCGCCAGCGCCGACAAAGCCGAGCACGCTGGCCATGCGGATGTTGTTTTCCCAGCGGTACAGAACGTAGGCGAGCAGTTGCGGCGCAAGGTTCGGCAGCGTGCCGTAGCAAAAGGCGAGGAGCGGATTGCCGCCCTGTAAACGAATGGCTTCGGCCGGTTGTGGCGGGGTATTTTCCAGCGCTTCGGCGAACAAACGACCGAGCACCCCAGTGGTGTGCAGGGCGAGGGCGAGGGTACCGGCGTTCGGGCCGAGGCCGGCGGCGAGCACCATCAGCGCGGCCCAGACCAGTTCCGGAATCGCCCGCAAGGCATTGAGCAGCAGGCGCGAGGCGCTTTGCAGCGGCCAGCCGAACCGTCCGGCGGCGGGCAGGGCGAGAACGATGCCGAACACAGCGGCGAGCAGGGTGCCGAGGGCCGACATCGCCAGAGTTTCCATCGAACCATGCAAGATGGCTTTCAGGTAATCCGCGCTCAAGTCCGGGCTGAGAAAACGCTGCACATACGCGCTCATCTGCTTGAGGCTGGTGGCGCTGCCCACCTCGCCCAGATCCAGTCCCAGATAAGTGAAGGACGCGATGACAGCCAGCGCGATGCCGGCGATCAGCAGCAAGTTGATCAGACGATTCATGTCAGCCTCCAGCGCAGCAAGCGGCTGAGTTGGTCGGCGGCCAATACCAACACCAGGAAGCACAGCAGGATACTGGCGACCTCACCGCCGGCGAACATGCGGATCGACAGGTCGATCTGCTGACCCAGGCCGCCGGCGCCGACAAACCCCATCACCACTGACGCGCGGATCGCGCATTCCCAGCGATAGACTGTGTACGAGAGCAGTTCTGACCCGACGTTGGGCAACGTGCCGTAAGCAAACGCCGCCAGACGGCCGCTGCCAGCCTGCAACAGTGCGTGCGCCGGACGCTGATCGGTCGATTCAAAAATCTCCGCATAGACTTTGCCGAGCATGCCGCTGTAGGTGATGGCGATGGCCAGCACACCGGCCGCCGGCCCCAACCCTACGGCGCGCACAAACAGCAGCGCCCAGACGATTTCCGGCACGCTGCGCAGGAAAATCAACAGTCCGCGCACCGGCCAGCGCAACAGACGCCCCAGTCGGCTCGGCACGCCACCGCGTGACGCGGCAGACAGCGACAGCGCACGACTGGCGACCAGGCCCGCCGGTATCGCCAACACCAGCGCCAAAGCCATGCCGGCGGTGGCGATGGCCAGAGTTTGCAGGGTGGCTTTGAACAGTAACTGCAGAAACGCTTCGTCGTGCGCCGGTGGCCAGAATTGCGCGACAAAACGGCCCATTTCATTCTGGCTGTCGGGGAGCAATACGCCCAGATTCAGCTCGCTGAGCTGAATGCCCGGCCACAGCAAAGCAATCGCCAGCAACGTCAGCAGCAGACGCGGCCATGCGGCGGGATCGCGTGAATCGGCTTTCAGCATCGTGGAATCTGCACAGTCAGAGGCGCCACCGCAATGGTCGGTGATTGCAGTTTTTCATTGGCGTAAAGCGCGTCGAGCATTTCCGGGGTGACGCGATCAGAAGGGCTGTCGAACAGAATCTGCCCGTCGCGCAGACCGATGATTCGCGGGAAGTACGACAGCGCCAGATCCACCGCATGCAGGCTCGCCACCAGCGTTACGTTATGTTCGCGAGCATGCCGCGAGAGGATCGACAGCGTGTGCCCAGCCATGACCGGGTCCATGGCTGACACCGGTTCGTCGGCCAAGAGGATTTCCGGCGCCTGATACAACACGCGGGCGATACCGACGCGTTGCAACTGGCCGCCAGACAATTGCTGGCAATGGGCGAACAGTTTGTCGCCCAGGTCCAGTCGCGCCAACGCCGCGCGCGCACCGGCCACATCCAGCGGATGCAACAGGTTCAAAAGACTTTTACCCAGACTCCATTGGCCGAGCTTGCCGGCCAGCACCGCCGTCACCACACGCTGACGCGGTGGCAGTGGCGGCGCCTGATGCACCAGGCCGATCCGCGCGCGCAGACGCTGACGCTGGCGGGCAGACAAGTGCCAGGCGCGTTCGCCGAGCACTTCAATCTCGCCGCTGCTGGGCCGCAGGGCGGTGGCCAGCAGGTTGAGCAAACTCGACTTACCGGCCCCGGACGGGCCAATGATGGCGACCTGTTCACCAACGCCAATCTGCAAGTCGACACCGCGCAGGGCGTCGACTCCATTGGCGTGGCGCAGGCTGCCTTGTTTGAGGCGTAGGGTCATTTCAGCAGTTCGGCGGCGCGGGCGGCTTCCTCGATGCCCTTGTAGTTCTCGGGCTTGGTGTCGATGAAGCGGCTGGCCGCTTGCAGATCAAGAATCTTCTTCTGCTCAGGGTTGGCCGGGTCCAGATCAAGGAAGGCTTTTTTGATCTTCGCCGCGAGCGCCGGGTCGAGGGTGCCGCGCACGGTCCAGTTGTAATCGAAGTAGGTCGGGGTGGTGGCGAAGACTTTCACTTTGTTGGTGTCGACCTTGCCGGCGTCGACCAGTTTCTGCCAGACACTGGCGTTCAGCACACCGGCGTCAACCTTGCCAGCCTGCACCCAGGCCACGGTGGCGTCGTGGGCGCCGGAGTAGGCGACACGGCTGAAATAGCCCTCAGGCTTGATGTTGTCGTTTTTCAGCATGAAGTAACGCGGCATCAGGCTGCCGGAGGTCGACGACACCGAACCGAAGGCGAAGGTCTTGCCCTTCAAGTCGGCGAGGCTATGCACATTCGGGTCAGCGGTGATGAATTTGCTGGTGAACTGTGCATCCTGTTCGCGTTGTACCAACGGGATTACTGGCGTCGTTGCGTCAGTTTTCAAACGTGCCTGCACAAAAGTGAAACCGCCGAGCCAGGCCATGTCGAGGCGATCGGTCGCGAGTGCTTCAACCACTGCCGGGTAGTCCGCCACCGGGACGAACTGCACTTTCATGCCCAGTTGTTGTTCCAGATAAGCACCCAGCGGTTCGAACTTGCGCAGCAACTCGGTCGGGGCTTCATCGGGAATCGCGCTGACGCGCAAAACGTCGGCCGCTTGGGCCATGAATGCAGAAAAGGACAGGGCCAGGCCGGCGGTCAGTGCCAGTGTTCGTTTGAGCATGGAATTCTCCGTTTCGTGAGCGTCAAAAAGTGTGAAGAGCTGAACCAGGGCGCTACGTGAGGGTAGACGAATCGGCGAGGTTATACGTATTCGCACGCGTAAAGGCCAGCGCCATCAGGGCAGGAATGGTCAAAAGCGTTCGTCGAGTATTGCCGGCAGGGTGAGCTCCTTGACGTAGCTGGCCGAAGACAGACTCAGAATCATGCGCACCACCTGAACGACATCGTGAACTGGAATCAGCTGACCCTCGCCACGCTGCGCAGCCAGATCTCGCGGCGTGCTCAGCCGATCCTCGGTGTTGAGATACCCCAGATTCAGGCAAGTCACCGCCAGACGCTGCTGTCGGTAGCCTTCGCGCAGCGTATCGGCAATCCCGCGCAGGGCGAATTTGGAGGCGCCGAAGGCGACTTCCGGACGCCCGCTTTGCGGCAGGCCTGAAGTCGATCCGGTGAGGATGATTCTGGGGTGGGGGCTTTTCAGCAGAAGCGGAAGCATGCGTTTGATCAGCAGGATTGTTGCGCTGATGTTGCAACTGACGATGGCTTGCAATTCGTCGTCCGGACTGTCGAGAAAGTCATAGGCTGGATCGAAAGCCGACTCTTCCCAGATACCGAGGTTGTAGATCAGCGTATCCAGCCCATCGTCGACGACCGCATGCTCGATGGCGTGCGCGGCTTTGGCCGGGTTCATCAGATCGGCTTCCACCCAGCGTACTGGATGCTCTGCCTCGCACACCAAACCTTCGGGACGCGTGCGGGACACACCAATCAGCGTGTCTCCCGCGTTACCCAAGCCTTCGATAAAAGCTCGGCCCAAGCCTTTACTGGCACCCACCACCAAAATGTTCATCGATCCTCTCCCTGATCTGAATGCTGATGTGGGGCAGCATGCAAACAGACGACCTCTGAAATGGCAAACGAATGGGTGTGTCCGGATATTTACGGCAACCTGGCAATCACCTTGATCTCAAAATCAAACCCATACAGCCATGTCACGCCAACCGCCGTCACCGTCGGATGCGGCGCTTCGCCCCAGAACTCGGTCAGCACCACATCCCAGATCGTCTCGAATTTCGACTGGGGGTCAACGATGAATACGGTGACATCGACCACGTCATCGAAGCTGGCACCGGCCTCTGCAAGGATTGCATTGAGGTTAGTGAACGCCTGACGCACCTGATTTTTCAGGTCCGGCGCTGGCGTGCCGTCCTCGGTGCTGCCGACCTGTCCCGAAACAAACAGAAAACCGTTGGAGCGAATGGCGGGCGAGTAACGGTGGCGTTCGTAAAGCGTGCGGCGTGCGGATGGAAAAACAACATCGCGCTGAGTCATGGGAGTGTCTCCTTCATTTGAGTTGATGGAGCCACTGTAGGTATTTGCAGGCCAGCGATAAACGCGCAAGCTTGGCGTTCACTGTTTGTGAAATCCAAACAATCGAGGGCACACCTTGGACCGTTTTGACGCAATGCAGGCCTTCGCCCGAGTGGTCGAGGCGGGGAGTTTCACCAAAGCGGCGGAAACCTTGCACATGAGCAAGACCACCGTGACCCAACTGGTTCAGCAACTGGAGGCGCGCCTGCGGGTCAAGTTGCTCAATCGCACCACGCGCAAGGTCAACGTCACCGCCGATGGCGCGGTTTATTACGAACGGGTGATCCGCTTGCTCGCCGACCTCGATGATGCCGAAACCAGCCTGCCCGGCGCGGCGGCATCACCTTCGGGCCGGCTGCGAGTGGACGTCCCGAGTCCGCTCGCACGGTTGATTCTGGTGCCGGCCCTGCCTGAGTTTCACGCGCGCTATCCGGATATCCAGATCGACATGGGCGTCAGTGACCGTATCGTCGACATCATTGATGAGAACGTCGATTGCGTGGTGCGCGGCGGCGAACTCATGGACCTGTCGCTGATGGCACGCAAGGTCGCCGATCTGCAGTTGGGGGTGTTTGCCGCACCGCAATACCTGGCGCGCGCGGGCATTCCCGCGCACCCGAGAGACCTGGAAGACAGCCACCATCGCGTGGTCGGTTTTCTCTGGGCACGCACCGGCAAACCGGTGCCATATGCCTTGCACAACGCCAGCGAAAACCTGCAAATCAAGGGACGGCACGTATTGGCAGTCGATGACGGCAACGCCTACCTCGCGGCAGGCCTGGCGGGCATGGGCGTGCTGTGGCTGCCCAAGTACATGTCTGCCGCCCATCAAGCGCGTGGCGAGCTGGTGCCGCTGTTCGAAGACTGGAAACTCGCGCCGATGCCGCTCTACATTGCTTATCCTCCGAACCGGCATGTCAGCCTGAAATTGCGCGTGTTTATCGATTGGGTCGTTGAGTTAATGGCGTAGAAGCATTGTGGTGCAGTTATTGCTAGCCGGTGTGCCAGTGCCGTCAAAAAACCAACACAATCAGGCGACTTGAAAGACTGCAGTGATGAGATGCGTGGCTTTCAAGTCAAGGAGCTTCACCCGCATGAATATGTACATCGATATCGTCGGTGCGTGCAATCTGAGCTGCCCGTCTTGCCCAATGGGCAACTCGGAAAATCTCAATTTCAAAAAAGCCATGCAGCTCGACATGTTCAAGCAGATTGTCGATAAGGCCAAGACAGAGGGCGTCGACACGATCTACCTCTATAACTGGACCGAGCCGCTGATTCATCCAAAAATTGGCGAATTTATCGAGATCATTAATGCTGCCGGCATGGGCAGCGGTATCAGCACCAACCTTAATCTCGCCAAGAATATGGAAAAGGCCCTGATGGCCGAGCCGAGTTACTTCCGTATTTCGCTCTCGGGTTTTTACCAGGAGACCTACGAAAAGGGCCATGTCGGCGGCGATATCGAAGTTGTAAAACAAAACATGATCGCCCTGCAGGAGATCAAACAGCGCTTGGGTCTGAGGACCCGTGTGGATGTTTACTATCACCGTTACCTGGATAACATCGAAGAAGAATCACTGATGCGCGCGTTCAGTGAGCGTCTTGGCTTCATCTTCACCACCGGGTATTCGGTGATGATGCCGCTGGAGAAGACACTGGCCATTGTCGAGCGTGACCCGTCTGTCACGGCTACGGACATTGACACCCTGAAACGCCTCGCATTGCCGCCGTACGACGATCTCGTCAACGTCATCCAGCAATTTCCCAAGATGGCGTGCACGCTCAAGGATGACTGGCTGGTCATCGACTGCAATGGCAACACGGTGCTTTGCTGCACGATCTTCAATCAGACCGAGTATCAGGTTGGCAAGTACCTCGACATGCCGCTTGAAGAGCTGACGCGGCGTAAATCGACGCAGAAAAACTGTGTCGACATGTGCGACCGCTGCGCCAATAAAGGCCTGCATATCTACTCGATGCATCCCAATCAGGGTGTGCTGGAGCGGCACGCGGTGAATCGCATCATCGATTTCGAGCACTTCGCCAGCCAGGGTCTCACGGTGGACAGCGAGCGTCTCGGGCGTGCGGGCGAAGTCAGCGCAGAAAACTTTGATGAAGCCCAGTACCTTCGATTGAATGACGATGTCAGGATCGCGATTTCCCAGGGATCGTTCTCCAGCGGTTATCAGCACTACGTGCTGTGTGGGCGTCTCGAGGGGCGTTTAGGCGCCGGGGTTTTCTCGGCTGTTTGAGCCAAGGCTCAGGTTGGCGGATAACCAATCGATAAAAGACCTGGCCATGGGGTCATTTTCACTGTCGCGGTGGGTCAGCAGTGCCCAGTTTGGCCCGCGAATAGTCGCCTCGACCAGCGGTTGCAACAAGCCGTCAGCTCGCGCCTGACGGCTTAGCAACTGACTCACCAGCGCAATCCCAAGCCCCGCGCAAGCCGCGTCCAGTAGCAGCCCCGGGTCGGAAAAATTCAACCCCTGAGCCTGCTGGCCGACATCGATACCGGCCTCGACCGCCCAATGGCTCCAGTCCATTTCCCGCTCGCCATGCAAGGTGCTGCGTTGCGCTGCCGGCGTGTTCAGCAGGCGCGGATGGCACGCCGGATAAAGTCGATCGCTTTGCAGCACTTTGAAACTGCACTCAGCCTGCGCGCTGATATCGTCGCGAATCGCGATGTCGATGGTCTGCGTGGCCATATCCGGCACCTCGTCGGTACTGTAGATCCACAGATCCACGTCGGGATGCTGATCGCGAAAGTCCGCCAATCTTGGCATCAACCAATGCCGGGCAAACGCCGGCGTCGTGTTGAGCACCAGTTGATTGGGTTTCTGATACTGCCCCAGGCGCCGAATCCCCACTACCAATTGCTGCAACATCGCTTGCGTGGTGCTGAGCAAATCGTGCCCGGCATCGGTTAACGCGACGCTGCGACCGCTGCGAAAAAACAACGGCTGCTCAAGGTAAGCCTCAAGGCTGCGAATCTGCTGACTGATCGCCGATTGAGTGAGGTTCAACTCGTCGGCAGCCTTGTGAAAACTGCCCAGCCGGGCGGCGGCTTCAAAACCGCGCAGGGAGCTGAGTGGCGGCCAGTGCTTGAGCATATCGATAAGTTCCTCTAATCAGTTGTGCGCTAAATCCATCGTTTGTTTGCCTGTTTGCGCGTCCGTAGCATTGGCGGCGTGAACACATTGGCTTAACTAACGAGGCTTATCATGCAGCACAACGATAATAAAAACAGCGTCTGGATGATGCCGGCAGAGTGGGCTACCCACGCCGCAACGTGGATGGTCTGGCCGCACAACAAAGCGCTGTGGGAGTCGGGCTGGGGTGTGACCCTTGCACAAGTGCAGGAAGATTTCGCTCGCGTGGCCAACGCCATCGCCCGATTCGAACCGGTGAAACTGGTGGTCGATCCGTCCGCCGTCGCCAGCGCCAAGGTGTTGTGCGGGCCGAACATCGAGCTGATTGCGCTGGCCGTGAATGACAGCTGGTGCCGCGACTCAGGCCCGACCTTTGTTTGCCATCCGCAGCAAGGCCTGGCCGGTGTCAGCTGGCGCTTCAACGCCTGGGGTGGCAAGTCGGCGCATGAACTGGATGAAAGCCTGGCTCGCCGTGCGCTCAATCACCTTGGCCTGGAATGCTTCGGCACGCCGCTGAGTAATGAAGGCGGGGCGATTCATGTCGACGGCGAAGGCACGCTGATCACCACTGAATCGGTGCTGCTCAACCCCAATCGCAACCCCGGCATTGGCAAAGCGGAGATGGAAGAGATCTTCAGCCGTTTGCTCGGCGTCAAGAAAACCATTTGGCTGCCGGGCGATCCGGATTACGTCACCGGCGACATGACTGACGGCCACGTCGATGGCGTCTGCGCCTTTGCCCGGCCTGGCGTCTTGTTGGTGGATGCCACTCACGACACATCCTCGGTGTACGCCGAAGTGGCGCGGGAAAACCGCCGTGCGCTGGAACTGGCCACCGATGCGCAGGGCCGCAAATTCGAGCTGATCGAACTGTTCGAAGCCACCGACGCTGTCGACACTGAAGCCGAAGTGTTCTGCGCCTCGTACACCAACTTCTACATCGCCAACGGCGCGATCATCATGCCAGCGTATGGCATCGAGGCTGACAACGTCGCCGCCAAAGTCCTGGAGCAAGCCTTCCCCGGCCGCGAAGTGGTGCCGGTGCGCATCAATCATCTGGCCCATGGCGGCGGCGGGGTGCACTGCATCACGCAACAACAGCCAGCCTGGCCGCTGAGAGGTTGAACGCATGAGCATTCTGACCATCGCCAGCACCCAGATGCCGTGCACCTGGGACTTACCCGGCAACCTTGATCGCGCCGAGCAGCTCGTCCGTGACGCAGCGCAGCAGGGCGCGCAAGTGATCCTGTTGCAGGAGCTGTTCGCCACGCCGTACTTCTGCATCGAACAAAGCCATAAACACATGGCTTTGGCCGAGGAATATCGCGACAGCCATGTGCTCGCGCGCTTCGCCGCACTGGCCCGCGAGTTGGGCGTGGTATTGCCGCTGAGCTGGTTCGAAAAGGCCGGCAACGCCTACTTCAACTCGCTGAGCGTGGCCGATGCCGACGGGCGCCTGTTGGGTGTGTATCGCAAGACCCACATTCCCAACGCCATCGGCTATCAGGAGAAGGAATACTTCAGTCCCGGCGACACCGGTTTCAAAGTCTGGGACACCGCGTTCGGCCGCCTCGGCGTCGGTATCTGCTGGGACCAGTGGTTCCCCGAAACCGCCCGCTGCCTGGCGTTGATGGGCGCCGAAGTGCTGCTGTATCCGACGGCTATCGGCTCTGAACCCGGCTGCACGGCGCTGGATTCTCGTGACCATTGGCAGATGACCATGCGCGGCCATGCTGCTGCCAATCTGCTGCCGGTGGTGGCGGCGAACCGGGTCGGGCGAGAGGTCGCGACTACCGATCCGAGCCTGCAAATGAGCTTCTATGGCTCGTCGTTCATCAGCGATCACAAGGGCCAATTGCTCGCCAGCGCTGATCGCGACAGCACTGGCGTGTTGCTGCACTGCGTCGATCTGGCGGCCATGCGCGAAGAGCGATTGAGCTGGGGCATATACCGCGATCGTCGTCCGGACATGTACGGGCCGCTTCTCAGTCAGGATGGTCGCCAACTTCACGCACGCTGGAACACTCAAGGGGTTTGATATGGCTATCCACCACAAACGCTTGCGCGGTGCGATCGGTCTGGCGTTGATCTGCTTGATACCGTCGCTGCACGCCGAAGACAAAACCCTGCGGCTGTACAACTGGGCCGATTATTTTGCCGAAGACACCTTGAGCCGTTTTACTGCCGAAACCGGGATCAAGGTGATCTACGACGTCATGGACGGCAGCGAAACACTGGAGGCGAAGATGCTATCCGGCGGCAGTGGCTACGACCTGATCTTCCCCGGCGACACCGTCGCCGAGCGCTTGATGCGTGCCGGCAGCCTGATGCCGCTGGATCAAGCGAAGCTGACCGAACTGGCCGACATCGAACCCGGTTTGCAGAAACTGCGCAGCCATTACGAGCACTCCAGCAAAGCCACGGTGCCTTACACCTGGGGCACCATCGGCCTGACCTACAACGAAGAGCAGATCAAAAAACGCATGGCCGACGCGCCGGTCAACAGCCTCGACATGCTGTTCAAACCGGAGCTGGCGGCGAAATTCGCCGATTGCGGGATTTCGATGATCGATTCGCCGGACGAAGCCTTGGCGGTGGTGCTCAATTACCTCGGTCGCGATCCGCGCAGCGGCAAAGCCGAAGATCTGGCAGCGGCCAGCGAGTTGCTGATGAAGTTGCGGCCGTACATCCGCAAGTTCCAGTCGCAACCGGTCACTGACCTGGTCAATGGCAACCTGTGCCTGTCGCTCGGCTACAGCGGCGACATGACCCAGGCGCAACGCACTTCGGACAGCGCCGGTAAGCACACCAAGTTTCAGTATCGCGTGCCGCGCGAAGGCACCACGGTGTGGATGGACACCATGGCCATTCCGGTCGACGCGAAACACCCGGAATACGCCTACGCGTTTATCAACTTTGTCATGCGCCCCGAGAACATGGCAGCGATCAGCAATTTCACCGGTTACCCGACCTCCAACGCCAAGGCGCGGGCGAGTGTCGATGAAAGCATGCGCGACAACCCGGATATCTACCTCGACGAAGCGACCTATGCTCGATTGATTCCGGGCAAGGATATTCCCCAGGCCGACATGCGCGCGCGCATGCGCACCTGGACCAAATTCAAGACTGCCACTGGCAAATGATCAACGGCCGGCGTACGCGTCGGCCCTTCACTGAAAGACAGGAAACCCACATGACGACTCGTCGCGATTTCATCAAACAGGCCTCGGTGGTCGCCGCTGTCAGCGCTGCGGTGACAGGCCTGGGCCTGTCGCCGGGCAAAGTCCTGGCTGCCGCGCAAGGCCGCTGGTTCATGCCCGACGAGGGCGATAAACATGAGCGCGCCTACATCGCTTTCGGCGCGCAGGATGCGATTTGGGAAGACTTCACCGAAGACGTCCAGGAAGCGCTCGGCCGCATCGCCCGCGCCATTGCCCGGTTTGAACCAGTCACGGTGTTCTGCCGTAAAAATGAGCGCAGCATCGCCGAAGAATTCTGCGGTACGCGCAATATCACTTACGTCACTGCCGGGCTGGATGACATCTGGATGCGCGACATCGGCGCCAACTTCGTCATCGACGACAAGGGTGGTCTCGGTGCGGTGGACTTCAACTTCAACGGTTGGGGTGGCAAACAGCAGCACAGTAAAGACTCGAAAATCGCCGCGCTGGTCGCCGACGACGCGCAAGCCACGTACATCCGCACCGATCTGGTGGGCGAGGGTGGGGGCATCGAGGTCGACGGTCACGGCACCGGGATCATGACCGAGAGCAGCTGGATCAACAGCAACCGCAATCCTGACTGGAGCAAGGCCGATGTCGAAGCCGAACTGAAGGAGCGTCTGGGCCTGCGCAAAATCATCTGGCTGCCGGGCATTAAGGGCAAGGACATCACTGACGCTCACGTCGATTTCTATGCGCGCTTCATCAAGCCCGGCGTGGTCATCGCCAACCTCGACATCGACCCTGAATCCTACGATCACAAGGTCACCCTGGCGCACTTGGAAATCCTCAAAAACGCCACTGATGCTGACGGTCGCAAATTACAGATCCACACGATGTCGCCGCCGCTGAAACCGCGCCAAAGCAAGTTCAACCAGAACAACCCGGACTTTGCCGCCGGTTACATCAACTACTTCGTGATCAACGGCGCAATCATCGCTCCGGAATTTGGCGATAAAGCGGCAGACAAGAAGGCCTTTGATCTGCTCTCGCAGCTGTATCCGCAGCGCGAAATCGTCCAGCTCAACATCGATGCAATCGCCGCCGGTGGCGGTGGAATTCACTGCGTGACCAGCCATCAACCACAGGCGTGATTGACTCTGACGCGGATCAAGCCAACTATCGGCGCACAACAACATGACCGATGGACCACAACTTGATCGAACGACGCCAATTCAGCGGAGGCATGAAGGGGAAAAACCTCCGCTATCTGAATGAGCAAAGCGCGGATGAAACGCGCATGACCCGCACCGGTTTTCTGCTGCTCGAACACTTTTCGCTACCGGCGTTTACCCAAGCACTGGACACCGTTGTCACCACCAACCTGCTGCGTCCGGGGCTGTTTTCCTCGCGCACGTTTGGTTTGGGCGACGGCGAAGTCATCAGTGATCTGGGGCTGGTCATCCGCCCTGACGCACGTCTGGATTCAGCCGCGCTGGCGCAACTGGATCTGCTGGTGGTGTGTGGCGGGTATCGCACTGAGCTGCGGGCGAGTGATGAGTTTATTGGTCTGCTCAGATCAGCAGCGGAGCGCGGCATCTCGCTTGCCGGGTTGTGGAACGGTTCGTGGTTTCTCGGCCGCGCCGGATTGCTCGACGGCTATCGTTGCGCGATCCACCCGGAACATCGCCCGGCGCTGACTGAAATCGCCAAAACCACCCACGTCAGCAGTGAGCCTTACGTGATCGACCGCGACCGGCTCACGGCATCGAGTCCGTCCGGCGCTTTCCACATGGCATTGGACTGGATCAAGAGTCTGCACGGCAAAGCCCTGGTCGAAGGGATCGAAGACATCCTCGCCTTCGAGGAATCGCGTTACCGGCGCATCAAACCAGACGAGAACATCTGCGTCAGTGCGCCGTTGCGTGAAGTGGTGAAGCTGATGGATGCCAATCTGGAAGAGCCGCTGGAGCTGGAGCAACTGGCGGTGTATGCCGGGCGTTCTCGTCGGCAGTTGGAGCGCTTGTTCAAGGAGCAACTGGGCACCACGCCGCAGCGCTATTACCTGGAACTGCGCATCACCGAAGCGCGACGGTTGTTGCAGCACACTGAGCTTTCACAAGTGGAAGTGCTGGTCGCGTGCGGCTTCGTCTCGCCAAGCCATTTCAGCAAATGCTACAGCTCATATTTCGGCTATCGCCCATCAAAAGAAAAACGCCTGGTCAAATAACCCAAGCCGTCACCCACCTGAATTCACCTCGATATCCCACGTCGGCGTACCTCCCCCAAACAGCCGGTCAGTTCCCTCTCCCTCGGGGAGAGGGCTAGGGTGAGGGGCTCTTAAACACCATCACCCACGCACGTTTAACTTACACGCACTGTTACGCCATAACGGCTACAACACCTTGCGCCGTTGCCTACGCGTACGCCAGAATCCGCCGGCTTACGCGCCTTGAGGCGGGCTGTATCGTTTCCCTGTCACTGCAAAACAGTGATCGGGTTTGGTAGCCCGTTTTCTAAGCGTTATGCGCCGCTATATGCAGTCTCTTTTCGGGGCTCGGTTTTTTATGGTGGCCATGCGTGGGGCTCCTTCGGGAGCGCCGGGGTTTACTCGCTTAGACCGGTCTACCAACCTGCGCAATGGTCACCACCTCGTTTGGTAGCGTGAGTGATGGCTCCTTATTTTTTGCTAAGCGAGTGTCATCTATGTTCAAAATTACGCCAAACCCGCCAGAAACCGATCCAATCCCCTACGACGCCGCACTCGAACCTCAAAACATCAAAGAGGCCACCGACCGCGCGATCAACTTCTATCTCAACCCCTCAGCGCTGAAGACCTCAGTACCCACCCGCAAGACCGGCAAGATCTACCTCATCGACCCCACAGTGGATAACGAAACCCTGCTCGTCGAAGCCACTGAAACCTTGTCCTCCGCCACTGACATGGCCCGTGAACTCGCCGATTCGATAGAACCCTCACAGTGCAAAAAGATGCTGATCCTGCAACAGGTGATCATGCTCAGCGAGCTGGTGGTCGGCCGAGTTCTGGACAACCAGCGCTTGCCGCACTAGTCGCGGAGCAGATGGGTGAGGGGGCTCGCTCCCTCATTGCACAGAAGCGTCCGTAATCGCGGCGCTTCACGCCTTCTATCAAAGAGCCGCCAACGGTTCTTGTCTGGAGTTTCAGCTGATGTCCCAGCCACCCGAACCACCGGTCACTGACCTGGTATCGCCGTACGCCTCGCCCAATTCAAGAAAGCTCCACGAAGCGGCAGAGCGTGCACTCGACCATTACCTGTTGCCTGCCGCGATCATGGCCACACCCTATACGCCCAATGCTCTGTTCATGGCCAACCCGCAAGCAGACACGGAGTCGCTGCTGGCCAATGCTTGCGGCTCCCTGGCGTCCGCGTCGGTCATGCTCGGTAATTTTGCCGGAATGCTGGAGGGCGCAAATCGTCATACCCTGCTGGGTATTGCGCAAGTGGTCATGTTGGGGGAGTTGGCGGTGAACAAGGCGCTGGATCTGGTTGTGCCAACCGAGTGATCGCGCACGTTAGTCGGGGTTGAGGGTGTCTGGTCGGGCGTGATCGCGAGCAGGCTCACTCCTACATTTGAAATGCGTTCCCCCTGTAGGAGTGAGCCTGCTCGCGATGGCGTCCGTTCAGGCAAAGCATCTGCAAAACGTGACCATCCCTCCACCCTCAAATAATCAAGCAGTCAGCCTGAGCGGCTGACTGCCTTTTTGTTTCTACAGGTGATCCGCATCAATCACAGCCTTGGCAAACGCCTGCGGATCTTCCTGCGGCAAGTTGTGCCCGATCCCGCCATTGATCAAGCGGAACTGATACTTGCCGGTAAAGCGCTTGGCGTAATCCTCCGGCGCCGGGTGCGGCGCACCGTTGGCGTCGCCTTCAAGGGTAATGGTCGGCACGTTGATCGACGGCGCGGTGGCGAGTTTCTGCTCCAGCGCTGCGTATTTCGCTTCGCCCTGCACCAGGCCCAGACGCCAGCGGTAGTTAAACACCGTGATATCGACATGATCCGGGTTCTCCAGCGCTTTGGCACTGCGATCGAACGTGGCGTCGTCAAATTTCCACTGCGGCGAGGCCAGTTGCCAGATCAGCTTGGCAAAGTCGTGAGTGTTTTTCTCGTAACCGGCACGACCACGGTCGGTAGCGAAGTAGAACTGATACCACCACTGCAATTCAGCCTTGGGCGGCAGCGGGTTTTGCCCAGCGGCCTGATTGCCGATCAGATAACCGCTGACCGAAACTAATGCCTTCACGCGTTCCGGCCACAGTGCCGAAACGATGTCCGCCGAACGCGCGCCCCAGTCATAGCCGCCTAGCACCGCTTGCTTGATTTTCAACGCGTCCATGAAGTCGATGACGTCACTGGCCAGCGCCGCTGGTTGACCATTGCGCAAGGTGTCTTTGGAGAGGAACTGCGTATCGCCATAACCGCGCGCATACGGCATCAACACCCGATAACCCTTGGCCGCGAGCAGCGGCGCGACTTCGTCGTAGCTGTGAATGTCGTAGGGCCAACCGTGCAACAGGATCACCACCGGGCCGTCTGCTGGGCCGGTTTCGGCATAGGCGACGTCAAGCACGCCAGCCTTCACATGCTTGAGCGGGCCGAAGGGCGAGGGCGCGGAATAGCTGACGGCGGCCGGTTCAGTGGTTTGCGCCTGAGCGCTGCCAAAAGCGCCGAGCAGCGCCACAGCCAGAATCGACAAGCCGAATGCAGTTTTGCGGGTGTGCAGTGCCATCTTCATGGTGACGTCTCCTTTGCGAGCCTTTGGCCAAGGGGTCTGAATGAACCCTTGAAACCTTGAGTGCATTTGAGCGTTGGGACGTATCTGTCCTGTGTCGAAGAACGGCTTTGTTGAAAGTCGATGTGTCGCGAGAGGGTTGGTACACAGTGTGATACACGGCGGCGAAACCGACTCCCCCTGGACCTGATTCAGGCCAAAATAATAAGTCGCTGTTTTAAAACAAAAAATATTTCACTTCGCGCTTCCCAAAGCCAAAAAACCTTGGTAAATTGCGCCCCGTTCTCACAGCGAACCTAACGAAGTAGCTGGAAAGAGCAGTAGGGGCGTCGCCAAGCGGTAAGGCAGCAGGTTTTGATCCTGCCATGCGTTGGTTCGAATCCAGCCGCCCCTGCCATATTCGAAAAAAACGCCAACTTCGCAAGAAGTTGGCGTTTTTTTATGCCTGCGATTTAGCCCGGTGGTGCAGGGCAGGCGTGCGCGGCGCCGAAGCACCGCGCACGTCATCCACTCAGTGCGGTGCGCGCTGGATGGTTTTCATCAGGTCTTCGGGGCTGATGTGGCCGACCACGCTGCCCGGTTGCGGCAGGTTGAGGATGTGGCCTTTCATCTTGCCGATGATGTGCATTTCGCACGGCTTGCAATCGAACTTCAGCGTCAGCACTTCATCACCGTGGATCAACTGCATCGGTGCGACTTTGGTGCGTACGCCGGTCACGCCTTTGGCCTGTTTCGGGCACAGGTTGAAGGAGAAACGCAGGCAGTGCTTGGTGATCATCACCGGCACTTCGCCCGGTTCTTCGTGAGCCTCGTACGCGGCGTCGATCAGCTTCACGCCGTGACGGTGATAGAAGTCGCGCGCCTTTTGGTTGTAAACGTTGGCGAGGAACGTCAGGTGCGAATCCGGGTACACCGGTGGCGGACTGGTTTCAGCCTTGCGGCTACCACGCGGGTGCGCGGCGACGCGAGCGGCGGTCAGCGCTTCGATCACTTCACGGCGCAGCGACTTGAGCTGCGAGTTCGGGATGAAGAACGCCTGTGGCGCATCCAGCTTGACGTCGGTGGCGTGGTACTGCGTGGTGCCGAGCTGGCCGAGCAGATCGCGCAATTGCTCCAGCGCTTGCTCAGGCTTGTTGGCCACACCGAACGGACCGGCGAGGGTGACGCTGGCGCTGATGCCTTCTTCACTGGTGGCGGTGACTTCCAGCTGCTCTTCACGCAGGCGTGCGACCCAGCTCAGGGCCACGCGACGCTCCGAAGAGGTCTTCTGCAGTGCCTGTTGCCAGTTGTGATCGAGGTTGCGATTCAGCGGGTGGTTCGGGCGCAGCTTGTACAGGCCTTCCGGCATTTCGTTCGGTTCGACGCGGTAGCGGTAGCGCTTCTCGCCGTCTTCTTCGAACTCGCCTTTGGCTTCGGCGATGTTGGCACGAAAACCGACCACTTCGCGTTTGACCAGCACGTTCAAGCCGTCGCCGTTGGACAGCGGCTCGTGAGTCACGACCTGCATGTCACGTTTGCCGACTTTCTCGACGGTACCAACCGGCAGACCGGTGAAGGTCGGCGAGTCGAAAGCGCCGATGTCGATCTTGCGGTCGGTGACGAAGTAGTCGGTGCTGCCACGGTGGAAGGTTTTTTCCGGGTCAGGCAGGAAGAAGTGCGCGGTGCGACCGCTGGACGCGCGGGCCAGGTCCGGGCGGTCTTCGAGCACGTCGTCGAGGCGCTGGCGGTAATAGGCGGTGATGTTCTTCACATAGCCCATGTCTTTGTAGCGACCTTCGATCTTGAACGAGCGCACACCGGCTTCAACCAGGGCGCGGATGTTGGCGCTCTGGTTGTTGTCTTTCATCGACAGCAGGTGTTTTTCGTAGGCGATCACGCCACCCTTTTCATCTTTGAGGGTGTACGGCAAACGGCAGGCTTGCGAGCAGTCGCCACGGTTGGCGCTGCGCCCGGTCTGCGCGTGGGAAATGTTGCACTGGCCGGAGAAGGCCACGCACAACGCGCCATGGATGAAGAACTCGATGGCGGCGTCGGTTTCGTCGGCGATGGCGCGGATTTCCTGCAGGTTCAGCTCGCGGGCCAATACCAGTTGCGAGAAACCGGCCTGATCGAGGAACTTCGCCCGCTCAAGGGTGCGGATGTCGGTCTGGGTCGAGGCGTGCAGCTCGATCGGCGGAATGTCCAGCTCCATCACGCCCAGATCCTGAACGATCAGCGCATCGACGCCAGCGTCGTACAACTGATGGATCAGCTTGCGGGCCGGCTCCAGTTCGTTGTCGTGCAGGATGGTGTTGATGGTGGTGAAAATTCGCGCGTGATACTTGCGGGCGAATTCCACCAGCTCGGCGATTTCGCTGACTTCGTTGCAGGCGTTGTGGCGCGCGCCGAAGCTCGGGCCGCCGATGTACACGGCGTCGGCGCCGTGCAGGATCGCCTCACGGGCGATGGCGACATCGCGGGCAGGGCTGAGCAATTCCAGGTGATGCTTGGGCAAGGACATAGTTTTTTTAGTCAGGCTGTCACGGTTAGGCGCGCATTCTACCCGTGAAACGCGCGCCCGGCACGCCTGTGCTGCCCGATGGTGAACTTCCACTCCGGACCTGTAGGAGCTGCGGCACGCTGCGATCTTTTGATCTTGAAGCTCAGATCAAAAGATCGCAGCCTCGTTTCACTCGACAGCTCCTACAGGGGCTGGGGTGGTGTGTCAGGCCTTGGCCGCCATCGCAGTGACTTCCACGCGCATGCCTTCAACCGCCAGCGAGGCGACGCCGACTGCGGCACGCACCGGCCATGGCTTGGCAAAGTAGCGCTGGTAAACCTCGTTGAATGCGGCGCGATCCGCCATGTCGGTCAGGTAGATCGTCAAGTGCATCACCCGATCCATCGAGCTGCCGGCACGTTCCAGCGCAACTTTCAGCGCTTGCAGGGTGCATTCGCTTTGCGCGGTGATATCGCCCAGTTCCAAACTGCCGTCGGCACGGGTTGGAATCTGGGTGGAAACCATGATGCCGTTGAATGTGGCAACGTCCGAGGAAATCGAGTCGGCGTCCGGATCGGGGGTGAAGGTGATGTCTTGGTTAGCCATGCTGATCCTTTGATTGAGCGAGTGAAGATGGCCGCAGTTTACAGATACAGCGTCGACATGGCCCGCTCCGTGGCTACAGAGGCCGGTCAGACCGGCTGCGTTGCGGCTTCCGCCGCGATGGCTGCAAGAACGCAGGGGCGGGCGCCGATGCGCTGCATGTAGCTGGCAAGTGCCGGCCAGTCCTGTATGTCGATGGCAAAGGTCGGCAGCCACTTCAGCACGGTGAACAGATAAGCATCGGCGACGCCGAATCTGCTCATCAGATAGTCCCGAGCCGACAGTTGCTGATTCAGGTAGTCGAGGCGCTTGAACAGTGTGTGGCGGAAAATCGTTTTGACCGATTCCGGGATCTGCGCATTGAACAGCGGTGCACTGCCCCCGTGAATTTCCGTACTGATGAAGTTCAGATGTTCCTGCAAGCGCGTGCGCTCCCATGAACCCAAGGGTGGCGCCAGCGTGTTGCCGGGCACCTGATCGAGCAGAAACTGCAGGATCGCCGGCCCTTCCGTCAGTACCTCGCCGTTATCCAGAACCAGCGCTGCAACGTAGCCCTTCGGATTGATCTCACGAAAGTCGCGGCCATCGGCGGTGCGTTTGCTCTGGTTGTTGACGCGAACCAGTTCGAACGGCAAACCCAATTCTCGCAGCACAATGTGCGGGGAAAGCGAACAGGTCATGGGCGCAAAATACAGTTTCATGGCACTTCCTTGCTGAGAGAGAGCGCCAGATTCCATTGCCGAAGCGGCTTCCGCAAAGGTCATTTACGGTGCTAGCGTATGACAAAATCTCATGAGCACTCAGAACCATGACGATCCGACTTCCCTCGCTGAATGGCTTGCGCGCCTTTGAAGCGGTCGCCAGGCACATGAGCTTCACCAAGGCTGCCGAAGAACTCAATGTCACCCAGACCGCTGTCAGTCACCAGATTCGCCGACTCGAAGCCGAGCTGGGCGGGCCACTGTTTTTGCGGCTCAACGAGGGGTTGGTGCTGAGCGAGGACGGGCACGCCTATTTGCCGGGTGTGCGTGCAGCGTTTCATGAACTGCGGTATTCGACTGAGCAGTTGCTCGCGTCTCGCGATAAAAGCGTGCTGACGATCAGTACGCTGGTGTCGTTTGCATCGAAGTGGTTGTTGCCGCGTTTGCCGTCCTTTCAGCAGGCGTTTCCCGCTATTGATGTGCGAATCAGTGCGGCCACTGAGCTGGTCGACTTTCGCAAGGGCACGATTGATGCGGCGATCCGTTATGGGCGCGGCGACTGGAAGGGGTTGTGTGGCGATTTTCTGATGTCCGATGATATTTTCCCGGTATGCAGTCCGGCATTGGCGAAAACGTTGCGAACGCCCGCAGACCTGGCCAATCACGCATTGCTGCAAGTCAGTGGCGCGACGGCCGGTGACTGGAGCGCCTGGTTGCGTGCCGCAGGCCAACCGCCGCAACTTGCAGAAGGCCCGCGCCTGACCTTTGACCTAGCGATGATGGCGGTACAGGCAGCGGTTGACGGGCAGGGTGTGTGCATTGGCCGTTCAACCTATGTCGAGGACGATCTGCGGGCCGGCCGTCTGGTGGCTCCCTTCGATCTGCGCCTTGAGGATGAACTCGGCTTTTATCTGGTAGCGCCCCATGAAACGGCGCAATCGAAGAAGATCGTGGCGTTCAGGACATGGCTGTTGGCACTGTCACCGGGCAAAGACAATTTTGTATAAACGTGTATCAAGTTGCCGCGCAGACACACGCGAACAATAAACCCGGGGTTTACGACACATCAGCCATACACGCGACGCCCAAAGTAGCGGTCACACCACCACTGCGTTTGAGAGGGCAACATCATGCATCGTCCATTGTTACTGGCCAGCGCTGCGCTACTCGCTTCAATCATCGGCGTCGCCCACGCGGCTGACGCGCCAGCCAAGAGCTGGCAACAAGGGTTGAGCCGGACCGATCTGGTGCGCGAGGACCTCGGTGCTGCCGAGCGCGAAGTGATTCAGGCGCGAGTCGATTTCGAACCGGGCGTGACTTCGCCTCGGCATGCGCACCCGGGCGTCGAGGTCGCTTACGTGATCAGCGGCACGTTCGAATATCAACTGGAGGGCAGGGCGCCGGTGACGTTGAAGGCGGGGGATTCGCTGTTCATTCCTGAAGGCGTAGCGCATGTGGCGCGCAATGTCGGTCAGGACAAAGGTTCGGAGCTGGCGACTTACATCGTTAAAAAGGGCGAGCCGTTGCTGATTCTCAAACCGTAGAGCTAACGCGCCGGACCGTTATAAATCATATGCAGTATCAGCAATTCTGCAAAAGCGACCACCATGCAAAATCGGACAAATCCCGCCGTGAAGACTCGGCGGGGTTTTTCGTAGGTGAAGTCGAAACCGAATAGCAGCAACAAAGTGCCGAAGAAGGTTTTTATCGCGCGCATCTGTCTTCATCCTTGGCCCGGCCAATTGGGCACAGCTGATTCATAACATTGGTTCTAGGCACGGCTTCTTAATGAAGCGTCACAATCCGACGACTCTCGCCAATCCTGATTCTGTCCAGGGCCCGGTTCAACGCATCGAGCGCATCGAGCAGGGCTTTGGCCTCGGCCTCTCGACCTTCGCCCCAGAGGCGCTCGGCCATTTTGTTCAACGCCTGGATCGAACGCTCGATGTCTGCGGCGGTGGTTTTGTGTTCAGGGGCCGGTGGTTTCTTCGGCATTCAGGGTTCCTCTGCTGACGGCAAACCACCATACCGCTGCGGCGCCCAACAGCATAGTCAGCAAGGCCAGAATCAGGATCACTCCTTGTGTGCCCACGCTTGTGGCCAGCAGCGCCACCAGCAAACCCGCCAAGGGTTGCGAGAGGTTATTGAGCAAGGTGATCACGCCCACGGTTTTGCCGAAATCCTTGGCCGGAATCACCCGCTGGCGGATGCTGCGCATGTAGATGTTGAACATCTTGTCGAAGCCGACGATCAGCAGGAAACCCACCACATAGCCGGCCAGATTCGGACTCAGTGCACTGATGAGGGCGCCAGCGGCGATCATCGAGTAAGCGAGCCCGCCCAGTAACCGCTGCGGGATTTCAACCCGGGCGAGGAAGAATAGAATCACGATGGTGGTGACCGCGCCGGCAGCCTGCAGTCCGGCATACGCATCTTTGCCGGCGCTGTACTCGCCGATCACCATCGCCGCTGACGTCGCCAGAGTGACGCCGACGATCAGGTTGACCCCGACGGCCAGCAGAATGATTTTTTTCAGCTCCGGCAGTTCACGTATATGCCCGAAAGCGATACGCAGCGGTTGCAGCCAGATGTCTTGATGCTGCTCGAACACTTCCAGAGTGATACGGCTGAGGCGTTGCCAGACCAGCATGCTCAGGTCCGCCAGCAGGAAGAGCCCGGCGACCCACAGCACCACCCAATGCCAGGCCCAGATTTCCAACAAAAGCGCAGCCACCAGTGGCCCGAGAACCAGCCCGGTCTGATCGGCGATCTGCGAATAGGACAAGGTCTTGGTGTAGCTGTAGTGTTGGAAAATGTGTGGCATCAGCACCTCGCGGGCCATGATGCCCTGGGTGGTCAGCACGCCACATAGCGCTGACAGCACGACGACCCAGGCGATACCGCCGAAGAGGGCAAACATTGCCACCGCGATCAGGCAGAGCAGTGCCCGGTAAACCTGGCTGATGTGCAGGATGCGGATGGGCGAAAACTTGTCGCACAAGGCTCCGCACAGCGGAAACGCGAGAAAGCGCGGCAGCGATTCGACGAAAAACGCCAAACCTGCCCAGGAGGCGCTGTTGGTGGTCTGGAACACCACCAATGGCACGATGAACAGCAGGATCTGATCTGCCAGCCGCGACAGAAACAGCGAGGTGAAAAAAGCCAGGTAGTCCTTGCGCAAAATGAAGCTCCCTTTTGTCGACGGTCTGGCCGTTTGGCCAGCCATGCTTCAGTACGCCGAACCTTGGCTGTCGTTGCGATTGTGCCGCTCGTCCCCGCGCAGGTAATGACGGTCGGGCTGTTCGAGTCCATAAACATCACCCGGGCGAATCGGGAAGACATTCCCTTGCATGTCTTCGACTTCCCCGGCAATGCAATAGCATGCCTCCAGATGATTGCGATAGTGCAACAGCGATCCAGGTCGCGGTGTGCGGCGATGGCCTGGACATCGCGGCAGTGACGCTGCAGCGGATTGGCGGCGACCAGCTCCGAGTCGCTCCACCAGACGGCGCACCACCTGCACGCCCTGTTGCGAAGGGCTGAAATTGACACATGGCTACCCTTTGACTCACGCAACCTGGCTGATTGCAGGAAAAAATTTTACGGAGAATTTACGGAGTCTTCAGGGTGGGAATCCGATACTGCGCGGTGCTAATTTGGAACGTTATTGTGATGTCTCTCGCAGCAATTCGGCTTATCGGCTTCATCTTAGGTATTTTTTTGATCACCCTGGCGGTAAGCATGGCTATCCCCATGATCACGCTGGTGGTCTATGAGCGTAGCGACGATCTGTCGGCCTTCCTCTGGGCGAGTCTGATTACCTTCATCTGTGGTCTGCTGTTGATCGTGCGAGGGCGTCCGGATACCGGCAATCTTCGACCGAGGGACATGTACTTGCTGACTACCGCAAGCTGGGTCGTTGTGTGTTCCTTCGCAGCTTTACCAATGGTTTTCATCAGCGATATCAGCTACACCGATGCATTCTTTGAAACGATGTCGGGCATCACAACCACTGGCTCGACTGTACTCACCGGTCTGGATAGCTCATCTCCCGGCTTACTGATCTGGCGTTCCATGCTGCATTGGTTAGGTGGCATCGGTTTTATTGGCATGGCTGTGGCAATTCTTCCACTCTTGCGAGTCGGCGGCATGCGTCTTTTCCAGACAGAGTCCTCGGACTGGTCGGAGAAAGTGACACCACGTTCTCATGTTGCAGCCAAGTACATTCTTTTGCTCTATCTGGGCCTGACGAGTATCGGCACTTTGTCGCTCTGGCTCGCAGGAATGACGCCATTTGAAGCGGTCAACCACGCAATGTCGTTGATCTCTACCGGCGGGTTCTCAACTTCGGACGCCTCCCTTGGGAATTGGAAGCAACCAGCAATTCACTGGGTTGCGGTAGGCATCATGATTCTGGGTAGCCTGCCATTCACCTTGTACGTCGCAACATGTCGGGGTAATCGGCGTGCACTGATCAAGGATCACCAGGTACGCGGGTTTATTGGATTCTTGCTCGTCACGTCGTTGGCTGTAGGTACCTGGCTGTATTTTCACAGCGACTACGGATGGTGGGATGCGTTTCGTGTCGTGGCGGTTAATGTGACCTCGGTCGTCACGACCACTGGAGTTGCGGTTGGCGACTACACCTTGTGGGGCAGCTTCGCTGTTTTGCTGTTTTTCTATTTGACCTTCGTCGGGGGCTGTTCCGGCTCAACGGCAGGCGGGCTAAAAATCTTCCGTTTTCAGGTGGCTGCCGCTCTTCTTGTCAGCAGCTTGAAGCAGTTGATCCATCCTCGCGCCGTGATTCAGAAAAAATACAACGGCCATGCCATCGACGAGGAGATCGTACGCTCGCTGTTGACCTTCTCGTTTTTTTTCACCATCACGATTGCCGCCATCGCTTTGGGTCTGGCTCTAATTGGGCTTGACTGGATAACTGCATTGAGCGGTGCCGCTACGGCGGTGTGTAACGTCGGGCCCGGTTTGGGCACAATCATTGGGCCGGCAGGTAATTTCTCATCACTGCCGGATGCGGCCAAATGGCTACTCACTGTTGGCATGCTTCTGGGCAGGCTGGAAATCCTGACCGTGTTGGTGCTCATAACCCCGGTTTTCTGGAGATATTGACCCAGCCAGTCGCGGGCTGAGACCACTCGCTACGTGAGCCACGCAAACCAGCTTGCCAATCCTCACACGACGGGCGGCCTGTACTTCTATAGCAAGATTTAGTTGTCGTATGGATCGCCGGTATTGGCCGAAAGTAGTCACTCGTGAACGGCAGCAATCAGCCATAAGCGGACGCTTCTGGCCGATTGCGTTTTCGAGTGATTACAAGGGGCTATGCACTCACAAACTGGATTACCGTCTTGCCCTTGCCCTTGCCCTTGCCCTTGCCCTTGCCCTTGCCCTTGCCGCGGCCTTCGGCGACTTGGCGAAATGCCTCGTTGACGTCTGACAGCGCAAAGTGCTGTTGATCCACGCGGATCGTCAGTTGACCCGCATTGGCCAGCGCGGCGGCCTCGCGCAGGATCGCGCCGTGGTGTTCGCGCCCTTTGCCGGTGAGCAGCGGCGCCAGGGTGAAGACGCCTGAGTAGGTTGCACTTTTGAACGACAACGGTGCCAGGCTGTGCTGGCCCCAACCCAGGCAACTCAACACATGCCCGGTATAGGCTTTCACCGCTTTGAATGAAGCATCCAGCGTGCTGCCGCCGACAGTGTCGTAGACAATGTCGAACCCTTCACCCGCTGTGTAGTGCTCGACATAATCCTCAAGGCTCTGTGCCTGATAGTCGATCGCCGTAGCCCCCAGCGAGCGTATGAAGTCGAGACTACCCGCTGAACCGGTGGCGTAGACATCGGCACCGCGAGCCTTGGCAAGTTGCACAGCTACTTGGCCTACACCACCCGCGCCGCCGTGAATCAGCACTCGCTGACCGGTGCGGACATTGGCGCGATCGACCAGACCTTCCCACGCGGTAATGAACACCAAAGGCAATGCGGCCGCCTCACGCATGCTGAGGGTGTGTGGCTTGACAGCGATCAGCCTGGCATCCACGGCGATATACTCGGCCATAGTGCCTTGGGCACCACCGATCCCGCCGGGCATGCCGAAGACTTCCTGGCCTATGGTGAATTCCTCGACCGCTTCGCCCAGTCCAACGACCGTACCGGCGAGATCAAGGCCAAGCACTGCCGGCAGTGCTTGGCGGGCATGAGTCCCTGCGCCGGCGGCAATTTTGGTATCGAGCGGATTGACTCCTGCTGCGTGAACCTTGACCAGTACTTGCCCCGTACCGGGAACAGGGAGATCGATGTGACGGATGGCCAGAGGGGACTGAGCGGACTCGGCGATAGCGGCAAGCATGGAATGATTCATGACGGGAACCTGTGTTGGAGTGGACGCTTACAGATTGCCGCGCTTTAATCATTCCGATAAGAAACGTAATTTGCATATGACTTATTCCACAAAGAGAACTAATCGTCGATGGATCTGTTCGACAGCATGCACATCTTTGTTCGCGTCGTGGAGCGCGGGTCGTTTTCGGCGGTAGCCCGTGAGCTGAACATGGGGCAGCCGGCAGTGAGTAAGCAAGTACGCGCGCTGGAGCAGTATCTGGGTGGGCCATTGTTCGCACGCAGCACCCGGCACCTGGCCCTGACCGACCAAGGTCAACGGTTCTACGACCATTGCCAGGAAATTCTCAGCCACATCGAAACTGCCACGCGTAGCTTTACCAGTGGGCAGGAGCAGATCGCTGGCCCGTTACGAGTCGCCGCCCCGGTCAGTTATGGAAGGTTATGCATCGCGCCGCTCATAGGGACTTTCCTGCAACGCCATCCTGATGTTCGGATTGACCTACGGCTGAGTGACCACAATGAAGACCTGCTCAAAGAAAATATCGATCTGGCTATCCGCATTGGCATGGTGAAGAGCGAGGGATTAGTGGCACTGCCACTGGGCAATAGTCCGCGCCGTGTCTATGCCGCGCCCAGCTATCTGGATCTACACGGCGTGCCACGTGAGCCCAACGAACTGTCAGGTCACAACTGCATCGGCTTCACGTTGCTGGAGCATTACGACCGCTGGCACTTTACGCACATCGCCCAAGAGCTGGATGTAAGTATCCAGGGCAACGTCACGAGTAACAGCAGCGAAGCCATCCGCGAAATGGTTCTTTCCGGCTTGGGTATTTCCCTCTCTCCTGAATGGCTGTTCACCGCTGACGTCGAGCAGGGCAAAGTGAGTACCGTACTCAACAACTATCAGACCAGCGCGTTGCCTGTCAGCGCCGTGCTCAGTCGTGAGCGGCGACGTTCAGCGCGGACGATGGCGTTCATCGATTTTCTACGTGAGCATTTATTGTAGAAGCGCTTTGTCATACGCCGCGCGCTTCTGGCCGAAAGCTGCCTACTGACCGCAGTCAATGCAACCAACGCGCTCTGTGTGGTGTGATTTGACTAGCGCCAACGTCGTGATGTCAGAAGGGTAGGGGTTGCGGAAGTGGCTGAAAAGATGCTGAAACGATACAGAAAGGGAGAGGCAAAATTCCCGAATCCCAGAAACGACAAAGCCCTGAATAATCAGGGCTTTGTCGGTACCAAATATGGCGGAGGCGATGGGATTCGAACTCATGGACCTGTTACAGTCGACGGTTTTCAAGACCGTTGCCTTAAACCACTCGGCCACACCTCCGTTGCGTTGCGGGCGCCATAATACCTGAATGAAACACACTGTCAAACTCTCTGCATGGCTTGTTACAGAGCGTCTGTTATGATCTTTGCGACTGAACGTTTCAAACCAACAGGAGTGTCGCCATGCGCGAACAGGATTACGCAGTTAATAACAGCGTGCAGGCTGAGCAGCTAGAGGTTAGCCGCGTCCTGCGCAACACTTACGGCCTACTGGCTCTGACCCTCGCATTCAGCGGCGTCATGGCTTTCGTTGCCCAGCAGATGCGTGTTGGCTACCCGAACATTTTCGTGGTGCTGATCGGCTTCTACGGACTGTTCTTCCTCACCAACAAACTCCGTGATTCCGCGTGGGGCCTGGTGTCCGCTTTTGCGTTGACCGGTTTCATGGGTTTCCTGCTCGGCCCGATCCTCAACCGTTACCTGGGTATGCAGGGCGGCGCTGAAGTGGTCAGCTCGGCGTTCGCGATGACTGCGCTAGTGTTTGGTGGTCTGTCGGCCTACGTGCTGATTACCCGCAAGGACATGAGCTTCCTCGGTGGTTTCATCACCGCTGGTTTCTTCGTGTTGCTGGGTGCGACGCTGGCGAGCTTCTTCTTCCAGGTCAGCGGCCTGCAACTGGCGATCAGCGCAGGTTTCGTGCTGTTCTCGTCGGTGTGCATCCTGTTCCAGACCAGCGCCATCATCCACGGCGGCGAGCGCAACTACATCATGGCGACCATCAGCCTGTATGTATCGATCTACAACCTGTTCATCAGCTTGTTGCAGATCTTCGGCATCATGAGCCGCGACGACTGATCATTAGTCGTTTCAACAAAAAACCCGCTTCGGCGGGTTTTTTGTTGCTCGCCGAAAAGCGTAGTGGCCTTTTACCTACAAAATGATCTGAAAATAGTGGCGTCTTTTTGGAAATCACCTACACCTAATTACCAAGGAAGAGCAGTAGCCTGATCGACAGGAGTCGGTAACCAGCACCCCTCGTGTAATTCCTGCGTCCCTCGCATTCACTTCCCTTGCTGTTGATCGCCAGGCCTTTTGGTCGAGAGCGACTGTATTCGTTCGTCCAGTGAAAACCGGGAGGTGAACCACGCCAAATGCCATGCACCGTGACCGTATCCCGGCGAACCACCGGGGTCCTGATACCAGAAAAATAATGGAGGCCCTGCCATTGCAGGCGTTGTCCCAATCAAGGAGATCATCGATGAACCAGCCCCAAGGAAAACTGGCTGTACTGGCCGTCACCACCGCGCTGTTCAGCGCGTCAACCTTCGCCGGCGTCTATCCTGACTTCGGCTATCAACCACCTTCCAGCCAATACTCTGGCCCACTGTTTGAGTTGAGCCAGAATTACCCGGCCACAGCGCCGAAAGTACCGCTCCCCGGTTTTTTCAAGAATCTGCCGACCAAGCCAGATAACAATTTTGAGACTTGGCGTGCGTACATGGAGGAAGTCAAAACCTATTGCCTTGATGGCAACGTCGAGGCTGATTGGTACGTGCAGAACAATAAAAAACGCCAGTGGTATCACATGCCGTGGCAGCACTACGGCCCGCTGGGACGCGAAGGGATTCACGGCCTGACCAAAGAGGCGCAGATCCAGGTCAAGCAACTCGCCGCCACGCAGACCGCTACTGGCCAGACATACGCGGTGGGCATCTATAACGACATCGGTGCGTATACCATCGGAGAGGTCTGGAAAGACCCGAACAACCCTGATCCGAAATACACATCGGCGCCCAACAGCTTCCCCGACGGCACCGTAGTCTGCAAAGCCCTGTTCGCCGATATCGATCGCAGCACCGTGCCGTTCCTGGTGAACCCGGTGTTGTGGAAGGGCTACGTCACCGAGACGTTCACCTCGGCCAATCGCAAGGTCAAGGATGTCGCCTTGATCCAGATGGACATCGCCGTGCGCGATAAGCGCATGAGCGCCACTGGCTGGATCTTCGGCACCTTTCAGTACAACGGCGCGAAAACCGGCAAGCCTGGCTGGGACAACCTCGTTCCGGTAGGGATCATGTGGGGTAACGATCCGGAAGAAATCGGCAACGACTTCACCAACCCGCAACCGACGCAGACCAAGATCAACCCCGCGTTGCAACAGACCGCGATCAACGCCAAGACCCAGGAGTTGCCACCCACCCATCTGGGCTGGAACGGTCGCCTCAATGGTCCGGTGGACAACCCCAACAGTTCCTGCCTGAGCTGCCATGCGACCGCCGAAACGCCGCAAGTGGCGATCATGAATCCAACGTTCCAGGCCAATGCGCCGAAGCCGGGTTCGCCTGAATGGATGAAGTGGTTCCAGAACATTCCGGCCGGCCATGCTTTCACGCCGGGCACTCAAAGCACTGACTACAGCCTGCAGTTGTCCGGCGGCCTGGTGAATTACTTCGAGTGGAAATGCGACATGAGCGGCATCTACGCCGACGGCAAGAACGCGTGCAGCAAAGCGTCGGACATGAAACTGAAAATGCTCAATTCCACCAATAACGCCACGCCGCAGCCGTTGCAGAAAGTCATTCGTGACCCGAGCCTGCAGCAACTGCTGGAGTAAGAAGCGCAAAGCCTGCGCACGTTTCGGCGTGCGCAGGCTTTTTCAGTTGATCACGATGCTGCCGTCAGTCTGCTGTTTGTAAATGGTGTAAGGCAACAACAACGTGTCGAGCACCCCGGACGCCACAGCATCAATCGCCCAGCCGGGCAGGGCGGCGTTGTATTTGTTACCCTCGTCTATCGGCGCATGCAGACTGCAGAAGTCATACATCACGCCGCTGTAGATTCTCGGCACCGCCCCGCAATAGGATTTGTTCGATCTCAAATCGTCCACGGCGACCTGGTCGTCGCGCATGACCGTTTGCACTGTCCCGCAACCACTCAACACTAATGCGCTTAGCATCATTGCCTGAACTTTCATACCGCCAATCCTTCGTCGGAAAAACCTCAATCTACGTCAAACGTGTTGAAAAAGCACTTAGGCCATCGGTGGCAAACGGCGCTTGACCGGCGTCTTCTTGACGATCGCAGTATTGGTTTCCGCAAGGGTATTGAGGCGGTCGAGCAGGGTGTCCAGTTGTTCCATCGAGCGCACATGCAGGCGAGCGATGAAGCAGTCCTCGCCGGTGACCTTGTCGCACTCGGTGAACTCGGGAATCGCCAGAATCTGCCGCTCCACCTCCTGCAGTTGTCCCGGCAGCGGCCGAACCCGGACGATAGCCTGCAACTGATAGCCGAAACACTTCGGATCGATCTCCACGGTGTAGCCCCTGAGCACGCCGCGTTCCTCCAGCCGGCGCAAGCGTTCGGCCACACTCGGCGACGACAAGCCGCTGATCTGCGCCAGCGCCTTGAGCGAACGCCGCGAATCCTCCATCAATGCGCCGATGAGGATCTGATCAATGTCATCAGTCATAAAAACTCCAGTATTAGGCGATTGATGAAAACCACCCGCGATAAAAAAGGCAGATTACGAGTTTAGCCTGCTTTTTGCTCTGGAGCGCCGCCGGGACGCCTTGGCATACTTTGTTCAATTGTTGAGGAGATTGATGATGGACAAGACCCTGCGGCGCGGCTCATTCGAAATGACCGCCGCCATGCTGATATCCGGGACGATCGGCTGGTTCGTGCTGGTCTCCGGGCAACCGGTGCTCGACGTGGTGTTCTGGCGCTGCGTGTTCGGCGCCGGCACCTTGTTGTTGATCTGCGCGGTATTCGGCTTCCTGCGCCCGGGCATTCTGACTCGAACCACCTTCCTGCTTGCAGTGCTCAGCGGGATGGCGATTGTCGGTAACTGGGTGTTGTTGTTTGCCTCCTATTCAAGGGCTTCGATTGCCATCGGCACGGCGGTGTACAACGTGCAGCCGTTCATGCTGGTCGGTTTGGCGGCGCTGTTTCTTGGCGAGAAAATCACCTTGCAAAAGCTGTTCTGGCTGGCGATTTCGTTCATGGGCATGTTGGCGATTGTCAGTGCCCATGGCACCCAGAGTGAAAGCGGCAATGACTATCTGATGGGCATTGCGCTGGCCTTGGGTGCGGCGTTTCTCTATGCGATTGCCGCGTTGATCATCAAGCGCCTGACCGGCACGCCGCCGCATCTGATTGCGTTGATTCAAGTCTGCACCGGGGGTCTGTTGCTGGCGCCATTTGCGCATTTCAGCGCGTTGCCGCATGAGCCGAGTGCCTGGGCCAGCCTGGTCACATTGGGCATCGTCCACACCGGTCTGATGTATGTGTTGCTGTACGGCGCCATCCAGAAATTGCCGACCGCATTGACCGGTGCACTGTCGTTCATCTACCCGATCGCGGCGATCTTCGTCGATTGGTTTGCGTTCGGCCATCGTCTGGAAATCCTGCAATGGCTCGGCGTGGCCGCGATTCTGTTGGCCGCCGCCGGTATGCAACAAGGCTGGGGCCTGAAGTCCCGGCGGCTGGCTGCGCAGTAACCTTCAAATGTTCCAGCGCGGCGCGGTTTTCGCCAGGCGCTGGCGCATCTCGCCGATGTTCGCTGCCAGTTGCCGGGTCAACAGTCGGTAGCCATCCAGCGTGCTGTAAACCGGCGCATCGAGGTTGGCTTCCGGCAACTCGAGCGGCTTGTCCAGGCGTTGCGAAGCGCCGGTTTTCAGCGCCCGGGCCATGCCGATCAGTTGCACGCGAATCTGCCGGTGCTCGGCCTTCAGCGCTGATTGCAGATGCGCCATGGCTTCTGGGTCGTTGGCATCCGGTCGCGTGTTGCCAAGGATCTCCAGTGTGCTGATGCACATGCGCAGGTTGCGCTGGATCGCATCGAGTTCGGTCATGGAAATCTTCACTTCCTTGGACACCGAAGGCATCAGTGAGCGCAATTGCACCATCACCGCGCCGAGTCGCCCCATCAATTTCAAATGCTCATCGGCGCTGACGGGTTGGCCGCTGATGATTCGCCCATACACGGTGGCGCAATCACGCAGGGCATCGGCGAGGTTGTAGCGCCACGAGTACACCGCGTACAGCGGCAGGGCGAAAGAGAAGGCCAGGGCGAGGGCGATGCCGATCAGAATATCGACCCCGCGCCATAAACCGTCGGTGATCGGGTTGTCACCATGCCCGGCGACAATGAACACGGTGATAGCCGAGAGCAGGGCGGTATAACCCCCTTTGCCAATCGCGTGGTAAGAGAAGAAACCGCAGACCACCGCCATCGCAAAATACGTCAGCCACGGCATGCCGAGCCACGCCTGCTGTGCCACCAGCAGCAAACCGACACCGGCGCCGATCAAGGTGCCGGTGGCGCGTTCGGCGGCTTTTTTGCCGATGTTGCCGTGGTGCTGTAAACCGCCGATCACCACCAGCATGGTCACCGAGGCCCATTCACCGTGGGGCAGATTGATGCCGGTGGTCAGCAGGATTGTCGCCAGCAAGCCGAGGGCAACGCGCACCGCATGGATCAGCCGCGCGTGCCGGTAACGTCGATAAGGATCAAGCAACGGACGCAGGACACGGCGCAGCAAGGGCGGAAGTCGATGGGTGCTGTAAGTACTCAGTGCGGGCCTCTCGTGATTGGACTTCAGGTCAATGGAAAGGAAAAATGTAATTCATCCATGCTGCCATACGCAGGAGGATTTTGCGCATCGTGCCAATGTGATGGAAGTGTTGACTGTACAACGCGGCCTGCCCGTAAGCACCGCCCGGCATCAGCTTGCTGTACTGGGCGAAGGCCGGATCGGTGATTTCGATGATCACTGGCACACGCCCGGCCGGCGGTGAACCGGTATAGCCGATCAGGGTGCCGGAAGGTTGTACCTGACCTTCGGCAATCACCCCGATGACGTTTTTCACCCGGCCAGCGAACACCTTGCCGGGAATGCCATCGAACGCGACTTCTGCTTCATCGCCGACGGTCAGGCGCAACAGGCTGTTCTGGCGCATCCACGCGGCAAAGTATTGGCCCTCTTCTGGAATGAACACCATCGATGGACGCAGCGGCAACTTGCTCGCCATCATCCCCGGCCGTAACGAGACATGGGTAACGAACCCTTTGCTCGGTGCGCGGACGGTGGTGTTGTCCAGCTCGAACTGGGCGTTGTCCAGCTGCGCCTGCAGATCATCGGTGCGGGAGATGGCCGCATCCAATTCACGCTGGGTGCCGAAGTTGCGCCGGATCAGTTCAGTGATCCGGTAGCGATCGCCTTTGGCTGCGATCAATTGCGCCTTGAGGGATTTCACCCGGTTGGCAAACGGCGTGGGGTCGATGCGAAACAGCACGTCGCCTTTTTCCAGCGGCTCGTTACCCTTCACCGGCACGTCGATCACCTGGCCGCTGACGATGGGGATGACCGGCACGGAAACGAAGTAAGTGCGCGCCACCTCAGAGTAGGGATGGTTGTAGTTCATGGTGAAAATCAAGGCGCCGATCATCAGGATGCCGCCCAGTACAGCGGTGGGCACCGTCCATTTGTTCAGCGGGATACGGAAGATCTTGAACACTGCGACGCAAATCGCGGCGTAAGTCAGGATAAGGAGCAGATCCATGGTGTTCAGCCCTCCCGGTTGTTGGGAGCAGTGGCATTCAGCGCTTCGAGTCGTTCGAGGCGTCCTTGCAGTTCGACCACCTGTTGCTCCAGGCGAACGACATGGTTTTGCACGGATTTACCGTCACCGAAGCCCCAGCCGCGATCTTCTCGATAGGCCATCGCCCAGATCCACAGGAAGGGCCAAAGCGCATGCAGCGTGAACAGACTGACCCAGCCAGTGGCATGGATCGCATCCTGATGCGGGTGGTTACGATGAACGGCAATCTCATAGGGGATGTCGTGCAACATGATGATCCCGTAAAACAGTACGAGCCCGGCAAACACCAAAACCCCTAGCGCAAAGTAATCCAGCATGGTCAAGCTCCCGGCATCCAGCACAGTGCTGGCATCAGTGTAGCCACTGATTTGCCGGGCGCTTGGCGACTTTGGATCAGAAGCGGTTGCCGTCGCCTTTTTGCTTATTCACGATCCGCGTGACAGTTGATCAGAAGATGTAATCGGTGGTCAGGAAGCTCGAATCACGCCCGCGAATGATCTCGCTGATCAGATCCTTGTTGCTGTCCTGGAACTTGGTCGCCACCAGCGTACGGATCGAGAACACCCGCAACGCATCGTGCACCGACAGCGTACCTTCCGCCGAATTCTTGCGGCCATTGAACGGGTAAGTGTCCGGCCCGCGCTGGCATTGCGCGTTGAGGTTGATCCGCCCGACCTGGTTGGCGAAGGTGTCAACCAGACGACCGACCGCCACCGGGTTGGTGCCGAAGATGCTCAACTGCTGGCCGAAGTCCGACTCCAGCACGTAGTCGATCACGGTATCGAGATGGCGGTACGGCACAATCGGCACCACCGGGCCGAATTGCTCTTCCTGGTAGACGCGCATCTGCGGATTTACCGGGTAGAGCACCGCCGGATAGAAGAACGATTCGCGGGATTCGCCACCATTGGGGTTGACCACTTCGGCGCCCTTGCTGCGCGCATCCGCTACCAGACCGTGCAGATAATCGACCTTGCCCGACTCCGGCAGCGGCGTCAGCGACACGCCGCTGTCCCACGGCATGCCCGGTTTCAGCGTGGCCAGTTTAGCGTTGAATTTTTCGATGAAGCTATCGACCACATCCTCGTGCACGAAGAGGATTTTCAGCGCGGTGCAGCGCTGACCGTTGAACGACAGTGAGCCGGTGACCGCTTCGCTGACGGCGTTGTCGAGATCGACTTCCGGTAAAACGATCCCCGGATTTTTCGCATCCAGACCCAGCGCGGCGCGCAAACGGTGTGGTTTTGGGTGGAGTTTTTTCAGGTCGCTGGCGGCTTTGTTGGTGCCGATGAAGGCGAAGATGTCGATCTTGCCGCTGGCCATCAGCGCGCTGACGGTTTCGCGGCCACTGCCGTAAATCACGTTGATGACGCCGGTGGGAAAGCTGTCGCGGAAGGCTTCGAGCAACGGGCGGATCAGCAACACGCCGAGCTTGGCCGGTTTGAACACCACGGTGTTGCCCATGATCAGTGCCGGGATCAGCGTGGTGAAGGTTTCGTTCAGCGGATAGTTGTAAGGGCCCATGCACAAGGCGACGCCGAGCGGTACGCGGCGGATCTGCCCGAGGGTGTCCTGTTCCAGCTCGAAACGGCTGGAGCGGCGATCCAGTTCCTTGAGCGCATTAATGGTGTCGACGATGTAGTCGCAGGTGCGGTCGAACTCTTTTTCCGAGTCCTTGAGGTTCTTGCCGATTTCCCACATCAGCAGCTTCACCACCGCATCGCGCTGTTGGCGCATGCGGCCGAGGAAGGCTTCGACGTGCTGGATGCGCTCGGCTACGCGCATGGTCGGCCACAGGCCCTGGCCCCGGTCGTAGGCACGCACAGCGGCGTCGAGGGCAGTGAGCGCGGTGTCGGCGTCGAGCAGCGGCGTGCTGCCGAGGATGACTTGTTCGTCGCCGTTATCGCCCTTGAGATAAACCGGACTGCGCACCGTGGCGAGCGGGCCGTCCCAGCGGCGCAACTGGCCGTCGACCAGGTATTCGCGTTGCTCGACCTGAGCGTCGAGGCGGTATTTTTCCGGGATGTCGCTGACAGAAGGGAACAGGTTGCCAAGGATGTTTGCTGTGGTCATGTCGCTACCCCGTGTTGATGTCCGTATGCAGATCAAAAAGCCTTCACAGGTTATACGCCTGAATGCGCCGGAATTTAAACCCGCAAATGTCACCCGAATGTCACGCAAAGGCGCAAAACAGAGCGGGCTGGCAACACCGCGAACTCTGTGGGAGCTGGCTTGCCAGCGATGTGGCCGGTACTTTCAACATCTTCATTGCCTGACACACCGCTATCGCTGGCAAGCCAGCTCCCACAGGGTTTTGTGTCTATAGCCGATCCCGAGGCGAGTCCTGGCTGGCCCCGTTTGCCCCCCTCACTGTCCTGCAATGCCCTCAACCCGCTGCAGCCGCTGCCTTAAGGTGTGGGCATAACAACAAGCGAGACTTCTATGCGGTCAATCCGACTCACTCTGCTGCTGGCGTTGTTCATGGCGCTGCCTGGCTGCGGCGAAGATCCCAAACCCCCGGCCAGCGTCAATAGCAACGCCATGCCCAACGACCCGGCACTGGCGCAGATCTACGCCAACAGCTGCCAGCTCTGCCACGCCAATCCCGCCGCCAACGCACCGCTCACCGGTGATCACAAAGCCTGGGAACCGCGCATCCAGCAAGGCACCGACACGCTGCTCGACCACGCCATCAACGGCTATAACGGCATGCCGCCGATGGGCCAGTGCGTCGAATGTTCGGAAGAGCAATTCCTGCAACTGATCGGCTTCATGGCCGACCAGCCGCTCCCACAATAAGGTGCCCGGCATGACGATGGATCTGACACGGCGTCAGTTGTTGCAACGGGCAAGCATCGTCGGCGCGTTCAGTGCGTTGGCGAGTCATCCGGCGTTGGGTCAATTGCTGCGCGCGCCACGGCTGATTCCGTGGCGCAACTGGTCGGGCGGGCAGAGTTGCTTGCCGGCGGCGCGGCTGGCGCCGAAAAATCTCGATGAACTGACAGCCGTCATCAAACAAGCGCAAGGCAAGATTCGTCCGGTCGGCTCGGCGCATTCGTTCAGTGCATTGGTGCCTACCGACGGCACGCTGTTGTCGCTGAGCTATTTCAGCGGACTGCTCGATCACGATGCGAAAACCCTGCAAGCCGAATTCGCCGCCGGCACGCCCATGTCACGCATGGGCCAGCCACTGAAAGACATCGGCCAGGCCCTGCAGAACATGGCCGATATCGATTACCAGACCCTGGCCGGGGCCATTGCCACCTCGACCCACGGCACAGGGAAAAACTTCCAATCCTACTCGGCCCACGTCTGCGGACTGCAATTGGTCACGGCCAATGGCGAGGTGCTCGACTGCGACAGCCAGCGCCACCCCGAAGTATTCAACGCCGCCCGCGTCTCCCTCGGTGCGCTCGGTGTCGCCACTAAAATCCGTCTGCAAAACCGCCAGGCATACCGCCTAAGCGAACGCCAGTGGATCGCCAAGACCGAGGAACTGCTCGAAGACCTCGACAAGAACACCCGTGAAAACCAGCACTGGGAAATGCTCGTCGTCACGCATTCCGACTACGCCTTGTCCATCGCCCTCAACGAAACCGACGATCCGGCGACGCCGCCGATCAGCCCGGAAGAAGAGGGCGGCAACGAGTTCGTCACCCTGATCGAGAAGATCGACAAATACGGCAGCGACTTTCCCGACCTGCGCCGCACGCTGCTCAACAGCCTGCGCCATCTGGCCAGTTTCGATGACCGCGTCGGCGACTCCTTCGACATCTACGCCAATGTGCGCACAGTGCGGTTCAACGAAATGGAGTATTCAGTGCCTGCCGAACACGGACCGGCCTGCCTGCGCGAAATCCTCAAGCTGATTCAGGATAAGGACCTGCGCACTTGGTTTCCCATCGAGTACCGCTACGTCAAGGCGGATAACATTGCGCTGAGTATGTTCGAGGGCCGCGACAGCTGTTCGATCTCGGTACACCAGCATTACCAGATGGATCATCACAACTTCTTCGCGGCGGTCGAGCCGATCTTCTGGAAGTACAACGGCCGGCCGCATTGGGGCAAGTTGCACTCGCTCAACGCGAAGAACCTGCAACCGCTGTATCCGCGCTGGCGTGAATTTATCGACGTGCGTCAGGCGCTGGATCCGAGTGGACGGTTTCTCAATGCGCATCTGGCGTCGATATTGGGGGTGAGCTGATGGCGGTCAATCGGCGCAATTTTCTGCTCGGCACGTTGGGTGGCGGTGCTTTGTTGGTCGGCGTTGGCGCGTGGCTGCGGCCGGGCGATCGCGGCGCGCCGTACAGCGAATACTTCCGGGCGCTGAACAAGGAATTGAAGGAAAAGGGGCCTATGCGCCCGGTGCTGCTGATCGATCTGGATCGCCTCGATCACAACATTGATGTGGTGATGCAGTCGATCAAACGCGGCGGCAAACACCTGCGGCTGGTGGAAAAGTCGCTGCCGTCACCGGGACTGTTGAGCTACATCGGGCAACGGGCCGGAACACAAAAGCTGATGTCGTTCCATCAGCCGTTCCTCAATCACGATGCACAGGTGTTTCCGCAGTCCGACATTTTGCTCGGCAAGCCATTGCCGGTACGCTCGGCCGAGCTGTTTTATCAATCCCACAAAGGCTCTTTCGATCCGGCGAAGCAATTGCAATGGCTGCTCGACGGGCCAGAGCGATTGCAGCAATACCTCGCGCTGGCGCAGGGTTTGGGCACACGGATGCGCATCAACATCGAGCTGGATGTCGGCCTGCATCGTGGCGGGGTCAGTGATGTGAATGTCCTTGGGCAGATGCTCACGCTGATCAGCGCCAACCCGCAGCATCTGGAATTCGCCGGGTTCATGGGCTATGACCCGTTTGTGGGCATGGGTGTACCGGGAATACTCGGCTCACCGGAGGAATTGTTCGCCAAGGTCATGGTGATTTATCAGCGTTGCGTCGATTTCACCCGGCAGCAGTTCCCGGCGTTGTGGCACGACGGTTTGTGCCTGAATACCGCCGGCAGCCCGAGTTATCGCATTCACGAAAACGAGAAACTGAGTACCGAGGTTTCCGTGGGCACGGCGATGCTCAAACCGACGCACTATGATTTGCCGTCGCTGACCGAGCATTTGCCCGCGACTTACATCGCCACGCCAGTCTTGAAAAGCACAGGCGCGGTGAATATTCCGGCACTGGATGACAAGTCGAAGCTGTTGTCGTGGTGGGATCAGAATCAGCGCCAGACCTATTTCATCTACGGCGGTAACTGGATGGCCGAGTTCGAATCGCCCCAGGGTTTACAGAGCAACAGCGTCTACGGACGCAGCTCAAATCAAGAGATGGTCAATGGCTCCAACGCCGTGGGCCTGACCATCGAAGATCAAGTCTTCCTGCGCCCGACCCAGACCGAGGCCGTTCTGCTGCAATTCGGCGACCTGCTCGCCGTGCGCGGCGGCAAAATCGTCGACACCTGGCCGGTCTACACCTGACCCCAAATCACCCAAACACTGCAAAACCCTGTGGGAGCTGGCTTGCCAGCGATGGCGTCATGTCAGCAACCTTTACTTCGCTGACAGACCGCTATCGCTGGCAAGCCAGCTCCCACAGGGTTCTCGGTGTATGTCCCATCTCATTGCCAAATTCTGTAATGAAGCTTTTATGACAAAAGTTCGGTAGCACATCGCCAGTCCGGTCATGCCTATGTAACGCGCTTGAGGGGCCCAACGGGGCGCTTTTCACAAGCCGAGGCGGGACGCCGGGAGTGAGGCAATGGGGACTATGGAACGCTACTCGAAAGTGGGCATGCAGGAACTCGATCAACGCCTGTCGAAGATCGTCGAAGCCGCGCGCAAGAAGCCGGTTTCGGTGTATCGCTACGGCGCGCCGTGGGTCTGGATTGTCTCGCAGGATGACTGGCAGGGCGCCTTGAAAGAGGTCTCCAGCTACATCCCGCCGGGCCATTCGCTGGTGTTGCTGCGCCCGCAGATCGACGACTTGCTCGACGCCCACCGCGAGCTCCTGCATGACCTCAATGCCGAGCCTGGCATGCTGATCCCCGCGCAAACGGTCATGCACATTCTGCTTCTGCAACTGCTGTATTCGGTGCCCAGCGAACAGCAACTGTATGAACAGCTCAATTACAACCTGTTGTTCCGCTGGTTCGTTGGCCTGGGCCTGAACCAGAAAGTCTGGAGCTTCAACGCCCTCAGTCGCGACATCGCCACGTTGCTCAACGAGCCGCGCGCGGTGCTGCTCATTCAAAAAATCATCGGCGAAGTGTTCTGCGGCGCGTTGCTGCAAATGCCCGAGTTCTCGTTGAACTTCGCGCTTTTGCACACGTGGCTGGGCAAACACGCCTGCGCCTCGACAGCCAGCAATTGACGCCATACACGCGGCGTTCGAAACGCCAACAGGTCATCGCGAGTTCAGGGGGTAGTGTGGAACCGATTTTCAAGTCACGGCTGGCGCTGTGGGGCTGGCTGCTGGTGACGGCGGGCGCGCAGCCGGCATTGGCCGAGGAGGCCGCCAACAACGCGGCGGCGCAGCGTCTGGTCGACGTCAACGAATACTTCGTGCGCGGCAACACCGTGCTCGATGCACGGGCGATCGAAGAGGCGGTGTACCCGTTTCTCGGCCCGCAAAAAGCCCTCACGGATATCGAAGGTGCTCGGGACGCGTTGCAAAAGGCTTATCAGGAACGCGGCTATCAATCGGTGTTCGTCGAGCTGCCGGAACAAGCCGTGGCCGACGGTATCGTCTACCTGCAAGTCAGCGAAACCAAGGTCGGCCGCGTGCGTGTGGTCGGCGCCAAACACTATTCGCCGCTGGACATTCGCGACGACGTCCCGGCGCTGAAGGAAGGCGAGGTGCCGGACTTCGCCAAGGTTCAGGGCGAACTGGCGCAGTTGAACAAAACCCCGGGCCGACAGGTGATGCCGCTGGTGCGCGAAGGTCAGCGCCCCGGCACCATGGACGTCGATTTGCAGGTCGAAGACCAGAGCCCTTGGACCGCCAGTGTTGGCCTCAACAACGATTACAGCGCCGACACCGAGAAGCTGCGCACGGTCACTAGCCTCGGTTACAACAACCTCTGGCAACTCGGCCACAGCATCAACCTGACTTACTTTACCGCGCCGCAGGAAACCGACAACGCCAAGGTCTGGTCGGGTTCGTATACCGCGCCGCTGACGGATCGCTGGAGCGTGCAGTTCTCCGGTTACCAGTCCGACAGCAACGTCGCCACCATCGGTGGCAGCAACGTGCTCGGCAAGGGCCATTCCTATGGCGTCTCGGCGATTTATACGCTGCCCTCCAGCGGCAACTGGTCGAACTCGCTGTCGGCCGGCATCGACTTCAAGGACTTCGACGAACGCCTGACCCTGTCCGGTGAGAGCGACAAAGTCCCGTTGCAATATGCGCCGTTCACCTTCGCCTACAACGGCTATCGCTACACCGAGAAGAGCCAGCTCGGCCTCGGTCTGAGCCTGGTAGCCGCCACTCGTAGCATTTTCGGCTACGGCAGTTCCGACGAAGACTTCGACTACAAACGCTACCGCGCCAAACCGAGTTTCGCCGTGCTCAAGGGCGACACGAATTACACCTGGACCTTCGACAGCGACTGGCAGAGCGCGAGCAAAGCCGCTTTCCAGTTGGCGTCCGGGCCACTGGTTTCCAATGAACAATTCTCCGCCGGCGGCGCGACTTCGGTGCGCGGCTATCTGGCCGCCGAGCGTACCGGCGATGACGGCTTACTGCTCAGCCAGGAACTGCGCACGCCATCGCTGGCCAAGTACGCCGGCACGTGGATGCAGGACTGGCGCTTCTATGCCTTTGCCGAAGGCGCACAACTTTACCTGCGCGACGAACTGCCGGATCAGGACGCCAATTACGCCCTGGCCAGCGTCGGCCTCGGCACTCGCGCCAGTCTGAGCAAATGGCTGTCCGGCAGCCTCGACTGGGGCTATCCGTTACTCGAAGGGCCGAACACCTCGAAGCAGGAATCGCGCCTGCACTTCAACCTTCAAGCCACTTTCTGACAAGGAGCACGTTCATGCAGCGCCTCTTCCTTTCGTTGTTGATCTGCCTGGGCTTCGTGCTCCCGGCCACGGCTCAGGCCTGGTGGCAGGACGACTGGCACTACCGCAAACAGATCGCCGTCGACACCACGCCGCAAGGTGCGGCGATCAATCAGGCTCTTGGCCGCACTGCGCTGCTGGTGCGCCTGCACACCGGCAACTTCACCTTCGATGGGGTGAAAGAGGACGGCGCGGACCTGCGCTTTGTCGCCGCCGATGACAAAACCGTGCTCAACCACCAGGTCGAAAGTTTTGATGCGCTGATGGGCATGGCGCTGATCTGGGTCGATGTACCGAATGTCGAGGGCGGTCAGCGCCAGGACATCTGGATGTACTACGGCAATCAGAAGGCCCCGGCGACCGGCAACGGCCAGCTGACCTTTGACCCGAATTACACCGCGCTGTATCACTTCGACGGCGCCACCGGCACCCCGGCCAAAGACACCACGGCCTACGGCAATACCGCACAAAGCGCGACCGGCGCGGCGATTGACGGTGTAGTAGGGCGCGCCTTGCAGTTCAGCGGCCAGCCGTTGCTGCTGCCGGCAAGTCCTTCGCTGCAACACAACGCTGGTAGCGCATTCACCTTCAGTGCCTGGCTGCGACTTGATCAGGCCAGTGGCGAGCAACTGATTCTCGCCCGTCGCGAAGGCGCCAACAGTCTATTGATCGGAGCAAACCAAGGCGTGCCGTTTGTGGAGATCGATGGCCAACGCGCCGTCGCCACGCAAGCGCTGAATCCGGGCCAATGGCAGCACGTTGCGCTGACTGCTGAAGGCTCCAAAGTGACCCTGTTCATCAATGGTCGCGAAGCCGCCACGCTTGCCCAGGCGATGCCGGCCTTCAATTCGGTCATGGCCATCGGCGCTGACGTGCACGAAGGCCCGTTCCAGCCGTTCGTGGGCGCTATCGATGAATTGCGCCTGTCGAAAGTGTCACGTCCGGCAGCGCTGTTGCTGGCCGACGCCACCTCGCAAGGTGCCGAGTCGAAACTGGTGGCTTACGGTGTCGACGAAGAACAGTCCGGTTTCGGTTTCGGCAGCCTCGGTTTCCTGCTCAACGCCGTGCCCATCGACGCCTGGGTGATCATCGCCGTGCTGGTGCTGATGATGTTCCAGTCGTGGATCATCATGCTGCGCAAGAACCGCAGCCTCAGCCGTGTCACTGCCGCCAACGAAGATTTCCGCGTGCAGTTCGCCAAAGTCGGCACGCGTCTGGAGATGTTCGCCGACGACGCGCAACTCGCCCAACGTCTGCAGCATTCGTCGCTGTGGCGTCTGTATCTGGTAGCGGTGAAAGAGATCCGCACCCGTCGCGAGCAGGGCGCCGATACCTCGTCGGTGTCAGCGGCCACCATCGAAGCCATTCGTTGCTCCATGGACGGCGTGCGCACCCGCGAAAACCAGCAACTGAGTTCGAAACTCTCGACCCTGTCCAACGCCATCGCCGGCGGCCCGTACATCGGCCTGCTCGGCACCGTGCTGGGGATCATGGTGGTGTTCCTCGGCACGGCGATGGCCGGCGACGTCAACATCAACGCTATCGCTCCCGGTATGGCTGCTGCTTTGCTAGCCACCGCCATGGGCCTGTTCGTCGCGATCCCGGCGTTGTTTGGCTACAACCGCCTGATCACCCGCAACAAGGAAGTCAGCGCCGACATGCGCGTGTTCGTCGACGAGTTCATCACCCGTCTGGCGGAGATGCACGGCGAGAGCCAGTTCAGTGAAGCGTCGCATCGCGGCCATCACGCCAACCACTCCGTACCGGCCTGAGGAGCACTGACATGGCGTCTGTAAATGCCTCCCACGACGATGATGACGATGCCGCGGTGGACAGCATCAACATCACGCCCCTGGTCGACGTGCTGATGGTGGTGCTGGTGATGTTCATCCTCACCGCCACCGCGCAGGTCTCCGGGATCCAGATCAACCTGCCCAAGGCCAGCGCTTCGGTGTCACTGTCCGAGGCCAAGACCAAGGCGATCTCGGTTAACGACGGCGGCCAGGTGTTCCTCGATGCCTACCCGGTGACGCTGGCCGAACTGGAAGAGCGCCTGCGCATCGAGAAAGCGCAGAGCCCGGATTTCCCGGTGATCGTGCGCGGCGACGCCACGGTGCAATACCAGAAAGTCATCGAAGTGCTGGATCTGTTGCGCCGGCTCGAACTGTCCCAGGTCGGTCTTGTGACCGGCAAACCGAGTCAGGGCTGAGTCATGACCGCACAACTCCCGATCGAGCCGCTGCCGGTGAAAAAGCCAGCGCTGCGTTACGCGAAGTGGGGCGCCGGCTTGCTGATCGGCGCGCTCGCTGCGTGGTTTCTGTGGCAGTGGGCCAACGACATGAGCGGCATCCGCCGCGAAGCGCCGAAGGTGCCAACGATCATTCCGTTGCCACCTCCGCCACCACCGCCGCCAGAAAAACCGCCGGAGCCGGAAACCCCGGTCGAAGAAAAAGTCGTCGAGCCCGAGCCAACGCCGGAACCGGAAGAGGTCAAGCCCGAGGAAGAAGCACCGCCATCACCGGCGGACGATCTGGCCAATCCGATGCAAATGGACGGCGATGCGCAGTCCGGTAACGACGCTTTCAACATTGGCGCGGGCAAGGGCGGCGGCATGGCCGGGACCGGCGGCGGGCGTCTGGGCACGGGGACGTACAGCCAGTTTCTGGCGTTCACCTTCCAGCGTTTGCTCCGTGAGAACCCTGAGCTGCGCAACCTCGCGTTCTCGCTGCAGGCCGATGTCTGGCTGAGCAGCGTTGGCGAGATCACCCGGGTCGAGCTGATCAAGTCCAGCGGCAATCCCGAAATCGATACCCAGGTGCTGGCGGCGCTGCGCGGTGCCCCGGCGCTGAGCGAACGGCCACCGGCCTCCATCACTTTGCCTGTGCGCCTGTCCCTGCAAGGGCGGCGTCCGGGTTAATTCACTTATTTACGCTTTGCCAAAAGGAGTTGTGTGCAGATGATTTCCAACGTGAATCGATTGTCCCTGGCGGTCGGCATGGTCATTGCGACCCTGGTCGGTCAGGCCGTGGCAGCGCCTGCGCCTGCGCCCTCGGAGAACGCCACGATCAATCTGATCCGCTTGCTGGTCGAGCAGGGCATTCTGAAACAGGACAAGGCCGACGCGCTGATCGCTCAGGCGCAGAACGAAGCGGCCCAGGCCAAACAGGCCGCCGCATCCACCGCAGTCGCGGCCGGGCCGGTCGCTGCGCCGGGCGACGTCCGAGTGCAATACGTGCCGGCAGCGGTGCGCGACCAGATCCGCGACCAGGTCAAAGCCGAAGTCATGGCCACCGCCAAACAGGAAAACTGGGCCGCGCCCAACAGCTTCCCGGAATGGGCTGCGCGCATCAGTTTCGACGGCGACATTCGCTTGCGCAACGAATCGCGCTACTACTCGGACAGCAACAGCAACGAGATCGTCGACTTCGCCAAGCTCAACAACAATGGCCCGTACGACGTTAACCCGAACAGCAGCACCAATCTGCCGCCGCTGCTCAACACCCGCGAAGACCGCACCAACCAATTCCGCATTCGTGCGCGACTGGGCATGAAAGCGGAGATCTCGCCGCAATGGACCGCCGGTATTCGTATCGGCACCGGTTCGGACAACAACCCGGTGTCGACCACGCAAAACCTCGGCGGCGGTTTCGCCAAGAAGGACATCTGGCTCGATCAGGGCTACCTCAACTGGAAGCCTACGGATGAATTGACCCTTACCGGCGGGCGCTTTGCCAACCCGTTCATGTCCACCGACATGCTCTATTCCAACGATTTGAATTTCGACGGCGTGGCAGCGATTTTCGACCACAAGCTCAACCGCGATTGGGGTGTGTTCGGCACCGTCGGTGCGTTCCCGGTGGACTACACCAACGACACCGCCAGCAGCAACGGCTTTGACAAGGAAGAGAGCGACAACAAGTGGCTGTACGGCGCGCAGATCGGCGCCAAGTGGGCGATCAACAGCAACAACCGCTTGAAAGGCGCACTGGCGTACTACCGCTTCGACGACATTCAAGGCCAGCGCTCCAGCCCTTGCGAACCGTGGGCCGGCGCGCCAGGTTGCGACAGCGATGGCAGCCGCGCAGCGTTCATGCAGAAGGGCAACAGCGTGTTCCTGCTGCGCGACATCACGCCGAACCCGCTCAACCCGACCACCACGCCGCAGCCGCAGTTTGTTGGCCTCGCTTCGGAATTCAACCTGCTTGATCTGAACATGGTCTGGGATGCTGACCTGCCAGAAGATTTCAAACTGCGCAGCCAGGGCAACTACATCCACAACCTCGTCTACGACGAAGGCGACATGCGCAAGCGCTCGGCCGGGCAGATCGTCAACAACCTCGACAGCAACGGCGACATTGAAAGCGGCGCCAATGCGTGGATGGTGCAGTTCACCCTCGGCAGCGCGCTGGACCTGAAAAAGCAGGGCGACTGGAACATGTTCGCTGGCTACAAGTACATCCAGCCGGATGCCTTGCCGGATGGCTTCAACGACTCGTCGTTCCACCTCGGCGGCACCAACGCCAAGGGTTATTTCATCGGCGGCAACTACGGTCTGGCGAAGAACGTTTACGCGACCGGTCGCTGGATGAGTACCGAAGCGGTGTACGGCGCGCCGTTCGACATCGACGTCTTGCAGCTTGAGATCAACACGCGCTTCTAAGGCGCCGGGAGAGGGTTATGAAAACGCGATTTGTGTTGCTCGGGCTCGGGCTGTTGATTGCCACCGGGGTGAATGCCGAAGGCATGGAAGAGCGCCTGCGCACGCAATTGCGCAGCACCACGCAACAGTTGCAGGCCCTGCAAAGTCAGCAGGCCCAGGCCAGCGCCGCGCAACTGGCGGCGCAGAACGAGGCCAAGGCTGCGCAGGCGCAAATCAAGCAATTGAGCGCTGAGCTGGCCAAGGCCAAAGGCGTCGCCGAGCAATTGGCCGGGCAGCAACAGAGCCTGCACAGCCAGGCGCAGGCGCAAGTGGCGGCCAGCGTCGAGCAGACCGGCAAGTTCAAAAAGGCCTATGACGAGTTGCTGGTGCTGGCCCGTGCCAAAGAAGCAGAACGGTCTAAGCTTCAAGCGCAATTGGCTGAACGTGACACACAAGTGCAGCAATGTTCAGTCAAGAATCAGCAGATGTACGGCGTCGCCAAGCAGATCCTCACTGCCTACGAAAACATCGACGTGGCCGAGGTGATGAAGATCCGCCAGCCCTTCGCGGGCAGTGCCCGGGTCAAGTTCGATGAACTGGCCCAGGGGTTTGGCGACGACCTCTACAAGACTCAATTCGACGCGCCGCAAGCCGCGCTCACGCACTGATAGACAAGGAAGAAGTAATGACTCAATTGATCAGCCACGTATCGCCAAAATCCCTGACCGAAGTCCTGCAAGCTGCGGGTTATCGCGTCAACGAAACCGAGCAGAACGGTATTGTTCAGTTGCTCAGCGCCAGTCAGGGCATTGGTTACGCCGTGCGATTCGGCAATCCGGCGGTGGAGCAGGGCAGTTACGTCGATTTCACTTTCAGCTGTGCGCTGCGGGTGCAGGGTGAGTTGCCACAGGGTGTGGCCGAGCAGTGGAACGCGAGCCGTCGTTTTGCGCGTTTGTCGTTGCAGGGCGAGTTTCTGGTGATGGAAATGGATGTGGTCGTGGCAGCGGGCGTGAGCAACGATCACCTGCGCGGCAACCTGGAATTGTGGGATCGCCTGTTGCAGGAATTTATCGTTTATCTGCGTGATTTCACCCAAGCTGCGCAAGCATCCACCGCGAAAGTGGCTGTCGCCGAGCAAGAGGAAGTCGCGCTGTGAAAAAGCCTGCCATGGTGATCAGCGCTGCTGCAGTGGCGCTGTTGGTGGTGGCCGTGGCGCTGGTGGTGCGGCCGGGCAGTGACCCGGTCGCCGCCCAGCAATCGTCGTCGGTGACGGCGGTTGCAACGGGGCCGGCGGTGGCGCGGTTGGGTAATCAGCAGGTAACCCCTGCGGAACTTCAGGCGTTGCTGGCTACAGTTCCGCCGGAAACCCGCGAACAATTGCGCGGTAATCGTGAGGCGCTGGAACGGTGGATTCGCACGCGTCTGGCCGAGAAAGCGGTGCTGGAGCAGGCTGATGCGCAGGGTTGGGCGCAGCGTCCCGAGGTTGCGCGGCAGACCCGGGCAGCGACTGAGCAGATCGTGTTCCGTGATTACTTGCGTTCGGTCAGTGAGGTGCCGGCGGATTATCCGAGTGCGGCTGAGTTGCAGCAGGCTTATGACTCAGGCAAGGCGAATTGGCAGACGCCGGCGTTGTATCGGGTCAGTCAGATTTTCCTTGGGGTGAATGATCCGCAGAATCTTGAGTCGGTGCGCAAGCAGGCGCTTGAATTGAGCAAGAAAGCTCAGGCAACGCCGGCGGAATTTGCCGCACTGGCCACTCAGTATTCACAGGATCGTGTCACCGCTGAACGCGGCGGCGATACGGGCCTGCAACCGTTGCCGCAACTGGTCCCGGAGGTGCGTGGTGCAGTGGCGCGGCTCAAGGTTGGCGCGGTTTCTGATCCCGTCCAGAGCGCCGCCGGATTCCACGTGATCAAGCTCACCGAGCAACAACCCGCCCGTACCGCAACCCTCGATGAACTGCGTGATCAGCTAACCGAGGCCTTGCGTGCTCAACGTCAGGAACAGATCGCCCAAGCCTACTTGGACGGCATGCTCAACACTGCAACGCTGAGCATTGACGGCGCGGAGCTCAACAAAGTCCTGGAGGAAAAACACTGATTTCACCTTCACTGAGTGACCTGTGGGAGCTGGCTTGCCAGCGATGGCGGCTTATCAGTCACCCATGATGTTGGATCTTCCGGCCTCATCGCTGGCAAGCCAGCTCCCACAGGATCTCCACTGGGTTCAGAAATAGTTAAAAGTGCTGGAAGCCAGCAAAATACAAAGATCGACAGGGAGTCATCGATGTCATTCACCGAACCCGCAGGACGACAGGGCAACCACGATTACCACTGGCCGCACGACCACAGCGAACCGTGGCTCGCACATGCTGCGACCATTGACAGCGAAGTCGCGCAATACTTCCTCGTCAGCGCCCGCTGCGGTTGCTTCATGCAAGCCGCGCGCAGCCTCAACGTGCGCGCAACCTTGTTGCGCAAACAACTGGCCCAGCTTGAGCAAGAACTGCAACACACCCTGTTCAGCTTTCAGGGCAGCGCCTTGAGCCTCACTCGCGAAGGCCAACAGCTACAGGCCAAACTCATAGCGCTGGCCAACGAACGCAAACTCCCGGTGATCGAGCAACCGCTGATTCGCCTCGCCGTCGCCGAATCGATCCTCCACGACATCCTCGGCCGCGACCTCATCGCGCTGCTGCGGCGCAACGCCAGCGTACGCCTGGAAATCATCGCGCTGGACAGCGAGTTGTCCCTGCGTGCCGTCAGCGCCGACATCGTTCTCTGGCTCGCCCACGGCGAAACCCCACACCCCGGACCGACCTTCGCCACCAGCGAGCCGCAAGCGCTGGCACGCCTCGACTACCTGCCACACATCGCCAAACGCTACTCCCGCGTCACCGCCCGCCCGGACACCCCCGACGACCTCGCCGACTTCATGCTGGTGCAATGGCAGCATGATCGGCAAATCGACAGTTTTCGTCCGTGGAATGAGTTGGTTGAACAGCGGTTGGCCGGGGTGGTGCAGATGCAGTCTTATGAGTTGATGCTGGAGATGATTCGTTGCAGCGCTTGCATCGGGTTGTTGCCGGCGTACATGAGCCGGTTTGATAGGGGCCTGATCGCGCTGCCGGGGTTGTTTAAAGAGCCGATGCAATTGCAGGCATGGCTGGCGGTCAATGCCGATTCGCAGAATGTGGCCGAAGTGCAGACCCTAACCGACCTCATCCACCACACCTTCAATGAACGTCACGAATGGTTCCAGCCCTGATGCATTCCTCTGTAGGAGTGAGCCTGCTCGCGAAAGCGGTGTGTCAGATTGATCAATGTTGACTGACACACCGCTTTCGCGAGCAGGCTCACTCCTACAAGTGTTTACCTATGGCAGATGAGGTGTTCAGCGGTTTAGAGTGGACGGCCACTCATCGATCCAGGAAGGATCCGCCATGCCAGACCACGACCCCGCCATCCACCTCGAACGCTTCAACGAATCCCACATCGAGGGTATCACTGCGCTCTACAACGACCCGGCCGTGGCGCGGCAGGTGCTGCAGATGCCGTTTCAGTCCGTTGAGGTCTGGCGCCAGCGCCTGCTGGCGGACAACGAACGGGCGGCGAAGCTGGTTGCGCTGCATCAGGGCGTGGTGATCGGCAACCTCGGGCTGGAGGCGTATTCGCGGATGCGTCGGGCGCACGCTGGCAGTTTCGGTATGGGCGTTGCGGTGGCGTGGCAGGGCAAAGGCGTGGGCTCGACGCTGTTGGCGGCAGCGCTGGAGGTTGCCGACAACTGGATGAATCTGCACCGTGTCGAACTCACGGTCTATGCCGACAACGAAGCGGCCATCGGCCTCTACCGCAAGTTCGGTTTCGAGGACGAAGGCCTGTTCCGCGATTACGCGGTGCGGGACGGGCAATGGGTCGACACCCTGAGCATGGCCCGCCTGCGCACTCGCCCGAAAACCTGAGTCAGGCGCCCAGCGCGAACGCCACCGCCGACTGCGCATGCAGTTCGGTGGTGTCGAGCAGGGGCAGGGCGCTGTGTTCGGGTTTGATCAACATGCCAATTTCCGTGCAGCCGAGGATGATCGCCTGCGCGCCACGCGCGGTGAGGGATTCGATCACCCGCTGATAGATTTGTCGCGACTGTTCATTGATCACGCCGACGCAGAGTTCGTCGTAGATGATTCGGTGCACGTCCTTGCGCTCGGCTTCGTCCGGCACCAACACGGTCAAACCCTTGGCGACCAGACGTTGCTTGAGGAAATCCTGTTCCATGGTGAACGCCGTGCCTAGCAAACCGACGGTGCGCGCATCAATGTCCTGGGCAGCCTGCGCGGCCGGTTCGGCAATGTGCAGGAACGGAATGCTGATCGCCGCCTGAATCTGCTCGGCGACCTTGTGCATGGTGTTGGTACACAGCACCACACATTCCGCGCCTCCCGCTTCCAGCCTGCGCGCAGCATCGACCAGAATTGCCGCCGCATCGTCCCAGCGCCCGGCGTGCTGGGCCTGTTCGACAGGGCCGAAATCGACGCTGTGCATCAGCAACTGCGCGGAGCGCAACGGGCCGAGACGATCCCGGACTTGCTGATTGATGAGTCGATAGTATTCGGCGCTGGATTCCCAGCTCATGCCGCCGATCAGGCCGATGGTGCGCATTGGATGTCCTCAGGCAAATGACAGTGTCGAGCGTTCAGGTCTGCCCGGAGTTTCCTTTTCTTCATGCTTCGATGCCAGCAGCAAGTGACTGTACTGCTGAAGTTTCACCCAAGTGTCATGGTGCTGCGTCGGGCTTGCTGCAGCTTAATCGTACGTAGCGGCTGGTATCTGCCACTATCGAGTATTGCAGGTCCTTTCCGAGGAACACCGCTATGGACGATGTACAGCAACTGGGCGAGATGCTTCGTCATTACGCCGAGAGCGAAGCGCACAAGAAGCAACTGTTCGAGACGCAATCGGCTGCTTGGGCCACGCGGATTACCGCGCTGTTCGCCGATATTCAGCAATGGCTGGAGCCGGTGCAGGCGCCGAATCTGCTGGAGGTGAGTCGCGAGGCGTATGTCGCGTTCGGGCCGAGTACACCGGTGGAAACATCGACCTTCAAGACCGAGAAACTGAGCATCGTGATTGCCGGCAAACCGGTGGAGTTCGTGCCGGATGTTATGGGCAGTGGCGGGCAGATTTCGCTTGCGGTGATGGGGCTGACGGCGGCGCGGTATGGCAGCATTTCGCTGGTGGGATTGCCGGACGGCACGTGGCAGTGGCGCAAGACCAATGGTTTGAAGGATCCGGATACGTTTGCCTTTGACGCCAACTTCCTCGCCCAGCAGTTGCAGAGCCTGATCCCTCGCGAGCGCGGTTAAGATCAAGGGCTTACCCCCTCACCCCAGCCCTCTCCCCCAAGGGGGCGAGGGGGAAAGGGAGCCGATCTTCGTTGTTTATGAGATTGCATTCACCTTGGATTTTTCAGGCCGACGTAACTCGAATAATCAACTCGGTCAGTTCCCTCTACCTCAGGGGGTGAGGGGGAAAGGGAGCCGATCTTCGTTGTTTTTGAGATTGCATTCACCTTAGATATTTCAAGTCGGCGTAACCCGAACAAACAACTCGGTCAGTTCCCTCTCCCCCAGGGGGAGAGGGAGCCGATCTTCATTGTTTGTGAGATTGCATTCACCTTAGATATTGCAGGTCGACGTACCCTGAACAAACAACTCGGTCAGTTCCCTCTCCCTCTGGGAGAGGGCTAGGGTGAGGGCTGCCCGACTGACACCCCTCACATATCAAGATTCACCCACCCCGGCTTCGCCACCTCCGGCGCCACCGCTTTCACGGTTTTCCCGGTAGCCAGCTCCACCCGCCGCGCCACCTCCGGATCATCGGCAAACGGCACCATGCTCGCTTCATCCAGGCTGTCCGCCGTCTCCCGTCGCAAGCAGTACTCCACCGCCAGCCACAGAAACACCACGCCCAATACATCAAAGAAAATCTCCATCACGAGCGGCTCCCTGCCTCAGGCGATCTGCGCTTCACGGTGCGCCAGTGCGACGTCGGCGACCCGCACCGTGCGCCAGACGTTATAGGCCATCAGCAACATCCCGGTAAGGAAGAACACCCCGCCAGCAAAGCGCACGATGAACCCCGGATGACTGGCCTGCAGCGCCTCGACGAATGAATAGGTCAGCGTGCCGTCCTCGTTGATCGCCCGCCACATCAGGCCCTGGGTGATGCCGTTGACCCACATCGAGGCGATGTACAACACCGTGCCGATGGTCGCCAGCCAGAAGTGCAGGTTGATCAGCGGCGTGCTGTACATCTGCTCGCGGCCAAACACTTTGGGCACCATGTGATAAGTCGCACCGAAGGTGATCATCGCCACCCAGCCCAACGCGCCGGCGTGAACGTGGCCGATTGTCCAGTCGGTGTAGTGGGAGAGGGCGTTGACGGTTTTGATCGCCATCATCGGCCCTTCGAAGGTCGACATGCCGTAGAACGCCAGCGACAGCACGAGGAAGCGCAGGATCGGGTCGGTGCGCAACTTATGCCAGGCGCCGGACAAGGTCATCATGCCGTTGATCATCCCGCCCCAGCTCGGCGCCAGCAGGATCAGTGACATGGCCATGCCCAGCGACTGCGCCCAGTCCGGCAGCGCGGTGTAATGCAAATGGTGCGGCCCGGCCCAGATGTACAGGGTGATCAGCGCCCAGAAATGCACAATCGACAACCGGTACGAATACACCGGCCGATTGACCTGTTTCGGCACGAAGTAATACATCATGCCGAGGAACCCGGTGGTCAGGAAGAAACCCACCGCGTTGTGCCCGTACCACCACTGCACCATCGCATCGGTGGCGCCGGAATACACCGGATACGACTTGAACCAGTCCACCGGAATCGACAGGTGATTGACCACGTGCAACATGGCGATCACCAGGATGAACGCACCAAAAAACCAGTTGCCGACGTAGATGTGTTTGGTCTTGCGCTGCACCACGGTGGTGAAAAACACGATGGCGTAAGCGACCCAGACGACAGCCATCCACACCGCGCCGGAGAATTCGATCTCGGCGTATTCCTTGGTGGTGGTGTAGCCCAGCGGCAGGGTGATCAGCATGACCACAATCACCGATTGCCAGCCCCAGAAGGTGAACGCGGCGAGTTTGTCTGAATACAGCCGCACCTGGCAGGTGCGCTGCACTGCGTAGTAGCTGGCGGCGAATTGCGCGCTGCCGGCGAAACCGAAAATCACCAGGCTGGTGTGCAGCGGTCGCAGTCGGCCGAAGGTGGTCCACGGCAGATCCAGATTCATCTCTGGCCACACCAGTTGCGAGGCGATGAACACGCCCATCGCCATGCCCACCACACCCCAGAAAACCGTCGCGATAACGAATTGGCGGACGACCTTGTAGTTATAAGCCTGTCCGATTGTTGCTGTGCTCATGGTCAGTTCATCCACGGTTGCAAAGTCTTGCCAGGCCACCCGGTCTGGCATGAGCTGCACTGTAGAAACCCCGTCAGAAACAAAACAGGCTCAGGAATCTTTCATTTATGCGGATCAGATTGGATGGCTAGCTGCGGCGTTCTGCCGCGCCCTGATATGGTTTTTATGACTTCAGGTGAATCTGTAACGCGCTGCGCTGCTTCGTCATAGTGCTCTGAAGAAAACTGTGGGAGCGAGCCTGCTCGCGAATGCGGTGTGTCAGCCAACAATGCAGTTGCCTGACACACCGCATTCGCGAGCAGGCTCGCTCCCACAGGAATAACTGATGAGGTGGCAGGCATGTATCAATACGATGATTACGACCGGGCGCTGGTGTTCGAGCGTGTTGCGCAGTTTCGCGATCAGGTCGAGCGCTTCATGGCCGGGGAATTGAGCGAAGAGGAGTTTTTGCCGCTGCGTCTGCAAAACGGCCTGTACATGCAGAAGCACGCCTACATGCTGCGCGTGGCGATTCCCTACGGCACCTTGAGCGCCGAACAGATGCGCACGCTGGCCAGCATCGCCAGCGATTACGATCGTGGTTACGGTCACTTCACTACGCGGCAGAACATGCAGTTCAACTGGATCGAACTGAGCGACGTGCCGGACATCCTCGAACGTCTGGCGCAGGTCAACATGCATGCGATCCAGACCTCCGGCAACTGCGTGCGCAACATCACCACCGAGGCGTTCGCCGGGGTCGCGGCGGACGAGTTGATCGACCCGCGCCCATTGGCCGAGATTCTGCGGCAGTGGTCGACGATCAACCCGGAATTCCTGTTTCTGCCACGCAAATTCAAGATCGCCATTTGCTCGGCGAAGCAGGATCGCGCGGCAATCATGATGCACGACATCGGTCTGTACCTTTACCCCGGCCGCGATGGGCAGATGCTTCTGCGAGTGATCGTCGGCGGTGGTCTGGGGCGCACGCCGATTCTCGGTTTGCAGATCCGCGAAGGCTTGCCGTGGCAGCATTTGCTGTCTTACGTCGAAGCGGTTTTGCGCGTGTACAACCGTCACGGTCGGCGCGATAACAAGTACAAGGCGCGGATCAAGATTCTGGTCAAGGCGCTAGGCATCGAGGCGTTCGCCAAGGAAGTCGAAGAGGAATGGCAACACCTCAAGGACGGCCCGGCGCAGTTGACCGAGGCCGAATACCAACGGGTCGCCAGCGCCTTCGTGCCGCCGGTCTATCACACCCTGGCCGACACCGATCTGGACTTCGGCACGCGCCTGGCCGAAAGCCCGGCGTTCGCCCGTTGGGTCGCGCGCAACGTGCAGCCGCACAAGGTGCCGGGCTACACCAGCGTGGTGCTGTCGACCAAACCGGGCATGGCGGCGCCGCCGGGGGATGTCACCGGCGCGCAGATGCTCGTAGTCGCCGACTGGTCGCAGCGTTTCGGTTTTGGCGAGATCCGCATCGCCCATGAGCAGAACATCGTCTTGCCCGATGTTCCGAAAACCGACCTCTATGCGCTGTGGCAACTGGCGTGCAAACACGACCTGGGCAGCGCCAACGTCGGCCTGCTGACCGACATCATTGCCTGCCCCGGTGGCGATTTCTGTGCACTGGCCAACGCCAAATCGATCCCGATTGCCCAGGCGATTCAGGCACGCTTCGACAACCTCGATTACCTGCATGATCTCGGCGATATCAGCCTGAACATCTCTGGCTGCATGAACGCCTGCGGTCACCACCACATCGGCAATATCGGCATCCTCGGCGTCGATAAGAACGGCAGCGAGTGGTATCAGATCACCCTCGGCGGCGCCCAGGGCAAAAACAGCGCATTGGGCAAAGTCATCGGCCCGTCGTTCAGCGCTGCAGAAGTGCCGCAGGTGATCGAGCGGATCATCGGTACGTTTGTGCGCTATCGCGAGCACGAGGAACTGTTTGTCGACACCGTCGCGCGGATTGGCCTGGAGCCGTTCAAAGAGCGGGTTTATCCGAAAACGCTGGAGGCGGTATGAATAATTTGTTGCGGCTGGAGCAGGGCGTAGCGCGAATAGTGACGGACGATCCGTGGACGCTAGTGCGTGAGCCATCGACGCCAAGGCCTGCAGGTTTGCTGATGTTGCCGCTGACGCACTGGTTGGAATCACCGTCGACTCATGCGGTGTGGCTTGGCCCGGACGATGAGGTTGAAAGCCTGGTGCCGTGGTTGGCCTCGTTGCCACTGATCGCCCTGGATTTTCCGAGTTTTCGCGACGGGCGTGCTTACAGCCAGGCTTATCTGCTGCGCAGCCGGTTCGGCTGGGCAGGGGAGTTGCGCGCGATTGGCGACGTGTTGCGTGATCAGCTCAGCCATATGCGCCAGTGCGGGTTCGACAGTTTTGCGGTGCGTGAGGACAAATCGGCTGAGGATGCGCTGAAAGGATTGGCCGGAATGAGCGTGCTCTACGGCCGCTCAGTCATCGAACCACGCCCGCTGTTCCGGCGGCGCTGACGCTTGAAAAGATCGCAGCCTGCGGCAGCTCCTACATGAGTTCAACTGTAGGAGCTGCCGCAGGCTGCGATCTTTTGATCTGGCTTTTACCACCGGGGAAACCCCTAGAAACCTCCTGAATCGGGCATTTTCCCTTGGGTGAGTGGTGGCCTTTTGGTAGAGTCGCCGTCGCCAGCGGGTTTTCGGCTGGACGATGGAACCGAAGAAGGGAGTCTGATCAGTGAGTCCGGGCAAAAAAATCCTCGGCCTCACAGCGTTGCTGTTAATGGTGACGCTGTGGGCCAGTTACTTTTATGTATTCAAGGAAAACCGCGACGGCCAACTCGGCGGTGTCGGCGAAAGCACCGCGTGGTGCGGCACGCCGCCATCCACGGAAGCGGCGTTGCTGGGCAAGGACCAACTGACCTTGCGCGTCACCAACAACCTGCGCGGCGAGTTCATGCTCAGCGGTTCCCTGGTGGTTTCGGAACGCACCTTCAACCGTTACGACCTCAGCCGCAACGAACTGCGTCTGCGTCTGGAACCGTTGCAATGGTCCTACGGCGTCACGCCGATCTTCCTTGAGCAGGTCAAGGTGCAGCCGCTGAGCCGCAACCTTTCCGCCACCAATAAAAGTGCCTACGCCGAACTTGAACCACGGCCGATCGGTGTCCAGGGTCAGGTCACCGAATTCCCTTTCGACAGCTATCGCTACGGCTATAAGCCGGTGCTTTATTACCTCAAGGGTAGCGAGCGCATCGACCTGCGCTTCAAGAACATCACCACGTTGATGGAGATGTCCAACACTTTCACGCCGATCCAGAAGTACAACCGCGTCGACTACATCAACGAGAAAACCTCGATGATCCGCGACGAGGATTACAAGGCGTACGGGCCGCACGAATGTGCCTTCAGCGTCGAGCGCAAAGGTTCGTTCAAGGTGGTGGTGTTGTTGCTGCTGTTGGTGTTGTGCCTGCCGTTACTGCTGGTGTTTTACCGCAATGAACCGGGGATCGACTTCCTTGCCACGCTGTTGGGCGCCGCGATCGTGCGGGTGCTGCTGATCGGGCCGGTGCAGGACTTCCAGCTGTACAACATCGACTTCCTGTTGGGGGCGGCGATTTTGCTGGTGGGCACGGTGTCCTTGATCAAGGCGATGCACATCAACAGTCGGCGGGAGATGGCGTTGCGCAGTGGTGAGACTTCGTCCTGGTAACGGGGTGAACCCCTGAAAAGCCCCTCACCCTAACCCTCTCCCGGAGGGAGAGGGGACTGACCGAGGTGTATGGCGTCCTGCACCGACGTGGAAGACCGAGTCGATTATGGATTCAAAGCCAATCGGTCACGTCGGTGTATCTCTCGAATCTCCCCCAATCGTCCCCTCTATCTACCTCTGAAAGAGGGGACTGACCGAGGTGTCTGGCGTCCTGCACCGACGTGAAAGACCGAGTCGATTATGGATTCAAAGGCAATCGGTCACGTCGGTGTATCTCTCGAATCATCCCGAATCGGTCCCCTCTATTTACCTCTGAAAGAGGGGACTGACCGAGGTGTCTGGCGTCCTGCACCGACGTGAAAGACCGAGTCGATTATGGATTCAAAGGCAATCGGTCACGTCGGTGTATCTCTCGAATCATCCCGAATCGGTCCCCTCTATTTACCTCTGAAAGAGGGGACTGACCGAGGTGTCTGGCGTCCTGCACCGACGTGGAAGACCGAGTCGATTATGGATTCAAAGCCAACCGGTCACGTCGGTGTATCTCTCGAATCATCCCGAATCGGTCCCCTCTATTTACCTCTGAAAGAGGGGACTGACCGAGTTGTCTGGCGTCCTGCACCGACGTGAAAGACCGAGTCGATTATGGATTCAAAGGCACTCGCTCAAGTCGGCGGAACTCTTGAATATCCCCCAATCGGTCCCCTCTCCCTCTGGGAGAGGGCTAGGGTGAGGGAAGACAATTTCCAGCCGGTCACTTAAGCGCCGGATCGCCCATGTTCATCTTCTTCCAGCCCTGCAACAGCACTTGCGGGCGTTCTAGCTCAGCTTGTTCCAGTGCAGCGGATTCTTGAAGCTCACCAATGGCCAAGAGCTCGATGCAGCGTTGCCGGATGCTCGACGTCTTTCAAATGACGCTTGTGATCCTCCGCGCAGCCTTGCGTGAATATTGTGCTGTGCAATCGCAATTACTGAAGTTTTAGCTATACCTGTAATTCCCCCGGGCAAAGTTTTTCGGCCTTCTGACAGGAGTTACAGCATGAAGCTAGCAGTGATGATGGGCACTCTGTGCATTGCCACCGTCGCAATGGTGGGTTGTTCCAGCAAAACCGTCGACCCGAAAGAGTACTCAGGATTCCTCAAAGACTACAGCCAGCTCAAGGAGGCCAAATCCCCGTCCGGTGCCGAGGTGATGCGCTGGATCGATCCGAAGGTCGACGTCAGGAAATTCACCAGTGTGTACATCGAGCCGACTCAGCTCTACCCGAAACCGCAACCGACCGCGAAAATCTCCCAGCAAACCCTCAATGGCATCACTTCCTACTACGATCAGGCGCTCAAGCGTGAGATCGGCAAAGACTTGCCGTTGGCCACCGGTCCTGGCCCGGGCGTGATTGTGGTGCGTGCGGCAATCACCGCCGTGAGCAGCTCCACCGAAGGCCTGCATGCTTACGAGGTAATTCCGATTGCGTTGGTCGCCGCTGCGGTCAGCACCGCCAGCGGTATTCGTGATCAGGAAACTACGTTGGCCACCGAAGCGGTGTTCCTCGATGGCGCGAATAACAAGGTCGTCGCGCAAGTGGTGCGCAAAGGCACCGGCAAGCCACTGGAAAATGATTCGCAGGCAATGAGCACCAATGACGTCAAACCCGTCATTGATGGCTGGGCCTCAGACCTGCGTCAGTCGTATCTGAAGCTCAAGAAAGCCAAGTAAGCGCACGAGGCCGGATTGTCCGCGAGGACCGTCCGGCCTGTGCACACCCTCAGAAATTGGCGCGTGCCTGGCGGTTGTATTGGCTGAGTAGGGCGTCGTAGCCATGGGTGACGGCGTAGTAATCGTCGCTCAAGCGTTGCGGTTCGGCGTGGTTCTGCCAGTCCTTATGCAGGGTGTTCAGCGCGTCGAGATAGCTTTGCGCTGGCGCACTGATGTGCCGCCACAGCTCCCGCGCGTCATCGTCCTTGTTTCGAAATCCACCCTCGCGAAGAGCGATGAAGGGCGCGCGACGATTCCACGCCTGTTGCAGATCGGCGGTGGTATCGGCCACGGCTTGCGGGGTCAGGGTGCGGTGTTTCATCCCGTCTTCGAGCAGCTCCAATGTCTCCCGGGCTTGCATCATGTACGCCAGCAGAGACCAATGAATCTCCCTGCCCACCCGCGCTTCCAGCAGCTTGAGCTGCTCGGAGCGCTGTGCCACATCAAGTGGCAGCAGTTCCTCTCGCAAGGCTGTCGATGCGTTGATGTAGGCATTGCTGGCGGCCTGGATTTGCCCCGAGCCCTGTGACAACCGGGCGAGCGGCGTGGCATAAAAGTTCGCACTTCTGTCGAGTCGCTCCGGCGTAAAGATCACCGCCGCGCCCTGCAGTGCTTGCGCGTAGTCACGGACTTTTTGCGAAAGCACTGGCTGATAGGCCAAGAGTTCGAGTTTTTCGTTGATATGACTGAGGCAGAGATCCTTTTGGATGTCATGCACGGTGTACGCATCCGTGTTGTCGAAATCCCGAGCCTCAGCAAGATAACTATCGAATGCATTACCTGCTGGTCGCGGACGCTCGAATTTGTCGTAGGCGTTGCGCCAGTGCACATCGACACGGTTGACGCAGGCAATGATCGGACTCAACGCGTTGGCCTGTGCGGTCACCACTGAGTCGCGCTGATCAAGCCACAGGTCGAGCTTCAGGAACGGTCGGGTCGCGCTCGACAGCCCCATCACCACCAGAACGACCACTACGCCGCTGACAAACATGAATCTCGACGTCATGGCCGTGCCTCCGCGGGATACCACTGCTCGCGGGTGGCCGGAGCGCCGCAATCGAAAGAACTCGCTGGCAACCGGCTACACAAACGCTCGGCCCAGGGTTGCAGGCCCTGATTGCGATTGACCGTGCCTTGGCTGGCGGCCACTTTGAACACACCCAGTACCAGCACCAGGGTGACAACGCCGAGTAGCGTCAGGCCGATTTTCACCGGCAGGTTGGTCTTTTCCCAGGACGTGTGTGGTTTGACCTGACGGCGACGGATCAAACCCACGCAGGCCAGTGTCGCGGCATAGACGACGCCAGCGATGGGGCCGAAAAACCAGGTGAGCCCGGCCACCATCAATGCGCAGGGAATCAGATCGCGCAGTACGCCGAACGGCGCAGCGTCCTTGGCAAAACCCGGCCAGAACCGCGCGCTGAGGCGGTCATCCAGCAGCCAATGGGTGTGCGCCAGTTCGTGCGTCAGCCAGTTGATGCCCGCAGCGATCACGCCAAACACGATTGTTGAGGTCATGACGATATTGATCAGCCCGGTGACGCGCAGCCCCAGCGGGGTGAAATGAGTAAATGCACCGATCAGGCAGGCCAGCACCACGCCAACGTAGGTCGGCCATTCGCCGCGTTTCAGTTCCCAGTCGCGCCAGAAAAACGCGGTGCCACCGGGCAATTCCGCGCAGACCTTCGGATGATTGGCATACAGCGCCGAACTCAAATGTCGGCAATGCTCCCAATCTTTCTCACGCAGGCGCCGGGCCAATGCTCGACGCTGGCTGAACGGGCCAGTACCGAGCAGCAGGCGGGCGGCGCGGTGTTCGGCGGTGGCGGGCGGCTCTTCGGCGAGTTGACGCTGTTGCGCGATAAAAATCGGAGCCTCATGGCGCGCGACCAGACGTTTCCATTCATCTTTCGGGCAACGGTTGGCCGGGCCGGAATGCCAGCCCTGGCCCGCGCAGACCTGTTCGAAAATAGCGGAAGACCAGTATTCGCAGTCCAGTAGCAATCGACTGAGGAACAGGTTGAACCACTGCCGGTGCACTTCAGCGTCGAGCCAGAGGTATTGCGCGCACTGTGCGTAGGCCTGCAAAAAGGCCGCACTGTCCTCACGTTCGAGGGCATCACGCAGCGGTCGAGTCATGCGTTCCCGCTGGTGATCGAGCAAATGTTCGATGGATTCCTCGTCCAGTTCCAGCCGCTGCCAGGCACTGAACCAGTGATACGTCTGCACCGCCCAATCGACCATCGGCGCCGATGTATCCGGGTGCTCGATGCAATGCTGCAGCAGGGTCTCTTCGAGGATATGCGCGCAACCCTGCTCAACGGCGAGGGCATGGCGCTGTTGCAATTGTGCAAGGCTGGAGTCGGCCAGCGAGCGCGTCGCCTGCTGCAAGGCATCGACTTCGACTACGGTCAGACCGGTCAAATCCCAGGCGTCTTCATCAGCCCCGTGGTCCTCGCTGGCCTGCGCCCATTCCTTGTAATTCAGGGCTTGCTCATAGGCGTCACGCAGGCGCTGGAAGCCCTCGGCGTCTTCGTCCGGACGGGTCTGTTTGAGCAGGGCAGCGTATTGGCGTTTGATACTGCGCGTATCGGCGTCGGCCGTAAGGCCAAGGACGGTCCAGCAACTCATTGCGTGTACAACTCCATGAAAACCTGCGACGCGGTCCAGTGATGGCACTTTGATTTTGCGCACCCTACCTGTTTCGAGTGGAAAAGTCCTCAGCTGTTGCTTATTGGCCGACAAACCAGCGGCAGTACGGGTTGCCGCCGTTGCCGGGCATCACCCGCCAACTGAACCTGCAAGCGGACGGCGCACTGGCAACAAGAGCTGGCGAGTGACAAGAGTTTGCGATCTTTTGATCGTGTTTTTTAAATGCAAAATCAAAGGTTCGTCCGATCGCGGCTCGAGCCTTCGGCCGCTACTACATATGCGTATTTCAATTCGGGATGTTTAAACGTTGTTTGGAATTTGCGGAACGTTCCCACAAGGTTTTCAGGTTGTCCGTCGGACGTCGGGTCTCTAGCCTGTGTTCGTCGCTGCCAAATCAGCGACCGGGACTGGAAACCCCGGGGGAAAACTGAACGCAACAGCACCGTTCATGACGTATGCTTGCGCACCTTTTTTGGTGCGTACTTAGTTATGGCGGCTGTGCGTGGGGGACCTTCGGGTCGTCCGGGTTTCTCTGTCCCCCGGGTTTCCAGCCTGCGTACAGCTGCCACCCATTCGACCGGAAGCCGAATGGACCAGCTCCACCGTTCGGATAGAGAAAAAACTATGAAAAAGCCAACACCCAATCCCCCAGAATCAGACGCCGACACCACATCCCCCTACGCCTCAGTCGACAGTAAAAAACTTCACGAAGCCGCCGACCGCGCGCTCGATTTCTACCTCAACCCCAGCGCCCATATCATGTCCAGCGCCAACGAGCCGGAACCCATGTACCTCGCCAATCCCAGGTACAACACTGAATCCCTGCTCGCCAACGCCAGCGAAACCCTAGGCTCGGCCAGTGAAATGCTGATGAACTTTGCCGCCTCGCTGGAAACCTCGCAGCGCAAGACTGCATTGGGGATCGCACAGGTCGTCATGTTGGGGGAACTCGCGGTGAATCAAGCCTTGGATCACGTCGAACTCAAGAGCTGATCGCTCTTGATTGATCGTTCCCACGCTCTGTACTGGAATGCAGCCCTTGACGCTCTGCGCCAAATTCGCAAGCTGGAACGCAGAGCGTCCCTTGAAAGACGGTTGGGCATAACTGTGAAAATTGCAGGAGCAAAGGCTTGATAAGAAAAATGACTACGAAAAGGCGGATTAGCCTATGGCTGGTGGCAGTTTTATCCGTCAATGCGTTTTTTTTGGCTTTTCTGATTTTTGGTGATATCGGGAAAGGGCAGGATATGAAAATGATCAAAACCAAAGAGCCATTACTGATTGAAGGTCCAAATGGCGACGAGAACTACTATGTCCTGCCTTTGGGTACCACGCTTTATCACGATAAAAGCTTTCCTGAAGGGCACGACCGTTATGTTGTGTATCTCAACCATAAAGGTGCAATTGCACACGAAGAAGTACCCACGAAGCCTGAGTATGGCGGCTCATTTATCGATCCGCTCTGGCTGGCCAATGTTAATGAGGAAACCTTGAAAGAAATTTTCAAACGTTTTCCGCTTTCCAAAACAGATGTCGCCGCAGCTATCAAGGCGAATGAAATAACCAAGGATGATCTGGCCGACATCATTCGATCGATGCCCGACTGACGATTCTGCAGGTGTCGAGTGAAACGAGGCTGTGATCTTTTGACTTTGCTTTTCAAGATCAAAAGATCGCAGCCTTCGGCAGCTCCGACATGTGATATCCGGTTTAGCCGTTTTTCTTGGCCTGTTCGCGGACACGCTCTTCCTGTTCTCGCGCTTCAGGGGTGAATTCGGCGCCGAAGTCTTCTGCAGAAAATATCTGGCGGATTTCAATATCAGAATCGCCTGACATTGGGTTGGGGCAGCGCTTGACCCATTCGATGGCTTCTTCTTTTGATTTCACTTCCCAGATCCAGTAACCCGCTACCAGTTCTTTGGTCTCGATGAACGGCCCGTCGATGACCGTGCGTTTGTCACCGGAGAAATGCACGCGAGCACCTTTGCTGCTCGGGTGCAGGCCATCGCAATCGATCAGGATGCCGGCCTTGACCAGTTCTTCGTTGAAGTTGCCCATCGCGGTGATCAGTTCTTCGCTGGGCATGATGCCGGCTTCCGAATCGGCGCTGGCTTTGACAAGGATCATGAAGCGCATGGCGGTTACTCCGTGAGTTTGGTGGGATTCATTGCTTAGTCGAACGGGCCACACTTGAATCGACAGGGTCTCTGGTAAAAGTGCGGAGAATTTTTCACACCGCAGATCTAATTGTAGGAGTGAGCCTGCTCGCGATAGCGATGTGTCATTCAACATTTGCGTATATGACACACCGCTATCGCGAGCAGGCTCACTCCTACAGGGGGATGGTTGTGGTTTTGTATACAATTTTTCGCGCAGGCACCCAACAATTTCCAAACAGGGCATAGGTCGTCGGACCATTTCGTGGTTAACTTCGGCCTCTTGCATGCTTTCCAATCAAAACATCAGAAGGACTCAAGTCATGGCTCAAGTCACCCTTAAAGGCAATCCGGTTCAAGTCAACGGCCAGTTGCCACAAGCCGGTTCCAAGGCGCCAGCCTTTTCTCTGGTTGCCGGCAATCTGTCCGACGTCACCCTGAAAGACTTCGCCGGCAAGCGCAAAGTGCTGAACATCTTCCCAAGCGTCGACACCCCGACCTGCGCCACTTCCGTGCGCAAGTTCAACGCTCAGGCCAACGACATCGCCAACACCGTGGTGCTGTGCATCTCGGCTGACCTGCCGTTCGCCCAAGCGCGTTTCTGCGGCGCCGAAGGTCTGGAAAACGTCCAAAACCTGTCGACCCTGCGCGGTGCCGAGTTCATCGAGAACTACGGCGTAGCCATCGCCGACGGCCCGCTGAAAGGCCTGACCGCTCGCGCCGTTGTGGTGCTGGACGAAAACGACAACGTCCTGCACAGCGAACTGGTCAAGGAAATCGCTGAAGAGCCTAACTACGAAGCGGCACTGTCCGTTCTCAAGTAAGCGCTTTTACAATTGTTAACGGCCTGGCCCTGTCCAGGCCGTTTTCATTTGTGTATCAGTGTTTTGCCTCACACCTTGAAACGTAAGGTGTAAGTAAATTGCCGGTAAAGCTGCTTTGCTAATTCCCCACCAGTGCTTATCGTTCAGCCTCCCGTAAAAGAAGCCCACGCGCCCAATGGTTAATGACTCCATGCAATCGTCCCCTCGTAACTCCCGTCGCTGGCTGATCAGCCTGCTGGTCTTGTTGGTGATCGCCGTCCTGTGCTGGAAATTCTGGCCCGCCGGTTCAGCCCACAAAGAGGGCGCTGACAAGGCGGCGGCCGGGCACACCGGGCGTTCGGGGATGATGCGGCCGGGCTTCGGAGGCGGCACCGGGCCGATTCCGGTGCGCGTGGCGCCGGCGGTTACTGGCGACTTCCCGCTGTACTACAAGGCGCTGGGCACGGTGACCGCGCTCAACACCATCAATGTGCGCAGCCGGGTGGGCGGCGAGCTGGTCAAGATCAATTTCGAAGAAGGGCAGATGGTCAAGGCCGGTGACCTGTTGGCCGAGATCGACCCACGCCCGTACCAGAACGCCTTGCTGCAAGCCGAAGGCACTCTGCTGCAGAATCAGGCACAACTGAAAAACGCTCAGGTCGACGTCGAGCGTTATCGCGGTTTGTACAAAGAGGACAGCATCGCCAAACAGACGCTGGACACCGCCGAAGCGCTGGTCGGTCAGTATCTGGGCACGGTCAAGACCAACCAGGCCGCAGTCAACGACGCCAAGCTCAATCTCGAATTCACCAAGATCCGCGCGCCGATTGCCGGTCGTGTCGGCCTGCGCCAGGTCGACGTCGGCAACCTGGTGACCGCCAACGACACCACGTCCCTCGCGGTGATCACCCAGACGCAACCGATCAGTGTGGCTTTCACCTTGCCGGAAAACAGCCTGGAAACCGTGCTCGCCCGCTATCGCAGCGGCGCCAAGCTGCCGGCGGAGGCGTGGGACCGCGGCGACAGCAAACTGCAAGCCACCGGCGTTCTGCAAAGCCTCGACAACCAGATCGACGTTGCCACCGGCACCTTGAAGTTCAAGGCCCGCTACGATAACCGTGATCAGGCGCTGTTCCCCAACCAGTTCGTCAACGTTCACTTGCTCGCTGACACTCTGAAAGGCGTGGTGCTGGCACCGTCGGCGGCCATCCAGTTCGGCACCAACGGCACCTTCGTCTATGCACTGGATGGCGACAAGAAAGTCACCATTCGCCAATTGAAGATCGGCGCCAGTGATGGCGAAAACACCGTGGTCACCGAAGGCCTGGCTGCCGGCGACCGCGTGGTGCTGGAAGGTACTGACCGTCTGAAGGAGGGCAGTGAAGTGGAAGTGGTCAACGACAGCAATCAAGTGCCGACCACCCCGACCGAACACCTGCAAGGCAAATCTGCCGCCACCCCGACTGACGCTGCTGTCACCGACAAGGCCAAGAAGGGCGCATGAACATTTCGCGGCTGTTCATCCTCCGACCGGTAGCCACCACCCTGAGCATGCTGGCCATTGTTCTGGCCGGCCTGATCGCTTACCGCCTGCTGCCGGTGTCGGCGCTGCCACAGGTTGATTACCCGACCATCCGCGTCATGACCTTGTATCCCGGCGCCAGCCCTGATGTGATGACCAGTGCCGTGACTGCACCGCTTGAGCGGCAGTTCGGGCAGATGCCGGGCTTGACGCAAATGGCCTCGACCAGTTCCGGCGGTGCGTCGGTGCTGACCCTGCGTTTCAGCCTCGACATCAACATGGACGTCGCCGAACAGCAGGTGCAAGCCGCGATCAACGCCGCGACCAACCTGCTGCCGACCGATTTGCCGGCACCGCCGGTGTACAACAAGGTCAACCCGGCGGACACCCCGGTCCTGACCCTGGCGATTACCTCGAAAACCATGCTGCTGCCCAAGCTCAATGACCTGGTCGATACGCGCATGGCGCAGAAAATCGCCCAGATCAGCGGCGTCGGCATGGTCAGCATTGCCGGCGGCCAGCGTCAGGCCGTGCGCATCAAGGTCAACCCGGAAGCGTTGGCGGCCAACAGCTTGAACCTGGCGGACGTGCGCACCTTGATCAGTGCTTCCAACGTCAACCAGCCGAAGGGCAACTTTGACGGCCCGACGCGGGTGTCGATGCTCGACGCCAACGACCAACTGACCTCGCCCAAGGATTACGCCAACCTGATCCTCGCCTACAAGAACGGCGCGCCGTTGCGGCTCAAGGACGTGGCGGAAATTGTCGATGGCGCCGAGAACGAACGTCTCGCTGCGTGGGCCAACCAGAATCAGGCGGTATTGCTGAACATCCAGCGTCAGCCGGGTGCCAACGTCATTGAAGTGGTCGACCGCATCAAGGCGCTGCTGCCGAGCATCACCGACAACCTGCCGGCCGGCCTCGAAGTGACGGTGCTGACGGATCGCACGCAGACCATCCGCGCCTCGGTCACTGACGTGCAACACGAATTGCTGATCGCCATCGCCCTGGTGGTGATGGTGACGTTTCTGTTCCTGCGGCGCGCCAGTGCCACGATCATTCCGTCGGTGGCGGTGCCTCTGTCGCTGATCGGCACTTTCGGCGTGATGTATCTGGCCGGCTTCTCGGTCAACAACCTGACCTTGATGGCGCTGACCATTGCCACCGGTTTTGTGGTCGATGATGCCATCGTCATGCTCGAGAACATTGCGCGTTTCATCGAAGAGGGCGACAGCCCGATGCAGGCCGCGCTCAAAGGTGCCAAGCAAATTGGTTTCACCCTGATTTCCCTGACCCTGTCGCTGATCGCAGTATTGATTCCGCTGTTGTTCATGGCCGACGTGGTCGGGCGGCTGTTCCGCGAGTTTGCCATCACCCTGGCCGTGGCGATCCTGATTTCGCTGGTGGTCTCGCTGACCCTGACGCCGATGATGTGCGCGCGTCTGCTCAAACGCGAACCGGAAGAACACGAGCAGGGCCGTTTCTATCGGGCCAGTGGCGCGGTGATTGACTGGATGATTGCCGAGTACGGGCGGATGCTGCGCTGGGTACTCAAGCACCAGCCACTGACCTTACTGGTGGCCATCGCTACGCTGGGGTTGACCGTATTCCTTTACATGGTTGTGCCGAAAGGCTTCTTCCCGGTGCAGGACACCGGGGTGATTCAGGGCATCTCCGAAGCGCCGCAATCGATTTCCTTCGCGGCGATGGGCGAGCGTCAGCAGCAACTGGCGAAAATCATTCTTGAAGATCCGGCGGTGCAGAGCCTGTCGTCTTACATCGGTGTCGACGGCGATAACGCCACGCTCAACAGCGGCCGCTTGCTGATCAACCTCAAGCCCCATGGCGATCGCGATCTAAGCGCCACTGAAGTGATTGCGCGCCTGCAACCGCAATTGGACAAACTGGTCGGCATCCGCCTGTTCATGCAGCCGGTGCAGGACCTGACCATCGAAGACCGTGTCAGCCGGACCCAGTATCAGTTCAGCATGTCCTCGCCGGATTCCGAACTGCTCAGCCAGTGGAGCGGGCGACTGGTCGAAGCGCTAGCCCAGCGGCCGGAACTGACTGACGTTGCCAGTGATTTGCAGGACAAGGGCCTGCAGGTTTATCTGGTGATCGATCGCGATGCCGCCTCACGCCTTGGTGTTTCGGTGGCGAACATCACCGATGCGCTCTATGACGCTTTTGGCCAGCGGCAGATCTCGACTATTTACACCCAGGCGAGCCAGTACCGCGTGGTGCTGCAAGCCCAGGCCGGAGAGAAGATCGGCCCGCAGGCGCTGGACCAGATTCACGTCAAGACCACCGATGACGCGCAGGTACGCCTGTCGAGTCTGGCTCATATCGAGGAGCGTCAGGCGCAACTGGCGATCACCCATATTGGCCAGTTCCCGGCGGTAATGATGTCGTTCAACCTCGCGCCCGGTGTGGCGCTGGGGCATGCGGTCGACATCATCGAACAGGTGCAGAAGGACATCGGCATGCCGGTCGGCGTGCAGACCCAGTTCCAGGGCGCGGCCGAAGCGTTCCAGGCTTCGCTGTCGAGCACCTTGCTGCTGATTCTGGCGGCCGTGGTGACCATGTACATCGTGCTGGGCGTGCTGTACGAGAGCTACATTCACCCGATCACCATTCTCTCGACCTTGCCGTCGGCGGCCGTCGGTGCTTTGCTGGCGTTGCTGCTCAGCGGCAATGATCTGGGCATGATCGCGATCATCGGCATCATCTTGCTGATCGGTATCGTCAAGAAAAACGCGATCATGATGATCGACTTCGCCCTCGATGCTGAGCGCACGCAAGGCATGGCGCCGGAACAGGCGATCTATCAGGCGGCGCTGTTGCGCTTCCGGCCGATTCTGATGACCACGCTGGCGGCGCTGTTTGGTGCGGTGCCGTTGATGCTCGCCACGGGCTCAGGTGCTGAATTGCGTCAGCCGCTGGGTCTGGTGATGGTCGGCGGTTTGCTGGTCAGCCAGGTGCTGACGCTGTTCACCACGCCAGTGATCTACCTGTATTTCGACCGCCTCGGCCGGCGCTTTGGCAAGACTAATGCGGATGCCGAAGAGGTGTCGGTATGACTGTCCGAACACATAACCCCTGTAGGAGTGAGCCTGCTCGCGATGAGGCCGGCACCTGCAACATCAATGTAAACAGACACACCGCTATCGCAAGCAGGCTCACTCCTACAGGGGATTGGTGTGACGTTGGGGATCGCGGTCAATGAACCTCTCCGGTCCTTTCATCAAGCGCCCGGTCGCCACAATGCTGCTGAGCCTGGCGATCATGCTGCTCGGCGGTGTCAGCTTCGGCCTGCTGCCGGTTTCGCCACTGCCGCAAATGGATTTCCCGGTGATCGTCGTGCAGGCGAGCCTTCCCGGCGCGAGCCCGGAGGTCATGGCGTCCACCGTGGCCACACCGCTGGAGCGTTCCTTCGGCGCAATCGCCGGCGTCAACACCATGAGCAGCCGCTCCAGTCAGGGTTCGACCCGGGTCATTCTGCAATTTGATCTCGACCGCGACATCAACGGTGCCGCGCGGGAAGTGCAGGCGGCAATCAACGCTTCGCGCAATCTGTTGCCAAGCGGCATGCGCAGTATGCCGACCTACAAGAAGGTCAACCCGTCGCAGGCACCGATCATGGTGCTGTCGCTGACCTCCGATGTGCTGGAAAAAGGCCAGCTCTACGATCTGGCCTCGACCATTCTGTCCCAGAGCCTGTCGCAAGTGCAGGGCGTCGGTGAAGTGCAGATCGGCGGCAGTTCGCTGCCGGCGGTGCGCATCGAGCTCGAACCGCAGGCGCTGAACCAGTACGGTGTAGCGCTCGACGATGTGCGCAAGACCATCGCCGATGCCAACGTACGCCGGCCGAAGGGTTCGGTCGAGGACGGTCAACGCCTGTGGCAGATCCAGGCCAATGACCAGTTGGAGAAAGCCAAGGATTACGAGTCACTGATCATCCACTACGCCGACGGCGCCGCGCTGCGCCTCAAGGACGTGGCCAAGGTCAGCGACGGCGTTGAAGACCGCTACAACAGCGGCTTCTTCAACGATGACGCGGCGGTGCTGCTGGTGATCAACCGCCAGGCTGGCGCCAACATCATCGAGACGGTCAACGAGATCAAGGCGCAACTGCCGGCTTTGCAAGCGGTGTTGCCGGCCAGCGTAAAGCTGAATCTGGCCATGGACCGCTCGCCGGTGATCAAGGCGACGCTGCATGAAGCCGAGATGACCTTGCTGATTGCCGTGGCGCTGGTGATTCTGGTGGTATTCCTGTTCCTCGGTAACTTCCGCGCCTCGCTGATTCCGACACTGGCCGTGCCGGTGTCGCTGGTTGGCACCTTTGCGGTGATGTACCTCTACGGTTTCTCGCTGAACAACCTCTCGCTCATGGCGCTGATCCTCGCTACAGGATTGGTGGTGGACGACGCCATCGTGGTGCTGGAGAACATCTCGCGGCACATCGACGAAGGCGTCAAACCGATGCAGGCCGCGTACCTCGGGGCCAAGGAAGTCGGTTTTACCTTGCTGTCGATGAACGTTTCGCTGGTCGCAGTGTTCCTCTCGATCCTGTTTATGGGCGGGATTGTCGAGAGTCTGTTTCGCGAATTTTCCATCACCCTGGCGGCGGCCATCGTCGTATCGCTGGTGGTTTCGCTGACGTTGACGCCGATGCTTTGCGCCCGTTGGCTCAAGCCGCACACGCCGGGGCAGGAAAATCGCCTGCAACGCTGGAGCCGCCGCACCAACGACTGGATGGTCGGCAAGTACGCCACCAGCCTCGATTGGGTGTTGCGTCACCGCCGCTTGACGTTGCTCAGCCTGCTGATCACCGTCGGCGTCAACGTCGCGCTGTACGTAGTGGTGCCGAAAACATTCATGCCGCAGCAGGACACCGGCCAGTTGATCGGTTTTGTGCGCGGCGACGACGGCCTGTCGTTCAGCGTGATGCAGCCGAAAATGGAAATCTTCCGCCGCGCGGTGCTCAAGGACGAAGCAGTGGAAAGCGTCGCCGGGTTCATTGGCGGCAGCAACGGCACCAACAACGCGTTCATGATTGTGCGTCTAAAACCGATCAAGGAGCGGCAACTGTCGGCACAGAAAGTCATCGAGCGTCTGCGTAAGGAAATGCCCAAAGTGCCCGGTGCGCAGTTGATGCTGATGGCCGACCAGGATCTGCAATTTGGCGGCGGTCGCGAGCAGACCAGTTCGCAATACAGCTACATCCTGCAAAGCGCCGACCTCGGCGAGTTGCGTAAATGGTTCCCGAAAGTGGTCGCGGCATTGCGAGCCCTGCCCGAACTGACCGCCATTGATGCCCGAGAAGGCGCCGGGGCGCAACAAGTGACGCTGATTGTTGACCGCGACCAGGCCAAACGCCTCGGTGTCGACATGAACATGGTCACGGCGGTGCTGAACAACGCCTACAGCCAGCGGCAGATCTCGACGATCTACGACAGCCTCAACCAGTATCAGGTGGTGATGGAGGTCAATCCGAAATACGCCCAGGATCCGGTGACGCTCAAGCAAGTGCAGGTGATCACCGCTGACGGTGCGCGGGTGCCGCTGTCGACGTTCGCTCATTACGAAAACAGCCTGGAAGACGACCGCGTCAGCCACGAAGGCCAGTTCGCCTCCGAAGACATTTCCTTCGACATGGCCGAAGGCGTGACGGTGGAGCAGGGCAGTGCCGCGATCGAGCGGGCGATTGCCAAGCTCGGCCTGCCGGAAGATGTCATCGCGAAAATGGCCGGCACTGCCGATGCCTTCGCCGCGACGCAGAAGAGCCAGCCGTTCATGATTCTCGGCGCGTTGCTGGCGGTGTATCTGGTGCTGGGCGTGCTGTATGAAAGCTACATCCATCCGCTGACGATTCTGTCGACCCTGCCGTCGGCCGGTGTCGGTGCGTTGCTGTCGATCTATGCGCTGGGCGGCGAGTTCAGCCTGATCTCGCTGCTCGGGCTGTTCCTGCTGATTGGCGTGGTGAAGAAAAACGCCATTCTGATGATCGACCTTGCGCTGCAACTGGAACGGCATCAGGGCCTTACCCCGCTGGAATCGATCCGCAGCGCCTGTCTGCAACGGCTACGACCGATCCTGATGACTACGCTGGCGGCTATTCTCGGTGCCTTGCCATTGCTGCTCGGCCGGGCCGAGGGCACGGAAATGCGCCAGCCGCTGGGCCTCACCATCATCGGCGGGCTGATCTTCAGTCAGGTGCTGACGCTTTACACCACGCCTGTGGTTTACCTCTATCTCGACAAGCTGCGCCATCGTTTCAACAAATGGCGTGGCGTGCGTACTGACGCCGCTCTGGAAACTCCGCTATGACTGACCGTTCGCTTATCAATCTGGCCACTGTTCGGGGCTCGCGCTTGCTGAGCCTGTCACTGTGCGTGGCGATGCTCAGTGCCTGCGCCGTCGGCCCGGACTATCAACGCCCGCAGACGGCCGAAATCTCCCAGTATAAGGAAGCCGCGGGCTGGACCCAGGCCAACCCGAGCGACTCGCTGGCCCGTGGTGCGTGGTGGGAGTTGTATGGCGATCAGCAGCTAAACGGGCTGATCGAAAAACTCAACAATTCCAACCAGACCGTCGCGCAGTCGGAAGCCCAGTACCGCCAGGCTCAGGCCTTGGTGCGCAGTGCCCGTGGCGCGTTTTATCCCAAAGTAGACTTGAGCCTGGGCAAGACCCGCTCCAGTCAGGGCACCGGCAGCAGCAGTTCGAGCCTGAGCAGTTCCTCCAGTGGCATCCGCGACACCTATAACGCCGAACTTGGCGTCAGTTGGGAAGCCGATGTCTGGGGCAAATTGCGCCGTGGTCTGGAAGCCGATGAGGCCAGTGCTCAGGCCAGTTTTGCCGATCTGGCCGCCATGCGCCTGAGCCAGCAGTCGGAGTTGGTGCAGAACTACCTGCAACTGCGCGTGATCGATCAGCAAAAACGCCTGCTCGAAGCCACGGTTGCCGCTTACGAACGTTCGCTGAAAATGACCCAGAATCAGTACCGCGCCGGGGTTTCCGGGCGTGATGCAGTGGCGCAGGCGCAGACGCAACTGAAAAGCACCCAGGCTGATCTGGTCGACCTGATCTGGCAGCGCGCGCAGTTCGAAAACGCCATTGCCGTGCTGACCGGGCAGGCGCCGGCGGACTTCAACATTGCCGAAGTACAGACCATTCCAAAGCTGCCGCAGGTGCCGTTGAGCCTGCCCTCGCAGTTGCTTGAGCGGCGTCCGGACATCGCTTCGGCAGAGCGTTCGGTGATTGCCGCCAACGCCAATATCGGCGTGGCCAAAGCGGCGTATTACCCGGACCTGAGCCTGAGTCTGAGCGGCGGTTACAGCAGCAGTACCTCGCAGAACCTGGTCAGCCTGCCGAACCGCTTCTGGTCGGTGGGGCCAAAACTGGCGCTGCCGCTGTTTGACGGTGGCATTCGTTCGGCAGAAGTCGACCGCACCGAAGCGGTGTACGACCAGACCGTGGCCAAGTACCGCCAGACTGTGCTCGACGGTTTCCGCGAGGTGGAAAACTACCTGGTGCAACTCAAGGTGTACGAAGACGAAGCGGCGGTGCGCCAGGAAGCCCTCGATGCGGCCCGCGACTCCCTGCGCCTGACGGAAAACCAGTATAAGGCCGGGTTGATTGCCTATATCGATGTGGTGGTGGTGCAAGCGACAGCGTTGAGCAATGAGCGCAATGTGCTGAACATTCTGCAAAGCCGCTTGATTGCCAGCGTGCAACTCATCGCAGCGCTGGGCGGCGGTTGGGATGGGCAACTGGATGTAAGTGATAACACCCGCTGAAGGCTGGCTTCACTGATCGTTCCCACGCTCTGCGTGGGAATGCCTCAACGGACGCTCCGCGTTTGGCTTTGAAGGGACGCGGAGCGTCCCGGGCTGCATTCCCACGCGGAGCGTGGGAACGATCAACGCGCCTATTCGCGAGCAGGCTCGCTCCCACAGTGAGTTGCGCAAGCTGCAGAAAGGCCCACTCCAGAGCCTTGCCGAACAATCAAGCAAGCGTTTCATCGGCTTGATGGCCAATTGCTCACTTTGTCAGTGCGTTCTTCTGTGCAATCAGTACAATCGCCGCATTTGCCCGACCGAGAATGGACGCAGTCCGCGTTGGGTGGCCACGAGAAATCCCATGCTCATCGGTAGTTATTCCTCCACCCTGGTTTTTATTTCGTTGTGCGTGGCGATTCTTGCTTCCTACACTGCGCTCGACCTCACCGGTCGCATTGCCACGGCCAAGGGCCGCGCGGTGCATTTCTGGACTGCCGGCGGTGCGTTTGCCATGGGCATCGGCGTCTGGTCGATGCATTTCATTGGCATGCTTGCCTTTAAACTGCCGATCGACCTTGGCTACGACATCACCCTGACCGCGCTCTCACTGTTGATTGCCGTGTTGTCCTGCGGGTTCGCCTTGTGGCTGGTCAGCCAGCCGAAACTGCCGATTCTGCAACTGGCCTTCGGTGCGCTGATCATGGGCGCCGGGATCAGTGCCATGCATTACACCGGCATGGCGGCGATGCGCATGACGCCGGGGATCGACTACGACCCGACGCTGTTCGGCGCTTCGTTGCTGATTGCGGTCGGCGCGTCGGCAGCGGCGCTGTGGATTGCCTTTCGCCTGCGTAAGCACTCGCCGTATGTGCGCCTGATTCGCGGCGGCGCAGCGGTCATCATGGGTATCGCCATTGTCGGTATGCACTACACCGGCATGGCCGCCGCGCAATTTCCAGACGGCAGTTTCTGCGGTGCCACCGTCAACGGTTTGAAGGGCAACGGCCTCGACAGCCTGGTGCTGATCACCACGCTGGCGGTGCTGTCGATTGCCTTGCTCACCTCGATCCTCGACGCACGGCTTGAAGCGCGCACTGCCGATCTGGCGCATTCGTTGACCGTCGCCAACCGTGAACTCACGCAGTTGGCCCTGCACGACACCCTGACCGGCCTGCCGAATCGCATGTTGCTCGACGACCGGATCAATCAGGCGATGAAAAAGGTCAACGAGCAGGGCGGCTGCTTTGCCTTGATGTTCATCGATCTGGACGGCTTCAAACCGGTTAATGATGCGTTCGGTCATCACATGGGTGATCAGTTGTTGCGCGAAGTCGGCGTGCGTCTGCGTGAAGACTTGCGCAGCCTCGACACGCTGGCGCGGATCGGTGGCGATGAATTCGTGTTACTGGTGCGCCTCAGCGAACCCAATGATGCGCTGGGACTGGCGGCGCGTCAGGTCGGTCTGATCGCACAATCATTCCGCGTTGCCGAGCATGACTTGCAGATATCCGCTAGCGTCGGCATCGCCCTGTACCCGGGCAATGGCCAGACCGCGCAGGAACTGCTGATGAACGCCGACGCGGCGATGTACCACGCCAAGGGCGGCGGCAAAAACGGTTACAGCTTTTTCGATGCGTCGATGAACAACAACGCGCGCAAGCAGTTGCAGTTGTTGCAGGACCTGCGCGCGGCGCTGGAACACAGCCAGTTCAGCTTGCATTACCAACCCAAGTTCGACGCCGCCAACGGCCGCCCGGTCGGGGCTGAAGCGCTGTTGCGCTGGCAACACCCGATTCACGGCATGCTGATGCCGGACAAGTTCATTGACCTGGCCGAAAAATCCGGGCTGATCATCCCGATCGGCGACTGGGTGCTCAACGAAGCCTGCCGCCAGATGCGCGAATGGTACGTGCTCGGTTACACCGATTGGCGTATCGCGGTGAATCTGTCGGCGTTGCAGTTCTGCCACACGGGACTGGTGCGCAGCGTGGCCAAGGCGTTGGCTACTCACCACTTGCCGGCCAACAGCCTGACCCTGGAAATCACCGAAACCACAGCGATGAGCGATGCCGATGCGAGCATGATGGTGTTGCAGGAACTGTCGGACATGGGCGTCGACCTGTCGATCGATGACTTCGGCACCGGTTATTCCAGCCTGATGTACCTCAAGCGGTTGCCGGCCAATGAGCTGAAGATTGATCGCGGTTTTGTGCGCGATCTGGAGCATGACAGCGATGATGCGGCGATTGTCTCGGCGATTGTCGCGTTGGGGCAGGCACTGGGTTTGCGCATTGTCGCTGAAGGTGTCGAGACCGGTGTGCAGCAGGCGTTTCTGACTGAACTGGGCTGTGATTCGTTGCAGGGTTATCTGCTCGGGCATCCGATGCCGGCGGAAAAATTCATGCAGGATATTGCGCGCAGTGAGCAGTCAGCGGCGGTCTGATCGACCGCGTTATCGTTCTTCGCGAGCAAGCTCACTCCCACATTTGGAATGCACACCCCTGTGGGAGCGACGGTGCGACGATTCGACCTGCTCGCGAAGGCGTCCGGCCCGACACAACAGACCTCATGCAAAACCCGCCAATGGCGGTTATTCTTCCCCCCGACTGTTACGTGTGCATTTGGGGGAAAGGCCAGCATGGATAAAGTCATTGTGATCACCGGTGGCGGGCGCGGGATTGGCGCCGCTACGGCGCTGTTGGCTGCCGAGCAAGGTTATCGGATCTGCATCAACTATCAGTCGGATGAGCAAGCTGCGCAAAGCGTGCTCGAGCAAGTTCGCGCATTGGGCGCCCAGGCCATCGCCGTGCGTGCCGACGTCAGCATCGAAGACGAAGTGATCGCATTGTTCCATCGGGTCGACACCGAGTTGGGCCGCGTCACCGCGCTGGTGAACAACGCCGGCACTGTCGGACACAAATCGCGGGTCGACGAAATGTCCGAATTCCGCATCCTCAAAATCATGAAAACCAATGTCCTGGCGCCGATTCTCTGCGCCAAACACGCGATCCTGCGCATGTCGCCCAAGCACGGCGGGCAGGGTGGCAGCATCGTCAACGTGTCGTCGGTGGCCGCGCGTCTCGGTTCGCCCAACGAATACGTCGATTACGCGGCCTCCAAAGGTGCGCTCGACACCTTCACCATTGGCTTGTCCAAAGAAGTGGCGGGCGAGGGGATTCGCGTCAACGCGGTGCGCCCGGGTTACATCTATACCGATTTCCACGCCTTGAGCGGCGATCCGGATCGGGTCAGCAAGCTCGAGTCGGCGATTCCGATGGCCCGTGGCGGGCGCCCGGATGAAGTGGCGGAGGCGATTGTCTGGTTGTTGTCGGATAAGGCTTCTTATGCGACCGGGACATTTGTTGATTTGGGTGGCGGGCGCTGATCGTTGGGATTTGTGTTGCCTGATCCGGCCCCATCGCTGGCAAGCCAGCTCCCACAGGTTTCTGTGTCGTACACAACATACGCGGTGACATAGAACACTGTGGGAGCTGGCTTGCCAGCGATAGGGCCAGTGCAGTCAGCAACAATCTTTCAGAACGACCGCACAATCCGCCCTAACGTCTCCATGGCTTTTTCCGAATCCTCGGTCCAAGGGCTGCCATAGTTCAACCGAATACAATTCCTGAAGCGCTGCGTCGGCGAAAAGATCGGCCCCGGCGCAATGCTGATCCCCTGCGCCAGTGCCATCTGAAACAACTTCAGCGAATCCATTTGCGGTGGCAGTTCCAGCCACAAGAAGTAGCCGCCCGCCGGCTGGCTGACCCGCGTCTGCGCCGGGAAGTAGCGGGCAATCGCCGCGAGCATCGCGCTCTGCTGTTCTTCCAGTGCGTAACGCAGTTTGCGCAGGTGCCGGTCATAACCGCCGTGTTGCAGGTAGTCGGCAATCGCCGCTTGCGCTGGCATCGAAGCACACAGAGATGTCATCAGTTTCAGTCGTTCGATCTTCTGCGCGTAGCGCCCGGCAGCGACCCAGCCGATGCGGTAGCCGGGGGCGAGGCTTTTGGCGAATGAACCGCAGTGCATCACCAGACCTTCCGTGTCGAACGCCTTGGCCGGTTTCGGTGCTTGTTGGCCGTAATAGAGTTCGGCGTACACGTCGTCTTCGATCAGCGGCACCTGATGGCGGCGCAGCAGTTCGACCAGTTCCTGTTTCTTCGCCTCGGGCATGGTTGCGCCCATCGGGTTCTGGAAACTGGTCATGCACCAGCAGGCCTTGATCGGATGGCGTTCGAGGGTTTGCGCAAGTACGCCGAGGTCAATGCCATCGCGCGGGTGCACGGGAATTTCCACGGCTTTGAGTTTCAGCCGTTCGAGCACTTGCAGGCTGGCGTAGAACGCCGGGGCTTCGATGGCCACCAGATCGCCCGGTTCGGTGACGGCTTGCAGGCACAGGTTCAACGCTTCAAGGGCGCCGTTGGTGATCAGCAGTTCTTCCATCGGCAGCATCAGCCCGCCGACCATGTAGCGCAGGGCTATCTGCCGGCGCAGTTGCGGATTGCCCGGCGACATGTCGGTGACGACCATGCGCGGGTCCATCTCGCGGGCCGCGCTGGCCAGCGAACGCGACAGGCGCTGCAACGGGAACAGGGTCGGGCTGGGGAACGCCGAACCGAACGGCACGGTACTCGGGTCCTTGATCGAATCGAGGACCGAGAACACCAGTTCGCTGACGTCGACTTCGGTGGAATCGTTGACGTGGCTGCTGATCACCGGCTCCGAGAACGGGCTCGGTGCATGGGTGTTGACGAAATAGCCGGAGCGCGGCCGGGCGCGGATCAGGCCACGGCGTTCGAGCAGGTAATAGGCCTGGAACACCGTGGACGGGCTGACCCCGTAGGTCTGGCTGGCGTAACGCACCGAGGGCACGCGCTGGCCGGGGCCAAGGACGCCGGAGCGGATCAGTTCAGCGATGTCGTCGGCGAATTTTTCGTAGCGTTTCATCGAGGAGCCTTGGTGCTGGTTGTTGATGAGGTGTGTCAGGGGAACTGCCCCTCACCCTAGCCCTCTCCCAGAGGGAGAGGGGACTGATTGGGGGATGCTTGCGAACTACACCGACCTGAAAGTGCTTTGCTGAATCCATAATCGACTCAGCCTGAAAAGTGCTTTGCTGAATCCATAATCGACTCAGCCTGAAAAGTGCTTTGCTAAATCCGTAATCGACTCGGCCTGAAAGTGCTTTGCTGAATCCATAATCGACTCGGTCTGTCAGGTCGATGTATAGCGACAGACACCTCGGTCGGCTCCCTCTCCCTCCGGGAGAGGGCTGGGGTGAGGGAAAAAGATTCTAACGGCTCAGCGATTCATCGGCGCAACAAACCTGCTCTTCGCCACGCTGTAAACCTCAGGCTCATCGCTGTCGACAATCTTGAAACTCAAGGTCTGCGAGCTGCTGGCCGGGCGTTCCGTGGTCATCGCCACCGACACCGGCACATCGACAATTTCCCCCGGGGCCAGGCTCAGTTCAGTCTTGCCCTGCAACTGGAAGCCGTCGCCATCCACCAGGCTCAGGTTGTAGTCCTGGCGCTGCTGGGTCTTGTTGATGACTTTGAGGGTGTAGATGTTTTCGATCTGGCCCTGACCATTCTCGCGGAACAACCCGCGATCCTTGGTCACGTCCAGCGAGACCATTGGCCGCTCGACCAGCGCCAATGCCAATGCGCCGATCATCGCCACCAGCACCACGGTGTAACCGATCAAACGCGGCCGCAGCAGGTGGGTTTTGCCACCCTGCAGTTCGCGCTCGGAACTGTAGCGGATCAAGCCGCGCGGGTAGTTCATCTTGTCCATGATCGAGTCACAAGCGTCGATGCACGCCGCGCAGCCGATACATTCCATCTGCAGGCCATCGCGGATGTCGATGCCGGTCGGGCAGACCTGTACGCACAACTGGCAGTCGATGCAATCACCCAGGCCGGCCTCGAGCGGTTTCACGTCGCGTTTGCGCGGGCCACGGTTTTCGCCACGGGCGACGTCATAGGAAATCGCCAGGGTGTCCTTGTCGAACATCACGCTCTGGAACCGCGCATACGGGCACATGTGCATGCACACCGCCTCACGCAGCCAACCGGCGTTGATGTAGGTGGCGGCGGTGAAAAACAGCACCCAGAACAGACTGACGCCGCCAATTTGCAGGGTCAGCAGTTCTTCGGCCAGTGGCCGGATCGGGGTGAAGTAACCGACGAAGGTCAGGCCGGTCAGCACGCTGATCGCCAGCCACAAGGTGTGCTTGGCTGCACGCCGTGCCAGTTTGTTCAGGCTCCACGGTGCGGCTTGCAATTTGATGCGCTGGTTGCGCTCGCCTTCGGTGATCTTCTCGCACCACATGAAAATCCACGTCCACGAACTCTGCGGGCAGGTGTAGCCGCACCAGACCCGGCCGGCGAACACGGTGATGGCGAACAGGCCGAATGCGGCGATGATCAACAGCGCCGAGAGCAGGATGAAATCCTGCGGCCAGAACGTCGCGCCGAAGATGTGGAATTTGCTTTCGGAAAGGTCCCAGAGCACCGCCTGACGTCCGCCCCAGTTCAGCCACACGGTGCCGAAAAACAGCACGAACAGAAATCCCGCGCCGCTCATGCGCAAGGTGCGGAACAGGCCGGTGAAGCTGCGGGTGTGGATCTGGTTGTCGCTGGACTTGGCCGTCGCCTTCATTGGGCGTGCGGGCACACTTTTGATAGTTGGAGATGCTTCTACGGTTCGGACGGGGATTTGTTCGCTCATGGTTATTCGCTCATCAGCCTCCATCAGGCCAGAGCACTATGAGCGTCGATCTGTTTGCATAACAGACTCAGCTATTTCAATAAAAAGCGGATCAGATGCGATTCTGCGCAACGCCTGCGACAACTTGAAGCAGCCCGCAGGCAAAGGCGCAAACGCCTATCGCAGACGTTTGCGCGGGGTGTTGATCAGGGTCAGTCAAATCACCGAATCACTGTCGTCGGCTTTCAGGTGTTTGCGACCGTCCTTGGCACCGGCAACGGTCAAGGCATCGGCTTCTTTTTCGCTGATGTAAACGCGCCGGCCTTCTATTTCCACGAATGACATGGATTTTTCGCTATCCGTCATGACTTCCAGGGTGTCGCAAATGCGAATTTCCTCGCCATGTTCAACGGTGAAAAAACACACTTTCTGTTCGGGGTTGGATTGATCGACTCGAACGGGCATGAGGGCAGTCCTTTTTTCAGGGGTGTCTGAAATGTTAGGGCGCACGCTGCGCTGATCGTTCTGCGCAACTGATTAATGGTCGTCGCTGTCCATCCTCTATAGACCCAATAACAAGGACTGCACGATGAACGCGTGGTGGCATGAAGTGTGGCAAACCCTGCAGGCGGAATTCGCCGACGTCGCGGATGCGTCGCAATTGACGCGCATCACCGTGCGCCTGCTGATGGCCGCCATTCTGGGCGGCATTCTCGGTTTTGAACGCGAGCACAAGGGCAAGGCTGCCGGGGTGCGCACGCATATGTTGGTGGCGCTCGGGGCCGCGCTGTTTGTGCTGGTGCCGCAGACGTCGGGGGCGGAATCGGATGCGATGAGTCGCGTGGTGCAAGGGGTGATTGCCGGGATCGGCTTTCTCGGTGCCGGGACTATTCTGAAAAACAAGGAAGGCGATGAAGGCCATGTCAAAGGCCTGACCACGGCTGCCGGGCTGTGGATGACGGCGGCCATTGGTGTCGCTGCCGGCCTTGGCCGGGAAGCCACGGCGCTGCTCAGTACCTTACTGGCGCTGGGGATTTTCAGCGTGATGCCGCGCATCGTAAAACTCTTCGAAAAAGAAGAGGAGAAGACTGATGATCACTGACTGATCGTTGCCACGGTGATCGTTCCCACGCTCTGCGTGGGAATGCCTCAATGGACGCTCCGCGTCCGCTTTGGGACGCGGAGCGTCCTGGGCTGCATTCCCACGCGGAGCGTGGGAATGATCAGTTAGACGATGACTGGTGGCATCGTCGTTGGTGGTTCTTCTTTCGGCGGTGGCGTGGTGCCGGGTGGTTCCTGCTCGGGAATTGGCTGCGGCTCGGTCTCGGGCAGCGTGGGTTTGTCGATGTTCGGATCGGGCGTTTCGGCCGGGATCGGGATATTCATCTGATGACCTCCGTGTGGCACATGGCGTGAGAAGTGCTTAAGTGGATTGACCACCCTGCACGCAATTCGATCCGCTTTTCTGACACGGCAATTTCATCTGAACTTTTCCCGGCGCCGGTCGCTCGGAACCTAAGTGAGTTCATTTCGGGGCAGGCGCTTCGTTGTGAACACTGATCCGGCACAAGAGCGTCCTTGGGGCGTTAAGGAGAGATGCTCAATGACTGCTGAAAGACCTTCTGAACTGAGCTACAACCCGCACATGCCGCTGTCGCAGGCGTTGCTGCTGCCGCGCATTGCCATCGAAAACACCATGCCGACCCTCGATGGCGGGCAGTTCGCCGTGAAGTCGATTGCCGGCCGTGAGGTGGTGGTCACCAGCAAGGTGTTTGCCGACGGTCACGACAAACTCGCGGTGCGCATCCGCTGGCGCGAGGAAGGCGAAGACACCTGGCAAAGCGAGGTCATGACCGATCAGGGCAATAACGGCTGGCAAGGCCAGTTCCGCCCTGAACACCAAGGGCGCTTCCTCTATTGCATCGAGGCGTGGATCGACCAATTCGCCAGTTTTCAGTATGAACTGGAGAAGAAACACAATGCTGCTGTACCGGTGTCGCTGGAGTTGCAGGAAGGCCGGAGCATGGTGCAACAGGCCGCCGAGCGCAGCGAAGGTCAGCTCAGCGAACAGCTCGCCGCGTTGCACCATGAATTGTCCGGGCTGCTCGAAACCGAGCAGGTCGCGCTGTTCCTGCACTCGCGCAGTGCGCAGTTGATGGCTGAGGCCGATCACCGTGCCTACCTGAGCGTCAGTCCGGAATTCCCGGTAGACGTCGAACGCGAACTGGCCGAATTTGCCAGTTGGTACGAACTGTTTCCGCGCTCGATCACCGACGATCCCCACCGTCATGGCACTTTTAACGATGTGCACGCGCGTTTGCCAATGATTCAGGACATGGGCTTCGACGTGCTCTATTTCACGCCGATCCACCCGATTGGCCGCGCCCATCGCAAGGGGCGCAACAATTCCCTGACCGCCGGCCCCGATGATCCCGGCAGCCCTTATGCCATCGGTAGCGAGGAGGGCGGCCACGAAGCCATTCACTCGCAACTCGGCACTCGCGAGGACTTCCGTCGACTGGTCGCTGCCGCCGCCGATCACGGTCTGGAAATCGCCCTCGACTTCGCCATTCAGTGTTCCCAGGATCACCCGTGGCTCAAGCAGCATCCGGGCTGGTTCAACTGGCGCCCGGACGGCACGATCAAATACGCGGAGAATCCGCCGAAGAAATATCAGGACATCGTCAACGTCGACTTCTATGCGCCGGACGCCATTCCGAGCCTGTGGGTCGAGTTGCGCGACATCGTTATTGGCTGGGTCGAAGAGGGCGTGAAGATCTTTCGCGTCGACAATCCGCACACCAAACCACTGCCGTTCTGGCAATGGTTGATCGCCGATGTTCGCGCGTTGTACCCGGAAGTGATCTTCCTCGCCGAAGCGTTCACCACGCCGGCGATGATGGCGCGGCTGGGCAAGGTCGGTTACACGCAGAGCTACACCTATTTCACCTGGCGCAACAGCAAGGCTGAGCTGGCGACGTATTTCACTGAGCTGAATGAATCGCCGTGGCGCGAATGCTACCGGCCGAATTTCTTTGTTAACACGCCGGACATCAACCCGGCATTCCTGCACGAATCCGGGCGCGCGGGTTTTCTGATCCGTGCGGCGCTGGCGACCATGGGTTCAGGCTTGTGGGGCATGTATTCGGGGTTCGAGTTGTGCGAGTCGGCACCGGTGCCGGGCAAAGAGGAATACCTCGACTCGGAGAAGTACGAGATCCGCGTCCGCGACTTCACCGCGCCGGGCAACATCATTGCCGAGATCGCCCAGCTCAACCGCATCCGCCGGCAGAACCCGGCGCTGCACACGCATTTGGGTCTGAAGGTCTACAACGCCTGGAACGACAACATTCTGTATTTCGGCAAGCGCAGCTTTGACGGCAGCAACTTCATTCTGGTCGCGGTCAGCCTTGATCCGCACAACGTGCAGGAGGCGAATTTCGAACTGCCGCTGTGGGAAATGGGCCTGCCCGACGATGCGACGACCCATGGCGAAGACTTGATGAACGGGCATCGCTGGGACTGGCACGGCAAGTATCAGTTCATGCGCATCGACCCGGCGTACCAGCCATTCGGCATCTGGCGAATTACCGCTACGTAATGATCGTTCCCACGCTCTGCGTGGGAACGCATCCCGGGACGCTCCGCGTCCCAGAAACTGACGCAGAGCGTCCATGGCGGCATTCCCACGCGGAGCGGGGGAACGATCATCGTGGGGCGCTTTTAAAGCATTCAGCAGGAGTTTCACATGGCGAAGAAACCCAAGGCAGCCACCTTTATCAAAGACCCGCTCTGGTACAAGGACGCGGTGATCTATCAAGTTCACGTCAAATCGTTTTTCGACTCCAACAATGACGGGATCGGCGACTTTCCCGGCCTGATCGCCAAACTCGATTACATCGCTGACCTCGGCGTAAACACCATCTGGCTGTTGCCGTTCTATCCCTCGCCACGTCGCGACGATGGCTATGACATTGCCGAATACCGTGGCGTGCACAGCGATTACGGGACCATGGCCGACGCCAAGCGCTTTATCGCCGAGGCGCACAAGCGTGGCTTGCGGGTGATCACCGAACTGGTCATCAACCACACCTCCGACCAGCACCCGTGGTTCCAGCGTGCGCGCAAGGCCAAGCCCGGCTCGGCGGCGCGGGACTTTTACGTGTGGTCGGATGACGATCAGAAATACGACGGCACGCGGATCATTTTCCTCGATACGGAAAAATCCAACTGGACCTGGGACCCGGTCGCCGGCCAGTACTTCTGGCACCGTTTCTATTCGCACCAACCGGATCTGAATTTCGACAATCCGCAAGTGATGAAAGCCGTGCTTTCGGTGATGCGCTACTGGTTGGACATGGGCATCGACGGCCTGCGCCTCGACGCGATTCCGTACCTGATCGAGCGTGACGGCACCAATAACGAAAACCTGCCGGAAACCCACGACGTCCTCAAGCAGATCCGCGCCGAGATCGACGCCAATTACCCCGATCGCATGCTACTCGCCGAGGCCAACCAGTGGCCCGAAGACACTCAGCTGTACTTCGGTGATACCGATGCGGCGGGCCTCAATGGCGACGAATGCCACATGGCGTTTCACTTCCCGCTGATGCCGCGCATGTACATGGCCCTGGCTCAGGAAGATCGCTTCCCGATCACCGATATTCTGCGCCAGACCCCGGAAATTCCTGCCAACTGCCAGTGGGCGATTTTCCTGCGCAACCACGATGAGCTGACCTTGGAAATGGTCACCGATAAAGAACGTGACTATCTATGGAATTACTACGCTGCTGACCGTCGCGCGCGGATCAACCTCGGCATTCGCCGTCGCCTGGCGCCGTTGATGGAGCGTGATCGCCGCCGCATCGAATTGCTCAACAGCCTGCTGCTCTCGATGCCGGGCACGCCGACCCTGTATTACGGCGACGAGATCGGCATGGGCGACAACATCTACCTTGGCGACCGCGATGGTGTGCGTACGCCGATGCAGTGGTCGATCGACCGCAACGGCGGCTTCTCCCGTGCCGATCCGGCCAGCCTGGTGCTACCGCCGATCATGGACCCGCAATACGGCTATCTGTCGGTCAACGTCGAAACCCAGTCCGGCGATCCGCATTCGCTGCTCAACTGGACCCGACGCTTGCTCGCTGTGCGCAAACAGTCCAAGGCGTTCGGCCGTGGCACGTTGAAAATGCTCTCGCCGAACAACCGTCGCGTGTTGGCCTACACCCGTGAATTCACCGATGCCGATGGCAAACACGAAATCATTCTCTGCGTGGCCAACGTTTCGCGCAGTGCGCAAGCAGTGGAGCTGGACCTGTCGGCCTACGTCGGCATGGTGCCGGTGGAGATGCTCGGCGGTAACGCCTTCCCGCCGATCGGCCAGTTGAATTTTCTTCTGACGTTAGCGCCGTACGGTTTCTACTGGTTTGCACTGGCGGCGGAAAATCAGATGCCGAGCTGGCACGTGGAGCCGGCGCAAAGCCTGCCGGACTTCACCACCCTAGTGCTGAAAAAGCGCATGGAAGAATTGCTCGAAGCGCCGTCGCGCACGACGCTGGAGCAAAGCATCCTGCCGAGCTGGCTGCAGAATCGCCGCTGGTTCGCCGGCAAGGACGCGGCCATCGACAAGGTGCATCTGGCCTACGGCGTGCGTTTCGGCGATGCGCAGCATCCGGTGCTGCTCAGCGAAATCGAAGTCACCAGTGGCGGGCAGACCAGTCGTTATCAGTTGCCGTTCGGCTTTATTTCCGAAGATCAGGTCGGCCCGGCGTTGCCGCAGCAATTGGCCTTGTCCCGTGTACGCCGAGTGCGACAGGTCGGCTTGATTACTGACGCGTTCAGCCTTGAAACGTTTATTCGTGCGGTGCTGCAAGGCATGCAGAACAACGCCGTGCTGGAGTCGAGCGAAGGCGAAATCCGCTTTGCACCGACGCCGCATCTGGAAACGCTTGGCCTCAGTGCCGAGTCGGAAGTGCGTTATCTGTCTGCCGAGCAATCAAACAGTTCGGTGGTGATCGGCAATAGCCTGGTACTTAAGCTGATACGCAAAGTCGCTTCTGGCGTACACCCGGAACTGGAGATGAGCGCTTACCTGACCGAGGCCGGATTTGCCAATATCTCTCCGCTGCTCGGCTCGGTGATTCGCCGCGATGCCAAGGGCGAAGACAATCTGCTGATGATCGCCCAAGGCTATCTGAGCAATCAGGGCGACGCCTGGGAATGGACGCAGAACAACCTTGAACGGGCGCTGCGCGATGAGCTGGCCGATGCCATGTCCGAACAGGAACAGCATTACAACGCCCTCAGTGAGCTGAAGGATTTTGCTGGCATGCTCGGTCAGCGTCTGGGCGAGATGCACAAGGTGCTCGCCGCGCCCACCGACAATGCCGACTTCGCCCCACAGGTGTCGACGGCCAAGGACATGCAGGCCACCGGCAAGGATGTTGTGGCGCAGGTCGAACACGCGCTGAAACTGCTCAAGCAGCATCAGGGCGAACTCAATGCGGCGGATCAGAAACTGGTCAAACGCCTGATCGACGAGAAGAAAACCATCCTCACGCATGTGCAGGATCTGGCGAAAAAAGCCGTCGGCGGTTTGCGCATTCGCGTCCACGGCGATCTGCATTTGGGCCAGGTGCTGGTGATCAAAGGCGATGCCTACTTGATCGACTTCGAGGGTGAACCGGCGCGGCCACTGGGCGAGCGTCGTGGCAAACACAGTCCGTACAAGGATGTCAGCGGCGTGCTGCGCTCCTTCGATTATGCGGCCGCAATGACCATCAACGTGCACAACGTTGACCACAGCGCCGAGTCTGAAACGGCGCGGCGTCTAGTCGCCGAGCGCTATCTGCGTGAGGCCCGCGAGGCATTTGTTCAGGCATATCGCCGCGCGGCAGCTAGTCTTGATCATGCCTGGCAAGATCCTGAAGGTGCCGACGCCGCGCTGGCGTTGTTCGGCCTGGAGAAGGCGGCCTATGAAGTGGCCTATGAAGCCGAAAATCGCCCCACGTGGCTGCCCGTGCCGTTGCACGGTTTGTATGGGTTATTGACGGGGCTTAAACCCTTTTCCGATCTTGGTGGAGAGTAGTCATGAGTTTCTCGAACAAGGAACAGGGTGCGGTTAAAGAAACATTGCTGCCCTCGGCGAAAGATATTGATGCCTTGGTCCGCGCTGAACATCACGACCCTTTTTCCATTCTCGGCCCGCACGGCGATGGCGCTGGCGGGCAGTTCATTCGTGCTTATCTGCCCGGAGCGCTGAGTGTCGTGGTGCTGGACAAGGACAGCGGTGAAGAACGCGGTCCGCTGGAGCAAACCGAAACGCCGGGGCTGTTTGTCGGCCATTTCGATCAGGCGCGGCCGTATCAGTTGCGCACGCGCTGGGCCGGCGGCGAACAGGTTGCAGAGGATCCTTATAGCTTTGGCCAGCTACTCGGTGAAATGGATTTGTATCTGTTCGCCGAAGGCAATCACCGTGATCTCAGCGCCTGTCTCGGCGCGCAATTGAAAACCGTTGATGGCGTCGACGGTGTGCGTTTTGCCGTGTGGGCGCCGAATGCCCGGCGCGTATCCGTAGTGGGGGATTTCAACGTCTGGGACGGCCGCCGCCATCCGATGCGCTTGCGGCATCCGTCCGGGGTCTGGGAATTGTTCATCCCGCGCCTGCAAGCAGGCGAGCTGTACAAATATGAAATTCTTGGCGCTCACGGGATCCTGCCGCTCAAGGCTGACCCGATGGCGCTGGCCACCAGTCTGCCGCCGGACACCGCCTCGAAAGTCGCTGAGCCACTGCAGATCGATTGGCAGGATCAGGAGTGGATGAGCAGCCGCCGTGACCGCCAGAAGCATTCCGCGCCGCTGTCGATTTACGAACTGCACGCCGGTTCGTGGCAGTGCGAACTGGATGATCTCGGTGAAGTCGCCCGCCAGTACACCTGGCCGGAACTCGCCGAACGCTTGATTCCCTACGTCAAGGAACTGGGTTTCACTCACATCGAACTGATGCCGATCATGGAGCACCCGTTTGGTGGGTCCTGGGGTTATCAACTGCTCTCGCAATTCGCCCCGAGTGCGCGGTACGGCTCGCCGGCGCAGTTCGCTGAATTCGTCGACGCCTGCCACCGGGCCGAGATCGGCGTGATTCTCGACTGGGTGCCGGCGCATTTCCCAACCGATACTCATGGTCTCGCCCAGTTCGACGGCACCGCGCTGTACGAATACGGCAACCCGCTGGAAGGTTTTCATCAGGATTGGGACACGCTGATCTACAACCTCGGCCGCACCGAAGTACATGGCTACATGCTCGCTTCGGGGTTGCACTGGTTGAAGCATTTCCATGTCGACGGCCTGCGCGTCGATGCGGTGGCCTCGATGCTCTATCGCGACTATTCGCGCAAGGCTGGCGAATGGGTGCCGAACCGCCATGGCGGCCGGGAAAATCTGGAGGCCATCGACTTCTTGCGGCATTTGAACGACGTGGTCGAACTGGAAGCGCCGGGCGCACTGGTGATCGCTGAAGAATCAACTGCGTGGCCGGGTGTCAGCCAAAGTACGCAGCAGGGCGGTCTCGGTTTTGCCTACAAATGGAACATGGGTTGGATGCACGATTCGCTGCATTACATTCAGCAGGATCCGGTGTACCGCGCGCATCATCACAATGAGTTGAGTTTTGGTCTGGTCTACGCCTGGTCCGAGCGTTTCATCCTGCCGATTTCCCACGATGAAGTGGTGCACGGCAAGCACTCGCTGATCGACAAGATGCCCGGCGATCGCTGGCAAAAATTCGCCAACCTGCGCGCGTATCTGAGTTTTATGTGGACGCACCCGGGCAAGAAGCTGTTGTTCATGGGCTGCGAGTTTGGCCAGTGGCGCGAGTGGAATCACGATCAGCAACTGGATTGGTATCTGCTGCAGTATTCTGAGCACAAGGGCGTGCAGAAACTGGTCGGCGATCTCAATCGGCTGTATCGCGAAGAGCCGGCGCTGCACGATCAGGACGACGCGCCGCAGGGTTTCCAGTGGTTGATCGGTGACGATGCGATCAACAGCGTTTATGCCTGGCTGCGTTGGAGCAAGGAGGGTAAACCGGTGCTGGTGGTGGCCAACTTCACGCCGGTGCCGCGTCAGGCGTATCGCGTGGGTGTGCCGTTTGCCGGTCGCTGGACTGAATTGCTCAATAGCGATGCCGACACCTATGCCGGTTCCAATTACGGCAATGGCGGCGGGGCGTTTACCGAGGAAGTGCCGAGTCATGGCCAGTCGTTGTCGCTGGAGCTGAATCTGCCGCCGTTGGCGGTGTTGATCCTCAAGCCAGAGGGCTGATCCGAGACCGCGTCGCTGCCATCGCGAGCAGGCTCGCTCCCACAGGGGAAATACATTCCAAATGTGGGAGCGAGCCTGCTCGCGAAGGCGCCAGTTCAGACACCTCCAAAATCCGGCTCAACGCTCACCAGCGCATCCGCACCCCAAGGCTGCCAATGATCCCGTTCAAATCATTGTCATCGACATCACTGCTGTAATCGGCACTGACATACAGACTCACCACAGGCGTTACCCGCGCCACCAGCCCCAGTCCTAACTCAACGGTGGATGACTTGCGGCTGCTGCTGATCTTGTCGACCTGATCCAGCGTCACCGTGCTGCCGGTATAAACGGTGTGCCACAGGTTGGTGCGCACATAAGGTTCGAGCGGCAGACCATTCAAATCGTAACTGCCTTTCAACCGTGCGCCGACGCGACCGCTCCACGCCGTCAGATCGGAGGAAGAGGCATTGCCCGAACCGGCGTAGGGCGTGTCGAGGGTGATGCGCTGATTGATCAATTGCGCCTGGGGTTCCACTACCCAGTTTTCACTCAAGCCAATCGGGAAGCCGCCTTCGACCGAGAAGGTCATCGCACTGCCTTCTGTGGCTTGCCGCGCGCCTTGGCCGTTGCGACTGAAGCCGCTGACCCGGCCGCCACTGGCGGATAAATCCACGTGCCAGCCCTGGGCACCGATCAGGCTGTAATAAGCGCCAAGGCTTTGGCCTTGCAGATTGAGGGTGTCACTGTTCGGGTCTGCCAAGGCGCGGCTGGTAAGTGGACCATTGCCATTGGCCTGAATCTGATTGACGCCGCCGATCAGTCCGATTTTCTGGGTATGGCTACCACTTTGCAGAGTCAACACGGCTGGCCCTTTGAAGTCGCCGCTGCCGGGCATTGCGTAGCCTGACGACAGCACATCGGTTTGCGCCTGACGGGCGCTTCTACCGTACAACTCGTCCCAGGCCGACGGTGCGAGGTCTTCGGTAATCAAGCGTGTGCCCTGCAGATCGGGCCGTGGGCTGAAGCGTTGCGGGCCGGGGGTGATGACGGTGGCGGGCAACGTCATCACGGGCACATCCGCGCGGTACCACGGGGTCGTTTCATCCGCCGCAGGACCGGCCTGCGCCTCCATGGATGAGCACAGCAAGATAGAACTCGACACTGTGCAGAAAGTGATTTTGATCTCGTGTGGGGTGATTGAAGTTCTCATGGAGGTCTACCTTGCAGGCGCATGCGGCATCTCGATGTGGCGTCTCTCCTACCCCGAACGAGGGGCGACCGAATGGAGCGGGGCGAACCGTGGCCGCTCGATTTCGCGAGTGTCCGAAGGCTCGTCCCGGTAGTGATTCCGGGGGTAGTAAGGTAGAGATAAGAAGAGTCGCGCGCCGCCGTCAAGAAATTGAACGATGAGCGGTAGTGGCAAAACAGGCTTTGCAAGCGTTTGTTTTTCTGCACATAACTAAGTGGTTGTTTGTATGGAAGAACGCATTGAGAGCCGCAAGGTAGAGAGTTTAAATTGTCGACGGAAGGTCTACCAACTGAGGCGAATGCCCAGGTTGCCCACCACGCCGCGCACGTCATTGCTGTCAATATTGCTGGTGTAATCGGTACTGGCGTACACACTGACCGCGCGATCAAGGGTCAACACTACGCCCAGGCCGATGTCCGCTGTCGAGGATTTCCGTTCGCTGGAAATCACATCGTTGTCGCCAAACGTGACCGAGTCAGTAGCGGAAAACGTATGCCACACATTGGCGCGCAGGTACGGTTCGACAGGAAGGCCGCTGACCTGATATCGACCTTTGAGGCGTGCGCCGAGGCGAGCGGTCCAGGCGCCGTCGGAATCAAACGAGACGCGTGAAATACCGTCGTTCTGGCTGTCGAGGGAGATTTTCTGATGGATGAGCTGCGCCTGCGGCTCGATCACCCAGGTGTCATTGATCGGCAACGGGTAACCGGCCTCGGTGGACAACGTCAGGGCGTGCCCGCGATTGTCCAGTTTTACCCCGCGATCGGAATGGTTGTCACCGTCGAAGCGAGTGCCCATTACCACGGTATCGAGGTACCCGCCGGTGGGCGCCGTCAGCGTCCAGTACAGGCCATAGCTGTCGCCCTCGAGTTTGATCTTGCCGGCGCTGTTGTGCTGAAAGCCTTCGTTGAAACCGTCGACATCACCTTGCAAGCGGCTGTGACCGACAAAGAAACCCAAGCGCTGATTCAGGCTGCCGGACGTCTGCGAGCTGTACAGATCGTTGCCGACCTGAAAGCCATTGAGCGAGCCATCCAGTCGCGGCGTGACCGTGCCGGCCCAGGTCTGCTCGAGATTTTTACCATAGACACGGCCCCATCCGGCGCCGAATGCACCGGTTTCCGCGAGCAGGCGTTGATCGCCCTGACGGTCATGAAAGGTGCCCAGGGCGTTAAGCGTCAGTTGCGCGGCAGCGGGCGGCAACACCGACCAAGTCGGGACTTCCTGGCGATACAAAGGGATCGGTTCGGCTCCCGCAACGGCTGCGGGCAATACCGGCAACGGCGGGCTCCCGGCCGGCGTCGCCGCCGCTACGGGGGTAGCGACCACCGGCACCAGGATGGGCGGCTGCGTTGGATCGGGGTTGGGAGCGCTCACCAGCTGCGGCGCAACGATGGCGGAGCGCAGATACCAGCTGTTTTCCGTGCCGGCAGTGACACCTCCTTTGAACAGATAGTAATCGTAAGCTCCGGCCGACACCGGGCCATTGAGGGTGAAGGCGTTATTGCTGCTCAGCGTGCTGCCTTGCGCCTGCACCAGTTGGATGCCGTTCACCTCGGTCAGGCCGCCTAGTCCGCCGAGGTTGCTGACCGTGATCACCGTGCCGCCGCTTAAGCTGCCATCGTTGACCACCAGTTTGTCACTCGGTGAATCATCGCCACCGACCAAGCTTTGCAAGCGTAACTGGCCGCTGTTACCGACGTAGTTGCCCTGTACGGTCAGCGTATCGTCAGTGCGGCTGTTATTGCGGGTCAAATCGATGATCCCCGCGTTATTCAGCGTCACTGGCTGACCCGCCACCGCCGATGCCACCGTACCTTGTGTGGCAAACAATGTGCTGCGGGTATCGATGTTCAACACGCCACTGCCGGTGCCGGCGTCCCCCAGCACCAGTCCTGACGACCCCAGATCGAGTTGCGAGCCATTAACCAGACTCACCGCTTCCCAATTGATGAAGCTCGCGGGCAGGGCCGTGCGGGTGTTATCCAGTGACAGGGTATCGCTACCGACGCCGCCATTAACGCTGGGCGTCAGCGCAAGAATATTATCGTCGAGATTGCGCAGGGTGACGGTGTCATTGCCGACGTCCATGAGGATCGTCGAACGGATAATGCCGCCGCCATCCCACAGCAAACGGTCATCACCCACGCTGGCGCGAACCTCGCCGACGATTTCCCCACCGCTCACCGTGATGCTGTCGTTGCCGCCGCTGACACTAATGTTGCCGCCGATGCGGCCACCGGAAACGATAATGGTGTCAGTGCCGAAACCGGTGACCAGATTGCCAATAATCTGCCCGCCCGACAGGTCAAAAATATTGTTATCGAGTTTCATGTCCACGCGGCCGATGGTGCCGCCCGTCATGCGCGCGACGTCGCCATCCTCAAAGGCGCCGACGATGATGCCCCCGTTCATCAAGAACGTATCGCGGCTGTCGCCTTGAGCCAACGAGCCAATTGAGCCGCCCGTCATGACAAAGTCATCGATACCGTTGCCCTGATTGACCGCGCCGGTAATCACGCCGGAGTTGATTTCGACCCGGTCGGCTCCAGCGCCGAAGGTCACGCTGCCATTGATCTGACCGCTGCCGTTAGCGGCGAATGTCAGGCTGTTGTTGCCGGCGAGATCCGTCAGCGAACCGCTGGTACCGCTGTCACAGGTGAAATTGTCATTGCCCGGCCCGGGCACGAGCGTGCAGGCCGCTGAAACGGGGTGGCTGGTCAAAATCAGCAAGGAAGCAGGCAGGAGCAAGGCGTGCGGTAATGTCAGCAAGTGCGTGGAGTAGCGCGGCATGGTCATTCCCTACGGCGAATTCGGGAATTCATCCCTGAGCGTGTCATGGTCTAGGCATCGTTTACAGTTGATGCCTTACATCAAGTCCATGATCTAACGGATTGAATGCGCTACTCCTTGAGCTTTTTTAGGTGTAGATGAATTTCCTCGCGGTTCAAGCATGGCTGACGGACGGTCTTGTCAGAAATGCGCTTACAGATGCACCTCTACCGCGAGCGGCAGGTGATCGGACAGATGCGTCCACGGCTTGTTGCCGAGGATCTGCGGGTCATGACTACTGGCATTGCGCAGGTAGATCCGGTCCAGTCGCAGCAATGGAAACCGCGCCGGGTAGGTCTTGGCCGGGCGCCCATGGTGGCGCTCGAACGCTTCGTGCAGGTAGTCACGACGGGCGAGGGCGGCGTTGCCCTGTAACTGCCAGTCGTTGAAGTCGCCGGCGATGATCACCGGGGCATCGTCGGGCAGCGATTCGAGCAATTGACAGAGCAGTTGCAGCTGTAATTGCCGGTGGCTTTCGAGCAGACTCAGGTGCACGCAGATTGCGTGGACCTCGGTGTGACCCGGGACGTCGAGCACACAGTGCAACAGTCCACGGCGCTCGGGGCCGGTGATCGACACGTCGAGGTTGCGGTATTCACGGATCGGGTATTTCGACAGCAGGGCATTGCCATGGTGGCCGTCGGGGTAAACGGCATTGCGCCCGTAGGCGAAATCGCTCCACATGCTGTCGGCGAGAAATTCGTATTGCGAGGTTTGTGGCCATTCGTTGTAACGGTTCGAATGCCGTTCGTGTTCACCCACCACTTCTTGCAGAAACACCAGATCGGCCGAGGTGCTGCGCACCGCTTCGCGCAGCTCCGGCAGGATGAATCGCCTGTTAAGCGCGGTGAAGCCTTTGTGGGTGTTGACCGTCAGCACCCTAAGACGATGAATGACAGGCGCGTCGGCAACATGACGCTTGGGTTCGCTGGACACGTTCACTCCTCTGGATTGCGGGCCGCTTATTCATGCGACTGATGGCGAGGTGCGGCAGTTCCTTGCAAATCATGGTTGATGACAACCCAATTCCTGTGGGAGCGAGCCTGCTCGCGAAGGCGTCGGTAAATCCAATACATAAGTTGGTAGAACCACCGCTTTCGCGAGCAGGCTCGCTCCCACCCGAAACGGCGTCAGACAAACACGATTTCGTAGGGCAGGCGCATTCTTTCGAGAATCACCGGCGGCAGCATCGGTGCAATACCAATCGCCGGTTCACCCTTGAGCTGACTGGCGTAAGCATGGGTGGCGTGGCTCTTGCGCGCGACGGTCCAGGTGTCGAGGCGCAGTTTGCGCGCGCGTTCCCAAGGGATCAGTTGCTGGTCGCGCTCGGGCCAGTGCCAGGCCCAGACTGGTACATCGTGGAAGGTCGCCCCGGCTTGTTCCGCTGCATGCGCGCTGGCCCGACCCACCGCTTCATGGTCGTCGTTGCCATCGCCGCGCCAGGTGCTGAACACCACATCGCCTGGGCGCAGGTAGCGGCTGATGAATTCGGTCACTTGCGCTTGCTGTTCGCACAGAGCGTTGTCAGTGAAACCACCGCGCACCCATTTCAGGCTGTGCATTGGCAAGCCGAGACGGCGCAGGGCCTCGACGCTTTCCTGCGGGCGGAACACGCTCAGGCGTTTTTCCGACCATTGCCGCGAACCCGGGTGGCTGGCGCTGCCATCGGTGATCGAGAGCAATTGCAACGGATGACCGAGGCTGGAGAGTAATTGCAGCAGACCGCCACAGGTGACCACTTCATCGCCCGGATGCGGCGCGATGACCACGGCGCGAGCGCCGGCGGGTACCAGACTTAAAGTATTGATGACCGGAATGTTGTCCAGTTGCGGGGCGCTGTTCCAGATTTGCGCCGACGAACTGCTGTCGCTGAGGGTTAACGGTTTCATGGTGTGACGTCCTTGTGTTGTTTCGCCCTCAGTCGTGCGTTTGGCGGTGATTGCCAGACGCCGCCGACCCGTGAAGGCTGGTTGATTGCCCAGCGACGCTCCGAACCCTGGATTGCCGCGCAGCAGAGTATTGCTCATGAAGCGTAGTTCGTCGCGTCACAGATCAATCTGATCCGCTTTTTTTTGCTCCATCTGTGCCAGGTTTCGCAGATAGTCACCAAAGCCACCGCGCGCACGGCTGTCGAACCGCGCGCTGGTGAGCACTTGCGGGCGATGGCTCCAGGCGATGTTCGCGCCGTCGAGTTCCAGCTCCCGCACCAATTGCACATCTTCGTCGCAGGCCAGCGGTTTAAAGCCCCCGGCCCAGCGATAGGCGTCGGCGCTGATGCCCAGATTGGCGCCGTGGATATGCCGATGGCCATCGCTGGCATGGTAATGCCGGTGATAGCGGATTTGCGCCGCTTCATCGAACGACTCGTGCCAGCGTTCGACCGTGACGGTACCGCATACCGCGTCCGCGCCCAACCCCAGTTGCGCTACCAGCCAGTCGTCGGCCACGCGGCTGTCGGCGTCCGAGCAAGAGATCCAGCGCGCGCCGCGCTCCAGCAATAGCTGCGCGCCGGCCGCCCGGGCCTGGCCAACATTGCGTGCGTCGATGTGCAGGCTCAGCACCGGATAGCGACTGACAATCTGCGCCGAGCGGTCGGTGCAGCTGTCGAGCACCACCAACACTTCAACCTTTTCACCGGCCAGCAAACCGTGGCGGCTGGCGCGCATGGCCGCGCTCAGGCAGTCGTCGAGCAAGTCTTCCTCATTGTGCGCCGGGATCAGAATGCCGATCATCGCAAGCCCTCCAGTGCCGCCACCGAGCGCGGTTCGCGGCTCCACACCTCAAGGATGAAGTCCGCTTCCTGATGCAAGACCAGACGGGGCAGATGCAGTTTTTCGTGAATCAGGTCGTGAACCTGCCGCGCATTCAGCGGGCAGCCGTCAATGGGCGGACGCCAGTGACAGGCGAGGAACTGGCCGTCGGCAGTCAGGCAATCACTGGCTCGACGGATCACTTCTGTCAGATCCTGACTATCCAGGTAGTAGCCGATCTCGCTAAATACGATCAGGTCGAATTTTTCCTCCGGCCAGTCGCCCGGAAGACGGTTTTGCCGCACTTCGGCGTGGTCGAACACGCTCAACCGCGTGCGCGCCAGAGTCACTGCCGCACTGGCCGTGTCACAGCACAACAACCGATCGCAACGCGCGGCCAGTTCGGCGCTCAACTCGCCGTTGGCGCAACCCGGTTCGAAGATTGCCCGGTAGTGCGGACGCGGCAGGGCGGCGAGGGTGATCGCGCGTTTGCGCTGCTCGTACCAGCGCTCACGGAACGCCCATGGGTCATCGTTGCCGGCGAACAAACCGTCGAAATAGCGATCCTCGACACTCATAGAAACACCACTTCGAAGGGCTGTAAGAGGCGATCGAGCACATACGGTGCGAGCACCGGACCGAGTCCGGCGTCAGGATCGCCTTCCAGTTGACTGGCGAAAGCGTGCACCGCGTGGCGTTTGCGCGCGACTTGCGCCGGCGTCAGAAGAATCTTGCGTGCGCGTTGCCACGGTACGAAGGCGTCTTCCGGAGTTGCCCAGTGCCAGGTCCACACCGGCAGTTCATGGCAAGTCGCACCGACGCGACGGGCAGCCTCGACACTGGCGCGGCCGACGGCTTCGTGGTCGCAATGTCCGTCCTCGCTCCACGTGGTAAAGAGCACGTCGTCGGGACGCAGATGACGTTCGATGAAATCGACCAGCTCCGCTTCCTGAGCCGCCACCTGGGTGTCGCTGAAGCCACCGCGCAGCCACTTCACCCGATGCATCGGCAGACCGAGACGACGCAGCGCTTCGGCCGATTCCTGTGGACGCACCACGCTCAGACGTTCCACCGGCCAGCGACTTGAACCGGGATGACTGGCGCTGCCGTCGGTGACCGACATCAGTTGCAAAGGCCGACCGGCCTCAGCGAGCAATTGCAGCAAACCGCCACAACCGAGCACTTCGTCGTCCGGGTGCGGCGCGACAATCACCGCCCGCGCGCCCGGAGGCACCAGACTGAGGATGTCGATGCTATCCAGTTCCGCCAGATGCCGCGAAGCCTGCCATTGGTGCAGGCTGGTGCCCTGGCCGACAATCGGATTGGTTTTCATAGCGCCCATGCCTCCGCGGAGTGCCCGGCCACCATTTGCCCGAGCGCGGCCAGATCCCGTTCGGCATGACTCTGGCGCAGGAACACCGGCAGATCAGCGCTGAGCCGGGCAAAGTGGCGATCCTTGCAAAACGGCCCGGCACCGAGGGCGCGCCCGACCTCACGCATCACCTGTTCAGCCGACTGCTCGACCACCGCGCGGGCACGACGGGCGAGTAATTCGGCGTTGTCTTCCGGGTGCGCATCGATGTGCAAGGCGCTGAAGCGCAGCAGATCCGCCGCGGCCTGCAAGGCGCTATCGACCGCGCCGAGATGGGCGAGGGCGTGCGGTTCCGGGCGTTGCTCACACTGGATGCGCAACGCGTCGGCGATTTGCCGTGCGGCGCCGTACCAGCACGCGGCAATTCCGATCCCGCCCTGCCAGAAACCCGGGCGTTGCAGATAGTCGCCGGGATTGCCAATGGCCTGCGCTTCGGCACCGTCGAACAGCACCTCGACGCTGCCAGTAGCCGCCATGCCCACCGCTTGCCAGCCTTGCTCGGTGACGGTGACGCCCGGTTGGTCGAGGGCGACGGCGACCAGTTGCTGCTGATCGTCGCCATCCCAGGCGGTGAGCAAGGCGTGGCTGAGCACGGCGGCGCCGGAGCACCATGCCTTGCGTCCATGCAGCGCGACCATGTGCCCGACTGGGCTGACTTTGACTCGTGCTTGCGGTGGCTCCGCTGCCCACATGCCCCAAGTGCTGCCCGGCGTAGGTGAGCCGCCGAGTTGTTCAATGATCGCCAGCGCGTCGGTGTGGCCTTCAAACAGTTTGCACAGACCCAGGTCATGCCCGCCGACTTCCGCCAACTGCTGAAAGCGCTCCAGCGTGCGGCCACTGCCCGGTAACGGCAGACGATCCAGCCCGGCCTCGACCAGCGCCCGCAGGCACCCGCCGAGGGCTGCGGTGTGCGGATAATCCGTTGGTCGTCGGCTCAGATAACGGTGCAGGTCCATATCAGTCTTCTTCATCACGTTGCAGTTCGAACAGCAGCAGCGAGCGCCCGGTGACCGAGTATTCGTGGCCGAAATCGAAGCGTTCCTGACCACGGATCGACGGCTGATTGGTGTCGATCATGCAGGTCCAGAAACTGCCTTCCGGTACTTCCGGCAGGGTGAAGTTGACGATGTCATGATGGGCGTTGACCACCAGCAGCAGCGTCGCATCCGCACCCTTGCGGCGAATCCCGGTTTCCTGCGCGCGGCCGTCGAGCAACATGCCCAGGCAGCGGTTGTGCGCATCGTGCCAATGCTCGGTGGTCATCTCGGTGGCATCCGGCGCCAGCCAGGTGATGTCCTTGACGCCGATGTCCTCGTTGTATTCGCCAACCAGGAAGCGGCCGCGACGCAGGATCGGATAAGCCAGGCGCAGCTTGATCAGGCGCTTGACGAATTTCAGCAATGCCTTGCCGTCCTCGCTCAGGTCCCAGTTGACCCAACCGATCTCGCTGTCCTGGCAATAGGCGTTGTTGTTGCCGTCCTGGGTACGGGCGAACTCATCACCGGCGACGATCATCGGCGTGCCTTGGGCGAGCAGCAGGGTGGCGAAGAAATTGCGCATCTGCCGATGGCGCAGGGCATTGATTTCAGGATCGTCGGTCGGGCCTTCGACGCCATGGTTCCACGACAGATTGTTGTTGCTGCCGTCCTGATTGTTTTCGTCGTTGGCTTCGTTGTGCTTGTCGTTGTAAGAGACCAGGTCGTTGAGAGTGAAACCGTCGTGGGCGGTGATGAAGTTCACCGAGGAGTACGGCCGCCGCCCGCGCTGGTTGAACATCTCACCGGAGGCAGTCATGCGGCTGGCGAAATCGGCAACCTGGCCGTCGTCGCCTTTCCAGAACGCGCGCACGGTGTCGCGGAACTTGTCGTTCCACTCGACCCAGCCCGGCGGGAAGTTGCCGACCTGATAACCACCGGGGCCACAGTCCCATGGCTCGGCGATCATCTTCACCTGACGCAGCACCGGGTCCTGACGGCAAGCAACGAGGAAGCTGTGACGCTCGTCGAAACCGTCGTGGTAGCGGCCGAGAATTGTCGCCAGGTCGAAACGGAAACCGTCGACGTGCATCTCGCTGGCCCAGTAACGCAGCGAGTCGGTGACCATTTGCAGCACGCACGGGTGGCTCAGGTCGAGGGTGTTGCCGGTGCCGGAATCATTGATGTAGTAGCGCTTGTCGTCGGGCATCAAGCGGTAATACGAGGCGTTATCGATGCCGCGCATCGACAGAGTCGGGCCTTGTTCGTTGCCCTCGGCGGTGTGGTTATAGACCACGTCGAGGATCACTTCGAGGTTGGCTTCGTGCAGGTGCGCGACCATCTCCTTGAATTCGGCAATCTTGCCGCTGGCCAGGTAGCGCGGGTCCGGGGCGAAGAACGCGATGCTGTTGTAACCCCAGTAATTGGTCATGCCTTTGTGCAGCAGATGCTGGTCATTGACGAAGGCATGAATCGGCAGCAATTCGACGGTAGACACGCCGAGCTTGCGAATGTGTTCGAGCACGTCGTCGACCATCAGCCCGGCAAAGGTGCCGCGTACGTTCTCCGGTACCGAAGGGTGACGCATGCTGATGCCGCGCACGTGGGTTTCATAAATGATGGTTTTGTCCCACGGCACGCTGACGCGGTGGTCGTTGCCCCAGGTGTGCGCCGGGTCGATGACTTTACATTTGGGCACGAAGGGCGCGCTGTCACGTTCATCGAAACTGAGGTCGGCGTCGGGGTGGCCGATGGTGTAGCCGAACAACGCTTCCGACCATTTCAGTTGGCCGACCAATTGTTTGGCATACGGGTCGATGAGCAATTTGTTGTGGTTGAAGCGGTGGCCGTTGGCCGGGTCATACGGGCCGTAGACGCGGTAACCGTAGATCAGCCCCGGGTGCGCATCAGGCAGGTAGCCGTGGTAGATCTCGTCGGTGTATTCCGGCAGTTCGATGCGTTCGAGTTCAACTTCGCCGGCATCGTCGAAGATGCACAGTTCGACCTTGGTGGCGTTGGCGGAAAACAGAGCAAAGTTCACCCCCAGACCATCCCAGGTCGCACCGAGCGGGAAGGGCAGGCCTTCACGGATTCTCGACGGCTCGGCGTGCGCGGTGGGCTCGGCATTCTTTGGACGGGTCATGATTGCTCCTGCAAAACGGGTAATTTCTGGGCTTACACATCCCCCTGTAGGAGTGAGCCTGCTCGCGATAGCGGTCTATCAGGCGACATCAATGTTGAATGTCAGATAGCTATCGCGAGCAGGCTCACTCCTACAGGGGATTGGTGGGTTTCTTCAGGGCGAGTGAGCCCTCGGTGGCGAGCGAACCCGCCACACGTTAATAACGTTCATTAATCCGGTTAGAGCATCAGATCGCCGAAGGCTTTCGCGGCGCCCGAGGCTTTTTCTCGGCAGGCTTTTCGCCCGGGGGAATCACTTTGGCGGCGCTGGCCGGTTTGGCTTTGGCCGGTGGTTTCGGCTTGGCGGCCGGGGCCTTGGCCTCGGCTGTCTTGCCAGCCGGTTTGCTGCCAGCCGCTTTCGGCGGTTTCTTCGGTGCCAGCGCTTCCGCTTCGGCGAGCTTGCGCGCCATTTCCCAGTGGCGTTCTTCATGCCCCTCGGGCTTACCTTCCGATTCCCAGATTTGATAGGCGAATTCGCGGATGCGTTTATCGTCGGTACTCATCGCAATGCTCCTGAACTGAACTCATGCTTACGTTAAGTGTTGGATAAAGAGATTGACCGGGACATCCCCCAGCGCGTCGCTGATATTCAGCTCCCTGTTTTTTGTGACTGCGCTGCTTGAAAAAAGTCCCTTCAGGTTTGTCGCAGAGGCGGCGAACGGTAAAACCACTCGCGTATCGCCCCAGCGCAGCGCATCGACCTGAGGTACAGCACCGTTTTCCAGCAGGGTCGCGCAACGGACCGGCACGATCACGATGGCCTGCTTGCCCGCGTGCTCACGGGCAAACGCGAGCACGTTGTGCGCCTGACTGCCGAGCACCTCCAGGGCCTGGTAGCTGCCCCGGCGGAACAGCTCGGCATACTCCACGCGCAGGTTCAGCACTTGGGCAATCAAGGCTTGCTTGATACGCCCGTCACGCCAGTTCGCCAGCAACTCCACAGGTGGCAATGGCTCCTGCAAAGCGTGTTCGCGAGCGGCGTAATCCACCGGCCGGCGGTTGTCCGGATCGACCAGGCTGAAGTCCCAGAACTCATTGCCCTGATACAAATCGGGCACACCCGGCACGGTCATGCGCAGCAAGGTTTGCGCCAAGCCATTGAGCGCGCCGGCGGCGGCGATGCTGTTGACGGTCTTGCTCAGCGCGGCGCGCAGCAGTTCGCCTTCCTCACCGGTGAGGAGTTTTTCGGTGAACGCATGCGCGGGGTTTTCGTAGCTTTCGCTCGGTGCGCTCCAACTGCTTTGCAGCTTGGCTTCACGCAGGGCTTTCTGTTGCCATTGCCAGATGCGCTTGGCGTAATCGGCGAAACCCGCCTGGTCGTCGTCACGCAGTTGCAGCGGCCAACTGCCCAGCAACGCTTGATAGAGAATCAGCTCATCGCCGCTCGATGGCATCTGATCATCCACCCGCATCGGACGGGCGAGGGCGCGCCACAGCTCGATCTGCTCGGCGTACCAATGGCTGCGTTCACTGAGTACGGCCAGACGTGCGCGGGTGTCTTCACCACGTTTGTGATCGTGGGTCGCGGTGGCCAGCAAGTTGTCGGGGAATTCACTCAGCCGTTGTTGATTGACCGCATGAAAGTCGCTGAGCGGAGCGCTGAGCTGTTCGGTGTTGTAGCCGACGTCATTGCGCGACAGCAGCACGGCGGAGCGATACAGCGCGGTGTCTTCCACGGCTTTGGCCGCTGCCGGTGAGGTCAGTTGCTGAAAGCGTACGCAGGCATGCTTGAGAATCTTGCGCGAACGCCCGCGCGGTTTACGCCGCCATGGCGTACCGCCAAGCCAGGCGGCAACGCAGTCGAGCACCGGCCAGTCGCCTTCACCGAGGCTCTGTCGCGCGCCGTCCATGGCCTGCTGGAAGAACTTTTCATCCTGCGCGGAGCGGCCCATGGCGCTGATGTACGTGCGATACACCGGGAAGTGCACGATCAACGCTTGCAGCACTCGGCGGATCGCCCCGAGGGTCAGGTCGCGGGTCATCAGGTCATCGCGAGCGACTTGCAGCAGCGCCTGGGCGACGCTTTCGCAATCGCTGGCGAGCGAGCCGTTGAGGATCTGCTGGCGCGCCAGTTGCGCTTCCTCGATGAACGCGGCCGGACGTTCGGTACGCCGTTGCCAGAGGTCACCGAGCACAAATTCGCCGTCCGGGTCGTGTTGCAGCAGCGACAGCTGATTCATAAATTCATAACCGGTGGTGCCATCCACCGCCCAGTCGCGGTGCAGGGTTTCGCCGGCGCCGAGGATCTTCTCGACGTAGATCGGCAGATGCCTGCCCGGCGCCAGCAGATCAACCCGGCGGCGCAGTTTTCGGCAGTAACCGCGCGGGTCGGCGAGACCGTCGATGTGGTCGATGCGCAAACCGTCGACCAGCCCTTCGGCAATCAACTGGAAGATCTTGCCGTGGGTGGCTTCGAACACTGCCGGGCGCTCAACGCGCAGCCCGCCGAGTTCGTTGATGTCGAAAAAGCGCCGCCAGTTGATGTCGTCAGCCGCCGTGCGCCAACTCGCGAGGCGATAGCTTTGACGTTCGAGCAACTCATGCAGTTTGTGGAAGCCTTCTTCGGTGGTCGAGTCGTAGTGCTGCAGGTTGTTCTGGATCGCTTCGAGGATCTGCGGGTCTGTCGCCTGTTGCCGCAGTTGTTCTTTCAGCGGCATCGCCAGTGAATGGGCATCGGTCTGATAGCTGAGGGCGCCGAAGCGATCGGCCAACGGCTTCAGTGCATCCGCGGATTTCAGCAGCTCAGGGTAATCATTCGGGCACACCGGGAAGTGATGGTCGTAGTGCTCGACATGGAAACTGCCGGTCTGCGCATTGAAGTGCAGTTTCAGCGTGCCTTCCTGCAAGGCTACGCCGTAATCGCTGCCGAGGAACGGCAGCAGCAACTGGCCTTCCATCAGTGGGTCCGGCGAATGCCATTGAATGTCGAAGAACTCGCCATAAGGACTCAGCCGTCCCCATTCCAGCAGATCAAGCCACCACGGGTTGTCGCTGCCACCGACCGCCATGTGGTTGGAGACGATGTCGAGGATCAGGCCCATGTTGTGTTCGCGCAACGTGCTGACCAAGCGCCGTAACGCCGGCTCGCCGCCAAGTTCCGGGTTGACCTGGGTCGGGTCCACCACGTCGTAGCCGTGCATCGAACCGGCCCGCGCTGCGAGCAGCGGCGAGGCATAAATATGGCTGATGCCGAGCCGGGCGAAGTACGGCACCAATGGCACCGCGTGTTCGAGGGTAAAACCTTTATGAAATTGCAGGCGCAATGTCGCACGCAGGGGCTGGATGAGCGTTTGGTTCATTGGTCACGCTCGGCAGCCTGCAGGCGCGCGCAAGCGAGCAGTTCCAGACGTCGCGCCGCATCCGCGCCATCGAGCAGCGCTTCACTGGTGCCGGGCAAACGCCGTGACCAGTTCGGATGGGTGTCGATGGTGCCGGGCAGATTCGCCTGTTCATTGATGCCCAGCGCATCTTCCAGCGGCAACAGCACCAACGGCGCGCGGGTGTGGCCGAGGAAACGCACAGCGGCATCGACCACTTGATCGGCCTCGTGGGATTCCTCGCGAAAGTTTTGCGGGTCCTGGCTCAACGCGTTGCGCAGGCCTTCGCGCTCACGCTGGCGGTGATGCCGCCATTCGATTTCACCGTTGGCATCGACAAAACCCAAGCGTGCGTTCCAGTCGATATCACGGCCATGCCACCAGCCGTTGAGCGTCGGCAGATCGTGGGTGCTGGTGGTTGCCAAGGCGTTGTCCGGCCAGTCGAGAATCGGTTTGAAAAAGGTGTTGTCCTGCTCGAACAGCAGCACGCGCATGCCGAGCATGGAACGGGCGATGAGCTTTTCACGCAGGCCATCGGGCACCGTGCCGAGGTCTTCACCGAGGACGATGGCCTGGTGGCGATGGGATTCGAGGGTCAGCAATCGCAGCAAGTCATCGACCGGGTAATACAGGTACGCGCCATCGGCCGGCGCCGCGCCGTTGGGGATCACCCACAAGCGTTGCAGGCCCATCACATGGTCAATGCGCAAGCCGCCGGCATGGGCGAAGTTGGCGCGCAGCATGTCGATGAAGGCACGAAAGCCATTGCGAATCAGACCTTCCGGCGAGAATGCGGAAATGCCCCAGCCCTGGCCCGAGCGATTGAGAATGTCCGGCGGCGCACCCACGGTCAGCGACGCGAGCAATTCATCCTGGAAACTCCAGGCCTGGCTCCCGGCGCCATCGGCACCCACCGCCAGATCGGCGATCAGGCCAATGCCCATGCCGGCGCTGCGTGCAGCGGTTTGCGCGCGCTCCAGGCAACGGTGGATCAGCCATTGGCAAAAAGCGAAGTAGCCGATGCGTTCGGCATATTCCTCGGCAAACGCTTCGAGCGCTGCGCCGCGTGGGTCGTGCCAGTGTTCCGGCCATTGCCGCCAGTCGAGGTTTTCACCACGGGCGGCGCGCATTTCCTGAATCGCTTCGAAACGGCAGTGGTTTTCCAGTGCTTCGCCACCGGCATGGCGGAAACCGCCGAAGTCCGGGTGCAGCGGGTGGTCACCGGCGATGAAACCTTCGTACAACGCTTGCAAGAGTTTTTGCTTGGCGTCGGCGGCGCTTGGCCAGTCGATCAGGGTCAGGTCTTCCAGTTGCGCAAACTGCTCGGCCAGGCCGGTTGCGTCGATCGCATCGCGCAAAGCGCGCTCACCGAGAATCGCGCCGGGGGCGGCGTACAGGGGATTGAGGAACAGACGACTGGACGGCGAATAAGGACTGTAGCGCCCGGTATCGGCGCTGAACATGGCGTGCAATGGGCTGATTGCCAGCGCATCGGCGCCGCGTTCACCGGCCACGCGGACCAGATCTTCCAACGCTTGGGTGTCACCGAAGCCGCCGTCGCCGGGGCGGCGCAGCGAATACAGTTGCGCACTCAGACCCCAAACACGCGGAATCGGATTATCCACCGCATCGCCGACACTGAAGCAACGCTCAGGCGCCACGGCCAAGGTGAAGTATTGATCGCCGATGTGCACCTGTTGATAGCCGACCGGAATCAGTCCCGGCAGTACCGCTTCAGAGTCCAGTTTCAGGTCCAGCCGCGAGCCGTCTTCAAGGTGGATTTCGCACGGGGTTTGCGGGGCGAAATACCGACCCAGATCAAGGCCGACGCCGACATCGCTGGTCAGCAGCGGCGGCAAGTGCCGGTCTTGTTGGGCAGCTTGCAGTTCCAGCAGGCTGGCGTCGATTTCCTGCGCGGTGCTGGCGGGGTGGCCGAGTCCGATCAGAACATTGCGCAGCACCGCCGGGGCGACTTTTTGCGGGCGGCCGTTGGCGTCGATCCAGTCGACGGCAAGGCCGGCGCGGCTTGCAAGTATTTCCAGTTGCGCATCGCTCATAGGCGCTCTCCATCCAGAGGTTGCAAAGGGGTTGCGGCCGTGAGGCTGACAAGCGCGCAATACGCGGGCAGTTCGCCCGATTCCGATAGATCGACGCTGGATGGCTGTTGAAACAACCACACGGCCTCGGTCTGTGGAGGGTTGACCACTGGCGTGTCGCTGAGGTTCAGGTCAATTCGCAGCTCGCTGCCATTGCCCAGACGCCAGCGCGCACTGACCGCGCCATAACCGAGCATATGGGCGCCGAGCGCTTGCGTGCCGGACAGATGTGGAATGATGTATTGATGGCGAAATTGCAGCAGCTTCTGGTACAGCGTGAGGGTTTCCTGCTGTTTCACGCTGCCATTGCCGATCAACCTGGGCTGTGAGGCGTGAAAGGTTTTTTCGGCGTTCGGGTCGGGAATCTGCTCGCGTTTGTGCGGATCGGTGAAGGCACTGAACGCGGCGAATTCATTGCGGCGGCCCTCGCGCACCAACTTGGCCAGTTCACCGTGATGACTGGTGAAAAACAGGAACGGCTGCTCGGCGGCGAACTCATCGCCCATGAACATCAGCGGAATCATCGGCGACAGCAGTAACAACACGGTCGCTGCCTGCACGGCACGCGGATCGGCCAGGTGATGCAGGCGCTCGCCGAACGCACGGTTGCCGATCTGATCGTGGTTTTGCAGGAACAGCACGAACGCCGTGGAGGGCAGGTGTTCGCTGGGTTCGCCGCGTGGTTCGCCATGGCGGGTGATGTGGCCCTGGAAAACAAAACCCTGACTGAGGCAGCGCACCAATTGTTCGGTGGGTTGTGCGGCGTAGTCGGCGTAGTACGCATCGGTTTCGCCAGTGAGCAGGACGTGCAGGGCGTTATGGCCGTCGTCGTTCCACTGCGCGTCGTAGTCGTATTCCAGCAGGCTCGACTGGTTGAGTTCGTTTTCCACGGTCAGCCAGACATGCCGACTGGGATCGATCTGCGCGCGGATGCGTCGGGCCATTTCGCTGAGAAAATCCGGATCCTCAATGGCATGCACGGCGTCGAGGCGCAGGCCGTCGAAACGGTATTCGAGCAGCCACATCAGCGCGTTTTCGATGAAGAACTCGCGCACTTCGCTGCGACGAAAATCGATCGCCGCGCCCCACGGCGTGTGCTTGTCTTCGCGAAAAAAGCCTTTGGCGTAACGGTGCAGGTAATTGCCGTCCGGCCCGAAGTGGTTGTAGACCACGTCGAGAATTACTGCCAGACCATGGCCGTGGGCGCTGTCGATCAGGTGTTTGAGTTGTTCCGGCGTACCGTAGGAGGCTTGCGGGGCGAAGGGCAAAACACCGTCGTAGCCCCAATTGCGCTCGCCGGGAAACTGCGCCAGCGGCATCAGTTCGATGGCGGTGACGCCCAGGCCTGCAAGGCGCGCCAGATGTTGTTCGACTTCCGCGAAACCACCGAGCGCACCGACGTGAAACTCGTAGATCACTGCTTCGCTCCATGGCCGACCGTGCCAGGCCGTGTGTCGCCATTGATAAGCCAGAGGATCGACCACCACACTCTGGCGGTCGAGGTCGCCATCCTGGGCTCTGGAGGCCGGGTCAGGCACCTCCAGTTCGCCGTCGATGTTGTAGCGGTAGCGGGTGCCCGCCGGACAGCGGGCCTTGATCACAAACCAGCCCTCTGCCTGAGGCAGCATCGGCAGCGACTGGCCGTTTTCAAGTTCGACACTCACGTAAAACGCATCCGGCGCCCATAGCGCAAATTGCGTGTGTTCGGCGTCCAGCATGATCGCGCCGTGGGGCCAGGTTTCAGTAGACCGTAACGGCATCGTGGTGAACCTCCCTGGTTATTTGTGGTGAGCTTTACCCAGCGCCTTGGCGACCAGTTGTTCGTAGAGTTCGGCGTACGGTTCAACCGCTTTGCACCAGTTGAACGGCGCAGCCATTGCGCGGCAACGCATGGCGTTGAGCAGTTCGGGGAAGGCGAATACCTTGAACGCGCGGCTCAGGGCCTCTTGATAGCTTTCAGCGGTGGACTCATCGAAGAGGAAACCGGTGACGCCGTTTTCAATGGTGTCGGCCAGACCGCCGGTATTGCGCGCCACCGGCAGCGAGCCGAAGCGCTGGGCGTACATCTGACTCAAACCGCAAGGCTCGTAACGCGAAGGCATCAGCAGGAAATCGCTGCCGGCGAACATGCGCCGGGCGTCGGTTTCATTGAAGCCGATGCGCACACCGATCTGCCCAGGAAAGCGCAGCGCCAGTTCGCGCATGGCTTGTTCTTCTTCCGGTTCGCCGCGACCGATGATTGCGATCTGGCCTCCGTTCTGCACGATGTATTCGGATACCGCTATCGTCAGGTCCAGACCTTTCTGGTAGACCAGTCGCGACACCACAGCGAACAGCGGTCCGGTGGAATCGTTGAGGCCGAACAGCTCACGCACGTGCGCGGCGTTGATCGCTTTGCCTTCCCAGTCGCCAATTGCAAACGGTGCAAACAGGTGCGGATCGGTCGCAGCGTCCCAGCTCTCATCGATGCCGTTGGGGATGCCGCTGAGCAAACCTTGCTGGGTCTTGGCGGCGAGAAAACCGTCGAGGCCACAGCCGAAATCCGGGGTGGTGATTTCCTGCGCATAAGTGGCGCTGACCGTGGTGATATGGCTCGAATACGCCATGCCGGCCTTGAGGAACGACATCTTGCCGTAGAACTCCATGCCTTCCTGTTGCAGGGCATGGGCTGGAATCCCCAGCTCCGGGCAGGAGCCGAGGCTGGTCACGCCTTGATAGGCGAGGTTGTGAATGGTGAACAGGGTGGGCGTACGCTGCCCGCGCCAGTGCATATAGGCAGGCGCGAGACCGGCCGGCCAGTCATGGGCGTGCACCAGATCCGGGCACCAGTGAATTTGCGCGAGGTTGGCGGCGATGTCGGCGGCGGCCAGACCGAGGCGGGCGAAACGAATGTGGTTATCCGGCCAGTCGCGGCCGTTGTTGGCGCCGTAGGGCGAACCTTCGCGCTCGTAGAGTTCGGGGCAGATCAGTACATAGATGACCAGACCGTCCGGCATGTCCATGCGCCCGATCTTGCATGGTGGCAGCGCTGCGTGGCCACCCAGTTCGCCGATGATATGGATCGGGTTTTCGCTGTGCATCACCTGCGGGTAACCGGGGATCAACACGCGCACGTCGTGCAGATGGGCCATGGCCCGGGGCAGTGCAGCGGAGACGTCACCCAGACCACCGGTCTTGACCAGATCGGCGATTTCCGAGGTGACGAACAACACTTTTTTCTTGTTGGGGTTCTGGCTCGCTACCGGAGTCAGCGTTTTTGTGCCGGGGATGTTGATCTGTCGGCTGCCAGGAACACTGATGGTGCTCGATTCACCAACCGCCTGCTGAGCACGCTCTCCCTGAATTTCCAATGCCGCACTGATCATATGAATCTCCCGTCTCGTTGATCTGATTCTTGTCTTGAACAAGCGATGTCCATGGCCAAGTCCTGTGGCCGGGCGCAAACGCGCCACGCATCGGTGAGCAAACGCTACCCAACACGCGCAAGCAGAATGGGTGAACGGGCCGTTGCAAGGATTGCACCAGTCGCTATGGCCCTGTCTTTCAGATGACCAGCCGCCGCGCGCAAAAGTTTCGACTTTTTTTTCGCGATGTGACCGGTCGGTTTTACCCCGCGAAAGTCAGTCTAGGCCAGATCCTAGAGCGGGGCGGAGCAAATGGGTAAATTGTTCGACAATCGGTTGGCAGGCCACGCCGACCGTGCTTTTGAGGGGGAACGCACCGACGAAGTGCAGGTTTTTCTGCGAGGGAGGGCTAAAGCGGTGACTGATCGGTCACGATTCTGTGCTAGCGAAAAGTGCGGTTGCACTGTTGTGGTGCGGGCAGTTAGTTGATCGGCTGACCACAGACAACACCTGTAGGAGCTGCCGAAGGCTGCGATCTTTTGATTTTGCATTTAAAAGCGAAGATCAAAAGATCGCAGCCTTCGGCAGCTCCTACAGTGGGGGTTAATTTAACGCACGGATTGGATGACCAGCCACCCAAGCCTGAATATCCTCGATCATCTGCGAAAAGAACTGCTCATAGTTCTGCCGGCTGACATACCCGACATGCGGCGTCGCCAGTACATTGTCCAGCGTTCGAAACGGGTGCATCGCGGGCAGCGGTTCCTGTTCGAACACGTCCAGCGCCGCCCCGGCGATCTGCTGTTTCTGCAACGCCTTGATCAGCGCCGCCTCATCGACAATCGGCCCGCGGGCGGTGTTGACCAGCAGGGCCGTCGGCTTCATCCAGCCCAGTGCCTGCGCATCGACCAGCCCGCGACTGCGCTCGCTGAGCACCAGATGCACCGATAACACATCGGACTGTTCGAACAATGCCTGTTTGCTCACGTACGTCACGCCAGCCTGTTCAGCGCGTTCGGCGGTGAGGTTTTCGCTCCAGGCAATCACCCGCATGCCGAACACCTGGCCAAACTGCGCGACGCGCTGGCCGATGCTGCCAAGACCCAAAATCCCGAGGGTCTTGCCATGCAGATCGCCGCCCAGCCCTTGCTGCCAGTGACCGTCGCGCAGGGCATTGGCTTCGTTCACCAGATTGCGCGTGGCCGCCATGATCAGCGCCCAGGTCAATTCCGGCGCGGCATGCTTGTAACTGTCGGTGCCGCAAACCTTGATCCCCAGCCTGGCGGCCGCTTGCATATCCAGCGCTGCGTTGCGCATGCCGCCGGTGACCAGCAACTTCAGATGAGGCAAACGCTTGAGCAAATCCTCATCGAAGCGCGTGCGCTCGCGCATCACGCAGATCACCTGATAGCGGCCCAGTCGCTCGGCCAGTGTGGCATTGTCCGCCGGGTAATCGTGCTCGAACGTCACCTCACCGAGGCTATCGAGCACCGACCAGTCGACCACGTCGCGGGCCACGTCCTGCCAGTCATCGATCACTGCAATCTGCACCGCCATCAGCCTTACCTCATCAACGAACGGGATTGGTTGTATTCAGCCAGCCGAGCAAGGCCTTGTGGAACTGTGCCGGTTCTTCCATTTGTGGCGCGTGGCCCATGCCGGGAAATTCCACCAGCGTCGACTGCGGGATCAGCTTGGCCACTTGTTTGCCGAGTACGTCGTAATGGCCGATTTTCGCTTTCACCTCAGGCGGCGCGAGGTCTTTGCCGATGGCCGTGGTGTCGGAGGTGCCGATCAGCAGCAGGGTCGGCATCTTCAGGTCCTTGAACTCGTAATACACCGGCTGGGTGAAAATCATGTCGTAGATCAGCGCTGAGTTCCACGCGACCTGAGTCTTGCCCGGGCCTTTGCTCAGCCCGGCGAGCATGTCTACCCAACGGTCGAATTCCGGTTTCCAGCGGCCGTCGTAGTAAGTGGTGCGTTCGTAATCACGGATGCCTTGGGCGCTGACTTTCAGCTCACGCTGATACCACTGATCCACGGTGCGATACGGCACGCCGAGGGCTTTCCAGTCTTCCAGGCCGATCGGGTTGACCAGCGCCAGTTGCTCGACCTGCTCGGGGAACAGCAAGGCATAACGCGTGGCGAGCATGCCGCCGGTGGAATGACCGAGCAGCGTGGCTTTTTGAATGCCCAGCGCTTTGAGCAACTGCTGAGTGTTGGTCGCCAGTTGCTGAAAGCTGTATTGATAGTTGTCGGGTTTGCTGGAGGTGCAAAAGCCGATCTGGTCCGGTGCGACCACCCGGTAACCGGCCTCGCTCAAGGCCTTGATCGAACTGTCCCAGGTGGCTGCGCAAAAGTTCTTGCCGTGCATCAGCACCACAGTGCGGCCGTTGGCCTTGCCGTGAGCGGCGACGTCCATGTAACCCATCTGCAGGGATTTGCCCTGTGACTGAAAGGCAAAGTGTTTAAGGGTGTAGGGATAATCGAAGCCTTGCAGTTCCGGGCCATAGGCCGGGCCTTCCGGCGTCGCTTCGCTTGACGTCGCAGCCTGCGCCGACAGGGGCAGGGCGGCGCAGAGGAGCAGTGAGGGAAGCCAACGGGAAAACATGACAGACATAAGGTCAAACTCCGTTTGAAATCGGCCGATGCTGGAACGAGCGGATTACGCCGACGTTAAACACAGGCAATGCCCGCGCCCGAACGTTCAACCCAGCCACCCCAGCGTCAGCAGGGCCAGCACGCCGTAACGTGCACCTTTGGCCAGGGTGACGATCAACAGAAAGCGCCCGAGTGGTTCGCGCATGACACCGGCAATCAGTGTCAGGGGGTCGCCAATGATCGGCAACCAGCTCAGCAGCAACGACCAGTGACCGTAGCGCTCATAGTGTTTGCGCGCCCTCGCCATGTGCGCGGCGCTGACCGGAAACCACCGCCGATCCTGAAAGCGCTCGATCCCGCGCCCCAGCCACCAGTTGACCAGCGAGCCGAGTACATTGCCCAGTGTCGCCACCGCCAGCAGCCCCCACAGCCAGTAACGCTCGCTGACGATCAGGCCGACCAGTAACGCCTCGGATTGCAGCGGCAACAAGGTCGCCGCGCCGAAAGCGGCGAGAAACAGGCCGCCGTACGCCGCGATGATCAATGGGCCGGGTAATCCGCCACGACCACGTCAGCTCCGTCCTTCTTCAGGCCGATAACCTGATAAGCATCACTCATGCCGTCCATTTCCATGCCCGGCGAGCCCATTGGCATGCCCGGTGCGGCGACGCCGAGCAGATCGTCACGCTTGCTCAGGGCCAGAACCTGTTCCGCGGGCACATGGCCTTCGACGAATTTGCCGTTGATGATCGCGGTGTGGCACGAGGCCAGACGCGGCGGTACGCCATGTTGCTGCTTGAAGCTGCTCATGTCGTTTTCGACGTGATCTTCGACTTTGAAGCCATTGGCTTCGAGGTGGCTGATCCATTTTTTGCAGCAGCCGCAATTGGCATCGCGATGGACTTCGATCGGAATCAGGTCGGCGGCCTGGGCCATTGCGGAGATGAACAGGGCGCTCAGGGCGAGCAGACGCAGGTGGGTTCGCATAACGGATTCTCGGCTCGGGTGACAATCGGAAAGCACGCATTTTGACCGGTTTTTGCCGCCGGGCATCAACGCAATGTTTCCAGTTGTTGCAAAACGCAGCACCAACCTGTGGGAGCGAGCCTGCTCGCGAATGCGGTAGTTCAAACACTGAAGCGGGGACTGAAAGATCGCTTTCGCGAGCAGGCTCGCTCCCATAAGGGTTATCTGTTGGGCAGAGAACCCTTATGGGAGCTTCGATCAGCGCACTTTGAAACGCCCCATGATCGCGCTCACCCGGCTGTTGGCTTCAAGCAACTGGTGAGTGTTGAGTTCGCTGGCTTTGCCACTCTGCACCAGCTCATCGACCATGTGGCGGATCTGCACCATGCTGCGGTTGATTTCTTCGGTCACGGCGCTTTGCTGCTCGGCGGCGGTGGCGATCTGGGTGCTGAGGCTGTTGATGTGGCTGACCGAACCGGCCATTTCATCCAGACCGGAGTTGACCCGTGCGGTCGCGTCGGCGGCGGACTGACAACTGGCCTGGGTGTTTTCCATGGCGCTGACCGACGAGCTAACGCCCTGAGTCAGACGCGTCAACATCTCGTTGATTTCCGAGGTGCTGGCCTGGGTGCGCGCGGCGAGGGCACGCACTTCATCGGCAACCACGGCAAAACCACGGCCCTGTTCACCGGCGCGTGCCGCTTCGATGGCCGCGTTGAGCGCCAACAGGTTGGTCTGCCCGGCAATCGCGCCGATCACCCCGAGAATTTCGGTGATGCGCTGGGCGTCCTGCTGCATGTTTTCAACTTTGTGTGTCGCACTGGCCACTTCATCGATCAACGCGACCACGCTGTTGGTCGCTTCGCCCACCACCACCCGCGAACGGTCGGCGTTTTCATTGGCGCGCTGGGTAAACGCGGCGGTTTCGGCGGCGTTCTGCGCAACGCTTTCTGCCGTCGAACTCATTTCGGTGATGGCGGTAACGGTCTGATCAGTTTCCGAAGCATGACGCAACAGAATCTGGCTGGTGTGTGCCGAGGTGCGTTGCAGGTTATCCAGGCTGGAGGCCATGGCGCCGGTAGCCTGGGTGACTTCACCGATCATGTTTTGCAGGTAGGCAATAAAGGTGTTCACCGAGTGACCGATGGCGCCAAGTTCATCTTCGGCGCGAATGGTGATGCGCCGGGTCAGGTCAGCATCGCCGCTGGACAGCAAATCGATGTTGGCTTTCAAGGCTTTCATGCGTTGCACCAACTGACGAATCGCGTAGACCTGCAACAGCACCAGCAGGATCACCAGTGGAATCTGCAACAGGCTCAAGGTGCTGAGGACGTCATCACGCTGGGCGGTGAGCATTTTCGTCGGCAGCGCCGTGGCGAGGAACCACGGCGTGCCTTCAATCGGCCGCATGAAGAACGTGCTGGCTTCGCCGTTGTTATCGAACTCGATGCGCTGCGCCTGATCGCGGCTTTGCAGCCCGGCTTTGACCTGGCTGGCGAAAGTCGACGTGCCGGCCAGTTCGCTGATGTTCTTCAGCACGATCGGGCCACTGATGCGCGAGCTGTTACTGATGATCTTGCCGTCGGCTTCAACGATCAGCATCTCGGCGTGGAGGTCTTTTTCCTTGCGCGCCACCAGATCGTTAAAGAAGCCGAGGGTGACGTCAATGGTCGACACGCCCCACGCATTGCCGTTTTTCTGGATGGCCATGGCGCAGTTGGTGCGCGGCTCGGCGCTGGCGTCGTCTTTATACGCCGCCGCCCAGGCGCATTGACCGCGTGGTGTGGCCATGCCGCCCTTGTACCAGCTCTGGTCGTAATAGTTGGGCGCCGCGTCGCTGTTCCAGAACGTGTTGACGGCGAGTTTGCCCGAGGCATCGCGGTGCCAGAACGTACTGAATTTGTTGCGCCCGGCTTCACGTTGCCCCGGCAGAGGCCAGATCCCGCCGCCGAATACTTTGAGCTCGCCGTATTGATCGACCAGACCTGGCAGCACCGCGTCGATGGCGGCGCTGTCGAGCAGCGGGATGGTCTGGGTGATGCTGCGCTGTTGCGCCTGCACTTTGTTCAACTCGCCCTGAATCTGCTCGGCGACTTCGGCGATGCGGTTGAGTACCACCTGTTCTTCGGTGTGACGCAACTTGGGGGCGACCAGTTGGCTGATGCCGACCACGGTCAACACCGACAACAGCAGGATGAACAGAACCAGAAACAGCGTGTAGCGAGCCTGAATAGTGCGGAATGCGGGCATGGAGACCGGTCCTTGAGCAGCGTTTCTTATTAGGGGGCGGGGATAGAACAGTGCGGGTATCTACAGCGTATCGTCGTGGTGCCTGGAAGCTTTAGGTACTCGCGTCCTAAAAAATATGCGTACCGATGACTGGTCAGTACCAAGGCCGATACATAGCGGCTGATCAGTGCCTATTAGCGCTCGAAAAAGCAAATTTCATTGCATTGCCATGACAGCTTCGGGGCAGTCGTTACGGGGTAATTGGCTTTTGTATCGAGAATGTACAAGAATTGTAAAAATGTGCAGAAATAGGTTGGTGCCATCAATTCGCCCGCCGATACTCGCGTCCATTATTGCCGTTCAATACGGATACTTTTTATGTTCATTTCACAGGGAGTCTTTTCATGACGATCGGTATTGTCGGCGGCTGGGAGAGCAAAGCAGGCGTTATGGTTCGTAACACCGGCGCGAAAAAACAAGTGGCCCAGAGCATCAAAGTGCAGCAGATGCTGACCAAGGTCGGTACCAATCCCACCGCGCTGAATACCGCTGAAATGGACAAGCAGGGCATGCGCAAGGCCATCAAGGGCTTTGATCCTGCGAATGTTTCGGTAAAGCAATTGGGAAATCTGAGCGAGATGCTGCGCAGCCGCGGCCTGATCTCCGAGATCACGTCGTTTACCTTGAAGAACGCCGGTGACAAGTTCGACCGTTTTGGCGTGACCAAAGATATCGATGCCAAATTCAACGCCCTGGAGTATTTCGCGACCCAGCTCGACGCCATTCAGAACAATGGTCTCAATGGCAACGCTTACGGCCAGAGTCTGATTCCCGAGTTCAAGAAAGCGATCTATGTCCTGCAGAACCTCAAGACCTACGGTGAAGGCAACGCTGCGAAACCGGTCGATGAAGGTGTCAAAGCCAAAGCTTGAGGCTGACCGTTTAGCCCGCTCAACGTTTGAACGGGCTGGTTGATGTGCAAGAACCCGGCAACGCCTCGCTTCAGCGTGCTGCGACGCGTTGTTGAGCCTGATCATGCAGTCGTTGCAGGTGTGGGCAGCGCAGCTCCAGCGATCGCGCGCGATAGCCTCGATGAAACAAAGCCAACCATCCAGCGCCCCGTTCATTCGGGGCAATCCCGGTGAAGACGAAGCCCATTGCCGACAGGCTATCCACGGCATTGGCGAAGCCTGTTGCCAGCCTTAGCCTGATCGAGATCATCCAGTGTTCGGGCAGTCGTCGTAGCTGTTGAAGCAAGCCGGCGTCGAGTTTTTTCAGCACCACGTCATAACGTCCTGAGCATTGTTCAACCTGCATCGGCTCTCCCACCCAACGCGCTTCTTTGTCTTGTGTTCCGTATACGCCGCACAAGTGGGCCATGAAATCGTGACAGCTTTGCGGCCAGGACAATGCCGGGAGCGGGCGGCGATAGCCTTCCACAGGGGTGTAGCCGATGACGATGGACTCCGGCAGTGGCTCGCCAAACGGTGAGGGTACGTAGTCAAGCAACAACCCGGTGCTGCAAAAACCGAGTCGGTCAGCCATGCGTTGGGTGTAGAGATGCTGCGTCACCTGTTTGATGGTCACGCCGTGGCAACCAAGTGCCTGAGCATGGATCAACAGCCGCATGCCCAACTGCGTCGCGATGTTCTGCCCGCGTGTTGACGGATGGACCACGCTCAACGCCAGTTCCGCCGTAGGCGATCCCGCGTTTCTGCACAACGTGGCGTGGCCGAGGATTTTTTTCCCGGATTCCGCCACCAGCGAATGCCAGCGACCCTCGCCATGGTTCTGATTGATCATCAATGGCAAATACACGTGCGGCTGCACGTAGTGGTCACCATAGATTTCCCGAAACAGATGGCTGATGGCCCTGGCGTCGGAACGGCGATAACTGCGCAGCGTCAAGTTGTCCATGGACGTTGCTCCGGTCCGGGCGTGGCGTAGACACGCAGATCGACGACGCGTTGGCGCTTGCCGGAACGCGGATGGCGAGCGAGTTCATCGGGTGTGCAATGGGTAATCTGCAACTCGATCAAGCGCTCAGCGCAGAGTTGCATGATCAGCGGGTATTGCTCGATCAGTGCACGCTGCAAGGTCGTGTTGGCGTCAGCGGTCTCGGCCGTCAGCGTGTCGGGTAGCCATTTCAGGCATACGATATCGACGTTGGCCGATTGGCTGATGACCAGTTGCCAGTCGTCGCTGGCGGTGATGCGTGCGACGATTGCGGCAATGTCTTCGATCAACAGAGTCAGGCTGCTCACGCGCACCCGCTGACTGCTGGCGCTGCGGCCCATCAAGGCGAACTTGCGCATCGACGCGGTAGCCGGCTCTCGCCAGCAAGCGAGATCACCCACGGGGTAGCGGATCAGCGGCATCAGTCGGCGGGTGAGGTTGGTGATCAGCAGTCGCCCGGTTCGGTCGCATTCTTCGATCACTTCACCGGTGTGTTCATCGACGATTTCCAGCACGCTGTGGCTGGCCAGCATCCGATGCTCGCCGAGTGCGCAATCGCGGCTTGCGGCACCGATGAAACCGGCGTCGACACTGGCGTAACCGATCGAGGCAATCCGCGCGTTGGGAAACACCCGGTGCAACGCCTGCAATTGTCCGGTGAACAGGCTTTCTCCGCCGTAAAGGATTGTCTCGACTTCGCCCAGGGTTCGCGCCTGACGCTCCAGCACGCCGGCGAATGTCAGCAATTGTGCGGGTACGCCCGCCAGCACATTGATCCGGTGTTGGCGGATCGAGTCGGCCAGCACCGCAGGGTCGACGTCGCCGGTAAACGGGTATTCGGTAACACCCGCCGGTTCGTGCGCCAGGGCGTCGTGGATAAAAATGAAACTGGCGTACAGGTCGCCGACGAAAAACAGGTTCGCCACCCGGTCGCCGGGATTGAGTTGACCGGCGAGATGGCTGCCGAAGTCCCGCACAAGTGTCTGCCATTCTTCGCGGGTAAATACTGAAAGTTTACCGGCGCTGGTTGTTCCACCGGTCTTGAATACCAGGGCGCGTTCGACCGTTGAGGTCAGTACCGGCCATTGTTCCAGGTTTTCGCTACTTGCCCAGTATTGTTGTGGATCAATTACCGGAAGTTCATCCAGGGTGTTTGTCTGCGGCGCAACGTTTTGCAAATGTCTGGCGTAATACGCTGAATGTTCGCGGGCAAAAGCGAAAAACTTGCCAAGTTCTGTTGTTGTATTCATGGTGCTCTCGTTAATTATTTTGGCCATGGCTGACGATCGCTGTTAACGGCGCGAATCGATTACTGGCGGTATCTTTCCGCTGTGTTTGTTTCTGTCGAAATGTTGCGGCTCACAGGTTTGCGCCTGCACGGTGAGAAGCCCGGTGCGCACGAGTGTCGCCAGCGTCGCGTAGCCCTCGAGTCGGCAGAGAATGTCTGCGGGTTCGCCCGGGCTGTGAATCAGCAGGCGCTCGAGGCCATCGGGGGCGTGATCGAGGTGTAACTGAAACGGCGCCTGCAAGTGCCGGGCGAGTTCGTTCAGACAGATGAAATCGCTGCCGATGCGCAGCAGCCGGCCGTGTCGTTGCAGCAATTCGAAACGCGGCGAACTCAGCCCGCACGGGCAGTCGCCGGGCAGCCAGCGGCCGGTGTCGCCGACTTCATAGCGCTGCACCTGTTGGCCTTCACGTGCTTTGGAGGTGAACAGCAAACGGCCGACTTCATCGCCAATGACCGGCTTGTCCTGCTCCAGTGCGACGATTTCCAGCTGCTGGATAGCGTCCATCAGATGAAACACGCCGTCGCCGGTGGCGGCGCAGGCATGCCCGAATGGCCCCGCATCGACACTGCCGTACACCGCCGAACGGATGCTGGCGACGCCGCAGCGATGCAGTAATTCGCGGCACTGATCGCTGATGTGCTCTCCGCCGAGGAAAACCTTTTCAATCACCCCATAACGACTCAGACGCGGCCCCTCGTTGAGGAACAATCGATGCAGGGTGCTGGGCATGCCGATCAGCACGGTCACGCGCTGCTCGATGATCACTTGCGCAATATCGCGGTAATCATCGTCGGCCGGCGCGCCCATGGGCAGGTGCGTCGCACCCAGCAACTCCAGGACTTTGGCAAAACTGAAGAAGCCGCCGTACAAGCCGCCACTGAAGAACAGGTTCATCACCTTGTCGCGGCGCGGATCAAGGCCCGCCGCGAACAACCCATCGGCCGTCGCGCGCATTTGCCGTTGAAAATCGCGGTAACTGAAGCCCGACAGCGCCGGTGTGCCGCTGCTGCCGCCGGAGCGGAAAAACAGCTGCGCCGCCGCTGTCGTCGGTTGCCCGATAAACGCTGCTTTGTCGGTGATCGGCAGACCTGTCAGTGTCAGTGCGCAAGGTGGCTCGTCGAGGTTCATGTGGGTGGGCAACTGCGTTGGCGCGAGGCTGACCGACACGCGGCGGCTCAGGCGTTGCAGTGCGTAAACGCCGTCGTGGGGCTCGCCGTCGTAGCCGTCATGGATCGCATTGATCGGCGTAATTCGGCTGACGCCCGCTGCAATCAATGTGCGTGCGAGTTCATTGATCTGCGCCTCACCGCAGACCAGCGCGCAACTCTGTAACACGTTGCGCCAAGGCAGCAGCGTTTGCGTCAGTCGCGCCCGTGGCAGTGGTTTGAGCAGCAATGTGCGAAACAGCGGCGAAGGCGCAAGCAACCGATCATGGCTCCAGATCAGCCGCCAGCCCGTCGCGCTCCAGACCTGCCCGGTGCTGCCGGAAAAGCTTTGGCCCAGACGCGCCATCAGGGTATGGCTGGTGATCTCGCTGGCTTCCTGAACCGTCGGAGTCAGCGCCGGCCATTGCCCGACGCGACGCTCGAATGCCTCGGCCAGTGCGCTGCCGATGCCTTGCACAACGGCGGGATCGTCGCTGTCGACCAGCAACCATTGCGGGCTGGAGCAAGCCTGTTGGTCCAGTCGGCAGACTTCATCGACAATCGCGTCCAGTGCTGGCGGCGAGGCCGCGTCTGGCGTCAGGTAGGCGAAACTGATGCGGTGCCCCCAGTCGATCCAGCGGCATCCGGGTGGCAACTGTTGGCGGATGGCTTGCAGCGCGGTTTCGCCTCCCCACGCCGATACGCCATTGGCCATTTTGCACAAGCGGCCGATCTGCTCCGTGGCTACGGGTAACACCGCGACGTAATGGCATAGTTGACCGCTGGGGTCGCATTGCACCAATGCGTGCAGCAGGCGCGCGGTCAGGCCTTGGTCGCTGCGGCTGGGGCGTAGCCAGCTGAGGTTACCGGCCAACAGGCTTTCGAGCATGGCGCAGCAGGCCAGCAGCGGCGCGTTGGCCGGGGTGATGTGAACCACCAGGCCCAAGGGGCTCCAGCGCTCAAAGCGCGATTGCTGATAATCAACACGCCGCAGTGAATCGGCCTGATCACCCAGTTCGCGTTCAAGTTTGGTTTGCAGGGCGTGAGGCTGACAGAAGTCAATGAGCGCCAGGCGTTGTTCGTCATCCAGCGGCAGTTCGGCGCTGTGCAGATGCCGCGCAAAGTTGCCTGCGGCGGTCAGAACGACGGCGCTATCCAGCGGTGTGCTGAGGTGGTGCGGCAAGGTCTGATGCAGTTGCGCCAATGCGTTGTCGAGGTCAATTTCAGCGAAAAGCTCTCCGTTAAGCAGGTACATGTCAGTGCCTCCCCAATAATTCGGAGGCGGCCATCGCGCAACTCCTGCCGGCGGTGGTACCCGCACGGCCATGCAGTTCGAACCAGTCGCTGGCGAGGCCACAGCCGCAACTTGAGCCCGGGTGCAGCGTCGCCAGATCGCTCATCACCACCGCATGCGCCGGGCTGGACGAAATGTAGGGCGAGACGAATCCCAGCAAGCCTTGCTGGCCGTAGGGCTGGATGGAAAAATCCTGCGCATTGCGCACGTACGCCTTGGCGTAAACCGGCACATGAAAATGATGCCGGTCACATTCGATGTACGGCACGGCGTGCTCGACTGCACCGTAACCGTCGCGGCACCGCGAGGTTTCGATGCCCAGTTGCCGGGCGATGCGTCCATACAATTGCTGTTTGGGGATTTCCTCGCTGGCTCGGGTTTTCCAGCCACCGCCAAAAAATGCCAGCGAACCTGCCGGCAGTTTCAGCTCAGGCACGCCGGTGGCCTGCATGTGTTGCAGGGTCTGCCAAAGGAACGCCGGGAAACCGAAAATGCGCACGGGCAGGCCTTCTGCGGCGAACGATTGCAGGGCCGTGATGACGCCGAACACATCGAATTGATGGCCGTCGCCGTTACTGCGTAACGCGTAGGCGACGCGGTTGACGGGAGCAAAGCGGCACAGGAACTGATCGGTATACGACGTTCCCAAGGTGATCGCACCTTGCGGTTCGTAGCTCAGCAGCAGGTAATTGCAAGGCGTATCTGGTGAGTACCAGCCGTAATGACTGAAGATCCGCTCGACCATGAACTGAGCGCCCGCGAGGCTGCGCGGGTCATAGCGCATACGGCTTTTCTGGCCGCTGGTGCCGGACGATGTCAGTTCCAGGGCGCGCTCTCCGGTCGGACTGAGCAGCAATTGCTGTTTGAAGAAGTTCGCCAGAATCGGCGGCAGACGGGCCCAGTCATCAAGACTGTCCAGGTCCTGTTCGTCGAGGCCGTTGGCGTTCAGCCAATGGGCGTAGCCGGGGGTGTGCCGGCAATGAAACCGACTGATCTCGGTCATGGCCTGATCGAACAGGCCCACCGGCACGGAATCCGGGCAATAGGGGTGTGGCAACGCGCAAAGCGCATCGCTGGCGGGGAAGTGATGCATTCAATATTCCTTTACTGAGCAGAGGCGGAGTCGGGAGGGGTGCGTTGCAACAAACCCTGCAACAGAGGGAGACACATTAAGCCGCTGAAAGCGGCGCAAAGCGCGAAAAGCTCGAGCCTTGCGCCACCGCCGATGGCAGCAATCAGCAAGCCGCCGAGGCCCATCACGGCAATCGAAATCATCCCGACCAGTGCCGATACCAGACCTTTGCTGTCATCACTGGCAAACAGCGCCAACCGATACAGCGCGGCATTGCTCATACCCAATCCGACTGCGTACAACGCCAGGCTGGCGACCACCGGACCGAGTCCGGCGCCAGCCAGTGCGCAGACGATCAGGGCCAGAAGCCCCAGGCAAAAAGGCCAGAGCGCCAAGCGGATCAGTTGCGGCAAGGCGTGAGTGATCAGCAACCGGTCAAGGATCAGATTGCCGACAATCACCGCAGAGAAAATCGGGATTTGCCAGACGCCATATTCAAGCGGCGTCAGCCCGAGCAACTCGATCAGCAGCAATGGCGCCAGGCCGATCCAGGCGATCAGCGGCAGGCTCATCAGCCCCAGCGCCAAACTGGCGGCGAGGAATCGGCGATTGCCGAACAGGGCGCGATAACGCTTGCAAGTCTGGCGCAAGGAGAAACGCACGGCCGGTTGCTTGTGTCCGTCTCGACGGGCGACGCCGACGGTTTCCGGCATCCAGGCAAAAAGCCCCAGCCAGACCATCGACGCGGCCAGACCCAGCCCCAGAAACAATTCGCGCCAAGACAACCATTGCAGCAGCAGAATGCCCAGTAGCGGCCCCATCAAGGGTGAAAGCAGGGCGATATTGCCGAGCAGAGCCATCAAACGCACCGCATCCGCTTCACAGAACACTTCCTGAAGGGCCGGATAACTGACCGCCACAACAAAACCCAGGCCCATGCCCTGCAGCAGTCGCAGTAGATTGAAGGCTTCAATGCTTTCGGTGCTGTAGGCCCCCGCGCAGGCGACCGCAAATAACGCGCAGCCGATCAACAATACCCGCCTTCGCCCCCATTGATCGGACAGCGGCCCAATCAGCCATTGCAGGCAGACACCGCCAAGCAGATAAAGATTGAAAGCGTTCGGTACATGCCGCACATCGGCATCAAGTTCGGTGGTAACGCTTAACATCGCAGGCATGATCAAGTCGCTGGCCATATACGTCAGAAGTTCAAACGCGCTGATCACCAAACAAAATCCGAGCGCTTTTTGCGGCCGGATCTGTATAAGAGTTCTCTGCATAAACGTTCCTGTTAGTGAGTGAAAGGAAGTTGCCAGAGATTAGTTGCAGATGTGCGTCCAGCCTATTGTTTTGCTGCGACATTAGATTTCAAATGCTTGCAACTTATTTAGTGATTTGATTTAGCGCGGCGCACAAGTTAGAGCGATTTATAGAAGCATTTGGCAAAAACAGAAAAGCCCGCAACGGGGCGGGCTTTGTTTGAAGTTAATCGGACTTGTTGATTTCCTGCCACGGTCTGTTCATTGGCAAGCGGGCAGGGCGAACAATCCTGTTCTAGCGATGTTGGTAATAACCAGGGCCACCCTGGTAGTAACGGTGGTGATCGTCATGCCAGCCGCCGTGGGGGAAGATGATGCAGCCACTCAGGGTCAGCAGGGCAAGAATGGGAATCAGCCAGGTGATTCGACGCAGCATTTTGAAAATTCCTCATGGTTACGCCGTCATGAAGCCAAAACTCTTCATCGGCTGTAACATGAGACCCCGATTGCAGCGGCGCATCCCCGTAGAACGGTAAGTGCATGGCATGCAAACGGATACAAACCGGATACATTTCAAAGTTTCAGGAAGCCGCAATGACCCACAAGCAACGCTTGATTTATTCGATTCTGATCGCCGTGTCGGTCCTGGCCATCATGCTCGGCCTGTCCTGGCTGCAAAATGCCGGCATGATTTCGGAGAAGACGTTTCAGTTCGTCGCCATCGGTGTGGCGGTGATCGTGGTGGTGATCAACGGCGTGATGCGCCGCAAGGTCAAGCCTTGACGGCGATGGCTGCACGCTTCAATCGTGGTTGAGGACAGCTGCGGCCTGTGGATGCAGGCTGTAGCTCTTATCTTCATTGAAGGTGATCACGCCTTCGGCGCACAGGCGCTTGAGCACCTCACGCACACTGAGGAAGGACAGCGGAATATCCAGGTCTAGCAATTGGCTGTGGACACCGCGCACGCCGAGGCGCCGCTCGCTTTGTGCGGCGACCAGCAAGGCGTCGATGACTTTCAGGCGAATCAGGCTGGTGCGCAGCCCGAAACTTTTCAGCAGCAAGCGGATGCGTTCGTTACCGTGACGCTCGACGCGTTGCCCGAAATCGCTCGCGTGAGGGCTCATGGAAACTCCTTTGGGTGCCTGGCTACCGTCCGTTGGTAGTTGCGAGTTGTACATGCGATTACTCCTTTTCAGAGTCTGATCGGGGTGGTTTTTTTGCGCTCTCTAGAACAAGACGTATCAGCACGACAAATCATGAAAGAAAAAATGTAGAAATTTTGTCGGGGATTTGTCTTTTCCTTGTGATTGCGGGTTGGCCTTGGCGGCCTTTGGGCCGACCAGGTTCTTTGGGTTTTGGGTGTATATCCGTTTTTTTGGGTGTTGCGGCTGGCGGTTTCGCTCTTACAGCGACTCACTTTTCCAGACGCCGAAAAGTAAGCAAAAGGCTGGGCCCCGGCGTTCGGCCCACTCGCTGGGGCTCGGGGTTCCTTCGCTCCGGGATCGATCCGGGCGCAGCGCCTACGGTTTGCTTCGCTGCACCTCCTCTCGCTGTGTTTGGCTTCGCCAAACGGTCGCTGCGCTCCCACCCCCGGATCAATCCCTCCACTCAGCCTGCCGAAGGGGCCAGCACGGCAAGATCAAGAGCTGCAGCCGAGCTAACGCTCATCCTGTGGAGTGGTGAGGGGCGGGGTGTGGTTGGGTTTGGTCACCTCAGATCAGTTCCTTCTCCCTCCGGGAGAGGGCCAGGGTGAGGGGCTTTTGATCTGCTTCTGGATTTGAGTTCGGCTCGGCATTTCACGTGGGCGTAACTCTGGCAATCACCTCGGTCAGTTCCTTCTCCCTCCGCGAGAGGGCTAGGGTGAGGGGCTTTTGATCTGCGTCTGAATTTCAGTCCAGCTCGGTATTTCAAGTCGGCGTAACTCTGGCAATCACCTCGGTCAGTTCCTTCTCCCTCCGCGAGAGGGCTAGGGTGAGGGGCTTTTGATCTGCGTCTGAATTTCAGTCCAGCTCGGTATTTCAAGTCGGCGTAACTCTGGCAATCACCTCGGACAGTTCCCTCTCCCTCCGGGAGAGGGCTAGGGTGAGGGGCTTTTGATCTGCGTCTGAATTTCAGTCCAGCTCGGTATTTCAAGTCGGCGTAACTCTGGCAATCACCTCGGTCAGTTCCCTCTCCCTCCGGGGAGAGGACTAGGGTGAGGGGCTTTTGATCTGCTTCTGGATTTGAGTTCGGCTCGGTATTTCACGTCGGCATGAATCTGGCAATCACCTCGGTCAGTTCCCTCTCCCTCCGGGAGAGGGCTAGGGTGAGGGGCTTTTGATCTGCTTCTGAATTTGAGTTCGGCTCGGTATTTCACGTCGGCGTAACTCTGGCAATCACCTCGGTCAGTTCCTTCTCCCTCCGCGAGAGGGCTAGGGTGAGGGGCTTTTGATCTGCGTCTGAATTTCAGTCCAGCTCGGTATTTCAAGTCTGCGTAACTCTCGCAATCACCTCGGACAGTTCCCTCTCCCTCCGGGAGAGGGCTAGGGTGAGGGGCTTTTGATCTGCTTCTGAATTTGAGTTCGGCTCGGTATTTCACGTCGGCGTAAGTCTGGCAATCACCTCGGTCAGTTCCTTCTCCCTCCGCGAGAGGGCTAGGGTGAGGGGCTTTTGATCTGCTTCTGAATTTGAGTTCGGCTCGGTATTTCACGTCGGCGTAACTCTGGCAATCACCTCGGTCAGTTCCTTCTCCCTCCGGGGAGAGGGCTAGGGTGAGGGGCTTTTGATTCTGCTTCGGGGATTACGTGGAGAGCCTAAATTTTTTCCTCTGACTTCGTTTCTTGGACAGGCTCATTGCGCGTGGACGCGTGGGTGTTTCCAGAGCGGATCCGTGCCAGCGCCGGGTTCGCTCTTTGGCATGTCGATCAGGAGCGAGCGTGATAATTTCCAGACAGTTAATGGGACTGACCTTGGCCGGCGTGGCTTTCGGGCTGAGTTGTTCGGCCTATGCGTTCAGCCCGGCCACGGATGTCAGCGCCGATATTCGCCGTACCGCTTTTGGTGTGCCGCATATTCGTGCGCAGGACGAGCGAGGGCTTGGTTTCGGCATCGGGTATGCCTATGCGCAGGACAACCTCTGTCTGCTGGCCAATGAGATCGTGACGGTCAATGGTCAGCGTTCACGCTACTTCGGCCCGGACCAGTTCACCGTCGAGCAGCGTGAAAACCGTGTCAGCGATGTGTTCTTTACCTGGCTCAACACACCGGAAGCGGTCAAGGCGTTCTGGCAGGCGCAACCTGCGCAGGTGCGTGATCTGGTCGAAGGCTATGCTGCGGGCTACAACCGCTATCTGGGCGAGCGTCGTCAGCAAGGCTTGCCGCCACAGTGTCAGGGCGAGTGGGTGCATGAGATTGCACCGCAAGATCTGGTGAAGCTGACCCGCCGTCTGCTGGTCGAGGGTGGTGTCGGGCAGTTTGCCGAGGCGCTGGCTGGGGCTACGCCGCCGCAGGCGAGCGCGGTGATCGAACACGATGTGCAGGCCTATCAGTTGGCCGATGCGCGTCAGCAGCGCTTCGCTCTGGACCGTGGCAGTAACGCTGTCGCGGTGGGTGGCGAGCGCTCGTTCAACGGGCGCGGGATGTTGCTCGCCAACCCGCATTTCCCGTGGGTCGGTGGCATGCGCTTCTATCAAATGCATCTGACCATCCCCGGCAAGCTCGACGTCATGGGCGCTGCCTTGCCAGGCTTGCCGATGATCAATATCGGCTTCAATCAGCATCTGGCGTGGACGCACACGGTCGATTCGTCGAAACACTTCACTTTGTATCGTCTGCAACTCGATCCAAAGGATTCCACACGCTATATGCTCGATGGCCAATCCTTGCCGCTGAACAAGCAGGCCGTGACCGTGCAGGTCAAACAGGCCGACGGCCAGGTGGTGCCGGTTTCGCGTGATGTCTACAGCTCGCAGTTTGGCCCGATCGTGCAGTGGCCGGGCAAGCTCGACTGGGACAATCAGTTCGCCTACAGCCTGCGCGATGCCAATATCGACAATGATCGCGTGCTGAACCAGTGGTACGCGATGAATCAGGCGTCCACGCTTCAGGAACTGCAGAATTCGGTACACAAGATTCAGGGCATTCCGTGGGTCAACACCCTGGCCGTGGATGACAAAGGCCAGACGCTGTACATGAACCTGTCGGTGGTGCCGAACGTCAACGCCGAGAAACTGGCCAAGTGCAGTGATCCGCGTATCGGCACGCAGATGATCGTGCTGGATGGCTCCAACAGCGCGTGCGCATGGGACATTGATCCGCAAGCGGCGCAGCAGGGTATTTATGCTTCCAGCCAATTGCCGCAACTGCTGCGCAAGGACTTCGTTCAGCACTCCAACGACTCGGCGTGGCTGGCCAACCCGGCGCAACCGCTGACCGGTTTCTCGCCGCTGATCAGTCAGGATGGCCAACCATTGGGCTTGCGCTCCCGGTTTGCTCTGGATCGCTTAAGCACGCTGAGTAAAAAAGGCCCGCTGGCGGTGAAGGATCTGCAGCAGATGGTGATGGACGATCAGGTGTACCTGGCGACTCAGGTGGTGCCGGATCTGTTGAAGTTCTGTGCTTCTGACCTCGGTGTCGATGCGCCAGCGCTGAAGCCGGTTTGCACCAGCCTTAAAGCTTGGGATGGCCGTGCCAATCTTGATTCGGGTATGGGCCTGATGCATTTCCACAACATCATGCAGGCCTTGCAGGCTTCGCCGGATGTCTGGCGTGTCGCGTTCGATCCCAAAGATGCGCAACACACGCCGCGCGGTCTGGCGGTCGAGCAGCCAACCGTGGCCAAGGCACTGCGTGAGGCCATGTTGGCATCGGTCGAGTCGAGCACAAAAATGGGCCTCAAGCCGCAGACCCGCTGGGGGGATATCCAGGTTGTCAGCAGCGGCGGGCAACAGACGCCAATTCACGGTGGGCCGGGCACGTTGGGCATCTACAACGCTATCCAGAGTGTGCCGCGTGAAGACGGCAAACTCGAAGTGGTCAGCGGCACCAGCTACCTGCAAGTCGTGACCTTCGACGAAAAGGGCCCGCACGCCCAGGGGCTACTGGCGTTCTCGCTGTCGAGCGATCCGGCGTCGAAGTATTCGCGGGATCAGACCGAGGCGTTCTCGAAGAAACAGTGGAGTGTCCTGCCGTTCACCGAACAGCAGATTCAGGCTGACCCGCAGTATCAGGTGCAGACTGTGCGCCAGACACTGGACAAAGTGGGGAAGGTCGCCACTCAGTAAACCCGAGCGTCAATTACGTTGAGCCAGAGGGCCGCATCCTGCAAGGGGTGCGGCCTTCAGTTTTTTGGCGGTTGTTGCGGTATCGAGTTGATCACCGGGTTACCTTCCTTGTTACGGGTCAGGTAGACCGGCAGCACTTTGGGCAGGCTGTTGGCGAGATTGTTCAGCTCTTTGATGTTGTAGATGCCACCCACGCGAATCGTACCGGTGCTGTTATCCGCCAGCTCCAATGGATTGCTCAGATAACGGTTGATCAGAGGCAGTGCTTCGCTCAGTGCCAGGTTATCAAGTACCAATTTGCCGTTGCGCCAGGCCAGCGAGGTATCACCAGGGTAGGTCTGGCTGATCTGGGGCATGTAATCGCCTTGTTTGTAGCGCGCCTGCATCGACGGGCCGAGGCGCAAACCATCGCCCGGCAACGAGCGATTGCTGGCGACCAGCACCGAACCTTCGATCAGGTTCACACGCACTTGGTCCTGATACATCCAGACATTGAAACGCGTCCCGGTGACGCGAATCCTGCCTTCGCCTGCGCGGACGACAAACGGGTGGGCCATGTCGTGGCTGACCGTAAAGAACGCTTCACCTTTTTTCAGGGTGACGCGGCGTTCGTCCTTGTAATTGCTGAAGGTCAGATTAGTGTTCAGGTTCAGTTCGAGTTGGCTACCGTCACTCAGCGTGACCTGGCGGACAGTATCGGTAGCGGCGAAATGCTGATAGCTGTTGGGCAGCCAGCCCAGATTCCAGCCGGTGTACGCCGCCAGCGGCAGGGCGAGCGCACAGACGCCGGCCGCTACAGCGAGTTGACGCCACGAGCGCGAAGCCTGACGGGCTGGCATAACCGGAACGGATTCAGGGCGCGGCAAATGTTCGGCCACCTCCCAGATTTCCAGCATGGCCTCGTACTCGAATGCATGCAGGGGATGAGCGTCGTGCCATTGCTTGAATGCACGACGTTCAGCGTCCGTGCAGTCATCGGCGTGCACCCGCATGCACCAATGCGCGGCGGCATCGGTGATCGCATCGTATTCGGCTTCCGAGAGAGTGTCTTGGGTCATTGACTCGTCCTGATTTCGCCCATTCTAACCTTGTCGGGAAGTGACCGAGAACAACCGTCATGGCATTTACCCATCAAAGTGGAACTTATTTTTCCCTCAGGCACCCAAAAAGCAGGACGACCAAGACCACTATCCACAAATGGAGAAAACAAATGATCAAGAAGACATTCGCAGCGTTGATTGCCACGGCCGGTTTGCTCAGTGCTGGCGCAGCATTGGCCGATCGGCCGGGCGCTGGCTGGGTCACCATCGAAAAAGCCATTGAGATCGTCAAGACCAAGGCCGGTTACGTCGAGGTTTACGAGATCGAAGCCGACAACGACGGCTACTGGAAAGGTGAAGGACGCAAGGCGGACGGCGTGGTTTACGAGTTCCGCATCGACGGCGCATCGGGCAATATTTTGCGCGATCAGAAGGATTGATCACGCGGTAAATACTCAGTGTGTTCTTAAAAAATGCGCCGGCCTTAGACCGGCGCATTTTTTTGTCCAGGTGGTCACGGTGACGCTTGCACTGAATCCGCCTGGCTTGAAGTCGGCGCCGGCAACGGTATCGGCGCCGTTGGCGGATCCAGTTGTCTGCCCATTTCGCTGATGAGTAAGGCGATCGAGTCAGCGTTGGCCATCAGCACTTCGATGCGTGCTTCATCAGCGAGCGGATTGCGAAAGGCTTTACGTGCCTCTGCAAGGTTTCTGGTTTTGGTCAGACTGAGGACTTTTTTGTAGACATCGGCCTGCTCCGGCAACTGATCCAGATCTACCCACAGCCCTTGCTCATTCCTGTTCGCGAATAACTGTTCGGGCGCAGCGGAGCGTGACAAGGATTTACGATAACGTTCCAGACCCGTTTTGAGCTGTTGCCCGTCCGCGGTGGTGGTATCGATAAGGTCGGGGTATGGACTCATCGCCTCTACGGAGACGAAATCTTCGCTATCGTTGATCAAGTGCGACAGTTCGTGCAGCAGCGTGATCGCGCGAGCATGGGAATCAACATTGAACCTGGGCGGCAAGAAAGCGGTGTAGACATCCAGTTTCGGATTGAAAAAATGCTCGGTGAAGTGCACGACTTTTCGCCGGTCTTCCTTGAAGACAAAGGCAACCGTGTCATCGTCGTAGCGCGCATTGAGGCCAGCGAAAAAACGCTCTGTGTAAAGCAAGTCATCCTTTGGGTCCGTCAGTTCGCGGCAAATCGGCAGGATCACCTTCTCGATTTTCTTCAGCAGCATCGGCGTGACCTGTCGCACGTCGAAAAAATCTTTGAGGACCGTTTCCACACGAGTGCCCCCGAGGTTGTCGCGATGTTCGACGAAGTTATACAGGCAATACAACGCGTAGTTTCTTGCCCGGGTAACCGCTTGCTGAATCACGAAGGCTCTGGCGGGATATCGGCGGTTGATCTCTGCCATCCCTCGCGCCTGGATCAGCATCAGAATTGAACAGTGCTGCTCCACTCTGGTTTGCAGAGCCAGGGGCCTCCTCGATCGACAGCGATGCACGGCCTGACTGGCGTGGGCAAGCACCAGTCGTGAGTTTTTCTGCTCAAGCGCCGGCCCACGGCCCCCGTCTTTTTTGCGCAAGTACCAGGCTTTTTCGGCCTGGATCACCGGATAAACCTTGCCGGCAATCGTTGCATATTTGTGCGTGCTGGATGAATCCCCGTAAACCAGCTTATTGCTATCAAGTGTGAGGCTGTCGAGTGCGGTGGTCGTTTCATAAGACTGCAAGTTCGCGCGGGAGGTGGTAATCGGTGGGACTTTTGACCAGCGAGCGGCGGTTTTTTCCGTGGTGTTCGCGCCGGTTTCGGCAACATTTGATCCAGTGGCCTGCGCCCCGGAGGCAAATTCGGCCGTTTGCGCCTCTGCCTCTGTTTCCCAGGACAGCCGACCCAGACTAAACAGGGATAACGCCCCGGCGATAAAGCCTTTCAGAGCGTTGGCCCAATGATGATCCTGAAGGTTTTCGGCGGACTCCTTGAAGTCGTTGTAGCTTTTCCAGAGAAAAAACAACGAGGCGATTTTCCCCGACAAGAGATGGGGAACCAGGCGCACACCGTGACTGAACAGGGACTTCGCGGTTTCCCAATCGGCTTGTGCGTTGATCTGCGGCTGGCAAGCGAGCAGTTGCGGTAGAAGGCTGAGCGTGTCCTTGTGCAAATGCTCCAGCAGATTGCCGGTGATGGGCATGCTGTGAAGTTTGATTTCACTGGTCTTGCCAATCGTCGTGTTCAGCAGATCCTTGAAGACGGCTTGTTGCCCGGAAGGCAAGCGCCGGATGACCAGGTCCTGAAAATGCCCCGGTGTATTCAAGGCCTCGATCAATTGCGCCTCGTCCTCGAATTCACGAAATACGAACCGCGAGTAGGATGCGTAGAGCACGCGTGGCCCTGTATGTCCCGCCCCGGGGCCAATGACATAAAGTCCGAGGGCGTCGACGAAATCGCTACCGGTGGTCTTGATCAATGACAGCGGGCAAGCACTGGCGTGAGCGCCCTCTACGGTGGCGCGCGCTACGCCGTCGGGCATGTCCAGAACCTGGCAAACGTAGTCGAAACCGCTTTGCGACAACTGTTGTTGCAACTTCAAGGCGTGCGCGTGCTGCATCAACTGCCACGGCAACTGACGGAGGAAACGTGCTTTGCTGGTGCGTGCCGGCTCAGTGTCGGATGAGAGCGCCTCGGTGACTTTTCGGGTGTAGGCGGTGGTGATGTCGAGGGATTGCAGCAGTTGCTGAACCGCAGACTGATCGAGCGTTGCCGGCAAAGCGCTGGCGATGGTCGAGGCGACCTTGAACCCGGTGTCCTGCACGATGTTGTAGTGATGCAAGGCAAAATCGAGCAGGTTGCAGGGCGGGCCTGCCAGCGTGAGATTCGGGGTGATCTGGATCTGCTTTGGTTTGAGATCAGTGCCAGGGAATCGGGCGTCGAGCAGTGTTTTCAGCGTCTGCTCCACATGGCTGGCTAAAGCGGGGACGTCGTGGAGAAAATCCTTGCCATCGATAACGCTGCGCCGCACTTCATCCAGCAGTGCCAGTTGTGTGCGTTGTTCTGTGACCGGCGCTATGCGTAACCAGTCAGGGAAGTCCTGCTGGCGGACGCAAGCCCGGGCCAGGTCGATGGCCCGGCGCAAGTTGGTATCGATGGCGGTGTTTGTTATTTGAGTAAGGAAACTGGCGAGTACGTCCTTGTCCGTGATGCAAACGCGTAATGCCTCACAATGGGCCAGGAAGTGTTCAATGGCCGATTGCATGCGATCGTTCAACACGTTGCCTTCAATCAACTGGAACGGGTCCAGTGTGTATTGTTGATCCAGCTGATAGTGCGCCGTTGGCAGATTTTCCAGCAGTGTCTGAGACTGGTTGTTGTTGTCCAGGCGCTGTTGCAGTTGCTTCTGCGCGATGGCGATGTCGTTGAACGATTCCAGACCCATGGCCGGCGTCCACAGGATCGCACGCCCGGAATGCTCGACGTCCATGCCTCCGCGCTCGGTCAATAGTACGCAATGCGCAAGCGACAGTGCATCGGCTTTGCCTGCGCAGGTAACGCTGAGCGACCAGGCATCCGGCCGGAAGCCATTGAGTGACTGACGATCCCTGCGTGTGGCGTATTTTGCATCGAACACGGCATCGATAATCTTTCGCTCGGCCGTCTGCCAGGAACCGCTGAGGTTCCTTATGTGTGCCTCAGCGCGCACGCCATCCTCAAAGGCCTGTGCCAGTTTCCATCGAATACCTTCGAGAAACACGCGTTGTTCGGCGTTGCTCGTGGTCGGCTGATCCTTGAAGTGACTGCCGAGATTCTCCTCGGCGCGTTCAAGCTTTATCGCCAGTTGCCTGGCCTTGTCGGTCTGCACCCGTGACGAGAGCGGCGCACTTGAAAACAACGGTCGGGTACTCCAGCGCTCGTTGACGTCGAGCTTGAGCAGACGTTCATGAATCATCGAACGGATATCCAGCGCTTTGTCGAAAAGCGCATGGATGTCGGTTGTGCGTTCACTCTGGCGGAAGAGCTGCAAGACGAATTCAATGTTTTGCCGTTGTTTGGTGAGGATCGCTTCAAACAGCGTGCTGATGATGTCGCCGCCGATGTTTTCCCCGGATACTTGCGCGTGGGCAAATCCGAGATAGCGATTGCGCTCCTCCAGGTTCATCAGTCCGTACAGCTCGTCTTCATGGCCGGCGGCATTGAGTTTGGCGGTCAGCGTCTGTTTGAGATCGGCGTAGTTGGTGAGGACTTGCAAGCCTTGGGTAGGGGTGTAGAGATAAGCCTTGTCATGGTTGATCATCAGCGACCCGGCCAGTTCGATGTAGGCGGTGTCCTCGCGCAAACACACGGTTTCGAAGTTGGGCCGCCGGGACGCCACATTCGGTTCGCGGATCACGCTGTGCAAGGCGTCGAATTCAGTGGCAGACAGGATTTCCGCTTCGCGCTTGAGCATCAGATCTGCACGCATTTGATCCTTTAACGCCTGGCTGAAGTATGTGCGCCTGGGCGAGCCCTCGAATGCCGCGGCATTCCAGTAGGCCTCTAGCTGTCGAAACAGCAGCATGGTCAGTCGTCCCGATGCGGACTTGATCGCATCGCCCCAGGCGGTCTGGTCAGCCGCCTGGCTTGCGCGGGCCGAGTGGGAGAATTCCGCTGTCTGGCCGCGCGGCCAGCCCTGACGGCGAAAGTGCAGCAGCAGCGCTTCACTCAATGACAGCGAACTGACCCATTGCCTCATCTCCGCGGACATCGGGGCGCTGTCGAGGTAAAAACCGACGCGGGTGCGCGACTGCGGTAAATCGCCAAAATGCGGTTCGAGCAGTTCGCCGAGAATGTTCTCCAGCAAAGTGGCGAGCGACGGCAGACGTTTCAGCTCATCCAGCACATCGCGGGCGCAGGTGTCCTGAGACTGGCTGATCGCCGCTTTTTGATCGTCAAACACATCACCTTCGATGGTTTCGCGGGTGAGGGTGATGCCGCGTTTCTCTACCAGTTCCTTGCGCAGCAAGACACTGAGAAAGGCCAACAGATCATCGGTTTCTTCAGCGTTATCGAGGCGTGTTTGCAGCGCGTCCATCAGCGTCTGGTAATCGCTGTATTTTTTCAGACCGTCGTAAGGTGTGTACAAAAACACGCCATGGTCGTCCGGCCCAGTGCCGAGAATAAAACTGCCGGGCAGGGGGATGGCGAGTTGCTTGTCGGCGTTTAGCAGAATGCGTTCGGCGAGCATGGGCGGGGTTTGTTCGCTGCGCAGGGCGTGGGTCGCCAGTTGCACATGTGCGAGCCAGCTGAAATCTTTGCTGTTGAGGCCGTGGGTCCGACCCAGGCTGGCATGCCGGCCCGGGGATTTGAGTATCTCGGGGAATAGCAGGAGGCTGGACATCATTGGAACTCTGAACGGGGCGCCGTGGGCGGGGAGTTCAAGAGTAGGTACGCAGGTCGCTGTGCAGGCGGTACATAGTTACCGCACACGTCGAGTTGAAATGTGCCATGAGCCAACGCCCGTCATCGCCAATCCAAGGGTTGACAGCCGACAGCTGTGGCATGGTTAATCGGCGGGCAAGTCGTCCGTACGCTGTTGTTCCCTCCAATAATCATTCTGGAGCTTCAGATGTCTGCGCCACACGATCATGTGTCCTCTGCTGTCTCGTCCTCGTTGTCTCTTGAAGCGCTGACGCAACTGCTTGAAACGATTTTTCTGCGCCACGGCACCTCCGCCGAAGTCGCCCGAGTGCTGGCCGCCAACTGCGCCGGCGCCGAGCGCGATGGTGCCCACAGCCATGGCGTGTTCCGCATGCCCGGGTATGTCTCGACCCTGAACAGCGGCTGGGTCAACGGCCAGGCGGTGCCGCAAGTCGAAGATGTCGCTTCCGGTTTTGTGCGTGTCGATGCTGGCAACGGTTTCGCCCAACCGGCACTGGCCGCCGCCCGGTCGTTGCTGGTGGAGAAGGCGCGTAGTGCCGGGATTGCCGTGTTGGCGATTCGCAACTCGCATCATTTCGCCGCGTTGTGGCCGGACGTCGAGCCATTTGCCGACGAAGGGCTGGTGGCGCTGAGCGTGGTCAACAGCATGACCTGCGTGGTGCCGCACGGCGCCGACCGGCCGCTGTTCGGCACCAATCCGATTGCGTTCGCCGCGCCACGGGCCGGCGCCGCGCCGATTGTCTTCGACCTGGCCACCAGCGCAATCGCCCATGGCGACGTGCAGATCGCTGCGCGCAAAGGCGAGCGGTTGCCCGCCGGAATGGGCGTGGACAGCCTCGGTCAGCCGACTCAGGATCCCAAGGCGATTCTCGAGGGCGGGGCGTTGCTGCCGTTCGGTGGGCATAAAGGTTCGGCGCTGTCGATGATGGTTGAGCTGCTGGCGGCCGCATTAACGGGAGGGAATTTTTCTTTCGAGTTCGATTGGGCCAATCATCCCGGGGCGAAGACGCCGTGGACCGGGCAATTGTTGATCGTCATCGACCCGAGCAAAGCCGCCGGGCAGAGTTTTGCCGAGCGCAGTGGTGAGCTGGTGCGGCAGATGCACAGTGTCGGCCTCAAGCGGTTGCCGGGCGATCGCAGGCATTGGCAGCGCAGCAAGTCGCTGGCTGAGGGCATTGTGCTGGATGCACAGACGCTGGCGCAGTTGCGTGAACTGGCGGGGGCGTGATCAAAGATCAAAAGCCCCTCACCCTAGCCCTCTCCCCGAGGGAGAGGGGACTGACCGCGGTGAATGGGGGATGTGCGCCGACGTGAAAGATCGAGTTGAGCTCAGGTTCTGAAAGCCCGGAACTGGTTCAAAGCCGGCAAAAATACGCAGGCATAAAAAAGGCGAACCCAGCGGGTTCGCCTTTTTTGTGTGCCTGACTCAGCGACGGCCGAGCAGCAAGCCAACCACCAGACCGAAACCGGCGGAGATCGCCACGGTCTGCCACGGATGACCGCCAATATAGCTCTCGGTGGCATCGACCGCCGGTTTGGTGCGATCACGTACGCTCGACACCGAATCCAGCGCCTGTTGCAGTTTCAGGGCGATTTGTCCGCGCAGCGTTTCCGCTTCCTCGCCGACCAGTGAGGCGCTGCTCTTGAGGAGTTTGTCGGACTCTTGGATCAGAGCCTGAAGTTCGCTGAAGGCCTGATCCTTGATTTGATCTTCGGCGGCTTGCACGGCGGATTTGCGGGCCATTGGGTGACTCCTTGCAGTTGAATGGACAGTGATCAATGGAGTGTGGCGCTTGCTGAAAAGTTGCACTGAATTTAGGTCAGAAATAAAAACCTGCGCGGGAGATTTCCGTCGAGCGTGTAAGATGTCGCCATTTTACGCAGCAGGATAATTCCCCATGAGTTTCAATCTGGCCGACAAGTCACTCGCAGAGCGCGCTGCGCTGGAAGACGAGAAATCCCGTCTGTTCGAACTCTGGCAGAACAATCTGGGCAAAGCCAAAGGCGAAGCCGCGCGTTTGTTCGGCGAGCGCGGCAAGCGCAAAGGCAAATGGGCCGAGTGGGTCCGCGCGGAACTGGACGGCATGTCGCCACCAGAATTCGCCAACATGGTGCGCAGTGAAGTCAATCGCCTGATGGCCGCGAACAAGTAACGCTTCAGGTGAACGTCGCGGCAATCGCTTCGCGGACTTTGACCACCACCGGATCGATCTGCGTGCTGGTACGCCAGCCCAGTTCGATCGGATAACGCGGCAGCTTCAGCGGGCAGGGCAGCAGCGCCAGGCCGCTGAGCTCAGCAATACTTTCGGCGGCATGCGTCGGAATTGTCGCCACCGCCCGACTGCCCTTAAGCAAATACGGCAGCGCGGCGAAATGCGTGGTCGACGCGCAGACCCGTCGAGTCAGGCCCAGCGTCGCCAAGCCCTCATCGGTGATGCCGATAAAGCCGCCGGACGACACCAGGATGTGCTCGCGGTCGACAAACTCCTCAAGATCGATCTGCTGCTGACCGGGCGCAAGGCTCGCCGGATCGACCAGACATGCATAACCGCCTTCGCCCAACACCTGACGGCTGAGCAAGCGCTCGGCAAAGCCTCCGGCCGTAATCGCCAGATCGATGCTGCGCTCCATCAGCGCGCGGGCGACGATCTGGCTATGAGTCTGACGAAAGATCAGGCGCAACTTCGGAGCGCTGCGGGCAATTTCCTCGATCAGGCGGCGACCGTAGGCAATTTCGAAATCATCCGACAGTCCTACGGTGACCGAGCGGCCATCGTACTGGTTGGCCGCCGGGTCGACCATCGCCAGGCTTTGCCGGCACTTGTTCAGCGCTTCGCTGACCACCGGTTTCAATTGATTGGCTTTGAGCGTTGGTGCCAGGCCGCGCCCGGTACGCACGAACAATTGATCGCCGTAGACCTCGCGCAAGCGGCGCAGCGCCGCACTGACCGCCGATTGTGTCACCCCCAGTCGCAATGCCGCGCGGCTGGCACTGGACTCTTCATGCAGGGCTTCCAAGACTTTCAGCAGGTTGAGGTCGACCGTGGCGATATTCATTTGGCTCATATCATTCAGCAGTGAATGGGGCTTTATTCATGATCGCGTGGCGCCGCAGAATCGGCAACCACTGAACCTCATGGAGTTATAGCGATGGCCAAATCAATTGTTGCTGCGCTGCAAATCGGCGCTTTGCCCGAAGGCAAAAGCGCGACCCTGGAGCAGATTCTGAGTTGGGAGGGCGCGATCATCGAGGCTGGCGCGGCATTGGTGGTGATGCCGGAAGCGCTGTTGGGTGGTTATCCGAAAGGCGAGGGCTTCGGCACGCAATTGGGTTATCGCCTGCCCGAGGGGCGCGAAGCCTATGCCCGATATTTTGCCAATGCGATCGATGTGCCGGGTGCCGAAACGCAAGCGCTCGCCGGTCTGTCGGCGCGCACCGGGGCCAATCTGGTGATCGGCGTGATTGAACGGGCTGGCAGCACGTTGTATTGCACGGCGCTGTATTTCGATCCGCAGGCTGGTCTCGTCGGCAAACATCGCAAACTGATGCCCACCGGCACCGAACGGTTGATCTGGGGCAAGGGCGACGGCTCGACCTTGCCGGTGTTCGACAGTCAGGTTGGCAAGCTCGGCGCGGTGGTGTGCTGGGAAAACATGATGCCTCTGCTGCGCACGGCGATGTACGCCAAAGGCATCGAATTCTGGTGCGCACCGACCGTCGACGAGCGCGAGATGTGGCAGGTCAGCATGCGCCACATCGCTCATGAAGGCCGTTGCTTTGTGGTCAGCGCCTGTCAGGTGCAAGCGTCACCGAATGAACTGGGCGTGGAGATTGCCAACTGGCCGGCGGATCGCCCGTTGATTGCCGGGGGGAGCGTGATTGTCGGGCCGATGGGCGATGTGCTGGCAGGGCCGTTGCGGGGTGAGGCGGGGTTGCTCACGGCGCAAATTGACACCGATGAACTGGTGCGTGCGCGCTATGACTACGATGTGGTCGGGCACTACGCGCGGCCGGATGTGTTTGAGCTGTCAGTGGATGAACGGGCCAAACCTGGGGTGCGTTTCAACACATAACCCACTGGCTGACACAAAAACTGTAGGAGTGAGCCTGCTCGCGATAGCAATCTGTCAGTCAACGATTATGGTGTCTGGCAGCCCGCCATCGCGAGCAGGCTCACTCCCACAATGGATTTTTTGTCTGCGGGGGCAGTGGCGCGCCAGCCATTCTTCCCGGGAAATTTCCCAGATTTCTCGTGGAAAACGCCCACCGACGAAATCATCTTCATCGGTCCGGATCAAGCGCATCCCGGCGCGCTCCGAGAGTCTGCGCGAGCCGGTATTCGGCGCCGCTTTCGGCACACGCATCAGCGGGCGTTGAAGTACGTTGAACCAGTAATCGGTCACCGCTGCGCTCGCTTCGGTCATAAAGCCCTGACCTTGCCACGCCGGTGTCAGCCAGAATCCACGGTGGTTGTCAGTTTGATCCATCAGGCTGATGTTGCCGATCAACTGTTCGGGAGCGGACTTGCGGCGAATCGACCAGTGCCATTCCTTGCCCGACGCCACGGCCGGCAAGGCAACATCGCGCAAATAGGTGAGGGCGCCGTCCTCGGGATACGGCCATGGCACCGCCGCGTTCAGATAACGCACCACATCCCAGTGGGGAAACAGTTGCTGCACGGCGTCGGCATCGGCCAGTTGCAACGGGCGCAGGATCAGTCGTTCGGTGTACAGCGTCGGTGTGTCTTCCATAAACCTGCAGCCTCCCTGAATGCCTTTAATGAACGGAGCAGGCTAACGCATTTTTACCAGGTCGCGGCAGTGGCCTTGGGCAGGCTGAGCTTGCCGCTGTCGACAAAGCGCATGGTGCCAAACAGACCTCCGGCAAGCTTGCCGCGCAGCACGTAGGGCAGGTTGTCGAGGGTTTGTGTCTGGCTCAGGCCCAAGGTCTGGCGCAGTACCGAGAACGCCGAGATGCTGACCGGCACGCTGACAATGGTTTCGGAGAAGCGTGGGATCGAACCGCTCTGATCGCTGACACCCGAGGCCAGTGAATGACCGTTGACCTCCAGATCCAGCGCGATGCCGTTGTAGTCGATGGCCGTCTCATTGGGGTTCTGTACGCGAATCTTGATGGCGAAGCGCACTTCCAGATCCTGGCTTGGCAACGGTTCGAGGCCGACTACGTTGATGTTCACCGGATCACGGTTGGGGAATAGCGCACAGGCGCTGAGGGACAGCAGAAGCAGTGACAGAATGACGGCTTGAAAACGGCGCATAAACGGTCTCTCAACAAAAAAGGGCTGAACCGTCGCCGGCTCAGCCCTTTCTATTGAAGGCCAGACGTTAGCGGTTCAACTGTGCGACAGCCGCCGCTGGGGCAGGTTCACCTTTGGCCGGCATGTCCGGGTTTTCCATGACCTGAAGAATAGAAGCTTCCGGGTCGAAATCGTCTTCTTCCAGCTCAATGAATTCTTCCGGCAGGAAGATGTTCAGCACGATAGCGCACAACGCGCCGACGGTGATCGGCGATTCGAAGATGTTGCGCAGCGCTTGCGGCAGTTCGCGCAACACTTCCGGCACTGCCGCGATGCCCAGGCCCATGCCCAGCGAAATCGCCACGATCAGCATGTTGCGCCGGTGCAGGCCGGCTTCGGCGAGGATCTTGATCCCGGCCACCGCCACAGTGCCAAACATCACCAGTTCGGCGCCGCCGAGTACCGGTTTCGGCATCAGTTGCAACACCGCGCCGATCATCGGGAACAGCCCCAGCAGCACCAGCAGACCGGCAATGAAGAAGGCCACGTAACGGCTGGCCACGCCGGTGAGCTGAATCACGCCGTTGTTCTGCGCGAAGGTCACCATTGGCATGCTGTTGAACACGGCGGCCATGGCCGAGTTGAGGCCGTCGGCGAGCAGGCCGGACTTGATCCGCCGGATGTAGAGCGGGCCTTTGACCGGTTGCCGGGAAATCATCGAGTTGGCGGTCAGGTCACCCGCGGCCTCCAGCGGCGACACGAGGAAAATCACCGCCACTGGCACGAACGCCACCCAGTCGAAGTTGAAACCGTACTTGAACGGCACTGGCACGCTGACCAGCGGCACCTCTGGCATCGAGGCGAAATCCACGGTGCCCATCAGCCATGCGACTACGTAGCCAAGGGTCAGGCCGATAACGATCGCGCCCAAGCGCAGAAACGGCACGTCGACGCGGTTCAACACGACGATGGTGCCGATCACCAGCGCCGCCAGAAACACATGGCTGGCTGCGCCCAAGTCAGGCGCGCCGAAACCGCCGGCGATGTCGGTCATCGCCACTTTGATCAGCGACAGCCCCATCAGCGTGATGATGGTGCCGGTGACCACCGGGGTGATCAACATGCGCAGTTTGCCGATGAACTGGCTCAGCACCACCTCGATGAACGCGGCAAAAAAGCACACACCGAAGATCGTCGAGAGGATTTCATCGGTGCCGCCACCGCGCGCCTTGACCATGAACCCGGCGCTGAGAATCACGCTGATAAAGGAAAAACTGGTGCCTTGCAGACACAACAACCCCGAACCGACCGGGCCAAAACGCTTGGCCTGGACGAAAGTGCCGAGCCCGGAGACGAACAGCGCCATGCTGATCAGGTAAGGGATTTCACTTTGCAGACCGAGGGCGCCGCCCATGATCAGGGTTGGGGTGATGATGCCGACGAAGCTGGCCAGCACGTGTTGCAGCGCGGCAAACACTGTGGCGGTCAGGTGCGGACGATCGTTGAGGCCGTAAATCAGGTCGTTGTTGCGCGGGGCTTTTTCAGAGGCGGTCATGGTGTTTTGCGCGCCGCGAGGCGGGGCCGGGTCAGAAAATGGAGGCGCAGAATGCCGGAAGAGGGCGGTAAGGGCAACGAGCAATAACTGCCTGAAAGGTCAGGTTTTATGGGTCGCTATCAGCAAACTCCCCTGTAGGAGCTGTCGAGTGAAACGAGGCTGCGATCTTTTAAGATCAAAGGATCGTCCGATCGCGGCCCGAGCCTGCGGCAGCTCCTACACGAGATTGAATGCGCCCAGTAAATCCTCTTCAAAAGCTTTTTGCGCATCCCCCGGCACCTGCGCCCGATGCCGGGCCAGATGAAAGGCTACTTCGAAACTCAACTCGCCCTCACGAATTGGCCGCAGCAGGCCCTTTTCTTGCCAGCTCCGCGCATAGTGATCCGGCAGATAACCCACATGTTTGCCGGACAGAATAAACGTCAGCGTACCCTCAACCTGCTCCGAGCGCGCCGAGCAGACCTTGCCCTGAAACGGCTCGTCACTGCGAAAAAATCGATAGGGGTGATCGACCCGGTCGCAGGCCTGCAACGCGGCATCGCTGGGTGCGTCATCAGTGAACAATGGATGGCCGGCAGCGCAGTACAAATGCTGGGTTTCGCTGAACAACTGGCGATAGTCGAAGGCACTTTGCACCTGCGAAAAATAGCCGATCGCCAAGTCCAGCCGCTGTTGCAACAGCAGCCGTTCCATTTCGCCGGGCATGGCGCTGATCAGTTCGATGCGCACCGACTCATCACGCTCGCGAAAACGCCGGATCGCCGCCGCCACCCGTTGCAGCACCGACTGATCGACCGACTCGGAAATCCCCAGGCGCACTTCACCGATCAAGCGCCCGGCGACGCCGTTGGATTGATGGCGGAACGTTTCAATCGATTCAAACAGCGTGCGCACCGCGATCAGCAACTGCTCGCCCTTGGGCGTGACACTGAAACCGCCCTTGCCACGGCTGCACAGACGATAGCCGAGGCGAGTTTCGAGTTTAGCCATTTGCTGGCTGATGCTCGACTGGCTCAGGCCCAGATCACCCTGGGCTGCGCTGAAGCCACCGCACTCGACCACCCGCACAAACAGGCGCAACAGTTGCAAGTCCACATCGTGGAGTTGACCCAACATCACATTACTCCTGGATAAAGTCAGGATAATTATTCGACAATTTTTCTAATGTATCCGACGGCGCATCCTGCAACCACTTCCTCTGGTCAGGTGTTCGTCATGGCTCCCGTGTTCAAGCTGTGTTTCCCCGCGCTTTTGTTGTCGGTGGCTGTTCAGGCTCAGGCCGAGGACAAGACACTCAATCTCTACAGCTGGGCCGATTACGTGCCGCCGCCAACTCTGCAACGGTTTGAGCAGGAAACCGGTATTCATGTGCGTTACGACACCTTTGATACTTCCGAGGTGCTGGAGACCAAGTTGCTCACCGGCGGCAGTGGTTATGACGTGGTGGTGCCGTCGTCCAGCGTTCTGGCCCGTGGACTTGCGGCGGGTGCCTTGAAAGAAATTCCTCATGAGGGCCTCAAGGGCTACGCCAATCTTGATCCGGATTTGCTGGAGAAAATGGCCGCTGTCGACCCCGGCAATCGCTATGGCGTGCCGTACACCTGGGGCACGCTGGGTCTGGGCATGAACGTCGAGGCCGTGAAGCAGCGTCTGCCTGACGTACCGCTGAACAGCCTCGACCTGCTGTTCAAACCGGAGAACGCCAGCAAGCTCAAGGACTGCGGCATCGCGATCCTCGATTCGCCGCAGGAGGTCATCGGTCTGGCCCTGCATTATTTGGGCAAGGATCCCTACAGCACCGACAAAAACGACCTGGCCGCCGCCGAGGCGTTGTTGCAGAAACTCCAGCCGTCGGTGCTATATGTCGCCAGCGGCCGGCAGATCAATGACTTGGCCAGCGGAAACGTGTGCCTCGCGCTGACCTACAACGGCGACGCGAGCATGGCCGCTGATCAGGCACACAAGGCTAATAAACCGTACGAAGTGGCCTACCGCATTCCCAAGGAAGGCACGCTGGTGTGGCAGGACAATCTGGCCATTCCCAAAGACGCGCCGCACCCCGAAGCCGCACGGGCGTTCATCGAATTCATGCTGCGCCCCGATTCCGTGGCCGAACTGACCAACACACTGTTTTTTGCCACCGCCAACCAAGCCGCCACGCCGTTGGTGGATGAGGCCGTGCGTAACGATCCCGACATCTATCCGCCGAGCGAAGTGCGCGCGCGGCTGTATGCCGATCGCAGCATGAGCCTCAAAGACATGCGTCAGCGTACGCGTCTGTGGACCACTTTCCGTAGCCACCAATAACCACAGGAGCCCCACGATGGATGTGCCTATGCAAAACGATCAGGCCATGACCCGCGACAGCCTCTACGGCACCGCCGCCGAAAGTACTTACGCCGGCATTACCAGTTTCATGCGTCGGCGCTACAGCCGTGACTTGCGCGGCGTCGATGTCGCGGTCAGCGGCGTGCCGTTCGACACCGCCACCAGCAACCGTCCCGGCGCCCGCTTCGGACCACGCGGGATTCGCGCCGCTTCCACCGGGATTGCCTGGGAACGCCACTGGCCGTGGACGTTTGACCCGTTCGATCATCTGGCGGTCATCGATTATGGCGACTGCGATTTCGATTTCGGCGCGCCACACAGCATTCCGCAAAGCATCGAAGCTCACGCCGAGCACATTCTGACCGCTGGCAGCGCGATGCTGACGTTTGGCGGTGACCACTTCATCAGCTACCCGCTGCTCAAGGCCCACGCGCGCAAACATGGGACGTTGTCGCTGATTCACTTCGATGCGCACAGCGACACCTGGCCGGACGAAGAGGGCAAGCGGGTCGATCATGGCACCATGTTCTGGCACGCCGCTCGGGAAGGGCTGGTGGATCCGGCAAGCTCGGTGCAGATCGGCTTGCGCACGACCAATGACGATCATATGGGGTTTCAGGTACTCGATGCCCGGCAGGTGCATCGGCGTGGTTGCGACGCCATTGTCGAAGCCATCCGCGCGCGGGTTGGCGATAACCCGGTGTACCTGACGTTCGATATTGATTGCCTCGATCCGGCGTTTGCACCGGGCACCGGCACGCCGGTGTGCGGCGGCTTGAGCACCGCGCAAGCGCTGGAGATTCTTGGCGGTTTACGCGGCATCAATCTGGTCGGGATGGACGTGGTGGAAGTCGCCCCGGCTTACGACCACGCCGACGTTACCTCACTGGCCGCTGCCACACTGGCGATGGAAATGCTCTGCCTCTACGCCGCCCGCCACAAGGTTGATATTTAACCCGCGCACCATAACCCCTGTGGGAGCGAGCCTGCTCGCGAAGGCGTCAGTTCAGCCAACATCTTTGTTGACTGACCCGCCGCTTTCGCGAGCAGGCTCGCTCCCACAATGGGATTTTATTCCCTCTCGATATTCCGCTACCCCCAAAAGAGCAGGCTTGATCAACCTGCCTTCTCACATTGCTCCTGCCAGTTTCTGACACCAGCCTCTGCTAAGCTCGAACATCTTTGCCCTCCAGAGCCTGCCCAACGTGTCGCGTACCACTCGTCTTTTGACTTTGCTGCAAGTGCTGCGCGGCAAGAAGCGCCCGGTGACGGCGGCAACCCTGGCTGCCGAGCTGGAAGTGTCCGAGCGCACGCTCTATCGCGATATCGCGGAACTGACCGCCCTCGGCGCGCCGATCCATGGCGAGTCGGGGATTGGTTATGTGTTGCGCAGCGGCCTGTTTCTGCCGCCGCTGATGCTCAATGCCGACGAAACCGAAGCCATCGTCCTCGGTTTGCGTTACGTCGATCAGCGCGGTGACGAAGTCCTGGGCAAAGCCGCGGCGGATGCGCTGGCGAAAATTGCTGCCGTGCTCGATCCGCAGGCTCAGGAAGCGCTGCGCAATCCCACCGTGATGCCGGGCCCGCCGGGTTATGGTTTTCCGCAAAACGCCGTGCCGTTGAACGTGTTTCGCCATGCCATCCGCGACCAGGCCAAACTGCACATCGATTACGCCGACGCGCAACAGGTGCCCAGCCAGCGGTTGATCTGGCCCTTGGCGCTGGGCTTCCTCAACGAGGTGCGAATCATCGTTGCGTGGTGCGAATTGCGCAGCGCCTATCGTACGTTTCGTACCGATCGGATCAGCGCGGCCAGCCGCCAGGGCGAGGGTTATCCGGGACGGCGCAGCGACCTGTTGCGCACATGGCGCGAGCAGATGCAACTGGATGAAAGCGGGCGTTTCACTCCTGACAAAAACTGACGCAACGCTGTTTTAGGATGGTCGCAGAACCAAACAAAAAGGAGCTGCAACCATGTCTCATCCCGTCTCTGCACTGGCCCCGGCGATTGCTGCGTATATCGATGCGGCCAACGCACGCGATACTTCCAGGGTCGCCAGTTTTTTTGCCGAGGATGCCAACGTGTTCGACGAGGGCCAACATCAGGTCGGCCCGCAAGCCATCGCGCAATGGATGCACGACACCGGGCAACGCTATCAGCCAAGGGTCGAAGTGCTGGACGTGCAGCAGCGCACCGGCAAAGTGCTGGTACACGGGCTGATTTCCGGAACCTTCCCCGGCAGTCCGGCGCAGCTGCGCTACACATTTCGCTTGAACGAGCAGGGGAAAATCGCCCGACTGGACATTTCCCTGTAACCATCGTGGCATACTGCCGCGCATGACTTTCGACTCTCCTCTCAGCGCCTGGCAACACGCCGTCCAACACAAGGGCTTCGTCCAGGATGAAGCCCAGGAACACGCGGTCTGGGCGTTGCAAAAATGCCATGAAGCGCTGCACGCCGGGGCCGGTTCGGTCAGCGGCGTTTATCTGTGGGGGCCGGTCGGGCGCGGCAAGACCTGGTTGATGGATCAGTTCTATCAGAGCCTGCGGGTGCCGGCGCGACGCCAACACTTTCATCACTTCATGGGCTGGGTGCATCAGCGTTCATTCCAGTTGACCGGGATTGCCGATCCGTTGCGCGCGCTGGCCAGGGAGCTGGCGGCCGAGGTGCGGGTGCTGTGCTTCGATGAGTTGTTCGTCAACGACATCGGGGACGCGATCATTCTCGGTCGGTTGTTTCAGGTGATGTTCGACGAAGGCGTGGTGATCGTCTGTACGTCCAATCTGCCGCCGGATGATCTTTACGCCGATGGCTTCAATCGCGACCGGTTTGTGCCGGCGATTGCCGCGATCAAGGCGCATATGCAGGTGGTTGCGGTGAATGGCGCCGAGGATCATCGCTTGCATCCGGGGACGGGCCTGCAACGCTACTTTGTCGCCACATCTGCAGTCAGTGCGCTGAACGAAGTCTTTCAGGCATTGACCGCCGGCCAAGCAGCCAGCGCCGAACCGGTGGCGGTCGGGCATCGCCAGTTGAACGTGGTGCAGGCCAGTGAAACGGTGTTGTGGTGCCGCTACGCCGATCTCTGCGAGCAACCGTTTGCCGCCATGGATTTCATCGCGCTGTGCGACCGCTACACGGCTATTCTGTTGAGCGAAGTACCCAATCTCAGTGCGCAGAAACGCGAAGGGCGGATCGCGCGTGGCACTGAAGATGGCGCGCAGCGGGTAGTTGCGGGCGACCGTGAGTTGCCGCAATTGTCGGTTCACGACGACGGCGTGCGGCGTTTCATTGCGCTGGTCGACGAGTGCTACGACCGCAAGGTGCCGCTGTACATCGAAGCGCAAGTACCCATGGATGCGCTGTACACCGAGGGTTATCTGGAATTTCCGTTCCGCCGCACCCTCAGTCGCTTGCAGGAGATGCAGCTGCAGCGTTTTGCCGAAGCTTGAATGGAAGAGGGCGCCGACATGAGCCAAGCGTTATCCCATCATTTGCTGACCATGGCATACCAGAATGCCTGGGCCAATCATCGCCTGGCCAAGGCCTGGACGCAGCTGAGTGCGACGGATCTGGCGGCGCCTCGGGTGAGTTTTTTTCCGAGCATTCGTCTGACCCTCAATCACATCCTCACCTGCGACTGGTTCTACGTCGATGCACTGGAGCGCGAGCTGCGCGGAGCTGAACCGCACCCCGATTGCTACGTGTTTTTCAACGTGGACGAGCCGTTTGCCGACGGCCCGCAACTGCGCGAAGAGCAGGCCCACGTTGATCGACGTCTGATCGCCTATTGCGAGCAACTGCGCGATGCCGATCTGACGCGCATCGTCACCATTGCCCGTGATACGCCGCAGCACGACAGCCGTTTGCGCATGCTTTCGCACCTGTTCGAACATCAGATTCATCACCGTGGACAGGTGCACGCGATGCTCAGTGATACTTCGGTGAAGCCGCCGCAACTGGATGAGTTTTTCTGTGTCGGCGAGAGTGGACTGCGCGCTGAGGATTTTGCCGAACTGGGCTGGACTGAAGAGTTGATCTGGGGCCACTGAAAAAGCAAAAGATCGTCCGATCTTTTGCATTTGTCGGTTGCCCGCCCGATCACCCCCGCGCTAATGTCAGACAGCCTTTCAGTACGCACTTTGCGCGCCGGGGCTTTTGTGTTCGGGGATGGAAATGGATTCCGCAGAAATTCTTGTACTTCAGGCCAGCTACAGTAATCCAACGCACGCCGAGGCCATCGGTATCGTGCTCAACCACTATGCAGAAGACCCAATGGGCGGCGGTCATTCGCTCGACCCTGAGCTGCTGCGCCGACTGCCCGAAGAACTGGCCCGGCGCCCGCATGCGTTCAGCGTGCTGGCCTTCGTCGGTGGTGAACCGGCGGGACTGGTGAACTGCTTTGAAGGGTTTTCCACGTTTGCCTGCAAGCCGCTGGTCAACGTCCATGACGTGGCGGTGGTGGGCCGGTTTCGCGGTCTCGGCCTGAGCCAGAAGATGCTGCAGAAAGTCGAGGAAATTTCTCGCCAGCGCGGTTGCTGCAAAATCACCCTCGAAGTGCTGGAAGGCAACGCCGTGGCGCAGAATGCCTACAGCAAGTTCGGCTTTGCGCCGGGCATGTTCGACCCGGATCACGGGCGTATGCTGTTCTGGATCAAGAATCTGCAAGCCTGAAAGCCTGAAAAGCCCCTCACCCTAACCCTCTCCCAGAGGGAGAGGGGACTGACCGAGGTGTTTGGGCGAGATACGTCGACCTGAAACATCAAGCCGAACTCAGGTTTTGAATAGCATGAAAATCGGCTCCCTTTCCCCCTCGCCCCTTTGGGGAGAGGGCTGGGGTGAGGGGGTTGGATCTTGCTGACCCAACCCCATCTGCGAACTCGCGACAGCATAAGGTCGAACACCCCGCTCATTGCCCATAAAAAAGGCGCCCCAATCAGGGCGCCAAACTGTCTTCTTCCAGGCCAGAGCGGAGCCACGGAAGGTCCATCGGTTGCTCGATCAATCTCAGTCGCGATACGACTCGGTCACTTGCGCCGTCTGATCGGCGGGAACGCGAATTTCCTTCGCGTTGGCGTCACTCTTCTGCTCGCTCTGGGCTTGGTGAACCGGGAAGTTGTCGTAGTAATAACGCATACGCTCAGCGCCGCCCTCGGCAAAAACGCTGGCAGAACCCAGGGCAAACAGCCCGGCAAGGATTGCGGTAGTGATTTTCATGGTGCCTCCTACTGAACAAGTGGGAGCCGTTCGTCCATGAAGCAGATCTCGGAAGAGAGTCTGGGAGGCCTGAATTAACTCGGGGTTAACGCCCGTTCAGTGGAGTTTTTGCAGCATGTTGCAGAACATTTGATAGTCGGGATCGGGGGGGGGCACCTGTCAGAGCTGACCGTGGCGACGCATTGGACGGGGCAGAGGTAACAAGCGAAATTCGAGGCAGGCTGGATGAGTTTTCTGCGGACATGAAAAAGGGGCCGGTTCCGGCCCCTTCTGGTGTTACTTCTGCGCGACATCCGCCGGCGCGGCGTCGGTTTTCTTCGGCTTCATCAAACTGAAGTCGATCAGCGCACGCTGCTCGGTCTGGTACGGGTCGCCGATCAGCAGGGGGCGAGCCTTGAAGCTGTCGCTGACCAGGCTCTTGCTGTGGTCGAGTTCATCGAAGCTCAAACCGGCCAGGTCAGCCCAAGTATGGATCAGATGCGAGCTGCTATACGGGCGATCGAGGTCGGCGGCGAAGTTCCAGTCGTGATTGGCTTTCCACTTTGGCGACGCCCAGGCCATGAACGGGATGGTGTACATCGGCGCTGTCGGTTTGTTTTCGTTGCGGCCCAGTGTCTTGTGGCCCACCGAGTCGAACACGTCTTCACCGTGGTCCGAGAGGTACAGCAGGAAGCCATTCGGATCGGATTTGGCGTAATCCTTGATCAGGCTCGACACCACGAAGTCGTTATACAGCACGGCATTGTCGTAGCTGTTGTAGGTCGGGACTTGGTCGTCACGCACGCCGGCTGGTACGCCGGTGCGGTCCTGGAACTTGTCGAACGTCGGCGGATAGCGGTACTGATAGCTCATGTGCGTGCCGAGCAAATGCACAACGATCAGCTTGCGTGGCGCCGCGTCAGCCAGGGCCTTGTTGAACGGCTCGATCACATCACCATCGTACTGCGCGGCGTTCTGGTTGCGGTTGTTGTTCAGGTACACCTGCTCGTCGGCCTGTTCGGAGAACGTGGTGAGCATGGTGTTGCGCTTGGTCATGGTCTGCTGGTTGGTGATCCAGAAGGTCTTGTAGCCGGCCTGTTTCATCATGCTGACCAGCGACGGTGTCGACAGGTACAGGTCGGGGTGCTCTTCGTCAGCGAAGGTCAGCACCTGCTGCAACGCCTCAATGGTGTACGGACGCGGAGTGACGACATTGTCGAAAACCGCCAGTTGATCCTTGAGCTTGTCCAGTTCCGGCGTGGTGTTGCGCTGATAGCCATAAAGGCTCATGCGCTGACGGTTGGTCGATTCGCCGATCACCAGCACCAGGGTCTTCGGCTGGTCGGCTGAGGCGTCCTTGAGGTTTTTCAGCGGCGGGATCTTGCTCACGTTGTGCAGCATGCCCTGCATGTCGGCGAGGGTTTCCTGGTAGCGGTGATAGGCCACGACCATCTGCCATGGCACCGCCGGCTCGATGCGGGTTTCGAATTTCTCGAAGCCTTGGGCGAAGGTGCCCATGCGCATTGTCTGTTTGACCAGCGGATAACCGATCACCGCAATGAGGATTGCCATCGCCGCGACGAATGCGCGGCCACGGGGCATGTATACCGGACGCAGACGCGTCCACAGGAAGTAAGCGAAGGCGGTGTGTGCGAGGAACGCTGGCACCATCCACCAGGCAAAGTACTGGGTCATGTACTCGCCGGCTTCAGAGATGTTCGACTCGAACATGATGAAGATGACGCTCTGCGAGAACTCCTGCTCATAGATGAAAAAGTAGCCCAGGCTGGCCATCGAGCAGGCCCACAGCACCACGCCAATGATGGCAGCGAGCAGTTTGGTGCGTTTGGGGAACAGCAACATCGGTGCTAGCCAGATCGCGCTCATGACGAACGCCTGACGGAACCCGGTGAAGCCGGAGGTGCCGGTCAGCTGGATCAGCAGTTGGGTGATACCCGAGAAGTACCAGAAGAATACAAACAGCCAGAGAAATCCGGCCCAATCGAAACCTGTCGCAGTCGTTTTGCTGCGTTTGAACAATGCCATTCGGCGCTCCAGCTCACTCGTTACAACCACCGCCGGAACATCCATGAAGCCGACGAACGGAGGCCGTACACGCAGGTACGGCCAGAATGGGGCGGAGTATTACGAAGAGAATGTGAAAAGTTTGTGAGTTGCCGCTTTGCTCTATAGAGAGGCGGGCAGCGATGGATCATGTCGGGAACAGCGGCGGCCGTTCCCGAAACAGGCGGGGATCAGGCGTGGGGGTGACGCTGAACGACCGGCAAAGGTTGCGGCTGCACACCTTGGGTCAACAGGCGCAGCTGCGCCAGCTCCTGTTTCAACTGGTCGCGTTCGTCTTTCAACTGGCGCAATTCATCGCGACGGATTGTCACGTACAGGGTTTGTGGCGGCATTGCTGTGTGTACTGTGCCCATTGCTCACCTCGCAAATGGCGTGCATCAACTGTAGGTCGTCCCCGCTTTGGGGTACTGACTTACTATCGGCGCCGATTTTGATTTCTTTTGCCTGTGAATGGAACTTTTTTATTTTTCATGGTCGGTGTGTCTTCGGCAGGATTCGGGGCGTTATCAGTCTGGATCGGGCACAATGCCCGGAAACTTCATCGCAACGCTCTGGACTAACCTCCATCAGTCGCGTTGGGCTATAACCAATGACACACATTTATTTGTAGTAAGGAGCATCAGCACATGCAACTCGGGATTATTGGACTGGGCCGCATGGGCGGCAATATTGCGCGACGTCTGATGCTCAACGGTCACACCACCGTTGTTTACGACCGCAATACCGCTTTCATCGAGAACCTGGTCGCCGAGGGCTCCACCGGCGTCGCCGACTTGCCGGCAATGGTTGCCGGCCTGGCCAAACCGCGTGCGGTCTGGGTCATGTTGCCGGCCGGCGCGCCGACCGAAGACACCATCAACACCCTGAGCACTTTGCTCGAAGCCGGCGATACCATCATCGACGGCGGCAACACCAACTATAAGGATGACATCCGCCGGGCCAAAACTCTGGCCGAGAAAGGCCTGCACTACATCGACGTCGGTACCTCCGGCGGCGTCTGGGGCCTGGAACGTGGCTATTGCATGATGATTGGCGGTGACGCTGAAACCGTGCAGCGCCTCGACCCGCTGTTCGCTGCTCTGGCGCCGGGCATGGGTGATATCCCGCGCACCAAGGATCGCAAGTCCGACGACCACCGCGCCGAACATGGCTACATCCACGCCGGTCCCGCCGGTGCCGGGCACTTCGTGAAGATGATTCACAACGGTATCGAGTACGGCATGATGGCCGCGTTCGCCGAGGGCTTCGACATCCTCAAGACCAAGTCCAGTGAGCGCCTGCCGGAAGATCAGCGTTTCGACCTCAATGTGGCCGACATCGCTGAAGTGTGGCGCCGTGGCAGCGTGGTGTCGTCGTGGTTGCTCGACCTGACCGCCGATGCACTGGCCAGCGATCCGAAGCTCGACGGCTTCTCCGGTTCGGTTGCCGACAGCGGTGAAGGTCAATGGACCATCGAAGCGGCCATGGAACAAGCGGTGCCGGTACCGGTGCTGTCGAACTCGCTGTTCTCGCGCTACCGCTCGCGCGGTCAGGGCACCTTTGGCGACAAGATTCTTTCGGCCCAGCGCTTCGGCTTCGGCGGCCACGTGGAGACACCGAAGAAATGACCCATACGATCCGCAGAAAATCCAAGGCAGAACCCGCACCACCGACCACGCTGTTTTTGTTCGGTGCCCACGGCGACCTGGTCAAGCGCTTGCTGATGCCGGCGCTGTACAACCTCAGTCGCGACGGCTTGCTTGACGACAATCTGCGGATCGTCGGCGTTGACCACAACGCCATTACCGATGAAGCCTTCGCGCAGAAGCTCGAAGATTTCATCCGCACCGAAGTGGCGGCGAAGGTCGGCAAGGGCGATCAGATGCTTGATCCGGCCTTGTGGGCCAAGCTCGCCAAAGGTATCAGCTACGTCCAGGGCGACTTCCTGGACGACAGCACTTATTCCGCGCTGGCGGCGAAAATCGCCGACAGCGGCACCGGCAATGCGGTGTTCTACCTGGCCACCGCGCCGCGTTTCTTCAGTGAAGTGGTGCGCCGACTGGGCGCGGCCAAATTGCTGGAGGAAACTCCCGAAGCGTTCAGAAGGGTGGTGATCGAGAAGCCGTTCGGCTCCGATCTGCAAACCGCCGAAGCGTTGAACGCCTGTTTGCTCAAGGTGATGTCCGAGAAGCAGATCTATCGGATCGACCATTATCTGGGCAAGGAAACCGTGCAGAACATTCTCGTCAGCCGGTTCTCCAACAGCCTGTTCGAAGCCTTCTGGAACAATCACTACATCGACCACGTGCAGATTACCGCAGCCGAAACCGTCGGCGTCGAAACCCGTGGCAGTTTTTACGAACACACCGGCGCCCTGCGTGACATGGTGCCCAATCACCTGTTCCAGTTGCTGGCCATGGTTGCCATGGAACCGCCGGCCGCGTTTGGCGCCGATGCGGTGCGCGGCGAGAAGGCCAAGGTTGTGGGGGCAATTCGTCCGTGGACCACTGAAGAGGCGCGGGCCAACTCGGTGCGCGGTCAGTACAGCGCCGGTGAGGTCGACGGCAAGCCGCTGAGCGGTTATCGCCAGGAGCCCAACGTCTCGCCTGACAGCAACACCGAAACCTACGTGGCACTGAAGGTGATGATCGACAACTGGCGCTGGGTCGGCGTGCCTTTCTACCTGCGCACCGGCAAGCGCATGAGCGTGCGCGACACCGAGATCGTCATCTGCTTCAAACCGGCGCCGTACGCGCAGTTCCGTGACACTGAAGTCGACGAATTGCAGCCGACTTACTTGCGCATCCAGATCCAGCCCAACGAAGGCATGTGGTTCGACCTGCTGGCCAAACGGCCGGGGCCGGCGTTGAACATGGCCAACATCGAGCTGGGTTTTGCTTACAAAGACTTTTTCGAGATGCAGCCGTCGACCGGGTACGAAACCCTGATCTATGACTGCCTGACCGGCGATCAGACGCTGTTCCAGCGCGCCGACAATATCGAGAACGGCTGGCGCGCGGTACAGCCGTTCCTTGATGCCTGGCAGCAGGATGCAAGTGTGCAGACCTACGCCGCCGGTGAAGACGGCCCGCAAGCCGCCGAAGATTTGCTGACTCGCGATGGTCGCGTCTGGCATGGCCTCGGATGAGTGACTTTCCGCAACAACCTATCCGTTTTCTGCTCAGTGACATGGACGGCACGCTGCTGCTGCCCGACCACACGCTGAGCCAGCGCACCATCGAAGCAGTGCGTTCGCTGCGTGAGGCGGGCGTGCTGTTCAGCCTCGCCACCGGTCGACCGCCGAAAGCCATGTTGCAGCAGATCGAAGCCTTGGGTGTTGATCTGCCGACGGCGGCGTTCAACGGTGGCACCATCGTCAATCCGGATGGCAGTTTGCTGGTTGCGCATTACCTGCCGGCGAGCACCGCGTTGATCGCGCTGGCAACGTTCGCCGATCAACCGGATGTGGAAATCTGGGTGTTCAGCGGCGGCGACTGGCTGCTCAAGGATCCTCACGGGCCGATGGTACCGCGCGAGCAGCATGGCCTCGGTTATCCGCCGGTGGTGGTGGAGAGTTTCGAGCCGTATCTTGAGCGCATCGACAAGATCGTCGCGACCAGTAACAACACTGAGCTGCTGATCGAACTGGAGGCGCGCCTGTTGCCCAAGGTCAATGGAATGGCGCAAGTGTCGCGTTCGCAACCGGTGTATCTCGACGTCACGGCGCTGGAAGCCAACAAAGGCACCGCGCTGGCGACGCTGGCCGAACATCTCGGTATTCCATTAGAGCAGACAGCTGCCATCGGCGATGGCGGCAACGACCCGGCGATGTTCCATTGTGCAGGCTTTTCGATAGCCATGGCCCAGGCGGAGGACGCGGTAAAGCGCCAAGCCGACGTGGTCACTGCGCCGAACACTGAAGACGGCGTGGCGCAAGCGATCGAGAAATACATCCTCCCTCGCTGACCCCACCCCAAAACCAATGTGGGAGCGAGCCTGCTCGCGAAAGCGGAGTGTCATTCAACGAATCCGTTGTCTGACATTCCCTCTTCGCGAGCAGGCTCGCTCCCACAGGTTTATTCAGTGTTGGTTAGAGCCAGTAGCTCACCGCGTACCAGCCCAGCAGCCCCATCACAAAGGTGTATGGCAACGCCATCCACACCATCCGCCCGTACGACAGGCGTACCAGCGGTGCAATCGCCGAGGTCAGCAGAAACAGGAATGCAGCCTGACCATTCGGCGTCGCCACGCTCGGCAGATTGGTACCGGTATTGATCGCGATCGCCAATGTCTCGAAATGTTCGCGGCTCATGTGGCCGGCGAGGAACGCCTGTTTCACTTCGGTGATGTAGATCGTGGCGACAAACACGTTGTCACTGATCGCCGACAGCAGACCGTTGGCAATGAACAGCATGCCCGGTTGTTGCTCGACCGGCAGGGCCAGTACCCACTCGATCAACGGCGCAAACAGCTGTTGATCGTGAATCACCGCAACCACCGCAAAAAACACCACCAGCAACGCCGTGAACGGCATGGCGTCCTTGAATGCGCTGCCCAGACGATGTTCGTCGGTGATGCCGGTAAACGCGGTGATCAACACAATCACCATCAAGCCGATCAGGCCGACTTCAGCGATATGAAAGGCCAGGCAGCCGATCAGGATCAGTGCCGCCGCGCCTTGCACCAGCAGGGCTGCGCGTTGGCGCGCCGTGCGCTCGGCGTTGTCTTCGGCGGCGTAATTGGCCAGCACGGCGCGAACATTGTCCGGCAGCAGGGTGCCGTAGCCGAACCAGCGCAGTTTCTCCAGCAACACGCAGGTGACCAGACCCGCGGCCAGCACCGGTATCGACACCGGCGCGACTTTCAGGAAGAACTCGGCGAAGTGCCAGCCCATTTCGTGGCCGATCAGCAGATTTTGTGGTTCGCCCACCAGTGTGCAGACACCGCCCAGCGCCGTACCGACCGCGCCGTGCATCAACAGGCTGCGCAAGAACGCGCGGAATTGTTCCAGATCGTCATGGTGAAGTTTTGGCAGGTTCCGGTCGTCAGCAAACTCACTGTCCTGGCGCGGATCGTTGCCCGACGCGACACGGTGATAAACGGAATAGAAACCGACCGCCGCACTGATGATCACTGCGGTCACCGTCAAGGCATCGAGAAACGCCGACAGAAACGCGGAAAGAAAGCAGAACAGCAAGGCCAGTATCGCTTTTGAACGCACGCCCAACAGCAGGCGCGAGAACAGAAACAGCAACAGATCTTTCATGAAGTAGATACCGGCCACCATGAACATCAGCAGCAGGATCACCGGGAAGTTGTGCACCAGTTCATCGTAAAGCGCTTGCGGGGTGGTCATCTTCAGCAGCAGCGCTTCGATCAACAACAAACCGCCGGGCATCAGCGGATAGCACTTGAGCGCCATCGCCAGGGTGAAGATGAATTCGATCACCAGCAACCAGCCGGCCGCGACCGGGCCGACGCTGAACAGCACGACGGCGTTGAGGATGAGGAAACCGACGATGGTCGCCTTGTACCAGCGTGGCGAGTGCCCGAGAAAATTTTGCGCGAACGCCTGGGCCATTGAACCGGACATCGGCTGCTCCTTGTCTTTAGAAGCGCGCAAGTTGCCGGATGCGTTGCGGAAGATCAAGTACAGTGCGTGTTTTTCAATGGTTCAGGTAACGCGCCACCATGGCTCGGTAGTTGCCATCCAATGAATAACCGCCGACGAGGATGGCATTGTCCGCTTGCACGGCCAGCGAGTTGGCCGTGTCGAGACTGCGCCCCAGACGTGTGCGCAGCCAGCCTTTGCCGTCACCGAAGCTGTGATCCAGGCCGCCGTCCCGCTGGTAACGAGCAACAATAAAATCTGCTTCGAATCCGCCAATGGTTGCACCGACCGCGATGATGCGGCCGTCCGCCATGCGCTGGGCGGCGCTCCATTGGCAGCCGCTCGGGCCGATTTCCAGCAACTGTGGTTGCACGCCGTGATGGTGCAGGTTCGGTCGACCGTTGGTGTGCAGGCTGTACGCCATGCACCGGATCGGGTCGCGACTGCTGCCGAAACAATGCAGTGCATCGGCCGATTCCAGGACCTGACTGACCTGAGCGCTTTGCCCGTGAGCCTTGAACGCCATGAATCCGTCCACGGCAAAACGCTCGTCGAGGCGACCATCAGGCAGGTAGCGCGCCAACAGACCCTCCTGTGGAAAGTCGATGGAGCCGGCCACTACAATTCGCCCATCCTCTTGCAACAGCAGGCTGCTGAGCCAGGTGTTGAGCAGCAAGTGGCGAATCATCACGAAGCCGCGGCCGTTGAAGGTTTCATCGAGGCTGCCGTCGGGCTTGAGGCGAATCAGCATGCCGGCATGGTCGGCGAGTTCGAAATGGTGATTGGCGATCAGCAGAATATGGCCGTCGTCCTGGACTACAAAGTCGCAGGCTTCAGCACCCGGGACGCCCGGCGGTAGCCAGGCATCACGGCTGCCCATGGACAAGTCGCCGGGCAGGCGCACTACCTGACGACCGTTGTCACCGAAGCGCAGATCCGGCTTGCCCTGTGCGTCAAACATGGCCAGAGCCGGCAAGGTGCGATGAGCGTTTTCATAATGCAGGCCGGCGAGCAGGATGCGTCCGTCGGGGAGTACCCGGACTTTACCGGCCGTGGCTTCAAAGCCCGGGGCAAAGGTTTCGATCACGCTGCCTTGATCGCCAAAGGTCAGATCGGCCGAGCCATCGGCAAGCATCCGTGCCAGGCCGAATCGGCTACCGGTGGCGACGCCGACCTTAGCTGCGACCAGCACCCGCCCGTGCGAATCGAGGGCGATGTCCTCGGTCAGGCTGGACACACTGCCCGCGAAATACACTTGAGCGACGCCGGTAGCGGCAAATGTTCTGTCGAGTTGACCGGCTCGACTCAATAACGAAGTCGATAGCGCCGGCAGCGCAAAAGTGTTCAGAGTGGACATGCACGCATCTCCTTGCGAGTTGACCTGGTACCGGGAACCGGGCGGGTAACTGCATGAGCGAAACATTCAATCCCTGAACCGGGAGAAGTACAACTGTAAGAACTAACAGGTGGACGGTCGCACTGTGCCAGAACAGTGTCTTTTTGAACCAATAGCAAGCCGGCCAAGCAGTTACGCCTGAATAAGTTGCAAATAGTTGTGTAAAAGTACGGAGAGTTAAAAAGATTAGAACTAACAGAGTAGGGCGGATGACCTGAGCGTCATCCGCATCGCCCGGCTGTTAGTGTGGCATCGACCAGGATTGCAGGCTGTAACCTTCTTCGCTGAGTTCAGCGCGAGCCTGCTCCAACAGTTGCTCGAGTTGCGCCGGATCAGAGTAGGCGCTGCTCGGGATCTGTTTGCGACCGATGTGCGAGTTGGTCCGGTCGATCACGGTCAGGCTGAGCTCGCCATTGCCGTCTTGTGGCGCCCAGGCCACGCACTGGAAAGGTTTGAACGCGTGGTTGGCAATCAAAAGAGCTTCGTTGATACGGAGCGGGGCGGTCATGGGGGTTTTCTCTCTGTCGTGCCCAATCAAATGTTGTGCCGTCGGTTGGGCTTACCGTTCGGCTGGTACTTGTACTGATGCACCGAACCGGTAGGCAGGTCACACATGAAACAAAGAAATTTCAACTTTCTTTCATGGTGTTGCTTTGTGGGCAGCTTTTGAAAGCTCACTGAAAGGTTGAAACAGCAATTTAGTCGATAGCTAACTAACAACCTGGTTTCTTATAACGCGTTTGCTTGTACACCTATAAGCAATCGATACAAGGCGCTGTCAAAATCTTGCTAATGTTACAGTCGGGTCTGCCAAATGACTGTTTTTACAATCATTTCTAATAATTTGGCGCCAAGGAACAGTCATGAGCGAAGCGCCTGCGTTACGACGTTTATTGGTGGTCGATCCGTGCGACGACTGCCACCGCTTATTGCCCGGATTACGCGCCGTAGGTTGGGATGTTGACAGTTGCACCCTGGAAAATGCCGCCGACCGCAGTTGTGATGTCGGCTTGTTGCGATTACAGCCGTTTCATCTTGAACGCCCCGAGGCGGTCAAGGAGCTGATCAGTCGCAGCGGCACTGAATGGATCGCCGTGCTCAATCAGGAAGTCCTGCGTTTACAGAACGTCGGTGACTTCGTCTGTGAATGGTTTTTCGATTTCCACACCTTGCCGTTCGACGTGTCGCGGGTGCAGGTCACCCTTGGCCGGGCATTCGGCATGGCGCGCTTGCGCGGGCAGGGCACGATTCACGTCGATCAACCCGAACATGAACTGCTCGGTGACAGCAAGCCGATCCGCGAATTGCGCAAATTGCTCAGCAAACTGGCACCGACCGAATCGCCGGTGCTGATCCGCGGCGAAAGCGGTACCGGCAAAGAACTGGTCGCGCGCACGCTTCATCGGCAATCCCAGCGTCACAGCAAACCATTTGTGGCGATCAATTGCGGGGCGATTCCCGAGCATTTGATTCAGTCCGAGCTGTTCGGCCACGAGAAAGGCGCGTTTACCGGCGCGCATCAGCGCAAGGTCGGGCGTATTGAGGCGGCCAATGGCGGTACGCTGTTTCTCGATGAGATCGGTGATTTGCCCCTTGAACTGCAGGCCAATCTGCTGCGCTTCTTGCAGGAAAAACACATCGAACGCGTCGGCGGCAGCCAGCCGATCCCGGTGGATGTGCGTGTGCTGGCGGCGACTCACGTCGACCTTGAAGCGGCCATCGAGAAGAAACGTTTTCGCGAAGACCTGTATTACCGGCTCAACGTGCTGCAGGTGGTCACCGCGCCGTTGCGTGAACGCCATGGTGATCTCTCGATGCTGGCCAACCACTTTTCCCACTTCTACAGTCATGAAACCGGCCGCCGTCCACGCAGCTTTAGCGAAGACGCGCTGATTGCCATGGGCAAACATGACTGGCCGGGCAACGTCCGTGAGTTGGCCAACCGTGTGCGTCGTGGTTTGGTGTTGGCTGAAGGGCGGCAGATCGAGGCCCGGGACCTGGGCTTGATCAGTCAGCACTCGATCGCCACACCGATGGGCACGCTGGAAGATTACAAGACCCGCGCCGAACGCCAGGCGTTGTGTGACGTGTTGAACCGGCACAGCGATAATCTCAGTGTGGCGGCCAAAGTGCTCGGCGTGTCACGGCCGACGTTCTACCGTTTGCTGCACAAACATCAGATTCGTTAGATCACTGAAGATCAAAAGATCGCAGCCTGCGGCAGCTCCTACATTGGGTTTGTGTAATCCCTGTAGGAGCTGCCGCAGGCTGCGATCTTTTGCGTTTGCTTAAAAGTAGTACGGGAATTTCAGGCTGAAGGAAAAGTCCGGGGCATCATCCGTCATGCCGATGGACAGGTTGGGTACGATGGTCAGGTTGTCAGTGGCAGCAATGGTCATGCCGACGTTGAAGTAACCGGCGTTGGCGTCGCTGGACACCACCGATTCCCAATCTCCGCCATCCTGTTTCAGCTTGCTCTTGCGTTGCACCAGATCAGACACCGAGAACGACATACTCATCTTTTCGTTCAGCGCAAAGGCAATACCGGCGCCGATCTGGAAGCTGTCGCCGATCTTTACCTTGCCCGGGTTTTTCTGGTTGACCGTAGAGCTGATATCGTCAAACGACTCCTCCAGGTTGTGGGTGTAGGACAAGCTGCCGAACAGCACCGCCGGGTCGAACGTCTTGACCAGCGAGATGCCCGGCGTGATCGACCAGACGCCGTTGCCGGTGGGCAGGGTGTCAGGTACAAACAGATTGGAGTTGGCATCGGTCTGGCGAAGTTTGATGCCGAACGGATCCTTGCCCGTTGGCGCCTTGACCCGCAGGGTGACCACCGCGTCCGGTGTATTGACCGACTCGTCGAGGAACTTGTAAGCAATGCCGAAGTTGACGTCGCCAATGGTTGGATCCTTGGTGACGGTTTCTTCTGTGGTGACTCCCGCCGCGCCCTCATTGCCGCCGCCCGACTGATAAGTCGATTCGCGATACACCACGGGCACGTTCAGGTCGAACTGCCAGCGATTATCGAAGTTGTAGCGGCCCGTCAGGTCGAGAGTCCAGGTGTCGGCCTTGATCCGGTCGAGGTTGATGTTGCCGAGAAAAATCGAATCCAGCGCGAGGAAGCCGTTGAGAATCAACTGGCGCGTGTCATAGCGCGAATAGGTGATGCCGGTTTCGACGCTGAACTTGCCGCCGCCGAAGAAGCCACTGGCCTCGTCGTACAGGTTGGAAACGCTCTGCGCCGGTTGCGAATCGTCCGCCAGCGATTGCCCGTAAGAAGCGCCACTGCCCCCGGCGGCGCCTCCTGATGCGGCTGCCGCACCGGTACCGGTGGCGACGCGGTTGCCTTTCATGTCCGATGGTGATTTGGCCAAACGTTTTGGCGGTGGGGCGGCGGGTTGCTCTTCAACCTGGCGGACTCGTTGTTCGAGGACCGCCAGGGCCTTTTGTTGTACTTCGTATCTTTGCTTCAGCTCCAGAAGCTCTTGTTTCAGGGTTTCTACATCGGCGTCCGGTGCCGCTTGCAGCATCGCGGCCGGGAGAAGAGTGCTCAAACACACTGCGGCACGCAGTGATACTGATCGATACATGAATAAGCCGTCCCTTTAAGCCCAATGATCGAGACTCAGCGTAGTTCAATATCCAATAGTGCGTAGTGCCCTGAGTTGACTCAGGTTGCAATCCAGTGCGCCGGCACTCATGCCGTTATTGTTCAATACGACGTTGAGTTGAGTCATGTTATTGACCACGTTGGCACTGCCCAGCAGACGGGTATTCTGCAGCAAGCCACCTTGGGCGACTTGTTGCAGGGCTGTGCCCTGATTGCCGGCGGCTTGAATGGCCATCTGTACGCCGCCACCGTTGGCCGAAACGGCCACGCTGCCCGCGGCATTGCTGCCGCCAATGGTTTGTCCGGCCATCAGTGCCTGCCCTTGAGTGGGCACCAGCGCGGGGGCCTGATTGGCTTCCGAAACGTTGATGGCTACATTGTTGTAGGCGGTATTGCTGTCGCCAGCGGCACGCACGCTCTGCGTCACGCCCTGGCTGCTGTTGAGGCCGGCGCCACCAGTGATCGTGCCGGTACCCGCAGGAAGGGGACTGCCGTTGCCGTGCTCCTTGATCGTTTGCACATAAAATTCGGGTCTAACCGTTGCTGCCTGAAGTTGCATCGAGGTGGCTGCCCCGATCAAATCTCCGCTGGCATTGCGCCAGGTACTGCTCATGACAATGCCGAAGCTGATAATCCGCCCCGGCATGACATAACGACCACGCAGCTCGGCGAGCTCCTGGTCCTTGATCTCTATGGGTTTGAATCCTGCATTGGCGTAGCCCGATGCGCTCGCTGCCAGGCAGGCGGCGGCCAGCCAGTATGAGGTTTTCATCTGCTGCTCCCGGGACATCCAGTCCCATTTTCTATAATCGGCGATTAAAAGAAGTCGCTCTGAATGAACCCAAAATCCATCAATTCAGCATCTTTGACCGGGTTGAAACCGTCGAGCTTGTTCTTGGCCGTCAATGGCACCGGAGGGCTGCGCAAGGCGTTGGCCTTGTCATATCCGGGACCGACGATGGCGAAGACAATGCCGTTCCAGCCTTTGACAAAGTCATCATGTTTGTAGCGTTTATGGCCGAGAACCGGGTCTCCGATGTAAACCCAATCCTTGTCCGAACGCTGCAACACGACGAAATGCTTGTAGCCGCGAATTTCCATCAGTACCACCACCGGGATCGTTACCGCTTCGAGCTTTTCCGGTGGAATCTTGTAACCCCTGGCGCGCATGCCGATGCTTTCTATGTAGCGCTTCATGTCGAGCATGGAAAACCCTTGAGTACGAACAAGGTCCTGGTCAGCGTTGACCAGCATGCCTTTGATGATGTGCTCCTCATCGACGTCGAGCCAATAGGCTTGGCGTAATACCGTGGCCAGTGCAGCAGCGCCGCAGCTGAAATCGGTTTTCTGTTCGACGATGTCGGCAAACTTGCGCTCACGGATGCTCTGCACGTTTTTGTAGACGAGCGTGCCACCCGGCAGGGCAGCGACGGGCATCTGACCGGCCTGAGTCAGGCCACAGACGAAAAGCAGAGCGAGGAGAGCAGGCTTACGCATGATCGATACGCCTTTGCGGACTGAGGAAAAGCCCCGTTTCCGGGGCTTTCGTTTCGATCGCAGTTACAGGCAGGCTCTGCAGCCAGCAGCGATGGACAGCGAGTTGCTTTGTTGGTTGCCCACACCCGCCGAGACGTTGGCTCCGCCGTTGCCGGAGAAGTTGTTCATCGAGTTGGTCATGTTGGCGTTGTTGACCACTGGCGCTTTCCAGCCGTCTTTGGTCATGACTTGCTGAGTGGTTACGCCAGCGAGGCCAAAGGTACCCACGGCTTCGAACTTGGCTTTCTGGTCATCGTTGCCACCGTGACCGCCGCCACGATTGCCCCAACCGCCGTGATCATTATCGTCTTCGATGGTTGCAGTGCCTTTTGCCTTGAACACGCCGGCAGCGGCATAAGTGCCGGTGAGGGTGTCGGTTTTGTAGGTCTGCACGCCTTTGTTTTCTACAACCAGGCCAGTGGAAGACTGGTTGGCAGAAGCAGCAGCCTGAGCTACGCGGCCACCGGATACGGCGATCGCCAGGTTGTTTTTCTGCTGGTTGAAGTTGCCGGCAGTGACGTTGATACCGATGTTGCCGGAACCATTGTTGCCTGCGTTGTTGAGCGTAGCGTTATTGAAGGTGGACGAGTTTTTCACATAGTTGTTGGTGTTGACTTGAGTGGCACTCGAAGCAGCAACAGCGTTACCGAAGATGAAGCTTTCGTCAGCGGTGGCCAGCGCAGCAGCGTTGTCCTGCTGGTTGCCGTCGCCGGCTGCAACGTTGGCGCCCATGTTGCCGTTGGAACCGTTGAGCGAATCACTGGCATTAGCGTTGTTCAAAGTGCCCTGGTTTTTCACCACGTTGCCGTCGCTGTCTTGCACGTCAAGCACAGCGGCACCGGCGCCTGCGGTGATTTGCAGCAGTTGTTCCAGGGTTGGGCCTTTAGGCTGGTTATTACCATGCCCGTTGCCGTGCCCATTACCATGATCGTCATCACGACCGCCTGCCTGTGCTGCGATTGCCATCACTGCTGCAAGTGCGAAAACCAGTGGTTTGAGAGCCATTGTAGGTTTCATGGTGTTTCTCCATCGTGCTTATTAGTTGGTTAAGTGTTGGTACTTTCTAATTGCACTGCTTTTGTTGTTTGGGTCAGTCAGCGACCCGGATGCTCAGGGTGTTAGCCATTCGGTTCCCCACCCCGGCACTCTGGTTCACCTGGATTACCCCGCGGCTGCCGGTGAAGGCCTGATCACTTGTCGTGACCTGGCGACTGCCGGGTGAGGTCCCAGTTGCTCCTGAGCTTGGTAAAAGCGCCACGTTCTGTTGTGAAAGGGCACTGTCGTCAACGCTCTGCGGGGCAGCACTGATGCTGACGCGCGTGACGTTGGCCATCTGGTTGTTGGCGCCGGCACCCTGGTTCACACCGAGGATCCCGTTGCCATTACTGAAAGAGGTGCCGCCAATGGATGCGCTGGCGTCGATGGAGCGCGAGGCCGGTGTGTCGATTTTCTGCATGACGCTGGTACTGGCGTGGGATTCGGTGCCGATTGCCACTGCCTTGACGTTGGTCTGCTGCATTTGATCGCCAGCCGCCTGGTTGACGTTGAAGTTGCCGCGATAATGGACGCCGGAGTCTTGAATATTGGCGTTGTTCACTGAAACGGGATCAGCAGCCATAACTGTGGTGCAACCGAGCAGGGCGAGCAGAAGGAGTGAACGATTCATCTCATTGGCCTCCGGCCATGCGGGTCAGGGGGGCAAGGCCGGAACTCATGGCGCGGTTGATCGTGCCGGAAATCGCACCACCGGAACCGCCGCCGTGTCCTGCGCTCATGCCGGGCATGCCGTTGGGATTGGTGACGGTATTGAGGCCTGGCAGGTTGCTGCCGGCCTGGACATTGTTGACGGTGCGGAACGCGCTGCCGCTGGCGACACCGGCGAAGTCGCCATCGCTCAATTCGGTGCTGTTCATGGTGGAATTGATGCGCGCGGACGGGTTGGCATTGACGGTGGTCGGGTAGGGGTCTTTGCCACCATTGCGACCGATAGGAATAGGCTGAACATCGCGGTTGAGGACGATGACGCCGTTGCCTTCCGCCTGCACGTTGAAGCTGATCAGCGTACTGGCTGCTGATCCGATCAGCAGAAGGCAGGTCAAACCTTTTTGGATATTCCCCACGGCTGCAATTCCTTCTTCAGTGGGCTGGCCCGAGTCAGCGTTGTGAAGGAGAGAGCGAAAGCTGTGCCGCTTTTTAAAAGTTTTTGAATTTCAATGAGTTGGCAAATAAACACGCGCAGCTGAAACACGAGCTGTTTCAGCGTTGAAACACCCACGGCCGCGCCGAGCTGTCTATTGGCTGAGCAAAGCTCTGGAACAAGGGTTTGCGACGATGTGTTTCAACCACGTAACAACTCGGATGACAAAGCCATGAACAGCGCTGAAACGGGCACTCTGCACGTCAACGAGTGTTTCAGAATCGGACACTTTGTCCCCAAAACAGGGGAAAGTGCCGGGGAAGGTGACCCGTTGACCGGGTCATTCGACCAGTAATTGCTCGACGGCGGCAAAGGCCTGCACTTGGCGCTCGGCCCAATTGCCCTGGATGACCTGAAAGTGCTGGTGGTGGTTTTCCAGCCAGTTCTGCGTGGCTTGGTAAAACGCCAGACGCTCGTCCAGATCCGGTTGGCAGCGCTGACCGTCATCGGTCCAGTTGATCTGTTCCGGGGACAAAAGAAGGTGCAGGTCGTAATGCCGTGCCAACAGCTCGGTTTCCAGCCAGTCCGGACAGTCAGCAAACAGCGTCTGGCTCCACAGCATGTTGCTCAGCAGATGGGTGTCGAGAATCAGCAGTGACGGCTGTTGCGCCCGAGCCTCATCCTCCCATTGCAACTGGCCCCGAGCGATATCAGGGATGTCGGCCAGGCATGTATCGCGGGGATTGAGTTCGATAAACCGACGCACGTATTCATCCACCCGCAAGCCGCCAAAGCGTTGTTGCAGGCCCGCCGCCAGCCAGCTCTTGCCAGTGGATTCGGGGCCGGTCAGGACCACAACCTTCATGGGCGCAACGCCGGGTCGGCGCGCCATTCGCGATAGCCTTGCACCGCCAGCAGGGTGAATAGCCCGTACAGCGCAGCGGTCAGGTACAGCCCTTTGTAGATGAACAACCCGACAAAAATCACATCGAGTACGAACCATAGCGCCCAGCATTGCAGGCGTTTCTGTGCCATCCACAGTTGCGCCACCAGGCTGAAACCGGTCAGCGCCGCATCCAGCCACGGTTGCGCGGCGTCGGTCCAATGCGCCATGGCCGCGCCGAGCAAGACACTGCCGACCGCGCCAACGCTGAGGCCGAGCAACAGAGTGCGGCGATCGAGGCGAGTGACCTCGCGGCCGTCATGCATCGTCCCGGCGCGGGTCCATTGCCACCAGCCATAAACTTGCAGCGCGGCGTAGATCACTTGCAGCAACATGTCCGAATACAGCTTCACTTCAAAGAAGATCCAGCTATAGAGCAACACCATGACCAGACCGATCGGCCAGCACCACGGATTCTGTTTGACCGTCAGCCACACGGCGATCACCCCGAGGGCGGCGGCAAACAGTTCAAGCCCGGACATGGGGGTTCCTTGGGGGAGTGAAAGAAGGGGGCGGATTGTACTGCATTGGGCTAGGTACTGATGATCGCTGTAGATCAAAAGCCCCTCACCCTAACCCTCCCGAAACGTCGGACCGCCCGTAGGGAGAGGGGACTGAGCGAGTTGGATGTTCGAGATACGCCGACCTGATCTTTCTGCGTTGAATCCATAATCGACTCGATTTTTCAGGTCGACGTATAGCTTGAGACACCTCGGTCGGCCCCCTCTCCTTGGGGAGAGGGGTGGGGTGAGGGGTGGGCTCACCACAGTACACGGGTCAGACGCGGAACTGGCGCAGGAGGGCGTTGAGTTGTTCGCTCAACTGGCCAAGTTTCAGGCTGGCCGCACTCGATTGTTCGGCAGCGATCGCCGTGCTGTGCGAGAGGCCGGCCGCCTGAGTGACGTTCTGATTAATGTCCTCGACCACATGCGCCTGCTGCAACGTGGCGCTGGCAATCGACGCGTTCAGGCCATTGAGATTACGCAGTGCCTGGCCAATGGCATTCAGGCTCGCACCGGCCAACCCGGCTTGTTCGATGGTCAGTTGCGACGCCTTGCTGCTGTCGCCGATCACTTTTACGGCGGCTTCGGAGTGGTTCTGCAGGCGCTCGATCATCGACTGGATTTCCGCCGTCGACTTCTGCGTACGTTGCGCCAACAAGCGTACTTCATCCGCCACCACGGCAAACCCGCGACCTTGCTCCCCGGCCCGCGCCGCTTCAATCGCGGCATTAAGCGCGAGCAGGTTGGTCTGTTCGGCAATCGAACGGATCACCTCCAATACGCTGCCGATCTGCGTGCTTTCGGCAGCCAGGGTGCGAATCACTTCCACCGCTTGATCAATGGTGCCGGACAGCTTGTCTATCTGCTGCAAGCTGCCGTCGATATTGATCTGGCCCTGTTGCGCCTGCGCTTCGGCATCGCGCATTTCGGCGGCGGCGTGCTCGGCGTTCTTTGCCACGTCCTGCACGCCATAGGTCACTTCGTTGATCGCCGTGGCCACCAGTTCCATCTGCTGCGATTGCTGCTGGCTGCGTTGCTGAGCCTGCGAGGCGTCGTTGCCCAGTTCGCTGGACGACTGGCCCAAGGCGCTGGCCGACACCTGCAAATCACCGATCACCCGGCGCAGCTTGGCGGTGAAGGCGTTGAAGTGATGCGCCAGTTCAGTGACTTCATCTTTGCCATGGGTATCGAGGCTGCGGGTCAGGTCGCTTTCACCGCTGGCAATGTTGGCCATGGCGTTCACGGTTTCCTGCAATGGGCGGACGATGCTGCGCGCGATGAGGATCACCAACAGCGCCATGATCACGGCGATCACCAGGCCGATGACCGTAGCCTTGATCACTTGGCCCTGGAATTCCGCCTGCACATCGTCGACGTAAACCCCGGAGCCGAGCACCCAGCCCCACGGTTCGAAAAGTTTGACGTAGGACGTCTTGGCCACCGGCTCACTGGCGCCCGGTTTTGGCCAGCGGTAGTCGACCATGCCCGCGCCTTTCGATCGGGCGATGGCGACCATTTCGTTGAACACCGCAAAGCCGTCCGGGTCACGGATCGCCGAGAGGTTCTGGCCTTCGAGTTTCGGGTTGGTCGGGTGCATGACCATCACGGGCGTGAGGTCGTTGATCCAGAAGTAATCGCTCTGGTCGTAACGCAGGCCGCGAATTGCCGTCAGCGCCTGTTTCTGTGCAGCCTCTTTGCTCAGGGTGCCGGCGGTTTCGAGGTCGTGGTAATAGGTCAGCAGGCCGCTGGCGGTCTGCACGACGTGCTGGGTTTTCTGGGCTTTGGCATGGTAGAGATCGTCGTGGATCTGCTTGAGCATCAACACGCCCAAGGTCAGCAACATGACCACCGCCACAATCAAGATGAGCCACAAGCGTCGGCTGATCGACACACTGCGCAAGCTGTTCATAACGCTGTCACTCCGGATTCTTTTTCTTGTAATAAACGACCGCCAGCATCCAACCACGATTTCGTGAGCGGGCATACGCGACCCAAGTCGTATAACGCGGCAGCGCTAATAAGGCTTGTCTGTTAGGATTTCGGCCCCGCGCGTGAAAACCTGAATCCAAATTGATATTTCACGGAATTTTGACCGTTTCGTGTGGATCCTGTGCGTGCGGAATCGGTACAGCCATAAACAGCTACGCTGATCGCAGTGAACGCTAGAAAAATACTATCGGGGCATGCCGGCGCGCATCGCTCTTTGGGGGATTGATGGATCTTTGGACGGCCTTGCAGGCACTGATACTAGGAGTTGTAGAAGGGCTGACGGAGTTTTTGCCCATTTCCAGTACCGGACACCAGATCATTGTTGCCGACTTGCTTGATTTTGGCGGCGAACGGGCCATGGCGTTCAATATCATCATCCAGCTCGGCGCGATCCTCGCGGTGGTCTGGGAGTTTCGACGCAAGATTTTCGATGTGGTCATCGGTTTGCCGACGCAGCCCAGCGCCCGTCGTTTCACCGCCAACCTGCTGATCGCATTTCTGCCCGCTGTGGTGCTGGGCGTGATCTTTGCCGACCTGATCCACGAATACCTGTTCAACCCGATTACCGTTGCGACCGCGTTGGTGGTGGGCGGCATCATCATGTTGTGGGCGGAAAAGCGTCAGCATGAAGTGCACGCCGAAACGGTCGACGAGATCACCTGGAAAGATGCCCTGAAAGTCGGCTTCGCCCAGTGTCTGGCGATGATTCCCGGCACTTCGCGTTCTGGCTCGACGATCATTGGCGGCTTGCTGTTCGGCCTGTCGCGAAAGACCGCTACCGAGTTTTCCTTCTTCCTTGCGATGCCGACCATGGTCGGTGCGGCGGTTTACTCGGGCTACAAGTACCGTGACTTGTTTGTACCAGCGGACTTCCCGGTGTTCGCCATCGGTTTCGTCACCGCATTCATCTTCGCCATGATCGCCGTGCGCGGTTTGCTCAAGTTCATCGCCAGCCACAGCTATGCAGCATTTGCCTGGTATCGGATCGTATTTGGTCTAGTCATTCTGGCGACGTGGCAGTTTGGCTGGATTGATTGGGCGGCGGCCAAGCCATGAGTGATTCCCGCGCACGCCGGCCCGAAGGGCGACCTTCGGGCGGCAACAACATCCAGCATCTGAAGCTGAAACTGCTGGTTCTGCTGGTCGTCTGCGCGCTGCCGTTGTTCGGCTCGGTGTCGATGTGGTTGCGCGGGATTTCGTTGGTGCCGCTGACGGCTTACGGTGTTGTGAGTGTGTTGGCGTTCTTCATGTACTGGGCCGACAAGCGCAAGGCGCGCGCCGATGCCTGGCGCACACCGGAGAATATCCTCCATGCTCTGGAACTGGCGGGCGGCTGGCCGGGCGCATTGATCGCCCAGCAGGTGTTCCGGCACAAGACGCGCAAGGTGTCGTTTCAGATTCTATTCTGGGTGATTGTCGTGTTGCACCAAGTGTTCTGGATCGACCAGCTGTTTCTCGGCTCGAACTTGCTGACGCTGTTCTGAATACACCGCAATTCCCTATGTAGGAGCTGCCGAAGGCTGCGATCTTTTTGATCTTGCTTTTAAAAGATCAAAGTCAAAAGATCGCAGCCTTCGGCAGCTCCTACACAGGGGGTCGGGTTTACAGCAACAAACCTATTTGGGTTTTCTTCGGCAACTTGCTCACCACCAACTGATGCGAGCGCTGCAACAACCCGCACAATTCCTCGGCACCCAGCGGGTAGGGCGGATGCATGATGATCCACTGCGCCCGCGCCAGATACGGCGCCGGGTGAATGCCCGGGCGGTCGCAATGACCGAGAAACAGATCTTTATCAACCTTGAACGCCAGCGAATCCCCACGCAGCCCCTGCAAGGCAAACATCTTGTTGCCGGCAATCGAAAACACTCGCACGCCGCCCCATTTGTAATCTTCCCGAGCGCCCGGCAATGCCAGGCAGAACGCCGCAACGTCGGCTTCGTTCATCTTTCCCTTGCTCATAACAACCGTTCCCCACAGGCATTGAACGACTCGACCAGATGATCGATCCACGCGCGCACCGCCGGCATCACCCCGCGTCGATGCGGATACACCGCTTGCAGCCAGCCGCCGGGCAGTGACCACTCCGGCAACATCTGCACCAGCGTGCCGTTTTCCAGCTCCGCCTCGCAATACATCATCGGTAACAGGGTAAATCCCTGACCGGCGAGGACGCAGGCCTTGCGTACGACAAAATCATCGATGCCCAGGCGAGCCTCCATGTTCAGTTCGAAACTGTGGCCCTGCTGATCGAGCAGGCGCACATGCACCATGCGATCGGCCTCCAGCGCACCCAGTACGGGCAGATGCTTCAAGTCTTGCGGATGGTTGATCGTCTTGCCCTGTAAAAACGCCGGGCTGGCCACCACGACCATCTGCGCCTGACGCAGGCGTCGGGTCACCAGCAGCGGATCCTCGTCACCGTGCTCACGCACGCGCAACGCGACATCAAAGCCTTCACCGACCAGATCGACCCGGCGATTGAGCAGTACGACTTCCAGTTGCACCTGGGGGAATTTGCCGAGGAAATCGCTGATCACCCACGGCAACATTTCCCGGGCCAGACCTGTAGGGCAGGAAACGCGCAGTCGCCCGCGCGGCTCGCTGGACATGCTCGCCACCGCCTCATCGGCCATTTCTGCTTCGAGAAGCATCGCCTGACAGTGGCGCAAGTAACGTTCGCCAACCGCGGTGAGATTGAGTTGCCGGGTGGTGCGTTGCAGCAAACGCGCGCCAAGGCGTTCTTCCAGTTCGGCAATGCGCCGCGATAACCGTGATTTGGGAATCCCGAGCAATCGCCCGGCCGCAGCAAAACCGCCGGCCTCGACGACTTTGGCGAAATAGTAGAGATCGTTGAGGTCTTGCATCAGGGACATCCGACTGTTCTATCAGTGGGACAAACTATCGCATTTCAGGCGGCTAATCATCCATTGGTTTCTTGCGTAGGATTGTCTCCATTCCGTCGCCACCGGCGATTCCTTCCAGGAGATTCCACATGAAACTGCTGCATATCGATTCGAGCATTCTGGGCGACAACTCGGCTTCCCGTCAGTTGAGCAGCGAAGTTGTCAAAGCCTGGCAAGTTGCCGAGCCAAGCGCCGTGGTGACCTATCGCGACCTGGCCGCCGACGCCATCAGCCACTTCTCGTCGACCACCCTGGTCGCCGCTGGCACCACCGCTGAGCTGCGTAACGCCGCACAACAGCACGAAGCCGAACTGAGTGCTTCGACCCTGGCCGAGTTCATCGCCGCCGACGCGGTTGTGATCGCGGCTCCGATGTACAACTTCACCGTACCGACCCAACTCAAGGCGTGGATCGACCGCGTTGCAGTCGCCGGTCAAACCTTCCGTTACACCGAAGCCGGCCCTGAAGGTCTGTGCGGTGGCAAGAAAGTGGTGATCGTATCGACTTCCGGCGGCATTCATGCCGGTCAGGCCAGCGGCATCGCTCACGAAGAATATCTGAAGCTGGTACTGGGCTTCCTCGGCATCACCGACATCGAAATCGTCCGCGCCGAAGGCTTGGCGTATGGCGACGAAGTGCGTAACAACGCCATGACCGCTGCACAAGCGAAGATCAGCGAGCAACTGTTCGCCGCCGCGTAAGGCTTGCGTAAAGAACAGCTGATGTTCAGGTAACACCCAAAAAACTCTGTATTCTGGTTCCGCAAGGGGCGAATACGGAGTTTTTTGTATCTGACTGTTACATAATCTGGCCCGGGTTATGCAGTCACACAATCAGCGTCTGAGTGCATTGTCGTACCGGAACACCGAATCCCCGGGTTTCAGGCCCGCAACGCAACGGAACTTTCGATTGAGTAACAACAGGGTGGGGCATCCCATGATGCGTCTTTGTGCAACGTTACTGATTTGCCTGCTCGGCAGCCTTAACACAGTGCATGCCGCGCCTGGGCGACACCCGGTCTGGAGCGTCGGTTATCACGAGATGACCTTCCTCGATCCGCTCGACCTGCAACCGATGCGCGCCATCGCCTTTTATCCCTCCAGCGATCGTGAACACCTGAGTCTGCTTGAGGGCTATTCGGTCGAAGCCGGCGAAGACACCAAAGTCGCCATCGGCCGCTTTCCGATGCTGATGCTGTCCCACGGCAACACCGGCACGCCGCTGGCGTTGCACGACCTGGCGACCTCGCTGGCGCGCAAAGGCTTTGTTGTGGTGGCGGTGATTCACCCCGGCGACAATTCCAAAGACCACAGCCGACTCGGCACCCTGAGCAACCTCTACGGGCGGCCGATCCAGATTTCCGAAGCCATCACCGCGACCTTGGGCGATCGCATGCTTGCGCCGTACGTCAACGCCGATCAAGTCGGGGTGATCGGTTATTCCGCAGGCGGCGAGACCGCGTTGATCCTGTCCGGGGCGCAACCGGATCTCGATCGCCTGCGTCGGTATTGCCAAGAGCGCCCGGACGATCGTGATGCCTGTAATACGCAAGGTGAGTTGATCGTTGATCGGGATGATCTGCAACCGGTGGCCGATCCGCGCGTTCATGCGCTGTTGCTGATGGCGCCGCTGAGCCTGAAGTTTGGCCGTCACACCCTGGCCGATGTGCATGTGCCGGTGCTGCTCTACAGCGGTGATGGTGACAAACTGGTGGCCTTCGACAAGAATGCGGCCGCGCTGGCGCGCAAACTGCCGACGGCACCGGATTTCAAATTACTCGCAGGGGCTGGGCACTTCGTATTTATGGCGCCGTGTAACGAAGAGCAGATTCGCGCGATGCCGGCGCTGTGCACCGATGCTGATGGTGTGGATCGCGAAGATATCCATCGCAACCTGATCTCGGAGGCCGGGCGATTCTTCTCGCACACCTTGGGTAAACCGACCCGGGCCGGCATGCAGACCGCGGATCAATAGTCAGGTGCAGAACCCTTGTGGGAGCGAGCCTGCTCGCGAAAGCGTCATACCATTCAACATATTAGGTGACTGACACACCGCTATCGCGAGCAGGCTCACACCTACAGGGGATCGCGGCGAACTTCAGGACATCGCCCGGCGCTGCAGCAGTAGGGTCAGCCCCAACCCAACCACCGACAACAGCGCCGCACTGAAGAAAATCCACGAATACCCCAGATTCAAAGCCACCGCGCCCATCAACGGCCCGGCAATCGCCAGTGCCAGATCGAAGAACACTGCATAAGCCCCCAACCCGGAACCACGACTGGAGCTGGGCACCTGTTTGATCGCCTCGACACCCAGCGCCGGGTACACCAGCGACAGGCCAAACCCCGCGAGTCCTGCGCCGATCAGGGCAAACGCGGTGGACGGTGCCACCCACAACAGCACCAGCCCCACGGTTTCGATGCTCATGCAGGCAATGGCTGAGCTGAAGCCGCCGAAACGACTGATCGCTGAAATAAACATCAGCCGTGACAGGATGAAGCACACGCCAAACACCGTCAGACAGTACGCCGCGCCGGACCAGCCACGGTTGAGGTAATACAGCGTGATGAAAGTGGTCAGGGTGCCGTAACCGATCGAGGCCAGGGTCAGACTGGCGCCATACGGGGCGATTCGCCCGAACACCGCCCAAAACGGCAGGCGTTCGCCACGGATCACCGGCACCGACGGTTTGTTGCGGATCAGCAGCAGTGCACCGGCCGCCAGTACGGCCAGCGCGATGCCGAGGCTGGTGAAACCGTAATCAGCGACCATCACCACGCCTAAGGGCGCACCAATGGCAATCGCCCCATAGGAGGCAATGCCGTTCCAGCCGATGGATTTTGCCGTGTGTTCAACGCCGACCTGGCCCATGCACCAACTGATCGTACCGACACCGATCAAGCCCTGCGCGATGCCGAGCAGCAAGCGGCCGATGATCAGAATGATCAGGCTTGTCAGCGGCCAAGTCTGCAGCAGGGTGGAGAGCAGCGTCAGCAAGCCACTGAGGACAATTCCCCACAAGCCATAAATGATCGCCCGTTTCGTGCCGACCGTGTCCGACATGCGCCCGGCCATTGGCCGGCTGAGCAGGGTGGCCAGGTATTGCGAGCCAATCACCAGCCCGGCGATGACCGCGCTGAAACCCAGTTGCTCATGCACATAACCCGGCAACACCGCGATCGGCAGGCCGATGCAGAGGAACGCAATAAAGGTGTAGAACACGATGGAAACGATCTGCAGGGTGATCGCCATGGAGCTTTGCGGTGGCAGTTGCTGCGCAGACATGAGGACTCGTTCGCGGGCGGCGGTGGGAGAGTTCGCATCATGGCTTGGGCTTGAGATAAAAGAAAGCAGGCTAACTATCTTTCCAGATTGATCGTTCCCACGCTCTGCGTGGTAACGCCGCCACGGACGCTCCGCGTCCCGCTCGTGTGACGCTCCGCGTCACGGGATGCATTCCCACGCAGAGTGTGGGAACGATCAGCGCGCTGAATGCAAAAAGCCCCGTCACATGGACAGGGCTTTTCAGTTTTCAGCTGCTTTTTAGAACACCACACCCTGACTACGCAGGTAGTCATCGTAAGTGCCGCTGAAGTCGGTCACGCCATTCGGGCTCAGCTCGATGATGCGCGTGGCCAGGGACGATACGAACTCACGGTCGTGGCTGACGAAGATCAGCGTGCCCGGGTAGTTTTCCAGCGCCAGGTTCAGCGCCTCGATCGATTCCATGTCCAAGTGGTTGGTTGGTTCGTCCATGATCAGCACGTTCGGCTTTTGCAGGATCAGCTTGCCGAACAGCATGCGACCTTGCTCACCACCGGAGATGACCTTGACCGACTTGAGGATTTCGTCGTTGGAGAACAGCATGCGCCCCAAAGTACCGCGAATCATCTGCTCGCCCTGAGTCCACTGACCCATCCAGTCGAACAGGGTGACGTCGTCTTCGAAATCGTGCGCGTGATCCTGAGCGTAGTAGCCCAGTTCTGCCGCGTCGGTCCACTTGATGCTGCCGGCGTCCGGGGTCAGTTCGTTGACCAGAGTGCGCAGCAGGGTGGTTTTGCCGATACCGTTCGGGCCGATGATCGCCACGCGCTCGCCGGCTTCAACCTGGAAGCTGAAGTCTTTGAACAGTGGTTTGCCGTCGAAGCCTTTGGCCATTTTTTCGACGATGACCGCCTGGCGGTGCAGCTTCTTGTTCTGATCGAAGCGAATGAACGGGCTCACGCGGCTCGAAGGCTTGACCTCGGCCAGCTGGATCTTGTCGATCGCCTTGGCGCGGGAAGTAGCCTGCTTGGCTTTCGAGGCGTTGGCCGAGAAGCGGCTGACGAACGATTGCAACTCGGAAATCTGCGCTTTCTTCTTGGCGTTGTCCGACAGCAGTTGTTCGCGGGACTGGGTCGCCACGGTCATGTACTCGTCGTAGTTGCCCGGGAACAGACGCAGCTCGCCGTAATCCAGGTCAGCCATGTGCGTGCACACGCTGTTCAGGAAGTGACGGTCGTGAGAGATGATGATCATCAGGCTGTTGCGCTGGGTCAGCACGTTTTCCAGCCAGCGAATGGTGTTGATGTCCAGGTGGTTGGTCGGTTCGTCGAGCAACAGCACTTCTGGATCGGAGAACAGCGCCTGCGCCAGCAATACACGCAGTTTCCAGCCTGGCGAGACTTCGCTCATCGGGCCGAAGTGCTGCTCGATGCCGATGCCCAGGCCCAGCAACAGTTCACCAGCGCGGGATTCGGCGGTGTAGCCGTCCATCTCGGCGAATTCGGTTTCCAGCTCGGCCACGGCCATGCCGTCTTCTTCCGACATTTCCGCCAGCGAGTAGATGCGGTCGCGCTCGGCCTTGACCTTCCACAGCTCTTCGTGACCCATGATCACGGTGTCGATCACGGTGAATTCTTCGTAGGCGAACTGGTCCTGGCGCAATTTACCCAGACGCACGTTCGGCTCGAGCATGACCTGACCGCCGGACGGGTCGAGGTCGCCGCCGAGGATTTTCATGAAGGTCGACTTGCCGCAACCGTTGGCGCCGATCAGGCCGTAGCGATTGCCAGCACCGAATTTGACCGAAACGTTTTCGAAGAGCGGCTTGGCGCCGAACTGCATCGTGATGTTAGCTGTGGAGATCAATTACCTTACCTATCAATGGGTTAGAGCTGGTGTTTTGTGTGTCTGATACCGCTTCGATACCAATCCGGAGCTTGTCCAGCTCCACCCAGTCTGAGCTTGAGTTAAGTCAACGCGCATACGTCGCCAGCAGCATTGACCGGTGTGGCCACGCTGCTGAACGACGAATACGGGGTCTGTGTTTGGACATTGCGCGCATTGTCGCATAAGTAGGACGGCAGTTGTATGACGGGCGATAACGAACGTCTAGCGCGAACAGGGCTTCTACGCAGCGCCGGTTTCGGTGGTCGCCTTCTGGCTATGGGCGAAAGTGCTGCTATTTTTACGGGGTTGTGGCACGGTGCCATGACTTGCGCGAGCTTCGGTAATGAAAGCAATCATTCGCTCGCCAGCGACTTCAAAACGCCCCGACAATCTGGACTCGAACCGATGCTCATGATTCGGCATGAACAGCTGCATGCATTTCAAACTGATTCGACGGTTAAGTTCGCCGAAAAAATTCTGCCTGAAATGAAAGCGGCTTACCCGGACGCGGTCGCTGGGGTCAGCGACGACGCATTCAGGCAGCGATTGATTACCTATATAGACAGGGCCCAATCCTATGGCCTGGAAGAATCGCGAGACATCGTGGCCTACATAAAGCTAACGCTTTGCATGGGCTGCGAATTCATGCAGCGGTCAGCGATAAGTCAGGTTTTGATGGATGTAAATATTCCGCCGCATCAACGGATGGGGATCCTGTTGAACTCGCTGATGTCGGTTCGTTAAAAATAGTTACTCGCGTCTATGGAGCAGCAATGCGATGGAATGCAAAAAATGTGTGAGTGTCGCCGACATTAAAAAGGCTCATGCCGAAGACCAGTCGGGCGAAAGTGTCGGAGTGAAAACGGTATGCCCCAAGGATAGCGCAAGCGCCAGTTCTTCCGTTGTCGAGTCATCGTTGTCTATGCCGGTCATGGTTTCTGTTCCTGTGGAACCCTACAAAACCATGGCAGAGTGCAAGACTGCTAAAAAATACATTGAGAGTCAGCGCGCCTATCAGAATTCGTTCATTGGCCATTGTTTTCGAAGTGTGATGACCGAACACTCGAGTGTGGGATTCGAGTTTGAGTTTACCGGACACTCAATATTTGCCCTGGATTCGCACGTTGCGCTGGGGAGTTCCGGGGCGTTATCGGCTTTGTTTGGTATTTGTTTCGAGCTGGAAAGCGATTCTGGGCAAATTATCGAAATAGGCATGCCGCCGTTTTTGATCCCTAGAATCGAAGGTAAACATAACAAGGAGGAAATCGCTGCGGTCTTCGCCTGTATGAAAGATGCGATGCTGAGCATTAAAAGGGTTGCAGTAAACGATAAGCACAGCCTTGATAAATTGCTTTGCCTTGTTGAGCAGGAAGGCATCGGAGATAAATGGTCAAAGAAAACCCAGCGCATTCTTGAGGTCTGCGAGCCCACTTCTGATAAGGCTAAAGGCGATAATGTCTATTCTCAAATGAATATTTCCATGAGCGCCATTGAAAGTGCGGATTTGATTACGGCGTCGAGAGAATGGTTTGCCGAAGAAAAAGACTGGAACGAATGTGAAAAATCGTTCATCGGTGATACTTACCGTACCCTGGAAAATTTGCACAACGGCAAGCAAGCGGCAGTCATTCACATCAACAAAGCCTTGGTGAATACACTGGCTATTCCTTCTCTAGTCTATCCACGACGCAACGGAAATCCGGTACCGGAGAACATGGATTACTCATCGATGGTCAAGGAAATGGCCAGTGTCTGGGTGAAGGATTCTCCAGCCAATATTTTGGCGACGTTGGCAGAGCCTGGCGATCGTGAAGAGTTGAAGCAGCATGCGGAGTTTGCATTTGAAACAGTTATCAAGCCGAAGCTCAACACGCTGATCGGTTATATGAGGGTTGATGAGGAGGGGGCTGTTGGCAGGCCATTCGCGTACGAGAAAGAACAGTGGGCAAAAATCAATACGGTTTTTCAAGGGGAACCGGAGTGGATCTGTGAGGACACTCGTAGCAAGTTATTGGTTTTAGGTAAAACTGTAGCCATTTCTTTTGAGCCTGTCCTAACTAGACTCGATGAGTGGGGAAAGCTAATCAAAAATGATGATTACAGGGAGTTTGATGATCTTGTTAAAGAGGGCTTTTTGGCAGTTGAGGTGGGTGATGAAAGCGTCGATCGTGAGTCGACGCGTGCTTCTTTCTATGCTGACCGTTATAGGCAAATAAAAGAGGCGATTGACACGGCGTGTCAAAAAGCAGTTGCGGAAGCGAGCACTCAGACTGTCTACAACGATATTGAGAAAGAAGTCACTCATATGATCGGCCGCTTAGGGGGCGGTGCCGTTGATTTTGGCGCGCACTCGTTTGGCAACGAAACATTTGGCGAAGGATTTGGCGTGAGAAAAGATACCTTCGTCAAATATTTCAAATCTGAGTGTCCGAGTCGGGCGTCGGGGATGCCAGAGCTTGTATATAACGTCGTCGAGATTCGCAGCGATCTTGCTGTTAAAAAGTACCTGGGTATCGCAGTTGTCGTATAGCGCATCTGAAGCCTTTTACCGCTGATCTTCCGTAGCCCTCTAGAGGATGATGCAAAGGGGAGGCGTCTGAAAAAGCGGCGGGACTGCTGTTGTGAAAGCGCTGCCAAGGACGCCGGGACAGCATCTGGCGCAATCGAAGGACAGATTTTCACAGATGAAGGCTCACCCTCAGTTACAAACTGTGGCTAAAATGCCACCTTTCACCGAGCGTCCGGTTACGGCGCGGGCCAAGGACGTGCCATGTGTATTCAGACCACTGCATAAGACGCTGGGCCTCAGGCCGCCAGGCGCGCAGTTTGTTCACTTTTGACGTGTGACGATTTCCGTGAAACTCATCATTGCTGCTATTTATGTCATTTCCATTGCGTACGTTCACCTGCGTGGGCGTGTGCGACACAAACTCGGTCGACAACTGAGCGACCATTCGACGTTTCTCGCGCCGATCAACTGCTTCCTTTATCTGTTTTCGAAAAAACCGAACAAGCCGTACCTGGACCCGAGCGAGTTTCCTGACTTGAGCCCGTTGCAGGCGCACTGGGAAGAAATCCGTGAAGAGGGGCAGAACCTGCTGCGTGCCGGCGAGATCAAGCGCTCCAACCAGTACGACGATGTCGGTTTCAACTCGTTCTTCAAAAGCGGCTGGAAGCGGTTTTACCTGAAGTGGTACGGCGAGAGCCATCCGTCGGCCATGAAGCTGTGCCCGCGCACCACCGAACTGGTGCAGAGCATTGGTTCGATCAAGGCCGCGATGTTTGCCGAGTTGCCCCCGGGTTCGAAACTGGTGCGTCACCGTGACCCGTATGCCGGTTCCTATCGCTATCACCTGGGCCTGGACACGCCGAACGATGCCGGCTGCTACATCAACGTCGACGGTGAAAATTACCATTGGCGCGATGGCGAAGCGGTGATGTTCGACGAGACGTTTATTCATTACGCCGAAAACACCACCGACAAGAACCGTATCATCCTGTTCTGCGATATTGAACGGCCGCTGAAGTACCGCTGGGCCGCCGCCTTCAACGCCTGGTTCAGCCGCACGGTGATGTCGGCGGCGGGCGCACCGAATGATGCCAGCGACCGCACGGGCGGGATCAACCGCTTGTTTACCCGGATCTACAAGATTCGTCTGCGTGGCAAAGAGCTGAAAAAGCGCAATCGCAAGCGCTACTACATGGAAAAGTGGGCGATCTTCGGTGGTTTGCTGGCGATCTTCATTATGATCTGAATTCAAGGTAAACGCTGCTGACGCCATCGCGAGCAGGCTCACTCCTACATTTGAAATGCGTTCCCCTGTAGGAGTGAGCCTGCTCGCGATGACGGTCTCAAGGGCAACCAATCACTATCAGGAAGCCTTCTTGGTCTTCTTCGCCGGCGCAGATTTCGCCGTTTTCTCTGCTTTCGCTTTCGGCTTCGCCACCGCTTTCCCGCCCAGACTGCGTTTGAGCAGCTCGGTCAAGTCGATCACATCAGCGGTTTTACGCTCTTCCTCGCCGCCCACCGTCTCAACATCCTCGATCTTGCCTTCATGGGCCTTTTTCTCGACTAGCGCCATGATCTTGTCTTCGAACTCATCCTTGTAATCCTCGGGCTTCCAGTCTGCGCTCATGTCCTGCACCAGCCGTTTGGCCATGTCCAGCTCACCCTTGGCTAACTGCGGCTTGGTCACTTCGCTGCCTAGTTCCAGCTCATCGAGACCACGTACCTCCTGCGGCCAGCGCAACTTCACCAACACCAGCGCCGATTCCAGCGGCATTAACGCTGCGAGGTATTGGCGCGTATGCAAGACAACGCGGGCGAGGGCGACCTTGTTGGTTTTGCTCAGGGTTTCACGCAGTAACGCGTAGACCTTGCCACCGCGTTTGTCCGGCGCCAGATAGTAGGGCGTGTCGATGTTTTGCAGGGGAATCTGATCGGCGTCGACAAACGAGAATATGTCGATGGTCTGCGTTGAAACAGGGTGTGCCGAGCGGATCTCTTCTTCGCTGAGCACCACATATCGGCCTTTTTCGTAGGCCACGCCTTTGACAATGTGTTCCTTGGTAACTTCTTTGCCGGTGACCTTGTTTACCCGTTTATAACCAACGGGATCCATGCTGCGGCTGTCGAGCCAATCGAAATCCACGCCCTGCGACGAGGTCGCCGAGACCAGTGCGACAGGGATGTGCACCAGTCCAAAACTGATTGCGCCTTTCCAGATTGCCCGAGCCATGGTGAGTTCTCCGAGTGATGATCGGATGACCTGCGGCCACGACTGAAAGTTTCCCCGGGATGCGCGGGTTACCAGCCACTTGGTCAAGCCGTGTTACATGTTGTTTAAGCCTGACGGGTTAACAAATCCGAACCCTCGGCGTAGCGTGGACTCGAAGGCTCTATCCCACGCCCATCGAGAGGCAGCGTCATGAACCGAATTCTGCTTGGCATCGTCGTCCTTGCCCTCAGTGGTGGGCTGGTTCATGCCGACGTGCTGTTGGCGCAAAGCCCCACTGGTAACAGCAATAACCCCTACAACAGCCCGATCCGCCGGGCCAATCCGAACAGCATGCAGGGCACTCAGCCCAGCGCTCCCCCCATTCGGGGGCCGAACACCGTACCAACGCCGCGCCAGCCTACGGTCGAGAACCGGGGCATTGGCAACGGCCAGCCGATCCGTTCGGTGCCGAGCACTCCCCCCACGTTCATTCCCAACCCACCTTCGCGCGGCGGAGACAGCAATCGTTGAGCGCCAGGACTGAAGTTCTGTCGGCCCTTCAAACGAAAAAAGGAATCGTGCATGTTGCGTAAAACCCTTCTAGCCACACTGTGTGCCGGTGCGCTGATCAGTGCTCCGGCCTTTGCCGCCGCGCCCAAAGAGCTGCAAAGCGAACAGGGCACCCTCGAAGTCACGACCATCACCGCAGGCCTTGAGCATCCATGGGCGCTGGCGTTTCTGCCGGATCGCCAAGGCATGCTGGTCACTGAGCGTCCGGGCAATCTGCGCGTGGTGGCGGCAGACGGCACGCTGTCAGCACCGATCTCCGGTGTACCGCAGGTCTGGGCCAAGGGGCAGGGCGGGTTGCTGGATGTCGCGCTGTCGCCGGACTTCAAACAGGATCGTCTGGTCTATCTGTCCTATGCCGAAGGCGGCGGAGCCGGCGACAAGGCTGGCACCGCCGTAGGGCGCGGGCGGCTTGCGGATGACCTGAAGACGTTGAAGGACTTCAAAGTGATCTTTCGCCAGGAGCCGAAGCTTTCGGTCGGCAATCACTTTGGCTCGCGGCTGGTGTTTGATCGCGACGGTTATCTGTTCATTACCTTGGGCGAGAACAACGACCGGCCGACTGCGCAGGATCTCGACAAGCTGCAAGGCAAGGTCGTGCGCATCTACCCCGACGGCAAGGTGCCGGACGACAACCCCTTTGTCGGCCAGTCCGGCGTTCGCCCGGAAATCTGGGCCTACGGCGTGCGCAATCCGCAGGGCGCGGCGCTCAATCCATGGACTGGCACGGTATGGGAGAACGAGCACGGCCCGCGCGGTGGCGACGAAGTGAACATCATCGAGCGCGGCAAGAACTATGGCTGGCCACTGGCGACCCACGGCATCAATTACTCGATGCAGCCGATTCCGGAAGCCCAGGGTAAAACGGCCGAAGGCACCGTCGCGCCGCATCATGTGTGGGAGAAATCGCCGGGCGTTACCGGCATGACGTTTTACGATGCCGATCGTTTTAAACCGTGGCAACACAATGCGTTTATCGGCGCACTGGTGAGTCAAGAACTGATCCGCTTGCAGTTCGATGGCGACAAGGTCGTGCATGAGGAGCGTTTGCTCGGCGAACTCAAGCAGCGGATTCGTGATGTGCGGCAAGGGCCGGATGGTTATTTGTATGTGCTGACCGATGAAGAGAAGGGTTCGCTGTACAAAGTTGGCCTGAAGCCGACACCTTGACGGGTAGGCCCCTGTAGGAGCTGCCGCAGGCTGCGATTTTTTTGATCTTGATCTTCACAACAAAATCAAAAGATCGCAGCCTTCGGCAGCTCCTACATGTGGAGGCTTACGTTTCGCGAGAATACAACACCACCGCCGCACGCAATTTACCCCGGCCAAACCGGCACATTTTCTCGAACTCGCCATGACTCACCGGCACATGCTGGCAATCCATGGGTTGTCGATGCTGGCTATGATCGACATCCGGATCATGCAGGTAAACGAAATCTTCGTCACAATCGGTCACGACCACCCAGTGCGGCGATTTGGAGCGCGTCAGTCGATAGCTGCTGATCAACACCAGTGGCTGCCCTCCGGCATCCAGCAAACGCGGCAAATCCAGCGACGCACCGATCACACACTCGACATCGGTCTCCTGCAATTGCGCCGTGAACTCTTCGTGTACCAGGCGCATGACGTCTTTTTTATGCGCATCCCGCACACCGTCGAGAAACAATGGCCCGGCAAGGCTTAGTTGCAAACCTACCTTGTAGCCTCGACGCCACGCCGCCAATGCCAACCCCTGAGGGCTGCACCCGCCGTGGCCGGAGGTCATGAACACCGTGGTCGCTTCCCGCCAGATCTGCAACTCTTCGCGCCGCTCCAATAAACGTTCCGATTGCAGTGCACCCATAGCCATCAACAGGCACGCCGGGCCACAGGTGAAATCGGTGGTTTGCGGGTAGTAAGGCACCTTGATGCTGCGCGAGTCGCGGTGCTGGAGAATGCGTTTCTCCAAGCGCAGCGCGTCGGCGTGGTCTTCGTAGTAATCATGGATCAGCGCAAAGCGCCGGTAGCCATTGCGTTCATACAGGGCGATGGCCGCAGGGTTGTCGATGCGCACCTCCAGGCGCAAGTACGCACAATCGTGCTCCAGCGCCATCGCTTCGATGCGTTGCAGCAGTTGCTTGCTCAGACCGGTCCCTCGCGCTTCAACGGCCAGTGCAATGGAATACAGCCGGGCGAGCGAAGTGCCGCGATGAAACAACACCAACGCATAACCCAATAATTGACCGTCGCACTCCGCCACCAGCAACTGCCCGTGAGCACGGGTGATCATCCACTGAAAGCTGCGACTGGTGAGCCGGTCTGTGGTGAAACATTGCATTTCCAGTGCCAGCAGCGCCGGCAAGTCTTCAACTACCGCCAAACGAAAAACAGCCTTCATATGACCACCGTAAAAGTTGCGTAACGAAACGAGACTTTCAAAAAACTTCGTGCTTAATAGAAAAGGTCTTGTTCTCCAACGGATCAATCTCTATGTCAGCGGTACAGGGTCATTGGCGCGAAGTATCCGAGCAAAGTTTGCCGGCGGCAACTTATTTAAGTTCGGCGATTAAGGCATCCAGCCAAGTGTTGATTATTGTCGAGCGCAAGGAAGACTGGGCTTCATACTTCCCCAGTGAAGACATCCTAACGGCGCAGGAATACCTCGAGCACAGCTGTGACAGCGAGCCGGGCAAGCGTGTGCAGGTGATCAATCTGTGCCGCAGCTACAAGTATCTCGGTCATGGCTACTACTGCTCGCTGCTGGCCGAAGCGCGGGGGCACAAGGTGATTCCCTCTGTGCGCACCATCAGCGAACTGACGAAAAAATCACTGTATGGCCTGGCGCTGGATGATCTCGATAAAACGCTCGAGAAAGCCCTCAGTCATCATCTCTACAGTGATACCGAAGGGTTTACCCTGACCCTGTATTTCGGCCGGACACATATCGAACCCTTGCAGGATCTGGCGCGGCAATTGTTTGAAGTGTTTCCCTGCCCGATTCTGTTAGTTGAGTTCCGCCGAACTAACGGCTGGCACATTGAAGGCATAAAATCCGGTGCTCTGCACAAGTTGCGCGATGATCAGGAAGATCAGTTCGCCAACGCGCTGGACGGGTTCAGCCGTAAAGTCTGGCGGGTGCCGCGCTCGCCGCAAGTGGCACGCTACGACCTGGCGATATTGCACGATCCGCAGGAGGCGTTGCCGCCATCCAACGCCAAGGCACTGGCGAATTTCGTCCGGGTCGGCAAAGGCATGGGCATCGACGTCGAGTTGATTGAGCGCAAGGATTACGCGCGTCTGGCCGAGTACGACGGCTTGCTGATCCGCGAGACCACCAGCGTTGACAACCACACTTATCGCTTCGCCAAGAAGGCCGAAAGTGAAGGATTGGTGGTGATGGATGATCCGACGTCGATTCTGCGCTGCACCAACAAGGTCTACCTGACTGACTTGCTCAACAGCCATCAACTGGGCATGCCCGCCACCGAAATCCTCTACAAGGAGCGACCCGAAGACTTCGAGCGTGTGGGCGAGCGCCTCGGCTTTCCGCTGGTATTGAAAATCCCCGACGGCTGTTTTTCCCGTGGCGTGATCAAGGTCGAAAGCCAGCAGGCTTTGCTTGAGGCGACCGCCGAACTGTTCGAACACTCGGTGTTGCTGCTGGCGCAGGAGTTTTTCTACACCGAATACGACTGGCGCATTGGCGTGCTCAATCGCAAACCGATCTTCGCCTGCCAGTACTTTATGTCCAAGGGCCACTGGCAAATCTACAATCACAAAGCCAAGGGTCAGGACGTCAACGGCGAATGCCGGACCATGGCGATCCACGAGGCGCCGCGGGCGGTGGTGGAACTCGCGGTGAAGACCGCTAACCTCATCGGCGACGGCCTCTACGGCGTCGATCTGAAACAGGCCGGCGACAAGGTGGTGGTGATCGAAGTCAACGACAACCCCAACCTCGACGCCGGCATCGAAGACGCCTATTTGCACGACGATCTGTACGCACTGGTGCTGGAGGAGTTCGTGCGCCGCCTGGAGCTGAAGCGTCGCGGTCAGGCGTGGTGAGGCGCCGATGATCAACAGCTTTGCACTGAGCCACGGCGCCCTGCAGCGGGTCGAGCGACTGGATGCCGAGGTGATGCTGTTCAGCAATCCCGATGCTGCCGAACGCGACTTGCTGCACAGTCATTTCAAGGTCGATGAGCATGCACTGGCGTCAGCGCTGGACCCGGACGAGGTGTCGCGCATCGAGTTCCATCCCGACCATTTGTTCCTGATCTGGAAACGCCCGGAAAACTATTCGGGTGGTGGCAGCCTGGCGTTTGAAGTGTCGTCCTGCGGATTGCTGTTTGCGCCCGGGCAACTGCTGGTGATCGCCACCGACGACACGCCGCTGCACGGCCTCGGCACCCGCCAACCGTTGAACACGCCGCTGGATGTATTGCTCGACTTGCTGTTCAACAACATCCATCACTACCTCGGGCACTTGAAGGTGATCAAACTGGTCGCCCGCGAACTGCAGCAGAAATTCAACGCCTCGATGCAAAACCAGCATCTGGTGCAGATGTTCAACCTCAGCGAAAGCCTGATCTATTACATCAACGCGTTGCACAGCAACGGCGCGGTCCTCACGCGCCTGCGCAACCATGCCGAGAAGCAGCATTTCGGCAGTGAAGCGCTTGGCCTGATCGACGACCTGATCATCGAGAACAACCAGTGCTACAAGCAGGCGGAAATCTACTCGACGGTGTTTTCCGGGCTGATCGATGCGCGTGGCAACCTGATGAACAACAGCATGAACAACCTGCTGCGCAAGCTGACGTTGATCAACGTGGTGTTTCTGCCGTTGAACCTGATTGCGAGTATTGGCGGCATGTCGGAATTCAGCATGATGACGGCAGGGACGCCGTGGTGGATTTCCTATCCGGCATTTCTGGCGGTGATGTTGCTGGGCGCGGGCGGGATGTTGTTTGGGCTACGGCGTTTGGCCAAATAATCGGCGTGTGCAAACAACCTATGTAGGAGCTGCCGAAGGCTGCGATCTTTTGATTTTGTTTTTAAGGGCCGGGATCGCAGCCTTCGGCAGCTCCTACAGAGAACGCGCTCTGCAGTCCCGCATTTGGCCGAACCGCCACTGTGATGCCTTGTTATAGTTCGGGCCTCATTTTCTGCCCGGTAAAGGATCACTGCCATGACTCAATACTCCGCTTTCAGCGTCGAACTGGCCGACAACATCGCCCATGTGCAGATCAATCGCCCGGAAAAGATCAACGCGATGAACGCGGCGTTCTGGAGCGAGATCGTCGAGATCTTCCAGTGGATCGACGACACCGACGAAGTGCGCGTGGTGGTCCTCAGTGGCAACGGTAAACATTTTTCCTCCGGCATCGACCTGATGATGCTCGCCGGCGTCGCCAATGAACTGGGCAAGGACGTCGGCCGCAACGCGCGCCTGCTGCGCCGCAAGATCCTCACCCTGCAAGCCTCGTTCAACGCCGTCGACAACTGCCGCAAACCAGTACTGGCGGCTATTCAGGGCTATTGCCTCGGGGGCGCGATCGATCTGATCGCCGCCTGCGACATGCGCTACGCCGCTGAAGACGCGCAATTCTCGATCAAGGAAATCGATATCGGCATGGCCGCCGATGTTGGCACTTTGCAACGGTTGCCACGGATCATCGGTGACGGCATGCTGCGTGAACTGGCTTACACCGGTCGCACGTTCGGCGCTGACGAGGCGCGCAGCATTGGCCTGGTCAATCGCGTCTACAACGACAAAGACGCGCTGCTCGAAGGCGTGCTGGACATCGCTCGCGAGATCGCTTCGAAATCGCCGATCGCGGTTACCGGTACCAAGGAAATGATCAGCTACATGCGCGACCATCGTATCGACGACGGTCTCGAATACGTTGCCACCTGGAACGCCGCCATGTTGCAATCCACCGACTTGCGCGTGGCCATGGCCGCCCATATGAGCAAACAGAAACCCGAATTTCTGGACTGAGAAACCATGACATCTCGCTGGACCACTGCAGTACTGGACACCGATCAACCCGGCGGCTGGGCCGTGGCGCGCAGCCCGGAAGGCTTTTTGTTCGACGACAACGGCGCGCTGTTCCCACGTGAATGGCTCAAGCGTCAGGACTTGTCGATCCTCGCCGAGCACGGCATTGGCCATCTCGACGGTGAGCCGGTGTACTTGCTGGAACTGCACAACGCCAGCGAAGTGCCGGGTTGTAACTGGAAAGGCCTGCGGGCGTTCATGCTCGATGGCGAGCACACGATCTACAAAGTCCTCGGTTACGCCGCACAGATCGGTACGTGGGCGCGCGAGCATCGTTTCTGCGGCAATTGCGGGCAGGCAATGACCCAGGTCCCGCGCGAGCGGGCGATGTATTGCCAGCCGTGCGATCTGCGCAGTTATCCGCGGATTTCGCCGAGCATGATCGTGCTGATCACCCGTGGCGACGAGATTCTGTTGGCGCGCTCACCGCGTTTCGTCACCGGGGTCTATAGCACGCTGGCCGGATTCGCTGAACCTGGCGAGTCGGCTGAGGATTGCCTGATTCGGGAAGTGCGCGAAGAAGTGCAGATCGAGGTGCAGAACATTCAGTACATGGGCAGCCAGTGCTGGCCGTTCCCGCATTCGATGATGCTCGGCTTCCATGCCGAGTACGCCGGTGGCGAGATTGTCTGTCAGGAAGACGAGATCGAAGACGCTCAGTGGTTCAACGTGCACGACCTGCCGCCGTTGCCGGCGTCAAAGTCGATTGCCCGTTACCTGATCGACGTCTACGTGGCGCGACGCTTAGGCCACGCTGAACCAGTGCTGCCAGGCTAGGCGCACGGTCAAACCCAGCACCACGGTGATGAACACCGGGCGAATGAACTTGGCGCCGCCGCTGATCGCGGTGCGCGCGCCAAAGAACGCGCCGACCATCACCGACAGGCCCATGCTCAGGCCGATGACCCAGTCCACCTGCCCGGAAAACACGAACACCGACAGCGCCGCAATGTTGCTGACGAAGTTCATGCTGCGCGCCACGCCGCTGGCCTTGACCAGGTCGATCGGGTAGAGCAGCAGGCTGCTGACTGTCCAGAAGGCGCCAGTGCCAGGGCCGGCCACGCCGTCATAGAAACCGAGGCTGAAGCCTTGGCTCGATTGCCATTTCTTTTTGATCGGCGCATTGCTGTCCAGCGGCGCTTTCGGTGTGCCGCCGAATAGCAGATACAAGCCACAGGCGAAGACGATCACCGGGAGCATTTTGTTCAGCCATTCTGCTGGCAGGTAATGGGCGACGACGGCGCCGGTCAATGCACCGACCAACGTGCCGACGATGGCGTGGGTCCACTGTCGCGGGTGGAACAATTTGCGTTTGTAGAAGGTGAAACTGGCGGTGGCCGAGCCGAACGTCGAACTCAACTTGTTGGTGCCGAGCACCAGATGCGGCGGCAGGCCAGCGGTCAGCAGGGCAGGCGTGGTCAACAGACCGCCACCGCCGGCGATGGCATCGATGAAACCGGCAATGAAAGCGACAAGGGCCAGGATGGCGAGGGTGGTGAGGTCAACGCTGAGTTCGAAAGGCATGGAATCGGCTTATTCGGCAGGGCGCAGAACGTGAGCTGCGGGGAGGGCGGTCATGTTACTCATTTCCAAGTGTTGCGGCGACCCATCTGACGCCATCGCTGGCAAGCCAGCTCCCACAGGTTTTTGCGTTGTACCCAAGATCATTGTTCACCCTGATCCTTGTGGGAGCTGGCTTGCCAGCGATGAGGACAGTCGAGCCAACAAGTAAACCAACTGTTGCCCACACAACAACCTGCCAACAAATCCCCCTCTACAAAACATCAATCTCACGCCGAACATCAATAAAGCCGGGCATTCCAGCCCTGGCACGCTTGCTGCTCTACCACTCCCATCTCCGCAAATGTCCCGAGGACACGCCAATGAGTCAGCAAGCCGTAAAATTTGCCTACTGGGTGCCGAACGTCAGCGGTGGGCTGGTGGTCAGCAAGATCGAACAGCGCACCGATTGGGGCATCGACTACAACCGTAAACTGGCGCAACTCGCCGAGGCCGCCGGGTTCGAATACGCGTTGACGCAGATCCGCTTCACCGCCGGGTATGGTGCGGAGTTCCAGCATGAATCCGTGGCGTTCAGCCACGCATTGCTCGCGGCCACCAGCAAACTCAAAGTGATCGCCGCGATCCTGCCCGGCCCATGGCAACCCGCGTTGGCGGCCAAGCAACTGGCAACCATCGACCAACTCACCAACGGCCGCATCGCGGTGAATATCGTCAGTGGCTGGTTCAAAGGTGAGTTCCAGGCCATCGGCGAGCATTGGCTGGAGCACGACGAGCGTTATCGTCGCTCCGAAGAGTTCATTCGCTCACTGCGAGGCGTGTGGAGCCAGGACAACTTCACCTTTCGCGGCGATTTCTACCGCTTCGATAATTACAGCCTGAAACCGAAACCATTGGGTCGTCCGGAAATTTTCCATGGCGGCAGTTCCCGTGCCGCGCGGGACATGGCCGCACGGGTTTCGGACTGGTATTTCACCAACGGCAACAGCGTTGAGGGGATCAAGGCGCAGGTCGACGATATTCGTGCCAAGGCAGCGGCGAACAATCATTCGGTGAAGATCGGCGTGAATGCCTTTGTCATCGCCCGTGAGACTGAAGAAGAGGCGCGGGCGGTACTTGCGCAGATCATCGATCAGGCCGATCCGGAAGCGGTAAACGCTTTTGGCGATGCGGCGAAACAGGCAGGCCGTGCATCGCCGGAAGGTGAAGGCAACTGGGCGAAATCAACGTTTGAGGATCTGGTGCAGTACAACGATGGTTTCAAGACCAATCTGATTGGTACGCCGTTGCAGATTGCCGAGCGGATTGTCGCGCTGAAAGCGGTGGGTGTGGATCTGGTGCTGGCGGGGTTTCTGCACTTTCAGGAAGAGGTGGAATATTTCGGGCGGCGGGTGTTGCCGCTGGTGCGCGAACTGGAGGCCGAGAGGACTGCGGCCGTCGCCTGAACACCACAAATCCCCTGTAGGAGCTGCCGAAGGCTGCGATCTTTTGATTTTGTTTTTTAGGATCAAGATCAAAAGATCGCAGCCTTCGGCAGCTCCTACAGGGTCGATTGTTACAGACCGAGGTCGGACAGGCTCGGATGATCATCCGGGCGGCGGCCCAGCGGCCAGTGGAACTTGCGTTCGCTTTCCTTGATCGGCATGTCGTTGATGCATGCATAGCGCTGGAACATCAGGCCATGCTCATCGAATTCCCAGTTTTCATTGCCGTAGGAACGGAACCAGTTACCCGAATCATCGTGCCATTCATAGGCGTAACGCACGGCGATACGGGTATCCGAGTAAGCCCAGAGTTCCTTGATCAAACGGTAATCCAGTTCCTTCGCCCATTTACGGGTCAGGAAGGCCTTGGCTTCTTCGCGGCTGTTGGCGAATTCGGCGCGGTTGCGCCATTTGGTGTCGAGGGTGTAAGCCAGCGATACCCGTTCCGGGTCGCGGGAGTTCCAGCCATCCTCGGCCAGGCGAACTTTCTCGATGGCTGATTCACGGTTGAAGGGCGGCAATGGCGGACGTACCTGGGCTGCAGTAGACATATCAGTCTCCCGATCTAATTAATAATTGAACAACAAGTCCGGCTTATTAAGGCGTTACAGGTCCAATAACTTTCGCGCCATGCATTGCGCATTATCGGCGACACTGTGATCACCCATCACAAGCGCTACGGTAATGGCACCATCAATCAGGATCAGCAGCTGTTTGGCCAGCAGTTGCGGATCCTCGGCGCCATGTTCGGTACACAGCTCGCACACGTAGTCGAGCAGCTTCTGTTTGTGTTCTTTCGCCACCAGCCGCACCGGGTCCTGCGGGTCACCGGTCTCGCCGCTGGTGTTGATGAACGCGCAGCCGCGAAAGCCTTCGGAGGCAAACCAGCTCTTGAGCACGGTAAACAGGTTGAGCAGGCGATCGGCCGGGGTTTCGGCCTGATCGACAGCGCTTCTGTACCAGTGCATCCAGCGCACGTCGCGGCGTTGCAGGGCGGCGACGGTCAGTGCGTCCTTGTCGGCAAAGTAGCGGTAAATGCTTTTTCTGGAGACGCCTGCGGTTTTCACCAGAAGATCCATGCTGGTGGCAGCGATGCCACTTTTGTAGATCAACTTTTCGGTGACATCCAGAATGATGTCGCGTGTGTCGTTGCTAGTGATTTCGTTCATGTGGCGAACAGTAGAACGATTGTTCTCCTTTGGCAATGGTTTTTTAAAATCAAAAGATCGCAGCCTTCGGCAGCTCCTACATTGGCCCGTGTAGGAGCTGCCGAAGGCTGCGATCTTTTGATCTCTTTACGGGCACTAACAAGACCCGAAGGATGCGATGGTGTAAGCTCTCGGGTTCTTCGGATTCGACCCATTGCGAGCCCTATGCCGTTGCTTTTCAAACGTTCCTTGCTGCCCAAATTGCGCAGCTTTCCGCTGACCGCCGAGGCCGTGACCATTCTGTCCGGCGCCGCCGAGTTTCGTCGTTGCCTGCTGGAGAAAATCGCCACGGCGACCCAGCGCATCTACATCGTTGCGCTGTATCTGCAGCAAGACGAAGCCGGTCAGGAAATCCTCGATGCCTTGCACGCCGCCAAGCTCAAGCGCCCCGAGCTGGAGATCGCCGTGGTCGTCGATTGGTTGCGTGCCCAGCGCGGGCTGATCGGCGCTGGCAAGCAGCCGGGTAACTCGGCGTGGTATCAGGAAATGACCCGCACGCACCAGAGCGAAGTGCCGGTGTACGGCGTGCCGGTGCAGACCCGCGAGTTGTTCGGTGTGCTGCATTTGAAGGGCTTTGTGATCGACGACTGCGTGGTTTACAGCGGTGCGAGCCTGAATAACGTTTATCTGCACAAGTTCGACAAGTACCGTTTCGACCGTTATCACGTGCTGCACAGCGCTGAGCTGGCCGACTCGATGCATCACTTGGTCAAACATGGCCTGATCGAATCGAAAGCCGTGCATCGCCTCGATCTGCCGAACCTGCCAACCACACGCAGCCTGCGCAACGACATCGGCGATCTGCGCAGCCGTCTCAAGTACGCGACGTACGACACCGCCAATGGCAGCGTCGCCAGAGACGGCCTGTCGGTCAGCCCGTTGCTCGGCGTCGGCAAGAACAACCCGTTGAACCGGGCGATTCTCGAACTGATCGCCAGCGCGCAAAAACAGCTGACCATCTGCACGCCGTACTTCAACCTGCCGCTGGGTGTGATTCGCGAGATCAACCGAGCGCTGGCCCGTGGCGTGAAGATCGATATCGTGGTCGGCGACAAGACGGCCAACGACTTTTATATTCCGCCGAGCGAGCCGTTCAAGGTGATCGCGGCGTTGCCGTATCTGTACGAAATCAGCTTGCGCCGCTTCGCCAAACGGCATCAGCGCAACATCGACAGCGGGCAGTTGAACCTGCACCTGTGGCGTGACGGCGACAACACCTATCACCTCAAGGGCATGTGGATCGATCAGCGTTATACGTTGCTGACCGGCAACAACCTTAATCCACGAGCGTTTCGTCTGGATCTGGAAAACGCCTTGTTGATCGATGACCCGAAAGGGGAATGGCTGGAGCCGCGGGCGAAGGAACTGGAAGAGATTTTCCGCCATACCACGCGGATTGACAGCTTTCAGAGCCTGGAGACGCTGCCGGAGTACCCGGCCGGGGTGGCCAAGTTTCTCAAGCGCGTGAGTCGGGTGCGGATTGAGCGGTTGCTTTACCGGATTTTGTAGGCTGCTGAAAATGCCATCGCTGGCAAGCCAGCTCCCACAGGTTCTATGGTGTACACAATATTTGTGAATGACCGAGAACACTGTGGGAGCTGGCTTGCCAGCGATGGGGCCCGCTTAGACGCTACAAAAAATCAATTCAGACCCAACTTGCCACGCAACGTGGACAGGTCTTCCGCCAGCGTATTCACCGGCCCAACCAACGCTTTACGGTCGTTGTCCTTCACCTTGTCATACGTCTCGAAACCACCATCCTTAGTCTTGTACTTGGCCAGAATCTTGTCGACCGTGGCAAAGTTCTTGTCCACCTTCGCAGCAAAAGCCTTGTCCTGCTGCTCGATCTGCGGACGGAACAGATCAACGATTTTCTTCGCGCCGTCGATGTTGCCCTGGAAGTCATACAGGTCGGTGTGGCTGTAGCGATCCTCCTCACCGGAGATCTTGGTCGCGGCGACTTCTTCCAGCAGCGCGGCGGCACCGCCGACGACTTTTTCCGGCGGGAAAGTCAGGCCGGCGACGCGGGTTTGCAGATCTTTTACGTCGCTGTTGAGCTTGTCCGCCAACTCGTTAAGGCCCTGGGTGCTTTTTTCCGAGAACAGCGAGTATTCGATGCGGTGGAAGCCGGTGAAGTCGTCAGCCTTCACGCCTTTCTCGTGGTCGTCGACGCGGGAGTCGATGGACGCATCGAGGTCACTGAACAGCTCGGCAATCGGCTCGATCGACTCGTAGTAAACGCGGGTCGGTGCGTAGAGCTTTTGCGCGGTGGCCAAATCGCCTTTCTTCACGGCATCGGTGAATTGTTGGGTGTGGCTGCCCAGCTCATCCAATTGCTCGGTAACGTAAATCTTGTAGTCCGAAACCGGCCCCACCAGATCCAGCGGTGCAGTGGCGGCGAATGCCGACAGCGGGGTGTTGAGCAAACCAAGGGTCAGCAATAACGCGAGTGGCGTCTTTTTCATCGGGGGCGGCTCCAGTGTCGAGATTGTTTTATGCGGCTGTTTTCGGTTGTGTGGCGTTGAGCAGCGAGCGACCGATAAAGTCCTTGTCGCCCGTGACACCCGGCAGGGTGAAGAAATAGCCGCCGCCGACCGGTTTGAGGTATTCCTCCAGCGGCTCGCCGTTGAGGCGGGTCTGCACGGTGATAAAGCCTTTTTCCAGGTCGGCCTGGTAGCAGATGAACAGCAGGCCCATGTCGAGCTGGCCGTTCTTGTTCACGCCATTCGAATAGTTGAACGGCCGGCGTAGGATCAGGTTGGCTTGGCTCGCGGCGGTGCGCGGGTTGGCCAGGCGAATGTGCGCGTCGAGCTTGGTCAGCTTGCCGGCCGGGTCTTTGCTGTAGTCCGGGACTTCAGTCTCATGCTGCGCACCCATCGGCGCGCCGGTAGTTTTGACCCGGCCGATGATGCTTTCCTGTTCCTGCAATGGCGTACGGTCCCAGCGCTCGACAAAGTTGCGGATGATCCGCACCGCTTGATAGCTGCCGTGAGCAGCCCAGGCCGGTTCGTCACTGCCCGGTTGCACCCAGACCAGGCGATCCATGGCTTTAGCGTCGTTGGAATCGGGGTTGGCCGAGCCATCGCGGAACCCCAGGAAGTTACGCGCCGATTGCGCCGGCACACCGGCTTTTGCCGGGGCTTGCGGCGGCACGCTGCCTTCCTGTTTCCAGCGCACCAGCAGCAGGTCGGGAAGGTTTTTGACGATATCGCGCAGGGCGTGAATGTTGGTGTCGGCGGTGTTCGAGCAGAACTGCAGGCTCAGGTCGCCGTGGCAGCAATCGGCGTCCAGCGCATCGTTGGGAAACCCGACCATGCGCATCAGACGCTTGGGCTTGGCGTCGGCCAGACCGAAGCGCTCGTCGAACAGCGACTCGCCGACCGAAACGGTGATGGTCAGGTTGTCCGGGGTTACATTCGGGCCAAGGATGCCGGAGTCCGGCGGCGGCAGTTTCGGATCGATCTGCGCCACCGGGCCGCCCTTCATCAGGAACGCGATGCGCTCGTTGAGGGTGCGGAACAGCCGCTCCAGATCTTCACGATCACTGGCCAACACGTCGAACGATACGAGCATGCCCGACGCCGGGCGCGGGGTGACGATGCCGGTCTGGTGGATGCCGTGGAAATCGTGACGGTCTTCGGTCTTGTCACTGCTCGGTGCTTCGGTGACTTGTGCCGGCGCGGCGGCCATGGCCGGACAGCTCAGGGCCGAGCCGGCGAGGGCGACACCGGCGGCGCCCATGCCCATCAGGACACGGCGACGTTGCAGGTTGAGTGGTTCGCTATCTTTCATCGTCAAAGGGTCTTCTGCTTACAGGCCGGAGAGGCCGAGGGCGGGATCGATGCCATCCAGAGCGTCGGCCAGAGCCTGGGCCTTGTCGGCAATCTGCTTGCGTTGTTCGCCGCTGATGGCGTCGTAACTGGCGTAGCCGTCCTTGATCTTGTAGGTGTCGAGTTCGCTGTCGAAGTCCGCCAGTGCCTGGTCGATTTTCGGCAACAGCTCGGCCGCCGACTTGGTCAACATTGGCCGCAACAGATCGACGACTTTGTGTGCGGTTTGCGCGTTGGCAGCGAAACCGTTGAGGTCGCTGTGGCTGTAGCGTTCTTCTTCACCGCTGGCAGCACGGACGTCGGCCAAGGTGTTGAGGTTGCGCACGATGATGCTGACCAGTTGCTCCGGTGGCAGGCTCTGCGCGAGCAATTGCTGTTTGAGCGTGGTGACATCGCTGAGCAGGCGCTGGGCAACGGGCGTCAGTTGGTCGAGATTGCGTTGCTGGAACAGTGCGTATTCGATGCGGTGGAAACCGACGAAGGCCGGATCCTGTTCGCGCTTTTCGAAATAATCGGCGCGGGCGTTGATGCTGTTGTCCAGTTCCGCCAGGCGTTGCGCGGCAGGGGCCAGACGCTGATAAGCCGCGCGGGCCGGTAAGTACAGCGCTTGAGCCTGACTCAAGTCGCCGCTTTCAATCGCTTGATCGAGCGCGGTCACGGCTTTGATCAATGCGTTGCTCTGGCTGGCCAGGTACACACGAAATTCCGACAGCGGCCCGACGAAGGCGACCATCGATGGCTTGGCTTTGGCCGCAGCATCAGAGGCGGCAGTTGGCGTCACGTGCAGGGTGCCGCGCGGGTTGCTCAGCAGGCCGCAGGTGATCGCGTAATCGCCCGGTTGCAGGTTGGCGTTGATCACTTGGCTGAGGCCCGGCGCAATGTTTTCCCGCTCCTCGACGACGAGCACGCCGTCGAGGATTTCCCATTCCACCGCGCGGTCGGAGCGGTTGACGATGCGGAAACTGGCGCGGCCGGCCGGCACCGTCAGCGCGTTGGGTTCACAACTGCCCGGATGAATGTTCACCACCACTTCATCGTGGTTGTGCTGACGCTTGGCCGCAGCCATTTTCGAGGCGTAATAAAACAGACCACCGGCGGCGATCATCACCACCACCGAACCGGCCACCGCCCAACGCAAGGCGCGAGGAGGGGAGGCCTGAGGAGTATTAGGCTTTGACATGAATGCCCTTATTGGCTGGAAACGGAAGACGATTGCGCGGAAGGCTTGGGCGCGGGGAGAAAGAACATCACCAGTGCCACCAGCAGATAAAGCAGATAGGCACCGAGGGTGCTGACGGTCGGCGCATCCTGATAACCGAACATACCGGCCAGCACCGAGCCCAACGGGCCATCCATCGGCAGCGTCGCGCTGAAGTCGAAGAGTACGGTTTGCAGGTGATTCCACAGCCCGGCTTCATGCAGGGCTTGCACCGAGTTGGCGAGAATCCCGGCGGCCACCACCAGAATGAACAGGCCGGTCCACTTGAAGAACGCTGAAAGATTGAGGCGCATGCTGCCGCTGTAGATCAGGAAACCGACGATGATCGCCAGAATCAGCCCGAGCAGGGCACCGATGGGCGCGCCGGGGCCTTCGCTTTGCTGGAATACCGCGAGCAGGAAGAACACCGTTTCCAGGCCTTCGCGAGCGACCGCGAAGAACACCATGGCGATCAGTGCGATCACTTGGTGTTTCGAGGACGTTAGCGCCTCGTCCAGCGAAGCTTGCAGCGAATGTTTGATCGAACGCGCCACTTTGCGCATCCAGAACACCATCGAACTGAGAATACCCACGGCCACCAGCCCGACGATGCCTTCGAACAGTTCCTGCTGCTTTTGCGGGAATTCAGCGCTGACCAATTCAAGACCACCGCCCACCAGCAGGGCGAGGGCAGCGGCGAGAAATACGCCGATCCACACGGCAGGCATCCATTGACCACGGCCAGTCTGTTGCAGGTAGCTGGCGATAATGCCAACGATCAGCGCGGCTTCAATGCCTTCGCGCAGCATGATCAGGAAGGGAACAAGCATTCGGTATCCAACAAGTCATTCGAAGAGGTTACAAGTTGTAACATAATGAAAGTCATTCTCACATGACATTGATTGACATAAACCTGAACACAAGCTGAACAAAGTAAAGAACAACCATTCTCATGCGGGTGACACCGGAACCCTGTAGGAGCTGCCGAAGGCTGCGATCTTTTGATTTATAGAATCAAGATCAAAAGATCGTCCGATCGCGGCCCGAACCTTCGGCAGCTCCTACATGGGTATTTGTGTTAGCTGCGGTAATATGCCTGCCACCCAAAACAACAAGGTTCACCGCGCTCCATGTCGGAAAAAGACACCATCGCCGTGCAACTGGTGCGTGAAGCGCTGCTGCAAAGTTGTGCCCCGGGCGCAGCCACCGAAGAGGTGTTGAACAAGGTCGGGATTGCTCCGGCGTTGCTGCAAACCGAACACGGCCGGGTGCCCGCCTCGCAGTACGCCAGACTCTGGCGCTTGTTGGCCCGACGCGGGGATGACGAGTTCTTTGGCATGGACCCGCGCAAGCTCAAGTCTGGCAGCCTCGAATTCCTCTGCCGCAGCACCATGGCGCAATCGACGCTGGCGGCGGGTTTGAATACGGGCCTGAGCTTTCTGTCACTGATGCTCGAACGCCTGCCCGCACAACTGGTGCACCAGCAAAGTCTGGCGGAAATCGTTTTGCTCGAGGACGATCCCGAGCCACGCCGCGCTTTCACCTATTTCACCTACTGGATGATCGTCCACGGCGTGGCCTGTTGGCTGGCGGGGCGGCGGATTCCGATTCTGGCGATCGAACTGCGCTGTGCGGCGCCGGAGTTCACCGATGACTATCGAGTGATGTTCTCGGAAAACCTGCGTTTCGAGCGTCCACGCACACGGATGATCTTCTCTGCCGATTGTCTCGATCTACCGATCAAGCGCACCGCCGAAGAACTGAAACGCTTTCTCGCCCACGCCCCGGCCAACATCCTGGTCAAGTACCGCGACCCGGAGAGCCTAGCCAGTCGGATCAAGCACGATCTGCGGGAGTTGCCGGCCGAGCAGTGGCCGGAAACCGAGGCCCTGGCCCAACAGTTGTGCATGTCGGCTTCGACACTGCGCCGGCGTTTGGCCGAGGAAGGGCAGACCTACCAAGGGCTCAAGGACAGCGTGCGTAAAGAGCTGGCGATTATCTGGCTGGCGGAGCCGTCGATCAGTTTTGTCGAGATTGCCAGCCGCTTGGGATTTGCCGATGCGAGTTCGTTCTACAAGGCGTTTCGCAAATGGTCGGGGTCGAATCCGGGCCACTATCGCCAACTGATCCTGAATGAGGTTGTCTGACCCAACACATTCCGCCGCTTGATCGTTCCCACGCTCCGCGTGGGAATGCCTCAAGGGACGCTCCGCGTTCCAGCTCTGGAGCGGACGCAGAGCGTCCGAGGCTGCATTCCCACGCAGAGCGTGGGAACGATCAGTGTGGTAGCGGTCTTGGCCAAACCAGTCAGCCACATTGATGGCTTTGACCATTGCCGCCGCCGCCCCACAGCGCGACTATCCCCCTGTTGTTTACGCTTCCCAGCCTAATAAAAAAACAGAGGGATTCTGGCAATGCGCGATTACTTGTCTGCCACTGAACAGTTCAACTATCAGCACACCGTGGATGCCGCGCTCAGCGGTACGCTGGCGGCGCTCAACGCCTGCGTCGAATGTTGCGACCGTCATGCCTTGCCCGGGCGCATTGCGCTGTTCTGGGAAGGCCGCGACGGCGCGAGTGCGACGTACACCTTCAGCGAGCTCCAGGACAAAGCCGCGCGTTTCGCCAACTTCCTCCTCGCCCAAGGCGTGCAGAAGGGTGACAAGGTCGCCGGCCTGCTGCCGCGCAACATCGAATTGCTCATCACCGTGCTCGCCACCTGGCGCATCGGCGCGGTGTATCAACCACTGTTCACCGCCTTCGGCCCCAAGGCCCTCGAACATCGCCTGAACAGCTCCGGCGCAAAAGTTGTGATCACCGATGCGGTCAACCGGCCGAAACTCGCCGAAGTCGCTGACTGCCCGACCCTCGTTACCGTTGGCGGCGCGAAAGGCCAGGGCATCGTCCGTGGCGACTTCAGCTTCTGGGCCGAACTGGCCAATTATTCCAACGTCTGCGAACCGGTATTGCTGACTGGCGAAGATCCGTTTCTGTTGATGTTCACGTCCGGCACCACCGGCCCTTCGAAAGCGCTGTCGGTACCGCTCAAAGCCATCGTCGCGTTCCAGAGTTACACCCGCGATGCCGTAGACCTGCGTCCCGAAGACGCCTTCTGGAACGTCGCCGATCCGGGTTGGGCCTACGGCATCTACTTCGGCGTCACCGGGCCGTTGTCGATGGGCCATCCAATCACTTTCTACGATGGGCCGTTCACCCTCGAAAGCACCTGCCGGGTGATCAACAAATACGGCATCACCAACCTCACCGGTTCGCCCACCGCTTATCGCTTGCTGATCGCCGGTGGCGACGAATTCGCCAAGTCGATCAAGGGCAAGTTGCGCATCGTCAGCAGCGCCGGCGAGCCGCTGAACCCGGAAGTCATCCGCTGGTTCGCCGACAACCTCGGCGTGGTCATCCACGACCATTACGGCCAGACCGAACTGGGCATGGTCCTGTGCAATCACCACGGCCTTGATCACGCGGTGCACGTTGGTGCCGCCGGTTTCGCCTCGCCGGGCCATCGCATCGTGGTGCTTGACGATCAGTACAACGAACTCGGCGTCGGCCAGCCGGGCATTCTCGCCATCGACCGTGCGCAATCGCCGATGTGCTGGTTTGGCGGCTATGAAGGTGCGCCAACCAAAGCCTTCGTCGGTGATTACTACCTCAGCGGCGACACCGTCGAATGGAACCCGGACGGCAGCATCAGTTTTGTCGGCCGCAGCGATGACGTCATCACCACATCGGGCTACCGCGTAGGCCCGTTCGATGTCGAAAGTGCGCTGATTGAGCACCCGGCGGTGGTCGAAGCAGCGGTCGTCGGCAAACCTGATCCGGAGCGCACCGAACTGGTCAAAGCCTTCGTCGTGCTGAGCGCGCAATACCGTGCCGCGCCCGAGCTGGCCGAAGAACTGCGCCAACACGTGCGCAAGCGTCTGGCCGCGCACTCATACCCACGTGAAATCGAATTTGTCAGCGAATTGCCCAAGACCCCGAGTGGCAAATTGCAGCGCTTTATCTTGCGCAACCAGGAAATCGCCAAGGCTCAAGAGGCCGCGGCGCATAACGTTTCAGCTTGAATCAGGAAATACAGTCATGCAGATCGAGAACAAGGTTTTTATCGTCACCGGCGGCGCCTCTGGCCTGGGTGCTGCCACCGCTGAATTGCTGGTCAGTGCCGGCGCCAAAGTGATGCTGGTGGACATGAATGCCGAAGCTGTCGCCGCACAGGCTCAGCGTTTGGGCGCGCAAAGCGTGGTTGCCGATATCAGCAACGAAGCCGCTGCTGAAGCTGCCGTGCAGGCCACCGTTAAAGCCTTTGGCAGCCTCAACGGTCTGGTCAACTGTGCCGGTATCGTCCGTGGCGAGAAGATCCTCGGCAAGAACGGCCCGCATGCACTGAGCAGTTTCGCCCAAGTGATCAACGTCAACCTGATCGGCAGCTTCAATATGCTGCGCCTGGCCGCTGCGGCCATCGCCGAAGCCGAGGCCAATGCCGACGGCGAACGCGGCGTGATCATCAACACCGCCTCGGTCGCAGCGTTTGACGGCCAGATCGGCCAAGCGGCGTATTCCGCTTCGAAAGGCGCGATCGCCAGCCTGACCCTGCCGGCCGCCCGTGAACTGGCACGCTTCGGCATCCGCGTGATGACCATCGCACCGGGCATTTTCGAAACGCCGATGATGGCCGGCATGACCCCGGAAGTCCGCGATTCGCTGGCCGCCGGCGTACCGTTCCCGCCGCGTCTGGGCAAGCCTGCCGAGTACGCCGCGCTGGTTCGGCATATCATCGAAAACAGCATGCTCAACGGCGAGGTGATCCGTCTCGACGGTGCCTTGCGCATGGCCGCCAAGTAAGGAGGATTTGTCATGACTATTTCCAACGATCCGATTGTCATCGTCAGCGCCGTGCGCACGCCGATGGGCGGTTTTCAGGGCGAACTGAAAAGCCTCACCGCGCCGCAACTCGGTGCTGCTGCGATCAAGGCTGCGGTTGAACGTGCCGGTGTTGCTAGTGACACGGTTGATGAAGTGCTGTTCGGTTGCGTACTGCCTGCGGGCCTCGGCCAGGCACCTGCACGTCAAGCGGCACTGGGCGCCGGGCTGGATAAATCGACCCGTTGCACCACGGTCAACAAGATGTGCGGTTCGGGCATGGAAACTACCATTCTCGCTCACGACATGCTGGTGGCTGGCAGTGCTGATGTGGTGATCGCCGGTGGCATGGAAAGCATGTCCAACTCGCCGTACCTGCTGGATCGTGCCCGCGCCGGTTATCGCATGGGTCATGGCCGCGTGCTCGACTCGATGTTCCTCGACGGCCTCGAAGACGCCTACGACAAGGGCCGCTTGATGGGCACCTTCGCCGAAGACTGCGCCGAGACCAACCACTTCAGCCGTGAAGCGCAGGACGCGTTTGCCATCGCCTCGACCACCCGCGCGCAGCAGGCGATCAAGGACGGCAGCTTCAAGGACGAAATCGTACCGCTGACCGTGACCGTCGGCAAAGAGCAGGTGCTGATCAGCCACGACGAACAGCCACCGAAAGCCAAACTGGACAAGATTGCCTCGCTGAAACCGGCGTTCCGCGAAGGCGGCACGGTGACGGCGGCGAACTCCAGTTCGATCTCTGACGGCGCGGCGGCTCTGGTGCTGATGCGTCAGTCGCAGGCACAGAAACTCGGGCTGAAACCGCTGGCGGTGATTCATGGTCATGCCGCGTTTGCTGATACCCCGGGCCTGTTCCCGGTGGCGCCGATTGGTGCAATCAAGAAACTGATCAAGAAGACCGGTTGGTCGTTGGGTGATGTCGATCTGTTCGAGGTCAACGAAGCGTTTGCCGTGGTTGGCATGGCGGCGATGACGCACCTGGAAATCCCCCATGACAAGTTGAATGTGCATGGTGGCGCCTGTGCGCTGGGCCATCCGATCGGCGCGTCGGGTGCGCGGATTCTGGTGACGTTGCTCTCAGCGCTGCGCCAGAGAAAACAGAAACGCGGTATCGCGGCGATCTGCATCGGCGGCGGCGAAGCCACGGCCATGGCCGTGGAATGCGTTTACTAACGTTGACACTGGACCCTGTGGGAGCGGGCTTGCCCGCGATGGCGGTGGGTCAGACAGCCAATATGTTCAATGACACGGCCCCATCGCTGGCAAGCCAGCTCCCACAGGGTTCTGTGTGGTAACCCGGATTTAAGGATTCACCATGATTCCCAACGAAGACCAAACCCAGATCCGCGACATGGCCCGGCAGTTCGCCGAGGAACGCTTGAAGCCGTTCTCCGCCGAGTGGGATCGCGAACATCGATTCCCCAAGGAAGCCATCGGCCAGATGGCTGAGCTGGGCTTCTTCGGCATGCTCGTGCCGGAGCAGTGGGGCGGCTGCGACACTGGTTATCTGGCCTACGCCATGGCCCTGGAAGAAATCGCCGCTGGCGACGGCGCCTGCTCGACGATCATGAGCGTGCACAACTCGGTCGGCTGCGTGCCGATCCTCAAGTTCGGCAACGACGATCAGCGTGAACGCTTTCTCAAACCGCTGGCCAGCGGCTCCATGCTCGGCGCTTTTGCATTGACCGAACCGCAGGCCGGTTCGGATGCCAGCAGCCTGAAAACCCGCGCACGGCTGGAAGGCGATCACTACGTGCTGAACGGTTGCAAACAGTTCATCACCTCCGGGCAAAACGCCGGGATCGTGATTGTGTTTGCGGTGACCGATCCGAGTGCCGGCAAACGCGGTATCAGCGCGTTTATCGTGCCGACCGATTCACCGGGCTATAAAGTCGCTCGCGTCGAAGACAAGCTCGGCCAACACGCTTCCGACACCTGCCAGATCCTCTTCGAAGACGTCAAAGTACCGGTAGCCAATCGCTTGGGCGAAGAGGGCGAGGGCTACAAGATCGCCCTGGCCAACCTTGAAGGCGGTCGCGTCGGCATCGCTTCGCAAGCGGTGGGCATGGCCCGCGCGGCGTTTGAAGCGGCACGTGATTACGCCCGTGAACGCGACACCTTCGGCAAGCCGATCATCGAACATCAGGCCGTAGCTTTCCGCCTCGCCGACATGGCCACGCAGATCGCCGTCGCCCGGCAGATGGTGCATTACGCGGCGGCCCTGCGTGACAGTGGGCAACCGGCACTGGTCGAGGCGTCGATGGCCAAACTGTTCGCCTCGGAGATGGCCGAGAAGGTCTGCTCGATGGCGTTGCAAACCCTCGGTGGTTACGGTTACCTCAACGACTTCCCGCTGGAACGTATCTACCGCGACGTACGCGTCTGCCAGATCTACGAAGGCACCAGCGATATTCAGCGCATGGTTATTTCGCGCAATCTTTGACAAGGAATTTTAATCATGACTTACCAAACCATTCTGCTCGAAACCCACGGCCGCGTTGGCCTGATCACCCTCAACCGCCCGCAGGCGCTGAACGCGCTGAATGCGCAACTGGTCAGCGAAGTGAACCAGGCCCTTGATGCGCTGGAAGCAGATGCGAACATCGGTTGTATCGTCATCACCGGTTCGAAAAAGGCTTTTGCCGCGGGTGCCGATATAAAGGAAATGGCCGAACTGACTTACCCGCAGATCTACATGGACGATCTGTTCAGCGACAGTGACCGCGTGGCCAACCGGCGTAAGCCGATCATTGCCGCCGTCAACGGTTTTGCCCTTGGCGGTGGTTGTGAACTGGCGTTGATGTGCGACTTCATTCTGGCCGGTGACAACGCCAGATTCGGTCAGCCGGAAATCAACCTTGGCGTGTTGCCGGGCATGGGCGGCACTCAGCGCCTGACCCGCGCAGTAGGTAAGGCGAAAGCCATGGAAATGTGCCTGAGCGGACGTTTGATCGATGCAGTGGAGGCCGAGCGTTGCGGCATTGTTGCACGGATCGTGCCGAGCGATGAACTGCTCGACGAAGCGCTGAAGGTTGCTGCGGTGATTGCCAGCAAATCGCTGCCGATTGCGATGATGATCAAGGAAAGTGTGAATCGTGCCTTTGAAGTGAACCTGACTGAGGGCGTGCGCTTCGAGCGTCGGGTGTTCCATGCGGCGTTTGCCACGCAGGATCAGAAGGAAGGGATGGCGGCGTTTATTGCCAAGCGTGAGGCTGAGTTCAAGGGCAAGTAACGCGTCCCCTCACCCTAACCCTCTCCCGGAGGGAGAGGGGACTGATTGGGGGATGCTTGGGAGGTACGCCGACCTGAAAGTGCTTTATTGAATCCGTAATCGACCCGGTCTTTCAGGTCGACGTATAACGCCAGACACCTCGGTCGGCTCCCTCTCCCTCTGGGAGAGGGCTGGGGTGAGGGAAGGGGCCAACACCATCACAACTGATAGTTCTTCAACTCCCGCGCAATCACCATCCGCTGAATCTCGCTCGAGCCTTCATAGATCTGGGTAATCCGCGCATCACGGTAATACTTCTCGACCGGATAATCCTCCAGATACCCATACCCGCCATGAATCTGAATCGCTGACGAACAGACCTTCTCGGCCATTTCCGACGCAAACAGTTTGGCCTGTGACGCCTCCGACAAACACGGTTTGCCCGCCGTGCGCAGTCGCGCCGCATGCAGGATCATCAGGCGCGCCGCGTTGATTTGCATGTGCATGTCAGCCAGCAGGTTGGCGATGCTCTGGTGTTCGTTGATCGGCTTGCCGAACTGGATGCGATCGCGCGAATACACCAGCGCTGCTTCAAACGCGGCACGGGCGATGCCCAATGCTTGCGCGGCGATGCCGATGCGTCCTCCTTCAAGGTTGGACAGGGCGATCGCCAGGCCTTTACCGCGTTCACCGAGCAGATTGGCCTCGGGAATGCTGCAGTCGTTCAGCGTCACCGCGCAGGTGTCGGAGGCGCGGATGCCCATCTTGTGTTCGGTGCGATCGACGATGAAGCCCGGGGTATCGGTCGGCACCAGAAACGCCGAAATGCCTTTCTTGCCCAGATCCGGATCGGTCACGGCAAAGACGATCGCCAGTTTCGCCCGTTTGCCGTTGCTGACAAATTGCTTGGCGCCGTTGATCACCCACTGGCCGTCACGCAGCTCGGCGCGGGTGCGCAGGTTGTGCGCCTCGGAACCGGCCTGCGGTTCGGTCAGGCAGAAGCAGCCGATGGTTTGCCCACTGGCCAGATCCGCCAGCCAGGTCTGTTTTTGCGCTTCGCTGCCGTAATTGAGCACCGGACCGCAGCCGACCGAGTTATGGATACTCATGAAGGCGCCGGTTGCGCCATCACCGGCAGAGATCTCTTCCACGGCCAAGGCATAGGCGACGTAATCGACGTAGGTGCCGCCCCATTCCTCGGGTACCACCATGCCGAGCAAACCGAGTTCGCCCATCTTCGCGACGAGCGCGTCATCGATCCAGCCAGCCTTTTCCCACGCCTGCGCATGGGGCGCGATTTCGCCACGGGCAAAGTCCCGGGCCATGTCGCGGATCATCACTTGTTCTTCAGTCAGTTCGAGATCGTGCATGGCTCAGCTCCCGCTCTCAGCAAACCCGTGGAAGAAACTCGCGACATGCTCTGCGTCCAGCGCAGCGAGGGTCGGCGGGTTCCAGCGAGGTGTCTTGTCTTTATCGATCAGCAGGGCGCGGACGCCTTCGATCATGTCGCCGCGGGCGAACCACTGGCGATCCAGATGCAGTTCCAGCGCGAAGCACTGTTCCAGGCTCAAGTGGCGGCCGCGACGCAGCATCTCCAGGGTCACCGCCATGGCCAACGGCGAGCGGGTTTCCAGCAGGTCAGCCGTTGTGGTCGCCCATTCGTGGCTGTTGGCAACCGTCACTGCGCGTAACTGCTCGACCATGCTCGGTACGTCCGGCAGGGCGAAGAAATGGTCGATGGCCGGCCGCAAAGCCTCAAGTGGCGCATCGGGCAAGGTTTGCACGGCGTGTTTGGCGAGCAGGTTTTGCAGGGCCTTGAGCGGCGTGTCCTGCCATTCCATCTGATCGAGTCTTTCGTCGAGCAGCGCCAGTTTGCTGCTGTCCAGATACCAGTCGGCCAAGCCGCAATACAGCGCGTCGGCGGCACGGATCTGCACGCCGCTGACCCCCAGATAGATGCCCAGCTCACCGGGAATGCGCGGCAGGAAATAACTGCCACCGACATCGGGGAAATAACCGATGGCCACTTCTGGCATGGCCAGACGGCTCTTCTCGGTGACCACGCGCAGATCGGCGCCTTGCACCAGGCCCATGCCGCCGCCGAGGACGAAACCGTCCATCAGCGCCAATACCGGTTTGCGGTAATGATGAATCGTCAGGTCGAGGGCGTATTCCTCGACGAAGAAATCTTCGTGCAGCGTATCGCCGCTTTTGAAACTGTCGTACAGGGAACGAATGTCGCCACCGGCACAGAAGGCTTTTTCACCGGCACCGCGCAGGACCACGGCGTGAACATCGATGTCAGTCGCCCAGGCGTCGAGCTGCTGCTGCAGCAAGCGCACCATGTCGAGGGTAATGGCATTGAGACCGGCGGGGCGGTTGAGGGTCAGGTGACCGATATGATTGCGAACCTCGGCCAGCACTTCGTTTTGCGTGGCATCCAAGGACGGGGTCCGCGGGGATGAAGCCTGAGCTGTCATCAGTAACTCCCTGCTTTTATTGTCTTTATTCGAGAAGCTCGCGCGCGAGCGTTACCGGATCGTAACAGTGCAAATTTGCCCTGTACAACCGGGATATTCGCAGGGGGAGTTTGCGTTTTTACATCACCCGAAATCACCGGGTTCCTATGTAGGAGCTGCCGAAGGCTCGGGCTGCGATCTGTTGACCTTTAAAACACAAGATCAAAAGATCGTCCGATCGCGGCCCGAGCCTTCGGCAGCTCCTACACGGGGTCAGCGGAATGTTTCGGTAATGCTGCGGCGCTTGGCGTGCAGTTCGCTGGAGTGAATCAGTTGCTCGAGATCTTCAGGGGTGACGTCGATAAACGCTTCCATCTCGGCCAAGGCAAGTTTCAGGTCTTCGGCGGTGATCGCCTGACTGTCTACCGGCCCAAGCAACGGCGCCGGTTCTGCCGGGCGTTTCGGGTAGCGGATGCGGGTCAGGTTGTTGTAGGCGAGCGCACTGAGCAGCATGCACGCGGCGCCGAGCATCACCGGTTCCATGGCTTTCCAGTCCATGGCGATTGTCGCCGGATCGGCTAGCACCAGCGTCAGCGCCAACGCGCCAGCGGGCGGATGCAGGCAGCGCAGCCAGCACATCAGGATCAGCGCCACACCCGCCGCCAGACAGGCGCTGCCAAGGGTTCGGCCAAGCACATGCGCCACCAGCAACGCGACCACGCCAGCACATAAATAGCCGCCGAGAATCGACCACGGCTGGGCGAGGGCGCCGGAGGACACGGCGAACAGCAACACCGCCGACGCGCCCAGCGGGCCGATCAGGTGGTAGGCCACTTCATGGCCGAACACCTGCGCGCACAGCCACACACTGAACAATGTGCCCAGCGCCATGCCGATGGCGGCGCGGCTCCATTCGGTCGGGCGGGTATTGATGGCGGCGGGCAACCAGCGAGCGAGCATGTGAATCCAATCCTTGCAGCAAATTCGAGGCAAAAAAAAGGACTTGTCCGGCATATCCGGAAAGCCCTCGAAGTGTTCCAACATTGGGGGAGGAACGCGCACAGTGTGCCGGGCAAACTCGATGCTGACAAATTCATATTAATGAAGATTTAGTGCATTAATGTTGAATTGAATCCGCGCGACGTCCGCTAAGAAAGCACAGGGTGCCGCCCATCGCGGTGAGTGCGCTCAAGGCATAGAACATCGTCGGTGCCGGTGTGTGCATCAGCAGGAAGCCGCAGATCACCGGGCTCAGTGCACCGCCCAGCGCCGCCAGATTCTGCGCGCCGTAGTAGCTGCCGCGCAGTTCTTCCGGAGCGAGGGTGTCGACAAAGAGGAACTCCGACGGGTAAATGATCATTTCGCCCAAGGTGAAGATGAACATGGCGATGCACCAGCTCAGCAAGCTGTCAGCCAGGCTGAAGCCGATAAGACCGAGAATGAACAGGCCGGTGCCGGCGGCGATCCAGTAGCGCAGTTTCTCGCGGCTGAGGAAGCGGCCGATCTGGTATTGCAGCAGGATCACCGTGATCGCGTTACAGGCGAGCAGGGCGGCCATGACTTGCAAGGCGCGCTTGGAGTCGCTGACCACCAGCAGGTATTGCGACAGATATAGGGTGAAGCGCCCGTGCACCACCGTGCTGAGCAGGCAACCGCAGGTGAACATGATCAGGGTGCGATCGTTTTTCAGGGTGACGAGGGTTTTCAGAAAGCTTGGCGGCTGACTGACCACGGCAATCGGGCTGGTGTCTTTGGGGATGCCGATCATCAGGAAGATACTGCCGAAGGCGATGGCGGCGGCGATCAGGAACGGTGCGATCGGGTAATGCCCGGCGATCACCACACCGAGCATCGGCCCGGTGGCGTAGCCGATGTTGGTCAGTGTATAGCGCAGGGAAAACGCCTTGGCCCGTTGGCTCATCGGCAGGTTTTCGCTGAGGATCGCCTTCGAGCCGATGAGGAACAGTGCCGACGCGGTTTCGGTAATCACCAGAGTCGCGGTGGTCAGGTACAGATCCTGGGCGAACGTCAGCAGGACGAAACCGATGGCACTGGAGAGCATGGCGACAATCAGCAGCCGGCGTTTTTCCAGGCGATCGATGATGTAGCCGCCATACAGCGCAAGCAGGGTGGCGATAAACACCGCAATGCCCAGCAGCAGCCCTACGTCCTGCTGGTTGAGACCGAGTTTGGTGCTCAGAAACAGCGTCAGCAGCGGGCTGGTGATGGCGCGGCTGACAACAATGGTCAGCGAGACAATCATCAGACGGCGGATGACGAGCGAGTAAGTGGCCACGGGGAATCGAATGTCCTTGTTTCAGTTGTTTTTGTGTTCGACTACAGACCGCGTCGTGCCCTTCGCGAGCAGGCTCGCTCCCACAGGGAATGTCTGAACAGTGAAGAACCCGTGTGGGAGCGAGCCTGCTCGCGAAGGCGCCAGATCAGCCAAATGCGTTCGGTCATGACAGATAGTCCCGATAGTGCTGCTCATAAACCGCTGCCGGGTGATCCGCGCCGACCGGTGCTGCGGTTTCTGCCCACCATTGCGCAACCTCGGCACCGGTGGCGATCCACACATCGTCATGTTGTTGAATGCCTTGCAGCAATTCGCGCAGCACGCTGATGCGTCCGGGTGTGGCGATGATTTCCGGGTGCAGGCGCAGCACATAACACAGGCCGAAGCGATGAAATCCGGCGAAGTCCATTTGCAGGTTGCCCAAGGTGTGACTGTAAGAGGCGATCCGCGATTGCGCCGGTGGCACGGCGGGGCTGAGATTGAAGGCGAAGTACGGTTCGTCTTCCAGTTCATAGTGCAACGGCAGTTCGATCACCTCAGGCGCAGTGGGATGGGCGAATGGCAGATCATCGCCGCGCCACGAAGAGGACCAGACGATGCCATGATCTTTCAACGCGGCCATAAAACCCGGCGCGCCGTTGCCGGCAGGGAGGCGAAACCCGCTCGGGCGTTGACCGGTCAGGGCTTCAAGTGCCGCACATCCCTTGCCGACGTCGGCACTTTGCGCCGCCAGATCAAGCCCGTCGTAATCCTGATGGTGGTAGCCGGCGCAAGCGATCTCATGCCCGCCGGCGCGAATCGCAGCGATGTGCTGCGGATTTTCTTCGGCGACGATACCGGGCACGAACCAGCTGCTGCGCACGCCCAGTTCCGCGAATAGGTCGAGCAAACGCGTGACGCCACGCTGGCTGCCATATCGCCAGACCGACAGGGTCTTGTCGCGACCTGCCACTTCCGGCGCCTGGGTGAGAATGCCGTGGATGTCGTTGTAATCGACGGTCAGCACAACTGCGCAGCGCTTGCCAGCGGGCCAGATCCTGGAATCAACCATGGTGATGCTCCTTCAGCCACCAACGGGCGACATCGCGGCAGGTGGCGAACCACACGTCATCTCGCTGGCGCATGTGTTCGAAGAGTTTTTCCAGCAACAGGATGCGTCCCGGTTTGCCGGTGATTTTCGGGTGGAACAGGGTGGTCAGGCACAGGCCTTCATTCATCGCGCCGTCGTATTCGCGCTGCCAGTTGTCGAGGGTCAACGCATAACTGGCGGTGCGATCAAGGCCGGACGGAAAGTTCGGCGCGCGGGTGTAGGCGAGGGAGGCGTAATCGTCCATCTCCCAGCGACCGGGGATTTCCACCAGCGGCGTGCTGTGGCCGGGGACGTTGACCAGATACGGGCGATCGTCGCCGCGCATGCTGCTGGAGTAAATGACGCCGTTGTCCGCAAGCATCGCCGGGGTTTCGGCGCGCCAGTCGCCGGACGGGGTACGGAAACCCTCGGCGCGGATGTGCAGGTGTTGCCAGAACACGTCCCTGGACTTAGCCATGACGGTTTGCTGTTGCTCCAGCGTCAGGGCGTAGAAAGATTCGTGTTTGTAGCCGTGATAAGCGACTTCATGGCCGCGCTCGACGATGGCCTGACATTGCTTCGGCCAGTTTTCCACGACCCATGCCGGGACGAAAAACGTGGTTGGCAACTTGAACGCGTCGAGCAGATCGAGCAGGCGAGGCAGGGCGCGGTAAGGGCCGTAGCCGCCGAAACCGAAGTACTCGGGTTTGTGCCAGATCGAGCCATTGAGCATGGCGTCGCCAGTCGGGCCGTCAAGGTCGAAGGCCAAGGCGAGGCAGGCTTTGTGTGGGGCGGGCCAAGTGGGTTGGCACGAAGACATGGTTGTGGCTCTCCGGTGTTGATCAATAGAAAACCTCACCCCAGCCCTCTCCCGGAGGGAGAGGGCGCCGACCGAGGTGCTCTTTAGCGCGACATCGACCTGAAAGACCGCGCCGAGCTCAGGTTTCGAACACTTGAAGATCAGCTCCCTTTCCCCCTCGCCCCCTTGGGGGAGAGGGTTGGGGTGAGGGGGGGATCGATCTCGAAGGTTACTTGCCAGCGTTGATGGTCACTTCCTTGATCGCGCCCAGTTCCAGCTCCCACTTCTTCAGGATCGCGCCATAGCTGCCGTCATCGACCATGCTCTGCAGGGCAACCTTCACCGCTTCACTTAGCTCAGGCTTTTTCTTGCTCACACCAAGGCCGGTGAACTGCACGGAGATCGGCTGGCCGACGGTCTTGTACATGTCCTTTTCCTGAGTCTTCAGGTACGACAAAGTCTCGCTGCCTTGCATCGCCGCGTCGATGCGACTCTGGCGCAGTTGCGCACGAGCGTCGGCCGAGCCTTCGGTGCCGATCACGTTGATCGCCGGTTTGCCGGCCGCTTCGCAGTTGGCCTTGCTCCACGCGGCGATTTCCGCCGGGAACGTGGTGCGGCGGCTGGTTCCGACTTTCTTGCCGCACAGGTCGATGATCTCGTTGGTCGCGGCGTTTTTCTGCAAGGTGTAGAACTGCGGGCCGCTGGTGAAGTAGTCGACGAAGGTGACGCTGGCCTGACGCTCGGCGGTGTCGGTCATGCCCGACAGCACCATGTCGACGCGGTCGGTGGTCAGCGCGTTGATCATTTGCTCGAAGCCGGTTTCCTGCCATTTGATCTTCACCCCCAGACGTTCGGCGAGGGCATTGCCCAGGTCGTAGTCCAGGCCGGTGAGGGTGTTGGTCGCCGGGTCCTTGAAATCCATCGGTGGATAGTTGGGCATGATCGCGACGACGATCTCGCCTTTTTCCTTGATGCTGGCCGGCAAATCGGCGGCCACGGCGAAACCGCAAGACATGACGGACGCGAGTACAGCGGGGATTACGAAATTCTTCATGGTCGTTCTCTTATGCGTGTTGTGACACCAATCGGTGCTTAGGTTCGAACGGCAGAAATGAAGCTTTGGGTGCGCGGGTTTTGCGGACTTATTAGTATTTCTTCGGGGCTTCCAGCCTCCACGATCTGCCCGCCGTCCATGAACACCATGCGATTGGAAACCTCGCGGGCGAAGCCCAGTTCATGGGTGACGACGATCATGGTCATGCCGGTCTGCGCGAGATCTCGCATCACCGACAGCACCTCACCGACCAGTTCCGGGTCGAGTGCCGAAGTGGGTTCATCGAACAGCATCAGCTTCGGACGCATGGCCAACGCTCGTGCGATCGCCACACGTTGCTGCTGACCGCCCGACAATTCGATCGGATAGCTGTCGCGTTTGTCGGCGAGGCCGACGCGGGCCAGCAGTTCCAGGGCTTCTTCGTGCGCCTCTTTCGGCGAACGCTTGAGCACCTGGCACGGGCCTTCGATGATGTTTTGCAGCACAGTCATGTGCGGGAACAGGTTGAAACGCTGGAACACCATGCCGGTGGCCAGGCGTTGCCGGGCGATCTGCGACTCGTTGAGTTCGTGCAGTTTGTTGCCGACCACGCGGTAGCCGACCAGTTCGCCGTCAACCCAGAGGCCGCCCTTGTCGATCTTTTCCAACTGATTGACGCAGCGCAGCAGGGTGCTCTTGCCCGAGCCGGACGGGCCGATGATGCACAGCACTTCGCCTTGCTCGACCTCGATGTTGATGTCCTTGAGCGCGTGGTACTGGTCGTAATACTTGTTCAGGCTGACGGCCTTGACGATGCTTCTCATGTTCGACTCCTCAAGAACGCTTGCCGGCGCCGCGAGCGAAACGACGCTCCAGACGGCTTTGACCGAAGGACAGCACGGTGACGGTGGCCAGGTACCAGATACCGGCGACGATCAGTAGCTCCATCACGCGGGCGTTGGCGTAGTAGATGTTTTGCGCGTTGTAGAGCAGTTCCGAGTACTGGATCACGCTGGCCAGCGAGGTCATTTTGACCATGCCGATAAACTCGTTGCCGACCGGTGGAATGATGATGCGCATGGCCTGCGGCAGGATGATCCGGCGCAGCGCTTGCAGGCGCGGCATGCCGATCGACTTGGCGGCTTCGTACTGGCCGGTGTCCACCGACAGCAGGCCGGCGCGCACCACTTCAGCGGTGTAGGCGCCCTGATTGATGCTCAAACCGAGCAGCGCGGCCACGAACGGCGTCATCAGGCTGACGGTGTCGAGTTCGAACACGCCCGGAATGCCGATGGTGGGGAAAATCAACGCCAGGTTGAACCACAACAGCAGTTGCAGAATCAGCGGCGTACCGCGAAATAACCAGGTGTAGGTCACGGCCACGTAGCGCAGGATCGGGTTGGCCGACATGCGCATGATCGCCGTGATCACCCCGAAAACGATGCCCAGCGCCATGGCCAGCACCGCCATGATGATGGTGTTGAACAGGCCCCACATGATCGCTTCAGAGGTGAGGAACTGGCCGATGTACGACCATTCGATCTTGCCTTCGGCGAAGGCGCGCACCAGGCCGATAATCGCGATGACAATCACGGTAGCGAAGAAAATCCGCCCGTAATAGCGCCGAGGCACGTGCTGGTACTGGGTGATATCGAACTGGTTTTCCGCCAGTTTGCGCTCCGACTGGAGTCGTTCTGCCTGGGTCTGGCTCATGGTGTTTCTCCCAACTGTTCTTTCAAATCCAACACATTCCACTGTAGGAGCGAGCCTGCTCGCGAAGGCGACAGCACCTTCAACATCGCAGTTGGCTGACCCATCGCTTTCGCGAGCAGGCTCGCTCCCACGGGGTTTTGCGTTGGCGGCTTCAGAGGCGGAAGCCCTGGTAGTTTTCGGTCCACTGCTGTTGCGCGGCGAGGGTGGTTTTCAAGCGGCCGATCTGTTCGCGCACCTGTTGCGGCGCAGTACCACCCCAACCATTACGGGCCGCAATGGCGGCTTCCAGCGTCAGGCTGTCGCGCACATCGGCGGTCAGGCGTGGATCGATCTCGGCCAGCAGCGCCGGCGAGGCCTCCCACAATTCGATGCCGTGTTTTTCACAGGCCTGCACCAGCGCCCCGGTGATTTCGTGGGCTTCCTTGAACGGCACGCCGCGCACTGCCAGCCAGTCGGCAACCTCGGTGGCGAGGGTGAAACCCAGCGGGGCTTGGCGGCGCAATTCTTCGACGTTGACGGTCATGGTCGCGACCATCCCGGCCATGGCTGGCAGCACCAGCAGCAACGTGTCGACGCTGTCGAGCACGCCGTGCTTGTCTTCGCTGAGGTCGCGGTTGTACGACAGCGGCAAGGATTTCAGCGTCGACAGCAAACCAGTGAGATTGCCGATCAAGCGTCCGGCCTTGCCCCGCGCCAGTTCGGCGATGTCCGGGTTTTTCTTCTGCGGCATGATCGAGCTGCCAGTGGCGTAGGCATCGTCCAGATCGACCCAGCGGAACTGCCGTGATGACCACAGGCAAAACTCTTCGGCCAGCCGCGAAATGTTGATCCCGAGCATGCTGGCGATAAACAGGAATTCGGCGACGTGATCGCGACTGGCGACGGCGTCGATGGAGTTTTCGCAGACCCCGGCGTAGCCCATTTCCTTGGCCGATTGCTGCGGCTGGCGGGCTATCGCCGAACCGGCCATGGCCGCTGCGCCGAGTGGCGACAATGAGGTGCGCGCGTCCCAGTCCACCAGACGCTGCACGTCCCGCAGCATCGATTGCGCGTGGGCCAGCAAGTGGTGAGCGAATACGATCGGTTGCGCCTGCTGCAAGTGAGTGAAACCCGGGCAGATGCTTTCGACGTGTTGCTCGGCCTGAGTCACCAGCGCTTGCTGCAAGGCGAGGACTTCGACGGCGAGGGTGCGTACGTGATCGCGCAGAAACAGGCGCAGGTCGTTGGCGGTCTGGTCGTTGCGCGAACGGCCGGCGCGCAGCTTGCCGCCGAGGGCGCCGAGGCGTTCGGTCAGCAGGCGTTCGATAAAGGTGTGAACGTCTTCGTCATCCAGCGTTGGCGCAATACGTCCGGCGCGGAAGTCGGCACCGATGCCGTCCAGGGCTTCCAGCATGGAGCGGGTTTCCTGCTCGTTGAGCAGACCGGCCCGCTGCAGTTCGCCGGCATGCGCCTTGGAACCGGCCAGATCGTACGGCGTCAGGCGGAAATAGCGCTCGGGGCACCGGGAGAGGGCGGCCAGGGCGGCTGAAGGGCCGCTTTTGAAACGGGCACCCCAGAGACGGTCGGTGGCTTGAGACATGTGTTGTTTTCCTCGTCGGTAACGCGAACTGAAATCGCTGTGCATGGCCGTGATCGTTGCTGGAAAGTCAGCAGACGGCGTCAGGCCAAAACAGTGTTCAAGAGGGCAGTTGCTAGAGAGCGAGAACTGATCGAAGTGTCAGCTTTTAATGTTTCGAGATCAGTGAGTTGGCACTGATGTTCGGGATTTTTTGGCGGTTGCCAAGGCTGGTTTTCTGTGATCATTATTATTAGCCGGCGATGTTTTTGTTGTTGGACACAGATTGTTGAACATTGCGCCAGAGGTAAATCAGCATTATGGAAACCCCACTTTCCAATTCCGGAAACCCGCCACCGAAAATGGCCCACCGAGCACCGCTGACCCTCAGCGGACTGGATTTCAAACTGCTCAAGGTGTTCAAGGCGGTGGTCGAGGCAGGAGGCTTCAGCGCCGCGCAAAACGAGCTGAACGTGGGCCTTGCGGCCATCAGCAAGCAGATCTCCGACCTGGAAATCCGCATCGGCATGCGTCTGTGCACACGCGGCCGCGAGGGGTTTCACCTGACCGAAGAAGGTCGCCTGGTGTATCAGGCGTCGATTGATCTGTTTGCGTCGGTGGACAACTTTCGTGATCGACTTAGTTCTGCGCAGAATGAACTTATCGGTGATCTGGGTGTGGGCGTTATCGACAATACGATCAGTGATGAAAACTCACCGCTAGTTGCCGCGCTAAAACAACTTAACGAACAATCGCCGAAGGTCAGGTTTCAACTTCAAGCATCGCAACTGGATGAAGTGGAAAGAGGCGTGGTAGAGGGGCGTTTAGTGGCTGGAATAGTGCCGGTTTATCAACGCCGTGAAGAGTTCGATTATTACCCGCTGTACGAGGAGCGCTCGGAAGTCTACTGCGCGGTCGGGCATCCGTTGTTCGACATGGCGGAGGCGCAAATGGGCAGCAATGTCTTGCAGGAATACGAGTGCATCAACCACCGCTACGCGATCCATCGCGACAAGCTCAACTATGCGCGCTATGACAGTTTCTCGGCGTCAGCGACCCAGGTCGAAGCCGTGGCCTTGCTGATCAAGACCGGCCGTTTCGTTGGTTTTCTGCCCCGGCATTACGCGGCAACGCTGGTGGCAGCAGGGCAGATGCGTGCGGTGCTGCCCGAGCGGATCAACATCATGACGCCGTTCAATCTGATCCTGCGGCACAACACCGTGCGCAGTCCGTTGGTGAAGGCATTCGCAGAGGCATTGGGCGTCGATCTGAAAGCCACGATCTGATTTCAAGGCAACGTCAGGCGCATGGCGCAGCGCCGGTGGCCGGGTAAACCGTGGGCGATTTCATCGTTCAAGGCGTCGACTAAATACCCGCTTGTTTCCTCGCTATTCAAACGCTGGAAACCGATCTTCTGATAGAACGGCGCATTCCACGGCACATCAAAGAAGGTGGTCAGCGTCACGGCGCAAAGTTGTTGCGCCCAGGCATGCTCGATGACCGCCGACAGCAACTTGCGGCCAATACCCTGACCCTGAAAGTGCTGGCTGACGGACAGCTCCTCTACATGCAGTTGGTTATCGACCGGGACGGCCCGCAAGAACCCGGCAAGTTGCCCTTCAGGGGATCGTGCGACCCAAACCCTGGCCTGCTCGATGGCCTGTAAATGCAATTCGACGCCGGCCACTTCGGCGTCGGCCAGCCAGGCCAGTTGCGGATCGAGGCGAAACAGCCCGGCGGCCGAGCGTTCGATGGCGGGGAGGGCGGGCGCGTCAGCGGGCTGCGCAAGACGGATGGTCATATTCATGTAGGAGATGCCACAGTCTACGATTTTGAATTTGGGACGCGGAGCGTCCCAGGCTGCATGCCCACGCAGAGTGTGGGAACGATCAAGATCGCAGCCTTCGGCAGCGCCTACAAGGGATTAGCGTAAAGCAGGACGTAATCGTTTTTGTCGAAGCGGCCACTGAGTATCGGTTGCAATTCACCCAGCGGCGTCCCCCGCAGGGCCAGAAAATCACTGCGATCCATCATCAGCCACGCCGGACCTTTGAGCGCCTCCAGTTGCTGGATCGAGTCGCTGAACTGCGGTTGCAGATCCTGCTCGATATTGACCATGAACTTAATCGCCTTCGCATCCTTGCCCATGCCATGCAACACCAGCGGCGCCGGCTTTTGTTGAACCTGGGCAAACACCGCGTGACTGAATCCCTGGGTGTCGTACAAACGCCGCTCCACCGGCTCGAACACTGCCGCGTACACCGTCCACAGCGCCAACACCGCAGACAACGCCAATACCTCGACACGCCAACGCGGGATCAACAATCGCGACAACGCCAAGAGTTGCAGCAGGCCCAGCACGATCAACACCAAAGACACTTCACTCAATTGCTCGGGAAAGCGCCGTCGAGCGACCAGTAACACAACCATCAACAATCCCGGCGTAACCAGCCAAACACCCAGCATCAACCCGCGCAACCAACGAAACACCCGCCCATGCGCGACCTGAAACGGATACGCCGCAATGATCGCCGCCATGGGCAGCATCGGCAGCAAATACCGCGCCTTCTTCGCCTGGGGAATCGACAGCCCGACCATCACAATCATTCCCGCCGCCGCGCAGTACTGCACCAGACGCAGCGCCGGGCCACGTTGCTGCGGTTTGCCCAGCCAGGCCGCCACCAGTACCAGTAATGCCAGCGGATAGGCCAGCGCATAGTTGCCGAACGAACTGGTGAAGTAATACAGCGAACCGCTGACGCCTTCGCTGCCGTCCATGCGCCCCATGAACTGCATGCGGATCACGTCCTGCAAGAAGACCGGGCCACCGCTGAGTTTCGCCAGCCACAACAGCAGGCCGACACAGACTGCGAGCAACAGCGAAGCCAGTACGCCGAACACCAGCAGACGCGTCCACTCACGGTTGAGCAGGTAATAGCTGCACAGCATGCCGGTCGGCACCACCAGACCAATCGGTCCGCGAATGCCGAAGCCGAGCAGCAGCAACGCGAAGATCAGCGGCCAGTGACGCTTGCCGGCAAAATGCTCATGGGCATAACCCAGATAGAACACCGTGAAGGCCACCGCTGCGAGCATCAAGTCCTGCGACACCGCGCGCACTTCAGTGACGAAACCGCTGGTGAGCATCAGCAACGCAATACTGATCAACGCCCAACGGCGCGAGTACGGTGCCAGCAGTCGATACATCAGCGTCACGATCAGCGCGCCGGCGCCGGCACTTGGCGCCCACGCCGTAAACGCATTCACCGCGCCGAACGGCAGCGACAGCAGCCAGATGAACAGCGTCGAAACCGCTGAATAATCCGCATACGGTTGATCATAGGTGGTCGGAAACACCGTCGGCCCATGCCGCAGCATTTCTTGCGCGAACAACACGAACCGCGAATCGAAACCGATCGGCGCCTGCCCGTAGACCCCGGCGATGAACACTAAAAACGCCAGCAGCCCTGCGATCAGGGACTGCCGGCGAATCTCAGGCGATAAGCTGATCAAGCGACGTCGGACGCGTGTGGCCATTGTTGCAGCGGGATCGGCAACTTACGCGATTCGCCACGGCCCATCGGGAAGTACTGGAAACCATTGCGCGCCAGTCGCTCGGCGTCGTACAGGTTGCGGCCGTCGAAAATCACCGGGGTGTTGAGGCGCTGCTTGATCAAATCGAAATCCGGGGCTTTGAACTGCTGCCATTCGGTGCAGATGATCAGTGCGTCGGCGCCGGGCAGTACCGATTCCGGCGTGCCCATCAACATCAGCTTCGACTCGTCCGGGTAAAGGTTCTGGGTTTCCTGCATGGCTTCCGGGTCGAAGGCGCGCACGCTGGCACCGGCGGCCCACAGCTCCTCCAGCAGGACACGGCTTGGCGCATCGCGCATGTCATCGGTGTTGGGTTTGAACGCCAGCCCCCACAGGGCGAAAGTCTTGCCGCGCAGATCACCCTTGTAGAACGCGTTGATGCGCTCGAACAGCTTGTGTTTCTGCCGCTGGTTGATCGCCTCGACCGCTTGCAGCAAGTCGCTGAAGCAGTGCGCTTCTTCGGCGCTGTGAATCAATGCGCGCATGTCTTTGGGGAAGCACGAGCCGCCATAACCGCAGCCGGGGTAGATGAAGTGGTAACCGATGCGCGTGTCGGCACCGATGCCCTGGCGTACCGATTCGATGTCGGCGCCCAGGTGCTCGGCGAGTTCGGCGATCTGGTTGATGAAGCTGATCTTGGTCGCCAGCATGCAGTTGGCGGCGTACTTGGTCAGCTCGGCGCTGCGCAGGTCCATGAACATGATGCGGTCATGGTTGCGGTTGAATGGCGAGTACAGATCGCGCATTACGTCGCGCACCTCATCACCTTCGCAGCCGATGACGATACGGTCCGGGCGGCGGCAGTCAGCGACTGCCGAGCCTTCCTTGAGGAATTCCGGGTTGGAGACGATATCGAACTGCAGCAGGCGGCCGACCTTGATCAAGGCTTTTTCGATGTGCGTGCGCAGGGTGTCGCCCGTGCCTACCGGCACCGTGGATTTCTCGACGATGATCAACGGCTGCTCACGATGCCGGGCAATCGCATCGCCGACCGATAGCACGTAACGCAGATCTGCCGAACCGTCCTCTCGCGACGGCGTACCCACGGCAATAAACGCTACCCGAGCGTGCTGCACAGCGAGTTTTTCATCGGTGGTGAATTGCAGGCGTTTCGAATCCAGACCTTCACGTACCAGGCTGGCCAGCCCCGGTTCGAAAATGCTCACGTGACCCTGGCGCAACAGGTCGACCTTCTTCTGGTCGACGTCCATGCACACGACATCATGGCCGACTTCGGCCAACACAGCCGCTTGCACCAGACCGACGTAACCGCTGCCAAATACTGTGATTTTCATGGAGCACTCCTGAATTCGGGCGCACGAGCCGGACGAGTGTTGATGGTGATGACCCCGAGCATGACCAGCGCCACGCCCAGTGATTTAGTGAAACTGAAGGATTCGTTGAACAGCGGCAGACTGGCCGCCAGCAGGTACACCAGCGCATAGCTGATGCTCAGCAGCGAGTAAGCCCGGCCCAGCGGCAGATCGCGCAGGGCGGCGAGCCAGCAAAGCATCGACAGGGCGTAGGCAAAAATCGCCGCAATGACCACGGCCAGGGCCAGCCAATCGAGGCTGTCGATGTGCAGCCATTGTTCCGGCACGGGCAGGCGGGTCATGCTCCAGCGCATGCCCAGTTGCGCAGCGCTGACGAGGAACACACTGCCTAGCGCGAAGGTGATGCCGCGACGTTGATTCATGACTGTTGTCCCAGCAAAACCACGCCGCCGATCACCAATGCCACGCCAAGCCAATGCTGGCGGTCGATGGGTTCACGGAAGACGAAGCGCGCGATCAGGGTGATCAGCACAAAGTTGAGGCTGAGCATCGGGTAGGCGATGCCGACTTCCAGACGCTGCAACACCAGCAGCCAAACCAACAGACCCGAGCCGAGGGCGAGCAGGGCCAGCCACAACCACGGCGTACGCAGTTTGTCGGCCCAGCCCGACTCGACACCGCGCCAGCTCTCCACGGCGTGCTTCTGCGCAACCTGCCCGAGGCAGGTGAGCAGGCACGCAGCCAACAGCAGCAACAGGCTCATGACGCCTCCTTGGGCAGGATCATGATCACCAGGTTGCCCTGCTCATAACGGACGCCGTCCTTTGGCAATCTGTCGATTTCGTCCAGTTCGTCCTGCCCCTTGACGCGCATCACCACGCCGACCGCACCGCTGCGGCGTGCCTCGCGCATCCACTGTTGCACGTGATCGGGATCGACCCGCTGTTGAATGCCGTCAGGATAGGCAAGGCCATATTTCAATTCGCCTATCGTGTTGTACAACGCGACTTGCGGGGTTTTCAGGCGCCAGGCCAGTGCGGACGCGGCACCGAGGTCGTTACTCAGCAGGTGGGTGGTTTGCGCCAGTTCGGTGACGTGATGCTTGATGAACTGATCCGGCATCTTGTTGGCGACCACCGATTTGGGCAGCGCCGCCGGCAACACCGCGATCAGCAACAGGCTGCCCAGCGCCGGAGCCGCCCAGCATTGCAGCGGCAGAAAGGCTTGCAGCAGGTTGGCGATGATCCAGCCGATCAGGGCAATGAACACCAGCACCAGGCTGTGCAGTTCGTGGTCGTAGACCGGTTTGGTCAGTTGCAGATAGACCAGCGCGATCAACGTGACGATGCCCAGCAACAGATTCAGCACACCGTTGATGCTCAGCGCCCGACCTTGTTCCAGACGCAAACGATCGGCCAGCGCATTGCCCAGCAGCAACGCCATCGGCAGCAGGCACGGCAGGATGTAGGTCGGCAATTTGCCGTTGCTCAGGCTGAAGAACAGCAACGGCAGCAGCAGCCACAGCAGCAGAAAAACCACTTTGGGCTGCGCGCGGGTTTGCCACGCCTGTTTGAATGCGGTCGGTAATAACCCGGCCCACGGTAGGCTGAATGCGATCAGCAGCGGCAAGTAAAACCACCACGGCGCATCGTGTTGCGCATCGTCACCGGCAAAGCGGCGGATGTGCTCATGCCAGAAGAAGAACCGCCAGTAGTCCGGCTCCTGTGCATGCACCGAGAGCACCCACGGCAGGCTGATGAGGATCGCCACGGCAATCGCCACCGGGCCGAAGATCAGCAGTTCACGCCAGCGTTTTTGCCAGAGCATCCACGGCAGGGCGATCAACACCGGCAGCAGCCAGGCAAGAAAGCCTTTGGTCATGAAGCCCATGCCACACGCCAGCCCCAATACCGCCCAGGCCGCCATGCGCTTGCCGCCGGTTTGACTGTCGACGGCAAACCACAGCGCCACCAGACTCAGGTTGACCCAGAAGGTGAATTGCGGATCGAGGTTGGCGTAACCGGCCTGACCGGCGACGATGGTGAAACTCATATAGAGCAGGGCGCAGACGAAGCTTTTGCGCGGTTCGTTCCACAAGCGCCGGGCGACCAGATAGCACAGCAGCACGCTCAGGCCGGTGCTCAGTGCCGATGCAAAGCGCACGCCGAACAGGTTCTGCCCGAACAACGCCTGACCCAGCGCGATCATCCAGTAGCCGGCAATCGGCTTCTCGAAATAACGCAGGCTCATGAAGTGCGGCGACACCCAGTTGCCACTGAGCAGCATGTCCTGGCTGATCTGTGCGTATCGAGTCTCATCAGGAATCCACAAACCGTGCGTGCCCAGCGGCAGCAGGTAAGCCAATAAGCAAATACCCAGCAACAGCAGTGGCAGCGTCCAGCGTTTAATCATGCGCCTTGTACTCCCAGCCAGCCTTCACGGCCGTCGAGGGTGCCGCGTTGCACGCGCCCCACGGGCAAGGTGTTGAAGAACTCGGGCAGCAAGTCGCCCAGTGGTTTGAAGTCGATTTGGCGCTGACGCGCATCGGCGAGTAATTGACGAAAACCCTCAGCCATCAGAATCCCTTCTACTTCGGCGTGAATGGTGTAGACGTTGAGCTGTTGCGGGCGGAAGTGATCAAGGATGAAACCGTTGAAATCCCGCGCCGCGACGATGGGGCCGACGACTTCATCGAAGGTCGGCAGGTCCACCGGAATCTGCGGCGTGCCCGGCGTGCCATCGGCCAACAGCGGACGAAACAGACGCCGCCCACGGCAATCGCTGTTGTAGCGAAAACCGAAGGCTTGCTTGGCCTCGATTACGCGCTCGTCGGCACGCCAACCGGCGGCGGCCGAGCACTGGATTTTCTCGCCGAGAATGTCGCTCAAGGTGTCGACGCCCTGACGGATCTGCTCGATCAGTTGCGCATTGCTCCAGCGCCCGGCGTTGGCCTGCCAGCCGTGGTGATCCCAGGCATGCAGACCGACTTCATGACCTGCATCGCGCGCCTGACGCATCAGGTGCCCGAGGTCACGGCCAATCGGTTTGCCCGGCCACGCGGTGCCGGCCAGTAGAATGTCCCAGCCATACAGGCCGGCGGCATTGGAGCGGAGCATTTTCCAGAGGAACTGCGGGCGGATCAGGCGCCACAGATGCCGGCCCATGTTGTCGGGGCCGACACTGAAGAAGAACGTTGCCTTGATCTGCGCCTCGTCGAGCATTTCCAGCAAGCGCGGCACCCCTTCACGGGTGCCGCGAAAGGTGTCGACGTCGATGCGTAGACCGGCCTGCATCAATGCTTGTCCGCTTGTTCGAGCATGGCTTCGCGCAGGAAGAAATCCAGCGTATTGCCGATGGTCTCGCGCATTTCCACGGTCGGCGTCCAGTCGAGCAGGCGCTTGGCGTTGGCGATGCTCGGTTTGCGATGCTCGACATCCTGATAACCGGCGCCGTAGAACGCCTTGCTCTCGACGTCGCGGAAACCGGCGAACGGCGGGAAGTTGTCGCGCAGCGGATGCGCTTCGAACTGGCGTAGCAGCTCTTCGCCCAACTGACGAATACTGGCTTCGTTGTCCGGGTTACCGATGTTGATGATCTGGCCGTTGCAGACGTCGTTGTCGTTATCGATGATCCGTGCAAGTGCCTCGACGCCGTCAGCGATGTCGGTGAAGCAGCGTTTTTGCTCGCCACCGTCGAACAGGCGAATCGGCGTGCCTTCGACCAGGTTGAGGATCAACTGGGTGATGGCGCGGGAGCTGCCGATGCGTGCCGAGTCCAGGCGATCGAGACGCGGGCCCATCCAGTTGAACGGGCGGAACAGGGTGAAATTCAGACCCTTGGCGCCGTAGGCCCAGATCACCCGGTCCAGCAGTTGCTTGGACACGGAGTAGATCCAGCGCTGCTTGTTGATCGGGCCGACCACCAGGTTGGAAGTGTCTTCATCGAAGTGTTTGTCCTGGCACATGCCATAGACTTCCGAGGTCGACGGGAAGATCACGCGCTTGTTGTACTTGACGCAGTAGCGCACCAGTTTCAGGTTTTCTTCGAAGTCAAGTTCGAACACACGCAGCGGGTTGCGGGTGTATTCGATCGGCGTGGCGATGGCCACCAGCGGCAGGACCACGTCGCACTTCTTGATGTGGTACTCGATCCACTCGGAGTGAATGCTGATGTCGCCTTCGACGTAGTGGAAGTGCGGATGGCTGCGCAGACGGTCGATCGCGTCGGAACCGATGTCCAGACCATAGACTTCGTAGCGGTCATCACGCAGCAGGCGCTCAGACAAGTGATTGCCGATAAAACCGTTGACGCCGAGGATCAGCACGCGAGTACGGCGTGGCGCACGGCCGGACTCGGCACCGCGCAACAGCGAGCCGTCGACCAGACCCAGTTCACTGGCCAGTTGCGGGCCGCTGAGGAACAGACCGTTGTCGTTGCGCTGACCGGAGAGGATCACCAGCGAATCTTCGCCGCAGGCAATGCGCAGCGGATTGACGCTGATTACTCGGCCCGGTGCCTGGCCGTCGTTGCCCTTGGCAACTTCAGCGCTCCAGACGATCAGTTTGTGCTCGCCCACAGCGCAGAACGCGCCCGGGTAAGGTTGGGTCACGGCACGCACGAGATTGAACAGTTGCTCGGCCGGTTTCGCCCAGACCAGTTTGCCGTCCGCGGCGGTGCGACGACCGAACACCGTGGCTTTCGATTCGTCTTGTGGGGTTTCGCTGATCTTGCCTTGCAGCATGGCCGGCAAGGTGTCGCGCAGCAGATCCGTCGCGGCGATGCGCAATTTGCCGTGCAGGCTCAACGCGGTGTCGCTGCGTTCAATGGCGATACGCTGTTGGGCAACAATGGCGCCGGCATCGGCACGTTTGACCATGCGGTGCAAAGTGACGCCGGTTTCGCTTTCGCCGTTGACCAGTACCCAGTTGGCCGGGGCGCGGCCACGGTAGCTTGGCAGCAGCGAACCGTGCAGGTTGAACGCACCTTTTTTCGCCAGTGCCAGCAGCGGCTCGCTTAGCAGGTTGCGATAGTAGAACGAGAAAATATATTCAGGATCGAGCTTGGCGATGCGCTCGATCCACAGCGGGTGGTTGACGTCTTCCGGCGCATGCACCGGGATGCCTTTGGTGGCGCACAGTTGTGCGACCGAGCTGTAAAACGCGTTCTCTTTCGGGTCATCGGCGTGAGTGAACACCGCCGCAATGTCATAGCCGCTGTCGAGCAGGGCTTGAATGCCGGCGCAGCCAATATCGTGGTAAGCGAAGACAACAGTTTTTGCACTCATGAGTGAACCTGACCGGTAGTAGAAGTAGAAGAGAGACCGTCAACCGTGACGGCAGGCGCTGGCTCGGCGGCGTGGCTGCGCAAGACTTTTTCGATGAAGAAACGCGGGCGGGCGCGCACGTCGCTGTACATGCGCCCCAGGTATTCGCCGAGCAGGCCCATGCCGATGAACTGGCCACCGGTGAACACAAACAGCACCGCGAACAGCACGAACATGCCGTCACCGGCCCAGCCGGAACCGAAAGCCAGACGCATAACGATCAGTGCGAAAGCAAACAGCAACCCAAGCCCGGCCATGGTGAAACCGACGATGCTCAGCAGGCGCAAAGGTGTAGTGGTCATGCAGGTGATCAGGTCGAACATCAGGTTGATCAGGCGCATCGGGCTGTACTTCGAATCGCCGTGCTCACGTTCGGCGTGGGCGACGACGATTTCGGTGGTGTGGCGGGCGAAGCTGTTGGCCAGAATCGGGATGAAGGTGCTGCGTTCACGGCAGGCGAGCATTGCGTCGATGATCGTCCGGCGGTAAGCGCGGAGCATGCAGCCGTAGTCGCTCATGGCGACGCCGGTGGAGCGTTGCACGGCGAGGTTGATCAGCTTCGATGGATAGCGACGCAGGGCCGAGTCCTGTCGGTTGCCGCGCACGGTGCCGACCACGTCGTAACCCTTTTCCGCTTCGGCAACCAGCCGGGGGATTTCTTCCGGCGGGTTCTGCAGGTCGGCGTCGAGGGTGATCACCACATCGCCTTTGCATTGTTCGAAACCGGCCATGATTGCTGCGTGCTGGCCGTAGTTACGGTTGAGGATGACCGCCACGAACGGGCTGTCTTCACGGGTCGCGGCTTCTTCCAGAAGGTTGGCGGACTCGTCACGGCTGCCGTCGTCGACGAGGACAATTTCAAAGTCGTGACGCAGCATCTTGCAGGCGGCTTCAGTACGGCGCAGCAGTTCCGGCAGGCTGTCCTGTTCGTTGTAGACCGGGATGACGATCGACACACAGCGGATCGGATAGGTTTTCACGGGCGTTTGTCCATAAGGGTGGCGATGGCGCCGACCACGCGATCAAGGTCCTGATCGCTCATGTCGGGGAACAACGGAATCGAGCACAGCCGCGCCGAGTTCCACTCGGTGTCGGGCAGGTAAAGGTCGGGGTCACGCTGGCGATACCAGGTGTGCAAGTGGGTGGCGATGAAATGGATGCCGGTGCCAATGCCTTGGTCCTGCAAGCCTTTCATGAAGGCTTCGCGGTCCATGCCGCAGCGCTCGCTGTCGATGCGCAGGATGAACAGGTGCCAGGCGTGGGTTTGTGCGTAGGCGGGCAGGGCCAGCGTTTGCACCGGCAGGCCTTCGAGTTTTTGCCGGTAGGCGGCGGCCAGTTCGGTGCGGCGCGCATTGATTGCGTCGAGACGCTCCAGTTGCACCAGGGCAATCGCGGCATTGATGTCGGCGAGGTTGTATTTGAACCCCGGTTCCATCACTTGCGCCTGCGGCTTGCGGCCACCGGTCAGACGATCGTAGGCGTCGACACCGAGACCGTGGAACTTGAGCATGCGCACGCGGCTGGCCAGCGCTTCGTCGTCGGTGACGAACATCGCGCCTTCGGCGCAGGTCATGTTCTTGATCGCGTGGAAGGAGAAAATCGCCGTGCCTTGCACACCGACGTGCCGGCCCTTGTAACGGGTGCCAGCAGCGTGGGCGGCGTCTTCGATAATGGCGATGCCGTGTTTGTCGGCCAGCGCGTACAGCGGATCAAGATCAAACGCGGCGCCGGCGTAATGCACAGGAATGATTGCTTTGGTGCGTGGGGTGATGGCGGCTTCGATGCGCGCGGCATCGGTCATCAGGGTGTCGCGATCAACGTCGACGAACACCGGTGTGGCGCCGAGCAGGGAGATCATGTTGGCGGTCGAGACCCAGGTCTGCGACGGGGTAATGACCTCGTCACCCGGGCCAATGCCCAAGGCCAGCAAAGTGATGTGCATGCCGCCGGTGGCCGAGGAAAGTGCCACGGCGTGTTTGCAACCGACATAGTTGGCGAAGTGTTCTTCCAGTGCCTGGTTTTTAGGGCCGGTGGTAATCCACCCTGACCGCAATACTTGTTCAACGGCGGCTATTTCTTCATCGCCGATACTCGGGCGGGAAAACGGCAGAAACGCTTGACTCATAAGAACCTCGAGGCGATAGCCATCCTTCAGCCGATTGTCTGAAAAACACGGAATTTCAAAGGGTTGAGATACCGGCCGGGGAATACCTGATTGACTTTTCAGTCCGCGGTCGGCAGGGTTGCAGGCCTTTCGGGGCAACCTGTTGTAACTAAGGTTATGCGCGTTTTTGTGAAAGGAACATGAAAAAACGGTCGGCGATTCGTCTATCTGTAAGCCATACAGCCACCGTTCAGACTTCTTCCGTTTATCGGCTGTTTTAGTAGAAAAGTTTTACGGAAGAGTCGCTCTTTATATAAGTTTCTTTGCACTTTTAAGTTGTTTTGTTGAACTGTTTTCTATTCAAGGCCGTTTCGTTTGATTGACTTGTCGAGTACTGAATCCACCCCGTCCAACACTAATCCGCTGACGCTTTATCTGGCCCGCCTGGCGCCGTCCAGCCAACTGACCATGCGTTATGTCTTGCAGGACGCCGCTGACCGTCTTGGTTTTGAAGACGTGGACATCGAGGAAATCCCCTGGCACGGGCTGCAACCGGAAGACGTCGTGGCGCTGGTCGCCGCATTGCGCTCCGACGGTTATGCGCCGAATACCTCGTCGCTGTACGTGAATGCCGTGCGCGGTGTGATGAATGAAGCCTGGCGCATGAGCCTGATCAGCCAGGATCATCTGCTGAAAATGCGTTCGGTCAAAGGCATCGCCGGCACGCGGTTATCTCAGGGGCGCAACTTGAAGCGCACCTTGATTCACGAATTGATGGAAGTCTGCGCCGCTGATCCGCGTCCGCAAGGGCTGCGCGACGCAGCGGTGATTGCGTTGTTGTACGGCACCGGCATGCGTAAATCAGAGTCGGTGGACCTGGACTTGAATCAGGTCGATTTCACGGAGCGCAGCCTGACCGTCACCGGCAAAGGCAATAAGCAACTGATCAAGTACGCACCGGCCTGGGCGTTCGCCAAACTCGATGCATGGCTGGAACTGCGGCGTTCAGAGCTGAAGGAGGGCGAGAGTGACGATGCCTTTCTGTTCAACCGCATCCGTCGCGGCAGCCATATCACTCGCGAGCGCATCACCAAACACGCGATCTATTACATCGCCCGCCAGCGTGGCACCCAGGTCGGGGTGAAGATCATGCCGCACGATTTCCGCCGTTCGTTTATTACGCGGGTGATCGAGGAGCATGATTTGTCGATTGCGCAGAAACTGGCGCACCACAGCAATATCCAGACCACCGCCAATTACGATGTGCGGGACGACAACGAGCGGCGGCGCGCGGTGGATCGCTTCGATCTGTAGGTCCGTCAGGACGGGGAAGGGCAGGTGCGCGCGTTGCCGGTTGCCGCCCGACTGATCTGCTCGGCCAGCCGTTTGACGTTGTGCTGCTGGGCCCCCACCAGATCATCGATGGTCGGGCCGGACGGTGTTTGCAGGGTCGAACGGCAGGTCAGCGAGCCATTGTCAGTGGCGCCGACAGCACGCAAGCGCCATTTGGCGTCGATCAGGCCGTACTGACCGGGGATCGAGTCGAAGCGTTGCACTTCGATGCGCACCGAAACGTTGCCTTGCCCACCGGTATTGCTCAATTGATCGGCCAACGCACCGCGCAACTCATCCGCCAGTGTCGCGCCCCACCAATCAGTTTCAAGAATCGCCAGGCCGCTGTTGCCCTGGCGGATAACGATTTGCGCACGGTCGACCTGCGGCGGCACGCTCAGCGCTTCAATCGGAATCTGCGCGCCGGTCCGTGTGTTGGCGATCTGCACCGGCGTCAGGGTGTGAAAGCTGATCGGGTCGCTGCGACAGGCGCTCAGCAGCATGAACGCAGCGAACACGGTGATCTTTAGCGGTAAAGCCATTGTGTTAGCTCCTGTGCTCAATTGCGTGGCGGTCCTTTCAGATCGATAGGTGCTGCGTTATCGGGGCGACCACGAATCAGCGATTCCGGATGACGACCGAGGTAATCCGACAGCTCACGCAGCGAACGCGACATGCGCCCGAGTTCGTCGAGGGTTTCCGTGAGTTTCTCGCGTTGTGGCGAATCTTCGGCCAGGGTTGAACTGGCGGACTGCAAGGTCTTGCTGACGTCGGCGAGCGTGCTCTGCACGCCCGGCAGGGTCTTGGCGTTGAACTGAGTCAGACCTTTGCGCAGCTCGATCAGATTGCTGTCGAGGTTGTTGGCGATGCGATCCACTGGCAACTTGTTGAGCTTGTCGACCACCGCTTCGAGTTTTTCCTGCAACTGTTCGAGGCTGCCGGGCACGGTCGGTAGAACGACCGGGCGAGCGCTCGGGTCGAACGCGACTTTCTCCGCTTTCGGGAAGAAGTCCAACGCGACGTACAACTGGCCGGTCAGCAGGTTGCCACTGCGCGCCTGGGCACGCAGGCCATTATCGACGAAGGTGCCCAGCAAGCGGATGCCAGCGGCTTCGTCGTTGGGGTCGTGCTTGAATTCGGTGAGCATCTTTTTGTAGGCCTGACCGAGACGCTGCGGGTAAATGACGATACCGACGTTAAGCGGGAAGGTGCGTTTTTTCGCATCGAAATCCAGGTTGATGCCCACGACCCGGCCGATTTCCATACCGAGGAACTCGACCGGCGCATCGACCTTGAGCCCGCGCAGTGACTGTTCGAAACGCAGCACCATGTATTGCGCCTTGCCATTCGGTGGGGCGAGGGCGCTCTGCTGGTCGGCGAACAGTTCGAAATCTTTGTCGTCTGCGGCGGCCACATCGTTGGGACTGTAATCCGGAGCACGGAACGCAATCCCGCCCACCAGCATGGTCGACAGCGATTCGGTCTTCACGGCAAAGCCGTTGGCACCGACATTGATGTCGATGCCGCTGGCATTCCAGAAACGGGTGTTTTCAGTGACGAACGCGTCGTTCGGCGCGTGAATGAACACCTCGATATCCACCCCTTTGCCTTCGGGGTTGAGGGCGTAGGTGACGACCTGGCCGACCGGAATCTTGCGGTAATAAACCGGTGAACCGATATCCAGTGAACCGAGGTCCGGCGCATGCAGCATGAAGCGCTTGCCGGGTTCGCCGTAGGTGATCGGCGGCGGATTTTCCAGGCCTTTGAAGTGTTTGGCGCGGTTGTCGGCCTGACCGACGTCGGCGCCGATGTAGTCACCGGAAAGCAGGGTGTCGATGCCCGAAACGCCGCCGGCGCCAATGCGCGGGCGCACCACCCAGAACTGTGAGTCTTCGCGCGTGAAGGTTTCCGCCTGTTTTGACAGTTTAATGGTGGCGTCGACACTTTTCTGGTCGTTACTCAACTCGACGTCCGTCACCTGACCGATGACCACGTTGCGGTATTTGACCTCGGTCTTGTTGGCCGTCAGGCCGCTGCCGGTCTTGAAGTTGACGATGATCGTCGGCCCTTCCTGCATCACGTTGTGCACCACCAGCGAGATGCCCACCAGCACCGCCACAATCGGCACGATCCAGACGAGTGAAATGCTGAAACGGCGGGTTTTGACTGGGGCTTGGCCTGGTGCTCGCGGCTCGTCGGTGGCTGACGACTTCATCCATGTCCTCCTCGATTGATTGGGCACTGAGCGTCAGGAACGCCAAAGCACCTCATCAATATAGAAGTGCTTGGCGATAGAGCAAATGTGAATAGCTCACCTGCGCTCGATGATCGTTCCCACGCAGAGCGTGGGAACGATCAAAGCCGGGATCGATTAGATCGTGTCAGCGCGGTTTGTGCTGTCAGCCGAGCATTTCCCGCAGGCGATACCAGAACATCCCCAGTGCCAGCAGTGGCGAACGCAAGGCCGGACCGCCCGGGAAGGTCATGTGCGGCACGCCGCTGAACACATCCATGCCTTGGCTGTGACCGGCATGAATCGCCTCGCCGAGCAGTTTCGCGCACCAGTGCGTGACGTTCAGGCCATGGCCGGAATAGCCCTGCGCATAGAACACGTTCGGGTGCTGCTTGAGCCGGCCGACCTGTGGAAAACGGTTGGCGGTGATGCCAATCTTGCCGCCCCACTGGTAATCGATGCGCACGTCGGCCAGTTGCGGGAAGACCTTGAGCATCTTCGGGCGCATGTAAGCGGCGATGTCCGCCGGATCACGCCCGGAATAGTGGCAGGCACCGCCGAACAGCAGGCGCCGGTCCGCCGAAAGCCGGTAGTAATCGAGGCCGACTTTCTGGTCGCACACCGCCAGATTGTGCGGGATCAGTTGCGCGGCGCGCGCCTCGGACAACGGTTCGGTGGCGATGATGTAACTGCCGGCCGGCAGCACCTTGCCACTGAGTTGCTGTTCGAGTTCGTCCAGATGCGCATTGCAGCCGAGCACCAGACTGCCGGCACGCACTGAGCCCTTGGCGCAACGCACCTGCACGGTCGGGCCATGGATGATTTCCAGCACTTCACTCTGCTCGAAAATCCTTACGCCCAACGATGCTGCAAGTCGCGCTTCGCCTTGCACCAAATCCAGCGGATGCAGATGACCGGACCCCATGTCGACCAGGCCACCGGCATAGATGTCGGAGTTGACCACCTGCTGGCGCACCTGCTCCGGGCCGATCAGGCGGGTTTCATGGGCATAGCCGAGTTCGGCGAGGTCGACCAATTCATCCTTGAAGGCAGCGAACTGCGCCGGGGTGTTGGCCAGATCGCAAAAGCCCCAGCGCAGATCACATTCGATGCCGTTGTCGCCGATGCGCTGACGCACCAGTTCGACCGAATCGATGCCGGCGCGCTGCAAGTAACGCACGCCTTCCTGACCGACATACTTGGCGAACCCCGTGACCTCATGACCGATCCCGCGAATCAACTGGCCACCATTGCGCCCACTGGCGCCCCAGCCGATGCGCCGGGCTTCGATCAACACCACCGACAACCCGCGTTGCGCCAGTTCGATGGCCGTGTTGACCCCGGTGAATCCGCCGCCGATCACGCAGACATCGGCAGTCAAGTCACCGTCCAGCAGCGGATAAGGTGTGCTCGCCCGGGCCGAAGCGGCGTAGTAAGAGCGAGCGTGTTCTTGGGTGTACTGATTCATTTGTTCGACTTCACTTTGCTCCAGGACCGGGTCATCAGACGCATGATCGCCTGGGGCGGGGTAGATGAGATGTAGAGCTTGTCCAGCACTGCCTGGGATGGGTAAACCTCAGGGTTGTTGACCAGCTCTTGATCCATGTATTGCTTGGCGGCCGGGTTCGGGTTGGCGTAACCGACCGAAGCGCTGACTTTGGCGATCACTTGCGGATCAAGCAGGTAATTGATGAAAGCGTGCGCTTCTTTGGTGTTGCTCGCATCGGCGGGGATGGCCAACAGATCAAACCAGAGATTGGCGCCTTCTTTCGGAATGGCGTAAGCGATGTTCACGCCGTTCTTGGCTTCCTTGGCGCGGTTGGCGGCCTGGAACACGTCGCCGGAGTAACCGAAGGCTACGCAAATATCGCCGTTGGCCAGATCCGACACGTATTTCGAAGAATGGAAATAGGTGATGTATGGACGGATGCTCAGCAGTTTCGCTTCAGCCTTTTTATAGTCTTCCGGGTTTTCGCTGCGCGGGTCCATGCCCATGTAATTGAGTACCGCCGGGAAGACTTCGTCGGCGGAGTCCATCATCGACACCCCGCACTGGCTGAGTTTCTTCAGGTTCTCAGGCTCGAACAGCACGGCCCAGGAATCGATGTGGTCGACGCCCAGCACTTGCTTGACCTTGTCGACGTTGTAGCCGATGCCGTTAGTGCCCCACAGGTACGGCACCGAGTGCTCGTTGCCCGGGTCGTTTTTCTCCAGCAGTTCGAGCAGTTTCGGGTCGAGGTTCTTGAAGTTCGGCAGTTGCTCGCGATCCAGTTTGAGGAACGCGCCGGCTTTCACCTGACGGGCGAGGAAATGGTTGGACGGCACGACCACGTCGTAGCCAGTGCGACCGGCGAGCAGTTTGCCTTCCAGGGTTTCGTTGGAGTCGAAAACGTCGTAGATCACCTTGATCCCGGTTTGGCTCTGGAAGTCGGCGAGGGTGGTTTCGCCGATGTAGTCGGTCCAGTTGTAGACGCTGACCTGGGGTTGAGCTTGGGCTACCGCGCTGAACAGCACGCTCAGGGCGACCGGGAGTACGGATTTCAACAGACGCATTTCGACACCTCTTTTTCGAATGATCGTTCCCACGCTCTGCGTGGGAACGATCGACACAGGGGATCTTTTGGCTTTGCTCAGACGCTCAGCATCAGGAACTCACGCTCCCACGAACTGATCACGCGTTTGAAGTTTTCATGCTCGGCACGCTTTACCGCGACATAGCCACGGACAAACTTGTCGCCGAGGTATTGCGCAACGGCTTCGCACTCTTCCATTTGCGTCAGCGCTTCTTCGATGGTGATCGGCAGGCGCAGATTGCGACGTTCGTAAGCGCGGCCTTGTACCGCAGCGCTCGGCGCGATGCCTTCAACCATGCCGATGTAACCGCAGAGCAGGCTCGCGGCGATTGCCAGGTACGGGTTGGCATCGGCGCCCGGCAGACGGTTTTCCACACGCATGGCTTCCGGGCTGGACGTTGGCACACGCAGGCCGACGGTGCGGTTTTCTTCGCCCCATTCGACGTTGACCGGCGCCGAGGTGTCCGGCAGGAAGCGGCGGAACGAGTTGACGTTTGGGGCGAACATCGGCAGCACTTTCGGGATGTACTTCTGCAAACCACCGATGTAATGCAGGAACAGTTCGCTCATCTGCCCGTCAGCGTTAGCAAAGATCGGTTTGCCCGTGGCGATGTCCACCACGCTCTGGTGAATGTGCATGGCGCTGCCCGGCTCGTCGCCGATCGGCTTGGCCATGAATGTCGCCGCAACGTTGTGCTTGAGTGCGGCCTCACGCATGGTGCGCTTGAACACAGTGATCTGGTCCGCCAGATCGAGGGCGTCGCCGTGACGGAAGTTGATTTCCATCTGCGCCGGGCCGTCTTCGTGGATCAGCGTGTCGAGGTCCAGGCCTTGCAGTTCGCACCAGTCGTAGACGTCTTCGAACAACGGATCGAATTCGTTGGCGGCATCGATGGAGAACGACTGCCGACCGCTTTCAGCACGGCCCGAGCGGCCCAGCGGTGCCTTCAGCGGCAGATCCGGGTCTTCGCAGCGTTGGGTCAGGTAGAACTCCATTTCCGGCGCCACAATCGGCTTCCAGCCTTTGTCGGTGTACAGCTGCAAGACTTTCTTCAACACGTTGCGCGGCGACAGTTCGATCGGGTTGCCGAACTTGTCGAAGGTGTCGTGGATGACGATGGCGGTCGGCTCGATCGCCCACGGAATCACGTAGACCGCGTCAGCTACGGGCTTGCAGACCATGTCGATATCGGCAGGATCGAGCAGGTCGTAGTAGATGTCGTCGTCGACAAAATCCCCGGTTACCGTTTGCAGCAGGACACTTTCCGGCAGGCGCATGCCTCGCTCATGCAGGAACTTGTTGGTCGGTGCGATCTTGCCGCGGGCAATGCCGGTCAGGTCGCTGACCACACATTCGACTTCGGTAATCTTGTGATCTTTCAGCCACGTGAACAGCTGATCGAAAGGGGCATTCATAAAGACCTCGTTATTGGTTTTATAGACGCCGGGGAGGGCGGGTTTCATCTTCCGCCCCTTCCCCTGTGGCGCGTTGACGACTATCTTGGGCGAGCCTTGCAGTTCCATCTATCCACTTTAAGCAGCACCAAAGCGCACCAAAAGAGTGCGCAAGGTCACCCCATGACAACGTGCAATTCGCTCCAGGTTCAAGCGTTCAACACCGCCGATGTGGCCGAACAAGTCCGCGCCACACCGGGCTGGGTCCAGCATTACCAACAGATGTCGCCGGGCCATTTCGCCGGGCAGATCCGCTATCTGGATCTGCAGGGCGTCGAGGTCTACGAAGAGCAGATGAACACCCGCGTCGAGCAGAACTTCAGCGCGCCGTCGGGTGCTTTGGCGTTCTGTTTCGATCGCAGTGACAACGCGCTGTATCTGCTCAATGAAGAGAGCCGCAACATCTGGATCACCCCGGAGAACTACCAGGAAATCGCCGTGGTGTTCGGTCCGGAATTTGTTCGCCAGCACGGTCTGAATGTGGCGAAACTCGAAGGGTTGTTCATGACCCAACTCAACTGCGGGCAGAACGCCTTGTTCAGTCGCTGGTTAAGCTCGACTCTCACGAAGATGTCGCAAGCTGTTGATCTGCTTGATAAAGATGCGCTGACAAAGCAACTGCTCGAAGACTGTCTGTTCATTCTCGACAACGCTCACACCAGTCTTGATCGCGGCGGATTACAGCGGCGTACTGAAGAGCGGATGATCATGAAACGGGTAGGGGAGTGGGCGGCCGATTCGCCGGAAGACACGGTCAATCTGCTGGAGCTTTCGCAAGTGGCCGGGGTGCCGTTGCGCCAATTGCAGCAGGCGTTCAAGGCCTACACCGGGATGACCCCGAGTCACTGGCTGCGCCTGCGCCGGTTGAACAGCGCACACCGTGAATTGCTCAAGCGCCGACCCACGGAAACCACCGTGGCGGAGGTGGCGATGCACTGGTCGTTCTGGCATTTGGGAAGGTTTTCCAGCAGTTACCGGGCGTTGTTCAAGGAGTTGCCGAGCGAGACCTTGAAGCGCTCATGAAAGCTGTCGCGGTTAAAAAGGCTTTGTGTCGGCGCTCAAGTTAAATAGAATCACTCTCATTTGAAACTGACTTCGCGCAGGACTCTTGAGATGACTGAAGCAGCGACGCCATCGCCGCAGCACCTGCACGAACTGTATCGCGACCATCGAGGCTGGCTGGAAACCTGGCTGCGGCGGCGCATGGGCAACGCGTGGGATGCGGCGGACCTGAGCCAGGATACCTTCTTGCGCGTGCTGTGCAGCGCTCAGCCGATTGCAGATATGCGCGAGCCGCGCGCGTATCTGCTGACCGTGGGCAAACGCCTGCTGAGCAATTTCTACACCCGCCGCAGCCTGGAAAAGGCCTATCTCGAAGCACTCGCGCAGTTGCCCGAGGAATTCGTGCCGTCGCCCGAGCAACGTTGGCTGCTGCTGGAAACCCTGCAAGCGCTGGATGAGCTGCTCGATGGTTTGCCGCGAGCGGTGCGTCGGGCCTTTCTCCTGAGTCAGCTCGAAGGCCTCGCTTACCGTGAAATTGCCGAACGGCTGCAGGTTTCTGAACGCAGTATAAAACGTTACATGGCAATGGCTTACGAACATTGCTTGATGTTGGATCTATGATGCGTGTTGCGCCCAGCACCGAATCGCGCGAAGTTGCCCGTGCCGCCGCACAGTGGTTGGCATTGCTCGAATCCGGCGAGGCCAGTGAAGCCGATCACGTGCGACTGAAGCACTGGCGCGACAGCGATAGCCGCCATGAAAACACCTGGCAGAAGATTCAATTACTGCGCCAGCGCTTTTCCAGTCTGCCAGCAGAATTGGCCATGGCCACACTCGATCGCCCGGATCTGGCGCGGCGTGCAGCTCTGAAAAGGGCGCTGGGTCTGGCGGCGCTGGTGCCGACGGCGTGGTTGATCAGTCGCCAGTTGCCGCTCGACGTCTGGCGCGCGGATTTGCAGACTTCCACCGGCGAACACACGCGAACACGGCTGGCCGACGGCAGCACCTTGCAACTGAACACCGCCAGTGCGGTGAACGTCGATCTGGCCAGCCGTCAGTTGACGTTGGTGCGCGGCGAAATGGCGCTCAACGTTCCGGGTAGCACGGCGTTGACGGTCAACGCGCCGTACGGTCGGATCATTGTCAGCCGCAGCGAAGTCTGCGTGCGCCTCAACCAGCGTGATTGCACCGTGTCGGTGGTCAGCGGTTCGGTGCAATTGCAGCCGTTGCACGGGCCGGCGCTGCAGTTGAACGCCGGGCAACAGGTCAATCTGCAGGCTTCCGGCGCCGGGTCGGTCGCGCTGTTCGACGCCAAAATGCCGGGCTGGCGTGACGGTGTGTTGATGGCGCAAAACCAGCCGTTGGGGGACTTTCTTCGCGAGTTGAGCCGTTATCGCTCGGGGCATCTGCGCTGGGAGCCGGCACTTGAACGTCTGCGTGTCACCGGCAGTTTCCGCCTCGACGACACCGATAAAGTGCTGACGCTGCTGGCGGCGAGCCTGCCGTTGGAGGTGCATTCGCGCACGCGTTTCTGGGTAACGCTGGCGCCGCGAAAAAATTTCGTCTGAAGCCTGTCCCTTTTTTTCGCCTCACCGGTCATTGCAGGTAAGTGAACAAAATCGAGAGCTTCTTCCAATGCCCGCAGTATTCCCAAGTCGTTTGCGTCCGTTGTTGCAGTTGAGCCTCCTGCTGAGCCTGAGTGCCAGCCCTGTGTTGATCCAGTCCAGTTGGGCCGAAGACGCCGCTCGGCGCAGTTACCAGGTGCCGGCCGGTAGTTTGAGCGCCGCACTGACCCGCTTTGCCGGGTTGGCCGGGGTCAATCTGTCGGTCGATCCGGCACTGGTGCGTGGCCGCAACAGCAACGGCTTGTCCGGTGAATTCGCTGTGGAGGAGGGGTTCGCTCGCTTGTTGCTGGGTTCCGGTCTGCAACTGCAACCGCTGGGTGAGCAGGCCTATACACTGATTCCAGCCGCCGAGGGCAGCAGCCTGCAACTGGCGCCGACGTCGATTCTCGGTGCCACCGGTTCCAGCGATGCCGATGTGTTTGCCGGCGGCCAAGTCGCGCGGCGTGGCTCGCAGGGTTTGCTGGGGTCGAAAGACTTCATGGAAACCCCGTTCAGCATGACTACCTACACCAGCGAGACGGTGAAAAACCAACAGGCGCGCACGCTGGGCGATCTGATCGCCAGCGACCCTTCGGTGCGCGCGACCAATCCGGCCGGTGGACGTTACGAGCAGTTCACCATCCGTGGTTTCAGTTTGTTCAACAGCGACGTCGCCTATAACGGCCTCTATGGGGTGCTGCCGACTTACACGATCGACATGGAAATGGCCGATCGCGTCGACATTCTGAAAGGCCCGAGCCAACTCATTAACGGCATCTCGCCACGGGGTAGCGTGGGCGGAGGCATCAATGTGGTGCCCAAGCGTGCCACCGACAAACCGATCACCTCGCTGACGGCCAACTATGCATCGAACAATCAGGTCGGCGGCGCGGTGGATGTCGGCCGGCGGTTCGGTGAGGACAATCAGTTCGGCCTGCGCTTCAACGGCGTCAAACAGTCCGGTGATACCGAGTGGGATGATCAAAGTGTCGACCGCGACATGGCCGTGCTCGGCCTGGATTTTCGCGGTGAGCGCTTGCGACTTTCGACCGATATCGGTCACACCGAACGCGACACCGACGCGCCGCAGGAGCGCGTGCAGGTCGCGGCCAATGCCAAGGTTCCGAGCGCGAACAAGGTGCATCGCAACTACGCGCAACCGTGGACTCAGGCGAAAACCGAGGACACCTTCGGCACGCTCAACGCTGAGTTCGACGTCAATGATTCGGTGATGCTGTACGGCGGCGTCGGCGCGCGCAAAAGTAATCATGACTTCTTGCGCCACGCCGTTTCCGTCACCAACGATGCCGGTGATTTCAGCGTACTGCCGCGCGACTTCACCCGCGACGAAAACGTGCGCACGGCCACGGCCGGCGTGCGCAACTGGTTCCATACCGGGCCGGTGAGCCATGAGGTCAATCTGGTGGCCAGCTACTTTTATATGGATTTCGAGAATGGCGGCGCGCGTTATGCGGCCGGGCGCAGCAATCTGTATGACCCGGTGGAAACCGCCAAACCCGGTACGCCGACGCGCTACGACGCCAAGGTGTACACCGAAAACCGCTTCAGCGGCGTGGCGTTGTCCGACACCTTGGGCTTCTTTGATGATCGGCTTCTGTTAACCCTCGGTGCGCGCTGGCAACGAGTGAAAGTCGATGACTGGAGCGATGACGTCAAAGGCGACACGGCTTACGACGAGGAAAAGGTTTCGCCCTCGGGCGGCATACTGTTCAAGGCGACTGACAAGCTGTCGCTCTACGCCAACTACATGGAAGGCCTGAGCCAAGGCAAGATTGCGCCGTCAACGTCAGTGAACGAAGACGAAATCTTCCCGCCGTTTATCAGCCGTCAGGTCGAGATCGGAGCCAAGTACGACGCCGGTTCGTATGCTTTAACGGCAGCAGTATTCAGGATCAAGCAACCCGCCTATGAAACCAACGCCACGACCCGGGTCTTCGGCCCGAACGGCAAACGACAGAACAACGGCGTGGAGCTGAGCATGTTTGGCGAACCGCTCAAAGGCGTCCGGTTGCTCGGCGGCGTGATGTACATCGACAGCGAGCTGACCCACACCACCAACGGCACGTTCGACGGCAACCGTGCGCCGGCGACGCCGAAATACAACGTCAATCTGGGCGCAGAGTGGGACGTGCCGAGTGTGCAGGGGCTGACGCTGACAACCCGTGGCATCTATTCCAGTTCGCAGTATCTGGATCAGTCGAACGAGAAGGAGATCGACGCTTGGGAGCGCTTCGACGTGGGTACGCGGTACGCCTTCAAAGTCGATGAAAAAAACATCACCCTGCGCGCCAATGTCGAGAACGTTCTGGATAAAAGCTACTGGAGTTCAGCAGGCGCTTCGGATGACAGTGAACCGGGGTTGACGTTGTCGACACCGAGAACTTATCTGCTTTCAGCGACAGTGGATTTCTGATTCCACTCGGAAAATCAAAAGCGTGCTATCAGCGAGCTGACCCACTCTTACAGTGATGTCCTGACCACCAATGGACAGTCAACTCGCTGAGTGCCCGAAAGCTCCAGGGTCTCGATCAGATGCCGTGCAGCCTGGCGCCCAATGTCGTAGTACGGCAGTTGCACGGTGGTCAGCGGAGGGATGAACAACTCGGCAATGCCGATCATGTTGTCGTAGCCGAGGACGGCAACATCGTCGGGAATTTTCAGGCCACGCCCCAACAACAACTGATAGGCACAAAAGGCAATGCGGTCGTTGCCGCAGATCAAAATATCAAATTGGGGACGACCATCAATGACATGCCGGTCGAGAATGGCGGCTGTTTCACCATAGGCATCATGATCGGAAAGGTCGTATTGCAAGAGCATTTCAGGCGCTAGGCCAAATGCCTGACAGGCACGCTGCAGGCCTTTTTGTCGCAGCCCCCATGCCAGACTTTGTTTCGGCAGATTGATACACAGCGGACGCTGGTAGCCGAGGCTCAACGCGTGGTGTACGGCGCGATACTGGCCCATTTCGTCGTCGGGTACATAGCTGACGAGGCTGCTGTCATCTGCCAGACAATTGGCAAGCACTAAAGGCTTGCTCTTCAAGCGCTCGGGAATGCTGACCTGGCGAAATCCCATGGCGCTGAAGATCAAGCCGTCCGGACGGTGCGACAGCATCAGGTCGATGTTCTGGTCGGTGGGCGGGTTGCTGAGCAGGTTGAGGATAAAGACATTCCAGCCGGCCTGTTGCGCGGTCTGCTCAATGGACAGCAGCAGTTCGACCGCGAAGGGCGTGGTCGCAGTGTCCAGCGCGAACACACCGATGGTTCGCGACTGCAGGTTGTCACCGCGCATCTTGCGCGCTGACAGGCTGGGTACGAATTGCAGTTCATCAATGGCACGACGCACCCGTAGAAGGGTTTCGGGGCTCAGTTTTTCCGGAGTATTGAGCGCTCGAGACACCGTCATCAGGGACACGCCGGCCAGTTGTGCAACGTCTTTCACTGAAGTCATGCGAGGTGCGGCCGGTCAGGTTGACGCAGAATCATGACACAGGGCCCGGGCTTCTCGCGACCCGAATGACGCCGCTCATGACCATGCAGAACCGAGCGGCCATGCCTTGGCAATCGAGACGCGTCCGCCACTCCCGCTTGCCACCAGCTTCACGCCCAGACTGTCGGAACGCGGATAGAGGCGACTGCTGAGGCTGAAGCGGCCGTTTTCGTCGAATACCTCGATGGATGAGCGATCAAGAAACACGCGCAGTTCCAGGCGCTCTTGTGTCGGGTCTATCGCCACGCTGCGCTGGCCTGTGACTTGCGCACCCGAGCGGCTGCGATCAAGCACCAGACGCTGCAGTGATGCATCGTAATAGAGCAGGGTTTCTTCACGGCCATCGTCGCTGCAACGCAAAGCGACTCCCAGGTGGCCGTCAGTGCAGCCGAGCAGATCCAGATGCACATGGATTTCGAGCATGTCGCCGTTTACTTGCGGTACCCAGCGAGTTCCCGAATCTCCCCACCACGGCGTACCCGGCAATTGCGCCATTCGCAGCGCGCTGAGCTCCCGTGCCGGATACACGCAAAGGCGATCGGCGCGCAGCTCAAGTTCGCGGGGCAATCCGAGCATGCCGCACCAGTGATGGGCCTGGCTGGGCATCGGGCTTTCCCACATGTCCAGCCACGCCCAGATGAGGCGCCGACCATCGGCGGCCAACAGCGTCTGCGCCGCATAGAAATCGTGGCCGTTATCCAGCTCGATAAAAGGCCCGCCCGTGAAGTGCCACTGGTTGTCGAGTTGGCCCACTCGATAACCGGTCTGGTACTTGTTGAGCCGATCGTAACCGTCGGCTTGCATGCCTTGCGGAGAGTACAGCAGCACATCGCGTCCATTCAGGCGAAACAGGTCCGGGCATTCCCACATATAGCCATCGCCTTCGCTGCCGGCGGACACATAGTCGAGGAATTCCCAGACGCGCAGATCCGTGGACCGGTACAACGGCAGCAGCGGTCTGTCGCCCAAACGTGCGCCGGCAATCAGGTACCAATAACCATCGTCCTGCCAGACCTTGGGGTCACGAAAGTGCATGATGGCGTCTTGCGGCGCGCTGTCGATGACGGCCCCGTGTTTGACGAAGCGGATGCCATCGGTACTGGTTGCCAGGCACTGCACTTGACGGATCAAGCGTTCGTCACCCACTTCGCCCAGCCAGGTGTGCCCGGTGTAGATCAGCGCCAGGGTATCGCCACAGACCACGGCGCTCCCGGAAAAACAGCCGTCGCGGTCGCAGTCATCGCCGGGTGCCAGCGCAATGGGCAGGTGTTGCCAATGCACCAGATCGGCACTCTTGGCGTGGCCCCAATACATCGGCCCCCATTTCGCATCGAAGGGGTGATGCTGATAGAAAACGTGATATTCGCCACGGAAGTACACGACCCCGTTCGGGTCGTTCATCCAGCCTGCCGGCGGGGCAATATGATAACCGGGTAGATAATCCTCGATGACGCGAGACTGGCTGTCAGCCAGGGCGCGCTGCGCAAGGTCAAGGGTCGAAGACATGGGATCGCTCGGAGTATTCAAAGACAAGGTCATAGGGCGCCTGCTCGGACTGAGCGCAAAGAGAGGTCATCCTGCGCGGATTCAATGGCGTGCGGGTGGCGCTTCAATGCCGTGCCGTCGCTGTCGAACAGATGGATCTTGTTGATGTCCAGCTGCAGTTCGACCCGATCGCCCGCCTGCCATCCGGCGTTGACTTCACAACGACAGATAAGTGGCTCGTCCTGCCCGGTATCCAGGTGCACATAGGTTTCACTGCCCAGGTATTCGACCCCGGTCACGACGACGCCTGCCGTGCCCTGCGCCGCTTTGAGCGACAGGTGTTCCGGACGAACGCCCAGGCTCAGCGAGGCTTCTGCCGCCAGGTCCGAGCTGTCGAAGGGCAGGGTGGTCATCCCCAAAACAGTTGCATCGACCAGGCTGGTTTCGCCCGGCGCATGCAGGCGGGCCGGCAGGAAATTCATTCTCGGCGAACCGAGAAAACCGGCGACAAAGCGGCTGGCAGGGCGCTCGTAGAGTTCGCGCGGTGAGCCGACCTGCTCGACGTGACCGCCATTGAGCACGACAATTTTGTCGGCCAGGGTCATCGCTTCGACCTGATCGTGGGTGACGTAGATCATGGTTGAGCGCAGTCGCGCATGCAGCCGGGCGATTTCGTTGCGCATCTGCACCCGCAAGGAAGCATCCAGGTTGGAGAGCGGCTCATCGAACAACAAAATGTCCGGTTCCCGCGCCATGGCTCTGCCCATTGCTACACGCTGACGCTGCCCTCCAGACAACTCTTTTGGCTTGCGTTGCAGCAGTTTGTCCAATTGCAGGATTTGCGCAGTTTTCAGTACGCGCTCGCGCAGGCTGCTCTTTTCAGTCTTGGCCAGTTTGAGGCCAAAACTGATGTTGTCGTAGACGCTCATGTGTGGGTACAGCGCATAGGACTGAAACACCATGCCGACGCCACGCTCGCGCGGCTCCAGGTCGTTGACCCGGCGCCCGTCGATCAGCAGGTCGCCGGCACAGATCGAATCCAGTCCGGCGATCAGCCGCAGCAGCGTCGACTTTCCGCAGCCCGAAGGGCCGACGAACACCACGAATTCACCCGCAGCGATCTCCAGGTTGATGTCGCGAAGAATCCGCGCGCCGCCCAATTGTTTGTTCACGTTGTCCAGTTTCAATTTCATCACGATGCGGTTCCTTGTCTTTATTGGGCATCAACCCTTTAACGCGCCGGCAGTGAGGCCGGAAACGATTCGGCGCTGGAAGATCAGCACCAGAATCACCAGTGGGACGGTGACCAGCACCGAGGCGGCCATCAACAAGCCCCAAGGCAACTCATGGGGGCTGCCGCCGGAAATCAAGGCAATGGCCACCGGCACCGTGCGTTGGCTGTCGGTGAGGGTGAACGTCAGGGCAAACAGGAACTCGTTCCACGCCGCGATGAAGGCCAACAAGCCAGTGGTGATCAGGGCGGGCCAGAGTAGCGGCAATAGCACGCGGGTCAGCGTCACCCAGGGCGACGCACCATCCATGATTGCCGCTTCCTCCAGTTCATGGGGCAGTTGTCCCATAAAGGTGGTCAGCACCCAGACGGTGAAGGGCAGGGTGAAAATCGTGTAGCTGAGGATCAACGCCCACGACGTGTTGTACAGGCCCAAGGCGCGGATCACTTCGAACAGTCCCGACAGCACCGCGACCTGGGGAAACATCGACACGCCAAGCACCATCATCAACACCGTGCCACGCCCACGGAATTTCACCCGGCCCAAGGCATAAGCAGCGGTCAGGCTGAGGAAAAGCGCCAGGGTGACCACGCACAGCGCAACCACCAGTGAATTACCGATTGCTCGCAGGAACGAGGCCTGGTGGAGGACCGCAGCGTAATTGGAGAAGTCAGGATTTTCGATCCAGTAGCTCACCTCGAACAAGGCGCTGGAGGGCTTCAGCGACGTCACGATGGCGTAGTAGAACGGGAAAACCGCATACAGCAGCAAAACCCCGATCAGGCACCAGAATCCGAGGCGCAACAGCGCTTTTTTCAGCAGGCGCGGGCTCATGCGCGGACCTCCAGTTGACGGCGTCCGAGGTAGAGGTAAAGCATGGCGATCACCGCGACCACGAGAAACAACAGCGTCGACGCCGCGCTGCCGTAACCGACATCCTGGAACTCCACCAAGTGCTGGCGGGCATACACCGACATGCTCATGGTGCTTGAGGAGTTCGAGGTCAGCACATAGATGACGTCGAATACCCGCAGCGAATCAAGGATGCGAAAGATCGCCGCCACCAGCAGTGCAGGCATCAACAGTGGCAGGGTGACGCGCCAGAACACCTTCAGCGGATGAATGCCATCGACCCTGGCCGCTTCGTAGCAATCGCTCGGCAACATCTGCAAGGCCGCCAGCATCAGCAGCGTGACGAAAGGCACGGTCTTCCAGACATCAACGATGATCACCGCCCACATCGACAGGTCGGCATCTGCCGTCCAGGCCAGGGGAGCATCAATCAGGCCGAGGCTGAGCATCAGGTGATTGATGATGCCGAACTGGTCGTTGAGCATCCATGACCAGATCTTCGCCGAGACAATCGTCGGAATCGCCCACGGAATCAGAATCAACGCCCGCACCAGAGAACGGCCGGTGAATTTGATGTTCAGCAGCAACGCCACCAACAACCCCAGCACGACCTCCAGTCCCACCGAGACCACCGTGAAATACAACGTGTTGCGCACTGCATTCCACCACTGTGGATCGACGAGGATGCCCGACCAGCCGGAACCGCTGAACAACAGATAATTGCTCAAGCCTATGAAGGTTGCGCCACCGGTGTCCGCCAGGCTGGCGTCGGTCAGACTGAACCAGAATGTGCGCAGCAGCGGCCAGGCGGCGACCAGGGCCAGGCAGACCAGCATTGGCGTCAGAAACAGCCAGGCAGCGCGCACCCGGCGACGTTGTACAGGCGTTTCCCTCGTGAGCAGCAGCTCGTCAAAGAGGGCATGGGTTGTAGAGACAGACATGGTGATTTCCTTCCTTGTGGCTTACCAGTTCCGGCGTTTGATGCGCGTAAGTTCGCTTTCCAGTTCGGCCAGTGCCTGATCGACGGGCAACTCGCCCGCCAGCACGCCATGCACCCGATCGAAGAACGCATTGGAGACCCGTGGATAACGATCGGCGGTGATGGCGGCGGGGCGCATGACCCCAGCGTTGAGAATGCTGTGCAGTTGAGCGTAATAAGGCATGGCCGCGAGCAACTCGGGATCTTGATACAGCGACTCGATTACCGGGTTATAGCCGCCTTTCAGCGCTCGACGTTTTTGCTCTTGGGCACTACTCAGGTAGCTCACCAGCTCAGCGGCAAGTTTGGGATGCGCGCTGTAACGCGATACCGCCAGGCCCCAGCCACCGAGGGTGGAGGCATGCTCGCCGGTTTCGCCGCCGCGGGGCAGGGGAGCGACGCCGACCTTGTCTTTTACGGCACTGTCCTGGCTTTGCACCAAGGCCCAGACATAAGGCCAGTTACGCATGAACAGCGCATTGCCCGACTGGAATACGCCACGTCCTTCTTCCTCGGTGTAATTGAGCACGCCACGCGGAGAGATGTCTCCGACCCAGCTTTTCGCCAGGGTCAACGCCGCTCTCGAGGCCTGACTGTTGACCACGATGTCGCCGCGTTGATTGATCAGGCCGCCTTGCGGTTGGCTACTGATCCACTCCAGCGCATTACACGTCAGCCCCTCGTAGGCACGTCCCTGAAAGATGTAACCCCAGGCATTGGCGTTCCCGGCGTTGCGTTCAGCCTGTTGCACATCCCTGGCGGTAGCGGTCATTTCCTCCCACGTTTGAGGAACCTGTTTGTTGTATTTCTCAAGCAGGTCCTTGCGGTAATACAGCAACCCCGAGTCGGTGAACCACGGCATCGTCACCAGCCGGCCGTTGACCGTGGCGTTATCGACCTGGGCCTGGAAATAGCCTTGGGTCGCGTTGGCGGGAAGCACCTCCCGCAGATCCAGCAGGTGTTTGGCCAGCATCCCCGGCCACACCATGTCGATTTGAATGATGTCGATGTCGGTGGACTGCGCACTGAGGATCTGCTGGTAGAACGACAACCTTTCGGTTGCCGAGTTAGGCGTGGAGACCACCTCGACGTTGTTGCCGGTCTGTTTCGACCATGTCTCGACGGCCTCTTTGCACAGTTGCAACTCCGCACCCACCGCACCGCAAGAGATCGTCAGATCGGTTGCGTTCGACACGGATGGCAGTGCGGCAGACAGGGTGATCAATGCGACTGGCAGGAGCGATTTCAGGTGTTTCATCGAGCGTCCTTTATTTTTGTTTTTAGAAAAGTTAACGTTAACATCGCCAAATGTAGCAGCGTATTTGCGAGGAGGCATCCTTTTTTTGTCGTTTGTGACAACTCGCGATTCACGCAAAAAAGGCAACTGCGGCAACCAAAAAATAAAAACAAAACAGGGAATCAACATGCAGAAAGGATCAAGCTGGCTACTGGTCGGCGTGCTCGGCACATCGGCGGCGGCTTCTCAGGGCGCGACACTGGAAGAGCGCATGGCCGCACTTGAAGCGCGTGCCAGCGCAGCGGAAAAGCGTGCAGCCACGGCCGAACAGCAGACCCAGGCACTTGCCCAGGAATTGCAGCAGGTCAAACGCGCGACGCCGCCCTTGCAACCGGTCGCCTCTAACGCAACAGCCATTTCGGCACCTGCTCTGGACACCCGACTGGCAAAACTCGAAGCCCGTCAGCAAAGCCTGGAAAAGGAGGGCAGTACTGGGAACCTCACCGATGGGTTCAGCTTCAACGGCTATGCGCGCTCCGGATTGCTGGTTGACGAGGGGCTGGGTGGCGGGCGTGGCGGCCCTTATACAACGCCGGCCGGTTCGGTGGGCGGGGCAGTCGGGCGACTCGGTAACGAGGACGACACCTACATGCGTATCGACCTGTCGAAAGAGGTCTATGCGCAAAACGGTACCCGTTCCAAGTTCACGGTCTCCATCGCCGACGGCGTGGAAAGCTCCAATGACTGGACGGCCGACGAAAGCAACCTCAACGTGCGCCAGCTGTTCGCCACGCTCGATCATGTCGCTGCGTTCAAAGGCAATTCAGTCTTCGAGAACGCTACGCTGTGGGCGGGCAAGCGCTTCGATAGAGATAATTTCGATATCCACTGGCTGGACTCCGACGTCGTTTACCTGGCCGGCACCGGCGGTGGAATTTACGATGTGCAGATGAACAAGCATTGGCGCTCGAATTACTCGTTGATTGGGCGTAGCTACGGAGATTTCAGCCAAGGCGGGATTAATGCCGATGTGGAAAGTTACATCCTGACCTCCAACCAGTTCTTCGAGGATGGCCAGTGGCAGTGGATGTACAACGCCATCGGCGCCAAGAAAAACGATTTCGGCACCCGCACCAACAAAGCCGGTTTGACGCCTGCGGATTCCGGTTTGCACAGCATGTTGGCCAACCATCAGAAAAGCTTTTTCGGCAGGGAAGGCTTCTTCAAAACGGCGCTGCTCTATGGGCAAGGTCTGGGGGCCGAGGTCAAGAACGTTGGCTCGGACGGTGAGTTGATCGACGAGGCCCGCGCGCTGCGTCTGGCGCTTTACGGTGAGACCCCGCTGACCTCTGACTGGCGCATCGGGCCCAGCTTGCTGGCCGAACAGAGCAAGGATCGATACGTCAAAGGTGACGACTACCGCTGGCTGACCCTCAACGTGCGCTTGGCCAACAAAATCAACAGCAACTTTGAAATGGCCTACGAAATGAGCTGGCAAACCATGAACCTCGACCCTAAAGGCTATCTACAACGTAATGCGGTCGATGGTAACTTCTGGAAATTCACGGTCGCCCCGACATTCAAGCTTGACGTTGGCGATCTACTCACGCGTCCGGAGTTGCGAGTGTTCGCCAGCTACATGAACTGGTCTTCTGATCTGGACAGGTTCAGTACTAACGACTCCTTTGGCATGTCCGACTTCCAGGCGGGAGGCGTGTGGCAATACGGCATCCAGATGGAAACTTGGTTTTAATCGTTGAACGCACTTGCGATAGTGCAGTGCTGGAGCGGTGAAGGATGCTCCAGGCTAATGATGTCGTTTCTTCCCAGGATGGATGATTACCCAATGCTCAAGTTCAATGCTCATCTCGGTTTCCAATTCAATGAATTGCCTTTTCTGCAACGCATCGAAGCCGCCGCAGCCGCCGGTTTCCGGGCAGTGGAGTTCCCGTCGCCGTATGAATTCGACGCCAGTCTGCTTGCCGACCATCTAGCCCAATACAGTTTGCCGTTGATTCAGTTCGCCGCCCCGGCGGGCGTGACCAAAGGCATCGCCGCGTTACAGGGCAGGGGCGAGGAGTTTCGCGACGGGTTGCTCCAGGCCGCCCGCTACGCAAAGACCTTGGCGTGTGCGGATGTCCACATCATGTCGGGCGTCACCACGCAGAATGACGCTGAGCGAACCTACGCTGGCAACCTGGAATATGCGGTCAAGTACTTGGAAGACCAGGGGCTGCGGCCGCTTATCGAAGTGATCAGCGCGGAGGCGATGCCGGGCTATTACATGTCCGACTTCAGCAAGGCGCAACAGGTACTGGAGACCTTCCCGAGTGTCGGGCTGATTCTTGATCTTTACCATGCCCAGCTTTTGACTGGAGACGCAGCGGATGTGCTGGCGCGGTTTTATGACAGAACCGTGCATGTGCAAATTGCCGATTGCCCGGGTCGTCACGAGCCGGCAACGGGGAGTATCGACTTTGCTGCCTTGTTCGAGGCGCTGGAGCAGCGCGGCTACGCAGGATGGATCGGATGTGAATACCGTCCTTCTGGAACTACCGTTGCGAGTCTTGACTGGTTCAAGCAGCTAAGTGCTTAGGTGCTAGACGAAAATCTTTGAGTCGCTGATGTGGGGACAATCGCCGGCCATCAAAGGCAGAAGCCCTTGATGGCCGAGCGAGAAGAACTCATCGATATCGGCCTGACGTTGGCGAGTAGGGGGGAGTAAATGCCTGATGCGGTTTTTGTAAGCAGAACTATCTTGTTCGGAGATTGTGATCCGGCAGGGGTGGTTTACACCCCGCGATTCTCATATTTTGCTGTAGAGGCCATTGGTGTAGCACTCGACAGATGGGTAGGGGGGCCGGGGCTTAGAGCGGTGATGAGTTTTAATATATTGCCGCCGGTGCGTGCGATGTCGATCGAGTTGCTGGCTCCGGTGACGTGGGATGACGAAATGATTATTAAAGTTGGCGTGGCCAGGTTGGGCGAGCACTCTTTTACTTTTTTGGTTGAGGGGTTTATAGGCGAAGGCGTGCTGGCATTTACAGCGAGTGTCACACACGTTTGTGTCTCACCGGAAAGTAAGGAAGTTGTACCCATTCCAGCTCCGTTGCGAGCGCTTCTTTCATAGACGATCAGACGGTTCCTCACAACAAAGCGCAACACTGGGCTGGGATGCAAGATAAGCGTGGATCGATTGCAAGCGATTCATTGAAAGGACGAGGACGATGAGCCGAACCAGTCATATTTGCCTGATGGCCAACTATAACGAATGGATGAACGCAAAGATTTATGAGGCAGCCAGAAGCCTGTCAGATGAAGAGCTCTCAGTGGATAGGAAAGCATTCTTTGGTTCAATTCTCGGGACGTTGAACCACGTGGTGGCCGGCGACACTGTCTGGCTAAATCGATTCGCCAAGCACCCTGCTAACTACTTGGCACTGGCACCGATTCAGCAGCTTCCTGCCCCCAAAAGCCTCGACCAGTTGCTTTTCTCGAATATCCGAGATCTTTCGGCACATCGAGTGTGGCTTGATCAGCAAATTGTAAAGTGGTCTGACTCCATTGCAGAGCCGGACATGGATGCCCCCCTCAATTACACAAGCATCAAAGGAATACCCGCTGACAGGAGCTTTTATGGCTTGGTCATGCATTTTTTCAACCATCAGACGCACCACCGCGGACAAGTGACAACGTTGCTTTCACAAGCGGGTGTCGACATAGGTGATACGGATCTGGTCGCCCTCATTCCGCTTACATAAAGGGGCAAGGCATCGTGCTCTACAATCGCTCATCCCAAGCAGTGTTTGATGTAGCGTTCGGTCAGTTCGACCTTCTTCTAAAGGGTGAATCAGTACCTATCGCAACAACGTTTGGTGGCTTCCCTTGTGTAACTGATTCACGCGCACTGGCGCTTGGTATCTTCGTTAGCGATACCTCCCAACGACGCATGCGATTGGCGCATGGGTACACAGCTCGCTAAGGTCATGATTCGGTTTTGATCCTGCCCGTAAACAGTGGCAAAAACGTCACCATCACCTTCAGCGGAACCTACATGCGATATCGACGCCTCGACCTTAATCTCTTGGTTGCGCTCGACGCTTTACTGAGCGAATGCAGCGTCAGCAGGGCGGCCGAGCGTTTGTGCCTGGGACAGTCAGCTGCCAGTTCGGCACTGGGTCGCCTGCGTGAACATTTCAACGACCCGTTACTGGTGCAAGTGGGGCGCCGCCTGGAACCCACGGCGCTGGGTCTGGAGTTGCTGCCAAAAGTGCGTGCAGCGTTGGCACTGACCCGGGAGATCGTCGACGCGCCGCTGAATTTTGACCCGGCGAACTGCGATCGGCACATCACTCTGGTAGCCTCCGATTACGTCGCCGATGTGCTGCTCCCAGCGGTCAGCCGTGTTTTGGCGCGTATCGCTCCGGGTATTCGCTTGAGCCTGCGCGACATGCCTGTTCCACGCGACGGCGATGTCGTCAGCGAAGCGCTGGATTATCGGCGCAGTGATTGCGTGATCGTGCCGCAACGACGGCTGAATCCGGCCTATCCCCAGGTGCCGCTCATGACTGACCAGCTCTGTTGTATCGTCTGCGCGCAACAACCACAGTTTGCCGAGCAACTGAGCCTGGCCGACTTTTGCGGCGCGGCGCACGTGGTGCGCGAGTTTGCCAACGGGCAAAACCTGGCAATGGATGCCGTGCACCTGCATGAGCTCGGCATTGAGCGGCGAGTGGCGGTGACCGTTGAAAGCTTTGTGCTGATGCCGCAATTCATTGTCGGTACCGCACGCATTGCCACGGTGTTTCAACGACAGGCGCAACGCTTCGCCCAGTGTTATCCATTACGCGTCCACCCGGCGCCGTTGGCTTTTCCCGAGGCCGTGCAAGTCTTGCAATGGCATCCCTATCAAGAACATGACCCGGCCATGCAGTGGTTTCGCGGCCTGCTCCTGGAACAGGCCGCATTGCTCGATCAGCCCTCTGGTTGATCGCCGCTGTCGGCGACCAATCCAGCCTTGGCGATTGCCAGTAACGCGCAGCGTTCGTCATTGTCCGAGGTATCGCCGCTGATGCCGATGGCCCCGAGAATCATGCCCTCGGCATTTCGAATCAGCACGCCGCCCGCTACCGGAATAACCTCGCCGCCGGTCAAACTGTTGATAGCGTCGAAAAACGCCGGCATGGCCTGCGCGCGCCGCGCCAGCTCACGTCCGCCAAAACCCATGCCCAAGCAGCCACGCGCCTTGCCGATGGCGATTTGCGGGCGCAGGAAAGTGGCGTCTTCGTCGCGCAAAACCGCCAAGGGATGACCGGCAGCATCCATTACGGCGACGCCCAGAGGTTTGATCCCGGTTTCCCGAGCGATGCGGATGGCATCGCTGGCCATGTTCGTCGCAGTCAGTAGATCAAGTCGTTGCATGGCCTCAGTCCTCATACAGCCCACTTGCCCAGTTGAGCAACGCGGTCGCGGGTGTAAAGGTCCGTCCATTTCAGCGAATTGAAGTCGGACACTTGCTTGGGGTTGTAGGGGCTGCGATCCATGCGCACCGGTTGGCCGGCCTTGTAAACGGCCTTCAGGCGCGAACGATCCTGAAGGATGCGGATGTCATTCAGCGGTGAACCGTCGAGCACGAGGAAGTCTGCCTGCTTGCCCACTTGCAGCGAGCCGAGGGTTTCACCGCGCGGCATACAGCGCGCACCGACAGCGGTCGCGGCATATAGCGCTTCGGCCGGAGTGAATCCCAGGCGCGTGACCAACAGCTCCAGTTCGCGCGCATGCCATTCGCCATAGGGCGTCACCGCAAAACCGCTGTCACTGCCGCAGGCGAACGGTACGCCGGCCGCTTTGGCGCGTTTGAGTACCGCCGAGCCGACGTCCAGTGTGCGAGCACAATAACCGGCATAGCCGGTGCTGATCGCCGGATCATGGGGCTGGCAGAAGTCCACGGTGTTCTGCGGGAACGTCATGGTCGGGGCAAGGATGCTGCCGGCCTCAAGCAGCGCTTCGATGCACGCGTCGTCCATGTAAAAGGCATGAAAGACCAGATCAACGCCCGCGCGCGCCGCGTACATCACGGCTTCGCGACCGTAGGCATGGGTGGCGACCTTGCAGCCCAGACGATGCGCTTCCTCGACCATTTCGAAGGTTTCGTCGGCAGTGAAGGCCGCAATGATTTCGCCGTTGGGACGGCGGTGCGTGCCGTCCATGGCGATCTTGATCAGGTCGACGCCGTCCTTGGCCTGCTTGCGGATCTCCGCGAGGGCGTCGCTACGGCTGGTGACCAATTGGGCGGTGAAGTATTCAGGAGCGCCGACCCGACTCGGGAACCAGTCATTCAGACTCTGGCGATTGGTGATGACGCGGCTGCTGGCTGCGATCCTCGGCCCTTCAAATAAACCGGCGGTCACCGCATTGCGCACGGCGATGCTGAGCTGGCCGCTATCGCCGGGGCAGACCATGCTGGTGACGCCGGCGGCCAGTACGTGTTGCGCGAAGAACATCCCGCGCAACGCGCGAAATTCGTCACTGGTCCATAGATCAATGTCTTCTTCGCTTTGAGCGTTGCCGAAGGCCAAATGCGTGTGCACGTCCACCAGCCCCGGCATCACGAAATTATCCCCCGCATCCACCTGGGTATCGCCTGGCTTGGGAGCGGGTGCCAGCGCGGTGGGTCCGACGTAACTGAGCAAGCCGTTTTCGACGATCAATGTCTGTTGTTGGCGGGTTTGCAGTCCGGTGCCGTCAAACAGGGTCTGGCATTTCAGGTACAGGGCAGTCATGGCGTCTTCGCTATGTGATTGTTATGCAAAGAGAGGCTAGTGAGCAGGCGAGGAGACGACCAGCAGATTGCATCGATGGCTGCGTATTGATGGCATCAATAACTGCGCCAGCGCTTGAATTCGTTAATGCAAAACGCCGGACAATCGAAAGATTGTCCGGCGTTTTTTATGGCGTGTTTTTCAGTGGATCAAGCGGTGCGACCGCCGAGGGTTTCAGCAACCCAGTCAGCAATGTATTGCCCGGCATTGATGCTGTTGTCGAAGCTCGAATGCTGCACACCACCTTCACGTTCGGTGAAGATTTTCAGTTCACATTTTGGACTGTTGACCAATTGTTCGTAGGTGCGATGCGCCCATTTCAACGGAATCTGCGAATCCTGCTCACCATGGGTCACGAGGAAGGGCACCTTGATCCGGTCGAGCACGCCATCGAGGTGGACGTTTTCGGCGATGGTCATGAACTCTTCGACGTCCTTGGCGCCCCACACCCAGCAGACATGCGCCCAGTAGTGCGGTACCGGGAAGCTGCCTTCTTTTTCCAGTCGACGCTTTTGCACATCACGCCAGTCGTGGTTGGCGCCCCACACAACGCCGCAGGCGAAGCGCGGTTCGAATGCAACCGCACGCGGGCAGTAATAGCCGCCCAACGAGACACCTTCGAGTCCAATGCGTGCAGCATCAACGTCGCTTCGGGTTTCCAGCCAATCCACCACGCGACTGGCCCAGTGTTCACTGTCGAATCGTGCGGTCAGGCCATGCAGGCGCAGCGCTTCGCCGGTGCCGGGCTGGTCGATGATCAGCGAAGAGATGCCGCGTTTCGCCAGCCACGCTGGCAGGCCCACGCGGTATTTCATTTCTTTGGTCGAGTCCAGACCGTTGACCTGCACCAGTATCGGCGCCGGCCCCTCGACGCCTTCGGCGCGCACGAGCAAGCCGGAAAGATGTTTGCCCTCGTAAGGGATTTCCACCCGTTCACAGTTTTCACGCGACAGTTCGATGCCGCGCTTGAAGGTTTGCAGGAAGCGTTGATAGAGCTCGGTACGCCCCGGCGCGCCATGGGCTTGCAGGCGCTCGCAGGTTAAATAGTAGGTGGCGGCGCGGTTGTATTTTTCGCCTGCCGAGAGCATCCGGCCATTGCCTTCGTCTTCTTCGGCCAGACCGCAGAGCTTGTCGGCCATTTTCGCCCAGGTTTCGCGAAAGGCTCGAGTGCCGGCGGCGTCCGGCTGCTTGGCCGCCTCTTGCAGCGGGGCGCACATCTCTTCGATTTCGCCCATGCGCGCGCCCATTTCAATGGCCAGGTCGACAGAGAGATTCCAAACGTAGTTGGTCGGGAAATAGCGAAACATGATTATTGTTGTCCTTATGGTTGCCTTGGCATTCCCAAGGCACGTTAAGGATCACCCGACTAATTGGCCAATCGTGACGGCGGATACGAGGTATCGCGAGATACGATGGGCACGTGTTGCAGATGCTGGATGGATTCGCTGATGCGTTCGCGCAGCCAGCGGTGCATCGGGTCGCCGTCAACGCTGCGGTGCCACAACATGTACTCGCGCATGACCGGGATTTTCACCGGTGGCGGCAGGATGCGCAGCGGCAGATAGCGCGCGTAGAGGTTCGCCAGACGCTGGTGCATCGTGGCGATGCGCTGCGTGCCGACAATCAGTTGCGGCAAGGTATTGAAGTCGCTGGTGATCACTTCAATGCGCCGATTGAAGCCGTACTGATTCATGAACCATTCTTCGATGCTCATGTGCCGGGTACGGCCGAAGCCCACCGAGACATGGCCCATTTCCATGTACTGCTCAAGGGTCAGGCTGTCGCCGACTTGCGTATTGCCTTGCCACACCACGCACACGTGTTCTTCTTCGAACAGCAGGCGCGAAGGGTGGCCTTCAATGATGTAGCGCTCGGGAACAATCATCAGATCGACCTCGCCACGCACCAGCAACTCGCCGGAATTGTCGCTGGGGCCAAGCATTTCAAAGGTGATGTTGGGCGCTTGCTGGTGAATGTTCTGGATCACCTGGGCGAACAGCACGCTGATCAGATAGTCCGAGGTCACCAAGCGAAAATGGCGCTTGCTGGTGGCCGGGTCGAACACCGGTTTGGCGGTGATTGAAGACTGGATCGTCAGCAGGACTTCACGCACCGGTTTGGCCAGTTCCGTGGCATAGGGCGTGGGCTGCATCTTGCGTCCCACCTGGACCAGCAACTCATCCTCAAAGTAGGTGCGCAAACGCGCGAGCACGCCGCTGGTGGCGGATTGGGTCATGTGCAGGCGTTCGGCAGCGCGGGTGATGTTCTGCTCCTCGAGCAATACATCGAGCGCGACCAGCAGGTTCAGGTCCAGATGGTTGAAACGCATGGGCAGGTCCGTTTTTGTATTTATTTTCGCAATACATTCGAACGAATCCATCGGCGCGTCAACCTTCGTCACAGGTATCGCGTTTGCCGATAGGTCGCATCCCGACTCGCGATTAGTCAGCGCTCAGCCCTTACGCCAATCTTCGCCGCAGTCGGCCCTGCAGCCGACACCACCACCGGTTTCCAGTCAGGCCTGACGTGCTGCAAGGCGTCCATGGCGACCGTCACCGGATCATAATTTCAATGGAGTGGTAAGCCATGAACATCATTGGCCTTGATGCCCTGATTTTTGGCGTCGATGACATTCAAGCCTGCACCGATTGCCTGCGCGACTACGGCCTTGCGCCGGTCGGCGTTGACAGCGAAGGCGGGCGTTTCGAAGCGCTGGACGGCACCGCCGTGATTATCCGTCGAGCCGACGATCCTGATTTGCCGCTGGCGATCGGCCCGGCGCCGTCGATTCGCGAGACGGTCTACGGGGTCGGCGCGATCAGCGATCTGGATGCCATCGAAGATGAGCTGGCCCGAGATCGCATCGTCCGTCGTGATCAGCACGACGTGCTGCACAGCGTTGACGACATGGGTTTCGCGATCGCTTTTCAGGTCAGCGTACGCAGGCCTTACAGCGCACCGGATGACCTGACCAATGCCGCCGGTCATGCGCCACAGCGGCCACTTAACCAGCCGGGCATTACCCTCGATATGGGCGCTGCTCCGCGCACTTTGTCCCACGTGGTGTATTTCGTCCCTGATGCGGCAAAGGCTGAAGCCTTTTACGCCGAGCGTCTGGGTTTTCGCACCACCGACACCTTCATTGGCGCCGGGCCGTTCATGCGACCGGCAGGCTCTGATGATCACCATTGCCTGTTCATGATCCAGACCCCGCCGCACATGAAAGGCTGCGAACACTTCACCTTCCACATGGGCAGCGGCACCGAAGTGCTGCTGGCCGGGACGCGTTTCGAGCAAAAAGGCTGGACCAGTTTCTGGGGGCCGGGCCGTCACCTGTTTGGCTCCAACTGGTTCTGGTACTTCAACAGTCCGCTGGGCTGCCACATCGAATATGACGCCGACATGGACAAGCACGATGACGCCTGGGAGGCCCGTCGCGCACCGCTGTCGGCGGATAACTCGCAGCTGTTCCTGTTCAGCGCCAAAGAAAAATGGGCCCCGGGCGGACCACCGCCAAAACTCGGTTGAGGGCCGCGCTGATCATGAGCGCTATTGCGCAGCCATTGTGTCGGCTGGACGAACTGGAGGAGGGCCGGGCGCGCGGGTTCGATCCGTTGGCGCAGGGGCGCGACAGCGTGTTTGCCCTGCGTCACGACCATCAGGTGCGGGTCTATCGCAACCGTTGCCCGCATCTGGACGTGCGCCTGGAGTATCGCAAGGACAAGTTCCTGTCCGCCGATGGCCAGTTGATCGTCTGTTACGCCCACGGTGCGCAATTTCTGCCGGCAACGGGCGAGTGCATTTACGGGCCGTGCCTGGGCCAGACGCTGGAGGCGCTGCCGTTCTGCGAAAAGGATGGCTGGCTGCTGGTGCAAATGCCTGAAGGCTTGCCGCTGCCAGGATAAATCGAGGTATCGCGTACGGCGATACATCGCATCCCTACTCGCGATTAGTCAAATCCCTGCTTTGCCGGGAAGCTTCATCCAACGATGCCGTGCCCGACGCAGCATCGATCACAAGAATAAAAAGAGAGAACACCATGAGTGCAGTGAACAACGTTCTGATCGTGGGCGGTGGTATCGGCGGCTTGTGTGCGGCCATCGCCTTGCGGCGTAAAGGTATCGAGGTCGACCTGATCGAGCTCAAGTCCGAATGGACAGTCTACGGCGTCGGGATTATTCAGCAGAGCAACGTCGTCCGTGAAATGGCCAAGCTGGGCGTTCTCGACGGTTATCTGGACGCCGCGTATGCCTTCGAAGACGTCGCCATCTACGGCCCCGGCGGACAGCAACTGGCGCGCATTCCGGGTCAACGCCTCGCTGGTCCGCAGTACCCAGCCAACGTCGGCATTTCCCGCTTGGCGCTGCACAAGGTCCTCAGCGAAACCGCCTTGCAACTCGGTGCCAACGTCCGTTTGGGCCTGAGTGTGGAAGCGCTGGACGACAACGGCACAGAGGTCGACGTGTTGTTTACCGACGGCAATCGCGGCCACTACGACCTGGTGGTCGGCGCCGATGGTCTGTTCTCAAAAGTGCGCAGCCTGGTCTTCGGCGATGCCTACACCCCGCGTTTCACTGGCCAATCGGTGTGGCGCTACAACTTTCCCCGCGCGCCACAAATCGATCATCTGGCCAACTATCAAAGCGCTGACGGCAACGCCGGGCTGGTGCCGCTGGCCGGCGATTTGATGTACCTGTTTCTGACGTCCCACGAACCGTCCAATCCGTGGATGGATCCTGCCGATCTGGCTGCGCAGATGCGCCAGCGCCTGCAAGGCTTTACCGGGCTGATCGGCGAGCTGCGCGAGCAAATCACCGACAACAGCCAGGTCGTCTACAAGCCGATGGAAGTGGTGTTCGTCGATGAGCCGTGGCATCGCGGACGCGTCCTGCTGATCGGCGATGCGGCCCATGCGACCACGCCGCACCTCGGCCAAGGCGCCGGCATGGCCATCGAAGACGCGATTGTGCTCAGCGAAGAACTGACTCGCGAGCAGTCCGCCTCCACCAGCGTCGAGCAGCAGTTGCAGCGCTTTATGGCGCGGCGTTTCGAACGTTGCAAATACATCAGTGAAAGCTCGGTGCTGGCCGGCGACAAGGAGATGCAACACGACCGCGCCTTCGATCGCATTGGCCTGGTCAAGCAAATGCTCGCGCGCACTGCCGAGCCAATCTAAGCCCCACCTGCGACGCATCCACAGCAGTTACCACTATAAAAACAAGAGGTTAACGCGATGGTTAGTTCTACGACTGCGGCGCTCGCGCGTCGCTCGGTCTGCTCGTCTGCACCCTTTGGTTTGAGCGTTGCTGCGCTGCTGGTGCTGTGCAGCCAGGCCGCTCACGCTTTCGACATCGATACCGGCAACCCGGATTTCAAGCTGCGCTGGGACAACACGATCAAGTACAGCGCTGCCTGGCGCACGCAGAATCCGAGCAGCAAGTTGACCGAGGGTCAGGTGGCGCTCAATCAGGACGATGGCGATCGTGCGTTCAAAAAAGGCCTGATCTCCAATCGCACCGACATCCTCTCGGAGCTGGATCTGTCGTTTCAGGATTTCGGCGCACGTTTGAGCGGTGCAGCGTGGTACGACAGCGAGTACCAGGGCAACAACGACAATAACGATCCGTCCCGTGCCAACGCACGTTCCGTGGGCTACGACGAGTTCACCGATGACACCCGTCATTTACACGGGGGTGACGGCGAAATCCTCGACGCGTTCGTCTACTGGAACGGTGAACTGGCCGACCGCGCAACGTCAGTGCGCGCCGGCCGTCATGGCCTGATCTGGGGCGAAAGCCTGTTCTTCGGCGCCAACGGCATTGCCGGTGGCATGGCCCCGGTTGACGTGGTCAAGGCGCAGTCGGTGCCTAACACGCAGTTCAAGGAAATCACCCGTCCGGTCAATCAACTGTCTGGCACCTTCCAACTGACCGATGACGTGTCCCTCGGTGCGTTTTACCAACTGGAGTGGGAAGAAACACGCTTGCCTGGCGCAGGCAGCTACTTTTCTACCAGCGACACCATCGGTGAAGGCAATGAACGCCTGATTGTCGGCGCACCGTTTCCGGCGTTTCTGGGTGGTAACGCCAGCAGTCCGGCGGCGTTTTTCCATGGCAAAGACAAAGATGCCAGAGATTCGGGGCAGGGTGGCCTGCAACTGAAATACAGCGCCGAGACCGTGGAGTACGGTCTCTATGCCATTCAGTACCACGACAAGACCCCCAAGCTGTACCTCAGACCTTCCACTGGCGCACCGAACTTCAGCACGGGCCAAATCGGCGATTACTACTGGGTTTACCCAGAATCCATCCGCGCGCTGGGCGCGAGTTTCTCCACCACGGTCGATGCCTACAGCTTTGCCGGTGAAGCCTCGATGCGCTGGAACATGCCGCTGGTGTCCAACGGCGTCACGGTGCTACCGGGGGTTGCTGCCGACAACGATGATGACGCGCTTTATGCCGTCGGGCGCACCGCGCACATCAACCTCAATGTGATCGCATCGTTCGGGCCGAACTTCATTGCCAAGGAGTCCGGATTCGTCGGTGAGGTCGCCTGGAACCGTCTGCTCAGCGTCACGAAAAACCGTGCCGCACTAGACCCCAACGCCACCGATGACGGTCTCGGCTTCAAGATGGTTTACACCCCGACTTATCGGCAGTTTTTCCCCGGCGTGGATATCAGCATTCCGGTTGGCCTGAGCTATTTCCCGCTTGGCAAATCGGCGGTTGTCAGTTCGTTCGGCGCGGATAACGGCGGTGACATGAATATCGGTATTACCGCGACCTACCTCGACCGTGTGACCGCCGGCCTGACGTACACGCATTACTACGGCCCCGAGAACACCAACCTCAACGCGGCCAGCCAATTCAATTTCCAGCAATCGCTGAAAGATCGGGATTACCTGGCTTTCTCCGTCAAGACCACGTTTTAAGAGGACTTGCGCATGACTTCTCACCACCACAATCGTCTCCCGCGCCTGAAGGCTCTGTGCTTTGCCTTGCTCGGAACGCTTACCGTCCTGAGCCAGGTTGCGACTGCGGCCACCGCAGAAGAGGCGGCCAAACTGTCGAGCAGTCTCACGCCAATGGGGGCCGAGCGCGCAGGTAATGCCGACGGCAGCATTCCGGCGTGGCAGGGCGGTTACACCAAAGTTGACCCGGCGTACAAACCCGGCGGCAAACGCAACGATCCGTTTGCGGCCGACAAGCCGCTGTTCAGCATCACCTCGAAGAATCTTGCGCAATACGCCGCCAAGCTCAGCGATGGCACCAAGGAGATGTTCAAGCGTTTTCCCGACACCTATCGCATCGATGTCTATCCGACCCGTCGCACGGCCGCCGCACCGCAATGGGTGTATGACAACACCCTGAAAAACGCGACCCGCGCCAAGCTGGTCGAGAGCAGCGCTGGACCTGTGCCCGAAGGTGCGTTTGGCGGTATTCCATTCCCGATTCCGCATAACGGCGCGGAAGCCATGTGGAACCACATCCTCAACTGGCGCGGCACGTCACTGGCCATGCACTTTCGTCATTACCTGATGACTGCAGACGGCAAACAGGTGATGACCACCGACGGCCAGGCGATCCAGGACATGCCGTATTACTACCAGGACGGCACGCCGGAAAGTTTCGCCGGTGATTACTGGCTGTTCCGCCTGCTTAACGTCGGCCCGCCGTTGCGTGCCGGTGAGCAAATCATGGGGCGCACCAATATCAACGGCGACAAGTCCCAGGCCCACGTCTATCTGACCGGCCAGCGCCGCGTGCGCAAGTTGCCGAATGCCTGCTGCGACACACCGACGCCGGCCACCGCCGGGGTGATGTCGTTCGATGAGTTGAGCGTGTTCCAGGGACGCATCGATCGCTTCGACTGGAAGCTGGTCGGCAAGCAGGAAATGTACATCCCTTACAACACCAACAAAGTCCTGACCGCCGGCAAACCGGAAGACCTGTTTCTGGCTCACCACATGAACCCTGATTACGTGCGCTGGGAATTGCATCGCGTGTGGGTGGTGGACGCCGAACTCGCGCCGGGCAAGCGTCACCAGTTGCCGAAGGGCCGCTACTACCTCGACGAAGACACCTGGCAGGCCATGCTCGGCGATCGCTGGGACGCCAACGGCCAACTCGCCAAAACCTTGTGGTCGCTGCCCGCCGTGCTGCCGGATCTGCCAGCGCAGGCGCAGCTGTCTTCGGGTTTCTACGACCTGACCTCCGGCGCCTGGTTTATCCAGAACGTCTACACCGGCCTGCCTGAGCAATATGGCGTGGTCGATCGCTACAAGGCGTCTGAATTCTCGCCGGCGGCGATGGCGGGTGCCGGGGTTCGTTGAATCGGGCCGGATCGCGACAGGTGTGGCGATCCGGTTTCACAGGTGGTTTCGAGGTCGGTATGAATAGAATCTGTCAGGTGCTCGGGCGGTTGTTAGCGCTGCTGGCGCTGCCTTGCGTATTACCCGTAAGCCAGGCTCAGGCCGCTGCCGTCGGCGATGTATTGCACACCCCGGCGATGCGCGCGCCACAGGCCCGGCAAGCGGTCTTGCTTGATCTGGCGCGGGCAGGTGCGCGGTTGGTGGCGGTCGGCGAACGCGGCATCGTCTTGCTCTCCGACGACAACGGCATCAATTGGCGGCAGGCGCAGGTGCCGGTGTCCGTCAGCCTTACGGCGGTGCAATTTGTCGATGCGAACACGGGCTGGGCGGTCGGTCATGCCGGTGCGGTGCTGGTCTCCCATGACGGTGGTGAAAAATGGGCTTTGCAGCTGGACGGCAACCGTGCTGCGCAACTGGAGTTGCACGCCGCACGCGAGCAACTGCCCACAGCGACTGACCCCGACGCAGCGACGGCACGCGTGCAAACCGCCGAACGGATGGTCAGCGAAGGCGCGGACAAACCGTTTCTCAGCCTCAAGTTCACCGATGCGCGTCACGGCCTGATCGTCGGCGCCTACGGCCTCGCCTTTACCACCGAAGACGGCGGCGTGAGCTGGCAGTCGCTGATGGGCCATATCGACAATCCGATGGGCGCGCACCTGTATGCCATCGCGCAACAAGGCGAGCGTTGGTTCATCGCTGGCGAGCAAGGCTACGTGGCCCGTTCCGAGGACGGCGGACAATCCTTCATCGCGCTCGACAGCCCGTACAGCGGCAGTTTCTTCGCCCTGCAACTGCGCGATGACGGAGCGCTGCTGGCGGCAGGGCTGAAAGGCAACGCCTTCATTTCCACCGACGGCGGCAACAGCTTCGTGCCCGCGCCGGTACCGATGCCGGTGTCCTTCAGTGATGCGATCCGCAGCGCTGACGGCCAGTTGCTGTTGGTCAATCAGACGGGCGCAATGTTTCGCACCTCGGGTGATGCACCCACCCTAGAGCCTTTCGGCAAACCGCTGGGCAAACCGATTGCCAGCGTCGTGCAGGCCGCCGATGGCAGCCTGGTGCTGGCCGGTTTCACCGGGGTGACGCGCTTGGCGTCGCCCACTGCTACAGCTTCGGAGTGAGGTTATGAAACCATTCGACAACGCCACGGCGAGCCTGGCGAGTTTCGACCCGCGCTCCGGCTCGGTCGTGGAACGCACTTTGTTCAATCACCGGTTGTGGGTGTTGCTGGTGTGCCTGGTGACCACGCTCTTCTTGGGTTATCAGGCCACGCGCGTCGAGCTGAACGCCAGTTTCGAAAAGATGATTCCCACGCAACAACCCTACATCGCCAATTATCTGCAACATCAAAAGCAACTCAGCGGTCTGGGCAACTCCTTGCGCATCGTCGTCGCCAATCGCCAGGGCGATATCTACGACGCTGACTATCTGAAAATCTTGCAGGCGCTGAGCGACAAGCTTTACCTGCTGCCCGGCGTCGACCGTGCCTACATGAAGTCGCTGTGGACGCCGGCAACTCGCTGGGTCGCAGTGACGGAAGACGGCCTGGATGGCGGCCCGGTGATCCCGGACGATTACGCTGGCACCCCGGCCAGTCTCGAGGCCTTGCGCCGCAACGTGCAGCGCTCCAACGAACTCGGCCAACTGGTCGCGTTCGATCAAACCTCGAGCATCATTTATGTGCCGTTACTGGCGACGACTGCCGACGGCCAGGCGCTGAATTACTCGGTGCTGTCGGAGCAACTGGAAGCGTTGCGCAGCGAGTACCAGAACGACAGGATCGACATTCACATCACCGGTTTCGCGAAAAAGGTCGGCGACCTGATTGCCGGGCTCAAGCAGATCCTGTTGTTCTTCGCCGTAGCGATTCTGATCACCACCGCCGTGCTGTTCTGGTACACACGCTGCCTGCGCAGCACGTTGCTCGTGGTGTTCTGTTCGCTGGTGGCGGTGGTCTGGCAGCTGGGTCTGTTGCCGTTGCTCGACTATCAACTGGATCCGTATTCGGTGCTGGTGCCGTTTCTGGTGTTCGCCATCGGCATGAGCCACGGCGCGCAGAAAATGAACGGCATCATGCAGGACATCGGTCGCGGCATGCACCGGGTCGTTGCCGCACGGTTCACTTTTCGACGGCTGTTTCTGGCCGGGCTGACGGCATTGCTCTGCGATGCAGTGGGTTTCGCCGTGCTGATGCTGATCAAGATCCAGGTGATTCAGGATCTGGCGGTGATCGCCAGCATCGGTGTGGCGGTGCTGATTTTCACCAACCTGATTCTGCTGCCGGTGTTGCTGTCCTATGTCGGCGTAACGCCGCGAGCGGCGCAACTTAGCCTGAAGAGCGAGCAGAACGATCAGGCCGGCGCGCGGCGTCATGGCTTCTGGCGTTTTCTCGATCTGTTTACCCGACGTCGCTGGGCCAGCCTGTGCATTGCCATCAGCCTGGCGCTGGCGGCATTGGGTTTTGTGGTCAGCCTGCAATTGAAGATCGGTGATCTGAATGCCGGTGCACCGGAGCTGCGGGCCGACTCACGCTACAACCAGGACGATGCGTTTTTGACCCGGCATTACGGCGCCAGCAGTGATTTGTTCGCGGTGATGGTCAAGACCCCGGCCGGGCAATGTGCGCGTTACGACATCCTCGCCAAGGTCGATGCGCTGGACTGGCAACTGCGCGCGCTGCCTGGGGTGGATTCGACCAACTCGCTGGCCTTGCTCAACCGACGCATGCTGGTTGGTCTGAGCGAAGGCAGTGCCAAGTGGTACGAGCTGCAGAACAATCAGGCGATGCTCAACATGATCACCGCCAGTGCGCCACGCGGCTTGTACAACGAGGATTGCAGCCTGCTCACGCTGTACGCCTACCTCACCGACCACAAGGCTGAAACGCTGACGCGGCTGGTCGAGCACGTCGAGCAATTCGCCGCCGCCAATAACAACGATGATGTGCAATTCCTCCTGGCAGCGGGCAATGCCGGCATCGAAGCGGCGACCAATATCGTGGTCAAGCAAGCCAATCGCGAGATGTTGTTCTGGGTCTACGGCGCGGTGATCGTCCTGTGCCTGATCACCTTCCGTTCGTGGCGCGCAACGCTGTGCGCGGTGATTCCGCTGATGGTCACCTCGATCCTCTGCGAAGCATTGATGGTCTGGCTGAACATCGGCGTGAAGGTCGCGACGTTGCCGGTGATCGCGTTGGGTGTCGGCATTGGTGTCGACTATGCGTTGTACGTGATGAGCATCTTGCTCGGCCATCTGCGCCAGGGCGCAAGCCTTTCAGAAGCCTATTACCGCGCACTGGTGTCCACCGGCAAAGTGGTGATGCTCACTGGCATCACGCTCGCCATTGGCGTGGCCACGTGGATCTTCTCGCCGATCAAATTCCAGGCTGACATGGGCGTGCTGCTGGCGTTCATGTTCGTCTGGAACATGGTCGGCGCGCTGCTGCTGTTGCCAGCGCTGGCGTACTTCCTGCTGCCTGCACGGCGGACGAACACCGACGCAGAAACGCCGGAGGAGGCCATCAGTCTGGCCGTGCCGTCGCGAGCGGTGGCGGTAGATGTTCATCAAGCGCGTCATCGGGAGACCTGTCATGGCCGTTGAGTCTTCAATTGAAAACAGCGGCCGCCACGCCGGTTTGACGCAATCGTTGCTGTTGCTGCTCGGCAGCTGTCTGCCAGTGCTCGGCGCGGTATTGCTCGCACCGGTATTGCCGCGCATGCAGGCCCATTTTGCCGAGGTCGCGGGCAGTACCGTGCTGGTGCCGATCGTGCTGACCTTGCCAGCGTTGGTGATTGCATTACTGGCGCCGTTCGCCGGGGTCATCGCCGATCGGCTCGGACGCAAACCGCTGTTGTTGGCGAGCATGGCCTTGTACGCGCTTTGCGGTGTGTTGCCGCTGTGGCTGGATTCTCTGCTGGCGATTGTCGCCAGCCGCGCCGGCATCGGTCTGGCGGAGGCGGGGATCATGACCTGCTGCACCACGCTGATGGGCGACTACTACAGCGGCGCACGCCGTGAACGCCTGTTTGCACTGCAAATGGTCGCGACGTCTCTGTCTGCTGCGGTGTTTATCGCACTGGGTGGTTTCCTCGGACAGGACGACTGGCGTACACCGTTTGCGCTGTACGCGGTCGGGCTGATTTTCCTGCCGCTGATGGCGTGGAAACTCTGGGAACCGCAACCCCGCGTGCAACCGGTGACAACGGTGCCGGTGTCAGCCCCGCGCACATTTCCATGGCGGGCACTCACGCCTATGTATGCGTTGTCGCTGCTCGCGGGCCTGAGCCTGTTCATCGTGCCGGTGCAGGCCGGCTACTTGCTCAACTTGTTGCACGTGGATGCGCCGCAGCAGATCGGCATGACCATGGGCGCCAATCAACTTGGCGTGCTCGTCGGGGCCTTGAGTTTTCGCCTGTTGAGCGGCCTGCGCAGCCAGCATGTGTTGCTGATTGCCTTTGGCCTGGCCGGCATTGGCGGCTTGTTGATGGCCGCGGCCGGCAGCCACGCGCAGGTGGTGGTCGCGGTCTTGGTCAACGGTCTGGGCATCGGCCTGATGTTGCCGACATTGATCACCTGGATCATGGCGCAAGTCGGCTTTGCTCAGCGTGGGCGAGCGGCGGGGTGCTTCACCGCCGCGATTTTTGCCGGCGAGTTCATCAGCCCGCTGGTGGTACTCGCCATCACTTCCGGGACTTCCACGGCGTTGCCTCAAGCATTAGCCATGATCGGTTGGTTGCAACTGGTCGTGGCGCTGTTTTGTCTGTCCGTACCGAGGCTCGGTGGACTGTTGACCCGCACCCATGTCGGCGGTCACGACTCCATCGGCAACGGCCATTGAACGAGGATTTTCCATGCAAGCGCTTCCCCCTTTCAAACGCGTGGTCACCGGGCATGACGCCCAGGGCCGTGCGGTCGTCGCCAGTCTCGGAGCAACCGCTAACGTCTTCGCACTGCAAGCGGTGCCAGGCACGGTGTTTCATGAAATATGGAACAGCAGCGGCAGTCCGGCCCTGCTCGACAATGCCGATGATCCAACCAGCAAACCCTTACAACTGAGCCCCGGCCCGCAGGGCAGTGTGATTCGCGTCGTCGACATTCCGCCAGACAGCGTGCAGAACCAGGTCAGCGCTGCCGATGCAGCAGCCGCATTTGCCGAGATTGGCCAGACGCATGCCGGTACCGGTCAGGCGAACTCGCGGCACAAACTAATGCACCGCACCGAAACCCTCGATTACGGCATCGTCACCGAAGGCGAAGTCTGGCTGGTGCTCGACGATACAGAAGTCCACCTCAAACGCGGCGATGTGGTGGTTCAGCGCGGCACCAACCACGCGTGGAGCAACCGTACCGAGGCCATGGCGCGCATGGTGTTTATTCTGCTGGACGGGCGTTTCGCCGCTGAATTGCAAGACTGCCCGGGAGAAAAATCATGAAGCTCGCAACCTTGAAAAACGCTAGCCGTGACGGCCGATTGGTGGTGGTTTCGCGCGACATGGCCCGGGCGCTGGACGCCCGTTCGGTAGCGCCGACCTTGCAGCACGCCATCGAAAACTGGGCTGAAGCCGAGCCGCGTTTGCAAGCCCTGGCGCGTGAACTTGAAAATAACGATTGCCGCGAAGCCTTTGCCTTCGACCCCGCGCAGGCGATGGCACCGTTGCCGCGTGCTTACCAATGGTGCGATGGCTCGGCGTTTCTCAGTCACGGTGCACTGATGCAGAAGGCGTTCAACCTCGACCCGATCGAAGGCGCTGACCGCACGCCCTTGATGTACCAGGGCGCCGGTGATGACTTTATCGGCGCACACGATGACATCGAACTGCCGAGCGAAAGCCAGGGCATCGATTTCGAAGGCGAATTTGTCGTGCTGATCGATGATGTGCCGATGGGCTGTTCGGCCGAAAGCGCGTTACAGCACGTCAAACTGATCCTGCAGATCAACGATGTCAGCCTGCGTGCACTCGCTCCGCGGGAAATGCGCACCGGGTTTGGTTTCCTGCAAGCCAAACCGTCCTCCAGTTTTGCCCCGTTGGCGATTACCCCGGATGAACTCGGCGAAGCCTGGCGAGACGGCCGCGTCAATTTGCCCTTGCAAGTGCAGTGGAACGGCGAGTGGTTTGGACAGCCGCACGGCGCGCAGATGAACTTTCACTTTGGCGAGCTGATCGCTCACGCGGCCCTGACCCGACGCTTGCGCGCCGGCACGCTGATCGGTTCCGGCACGGTGTCGAACGCCGAGCGCAACGTAGGCTCGGCGTGCATCGCCGAACGCCGGGCCATTGAGATGATCGAGCAGGGCGCGCCGGTGACAGGATTTATGCGCTTCGGTGATCGCGTGCGCATGGACGTCACCGGCAGCGATGGTAAGTCACTGTTTGGTGCGATCGATCAACGCGTCGTCAAAGCCAACGGCTAAGGAACGCTCATGCGTGTACTGATTACCGGAGCCAATGGCTTTGTCGGCCGTGAACTGCTGCGTTGTCTGCTCGCACGCGGCAGTTTGCGCGGGCAAGTCATTCGTTCGTTGCTGGTGCTGGACACCGATATCCAAGGCCTGCCAGACGACCCGCGCCTGCGTCGGCACAGCGGCAGCGTGACGGATGCGGCGTTGATGCGCCGTGTCCTGGCCGATGGCATCGACGTGGTGTTTCACTTGGTCAGCATTCCCGGCGGAGCGGCGGAGGCGCATTACGAATCGGGTTATCAGGTCAACCTGCTGGCCAGCCTCGAACTGCTTGACCAATTGCGCAACAAGGCGCGACCTCCGGTGTTGGTGTATGCCAGCAGCGTGGCGGTGTACGGCGCTGATCTGCCGGCAAAGATGAACGAGCAGGCTGAACTGCACCCGCAATTGTCGTACGGCACACACAAGATGATGGTCGAGCGCGCGCTGATCGATCTGGGTCGGCGCGGTGAGGTCGACAGCCGCGCGGTGCGCCTGCCGGGCATAGTCGCGCGCCCGCGTGAACCCAACGGTTTGCGCTCGGCCTTCATGAGCGACTTGATGCGGGCCTTTGCCGAGTGCGCTGAGTATTGCTGCCCGGTATCACCGCAAGCAACAGCGTGGTGGATGTCGGCGCGCTGTTGCGTGAACAACCTGATCCACGCCGCCGAACTGGATGACGCCACCGCGCAACAGCGGGTCTGGCAACTGCCGGTGCTGCACTTGTCCATTGCCCAGGTCATTGATGCACTGGCGGCGAATTACGGCGAGCAACGCCGTGCGCTGATCAGTTTTGCCGCTGACCTTGACCTTGAAAATCTGTTTGGGCGCATGCCGCCCTTGAAAACCCCGCAAGCCCGCGCTGTCGGCTTCAGCCATGACGGCAACGTCGCCACGCTTATTCGCAACGCCCTCAACCCAGCCCCTTTTCGGCATCTGCCGTTGAACGGAGATACGCCTCATGTCACAGCCTATCCAGCGTAAACGTCGTCTGGTCGACCTTTCGGTGACCCTCGATAACAACCCGTACACAGATCCGCCGCCGCTGTTGCCGAAAATCGATTACATGGACCACCAGCAAGGCTGGCCGGAGATGGCGGCGATGTTTCCGGGTTTGCAGCTTGAGCAGATGCCCGGCCATGAATCGTGGGCCGCCGAGCGCTTGCAGATCACCACCCACAGCGGCACCCACATGGACGCGCCGTGGCATTACGCCTCGACCACCGATGGCGGCGAGCCGGCGTTTGGCATTGATGAGTTGCCGCTGGACTGGTGTTTGCAGCCGGGGGTCAAACTGGATTTTCGCCATTTGCCCGACGGTCACGTGGTCACGGCAGAAGAGGTCGAAGCGGAGTTGGCGCGTATCGAGCACACGCTGCAACCACTGGATATCGTGCTGATCAACACACGCGCCGGTGCACTGTTCGGGCAGCCCGGGTATCTCGACGCCGGCATTGGCATGGGACGCGAAGCGACGATGTATCTGCTGGAACGTGGTGTGCGCGTGGTCGGCACTGACGCCTGGAGCTGGGACGCGCCGTTCAAATACACCCGTGAGCGTTTTGCTGCCAGCGGCGATGCCTCGATCATCTGGGAAGGGCATAAGGCCGGGCGCGATATCGGCTACGGGCAAATGGAAAAACTGGCCAACCTCGAATCCCTGCCAGCGAGCGGCTTCACGGTGTCGTGCTTTCCTTACAAGATCCGCCATGCGTCGGCAGGTTTTGTGCGCGCGGTGGCAATTTTCGAAGAGTGATCGGTCTGTTTGAGGCATTCCTTTAACGACAGTAAGAGAACGGCAGGCTTTGAACACAGTGGACGGCGTTTGCCGCCGCCACTGTTCTGAAGCAATCAACCCGTTGGATTGCGCAGCCGCTCGATGATTCTGCGGGCACGATTGGCCCCGACGTCGACGTGAATATCAATCATCGGACGTGTACCGAACCGGCACATGTTCTGGTACTGCGCCTCGATCACCACTTTGTCTTCATCGAACGTCAATCGCGTCTGATGCAGAACTTTGGCTGTGACGGCCTCGGGATCATGTTCAGGGTTAGTGGCCATGGTCCAGAAATAGTGGCTTGTGGTGTCTGTTTCAGGTGTCACGCCGTGAAAACCACGCATGTGGAAGCCGCCTCGATCCGGGTTGTTCAGATCGTCCGTGCCCGCATCTATCGCGCCGGTCCAGATGCGCAGGTGATTGATGTGAAATTCGATCTCCTGCCAGCGGTCAATGTTGCCTTTGAACGGGTAGGCCGCGGTGTAGGTCGGCGGCGGAACGGAATCGGGCATGTGGCGAACCACGCGAACCATTGAGTCATCACCATCGACGTTCATCTTCGCGTTCATATGAATGCTGGCGTTGCCGCCAATGGTGTGCAGATGGACGTAGCCCAGGTGACTGAGATCCATGAGGTTGTCGTGGATGAGTTGATAAGGCGCGTCGTAGTGATAGACATCACCGTCGAACAGGTATTTGCCGCTGCTGTGCACGTCGTAGGTCGGTGGCGCGAATGTCGGCTCGGGATGCTCGGCGCTGCCGAACCAGATCCAGATGATCTGATCCTGCTCCCGGACGGTGTAGGCAGGGACTTTGGCTTTGCTCGGGATCTTGTCCTGGCCCGGAATTTCAATGCATTTACCGCCTTCATTGAATAGCAGGCCGTGGTAACCGCAGCGCAAACCGCGCTCTTCCACCGTGCCGCCGGACAGCGGCAATGCGCGATGGCAGCAGCGGTCTTCTAGCGCGGCGACCTGGTTATCTGCCGTGCGGAAAAGCACCACCGGTTTGTTCAGTAACGTACGGCCAAGGGGTTGGTCTTTCAGCTCGCGGCTCAAGGCTGCGACGTACCATTGATCGAGGGGGAAGCTCGGCGCAGTGGCCGAGGCAATTTCATGGGCAAGGGGGTGGTCAGCGGTAGTCATGATGTTCTCCGGCGAGCGGTCGAGGCTCGGTTCAGGTCAAAGATCCAATACCAGGCGGGGCGATTTGGCACGTGAGCAGCACGGGGTGAAACGGTCGTTGGCAGCGTGTTCTGCAGCCGTCATGAACTGATCACGATGATCAGCAATGCCTTCGAGCAAGCCGGTGACACAGGTGCCGCAGACGCCTTGCTCGCACGATGACTCGATGGCAATCCCGGCCTCATCGAGCACTTCGAAAACCGTGCGATCGGCGGGGATGTAAAAAATCTGCCCTGTGCTCGCCAACTGAACTTCGAAAGGCGAATCAGCGCTTGCATCGACAGGTGCGGCGGCGAAGAACTCTCTGTGCACGTGATCTTCGGGCCAGCCAGCGGTCTGCGCGGTGTCGAGGATGAAAGTCATGAAGCCGGCCGGGCCACACACGTAAAGGTGGCTTGTGGTGTCTGGCGTGGCGAGGAGGGCGGTTGCATCAAGTTTCTGTTCGAACTCTCCGCTGTCGTCATGCAAATGCACGTGGCTGGCGAAGGGCGCTTGCCTCAGGTATTGGATAAACGCGGCACGCTCGCTGGATCGGAAGCTGTAATGCAGCTCGAAATCTGCGCCTTGATGATGAAGTTCATGGGCCATCGCCAACATCGGTGTGATGCCAATGCCGCCGCCGAACAGCAAGTGACGCTTCGCTGAATCGGCGAGTGGGAAGAGGTTGCGTGGTTCGCTGATGCTGAGTGTCTGTCCCTGACTGATGCTGTCGTGCATCGCGTTGGAACCACCGCGGGAGGCGGGATCCTTCAGCACACCGATCACGTAGCGATGACGCTCTCGGGAGTCATTGCACAGCGAGTATTGCCGGGTGAGGCCGCCGGCAATGTGGATGTCGATGTGTGCACCGGCGTTGAACGGTGGTAACGGCTGCTCGTCCGCTGCGCACAGCTCGAAACTGCAAATACCCTCGGCCTCAACGACTTTACGGGTGACGTTGACTTGAAGCATGACTTCTCCCTCCACATTGAAGTGGCTGCTGAAAAACGAAAGGGGGCTTGCGGGTGACGAATCAGCCAGGCAAGAAGAAGTAGAAAGGCTGGGTAATCAAGGGCGCCAAGGAAGGGCACAGTTGGGGAGCGTTCATAAGCAAGACCTGTTAATTATTTTTTTGAGGTTGTGCTACGGCGTATCATGCGGCGCATCGTCCGCAATGCCAGCCTGAGTGAATCCTCAGATAATTTAGTTGCGGTGTCAACCAAATTGCAAGATCTTCGATCTACGGTGTTTTCTCGATGCCTACCGATACACAACTGAACCTGTCGCGTTATGTACCTGGCCTGGTGACGTTCCTGGCGAACAAACTCGCCACCGGAGCCTCCCAGTGCTATCGCAAACACTTCGGCATCGGCGTGGTTGAATGGCGAATGCTTTCGATGCTTGCCGTTGAATCCGACATCACCGCCAATCGAATCTGTCAGGCGATCGGTCTCGACAAGAGCGCGGTTAGTCGTTCATTGCAGACGCTGGAAGCGGCGGGGCGGATCACCAGTCAGCTGGATCCCAAGGACGCGCGGCGTTACACCGTGCGATTGACGGCCAGCGGCAAGGAATTGCATGACCGCGTGCTGAAAGTTGCACTTGAGCGAGAGTCGCGCCTGCTCAGCGGATTGACCCCGGCTGAGGTTGATACGTTGGTTGACTTGCTTGGGCGCCTGCATTTGCAAGTGCCCAATGTGAACAGTTATGAGCCGAGTGAGGAGTAAGTTGCGGCAGACTGCAGCGTTGAAAGCAGCTGGTGCCGCTCAGCGCCTCAAGTGGACTTTGTTAGCAATAGATTTGGCGTCGGATGATGAGAGAGTAACCATGAACAACAGCCGAACGGCACTGGTCACTGGTGCAACCAAAGGAATCGGTTTCGCGCTCAGTACTCAATTGAATCAGGCAGGCTGGAATGTGGTCGGCATTGCCAGGCATCCGGTTGATGATTTTCCCGGAAAGCTGTTGCTCTGTGATTTAACCGATGCTCAACAAACGAGGGAAATGCTCGAGAAACTCCTGGAGCGAACCTCTATTGATGCCGTCGTCAATAACGCAGGCGTTGCGTCTCCGCAAAGCCTGGAAACGCTTGAACTTGAAACACTCCAAAACGTTTTTGACCTGAATGTCCGAGCCTCGGTACAAATCGCCCAGGCTTGCCTGCCGTCTCTCAAGCGATCTTCTGCAGGGCGCATCGTGAATGTCTGCAGCCGTGCCATTTTTGGAGCCCGGGACAGAACCGCTTACGCTGCCGCAAAAAGCGCATTGGTGGGAGTTACTCGTACGTGGGCACTTGAGTTGGCGCCCATTGGCATTACGGTCAACGCCGTCGCACCTGGCCCTATAGACACCGAGCTTTTCCGAAAAAACCGACCCGTGGGAAGTGAGGGTGAGCGTCAAATATTGTCCACGATTCCGATGCAGAGACTGGGAACGCCATCAGAAGTGGCCTCGCTGATTACCTTCCTGCTCAGCGAGGAGGCATCCTTCGTTACCGGCCAAGTGATCAGCGTCGATGGGGGAGGGAGTCTCGGTGGGAAATAGCGATACGAAGCGGATTTTCAGCCTGCGTTGTTAATCTGTCAGTCTGCAGTCTCGAAGCGCTCGACAGACGAAATCGGCCAGAAGCGGTCGGTGGACAAAGACCTTCACAGGGAAAACTCGTCGCCCTTTACCAAGAGGCTGCCCCATGGATGTTATTGCCGATTACTCAAAACACCATCGACCTTGCGCGGGCGTATGCGCTGCCGCAGTGAAGGAGGGGAAGCATGATAGGTAAACGTTTATTAGGTATGGTCGCATTGGCAGGATTACTAGCAGGACGAGCCCTGGCCGACGAGGAAAATGGCTTGGTGGTGCGCATCGCGCAACTCGAAATCGATCCTGCACAGGTTGCGGCCTATCAAGCCGCAGTCCAAGAAGAGATCTCAGAATCGACTCGAACAGAGCCGGGCGTTATATCAATCTATGCTGTCGCCGAAGTCGACCGCCCGAACTGGTTTCATTTCTTCGAAATCTACGCCAGCGATTCGGCATACCGAAGCCATATCGAATCGCCGCACTTCAAAAAGTACGCTGCCACTACCAAGTCGATGATTGTGTCAAAGCGCTTGATTGAAACCACACAAATCGAACTTAGTCCCCATCCTGGTCCGTAATTCAAAAGCAGTGGCGCGAGCGTGGCCCTATATTTACTAGAAAGCTTGCAGTTCATGTTTAACTACACTAAATGGTCGTTTAGTCGAGTTAACGTAAATTAGCAGCATATTCGGCGGAGAAGAGCCCATGATCAAACGTGAAGCCAAAGCTGGAGACATTATTAGAACATTGGATCTGCAGCCTCACCTCGAAGGTGGCTACTTCCGCAGAACCTATCAGGCCGATCATCGCGACCCACTCGAAACCCCCAGCGGCCCACGGTATCTGATGACCTCGATTTACTATCTGCTGGATCAGCAATCACCGGTGGGCCAGTTTCATTTCAATCGATCCGACATCCTGCATTATTTCCACCTGGGCGACGCCATTGAGTACAGCCTGATTCATGCTGACGGCTCGTTGCAGACATTGGTGATGGGCGCCGACATTCTGGCAGGACAGCTTTTACAATTACACGTACCGGGTGGACTATGGAAAGCTTCGCGGTTGCTCGAAGGCGAAAACGGATTTGGGCTGATCAGCGAAGCCGTTTCGCCAGGATTTGATTTTGCCGATATGGAAATGGGTGATCGGCAGAAACTCACGCAACAATTTCCACAGCATCGAACGCTGATTGAAAAGCTGACGCGTGATGAGGGTTGAGCGCCGTCGAATTCAAGGAAAAGCAGTGGATCGGATTCAGGTCGATTCTGTAGGTTGAAATCCACTGTGCAACCGGGCTGATCTCGAAACATCTTGTTACGTGTAATGTATATTATGTTAAATCATATCCATTACAACGCCGCCGATTGAGCAACATCAACAAACGTCCGCTTCAAATGTATTAACTTAACCTGAACCTCGCTGACCCAAGGATTCCCCATGCCTGCCGACGTGGATGTTGCAATTATTGGCGGTGGCCAGTCTGCACTCGCCGTGGCTTACTTCCTGCGCCGTACCGGGCGTTCCTTTGTGATTATTGATGCCGAAGCAGCACCGGGCGGCGCTTGGCGGCATGGCTGGGATTCCCTGCGACTGTTTTCACCGTCGACCTGGAGTTCCATCGCCGGTTGGATGATGCCTCCGGTCACTGACGGTTACCCCAGTCGCGACAACGTACTCGATTACCTGCGCCAGTATGAGCAACGCTACCAGTTTCCTGTCGCACGGCCCTACTGGGTCAACGCTATTGAACGTCGGGGTAATCACCTCAACGTAAAAGCCCAGGGCCGCAGTTGGCTGGCCCGCACCGTGGTCAGCGCGACCGGCACCTGGCGCCATCCTTACCTGCCGCATTACCCCGGCAGCGAAACCTTTACCGGCCAGCAATTGCATTCGGCCCACTACGTTAACGCCAAACCGTTTGCCGGAAAAAAAGTCCTGGTGGTAGGTGGTGGCAATTCCGGTGCACAGATCCTCGCTGAAGTCTCGCAAGTGGCCGATGCCACTTGGGTCACTCCGCAGCCACCAGAGTTTCTTGCCGATGACGTTGATGGACGCGTGCTCTTCGAACGCGCCACCGAGCGCTGGAAAGCGCAACTGGCCGGTATCGTCATTGAACAGCCGGTTGGCGGCCTGGGCGATATCGTGATGGTGCCGCCAGTCGTTGAGGCACGGGAGCGCGGCGTGTTGCACGCGGTTCGGCCGTTCCTGCGCTTCACCGAGACCGGCGTGACTTGGGCTGATGGCTCGCAAACGCCGGTCGACGCGGTGATCTGGTGCACCGGCTTCCGCCCTGCCCTCGGCTATCTGGAATCACTGGGCGTGTGTTCCGCCGACGGGCGCGTGGCCGTCAAAGGTACGCATTCGATTCAGGAACCGCGTTTGTGGTTGGTGGGTTATGGCGACTGGACTGGCGCCGCTTCCGCGACACTGATCGGCGTAACCCGAACGGCGCGCAGTACCGTTGAGGAAATTGAGCGGTTTTTGCTGGAGCAGTGAGTCAGCGCGGCGCGGTTCAGGCAACGTTGAGGTCCCTCTCAGGAATTAAAATGTCTTAACCCGCTTTGTTCTCAACCAGGCAATTGCCTCCATCCACCACGAGCAATTCCCCTGTGATGTAACTCGCTTCAGGTGAAGCCAGGAATACAACGGCTGCGGCCACTTCGTCTGGTCGCCCCGCTCTCCCGAGAGGCGTAGAACGTGCGGCTTTGACTTCATCAGGCGTGCTCGACCCTGTAGCTATCCAGCCAGGGGCAACTGAATTCACAGTGATACCTTGATGAGCCACCTCAAGAGCTAGACTCATGTTCATTCCTACCATTCCCGCCTTTGCAGCACTGTAAGCAGCCTCCCCTGGATTACTCGCCCGTGTGCCGGTAGTTGAGCTGATGTTCACTATGCGGCCATAGCCTCTCGCTCGCATCCCAGGCAACACCCCTTGGGTTAACAGAAACGCAGTTGTCAGATTTCTAGCGATGGAAAGATTCCAGCTTTCGAGGCTCGTACTCGTGAACTCGGAGAACTGTTCTGGACTCCCTTGCATCGCCATACCGGCATTATTTACAAGAATATCGATGCGGCCCCAGACGGCCTCAGCCCAAGCGACGAATTCACTCACCTGAGTTTCCTGAGTCAAGTCGACCGGTCGACCCACTGCTTCGAAGCCGGCGCCACGTAACGCCGCAACCCGCTCATTGATGCGTGCGCTGCTTGCCGTGACGATCAACTTGGCCCCTTGAGCCCCAAGACGATGGGCAATGGCCATACCGATTCCAAGCTCACTGCCCGCTCCACTCACAAGTGCCACTTGATCTGCCCAGGTTGAATTCATCATCGTTGCCTCTGTAATTGCAATTACGCACCTCGCTCACTGATCAACCTGAGTGAGTGCCTTCCCCTAGGTGATGCTCCCATGGCGGGCATGGCGACCAAGCCTCCACGAGCTTATCGATGAAGAGTCGAATTTTTGGAGATAGGTGCCGCTTGCTAGGGTAGATCACCCGAATAGGCTCTGCGGCCTCTGCATACCCAGCGAGCAATTGAACAAGCTTGCCGCTCCTCAAATCGTCGTTCACCACGTAGGAAGGAAGAGTCGCGATACCCAGGCCAGCTACAGCTGACTGGTGTAATGACTCAGCACTGTCCATCTGTAGCCTTCCACCATGAGTAACGGACACAGAGCTACCATTCACGCGAAAATTCCAAGGAAGCAATCTCCCACCACTCACGAAATGCAGGCACTGGTGCTCGGATAAATCCTCCGGCGTTTTAGGCTCGGCGTGCTCAGCCAAATATTTGGGGGAAGCGCAGGTAATCATTTGTTGGTAGGCCACAGTGCGCGTCAACAACCGAGAATCTTCCTTCGGTGGCCCGATGCGCATGGCCAAATCAAATCCCTCATCGATCAGATCGACCAGCCTGTCAGAAAAGGTGATATCCACGCTCAGGGAGGGCCAATCCTTAAGGCAGCACTCAATGTGCTGAAGGACATGAAGTCTGCCCAGCGCAACCGGCAGACTCATCCGCAGTCGCCCACTGGGTGTCGAACGACGAAACGCAAGGGCATCCTCCACGTCGTCCAGATCCTGAAGAACGCCCACACAGCGCTCATACAGAACCTGGCCGTCATCCGTCATGCTTAAACTGCGCGTAGTGCGATTCAGTAAACGTACCTGTAAACGAGCCTCGAGCCTGACTATCGACTTCCCCACTGCAGAGCGCGTAAGGCCAAGCTGTTTTGCCGCCGCAGTGAAGCTTCCAGCGTTTACCGAGCTCACAAACGCGGCAATATCATTCAGGTTATGGAGTTCCATACGGCCTCGGTAGTCTCAACGTTCGGGCGGCTCAGCACCTGTTATGGGGAACCCTATTCCCCAATACTAAGCATAGTATCTCAATTAGCTAATCCACTCCCAACGATCAATTGAGGTCATTATGAACACTAAAGTCCAAGCAGCCGTCCAAACCTGGGCCAATAGCCTTAGCGATCTGGTACCCGTTCTTAAGGAAATCGATACCACCACAAAAATGAGCGACATCCGCGACTTTTACGCAAAAATGCTCGCGCAAAATCCAGCGCCAGCTGGCGTTAAATTCGAAGCAGTCGACATGGGCGGCGTACCCGGCACACTGGTTACTCCGGACGAGATCAAAACCGACGCGGTCGTGATGTACATCCACGGCGGCGCCTACATTGTAGGTAGTCCAGACGGCTACCACGGCATCGGCGGCAACTACGCGAAAATGCTCGGTGCTCGTGTGTACATGCCGGACTACCGACTCGCTCCTGAGCACAAGTTTCCAGCCTCTATTGACGACACATTGCGCGCTTACGAATGGTTGCTTGAGCAGAAAATCCCGGCTAACAAAATTGCGTTCTCTGGCGAGTCGGCTGGCGGCGCAATGGTTGTCAGCGTCATGGTCGCGGCTAAATCGAAAGGGCTTCCATTGCCTGCGGTTGGCTCCTCCATCTCACCATGGGCGAACCTCGAACACACCGGTGCTTCCATGAGCAACCGTGAAGGTCTGGATCCTCTGAACTCCAAGCCTGTCCTGGACATCCTCGCCAGAGCATTCCTGGGCGACACATTGGCCAGTCATCCTCTGGCCTCACCTGTGTTCGCGGACGTCACCGGTCTTCCACCAATCTTGGTGCAGATCGGCGAGAACGAGCTGATGTTGAGCGATGCAATGCGCCTTGCAACTCACCTGGCTGATAACCGAGTTCGCGTGAACCTGGAAGTATGGCCTGCGATGTTCCACGCCTGGCACTTCTACGCCACCATGCTGCCAGAAGGTCAGCAGGCTATGGAGAGTTCCGTTCGCTTCATCGAGGCTGGCTTGGCCGACGCTAACCGCTAAAACGCAGAACAACCGCGATGGCTTTGTGGCTGTCGCGGTTTTGCTCATCCTGTTTCTATAAAACCTTCATCAGGCTATTCACAGAGCCTGAGCAAACGCCCTGCCCAACCCCAGAAAATCTAACCAAACGGCCTTCCTGGCAGGGCCGTGTCCACTGAACTTCAAGGTCTACGCGATACCCTGAGCGCCAAGCCTGGCATCCACTTCGACGTTCAACCCAAGCACCTCATAGATCCGAGAAACCACCAGCATCGTCGCCTGCTCAACCGTTCCTTCATTACGGCACAACATCCAGCCGTGATCCTTGACCGCTTGCTCGAACATTTCCGTACACGCCACATGCTCTGCGTGCTTCTGGATCACAGTGCCGCCCAGTCCTCGTGATCGGTTAGCAGCCCTGGCCCATGAAATATCCGGATCGGTGACGACGCCGACATGCAGATCTGGCACCCGCACGTCTCGTTCCATATTCAATTGAAGAATCTCGGCAAACGGGATGGTTTGGCGAAACGCGGCATCCGAGGGATACCAGCGATCGATCAAGATGATGCTGTCCAGCGGCTGCTTCGTCAGAACGTTCTGGGAGATCCAGCGACGGCTATCCGCGAGGCGCTGACACACAGCCCACTCCAGATCCCGGCAAGGATTTCTCGCCAGAGTGTTGACCAAGGCCATGGTTTCACCCTGAACGGATCGCTTTTTCTCTCGCAAAGCCGGATGACTTTCTGGTTGCCCGCCCTCAATACTTGCGTAACGGCTTCCAACAGTGTGGTTTTGCCGGTGCCTTTGGGCCCATCCAGAGAAACGAACAGCGGACGATTCATTGTTCACGCAACAATCAAGACATTGATGCCCACTCTAACCTCATTTCCGGTATTCCATCAGCGCATCCCTGCCCCTTGCTGATACTCACGCGGCGTACAGCCAAACTCCCGGCGAAACACCGTGTGCAGATACTGCGCAGATTTAAACCCGCAACTGCGCGCCACGTCGGCGATCACCGAGTCAGTATTTTTCAATCCGCTGGTGGCAGCTGCCAGTTTGAAACGCAGGATCTCGTCGTGCACGCTGCAGCCTCGCTCGGCGCGGAAATGCGCTTCGAGTGACGAACGCGACACACCGACATACGCCGCCACCTGCGCCGTTTTGATGCCCTGGCAAGCATATTGTCGGATAAACAGCAGCGCCTGCATCACGTACGGATTGCCCAACGGTTGGTGCAAGCTCGACACCTGCACGTTCACAGCATCCGGCGGGATCAGGATCTGCGTACCGGTGGACGGCATGCCGTGCAGCATCTGGTGGAGTAATTGCGCAGCGGTTCGGCCCATGGTTTCCGTGCCCTGAATAACAGAACTCAGCGGCACGCGGGTCAGGCTGCGTGTCAGCGGATCATTGTCGATGCCGATCAATGCCACCTGTTCCGGCACGGCAATCCCGGCGGTCAGACAGGCTTGCAGCAACTGGCGCGCGCGGGCGTCGCTGACGGCGATGATGCCGATGGGTTTGGGCAGGCTTTGCAGCCAGGCGATCAGTTGTTCGACGGCGCTGTCCCACAGCGGTGCGCTGGTGCCCATGCCGCGATAGATTTCGCCGTGCAGGCCGTCGCGTTTCATCAGTTTGCGAAAGGCTTTTTCCCGCTCCTGCGCCCAGCGATTGGCTTGCGCTTCCGGCAGGCTGAAGCAGGCAAAACGTTGCAGTCCTGCTTCTATCAAATGCGTATAGGCCAGCGTCATCAGCGCGTTGTTATCGGTGGCGACGTAGGGAATCGCTTTCGGATAGGCGCGCTTATCCTCGTACGAGCCCCCTACCGCTACCACTGGCATCTGGATATCGGCCAGCGCCTCGCCAATCAGCGGATCGTCGAAGTCGGCGATGATCCCGTCGCCCTGCCAGCGCTCGATGCCTTTCAAACGACAGAGAAAATCCTCCTCGAGAAACAGGTCCCAGGAGGCACGGGTGCTGCTCAGGTAGTTGCCGATGCCGCTGATGATGCCACGGTCGTAGATCTTGCTGCCGTTGAACAACAGAGCGATGCGGTGAACAGGCGGTACGGTTTTCATTGTTTTTATGCTTGTCCCGAGCCCCTTGTCACAGAGGCGATTGACACAGACTAGGCGCCTGGTCGAAGAAGCTCAATACGCAAAATCGCACTCCGTGTTGATGCTTTTCATAATCAGCGGGGTCGGGGCCGTTGCTAGTATCGAGACACCGCCAAGAACAACAAGGACAAGGTCCATGCAGTATTTCCCTGATGTCGAGCCGATTCGCTACGAAGGCCCAAACAGCGATTCCCCCTCTCCTTCCGTCACTACGACGCCGACAAACTCATCCTCGGCAAACCCATGCGTGAACACCTGCGCATGGCCGCCTGTTACTGGCACACTTTCGTCTGGCCGGGTTCCGATGTGTTCGGTGCGGGACGTTCAAGCGCCCTTGGCAACACGCCGGCGATCCCATGGAATTGGCGATCGGCAAAGCAGCCGCGTCCTTCGAATTCTTCTCCAAACTGGGTATCGACTATTACTGCTTCCATGACACGGACGTCGCCCCGGAAGGCCAGTCACTGAAGGAGTACCGCAACCATTTCGCGCAAATGGTCGATCACCTCGAGCGACATCAGGAACAAAGCGGGATCAAGCTGTTGTGGGGCACCGCCAATTGCTTCAGCAACCCGCGTTTCGCTGCCGGCGCCGCGAGCAATCCGGATCCTGAAGTGTTCGCCTGCGCCGCTGCGCAAGTGTTCAGTGCCATGAACGCGACCCATCGCCTGAAAGGCGCCAACTACGTGTTGTGGGGCGGTCGCGAAGGCTACGAAACCCTGCTCAACACGGACTTGAAGCGTGAACGCGAACAACTCGGGCGTTTCATGCGCATGGTGGTCGAGCACAAGCACAAGATCGGGTTCACCGGCGACCTGCTGATCGAACCGAAGCCGCAGGAGCCGACCAAACACCAATACGATTACGACAGCGCAACGGTGTTCGGCTTTCTCCAGCAGTTCGGGCTGGAGCACGAAATCAAGGTCAACATCGAGGCTAACCACGCGACTTTGGCCGGGCATAGCTTCCATCACGAGATTGCGACCGCTGTCTCCCTGGGGATTTTCGGCAGCATCGACGCCAACCGGGGTGATCCGCAAAACGGCTGGGACACCGATCAGTTCCCCAACAGCGTCGAAGAAATGACCCTGGCCACCTATGAAATCCTCAAGGCTGGCGGGTTCAAGAATGGCGGTTTCAACTTCGACTCCAAAGTGCGCCGGCAAAGCCTCGATCAGATCGATCTGTTCCATGGCCACGTCGGCGCCATGGACGTTCTCGCCCTTTCTCTGGAGCGCGCAGCGGCCATGGTCCAGAACGACGAGCTGCAACGGCTCAAGGATCAACGCTACGCCGGCTGGCAAAAGCCGTTCGGGCAGGCGGTGATGGCCGGTGACTTCAACCTTGAGTCGTTGGCCGAGCACGCGTTCACCAACGAGTTGAACCCGCAAGCCGTCAGCGGCCGCCAGGAAATGCTCGAGAACATCGTCAACCGCTACCTCTATCGCTGATCGCTACGAGAATCTGCCGGCGCTTTGACGCTGTGACAATTGCACGACAAATCTGTGCCTGCGGCGTCTGCGGATTCTCTACAGTTTTACCAGCCCGATACTCATCGTCAGGCCGTGTCTTTCCAACAACAATAAAAGGACGCCCCACTATGAAGAACGTAAAACGCACGCTGTTGGCCACTGCCCTGGCGCTGCTGTCACTGCCGGTGATGGCTGACGCTGCCCACCCGAAAATAGGTTTCTCCATTGATGACCTGCGCCTGGAACGCTGGTCGCGTGACCGTGATTACTTCGTCGCGGCGGCAGAAAAAATGGACGCCAAGGTCTTCGTGCAATCGGCCGATGCCAACGAGCAAAAGCAAATTTCCCAGATCGAAAACCTTATTTCCCGGGGCGTCGATGTCATCGTCATCGTGCCGTTCAACGCCACGGTGCTGACCAACGCGGTGGCCGAAGCGAAGAAAGCCGGGATCAAAGTTGTGTCCTATGATCGGCTCATTCTCAACGCTGATGTCGACGCCTACATTTCCTTCGATAACGAAAAGGTCGGCGAGATGCAGGCCCGCGGCGTGCTGAATGCCGCACCCAAGGGCAACTACTTTTTGCTCGGTGGTGCGCCCACCGACAACAACGCCAAGATCCTGCGTGAAGGCCAGATGAAAGTGCTGCAACCGGCCATCGACAAGGGTGATATCAAGATCGTCGGGCAGCAGTGGGTGAAGGAATGGAACCCGACCGAAGCGCTGAGCATTGTTGAAAACGCCCTGACCCGCAACGACAACAAAATCGACGGCATCGTTGCCTCCAACGACGCCACGGCGGGTGGTGCCATTCAGGCATTGGCGGCGCAGCAACTGGCCGGCAAGGTGCCGATTTCCGGGCAGGACGCCGACCTTGCTGCTGTCAAACGTGTGATCGCCGGCACGCAAACCATGACCGTTTACAAGCCGCTGAAACTCATCGCCTCCGAAGCGGCCAAGCTTTCGGTGCAACTGGCACGCAACGAAAAACCCGCCTTCAGCTCGCAGTACGACAACGGCAGCAAAAAAGTCGACACCATCCTGCTCACGCCAACCCCGCTGACCAAGGACAACATCGACCTGCTCGAACAGGACGGCTTCTACACCAAGGCGCAAATTGCCGGGAAGTGACCCCATCACAAATCCCCGGTTATACGAAAACCCTTGTGGGAGCGAGCCTGCTCGCGAATGCGCTGTGTCAGTCAACGAAGCATTGTCTGAACTGACGCTTCGCGAGCAGGCTCGCTCCCACAGGTTTCGTGGTGTGTGAGTCTTTGATATACGAGCCCTCTCCATGTCCGACTATCTGCTGCAAATGAACGGCATCGTCAAAACCTTCGACGGTGTCAAAGCGCTGAACGGCATCGACATCAAGGTCAGGCCCGGCGAGTGCGTTGGCCTGTGCGGCGAGAATGGCGCCGGCAAATCCACGCTGATGAAGATCCTCTCGGCGGTGTACCCGCACGGCGCCTGGGACGGTGAAATCCTCTGGGACGGGCAACCGCTCAGGGCGCAATCGATCAGCGAAACGGAAGCCGCCGGTATCGTCATCATTCACCAGGAACTGACGCTGGTGCCCGACCTGTCGGTGGCCGAAAACATTTTCATGGGCCACGAGCTGACACTACCCGGCGGACGGATGAATTACCCGGCGATGATTCACCGCGCCGAAGCGCTGATGCGCGAACTGAAAGTCCCCGACATGAACGTGTCGCTGCCGGTTTCGCAGTACGGAGGCGGCTATCAGCAATTGGTGGAAATCGCCAAGGCTCTGAACAAACAGGCCCGCCTGCTGATCCTCGACGAGCCATCATCGGCGTTGAGCCGTTCGGAAATCGAGGTGTTGCTGGATATCATCCGCGACCTCAAAGCCAAAGGCGTGGCCTGCGTCTACATCTCGCACAAGCTCGATGAAGTCGCCGCCGTGTGCGACACCATTTCGGTGATCCGCGACGGCGAACACATCGCCACCACCGCCATGGCCGACATGGATATTGCGCAGATCATCACGCAGATGGTCGGGCGGGAAATGAGCAACCTCTACCCCTCCGAGCCGCACGATATTGGCGAGGTGATTTTCGAGGCCCGGCACATTACCTGCTACGACGTCGACAACCCCAAGCGCAAACGGGTCGACGACGTTTCCTTCGTGCTCAAACGCGGCGAGATCCTTGGTATCGCCGGTCTGGTCGGTGCCGGCCGCACCGAACTGGTGACCGCGCTGTTCGGCGCCTACCCCGGTCGCCATGAGGGCGAAGTCTGGCTCGATGGGCATCCCATCGACACCCGCACGCCGCTCAAATCAATCCACGCCGGCCTGTGCCTGGTGCCGGAGGACCGCAAGCGCCAAGGCATCATTCCGGACCTGGGCGTTGGCCAGAACATCACCCTCGCCGTGCTGGACAACTACTCGAAACTGACCCGCATCGATGCCGAAGCCGAACTGGGCAGCATCGATAAGGAAATCTCGCGCCTGCACCTCAAAACCGCCAGCCCGTTCCTGCCGATCACCAGCCTCTCGGGGGGTAATCAACAAAAAGCCGTGCTGGCGAAGATGCTGCTGGCCAAACCCCGGGTGTTGATTCTCGACGAGCCGACCCGAGGCGTGGACGTCGGCGCCAAATACGAAATCTACAAGTTGATGGGCGCACTGGCCGCTGCCGGCGTGTCGATCATCATGGTCTCGTCGGAACTGGCCGAAGTGCTTGGCGTTTCCGACCGCGTGCTGGTGATCGGCGAAGGCCAGTTGCGTGGTGACTTCATCAACCATGAACTCACCCAGGAACAGGTACTCGCCGCCGCCCTCAGCCAGCCTGGCAGTCATAACAATAATGATCGGAAAACCGCGTAAATGAATCAGGTCAAACAACTGTTCACCCGCTACAAAATGCTCGCGCTGGTGTTTGCCGTGGTGCTGATCTGGCTGTTCTTCAGTTGGCAGACCGAAGGCGGATTCCTGACCCCGCGCAACCTCTCCAACCTGCTGCGGCAAATGTCGATTACCGGCATTCTTGCCTGCGGCATGGTGCTGGTGATCATCAGCGGCGAGATCGATTTGTCAGTCGGTTCATTACTCGGCCTGCTCGGTGGTCTCGCGGCGATTCTCGATGTTGTCTACCACATTCCGCTGCTGGCCAACCTCAGTCTGGTCGCCCTGTGTGGCCTGATGATCGGCCTCGCCAACGGCTACATGACGGCTTACCTGCGCATCCCCTCGTTCATTGTCGGACTCGGCGGCATGCTGGCGTTTCGCGGGATTCTGCTGGGGATTACCGGCGGCACGACCATCGCACCGGTATCGCCGGAGCTCGTTTACATCGGTCAGGGTTACCTGCCCCACGCGATCGGCACTGGCCTGGGCATTTTGCTGTTCGCGCTGACCGTGTTCCTGACCTGGAAACAGCGGCGCAATCGCGCCCTTCACGGCCTCGCGGCGCATTCGTTGGTGCGTGACGTCATCCGCGTATTGGTGATCGGCGCCGTGCTCGCCGGTTTCGTTCAGACGCTGAACAGCTATGACGGCATTCCCGTGCCGGTCTTGTTGTTGCTGATTCTGCTGGGCGTGTTCAGTTACGTCACCAGTCAGACCGTGTTCGGCCGGCGCGTCTATGCCGTGGGCAGCAATATGGAAGCGACGCGCCTGTCCGGGATCAATGTGCAGGCGGTGAAGCTGTGGATTTTCGGGATCATGGGCGTGATGTGCGCCCTCGCCGGCGTGGTCAACACCGCGCGCCTCGCCGCCGGTTCGCCCTCGGCCGGGAGCATGGGCGAACTCGACGCCATCGCCGCCTGCTTTATCGGCGGTACCTCCATGCGCGGCGGCTCCGGCACGGTGTACGGCGCCCTCCTCGGTGCGCTGGTCATCACCAGTCTGGATAACGGCATGTCGATGCTCGACGTCGACAGTTACTGGCAGATGATCGTCAAGGGCAGCATTCTGGTGTTGGCGGTTTGGGTGGATGTGAGTACGCGGACCGGGCGCCGTTGAGCCGCAGGCATCACGCAGCGGGCGTGGTCGCGGGCGTCGGGCTGAGAATTTCCATCAGGAAGTCGATAAACACATTGATCCGGCTGGACCCACGGTGATTGGGTAAATACAACGCGTTGATGCACGTGCTGGCGCTGCCGGGATTGACCTCGTACTGTTCAAGCAAGCGGGTCAGCCGGCCGGATGCGACGTCGTCGCGTACCAGCCAGTCAGCCAACAGCGTCACCCCGCCGCCGCCGATGGCGGCTTCGCGCAGGATGTCGGCATTATTACTTTGCAGCCGCCCGTGGACATTGAGCTGAATGGGCGCGTCTTCATTCTGAAAAGTCCAGTGCTGGTGGGTGGCGCCGTAATCGAAACGCAGGCATTGATGCTCCAGCAAATCCCGTGGGTGACAGAGCACTGCGCTACGCGCCAGATACGCCGGACTCGCTACCACCCAGCGTTCGAACTGCCCCACGCGTTTGCTGACGATGTCTTCACTGACCACCGACGATCCGAGCCGCACGGAAACATCGATCTGCTCGCTGAGCAGGTCGCTGACCTGATCGCTCAGCGACAGACTGATCTCAAGTCCCGGATGCCGCTCGAGCAAGCGGCTCAGGTGCGGCGCAATCAGGCGCCGGCCGAACTCCACCGGCACGCTGATGCGCAGACGGCCCTGCGCTTCGGCGCCACGATCGGCAACGACGGCATCGGCCTCGTCAATCGCGTCGAGAATCGCCACGGCTTTTTCGAAATAGGTCTGGCCGGCAACGGTCACGCTGGTGTTGCGCGTGGTGCGATTGAGCAGGCTCGCGCCCAGCTCGTGTTCCAGCCCCGCGACTTGCCGGGTCACTGACGACGTTGATATCCCGAGTTTGCGCGCTGCCGAGGAATAGCCCCCGCAGCGCACGGTTTCCACAAACATCTTCAGTGCCAGCAACTTGTCCATAAGCGGAGTCCGGTCGAAAGGGAACGCGGATGATTGTGCATCACTGTTCCCCCGTCGTCTTGTACCACCGTGCTTGCCCGCGCTCGCCGGTTGTTCAGACATCGGCCTGGCGACCCAGGAACAAGCCGAGCGCCAGCGCTGGCAACAGCGCCACCGCGACAGCGGACAGGTTCCAGCCGAAATGCTCGTACAACGGGCTTGCAACCAGCGACCCCAGCGCGCCGCCGACGAAAATACTGGTCATGTACACGGCGTTCAGGCGCGCACGGCTGTGGGGATCGAGGGCGTACACCTCACGCTGGCCGAGCACCATGTTCAATTGCACGGCGAAATCCAGCAGCACCGCGCACACCACCAACCAGACATAGCCGCTGCCCGGGAGCGCAGCGATCAGCAGCGAAACCGGCGCCAGCAGCAATGCGACCAGCGTGCCGCGACGACCATGCCCGGCATCGGCCAGACGTCCGGCAATCGGCGCGGCAATGGCACCCACCGCACCGACCAGCGCGAAGATCGCGACTTGTGCCTGAGTGAAGCCGTGGTGACGCATCAGTTCAATCGGTGCAAGGGTCCAGAACAGGCTGAAACTGGCAAACAGCAACCCTTGATACAGCGAGCGCTGACGCAACAGTGGATAGCGCCGGGCCAAGGCAAACACCGAACCGATCAACGCAGCATACGAAGCTTTATGCGTCGGCAGCCGACGCGGCAGCGCCACCGCAGTGATCAGCGCGATGACCGCCATCAGGGCCGCCGCGCTGTAAAACACCCCGCGCCAGCCGAACACTTCAACCAACAGGCTCGACAGTGGCCGCGACAACAGAATACCCAGCAGCAGACCGCTCATGATATTGCCGACGACGCGGCCACGACTGGCCTCGGGCGCCAGGTGTGCCGCCAACGGCACAAGGATCTGCACGGCCACCGAGGTCAGACCGATGAGTAAAGACAACAGCAGGAACATCGACGGTGAATGGGTCAGCCCGGCGCACAGCAATGTGACGCTCGCCGCCAGGGTGAAGCCGACCACCAGCCGACGGTTTTCCATCAGGTCGGCCAGTGGCACCAGCAGTAACAGGCCCAGTGCGTAGCCAAATTGCGTCAGCGAAACGATCAAGCTGGCATTGGCGCTGGACAGTCCGATCTGCGGTGCAATCAGTTCGACGATCGGCTGCGCGTAATAAAGATTGGCCACGACCGCGCCACAGCAAAATGCCAAGAACGCGACCATCAGGCCGGACAGTGAAGTTGGCTGTTCGGCATTCGCCGCAACGGCCGGATTGCCTGTGAGCATGATGACACCTCATTGAGTTCAGGAAAGTGCTGCCAAGGCTACGGCCCTGTGGCGATGCGCAGAATCCACGCGGCGGGCAACGCAGTGATGCGTCCGGCGCAACGGCGCAGGCGTTGCTTCTCGCGCAACGCGCTGTTGCGCGCGCCGCTGATTCTCCCGCGCAGACGGTTTCTCTACGCTTTGGCCTCTGGCGCTGTCGTCCCCAGCGGCGCCCTCCCCCGGCTGTTACAAGGAGCGTTGTCATGATCCGTATCCCATCCGTTCTGCCATTGCCTGCCGCGTTGTTCTCCGTCCCATGAACCGCCATTTGCTGAAGTCCAGAACGCTATGGATCAGCGTGGCAGTCATCGCTGTGCTCGGCCTGATCGGTGCCGTTTGGTTGATGTGGCGTCCGGCAATTACACCCATCGAGCGCCCGACGCTGTTCGATACTGCGCAATTGCAACGCGGGGCGCGGGTGGTCGAGGCCGGCGATTGTGCGGTCTGCCATACCCGCCCCGGCGGTGAATATCTGGCCGGCGGGCTGCCGCTGGTAACGCCGTTCGGCACGCTGTACAGCACCAACATCACCCCGGACGCTGAGACCGGTATCGGCCAATGGTCACTGCCGGCCTTCGAGCGGGCGATGCGTCAGGGCATTGCTCGCGATGGTCACTTGCTCTATCCGGCGTTCCCCTACGTGCACTACCGGCGCATGAGCGCAGCAGACATCGCCGACGCCTATGCCTACTTGATGAGCGGCCCCGCCGTGCACGCGCCGGCCGCGCAGAACCAGATGAATTTCCCGATGAATATTCGTCCGTTGGTGGCGTTCTGGAACCTGCTGTTCCTGCACGGTGAGCCACTGACGCCTCTGGCGGGACGTAGCGAGGCGTGGAATCGCGGGCGTTATCTGGTCGACGGCCCGGGCCATTGCGCCGGCTGCCATTCGCCGCTGAACCTGATCGGCGCGGAAAAGTCCTCGGCATACCTACAGGGCGGCAGCGTTGACGGCTGGCACGCGCCGGCGCTGGTCGGCATGGGCCAGCGCAGCAACCCGTGGAGTCGTGAGCAACTGGTCGGCTATCTGCGCGCTGAGATCGTTGATGGCCACGGCACACCCGCCGGGCCGATGCGTCCGGTCAGCTTGAGTCTGGCCCGCTTGCCCGCCAGTGAGGCCGAGGCGATTGCCGAATACCTGCTCAGTTTGGAAAACCCGCTTTCGGTGACAGAGACAACAGCGCAGCGCGCCGCCAATGCCCCGGCAGACCACTCGACCGGCGCCCTGCTCTTCAGCAGCGCCTGCGCCGGTTGCCATGGCCCAGCGGCGCCGATGCGCACCATCGATGGTCGCCCGGGGTTGCAAAACACCTCGGCGCTGCAAGCGGCCAGCTCGCGCAATTTCCTCAAAACCGTGCTTGAAGGCTTGCCCGCCACACCCGGATCGCCCGGTCCGCTGATGCCTGCATTCGCCGCCAGCCTCGACAACGCGCAACTCGGCGCACTGGCCGCGTATCTGCGTCAGCAAGCCAGCCCCGATCAACCGTGGGCCGACCTCTCTTCCACTATTGAAGCGTTACGTCAGGAGACGAAATGAGCCAGATCACTCTCAACGTCAACGGAGCCGCGCAAGCGCTTGAGCTGGAGCCGGACATGCCGCTGCTGTATGCGCTGCGCAATCACTTGAACCTCAACGGCGCCAAATACGGCTGCGGTCTCGGTCAGTGCGGCGCCTGCACGGTGATCGTCGATGATCAACCGGTGTTCGCCTGCCTGACGCCCTGCGCCGGTCTCGAAGGCAAAAAAATCCGCACCGTGGAAAGCCTCGGTAGCGCAGAAGATCCTGGCCCCCTGCAAGCGGCGTTCATTGAGAAACAGGCCGCGCAATGCGGTTACTGCATTGCCGGCATGCTGATGCGCGCGCAAGCGTTGCTTGAGCGTAATCGACACCCGGATGAGGCGACCATTCGCGAGCACATGGCTGGCAACCTGTGTCGCTGCGGTACGCACTTGCGCATCATCGAGGCGATCAAACAGGTGGCCGGGCACAACGGGAGCCTGACATGAGTGAGTCGAATGAATTGAATCCGAGCCGACGCGCCGTCCTGCGCGGTGGTGCGTTGCTGATGGCGTTCACCCTGCTGCCGGTCGCGCGGCGTGTGTTAGCGGATACGGAAGTCGATACGCTCGGCACCGTGGTCCTCGCCCCCGACCTGCCCGGAAGCCTGCGCACCAATCCGTTTCTCGACGCTTGGATCCGCATCGGCGCCGACGGCATTACCGTCTACACCGGCAAGGTCGAATTGGGCACCGGGGTGAAAACCGCGCTGCTGCAAATCGCCGCCGAACGTTTGCAGGTGCCGGCGTCCGCGATCAACCTACTCACCGCCGACACCGCGCTGACACCCAACGAAGGCTACACCGCCGGCAGCCACAGTATTTTCGACAGCGGTACCGCGTTGTATAACGCCGCCGCACAGGTACGCGAAATGCTCGTCGATGCCGCCGCGCGCAGTTGGCAGGTTGATGCAGCACTGCTGAGCACCCGCGACGCTGTGATCGAAGGCCCGGCCGGCCAGCAGATGAGTTACGCCGACGCGGTCAAGCATGTCGATGTGCATCAATATGCCAAGGCTCAGTCACCGGCGATGGCCGCCGCTGATTTCAAACTGATCGGCCATTCGTTGCCGCGCCTCGACATTCCGGCGAAGGTCAGCGGTGGTGCGGCCTTCGTCCAGGACATGCGCCTGCCGGGCATGCTGCATGCGCGGGTGATCCGCCCGCCTCGTCCGGGCTGCACGCTGCAAGCATTCGATGCGGCGTCCATCGAAGCGCTGGCTGGCGTGGTCAAGGTGATCCGCGACGGCAACTATCTGGCGGTGGTCGCCGGTGATGAGTGGCAAGCGATCAAAGCCATGCGCCGTGCCAGCGAAGTCGCGCAGTGGAGCAGCGGCGAGGCGATTCCCGAGGCGGCCGAGATTCATGGCCTGCTCAAACGCCTGCCCTCACGGCGCTATCCGATCAGCCACAGCGGCACGCCAAACGGCGCGGCCGACACGCGTTTTCAGGCGCGGGTCACCAAGCAATATCTGATGCACGGCTCGATCGGCCCGTCTTGCGCAGTCGCCTGGTTCAAGGACGGCACGCTCACCGTCTGGACCCACACCCAAGGCGTTTACCCGCTGCGCGCCGGCATTGCCGAAATGCTCGGCCTGCCACCTGAGCGGGTGCGCTGTATTCATACTGAAGGCTCAGGGTGTTACGGCCACAACGGCGCAGATGATGCCGCCGCCGATGCAGCATTGATTGCCCTGCGCGTGCCCGGTACGCCGGTGCGCGTGCAATGGATGCGCGAACAGGAAAATCTTTGGGAGCCGTATAGCTCGGCGATGGTCACCGAAGTCGACGCCGGCCTCAGCCAGGGCCGCCTGCAGGACTGGGCCTACGAACTCTGGACCACGCCGCACAACGAACGCATCGTCAACGCCGGGCGTCTGTTGCCGGCCCGCTTGCTCGCGCGCCCCTTCGCCTCGGCGCCCTCCGTGCCGATCGCCCAGCCCGAAGGCGATGGTGATCGCAACGCGGTGCCGCTGTACGAGTTGAACTCGACGCGCATCAACATGACCTTCGTCACCGAGATGCCCTTTCGCACCTCGGCCATGCGTTCGCTGGGTGCGCACATCAACATCTTCGCCATCGAGGCGAGTATCGACGAGCTGGCGATCCGGGCCGGCATCGACGCGGTCGCCTTGCGTCTGGCCCATCTCAGCGACCCGCGTGCTCGCGCGGTGGTGGAACGTGTGCGTGATGAGATCGGTTGGCCGCAAAAAAGCAACGAGCCCGGCGCCGGTATCGGTTTCGCCTTTGCCCGCTACAAAAACATCATGGGTTACTGCGCCATCGCGGTGAAACTTCGCGTGCATCCGCAGACTGGCGAGATCCGCATCGATCACGTGGTGACGGCGGTGGATGTCGGCCAGATCGTCAGCCCCGATGGCCTGCGCAATCAGGTCGAGGGCGGCATCGTGCAGTCCGCGAGCTGGACCCTGTACGAAAAAGTCGCCTACGACGCGGGGGGCATTCGCAGCTACGACTGGAGCGGTTATCCGATTCTGCGCTTCACGCAACTGCCGAAAAAAGTCGATGTGCATTTGCTCGACCAACCGGGAGAACCCTTCCTCGGTGCCGCTGAAATCGTTCAAGGGCCGATGGCCGCCGCCCTTGGCAACGCCGTCGCCAACGCCACTGGCCGGCGCTGGCTGAACCTACCGCTCACGCGCTCAAACCAATCCGACTGAGCCACGCCCGTGTTCATCGCTGATGAGCACGGGCGCCGTTGCGTTGCGCGCAAAACAGCGTAGCGCCGGTCGCCGATTATCAGCCCCGCTGAGCGCGGTTAAGTTAGCGGCACTGGTTCGCGGCCCCGCTGCCGCGCTTGAATTCCTTCAATTGAAATCTGGAGCTACCCATGACCCGTCGTCTGTTCCAACCCCTCGCACTCGGTCCTTACACCCTCGCCCATCGCGTGGCGATGGCGCCGTTGACGCGCTCACGCGCCGGCCAACCGGGCGATGTACCGACGCCGATGAACGCCGAGTACTACCGCCAGCGGGCCAGTGCCGCGCTGATCATCACCGAGGCCACACAAATCTCCCGGCAGGCTCAGGGTTACGCCTGGACGCCGGGCATCTACAGCCCCGAGCAGGTCCGCGCTTGGCGTGATGTCAGCGCGGCGGTGCATGAGGCCGGCGGCCTGATCTTCATGCAACTGTGGCACGTCGGCCGGGTGTCCCACCCCAGTTTTCAACCCGATGCTGGCCTGCCGGTTGCGCCCAGCGCGCTGCCGGTGCCGGGCAAGACGTTTATCGTCGACGAAAACGGTAACGGTGTCTGGGGTGATGTGCCGGTGCCGCGCGCGCTGGAAACCGCGGAAATCGCCGGCATCGTCGAGGACTACCGCGTGGCCGCGCGCAACGCATTGCAGGCAGGCATGGACGGTGTAGAGATTCATGCCGGCAACGGTTACCTGCTCGACCAGTTTCTTAACAGCAACAGCAACCAGCGTGACGATGCCTATGGCGGCAGCGTGGAGAACCGCGCGCGGTTTCTGCTGGAAGTGGTCGCGGCCGTGGCTGAAGAAGTCGGTGCCGAACGGGTCGGCGTACGCCTGACGCCGATGGGGCGCTTCATGGGCATGGGCGATGACACCCCGGAGGCAACCTTCGGCCACCTCGTCGAAGCGCTCAATCATTGGAATCTGGCCTACCTGCACCTGGTCGAGCCGGCGATGGTCGGCACAGTCAAAGACGAGAACTTCGACCCGCGCTGGGACGCGATCATTGCCCTGTTGCGCAAGACCTGGAACGGCGTGCTGATCCTGGCCGGCGGCTACGATGCGCAATCTGCCGAACAGGCGCTGATTGCCGATCGTGCCGACATCATCGCGTTTGGCCGGCCGTTCCTGGCCAACCCGGACTTGCCGCGTCGGCTGCACGATGGCCTGGCGCTCAACGTGCCGGATCCGAGCAGCTTCTTTGGCGGGGATAAGCGTGGCTACATCGATTATCCATTTCATGCCTGAGCAGAAGCAGACCACCCACCTCTCATGATGTGTAAATCCAAGCAGGGGCCGATGCGCCCCTGCCCTACCAAGTCGTACGATCTCTACGCTTAGTCAAATAGGTAAAAAACCGGCTTAACGCCGAACATATGCGTAGCTGTGCGCTTTCAGGTCTATTGCCCGACGTCGCCGAATGCGATAAAACGGGCTAGTTGTACGATAACCTAATAAAAACCAAGTCGTTCGAACGGCTAACAATCCTGAGATCTGCCATGCCTCGCCCTACCGCTACGCAAACCGTGCCGCCACCCTACCCCCGTTATCTGGCGGTGATCATTCTGTTGTGCATGGGCTGTGCGTTTGCCGGCAATCATGTGGCGGCGCGAGTCGCATTTGATGATGGTGCGGGAGTGTTGCTGGCGATTTTGATGCGTTCCGGCGGGACCTTGCTGGTGCTCGCCATGCTGGTGCTGTGGCAAAGACAAAGCCCGCGTTTGCCGGCGGGCGCATGGCGCTGGCAACTGCTGCTGGGGTTGCTGATCACTGCGCAGAGTCTGTGTCTGTATTCCGCTGTCGCACGGGTGCCGGTGGCGCTGGCCCTGCTGGTGGCGAACGTATTCCCTATTCTGCTGGCATTGCTCACCTGGGCGTTGGGTGGTCCGCGACCGAGCGCCCGCACCGCGACGTTAATGGGGTTGATTCTGTTGGGTCTGGTGTTTGTGCTGGACGTGCCCGGGCGCCTCTCGACCACGACAGACGTCAGTGCGCAATGGCTGACCGGCGTCGCGCTCGCGTTCTGCGCCGCCAGCGTGTTCGCCTGCGCGCTGTGGATCACCGACCACAAACTGTCTCAGGTACGCGGCTCGGTGCGCAGTCTGCTGACCATTTTCATCGTGTTCAGCAGCGTCAACCTCGCAGGGCTGACGGGCGCTCTTCCCGGCGGATTGAACCTGCCCGCCACCTCGACCGGATGGCTGGCCCTCGCCACTCTGGTGGTGCTGTACGGCACAGGTTTTATCGTCTTGTTCATTTCCGTACCTCGACTCGACATGCCGCGCAATGCGCCGGTGATGAACATCGAACCATTGGCAACGCTGCTGATGGGCTGGATTGTGCTGGATCAGATGCTCAGCAACGGACAGATTCTCGGCGGGGTAATTGTGGTCACGGGCATCGTTTTGCTGACATATCGTAAATCAGTGGCTAAGGCTGAGGTTAAAGCCAGTGCGTGAAGGGTTCTCGCCAGCGGTTCTCACGGTCGAGTTTGGCCTGCTTCGGCCAGCTTCTTTTGCACATAAAAAAGCATCAACACCGAATTTGTCTGAGCCTGTCGAGATTGCTGCTCAAACAACGCCACAAGCTCTTCTTCACGCTTGCACTCAGCGTTGATATCGCCCCTTGCAAATTCGCAGCTACCGTATTGGCCCCAGCCTTTGCGGGCCTCATCGGTATCTCGGGCGGGATACACCCAATACGCTTGCCATGCACCGTCGACGACAGGTTTGCCGGCCGCGTCTATCTGCTCAATCGCCTGCAAGGTTGCTGTCGCAGCGGCGTCCAGAAAACCTTGAGGGGTGGCGTCGGCTTTACTCGCCTCATCACGAAGCGCCTGACACTGCGCGTCAGACAAGTCGAACAATGGCAGCGCTTCAATGCTCTCGAACTCATCAAACGGATCGGCATGATTGCCCGGCAACTTGGCGTGGTAAGCCGGCACGACATGGCCGGGGACGCTCATGTCCTGTATGTAATGCAAGACCCTTCCCGCTTGCTCGTATACCGCAACGGGATCGGCACCGGGTTCCACCAGCAGCGCGTTCAGCTTTTCAATACGTTTGGAAAAGATCACGTCCAGGCTTCGGTTGGCGAACCAGAATGGCTCAAGTTTTTTGTTGCGGTTATAGAAGTGCCAATTGGTAGCGCGTTGAGGGAGCGTTAGCAGGTTTGAATCCTCAGCGTCAGTGCCTGCCGCCAAAGCCTCCGCCAACTGTTCGGGCAACTTCACCCCCGGGCAGCGTTGATACGCCTGAGCTGCTTTCAGTGCATAGGCCGAATGCAAGTCGGGGTTGAAGGCGAAGGCTGGGGTTGACGGGTTGAACAGCAGCGATAGGCCAAATACTGCGAGGTAACGTGTTGCGGCTCTTCGGCCTATCCGGGTGGCTTCCATGCTGTTGATCTCCAGAAACTTGCGTGATTGCGGAACACTTATCGTACGCGCGGCAATTTAGCACTTAGGTGGTGGCAAAAAGCTGTTTTTTGCTCAGCCACTCAGGACAAGCATAAAGGGCAACCCCTGCGTCCTAACGTCGCAGCAAACAACTATTGGCAAATCCTGCACAAGCCTTAGAATCCCGCGCTCTCTTGCAGCCCCCTCGGTGTCTGCCTGCACCACAACACACTTCGGCTTGGCAATCGCATGCGCAGCGGCGCACGTTGCGCTGTTCGTCCTCTAGAGGTTTTTATGTCTCCGCGTTTGCTGGCCATGGCGCTGGCGCCCCTGCTCGGGCTGTTCATTGTTGCGCTGGGCAACGGTTTCATGTCGTCGCTGACCACCCTTCGACTGGACGCTGCCGGTGCCTCCACCACGATGATCGGTATCGTTTCATCGGCCTACTTCATCGGCCTGACCCTGGGTGCGGTGTTCAATGACCGTTTGATTCTGCGCATCGGCCATATCCGCGCCTATGGCAGTTTCGCCTCGCTGATCGCCGTGACCATCCTGCTGCAGGGCTTGTTCTATGACACTTGGGGCTGGTTCGCCCTGCGCCTGATCAACGGCTGGGCCACGGTCGGCGTGTTTCTGGTGATCGAAAGCTGGTTGCTGCTGGCGGGCGACGCGAAGATTCGTGGGCGCTTGCTCGCGTTGTACATGATCGTCTTGTACGGCGCCGGTGTGCTGGGTCAGGCAACGCTAGGGAAAATCACCGGGTTGAGCGACAGCGCACCGTTCATGGTCGCCGGCATGCTCGCCTCGTTGTCGGTGCTGCCGATCGTGATTCTGCCGCGCGTATCGCCATTGCTTGATCAGGTTGAACCGCTCAAACCCCGGCAACTGCTAGGCGTGACGCCGACCGGGCTGGTCGGCTGTTTCGGCTCGGGTGTGACCATCGCGGCGATCTACACCTTGCTGCCGCTGTATCTGCAACGCAGCGGTCTGAATGTCGGTGAAGTCGGCAGCATGATGGCTTGGACGATTCTCGGCGCGATGCTCCTGCAATACCCAGTCGGGCGCTGGTCTGACCGCAAGGATCGCTTGCAAGTGCTGACCATTCTGACGGTGGCATGCACGGTGCTATCGCTGGTGATCGTTCTGGTGCCGTTGTCCTCGACCATGCTCGCGGTGATGTTGTTTCTGCTTGGTGGTGGTGTGTTCGCGCTTTACCCGGTCGCGGTCAGCCACGCCGCCGACCGCGCCCCGGCCGAAGCCTTGGTGCCGATGATTCAGGGCTTGCTGCTGATCAACTCGCTGGGCTCGGCGATCAGTCCGATGATGATTTCGCCGGTGATGAATTCGTTCGGTGCCAATGGTCTGTTCTGGGTGTTTGCGCTGGTCAATCTGTGCATGGTCACCTTCTTCCTGTGGCGCCGTGGCAAACGCCCGGTTCCGGCCAATCCCGCACCTTTTGCGGCGGCAGCGACGTTCTCGCCGACTGGTGCGGAGCTGCGGGTGACTGAAGACTTGCGTCAAGCGGTGCAGGAGCATCCGCCGATGGTCGATGCACTGAGCGGCGAGCCTTCGCCGCAATGTGAGACGCGCTAGGGGTTGCGCCAGTCTGCGCCAAGCGCAGGCTGGCTCGCACCACTATTGGGATTCGTGGGTGATGTCCACGAGCGGAATCGGCTCAATCGCCCAAGCGCGAATCTGACGACGTTCAGGGCTGGGTATCGCGCAGGCCTTGCGTCCGGTGAAAGTACGCGCAAGACGCTCTTCATCGATGCGCCAACCGCGCTGTTCCAGTGCCTGTACGTCTCGGCGAAAGGCAATCTGCAGCGCGTCGGATTTCAGCGAAACCTCCTGCTGAAAAGAGTCCGGCACACGTTCCGGCCGCACGTTTTTCAGTACGGCGTGATCTTGTTCGAAGATACGGATATTGCTCGCAATGAACCTGCGATCCAGCAGTCGGGTGCGCAGGAACGTTCTTCCCATCATCCACCAAGTGCGCGTGCGGTTAGCGTCAATCGGAACATGCGCCGAGACGATGTAGATCCGCCAGCCGTTCGGTAATTCAAGTTCCAGCGTTGTGCATGGGCCCGACAAATGGAAGCCCGGAACAGTCACCACACTGACAAACTCAGTGGAGGATTTACGCCGCAGCAGCCCTTTGCGTGCCGGCCTGCGCATAAGCATTTGCGCGCTGCCGCTCCACGCATCGCTGTCGACTTCGAATGATTCAATCTCGGGATGATCCGGATCGCCGAAGGTTGATCCATGGACAAACGGTGCGTGCGCGAAGTCCAGACCGTTTTCGATAATCCGGTCCCAACTGGCCTGCCAGTCAAAGTGACCCGAGACCACGCGGATGGCGGGATCGTCGATCCAGTCGAGCATCGGCAAGGGTGGACGCTCAGACTCAGGCAGATCACCTAAAAACGCCCAGATCCAGCCGTATCGCTCCAGTGTCGGGTAGGCATCGACGCGGGCCTTGGCGGGAATCCGCAGGTCGGGCTGCGCCGGTATCTGCGTGCACACGCCATCACCGCCAAACCGCCAGCCGTGATAGGGACACTGCACGCTGTTGCCGACCTTGCTGCCGGCTGACAGTGAACCGCCGCGATGCACGCAAATATCTGAAAGCACATGAGCGACGCCCGCGTCATCGCGGAACGCAACGAACGGTTGTCCGAGCAATTTAACCGGCATCAGTCCATCAGTCAGCTGTGACGATGGGAGAACGACATACCACAGGTTTGTAAGCATGGGGGGCGTGCGATCCGTCAGTACGGTGAGTTCAAATCAGAAAAACCCTGGAGTGCAAAACTAAACCAGAGGGCTCCACTTGGCCAACGTGATTTGCCAGTGCCCTTTGCCTACACTTGCTTGCCAATGATGTTTACCTCTCTGCCGAAGGAGTCACCATGTCCAAGCTCTATCCGAGCATCGATCCCGAGGGATTGGTCGAGTATTCCGTGGTCTACACCGACCGCTCGCTCAATCACATGTCGCAGTCCTTTCAAGGCGTGATGAAGAACATTTCCACGACCCTGAAACAGGTCTACCACGCCGAAGCGGTGGCGGTGGTTCCGGGCAGCGGCACGTTCGGCATGGAAGCGGTGGCGCGGCAGTTCGCCACCGGCCAACAGTGCCTGGTGATACGCAACGGCTGGTTCAGTTATCGCTGGAGCCAGATCCTTGATATGGGCAATATCCCGGCGGCCACCACGGTGCTCAAAGCCCGGCCGATCGAGACGGGTCGCCAGGCAGCCTACGCCCCGCCGCCACTGGACGAAGTGCTGGCAGCCATCGCCGCACAGAAACCGCAGGTGGTCTTCGCGCCCCACGTTGAAACTTCATCCGGGATCCTCCTGCCCGACGAGTACCTGCGGGCAGTCGGCGACGCCGTGCATGCAGTGGGCGGGCTGTTTGTGCTGGACTGCATCGCCTCCGGCACGATTTGGGTGGATATGCACCAATGCGCCGTCGACCTGCTGATCAGCGCCCCGCAGAAAGGCTGGAGCGCCTCCCCTTGCTGCGCCCTGGTGATGTTCAGTGCTGCGGCGCTCGAGCGTATCGAACAGACGCAAAGCAGCAGCTTCGCCTGCGACCTGAAAAAGTGGCTGCAGATCATGCAGGCCTACGAACAGGGCGGACATGCCTATCACGCGACCATGCCCAGCGATTCCCTCGCGCGGTTCAACGACGTGATGAAAGAGACGCAAGTGTACGGCTTCGACAAGATCCGCGATGAACAACAGGCGCTGGGCGATCGGGTGCGCGTCCTGTTGACCGGCAGAGGTTTCAAAAGCGTCGCCGCAGCCGGCTTTCAGGCCCCGGGCGTGGTGGTGAGCTACACCGATGATGCGGATATCAAGAACGGCAAGAAATTTGCCCAGCACGGCCTGCAGATAGCCGCGGGCGTGCCGTTGCAATGCGATGAACCGGCGGACTTCCAGACCTTCCGCCTCGGGCTGTTCGGGCTCGAGAAGCTGCAGAATATCGAGCGCACGGTCAGCATGCTTGAGCAGGCATTGGATGAGGTGATGGTTGGCTAAGACCCAATGGTGCCCGCAGCAAATTCCGAACCTTTGAACTCAAGAACGGCATCCCGACGTGTGCCCTTCTTCCAGCGAGGCGGCTCATCATTATGTTCAGTGGTCTGGCGACTATTTGGCCCCGGGGCCAATCAGCGAGCTTTCAATCTGCACGCCGGGCATCATTTGCTGCAAACCTGCGATCAGCTTGTCCCCGGCTTCAGTCAAGGCTTCAAGCGGCATCGCTGGCAAACTCTCGAGAATGAACCACATGTTCTGCGCATCGGCACCGAGACGGGTTCTGACACCTTGTCGCCAATTCCAGCGGCGGCAGGTCACGCCTTTCTCATCGCGCCAGACAACTTCGCCGGCATCAGGATACTCGACAGCAGGAACGCCCTCTTTCATCGTGTCAAACGGCTCGGTGCCATCGGCGACGACAAGACGCGGAGAGCCGGCATAGGCGTCTATGTTTTCCCCGCCCACCGGAATGGCGTACTCGATGCTGATGGCGTTGTAGAGATCGACGATGGGATCGAGGCTCGGCAAGGTCCCGTCACGTAAAACCCTTTTACGCAACGCTTCGGCTGAACAAGGCGTGCGCTGCGGCTTGGCCCCGAACTTTCTGAAGGCGTCGGCCCAGGCGGCAAGGTGAGCGTCTCCCCAGCTTGGACCACCTGCCTGCACAGCCTTGCAAGCATGATCCAGGGCGGCCCGAGCAACTTCAGGACGAGTGAGTGGTGCAGCTTCCACCACAATGCTCAGGGCCCGGAACTCCGGAGCCAGTTCTGCAACGGCTGGATCGATCAACGGCAGTACGGACAGCATCAAAAACCTCCAGGATTCAAATGGTGTTTCATGCTATCTATCGATGACCGATTTAGTCAATATAATGACCGCCATGTTCCGCTTCAGTGGGTGAGTCGATTGACGCCACGATCGTTAAGGGCCGAAAATTCCAGCACTTTTTTCATGAACCTGATCAATGACCATGAATGCCAGTTTGTCGACTACCCCGGGTGCTGATGCTCAAGCCGTCAGCCTGGCCGTCGCACGCACACTCAAACAAGCCCGCAAGGCACAGAAAATTACGCTGGACGAGCTTTCTCGGCGCTCAGGCGTGAGCAAAGGAATGGTCGTTGAAATAGAAAAATGCACCGCGAATCCCAGTATCGGCATTCTTTGCAAAATCGCAGCCGCGCTCGGCCTGTCGGTTGCCGACATCGTCAATGTGACCGAGGCACCCTCTGCCCATATCATCGAAAGCCAGGATATCCCTACGCTCTGGACCGGTGACCTTGGAGGGACCGCGCGACTTCTTGCAGGAACGTCCGGCCCGAACATGATCGAGTTATGGCGCTGGGAAATGCATCCAGGCGAATCGTTCGCTTCACCGGGGCACCCTCAAGGCACGCTTGAACTGTTCCATGTAGAGAAAGGCACGTTGAAATGCATGATCGGGGAAACAGAGCTGATCATTCCTGCCGGGAGTTCGGCAGTGGCGAAAACCGATGTACCTCACTCCTATTCCAACGCGGGCAGATCCAAATTGGTGTTCACCATGTCCGTGACCGAGATACATCAGTAGATACCCGACATTCGGGCACAGGCTTCCCGACATAACCGTCAGTAGTTGAAGTCGTGCCCCAGCTCATTCTGCATCCACTCCAGAAATCGCCTGACCCGAGGAAAGCCGGCATGCGCTCTCGGGAACACCAGGTGGTGTGCGGTGATCGGGGCACTCAAGCCTGGCGTCACTTCGACTAACGCGCCGCGCGCCAGATAATCCTGCGCAAGCAACGTGCTTTCCAACGCAAACCCAAGACCGTGGCTGGCCGCCTCCAATGTCATGTAGGAGCGGTCAAAGCTGAGTGAATAGGGTTTTTCAGGGCGCGACAGGCCATGTTGAGCAAACAGCTGCGGCCACTTGATCAGCGTCGCTTCCGACAGGATCAGATTGCAGTCGAGCAGATCCGCGACTGTGCGGATCGGGCGCTGCTGCAGCAGTTTCGGTGACGCCAGAACCGCGATCTTTTCATTGCGCACCGTACGGACTTCGAAACTTGGCCAATTGGGCATGCCGTGACGGATGTCGACATCGATCTTGTCGCGACTGAAATGCAGTGATTCGTAAGAACACGACAGATTGAGCTGGATGTCGGGATGACTCTGGCGGAACTGTTCCAGCCGCGGCATCAGCCACAGCAGCCCGAAGCTGGGCGACGAGTGCAACCGCAGGCAATCGAGGCTGACATCGCTGGCGGCACGCTCTGTCGCCACCGCCAGGCTGTGCAGGATGCCGGACACTTCAGTCAGGTATTGCTCGCCCACTGGAGTCAGTGTCACGCCTCTGGCTGTTCTGAGAAATAGCTGACGCCCGATCATCGCCTCCAGCTTGGCCAACTGGTGACTGACCGCTGACGGGGTCAAGTCCAGCAATTCGGCGGCGCGGGCAACGTTGCCGAAGCGCGCCGTTTGCTCAAAGGCCTGAATGGCTTTCAGGGGTGGCAGGGTCGCAGGTGCATCGCCAGATGAACTCATGATGATTGTTTTTCCGCTGCAAGTGGCTTGGGCCGGGCTTATGGCTATTCAAGCATTGGCAGACAGCGCTGGCGAGTGCTGAATTTTTTTCAGCACCCAGTGAAGTTTGCGTTATTGCTCAGGGCCGGTCTGGAGGACAAGCTGAGTCATCGGTTCTTTGCGGACCGAACCCATAAAAACAATTAGAGGAACACCTCCATGCTTCTCCAAGGCAAAGTCGCAATCATCACCGGTGCCGCATCTGCCCGTGGCATCGGCCGCGCTACTGCGACGACGTTCGCACAACAAGGCGCACGTGTCGTCATTCTCGATCTGGATGCCTCCGCAGCGCGTGACGCCGCCGCATCGTTGGGCGAAGGTCACCTGGGACTGGCGGCTAACGTCGCGGACGATGCACAGGTTCAGCAAGCCGTTGCCACCATCATCGAGCACTTCGGTCGTATTGATATCCTCGTCAACAACGCCGGCATCACCCAGCCACTCAAAACCCTCGACATTCGTCCTTCGGACTATGACAAGGTGCTGGACGTCAGCCTGCGCGGCACCCTGCTCATGTCCCAAGCGGTGATTCCGCTTATGCGTCAACAGGCCAGCGGCAGCATCGTCTGCATGTCGTCCGTGTCAGCCCAACGCGGTGGCGGCATTTTCGGTGGCCCGCATTACAGCGCGGCCAAGGCCGGTGTGCTGGGTCTGGGTAAAGCCATGGCGCGGGAACTGGGCCCCGACAACATTCGCGTCAACTCCATCGCGCCGGGCCTGATCCACACCGACATTACCGGCGGCCTGATGCAGGATGAGCGCCGTCACGCCATCATCGACGGCATTCCGCTGGGTCGCTTGGGTGAGGCGCAAGACGTCGCCAACGCTGCGCTGTTTCTCGCCAGCGACTTATCCTCTTATCTGACTGGCATCACCTTGGATGTGAACGGCGGCATGCTGATTCACTGAGTACTTCTGGGCGGGCCTGTGCGGCCCGTGCGGTTCTGGATCGATGATGCAGCCGGGCCTGATGGCCTGGCGGTCAATAAAAACAAGAGATCAGACCATCATGACTACCCTGTCGCTCGAAGCGGTTTCGACCGTGCGCTCCTCTGCCTATCGCAAAACGGCCTGGCGCCTGATGCCGTTCTTGATGCTGTGCTATTTGTGCGCCTATCTGGATCGGGTCAACGTCGGCTTCGCCAAGCTGCAAATGATGAACGATCTGGCCCTCAGCGAAACGGTCTACGGATTGGGCGCCGGCGTGTTCTTCATCGGCTATTTCCTCTGCGAAGTGCCGAGCAACATCATCCTGCACAAGGTCGGTGCGCGCGTGTGGATCGCGCGGATCATGATCACCTGGGGCATCGTCTCCGCGCTGTTCGCCTTCGTCGAAACCGCGTGGCAATTCTATGCGTTGCGCTTTCTGCTGGGGATTGCCGAAGCCGGTCTGGCGCCGGGCCTGTTGCTCTACCTCACCTACTGGTTTCCGTCCTACCGTCGGGCACGCATGACGGTGCTGTGGTTCATCGCCATTCCGCTGTCAGGCATGGTCGGTGGTCCGCTGTCCGGCTGGATCATGAACCACTTTGCCGGCGTGCACGGTTGGGCCGGCTGGCAGTGGATGTTCGTTCTGGAGGCGGTACCGACCGTCATCGTCGGGCTGCTGGTGCTGAGCTATCTGAAAGACGGCGTGCATCAGGCCACTTGGCTGAATGACGAAGAAAAAGCCTTGATCACCCGCGAACTGGCCGAAGACGATCAGCAAAAAGTCACCCACGCCTCGGTTGGCGAGTTCATTCGCGATCGCCGTCTGTGGCTGCTGGCGGCCATCTACTTCTGCGTGGTCATGGGCCAGTACGCAATCACCTTCTGGCTGCCCACACTGGTGCGCAATGCGGGGGTTTCCGACCCGCTGCACATCGGTTTCATGACCAGCCTGCCCTACCTGTGCGCCATCGTCGCGATGTTGTTGGTGGGCCGCAGTGGTGACAAACATCGCGAACGCCGCTGGCACCTCATCGTGCCGATGATTGCCGGTGCGATCGGTTTAAGCCTAGCGGCGATGATGGGCGGCAACTCAACGCTGTCGATCCTCAGTCTGTGCCTGGCCGCTTCCGGCATTTTGTCCGCAACGTCGCTGTTCTGGATGCTGCCCACCACGCTGCTCGGCGGGGTGTCTGCCGCCGCCGGCATCGCTGCGGTCAACAGCTTCGCCAATCTCGCCGGGTTTTGCTCGCCTTATCTGATCGGCTGGATCACCACCCTGACCGGCTCCAGCGCCATCGGCATGTACCTGATTACGGGGGTGCTGTTCCTCGGCGCCAGTCTGGTCCTGCGCATTCCCGCCGCCCTGGTCAATCGTTGAGTTAATGGAGTTTCATCATGACGACTAATCTTTCACACGCTGCATCCCTGAGCCTGACAGAGCGCGCGCACAACATTCGCCGCCATGCGTTGCGCATGGGCCAGGTCCAGGGTCAGGGCTACGTCGGCCAGGCTCTCGGCGCTGCCGATCTGCTGGCGGTGTCTTACTTTCATGCGATGAATCATCGCCCCGCAGACCCTGAATGGGAGCAGCGCGATCGCTTCTACCTCTCCATCGGTCACTACGCCATTGCGCTGTACGCAGCGCTGATCGAAGCCGAGATCATCCCGCTCGAAGAGCTGGAAACCTACGGCTCGGACGACAGTCGCCTGCCGATGTCGGGCATGGCCGCCTACACCCCGGGCATGGAAATCACCGGCGGCTCGCTGGGCCAAGGCTTGGGCATCGCGGTCGGCGCCTGCCTGGGACTCAAGCGCAAAGATTCGCCCTCCTTCGTCTACAACCTGCTGTCCGATGGCGAGTTGAACGAAGGCTCGACGTGGGAAGCGGTCATGTCGGCTTCGCACTGGAAGCTCGACAACCTGATCGCCATCGTCGACGTCAACAACCAGCAAGCTGACGGTCACTCCAGTGAAATCCTTTCGTTCGAACCCATCGTCGATCGCTGGCAGGCGTTTGGCTGGTTCACCCAGCGCGTCGACGGCAATGATCTGGAGGCGCTGGTCAGCGCATTCGATGCCGCGCGTAATCATTCCGGCAGCCAACCACGAGTGATCATCTGCGACACCAAAATGGGCAAAGGCGTGCCCTTCCTGGAAACCCGCGAGAAAACCCACTTCATCCGTGTGGAAGAGCACGAATGGGACCTGGCGCTGCGCAATCTTGAAGAAGGAAAAAACCAATGAACAACGCCGTGAACACACCCATGCCGACTGCCGAGCCGAGCAAGAAACGCCTGACCACGTCGGCGATGATCGCGTCCATCGCTTCTGAGGGCCAAGCCACCAAAGCCGCGCCTTTCGGTCATGCGCTGGCGGCGCTGGCTGATCAACGCCAGGACATCGTCGGCCTGTCCGCCGACCTGTCCAAATACACCGACCTGCACATCTTCGCCAAGGCCCACCCGGACCGTTTCTATCAAATGGGCATGGCCGAACAACTGCTGATGAGTGCAGCCGCGGGCATGGCCCGTGAAGGCTTCGTCCCCTTTGCCACGACCTATGCGGTGTTTGCTTCGCGGCGTGCCTATGACTTCATCTGCATGGCCATCGCCGAGGAAAACCTCAACGTCAAAATCGTCTGCGGCCTGCCCGGTCTAACCACCGGATACGGCCCCAGCCACCAGGCCACCGATGACCTGGCCATCTTCCGTGCCATGCCCAACCTGATGATTGTCGACCCCTGCGATGCCCTGGAAATCGAACAGGCCGTACCAGCGATCGCCGCGCATCAAGGGCCTGTGTACATGCGCTTGCTGCGCGGCAACGTACCGCTGGTGCTCGACGAGTACGGCTATCAGTTCGAGATCGGCAAAGCCAAAACCCTGCGCACCGGTAACGATGTGCTGATCATCTCCACCGGCCTGATGACCATGCGTGCACTGGAAGCCGCCAAGGAACTGCAAGCCGATGGCTTGGATGTCGCCGTACTGCACGTACCGACGATAAAGCCGCTGGATGAGCAAGCCATTCTTGCCGAAGCACGCAAATCAGGTCGTTTGGTGGTCACCGCAGAAAACAGCTCGATTATTGGTGGTCTCGGTGAGGCCGTCGCTGGTGTGCTGCTGCGTAACGGGGTCACGCCAGCGTTCAGGCAGATCGCCTTGCCGGACGCGTTTCTGGACGCGGGTGCTTTGCCGACACTGCATGATCGTTACGGCATTTCTACCCAGGCCGTCTGCGCGCAGATCAAGCTCTGGCTGGACCGCTGACCGATCAGGGCGCTTATGGACAAGCGCCCTACAACTCGCAGACAACGAACAACTTGTACGATGTCCTATCACAAGGTATTACTACGTCTCCCACAAAAAAAATAAAACCACGGAGATCGCTACATGGACTCACGCCTGTCCGCCAAACCTGAGAGCTTCAACCAAGCGCAAGGCAACACCCGCCGCAGCTTCCTGAAAAAGTCCCTCGCCGTTTCCGCCACGCTCGCCACCGTTGGCAGCACCGCACTGACGCGGATCGCCGAAGCCGCCGAACCCTTGAGTCAGCGCTACCCTGATCCGCTGATTCACATCCTCGACGATAGCTTCCTCGATCTGCGTATTTTCAACGCCAGTGTTGAAAAACTTGCCACCGGTATGCGCTGGGCCGAAGGTCCGGTCTGGGTCGGTGATGGCCGCTATTTGCTGGTCAGCGACATCCCAAATAATCGCATCATGCGCTGGGATGAAATAACCGACACCTTCAGCGTGTACCGCGAACACTCGAACTTTTCCAACGGCATGTGCCGGGATCGCCAAGGACGTCTGATCGTCTGCGAAGGCTCCACCACCACCAGCGAAGGCCGGCGCGTCACGCGCACCGAAGCCAATGGCACGATCACCGTGCTGGCCGACAGCTTCGACGGCAAGCCCTTCAACTCGCCCAACGACATCGTCTGCAAAAGTGACGGATCGATCTGGTTCACCGACCCGCCCTTCCAGACCAGCAACAACTACGAAGGCCACAAGATCACTCCGAGCCAACCCCACGCCGTGTACCGCATCGACGGCGAGAGCAAAAAGGTCACGCGGGTCATCGACGACCTCAACGGCCCCAACGGCCTGTGCTTTTCGCCTGATGAAAAAACCCTGTACGTCGTCGAAGGTCGCGCCAAGCCCAATCGCCTGATCTGGGCAATCGCCGTGAAGGACGACGGCACACTCGGCGAGCGCCGCAAGCACATCGAAGGGCTGGACTATGCCGCCATCGACGGCATCAAATGCGACGAAGCCGGCAACCTGTGGTGCGGCTGGGGCGGCAATGGTGATCCCAAGGCCGACCTGGAAAAACTCGACGGCGTGCGCGTTTTCAATCCGCAGGGCAAGGCCATCGGGCACATATCGCTGCCAGAGCGTTGCCCGAATTTGTGCTTTGGCGGGCGCGAAGGGAATCGGCTGTTCATGGCCAGCAGTCACTCGATCTATTCGCTGTTTGTGAATACTCGGGGGACTACGTTTGCGTTGTAAAAGCCAGGTTCGTCTCGCGACAGTTTCGTGAGTATCGAAACGATAGTCTGCCGCGCATCCAAGGGTGCGCGGCATTCAAGCCCGGTTACCATCCCGCCTCGCCGGCCCCTGTGAAACGCCCTAGCGTCAGACACCCCAAGATTGTGTTCGAAATTGATAAAAGTCTTTCCCAGATTCACGCCTGTTTGCGCAAAACCCTCAAGCCTAAAGTTCGTCCTGCCAGCAACATCACACTTACTTTAGGAAATCACATCATGAAAACGGCAATGATCATCGTCGCACTGTTGGGCTTCAGCTCTGTGGTAGCAGCGCAGGAAGGTTCTGCAACGACTAAACAGGTCGAGCAATATCGCTACGGTACCCACCTGGATGTCGCCAAGGTCATCTCTGAAGACCCGGTGCCGGATGTTTGCGCAGTGGTACCGACGCACATGACCTACCAGGATTCGCAAGGCAAACGCCATGTACTGACCTATAACGTCATGGGCCGTTGCAGCCAGGGCTAGGTCAGCTGTTCGCCGATCATTGCGCCTCGGAGAGTGGTCTCATCGAGGCGCAAATACCTTTTTGCTCCGCAGTATTTCAATCGATCAGTTCTTTGGCCGTGGCTGCCAGCTGACTGCCAACCCGATCTTTCAGCGTTTCAATAAACCGGGTGATTTTTGCATCGACAAACTGCCGAGAGGTATAGACGGCGTACACGTTACGCTCATAGGTATGGTAGTCAGGCAAAACCCGCACTAGCTTGCCGGAACGCAAATCGTCGATGGCCGTAAACCCGGCCAGCAAGCCAATCCCCGCGCCCTCTCGAATGGCATGTGCCATCGCATCCATATCGTTAACGCTGAAACTTGGCCCTGTCGGGACAAATGTCGCGTCCCCCGCCTTGCTTTTGAGTTGCCACTCATCCCGGACATAGTCCACGGTACCCAACAACAGACACTGGTGATCCCGCAGGTCTTCAGGTGTTTCCGGGGCCGCATGCCTAGCCAGGTAATCCGGCGACGCCGCCAACACACAATGGCTGACGCCGATCTTCTGGCTGACATACGCCGAATCGGGGAGCGCGCGGGCGATCAGAATCGAGACGTCAAGTTGGTCTTCCAACAGGTTAGGCATGCGTTGCGAGAGCAATAAATCCACCGTCACCTCCGGGAATTGCTGGCGGTACTCCAGCACCGCCCCCGTGACCAGATGCCGGGCCAGCCCAGGAACGCAATGCACCCGCAGTGTTCCCCGAGGCTCCAGCGCGGCATTGCTGGCTTCGGCTTCGGCACTCTCCAGATCAGCGAGGATTTTCGTGCAGCGCTCATAAAACCGTCGCCCGGCATCGGTGACCGACAGGCGTCGGGTCGAGCGTTGCAACAGGCGTGCGTCGAGCACGTTTTCCAGCGCCGATACAGCACGCGAGACGTTACCGACGGTGGAATCCAGATGATTGGCCACGGCCGTGAAACTGCCCATCTCGACAACCTTTATGTACACCGACATGTTCGAAAGCTTATCCATCGCGACCTTCCTGTAGATCTGACGCTCACCCGTGATAACGCGCATTTTTTCCGGATGCTACACGTTCGGCTCGACACTCGATATTACCTCTGGCGACAACAATGATTCCCTTTGGCCCGTCTAAATCAATGGGCCCTCCTTCCATAGACTTGGTTGCACAGGCCGCCTGAACAGGCGCCGGGTTTCTTACGAATCTCTGACAACCAACTGAAGGGCACATCATGAAAACCTCCTACGACCCGCTTTATCTTTTCATCGGTGGTGAATGGATCAGTGCCGAAGGGCGCGATACTGCCGCCGTCTTCAACCCGGCAACCGGCCGGGAAATCGGCCGCGTCCCACTCGCCACCGCAGGCGACCTTGATCATGCCTTGGAAGTGACTCGCCTGAGCTTCGAGCAATGGCGCCAGACCGTGCCTGACCAACGCGCAAAAATCCTCAAGCGTGCCGCCGACCTGATCCTCGAGCGTGCACCGCAGATCGCCGCGCAGATGACCCTGGAGGAAGGCAAGCCGCTGAATGAAAGCCTGGATGAAGTGACCCGTGCGGCGGAGTATTTCGAATGGTTCGCCGAAAGCGCCCGGCGTATCGATGGCCGGGTGGTCCCGGCCAACCGTCCAGGCGTGCTGCAACTGGTCAAACGCCAGGCCATCGGCCCAGTGGCCGCATTCACACCGTGGAATTTCCCGGCCATCACCCCGGCACGCAAGCTCTCGGCAGCACTGGCCGCCGGTTGCAGCGTCATCCTCAAACCGGGTGAGGAAAGTCCCTCCACAGCACTGGCCCTGGCGCGTGCACTCGACGATGCAGGATTGCCCAAGGGTGTGCTGCAAGTGGTCTTCGGCGTACCGGATCAAGTCTCCAGCCATCTGATCGCCTCGCCGATCATTCGCAAGGTGACCTTCACCGGCTCGGTGCCCATCGGTCGTCTGCTGTCTGCACGCGCTGCCGAAGGCGTGAAGCCCATCACCCTTGAACTCGGTGGGCACGGACCGGTGCTGGTGTTCGAAGATGCCGACATTGAAAAAGCCGCCGTTGAGGGCGTCGCCAACCGCTTTCGCGGCACCGGGCAGGTGTGCATTTCATCCACTCGGTTTCTGATCCAGCGTGGCGCCTATCAAGCCTTTGTCGATCACTTTGTCGCGGCGGTCCAAGCCCTGAGAATCGGTGACGGCCTGCATCCGGATACTCAGGTCGGCCCTCTGGCCAACCCAAGGCAATTGGCAAAAATGGAGGAACTGGTCGCCGATGCCGTCGAAAAAGGTGCACGGGTATTGGTCGGTGGCGAAGCCTTGTCAGGCGAGGGCTACTTCTTCCAGCCCACCGTTCTGGCAGATGTGCCGATGAACGCCCGCGTCATGCACGAAGAACCCTTCGGCCCCATCGCCGTGCTGATGCCGTTCGATGAACTGGCCGATGGACTGCAAGAAGCCAACCGCCTGCCCTACGGACTCTCGGCCTACGCGTTCACCTCCAGCGCGCGCACGGCCATTGACGTCGCCGACGGATTAGAGGCCGGGATGATCGGCATCAACCAATACCGCATCGTCGCGACCGAGCTCCCGTTCGGCGGCATGAAAGAAAGCGGTCACGGCTCCGAAGGCGGCATTGAAGGCATCGAGCACTATCTGACCCACAAATTCATCAGCCAGGTTTAAGGAACTCGCCCATGTCCAAGCTCAATTTCAGCAGTCCTCGCGAAGCCGCGCGCGCGTTCACGCCAAAGCTGTCGCAATTCGTCGACTCGACGCTTTATCCGCAAATCTGGAGTGACCCGGCGCTGTCCCCGCGCGACCGTAGCCTGATCACCGTGGCGGCATTGATAGCCGCTGGTCACTCGGAAGAGTTGCCTGCCCACTTACGCCGCGCGGCTGGCAACGGTGTAACCCAAGACGAACTGGCGGCAGCGATCACGCACCTGGCTTTCTATGTGGGCTTCCCTGGCGCCATCACTGCGTCTGCTATCGCCAACGCCACGTTCAGCGAAACGGAGAACAACTGAATGAAAGCCATCAACATCAGAGAATTTGGTGCGCCAGACGTCCTCGAACTCGTCGAGGTCGCCGATCCTGAAGTCCGTCCTGACGACCTGCTGGTACGTGTCTATGCCGCCGGAGTGAACCGAGCGGATCTGACGCACCGGACCGGTGGCTACGGCCATCCGGGTTTCGGCGACTCGCTGATCATCGGCTTGGAAATCGCCGGCGAAGTGATCGGCAAAGGTAACGCGGTGACAGGGTTCGAGGTCGGAGATCGCGTCATGGGTGTGGTCGGCGGCGGCGCCTACGCCGAGCGGGCACGCATCGATTACCGCATGGCCATGCACATCCCTGCGCAGCTTGATTATGTACACGCGGCGGCCATTCCCGAGGTCTTCGTCACGGCCCATGAAGCGATGATGCACCTGGCCCGGCTCAAGGCCGGCGATTCGGTGCTGATTCATGCGGCCGCCGGCGGCGTCGGATCTGCTGCGGTGCAGTTGGCTTACGCCACCGGCGCCACGGTGTATGCGACCACCGAAGGCAGCAAGTTGGCGCGTGTCGAGCATTTGGGCGCAGACGTGGCGATCGACTACAAGACCCAGGATTTCGCTGAGGTGATCGCCGACAAAACCCAGGGTCGTGGCGTCGATGTGATCATCGATTTTATCGGTGAGCCCTACTTCGCCCGCAACATCGCGTCCCTTGCACGCGGCGGTCGCTTGGTTCAGGTGGGAATTCTCGGCGGTGGCGGCAACGTCACGGTGGCGCTGGAGGACATTCTTTACCGCCACCTGCAAATCATCGGCACGGTGATGAAGTCGCGCACGCAACCGGAGAAGCACGCCATGATCAAGCGTTTCCGCGAGCACTGGCTTGATCGCTTCGAGGGTGCCGGAAGCCTTGAACCGGTCGTCGATAGCACGTTTGCGCTCTCACGGGCTTCCGATGCGCATAGGCGGATGGAGTCTTCCGAAAACGTCGGGAAAATCATTTTGACCATGCAGCCCGAGGACTTGATTTAAAACGGGTCGAATGGTCGATTAACAACGGTGCACTTGATGGGCACCGCTTTCCGCTTATGCATTGACATGCATAGTGTTCGTGCTTAGTCGACCTGTTCCGTATTGTTGACAACCCGCTTCTCATGCCTTTTTTTGAAAGTTCGACGTGGGCCTGGCCATGCTTTTCGACATTGCGATGATTGTGGCTAAGGTAAAGAAGCTGTTGGCCTCATAGATACTCAACGACAAAGGCAATTTCGGCATTGGCATCGCCCGCCTTCATTTGCGCATTGGAAGGTTCAATGCGCACGAAGCGCGCTTGCAGGTCTACAGCTGCATTCCCGCCTTCCGATGTAGGCGCTTTCATTATGTAGTTCTGATTCAGCTTGAGTGGCTTCCCGTCTCTGAAGCGCATCTGCAATGCCAAACCTTTGGCAGTGGAGCTACTGTTCAGATTTACCATGCCAGTATTAGCGTCCCACGCAGGGCTGCCCGCAGTGGGCGAAAAGGAGTAGCGGAAGTTGTTTATTCCGGTAGGACAGTTTTTCATACTGAGAAAAAAGTATTGCTCCTTGGCAAAGGCACCGTTCTTCGGGAAATCGCTCAAGTTATAACTACCCATATCAACTTTCACATCGGGTGTTTCGCAAGACTGTGAGACGACCCGCGTGCCATTTGTATTCATTGCCAGAGGCTCGATTTCAGCGGCGACAAATTTCCCCAATTGGCCTGAGGGTATCGTCGCACTACCGGAAATCTCACCCGTCTTTACAAGACGCAAGATGTGCTGAGTGCCATTCCACCCCCAACCGCCAGCAACGTCGGTGTCTCCCGGAAAGCCTTTCCATGCTTTGCCCGATGGCGGTCGAATCCATTGCCAGCCGATCCCGGTATTTCCAACAGGAAAAATCTGCGCGCCTGATTGGGTGACGCCCACAGAATTGCGAACACCTTCATTGTGTACCGCAGAGCACCTGAACGAACTGGGAATGGCTCCCAGGGTCACGATTGGGCTTTCATAGATAACCGTGCCGTTCGGCGTGTCCCGCGGCACCGAGATCGTGGCCGGAAGGACAACTCGGAGGTCGCCCATGGAATTGTCGGGATAAAATTCGCATACCGCCGCCATTGTATTTGACGACAGCATATACAAGAGTCCGACAATTGATATACGGGATAACTTCATAGCACTCTCTCTGACTCTGCATTGCATGCAAACAACTGAATGATTGACGATGGCGCGAATATTTAATCGGCTGCAAAATCACCACAATCGGAACGAGAAGATAATAAATAAACAGCACTTGCGCAAAAAGTTTATTTATTCAACAAACAGACAATTCTCATAGATTTATAGCTAACTAGCCAAATCGGAAAAACCTATAAAAGGACACGTTATTGAACACCATCCTTTACCAGCGCAGATAACCAACAGACAATTTAAGACTCGTCTTAAAGGCGCAACGGAATTCGGTCATTACACTGTCCACTCTTGAAAGGAGAAACGATTCCGTGAGAGCCCTCGATACCCTCAATAGCCCAAAACCCCAGAGCAACGCCGCCATCTATTGCCTGACGATTCTGGCACTGGCGCTGATCGCCATGACTGTCGCCGCCGGTTATGAGCTCAACAATCTGTTTCCACTGAAGGCCGTGGTGCAAAAGCAGGAGATTCAGCTCACACAGCGAGCCGATGCCATCCAGTCAATGAGCGCAGAACTCAAGCGTCTGGCAGAACAAAAGCAGGCACTGGAGACTGACCTGCTTACCGCGAAGGAACAGGCGAAGGCCGCCGAGACGGCAAAGACGGAGCTCGAAAACACTCAACGCGCGGCGCAAACCAGCGCCGCGTTAGAGGATGAAGATTCACTGTGCGCGATCATCGAGCAAAATATCCGCCTCGTAGCGGACCAGCTCAGTCGCGATGACTTCTTCCGCTTGCGTGATGAGCGCGAAGCTGAAGCCGAAGCGGTGCTTGAAAGCTATGAAAAACAACTCGCCACCTGTATTGAACAACTGACGGCACAAACCGAGCAGCCAACACAGAAATGAGGTAGCGGCCGCTGCACAACAGGATTGACCGCGGATCAAACAAAGCCCTGGTGATCAGGGCTTCCTGCTCACTCTTTACAGCTTGAATTCCTTGGTCAACTTATTCAGCGATGCCGCTAATTGCGAAAGCTCCGCCGACGCAACGGCGGTCTGTTTCGAGCCTTCTGCAGTTTCGCAAGACAGGTCGCGAATGCTGATCAGGCTGCGATCCACTTCGCGCGCAACCTGAGCCTGCTCTTCGGCAGCGGTCGCCATCAGCAGGTTTCGTTCATTGATAAGATTCAGCGAGCCAGTGATGTCGGTCAGCACTTCGCCGGCGATATTGGCCATCTCGAGTGTTCTTTCGGCCTGAGAGCGGGTGTGGCTCATGGACGTAACTGCCCTGCTGGTGCCCGACTGAATGGAGCTGACCATGGACTCAATGTCCTCGGTCGATTTCTGCGTACGCTGCGCCAGCCCTCTCACCTCATCTGCAACCACGGCAAAGCCGCGGCCCGCCTCCCCCGCCCGCGCCGCCTCGATGGCCGCGTTCAACGCGAGCAGATTGGTTTGTTCGGCGACTTCTCGGATCACGTCCAGCACGCTGCTGATATCGCTCGCCATCGTAGAAAGCGCCTGCACTTCTGCCGAGGTGCCATGCACGCTGGAAACCATCAGATTGATTGCCGCGACCGTTTCGCTGACCTGGGCTTTACCGGCAATGGCTGCGGCGCTTGATTCCGACGTCAGTTGCGAGGTCGATGCGGCGTTGTCCGCGACCTGCTCCACCGCCGCACTCATTTGCGTCACGGCGGTGGCGGCCATTTCGATTTCATGACTCTGACGTTGAGTGATACGCGAAATATCTTCGGTGACGCCGTGCATGACTTCCGAGGTTTCGGCCAACTGCGTGGACGAGTCACGGATCATGATCAGCGCATCACGCAAACTGGCTTGCATCGCGGCCAACGACGACAGCATCTGCGCTGCCTCATCGGAGCCATCCAGCGCGATGGTTTCGCTCAGATCGTTGGCGGCGATGCATTCCGCCACCCTCAGCGAGCCTGCAATCGGCACCGTCAGGCTGCGCGTGTACAACACCGCCAGGGCCAAGGAAGCACCGATGGCAATGATAATGAACACACTGACGATCCACAGCGTGTGTTCGTAGACATTGTCGGCCTGCTTGCCCGCTTCATAAGCTTCGATCTCATTGAGAGCAATCAGCTTCTTGAGCGCGACCTGCACGCCGTCCGAGGCGGCACGCATCTGATTCTTTGACAGCGCAATGGCCGCTTCAAGCTGCCCGTTCGCCACGGTTTCAAGGTATTGGTCCTGCGCCTGATCATTGACCTGTTGTGCTTTGGCGAACGCCTCGAAGGCCTCACGTCCGGCGTCAGTTGCCAGCAGATCAATGAGTGCGCGCTGATGATTTTTGATGAGCTGACGCGATTGCTGAATGTCCATCAGGGCCTGAGCCTTGCGCTCAGGGGTTTCAATAGGGTTGCGCAGGCGGGCGTTATTGCCCTTGATTTCGATGAGTTCACGATCCAGTTGTCCGAGCAGCTTGATACTCGGCACGATGGTCGTCTCGACATAGGTCTCCGCCTTATTGAGCAAGTCGACTTGCTGCAAGGCGATCAATCCGATCGCGATAATCATGAGACAGAACAAGCCAAAACACAGCGCCGAACGCGGCGCGAGATTGAGTTTACGAAGCAGCATGATGCCTTACCTTAGAGTGTATTCAAGACAATGGGGCAAACGAGCGGGCAGCAAAGCAGGCGCTGAGCAATAGCACCTCAAAGCACAAGCGGATTACCGCGCGAAGGCGCAACAGCTAGCGGTTTGCGCCCGAAGAAAGCGTGGAGTCGGATGAGGCCGGCTCCGCCAGCTCCTTGAGCGTCGGGTCGGCCAGCATCAGAAAATCCGCCAATCGCGGCAGATCGATTTTCGAGACCAGACGCATCCAGCGTTGCGGATGCGGGTTGAAGACGGTCTTCGACCACTGATGATCATCACTGGGGTTGAAAATCAGCAGGTGACGAATCAGCGGATTTTCCCCAAAAAAATCGAGCGGATCCATCGCCATCTCGTTGAGCAACTCAGCATTGACGACGACCAGGCTGAGCCGTTGGGGGCAGTAATACGTCAGTACTCTCAGGTCACGATAAGTACAGACGTTCACTACGCTGAGACAGCCCAGCTTGTTGAACTGTTGTTCAATCGACAGACCTCTACGCACGTCGTTATCGGCGATCAGGATCCGCAAGGATCGACTTCGGTTATTTTCAAGAAACATCGGACACCTTTGGCAGCTCCATTCTTCCTTTCAAGAAAATAACCAAGGGGCCAACCTGGCCGATATGAGACTTGTCTCAAAATGACCACAGGGATCGCTGAGCGAAAACCACACCTTGATGACAAGCCCGCGCTAGCGAGGCCCGGCCTGGTTCAAAGTCTTTGGAGGGAGGGATTTTGCAACGGTGGCGAGCGGCGCAATGCCAGAAGCGCGGGACGGTCGTATACGAACCAGACAATTCTCATTATTAACGCCCCTTGTTTTCAGTAACCTTGAAACAAGGGGCGCAAACTCATTCTTCTCAGTCCATCAAGGCAGCGTCAGCGTCACGACGTAATTGCCAGTCGTTATCTGATGGCCCTTGTTGTCCGTGAGCAGCAAACGCTGGTCGTAATATTTTTCCTGCTCGTGGGTATCGGCAATCATCTTCACGAACACTTGCTGGCGCGGCTCACCCCGCCCTGCCGCACTAACGTTGGTCACCGAGAACATCTGACCAGTGCTCGCCTGCGGACAATCAAGCAGCTCGACAGAAGCAGAAGCACGGCTGGCGCCACTCGCCATGCAACTTGTCTCGACGATCTGTCCGCTGAAGCGAATCACTCCGCTGACAGGCGCAGACTGGGCCGCGCTGACGGTGTCAAAACTCAGCAGGCAGAGACAGGCAATCAATAAAGGACGTCGAATGATCATCGCGAAACTCCATGGTTATTAACCAAGGTATCGCCCGTTGCAAAATGATCTTTAACGTCCCCCTTCAATGCAAGGCCAGTCAGCAGAGCCCTGCGCCAATACGGTTACAGCTCGACCCGTTTGATTTTCTTGATCAGATCAGCCTGTGCATGCTCCAGCTTCAACGCGCTGCGATTGATATCCAGTGGATCGATGACCGGCGCTTCGCACTCGGCCTCAAGGTCGTTACACGCCTCGATGACCTGATGCTCGGCGACAATGCGCGCCGCGCCCTTGATCCGATGTGCCAGGTCAGCCAACAACCCGGGATCGCTTTCGGGTATCAGCGAATGCAGCTCCTCCAGATCCTTCTCACAACTCGACAGCGCCTCGCGCAGCAGTTCTTTCATCATGTCGAGATCGCCTCCGGTGAGCTCGGTCAGACGCTCGCGAATCGACCCCAGCTCCTTGATACCCGCCGCAGGCGGGCTTTCAACTGGCTCGGTTTCGACGTCCTTTTCCCAGCCGGCAAGCAGGGTCGACAAGGTGCTGAGGCTGATCGGTTTGAACAGACAGTCGTCCATCCCCGCCTCTCGGCATTTCACTTTTTCTTCCGGCTGCGCGTTGGCTGTGAAGCCCAGCACGATACACCGCGCTCCACCACTGTCGCGTTCGTCCTGGCGAATAGTGCGGGCCAGTTCGTAGCCGTTCATGACCGGCATGTTGCAGTCCGTGATCACAATGTCGAACGGCTCCGAACGCCACAATGCCAATGCCTGCGCTCCATCGGCAGCATCACGCACCGCCTGGCCAAGAAAGCTGAGCTGCTGCGTCAGCAGCAGACGGTTGGCGCTCTGGTCATCCACTACCAGAATCCGCAGCGTCGGCACTGGCTTGTCCTGGACAACCGAAACAGGCAGCACCTTGCCGCCGAGCGGACTGAGGATATTGAAGAACAGCGACACTTCCAGGCAGGTGCCTTTGCCCAGCGTACTGGTGATGTTCAGTCGCCCGCCCATCAACTCGCACAACGAACGTGAAATCGCCAATCCCAGACCGGTGCCGCCCCGGTTCGAGGGGCCGTGATTGGCTTGCGAAAACGGCTGGAACAGGTTCTGCAGATCAGCGCTGGAAATGCCGATGCCGGTATCCTCGACTTTGAGGTCGACCTGCAAACGTTCGTCAGCAAGGCGTTGGCCGCGAATCGAGACGCTGACATGCCCGGTATCGGTAAACTTGATGGCATTGCCGACCAGATTCGAGAGCACCTGCTGGAAGCGCATCGGATCAACCAGTACGTCACAGCCGACTGTGGCGTCGATATCGAGCTTCAACACCAGACTCTTCTGCCTGGCCAAGCCGTCGAACACCCGCGCCACGGACTCCACAAGTTCGCGCAGGTTGGCACGTTTGGGCGAAAGACTGACATGCCCAGACTCGATGCGAACCACATCGAGGATATCGCCGATCAGCTCCAGCAGGCCTTTCGCCGAGTCGTAGGCGACTTCAATCGCCGGTCGATCGAAGTGGCCCTGCTCGGCGCGCTTGAGGGTGAGTTCGAGCATGCCGATCACGGCACTCATCGGCGTACGGATCTCGTGGCTCATGGTCGCGAGGAACGTGGTTTTGGCGCGGCTTGACTCATCGGCCAGCTCTTTCGCCGAACGCAACTCCTCGATCAGTTCGCGGCGTTCGCTGATGTCGATCCAGCCGCAGATCACGCCTCTGACTTCCCCCGTCGTGTCGTGATAAGGCTGGATCCAGTGATAAATGATCAGCCGCGTTTCACCAACATGCAGCGTGCGATCCACCTCGTAAGGTTCGTCCCGCTCGATGACGCGCAGATAGTCATCGTGAAATTGCAACGCTTCCTGGCGATTGCGCTTGCCGCTTTCGAGCACGGTCTTGCCGATCACGTCTTTTTCCAACAGGCCAAACGTCTGCAGATAATTGTTATTGCAGGTGACAAGCCGACCTTCCCGATCGCGTACGTAAATGGGATGCGGCGTGCCGTTGATCAGCGCCCCCATGAACTTCAGCTGATCGCCGAGCAAGCGCTCTGCCCTACTGCGCTCGCGGATCTGCCGGCGAATATAGAAATTCCACGCCAGCGATCCGAGGATAATCAAGAAGGCACCAGCGCTGATTTGATAGATCAACACCTTGTAATCGCGCCACGACAGTCCCGAGAACGCGGCAATGGGACGCCAACGGTTGAGAATCACGTCCAGCTCATCGGGTGGAATGCTCAGCAGAGCCTTGTTCAGAATGCTGACCAGTTCGGTATCGGCGCGCCGGGCGGCGAAGGCGAGGAAACCCTTGTTCATGCCGACGATGTTGGAGATGCGCAAACTGTCACTGTAGATGTGAGCGATGTAGTAGCGCGCACCGTGCAACGTGGTAATCATCGCATCCGCTCGCCCATCCTTCACGTCAGCCAGCGCACCCAGCACTGTCTCGCTGTCGACAATTTCAATGTCGGGATAATCCTTGAGCAACTCACGCTCCGCGGAGCTTTCGGGGACGGCGACGCGCTTGCCGCGTAGCTCCTGCAGGCTTGAAGGCGCGCCTGCATCCTTGGCGGTGACGATCACAAAGGGACTGGCGAGGAATGGGTGAGTGAAACGCATACCGACTTCACGGGAGACCGTTGGCGTCAGCAATGAGATATCGGCGCTGCCATCCAGCAGGCGTGTGCTCAAGCTGGAAAAACTGTCAGTACGCTCCACATCGATCTGCAAACCGGTGCGCCGCTGAATCAGTTCCAGCAGATCGGCGCCGATTCCGCCAAAGTTGCCATCGCCATCAAAGAACGCAAATGGCGCCTGATCGTCATTGATCACGAACCGCGCGACCGGGTGCAGCTCAAGCCAGCGTGCTTCGCCGGGTGTCAGGTCAATACGTTTGGGTGTCAGTGCCCCGCCGCCACCGGACCAGCGCTTGGTGATTTCGGCTATCTTGCCGTCACCCATCGACTCGATGACCGAGTCGATCAGACGCAGCAGTTGATCATTACCTCGGCGCAGGGCAAAGCTGAAACCGTTGGTTTGCGTTTTGACGAACGAGTGCAGGCGCACATAGTTGAAGTAGTTGAGGTTGATCAGATAGTTGCTGGACACCGTATCGCCCAGAAACAGATCGACTTTGCCAAACGCCAGCGCGGCCAGTGCCAACTCGTTCGATGGAAAAAGTACGAACTCGGCATTGGGATACAAACCATGGAGCTGACTGGATGGCAGGTAATCGTCGGCAACCGCAATACGCAAACCGGCCAGATTGGCCGGCATCGGTCGCCGATCATCGCCGCGCATGAACATTGCCGGCACGTCTTCGACATAAGGCTTGCTGAGCGCGACGAGGCCGTCGATCAACTCGAAACTGTTGGAGCTGCCCAACATGTCGATGTCGCCGCGTTCAAGCGCCGCCATGGCATCGCGACGGTCGGGATATGCCTTGACGGTAACTTCGACATGCAAGGCCTGGCCGATAATGCAGGCGATGTCGGCGGCAATGCCCTCATAACGCGTACCGCTGGCGGTCATGACATAAGGCGGGAAATCCGGAAGTGCCGATCCCAATACGAGGCTGCGTTTCTGCCGCAGCCAACTCCAGTCTTCATTGCCCAGATCGACCTGCAGCGTCTTGCAGTCTGATCGACCGAACACCTGCAGAGTGCGCGGCTCTGCTGCCCACAACGACCCGCTACCGAATACGAAAAGCACACTGACGAGCAAAACACCGCGCAACAGTTGAAACATAAGCGTGTTATCCCTGGTTGTCGGCTGTCAGGCTGTGCTGCAACTTGAACAGCTCTGCATCACCACGAATGCCAAGCTTTTTGAAAGCGGCCTGTTTTTGCCCACTGATGGTTTTGCGACTGCGCGAGAACTTCAAAGCAATCTGCGTCACCCCCATACCCTCGAGGCAGCAACGCAAGACTTCTTTCTCTTTCGGCGACAGCAAAGGATTGCTCAGGAAATCGTCGCTGTGCGCCGCGCCGTCATCATTGGCACCAGCAGGTTCATCGACCGACGCAGGCAGCACATCAAGCTCGAAGGCCATTGCCGGCGACAGGTACAACTGGCCGGACGCTGCGCAACGGATGCCCGTGATCAGGTCATCGACTGGCTGGGACTTGCCGAAGAATCCGCTGACGCCCGCTCCGATCGCCATGTTCACCACCGCCGGGCGCTCTTCAGAGGATGAGACGAGGATGCGCATGTCTGGATATTGCTTGCGCAGCAGGCGAATCAGATTGAGCCCGTCCAGCTCACCATCGTGCAGCTTGTAGTCGAGTATCAGCAGGTCGATTTCGACCTCGCGCAATCCAGCGAGCAACTGCGCGCTGCTCCCGTACACGCCCACGACACTGAACTCGGCTTCGCGCGTCAGCCGCGATTTCATCGCCAGACGTATGAGCGAGTGATCATCAAGGATGGCAACGCGTAACGGATTCACGACTGACCAATGCATGAGCAACTCCATGATGAGGAGGGTTGAAGGATCATCAGCACTTGGCAACCGCAGCAGATCCCGGGCATCACCGAAGCTTTCAGGTGCATCTGATTGATTTCTCGGCACATGATGATTGTTTTGAAGACACGACGAAATAGGGCTTTGTCCCAAAAGTCAGACCGCGAGCGCGCATCAAAGGTCGGACGTACCTATTGCGCGGCGCCAGGACGACTTTTGACCCTCGAAGCGCCAATCGACCAGATGCGCCCAATTCATGGGGCGAGCGTAGAAGAAGCCCTGCCCCCACTGGCAACCGAGTCGAGCCAGGTGATGAACCTGGTCTGCGGTTTCAATACCCTCTGCCACCACACGCATGTCCAGCTCGCGCGCCAAGGCCAAGGCACCGTGGATGACCGCACTGTAGCGAGCCTGCTGGAAATTCTGCACGAAGCCGGCGTCGAGTTTGATTTCGTTGAACGGCATCTGACACAGTCGCTCCAGCGAAGAATAGCCGACACCGAAATCATCGATTGCCAGGCTGAAGCCGAGCATGCGCAGACGCACCATGTTTTCCATGCTGATCTCGGGCATCTGCAGCAGACCGGTTTCCGTCAGCTCGAATATCAGCCCGGCTGGCGAGGCACCGTGAATGCGCAACAGCGCCTTGATCCGATCGACAAGATTCGGGTTGGCCATCTGCGTCACGTCGAGATTGAACGCGAGCTTGAACGGTTTGCCGTGGGACTGCACGAAACGCTGCAGACTCAATCCTTGCGTGAGCAGGCTGAAAAACATTTCGTCAAGCAGCCCGCAACGCTCGATCGTGGGCAAGAACATGCCCGGTGAAAGTAACCCGCGACTGGGGCTTTGCCAGCGCACCAGCACCTCGGCGCCATCCACTTCACCACTGCGCAGATGAAACTTGGGCTGGAAGTACGCGCGAAATTCCTGCCGACGTATCGCTTCAAGCACTTCGTTCTCCGAAGGCTGATCGAGATGACTTTCCGCCACTTTGACATCGACCTGGCTGTGCGGCCGATAGCGCGCCAGCAATGGCGCCAGCACATCGACCATCAACGGCTTTGCAACACTGCCGAGCAATTCCAGGCCCTGCAACGTGACAATTCGATCAACCGTGCGCAACAAGTCTTCAGGCAACGAACTGCAGATGATCACTGCGCGAATCAATCCGGCCTCTCTCGCCAGGCGCAAAAAGGTCAAACCATCCATCCCGGCCATGCTCAGGTCACACAACGCAACGTCCACACCCCCTGCCTGGGAGATCACAGCCAGCGCATCTTTGCCATCAGCCGCCTGAAAGATATTTTTGTAACCCAGACTATTAAGCGCGCTGACCGCAGCCGTGCGCTGGAAGGCGTGATCTTCCAATACCAATATTCGAAGCGTGCTCACAAACCGGGAACCTCTTTCTATCAGCCATTAATAGCAAAACATCTGAATTATCTTTCAAGCAGAAAGACCGCTCACAAACTTTGCACTGACTAAGAATTTCTGCATCCGCAAACAGTAACCGAACAGAACCCGTGCGACTTTGAGAATTGTCTCATTTAGCCTGCCGTAAAATTGACTGAAGATATAAATACTCACTTCCGATATTGCCGCCTTGTTCGCACTTGTCACGCTTTAAGACAAATCTCAAAGACCCATCGCTATCACCGACCTAACATGGCCTGGCATTTCAATGCAGCACTTCACAATAACTTCGGATATAAACATGAAAAAGTTCGCTTTCGCAGTACTCACTCTTTCCGTACTGGCTGCCTCCACTGGTGCACTGGCTGAAGAAGAAGCCGCTAAAGCCGTCAAGGGCGGCAGCGGTCAAATCAGCTTCACCGGCGTCATCAACAACGATGCGTGCTCGGTAGATGGCGCTTCGGGTAACGACAAGATGATTGCCGTGGACATGGGCAGCGTATCGATCAAAGACATGGGCACCGATTCTGCCCCGGGTGCTGGTCGCGTGGCTGCCAACGATTTCAACCTGAAAGTGAACTGCAACGCCGGCACCAAGGTGTCGATGCTGTTCAAACCAACCGTCAACGGCGGTTCGGGCCTGGTTGATGGCAAGAAAGTTCTCAAGCTGCAAGGTACTGATGCGGCCAAAGGCGTAGGTATCGCGCTGCTGGACAGCAACGGCCAGTTGATCGACCTGAGCTCCGAAGCCACAGCCAAAGTACAGACCAGCCTGACTGGCGACGGCACCACTGGCGGCGACGGCACCCTGTCGTTCGCAGCCGCTTACGTCACCACCGGCGACAAGGCCACCGCTACTGCAGGTACCGGTAACGCCACTCTGCCGTTCGTTCTCGAATACGAATAAGCAGCGCGCAATACCTGGACGGGGCCGCTGTGCCTCGTCCTTCCCGACCAGATCAATCGGTGAAAACTATGTTAAGTCGCTATTTTCCGCTGTGTCTGGGGCTTGCCGGGGTGTTGATGACGCACTCGGCATTCGCCAGCATCTCCTTGAGTTCCACCCGGGTCATCTTCGATGGCGCGCACAAAGAGGCAAACGTCACCGTGCGCAACGGCGGGCAAACCATCCTGGCGCAATCGTGGCTGGATGCCGGCGACACCGCTGGCAGCGCGCCGCCATTTGCGGTGACTCCACCGCTGGCCCGACTCGAACCCAATCAACAGCAACTGTTGAGGATTCTCTATGAGGGCCGGGGCATGCCTGCAGACAAAGAGTCGGTGGTGTGGCTGAACGTGCAGGAAATCCCTCAGGCCAGTGCTGCCGATGTCAACACCCTGCAACTGGCGGTGCGTCAGCGCATCAAGGTTTTTTTTCGCCCGAACGGACTGACCGGTGACGCCGCGCAAGCGCCGGTGCAACTTGTATGGCAATTGGTCACGCAAGCTGGCAAGTCGGTACTGAAAGTAAAAAACCAGAGTAATTACCATGTGTCGCTGGCCGACCTGAAAGTCGCTGCAGGAAAAAAAGCAGAGTTGGTGATTGATTCGACAATGATCGTTCCGGGCGAAGTTCGTTCATTCAACTTGAAAGAGTTGCCACCTGGATCTCCGCGCCTGACGTTTTCAGCCATTAACGATTACGGCGCACAACAACGATTCGATGCACCACTCAGCGCTACCGAAAGTCATGCCGAGCGCGTGAAAGATGCATCCGCCCAGTAACTTCCCCGCCCCACCCCGCCAATTCACAAGCTATTTACGAGTTCCGGACTCCGGTTGAAGCAACACGGACTGATAAGGCAAATTGCATGTTTTCCTCCCAACACCACACATCTGCAAGTTGTGTAAAGCATCACGTTGCGCGCCATAAAAACAAAACGGCGTTGGGCTGCCTGCATCCATTGTGCTTTGCCATCAATATGGCCATTTGTGGATTCGCCATGGGTGCCGAAGCCCCCGCCGCGGTAGCGGGTGAGGCGTTCAATACCTTGTTTCTGGAAGGTTCATCTGCGGTCGATCTGCAACCCTTGTTGAATGCCAACAGCGTTCTGCCGGGCCGATATCGCGTTGACGTATTCAGCAACGGCACGCTGGTCGGTCGCCGCGACGTTGATTTCGCGGCCAATCCGCTCAACGGCAAAGTCGAGCCACGCATCACCCTGGAATTGTTACAGCAGCTAGGCGTAGACATGCGCAAACTGCGTGAGCAAGGTCTGGTTGACGAGCAACGGCCGGCCGATCACTACGATCTTGCGTCGATGATCGAACAAGCCAGTCTCAGTTTTGACGCCAACCGCCTGCGCCTCAATATCAGCGTGCCGCAGGTTGCTATGGCACGCGGCATGCGCGGCTATGTTGACCCAGAGCTTTGGGACGATGGCGTGGCCGCCGGATTCATCAACTATCAGTTGAGCAGCACCCGCAGCAAAACCGATTACTCGACGCAAATCTCCAATAACCTGGGTCTGCGCAACGGCATCAACTTCGGTGCCTGGCGTTTGCGCAACGAGTCCAATCTGAGCAGTGCCACCGGCCGGCCCAACCGGTTTGTCAGCAACCGCACGTTCATCCAGCGCGACCTCACGGCGATCAAGGGGCAACTGAGCGCGGGTGAAATCTTTTCCGACTCAGACCTGTTCGACAGCGTGCGCTATCAAGGCGTCAAGGTGGCCTCTGATGAGGGCATGCGCGCAGACAGCGAGCGCGGCTATGCGCCGATCATTCGTGGCGTGGCTGAAACCAATGCGAAGATCGAGGTCCGCCAGGATAACTACATTCTTTACACCACCAACGTGCCGCCGGGTCCGTTCGAGATCAGTGATATCTATCCATCGGGCTCCAATGGCGATCTGGAGATCACCATTGTCGAGGCGGATGGTCGGCGCAAGGTCACCCGACAGGCGTTCTCCGCCTTGCCGACGATGGTGCGTGAGGGTCAATTGAAGTACAGCCTGTCGAGCGGAAAATTCAACAACAACAGCGAGGGCTACGACAAGCCGGCCTTCCTGGGCGGTACTTTCGCCTACGGTTTGACCAGCAACCTGACAGGCATTGCCGGCATTCAGGCCAGCAATGGTTTCAAGGCGCTTTCCGTCGGTGCGGCGAAGAACACTTCGATTGGCGCGATGTCGCTGGACCTCACGCAATCGTCTAGCAAGGCATTCGGTAAAACGACCCAGGGCAGCAGCGTACGCGCGCTCTATGCAAAAACCTTCACCGGCACCGATACCAGCTTCACCCTCGCCGCCTATCGTTATTCGACCGAGGGTTACCGCACGCTGACCGACCACGTTCAGGACACCAGCACCGGCGCTACGCGGCGCGCAGGTAACGCCAAAACCCGTACCGACCTCACGGTCAACCAGACCCTGGGCGAAGCGCGCCAGTACGGCTCGCTGTACTTGAATGCCAGTGATCAGCGCTATTGGGATCGCGGTGGCTCGCGCAGCTTTTCTGCCGGTTACAACAATAATTGGCGCGACCTGAACTACAACATAAGTTTGAGTAAAACCGAGGAATTCGGCACACGCGGTGACACCACTCACGACACTCAATTGAGCGTTTCGATCTCATTCCCGCTCGGATCGACACCTCGCGCGCCTCGTGCCTATATTTCCAGCAATCATCAGAACGCCGGCACCAGTACGCAAGCCGGGATCAATGGTTATCTGACTGAAGACAGTGACACCTACTATTCCGTACAGACCGGCCGCAGTGTGCAAGGTGATCGCTCTGGCTCGCTCAGCCTGAGTACCCGCACAGCGATGGGTGATCTGGGATTGGGCTACAGCCGAGGCAGCGGTTATGAATCACAGAACCTGAGCGCGGCCGGCTCGATCGTGGCCCACGCGGGGGGCATCAACATGGGCCAGACCGTGGGCGAAACATTCGCCCTGGTGGCGGTGCCTGGCATGTCAGGGGTAGAAGTCAGCAGCTACTCCGGCGTAAAAACCGGCCTCAACGGCTATGCCGTCGTTCCAAATGCACAGCCCTATCGCGTGAACTGGGTGACGTTGGATACACGCAATCTCGGCGGTGAAATCGAGTTGGACAACGCCACTCAACAACTCGTACCGAGACGAGGTTCAGTCGTGCTCGCGCGCTTCGAAGGCAGCAAAGGGCGACGGATCCAGTTCGAACTCTACGATGCCGAGGGCAAACCCCTTCCATTCGGAGCGGTATTGATGGACGCCGACGGTAAACAACTGGCGCTTTCCGACCCCACCGGCAAGGCGTTAGCGCTTGTTACCAAAGATCAAGGCATCATCACAATCAAGTGGCAGGGCAAGAGTTGCCCCGCCCCTTACAAGCTTCCAGAAAGACTGAAGGATTTGAACTATGAGCATTACCGGCTTTCTTGCTCAACCAGCGTAGACACATCGAAATAACACGTTCAATTCTTCAATCTTCAATATCAAGGCTCTGATTTATTCAGAGCCTTGTCGTTTCTGCGCGTCTAGCCATGGCGCATAAAAACAAGACAATTCCTATATCCACATGCAGAAGACTCATTACCATAAAAGGCGTAGTGAGCACTCACGCGCAACCGTGTGAGATCAATAGCCCCAACGCCCTATAGCCGAGAAAGCCAAGAGAATTAGCCATGCCAAAAATCAGTGCAATGAGCGTAACCATCTATAAGAAAAAACCAGAGAACAACCAACACATAAAATCAGATTCGCAAAATCATCTATCACTTACGAAGAAAACCACTAGCGACGACAAGATTAGAATTGATTCCAGAGAAGAAGGTGTTAATACGGTCAAACAGCCTATTAGTGCAGTCGAGCTCATAAAAAAACAAATTGCCGAGATGCAGCAACAACTTGCCACTCGCAGAGCAGAGCTGGCTAAAATCGAAAGAATGAATATGCCAGAAGAAGAGAAGTCTCAAAGAACAATCGAGATTCAAAATCAGATTTCTGTATGTTCTGGCAACCTCCACGCGCTGCAGGCAACATTGATCCAAATGACACTCAGCGTTGACACACACGCTTGAAATCCCCGCCGATGGCCGCACTGGCGCAGGCCAACGCCTCATGGCGCGTCGCAAAGCGACGCGCCGAAGGTACGTGGCCCGAGCCAGTGCCTACCCATCAGCAGCTGCCGGGCGGGATGCCTTCCTTGTTAAAATCTTTGAGGCGCTTTTGCTCTTCCTCTGTGGAATGCGCCGGCGTCGATTGATCAGGTACTTCTTCCTCTGGAAATTGTGCTGTTTCTTCAGTCATTGCTTTGCCCTCGTTCTGGTTACTCATTCGGCATCGGCCGAGGGCTGGCAGTTCCAAAACTTCGCACCTTCTCCCTCTCGGCGAGCAAGTACTCTTAAGTCTCTGGATAGCGCAACCTCACACCACGCGCGCTTCGTTTCAAAGCGGTTACAACCAGAAGCCCTTGTGCGGTTCAGCCGCCTCCCCCTCCAGCATCGGCCCCAGCACACTGACCTTGCGCTGCCCCTTGGCGAACACCTCGCGGCACGGCAGCAAGAACGTCGGGTTCTCCGGATGGTCACCGGTCAATCCCAGTAACGCATGCTCCGACAAGGCGTAAACCACCCGCCCGATGCCGGTCCAGTACACCGCGCCGGCGCACATGCAGCAAGGTTCGGCGCTGGTGTACAGCGTGCACAGTTCCAGCTCTTGCGGTGACAGCAGTTTTGCCGCTGCTGCGGCCGCCACCAACTCGGCATGCTGAGTCGGATCGCCTTCCGGTGGCATCGAATTGTTCCCGGCTTCGACAATCACCTTGCCGTTGCGATCGGCCACCAATGCCGCGAACGGATGGCGACCGCGTTGTTTCGATGCCTCGGACAAGGCGATGGTCTGGCGCAGCAAGGTCAGATCAAGCTCGCTGACGCCGGCCGGGATGAGCTGAGTGAATTGATTCATGGGTAACTCCTGGGCAGTTGAAAACAAACAGTCAGTCGGCCAGTTCAGCGCCGATGGTTTCAGTGGATTTTTTATCGTTGTTGAGCAGGATGTTGAGGACGATGGCGGTGATCGCACCGAGGAAAATCCCGCTGTCGAGCACCAGTTTCAGGGTCGGGCCGACGTGTTCGAACAGCGCCGGAAAGGACATCGGCAGCACGCCGACGCTCACCGAGACGGCGACGATAATGCCGTTGCGCGTCCCCTCGAATTGCACCCGCGACAGTTCTTGAATGCCCGCCACCGTGGTCATGCCGAACATCACGATCGCGCAGCCACCGAGCACTGGCGTCGGCACTGCGGCGATCAACGCGCCGAGTTTCGGGAACAGCCCCATCAGCACCATGATTGCCCCGGCCGCGGCCACGACGAAGCGGCTTTTCACGTTCGAAAGCGCGATCAAACCGGTGTTTTGAGTGAAAGCGTTGTAGGGAAAACTGTTGAACAAGCCACCAAGCATGGTCGATAGGCCATCGGCGCGGAATGCGTTGCCGAGGGTCTGTTGCGTGGTGGCTTTGCCGGTCAGTTTGCCGATCGCCAGGCAGTTGCCGGTGGTCTCGGCCATGATCACCAGCATCGCCAGGGTCATGATCAGAATCGGCACCGGCGCGAATTCCGGCGCGCCGAAGGCCATCGGCGCACTCAGCTCGAACCACGCCGCTTCGCTGACCCGACCGAAGTGAGTCATGCCGCAAGCCGCTGCGATCAGGCTGCCGACGAACAGGCCAATCAGCACGCTGAGGTTGCCAATGAAACCCTTGAATTTGGCGTAGATCACCAACGTCACGCTGACCGTGGCCAAGCCCAGTAACAGGTTGGCGGGATTGCCGAAGTCCGCCGAGTCGGGATTGCCACCGCCCAGCCAGATCGCCGCTGCCGGCATCAGCGAGATGCCGATAATGGTGATCAGACTGCCAATCACTACCGGCGGAAAAAACCGCAGCAAGCGGCTGAACACCGGTGCCAACGCAATGGTGATAAAGCCCGCCGCGATCACCGCACCGAAAATCTGACTGAGGCCGAATTCCTTGCCGATCATGATCATCGGCGCCAGGGCTATGAACGAGCAGCCCTGAATCAGCGGCAGCCGCGCGCCGAACTTCCAGAAGCCAAGGGTTTGAATCAACGTCGCCACCCCCGAGGTCAACAGGTTGGCGTTAATCAGTAAAACGATCTGCGCCGAGGTCAGCCCCATCGCACTGCCGAGAATCAGCGGCACTGCCACCGCTCCCGCGTACATCACCAGCACATGCTGCAAGCCAAACGTGAACAACTGTCGCAGTGGCAAAACCTCGTCCACCGGATGAATGCGTTGTGTAGTCATTTCACACGCTCCTGAAGGTGCGGCATCTGTTGAGATCGCGGGCATGCTCAGGGGCGCTTGAAAGTCAGATCCGCCCCGGAGATCGTTTGACGCGGGGCCATAGTTGAACGTTTATTACGATGAAACAAATTAGCAACCATCGTTTTTTTCGATGGCACAATCACGCATTCGTTAGCCGCTCCAAACCTTTATTTTCGACCCGGGAGTTCACCGCTTGCGCTTCTCACTCGATCAACTGTTGATGTTCGTCCAAGTGGTCAAAAGCGGATCGTTCTCCGCAGCCGGGCGCCAACTGGGCAAGACCCAATCGACCATCAGCGCGGCGATTGCCAACCTCGAAACCGACCTTGGCGTCGACCTGTTCGATCGCAGCAACCGCAGCCCTGCCCTCACCGCCAGCGGCCACAAATTGCTCGTGCAGGCCGAAGCCGTGCTCGAACGCTGCATGACCTTCGAAGCCCACGCCGATTGCCTTTCGGACAATGTCGAAACCAGCCTGACACTGGCGATTGAAACGCCGTACGGCCCGATCATGCCGGTGCTCAAGGCCTTCGAAGCCGCGTTCCCCTTTGTCGACCTGATCATCCGCCATCCGGTGTATGGCGACGTCAGCGAATTGGTCAGCAGCGGCGAAGCGGTACTCGGTGTGGCGTTTTCGCAGCCCGGCTACCCCAAGGAACTGGCGTTCCAGCAACTGGGCAAACTGATCATGCTCCACGTCTGCCATCCCGAGCATCCATTGGCGCAACTCGATGACGTCACCTTCGACGACCTGCACGTCCATCGCCGCCTGGCCTTCAGCGCCCACGCAAGCAAACTGCCGAGCAGCGAATACCTGCGCTCGACCCAGTTGTGGCAAGCGGAAAGCTATCTGGCGTTATTGGAAATGGTCCGCGCCGGGCTCGGCTGGGCCACCCTGCCCCGTCAGCTTGTTCAGCGCGAACTGGCCAATGGTGAGCTGGTGGAACTGCAGCTCTCGGCGTATCCGCATACGGACTGGCAGATCGGTGTGGATTTGTTGTGGGCGCGGCAGCGACCGCTGGGCAAGGCCGAGCGGTGGCTGAAGGAGAAATTGCAGGGCAACAAGGTGTATGAGCTGGACCGCAACGGGCAGATCACCACACTTTGACGGGGGGACAAAGAGGCCCGCCAAAGCGGGCCTCGATTGCAGGCGTTGTCACTACGCCAGTTTGACTGTTTCAGTCTGAGCGTTGTGCTCAGGACGGATCTTGAACCAGATGGAATACATCGCCGGCAGGAACACCAGCGTCATGATGGTACCGACGAATGTGCCGCCGATCAGGGTGTAGGCCAGCGTGCCCCAGAACACCGAGTGTGTCAGGGGAATAAACGCCAGGATGGCCGCCAGCGCCGTCAGCAGGACCGGCCGCGCGCGTTGCACCGTGGCCTCGACCACGGCGTGGAACGGGTCCAGCCCTTCCAGCGTGTTGTGATGGATCTGCCCGATCAGAATCAGTGTATTGCGCATCAGGATCCCCGACAGCGCAATCAGACCGACCAGCGCATTGATGCCAAACGGCTGATTGAAGATCAGCAGCGTCGGCACCACGCCAATCAAGCCTAGCGGTGATGTGAGGAAGACCATGATCATCGCCGCGATCGAACGCACCTGCACGATGATGATCAGCAACGTCATGGCGATCATGATCGGCAGCAAGGGCAAGATCGCCTTGCCCGCCTTGCCGGACTCCTCGATAGCCCCCGCCTGCTCGATGCGGTAACCGGAAGGCAACGTGTCGATGATCGGCTGCAACTGCTTGATGATCGAACTCGATACATCCGGTGGCTGCAAACCTTCGGCAATGTCGCCACGCACAGTGATCGTCGGTGTGCGATCACGGCGGCGCAGAATCGGGTCCTCCATGCGCACATCGACTTCGCCAATCTGCGACAACGGGATGCGTTGCCCTGCCGCACCGACCAGGGTGAAACCCTTGATTTGCGCCGGGTCGAGCCTGATATTGCCCGCCGCACGCCCGACGACCTGCACAGAACGAATATCCTCGCGCACCGCCGTGATCGGCACTCCACTCAGCAGAAACTGCAGTTGCTGGGCGACCGCATTGGAGGTCAGCCCCACTGCCTGCAGACGGTCCTGATCGAGACTGAAATGCAAGGTCGGGGTCAGCGGTCCCCAGTCGGTGTTCACCGTTCTCATCATCGGGCTGTCTTGCAGCACGCTCCGGACCTGCTCGGCGATATCGCGCAGCTTCGCCGGATCAGGGCCCATCACCCGGTAGGCAACCGGAAACGGAGAATAAGGACCGAACACAATTTGCGTGGCCCTGACACGGGCTTCCGGCGCGAGCCCCTCGGCAACCGCTTCGCGCAGCCGGAACTTGAGGGTTTCGCGTGCTTCCTGACTGTCCGTCAGCACCACGATTTTCGCAAACGAAGGGTCGGGTAATTCTGGCGCCATCGCCAGGAAGAAACGCGGCGCACCCTGGCCGATATAGGCCGTGACGATTTTGGCCTCATCCTGCTTTTGCAACCAGGCTTCGACCTTGGCGGCCGTGGCGCTGGTCTGCTCGATCGAAGTGCCGTAGGGCATTTGCACCTCGATCATCACCTCGGGGCGGTCAGAGGTCGGGAAGAACTGTTTCTTCACCAGCCCCATGCCTGGCACGGCGACAAAAAACAGCGTGACCACCGTGCCTGCTACTAACCATTTGCGGGCGATCACCGCGGTCAGCAGCCGGCGGAAGCGGTTGTAATTCGGCGTGTTATAGATCGCCGCGTGGCCACCTTCGACCTTCTTGATGTCCGGCAACAATTTCACGCCCAGATACGGGGTGAACGCCACCGCGACGACCCAGGAAGCGATCAATGCGATGCCGACGATCCAGAACATGTTGCTGGTGTACTCGCCGGCAGTGGACTGGGCAAAACCGTTCGGCAAAAAGCCGATTGCCGTCACCAGCGTACCGGACAGCATCGGCGCTGCCGTATGGCTCCAGGCATAGGCGGATGCCTTGATGCGGTCGTAGCCCTCCTCCATTTTCACCACCATCATTTCAATGGCGATGATCGCGTCATCGACCAACAGCCCGAGCGCAAGGATCAATGAGCCGAGGGTGATGCGATCGAAATTCTTGCCAGTGGCGGCCATCACCACGAACACGATCGCCAGGGTCAACGGCACAGCCGCTGCGACCACCACCCCTACTCGCCAGCCCATACTCAGAAAACAAACGAGCATGACCACCAGCAGCGCGACAAAAAACTTCACCATGAACTCGCCGACCGCCGAGTCGATATTGACTGCCTGGTCGGTGACTTTGGCGAGTGTCATGCCCAATGGCATTTCCGCATTGATCCGCGCGGTCTCCGCATCCAGCGCCTTGCCCAGATCCAGACCGTTCCAGCCCTCGCGCATCACCACGCCCAGCAGCAGCGCGTCTTCACCGTTATTGCGTACAACAAAGGTCGCCGGATCTTCGTAACCGCGTTCAACCGTCGCCACATCAGAGAGCTTGAGTGTGCGCCCCTGCACGAAGACCGGTGTGTCGCGAATTTTCTGCACCTTGTCGAAGGCACCGTCGAGACGCAGAAAAACCTGCGGCCCATTGGTTTCGATGGAGCCGGCGGGCGTCAGCACGTTCTGACTGTTCAGCGCGGCGAAGATGTCCTGCGGCGACAAGCCGAGGGTCGCCAGCCGGTCATGGGAAAACGAAACGTAGATGCGCTCGGCTTGCTCACCGATGATGTTGACCTTCTTCACCCCCGGCACATGCAACAGACGCTGGCGCATGGCTTCCGCATCACGCACCAGCAAGCGCTGCGGCTCGCCTTTGGCTTTCAAGGCGAACAGCGCGAAGGTCACGTCGGAAAACTCATCGTTGACCATCGGCCCGATCACACCGGCCGGCAGCCTGATGGCCTCATCGTCGAGTTTCTTGCGTGCTTGGTAGAACTCTTCCTGCACTTGCGAGGGTGGCGTGCTATCGAGCAACGACACCATCGTGAACGCCAGTCCAGGACGAGTGTAGGTTTCCGAGCGGTCATACCACTTGAGTTCTTGCAGGCGCTTTTCAAGGGGTTCGGCGACCTGACCCTGCATCTCTTGCGCCGTCGCACCGGGCCACGCGGTAATCACGGTCAACTGCTTGACCGTGAACGGTGGATCTTCCGCACGTCCCAACTTAAAGAACGACAACGTCCCTGCAACAGCGATCAGAAAGATCAGGAACACCGTGATCGCCCGCTCGCGCACGGCGATGGCCGAAAGATTGAATCGCCCTTGGCTCATGGACGGCTCCCGGCAACGCTGGCTGCGCTCTGCTGCGGCAATCGCACCTCTTCGCCATCGCGCAGCAGATGGGCGCCCAACGCTACAACCTTGTCACCGGCTGTAAGGTCGCCAGCGATGCGCGCCGAATCATCGCTCACCCCCAGCACCTGAACCGCTCGCCAGGTCACAGTTGCCGGTGTTCCGGCAATCACCCACACACCGGGGCCTTTGCCCGGGTCGTAAACGGCGGCGATGGGGACTTGTAACGCTTGAGTCTGGGTGGCGCCCTCGGCAATGCTGAGGGTCACGGTCGCACCGATTGGCGCATTGGCCAGCGGCCCCTCAAGCACATAGCGCGCTTCGAACGTGCGCGTTGTACGGTCTGCCGAGTCCGAAAGCAGCCGCAGTTTTGCCGTGACAGCCGCTGAATTCATGCCGTAGAGGCTGGCTTGCGCGGTGGAGCCGGCGGCCGGACGCAGGGTTTCGGGCAGATGCACGATGGCTTCGCGCTGACCTGCACGGGCCAGTCGAACCACCGGTTGTCCCGGACTGACGACTTGTCCCGGTTCAGCGAGTGTTTCCACCACCACGCCGTCCGCATCAGCGACCAGCAGCGCATAACCCGAGGTATTGCGCGCTACATCGGCTTGCGCTTGCGCGGCGTTGAGCTGCGCTTTTGCCGTCTCTGCGGCGGCTCTGAACTGATCGTAGGCTGATGCCGAAATAGCGCCAACGCCGACCAGTTTGCGATAGCGAGCCTCATCGTCGGCTGTCTGTTTGGCGCTGGCGCGAGCAGCTATGACCGCCGCCTGCTGCGCCCGCGCTTGCAGCCCGAGGTCGACCGGGTCGAGACGCATCAGCGGCTGCCCTCGCTTAACGGCCTGCCCTGTATCAACCAGGCGTTCCAGCACTTTGCCCGATACGCGAAAACCCAGGTCGCCCTGAACGCGCGCCGCGACCACTCCGGTGAAAGAACGAGCGACATCGGGTGACGCCTGAACAGCAGCGGATCTGACCAGCGGCGCCTGTGTGCGAGGATCCGCAACGCTGGAAGATTCGCCACAGGCGCTCAGGGCGAGAGGCAACAAGCATGCGGCAATGGGGAAAGGTCGGAGCCGGCGCATAGGTTCCCTTACTGAGGAATAGGATGATCATCATATTCTCAGCCTTGTGACCAATAACGTCAATGGTCACAAACTGCATCCTGACCACCTGCAGTATCGAACTACGAATCGGCTGACGGGCCTGCCTAAAAACGGTAGCTCACCGAAGTCCCGAGCCCGTTCGCAGTGTTCTTGTATCTGGCACTGTAGGCTCCTCTCGATGCCGAGGTGTCGTTGACCTCGACGCTCTCCTCCCAAAGGTAGGAATAAGCCAGGTCGATCGTGACATTTTCCACCGGCGTCCAGCCGGCACCGAAGCTGAGCACCTTGCGGTCGCCCGTCGGAATGCGCGGCCCCCGGTTAGTGTTGTTGGCCGGTGACTGATCAACCGAAAAACCGGCACGAAGCACCCATTGGTTATTCAGTTGATAGGCCGCACCGATCGCGTGAGCCCAGGTGTCGTGCCAGTTCTGCTCTTCGCTGATCGTCCCCAACTGGCCACTCAGCAACGGCGGCAAGCCACTGTTCTCGATCGTCAGCTCCTTGAAGCGGCTCCAGCGCGTCCAGGTACTGCCCAGATAAAGCGTCCAGTCGTTATTGAATTGATGCGTGACCGAAAAGTCCACCGACTCGGGCGTGTCGACGTCCAGCGACGCGTCATAGCTGCGGCCGCTGACGCCCAGCACGCTGAAGATGCCATCGGTGACCTTGGTTTTCGCATCAAGGTGGTAACTGACTTTGGAGTGATAGGTCAGCCCCAGGCGCGTCCGGTCTGTTGCCTGCACCAGCACGCCGGCGTTGAAACCTAGCGCGGTGTCATCGCCGGTGCTTTTCAGCTTGCCGTCATTACGCCCTGGGCTGAGTGGATTGGGGACCATGCCGGATATCTCGCCGCTGATACGGTTGATGGTCGGACCAAAGCCGATCGAGACTTTTTCGTTAAAGGCGTAGCTGATGGTCGGTTGGAAAGTCAGCGTGGTGACTTCGCTCTTGTTGGCGTAATAGCGCCCGGCAAAACCACTGCCGTAGTCGGTGATCAACCCGAACGGTACATAAAATCCGACGCCGAATGCCCAGTGGTCATCGATGGGTTTGACGTAATACCCCATCGGTACGGTGGTCGTCGGCACCATGTCGCCATCTTCATTGCCGCCGAACGTACTGCGCGTCCGGCTGATATCCGACTTGGCGAACAGTGTCGCCGCGCCCACGCTGACCTGCTCCCGTTTAAGCCGCGCCATGCCCGCCGGGTTGCCATAAATCGTACTGGCGTCTTCGGCTGATGAAGAGCGCCCGGCAAAACCAGATCCCATCCCGCTGATGCTTTGTTCGTTGAGTGCAAAGCCACCGGCTAGCACATTGGAAGACGCAAGCACGACGGCCAGGCCCACGGGACTCTTGAGCATTGTTTTTTTCATTATCGGGACTCTATGGAGATCACTGGAATAGAACATTGAGCACTACAGCGACGCCATATTATCCATGTGACCATTTCAGTCAATGGTCACGTTGAGCTAAATTCAATGCCCTCCCGGTACTCATGTACCGGGGACAGGAAACTTGATAAGGGGGGATGTCGCCTTGACTCGAATCGCCTGAAAACTTTGCTCAGCGATGGGTCAAGGCATGAGGCTGCGCAGGATGAGGTTGGTGGTCAGCGTGGGCGCTTGTTCGATCAGATCCAGATTGTGTTGCAACAGCAGCGGGTTGACGAAAGGTCGCAGCGCCAGATTGATCGCCTCGACGGTCTCGTCCAGCGGGGTCTTGCGCTCGAACTCCCCCGCTTCTCGACCTTGACGCACGATGTCGAGGATAAAGCCCTTGATCTGCGCTTCGTACACCTGGGCGCTGTTCCAGCGCTCTGATGCGGAAAACGCCGCGATGTCGTAGAGCTTGCGATCGTTGAAGAACAGATCCACACCCGTGGCGATCACGGTTTTCACCAACCTGCGCAAGCGCTCGGTGGCTGAAACCGCTTCGGTATTCACCGCTTGTTCGACGGCTGCAGCGATTTGGCCCAGACAGTTGGAGCAAATGGCCTCGCCAATCGCTTGCTTGGAATCAAAGAATTTATAGATGTAGGCCTTGGAAAAACCGATGGCCTTGGCCAGGTCGGAAACCGTGGTTTTACCGTAGCCGTATTGGCTGAAGTGCTCGTTGGCCGCGGCGACAATCTGGTCGCGAATGTCGTGTTCGGCGGGGCCGCGAGTGCTCGGCGAGGAGGCAGTTAGGGATGGCTGATTCATGGGGGCAGCTTACTCACCCTATGAATGACTGACAACTCGCCGAGCATTGTTGAACGTGTTACACCACGGCGGCTTCAATCGTCCTGGAACGCCACGCAAATCCCAACACCATCAGCAGCCCCAGGCCCGCCATTGCCGCGCCGGCCAGGGAGATCGCCGGATAACCCAGCCCGCTGCTGATCACCGCGCCGCCCAGCGCCGCGCCAATCGCGTTGCCGAAGTTGAAGGCGCCGATGTTCACCGCCGAGGCCAGATTGGGTGCGTCCTTGGCCGCTTCCATTACACGCATTTGTAACGGCGGCACCAGAGCGAAGCTGGCGATACCCCAGATCAGGATGGCCACGGCGGCTGGCAGCGGCCAGCGCATCAGTACGGTGAACGCCAACAAGACCAGAATCAGCACGCTCAGCGAGACGATCAGGGTGCGATCTATCGAGCGGTCAGCGGCCTTGCCGCCCCACATGTTGCCCAGCGTCAACCCGACACCGTAAAGCATCAGCATGGCGGTGATGTAGGCAGTGGATGCATGGGTCTCGCTGCTGAGGATTGGCGCGATGTAGGTGAAGACAGTGAACATGGCACTCGAGCCGACGACAGTCAGGGCCAGTGCGGCCAGCACCGGGCCGCGCCCCAATACCCGGATTTCCGCCATGACACCGACGCTTTGCGGCGCCCGAACGTTGGGCAAAGCGAACCACAACGCGGCCATGGTCAGCACGCCCAGGCCGGTAATGCCCCAGAAAGCCGTGCGCCAACCGAACAGTTCGCCAAACCAGGCAGCCAGCGGCACACCGCCGATGGTCGCCAGGGTCAGGCCCATGAACATCGCCGCAACCGCCCCGGCACGTTTTTCCGGGGCGACCAGGGTGGCGGCGACGACGGAGCCAACGCCAAAAAAGGCACCGTGGTTCAGTGAGGTCACGACCCTGGCGACCATGAGACTGTAGTAATCGGTGGCCAGGGCCGACATCAGATTACCGAGGGTGAAAATCGCCATAAGCCCGATCAGCAGATAGCGCCGGGGAATTCTGCCGGTGGTCAGGGTCATCAGCGGTGCGCCGAGCAATACGCCCAGCGCATAAGCACTGACCAGCAAACCGGCAGCGGGAATGGAAACGCCCAGATCCGCAGCGATACCCGGCAACATGCCCATGGGGGCGAATTCTGTTACGCCGATGCCGAAGGCACCGATGGCGAGTGCAACAAGTGGTGGATTGATACGCATGGAAAGCTCCTTATCTATGCCGCCAATGCTACGATCCTGTCTTTTAAGGCGGTAGATAGCATTTTTGGCAATCACCTTTGCGTAGGAGGCACAAGTGGATTTCAACGGCAGATCAGGTGAAATGAGCGTATTCACCACCGTCGCGCAGGAAGGCAGCCTGTCGGCCGCCGCGCGTGCACTGGGCCTGACACCCTCGGCAGTCAGTCGGATCATCGCGCGCACCGAGCAACGGCTTGGCACTCGCCTGCTGTTGCGCACCACCCGAGCGATCACCTTCACGGCCGAGGGCGAAGCGTTCCTGCGCGGCGCCCGACGAATCCTCGCCGACATGGATGAAGTCGAAGAAGCCATCGCCGATCAAGGCGTGCCCAAGGGGCGATTGCGGGTCAGTGCCGCCCTTGGCCATGGACGGCTGGCCATCGTTCCCTTGGTCGCAGCCTTCAGCGCCCGTTACCCGAACATCGTCGTCGACCTCAACCTCGGCGACGAAGTGGTCGACATTCTTGGCGGGCAAGCCGACGTCGCGGTGCGCTTCGGCCATCTGCCCGACAGCCCGCTGACCGCACGCAGGATCGGCACCACCGGCCAGGTCGTGGTGGCATCGCCGGAGTATCTGCAACGCCACGGCATCCCTCAGGAACCGGAAGACCTGCTACAGCACAACTGCCTGCGCTTCAATTTCAAGCGTGCCGAACCCAACTGGCCATTCATTCGCGATGGCAAAGCGTTTTCCCTGAAGGTCAGCGGCAACATCGAATGCAGCAGTGGTGAAGCGCTGGCGCAATTCGCGCGAATGGGCGCCGGCATTGCCCGTATCGGGGAGTTCAGCGTGAGTGAGGATCTGCAGCGCGGCGAACTGATTGCGCTGTTGCAAGACTGGAACCCGGGGGATCAGGAACCGATTCATGCGGTGTTCGTCGGTGGCGCGGCAATGCCGGCGCGGGTTCGGTTGTTCGTGGACTTCTTGGTGGAACATCATCGGATGTCAGCGCAGGTATAAGCTGATATTTCCGCAGCTGCATTGCGGACAATTTGGCGCGTGCGCATGACATCCCAAACAACAAGGTGCGGAGCAAGGAAGTCACCCCTTGAGTACATTTCGAAAGTATCTTTGCCTGGACTTGTTACTTTGGATCTACCTCGGCTGTTGGAATACCACGCTACCGCTGATCATCGTGCAGCGAGGAAGCCTGCTGGAGCTGGCCGCCTACGAAACAGCGCTCGCACTCGCGGCGATCATTTCGATGTTGTGTCTGGCGCCGCGTGTTGAGTCGATGCGCCGCAGTACGGCGCTCAAGGTGGGCTGTTTTGCGATCTTGATGGCCAGCGTATTGCGATACGTTTTTACTGCAAACTGGTATTCGCTTGATGCGCTGATATTGCTCGATGTGATCGCTGCATCAGCATTTGGAATGATCCAGCCTCTTTTGGGCATCTATCCTGCGGAAACCGTTGATAAACATCGTGCGGAGGCTGCATTTCGCGCCCGGCGCATCGTTGTTACGGTCGGCCGGGTTGCCGGGCCTTTGTTGGCGGGTATTGTGATTACGGTTTCTTCACTGGAAATCTCGCTGCTATTCGTGTCGATCGTGGGATTGGTCATTGTGGTTTTCGCCATGGCATTACCGATCAGCACTGCCCCTGCCCTACAACACCGAAAATCATCAACCGATCTTATTAATGACATGCTGTTGGGGCTTAAACTCAAATGCGTTCTACCGCCAGAACAATTTTTGACCTTTTCCGGATTACTGCTTGGTCTGGCCGTTACCGCGACCATACCGATGCTGGTGCCAGCGCTCATACACACTCGGGGTCTGGCTGAAGGTAGCGTTGGCCTGTTCAATGCGATATTCGCGGGCGGAGCCGTTGCAGGTTTGTTCTTTTTAAGCCCGCTGATTAGCAAAAAGGAAAATCAGCGCAACAAGTATCTTGGATGTTGGGCCCTATTAACGTTTGCACTCTGTGCAGCGACACAAGCCGACGAGATCTGGCAGTTGAGTACTTGCCTGTTTTTCGTCGGGGCGGCGAGTGCTTGCATTACGATGGTCGGAATGGACAAGAGGCTCATGTCGATCCCCTCCGGCGTACGCGTGCGACTGATGGCATCCACATTAGTGATCAGTCAACTAGGCGGCTCGGTGTCATTCATGATGACGGGCACCATCATGTCCGTATCCGGTGCATCCAGTTTGATGTGGCTTTATCTCGGGGTATTTCTGGTTATCGTCATATATTCCATGCGATCAAAAAAGATATGGCACTTCCTCGAAGATGACGCTGAGTCAGAGCTGTATTACGCAAAAAACCATCCGAAACTGGCGGCAGTCATGAGTCGATGAAATGTCTCCTGAGAATGTGCCCGACATGCCGGGACGACGCGATCACCCATATTGGAGAGGTACATTCATGGATCAGAAAAATGGCCAACGTGCCAACGCCGACTGGGTCATCCGCAGTGTTCAACCGGGAGGAATCGAGCGTATCGAAGCGTGGTTCGGCAGCCACGGCTACGATCCTCATCGACACGACACCTACTCGATCGGCCGTACGTTGGCGGGCGTCCAGAGCTTTCACTACGCAGGCTCGCTGCGCCACGGTATCCCCGGCAACACGCTCGTGCTTCACCCCGACGAACTCCACGATGGCATGGCCGGTACGGACGCAGGCTTTCGTTATCGAATGGCCTACGTTGATCCGGCATTAATCCAGAACGTTCTGGGTGGGGAACCCTTGCCCTTTATCGCAGGGGGACTTTCGAGCGATCCGCGTCTGTTCCGTGCCAGCGAAGCATTCGTGCAAGCGGTGGATCATCCACTGGAAACACTGGAGGAACAGGACGCGCTGTATGACCTGGCGATGGCGTTGCGTGCGGTCGGCGGCAAGCCGCGCGGGCGCAAGCGTCTGGATTATCGCGCAGCCGAGCGCGCCAGAGCATTCATCCTGGAACATCTGCACACATGCATTTCGCTGGAGATGCTGGAACATGCCAGTGGGCGCGAACGCTGGAGCCTGTCACGCGACTTCAGAACACTTTACGGTACGAGCCCTTACCGATTTGTCACCCTGCGCCGTCTGGATCGGTTCCGCGCATTGGTGCTTGAAGGTTTCGCCCTGGTGGATGCGTCCCTCATCGCGGGTTTCCACGATCAAAGTCATATGACGCGACACTTCACCCGCTGCTACGGAGTTCCGCCCATGCGCTGGCTGGAACGATTGCGGGCCGCACGCTGACTTGCAGGATCGTACAAGAGCGCCCTGCTCCATGCTCTATAGGATGACGACTTCGACCACAGAGGATCTGTCATGTCAAAGCTCCGTCATCAACAATCATCAGTTCCTGTAAACCTGGCACGTAAAGCTTCGCTCATCGAACAGCAATGGAGCCCCAGGGTTGTTGCAGAGATGAATGACTACCAGTTCAAGGTTGTGCGAATCGAAGGCGAATTCATCTGGCACTCACATCCTGAGACCGACGAAGCATTTCTTGTCCTGGAAGGCACCTTGCGCATCGACCTGCCGGATAGCTGCGTCTATGTGAATCCGGGTGAACTGTATGTAGTTCCCCGTGGTGTTGAACATCGGATGGCTGCTGAAGGTGAAACAAAACTGATGATGATCGAGCCACGAGGTATTTTGAATACCGGGCATGAAGATGGCGAAAGAACGGCTTTGAACGACGTCTGGATATAATCCAGCGTCATCCTGTGTAATGTCTGAGCTGAGTTGGAAATAGTTGACCTTGACCGGTAGCTATCGGCCAATAGCAGACGTTCGTGAACGACCGGTTTCGACCCAAAACGGACATTCATTGCAGGCAACTATCGGCCGATGCTTGTCTATCGCGAAGTATTTACTCTGGCGTCATGAGCCAACTAAGGTTTAGCTTTAACAGTTGCATTTTAAACTTATTGAGGTGCGACAACCTCACATCCCCGTAGAGAACTCAGGAGGATGTTTGATTGCAGCTCGCATCGTACGCAAGGCGTCATTGTATTGGCAAAGAACATGCAAAACCCAATCGGCACGTGCGCGGATGCGCATATCATTTTCATCTGAAGGGCACTCACTATTAAACATTGATTCAACGTTTCTTATAATCAGTTGCTCAGGCAAATACAGGATCCGGCTATTTTTATAGCTTGAAGCACGTAACTCTGTAATTGGGTAGGCTCCCCCAAGTCCAGCCGAAACGCCAACTAGAAGCGCGGGCTTATGTCCTAGTTCGCTGAGCCCTGCGTACAAAAAGAAGTTCTTCAGGGCCGGGCAAGCCATGCCATTCCATTCCGGGCTGATCACGATCAATGCTGTTGCTTTTTTGAGGATGGATTGCTGGACACTCCAGGCTTTCTGAGTGTCTTCTTCTGGCCACAGCGGTAGCGGACTCGACGCCAGATCTATTAGTTCATTTGAGTCACAAAGCTCAAGTGCTGCTAACCGGTCGCGCAGATAATGGGCAACTTTGATTGATTGACTGTTGGATCTATTCGATCCAGACAGCAAAACGATATGACGACTCATTGTGCGACCTTCTGTTTAGCTTCACTTACCTTGGGTGCCGTGCGATGGGAGCGAACGATTGGCCAGAACAATTCTTCTTTCCAGCTTATCGGTGACAAGTGTTCGATACCGTATGCTGGCGGACGCCTACGGGTAATTTTGGCTGTTCCGAACAACACATCCCATAAAAATAACAGGTTACCGAAATTACCTTTGTAGTGAGTCACGCCATCCTCTGCAGTCAAACCGTGATGCGCAGAATGAGTGGATGGAGTGGAGATGGTTCGCTCAAGAACCCAGATGATCGGCCGTAAAGCGCGAATGCGATAGAGTTTGTCGTCCCACGCAACATTGCTGTGTGCGGCGAAGATCACAGTCATTTTTATAATCAGATAAACATAATAAACGGGTGCGAGCCCCAGATAAATCAACACGCCTGATAGCCAGATGCCCGGCATCAAGAGATAGTAGAAACTATTGTTGCGGTAGACGATGCGAATACTCATATAGGGCGCGGAATGATGTGCGCGATGCAATGCATAAAGAGCAGGAATACGATGCGTCAGGCGATGCCACCAATATTGGGTCATGTCATCCAGCAGTAGAAACAACGCAAATCCTGCGATCCATGGAATAGAGGTCAGTGCGCCCTTCATTTCCGGGATGGCGTGATTTAATATCAGACCACTTAGCCACATGACTAAAGGAAATGTGACCATCACTAATATACCGGAGCCGACGACTTCAATGAGCACGTCACGTTTACTACCTGACGACTGACGAAGCGAGGAACAGGCAAGTTCCAGTAAAATGAAGGAGAGGAAAATCCCGGCTACTATCACAGCGGGGTTATTGACGAGCATTGTTGTATTCATGGCACTCTCGATTTAGGCCCTTGCGGGCAATGCCCTTTCATTAGAAACCTGCGAGCAAGTCCTCCCAATGCGCGAAATGGACAAAATTGAGCTAGAACCGGCCAACCGCCCCCCCCAACGCTTTCATCGCGGCAGGCTGGGCCAGGTATTGGAGCGCTTCCTTGATAGCCAGGTTGCCCGGAAAAGTACGGATTACAACCTGATCGAACTGGATCAACTGTGGCGCGAAGCGGCACGTATCGATCCGGCGATCGGATTAAAATTGTTCGCGCTATTCACACCCCAGGACTGGCATGTCTTGGCTTATCTTTGCCTGTACAGTCCAGATATTTTGTCAGCCATGCACCTTTGGGCCCGGTACGCACCTCTTGCCTCGGACACAGACAATGTCAGGTTGGTTAATGACGAAAACGGCGTCGGAGTCGAATTGAACGTTGATGCGCCAGGAGAGTTGGCGCGGTATGTCGTCGAACACTACGGGGTTATGTCCATAGCGCAGTTACGACGAGGTACAGGACACAATGTGCAGCCGATTTTGGCAAAGTTCACTCATTCGCGTCCGTCGTATTACAAGCAATACACCGAATGGTTTGGTGATCGAGTCGAGTTTGATTGCTCGATCAACTGCTTCTATTTTCATGCTCGAAGCTTAAGCCTGCCAATGCAAACCCGTCATCACGGGATGTTGGAATTATTAACGCAGGAGCTGGATCGACGGATCGCCGCGCATCGGAACTTCAGCGGTTGGTCAGCCAAGGTTGCTGAAGGAGCGCGACGATCTCTAGCGAGACGTGAAACTCCCAATCTGGACAATCTGGCGAAGTCGCTGCACCAGACGCCAAGGACCTTGCGCAGACGGCTGGAAGAGCAAGGTACAACCTTCAGACAATTGCTCGATCAGATTCGCGCAGAATTGGAAATGCATCTTGAATTGCAGGGAGAGTCATTAACGGAGATTGCAGCTCAACTAGGTTACAGCGATTTGACGGCGTATCTACACGCCCGAAGCCGATGGCGTGACATGAAATAAGGTGGCAGCCCGAATTTTTCGTAACGGCAGTGCGACCTCAAAAATTCGCCTCATCACGCGCGAGTGATTTTCGTGCAGTTTCAACCCTGCGCCAAGCGGGCATCAAACTTCGTATTGTTCACCCCCTCCACCTCTCAACATCGGCATGATTCAAGCCAGAGATTCCAACTTGTCGTCACAGACGGCAGAGCGCCTGAGCTCCAGGATCGTGCGTTCATGCACTGCGCCCCACTCTCGCATCGCACTCACCAATGGCGCGAGTGAGTCACCTAACGCTGTAAGCGAATACTCAACTTTGGGTGGCACCTCGCGATAGATTTCGCGATGAATCACCCCGTCAGTCTCCAGTTCTCTGAGCTGAAGTGTGAGCATCCTCTGCGTGATATCTGGAATTAGCCGACGCAGCTCGTTGAAGCGCTTCGTGCCCGACATCAGGTGAAAAAGCATGAGCGATTTCCATTTTCCACCAATGACATCAACAGTGAAGGCGACGGGACACGCGAAAGCCTCAATCTCATCCTGAGGGTTACATTTTTTCACTGTTATCACCTTGGTATAAAAAGTGTGCCTACCGCACAAAATTGTGCGTACTTACGTCGATGTGCTGCAAAAGTTAGCATGATTCCATGTTCACCACGATGGAATCTGCCAGATGAGTTTGTTGTTATCACCCTATGAAATTAAGGGCCTCACCCTGAAAAACCGGGTCGTCATGTCCCCTATGTGCATGCACATGGCGGCGGATGATGGCTTCGTGACCGACTGGCACCGCGTTCATTACGGCGCTCGTGCCCTGGGTCAGGCAGCACTGATTTTTCCCGAAACGCTGGCCATTCAGGCTGACGGTCGTATTGGAGCCGGTGACCTTGGCATCTGGAGCGATGAGCACGTTGTTGGCTTGAAGGCGCTAACAGAATTGCTTCACGGTTTTGGTGCAAAAGCCGGCGCTCAGATCGGCCATGCGGGGCGCAATGCTGACCTGCCCGGTCTGATTCACATCGCGCCATCGGCGATTCCATTTACGCAAACCAGCCCTGTTCCTCGCGAACTCGCGGCTGATGAGATTCCGGCTCTGGTAAAGCTTTACGGCGATGCCGCACGTCGCGCCAGCGAAGCGGGCTTCGATGTGCTTGAGATCCATGCCGCGCACGGCTACTTGTTAAGTGAGTTTCTCTCGCCGCTGGCTAACACCCGCGACGACGAGTATGGCGGTGATGCCAAGCGTCGTTATCGCTTCCTGCGCGAGGTACTGGAAGAGGTTAAAACTCATTGGGGGGATCGCCCTCTATTCGTTCGCATCTCCAGCTCTGATTACGCCGAAGGCGGAAACACGCCCGAATCGTTTCTCGAATATGGTCGCTGGATGAAAGCGCAGGGCGTTGACTTGATCGACTGCAGCTCCGGCGGGATCAAGATGGTCAAGGTCGAGACCTACCCGGGTTACCAGGTGCCGGCCGCTGAATTACTGCGTAAGGAATTGCATATTGCGACAGGCGCTGTGGGGGTGATCCAGAGTGGGCGTCAGGCGGAAGAAATCTTGCAGAACGGCCGAGCTGATCTGGTGTTTGTCGGGCGGCAAATGCTCCGAGATCCATTCTGGGTTCGCACCGCTGCAGATGATCTTAAGGAAATCATCGAGATTCCTACCGCCTACACACGTTATGGATCTGTCTGGCTTGATACCAAAGCCTGATGCCTTTGTTGCACTAATCCTATGAAGCAGGAGCAAGCACATGAGCAAACCGACTTACGTTGAAGAATACCAAGCCATCACCGAGGTGCTTAACAAATACATTGAGGGCTGCAAGCAGGCCAAAAGCAGCATCATGAAGCCCGCTTTCAGTGAGCAAGCAACCATGTTCAGTGTCGATGGTGACGGTAAGCTGGCGGGCGGCGCAATTTCAATCCTGTTCAACGGGATCGACAAGGGTTTCCGCCCTTCTCCTGACGCACCAGCAGCTATCGTCCGCGTCGAAGTCGTCGGTACGGCGGCTAGTGCTCGCATCGACGCCAACGACATGTCAGGCATCTCTTTCACCGACTTTTTTCATCTGCTGAAAGTTGATGGCAAGTGGACTGTGATTAGCAAGATTTTTCAAACTCATGTAGGGCCTTGATGGAATGGTCGTCCGACGGCCCCTGCTTATCGTTGACATCGGAATCTGAGCCTAGCCCGGCTCAGACTCTGGTGGCGAATAAGCTGCGATGAGCGAGAAAAAAGGCGCCAAATTGGCGCCTCAACGTTATCAAGCGACTTTGATCACAACCTTCCCAAACGCTCCCCTCGCGAGATGTTCGTAAGCTTCTCGTGCTTTCTCGAACGGATAAACCTGATCGATCACGGGACGGATTTCGTGCTCGTTGAGGAACGCGTTCATCCGGTCGAATGATGAACGCGGCGCCACGGCGATTCCGCGAATGGTCGTCTGGCGGAAAATAAGTGGCATCAGATTGAGCTCAACGGTTTGTCCAGTGAGAAAGCCGATCTGTGCAATGCGCCCCGATGCTTTGGTTGCTGCGACCGATTGATTGATGCCGCTGCCACCGGCCACATCGAGTAGCAGATCCACGCCCTTGCCGTCGGTTAATTTCAGCACTTCGTCCGCCCACTTCGGGGTGGTTCTGTAGTTGATGCCAGCCACGGCTCCCAGTCCCGTCACAGTTTGCAGATTCTGGTCGCTGCTCGACGTTGCAATGACCTTCGCACCAAGTGCACTAGCAATCTGCACGGCAAATATCGATACACCTCCAGTGCCCTGAACCAATACGGTTTGGCCCGGCTGGATTTGTCCAAAGTCCACCAGCGAATACCAGGCTGTGAGCGCAGCAATGGGCAGTGTTGCCGCCTCTTCGTCGCTCATGTTGTCGGGGGCACCGACGGCACTGTCTTCATGGATGATCATGTATTCGGCCAGACCGCCGGGCAACGGCGAACCGAAGCAGTAATCGGGTTCGTTCGGCCCTGGCTCGCCATCCAGCCAACGGGAGTAAAGGTGGGAGTTGACGCGATCACCGACTTTAAAGCGCGTGACGTTGTCACCAATCGCAACTACCGTGCCGGCAGCATCGCTCACTGGAATCAGCGGCTTGGGCACCATGTGCGGTTCATAAATGCCGTCGACGATAGCCTTGTCGCGAAAGTTGAGCGAGACAGCGCCGACCTTCACCAGTAACTCGCCAGCCTTGGGTTGCGGGGTCGCAACCTCTCCCAATTGCAGGTTGTCGAGTCCGAAATCTTTCAATAACCAAGCTTTCATTGCCAGTCTCCAATTACACATCAATGGCCACGAACCAGAGCCGGTTCCGCCTTGGGTGCATTTTTCGCTGCTGAAGGCGCGCAATAAATGCGTGGAAAAAGACATGATTGTTCTATTCTTGGATAACAATCATGTTCAACCTTTGATTCATTCGGGTTCATAGGAAAGCGTCATGGAATTGCTTCAATCGATGCGCCTGTTCGCCAGGCTTGCCGAACTTGGCAGCTTTACCAAAGCTGCCGAATCGCTAGACATCGGGCGACCTCAGGTCACTCGATATATCCAGGAGCTGGAAACGTCATTGGGCGTGCGCTTGTTCCAGCGCACCACGAGAAAGGTCGCACTCACCGCCGAGGGCGAGAGATTCTATGAACGGGTACAGGAAATTCTGGCGGGTATTGCTGCTGCGACCTCAATGTTCGATCGATCAGGAGCAACGCTCACAGGCCGGCTGCGCGTCGATATCCCGAGCGCCTTCGCGCAGATGAAATTCATCAATAGCCTTAAAGAATTCACCGTCTGCTACCCCAGTATCAACATGGTTCTGGGCGTGACTGATCGGGCCGTCGACTTGATCGGCGAAGGCGTCGACTGTGCGTTGCGTATCGGCGATCTACCTGATTCGACGTTGATCGCTCGCCCTGTCGCGATGGCGACGATGGTGACGTGTGCCGCGCCCGGGTATTTGAACGAACATGGCGAACCCAAGACACTTGACGATCTGGCCTCCCATCGAGGCGTCAACTTCTTGTCCGGTCAGAGCAACAGAACATTGCCCTGGCATTTTTCGGTAAAAGGTCGGGATCGATCCTTTGTGCCTGACGCCGGCATCACCGTCACCGAGTCGAATGCGTACGTTCAGTGTGGCGTGTCTGGCTTCGGAATAATTCAGGCGCCCGGGATCGCCGTGGCCGAGCATTTGGAAAGTCGCGGTTTGGTGGAGATTCTAAAACCCTATCGGCCAGCCCCTCGCCCGGTGTCGTTGCTATACCCGAGCCGGACTCATCTGGCGCCCCAGGTTCAAGCTTTTATTGAGTGGCTGCAAGAGCGCTTTCCGTACCTTCATTCTGACTGGCTGGAACTCTAGCGATCAAGCTGTGTAAACGGTGGTTACAGGGCGGAACCGGTCCTTTGCAAACGTCCGTTCCTGCCCAATTCACATAACCCCCTTATGTAACCCGAAAACACGCCGATACCGTGCTGCAGCACGGAAGCACCGCAGCAGCACTTACTTCATGGACGGCAGGAACCCGAACAATGTTGGAATACCTCTGGCGCAGCATCCATTCCCCGGACTACTTGCCCAACGTACTGGACTGGATGCTCCATATTCTCCTCAGCCCGTTCATGGTGATCATGTGCCTGATGGTCGGCGCGCTGGCCGGTAAATGGTGGAGAGCACTGCCCTACGGCAGTCTGACTTGCTATGTGGTCTTTCTGAGCCGGTCTTCTTTCTATCGGTGGGAAAGCATTTTCCCCATAGCCGGCCTGCCTGCGCTCGCCATAGATGGCGCACTGCTTGCGCTCCTCGGCTTCTATTTGAAAGGCGTACTAAGAACCCGCTCTGAAGCAAAACCCGAAGGTCATTGGCTGCGCAGGCTTTATCAAGGCCTTAAGGCCGTCATGCTGACAATCATGGTGATGTTCTGGGGAGTCGTCGTGCTGTTTGTCGTGGTCTTCACTGTCTCAGTCGCGACCCAACCGTCATTGGTGCACTGAGCAGCCTTCCGCTGGCCAGGGTCTGTACGAAAAAGTGCCCGGTGGTTAGCGTTCAAATCGTCCAGACGCTGGATGCATTCTTTTACTCGCAGCCCCTACAGAGTGATGCCATTCGCGCCAATGCGAACGCTGAACGCCTCGTATTTGCCTAAGGCCTGTCGCCTGAGTAGAATGCGATTAATTATCAATCATGTACTTTCCGGGGATTCGATGCGCAGCGATGAAACGCTAGGTACTGCAGATCTAGGGCTGCTCTATCGCACCCACCACTCGTGGTTACACGGCTGGCTGATCCGACGCATTGGATGTCGCGATAACGCAGCAGATTTGGCGCAGGACACCTTCGTACGCCTGCTTAAATCCCGTCAGACCAGCCCCTTGCGCGAACCCCGTGCCTATTTGAGCAGTATCGCCCGTGGACTGATGATTGATCAGTATCGTCGTCGCGAACTCGAGCGTGCCTACCTGGAAAGCGTCACGTTGCTGCCTCAACACGAGGTTCCCTCGGAAGAAAGCCGGCTGCTGATTCTTGATGCGCTGGAGCGCATAGACCGCATGCTCAGCATGCTTAAACCAAGGGTTCGTCAGGCGTTTTTATTTGCCCGACTCGACGGTCTGACATGCGCGCAAATAGCCGAAAAGCTCGGTGTTTCCCGGGCGACGATTGAGCGCGACCTGGCCACGGCCCTGCAACACTGCTATCACTTGCGTTATGTCGAGGCCTGAGCCGCAGGCGCTGGATCCGGCCATTGTTGAACAGGCGATCCAATGGCTGGTGCGCCTGCGCTTCAATCAAGCCGATGAACAAACACAGCACTCTTTTGAGCACTGGCTGCAGCAGCGCCCAGAGCATGTGTTGGCGTGGCAGCGTGTGGAAACGCTTGGGGATGAATTTACCGGCGTACCCGCTCAACTGGCGCGACAAACCCTTGATGGCAGCCATCAGGGAATGCGGCGGCGGGACAGCCTGAAGCTACTGGGTATATTGGCCACCGTTGGCACGGCAGCCTGGCTCGGCCGGGACTACACACCCGTACCCGCCATGCTTGCACAGCAGCGCAGCAGCACCGGCGAGCAACGACGCTTCCAACTCGATGATGGCAGCCTTATCCAGCTCAATAGCGATAGCGCCGTCGACAGCGATTTCGACGCCAAGCGACGCCTGATCATCCTGCGACGGGGTGAAATCATCGTGAATGTCGGCGCCGATCAACACTCGCCGCAAGCGCGACCGTTCTGGGTGCAATCACGTGACGGGATCATGCGCGCCCAGAGTTCCCGCTTTCTGGCACGCGAGCTTGACGAAGGCACTCTGGTCGCAGCTCAGGAAGGATCAGTCACAGTGTTCCCCGGCGCCAGTCAAAGTCCTGCAAGCCGCAGCGTTCAGGCAGGCAATCAACTGCTGTTTACCTCAAGCAGCGCCCGAACGTTCAGCGACAACGGCCTCGATCTGTGGAGCTGGGGTGACGGCGTGATCAGTGCGCGCAATATGCGCCTCAAGGATTTCATCGTGGAGTTGTCGCGTTATCGCCCCGGGGTATTGCGCTGCGCCGAAGAAGTCGCGGATCGCCGAGTTTCCGGCACCTTCCAGCTCGCCGACAACGATCAGGTTCTGGCACTGATCGCGCAGTCACTGCGCTTGCACATTGATTACCGAACCCGTTACTGGGTAACCGTGACCGCTGCGACCTGAGCCCATCAAAACCACCTAAAAAATAATGAGGTGGTTTCTCATTATCGTTCGACCTCTAAGGAAGGCCGGAATACAGGCCAGTCTGTCGATGTCCTTTCTTGGAGCGAGAAAATGAGTTCGTCCCCGGTTTCACAGCGCCATCCATTAAATCGTGCCTTGCAGGGTGCGATGCTGGGTTTGATCGTCAGCAGCTACGCATTGCCATCACTGGCGCAAACGTCGAGCGCTGACCACAGCAATCAAGTCAAGCAATGGAACATCGCTGCCGGCCCACTGGCGCCGGCGCTTGATCGCTTTGCGCGCGAGGCCGGCATCAGTCTTTCCTTCGACGCGTCGAGTGTTGCGAACCGCACCACTGCCGGCGTGAATGGCTCGCTCGATACGTCGGCAGCGCTGTCATCGTTGCTGCAGGGGAGCCAATTGCAGATCGAACAGCAAGGCCCGAATGCTTACTTGCTGATCCCTCAAGCCAAGACCGCCGGCCCGCTGGAGCTCGACGCAACGGATGTCGAGGATTACCGCCTTGCCCCCCTCATCATCAATGCCAAGGTCAGGGTCAGTGCCGACGACGATGCCAACTCGGTGGTCGCCAAGGAACTCTGGGTTGGCGGCAAGGTGGCAACCAGCATTCTCAACACACCGGCATCGGTATCAGTTGTTACCAACAAGGAAATGGAGCAACGCAGCGTCAGCACCACAGAAGAGGCGCTGCAATACACGCCCGGCGTGATCACTGACTTCTACGGTACGGATGACCGCAATGACTATTTCCAGATCCGCGGCTTCCAGGCCACCACTTACCGTGACGGCTTGACCCTGAGTTCGATGCGCGGCGTACGCGAAGATCCATTCGCTTATGAGCGCATCGAGATTCTGCGTGGCGCCAACTCCACCCTGTTTGGCCCGGCGGACCCTGGCGGCTCGGTAAACTTCGTGAGCAAACAGCCGCGATTCGAGCAGTTTGGCCAAGGCTATGTGACCTACGGTTCCTTTGACCATGTCGAGACAGGCATCGATGTCGGGGATGCACTGAACGACGAGAAAACCTTGGCCGGCCGATTTACTGCCAAAGGCCAAAACAGCGACCGCGAGTACGATCACTCGCAGGACGATAACCAGTTGTTTATGGGTGGCCTGACCTGGGCACCGACGGATTACACGTCGGCGACGATGATTCTGGACTACCTGAAAACCGAAAGTTCGCCCAACAGTGGCGGTTATCCGCTGGACAAGGAATACGACCGCAGCAAGTTTTATGGCGAGCCCAGCTACAACTTTCACGATGTCGAGCGCACCAGTCTCAGCGGTAACGTCACCCATGACTTCGACAACGGCTTCGTACTGCGCAGCAATCTGCGTTACAGCAAGTTGACCGATGATTTTGGCTACGTTTACCTCAGCGACAGCGCCGCACGTGTCGGTACTACAGTTGACCGCTATCAGTTTGGAACGGACACCGAAGCCGACCAGTTCAACGGCAATCTGATGCTGCAATACGATGCCCGCTTCGAGAACATCGACAGCAGCAGCCTGGTCGGCGTGGAGTACCTCGATTCGACCACCAAGGAAAGCTCGGTCTACGCCCCGACGACCTCGATTGACATTGCAAACCCCGTGTTTACAGGCGTTTCACGCTCAATCGCGCCGTATGCCGTCAACAAGCGAGACGCGACCACCAAGGCCGTATTCCTTCAGCAGAACCTGTCGTTCTACGAGCGTTTCATCGTCACCGGCGGTGTGCGCAACGACTCGATGGACCTGACCAGCAAAGGTTTGCAATCCACAGAGAAAGACACTTTCTCCGAAACCTCCTACCGAGGTGCGTTGACCTATATCGTCAACGACGAGGTGTCCACTTATATCAGCATGGTGGAATCGGTCTCGCCGCCGCAGGTTGGCGTCACCCCGCAGACGGGCCGGCAGTACGAAGTGGGCGTGAAGTATGCGCCGATGGGGATGGACGCACTGTTCTCCGCAGCCGTTTATGACCTGACCCAGGAAAACGTCACCATCGCTGTGGTGCTGCCGAGCGGCATCATTGAGCAACAGACCGTGGGCGAGTCGCGGGCGCGTGGCCTCGATCTGGAGGCGAAAGCGCAGGTGACGCAGAACCTCAGCCTGATCGGTGGTTATTCCTATATGGAGTCCGAAGTACTGCGCGGTTCGTTATACGACGGCAGTTCGCTGAAGGGTAATGAGTTCTCCACGGCACCCAAGCATTCCGCTTCGCTCTGGAGCTATTACGACGTGCCCGCGACTGATGTCAGCGTTGGCTTGGGGGCGCGCTACGTCGGTTCTTATTACTTCGATGCCGCCAACTCCGACAAAAGCGATGGCACCACGCTGTTCGACGCCGCCTTCAACTACAAGATCGCCAAAGGCACCGACCTTGCGGTGAACCTCAGCAACCTGTTCGATGAGCAGCACGTGGTCGGTTCCGGCACGGCGAACTTCTACAACCCGGGTCGCGAGATTACCGCCAAAGTGAGTTACAAGTGGTAAGCAGGCGTGTAGGCCTTTTTTCCCATATAGAAAGCAGTGCCCGCTTAACCGCGGGCACCGTCAATTCTAGCGATCGAAGACTCGGTCAAGTCTGGCTTTATTGGGTCAACGAGCTGCGCCAGTACATATGCTGAAAACTGACGTTCTACACTCGCCCAATTTCAGATGGGCATCAAGCTCCCGCCGGCGCATTCGCCTCGACAAGATGAACCTCCGTGGCATTGCGCCCCGCCACCCAGGCCAGCACTGACGCGACAACCAACACCGCAGCACTGAGCTCGAATGTGGCTTTGTATCCGCTCAGGTCAAAAGCCAGACCACCAATGATCGCGCCTCCGGCGATCGCCAGTTGCACAATGGCCACGAGCAAGCCGCCTCCGGCTTCCGCATCATCCGGCAGCGTCTGCGCCAGCCATGTCCACCAGCCGACCGGCGCGGCCGTGGCAACCAGTCCCCAGAGGCCGAGCAACACGGCGGTCAGCACCGGTGATTTGCCGAAGCTGACCAACGCCAGCGCGATGGCCGCCATGATCAGCGGGATGACGGTCAACGTGCGGTAGAGGCCGCGCCCCATAAACCGTTCGATCAGAAAGGTGCCGATAAAACCGGCCAGTCCCAGCCCCAGCAGCATCAAGGACAACGTTGAGACACTGACGCCCGTCACGCCTTCAAGAAAGGGCCGCAGGTAGGTGAACAGCATGAATTGGCCCATGAAAAAGACGCTGACGGCGACCATGCCCAAGGCCACCGGCGGCTGCTTCATCAGGCGCAGGACGTTGCCGCTATTTGCCTGGCGCTCAGCCTTGAACGACGGCAGGCTGATCATCAGCCACACGGCGGCAAGCACCGCGACCGGAACCACACAGAAGAATGCGCCACGCCAGCCAATCAGCGAGCCAAGAAAGCTGCCCGCCGGAGCGGCGATTACGGTGGCCAGCGCGTTACCGCCATTGACGATGGCCAGCGCTCGCGAAACCTGTTCAGGCTTCACCAGACGCATTGCAGTCGCCGCCGATAGTGACCAGAAACCCCCAATCGCTATCCCGATCAACGCACGCCCAACCATGAATGACGGATAACCCGGCGCGACCGCGACGACCGTACCGGAGACGATCATCAGCAAGGTCAGGCCCAGCAGCAATTTCTTGCGTTCGATGCGCGCGGCGACCGAGGCAATCAGCAGGCTGGTGATCAGGGCAAAGGCACCGGACACGGAAATGCCCTGCCCGGCCTGGCCTTCGGTGATATGCAGGTCGGCTGCAATCGGCGTCAGCAGGCTGACCGGCATGAATTCTGAAGCGACCAAAGCGAATGCGGCCAGCGACATGGCCAGCACAGCGCTCCAGCCGCCGGTTCTTTTAGAAGGATCTGTAGAAGGAAACGTCATGGGAACTACCTGTGGTGCGAAAAACCTGTGGATGTTATGCGCAGGGACAAGCAGCTTGAAACCCATTCGGGCACTGCCCCTGTAACAGATAGACACATTCTCCCGGTCAATCCGGCCCTTCCCTAGCGCATTCCTCTTGAATGCTTGCCTGATCCTCTGGCGATGCAGGGTGATGGATAGGAAACGTCTCGCGCGCGGATTAGAGTTCGGTCAACAGGAGTGACCCGACATGATCCCTACCCCTCTGCCCCAGGAATCGCCTTTGGCGTTGAACATTGACCCGCGTGTGAGCGCGCCGGGTGACTTCGCCACGGCCATACCCGGCTTGTCGCTGTTTCGTCGCGACCAGCCGGCGCCCCCCGTTGTGTGCATGATCGAACCGAGTCTGATTCTCGTCGGTCGCGGCGAAAAGCGCTTGTGGGTCGGTGGCGAGGGTTACAGCTACGACCCTTCGCGGTTTCTGGTGACCTCACTGGACCTGCCCGCCAACTCCGAAGTGATGCTCGCCAGTCCAGCACAGCCCTGTGTCGGCCTGGTGCTGAAACTGGATGTCAGCATGCTCGCCGAGGTCATCACCAAGAGCGGCTTGCCGGCCAAGCGGCAGCCAGCAACGGGCACGGGCGCCGCGATTGGCAGTCTGTCGTCTGCCCTGGAAGGCGCACTCGATCGCCTGCTGGCATTGCTTGATGAACCCGAGGCGATCCCCGTGCTGGCGCCGCTGATTCTGCGCGAAATCCACTATCGGCTGCTGCACACCGATCAAGGCGCACGGCTGCGGCAGATCACGGCCGTCGATGGCCAGGGTTACCGCATTGCCAAGGCCATCGACTGGCTCAAGGTCAACTACACCGATGCCCTGCGCATCGACGATCTGGCCGCGCGGGTGCAGATGAGCGCGCCGACCTTTCACCATCATTTCCGCCAGCTCACCGGCATGAGTCCGTTGCAGTACCAGAAATGGCTGCGGCTGAACGAGGCCCGCCGGCTGATGCTGGTCGAGCGCCTCGACGTTTCGCGGGCGGCGTTTGCGGTTGGCTATGAAAGTCCTTCGCAGTTCAGCCGCGAATATGCCCGGCTGTTCGGCACCGCGCCGAGTCGTGACATCGCCCTTCTGCGCGGTCAGCCATTCGAGGCAGAGGCGCTCGGCACAGTCGCGAATTGAACGAAAACCGGTGATGAGCCTCGCCGCGCGTCACCGCTCATAACAATGCACGTCAACCGATGATCAGCGGGTGAATCATGGAACTACGAATCAACCAGAAGACCTATCAGGTCGATGCCGACGCCGATACACCCTTGCTGTGGGTGATCCGCGATGATCTGGGCATGACCGGCACCAAGTACGGCTGCGGACTGGCGCAATGTGGCGCCTGCTCGGTGCTGGTGGATGGCAACGTCGTGCGCTCGTGCGTCACACCGGTGGCGGGTGTGGTCGGCCGCGAGGTCACCACCATTGAGGCGATCGAAAGCGATGACGTGGGCAAACGGGTGGTGTCGACTTGGGTCGATCTGCAGGTCGCGCAGTGCGGCTACTGCCAGTCCGGGCAGGTGATGGCCGCCACTGCGCTGCTCAAACAAAACCCTAAACCGAGTGATGCGCAGATCGAGGCAGCGATGGTCAATCTGTGCCGCTGCGGTACTTACAACGCGATTCATGCCGCCGTGCATGAACTGGCCGGCAAGGGAGAAGCGTGATGAACGTTCGTATCGACCCTTCACAGCAAGCCTCGGTACTGGATCTGCACGAACCGATCAATGTTTCGCGCAGACGTTTTCTCACCGGCACCGCCGTCGGCGCTCTGGTTCTCGGATTCGGTCTGCCGCTGGGTGCGACACGCGTGCAAGCTGCCGTTGCAACGGCGACGGCTGAGCGCGGCACGCAGGTCCCGGCGTTTCTCGAGATCCGTCCGGACAATCGCGTGCGTTTGCTCTGCCCGTTCATGGAAGGCGGACAAGGCACTTTCACGGCAATGGCGCAGATTGTCGGTGAAGAACTGGATGCCGACCCGGCGACCTTCCTGGTCGAAGCGGCGCCGCCCGGCGAAGCCTATGTGGTGTTGGAAAACGGCATGCGCATCACTGGCGGCAGCATGTCGGTGCGCATGAGTTACCCGGTGATGCGCCGCCTCGGCGCCCTTGCCCGCGCCATGTTATTGCAGGCGGGTGCGCAGCAACTTGGCGTACCAGTGAGCGAGTTGAGCACCGAGCCAGGCAAAGTCGTGCACGCCAAGTCGGGCCGCTCGCTGGCTTACGGTGAACTGGCCGAGCGCGCGATGGATCTGCCGGTTCCCGATCCGGCCTCCGTGAAGCTGCGTGATCCGAGCCAGTTCCGCTGGATCGGCAAACCGGTGAAGCGCCTCGATGCCTACGACAAGTCCACGGGCAAGGCGCTCTACAGCATCGATCTGAAGGTCGACGACATGCTCCATGCCGCCGTGCAACATGCCCCGCGCCTGGGCATGACGGTCGGCACTTTGCGCAACGAAGAGCAGGTCAAGGCAATGAAAGGCGTGCATTCCGTGCATCGTCTGCCGGGTGCCGTGGCGGTAGTCGCCGAGCGCTGGTGGCACGCCAAACGTGCGGTCGAGGCGATTCAGGTCGACTGGCAAGAGCCAACGGCCGACAGCAAAGTGCGGCCGATGCCCGCCGACTTTTCCAGCGATGCCTGGTTCAAGCGCCTCGCGGAAGATAAAGGCCCGGCCAAAGATGATGAACATGAAGGCGACGTGGCGGCGATTCTCAAGGAAACCAAGACCCGGATCGACGCCACTTACCACAACCAATACCTGAACCACGGGCAGTTGGAGCCGCCGTCGGCACTGGCGCGATTCAACCCGGACGGTTCGCTGGAAGTCTGGTTGCCGAATCAGGCGCCGGACATGTTCCGTGCGGACATCGCCAAACGCACGGGCCTCGATATTTCGCGCATCACCTTGCATTCGCCGCTGCTGGGCGGGTTCTTTGGCCGGCATTTCCTCTACGATTCGGCCAGTCCCTATCCGCAGGCGATCGCGCTGGCGCAAGCGGTTGGCCGCCCGGTCAAACTGATCTGGAGTCGCGAAGAAGAGTTCCTGCGTGACGTGCTTCGTCCCGTTGCCGCAGTGAATTTCCGTGCCGCACTGGACAGCGACGGCTGGCCGCTGGCAATCGAAGCGATCAGTGCCACCGAAGGCCCGACCGAAGCCCTCGCCGGCAAGCAGGGTGAGAAGCTTGATCCGACGGCACTTGAAGGCTTGTCCGGCAAGTCCTACGCGATCCCTAACAAGCGCATCGCGCAGATCTACGTCAAAGGCCCGGCCATGCTCGGTTACTGGCGTTCGGTGGGCAATTCGCTCAACGACTTCTTCTATGAATCGTTCCTCGACGAACTGGCCGACAAGGGCGGCAAAGACCCGTTCGATTTGCGCCTGCATCTGTTACGCGACAACAAGCGCTTGACCACTCTGCTGCAAGCGGTGGGTGAGCTATCCGGAGGCTGGAAGCGCGGGCCGTTTACCGCCGAGGATGGCAGCAAACGTGCGCGCGGCGTGGCCATGGCTTCGCCGTTCGGTACGGAGACCGCGGTGATCGCCGAGGTGTCCATCGAGAACGGCCAAGTCAAGGTGCACGATATCTGGCAAGCGATTGACCCGGGCAGCATCGTCAACCCAGCGATCGTCGAGGCTCAGGTCAATGGCGCCGTGGCGCTGGGGCTGTCGCAAACCCTGGTGGAAGAAGCCGTGTGGATTGATGGCAAACCCCGGGCGCGCAACTACGACTTGTATCCGATCCTGCCGCCTGCGCGGATGGCTCGGGTCCATGTGCGTGTGGTCGAGAGTGGCGAAAAAATGGGTGGCATCGGTGAACCGCCGCTGCCTGCGGTCGCGCCCGCCGTCGCTAACGCGGTGGCAAGGCTAACCGGTCAGCGGGTGCGCAGCCTGCCCATGAGCCGACACACCTTCACTTGATCAGCGCCGGAGCGTCCATGAATAACAGCCGATTCGCAAGAACCGCTGGCTGGCTGGCAGTGCCGTGCCTGGTCGCGGCAGGCCTGCTGGCCTGGTATGTCACTCGCGAGCCTGTCTCGCGCCTGGAAACCCATCAGATCGCCGTTGCTGACATCGATCCGGCACTGGTCGCCCGTGGCGAATACGTCGCCCGACTCAGCGATTGCGTGGCCTGTCACAGCGTGCCGGGCGGTGCGCCGTTCGCCGGCGGCCTGGAAATGGCCACACCGCTGGGCTCAATCCATGCGACCAATATCACCCCGGACACGGAAACCGGCATTGGCCACTACAGCCTGGCGGACTTCGACCGGGCGGTACGCCACGGCGTGGCGCCCGACAGTCGCCGGTTGTATCCGGCGATGCCCTACCCGTCCTACGCCAAACTCAGTGATGACGACGTACGAGCGTTGTATGCGTTCTTCATGAAAGGCGTGGCGCCGGTGAAACAGGCGAACATCCCCAGTGCGATTCCGTTTCCACTGAACCTGCGCTGGCCGATTGCGCTGTGGAATGGCGTGTTTGTCGACGCCGAGCCTTATGCGGCGAAACCTTCGCAGGATGAACAGTGGAACCGTGGCGCTTACCTCGTTCAAGGCGCCGGGCATTGCGGCAGTTGCCACACGCCGCGCGGTTTGGCGTTCAACGAAAAGGCACTGGATGAGGCCGGTAAGCCATACCTCGCTGGCGCTTTGCTCGATGGCTGGTACGCACCGAGCCTGCGTGATGATCACAACACCGGGCTGGGCCGCTGGAGCGAACCGGAGATCGTCCAGTTCCTCAAGACCGGTCGCAACAAACATGCGGTGGTCTACGGCTCGATGACCGAAGCATTCAACAACTCCACGCAGTTCATGACCGATGACGATCTGACCGCGATTGCCCACTACCTGAAGTCCTTGCCTGGCGACCGCCAGCGCGATGGCGAGCCTTGGCAGTATCAAGCCGTTTCGGCGGCGGAGCGTCTCGACTCGCCCGGTGCTCATACCTACGTGACGCGCTGTGCTTCCTGCCATGGTCTGGACGGCAAGGGCCAGTCCGAATGGATGCCGCCGCTGGCCGGCGCGACTTCTGCACTGGCCAAGGAAAGCGCCTCGGCGATCAACATCACCCTCAATGGCTCGCAGCGTGTCGTCGCGGCTGGCGTGCCGGATGCCTATCGCATGCCGGCCTTCCGTGAACAGCTGTCGGATCAGCAGATCGCCGAAGTGCTGACCTTCATGCGCAGCACCTGGGGCAACCAAAGCACTGCGGTTGATGCGCAGACGGTGGGCAAACTGCGTGAACACACCGATCCGGCCAGCAGCAGCCCGATCATTCTGCAGATGCGCTAAGAGGAGACACTGATGGAAAGCATCGACTTGCTGGTCCTGCGCACAGCGCGGGACTGGCTTGCCGCTGGCGAGCGTGTATTGCTCGCCACGGTGGCGCGCACCTGGGGTTCTTCACCGCGTCCGACCGGTTCGATGATGGCTTTGCGTGACGATGGTCGCGTGGTGGGCAGTGTGTCCGGCGGCTGCATCGAGGACGATCTGATCCATCGCTATACCACGGCCCATGGCGGCAGCGCTTTTAGCGACAGCGCGCCGCAAGTGGTGCGCTATGGCGTCAGCGCCGATGAAGCGCATCGCTTTGGCTTGCCGTGCGGTGGCACGCTTGAACTGATCCTTGAGTTCAACCCGGCGTGGCAGTCGCTCGATGAACTGCTGACGCAACTGGACGCCGGGCAACTCGTTCGCCGTCGTCTGGCGTTGGAGTCTGGTCAGGTGATGCTCGAACCGACCGCAACGCCGGAACAGTTCAGCTTCGATGGCGTGCAGATGCTCAACACCTTGGGGCCGGGCTATCGAATGCTGATGATCGGTGCCGGCGCGCTGGCCGAGTATCTGGCGACCATGGCCTTGTTCAACGGTTTCAAGGTGGCGGTGTGCGATCCGCGTCCCGAGTACATCGAGACTTGGGCGGTAGACGGTGTGGAGCGCATTGTCGGCATGCCGGACGACGTGGTCCGCGACTTCGCGGTCGATCTGCGCACCTGCATCGTCGCCTTGAGTCATGATCCCAAACTCGACGATCTGGCCTTGCTCGAAGCGCTCCACGGCCCGGCGTTCTATATCGGCGCCATCGGCTCGCGGCGCAACAGCCAGCTGCGTCGCGAACGCCTGATCGAGCATTTTGGCGAGACCGAGGCGTCGCTTGCGCGTCTACACGGGCCGATCGGCCTGTACATTGGCAGCAAGACACCTGCGGAAATCGCCGTCAGCGTGATGGCCGAGATTCTTGCGGCGAAGAATGGCGCCCAACTGCCGCAAGCGTTCTCCATCGTCAGGGCCAAAGCGCTCGCCGAATGAGCCGCGCTGCTACTCTGCGACGGCGTTATCGGCAGGCAACGAAGCGAGCATTTCTGCGCGGCATACCTCAAGAATCTCGTCTGCCAGCGCGGAATCATCCGGGCAGGCACGCGACAGGATAATCGCGCCGACGGCCCGCGACAGCAGGTCGATCATCTGCTTGCGCCCCTCACCCGCCTCGGCATCCGGCCCGCTCGGGTATTTCTCGCCCAGGGTTTGCAGGGTGTGCTCAATGCCCTCGGCAAACGTCGCTTTCACCTCATCCGACTGACGCGCCGCGTCGCCGCCCAACGCGGCCATGGTGCAACCGTCGCCGCGTCCGTCGCGATGTTCTCTGTTCACATAGACGTTGATGAAGCCCGGAACATCCAGCGCTTGGGCGGCTGTCAGCGATTTGGCCAGACTGCACGCCGAGGCTTCGGCCATCAGGTCGGCCTTCGACCCGAAATGTTTATAGAAACCACCATGGGTGAAACCGGCGGCCGCCATGAGGTCCGCCACGCCGACGCCGTCAAAGCCGCGCTCACGGAACAGCTCTGAGGCGGTTTCAACGATGTGTTCTCGATTGGCCTGCGCCTGGGCCTTGGTCACTCTCACGTGCAATACCTCGTGTTTCCGGGGAAATCCTGCGTCCGATGATACATAGATGTTGGCCATAATCAAAACCATTGACAGTTTAGATTTAGATCATCATCCTAATTGCTCGCACCATCGATCTTCATCAACGGGCACGGAACAACCTCAATCGCCGCTGGCTGAATCGAGCATCAGCGCAAGCTGAGCGCGTTCTGCTTCTCACACCCTCAAAGAGAGATAAACCATGAGCACTCGCCCTACTGTTCTGATCACTGGCGCCTCCACCGGCATCGGCGCGGTCTACGCCGAACGCTTTGCGCAACGCGGCCACGATCTGGTGCTGGTCGCCCGCGATCAGGCGCGCCTGGATGCACTGGCTGCGCGCTTGCGCAGCGAGCATGACGTCGCCGTCGATGTGATCCCGGCGGACCTGACCCAACCCGGCGATCTGACCACTGTTGAAAACCGCCTGCGCGACGATGCCCGTATCGGCGTCCTCGTCAATAACGCCGGCGCGGCGCTGTCCGGCCATTTCGTCGAGCAAAGCACCGACAAAGTGGCGCAACTGGTCGCCCTCAACACCACCGCACTAGTGCGGCTTGCCAGCGCCATCGCTCCACGCCTGGCCAAGGCCGGTGACGGTGCGATCATCAACATCGGTTCGGTAGTTGGCCTCGCACCGGAGTTCGGCATGACGGTCTACGGCGCGACCAAGGCGTTTGTATTGTTCCTGTCCCAAGGACTGAGCCTGGAACTGTCGCCTCAGGGTGTCTACGTGCAGGCCGTGTTGCCGGCCGCCACACGCACGGAAATCTGGGATCGCTCCGGCGTCGACATCAACACCTTGAGCGAAATCATGGAGGTGGGTGATCTGGTGGATGCTGCGCTCGTCGGCTTCGATCGTCGCGAACCGGTGACCATTCCGCCGCTGCACGAAGCAGAGCGCTGGGATGCCTTGCAGGGCGCACGGCTGGGCCTGATCGGGCAAATCCGCCAATCTGAGGTTGCCCAGCGCTACCAGACGCCAGAGTGATCCTCAGCTAGCGAGCATGCGTTGCGGATTCGATGCAGTCACAAGGCACTGCATCGAATCCGCAACGCACCGACTACCATCCGTACACCGACAAGAGCCGCACCTCGATGAAAGCTTTTTTGATTGATCGCTATGGCAAACACCCCGGGCGCATCGGCGAAGCGCCGTTCCCGGCAGTGGGTTCTCACGACGTCTTGATCGAGGTCCATGCCAGCAGCGTCAACGTGCTGGACTCGAAGATCAGCACCGGCGAATTCAAGTTGATCCTCCCCTACGCGTTTCCATTGATTCTGGGCAACGATCTGGCAGGCGTGGTGACTGAAGTCGGCACGCAAGTGACACGCTTCAAACCGGGAGACGAGGTGTACGCTCGCCCACCCGAAGCACGAATCGGCACCTTCGCTGAGTTGATCGCCGTGAACGAAAATGCGATTGCCCTCAAACCGGCCAATACCGACATGGCACAGGCTGCTTCCCTGCCCTTGGTGGCACTGACCGCCTGGCAAGTGCTGGTCGAAACCGCCCAGCTGAAAAAAGGCCAGAAAGTACTGATTCACGCCGGCTCCGGCGGCGTCGGCACCGTTGCCATTCAGCTTGCCAAACACCTCGGTGCCTTTGTCGCCACAACCACCAGCACCGCGAATGTCGAATGGGTCAAGGCGCTAGGGGCTGACGTGGTGATCGATTACAAACAGCAGAACTTCGAAAGTGTCTTGCACGACTACGACGTGGTGTTGAACAGCCTCGGTTCTGATGTCCTGGAGAAGTCAATCAAGGTGCTCAAGCCCGGTGGCCAGCTGATTTCCATCTCTGGGCCACCCACCGCGCAATTCGCACAGGAGCAAGGTTTGTCCTGGCCCTTGCAGCAGGTCATGCGCCTGTTGAGCCTCGGCATTCGGCGCAAGGCACGCAAGCAGGACGTCAATTACGCATTCGTGTTCATGCGCGCCAACGGCGCCCAACTGCAGCAGATCAGCGCACTGGTCGAGGCCGGCATCATCAAACCGGTGATTGATCGAACGTTCCCCTTTGAATCTACAGCAGAGGCGTTGAAATACGTCGAGCAGGGACGCGCCAAGGGCAAGGTCGTTGTTTCGATCAAATGACGATTCCGGCTATTGCTGAGTCATCTATGGAAATCCGCTCACGGCGTTCTTCGACAGGTCATAGAACCCCTCCCGGCAAGAAGGGTCTGCTCTCTTATAACCTCTCAGGAATACCCCCATGTCCGCGCAACGCAACCTCGTCCTCCTCGCTCGGGGAGGCTATGCCGCCCGAGGAATGCTTTATCTGATCATCGGTATCTTTGCGTTGCTGGCAGCCCAGGATTCGACTAAACCGAAGGACAGCCACAAGAGTCTGGAAGCCTTGTTAGGCCAGCCATTCGGCTATTTTCTGGTTGGACTTGTCGTGGCGGGACTGCTCGCATTTGCCGCCTGGCGTGTCCTGCAGGCAACGCGTGATGTCGATCATCACGGCACAAAACTCAAAGGTCTGGTGATCCGCACAGGGTTGTTTGTGGGAGGTCTGGTCAACGGTGCTCTGGCGTTCTTTGCATTGGGCCTGCTCATCAGCGGGATTAAAAGCTCGGGCAATTCCGCAGGACAAACCAAAGACTGGCTGGCGAATCTTCTGTCCTGGGAACATTCGAACTGGCTGGTGTACCTGATCGCCCTCGTGCCGCTCGGTGTAGGCATTGCTCACATCATCAAGGGCTGGAAAGCGTCGTTCGAGAAGTATTTCGAGGCCGACGAAGAGGTCATGCGCTACGTCCGCCCGGTCTCGCGGTTTGGCCTGATCGCGCGCGGCGTCGTGTTTATCGAGATCGCATTGCTCCTGGCAATCAGCGGCTCTACCTATCAGGCCATGGATCCCCCGGGTATGAAGGAAGCGCTCGATGCGCTGCAGAATCTACCCGCTGGCTGGCTGATCTTGATGGTAATAGCCCTGGGGCTGATGGCGTTCTCGGTCTACAGTCTGTCGGAAGCTTGCTGGCGCAAGATCAATATGGATGTGCCAGGCGTATCGAGCACATAGCGTGTAACGTCTTTGCCGATGATCACTCGGGCGCTGCATCGATGAGCGAACCTTTCCCCCGAAAACAGCGTCCGAGCTAAAGCGTTAACGCTTACCGCTCGCCACGAGGTTTCCGTTTGAAAGCTGCCATCGTCAGAAAATACCGATTGATCATCAAAACGCTGGGCTACGTCGGCTGGGCCTTGTTCTGGCTGTTGCTCTGGGACATCGCTGTCACTGTCGACTTCATGTTGTTTCTCAACACCAAGCTGAATTTACCCCTCATGCCCCTGACTTTATTGGGTTCGGCGTTGATTGTGTTGATCAGTTTCCGCAACAGCAGCGCCTACAACCGCTGGTGGGAAGCACGCACGCTGTGGGGTTCGATGATCAACAATTCGCGCAGTTTCGCCCGGCAGGTGCTGACGTTGCTGGATGACGCTGACAACGAGGTCAATCCGGTCAAGTCGACTCTATTACGCCGCCACGTCGCCTATGTGAATTGCCTCGCAGCGCATTTGCAAGGCCAGCCTTGCCCTGAGGAAGTCCGCGCGTTCATTCCCGCCGAGGAGTTCGCCCGCAGCGGCACCACCAATAACTTTGCCAACGACATCCTCACCGGCTCGGCGACTTTGCTCGCGCGGGAATACAAGGCCGGGCGCCTCGACAGCATTCGCTTGGCGCGGCTGGAATCGACGCTGGTGGACTTGTCCAACAGCCAGGGTGGCATGGAGCGGATTGCGAATACGCCGCTGCCCTACCCTTATGTGTATTTTCCGCGGCTGTTTATTTCGCTGTTCTGCCTGATCGTACCGATCGGACTAGTGGAATCCCTGGGCTGGTTCACGCCGCTGGCGTCGACCGTGGTGGGCTTTATGCTGCTGGCCATCGAGCGCATCGGCACCGATCTGCAAAGCCCGTTTCGCCACAGCGAGCATCAGATTCAGATGGAAGCGCTGTGCGAAACCATCGAGAAGAACCTGCAGTCGATGCAGCGTGACTCCCTGGGTGACGTGCGCAGGCTTGCAGAGAACGCTTGAGGTGCGGCAATCGGGAACCGTCAGGATGTCTGACGGTTTCCAAATCAATCAGAACGCCGCACGACATCGCTCGGTTGTGCCCCGTGCTCCTGCTTCTGCCGTAGCGCTCACTGTCATCCCCCCCCTTCCCGCTCCTCGCGCCACCTCACATTTTGCGATGTGAGGTTTTCGCATCTGCATAAAAAAGATTGCCGATTCATTGTCAGGTGATTTTTTTCAGCCTATCTTCAATAAAACCTATACAAAGCACTTCATTGCGTACAACTCTTTCGCTATGGATTGGCCTCACGCACAGCACTGCCGCGAGCACCTTGAATGAACCCACTATTAGCCAGCCATTACCGTGAAATTCTCGTCGGCGTCGGTGAAAACCCCGAGCGCGAAGGACTGTTGGACACACCCCAGCGCGCCGCCAAAGCGATGCAGTATCTGTGCAATGGCTACACGATGAGCCTGGAAGACGTCACCAACGGTGCCCTGTTCGAGTCGCAGAGCGATGAAATGGTGATCGTCAGCGACATCGAGCTGTATTCCTTGTGCGAGCACCACATGCTGCCCTTTATCGGCAAGGCACATGTCGCGTACATCCCCACAGGCCGGGTCCTGGGGCTGTCGAAGGTCGCGCGGGTGGTAGACATGTTCGCGCGGCGCCTGCAGATCCAGGAAAACCTCACGCGGCAGATTGCCGACGCCATTCAGCAGATCACCGATGCCGCCGGTGTGGCGGTGGTCATTGAAGCGCGGCACATGTGCATGATGATGCGCGGCGTTGAGAAGCAGAATTCGGTCATGACCTCCTCCGTGATGCTGGGGGCTTTCCGGGATAGTTCGACGACACGGCAGGAGTTCCTGCAACTGATCGGACGTCGATAAAGCTATACAGGGGACAGTCACTGTACAAGCCGATAGTTCGAATCTCACCCTCTTCACTCGTGCGTTTCAGGGAGTTAGGCAATGACCCGATTTCTGCTGTTACTGACACTGGCACTCAGCGTCGCAAGCTGCGGCAGCGTGGATGTTGCCCGTTATGCCGAGCAACAACCGGCCTTGGACCTGCAGCGCTTTTTCAGCCAGCCCGTCAAAGCCTGGGGGATGTTTCAGAAGCGCAGCGGTGAGGTGGCCAAGCGTTTTGAGGTCAACATCGTCAGCCGGCGTGAGGGCAACAACCTGATTCTCGACGAGCGCTTCCTGTACAGCGACGGCACCCGCCAACGCCGCGTCTGGACCCTCACGCCTGAAGGCCAGGGGCGTTGGAGCGGTCGCGCGGCTGACGTGGTGGGTGTCGCCGAGGGCCAGGTCGCGGGCAACACGTTGCACTGGCGTTATCGCCTGAACCTGCCGGTCGATGACTCGACTTACGAAATGAGCATGGACGACTGGATGTACTTGATGGACGAGGACACGTTGATTAACCGCACCAGCATGTCCAAATTCGGCGTAGAGGTCGGACAGGTGACATTGTTCTTCCGTCGCCAGGGTGCCGGAGTCAGCGAATGAACCGCGCATTGACCCTGGCCTCGCTCGGCGACGGTTATCGCGCGCTGGTGATCGGCGCCAGTGGCGCCCTCGGCACAGCCTTTTGCCAACGGCTGAAACAGGATCCGCGCTGTGCCGGCGTTCGCGCGCTGGGGCGCCGTACGCTCCCCGCGCTCGACCTTGAACGGCCCGAAACGATTGCCAGTGCCGCCACCGAACTGGCAGGCGAAGCGCCGTATCAACTGATCATCCACGCGGCCGGTCTGCTCCATCGCGAAGGGATCAAACCGGAAAAAAGCTTCAGCGCAATCGATCCGGAGGCGCTGCAAACCGTGTTTCAAGTGAACACGCTGGGACCGGCATTGGTGTTGCGCCATTTCCTGCCACTGCTCGATCCTCGGGGAGCGATGGCGATGCTTTCGGCCAAGGTCGGGAGCATTGGCGACAACCGATTGGGCGGCTGGTACGCCTACCGCGCCTCCAAGGCTGCGCTGAACATGCTGATCAAGACCGCCGCCATCGAACTGGCACGCACGCGCCCGCAGAGTCGCTTGCTCAGTCTGCACCCAGGCACGGTGGTGTCGGGGTTGTCGCAACCTTTTCGCGGCGCCTCCAGCGCCCGTCCGGCAGACGTTGCCGCTGAACAGTTACTGACCTTGATAGACCAGTTGACGCCGGCCGACAGCGGCCATTTCTTTGCCTACGATGGAGAACGCCTACCCTGGTAGGCAAGGAGTGAAGCATGAACCTGCAAGCCCTCACCGAACGTGCGGCCAACAGTGAAATACGTGAACTGGAGCTGCTGTCGCTCGAAGGTGGTTTTTATCTGGCGCGGATCCGCCTGGATCACGGCCAGTTCACCCTGCTGGATGACGCGGCCAAGCCGATGCACCTGCGTTCGATCACCCACCTGCGGGACTTGCTACAGACCGTGCCGGCCTTTCCCTGCGTACTGGTGCAGCAATGCGTGCACGACGAAATGTGCGGGCGCGATTCAGGGCCTGTCGAAGAGCTGCGCATTCCGTTTTCGCTCACTACGCCCGTATGAGTCGAACCACGCACATCAACTGGTAACGAGCGGGGCCGCGCCATTTGTCGCGTACCCGCTAAGCTGGTTTTAGGGCCGTGCGTCAGTTGAACGTTGTTGGCTGACTGAAAACAGCAAAATAGAAATGCTGTCATAACCATGATTTTTTCTGACAAAACGGCGTCTTTTGCAGGTTTTCAAAAGCTCTGCTGAAGCCTGTTAGAGCGCTATTTACGGCCCAAGCGGGTTATCAAAAATCCAACAACACTTTATTACTGAATTAGTGATTTAACTAGGTAGTTACCTAACTATATAATGCCCTCCTCATTTCAACGGGACATTCAACGTGAAGCAGAGTCAACGCCTCTCGGGCATATCAAAATTCATTCTGGTCGGGCTGGGCGTCGTCATCGCCCTGCTCGGCTTGGCGCTGGCTGCGGGCGGCGTGAAGTTGGTCAGCCTGGGAGGCTCGTGGTACTTCCTGGTGGGTGGCTTGGTCATGGCCGTTTCCGGTCTGCTGATCGCGCGCTACAAGCCAGCCGGTGCCTGGTTGTTTGCCGCGTTTCTGGTTGGAACAGCGATTTGGGCAGTGAGCGATGCCGGGCTGGTGTTCTGGCCGGTGTTCTCGCGCCTGTTCATGTTCAGCGTGATCGGCCTGGTCGTGACGCTGGTTTATCCTCTGCTCAAGCGTGCCAACGGCAGTGTTGCAGGTCGCGGCGCTTACGCCGTGGCTGCGGTGCTGGCGGTCGGCGTGGCCGTGGCGGCTGGCAACATGTTCGTCGCGCACCCGACCGTTGCCGCCACCGGCACTGGCCCGGGCCTGACCCCGGTCGAGCCGGACAAGGCGCAAAAGGACTGGGCGCACTACGGTAATACCGAAGGTGGCAGCCGCTTCGCCGCGCTGGATCAGATCAATCGCGCCAACGTCGACAAACTGAAAGTCGCGTGGACCTACCACACCGGTGACGTCGCCGAGAGCGATGGCAATGGCGCTGAAGACCAGCTCACTCCGCTGCAGGTTGGCAACAAGGTGTTCATTTGCACCCCGCACAACAACCTGATCGCCCTTGATGCCGACACCGGTAAAGAGCTGTGGAAGAACGCGATCAACGCCCAGTCGAAAGTTTGGCAGCGTTGCCGTGGCATGGCCTACTTCGACGCCAGCGCTGCCATTGCTCAGCCAGCCAATTCGAAAATCATCGAAGCCAAACCAGCGCCGGCCGCCAACTGCCAGCGCCGTCTGCTGACCAACACCATCGATGCCCGTTTGATCGCGGTTGATGCTGACACTGGCGAGTTCTGCCAGGGTTTCGGCAACAATGGCCAGGTCGATCTGAAGGCCGGTCTGGGTGATGTCCCGGACAGCTACTATCAGTTGTCTTCCGCTCCGCTGATGGCCGGCACCACCGTGGTGGTTGGCGGTCGCGTGGCTGACAACGTGCAGACCGACATGCCCGGCGGCGTGATCCGTGGCTTTGACGTGATGACTGGCGCCATGCGCTGGGCCTTCGACCCGGGCAACCCGCAGGATAAAAAGGCGCCGGCAGACGGCAGCACCTATGTGCGCAGCACGCCGAACAGCTGGGCACCGATGTCCTACGACCCGGCGACCAACACCGTGTTCCTGCCGATGGGCAGTTCGTCCACCGACATCTACGGTGTCGAGCGCAGCAAACTCGATCACACCTACGGCGCTTCGATCCTCGCGCTGGACGCCACCAGCGGTGAAGAGCGTTGGGTGTTCCAGACCGTGCACAACGATCTGTGGGACTTCGACCTGCCGATGCAGCCAAGCCTGATCGACTTCACCAAGGACGGCAAAACCGTACCAGCAGTGGTCATCGGCACCAAGGCCGGCCAGATCTACGTGCTCGACCGCGCCACCGGCAAACCGCTGACCGACGTTAAAGAAGTACCAGTCAAAGCGGCAAACATCCCGAACGAACCGTACTCGCCAACCCAGCCGAAATCGCTGGGCATGCCGCAAATCGGCGCACAGCACCTCACCGAATCGGACATGTGGGGCGCTACTCCGTACGATCAGTTGCTCTGCCGTATCGATTTCAAAGGCATGCGCTACGACGGCCTGTACACCGCGCCGGGCACCGATAAATCGCTGAGTTTCCCGGGTTCGCTGGGCGGCATGAACTGGGGCAGCATCTCCACTGACCCGGTACACGGCTTTATCTTCGTCAACGACATGCGTCTGGGCCTGTGGATTCAGATGATCCCGTCGCAGAACAAAGGCCAGGCTGCTGGTGGCGGCGAAGCGCTGAACACGGGTATGGGCGCCGTGCCGCTGAAAGGTACGCCGTACGCCGTGAACAAAAACCGCTTCCTGTCGGTAGCCGGCATTCCGTGCCAGGCACCACCGTTCGGCACGCTGACTGCGATCGACATGAAAACCCAGAAAGTCGCCTGGCAGGTTCCGGTCGGTACCGTTGAAGACACCGGTCCACTGGGCATCCGCATGCACCTGCCGATCAAGATTGGTCTGCCAACGCTCGGCGGCACCCTGTCGACCCAGGGTGGCCTGATCTTTATCGCCGGCACCCAGGACTTCTACCTGCGCGCGTTCAACAGCGGCAACGGCGAAGAAGTCTGGAAAGCACGTCTGCCAGTCGGCAGCCAAGGTGGCCCGATGACCTATGTTTCGCCGAAAACCGGCAAGCAATACATCGTCATCACCGCCGGTGGTGCGCGTCAGTCAACCGATCGCGGCGACTACGTGATGGCTTACGCCCTGCCGTAAACCACGGTGTTCACGTAAAGCGCGGCACCTTCGGGTGCCGCGCTGCTTTCCCCCTATTGCTCATGTTTTTTGCAGGAAGATTTACATGCTATCGGCTGTTGGTTTTTCCCGTTCCGACCTGTTCAAAGGCCTGTTGCTGGGCCTGACGTGCACCACCGCCCTCCCCGCGCTGGCCGACAACGATTCCGATTTGTTGACCCGCAGCACCCTCACTGGTGACTGGGGTGGCTTGCGTCACCAGATGGATGAACAGGGCATCAAGTTCACCGGCGACTACAGCGGCGAAATGGCCTACAACGCCGACGGTGGTTTGCATCGCTCGGCGCGTTACTCGCAGAACATCAAGCTCGGCGTGCAGTTCGACCTGAGCAAACTGTACGGCGTCGACAATGCCGGCAAGGTTCAGTTGACCATCAACGATCGTCGCGGCAACAGCGCCTCGGAAGATCTGGTCGGCAACCGTCTGCCGATCCAGGAAAACTACGGTGGCCTGTACACGCGCCTGACCGAACTGAGTTACGAGCGCACGCTGTTCACTCCAGCACTCAATGTGAAACTCGGCTACATGGCCATGGGCAACGACCTCGGCGGCCTCGACAGCGGCATTCTGTGCAACTTCATGAACGCCGGTTTCTGCGGCCATCCGCTGAACATGTCCGGCGGCAGCGGCTGGACCAACTACCCCAATGCGCGCCTCGGTGTGCGGGTGAAATACGACTTGTCGTCTTCCTGGCAACTGCGCGTGGCCGCGTTCAACGTCGACCCGGAAAGCAACGGCAACTCCAGCCGTGCCTGGCACCTCGGGCCAAAACACACCACCGGCACCGTGGTGCCGATCGAGCTGGTTTACAAACACGCGGGCGAGCTGCCTGGCGAATACAAGCTCGGCTACTACTACGACAGCTCCGACGTAAAACGCATCGGCAGCGACAAAGAAGTGTCCGGTCGCGGCGGTCATTATCTGCTGATCGATCAGGCGGTCTGGAACTCGCCAACTTCCGAAGGCCGCAGCCTGCATGCCTTCGGCCAATACTCGGCGGCCAGCGAAGCGGCGTCGCCGTTCAGCAAGTGGTATGGCACCGGGGTGGTTTTGTACAAACCGTTCGAAGGTCGCCCGCGTGACACCGTCGCCCTGGGTTACGGACGCGCCGTGCCGAACCCGCGCAGCCGTGACGTGCTGCAGGACGCCGCATTGAGCAACGGCACGGCGTTGCCGAACCTGGACAGCGCCGAGCAATTGATCGAACTCGGCTACGGTTATCAGGCCACGCCTTGGCTGACCCTGCGCCCAAATGTGCAGTACATCATCGAGCCGGGCGCGTTTTCCGGGCAGGACATCGACAATGCACTGGTGTTTGGTTTGCAGATGAAAGCAGCGCTCTGAGGCCCCGAAAAGCAGACAATAAAAAACCCGGCTCGAATTGCCGGGTTTTTTCTTGCCTTCAAGATCACTTTTTCTTTTTGGCCGGCTTATCAGCCTTCTTCGAATCCTTGGCCTTCTCTGGCTTGCTATCGGCTTTTTTCGCCGACTTCTTCGGCTCGGCGTCTTTTTTCTTGTCCTTCTTGTCGGAAGATTTTGAAAGCGCTGAGGCTGCCGCTGATTTCTTCTCAGGTGATGACTTTTTGTCTTTCAAGTCCTTGCTGGCTTTCGAAGCGTCACCTTTGTCTTTGCTTTTCTTTTCGTCTTTAGCCACGTTGACCACCTCTCGGAGTGTGCCGTTATTGACACATCGCCTGTGCGATTGACCACAAGCTAATCATTAGGCGAGCGGCTCCGACAGCGGTTCAGATTATTTTCAAGCGTTGAAACAGGCCAAATGAAGGCAGCGCCGGCTATCGCCCACGCCACCTTCAGCAACACCTCGTGAATCAGGCCTTGTTGCCCGCCGCCTCCAGCGCCTTTTCAGCGTTGAAGCCATCGAAGTTTTCGAACACGCCCATAAAGCCTGGCACGGTCACCTCGCGCGCCCAGTCGCGCTGCAGTTCGCAGTACATCTGTACCCGGCTGATGAGCTTCGCCCCCGCCTGTTCCATTCGGCGCAACGCCGCCTCGTGCGCAGCGAGCGACGTGCCGCCCACCGCATCGACCGGCACGTAAACTTCATAGCCTTCCTGAATGGCGTCGAGCACCGGGAAGGTCAGGCAGGCTTCGGTCCACAGCGCGGTCATGATCAGTTTCTTGCGCCCGAGCGCTTTGACTGCCTGCTTGAACCCGGTGTCCTCCCAACTGTTGATCGACGTGCGGTCATAGGTTGGCAGATGGCCGAGCACCGCTTGCAACTCTTGAATCGGCGGTTTGTTGCGGCCGGTCGCGACATTGACGGTCGAGTGGATGATCGGCAGGTTGTAGTTGAGCGCCGCCTTCGCAACGCTGGTGATATTGAAGACCAGTTCATCCCGTGGCATCGAGCGGATCGAGGACACCTGAACCGGTTGATAGTCGATGATGATCAACGCTGAATTGTCGGGCGTCAGCAGTTGATCGGTGTGCGGGTTACGGATGGGTTCGCTTGCCATTTGCAGGTCCTTTTGTATGGGTAACGCACGCGGGTGAAACGGCCGGAGCCCGTGCGGCTAAGGGTTCCAGAATGCACGCGAGTGACGCCGTGCCTGGAAAACCCATTGTGCTGTTCCCCTGTTCGCGGCAGTAGTAGCATCCCGAGGCGAACTGTGTCGCGCCAAGGGGAACGCGAGAATGGATATCGAAGAACTGCAAACCTTCGTCGAAGTGGCCGATGCCGGGGGCATTTCACAGGCAGCGCTGCGGCTCGGGGTTTCGAAATCAATCGTCAGCCGCCGTCTGGCCCGGCTTGAAGCAGAACTGGGCGTGCAACTGCTGGCACGCTCGACGCGCGGGGCATCACTCACCGAGGCCGGCGCGACGTTCCGCGATTACGCCGCCCGAGTCTGCAGCGAAATCGACATCGCCAAGGAAACCATCCTGCCCGCCGGCGCCCTGCGCGGTCGCTTGCGCGTAGCAGTGCCCTTGTCGTTCGGGCCGACACACTTCGCCCCGGTGCTGGCGGAAATGGCTCGCCGTCATCCTCAGTTGCACATGCAGACCTGCTACAGCGATCGCTTCGTTGACCTGATTACCGAGGGCTATGATTGCGCCATTCGCGTGGGTTATCTGCAGGACTCCAACTTGATCGCGAGGCGTATCGGCCCGGTCTACACCAAGCTCGTCGCAAGCCCCGACTACATCAAAGCGCACGGCGCCCCGGAAACCCCGGACGAACTGCACGCTCATCAGGCGCTCATGCAAGGCACCGAAGCCTGGCAATTCATGGCGGCTGACAAGGTCATCACGGTTCGCCCGCAAGGACGCTTCAAGGCTGACAACGGCACGGCCCTCGCCGCGGCCGCAGCTGCCGGCCTCGGCGTCGCCTACTTGCCCGATTGCCTCACCCACGAACACATTGCCTCGGGTGCACTCGTGCCGATCATGACCAACCATCCACCGCCCCCGGCCGGCGCCTACCTCCTCCGCGCGCCGGGCCCGCACCCCGCGCGCAAGATCCGCGTGCTCACGGATCTGCTGATCGAGTACTTCGGCGAATCGCCGCACCTCGCCGTGCAGCCGCTGTCACAGCACGATGAAGCGCCGGCGTCTAGCTGAGGAAAGATCAACGCTAAGCCATGAAAGGGGAATTGAGGTGCCGCAACGCCTGCAACAGTCAACGCGTCGGACTGCATTTATTGCAGACACCACGGCGCTGATCCTGTTTTTCACCACCACCGGCATCCTCAATGAACGTTTGATTGCCGGCATGACGTGGGATCAGGTTCTGCACGCGCGCCTGTTGGGAGCCGCCCTGATGATTCCGGTCGCGAGACCTTACGGTATCTGGCGCGATTGGTTAATGAAGCGCGCCAGTCAGGCTCGGGTGTCGAGGTTGTTATGGGACAGCATCGCGCTGGTCAGTTTTCAGGTGCCGATCTATGCCGCGATCATTGCCTTCAGTGGTGCATCGGGCGAAGGTCTGGTGCGCGGCACACTGGGTGCGGCCGTGATGATGCTGGCTCTGGGGCGACCCTATGGGGCGTTTCTTAATCGGGTGCGGAAGCTGTTTGGTTTGCCGCCGGGTGGGGACAAGCCGATGTCGTTGAAGGGTTGAGTGGCGGGGGAAAAATTCAGGGAAGACCCCATTCAGAAAAACGTGATCTGTTCTTTAATCCCGCTCTACTGGCCAGTTTCAGCAGTTCATGCTCTTGCTCCGGTTTCATAAAAGTGGTCAACGCAATAGGCTCTTCCCTTGAGTACAGGTTGCTGGCAGTCCTTCGCCAGACAAGCAGATGTACCCAGACCGCCATGATTCTCGACGATGCGTAGCTTTATCAAAGATTCCATTTCAGCTGATTCCCAGCCCTCGGGCGAGTCCAGTTTGCGGGCGTACAGGGTTTGATATTTATCCCACTCATCCGCTCGCCAAAACTGCCCGCACCCGGGACATTGCAATAGTTTGATCCAGTCCCCCGTTGCCAGGCAGCGCATTCCTGCGACAAACGCCGTGTAACGCTGACTGATATCTACCAGGTTGTCTTTACCGTTGCAGGTGCATTGCATGGTTCCACTCCAAATCTTCTTGCTTCTACTCGTTCCACCGTCAACGTCTGCCTCTGCCCCACAGTAGCTGTCCCGGCGCTGGCACCGTTAACTACATTTGGGCGGCGCCTGTATTCCGCTTGAGACGCTCGAGGTCCCTATTGATCAGCACCTTATGGACTACGCCCACCGGCAACATATAGATGCGCCCAAAGACGTTATGCGTTACGACAGACGATGTGATTGTGAACACATGATCTGTTATCGACAGGCAGATCATGACATCCAGATGTCGGTCTCTTACGCTCAGAACGAGCACGTCGGGGGCACTATGCTCCACCAGAAAAAAATCCAGCTTTTCGCCAGCCTGTATTGCCTCTCGACGGGCGCCAGAGAAACCGCCGATGCGCTTCACGCCAACTAACGAGGAAATCGCATCCCTCGTTCGAAACGCCAGTCGCATGACCAGTCCCGGCTTGGCCCGCATGCAGTTCCAGGCATCAAGAGTGGTTGTTTCAACAGGCAGCAGCACCGATCGGCTGTGATAGTAATCAAGATCAGGCAATGCCCTCAGGGTGTGAGCAGATGAAGGGGTGGTCATACATGATTCCTTTCAATGGGCCGATTTGTTACTCGGCATCACTTTCCTTGCGTCTCTGCGCAACGACTGTGGAGATCATCGACAAACTCCGCGCCCAACCCGCCACGCGGCTGCGGCTGCGGCTGCATTGCACGCACGGCTTCGCACATCTCTTTAGGGAAGTCGATCCCGCTGCTGCGATCTTCATTCAGCGGCGCAATCGGTTCCTTGCCCGGATCAATTGGGGGCAGACCCTCAGTATCTGAGGGCCTCTGCCCCAGTGCTTATGCGCCATCTGCAGGACTGGCCCACTGCCCGATAAAGTCGCCAATTCTGCGCTCAATATCACTCTCAACGGTCCGCAGCCGCAGAATGGGAATGCCACTTCTAGCCAGAATCTCGTTTTTCATGGCGTCCCGAGCTGCCTGTACGGGGTGGTCGTGATACCCGCCATCGACTTCGATCACCCCTATCGGTTGCTTGCCCACTTTGAAATAGATCACGAAATCGCAACTGGCGCGCCGCATGAACGCTCGCTGCGGCTCTGTCCAGCTGAGGCCAACCGGCGATGCAAGCTTATCCAGCTGGATCTGTGTGTGGTACTTCAATGCCTGGCACGCCGGGGCGGACAGCGCTTCGCGCAGCAACTGTGCCACGATCTGCTCGGACCTGTAGCGTGAATCCTCGGGCCGCAAGCGGGCGTCCAGGCGTGCCAGAGACTGGTTGTACTCGCGGTACAGCAAGTCGAATGCCGACACCACGGGCGCGCGCACGATCTGCTCGTCTTGCGCGTAATAACTGATGTAGCGAATCAGCGCGGCGATGTGCCCATTGTTGTCCGTGAACACCTCGTCGCCGGTCACCAGGGTGAAGCGATGTTTGGCCCGCGAAACGGCCACGTTGATCATGCGGGGGTCGTCGACGAAATCCAGGCGTGTACGCGCCTGGTTGTAGCGCTTCTTGTCGAGCACCGTGGAAAACACGATCTCGTCGCATTCGCGCCCCTGAAACTTGTGCACGGTGTCCTTGACGAAATCCGCCGGCAAGTGCGTGCCGGACAGGTTGACTTGTGCCCTGTACGGGGCAATGTAACCGCGGCCTTCGCCGTCTATTCCGACGGGTTGCCCCTCCTCCTCAAGCACCTTCAACAGGGAGTCCAGTTCCCGAAGGTTGGTGTTCTGCCTGGCGTGGTTGCCCTTGGCGGTCACCACCAGGCGCAGGGGTTCTTCGCCGTTGTCCTCGGTCATCGGCACCAGTGCGTTGTCGTAGAACTGCTGGTTGCAGAACTGGATGATCCTGGGGTGGCAGCGGTAATGTTCTTTCAGCAGGGTTCTGGGCAGCGCGTCCAGGAACACGGCAATGCATGAATCCAGCAAGCTGTAGCGCTCGCAATCGTAGGCCTCGGCGGGCGCTTGAAGCCCAAGTTTCACGGGGATATGCGGCAACTGGCGGTTGTCACCCACGACAATCAGGTTCTTGGCGCAGCCCAGCGGCAAGATACCCGGCACGATGTCCTGCAAAGAGGCTTCGTCGATGATCACGTAGTCGAGGACCGCTCCCGGCGCGATCGAATTGACGATGGAGTGCGTGCCGCTGCCCAGGATTGGGAAGCGCTGCATAAAGGCATCGAAACGCTCACGGTAGGTTTTGACATCAAAGCTGTCCGACGGCATTACCTGAAGTTGCATATGGCGCTTGAGATGCTGCATCGAAGCGGTTGTGAGTTCTTTGAGCAGCGCCGTGAAATTCGCGCGTGCCAATGCTTCGCGACACTCGCGCAGTTGCGCTTCTTTGTCGCGCAGCGACTGGTCGTAATAATGCATTTGCAGTGCATGGAAAACGGCCATCCGCGCCTCGCCGTCGGCAAATGGCCTGGTGCGAAAGATCCTGAATTTGAACAGTAGCTCGATACGGTCTTTGAGATGAATGCGCTGCTCGCCGAGGTAAGCCAGGTAGGCCATGAGGTCCGCCGTCTTGCGCGGTGTCAGGCCGTACTTGTCGAGCGAGGCTGTGACCGGCACAGCGCTTTCTGCCTGCCACTGCTGCAGGTAGCGTCGCTCGATGACCAACTCGTCCAGCTCGATTTGCAGTTGCGCCGCCCTGTTGTGGTTTTGGAGATGCTGTTTCAAGCGGGCCAGCAAGGCCTGGATCTCATCCAGGGAAAGTGCCGGCTCCGGCACACTTGACGGCCACGCAGGCAGGTCGGAGAAGAAGGCCTTGCGTTTGTCCTGGTTGCCAAGCTTCGCGACCAAGTGGCCTAGGCCGTATTTCTCCAGTTTTTCGTAGACGTTTTCCACAGCAGCATTGTTGTTGGACAACACCGCGACCGTCTGCCCACGTAGCAGAATATTGGCGAGGATGTTGAGGATTGTCTGGGTCTTGCCGGTCCCTGGCGGGCCTTCGATTACGCTGACTTGCGCGCTGAACGCCCGCTCGACGGCCTGAAGCTGACTCTCGTTCAGCCCGAATGGATAGATGAGCCCCTGCCCCGGCGCCAGAGTGCCGTTGCGCCCGGTACAGTAGGCTTGCAAGGCTGTGCCAGCGATGGCCGGCAGTTTTTCGAGCTGGCGCACCACATTGTCGGCAATTTCACGATCATTCTGCGACTTGGCGTGATGCTGTCGCGCGTTCGCCACGGTAGTGAGATAGCGGAAGACCGGCGTGTCCTTCATCGGTGTCGGAGCGGAAAAGCCGATGCCGTCCATCTTGTAGACATAGGGCTTTTTACTGTCCGGGTAGTGCACAACGGCATAGCGCTCACCGTAAATCGTAGCGCTGGCGATGGGCTTGGTGCTGCCGCGCTGGTGCAGCAAGGCATTGCTCAACTCGCGGGTGGGCGAAACCAGGCAATCACTGAGCGGGCGGGTGTATTTTTTCCTGGAGGGGTAGTGACAGGTCAGCTCCAGCAATGCGTCTTTGTCGCTCCAGCGAATCGCCCAGTCGCTGATCTTTGCGGTTTTGTCCTCACCATCCATCTGAATCGAAGCCATATTCCTCGTCCCTATACGCATGACATCCGGCTTCGCTTCGCGCCGGACGCTACCTCTCCAAGAGGTGACATATTGCCATCATTGCCTACAAGGTCGATAGCCCGGCCGTTAACGCCCCCGCAGCGCCGGACGCAGTGACGAGTCGCCGAGCAGATGCAGGGTTTCTTCAAGGACGTCGACGTCAGCGATGAGGCTGGCGAAATCCCAGTAGCGGTTGAACGTATCGGATGTGCGGTGGTAGGTGTTCGAGTCATAGAAATCATGCCGCTTCATGCCTTCCTCGATGCCTCCTTTGAGCAAATCGTCGCCACTGCTCACCTGCACCGTGGGGATATCAATTTTGGCGAAACTTGCCTGATCGGAGCGAAAAAAATATCCCGCCGAAGGCTCTTCATCGAGGCTGATTTTGCGCCCGAGGGTGTGGGCAGCGCTGACAAACACCTCGGGCAAATCGGACTGATCGCCGTCCACCAGAAACAGGTCACGGGTTCTGCCAATCGGTACGAAACCATCGACATTGAGCGCCGCCACCACATCCAGCCCCGTCTCGCGGATCAACTGTGCGACCCGTGCGGAACCGTGCATGCCGACCTCCTCGGCAGACGTCCAGGCAAAGAGCACCGTGCGCCGCAGCGGCGCCGTGGCGGCCAGACGCCTGGCCAGCTCAAGCAAGACCGCCACACCGATCGCGTTATCGACAGCGCCGGGGTAATAGCCTCTGCCGTCGGCGGTTTTGCCGAGGTGATCCAGGTGCGCGCAGAACAGGACACACTGGCGGGGAAACAGTCGGCCCTTTTTCATCGCCAGCACATTCCGGCAATGCCGAATGACAATGTCGCAATCGAGCCGCAGTTGCAGGTGTGCATCGAGCCGGCACGGGCGTCCCGCCATTGGCCTGGGGGCAGCGATGAATGCATCAAGGTCAACACCGCCGTCGGCTAACAGTCGCCGGGCAAACCGTTCACTGCAGAACCCTTCGAAATCCAGCCGACTGCGCACAGCGTGCGGAAGAAAGCGAAACGGCCGGCGCATTTCGTCCTGCACAAGGTGAAACGCGCTGCCGAACAGTTCATCGGTGTGGACGATAATGACGCCCGCCGCACCCTGGCGGGCCGCTTCCTCGTACTTGTATTCCCAGCGCCCGTAGTAACTCATGCGCTGGCCGAGGAACAGTTCGCCTCCCGGGCTGTTGCGTCCAGGATCATTGGGTAACACTACGACCACTTTGCCGACGACATCCAGTCCGGCGTAATCGTCCCAGTCGAACTGCGCAGCGACAATGCCATAGCCGACAAAGACCAAAGGCGCGTGGTCGAGCCAAACCCTGGTTTGCTGTGAGCGAATCAGCAGTTCATCGTCCTGTTCGAGGTCGTAGCGGGTATCACCCTGAATAATCGTCCGACAACTTTCGGCGCCGGATCGCGCCGTCGCGCAACCGAGAGGTACTGACTGGAACAGGCCCCGGCGGCCCTGCCAGGGCGTCAACCCCTGCGCCCGTACTTTTCGCGCAATCCACAGGGAGGCTCGCCACGCACCGGGCTCCCCTGCCCCGCGCCCGGCAAACCGGGCACCGGCCAGGGTTCGACAGGTGTCGGCGAGCGCTGCCGCATGCAGCTTGTTTTTCAGGTAACCGCGAAACACCGGGGCACGAGAGTTTTTTTGCCTGGTTTTTTTCAGGAGCGCTCGTCGCATGTCGGCTCCTCTTCCTCCGTCCACTTGAACAGTCGTGCGGCGTTGTCAAAGAACACTTGCCGGTGATACTGCTCGTCGATGGCACTGGCGCACGCGGCCACGTAGCCAGGGTAGTCGACGCTGGGCCAGCCCGATCCGAAGAGGAACCGCTCCGGTTTGCCGGTGTAATCGAGCATCCAGCGGATCGGTTCGACCATCAATCGGCCAAGCGTGGCTTGCGAAACGTCGCTTAGCGATCCTTCGATGATCGAACTGAGTTCGAGCCAGACATTGTGGTTTTTCGCCGCCAGCACAGCGGCATCGGTAAACCACGGGTTACCGCTGTGAACCAGAACGAAGTTCACGTCCGGGTGGTCCACGATGACCTCGTCCAGGCTGAGTGGGTGGGCGTACTTGAGCTTGGAGCGATGCCAGCCTGTGTCGCCACTGTGGAACAGCACAGGAACATCAAACTCACGCGCCAGAGCGTACAGCGGCATGAGCCTGGGATCGTCAGCATGCACATGCATAAATCCCAGATTGATTTTGATGGCCCCATAGATACCGCGCGCCAGTCCCTGCGCCAGCGACGCTGGCGACCACTCAGGCTGAGCGATGACCGCACACCTGGCCACGCCCAGCGCCTGCAACTGCCCGGCATCGCAACCGGGGTTATGCGAATCCGTTACGGATGCGCGGATGTCGAAGCGCGCTTGCAGCGCCTTGAATGCTTGCAGACTGTCCGTTCGCGCAAATTCGGTGTGCACGTGCGCGTCGAAAACAGGCCCGGAATAACGACTCATCGAAGACTTCCCTGTGTAGACGATCCTCATTGCCGCGCATCCAGTTGCGCGGTTTCTCAAGCGCTAGCTGCTGGCACTGCTGTAAGAGCGCAGCGCAAACAGCCAGAACACCCGTGACAGACAAACAAACGCGACGGCAAAAAGCAGCGCGCCCATGACTTCCTGCCAGCCGACCATGCCCATCGCCGCCGCTACCGGGACATTGGAAACGAAATACACCGGGACCAGAAACGTCAGGACCATGCGGATCGTCTGCGGAAACGCCGTGACCGGAAACCGCGCGATCTCCATGAGCGTGTAGCTGATGATCCAGACATCACCGATCTTCACAAACCAGATCGACAAGGTGCAGGTAATCAGGAACAACGAGTAGAAAATCGCCACCCCTGCCGCCATCAACCCCAGAAACGCCGCGAGATTGCCCAGCCCTAGCGCACCTTCGCTGTGCATCGCATACACAACGACCGCGAGTCCGATCAATACGCGGGGCAGTTCCCAAAGGCTGATTTTCGAGCATGACACCAGAAACTGGCTGTCGACCGGGCGCACCAGCATGTAGTCCAGATCCCCGGTGCGCACTTGCTCCGACAGCGCATGCAGGCTCGGAAACAGCCAGACCTCAAGCAAACCTTCCAGCACCAGAGCCACGCCGAACAGCGCCAGTACCTGATGCAGGTTCCAGCCGCCCAGACTTCCGACTTCGCTGAACATGGCATCAAGGAAGTACAGCGCCAGGAGCATCCCGACCACCGTGTTCAGGGCATTGGTGACGGCATTGATACGAAACTCCAGTTCCGCAAGCATCGAATGCCTGATCAGCGCCAGCAGCACTTTCAACGGTCGCAGGTTCATATGCCGGCCCCCGAAAAACGCTTCAACCCTTGGCGCCACAGCCCCCGACGCAGCCCCACCAGCAGCACCACCCAGAACAGTTGCACCGCAAACCCCTGCAGCAGATCGCCGTCGGCGGCCTTGCCGATCAGCACCTTGACCGGAAAATCCAGTGAGGCGGAAAACGGCAGCAGCGCCACCAGATGACGGGTCGCTTCGGGAAACAGGTCAACCGGAATCAGCATGCCGCCCAGCACCGTGTACATCGACCAGACCATTGCATCCAGCGCCAGCGAATTGGCCATCCAGAACGCAAGCAGGCCGACGCAGTAATAGATATGGAAAATAATGATCCAGGCCAGCACCAGCGAGACGAGGAACAACGGTAATCGCCAGGCGACAGCTGCCAGGTCGATGGCAAACAACGAGGCGCCGACACAGAACACGGTGATGACGATCGGTGCGCGCACCACCATCTGCCCCAAATGCTCTGCCACGTGAAACCAGAAAGGTGCGACCGGTTTCAGCAGTCGACCGGACAGCGTGCCTTGGCGGATTTCGTCGTTCAGAACGAAGATGACCCATACGGCAGTCAGCTGTCTGACCAGATAGATGCCGAGGAAATACGCCACGAAATCACTGGGCGCATAACCGCCGATGACCTTGTCCCGTGACAGCTCCCACCAAATCATCATCATGAACAACGGTGCGACGCCGCTGATCAACCAGACAAACAACTGCGCCCGGTAGACCACGGTCACCAGCACGCTTGTGCGCAGCAGGCGTCCGGCAATGCCGGGCCACGAAGCCAGCGCAACCATTACGCGTGCTCCTTTGGCAGCAGCAGGCGCGGAAACGCCTGCTCCAGGGAGGGCGTCTGGATCGAGATGTCTGTCACCGGAAAGTTCGCCAGCAGTTGCCCCACGGTGTCGGCGAATTGCTCTTCAGGCACCAACAACTCGGCACTATCACTGTCCAGGCTGAGCAGAGTGCCGTAAACGCTCAGTTCGTCACTGCCCACTTGCGAGGAAAAGCGCAGGCTGACCTGGCGTTCATTGACGTGCGCCTTGACCAGTGCCTGACGTGCGCCATCGAACACCACGCGTCCCTGGTCCAGCACAATGACGCGGTTGGCCAATGCCTCGATGTCCGCCATGTAATGTGAGGTGAGAATAATCGTGGCGCCGGACTCGCGATTGTACTCAAGGAGGAATTTGCGGATGGCGACCTGCATCTCCAGATCGAGGCCGATGGTCGGCTCGTCGAGAAACAGGATACTCGGGCGATGCAGCAGCGACAGGATGAGCTCGCATTTCATCCGCTCGCCCAGCGACAGCTTCCTGACTGGACGCCGAATGATGTCACCGGCCGACAGCAACTGGCACAGCTCATCGATCCGGCGCCTGCATTCGACAGGCGCAATATCGTACAGCGCACCATGAAGATGGAAGGACTCCAGCGCCGGCAGATCCCATGTCAGTTGCTGCTTTTGCCCCATCACCAGGGCGATTGACTTGAGGAACTCCGCGCGCCGCTTGAACGGGTCATGGCCCAATACCGAAAGATGGCCGCCGCTCGGTCGCACGATACCCGAGAGCATTTTCAGCGTGGTGGTCTTGCCCGCGCCATTACCGCCGAGAAAACCGACCACTTCACCCGCGTCTATCGAGAAGGAAACATCCGTAACAGCCGGCACGTACGTCTTCTCGCGACGAAAGTAACGCAACAGGCTGCGCGATTGGTCGTCACGGGCCCGGTAAACCTCGTAAACCTTGCTGATACCACACAGCTCGATTGCTTTTGACATACCTATCCTTGAAATCCCGCATCCCTCACTTCAGTCAACACGCCAGCATGTAACGGTGGCGATCCCTGTATGTTGGCGTACTCAGCCACGGCGAGCCAGCAGTTGATCGTGATGGGCTTGCACAGACAAACCGTCGTCGATCACCAGGCAAACCGCTGGCGCCAGACTCGATCGGGCCAACAGGCCTAGGCCGAGTACTTCTTGCAGTTTGAAACCGGCCGCCTGCAGCAACGCCTTCGTCCGATCGACGTCGACCGTGATCAGGTGCACCAGACACGGCGCCGCCATCAGAGCGGTCGACGCGTTGCCGGGTAACGCCTGACGCTCAAGAAAGGCCAGACGCTGCTGACCGATCATCAAGCGTCCCGGCTCCATTGCGATGCTGACCCGGTCATCCAGGTGTGTGAAGTAATGGTGTTGTTCCTGCTTCGGCCGGGCACAGAGCAATGACACTCCGCCGAGCGCAAACAAACCGTTATCCGAGACTTGAGTGGCAAGGTCGCCACCTATGCCGCGCACGTACTCGATGAGCGACACACTGACATCGCCCGTATCACCGGCGGGTAAGTCGGCGATCAGCCAGGCCGGCGCCGTCTCGCCCGCCGGAGCCTTGGCCGACAGGGCCAGGGCTGCGCGCTGCGAGGGCAAAAGGCACGCCAGATGTGCCATCAGATCCGTTGAACACAGCCAGATTGAACAGCCTCGATCGCTCCCCGGCGCAATGCCCGTGCAGAACTCCAGATACCCGCCGCTCAACCGGAAGAATGCGCTGACGCGGCCATCATCGTGACGCACTTGTCGCGTATGCGGCATGAAGCCTGCGCGGGTGAACTGACCGATGACCTCATCGAACAGGCCTTGCGACACGGGGTAGACGACGTGATCCAGATGGGAAATCACCGGCGCCTTCCCCGCAAAGCACATCGCTCACCCGCTACACCTGGCGACTGCCGCAATGGTTTTTTGCGCTGCGTCACGCAGCTACGCCTGTCGAGGCTTTTGTGCCTCGGGTGCAGAGCGTTACGCCATGCTCGTGCACACCACCACGTTTTTCCTCCTGGCTGACGGCTTGCAGGCCAGCCGCTTCGAAAGCTTCGAGGAATCGGCTTCGTGACCAGCGTGTCAGCTTGACCTCCAGCTCTTGCTCCCATCCCTGCGACTCTTCGCTTTCTTCGTAATAGTCCACCATGACAATCAGCTCGCCACCGGGCGCCAGCAGGCCGGCGGCTTTTTCGATAGCGGCGGTGACGTCTTCGAAGTAATAGAACACCTCCATGGAAAAAATCAGCTCAAACTGCATGCCCGCCGGTGGGCGCCAGTTCATGAAACTCTCGACATCGATGTCGACATTGTTGCAATCCTCGACTCTGGTTCTGCACATGCGCGCCATTTCCTGACTGAGCTCCACAGCCCGGCAATAGCCGTTGGCAAACTTCGAGCGAGCCATATACTCCAGGGCATATCCGTTGCCCGGACCGATCTCCAGGTAGCGACCTGTAGACGATTCAAGCGCGGACAATACCGGCTCGACCCGTGCCCAATGCTCGCGCGCCATGTCCACCGCGCCATCCTCGATGGCCCATTCGTCGAAGAGCGTCTCGACTTGCAGTTCGTGACTCATCCACCACTCCTGTTTACTGCCGGGGTTCGATCCACGCTAGCGGATCCATTGATAAAAATGCACAGCGTTACGGTGCGAGCCAATCACCAGGTGCCCATCATCAGTGAGCAACGGAGAGGAATGAAATCCCGTGTCGTGCTCCAGTTGCCACAAGGTTTGTCCGCTATGTTGCGCCAGGCAGTGCAAACGCTCGTCGGTGCCGACGAACAACGCGTCGCCGCTTGGCAGCACGGTAAAGGGTGTGTAGCGGAACTCGCAGGCGAGATTGACCCGCCACAACATTTTCAGGCTGTGCAGATCAATGCCGTACACGTGACCGTCATTGCTGCCGACGTACGCCACACCTTCCGGTGACAGACTCGGACACGAGACCACGAAACCGTCGGTGTGAAATTGCCGCAGCACCGTACCGTCGGCAGCATCGAAGACAATGATCTTGCCGTCGACTTCGGTGCCGATGATCCCGCGCCCCGAGGCATGATCGATCGCAGCAGTGCCTTCAAACCGGCTGGTTTCGGTAATTCTCCAGCGCTCCTCGCCTTCGGGGCTGAAGCACATCAGCACATTGTCTGTGCCGACGATGACATTGCCGTTCCCGTCCAGTGCCGGCGAGCTATAGAGGTCATCCTCAACCTGCTCGTCGAAGGACTGCTTCCACAGCAACGTGCCCGAAACGTGGTCGACGGCGTAGAGCGTATGGTCGTAGCTGCCGGCGTAGACGATATGTCTGGCGGAGTCGATGGTCGGGCTGGCGTGAAACGGCCCTTGCGCCTGAAACGTCCACAGGCATTCGCCGTCACAGGTTATGCGACGTAGCAGATGGTCCTCGCAGCCCACGACGAAACTGCCGTCCGCCGACACGGCGGGCGAGCTATAGACCGGTCCCTGAGTCGCAAACCGCCACTGCGGCTCGCCGTCACTCAAGCGTACGCACTGCAAGCTGTTGTCCCAGCAGCCGAACAGAATCCGGTCATCAGCGATCCTGCCGGGAATGCTCCATACCCTCTCGTCGCAGGAAACCGTGCGTTGAAAAGCAGGAGGAGCCTGCCAGTTCTTGTGCGAGGTTTCGCGCCAGGGTCTGTGGCTGCGCAGCGCCTGGTTGTTTTTGTACCAAGTGCTTTGCAGGTGCTGCGCATATGCCGTTCCGGGTCCGTTCAGCATGAGGTGTGCCTGGCACTTTCGATACCGCCGCCGTACTTCTCGGAGATTTCGACTTTGTAACCGTTAGGATCAATAAAATAAACGGAACGTGAAGAATGGTATTGAACTTCATAGTCCGGCAGCAACTTTACGCCGTGATCGCGAAGTTGCGTCAGCACCCGATCGAAGTCTTCTACTAAAATCCCGAAGTGGGTAATTTCCAGTCCGTCGTTTTTTACGCCGCGGCCTTCTGCATATTCATGCATGCATAAGTAAAGTGTTTCATTGGCACCGATCGTCATCCAGCGGGTAAATGCGCGAATGCCCACTTCCTTGACTTCGAAGCCAAACACGCGCGCATAAAAATCGCGACTCTCTTCAATGTCGGCGACGTCCAGTTGAATATGATCCACAGCAACTATCTTGATCTTGTCGAGTGCAGCGCTCATTGGACTAACCCTCGATATTCGTCGGGCAATATACCGTCAGCTTGCCAACGGTCGATGCAGGACCTGAAGAAAGGTAATTGTTCTGGAAGGTGCTGTAAGGCGACCTCATAACCGGCGACGCCTGCGGATATATTGGTCGTGTCCAGCGACAAGGTGTCTTTGAATGCCGCCAGTGCCTGATCGAAGTTACCCATTTGCTGATGACAGGCACCGATCATGTACTGCGAATACGTCACGCGTGGAAAACCGATATCGTAAGCTTGCTGATAACGTTGCAACGCACGCTGCCACTGCTGATCCTTGACTTCGATTTCGGCAGCCTCGTGATAGGAAATGCTCCAGTGAGGATCGTAGGCGATCAACTCGTCGGCCACCTGGCGTGCGCTCTCGATGTCGCGGGCGACATAGAGCATTTCCTTGAGCTTGGATTCGTAAACAGTCTTGCGCGCTTCCCTTGCCGGAATACTCGCGCCTTTTTCTCCACGGATGACCGCATCGGCATATTCTTCGGCCAGCAGCATGTATTGTCGCGTGGTTGCCACATCGCCCCGGGCTGCCGGCACCATGGCCAGTCCGCGATAGAACGATGACAGCGAAACCAGATCCACCGGCGCGTCGCTCGAAGCAATCTGCCGGGCGGCCTTTTCGCCAGCGTCGATGAACCATTTATTCAATTCATCATCGATGGAATCGCCTTTCAGTTTCCAGACAATCGCCTGCGAGCAAACGTCCAGAACCCTGGACGGTGGCATACGTTGAGCCTGTAGCAATGCCTTGAGCGCAGTGAAGTCTTGCTGATGCGAAGTGGTCATTTCAAGACGGTTCTGAATGGCAAACCGGGTCAGATGAAATGTCACACGCTGGTCGGGAAACAGTGCCTCGTAAGGTATTTTGGTCAATACCTGATTGGCGTAACGGTACCTGCAACTGGCGGCCAGACACTGTGCAAGGCTCAATTTCTGCACCGGCGGGGCCCATTCCAGCATGTCGGCCAACCACTTGACCTTGGTCACCGGGCCATCCATCGGGTAAGAAAAAAACTCCAGTTCGTCGACACCGATTGCGTGGCGCTGTGCCACTTCAATCAGCGTTGAGGGCTCAAGCAGTTGAGGCACCCGGTAAGGCACCTCATCGAAGTTCTGCTCCGCCAGCCCCGCACACACGGAGCGCGACCAATTCGTCGGATGGGCGCCTGCGTCATCATAGAAAAACACGGCGCGCGAAAAAGCATCGTCCAATTTGCTGTGCATATCACTTTCCCTAATGACATGTAGAAACTGCGCTGTCGAGATTAAATACGGCCGAAACAATGCTTCGGCCGTACCTCACAAGACACCGGTATCTTGTGTACAGCGGACAATCAGAGGATGAACAGTGCCGAAAGGATTCGGTTCTGTACGCTATTGAACTTAATCATGTTGAAGCTCCTTTTTAAAAGTATGCATGGCATATCCATGCGATTCCGTTACTTCGTTCACGACCGAATCTTTCAATGCGGCCGAAATGGAAGTTACTGCTTCTCAGAGGATGAACAGCGCCGACAGCATCCGATTTTGTACGCTTTGATATTTGATCATTTCACTGTCTCCATGTGATTTAAAGTTTGCTGCAAATTGCAGCGACGTAAGATTTAGCTGTCGTCCGAAGATACGTCAAGAAAGTTTGTGAAAGGCACGCGCCAGGGCCAAACGAACCTTCTAGTTAGTTCCGTTGGCGTTTTTCGACGTGTATCAATGGTTTAAATGAAAAATAACCCGATCATGTTTTTTGCGATGCGCGACGGTGCACAGAAAGTTACCCGCCGTCGCGCCTCGCAATTTCGGCACCTTCAGCGTTAAAAGGTACAGCAGAAACAAATTGCAACAGTCCGTGGTGAATTGACGCACCTACAAACCTCAACTAGTTTAAACAACCGTCACCGGTGGTAACTGGATGTATCCGCCGTGGGACAGCGCATTCGAATGGAGTTCGACCGGCCGACACCCGCCTCGTCAGCCGTATGATCAGGAGCGATCAACCATGAAGTCCCTTAATCTGGGAATCCTCGCGCACGTCGATGCCGGCAAGACCAGCCTTACCGAACGGATCCTGTTCGATGCCGGTGCGCGTTTGCGCCTGGGCAGTGTGGATTCGGGCAACACCTGCACCGACAGCCTGCTGCTGGAACGGGAGCGTGGCATCACGATCAAATCCGCCGTGGCCTCGTTCGAGCTCAACCACCTGCTGATCAATCTGCTGGACACCCCCGGGCACCCGGATTTCATTGCCGAGGTGGAGCGTACGCTCGCCTTGCTCGACCTCGCCGTCGTCGTGGTGTCGGCCGTCGAGGGGGTTCAGGCGCAAACCCGGGTACTGGTCAACGCCCTGCAACGAATGGCGATACCTCATGTTTTCTTCATCAACAAGGTTGATCGTAAAGGCGCCGATTTCCTGCGCACCCTGGAGGCTCTCCAGGCTCAGCTCAAGAGTCACCCGTTGGCCTTGTGCACTGTGCGAGACGCCGGCACGGCACAGGCCACGGTCGAACGCATTGATCAGGCGTCAGCCGAGGTCACGTCACAGTGGCTGGACGTGCTGTGCGAACACGATGAGACGTTGTTGCACGACTACGTGACGGCGGCGCAAACAATCGACGGTTCGCGCCTTGAACAAGTGGTGCGCGAGCAACTGGGCAGAGGCCTGGTCAATCCGGTGTTTGCCGGGTCCGCCATTACCGGTGTTGGCGTCGCACAGATGATCGAGACGCTCACGCGGTTGGCCCCGGCCAGATGTCACGATGCCGAGGCACCTGTGCTTGCCTCGGTATTCAAGATCGACCGGGGCTGGGGTGGGCACCGGCGTTTTCATGTCTGTGTCCAGGCCGGCACGCTGCACGTACGCCAATCGATCGAGACGCCGCAAGGCACCAGCCGGATCACCGCCATTCAGGTCTCCGAAAGCGGCGGTCTGCAACCGGCAACGCTTGCCCGCGCAGGCCAGATCGCTTGCGTCACCGGGCTTGAAGGCGTGCGCATCGGCGATCGGATCGGCGCGTGCAGAGAACGCAACACAGCCGCGCGCACCTTTACCCCGCCGGCGATCGAAACCCATGTTTCAGCCGCTTTGCCAGCGCAGACCAAAGCCCTCTGGGAAGCATTGAGCCTGCTGGCCGAACAGGATCCACTGATCGATTTGCGCCGAAACCCGGCGGGGCTAATGTTCGTTTCGCTGTACGGCGAGGTGCAAAAGGAAATCATCCAGGCCACGCTGCAAGAGGAGTACGCCATCGAGGCGGTCTTCGAGGAAAGCTCGGCGATCTGCGTTGAAACCTTGCAAGCGTCTGGTCAGGCCCAGGAATCAATCGATGAACCCGACAACCCGTTTCTCGCCACCGTCGGTATTCGTGTCAGTCCAGGGACGGCAGGATCGGGACTCACATTCATTCGTCAAGCCCATGCCGGGCTGATGCCGACGAGCTTCTACAAAGCGATTGAAGAATCGGTCTTCGAGAGTCTCAAGGAAGGCCCGTGCGGCTGGATGGTTCACGATTGCGAGGTGATATTGACCACCGTCGACTATGCATCGCCCTCAAGCACTGCGGCTGATTTTCGACACCTCACACCGCTGGTACTGGCTGCAGCGATCAGCCGCGCCGGCACCGCGGTCTGCGAGCCGCGCAGCCAGTTCAGCATCGAAGTGCCGGCGGCCTTGAGCAGCGCGGTGCATGGTTTGCTGGCCAAGGCCGGGGCCACAATCCATGGCACCACGCTGGACGCAGAGACCGCGCGGATCGAAGGCTCGATCGTCACCACGCGAATCTACAAGTTGCAGCACCAGATACCCGATGTCACCAGCGGCCTTGGTTTTATGGAAAGCCAATTGGCCACGTATACGCCAGTCACGGGCACTGCGCCTCGCCGGGAGCGCACCTTGGCCAACCCTTACAATCGCCAGGATTACCTGCGGCAAGTCAGACTGGGCTTGCGCACCGGACGGCCGGCAAGCAGTGCTTGATGGCTATTGAACCGGCGGCTGGCTGATCTGATTGAGATGACTGACATCGGCGGCCGGCAGGTGCAGTTGTGGCGCCGCCATGATCTCGCGCAATTGCTCGACAGTACTGGCCCCCACCACGGGTGCCACCACCGCAGGTTGCGCCAGCAACCAGGCAAGTGCGACTTGCGTACAGGTGCTGTCGCAGTCCCGTGCAATCCGGCGCAGTGATTCAAGGATCTGCCAGTTGCGCTCGTTGAAGTAATCTCTCTGTACACCCGGCGCGCGCGGAGAATCCGGCAATCCTGCCTGCGGGTGGTACAGGCCAGACAAAAAGCCCTTGGCGAGCGGGTTATACGGCAAGAGTCCGACGCCCTCTTCCACGCACAATGGCTGCAGTTCGGATTCGACACGACACCGTTCGAGCAGGTTGTAGCGTTCTTGAACACTGACGTAGCCGACCAGTGCGTTGCGCTCGCTGATCGCCAGTGATTTCATCAGGCGCCAGGCCTTGAAGTTGGAGCAACCGACGTAACGCACCATGCCCCGCTGCACCAGATGTTCGAAGGCGCGCAGGGTTTCTTCGACCGGAATATCATCGTAGTCATCATGGGCCTGATACAAATCGATGCAGTCGACTTGCAATCGCTCCAGCGAACCCTCCACAGCCTTGACGATGTGCCGCCAGGAAAGCCCCTCGTCATTCGGCCCAGGCCCCATGCGCCCGGACACCTTCGTTGCCAGCAATACCTCATTACGCCTGGCCGTGGTTTGCAACCAGCGGCCGACGAACGCCTCGGAAGCCTTGCCACCGACACCGTCGCCCAGAACCGGGTAGACATCCGCGGTGTCGATCAGGTTACCGCCCGCTTCGACATAGGCATCGAACAAGCGGCGTGAGGTAGGCTCGTCGACCCACCAGTTGCATTGTGCGGTTCCCATCGCAATCGCGGAAACCTTGAGTCCCGAGCGTCCCAGTCGTCTGTAGTTCATGATCGATATCGCCGTCCCTGTTACGAAGCTTCCATGATGTCGCGGGGCAGTATAGTGGAGTCTCGGCACCTGCCCCCTTCAAGGCTGACTGCTTTGCAGGTGTCACAAATACCACCGGTACTCCCGCGCACTGATCTCCTGCATGAATGCCAAATGATCCTGGCGTTTATTCTCGCAATATACATCCACAAACTCTGCGCCCAAGCCCTCACGCAACTGCGGCTGATGCTGCATCGCACGCACGGCTTCTAACATTTCCTTGGGAAAATCGATCCCGCTGTTGCGGTCTTCATTCAGCGGTGTGATCGGTTCTTTAGCCGATTCCAGCCCGTGTTCAAGCCCCACCAGAATCGCCGCCAGCACCAGATACGGATTGGCATCCGCCCCCGCCAAGCGATATTCAACCCGCAGGTTCTTTGCGTCCGACTCGGGAATCCGCAAACACGCATCACGATCCTCAAAACCCCAACTGGCTTTGGTCGCGGTGTTCACCGTGCCGCCCAATCGGCGCATTGAGTTCTGGTTCGGCGCGAAGATCGGCATGCTGTGCGGCAGCAATTCCAGACACCCCGCGACTGCATGGCGTAGCGGCTGCTGCTCATTGGCCGCCAACAGATTATTGCCGACTGCGTCGTACAAACTGACATGCACATGCATGCCGCTGCCCGGATGCTGCAAGTACGGCTTGGCCATGAAACTGGCGCGATAACCATGCTTGAGCGCCACACCTCGCGTGCTGCGGCAGAATAACGCCGCCCAATCCGCCGCACGCAAACCGTCGTCGAGATGGCCGAAGTTGATTTCAAACTGTCCAGGGCCAAGCTCAGCGGTAATCACCGTGGCGTCGATACCTTGCGCCCGAGTGGCTTCGACCATGTCATCGAGCACCGGCGCGAAGCGTGAAAGACGTTCGATGTGCAGGTTCGGTTGATCATCGGCGTCGTCGGTCAGGTCGTCGCGAGGAAATTGCGGCAGACCGTCGCGCAGCTTTTTATCGAACAGGTAGAACTCCAGCTCAAAGGCCACCACCGGGTGAATGCCTTTGCGGGCCAGGCGCTTAAGCACCTGTGCGAGCACTTCACGGGGTTCGAATTCGATCGGCTTTTCAGTGCCGTCGGAAGTGATCAGCATCTGCCCCAGCGGCTGCGCTTCCCATGTCACCAGTTTCAGTGTGCCCGGCACCAGACGGCGCACGGCATCCGGATCGCCGTCGTTGAAGCAGTAATCGCCAATCGGGAACAAACCACCCTGCACGCCCAACAGTACGCAATTCTGCGGCAGCTTCAGTACGCTGCCGGCGGCGACTTTTTCGAGCATGTCGATTGGATAACGCTTGCCATAGAAGTGCCCGGGAATGTCCAGGCAAATCAGATCGACATAACGCACCTCGGGGTAGCGTTGGCGAAAGGCACGCACTTCGGCGAGCAGGTCAGCGCAGACAGCGTCCATCGTGTTCATCCTTTGTTGTGATCAGGTGTAGACCCAGAGCACGCGGGCCAGCTGCTCGGAGAGGTTGCCGTAGCGGCAGCGGGTATGGCTGTCGAACTGGAAGCTGTCGCCGGCCTTCAGCGTGATCGGTTCTTCGTCGTTGCCCAGCCATAAGGTCAGCTCGCCTTCGAGGACATAACCGCCCTGCTCCGAGCTGTCGGTCAGATGGCGATCACCGCTGCTCGCGCCGGCTTCCAGATGGCTTTCGAGCATGGAGAACGAGGCGCGGATCTGCGGCGACACCAGAATGTCGGTGATGCCATTGGCGTAATACAGCGTGCGACGCTCGTCCGGGCGCGTCACCCACGGCAATTCCTTGGGTTTGGGCAGGCTGTAGAAATACGTGGTCGGCACGCCGAAGGTTTCGCTGATTGCAGTCAGGTCCGCCACGGTAGGCCGCGACAAACCGCGCTCGACCTGCGACAGGAAGCCCACCGAACGACCGATCTTGTCGGCCAGTTCCTTCAGGGTCCACTTCTTGTGCTTGCGCAGGTCGTGGATGAGGATCGCCAGCGCGGCGATTTCTTCTTGCTTGTTCATGGCCGCGATTCCAAAAAAAGTCTCATCAAATGCTGTCGCGCAGTCGATACCAGGCCTTGCCGATGGCTTCCAGCGGTGCAGCGAAATGTTTGCCACCGGGGAAACGGCCATTGCTCAAGCCCTGGTACAGCGCCAATTCATCACTATCGCCGAGGATCGCATTGGACACCGCACGTGCGGCAGCCAATGTCGGCAGGACGCCGTGGCCCGAGTAACCTTGCAACCAATAACGGTTACCCTCGCCGCCAACGTCCGGCGTGCGGTTGATCGTCAGGTCGATATGCCCGCCCCAGGCAAACTCGATGCCGACACCCTGGAGCTGCGGGAACACTCGCTCAAGAAACGGCCGCGTCGCCGCCGCGATGTCCTTGGGCATGCCGCCCAGGTAAGTGCAGCCGCCGCCGAACAACAAGCGGTTGTCCGGTGTGCAGCGGAAGTAATCGAGGACGAACTGGTTGTCGGTCACGCAGACATTGCGCGGCAACAGCGCCTTGGCCTGCTCAGGCGTCAGCGGTGCGGTGGCGACCTGATAAGTGCCCACCGGCAGAATGCAACTGGACAGTTGCGGGTCGAGTTCATCGAGATAAGCGTTGCACGCCAGCACCAGCACATCGGCGCGCACCGAACCGCGCGCGGTGTTGACCCGGAAACCGTCGCCCTCCTCCTGATAACTCAACGCCTTGCTTTGCTCGTGGATACGCCCGCCGGCCCGCTCGATGGCGGCCGCCAGGCCAAGCGCCAGTTTCAGCGGATTGAGGTGTGCGCCTTGCGGGTCGTACAGCGCGGCCTGATAGCGATCAGTGGCCACCCATTCGGGCAATTGATCACGAGGAATGAACTGCAAGGCATCGTGGCCCCACTTGTGACTGGCCTCGTGTTGCCATTCGCTGAGCAAGCTGACCCGCCGTGGCATCACCGACGTCCACAAATGCCCAGGGCGATAGTCGCAATCGAAACCATGGCGCCCGGGCAATTCGCGCAATTCGTCGGCAGCCCAGCGCATGCCATCCCAAAGCCGTCTGGCCCGCTCATAACCGAGAGCGGCTTCCAGCGGCGGCATATCGCACGACCAGCCGAGAATCGCCTGCCCGCCATTACGCCCCGAGGCCGCCCACGCCACGCGACTGGCCTCCAGCACGATCACGCGTTTGCCCGCCAAGGCCAGACGCAGCGCGGTGTGCAGGCCACTGAAACCGGCGCCGATGATCACCACGTCGACGTCATGTTCGCCTTCCAGCGCCGGCCGATGGCGCAGAATATCGGCGCAACTGTGGGCGTAATAGCTGTCGACGTGCTGGCTGGATTGCTGAAACATTCACGACCCCATGAAATTTGTTTCTTGTAATTTCATGAAAATCTACAGAAGAAATTTCACACAGGCAACTCGACCTTCGCGATCAACCCTCCGCTCTTGCGATTGCTCAGCGTCAATTCACCGCCCTGCTCACGGACGATGGCTCGCGCTGCGGAAAGACCCAGACCCACACCGCCGGTGTCACGATTGCGCGAAGTCTCCAGCCGAAAGAACGGATCGAAGACCTGCTCCAACGCCACCTCGGGAATGCCGGGGCCTTCGTCGCTGATCTCGATGCGAATCGAATACTCGTCACGCTTCAACGCAATGACCGGACGCTGCGCATACTTCAGCGCATTCTCCAACAGATTGACGACCACCCGTTTGATCCCCAGTGGCCGGCCTTCATACACCAGATGCGCCGGGCCGCCGAAGTCGACATTGATCTGCTGATCGCGGTAATCATCGACGATGGTTTGCAGCAGCTCCGACAGATCGAACGCCGTGGTCTGCTCGCGGTGGGTGTCTTCGCGGAAGAACGCGAGCGCGGCGTTGATCATCGACTGCATCTCTTCAACGTCGCGAATCAGTTTGCCCTGATGATCGAGATCTTCCATAAATTCGCTGCGCAAGCGCATGCGCGTCAGCGGCGCACGTAAATCATGGGAGATCGACGCCAGCATGTGCGTGCGCTCGGCGATGAAATGCTGGATCTGCGCCTGCATGGTGTTGAAGGCAATGATCGCCTGACGAATTTCGTCGGGGCCTTCGAGCTTGATCGGCGGTGCGCGCAGGTCGGTGCCAAATCTTCTGGCGGCACGCGTGAAGCGCTGCAACGGATTGGCCAGTTGCCGGGTGGCGACCCAGGCGACGAGCAATGTGGCAATCAGTCCCAACGCGATGACGATCACGATACGCACGCCAAATTCCAGACCCCAACTGCGCTCCGGCGGGATAAATGACAACCAACTGCCATCGACCAATTGCACGACGGCGGCGTAATGCGCCTGGGCACTGCCGTTCGGCCAGTCGCCTGGGCTGAACACCTCGATTTTTCGATCATTGCCCAGCAGTTGCTGCAGCACCGGCACCCTGCTCGCTGGCAGGCGAAGGCCGTCATTGGGCAGATCGAAGTCCGCGCGCTGCGCTTTCCACGACACTTGCAGCATGGCGCTGCTCGCCGCAGCGGCCAGTTGCGGGCGCAGGTTGGCCGGGGCTGCCTCGATCACCCGGGATGTCGCGGCAATTTGCTCGAGCAGGCCGGTGCGTTCAATCGGTGGCCGCGCCCAGATCCCGGCGACTTGCACGAACAGTGCATTCAACGCCAGCGACGCGACCATTGCCGCAATGATCGTCAGGGCGATGCGCCGGCGCAGGGTGTCGCCACGCCACAGTCGGCGAATCACGAGCGGCTGACCTTGGCGGTGAACAGATAACCGCCGTTGCGCACGGTACGGATCAGGTCCGGGCGCTTGCTGTCCGGCTCGATCTTGCGCCGCAGGCGGCTGACTTGCACATCGATACTGCGATCAAAAGCGTCGTGACCATGGCCGTGGGTCAGGTCGATCAACTGCTCGCGGGTGAGTATGCGCTGTGGATGATCGAGGAACACCACGAGCAAATCGAACTCGCCGCCGGACAGCGGAATCATCACGTTTTCCGGTGAGCGCAGTTCACGACAGGTGATGTCCAGATGCCAACCGGCGAAGGCGATCACCGGGCGGGAAGGCTCGACCGGGTTGCGCTGTTCAGCGGCGCGACGCTGCAAGGCACGTACGCGAGCGAGCAGTTCTTGTGGGGCGAACGGCTTGGTCAGATAGTCGTCCGCGCCCAGTTCCAGCCCGACAATGCGATCACTCAGTTCGGCCATGGCGGTGAGCATGATGATCGGAATGCCCAACTGCGCGCGCACCTTCTGGCACAGGCTCAGGCCACTTTCGCCGGGCATCATCACATCAAGAATGATCGTGTCCGGCCGGTTCAGTGCGATCGCCGCCCACATAGCCTCGCCGTGCGGCGCCACGTCGACTTCATAGGCGTGCTGCACGAAGAACTTCTTCAGCAGCGCGAGAATTTCCACGTCGTCGTCGACGAACAGCAGTCTGCTCACAGTTACAGAATCCATGCACCAAAAAAAGCCAATCTAAAGCCATTTCGGCGCCCGGGTCATTTATTTCAATCGAGCAACATTTCTACGCAGCAGACATCAAGCGGACATTCTCTGGCAAAACCTCGCGGGCATTCTGCGGCCATTCCAATCCAAGGGGGTTCGCATGAAGCTATTGAACGACAACCATTGCGCCGCGGGGCACAACAGCAATCGTCCCTTGATCCTCAGCCAGCGCACCGCCGCGCTCGGCCCCGACACGCCGATTGTGTTTCAGGAGTCGTGCCTGAGCGTTTCCAGCGATCAGAGCCGCATCGTCCTGCGCCGCTACTTCGAGCAGTTCAGCCCGACCAATGCGCACTGGGTCGAATACGTCCACAGCATTGCTGCCGCCGACCTGATCCAATGGATCATGAGCCACGGCCAGTTGCACATCGAATGTTCCGACAGCATCGCCACGCAACCTCACAAGGAAACCCGTTAATGACCCGCACGCATTCGCTGTCGCTGGCCCTCGCCACCACCCTGAGCCTGTCGGCCTGCAGCAGTAACAAGGTCGAGCACAGCGGCTTTCTGCATGACTACAGCGTGTTGACTGAACGTCAGTCGCCGTCCGGTCAGCCGGTGCTGGCGTGGGTCAGCCCGGCACTCGCCCGGGGCCGATATACCCAGGTTTACCTGGCGCCAAGCCAGTTTTACCCAAGTGCCGAGCCGACGTCGCGGATTCCGCTGAGCACGCTGTCCGGGGTCACTGACTACTACGATGCGGCGCTGCGACTGGAATTAGGCAAGGTGATGCATCTGGTCAACCAACCGGGGCCGAACACGTTGGTGGTGCGCCCCGCCATCACCCAAGTGGCGACCAGCACTCAGGGTTTGCGCTTTTATGAGTGGCTGCCGGTCACCCTCGTCGCTGCCGGTGTGAGCACGGCGACCGGCATCCGCGATCAGGACAGCCAAGTCGCCACCGAGGTGTCGTTCGAGGACGGTTCGACCGGCGAGGTGATTGCCGAAGTGGTGCGCAAAGGCACCGGTGTGCCGCTGGAGAACGACAAGCAGGTGTTGACCGCCGATGATGTCAAGGTTGTGCTGGATGGCTGGGCCAGCGACCTGCGGCAATCGTATACGGCCATCCGCCGGTAAACACATATCCCCTGTAGGAGCTGCCGAAGGCTGCGATCTTATTGGGACGCGGAGCGTCCCCGGCTGCATTCCCACGCAGAGCGTGGGAACGATCAATCGCAGCCTTCGGCAGCTCCTACACAGGTGTGCAAGGAAAAAAAGCGCCGAGCAGTGAATTATTTCGTGTCCTCATGTATCTGAGCCAAAGAGTACGCGCCATCAAAAAGATGGCATCTACGCGGCACGATGGATCAGCAAAGAGAAGACCCGGATGAAATCACGCAAGAAAACCGTCAAGCCGATCGGCCTGAACGACATCACCATTGTCGACGACGCCAAGATGCGCAAAGCGATTACCGCTGCCGCCCTGGGCAATGCCATGGAATGGTTCGACTTTGGTGTCTACGGCTTCGTCGCCTATGTGCTCGGCAAAGTGTTCTTCCCCGGCGCCGACCCCGGCACCCAGATGATCGCCGCGCTGGCGACGTTCTCGGTGCCCTTCCTGATCCGGCCGCTGGGCGGCTTGTTCTTCGGCGCCTTGGGCGACAAGTACGGGCGACAGAAAGTCCTCGCCGCGACCATCGTGATCATGTCGCTGAGCACCTTCGCCATTGGCCTCATCCCCTCCTATGCCTCGATTGGCATCTGGGCGCCGATCCTGCTGTTGCTGGCGAAAATGGCCCAAGGCTTCTCAGTGGGCGGTGAATACACCGGTGCGTCGATCTTCGTCGCCGAATACGCGCCGGACCGCAAGCGTGGCTTCCTCGGCAGTTGGCTGGATTTCGGCTCGATTGCCGGTTTCGTCCTCGGTGCCGGCGTGGTGGTGTTGATTTCCACTACGCTCGGCGAAGCGAAGTTCGAGGAATGGGGCTGGCGTCTGCCGTTCTTCCTCGCCTTGCCGCTGGGCATGATCGGCCTCTACTTACGTCACGCCCTGGAAGAAACCCCGGCGTTCCAGCAGCACGTCGAAAAGCTTGAGCAAGGCGATCGCGAAGGCCTCGCCGGTGGCCCGAAAGTCTCGTTCAAAGAGGTCGCGACCAAACACTGGCGCAGCCTGATGACCTGCATCGGCGTGGTGGCGGTGACCAACGTCACCTACTACATGCTGCTCACCTATATGCCAAGTTACCTCTCGCACAATCTGCACTACAGCGAAAACCGTGGCGTGTTGATCATCATCGCGATCATGGTCGGCATGCTCTTCGTACAACCGGCGATTGGCTTCATCAGCGACAAGATCGGCCGCAAGCCTTTCATCGTGGTTGGCAGCATCGGTTTGTTCATTCTGGCGATTCCGGCGTTCATGCTGATCAACAGCGGGAAGATCGGTTTGATCTTCGCCGGTCTGCTGATGCTGGCCGTGCTACTGAACTTCTTTATCGGTGTCATGGCCTCCACCCTGCCGGCAATGTTTCCCACGCACATTCGCTACAGCGCGCTGGCGGCAGCTTTCAACGTCTCGGTATTGATTGCCGGCCTGACTCCGACCGTGGTCGCGTGGCTGGTCGAGAGCACCAATAATCTGTACATGCCGGCGTATTACCTGATGGTCATCGCCGTGATCGGTCTGGCCACCGGGGTGACCATGAAGGAAACCGCGAACAAGCCATTGCGCGGTGCCGCGCCGGCAGCCTCGGACCTCGAGGAAGCCAAGGAACTGCTGCAAGAGCACCACGACAACATCGAGCAGAAGATCGAAGACATCGACGCCGAAATCGCCGCGCTGGAAGCCAAGCGCAAGGAACTGGTGCAGCAGCATCCGCGAATTAACTGAGTCGTTTTATTCACTCATCCAAATCGCCCGGTCAGCCAAATCGGCTGACCGCGGCATCGATGAACTGGCGCACTTTCGCGGTCTTCTGCCGATGCGCCGTGTACAGCAGATGCATCGCTCTGCTCGGCGCCTCAACCCCCTCCAACAACCTCACCAACTCGCCTCTGCGCAATGCCGGTTCAAGAAAGTCGGCAGGCCCCAGCACAATCCCGAAACCATCCACCGCCGCTGACAACAACGCCTTGCTCTCGTTGACGTGCAAGCGACTGCTCACCGGCACGCGCTCGACCTGCGCACCGTTGAAAAACGACCACTCGTGATCGGCAGGCCGTGACCAATAGGCATAACCCAGGCACTCATGTTGTTGCAGATCGGCGGGCACTTGCGGCGTGCCGTGTTCTGCCAGATAGCGTGGCGCCGCGCAGACAATCAAGCGATACGCGGCCAAGGGCCTGGCGGTGAGGCTAGCCGTGGCCAACGGGCCGATCCGGAAAGCCACCTCAAACCCCTCCTCCACCAGATCCACCGCACGGTCTGTCAGGTGCAGATCAATTTCCACTTCAGGGAATTCGCGCAAGAACGCGGTCATGAACGGCATCAGGCTGTACGAACCGAAGGTTACCGGCGCGCTGATCCTGAGCTTGCCGCGCGGCGTGTCATTCATGATTTGCGCCAGCGAATCAGCGGTCTCTGCCTCAGTGACGATGTGCTTGCAGCGCTCGTAGTAGGCCTGGCCCAGTTCGGTCAGGCTCTGCCGGCGCGTGGTGCGATTGAGCAACCGCGCACCCAGCCGCTGTTCAAGGGCGGCCACGTGTTTGGCAACCATTTGCGCCGACATGTCGAGGCGTTGCGCGGCACTGGCGTAGGAGCCCGCTTCGGCCGCCATCACGAAAGCCGCCATGCTGGTCAGCCGATCCATTCGAAACTCCTGTTAGCGAAAGTAAGTAACAGAGTGCAATTTATCTGCATCTGGTCATGAATCATCATAGTGGCTCCCCACCTGACAGAGGAACACACCATGCGAATTGGAATCGTTGGAGCCGGATTCATTGGGCGCGCCGTCGCGCAAATCGCCCTCGCCGCCGGGCACGAAGTAATGCTCAGTAACTCACGCGGCCCGAAGACCATGAGCAGCGTGCTCGCCGGCATCACCGGCTGCCAGATCGGCACGGCCGAACAGGCCACACAGTTTGCCGACGTGGTGTTGCTGGCCATCCCCTACGAACACATCCCGAGCCTGCCGCCAGCCTGGTTCGAAGGGAGAATCGTGCTCGACGCCAACAACTATTACCCCGATCGCGACGGACACATCGCCGTACTCGACACCTTCCAGACCACCACCAGCCGTTTGCTCGCCGAGCATCTGCAGGGCGCCACCGTGGTCAAGGTGTTCAATGCCATCCTCGCCGCGGACTTGCTCACCGATGCCCGCCCGCACGGCTCCAGCGAGCGGCGCGCCCTGCCCGTCGCCGCAGATGACGCTGACGCCAAGGCGTTGGTCGTGGGTTTGCTGGACGAACTCGGCTTCGATGCGGTCGACGCCGGAGGCCTCGATGAGAGCTGGCGATTCGAGCGGGCGAAACCGGCTTACTGCGCGCCGCTGGACAAGTCCGGGCTGGAGATAGCCCTGGCTGCTGCCGAGCGCGAGGTCGAGTTACCCTTGAGCAGTTGGCGGCGCTGATAAAGCCTGAACAGCGTCCAGCCAGTCGTGCTCCGGGTGCAACAGCGTCAAATGTCGAACCAGCCACACGCGTTCCTGCACCGACATCCGCGGTAAAGCCATGGCGAAATCGCTGCGGTCTTTGGCGCGCGCGTGCTTGGCTTTGAACAAGAGAACGGCAGCAGGTCGCAGATACGGAATGCCGGCCGGGCTGCGCATCACCATGTCGGCGCGTGAACAGACAATCGACGGATCGCGTTTATAAACCCAGGTGTCCGGCGTGCCTGGTTCGATCATCACATCCACGCGCCAGGCCTGTGCGGCGCGGTCGTATCCCCAGACCTGAAAAATGTCTGCGGCGGGCAAGCAAATCGCTGACAAAACCTGGAACGTACCGTCCTTCACCGCGTAGAAGTCGAGATCGCTCAGCGCCTGACGAAAACACGCAAAATCCGCCCGCAACACCGTGAACTCCAGATCATTGTGAGTCCGGGTTTGCCGCCCGTGCCACAAGTCCAGCGCCCAGCCGCCGACCACACACCACGGGTAGTTTACCGCGCTCAGACGTCGGGCCAATTCGTCAGGTGTCCAGGGTTGCCATTGCTCTTGATCGGGCACCAGCGGCCGGGCTGTCGTCATGTCTCAGGCTCGTTGTTCTATTGATGGATAACGGGAGTGCGCCATTCGAACCGCTTTCACCACCCGGCTCAAGATTTTTATCAGCTAGCCTTGAAACGGATCGCACGTCATTCAAGGAGCCGTCATGTTCAAGTTCATCAAGACCACCGTGATCGGCGGGCTGCTGTTCATCCTGCCGCTGGTGCTGATTGTCGTGCTGATCGAAAAAGCCATCCACCTGCTGCGCGGGCCGATGGAGAAGTTGTTGCCGATGTTCAAAGGCTATGACGTGGCGGGCGTGACGCTGGTGAGTGTGGCGACGTTGCTGGGCCTGATCGTCCTGTGTTTTCTCGCCGGGCTGCTGGCACGCACGTCTGCGGCGGCGCGGGCGCTGGAGGCCACGGAAAACAAGCTGCTCAGCAACCTGCCCGGTTACCAGTTGTTCAAGGACACCACGGCGCGGTTTGCCGGGCTGGAAAACGAGGACGGTTCCAAGGTCGGCCTGATTGCCGAGGGCGAAGGCTTTCGCCTGTGCCTGATCGTTGAGAGCGTGGATGACTGGCTGACGATTTTCATGCCCGACGGTGGCCCGGCGGGCAGCACTGCCGGTGAAGTGCGACTGGTGCCTGCCGCACACGTCATCGTTACTGAGCTGTCGTGGCTGACCCTGGCCACCGGGTTACGCCGAGGCGGCCGTGGCATGTTGGCGCAGATGCAAGCGTGGGTGCCGAAAGCCTGATCAAGGCGCATTGACCACCACATACGTCACATCACTGCCCTGATACTGCGGCTGGTACCAGGTCGAGCCGCATTGCATGTAGGCGACGTTGTACTGAATCACCTGCACGCAACTGCTGGGCATTTGCGCCGGGGTAAAGATTGCCCCTACCACCGCCGCAGTGGCCGCGACGGTTGCCGTTACCGCCACTGCGGCCGCCACCGGATGGTAGTGATCGTCGTAGCCATAACGGCCATGGCCGTCGACATCAATATCGACATCGCGGCTGTTGTCGATGTTGACGTTTCGGTTGCCGTTGTTGACGTTCGTACGGTTACCAACGTTGTTGCCGGCATTGACCCGGTTACCCGAATTGACCCGATTGCCCGAATTGACCCGGTTACCGGCACTGACATTGTTGGTGCGCTGCGGCGCATTGATCCGCTGCGCCCGTTGCGCATTCGGCGCCGGCGCGCGGTTGACGTTGGCGCGGGCATGCCCCTGGGCGCGTTGCCCCCGGGCATCGGCTTCGACGACATAACCGGCGGTCAGCAGCGTGGCGGCGGCCAGCGACAACAACAAACTCCACGTCATCGACTTGTTCATGTCACTGCCCTCCCTGATCGCTGGCTTTTTTAAACGCAATCGCCACATCGCCTTTGCCCGGTTTGAAGGTGAACTGCGTGTCCGGAATGGTCGGCTTGAGGTTCCACTGATACACCGCGCTGTACTCGGGGAAGCTCTTATCGTCGGTGGTGGTGATCACCAGCTTGCACGGCAAGGGTTTGTCGGAGCGGGTCAGCCACAATTGCCAGTCGATACCTTCCTGGCGAAACGCCAAATGATCGCAGAGCTGGCCCTTGATGACCGACGGGCCCACGTACAACGCGGCTTTCAAGGCATCGATCTGCGCCTGATCACTGCCGAACAGAAACAGGTCCTCCATCGGCACCTGCACACCGTAGAAATTCTCGACCTTGTGCAGGGTTTCCGCCACGGTGGCCGGGGCGTCGACGGTGGTGTAGTACTTCAGGTATGGCGAATACTGGGTGAGTTTTTTGCCGTTATAGAAAAACTCGCGGGTGCGCACATCGCCTTCGCTTTTCGCATACAGGCGATCATGGCCGACCACTTTCAGGGTGTTGGCGGACTCGGTCTTGATCTTCTGCCCGGACTCAAGAACCGTGTCGCGCGAGACTTGGGCGTCGACCTGGAATTTCGGCAGGCTGCGCAGGTAATCGCCCATATCGATGAGCTTGTCGACCACTTGCGGGTTGATCAACGGCGCATCATCGGTGGCCGCGTGAGGGGGCGCCGCCGGCGGGTCTTCGGCGCGGACTCCCGGCGCGAGAACCAGTGTGAACATCAGGCAGACAATACTGGCTGGGGCTTTCATCGGTTCCGCTCCTGTCCCTGCGTGGGCGTTGCGCCCGAAGGGCGACTGACTGACCAGCCTAGACGTCCGCTAAGGTGTACGCCAATGCGTCAGCGAGAGGGATGAGTGTCACGGTAGATTTTCTTTGCGCTGGCTCTCCAGAAGCTCGGTGATATCGGCCGGTTGATAGACCCAGCCGATGAACAATTCATAGCCAACCGCCAGAATCACCGGCCCGGTGAACAAACCAATAATGCCGCTGGTGACCATGCCCCCGAGCGCGCCGATCAGGACTACTGGCATCGGCACCGCGACGCCGCGTCCCAGCAGCATCGGCTTGAGCACGTTGTCGGCAAGCCCGGCAATCGCCATCCACACCGCAAAGATAATCGTGCTGGCGCTGACCCCGTCCACGGCGAAGACATAAATCACGATGGGCAGCGTGATCAGCAACACCGGCAATTGGGTGATGCCCAGCAGCAGCACCATCAAGGCGAGAACACCGGCCGCCGGTACGCCCATGACCACCAGTGCCACGCCGACCAGCAGCATCTGAATAAAGGCGATGCCGACCACACCCTGTGCCACGGCGCGGATGGTTGCCGTGCACAGTTGGGCAATCTGCGGGCCGCGCACCGGCCCGGAAATACGTGTGGTGACTGCAACCGCTGTGCGGTGGCCGCGCTCGCCGTGGTGCATGATCAACCCGGCAACGATCAAGGCAATCACAAACACCACGATGCCTGCGCCGACGCCGGCGGCTTGATGCAACACCACTTTGCTCCAGTCCTTGAGGTGTGGCGCCAGTTCCTGAAACACCCAGCTCAGATCCTGTGACGCATGCATCCAGATGCCGTAAAGCGGCGCGCCAATCAACGGCCAGCCTTCAACACTGGCCGGTGGCGGCGGTATCTCGAACTGCCCCGCTTCGAACGTGTGCATGCTGCCCTTGATCGAATCGGCGATCGAAGCACCCAGCAGGCTCAACGGCAGCATCAGAATCACCAGGCCCAGCAGCACCAGAATGATTGCCGCCCAACCGTAGCGATTACCGAGTTTGGCGCCCAGAGCCTGATTCAGCGGATACAGCGTGACGGCCAGGATCAGCGCCCACAGCATGACATTGAGAAACGGATGGAAAATGTCGTAGCAGAACAGCACCAGAACGGTGATCAGGCCGGCTCGAATGAGCACGTCGAGCAATGCTCTGGAACTCTGAAACGTTATCAGCGGTTTGTCTTCCATGTCGGCTCTCCTGATTGGGCCAGCGTTGAACCGCTGTGAGCCTAGTCCACTTCCAGCTCATCGTCTTTTAGCCTTAGCGCTCCAGCATGCCGTGACACAACAGATTCAGAACCCCGCGCATGTGCAAGGCGTGCGCGGGGCGATCCGGCACCTCCTGCGTGGCGAGGCGAATGAACGCCATGTTTGCGTATTGGTTGAACAGCGTCGCCACCACGTCGAGATCGATCAATTCGCGCACTTTGCCGGCCTGCTGAAAATGCAGAAGCAGCGCTTTGGTCTCTTCGATCACGGCGGCATTCCACGGGCTCATCGCCTCAGCCAACTCACCGGTCAGCAGGAACGGCGCCAATTCTCGCCATAACGAAGCCGGCATCGCTTGTAGCTGGTAATCGGTCATCAGCCCTTCGAACTCGCACAGCGCTTCCAGCGGATCACTGGCATCGTCGAGATTCGCCCGCGCCTCGCGCATGGCTTGCTCGTCGGGTTGCTTGAGCAAGGCCAGCAGAATCTCCTGCTTGCCGCCGAAATAGTTGACCACGGTGGGGGCGGAAACCCCCGCCTGCACGGCGATCTGGTCCAGCGTGGTAGCCGCAAAACCGTTGCGCTTGAACAACTCGAGCGCCGCCTCGGCAATCACCTGCCGGCGCTGTTCCTTCTGCCGTTCTCTGAGTCCGCTCATGTTGCCTCTGATGATCCTTGCCAATGGCCCTCAGCCTACGGAGATCTTTTTTCACCGACAAATATTTTCTTTACAAAAATATTTTTAGATGACAAAACTTTCTCCGTGCAGCGCTGCAACGAGCTCACTCACTTGCCCTTTGCTCTGGAGATCCGCCATGTCCGCCGAACTCGATTCGACCCGCAGTACCCGCGATTACCAAGCCTCTGACGCCGCTCACCACATCCACGCGTTCGTTGATCAGAAGGCGCTCAACGAGGAAGGTCCGCGGGTGATGGTCAGCGGTGATCGGCTGGCGTTGAGGGATAACGACGGCAATCGTTACCTGGACGGCATGTCCGGCCTGTGGTGCACCAACCTTGGTTACGGGCGCAAGGATCTCGCCGCTGCTGCGACCGCACAGCTGGAACAACTGCCCTACTACAACATGTTCTTCCACACCACTCACCCCGCGGTGATCGAGCTGTCCGAACTGCTCTTCAGTCTGTTGCCCAAGCACTACAGCCACGCGATCTATACCAACTCCGGCTCCGAAGCCAACGAAGTGCTGATCCGCACCGTGCGCAAGTTCTGGCAGGTGATGGGCCAGCCCGAGAAGAAAATCATGATCGGCCGCTGGAACGGCTACCACGGCTCGACCCTGGCCGCGACGGCGTTGGGCGGGATGAAATTCATGCATGAGATGGGCGGGACCATTCCCGATGTCGCGCACATTGATGAGCCGTACTGGTTCGCTCACGAAGGCAACCTCAGCCCGGAAGCATTCGGCCTGCAAGCGGCGCGGCAACTGGAAGACAAGATTCTTGAGCTAGGCGCCGACAAGGTCGCCGCGTTCGTCGCAGAACCGTTTCAGGGTGCGGGTGGGATGATCATTCCGCCGGCGACGTACTGGCCGGAAATCCAGCGTATTTGCCGTAAATACGATGTGTTGTTGTGTGCGGATGAAGTGATTGGTGGTTTTGGTCGCACGGGTGAATGGTTCGCCCATCAGACGTTCGGTTTTGAGCCGGACACATTATCGATCGCCAAGGGCCTGACCTCGGGTTACATCCCTATGGGTGGCTTGATTCTGTCGCGGCGCATGGCTGAGGCGCTGGTGGAAAAAGGTGGCGTATTTGCCCACGGCCTGACCTATTCCGGGCACCCGGTGGCGGCCGCGGTGGCGATTGCCAACCTCAAGGCGTTGCGTGATGAAGGTGTGGTCACCCAGGTAAAAAACGACACTGGCCCGTACCTGCAGAATTGCCTGCGCGAAGTGTTTGGCAATCACCCGTTGGTGGGTGAGATTCAGGGCGTTGGTTTGGTGGCGGCGTTGCAGTTTGCTGAGGACAAGGCCAGCCGCAAGCGCTTTGCCAATGAAAACGACATCGCCTGGCGTTGCCGCACGATTGGCTTTGAGGAGGGATTGATCATTCGCTCGACATTGGGACGGATGATCATGGCCCCAGCGCTGGTGGCCACGCGCACGGAGCTGGATGAGTTGATCGACAAGACGCGGATTGCGGTGGATCGGACGGCGCGGGAGTACGGGGTGCTGTGATCGACTGCGGTCATACCTGCCGTCTGTGAACACCATAAAATCCCTGTGGGCGCTGGCTTGCCAGCGATGGCGATAGTTCAGACACATCATTATCGAATGGGCTGGCCCCATCGCTGGCAAGCCAGCTCCCACAGGGAATGGTGTAAGCCTGAAAGGGAAAATCGGTTGGAGATCAATCCCGCCGATTACTCCATGCGCCGCTTGGTGTTAAATAGGCGCCAGTCTTAACCTTGTCGCTTATAGCTGTGCAACGAGAACCGATATGAACACCCACTCCAGGAAAAACACCCAAATTCAAACAGCGGTGAGCGCATGATCGAAGTCACCGAAGTTTCCATTGCCCAACTGCGCGCCGCGCTCGAGTCCGGCCAAACCACCGCTGTCGAACTGGTACAGGCATATCTCGCACGCATCGATGCCTACGATGGCGCCGACACCCCAACGGCGCTGAATGCCGTGGTCGTGCGCAACCCTGAAGCGCTGAACGAAGCCCGGGCGTCCGATGCCCGCCGTGCCGCAGGCAAAACCCTCGGCCCGCTCGACGGCATTCCCTACACCGCCAAAGACAGCTATCTGGTCAAAGGCCTCACTGCAGCGTCCGGCAGCCCGGCCTTCGCCGATCTGGTCGCTTATCGCGACGCCTTCACCATTGAACGTCTGCGCGCGGCCGGGGCGATTTGCCTGGGCAAAACCAACATGCCGCCGATGGCCAATGGCGGCATGCAACGTGGCGTCTACGGTCGCGCCGAAAGTCCTTACAACGCCAATTACCTCACCGCGCCGTTTGCCTCCGGTTCGTCGAACGGTGCCGGTACCGCCACTGCCGCGAGTTTTGCCGCGTTTGGTCTGGCTGAAGAAACCTGGTCGAGCGGGCGTGGCCCGGCGTCGAACAACGGCTTGTGCGCCTACACCCCGTCGCGCGGCGTGATTTCGGTGCGTGGCAACTGGCCGTTGACGCCGACCATGGACGTCGTCGTGCCTTACGCACGCACCATGGCCGACCTGCTCGAAGTCCTCGACATCGTCGTCGCCGAAGACCCGGACACCCGTGGCGACCTCTGGCGTCTGCAACCGTGGGTGCCGATCCCGAGCGTCAGCGAAGTGCGCCCCGCCGCCTACGCCGATCTGGCCGCCAACAGCCAAGCGCTGGCCGGCAAGCGTTTCGCCGTGCCGCGCATGTTTATCAATGCCGACCCTGAGGCTGGCACCAGCGAAGCCCCGGGCATCGGAGGCCCGACCGGCCAACGCATCAACACCCGCGCCTCGGTGATCGACTTGTGGAAGCAGGCGCGTCAGGCCCTCGAAGCGGCCGGTGCCGAAGTCATCGAAACCGATTTCCCGCTGGTGTCCAACTGCGAAGGCGACCGCCCCGGCGCCCCGACCGTGTTCACCCGGGGTCTGGTCTCCAAAGAGTTCCTCCACCATGAACTGTGGGACCTGACCGCGTGGGCGTTCGACGACTTCCTGCAAGCCAACGGCGATCCGAAACTCAATCGTCTGGTCGACGTCGACGGGCCGAAAATCTTCCCGCACGACCCGGGCACCCTGCCCAACCGTGAAGGCGATCTGGCTGCCGGCATGGATGAGTACGTGCGCATGGCCGAGCGCGGCATCACCCCGTGGAATGAAATCAGCACCGTGCCTGACGGCCTGCGCGGCCTGGAGCAAACCCGACGCATCGACCTCGAAGACTGGATGGACACGCTTGGCCTCGACGCCGTGCTGTTCCCGACTGTTGCCGACGTCGGCCCGGCGGACGCGGACGTCAACCCGGAGTCGGCTGACATCGCCTGGAGCAATGGCATTTGGGTGGCCAACGGCAACCTGGCGATCCGTCATCTCGGCGTGCCGACCGTCACCGTGCCGATGGGCGTGATGGCCGACATCGGCATGCCGGTGGGCTTAACCTTCGCCGGCCGCGCCTACGACGACTCGAACCTGCTGCGTTTCGCCGCCGCGTTTGAATCAACCGGCAGCAAACGCCAGATCCCGCCACGCACGCCGCCGCTGGCGTAAACGCGGTTAAAACTGTAGGAGTGAGCCTGCTCGCGATAGCGATGTGTCAGCTTGGATAAACTTGGCTGACACACTGCCATCGCTGGCAAGCCAGCTCCCACAGATTTCCGCTCCCGCCACAAAACCCTCATTCAACCCAAAACCCTGTAGGAGTGAGCCTGCTCGCGATAGCGGTGTGTCAGTTAAATTTATCGAGACTGACACACCGCTATCGCGAGCAGGCTCACTCCTACAGGGGGTTGTGTGATGCCGTTCATTGAGCACATCCGCTCAATCCCCTGCCCTACATTCCCGCGATCATCCCAGCCATCTTAATTGCCGCTGGCCACCGACCATGATCGACCGCGCCTCTTCACGCCTCACCCTCCTCGCGCTGCTCTGCGGTCTGAACTCAACCGCCCAAGCCAGCGGTTTTTTCGACGATGCCAAAAGCGAAGTGCTCACCCGTAATTTCTACTTGAGCAACGACTATCGCTCCCCCTCACCGTCCGGAAAAAACTACAAACAGGAATGGGCTCAGGGCCTTATCGGCACTTTCTCATCCGGTTTCACCGCCGGAACGGTCGGTTTCGGCATCGATGCCCACGCCTTCGCCGGGCTGAAACTCGACGGTGGCAGAGGCCATTCCGGGACCGGTCTGCTGCCGGTCGACAGCGATGGCCGCAGCGAAAACGATTACTCCAGCGCAGGCGGTGCGCTCAAGCTGAAAGCCTCGCGCACCACCCTCGCCTTCGGTGAAATGACCGTCGAAACCCCGGTGTTCGACACCTCCGACAAACGCTTGCAACCGGAGTACGCCACAGGCTTCCTGCTCAACAGCGCCGAGTTCGACCACATCAACCTGATGGCCGGGCATTTCACCGCTTTCAAGAACCAGGACAGCTCCTCCGGCAGAGGCGACTTCTACGGCTATGGCGCCAATACCGAGGCCGGCGCGATCAGTTTTCTCGGCGCCGATCTGTTCACCGACAGCCCAGTGGGCGGCGCGCTGTATGCCTCCGACCTGAGCGACACCTGGCATCAGTACTACGGCAATCTGCACTTCAAGCAGTCCGGGGTGCTGCTCGACGCCAACCTCTACCACACCCGCGACACCGGCCGAGCGCTGGCCGGCGCCATCGACAACACCGCGTTCAGCCTCTCCGGCAAATACGCCTTCGGCCCGCACGCGGTGATGCTCGGCTGGCAAAAGATCAATGGCGACACACCGTTCGATTTCGTCGGCGGCGACTCGATCTACCTCGCCAACTCGATCAAATACGCCGATTTCAACGGCGCCAACGAACGCTCCTGGCAAGCGCGCTACGACCTCGACCTCGGCGCCTTCGGCATCCCCGGCCTGAAGTTCATGACCCGCTATGTTTCCGGTAGCCACATCGACGGCACCCACGCGCCCAAGGGTGGCGCGTACAACCCGTTCGATCCTGACAGCGGCAGTTACCAGCCGCAGCAAGGTGACGGCGGCAAACACTGGGAGCGCGATATCGATTTGAAATACGTCGTGCAATCGGGCGCGGCGAAGGATCTGTCGGTGCAGGTGTCGCATGTTTCACACCGGGCCAACGAGGCGCAGGCCGGTGATGACATTGACCGTATCTACGTGGTGATCCAGTACCCACTGGGTTTCTAACCCATCGCCCATCCCGAATTGAAACACTTTCCCCTGTAGGAGTGAGCCTGCTCGCGATAGCGTCTTTTCAGCAACATTCATGCTGACTGATACACCGTTATCGCGAGCAGGCTCACTCCTACAGGTTTCTGCGGCGATCACCAGGCTGTACCTGTGGGAGCGAGCTTGCTCGCGAAGGGGCCAGTGAAGTCAGCGCAAATCGCCTTTTAAACTCAGGCGTTTAAAAGACACCTTCAGACACGCCTTTCAGGCTACAAATTCTTGCGCCATTGCCTACAGCTACGCCAGAATCCGCCGGCTTGTGCGCCTTGGGGGCGGGTTCTATTGTGGGTCGGTCGCTGATTATCAGTGATCGGGTTTAGCAGCCCGGTTTTTTCTCTAGACGCACAAAGTCCGTTGCCGTTATGGCGGCTTTGCGTGGGGCACTTCGGTGCGCCGGGTTCTAGAGTCCTGGTCTGCTAACCCGCGTACAGCCGCCACCTCCTTCGTTAGCAGCGAACAGTGGCAGCTTCAATACTCTAGAGGCTTTACCCATGATCAAACCAACACCAAACCCGCCCGAAACCGACCTCGCCTCCCCCTACGAATCCCTCGATTCCAACAAACTCAACGACGCCGCCGAACGCGCCCTCGATCACTACCTCTGCCCACCTGGCTCCACACCGCCGCCCCGTAAAACCCGCCGGATGTACGCCGTCACCGCAGACTTCAAAAACGAGGAACTACTGGCTGATGCCAGCGAAACCCTCGCCTCCGCCAGAACCATCGCTCATGACTTCGCCCATCTCATCCCCGCGTCGCAGCGCAGGACGCTGTTGGGCATCGCGCAATTGATCATGCTCGGCGAGCTGGCGGTGAATCGGGTGATGGATAATCTGGAGTTGCCGCAGTAGCAGGAATACAGATCGTTCCCACGCCGAGCGCGGGAACGATCAACACCGGCAAGATCAAAAGATCGCAGCCTTCGGCAGCTCCTACACCGATGCCCGTAGGAGCTGCTGAAGGCTGCGATCTTTTGCTTTTAACCTCCAAACCAATGACCACTCGTCGCCACCTGTCAGATCTGACAGGTGCGCAATTCTCAATTAAGCGCTCTGATAACCCCTGCCCGTTCCCAACACGCAGGAGCCTCATCCATGACCACCTCAACCCCGCCGGACAACACCGTCCTCGTCCTGTACCCGCCAGAGGTCAACGGCCAGACCACGTCCGTGGTAGGTGCACACATCGGCGTGCCCTTGGTGGCCTATGATCTCGTCACCGACGGTGAAGGCGCCGTTGTCCTCGTCGACCCACCGTTGTCGGGCACCATGGATCCCGGCGACGTCATGGAGCTTTGGCTTGAGAATGAACCGGCCGCACTGGACAGCGAAACCATTGAGGATCCGGACGGACGCACCACGTTACGCATTCCCAAGGGTCGCCTGCATCCGGACGAGGTCAACAAGATGTACTACACCGTCAGGCGTGGCAGCGACAATCGAGGCATTTCCACACCACCGCTGGAAATCCTCTACAACCGCATCCGCCCCGGCTTGAAGGATCGCTTTCCCGAAATCGACGGCCACTCCGAACTCGGCCTGGACTTGTCCGACCTCATTAAACAAGGCGTCGGCAAAGACTTCGTCAGCGCGCCCGTCTGCTTCCGTTATCCCTACTGCCGCGCTTACGACACCATCAGCCTGAAGTGCAACGGCGAAATAAAGACCTTCCCGGTCAGCAACGATCAGGCCCCCGAACCGCCGAACCCGGGCACCGAAAAGCCAACGACCGTCTGCTTCACGGTGGAGCGCGAGTTTCTCGACAAAGCGAAACGTCAGAACAAGGTCCTCAACTTTTCCTACACCGTGACCGATCAATTGCTCAATGGGCCGGATCCCGATGCAGTATGGTCCGCTGCGGTGGCAGTGAATGAGGATCTGGATGGCACGCTCCTGGACATGCCGATTTTGCGAGAAATCATAGGCGATACAGCCGACGAGCCGGGCATCATTGATCTTAAAAAACTCGGTAGCAATCCACTGCTACTGTACATATCGACGGTCGACCCGCGCTTCGAGCCTGGCGACAAAATTGAAGCCACTTACACCGCGAAAATTCCGGGCGAAGATGACAAAACAGTGGTGCTCACCGGTCAAGTCGAAACGGACGACATCGGCAATAAAATAACCTGCCTTCTGAAAGTACTGAACAAAGACGTCATCGTCGCCACCAGCGTATCGGTCAAATACAAATTACTGCGAAAACTCGACGACACACTGAAAGCCGAATCCAACATCGCCACTGCAACAGTAGAAGGCGAGTACATGGAACTGAAGCCCGCCGGCGTTCAGCAAGCCACCGGCAACAGCTTGGCCCCAATGGCTGCCGTTTCCAAACTCACTATTGTCGTGCCACAAGGCACCACCCACCCCACCGACCTGCTCAACGTAAGCTGGATCCCCGAACCCGGCACCCACGCTGAAGGCTCATTCACCAGCGATCCACGGCCGATCAGTGAGATTGGTCTGAGCATCGATATTCCGCCGTCACTCGTGGCCTTTTGTCTGGGCGGCAGAGTGACCGTCAGTTACACCATTACCCGTGGCAACGGCCAGCCGCAGCCGTCTGATCCATTCATCCTCAATGTGCAGGAACTGCCCCAGGCAGAACTCATCGCTCCTCGCTTGAAGGAAGCGAGCAATGCGGGTGAAGGATCGGAGCTGAATCTGGCCGAGCTGACACCTGAAGGCAAAATGTGGTGTTCGGGGTTTCCCTTCAATGCGGTGGGGCAATATGTCTGGTTGCTGTTCAGGGGCACTAACGCCGATGACTCGACCTATGACAAATACATTTGGGCGGCACCGTTTGCCTTCGTCAATGATGACTGGGTGAAGAATCGCTACTTCGAAGCGACCGCGCCTTATGAGGATTTGAAAGGGTTGAAGGATGGGACACCACTGACCATGGAGATGTGGGTAGCGTTTGGGAAGAGTGAGGATTTGGGGTTGGCGAAGCGGTTTTTGCTGCGTACGTATACGGTTAGTGCGGTTCAGGTTGTGGTGCCCGCGATCACATCGGTCAAAGGCACTTCCAGCGATGAAGAAATCCCCCCTGGCAGCCTGACTGTACAAACAGACATCACGCTGACGGGGACGGCTACGCCAAGCACAAAGATTGATCTGGTCAATGGCAGCGAGACGATTTCAGACGATGAAATTCCAGTCGACGTCCACGGAGACTGGACCGCTCGACTGAGGGTGCTGGTTGCCGGAAACACCTACAACCTGCGCGCTAAACGCAAGGATGGTGAACTCTCCGCAGCTCACGATCTGGTTGTCGTCGCGCTAGTGAAGCCGACGCTGGACAATGTGCTGGATGACAAAGGTGTGGAGGTGCCTGACCGTGCAACGACCGTCAGCACAACAGTGAAACTCAAAGGCAAGGCAAGTTACGGCCAGAAGGTCGAAATCTTTGATGGTAGCGGGGCAAGCGCAGTTTCTAAGGGCATCGCAACGGCAAGTGAAAGGACTGGCGAGTGGGAGCGTGAAATCGAGGTGGCGGTCCAGGATGCTCTGCACCGGTTGTATGCAAAGTCTCTTTATCACAGCAGCTCGACCTATTCGAATGTCCGCCACGTGGGGGTGACTGCCTCCACCGCTCCAATACTGACCTCAGTAAAGGGCTCGCCGAGCGGTGTCGAAATTCCGCAGAACGGCACCACGGTAGAAACCGCCGTAACGCTGTCCGGGATCGCTGCCAAGGGTCAACAAGTCGAAATATTCGATGGCGCCACTTCAAAAGGCAAAGCGACTGCCGATCCCGCAACAGGTAAATGGGAGCTGCCGGTTTCAGGCCTGAGCGCGGCCGTGCACAACTTCAAGGCCAGTGCGGTGTATGCGCCGGGGGTCGAATCGGCGGTCAGGACCCTGACCGTGACCGCCGCCACCGCCCCAACGTTGACCTCCGTGAAGGGCTCGCCGAGCGGTGTCGAAATTCCGCAGAACGGCACCACGGTAGAAACCGCCGTAACGCTGTCCGGGATCGCTGCCAAGGGTCAACAAGTCGAAATATTCGACGGCGCCACTTCAAAAGGCAAAGCGACTGCCGATCCCGCAACAGGTAAATGGGAGCTGCCGGTTTCAGGCCTGAGCGCGGCCGTGCACAACTTCAAGGCCAGTGCGGTGTATGCGCCGGGGGTCGAATCGGCGGTCAGGACCCTGACCGTGACCGCCGCCACCGCCCCAACGTTGACCTCCGTGAAGGGCTCGCCGAGCGGTGTCGAAATTCCGCAGAACGGCACCACGGTAGAAACCGCCGTAACGCTGTCCGGGATTGCTGCCAAAGGCCAGAAAGTCGAAATCTTTGACGGCGCTGTCTCCAAAGGTCCGGCAACGGCAGATCCCACAACCGGTGTCTGGACGTTGCTCATCATTGCCTTGGCTGTGGCAGCACACAGCTTTACCGCCAAGGCGCTGTATGGATCCGGTGCCGCCTCGGCCGCCAGGACACTGACCGTCACAGCTGACGCTCTGGAAATAGATACCTCACCAATGGTGCTGGATGGGCCCCACTTCTATCCGGCGCCGGCCCCCCATATCCCGCCTTTCGATACGACTGCATATTTACACGATAACGCGCATCGCACACGAGAAGCTCGGGGCGGTAATCCTCCTTACCAATACAGTTCGTCAGACCTTAACGTTGCTTCCGTAGATCCAAAAACTGGCCATGTTGTTTCTACAGGAATAGGAACCGCACGCATCACCGCGCGTGACGAAAGGGGCGCGACCAACAGTTACGAGGTTAGCTGTAAAAACGTTTATGAACTGGTATTCAACTCGCTGCACCGCACTCACGCAGAGTCCATGGCTTGGCTCACATCCATAGGCGCCCAACCTTTCCCACATGAATTCACAAACGACCCGACTGCCCAGGCCGCGTCTTTTAGTTTCCAAAAGGTAAGCTCATCCCCCTACCATTATTGGTACACAGCTAAAACCTCCAATCCATCTCAGCCGCAGGCAGCCACATGCTTCACAAGGGGATACGCACAATGGGTCACACCGCCTTATTCAAAAGGCATAAATTTTTCAAATGAAACAGTCGACGTTTACTCGCCATACCAAACCATTGGATTCAAAGCCAGGAGGTTTTAACGTAAAAAAGGGATGGATTTATTTAACCAGTGATTTAAACGTCGGGGCTTGATCAAGGTTTTTTCTGCTAGCCGGGATGGCCCTTTCGCGAGCAGGCTCGCTCCCACAGGGAAACGCATTCCAAATGTGGGAGCGAGCTTGCTCGCGAAGGGGCCAGTGAAGTCAGCGCAAATCGCTTTTTAAACTCAGGTGTTGAAAAGACACCTTAAGACACGCCTTTCAGGCTACACATCCTTGCGCCATTGCCTACAGCTACGCCAGAATCCGCCGGCTTGTGCGCCTTGGGGGCGGGTTCTATTGTGGTGCGGTCGCTGACGAATCAGCGATCGGGTTTAGCAGCTCGGCAATTTTCAAGGCACGCGAGTACTGCCATTACGTTATGGCGGCTTTGCGTGGGGCACTTCGGTGCGCCGGGATCCTTGAGCCTGGTCTGCTAACCCGCGTACAGCCGCCACCCTATCCGTTTAGCAGCGATGGAATGACGGCTCCACATCTCAAGGAGCTTCACGATGATCAAACCAACACCCAACCCACCCGAAACAGACCCCACCTCCCCCTACGAATCCCTCGATTCAAAAAAGCTCAACGACGCCGCCGAACGCGCCCTCGATCACTATCTCTGCCCACCCGGCTCCACGCCACCACCCCGTAAAACCCGCCGGATGTACGCCGTCACCGCAGACTTCAAAAACGAGGAACTACTGGCTGATGCCAGCGAAACACTCGCCTCAGCCAGAACCATCGCCCATGACTTCGCCCGCCTCATACACGCGTCGCAACGACGGACGCTGTTGGGGATTGCGCAATTGATCATGCTCGGTGAGCTGGCGGTGAATCGGGTGATGGATAATCTGGAGTTGCCGCAGTAGCGGGGATACAGATCGTTCCCACGCTCTGCGTGGGAATGCCTCAACGGACGCTCCGCGTTCGGCTCTGGATGGGACGCAGAGCGTCCCGGGCTGCATTCCCACGCGGAGCGTGGGAACGATCAATCTACGGCAGCCGTTCTTTGGCTTGTTGGAAACTGGCGGAAGGCAGCCGGAGTCGAACCTGCCCGGGAACGGATGCCGTCCCCAACCGGGTTTGAAGCCCGGCCGCGCCACCGGGCGCGATTGCCTTCCTTGAACTCATTGCGCGTCGGCGTTGGCCAGCGCGTTGTCGGGGCGGATCTGGCGGGATTCGCCGATGCGTCGGGTCAGGCCGACGCGGTCGAAATATTCGAGGTACTGAATACAGCGTTTGCGTCCCAAGCCTAGCGCATCGCGGAAGGTTGTCACCTGGATCTGCGGATTTTCCTTGGCCAGTTTTAACAACACGTCAGCCATTTGGCGCAGTTGCGCGTCACTCAAAAACAGATCGCGTACGACTTGATGCATCAGACCCAAGCGCGCCAGTTTGCGCAGCAGCAGGCGCACGACGGCGTCGTCCTGGCCGAGCATTTTCGCGATGTCGCGCACCCACGGCGGGTCGAATTTGGCGTTTTCAAACAGCGGTTGCAGTTGTTGCCAGAGGGTTTCGTCTTCGGCGTTCAGGCGCACCTGATGCTCAGGCAGGTGCAGCCATGGGCCGCTCGTTTGGATCGATCCGGCCGCCAGCAATTCATCCAGCAAACTTACAAACGTCGAACGCTCCAGCGCCAGACCGCTGAAGCGGCGCAGGCGATCGCGGTCGGGGCCCATCTGGTCGGGCTCCTGTTCATGAAACTGTGTGAGTTGTTCCAGCAGGGTGAATTTCAACTGCGCCCAGCGTTGCACGTTGAACAGCACCGGGCCTTGGCGGGTGTCGATCAGGCGGACGTTTTCCGCTAACGACCACGACGCGCGCGGGCGATTGAACTGGCGCTCCAGCCTTTGCGGATCGAGGCCGCCGGCGCTGTAGTTGAGCAGCACGGGCAAGACGTGTTCGAGTTCGCCGCCGGAGGCCAAGGTGCGTAGTTGCTCCAGACGTTCAGGGCTGCGCCGTTGTCGCGCCGGGGCGAACGGGTCGAGGACCTGACCGCCACCCAAGGTGCGTTGCGCGCTCTGGTCGCGCAGGATCAGGCGATCGCCCTTCACCGCATGCACCGGCGCATTGATCAGCAGTTGCGCGAACATGCGCTCGCCGGGACTCAGCCGCGGGCCTTCAAGTAAAGCCACCCTAGCGATGACGTCCTGCGTACCGAGGTGCACATGTACCGGGTGAAAGTGTTCGAACGTGCGATCGCTGGGCAGCAGTTTAAAGTCGAAGTCGACCCGTTGTGTTGGCGCGTGCAGCCACTCCGCCAGCAACCATTGGCCGCGATGGATCTGCGCCAGTTCAAGACGCTCGCCGCTGATATTCAAAGCCACTCGCTGCCCGGCGAAAGCCTGTTCGGCAGGTTGATTTTGCGCATGCAAGCCGCGAACTCGGACCGATTTGCCGGAAGGTCCGAGCAACAGTTTGTCGCCGACTGAAACAGTGCCCGACAACGCCGTGCCGGTAACCACAATCCCCGCGCCGGCGACGCTGAACGCGCGGTCGATGGCCAGGCGAAAACCACCTTCGCGGCTGCGCTCCAGTATTTCACGTTGCGTCTGCAATAACGTCTCGCGCAGTTCATCAACGCCCTGCCCGGTCACGCTCGACACAAGCACGATCGGCGCTTCAGCAAATGGCCCGGCCTCAAGCAAATCCAGCACCTGCCGCTGAACCTCCTCCACCCTGCCCGCTTCGACCCGGTCGCATTTGCTGATCGCCACCACGGCGCGCGGGATGCCGAGCAATTCGACAATTGCCAGATGCTCGCGGGTCTGCGGCATCACGCCATCGTCTGCGGCGATCACCAGCAAGACCAGGTCGATACCCTGCGCACCGGCGAGCATGTTGTGGGTGAATTTCTCGTGGCCGGGCACGTCGATAAACCCGGTCAGCCCCGCGCCGGGTTCCAGTTCAGCGTAGAGATAACCGAGGTCGATGGTCATGCCGCGTGCACGTTCCTGCGGGCGGCGGTCGCCGGTTTGTCCGGTCAGCGCTTGTAACAGCGAAGTCTTGCCGTGGTCGATGTGCCCTGCCGTGCCGACGATCACGACTCGACCTGCAACTGCGGCAATTGCCCGAGCCACGCCGGTTCATCGTCGAGCTGACGCAGATCCAGCCACAGTGCATCGTCGTCAATCCGCCCAAGCACCGGGATCGGCAACGCGCGCAACGCCGCTTCCAGATTCAGCAGGCAACGCCCGCGCAAACGCTTGGAGACTTGCGGGCGCATACACAACGCCGCGCTCGGCAAACGCGCCACCGGTTGGCTGCCGCTGCCGATCATGCCCAAGGCCTTGACTGCGCTAACCTGCCAAACCGATCCCAAGATTTCAGCCATCAAGGGCTTCAAGCGTGAGGCCTGCGCAAAGATATCTGCCTGCGGCCGGGTGAGCAGACGCAAGCTCGGCAGACGTTCGGCCAGGCGATCGGGATCGCGATACAACCCGAGCACCGCCTCCAGTGCCGCCAGGGTCAACTTGTCCACCCGCAGCGCACGTTTCAACGGGTTCTTCTTGATCTTCGCGATCAGCTCTTTGCGCCCGACGATCAACCCGGCCTGAGGGCCGCCGAGCAACTTGTCGCCGCTGAAGGTGACGATATCCGCGCCATCCAGCAGCGCCTGCCGCACAGTCGGTTCCGCCGGCAATCCCCAACGGGTCAAATCCAAAAGGCTGCCGCTGCCCAGATCTTCCAGCAACGGCAAACCATGCCGATGGGCCAACTCGGCCAATTCCGCAGTCGGCACGCGAGCGGTAAACCCTTCGATGCTGTAATTGCTCGCGTGCACACGCATGATCAAACCGCTGCGCGGGTTGATCGCCGCTTCATAGTCGCGGGCATGGGTGCGATTGGTCGTGCCGACCTCATGCAGGCGCACGCCGGCGCGGGCCATGATGTCGGGGATGCGGAAGGCGCCGCCGATCTCGATCAGCTCGCCACGGGAAATAATGCCTTCCTTGCGCGCGCCCAGACTGTTGAGCGTCAGCAGCACGGCGGCGGCATTGTTGTTGACCACGGTAACGGCCTCGGCGCCGGTCAGTTCGCGGATCAGGCCTTCGATCAGGTCATCGCGATCACCGCGTTTGCCGCTGGCCAGATCGAACTCCAGATTGAGCGGATAACGCGCGGCCATTTGCACCGCGTCGATGGCTTCTTCGGGCAACAAGGCGCGACCAAGGTTGGTGTGCAGCACCGTGCCGGTGAGGTTGAAGACCCGGCGCACGTGGCTGCGTTGTTGCTGGAGCAGGCGTTCACTGACGCGGCCAGCGAGCACTTCAGGGCTGATTTCGACGGCTGACAATTGCCCGTTCAACACACCGGGGCGCAGTTCATCGAGCAACTGGCGCAAACCCGCCAGCAGTGATTCACGCCCATGACGCTCAAGCAAAGGCACACAGGCCGGATGACGCAACACACCATCAATGGAAGGTAACCGCAGGGACATCAGTCACTCCTGGAGACAGTTCACTGCGCCCCGCAGTGAAAAACAAGAGTGTAGACCTTGAGGTCATTCGTCTCCCGGTGCGAGCAACAGATTCGGTGCCAGCCGCTGAAAACCATCCTGAGCCAGACGCATATCGAGCAGCAAACTGCCGAGATCCGCCGACAACGCCTCGGCATCGGCATCGTTCTCCAGATACACCAGTTTCAGATAGCTGTTGCAGCCCGGACAGACTTCCGCCCTAAGCGGCGCCTGATTGGCAGCATGGCGATCGTCCTCAAGGCTCAGATAATCCAGACCCTTGCTCGACTCGCAATACACGCACTTGACCCGCACCACATGCCATTCGCAGGCGCACAGCGAGCAGACCAGATAACGCAAACCGTTGTGTTTGCCGCGATGGCGGATCACCCCGGCCATCGCCGGTGAACCGCACGCCGGGCATTGGCTGAGGCTGTCGCCGGGTTTCAGTTGCAGATTCGCCGCGCTGAGCAGCCAGTGACTCCAGGCCACTTGCAGCGCTGCGCCAAGAAACGGCACCAGTTGCGCCGGCACCATTGAGTATTGGCCACTGACCAACGCCACGGCCCATGCACGTAACTGACCGGGACTGGCGACCCGCAACGTTGTCACCGCCTCAATGACGGCGGGCTGTTCATCAGGTTCATAACGCTGCAGCAAAGCTTCGAGATAAGCCTGCCAGCCCTCTTCGCGCACCAAGCTATCAGCCGCGAACGGCGGCAAACCATGCTGCTGACAAGCCTCGATCCGCTGCTGATCAAACGGCGCCGTCAGCGGCGGATCATCAAACACCTGCTGCTGAACCCGGCACAACCCGGCAATCAGTCGCAGGTACTCTGCCAGCGCATGCCCCTCGGCCAGTTGTTCCAGTCGATCAGCCCGCAGCGCAAACAGGTTCGAAGGCGGCAGATGCAGAAACGGCGGCGAACTCGCCGCCGCTTCGATTTCCCCAGGTTCAAGAATGGTTGGCAAAAGTCAGCCCTTTTTGGTGATCGGTCGCTCCGGCACGTCCGGTTGGCGTTCATCGCGGGTCACCTCGCGATACCAGAGTTCATGGTGTTTCTTCGCCCAAGCGCGGCTTACCCAGCCATGCATCATCGCGTCCACCGAACCCTTGATCCACAGCCCGGCGTAGATGTGAATGATGATGCTCAGCACCAGAATGAACCCGGCCAGCGCATGCAGCAGCATTGCCCAGCGAATCACGGTGATGCCGAAATACGCACTGAACCAGGCGCGCCAGATCACCAGCCCGGTGAACAGCAAACCCAGCATGCACAGGAGTAAAGTCCAGAACAGCAGCTTTTGCCCGGCGTTGTATTTGCCCACTGGCGGTACGCTTTCTTCGTCGTTGACCAGCACCCGGTCAATGCGGCGCATCCACTTGCCGTCGTTGCTGATGAAGAAGTTGGCGCGCCAGAAACTCAGCACCAGACCGAGGAAAAACACGAACATCACTATTCCCATGTACGGGTGCAGAATCCGCGTCCACGGCCCGCCGCCGAACAGGTTGCTCAGCCAGAACAACGACGGATGAAACAACGCCAGACCCGACAGCCCGGCCATGAAAAACAGGATCGCCACCAGCCAGTGATTAGTGCGCTGGTTGGCGGTGTAACGCAGGATCGTCTTGTTGCTCATGGCCGGTCCTCCCCGCGTGGATCGAAGGTGTGCACCGCCGGATCGACGACATGCACCGAGGTGTCGGGCGGCGTCGGATGTTCATCTTCTTCGACGCGATTCGGGCCGATGCGCACGTAATGGAAGAACCCGGCCAGCACCGCCGCACCCATGGCCAGCAGGCCCAGCGGTTTACTGATGCCTTTCCACAGGCCCACCAACGGACTGATTGCCGGATCTTGCGGTAAACCAGCATAGATTTTCGGCGTGTCGGCGTGGTGCAGCACGTACATCACGTGCGTGCCGCCAACGCCTGCCGGGTCATACAGACCGGCGTTTTCAAAGCCTCGGCTTTTAAGGTCGACGATGCGCTCGGCGGCGTGTTCCTTCATGTCTTCCTTGGTGCCGAAGACGATGGCGCCGGTCGGGCAGGTTTTCACGCAGGCCGGTTCCAGCCCTACCGCCACGCGATCCGAACACAAGGTGCACTTGTAGGCCTTGTGATCCTTCTGCGAAATGCGCGGAATGTTGAACGGGCAACCGGTGATGCAATAGCCACAACCGATGCAGTGATCCTGATCGAAATCGACGATGCCGTTGGCGTGCTTGATGATCGCACCGGGACTCGGGCACGCCGCCAGACAACCCGGCTCGGCGCAGTGCATGCAGCCGTCCTTGCGGATCAGCCATTCGAGGTTGCCGGCGTCGGTTTCGTGCTCGGTAAAGCGCATCAACGTCCAGGTTTCCGCGCTCAGGTCTTGCGGGTTGTCGTAGGTGCCGTGGTTGTGGCCGACCTCGTCGCGCAGTTCGTTCCATTCCGAGCAGGCGACCTGGCAGGCTTTGCAGCCGATGCATTTGGTGGTGTCGATCAGCTTCGCCACCGCTTCCTGATTCCTCACCGACGGCGGCACGGTTGTGGTGGCCGAGCGGGCAATGATGTCTTGGCTGGCCATTTACAGTTTCTCCACGTTGACCAGGAATGACTTGGATTCCGGGGTCTGGGTATTGCCATCGCCGAGGAACGGCACCAGGGTGTTGGTCAGGTAACCGTGACGCGTCAGGCCGGTGAACCCCCAATGCAGCGGGATGCCGATCTGATGCACGACTTGGCCGTTGACCTGCAGCGGCCGAATCCTTTTCGTCACCACCGCCACCGCTTCGATAAACCCGCGCTTGCAACTGACGCGCACACGATCACCGGCAGCGATTCCCTTCTCTTTCGCCAGCACTTCACCGATTTCGACGAACTGCTCAGGCTGGGCAATCGCGTTCAACTTGCAATGCTTGCTCCAGAAGTGGAAATGCTCGGTGAGCCGGTAACTGGTGCCGGCGTACGGGAAGTCCTTGGCCTCGCCGAGGGTTTCCCAGACCGAATCGAAGATCCGCGCCGCCGGGTTACTGGTGGCTTTCTTGTTTTGCGGGTGCAGCGGGTTGATGCCGATCGGCGTTTCGAACGGCTCGTAGTGCTCGGGAAATGGCCCTTCGTTCATCTTGTCGACGGCGAAGAACCGCGCCACGCCCTCGGGGTTCATGATGAACGGGTTCATCCCGGCTTCCGGCGGCACATCAGCCTTGTAGTCCGGCACGTCGGTGCCGCCCCAGGCCTTGCCGTTCCACCACACCAGACGTTTTTTCGGGTCCCACGGTTTGCCGGCGACGTCCGCCGAAGCGCGGTTGTAGAGAATCCGCCGGTTGGCCGGCCAGGCCCACGCCCAGCCGAGATGCTGATGCATGCCGTACGGATCGGCGTTGTCGCGGCGGGCCATCTGGTTGCCGGCCTCGGTCCAGCTGCCGGCGAAGATCCAGCAACCGGACGCAGTGCTGCCGTCATCCTTGAGCAAGCCGAAACCTGCCAGTTGCGAGCCGGCCTTGACCGCGACGCCGGTGGCATCGGTGAAATCGGCCACGGCACTGCCGTTGATTTCCTTGGCCAACTCTTCCGGCGAAGGCTCGTCGGGGATCTTGTACGGCCACGTCAGTTTCAGCAGCGGATCAGGGAATTTGCCGCCCTCGGCCTGATAGCGCTTGCGCAGGCGCAGGAACAGCTCGCTCATGATGCGAATGTCGGTCTGCGCTTCGCCCGGGCCATCGGCGCCTTTCCAGTGCCATTGCAGCCAGCGACTGCTGTTGACCAGTGAGCCGTCCTCTTCGGCAAAACAGGTGGTGGGCAGGCGAATGACTTCGGTCTGGATCTCGGCACTTTTCACGTCGTTGTACGGCCCGACGTTGTGCCAGAACTCCGAGGTTTCGGTAGCGAGCGGATCCATCACCACCAGCCATTTCAGCTTGGCCAAGGCGCCCATCACGCGGTTCTTGTCCGGCAGCGCGGCGATCGGGTTGAAGCCCTGGCAGAAGTAGCCGTTGACCTTGCCCTGGCTCATCAGGTCGAACATCTTCAGGACGTCGTAGTTGGGGATGTCGAGCTTCGGCAAATGGTCGTAGCACCAATTGTTCTCGGCAGTGGCGTTTGCGCCGTACCACGACTTCATCAGGCTGACGTGGAATTTGCTGTAGTTCTGCCAATAGGACAATTGCCCCGGCCGCAGCGGGACTTGCGTGCGTTTGTGGATGAACTGGGCGTAATCCTGCTCGGTGTCGCTGCCAAGGGTCAGGTAGCCCGGTAGCGCATTGGAGAGCAAGCCAAGGTCGGTCAAGCCCTGAATGTTCGAGTGACCGCGCAAGGCGTTCACACCGCCGCCGGGCATGCCGACGTTGCCCAGCAGCAATTGCACCATCGCCGCGCTGCGAATGATCTGCGCGCCGATCGAGTGCTGCGTCCAGCCGAGGGCGTAGAGAATCGTCATGGTCTTGCCCGGTGTCGAGCAGGTGGCGATCTCTTCCCAGATTTTCTGCATGGCATCGACCGGCATGCCGCAGATCTGGCTGGCGAGGTCGATGGTGTAGCGGCTGTAATGCTGCTTCATCAGTTGATAGACGCAGCGCGGGTCTTGCAGGGTCGGGTCGACTCTGACGAAACCGTCGTCGCCCATCTCGTAACCCCAGCCGGATTTGTCGGTGTAGCTGCGTTTCTCCGCGTCGTAGCCGCTGAAGATCCCGTCTTCGAAGCCATAGCCTGCTCTGACGATGAACGACATGTCGGTGTAGTTGCGCACGTATTCGTGCTGGATCTTGTCCTCGGTCAGCAGGTAATTGATCAACCCGCCCATGAAGGCGATGTCAGTGCCGGTGCGGATCGGCGCGTAATAGTCGGCCACGGACGCGGTCCGGGTAAAACGCGGATCAACCACGATCAGCCGCGCAGCGTTGTGCGCCTTGGCCTCGGTCACCCATTTGAAGCCGCACGGATGCGCTTCTGCAGCGTTGCCGCCCATCACCAGGATCAGATTCGCGTTGGCGATATCGGTCCAAGTATTGGTCATGGCACCACGGCCGTACGTCGGGGCAAGACTTGCCACCGTCGGGCCGTGTCAGACACGCGCCTGGTTATCGAACCCCAGCATGCCAAGACTGCGAATCACCTTCTGGGTGATGTAGCCGGCTTCGTTGGACGCCGCCGATGCGGCGAGAAACCCAGTGCTCAGCCAGCGATTCACCGTTTGCCCGTTGGCATTCTTCTCGATGAAATTGGCATCGCGGTCGGCTTTCATCAGGTCGACGATGCGATCAAGCGCTTCGTCCCAACTGATTCGTGTCCATTCGCTGCTGCCGGGCTTGCGTGTTTGCGGGTAGAGCAAACGGCCGGGGCTGTGAATGAAGTCGAGAAGGCCTGCGCCTTTCGGGCAGAGGGTGCCGCGATTGACCGGGTGGTCGGCGTCGCCCTCAATGTGAATGATGCTTTGCGCGACATTCTTCGCGGCATCGCCCTGGCTGTACATGATCAACCCGCAACCGACCGAGCAATACGGGCAGGTGTTGCGGGTTTCATGGGTGTGGGCAAGCTTGAAGTGGCGCACCTGCTCGGCGAAGGCTGGCGTCGGGGCCATGCCCAACGCGCCCAGGCTAGAGCCTGCAAGGCCGATACCGGCGACCTTGAAGAACTGACGACGGCTGAGATCCATCGTGCACTCCTGATCAGGTGGAACCCGGTACTGGTGCCGGGTTTTATCTGGACAATCACGGTTGCGGCAAACGTCTGCCGACTTTTTCACTGTAGACAATGACCACACGATCTGTGTGAAAACCGACCGTCGGCCGTTTGTCGGCACTCCTACTAACAACCGCAAACCCTGTGGGAGCTGGCTTGCCAGCGATGACGTCGGCTCCTCCAACAATGATGGTGACTGACCCACCGCTATCGCTGGCAAGCCAGCTCCCACAGGGTTTGAGTGTGTTTCCAAAGGGACAAGGGTTTATCATGCCCCGCAGGACCATTCCCGCCTTCACGAGACCGCGCATGACTTTCGATTTTGATCAGGTATTCGACCGCCACAACACCGGCAGCACCAAGTGGAGCCGCTATTCGGCCGACGTGTTGCCGATGTGGGTCGCTGATATGGATTTCGCCGCGCCGCCGGTGGTGATCGAGGCGCTGCAACAACGCTTGCTGCATCCGCTGGTGGGTTACAGCGTGGCGCAGGACAACCTGCGTGAAGCCATCGTCGCCGACCTCTGGAACAAATACGCCTGGCAGGTCAAACCGCAGGAGCTGATTTTCCTGCCGGGCGTCGAATCGGGCTTCAACATGGCCTTGAAAGCGCTGGTGCAGCCACAGCAGAACGTCGTGGTGCAAGTGCCCAACTACCCGCCACTGCGCCATGCGCCGGGGAATTGGGGGTTGAACAAGGTTGAACTGGAGTTCGTCGCGCAGGCTGACGGCACTTACTTGACACCCTTGGACGTATTGCGTGAATCGCTGAACGGCGGTGGCGCGCTGTTGCTCAGCAACCCGCACAACCCGATTGGCAAGGTGTTTGGCCGTGAAGAGCTGCAAGCGGTGGCGGACATTTGTACAGCGCAGGACGCGTGGATCATCTCCGACGAAATCCACGCCGAGCTGTGCTTCGACGGTCGCGTGCACATTCCGACCGCGTCGCTGAGCGCGGAGATCGCCGAGCGCACCATCACTCTGATGTCGGCGAGCAAGGCGTACAACATCGCCGGCCTCAAGACCTCGTTCATGATCATTCAGAACGCTGCCCTGCGCGAACGCGTCAATCACGCCCGTTGCGGCATGGTCGACAGCGTCAACCCGCTGGGCATGGAAGCCACCCGCGTGGCTTACAGCGAAGGCGGGCCGTGGCTGGCCGAGCTGAAAACCTACCTGCAAGCCAATCGCGACTGGCTGGTAGAAGCGGTGCGCAAGCGGTTGCCGGGCGTGACCATCAACGTTCCGCAGGGCACCTATCTGGCGTGGCTGGATTGCTCGGCGCTGGACCTGGACAACCCGCAGCAGTTCTTCCTTGAGCAGGGCAAGGTGGGCCTCAGCGCCGGTCTGGACTTCGGCGATCAACACCAGCAGTTCGTCCGTCTGAACTTCGGCTGCCCGCGTTCATTGCTGGAAGAAGGTATCGCCCGCATGGAGCGCGCCCTGACACAACGCATTATCTGAGAACACCACATCCCCCTGTAGGAGTGAGCCTGCTCGCGATAGCGGTATTTCAGTCAACAATGATGTTGAATGTCAGGATGCTATCGCGAGCAGGCTCACTCCTACAGGGGATGTATGTTCACGCAAAATCATCGTTGGAAATCCGATCGAACTCACGGCAAACACCCCGGGTCAACCGCCCATACCTGCCCTGAGACCTCGGAGACCCGCGATGACCGACTATCCAAAACCACCCTTCCCCGCACAACCCCAGACCGTTCCCGGTTCGCAACGCAAGATGGAACCCTATCCCGATTGCGGCGAGCAAAGCTATGTCGGCTCCGGACGACTAGCCGGCAAGATCGCTCTGATTACTGGCGCTGACAGCGGTATCGGCCGCGCCGTGGCCATTGCTTTCGCCCGTGAAGGCGCTGACGTGGCGGTCGCCTATCTGAATGAACACGAGGACGCCAAGGAAACCGCGCGCTGGGTCGAGCAGGCCGGGCGCCAGTGCCTGCTGTTGCCGGGCGATATCGCGCAAAAGGCCCATTGCCAGGCCTTGGTCGACAAGACCGTGGAACGCTTCGGCCGAATCGATGTGCTGGTCAACAACGCCGCGTTCCAGATGACCCACGAAACCTTCGAAGAAATCCCCGACGAGGAATGGGTGATGACCTTCGACGTCAACATCACTGCGATCTTCCGCTTGTGTCAGGCCGCGATAAAACACATGCGCGCCGGTTCGTCGATCATCAACACCAGCTCGATCAACTCGGACATGCCCAAACCCACCCTGCTCGCCTACGCCACCACCAAAGGCGCGATCGCCAATTTCACCGGCGGTCTGGCGCAGATGCTCGGGCCAAAGGAAATCCGCGTGAACTGCGTGGCACCGGGGCCAATCTGGACGCCGCTGATCGTCTCGACCATGCCCGATGAAGAAGTGCAGAACTTCGGCGGCAACACCCCGCTCGGCCGCCCCGGCCAACCGGTGGAAGTGGCGCCGATCTACGTATTGCTGGCCTCGGACGAAGCCAGTTACATCACCGGCCAGCGCTATGGCGTGACCGGTGGTAAACCGATGTTGTGATGACGCCTTCGCCAACGCCTACAGTAAAACTGAAGGCCCATTGAACACGGTGCGATTGCCGTCACATCAAACATTTGAGGGCGGCAGATCATGAGTTTTATCGTGTGGGTCGCCGTACTCGGCGCAGTCCTGCTGACCCTGGCACTGACGTCGTCATACCTGCGCTGGATGCCGGTGACCACCTCGGCGGTTTGTTTGCTGTTGGGAATCGGCATAGGCCCCAGTGGCCTTGATCTGCTGAAACTATCCCTGGAAGACGCCTCGCTGTGGATGGAGCACCTGACAGAAGTCGCGGTGCTGTTTTCTCTGTTCGTCTGCGGCCTGAAATTGCGCCTGCCGCTGCGCGACAAGCGTTGGCGAATCGCCTTCGGCCTCGCCGGCCCCGTAATGGTGCTGACCATCGCCGGGGTGTGCCTGCTGCTGCATTTTGCTTTGCGCTTGCCGTGGGGGCCGTCGTTGTTGATCGGCGCGATGCTGGCGCCCACCGACCCGGTGCTGGCGGCGTTGGTGCAGGTCAATGATGCGCGGGATGTCGACAGCGTGCGTTTCGGCCTGTCGGGTGAGGCCGGGTTGAATGACGGGGTAGCCTTTCCGTTTGTGATTCTCGGCTTGTTGTTGATTCACGGTGATGGCTCTGCCGCCGAGTGGCAGGGCTGGGTCTTGCGCAGTTTGTTGTGGGCGGTGCCCGCAGGTCTGCTCACCGGTTACTGGATGGGCCGAGGTATCGGCCGCGTGACCCTGTCGCTGCGTATTCACAATGACGACAGCACGCTCAGCCCGAACGACTATCTAGCGTTGTCGTTGATTGCCCTGGCGTATGTCGTTGCCGAAGCGATTGGCGGCTATGGTTTTCTGTCGGTGTTCGCTGCCGGGTTGGGCCTGCGTCAGGTCGAAGTCAAATCCACCGGCGCCGGGCAACCGCCCGCCGAGCACTTGGTACAGCCGGTGGTCGGTCATCAGAACGTCGAACCGCAGCACGCGGTGCACGGCGACACCGAACGGCTGGAAAGCAGCCAGGTCGCCGCCGGGATCATGATGGGCGACATGCTGTCGTTCGGCAGTCTGGTCGAGCGCGCCATGGAAGTATTTCTGGTGACCCTGCTCGGCGTGGTGCTGGTGGCGCACTGGGACTGGCGGGCGTTGCTGGTGGGCGGCGTGCTGTTCTGCCTGATCCGCCCGGCCTGCGTCGCGCTGATGCCTTGGGGCGCACTGCTCAAAGGAAGGCAACGGCTGTTGATCGGCTGGTTTGGCATTCGCGGTATCGGCAGCCTGTTCTATCTGTTTTATGCCTTGAACCACGGGCTGACCGACACGGTGGCCAGCCTGTGTACCGATCTGACCTTGTCGGTGGTGGCGCTGAGCATCTTGCTCCATGGCATCAGCACGCAACCGATCCTCGCCCGTTACGAACAGCGCAAAAAACAAAAAAACTGATTTTTGATTTGCGAATTTATTCGGCGAATTGATCGAATTTTTTTCTATATAAAAATGGATCCCTGATTAATGGCCGGCAGTCACAAGCATAACCCCTCGCCGGATATGTCCGGCGGGGCCCGGCAGGTTCGGTTCCCCTGCGGCGCTACGCCTATGAAACGGAATCCTTGAAGATTAAGGTCACGGTCATGAAAGAATGCTCGACTCCTGCGCAAATCAAGGCTTGCAGAGCACTGGCTCTGGAACGCAATCGTCAATTGTTTGATAACGCCCACACCCTCAACCGCGCAGCCAATGCGCTGCTCGACGTGGCCGATCTGGACATTGAACAGTTTGAGCGATACCGCGCGCTGCGCAAGAAAGCCGATTCGATGTTTGAAGATGCCATCGACCATTTGTGCGTCTTGAACGAAGACTTCCCGCCGATCCCGATGTCCTCGCAGAACTCGGTGGCATTGCGTCGAGAGCTTGAAACTGTGGAATGAGCCAGAACAGCCCCTCACCCTAGCCCTCTCCCAAAGGGAGAGGGAACTGACCGAGGTGAATGGTCGAGGTACGCCGACCTGAGATACCGAGTCGAACGCAGATTCTGACCACGACATTGAGATACCGAGTCGAACGCAGATTTTGAGTACAACGAAGATCTGCTCCCTTCCCCCTCGCCCCCATTGGGGGCGGTCCGACGTTTCGGGAGGGTTGGGGTGAGGGGGATCGGTCTGAATAGCACCACAAAATCCACGCGAATAAAAAAGCCCGGCTACATAAGCCGGGCTTTTCCCTACCTGCCAATCACCCGCCCGGATTGGTCACCTGAATAAACACCGCATAACTCCCCAGCAACACCCAGAACGTCGCAAAGATCCACGGCGTACGCACCGAAAACAGCAGCGACTTGCGATAGCCCTTGTGGCTCGACTCCATCTCGCTGAACAGCGGCGATTCGTCATACGCCAGGCCCATCAGCGGCTCGCTGTGCAGCAAGTGGCTCTGCTTGAAATGCCAGTGATCGATGATGTCGTACGCCGCGCGAATCCCCGGCCAGGCATTCAGCGAGCTGAGCAGCCCGAGCAGTGCCAGAAAGGGTGGCACCACCAGCGTGAACAACTTGCCCCACTCCGGGTTGAGGTTGGCCATGCACGAGGCAAAGGCAATCACCAGAAACGACTGCGCCGCCAGATAAGCGTCGGTACGGTTGGCGAGGATGCTGGTTTCGTACTGGATCTCCCGCCGATAGAAATCCAGCCGTTCCTTGGGTGAGCCAAACATCTTGGCGTCATGTTCGGTCAGGGTTTCTTCAGCGGTGGGCTCAGTCAGTATGCGAGACAAAAGATGCACGCTCCGGGGTGGGGAAAACGTTTAGAAGTCCCCGTTGGCGCCCAAGTTCAGACGGATTGACCGACGCCTTGTTTCATCGATTGGGCAATGATTGCCACCAGATTCATCTGCGTAAACGGCTTGGGCAATCGTGGCAGTTGCGCGGCAAAGCCTTCCAGGCGTTCGGCGTAGCCGGTGGCCAGGATGATCGGCAGATCCGGTTTGAGCACGCGCACGGCATGGGCCAGTTGCGCGCCGCTCATTTTCGGCATGGCCATGTCGGTGATCATCAGGTCGATGACCTCGCCCTGATCGAACAACGCCAGCGCTTGCGCACCGGACGTCGCACTGACCACCCGATGGCCGAGGTCTTCGAGCAGTAGACTGGTGCTGTTCAATACCAGTGAGTCGTCATCCACCACCAGCACGCTGAGTCTTGGTACCACCACGGGCTCGGCGTGTGGCTGCAGCGAATTGCTGACGGTACCCTCGCCGGCCACCGGAATCCACAGTTCTGCCGTGGTGCCCTGGGCCTTTGCACTCTTGAGAATGAAACGGCCACCGAGTTGTTCCATGAAGCCGTGGACCATCGACAAGCCCAGCCCGGTGCCCTTGCCCAAGCCTTTAGTGGTGAAGAACGGATCTCTGGCCGACGCCAGCGTGTGATCATCCATGCCCTCCCCGGTATCGATTACGCTAAGGCAGACGTAACGCCCCGCAGGCAGGTCCGAATGCCCCAGTTCTAGCACCACTTGCGGTTCAGCGCTGATGCTCACCGTACCTCCATCGGGCATGGCGTCGCGGGCGTTGGTCGCCAGATTGAGCAAGGCCAATTCCAACTGATTGGTGTCCGCCAGCACCAGCTCGAGATCGTCGGGAAACCGCGTGTCGACAAGGATACCCGGCCCGAGGGAGCTACGCAGCAAACCGCTGATGCCCTGAACCAATTGCGCGATATCGACCGACTCGGTCTTCAATTCCTGACGGCGGGCAAATGCCAGCATGCGCTGGGTCAGCGAGACGCCACGCAAGGCGCCTTGGGTGGCGTTTTCCAGCAGGCGGCTGATTTTCGCATCGTCGCCCACGCGCTTTTGCACGATCTCGAGGTTACCGAGAATCACCGTCAGCAGATTATTGAAGTCATGGGCGATGCCACCGCTGAGCTGACCGATGGCCTGCATCTTCTGCGCCTGGAACAGCGCTTCACGGGTTTTCTCCAGCGCCTGTTGCGCCTGGTGGGCTTCGGTGATGTCGCGGGTGATCTTGGCAAAACCGAGCAATGTGCCGGTGTCACCACGAATCGCATCGACCACCACATGAGCGAGAAACCGCGTGCCGTCCTTGCGCATGCGCCAGCTCTTGTTCTCGAAGCGGCCCTCGCGGGTGGCGATTTCCAGCGCCCGTTGCGGCTCGCCGAGTTCGCGGTCTTCGGGGGTATAGAACAGCGAAAAATGCTGACCGATGATTTCTTCCGGCAGATAGCCTTTGATCCGCTGTGCGCCCTGGTTCCAGTTGCTGACCCGGCCTTCGGGGCTGAGCATGTAGATCGCGTAGTCGGTGACGCCCTGCACCAGCAAGCGGAACTGCTGCTCGCTTTGCTTGAGGGTTTCTTCAGCCATTTTCCGGTCGGTCAGGTCGCGGGTGATCTTGGCGAAACCGAGCAATTTGCCGTCGGGATCAATGATCGGATCGATGACCACATGCGACCAGAAATTGGTGCCGTCCTTGCGCACCCGCCAGCCCTCGCCTTCGAAACGTCCCTCACGGATCGCCGTATCGAGCGCACGTTGCGGCAGACCGGCGGCGCGATCCTCAGCGGTATAGAAGCGGGAGAAATGTTCGCCGAGAATTTCCGCTTCTTCGTAGCCCTTGAAGCGTTTGGCGCCAGAGTTCCAACTGGTGATGATGCCGTCGGGATCGATCATGTAGATCGCATAGTCGACCACCGCATCGATCAGCAGACGAAAACGCATCTCTTCGATCGCCGCGGTCTTGTTTTTCTCGCTCATCACACTCACCAGCCATTGTCATGAGCAGAAGTATGCGGTAATCCGGCAAATTGGGAAGCGTCCGTCTCGTGATTGATTGCCCACCAGCGCGGCAGCAGCTGTTTGATCCGGCTCTCGGCAAAGCGATCGTCAATCAGCATCACCACGCCGCTATCCTCACGGGTGCGGATGACTCGCCCGGCGGCCTGTACCACTTTCTGCACGCCGGGGTACAGGTAGGTGTAATCGTAACCGGCGCCGAAGATGGCGGCCATGCGGTGTTTAAGTTGTTCGTTGACCGGATTGAACTGCGCCAGCCCCAACGTGGCAATGAACGCCCCGATCAGCCGCGCACCGGGTAAATCGATGCCTTCGCCGAACGCACCGCCCAACACGGCAAAGCCGACACCTTGGCTGTGCGCGGTGAACTGATCGAGAAAGGCCTGCCGCGCCCCTTCGAGCATGCCCCGCGATTGCTGCCACAGGGTGATGTGCGGGTAACGCTCAGCGAGTAACGACGCCACTTGTTGCAGATAATCGAAGCTGCTGAAAAACGCCAGATAGTTGCCCGGACGCTCGCTGAACTGCTGCGCGATCAATTCGACGATCGGCTCCAGCGAGGCCTGACGATGATTGAAGCGTGTCGAAATGCGGCTGACGATCTGCACCTGCAACTGCTCGGCGCAAAACGGCGATTCGACGTCGATCCACACGGTGTCGGCGGGCGTGCCAAGCAAATCGGCGTAATAGTGACGCGGGCTGAGGGTCGCGGAAAACAGCACGCTGCTGCGCGCCGCTTTCAGGCGCGGACCAATGAACGCGGCCGGCACCACGTTGCGCAGGCATAACTGCGACAGCGGCTTTTTGCGGTCGAGGTCGCGCTTGCTGATGTCGAACAGGTAATGCTCGTCGTACAGTTCGGCCACCCGGGCGAATTGCAGCAGGTCGAAATAGAAGTTCTGCACGGCGCTGTCGAGACCCTGCGGATGGTCATTGAGGTAATCGCCAATGGCCGCGCAACACAACGAGATCGCTTGCAGGAGTTTTTCCGGGGCCTTGTCGTAAGCCTGATACGCCGCCAGTTGCGGCGCATGCAGCGCGTTCCATTCACGGTTGATCCGTTGCAGGGAGTTTTTCAGCGGTGCCGGCGCGGTTTTGCGCACGCTGCCGAGGGTGAACTGATCAAGACTGGCGCTGTACATTTGCCGGCCGCGTTCGACCAGGTTGTGCGCCTCGTCCGCCAGCACCGCGACTTTCCATTGATTAAGCTGGGCCAGACCGAACAGCATGGCGCTGAAGTCGAAGTAATAGTTGTAGTCGGCGATCACCACGTCTACCCAACGGGCCATCTCCTGACTCAGGTAATACGGGCACACCGCGTGTTGCGCAGCGACCTCGCGCATGGCGGCTTGATCGAGCAGGCGGATTCGGCTGGCCGCTTCCCGCGCGGCCGGCAGGCGATCATAAAAGCCCTGGGCCAACGGGCAGGATTCGCCGTGACAGGCTTTGTCCGGATGTTCGCAGGCCTTGTCCCGGGCGACCATTTCCAGCACCCGCAAGGGCAAGGCTGGTGACTGATCGAACAACACCTGACTGGCATCCAGCGCCAGTTTGCGCCCCGGTGTCTTCGCGGTCAGGAAGAACACCTTGTCCAGTTGCTGCGGCGCCAGGGCCTTGAGCATCGGGAACAGCGTGCCGAGGGTTTTGCCGATGCCGGTCGGTGCCTGGGCCATCAGGCAACGGCCGGTGCTGACGGCTTTGAACACTGATTCCGCCAAGTGCCGCTGACCGGGACGAAAATCGGCATGGGGAAACGCCAGTTGCTGCGCGGCCAGATTGCGCGCCTCGCGATGGGCCATTTCCTGTTCGGCCCATTGCAGGAACAGCGTGCATTGCTGCTCGAAAAAGGCCTTGAGGGTTTCGGCGCTGAAGGCCTCGACCAGGCAGGTTTCCTTCTCGCTGACGATATCGAAATACACCAGCGCCAGATTGATTTGCTCAAGTTCGAGTTTGCGGCACATCAACCAGCCGTAGATCTTCGCCTGTGCCCAGTGCAACTGGCGGTGATTGGCCGGTTGCTTACTCAGGTCGCCACGGTAGGTTTTGACTTCTTCCAGGCAGGTTTGCGCCGGGTCGTAGCCGTCCGCCCTGCCCTTGACCTTCAACTGCAGAAACTCGCCTTCGAGCGCCACTTCGCTTTGATACTTTTCGCTGCGCCGCGAGGCCACAGTGCGGTGGCCGGCGATGCCTTCCAGCGCCGTGGGCGATGGGGTGAAGCGCAGGTCGAGGTCGCCGGTCTTGGCGGTGAACTCGCACAGTGCGCGCACGGCAATGCTGTAGCTCAAGCGCTCTGCTCCGCCCATTGCACGTAACACACCGCTACTGGCATCTGGTGTTGATGACAGAACTCCAGCCAGCGCAACTGGTTGTCCTGCAGGCGATCGCCGGGGCCTTTCACTTCAATCATTCGGTAGGTTTTGTGCTGCGGCCAGAACTGGATCAGGTCGGGCATGCCGGCGCGGTTGGCCTTGATGTCGAGCAGCAAACGGTTGAACCAGTGCTTGAGATGTTCGGCGGGCAGACAGGCCAATGCCTGCTCAAGCAATAGTTCATTCACCGCGCCCCAGAATACGAATGGCGACTGGACACCCCATTTGTCGACAAAGCGCTGGCGAATGGTCGCGGCATAGCGGCCGTCGTCGAGTTCGCTCAGGCACGCCTGGAACAGCTCGGCGCGGCGTTGCTGGAAATCTTCGTTGAGCAGGTCCACCGGGCCGCGCTGGAACGGGTGAAAGAATGCCCCGGGCAATGGCGCGAAGATCGCCGGCCAGCACAACAAACCGAACAGCGAGTTGATCAGGCTGTTTTCCACGTAATGCACGGGGCCATCGTCATCGTGCAGATGCGCCTGCACGTAAAACTCCACGGACAAGGCTGGGTCGGTGCGCGGCAATTGCAGATCCAGCCGCTCGACCGGTCTGGCCGTTGTGCGCTTGAGTGGCGGGCCGCCGAGTTTGCGCCGCAGCCTTGGCAATATCCGTTGCAGGCCTTGCTGCTCGGCAGCGCTTTCCGGCGCCTGCTCCGCCAGCGTGGCGAGCTCCAGCGCCAACGAGTATTCGCCGCTGCGCTCCAGCACGCGGATCATGCGTAAACGGGCGCCGGGATAGGCGCAGTCGCGATAAATGCTCAGGGCCAGGGCAAACTCGCTGATGCGCTCGCAATACTGGCCGATCTGGAACAGCACCTTGCCACGCCGGCGTTGCAGCCACGGGTTGTCGAAGTGCAAGGCGCTGACCTGCGCAACAATGGTGTCCAGTGGCTCACCGGCCTCGAAACGCAATTGACAGTTGTGCAGGAACAGGCACGCATCGACGTCGTCGCGACTGCGCAGGCCCCGCGAGTCGGCGCAGAATTCGACTTTTTCATAAGTGAAGATGCCAAGGTCGGCGAGGACGAATTCCGACCAGTCCTGATACAGGTTGCCGAAGAACATCAGCCGCAAGCGATCGCACAGGTCCATGATGGTCAGGCTGAACAAGCGATCATCGAGCAGCGGAGCCCAGTCGCGCAGGCTGCGAGCGTCTGCAAACTGCTCGGCGAGGAGCGGCAGCCAATCGTCCTTGCGGCCCTTGGGTTGCTCGATAAAGGCTGCGAACGCTTGCAGGATCTCGGCCTTGAGCAACACATCGAACAACTCGGCGAGGACCAGCGGCGCGTGTTCGTCGATCCAGCCGTGCTCCAACAAGGGCTGCGCGGCCTCGGCGATGTCACCGATTTCCACGTAATTGAGTTTGCCGGCACGAAAATGCACACCCTTGCGCATCACCATCCGCACCAGCAGCCCCTGACTCGGGCGGGGCAACGCGTTGAAGTCGCGGATGAATGCGTGTTCCGGCTCGCTCATTACATCGGCATAACGAAGCTCAAGCCAATCAAGCACTTGCCGAAAGTTGTTAAGGTAATAGAACGGGTCGTCGAGGGGATTGGCAGTCACGGGAATTCTGGGCCATGGCAAGCGAGTACTGGTTATGCGTACAGATACCAGCTGTGCCCCACCCGGTGCAAACGGAAAATGATCAATGGCATTTTTTCGCCGGGCTATCGAACTTTTCCCCCGGGGATGGCACCAACCGCGTTAGAGGGCCGACAATGCTCGGCATCACATCGAATGAGGATTTAGAGGTGGGTATGAAAATCAAAGCACTGGGCATCCCTTTCGCCATCGCCGCCGCGCTGGCACTGGCCGGTTGCTCGACCCCGACGGTGGTCACCCTGCAGAACGGCACCCAGTACCTGACCAAGGACATGCCGAAGACCAAAACCAAGGACGGCTTCTATGAGTTCGAGGATATTTCCGGGGCCAAGGTGAAGGTTCGCGCTGATGAAGTGGCCACAGTGCGCGAGGAAGACTGACTCACGGCGATCGATCGTTCCCACGCTCTGCGTGGGAATGCAGCCCGGGACGCTCCGCGTCCCATCCAGAGCCGAACGCGGAGCGTCCGTTGAGGCATTCCCACGCGGAGCGTGGGAACGATCATCAAAGCAGCTTTTTTATTCGAAGGTAGGCATACCCGGAATGCTGCCGTCGCAAGGCATGTACGTGCCACCCCGCTTGACCACTTCCCCCTGCAAGCGCCGGCAGCGTTCCAGATCCTGCTGCGCCATGCGATCGATGCTCAGATTGCCGGTGGTTTGCGGCTGCTTGCCGTCACCCAGGCGCAGGGTCACGAACGGTTGTTCGGGCTGAATCTGAAAGCGGCTCTTCTCTTCGACCGGTTCGACCTCCGCGGTTTTCGGCGGGCTCGGCAGTTGGTCGGTGGTGACGCCGTAACGGCTCAGAATCGAGCTTTGAGGCAGATCGGCGCAGGCATTGGCCGAACACAGCGCCAGTGCGACGAACCCGACATACCCCTTGAAACCTTTCACGTTTGAATCTCCTGTACTCAATGGCGGCTAGCTATAGAACGTGTGTGCACGTGCTGGCTTTAGGCCGCATTTCCTGTTTTCGCAGGGGTTTGAGTCAGGGAGTGGCTGTCGAGTCACTTTTGAAACCGAGTTATCGTTCTTCGCGAGCAGGCTCGCTCCCACAGGGGATTTATAAACGACACAGATCCAGTGTGGGAGCCAGCCTGCTGGCGAAGAGGCCCTTACCGGCGCCCCATCAACCTCAGGCGATCACAACGCCGTCAGCACTCAAGCTGTTGAGCGACACCCCGACCAACGTCACCGAATCATTGCCAAACGTCAGCACCGTGTCCTGCCCGACGGTCGCAGCATGAGCCCGGAAATCCTCCGCCGGCAACACACCCTGCACACCAAGAAACACCAGTTTGTCATTGGACGTGAAACCGACCACCCGGTCCTGACCGAACGCACCGTTGAACAGGAACGTATCCGCCCCGCCCCCCGACTCCATCAGGTCATTGCCTGCGCCGCCAACAAACACGTCATTGCCCGCGCCACCCATCAGGTGATCGTTGCCGTCCAGCCCGAACAACCAGTCGCCACCGGCATGCGCCTTCAACGTATCGGCGCCGCTGGTGCCTTTGACGCTGGACTCGTACGCGGTGACGTTGTTGCCGACCTTCAAGCCGCTGGCCGTGACGCTGTGGGTCACATCGTCCTTGAACAGCCCCCAGAGAAAGCCCGGTTCCTTGGTGACAATGCTGCCTATGTCGCGGGTGATGCTGATCCCGCCGTTGGCGTCGCGAATGTACAGATTGCCGGCGCCGTCGTTGGCGAAGTCGAAGTTCTTCACCGCGCTTTGCAGATCGAGGGTGTTGTTGCCCTGCCCGCCAAGGATGACGTTGTAGCCACCGCCATCGCGGAAGGTGTCATTGCCGGCGCGACCTTCCAGGTAATCGTTGCCGCTGCCGCCCTGGATCAGATCGTTGGCGTCACTGCCAATGATGAACGTGCTGCCCTTATGGGTTTCGGCGTTGCGGTTGAGATCCTGTACCCAGGTGTTGGCCCGCGCCGGGTCCGAGAGGTTGGCGACAATGATCGTCGAGTCGCGGCTGGTCAGGTCGTAGAATTTTGAGTCGATCACCCGATTCATACCGTCGCCATACGCGGTCGGCAAGTGCGAGATCCAGGTGGGAATGTTGAGGATCGAGTACGGCAGCAGATTCCACGCGGTCGAGGCGTAGTGATCGTTGAAGCTGACGATGTTGTCGGTGGCCGAGACCTTGGGCGCATCGTGCACGCCGATCGAAGCTCCGGTGAAGGTCGAGCCGTCGAGGGCGCGGAACACCGGGTCGTTTTCGTAGCCGACGTTGAGCACTTTGTCGGTGCTGCTTTGCGTTGGCGAGGCGTAGGCGATGTAGTTGGAGTCGGCAAAGAAACCACCCCACTTGCCACCGCTCAGGTCGGCCATGCTGTTGACCGCCAGGCCACCGAGGCTGTGGCCACTGACGAGAACGTCCTTGCCGCTGAGGCCGTTGGCCTTGGCAAACGCCACCACGTCATTGAGCAGATTGCCGAAGGCTTCACCGACGTAATTCTTCGCATAATCCTTGGGGCCGAAGGCGGCGAGCAGGTCGTTGATCACGTCACCGATGGAGTCGAGGATCAGGTTCTCACGCGGGCCGCTGGTGCCGCGAAAGGCAACGCCGAGTTCGGTGAGATGGCCCTGGGCGTCGTACTTGCCGAGGATTTCCACTTGGGCGGTGGTGTAACCGGCCTTCTCGCCGAAGAAGGTACCCCGCGCATCGGTTTTGCCGTCGTAGCCCAGTTGCGAGGCGGTGATGGGCGTCCAGCCGGCCTTTTTCACCGCGTCGAGGGCGAGTTTTTCCGAGTCGGGATTCCACGGAACGCCGGGAATCACCCCCTGGGAATCGGTGCCGCCGAGCAGTGCCGTGACCAGCGTGGCGGGCAGGCCGAGGCCGAAGCCGTTGTGCTGATAACCGGCGGCAAAGCCGTTATCGAGGTTGTGGTAGGAATACAGCGTGATCGCCATGGCATCGCTGAACAACGCCTTGGAATCGGCTGTGCCGAAGTTCTTGTAGTCATACACACCCATTGCTATTGCCTCTCTCTTGTTGGAATTGTTAGAGATAGCTCACAGCCAGGGCGCCCCACGGGGACGCCCCGGAGCATTTCGATACAACACTTCTTTAACGCTGCCTCTGTAGGAGCTGCCGAAGGCTGCGATCTTTTGACTTGGCTCTTAAAAGCAAGATCAAAAGATCGCAGCCTCGTTTCACTCGACAGCTCCTACAGGATTACTGTTTAGGCGAACACGAACGCCGAGTCCGACAGGTTAGCCACTCCCACCCCGACCAGGGTCACGGCAAAGTCGCCAATCTTCAGCACGGTGTCGTTGCCGGCCTGCGCCGCGTGCTGTTTGTAGTCATAGCCCTGCCCCGCGCCCTCGACGCCCATGAACACCAGTTTGTCGCTGCCCTGATAACCGTTGATGGCATCAAAACCGAACGCGCCGCTGAACAGAAAGGTGTTGCTGCCACCCACGGCAGTCATCACGTCGTTGCCAGCACCGCCAACGAAGGTCACATGGCCCTTGTCGCTGATCAACTTGTCATCGCCACCGAGGCCGAACAGCCAGTCACCGTCAGCCGTGGCGTGCAGCGCATTGCCGTAGCCATCGCCGCTGAGCGAGTGGTTGTACTGGGTCAGTTCGTTGCCATTGGTCAAACCTTTGGCCGTAACGCCCCAGGTGATTTCCTTGCTGCCCCACCACGAACCCGACTCCTTGCTCACCAGCGCGCCGATGTCGCGGGTCATGCTGATGCCGCCATAGGCATCGCGTACGTACAGCGTGCCGTCACCGTCGTTGGCGAAGCTGAAGTTCTGCAACGGTTTCTGCAGTTCGAAGGTGTTGTGGCCCTGGCCACCGAGCAGGATGTTGTAACCGCCGTCATCACGGAACCGGTCATCACCGCCCAGGCCTTCGAGGAAGTCGTTGCCCGCGCCGCCCTTGAGCCAGTCGCTGCTCTGGGTGCCGATGATGAACGTGCTGCCGGTGTGCGGCTCGCCACTGCGGCCGAGATCTTCGACCCAGGTCTTGCCGCGAGAAGCTTCTTCCAGATTGGAGACGATGATCGTCGAGTCTTTATGCGTAAGGTTGTAAAACTTGGAATCGATGACCCGATTCAAGCCATCGGCATAGCCCAACGAGCTGTGGGCCGACCAGTTCAGCGGATTGACGATGCTGAACGGCACCAGGTTCTGCGCGGTGGACGCGTAGTTGTCGTTGAAGTTGACGATGTTGTCGGTGGTCGAATCGTGCGGCTTGTCGTGCTTGCCCATCGAGGCGCTGCTGAACGTGGTGCCGTCGAGTACACGGAACACCGGGTCGTTTTCGAACCCGATGTTCAGCACGTTATTGCCGGTGCTGCTCTGAGTCGGCGAGGCGAAGGTGATGTAGTTGGCATCCTTGAAAAAGCCGCCCCAGTTGCTCGCGCTCAGTTCGGCCACGCTGTTGACCCCGAGCCCACCGAGGCTGTGACCGCTGAGCAGCACGTCCTTGGCGGCAATGCCGTTGGCAATGGCGAATGTGGCGACCGCCTTGAGCAAATTGTCGAAAGCGTTTTTAGCGTAATTGCTCGCGTAATCCGACGGCCCGATGGCGGCCAGCAGGTTGTTTTTCAGGTCGCCGAAGGTGTCGCTGTAACCCAGCCCGCCGGTGCCACGAAAGGCCACGCCGATGCCGATCAGTTTGCCGGCAGCGTCGTATTTGCCGAGCACTTCGGCCTCGGCACTGGTGAAGCCGTCCTTCTCGCCGAAGAACGTGCCCTGCGGCCCGACCTTGCCCTGATAGCCCAGCGCGGTTGCCGTGAGCGGTGCCCAAGCGGTGGCCGGCAGAGGCTTGCCGGTCGGCGTGTAGGCGTACAGCGTCAGTGCGATGGCGTCGCTGTACAACGCTTTGCCATCGGCATTTTTATAATCGAACAGTCCCATGTTGTGCTCTCTCTTCCTTCAAAAACCGGCAGCTCCGCAGAACTGCCGGTACGCCTTAGAACTGCCAGTCGAGGGTCAGACCCACACCGTGGTCCTTCTCGTTCGAGCCGATCAGTCCGTTGTAATCGAGGTTCACCCGCACATCGCGATTGAGCGCCAGACCCGCACGCACACCGACCACCGCCGCATCGCGATCCATCGACACGCTCTGCACGGTGAACGCGCTGTTGCCATTGGCAAACGCCAGATGGCTGTCGGCATCGACGTTGTTCAGGTTGTGCTGCCAGCCCAGGCTTGCGCCCAGTTCCAGCTGATGCTGATCCGACAAGGCAAACGAACGCTTGGCGCGCACGCCGAGGGTCGACAGCACCACATCACGATTGTCCTCACCGCCCTTCAACGCTGCGGCATCACCCTTCTCGGTGAAGCTTTCGGTATTGAGGTGCACGTAAGCCAGATTGGCGAACGGTTCCAGGTTCATCGGTTGCAGGCCCAGATCATAAGCGGCCTCGGTGAACACTTGAGTGGTGGCGGCATCGTGCTTGGTCTTTTGTTTACTGCTGACGTCCCCGAACTGCAGGTCACGTTTGACGTCGACACGATGCCAGCTGTAAGCGCCACCGACGGTCAGACGCAGCGCATCGATCTGATGCCCCAGGTACGCACCCAAGTGGTAGCTGTCGACTGACGCCGACGAATGCGTGCCGCTGCCCATGCTCAACGAGCTGTCGCTATAACCGGTAACGAAACCCAGACGGGTATCTTCAGCGATCAAGCCATCGACACCGGCTAGCAGGCCGCCGATGGAGCTGTTGGAGTCGGCATTGTCATGCCCGCCATCACTCTTGCCCCACGAACCCAAGACCTTGACCCAGGCGTTGCTGCGATCGTCGGTCGGTGCGCCAGCGTTGAACAGATCACGCTCACGCAGACGCTCGCCCACCGCTTCACGCAGGTAACGGCTGTCGTTGATCAGCATCGTGCCAATGGCCGGATGGATCTCGCCGGACAGTTGCTGGAAGGCTTGCTGCGCCGACGCCGCATTCGGCGACAGCAACAGGGTTTCGAACAGCGCATTGCCAGCGCCCAAACGTTCCGCCGCCGCACCGACCGCACGCTGGTTTGGCGTCAGACCGACACTGGCGAACGAGGCGTCGTTACGGCCGACCGCCAACTGGATACCATCGGCCGAATACGCAAGGGTGCCGCCGAGGAACGCGTAGTCAGGCAATACCTGACCGAAACGCCCTTCAATTCCACCCGCCGCTTGCAGGATGTTGTAGCGCGTGCCGAGCAGGCTTTGCACCTCGTTGGTGGTCAGCAACGTCGGGCTGTTTTCCAGCGACATGCTCACCGTGGCACCTTCAATCACGGCTTTGCCGGTAGCGATAATCTGATCGCTGCTGGTCGGCGACAGCTCTACGGCGTAGGTCGAACCCGGTGCAAATGTCACGTCACCGGCCACGTTGAGGGTGCCGATGGAGTTACCCGGTGCGACCGTACCGCCGCTGTTCACCGACAGCGCGCCGATGTGGCCATTGCCGCCGAGGATGCCGCCGTCATTCACCGTCACCGCCGATTGCAGCGAACCGTTGATGGCCAGACGCCCCTGATTGACCAGGGTCGGGCCGCTGTAAGTGTTGTTGCCGGTCAGCACCAGCGTGCCGATACCTTGCTTGGTCAGCCCGCCGTGGCCGGAAATGTCGTTGCGCCAGGTGTCGAGGCCGCAGGTGATATCGGTGCACACGCGTTCGGTCGGTTTGCCCTGATCGATGATTGCGCCGATGCCCGGCAGATCGGCGACAAACTGGCCGGAGCCGTAAGCGCCGTCGATGCGGAATTCCGCTGGAATGTCCTGCTCGGTGACGAACATCGACGGGCCGTCGATGCCTTTGCGCAGGTTGATCATGCCCCAGCCGTACAAAGCGTCGATGCCCGGCGCGCCGAGATCGGTGGCGGTGGTGCGCAAGACCGTGGCGACTTGATCGCCGGTCATGTACGGGAAGCGCTCCATCAGCACCGCCATGGAACCGGCCACGTGTGGCGCGGCCATCGAGGTGCCGTTGTAGTTTTTGTAGCCGGTGGTCAGGTTGTCGGCGTTGGTGCCTTCGATGATCGCGCTGAAGATCTTCGTGCCCGGCGCCGAGACGCAGAAACTCGCGGTGTAGCCGCAGCGCGAGGAGAACGTACTCATGATGTACGGGTTGGCGCTGGCCTGGTCCGGGTTCTGCTGCAACGCGGCGACGGTGATCCAGTTCGGCGCGATGTCCGGGACGAAATAGCCAAGGCCGGCGATGGCGTCCGGGTTGTTGAGGTTGTAGTCGTTGCCGGCGGCGAAGATCGTTACGATGCCGCTGCGTGCGGCAGCAATCGCGCCGTCGTAGGCGCCACCGGGCTTGGTGCCAAGCAGCGTGCGGATCTCGTTGAACTGCAATTGCGCGTCGTTGACGGTGAAATGCGGGTACGCCGGATCGCGGCCACCGAGGTCGAAACGGTCAGTGATGCCGATGCCCCAACTGTTGTTGATGATCCGCGCGCCGCTGGCGATCAGCGCATCCCAACCGGCCTTGTACACCGCGCCGTCGTTACCGCGAACGATGCCGTCTTCCGGGCCCGGGTCACCGTTGTCGGCGCTGATAATCTGCGCACCGAACGCCACGCCGTGCATCGGCCCACCATCACGACTGCCTGCGGCGATACCGCCGACGTGGGTGCCGTGGGCGCCGAGTTTGCCGTCGGAGCCAACCGAGGGCGAACCGTCATAGCGGAACGCATCGCCGGCTTTGACCGGGATGTACGGGTCGGTGTATTCGCGGATCCCGCTGGTGACCAGAGTGACGACTTTGTTGCTGCCGGAAAACTCCGGGTGCGCGGCGTACACCGGCTGATCGAAGATCCCCAATTTCACGCCTTTGCCGGTATACCCGGCGGCGTAGGCGTGATCGGCACCGATCGCACCCAGGCCCCAATCGGCCTGAAATTCGGCACTGCGCCAACTCGATGGATCGCCCGTGCGACCGCTTTCCACATAGGGCGCGGCATGGGCGGTGCCGATGGCACAGAGTACGGCGAGCGTGAGGGTTTTCAGGGCAAAGCGGCCCCCCGTTTGCGCAGGGGTATTGTTGTTATTCATCCAGCGACCTTCCTTAGTGATGTTGCGAAAAATCCTGATCGTTGCCACTGAGGGCGATGATCGTCGTTGATTGTTCCCACGCTCCGCGTGGGAATGCAGCCCGTGATGCTCCGCGTCACTGGACGCAGAGCGTCCCTAGAGGCATTCCCACGCGGAGCGTGGGAACGATCACCAGAAGCCGGGTTATCTTGCTTAGAACTGCCAGTTCAGGCTCAAGCCAACGCCATGCAGCTTTTCGCGACTGGCCAGTTGTCCGTTGTAATCAAGGTTGACCCGTACATCGCGGCTCAGCGCCAGGCTGGCCTGCACGCCGACCAACGCCGCGTCACGCACCAGCGCTGAACTCTCCACCGCGTACGGCGTGCCACCGCTGGCAAAGCGCAGATGCTGCTCGGAATCGATGTCGCTGAGGCTGTGCTGCCAGCCGAGATGGCCACTCACGTCGAGTGATTGCGCGGGCGAAAGATTGAACGTCTTGATCGCCCGCACACCGAGGGTGCTCAGCACCGCGTCACGTTGATCGCCGGAGCTTTTCAACGCCGCAGCGTCGCCCTTCTCGGTCAAACCTTCAGTGTCCAGATGCACGTAGGCCAGATTGGCGAACGGCTCCAGCGCCAGCGGTTGCAGGTGCAGGCGATAAGCCGCTTCGCCGAACACTTGCGTGGTCGCCGCGTCGACTTTGGCTTTCTGTTTGCCACTGACATCGCCGTATTGCAGATCGCGTTTCACATCGGCGCGATGCCAGCTGTAAGCCGCGCCCGTGCTCAAGCGCCAGGCGCCAACTTCACGGCCGGCGTACGCGCCGAGGTGATAGCTGTCGACCTTGGCCGAGGAATGCGTGCCCGAACCCATGCTCAGCGAACTGTCGCTGTAACCGCTGACCAGACCGATGCGCGTTTGCTCGTCCAGCGCGCCATCGACACCGGCCAGCAGCCCGCCAATCGAGGTGTTGTAGCCCGCCGTGTCGTGGCTCGAATCGGTCGTGCCCCAGGCGCCGAGCGCCTTGACCCAGCCATTGCTTTGCGCAGCATTGGTATCGTGCAGGCGCTCGCCCACCGCATCGCGCAACTGGCGGCTGTCGTTGATCAGCATCGAACTCAACGCCGGATAGATCTCGCCGCTCAACTGCTGAAACGCCTGTTGTGCGGAACTCGCATCGGGTGAACGCAACAGGCTTTCGTAGACCGAATTGCCCGCGCCCAGGCCTTCGACGGCAGCGGCCACCGAGCGCTGATTCGGCGTTTGCCCGACACTGGCGAAGGTGGTCGAGTTACGTTCGATATCGAGTTGAATGCCATTGGCGGCGTAGTCGAGGCTGCCGCCGATAAACAGGTAATCCGGCAGCACGGCACCGAACTGGCCCTGAATGCCGCCAGCCGCTTGCAGAATGTCGTACTGGCGACCGAGCAGGCTTTGCGCCTCGCTGGTGCTAAGCAGCGTCGGGTTGTTTTCCAGCGACAGGCTGACCGTGGCGCCGCTGATAGTGGCTGTGCCCCCGGCAACGATGCGGTCGCTGCTGGTCGGCGACAGTTCAACGGCGTAAGTCGAACCGGGCGCGAAGATCACGTCACCGGCCACGTTCAAGGTGCCGATGGAGTTGCCCGGCGCCACGCGAGCGCCGCTATTGGCGGTCAACGCGCCAATCCGGCCGGAACCGCCGAGGCTGCCGCTGTCATTCACCGTTACAGCGGAAGTCAGCGAGCCGTTGACCGTGAGCAAGCCGCCATTGACCGTGGTCGCACCGCGATAGGTATTGTCGCCGGTGAGGATCAACTGGCCGCCGCCGGACTTGATCAGGCTGCCTTGATAAATCCTGCTCGCCGCTGCCGCATCACGGGCAGTGCCGACCGCGTAATCGGTCTGATCCTGCTGACTGGCACCGGCAGCAACGCCGTTCTGCCAGCCCTTGTCTTGCAGGGTTTGCTGCCAGGCACTGTGCTCAGCAAGGTCTTCAGCCTGCCGCTGAATCAGCGCCTTGTCGGAGATGTCATTGCTCCAGACATCGCGCTGCCCTGCCCCCAAGTTGGCATCAAACGCACCGAGCAATTGCCCTGGCCCGCGCATCGCCCGGTTCAGGTTGGCCACGCCCCAGCCGACCCGCTCGGTCGGCGCAGCGGTGACCGAGCCATCCAGTTGCGTTGCGGTAGTCAGCAGCACTTCGAGCGTCTGCTGATTGGTCATGTACGGGTAGCGTTCCATCACCAGCGCCAGTGCCCCGGTCGCATGCGGCGCCGACATTGAGGTGCCGGACTTGATCGCGTAATCACCACCGGGAATGGTGCTGTCGATCTTCGCCCCCGGCGTGGTGATGCACCAGTATTTGGCGAGGCCGCACTGGTTGTACTTTTGCTGATTGCTTTGATCGAGGCCCGACACGGCCAGCCAGTGGCCCTCCAGATCCGGCTGAAAGTACGGCAGCGCGGAACGCACGCTGGCGTTCGGATAGCCGCTGTTGCCGGCGCTGAATACGTTGATCACGCCGCGCCGGGAAACATCCGCTGCCGCGTCGAGCCAGGTGCCTTTATTCCAGTGCTGAGCGTACGCGGCGTGCAGATCAGCCAGTGTCCGGTAGCTGACATCCGGCGGCTGGCTGCCCCAACTGTTGTTGATCGCGCGCACCCCAGCATCGGCGAGGGCGTCGTATACCGCTTTGAAATAGCGCGGATCGGGGTTGGGGCCGAAGAGAAAACTGTCGTTTTTGTTGGTGTTGCCGACGTAGATTTGTGCGTTGTACGCCACGCCGTGCATGCCGGTACCGTCGCGTGAGGCGCCCATGGTGCCGACGACATGCGTGCCGTGGGAGTCGTTGTTGGGGTTGAGGGTGCCATTGACGTTGAACAGTGAACCGTCAATGTAGCTGCCGCTGGCCGGTACCGGGTGATAGCGGTCGCTGGCGAATTCCGGGTGGGCGGCATCGAAACCGGAGTCGAGGGCGCCGATTTTCACGCCTTTACCGGTGATGCCGGCGGCGTAGGCTTGCTCGGCCTGCATCCGGCTCAGGCCCCAGTCGCGGAGGAATTCGGCGCTGCGCCAACTGCCGGGATCGCCGGGTTGGCCGGTTTCGAGATATTGCGCCTGAACCTGTGTTGCGGAAATCACAAGCAGCAGGGTACCGACCGAAATTGGCTTGATGCGTACGTCCATGTTCACCACTCACTTTTATTGTTTTATGCAGGTTCTTTTGCGGTGTCGCCTGTTCCCCTCACCCCAGCCCTCTCCCCCAGGAGAGGGAGCTGACCGAGGCGCCTTGCGTCATGCATCGAGCTGAAAAACCGCGTCGCTCATCCCCTCACCCCAGCCCTCTCCCCCAGGAGAGGGAGCTGACCGAGGTGCCTTGCGTCATGCATCGAGCTGAAAAACCGGGTCGCTCATCCCCTCACTCCAGCCCTCTCCCCCAGGAGAGGGAGCTGACCGAGGTGTCTTGCGTCATGCATCGACGTGAAAAACCGCGTCGATTGTGGATTCAGCTGGTCTCGCATCGACCTGAAAAACCGGCTCGATGTTGGATTCGGTGCCGCTCGTTCAAGTCGGTGTACTTCTGCAATATCCCCGGATCAGTCCCCTCTCCCTCTGGGAGAGGGTTAGGGTGAGGGCTGTTGAGCGACCACAAATGCCTCATCCACCCGCGCCAGATCCTGCTCGTTCAAGGTCCCGGCGTAGTAATGCAACTTGGTCCAGGCCATCAAATAGTCGTACCGCGCCTGCGCCAGATCACGGCGCGTGGTGAACAACTGCTGCTCGGCGTTCAACGCGTCGAGGTTGGTCCGCTCACCACCGAGAATGCTCTGCTTGGTCGACACCACCAGCGCTTCCGCCGAGCTCAATGCCTTCTGATAAGCGCGCAATTTGCTCACCCCGGACAAACAGGCACTGAACTGCCGCCGCAGTTCGATCAGCGTCTCACGCGTTTTGCCGTCCAGTTCGTATTCGGCCTGCTCCATAGTGCGGCTGGCCTGACGCGTCGACGCCGACACCCCGCCACCGGCATACAACGGCACACTGACTTCAAAACCGATGGTGTTGGTTTCGTAGCGCTGGTTGTAGGTGTTGCCGCTTTCCGATTCGTTCTGGCGCATCGAGGCGTAGGCATTGATTTTCGGCAGATGCCCGGCGCGATTGCGCTCCACTTCATACCGCGCGACTTCCACGGCCTGGCGTTGCGAAGCCAGATTCGGGTTATTGCTCACCGCCATTTCATGCCAGGTGTCGTAATTGGCAGGCATCAGCGCGAATGTCTGGAAGTTCTGATCGAGCGGCGCCAGATCACCGATGTCCACCGCCGGCGTACCCACCAGCGCACCCAGCTCCCGCAGCGCGGCGTCCTGTTCGTTGCGCGCCTCGATCTCCTCGGCAGTCGCCAGTTCATAACGCGACTCAGCCTCGAGAATATCGGTACGCGTGCCCTCGCCTTGCTTGAACATGTGTTCGTTCTGCTGGAACTGCTGCTCGTACGCCTTTTTCTTCGCCTGAGCGATGTCGATCTGGTCCTGCGCGAACAGTGCCTTGGTGTAGTTGTCCAGTACGCGAACCAGCAACTCCTGGCTCTTACCGCGAAAGTTCTCGTCGGCAAACAACGATTGCGCGACACCTTTGCGATACGCGGCATAAGCCTCGTAGTCGAGTAGCGGTTGTTGCAGGGTCAGCGCCGAGCCGTAACTGCTGTAGTTACGATCGTCGGTACGGTTACGCGCGCGCTCGTCGAGAGACGTAGCTTTCGACGAGTTGCGACCCTTGTTGTAGGTGTAACCGATGCGCGGCAACAGGCCGGCGCGGCCAATGGCGCGGTTTTCCAGGCCGGCATCGCGTTCCTTTATCGCGCCGAGGAACACCGGGTCATTGCGCAACGCCTGTTCGTAGATCTCGAACGGCCCCATGGCCGCCACTGCCGAGTGACTCGCGAGCAGCAAGAATGCTGCTGCGAGCGTGGAAAGCTTATTCATACAGCCGAACATCCTTATTCTTCGGTCAGCGCAGAGCCGGCCCGGTCAAGCAGCGGTTTGAACAGATAGTTGAGCAGTGAACGCTCACCCGTACGCACGAACATTTCTGCCGGCATGCCGGGCTTGATCACCAGACCGTTGAGTTTTTCCATGGCCTGATCGCTGACACTGCTGCGCAACACGTAGTACGGCACGCCGGTTTTCTCATCGATCATCTGGTCGGCGGAAATCAGGCTGACTTCGCCCGGTACACGCGGGGTTTTGCTCTGGTTGAACGCGGTAAACAGGATGTCCACCGGCAAATGCGCGCCGACCTTGTCGATCAGGTTGATCGGCAAGTGCCCTTCCACTTCCAGCGTGGTGCCTTGCGGGACGATCTCCAGCAATGTTTCGCCCTGACGCACGACCGCGCCTTCGGTATGCACGCCGAGGTTGACCGCGACGCCATCGGCAGTGGCGATGATTTCGCTGTGTTGCAGATCGAAACCGGCGGAAGTCAGTTGCTCCGACAGAGTCACGCTTTTCAGCTGCGCGTCGGCCAGTTGCGTACGGACCTCCTTCTGATACTCCTCGGCGTGCTGTTGCAGTTTCAGCCGCGACTCGAGGATGCCCTGCTCGACCCGGCCGCTTTCGCCGGTGTTTTCCGCCAGTTGCTGCTGCACTTGCGACAGTTGCCGCTGGTACTCCATCAAGCGGTTACGCGGGATGTAACCGTTGTCGGCCAGCGGTTGCAAGTTGCTCAACTGCTGTTGCAGCGAGTCGGCCTGGGCATTGAGATCGGTACGGGCGCGGCGCATGCCGGCCAGTTGTGCGGTGGCGCCTTCGATGCTCGCACGCAGTCCGGCCTGCTCGCGGTAGTAAGCCTCGCGACGGCTGCTGAACAGTTGCCGCTGACCTTCAAGCACCAGCGCCAGGCGCGGATCCGGGTCATTGCTCAGCTCGGCGGGAAAGGTCACTTGCTTGAGGTTGTCGCGCTCGGCCTGCCAGCGCGCAAGGCTGGCCCAGGCCATGCGGTATTGTGCTTGCAGCGACTGCACGTCAGCGGCGACTTGCGTCTGGTCGAGGCGGAACAGCGGCTGGCCCTGCTTGACGATTTCGCCTTCGCGCACCAGGATCCGGCTGACCACGCCGCTGCTCATCGACTGCACGGCTTTGCGCTTACCCGACACGACGACCGTGCCTTGCACCGGAATGCCTTGATCGAGCGGCGCCAGGGCCGCCCAAGTGAAGAAACTGCCGGCGCCAACGATCGCCAGAATCCAGCCCATGCGCGCGAAAAACTTCGCATCGCGTTCTGGGCGTTCGGTGATGTAGGCGTGTTCCATGCTCGCTTCGTTTTCAGTGTTCATGCTTACGCTGCTCATACACCCGAATTCCTTGTCGAGGGCTGATACTGTCGGCTCATGCTGAGCCCGCCCGGTGCCGGTGCAGCTTTTTCCCGTTGTTGTTCTTGCTGGCCGGAAAGTGCCTTGAGCACGTCCTGACTCGGGCCGAAGGCTTGCAGACGCCCGTCATTGAGCACCAGCAGTTTGTCGGCCTGGGCCAACACCGAAGAACGGTGCGTGACCAGCACTACCGTAGTGCCTTGGGCTTTGAGCGCGGCGATGGCGCTGGCCAATGCCGCTTCACCGACGGTGTCGAGGTTGGAATTCGGCTCATCCAGCACCACCAGACTCGGCGTGCCGTACATTGAACGCGCCAGTGCCACACGCTGCTTCTGGCCGCCGGACAAACCACTGCCGTCCTCGCCCAGTTGCGTGTCGTAGCCTTGCGGCAGGCGCAGGATCATTTCGTGGACGCCGGCCTGTTGCGCAGCGGCGACGACTTTCTGCGGATCGGCCTCGCTGAAACGCGCAATGTTCTCGGCGATGCTGCCGCTGAACAGCTCGATGTCTTGCGGCAGATAACCGATATAGGGACCGAGTTGGTCGCGGTTCCAGCGATGGATATCCGCGCCATCGAGACGCACGGTGCCGCCAAGGGTAGGCCAGACCCCGACCAGCACACGGGCCAGCGTCGACTTGCCGGAACCGGAAGCACCCAGCACACCCAGCACTTCACCGGCGCCCAAGTTGAAATTGACCATCTGCAAAGTCGCCGCACGTTGTCCCGGTGGGCCGGCGCTGACCTGTTCGAAAGTGATCTGGCCTTTCGGCGCCGGCAGCGCCATGGCGTCGTCGCTGGGAGGGAACGCTTGCAGCAGCGCATCGAGACGGCGGTAAGCCAGTTTCGCCCCGCTCCACTGCTTCCACACGGCAATCAACTGATCGATCGGGCTCAGTACACGCCCCATCAGAATCGAACCGGCGATCATCATCCCGGCGGTCATGTCGCCTTTGATCACCAACAAAGCACCCAAGCCCAACACCAATGATTGCAGGCACAGGCGCAGGGTTTTGCTCAACGAGCTGATCACCGCACCGGTGTCACTGGCCTGGTTTTGCAGGCCGAGGAAACGCGAATGCACCTGGAACCAGCGCTTACGCAGCGAACCCAGCATGCCCATCGCCTGAATGGTTTCGGCATTGTGCAAATGGCTGGTGGCCAACTGGCTGGACTTCTGCGAATAACCGGCCGCTTCGCCCAGCGGCTTTTTGGTCATGTATTCGTTGAGACAGGCCAAGCCGATCAGCAGCAGTGCGCCTGCTGTGGCGAGCACACCGAGCCAGACGTTGAACAGGTAAATCACAAACAGGTAGACCGGGAACCATGGCGCATCGAAAAACGCGAACAGCGCCGGCCCGGTAACGAATTGACGAATGTGCGTCAGATCGCCCAGTGATTGCCCAGCGTTGCCCTCGCCCTTGAACAGGTTGCGCTCGAACGCAGCTTGGTAGACGCGCAGGTTGAAGCGGCGCTCCAACTGGCTGCCGATGCGAATCACGATAAAGCTGCGCACCACTTCCAGCAGGCCGATAAAGGCGAAGAAACCGACCACCATCAGCGACAGCATCGCCAGGGTCGTTTCGTTCTGCGACGACAGCACCCGGTCATAGACCTGGAGCATATAGATGGAGGGCACCAGCATCAGCACGTTAATCAGTGCGGTAAAGCAGCCGACGCTGATCAGGATACTTTTATAGTCAGCCAATGCCTTGAATAAGGGAGCGGTGGCTGGGGCCTTCGCCATCTTCATCGATTCTTCCTGAAATGATGGGTCCCGCCGCACTTGGGCGAGCCTTCAATTAATGTTCCGCTTACCTGCGAAAGATGACTTGCAAGTACCCGCTTACACTTTCATAACAACTTGCGTAATTAATTGCGGTGCAGTTGTCAGTCCGCGCTGCTTATAACCATAGCGTGGCGCTTTATATTAAAACTTTGTCGCGTTCTGGATAATCAAGGTTATTGCGCCACGCGCTCAAGGGTAATCATCAAGCCAGACTTCAAAGTAGTCTGATAAAACCCGTCACGTTGTCGACTGAAAAACTGGATTCTTGAACCTTCCTCGCCGGTGATCGACAGGCCGTCCGGATCGGGAAACCAGCCGATCGGGGTTGCTTCAAGCCATGCTCCGAGGCAGTCAGCACCTTTGCTCAAGGTTTTGTTTGCCTGCAATTCGACGATGCACGTGTTCGAAGGCTTGTCCTGGTGCTTTTGCGCTTTTGCATCATCAGAACGCTCTGACAATGTCGCTTGCCACTGCCCCGCAAACACCGAGGGTTCTTCAAGTCTGAGGCTGCTTGCCATACCGGTTTCTCCTGAAATCATGATGAGCGCCGCCGAGAGCCACGCCATTGCCTTGTAGGTAAAAGCTTTACAGATCATAGGAATATTCGCTCCGGCGTGTAGCCTTGCTTACAGAGCAACACGATGCAAGTGGAGAAAGCGACGTATCACACGCCGCTTTCCACTTCTACATCACGCCACGATGTCGCTGGTCGCTGCCTGGCCAACGGTGCTGACCTGGAAGTCCGCCACGCCGTGCCCGGAGAAGTCCACCGACAGCAGGCTATTGCCACCCGACGAAGTCAGGATGGCGTCGCCGGCAGAACCGGTGAAGCTGCTGACGAAGTGCAGGCCGGCACCGTTGGTGATACCGGTCAGGTCGATTTTGTCCAGGCCGCTGACGAAATCGAGGATCTGATCGATCGCACCTGGCTTGGAGTCAGAGCTGGCAGCGAACACAAACGTGTCCGAACCGGCACCGCCCCACAGCTTGTCAGCACCACCGCCACCCCAGAGGATGTCGTTGCCGGCACCGCCCTTGAGTTCGTTGGCCACGCTATTGCCGATCAACAGATCGTTGCCGGAACCACCGATAGCGTTCTCGATGATCGCGCCTTTGGCGATGGATACGTTACCCACCATGCCGCCAACGTCGGAGAACGAGGCGTCTTTGAGGTTGATCTTCTGGTTCTGGGTGAAGCCCGAGAAGTCCAGCGTGTCCTTGCCGCCCGCGTCCCACACCGAGAACACCACTTTGTCACTCGACGACGAAGTGCTGAGGAAATCACGGCCAGTGTTGGAGTTGAAGCCGTAGGTGGTGTCACCGGTACGGGTGGTGGTGTTGGCACCGTAGAGCTTCTGGATGGCAGCGATATCGTCCATCAGCGGGCCGGACGAATACGCTTCGACACCGCCCTTGCTGAAGTTCTGACTGGTGTTGCTTTCGCTCCAGTAGCTCATGACGCTGTAGCCGCGGGTGTCTTGGCCGTAGGACGCGTCGTTGTAAGTCGGATTGCCATTCCCGGCGTTGTAGTCACCAGGGTGAGCGAGGCCCAGGCTGTGGCCGATCTCGTGAGTCAGGGTCTGACGACCGTAGTTGTTCAGATCCGGATTCTTGTTCTGCGTGTAGCCACTGTTGATCAGGTACCACGAGGTGCCGTCATAACCGGCGCCGGTACCTGGCAGATAAGCGAACGCTGCAGCGCCATCCTGGCCACCGCTGTAGTTACCGAAGGTCATGTGGCCGTCACCGCCCGAGGCTTTCTCGGTGAAGGTCACGTTGGCCACGTCAGCCCAGGATTGCATGGCGAGCTTGGCTTGGGCTTGTTGTTGCGCACTGAATTGACTGAACCCAGTGATCCCATGCTTGTTCATCGTGCTGGACGATGCCGAGGTCAGGAACGTATAGGTGAGTTCGATCTTGCCGCTGCCGTCCTTGTCCTGGTAGGCAGCGCCGTCGCGCAGCAACTGGGTTGCGGCCTGATCGACGGAAAAGGAGGGTTTGCCATTGACCGTGAGGTTGCCGCCACGATCGTATTGATGGCTGAAGCTATTGATCTGGTTGTACGCCGAGCTGAAGGCTGACAGCTGGAAAGCCTGTTCGGCGGTATCAATAGCATTCGTTTTAACTTTCGACATAAACACACTTCCTTGTTTAGCAATGGAACAGTTTTTGTCCGATAGGACTCTCTCTGGCGAGATCGTCCTATCACTCGCCCAATGAAGGCGTAAGAAACCTGACACAATTTGAAATCTGCCGTAAAGGATTTTTTTGAGATCAAATCGGGCTGTTTCGTAAAACTGCCGTAAACAAAGCGTGCGGAGGTGGAAGAATGTTTTAGTTGCGAAGCTTTTGCCTAATTGTCTGACGATTTTCTATTTAAATATTAAATATGGGTAAGTTGTTTTTTGTTAGGCGCGTCTCACTTTTCTGCACTTTATTAGTGCAATGCCAGTGTATTGATATCAACCAGATTGCTCGCCCAAAGTGTAGGAGCTGACGAGTGAAACGAGGCTGCGATCTTTTGCCTTTGCCTTTCAAAAGCAAGATCAAAAGATCGCAGCCTGCGGCAGCTCCTACAGGGGAAAAGCGGGTCAGCTACCCGTGCGGATCTTGTTCCACACCCGCGTGCGGATCCGGTCAATGTTCAACGGCATCGCCTCCAGCGCAAACAGTTTGCCCATCATCTCCGGGCTCGGGTAAACCTTGGTGTCGTTCTTGATCGCCGGGTCGATCAGGCTGTCCGCCTGCTCATTGCCATTGGCGTAGTGCACATAGTTGCTGATGCCGGCCATTACGTCCGGGCGCAGCAGGTAGTTCATGAACGCATAACCGGCCTTCTCGTCCGGCGCATCGACAGGCATGGCGACCATGTCAAACCAGATCGCCGCGCCTTCCTTGGGAATTGCGTAGCCAATGTCGACGCCATTTTTCGCTTCTTTGGCGCGGTTCTCGGCCTGCAGGATGTCGCCGGAGAAACCGACCGCCACGCAGATGTCGCCGTTGGCCAGGTCGCTGGTGTATTTCGAGGAGTGGAAATAGCTGACGTAAGGCCGGACTTTCATCAGTAGCGCTTCGGCTTTTTTATAGTCCTCGGGATTTTTGCTGTGGTGTGGCAGACCCAGGTAGTTGAGCGCCGCCGGCAGCAATTCCGGGCCGTTGTCGAGGATCGCCACACCGCACTTCTGCAGTTTTTCCATGTACTCGGGCTTGAAGATCAGGTCCCAGGAGTCCACGGGTGCGTTGTCGCCCAGCACGGCTTTGACCTTGGCGATGTTGTAGCCGATGCCGGTGCTGCCCCACAGATAGGGGAAGCCGTGTTCGTTGTTCGGGTCATTGGTCTGCAGCGCTTTGAGCAGCACCGGATTGAGGTTCTTCCAGTTCGGCAACTGACTCTTGTCGAGCTTCTTCAGCGCCCCGCCCTGAATCTGCCGGGCCATAAAGTGGTTGGACGGAAACACCACGTCGTAACCAGATTTACCGGTCATCAACTTGCCGTCGAGGGTTTCGTTGCTGTCGTAGACGTCATAGGTGACCCCCATGCCCGTCTCTTTTTCGAAGTTCTTGGTGGTGTCCGGCGCAATGTAGTCGGACCAGTTGTAAACCTTGACCGTTTCCGCTGCCTGAGCAAGGGAAACAGCAAGCATCAGCGGTGCCAGAGCGAGGGTCTTGCGGATCATGGATCGATTCCTGTGTGGGTTTTCTTTTTTGTTGGCAGGCAATCAAAGGATCAAACAATCAGAAAATCAGCACGTAGCTCTTGCGCACGGTTTCCTGGATATCCCAGACACCGAGCGTGTTGGCCGGCAACATCAGTGCGTCGCCACCTTGTATGTGCAGGGTTTCGCCGCCACCGTCGGGGGTGAACGTGCAGCGCCCGGAAATGAAATGGCAGAACTCTTGCGCGGTGATTTGCCGACGCCAGCGCCCGGGCGTGCATTCCCAGACGCCGGTTTCGACGCCGTCATCGCGCTCGACGCTGGTGGTCGAAGCAATCGCCACCGGCTCGCCGAGGGGCACGGCCACCGGGTTGGACTCGTCAAGTTGCAATGTCGCGGTGTTTTTGAACTGGGTAATGCTCATGGTCTGACCTGTCTTTTGGGCTTTCTTAAAGTAAATCGACGTTCAATGCATGAAGCCTTCCATGAAACCCGCCACTTGGCTGGCGAGTTTGCGCCGCCAAGGCGCGGTCGCCGGGTTGGCCAGGGTCTGGTCTTCGTGGACGAAACTTTTGATGATCGCGTTGTAGCCCAACCAGCGGCATGGCTCCGGCTCCCACGCGCGCAGCGCATGAATGCCACCATCCGGCAGCACCCACGGTTGCTGGGTCAGTTCGCTGTCGCGCTCAAGAATCAAGTCCGCCAGGGTGCGCCCGCCGAGATTGCTCGCGCCGACGCCCTCCCCGCCATAACCGCCGGACAGCGCGATGCCATTGGCGCGATCGCAAAGCATGTGCGGTTTGAAGTGCCGGGACATCCCGAGGTTGCCGCCCCAGGCGTGGGTGATCTGCACGTTTTTCAGCTGCGGGAACAGTTCGCCGAACAGATAACGGCGCAACTCGACTTCATCACGAGTCAGATCAAAGTTATGGCGCAGCTTGCCAGCGAACTGGTAACCGCCACGGGCGCCGAAGATCAGCCGATTGTCGGCGCTGCGCTGGCCATAAGTGACCTGACGGCTGAATTCGCTGAACGCCTGACCCCGGCTGAGGCCAATTTCGTCCCAAGTCGCGGCAGACAATGGCTCGGTGGCGACAATCAGGCTTTGCACCGGTAGCTGATAGCGGCCCAGCGGTGGCAAGGTCACCGAATAACCTTCGACGGCTGGCACGATCCAGCGACTGCGCACGCTGGCTTTCGCTGTGCGTAGACTGCCCGACTGCCAATGGGTAACCGGGCTGTTTTCGTAGATCTTCACGCCCATGCTCTGCACGGTGCGCGCCAGGCCGCGTACCAGTTTCGCCGGGTGGATGGTCGCCACGTGCGGCGCGTAAATCCCGCCATAAGGCTTGGCGACGCGGATCTGCTGCGCCAGTTGCTCGGGGCTGAGCCAACGATAATCGTCGTCGGTCAGGCCTTGGGCGTGCAGTTTGCCCAAGTACTCGCGCAGAGAGGCTTCTTGTTCCGGATAACGCGCCGCGCAGTACAACACGCCGCCCTTGCGGTAATCGCAATCGATGCCTTCGCGTTCGAGGACGACTTCCACTTCATCGGGAATGCTGTGCAGCAGATCAAAGGAAGCGCGGCGCTGTTCCGGCGAGAGGCCGGCCAACAACCGATCTTCGCCGAGCAGGTTGCCCATCAACCAGCCGCCATTGCGACCGGAAGCGCCGAAACCGGCGGTCTGTGCTTCGACAATCGCGATGTCGAGTCCCGGCGCGAGTTTCTTCAGGTAGTACGCGGTCCACAGGCCCGTGTAACCGGCGCCGATGATCGCCACGTCGACGTCCAGATCACGCTCAAGCTCGGGCCGCGCGGTCAGCGGCTCATCGAGTTGGTCCATCCACAAACTGATAGTGCGCCACGCCGGCATGCAAGACTCCGCCACTGAAAACCTTCGATGGCGTCGATCCTAGTGGCTGTGCTCAGTGGATGTCTTGCGCGCGTGCCCGCAAAGAAATTTGTTTCGCGTAAGCCTTGGGCGACTGACCGGTGTGCTGACGGAAACAGCTGTAGAACGCCGATAACGAATTGAAACCCGCAGCGAAAGCCAGTTCATCGATGCGCACCGGCGGCGCGGCGTTATCGAGCGAGCGCAGCAGATGTTGCAGGCGCGCCTGATTGACGTAGCGATAGAAACTTTGCCCGAGCACCTGGTTGAGCAGATAGGAAATCTGATTGCGGCTGTACCCGCACTCCTTCGCCACCCGCTGCAAATCGAGTTCGGGATCAAGATACGGCTGTTGCTTTTCGAAATACTGCTGCAGGTCTTCGGCCATAAAGCTCAACTGACGCGGCGACAAGCCCAGGCGACTGACTGCCGGGCGCTGACTTGACGAGGCCTTGCCAGCAGTTTGCGTGCGCACCAGCGAAGCGTATTCGTTGACGCGCCAGATCAGCCCGTCCCTGACCGTGAGCGCCTCGCTGGAGCGAAACGACACCAGACCGTCGCCGCCGCGCAAGGTCACTTCGTATTGGATGAATGCGGTGTTGCCGTCGACGCGAATGCGGTCGCAATGCTCAAGCAGTTCGTCGGATTCTCGCGGCATGCTGACGCGCACGTACTCGCGTAACTCGTTGAGGCCGAGCACCCGGTTCTGGAAGAAATCGTTGTACTGAATGTCCGGGTGGTACAGCGCCATGACGCTGTCGAGGTCGCGGTGTTTCCAGCTCAGGTGATAGCGCATGACCGTTGCAGCCGTGGCTTGGGTCTGTTCAGGGCCGTCGTCGTCGGCGTGCATAAAGGGCTCGGCACAAAAAACCCGAGCTTGCCCAAGTTCGCCACAGGCTTCAATGACTAATCCATAGTGGCGTTCTGGCGATGATTGCGTAGGCCGTGACTTACATCAAAAAATGCGAAGCAATCGCAAAATGAACTGAAAAATCTCACAGGAATTTCACATGCGGATGCTACTTTTAATGTCAGTCACCGGTTGAGCCAATGAAGGCTCTTCCCACCTAACATGAGCAAACGGAAGCGCTCGATGAAGAAGGCGGGCAACATATGAATAAAGGGTCAAGCAAAGTCACGTTTCCCAACGCATGCCAGTTGATGCGCTGGCATTTCCATCCGATGGGTTTCGAGGCAACGATGGACGCACCGGGCAGTATGATCGCCCGACTGTTCGATCGTGCCAGCGGCGAAACCATGATCGCTATCGCCGGGATCCCGTGCGCGACGGTGATGAATGCAGCGGATGTCGAGCGAATCATCGAGGCTGTGGAGGACGAGCTGGAAGCGTTCATTCCTCCGGAGTCTCTCAAGAGTTACGCATAAGTTTATGATTTAAAACGAAAAGCCAGCAGCGATGCGGGCTTTTTTGTGCTTACGCGGTTTGCTTGGCGGCGCGGTGATCAACGAAGAACGGTTTGCCTTTGGCCACCCGGTCGGACGCCCGGGGCATGTTCACCGCTTGCGCTTCCTGCGGTTCGACATACCAGTAGCAATGGCTGACCGCCCGCGTGATGCCGACATACGCCAAGCGCAGGATTTCGTCTTTTTGCGCCGTGTCGTAGGGCTCGCTGTCGCCCGACTTGCCTAGGCCCGCCATGCGATAGACCTGATTCTTGTAGGGCGAACTGGTCAGATGCTGGCAATCGCCGAGCAGAAACACCGCGTCAGCCTGCAGGCCTTTGGCGCTGTGGTAGGTCAGTTGCTTCAGGCGTCGCGCTTCGTACGGCAAGCTCGAATCAACATTAACTACAGACTGAATATGCTCTTCTATCAATAACTTATCGCTGCTTTTTCGATAAAGCATCAAGATTGAGTGACCTTGACGATAATGTTCGGCAAGGCGCTGGCCCAAGCCCTGATCGTCGCGCTCCAGCACATTGACCGGTTGCAACGGCTTGGGTGCGCCGCTGGCCTTGGCTTTTTTGCCCGGGATCGCCGGTGCCGCGCGAACGATATGTTCAGCGGCATCAATGATGTGCTGGTGACTGCGGTAGTTATCACTGAGCATTACCCGCGTAGTGCTCGGCGACGGGAACTCCTTGTCGAACGCCATGAAATAACTCGGCGAACTGCCGCGCCAACCGTAAATCGACTGCCAGTCATCACCGACGCACAGCAACGACGAACGCTGCGCGCCCCGCCCGACGTGCATGGCCGGGCCACGACTGCGGATTTCCGTCAGACTTGCGCGAATCCACGAGACGATCTGTGGCGAAACGTCCTGAAATTCGTCGATCATCAAGTGCGACAACGGCCTGAGTAACTCGTCGCTCAACAGCTTGAGGTTCTCCGGCGAATGCTCGCTGAACAGCGCGAACATGCGGTTGTAGGTCATGATCGGCGGTTTCTGATCGAGCAAATGATCTTCAAAGGCGCGCCAGAACAGACTCAAGGCTTCAAAGAAGAAACGATCCGGGTCGTCCTTGGCGAAACTCATGCGACCGACCGCGTCAGGCACATCCAGGCCGAGGTTCTCGATGAAGCCTGCCGCCGCCACAAAACAGTCGAGCAATGGCGCGGAAGCCAGCTCACCCTTGACCTTGTAATCGAAGCCCGGCCCGGCACTGGCATCGCCTGCCAAAGTAGCCAGAACACGTTTTGATGACTCATAACTATCAAGCCAAATCAAAGGCTTACGACAGAAAGCTTGAAACAGGGTGCGCTTGACTGCCCACTCTGCGCGCACGCTGAGCTTGGCGTTTGGCCGACTGACCTGCGGGTTTTCCCGCGGATCGAAACCGAGCACCACCCACGCATCCAGGCTCGGAATGTAACCATGACAATGAAATTTCGCGCCGTTGATATCGAAACTCTGCCGATTCGGCTCAATGCCCTTGATCGGCCAAGCACCCGCGCGGAACCACAGATCTTCGATGGCGTCGCACAGCTCTTCGTCGCGCCGGGATGCCAGCTCCGTTACCGCGACGCGCTTCTGCACATCCGGGTGATCACGCTCCAGCTCCTTGAGCTGCAAACCCGCGCGCGACAGTGGCCGAATCAGATGTCGAAAACGCTCGTCCTCGTTGAACAAGCGGTGATAGCAGGCGTTGAGTTGCTGACGTTGCGCATCGTTGATGCGCAGGTCGAACGGATTACTGTCGACCTCCTCCTCAGCACCCTGAACTCGATGACTGAGGTTTTCAAAGGCCTGCAAGCGCTCGAAACCCGGCAAGCTGCGCACCATCGGCAGAATGCGCGAGTGGAAGGTACGCACCAGTTCGCGTGCCTGGCGCAGGTTCAGCGCGTGCCCCCAGAGCGCGAACAGCTCGATCAGTTTGTTGATGAAATCCTTGCGCGACTCGCGGGTGAAGGTCACTACGGTCATCGAATCCAGCTCAAAACCCAGATAGTGGTTGAGCAACAGAATACGCAGAACCAGCGTGGTGGACTTACCCGCGCCCGCGCCGGCAACCACTGAGGTTGACGGGGTTTCGCTGAAAATCATCTTCCATTGCGCGGTACTTGGCTGAGCATGCTCAGGCAACAAACGGGCAACATCGGCCTTCATGCGTTTTTTCAGCTCGGCCGTCAACGGCAGGCGCCAATCATCGAACAGATGATTGTCGACGTTGGGCGGGCGATGCTCGGTGTTGCGACTGTCACGGATCAGCAGCACCTGCCGGCCCTCTTCCAGCCCCTCAAGCTTGCCTTCCTTAAAGCCATATTCGACGCCAGCGGTATGGCCACTGCGGAAACCATCGGCCTGACCGTGCAACCACGACGCACGGTGCTGCGCGCGCAGTCGGGTCAAACCGTGGCCGAAGAAGCGTGCAGCCAGGCGTTTGAACCATGGCATCTCGGCCAAGGGGCGAAGTTCGGGAGGAAGATCGGGGGTGTGTTGCGCCACGCTGACGGGCTCCAGTGTGTGAGGCTGTTGCGGCTATGGTGTCTGTATTTGCCGCTCAGTTCTAGCGAAATGCTTTCAGGTCATTGGTTTAGGCGATGAACTGAAGGTGGGATGAGATGCTTCACAACTATTTTCTTATCGAGTACTTCGATTATAACGCCGCACTTTTTACGCTTTTTATCGATTATTGACTGATAGATGATGGCCGTCATAAACCACCGGTCCCGCGTCGGGTGCGCCCTTCACACCTCGCGTCGAACCTTTTGAGGAGACGATCATGCTTGAACTCAGACCCTTCAGCTCGCTGGGCGGCGCCCATCACGGCTGGCTGGATGCCCATCACCACTTTTCGTTCGCCGAGTACTACGACCCGCAGCGCATGAGCTGGGGCAACCTGCGGGTGTGGAACGATGACGTGATCGCAGCCGGCACTGGCTTTCCCCAGCATCCGCATCGCGACATGGAAATCATCACGTATGTTCGTGAAGGTGCTATCACTCACCAGGACAACCTGGGCAACAAGGGCCGCACCGAAGCTGGCGACGTGCAGGTAATGAGCGCGGGTACCGGCATCGCTCACAGCGAATACAACCTGGAAGCCAAGGACACCAAGATCTTCCAGATCTGGATCCTGCCAACGGAAACCGGCGCACCGCCCTCCTGGGGTGCCAAACCGTTCCCGAAAGGCCAGCGCGAAGGTTTTGTCACCTTGGCCAGCGGCAAGGACGGCGATGACCAGAGCCTGCGGATTCGCGCTGATGCGCGATTGGTCGCAGCCAACCTCAAGGCGGGCGAAACTGCCGAATATCATCTGGATGCAGGCCGTCGCGCCTATCTGGTGCCGGCCACTGGCCTGATTGAAGTCAACGGCTTGCGCGCACAAGCTCGAGACGGCGTGGCGGTAGCGCAGGAACGGGTGCTGAGCGTTACGGCCCTTGAGGACAGCGAAATCGTCCTGGTGGATCTGGCCTGATGGCTTGAATGGCAGGCAAAAAAAGGGGCAACCATCACGGTTGCCCCTTTTTTCATGCGCTCGCCAACATCATCAGCCTGCGATTGCGCCATCCACCAGCGCCTGCGCTTCGACGACCAATTGCTTGAGGTGGTCGTCACCGATGAAGCTTTCGGCGTAGATCTTGTAGATGTCTTCAGTGCCCGACGGACGCGCGGCGAACCAGCCATTTTCCGTCATCACTTTCAGACCGCCAATCGCCTGATCGTTGCCCGGTGCATGGCTGAGAATGCTCTGGATCTTCTCGCCAGCCAGTTCGGTCGAAGTGACCTGTGCAGGCGACAACTTGCTCAGCAACGCTTTCTGCTCCGGATTGGCCTTGGCGTCGACACGTACCGAGAACGGCTCGCCCAGCTCATCGGTCAAAGCCTTGTAGGCCTGGCTCGGATCGCGACCGGTGCGTGCGGTCATTTCAGCGGCGAGCAACGCAGGGATCAGACCGTCCTTGTCGGTGCTCCACACGCCACCGTCCTTGCGCAGGAACGATGCGCCTGCGCTCTCTTCGCCACCGAAGCCGAGCGAACCATCGAACAGGCCGTCGGCGAACCATTTGAAACCGACCGGAACTTCGTACAGACGACGCCCCAAGCGCTTGGCCACGCGATCGATCAGACCGCTGCTGACCACGGTTTTACCCACGCCGGCATCCGCACGCCATTGCGGGCGGTTCTGGAACAGGTAATCGATCGATACGGCCAGATAGTTGTTCGGCGCAAGCAGCCCACCGGACGGCGTGACGATACCGTGGCGATCGTGATCCGGGTCGCAAGCGAAGGCCACGTCGAAACGTTCTTTGAGACCGATCAGGCCTTGCATCGCGTGGCTGGACGACGGGTCCATGCGAATCTGGCCATCCCAGTCGACGGTCATGAAACGGAACGTCGCGTCGACTTCCTTGTTCACCACTTGCAGATCGAGGCGGTAATGCTCGGCAATCGCCGACCAGTAGCGCACCCCTGCTCCACCCAGCGGATCAACGCCCAGACGCAGCTTGGCGTCACGGATGGCGTCGAAGTCAATCACGTTGATCAGGTCGGCGACGTAGGTGTTCACGTAGTCGTGACGATGCGTGGTGCTGGCCTTGAGCGCCTGCTCGTAGCTGATGCGCTTCACACCGGCCAGCTTGTTGGCCAGCAATTCATTGGCTTTGGCTTCGATCCACTTGGTGATGTGGGTATCGGCCGGCCCGCCGTTGGTTGGGTTGTACTTGTAGCCACCGCTTTGTGGCGGATTGTGCGACGGCGTGATGACGATGCCGTCAGCCAGGCCCGAAGTACGGCCACGGTTGTAGCACAGAATGGCGTGGGAAATGGCGGGTGTCGGCGTGTACTCATCACCTTCGGCAATCATCACGGTCACACCGTTGGCGGCCAGGACTTCCAGCGCGCTGGCGCCGGCCGGAGTCGACAATGCGTGGGTGTCGATGCCGACAAACAGCGGCCCGGTGATCCCTTGGGCTTCGCGGTACAGACAGATCGCCTGGCTGATGGCCAGAACGTGCCACTCGTTGAAACTCAAGTCGAACGAGCTGCCCCGGTGCCCGGACGTACCGAACGCCACACGCTGAGTGGAAATCGAGGCGTCGGGCTGTCCAGTGTAGTAAGCCGTTACCAGTCGCGGGATATCGACCAACAATTCTGCCGGTGCCGGTTTGCCCGCAAAAGGACTGAGTGTCATGCAAAACCTCTGAAATAGAGTGGTTCAGGAATAGAGCGCAGTTTACTGGCAGTTTGACCGCAGTGCGATGCGATCTATCCGGGACTCTCCCGATGTTTTTTAACGTTAGTCAGCAGGTGCAAGGCGCAAGGCGTCACCGATTAGCCCGACCACACTGGCCAGGTCATGGTCACCATGGCTCAGCGGGCTCAACCGCAGATGGTGCGCATGCAGGCTTTGCAGGCTGAATAGCTCGCCAGGTGCAATAACGATCTGCTGCCTGAGCAATCGCTGGAAGACCTGCGCCATGTTCACTGGTCGCAGAGAATGTACCCACACGGTCGCGCCACCCTCGGGCTCGACAACCTGCATCGCATCGCCAAGACGTTCGCGCAACAATTCGATCAATTGCGTACGACGCTCCTTGAGCATTCGCCGCAATACCAATAAATGCTGATCCAGTCGGCCGCCCCCCAACAACCTGGCAATGGCTTTCTGGCGAATCGGCGACAACCGAAACGCGCGCAACAGGAAATGCCGCTGCAACTCACTGCGCCAATGACGCGACAGCACATAACCGAAAGGCGCCTCGGCCCCGACGAACTTTTCGAACGTGGAAAACACCACTAAACGATCGGGGTCCAGCCAGTCGCGCATCCGTTGCGCGTCATTGCCTTCATGGAGTTCGCTGTAACAATCGTTTTCCAGCACCCAGGTACCATGACGTCCAAGCAAATGCGCGACTGCCTGCTGGTTGCTCAGCGGTAGAAGACTGCCCCGGGGCATGCTCAGCACTGACGACAAAAGCATCAAACGTACCGTCTCGCTCTTGAGCACCGACTCCAGCCGCTGAAGATCAATCATGCCCCCGGGGAGCAACGGCAACTCGATGACCCGTACTTCGGCGGCCTCAAGCAGACGCAGGATCACCCAGTCACAGGGCGATTCGACGACCACGGTGGCCCGACGCAACTCAAGCACGGAAATCAGAATTTCCAATACACCGCGCAGGTCTGCGCCGATATAGACGTCATCCGCACGCCAGTAATTGGCCGTGGATGAGGTGTAGCGGGCGGCCAGCACCGTGCGCAACTCCAGCTCTCCACAAGGTTGCACCAACGCATGTGGCTGACGTGGGTACTGACGCAGCAGTTCCCGCTCCAACATCAATAACGGGCTGTCCAGTGGCTGTAGCGAGGCCGGCTCATCGGCGCTCAGCACGCACATGCCCGGGCGCCTGGCATTGACGTAAACGGTTTCCAGCAGATCACTGCCGCTATCCGGCGAATCCATCATGTGCAGCGCTTGCGCGTAGTACCCGGACTTGGCAATTGAATAAACTCGACCTTCCTTTTCCAGCAGCGAGTAGGCGTACTGGACGGTCGAGATCGACACATTGAGCCGGTCAGACAATTGCCGGAGTGAGGGCAGGCGCACCGCCCCGCTGTTCCCCGCCTCATCTATCAGCAGCGTCAGGTATCGATAAACCGCCTGATAAACGAAGTCATTCTCCCTCGACCCCTTCACAACCCCGTATCCGTGGGCATGGGTTCATCTCCAGGCAAGCGGCTCACGATCAACCTTCCGCCGATCGATCAGCGGTCGGCTCGGCCGCCGCGTCAACCGCATCGAGGCTTTGCGCGGCCGATTCTCCAGGCGCAGACATACGAACCGGCCCCATTGCATACAAACGCACAATCAACCTGACCGGCAGCCCACTGACATCCGTCATCCATTTCATGACCTGTTCCGGCGCATGCAGGCCCTGCATCGCCCGGTGCAGATCCGGCAATGCCACCAACATGCCGGGGTGACAATTGCGCAAGAATCGCTCAAGTCCGGCCCCCGCATTAATGAACGGTGAAAACAACAGGCACGTCAGCTGGATTTCATTCAGTTCAAAACTGGCCAGCAGAGAGCTTTCCGCCTGGGCGCGCAGATTCCCGGGCTCCTGCAGATTGTCGAAGCTGACCAGCAACTGTTCGCATACCGGTTCAGGGACCTGTTTTTGCCGCATCGTTATCAGGCTGCTTTTGAGGTAATCACCGACGCCGTCCTCATAGTTTCGCTCCTCGATGATTTGCGCCTGCAAACCTCGTAAATGCGCAGCCACCTTAGGCTCTACGTGTTCGTCATCACCTTGATAAAGCGTCAGATCGTCAACCTGAAACCCCAGAAAATCACTCAACAAAGGCCAGCGCTCTTCGAGTTTGCCGACAATCATGTCGTTGATACTGATAAAGCTGGTACGCCGACAGGCCTCGAATTGCCCCTCCGGACGCCACGCCACCCGCTCCTCTTCGGGATAAAACTCACGGTAATAATCACCACCCAGCCCGTCGAGCAGCGTAAACAGCATTTCAAAGCCGCAAGAACTCACCGGTGGGGCGGCAATCTCAGCCTTCTGCGCGGCACGCCCCAGCCCTTCGAGGAAGATGCTCTGTCGACGCGGGGACTCACTGCCGACCATGGCATCGACGCCATTGTTCCAGCGGGCCACCTGACCATAGAACTCGGCAGTTGCCAGATAAGCGTCATCCCATAGCTCAAGCGGTTCATTCCAGGTTCTGCGATGCCCGATCAGCAGCAGGTTGATACGGTTGGCCTCGCGACCGGCTTCGCTTATGGGTAGCTGGTGATCAAACGGCAATACCTCGCGGTGGTCGACCATCACCAGTTCTACCCGGGGATCGTCATACAGAAACAGTGCGCTGTAGCTGCGATGCATGTTTTGCAGGGACACCTGGCTGCTGCCGTTCCAGCGCAGATTGGCCACCCGCAACTGAAAGGTCGCGGGTGAACGGCCAGCGATGGTCAACTGCGCCGCCCGCAGTAACGCCAGCGTGTAACAACTGTCGCGCGACCCTGACTGGTTCACCAGCACCTTGAAATGACCGATGTTCTCCATGCCGCCGGCGGCCACTGCCAGTCGCTGGATCAGCAGCTGCAGCGCCGTGCGTTCTGCGCGCGAGAAGAAACTCAGCAAACGTTGCAATACTTGCTGGTAGACATAGTTCATTGCCTGATCATGGATCGTGCTCATCGGTATTTACCCGGTATAAAAAGTTTCATGCCGCGCAGACTGACACATCAGCCAAGCGACAATTGATCAATAAGTAATAGACGTTCAGATGCTAACACTTACAAGTTTGAAGTTATTTGAAACACTTGAACTGACAAAGCGCCTTCAGTCGTCCAAAAACAGCCTCAAACCACTGTAATTGTTGGAATATTTTTTTCGGAACGCAGTCCTAGGAAATTTCCCACAGGGTCCCACGCCAAGTGAGCACAAGAAAAAGAGAAGCAGTTTCCGAATAGCCCTACAACAATTAAACAGAAGTTGCCGCGATCAACGGTTTTCGACGCGTTATATCGAACAGGACAAATTGAATGCACAGACATGGCTCATTCCTTGAGATGAAAGTAATCATTCAATTATCAGGGCTTATATTGTGATTAGAAGATACAGATAGAGAGCAAAAACCAGTTCAGTTGCTGAACGGGCCCGGGCATAGCGCCAGGGAGCTCGGTTTTTCAGGGGGAAGGTAAACGCACAAGAGTCCGTGGGGCCACGGACTCTGATTAAAGGGGCTTACGCCGGTTCGACCTGCAGAGCGACCCGTTCGCGGCATGGGCATTCGTCCATGTAACGATGCGCTTCGACGAACTCGTTGAACGGAAATACACGCGTCTTGAGCGGCAGCAGCACGCGGTCAGCGGTCAACTGGTTGATGTCACGCAAGGCACGTTGCAAAGCGACGTGATCCTGAGTGATGCCCAATTCCGGTTTGCCGGTGAAGTTGCCGATGCAGTGCACAAAGAACTGGATGTTCTTCTGGAACGCTGCGCAGGCCGGGAACGGCGTCTGGTTGCCGCCTTGCAAGCCGTATAACACCAGGCTGCCACGTGGCGCCAGCACATCGCCCAACAGCGACATCTGCGGGCCGCCGAGACCGTCGAACACCACGTCGACACCACGGTTGTCGGTGATCTTGTTGATTCGCATCAACAGATCTTCCTCTTCGGTGACGATGACCTTTTCCGCACCAAGGGACAGCAGGTACTCGCGTTCCTCGGCTTCCTTGGTCGCGGCAATCACCCGTACGCCCATCGCCTTACCCAACTGGACAAACGAAGGACCGGCGCAATGGCTGGCGTCAGTAACCAGTGCGAACTGCCCCGGCTTGACCCGTGCCAGATCGGCGTAGGCAAAGTAGGCGATCAGCAGCGGCGTGTAGTGCACGCTGGCTTCGATCGGGCTGAGCACATCCGGATAACGGGTCAGCGCGGTACGCGGCAGTACGATCGACTCGCCGTAAACCGGGTAGTCGTTCGGGCTTTCAGCCGGGAAACTGGCAACCTTGTCACCAACGGACAGGTCCTCGACATCGGCACCGACAGCAGTGACGACACCGGCCATTTCATGGCCGAGGCCCGATGGCAGACGTGCCTGGGACGAAGCCAGGTTCTGACGCCAGAGGGTGTCGTACCAACTGATGCCGATCGCCTCGACACGCACCTGCACTTCGCCAGGACCTGGCTGAGCGGCCGCATGCTCTTCGCATTTGAGCACCTCGGCCGGACCAAACTTGTGAAAACGGATCGTGCGGGACATCGCAAACCTCGTCAAAGTAACCTCTAATGCCCTGAACTCTATCTGGGCTTTTGACCCAAGACTATCAGTGGCTATTAATAGTCGACATGCCTGTCATTGATTCCGCACCAGGGGCGGCATTGGCAAAATCCATGAAAAAACTGCTGCCAACGTCTCACTCAAGCTGAATTTTCCGGTGCAGAGTACCAGCCTTTCCCCGTAAGATTCATGCCGGCCATTGTTCTCATATGGCTGCTCTCGTCAAGCTTGATGACTCTGCCAGGACTCCAGATGAATCGTAATGACCTGCGTCGTGTCGACCTGAACCTGTTGATCGTATTCGAAACATTGATGCACGAACGCAGTGTGACCCGGGCGGCAGAAAAGCTCTTTCTCGGTCAGCCGGCAATCAGTGCGGCCCTTTCGCGCCTGCGCAGCCTGTTCGATGACCCGCTATTTGTGCGCACCGGGCGCAGCATGGAACCGTCCGCCCGAGCGGTGGAAATCTTCGCCCTGCTCTCGCCGGCCCTCGATTCGATTTCGACCGCCGTCAGCCGTGCGGCCGAATTCGACCCGGCGACCAGCACCTCGGTATTTCGCATTGGCCTGTCCGACGACGTCGAATTCGCCCTGCTGCCAATGCTGCTCAAACGCCTGCGCGCGGAAGCACCGGGAATCGTGCTGGTGATCCGTCGCGTCAATTACATATTGATGCCGGGCCTGCTGGCCTCCGGCGAGATATCCATTGGCGTCAGCTACACCACAGACCTGCCGGCCAACGCCAAGCGCAAGGTCCTGCGCCGCAGCGCGCCAAAATTGCTGCGCGCCGATACCGTGCCGGGCCCGTTGAGCCTGGACGACTATTGCGCGCGTCCGCATGCGCTGGTGTCGTTTGCTGGCGATCTCAGTGGCTTTATTGATGAAGAGCTCGAGAAACTGGGGCGCAAACGCCATGTGGTGCTGGCCGTGCCGCAGTTCAACGGATTGAGTACGTTGCTGGCGGGCACTGACATCGTTGCGACCGTGCCGGATTACACGGCGGACGCGTTGACGGCGGCTGGTGGGGTTCGGGCGGAAGATCCGCCGTTGCCGACGCGCACATTTGAACTGCACATGGCGTGGCGTGGGTCGCAGGATAATGATCCGGGTGAGCGGTGGTTGCGGTCGCGGATTCAGATGTTCTTTGGCGATCCAGATAGCCTGTGAATCCGCGCTGGCAGTTCTGAATATTATTGAACGCAAGCGTAGCTTGCGGCATTCTTCGCAACGAAATTTCCAGGGACGGTAAAATTTGATGCGTACTTCACGTATGCAAGCGCTTGTGCCCCTCGCCTCTTCAAACACCACCGGTGTGATTGAAGGCGAACACTCGCATCCGTCCGGATGCACATGGGGTCAATGTCTCGCAGAGCTGACACCACATCCTCACCATTCCCGATTACTACGACCACCAAGGCTGTCGATCCAGCGAACAGCCCTGGCTGTTCTACGATACGGCTATTCATCACGGCTGCCCGATCTGACCTCTTGAAACGGAACTTCGCATGAGCGGAAAACCTGCTGCACGCCTCACGGACCCCACTAGCTGCCCTCTTCCGGGACATGGCACGAATCCCATTGCCAGTGGCTCGCCCAATGTGAACTTTGACGGGCTTGCTGCCGCCCGGATGACCGACAAATCCGCTTGTGGCAGTCCGATCACGGGAGGCGTCAGCTCGACCGTTTTCATCAATGGTTTGAATGCTGCGACGATCGACAGCACGGGCGGACACGGCAACATCGTTGTGGGCGGTTCCGGAACAGTCATCATCGGCGACACCTTCGTCTCGGCACCTTTCAGCGGTCTGCTGCCGATGCCGGTGCACTTCAGCGACAAGATCAAATTGATCGACGAAAGCACCGGTGAGCCCATGCCTAATCATGCCTACGCGATTCAGCGCGCGGACGGCAGTTTCGAGTACGGCACCAGTGATTCGCTGGGGTTCACTCACGTCGTGAGTTCACACGTGGCAGAAACCTTCAAACTATTTCTGGAAGATTGAAAACATGCCGGCAGAGCAAATCCAGCTTCCCAATGGAAATACCGCGAGTCTGGCCGTCACGCCGACGTTAACACTCGTGAAGGATCAGTCGGTAAAGACGGCTCCCGTTCCCGTAAAGAAGGCGATCGTTTTTTTCATTGGTGGGGCTGCCGACCAAGAGAAATACTATTTTCAAGGCGCGTTCCACAATATCGACGACGCAAAAAAACAGCTCGACGGCAAAATTGCGGGCAGCGCCAAGCTGCCGGCGAAATACACGGGGTTCCCTAAAAGTTATAAGGATGCAAGGGGTTCCGGCGATATCCAGACTCACTTCATCGACAACATTCCCAGCAAATCCTGTCCGGTTTACATCGTCGGCCACAGCCTCGGCGGATGGAACGGCGCACATCTGTCACAGATTCTTTCCGAAGCCGGTTACACCATCAAATATCTGGTGACACTCGATCCAGTGGGTGAAGGATTCCTGGTATGGCTGGGTTCCGACATCTATTTTTCGGAGCCAACGCCTGTCGCTGAAACATGGATCAACATCCGGGCCAACGCCAGTACACCTGACCAATCTGACGGTGTCGCAGAATTCGGGGAGCGTTGGATGATCGAGTCTGGTCCGACCATCAACAAGACCATTGATAGGCACCATGCATCTGCTGACTGGATGTTTATAGAACCTGTGCAAGGGACGAAGTCCGCCTGCGATCTGATTTTTGACTCAATCAACGGTATTTTCGGCCAATGAACAGCTTCCGCGCGGTCATATACCTCGGTGTTCTACTCTGCACCGGCTGCGTAAAAACGGCCAGCATTCCGCCCGCCGACCTCACGCTATCGTCGTTTGAGCTCGGCCCCGCCAATCTGTTCACGGCACACTTCAACTCCACTGTGGATTTGCAGAACGCATTCAATGATTACGAAAACTCCAACCAGCTCAACCCTACCCTGATCTGCTCTCTCAATCGCGACATGGAGTTCTCATCCGAGCATTCAATCGCGGTAAAAGCTGAAGGGCGAGTGAACGCAAGCGGTCAAGCCAGGCCCAATTACAAGTTTTCCTCCGACCTGATCTTCTACTACACCAATCCGGATGGTACGCAACGCGACTTGAATGACTACGACGCCATCAAACCGTTGCTGACGTCGCAAACTTCAATCCCGTGCAAAGTTCGCATAACCGCCTATGGGTATGAGGCCTATTACACGAATACGTTATTCATCCCCTCCAGGATCATGATTGAACAGATCTTCAGATAGCCGCGCTTTGCTGAACCTGGCGCAAGGATTTGGAGAAGCGCTGGTCGTCAGGTGAGCCCCCATAAAAAAGCCCGGAAACCTTCCCCGGGCTTTTTCATTTGTGCGCCTCTTTTGCATTTTTGTGCGACACATCCCCTTTCAGGACTCCCGCAAGGCTCTGGCACGGTGTTAGCTTGTAAGCGTATGTGTCTCAACCTTGAGGCACGCCTAACTCACTGCCCTGCAAAGGAATGCCCTTCGTAATGAATGTCCCTTTCAAAAAACTGGCTGCCACCACGTTGATGCTGGCCGGTCTTGCCGTGTTCACGGCGCCCGCGCAAGCCAATATCACCCCGCAGCAGAGCGCTGAAATCCTAAAGACTTACAGCGCTGACAAAGCCACAGACTTCCGCCAGTTCCTCGGCAACTTGGGCAAGAGCGATCTGGCGAAAACCGCTGACATTGGTCCGGCGATTGGCGCCTATCTCGATAACAAGACTTTAAACGCCGAGCAGCAGAACGAAATCTATCGTCTGCTGGGTATCTACACGCGAGCGAAATACAGCGCTGCCGCCACTGAAACCCTGCGCGAACTGGTGGAAATCCCGACCTTTCGCAAGGACGGCGTTGAGCAGCACGACAATCCGGAATTCATCAAGATAGCGGCGAAGATCAAAAGTCTCGCCGAGTCGTTCAATCTGAAATTCCGCAACATCGACAACCGCGTCTACGAGATTTCCCTCGATGGCAGTGGCGATGAAGTGGTTGGTATTCACGCGCATGCCGACGTGGTGCCGGTGACGCCGGAAAACTGGGTGCTCAAGGATGGCACCCGCCTCGACCCGTTCAAGATCACCCTGATCGGCGATCGCATGTACGGTCGCGGCACCGAGGATGACAAGAACGGTATCGTCGTCACGCTGTATGCCATGAAAGTCATCAAGGAAGAAAAACTGCCGCTGGTGCGCAACTTCAAGTTGCTGGTCGACACCACCGAAGAAACCACGGGCGACGCGATCCCTTACTACTTCGAACGCAACCCGACGCCAAACTACAACCTGGCGCTGGACGGTGGTTACCCGGTGGTGATTGCCGAGAAAGGCTACGGCACCGTCATGGCCAACTTTGCCAAGCGCAGAGGTGAAGGCAAAGGTGCCGAAATCATGTCGATGACCGGCGGCCTGGCGACCAACCAGATTCCATCGGCGTCGGTCGCCACGCTGGTCACCGACAAGCCTGCGGAGCTGGCTGCCAGTCTGCAAAAGGCCGGTGATGAGTTTGCCAAGCGCAATGGCGGCGATTTCCAGGTGAGCGCCAAGGTCGACGGCAAAGACGTCAAACTGACCGTGACTGGCGTATCTGCGCACTCCTCCGAGCCAGAATCCGGGGTCAACCCGGTCGCGCGGATGCTGGTCTTTATCAATAGCCTTGATGGCAAAGTCGCGTTCAAGCACAACCACATCACCGACGCCGCGCGTTACGCTACCGACAACTGGGGTCTGGATTACCTGGGCAACAAGCTGAATGTCGGTTTCTCCGATGCCTTCATGGGGCCGCTAACAACGTCGCTGACCTACGTCGGCATGGACGAAAAGGCCTTCAAACTCGCGGTCAACCTGCGCGTGCCGAAGGGCAAGTCGCCGGAAAAACTCAAGGCTGAAATCGCTGAGAAACTGGCGGCGTGGAGCAAGAAATCCCACGTAGCGGTTGCGTTCGACTACTCGATTGCGGAGCCGATGTACCGCAATCCTGAGGGCGAATGGGTCAAGGCGTTGTTGGCGGTATCGACAGAAAACCTCGGTATGAAACACGAGTTCGGCACCTCCGCCGGCGCCACCTCGGTGCATGAGCTGCCGAATGGCGTGCAATTCGGTCTGGCCATGCCAAATGTGAAATACACCGGTCACACCGATGGCGAGTTCAAGACTGTGGAGCAATTCCAGCTGGATCTGCAGATCGTCACGGAAATGATCGGCCGCATCGGCCAGTTGCCGAAACTCTGACCGCATTGTCGAACCCGCCGCCGTGGCGGGTTCGGCATTTTTAATCCCCGCGTAATTCCCGCAGTGCAGCTTCTCTCCTGACTTTTGCACACCGGGCAACACAGAATTGCCCTCAGAGAGATTGATAGCCACCTAACGAAAGGTGCATGCTAGAGGGCTCGTTCGGGCCTTATATCATTCCGAATGATAGTTACCTTTGCTTCATTCGATTCGTGCCATCACACCCCGCCGAGCATCATCCGCCCATCTTCAATACATTGGCGGATGCATCCATGGAACAGTCACTCAAACATTTGCGCTTCCCGTTGGCCATGTTGGCCGTACTGGTGATGAGCGCCTGCGGCAAGACTCCGGAGACTGCCGCCACTATGCCCGCTGCGAAAGTCAGCGTGGCCAAGGTGCTGGAACAACCGGTCAACGAGTGGGACGAATTCACCGGGCGCCTAGAAGCGCCGGAAACCGTTGAAATCCGTCCACGGGTCTCCGGCCAGATTGATGACGTCGCTTTCACTGAAGGCGCACTGGTCAAGAAAGGCGACCTGCTGTTCCAGATCGATCCGCGTCCATTCCAGGCTGAGGTACGCCGCCTCGAAGCCCTGGTTGCTCAATCCCGCGCCAACGCCACCCGCAGTGAAAACGAAGCCGGTCGTGGTGAACGCCTGCGTGCCAGCAACGCCATTTCCGCCGAACTGGCCGACTCGCGCACCAGCGCCGCTCAAGAAGCCCGCGCCGCCGTCGGTGCCCTGCAAGCGCAACTGGATCTGGCCAAACTGAACCTCAGCTTCACCCGTGTCACCGCGCCGATCAGTGGCCGCGTCAGCCGTGCCGAGATCACCGCCGGTAACCTGGTGACCGCCGACACCACGCCGCTGACCAGTGTGGTTTCCACCGACCGTGTTTATGCCTACTTCGACGCCGACGAGCGTGTGTTCCTCAAATACACCCAACTCGCCCGTAACGGTCAGCGCGGCGCGACCACCCCGGTGTACATGGGCCTGTCCAACGAAGACGGCAACCCGCACCTCGGTCAGATGAACTTCGTCGATAACCAGGTCAACCCGAAAACCGGCACCATCCGTGGTCGCGCGGTGTTCGACAACAGCGATGGCACCTACACCCCGGGCCTGTACGCACGCCTGAAACTGGTCGGCAGCGGCACCTACAACGCCATGCTGATCAACGATGAAGCGGTCGGCACTGACCTGGGCAAGAAGTTCGTACTGGTGATGGATGCGGACAACAAAACCGCATACCGCGCCGTTGAACTGGGTCCGAAGATCGAAGGCCTGCGCATCGTCCGTAACGGCCTGAACAAGGACGACACGATCATCGTCAAGGGTCTGCAACGGGTTCGTCCTGGCTCCCCGGTTACCCCTGAAGTGGTGCCGATGGCCAGCGAACAGACCATCGCGGCACTCGCTCAACAACGTCAAGCGCTGGAAGCCAGCAACCTGCCCAAAGTCGCCCCTGCCAAAGGCGCGTCCGGTTCGGTTGTGAAGCTGGCTGCTACGACCCCACGCGGTTAAGGGACGACAACTCCGATGAATTTTTCCCAATTCTTCATTTCACGGCCGATCTTCGCAGCGGTGCTGTCGCTGTTGATCCTGATCGCCGGTGCGATCTCGCTGTTCCAGCTACCGATCAGCGAATACCCGGAAGTCGTGCCACCGACCGTGGTGGTGCGTGCCAACTTCCCGGGCGCCAACCCTAAAGTCATCGGTGAAACCGTGGCCGCTCCGCTGGAGCAAGCCATCACCGGCGTCGAGAACATGCTGTACATGTCCTCGCAGTCGACCGCCGACGGCAAGATCACCCTGACCATTACCTTCGCTCTGGGCACTGACCTGGACAATGCGCAGGTGCAGGTGCAAAACCGGGTGACCCGCACCGAGCCGAAGCTTCCCGAGGAAGTGACGCGCATCGGTATCACCGTCGACAAAGCGTCGCCCGACCTGACCATGGTTGTGCACTTGACCTCCCCGGACAAGCGCTACGACATGCTCTACCTGTCCAACTACGCAATCCTCAACATCAAGGATGAGCTCGCTCGTCTGAACGGTGTCGGCGACGTACAGCTGTTCGGTATGGGCGACTACTCGCTGCGTGTCTGGCTTGACCCGAACAAGACCGCTTCGCGCAATCTGACGGCGACTGATGTGGTCACGGCAATTCGTGAACAGAACCGTCAAGTCGCGGCCGGTCAACTCGGTGCGCCCCCTGCCCCGAATGCCCAGAGCTTCCAGCTGTCGGTCAACACTCAGGGCCGACTGGTCAGCGAGGAAGAGTTCGAGAACATCATTATTCGCGCAGGCGACAACGGTGAAATCACTCGCCTCAAAGACATCGCTCGCGTTGAGCTGGGCTCCAGCCAATACGCGCTGCGTTCGTTGCTGGACAACCAGCCGGCAGTGGCCATTCCGATCTTCCAGCGCCCAGGCTCCAATGCCATCGACATCTCGAACGAAGTTCGCGGCAAGATGGACGAGCTGAAGAAAAACTTCCCGCAAGGCATGGATTACAGCATCGTCTATGACCCGACGATCTTCGTGCGAGGCTCGATCGAGGCGGTGGTTCACACCCTCTTTGAAGCGCTGATTCTCGTGGTGCTGGTAGTGATCCTGTTCCTGCAAACCTGGCGCGCCTCGATCATTCCGTTGGTGGCGGTACCGGTATCGTTGATCGGTACGTTTGCGGTGATGCACCTGTTTGGCTTCTCACTCAACGCGCTCTCGCTGTTCGGCCTGGTGCTGGCAATCGGTATCGTAGTGGACGACGCCATCGTGGTGGTGGAGAACGTCGAACGGAACATCGAACTCGGACTGACACCGGTCGAAGCAACCAAACGGGCGATGCGTGAAGTGACCGGCCCGATCATCGCGACGGCGCTCGTGCTGTGTGCGGTGTTTGTTCCGGCAGCGTTTATCTCCGGCCTCACCGGGCAGTTCTACAAGCAGTTCGCACTGACCATTGCAATCTCGACCGTGATTTCGGCGTTCAACTCGCTGACCCTGTCGCCAGCACTGGCCGCCGTGTTGCTGAAAAGCCATGACGCACCGAAAGACCGCTTCTCCAAAGTGCTCGACAAGATCTTCGGTGGCTGGTTGTTCCGTCCGTTCAACCGTTTCTTCGACCGTGCCAGCCATGGCTATGTCGGCACCGTGCGCCGGGTTATCCGTGGCAGCGGCATCGCCCTGCTGCTGTACGCAGGCCTGATGGTGCTGACCTTCTTCGGTTTCTCCAGCACCCCGACCGGTTTCGTACCCGGCCAGGACAAGCAATACCTGGTGGCTTTCGCGCAATTGCCAGACGCTTCTAGCCTGGATCGCACCGAAGACGTGATCAAGCGCATGTCTGACATGGCGCTGAAACAGCCGGGCGTGGAAAGCGCCGTAGCGTTCCCGGGCCTTTCGATCAACGGCTTCACCAACAGCCCGAACGCCGGCATCGTCTTCGTGACGCTGAAACCGTTCGACGAGCGTAAAGACCCGAGCATGTCCGCCGGTTCGATTGCCGGGGCCTTGAACGGCCAGTACGCGAACATTCAAGAGGCGTACATGGCGATCTTCCCGCCACCGCCGGTACAAGGTCTGGGCACCATTGGTGGTTTCCGCCTGCAAATCGAAGACCGGGGCAACCTGGGCTACGACGAGCTGTACAAAGAAACCATGAACATCATCAACAAGAGCCACAGCGTGCCGGAACTGGCCGGGCTGTTCACCAGCTACACCGTGAACGTGCCTCAGGTCGATGCCGCCATCGACCGTGAAAAAGCCAAGACTCACGGCGTGGCTGTCAGCGACATCTTCGACACCCTGCAGATCTACCTGGGTTCGCTGTATGCCAACGACTTCAACCGCTTCGGGCGCACCTATCAGGTCAACGTTCAGGCCGAGCAACAGTTCCGCCTCGAATCCGATCAGATCGGTCAGCTGAAAGTACGCAACAACAAGGGCGAAATGATCCCGCTGGCGACCTTCATCAAGGTCAGCGACACCTCGGGTCCGGATCGCGTGATGCACTACAACGGCTTCATCACTGCAGAAATCAACGGCGCGGCTGCCCCGGGCTACAGCTCCGGCCAGGCCGAGAAAGCCATCGAGAAACTGCTGAAGGATGAACTGCCAAACGGCATGACCTACGAGTGGACCGACCTGACCTACCAGCAGATCCTGTCCGGCAACACCGCGCTGTTCGTGTTCCCGCTCTGCGTACTGCTGGCGTTCCTGGTGCTCGCCGCTCAATACGAAAGCTGGAGCCTGCCACTGGCGGTGATCCTGATCGTACCGATGACCCTACTGTCGGCCATCACCGGTGTGATCATCTCGGGCGGTGACAACAACATCTTCACCCAGATCGGCTTGATCGTACTGGTGGGACTTGCCTGTAAGAACGCGATTCTGATCGTCGAGTTCGCCAAGGACAAACAGGAAGAAGGTCTCGATCCGCTCGCGGCGGTACTCGAAGCCTGCCGTCTGCGTCTGCGGCCGATCCTGATGACTTCCTTCGCGTTCATCATGGGTGTGGTGCCACTGGTGTTCTCCAGCGGTGCCGGTGCCGAGATGCGTCACGCCATGGGTGTGGCGGTGTTCTCCGGCATGCTCGGGGTGACCTTCTTCGGTCTGTTGCTGACGCCAGTGTTCTACGTACTGATCCGTAACTTCGTTGAACGCAGTGAGGCCCGCAAAGCGGCCAAGGCCATGAAACTGGAGGCGCAACAATGAGTCTGAAAGTCTTCCTGCCGAGTCTGCTGGTGCTGGCCCTCAGTGCCTGCGCCGTCGGCCCCGACTACAAGACCCCAGCCACGGAGGCGGCCAATATCACGGCCGCCACCGACGGCGCCGCCGGGCAAAAGAACTTCGACCGTTCTAAATTCGAAGGCATCTGGTGGCAGCAATTCGACGATCCGACCCTCAACCAGTTGGTGACCCAATCACTGCAAGGCAACCGTGAACTGCGCGTGGCGTTCGCGCGCTGGAAAGCCGCCCGGGCGATCCGCGACGACGCCAGCAACGATGCGATGCCGACCATCACCAGCCGCGCCAGCAGTGATCTGGCCAAGGGGCAAATCCCTGGCCAGACCACCGACCGGGTCAATAGCGAACGCTATGACCTCGGTCTGGACATGGCCTGGGAGCTGGACCTGTTTGGCCGCATCCAGCGCAATCTGGAAGCCAGCGACGCCGACCAGCAAGCGGCCGAAGCCGATCTGTACCAACTGCAAGTCACCATGATTGCCGAACTGGTGGACGCTTATGGTCAACTGCGTGGTGCGCAACTGCGCGAAAAGATCGCCGTGGCCAACCTGAAAAACCAAGAAGAGTCGCGCAAGATCACCATCAGCCTGAGAGACGCCGGTGTCGGTGATCAGCTCGATGTCGAGCGCGCCGATGCGCGTCTGGCCAACGTTGAAGCCACCGTGCCGCAGTTGCAGGCGGAACAGGTTCGGCAGAAAAACCGCATCGCCACCCTGCTCGGTGAGCGTCCGGACAAGCTGACCGTTGATCTGAGTCCAAAAGACTTGCCAGCGATTGCCAAAGCCTTGCCGATCGGTGACCCGGGCGAACTGCTGCAACGTCGTCCGGACATCCTCAGCGCGGAACGCAACCTGGCTTCGGCCACAGCGCGCATCGGCGTCGCGAAAGCCGATCTGTTCCCACGGGTCAGCCTTAGCGGCTTCCTAGGCTGGACAGCCGGGCGTGGTTCGCAAATCGGTTCCTCGGCGGCCAACGCCTGGGCACTTGGCCCGAGCATCACATGGGCCGCGTTCGACCTTGGCAGCGTACGCGCGCGTTTGCGTGGCGCCGATGCTGAAGCCGAAGGCGCATTGGCGACTTACGAGCAACAAGTGCTGCTGGCACTGGAAGAATCGGAAAACGCCTTCAGCGATTACGGCAAGCGTCAGCAACGCCTGATCTCGTTGATCCGTCAGAGTGAATCAAGCCGCAAGGCGGCTGACCTGGCTGAAATCCGCTATCGCGAAGGCACCACGGACTTCCTAGTGCTGCTCGACGCTCAGCGCGAACGTCTGAACGCCGAAGACAGTCAGGCCCAGGCCGAAGTTGACCTGTATCGCGGCATTGTCGCGATCTACAAGGCCCTTGGCGGCGGCTGGCAACCGGAGACTGTCGCCAGCAAGTAATCGATTGTTAAAGAGCTCCTTTGGTTGGCCGCAACCAACCAAATTTTTTGCCCCGCGTATCATTCGGTCGCGGGGCTTTTTTATGCCTCGCCACATCACCCGAACGCCACTGTTCCCCTGTAGGAGCTGCCGAAGGCTGCGATCTTTTGACTTGCCTTTAAAAGAGCAGATCAAAAGATCGCAGCCTTTGGCAGCTCCTACAGGGATCAGTTTTCCAGCACAGTGACGGTCGCTGTGGTGCCCGCACGCAGGCGGTTCTTGCCGGCATAGTCGCCATCAATGTCGATCCGTACCGGCACCCGTTGCGCCAGTTTCACCCAGGTGTAACTCGGGTTGATGTTGGCCAGCAGCCGACTGCCCGGCGCGTTTTCGCGGTCGGCAATGGCGAAGGCAATGCTCTGCACCGTGCCGCCGAAAGTCTCCCCGCTCATCAATTGCACGTGGACCCGATCGCCCTCGCCGATTCGTGGCAGTTTGGTTTCTTCGAAATAACCACTGATGTAGAACGAGTCACTGTCGACCAGCGCCAACAAAGCACCGCCGCTCACCGCGTAGTCACCTTCACGGGTCAGGAGGTTGGTCACGTAACCGCTGACTGGCGACTCGACGCGGGTGCGCTGTAAATCCAGTTCGGCCTGGGTCAGTGCGGCAATCGCCAACTGCACGTTGGCCTCAGCGAGGCCGAGATTGGCTTGATTGCGCAGCAGATCCGCCTGGGCCACCGCCACATCGGTACTGGACTTCTCCCACTCCTCCCCGGAAATCGCAAAACCCTGCTTGAGCGTACGCCGTCGACGTTCTTCGCTTTGCCGCTGCTTGAGTAAGGCTTCGCTGGCAACAATGGCCGCTTGCGACTGCCCCAGCGTTGCCTTCGCCACTTCCACCGAACGCCGCGAGTGCTCCACCGCGAGGCGATAGCGCGCCGGGTCGATCTCCATCAACAGTTGCCCCTTCTGCACATGCTGGTTGTCCTGCACCGCCAGACTGACAATACGCCCCGACACATCCGCCGACAGCGTCACCACGTCTGCCCTGACCCGGGCATCGCGAGTCCATGGCGCGCGCGTGTAATGTTCCCAGGCAAACCAGCCGAGGACGATCGCCAGCAGCACCACCGCCAACGTGATCAATCGCGTGAATAGCACTTTCAAGGCATCAGGCTCCCATCAGCAAAATCAGCGTGGCACACACACAGGCATACAAGGCGCCCTCGAACAGCGCCTCATGCCAGACCAGACGCAACACGCCCAAACGCCGCAATCCCCAGTCCAGCAGCATGAATATCGGAATGGCCAACAATAACGCCTGAGCAATGGGCGGCAGATAGACACCGCCAATCTCGAAATCAATGGGCAAGGGCTGCTTCTCCTTCCGGAACAGAATGCTGGATGGCGTCACCGTGGCGCTGCAGGAATGACACCACGATCAGCAGGGCCACACGCATACGAAACAGCGACCACACATGCTCATGGCTGGCGACGTGCAGTTCATCCAGCTCGTCGCCCAATGTGTGCAGGGTGGCCAGCAATGGCGCCAATTGAACGTCCTGCCGCCCGGCGACAAAGCGCCCGGTCTTGCGCACGGCCGAAGCCAGACGCTGATTGAAAGCGTCCGTCAGCAATGCATTGTTGTGTGCCTGCTGCCTCAATTGATGCATCGCTACACCCAGAGCTACGCAAGCCAGGCTGATTTCATACAGTTGCTGCATGGGCCGGCTGTTCACCGCCGGCAGCAGGCCGAGCATGCTGGTCAGGCGATCGACCATGCGGCTTTCAAAGGCAAACTGTTGCTCATCGGTCGCGGGCGTTTTGGTCAGCGCATACACCTGCTCGCGCGCTTCGTTATACAAACGGCGAAGGCGCCACGCCGGGCGAAACGGGAAAATCCACGCATAAACGATCAGGGCAAGCATGGCCGCACTGACATAGGCGCCGGCAAATTCGAACCATTGAATCGCCGTGTTCTGCCCGGTACCGACATTCTGCGGGCCGAGCATCAGGAAACTCGACAACCCCAGCCCCATGCCGATGCCTGCCGTCGCCGGGCTGGCCAGACCGATTGCGATCACATACAGCAGCGGCGCCAGCAGCATTGCCAGCAGCTCGAAATCACTGATCGCCGGCACCAGCATGAATTGGTAGAACGCCGAGACCACCAGCGCCAGCCCCAGGCCACGGGCGTAACTCTGCGCGGCCATCAGCGGACGCGGGAACGTCGCCATCAGCGAGCAGAGGATTCCCACCAGAATCATCCCGCCCCGCGCGCCGTCCCACGCGGTTTCGATCCAGATCAATCCGGCGACCAGCAGCGCGGTGAACGCACGGATCGCATTCATCGACGCCAGGGTGAAATCCAGATGCAGAGGGCTGACCTGACCGCGATAAAGACAACTGGCCTCACGCCCTTCCTGAATCGCATCGCTCAGCTCAAGGATTTGCTCCAGTTGCTGCAATAGCCGCGCCTGTTCCCAGCGCAGCGCCCAGGCCAGCGAGCGCAAGGTGGCGCTCATGTTTTCAGTCAACTGCTCGGCCTGATACGCCAACGCCTCGAACTGTTGTTGCAGCTTGACGAAGTGCTGGCGTGCGGGTTCGGGTAGCGCTCGCCCTTGCTCTGCCAACTGATCGAGCAGCGCTAGCTCTTCGGCGCGCAAGCGCTGGATATCCAGCGGCAGATCGCCTTCCCAGCGTTCGGTAAGCAGTTCGCGCTGATGACGTAATGCGGTCAACCGAGAGGTCAGCAGCATCAGTTGGTTGCCCAACAGCAGCACCAGATGGCTGGCACTGCGTAAGCGCGGCGCATCGAAATACAAGTGCCGCCGCAGGCCTTCAAGGGCGCTGATCTCGCCGAGCAGTTGCATTTGCCGGTGCTGGAACTCCGCTTCGCTTTCTTCCGTACGAAGCACGGCGGCGGCATGGCTGGCGGCCAGTTTGATCACCTGATCGACTTTGGCGAAATACCCCTTGGCCACCGCTTGCGGCCTCGCCGTCAGCAGACTGACCACACATACACACGCCACGGCCAGCAAGGTTTCCGTGACGCGGGTTACCGCCAACAGAAACGTGCCGTCCTGGTCGGGAATTGCCAATAGCGCCACGACCACAGCGGTGTAACCACTGAGCACAAACGCTTGCGAGCTGGTGTAGCGCAGCAACGTGCCGCCGGCCGTGCACAGCGCCAGCCACAGTGCCAGAGTGGTAATGAATGGCAGCGGGGCCTGGGGAAAGATCGCCATGATCACTACCGCCACCGCTGCCCCAAGCGTCGTGCCGATCACCTGGCCGAAACTGCGTGCCAGCGCCATTCCGGCCAACGGCTGGCTGACAATGACCACCGCCATGATCGACCACTTGGGCTGATCGAGATCGAACAGAAACGCCAGATACAGCGTCAGCAACCCCGCCGCAATGGTCCGCAGGGCAAACAGCAGGACGGCCTGACCGGGGTGGATCACGGCCTTGAAGTAATTGAACAGGGCTTGCATGGGTAGACTCATCGAAGCAACTTCTGCAAGCGTAGACACTGCAACGAAAGCCTGACGGGTAACTGAGTCGACGCAGTTTGTAGGGCGATTCGCATGCAAGAGTTTGACTCATGGCCGAAGCTGACCGAAGCTTGCCGCTCTGCTCAAGAACGCCTGTTTCGGAAACCTGCATGCCTCAGTCTCGCCGCTACTTGCTTATCAGCCTGGGCCTTGTGCTTATCGTCATTGTCGCGTGGTTGTCCGTGCGCAGCACCGTGCCGGTCATACCCGATGCGATCAAACACGGCTATAGCGAGGCGTTGGATGCCGCGCGCAAGGGGCAACCGGGCGCGGCGCGTCAGTTGTATCAACAACTGGGCCGTCCGGACATTTCGGTCAAGCGCCGCGTGTGGCTGCATGGCGAGCTGCCTAACTATCCGAGTCCACAGGCGTTGAAGCTGGCCGACACAGACCTGCAAAACGAATCCCCCGCCGTGCGCCTGGCGGCGATCAAAAGCGTGGTCGGACTGGTGCCAGGCGGGCAACGAAGCCTGTTGCTCGGGCCAATGCTCGAGGATGAGGATCAAACTGTTCGCTTCGCCGCGATCAACGCCCTGCTTGGCTTGACCCCGGATGAGCTGGGGCTGTATTTCGCGCCGCTGCAACAAGCGATCGACGGTTGGGAGCAAACGCTCAAGGCCCTGCCGGAAAGCGCTGCCAACTACGCGCAACTGGCCCGACTGCATCTACACAACGCCGAACTCAAGGAGGCACAGGTCGCGCTTGAGAATACCCTGCGCATGGAACCCGGCAATCTGCAGGCGCTGGTGATGCAGATCGATGTCCTCGATCGCCAGGGCCAAACCGATGCCGCCCGCCAATTGCTGGGCCAGCAACTCAAGGCACAACCTGACTCGGCTTATCTGCAACATGCCTTGGGCCTTTGGCTGTTGCACCACGATCAGCGCGAATACGCCCTGCTCGGTTTGTCCAAAGCGGTGGAGCTTGAGCCGGACAACAAGGATTATCGCTACGACCTCGCCACCACCCTGCACAGCGCCGAAGAACTGGAAGCGGCGCAGAAGCAGTTGCAGGAAATCGTCCAGCGCCACCCCGCCGACCGCAAGGCGCGGGTCTTGCTGATCAATTACTGGAAGGAAAGCGGACAACTGCAGAATGTGCAGATCCTGCTGGCGCAACTGGAGCAGCTGAACCCCGATGATCCGGCGTTACAGCAAGGCCTCTGAAGTACTTTTGACCGCTCGTTGGACACATCCGGCAAGGAATTTCGGAACTGCCATCACGCCATAGGGTCAAGTTAATCAGGCCGCTCAATTAGTTGGCGGCCTCGCTTCCCTTAGTCATGAGAGGGCATTTTTTGTCTACTTCTAACGAGTTGATCAGTGCGAAAGCCGCTACCGGCATTGTGGGTCTGGATGACATCCTGGCCGGTGGTTTGTCTCGCGGTCATGTTTTTTTGCTGGAGGGTGAACCCGGTACCGGCAAAACCACGGTCGCTTTGCATTTTCTCCTGGCCGGCGCGAAAGCCGGCGAACGCTCGTTGTACATCACGCTCTCGGAAACCGAGCGCGAACTGAGGCAAGGGGCGTCGTCCCACGGCTGGACGCTGGATGACAACATCAAGATCTTCGAGCTGACGCCCCCGGAAAGCCTGCTCAATGCTGAGCACCAGCAGAGCCTGCTGTATTCCTCCGACCTGGAACTGGGCGAAGCCACCAAGCAGATTTTCGAAGCGGTCGAACGTTTCAAGCCCACGCGTGTGGTGCTCGACAGCCTGTCGGAGATCCGCTTGCTGGCACAAAGCTCTTTGCGTTATCGCCGGCAGATTCTGGCCATCAAGCATTACTTCGTGCGCTACAACGCCACGGTACTGCTGCTTGACGACTTGACCACCGAATCCCTCGACAAAACCGTGCACAGTGTGGCACACGGGGTGATCCGCCTCGAAGAGCTGACGCCTAACTACGGCGCCGAGCGGCGACGCGTGCGAGTGGTCAAGTACCGGGGCCAGAAATATCGCGGCGGTTTCCACGACTTCACCATCATGGGCGACGGCGTGCACGTATTCCCGCGTCTGGTGGCGGCTGAACACCGTGGCGACTATGCGCGTTTGCAACTGTCCAGTGGCATCCCGGAAATGGACGCCCTGCTCGGCGGCGGCATCGAGACCGGCTCCAGCACGCTGATTCTCGGCCCTGCCGGTACCGGTAAATCGCTGATCTCGATGATCTTCGCCGCCGCTGCGGTGCTCCGTGGCGAGAAAGCCGCACTGTTTATCTTCGATGAAGAACTCGGCCTGCTGTTCGAGCGCATGAAAAACATCGGCATCGACCTCAAGGCCCTGCAGGCGACCGGCAATCTGTTGATCGAACAGGTCGACGCCGCCGAACTGTCACCGGGCGAGTTCTCCCACCGCGTGCGGCGCTGCGTCGATGAAGGTCAAATCAAAACCGTGGTTATCGACAGCATCAACGGCTATCAGGCAGCAATGCCGGAAGAGAACGCGCTGGTGTTGCACATGCACGAACTGTTGCTGTACCTGAACCGCAAAGGCGCGGCGACGTTCATGACGGTTGCCCAGCATGGTCTGGTCGGCGACATGCAAGCGCCGGTCGACATTACTTATCTGGCTGACACGGTGATTCTGTTGCGCTACTTCGAAGCACTAGGCAAAGTCCGCCGCGCGATCTCGATCATCAAGAAACGCACCGGCAGCCATGAATCGACCATTCGCGAATACCGCATTTCCACGCAAGGCATGACCATCGGCGAACCGCTGGAAGCCTTTCAGGGCGTACTGCGCGGTGTCCCGACCTACCTCGGCGCGAGTAATCCGTTACTGCAGGAAGAGCGCTTGTGACGGTTCAAGTGCCGCTGGCCGAACGGGCGCTGATTCTGGCGCCCGTGGGTCGCGACAGCCAGATTGCGCTGATGATCCTCAACGAGGCGGGTTACGGCGGAGTCGTCACGCCAAGTCTGGGTGCGCTGTGCAAGGAAATCGAAATCGGTGCCGGCCTGGTGCTGGTCGCCGCCGAAGCCTTGCGCGGGCCGGAACTGGAAGCGCTGTTCCTGTATCTGGAAGAGCAACCTGCCTGGTCGGATCTGCCGATTGTGCTGTTGACCCATCACGGCGGTCAGGAACAGGGCCCCTCCTCACGCCTCAGCGATCTGCTGGGCAACGTGACGTTCCTTGAGCGACCGTTTCATCCGGCGACGCTGGTCAGTATGGTTTCCGCCGCATTGCGCGGCCGCCGACGACAATACGAAGCCCGCGACCGGCTGATCGATCTGAGTGAGAGCGAACGGCGCCTGCAATCGACGCTGGAAACCCTTGAGCAACAGGTCGAAGAGCGCACCGCACAACTGCGCCACAACGAAGAAGCGCTGCGCCAATCACAGAAAATGGAAGCGGTCGGCCAACTCACCGGTGGTATCGCCCACGACTTCAACAACATGCTCACTGGCATCATCGGCAGTCTTGAGTTGTTGCGTCGACGTTTGGCCCGTGGTCGCACCGATGACCTCGACAGCCTGATTGATCTGGGCGTGACTTCGGCCAATCGTGCCGCCGGCCTGACCCACCGCTTGCTGGCGTTTTCGCGTCGGCAGTCGCTCGATTCAAAAGCCGTGCAGATGAACACCCTGGTGCAGTCCATGGGCGAGTTGCTGCAACGCAGCCTCAACGAAAGCATTCAGCTGGACATGCGCCTCAACGACAATCTATGGGTTGCGGAGGCGGATCCCAATCAACTGGAAAGCGCCCTGCTCAACCTGGTGATCAATGCCCGCGACGCGATGCCCGACGGCGGCAAACTGGTGGTCGAGACTAGCAACCAGGTGCTCAAGCGCGAATTCACCGAGGCCTACAACAACCTCGAACCCGGTGATTACGTGATGCTCAGTGTCACCGACAACGGCAGTGGCATGCCTCAAAGTGTCGTCAACCGTGCGTTCGATCCGTTTTTCACCACCAAACCGATCGGCCAGGGCACGGGACTGGGCCTGTCGATGATCTACGGTTTCAGCAAGCAGTCACGCGGCCATGTCTCGATCGACAGCGAGATCGATGAAGGCACCACAGTGAGACTGTACTTGCCGCGCTTTCGCGGCGAAGAACTGGCCAGCCCCGTCGCCGATATTCCGCAATTGCCGGATGCGCTTGACGGCGAAACCGTGCTGATCGTCGAAGACGACCCGGCCGTGCGCGTGCTGGTTTGCGCGGTACTCGGTGAGTTGGGTTATGCCTTCGTCGAGGCCTGGGATGCGGACAGCGCGGTGCCGATTCTGAATTCGACGCAGCGCATCGATCTGCTGATCAGTGATGTCGGTCTGCCGGGCATGAACGGCCGGCAACTGGCGGAGGTTGGTCGACAATATCGGCCAGGTCTGAAGGTCCTGTTTATCACCGGATACGCCGAGCACGCGGGAGTGCGTGGCGGGTTCCTCGATTCGGGGATGCAGATGATCACCAAACCGTTCACGTTTGACCTGCTGACCGCCAAGGTGCGGGAGATGATCAAAAGCTGATAATACTGAAACTGTAGGAGCTGCCGCAGGCTGCGATCTTTTGATGTTGATCGTTAAAAAAGATCAAAAGATCGCAGCCTGTGGCAGCTCCTACACAGATATCAGGCGAGCAATTCCTGAATCTTTTCCTGCAACACATCCAGGTCGAACGGCTTTTCCAGGATCGGCGCCTTGCGCGTGATCGGGCTGCCGGTTTCGCGGATTTCCTGCGGATAACCGCTGATGAAAATCACTTTAAGGTCCGGGCGCAGCTTAACGGCCGGCTCGGCGATCTGCACACCGGAGATCCCGCCGGGCAAGCGGAAATCGGTGATCAACATGTCCAGATGTGGCTTGCTCGCAAGAATTTCGAACGCCTGCTCGCCGTTTTCGGCCTGCAACACGCGATACCCCTGCCCTGACAGGTAATCCGTCAGGACCATCAAGATAACCGGTTCGTCCTCGACGACGAGTACTACATCTTGTGCATCTACGCTCATGGGAAGCCTTTGTTCGGTCAATAGCTGCTGATACGACCGTGTGGTCACTCAGAGGTTGCGTCGGATTTGCCGTTTTCCTGGATTGGCAGACAAACGCGAAACAGGGCGCCTTCGTTGATTTCACTCTCGACGACGATGGAGCCGCCATGGGCGGCGACGATCTGCTCGGAAATGAACAGACCCAGCCCGAGCCCGGCCACTACCGTCTTGGCGGAAACCCGTTCGAACTGTTGAAAAATACGCTTCTGGTTGTCCTGGCTGATGCCGATGCCACGGTCCTGCACCTCGATCCGCGCTTCATCACCTTCACAGTAAACCCGCACCTCGATCGGACTGCGACCGCCGTAACGCAGAGCGTTAGTCAGCAGATTGGTGACTACCTGCTCGATGCGGAACTCGTCCCAATGGCCTTCCACCGGTACTGGCGCGGTAAACGACACTTCGGTTTCAGCGGCTTCGATCTGTTGCGCAAAGTTTTGCAGCAGGTTGCTGACCAGTTGCACCAGATCGAAACGACTCGGTCGGATCGACAATTTGCCGGTGCGAATGCGCGACACGTCGAGCATGTCTTCGATCAGGCGGATCAGGCTTTTGATCTGCCGCTCATCGCGGTCGACCATGGCGTGCATCTTGTCGAGGGTAAACGCCGCAGCGTTGTCCCGAGCCAAGTGCATCTTGCGCAACTGGGTTTCGAGGATCAGGCCGTTGAGCGGCGTCCGCACTTCGTGGGCAACGATGGACATGAAGTCATCACGCATGCGCACGGCCTGCTCCAGCTCCAGCTGGGTGTTCTGCAGTTGTTGCAGCAGCGCTTCCTGCTCGCGACGGGCCTGCTCCAGGGCTTCGAGCTGTTGCTTGAGCGCTTTGCTCTGGCGGTACAGATCGACGAAGACATTGACCTTGCTTTTGACCGCATGGATATCCAGCGGCTTGTGCAGAAAGTCCACCGCCCCGCTCTCGTAACCCTTGAACGCATAATTCAGTTCACGGCCGGCGGCGCTGACGAAAATGATCGGGATATTCTTGGTTTTCTCGGTACCACGCATCAACTCGGCGAGTTCGAAGCCATTCATGCCCGGCATCTGCACGTCGAGGATGGCCATGGCGAACTCATGTTGCAGCAACAACGACAGCGCTTCATCCGCCGATAGAGCTTTATAGACGGTACGGTCTTCGCGCTTGATCAGCGCTTCGAGCGCCAGCAGGTTCTCCGGCAGATCGTCGACGATCAGCAGTTTGGCTTGGATATTACTCAGCATGCGATTCGTTCCAGCTCGACAAGCAGACGGCCGATGCCGTGAATGGGTAGGACATGATCCGGCTGCTGAATCTTCAATGCAGCCAAGGGCATGGTGGCGACTTGCGCGTCTTCGGGGTCCTGGACGATGGTCAAACCGCCGCAGCGCTTGACCTCGGCCAACCCGCGCGCGCCATCGTGATTGGCGCCGGTCAGCAGTACAGCGGCCAAGGAAGAACCGTAGGCGTCGGCGGCCGATTCAAACAGATAGTCGATCGATGGCCGTGAATAATGCACGCGCTCCTCGAGGCTCAACGAGAGGCTGCGATCCTGCTCCACCGACAGGTGATAACCCGGCGTGGCGAAATACACGTTGCCGGCAACGATATCCTGTTTGTCGGCAGCCTCGTGCACCGGCATCTCCACACGCCGGGAGAAGACCTCGGCCAATTGGCTGCGGCGCTCTTCGGGCAGGTGCAGGACCACAATGATCGGCAACCTGTAGCCTCGGCGTAGCGGTCCGAGCAGGCTCAGCAGCGCCTCGACGCCACCGGCGGAAGCTCCGACCACTATTGCGTCGACGCGAGGTAAATCCACGGCCTCGTTCATGTTTTGCGGTAGATCCGTTCTTGTTTGACCAGCGCTTCGAACTGATTCGCGTAACCGGAGAAATCCAGCGTTTCCTTGCTGCCCAGTACTAGAAAGCCGCGGTGGCACAGCGATTCATGAAACAGACCAAAGGCGCGGTCCTGAAGTTTCTTGTTGAAGTAAATCAGTACGTTGCGACAGGAAATCAATTGAGTTTCGGAGAACACGCTGTCCGTCGCCAGACTGTGGTCGGCGAAGGTCACGTTCTCACACAGGCTCTTGTCGAAAATCGCGTAACCGTACGCTGCAGTGTAGTAGTCGGCAAACGAGCGCTGGCCACCAGCTTGCTGATAGTTGGCGGTGTACGCACGAACATTCTCCATCGAGAAAATCCCCTGCTTGGCCTTGTCCAGCGAGCGTGGGTTGATATCGGTGGCATAGATGATCGTGCGATCAAGCAGGCCTTCCTCGCGCAACAGAATCGCCATCGAATAGACCTCCTCGCCCGTGCTGCACCCGGCGATCCAGATCTTGATCGACGGATAAGTGCGCAGCAGCGGCACCACTTCCCGGCGGATCGCGAGGAAGTGCGACGGGTCACGAAACATCTCGCTGACCGGAATCGTCAGCAATTGCAGCAACTGCATGAACGCTGTCGGGTCATGCAGAACCTTTTCCTGCAATGCCGAAATGGTCGCGCACTCGAACTGGCTCAGCGCGTGCTGCACCCGGCGCTTGATCGAAGCGCCGGAGTAATCGCGAAAATCGTAGCTGTACTTGAGGTAGATCGCCTCAATCAACAAGCGCAGTTCGATTTCACTGTTTCGTTCGGCTGGCGTACTGCGTTCCACTAAATGCGTTCCATTTTTGGTAACCACACGCGAATCAGCGAGAACAGGCGATCCAGGTCGATAGGCTTGGCCAGGTAATCATTGGCACCCGCCTGCAGGCAGCGCTCCTGATCGTCTTTCATGGCCTTGGCCGTCACCGCGATGATCGGCAACTTGCGCCAGCGCGGATCCTTGCGGATTTCAATGGTGGCTTCAAAACCATCCATTTCCGGCATCATCACGTCCATCAACACCAGATCGATGTCCTCGACCTCATTGAGTCTTTCAATCGCCTCACGCCCGTTACGGCCGATGACCACGACTGCGCCTTTGGTCTCCAGGGCGCTGGTGAGGGCGAAAATGTTACGCACATCGTCGTCCACCAACAGCACTTTGCGACCCTCGAAGACCTTGTCGCGGCTGCGCGCGGTCTTGAGCATCTTCTGCCGTTCATGGGACAACTGCGATTCGACTTTGTGCAGAAAGAGTGTGACCTCGTCCAGCAAGCGCTCTGGCGAACGTGCGCCCTTGATGATGATCGAGCGCGAGTACTTGCGCAGTTCGGCCTCTTCATCGCGGGTCAGGTTGCGCCCGGTGTAGACGATAACCGGCGGGAACGAGCAGATGTCTTCGGTGGACATGCGCTTGAGCAGGTCATTGCCGAGCATGTCCGGCAACTTCAGGTCGATCACCATGCAGTCGTAGATCGTCGTGCGCAGCAGCTCCAGAGCATCCTGCGCGAGGCCGACGGCGGTGATTTCGATGTCTTCGTCACCGATCAGACGGGCAATGCTTTCGCGCTGCAAATCGTCGTCCTCGACCAACAGCACGCGTTTGACCTTTTGGGTCAGCTTGGCTTCGAGACGGGCGAACACGTCCTTGAGCTCTTCGCGGGTGGTCGGTTTGACCGCATAGCCGATCGCGCCCATGTGCATTGCCGCTTCGACACGGTCCTCGACGGAAATCACATGCACCGGGATGTGCCGGGTTCCGGCGTGTTCCTTCAGGCGTTGCAGCACGGTGAGGCCGGAGTGATCCGGCAGGCGCATGTCGAGCAGGATCGCGTCCGGCACGAACTCTTTGGCGAGGTCGTAACCTTCGTCCGCGCCATGGGCCACCAGGCACTGATAGCCCAGTTCATGCGCCAGATCGTAGAGGATGTGCGCAAAGTTCGGCTCGTCTTCCACCACCAGAATGCAGCGCGTGGCGAATGGAGCCTTGTTGCGGTCATCGGCGAAGCGCGGAATATGCACCGGCGCCAACGGCGAAACAACCGGCGCCAGTGGCGCGCTGGCCACCGCCGCTGGCGGGGTAAAGGTCAACGGTGCGAACGCAACTTCATTGGACTCGTTGAACTGCTGCGGCAACAGCAATGTGAACACACTGCCCTGCCCCGGTGTGCTGCTGACGCTGATCGAACCGCCAAGCAAGGTCGCCAGATCCCGCGAAATCGACAGGCCCAGACCGGTGCCGCCGTACTTGCGGTTGGTGGTGCCGTCGGCCTGGCGGAAGGCTTCGAAAATGCTTTCCTGCTGGTCGGCGGCGATGCCGATACCCGAATCGCGCACGATGAACGCGACCCGATCATCCGGCTGGCCAGCGACGGTCAGGCTGACCGCGCCCTTCTCGGTGAACTTCACGGCGTTGGACAGCAGGTTCTTGATCACCTGCTCCAGCCGCTGACGGTCGGTGTAGAGCATGCCCGGTGCGCCAGGTTGCACATCGACGCTGAAGGTCAGCTGTTTGTCTGCCGCCAAAGGTTCGAACACGCTGCGCAGACCATCGGCCAGACGCGCCACGCTGGTGTTCTCCGGAATCACTTCGAGCTTGCCCGCCTCGACCTTGGAGATGTCCAGAATGTCGTTGATCAGGTTGAGCAGATCGTTGCCGGCGGAGTAAATCGACTCGGCAAACTTGACCTGTTCGGCGCTGAGGTTGTCCTGTGGGTTCTCCGCGAGCAACTTGGCCAGAATCAGCGAACTGTTCAGCGGCGTGCGCAGTTCGTGGGACATGTTGGCGAGGAATTCGGACTTGTACTTGCTCGAGCGTTGAAGCTCTTCGGCGCGCTCTTCGAGTTGTACCTGAGCCTGATTGAGTTCGGTGTTTTTCAGATCCATGGCGTCGCGTTGTTCGGCCAGCGTCTGCGCCTGTTCGGCAAGTTGCTCGTTGGTCTGTTCCAGTTCGACTTGCTGGGTTTCCAGATGCGCCTGGGATTCCTTGAGAATCCGCGACTGCTCTTCCAGTTCTTCGTTGGCGGTTTTCAACTCTTCCTGCTGCACCTGCAACTCTTCGTTGAGTTGCTGGGTTTCCGCCAGCACTTCCTGCAAACGCTGACGGTAGCGCGCGGCTTCGATGGAGGTGCCGATATTGCCGGCAATCAGTTCCAGCAGTTCGATATCGCGATCCGAGAGCGGACGCAGGAAACCCAGTTCGATCACGCCATTGACGCGGTCGTCATCACTGGTCGGCACCACCAGCACACTGTGCGGCAAGCCCTCGCCCAGCCCGGAGCTGACTTTGAAGTAGTCCGACGGTACCGAATCCAGACGGATCAACCGCGCCTGCTGCGCCACTTGGCCAACAATGCCTTCGCCGCTGTAGATCGACTGATCTTGTTCTTCCTGCTCGCGGGAGAAACCGTAAGTGGCCACACGCTTGAGGCCGCCGTGTTCTTCACGCACATACAGTGCGGCCACGGCGGTGCCGAGGTATTGCGCGCAGAATTGCAGAATATTGCGCCCCAGCAAATTCAGTGTCAGTTGCCCCAGCACCTGCTCGGCCAGTTCGGTCTGACCATTGCGCAACCACGCCTGCTGCTCGAGACGTTCGGCACTGGCTTGTTGGGCGGCAAGGTTGGCGCTGTAGTTGGTCGACAGGTTGACCAGATCACGCCGGCCGATATAGGCCAGCAAGCCACTGATACCGGCAATGAACACCAGATAGAGGCTGATGCTCCAGATCGTGGTGCGGCGCACGTCTTCATTACGCGTGGTGCGCAGGACCTGTTCGGTCTCGATAACGTCTTCGAATTGCTTGCGGATCTCGTCCGTCAGGCGTTTGCCGCGTCCGGCCTTGACCGCGCCCCGGTAATCGCCACTGGAGCGCTGCAGATCGATCATCGACTGGGCGTAATTGGACCACTCAACCTGCAAAGCTTGCAGACGGCGCAGACGATCGGTTTGCACCGGGTTGTCGGCAGTCAATTCGAGCAAGGTATTGAGCGCCACCGCGATGCGCGGCTTGGCCGTTTCGTACGGATCGAGGAAATGCTCGTCGCCGCTGAGCAGGAAACCACGCATGCCGGTTTCAAGGTCCACGGTCAGCTTCACCGCTTCGTTGGCGTTATTGATCACCCGGTCGGTGTGCTCCACCCACTGGATTACTGACAGCAGATAAGTGATCAGCGACACAAAGAACACGGCACTGAGCACACCGACGCCCAAAGGCAGACTGATGTTGCGACTCAGGAGTTTGCGAAACCGTTGCTCATCAACCGTAGACGGAGAGGACATGGGGCAGCCTTGTCGAACTGTTGAAAAACCGGCAGTTTGCCCCAAAACGACGGCGTGGATCCATTTTTCTCACACGTTTCGCTGCAAATTCCTACATGCACCAGCACCTTTACAGCCTTGAACAGTTATCCTTGCGGCCCCGTCTGCGGCTATGCTTTTTTTGTCTCGGGCAGGGAACTTGTGGCACTGCGCCACTTACTGATGAAAGAGCCCGGCACTTTTGATCGACCGGCGACCCTGAACTGACTTTCGAGAGCCTTAATATGTCTACCCCCGCCCCCACCATCCTTGTCGTAGAAGACGACGACATCGTGCGCATGCTGATCGTCGATGTGCTGGAGGAGCTGGAGTTCAAGGTGCTCGAAGCAGATGGGAGCGAACAGGCTCTGGAGGTTCTCCAGGACGCCACCAAAGAGGTTGACCTGATGATGACCGATGTCGGTTTGCCTGGCATGGATGGCCGCGAACTGGCAGGCGAAGCACGAAAACTGCGCCCCGCCCTGCCGATTCTGTTTGCCAGTGGTTATGCCGAAAACATTGACGCCCCTGCTGACATGCACGTAATCGGCAAGCCATTTTCCATCGATCAATTACGCGACAAAGTCAAAAGCATTCTTCAATAGGTACATCAAGCGTATCGCTCACGGAATAGCTTTGTGCGACTTCTGCATATTGATATTTGCTTACCTCAGCCGTTGCCAGTGCACCCGCAACACTCGTTTTTGTCGAGCCCATGGATGCCAGTCCGGCGCACGATTGCCATTTTTTCATCGGCAAAATACTTTACCGCGAACTGGCAGAGGTTTCCTGAGGTGTCAGTTTCTCGCGTTCAAGCGATCTCGTTTAGCGTTCTGCCGCTCCCGGAAGGCACTGATATCACTGCTATCAACCTTCCCTGTCGCAGGTCGCATGCCCTCCGACGCAGACTGAGCCGCCATCACAAGCGCTTCCTGCGCGTTCAGCGCTTCGTTGCCGAAATCGACGGGGGACAACAACTCTCCGTCAGCAAATGGCTGACGTAATTTGTTGCCCACATCCCGGCCCGCTCCCGCCAGCGGGTTGATTTCACTCGCCGCAATGGCCCGATTGATCGCTTTGGGATTGGCGATGAAGTTGCCGGCCGGGTCATAGGCGCCCAGAATCAGACCCGGTGGTAGGTCAACGCCATAATTGATCTCCAGCGGTGGCAGGGTTTTCAAGCCTGAGTTGGGGCGAAAAGCCAGTTCGGTGTTGGCGTATAAATGAAAGCCTTCCACTTGCCGTGCGTCGATGAAATAGGTAAATCCACCCTTCTGTCCCCCATAGACAAAGGCTCCCGCCCCGTCCTTTTTATAGAATGCCGAGGTGGAAATACCCGCGCCATCAGGACTGAGTGCGTCATGAGCGCCGCCATATCCCCCCTTCAAACCGTTGATCTGATCGAGGTGCTTGATCGGTGCGCGCTGGGTAAATCCCTTCTGAAAGATGAGTGAAGGGTCTCGCATGTCTCCCCGAAAGACGAACCCCTGATAAACAAAGCCCTTTTCGGGACCGGACAAGCGGATGACCCGCGTCTCCGTTGCCAGCTTTTGCGCTACGTTCGGGCCGCCTGACAACTCGGCGAGATAACCGGCAACTAGCAAGCCTTTGGCTGCGTCTGGAATCTCTTTTCCTGTCGTGCTCGCCAACTGTTGACGCAGCCGTGTCGCCGAGCGGCGAAAGACCGAAGGCCGATTGCTGTTTTTGAGCGCCTGGAGCACCCGGCGCCCCACGTCTCTCTTGAGCGCAAGCGACAATGTCTTGCCGATCAGCCTTTCGGCTATCGGGCCTGCAAGTTCGGCCAGCAAACCGATCGCGGCGTTGATCCGCAACCGCTCGGTCTCGGAAGGATCATCCGATATCTCTGCACGAATCAAATCGGTCGCGGAAGCCCCGAGTCCCAGGAGAAAAGGAATCAGCATGCGAATCGGAGCAGACGCGAATGCCGCCGTTCCGCCGTAAGGCAACGAGGCGGCAAACGCAACACATTGCAGGAGATAACCGGCCGCCTCCAATGCAAAATCGGTCCAGCGTTCGGCTTCCGTTGAAACGAGCGTATCGATGTCGGCAAGTGCCCGCGCGATTTGACGATCGAACAAATCCTGACCGATATCCGAACTGGATCGAAATACCAATTCCCGGTAGTTGGCACGGGTGACGAACACGGGAAATTCTGCGCCGCGATATTTGAAATCACGAACATACGGTTTCTGTTGATCGCGTAACGGCACGCGCTTGAGCAGGCGCTTCTGGAAGTCTTGGTTATTTTCAACAAAACGCCCACGGGCATCATGTCCGGCGGGAAACTCGAAGGCCGCACTGTCTTCCCCCAGGAAAAACACCAGGCCACGGTCCAGATTGCTTCGTCCGATAAAAACAGCGTTATCTACATTCAAATCAGGATCGCTGTGCAAGTTAAGCAAGCGTGGTGGAATCATGCCTTTGAGATACTCGAAAGCGATGACTTGATCATCCAGGGAGCGATCACCACTCTTGATGAATTCCACGACCAACTTGTTCAGCTCTGTTTTTTTCAATAAGCGGCCAAATGCGCTAACCGCAGGCGATCGCAAGTTATCTTTTACATACTGTTTAAAGTCCTCTTGATAATCCGCATCATTGAACACCTCCCTGAGTTTCTGCGGATAATAGGAAGGCCACTGTATGGTCACTCCATAGAGTCCTTTGAGAACACGCACGTGATAGTCAGTGCAGATTTCTGCGAGAGTGAATGCTTTTTCTTTCCAGACAACCGCTTTTTTCTCTCCTTGGAGCGAGTCGCTGCGCTTGGGCGCTTCCAACTCGTAATACTTAACGCTGACAGCGGAATCATGCTGAATACGCTTGCGAACATCGTCTTCAATGACAATTTCCAATACAGTTTCATCAATACGCTCGCGAATGAAATGAGCAGGATCAAAACTCACCTCATCCATAACTGCGGCACACCCTTGCAGTATCTCCTGAGCCAGCTCTTTTACATTGACGCCTTCCACGACATCCCCTGACGACAAGACCGAACTGGCGTTTCTCGCCCTCGACAATACTGGCGTCTCATCGGCATCTGCCAAAGGGTCCAGCAACCACAATAACGATTCTTCGGAGCCGGCATAAAGCCCGGATAGTTGATTGTTCATATAGTCTCCTGCGCACAATACTAAAACGCGGACCGCATCTTTCAACGACTGTGGCGCAAGCGAAACTATCAATACTGCCGCACACTTATAAAGCTAATAACCATTAGCAAATCTTGCACAACAATTACATTAATCAATAGCAGAACAACCCTCTCACCTGCATTTTTACCGTAAAGCCCAAGCATATTGATAACAGTGTTAAATACCGCCCCTGCCATGGTTTAATTGCGCCTTCATCGCATCCCTCGTTTGCTGCACAGGAAAAACTCGCATGATTCAGCCTCCCGCCACCAAAGTCCTGGTCATCGGATACGTCTGGCCAGAACCGCGCTCCTCAGCGGCGAGCGGGCACGTCATGCAGATCCTCGAAACCTTCCTGCAACAAGGCTGGGACATTACCTTCAGCAGCCCGGCCGGCCCCGGCGAGCACAAAGCAGATCTTGCTGCACTCGGCATCTGCGAAGTGGCCATCGAACTCAACAACAGCAGCTTTGACCACTTCATCAGTGAACTGGCGCCGGACATTGTGTTGTTTGACCAGTTCATGATGGAAGAACAGTTCGGCTGGCGGGTTGAAAAACAATGCCCTCAGGCACTGCGCGTGCTGGAAACTTCCGACCTGCAAAGTCTGCGGCATGCGCGCCACCAACGGCTCAAGTCTCGCCTCAAGGTAAATCCGGACCAGAATGATTTCAGTGATGTATTTGCCCCGGCCTTGCGCGACGAGTTCGAACTGATGGCCGAGAGCGATCTGGCCAGACGCGAAATTGCCGCGTTGTATCGTTGCGATCTGAACCTGATGATCTCCGAAGTGGAAATCGAACTGCTGATCGAGCAGTTCGGCTTGCCTCGGCAATTGCTGCACTGGTGCCCGCTGATGATCGACCCGCCGACGGCTGAGCCGGTAGCATTTGCAGAACGGGCGAACTTCTTGAGCATCGGCAACTTCCGCCATGCGCCCAACTGGGATGCCGTGCTGTGGATGAAGAGCACCATCTGGCCGCTGATTCGCCAACAGTTGCCCCAGGCCCAATTGCATATCTACGGCGCCTACACGCCGCCCAAAGCCACGGCGCTGCATAACGCCAGCGAAGGCTTCCACATCATGAACTGGGCCGAAGATGCGTTGCAGGTGATGTCTGCTGCGCGGGTGTGCCTGGCGCCTTTGCGCTTTGGTGCCGGGATCAAGGGCAAACTGGTCGACGCCATGCTGTGCGGTACACCCAGCGTCACGACGCCGGTTGGTGCTGAGGCAATGCAGGGTGATCACACTTGGCCCGGTTCCATTTCAAACAGCGCAATCGAGCTCGCCAACACTGCCGTGGCGCTTTACAAGGACGAGGCGCGTTGGCAAGAAGCTTGTCTGGCGGGAACCCAGCTACTCACCGAGCGCTACCAACAAGCGATACACGGACCGGCACTTATTGAGAAACTTCGGCACTGCCAGCAGCACTTGCAAACACTCAGAAACAACAACTTCACCGGCAGCATGCTGCGCCATCACGCGCACAAAAGCACTCAATATATGGCGCAATGGATTGAAGCAAAAAACCGCAACACCACAGCAAACCAAGACTTAAACCGGGCCTCTACATAACTTGCATTCAAACAGCGATTGGCCAAATACGAACTTGACTCTATAAACATCCTGCGCGCGCACTCATATAACTTTAAATCACTATCCACGCAGGATATACACCATGAACTTTCATGATTTCCAACCCCATCAATGGATGGTCAACACACCACAGATTGATAACTTGTCTCTCAATGAGTTGACCTTACCGGGCACACACAATGCAGGCTGCGACCTGGAAGCCTCCTACGCTCAGCTTCCCGGGAGCCTCTGGCTGGCATGCCAGGACATCCCCTTTTATGCGCAACTCAATCGCGGCTCCCGGGCACTTGATGTACGCCTGCTGTACGACGCTCAGGCACAAGGGCTTGAGAGATTTCGCTTCCAGCACAACGGCTTTACATCTTCGCGCCATCTCGGCGATCTGATCCGCGACGTCAAGGCATTTCTTGAGCGCAGCTTCGATGAGTTCATCATTCTTGACTTCCACGAATTGACAAATGGCAACGCGCAATTCAACCACGCTGAATTCAAACAGTTGATGCTCGAGCATTTTGGCCAACACATGATTCCTGCCGAAAACCGCCACCTGACACTAGGCCAACTTAAAAAAGTCAGCCGACTACAGCGAGTCCTGGTTGCCGCGCCGATGACATGGGAAACCCGAGACAGCCGGTTCCAGGCACAAATCAATCATAAATGGATCAACCAGACCTTGGTGACCACCCACCAGTTGCACGGCTATATAAAAGAAGTCATGGGCACTTCCATCAGCCACTTGCGTCCTTGGTCTCTGAGCGCAACTTGTTATATCGCCAGCGGCCCTTTGCGTATTCTCAATAATCTGGACAACTGGTTTGATCCCGTAAAATCAGACTGGGCAAAAAAGTGCAATATCATTAACTTCGACTTCATTAAAAATTCGAAAGTGGTGTTTTTTTGCCAACAGGCCAATGTGGAGAAAGCCATCGAGAAGTCCAGAATGCCCCTCCACCAACAGCCGGCTTGAACGAGGCTGGCGCACCACACGGCAAACGAGGCATGATCACCTGGCGATCATGAAAAAGTACTCAGGCCATGACCCGAACCGCCCGCGTGACCGACCCCTCGTACGAGTTGATGGATGACCATAACGGGTTGTCCATCATCTACCGCCAGCACGGTTTTCCGTGCCCACTGGTGCGCTGGCATTTCCACAAGGAATACGAACTGCACTTGATCGTGGCCAGCTCAGGCAAGGTGTTCATCGGCGACTACATCGGCAACTTTTACCCCGAAACCCTGTTTCTCACCGGCCCCAACCTGCCGCATAACTGGATCAGTCAGGTGGCCGAAGACGAGGTCGTGGAGAAGCGTGACATGCTGGTGAACTTCACTGACGAGTTGTTCGAGAGTGGCCACCAAGTGTTCGCCGAACTGAAAACCCTGGCGCCCTTGCTGGAGCGCGCGCAGTACGGCATCGAATTTCGCTGCAAGCGCACGATCCGCCAGGCCATGACGCTGATGCAGCGCATTGCCGACAGTAAGGGCATCACCCGCCTCGGGCACTTTTTTATCCTGATGGAGCTGCTGGCCGCCAGTGATGATTTCCAGCTGTTGTCCGGCGCCACCACCCCGCAACTGGCCGACGAACACAATATCGATCGCACCAACCGGGCCGTCGATTACATCTTCAGTCATTACGCCCGCGACATTTCGCTGGAAGAAGTCGCCGAGCACCTGGGCATGACGCCGACCTATTTCAGTCGCGTATTCAAACAGGCCACCGGGCGCAATTTCATCGAGTTCGTCAATCGGCTGCGTATCAGCAAGTCTTGCGAATTGCTGGCTGATGGCGACAAACCGGTGACCGACGTGTGTTTCGAGTCCGGATTCAACAATATTTCCAACTTCAATCGGCGCTTTCAGCAGCTCAAGGGTATGACGCCCTCGCATTACCGACGGCTCGCCGTGCAGCGCCTGACTGAACAAAACCATCACTGACAAAACAACTTTCCCCTGTAGGAGTGAGCCTGCTCGCGATAGCGGTGTATCAGCTAACAAAATTGCAAGCTGACACGACGCCATCGCGAGCAGGCTCACTCCTACAGATGCTATGTGGCGTCCTGAAACCTGTACGCATTCGATAGCGCCCCCTCGCTGAAAAGCCCTGCCCTGCGTTCGCCCCACAAATGCCCAGTGCAAAAAAGTATCGATAAAAGTGCTAGGGATGATTTGTCAGTCCTGCGATTGAAGGCTGTAATCAGCGCACATTCTTCCTGCACAGGAAGACACAAAAACAATAACTGTCCTTCTGTAACCCTCCGGGTGCAGAAAAGGAGTGCACGATGCAACCGACTGCAAAAGCTCTGCTTGCCCTCACCTGCATGACCCTCAGCAGCGTCAGCCTTGGCGCCCAGACCCTGACCATCGCCACCGTCAACAACAGCGACATGATCCGCATGCAAAAGCTCTCGAAAACCTTCGAGACCGAGCATCCGGACATCAAGCTCAACTGGGTGGTGCTCGAAGAAAACGTCCTGCGCCAACGCCTGACCACCGACATCGCCACTCAGGGCGGTCAGTTCGACGTGTTGACCATCGGCATGTACGAAGCGGCACTGTGGGGCGCCAAAGGCTGGCTCGAACCGATGAAGGATCTGCCGGCCAGTTACGCCCTCGACGATGTGTTCCCGTCGGTGCGTGAAGGCCTGTCGGTCAAGGGTTCGCTGTACGCCCTGCCGTTCTACGCGGAAAGTTCGATCACCTATTACCGCACCGACCTGTTCAAGGATGCCGGCCTGACCATGCCCGAGCGTCCGACCTGGGAAGAGATTGCCGGTTTCGCCGAAAAGCTCACGAAAAAGGACAAGGAACAGTACGGCATCTGCCTGCGCGGCAAGGCCGGCTGGGGCGAGAACATGGCGCTGATCACCACCGTCGCCAACGCCTATGGCGCGCGCTGGTTCGATGAGCAGTGGAAACCGGAATTCAGCGGCCCTGAGTGGAAAAACGCGCTGAACTTCTATGTCGACACCATGAAGAAATCCGGCCCGCCGGGCGCTTCCAGCAACGGTTTCAACGAAAACCTCGCACTGTTCAACAGCGGCAAATGCGCGATGTGGGTCGATGCCAGCGTCGCCGGCTCGTTCGTCACCGACAAGACCCAGAGCAAGGTTGCCGATCACGTCGGCTTCACCTTCGCCCCGCATCAAGTGACTGACAAAGGCTCGGCCTGGCTGTACTCGTGGGCGCTGGCGATTCCGACCAGTTCCAAAGCCAAAGACGCCGCGAAGCAATTCAGCGCCTGGGCAACCTCCAAAGAATATGGCGAACTGGTGGCCAAAACTGACGGCATCGCCAACGTACCGCCAGGCACCCGCGCCTCGACCTACAGCGATGCCTACATGAGCGCCGCGCCGTTTGCCAAGGTCACGCTCGAATCGCTGAAAGCGGCTGACCCGAGCAAGCCAACGCTAAAACCGGTGCCGTACATCGGCATTCAACTGGTGACCATTCCTGAGTTCCAGGCAGTGGGGACGCAGGTCGGCAAGCTGTTCTCGGCGGCGCTGATCGGCCAGACCACGGTGGATCAAGCCTTGGCTGCTGCACAGCAAACCACTGAACGCGAGATGAAGCGCGCCGGTTATCCCAAGTAACCCGCAAAGCTCGCTCCTGCCTTTTGTAGGAGTGAGCCTGCTCGCGATGGCGGTTTTCAATCTGAAACAGACGGTGACTGACACACCGCCATCGCGAGCAGGCTCACTCCTACATTAGATCTCCATAGGTCTGTATGACTCGGTTGTGATCGCCATGAATACTTCAACTGCCAAAGCCCACATCGACCTGTCGCAGCCTGCGCGCAAAGTCCGCGTACGCAATCCCGGCTGGTTTCTGGTCAGCCCTTCGGTGGCCCTGTTGCTGCTGTGGATGATCGTGCCGCTGGGCATGACCATTTACTTCTCGATGATCCGCTACAACCTGCTCTACCCCGGTGAAAACCAGTTCGTGGGGTTGGAGAACTTCACATACTTCCTGACAGATTCGGGTTTCATGCCCGGTGCGACCAACACCTTGCTGCTGGTCGGCAGCGTGTTGTTGATCAGCGTGGTGCTCGGCGTACTCATCAGTGCGTTGCTTGAAGCGAGCGAATTCCTCGGTCGCGGCATCGTCCGGGTCATGCTGATTTCGCCGTTCTTCATCATGCCCACGGTCGGTGCGTTGATCTGGAAGAACCTGATTTTCCATCCGGTCTCGGGGATCCTCGCTTACGTCTGGAAGCTGTTCGGCGCGCAACCGGTGGATTGGCTCGCTCACTACCCGCTGCTGTCGATCATCATCATTGTTTCGTGGCAATGGCTGCCCTTCGCGATCCTGATTCTGATGACGGCCATGCAGTCCCTCGACCAGGAACAGAAGGAAGCCGCACGCCTTGACGGCGCCGGGCCGGTCGCAATCTTCTGGCACCTGACCCTGCCGCATCTGGCGCGACCAATTGCCGTGGTGGTGATGATCGAAACGATCTTCCTGCTGTCGGTGTTCGCCGAGATTTTCACCACCACCAACGGCGGCCCCGGCTACGCCTCGACCAACCTCGCCTACCTGATCTACAACCAGGCGCTGGTGCAGTTCGACGTCGGCATGGCCTCGGCGGGCGGCTTGATTGCCGTGGTCATCGCCAACATCGCCGCGATCATTCTGGTGCGGATGATCGGCAAAAACCTGACTGACAAAGCCTGAGGCCTGCCATGACTCTTCAACAATCCCGCCGGCTGCAAAGCCTGCTGCTCGGCACCCTGGCCTGGGCCATCGCGATCGTGATTTTCTTCCCGATCTTCTGGATGGTGATGACCAGTTTCAAAACCGAAATCGACGCGTTCGCCACGCCGCCGCAATTCATCTTCACGCCGACGCTGGAGAACTACCTGCACATCAATGAGCGCAGCGATTACTTCAGTTTCGCCTGGAACTCGGTGGTGATTTCTTTCAGTGCTACGGCCCTTTGTCTGCTGATCGCGGTGCCGGCGGCGTACTCGATGGCGTTCTACGAAACCCAGCGCACCAAAGGCACGCTGCTGTGGATGCTCTCGACCAAGATGCTGCCGCCGGTGGGCGTGCTGATGCCAATCTACTTGCTGGCGAAAAGCTTCGGCCTGCTCGACACGCGCATCGCACTGATCGTGATCTACACGCTGATCAACCTGCCGATCGTGGTGTGGATGGTTTACACCTACTTCAAGGACATCCCCAAAGACATCCTCGAAGCCGCCCGCCTCGACGGCGCCACGCTGTGGCAGGAAATGGTTCGCGTGCTGCTGCCGATCGCCAAGGGTGGCCTCGCCTCGACCGTGCTGCTGTCGCTGATTCTGTGCTGGAACGAGGCCTTCTGGTCACTGAACCTGACCTCGTCGAAGGCCGCGCCGTTGACTGCGCTGATCGCCTCGTATTCAAGCCCGGAAGGTTTGTTCTGGGCCAAGTTGTCGGCGGTCTCGACCCTGGCATGTGCGCCGATCCTGATCTTCGGCTGGATCAGCCAGAAGCAACTGGTGCGCGGCCTCTCGTTCGGCGCCGTGAAATGAACATTGAAAAGCAAAAGATCGCAGCCTTCGGCAGCTCCTACATAAAGCATGCCGTCCTCCTGTAGGAGCTGCCGCAGGCTGCGATCTTTTGATCTTAAAAAAACAACAATGCGGAGGCCCATCATCATGGCCAACCTGAAAATCAAGAATCTGCAAAAAGGCTTCGAAGGTTTCTCCATCATCAAAGGCATCGACCTTGAAGTGAACGACAAGGAATTCGTGGTCTTCGTCGGCCCGTCGGGTTGCGGCAAATCCACCCTGCTGCGCCTGATCGCCGGTCTGGAAGAAGTCAGCGACGGCACCATCGAACTGGATGGCCGTGACATCACCGAAGTCAGCCCGGCCAAGCGCGATCTGGCGATGGTGTTCCAGACCTACGCGCTGTACCCGCACATGACCGTGAAAAAGAACATGTCGTTCGCCCTCGATCTGGCCGGCGTGCCGAAAGCCGAAGTCGAGAAGAAAGTCGGCGAAGCGGCGCGGATTCTCGAACTCGGGCCGATGCTTGAACGCAAGCCAAAACAGCTCTCCGGTGGCCAGCGCCAGCGCGTTGCGATCGGTCGCGCCATCGTGCGTAATCCAAAAATCTTCCTCTTCGACGAACCGCTGTCCAACCTCGACGCCGCGCTGCGCGTGCAGATGCGCCTGGAACTGCTGCGCCTGCACAAAGACCTGCAAGCGACGATGATCTACGTGACCCACGATCAGGTCGAAGCGATGACCATGGCCGACAAAGTCGTGGTACTCAATGGCGGCAAGATCGAACAGGTCGGCTCGCCACTGGACCTGTATCACAACCCGGCGAACCTGTTCGTCGCGGGGTTCCTCGGCACGCCGAAAATGGGTTTCCTCAAAGGTAAAATCGCCCGCGTCGATGGCCAGAGCTGCGAAGTCTCGCTGGACGCCGGTACGCGCATCACCCTGCCGTTCAATGCCGCCAACCTCAGTGTCGGCAGTGCCGTGACCCTCGGTATTCGCCCGGAACATCTGGAACTGGCGCAACCGGGCGACTGCTCCCTGCAAGTCACCGCCGACGTCAGTGAACGACTGGGCAGCGACACCTTCTGCCACGTCACCACAAACGCCGGCGAAGCCCTGACCATGCGCGTGCGCGGTGATCTGGCCAGCCGTTACGGTGAACAACTGAGCCTGCACCTCGACGCGGCTCAGTGCCATTTATTCGATGCCCAAGGTGTCGCATTGACCCGTCCGCTGCGCGCTGCGGCCTGACTTCGAGAATTCCCGATGAAACTCAACCAACAGAATCTCCATCGTCTGGCCGCCGAAGTACAACTACCGGCCTACAGCCTCAGCGAGACCCGCCAGGGCATCGCCCACATCGGCGTCGGCGGCTTCCATCGCGCACATCAGGCGTATTACACCGATGCCCTGATGAACACCGGCGAAGCGCTCGACTGGGCGATTTGCGGCGTCGGCCTGCGCGCCGAAGACCGCCGCGCCCGCGACGATCTCAAGGAGCAGGATTACCTGTTCACGCTGTTCGAACTCGGCGACAGCGACGACACCGAAGTCCGCGTGATCGGCGCGATTCGCGACATGCTGCTGGCCGAGGACGGCGCTCAGGCATTGATCGACAAACTCGCCGATCCGCAAATCCGCATCGTCTCGCTGACCATCACCGAGGGCGGTTATTGCATCGACGACAGCAACGGCGAGTTCATGGCGCACTTGCCGCAAATTCAGCATGACCTTACCCATCCGAACGCACCGAAAACCGTATTCGGTTTCCTGTGTGCGGCCCTGGAAAAGCGCCGGGCGGCGGGCATTCCGGCATTTACCGTGATGTCCTGCGATAACCTGCCGCACAACGGCGCCGTGACCCGCAAGGCGCTGCTGGCCTTTGCCACGCTGCGTAACAGCAATCTGTGCAGCTGGATCGACGCCAACGTCAGTTTCCCCAACGCCATGGTCGACCGCATCACGCCGATGACCAGCACCGCGCATCGCCTGCAACTGGCCGATAAACACGGCGTCGACGATGCTTGGCCGGTGGTCTGCGAGCCGTTTGTGCAATGGGTGCTGGAGGATAAATTCGTCAATGGCCGCCCGGCGTGGGAAAAGGTCGGTGTGCAGTTCACCGACGATGTTTCGCCCTACGAAGAGATGAAAATCAAACTGCTCAACGGCAGCCACCTGGCGCTGACCTATCTGGGCTTTTTGAAGGGTTACCGGTTTGTTCACGAGACCATGAACGACCCGCTGTTCGTGCGCTACATGCGCGTTTATATGGATCTGGACGTGACCCCGCAACTGGCGCCGGTGCCCGGCATTGATCTGACGGATTACAAAAACACGCTGGTGGCGCGGTTTTCCAATCAGGCGATTGCCGATCAGTTGGAGCGAGTGTGTTCGGACGGCTCGTCGAAGTTTCCCAAGTTCACTATTCCTACCATCAACCGCTTGATTGCTGATGGGCAGGAGACTAAACGTGCGGCGTTGGTGGTGGCGGCGTGGGCGTTGTATTTGAAGGGGGTGGATGAGAATGGTGACACCTATTCGATTCCTGATCCGCGCGCGGCGTTTTGTCAGGCGTTGGTGGCGGACGATGCTTTAATCACTCAGCGGTTGTTGGCGGTCGAAGAGATTTTCGGCACGGCGATACCGCGTTCGGCGGAGTTTGTCGCGGCGTTTGAGTGGTGCTGCAACAGTTTGCGCGAAGAAGGTGTGACGCGGACGCTGGAAAAGATTCTCGCAGCCTGATCGTTCCCACGCTCTGCGTGGGAATGCAGCCCGGGACGCTCCGCGTCCCATCCAACAGCAGACGCAGAGCGTCCAATGAGGCATTCCCACGCAGAGCGTGGGAACGAGCGGTCCTGGAGTGCTAATGACAAAACAACAACTCTTCCTAGGCATCGACTGCGGCACCCAAGGCACCAAAGCCATCATCCTCGACGCCGTCAGCGGTCAAGTCCTCGGCCAGGGCGCCGCCGCCCACACGATGATCAGCGGCGCCAACGGTCGCCGCGAACAAGACACCCAGCAATGGCTGGACGCCTTCGCCATCGCTACCCGCCAGGCATTGCTGGCGGCGAATGTCGACGGTCAGGCGATCCTCGGCATCGGCGTCTCCGGCCAGCAGCACGGTCTGGTCCTGCTCGATGATCAAGGTGAAGTGCTGCGCCCGGCCAAGCTCTGGTGCGACACCGAAACCAGCGCCGAAAACGACCGTCTGCTCACTCATCTGGGCGGTGAAAAAGGTTCACTGGAACGCCTCGGCGTGGTTATCGCGCCGGGCTACACGGTGTCGAAACTGCTCTGGACCAAAGAACAGCACCCCGTGGTGTTCTCACGCATCGCACGCATTTTGCTGCCGCACGACTACCTGAACTTCTGGCTCACCGGCCGCGCCTGCAGCGAATACGGCGACGCCTCCGGCACCGGCTATTTCAACGTGCGCACCCGCCAGTGGGACTTGCAGCTGCTGCGCGACATCGACGCCAGCGGACGCCTGCAAGCCGCACTGCCTGAGTTGATCGATGCGCATCAATCTGTCGGCACCATCCTCCCGGCCATCGCCGAACACCTCGGCCTCAACCCCAATGCGCTGGTCTCCAGCGGCGGCGGCGACAACATGATGGGCGCCATCGGCACCGGCAACATTCAGCCCGGCGCGATCACCATGAGCCTCGGCTCTTCCGGCACGGTCTACGCCTATTCCGAGGTACCAAAAGTCAGCCCGGACGCCTCGGTCGCGACGTTCTGCTCGTCCAGCGGCGGATGGTTGCCGCTGATCTGCACGATGAACCTGACCAACGCCACCGGCGCGATCCGCGAGCTGTTCGACCTCGACCTGCAACAGTTCAACGACCTCGTCGCCCAGGCTCCCATCGGCGCTGACGGCGTGAGCATGCTGCCATTCCTCAACGGTGAACGGGTGCCCGCCTTGCCCCACGCCACCGGCAGCCTGCACGGCTTGACGCTGGACAACCTGACCCAGGCCAATCTGTGCCGCGCCGCCGTCGAAGGCACCACCTTCGGTTTGCGCTACGGGCTGGATTTGCTCCGCCAGAATGGTTTACAAAGCCGCAGCATTTGCCTGATCGGCGGCGGTTCGAAAAGTGCGGTGTGGCGGCAGATCGTCGCCGACATCATGAACACCCCGGTGATCTGTACCGAACAAAGTGAAGCCGCAGCCTTGGGCGCAGCGATTCAAGCGGCGTGGTGCAAATCCTGGTCGAACGGCCACGAAGATACCCTCGCCGATCTGTGCCAGCGCTGCGTGAAACTCGACTCAAGCAGTGAAACCCTGCCGATTGCCGCCAACGTCGCGGCGTTCCAGCAGGCCTATGAACGCTATCAACAGCATGTCGCAACCCTATAAAGAGCAAACAATTATGTATTTGGTGTGTGGCGAAGCCCTGTTTGATTTTTTCAGTGAAGACGACACCAGCGGTCTGGCCTCGAAGGTAAATTTCAAGGCGATTGCTGGCGGCTCGCCGTTCAACGTCGCCGTCGGTTTGCGCCGCTTGGGCGTGGACTCGGCCTTGTTCGGCGGGCTGTCCACCGACTACCTCGGCCGCCGCTTGCAGCGAGTGCTGCAGGATGAAGGTGTGCGCCCGGACTATCTGGTGGATTTCGCCGCGCCGACCACACTGGCCATGGTCGCCGTCGGTGCCAATGGCTCGCCGCACTACAGCTTTCGCGGTGAAGGCTGCGCCGACCGGCAGCTGAGTCTGGCGCATCTGCCAGCGCTGGGTCCTGAGGTGCGCGGCTTGCACATTGGCTCGTTCTCGCTAGTGGTGCAGCCGATCGGCAACACCTTGCTGACCTTGGTACAGCGTGAAAGCGGCAAACGCCTGATCACCCTCGACCCGAACGTACGCCTCAATCCCGAGCCGAATATCGACCTGTGGCGTGAGCGCATCGCGACGCTGGTACCACTGGCCGATCTGATCAAGGTCAGCGACGAAGACCTGAGCCTGCTCTACCCCGAACAAGACCCGCAACGGGTGATCGAAGGCTGGCTCGAACACCGCTGCCAGGTCGTCTTCCTCACCCGTGGCGGCGACGGCGCTACTGTGTTCAGCCGCCAACACGGCACATGGTCAGTCCCGGCAGCCTCGATAAAGATTGCCGACACCGTTGGCGCGGGCGACACCTTTCAGGCTGCGTTGATCACCTGGCTGACCGAGCACGGTCTGGATTCGGTCGAAGGCGTGCGGCAACTCGCGCGCGAGCAGATCGACGCCATGCTCAAGTTCGCCGTGCAAGCCGCCGCGCTGACCTGCAGCAAGACTGGCCCGGATCTGCCCTATCGTCATCAATTGAGCTGAGCGCGTAGACTGTCGGCCTTTTTGCGCACGACGGGATAACGGCTTTTGAATTACAGGCAGACGCTTGGACTACTGACACTGGCAACGCTACTGAGCGGGTGCGGCACCTCGCCGCCCCGTTCGCCGGAAGACATCTGCGAAATCTTCCGGGAAAAAAGCGACTGGTACGACGCTGCGCAAGTCACGCAAAAACGCTGGGGCGTGCCGATTCAGGTGCCCTTCGCGATCATGTATCAGGAATCCGGTTACCGCTATGACGCCAAGACTCCGCGCAAATACTTGCTCTGGGTAATCCCGTGGGGCCGCGTCTCAACCGCCTCGGGTTACGCGCAAGCCAAAGATGAAGTGTGGGCCGACTACCAGAAAAGCACCGGCCGCAGCGGCGCCGACCGCGAAGACTTCGACGACGCCATCGACTTTGTCGGCTGGTACATGGACAAGACCTATTCGATCAACGGCGTGTACAAGTACGACGCCTACAACCAATACCTCAACTACCACGAAGGCTGGGGCGGGTTCCGCAACAAGACTTACGCGAGCAAAGCCTGGCTGATGCCGACGGCGCGCAAAGTGCAGAATCGTTCGGATGTGTATGCGCGGCAATATGCCGGGTGCAAAGAGGATTTGAATCGGGGGTTCTGGAGCCGGTTCTGGCATTGGTTGTAAATCCTGAACGGTAACCGAGATTCCCTCTAGGAGCTGCCGAAGGCTGCGATCTTCTGATTCTGATCTTGAAGCAAGATAAAAGGATCGCAGCCTTCGGTACCTCCTGCATCGACGACATCGGTGGCTCTCTATACGGAAAAAACTCCCCTGCCTAGCTGTCAACTCTGACAGCTAGGCAGGGGAGTTTTTTGTTTGTCTACTGGATGCAGGAGAGCGCTGGCGATCCGTTATCACTCATGGAAGAAAAGCTTATGAAAGCGTTCGTGAAACCACTCATCATTGTCGCCTCATTGTTCCCCATGTTCGCACTGGTAAACAGCGTGCAAGCCAGCCAACCGGTACCTGTTGGTCCTGATACAGGAGAATGCCGGGCATCTGGCGTGGTGGAAACAACCCGAGCTTTGGGCTATTGCGTCGAGAACGGAGTGAAAAAGGCCTGGTTCAGAAATGCAAATCCGACCAAGCTGATTTACCTCAAACCTTTGCAGGCCAATCGGTCCTGCGACAGTAGCTTTCTGACACTGAACATCATGACAGGTACCTGTGATCAGCTTCTGGGACCTGTCTTGGGCAGGGTGCCAGTGTTCTGGCGCGTTGCCGTCCCCAACGAGGAGCCCAAACGCCTGCAACCCTTGGCGCTTGATACCGGAGCAGAACTACGCGCCGCGACGCTCTTTGGCAATGTGGCGGGCCAAAGTATTACCCTTTTGGGTAACACCGCCGTGGTGTGGCCTTTTGAAAAAAGAGGTGAACCGGTCCAGGTCTCGGTCCGAAATGACAATTGTCGGGTCGCCGCTATTGTTGATTCCAATGCCGATAGCTCGACCCTCGTGGCACTCAATTGTCCGCACCTGTTGGGAAACCCGAAAGCCACAATCGCCACGTTCAATGGCACAAAGTACGTCATGAAAGCGCTGAAACTCCCCCCAGCGGCGACGTATTGCGAGGTGGTCGGCATCAATAGCCAGAGTCAAGCGGCTGGCACTTGCCATTACGCCAACAACTTTACCGCTGCGACCTACTGGTCAGGACCTGATGCCGAGGCGAAAACATTGGTGTCAACCGAAAACTATTCGGTCGAAGTCGCATTTTTGAATAACAATGGGTCCGCCATCGTTAAAGTCCTGGTGGCACAAAATCATGAAATTCCGGCTTTCTGGCGCACTTCAACAGACGATGCAGACCCGCTGCCAACGCCGCAAAACTTCAATAACTGCCGTGTTGACGCCTTGGCCGTGAGTATTGATACAGCCCTCATGACTTGCGCCTCCGAGGACCTCTCCATACCCAATACTGTCTTTACCTGGAGCCCGAATGGTGGCTTGAACAGTATTCAACCTGCTGCGGGAACTGACGAATACGTAGGAGAAGCGATATCAAGCTCGGCATTGGAAGCGGTCGGCTCGTTTCAGGCAGGCTCGAAAATCAGAGCCTTCATAAGCACACTGCCCTGACCTGTTATTGGGCCAGGGGAGCATCGCCTCTGGCCCTTTTACAACACCGAAAAGCTATAACTCACAATCAACCGGGTCTCATCCACATCCCGGGCAAACTTCTCATAATTAGTGCGATACGTAGCATTCCTCAAACGCAAACTCACATCCTTGAACGTGCCCGTCTGAATCACATACTTCAACTCGCTGTCGCGTTCCCACTCCTTGCCTTCCTGATCACTGCCCAACACCTTGATGTGATCACCGTTCACATAGCGGGTCAGGAAGCTCAAACCATTAATGCCGATGGCTTTAAAGTCATAGTCATAACGCAACTGCCACGAGCGTTCCTGCGCGGCGGCGAAGTCGTTGACCTGCACGTAGTTGACCAGATACGGATTGCTACCATCGAGGTACGGCATCGAGTTGTCGCCGTTCATGCGCTGCCAACCAGCGCTGAACGTGTGGCCGCTATGCGCATACGACAGCATGCCGCTCAACGCGCGGTTATCGATGGAACCGGCCTTGGCATCACCGCTGTCGGCACTTTTCAGCACGCGCAGATCTGCTTTAAGTACACCGCCAGCTAACGGTTGATTACCCAACAGCCCGACAAAGTGCTGACGATAAATGTCTTCCAGTTCAGCGTAGTGATACTGCGCGGTCAGGCGATCGTTGATCTTGTAGTCGAAGCCGTACATGTCGAAATGGTCGGCGGTGGTGTTGCACGCGTAGCGCTTGTTCTTGCAGTGCACGCGGATGTCTTGCGAATCGGTGGAGTCCCGCGCGGTGTACTTGTCCAGACGCGCGGCCATGAAGGTCAGGTCTTTCACCTCTTTAGAGGTGAGCATGGCGCCGTTGAACATCGTTGGTAGCAAACGACCGTCGTTGTATTTCAGCAACGGCAGATCCGGCAGCAGCGCGCCGTACTTCAGCACCGTGTCCGAGACCTTGACCTTAGCGGTCAGGCCCATTTTCGCGTACTGGCCTTTCGAGCCGCGCGGGTCGTTGCCGCTGGAGGGCAGCAAGCCGCTGTTGCTGCGGTCCGGACTGGAATCGAGTTGAAAGCCGAGCATGCCCAGCGCATCGATACCAAAACCCACCGTGCCCTCGGTGTAGCCCGATTGCAGGTTGAGAATAAAGCCCTGTGCCGACTCTTCACGCTTGGAGGCGCCCTGATCGTTCGTGGTGTGCCCATCACGGAAATCGCGGTTGAAGTACACCGTGCGCGATTCGATCTTCGCCCTGGTGTCTTCAAAAAATCCGCTGGCCTGAACCTGTGCGGTAAAACCTGCGCACAGCACAAAGGCTCCGAAGCCAAACGACTGGCGCGGGGTGATGAGGGGAAATGGGGGACGCATGAAAAACTCCAACAATGCAGCGTTTGCGCAAGCGCGCAACAAGCCAGAAAAATAGCTCCCGTCCCGGGTCAGATTGAACCAGGAGAAAGTGAACACGCAGGGGTGAGCGGCAATGATGGCAGATGGCTTTGACGGGCTACAGGCGACTTTAGTCTGAATCTGACTGAGGATTCTTCAACGCCGGGTCGTGGGAAAAGTTGCCGGCAATGAACGCCAATTCGCAGCAAACACCCGGTTTCATTGGGCCAAACACCTCATCTAAGGGTTTTCCCTATACCGCAAACCTGCCAGACCTACGGCTTTTGTGCCTTGAACGAGGCGGCTGAATCCTCCATCATCCGTCACCTGCTTATTCAATGGACGGAATTCAAGGCATGCTGGACGCCAACGCAACCCACATTACCCTCACGCTTGAAGGCGCCAACGCCGACCTGCAAGTCCTCAGCTTCACCGGTCGCGAAGCCCTCAACGAACCGTTCCGTTTCGACCTCGAACTCGTCAGCGCCCGCCCCGACCTCAAACTCGAAGAGCTGTTGCACAAGCCCGGCGTCCTGACCTTCGGCCCGACCGGCGAAGGCAAGATCCACGGTCTGGTCTATCGCATCGAGCAAGGCGACTCCGGCAAGACCCTGACCCGTTACAGCCTCAGCCTGGTGCCACAACTGGCCTACCTGCGGCACAACCACGATCAGCAGATTTTCCAGCAATTGACCGTGCCGAAGATCATCGCTCAGGTCCTGGAAGATCGCGGCATTCTTGCCGACGCCTACAGCTTCCAGCTCAACGCCGAATACCCGGAACGCGAGTACTGCGTGCAGTACGACGAATCCGACCTGCATTTCATCCAGCGCCTGTGCGAGGAAGAAGGCATTCACTTCCACTTCCAGCACAGCAGCAGCGGCCACAAACTGGTGTTCGGCGACGACCAGACCGTGTTCCGTAAGCTGAAACCGGTGAGCTACCAGCAAGACTCCGGCATGGCCGCCGACAAACCGGTGATCAAGCGCTTCAACCTGCGTCTGGAAACCCGCACCACCCGCGTCAGCCGCCGCGACTACGACTTCGAAAAACCGCAGATCCTCCCCGAAGGCACCGCGAAAAGCACCTTTGCCCCGGACCTCGAAGACTACGACTACCCCGGCCGTTTCACCACCCGCGAGCGCGGCAAGTTCCTTTCCACCCGCGCGCTGGAACGCCATCGCAGCGACTACAAACTCGCCGAAGGCAAAGGTGACGAACCAACCCTCACCAGCGGCCATTTCCTCACGCTCGCCGAACACCCGCGCGCCGAATGGAACGACCTGTGGCTGCTGCTGGAAGTCTTCCACGAAGGCAAACAACCGCAAGTCCTCGGCGAAAACGTCACCAGCGACGTCACCGACAACAAAAGCGATTTCCACCAGGGCTACCGCAACAGCTTCCTCGCCACCCCGTGGGACGCTCACTACCGCCCTGCCCTTGAACACCCGAAACCAAAAGTCCTCGGCAGCCAGACCGCCGTCGTCACCGGCCCCGCAGGCGAAGAAATCCACTGCGACCAATACGGCCGCATCAAAGTGCAATTCCACTGGGACCGCGACGGCCAGTCCAACGACAAAACCACCTGCTGGATGCGCGTCGCCAGCGGCTGGGCCGGCGCAGCCTACGGCGGCATCGCCATCCCACGCATCGGCATGGAAGTCCTCGTTACCTTCCTTGAAGGCGATCCCGACCAGCCGCTGGTCACGGGTTGCCTGTACCACAAGGAAAACGTCGTCCCCTACGACCTGCCGGCCAACAAGACCCGCAGCACCTTCAAAACCCTGAGTTCACCGGGCGGCAAGGGCTACAACGAATTCCGTATCGAAGACAAAAAAGGCGTCGAGCAGATCTACATCCACGCCCAACGCGATTGGGACGAAAACATCGAGCACGACCAGAAAATCCGCGTCGGCAACGAACGGCACGACACCGTCGAAGCCAACACGCTGAGCGAATTCAAGGTTGAAGAACACCGCATCACCCATCTGGACCGCATCAGCGAGATGCGCGCCGACGAGCACCTGACCGTCGGCGTGACCCAGCACGTAAAAATCGGCACCGCTCAATTCGTCGAAGCCGGCAGCGAAATCCACTACCAGGCCGGCGACAAGGTCGTGGTAGACGCCGGCATGGAACTCACCGCCAAGGCTGGCGGCAGTTTCGTCAAGGTCGACGCCGGCGGCGTGACCATCAGCGGCGCTGAAGTGAAGGTCAATACCGGCGGCGCGCCTGGCGTGGGCACAGGGATCGGGATTTTGGTGCCGTTGATTCCGGGGTTGGCAGCGGCAGACGTTGCCGGAAGGCTGATGGAAAAAGCCAAGGCCAACCCGACTTGGCTTGAGTTGAATTTGCACTACGACAATCTGGAACCGGTGCCCGGCGCGTCTTATCGCGTTGATTTTGCCGACGGTTCGACCCGTGAAGGCGTGCTGGACGATGACGGCTTCGCCCGGTTGGAAGACGTGCCGAAAGGACCGGCCAAAGTCTATTACGGCGAAGATCCACGGCCGTTCAGCCGCGAAAGTGTCGCGGTGGTGCAGAACTCGGACGAAAAAGTTAACGAAGATTTACGCAAGCTCGGCCTGGACCCGAACCAGGTTGATTTACAAGCATTAGTGGAGAAAGCCGCAGGGAGGCTGACATGAGCGAGGCAGTAGCTGAGAGCGCAAACGACGGCGGCGAAGACCGTAGCGCCGCCTATCAAGAAGCCGCCGTTGAGCTGGCAAAAGGCATCGCGCTAGGCGCAGTGCCGTTCCTGGGGCAAGCCATCGATGCCTACGACACCATTGAATCCGCGATCGTCCTCTACAACGCAGAGTCGACCGATGGCAAGGAAGACGCACAGTTTGACCTGCTGATGGCCGTCATCGGCTGGATTCCAGGTCCCGGCGACGGCCTGAAAAAAAGCCTGCGCATCGTCAATAAAGACCCGCAGCGCTATGCCCCGGTACTGTTCGACCTGCTGCGCTTCGTCCTGCAAGAGTGCGGAATCAAAACCAGCCCCGAAGAACTGCTCAAGCAGATATTCAACGCTGGCAAGCTACGCGGCGAACTCGATGAAATCATCACCGGCGTCAAAGGCTCCTCGACGTTCCAGAGCCTGCCCAACTGGGCAAAAACCTCCGTCGTCACCGTCCTCGCCTCCTCCCGCGACAACATGCCGGCCATGGTCGGGATCGTTGAAAAGCGACTGGTGAAATGGAAAGGCATGCAGCGCAATAGCTCGGCAGCCGGCTCCGGCTCCAGCCACCCGAAAAGAGCAGAAAAACCCGCCAACAAAGACTCCTCGGTTGCAGCGAAAGGCACCGATGGCGCCAGTGGCACCCACTCCAACCAGGTCGAAGCCTCGAAAATGGGCCTTCAGGCCCCTTCGAGCATTTTGAACGAGGGTTTGGGAGTGAGCGGCGAACACATTGCGGACTACATCTGTGCAGTGGAGTTTGGCTGGGGCAAGGATTGGGATGGGCATGACAAGGGTGCTGATGGGAAGTGGCTTGAGGGCCTGCCGAGTGCCAGCAAGATGGGCAAGCTTTCGGCGGGCGGGAGTCCTAAGGCGAAGCATGTCCTTTATAAGTTGACGGACGGAGCGAATGGTACGGGCATAGATGCAATCTGGCGCGCAAACCCTTCAAACAATGAAGGTAAGAATTTTGCCATCATTGAGGCCAAAGCAAGCCGAGATGAGGATGCGCCTAAATTTATGCGTAAACCAAATAACACTAGAAAACCAGGGGTTGGTTCAAAGCTAGGTGTTTCAGGCCTTACTGACCCTAGCGACTTGCTCGAACCGGTAGAAAATGCCTCTGATAGCGCCCAAAGCAAGACACCTTTAAGGTCAGGAAAAAACAAACCGACCACCGCTAAAAACAAGCAAAGTTCAACATCAAAGACAAGGGAAATACTTGTTCAGATGAGCGAAGAGTGGATCGATAGAAATGTAAAAAAATCCTTTCGGGCTGCATTAGCTGTGCAAATAAAAAGCTCATATAGTCGCCATCTTTTTTATTCACCACTATACCACCCAAGCATGAGCCCCAAAGATCACGCTGGCGCACGCCTTAACAACTCTAGCGACGAAACTCACCAAAGCCACAAGGCCTTTCATTATAAGGACGCCGAAATCAAAGCTTTCGTGAATAAGCGAAAAAAATCTTTGATTAGAAAATATGGCAAATTAGAGACGCTCACGCTCGAGGTTTAGAACATGAAAAAAAGACAGAAATTCTACACTGAAAATCAATATAGAATCTTCCTACAAGAGTACGAAGAAGTTCTTGAATTCTGTAAAACAAATACCTTCCAATCTAGCTCTCCAGAGCAAGAAGCCTCACTTCGAGCCAGACACCTCCAAGATCTCTTACTTGATAAGATTTTAGCCACCTACACAGCTGGAGAAGAGATAAACACACTTATTCCATTGCTTGAGGAGCTAATAGAAAAATATGAAATTAGGCAAAAGAAATTAGCCATCTACGAACAGGCACCCAAAATCTCTCCTTTGGCAATAGATGATTGGTTGGACCAGTATGAAGAATGCGTCCAGGTCATCAGCTTGTGCATACTTTTGCAGCGACCTGATTTACTAAAGCGCTTTGTAATTCTTATGGACGAAGCTGGATATGCTGGCGACGACACCTTGTACGAAGACTTACTAAGAAAAACATTGCCAAATAGGCATGACGTCGACCAATGGTACCACGACGTATACACACTTTTGATTCAAGCTATATATGCAGACTCTAAAGAAAAATCATCAACTCTTTTGAATGAATACTGCAAACAGTGGTACCCCGCTTTTAAACAAGCTCCGTGGCATGATACTCACCTACAAGGCGAGGACGGAAGTTATGTAGGCTATTGGGCTTTCGAAGCTGGCGCGATTGCCTTCTTGTATGGCATAGACGACAGTAAAATAGACCACATGGTTTACCCAAAGGATTTGGTCGAATACGCCCGAAACTATCAGCCAACTAATGCATCTCAAGTTGCTCGCGTTGATTCTGGTCAACCATGCAGCATGACTGGCTATTGGTTTACACCGGCACAAGAAAATTCAAGACGTCATTTCCTTAAAGGTGAAACGATGCCGAGCTTCAGTGATTCCAAATGGGGTGAAACTATTTGGTATTGGTCAGGCGAAGAATAGAATTGCCTCCTACTCGCTCAGAACTTGGCCTACAGTTCTGAGCGAAATGCTCGTAGCATACTATTGCAACCCTATGAAATCTCAATAGCAAAACATCTCCGCATAAGTCATCGTGCACTATAAACACTTTGCATCAGACTCGCTCAAGATGAGACTAGCCAACATGAAAATAAGACAAGCTTATCTTAGCGAAAACCATTATGAAAATTTCTTAAAAGAACACGACAAAGTAATCAAGTTCTTCAAAAGCAATAAATTCAAATCCGACACTGCCGAGGAAGAAGCATCACTTCGCTCAGCTTTTTTTCAGACCTTAGCTCTTGACAAGCTTCTTGCCAGCTATACCGCAGGAGAAAACATAGAGAACCTCGTCCCTCTGTTGGAGGATCTAATTGAAAAATACGAGATCCGTCAAAAAACTCTAGCTGAATATGAAAAATCGCCCAAAATATCGCCATTGGCACTAGATGACTGGCCGGATCAATACGAGGAAGCCGTTCAAGTTATCAGTCTCTGTATCTTGTTGCATCAAACTGACCTATTACCTCGCTTCGTAAAACTCATTGACCAAGCAGGGTATTCTGGTGATGACACTCTTTACGAAGACTTATTGAAGAAAGTTCTGCCAAACCGCCACGACGTCGATCGCTGGTATCACGACGTATATACACCACTTGTACAAGCCCTATACATTAACAATAAAGAAGAATCTTCAAAGCTTCTAAAAAAATATTGCCAACAATGGTACCCAGCCTTTAAACAGGCTCCTTGGCACGATACTCATTTACAAGGAGAGGATGGTAATTATGTCGGGTACTGGGCCATCGAAGCAGCAGCTATTGCATTTTTATATGGCATAGACGACAGCAAAATAGACCATATGGTCTATCCCAAAGACTTGGTCGAGTACGCTAGAAATTATCGACCGACAAATGCGTCACAGGTTGCTCGTGTTGACGCTGGTCAGCCATGTAGCAAAACTGGCTATTGGTTTACCCCTACCAAAGCTGAGTCTCGTTCTCACTTCACTCAAGGTGAGGTTATGCCTGACATCAAAGACTCTCATAAGGGGGACACTATTTGGTATTGGTCAGGCGAAGAATAAAAGATATGCGAAAAAGACAAAAACTCTTCAGTGACGCCCATTACGAAAATTTCTTGAGAGAGCACGGCGAAGCTGTTGAAATTTTAGAAACCACCAAATTCAAGTCCGACACCCCCGAACGTGAAGCGACACTGCGCTCAAGATTTGCTCAGCGCTTAGCACTTCGAAAGCTAATGGCGATGTATACAGCAGGCGAAGAAATATCCTTGCTGATTCCTGAACTAGAATATCTTGTTGAAAAATATGAAATCCGGCAGACAGCACTAGCCGCATCTGAACAATCTCCAGAAATTTCACCACTCGCAATAGACGATTGGCCACACGAGTATGAGGAATGCGTGCAAGTTATAGGCCTTTGCATTCTATTACATCGCACAGACCTGCTTAAGCGCTTTGTTAAGTTGATAGATAATGCTGGATATGCGGGCGACGACACACTGTACGAAGATCTACTCTGCAAAATATTACCCGACAGAGTTGATGTAGACCAATGGTATCACGATGTTTATTCTCCGCTAGTGCAAGCCATATATGCAAAAACCAAAGAAGAGGCCACAAAATTTCTAAAAGAATATTGCACCCAATGGTACCCGGCCTTTAAACAGGCTCCTTGGTATGATACTCATCTGCAGGGTGAAGAAGGAAACTATGTCGGATACTGGGCAATCGAGGCCGGGGCTATCGCCTTTTTGTATGGCATCGATGATAGCAAATTCGATCATATGGTTTATCCAAAAGATTTAGTCGAATACGCCAGAAACCATCAACCGCTTGATGAATATCAAATTGCTTGTATAGATGCAGGTCAACCATGCAGTATGACTGGTTATTGGTATACACCCGCACAAGCGAACTCGAGACGTTACTTCCTTCTCGGTGAAACAATGCCTAGTTTTAGTGATTACAAATGGTGCGAAACCATTTGGTATTGGGCGACTGAAGAATAAAGGCACCGGGGCTTTGAGGAAGAGAATCGATATGAGTATACGGCAGAAGTTCCTGAGCGAAACACGCTATTCTAATTTTTTCAGAAACAAGGAAAAGACAAATTTTTTCTTCGAAAAAAATACTTTTCAGTCAGACTCAGAGAACCAAAAAAAGTCTCTGAGAGCTCGTCACTTCCAAAAATTGATACTCAAAGAAATACTTATCCGCTACACAGCCGGAAGTGAAATAAAAACTCTAATCCCATTGGTGGAAAGTCTTGTCGACGGCTACGAAATACTTCAAGAAAAACTGGCTATCCATGAAGGCATTCCGAACATAACACCGTTAACCATTGATGATTGGTTAGATCAGTACGAGGAGTGCGTTCAAGTATTCAGTTTATGCATACTTCTCCATCGCACCGATTTACTGAAACGCTTTGTTGCACTTATTGATCCTGCAGGGTACGCCGGCGACGACACGCTGTATGAGGACCTTCTCTGCAAGCTTTTACCGGATCGATATGATGTTGACCGTTGGTACCACGACGTCTACACCCCTCTCGTCCTAGCCATCTACGAAGAAGATAGAGACGAAGCTTCAAATCTATTAAAAAGATACTGCGAAAGTTGGTATCCGGCATTCAAGCAAGCTCCATGGCATGATTCGCACAAACAAGGTGACGAAGGCAGTTACTGTGGTTATTGGGCTCTGGAAGCTGGGGCTGTAGCGTTTCTGTATGACATGGACGACAGCAAAATCGATCACATGGTCTACCCCAAAGATCTGGTCGAGTACGCGAGATCGCAAGCCAAAAAGCCTTAAATTTAAACTACGATATTCGTCACGGACATGACACTTGAAAATACGGCAGAAATATCTTACTGAATTACGTTACGAAAACTTCCTGACAAACTACGACGAAGAATTTGAATTCTGGAAGGACAAACTATTCACCGCAGACTCTCCTGAACAAGAGAAGTCTCTACGAGCCAGGAACTTTAAAAACCTCCATTTGGAGCATGTCTTTATGCTTTACACTGCTGGAGAGGATATACAAAGGCTAGTTCAGCCTCTGGAAGCGCTGATTTCCAGCCATGAAGAACTCCAGAAATATCAGGCCACTTATGAGCAGATACCTAACATCACTCCTCTGATTATTGATGACTGGCCAGATGAATATGAAGAGTGCCTGCAAGTCATAAGCCTCTGCATCTTGTTTCATCGCACTGACTTGCTAAAACGCTTTGTCTTTTTAATCGATAGTGCGGGATATGCCCATACGGACACTCTTTACGAAGACTTGCTGATCAAGGTTTTACCTGAGCGAGCGGATATCGATCAGTGGTATCACGATGTCTCCACGCCGCTGATACAGGCCATTTACGCTGAAGATAGGAATGAGGCATCCAGATTTCTAAGCAATTACTGCGAGAACTGGTATTCCGCCTTTGAGCAGGCGCCATGGCATGACACGCACCACGACGGCGAGGAAGGCAGTTACGTCGGATATTGGGCTTTCGAAGCGGGTGCCATTGCTTACCTGTACGGCATAGATGACAGTGAGCTCGATCACATGGTCTACCCGAAGGATCTGGTCGAATATGCAAGAAGCCAACGACCCACCAACAACGTTCAACCTTCGTAGCGGATCTCATAAAGACTTTTCAGTTCTCGATCTTGAGCAGGTGTTATGGAAAAGGAAGATCCCCTAGTGCGTAAACGCCAAGCGTTTCTCACTGACTCGTACTATCGAAAATCCATCCGACTCTATGATGAAACCGAGTCCCGCTGGGTGGGCGAGACCATGCAGGCGGATAGCGCTGCTGAAGAGCAGGCGTTACGCACTACTTATTTCAAAGATGCCGCGTTCAACGCTTTGTTGGTCAGTTACACGGCAGGCGAACCGATAGCCTCTTTGGTTCCGCGACTGGAGAAGCTCGTAGATCACTATGAAATCAATCAGCAAGCGCTTGCTCTGAACGATGAACCCAACGTTTCGCCTTTGGCAATCGATGATTGGCCGGAGCAGTACGAAGAATGCGTCCAGGTCATGAGTTTGTGCATCCTGCTGCATCGCATCGACTTACTGGCCAGGTTCTCCGCCCTGATTGACCGAGCCGGCTACGCAGGCGAGGACACGTTATATGAGGATCTGCTGCGCAAGTGCTTGCCCGGGCGAGCTGACCTTGATGAGTGGTATCACGATTTGTACACGCCGCTGGTTCGGGCGATTTACGCGGAGAGCGCTGAAGAGTCCAGCGAGCTACTTGAGCAATACTGTGACGGTTGGTACCAAGGCTTCGAAGATTTACAAACTAACTGGCATGACAGTCATCTCGACATTGAAGACGATGACGGCAACTACGTTGGTTATTGGGCTTTCGAGGCTGCTGCCATCGCGTTTTTATACGGTATAGACGACAGCAAAATCGATCACATGGTCTACCCCAAAGATCTGGTCGAATACGCTCGCAGCCAGCAACCACAATGAGCTTTTCGAATCCAGCCACCCACCACTCAGCCTGCCCTCTTTCGACGGCAGGCTTTTTTGAGCGGTGAACTCAAGCAGGCGCTTTCCAGTTCAACATCTGCTGCTGCGCCACCTGCAGCAAGTCATTGCCATCCTGCGTCAGCAGGTAAAGCGCATGGGTAATGTGTGGAATGTCTTGCACGTCGGCGTGCTTGAAGCACAGGCAATGCAGGGTTTCGAGCAGGTCGGCGGCGGCCCGGATGCGCTGGACGGCAGCTTCGAGGATGTCTTTCGGGTTGGCTTGGGTGTCGATGAGCAGTGTCGGGGTTTCGGTGACGTTGCTGCTGAGGGGGAGATAGCGGTTTTGTAGCAGTTTGATTATTGGCATATTGATTACTCGATTGTTTCAAAAGTAACCGCCGACACCGTGACCAAACGGTGGGAGGCGGACCGTGTACAGGCTTGGTCAACCGAGAACAATCAACTCAGCTCGCCCGAAGGCGTCCCGCACACGGCCGCCACAGCTATGCACTTCACGGTCAAAGAACTCCGCGGTGCAAATGATGGCACATATGCAATCGATTATTCCCGGGTGACCAAACCCGAACCACTGATTTTGCAGCGGCAACCGACAATAACTGCCCCGCTCCAGCCGCCGAAAGCAGACAAGGCACCAGCCTTTGTAGGAATTCGCCAAACCTTCCTGAGAAAATCGCCGCGCTCCCTGACAGCCGGCGTTCAGCTCGGTTAACCATCCCTTAACGCCGTGGTCAAAAACTCTACTGAACCGCACGCCCTCAGCCATTCTGGCTGTTGCCCAGTGCGGCAGGTTCGGGTGAATCACGCCGAACGCTAGAACCGTCACTCGGGAGTCCTTTCATGAACATTCGTCCTTTATTGCTCACTGCCGCCCTCGCCTGCACCGCGTTTACCGGGCTGGCCCAGGCCAACGACACTTCCGCCACGTCCAAAGCCGTGCCGTATGAGTACGGCATGCCGCTGCAGGTGGCCAAAGTAGTGTCGTTGACCGAGCCACCAACGCAACTGTGCAAAGTGGTTACGGCCGATATGAAGTACATCGACAACGCCGGTAAGCCTGAGGAAATCAGCTATCGGAAATTGTCTGACGCGTGCAACTTCCAGAACTGACAGAAACGTCTGATTTGCGGGTTTGCGGTAGGCGTGGGGAGTTTCGGCGGTTATGCTCGGAGCCCTCCTCACTGCCGCAAGGATTCGCCATGCAGTTGTCGTTTCGCACGTTGTCGGGCTTCACGTGTTCGTTGTGTTTTTTGCTGGCGCTGGCCTGGGGCGTTTTCCCGCAGAGCCTGCTGGCGATCTGGAGCATCGAGTATTCCGACGCTGCAGGGTTTGTCGCGCGGCGCAGTGCGGTGCTGTTTGCGGCGTTGGGGGTGATGTTTTATCTGGTGCGCAACGCACCGCCGTCGCTGGGGCGCAATGCGCTGAGCAACGGGTTTATCGTCGGTTGTTTTGGTTTGGCGGCGCTGGGTTTTGCGGAATGGCTGAACGGCCATGCCGGCCCCGGGATTTTGCTCGCGGTGCTGGTCGAGTTCGCGCTGGGCCTTGGTTTTGTGCAGGCCCGGCGCGTGACGGTCGAACTGGGTGAAACGGTGCGTTAAACGACTCTGGAGCGTGGGCTGTAGTGATGTTGCACAGTTTGCTGGTTCAGATCCGAGCGCAGCCCGGCGATCAGTTCGTTGATTTCACGACAGCCATTGAGGTGGCTGGCGTCGATGCCACTGACCAACAGATCGACTTGATCGGTCTGGTGATCGCCGAAAACCTTGACGGTCATCGACAAGTCCGGCGACAGCGTGCACTGGCAGCGTTTCGGCAGAAAACTGCTTTCAATGATATTGCGTAGTTCCAAGGCAGACAGAAACATGGCGAAACCCTCTCCTTACTGTGAGATGCCAATCAAGTATTCACGCTGACCGTTGCTGCCCCTGCACGGGTGTGTCCCCGCTGTTTCCCTGGTGCGACAAGCGGTGGTACTGCGAAATGCCCATTGGAGTGTAGGCGCCCAAGGCCGGTGCGCCGCACTGAAAAGACGCATAAAGCGTGCCTTTCATCGGTTCATTTTCACCCTCATGAAATCAAGCACTTGGCGGCGGTGCCAGTATTTGGCTACTTGCAATTTGCAAGAATGGCCTCGGCGGGTACTGCAATTTGCAACTCGACGCTGGTTTGCAATCACGGCCCATGACGGTAAGAATGCCCGTTATCCACCCTACACCCGCACGGAGGCTTCCATGGGTTCTTTACGCGTTTACGCGACCACCGGGCTGTTCATCGCCAGCCTGTCCACCCTCGCCCACGCCGCCAAGCTTGAAGACGTCGCGCCGTACCCGAAGGCTGATGCCGGGTTCACCCGCCAGGTTATTCATTTGCCCAAGCAAGAGCAGGAAGAAAACTTCCAGGTGGAAATCCTCGCCGGCAAAACCCTTGAAGTGGACTGCAATCGCCAGCGTTTGGGCGGTGTTCTCGATGAGAAGAATCTTGAAGGCTGGGGTTATCCGTTCTATCGACTGGAAAAGGTCATCGGCCCGATGAGCACGATGATGGCCTGCCCGCCCGGCAGCCAGAAGAAACGCGCCTTCGTGCCGGTCGTTGGTGACGGTTTCATGCTGCGGTACAACAGCAAGTTGCCGGTCGTGCTGTATGCGCCATCGGACGTCGAAGTGCGTTATCGCATCTGGTCGGCCTCGGAAAAAGTCGGTACAGCCCTGCAGGAATAATCAGAACAAGGAGTGCGTTGCTTGATTACCTGCCACGTCCGATACGTCATTGATCCGTACCAACTGCCTGAGTTCGAGGCCTACGCCAAGGCCTGGCTCGGCATCGTCGAGCGCTTGGGCGGCACGCATCACGGCTACTTTCTGCCGTCCGAAGGCGCGAGCAACATCGCTTATTGCCTGTTCAGTTTTCCGTCACTGGCGGATTACGAAAGCTATCGGCACATCGCGATGACTGACCCGGAAAGCACCGCACTGGTCGCCAGTCTGGTCGAGAAAAAGTTCATCGTCAGCTACGAGCGCAGCTTCCTGCGCCCGTTGCTGCCGTAAGCCGCTTCACGCCGAGACGCTGCAGACTGCGGCGCGCTCGGCGACATGGCGCAGGCTGTCGAAGTTGATATTCGCGCCCGAGTCGATCGCCACGAATGTCTGCTCGCGCACCCCGGTCCGCGCGACGTATTGCTTGATCCCCGCCACGGCCAGCGCGCCGGAAGGTTCGGTGATCGAGCGGGTATCGTCGTAGATATTCTTGATCGCTGCGCAGAGGTCGTCGTTGCTGACGGTGATCAGCTCGTCGACGCAAAAGCGGCAGACCTCAAACCCGAACGCGCCGATCTGCGCTACCGCCACGCCATCGGCGAACGTCCCCACAGTGGGCAGCACGACGCGTTGATCAGCTTCGAGCGCAGCCTTCAGGCACGCTGAATGTTCCGATTCAACGCCGATGATCCGCACTTCCGGGCGCAGGTATTTGACGTAGGCCGCGATGCCGGCGATCAGACCGCCACCACCTACCGGGATAAAAATCGCATCCAGCGAACCTTGATGCTGGCGGAGGATTTCCATCGCCACGGTGCCCTGCCCGGCGATCACCTCCGGGTCATCGAACGGTGACACGAAGGTGCGTCCGCTCTGTTCTGCCAGTTGCAGCGCATGCGCCAGGGCGAACGGGAAACTCTCGCCATGCAGCAGCGCTTCAGCGCCACGACTGCGCACACCCAGCACTTTCAGTTCCGGCGTTGTCGCTGGCATGACGATGGTCGCCGCAATCCCCAGCTCGCGCGCGGCCAATGCTACGCCTTGCGCGTGATTGCCGGCCGAGGCGGTGATTACCCCGCGCGCCTTTTGCTCGTCACTAAGTTGCACCAGTTTGTTGTAGGCGCCACGGATCTTGAAAGAGAACGTCGGTTGCAGGTCTTCGCGCTTGAGCAGAATCCGGTTGCCCAGCGCCTCCGACAGCGCCGGTGCCGCTTGCAAAGGCGTGCGCACCGCGAGGTCGTACACTGGCGCGGCGAGGATCTTTTTCACGTAGTGCTCAAGCAGGGTTTGCTGATCGTATGTGTAACTCATGAACATCTCCTTGGCAGAATTTCACACGGTCCCTGTAGGAGCTGCCGAAGGCTCGGGCCGCGATCGGACGATCTTTTGACTTTGGTTTTTCTAAATCAAAAACAAGATCAAAAGATCGTCCGATCGCGGCCCGAGCCTTCGGCAGCTCCTACATGAGCCACACTTCAAAAACCCCGGAGACAGAAAGTAAAAACCCGCCTCTAGGGCGGGTTGGGTGCTGCAGTCGTGAGCTAGCCCGCCAAATGAGGAATGGCGGTAATAATCATTGGCTGGCAGCGCGATACAGTCGAAGTCATGGGCTGGAAATTAGCCTGTGCGCTATTGCCGAGTCAATGGCCATTTTTGCGCGGCAGCGTTAGTCTGGCGACTCTCTCATCACACCACGGAAGGAATGCATGATGTCGATCGCCCTGCCCCTCGCGGCTTTGCTCGCGTTTAGCGGTTACACCGTTTCGGTGATGCTCCAGGCTGAACAGTCGTTGATCGACTTTGGCATCAGCCTGATGTCGCGGCCAGATACCGCGCAGGTGGTGATTGATCTGTATCTGCTGGCCACGCTGGCGGGCGTGTGGATGGTCAAGGATGCCCGGTCGCGTGGGCAGTCGATTTGGTCGGTGCTGCCTTATTTGTTGTTGACGGCGGTTTTCGTATCGATCGGGCCGTTGTTGTATCTGGTGGTGCGTGGGGTTCGCGAACGGCGCAAGGCGGTGGCAAAGTGCAGCCAGATACTATGAACACCTGAAAACCCTGTAGGAGTGAGCCTGCTCGCGATAGCGGAGTGTCAGCCAAAAATGAGGTAACTGACACTCCGCTATCGCGAGCAGGCTCACTCCTACACTGGAATGTCGTGGCATTCAGCCCTTTTTTACGGCGACGAACGCCGCCGTTTCATACGGCACCGTCACCACATCCCTGCCACGCAGTTCCGGCTCTGTGGCGATTAACGCACGAATCTGCTGATCGACCTTCGCCCGCTGCGCCTCCGGCAGCGCGGCGATGAAACTGGTCGAGCGCACTCGATTGAAGATCACGTCTTCCGGCGAGCCCGTATGACCATGGTGAAACCGCTCGACCTGCAGAGGCGCGAACGCCGGGTGCGGAAACGCTGTGCGCCAGACGCCGGTGTAATAGCGTGGCGTGTCACCCTCCAGCGCGTTGACGATGGCGTCCAGTTTCGGCACCCAACTGACCTGGGTGTCGCGCAAATTCCAGATCAACCCCAACTTGCCACCGGGCTTGAGCACCCGGGCGATATCCGTCAGCGCCTCGGCACTGGCGAACCAGTGAAACGCTTGCGCGCAAATCACCACATCCACGGAAGCGTCGGGCAACGGCAAGTCAGTCGCCGTGCCGCTCACGGCTAGCACGTCAGGCCAGGCGTCCGAGAGCTTTTCCAGCATTTGCGCCACCGGTTCAACGGCGATCACTTGCGCGCCCGTCGCCACCAGACGTCCGGTGAACTTGCCGGTGCCGGCGCCCAGATCGATCACGGTTTTATGCCCATCCAGACCCAGTGTCGTGGTCAACCATTGACTGACTTGCGGCGGATAGTCCGGCCGTCCTTTGACGTAGGTGTCGGCGGCGGTTTTGTAGCCGGCAGCGGCTGAATGATGGACGTGATCGGTCATGGCAACTCTCCTTACGGCAAAACATTGGATCGACGGCAGACGCTCCCGAGCATAGCGCTTGAATTTACGCTTACCTTGAACAGTCACTGATAAAGCAATGAATAAAAATTCACCCTGTGGTGTTCAAAGTGAAACATAACCCCCTGTGGAGCCTTGCCCATGACTATCCGTTCCGTTATGTTCGCCGCCCCGTTGCTGCTGGTCGCCGCGATGTCCAGCCAGTTGGCCTTGGCCAATGGTGATGAAGAAGCGCCGGTGCAGAAACCGGAATGCCCGAAAGGCCAGGTCTGGGACAGCAAAACGCAGAAGTGTGTGATGCAAGTCAGCAAAGCACTTTCGGATGCCGACCGTACTGATTACGCCTATCGCCTTGCCAAGGCCGGTCGCTACGAAGAGGCCCTGGCGTTGCTCGACACGCTGAAGCAACCGAACACAGCCAAGGCCCTCAACTATCGCGGATACGCCACGCGCAAGCTGGGGCGCACTGACGAGGGCATCGGTTATTACCTGCAATCGGTGAAACTCGATCCGCAGTACGCGCAAGTGCGCGAATACCTCGGCGAGGCCTATGTGATCAAAGGCCGCGTTGACCTGGCGCAAGAGCAGTTGCAGCAGATCCAATCGATTTGCGGCACGTCGTGCGAGGAATACCAGGACCTGGCCGAAGCCATCAACGACTCATCGAAAACCTGAGCACTTATAAGGGCCGCCATCATCTTCAACGATCAGGCATTCAGAGCAGAACTCGGGCAGCACCTGGCGCGACTGTGGCGCTACGGTCTACTACTGTCGCGCAATCGACACGTGGCCGAGGATCTGGTGCAAGCCACCTGCGTGCGAGCGCTGGAGCGCGCCAATCAGTACATCGCCGGTACGCGCATGGATCGCTGGTTGCTGAGCATTCTGCATTCGATCTGGCTCAATGAAGTACGCGCTCGTCGCGTGCGTCAGGGGACGGGGCAGGTCGATGCCGATGGTCAACTGGCGTTCGATGGTGAGTACGCCGCGCAGACGCATGTGATGGCCGCGCAAGTGATCCGCCGCGTCGACGCGCTGCCGGAAACCCAGCGCGAAACGGTGTATTTGGCCTATGTCGAAGGCTTGTCCTACCGCGAAGTCGCTGAAATCCTGCAAGTGCCGATCGGCACGGTCATGAGCCGTCTGGCCACCGCCCGCCTCAAACTCGCTGAATACCCACCGCTGCAGACCGTGCCGAAATCCACCGAAGGAGACCGATCATGAACCCACCTTCGGATGAGCAACTGGTCGCCTACCTCGACGGCGAACTCGACGGCGACTATCGCCATCAACTCGACAACGCCATTGCCGAAGACTCACTGCTGAGTCTGCGCGTGCAATGGCTCAGCCGCAGCAATCTGCCCTACAAGAAAGCCTATGACGAGCTGGCGCAACAGGCCCCGCTGGAGCGTCTGCAAGCGCGGCTGGACGCCATTCCAGCGCCGCAGCCTCCGGGCTTCAATCGCCGCTGGTTTATCGGTGGCGCCGCCGCTGCGCTGTTGGCCGGCGGCGTGTTGGCCGACCGGTTATTCCTCGGCTGGCACGCCGCGCAATCGAACAACTGGCGGGCATTGGTGGGCGATTACATGGCGCTGTATGTGCCGCAAACGCTCGATCACCTGCCCACCGACGAAGCCTCCCAACGCGTGCAACTGCGCACCGTCGATGCGCGCCTGGGCCTGAACCTTGCGCCAGCCACTTTGAAGCTGCCTGATGCCGAATTCAAACGGGCGCAGATGCTGGAGTACGACGGCGTACCGATTGCGCAGATCGTTTATCTGGATGCGAAACATGGGCCATTGGCGCTGTGTGTGACCCGCTCGAACAGCGGCAGTCAGCCGTTGGCCCATGAGCGTCGGCGTGAGATGAACGTGGTGTATTGGACTGAACGTGAACACGCCTGGATGCTGATCGGACACGACGCCCCGATAGCGCTGGAAGACAAGGCAAAACTGTTAAAAAGCCGCTTAATCACCAGCTAGTTCCTGCACTATGCTCAGCGCGTATTTTTTCCGAGGATGCCTCCACGATGCCAGATTCATCTCGTTCTGCCTTACTGGTGATCGACGTTCAAAACGACTTCACCCCCGGCGGTCGATTAGCGGTCCCCGAAGGAGACCTGATTGTGCCGCTGATCAACCGGCTCGCCCGCCAGTTCACCCAGGTGGTCATGGCACAGGATTGGCACCCGGCGGGGCACGCGTCATTCGCGTCCAGTCATCCCGGGCACCAGCCCTACGATGTCATCCAGTTGCCTTATGGCGAGCAGACGCTCTGGCCCGACCATTGTGTGCAATCGACACCGGGGGCCGAGTTTCACCGGGAACTTGACCTGCCTCACGCCCAACTGATCATTCGCAAGGGCTGCAATCCGGATATCGACAGCTATTCGGCCTTTCTGGAGGCCGATCGTCATACCACCACGGGGCTGTCCGGCTACCTGAAAGAGCGCGGGATCGATACGGTCTACATGGTGGGGCTGGCACTGGATTTCTGCGTGATGTTTTCGGCGCTGGATGCGCGGGCGGCGGGGTTCAATACTTATGTGGTGATGGATGCGTGCCGGGCGATCGATCTGAATGGATCACTGGCGGCAGCGATTGAGCGGATGCAAAGTGCCGGGGTCGGGTTGATTCAATCCACAGAGCTGGTCTGAACAACGCAATTCCCTGTAGGAGCGAGCCTGCTCGCGAAGGCGGTATGTCAGCCAAGTATGCGTTGACTGACCCGACGCCTTCGCGAGCAGGCTCGCTTCCACAGGTACATTTTCAGCGTCACGCAGCTCAGGCGTTATTGGGCAACCACAGCCGGAAACGTGCCCCGCCCAACGGTGAAGACTCAACGGTCAGTGTGCCGCCCTGTGCTTCCAGCGCGCGACGGCTGATCGCCAGACCAAGACCAAACCCACCCGTAGCCCGATCCCGACTGCGATCAAGTCGATAGAACGGCTCGAAAATCCGCTCTCGCTCATCATCGGGAATACCGATGCCGTCATCATCGACCCAGATCTCACAGCCCTCGGCATTGACCTGCACGCCAATCTGAATGCGTTTTTCGCAATAGCGCATGGCATTGCGCAGCAGGTTCTGGATCGCCCGCGCGGTCAGGCGTGGATCGAGCGAGAAGCGTTCGAGCTGACCGTGCAGCAACACATCGATGACGATCTCCGGCGACTCCAGCTCTTCATCGACACTGCCCAGAATGCTGTCGATGAACTCATCCAGCGACACCTCGACCTGCTCCGGCAGTTGCGCCGGGTTCTGCAAACGGCTGTAAGAGAGCAATTCCAGTACCAACTCATCCAGCTCACGAATGTGCGCGACCAGGCCCAACAAGCGCTCGCGGCTGGCGCTCGGCAAGTCATCGGACAGGGCGAGAGCCAGGCCGAAATCCAGACGAGTCAGTGGCGTACGCAGTTCATGGGATACGGCGTTGAGCAGGTCACGCTGCTGATTGAGCAGGTTTTCGATATCGCCCGCCATGGTGTCGAAAACATTGGCGAGGCTGCCGATGTTGGAGCTCGGAGCGATTTTTGTGCGCTCGCTCAAGTGACCTTTACCGAAGCGTTCGGCAGTGCCTTTGAGGCGTTCCAGATCACGCCAATGCGGGCGCAGCCACATCAACAGGCAGGCGAGCAGACTCGCGCCGATCAGGACGTTGATGCTCCAGTACAACAGATTGACGTCCAGCGGATCCGGCGGCACGACCATTTGCACGGCGGTGGTGTCGTCCAGCGGCGTCACCGCCAACGTGCGCCAGCCCCAGTCGCCAATGCGTACGACGTTTTCACCACGGCGCAGGCGTTGCTGCTCGAGAGCGGTGAACCCGGCATCGTCGATCCGCGCGAGGGCGATGTGCAGCGGCTGGAAATCCTTGTCCATCGACGCCGCCAGCGCCGGCCACTGCTCGTGCGGCACGGCGTGAAACTGACGGGTAATCAGCGATTGCAGACCGCGCGAATAATCGAGGTTGTAAGTGACGAAGCGATCCCGGAACGCCATGACCACCAGATCCGGCACCAGATAGATCGCCGCGCTGTAGGAGACGATCGTCACCAGATACAGGCGAAACAGGATGCGAAACATCAGCTCAGCATTCCCACTCTGAGCGGCTGAACAGATAGCCCTTGCCCCACACGGTCTTGATCTTGCGCGCCTCGCCCGCATGGTCGTCGAACTTGCGGCGCAGCTTGGAAATCGCCACGTCCACCGAGCGGTCGGTGCCGTTGAATTCGATACCGCGCAGGCGTTGCAGGATCTGATCGCGGCTCAACACTTCGCCGGCATGGCGAGCCAGCACCACGAGCAAGTTGTATTCGCCGCTGGACAGCTCGACCGGCTGATCGCGCCACGTCACGGTGCGCTCGGACAGGTCGATGCACAGATTGCCCATGAGAATGCGGTCATTGGCGGTCAGCGGTTCGCCGAGGCTGCTGCGGCGCAACAAGGTGCGCACCCGTGCCAGCAACACGCGCGGTTCGCAAGGTTTTGTGACGTAATCGTCGGCGCCCATTTCCAGGCCCAGCACTTGATCGTGACTGTCATCGCGAGCCGTCAGCATCAGGATCGGCAGCGTCGCCGAATCGGCGCGCAATAAACGGCAGACTTGCAGGCCATCAAGGCCGGGCAGCATCAGGTCGAGGATCACTAGATCCGGCGGATTGACTCGCGCCCGCTCGCGCACATGGTCACCACGGCCGATCACGCTGACGGAATATCCGTTGCGCTCCAGGTAGCTGGAAATCAGTTCGGCGAGGGCGGTGTCGTCTTCGACCAGGAGGATGTTGGGCATGGGGTGATCCAGAAAGTGCTGTGGCGACTGATAAGGCCCATTCGCGAGCAGGCTCGCTCCCACACTTGGAATGCGATCCCCTGTGGGAGCGAGCCTGCTCGCGAAAGCTATCTATCTGTCGCAATAAATTTCAAGACCTGAAGGATATACGCCCTCGCCCATCCCTGAGCAAAACCCTTACACAATTTCACACAGCGCCTACAAAGCTTCACCGCTAATCTCGGCGTCTGCCCGTAGGATGCGGACATCAATATTGGGGGTTGTACATGTCGAAGAAACTGCTGGCCGGACTCGGCCTGATCGCGATGGCGCTGACACTGAGCGCCTGTGATTCATCCTCGAAAGCCGAGGATCAGGCATCACCGGCCACGGTGCGCATCGAGACGCTCGAAGCGCATCCCCTGACGATCAGCAGCGAACTCAGCGGCCGCATCGCCGCGCCACGCATCGCCGAAGTGCGCGCACGGGTGGCCGGTGTGGTCTTGCAACGCACCTTCCGCGAAGGCAGCGACGTGAAAAAAGGCGATGTGCTGTTCCGCATTGACCCGGCGCCGTTCAAGGCTGACCTCGACAGCGCCGAAGCTGCGCTGCGCAAGGCAGAAGCCAATGCCTTTCAAGCGAAACTGCAAGAGCAACGCTACGCCCAGTTGATCGATGACAAAGCCATCAGCGCTCAGGACTACGACAACGCCCGCGCCAATGCCCGGCAAACCGCCGCTGACGTTGCGGCCAACAAGGCTGCCGTCGAACGGGCGAAACTGAATCTGGGTTATGCCACCGTCACCGCGCCGATTTCCGGTCGCGTCGGCCGTGCGCTGGTCACCGAAGGCGCACTGGTCGGGCAGAACGAAACCACACCGTTGGCACTGATTCAGCAGCTCAACCCGATTCACGCCGACCTCACCCAGTCGACCCGTGAACTCAACGAGTTGCGCCGCGCGTTCCGTTCCGGGCTACTGCAGGAAGTCGGCCAGGATCAGGTCAAAGCCACGCTGATTCAGGATGACGGCAGCCTTTATCCGCTGCCAGGCAAATTGCTCTTCAGCGACATCACCGTCGACCCGGGCACGGGTCAGATCATCCTGCGCAGCGAATTCCCAAATCCGGATCTCGACTTGCTGCCGGGCAGTTTCATCCGCGTGCGTCTGGAACAGGCAACCATCCAGAACGGCATTACCGTGCCGCAGCGTGCCGTGCAGCGTGACAGCGCCGGCATTGCTCAGGTGCTGACCGTCGATGAGCAGATGCGCGTCGCTGAGCAACCGGTGCAACTGGGCGCGGTGCAGAACAATCGCTGGATCGTCACCGGCGGCCTCAAGCCCGGCGACCGCATCGTCATCGAAGGCCTGCAACACGCCCGCCCCGGCGAAACCGTGCAGATCGACAACACCCCTCTTCCACTTGCCCAGACCTCTGGTCAGTAAGCAGGACGCTTTTCTATGCCGCAGTTCTTTATCGACCGCCCGGTGTTTGCCTGGGTCGTCGCGCTGTTCATCCTGTTGGCCGGTGCGCTGGCCATCCCACAGTTGCCGGTGGCGCAATACCCCGACGTCGCCCCGCCGCAGATCGAAATCTACGCCGTGTATCCCGGCGCCTCGGCGCAGACCGTCGATGAAAGCGTGGTCAGCCTTATCGAGGAAGAGCTCAACGGCGCCGATCACTTGCTGTATTTCGAATCGCAAAGCAGCCTCGGCAGCGCGACGATCAAAGCCACGTTCCAGCCGGGCACCAACCCGGAGCTGGCGCAAGTCGACGTGCAAAACCGCCTCAAGGTAGTCGAGTCGCGCCTGCCGCAAGCGGTGACTCAGCAGGGTTTGCAGGTTGAAAAAGTCTCGTCCGGTTTTCTCTTGCTGATCACCCTGACCTCCAGCGATGGCAAGCTCGATGACGTGGCGCTCAGCGATTATCTGGCGCGTAACGTGATGAACGAGATCAAGCGTCTGGAGGGCGTCGGCAAGGCGCAGTTGTATGGCGCCGAACGGGCCATGCGCATCTGGATCGATCCGCAGAAGCTGATCGCGTTCAACCTGACGCCTGCCGATGTCAACGCCGCCATCGTCGCGCAGAACGCCCAGGTGTCCGCTGGCAGCATCGGCGATCTGCCGAATCCGTCCAGCCAGGAAATCACTGCGACCATTCTGGTGAAAGGTCAGTTGTCGACACCGCAAGAGTTCGCCGACATCGTGCTCAAGGCCAATCGCGACGGCTCGACCGTGCGCATCGGTGATGTGGCGCGGGTCGAGATCGGCAGTCAGGAATATCAGTTCGGCACCCGCCTCAACGGTAAGCCGTCCACTGCTGTCGGCGTGCAGCTGTCGCCGGGCGCCAACGCGCTGAACACCGCGACCCTGGTGCGGGCGAAGATGGATGAGCTGTCGCGCTACTTCCCGGCGGGCGTGGAATACAAGATTCCGTACGACACTTCGCCGTTCGTCAAAGTCTCGATCACCAAAGTGATTTACACCTTGGGCGAAGCGATGCTGCTGGTGTTTGCGGTGATGTTCCTGTTCCTGCAGAACGTGCGCTACACGTTGATCCCGACGCTAGTGGTGCCGGTGGCGCTGATGGGCACGTTCGCGACCATGCTCGCGCTGGGCTTCTCGATCAACGTGCTGACCATGTTCGGCATGGTCTTGGCCATCGGTATTCTGGTGGACGACGCCATCGTCGTGGTGGAGAACGTCGAGCGGATCATGGCCACCGAGGGCCTGTCGCCCAAGGAAGCCACACGCAAGGCGATGACACAGATTACCGGCGCGATCATCGGTATCACGCTGGTGCTGGTCGCGGTGTTCATTCCGATGGCGTTCATGCAAGGCTCGGTCGGGGTGATTTACCAGCAGTTCTCGCTGTCGATGGCGACATCGATTCTGTTCTCGGCGTTCCTCGCCCTGACCCTCACGCCGGCACTGTGCGCGACGCTGCTCAAGCCGATTGCCAAGGGCGAACACCACGAAAAATCCGGCTTCTTCGGCTGGTTCAACCGCCGCTTCGAGCACCTGACTGATCGCTATCAGGGCTGGGTCGGCTATGCGCTGAAACGCAGCGGCCGTTACCTGCTGATCTACGCTGTGCTGCTGGTTGGACTGGGCCTGTGCTTCGCGCGTCTGCCCTCCTCGTTCCTGCCGGTGGAAGATCAGGGCTACACCATCACGGATATTCAACTGCCGCCCGGCGCTACCAAGAACCGCACGGTGGCCGTGGCTGAACAGCTTGAGGCACATAACGCCAGCGAGCCGGGGATCAGTGACACCGTGGTGATTCTCGGTTTCAGTTTCTCCGGGAGCGGCCAGAACGCAGCCTTGGCGTTCTCGACGCTGAAGGACTGGTCGCAGCGCAGCAGTGATGATGCCGCCAGCTCGATTGCCGATCGCGCCAATATCGCACTGACTGAAATCAAGGACGCCATGGCGTTCTCGGTGCTGCCACCGCCCGTGGATGGCCTCGGCACATCGAGCGGTTTCGAGTTCCGCTTGCAGGATCGCGGCGGCCTCGGCCATGCGACCTTGATGCAAGCGCGCACCGAACTGCTCGCAGCCGCCGAGAAAAGCCCGGTACTGATGAACGTGCGTGAAAGCGCGCTGGCCGAAGCGCCGCAGGTGCAGTTGGTGGTCGACCGCAAGCAGGCCAATGCCCTGGGCGTATCGTTCGCCGATATCGGCAATGTGCTGTCCACTGCCGTCGGCTCCAGCTACATCAACGATTTCCCCAATCAGGGGCGCATGCAGCGTGTTGTCGTGCAAGCCGAAGGCGATCAACGCAGCCAGGTGGCCGATCTGCTGAAAATGCATGTACGTAACAACACCGGGCACATGGTGCCGCTGTCTGCGTTCGTGCAGGCCAACTGGATTCAAGGCCCGGCGCAGTTGACCCGTTACAACGGCTATCCGGCGATTGCGATTTCCGGCGAACCGTCGCCGGGGCACAGCACGGGTGAGGCCATGGCGGAGATTGAACGTCTGGTGGCGCAGGGGCCGAAAGGTCTGGGCCAGGAATGGACAGGGCTGTCGTTGCAGGAACGCTTGTCCGGCAACCAGGCGCCGATCCTGCTTGGGCTGTCGTTGCTGGTGGTGTTCCTGTGTCTGGCGGCGCTGTACGAGAGCTGGTCGATTCCGACCTCGGTGTTGCTGGTAGTGCCGCTGGGCGTGCTCGGCGCGGTGCTGGCGGTGACATTGCGCGGCATGCCCAATGATTTGTTCTTCAAGGTTGGCCTGATCACCATCATCGGTCTGTCGGCGAAGAACGCGATCCTGATCATCGAGTTTGCCAAGAGCCTGTATGACGAAGGTCACGACCTGATCGATGCGACGTTGCAGGCCGCGCGTTTGCGTCTGCGACCGATCGTGATGACTTCGCTGGCATTCATTCTTGGCGTGGTGCCACTGGCCATTGCCACCGGCGCCAGCTCGGCGAGTCAGCAGGCGATCGGCACCGGCGTGATTGGCGGGATGATCACCGCGACGCTGGCGGTCATCTTCGTCCCGGTGTTCTTCGTCGTGGTCATGAAGCTCGTACAACGATTCACCAAACCCCACTGATACCAATTGTGGGAGCGAGCCTGCTCGCGAAAGCGTCCGGTCTGCCAACATCTATGTTGAATCTACCGACGCCTTCGCGAGCAGGCTCGCTCCCACAGGGTTCTTCGTAAACTCGAGTCAGTGGTCATATCCTGCATCGCTGGGCTAAGGTGTCTGAACTACCCTGGCCCATCGAGTCCCCATGCGCTTGCTCGCCCGCACCCACCCTCGCCTGTCTGCCGCCGCCCTCTTCGGCCTCGCCACTGGTCTGTTGGCCCCCGCCGATTCCATCGTCAGCAAAATCCTCATCGGCTGGAACGCCGGTGTCTGGACTTACCTGATCCTGATGTTCTGGCTGACCGTGCGCGCCAAGGCGCCGGACGTCAAACGTATCGCTGAAGTCGAAGACGAAAATGCCGGGCTGGTGCTGTTTGTGGTGTGCATCGCTGCCCTCGCTAGTCTGGCGACCATCACCTTCGAACTCGCGGGCAGCAAAGATCTGGAAACCACGCGCAAGCTCCTGCACTACGGCTTTACCGCCCTCACGGTGATCGGTTCGTGGCTGCTGATCGGAGTGATTTTCTGCGTGCACTACGCGAGGTTGTATTACACCTGCGATAGCAAGGAGCCGGCCCTGCGTTTTGCCGAAGGTCTGACCACGCCCAACTATTGGGACTTCTTGTACTTCTCGTTCACCATCGGTGTGGCAGTGCAGACAGCGGATGTAGGCGTGGCGACACGGGATATACGGAAAATCGTGCTGGCGCAGTCGTTGATCGGATTTGTTTTCAACACAGCAATCCTGGGGTTTTCGATCAATATTGCAGCGGGGTTGTTCGGCTGACGGCGGTGCGAAGCCTTTCAGGATTACCGCCTGCAATTTGATTACCATACGAGCCAGCGAACGATGGTTTGATACGCTTTCCAACATGGGAAATCAGGGCATCACGCTTTAAAGTATAAAAACCGTACTGCATATAAAGAAACACCCTTGCAATCTGCAGAAGCATAAAACTACTCGCCTGTACACCTGTCAACTCTGACAGTATACAAAGTTGCGCACACACGTTTATATGTGACATCCATGCATTAAGCTGGATCTGGCTTATGGATAGGTACCCAACTAAATTCGGAGAACGTTCATGAATGCGCCGCTCAATGTAACCATCCAAACCATAAATTCATTCACTGCCCAAATCTTGCGCAATAACGACGTAGTAAACTTTAACGCCAATTACTTCAATCTGAAACTGGAAGACTACCCGGAATTAGGTGGCAAACAATGGGTATTCACAGCCGAGCACATTGTTAGAGTAGATGAAACCCGAATCGACACGAAAACGATTACCCTGCTTTTCCCTGAAGGCACTGAAGGCGGAACTTTCTTCATTCCCGCTACAACCAAGGGACTCAAAATTGACTACATCGACACAGCTGATGCCGAGCCTCATATTTATTCTGCCATCCAAGGCACAGTATTTCTGAACCTAATACGCAAAGGTGATGAAGTCAGCAAAATCGATGGGAATTTTGATATAACCGTTAGCGACACCGAAGGCAGCTCATTCAAAATCTCCGGCCAATTAAGTTACGACACCGCAATCATTTGAAAAATAGCGAACAATAAAAAGGAAGCCTGGCTTCCTTTTTATTTTATGATTCTTATACAAACATTAGAAGTTATAACTCACTCCGACGCTAGCGCTCCAATCCTGGCTGACGGTTTTACTCGTACTGGTATTGACCTCACTGTAAACCTGCCAGGCTTTTTTCGTCGGCGTCCAGTTTATTCCTGCGCCCAACTCCACAGCAGTAGCCGACAGATCATCATTAAATTGAGTGTCATTCACAGTGACCTTGTTATTTTTTATAAATTCTTGTGAAAGTGCGACTTTTAATCGGGGTTGCAATTTTCCACCATTGGCCAAGGCTATTTCGCTGCCGACCGTGGTACCGACCTTGCCGACCAGTGAGCGGGTGTGATCATTACTGACGCGCAAGCCATTATCAAGCGTGTAGTCCTTGCCCTGAGCGATGGCAGCCGCGACTTGGGTAAAGGGTTCCAGGAACACGCCATTTTCAAAAGCGATATGTTTGCCAACCTCGACCGAACCACTGAGTGCCAGATTCTTATAATCACCTTTGGTTCGTGTTCCATCGCTCATAGTGACTTTGGCACTGTTATCGAACTGGTTGATTTTGGTGACCGTATCAACGTAAAAGCCCGTCGCTGCGTCGTACCAGGTTAGATAGCCGCCAAGATATCCGCTGTTGACAGTCGCGTTGCTCCCTCGTTTCAGATCCATCTCGGTTTTGCTATAACCGACAAAGCCTCCCGCCAGCCATTGGCCATCTCCTATCGGTAAAGGTGCGTCTGCCCCCACCGATACACCTTTCTGGCTTTGTGAATAACCGTCACCATAGGCATTGTCAACATTGTATTGATTGCTATAGTTTCGGATCCAGACCCCGGCTTGAGATTGTCCTGTCGATCGGGCGCTGACACTCGGCTCAGCGCCATTCAAACGTCGATCACCGAGCCGATTATTCAACGTAGTCATTTCTGCATAGAGAATAGTCGGTGCAGTTGCAGCAATTGCCAGGGCCGTATTGGTACCTGTGCTGACCGTCTCTTTGTCCGGAGCAAGGTACAACCCCTCCCCTTCCTTTAACAGTTTATAAGTGAATGCTCCCGCATCCACAGAACCATTCAGTAAAGAGAAAGCGGCATCGCCAGTCGCAATGTTACCGATTTTCAAAGGATTACCCGAAGCTGGATCGTTGGCACTGGCAGCTATCAATAACTGGTGGCTCCCTGTAGCCGTACCGGAAACATTCAAAAAATCACTTTCATCAGCGGCAAGATCTGCTCTCATCGCAAAAATACCAGTGCCCGACAGATTGACGATATCAACACGATTAAACGCATCACCGCCAGTCAAATCAACAGTGCCGCCATTAAGATGCAGTTTACTGACCAGGTTGTTTCCGGTCATTTTCCACTGAGCGCCATTATTCACATCGACGCTCGTGGAGTTATAAATATTCCCCTGGACGACAGACGCAGAGTCAATTACTACAGAAGCACCGCCAGGCACATCGTTAACAATATCCCCTTTGAGAAAGCTTCGGTTATTCACATTAACTGCTGCCGCATTGTGAAGATTACCGGACAACGAGCTATCATTTTGCAATGTGATATTGGCAGACGCGCCATTTGCAATTTCGACGTTTCCAGTGAGTGCGCTGTTATCAACAGTCAGGTTAACTAATCCACCGTTGCCAACCTCTAACAAATTGCCATTTCCGCTAACCAGATCGGCACCATTGCGTACGTGTACGTTAGTAACAATCGAACGCCCGGCGCTATCGACCGCTATAGCGGCACCGCTGCCTCCCGACACGCGCGTGCCATCCAGCACCAGGGTATTGGCGCGATCGATAAAATTATCCCCGCTCAGCAAGATGCCATTCATTCCTCCGACGATACTGCCGCCTTGTGCGAAAACATCGCCGCTGGCCAAGCGTAAACCGTAACCATTGGCGCTATTGGAAATCAGATCAGAACGGGTCAGGTTGAGTGTAGTTTGCGCGCTGACGACCGCTGCTTCTATACCGCCGGTAACCGTAGTTCCAATCAGGGACACCACTGTCTCACGAGGCGCGCTAGGTATACGCCCAACCTGCAACCCTGTGGTATCACTGGTAATCGTGCTGTTTGTGATGACAGCGGTTGAGTTGGTAATGGTGACAGCCGGCTGATTTGCACGCGCCGTGACCGTGGCACGATCGAGCGTCACTGTCGAACCGTTAGTTGCTCGAATATCTTGCAAGGTTCCGGCATTAACAACCAGCTTTGAAGCATTCGAAGAAATATTTAATGTCTCAGCATTATTCACGGTCAACGTAGCACCCCGCCCAATAATAAAGTCCTCCACTGGCGCACTATTATTGATCGTTTCATCGGTGATGATGGCGCGAGCATGAGCCATCGATGTGGACAATACGGAAAAAGCGAGAAACCAGAATTTTCCTGCACGACCCGCCATCAGTTTTTTGTCAAAACAATGCAAAGGCATAAGAATTACCACCCAAAAATAAATCAACAAGGATAACTTGGAGGGGCTTCCCATTAAAGTTTCCTCCCCCAGAATGGCCAGAAGGCTACAGACCAAGTTCTCGCTTTTCTGTAGGACTAATCCTTAACTACTGAAAGAAAAATCTGCGCCGTTGAAAAAACCAAACGGGAAGGCATTTCTCATGCCTCCCGTTTAATCGGACCCGGTTTTATTGACTCTCCCTCTAATCACCTCACTTCATGACAGAACTCACGGTTCCCATTGACCAGAGAAATAATCTTCACTGTGGCATTCGATGTTGCTCGAGTACCATCGGTCCACACCACCGTGTACTTGAGTGATGCATAAGTAATCGCCGGCGCAGGTACAGGGAAAGGATCCGGGCGCGTCTGGATCGGTACAATCTTGGTCAGATATTCCGCGATCTGACCCGTGATGCCCGTCGTGGCTTCGGTTCCGGTTACAGTAATAGGCACATCTTGATCGGTATCAGTGATTGGCGATTGTCCGGCAGCATCAGTAGTCCCAACCCAATGGGCGGTAATGCTTTGCAAGCCAGCCAGAACAGGATTCGCCGCGACCCTGAAAGTCAAAAACGGCAGAGGTGGTTTGACGCCTCGGATGAATCCAACGGTTGGGCAGTTGATAATCGTGCCGTTGTCGAACAACCTGTCAATGACCGGGTCAGGCACTTCCTTCGCGACAGTTGTCACCGTGACCGTTTCATCCAGAGACCGTTGCGGGTTGATACCGCCGATATACGAGAAGCTCCAGTAGGTCAATTTGTCCCCGGCTTGACCATCAACCACTCTCTGGGCGGGCAAAGTACCTTTGTATTCTGTCAAACCTTCCGGTGAAAACTCATTGACGACAAGTCCGTTGTAGAACCACTTACAAACAACGTCGTTACCCAATGGCTCGGTGGTCGGCAATGGAATAATGACCTCCGGATCTGTCAGCAGATCCGGAGGATTCAGTGTATTCAGAATCTTGTCGACCCCACGAAGTTGCACTTTCGCCAGCAATTTATTGATTTCATCAGGCTCATCCGGGTTTTCCTCACCTGGGTAGGAGAAATCCAGATCGGGAGTTGCCGCCGGGGAGTCTTTCGGAGTGAGACCACGCATCCAGGTCCACACGACACGCGTGCCAACTTCACGAACGTCAGGGTCTCCTCCAGCAAGAGAGGCGTAAATCGTTTTCAAGTCAATCCATTTAATCCTGAAGGTCAACTCGGTATTGGTTCCAAACTCTTGCACCGGAGGATCAAGGTCAATTGTTTCAAAATTCTCGAAAAACACAGTAGCCTTGTCGGTGTCTTGCGTATTTAGAGGGCGTAAAACTCTAATCGGTACCCCTGAAGTTCCGTAGAACCTCACATCGGCGAGGTCAATGACGTTATCGCCGGCGGTGTTGGCAGCGTCAATGATCGGAGGAGCGGGGACAGGAAGTGGGACAAATTCGACGATTCGACTGTAGGCGAGCATATCTGCGCTGCGGTTACCCGCCGCATCTTCATAGGCCATGATCAGCCACACGGTACCGTTTGCCAGTTTACTGATGTCCAGCATCGGGATAGACACCTCCCCATTCGCTGGTACAGGATCAACAGTCAAAGTCGGGGTGAGCTGACGTGTAGGCCTTAGCGTTGGGCTCAAGTAAATAAAGCATTTATCTGTAGCTTTAATTTCCCACTTGCCATCGGTGACCGGCAACGTGAACTCCATCCCGGTAGTTCGAATGGTTTCAAGATAGGCCGTATCAATTTTAGCGTTCGCAGGCAGTGGAAAGTCCACTCGGGTGGGTGCCAGAACACGGACATCGCCCTTGTTGTGGAAAGGCGCGAAAGTATCCACGAAACAAGTGGTGATTTCAGAGTATTGAGGGTTGCCGTCCAGTTGTCCCGAACTTTGGATTTTCCACTGGGTAGGTGAGGCAGAACCCGTCGTGAGAATATCCGTGAGCCTGCCCGCAGGCAACGTGACATTCCATTGAGTAGGCCGACCGGAAACAGCGGGGGCCGGTTGACGCAGCCACTCCACCCATGCCCAGCTATCAGGAGCATCCGGGTCGTCGATACCCTCCTGAAAGGCATAGCCCTCGATAACTACTTCGTCTCTGTCACTCGGAAACTCCCATGCGAAAACAGTAACCGTAATGGGAAGATCGGGCTGGCGTGCAACTGTTGTAGTCGCCGCCTGTGCCGCGGCGCTTTTCAATATCGTAACGGGCACTACTCCACCATCTGCCACACCCACAATCACAGGTTTTGGCGAATCTGCCGAAACGCCTATATTTAATCGATTTTTTCTGAGTTCTTTTCGAGAGTTCTCCGCGGCCTGTTGTACAGCGCTTAGCTTCATATCGATTGTCATGTTAACAGCTCCCTTCCGTTTATTAACGACGCCAGCAAAAAAACAACGCAATCCAGCAAGTTTCAAAAAACAACAACAATCAAGGTTCACAGCTGCGATTTGTTCCAGGAATTATCCTGTCTACCTTAATAAGCCCAGGAGATGACTTCGCAAAAGGCACACCGTTTCGGTATATCGAATAGACCGCCAACGCCGAGGAATTTTTTTCCAACGGTTTTACATATTGCTCATAATCGGTTATCAAAAAATCATATCCCTCTACCACTTCCTGAGCGGTCAATACCTTCTTCAGTTCGTGGGTAAACAGCACTGGACCGGAAGCATTCAAACTTGCATACCCGGTCCACTCCAAACGCAACTCGTCGTTCTCGAACCAATCCACCAGCGTTGGCACTGGAATGCGCACGATCACCTTCTCCCATAACCTGGGAGTCGAACCGCAATTCAAATATCCGTGCAGACTTCTACTCGGAAATTCAGGTTCAACCAATAAAACAGGTGGCGTGCGTCTAACGACAAGAATTGTGTCGCCCGAGTAAGCGGGATTTCCTTCCGTGATGGTCTCGTAATGCAAACGGTACGTTCCATCGGCGGCGAAGAACCTAGGCGCAATGACTGGCCGATAATCTGGCTCGGTTAGTGGACTCGGATAGTTTTGATTAAAAACCTCGTCCCCCTCCAAATAAATATAAAGAAAATTCGATGACCCAACCGGCGCCGGAAAAGGCCATCTCGGTACTATTACAGTCAAGCCATTTTGATGGGCAATAGGAAGAATGACTCCATTCGCATCGACCTCAATAACTACCGGGGGGTCGTAATCAAATACACCGATTGGATCAGTGCCAGGCCGCCCCGCTAGGTTTGTTGTTTTTGGATCGTTCATTTGACGTACCTGCTTGAATCGGCTTGCAACGCTATGACTTTTATTAGGCGCTTCAAAATGAGTTCCGCCTACTGTCAGATCTGACAGGGTACGTGACCGCTTGTCGGGATTTTCAGGTTGCATACGTCTTCAGGTAGTAGGCGTGTCTTGACGAAGGCGGAGTATTTGGTGTTATCTGAAACCGGTTTCAACGATTAACAAAACTCATCCAACAAAAATAAAGTTGCCACCATGAACGTCTTCTCCACCGCCCGACGCAGCCGTGTAACCATGCTCGACGTCGCCGAGCGCGCCGGCGTGTCCAAGGCCAGTGTCTCGCGCTTCATCGGCGATGACCGCGCCCTGCTCTCCGATGCCATCGCTCTGCGCATCGAGCACGCCATCGCCGAGCTCGGGTACCGACCTAACCAGATGGCTCGCGGGCTGAAGCGCGGGCGCACACGCCTGATCGGTATGCTCGTCGCCGATATCCGTAACCCTTATTCGATTGCCGTAATGCACGGGGTGGAAACCGCTTGCCGTGCGCATGGCTACAGCCTGGTGGTGTGCAACACCGACCGCGATGACGAGCAGGAACGCCAGCACCTGGCGCTGTTGCGTTCGTACAACATCGAAGGGCTGATCGTGAACACCCTTGGCCATCACCGTGACGAACTGCATGAACTGCGCCGCGAGATGCCGCTGGTGCTGGTGGATCGCAAGGTCGACGGGCTCGACAGCGACATGGTCGGGCTGAACAACCCGCAAGCCGTTGAGATGGCGATCACGCATCTGGAGCAGCATGGATATCGGGATCTGGTGCTGGTGACTGAACCGTATGACGGCACCAGCTCGCGGATCGAGCGGGTCAGCAGTTTTCAGGCGCAGATCGCGCTGCACTCGAACCTGGCCGGGGCGGTGCTAGAAACCGGCGATGACCTGAGCACGCAACTTCAAACCTTTTTAAACACTCCCGGCGACGGCCCGAAAGCATTGTTTTGCGCCAATGGTGTGGCGGCGCTTGCTGCCACAACGGCATTGCGGGAGATGGGTGTGCGGTTGTTCGAGGATGTCGGGCTGATTGCCCTGGACGATCTGGATTGGTATCCGTTGGTGGGCAGCGGGATTACCGCGCTGGCTCAGCCGACGCAGGAGATTGGCGCGCGGGCGTTTGAGTGTTTGCTCAAGCGGTTGCGTGGGGATGATGAGGTGGCGCGGGTGGTGGATTTTGCGCCGGTGCTGATGGAGCGTGGATCGACCCGTGAGGTTGGCGGTGTTTGAGCTGACGCTATCGCTGGCAAGCCAGCTCCCACAGGTTCAGAGGTGTACCAAGTCTTTGTGTACGACCCGAACACTGTGGGAGCTGGCTTGCCAGCGATGAGGCCCAAAAGGACAACACAGAAACACCTGAAATTTTTTTGAACAAAAATGAAACCGGTTTCAGAGGTCAATAACAATGAATAAACCCGCCGTTTCCATCAGCCTGTCCAGCTACGGCGCCGAGCTTGTACGCCAGCGCGGGCAGGATGCTTTCATCGAGATGCTGGCTGCCGCCGGGGCCAATCGCATTGAGTGGCGCGAGGAACTGCTGACGCGTGAAGACCCTGCGCAGCTGGCGCAGGCCACGCAGGCGCAGGGCTTGCTAAGCATCTATTCCTCACCGACCGAACTGTGGCTGGCCGGTCAGGCGCAGCCCAATCCCGAGTTGATCACCGCACTGCAACAAGCCGAAGCGTTCGGCTCGAAATGGCTGAAAGTCTCCCTCGGCTACTTCACCGACACCGACGATCTGCAAGCCTTGGCCGAACGCCTGAAGCGCACTTCAGTGCAACTGCTGGTGGAAAACGACCAGACTCTGCACGGCGGACGCATCGAACCGTTTCAGCGCTTCTTCGCCGCCGTCGAGCAGCACAATCTGCCGATCAAAATGACTTTCGACATTGGCAACTGGCAGTGGCAGGACCAGTCCGCCACCAGCGCCGCCCGCCTGCTCGGCCGCCATGTCGGCTATGTGCACTGCAAAGCCGTGGCCCGTCGCGCCGACGGCAAACTGGTGGCGGTGCCGCCGGCCGTCAGTGACCTGCATCTGTGGGAACAACTGTTGCGGCACATGGCCCAAGGCGTTATGCGCGCCGCCGAATATCCGTTGCAGGGCGATGATCTGGTGCAACTGACCACCGAGCACGTCGCCGCCCTCGCCCGCCTCGGCCAATCGCGTCTGGAGCCTGCTCATGTCTGAGATCGATATTCTCTCGTTCGGCGAAACCATGGCGATGCTGGTCGCCGAGCAGACCGGTGATCTGGCGGCAGTCGAAGACTTTCACAAGCGCATCGCCGGGGCCGACAGCAATGTCGCGATCGGGCTGTCGCGCCTGGGTTTCAACGTCGCGTGGCTGAGCCGGGTCGGCGACGATTCGCTCGGGCGCTTTGTGGTCGAAGCCTTGATCAAGGAAGGTCTGGATTGCAGCCACGTCGACGTCGACAAACAGCACCCGACCGGTTTCCAGTTCAAATCGCGCAATGACGATGGCAGCGACCCGCAGGTCGAGTATTTCCGACGCGGTTCGGCGGCCAGTCATTTGTCGCCGCAGTCGATTACGACCAATCTGCTGAGCGCTCGCCATCTTCATGCGACTGGCATTCCTCCAGCGCTCTCGGCCTCGGCGCGGGAGATGTCCTTTGAATTGATGACACGCATGCGCAACGCCGGACGCAGCGTGTCGTTCGATCCCAATCTGCGCCCGAGCCTGTGGGCCAGCGAGCGCGAGATGATCGGCGAGATCAACCGCCTCGCCGCTCTCGCCCATTGGGTGCTGCCGGGGTTGAGCGAAGGCCGTTTGCTCACCGGTTTCGAAGACCCGGCGGACATTGCTGCGTTTTATCTTGATCAAGGTGCCGAAGCGGTGGCGATCAAGCTTGGCCCGGAAGGCGCTTATTACCGAACGCATCTGGCATCGGGATTTGTCGCCGGTGTGCCGGTAGCGCATGTCGTCGACACGGTCGGTGCCGGTGATGGTTTTGCGGTGGGTATGATCAGTGCCCTGCTTGAGCACCAGAGTTTTGCCGAGGCGGTGCAGCGTGCGAACTGGATTGGCAGTCGGGCGGTGCAGAGTCGCGGGGATATGGAGGGCCTTCCAACTCGGGCTGAACTCCTCACTGAATTCGAAGGCGCCGATCGCGAGCAGGCTCACTCCTACAAGGGAACGCATTTCAAATGTAGGAGTGAGCCTGCTCGCGATGGGGCCGTCACAGACAACTGATCAATTGAACCTGCTGCGACAAAAACAACAAGCTCAGGAGCAAGACCCATGAAAACCGCAACCCTCGCCACCCGCCGCTGGTGGTACATCATGCCTATCGTGTTCATCACCTACAGCCTGGCGTATCTGGATCGCGCCAACTACGGCTTCGCCGCCGCATCGGGCATGGCCGAAGACCTGATGATCACCCCGGGCCTGTCATCGCTGCTCGGTGCGCTGTTCTTCCTCGGTTACTTTTTCTTCCAGGTGCCGGGTGCGATCTACGCGCAAAAACACAGCGTGAAGAAACTGATTTTCGTCAGCCTGATTCTCTGGGGCGGTCTCGCCACGTTGACCGGCGTGGTCTCCAACGCCTATTGGCTGATCGTCATCCGCTTCATGCTCGGCGTGGTCGAAGCCGCTGTAATGCCGGCGATGCTGGTGTATCTGTGCCATTGGTTTACCCGTGCCGAACGCTCACGGGCCAATACCTTTCTGATCCTTGGCAACCCGGTGACGATGCTGTGGATGTCGGTGGTTTCGGGTTATCTGGTGCAGCATTTCAGCTGGCGCTGGATGTTCATCATTGAGGGCCTGCCGGCGGTACTCTGGGCGTTTATCTGGTGGCGTCTGGCCGATGATCGTCCAGCGCAGGCCAAGTGGCTCAACGAGCAGGAAAAGCAGGATCTGGAAAGCGCACTGGCTGCTGAACAGGTCGGTATCAAAGCAGTGAAGAACTACGCCGAGGCGTTCCGTTCGCCGAAGGTGATCATTCTCGCGCTGCAGTTTTTCTGCTGGAGCATCGGCGTTTACGGCTTTGTGCTGTGGCTGCCGTCGATCCTCAAGGCCGGCGCGCAAATGGACATGATCGAAGCCGGCTGGCTGTCGGCGCTGCCGTATCTGGCGGCGGTGATCGGCATGCTTGTGGTGTCGTGGGGTTCGGACAAGTTGCAAAAGCGCAAACGCTTCGTCTGGCCGCCACTGCTGATCGCATCGATCGCGTTTTACGGCTCCTACGCGCTGGGCGCAGAACACTTCTGGTGGTCGTACACGCTACTGGTAATTGCCGGCGCGTGCATGTACGCGCCTTACGGGCCGTTCTTTGCCATCGTCCCGGAGATTCTCCCGGCCAACGTTGCCGGTGGCGCCATGGCGCTGATTAACAGCATGGGCGCGCTCGGTTCGTTCGGCGGCTCGTATCTGGTCGGTTACCTGAACAGCTCCACCGGTTCGCCCGGCGCTTCGTACCTATTGATGAGCGGCGCGTTGCTGCTGTCGGTGGTGTTAACGATTTTTCTCAAGCCCGGCGCCAGTGATCGCGTCGTCGCCAAAGCCGTCGCCACGCGTGCCGTGCCGGCGCACTCCTGAAGAGATTTTTGCCATGAAAAAACAGGTCGTGTTGTACAAGAAACTTTCACCCGCGCTGATGGCTCGTCTGCAAGAGCAGTGTGAGGTGACGCTGATCAACAGCCTCGACGCCGACGGCCTCATGCAACTGCGTGATGCCCTGCCCCGCGCCCAAGGTTTACTCGGCGCCAGCCTGAAACTCGACGCAGCCTTGCTCGATCTCGCGCCGCAACTCGAAGCCATCGCCAGCGTCTCGGTCGGCGTCGATAACTACGACATCGATTACCTGACCCGGCGCAAGATTCTCCTGAGCAACACCCCGGACGTGCTCACCGAAACCACCGCCGACACCGGTTTCGCCCTGATCCTCGCCGCTGCCCGGCGTGTGGTGGAACTGGCGAACATGGTGCGCAGCGGCCAATGGAGCCGCAATATCGGCCCGGCGCATTTCGGCACCGATGTACATGGCAAGACGCTGGGGATTATCGGCATGGGCCGTATCGGCGAAGCGCTGGCGCAGCGTGGGCATTTCGGATTCGGTATGCCGGTGATCTATCACAGCCAGTCGCGCAAACCGGCGGTCGAGGCGCGATTCGATGCGCAATACCGCAGCCTCGAAGATCTGCTCAAGCAGGCCGACTTCATTTGCCTGACCTTGCCGCTGACGGCGCAGACCGAAGGTTTGATCGGCGCCGAGCAGTTCGCGCTGATGCGCCCGGAAAGCATCTTCATCAATATCTCGCGGGGCAAGGTGGTCGATGAGGCGGCGATGATCGAGTCGCTGCGTCATCAACGGATTCGGGCGGCGGGGCTGGATGTGTTCGAGCGTGAGCCGCTGAATCACGATTCGCCGTTGTTGCAACTCAATAATGTGGTGGCGACGCCGCACATGGGCTCGGCGACGTATGAGACGCGGGAGGCGATGGCGCGGTGTGCGGTGGAGAATTTGTTGGCTGCGTTGAAGGGAGAGAGGCCGGCGAATCTGGTGAATCCATCGGCCTGGCAGGGTTGAGATCTTCAGTGCCTGTTCTTGCCTAATCGCTGGCAAGCCAGCTCCCACAGGGTTTTCGGGCGGACACAACTATCATGTCCACCTCAAATCACTGTGGGAGCTGGCTTGCCAGCGATGGGCCAGTGCAGGCAACCCAACACCATCAAGCACTACGCGCCTGTAAAAGCTGCGCCGCACACAACGCAATCCGCGCACAGGCATCCGCGAGTTTCACCCGATCGACCACCAAACCAATGCGGATATGCCCCGCCGCGCTCGGCCCGAATGCCTCCCCGGCCAGCACCGACACGCCATAGCCCTGCAGCAACCGTTCGGCAAACGCCTGTGCGCCGAGACCGGTCTGGCGCACATCAACCATCACAAACATGCCGCCATCCGGGCGAATCGGGTACAACCCCGGACATCCGTGCAAACGCTCGCACACCAGGTCCCGGCGCAGGCGATATTCCTCGCGCATTTGCGTCACTTCCGGCAGGTCTGACTGCAACGCAATCTCTGCGGCTTTCTGCACAAAATCCGGCAGGCCAAACAACATGCTCAGCGACAAATTGACCAAATGCTCGGCCAACGACTTCGGCCCGATCATCCAGCCGATGCGCCAGCCGGTCATGGCGTGGGATTTCGACAGGCTGTTGATCGTCGCCGTGCGCTCGGCCATGCCCGGCAGGCTCGCCGGGCTGACGTGCTGACCTTCGTAAAGCAAATCGCTGTAGACCTCGTCGCTGATCAGCCACAAGTCATGGCGGATGCACAGCGCCGCCAGTTCTTGCCAGATCAGCAGTGACAGGCTTGCGCCGCTGGGGTTGTTCGGACTGTTGAGCAGCATGGCGCGGGTTTTCGGGGTGATACGCGCGGCAACATCCACCGGGTCGACGCGAAAGCCGTTTTCCGGACGCACCGGCACCGGCACCACCGTTGCGCCACACGCGCCAAACACGCCTTCGTAGGTGACGTACATGGGTTCGGCGACGATCACTTCATCGCCGGGATCGAGCAGACATTGCGCCACCGAATACACCGCGCATTGCGCGCCGGGCATGATGATTACGTGGTCGGCATCCACCGCTTGCCCGCTACGCCGACGATGGCGGTCGGCAATCAGCTTGCGCAGCGCCAGACGACCACGCACTTCGGAGTAATGGGTATCGCCCGCCAGCAAACTGTCGATCGCGCCGTGGACAATCGGCAGCGGTGTATCGAAATCCGGGTCGCCCACGCTCAGCAGCAAGATATCGACACCCTCGGCGCGCAGCTCCAGCGCTCGGTCGTGAATCTGCCAGGCAGCGGCTCCCTCCCCGGCGATTCGTTGGGTCAAGGCTGAATAGCGCATGTACGTCTCCTGATTGCGCGGTCTCCAGCCTTCACCGTATCTCAAATCACGAAACGCGCCACCATGGCGTTCAAATCCACCGCCAGTCGCGACAGTTCGTGGGTCGCGGCGCTGGTCTGGTTGGCCCCGGCGGCCGATTGCGTAGCCAGATCGCGGATGTTGACCAGGTTGCGGTCGACCTCGCGCGAGACTTGCGCCTGCTCTTCCGAGGCGCTGGCGATCACCAGATTGCGTTCGTTGATCTGATGGATCGACTGGGTGATCTGCTCCAGCGCAACCCCAGCGGCGCGGGCCATTTCCAGGGTGGTCTGGGTGCGCTGGTTGCTTTGCTGCATCGACGACACCGCTTCGCCGGTGCCGTTCTGGATGCCGGCGACCATTTTTTCGATTTCCTGGGTCGACTGCGCGGTGCGATGAGCCAATGCCCGAACCTCGTCCGCGACCACGGCAAAACCGCGCCCGGCCTCACCGGCGCGTGCGGCTTCGATCGCTGCGTTGAGGGCCAGCAGGTTGGTCTGTTCGGCGATGGCGCGGATCACATCGAGCACTTTGCCGATATCACGGCCCTGCGCGGCCAGGCCTTCAATCATCTGCGCGGTGTTCTGCACGTCGTGGGTCATGGTCTGGATCGCGTCGACGGTTTTCACCACTTGATCGCGACCTTCGCGGGCGGCGTGGGTCGACTGGTTCGAGGCTTCGGAGGTCGACACGGCGTTGCGCGCCACTTCTTCGACAGCGGCGGTCATCTCGTTTACGGCGGTGGCGGCTTGTTCGATTTCGTTGTTCTGCTGCTGCAGGCCACGGGAGGCTTCTTCGGTCACCGCGCTGAGCTCTTCGGCAGCGGCGCCCAGTTGTGTGGCGGAACCGGCGATCTGTTCGATGGTTTTGCGCAGGTTGCTCTGCATGGTGGCGAGCGCCTGCAGCAACTGCGTCGCTTCGTCCTTGCCGTCGACTTCGATGGTTTTGCTCAGGTTGCCGTCGGCAATGGTTTGTGCGGCCAGTACGGCACGGTTCAGCGGGGTGACGATGCTGCGGGTCAGCAGCCAGGCCAGTAGCACGGTGGCCAGCGCTGCGATCACGGCAACGATGATGATCCCGGTCACGGCGCTGTCGTAGTGTTCACCAGCCTTGGTGGCCGCCGTTTTCGCATCGGTCGTGTTGATTGCAATCAGCTTGTTGAGCTGCTCGCCCATCTGGTCAGTACCCTCCTTGATCCGCGTGTTGATCAGGGTGCGCATCTCGTCGAGTTTGTCCTGACGCGACAGCTCAATCATCTGACTCTGCGCTTGCAGGTAGTTGTCCAGGGTGGTTGAGAAGGTCTGGTAGATTTCACGTTCTTCAGGGCCTGCCGGCAGCGCGGCATAGCTGGCCTGAGCCTTGCGCGCCTTGTCGACCAGCACGGCAATGCGCGTTTGCGCCTCTTGCAGGCTGGCCGGCTCGCGATTGACCAGTACACGGAACGACAGGATGCGCATGCGCAGGACGTTTTCCGTTACCGCACTGAGGTGGGTGACACTGGGCAATTGCGTCGAGTCCATATCGATCGAAGCCTGACGGATGATCGACATGCGATTGACGGCGAACACACCGAGTACGATCACCAGCAAGGCGATAAAGGCAAAACCGAGAAAGGCACGGGGCGCGATATTCAGATTACGCAGGGACATAGTTGAGCTCTCGAAAGATAGAAACTACGAGCGTCCATGCGTCATCACTGGCCCGAGGGGGCGGGTTCAGTCCGGCGTCACTGTTTTAGGAAGTTATGTGCGCGCCTGTTAGCTGTATCGGCCAGGCTTTAGGAAGATTGCGGGTCAATAGCAACTATTTTTCCGGGTGTTACAACAATGAAACACTGTTGATCGCTTGGTGTAGGAGCTGCCGAAGGCTCGGGCCGCGATCGGACGATCTTTTGATTTGAGCTTTTAAAAGCAAAATCAAAAGATCGCAGCCTGCGGCAGCTCCTTCAGGGGTAGATCCCGATCTGGCTCAGCGTTTGGCGGCAAGCTGCCAGACGCGGGCGATGTCGGTGGCGCGTTCACGCAACAGACGCGGTGCTTCGGCACAGGCGTGTTCCAGTGTCATCGGGCCGCTGGTCACGGCAAATGCCGCATCGATACCGTGTTCGTAAAGTTCTTGATAACCCTCGCCCAACGTCCCGGCGATGACAATGACCGGGACGTCGTGCTGCCTGGCAATCCGCGCAACACCGAACGGGGTCTTGCCGCGCAAGGTCTGCGCATCGAATCGCCCTTCTCCGGTGATCACCAGATCAGCGCCTTTGACCGCTTCGGCAAGGCCAACCAGTTCGGCGACCACTTCCACCCCGGCTTGAAACTGCGCGCCGAGAAAAGCCTTCGCCGCAAACCCCAAACCGCCCGCCGCACCGCTCCCCGGTTCATCGCGGACGTCTTTGCCCAACGCTTGTGCACACAGTTCGGCGAAGTGCGCCAACGCCTGATCGAGTTGCTGCACTTGCGCCGGCGATGCACCTTTCTGCGGACCGAAAATCGCCGAGGCACCGTGTGGGCCACACAGCGGATTGTTCACATCAGCGGCGATATCGAAACGCACCTGCGCCAGCCGCGGGTCGAGTTCGCTCAAGTCCAAGCGTGCCAGTTGCGCCAGGGCCAAGCCACCGGCCACCAACGCTTGATTCTGTGCATCGAGCAACTTCACGCCCAGCGCCTGCATCGCCCCGGCGCCACCATCGTTGGTGGCACTGCCGCCAATCGCCAGAATCACCCGTTGCGCGCCGGCATCCAGCGCTGCGCGAATCAGTTCGCCGGTACCGAAGGTGCTGCTGATGCAGGCATCGCGTTGCCCCAGCGGTACCAATTGCAAGCCACTGGCCTCGGCCATTTCGATAATTGCCGTGTGGTTGTGCGGCAACCAGCCCCACGCGGCGTCGACGGCTGTGCCCAGCGGGCCACGCACGCGGGTACGGCGCAGTTCGCCTTCGCAGGCAGCCAGAATCGATTCGACCGTGCCTTCGCCGCCATCAGCCATCGGGCATTTGATCATCGTTGCCTGCGGCCAGATCTGGGCCAGGCCGAGGGCAATGGCTTCGGCGACGCCTTGGGCACTGAGGCTGTCCTTGAACGAGTCGGGGGCGATGACGATCTTCATGGGAATTCTCCGGTTGCAATGCCCCTCATGCTGCCAGTCGGCCTGCGCCTTGACGCCTGTCCGCTGCACAAGTGGCGGGGGCGTTTATTGTTCATTTTCACAAAGACAGGGAAAGTGGCGGTGAATGTTCGGCCGCCATCGCTGGCAAGCCAGCTCCCACAGGGATTGTCGGTGAACACAAATGTAGTGAACACCATCAACCCTTGTGGGAGCTGGCTTGCCAGCGATGGCGGCCTCAAAATCACCTCACGCCGACAGATCTGTCTGGGGTAACAGCTGCACCCCAAGATACAGCGCCAGCATCCCATCGAGCCGCAGCGGATCAACCCCACTCAACTCGGCAATCCGCTCCATCCGATAACGCAAACTGTTGCGATGAATGCCCAAGGCATCGGCGCAGGCCTGACTCTGGCCATCGTGCTCACACCAACTGCGCAACGTCGCCAGCAACTGGCCGTTGCCGTCCTTAGCGATCACCTTGCGCAACGGTTTGAGCAATTCGTCCAGTGCATCATCGTTACGATGCCGCCACAACATCACTGGCAATCGATAGCGGTTCAGCGTCAGCAATCGCGAATGCGGCAACACTTCGCGACCATAGGCGAGCAAGTCGCCCACGCGGCGATAACAACGGCGCAGCCCGGCGAGTCCATCGGCCTGCCCGCCCACGGCAATGCGCAGAATCTTCCAGCCGAGGCCGTCGAGTTTTTCCAGCAAGCGATCATGCTCGACGTTTTGACTCGCCGGCCGACACCACAGCAGTGACGACTTCGCCGAACTCACGCACCAGCTATCGGGATAACGCGATGTCAGCCAGGCACTCAACGCCTCAACGGTTTGCCCCGGCCCATGCTCAAGACCCAGCTCGAACAGATACGGCACCCGCGTCAATTGCGGTTTGAGGCCAAGTTGCTGCGCCTCATCGACCAGACGCGGCGAATCCCCCGCCTCGCTCAGCAGCAGCGCCAGCAAATCATCACAACGCTGGCGCCGCCATTGCTGCTCGGCCTGCTGATTGCGCTGGCCAACGAGCATTTCGGCGGTCATGCGCACCAGTTCGGCGTAAGTGCGCAACTGCTCCGGTTCGCCAGTGATGCCAAGTACTCCGATCAAGCGCTGATCGAGCAACAGCGGCAGGTTGATCCCCGGTTGCACGCCCTTCAAATGCACGGCGGTCTGCGCGTCGATCTCGACCACGCGACCGTTGGCCAACACCAGTTGCGCGCCTTCGTGACGGGTGTTGATGCGCTCCGGTTCACCGCTGCCGAGGATCAGCCCCTGGCTGTCCATGACGTTGACGTTGTAGGGCAAAATGGCCATGGCCCGGTCGACGATATCCTGGGCGAGGTCGTGATCGAGTTCAAACATAGCGGCGGCAATCCTTGATTTATGGCACTGGCGGTTGTTCACCCGCACAGGGTCTGACGGCAAACCCTGTGCGCAGGCACAAAGACAATCCAGCCAAAGGTGGCCGAGACTCTCGGGGCGATCAACGTTAACCTTTGCATCGCAAAAAATCATAATAAAGAGAGAGCCGCTATGTCGCAGAGCGCCGCAGCTACCCAGACCATCGATGACGGTAAAAACGCCGTTTATAAACGCATCACCCTGCGTTTGATCCCCTTCATTTTCATCTGCTACTTGTTCAACTACCTCGACCGGGTCAACGTTGGATTTGCCAAATTGCAGATGCTTGATGCCCTGAAATTCAGCGAAACCGTGTACGGCCTCGGTGCCGGTATCTTCTTCATCGGCTACGTGCTGTGCGGCGTACCGAGCAATCTGGCGTTGACCAAATTCGGCCCACGGCGCTGGATCGCGGTGATGATGATCACTTGGGGCACGCTGTCGACCTGCCTGTTGTTCGTCACCACCCCGACCGAGTTCTACACCCTGCGGCTGTTCACCGGTGCGGCTGAAGCCGGGTTCTTCCCGGGCGTTGTTTTGTACCTCTCGCAGTGGTTCCCGACCTTCCGCCGTGGGCGGATCATGGCGCTGTTCATGTCGGCGATCCCGGTGTCCGGTTTGCTCGGTAGCCCTTTCTCGGGCTGGATCCTCAATCACTTTGCTGCGGGCCAGGGCGGTCTGGCCGGCTGGCAGTGGATGTTTCTGCTGCAAGGCATTCCTACCGTCATCCTCGGCGCCCTCGCCTATTTCCTGCTGAGCGACAGCTTCGCCAACGCCAAGTGGCTGAGCCCGCATGAGCGTGCAGTGCTGGAAGCGGATCAGGCCGAAGATTTGGCGAACAAACCGAAAACCACCTCCGACTCGCTGCTGGCGGTGTTCAAGAACCCGGCGATCTGGGCGTTTGGCCTGATCTACTTCTGCATCCAGAGCGGCGTGTACGCGATCAACTTCTGGCTGCCGTCGATCATCAAGAACCTTGGCTTCAGCGATAACCTGGTGATTGGCTGGCTGAGTGCGATTCCGTATCTGCTGGCGGCGGTGTTCATGCTGGTGGTCGGGCGCTCGGCGGACCTGCGCAAAGAACGCCGCTGGCATTTGGTGGTGCCGATGCTGATGGGCGCGATCGGTCTGGTGATTGCGGTGAATTTCGCGGCCAACCCGGCCATTGCGATTCTGGGTTTGACCATCGCCACCATGGGCGCGCTGACCGGCCTGCCGATGTTCTGGCCAGTGCCGACAGCCATGTTGAGCGCCGGGGCTGCGGCCGGTGGTCTGGCGTTGATCAACTCGATGGGGCAGATGGCCGGGTTCCTCAGTCCGTACCTGGTGGGTTGGGTAAAGGACAGCACCGGTTCGACCGACGCGGCGTTGTATCTGTTGGCGGGTGTGATTGTGGGCGGGAGTCTGCTGGCGTTGCGCATGACGCGGACGTTGCGGGCTTGAGTTTTTGATGCACGGAAGAACGGCCCTTTTCAGGGTCGTTTTTTATTGGGGGTTCGGCTTGGAGTTTGTGGTGTTCTGTAGATCCTTTTCCCCCTCACCCCAGCCCTCTCCCCCAGGGGGGCGAGGGGGAAAGGGAGCCGATTGCCGGGCTATTCAGGATCTGAATTCGACTCGGTATTGCACGTCGGCGTACCTCTTTGAAACACCTCGGTCGGTCCCCTCTCCCTCCGGGAGAGGGTTAAGGTGAGGGTTGTATTGAGCTAATAATTCACTTTGCCGCGTCACGCGCTTCTGGTATTTGATTAGGGCTTTCCCACCGACAAAAGGATTTCGGCATGAGCTTTCGCACTCTCGGGCACTCAGGGTTACAGGTGTCCACCCTCACCCTCGGCACGATGATGTTTGGCGAGCAGACCAGCGCAGAGGATTCGCTGCGCATCATCGACAAAGCCTGGGATCAGGGGATCAATTTCATCGACACCGCCGATGTCTACACCAACGGCCGCTCCGAAGAGATCGTCGGTGAAGCAATTGCCCGGCATCGGCATGAATGGGTGCTGGCGACCAAGGTCGGTTTCGGCCCGGTGGACGGCGTGCCAAACCGCAGCGGCTTGAGCCGCAAACATATCTTCAATGGCATCGATGCCAGCCTGACCCGGCTCGGCACCGACTATCTCGACATTTATTACCTGCACCGTGAAGACCACAACACACCGCTTGAAGTCAGCGTGTCGGCGATTGGCGATCTGATCCGTCAGGGCAAGATTCGCTACTGGGGGTTGTCCAACTATCGCGGCTGGCGGATCGCCGAGGTGATTCGTATCGCCGATAAACTCGGTGTTGACCGCCCGGTGATCAGCCAGCCGCTGTACAACATCGTTAACCGTCAGGCCGAGACCGAGCAGATCACAGCAGCGCAAAGCTATGGCCTTGGTGTGGTGCCTTACAGCCCGCTGGCCCGGGGCGTGCTGAGCGGCAAATACGCACCGGACGCCAAACCGGACGCCAACAGCCGCGCCGGACGTCAGGACAAGCGCATTCTGGAAACCGAATGGCGCGTCGAGTCGCTGCGTATTGCCCAACAGATTCAGCAGTACACCGAGCAGCGCGGCGTCGCAATTGTGGAGTTTGCAATCGCTTGGGTGTTGAACAACAGTGCCGTGACGTCGGCGATCGTCGGCCCGCGGACGGAGCAGCAATGGGATGCGTACACCAAGGCGCAGACCGTGAAGATCAGCGCTGAAGATGAGGCATTTATCGATTCGCTGGTCACGCCAGGGCACTCATCGACACCTGGATTCAACGATGTGAGTCATTTTGTGTCGGGGCGTAAACCGCACCAGGCTTGAGTTTGCCCGCCTCCCTTCGACAGCCGACACCCTCGGCTGTTTTTTCAGCGGATCAAAGCGCGATCAAACGGAATGAGTTGATTGATCGTTCAGAAATAACCAAGGACTGATAAATGCCCAATCGCCCCGTTGCGGTTTCCAGCAAGCTTTTGCGCAGTCTGCTGTTCAAACTGCCAGGCGATAAGCTGCGCGATCCCTCTTCCTCGCAAGCAAACGCGACTACCGGCAAGCGCAAACCATCGATTGAATACCGTGCGGATATTGACGGACTGCGCGCAATCGCGGTGTTGTTGGTATTGATTTTTCACGGCGGTCTGGCGCTTTTTCCGTCCGGTTTTATTGGCGTCGATATCTTCTTCGTGATCTCGGGTTATCTGACGACCGCGATCATCATGAAATCGCTGAACAACGGCACGTTCACTTTCTCGGGGTTCTACACGCGTCGAATCTGGCGCTTGCAACCGGCCGTGATTGCGTTGCTGGTCGTTACGCTGATAGTCAGCACGCTGCTGTATTTGCCCGATGACTATGTCGATTTTCTCAAAAGCGAAAAGTACACGTCGTTAATCATCTCCAACCAATACTTTTCCAAAGTGACAACGGGTTACGCCACGCCGGATACGGCGAGCCTGCCACTGCTGCACACCTGGTCACTGGCCATCGAATGGCAGTGGTATCTGGCCCTGCCACTGGGCCTCTGGTTGCTTAACCGCTATCTGGCAAAAAGCGTTTTCAAAGCGGCGGTGCTCGGTTTGACCCTGGCGGCAATGGCGCTCGCGCTGTACCTGTCTTACACCAATCCAGAAAAAAATTACTACTTCTTCACCGCGCGAATTTTCGAATTGATGATTGGCTCCTGCGCAGTCATCTTCGGCACAGGCAAGTTCAGGCTCAATCGCCTGAGCGCCTCTCTGGTCTGTGCACTTGCGCTTGTCACGATTATCTATTGCGCCACCCTCGACGATATCCTGCCGGGCTTCCCGCAGTACCACGCCATTGCCGTGTGCCTGGCCACTGCAGCGTTGCTGTTCCAGGGTATTGGTGATGCAAGCATCACCTCGAAACTGCTGGCCTTCAAACCGCTGGTGTTTATCGGCACGCTCTCGTACTCCTTGTATTTGTGGCACTGGCCGATCCTGGCAGTGATGAGTTACATGGGCATCGCCCTCACCCCGCCGATGATCATCTTTTACTTTGTTTCGACGTTCGTCCTGGCCTGGCTCTGCTATGTGCTGGTCGAAAACCGGTTTCGAAAGGCCAGGCTCGGCTTTGCCAAAACGCTGGTCGTGCTGATGATCGTACCGGCTATCGGTCTGTCGCTGCTCCACGCTGCCAGCGTCAGGCATGAAGGCTGGCCCGACCGTTTCAACCAAGGCTATAACGAGGTGTTCAATGGCTTGAAAGCCTCTGTTCCAGCCAATCGGGAAGGATGCCTGGGCGTCAGCGATGGCGCCGATCCTGGCTGCATATCAGGCGCCGTGCAGGCCGCGCCGCAAATATTGCTGATGGGCGATTCGTTTTCGAATCATTACTGGGGTTTCGTTGAAACACTGGCCAGGGATGCCAACCTTGCCGTCCTCACACAGGGTTACCCGGCGTGCCTGGCCTTGCCCGGGATCTACCTCTATGACGAGAGTAAATACACGAACGGGCTGTATCAAAAATGCCATAACGCCACTCAACGCTATTACGAGATGATTGCGAAGCAGCATTTCAAGTATGTGATCGTGGGTCAGTTCTGGGAGGCCTATCTCGACGACGACATCGTCACCAGACGGGACGACCCGCGCAGCCCGGAACTGTCGCAACAACGCCTCGGCACCGCGATCCGCAAGGCGCTGGACAAGATTGTCGAGTCAGGCGCTACGCCGGTCCTTCTGGAAAACACGCTGCCCATGCCTGCCGGGATCAACACCTGCCTGCTGCAACAGGTCAAGTTGCGCGGCTTGATGGGCAGTGCCGAGCAAAGCAGTCTCTGCGCCACAGCGCCATGGTCAGGTGCCAAAGAGCCGGTGCTGGAAAAACTCTTCAATGACCTGAAGGCTGAATATCCCGGCTTGATCGTCATTGACCCGAAAATCGTGCAATGCAAAGACGACGCGTGTATGACCACCGTCGATGGCTTGCCGGTCTATCGTGATATTGGTCACGTCACCGATTACGCCTCTTACAAGTTCGGCGAGATGTACCTCAAGCGCTTCGGTAATCCGTTGAAGGTTGCTCAGTGATGTTTTCCTGGCACTGACTACGCTTGTGGAGGAATGGCCGCAGGCTGCGATCTTCGACTTTTAAAGGCAAGACCAAAAGATCGCAGCCTGCGGCAACGCCTAGACGGTATATGTGTGAAGAATATTGAGCATCTGCCCAATATTCAGCACAAAAACCACGTATCCTTCGCGCCCCGTTTGACCATCAACCCGCGAGGACAGTTTGTCTAAAGGTATCGCTCTATCGGTTTCGGCCTCGGTGCTGTTTGCCGTCATGTATTACTACACCTCGTTGCTCACACCGTTGAACGGCGTGGAGATCTTTGGCTGGCGGATGCTCCTGACGGTGCCGTGCATGACCGTGTTCATGCTGGTGTCCGGGGAATGGCGGCGGGTGCTGGAGCTGGTGCGGTTGATAGCGGCAAAGCCGAAATTGATCGCCGGCCTGCTCGTCTCCTCTGCCCTGCTCGGCGTGCAACTGTGGCTGTTCATGTGGGCGCCGCTCAATGGCTACAGCCTCGACGTGTCGCTGGGCTACTTTCTGTTGCCACTGGCGATGGTGCTGACCGGACGGATTGCCTACGGCGAGAGCCTGTCTTATTTGCAGAAAATTGCAGTGTTCTTCGCCAGTTTGGGCGTGCTCAATGAGCTGTATCAGGTCGGTGGGTTTTCTTGGGCGACGCTGGTGGTCGTGGTCGGCTATCCGCTGTACTTCGTGCTGCGCAAATATCTGAAGACCGATAACCTCGGCGGCTTGTGGGTCGACATGACCCTGATGCTGCCGGTGGCGTACTGGTTTGTGCAGGGTGGCGAGCAAGGCTTCGGCGTGTTCGATCAGTACCCGGGGCTGATGTGGCTGATTCCGTTGCTGGGATTGATCAGTGCGTCGGCACTGGTGGTGTACATCATTGCCAGCCGTTTGCTGCCGTTCAGTCTGTTTGGCTTGTTGAGTTATGTTGAACCGGTGCTGTTGCTCGGTGTGGCGTTGTTACTCGGTGAGAGCATCAAGTCCGGGGAGTGGCTGACGTATATTCCGATCTGGCTGGCGGTAGTGGTGCTGGTCTTCGAAGGCTTCAAACACCTGATGCGCCAACGCCGTCCTTAAAAGCGAAGGCTGCGATCTTTTGATCTACAAAAAAAATCCCGACTCTGCATTTCAGCAGGCCGGGATTTTTTCATTTCAATGGCGGATTACTCAGTGGCAAGCACACCACGACGCACCTGATCGCGCTCGATCGACTCGAACAGGGCCTTGAAGTTGCCTTCGCCGAAACCATCATCGCCTTTGCGCTGGATGAATTCGAAGAACACCGGGCCCATCAGGGTTTCCGAAAAGATCTGCAGGAGCAGACGCTTATCGCCCTGCTCCGAGGCGCCGTCGAGCAGGATGCCGCGCGATTGCAGCTGATCAACCGGCTCGCCGTGGTTCGGCAGGCGACCTTCGAGCATTTCGTAGTAAGTATCTGGCGGCGCGGTCATGAAACGCATGCCGATCTTCTTTAACTGATCCCAGGTCTTGATCAGGTCATCGGTGAGGAACGCAACGTGCTGGATGCCCTCACCGTTGAACTGCATCAGGAACTCTTCGATCTGGCCAGCGCCTTTGGACGACTCTTCGTTCAACGGGATGCGGATCATGCCGTCCGGTGCGGTCATCGCTTTCGAGGTCAGGCCGGTGTACTCGCCCTTGATGTCGAAGTAACGGATCTCGCGGAAGTTGAACAGCTTCTCGTAGAAGTTCGCCCAGTAGGCCATGCGACCGCGATAGACGTTGTGGGTCAGGTGGTCGATGATCTTCAGGCCGGCACCGACCGGGTTGCGATCAACGCCTTCGAGGAACACGAAGTCGATGTCATAGATCGAGCTGCCTTCGCCGAAACGGTCGATCAGGTACAGCGGCGCGCCGCCAATGCCTTTGATCGCCGGCAGGTTCAGCTCCATCGGGCCGGTTTCGATGTGGATCGGCTGAGCGCCGAGTTCCAGTGCACGGTTGTAGGCTTTTTGCGAATCCTTGACGCGGAATGCCATGCCACAAACCGACGGGCCGTGCTCGGCCGCGAAGTACGACGCCACGCTGTTCGGTTCGTTGTTGAGGATCAGGTTGATTGCGCCTTGACGGTACAGGTGCACGTTCTTGGAGCGGTGGGTCGCGACTTTGGTGAAGCCCATGATCTCGAAGATCGGCTCCAGGGTGCCCGGCACCGGCGATGCGAGCTCAATGAATTCAAAGCCCATCAGGCCCATTGGGTTTTCGTATAAATCTGCCATGGTGGCGCCTCATCATTTCTTATCAATTAACCAGGGTTATTTGTCAGTCATGCGAGGTCGGTGGGTGGCGCACAGGAGATGCCACGCACACTGCGGGCGAGGAAGTCACCGTAGATCAGTTGAAACCCGAATATCTTCATTGTCGACCCAAGGCTCTTGCGGGCGAGGCTTCTGCTGCCAGAAGACGATTATTATTGTATGCGTAACCAGATTCTACACAGCGTAAATAGGCTTGTCTGCCCTCCCTATAAAATCCGCTTTTTGGCGCCCGGCGCAAGGGCTTTGTTGCACTATGCTTTTCAGCGGCGCGCCGTTATCCGGCCTGCGTTCGAGAGTCCCACTCCCCCCGCAACAGGATGCGCCCATGCCGTTGACCGTCAGACCCCGCCGCAAACGCAGCACCCGCATCGCCGTCACGCTGTTCAGCGGTTTGCTTCCGGTGCTGCTGGGCAGCGCCATTCTTTACATGCAGGCCGGACGCACGCTGGAGCAAGGCTCACAACAGACCGCCGAAGAGGCGCTGCACCAGTTCGAGTTGATGCTCGACAACACCGCGCAAGCGGCGCGCGAATTGCTGCCATTGGCCGGTCAGAATTGCGAAAACGTCAAACTCGCCTTGCGCGAGCAAGTAACCCGCCGCCCGTTCGTGCGCTCGACCAATCTGGTGTGGGACGACAACCTTTATTGCAGCTCTTTGTTTGGCGACTTCAAGGAAGCCGTCAACGCGGGCGACTACAACCAGGGCAAGTTGTGGCTGATGAACGGCAATCCGGTCACCCCCAACACCGCGCTGTTGGTTTATCGGCTCAGCGAAGGTCGCGGCGGCGCATTGACGACACTGGACGGTTACCATCTAAGCAACATGTTGCGTTTGATCGGCCGGCACATGTTGCTGGTGCTGCAAGTGGGCGATAACTGGCTGTCGGGCGACGGCAAAGTCCACACCGGTACCCTCCCCACGCTGCCGATAGCGCAAAACACCCTGGCCTCCTCCCGTTATGCGTTCAGTGTTTCTGCCGGGTTTCCCGAGGGCGAAACCTGGCGCTACATGGTCGATGAATATCCGCCGCTGTTCAGTCTGCTGATTTTTTTTGGCGTGGTGTCGGGGGCCATCGGCCATGTCCTGCAGAAGCGCTCCACTTCACCGAGCCACGAAATGCTCCGCGCGCTCGAGGCTGGCGAGTTCATTCCCTACTTCCAGCCCGTGGTGCATGGCGACAGCAAGGCATGGTCGGGAGCTGAAGTGTTGATGCGCTGGACTCACCCGAAAGAAGGCCTGGTACGTCCGGATCTGTTTATTCCATTCGCCGAGCATTCGGGGTTGATCGTGCCGATGACCCGCGCCCTGATGCAACAAACTGCCGCGCTGCTGGGGCCGCTATCAGCAACGTTCACCGCGCCATTTCATATCGGCATCAATATCACCGCGAGCCATTGCAAAGACCTGGAACTGGTGGAGGATTGTCGAACGTTTCTCGCCGCGTTCGCCGCCGACAGCATCAATCTGGTGCTGGAGTTGACCGAGCGCGAATTGATCGAGCCGACCGACATCACTCGCCAGCTGTTCGAGCAACTGCACGCGCTGGGCGTGAAGATCGCGATTGACGACTTCGGCACCGGCCACTCAAGCCTGGGCTACTTGCGCAAATTCAATGTGGATTTCCTCAAGATCGATCAGAGTTTCGTCGCCATGATCGGTGTCGATGCGTTGTCCCGACACATTCTCGATACCATTATCGACCTGTCGGCCAAGCTTGATCTGGGTATTGTTGCCGAAGGTGTCGAAACTCAGGCGCAAGCCGATTATCTGACCGCACATCACGTCAACTTCCTGCAAGGGTATCTGTTCGGCAAACCGATGCCGGCTACGGAATTCATCAGCGCATTAACTCACCATTAACTAAGCCGGATTAAGACGAGCGTACCGGCCAGGCGCACCAAATTGATACAAAAGACCGCTGTTGTTACATGAGGACAACATCAGGATTTACTCTTGGCGCATTAACTACTACAATTTTTTCAACCTGAGCAAGATTGGCAGGGGAGCCATTTATCACCGAGTCGCTTCAAGGCTCTTGGCTTATTAGCTTTGTTTGCGGTTGGTATCAGCCAAACACACTATTGGAGTAAAGATATTGTCCAGACTCGCTGAATTTCGTGCAGCTGAAAAGGCCCTTCAGGAACAGCTCAAACAGCTGGAATCGCTGAAGAACGATGCCGGGCTCAAGAAAGAAATCGAATTCGAAGAAAAGCTCCAGGGGCTGATGAAAACCTACGGCAAAGGCCTGAAGGACATCGTCGCCATCCTCGATCCGAACCCGGCAAAATCCGCTTTGCAGACCTCTGCAGCCCCTAAAACCCGCCGCGCTCGCGTGGTCAAGGTTTATCAGAATCCGCATACCGGTGAACTGATCGAAACCAAGGGCGGCAATCACCGTGGCCTGAAAGCCTGGAAGGAACAATACGGTGCAGCCACCGTTGATTCCTGGTTGCGCGGTTAATCCAACGCCAACAAAAAAGCCCTGCATGACGCAGGGCTTTTTTGTTGACAATATCTAACAAATGAAATGAATTTCATCGAACAAGTTGCGGGTTTTCTGTAACGTTGCTGAGTCATAAAGCTAAACATTTTGCGGCGCGATGTTGCGATCAAGGCCGCCATTAAACTTTGTGCTTAATCCGTTCGGGTATCTAACCTTCTCCGTGAAGAGTACAGCACCTTAAAGTTTCAAGCTGTTTCTCAGCGCCACTATCTCGTCTGCGCTGGCCTTATAAATCTCAGCTTGCCCGGCGTAGGAAAGAACATAAGCCTTGTCCGCCTCGACTGCCGCCACTAGGGTTTGCGACAACACATGCCGACCGTTTTCGGTGATGGTGCAAGTGGTTTCCAGTGCCGGCAAAGTACCCAGCGTCGCCGGATGCACTTTGTTGCAGACACTTTGGTAACCGCTCTGGAAAAAGTCCTTCTGTATCGACTTGCGCATCTCCAGCAGCACGCCCTGCAAATTGACCTGATGCCCTGCTTCGACATGAGTCATGGTCAATTCCATGACCATCACCTGATTGCCATCGGCGTCATTCTTGACCGCGCGCTGACGGGAAACCTGTGCAGCTGCCTCGGGCAGCGCCTCGACTTGCCAACCGGCTGGCCAGGTAATGCTTGGTTCGTCCGCTGACGCGCAGACCGCCACAAGCGACAACACAAAAAAAACAAACACGGATTTGAACAGTCGGATCATTGCCGGACGCACTCGCAGATTGAGCCGTAAAGTCTGAGGCTCGCCCGCACGCAGGGCAAGCCTGCCCTTTCATTTGGCGATGCCGACAGGCATGCGTATCATTGCGTCCATTCACTCGCCCATAGTTATTGGAGGGCCCATGAGCCTGCACGAACTCAATACGTTCCCCGGCGTCACCGCCACCCCAGACAGCGCAACCCGCAACTTCGTTTTCAACCACACCATGTTGCGCGTCAAAGACATCACCAAATCCCTGGACTTCTACACCCGCGTCCTGGGCTTCTCGCTGGTGGAGAAACGCGATTTCCCGGAAGCCGAGTTCAGCCTGTACTTCCTCGCACTGGTCGACAAAGCGCAGATCCCGGCCGACGCGGCTGCCCGCACTGAGTGGATGAAATCGATCCCGGGCATTCTCGAATTGACCCATAACCACGGCACCGAAAACGATGCGGATTTTGCCTATCACAACGGCAATACCGACCCGCGTGGTTTTGGTCATATCTGCATTTCGGTGCCGGATATCGTCGCGGCCTGTGCGCGCTTTGAAGAGTTGGGCTGCGACTTCCAGAAGCGCCTGACCGATGGCCGCATGAAGAGCCTGGCTTTCATCAAGGATCCGGATGGTTACTGGGTCGAGATCATTCAGCCTACGCCGCTGTAAAGACTGAAAAGCCCCTCACCCTAACCCTCTCCCATAGGGAGAGGGAACTGATTGGGGGATATTGGAGAATTACGCCGACTTGAACGATTGGCGTTGAATCCATAATCGACTGGATCTTTCAGGTCGACGGACAGCGCCAGACACCTCGGTCGGCTCCCTCTCCTTCGGGAGAGGGCTGGGGTGAGGGGCAGCTTTTCAGATGCAATAAAAAACCCGTGATCGCTCACGGGTTTTTTCATTTCTGGCTGGACGCTTACGCCGGAGCCGAAGTGCGGATCAGGTGATCGAAAGCACTCAACGAAGCCTTGGCGCCCTCGCCCACCGCGATCACGATCTGCTTGTACGGCACGGTGGTCACGTCGCCGGCAGCGAAGATACCCGGAATCGACGTTTCACCCCGGTTGTCGACGATGATCTCGCCACGCGGCGACAACTCGATGGTGCCCTTCAGCCAGTCAGTATTCGGCAGCAAACCGATCTGCACGAAGATCCCTTCCAGCTCGACGGTACGCAACTCATCGGTGTTGCGATCCTTGTAGCGCAGGCCGTTGACCTTCTCGCCATTGCCGGTGACTTCAGTGGTTTGCGCACTGGTGATCACCGTGACGTTCGGCAGGCTGTGCAGTTTGCGCTGCAATACGGCGTCGGCGCGCAGCTGTACGTCGAACTCCAGCAGCGTGACGTGCGAGACAATGCCGGCCAGATCGATGGCCGCTTCAACGCCGGAGTTACCGCCGCCGATCACCGCCACGCGCTTGCCTTTGAACAGCGGACCGTCACAGTGCGGGCAGTATGCCACGCCTTTGTTGCGGTATTCCTGCTCGCCCGGCACGTTCATTTCACGCCAGCGCGCACCGGTCGCGAGAATCACGCTCTTGGCTTTGAGGGTCGCGCCGCTGGCGAAACGGACTTCGTGCAGCTCGCCGTTTTTGCCCGGGATCAACTTGTCGGCGCGTTGCAGGTTCATGATGTCGACGTCGTACTGTTTGACGTGTTCTTCCAGCGCCGTGGCCAGTTTCGGCCCTTCGGTTTCCTGTACGGAAATGAAGTTCTCGATGGCCATGGTGTCGAGCACCTGCCCGCCGAAACGCTCAGCGGCGACGCCAGTGCGGATACCTTTACGTGCAGCGTAAATCGCTGCCGACGCACCGGCCGGGCCACCACCGACGACCAACACATCAAAGGCCTCTTTGGCGCTGATTTTCTCAGCCTGGCGCTCGATGGCACCGGTGTCGAGTTTGGCGAGGATTTCTTCTAGACCCATGCGGCCTTGACCAAAGTTCTCACCGTTGAGGTAGATGCTCGGCACGGCCATGATCTTGCGATCGTTGACTTCGTCCTGGAACAACGCGCCGTCGATGGCGACGTGGCGGATGTTCGGGTTGAGCACGGCCATCAGGTTCAGCGCCTGGACCACGTCCGGGCAGTTCTGGCAGGACAGCGAGAAGTACGTCTCGAAGCTGAACTGGCCTTTGAGCGAGCGGATCTGCTCGATCACTTCAACGCTGGCTTTCGATGGGTGGCCGCCGACTTGCAGCAGGGCCAGCACCAGCGAGGTGAACTCGTGGCCCATCGGGATGCCGGCGAAACGCAGACTGATGTCGGCGCCCGGGCGGTTGATCGAGAACGATGGCTTGCGTGTATCGTCACCGCTGTCGATCAAGGTAATTTGGCTCGAAAGACTGGCAACGTCTTTCAGCAGTTCCAGCATTTCACGGGATTTCGCACCGTCGTCGAGGGAGGCAACGATCTCGATCGGCTGGGTGACCCGTTCCAGGTACGATTTCAACTGGGCTTTAAGATTGGCGTCCAACATACGGGCGATTTCCTTTATTTGAGGCGAAAAAAAGCCCGAGCGAATCTCGCCCGGGCATTTTTATTGGGCGGTGCAGCGTACTTAAGAAGGTGCGGCGTACCGCCCTGAGTTGCGTGTCACAGACTTAGATCTTGCCGACCAGGTCCAGGGACGGCGCCAGAGTGGCCTCGCCTTCTTTCCACTTGGCTGGGCAAACTTCGCCTGGGTGAGCAGCAACGTACTGAGCAGCCTTGATCTTGCGCAGCAGCTCGGAAGCGTCACGGCCAACGCCGCCATCGTTCAGTTCAACGATTTTGATCTGGCCTTCAGGGTTGATCACGAAGGTGCCACGGTCAGCCAGACCAGCATCTTCGATCAGCACGTCGAAGTTGCGGGAGATGACGTGGGTCGGGTCGCCGATCATGGTGTATTCGATTTTGCCAATGGCTGGCGAAGTGTTGTGCCAGGCAGCGTGGGCAAAGTGGGTGTCGGTGGAAACGCTGTAGATCTCTACGCCCAGTTTCTGGAAAGCAGCGTAGTTGTCAGCCAGGTCTTCCAGCTCGGTTGGGCAAACGAAGGTGAAGTCGGCTGGGTAGAAGAATACAACCGACCACTTGCCTTTCAGGTCAGCGTCCGAGACTTGAACGAAGTCGCCGTTTTTGAACGCGGTAGCTTTGAACGGTTTTACTTGGCTGTTGATGATAGGCATTGATGACTCTCCGTCAGGGTTGTGAATTCGATGGGTGAATCCTACCCACTCACTCGACGGATGGCTCATTGGCAAACCTGATGCTGCTGATTTGTTTTCGCTATTAGCTGACTGTATTAATAGAAGAAAACGATCTCTACGACGTAGCCGGTTTATCCGTAATCCGAGCCATCCCCTGGAATGGGCTGGCTTCAACATAGCGCATCGCGGACTTCATATCCTTCCAGCCGACGTAACTCATCAACGATTTCAGATCCCAGCCACTTTGGTGTGCCCACGTGGCAAAGCCGCGACGCAGGGAGTGGCTGGTGTAGTTTTCGGCGGCAATGCCGGCACGCTGCAACGCCTGGCGCAGCAAAGGAATGATGCTGTTGGCGTGCAGGCCCTCCTCATTCAGATTGCCCCAGCGGTCGATGCTGCGGAAAACCGGGCCGCGTACCAGCGCCGCGTCGGTGATCCAGTCGATATAGGCCTGCACCGGGCACAGCTTGAGCAGCGCCGGCGCTTGATAGGTCTGCCCGAGATTTTCCCGATCACCCTTGCTGCGTGGTAAATACAAGGTGATGCCTTTGCCGGCATGCGCTTGCACGTGTTCGATTTGCAAGCGACACAACTCATCGCTGCGGAAGCCGCGCCAGAACCCCAGCAGGATCAAGGCGCGATCACGATAAGCCTTAAGCAGTGACGGACGATCCTGCTGCTCTTTTGCGGTTTGCGCCTCATGCTCCAGCCAGTCGATGACGCGCTGCAAATCCTGCAACTGCAACGGCTCAGCCTGTTTCTCCTGCGCTGGATGCAAAGCCCGAATCCCTTTGAAAACCTTGCGCACCACCGGCGCCTTGGTCGGGTCTGCAAACCCTTGGCTGTTGTGCCACTGCGCCAGCGCCGACAGACGCAGTTTCAACGTATTGATCGACAACTCCTCGGCGTGCGCCACCAGATACCGCGCGACGCTGTCGGCCGTCGCCGGCAAGAACCCGCCCCACTTCACTTCAAAATGCTCGATGGCCGCGCGATAGCTACGGCGCGTGTTGTCACGGGTGGCGGCTTGCAGATAGCGATCCAGATCGCTCATGGGCTGTTTTCTCGCTGGCGTACTGAGACAGGGATGCAGAAACGCATTTTGCCGTCTGACACTGGGTAATACCAGTATATCCCGTGCCTTGGTTATCAAAGGTTTATCTTTATTTTTGAGATGGTACACTGCGTACTTTAGTGGCATGTACCACAGTACGTAACCGTAGGAGTTCACATGGCCCGTGGCGGCATTACCAAAGCACTGGTGCAGATCGCGCGCACAGCGATCCTCGCCCGTGGCGAACACCCGAGCATCGATGCAGTACGCATTGAAATGGGCAACACCGGCTCGAAAACCACGATCCATCGCTATTTGAAAGAACTGGATGACGGCGCTCAGCCCGTTGAAGCCTCGGCTGAGCCTATCGATGACGAATTGACCGCCCTCGTCTCCAGGCTCGCCCAACGCCTCAAAGAACAAGCGCAAGAGCCCATCGAGCAAGCCCGCGAGCAGTTCGAGGAGCAGCGCGAAGCACTGGAGTCGGAGCTGCAACAGACGCGTCAGGCACTGGAAAAGCTCGAACACGAGCACGACATTCAAGGCGCTGCACTGGCACGTGAATCCGAAGCGCTGAACAACACACGCTCGATGCTGCAAACCGAGCAGACCCGCAATGCCGGGCTGAATCAGGCATTGGCCGACTTTGAGTTGCGCTTGCAGGACAAGGACGAGCAGATCCGCTCGCTGGAAGAAAAACACCTGCATGCCCGTGACGCGCTGGAGCACTACCGCAACGCCAGCAAAGAGCAGCGCGAGCAGGAACAGAGCCGCCACGAAGCGCAGGTGCAACAGATTCAGGCCGAACTGCGTCAGGCGCAGCAAAGCGCACTGGTTCGTCAGGACGAGATCACGCAACTGCACCGCGACAACGAACGCCTGCTCACGGAAAACCGTGGCACGCAGCGCGAACTGAGTCTGCTGCAGGATCAGCTCAAGCAGAGTAATCAGCGTCAGGACCAATTGCTGGAGCAAGCGACTCGCGTCGACAGCGAACGCACCCTCCTCCAGGAACGCCTGCGCGTGGCCACGCTGGAAAGCCAGACACTCAAACAGAGCATCGAGGAGCAGACGCTGCTCAACCAGTCACTGGAAAAGGAATTGAATAAGGCTCAGGCAAGCCTGGAAGAAAGCCAGCGTCTGGCGGCTGCCGTTGCGGCAGCGCCAGACTCAGCCAAGCCGAAAGACGCTTAAGCGCCGACCGGCGTACGCATGGTGACGAACTCCTCGGCGGCCGTCGGGTGCACCCCGATCGTGTCGTCGAAGTCGCGCTTGGTTGCGCCAGCTTTCAAGGCAATCGCCAGGCCCTGGACGATCTCACCAGCGTCCGGGCCGACCATGTGGCAGCCGAGGACTTTGTCGGTCTTGCCGTCGACCACCAGTTTCATCAGGGTTTTTTCCTGGCATTCGGTCAGGGTAAGCTTCATAGGCCGGAACCGGCTTTCGAAAATCACCACGTCGTGGCCAGCCTCGCGCGCTTCTTCTTCGGTCAAACCGACCGTGCCGATGTTCGGCAGGCTGAACACCGCCGTCGGGATCATCTTGTAATCCACCGGACGGTATTGCTCTGGCTTGAACAGACGTCGTGCCACAGCCATACCTTCAGCCAGCGCCACCGGCGTCAGTTGCACACGACCAATGACATCGCCCAGCGCCAGAATCGATGGCTCGCTGGTCTGATACTGCTCGTCGACTTTGATGAAGCCTTTGTCGTTGAGCTGCACATCGGTGTTTTCCAGCCCCAGATTGTCGAGCATCGGACGCCGACCCGTGGCGTAGAACACGCAATCCGCCTCCAGCACACGACCATCTTTAAGGGTGGCTTTCAAACTGCCATCGACCTGCTTGTCGATACGCGCGATGTCGGCATTGAACTGCAGGTCCAGACCACGCTTGGTGAGCTCTTCCTGCAAATGCTTGCGCACCGAACCATCGAAGCCGCGCAGGAACAGATCGCCGCGATACAGCAGCGTGGTGTTCGCGCCAAGGCCGTGGAAGATCCCGGCAAATTCGACGGCGATGTAACCGCCGCCAACCACCAGTACACGCTTTGGCAGCTCCTTGAGGAAGAACGCCTCATTGGAACCGATCGCGTGCTCGCGCCCCGGAATCTCCGGAATCTGCGGCCAGCCACCGGTAGCGATCAGAATGTTTTTCGCTGTAAAACGCTCACCATTCACTTCAACTTCATGCGGGCCAACGATCTTCGCGTGCGCTTCATGCAAGGTCACGCCGCTGTTGACCAGCAGATTGCGATAGATGCCGTTGAGGCGATTGATCTCACGATCCTTGTTGGCGATCAGCGTCGCCCAGTCGAAATTCGCTTCGCCCAGGCTCCAGCCAAAACCGGACGCCTGCTCAAAGTCTTCGGCGAAATGCGCGCCGTACACCAGCAGCTTTTTCGGCACACAGCCGACATTGACGCAGGTCCCGCCCAGATAACGGCTCTCCGCCACCGCCACTTTCGCACCGAAACCGGCCGCAAAACGCGCAGCGCGCACACCGCCGGAACCGGCACCAATCACATAAAGGTCAAAATCGTAGGCCATTTCTATCTCCTCGGCAGGGGATCAGCATACCTGCAGCCACCCATTGGGCAAGCGCTGCCAGTCATATGGGGGCGCAAAATGAAAAAACCCGCCGAAGCGGGTTTTTCTTACAGACCAATCAAGCGCTCTTAGTAAGCCTTGCCAGTCTTATAGAAGTTCTCGAAGCAGAAGTTGGTCGCTTCGATGTAGCCTTCAGCGCCACCGCAGTCGAAACGCTTGCCTTTGAACTTGTAGGCCATCACGCAGCCGTTCTGAGCTTGTTTCATCAGGGCGTCGGTGATCTGGATTTCGCCGCCCTTGCCTGGCTCGGTTTGTTCGATCAGGTCGAAGATGTCCGGAGTCAGGATGTAACGACCGATGATAGCCAGGTTCGACGGCGCGTCTTCCGGCTTTGGCTTCTCGACCATGCTGTGAACGCGGTAGATGTCGTCGCGGATCATCTCGCCGGCGATAACGCCGTACTTGCTGGTTTCCTGCGGATCGACTTCCTGGATGGCGATGATCGAGCAACGGAACTGCTTGTACAGCTTGACCATCTGGGTCAGTACGCCGTCGCCTTCGAGGTTGACGCACAGGTCGTCCGCCAGGACCACGGCGAACGGTTCGTCACCGATCAGCGGGCGACCAGTGAGGATCGCGTGGCCCAGACCTTTCATTTCGGTTTGACGGGTGTAGGAGAACGAGCACGAGTCGAGCAGTTTGCGGATACCGACCAGGTATTTCTCTTTGTCGGTGCCTTTGATCTGGTTTTCCAGCTCGTAGCTGATGTCGAAGTGGTCTTCCAGAGCACGCTTGCCACGACCGGTCACGATGGAGATTTCCGTCAGGCCAGCGTCCAGAGCTTCTTCAACGCCGTACTGGATCAGTGGCTTGTTTACCACCGGCAGCATTTCTTTAGGCATGGCTTTAGTCGCTGGCAGGAAGCGAGTACCGTAACCGGCTGCTGGGAACAAGCATTTCTTGATCATATAAGTCCTTGAAAGGGCTGTGTGTACGAGTTTCGGCGCAGTCTAATCAGGCGGCGTGCACCTTACAATGCCCCGCACTGGCTAACCGATGCCAACATAGAGAAATATTCTCGCCGATAGTTCCATCGACATCCTGGCGCAGCCAGATCAGCGTAGCTCAAAGCAGTCGACAAACTGAATCACCATACGCTCATCGCCCCCCAATGCGAGCATTTGCCGGTATCATGGCGCCTTTGAACCAGCGAACGAGACAGATAGATGGCCGCGGTAAAAATCGTCAACGGGTATGTGATCGACAAGAAAGACGGCAAGTGGACGCTGACCACGACCAATGGCGAGCACATCGCCGGGCCTTTCGACAGCGAGCAAATGGCGACCGATGTAGCGGCAGTGTTCACCGACACTCCGGCATCGGCCAAGCGCCGTGGCAAAGATCAGGACTGATCGACTGCGACACCCCAAGCCCTGCCCTTGCGCAGGGCTTTTTTGTGCCCACCTACAAACAAGTGGCCAAACGCTATAACCTTTTCACACCGGCGCTGTCAGAGCGTCTAGTCCCCCCCCTCGCTGAAGACCACAAACATGAATCTGAAAAAATGGCTGCCCCTGATCGCGGTATTGGCACTGGCCGGTTGCGCCACCTCCCAACCCACATACCTGAACAATGGTGAACAGGGGCTGTCGATCGATTGCTCCGGTGAAGCGAATTCCTGGGCGACCTGCTATGAAAAAGCCGATGCCTCCTGCGCGGGCACTGGCTACCGAATCGTTGGCACCGACGGCACACCCCAGCCCAAGGAAAGTGACAAAACCCTGGGCGTTGATGTCGGCAACTACAAGAACCGCAGCGTTGTCGTGGTCTGCAAATAGACCTTACATATGAATTTCGGCGAACTTGATCCCGAGTCCACGAACGACTTCGATCAGATCGTCGAGACGGTTGAAGGATTCGACTTCGTCGTTATCGTCGACCAGAAAGTAGCTGCGCCCGGCGCTCTTCTTGAAAAACACGATCCACTCACCCGGATTCGCCGGGTTCTGGATGACATGGGTGGCAGAGATCAGGCCCTCTACGTGGCGCTCCCGTACTTGCTCTCGCTTCATCGCGACTCCAGAAATGAAAATGCCGTCACAGCATGACTGCGACGGCATCGGTGCTGATGACGGTCAGTCTATCAGCCGGAAATACACGCATTGGCGGCCTTTTGCACGTCACGCGGGCGAACCGGCACGTTCGACATGCGCTCATGCAACTTGATGCTGCTGCCACCGGAGCGATCTTCGATATCAAACACCGCGGCTGCGCCGGTAGAAAGTTTCCCCGGTACGATGACCTGAACCCCGTCCTTGTGCGGCTGTACTTGCAGCGCGCCGCGGCTGTCTGCCAGTTTATCGGCCAGACACTGGGCATATTCATGGGGTTTCTTGCCGGAGATCACGCTCATGGTCGGCAGCGTTTCATTGATTTCGGAAACACTCGCACAACCACCCACAGCCAGAATCAACGGCAGACACACCACACCCCACTTCATACAAAACCTCCGTTAAAGACCGTCCGACAGCACAAATGCCGTTTTTCTCCGGGGCCTTCTGCATTTAACCCGCATCCGATTGCGAATATCTGTTCAAAATTGTCAAACCAACGCCCGACGGCCAGATAATAACCCGTGCGGGCTGATAAACTGCGCGCAATTACAAGCTATCGTTTTGATTTTGTAGAAAAAGCCCTTCTGGAGGCGCCCATGAAATTCATTCACCAGCGCGAACACCTCAACGAAGACGACATCGTCGTCATTCAATGCTCGCAAATGTGCAACATCCGTCTGATGAACGACGCTAACTTCCGCAGCTTCAAAAATGGCGGCCGTCACACCTATCACGGCGGCGCCTTCGACACCTTCCCGGCCCGTATCACCGCGCCGAGCACCGGTTTCTGGAACATCACCATAGACACGGTCAACCGCCGTGCGATCAGCGTAACCCGCAAGCCGACGCTGACCCACTCGATCAAGATCATCCGTCGCTCCAGCACCAAACTCAGCTGAGACACGCCGTCCGACCAGAAAGGAAAGCATGACCGTGGCCCAAACAACCAAATATGTCATCAAGTACAAACTCAACGGTGAACGCCGCTTCGAGTTCGCGCAGCTGGAAAACGGCACTGAAGAAGAAGCCAAGGCTGCGCTTGACGCGATCCACGGCAAAGATGATGTGATCAGCGAGATCGCCGTCAGCAAAGCGCTGTAAGCATCGACAGGAATTCGACCGCAAGCGGCGGAGTGTTCTGCCGCTACGTCCTGCCTAGACTGACTTTCTTCGACCAAGCGTCAAGGAGTCAGCATGTCGATGTCACCCTCGCGTCTGGATTCGCTCGACTGGGCAAGCCTTGCGCAGCAACTGGATCAGGACGGCTACGCGATCATCCGTTCGCTGCTGCTGGCCGAAACCTGCGATCACCTGAGTGCGCTGTATCCACAGACCGAACCGTTTCGATCGCAGGTCATCATGGCCCGCCACGGTTTCGGTCGCGGCGAGTACAAATACTTTCGATATCCGCTGCCGACACCGGTAGAACGCCTTCGCTGCGCGTTGTATCCGCGCTTGGTCCCCTTGGCCAATCGCTGGTACGAACGCATGCACCTGCCCGAACGTTTTCCGGCGAACCACGCCGAGTTTCTTCAGCGCTGCCATGCCGCCGGTCAACGACGCCCTACCCCTCTTCTGTTGCAGTACGGCCCGCAGGACTACAACTGCCTGCATCAGGACCTGTACGGCGAATCGGTTTTTCCGCTGCAAGTGGCGATTCTTCTGTCAGAACCCGGGCAAGACTTCAACGGCGGAGAGTTCGTTCTCACCGAGCAGCGCCCACGCATGCAATCTCGCCCGCACGTACTCGATCTGACGAAAGGTGATGCGCTGATCTTTGCCGTGAATCAGCGCCCCGTCAAAGGCGTGCGCGGTGATTATCGGGTGACCATGCGCCACGGTGTCAGTCGCCTGCACAGTGGAAAAAGGCATACCCTAGGCATCATCTTTCACGACGCAACCTGATGGCCATGTCCTCAACAACTCTCGACCTGTTCGCTGACCACGAACCAGTACAACAAGCCCGAGCCGAACAGATTGGCGAACAATCCTGGCTATTGCGCGGCTTCGCCCTGCCGATTGTCGATCAATTGCTGCCGGCACTGGACGCCGTTCTCGCAGTGGCCCCCTTGCGCCACATGGTCACACCGGGCGGTTTCAGCATGTCTGTCGGCACCAGCAGTTGCGGTGAGCGGGGCTGGATCACTGATCGCAGCGGCTATCGTTATTCGGGTGTCGACCCGCTCAACGGGCTGCCTTGGCCGCAGATGCCGAAATCCTTCGCTGCTCTGGCGCATTCGGCAGCCGAGCGAGCTGGTTTCTCTGGCTTCAATGCAGATTCCTGCCTGATCAATCGCTATGTCCCCGGCGCAAAAATGTCATTGCATCAGGATAAAGACGAAAAGGACTACGCCGCGCCGATCGTTTCCCTGTCACTCGGATTACCAGCCATATTTCTGTTCGGCGGTTTTGCGCGCAGCGACAAGACCCGGCGAATTTCGCTGCTGCACGGTGACATGGTGGTCTGGGGCGGCGTCGACCGATTGCGCTACCACGGCGTATTGCCAATCAAGCAAGGTCAGCATCCGCGCTTGGGTCAACAGCGGATCAATCTGACATTTCGGCTGGCTCGCTAAACCCGAAAAATTTGACCGCAAGGCCCGGAGTGTTGTGCCTGGCGAGGCTGGTTAACCTGAATCAAACAGGTCAACGGATTACTCATCATGAAAACGCTTTCGACCCCGTTTGATACCGAACATGATCCACGCTGGGCCGCCGTGCTCGCACGGGATCCGCAGGCGGACGGACAGTTTGTCTATGCGGTAAAAACCACGGGCATCTACTGCCGCCCGAGCAGCCTGGCACGCTTGCCGAAACCGCAAAATGTCGAGTTTTTCGACACCGCCCAACAGGCCGAAGCCGCGGGGTATCGGCCGAGCAAACGTGCGAGCAAGGATCAAAGTGATGTCGCCGCGCAGCATGCCGCGACCGTTGCCGCGGCATGCCGGCAAATCGAGATGGCCGAAAATCCGCCCGCCCTGAACGAGCTCGCAGAGGCGGCCGGTTTGAGCCCGTTTCACTTTCATCGCGTGTTCAAAGCCGCCACTGGCCTCACGCCAAGAGCCTACGCCGCCGCCCATCGTTCGCGCAGAGTGCGTGAACGTCTCGCGGACGGCAATTCGGTGACGGACGCTCTATACGACGCAGGCTTCAACTCCAACAGCCGCTTCTACGAATCAGCCAACCAACTGCTGGGTATGAAACCTGGCGACTACCGCGCTGCCGGTCAAAACAACGACATCCATTTTGCCGTAGGCCAATGCTCGCTGGGCGCGATTCTGGTGGCGCAAAGCGAGCGTGGGGTGTGCGCGATTTTGCTGGGTGACGACCCGCACCAACTGGTGTGCGACCTGCAGGATCAGTTTCGCAACGCCAACCTGATTGGCGCAGACAGCGGGTTTGAACAGTTGATCGCCAAAGTCGTGGGTTTTATCGAAGCACCGGCCATTGGCCTGGATCTGCCACTGGACGTGCGGGGGACGGCGTTTCAGGAACGTGTCTGGCAAGCCTTGCGGGAGATTCCGCTCGGCAGCACCGCCAGCTATGCCGAGATTGCCCAGCGCATCGGCGCGCCGACGTCCATGCGCGCAGTGGCTCAGGCATGCGGGGCCAACCGCCTGGCGGTGGCGATCCCTTGCCACCGCGTGGTGCGCAGCGATGGCAACCTTTCCGGTTATCGCTGGGGGGTCGAGCGCAAGCGTCAGTTGCTTGAGCGCGAGACGTCGGCGTGAACGGTCAATGGAAGCTACGCAACCTGAAAACCTCAGCGATTGACGTCCACCACAACCCGTCCGCGAAGTTGCCCGGCGAGCAGTTTTGGCGCCGCCTCGATGGCTTCACTCAGGCCGATTTCATGGCTGATCAATGCCAGCAGCGAGAAATCCAGATCCTTGGCCAGACGCTCCCACGCTTGCAGCCGGCGGGCCTTGGGCTGGGTCACGCTGTTGATGCCGGCGAGGGTCACACCGCGCAAAATGAACGGCGCCACTGACGCCGGGAAATCCATACCTTGGGCCAGACCACAGGCGGCGACGGTGCCTTCGGAGCGGGTGCTCGCGCAGGCATTGGCCAGGGTGTGACTGCCAACCGAATCGATCACCGCCGCCCAACGCTCTTTGGCCAGTGGCTTGCCGGGCGCTGACAACGTCGCACGGTCAATGATTTCGCCGGCGCCCAACTGCTGCAGATATTCATGCTCGGAGACCCGGCCGGTGGACGCGACGACGCGGTAGCCGAGTTTGCTCAGCAGGGCGATGGCAAAACTGCCGACACCGCCGTTGGCCCCCGTGACCAACACCTCACCCTGCTCCGGCGTCACGCCATTGCGCTCGAGCGCCAGAATGCACAGCATCGCCGTATAACCGGCCGTACCGACAGCCATCGCTTGCGCCGCCGTAAAGGCCTTGGGCAATGGAATTAGCCAATCGCCATCGAGTCGCGCCTTCTGCGCCAGACCGCCCCAGTGATTCTCGCCAACACCCCAGCCGTTGAGCAGCACCTGATCACCCACCTTATAGTCGGGGTGTGAACTGGCTTCCACGGTGCCCGCAAGATCGATCCCCGGCACCATCGGAAACTTGCGCACCACCGGACTGCTGCCGGTTATCGCCAAGCCATCCTTGAAGTTCAGCGTGCTGTACGCAACAGCCACGGTGACATCGCCTTCAGGCAATTGCTCCTCGTTGACCTGTTGCAGGTTGGCGCGGTAACCGCTGTCGTCTTTGTCGATCACAATGGCGTTAAACATGACTGCCTCGCTGGACTGTTTTCAGAATGTCGTGCCTTGAAATAGCACATCGCAACACCCTGCCACATTCGACTTTGCGCCAATCGGCAAATCGGCCGGGTATTTCGATGGCCCGCGTCTATGCTTTTTCGACGGTCGTGGTTTCGCCGAGTTTTTTAAAGAGTTCGCCACTGCCGCGACCACCGGCGTACCAGCAATTTTCATCACGCTTCTGGAGGCCGAAGAGCGGCGGATGTCATCGACGCTGAAAAACTGCACGGGTTGTTCTGAATTTCGAACTGGCCCCGAATCCGGTTTTGCTGCTAAAAACCGGTTTTGCCCCCTGCCCGCTGCACCGTTCGGAGAACCGCCCTCATGAGCCAATGGCCAGACACCCGTCTTCTTGATCTGCTCGGCATTGAATTGCCGATCATCCAGGGCCCGATGGCCGGTGCGACGAATTCGTCCATGGTCATCGCCGTGTGCAACGCCGGTGGCCTGGGTTCGATGCCGGCGGCGATGTTGAGCATCGAGCAATTGCGCGAAGAGCTGAAAACCATCCGCCAGCACACCGACAAGCCCTTCAACGTGAACTTCTTCTGCCATCAGCCACCGGCAGCCGATGAGCAACGTGCACGTGACTGGAAGCATTTGCTGGAGCCTTACTATCGTGAACTGGGCGCCGATTTCGCTGCACCGACTCCGGTATCCAACCGCGCGCCATTCGATGCCGCAGCCTGTGAAGTGCTGGAAGAATTTCGACCTGAAGTTGTGAGTTTCCATTTCGGTCTGCCAGAGAAATCCTTGCTCGAGCGGGTCAAGGCAACCGGGGCGAAAATTCTCTCATCGGCCACGACGGTCGACGAAGCGATCTGGCTGGAACAGAACGGCTGCGACGCGATTATCGCCATGGGTTACGAGGCCGGCGGCCATCGCGGCATGTTTCTCAGTGATGATCTGAGCAGTCAGGTCGGCACGTTTGCCCTGGTGCCTCAGGTGGTCGATGCGGTGAGCGTACCGGTGATTGCCGCCGGGGCAATTGCCGATGCGCGCGGCATGGCGGCGGCGTTTATGTTGGGGGCCTCAGCGGTACAGGTCGGCACCGCCTATCTGTTCACGCCGGAAGCAAAAGTCAGCGCCGCTCACCACAAGGCGCTGCGCACCGCCAAGGAAAGCGAAACAGCGATCACCAATATTTTTACCGGGCGCCCGGCACGGGGCATTCTCAACCGCGTCATGCGTGAGCTGGGCCCGATTTCGCCCCAGGCACCAGCATTTCCCTTGGCCGGGGGTGCGCTCATGCCGCTGCGAGCGATCAACGAAGCAGAGTTTGCCAACCTCTGGGCCGGTCAGGCATTCACCTTGGGCAAAGACCTCGGTAGCGCTGAACTGACTCGACAATTGGCCGAAGGCGCACTGGCAAAACTCGCAAGCCGCTGAAGCTGCACAGCGCGAAGATTCAAACATCCTCGCGCTGATTTTAACCAACACTTCCTGTTTGGCGGCATTTCGCTATATATTTCGCTATATAGCGAATTCACCTCTCGCATCGGCGCAGCCCACTTCAAACAATAGCTGCCCGCTGCACTCGCCAATAACGGAGCTGTTACATGACCATTCGTGCCTCACGTCTTGCCCCTGGTTGCTTGGCCTCTTTGCTCGCCGTCTTCGCCGTCGGCGCAGTTCAGGCTGATGAAGTGCAGGTGGCTGTGGCAGCCAACTTCACCGCGCCAATCCAGGCCATCGCCGCCGATTTCGAAAAAGACACCGGGCACAAACTGGTCGCAGCCTATGGCGCCACTGGCCAGTTCTACACTCAGATCAAGAACGGCGCGCCGTTCGAAGTGTTCCTCTCCGCTGACGACACCACCCCGGAAAAACTCGAAAAAGAAGGCGAGACCGTCAAAGGTTCGCGCTTCACCTACGCCATCGGCACGCTGGCGTTGTGGTCGGCTAAAGAAGGTTATGTCGATGCGAAAGGCGAAGTGCTGAAAAAGAACGAATACCAGCACCTGTCCATCGCCAACCCGAAAGCCGCGCCCTATGGTCTGGCAGCCACGCAAGTGCTGGAAAAACTCAAACTGACCGACGCCACCAAAGCCAAGATCGTTGAAGGCCAGAACATCACTCAGGCCTACCAATTCGTCTCGACCGGCAACGCTGAGTTGGGCTTTGTTGCCCTGTCGCAAATCTACAAGGACGGCAAAGTCAGCAGCGGTTCGGCATGGATCGTCCCAGCGAGCATGCACGACCCGATCAAACAGGACGCGGTCATTCTGAACAAAGGCAAAGACAACGCCGCCGCCAAAGCCTTGGTCGAATACCTCAAAGGCCCGAAAGCCGCTGCGGTGATCAAGTCCTACGGTTACCAGCTCTAAAATGTCACTGACGAGCGCCGATTTCGCGGCGATCTGGCTGACCCTGAAACTGGCGTCCCTGACCACCACGATCTTGCTGGTGGTCGGCACGCCGATCGCCCTGTGGCTGTCGCGCACCGATTCATGGCTACGCGGCCCGATCGGAGCGATCGTCGCCCTGCCCCTCGTACTACCTCCGACCGTAATCGGTTTCTATCTGTTGCTGATGATGGGGCCGCACGGTTTTCTCGGCCAATTCACCCAATGGCTGGGCCTGGGCACTTTGACGTTCAGCTTCACCGGGCTGGTGATCGGTTCGGTGATCTATTCCATGCCGTTCGTGGTGCAACCGTTGCAGAACGCGTTCTCGGCGATCGGCACCCGCCCCCTGGAAGTGGCCGCGACCTTGCGCGCCAATCCGTGGGACACGTTTTTCAGCGTGATTGTGCCGTTGGCGCGCCCCGGTTTTATCACCGCAGCGATACTCGGTTTCGCGCATACCGTCGGTGAGTTCGGCGTGGTGCTGATGATCGGCGGCAACATTCCCGACAAGACCCGCGTGGTTTCCGTACAAATTTATGACCACGTCGAAGCGATGGAATACGCGCAGGCTCACTGGCTGGCCGGGGCGATGCTGGTGTTTTCGTTTCTGGTGTTGCTGGCGCTGTATTCCAGCCGCAAGACCCGTGCAGGCTGGAGCTGATCGATGATCGATGTGCGTTTGAAACGGGTCTATACGGACTTCAGCCTCGATGTCGACCTGCACTTGCCAGGCCGTGGCGTGACTGCGCTTTATGGCCACTCCGGCTCGGGTAAAACCACCTGTCTGCGTTGCATTGCCGGGCTTGAGCGCGCTGAACATGGCTTCATCCAGATCAACGATGAAGTCTGGCAGGACAGCGATAACGGCATTTTCGTCCCGCCACACAAACGCGCGCTCGGCTATGTATTTCAGGAAGCCAGCCTGTTTCCGCATCTGTCGGTGCTGGCCAATCTGCAGTTCGGCCTCAAGCGCATCGCCAAGTCCCAGCGTCGGGTCGACATGGCGCAGGCCACCGAACTCTTGGGCATCGAGCATTTGCTCGAACGTCATCCGCAGCATTTGTCGGGAGGCGAACGCCAGCGTGTCGGCATCGCCCGTGCCCTGCTGACCAGCCCGAAACTTCTGCTGATGGACGAGCCACTGGCCGCTCTCGATAGCCAGCGCAAAAGTGAAATCCTGCCGTACCTGCAACGTCTGCACGACGAACTGGACATTCCGCTGTTGTACGTCAGTCATGCCCAGGATGAAGTGGCGCGACTGGCTGACCATCTGGTGCTACTCAGCGAAGGCAAAGCGCTGGCCAGCGGCCCGATTGGCGAAACCCTCGCACGTCTTGACCTGCCGATGGCGATGGGCGATGACGCCGGGGTGATCATTGAAGGGCAGGTCAGCGCCTACGATGCGCAATATCAACTGCTGAGCCTGCAATTGCCGGCCACCGAGATGAGCATCCGTGTGACGCACGCGCCGATGGAACCGGGTCAGACCCTGCGCTGCAAAGTACACGCGCGGGATATCAGCCTGAGCCTGCAGAACAGCGAATTCAGCAGCATCCTCAATCGACTGCCGGTGACGGTGGTCAGCGAACAATCGGCGGACAACGCCGCCCACGTTTTGATTCGCCTGGATGTTGGCGGCACCCCGCTGCTCGCGCGTATTACACGCTACTCCCGGGACCAGTTGGGCGTGCATCCGGGCCAGCATTTATGGGCGCAGATCAAAGCGGTAGCAGTCCTCGCTTAAATCATTCGGCACCACGGCAACGGCGTGCGGTCAATCGTTTTACAGACCGCCGCGCCATCAAAGGAAACTGCCATGCCCGACACCGTGCTGACTGCCGACCTGCCATCCGACCTGCATTACGTCGACGACACCCAGCCCGGTATCACCCGCAAAAAGCTGCGTGGCAAGTTCAGCTATTTCGAGCCGTCAGGCCAGCGCATCAGTGATCCGGATGAAATCAAACGCATCAATGCCCTTGCCGTACCACCCGCCTATACCGATGTGTGGATCTGCCCGGATCCGCGCGGTCATCTGCAAGCCACCGGCCGTGATGCCCGTGGCCGCAAGCAATATCGCTATCACGCGCGCTGGCGCGAAGTGCGCGATGCCGACAAGTATTCGCGCCTGCGTGAGTTCGGTCTCGCGTTGCCGAAACTGCGCAAACAACTGGAGGCGCTATTGGCCGCGCCCGGCTTCAGTCGTGACAAGGTCATGGCCACGGTGATCACCCTGCTCGACGCCACATTGATCCGGGTCGGCAATACCCAATACGCCCGCGACAACCGTTCCTACGGCCTGACCACCCTGCGCAGCCGACATGTCGAAGTCAACGGCAGCGCGATCCTGTTCCAGTTTCGCGGCAAAAGCGGCATCGAACACCAGATCACCGTCAAGGATCGGCGTCTGGCACGCATCATCAAGCGGTGCCTGGAAATTCCCGGGCAGAATCTGTTTCAGTATCTCGATGAAAACGGTGAGCGACACACCGTCAGTTCTTCCGACGTCAACGCCTACCTGCAAACCCTGACCGGTGCCGATTTCACCGCCAAGGATTACCGCACCTGGGCCGGCAGTGCCTTGGCGCTGGCGGTATTGCGCGATTTGCAATGGGAGTCCGAGACCGAGGCCAAGCGGCATGTGGTGGAGATGGTCAAAGGCGTCGCCAAGCAGTTGGGCAACACCCCGGCAGTGTGCCGAAAATGCTACATCCACCCCGCCGTGGTGGAGAAATTCATGCTCGGCGCCCTCGCTGAACTGCCTCGCCCGCGCGTGCGCAAAGGCCTGCGTGCGGAGGAAGTGGCGCTGGCGATGTTTCTCGAGCGAATGAGCGAGATGACCGACGCACCTTGATCCGCCGCACATCGTCAACTAGGCTAGCCACCTTCCCCTCCTTCGGACGACCGCAGCAGTGAACAATCCAGCCTTCTAAAAATGTAATCGCGACACGCCGTTCTCGGCGCTTGTCAGTTTTCACGACATTTTTTGGAGGTGCCGATGACTCACGTCTCGCGTACACCCGCACTCGTTTCCCTGAATCAACTGGGCTTTCAGTTCGCCAATGGCGCAACACTGTTTGAAGACCTGAACCTGACTTTCGATCATCAACCGACTGCGATCGTCGGGCGCAATGGTGTTGGCAAAAGCGTGCTTGCACGTTTGATTGCCGGGCAATTACAACCCGGCACCGGCACCGGCACCGGCAGCGTGGCACGCTCGGTTTGCGTGCATTACGTCGCACAAACGTTCATCGCCACACCCGGGCAAACCGTCGCCGATGCAACGGGGACGGCCCCGGCGCTCAGCGCACTGGAGCGACTAAGATGCGGTGCTGCCACTGCGCACGACTTCGACCTCATCGATGAACGCTGGGATCTGGCCGAGCGCTTGCGCCAGATGCTCGATGGGGCCGGGCTGACCGACCTCACCGGGTCGGATCTGACGGAGCACCTCAGCGGTGGCCAACAAGCCAGAATCGCTTTGATCGGCGCACTGCTGAGTCAGGCGCCATTGCTGGTGCTCGACGAGCCCACCAATCACCTCGACAGCGGCGGTCGGCAATGGCTGATGAGCCTGCTTGAGCGCTGGCGTGGCGGCCTGATTATCGTCAGTCACGACCGCCAGCTTCTGGAGCAGATGCAGCGATTTGTCGAACTCACGACGTTGGGAGTAACAGTTTTCAGCGGAAGGTTTTCGGATTTCACCGAGCAACGCAGGATCCATCAACAGGCGGCGCAGGCACAGCTCGATCAGGCCCGTATCGAACGTCAGCGCGAACGTACGCGGCTGCAACGCGAGCACGACACGATCCAGCGCCATGCCGCCGGCAGCCGTCGCCACGCACAAAGTGCCAACGTTTCGGGCTTCGAGCGGGCAGCGTTGAAAGCCGCTGCGCGGGACATCATGGGGCAGGTAAAAGTCGGCCACCAGGCACGCAAGGCCGATCTGGATCAGCGTGTTCGCGAGGCGTACGAAAACGTCCTGCCCGCCGACGGCGTGCTGATCAATCTGCCGGGCAGCGTGGTGCCGAGCAATCGGCGGGTGTGCACGCTGATCGACGCGTGCTTGCCAGGGTTACCGGCAGATGCGCCCACCACCCGCCTTGACCTCGCCATTCAAGGGCCGATGCGCATCGCTGTCAGCGGTCACAACGGTTGTGGCAAATCGACGCTGTTGAAATTGCTGGCGGGTGAATGGGCGCCGGTAAGTGGGGAGTGCATCACGCACGTGCCTTTTGCTTTTTTCGACCAACAACTGAAGCTGCTGGATGAGCACACATCGATTGTCGATCAGTTGCAGGCACAGCAAACACTTTTGAGCGAAGGTGAGTTGCGCAGCTTTCTCGCTCATCTGCAACTCGACGCACAACGCGTTAACCGCCCGTGCGCCTCACTCAGTGGCGGCGAACGCTTGAAAGCAGCCCTTGCGCTGGCGTTGTGGCGCCAGACGCCCGCGCAATTACTGCTGTTGGATGAGCCCACCAATCATCTGGACCTGGCGTCGGTGCACGCTTTCGAACACGCCTTGCAGGCATTTCCCGGAGCGATTGTCGCGGTTTCCCACGATCAAGCGTTTCTACAGGCGTTAAACCCAAGCCATTGTTTGACCTGGCACCCCGAAGGCTGGCGCTGGCAACCGACGAGCTGACCTGCCTATTTTTTGCACGATTGCCGAGGGCTTCTATAGTTGATCTGACACGAATCAGCTGCGGTGACGCCATGGAAGACATTTTCGTCGTGAAGCGTTGCAACAAGATCATTATTTACGGTCGACGTGCCGAAGACAGCCAGCATGATCCCGCGAAAGCCACTAGCTGGTTTCGCATCTGCGACACACGTACTGGCGGTTTCATCGGCGATGGCTATGACGCGGAAGAGGACGCACGACGTGAATGCAGACGCCTCAACGCAGCGAGTTCCCCATCAGCGGCCCGCCAGTCTTCAGGCTGATGCCGATCAGAAGCGGGTCTATACTGAAACCAGCTGAAGGAGCAGCGCCCCACGGCAGAAGGCTCGCAACACGCGGGCTTTTTGCTGCAGCCCAGGTTTCATAGAACGGAGGTGTTCCATGTCCGAAAAAGAGTCCATCACCACCCTCCTCACCCTGCTCGACGCTCGACAAGCGCGCCTCGCCGCCGCTTGCAAAGAGATCGCCGACTGGGTCGATCACCAAGGTGGACACCCCACCGCCCTGCGCATCCGAGACCGGCTGAACGACATCGAGAAGGATGCTCCGCTGATTCGCAATACGCTGTCGGCGCTAAAGCCTGTTGATCGGCCACTGCCTCGGTTCAGATGAACTCGACCCGGCCAGGGTTTCAGGAGTTTGCTCATTAGCGGTGACACATGAGTCACCGCGCTTGTGTCTGGCCGTTATGTTTATTTTTCCAGTTTTTCACGTGACGACTACATCTGCGCGTCTACAGTGAAGCCACTCCTTTGCAAACTAACGCCCTCACCCGCCCGCATGCGGGTGTTTTTTTGCCTGCGTCCAAACGGCGAACGGTTGCCGTGCATGAGTTGTCATAACTTATACATGTCGAAAAGGAGACAGTTATGGTTATCCATTTCAACGTCGACGGGCATCTGGCCTGCGGCCATAAAGGCAAACAACTGTCGGCAAGCCGCGAACTCAATCGCGTGAAGTGCCGCAGTTGCCGCAATACCGATGCCTACAAACAGGCGCGAAAGGATCAGCGCAACGCCACCCGCCGCATGGCCCGTCAGGCCAAGACCTCCCACGGCGCGACCAACTGGCGCGCAGAATGGATCGAGCGCCTCACTGCAATGGCCGGTCTTCAGCGCTTGCCTCGCGGCTTTAGCGGGCAAGCATTCGTCTAGCAGCGCGTATAAGCAAGGCACAAAAAAGGCCTGCATGAGGAAACTCATGCAGGCCTTTGCTATTCAGGGTGGCCGAAGCGGTACGCCTTTATGAGCGGCCACTAGCACTAGTGGCAAAAGCCTGACACGGGCAGCACTCACAAAAACATTTCAACAACCGATGCATCCATTTTGATCGCTGGCTCGTAGATTCAATACCCTCACTCGGAGGGCACAAGAGCCAAGGAGATACATCATGCATGCCTTTTACAAAAAAATTGCTGCAGCAGCCTGCTTCGCCATTCTCTGCGTAACTGCAACGTTCAGCTTTGCCGCCAACTCGGTGATGGTCGGAGGCGCAGCGATGTACCCCACTAAAACCATCGTTGAGAACGCAGTCAACTCGAAGGACCACACGACACTTGTAGCGGCGGTCAAGGCTGCCGGGCTGGTTGATACGCTCAACAGCAAAGGTCCATTCACCGTCTTCGCCCCGACAAACGAAGCGTTTGCGAAGCTTCCGGCAGGCACCGTCGACACACTGGTAAAGCCTGAACACAAAGCCGATCTGACCAAAATCCTGACCTACCATGTTGTGCCCGGCACTCACACATCTGCACAAATAATGGCCGAGGCCAAAAAGAACGGCGGCACCGTTATGCTGGAAACCGTTCAAGGTGAGTCGCTGAGTATCAAGCTGTACGAAGGCAAGTTATGGGTGGTGGACGCCAAAGGCGGTAAGGCAAGTATCAGCATCGCAGACGTGATGCAGTCAAACGGTGTGATCCACGTTGTCGACTCTGTCTTGATGCCTTAAACGCGCCTGGTTCCCGGCTGACGCACAGTTTGCCGGGTGCTATTACCCGAATAGGCACTTCACGAGCGGGTTTAGCATTGAGCAAATGGTTTTGTCTGGCGGTTGCGCGGCGATACAGCGAATGTTTTACAAACCAAATTTCAAATAACCCAGCCAACTCGGGAGGGTCTTTTTGGTTGCTCGCTGATTTCCAGATACCGCCTGACTCGTGAGCCTCGCTGTAGCACAACCGAAGCGCTGAAGGATGAATATACGTTCATCGAAAACATGGTTTGATGCGTCTAGGCTGCGGGTTCCGACATAGTGACTACAGGAGTAACCCACCATGTTCTCGCACGAAAGCATCCCGCTTGTGGCCATCTTCATCATCATGCTCATCGGCGTGCTTGTGGCCTTCCTGCATCCGGTGCACGCGTTCTTTAGCTGGCTTCGGAGACGAAGTAAAAAAACTTCGTCTCGTTCTCCGAAAGAAGCGGATTCGCGCTGAACTCTTCCCTAAAAGCCCGGCTACGTCCGGGCATCTTTTCGTAACGCCATGCAGCTTGCAGATATTAGCCGCTGGGCAATCGAGGGATTTGGATGAAACTGCGAGCTATGACAAACGCCTCGTATCAAACCGCTGGCACACCACCTGAATGCACTCCCCTCCGCGCCCAACGGCAACCAGCGGAACGGATGGCTTAAGGCTGAGTTTCAGAGGCGAGATTTGCGCGCCAAGGCGAGTACAGACAAGGCAGAGTCCAGCGTGAGATTTTGCAGGCGGGGAATCAACTTGAGTGTACGACCGTGATAATGACCGAGCAATACATCAGGAATCGCAAGGGCAAACAGCAATGCCAACCAAATGATTGCTGACCAGAAACAAACAAGGGCTTGCATCAGCTTTCGCCCGCAAACCCTTGATTTAAGATGGTGCCCGAAGCCGGAATCGAACCGGCACGCCCTTACGAGCGGGGGATTTTAAGTCCCATGCGTCTACCAGTTTCGCCATTCGGGCGGTAGCGCGGTGCTGCTTATCTTCTGCTGCACAGTCGCGATCCTGACAGGATCAACCTTGAACAACAGTGCGGGAAATATATACATCACTTCCCGGTGAAGCAAGTTTGCAATGACCGTTTTTCAAGACCAAATCTTGCGGTACTTTGCAAATAAAAAAGCTCCGTAAATCATGGATCTACGGAGCTTATTTATAGTGGAGGCCGAGGTCGGAATCGAACCGGCGTAGGTGGATTTGCAATCCACTGCATAACCATTTTGCTACTCGGCCTCAAAGTATCTGCTGTCAGTAGCACAACAACAAACACTGTACAAACTTGGAGCGGGAAACGAGACTCGAACTCGCGACCCCGACCTTGGCAAGGTCGTGCTCTACCAACTGAGCTATTCCCGCTTGGTGATGCGCATTCTATAGAATTAAGAAGCTCCGTCAACCCCTTGATTCAAAAAAGTTTTATTTCTTTTCAACATCAGTCTTCAGGTGCGGCCAGGCGGCGCGCAGGTACTGCACCATCGACCACAAGGTCAGGCCGGCAGAGACCATCAGCAAGGCATAACCCAAGATAACCCAGAAACTGAAGTCCTTCGGGTTGGCCAACAGAATGACCAGCGCAAGCATCTGCGCCGCGGTTTTCCACTTGCCCAGATTTGAAACGGCTACGTGGGCACGGGCGCCGAGTTCGGCCATCCATTCACGCAATGCCGACACCACAATCTCGCGACCGATGATGACAGCAGCCGGCAGAGTGAGCCAAAGATTGCCGTGTTCTTGAACGAGCAGCACCAGTGCCACCGCAACCATGAGCTTGTCGGCTACCGGATCGAGAAACGCCCCGAACGGAGTGCTTTGCTCCAGACGGCGAGCCAGATAACCGTCCAGCCAATCCGTCGCTGCCGCAAAGGCAAACACCGAGGCGGAGGCCATGTAACTCCACTGATAAGGCAGATAGAACAGCAAAATGAAGATCGGAATGAGCAGGACGCGTAGAACGGTAATCAGATTAGGGATATTCATCGGCACAACTGGCTACGAGGTGAAGGGGCATTCTACTCGCTATGCAGGTTCGCATAAATCGACTCTGCGAGCTTTTTACTGATCCCCGGGGCTTTGGCGATCTCTTCGATGCTTGCACGAGTCAGCTCCTGCAATCCACCAAAATGTTTCAACAAGTCGCGACGTCGGGTCGGCCCAACGCCGGCAACGCCTTCCAGCGTTGACGTACGGCGGGTTTTGCCACGGCGTGCGCGGTGTCCGGTAATCGCGAAGCGGTGCGCCTCATCGCGAATCTGTTGAATCAAGTGCAGCGCCGGCGAGTCGCCACGCAAGGTGAACTCATGCGCTGCATCATTTAGATACAACGTTTCGAAGCCCGCCTTGCGAGTAGCGCCTTTGGCGACACCGAGCAGAATCAGATCTGGTACGGCCAACTCGTTGAGAACATCGCGAGCCATCGACAGCTGGCCCTTGCCACCGTCCACCAGCAAGATGTCTGGCAACTTGCCCTCGCCTTCCTTGAGTTTGCTGAAGCGTCGCGTCAAGGCCTGATGCATGGCGGCATAGTCGTCACCCGCCGTGACCCCTTCGATGTTATAGCGCCGGTAGTCCGACTTGATCGCGCCTTCCGGGCCAAAGACCACACAGGAAGCAACCGTCGCCTCACCGCTGGAATGGCTGATGTCGTAGCATTCCAGGCGCTGCGGCGGTTCATCCAGATTCAACACTTCGGCCAAGGCTTCAAAGCGCGCGGCGGTGTGTTGGCGGTTGGCCAGGCGTGCACCCAGTGCCTGCTCGGCGTTGGTGACGGCCAGTTGCTGCCAGCGTGCCCGCGTACCGCGCACCCGATGACTGATGGCAAGCTCGCGACCACGCAATTCATGGATCGCTTCGATCAACGTTGGAAAATCTTCATGCACCACGTTGACGATCAGCTCACTCGGCAAATCGCGCTCAGGGCTGCTGATGAAATACTGGCCAAGAAACGCGGCCATGACTTCCGACACGTCCTCTTCGATGCCGACTTGCGGAAAGAAATTCTTGCTGCCCAACACGCGTCCGCCACGCACACTGATCAAGTGCACGCAGGCGCCACCCGGGTTGACGAATGCCGCGATGACATCGATGTCCCCTGTGCCGCCTTCCATGCTTTGTTGATCCTGAACCCTGCGCAGCAGCGCGATCTGGTCACGCAACTCGGCGGCTCGTTCGAACTCCAGGTTGATCGCCGCCTCCTCCATCGCCGTGGACAGCTCGTTGGTCAGCGCGTGACTGCGCCCCTCAAGAAACATGACCGAGTGGCGCACGTCTTCGGCATACACGTCAGGCTCGACCAGCCCCACGCAAGGCGCCTTGCAGCGCTTGATCTGATACTGCAGACATGGGCGGGTACGGTTCTTGTAGTAGCTGTCTTCACACTGCCGAACGAAGAAGGTCTTTTGCAGCAGACTCAGGCTTTCACGTATGGCGCCGGCACTCGGATAGGGGCCGAAGTACTTGCCCTTGGCCTTTTTGGCCCCGCGATGAATGCTCAGGCGCGGAAACTGGCCGTCGGACAGAAAAACATAGGGATAGGATTTGTCGTCGCGCAGCAGGATATTGTACGGTGGCCGCCACTCCTTGATCAGCGTCTGCTCAAGCAGCAGCGCTTCGGTTTCGTTGGCGGTGATGGTCGTTTCGACCTGCGCAATGCGCCCCACCAACGCGGCAGTCTTCGGCGCCAGGCCGGTTTTGCGAAAGTAGCTGGCCAGGCGTTTTTTCAGGTTCTTGGCCTTGCCCACGTACAACAGGCGTGCATCGCTGTCGAACATGCGATAGACGCCTGGGCGTCCACTGACTGTCGACAGAAACGCGCCGGAATCGAATGTTTCAGTCATGGTCAGAGGCTGGCATCAACCATGCCGTGACGAACCGCCAACAGGGTCAACTCGACATCGCTGCTGATCGAAAGCTTCTCGAAAATACGATAGCGATAGGTGTTCACGGTTTTCGGCGACAGGCACAATTTGTCGGAAATGATCTGTACCTTCTGACAGCCGACAATCATCAAGGCGATCTGAATTTCGCGCTCGGACAAGGCATCGAAGGGAGAGTCGTTGGAGGGCTGGAAGGATTTGATCGCCAATTGCTGGGCAATCTGCGGACTGATATAGCGTTGGCCGGCAAATACCAGGCGAATCGCCTGAACCATTTCCGGCAAACCCGCGCCCTTGGTCAGATAACCCGCAGCACCGGCCTGCAACAAGCGTGTCGGAAAAGGATCCTCCTCACACACCGTGACCGCGACCACCTTGATATCCGGATGACTGCGCAACAGTTTGCGCGTGGCTTCCAGGCCGCCGATGCCAGGCATCTTGACGTCCATCAGCACCACATCGGGCTTCAACTCTCGGGCCTTGATCAGGGACTCTTCCCCGGATTCGGCCTGGCCAACCACCTGCAAGCCATCGATATCGGCCAGCATACGTGTAATGCCTGTACGAACGAGATCATGGTCATCGACCACTAGCACCCTAATCAAGCAGACACCTCGCGATATGGTCATATTGGGATGCCGGACACCTTAGCAAAAAGTGCCACGCAGACCTAGCGGAAAGCGTCATTTAAAAAGTTTCAATTCATCATTGAAGGCTTGCCGGCCGTGGGTTTCAGAGCACATGTGTACCGATATCAAGCTGCATTCGCAGAAAACACTCGTCCGCGCCCTGAACCTGTAGTCCTTTTCTCTCATACAAGTTTATCGCCGGATTATTTTCAAATACGGTCAGGCGTAGAGCCGGGCGTCTTTCTTTGCGGACCATGTCGATAACCTGATCGATCGCCCAAGAACCAGCACCCTGCCCCTGATACGTTTCAGCAATCTGCAGTTCACGAATGTACAGCGCGCGTATATCCCGACTGAGACTGAGAAAGCCCACTGGCACATCACCCTTCACTATCAGCCAGTTTTGCCGCCCCAACCACGCCACGTCGAACGCTTCGTCCTGCCATAGCAGGTCATGGCGAATGTAGTAGCGCAGCATGTTCTGACAGGTAAGATCACGGGCAAACGCCAGATCTTCTGGAACCGCCAATCGTAAGTGGAATGTCATCAGGCTTGCACAACAGGAACAATTCGCCCCAGCCATGCACCCACGACGCGCTCGGCCATGACCAACAGATCACCTGCCCCGGCCGCTGCGGCCTCGATAAAGCGACAGTGTAAAAACTCACCGGCAATGAGCAGAGAATGGGCAGCAGCAATGTTTTGTGTCGACACGGTTCATCCTTGGTCATCAAGCGAAGTGCAGAATGTCACAACTCCAGCGCGACGCTAGCAATAGATGTTTCGTTGATTACGCGATAGCAATTTCTGATTGCTGAGGCGTATCGGCCTCTAGTAAGCTCGGCCCATTCATTGGAGACAGACCATGTTCAACGCCCTCTCACAGCTTCGTACTGCCAGCGCCTTGCGCTCGGTTGCGGCTGCCCGGGTGAATGACGTTTGCGCTCCGGTCAGCTTTTATTTTGGGTATTGGTTTAGCCACTGGCGCGCCTGATACCCAAACGGCGCCCATAACAACGGGTCGCCTACCAGAGAATTCTCAACCCCCGGTCGGCCTCCCGACCGGGGGTTTTGTTTTTTCAGCCCCAAACTTTTCAGCAACACACCAGACACTTTGAGGATTCACGAAATGAACTACGCCACTTATTACCGTTACGACAGCTTTAACGCCTGGCGATTTACCAGCTTCCGCTCGGGACAGCCTGCCGCCTCCGATCGGTCACCTACAGGTGGCAAGCACACCCACGTAGCCAATACGGCCAATTGTCGAACACCCCAGTAGGGCCGAGCGAGCGGGAGAACCCGCCGCCAGCCCAGGAAGACCGAATATGAACTCGTCCGTTTCTGCTCTGCCGCTGTCCACCCTGAATCCTGCCAACGAAGCATTGACTCTGCGTCTGCCCAGCTCGTTGCAACTCAAACAGCAATTGCCCCTGAGCAATGCCTTGAGTCAGCAAGTCACCGCCCACCGTCAGGCGGTTCGCGCCATTCTCAACGGCCAGGATCAGCGCCTGCTGGTCATCGTCGGGCCCTGCTCTATCCATGATCCGCAATCCGCACTCGAATACGCTGGCAAGCTCGCTCGACTGGCTGAGGAAGTCAGCGGCGAAATGCTGTTGGTGATGCGAGCTTATGTCGAAAAACCGCGCACCACGGTCGGCTGGAAAGGTCTGGCCTACGACCCACATCTGGATGGCAGTGATGACATGGCTGGCGGCCTTACGCTTTCGCGTGAGCTGATGCTGGAAATGATCCGCCTCGGCCTGCCGGTGGCCACTGAGTTGCTGCAACCCATGGCTGCCGGTTACTTCGATGACTTGTTGAGCTGGGTGGCCATTGGCGCGCGTACCACTGAATCGCAGATCCATCGGGAGATGGCCAGTGGATTGGGCATGCCCGTCGGCTTCAAGAACGGCACCGACGGCGGTGCCGCCATTGCGGTTGACGCCATGCGTTCGGCAGCCCATCCGCACCGGCATTTCGGCGTCGATAGTCAGGGCCATCCGGCCATCATTCAAACGCCAGGCAACCCCGACACCCATCTGGTTCTGCGCGGCGGCCATAAAGGGCCGAACCATGATCGCGAGAGCGTGACCAAAATCCATGCCGACCTGGATCGCCTGAAGATTCCGAGCCGGATCATGGTCGATTGCAGCCACGCCAATAGTGGCAAGGACCCGCTACGCCAGCCTGGCGTCTTCAACGAAGTGCTTGAGCAACGCCTGCAAGGTGACCGTTCTCTGATCGGCATGATGATCGAGTCTCACCTGTTCGAGGGCTGCCAACCGCTGAGCGAATCCCTGCGTTACGGGGTTTCGATTACCGATGGCTGCCTCGGTTTCAGCGCAACGGAGCGTTTGCTGCTGGACGCATCTCAACGTCTCAGTGCCCAGGCAAAAGGCTGATTATCCGGCCAGCCCCGCGGATTTATTGCAAACCGCAGGGCTGGTCACGCCGCGTTACCCCTCCACTCGCACCTGTGTGGCCGCAGACGTCTGACTGACATCGTCCAGACGTTCAACCGTGTAGGCCACCCGCACGGTCGTGCCATGGTGCTCACGCCAGAATCGGTGCGGCACAATGAAGATCAGCGGCTTCCCCGCCGTCTCCCGAGTGATTTCACGGTCATCCCGATGATTGAACAGTTCCCCGTCGCACTTGAGATAGACCAACTCGCCTTCCTGCGTCCGGGCATTACCGATCACGACGGTGACGCCATCGACGGAGTCCTCTTTCAACAGCACGCCGTCTTCAGCTTCAAGTACATCGGGAGCCTCAAGCTCTCCCCGCAGGAACGGGGTAACGAGAATTCTTGCCGCCTCGGACTCGCGAATGACTCCGCCCGCCTGCTCGACCTGATAGCGCACCACTACCTCGCCGCCGAGATGAGCAGCGATGTGCGCCCCTTCAACCCAGAATGACAGTACGTCTGCGACAGCAAAGGCTTCGACCTTCAAGCTGTCGCTGAACGTTGCGGACAATGCGTCAGCGCCCCACAGCAACGTGACTCGATCCCCCGCCGCCATTCGGGCATAAGGCTGGAGCACAATAAGCGTGCCGTCCGGCACCCGCGCCGGATCCAGCGCCCCTCCGATCGCGCCCTCGACAATCGGCGCAAGCAATTGTGGCCGCACATCGCCCACGGACAAATGCACACGGGCAGACACCGCCGGTTCAGCCGAGCGCGCACTGAACAGTTTCCAGTAGACCGCCAGCGAACCGCCATCCAGTGCAGCGATATGCAGGCCTTTGATCACGAAAACGATGTCTTTGCCGACCTGGGCTTCGCTGACATAGCGAACCATTTCATGCTGATAAGCAAAGCCCTCTATGTCCAGACCGTCCCAACTCAAGAGCAACTGATCGCCGCAGCTCATGTTTGCATAAGGAGCAATACGGACAACGACCTTGCCCAGTGATGGATCAAGCACCGTCCCCTTCAGACTATCAACGGTTGCCGCTGGCAGCAGTTCGTTCGAAACACAGGGGCTGGCGGGGTGGCGCATCCGGTAGCAAAACTCGACTTCGTGCGTGTGCATTAGTGGCTCCATTCCTTGGAAAGAACGCCGCTTTCATGGGCGGCGTCGACAGCCAACATTGAACGCTATTGCGCACACTTTCGATGTCAGCCTCATCCGCCGCGAACATCCGGCAAAGGCCTCCCACCGGGTAGGCAAACTACGCAAAAACGCCATCAACCGAGCGAAAGATGTCCTCAACTTCCGATTCGGATTTCATAAGTATCTGAAAATTCGTACAGCCACTAGTCCAGATTCAACGGCCAAGAGAAGCCCCTTCTTACTTCTTCGGCTGGATGAGTGTTTTAGAGTGGCCTCCGGATTCCCCGATGAACTTCTGCGAAAAAGGTAAGAACATGCAACGGAATGCTTCAACTCGCTATCCCGTCCTGTTGGTACATGGCCTGTTCGGATTCGAGCGCATCGGTCACTTCGAGCTGTTCCATGACGTAAAGGACGCTCTGAAAACGGCCGGCAGCCGAGTGTTTGTTCCGCACCTGTCTGCCACCCATAAAAACGAAACCAGGGGTGAACAATTACTTGCACAGATTGATCGTGTCTTGCGAGGCACAGGTGCAGACAAAGTCAACCTCATAGGACACAGTCAGGGAGCACTGGCTGCTCGATACGCTGCGGCGCTCGCGCCACACGCCGTCGCTTCCGTAACCTCCGTCAGCGGCCCGAATCACGGTTCGGAACTGGCCGACTTTCTGCGTAAGGCCCTGATACCCGGGCGGCTACCGGAGGTCGTCGCCCAAAATGTAGCGACGCTATTTGCCGATTTTCTATCGTTGCTCAGTGGCAGTGTCACCTTGCCGCAGAACGCACTGGCGGCGCTCAATGCACTGACGACCGAAGGCGTAGGCGAGTTCAACGACAAGTTTCCGCAGGGATTGCCCAGCACTTGGGGCGGACAAGGCCCGGAACAGGTCAACGGCGTACGCTATTACTCATGGAGCGGCGTCCTGCCGGCCAACAGCCCGTCGACACTCGATCCAACCCAAAGCATTTGCCACGCGTTATCGCAGTACTTCATGACCGAAACGCAGCAGAATGACGGCTTCGTTGGCCGCTTCAGTTCTCACTTGGGGCAAGTGATCCGCTCCGACTACCCGCTGGATCATCTGGGCAGCCTGCGCCGCACGGCCAGCACGGCAACCGCACTGCCCGACCCGATTGAGCTGTACGTCGAACATGCTGAACGTCTGCGAGCCGCGAATCTCTGATCAAAGCCACGGACAACCGAACGGAACTTTGCCGAGAATTCGCCCACTGAATCCGGTAGGCTCCACACTTTTACTGAAATAGATTGGAGAGTTTCCCCATGGCTAAAGCCACTGCCCGCCACATCCTGGTTTCCAGCGAAGACAAGTGCAACGAACTCAAGGCCCAGATCGAAGGCGGCGCTGATTTCGCCGAAGTCGCCAAGGCCAACTCCACCTGCCCATCGAGCCGTCAGGGCGGTGATCTGGGTTCGTTCGGTCCTGGCCAGATGGTCAAGGAATTCGACACCGTGGTCTTCAGCGCGCCAATCAACGTCGTGCAAGGTCCGGTAAAAACCCAGTTCGGTTATCACCTGCTGGAAGTCACCAGCCGTCAGGACTGATCCGTCGCCTGATTGCTCGCCAACGGCCCGCCTTCTGGTGGGCCGTTGTGTTTCAGTTACATATACGGCTGGCGACTGACGCGCCTCTCGCGTACAACTTGCGCTTATCGATTTCCCGGTTCCAAGGCTGACAATGCGACTGGTTTTCCCCACATTGATGCTCACCGCCCTCGCCCTGTTGACGGGCGCCACCGGCGCAAACGCTGCACCGCAACACGCGTTGACCGTTTATGGCGAGCCTGCCAAGTATCCTGCCGGCTTCAGTCATTTCGACTACACCAACCTGCAAGCGCCAAAGGGCGGGACAATGCGCCGCTCGGCCATCGAGATCGGCCACTTCGACCATGTCCTTCCTTATATAGACAAAGGCATCGGCGTCACTCAGATCGATGGCTTGCTCTATTCGCCGCTGGCCCAGCGTTCGCTCGACGAGCCTTACACGGTCTACGGTCTGGTCGCGCAAAAGATGGAACGCTCGGATGATGGTCTGTCGCTGCGCTTCTATATCAATCCCAAGGCACGCTTCGCCGACGGCAAAGCGATCACCGCCGAAGACGTGCGTTACACCTACGATTTATTGATGACCCAGGGCAGCCTGCGTTATCGCACCCAGTTTGCCGACGTCAAAGGCGTCGAAGTCGAAGCGCCGCTGACCGTGCGCTTCGATTTCAAGAGTAATGAAAACCGCACCCTGCCACTGGACATCGCGACCCTGCCGGTATTCCCCGAGCATTGGTGGAAGAGTCGCGATTTCGCCGGCGGCGGCGGTTATGAAGCCCCCTTGGGCAGCGGCCCGTATCGAGTCGGCAAGGTTGATTCGGGGCGCAGTATCACGTTTGAACGCAACACCGACTGGTGGGGCAAGGATCTGCCGGTCAGTCGTGGCTTGTACAATTTCGATCATTTCAGCATCGAGTACTTCGGTGATACCGACGTCGCCCGCCAAGTGCTGCGCGGTGGCGCCTATGACTACAACCGCGAGTTTTCGGCCACTGGCTACTCGATCGGCTATGACAGCCCGGCACTGAGCGACGGACGCCTGCAAAAGGCGCATCTGGCCACCGAGGCGCCACAGTCAGCCCAGGGTTTTGTGTTCAACCTGCAGAAACCCATGTTCGCCGATCGCCGCGTACGCCAGGCCTTGGCCATGCTTTGGGATTTCGAGTGGAGCAACCGGCAGATGATGCGCGGTATGTATATCCGCCAGCAGAGCTACTTTTCCAACACACAACTGGCGGCAAGCGAACTGCCCGATGCGCAGGAACTGAAAATCCTCGAACCGCTGCGCGGCCAGGTTCCCGAAGAGGTTTTCACTAAAGTCTTCGAAGCGCCGAAAACCGATGGCAGCGGTGTCATCCGTGACAAACAGTTGCAGGCCCTCGAACTGCTCGAACAGGCGGGCTGGAAACCGGATGGCGATCAGTTGGTGAACGCCCAGGGCGAACCACTGAGCTTTACCTTCCTGGTCAGCCAGAACGGCATGGATCGCTTGTTGCTGCCGTACAAGCGCACGCTGAAACAGATCGGCATCGATCTGAACATTCGCCGTATCGACTCCTCGCAATACGTCAATCGCCTGATGAGCCGCGACTACGACATGATCGTCACCGGCTACCCGGTCAGTACCTCGCCGGGGGGCGAATTGCTCAATTACTTCGCCTCCGCGTCGGCCAACGACCCGGGCGCGAACAACTATATGGTGTTGAAAAATCCTGCCGTGGATACGTTGATCAACGGCCTGATTCGCGCCTCCACCCAGTCCGACATGCTGCATTACGCGCACGCCTTGGACCGGGTCCTGCAATGGAATTACTACTGGATTCCCAACTACTATCCACCGGGCACCTCGACTGTGTGGTGGAACCGTTTCGGCATTCCGTCGGTGCAAGCCAGCAATGACGAAGCCATCGAGAGCTGGTGGGAAATCAGCAGCACACCGCTGACCAATCAGCAGATGACCGCGGAAAAAATTGCCCGTGGCAGACCCGGAGGGCCGCACTGATGTGGGGTTACATACTGCGGCGCCTGCTGCTGATCATCCCGACGCTGGTGATCATCCTGCTGGTCAATTTCGTGATTATCCAGGCCGCGCCCGGCGGTCCGGTGGAACAGGCCATCGCCCACCTGCAAGGGATCGGCGGCGCCAGTGTCGGCGGCGGTGCCAGCGAAACCATGAGCGGTACTTCCCGCGCCAGTCGCGGCCTCGATCCGCAACTGATCAAGGACATCGAAAAACAGTACGGCTTCGACAAACCGGCCCATGAGCGCCTGTGGCTGATGCTGAAGAACTACGCACAACTGGATTTCGGCAAAAGCTTTTTCCGTGGCGCGACGGTCACCGATCTGATCCTGGAAAAAATGCCGGTGACCATTTCCCTCGGGTTGTGGGCGACGCTGATCACCTATCTGGTGTCGATCCCGCTGGGGATCCGCAAGGCCGTGCACCATGGCAGTCATTTCGATATCTGGAGCAGCACGGCGATCATCATCGGCTACGCGATGCCGGCGTTTCTGTTTGCGATGTTCCTGATCGTGGTGTTTGCCGGCGGCACGTCATTGAACTGGTTTCCGGTGCGTGGCCTGGTGTCGGATAACTTCGAATCGCTGTCGACCCTCGGCAAGATTGCCGACTATTTCTGGCACTTGGTGCTACCGGTGACGGCACTGGTGATCGGCGGTTTCGCCACGCTGACGATCCTGACCAAGAACTCGTTTCTCAATGAAATCACCCGCCAGTATGTGGTGACCGCTCGCGCCAAAGGCCTGAGCGAGCGTCGCGTGCTGTACGGCCATGTGTTCCGCAACGCGATGCTGCTGGTGGTGTCCGGCATCCCGCAGGCGTTCATCAGTGTGTTCTTCGCCGGTTCCTTGCTGATCGAAGTGATCTTCTCCCTCGATGGTCTTGGGCGCATGAGTTACGAAGCAGCAGTTTCGCGGGATTATCCGGTGGTGTTCGGTTCGCTGTTCATCTTTACCCTCTTCGGCCTGCTGATAAAACTGGTGGGTGACCTGTGCTACACGCTGGTCGACCCGCGTATCGACTTCGCCGCGAGGAACGCCTGATGTTCAAGCTCTCCCCTCTAGGGCGTCGGCGCTTCGAGCGCTTCAAGAAAAACCGCCGTGGCTGGTGGTCGTTATGGCTGTTTATCGGCCTGTTTGTGCTGACACTGGGTGGTGAGTTGATCGCCAACGACAAGCCTCTGGTCGTCAGCTATCAGGACCAGTGGTACTTCCCAGTATTCAAGCGCCACACCGAGCAGGAGTTCGGCGGACAACTGCCATTCCAGGCGGATTACCGCAGCGACTATGTGCAGAACCTGATTCGCAAGGACGGCGGCTGGCTACTGTTCCCGCCGATTCCGTTCAGTGACGACACACCGAACTACGACCTCACCAAACCGGCGCCGAGCCCGCCGACGTCAGTCAACTGGTTAGGCACAGACGATCAATCGCGGGATGTACTGGCGCGAGTGATATTCGGCGCGCGGGTGTCGATTCTGTTTGCCTTGATGCTGACCTTTGTCAGCGCTCTGATCGGCATCGCCGCCGGGGCATTGCAGGGCTACTACGGTGGCTGGGTCGATTTGCTCGGGCAGCGCGTGCTGGAAGTCTGGTCGGGGCTGCCAGTGTTGTACCTGCTGATCATCCTCTCTGGTTTCGTCGAGCCGAATTTCTGGTGGCTGCTGGGGATCATGGCGCTGTTCTCATGGCTGGCGCTGGTGGATGTGGTGCGCGCCGAGTTTCTGCGCGGACGTAATCTGGAGTACGTCAAAGCCGCCCGCGCGCTGGGCCTGAGCGATCGCAAGGTGATCTTCCGGCACATTCTGCCCAACGCCATGAATGCAACATTGAGCTACTTGCCGTTCATTCTGACCGGGGCGATTTCCACCCTCACCGCGCTGGATTTTCTCGGTTTCGGCATGCCCGCCGGCAGCGCCTCGCTGGGTGAGTTGATCGGCCAGGGCAAACAGAATCTGCAAGCACCGTGGCTCGGGTTGACGGCGTTTTTCACCCTGGCGCTGATTCTTTCTTTATTGGTGTTCATCGGCGAAGCGTTACGTGACGCCTTCGACCCTCGATCCTGAAGCGTGGCCATGACTGACAACCTGATTGAAATCCGTAACCTCAACGTTGCCTTCCATGACCAGACCGTGGTGCGCGACCTGTGCCTGGACATTCGCCCCGGTGAGTGTCTGGCCCTGGTTGGCGAGTCGGGCTCGGGCAAATCGGTGACCGCCCATTCGATTCTGCAATTGCTGCCCGAAAGCGAAGCGCAAACCACTGGCAGCATTCGCTATCGCGGACAGGAACTGATCGGCGCCGATCCCAAAGTCTTGCGCGAACTGCGTGGCAACCGCATCGCCATGATTTTTCAGGAGCCGATGACCTCGCTGAATCCGCTGCACACCATCGAAAAACAGATCGGCGAAACCCTGCTGCTGCACCGTGGCCTCGGCGGCAAAGCGGCGCAGGCGCGGATCCTCGAACTGCTCGGACTGGTGGGCATCCAGAAACCCAAGGAACGCCTCAAGGCTTACCCGCATCAACTCTCCGGTGGACAACGGCAACGGGTGATGATCGCCATGGCCCTGGCCTGCGAACCGGAGCTGTTGATCGCCGACGAACCGACCACCGCGCTCGACGTGACCGTGCAGCGCAAGATCCTGCTGCTGCTCAAATCCCTGCAACAGCGCCTGGGCATGTCGCTGCTGCTGATCAGCCATGACCTCAATCTGGTGCGCAGCATCGCGCAACGGGTGTGCGTGATGAAGGCCGGGGAAATCGTCGAGCAGGCGCCCTGCGAAACCCTGTTTACCGAACCGAAGCATCCTTATAGCTGCGTGCTGCTCAACGCCGAGCCCGAAGGCGAAGCACTGCCTCGGGATGAGCGCGAAAACGTACTGGAGGTCGACGATCTCAAGGTTGAGTTTGTCGTCGGTGGCGGTCTGTTCCAGCGCAAGCAGTACCTGCGTGCGGTGGATGGCATCAGCCTAAGCATCCAGCGTGGCAAGACGCTGGGCATCGTCGGCGAGTCTGGTTCCGGCAAATCGACGCTGGGTCAGGCGATCCTGCGTCTGCTCGACTCCGAAGGCAGTATCCGCTTTCAGGGCGAGGCACTCGACGGTCTCAATCAGAAGCAAATGCGCCCATGGCGCCGACAGATGCAGGTGGTGTTTCAGGATCCGTTCGGCAGCCTCAGCCCGCGCATGTCAGTCGCGCAGATCATCAGCGAAGGCCTGGAAGTGCATTGCGAGTCAAGCGCTGACGAGTGCGATGAACAAGTCATCCGCGTACTCAAAGAGGTCGGTCTCGACCCGCAAAGTCGCCATCGCTATCCCCACGAATTCTCCGGTGGCCAGCGCCAACGCATCGCTATCGCGCGGGCTCTGGTGCTGAAACCGGCGCTGATCCTGCTCGACGAGCCGACGTCGGCGCTGGATCGCACGGTACAGAAACAAGTGGTCGCGCTGCTCCGCCAGCTTCAGGAAAAACACGGTCTGACTTATCTGTTCATCAGCCATGACCTGGCGGTGGTGCGCGCGCTGGCCCACGACATGATCGTGATCAAGGACGGCAAAGTGGTCGAGCGTGGCGCCAGCCATGAGGTGTTTGCTGCACCGCAGCATCCGTACACCAAAGAGCTGTTGGCGGCGGCGCATCCGGGGTAGGCGTCATATGTGTTCGGCGTGAAACCGGGTCGAGGCTTTCGCGAGCAGGCTCGCTCCCACAAGGTTCACGCCGGACACAAAATTTGGGAAAGACCCAATCTACTGTGGGAGCGAGCCTGCTCGCGAAGGGGCCGGCACAGGCCATACACAATCAGGATCAGCCTCCATGAACACCACCGAAAGCCTCAAGGACTACCAACGGGTGCGCACCCTGGCGATCCGTTCGCTGTTCGAGATCATCGAGCAATCCAGCGAGGGCACGGTGATTGTCGACCGCGATGCCAGTATCGTCTGGATGAACGAGCGTTATGCTCGGCGTTTCGGTCTTGAATCGGCTGCAGGCGCGATCGGCAAACCCTGTGAAAGCGTAATTCCCGGCAGCCTGTTGCGCGAAGTCGTGCGCACCGGTCGCCCTATTCTTCTGGACATGCAGGACACGCCGAAAGAGCCTTTGGTGGTGATGCGCCTACCAATCCACGACGACGCCGGCACGGTCATCGGCGCGATCGGTTTTGCCCTGTTCGACGAGTTGCGCACGTTGTCACCGATGCTCAAACGTTACTTGAGCATGCAGGAAGAACTGGCCTCGACCCGTTCTCTGCTGCGCGCCCGACAAACCAAATACAACTTCGCCCATTTCATCGGCACCAGCGCTGCCAGCCTTGAAGTCAAGCGCCGCGCCCGGCGCAGTGCCAGCGCCGAGTCGCCAGTGTTGCTGCTCGGCGAAACCGGCACTGGTAAAGAGTTGCTGGCTCAAGCCATTCACAGCGCCTCGCCACGGGCGCACAAAGCATTCGTCAGCATCAACAGCGCGGCAATTCCCGAGGCACTGCTGGAGGCGGAATTTTTCGGCACGGCACCGGGCGCGTTCACCGGCGCCGACCGCAAGGGTCGCACCGGCAAGTTGCAGATCGCTCAGGGCGGCACGTTATTCCTCGACGAGATCGGCGACATGCCGCTGCCCTTGCAGAGCAAACTGCTGCGCGTGTTGCAGGAAAAGGAGTTCGAACCGGTCGGCTCCAACGAGGTGATTCAGAGCGACGTGCGCGTGATTGCTGCCACCTCGACCGATCTGCAAGCGGCGATCAAGCGCGGCGAGTTCCGCGCCGATTTGTACTATCGCCTGAATGTGTTGCCGATTCAGGTGCCGCCATTGCGTGAACGCCTTGATGATTTACCGGCACTCAGTGAAGCGATTCTGGAAGAACTGCGCAGCCAACACGAACTGCACCGGGATGCGCTGGCGTTGCTCGGCCAGCATGCCTGGCCGGGGAACATTCGCGAACTGCGTAATGTGCTCGAACGGGCGGCGTTGCTCAGTGATGACTTGATGCTGACTGAGCAGGATATTCGTGCGGCGATTGGCACCTTGACGCCAGTTGAGCGTGCCTCGGTGCCGACGATGGAGACGCTGGCTGAAGAGACTTTTGCTCAGGCGCGGGAGCGGTTTGATCGGCAGTTGATTCAGGCAGCTCTTGCGAAATGTGCGGGGAACGTGCCGGAAGCGGCGGTACGATTGGGGCTTGGGCGGTCGACGTTGTACAAGAAGATGGTGGCGTTGGGGATTGCCTGAGTCTCCAAATAGAGACAATGATCTCTTTCTGTAGATCGATTGTTTGAAGATCAAAAGATCGCAGCCTTCGGCAGCTCCTACAGGGGAAATTCGCGTCCGCACTGTAGGAGCTGCCGAAGGCTGCGATCTTTTCGGCTTAACCCAGTCTCCAAAATGAGACAAAATACCTGAAAACCCCTCAAGCAAATCAATAAAATTCTTATATTTCAATTAGTTAGACATCTGGCACAGATCTCGCTATAGCCTCTCCCACACCCGTTCTACCCACAAAAATAACAATTCTGGAGAGACACACCATGAGCGTGATCATTGCTTTGGCAGCCCTGGCGCTGCTGATGCTGGCCGCCTACCGTGGCTACAGCGTTATCCTCTTCGCCCCGATTGCCGCCCTCGGCGCAGTTCTGCTCACCGACCCTTCCGCCGTCGCCCCTGCGTTCACCGGGGTGTTCATGGAGAAAATGGTCGGCTTCATCAAACTGTATTTCCCTGTATTCCTGCTTGGTGCCGTGTTCGGCAAGTTGATCGAACTGTCGGGCTTCTCCCGTTCGATTGTCGCGGCGGCCATTCGCTTGCTCGGCACCAAGCAAGCGATGCTGGTGATCGTGCTGGTCTGCGCTCTGCTTACTTACGGCGGCGTGTCGCTGTTCGTGGTGGTCTTCGCGGTCTATCCGTTTGCTGCCGAGATGTTCCGCCAGAGCAATATCCCCAAGCGGCTGATCCCGGCCACCATCGCTCTCGGCGCTTTCTCGTTCACCATGGACGCCCTGCCCGGCACGCCGCAGATCCAGAACATCATCCCCAGCACCTTTTTCAACACCACCGCATGGGCGGCGCCGTGGCTGGGCGTGATCGGCACGATTTTCGTGTTCTGCGCCGGCATGCTGTTTCTGCAGCGGCAACGCAACAAGGCGCAACGTGCTGGCGAAGGCTACGGCACTGAATTGCGCAACGAGCCGGAAACCGCTGAAGATCTGAAACTGCCAAACCCATGGCTTGCCCTGTCGCCATTGCTGGCGGTGGGCATCATGAACCTGCTCTTCACCCAATGGATTCCGCAGTGGTACGGCAAGACCCACAGCCTCGCGCTGCCGGGCATGGCGGCACCGGTGACCACCGAGATCGCCAAATTGACGGCGATCTGGGCCGTGCAGGCGGCTTTGCTGGTCGGCATTCTGATGGTGCTGGCGTTTGGCTTTCAGGCGATTCGCAGCAAGCTCGCCGAAGGCAGCAAAAGTGCCGTGAGCGGCGCATTACTGGCGGCGATGAACACCGCCTCGGAGTATGGCTTCGGCGCGGTGATCGCGTCGCTGCCAGGCTTTTTGGTGCTGGCGGACTGGCTCAAACAGATTCCCAATCCGCTGGTCAACGAAGCCATCACCGTGACCCTTCTGGCCGGTATCACCGGCTCCGCGTCGGGCGGCATGAGCATTGCGCTGGCGGCGATGTCCGAGCAGTTCATCAGTGCGGCCCACGCCGCGAACATTCCGCTGGAAGTGCTGCACCGCGTCGCCGCGATGGCCAGTGGCGGCATGGACACCCTGCCGCACAACGGCGCGGTCATCACCTTGCTCGCGGTGACGGGCCTGACCCACCGCGAAGCCTACAAAGACATTTTCTGTATTACGCTGATCAAGACCCTGGCGGTTTTCGTAGTGATCGGCACTTTCTACGCCACTGGCATTGTGTGAGGTATTCATGACGACTCTTTCCGGCAAGACCGCGCTGGTGACTGGTTCCACCAGCGGCATTGGTCTGGGCATCGCACTGAGCCTGGCCAAGGCTGGCGCGAATCTGATTCTCAATGGTTTTGGCGATGCGTCGAAAGTCATCGCCGAAGTCGCCCGGTTCGGCGGCAAGGTCGGCCATCATCCGGCCGATGTCAGTGACCCGACGCAGATCGCCGACATGATCAATTACGCCGAGCGCGAATTCGGCGGTGTCGACATTCTGGTCAACAACGCCGGCATCCAGCACGTCGCCGCCGTGGAGGATTTTCCCGTCGAGCGCTGGGACTCAATCATTGCCATCAACCTGTCTTCGGTGTTTCACAGCACGCGTCTGAGCTTGCCGGGAATGCGCGCCAAAGGCTGGGGGCGAATCATCAATATCGCCTCCGTGCATGGCCAGGTCGGCTCGACCGGCAAAGCGGCGTATGTCGCCGCCAAGCACGGCGTGATCGGCTTGACCAAAGTGGTCGGCCTGGAAACCGCGACCAGCAATGTCACCTGCAACGCGATCTGCCCGGGCTGGGTGCTCACGCCACTGGTGCAGAAGCAGATCGACGACCGTGCGGCCAAGGGGGTCGATCCGCAGCAGGCGCAGCATGATTTGCTGGCCGAGAAGCAACCATCGCTGGAATTCGTGACGCCGCAGCATCTGGGCGAACTGGTGTTGTTTTTGTGCAGCGAGGCTGGCAGCCAGGTGCGCGGCGCGGCGTGGAATATTGATGGTGGGTGGTTGGCGCAGTAATGCTGCGTCCCGGTAGGAGTGAGCCTGCTCGCGATAGCTTTGTGTCAGTTAAATTTTACCGTTCTGGCACACCGCCATCGCGAGCAGGCTCGCTCCCACAGGTGCTATGTGTGCGCTCGACCTTGTGCATGAATAAAACAAGAGGCAAACAATGTCCGACATCCTCTGGCAACCCGACGCCAACCGTATCGCCCAGTCGCGCATGGACACCTTCCGTCGTGCGGTCAATCAACGCCATTCACTGAAACTCGACGATTACCCTGCCCTGCACCAATGGAGCGTCGAGCAGCGCGCGGAATTCTGGCAGGCGATTGTCGATTTCTTCGATATCCGCTTCCACACGCAACCCGATGCCGTGCTGCGCGAAGGCTCGAAGATGCCCGACGCCGAGTGGTTTCCCGGCGCCACGCTGAACTTCGCCGAACACTTGCTGCGGCGGCGTGACGATGCCGTGGCGGTGATCAGCGTGGCGGAGAACGGTCAACGCGAGCAGTTGACCTGGGCCGAACTCGCCGAGCATGTCGCCGGATTTCAAGCCGGTTTGCGCGCCGCCGGTGTTGGTCTTGGCGATCGCGTCGCCGCCTGCATGCCCAATACCTGGGAGACCCTGGTGGCGATGCTCGCCACCACCAGCCTCGGTGCAATCTGGTCGTGCTCCTCGCCGGATTTCGGCACCCATGGGGTGATCGATCGCTTCGGCCAGATCGAACCCAAGGTGCTGCTCACCTGCGCCGGTTATCGCTATGCCGGCAAAGTCATCGAGCAGACCGACAAGATCAACGGAATACTTGAGCAACTGCCAACGCTGAAGCAGTTGATCATCGTGCCTTACGCTCAGCCGCAGGCCCGTGTCGAGGCATACAAGACTCACGCCGAAGTGACTTTGTGGGATGACTTTTATCAGGTCGGCGGCGAACCGGATTTTGTCCCGATGCCGTTCCATCATCCGCTGTACGTGCTGTATTCCAGCGGCACCACCGGCGTGCCGAAATGCATCGTCCACAGCACCGGCGGCGTGTTGCTGCAACATGTCAAGGAACACGGCCTGCATTGCGATCTCGGCCCCGGCGATCGACTTTTCTACTACACCACCTGCGGCTGGATGATGTGGAACTGGCTGGTCTCGGCGCTCGCGGTCGGCAGCGCGGTGGTGCTGTACGACGGCTCGCCGTTTCACCCGGACAACCAGCGTTTGCTCGACTTGATCGACGACGAGCGCATCAGTGTGTTCGGCACCAGCCCCAAGTTTCTCGCCACCCTGGAAAGCAGCGGCGCCAAGCCCCGGGAAAGTCATGATCTGGGCAGCCTGAAGACGCTGCTGTGCACGGGCTCAGCGTTATCGCCGCAAAGCTATGACTTCGTCTATCGCGACTTGAAAGCGGATGTATGCCTGGCGTCGATGTCGGGCGGCACTGATATCGTTTCGTGCTTCGTCAACGCCAATCCGCTGTCCTCGGTGCGGCGCGGCGAGATCATGGGCAAGAGCCTGGGCATGGCGGTCGAAGTCTGGAATGACGCCGGCCAACCGGTGCTCGGTGAAAAAGGTGAACTGGTCTGCACCCGGCATTTCCCGGCCATGCCGATTGGCCTGTGGAATGACCCGGACGGCGCAAAATTGCGGCAATCGTATTTCAGCCTGTTTCCCGGGGTCTGGGCACAGGGCGATTACGCCGAGCAACGGCCTCACGGCGGGATGCTGATCCATGGCCGCTCTGATGCAGTGCTCAACCCGGGTGGCGTGCGCATTGGCACAGCGGAGATCTATCGGCAGGTCGAGAAAGTCAGCGAAGTACTGGACAGCGTCGCTATCGGTCAGCAGTGGCAGGATGACGTGCGGGTTGTGCTGTTTGTGAAGTTGCGCGAAGGGCTGGCACTGGATGACGCATTGGAGCAACGCATCCGTCAGGAGATCCGCGCCAATACCACCCCAAGGCATGTACCGGCGAAGATCGTTGCGGTGACGGACATTCCGCGCACCATCAGCGGCAAGATTGTCGAACTTGCAGTGCGCGAGGTGGTGCACGGCAGGCCGGTGAAAAACACCGATGCGTTGGCCAATCCCGAAGCGCTGGAGCAGTTTCGGGATCGGCTGGAACTGAGCGTTTGAACCCGGCGCTGATACGCTTACGGCAAGCGTTGACGACGGTGCATGGCGTCAGAGGGGTTTGTTCAGCGTAATCACAACCGGCTGACCAATCGCTCTACCGCCACTGGCATCGAGTGCCCTGCGAATGATCGTCATGTTGCGGTCGAATGTCGTTTTGTCCGTAGCCATTTGACTCAGTAACGAAGTGGCAATTGCCAGCGAGTCGGCATTCTCAAAGGCCTTGGATACCGCATGATTGCCAGCGATCGAGTCCGCGACAGGGAGGTTGCCGGACGCAAGATTCAGCAGCTGCGCTACATCCAGTCGCTGCCCGCTGTGGCTTGCATGCTCTGTGTCCGTGGCGTAGCCGACATCCACGGTCTGCGCACTGCCATGAAACAGTTCGTGGATCAGGTCATCGGCCACCACGTCATGGTTGAAGCCCAGATTGACGAAGTGTTTGTTCAGGTTTTGAGTATAAATCTCGATAAACGCAATACCCGATGCGTCGTTGGAGCTGGCACTTTTCCAACGCTTGTAGTTGTTCACATCAAAAGAAGCGAGTGTCTCGTTATGCTTCACTGCATCGAGAAGCGTGTTGCTCACTGAGAAGCCAGCGAAATCAAAGCGAATCAAGCGCAGATAATTCACCAGTCGATCAGTCGCTACCTGCGACGTGTTACCGAACAGTGCCTTCATCAGCAGATCGCCGTCTCGCTTGAACTCATGTCGGCTGATCACAGCAATAGCGTTGTCAATCTTCGCCCGAGCGCGAGGTAGACTTGTTTCGATGAAGTTGCACGTGTAGCTCGCGGGAAGTGTCTTGGTTGAATACGGCAACTGCAAGGGTGTTTGATAGGCGAAGCCGCTCAGCGGTTGACCCCACAACTTGCCACGCCGGTTCAAGGCGTACCATTGGTTGCCGCTGCGGGCCGCCAGAACAGCAACAACGTTGCCAGGCGTGCCGCGAGGTTGCCAGTGACCCAACCCCAAATGGGTACTTTGCGACGCACCGAGCAAATCATAGGACTGCCGACGGCCACTGAGTTTGTGCAATTGGCTGTTGGCCCTGGCAACCAGTTCATGGCTGTTTTTGCTAAAACGCAACAAGCCCTTATTCACCAATTTTCCGCCCGCCTGAATGCCAGAGGGCACCCCATCCAGCGGGTTGAGAAGGGAAACGGCCGAGGTGAATGCCAATCGGGTAAAACGCGCCGCCCTGGATGTGGTTGAAATAGCCTTCGCCGAAATGCTCAAGACTTTGGAGGTGGCTCCTGCCACCGTGCCCACCAGGCCGATGCCATCCATCAGACATCCGTAAACTCCGTCGACGACCTTGTCATGTTCACCCGAGGCAATATCCTCGATGCATTTTTTGAAAGGCACCACCAGGTCGATGAAATAAGTTAGCAATCGCTCGCCCTCCTCCCTGGAAAGTTCAAGCGGAGTCGGTACGCGCACCAGTTCTCTCAGTTCGCTCTTGTTCAGATAAGGTCGATTTTTAACCAGAAACGTGGCGATACGTTCGATATTCGGGTCGTTGAATTTTTGATAGAACCCTGACTTTGGCGTCGACGATGCTTGCGGCGCGTTGAGCATGCCAAAATTATCGATGATGGCCATGCTGCTGGTGATCGAAGAGTCCTCGGCAGCCGCATGGGTATAGCGTTTTACATCGAGCGGCAGGAGTTGCGTCGCGGTGATGCTCAGTGGAAACGTTAGATCCGCGCTGGCACTCATTCTTGAACGTTGTCGCAGTTTTCGCTCTCGCTTGATGAAAGCCGCCAAAGCGTCATTTTTTCGAGTCTCTGCGCGCGATGTGAACAGTTCGTAGCAGATGTCCGCATTCTCGTGAGACGCATACATCACAATGCCAAAACGTCCCGTGGCGGCATCTCTGCTTTGCATTGTTTCCTGGTCAAGATCAATTTTCAGGGGCCCGCCCAGGCCGCGCGATTTAAAATAAATGGCGGACTCGCGTACGGTCAGGAAGTGAATATCGGCATTCATGAAGACTTGCAAATCCGCCTCTGGCATCTGCGCCAAAGCCAGTTTCACGCTAGACAACATGGCGCTGTTCAAATCATTGAAATGCACAGCCAACTGACGATCCATCTCCTCGTCACAGGATCCTAGCTTCAACAAGTTCGGGTAACGCGCGTAAAGGCTGACACCGGACGGGTTGTAGTTGATGGCCGGCCTGAGGACACCGTTAGTGACCAGGCGCACGGTACGTCTATCCCACTGGCCAGTGACCAGATCACCTGATTGATGCAAGTCGACCATCGACATGACTTGCTGTCCGCCTTTCTCGGACAGTGCTTTTTCGTCCAGGCTGTCGCAACCAGGCGCGGCGACTTGCAAAGCGGATCGGGCAATCTTCGCTCTGTCGGGTAACGGCGTCGAAAATGCCTTGGCGATTTGAGCGAACGTTTCCGAGTGGCGCTCGAATGCATCAATTGCACGTCGGGTAGTGGTTTGCTCGGCCTGCTCAAGTTCAGCGGCGGTCACAATCTGGTTGATCAATGCCCAATCAACAATTGGGTCAATCATGGCCAGGTCACGCTTGTGTTTCTGCGACTCACTGACCGGTTCAAGTTCGCCATACGCCATGACCTGCGCATAGGTCATGCCACGCGTCGCACCGGTTTTCAGTGTCTCGACCAGCATGACGGCGCGACAGAAATTGATCCATCCAATCGAACCCAAGGTAACTGACGAAGGAATCTCCCTGACCAGAAACTCGGGTGCGTTGCGTGCCAACAGCAAGTGGGCAACCAACGGCTCCAGACCAGCCTCAAGCCATTGTCGGGTTCGCAGCACAGCCGTCAGCGCCTCAAGTATGACCGAGGGGTGACGATCAACATTTTTCGGCGCATACAGATCAAGTCCGACCACACGATTACGTTGTATGCCGTGACCAATCGATGGATCAAGGTCGAGCAATATCGCCGTCATCAGCAATTGCCGAAGAATGTCATCGGAAGCCTGCTGTCCCTCGTTCACACCGAACCAGCCCAGTTCTTTCAGGTAGTCACCGGCGAGATTAAGAGCAATCGGATGATTGACGAGTTCAATGACCCGTTGAGCCGCACTCTCATGTGTGACGGCGGCGCGACCGGTAACATTGTAGAGGGCCGTGAGAAGTTTTCTGTTGGGCATCAACTTGGCAGTCGCATTACGAATAGCTGAAAACTGCTCCTCACTTAATACGACCAATGCCGGATCTTCGGTTTGAAAACACTCCCAGTAGTTGCCCGGCTCTGGCACTGGCGGATCAAACTTGAACAAATCGATCAAATTCCTGACCTTCGCCTTGTTGTCGGGCAAGCTTATGTCATGAAAGCGAAACCATTGATCGAGAGTTATATCGTTATCAGGCCATATATAACCACCGGCCACTGTAGCTATATCCGAAATCAACGTCAGTGCAGATTGTGTCGGAACACTGTATTCAAAGTGCCGCGCCGCGACCAGATCCACCCACCCCCTGACCGCACGGACTTCCATCTTGCCGTCGGGCGTAACGCGCAGAAGTCCGTCATGATCGCTTGCGCCTTCCCTGGCAATCGCACCGAATACCGGGCCGGTAGCAAGTAACTCATTAAGCAAAAGGCTGCCGGGATTGTAGATCTCGAACAACGACGATCCGGTTTGCAACTCTACTTCATGTCCATACCAATTGATCTTTTGATCATCCGTGTATTGGCTTAACGCCGCCTCTAGTTGAGTCAAAACCAATTGACGCTCAACGGCATCGGCTTCATCCCTGCTCTTCCATTCGGAAAGAGCAACAGCCGAAGACCAGAACGTTTTATTCCGGGCCTTATCATTCACACTAGAACCTCACCAAGTAATTAGCTGACAACTTCAGCGCGATGACGTTCTACTTTCTTTGATACGACCAATCCATCTAAAAAACATGAATAACTGTTTCCACCCCCCCACAAACAATCAAGAAAACATTAATCGATCAACCCCCATTCTTCGGACGTTGTATCGTTACCAGCATTTGCCTCTTCAGAAAGTTTCATCCGCAACTTCAAATTATTCACCGAATCAGCATTCTTTAAAGCTTCCTGCGCACTGATTGCACCTTCAGCGACTAATGCGTACAGCGCCGCATCAAATGTCTGCATACCCAGTTCGGTGGATTTTTCCATTATCGGTTTCAGCTCCTCGAACTGTCCGCGCCGAACCAGATCTGCGATGGTTGGCGTGCCCAACAGCACCTCGACAGCTGCCCTGCGTTGCCCATCGACGGTGCGCACTAAGCGTTGCGAGATAAATGCTTTCAGGTTGTTTCCCAGCGTATGCAACAACTGCGGTCGCCGTTCTTCCGGGAACATATTGATAATTCGGTCCAGTGCCTGATTGGCGTTGTGCGCGTGCAACGTCGAGAGCACCAGATGCCCGGTATCGGCGAACGCCAGGGCATGTTCCATGGTTTCGCGGTCACGGATTTCGCCGATCAGCACCACGTCCGGTGCCTGGCGCAGGGTGTTTTTCAGGGCCGCGTGGAAGCTGCGTGTATCGACCCCGACTTCCCGTTGATTGATGATCGAGCGCTGGTGGCGATGGATGTACTCGATCGGGTCCTCGATGGTGATGATGTGCCCGCTGCTATGGCGGTTGCGGTGGTCGATCAGCGCGGCCAGCGAGGTCGACTTCCCCGAATCGGTGGCCCCGACAAAGAGGATCAAGCCCTGCTTGAGCATGACGGTGTCAAGCAGTACTGCCGGCAATTTCAGATCGGCAAAACGCGGGATGTCGAGTTTGACATTGCGAATGACGATCGATACATCATTGCGCTGCTTAAAGATATTGACGCGAAAACGCCCGATGCCCGCTCGCGAAATCGCCAGGTTCATTTCCAGATCCCGGTCGAACTCCCGTCGTTGCTCGGCGTCCATCAGGGAGGCGCCGATGGCCGCGGTTTCACCGTTTTTGAACGGGCGTTCGCTCAACACTGTGAGCACGCCGTCAATGCGCGCACTGGGCGGTGCTCCCGTGGAGAGGAACAGGTCCGAACCGTTTTTATTGGACAAAATTGACAACAGCGCATCGATTTCCATGGCAAAAAGCACCCGCGAAGCATTCAATGAACAGACAACGGCCTGCGCCTGGCGCAGATCAACTGCAACAATGATAGACGTCGCCTCAACGAACCACGCTCAGGATTGATGTAATGAATGCTGTACCGAACACCGACGACGCACAGGCACTGATCGCCCGTACCGACTGGAGCCGCAGCCCCCTGGGCGCTGCCGGCAACTGGCCGCAGAGCCTGCGCACCGCGGTGGACATCGTGATTCACTCGCCGATGCCGATGCTGTTGTTGTGGGGGCCGCAGCTCACGCAGATCTACAACAACGGTTTCGCCCTGCTTGCCGGCCACAAGCATCCGCACGCTTTCGGACAGCCTGCGCACCAGATCTGGCCGGAACTTCGCGACTTTACCGACCCTATTTACAGCGCCGTCCTACAGGGCCAGGTTCGCACCTACAGCGAAAGACGCTTCACCCTGCAACGAGACGGCAGAGAATCCGACTTCTGGCTGGATCTGACCTATAGCCCGATTCGTGATGAGACCGCGCAAGTCGCCGGAATCCTCGTCACCGCGATCGAAACCAACGAACGCCGCCGCATCGCTCTGGAACTGCAGCGACGCTCGGAAGAAAGCCTCAAAGCCCAACGGGAAACCGAGGAGCGCCTGCAACTGGCCCTGGCTGCGACCGATGCTGTCGGCACCTGGGATTGGGACATCGGCGAAGACCGCTTTATCGCCGATGCGCATTTCGCCCAATTGCATGGCGTCGACCCCAGCCTCGCCGGTCGGTTGCCGATCAGCGATTACTTGCAAGGCGTGCACCCGGAAGACCGCGCCATGATTGCGCGCAGCATCAAGCACTGCATCACCCACGGCACCGAATACGCTGAGGAATATCGCTTGCAGCAAGGCGATGGCGAGGTGCGCTGGGTATTCGCCCGCGGGCGCTGCTACAAGGATCATCATGGCCGGCCCATGCGTTTTCTCGGCGCGGCGCTGGACCTGACCGAGCGCAAACACACCGAACAGGCGTTGCGCCAGAGCCAGACCGAACTGCAACTGATCATCAACGCCATGCCGATCCTGATCAGTTATGTCGACTGTGAAGAGCGCTTTCGCCTCAACAACGCGGCCTATCTGGATTGGTACGGCCTCACGCCACAGGAACTCTACGGGCGCACGATTCGCGAAGTCATCGGTGAAGAAGCGTATTTCCTGCGCCTGCCCTACATTGCCGAGGCGCTGGCCGGCAGACCGTGCTCATTCAGCCTGTATACCCCGCACCGCGATGGCAGCAATCGCCACGCGCTGATGAATTACCTGCCGCGTTACGCCGCCGACGGCGCGATCAGTGGTTTCTATATCTTTGTGATCGATGAGACCGAGCGCAAGAAAACCGAAGAAGCCTTGCGCAATCTCAACGAAACCCTGGAAGAACGGGTCAGCGCCCGCACCGAACAGTTGGCCCAGGCCAACCAGCGTTTGCAGAACGAGATGTTCGAACGCGAGCGCGCCGAAGATGCCTTGCGCCACGCGCAGAAGATGGAGGCTGTCGGCCAGCTCACCGGCGGTATCGCCCACGACTTCAACAACATGCTCACCGGCATTATCGGCAGCCTCGATTTGATGCAGCGCTACATCGCCAACGGCCGGGCTGACGAAATTGGCCGTTTTACCGAAGCCGCCGTGTCATCGGCCAACCGTGCGGCAGCGCTGACCCATCGATTGCTGGCGTTCTCGCGGCGCCAGTCGCTGGATCGCAAAACCCTCGACGCCAATGAACTGGTGCATTCGCTGGAAGACCTGATCCGCCGTACCAAGGGCGATCCGATCGAACTGACCCTGCGTCTGGCCGAGAACGTGTGGCCGGTCAGCACCGACGTCAGCCAACTGGAAAACGCCCTGCTCAACCTGGTCATCAATGCCCGTGATGCGATGCCCGATGGCGGTGAACTGGTGATCGAAACGGCCAACGTCTACCTCGACGGCAGCGACATCACCACGCTCGAACCGGTCAAGGCCGGCGATTACCTGATGCTGGCGGTCAGCGACAACGGCACCGGCATGACGCCCTCGGTGCGCTCCAAGGCCTTCGATCCATTCTTCACCACCAAGCCCATCGGCCAGGGCACCGGGCTGGGGCTGTCGATGATTTATGGGTTTGCCCAGCAGTCGGGTGGTCATGTCAGCCTCGACAGCCTGCCGGGCCAGGGCACTTGCGTGCGCTTGTACCTGCCGCGCTTGTATGGCGTCGAACCGGAACGGCCGGCCATCGTCGCCGTTGAACAACCGTCGGCGACGGCGACCGGTGAAACCGTGATGGTGGTTGAGGATGACCCAGCGGTGCGCATGCTGGTGCTCGATCTGCTCCGGGAGTTGGGTTATCAGGCCCACGAAGCCGAAGATGCCAAGACCGCCCTGCCCCTGCTGGAGTCCGATCTACGCGTGGATCTGCTGGTCACCGACGTCGGCCTGCCAGGCATGAACGGCCGGCAACTGGCGGAGATCGCCCGCCAGCATCGGCCGGACCTCAAGGTGTTGTTCATGACCGGTTATGCGCAGAAAGCCGCCGAGCGTCAGGGATTTCTTGAGGACGGCATGGACATGGTTGCCAAACCGTTTGCCATTGAGCTGCTGGCCAGCAAGATCCACACGATGATCAGCCAAACCCCGTGACTTGAGGCATAATCCGCGACCCGCCTTCACCCCGTTATCAGGTATCGCACGATGAAAGCCCAAGCCCGCCACATTCTGGTGAAAACCGCCGAAGAGGCCGAACAGCTCAAACAACGCATCGCCAAGGGTGAAGCGTTCGATGTGCTGGCGAAGAAATTCTCGACCTGCCCGTCCGGCAAGCGTGGCGGCGATCTGGGTGAAGTGCGGCCGGGGCAGATGGTCGGGGCGATTGATGCGGTGATTTTCAAAAAGCCGCTGCGCACCGTGCATGGGCCGATCAAGAGCAAGTTTGGTTATCACCTAGTGCAGGTGTTTTACCGCGATTAAACACTGCAGCCCTGTAGGAGCTGTCGAGTGAAACGAGGCTGCGATCTTTTGATCTTGTTTTTTAACATCAAGATCAAAAGATCGTCCGATCGCGGCCCGAGCCTTCGGCAGCTCCTACAGGTGTTGCATTTCAGGTTCTGGGAATCAGTGCCCCCGGCACCTGAATCACCTTGCTGGCCAGCAGATGCCCGGCCTCGGCAGCCTCCACCGGACTGCCGCCCAGCAATCGACTGGCCAGATACGCCGCACTGAACGAATCCCCCGCCGCCGTGGTGTCCACCACCTTCTCGACCTTCTGCGCCGGCACTTCGAACGCTTCACCATCACACTGAATCAAACAAGCTTCGGCGCCACGCTTGAGCACCACTTCCGGCGTGCCGAACTGCGCATAAGCGGCAAACACTGCCGCGCAATCGGCAAAACCGAACAGTGCCTGTTCGTCATCCACCGTCAACAACGCCAGATCAACGTACGGCAATACGTTGCGATAAGCCGCCCGCGCGTCTTCTACCGAGGCCCAAAGGCGTGGCCGGTAGTTGTTATCGAAGACGATGCGCGCATCCCGCTGCCGCGCTTCGATCAAAGTCTGGATAAGTTTTTCCCGGCCCAACGCACCGAGCACAGCCAGGGTAATGCCGCTGAAATACAGCACATCGTAATCCGGCAACGCCGCCAGAATCGGCGCGGCGGCCGGGGTGGTGAAACAGTCGCGAACTGCCGCTTCGTTGCGCCAGTAGAGAAAACGCCGCTCGCCGCTGGCATCGGTCTGGATGCAATACAGGCCCGGCAGGCGACCCGGCAGACGTTGCACCAGATCCAGGCCGATGCCTTCGCTGGTCCAGATCTGGCACATGGCGTCGCTGAAACTGTCATCGCCCAGTGCGGTGACGTAATCGACCTGCGCCTTCTCGCCCATGGCGCGGGACAGATACACCGCCGTGTTCAGGGTGTCGCCGCCGAAGCTTTGTTGCAGGCTACCGTCGGCGCGTTGCTGCAGTTCGATCATGCATTCGCCGATCAGGGCGATGCGTGGAATGTTCGGGCCCAGGGGGCTGAGGGTGTTCATCTTGTGGTGTCTCTGTTGATTCGCGGGTGTCTGGGCGGGCCTCATCGCTGGCAAGCCAGCTCCCACAAGGATTCATGTCGCTCACAGATTTTGTAATCAACACTGAACCCTGTGGGAGCTGGCTTGCCAGCGATTGACCGCAACTCGGTCTGAAGCCTTAGAAACAAGTCTCCATGCTCTCGATCACCGACAACTGCTCATCCACCAACAACCCCACACGCCACTTGTCGAACGTCAGGCACGGGTGCGACGTACCAAAGGAAATGATGTCGCCCACGCGCAACTCAACGCCCGGCGCCACCGTCATGAACGCGTGCTGATCCATCACCGCCGTGACCTTGCACGCACCGACATCCTCGCCCAGCGCCGGCACTACGCCCGCCTTGTAGCGCAGCAACGGCACCGGCAAACCGGCATCGAACGCGACATCACGCTTGCCCAGTGCGATCACCGCAAAACCCGGCTCGGGCAGCGACTGCACGTGCGCCCAGACTTCCAGCGCCGGACGCAAACCTTCGTGCAGATCGCTGCGACGGTCGAGTACGCAGCACTGCGCCTCTTTGTAGATGCCATGGTCGTGGGCCACGTAGCTGCCCGGGCGCAACACGCTGAGGAAACGCCCAGCGGCGTTTTGCGCTTCAAACGACTCGGCAATCAGGTCATACCAGGCCGAACCCGAGGCGGTGATGATCGGCTTGCCGATGGCGAATTCGCCGCTGTCCTGCAACTGCACCGCCAGGCGCACCAGCGACGCGGCAAATTCACGAATGCCGCTGACGGCGTGATCGCCGTGGATCACCCCTTCGTAACCTTCGATGCCGGTCAGGGCCAGCGCCGGTTGCGCGCTGATTGCCTTGGCCAGCTCAATGACTTCCTGCTCGCTGCGGCAACCGCAACGCCCGCCGACCACGCCGTACTCGATCATCACGTTGAGCTTCACCCCGCGCGAGGCGAAGTACGCGCCGAGATCAGCGACGTTGTCCGGGTGATCGACCATGCAATAGAAATCGAATGACGGATCGGCGAGCAGGTCGGCAATCAACGCCATGTTCGGCGTGCCGACCAATTGGTTGGCCATCAGCACCCGACGCACGCCATGGGCATAAGCCGCCCGGGTCTGGGTCGCGCTGGCGAGGGTGATGCCCCACGCGCCGGCGTCGAGCTGACGCTTGAACAGTGCCGGGGTCATGCTGGTTTTGCCGTGGGGCGCCAGTTCCGCGCCGCTGTCGCTGACAAATTTCTGCATCCAGTGGATGTTGTGCTCCAGCGCTGCACGATGCAGCACCAGCGCCGGCAGGCTGACGTCACGTACCAGGTGCGCGCCGATGGCAGCGTCGCCCTTTTCTCCAGCAGTATTGATGGCAGTGGTCATGGTCGAACTCCTCACATTCGCGGCTGCAGCCAGCCGCCGTTATTCGTTGATGCGCCGGGCGAGGCTGTTGGCGCTCTCGATCAGCACCCGGCGATAGTCGTTGTAATTGTTTTTCGCATCGGCCCGTGGCGCGACGATGCACAAGGTGCAAATGGCCACGCCTTGCGGGTCTTTGACCGGCGCGGCGAAGCAATGGGTAAAGGTGTCGGCAACACTGTCGAAGGAGAAGAAACCATCGATGCCGGCCTGACGGATTTCCGCCAGAAAACGCTCCAGCGGCAGGCGCTCGCCGTCGGGCAGGATGAAGTCGTTTTCGTCGATCAGGTCGATGATTTGTTGATCGCTTAAATGCGCAAGCAGCAGGCGCCCGGAAGCGGTCCACGGGATGGGGGCGTTTTCACCGATGTCGGAGGAAATGCGGAAATGCCGCTCGCCCTCCTTCATCAGTGCCACGGTGTATTTACGCCCGTTGAGCAGACACATCTGCGCGGTTTCACGGGTCTGGCTGACGATCTCCTGCAAGGCATGATCGGCCTCGCGGCTGAGGTCGAAATGACGCAAATGTGCCTGACCGAGGAAGTATAACTGCCGGCCCAGGTAGACATGACCGTCCTTGCCCACCGGCTCCAGAATCCGTCGTTCGAGTAATGAAGCGACCAGTTCGTAAACCGTGGATTTCGGGCTGCCGATGCCGTTGGCGATGTCGTTGGGGCGCAGCGGCTGGCCGATTTCCTTGAGGAAATCGAGAATATCGAACGCCCGGTCCAGACCGCGGGCCCGGCGTTTGATGGTGTCTTCGGTCATGTCATTACTCACCCAATATTCCCTGTAGGAGCTGCCGCAGGCTGCGATCTTTTGATCTTGCCTTTCTGGCGCATCCAAAAATGCCAAAAGATCGCAGCCTTCGGCAGCTCCTACAAGAGCCGCGGTGTATCAGGCCTTTTTCTTGTACGCGATGCAATCGATCTCGACCTTGCAATCAACCATCATGCTCGCCTGCACACAGGCGCGCGCCGGTGCGTGCTCAGGCTTGAAGTACTCGCCAAAGACCTTGTTGAAACTGCTGAAATCCCGCGGATCATCCAGCCACACGCCAGCGCGCACCACGTCTTCCAGGCCATACCCGGCCTCTTCGAGAATCGCGATCAGGTTTTTCATGGTCTGATGGGTCTGCTCGACGATACCGCCCACAATAATCTCGCCATCCACCGCCGGTACCTGGCCGGACACATGCAGCCAGCCATCCGCTTCAACGGCGCGAGCGAAGGGACGTGGCTGGCCGCCAGCGGCGGTGCTGCCGGTGCCGTAACGCGTAATGCTCATGGGTGTTTCTCCTGATGTGAAAACGTAAGATTAAAACCGCGTATTTTTCAGAAACTCAGCCAGACGCGGCGATTGCGGGCGTTCGAACAGTTCCTTGGGAGGCCCCTGCTCTTCGATCCGCCCCTGATTCATGAAAACGATCTTGTCCGAGACCTCGAAGGCGAAACGCATCTCGTGCGTCACCAGCAGCATGGTCATGCCGTCTTCGGCCAGGCCCTTGATCACGTTGAGCACTTCGCCAACCAGCTCCGGGTCGAGAGCCGAAGTGACCTCATCGAAGAGCATCAGGCTCGGGTTCATCGCAATCGCCCGGGCAATCGCCACGCGCTGTTGCTGACCGCCGGACAACTGACCGGGAAAGTGATTGCGCCGCTCCAGCAAGCCGACGCGCTCCAGCCATTTCTCGGCGAGCGCCACAGCTTCATCCTTATGCATTTTCTTCACCTTGAGCAGGCCCAGGGTGACGTTCTGCAATGCGGTCAAATGCGGGAACAGGTTGAATTGCTGGAACGCCATGCCGGTCATCGCACGATGGCGGGCGATGAGTTTTTCCGCATGCCGCACACGCTTGCCGTTGACCTCGTCATAGCCGATGGATTCGCCATCGAGCAGGATCTGCCCGCCCTGGAATTCTTCGAGCATGTTCACGCAACGCAGCAGCGTGGTTTTACCCGAGCCGCTGGAGCCGATCAGCGTCACCACGTTGCCGCGCTGCAGGCTCAGATCGACACCTTTGAGCACTTCGACTGCGCCGTACTGTTTGTGCAGGCCGCGGATGTCCAGCAACGCCTGAGTCTGAGGGGAAACTTGAGCTTGAGTCATGGCAAGGCCACCCGCTTTTCAATGTGCCGGCCGAGTAATTCGATGCCGTAGTTGATGACGAAGAACAGAAAACCGGCGAACAGGTAGAACTCCAGGGTCATGAAGTTCCGGGCGATGATCTGTTGGGTGCTGAGGAGCAATTCGGCGACGCCGATCACCGAGAGCAAGGTCGACGCCTTGACGATTTCCGTGGACGAGTTGACCCAGGTCGGCAGGATCTGCCGCAGCGCCTGAGGCAATAGCACGTAGCCGAGCGATTGGTAGAACGTCAGGCCGATGGCCTTGCTCGCTTCCATCTGCCCGCGCGGCAAAGCTTGCAATGCACCGCGAACAATCTCGGCGACGTGGGAACCGCAAAACAGCGTCAGGCCCAAGGCCCCGGCCTGAAATGCGCTGATCTGCCAACCGAGTGCCGGCGCCATGTAGAAACAGGCCAGCACCAACACAAACACCGGCGTGCCACGAATCAGGTCGACGTAAAAACGAAACGGCGCGCGCATCCAGAATTTGCCGTAGGTCAGCACCAGACCGGTGACCACGCCGAGCATCGTGCCGAGCAGAATCGCCAGTGCCGACACTTGCACGCTGGTCAGAAAGCCCTGCCACAACGGCTCACGCGCGACCCACAATTCATGTAACCAACTGGGAGATTCGTACATCGCAGCCTCCTATCGGCGGATCGCCAGACGCTGCTCCAGGTATCGCAGCAGCATGGCAATGAGGTAACAGGCCGCGACATACAACGCCGTGGTCACCAGCCAGGTTTCGATTACCCGGTAGCTTTCGACGTTGATCTTGCGCGCGTAATAGGTCAGCTCCGGCACCGCAATCGCGGCGGCCAGCGAGGTGTCCTTGAACAGCGAAATGAAATTGTTCGACAGCGCCGGCAGCACATTGCGCAGCATTACCGGCACGGTGACGTAGGCCTTGACCTGCCATTCACCGAGTCCGATGGCCAGCCCGGCCTCGCGCTGGCCTTTGGGGATACTCAGCAAGCCACCACGGAACACTTCGGTCAGGTACGCCCCGGCATACAACGACAGCGTGATGATGAACGACGGAATCTTGTCCAGACGAATCCCGAGACTCGGCAACGCAAAGTAGATCAACAGAATCAACACCAGAATCGGCGTGTTACGCACCACCGTGACGTACACCGAAGCCAGCACCCGCAAGGCGCGATGCTTGGAGAGCAAGGCAAACGCCATCAGCAGGCCGATCACGCAGCCGATGGCGATCGACACCAAGGCCAGTTCAAGGCCCAGACCGAGCCCCGCCAGCAAGGTGTCGAAATCGCGCCACACGGCGGCAAAGTTCAACTGATAGTTCATGGTCAGCAGTACCTTGAGCGGGGCGACTTTAATCGCCCCACTCTCACGGGATCATTTGAATTCGACAGGGAAACCGATGGCGGGCGACGGCAGATCAATACCGAACCATTGTTTGAACGAGGCGGCGTAGGTCGGGAATTCAACGCCGGTCATCGCTTCATGCAGTGCGGTGTTAACGAAGTTCAGCCAATCCTGATCGCCTCGTTTGACTGCGCACGCGTAAGTCTGTGGGCTCCACGCATAGGTCGGGCTGCGGTAGCGGCCAGGATTCTGCACCATCAGGTATTTGACCGAGGACTGGTCAGTGGCGGCGGCATCGGCGCGGCCGGAGTTCACGGCCTGGTACATCAGGTCGACGCTGTCGTACTGATCGACCTTGGCTTTTGGCAATGCTTGATGCACCAGCTCTTCGGCGTAGACGTTTTGCAGCACCGCCACGGTGACGCTGTCGCCGGCGGCTTGCAGGTCTTCGATTTCCTTGTACTTGCTGTTGTTCGGCAGCAGCAGGCCGACGCCTTCGCGGTAGTACGGCAGCGTGAACGCCACTTGCTGCGCACGGCTGGCGGTGACGGTGATGAACTGGCAGCTCATGTCGACTTTGTCGGTGAGCAGATTGGGAATTCGCGCATCGGACGACTGCACGACGAATTCGACCTTGCTCGGGTCGTTGAACAGACCTTTGGCCACCATCCTGGCGATGTCGATATCAAACCCCTGCAACTTGCCGTCCGCGCCCTGAAAGTGCCACGGCGCATTGGTGCTGCCAGTGCCGACAATCAACTTGCCACGGGCCAGAACACTGTCGAGCTTGCTGTCGGCTGCCTGGGCCATACCCATGACAGCGGACGAAGCCGCAAGAACAAGAACACACGCTTTGAACAACGAAGGACGGCGATGCATGGCAAGCACTCCAGAATTGTGTTTATTCCGTTATAACGGAACACGGTTTGTTACTACGGAATAGACAGCAGAAAGTGTGCCATAGCTTTGGCAATAAAACCCAGGTCTTCGGAAACATTAATCGGTTCAACAAGTTAGCCCGAGGATCTGCGCGCGACTATTGCCAGTAGAGGTTTGACCATTGCTACTGAGGGCAACAAATTGGGAAGTAACGTCACATTCAAGGGCATGTGCGCGACCAATTGATGCACACATAGAGCAATGAATCGGACTTGAAAAATGGACTGAGCACAGGTAACCGTTCATCGGATTTGCGGCTCGACCTGTCAGAGTTGACAGTTGTTGACCGGTGAATTGATAGGCCTACTGGTTTGGACCGAACGGGTCAGGAATCGAATTCAAAATCTCAATAAGGACTTTTGAAATGGCCAATCTGATTGAAAATGGTGATTTTGCGAATCAAGGCGATCACTGGACCGCAACCAATCCAACAAACGTCAGTTATGTGAATGGTCACTGCATTATCGCCACACCTGACTCCATCAGTCAGGACGTTAAGCTGGGTAACGAAGGTGGCGGGCTATTTATGGTGTTTGCAAGAATGAAAACACTACGTGGTTATGCTGGCCGCATCACTGTTCAGCCCATTCCGACAGGAGATCCGGTTTACCTTGAGGTCGGCGGGCAACAGCAGGAATGGACACTCAAATGGCAAATCTTCACTGCGCCGCTTGCGACTCTCGCGTTCAAAGTCACAGCTGAATCCAATGATGGCACATTTGATCAACTCGGCTCTTACTTCGGCGATATCACGCTATCCAAGTTGCTCTGAGCCAACGCTATTAAAAGCGAGCGTTCTTTCACATCGTGACAGCTCGCTTTTTACCGTGAACGCACCAGCGCTGTATTCCGAGAGGAGTTTCAATGAACTCGACAATCCCTTTCGCAACCTTGCCGGCCACCTATCAAAAAACACTGAAAACCTGGCGTCCGGTCATCCTGTATTTCGCCAACGAACATTGCCCCGCCTGCGAATGGGCCGGGCCGATTTTTCGCCAGACGGCCGAGCCATACCGGCATCGCGCCAATATCTACATGCTCAATACCCGCGAGTCCCCGCGCCATCCGCTGGTCACCGGCACGCCCACCGTGCTGTTTTACAAGAACGGTAGACTGGTGAAAAAACTCAAAGGCATCGGCACCGAAGAAACCCTCGCACGGGATTTCGCCGAACATATCGGCAAGACCAAAGCGCCCGCAGCTCCGCATAAACGCTTGCATGATCTGTCTTGGCTGCGTCAGACACTTCGCACTTTGCGCACCGTTGCACGTGCGCGCTTGCGGAGTCAGTGCTGAACAGGCTGTAGGTTCCGAAGCACGTATTTCAACGCTTGGCAGCCTCTGTATATATTTGGCTTCGCTCTCGCTTGCCTACGGCTATCACCGTGACAACCAACACTTCATCCTTGACGCGATACACCAAGCGATATCCGGCGCTTCGCAGCTTTATTTTGTATGCGTTACCCAGGCCTTTTAGCCGATCCGCCGGTACATGTGGATTAAGCAGCCGCTCCGCTAGTTTTTTCTTGAACTGATCTCGTAGACCTGCGCCCAGCTTCTCCCATTCTTTCCAGGCCTTTTCAGAAAACTCCAGCTCATAGGTCATCTATTGAGACCTTGATGGTGGGGTCGTTTTCTCGCTCCTTGCAAAGCGCGATCAACTCCAGATCATCAAGACGCGTCATCATTGCCTCGTACTCTTTGGCAGGTACGCAATAAAACGCTGGTTCATTTCGGTTGAGAATCGCTACAGAGCGTCCACCTCCTGCAGCTACGGTGCCCATCGGATTTTTTTTCAATTCGGAAATACTCGCTACTACGTGAGAAAGAACGATGTGTGCCATTAAGGTGCTCCCTGAAGTACTTTTAACAGCACCTAAAATAGCACCCCTGAAGTTCTTAACTTCGATCCATTTGACGATACCACGTGATTTCCAACGACGTTTCTGCGTTGTCCGTCAGATATTTCTCGCACTTGGGTGGGAACAGGAAGGATCGCTACACTTTTCATCAGTGATACTGCGGTGCCTGAACCCAAGCATTCGCGAGCAGGCTCGCTCCCACATTTGAAACGCGTTCCAGTGTGGGAGCGAGCCTGCTCGCGAAGTGGCCAGTACAGTCGCCGGAGAACTCGAGTGTTACGCGGCAGCACGCACCAACAACACCCGCGTCACCCGCCGTTCTTCCACCGCTTTGACCGTCATCTGCCAGCCCTCCAGCTCCAGACGGTCACCGATCACCGGCAATCGATCCAGCAGGCTCATCACCAATCCGGCCATGGTCTGATAATCCTCGGTCGGCTGCGCACCAAACCCGGTACGTTGTCGCACTCGCGCCAGGTTCAACGCACCACTGACGATAAACCCGCCCTGCTCCTCGACCACGTCCGGGCCTTCGATTTCGCTGGCGTCCGGCAGCTCACCGGCAATCGACTCAAGGATGTCGGTCATGGTCAACACGCCGACAAAATCACCGAATTCGTTGACCACAAAAGCAATGTGCGTCGACGCAGCGCGCATCTGCTCCAGCGCGTTGAGGATCGAATAACTGTCGAGCAGATTGATGGTCTTGCGCGCCAAATGCTCCAGATTCGGTTCGGTGCCGGCCAGATATTCCTTGAGCAGTTCCTTCTTGTGCACGAAGCCCAACGGCTCATCCACCGCACCGTTGCGAATCAATGGCAGACGCGAATAGGACGAGTGCATCAAGCGGGTACGAATCGCCTCGCGGTCATCGGCCAGATCAAGGGTGTCGACATCGGCACGCACGGTCATCAGCCCACGAATCGGACGTTCCGCCAGTTGCAGTACGCCGCTGATCATCACCCGCTCGCGACGATCGAACAGTTCCGCGCTTGGCGCGTCACCGTCGTCAAGCAGGTCAGAGATCTCCTCGCCAACCTCTTCCGCCGCCAGTTTGCGTCCGCCCAGCAGGCGCATGACCGCGTGAGCCGTACGCTCGCGTATCGGCCGCAAACCCTGCATCGAACGCTTGCGGCGAGCCCGGGCGATCTGGTTGAACACCTCGATCAGAATCGAGAAACCGATGGCGGCGTACAGATAACCTTTCGGAATGTGGAAGCCCAGACCTTCGGCCGTCAGGGCAAAACCGATCATCATCAGGAAGCCCAGACACAGCATGATCACCGTCGGGTGCGCGTTGACGAAGCGCGTCAGCGGCTTGCTGGCGACAATCATCAAGCCGATCGAGATGATCACCGCGATCATCATCACCGCCAACTCATCGACCATGCCGACGGCGGTGATCACCGCATCGAGGGAGAACACTGCATCGAGCACCACAATCTGCGCAACGATCGGCCAGAACAAGGCATAAGCGGCGTTGGTCGTGCGCTCACCGATGTGGCCTTCAAGGCGCTCGTGCAATTCCATGGTGGCCTTGAACAGCAGGAACACACCACCGAACAACATGATCAGGTCGCGACCAGAGAAACTCTTGTCGAACACCTCGAACAATGGCTGCGTGAGGGTGACCAGCCAGGAAATACTCGCCAACAGGCCAAGGCGCATGATCAGCGCCAGCGACAGGCCAATAATCCGCGCGCGGTCACGCTGATGCGGTGGCAGCTTGTCTGCCAGAATTGCAATGAACACCAGGTTGTCGATACCCAGCACCAGTTCCAGCACGATCAAAGTCAACAAGCCTAACCAGGCCGTGGGATCCGCTAACCATTCCATAAAACGTCTCTATCTCTCTCGATGAATTCAGGCTGCCGGACACGGCAAAGCGCAACGCGAAGGCTTTAGGGCCGCGTTAGCAACGATAGTCGGATGTCGGAAAACCGGATGCTGCGAGTGCGTCAAGACCGCGCCATGGCGCGAGGGGAAGGTGCGACTGGGAGGCTCCGAGAGGGTGTTCATGCAAATCCTGAATGAAAAATGGCCTTGGAGCGTACAGGCTTTGGGAACATTTCCTACAGCGGCAAATCATTTCAAAATCTGTAATCCACACCGAAACCCACTGTAGGAGCTGCCGAAGGTTCGGGCCGCGATCGGACGATCCTTTGATCATGTTTTCTAATTCGAAAGTCAAAAGATCGCAGCCTTCGGCAGCTCCTACAGTACGGTGTCAGCGTCCGGCAAAACGCAGCCGGGACAACTGCCGCAAATCCCCTTCGATGTAATAGTCATTCGTCCAACGGTCATCCACCGCCAACGGACTCACTTGCTTCAACGCCAGTTTTTTCGCGAAATAGCGAAAGCGGTAATGCTCATAAAACCGCAGCAGCTCCAGCCCGTAACGATCCGCCAGATCGGTGTCGCCACGAATGATCAGGTAGTTTTCGTCGTTGCCATTGCTCGCTGAAGCGCTGAGGTTGTGGCTGCCGCTGATGATCGTTGGTGTGTCCGTGGTGAAGTCGGTGACCACGGCTTTGGTGTGCACCAGCAGATTGCCTTTCTGGCCTTTCATGTTCTCGCGCAGCCAGCCTTCCAGCCCGGTGTTGAGCAATGCGGTGGCGGCGAATTCGGCGCTGCGGTCGGCGTGAAAACCGGTGATTCGGCTGGCAGTGTTCTGCAGGCCATAACGCAAAATGTCGTCGTGGGGCTGGCCGAGTAACGCGTTAAGAATCGCGTCCGGCAGCGAGAACGCGGTGACGAACAGCACGTCTTTTTTCGCCGCGCTGATGATCTGCACGAACGCCTGCAGATCGGCCCCGCCGGTGCGCGGCGAGAACCCGGCGAACAAAGGTTGCTGCGGATTCATCGGGTTGTGTTCGGTAATCCAGTCACGGGTAACGCCGATATCATCCGGCTGCGCCCAGATCTGCTCGAACGTCTGCAGATAACTGGCGGCAATCGATGCATCGTCCAGCACATGCACCACGTTGGCCTGACGATAAACTCCGTTGGCGGTGAAATTGGTGCTGCCACATAAAACCGCTTCAGGCTGATGAGTGCCGCTGGCATCAACGCGGCTGAGGACCATGAATTTGTTGTGAAAGATATTGTGGGTCACTCGCCCGCGTTTGCTCGCGGGAGGCAGTGCCGCCAGGCTCGCTTCGTTGATCGTGGTGTCTTCATCATCGGGCCGGGCGTGATACAGCACCCGCACCTTTACGCCACGCATGAACGCCGCGTTCACCGCATCGACGATTGCCTGCAACTGATACTCGTAAATCGCGATATCCAGCGCCCACTGACCATCGACCGCACGCTCGATAAACCCGAGCAATCGTGTGAGCAAGCCGTTTTCCAACCATTGCCGCGGCGCATCGGGCCAGGCTTCGATGGGCATGTTTTTGTTGGCGCTGATCTGCGCGTCGAGATCGGGAAACTTGCGCTGGAATGCCTGACTGGCGGCGACCGCACGGTTGAATATCACGCTTTGATTGCTCGGGTGACCGTCATCGGAGGTCAAAGTCAGTTCCAACGACTCTCCCAACTGCACGGCATCCGCGGTGCCGTAGGCCAGATGCACGCGATAGTGAAGGGTCATGCCCGGATTGACCGCGTAATCGGCCCAGCGAAATTTCTGCAGCGGGGCTTTATCGCTTGGGGTGGCGTGGAACTGGGGGAAGGTATGCGCCTTGCCAGGGAAGGTCAGGCTGTTGAACAGGAACAACCAGGGTTTGGCGCCCTGCTGCTTTTCGATGGCGAAACCCAACAGGCCTTTGCGCCGGGATTCGGCCAGATCCATGGCCAGCAGCACGCCGTTGGTGCCGGCGTAGGCCTTTACACGGAAATCGTTCTGAGGGTTTTTGACCACAACGCGCATCGCTCACTCCTTGTGATTGGGGCTGGGTGCAGCATAGAGCAGTGATGCGGGTTTTGAGTGTTCGGCTCTAGACCGGGTCGATGCAATCGCGAGCAGGCTCACTCCTACATTTGGAATGCGTTCCCCTGTAGGAGTGAGCCTGCTCGCGATGAGGCCCGACCAGACACAGAAAGTATCAGAGGGAAATCAGTTCATCGATATGTCGATACTGCGCATCCAGCGCCGTCGCCAAATCCTTGGCCCGGCCCAACCGGATCGGCCCACGCTCGATATCGATCAGCAACCCCGGACACCCCAGCGCCGGTAATCCCGCCCACTGTTTCAGACGCCCATCGGTCACCACCAGCAAGCGTTGCTGCTCGGCAGGAAAGCGCTTGCGCCGCACTGTCAGCCACTGCCCGGCCTGCTCCAGCGCCGCCAGCAACGGCGTGCCACCGCCTGCACCCAAAGCTTCCAGCCACACCCGCAAGCCGCTGGACGCCTTCAATCCCTGCACCTGCCATTTCGGCACCGAGCCACTGGCCGTCAACAATGCGAGTCGCGCCCGTTGCCGGTAAGCATCATCGAACAACTGCGCGAGCAAACCTTTGGCATCGCTCAAGGCCTGATGGCGGCGGGTCGAGGCGGAGGCATCGACGATCACCAGCCACAATTCATGCGGTGAGCGCGTGCGCAGTTGGAACAGCAGATCTTCGCGCGTTCGAGGCCGCCCGTTGAGTAACGAACCCGGCCAATTCACCGTACCGCTGCGCGCCTTATGGCGCTTGCCTTGGCGTCCGTTGTCCAGCCGACCGGTGCGGGGTCTGGCATTCGCCCCCGCGTCGGATCGGGGGCGAATGCCTAAAGCTTTTTTGGCCAGCTCGGCACTTCACGGCGGGTGCCGGTGGCGAGCGCAGGCGCCGGCATGTCGCCCCACTGGCCCTGCCCTTCACTCGGTGATGCCTGAGTCGTGGCCGGCGACTGGGCCGGTTGCGGCGGATTCGATGGCGCTTGCTCACGGCGCCGATGGCGCAGGGCAAACTCGGCGACAGCGTCGATATCCTCTGCGTCAATCACCTCAGCTCCGCGCCACGCTGCGTGGGCACGTGCGGCGCGCAACCAGACCAGGTCGGCACGCAGACCATCAACCCCGGCGGCGAAACAACGCTCGGTGATCTGCGCCAGTGCGGCATCATCCAGCGGAATATCGGCCAGGGCACGACGAGCGTTTTCGCAACGCGCACGCAAGGCTTGCTGCTCGGCTTGCCACTGTGCGCAGAACGCTTGCGGGTCGCTGTCGAAATCCAGTCGCCGACGGATGATCTGTCCGCGTTCGGTCGGTGCCGTGTGGCCACTGAGGGCGACGTTCAGGCCAAAGCGGTCGAGCAGTTGCGGACGCAACTCGCCCTCTTCCGGGTTCATCGTGCCGATCAGCACGAACTTCGCCGAATGCCGATGGGAAATGCCGTCGCGCTCGATCAGATTGGTGCCGCTGGCGGCAACGTCGAGCAGCAGATCGACGAGGTGATCGGGCAGCAGATTGACTTCATCGACGTAGAGTACGCCGCCGTCAGCCTTGGCCAGCACACCTGGTGAGAATTGTGCGCGGCCCTCGCTGAGGGCAGCGTCAAGGTCGAGGGTACCGACCAGACGTTCTTCGGTGGCGCCCAGCGGCAAGGTGACGAATTGACCGCTGGCGAGCAGATCGGCCAGGCCCCGGGCCAGGGTGGATTTGGCCATGCCGCGCGGGCCTTCGATCAGCACGCCGCCGATTTTCGGGTCGATGGCGGTGAGGCACAGGGCGAGCTTGAGGTCATCGGCGCCGACCACGGCGGAGAGCGGGAAATGCGGGGTGTCGGTCATTTGGGTTTTCTCTGTCGTGGTCTTGGGTGTGCTTGAGTGTTGTGGTGTGTCAGTCGGGGTGGCCCTCACCCTAGCCCTCACCCAGGGGGAGAGGGAACTGATTGCGGTGTTCTTGCAAGTTGCGCCGACCTGAATTATCGAGTTGAACTCAGGCTCCAAAGCCAACACAAATCGGCTCCCTTACCCCCTTACTCCCTTGGGGAGAGGGAACTGACCTAGGTGTTCTTTCGAATTCCGTCGACCTGATACGTCGGGCCGAACTCAGACTTCGACAGCAACGCAAATCGGCTCCCTCTCCCTCCGGGAGAGGGCTGGGGTGAGGGTAGCTTTTGGCCGGTTACATATCTTCCTCAATATCCAGCAGCAGATTCTCCAGCGCTCCCTTATAAGCCCCAGGCTCCTGCCACATCCCCCGCTGCTGTGCCTCAAGCATCCGCTCGGTCATGTCCCGCAGCGCATGCGGATTGTGCTCGCGAACAAATTCCCGCGTTGCCGGATCCAGCAGATAAGCATCGGCCAGCAAAGCGTACTGGTGATCATCGATCAACTGCGTCGTCGCATCGAACGCGAACAGGTTATCAACCGTCGCGGCCATTTCGAACGCGCCTTTATAGCCGTGGCGCTTGACCCCGTCGATCCATTTCGGATTGACCGCTCGTGAGCGAATCACCCGGTTCAGCTCTTCTTTCAAGGTGCGAATCTTCGGCAGATCCGGTTGACTGTGATCGCCGTGATAACTCGCCGCCGCTTCGCCACGCAAGCTTTCCACGGCAGCGAGCATGCCGCCCTGGAACTGGTAGTAATCATTGGAATCGAGCAGGTCGTGCTCGCGGTTGTCCTGATTCTGCAGCACCGCTTGTACCTGACTCAGGCGTTGAACGAACTGCTCTCGCGCAGCGGTGCCCTCATCAGCACCACCATAGGCGTACGCGCCCCAGTTCAGATAAACCTCAGCAAGATCTTCACGGCTCTGCCACAAGCGACCGTCGATGGCGCCCTGCACGCCTGCGCCGTACGCGCCGGGTTTGGCGCCGAAGATCCGCCATCCGGCCTGACGCCGCGCGGTGTCCTCATCGAGGCCCGATTGCCGCAGCGCCTCGCGCTCGGCACGCACTTTCGCGGCCAGCGGGTTGAGGTCGTCCGGCTCGTCCAGCGCTGCCACTGCTTGCACGGCGGCGTCGAACAGGCGAATCAGATTGGCGAAGGCATCCCGAAAAAACCCGGAAACTCGCAGCGTGACATCGACGCGCGGACGATCAAGCAGGCTCAGCGGCAGAATCTCGAAATCATCAACGCGCTGACTGCCAGTGGCCCACACCGGACGCACGCCCATCAGTGCCATGGCCTGGGCGATGTCGTCGCCACCAGTGCGCATGGTCGCGGTGCCCCACACGGATAATCCGAGCTGGCGCAGGTGATCGCCGTGGTCTTGCAGGTGCCGTTCCAGAATCAACGTCGCCGACTGGAAACCGATGCGCCACGCGGTGGTGGTCGGCAGGTTGCGCACGTCGACCGAGTAGAAGTTACGGCCGGTGGGCAGCACGTCAAGGCGACCACGGCTGGGTGCACCGCTGGGGCCGGCGGGGACGAAGCGACCGCTGAGGGCGTCGAGCAGGCCGCGCATTTCGGCGGGGCCGCAAGCATCGAGGCGTGGGGCGACGACTTCGCGCAGATGGTCAAGGATTGCACTGACCTCCACCCAACGCGGTCCTTGTAGGAGTGAGCCTGCTCGCGATAGCGGTGTGTCAGTGGACTCAATGTTGGCTGACACACCGCCATCGCGAGCAGGCTTGCTCCCACAAGGGATTTGCAGGGACTCGGAGATCAACGCAGTGGCAAACAGTTCGAGGCGTTCGCGGGTGTCGCCGGCGGTGCGCCAGACTTCGTCGCCGATCGATTGCAATTGATCGGGGTGCGGGCCAGTCCAAGGGTCGGCCAGCGCGCAATCGAGCGGGTCGAAACCCAGTTCGAACGCTTTGGCCAATGCCCGCAATAAACTCGACTGCGCGCCTTTGCCATCGCCACGCGGTATACGCAGCAAAGCCAACAACGTATCAATGCGCAAACGCCCGCTCGGCGATTCACCAAAAATGTGCAAGCCATCGCGAATCTGCGATTCCTTCAGATCACACAAATAGGTATCGAGACGTGGCAGCCAGATCGCCGCATCCGCATCGCTGTCCAGCGCGGCATCGAGTTGCAGTTCGCGGTCGATCTGCGTCTCGCGGACCAATAGCAGAATGTCGCGCTGCAGTTCACGGGCGCGGCGCGGATCAAGCAGCTGCGCTTCGTAATACTCGTCGGCCAGCAGCTCCAGATTGCGCAACGGGCCGTAGGTTTCGGCGCGGGTCAGCGGCGGCATCAGGTGATCGATAATCACCGCTTGCGTGCGCCGTTTGGCCTGCGCGCCCTCTCCCGGATCGTTAACGATAAACGGATAGATATTTGGCAGCGGCCCGAGCAACGCATCCGGCCAGCAGTTCTCCGAAAGACCGACGCCTTTGCCCGGCAGCCATTCGAGGTTGCCGTGTTTGCCAACGTGGATCACGCCGTGGGCGCCGTAGGTGTTGCGCAACCAGAAATAGAACGCCAGATAAGCGTGCGGCGGCACCAGATCGGGGTCGTGATAGACCGCGCTCGGATCGACCTGATAACCGCGCGCCGGCTGAATACCGACGAAGGTCAGGCCGAAGCGCAGACCGGCGATCATCATCCTCCCGTCGCGGCACATCGGGTCGTTTTGCGGCGTGCCCCAGCGTTCGATCACAGCGCTGCGATTAGCCTCGGGCAGCGCGTTGAACATCGTCAGATAAGCGTCCATGGCCAGGCTTTGCTGGCACGGACGCAGATCAATGGTGTCGAGATCGTTGCTGACGCCACCGAGCAATTGCTCGATCAACTCGGTGCCGCTATTCGGCAGTTCAGCGGTGAGCGGATATCCCTCAGCCTGCAATGCACGCAGGATGTTCAGCGCCGCCGCCGGCGTGTCGAGACCGACACCGTTGCCGATGCGCCCATCACGGGTCGGATAGTTGGCGAGGATCAATGCGATGCGTTTTTCGCCATTCGGCACCCGCGCCAGATCAATCCAGCGCCGCGCCAGTTCAGCGACAAAATCCATGCGCTCGGGCTGCGCGCGATAGCAGACGACATCGGACTGACTGCGCTCACTGCGCCAGGCCAGATCCTTGAAGCTGATCGGTCGGCTGATGATGCGTCCGTCGAGTTCCGGCAAGGCAATATGCATCGCCAGATCGCGCGGGCCGAGGCCCTGCTCGCTGTCACGCCAGCCGGGCTCGTTGTCCTGCGCGCAGATCGCCTGGATCACCGGAATGTTGCGGCGAAACGGCCGCAAGTGCGGGGCCTCAGGGCTGGATTGGGCGAACCCGGTGGTGTTGAGAATCACCCCGGCCTCAACCTCGTCCAGCCAGTCCTCGACCACCGTCAGGCAGCCGGGTTCTTTCAGACTGGCCACCGCGATCGGCAGCGGATTCAGCCCCGCCGCTTGCAAGCGCTGGCAGAACACATCGATGAACGCGGTGTTCGCCGCTTGTAAATGCGAGCGGTAAAACAACACCGCCGCGACCGGGCGTGCAGGCAGCCAATCGGCTTGCCAGTCACTCAGTGCGGCGCTGGTTTTATTCGGGTGGTAAATCGCCGTGCGCGGCAGCGCCTGCGGTTCTTCCCAGACGTAATCGCGAGCCAGCCAACGGTTGGCGAGGCAGCGGAAAAAGTCCAGCGCATTGCCCAGGCCGCCCTGGCGCAGGAATTGCCAGAGGCGATCACGATCCACAGCGTTGACGGTGCTCAGGTCGCTGAGTTCCGGATCAGGACGGTCATCGCCCGGCACCAGAATCACCTGCACACCGCGCTCGGACAGTTCGATCAGACGCTCGACGCCGTAGCGCCAATAGGCGATGCCGCCGTGCAGCGAGATCAGGATCACCTTGGCGTGGCGCAGCACTTCGTCGACGTACAGATCGACCGAAGCATGGTTCTGCACCTGCATCGGGTTGGCCAGACGCAGGCTCGGGTAATCTTCCGGCAACTGCTGCGCGGCTTCGGCGAGCAGCGCGAGACTGGAGTCGCCGCTGCACAGGATCACCAGCTCGGCGGGGGTTTGGCCAAGGTCGGCAATGTTGTCATCCGAGACGAAACCGCCGGGCTGAGTCCTGAGCAGGTGCATGGCTTAAACGCTGAGCGCAGCGCGCAGTTGCGCTTCGAGTTGCGCGGCGTCGAGCGCCTGACCAATCAACACCAGTCGCGTGACGCGCGCTTCATCAGCGCCCCACTGACGGTCGAAATGCTTGTCAAAACGCGTACCCACGCCTTGGATCAGCAGACGCATTGGCTTGTTCGGAATGGCGGCGAAACCTTTGACGCGCAGGATGCCGTGCTTGACCACCAGTTGCGTCAGGGCGTCGAGCAGCAGGCTTTCGTCGGCTTGTGGCAGTTCGATGGAGATCGAATCGAAGGCGTCGTGATCGTGGTCATCGTGGTCGTCATCGCCTTCACCGTGGTGGTGATCATGATGGCTGTGGCGGCTGTCGATGTGCTCCTCGGAACCGGCGCCGAGGCCGATCAGCACGTCCAGCGGCAGACGGCCGTTGCTGGCTTCGATGATTTTCACCGCTGGCGGCAGTTCTTCGGCGACTTCAGCGCGGACACGAGCGAGATCTTCCGGGCTGGTCTGGTCGGCCTTGTTGAGGATCACCAGGTCGGCGCTGGCCAGTTGATCGGCGAACAGTTCGTGCAGTGGCGATTCGTGGTCGAGGTTCGGGTCGAGTTTGCGCTGGGCATCAACCTGATCCGGGAACGCGGCGAAAGTGCCGGCGGCGACGGCCGGGCTGTCGACCACGGTGATCACCGCATCAACGGTGCAGGCGCTGCGGATTTCCGGCCACTGGAAGGCTTGTACCAGCGGTTTTGGCAGGGCCAGGCCCGAGGTTTCGATAAGGATATGGTCGAGATCGCCGCGACGGGCAACCAGTTCGCGCATCACCGGGAAGAACTCTTCCTGAACGGTGCAGCACAGGCAGCCGTTGGCCAGCTCGTAAACGCGGCCGGTGGCTTCTTCTTCGGTGCAACCGATGGTGCATTGCTTGAGGATTTCACCGTCAATGCCCAACTCGCCAAACTCGTTGACGATCACCGCGATACGACGGCCCTGAGCGTTGTCGAGCATGTGGCGCAGCAGCGTGGTCTTGCCCGAGCCGAGGAAGCCGGTGACGATGGTGACGGGGAGTTTGGCCAGTGTTTTCATCGGTATGCCCTTTGGCAAGCGGCGGGCATACGGGACGAGAACCGGCAACGCGCGTGCGTGCCTGGAGAGTTCGCCACCGGATCACCCCGCCCGGTTGTAGTGAGAATCTGTGACGAGGCAGGTCTCCTGGCTGACGGCGTTCAGGCGCTCGGCCTGGCGTTGGCTGCGCCTTCCCGCGGGCTCATAAGTTGAGCTGGCAGTGGCATGGCAGCGAACATCACCGTTCACAGTTGCGGGGGCAGCCGCGGCATTGACCGCGTTCCCTTCTTAGCTCCGACATACGCCGGAGAACCTCGAATGCGCAAGGCTACGCATGCACGGCAGGCGGGTCAACGCCTGGATCATTGTGGTTATAAGGGCAGCAACTTTTTCATCTAATGATCGCGAACACTTCTCACTTAAAAAGTAGTTGTAAGTTATGTCTTACATGCCCTATCCGTTACATAAAAAAACTACCACCGCGTTAAACCCTGAAATAGAGCGGCTGCGCGCATTCGATTACATATCTTTACAAAAACCAAATTGATAAATCAATACAAGATATGAACGATGAGTTCGCACAAGGACTATGAGTCTCTCAAGAAAGGATTTCTTGCATGGCTGATTATTATCAGTATTTGATCCTGCCTGTTTCTTTCCTGCACCCATGGGTATCCACAACATGAGTGCCGGTAACGCGTTACGGCTTTCAAGTGATGCCGGACTAAAGGAACTTTCCGAACTACTGCGCAATTGCCACTATGCGCACAGTGTTCACTATCCAGCATTGGATGTTGCGCTGCTGGGACGCGAAGCATGCCGGGCATTCAATGCGACCTGGGATCATTTGCATACCGATGCGTATCTCAGCGCAGAGAACGGTCTTCGCGAACGACGCATCTGCAAGTTCCAGTATCGCCAACAGGAACGCCAATGGACGGCGCTGCAAGACTGCCACTTTTTTCAAGCCGAGACCGACAACCCGCTGTTGGGCGGAGTGCAGCGCACCTACACCCGCTGCGAGGCGACGTTCATTGACTCCCCGATTCTGCAGACACTGCTGGCCGCCGACCTGGCACTGCTGGACATGGCGCTGGGCCCGCGCGACTGGCTCGTGACCTGCCATCAGTTCCGTATCCTCTGCGATCAAGGCAATGCTGGCCAGGCCACCCCTGAGGGCCGACATCGCGACGGGCACGATTTTGTCTTTCAACACCTGATTCAACGTCAGCATGTCATCGGTGGCGAAAGCCGGATATTTGATGAAGAAGGTGGCCAAGTATTCAGTGCAACTTTGACTGACTATCTGGAAACCGTCGTCTTGAATGACCGAATACTTCTGCATGAAGTTTCCCCACTGCAAACATCGAGCATTAATTCGGATCGCGGCAGTCGCGATATGTTGATTATCGACTTCGACCTGGCGGACTACTAATGAATCATTCGACTCATGCACTTTCAGTCAGTACCCCCCTCGCGCATAACTTCATCATTGAACAGTTTCAACAGGCGTGCGCACGAAGAACTTCCACACTATCGCTGACCGCTAATGAAAACATATTGTCCGAGACTGCACGCACGCTAGGACAGAATCGCCATTACGAGCGTTACTTGTTCAATGCACAGGCCATTGACGGTCAATGCTATGCCGCCGAATTCAATGGTATGCAGGTCGAACACTTCCCCGAAGTCGAAACATTAAAGGCTTTGGCGACCCAAGCCGTGCAGGCAATGTTTAACGCGCCGTTCGTCGAATACCGCGTGCTCTCCGGCGTGCACTGCACGCTGAGCGTGCTGGCCGCCCTGACCGAGCCGGGCGACTGCGTATTATCACTGGCGCCCGAAAGCGGCGGGCATTTCGCAACCGGGCCTCTGGTGCAGAAGATGGGCCGGCACAGCGTCTTTTTGAAACTGACGGCTGACGGACAAATTGATCTCGGGGATGTTGATCGGCAACTCCAGGCGTGCGGTGTACAACCGGCAGCCGTACTGCTCGACCATGGTCTGACCACACGGGCAATCGCCCTTAAACCACTGCGCGCGCTGCTGAACCGCCGGGGCTTTGAGCGGACACTGATCATCTACGATGCGTCGCACACTCTGGGCCTCATCGCCGGGAAGGCCTTTCCCAACCCGCTTGACGAGGGGGCGGATATTCTTCAAGGCAACACCCACAAATCCCTGGCAGGTCCGCACCGGGCACTGATCGTCTGCCGGCGTGCCGATCTGGCCCAGCGGATCGAGCAAACGCTCAGCGGTGCGCTGGTGTCCTCGCCCAATCTGCCCGGTCTGCTGCAACTGTTCGTCAGCCTGCTGGAAACCCAGCGCTACGGCCAGGCCTACGCTCAACGCATGTGCGCCAATACTCGCCAGTTGCACGACGCACTCGCCGACCTGCCGGGCTGGACGCTGCACCCCTCCGACACGCACCTGCTGTTGCTCGAAGGCGAACTGGCCCGGCAAGCGGCGCAGCAGCTCAATGAACTGGGGATCCGGATCAACAATAAACAGATCAATGGCCGCGACTGCCTGCGCTTCGGTCTGCAGGAAATTACTCGTCTGGGCATCAGCAGCGAAGACCTGGATGCCTTGGCGCACATCATTCGCAATGTCTTGAGCGGTGGCGCCAACGGCGTGGACCGGATTCGTCTGGCTCACATTTGCCAGCGCCTGAACCGGGTCCACTACAGCTTCGATCAGGAGGTTGACTAATGAGTGCAGCGGCCTGCCTGATCATCGGCAATATTCGTGACGGAGAATACGAGGGCCTGATTGCCGAGGGCATCACCCCTTTGCTGATTGCCGATAGTCGCAAAACCAGCAAGATCGCCGATGCGAAACAGATCTCGCCGGTGGCGCTGTACGACTTTTCCAGAGGGCTGACCCCGGATCTGATCCAGCTGACGCAACAGTTGCTGGACGAGCACGACTTCACCAGTGTCCTGAATTTCCGTGAAGGCTATGTCGCGATCACGGGGCGGCTGTGTGCGGCGCTGCCGGCGCTGGCCCACCTGCACCGTAACGTGGAAAACACGCTGGACAAGGTGCTGCAACGCCAATGCTTCGAACAGTCGCGTAACCTGGATCTGCACGTGGTCTCTCGCCAGGTTCGTATCGACGACCTGCTGGCGCGCCCGGGCGAGCTGCCCTACCCGTTCATCCTGAAACCAGCGAACCTTTACAGCAGCCTGTTCGTACGCTGCATCGACGATCAGCAGGATCTGCTCGACTACGCCCGTCATGAATGGCCGGCGCTGCAGCGCTATGTGGCGGGCAAAAGCCGCGAAACCGATCAACTGCTGCTGGAGGAATTTCTCCAGGGTTCCAACCATTCCATCGATTGCACGATTGCCGCCGACGGCACGATCAGCAGTTTTCCGATCGTCGATGTGATTGCCGGCGTCGATATCGATCGCGGCGACTTTCACCATTTCGCCCGCTACACGCCGTCGCTGCTGGAGCCCGACGCAGCGCTGAAGGAGCGTTGCCATCGTCTGGCCCATGACGCCGTGAAAGCGTTAGCGCTCAAAGGCACGTTTGCCCATGTCGAGTTCATTCTCACCCCCCGCGGGCCAAGAGTTCTCGAAGTCGGCGCACGCCCCGGCGGCAGCCGGATTCATGTGATTCGTCAAGCCTGGGGGCTGGCGCTGGATGTCTGCTACCACCGCGCGCTGTCCGCCGAGCCTCTGCCCAGCGCCAGCGAAGCGCCGGATGCGTTCGGCATCGCCACCCCCTTCGCCCGCACAGACCGGCTCTATGACGGACTGCACGGCGCCGACCGGATCTGCCGCTTGCCAGGTTTCCAGCGTTGGTACGCCTACGTCACTCCGGGCGAAGCCATCGGGCCGGTCAGCAACGGTTTTCAGAACTACCTGTACATCGAGTTCAGGCAACCCGACACCGCCCGCCTGCGACAATCCTTGCTCGCCGTCAGCGACATTGATGTCTATGGCGAGCAGCCCACGGCGGCGAACACCAAACACATTCTGCTCATCGGCGGGCGTGATTCGGGACTGGATTGGGATACTGCGCGGCAGTTTCGATTTACTCTCGTCCAGCAACCCGGCGAGTTATCTGACTATCAGCGCGAGCGCGCAACGCTAGTGCTGACGCCTGACATCGCCGATCTGCCGGCCTACAGCACGATGGTAGAACGGCTGCACCGGCAATCACCATTCGATGCCGTGGTTTCGTTTTCGGAACTGGGCCTGCTGCCCGCGTCACGCTTGGGCGAACGTCTGGGCATCGTCCACAACAACCTGCGCAGTGTGGAAGTCAGTCGCGACAAACTGCTGTTTCGCCAATTGCTCAAAGGCAGTCGCTACGAGTTGCCCACTGCCGCTATCAACCATGGTGCCGAGGCTCGCGCTTTCGTGCTGCGCCATGGCCCGGCCATCGTCAAACCCGTCAACGGTTCGGGCAGTCAGGGCGTCTATGCCATAGACAGGCCCGAGGATGTCGAACACCTCTCGCTGGAGGGAAACAATCTGATCGAGGCCTTCGCCAGCGGCGACGAATACAGCGTTGAATCCCTCAGCCTGGATGGCCAGCACCGGATTCTCGGCATCACGCGCAAATACACCAGCGGTGCCCCGGTTATGTCGAAACCGGGCATGACTTTCCTGCCGGGCTCGACGAGAAAACCGCCGCGCAGATCGAAGAAGCGGTGCTGTGGCTGCTCGGGCGAATGGGCAACCGCTGGGGCCCGGCCCACACGGAAATCAAGCTGGACGGTTCACGCCTGCAATTCATCGAAACCCAGACCCGCTTCGGCGGTGACCAGATCTGGGAAATGGTCTGGAAAACCACGGGGGTGCATTTGGCAGCCAGCACCATCGCCGCGATGGCCGGCACGTCACTGCCAACGCCCGAGAAAACCTACGCCAAAATGGCGATCCGCTACATCGAGGCGGCCCCGACCGCCGATCCGCAACAGCTCCAGGCACGCCTGCTGCAACACCCGTTTGCATTACGCGTGAACCTCAACCCCGACAAGTTCGGCCAGAGCATCAGCCGTTCCGCAGACCGCCACGGCTACACGCTGCTGGGCTGCAGCGACGCCGACGACCCGGCGGACTTCAACGCCGCGATCACCCACCCAGAGTTCACTACGCAAGGACCAGCGCAATGACCCGTAAAGACCCGCTATATCACATCGAAGGCCCGATCAGCGCTCACTTCCCGATGATCTCCTTTTCCACCAATGTCTACGACAACCCTGCAGACATCCTGGGTTCGATCACCGATCTGGCCAGACATTTCCAAGCGGTCGAGTTCGAGATCGGCGAAGACGCCGAAAAAACCTTCTGGTCGTTGACCGCCGAAGACCGGTCTGAGCTTGCCGGGAAAATCCGCAGCTTCGCCGAACACAATGGCATCACGCTGACCGTCCACGCCGGATGGTGGGGTCGCCAGTACAACCTGTGTTCCCCGGATTTGACTGAACGTGCCCAAGCGGTGGACTGCCTGAGTGCCGCCGTGGAGTTTTCCCACGAGGCCGGCGCCACCAGCGTCACTTTTCATCCCGGCTACAAAGATCAACTGGAAAACGGCGAACTGCTGGACAACCTGATAGTAGCGATCAACGAGGTGACCAAGCGCTGCAACACCGATGGCATCGCCCTGTGCCTGGAGAACATGGGCGGTCAGCGGCCGAAATTCCCGGTCTTCACCGTCGAGGAACACCTGCGCTTTCACAAGGAGACCGGGTGCTTCGTGACCATCGACGTGACGCATCTGTGCTCACTGCTGCCGTATGGTGAAAGCCTGTTCAAAGCCATTGCCGATCTGGCGCCGGTTACCCGGCATCTGCACATTGCCGACCTCAACAACACCCACCATCAACATCTGCCGATTGGCGAAGGCAACTTGCGCCTGAGCGATGTGCTCAATCGCTTCGCGGTCAACGGCTATCGGGGTGTGGCCGTGGTGGAAGAGTTCATTCCGCGCTTCTCCACCGAGTACTACCTGGAAAAAGCCCTGGCCTATAAGAACGGCGTAGAGCAATTGCTGGCCGGCTCGCGGCACAGCACTCATGCTGGTTGAGTCGAACCTGGCAAAACCGGCGTCGCGCAGCGAGATCGCGACCGGTATCCGCGATGCGCTACCGTTCGTCTTCTCTCTGCTGCTGACCTTCACCCTGATCGGCATGCTCGGGCGCCGCCATGGTCTGGATCTTCCGGCCATGGTGGTTTTCAGCGGTACGGTAATGGCCTCGCCGTTGCAACTGACGCTGCTGGAAACCCCCGCGCACCTGCTTAACGCCTTTGGCGTGCTGGTCTCGGCGCTGAGTATCAACTTGCGTTTTCTGGTCTTCACACTGAGCCTGAAATCCAGCCTCCAGGGCCCGGTCAAAGCGTTCGTCCCCGCCCTGGCGGTGATGGCAAATGCGGCTTTCACGTTGATGTCGATCCGCAAGGATCAGCAACCGATCAGCCGCCCGTATGCCAACACCGTGTGCTTTCTGCTGTACGCCGCCGCCCTGCTTGGCACCGTGGTCGGGTATTGCTTCGCCAGCGTGGCCGACAACGCAGTGATGGATCACGTCAGTGTGGTGATCGCGATTTTCATCAGCGCTTCGCTTGGCAAGATGGCCCGCGACCGTCACAGCTTCCATGCGCAATGGATTGCCGGCCTGGCCACCGCCGCGAGCTTGCTGTGGCTGGGCGAGGTCAGCTTGCTGCTGGTGCTAGCCATCACCGTTCTGACGAGCTATGTCTATGATTGAACCTGGTACTTTCTGGCTGTACGTACTGATTTGCGCGCTGGTTTCGATCGTCTGCCGCTTGCTGCCGCTGGCCGTCGATGTCGAACGGCTTTCGGCAACTGCCCGCGCTTTCATCGATCGTCTGGGAAAATACACATCGGTGGCGATGCTCGTCAGCCTGCTGGCGGTCTCACTCTATCCTTTGGCCAGCCAGCACCTGGCGGCCATGCCATGGATCCTGCCGGTGGCGTTGGCGTGGCTGCTGAGCCTGACGCGAATCAAATCCTATTATGCGTTCCTGATGGCGCTGGGGGTGTACGTCCTGCTGATCATGCGCTAGGCGCCGATTGACTCAAATCCCCCGCCCATGCTCTCCTACACAACTTGTTACGGGTGCCCTTCACAGGGTGAAACGGGAAACCGGTGAATCATGTGCTTTACTCAAGCCCATGTCAGTCCGGTGCTGCCCCCGCAACGGTAAGCGAGCGAAGCGTCAAAACCACTGTGCCGATACGGTATGGGAAGGTGACGCTTGCAGGTCGGCCTGACGCCAACCCCTCGTGAGCCCGGAGACCGGCCCGCAACACACAGCCCGCATTTGTGCGGCGCTGCACATAACAAACCCGCGGTGGGCGGGCGCTGTTCGAACCTCTGCGAGCCCGACCCGCAGGGGTTTTCATGCGCTCTATTCACCCGCTGACACTCCAGAGGGAAGCGCCATGTCGATCATCAGCAGCACCGGCAGCAACACGGACAAAATCGCCAGCACCACCACCCTGAGCCAACGCCTGACCGCCGCGATCTTTGCGTCGATCCTCGGCGCCAGTCTGGTTTACTTTGCCGGCTTCTCGCACATCGAAGCGGTGCACAACGCCGCCCACGATACCCGCCACAGCGCCGCGTTCCCGTGCCATTGAGACCTGCCGACATGATCAAGCGTATCGCGCAAACTGCAGGTTTCTCTGGTCTGCTGGCCGCCCTGCTCCTCACTCTGCTGCAAAGCTTCTGGGTTTCGCCGCTGATTCTGCAGGCGGAAACCTTCGAGAAGTCCGAGCCGGTGGCGGTTCACGAACACGCCGCTGGCGTGGCTGCGCACACCCATGATGCCGAGGCCTGGGAGCCGGAAGACGGCTGGCAGCGCGTAGTCTCGACCACTGGCGGTAATCTGGTCGTAGCCGTCGGTTTCGCCCTGATGCTCGCCGGCCTCTACACCCTGCGCGCACCGACCAAAACTTCGCAGGGCCTGCTCTGGGGGCTGGCCGGTTACGCGACGTTCGTGCTTGCTCCGACCTTGGGCCTGCCACCAGAACTGCCGGGCACCGCTGCGGCCGATCTGGCTTCGCGGCAGACGTGGTGGATCGGCACGGCCGCTTCGACGGCTGTAGGTCTGTCGCTGATCGCGTTCAGCCGTCACTGGCTGATGAAGGTCCTCGGTGTGGCCATCCTCGCTGTGCCCCACGTGATCGGCGCACCGCAACCGGAAGTGCATTCGATGCTCGCCCCCGAAGCACTCGAAGCTCAGTTCAAAATCGCTTCGCAGTTGACCAACGTGGCGTTCTGGCTGGCCCTGGGCCTGATCAGCGCCTGGTTGTTCCGCCGCAACAGCGCTGGTCAATACCACGCATGACCGATGACCGCGCAGCGCCGACCTTCGTGGTCGGCCTGGGCTGCCAGCGCGGCTGCCCGGCCAGCACGCTGCGCGCGTTACTCGATCAAGCGTTACAGGCGCATCGCATTGAGCTTGAGGCGGTGAAAGCGTTGGCCAGTATCGACTTGAAGCGCGACGAGCCCGGCCTGCAAGAACTTGCTGCACAACTGGCTCTGCCCCTGCTGTACTTCAGCAGTGACGAACTGGCCAGCTATCAACAGCGGCTCAGTCACCATTCACAGATTGCTTACGAACGCACCGGTTGCTACGGCGTCGCCGAAAGTGCCGCGCTTGCGCTCGCTGAACAGCTGATTCAAGCGCCGGCAAAACTGCTGATCTCCCGGCAAAAATATGCTCAGGCAACGCTGGCATTGGCCGGCGCGGCGTAAAATCCCGATAATCCCCGCCATTGATCATGAGCGTTGTTCATCTGCAACGCAGTCGTGCCCTCTTTTACTCAGGATTCAACGATGACCGTCTACTTCATCGGCGCCGGCCCCGGCGACCCGGAATTGATCACTGTCAAAGGCCAGCGGCTGATTCGCAGTTGCCCGGTGATTATCTACGCAGGTTCGCTAGTGCCGGCGGCGGTACTCGACGGCCATCAAGCCGAAACGGTGGTGAACAGCGCCGAATTGCATCTGGAACAGATCATCGAATTGATCAAGACCGCGCATGCCAAGGGTCAGGATGTGGCGCGGGTGCATTCCGGCGATCCGAGTCTGTATGGCGCGATTGGCGAGCAGATCCGTTATCTGCGTGAGCTGGATATTCCGTTCGAGATCATTCCCGGCGTGACGGCCACCGCAGCCTGTGCGGCGCTGCTTGGCGCGGAATTGACGCTGCCGGACGTGTCGCAAAGCGTGATTCTGACTCGCTATGCCGACAAAACCGCGATGCCGGCAGGCGAAGAGCTTGGCAGTCTGGCGCAGCATGGCGCGACAATGGCGATTCATCTGGGCGTTAACCATTTGCCGAAGATTCTGGTGGAACTGCTGCCGCATTACGGCGCGGATTGCCCGATTGCGGTGATTCACCGGGCGACGTGGCCTGATCAGGATTGGGTGCTGGGGACGCTAGCGGATATTGCCGAAAAGGTTGAGGCCAAAGGGTTTCGGCGTACGGCGTTGATTCTGGTGGGCCGGGTGCTGGGCAGTGAGGTGTTCAGCGAGTCATCGTTGTATCGCGCTGGGCATGCTCACCTCTACAGACCATGAATTGGAACGCGGAGCGTCCCGGGCTGCATTCCCACGCAGAGCATGGGAACGATCAAAGGCCCTTTCGCGAGCAGGCTCGCTCCCACATTTGATCGCATTTCAAATGTGGGAGCGAGCCTGCTCGCGAATGCATTCCTGAATGTCACCCATAAAAAAACGGCGCTCACGGGGCGCCGTTTTTCATGTCCGCAGCGAACACCTTAGTAGTAGGCGTTTTCTTTCTGCGTGTGGTCGGTCACGTCGCGAACGCCTTTCAGCTCCGGGATACGCTCGAGCAAGGTGCGCTCGATGCCTTCCTTCAAGGTTACGTCCGCCTGGCCGCAGCCCTGGCAACCGCCACCGAACTGCAAAACGGCGATGCCGTCTTCAACCACATCGATCAGGCTGACCTGACCGCCGTGGCTGGCCAGCCCCGGGTTGATTTCGGTTTGCAGGTAATAGTTGATGCGCTCGTTGACCGGGCTGTCGGCGTTGACCATCGGTACTTTGGCGTTCGGCGCCTTGATGGTCAGCTGGCCGCCCATGCGGTCGGTGGCGTAGTCGACAACGGCGTCATCGAGAAACGCTTCGCTGAAGTGATCGATATAAGCAGTGAAGCTTTTCAGCCCCAGCGCGGTGTCTTCAGGTTTTTCTTCGCCCGGCTTGCAGTAGGCAATGCAGGTTTCAGCGTACTGGGTGCCAGGCTGGGTGATGAAGACGCGGATGCCGATGCCCGGGGTGTTCTGCTTGGAGAGCAGATCAGCCAGGTAATCGTGGGCGGCGTCGGTAATGGTAATAGCGGTCATGGAAACTCCTCGCAGGCTTGGGCGCAGTTTACGCCAATCATTGCGCCGGACAAAGTCCTAGTATTTTTGTCGGGAAAGATTCTCGTCCGGCTCCATGTCAACCCGCGCCTTGAGCCAATGGTAGCTGCGCTTTTCCACCCATTCGTAGCTCAACCACGAGCCAACGCCAATCGCCAGCGCGCACAGGGCAAACATCAAATACGGGTTGATCGCGTAGCGTTGCGCGATAAATCCCCCCGCCGACAGCACCAGCACGTGCATGAGATATACCGAATATGAGCAATCACCGAGCAGTTTGAGCACGCGACTGCGCTCGACATAACGCTCAAGTGAGATACACGCCATGACCAGCAATGAGCTCGGCACGCCCCAGTTGAGCATCCTCGGCGCCGGTGCCAAGTGATAGATCGTCAGCAACGCCGCGACGATGGCCACCAGCGGCAGCCACAGTCCCGCACCGATCCAGCCCCGCCGATAGAGCATGCCAATGCCGATCCCCAGCAGAAACTCATAAACGATGTCCGAGCGATAGAACGCGCTGACCCAGCCAAACCCGGTCCAGGCCTGACACACTGCAAACAACAGCGCCGCGACCACCAGCAGGCGCACCTGCAAACGAAACAGCAGCGCCCAGGCAAACAGCACGTAGAAAAGCATTTCGTAATTCAGTGTCCAGCCGACATTCAACGTCGGATAGATACCGTAGCCGCCAGGATTCTCGGTAGGAATGAACAGCAACGACAGAAGCAGATGGCCCCAGTCCACTGTCTGATCCGGCAGCAAAGGTTGGGCGAACACCACCAGCAGCGCCATCAGCAGCGTGTACAGCCAGTACGCCGGGACGATGCGAAACAGCCGGTACAGCAGGAAACGCGCGGGCGGCAGCGGTTTGTTTTCGGTCGAGAGGAAAATCACCAACCCGCTGATGACAAAGAAAATGTCGACGCCCACCGCGCCTTTGTCGATAAAGAACTGGCCGACCGGCCCGCGTGCCTTGAAGTCAAAAAAAATCTGCATGAAGTGGTGGCACACCACTGTCCACGCGGCAAGCGCACGCAGGGCTTGCACTGAAATCAACATCACCTGCTCCCGATCACAAGTCCAAAAACACCATTTCACCCTGTGGGAGCGAAAGCGACGGCACATTCAATGTATTCGGTGCCTGACACTCCGCCTTCGCGAGCAGGCTCGCTCCTACAGGGGATTTGTGTGTTACCTGAAGCTGTGACAGTCGGCCTGTTTCAAACGATCAAAGATTCTCGTAGCGGTTCATGTCCAGCACGCCCTCTTCCACCGGATCGGTTTCGTGCAGGTATTGGCTCAGATCGTGGAAATAGAACCAGAATTGCGGGTGACTGCGCCGAATTCCCCAGCGTTCGACGATTTTCTCGAAACGGTTGGCGTCCTTGGCATTTTCCATTGCATCAACAAACTCGGGCACTTGATCGGCCGGAATGTTGAACATGAAGTTCGGATAACTGCTGAGCACGCCCGGAAAAATGGTGATCGTGTCCAGCCCGGGCTGATAGCGCAGCGACTCTCCGAGCAGGAACGCCACGTTGCTGTGCGCACGGTTGCGCAACAGGCTGTAGACCTCGCGCTTGCCGCTGGCGGTTTCAATGCGCAGCATCGTCGCCTCCGGCAACAGGTCGATCACCTTCAAACCGGCCGCCGGGCGCGAGGTCAGGCGGTTCAATGCCTGTTCGGCATTTTGCAACGCCGGATCGATATTCGGCCGCGAGCAATAGGCACCGTCGCAACGGTTGATCGGATCGGGCCGCGCATTCAGGTCGCCGTAACGCGCCAGTAATTGCATGGCGAAGTCGTATTTCGGGTCTTTCTCATCAAGTTTCAGTGCCGTCGGTTTGTCGTCGTCGATCGCTTCGTAATCGAGCCACATCTTGAACTGGCCGCTGTTCTGATACCAATCGTTGAGGTAATCCTCTCGGGAGTCGGCCGGCATCAGGCGCAGGAAGTTTTGCTCGGCGCCATTGCGGATCAAATCGAAATACAGACGGGTTTGCGCCTGATGGGAGACGTTGCCGAACACATCGAAGTTGACTGCCAACTGGTAATAGGTGCGCTCCAGCAGCGGATAGTCGAACAGCCACATCGTCTGCGGCACCTCGCCGATCAGGCCTTTGGTCACCGAGGCGCTGTCGAAGTGGCGGAAAATGCTCAACAGCGCGTTGTCGTTGCCGGCCCACAGGGTCGACCAACTGGGCGCCGGCAAATCAGCGTAGCTGTCACGGCGCAAGGCTTCGTATTCGTTTCGTTTGTCACGGTAGTTGCGCCACAGGCTCAGTACGCTGCCGACGTCATCGTTCTGCCCGGGCATGGCCAGCAACGGCGTGGCCTGGCCGCGATAGTTCGGGTCAGTGATATAGAGGTCATGTTCCGGCGCTTGGAACAGCGCCCAGAAGTTGTCACGGATCACGTCGGTGGCGATCTGACCACGGCACACCGGGCCGCGAATAAACGTGCGGACGAAGTATTCGGCGTTATCGAGCATGAACTGATAACGCGCCTGCGCCGGGATCGCTTCAAATGTGGCGAACGGGTTGGCGCGGCTCTGCGGGCCGTAGCCCGGCAAGGCATTAACCTGCCAGTTACCGCTATAGAACAGACTTTTGACCCGCGCCATTTTCGCCGCGCTCAACGGATAGGTGATGTGGGTCTTGTGCACGATCACCCCTTGCACCGGCCACAAGCGGTAATACACCTGAGTGCCCGGATCATCGTTGGGGCGACGGGTGGCGATCAGGTCGATTGGCTGCCCAGTCGGCGTGCGCGAACGTACCCACTGGAAATAATGGCCCGGCTCGCCGTCCTTGAAATAGATATGCGCAAGGTACCAATGCTCGTACAACCAGCGACCGACCAGGCTTTGCCGCGCGCCGGGAGTGTTGAGCAGGTTTTCCCACTGGACGATCTGCAGCGCCTCTTTGGTGCTTGGCGCCAGGCTTTGTTCGTCAATCGGCGCACCCGAGGCCAGCCAGCGCTGCAGCGTCTGATATTGCTGATCGGTCAGCCCGGTCACCGCCAGCGGCATGCCTTCTTTCGGATGCGCGCCGGCGTAGCCTTCGAACTCGGCGGGCGCCGCGCACAGGTTCTCGCGGTTCAGACCCAGGACGATGTCTTCCGGGAGCTTGGCGTTCGGCGTCAGTGGCGTCTTGTGCCCAAGTTCGAGCATGCGCGCCATCAGCGCAGCCTGGCTGCCTTGGGCATCGAGCACCGAATAGAAGTCTTTTTGCTGCCAGGCACGTTTACCGAAGGCATCGTAAAACAGTCGAGTGGTGGGTGCCGCTTGTGTGCGCTCGCCATCGTAGACCGGCATTTTGCTCGCACCACGGGCCGCGCCCTCACCGCTGCCCAGATTCAACTGGCAGGCCGAGTCGTAGCAGGCGTGGCAGGCCACGCACTTCTCGGTGAAGATCGGTTGGATATCACGGCTATATGAGATCGTGGGTTCCTGCGCAACGGCGCCCCAGCTTAAAAGCAGCAATAAAATGCTGATGACGCGGTACGACATGCCCTTGATCCCGATCCTGAAAAAAACGCCGCGATTCTACAGTATGACGCTCGTACCAACATGAGCGATATTCATGCAAAAGCCTCACATGCTCTAAAAGCGCACAGGTTTGCTATGATCCCGCTCCTTCGTAATGGTCTTTCCGAGTAGTCCAAATGTCCGATCGCAGCGTCCGCCTTCAAGCTCTCAAGCAAGCTCTCAAAGAGCGCATCCTGATACTCGACGGCGGCATGGGCACGATGATCCAGAGCTACAAGCTCGAAGAACAGGACTATCGCGGCAAACGCTTCGCGGACTGGCCGAGTGACGTCAAGGGCAACAACGACCTGCTGGTGATCACCCGTCCGGACGTGATCGGCGGCATCGAGAAAGCCTATCTGGATGCCGGCGCCGACATCCTCGAAACCAACACCTTCAACGCCACGCGCATTTCCATGGCCGACTACGGCATGGAAGAACTGGCGTACGAGCTAAACGTAGAAGGCGCACGTCTGGCGCGCAAGGTCGCTGACGCCAAGACCGCCGAGAACCCGGCCAAGCCGCGCTTCGTCGCCGGCGTGCTCGGCCCGACCAGCCGCACCTGCTCGCTGTCGCCCGACGTCAACAACCCCGGCTACCGCAACGTCACCTTTGATGAACTGGTGGAAAACTACACCGAAGCCACCAAAGGCCTGATCGAGGGCGGCGCTGATCTGATCCTGATCGAAACCATTTTCGACACCCTCAACGCCAAAGCGGCGATCTTCGCCGTGCAAGGCGTGTTCGAAGAGCTGCACATCGAACTGCCGATCATGATTTCCGGCACGATCACTGACGCCTCCGGCCGGACCCTCTCGGGGCAAACCACAGAAGCGTTCTGGAACTCCGTGGCGCACGCCAAGCCAATCTCCGTTGGTCTCAACTGTGCGCTCGGTGCCAGTGAGCTGCGTCCGTACCTGGAAGAGCTGTCGAACAAGGCCAGCACCCACGTATCCGCGCACCCGAACGCCGGCCTGCCGAACGAGTTTGGCGAGTACGACGAACTGCCATCGGAAACCGCCAAAGTCATCGAAGAATTCGCCCAAAGCGGCTTCCTCAACATCGTCGGCGGTTGCTGCGGCACCACCCCGGGGCACATCGAAGCCATCGCCAAAGCCGTCGCCGGTTACGCGCCGCGTCAGATTCCGGACATTCCGAAGGCTTGCCGCCTCTCGGGTCTGGAACCGTTCACTATCGATCGCAACTCGCTGTTCGTTAACGTTGGCGAGCGTACCAACATCACCGGCTCGGCCAAGTTCGCCCGCCTGATCCGTGAAGACAACTACACCGAAGCCCTCGAAGTCGCCCTGCAACAGGTCGAGGCCGGCGCGCAGGTGATCGACATCAACATGGACGAAGGGATGCTCGATTCGAAGAAGGCCATGGTGACCTTCCTCAATCTGATCGCCGGTGAACCGGACATCTCCCGCGTGCCGATCATGATCGACTCGTCGAAATGGGAAGTGATCGAAGCGGGCCTGAAGTGCATTCAGGGCAAGGGCATCGTCAACTCGATCAGCATGAAAGAAGGCGTCGAGCAGTTCATCCACCACGCCAAACTGTGCAAGCGCTATGGCGCCGCCGTTGTGGTGATGGCGTTCGACGAAGCCGGCCAGGCCGACACCGAAGCGCGCAAGAAAGAAATCTGCAAACGCTCCTACGACATTCTGGTCAACGAAGTCGGCTTCCCGCCAGAAGACATCATCTTCGACCCGAACATCTTCGCCGTCGCCACCGGTATTGAAGAACACAACAACTACGCGGTGGACTTCATCAACGCCTGCGCCTACATCCGCGACGAACTGCCGTATGCGCTGACCTCGGGCGGCGTGTCCAACGTGTCGTTCTCGTTCCGTGGCAACAACCCGGTGCGTGAGGCGATCCACTCGGTGTTCTTGCTGTACGCGATCCGCGCGGGCCTGACCATGGGCATCGTCAATGCCGGGCAGTTGGAGATCTACGATCAGATCCCGCAGGAACTGCGCGACGCCGTTGAAGACGTGATTCTCAACCGCACGCCGGAAGGCACCGACGCCCTCCTCGCCATCGCCGACAAGTACAAGGGCGACGGCAGCGTCAAGGAAGCCGAGACCGAAGAGTGGCGCAGCTGGGAGGTCAACAAGCGTCTGGAACATGCGCTGGTCAAAGGCATCACCACGCACATCGTAGAAGACACCGAAGAATCGCGTCAGTCGTTCGCGCGCCCGATCGAAGTGATCGAAGGCCCGCTGATGTCTGGCATGAACATCGTCGGCGACCTGTTCGGCGCCGGCAAAATGTTCCTCCCGCAAGTGGTGAAATCCGCGCGAGTGATGAAGCAGGCGGTGGCGCACTTGATCCCGTTCATCGAACTGGAAAAAGGCGACAAGCCGGAAGCCAAAGGCAAGATCCTCATGGCAACCGTGAAAGGCGACGTGCATGACATCGGCAAGAACATTGTCGGTGTGGTACTCGGTTGCAACGGCTATGACATCGTCGACCTCGGCGTAATGGTGCCGGCGGAGAAGATTCTGCAGGTCGCCAAAGAACAGAAGTGCGACATCATCGGCCTCTCCGGCCTGATCACGCCGTCGCTGGACGAAATGGTTCACGTTGCCCGTGAAATGCAGCGCCAGGACTTCCACCTGCCGCTGATGATCGGTGGCGCGACCACTTCCAAAGCGCACACGGCGGTGAAGATCGAGCCGAAGTACAGCAACGATGCCGTGGTCTACGTGACCGACGCCTCCCGTGCAGTTGGCGTGGCGACGCAGTTGCTGTCGAAAGAATTGAAGGCTGGTTTCGTCGAAAAGACGCGTCTGGAATACATCGATGTGCGCGAACGTACCTCGAACCGCAGCGCCCGCACCGAGCGCCTGAGCTACGCCGCCGCCATCGCCAAGAAGCCACAGTTCGACTGGGCCAATTATCAGCCGGTCAAACCGACCTTCACCGGCAGCAAGGTACTGGACAACATCGACCTCAAGGTCTTGGCCGAATACATCGACTGGACGCCGTTCTTCATTTCGTGGGACCTGGCTGGCAAGTTCCCGCGCATCCTTGAAGACGAAGTGGTCGGTGAGGCCGCCACCGCGTTGTACAAGGACGCGCAGGAGATGCTCGCCAAGCTGATCGACGAGAAGCTGATCAGCGCCCGTGCGGTGTTCGGCTTCTGGCCGGCCAATCAAGTACATGACGACGATATCGAACTGTACGGCGATGACGGCAAGCCATTGGCCAAGCTGCATCACCTGCGCCAGCAGATCATCAAGACCGACGGCAAACCAAACTTCTCCCTGGCCGACTTCGTAGCGCCGAAGGACAGTGAAGTGACCGACTACGTCGGTGGTTTCATCACCACCGCCGGCATCGGCGCCGAAGAAGTGGCCAAGGCTTATCAAGACGCTGGCGATGACTACAACTCGATCATGGTCAAAGCCCTGGCCGACCGTTTGGCCGAGGCCTGCGCCGAGTGGCTGCACCAGCAAGTGCGTAAAGAGCACTGGGGTTATGCCAAGGACGAAGTGCTCGACAACGACGCGCTGATCAAAGAGCAATACAGCGGCATCCGCCCTGCTCCGGGTTACCCGGCGTGCCCGGATCACACCGAGAAAGCGGCGCTGTTCGCCTTGCTCGATCCGCAAGCCGAAGAAATGCGCGCCGGTCGCAGTGGTGTGTTCCTCACCGAACACTACGCGATGTTCCCGGCGGCTGCGGTCAGCGGCTGGTACTTCGCCCACCCGCAAGCGCAGTACTTCGCCGTGGGCAAGGTCGACAAGGATCAGGTGCAAAGCTACACCTCGCGCAAAGGCCAGGAGCTGAGCGTGACCGAGCGCTGGCTGGCGCCGAATCTGGGTTACGACAGTTAAGTTGCGCAATGGACCTGAGAGCGCCCTGCTCTCAGGTCCACTCAATTACCTGTCACGGCGCCAGGAAGGGCCGGGTTGTGGTGAGGATGGGCCGGGGTGCGGCTCCGCCTCGCGAACTGTCGTCAGCGCAGCCAGCTCCGTACGCGTCATTGCCTTCAGTGCATCGATGCGAGCTTCTGCCAGTTCGATCTGAAGTGAATCCACTGCTTCCAGATAAGCGCTGCTGTGTATGTCGGCAAATGTATCCTCCACCTCCTCCTGCCGCCTCCTGGCGTTGAGTTCGAGCGTTTCGAACACCTCGCTGTGGCGATCGCGCAGGTAGCGGATCCAGTAATCGCGTGAAATCAGATTTTCCAGAAACATTTCGGATGCTTCATCCCTGAGCACCGACGTGCGCGCGTCGATCAACTGCTGCCCGCGAATCGGTGCGGCGTACAGCATGTGTTCCGGTTGCGCCGGCAAATCCAGCCCGTCCGGCCAGCCTCGGGTCATGCCGATCCGGTATTGCAGACGGATTTCCGCCCGATCCTTGTTCTTCGCCGCGGCTTCTGCCAGCCGGTCGACCCTTTCCAGGCGGAACAGACGCCGCGTCAGCTCAAGCAAGGCCCTGCCGCGTTGCTCCGGGCGGTGTCGTGGAATATCGCGCAGGGCGTTGTATTCATAGACGCGGGTTTCCAGTTCGCTGAATGACAGGATCCGGCCATCGCCGCAGGTGCCGTGGGTCTCGGCGTTGAGAAATAACAGCTCTCGCAGCTCGGCGTTTTCCGTGGCGGCCTCGATGACTTGCCAGACCCGATGGGTCAAATCAGCGCCGGACAACCGGAATTCAAGGGTATCGGGCAAGGTCGAGAGCAAATGAAAGAACGACTCATGATTGTCCTGATCAGCCAATTGCAGCCATAGCGCCTGCCGCGCGGCACGCGCATCTGCATGTGTGTACGTCATCCAGATTGCCATCGCTGGCACTGCCGCATCCTGCACCGGATCGGCAATCACTTCCGCTGCCTCCACAATGGCATGCGTATCAACCCGCCGGGAACCGCCACCCCAACTGGGGCCATCGCTGTCGGAACCCGAATCCGAATCCGATCCCTGACCGGAGCCAGCATCCGAATCGCTGTCGGTCTCCAATTCGCGCTCGGCAATTTCACGCTGCAGAAAAGCCTGGGAATAACCCATGACATCACGGTCTGCGTTGGCCGCACTGTATTCCCGCAGTTGCTGCAGGCAATTGAGCGACAGGGAGTTTTCGGACAGGTCGGTGCCGTCCACCAGCGCTTGATGGTTGCCGTCCAACAGTCGGTCAGGAAAGACCATGATGTTGTTGCCCGACAGGTCCAGTCGTTGCAAATGCGCCAGATCGAGCACGCCGTCAGGCCAGAATTCCAGACCGTTCTGGCTGAGATTGAGCGTCTCCAGACGGACGAAGGCGATGGCGCTGAACTCCTCCAACTGATTGTGGCTGAGGTCGAGCCAGCGCAGTTGCGTCCCGCCCACGTGCTGATACACGGTTTGTGCCACGGCCAGCCGATTACCGCTCAACTCCAGACGTTCCAGACGGTTCAAACGACCGACAGCTTCCGGCAGCCGTTCCAGGGCATTGCCGTTGAGTCTCAGGGTGGTCAACTCAGGGAACGCCGGGCAAAAGAGGTTGAAGCTATCAACTGAAAACTTGATCCCTGTCAGATCCAGTGTCCGGACATGGGCAAACACGTTTGACAGCGCGGGCAGATCGCTCATGGCCCCCGCTGAAAGGCTCAGCGTCTGTCCGGCGGACTCGGAAAGCGCAGTGAGCCCGTCCCGCCAGCAAGTGCGGATCCTCGTCGCGTCGAAGAACCTTGTGGACGATGACACGCTTTCACCAGGCCCTTGCGTCGCACCGAAAATCCAGCCGTTCAACTCACGCGTCAGCGTCTCGTCACTTGCTCGCCACTGGGTCAGCCTGTCCGCCATTTGCTCCGGGGACAGGCCTTCATCGCGCAATCGGGCAACGCTGGCTTGCGCTTGTTCAAGCGTCAGCGAGGGAAATATCTCCAGTACACGGGCATTCATGTCGAAACCGTCGCCGGGTGCAGAGACAGGCGGGAGTGCTAACAACTGACCGGCGCGCTCCAGTGCACTTTCCGGCGGGGTCCCGCTTGAATTGGCCGGCAATGACGCCGATTGCGCGTCGAATCGTTGCAAGGCGCCTTCCGGCAATCCAATGGACATTTCAATCCGGCGCTGCGCCGCCCGCATGTCCGCCTCGCCTGTAGTACTGAAGCGGTTGTTCTGCAGGCGGGTCTTCAGCAGCACAGCGTCGTTGACAAGCACCTGTTCGGGGAGCGACCCGATGGTGTTATGACGTAAATCCAGCGTTCGCAAATGCGGCAGGCTTTCCGCCCCAGTCGGCCATTGATTGAATCCATTGACGCTGAGGTTCAGCGTCTTGAGCCCGCTCAGGCGAGAAACGTCCAGTGTGTCCAGGCGATTGAGCCGGGCATTGAGATGTTCCAGTTTGTTCAGGGCATTGAACTGGCTCTGAACCTCAGGGGTAACGGCTATAAGGTTGAGAGACAAATCCAGTTGCGTCAGGTGGGTTGCATCGGCTGGCCGGATCGGCAGTTCCGTCAATCCGCAGGCGGTGACTTGCAGACTCGTGGTGCCACTGAATGCCCGGAGAAAATCGCGAATCTGGTCGATCGGCACATTCAACCGATCCAGCCGCACACTCTGTACGTGAGCAAACGCACCGGTTGGCAATTGCGGCAGTTCACTGACCGACTCTTCGCCCTGTACCCATGCGGTGTCCACCAGTTCAAACACGCCGGCATCGTCGAGTTCGGTGCTTGATGCCCAGTTCGTCCCATTGAAAGGACGAACGTCGTCATTCAAGCGATAGCGCCTGCGTATGGCTGCACGCCAGTTCTTTTCCAGAGCACGTACCACCCGTGCATTGGGCTGCGCTTGCCAGCGGGCGGCGGGAATTGCATTACGCAATCCATCAGATGCGGTGGGCTCGTAGAACTGGCGGAAAATTGCGGTGTGCTCCACACGCAGAATCTCCACTGCCTTGAGTCGGGTTTCCGGGGTATTCCAGAGTGTCATGATGCGCTCGGGCAACGGATTGAGGCGGCCGGCCTCGCCCGTCAGGAACTGCAGTTCTCCGGCACAGTAGCGGCGAACCATCAAGTCCAGATCAACCAGATGTCGCCACTGCCCCATGTAGTTTTTCACATAGTCGTAAGCGGGTTTGAACGCTTCATGAGAGAACCTGGACCAGTCCAGCGACAAGCCAGCCCAGAGTTTTTCGTGTCCGACATAGAGCGATTGTGGAATGGATGTGATGGCGGTCTGCGTCAGGTCCAGTCGTTCCAGTTCAGGCAGTTGCTGCACATAGGCCGGCCATTGCGTCAGGCCCGACGCTTCGATCCTGAGTTTTTTCAGGCGTTTGAGGGGCGTCAGATCCAGGCCAGCGGCATGGCTCCGACCGTCGAAAAAATCAAGATGAAGTTCCTCAAGGGCGGTCAACGTCCTCAATTTTGTCGATAGATCGGAAGCCATCACCCTGACTGACGTCCTGAACTTGAGCTTCTTCAGTGCAGACATCCGGGTCACAGTCAAAGGCAAGGTCGTCAGTGCCTGCTCTTGCGCCATGTAGGCGCCAAACAGACTGCCACGCTCCCCCAGCGACAGCTTTTGCACGTTGGCAAATCGCGCCAGAAAGGCGTCCGCATTGGCGTCGGTGATGCCATTGCCGCCAATTGAAAGTTTACGCACATGGGCAAAGTCTGCATTCAGCTCTGGCAGGGGGTCATACGTGAATATCGAGAGTTCATCGGCACCTGAAACTCCAGTGGACAAGGCGTTGCGCCAGCAGGTTTTCAGCGCTTGCGCGGCGCGAAACTTGTGATCCGTTGCGGAACGCTCCCAAGGCGCCGCCGTGGATGTGCCTGCCCATTCATCCAGCGTCGTATTCAACTGCTGCCATTCATGGCGGCGTGATTGCAACAGCTGGAAAATCGCGTTGTCGTCTTTACCCGTCCGGTACTGCTCGAGAATGAAACCATTAGCCTGTTCGTAGGTAAGCTGCGGATAGACATCGCACACATGAGCGGTCAGGTTCATTTGCAACCCGGCGCCGCGTCCGCTCGCGGGGTAACCGATCAACGTAGCGTTCACACGCACGGGCGGCTTGATCCATTTGACCTGTGGCGCAAGCAGCGCAGGCGTATCTGCCTGATGCCGATCGGCACGATCGATGATCTTTTTCTGTAACCGGGCGGACTGCCCCACCTCGGGCACACCGAGGCTGCGGCGCGCGTCATCAGGCAAGGCATACATGATCGATGAGTAAAAGTTGTCGCCGTTGCGAGGCAGGCTGTTGAGTGCAAGACCACGTTCGTCGAACGCCTGAAACTGAGCGCCTTTCTTGATCAGGTATTTCTTCTCGCTGGCTGTTTCACTGCCGATGCTGTCAAGCAGCATGCCGGCGTCATTGCCCTCGCGAACTTCAATGCGAACGCTGTCGGCCCAACCCGGCAACTGCTCCAGCGTGTGCAACGCCAAGCGCCGGCTGTCCGCCGAAGCGACATTTTCACTGCGCAGACCGACATAGGCCGCGACTTGTCGGCTTTGACGCGCGTACCAGCGTGCCTCCTCCAGCAGGCGTAGCGGCACTCGATGGCCTGAGTCAAGTCGCTCCAGATCATCGGAGCGTCCATGGGCCAGCACCGTTTGTGCCGCGGGTTCGCTGAGTCCAGGGCAGGCCTTCTGCAAACGCGCAACCCGGGAATCGATGGGGTCGGTTCCCTTGTAGAGGCTGTCGTAGATCGCCGGCTGACGAGTGTCGGCGTAGTCGGCGATCTGCTTGCCGAACTCTGCCGGCCGGGCATCGCGCACGCGTGCACCTTGCTCGCCCAGGAGCCGGGTGAGTTCTGACTCGTCCAGCGCCGCGAGGATGTGTGCTGGCAGGCCACCGCTGAGGATATCGGCCCGCGATATCTGAATCGGTGCCTTGACGCCGACGTCGCGAAACCGCCGCACGGAACCATACCTGACCGACTTGCCGGACAGTTGCTCGCCGTCGAATACTTCCAGCACCCGGTTCGCCGGCCAGCGCGGCATTTCGGTGATCAGCGGCAACGCAAAGAGATACAGTTCGTCGATCGGTTTTGTCCCGCGCAACTGTTCAACCACCAGTGCCGCGTTGCTATCCGCCTGCATCACGCGCATGGCCTGCGTCAGTTCCGGTGGCGGTAGCGCAGAATCGACGTGCATCTTGCGCAGAGTGGCGTCAGTGACACCGCTGATATCGGCAGCCTTGATCAACTGCGCGTCGGTGAAGGCTTCGGTTGCGTGGCCGATGCGCCGCAGCAGGGTCAGACGATCCCAATCCCGCGGCCGCTCCAGCGTGTGCCGCCAGGCACCGCGTCCGTTGCTCTCCAGCACCGGCTGCCAGGCGCTGGCATCGGTAGGGTGCTTGATGCGCCATTTGCTGATCGACTCATCGTAAAACTGCTCGTAGACCTTGCCGTCCTGGCGTATGAAGGTTTGACCTTCCAGCACATGCTGGCCGGCAGAGTTCGGGCCGGGGCTGTCTGGCAGCGTGACAGCGGACTCGTAAGCTCTAAGGTCGGCTCTCCACAGGCGAGTTTCGCCGTTGGGCAATTTCACCGACTGCAGCCGCTCGATGATCGGCACGGCTCTGGCGCCGGAGATTTTCTGCACCCCGGCCCCCACTCCCGCCATCAACGCAATCTGCGCCAGATTCTCCGCGACATCGATCAGGTGATCCTTCGCCGCCCGACGATCACCCTCACTCCATTCAATCGCGCCTTCCAGGGTTTCAGTCAGCAACTGCCCGGCCATCACCACCATCATGACCTCGCCCAGCACCGGCACGAACATCGAGACAAGGTTCAGGCCAAGCATGCCGATCTGCAGCAGATGAGCGAGCTTGGCGTCACGGGCCTTCGCATCGACATCTGCCGCTGGCACGGCATGGCTTCGTGCGTCGGCCAATACCTTGGCACGGCTCTGGGTGTAAAGGTATTGCCAGAGATCCTCATTGGGCGCCCAAATCCCCCGTCCGCTGCGACCGAACGTCGATGGCGCAATGTAAGGATCAGGCACAGGATCCCACCTGATCTCACGCTCGGGTGGCAGTTCACGGATCCGGGTAAACACCGAACCGCCCGCCAACACCTGCGCCACAGCCAGCCATGGCGAGCGCCATATTGCCCATGCATCGCCCGGTGAATCGGCCGCTTTTTGTCTGAACTGGCTGAAATAATACGCACGCTGGTCATACGGCAGAAACTGGCTCAAAAAACGCTGGTACGCGGTCGGTTCCGCGCCTGGCGCTTGTGCGGGATCGCGGGCGGTGAGCAAGCGCTTGAACTCATCGCGCACCTGTTGGACGGTATAGCGCTTGAGCGGGTGCTCCGGATCGTGAGGGATGTAAAGGATCAGCTCGTCGCTGTAGCGGTACTTCTGGCAAATGACAAACACCACGCAGCCGGTCAGCCTTTTTTTCATGACGCCCAGGTCACTGAACCAGACCTGTTTCTCGCCCATCCACGGGTGCATGTTGCCGTGGATCACCGACACAATCATTGCGTGATCCGCCGGCTCAATGTCTTTTTGCAACAGCGTCTGATCGGCTGCGGCGCGCATCGTCGCCTTCTGGCTGGCAATGAAGCGCTCGCTGAGCACCGCCTCTGCCACAGCATCGGCCGGGTGGAAGAATGTCGTCAAATAGGTCTGATACTGCTTGCCGACATCCAGTTCTCGGCAAAGCGTCAGGAACTGCATCACCGTCAGGCCGATGCTCACGTACTCGAATGTACCAGGGGTGGAGGTTGCTACAACGAAACCTGACGTCGAGTGATAAGCGCCCTGCTTGCATTCGTCAGCTTCGAAGTTGTGCAGCGCTGCGTCCAGCATCGAAAGTTTGAGGACCTCGAAGGACGCCAGCTCGATCTTTTCAACGCCCAGTTCGACGGGACGCCGCAGACACAGGAGCGTCTTGTCGACATCGATTTGTAATTGATGCTGGTCCTTGAGCGCTTTGAGCAGCAATGGCCTGGCAAATGTCTCGACGTCCTGAAGGGTCGCCATGGTTCTATCAAGATCGTTTTGGGCGACAACGCTGGCCTTCATGCTGTCGGCCAGCGTCTTGCGTTGTGCCGGCGTCGCGTCGAGGTACCACGCTGGCAGCGCAGTCGGAACGGTTTTGAGCGCTTCGCGCCGTTGCGGCGAAGCGCTGGACAGCCACGGCGGGATCGACTTTTCGAGAAAATCGCGGTGCAGGCTTTGCGTTGTATTGAGCGTTGTCGGCTGGTTGTCAGCGGCAGCTCGAGCGAGCGGCGCAGCTTGCGTCGTCTCTGGGTTGGAAGGGATAGCGATCATGATCACTCCTAGTTGATGGAGCGATCAGCAGACCATATCCCGTCAGCGGATTTGCGGTATCCGGTTATTGCCGGTCCGGCCGTGAGTAACCTGATATGTATCACTCACGGCGCAATCTTCAACGCCAGTCTGCCCCCGTCAAGGGCGGCTCGATGGTCCCGGTTTCGGCGTGACTCGATCACCTTCTTCGGCCTCATCGGCAAAACTCTGCAGATCGATGATCTCCCGACGTGTCAGCTCGAGCCGTTTCTGGGTGAGCAGCCGTTCCATCGCCTTGCCCAAATCTTCCAGTTCCCGATCGTACTGTCGCGCATCGATTTCACCCCGAGAAAGTCGATCATCCAACACACTCCAGCGCTCTTGGCGTTGCTGATCAACCGCGGAGTCTATCGCCTGCATCTCCAGCGGAAGGCGTTCCTCCAGATAGGTGATCCAGTAATCGCGGGCGATCATGCTCAGTGGCAGTGCGTCAGTTCGTTCCGCCTCGAGGATCGAGGCCCGGGTCTGATTCAGCAGTTCACCGCTGAGGGGTACGTCATAGAGCATGTATGTCGGCTGCCCGGGCAGATCCACCCCATCGCCCCAACCACCGGTCAGACCGATGCGATATTTCAGGCGCACCTCGGCACGATCCCTGCCCCGCCCTGCGGCGTCAGCCAGCGTCTCGATCCTGTCCAGACGAAACAATTGCCGGGACAGACGCAATAACGCCCGGCCCCTTAGCGCCATCCGATGCACCGGGATGTCGTGCAGTGCCCGATACACCGACACCCGCACTTCCAGATCGCTGAATGTCAGAATCCGCCCGTCCGGGCACGTGCCATGGCTTTCAGCGCCGAGAAACAGCAACTGGCGCAATTCGCTGTTCTCCGTGGCTGCTTGCATGACATCCCACATTCTGCGCGTCAGGTCGGCCGGTACCAGCCGGAAGTCGTCCGTGTCGCGCAACAAACGCAGCAGCTGAAAAAAACGCTGGTGATCGGGTTCTCGCGCCAGTTGCCCCCAAATGTCCGCTCTGCGAGCCGCGAGCGTCACATCGCTGTGCTGGAGCCACGGATCTCTTGATCTCGGTGCCACATCGTTGACCGGATCCAGGACCTCTTCGACAGGCAGCACAGCGGCGTCAGGATCGTCCAAGTCCACATTGCCGGCGGCGTCTTCGGGAATGCCGACCGGTTCTGCGCCACCGAACAGATCGCCGAAAAGGTGTGTGTCGATCATCGTCTCAATGTTTCGGCGTGACATTCCCAGCACGTGCAACGCCGACTGCTCACGCGCATAGCGGCGCATGTCCTGCAAAGCAGAAAGGGACAAGCGTCGATTCTCGGAGAGATTGGTCCCCTGGATCAGACGCTCGTGTTCGCCGTTGAACAATTCCCCGGGAATGTGGGTGAGTTCGTTGCCGCTCAGGTCCAAGCTGTGCAACTGCGGCGCCTCGAATACACGGCCAGGCCATGCGGTCAGGTGGTTATAGCGCAAGTCCAGAGTCTGGACGGCGCCAAAGTCGGGCGGGTTGAATACCCGAAGTTCGTTGTAGCCGACATCCAGCCTGCGAAGGCGCGCACGGGCCATCAACGGGTAAAGGTCCGTCGCGTCCGCGAGATCGCAATACTGCATCTCCAGGCGTTCAAGATGCTGCATCCGCAGGACCGGCCCAGGCACCGACACCAGGGGATTGCCACTGATATACAAGATTTCGACGTGGGGAAAAGCCCTGAGAAACCCGTCCGAACCCCGTGTGGTCATGCCCACACCGCTCAGATCCAGCGTTCTGACTGCAGGGATCGGAACTGCCAGCTCCGGCAAATCACCGGTTTGCAGGCCTTGGAAATCCAGGTCCAGCCGGGCTCTGTCGACATGCTCTGTGAGTCCGTCCAGCCAGGCTTCGAAGAGGCGCCTCGCCGCGACCGATCGGTCTCGCGCATTGATCCTGTACGTGTCCGTGCGCACTTCGCGGGTATACAGCCAGTCATTCGCTCGACGGACCAATGCCTCGCAAAGGTGCTGCCATTCGGTGATCCGTGCTTCGATCTGCGCATCGCTCGCCCCCGACGCCCGCAGATTCTGCAAGTGAAGTCGCGCTTGCTCGACCGGCATGATGCGAGTCAAACGTTGCAACTGCGCCGAGGGCCCCGTTTGCCCTTGAAGCACCGTCGCGGCTTCTGGAAGCGATAACATCAGGTCGATAAACGACCAGCCTGTTTCCGCAGGAGGGAAAAGCTCCGGCACCGGTTCTGCAGCGAATCGTGCCAGCGTGCCCGGCCCCAGGCCCCTTTGCTGCTCGATTCGCTGCAGCGCCCCGTGCAGGCTTGCTTCACCCTCAGGACTGAATACGTTACCGGCCAGGTTGGCTCTCATCAGCGCGTCGGGATGGGTCAACACCGACGGTGGCAGTGACGAGATCCAGTTGTCTCGCAGGTCGAGCCACGCCAACCGAGGCAGGTTTTCGGCACCGGCGGGCCAGGCACGCAACTGCGTCGATCTCAGGCCCAGGGCACGCAATCGGCTCAACAGGCTGACATCGATGTTGCCCAGCGGGTTGTTACTCAGATTCAACCTACTGAGACGCTGCAACCCGTTGATCTGCCGCTGCACAACAGGCGTTACCTCAATCCTGTTGCCCGATGCATCCAGATGCGTCAGCGCTGACAGCTCATCCGCCGCAAAGGGCAGCTCGGTGAAGGTATTACCGCTGAATTCAAGTGATTCGACATGACTGAATGCGCGGAGAAAGTGCCGAGCCTGTTCAATGGGGACGTCCAGCCTCCCCAGGCGCAGTGTACGCACGTGGGAGAAACTGCCTGCCGGCAGTGGCGGCAACTCGGTGATCAAGTCTGCAGCCGTCAATACGGCTTGGCCTGATCGGGTAACCGGCAGTTCAAATGTCGCCACGTTGGCGGTCAGGCCGTACCGTTGGCGAACCGTGCCATACCAGTTGGTCTTGAGCGCGTTCACAACGTCGGCGTTGGGCCCCATGGACCATTGCCGCCGAAGGGCAGCATAGCGTGCTCCATGCCGCAAGGCAGGTGTGTAGAACGCAGCGAAAATGGCTTCATGCTCCGCCCGAAGCTGTTCGATGGCGGTAACTCTTGCCTGCGGTGTCACCCAGGTCGCGTTGAACGCTTCGGATAACGGGTCAGTGAAACTCGGCATTGGCGCCATCGTATCGAGCTCGGCGCGGCAGAACTCGCCGACCATCTGATGCAGATCAAGCAGGTGGCCCAGTGGGCCGGAATATTGGCTGACGTATTCGTAAGCGCGCCGGAAGGTCGCCGGGGTCACCCTCGACCAGTCGAGCGCCAGCCCGGCCCAAAGTTGCTCGTGATCGTGATACAGCGATTCGGACAGCGTCTCTATCAACGTATGCGTCAAATCCAGACGCTCAAGATGCTCAAGGCGCTCGACGTACGCGGGCCATCGCCACAAGGCACGGGGCGCGTCAATGCGCAGGCGGGTCAAGGGCGTCAGGTCAAGTTCATGCAGGGTGGCTGAGTCGACTCCTGAATAATCGATGCGCAGCGCTTCCAGCCTGACAAGCGAGCTGAGCCGTTGAGAAAAGCCTGGCGCCAGTAACGCCGCATCGGTGGAAAAACGCAGCCGGGTCAGTCCGGGCATCCGGCCGACCGCCTCCGGCAGGGTCGTCAGCGCGCCGGCCACAGACGTGGGGCGATCAGTCTGTTGCCCCAGCTCGCCGATCGACAAATCCGTGACATTCGGGAAGGCCACCAGAAAACCGTCCGCATGGGTATCCGTTATGCCCAGCCCCGCCACGGACAGTTCATTGATATGGGCAAAACGTGTGGAGAGCGCAGGCAACGGCGTATCGCATACCAGCGAGAGACGCCCGGCTTCCACCACTTGCCCGGCCAACGGGCCATTGCGCCAGGCATTTCTGAGTGCCTGAGCAACTTGCGCCCTGTGCAGCGCAGCCCGACTCCCGGTCGGGCCGGCCTGCCATTGCTCAAGGGTGGTATCGAGTCTTTCCCAATCCAACCGACGGAATTCCAGTTCGCGGAAGATCTGCGCATTACTTCTGCCGCGTTGCTGGGTGAGGAACGCCTCGGCCTGCCGCGCCTCCGGATAGAGATGCGCCACCCGTGACTCCAGCGATGGCGCAAGGCTTGGGCCACGGCCACTGGCATAATAGCCCTTGAGCCTTGCGCTCACCCGCACCGGTGGTTTGAACGCTTTGGCTTGCGGCGCGAGAACGTGCGCAGCTTGACGCCGATGAGCATGGGCCGAGCCGATAATTTTATGTTGCAGTTCGCTGCCAGGGCTTCCTTCCGGCAAGTCAATGGCCAGGCGTATGTCATCGGGCAGCGCCTGCAGGAGCGAATGATAGAAACTGTCCTCTGCACCCGACATCCTGCTGAGCGCTTCTGCGCGATCACCAAAGGCCTGATAAGCAGGCCCATTCTTGACCAGATAGCGTTTGACCGGTGCTGCTGGCTCACCGACGCTGTCGAGCACTGCGCCGGTTGTGCTGCCCTCACGAATTTCCAGGCGCAATGTCTGCGGCCATCCTGGCAACTGTTCCAGAGCAAACAGTGCCAGCCTTCGGCTGTCTGCTGAAGCCAGGGTCTCGCTGTGCAAACCGGCGAACGCACGAACCTGGCGGCCTTGGCGAGCATGCCAGCGGGCCTCTTCGAGCATTTTCAAGGGGGATCGCCCGGTAGCGTCCATTCGGGCCAGTTCCGCCGCCGTTGCATGATCGAGCACATCCTGTGCGGCCGCATCGCTGAGTCCGGGACATTCACGCTGCAGCATGCGCCCACGTATGCCGAGCGGTTCGCTGCCTCTGTAAAGACTGTCGAAAATGGCCGACTGACGTGTATGGGCATAATCGGCGAGCCTGCGACTGAATGCGTCTGGCCTCGCTGGACGAAACTGCGCGTCGGCCGGGCCCAGTAGCTGGCCTACTTCGTTTTCCTGCAGCGCTGCCAGAATTCGCGCAGGCATTTCTCCGTTCAATACCTGCGCACGGCTGATACGGATGACCGGTTTGGGATCAAACCCGGGCAGGGTTGTCTGCGCACCGTACCGAGTCGACGATCCTTCGCCCTCGGCACCGACGAAAAACTCCAGTATCCGATCGGCCGGCCAGTGTGGCATTTCGGTGACCAACGGCAGTGCGTACAGATACCCCTCATCAATGGGCCTCGCTCCGCGCAGTTGCTCGATCATTTGCCTGGCTCCCCTATCGGCGCGAAACAGACGCATCGCGTCGTGCAATTCGGGAGGTGGCGGCAGATGATCCATGTGCATTTTGCGCAAGGCGTTGTCACTGACGGCGCTGATATCGGCCAGCATCAGCAGGGATTCATCGCTGAAGTCATCGGTGATGTGCCCCATGCGCCGCAGCAGTGTCAGTCGCTCCCAGTTCATCGGCTGTTCCAGCGCCAGCCGCCAGGCGCCCTGACCGTTATGACTCAGGACGGGCTGGTAAGCGTCGGCATCTGTGGGATGTTTGAGCCGCCATTGAGCGGTTGACTCGTCGAGTATCTGCTCGTAGAACCTTCCGCCGTGGCGAAAACAGATTTTGCCGTCGATCCGGTACTGCCCCTGTGCATTCGGCCGCACTGATCCACTCAACGTAAGGTGCTGTTCATAGCCAGTGAAGTCGGGCTTCCACAATCGGGTTTCGCCGCTGGGCAAAGTCACGGGGTGCAGTTGCTCCATCAGCGGCTCCGCTTTTACCGCCGTCAGCCATCTGAAACCCGCGCCGGCAGCCGCCATTACACCGATCTGCGCGAGGTTTTCCGCCACATCCACCAAGTGCGCCTTGGCGGCGTGCCTGTCACCCTCGCTCCATTCGACCACGCCCTCGATGGTTTCGAACAACAACTGGCCAGCCATCACCACGAGCATGATCTCGCCCAACACCGGCACAAACATCGACGCCACATTCAGCGCCAGGAGTCCGAATTGCAGCAGGCCTGACAGTTTGGCGTTTCGTGCACTGGCGTCCGCGTCGGCGGTTGGAACCGCGTGGCAGCGGGCATCCGCGAAGACCTTCTCGCGGTGCTTTTCGTAGAGATAGGTCCAAAGGTCGGAATTGGCAGCCCAGGGAAAAGCCTGCACGTGAGGCCTCAACGTGGCGGCAATATAAGGATCGGGCTCCGGCACCCTCTTCTCGTATTTGGGTGAGGTTTTCCAGATCTCGACAGCGGTCAGTGTGACTTCCAGTATTTTGCGCCAGGGCGACGTCAGCCAATCGGCCGCAGAGTCGGCAACCTTCACGAACTGGCTGAAATAGTAAGGACGTTTTTCGTAGGGCAAGAACTGGCTCAAAAACCGCTGGTAAGGCGTCGGACCGATGTCTGGCGACTGCCCTTGAACGCGAGCGGTAAGCAGCCGCTTGAAGGTGCTCTGCATTTGTGTGCCGGTATAGCGCTTCAGCGGATGTACGGGATCATTCGGCACGTAAAGAATCACTGCCTCGGTGGGGCGATTCCTTTCGGCGATCTTGAACGCAACACACCCCACCAACCTGTGCCTCATCAGGCTCAGGTCCTGAAACCAGACCTGATTGCGACCGATTCTGGGATGTCGCTCACCTCTGATGACAGAAATGATCATCGCGTGGTCTTCCGGCAGAATGTCCTTGGTCAACAAAGCTCGATCAGCCGCCGCGCGCATGGCTGATTTTTGGCTGGCAATGAACCGCCGGCGCAACCTCGCCTCGGCCTTGGGGTTTTTGGGATGGAAAAACGAATCGAGATAGGCCTGATACTTCGCACCGATATCCAGTTCACGGCACAGGCCAAGAAAGTTTCTGACCGACACGTTTACCGGCACAGCCGTGTGGACCTCCGTGGCAGGGTTCTGGATTGCAAACCCGGAGCTGTGGTGAAACGCCCCGTACCGACATTCGTCACTTTCAAAGTTGTGCAGCGCAGCCTGCAGCAAAGGGAGCGTCAAGGATTCGTAAGTTCCCATTTCCTCGCCGAGGATACCGGCGCGTATGGGTCGCCGGAGGCATAACAGGGTTTTGTCGACATCAACCTCGACCTGAAAACGGCTTTTCAGCGCCTGCATCAGCATGGGTCGGGCGAACGTATCAATGTCCTTGAACGCCGCCATGGTCTGGTCCAATCGCGTTTGCGTGCTGAAACTGTGTCTGTAGGTTTCATGCAAAATACGACGTTGTGCCGGTGCCATCGCGCTATACCAGTGCGGCAGGACGGTCCTCGCCTGTTTGAACTCGGCCTTTCTGAGGGCAGAAGCACCGATCAGCCATGGCGGCACCGCAGCCTCCAGAAAAGGCCCGTGCAGGCTCTCGGTAGCAGGCGGTGGTGCAGGCTTGTCCGTGGCTTGAGGAATAAGGAAATCGGGGGACATAAATTGCTCCTATAAATGGAGCGACAGCACATCACTTGTATCGGTGGGTTGAGCGGTACAGGGTTATAGCAGTTGTAACGACGTGTCTGCGAACAGCCGAGCGCTATTTGACTATGCTTGAGAGGCACAACTTTCAGCGGAGGGATTTATGGACGATCCAGTCGACAACAAACCGCCGACCTTCTGGCAGATGCTGCACAGCGTGATGGCGGCGGCGTTCGGGGTGCAGAGCGGCAAGAACCGGGCAAGGGACTTCACCCATGGCAAACCCAGCCATTTCGTGATGCTGGGCATTCTGTTCACGGCGGTGTTTGCGCTGACGCTGTTTGCCATCGTCAAACTGGTGCTGCATTTCGCCGGGGTCTGACGCGGTCAGCGCATCAGGGTCTGCAAGGTGAACGGGTAGCGATACGACGCCGGTTGCCCCTTGGCCGAGAGCTTGCGGAAATTCACGCCGTAGTCAGGCGACGTGCCCATGGCCAGCATTTGCCGGGCGTGCGCTTTGTCGATCAATTGCAATAAGGGAATCTGCCGGTCACGGCCGCCGTAGTGATTCAAATCGACGCCTTGCTCAACATCATGCAACTCGACCAACGCCCAGCCGCCCAGGGTGAAATGCCCGCCGACCAGCGCGCTCAAACGCCCGTCAACCAACGCCTGCAAGGCCGCCGGTGAGGTATTGATTGCACTGAACAAGGCATCTTTGCCGGGGACTTTGCCGGTCTCGGCGTAAGCGCGCATCGCGCCGAAGGCCATCTCATCATTGGCCGACCACACCAGCGACACCTTCGGGTAACGGGCAAACAGCTGTTTGGCCTGCTCATAGGCGCGCTCTTGGGTCCAGCCGCTGTAGACCAATTGCCGCAGACGCATCTGTGGGTGTTCGGCCAACGCCCGCTGCATGCCGCGCTCGCGCAATTGTGCCGAGGGGGTGACCTTCAACCCGGAGAACGCCAACACTTCAATCGGCTCAGCAGCGGGCGTCGGCGGGTGCAGGCGGATCAGTTCCTTCATCATCAGGTAACCACCCTCCTCGTCGTTCGGCACCAGGCTGCCGATGCGGTCGTTCCGCTCACCGACCAGCGCTTGCTGGTCAGGTGTCAGCGCCGCGTTGACCATAAACAGCTTCACGCCGCTGTTCTCGGCCAGGCGCAGAATTTGCGGGGCGACGTATTGTTCGTTGACGAACACCAGGTACTCGGGACGATTCGGCCCCTGCAACGCAATGCGCGCCTGAGCCAGGGTCAGTTCGGGTTGGCGTTGCGAATAGAGAATTTGCAGATCGATGCCCAGATCATGAGCGGCCGCCTGCATGAATTGCGAATAGCTGACCCAGAACGCTTCCTGCGTCGAGCCCGGATTCAAAAACAGCACAGACTCTGCCCGCGCGCCGGTCTGAAACAGCGCGCCGAACAACAGAAGACTGATGTGGACAAACTTGAACATGAAGCATCCAGGCCCAAGGAAAAATGGCCGCGCATTATAGCCCTCGTTCCACCGGCTATTGATGCCTGATCCCGTTTTTTGTCCGACAATCTGTCGGAAGCGGGCCCGGATGGGTCGTTTACTGATGACTGACCCAGAATACCGCTGTCCCTACTACGAGAATGATCAGGAACAAAATGGCCCACGCATCGACACTGCTGTCGCTTTTTCTTGCCTTGGTCGGATTGCTCATTGCATCGCCTCTTGTCGGTTTTGTCGGTGATTGCAGAAAGACTCGACCACAGTTAAGACGATGATTGTCCGCACGACAAATGTGGGTTAGTTGACAGCCATTCTCGTTAGGCGATTTGGTTCTTTACATATACTCAAACATCACTTTTGCGCATAACTGCAAACGGGTATATTGCCCCGGCTCCGTTAGGGAGTGCGCGGCCGTGCGCGCAGAATTGCAGAGGCACAATCGGACTCCAGCAAGCGAAAACGCAGTGCTACTCCGAATGGCCCAAGCCTGAGAACAGGACTTATATGTACGTATACGACGAGTACGATCAGCGGATCATCGAGGACCGCGTCAAGCAGTTCCGTGATCAGACCCGACGCTATCTGGCAGGTGAGCTGAGCGAAGAAGAATTCCGCCCCCTGCGCCTGCAAAATGGCCTGTACATCCAGCGCTTCGCGCCGATGTTGCGTGTGGCGGTGCCTTACGGCCAGCTGACTTCGCGTCAGACGCGCATGATGGCCAAGATTGCCCGCGACTACGACAAGGGCTACGCCCACATCAGTACGCGGCAGAACGTGCAGTTCAACTGGCCGGCGGTGGAAGACATCCCGGACATTCTGGCTGAACTGGCCACCGTGCAGATGCACGCGATCCAGACCAGCGGCAACTGCCTGCGCAACGTCACCACCGACCAGTTCGCCGGTGTCGCTGCCGACGAAGTGATCGACCCGCGCCCATGGTGCGAGATCGTTCGTCAGTGGACCACGTTCCACCCGGAATTCGCCTACCTGCCGCGTAAGTTCAAGATCGCCGTCAACGGTTCGACCGCTGACCGTGCGGCCATTGAAGTTCACGACATCGGCCTTGAGCCGGTGCACAACGCCGCTGGTGAGCTGGGTTTCCGTGTGCTGGTCGGTGGCGGCCTCGGTCGTACTCCGGTGGTCGGCGCGTTCATCAACGAATTCCTGCCGTGGCAGGACCTGTTGAGCTACCTCGACGCGATCCTGCGCGTGTACAACCGCTACGGCCGTCGCGACAACAAATACAAGGCGCGGATCAAGATTCTCGTCAAAGCGCTCACGCCGGAAGTGTTCGCACAGAAAGTCGATGCGGAAATGGAACACCTGCGCGGTGGCCAGACCACTTTGACCGAGGCTGAACTGCATCGCGTCGCCAAGCACTTCGTCGACCCGGACTACAAGGCGCTGGACAACCAGACCGCGCAACTGGCCGAGCTGGACAAAGAACATCCAGGCTTCGCTCGCTGGCGCACCCGCAACACCCTGGCGCACAAAAAGCCGGGTTACGTGGCCGTGACCCTGTCGCTGAAACCAACCGGCGTTGCCCCGGGCGATATCACTGACAAACAGCTCGACGCCGTCGCCGATCTGGCCGACCGCTACAGCTTTGGTCAACTGCGCACCTCGCACGAGCAGAACATCATTCTTGCCGACGTCGAGCAAAGCCAGTTGTTTGCCCTGTGGGGTGAGCTGCGTGAAGGCGGTTTCGCCACGCCTAACATCGGTTTGCTGACCGACATCATCTGCTGCCCTGGCGGTGATTTCTGCTCGCTGGCCAACGCCAAGTCGATCCCGATTGCCGAGTCGATCCAGCGTCGCTTCGACGACCTCGACTACCTGTTCGACATCGGTGAACTGGACCTGAACATCTCTGGTTGCATGAACGCTTGTGGTCACCACCACGTCGGCCACATCGGCATCCTCGGGGTGGACAAGAAAGGCGAAGAGTTCTATCAGGTCTCCCTCGGCGGCAGTGCCAGCCGTGATGCGAGCCTGGGCAAGATCCTCGGCCCGTCCTTCGCCCAGGAAGCCATGCCGGACGTGATCTCGAAGCTGATCGACGTGTACGTTGAACAACGTACCGAAGACGAGCGCTTCATCGACACCTACCAGCGTATTGGCATCGACCTCTTCAAGGAACGCGTCTATGCAGCGAATCATTAAGAATAACGCGGTCGTCGACGAAACCTGGCACTTGCTGCCCAAGGATTTCAACATCGACGAGATCAGCAACTGCGACGACCTGATCGTGCCACTGCAACTGTGGCGTGAACACAGTCGCATGCTCAAGGCTCGCGACGGTGGTCTGGGTGTGTGGCTGGACGCCGACGAAGAAGCCGAGGAAATCGGTGACGACGTCGCCGAGTTCCAGGTGATTGCCCTGAACTTCCCGGCTTTCACTGACGGCCGCAACTACTCCAACGCCCGCCTGCTGCGCGACCGTTACGGTTTCAAAGGTGAACTGCGGGCGATTGGTGACGTGCTGCGCGATCAGCTGTTCTACATGCACCGCTGTGGTTTCGACGCCTTTGCCGTGCGTGCGGACAAAGACCCGTACGAAGCTTTGGAAGGTCTCAAGGACTTTTCGGTGACCTATCAGGCCGCCACCGACGAACCGCTGCCGCTGTTCCGTCGCCGCTGAAGGTTTGCTGCGGACAAAAAAACGCCGGTCATGTGACCGGCGTTTTTTTATGCCTGCTCGAATTACCAGAAGCGCTGCTGGGTCAGCCGACTCCACCAGCTCAGCAGTACGCGGTCGACCGAGCCGCTGGCGGCCATGCCAATACGTTCCTGCAAGCTTTTGCGCTCGGCGTAGTGCAGGTGGTAGACCTCAGCCTTTTTCGCCCGGTCGGCCAGGTACTCATCACTGGTCTTTAGTTCATCGACCAGTTGTTTATCCAGCGCCGCGACGCCGAGCCAGACTTCACCGGTGGCCACATCATCGATGGCCAGTTGCGGGCGATAACGCGCAACAAAGTTCTTGAACAGTTGATGGGTGATGTCCAGATCTTCCTGGAACTTCTCCCGGCCCTTCTCGGTGTTTTCGCCAAACACGGTCAGGGTGCGTTTGTACTCGCCGGCGGTCAGTACTTCAAAGTCGATGTCGTGCTTCTTCAGCAAGCGGTTGACGTTGGGCAACTGTGCAACCACGCCGATCGAACCAAGAATCGCAAACGGCGCGCTGATGATCTTCTCGCCGATGCACGCCATCATGTAGCCGCCGCTGGCCGCGACCTTGTCGATGCACACCGTCAACGGCACGCCGGCTTCACGGATCCGCGCCAGTTGCGAGGATGCCAGACCGTAGCTGTGAACCATACCGCCACCGCTTTCCAGCCTCAGGACCACTTCGTCTTTTGGCGTGGCGAGCGTCAGCAGTGCGGTGATTTCATGGCGCAGGCTTTCGGTGGCCGAGGCCTTGATGTCGCCGTCGAAATCCAGCACGAACACACGCGATTTGGTGTCGGGTTGTTTCTTCTGCTTCTTCGCATTTTTCTCGGATTTGGCCTCGCCCTTGCGCAAAGCCTTGAGCTGATCCTTGTCGAGCAACGTCTGCTCCAGGCGCTCACGCAGGCCCTTGTAGAAATCATTGAGTTTGCTGACCTGCAACTGACCGGCCGATTTGCGCCGGCCCTTGCTGCGCAATGCGGCAAAACTGGCAAGCACCACCAGAATGGCGACTACCAGGGTGACGGTCTTGGCCAGGAAGCTGGCGTATTCGGTGAAAAACTCCACAAAGACTCCTTAAACGATGCGCGGATGTGAGACACACGCGGGATGGCTCCAGCATACCCATGCGTCGGCTTGTCGGCCAGCCGTGAAACCTCTGGCAACACCCCTGTAACGGGCATTTCAAACAAGCGTATGTTTTTTCATTGACAGCTACCCGTCATCCTCATAACCTCGCCACAACCTTCAACGTACCGGGATGACGCGGACGTGGGCAGCATCTACTTGATACGACATGGCCAGGCCTCCTTTGGTGCAGACGACTATGACGTCCTGTCGCCGACCGGTGTGCGTCAGGCAGAAATCCTCGGTCAGCACCTCGCTGAACTGGGCATCAGCTTCGATCGCTGCCTCGCCGGTGACCTGCGTCGCCAACAGCACACGGCCACCAGCGCGCTGGCGCAATACGCCGCCAAAGGCCTGCCGGTGCCGACCCTGGAAACCGATTCTGCGTTCAACGAATTCGATGCCGACGCGGTCATTCGCGCGCTGCTCCCGGACATGCTGGCGGACGAGCCGGAAGCCCTCGACATCCTGCGCAACGCCGCACAGAACCGTGGCGAATTCCAACGGATTTTCGCCTTGATCATCGAGCGCTGGCTGGCCGGCACTTTTGACACCCCGGGGCTGGAAAGCTGGCTGGGTTTCGTCGAACGGGTTCAGGCCGGGTTACACCGAATCCTTGAACAGGCCGGCGACAAACAGAAAATCGCCGTGTTCACCTCCGGCGGCACCATCACCGCCCTGCTCCACCTCATTACGCAAATGCCTGCCAGACAGGCCTTTGAATTGAACTGGCAAATCGTCAACACCTCGCTCAACCAGCTGAAGTTCCGCGGTCGCGAGGTGGCTTTGGCCTCCTTCAACAGTCATGCACACCTGCAGCTGTTGAAGGCACCGGAACTCATCACTTTCCGCTGAGTCCGGTTAACTGTGAACCTTGCTGTAATCAACCCATAAGGATCGAACCATGACCTCCGTAGCCGATGCCGTAAAAGAAATGCAAGCCAAGTTCAACCCAGCCGCTGCTGCCGGTCTGGATCTGGTTTTCGGTTTCAACATCACTGACGAAGACAAGCAGTACTCGCTGATCGTCAAAGACGGCACCTGCGATATCCAGGAAGGCGAGAACCCGGACGCCAACTGCACGCTGGTACTGGATAGCGAAACCCTGAAAGGTATCGTCAGCGGCGAAACCGACGGCATGCAGGCTTTCATGGGCGGCAAACTGCGCGTTGAAGGCGACATGATGCTGTCGATGAAACTGTCCGAGCTGTTCCCGTCGTAATAGCGCGTTCAGTGACACAAGAATCCCGCCCCCAGTGGCGGGATTTTTGCGTTTCGGCCCTGTAGGAACTGCGGCACGCTGCGATCTTTTGATCTGGCTTTTTAGAACGCAAAGTCAAAAGATCGCAGCCTCGTTTCACTCGACAGCTCCTACAGGGTTACCCGGTGAACGAAGCGGCCAGCAACTCTCGGGTATACGGATGCTGCGCGGCATGAAACAGCGCATTCGTCTCGCCACGCTCCACCACCTCACCGTCCTTCATCACAATCAAGTCATGGGCCAACGCGCGCACCACCGCCAGGTCGTGGCTGATGAACAGATAGGTCAAGCCGTGTTCCGCCTGCAAACGCCGCAATAACGCGACAATCTGTTTTTGCACCGTGCGATCCAGTGCCGAGGTCGGCTCATCCAGCAGGATCAAGTCAGGCTTGAGCACCAGCGCCCGGGCAATGGCGATGCGTTGCCGCTGACCACCGGAAAACTCGTGGGGATAGCGATGGCGGGTGGCCGGATCAAGACCGACTTCACGCAGCACATCGACCACCGCCCTCTCACGCTCATCGGCGTTCAAATCACTGTGCACCTGTAAACCTTCGGCGATGATCTGCTCCACGCACAAACGTGGACTGAGGCTGCCGAACGGATCCTGAAACACCACTTGCAGACGTTTGCGCAGCGGCCTGAGTTGCTTGCCGCTCAAGTGCTCCAGCGCCTCGCCCTGAAAGCGGATGCTGCCCTGGGCATCCAGCAAACGCAGAATCGCTTGGCCCAGCGTCGACTTGCCGGAACCGGACTCGCCAACAATGCCCAGGGTTTTGCCGCGCTGAAGATTCAAATCAATGCCGTTGACCGCGTGCAACCAAGACTTCGCGCGCAGCCAGCCACCGCCCAAACGGAAGCGCACATTGAGATCGCGCACCTCCAGCAAATCCTCAGCGGGTTCCCGACACAACGCCTCGCCACCCGGCTCGGCGTTGAGCAACTCAATGCTGTAAGGATGCTGCGGCGTGCTGAACAACTGTTCACAAGGCGCCTGCTCGACGATCAATCCTCCACGCATGACTGCCACCCGCTGAGCGATATTGCGCACCAGATTCAGATCATGACTGATGATCAACAGCGCCATTCCCAGGCGCTCCTGCAGTTCTTTGAGCAGCAACAAAATCTTGCGTTGCACGGTCACGTCCAGCGCAGTGGTCGGCTCGTCGGCAATCAACAACTGTGGCTCGCAGGCCAGCGCCATGGCGATCATCACCCGTTGTCGCTGACCGCCCGACAATTGATGCGGATAAGCCTTTAGCCGTTCGCGCGGACGTTGAATGCCCACCAGTTCGAGCAATTGCACAATTCGCTGACGCGCCGCCGCCCCGGCCAGCCCCTTGTGCAGCGCGAGGCTTTCGCCCAGTTGCCGCTCAATCGTGTGCAAAGGGTTCAGTGAGCTCATCGGCTCCTGAAAAATCATCGCGATGCGGTTGCCACGCAATTGGCGCAAGTAGCGCTCATGTACGCCAAGCAACTCCTCGCCAACATAGCGGATGCTGCCATCAATCTGCGTGATGGCCGGGTCAAGCAATTGCAGAATGCTGTGCGCCGTCACCGATTTACCGGAGCCGGATTCCCCGACCAGCGCAAGACATTCGCCGGGGCGGATATCAAGGTCGATGCCGTGCACCACAGACTGGCCATTGAAGGCGACGCGCAGGTCGCGTATTTCGATCAGATGTTCGGGCATATCAAGTCCTCGGATCAAACGCATCGCGGCAGGCTTCGCCGATGAATACCAGCAGTGAAAGGATCAGCGCCAAGGCAAAGAACGCGGTCAGGCCAAGCCACGGTGCTTGCAGATTGCTTTTGCCCTGACCGATCAACTCGCCCAGCGAAGCGCTGCCGGCCGGCATGCCGAAACCGAGAAAATCCAACGCCGATAACGTCGCGATCGCCCCGGTAAGAATGAACGGCAGGTAGGTCAGCGTCGCGCTCATGGCATTGGGCAGGATGTGCCGAACGATCACCTGCGCATCGCCCACCCCCAGCGCGCGTGCCGCTTTCACATATTCCAGGCCACGGCTGCGCAGAAACTCGGCCCGCACCACATCGACCAGGCTCAACCAGGAAAACAGCGCCATGATCCCCAGCAACCACCAGAAATTCGGCTCGACGAACCCGGACAGAATGATCAGCAGGTACAACACCGGCAGCCCCGACCAGACCTCCAGCAAGCGCTGACCGATCAGGTCGACCCACCCACCGTAGTAGCCCTGCAATGCCCCGGCGGCGATGCCGATCAGCGCACTCGCCGCGGTCAGCGCCAAGGCAAACAGCAGCGATACACGTGTGCCGAAAATCACCCGCGCCAGCACGTCGCGCGCCTGATCATCAGTGCCCAGCCAGTTGTCGCCACTGGGCGGACTCGGTGCCGGCTCCGTGAGGTCGTAATTGACCGTGTCGAACGCGAACGGGATCGGCGCAAACCACAACCGCCCGCCCTGCCCCTCGATCAATTGCCGCACCTGCGCGCTACGATAGTCCGGTTGAAACGGCAACTCGCCGCCGAAATCCTGCTCGGTGTAACGCTTGAACGCCGGGAAATACCATTCGCCCTGATACGTCACCAGCAGCGGTTTGTCATTGGCCACCAACTCACCGCCGAGGCTCAGGCCGAACAGCGCGAGAAACAGCCACAACGACCACCAACCACGGCGATGCGCCTTGAAGCGCGCCCAGCGGCGCTGGCCGATGGGAGATAATGTCAGCATCAGGCAGCCCTCGCGGTGAAGTCGATGCGCGGGTCGACCAGCGTGTAGCAAAGGTCGCCGAGCAGTTTTATCAGCAGGCCAAACAGGGTGAAGATAAACAGCGAGCCGAACACCACCGGATAATCGCGCGCGACTGCCGCTTCGTAACTGAGGCGGCCGAGACCATCGAGGGAAAAGATCACTTCGATCAGCAACGAGCCGCCGAAGAACACCGTCACCAACGCTTGCGGCAAACCGGCGACGACCAGAAGCATCGCGTTGCGAAACACATGGCCGTACAACACCTGCCTTTGGCTCAGCCCTTTGGCGCGCGCGGTCACCACGTACAGTCGCGAGATCTCGTTGAGAAAGCTGTTCTTGGTCAGGATCGTCAACGTGGCGACCCCCCCAATGACCAAGGCAATCACCGGCAGCACCAAATGCCAGAAATAGTCGGCCACTTTGGCCCACGGCGACAGCTCGGCGAAGTTGTCCGAGACCAGCCCGCGCACCGGAAACCAGTCCAGCGCCGTGCCACCGGCAAACACCACGATCAGCAGCAGCGCGAAAAGGAATCCCGGCAACGCATAGCCGATGATGATCGCCACGCTGCTCCAGACATCGAACGCCGAGCCGTTATGCACAGCCTTGCGAATGCCCAGCGGAATTGACACCAGATAGGTGATCAACGTCGCCCACAGGCCCAGCGACAAAGTCACCGGCAGCTTCTGCCAGATCAGTTCCGTGACGCTGGCACCGCGAAAGAAACTCTGCCCGAAATCCAGTCGCGCATAGCTTTTGAGCATCAGCCACAAGCGCTCGCTGGCGGGTTTGTCGAAGCCGTACTGACGCTCGATATCGGCCACCAGTTTCGGGTCCAGCCCCCGGGTGGCACGAGACTCGCCACCAACAGTTTCGACATGGCTGGAACCCACCGCCGCGCCGACGCCAATGCCCTGCAAGCGCGCGATGGCCTGCTCGACCGGGCCACCGGGCGCGGCTTGCACGATAACGAAATTGACCAACAGGATCGCGAGCAAGGTCGGCACGATCAGCAGCAGACGCCGCAGGCTATAGCCCCACATGGCTGTACTCCTTGGGCATCTGCGCTGATGTCAGTGCAGTCGGGCTGATTTCCCACCAGGTGTCGAGACCGGCGTCGTAGAGCGGGGCAATCGCCGGTCGGCCGAAGCGGTTCCACCACACTGTGGAAATTCCCGGCGGGTAATAGTTGGGTACCCAGTAATAGCCCCACTGCAACACCCGATCCAGTGCATGAGCGTGGCGCAGCAGACTCTGGCGATTGTCGGCCTGCACCAGCCCTTCGAGCAGTGCATCGACTGCAGGATCGCACAGCACCATGTAATTGTTCGAGCCGGGGTCAGCGGCGCCATCGGAGCCGAAGTAATTGAACATCTCGCGCCCTGGCGCCTGACTCACCGGGTAACCGGCGACGATCATGTCGTAGTCGCGATTGCGCACGCGGTTGGTGTATTGCGCGGTGTCGACCTGGCGGATATCAAAGCCGATGCCGATCTGCGCCAGGTTGCGTTTGAACGGCAATAACAGCCGTTCGAAACCTTTCTGGCCATTGAGAAAGGTAAAGTGCAGAGGTTCGCCATTGACGTTCACCAACTGATCGCCCTGAGGTTTCCAGCCAGCGGCTTCGAGTAGCTTCAGTGCCTGCAACTGTTCGCTGCGGACGTTGCCGCTGCCGTCGGTTTTCGGTACTTCAAACACCGTGGTGAACACTTCATCGGGAATCTGTCCGCGCAACGGTTCCAGAATCTTCAGCTCTTCGGCATCCGGCAATGCAGTGGCCGCCAGCGCGCTGTGGGAGAAGTAGCTGCGCTGACGCAGGTACATGCTGCGCATCATCTGCCGGTTGCTCCATTCGAAATCCCAGAGCATGGCGATTGCCTGGCGCACGCGACGATCCTGAAACGGCGGTTTCTGCAGGTTGAACACAAAGCCCTGCGCGCCTTGCGCAGCACCGGGTGCGAGGTGTTCACGAAGCAATTTGCCTTGCTCGAGTGCAGCGCCCGCGTAGCCGATGGTGAAACTGGTGGCGGAAAACTCGCGGTTGTAATCGAAGCCGCCGGCCTTGAGCACCTGCCGTGACACGTCGGTGTCGGCGAAGAACTCCACACTCAGTTGATCGAAGTTGTAGAGGCCGCGAGTGATCGGCAGATCCTTGGCCCACCAGTCCTGTACCCGTTGAAATTTCACGCTGCGCCCGGCATCTACCGCGCTGATGCGATACGGGCCACTGCCCGGCGGAATCTCGAAACCGCCGCCCTCGGCGAAATCACGTGTCCGCCACCAATGTTCGGGCAGCACCGGCAGTGTCGCCAGGTCCAGCGGCAAGGTGCGGCTGTCGTTGTTCTTGAAGAGGAAGCGCACTTGCGTCGGCGACTCGACGATGACCTCGGCGACATCGCGAAACTGCTGGCGGTATTTGAGGCTGCCCTGGGTGATGAACAGGTTGAAGGTGTAGCGCACGTCTTCGGCGGTGATCGGTGTACCGTCGTCGAAACGTGCCTTTGGGTTCAGGTAAAAACGCAGCCAGCGGCGATCCGGATCGAGCTCCATCTGCTGCGCCACCAGACCATAGACGCTGTAGGGTTCGTCCTTGCTGCGATAGGCCAGTGGCGCGTAGAGCCAGCCATCGATGTCGGCCACACCAGTGCCTTTGTCGGTGTAAGGAATCAGGTGATCGAACGGGCCGCTTTCCAGGGAAGACCGGCGCAGGCTGCCGCCCTTCGGTGCGTCGGGGTTGGCGTAGGCCAGGTGCTGGAAGTCGGGGGCGTATTTGGCGGCTTCGCCGTAGACGGTCAACGCCACTTGCGGGGCGGCCAAACTGAACGGCGTTAAAAGCGCACATGCGCTGAACAAAATAAGCCTTGAGAACATGGGCAGATCCTTTTACACGGTGCTGCTACTGGCCTCTTCGCGAGCAGGCTCACTCCTACAGGGTCTGCGGTGAACACAAATCCAATGTAGGAGTGAGCCTGCTCGCGATAGCACCAGAACAGTCAACACACATCCTGCCTACCTGTGATGTGCAACAGGCCGGCGATTTTTATAGAGCAGGCTTTAGATCAATAACTGACTAAAATCCGCACCAACTGCGAAAACCTGGTCTGTAGGAGCTCCCGAAGGCTGCGATTTTTTGCCGTTGGAAGATCATCAGATCGCAGCCTTCGGCAGCTCCTACAGGGCTCGATTCAGAACTTGTAACTGACCCGCGTGTACAGCGTCCGCCCAAACGGATCGCCATATTTGGGGTCGTAGCCGCTCTGGAACGTGTAGGTCTGATTGCTGAACGGTGGTTCGCGGTCAAACAGGTTTTTCGCGCCGAGGGTCACGCTTAAGGTCTTGCGCCAGGTGTAGGTGCCAGCCAGATCCCAGACGTTGTACGAGCCGACGTAATCGTGAGTGTCGCGATCGGAGTCGTGGTAACCGCTGGTGTAGCGGTTGGTCAGGGCCGCGCCGAATGGGCCGTAATTCCAGCTGCCGGTGAGGCTGTGCCGCCAGCGCGCCACGGCGCCCGCCGAAGCAAAGTCGCCGCCACGGAAATCACCCAGCTTGTCGATGTAATCGCCCTTGAGTTGTTGCTGGTAGTCATAGCGGGTGACGTAAGTGCCTTGCAGGCCAATGCCGAAATTACCGTACGGCGTGCTCGGCAAGCGATAGTCGAAGCTGACATCGACGCCATTGGTCTTGATCTTGCCGAGGTTGGCCAGGCCGGTGACGATATGATCGATGGAGCCATCCGGCTTGCGCACCAGGCGATCGGGGTACAGCTCAGGATTCTCGAACACCGCCGATTCCGGGAACTCGGCAATCTGGTTGGCGATGTCGATCCACCAGAAATCCAGCCCGGCAGTCAGGCGTTCGAACGGCTGGTAAACAAACCCAAGGGTGACGTTGCGCGCGGTTTCCGGGCTCAGGTCGGTATTGCCGCCGCTGGTGCGATTGAACTGCTGTGCGCAGTCGCGGTTGGCAATGCCGCCATTGCTCGGATTACCGCCCGCGCACAAACGCGGATCGTTGTAGTTGGCGTTGGTAAAACTGGTAAAGGTCGGGTTGTACAACTCATACAACGACGGTGCGCGGAACCCTTCGCTGTAGGCACCGCGCACTACCAATTCCTTGAATGGCTGGAAGCGGAACGAGTATTTCGGGTTGGTGGTGCTGCCGAAGTCGCTGTACTTGTCATGGCGTACGGCCGCAGACAATTCGAGGCTGTCGAGCACCGGCACGTTGACCTCGGCGTACTCGGCCGAGACGCTGCGATCCCCGGCGACGCTGCCATTCGGATCAACGCCGAGGCTTTGCACATCGCCGGCAAATGCTGCGAAATCCTGATGGAAGTCTTCCTTGCGATACTCGCCGCCCAGCGCCAACGCCGAAGGGCCGGCACCGAACCAGTCGCCGATTTCACGACTGATGCGCCCGTCGATGGCCTTCACCCGCCCTACCGCCGTGGCGTAATCGCCGTCCACCGCGTTGGCCGCCAACAGCGCCGAACCGGCAGCCGTCTGCGGGCCGAACGGGTTGATTACGCCATTGGCAATACCGGTGCTGACGGCACGGTCATTGACGTAGCCGTCCTGAATGCTGTTGATCACTTTGTTCTGATTGTATGAGGCGCCGAGGTTGTAATCCCAGCCGACCAGCGTGCCGTCAAAATTCAGCAGCAAGCGCTGACTGGTGTTGTCGTCTTCGTGCTGACGCGCGCCGACGGCGGTTTCGCGCCAGTTCACGTCGACCGGTTGCGTCGGATCGAGGGCGAAACCGTTCGGCCCGGGGGTGATGCCGTTACCTGGATAGAACGCCGTGCCGGGGTTGACCTGATTGCCCATCAACGTGCCGGGGCCGATTTGCGTGCGGTTTTCGTTACGCGCCCAAAAGTATTCGAGACTGACATTGTGATCGTCGGACAGCTTGCCGGTGGCTTTGGCGAAGGCCGAAGTCTTCTCCGTTTCCGGCACCAGATCGAGGTAATTCCACAGGCTCTGCCGGCAGATGCCGTTGCGCGTCAGCAATCCCGGTGCGTTGCAGCCGGAGCCTGCCAAAGGATTGGTAGCGTTACTGCCCTGACTCCAGTTGGCCGGCGAGGCGGTGCCGGAGGTGTAATCGAGTCCGCGGTTCGGCTGATAGTTGTAGGTGTAACCCCGGTCTTCAGCGGCCAGGCGTTGCTGTTTGTCATAACTGACCACGCCGAACACGTTGAAACGATCATCCTGCAAATCACCGAAGCCCCAACTGCCGCTGAAGTTACGACTTTCACCGCCACCCGAATGGGTTGGCGTGTCGTAGTTGGTGCTGATCTGCCCTTCGGTCAGGCTGGTCTTGGTGATGAAGTTGATCACCCCGCCAATCGCATCGGTGCCGTACAGCGCCGAGGCGCCATCACGCAGCACTTCCACGCGGTCAATGGCGGCGAACGGAATGGTGTTGAGGTCGACACCGGAGCCGTTGATCGCATTGGTGGCGTTGTTGCTCAGACGCCGGCCGTTGAGCAGCACCAAGGTCTTGTTCGCGCCGATGCCACGCAGATCGGCATAGGACGCCCCGCCACTGCTCGACCCCACCGAACGCCCCGAGCCAACCGAAGACTGGTTGGCAGAAATGCGACTGACCAGCTCCTCGGTGGTGGTGACGCCCTGCTCGCGCAGCTCTTCGACGCGCAGGATGGTCACCGGCACCGCCGTTTCTGCATCGACCCGGCGGATTGCCGTACCCGTGACTTCGACACGCTGCAGTTGAGTGGTCGGTTCGGTTGCCGTGCTATCGGCGGCGATGGCCGGCAGCGTATTGATTGCCAGCAGCAAGGCCAGGCTCAAAGGTGATTTGACGGGTGAAAACTGAATCATGAACAGCCATCCCTGCGTTTTGGTTTATGCAGGGATGTGCGATGACGAATAAGGATTTATAGAGGGCGATTTAGACTGTTGGGTGCTGAGGTTATGCAAAAAAAAGGTTCTTCACGGAATCCCGGGAAACACAGAAACAAGAACGCCGATTTGATTGATGATGTTCGTGCGAGCAAACACATCTAACAAACCGGCGTTCTTATGCGCGATATTAATACTTTCCTTCCTTTTTGGGAGGGCTTTTCTGTCGTCACGATCAAGCCTGATGGTGACGCGCTTCAGATCGACCTGATTCCCCACGCCACCCGATTCCCTTCCTGTAGCGGCTGCCAAAAGACCTGTTCAACCACGCATGAGTATTGCGAGCGAACCGTCCGCGATTTACCGATTCTCGGCCGTGCGGTGCGCCTCAGCGTGTTGCTCAGGCGTGTTGGCTGTCGTGATTGCGGTAAACGTATGGAGGCCGTCAGTTGGCTGGACCGCTATGCCCGCATGACGCGGCGTCTGGCCGAGGCGGTTATTCAAGCCTGCGAGCGCCTTCCCACACTGCACGTGGCTCAACTGTTTGGCCTGCACTGGGACACCGTTCGGTTGCTGGAGCGTCGAGCCTTGCAAGCGGCGTTAAGCGTTTTGCCAAAGGCGCAACCGCGACGTCTGGTGATGGACGAGTTCGCCCTGTTCAAAGGTCATCGTTACGCCAGCGTTGTCCTAGATGCGGATACACGGCGAGTGCTGTGGATCGGTGAAGGTCGCAGCCGAGCAGCGGTCAGGCCTTTCTTCAAAGAACTGGGGCCAGAGGGTTGTGCTCGAATCGAAGCGGTGGCGATGGACATGAACACCGCTTTTGACCTGGAGGTTCGTCAGCACTGTCCCAACGCGCGAGTGGTCTACGACCTCTTCCATGTGGTGGCCAAATATGGCCGAGAGGTGATTGATCGGGTCCGCGTCGACGAGGCTAACCGGTTGCGTCACGACAAGCCTGCCCGCAAGGTTATCAAGCAGGCGCGATGGCTGTTGCTGCGCAATCCGCAGAACTTGAAAACGCCGGAACAACAGGTCCGCCTGGAGGATCTGCTGGCGGCCAACCAAGCGTTGATGACGGTCTACTTGATGAAGGCTGAACTCAAAACACTCTGGACCCCCAGTACTGCCTGGGGTTGGCGATCGGCCTGGAAGCAATGGCTGCGCCATGCGCATGAAAGCGAAATACCAGCTCTGATCCAGTTCGCCAAACGGCTAAAGGGTTACTGGCGGGGCATCGTGAGCCGGGTTCGCTGGCCGATGCACACCGGTCAGTTGGAAGGAATAAACAATCGAATAAAGGTCATCAAGCGGATGGCGTACGGTTACCGAGATAGCGAATTCTTTTTCATGAAGATCAAGAGCGTCTTTCCCGGTAATCCGTGAAGAACCAAAAAAAAGCCATGCCTCGATATCAAGCCGATGCCATGTCCCTCAGCAACCGTGTATCCAGACCAAAACGTTCTTGAGAGACCATTTTGAACTGCCCCTCTGCGAGGTCGCAGCTCACCAGCAGATTCCACGAGTGGCGAGTTGCAGCCGAGGGAATCAGGACAAACGGATGTTCATCCAGTAATGCGTCGGCAAACCGCTGTTGATTGGGCGACGGCCACGCGGGACTCAACCAGTACGGATTCGGCACCTCTTCGGGCTGAACGACTTTGACCCGTGCATCGCCGATGACCTCAAAGCACGTCAGCACATAAGGCTCTCTGTCCAGTGCATCAAAACTGTTATTGGCTGCCACCTCCAGAATGGCCGAGGACGGGTCGACAGATGCATAGACGACTCGCCGGCCAGGCGCATTCCATCGACCGCCCTTCAGTTTTGGACCCATCCCGCTGTCCCACGTGTCTCCGTAGGCCTCCTGATCCAGGCGCCAGCCATACCAATGTCCTTCCCAGGGCAAGGGATTCATGGGTAACCCCCGTACAGGACCCGACACAAGTATTGCTCGACCATCTGGAAGCCCAGTGGATGACGGGTCAATTCCAACGGCACGTAGCCGTTAAGGTAAGGGGTCGACTTCTGCATCCATATTTCCGCCTGTGGCAGCCCCCCGAACGCCCGAGTGGCCATCTCCAGCACCAGCGCATATTGGTAGGCGACGACACTCTGTTGCGAGTCAAGCCGTACCGGTTTGCCTTCCTTCAACAGCCGCTGCACGGTTCTGACAGATTTGCCGGTGATGCGTTTGACCATGTCTTCGCGCAGGTACATTTCGGAAGTTGAAAGCATGTTGACGACGTCGCTCAGCTCAAAGCCCTCGTCGGTAAGGCGGACAATCAGCATGGCATCATCACCGAGGTCCTGGCCGTGCACGAGCAAATCGACAGGTTTTCCCTCGGCCTTCTTCAGCACCGTCAGCCGGGGTGCTTTTGATGTGGGCATCGCGACATCCTCCATGGGGCATCTGGCGCGATCGTCGATCCAGAAGTTGCGCAGGGAATAAACAGGGGTTTCATGTTCGATGTGTGGGGTACGCATAATAGATCCTTGATCTGGGAGCCTGAGCGTTCAAGCCGCTCAGCGACTTCAATGTCAGGTCCGATGCTATAGATCGCGCTTCCGACGACCAACCTGAAAAGGTCGTCGGAAATATCCCCTGTTTGCCGCAAAACCCGCCGTTTTCCGTAGGACGTAAAACGCGAAATGCCTGCCATCATCCGCCGAAGTGATAACTCACATCCAGCCACCACTGCCGTCCGTACGGGTCATAGTTGCCGGTCGGGTAATACGGCCAACCCGCCGAGTCATCGTGTTTGATCTGATTGAGCACGTTGTTCACGGTCAGCCCGACACTCGCCCGGTCATTGAGTTTGTAACGCGCACTGGCGTTGAACACCGTCCACGGCGACAGACGTCCGTCACCCGCGCCGTTAGTGACCGAGCCGTAACGAATGCCCATCAGTGTCGCCGTGGCTTTCTGGTAATCCCAGGTCAGGCTGGCGTTGACCTTGCTGCGCCAGTCGTAGTTGGTGCGTGAAGTGCGCCAGTCTTGCGTTGGCGCCTCTTCCGATTCCTTGTAGTAGTGCGACAGCACCAGGGTATAGCCCAGCGCCGAACTGAACGCGCCGTACTGCCCGGCACCCCAGCGGATATTGCTCTTGAAGTCCAGACCACTGACCCGCTCGCTGGCGGCGTTGATCGCATTGACCCGAACGCGCTGCAACTGGTTGGGATCGACCGCGGCATTGCCAGCGTTGCGATCGATGCGCGCCAGGGTCGATTGGCAATTGGCCGAGTTGATGTCCTGCGTGCCATTGCGGCATTCGTTCTCTTGTTGCAGCAAGCGGTTTTCATCGACGGTGGTCAGCAGATCATCGATCTCGACGCGCCAGAAATCGGTGGAGAAATCGAAATTGCGCGACGGTGACCAGACGAACCCGTAGGTCCACGATTTGCCACGTTCGGACTCCAGATTAGCGGTGCCGCTCTGGGTGTAATCGACCCGTCCACGATCACACGCGCCCTCCACGCCCTGGCTGCAACCGTAGTAATCGATCTGCGCCGGATAGTAGCCGTTGCTGTCGGATTGATAGATGTAGTTCAGGTCCGGCGCACGGAAACTGGTGCCATAACTGCCGCGCAGCAACAGGCTGGTCACCGGGCGCCATTCCAGCCCGAGGTTGTAGGTCTTCTGTTGTTCGGTGCGGCCGCTGAATTTGTATTGGTCCCAGCGCCCGGCGGCGGTAGCCAGAATCGTGTCGGTGACCGGAATGCTGAACTCGCCGCCCGCCGCATAGCGTTTGCGCGAGCCGCCGGAACTTTGCTGTGGGCTCACGCCGTAAAAAGTGCCGTCGTTAAGACCATCGTCCGGGTCAACGCGATACTCCTGCTTGCCCGCCTCCAGCACCCCGGCGAATCCCATGGGCCCGGCCGGCAGATCGAACAGATCACCGTTGACCGAGGCGTTGTAACTGGTCGACACCGATTTGCTGCTCTGGGTCAGGTTGCCGCGAAACTGTTGCCATTCCTGCGGTGTCAGCGGCCGGTCGAGACGCGAGGCATCCGGAGCAAACACCGGGTAACCGCCGCTGACACCGAGTTGAGGGCCAAGGTAGAAATTCTGAATCGACGACAGTGGCGTATAACGCGTGGTCCTGACGCTGCGATATTCCGAACGATTGGCCGCCAGATCGTAGCTCCAACCGGTTTCGGCGATCTTGTCCGAGACGCCGAGGGTGCCGGTCCACGAGGTATCGCGCCACTTGCTGTTGTTGCTGGTGCGCCCGCCAATTTCTTCCTCACCGAAACGGCGATACCAGCGCTCCAGATTGCCGCTGTTCTGGTTGATGAAGTCCGGTGAGGTGAAGGTCGGCCCGCGCGTGTTGTTCTGGATGTGGTCGAGGCCGTACATCAAGTCGGCGAAGACCTGGCCGCTGTCGCTGAAATGCCAGGTGCCACGGGTGTAGCCGTCGTAGTTTTCCTTCTGGGTCTGCACGGTCCAGTAATCGTTGTACATCTGGTCGGTGCGGCAGCGCCCGCCGCTGTTGACCAGTTTGTTGTCGAAGGTGCCCTGATAAGCACCGCAACCCGGTCCCAGATAACGACTGTTGCTCAGGTCGCGGCGGTAACCGACGTCCGCCAGCGGGCCGTTTTGCATAAAGCCACGGTCATCGGCCCAGATCGGATCGCGGTTAGTCAGCTCCAGACCGAACAAGCCGTCAAAATCCCCCCAACTGCCGCCGCCGCTGATCTGCAAGCGCTGGTTGTCACCGCCGCCGCGCTCACTGGTGCCGCCCTTGAGGTTGACGTCGACGCCGTTGATCTTGTCCTTGAGGATGATGTTGACCACCCCGGCAATCGCGTCCGAACCGTAAATCGCCGAGGCGCCGCTGCTGAGAATTTCGATACGTTCGATGACTGCCGACGGAATATTCGCCAGGTTGGTGAAGTTGACCTTGCCGTCGTACGGCGTCGGGTAGTCGGCGACCCGGCGGCCGTTGATCAGCACCAGCGTATGGTTCGGGCCGAGGCCGCGCAGGTTGAGTGCGCTGGCCGCCGGTTGCCAGGTGTTGCCGTAATCTTCGCCTTGGGTCATGCCGGTGTTTTGCGTTTGTGTCGCCAAGGCGTCGTAGACGTTTTTGTAGCCGCGCGCTTCCATTTCTTCGTGGGTGATGACGTTGACCGGTGTGGCGCCATCGCTCTGCGCTCGGGCGATGCGTGAGCCAGTGACGGTGACTTTTTCCATGCGGTAATCGGCGCTGGTGACCGGCGCCACGGCAGTGACTTTCGCCGGCACATCGGCCGCGCGAACCGTTAAACCCTGGGCGCTTTGTTCGACTTGCAGACCGCTGCCGAGCAAGGCCTTTTCCACTGCCTGACGACCGCCCAAAGCCCCGCGCACCGCCGCACTGCGTTTGCCTTGCACCAGTTGCTGACTGAAGGAAATCGGTACGCCGCTCTGCCGCGAGATGTCCAGCAGCACTTCGTCCAGTGGCCCAGTGGCGATGTCGAAAGTAAACACCGCTGCGGCAGGTTCCTGAGCAACCGCCGCCCATGGACTGATGCCCATCGCCAAGGCAGCGGCGAGGGTCAATCGAGGTAATTGTTGTTTGATTGAGAACATCGAAGGGTTTCCCTGTTGAAGGCATCTGCAGGGAATGAGCAGCGGGCCAGCGCTTTTTATAGGGCGGCGATTAGGCCAAGAAGTTATGGGTTTATAACCGCGCGTCAATGCTGACCCAGTACGGGTTGTGCCAGGTCACGCGGATCGGCAGCGAGCGTTCCAGCAGTTGCAGGGTGCGGTCACTGTCGTCGAGCGGATAGAGACCGCTAAGGCGCAGATCGGCGACTTCAGGGCTAAGGTGCAAAATGCCGCGACGGTAGCGACGCAGGCTGTCGATAACCTCGTGCAATGGCCGGTCGCGAACTTCCAGGCGACCCTGCACCCAGGCACTTTCCTGACCGTTGCTGCGTTCCAGCGACAACAGTCCGGCGCCGTTGAACAACAGACTTTCGCCTGCCTGCACCACTTGCCGCGCGCCACCGGTAGTGACCACCTCGACCTGTGAATGAAGCATCACCAATCGCGTCGCCTCCTCGCTGTACTGAACGAGAAACTTCGTCCCCAGCGCCCGCATGCGACCGTGCTCGGTCTCGACCACAAAGGGTCGCGTCGGCTCTTTCGCTACATCGACCAGCAACTCACCGCTGCGCAATGCGAGCAACCGTTGTTGACTGTCAAACAAAGGCACCACACGACTGCGCGCATTGAGCGTCAGCGCACTGCCGTCCGCGAGGGTGAAGTCACGTCGCTCGCCGGTCCCGGTCGACAACTCCCCCGCCTCCGGCAGCCAGCCGTAACGCCGCCCTAGCAACCCGGCCAACAGCGCAATACCCAGCACACTCAAACTGCCGCTGATAAAGCGTCGACGACTCGACGGTGCATTGAGGCTGTGCAACAAACTGCCGCGCGGCACGCTGCGCAGGCTCGGGTTGCGCAGCAAATTCAGGCCACCGCCCATCTGCTCGATGACCTGCTGATGCCGGGGATCGGCAACCCGCCAGGCCTCAAACGCTGCACGCTCAGCCATGCCCGCCTCGCCCGATTGCAACAACGCCAGCCATTGCGCCGCTTCGTCGATCACCGCCTCGTCGGGCCTCATGCCTGCATCGCCTGATAGCAGCGCTTGAATGCTTCGACCATGTATTGCTGCACGCGACTGGTGGACACCCCGAGGCGCTCGCCGATCTCGCTGTAGGTCAAGCCGTCGAGTTGATGGTAGAGAAACGCCGCTTTGGCTTTGGCTGACAGCCCATTGAGCAAGCGATCGACCGCCAGCAGCGCTTCGATCACCAGCGCCCGTTCTTCCGGAGACGGGTGCACCGGCTCGGGCGCCAGCGCCAGGCTTTCCAGATAGGCGCGCTCAAGGTCCTGGCGCCGCCAGCCTTCGTAAACCAGCCGCCGGGCGATGGTGGTCAATAGCGCGCGTGGCTCGCGAATGGCTGTGGGATCCGGCAGCGCCAACACCCGCAGAAAGGTTTCCGATGCAATGTCTTGCGCACTGTGCGGACAACCGAGCGTGCGGCCAACGGCAGCGCACAGCCAGCGATAGTCCTTTTGGAACATCTGCCCGATGATCTGGTAATGCGGGTTGTGCCCACCCATGCCTTGCTCCCTGAAACGGGTCCCACCCGCTGCGAAAAACCATCGTTCTGCCGGGATCGTCCGGCTCTGATCAGGCGCGACTGTGCAATAGCCTCGAAGACATTTGAAGTAATAAAAAATCAGCACAAGCAAACCATTGAGCATAAGGCGCTTGGTCGCCGCAGAAACATTGGCTGACAGAACGTTGACCTCGATCACTGGCGCGTGGGTGGTCACTGATTAATCTCGCGGCTCAATCGAAGGCCAGGGACGGCTCAGCGAGAGCCCACGGCCGAATCCACTCAAGGAAGAGCAAGCATGCGACCACTCAACATCATTCTGCTGTCGTCGGCCTTCAACGGCCTGACCCAACGCGCCTGGCTGGAACTGCGCGAGGCCGGGCACTCGCCCAGCGTCGTGCTGTTTACCGATGAACAGGCCGTGTGCGAACAGATCGAACACAGCGGCGCGGATCTGGTGATCTGCCCGTTCCTCAAGGACCGCGTGCCGCAGGCGCTGTGGAGCAACACCGAACGGCCGGTGGTGATCATCCATCCGGGTATCGTCGGCGATCGAGGCGCCAGTGCCCTCGACTGGGCGATTACCAACGAGCTGCCGAACTGGGGCGTCACTGCGCTACAAGCGGTCGAAGAAATGGACGCCGGCCCGGTGTGGGCCACCTGCGAATTCAACCTGCCGGCGGGCCTGCGCAAATCCGAGCTGTACAACGGCCAGGTCAGTGATGCGGCGATTCGTTGTATTCGCGAAGTGGTGGAGAAATTCATCGAAGGGTTTGAACCGGTTGTCCTCGACTATGCCGATACGAAAGTACGCGGACGCTTGCAGCCGAACATGAAGCAGGTCGACCGCAGCTTCAGCTGGCACGATTGCGCACGCTTCATCAAACGCTGCATCGATGCTGCCGACGGCCAGCCCGGCGTGTTGGCGAGCCTCGCTGGCGGTCAGTATTACGTCTACGACGCGCACCTGGATTCGCGCAGCGGCGTGCCCGGCGAGATTCTCGCGGTGCATGACGATGCGGTGCTGGTCGCCGCCGGTGATCAAAGCCTGTGGATCGGCGCGCTACGGCGCAAACCGCAACCTGGCGAGGAGACCTTCAAGCAACCGGCGCGGCACGTGCTGGCCGGGCAACTGGCCGAGGTGCCTGTGCTGGACTGGTCGATCGCCACGCAGCCGTTCAGTAACGAAGCCTATCAACCGATCCGCTACCGGGAATCCGGCATCGTCGGTGAGCTGACCTTCGAGTTCTACAACGGCGCCATGAGTACCGAGCAGTGCCAGCGCATGGTCGCCGCGCTGCGCTGGGCCAAATCCCGTGATACCCAGGTGTTGTTGATCAAGGGTGGGCGCGGCAGTTTTTCCAACGGCGTGCATTTGAACGTGATTCAGGCCGCGCAGGATCCTGGCGCCGAAGCCTGGGCGAATATTCAGGCAATCGACGATGTCTGCGCAGAACTGCTGACGGCCCGGCAACTGGTGGTCAGTGGCGTTACTGGCAACGCCGGCGCCGGTGGCGTGATGCTCGCACTGGCGGCCGACATCGTCTTTGCCCGCGCCGATGTCGTGCTCAATCCGCATTACAAGAGCATGGGCTTGTACGGCTCCGAATACTGGACCTACAGCCTGCCCCGCGCCGTCGGCCCGGCAATGGCCGAGCAATTGACCCAGGCTTGCCTGCCGGTAAGCGCGGTGCAGGCGTGGCAACTGGGCATGGTTCAGGAAATCGGCCCGCGCTGCCCGGACGAGTTTGCCCTGTGGTTGCTGCAACGGGCCAACAGCGTGGTGAGCGATCCGACTTACGCGGCGGTACGCGAGCGCAAGGTGCGGGTTGATCAGGTGTTGATCCAGCAGTGCCGTGAAACCGAGTTGCAGGAGATGCAGGAAGACATGCTGTACAACCGTAATCAGTTTGCCGAGAAGTGCCGAAATTTTGTCTTCAAACGCAAGGTGTGTGGCACGCCGGCGCGGTTGATTGAAGATTGGGCGCGGGTGCGGTTGACCGAGTTGGCCAGTTGATTTTGGCGGTGACTGCTTTCCCCTCACCCTAGCCCTCTCCCAAGGGAGAGGGAACTGATTGGGGGATGCTGTAGAGGTTCGCCGACATGAACGATCTCTACTGAATCCATAATCGACGCGATCTTTCAGGTCGATATATGACACCAGACACCTCGGTCAGTCCCCTCTCCCAAGGGAGAGGGAACCGAGCCGGGGATATTGGCGATCTTCACCGACCTGAGGGTCTTGCTCTGAATCCATAATCGCCTCGATCTTTCAGGTCGATGCATGACGCAAGACACCTCGGTCAGTCCCCTCTCCCTCCGGGAGAGGGTTAGGCGGGCGGCGATCCGATGAGGGGCTTTTGCCTTTACAATGCCCGTCACCTCAAACACCGGCCCGCCCATGGACATCGATCTCGCTCGCACCTTTCTGGAAATCGTCCGTCACGGCAGCCTCGCCGCGGCGGCGCAGAAGCTGTTCGTCACGCAAACGGCGATCACCGCCCGGGTGCAAAAACTCGAAAGCCAGCTGGGCAGCACGCTGTTCGTGCGCAACCGCGCCGGGGCGAAACTGACGCCCAATGGCGAGGCCTTTGTGGTCTACGCCAATCAACTGGTGCAGACCTGGGAAGCGGCGCGCCGCGACCTGCCGCTGCCCGAGGGCTATCACAACGTGCTGCACATCGGCGGCGAAGTCAGCCTGTGCAACCCATTGATGCTCAGTTGGGCGGCGGAACTGCGCGAGAAGATTCCCGGGCATGCCCTGCGCATGGAAATTCGCGACGGCGAAAACCTGCTGCGCCAGCTCGAACTCGGTGTGCTCGACGCCGCGCTGGTCTATCAGCCGGAATACTGGCCGGGTTTGCAGGTCGAGCAAGTGCTGGAAGAAAAACTGATTCTGGTGCGCGCCCCCGATCGTCCCGATCCCTACGTCTACATCGATTGGGGCCCGGACTTCCGCCGCCAGCATGACGCCGCCCTGCCGGAAAAAGCCAAAGCGGCGCTGAGTTTCAACCTCGGCCCGTTGGCCCTGCAATACATTCTCGAACATGGCGGCAGCGGCTACTTCCGCACCCGCGTGGTCCGCACCTATCTGGAAAGCGGCGCCCTGGAAGCGGTGACCAAAGCCCCGGAGTTCGGCTATCCGACTTACCTCGTCTACTCACGTGATCGCGATTCGGCGACGCTGCAGCAAGCCTTCCATCTGCTGCGCGAAGTGATCCGCACCGATGATGACTGGTCGCAACGCTGGAACCCGCTGAGCTGAAGCGGCGGCTTCACAGCCGATCATGGCGCATGTGCCATTGAGGTCCGGCCTGCACATACGGCCGGATCGGCTAATCTGCCGGGTACAACAACAATCCCGCAGGTGATGCAGTGAGGCAGACCACCGAGGCATTTCGCAGCCGCTATCGTGCGGCCATTCATCCGCTGTACAACCCGTGGCTGCACGGCGCCTTCGTGCTGCTGTTCGGTGTGTTGGCCGTTGGTGGTTTCTGGAGCAGCGTGCAGCAGGTCAGCCTGCTGGAATGGCTGACGGTGCCGTTAACCCTGCTGTTTTTCAATTTCGCCGTGTACATGGTCCATCGTCATCTCGGCCACCACAAAAAGACCTTCGCGAAAATGTTCTACGCCCGGCATGCCGGCGATCATCACAGTTTCTTCACCCCCGGCCACATGACCTACGACAGCGCCCGCGACTGGCGAGTGATTCTGTTCCCCGCGTGGCTGATCGTGCTGCACACACTGCTGATCACCCTGCCGTTGTGGTGGCTGATCGCACAGGTAAACGCCAACGTGGCCGGGTTGTTTGGCGGCTGCATGGTCCTCGGTTATCTGACTTACGAGATATTCCACGCCTGCGAACACCTGCCGCCACACAACCCGCTGACCCGCCTGCCGTGGATCCGCCAGATGCGCCACTTGCACGAGCTGCATCACCGCCGCGAGCGCATGCAGGAGCGCAATTTCAACATCGTTTTGCCGTTGATGGACTACCTGTTCGGCACCCTTTACCGGGAGCCGGAAATCACCCCTTTGAGCGATTCGAAAATGCCCATGACCCACCTGCAACACCCGATCGATATCGCTGGTGAACCCATCGCCGTGCTGGCCTATGCCGCCAGTGTCAGTCGCTGGCCGGAGTGGCACCCCTCGTCGCTGAAAATCGACGGTGCGCAAGGCCCGTTGCATGCCGGCGCGCGCTTCGAAGAGGACATTCATGCCGGCGGGCGCGCGGGCCATTTGCGCTGGGAAGTCACCGAATACCTGCCCGGCCGGCGCTGGTGCGCGCGGGCGCAGGGCGATCATGGTTTGTCGCTGCTGCTGACCTATGAATGCAGCCCCGAGGGCAGCGGCACGCGTTTTGTGCGCACGCTGGATTATCGCTTCGACGGACTGGGCATGCGCATCGCCAATCGCTTGCTGCTCAAACGGCGCATCGAGCGCGAATCCGCCGCATCGATGCTGGCGCTGCGCGACATGGCCGCCCGCTACCTGGCCTCGGCGAGGGCCAGCGCGTGAAGCTGAGACATCTGCTGTTGTTGCTGGTCCTCATCGTCATCGGCTTTTTATTGTTGATGCCCACCAAGGTCGAACCCGTGGCCTGGACGCCGCCGCCAGCGCCATCGCTGACAGAAGGTCTCTACGCCGAGAACCAGAAACTCAAAGGCGCAGCGCAGGTCGGGCCGAGCGACATCGAAGGGCCGGAAGCATTGCTGCTGGAAAGTGACTTCCTGATCACCGGGCTGCACGACGGCCGACTGATCCGCACCAGCCTCGACGGCCAGCAACGCAAAGTACTCGCCGACACCGGTGGCCGCCCGCTGGGCCTGGCCCGGCATCCGAACGGCATGCTGGTGATTGCCGACGCGGTCAAGGGTTTGCTGTCTCTTGATGCGCAGGGTCAGTTGGTGCCTTTGACCACGGCGGCCAATGGTCTGGCGTTCGGGTTCACCGATGACGTCGCCATCGACAAGTCCGGGCACTACGCCTATTTCAGCGATGCCTCCAGCCGCTGGGGCTACGGCCATGACGGCGAAGCAATCATCGAGCACGGCGGCGATGGACGCCTGCTGCGCTATGACTTCCAGAGCGGCAAAACCAGTGTCCTGCTAGACAAGCTGGAGTTCGCCAACGGCGTGACCCTCGGCCCGGATGACGCCTATGTGCTGGTCAACGAAACCGGCGCCTATCGCATCAGCCGCTATTGGCTGACCGGGCCGAAAGCCGGCACTCACGACCTGTTTATCGATAACTTGCCGGGGCTGCCGGACAACCTGGCGTTCAATGGCAGTAATCGGTTCTGGGTGGCGTTGTATGCGCCGCGCAATGCTCTGCTCGACGATACCGCCGGGCATCCGCTCGTGCGCAAGATGATCGTGCGGGCGTTGGCGGTTTTGCCTAAGCCGGTGGAGAAGCGCGGGTTTGTCCTGGGGCTGGATCTGGAGGGCAAGGTGATTGCCAATTTGCAGGATGCCAGCAGTGGCAATTACTCGCCGATTACCACGGTGCGTGAGTATGGGCCGTGGTTATATTTTGGCTCGTTGAAGGCGACGCATATGGCGCGGATGCCGTTGGATGTGGCCCTGAAGTGAATCTGGCAACTTTGTGGTGATTGCGCTGACGCCTTCGTCGGAACGCCGCCCGGAGCAGGCTCGCTCCCACAGGGTTATTTGCTGACCACAGCATTTGGGCTCAACACAATCCACTGTGGGAGCGAGCCTGCTCCGGGCGGCGTTCCGACGAAGGCGGTCTGTCAGTTGCTGGACTTGTCGAACTTGTCCGGATCTTCGTCTTCGGGCAGATCCTCATCCGGCTCTTCGGGATTGGCCGTGGTATGTGCCGGGCTGTTCGGTTCGGGATGCGTGGGAACCGGGTCGAATGCGCCCTGCTCTTCACTGGGGAATTTGGGATCGTTCATAAGGCACCTCGCAATGAGTCGGATGGAAGACTCTGTACATTCGAGGTGCCGGTCGTGGCAGTCGTTCCCGTCAATCCGCAACCGCAGGTCGGCGGATCAATGGCGAATCAGGACGGCGCCTGCAAATGGCTGACGATTTCGTCTTTGACCTTCAGGCGCCTCTCTTTGAGCTTTTTCAATGCGTCGTCGGTGGGAGCATCTGAGGTGGCCGTTTCGGCTTTGACCACATCGGCGTCGGCTTGGGAATACTTGTTGATCAGTGAATCCAATCGTGGATCCTGGGTGCGTTTTTGCTGGATCTCTTCCTTCGTGTAACTCAAGTCCTGAAACAGGTCATGGGGAACCGGCATGGAACACCTCCGTCAGTTGATCGGCTGGCCAACGCGACCGATTGCGCTGGCCAGTTATCAGAATGGCCTCGGTTGCACGGTTCTGTCGACCACCTGTCAGACCAGCGGTGCCCGTTCGTCGCCCTGTCGCAAATGCGATCAAACCTTTGCTCGCCGTGCTCCCTCCATTGGTTAACACCAACAAAAACTGCGTGGAGATACACCAATGGACGGATTCAACCTGCGTCATCTGGTCCTGGCTGTCGCGTTGAGCAGCGGCATGGGCAGCGCTTTCGCTGCGACTGACAATGACTTCGTCGATAACGCCGCTGCCGGTGGTATTGCCGAAATCGAAACCAGCCGCCTCGCCCTGGAAAAAAGCCAATCGGCTGACATCAAGGCCTTCGCCAATATGATGATCACCGACCATGGCAAGGCCAACGATGAGCTGGCGACCATTGCCAAAGCTAACGACATCGAAGTCCCGGACACCACGACATTGGTCAAACAGGCCAAGGAAAAAATCCTCGAAGTGCGTGATGAGTCTTTCGACGCGGCGTACGCCAACAATCAGGTGAAGGCGCACGAAGAGACCATCGAGCTGTTCAAGAAACAAGCCAATACCGTGACCGATGACAAGGTCAAAGGTGCGACGGAACTGAAGGCGTTTGCGCAGAAAATGTTGCCGGCGCTGGAGAAACACCTCGCCGCCGCCAAAGAATTGCAGGCCAAGCATCCGAGCAAGTAAAAAGCTTTACCCTCACCCCAGCCCTCTCCCGGAGGGAGAGGGAGCCGGCCGAGGTGAATGTTCGAGTTACGCCGACCTGAAACTTCGGCTTCGAACTCAGGTACTGGAGTGCAACTCCGATTTTGAACTGCCCCCGATCGGCTCCCTTTCCCCTCGCCTTTCCGGAGAGCGAGACGGAGCCGATCGTGTTGAATGTTCGAGTCACACCGATCTGAAATCTAGAGTTGAACCTGGCTTTTGAAAGGCACCGAGATCGGCTCCCTTCCCCCTCTCCCCCTGGGGGAGAGGGCTGGGGTGAGGGGGATCGATGTCAGCAACACCACCACATCCAAGCGAAAAAAAGGCCGCATCCTAAGATGCGGCCTTGTCATATCCACCGAACATCAACCGCCATCCGTATCAATATCAGCATCCGTCTCCTCCCCCGGCTTCGCCCGATCCGGCTGCGGTTTGAAACCCGGGCTGAACTCGTTGTCGTTGTCCGTGTGCTTGTTCTTCTGATCCACTGCCGGGTCTGCGCTCTGCGCCTGACCATCCTCGCCCTGCTGCTGTGTCGGCGACGGTTGCCCCGGCACCTGCGGGTCAATCGCTGGATCATTGCGGTTAATCGGTTCGCCAGATTGACTCTGCTTCGTTTGCTCGTTCATGGCCACCTCGTTGGTCAAAACACCCCCGACACACATCCGCCGGGTGTTAAAGATTCGAAGCCTGACCCGCGCCAACGTTCAAAACTTCGCCGCACGCTTGATGGTGCCAATCGGAACGCCGCAATTACCGGCTCAAGGCCCGAGCCAGAAACGGCGCGGTTTTGCTCTTCTTGCTCGCCGCAACCTTCTGCGGTGTACCCGCTACCACGATTCGACCGCCCTGATCCCCCGCACCCGGCCCGATGTCGATCACCCAGTCACTCTGCGCGACCACGCGCATTTCGTGCTCAACGACAATCACCGTGTGCCCAGCCGTCACCAGCGTATCCAACTGCTCCAGCAACCGATCGACATCACGCGGATGCAGCCCGGTGGTCGGTTCGTCCAGCACGTACAAGGTCGCGCCGCGCTGGTTGCGTTGCAATTCGGTGGCCAGTTTGATCCGCTGCGCTTCGCCACCGGACAACTCCGTGGCCGGTTGCCCCAGGCGCAGATAACCCAGGCCAATATCGCGCAGCACTTCGAGTGACCGGCGAATCCCCGCTTGCTCGGCAAACACCGTCACCGCTTCCTCGACGGTCAATTGCAGCACCTGCGCAATGCTCAAACCCTCCCAGAGAATCGCCAGGGTCTGCGGGTTGTAGCGCGCGCCATGGCAGGTCGGGCACGGCGCATAAACACTGGGCATGAATAACAACTCGACACTGACAAAGCCTTCACCCTCGCAGGTGGCGCAACGGCCCTTGGCGACGTTGAAGGAAAACTGTCCGGCGTCGTAGCCGGCAGCCCGTGCCGCGTCGGTCGCGGCGTAGAGCTTGCGCACGTTGTCGAACAGCCCTGTGTAAGTGGCCAGATTGGAGCGTGGCGTGCGGCCGATGGGTTTCTGGTCGACCTGCACCAGTCGCTTGATCGACTCCAGCCCCGACGTCACCTGGCCGCTGCTGACCTGCGGCGCGGCGTCCTCGAGGCTGAGTTCTTCCGGCTCACTGTCTACCGTCGGCCGCCCTAACTGCGCGCCGACCAGTTCCAGCAAGGCCTGACTGACCAGACTCGATTTGCCCGAGCCAGACACGCCGGTCACCGAGGTAAAGCAGCCCAGCGGAAATTCAGCACTGAGATTATTCAGGTTATTGCGGGTGATCCCGTCGAGCTTCAGCCACGCCGTCGGTTTGCGCGCGGTGCGTGCCTGGCGCTGCGCTTCGGCAAACAGGTAGGCGCGAGTCTGCGATTGCTCGATCTCGGCCAGACCTGCCGGCGGGCCGCTGTACAGCACCTGCCCACCCTGCTCGCCCGCCGCCGGGCCGACGTCGATCAGCCAGTCGGCGCGGCGCATGGTTTCCACGTCGTGCTCGACCACAAACAGCGTGTTGCCGTCCGCCTTCAAGCGCTGCAACGCCTCGAACAACGCCTCGCCATCGGCCGGGTGCAAACCGGCGGAGGGTTCGTCGAGCACGTAGATCACCCCGAACAATTGCGAACCCAGTTGCGTCGCCAAGCGCAAGCGCTGCAACTCACCGGACGACAGCGTCGGGGTGCTGCGCTCCAGCGCCAGATAACCGAGGCCCAGATCGGTCAGGGTGCTGACCCGCTCCAGCAGATCCTCGGCAATGCGCTGCGCCGCCAGGCGCTTCTCCAGCGACAGGTTTGGCGTGTGGCGCACGTCTGGCGCGCTGCCGTGGCCGCTGGCACCGTGGGCCACGCGCTGCTGGCGCGCCTCGCGGGTTTGCGCGTGACTTAAGGTCTCGCCGGTTTCTTCAGCGTGTTCGAGGTAGCTGGCCGCCGCCACCGGCCGCAGCACCTCGGCCACTTGCAGCAACGGCATCTGCGACAGCTCGCCGATGTCATACCCGGCAAACGTCACCGACAACGCTTCACGTTTCAGGCGTTTGCCATCGCATAACGGGCAAGGGCTGCCGAGCATGAACTGCGAAACGCGCTTCTTCATCAGCGCACTTTGCGAGTGAGTAAACGTGTGCAGAATGTAGCGCCGGGCGCCGGTGAAGGAGCCCTGGTAACTCGGCTCCATCTTGCGTTTGAGGGCCACGCGGGTTTCTTCCGGGGTCAGCCCGGCGTACACCGGCACGGTCGGGGTTTCTTCGGTGAAGAGAATCCAGTCGCGCTGTTTTTTCGGCAGCTTCTTCCATGGAATGTCGACATCGATGCCCATGGTCACAAGGATGTCGCGCAGGTTCTGTCCCTGCCACGCCAGCGGCCAGGACGCCACCGCGCGCTGGCGGATGGTCAGGTTCGGGTCCGGCACCATCAGCGCTTCGGTGACCTCGTACACCCGGCCGAGGCCATGGCATTCGGGGCACGCGCCTTGCGGGGTGTTCGGCGAGAAGTCCTCGGCATACAACATCGGTTGCCCCGGCGGATAACTGCCGGCGCGCGAATAGAGCATGCGGATCAGGCTCGACAGCGTGGTCACGCTGCCCACTGACGAGCGCGTACTCGGCGTGCCGCGTTGCTGTTGCAGGGCCACGGCCGGCGGCAGGCCTTCAATGGAGTCGACATCCGGCACGCCGACCTGATCGATCAGCCGTCGCGCGTACGGCGCCACCGACTCAAAGTATCGGCGCTGGGCCTCGGCATACAAGGTCGAGAACGCCAGTGACGACTTGCCAGACCCGGACACCCCGGTGAACACCACCAGCGCATCGCGGGGAATGTCGACATCAACGTTCTTCAGGTTGTGTTCACGGGCGCCACGTACCCGGACCATGCCGGTGGGCGCTTTGGAGGTGCGTTTGGAAGTCATCGACCTGCCTTGGTGAAGGAATGTTCTACGTTCAGCTACCGAGCACCACCCGAATCATCTGCAACATGGCTTCCGGGCTGTACGGTTTGCCAAGCAAGTGCGTGTCAGGGCTTAACTGGTGATTGCGTGAAATGATGTCGCGGGTGTGCCCAGAGGTGAACAGCACGGCCACCGGCGGTGTCTGCACCTTGGCCCAAGCGAACAGGTCGGAGCTTTTGATCAGCCCCGGCATGACCACGTCAGTGAAGATCAGGTCCACCTCGACACCTTCGAGGAGCATTTGCATGGCCGCATCGCCATGACCGGCGGTCAGCACGCGATAACCCTCCTCGCGCAACAATTCGACCGCCGAAGCGCGCACGGCGTCATTGTCCTCGACCACCAGAATCGTTTCGTGGCCGCCGCTCTGCTGCCTTTGCAGGCTGGGCGCCTCATCAAGGATCGGCCGCAGACTGCGCGGGAAGTACAACTGCACCCGCGTGCCCTCGCCGAGGGTGCTGGTGATCTCGACATGCCCGCCGCTCTGTTTGACGAAGCCAAACACCATGCTCAAGCCCAGCCCGGTGCCCTGACCGTCAGCCTTGGTGGTGAAGAACGGCTCAAACACTTGCTCGAGAATCTCTGGCGGGATGCCGGCGCCGGAGTCACTGACCGCGACGCGGACAAACTCACCGGGAACGATGCCTTTACCGGCACAGAACTCGCGTTCGAGCCGCACGTTAGCAGCGCTGAGCGCAATGGTGCCCTCGCCCTTCATCGCATCGCGAGCATTGATCGCCAGGTTGAGAATGGCGTTTTCCAACTGGTTGCGGTCGACGTTGATGTGCCACGGCTTTTGCGGCAGTTGCACGTCGATCTGAATGGTTTCACCCAGCGCTCGCTGCAGCAATTCGCCGACACCTTCGAAAATCTGCTGCGGGTTGCACACCGCCGGCGACAAAGGCTGGCGCCGGGCGAACGCAAGCAATTGCGAGGACAGCTTGGCGCCGCGTTCGACCGCTGCCAGCGAGGCGCTGACGCGGCGCTGCACGTTGGCATTGTTCGGTTCATGGCGCGCGAGCAGATGCAGATTGCCGGCGATCACTTGCAACAGATTATTGAAATCGTGGGCGACGCCGCCGGTCAGACCACCAATCGCTTCGAGCTTCTGTGACTGGCGCAACTGCTCTTCAGCCGCCAGCCGCGCCTCGACTTCTTCGCCTACGCGCTGTTCGAGGTTGCGGGTAAATTTGAGCAGGGATTCTTCGGCAATCTTGCGTTCATGAATGTCGATCAGGACGCCGGGGAAGCGCAACGGCGCACCGTGTTCGTCGAACTCACAGGCGCCACTGGCCAACACCCAGGAATAACTGCCGTCACTGCGCCGCACGCGATATTCGGCGTTATACGGTTCACCGGTCTGCACGGAATGGACGACCCGCTCCTGCACCCAGGCGGCGTCATCGGGATGAATGCGCGACTCGGCGATGTCCTGCGGGAGGTCGCTAAGATCCTGATCCGGCGGATAGGAGAACGTGCGGGCGAATCGCTCGTCTGCCGACAACGTGTTGTTTTTCACGTCCCAGACAAACGAGCCGAGCAAGGCCCCGGCATTCAACGCCAGACGCACCCGCTCGTTGTCGGCGCGGTAAGCACTTTCGGCTTCCTGCCGCCGGCGTTCGGAGTGCATGAACTCGGTGGTTTCCACCACCATCGCCATCACTCCGGCCGGCTTGCCGTCATCATTGGCCACCGGGCTGTAATACAGGTCCATCCAGACGTCTTCGGGGACGCCATCGCGCAACAGCACCAACTCTTTATTGCGAAACGACAAGGTGCCGCCGGCCAGGCAGGTATCGACCACATGCCGGTTGAAATCGGCGACTTCCGGCCAGCCCAGCTCCACCGGCGCACCGAGTAGATACGGGTGCCGACCACCGGCAAATTTCGAATAGGCATCGTTGTAGATCATGTACCCGGCATAGCCCCAGAGCATGACCATCGGCAGCGGCGACGCCAGCATCAGTTGCACCGCGCTGCACAGGCTGGCCGGCCAGCTGTTCAGCGGACCGAGTTCAGTATGGCTCCAGTCGAACGCACTGATGCGCCCGGCCATTTCGCCTTTCCAGCCGTCACAACCATGGCTATCGGATAAAAACTGCATCGACTGACTCAGTGTCCTGTGGTGATTGCCCGATAAATCGCGACGCCATAACGACGCGACGCCCGTCTGTTTCGAGCGCCTCCAGTCGCATTGGTTTCATATGATATATAGCCGATTTCATCCCCTCCCGGAACCTAAACCCCGATCAGGTGCTTGAGCGGATGGTAGCCGGTTTTCATTTTGGCGGCGGCGTCGAGAATGGCCTTCTCGATGCCGTTCAGATGCGTGCAGGTCAGCTCGATGGCGGCGCTCTGATTGCCGGCCTCGATGTATTCGATCAGGCGCAGGTGTTCGTTGTCGCGGCAGACTTCATGGCTGTCGTCGTCCAGCGCTGCAGCGTACAGCGAAGCGCGGGAGATCAGTTTCTGGAACCAGTCGAGCAGCACCGGGTTATTCAGGCTGCACGCCAGTTTGATGTGGAACTCACCGAGCAGATGGATCAGCCGTTCGTGATCTCCCGCCGCGTGGGCTTCATCTTCCAGCAGCAGGTGTTCGCGCAAATCCTGCATCGCCGCGCTGTCCTTGCGCCGGCACAGTTCGGTAACGATGCCGATCTCGATCAGCCGGCGGGTTTCAAACAGCGAGCGGAGCTCTTCATTGCTCGGCAGCGACACCGATGCCCCTTTATTCGGCTCGGTGGTGACCAGTCCATCGGCCTCCAATTGCTTCAATGCCGCGCGCACCGACGTGCGGCTGACATTGAATAATTCGGCTAGCGAGGCCTCACCCAGTTTCATCCCCGGGCGCAACGAACGCTTGCTGATCGCCTCGTAAACCCCTTGGTAGACGCGGTCGACCGTGGTTTCCGGTTTCTTTTCGGTCATTTGGGCACTCCTTTAACGTCGAGCAACTGAGTGCCACGCAGGATATAGCCTTCGGCTTCGAGATGCAGGGTCTTGATTGCACGTTGAGTGCGGATCACCCATCGAGGCGGCGTCGCGCTACCTGCCTGCTCGTTGCAAGCAGGACACATGTGCCGGGAGGGGGCGGTGAGCAGGCTCACGCGTACATTTGATCTTTCCCACGCAGTGCGTGGGAAAGATCTTACCGGGTTCAGTCAGTGCCGTACTTCGGCGAGCGCGGGCCGTATAGCAGGCCTGCCCGGTGTCCGGCCGAGAGCAGACGATTGCTCGCCACACCGGCAATCGGGTAGCCGGCATCGGTGGAGCTGTTGATGATCTGCTTCACTGCCGCCGAGATCAGCATGCCGACGATACCGCCGGCATTGCTATTGCCGCCCTCTTCGCTCGACGCCCGGGCCGAACCGGTCCACAGCGTCGTGCCACTTTTCAGGTCGACCAGTTTCGCCGTCGCGGTCACTGCCGTTTCGCTGCTGATCACCATGTAGCGCGTACCGTATTCGGTCACGGTGATGTACAGCGCAGCGTCCGCACCGAAGATTTCCTTCAGTTTGCCTGGCGGTGCCTGATGGATGTCGTCCGGGGTGCTCAGACCATTCTGGCGGAACGTCTCATCAACCAGCGCAATCGGCAGCACGTAGTAACCGGCTTCGGCCAGTGGGAAGGTCACCTGCGACAACAGGCTGTAGGACGCCTTCACATCCGGCGAAGTGTTCAGCGGAGGCAGCACCAGAATGGTTTTCGGCCGCGCCTGTTTGTAGGCCGAGTAATCCACGGTCTTGGGCGCAACGCAGCCACCCAGCACGGTCAGGGCCAGACCGGCGGCCAGCAGTTTCAAGGTGCGCGCGATCATTTCGCGTCTCCGGTCTTGGCGTTTTTGAGCAGGAAATCCATGTACGTCCCAGACTCGGGGAACAGGGTTTTCTCGGTTTTGAACTGCTGCACCATCTGGTCGTCCTTGCCCATGCTCAGATAGAGCAGGCCAAGGTGCGCGTGGTAACCCGGCGGTACAGCCTTGCCGGTGGAGCGGATTTTCTGCAGGTCACGTTCCAGCGCTTCGGCCTGGGCTTCTTTCGGCTCTTCGCCTTTGAAGTATTCGTAGACCTGGGGCTCGTAACCTTCCCACTGGTACAGGGTTTGCGGGCCGGAGGCACAACCGGCCAACAAGGCGCTGGCGGCCAGCGTCAGCGCCATCAGCGCGCGCGACAAAGTCAGATTCATGGGTGTTGCTCCTTGCAATGGGCGTCGATCAGTTGCCCGGTTTCCAGGCACCGGCGTTCATGCCATCGACCAGACGATTGATCGCCTCGCGCATGGCCAGATCCAGTACTTTGCCGTTGAGGGTGGAGTCGTAGGCAGCGGTGCCGCCGAAACCGATGATTTCGCGGTTGGACAAGGCGTATTCGCCGGCGCCCTGGGTCGAATAGACCACTTCGGAGGTACTGATATTGACGATATTCAGGTTGACCTTGGCGTAGGCCACCTGAGTCTTGCCACGGCCGAGGATGCCGAACAGTTGGTGATCGCCGGTCTCTTTGCGGCCGAACTCGGTGACGTCGCCGGTCACCACGTAATCAGCACCTTTCAGACGCTGAGCCTGGCCCTTGATCGCCGCTTCCTGCTGGATTTCGCCCATGTTGTCGCGATCCAGCACGCTGAAGCGGTTGGTCTGCTGCAAATGGGTGATCAGGATGGTCTTGGCCTGACCGCCGAGACGGTCGACGCCGTCGGAGAAAATCCCGCGCATATAGCTGGAACGGTTGTCGAACTTGCCCACGGCCATTGGCACGCGAACGCCGGTCCAGACCTGGGAGGCGCTTTCAACCTTGGCCACCGGCAAGGCGCGCGAGCTTTCGGTCGCGCAACCTGAGAGTGTGCCAGCCATCGTGCCAAGCACAGCAATCGCGACGCCTGAGACCAGCATCCGGGAGATCATTCTCACTGAGTATTCCTTTGAAAAACGGGGATGTCCCGGCACGACAATGCGCAGCGGGAGCTGAAAAGGGGCGGCATTATGACAAAGTGCCATCATTCGTGACAGGTTTTTTTGACGCCAGTGAATTGGCTGTTCCGGACTTGATCGTTCCCACGCTCTGCGTGGGAATGCAGCCACGGACGCTCCGCGTCCGCTGTGACGCGGAGCGTCACGGGAGGCGTTACCACGCAGAGCGTGGGAACGATCAGTTCAGGGCGCGCTAATGGAAATCGCGGCTCTGCACGCGGATGCCATTGAGCAGCGAGCTGAGGTCGCTCAGGCGGCCGGCGATCAGGTGGCGCACTTCGCCTTCGCGCTCCCAGCGGCCATCGACCTTGAGCAATTGCGAACCGACCAGTACTTGCCGCTGACGCTCGGCCAGATCACGCCAGACCACCACGTTGACGTTGCCGAATTCGTCTTCCAGGGTGACGAAGGTCACACCACTGGCGGTGCCCGGTCGTTGCCGTCCCGTCACCAGCCCGGCGATGCTCACCGGTCGGCCATGTTCGACTTCAAGCAACTCCTGCGAACTGCGGCAGCGCCGGGCTTTGAGTTCGCCGCGCAACAGTGCCAGCGGATGCGGCCCCAACGTGGTGCCGACGGTGCTGTAATCGGCGTGCAGATCCTCGCCAACGCTGGGTTTAGGTAGTACCACCTCCGGCTCCTCCTGACTCGGCAACCCGGCAAACAGACCCAACTGTTTCTGCACCCCGGCGACTTCCCAGCGCGCCCGATGCCGATGTCCGGCCAGGCCACGCAACGCCCCGGAATCGGCGAGCAACGCCTGCGCCCGACTGTCGAGCGCCGCCCGCTCGCCCAGGTCGGCGACATCGGCAAATGCCCCGCGCGCCCGCGCCGCTTCGATGCGCCGGGCATCGTCCTCGCGAAAGCCCTTGATCATCCGCAGGCCCATGCGAATCGCCGGTTGCACCGTCGTGGTGGTTTCCAGGCTGCAATCCCAGTCACTGGCGCGCACGTCGACCGGGCGGATCTGCAACTGATGCCGGCGCGCATCCTGGAGGATCTGGTCCGGGCTGTAGAAGCCCATTGGCCAGCTATTGATCAACGCGCAGGCGAACGCCGCCGGTTCGTGGCACTTGAGCCAGCAACTGGCGTAAGTCAGCAAGGCAAAACTGGCGGCGTGGGACTCGGGAAAACCGTAGCTGCCGAAGCCTTTGATCTGTTCGAAAATCTGCGCGGCGAACTCCGGCGTGTAGCCGTTCTTCTTCATGCCGGCGGCGAGGCGTTCCTTGTGCGGTTCCAGTCCGCCGTGGCGTTTCCACGCAGCCATCGAGCGACGCAACTGATCAGCCTCGCCGGGGCTGTAATCGGCGGCGACGATGGCGATCTGCATCACCTGTTCCTGAAACAGCGGCACGCCGAGGGTTCTTTCCAGAACAACCTTGAGCTCTGGTGACGGGTAGGTTTCCTCTTCTTCCTTGTTCCGGCGACGCAGATACGGATGCACCATCCCGCCCTGAATCGGTCCCGGGCGGACGATGGCCACCTCAATCACCAGATCGTAGAACTTCGCCGGTCTCAGGCGCGGCAGCATCGACATCTGCGCCCGCGACTCGATCTGGAACACGCCGATGGTGTCGGCGCGGCTGATCATGTCGTAGGTCGGTTTGTCTTCGGCTGGAATCGTCGCCAGGCTCAGATCCAGATTGCGATGGTGGCGCAGCAGGTCGAAGCAGCGGCGAATCGCGCTGAGCATGCCGAGGGCGAGAATATCCACCTTGAGCAGGCCGACTGCATCGAGGTCATCCTTGTCCCACTGAATGATCGTGCGCTCGGCCATGGCGGCGTTTTCCACCGGCACCAGCGTGTCCAGCGGCTGCTCGGAAATCACAAAGCCGCCGGGATGCTGCGACAGGTGCCGGGGGAAGCCGATCAACTGCCCGGTCAGACTCAGCACCCGGCGCAGCACCGGGCTGTCCGGGTCGAAACCGCCTTCGAGCAAACGCGCGACCGGCGGTGTTTCATCGCTCCAGTGGCCGCAGCAATCAGCCAGTGCGTTGATCTGATCCGGCGGCAGGCCCAAGGCCTTGGCCACGTCGCGCACCGCGCCGGCAGCGTGGTAGGTGCTGACCACCGCCGTCAGCGCCGCACGACCACGGCCGTAACGGCGAAACACGTATTGCAGGACTTCTTCGCGGCGCTCGTGCTCGAAATCGACGTCGATGTCCGGCGGCTCGTTGCGCTCCTTGGACATGAAGCGTTCGAACAGCAGCGTGGTGCGATCCGGGTCGATTTCGGTGATGCCCAAGGCAAAACACACCGCCGAGTTGGCTGCCGAACCACGGCCCTGACACAGAATCTTCTGCTCGCGGGCGAAGTGCACCACATCGTGCACGGTGAGAAAGTAGCTTTCGTAACCGAGTTCGGCGATCAGCTTCAGTTCATCGTCGATCTGCTTGAGCACTTTGCCTTGCGGCCCCTGTGGCCAGCGCCAAGCGATGCCCTCTTCGGTCAGATGCCGTAGCCAGGAACTGGCGCTGTGCCCCTCCGGCACCAGTTCTTTCGGATACTGATAACGCAACTCGCCCAGGTCGAAGGTGCAGCGCCGGGCCAGGCTCATCGACTCATCCAGCAGAGCCTGCGGATACAACTCGCGCAACACTTCGACACTGCGTAAATGCCGTTCGCCATTGGGATGCAGGCGTAACCCCGCCTCGGCCACCGGCACGTGATGACGGATCGCAGTCATGGTGTCCTGCAAGGCACGCCGGCCACGGGCATGCATGTGCACATCGCCGCTGGCCACGGCAGGAATCTGCAACTCGGCGGCCAGCCCCAACATCGCCGCCAACCGCTGCTGATCGTCCTGGCCACGATGCAATTGCACCGCCAGCCACAACCGTTCGCCAAAGGTCTGCTGCAGCCATCGACCCTCCTCCACGTCATCAAGCGAGTCCGGCACCCACAACACCAGCAACCCCGGCAACGGCTCGGCGAAGTCTTCGCGCAGCACCTGATACTGGCCTTTCTGCGTGCGCCGTCGGGCGCGGGTGATCAGGCCGCAAAGCGCTTGATAGCCCGCCAGATTCTCCACCAGCAGCACCAGTTTCGGGCCGTTTTCGATACGCACTTCGCTGCCGATGACCAGCGGTAGCTCCACCGATTTCGCCGCTTGCCAAGCCCGAACGATTCCGGCCAGCGTGCACTCATCGGTGATCGCCAGTGCCTGATAGCCGTGCTTTTTTGCGCGCTGGAACAGTTCCAGCGCACTGGACGCACCGCGCTGAAAACTGAAGTTCGACAGGCAGTGCAGTTCGGCATAACCGTCGTTCATGCAAACCAGCCTTGCAGCCACAGCGGACCGCCCTCACCCACCGCCCGATAAGCCCAGCCCTGCTGTCCGGCGCGATTCTGGATCAGGTAATAATCACGGCGCACGTCGTCACCGTCCCACCAGCCGGATTCGATGCGCTCCGGGCCCATGAGAATCCGCGCCGAACCTTCCGCCACGCTTTGTGGCTCGCCGAGCAACCAGCCCGGACGATGCACGTTCGGCAAGCCTGCGCAGCGTTGTTTATCAACGCCGTGCTGCCACGCGCACTCGGGACGATGATCGGCCTGAAAACGCAACCCCTGCACCGCGTCATCGCCCAAGCGCGCACGCAGGCGTTCGCGCAACTGCTCCCACGGCAAGGTCTGCTGCGGACGGTCGTCGAACAGTTGCTGAAACTGCGGCACGAAACTCGGCAGGTCCTCGGCGCGCAGACGAAAGCCGCGCACGGGCGCCTCGACTTGCACTTGTTCCAGCCGGCCACGGGCCAGTTCGAAGAGCATCGCCGGATCACGTTCGGCGCTGAGCAGGCCGACCTTGATGATGCTGTCCGGCAGCCCGGCGTGTTCCAGGTGCAGATCGAAACGCTGCACGCCGCTGTCACGCCCGCAGAGGAACGCCGACAGATCGCCGGTCAAACGGCGTAACGGGAACAACAGTGCCTGATGGGACTGCACGTCGAAATTCAGTTCGATGCGTACGTCGAAACGATCCGGCGGCAGGTAAAACGCCAGCGCCAATGGCCGCGCGCCGAACAGCGTGTCGAGATGCTTGAGCATCTGCGCTTCGAAGCGCCGGGCCAGCGCCTGACGCGGCAGGCTCTGCACCTGACTGAGATTGCGCAGGCCCATACGTGATAACGCCGTGGCCACTGCGGGTTCCAGACCGACGCGGTCGACGGGCAACTGACCGAGATGATGCTGCAAGGCCTCGCCGTCCGGCACCACCAAGCCGTCATAGGCGTTGGCCAGCACCCGCGCCGCCACGGGATTCGGTGCCGCGACGATGCGATGGCGGAAACCCAGATCAGTCAGTTCCCGGCGCAGTCGTGCTTCGAACTGCGCCCACGAACCGAACAGACCCAGGCTCGATTCGATCTCGAACACCACGGTGCGCGGGTAATGCACGCTGACCTGCGAGCTGAAACGGTAGGCCCACGCGGCGAGAAACTGCTGCCAATGTTCGACCTCGGCGGCCTCGTAATCAGCCGTGGCAAAGCCTTTGCTCATGGCCTGGGCGGCGGTCATCGACTGGCCTGCGCGCAAACCAAGCTTGCGCGCCGCCGGATTGACCGCTTGCAACACCCGGCGCTGGGCCGGGCCGTTAAGCAGCACCAACGGTTCATCGGGATCGGGCCGCTGACGCAGCACGGCGTCCAGAGCCAATTGCGGAAACAGGATACACACCCAGCGCATGGTGACCTCAGTGCCCCACAGCAAAGGCAATCGGTGCCGTACGCGCCAGCCCGCCACGGCACTTGAGTACGCGCAACTGTGCAGGTCTGGCGTCGATGGCAATGCGTAACGCCGCCGGTGACGGGTTGATCGCTTCGCTCAACGGCCGCCAGGCAAACGCCAGGGTCTGACCGGTTTCCGCCGCCACCTGCAAACGGCGCAACGCGCGATCATCAGCCTTGTGCGGCCAGCACAGCACCGCGCCGCAACTGCCCGAACGTAAACATTGTTCCGCCGCCCACAAGGCATCGCGCTCGGTGGCCTGGATCACCGACAACTGGCGCAGATCGACCCCGGCGCTTGCCCACGCCTGCGGGTACGGCACGAACGGCGGCGCCACCAGCACGATGCGCTCGCCCGCCGCCGACAACCGCGCCAGCGTCGGCCAGACTAGCTGCAGTTCGCCGACACCGGGACCGGCCAGGAGGATTTCGCTCAACGCCGCTTCCGGCCAGCCACCGCTGGGCAGTGCCGCGTCCAGCGCGGCGTGGCCGGTCGGCTGCGGGCTGGCGGCCGGTGGCGCAGGGCGGCCTTTCCAGACCTGGCCGCCATTGAACAGCGTATCCAACGCAACGACGGCGCCCATCAGCCTTGCCTCACCAGACCGCAAAACACCCCTTCGATGGCCAGATCTTGATCGTCACGCACGACAATCGGCTGATACGCCGGGTTGCGCGGCAACAGGCGCACGGCATCGCCCAGCCGTTCGAAGCGTTTGATGGTGACTTCACCGTCGAGGCGCGCTACGACGATCTGGCCGTTGAGCGCCTCGGGATTGCGCTTCACGCCGACCAGATCGCCGTCGAGAATGCCGTCCTCGATCATCGAATCGCCCTGCACCCGCAGCATGTAATCGGGCGTGCGGGAGAACAGCGCCGGGTCGAGCAGCAAGCGGCTATGGATGTCGGCATCGGCGCCAATCGGCGCACCGGCAGCGACGCGGCCGAGCACGGGGATGTCGAGCAATTCCGGGCGTGCCGGCTGCCCGAGCAGGCGAATGCCCCGGGCCTGATGCGGATTGACCTCGATAAACCCGGCTTCGGTGAGCGCAAGCACATGCTTGCGCGCCACGCTGCGCGAGGCAAAACCAAAAGCCTCGCTGATTTCAGCGAGGCTTGGGGGCTGACCGTGTTCGGCGATTCGATCGCGGATAAAAGTCAGAATGGCAGTACGGCGGGGAGTCAGGTTCGTCATGGAGTACATTTGTACTCCTGTAGGACTTTCCTGACAAGCGCCGCAGGTCGGCCCAGGCCGACGCAGGAGTTGCCGAAGGTTCGGCAGCGCCTGCATTGATCTTCAATGGCCACTTGATCAGGGTGAAGTGGCCTGCCGATACTCGCGTGGCGTAAACCCGGTCGACGCCTTGAACTGGCGCGTGAACGCGCTGTGATCGGTGTAGCCGCATTGCAGCGCCACGTCCGTTATCGGCAGGTCGGTGTGCAGCAATCGATGCGCGTGCTCCAGGCGTACTTTCTGGATCATCTGCCGTGGCGTCAGGTGGAATACCCGTTTGCAGTAACGCTCCAGTTGCGCCACGGAAATGCCAGCGATGCGGGTCAGTTCACCGAGGGTCACGCGGCGATTGAAATTCGCGCGAATATGCTCATCGACAGCCGCCAGCCGCTCGAATGCCGGGTGGGTTTCACTGGCCGATTGCAGGTCCACCGAAATCCCCGCCAGACCGATAATCACCCCGTCACGGTTATACAGTGGCTGCTTGTGCGTCAGGCACCACCCCGGTTCGCGGCTGCCGTACAGATGCAGTTCGAGCTGATCCTCCAGCACAAAACCCTCCTCCAGCACCTTGCGATCCTGCTCTGTGTAGCCCGGCCCGAGTTGCGCCGGAAACACCTGTGCGCTGGTCTTGCCCAGTAACGGACGCAAATCCTTCAAGCCACAGCGCTGCACCAGCGTGCGGTTGGCAAGCACGTAACGGGCCTGCACATCCTTGATGAAAATCGCCGCATTGGGGATCACATCAAGCATCGGCAACAACAGCGCCGCGCCGGCCAAGAGTTCCTCCAGTGTCTGCGGACGCTGGCCATTCATGCCTTGAGCCAGGATCGAAAACGCCTGCTGCATCAAAGATTCCCCTCGTAACGTGGACAGACCAAATGCCCGCCATGCGCCGTTCGCCCGCAGATTGCAGCATCGTTCGCGGCGTGTCGAGGGCCATGTTTTATCGGCGTCATTGTGCTGATTTCGTCATCGAAGCCAGCAAAAAACATCAATCGCCGCGAGGTCGATGAGTTCAAAGTCTGGCCGTCCCAGTGACACAACTGCCTATCCAATAACTCACAAGAAGGCGATGCCATGTCAGGCCAAGGCAAGTTCAAAAAACAGCTTTCACTGATCGACCTCACATTTATCGGGCTGGGGGCGATCTTCGGTTCCGGCTGGTTGTTCGCGGCCAGTCATGTGTCCGCCATTGCCGGCCCGGCGGGGATTTTTTCCTGGCTGCTGGGCGGCTTCGCCGTGTTGATGCTGGGCATCGTTTACTGCGAACTGGGCGCCGCATTACCGCGCGCCGGCGGCGTGGTGCGTTATCCGGTTTACTCCCATGGGCCGCTGCTCGGCTACTTGATGGGTTTCATCACCCTGATTGCGTTTTCCAGTCTGGTCGCCATCGAAGTGGTCGCTTCGCGCCAATACGCAGCGGCGTGGTTTCCCGGCCTGTCCAAAGCTGGCACCGGCGATCCGACGATTCTCGGCTGGCTGGTGCAGTTCGGGCTGTTGTGCGTGTTCTTCCTGCTCAACTACCGCAGCGTGAAAACCTTCGCCAAGGCCAATAATCTGGTCAGCGTGTTCAAGTTCATCGTGCCGCTGCTGGTGATCGGGGTGCTGTTCACCTTCTTCAAACCGGCCAACTTCGAGGTGCAAGGCTTTGCCCCGTTTGGCCTGTCCGGCGTCGAGATGGCCGTGTCGGCGGGTGGCATCATTTTCGCGTATCTGGGCCTGACGCCGATCATCTCGGTGGCCAGTGAAGTGAAGAATCCGCAGCGCACCATTCCCATTGCGTTGATCCTCTCGGTGCTGCTGTCGACACTGATTTACGTGCTGCTGCAAATGGCCTTTCTCGGCAGCATCCCGACGGAAATGCTCGCCAACGGCTGGGCCGGAATCAGCAAGGAATTTGCCCTGCCGTATCGCGACATCGCGCTGGCGCTGGGCGTGGGCTGGCTGGCGTATCTGGTGGTCGCCGATGCGGTGATCTCGCCGAGCGGCTGCGGCAACATCTACATGAACGCGACCCCGCGAGTGATCTATGGCTGGGCGCAGACCGGGACCTTCTTCAAGGTCTTCACCCACATCGATGAAAAGTCCGGCATCCCGCGCCCGGCGCTGTGGCTGACCTTCGCCCTGTCGGTGTTCTGGACGTTGCCGTTCCCGTCGTGGGAGGCGCTGATCAACGTGGTCTCCGCTGCGCTGGTGTTGAGCTACGCCGTGGCGCCGGTGTCGGTGGCTGCGCTGCGCCGCAATGCGCCGGACATGCCACGGCCGTTCCGGGTCAAGTGCATGGGCGTGCTCGGGCCGGTGTCGTTCATCATCGCCGCGCTGATCGTCTACTGGTCGGGCTGGAGCACCGTGTCGTGGCTGCTCGGTCTGCAGATCCTGATGTTCGTGGTCTACCTGCTCTGCGGTCGATTTGTGCCAACCGCTCACCTGAATCTGGCCAGCCAAGTGCGCTCCTCGGCGTGGCTGATCGCCTTCTACGCGGTGACCATCGTGCTGTCGAAACTCGGCACCTTCGGTGGCCTCGGCATCCTTGCCCATCCATTCGACACCCTTGTCGTCGCGGCGTGTGCCACCGGCATTTACTACTGGGGCGCGGCGACCGGTGTACCGGCGCATCTGCTGCGCCTGGAAGAGGACGACGAGGACAGCGAAATCGCTTCCCCCGCCTCGACCGTCTCTGCGCGCCCTGCCGGCGCCTATTGAAATCATCCAACGGGACATGTTCATGAAACGAGTACACGTGATTGATTCCCACACCGGCGGTGAACCGACGCGCCTGGTAATGAAAGGCTTCCCCGAGCTGCCCGGCAACAGCATGGTCGAGAAGCGCGATGCGCTGCGCACTCAACATGATCAATGGCGCCGCGCCTGTCTGCTGGAACCGCGCGGCAACGATGTGCTGGTCGGCGCGTTGTATTGCGAACCGGTCTCGGCGGACGCCACTTGCGGGGTGATCTTCTTCAACAACGCCGGCTACCTCGGCATGTGCGGCCACGGCACCATCGGCCTGATCAACTCGCTGCAGTACCTGGGGCAAATCGAACCGGGCGAGCACAAAATCGACACCCCGGTCGGCCCGGTCAGCGCCACGTTGCATGACGACGGAACCGTCACCCTGGGCAACGTCCCCGCTTATCGCCATCGCAAACAAGTGTCGGTGGATGTGCCGGGGTTCGGCCGCGTATTGGGCGACATCGCCTATGGCGGCAACTGGTTCTTCCTCGTTTCCGAGCACGGCCAGACGCTGACCATGGACAACGTCGAACACCTCACGGCGTACACCTGGGCGATGCTCAAGGCCCTCGAAGACCAAGGCATTTACGGCGAGGACGGCGCGGTGATCGATCACATCGAACTGTTCGCCGATGACGATCAGGCCGACAGCCGCAACTTCGTCATGTGCCCCGGCAAAGCCTACGACCGCTCCCCGTGCGGCACCGGCACCAGCGCCAAACTCGCCTGTCTGGCCGCCGACGGCAAGCTGCAACCCGGCGCAACCTGGGTGCAGGCAAGCATCACCGGCAGCCAGTTCGAAGGTCGCTTCGAATGGCAAGGCGAACGCATCCGCCCGTACATCACCGGCCGCGCCTACATGACCGCCGACAGCACCTTGCTGATCGACGAAGCAGACCCGTTCGCGTGGGGCATCTGAACCGCCACGCTGACTTTTCACCTCAATTTGAATGATGTGCCAAGGAGTTAAAACAATGAGCGACAACATCTTCACCGGTTGCATGCCGGCCCTGATGACACCGTGCACCGCCCAGCGCAAACCGGACTTCGACGCGCTGGTGGCCAAAGGTCGCGAGCTGATCGACATCGGCATGAGCGCCGTAGTTTATTGCGGTTCGATGGGCGACTGGCCGCTGCTGACCGAGGCCGAGCGTCAGGAAGGCGTGGCGCGTCTGGTCGCGGCGGGTATTCCGACGATCGTGGGCACTGGCGCGGTGAACTCACGCGAAGCGGTTTCCCACGCGGCCCATGCGGCGAAAGTCGGCGCGCAGGGTTTGATGGTGATTCCCCGCGTGCTGTCTCGCGGCGCTTCGGTCACCGCGCAAAAGGCCCATTTCGCCGCGATTCTGCAAGCCGCGCCAAATTTGCCGGCGGTGATCTACAACAGCCCTTACTACGGCTTTGCCACCCGCGCGGATCTGTTCTTCGAACTGCGCCGCGAGTACCCGAACCTGATCGGCTTCAAGGAATTCGGCGGTGGCGCCGACCTGCGTTACGCCGCCGAAAACATCACCTCCAAGGACGATGACGTGACCCTGATGGTCGGTGTCGACACGCAAGTGGTGCACGGTTTCGTCAACTGCAACGCCACCGGCGCCATCACCGGCATCGGCAACGCCCTGCCCCGCGAGGTGCTGCAACTGGTCGCCCTGAGCAAGCAAGCGGCCAAAGGTGACGCCAAGGCCCGGCGTCAGGCGCGGGAACTGGAATCGGCGCTGGCGGTGCTGTCGTCGTTCGATGAAGGCTGCGACCTGGTGCTGTATTACAAACACCTGATGGTGCTCAACGGCGACAAGGAATACACCCTGCACTTCAACGAAACCGATGCGTTGAGCGACTCGCAGCGGCGGTATGCCGAGAAGCAGTATTCGCTGTTCCGTCACTGGTACGAGAACTGGTCGGCGGAACAGGACTTCGCCTGATCACGTCCCCCTCACCTGCCGCGAAGCCTTGTGATTCGCGGCAGGCCTCCCTCTTTTTATCAGGAAGACACCATGACTTTGACGGGCCACATGCTGATCGGGCAACACATGATTGCCGGCAATCGCAGCGCCATTCGCGGGATCAATCCGGCTACGAATGAAACGCTGGAACCGGCGTACGCCGGTGGAGCGGCCGAGCATGTCGAACAGGCCTGCGCGCTGGCCTGGGCAGCGTTCGATGTTTATCGCGAGACAACCCTGAATGTCCGCGCTGAATTCCTGCAATGCATTGCCGAAGAAATCGAAGGCCTCGGAGATGAACTGATCGACCGTGCCCACGCCGAAACCGGCCTGCCGCACGCGCGTCTGCTAGGTGAACGCGGGCGTACTTGCCAACAACTGAGAATGTTCGCTCGCACGGTCCGCGCCGGTGAATGGCTGGATGTGCGTGTCGATAGCGCGCAGCCGCAACGCCAGCCGTTGCCGCGCGCCGATCTGCGTCAACGGCAGATCGCGCTGGGGCCGGTCGCGGTGTTTGGCGCGAGCAATTTCCCCCTGGCGTTCTCCGTGGCCGGCGGTGACACCGCATCGGCACTGGCCGCCGGTTGCCCGGTGATCGTCAAGGCGCACAGTGCGCATCCCGGCACCAGCGAACTGGCCGGCCGCGCCGTCGCTCGGGCGGTAAAAAACTGTGGTTTGCCGGAAGGCGTGTTCTCGTTGCTGTACGGTTCCGGCCGCGAAGTGGGCATTGCGCTGGTCACGGATCCACGGATTAAAGCAGTGGGTTTCACCGGCTCGCGTAGCGGTGGTCTGGCGCTGATGCAAGCGGCGCAAGCGCGGCCCGAGCCGATTCCGGTGTACGCGGAAATGAGTTCGATCAATCCGGTGCTGCTGTTTCCGGCGGCGCTGGGCAATCGCACGCAGGCGTTGGCTGAAGGGTTTGTGGCTTCGCTGACATTGGGCGCGGGCCAGTTTTGCACCAATCCGGGCTTGGTGATTGCCTTGAAAGGACCCGCGTTGGACAAGTTCATCGCCGCCACCGCCGAGCTGATTCAACGCAGCCCCGCGCAGACGATGCTGACACCCGGCATCTTCAGTGCTTACGAGTCTGCCGTGAATGCGCTGGCCGAAAATGCCAGTGCGAACATCACAGGTGTTGGTTTGAGCGCCAACGGCCCGAATCAATGCCAGGCCCATGTATTCGTGACCGAAGCCGCAGACTTTCTCGCCGATCAGCGCCTGCAAGCCGAAGCGTTCGGTGCGGCGGCGCTGATCGTGCAATGCGGCAGTGAAGCGGAAATTCGCCAGGTGACCGAACATCTGGAGGGCCAATTGACCGCGACACTGCATCTGGATGACCAAGACCTGCAACAGGCGCGTGCATTACTGCCGACGTTGGAGCGCAAGGCCGGCCGGTTGCTGGTCAACGGCTGGCCAACCGGCGTCGAGGTGTGTGACGCGATGGTGCATGGCGGGCCTTTCCCGGCCACCTCCAACGCCCGCACGACTTCGGTCGGTACCGCGGCGATCCTGCGTTTCCTGCGCCCGGTCTGCTATCAGGACTTCCCGGACAGCTTGCTGCCTACTGCACTGAAACAGGCCAATCCGCTGCAATTGCGCCGTCTGCTCAATGGCCAAAGGGAAGCGCAGCACCATGGCGAATAACGGCTCCCACGACATCGCCGTGGTCGGCGCCGGCATCATCGGCGTCGCCTGCGCACTGCGTCTGGCTCGCCAAGGGTTGCGCGTGGTCGTGATCGATCAGCAGCAACCCGGCCACGGCGCCTCGTTCGGCAACGCCGGGCATCTGGCGACCGAGCAGGTGTTTCCGATTGCCGACGTGTCCATCCTCAAGCGCCTGCCGGCCATGCTGATGGACCCGATGGGGCCGTTGCGTCTGGACTGGAAATACCTGCCGCGCGCCCTGCCATGGTTCACCCGCCTGCTGCTGAATCTGCGCCCGACGCCTTTTCAGAACACCGTGGCGGGTTTGCGCGCGCTCAATGAAAACAGCCTGGACGCCTGGCAGCGCTTGCTCGCCGACATCCAGAGGCCGGACTTGCTGAAGATCGATGGTTCGCTGCTGGTGTTCGAACGCCCCGAATCGCGTCAGGCCATCCAGGCATTACAGGATCGCCTGCATCAGCAGCAGGTACCGGTCGATTACTGGCAGGCCGGCGCCATCCGCGAAACCGCGCCGCAACTCAGTGAACAGATCCAGGGCGGTTTGTTCTTTCCACGCACCGGGCACTTTATCGATCCCTTCCGCGTGGTGTGCGAACTGGTCGAAGCGGCCAAGGCCAGCGGCGTGAGTTTTGTCCAGCAACAGGTTCAGGGCGGCTACGTGCAGGAGCACGGGGTTACGCTGACCACTGGCAATGGCGGCCTGACTGCAAGCCGCGTCCTGATCGCCTGCGGCGCACATTCAGCAAAACTCACCGCCGCCCTCACCGGCAAAAAAGTCCCACTGGACACCGAGCGCGGCTATCACCTGATGCTGCCGCAGGAACACGACCGACTGCCCTTCCCCGTGACCTCGCTGGAGCGCAAATTCATCATGACGCCAATGTCCGAAGGGTTGCGCCTGGCCGGCACGGTTGAATTCGCCGGACTGGAGAAACCACCCAGCATGGAGCGTGCGTGGCAATTGCACCGGTTGAGTCAGGGTTTGTTTCGCCAGGATCTGAATGCTGAAGCAGCGACGCCGTGGATGGGTTTTCGACCGTCATTGCCCGATTCATTACCGGTGATTGATCAGGTGTGTGGGGGCAAGGTGTTGCTTGCTTTTGGGCATCAGCATCTGGGGCTGACACAGGCGGCGGTGACGGCGGAGATGGTGGTGCGGATGGTTTTGCCTGCGACTGCAAAAGAGGCCTGCCGGCTACCACTCAACGAACATTACAGGCTCGATCGTTTCTGAAAGGAAGTCTCTGACCCACCACCCTGCTTTCCGGCGCAGGCTGGTGGCCGCGCACTGGCAGATCGGCAGGCGTTACAAAGGCATTAACCAGTGTCGCTCAATGGTCCATCCCAGAAAAACCCTCGCGCCCTCTTCTTTCTGGCGATTCAAGGTCAGCCGATGCCCGGCAGCGGCAACACGCAAGCCAATCATGGCAGGCAGAAACCTTTCGCGGAATTCGCTGGATTGCGCTGCAAAATGTGACTCGACGCTGTTGAGTGCAGCACGCAAGAGCTCGCCATCCAGCATCGACAAGTAAAACATCATCTGACGCCAGGCATACGCCGTGTTTTTCAACATCACCAGACGCGCATGGTAATGCGTGATGTGCATTTGTTGCCGCTTGCAAATCCACTCGAAGCACGCCAGCGCCAGCGCGCTCAAACGATGATGCAGCAGTGTTTTCAGGTTCAATTCGCCGAACAGGAGCGCGAGGTTTTGCGTCGTCAGAATCTGCTGCTGTTCGAGTATCGTGCCGTTGACCGCTGGCCGCCACGTGCCAAAGGTGGCGTTTGCACGCTGCGCGCACAGCGTCGCCAATGCATCACGGCTGTTACTTCTGCGCCGTGATCGGCGCTGATCGGGAAGGCCTGCCAGGCCATCCGTATCAATGTCGTAATAACGAGCGTAAAGCGTCCCGGCCATAAATCTGGCCGATTGCCTGGCCGCTCTCGCGAACTTGTTGGAGAACGCGCCCATGAAAATGTCAGCCGCCACCTCATCGACGAAAGGAAGATCCAGCTTCGCCGTTTCAGCCAGTGAAACAAACTCCTGCAGTAGCTTGTTCGGAAGAATGGCCTGCGGAAACGCCGACAGGGTCATTGCAGAGGCCTCGACCAACGCCTGCCTGGCACCCGTAGCGGAAATAGCACTCGCCTCACGCTCACCCTCTAAAGCCGCGACCCACGGCAGCTCGGCAATTTTGACCTGACTTTGCAGGTTAAGCAGCAGCAACGAGCGCCGACGACGGAAGGCGCGATACGTTGCCCCCGCCAACGACTGCAGCATCCCGTCCCGGTATACGCTGCTACAGATTTGCGCTGTCATTGCAGGCAGAACCTGCGCCACGGTATCGGCGGATGAGATCAAGCCATGATCAATCAACTCGGCAATGGTCCCCTTGCGGCAACGCTCGAGGCGACGGCGAACCGCAGGCGGAATCATCACACCAAGGGTCAGCCGGTGACGCTTCGCCTCCTCATCGGTGATCGGTTCAAGCAGCGGCGAAAAGTCACTGACGCCGTCCGAACCCGGGTAACTTGCCAGACGTGCCGAGACAGCGCGGGCGATCAAATGATGCCCGGGGGCCGCCACATGTTGGCGCTGCTCTGCTCGTTTAAGGGAATGTGCGGCGGAATCGGGATGCCCGTGTTTGGCCACAAAGTCATCAACAATGCGCCGGATGCGACCGACCTGGCGGCCCGTTAATGATGCTTGATCGCGCAAACACTGACCGAGCAAAGCAAACAGTTCCGCCGCCCGGTTTTTGAAGGGACCGTTGACGCGGCGCTCAACGCTACAGTTCCGAGCGATCTGCGCCTCGAGTGCCGTTGCGCGTTCGAACCAGCCTTCAGGAAAATGTCTGCAAGGCCAGCCATCCTGACAGGTCAAAAGAAACAGTGAGACTGCAGCGTCGTAGAGAGGCAGACGATTTTCAACCACATGCTTTTGGACGGCCAGACGCGGTTGAGCCAATTGCCGGTTCAGCCGCTGCCTGACACTGGCGCTATCAAAAACATGCACCTCAACCGTGGAAATCGGCCGCTCGTCAACGGCAGTCGGGAAGAAACGCAGGCGATCGAAAAAAGGCGCGATCTGCTCGATCAGCGTTCGCGCCTCGTCAGTACGCTGATGCCGCAAAAGCCATGACACTGTCAGCAGTGCGGCTTCCTCCGGAACATCAATTTGATAGGTTCCGTTCGCCAAACGCTCTTGCAGCGTTGCGACGCCCACATCCGATAGATGCCAGATGTTGAGATCGAACCGTTCATGACTGGGACGGATGCCGGGGATCGACGCGGCCAAGTGGCGCTCATATGAAGTCAAAGCGCCACCAGCCAGAAGTTGCCCGGTGGCAAATCCACCCGTCGCCACGTCCAGCGTGACCCACTGCGGAAAATCGGCGAACGGCACACGTGAACCGTACTGTGCGCTGCCCTGCATCAGGTGTTCGACCACCCGCTGCCAGCGCTCGACCCGGTCGCGTGCCTGCGGGTCAGCGTCGCGCTGTGTAGCGGTCAATGCTCGTGAGAGCTGGAACACCGCATAACCTGCATTCACGCCATCGTGCTCGCCGAACTCACCGTCGTCCCTGGACATACTTCCTTGTGACCCTGCAATGTAATGGGTCCGGGGGCTGGATTCGAACCAGCGCCCACCCGGTTAAGAGCCGAGTGTTCCACCGCTGAACTACCCCGGAACAGAGCGCGCATTGTCGACCAGCCACGAAGGAATGTGAAGCCGGTGTCTGTTGCGAGACAATTCGCGCGCACGAGCTGAAACGAGCACGCCGTTACTATCTTCGGGGAGCGGTCCTGTCACTCTTGACCTCGTATCGAGGCGCGTCCGTCACGGCAGTCTTTTTCTGTTTAATGGCGTCCGTCGTCGAAGTTCAGCCCGATAGGAATAGGCAATGCTCGAAGATAAACCGGCATAGGTACCCCCGTTTGCTGATCGCTACCATGGACTCAGACCTGACCCAATGGGAGCTCGACATGACTCACGCTAAAACCCTGTTCATCACCGGCGTCAGCAGCGGTTTCGGCCATGCGCTGGCCAAAGAAGCTATTGCCAACGGCCACCGTGTCATCGGCACTGTGCGCAATGAAACCGACCTGAAAAACTTCCAGGCACTGTCCCCGGACAACGCTTACGGGGTGGTGCTGGACGTCACTGATTTCGAGCGTATCGACAGCGTCGTTGCGCAAGTCGAAGCCACTCACGGTCCCGTCGACGTTTTGGTCAACAACGCCGGATATGGCCACGAAGGCATTTGCGAAGAATCACCGCTGCAAGACATGCATCGTCAATTCGACGTCAACGTGTTCGGCGCGGTGGCGGTGATCAAAGCGTTTCTGCCCTTCTTTCGCCAGCGTCGTGCGGGGCACATCCTCAATATCACCTCCATGGGTGGCACCATTACCATGCCGGGCATCGCTTACTACTGCGGTAGCAAATTTGCGCTCGAAGGGATCTCCGATACCCTGAGCAAGGAGCTGCAGCCGTTCAACATCTTCGTCACTGCCGTCGCACCGGGTTCGTTCCGCACGGATTGGGCGGGCCGTTCGATGCAACGCACCGCGCGCAGCATTGCCGACTATGACGCCAGTTTCGATCCGATCCGCAAAGCCCGCGAAGAGAAAAGCGGCAAGCAACTCGGCGACCCGCAAAAGGCTGCCCAAGCGATGCTGCAGATCATCGCCAGCCCGACACCACCGGCCCACTTGCTATTGGGCAGTGACGCCTTGCGTCTGGTCCGTGACAAACTGAAAAATGCAGCCAGCGAGATTGACCAATGGGAAGCGCTGAGCCGGTCCACCGATCACTGAGAGAGGATGTGATGACGCAGGTCGATGCAGGCACCGCGCGCATGGTGCAGCTCATGAAAGCCCTCGCACCGATCGAAGGCTACAATCTCAGCGCCCTCGAAGGCGTGCGCTTCCTGCGTTCGAATCGCCCCCTGACGCGCACCCCGGTGCTGTATGACCCCGGCATCGTGATTCTCTGCCAGGGCCGCAAACGCGGCTATCTGGGAGAGGACACCTACGTCTATGACGCCCAGCACTATCTGGTGGTCTCGGTGCCGATCCCCTTCACCATGGAGGCCGATGCCACTGAGGCCGAGCCGATGCTCGCGATCTACATGCACCTCGATTTCCAGTTGGCCAGCGAGTTGATGCTGCAAGTGGATGACGTGCATGGCCCAAGCGATGCCCCGCCCAAAGGTATGTATGCCTCGCCGATGGACGCTTCACTGCGGGCAACCACCCTGCGTTTTCTGGAAGCGATGAGCGTTGCCGGCGAAGCGCAAATCCTCGGGCCGGCACTGTTGCGGGAAATCTATTACCGCATCCTGACCGGTGAGCAAGGTGGCTCCATGCGCGCCGCGCTCAACCGACAGGGACATTTCGGCAAAGTGACCCGTGCGATCCGCAAGATCCATAGTTGTTATCAGCAGCGACTCGACGTCGAGCAACTGGCCCATGAAGCGAGCATGAGCGTGCCGAACTTCCACCTGCACTTTCGCAGCGTGACCGACACCTCACCCATGCAGTATTTGAAGTCGACGCGTTTGCATCAGGCGCGCCTGTTGATGTTGCGCCAGGCCATGAGTGCCTCGGCAGCCGCCTTCAACGTTGGCTATGAAAGTGCTTCGCAATTCAGTCGTGAGTTCAAACGCTTCTTCGGCAGGACGCCACAGGCAGAGATTGAATGGATGAAGGCAACGTATGCACTGCCATTGCCGACCACAGCGTCGGAGTATGTTTCGTCGCATTGACGGTCACGCCACAAACGAAAAGCCTGCTTTTCAGGGCAGGCTTTTTTCGTTGTGTGTAGCGGTGAGCGCTGAACGTGCACTAGTCGTAAAACGCCTCAACCAACACCCGACTGCCGACAAAAAAACTGTCCGCCACCAAGCGCAACGGCTGCACATCCAGGTCACTGGCCTTGTCGCCAATCAACTGCTGAAAATGCCGATACACCGCTGCGTACTCACCTTCCTCCGACACCGCTTGGCGCACACCGTCAATGCTCAACAGCGCGCCGCCGTTATCCAGGCGCAACACGCCCTCAGCGCAACGCACCTCGATGCTCCACAGCTCATCGTGCCCATGGTCAAAATCAAATTCCGCGCGCACATCGAGGCGGCGCGGGTCGGACATTTTGATCGACGCGGCAATTGGCGACTGGCAGTTGCTCGGTACGCGCAGTTCAGCCGATTCGACAAACAACGGCAGCGCCAGCAAATGAGTGACGATCGACAAGGCATTGATGCCCGGATCGAATACGCCGAGGCCGCCGGGTTGCCAGATCCAGGCCTGACCAGGGTGCCATTTGCGCACGTCTTCTTTCCAGTCGATCTGCACGCTTTGCAGGGTACACGAGGCGAGCCAGTCGCGGGCGGCTTCGATGCCGGGCGCGTAGCGTGAGTGCCAGGCAAACAAGGCGCTGACGCCCTGCCCGGCAGCCTGATCGACCAGCGCCAGCGCCTCGCCCAAGGTGGCGCACGGCGGTTTTTCCACCAGCACGTGTTTGCCGGCGGCCAGTGCTTGCTGCACCAGCGCAAAACGACCTTGCGGCGGCGTGCAGAAGGCAATCGCATCCACCGGCGGACCGTTTTCCAGCAACTCGCTCAAGGACTGGAAGTTCTCCACGCCCGCGCAGGGTTTGCCTTGAGTGGCGACGGAGACCAAGTGGAAAGCGGGATTGGCGTTGATCGCCGGGACGTGTTGATCCTGGGCGATCTTGCCGTAGCCCACCAGACCGAGACGGATTGGTTGCATCAATGACTCCTGTTTTGATTTTGTTGTCGTCAGTGAACCGGGAGATTACCTGCAAACGCCACAAGCGTCTGTCCGCGCAATGTCACAACGACGCACAGGATCAGGCAAGGATTGCACAGGAATGCACTACTGCCCGCAGCGCTGAACAAGCAACAATGCCTTACGACAAACCGATTGAGGATGTTCCCATGCTTGTTCAAGCCTATGGTGCCCACGCTGGCGACAAACCCCTTGAGCCGATGCAGATCAACCGCCGCGCGCCGGCCGCCCATGATGTGCAGATCGACATCGCGTTCTGTGGCATCTGCCATTCCGACCTGCACCAGGTACGGGCGGAATGGGCCGGTACGCAGTTCCCGTGCGTACCGGGGCACGAAATTGTCGGTCGTGTTTCGGCTGTCGGCGCGCACGTCGCGGATTTCAAGGTCGGTGATCTGGTCGGCGTCGGTTGCATCGTCGACAGCTGCAAACATTGCGATGACTGCGAAAGCGGGCTGGAAAACTACTGCGACGGCATGATCGGCACCTACAACTTCCCGACCCCGGATGCACCGGGCTGGACGCTGGGCGGCTACTCGCAAAACATCGTCGTGCATGAACGCTACGTGCTGCGCATCCGTCATCCCGAAGCGCAACTGGCCGCCGTCGCACCGCTGCTGTGTGCCGGCATCACCACCTACTCGCCGTTGCGCCACTGGAACGCTGGCCCGGGCAAAAAAGTCGGTGTGGTCGGCATCGGCGGCCTTGGCCACATGGGCATCAAACTGGCCCACGCCCTGGGCGCCCACGTTGTGGCGTTCACCACCTCCGAATCCAAACGCGAAGCGGCCAAAGCGCTGGGTGCCGATGAAGTGGTGGTGTCGCGCAATGCCGAAGAAATGGCCGCCCACGCCAAGAGTTTCGACTTGATCCTCAACACAGTCGCCGCGCCGCACGATCTCGATGCATTCCTCGTGCTGCTCAAGCGAGATGGTGCGTTGACGCTGGTGGGTGCGCCGGCCACCTCGCACCCTTCGCCGAACGTGTTCAATCTGATCATGAAGCGCCGCACGATTGCCGGTTCGATGATCGGCGGCATCCCGGAAACCCAGGAGATGCTGGATTTCTGCGCCGAGCACGGCATCGTTTCCGACATCGAACTGATCCGCGCCGACCAGATCAACGACGCCTACGAGCGCATGCTCAAGGGTGACGTGAAGTATCGTTTCGTGATCGATAACGCAACGTTGGCCGGCTAAACCTCAGCGCCCATTGGCCATTAAGCGCGGCCAATGGGCCATTGAATTCCGTCGCCGGGATTTGACAGGCCCGGCGTTGCTCGCCAGAGTCGCACCCCTTTGCCTGCCATCAAGGGGTTGCCGTTGAACGAACAGACATTGTCCATGCGCCTCGAGCGGGTGGCTGCCCACGTACCTGCCGGTGCGCGACTGGCGGATATCGGCTCGGATCACGGCTATCTGCCGGTGGCGCTGATGCGTCGTGGTTTGATCACTGCGGCGGTGGCTGGCGAGGTTGCGGCGACGCCGTTCCACGCGGCTGAACGCACCGTGCGCGAGAATGATCTGCAGCAGCGCATCAGCGTGCGCCGGGCGGATGGTCTGGCGGCGATCAAACCCGACGACGGCATCACCGCCGTCAGCATCTGCGGCATGGGCGGTGAAACCATCCGTGACATCCTCGACAACGGCAAGGCCCACCTCAGCGGCGAGGAACGTCTGATCCTGCAACCCAACGGCGGCGAGCAACCGTTGCGCCAATGGCTGATGGAAAACGGCTACCGCATCCTCAGCGAAGAGCTGCTGCGGGAGAACCGCTTCGACTACGAAATCATCGTGGCCGAACGCGCTGAACCAGTGACCTACACCGGTCAAGAACTGTACTTCGGCCCGCTACAGATGCAGGCACGCAGTCCGGAGTTTCTGGCCAAGTGGCAACGCATACTGAACGAAAAGCAAAAGACCCTCGGTCAGTTCGCCCGGGCGCAGCAGGCTTTGCCCGAGGCGAAGGTACGAGAGATCACGCGACAGGCTGAATGGATCGCGCAGTTGCTGGCTTGAGAAGCCGTGGCCGGCAGGTGCGCATGCGCCAATTCCGCGGGCAGGCTCGCTTCCAGATTCTGGTATTGACCTCACGTCAACACTTCGCCCTTTCGTCCCTGGGCTTTGCTTTTGTCACCGTCACACTTGAACGGGAGTCCAAGTGTGACGGTGACGTGATGCTGCCCTCCCTTGAATTGCAGTTGAGGGATAACGTTGTAAATCTCTGGCGGAGAGAGTTCTGAGTTCGCTTGAAAACCCTGACGTCATTGCCTTCCTCCGCAGCCGCTACCGCCCACTGCATTCAAATTACATTTCTTCACTAAGGTCAAACGCCACGCCGCTGGCTCTCCGTCAGCGGCATTACAGCACTCAGCTGACGACCGCACCCTTCGGGCCACTGGCAATCAGCGCAGCGCCACAGGCGGTTTTCATGCCATCGAGCGCGATGGGCGTGCCATCGACGGTGTAGGTGCTGCTGCCCTCGGCAATCGGGAATATCCCTTTGCACAACGGGCAACTGACCTTGTGACCGACACCGGCAATCGGCTTGCCATTGAGGTCAGTCCGGGAGAAGGCTTCGAGGACCTTGCCACCGTGAGTGGTGGAGTCGCCCAAGCGAATGGCGTCTTTCATGTTGTCACTCCTTTGACCAAGCCGCTGATATTCCAATTGATCCACGGGATCAATCAAACGCGAAACCGGTGGTGAACCGGCTTCAATACTCCTTACTCAGCCATCCAGACATCTTCATAGTCGGCTGTATCGATGATGAATTTTGCGCCAGTGGGCAGACAAAGATAATTCACAACCTGAGGCAACATTTCACTCAGGTGGTGAACATGGACAGGCTTGTAGAAGTCATCCGCGTCAGAGAACTCACCACAGTGAATAAACCAGCTGATATTGCCGTCTTCCGGCAATTGAACTCTTGTGCCATAAATCGGCGACTTGCCAAGCGAGTCAATAGCGATCGCGACCATCTCTTCGGGCGGTTGCACAGGCATTCCATACTTGCTACAGATTTCTGTTTGCGCCTGGTCCGGATAAACAGCGTCAGCCTTTTGCATAAATCAGATCCCCAGCTTGGTTTTCATACATTTTGAATACGATGATGCATGCCCACCCTGTTTTTTTGAGCAGACGGGGCAGTGTGACTGCACAGCCAACAACGAGGACTGATGCGTCACATCGTTAGTGCCCGTTCGATAATACTCCACCACCAAGGCATCTTTGTGATCAGCAACCATTTTAGGCGCCACGGTTCCACACACCACACAAGGTAGGCCCTGTACCGAGGCGGTTTGCGCCGTAGTAGGCCCACACGCCGAACTTCGAGCGTAAGGCTTTGTAATGCCAGGTTTTGGAGCAAATTGACTCTTGTCGGGAATACCCAGATTGTTCATCGGAACGGTTTTCCCCGTACCGTCTGGGGTATTCGTCAAGCCTAGAGGGTCAATCCAGCCTGTGGGGTTAGGCGCGTAAGCGTAGGTGTTCAAACCACCTGCATAACCTACCGGGTCCTTGCTTATGAATCGACCGACACCAGGGTCATAGTAGCGATGGCGGTTGTAATGCAGGCCGGTCTCGACATCGTGGTACTGCCCCTGGAAACGTATCGGGTTGGCCAACCCCAACTGCTGTGCTCGAGCGGAACGTTGCTCACGAACCTCTCCCCATGCCTTGTAGTGAGCACTCCAGGCAATCTCACCGTTCTCATCAGTGAGTTCTAATGGTGTCCCCATACGATCGCACTGGTACCAGGCAATCGCATCGAAACTTTGTACAGTCGGTTGGTGATTCCACAAGGGATCGTCGTCGAGCGTGTAGTCGCCAACATAATCGGGCAGTCCTGACAGTTGTATCGAGCCGTTGGAAACAGCCTGGGCTACCGGAATGTAAGTGCCTGGCTCAAAAACGTAATGAACCGTTCTCCCCGTTCCGTCATCTGCTTGAGCAGGACTGCTTTCCCACGCCAGGTTATCTCCGTCCCAGCCAAATAACGTGAAACCGCAGCCTAACTCTCTTTGTTTACGAGCATGTTCGTTGTGATTCCACTGAGACCCTGCCTCTGGACGCTCCTTGTAGTGAGCATTGGAGTTTTTGTACAGGCGCCGGCCCAACGCGTCATAAGCGAAATCGACACTCAAACGTGCATCGTCGAAATTCACCATTCGATCAAACAGATCCCAGCGCATACGGCTGTAACTTCCGTTGTGCCATCGCTGGATAAGATTGCCACGCTCGTCGTACTCATAGTGAGTACCGGCGTATTCACGCAGGAGGTTATCGAGCAACTTGCTGCGCGGCGTGTCCTGATCAAGCGGTCTTCGAACCTGCGTAACCGCGTCATCCAACAGATTACTGGCCGGATCGAATGCAAATGTTTCGGTGCCCAGTCGGCTGACGGCACTGATGAGACGGCCAACCGGGTCGTAGCGGTACGCCAATGGGCCCCGTCGAGTGTCGTTAATCTCGGTCAACTGGCCCACTGCATCGTACTTATACTCGCGCTTGAGTAGAGTCGATTTGTCGTCAGAGTGCCCCAGCAGTTGCTCCTGAAGCCGCCCAGCCGGGTCCCACTTCTGGGTTTGTAGTAGCCGATTACCTTGATGGCGTGCCACTTCACGGTGCAGATCGTCGCGCTCGTATGCAATCAGATCATGATCGTCCAGTCGTAACCCCAGAAGGTGGCCACTTCCGTAGGTCAACCAGCTCACCTTGTGCCCGTCTGGGCGAACCGTCGCTATGCGTAGATTGAGAACGTCGTATTCATGTTTCCAGACAGCGACAAGAGGCTTGTCGAGATCCAGATAGTGCTGGTGTTCACGAATAAGATTGCCGGCAGGATCATGAAACCAGTTCAGGCGACTGTTGCCGTTGCTGGCCATGACCAGACGACCATTTCCGTCATAGGCATACGCTTCACTTTGAGACTCACCGCCCAGATTTGCATGACGATCAGTCAGGCGCCCCATGGAGTCGAAGTTGAACTTGATGACACGCTGGCCATTGAACTTGCTATCCAGGCGCCCGGTTTCAGGATTGTATTGATAGCGAGTCGTGCGTCCGTCGAACCCCCTCTCCTCCAACAAGCGGCCAAGCGGATCGTAGTGAAAGTGGGCACGTTGTTCGTTCTCGTTCTCCAAGGCAACCAGACGACCCAAACGGTCCCAGCTGTAACGCAGGCTCTGCTCGGCGGCATCTACACGCTCACTGACGAACCCGGCCGCGGTATAACTCCAAGTCGTGCATTGCCCCAATGCATCAACGTGCGCCAGCAGTCGCCCCTCTGCGTCCCGCTCAAAACGCTCTTCCGTTTTGTCAGGATGTTTGATCAGCACCAGCTGACCATTTCTGTATTCGTATTCAGTGCTTTGTCCGGCGGCGTCAGTGAAGCAGATCATCTGGCCACGCGCATCGTACGCCCATGCGCTGGCCTTGCCAGAACAGTCAACGTACTTGGTCAGTTGGCCGGCCTCGTTGTATTCGATCGCTTTTTCATTGCCGTTGGCATCTTTGATGGCAATTGGCAGTCCGGCCTTGTTATAGGCGTACTCCGTCTTGTTGCCTAAAGGATCTATCGCCTCAACAAGGTTGCCGCGGTCGTCATACCCTCTTTGCCACTGACCACCTTCTGCGTCACTGATTTTGATCAGTTGATCATGGTCGTCAAACGCGTAGTACTCGACGCTGTCATCCGGGCGGATGTGTTCAACCATGTTCCCGCGGGCGTCGTAGCTGAAGCGATCGGTACTTCCATCTGTATGAACATGACGAACCAGATTTTTGGCGTCGTCACGAAAGAACCATTCAGAGCGCTCATCCGGATGACGGATGCGATAGGTATAGCCAAGGATGTCGTAGTAATGCCAGGTCTCGTTGCCATACGCGTCCGTCACATAGGTCAAACGAATATTGTCATCCCACTCAAGACGCGTATCGAAGCTGCCATCGTCCGCCCATTCCCGAATAGCCTTTGCGTCGGCGCCACGCCCCTGCCATTCGATGTTCATGCCCCGGGCGGTTCGATCGGTATAGCGAGTGATCAAGTGATGCTCGTACTGATACGACCAAGCGGCTCCATTTTCATCCTGGGCCAGAATCAGATTGCCGAAGGTGTCGTATTGATAACTGCACAGTTGACGCTGAGGCACGCCATCCTTGATCTCCCACAAACCGGTGAGACGTCCGTGATCATCAATTAACGTGCCCAGATGCGAAAGCACTTGAGTGACTTCGTCCTGATAAGTCATCAAGTCCGACAGTATCGATTCGTCACCGTGACGATGCTCGTAATGAAGCATGATCCCGGCACCGTTACGAAGTACAACGCCAGCCAACAGATAGCGCCGACCATGACGGACGTAGGTTTCCTTGCGCTCAAAGCCGTGGCATAACAGCAACTGATCTTCTCTGCTGCGGATCAGCGTGACGTTCTCTATAGGGTCATAGTGAAACAGTCCGACCTTGGGGAGTGGGTAGTCGTGGCTTCTGCCATCGGAGCCAAAAAAGACCAGACCCTCTTCTCGGCAATCGAAGCGTGTGCTCAGTTCGGTTACCCAGCGTGCACCCAATGAGCCTTGGTCATAGGCATCCAGTCGAGAGTTATAGGTTCTCGACCACTCGATTGGAAAGGCACCGGGCAGACTGAAGTCGATATGACGAAGTAGCTCTGAGCCCAGCGAAAAACTAATACTGTGGCAGGTCCCCGTACAAGCGACGTTCTTGTTTGGATTGGCTGCACCTTTGGCCGGTGCTTGATGACTGGAGGCCTCTAATCGACCTTCCCCGGCCTTGCGTTGTGCCTTGCTGGTCGCATTGGGTTTGACGCTCGCGCTCTGACCATGCCCACGGCGCTTGCGCCACGTCAAAACAGCACCGCTGAGCATTTGCAATAACCAGCCGATCGAATGACGTGTACCTGGATCGCCCAACTTGCTCAGTTGGGTTTTTATCTCAGGCCCCATGGCTCGCAAGGTTCCGGTATGCGTCAACACCAGCTTCTTGGCTTGATCCGGAAGCAGATTCCTGGCTGCACTGTTGGCGACACCCTTACCTACTGCTTTGTAAGCACTGAAGGCGGCACCAAAAATGTTCCCGATGGCCGCTTTAGGATCACTGAGCAGTTGATTGCCCGCCGTGGTGATTTTCTGACTGGCCGCGCGTGCATCGCCTTTCGCGTCAAGCTTGCCGTTGACGACGGCCTCAAGCCCTTTGGCAATTTCGCTGACCGCGCTTTCGCCCAGTTTTCCAGCGTCAGCGAGTATCCCGGAAAGCTTTCCTTCGGCTTGTTTGACGAAGTCATCAATCGTGCCGACGATGGTTGCATTCAAATGACCGACCAATACTTCAATCATTGAATCGCCCAACAGCATTTTGACGCTGTTGCGCAGTTCCTGACGAACAAGAAACAGGGTCGGACGCAAGCTCATGCGCGCTGCAGCCATCGTGGGAGGCGCGGGCAAGACACCAATCAGGTTGATGCCCAGGCTCACCCAGTCGAGCAGTTCGCGCTGCTTGCTTTTGGTGAGGGTCACGATATCGCCAAGCGCATCAACCAGCGCCATGATGTTGCCGACAACAGGCAGGGCTCCAGCTACACCCTTGATACGATCCAGCGTAACCACATCGCCACTGATAGATCGCAGCCAGGCATCAAATCGAGCCGCACCGCGCCCGACATCCTGCACATCCAGAGTGTTCAACGGTACAACGGCGACCTGTGGTTCACGTTTTTGCGCACCGGCTGCTTCAGTCATGACAGTACTTCTCCGGTCAGGAGGCTTGGAGTTTTAACAACAGATTTCGAAATCGTCGGCGCTGGCAGACTCGGCAATTTGCCCGCCTTGCTCGCCGCTCCAAGAAGACCCGAAGCACTCGGCAACGCCGCACTCGCCAGCTTCGGCAACCCGGCCACCCCGCCCTGCACCACGTCTTTCACCTGCTGCGCCGTTTGCATCGCGCCTTGCGCCGTCTGCATCGCACTCATCCCTGTTTGCGCCATGTCCTTGCCCTTCTCCAACATGTCCCAACTCTTGCTCGGCAACACCTGCGCGACCATCGCCTGCACTTGGCTCGGCACGTCTTCGGCACCCGGCGGATTCAACGGCCATTCCGGCTTACCGATGTAACTACCATCGCTCCAGGTGTCCGCCGGATCCTTGCCGAACAGCACGCGCGCCGGCCCCGGTGCGGCACCGGCGACGCTGGCAAAACCTTTGCCATCGAGCTTGCCCTTGATGCTTTTGCCCAGTGCGTCGATGACTTCGTAATCGCCTTCCTTGATGCCCTGACGCCCGGCGTACTGGTTGAACAATTCCAGATTGCCTTTGCCCGGTTTCGGCGGTTCCGGGAACACCCCGGCGAGACTTTTCGCCCCGGTGTAGGCGAAGTTCGCCGCGTGCGCGGTGTACGGGCCGCTGGTGGCGTGGGTGATGCCGCCGGCGTTGTAGGTGGTGGCGCTGCCGCCGCCCTGGATCACCAGTTCGGTTTTCGCGGTGATGGTGATGCGGTCGGCATTGGCGGTGATGTTGAGTTTGGCCAGCAGGTTGATGCTGTCCTTCAGCGCTCGCACATCGATGTCGCCGGACGCTGCGACCAGCCGCCAGCCCATGCTCTGCACGAACAGGCGCATGCCGCGACTGGCGCTGGCCAGCAGGCGTTTGCCGATCGACAGGCTGGTGTGGCCGGTGCTGCTCAGGGCCAGGTGTTCGCCGGTGGCAATGTGGCTGGAGCGTGGCGTGGTCAGGGCGATGCCGGCCGGGCTGGCGAGGACCAGATGCGGCTCGGTGAACTCGGGGAATTCGTTGGCGGTGAGGTTCGCTGGACCGCTGCCGAGTACGCCTTGATGCTGGGCGTGCAGCGCTTTGGCGACGTCGTCCTGATCGCCGGCCTCTTGGGCCTGAAGCTCTTTGGCCTGCACGGCAAAACCGTCCTGCTGATCGCTGGCCGTGGCGAGGCGTTCAGCGGTTTCCGGCAAGTCTTTGTGGTGCTTGGATTCGTTCGGACGCGGCTCAGTGGTGATCAAAAGACCCGCACCCGCACGCACCGCACCGTGGCGGTCGGTTCTTAATTCGAACCCTTCGCCGCGCGGCTGGCCACCGCTCGGGCGCGGATGGGTCAGATAACCGAGGTTGATCGCACTCGCGCCGTGGTCGCTGCGCAACGCGATGCTGATCTCGCTGGTGGTATCGTCGATGCGTAATTCGTTGGCGCGGCTGCCCTTGTATTCCTTGCTCTTGACCGTGGCCAGAGTCTTGAAGTCCGGCAGTTTGTAGGGCGGCAGATTCGCGCCGTGGTACAGGCAACCGGTGATCAGCGGCTGGTCGGGATCGCCTTCGAGGAAGGTGATCAACACCTCCATGCCGACCCGTGGAATGTTGATCGAACCGAAGGTTTCCGCGGCCCAACTCGACGCGACGCGCATCCAGCAACTGGTCATGTCGTCGTGTTTGCCTTCGCGGTCCCAGAAGAACTGCACTTTCACCCGGCCGTACTGGTCGCAGTAGATCTCTTCGCCTTCAGGGCCGCAGACCACCGCACTTTGCGTGCCGAGGACTTTCGGTTTCGGGTGATCGAGCGGCGGACGGTACGGCACGTCCCACGGGATCGCGCTGAAGCGGTTGCGGTAGCCTTGGTGGAAATCGTCCTTGAGATCGGTGGTGTCGCTGGTCACCGACTCTTCGAGCACTTGCGGCTGCTTGCCTTCGTGGAAGATTTCGGTGAGCAGCCACAAGTCATTCCAGGTCGGATTGGCGTGGTCGGTCAGGGCAAGGAAATGCCCGCTGACCAGGATCGGCTGATCGCTGTTGCCCTCGGCCAGACGATAGTCGCTGCGATGGCGTTCCAGCGCGCGATTGGCCAGGTGTTTACCGCGCTCGCGATCGACGAAACGGCCCGGGTAGTCGTAGTCTTCGAGGTCCGGCTGGGCGCTGCTTTTGGCGTCGCTTTCCAGCTCGATCTTCGGTTTGACGAAGTCGTAATCGCGCCGCGTGGTGCGACTGGTGCGGGTGGCCAGACGCAAGCCGAAACGCTTGACCACCGGTTTGTCGGCGACCAGTCCGGAGTCCTGCTGATAGGCCACTGGCGCGAGTTTCGGGAACACCGTCTGGTCATCGCCGAAGGTCAGTTTGTGGCCGCTGGACGTGTGCTGGAAGTGGTAGTGAATGCCCTCCTCTTCACACAGGCGCTGGATGAAATCCAGGTCCGACTCGTCGTACTGCACGCAGTAAATACGCTCGGGGTAAATCGCGCTGAGCTGGAAGTGGTAATCGCTGGCGAGGATGCCGTGTTCTTCCAGCACCTGGCTGATGATCTGCTGCACGGTCATCTGCTGGAAGATGCGCTGATTGACCCGGTGCGCGAGGTAGGCCAGTTGCGGGCGCAGGGAAATCTTGTAGCGGGTCAGGCGCTTGCCCGCCTCGCCCTGGGCAATGCTGTAGACCAGCCCGTGAATGCCAGTGCCAGTTGGCGACAGCTGAAGAAACGCCAGTTTGTGCAGCACGCTTTCGAGGTTGATCGAGGCCTTTTCGCTGACCAGTTCCAGCTCGAATTCGAATGGCGTGTTGAGTGCCTCACGACCGGTAAACGACAGCACTTGGAAATCGCTGTCGACGCCATCGACGGTCAGATTGAAATGAGGCTGGTTGGCCGGTGAGAACATTCCCTTGTCCCTCGCGCAGTGCTGCGACGCGCCTCAGATTGCAAGAATCTGACGCGATAAATTCTTTAAAAGTGAGTGCGCCCCGACCAGCGATGCCAGCCGGGGCGGTACAACCATCAGCCGTGATTAAACGACTGGAGCACGCCAGTCATCGGAACCCGAAGTACCGGAAACTTCGTGGGTCCAGGTGATTTTGCGGTAGGTGAACTGCACTTCTTCCAGGTGGGTGAAATGCGCGTTGCCTGGATCCTGGCAGTTGTGCATTTTGTTGTTGATGGCGACGATGATCGCGTCTTCCAGTTTGGTGGTGTAGTAGTGCTCTTGGGTGCCTTGCGCCGAAGTGCGGTACCACTGGATAACGATTTCGCTCATGCGCTCGCCGGAAGTCAGCGCAGCTTGCAGCAGAGGCGAAGCCTTGTCGTAGACCTTGGTGATGACCACTGGCTTGTGCACGCGCTGACCGGTTGGCTGACCGGACTGTGGGTCACGCGGGATGATCACGTCGTGGGTGAAAGCCTGCACCATGACCTGGTCTTCATGACCTTCCTGAAAGGTGTTGCCAACGGAATCGGCGGTGAACGCGCCGGCAGTGATCAGACCTTGTTTTTCGCCGGTAACCGACATGTACGCTGGTGTTGCCATGGGATGCTCTCCTTGCTTAAAACACACAACCGGACAGGCACCATTGCCTGTCCGGGCAGGCTTGAGCTGTCAAACTCCATGCCAGCTATCACAAAACCATTATTCTTCAGCGCCTTAAACAAACGACCCGTACGCCGACCTTTGAATAAACGAGATTAAACAAATAAAAGTGCGCAACTTTTTGCGCAGTGGTGTGCAAGAAGTTGCGCACTTGGCTGAAAGCCCCGGTTCATAAGGCCTGCACAGACTTTCCCGGATGAAAACAGGCCAGGTACTGCGCAACTTCTTGCGCACTTCACCGCACGCAGCCATTTGATACACCACATCACAAATGATGTACCTCAAGCCCCATTTATCAATTCCCGCCTGCCTCTTAAAGTCCTCTCCAACAGCCGCCCATCACTCCGACGGGCCAGCGACTGGAGATACCCCAAATGCCTTTCATCAGCGTACGTATCACCCGTGACGGCGTGACCCGGGAGCAGAAAGCCCAGGTCATCAAGGAAATCACCGAAACGATGGAGCGGGTGCTGCACAAGGATCCGAAACTCACCCACATCGTGATCGAGGAAGTCGACACCGATAACTGGGGTTATGCCGGCATCACCACCACCGAATATCGCCAACAGTTGGCGGACTCGCAGTCATGAGCCGGGCCGTGAAAATCGATTTCGTCTCGGATGTCGTTTGCCCCTGGTGCGCGTTGGGCGCCACCGCTCTGGAGCAAGCGATCCGCAACCTGGCAGGCGAAGTCGACGTGGAGCTGACCTACAAACCGTTCGAACTGAACCCCGACATGCCCGCCGAAGGTGAGCACGCCATCGAGCACATGATGCGCAAATACGGGCGCAGCGCCGAGCAAGTGGCGGACCGTAACGCGATGATCATCGAACGCGGCGAGCAGATCGGTTTTCACTTCGACCTGGAAAAACGCAGCCATTTCCACAACACCTTCGACGCCCATCGACTGCTGTTCTGGGCCGCCACACAAGGACGTCAGCGTGAGTTGAAGCAGGCGCTGCTCAAGGCCTACTTCACTGACGGCAAGAACCCGAATGACCACGCCACGCTGGTGACACTGGCAGGCGCAGTCGGACTCGATGGCCAGCGTGCGCAAGAGGTTCTGGTCAACGCTGAGTTCAGCCAAGCAGTGCGCGAACTCGAACGGTTTTATAAGCAACGCGGCATCGATTCGGTTCCGGCCATGGTTCTTGATGACAAACAGGTCATCCCCGGTTCCCAGTCCGTCGCTTATTACGAGCAGGCGCTACGTCAGGCCGCACAGGTTGCGGCTCACGCCTGACCTTCGAAATCCGTTTATTCAAACCATCCAGATTGCATGAGGAAACATCATGAGCACGTCCAAGAAAGTTGTAGTGATTACCGGCGCCTCGCAAGGCATTGGCGCAGGCCTGGTCAAGGGATTCCGTGAGCGCGGCTATCAGGTTGTCGCGACATCCCGCTCGATCAAACCGTCCACTGACCCGGACATTCTCGCCGTCGCCGGTGACATCGCCGACCCGCAGACCGCCGAGCGCGTGATCCGTGAAGCCGTCGCACATTTCGGCCGTATCGATACGCTGGTCAACAACGCCGGGATCTTCGTCGCCAAACCCTTCACCGAATACAGCAAAGAAGACTACGCACAGGTCGTGGCGACCAACATGAGCGGCTTCTTCCATATCTCGCAACTGGCAATTGCCGAAATGGAGAAAAACGCCAGCGGCCATATCGTCAGCGTCACCACCAGCCTAGTCGACCACGCGATTGACGGCGTACCGTCGGTGCTCGCTTCGCTGACCAAGGGTGGCATCAACGCGGCGACCAAGTCTCTGGCCATCGAGTACGCCAAGCGTGGTATTCGGGTCAACGCGGTATCACCGGGCATCATCAAAACGCCGATGCACGGCGAAGAAACCCACGCCGCCCTCGGCAGCCTGCACCCGGTTGGGCATATGGGCGAGATCGATGACATCGTGCAGGCGATCCTGTACCTGGACGGCGCGAACTTCGTCACTGGCGAAATCCTCCATGTCGATGGTGGTCAAAGCGCTGGCCATTGATACCTCCCCGCAGCGCCGTCGGTGTGTACCGGCGGTGCCGCTTCATGAGATAAGCCTGAGAATGAACCGTCAGTTGATCCTCGGTGTACTCACATGAAGCGCCATTTTGATGACTTGCAATTGGGCAGTATCGAACTGTTTTGCCTCGCCGCTGAAGCCGGCAGTTTCACCGCCGCCGCGCAGCTCGCCGGTGTAACTCCGGCCGCCGTGAGCCGGTCGATTCTTCGCCTCGAAAAAAGATTGGGTTCACGCTTGTTTGCCCGCACCACGCGCAGCATTCGCTTGACCGAGGCCGGTAGAAACTTTTTCCTGCAGTGCAGCCAGGCGCTGACGCAATTGGTCGAGGCGCAACAAGAAGTCATGGGCGCACAGACCTCACCGTCCGGTCAGTTGCGCATCAGCCTTCCCACCACTTACGGCCATCACCGCATCCTGCCGCTGCTACCAAAATTCCGCGCGCTCTACCCTGACGTCACCGTCGACATCCACTTGGGCAACCGCAATATCGACTTTGTCGGCGAAGGCTACGATCTGGCGATCCGCGTCCGCGCCCAACCGGACTCGACCATGGTCGCGCGCCTGTTGGAGGATGCAAAACTGGTGGTGGTCGCGTCTCCCGACTATCTGAAAAAGGCTGGCACACCGCAGACGCTGGAAGACCTGGTGCAACACGAATGCATTCAGTTCGAACTGCCGAGCAGCGGACGGCGGATCTCCTGGCTGTTCGAGGAAAACGGCCACGACCGTGAAGTGTATTCCGACGGCGGCTACTCCTGTTCTGATGATGTGCTCGGTGGCGTGACCCTGGCCAAGCATGGCGCCGGGGTCTTTCAGACCTACAAATTCATTGTCGAAAAAGAACTGGCCGACGGCAGACTCGTCGAGGTGCTCGAGCCGTACGCCGGCCGCTCACGACCTTACACCTTGCTCTACCCGCACGGCCGCTATGTGCCGCAACGGGTCAGGGCGTTTGTCGATTTTCTGCTGCAGTTTCGTGATGAGTGGGCGCAGGCGTAACGCGGTACAAGGGTTAAATCGGTTGAAAGGCGTTCGCCATCAACCGGAAAAGGACTTGTTCGCGCTGACAGCCGGGCGCTGCTGGAAAATTTACAGGGCCGGCGCCATGCTATGCTTCGGAAGAGAAAACGAGGGGTTCATATGACGGGTTCAGCCACTGGCGGCGTTGCGAGCGAAGTCCGCAAACTCGCCCAAAAGCATAAGGTTACCGCTGAGCGTGACAGCATGAGCTGCATGGCCGCGACCATTACTCGTCTGGCAGGCGATGCTGTCGAGCTGGATGGGATTGAGCAATTGCTCGTCAATCTCAAACGTAAAGGTGTTCTCAACAAAGCAGAAATCATGGCCCTTCAAGGACGCTACCTCCAAGAGAAAAGGCGTTGCAAGAGGCAGCTTAGCGCATGACTTTTGACCCCTTCGGCGATTTCGAGACTGAAGGTTATCTTCAAAACTCGCTCAAACTGAAAGACCCTCTTGAAGTCAAAGAGTCCGAGCATCTCTCCTTCGAAGCCAGTATCGAAGATGCCCTTGCCTATCTCGCCAAGCAAAAACCCATCGACTACAAAGCGGTCCTCAAGACCCACGAAATCCTGTTCTCCGGTTTTTATCCGTGGGCAGGAAAAGACAGAAATGAACTGGTCCCCCACCTCGCAGTATTCAAAGGGTCGAAAGATGATCCGCATCACACGATATTCGAACGTCCTGACCTGATCAAAAGATCCGTGGAATACGCCTTTGAACTCGCAGCAAACAAAAAACGTTTTCGTCAGCGCCCCGGCGAAGTAATGGGCCAGTTGGCGTCCGCCCACCCGTTTTTGGATGGCAATGGCCGCACAATCCTGCTCATCTACATGGAGTTGTGCTATCGGACCCGGTTCGCTATCGACTGGTCGAGAACCAATAAAGACGACTACTTGCGAGCACTCGCCGACGAGATTCGAGACCCTTTCAAAGGCCATTTGGATGGTTATCTGACCCCCTTCGTCGTCGATATCTCCAGCCGCGATGAATGGCCAGCAATGATTGGCGGGATAAAGGGTCTGGACGGACTCGACAAGGAAGGGATTACGTATAAAAGCCTGGATGATCCGGAGGTCCAGCGACTTTATAAAACGTATCGAGCAACTTCTCTTGAATAATCCGCGCTCTCCGTGGTGTCGCGGTTGAATTCCGGGGTTTGACTTAACAATGACAAAAGCCTGCTTTTCAGGGCAGGCTTTCGTTTGGATCGCGCAGGCTTACTTCTGCTGAGCGGTGAGCGCCGAGTAGCTGTTCATCAGGTTGCGGTAGTTGGGAATCCGCTGCGACAGCAGATTACCCAAGCCTTCAATATCGTTGCGCCAGTCGCGGTGCAGCTCACAGGCCACCGAGAACCAGTTCATCATCTGCGCACCGGCCTGGGTCATGCGACTCCACGCGGCTTGTTGCACAGTGGTGTTGAAGGTGCCGGAAGCATCAGTTACCACAAACACGTCGAACCCTTCCGCCAGCGCCGACAAGGTCGGGAACGCTACACACACATCCGTTACCACACCGGCAATGATGATCTGCTTGCGGCCAGTGGCTTTGATCGCCTTGACGAAGTCTTCGTTGTCCCAGGCGTTGATCTGACCTGGACGAGCGATGTACGGCGCGTCCGGGAACATCTCTTTCAACTCCGGTACCAGCGGGCCGTTCGGGCCTTGTTCGAAACTGGTGGTGAGGATGGTTGGCAGTTCGAAGAACTTGGCCAGATCCGCCAGGGCCAGCACGTTGTTCTTGAACTCGTTTGGCGAGAAGTCCTGCACCAGGGAAATCAGGCCGGTCTGGTGGTCAACCAGCAGCACGATGACGTCGTCTTTGTTGAGGCGGTTGTAGGTTGGAGTGGTCATGATTTGCTTCCCTTTTGAGTTTTTGAAGTTGTTGTTGCGTTCAAGTTGGGTACAGATTACTGACGCACAGGAACGGGATAAATCGGCTGAAAAGCGTTTATCCGTCAACTCAAAAAGGACAATCTCTAGCGACCACAATCGCGCCACCTCGCCCACCGAGCGCGTGCTGTTGAGCAGGAAATTGCGCGCCGCGTGCATCCTGCGTTCGAGCACCCGCTCACTAACGGGCATGTGCCGAAGCAGCCGCCCTCACCCTAGCCCTCTCCCTCAGGAGAGGGGACCGATTGGGGGATATTGCCGATGAACGCCGACGTGCAATAGCGCCGGTGAATCCAATACCGTCAAGCATTGTCGATGCCCGCGTAATCGACACGACCTGTCAGTTCGATGCGTAACGCAAGACGCCTCGGTCGGTTCCCTCTCCCCGAGGACAGGGGACCGATTGGGGGATATTGGCGATGAACGCCGATGTGCAATAGCGCCGGTGAATCCAATACCGCCAAGCATTGCCGATGCCCGCGTAATCAACGCGACCTGTCAGTTCGATGCATAACGCAAGACGCCTCGGTCGGCTCCCTCTCCCTCCGGGAGAGGGCTGGGGTGAGGGGCTGCCGTTGCAGCGTCGAGCTCGGCTTACAAGGTGTAGGAAATCCCCACCTGCACGGTTCTTGGTGAACCTGGATAGGCGTAGACGTTACCGAACGCGCCCTCTTCATAATCGCGGTCAAACAGGTTTTTCAGGTCAAGGTTGAGCCGCACTTTCTCGTTGACCTTGTAGAAGCCGAGCAGGTCGACAACGGTGTAACTGTCCATCGAGAACGCGGTATTGGCGGTTTGCCCGGCACGCTGGTCGACATACTTGAGTCCGGTGCCCAGGCCCAGGCCTTTTAGCGCACCGTCCTGAAACTCGTAGACGTTGAGCAGGCTGAAGCTGTTTTGCGGAATGTTCATCAGGCGCGTGCCAGAGCGGATCACATTGTCCTTGGTCACCTCGGCATCGACGTAGGCGTAGCCGCCGATCACTCGCCACTCGGGTGTCAGGTTGCCGGCGACGTTCAGGTCGAAACCATGGCTGCGCACTTCTCCGGCGGCGACGTTGAAGGTCGAGTCAACCGGGTCAGTGGTCAGCACATTGCGTTTTTCGATCTGGTAGATCGCCGCATCCACGCTCAACTGATGGTCCAGCGCTTCCCACTTGATGCCCATTTCGTAGGACTTGCCCTTCTCCGGTGCGAAGCCTCCGCCCGTACGACTCGCGCCGGTATTGGGTTTGAACGAGCGCGCCGTGTCGGCATAGATCGCCAGGGTCTCGGTCAGGTCGTAGGTCACGCCGATGCGCGGGGTCACCGCGTTGTCACTGGCCTGCCAGTTTTTGCCGCCCGGCACATAGGTTTCATAGTCGTGCTCGAAACGCTCAAAACGTGCGCCGGCCAAGACCTTCAGACGCTCGGTCAACGCGACCTGATCCTGCACAAACGCGGCGTAAGTCTTGAGGTTTTCCTTGTCGTGGGTTGGCGTGCGCGTCAGTGCCGGACGCGGCTGGCCGTAGACCGGATCGAAGATGTCGATCGGGTAGGCGCCGACCGCGCCGCTGGAGCGCTGAATGATCGACTTGTAGTCATAATCTTCATACTCAATGCCGGTCAACAAGGTGTGCTGCAAACCACCAGTGCTGAAATGCCCGGTCAGATTGAGCTGCGTGTCCTTGTCGGTCCATTCCAGTTTGCGGTAGTTGAAGTTGCGCCCCAGGGTTCGACCGTCATCGGCAATGCCGTTGGCCTCGATCGCATTGCCCTCAAGCGAACCGTCGAGCCACTGGAAACCACCGCCCAGCGTCCAGTCATCATTGAGCAGATGTTCGAAACGCAGTTGCGCCATGTTGTTGTCGTTGTGCAATTTGCCGGCGTCTTTTTCGCCGAAAAACGTGTCACGCGAGGCGGTGCCGATCTGCTTGGCGTAACGCGTCACGCCGCGATCCAGCGGATGATTGTTGCGCATGAAATCACCCTCGAAGATCACCCGGGTGGCATCGCTGGCCTGCCAGGTCAGCACTGGCGTGATGCCGTAGCGCTCAGTCTCGACGTGATCGCGGAAGGTATCGCCGCCCTCACCCACCACGTTGAGTCGATAGGCCAGGCGCCCCTCTTCATCCAGCGGGCCGGAGGCGTCCAGGGTGCCGCGCTTCATGCCTTGATCATTCAACTGACTGCCCAACGTGACCGTGCGCTCGGCCAACGGCTGCTTGGACACAACGTTGAAGGTGCCGCCGGGATCGCCACGGCCGTAGAGCATCGTCGCCGGCCCGCGCAGAACTTCCAGACGCTCGATGGTGTTGGCATCGGGCATGTTCGGGTAGCCGCGATTGATCGGGAAGCCGTTGCGGTAGAACTCGCCGGTGGTGAAACCGCGCACGGTGAACGTCGTCAGGCCCTGCCCGCCAAAATTGTTCGCCCGGCCGACGCCGCCGGCATAGTCCAGCGCATCTTGCAGACGCGTGGCGCCGAGGTCTTCGACAGCATCCTTGGTGACCACGCTGATCGATTGCGGGGTTTCATGGATCGAGGTGTCGGTACGGGTGGCACTGGCAGAACGTGTGGCGCGGTAACCCTGCACCGGGCCGTCAGCCCGTTCGTAATCCGCTGTACCGACCACGTCGGTCGCCTCCAGCTCTAGCGCTGCGGGTGTTGAATCGGCCTGTTCGGCCCATGAGGAAGGGGACAACGCCTGCAGCACGCAAATTGAAAGCAGAGTACGACGCATGAAATGAAAACCTTACGAATAGGCCAGAACGAAGGGTAAAACCGCCAGCAAAACGCGGCGATGGTATACCAAGCGTTCCGTTATTGAAACTTATTCCCATTCGTATATCTAACCGATCGAGTGCCGACAGGTAGGTCATCCATTGCGTCGCACAAAAACCTTGGTCAAACGTGCAATAGTTGTTTCGTCATCGCCATCGAGGTCTGCAGCGACTGCCCGGTACGCTGCAATTTGTTCAGCAAACTGGCGCCCAACCACAGCTGATAAAGGGTTTCCGCCAGATGCCGGGCGTCGCCTGCGGGCAGGCTGTTTTCGGCCTGGCCCTGCTCGATGCACAGAGTGATGCGCGCCACCACTTGCTCGGCGCCATCGCGCAAGGTCAGGCGCATCGACTCCGACAGGTCGGCGACTTCGGCACTGAGTTTCACCACCAGACACTCATCTCCGTGGCCTTCGAGGGTGCAGCGGTTCTGCCAGCCCTGCCAGTAATCCATCAGCCGCTCATAGGCGCTCAGCCCCGGCAGCGTCAGGCGCCGTTCCATGTCGGCGAGATAGCCGACGAAGTAATCCGCCAGCAACGCCTGACCGTACAACTCTTTGGATTTGAAGTAGTGATAGAACGAGCCCTTGGGCACACCGGCGGTTTGCAGGATTTCGTTGAGGCCGACACTGGTGAAGCCCTTCTCAGCCATCATCCGGTGGCCGGTGTCGAGCAAGTGTTGGCGGGTGTCGTCGTAGGTCGCTTTCATCGGGCGCACATTACCAGGCAATAGACCAGTCGTATATTTGGAGGAACGGAAGTTTGCCATACCTGTCGATGAAAAACCGCAGGATAAAAAATTACTAGACGACTGGTCTAATTGGAATCTATGCTGCGCCCCGACAAACGTTTTCTGACCGGTGTTGCCGATGTGCGAATCCTTCGCCCAATCGAAGACACCTGATCGACTCAAGGTGCTCTATGAAAATCCTGATGGTTTTGACTTCCCACGATCAACTCGGCGACACCGGCAAGAAAACCGGCTTCTGGCTGGAAGAATTCGCCGCGCCCTACTACGCCTTCAAGGACGCCGGCGCCGACGTCACCCTGGTTTCGCCAGCCGGTGGCCAGCCGCCGCTCGACCCGAAAAGCGATGAGCCTGATGCTCAAACCGCCGAGACCGATCGCTTCCGCCAGGACCCGGCCGCACAACAGGCACTGGCCAACACCGGCCGCTTGGCCGACGTCAGCGCTGATGACTTTGATGCCGTGTTTTACCCGGGTGGCCATGGCCCGCTGTGGGATCTGGCCGAAGACAAGCAGTCGATCGCGTTGATCGAAGCGTTTGACCGCGCCAACAAACCCCATGGTTTTGTCTGCCATGCACCGGGTGTATTGCGTCATGTCCTTACCGCTGACGGCAAACCGCTGGTGCAGCATCGCCAGGTCACCGGTTTCACCAACGCCGAAGAAGAGGCAGTCGGCCTGACGGACGTGGTGCCGTTCCTGATCGAAGACGAGTTCCAGCGTCTCGGCGGTTATTACTCGAAAGTCGCTGACTGGCAGGTTCATGTGGTCGCCGACGGGCAACTGGTCACTGGCCAGAATCCGGCCAGTTCCGCCGCCGTCGCCGAGAAACTGCTGAAGATGCTCGGCTAAAACCTCGAACAACCCTTCCAAACGCCGGGTGCGTGTTGCCCGGCGTTATTTTTTCGCCCAGCCAATAGACGACTGGTCTAATAAACCACGAGCAAGGTCATTCATGAACCACAGCAGTTTCTTCACCCCCGCCAAACTGGGTCATCACACCCTGAAAAACCGTATCGTCCTGCCGCCTCTCACCCGTCAGCGCAGCACGCAACCGGGCAATATCGCCAACGAGCTGATGGCCGAGTATTACCAACAGCGCGCCGGCGCCGGTCTGCTGGTCACCGAAGGCACACAAATCGAACCTCGTGGCCAGGGTTATGCATGGACGCCGGGCATTCATACGCCTGAGCAAATCGCCGGTTGGCGCAAAGTCACCGACGCCGTGCATGCCGTGGACGGGGTGATTTTCGCCCAGTTGTGGCACGTTGGCCGTGTCTCGCACACCGCGTTGCAGCCCAACGGCGCAGCTCCGGTTTCAGCCTCCGCCGTGGCCACCGACCGCGTCAGCGTGTTTATCGAAACCACGCCCGGTGCCGGTGAACTGGTTCCACCGTCAGCACCTCGCGCACTGAGCACTGATGAAGTTCAAGAACTGGTGCAGCTGTATATCCAGGCTGCGCGCAACGCCATGGACGCGGGTTTCGATGGCATCGAATTGCACTGCGCCAACGGTTATCTGGTCAACCAGTTCATCTCGGCCCACAGCAATCTGCGCACCGATCAGTACGGCGGCTCGCTGGACAATCGCCTGCGTTTTCTGCGCGAAGTGGTGGCCGGTGTTGCCGAATGCATCGGCAAGGAAAAAGTCGGCGTGCGCTTCGCCCCGCTGTTCACCACCACTGATGAAGCGCGGACCTATTTGGGCATGGTCGAGGAAGACCCGCACACGACTTACATCGAAGCGATCAAAGTGCTGCAGGACGTGGGCATCGCCTATCTGTCGATCGCAGAAGCCGATTGGGACAACGCCCCGGCGATGCCGTTGACGTTTCGTCAGGCCGTGCGCGCAACCTTCAGCGGCGCGATCATTTACGCCGGGCGCTATACCGCCGAATCCGGGGTGCAACTGCTCGACTCCGGGCTGGCAGACTTCGTCGCTTTCGGCCGCCCGTTCATGGCCAACCCCGACCTGCCGGCGCGTATTGCCAATGACTGGCCGTTGAACGCGCTGAACCCGGCGACGGTGTATGGCGGCAACGCCGAGGGCTATGTGGATTACCCCGTTTATCCCGGCTAACCCTTTCCACGCGGCGTCAAGCGCTCCCGCAACAGCGGGAGCGTTCATCCGAGTCGTAGTGAAAGCCCTTGTGGGAGCGAGCCTGCTCGCGAAAGCGGCGTGTCAGTCAGCCAAAATGTTGAATGTGACGACGCCTTCGCGAGCAGGCTCGCTCCCGCAGGGGAGATCTGAGTATTCAGGCTGGTGAGATACGATTCGCCAATACCCGGAATCACGCAATTCACCGCACAAAAACCTATACACAGACTACAATCTGTACAACTATCTGGACTTAGCACTTAAACGTCCACGCGGCAGCCTGCTGCCCTTACGCTGAATTCGTGAAATGAACAAAACCCGTCGGCTGTGCCTGGTATTGGGTGACCAGTTATCGTTTGATCTGGCGTCATTGGCCGGTCTGGATAGCGAACACGACCGTGTGCTGATGGTCGAGGTTATGGAAGAAGCCACCCATGTCGCCCATCACCCGCAGAAGATCGCGCTGATTTTCAGTGCCATGCGTCACTTTGCTCAGGCGCTGGAGAAACAGGGCATCCAGGTGCATTACGTGGCCCTCGACGACCCGCAGAACAGCGGTTCGGTGCCCGGCGAGCTGAAGCGCTGGCAGACTTTGTTGCAGGCCAGCGAGTTGCACGTGACGGAGTGCGGAGACTGGCGCCTGGAGCAATCGCTCAAAGCATGTGGTGTGCCGATCCACTGGCACGCGGATGGCCGCTTCCTGTGCAGCCGCGATGAGTTTAGCGCTTGGGCCGCAGGCAAAAAACAGTTGCGCATGGAGTTCTTCTACCGCGAGATGCGCCGCAAAAGTCGCCTGTTGCTCAACGGTGACGGCACGCCGGTCGGCGGCGCGTGGAACTTTGACGCCGAGAATCGCAAAGCTTTGCCGAAAACCGTCAAGGCACCCTACCCGGCCGGTTTTGCCAACGATGCAATCACCGTCGAAGTCCTCGCCTTGGTAAAACACCGTTTCGCCAGTCATTACGGCAGTCTGGAGGACTTCAACTATCCGGTGACGCACGCCGATGCCCAGGCGCTCTGGGCGTACTTTCTCGACTACGCCCTGGCCGGCTTCGGCGACTATCAGGACGCCATGGCCAGCGACGAGCCGTTTCTGTTCCATGCGCGCATCAGCGCGGCGCTGAACATTGGCCTGCTCGACCTGCGCCAGCTCTGCGCTGATGTGGAGTCGGCCTATTGGTCCGGCAGCATCGCGCTGAATGCTGCCGAAGGTTTCATCCGCCAACTGATCGGCTGGCGCGAATATGTCCGAGGCGTTTACTGGCTGCACATGCCCGAGTACGCCGAAGGCAATGCATTTGCCAACCAGCGGCCATTGCCGAAGTTCTACTGGACCGCTGCAACCAAAATGAATTGCATGCGCCAGGCCATCGGCCAAAGCCTCAAACACGCCTACGCCCATCACATCCAGCGCCTGATGGTCACTGGCAATTTCGCCCTGCTCGCCGGCATCGCGCCGAAGCAGATCTGTGAATGGTATCTGGCGATTTACATGGACGCGTTCGATTGGGTCGAACTGCCTAACACCCTCGGCATGGTCATGCACGCCGATGGCGGTTACCTCGGTTCCAAGCCTTATTGCGCCAGCGGCCAGTACATCAACCGGATGTCCGACTACTGTCGCGACTGTGCTTACTCGGTGCGCGAAACCACGGCCGACAACGCCTGCCCGTTCAACGCCCTGTACTGGCATTTCCTGATGCGCCACGCCGACCTTCTACGGGGCAATCAGCGCATGGCGATGATGTACAAAAACCTCGACCGCATGCCGCCAGCCAAACAACAGGCACTGTGGCAACGCGGCCAACAGTTGCTCGACACGCTGGATAACGGCGACTCGTTATGAAAACGCACGCGCCCGTGCCCCGCGTGCAACTTAAACAGGGCGCCCCGGGTCAATGGCTCACAAAGCTTACGAAGCAACCTGGGTGTTCGCTTGAAACACGCCGATTGAACGCAGACCAATAATCAAGGCATGAGGGGTGGATATCCTGAAACAGCTTACTCGCGAGGAGCTTGAGTCCGAGGTCACGCGCCTGCGCCTGGCCGTCAAAGCGACCTGCGACGCCGTCTGGGACTGGGATCTGACAACCCATCAGATTGTCTGGAACGACGCGTTGGAACAGGCGTACGGCTATGCTCCCAGCGCCATCGAACCGACGTGTGACTGGCGCTTTGCGCAGATCCACCAGCAGGATCGCGCGCGGGTAGAGACTTCGATTCGGGCGGCGATGGCGGGCACAGGCACCACCTGGAGTGCCGAGTACCGCTTCCGCTGTCAGGACGGATCCTACGCCGAGGTGCTCGACCGCGGGCATCTGATCCGCAATGCCGACGGCAAAGCCGAACGCATGGTCGGGGCCATGCTCGACCTGACCCGTTCGCGCAGTGCCGAAACCGCACTGCGCAAAAGTGAAGAGCGCTTCAGCACCATTCTGGAAACCATCGAAGCCGCCTTCGCCATCGTCAAAGTCAAATTCGACGCCGACGACTACCCCATCGATTACTGCTTCGTTGAAGCCAACCCGGCGTTCGAGCGTCAGGCCGGGGTCAACCTGCGGGGCAAGTGGGTCACCGAGTTTGCGCCCAACCTGGAGAAATTCTGGTTCGAGACCTACGGCCACGTCGCCAAGACCGGCGAGCCGGCCAACTTCGAGAACTACGCCAACACCTTCGAACGCTGGTTCGACGTACGCGCCGTCCGTGTCGGTGACCCGGCCGATCGGCAGATTGCGATCTTCTTCAGCGACGTCACCGAGCGCCGCGACGCGCAGGAACGCTTGCGCGTCAGCGAGGCGATTGCTCGGGAAAACGTCGAACGGGTCCAACTCGCCTTGGCCGCCGGCGCCATTATCGGCACTTGGCACTGGCACTTGCCCACCGATCGTTTCTACGTCGACGAAGCTTTCGCCCGGGTCTTCAACCTTGACCCGGCACTGGGCCGTGACGGTCTGAGCCTGGAGCAAGTGGTAGTCACCGTGCACCCCGATGACCGCGAGGGGCTGACAGTGGCAATCAATGACGCCCTTGCCCGCGGTGGCGCCTATTCGCACCAGTACCGAGTGCGCGGCGGGGATGGCAAATACACTTGGATCGAAGCCAACGGACGCGTCGAATGCACCGAGGACGGCACGCCTTTACGCTTTCCCGGCGTGCTGATCGATGTCGAAGACCGGCGCAATGTCGAAGACGAACGCGACCGGGTCACCGCCGCTTTAAAAGCGCTCAACGACACACTGGAACAACGGGTCTCGGCGCGCACCACAGAACTGATGCAGGCCGAAGAGAAGTTGCGCCAATCGCAGAAAATGGAAGCCGTCGGGCAACTCACCGGCGGTCTGGCCCATGACTTCAACAACCTGCTGGCGGGGATCTGTGCCTCTCTGGAGCTGATGGAAAAACGCATCGCCCAAGGTCGTCTGAAGGACATCGACAAATACATGCTGATCGCCCAGGACGCCGCCAAACGCGCGACCGCCCTGACCCATCGCCTGCTGGCGTTCTCCCGCCGGCAGACCCTCGATCCACGGCCGACTGAAGTCAACGCGCTGATTGCCGGCATGACCGAACTGATCCAGCGCACCGTCGGCCCGAGCATTCGCCTGAAAACGGTCGTTGCCGCCGATCTGTGGCCGGCGCTGGTCGATGCCAGCCAACTGGAAAACGCTTTGCTCAACCTGTGCATCAACGCCCGTGATGCGATGCCCGATGGCGGCAGCATCACCGTCGAAACCGCCAATCGAACCTTGGATGCTGAATCAGCGCGCATACGGGAGATGCCCGAAGGGCAATACCTGTGCCTGTCGGTTGCAGACACCGGTACCGGTATGAGTGCGGAGGTCATGGCCAAGGCCTTCGACCCGTTTTTCACCACCAAACCACTGGGCCAGGGCACCGGGCTGGGGCTGTCGATGATCTACGGTTTCACCAAGCAATCCGGCGGGCAGGTGCGGGTGCAGTCGACCGTGGGGCAAGGCACCATCATCTGCATTTACCTGCCGCGCTACCCCGGCGAAACGCAGCGCAATCACGATGACACGCAAAACTCGGCAACCCTGCCGGCAAAGGCCGGTGAGACCATCCTGATTGTCGACGACGAACCCACCGTTCGAACGCTGCTCAAAGACGTGCTGAACGACCTCGGCTACAACCTGCTCGAAGCGGCCGACAGCGTTGAGGGACTGGAAGTATTGCGTTCCAGCGCGCACATCGATTTGCTCATCACCGATGTCGGCTTGCCGGGCGGCATGAACGGCCGGCAGATGGCCGATGCGGGCCGGGAAATCAGGCCGAGGCTGAAGACTTTGTTCATCACTGGGTACGCGGAAAATTCAGTGATCGGCAACGGTCAGCTCGGCCCGGGCATGCAGGTACTGACCAAACCGTTTGCCGTCGACACGCTGGTGTCACGAGTCGGTGGCCTGCTGTCCATCGACGTTGAGTGAGGGTTGCGCAGCGGATGTCATGAACCTGTTGCGCCCTGCCGTTTTCGCTTGATACAGCGCTTGGTCGGCGCACTCGATCAGAGCGCTCACCGGCTCCAGGTACGGACCGTGCGCAACGGCGATGCCGATGCTCAGGCTCACACGAGCCACCGGACTGGTGGGGTGGGCAATGTTGGCTTGCTGCAGGCGCTCGATAATCAACTGCGCCACCACCGCAGCGCCGCCCATATCGGTGTCGGGCATGATCACGGCGAACTCTTCGCCGCCGTAGCGCGCCACCAGGTCCGACGGTCGCCGCACACACTCATCCAGCACGCTACCGACGGTTTGCAGACAAGCGTCGCCGGCAACATGCCCGAAGGCATCATTGAAGCGCTTGAAATAGTCGATATCGATCATCAGCAAGGCCAGTGACGAACCGTCGCGCTTTGCCCGACGCGCCTCTGTGGCCAGGGTCTGGTCGAAGCAGCGCCGATTCGCCAGCCCGGTCAGCGCATCCTTCATGGCCAACAACTCGAGTTGCCGATTGGAGCCGAGCAACTGCTGCTGAGCGATGCGCAGTTCGCCTTCAACCTGGGTCCGGCGCCGAATATCGAGGATCAAGAACCAACCGATCAGACCGGTGAGCCCCAACAGCCCTGCCACCACCACCGCCGACAGCAGTGCCTCGGTTCGCCACGCCTTGAGCGCTTCACGCTTGCCGATGGCGACCGTGGTGATCAGTGGCAACTTCTCACTTTTGCGGAAGGCGTAGAGGCGTTCGACGCCATCCAGGCTGGAGGTATAAGACGCGGTGCCGACCGATTGATCGACCAGGTACTTGGCGTAGATCGGCGACTTGGAAAAGTTGCGGCCCATGTCCTGCTCGCGGAAGGGATAGCGCACCAGCAACGTGCCGTCGGTATAGGACAAACCGATGGCACCGTCCTGGCCGATGTCGAGTTTGCCGAACAGGCGCAGAAAGTTTTCCACGCCCAGCGTCACGGCCACAACCCCGGCGAACTCGCCGCGATCATCATTGAAACGGCGGCTGACGGTGATCACCCACTCCTGATTGGAACGGCTGCGGATCGGTGGCCCGATAAAGGGTTCGCGGCTCGGATCGGCGCGATGATGAATGAAATAGGCTCGATCAATACTGCTAGCACCGACCGGAATCGGCCGGTTCGACGACATCAGCCAATGACCATCTCGGTCATAGATGGTGATACCGCTCATTTGTGGCATCAACGGTTGCTGGCGGTTGATCAGCGCACTCAGGCGCTGGATCTGCGTGGGGCCACTGCCTTCGGTTTCCAGGCGTTCGACCAGCCCGAGCAACAGCAGCGAACTTTGCCGGACAATGCCTTCGGAATAGGTCTCGAGTGCCTGGGTCAGGTTCAACCCGTGCACGTTGACTTCCTCCAGCGCGCGATCGCGCGAAGACAGCACTTTCCAGATGGTCAGCGACGCCAGGGAGCAGCCGATGACCAGCAGCAAGAGGATGACGAGGTGGGTATCACGCTTCACGAAAGTACCTAATGGAAAGTCCGGTTTCCGGTTCCGGCCGTTACTGATTCAAGGCAATAACAGCGGTCGTATGTCCTCGACCGGCGCAAGGATACAAGTAGCGCGTCGAACGTGCAGCAACCGTATGACGGAACGTCGTTTTCAGCCCCTTGGCGTTGTTTCGCAACGACACAGCCGTGGCCTGCAACTTATATTCACGGGCGCAGGTCATTAGGCTTGCTGAGGTTGAATCCATCCGCAAACCTCGAACATTGAAGACACCGCCGTGGCCGCTGACCTCGATCGCCGCAACAACCTGTCACTGGACAGCCTGAACTTTTTCCTCGCCGACGTGCGCGACGGCCTCGGCCCCTATCTGGCCATCTATCTGTTGGCGGTGCATCACTGGGAGCCGGCCAGCATTGGTCTGGTGATGACCATCGCCGGGGTCGCAGCGCTGATCACCCAGACACCCGCCGGTGCCTGGGTCGACAACAGCCGGCGCAAACGTGCGTTGATTGCGATCGCCGCGCTGGTGGTGACCGGAAGCTGCCTGGTGCTGCCGTTCGTGACGTCGTTCACTTGGGTGGCGCTGACGCAAACCTTGAGCGCAATGGCCGCCTCGATATTCGCCCCGGCCATTTGTGCGATTACCCTGGGCATGACCGGGCCACGGGCGTTCACTCGGCGAACCGGGCGCAACGAAACCTTCAATCATGCCGGCAATGCCTGCGCCGCACTGCTGGCCGGTATATTTGCCTACCTGTTCGGCCCGGTCGCAGTGTTCTATCTGATGGCGGCCATGGCTTTGGCCAGTGTCATTGCCATCACCTGCGTTTCGCCAGCAGCCATCGACCATGATCTGGCGCGCGGACTGGATCCAGCCGACGCCTGCCACCGCCAGCCTTCCGGTTTGTCGGTGCTGCTGAGCAACCGGCCGCTGTTGCTGTTCGCCATTTGCTGTGCGCTGTTCCACCTCGCCAATGCGGCGATGTTGCCGTTGTTGAGTCAAAAACTCGCGCAAGCCAATTTGCAGATGGCCACCCCGCTGACCTCGGCCTGCATCGTCGCGGCGCAACTGGTGATGGTGCCGGCGGCATTACTGGTCGGGGCGAAAGCCGATCTATGGGGACGCAAGCCGCTGCTGCTGGCCGGATTCCTGATCCTGCCCTTGCGCGGCGTGCTTTATACGCTGTCGGACGACGCCTATTGGCTGGTCGCGGTGCAACTGCTCGACGGCGTCGGCGCCGGTCTGTTCGGCGCCTTGTTTCCGATCATGGTCAAAGACCTCACCCAGGGCACCGGCCACTTCAACGTCAGCCTCGGCGCACTGACCACGGTGTTCGGGCTGGGCGCGGCGCTGAGCAACGGCCTCGCCGGACTCGTCGTGCAAGAGGCCGGTTACAGCGCGGCGTTTCTGACCCTGGCCGCTATTGCGGCGGTGGCGGTTGTGTTGCTCGCGATCGGTGTTCCGGAAACTCAGCGCAGTGGCGGGCGGGCTGAGACCGGGGTGGTCGAGGCCAGCGCTGAATCCTCAGCGTAATCCATATCGCGTCCCTGCCCTCTCATCGCCGCCAAATCGTGTTTGCGCGGCATTAAAAATCCAGGACTCAGTGGATCAGGCAAGCAATCCAGAGGAATGCACTTCGGCGCCGAGGCGCTGATCGAGAGAATGTTCGTGCACAGGCTCAGACGAATAAACCCTCAATCGCAAGGACATTCCAGTGAAAGGTTTTTGCTTGGCCTTCGGGCTGCTCTTCAGTACTTTTTCAGCCATGGGAGCCGATATGTCGAACGGCGCAGACAACTTCTACACCAGCGATAAAGTGACCGTGGAAAAGGTCACCTTCAAGAACCAGTACGGAATGAAGGTCGCAGGCAATCTGTTCAGCCTGAAGAACCTTGACCCACAGTCAAAAAATGCCGCGATCATCGTCGGCCACCCGATGGGCGCAGTTAAGGAGCAAAGTGCCAATCTCTACGCCACCAAAATGGCCGAACAAGGCTTTGTCACGCTGTCGTTCGACCTGTCCTTCTGGGGCGAAAGCGAGGGCCTGCCACGCCAATCGGTTGCGCCGGACATTTATGCCGAAGACTTCAGCGCGGCGGTGGACTTTCTCGGCACTCGCCCACTGGTCGATCGCGAACGTATCGGCGTTATCGGTATTTGCGGCAGCGGCAGCTTCGCCATCAGTGCCGCCAAGATCGACCCACGTTTGAAGGCGATTGCCACCGTCAGCATGTACGACATGGGTGCTGCCAACCGCAACGGCCTCAAACATTCGCTCACGCCAGCGCAACGCCAATCGATCATTGAACAGGCGGCGCAGCAGCGTGACGCGCAGTCCTGGGGCGGCCCGGTCCGCTACACCGGCGGCACACCGCTCAAGCTCACTGGCAATGCCGTGGGTGACGAGTTCTACGATTTCTACCGTACCCCGCGTGGCCAGGTCACTCCGGCCGGTGCTTCGCCGCAGACCACCACCATGCCGACGCTGATCAGCAATGTGAAGTTCATGAACTTCTACCCGTTCAATGACATCGAGAGCATCTCCCCGCGCCCGCTGCTGTTCATCGCAGGTGCTCAGGCGCACTCCCGCGAGTTCAGTGAAGACGCGTACCAGCGCGCGGCCGAACCCAAAGAGCTGCTGATCATTCCAGGGGCCGGCCATGTCGACTTGTACGACCGGGTCAACCTGATTCCCTTCGCCAAATTGACCACGTTTTTCAGCCAAAACCTGAAGTAACGCCATCGTAGCGCTGCCAGCGCTTTAAAGCGCAGACACGACAAAGCCTGCTTTTCAGGGCAGGCTTTTCGTTTGCAGCACGTCAGCTTACTTCTGCTGAGCCGTCAACGCCGAATAGCTGTTCATCAGGTTGCGGTAGTTGGGGATGCGCTGCGACAGCAGATTGCCCAACCCTTCAATGTCGTTGCGCCAGTCGCGGTGCAGCTCACACGCCACCGAAAACCAGTTCATCATCTGTGCGCCGGCCTGAGTCATGCGACTCCATGCAGCCTGTTGCACTGTGGTGTTGAAAGTGCCGGAAGCGTCGGTCACCACAAACACCTCAAACCCTTCTGCCAGCGCCGACAAGGTCGGGAACGCTACGCACACATCCGTCACCACACCGGCAATGATGATCTGCTTGCGGCCAGTGGCTTTGATCGCCTTGACGAAGTCTTCGTTGTCCCAGGCGTTGATCTGGCCTGGACGAGCGATGTACGGCGCGTCCGGGAACATCTCTTTCAGCTCTGGCACCAGCGGGCCGTTCGGGCCTTGTTCAAAACTGGTGGTGAGGATGGTCGGCAGCTCAAAGAACTTGGCCAGATCCGCCAGGGCCAGCACATTGTTCTTGAACTCGTTCGGCGAGAAGTCCTGCACCAGCGAAATCAGACCGGTCTGGTGGTCGACCAGCAGCACGATAGCGTCGTCTTTGTTCAGGCGGTTGTAGGTTGGAGTGGTCATGGTGTGCGTCCCTTTTCAATGTTGGAAAGTTGTTGTTGCGTTCAAGTTGTGTACAGGTTACTGACGCATCGGAAAGGGATAAATCGGTTGAAATGGGTTTCACCGTCAACCTGAACAGGACAATTCAACGACGGTGTTCTCTTCGTTCCCACGTTGAAGCCAGCAAATTCAGGGTTATTAGCTAATAACACCTTCATTAAACCGTCGCTCAAACGTTGTACTAGGATAGGATCCAAGTCTGCGGTTTTTCGTCGACCAAGGAGATCGTCGACAGGGCTGCAGACGTTTTTGAATTAACGCCTCTCAGGGATGACACGCATATGAATTCACACTTGTTCCCCCACATCGGCAAGGTCATCGCCAGCACCGGCAGCCGGCACTTTCCGCGCATGCTGCATGACCTGATCCTGACGCAACTGGCGGTCGACGCCACGCACATCCGGCAGATGCGTGTCGAACCGGTGAGCCGCACGTCGAGCCGCAGTGAGCCGGAGCCACTGAAAGAGCCGGCCCTGCTCGCCGAAACGGTGTTTTCCGAACACAGTGCGGCGGCTCACCATTTACAGAATCCGCCGGCCGCGACCAGCGCGGACGCTTCGCAACTGCACCTGACCCGACGCAAGGACGGCTACCGCTACGTGATTTCGGTGTACCGCAACGGCGAGTCGCAACGCTTTTCCGCGCAGGAGCGCAGCCTGTTGCAGGACATCTCCCCGGTGCTGCTGCCGATGGTGGAAAAGCACATCAACGCCTTGCAACCGACCACTCCTGATCCGCAGACCACGTCCGAAGCAGCCGAAGGTAGCGGCCTGGAAACCTTGCGGTTGCGCTTTGATGAGCGCCTGGAGCAACTGGGGCTGAGCCTGTCCAACCGCGAAACTGAAGTCTGCGTCGGCCTGCTCGCCGGCCGCACGGCGCCGGAACTGGCGGAGCAATTGGCGTTGAAGGTCAACACCGTAGAGAGTTATCTGAAACGCGCGGCGATCAAGTTGGGCATCAGCGGGCGGCATTCGTTGATGCGCTGGATGTATTCGCCGTTGGAGACGTTGGCGTCGAGTGCGGCTTGATACACCGGGATTAGCGAAGGCTTGGCTTTTTTGGTGGTGTCAGTGAGATTCCCCCCTCACCCCAGCCCTCTCCCCCCAAGGGGGGCGAGGGGGAAAGGGAGCCGATTTTTGTGGTTTTCAAAACCTGAGTTCGACTCGGTAGTTCACGTCGGTGCATCTTCAGCAAACACCGCGGTCAGTCCCCTCTCCCTCTGGGAGAGGGTTAGGGTGAGGGCACTCCCGCGACGTGCTCCAATGCCTGATTCACCGCCAACTCCCCCAACATCACCACTTGCGCAATACCCAACAAGGTCTGGCGATGCGGCCCCTCCAGCATCCCGGCAAAATCACACAACATGACCGAGGCCGAGGCCAGCGATTCATAGGCTTCAACGAGCAGGGTTTCGTCGTCGACGGTGGGGTCGATCAGGTAGATCTTGCCGGTTTTGCGGGTGGGTTTTGAGGTTTTGAGCGCGGAAGGATTGAGGTAGAAATTGATCGCCCGTTCTGTGGCCTCTTTGATGTTTTGAGGTTCCAGTGCGGCGTCGTAGGGGATCGGGTCGGTGTCCGGAGGGTTCGGCGTAACTTTGAACATATTCATCTAATTCCTGAAATAGGGCCGCGACCGTTCTCTACTAAAAGAAGGGTGGCGGCTGTGCACAGGTTAGTAGACCGGTGGAATTAGCAAGACCGGCGCGCCCGAGGGCGCCCTGCGCACAACCACCATTGAGTGCAGGCAGAGACGCACCTGACTAAATGGAACTCATGCACTTACTAATACCAATCGGGCTACTAAACCCGACCACTGATAGGCAGTGGCAGGGAAACGATAGAGCCCATGGGATAAGCGCACAAGCCGGCGGATTCTGGCGTACGCGTAGGTAACGACGCAAGGTGTTGTAGGCGGTATGACGTAACGGTTCGTGTAATTTAAACGGGCAATCGGCGTTGTGTTTATTGATGGAAATTCTGGATGGCGGTGGTTCGAGGTTTTGCGGTGTGTCAGTGGGATTTACCCCCTCACCTGATCTGGTCAAACGATACTGGACACGGTTATAGGGTTTAGGTCATTTCTCATGCTGCCAAGGCTTCCATTGCTACCGGAGTCCGATATCCGTTGTAACTGTGCAGCCTGATCCGATTGTAATAGTGGGTCAGGTAGCGCAACACATCGGTGCTGGCTTCGTCTTCGTTTCGGTAACCAGCCTTGGGTATCCATTCAGATTTCAAACTGCCAAAGAAACGTTCCATCGGAGCGTTATCCCAGCAGTTTCCCCGTCGACTCATGCTTTGTTTTATGCGCATGTCCGCCAGCGTTTCACGAAACACTTTACTGCTGTAATGACAGCCCTGATCCGAATGGAACATTAGGTTTTCAGGGCGTCCTCGCGACTCGAAAGCCATCTTTAACGCTCGACAGGTCAGAGCTGAATCCGGACTTCTGGACATCGCCCAGCCGACGATGCGGCGGGCATGCAGATCAAGTACAGCAGCCAGATAAACCCAGTAAGTACCGGCCCAAATGTAAGTCACGTCGCCACACCACACTCGATTGGGGGCCTCGACATTGAATTTACGCTCCAAATGATTGGGGGCGTATTGCGCCTCCGCACCGCTGGGTTTGTACCGATGCCTGCGCCGTTGCTGGCTCTTCAAACCGAGCTCGCGCATCAGGCTACGAGCCATGTAACGACCTACCGACTCTTTTTCGTTACACAGCGCTTTTGACAGGCTGCGCGCGCCCATTGAGCCGCGACTTTGCTCATGTAATTCGGCAGCCTTGATCTTTAGGCGATCGCGCCCGACATGCACTTTCGCCCGCTGTTTCAGACGCTCGTAATAACTGCTGCGGTTGATGCCAAACACGCCACACAACTCGGATCTTGGATATTGCTCGCTTAACTCCTCGACCAGCCTTACCGATCGAGGGAATCCGACATCAAGAGAGCTGTAGCCTTTTTTAAAATTTCCTTCTCGCGCTCAATCCGTCGAATTGTTGCTTCCAGTTCTTGGATGCGTTGTTGGTCAACGGTCATGGCCTTGGACTTCTCAGGCGTCTTGCCGCTGCGCTCCGCACGCAGTTGTTCAACCCAGCGACGCAGAGCTGTAGGGCCCACGCCCATTGCTTCGCAGGCTTCACTCACCGAATAGTCTTTATCCAAAACCAGGCAAGCCGCATCCCGTTTGAAATCTGTCGAAAAATATCGTCTGGTCAAATCACACCTCGTCGTTGGGCGTAGATTAACGCCCTTTAGGGGTGTCCAGAATCATTAAGCCAGATCAACCCCAGCCCTCTCCCCCAGGGGGGGGCGAGGGGGAAAGGGAGCCGATCTTTGTGCTGTTCAAAACCTGAGTTTGGCTCGGTATCCCACGTCGGTGTACCTCGAAAGAACACCGAGATCAGTCCCCTCTCCCTCTGGGAGAGGGTTAGGGTGAGGGCAATCCCGCGACGTGCTCCAATGCCTGATTCACCGGTAATTCCCCCAACATCACGACCTGTGCAATGCCCAGCAGATTTGATGAGGGTCAGCCCTTAATCCCGCGCCAACGCCTCAATCGGATCAAGCCGCGAAGCATTCCGCGCCGGCACAAAGCCAAACACAATCCCGATCAACGTCGAACACACCACCGCCGTCAACACCGACCCCAGCGAGAACACCATCTCCCACTCCTTGATAAAAACCGAAAACAAATGCCCGATGGCATACGACAAGGAAATGCCAATCGCCCCGCCCAACAAACAGACCATCACCGCCTCCACCAGAAACTGCTGACGAATGTCCGACTGCCGCGCCCCCACCGCCATCCGAATACCGATCTCGCGGGTCCGTTCGGTCACCGACACCAGCATGATGTTCATCACCCCGATACCGCCGACCACCAGGGAAATCACCGCAATCAGCGACAGCAGCAACGCCAGTGAGCGGCTGGTTTTCTGCACGGTCTGCAAGACGCTGTCGAGGTTGTTGGTGAAGAAATCCTTGGTGCCGTGGCGTTGCAGCAGCAGTTGGGTGACGTGTTCTTCCACCACTTTGCTCGGCTGGCCGTCCTTCATGCGCACGCTGATGCTGTCCAGATAACGCTGGCCCAACACCCGCCCGGCGGCGGTTTCGTAGGGCACCCAGACGTTGAGGGTCTTGCCCGAGGCAAACAGGCTTTTATCCTGCGCGGCCACGCCGATCACTGTGCACGGCAGGTTGCCGATCAAAATCACCTGGCCTAACGGGTCAACATCCTGCCCGAACAGACGCTGCCGGGTGTTGTGATCGATAACCACCACCTGCGCCTGCCGCCGCGCATCGCTTTCGCTGAACGGGATGCCGGCGGCCATTTTGATCCCGCGCACTTTGAAGTACTGATCGCTGACGCCGTTGACCTGCGCATCCAGATCGATATTGCGATAACGCAACAACAGACTGCGGCCAATCATCGGCGTGGCGCTGTCGACGTAGTACAACTGATTCAGCGCGGTGACGTCGGCCGGCGTCAGGGTTTCAATGGCGGCGGCACGTTTGTCGCCATAACTGCTGCCGGGATAGACATCGATGGTATTGCTGCCAATCGCCGCAATGTCCTTGAGCACGTAGTTCTTCGCGCCCTCCCCGACCGCCGAAATCGACACTACGGAAGTGATGCCAATGACGATGCCGAGCATGGTCAGTAAGGTGCGCATGCGATGGGAAATCAAAGCCACCCAGGCCATGGCGAACGCTTCTTTGAATAGCCCGAGACTGGCGACCAGGCGACGCGAAGCGTTGGCTTTCGGTGCCACCGGTTCTTCGCTGAGCAGGTGCGTGGTATCGCGTTCGTTGCTGCGGTCGCTGAGGATTTCGCCGTCGCTGACTTCGATGATGCGCTCGGCATTGGCCGCCACTTTCGGGTCGTGAGTGACCAGAATCACCGTGTGCCCCGCCGCGTGCAGCTCCAGCAGGATGCGCATGACCTCCTTGCCGCTGGCCGTGTCGAGGGCGCCGGTCGGTTCGTCGGCGAGGATCACTTCGCCGCCGTTCATCAAGGCGCGGGCGATACTCACTCGCTGTTGCTGACCGCCGGAGAGCTGGCTCGGCCGATGCGTCAAATGGCCTTCCAGACCCAGTCGCGCCAACAACTCACGGGCACGGGCATGGCGTTGAAGCTGTGGCGTACCGGCGTATATCGCCGGCATCTCGACGTTGTGCATCGCGCTCAAATGCGGCAGCAAGTGGTAACGCTGGAAGATGAAACCAAAGTAATCGCGGCGCAGCTCGGCCAGGGCCTGATTGTCCAGATCGCGGGTTTCCTGGCCGTTGATCCTGTAGCTGCCGGCGGTGGCGTAATCGAGGCAACCGAGGATGTTCATCAGCGTCGATTTGCCGGAACCGGAGGCACCAATGATCGCCACCATTTCCCCGGCATTGATCGTCAGATTGATGTTGTTCAGCGCGAGAAACTCGCGGTCGCCAGCGGTGAAACTGCGGGTGATGCCGGTCAGCTGTAGCAGTGGCTCAGTCATGCTCAGGCCCCCGCCACATTGTTCACCGGATCACCGATCACCACGCGGTCGCCTTCTGCCAGACCGGTGTTGATCTGCACTTTGACGTTGTTGTTGATCCCGGTCTGCACATTGCGCGACTGCGCGTGGCCCTTGGCGTCGAGCACCCGTACCGGAAAACTGCCATCGGCATTGCGCGGGCCGAGCGCCGCCACCGGCACGGTCAGCACCGACTTGGCGGTGTCGAGGATAATGCGCACCTGCGCGGTCATCGAGATGCGCAGGCGATGATCGGGATTGGGCACCTCGAACAACGCGTTGTAGAACACCGCGCTGCTTTGCTTAGGCGTGCCAGCGGGCGGTGTTTCAAGAAAGTTCTGCGGCGCCGGGTCCGTGCCGCGCAGTTTCGCGTAGTAGCGTTTGTCCTCGCCGAGAATGGTGAAATACACCTCTTGCCCCGGGGCGATGTGAATCACGTCGGCTTCGGACACCTGTGCCTTGACCGTCATGGTGTCCAGATCCGCCAGTTTCAGCAGGACCGGTGCCAATTGGCTGGCGATCACGGTCTGGCCTTCCTGAGTGACCACGCCGACCACATCGCCATCAATCGGCGCAACAATCCGTGTGTAGGCCAGATTGACCTTGGCCGTGTCGATCTGGATGTGCGCGCTTTTGATCTGCGCATCCAGCGACATCAGATTGGCCTGTTGCACCTGATAATCCGACTCGGCGTTTTCAAAGTCCTGGCGCGAGATCGACGCGTCGTCCTGCAAGTTCTTGTAGCGCTCGTAAATCGCTTTGGTCTGCCTGAGCTGAGCCTGGGTCGCACGTTTTTGCGCTTGCAGGTTTTCCTCATCAACCTGGGCCTGGCGCAAAGTGTTCTGCAACACCAGCGGATCGATTTCCGCCAGCCACTGCCCTTTCTTCACCTTGTCGCCAACCTTGACCTTGAGCGACTTCAATTGCCCCGACACTTGCGCGCCGACGTCCACTTGCTTGATGCCTTCGAGCAACCCGGTGGCGAGCACCGCGTTTTCAATGTCACTGCGTTCCACCGGCGCGGTCAGGTATTGCGGCGCCTCGGCCGGTGCCTGCACCGTGTAGAACGCCAATCCCGCTACTGCCACTAACGCCAAACCCATACCGACTTTGCGCAACTTCGACTTTTCCATAAATGACCACAAGTCCGTTCAGGGGTGAACCCGGCCAGCGGCCGGGCTCTGGTAGATAAACAACAATCAGGAAACCACTTGGCCGGCCGGCACTTTCAGGCCGTCATGCCACCACGCCGCGAGACTGAAAACGTTGGGCGCCTTGAGAATCGTGAAGTGGTTGCCCGGCCCGTACCACACCGCCAGATCCGTCACCTGGCGTTGCCAGCCTTCAACCATCGCCGCTTGCTCGCGCTGATTGCCCCACGCATCCAGCGTCGGGTCATCGACCAGCGCCAGCCGCACCGGCCCGGTGTAGGCCAACTGCGGTTGATAGACCGTGCGCAAGGCTGTGGCGAAGGTGCGGACCGGGCCGTGCATGGCCTGCGCTGACGAACGCGCAGACAACACACCGGCGCGCACCATGCCCTCGTGCAACAGGCGCATTTGCGTGGTGTCGTCAGCCTCGGCGAACGCCAGCGGGTCGATGCCCAACGACTTGCCGCTGGACAGTTGCAGCGTCTCGATCAAGCGTTCCAGTGCGGCAGTCGTGGTGTACGGTTTGCCCGCCGTACCGTTGCCGCCGGGCGATTCGCTGTCGATCAGGGTCAATGACGCCACCTCACGCCCCGCCGCCTGCAACTGCGCGGCCATGGCATGCGCGACCCACCCGCCGAAGGAATGGCCGATCAGGTGCACCGCACCTTGCGGATACAACTGCTCGACAGCTTGCAGATAGCACTTCGCTGCCGCTTCAACCTGGCTGTGCGGCACGCCGCTGCCATCGAGCCCACGCGGTTGCAGGCCGATGATCGGCCACTCCGGGCCCAAGGCCTCGGTCAGGTGAATGAACCCGGTGACACTGTCGCCCGCCCCCGGCACGCAGAAGATCGGCGCATGCCCGGCGTGCCCGCTCTGAATGGTCAACAGCGGCTGATAGGCCTCTGGCTCCGGAGCCTGCGCAGCGGCCATAGCCTGACTCAAGGCCTGGCCGAGCGCCTGAATATCAGGAGCTTTCATCATGCTGCGGTGATCACCCGGGACATCGATGCAGCGCAGCAAACTTGTACTGATCTTGTTTTCCCAACCGCGGGTCGGACTCGGCTGCGCCTGCCCCGGCATCAGTGCCTGAGCGCGGAACAAGTGCACCGGCTGACTGGCCGGGCTGACCCGGTAATGCGCCAGCGCCAGGCCATGAGCGGCCTCACGATCGAAGTAACTCCAGGCATCCGCTGCACTCAGTGCGGCCAGTTCCGGGTCAGGCAATTGCTGTTCGCAGCAGCGCTGGAACAGCTCATCGAACGCAATGCGTTCGACTTCAGCCTCCAGCCGCTCGACCTCAGCCAACGCTGGCAGCCCTTCTGCACCGCGCATCTGCGAGCGCGCGCGGCAGTGCTCCAGCAACTGATGCTTGTCGCGATGCGCGCCGCTCCAGCGGGTTTTATCCTGACTGGCCGGATGCGGCGCGTAGGTATCGAGCAGACCGACAAACGCCACCGCCTCATCGAGGCCGAGCAACTGCTGAGCGATTTCATACGCCAGCAAGCCACCAAACGACCACCCGGCCAGACGATACGGTCCATGCGGTTGTACCGCCCGGATAATCCCGACCATCCGCGTGGCCATGCACTCAAGCGTGCGCAGCTGCGGCTGCCCCAACGGCACACCGGGCAAACCGTAAATCGGAAACTGCCCCTCGATGTGCATCGCCAATGCCGGGAAATACACCTCCCTGCCGCTGAACTCATGGATCAGGAACAGCGCATCGCCGCCCTCGCCCGGCCGTACCACGACCAGGCCATCCGGCTGTTCGGGCACCGTGTTGCGCTGACAGAGCAGCGCGGCCAGCGACTCGACACTCGGACGCTGGAACAGCTCCGCCAGCGTCACCTGTTGTCCCGCACGCTGCAGCAGGTTGACCAGACGAATCGCCAGCAGCGAATGCCCGCCTAATTCGAAGAAGTTGTCGTGGCGTCCGACCTGCTCGACATTCAGCACCTCAGCCCAGACCCGCGCCAACACGGTTTCGACCTCGCCTTCAGGTGCTTCGTAATGTCGGCTGAGTACCGCGTCGAGGCCCGGCGCCGGCAGCGCCTGACGGTCGATCTTGCCGTTGGGACTCAGCGGCAAAACGTCGAGCGCAACAAACGCACCCGGCACCATGTACTCGGGTAACTGCTCAAGAATGAACGCGCGCAGCGTGTCGATAGCCGGTGCAGCACTGCCCTCGCGCAAAGTGAAATACGCGACCAGTCGTTCGTCGCGCATCAGCACGACCACCTCGCGCACACCCGGGTGCTGGATCAACCGCGCTTCGATTTCACCGAGTTCCAGGCGCAAACCATACAGCTTGACCTGGAAATCATTGCGCCCGAGGAATTCGAGGTTACCGTCCGCGCGGTAACGCACCAGATCGCCGGTGCGGTACAAGCGGTCACCGGGCACAAACGGACTGTCGATAAAGCGCTCGGCCTGCATCTGTGGCAGTCCCATATACCCTCGCGCCACGCCGATACCGCCGATGTGCAACTGGCCAATAACACCGAGCGGTACCGCTTGGTCATGCGCATCGAGCACGTACAAACGGGTGTTACAGATGGCCTTGCCAATCGGCAATTCGGTGGATGGCACGGGCATGTGCGGTTCCAGTGTCCACGCTGTGCTGTCGACCGTGGCTTCGGTCGGGCCATACACGTTATGCAGGCGCACCCACGGCAGTTGCTGGCGCACTTCGCGGGCCAGGGCCGCCGTGAGTTCGCCGCCACCGCAGAACACATCGGTGAGGCTGGTGCATTCACTGATGTCTTGCAGCTCGAGAAATTGCTGCAACAGCGCCGGCACGAACTTGACCACCGTGACCCGCTGTTGACGAATCACTTGCGCCAGATACGCCGGTTCCCGATGGCCGCCCGGCCGTGCCAGCACCAGACGCACACCGGCCGTCAGTGGCCAGAAGAATTCCCACACCGAACCATCGAAACTGAATGGGGCTTTCTGCAACAACGCGCCCTCTGGAGCTGGCGGGCAAATCTGCGAGCCCCAATGCACCAGATTGCACAAGCCACGATGTTCGAGCATCACGCCTTTTGGTGTGCCGGTCGAACCTGAGGTGTAGATCATGTACGCCAGGTTCGAAGGACTCAGGCATGGCACTTGCGGATTGCTTTCCGACTGGTCGTGCCAGGTGCATTGGTCAAGGTCGATCAGCATTGCCCCAGCCTCGGCAAACAGCGATCGCGTGGCCGTCTGCACCAGCACCGCCACCGGCGCGCAGTCCCTGAGCATAAAGTCCAGGCGCTCCGCCGGATAAGCCGGATCCAGCGGCACGTACGCGCCACCGGCCTTGAGAATGCCGAGCAACCCCACCACCAGATCGAGCCCCCGCTCGACGCACAGCGCCACCCGCGCATCCGGCCCAACGCCTTGCTCACGCAGGTGATGCGCGAGGCGGTTGGCACGCGCATTCAGCGCGCGATAGGTCAGGCTGTGTTCGCCCGACTGCACGGCGATGGCGTCCGGCTGACGCCGCACCTGTGCTTCGAACAGGCTCTGCACCGGTTGCTCGACCGGGCAATCAAGCGCCGTCGCGTTGAAGTCGCCGAGCAGGCGTCGCTGCTCATCCTCGGCAAGCAACTCGACTTGCGCCAAAACCGCCTGATCATCACTGACCAGCGCCGCCAGCAAGCGCTGGAGGTAACCGACAAAACGCTGCACGGTCGACTCATCGAACAGCGCGATGGCGTAGCGCAGCGAGCCACGCACCCCGTGCTGGCTTTCGCCCAGACTCAGCGACAGGTCGAACTTCACAAAGTGATTTTCCCCGGCCAGACCTTCCAGCGTCAGCTCGCCGAGTGCCAAGGCTGGCGCCACGCTGCTGTCCCAGCTCAGCAAAGTCTGGAACAACGGTGTGTGGGAAAGGCTGCGCAGCGGCCGGGTGATTTCCACCACGTGTTCAAACGGCAGATCCTGATGCGCCTGCGCGGCCAGCGTCTGCGCTTTGACCCGCGCCAACAACGCTGCCCCCGTCAGATCGCCCGAGGTATCGATGCGCAGCGCCAGGGTGTTGACGAACATGCCGATCAACCCTTCGATTTCGGCGCGGGTACGGTTGGCGACAGGCGAGCCGATAACCACATCGGACTGCCCGGACAGACGCGTAAGCAGCATCGCCCAGGCGCTCATGATCACCATGTACGGCGTCACGCTGTGGCGCTGACACAACGCCTTGAGACCGGCGCTGGTCTGCGCGTCCAGTACGATCTCGACACTGCCGCCGCGGTGATCCTGTTGCGCCGGCCGTGGTCGGTCAGTCGGCAGGCTCAGCAACGCCGGAGCGCCGGCCAGGGTCTGCTGCCAGTAATCACTCTGGCGCTGCAACACCTCGCCGCTCAGCCAGCGCCGTTGCCATACCGCGTAGTCGGTGTATTGCAAGGCCAGCGGTGGCAGCGGATCGGCCTCGCCGTGGCTGAACGCCTGATACAGCGCCATCAACTCATGGGTCAGCACGCCCATCGACCAACCGTCGGAGATGATGTGGTGCATCGTCAGCAACAGCACATGGTGCTCATCGGCCAACTGCACCAGCCGTCCACGGATCAATGGATCGTCCTGCAAATTGAATGGTCCGCGCGCTTCCGTATCGAGCAATGTGCGCAAGGCCTCCTCGGTCTGCGGCTGTTGTCGCCAGTCTTCCACAATCAGCGGCAGACCACTGTCGACCGGGGCAATCAGCACCTGTGCTTCGTCGTTCAGTTGGGTGAACCGACTGCGCAGGGTTTCGTGACGAGCGACGATTCGCGCCAATGCCCGTTGCAGTGCCACGGCGTCGAGTCGGCCACGCAGGTGCAAGCCCAGAGGAATGTTGTAGGCGGTGTTGCCGCCATCCATTTGCGCGAGGAACCACAAGCGTTGCTGGGCGAACGACAACGGCAGTGCCTGATCGCGCGGTGCCGGCAGAATCGGCGGCAAGCTGCTGCGTTCGGCCTGACTCAACACTTCGGCGACCGCCGCCAGTTCCGGGTTGGCAAACAGATCGGCCAGCGCCAGCTCCACGCCCAATTGCTGGCGCACCTGGGAGAGCATGCGCATGGCCAGCAATGAATGGCCGCCGAGCTCGAAGAAGTTGTCATAGCGACCGACCTGCCCGACCTGCAACACCTCGGCCCAGACCTGCGCCAGGCTTGCTTCCAGTGGATTGGCCGGTGCCTCGTAGGCCCGACTGAGCAGTGCCTCCTGCGTCGGTGCCGGCACCGCCTTGCGATCGACCTTGCCGTTGTTGTTCAACGGCAATACATCGAGTTGCACCCACGCGGTGGGCACCATGTATTCCGGCAGTCGCGCGTGCATTTGCGCGTGCAGTTCAGCGCTGTCCAAGTGCTCATCGTGCGCCGTGTAGTACGCCACCAGACGCGGGGAGTCCTGTCCGTCGCGGCGCGCCAGCACCACCGCTTCCTTGATCCCCGGGCAATTCAGCAGGCGGTTTTCGATTTCTCCCAGTTCGATGCGGAAACCGCGAATCTTCACCTGATCGTCGTTGCGCCCGATGCAATCGAGTTGCCCCGGCGCCAGCCAGCGCGCGAGGTCGCCGGTGCGATAGAGCAACGCGCCCGGCATTTCGCTGAACGGATCGCAGAGGAATTTCTCGGCAGTCAGATCCGCCCGGTTCAGATACCCCAGCGCCACGCCCTGCCCGCCGATGTACAGCTCGCCGGTGACGCCCATCGGCACCGGCTGCTGATACGCATCGAGCACGTAAACCTGCGTGTTAGCAATCGGCCCGCCAATCGGCACGCTCTCGGCGTTTTCTGCCACTTCGCGCACTTCAAAGGTTGTGGCGTAGGTGGTGGTTTCAGTCGGGCCGTAGCAATGCACGATGCGCAGTGTTGGCGCCTCGGCCAACAGGCGACGAAACGCCGCCGGATCGCCCCGCTCACCGCCGCACAGCAGAATCCGCAGGCCCTTGAGCGCCTGCGGAATCAGTTGCACGTATTGATTGAACAGCGCGGTGGTGACGAACAGGATCGTTGCGCCACTGCTGCTCAGTTCACGGCCGAAGGCATGCGGATCGAGCAAGGTTTGATGGTCGATGATCACCACGCGACCGCCATTGAGCAGCGGCCCCCAGATGTCCATGGTGCTCGCATCGAACGCCGGGTTCGAGGCGAAGACCACACGATCCTGCGCATTGAAATCGGCGTAACCGTTGTTGAGCACCAAGCGGCCGATGCCCCGGTGCGGCACCATCACTCCTTTCGGCGTGCCGGTGGAGCCGGAGGTATACATGATGTACGCCAACGACTCGGATGACTGCAGCAGGTTCGGGTTATGCGTCGGCTGGCCGTTGAGGGTCAGCTTGTCGAGGTCGATACGCAGCGCGGCGTAGTCGATGACTTCGTCGCTCAAGGTCAACAACGCCACCGCGCGGCAATCCTCGACCATGAACGCCTGGCGCTCGCTCGGTGCATTGATGTCCAGCGGCACATAAGCGGCCGCGCATTTGGCAATGGCCAGTTGCGCGACCAGCAACTCCAGCGAACGCGGCAGCAGGATCGCCACGTGATCGCCCGGCTGCACGCCGTGCGCGATCAGGTGATGGGCCAGGCGGTTGGCTTGCGCGTTGAGTTCAAAGTAGCTCAGCGAATGCGCACCATGCACGGCCGCCACAGCTTTGGGATGCGCGGCTGCCTGCTGTTGGAAAACCCCGTGTACGGTCAGTGTTTGCGGGTAGCCTCGCGCCGTGGCGTTGAAGTCGTACAGCAAGCGCTGGCGCTCATCATTTGCCAGCAATGGCACACGTTCCAGCACCGTTTGATCATCGGCAATCATCGCTTCGAGCAGACGTTCGAAGTAGCCGATGTACCGCTTGATCGTCAGCGCATCGAACAGCGCCGTGGCGTAGTTCAGCGTGCCGCGAAGCACTCCGTTGACCTCGCCCAGTGTCAGCGTCAGGTCAAACTTGGCGACATTGCCGGTCCCGGCAACACCCTCCAGCGTCAGCTCGCCCAAGGCGAGTTGCGGGCCAACGCTGCCGTCCCAGCTTAACGTGGTCTGGAACAACGGGCTGTGCGCCAGGCTGCGCACCGGGCGGGCGATTTCCACCACTTGCTCGAACGGCAGATCCTGATGCGCCTGCGCTTCCAGTGTCCGCGCCTTGACCTGTGCCAGCAGCGCTTCGACGCTGGGCGCGCCCGAGGTGTCGATGCGCACGGCGAGCGTATTGACGAACATACCGATCAGGCCTTCGGTTTCAGCGCGGCTGCGGTTGGCCACCGGCGCGCCGATCACCACATCGGATTGCCCGGACAGCCGACTCATCAGCAACGCCCAGGCACTCATCAGGGTCATGAACAGGGTCGCGCCATGACGCTGGCTCAACGCTTTGAGGCCAGTACTCAGGCGCTCGTCCAGCAACACTTCGACGTTGCCGCCGGTGTAATCCTGCTGCGCCGGTCGCGGGCGATCGGTGGGCAGCGTCAACAAGGCCGGCGCACCGTCGAGGATCTGCTGCCAATATTGGCTTTGCTGCTGCAGCACTTCACCGCTGAGCCAGCGCCGTTGCCATAGGGCGTAGTCGCCGTATTGCAGCGTCAGTGCTGGCAGCGGATCCGGTTGGCCTTGGCTGAACGCCTGATACAACGCCATCAACTCGCCGGTCAGCACGCCCATCGACCAGCCGTCGGCAACGATGTGATGCACGGTCAACAGCAGCACATGATGATCGTCAGCCAGACGCACCAACCGTCCACGAATCAACGAATCGTTCTGCAAATCAAACGTTGTCGAGGCTTCCTGCGCCAGCAATATTTGCAAGGTGTGCTCGGCCTGCGGCTGTTGGCGCAGATCTTCTACGCGCAGCAGCAAACCGTTATCGACCGGGGCAATCGACACCTGCGCGGTGTCGTCGAGGCGGATGAAACGGCTGCGCAGGGTTTCGTGGCGGGCGACAATCCGCGCCAGCGCCGATTGCAGGGCATCGACGTCGAGGTAACCGCGCAGGCGCAAGCCGAGAGGAATGTTGTACGCCGAGTTGCCACCCGCCATTTGCGCAAGAAACCACAGGCGTTGTTGGGCGAAGGACATCGGTAGCGCCTGATCACGCGGTGCCGGCAAGATCTCCGGTAACGCGCTGCGCCCGGCGCAGTTCAATACTGCAGCGATTGCGCTCAATTGCGCATCGGCAAACAGATCACTCAGCGCCAGTTCGACGCCGAGGCGCTGACGGATCAGCGAGACCATGCGCATCGCCAACAGCGAATGACCGCCCAGTTCGAAGAAGTGATCGTGACGGCCGACCTGCCCGACTTGCAGCACTTCGGACCAGATCTGCGCCAGCGCGGTTTCCAGTTCACCTTGCGGTGCCACGTATTCGCGGGTCGGCAGCGCGGCCAGATCCGGTTTCGGCAATGCCTTGCGGTCGACCTTGCCATTGGCGGTCAGCGGCAAAACCTCGAGCCGGACAAACGCTGCCGGCACCATGTAGTCCGGCAACTGCGTCAGCAGATGCTCGCGCAACTCGCCCACTGCCAGTGGCTCGGCCCCCGCCTGTTCGGTGAAATAGGCCACCAGTCGCGGCTGGCCGGGTTGGTCCTCGCGGGCCAGCAACACCGCTTCGTTGATACCAGGGAGCTGATTGAAGCGAGTCTCGATTTCGCCCAATTCAATGCGCATGCCACGGATTTTCACCTGGTCGTCGTTACGCCCCAAGTAGTCGAGCGAGCCGTCTTCGCGCCAACGGGCAAGGTCACCGGTGCGGTACATGCGCGCATTCGGCAAGGGGCTGAACGGGTCGCGCAAGAAGCGCTCGGCAGTCAGGTCGGCGCGATTCAGATAACCCCGGGCCACACCCGCGCCACCGACGTACAACTCGCCCATGACGCCCATTGGCACTGGCCGTTGCTGCTCGTCGAGCAAATAAACCGCCGCGTTCGCCACCGGTTTACCGATGTGCAACGCCGCGCCAACGTCGATACGCCTGGAAGTCGCGACCACGGTGGCCTCGGTCGGGCCGTAGTTGTTAATCACGGCGAAGCGCTGCTGACGGCTGAACTGGCGCAAGCGATCGCCACCGATCAGCAAGGTTCGCAAGGTCGGATGATCGAGGTTCTGACTGAACGCATATTCGGCGACCGGTGTTGGCAAAAAGCTCACGTCCAGCGGCTGCGCACGCCACCAGTCGAGCAACCCATCGATGTCTTCAGCGCCGTCATGGGATGGGGCCAGGTGCAGGGTCGCGCCCGCGCACAGGGCCGGCCAGACTTCCCACGCCATCGCATCGAAACCGAATCCGGCAAGGCTTGAGGTGTGGCTGCCGGCGCGTAAATCGAACGCTTCACAGTGCCAGTCGACCAGATTGGACAACGTTTGATGTTCGACCATGACCCCTTTGGGCAGACCGGTCGAACCCGAGGTGTAGATCACGTACGCCAGATGCGTAGCGCTCAGGCCCGGCACTGCAGGGTTGTGCTGCGCCTGCGCCGGCCATGCGCACAGATCGACATCAATCACTGGCACGCTCAACAGCGGCAGTCTCTGGTGCAGATCGCTTTGCGTGAGCACCGCGACCGGTGCGCTGTCGCTCAGCAAATAACTGATCCGCTCGGCAGGATGCGCCGGATCGATCGGCACATAGCCGGCGCCGGCCTTGAGGATGGCGACCAGCCCGACCAATGTATCCAGGCCCCGGCGGGCGACGATGGCCACGCGGTCATCGGCTTTCACCCCGATGGCGATCAAGTGATGCGCCAAGGCATTGGCCTGGCGATTGAGCTGCAAGTAAGTCAGTGGCTGTCCGGCAAACACCGCTGCAATAGCCTGCGGACGCTCGGTGACCTGCGATTCGAAGCGCTGGGCAATCGTCAGCTCACGCGGGTAGTCAGCCTCGGTCGCATTGAAATCCACCAGCAACTGTTCGCGCTCAGCTGCCGGCAGGATCGACAACCGGTCAAAGCCCACGTGCGGCGTGTGCTCCAGTGCCTCCAGCAACGTCATCAACGCTCCCTGCATGTACCCGCAGATACGCTGCGCATCAATGCCGGCCCCGGCCAATACCTTCAGGCGGAAGTCTTCACCGAGATCATCAACGCTGAGAGTCAGGCGATAGTTGGTGTGTTCCTCGGCAGCGAGCAATTGCATGCCGTGCCACGCCGCTTGCACCTCAGCGGATATCGGCCCGACCGGGGCGCTGTGACGATAGTTGAGCAGCGTGCTGAACAGCGGCGTGCCCGCCGGCATGGCGCTGCATTGCTGCACCTGCGCCAGTTGCGCATGTTCATGGGCCAGCAACTGACTCAGGCGTTCGTGGGTCGCCAGTGCGGCGCCTTTGACGCTATGGGCGTTCAGCTCGATGCACAGCGGCAAGGTATTGATGAACACACCGAGTGCCCGCTCCGATCCTTCACCGCCCTGCAATCGCCCGAGCAACACCGTGCCAAACACCACGGCGTCGCGTCCGGACAATTGCCCCAGCACCTGTGCCCAGGCGAGGTGCATCAGGCTGGCGGCGCTGACCCCCAAACGCCGGGCCTGCTGACGGATGCTGTGGCTCAGCGCGTTTTCCAGGTCCAGTTGCGCCTCTTGTGCAGGGCCGTCGCTGGCCAGATTCTGCCCGTAAGGCAAGGTCGGCTCATCAACAGCGCCGAGCATCTCGCCGAAGAAACTGGCGTGCGCTTGCGCGGTCAGGCCGGAACGGGTGTGCGCCACGTAATTGCGGTACGGCACCGGTTCGCTCAGCAGCCCGTCGTTGCCCAGCAGAAACGCCTGCATCTCGTGCTGCAACACCTCCAGCGCCACGTGATCCATCACCAGGTGATGGAACAGCAGCAACGCCACCACGCGTTGATTGGCCTCATCGCGGCCGTGCACCACGCGCATCAGCGGCGCCTCGGTGACGGGCATGCGGTAGTTATCGATGGTGAAGCGTCTGCGCAACTGGCTCAGCGCATCGCCCGCTTCGGCGTCTAGCGGCAAGGCCTCGCAGCCCAGCGAAGCCTGACGCCAGACTACTTGCACCGGCTCTTCCAGCCCCTCCCAAAACAGCGACGTGCGCAGAATGTCATGGCGTTCGATTACCCGTTGCAGGGCATCAGTGAACACTTGCAAACGCTGTTCATCAGCGAAGGCAAACTGCGCCTGCAGCACATATGGATCGCCGTGCGCGGCCGACAGATGATGGAACAGGATGCCGGTTTGCAAAGGTGCCAGCGGGTAGATGTCCTGAACATTGCGCACACCGCCGGGGACGCTTGCAACGATACGGTCGATCGTCGCTTGGTCCAGCGCTACCAGCGGCAACAATTCGGGTGTGATGCGCGGGCAATCGGCCGCAATGAGGTTTGCCGGCACCGCCGCATCAGGTTCTCCGCCCACAGCCGCAGCGAGCGCGGCCAATGTCGGCTGGCCAAAGAGCACACGAATATCCGCCGACAGGCCGGCCCGACGCATGCGCGCAACCAGATTGACCGCCAGCAACGAGTGACCGCCCAGTTCGAAGAAATGATCGAAGCGCCCTACCCGCTCGACCTTCAGCAACTCGGCCCAAATCCCGGCAATCACGGTTTCGACTTCACCGATCGGGGCTTCGTATTCCCGGCTCAGCAGCGCAGTCTGGTCGGGAGCCGGCAAGGCCTGGCGATCCAGTTTGCCGTTGGGGCTCAGTGGCAAGGCCGGCAAATACACAAACACGGCAGGCACCATGTAGGCCGGCAGATGCTTGAGCAATTGGCTGCGTAGCTGATCTGTTTCGACGAGTTCGCCGCTGTAGTACGCGACCAGACGCTGATCGCCCGGCACGTCTTCACGGGCCAGCACCGCCGCTTCGCGGACACCGTCGACCTGCGCCAGATGCGCCTGAATCTCGCCCAGTTCGATGCGTAAACCACGGATTTTGACCTGATCGTCATTACGCCCCAGGTACTCGATATTGCCATCGGCCAGATACCGTGCGACGTCACCCGTGCAGTACAAACGTGCGCCGGGCTGATCACTGAACGGATCGTCGAGGAAACGTTCGGCGGTCAGCTCAGGCCGATTCAGATAACCCCGCGCCACCTGCACGCCGCCCAGATACATCTCGCCGACCACACCCCATGGCGTCGGTTGTTGGTGAGTATCAAGGATGTACACGCGGGTATTGCACAGCGGTTTGCCAATCGGTGGCGCGCCTTGCGGTACCGGCGAATTCGCCTCCAGCGTCCATACGGTGCTGTCGACGGTGGCTTCGGTCGGGCCATAAACGTTGTGCAGGCGTACCTGCGGCAGACGTTCACGCACGCTGCGTACCAACGCGGCCGTCAGCGCACCGCCACCACAGAACACATCGGTAAGGCTGCTGCACTCGCCCACCTCTGCCACTTCAAGGAATTGCTGCAACAGCGCCGGCACAAACTGAACGACGTTGACCTGTTGCTCACGAATCAGTTGCACCAGCGCGGCTGGATCGCGGTGGTCGTCCGGGCCCGCGAGGATCAGACGCATACCGCAGCTCAACGGCCAGAACAGCTCCCACACCGAGGCGTCGAAACTCAGCGGGGTTTTCTGCAACAGCGCGGCGCCGGTAGAAAGCGGACACAGGCTGGCGCTCCAGTGCAGCAGATTGCCCAGGTTGCGGTGCTCGACCATCACGCCCTTCGGCGTGCCGGTGGAGCCGGAGGTGTAAATCACGTAGGCCAGGTTCGCGGCGCTCAGGCCTGGCACCTGCGGATTACTTTGCGCAAGGTCTTGCCAGGTGCAATGGTCGAAATCGACCAACACACCGACCCACTCGCCGATCAGCGCACGCGTCGGCGCATGCACCAGCACCGCCACTGGTGCGCTGTCCTCAAGCATGTAGGCCAGACGCTCAGCAGGATACCCCGGGTCCAGCGGCACATAAGCGCCGCCGGCCTTGAGAATCGCCAACAGACCAACCAGCAACTCCGGCCCGCGCTCGACGCAGATCGCCACCCGCGAATCGCGGCCCACGCCGCACTGGCGCAGGTGATGGGCGAGCTGGTTGGCGCGACGGTTCAACTCGGCGTAACTCAAACGCAATTCACCGGCCACCACGGCATCCGCGTCTGGCGTGCGCAACACCTGCGTCTCGAAGCGAGCATGAACAGTCTGCTCAAGATCGTGGGTGACAGTGGTTGCGTTCAGATCGACCAGCAGATGCTGACGCTCATCGTCCGCCAACAACGTTACCTGCTCCAACACCGCTTGATCGTTGCTGACCATCGCCTGCAACAGGCGCTGGAAGTAGCCGACGTAACGTTGAATAGTCGACTCATCGAACAAGGCAACGGCGTACTCCAGCACACCGCGAATGCCGTCCGGCGCATCTGCCAGCGTCAGTGACAGATCAAATTTGGCAAAGTGGCTCGGTTCGGCAACGCTTTCCAGCGTCAGCTCGCCGAGACTCAGGCTGGCACCGTGGCCACTGTCCCAACTGAACATCGCTTGAAACAACGGGCTGTGCGCCATGCTGCGCGCAGGCTTGGTGATTTCCACCACTTGTTCGAACGGCAGGTCCTGATGCGCCTGCGCCTCCAGCGTTCGCGCCTTGACCCGCGCCAACAGCGCCTCGGTGCTCAACTCGCCCGAAGTATCGATACGCAGCGCCAGGGTGTTGACGAACATGCCGATCAGGCCTTCGATCTCGGCGCGGGTTCGGTTGGCCACCGGCGAACCGATGACCACTTCGGCTTGCCCGGACAAACGACTCAACAGGCTCGCCCATGCGCCGAGCATGAGCATGTACATCGTCACGCCGTGACGCTGGGCCAAAGCCTTGAGTCCGGCACTCAGGCGTTCGTCGAGCACCACCTCGACGGTGTTGCCGGCGTAATCCTGCTGCGCCGGGCGCACACGATCAGTCGGCAGCGTCAACAGTGCCGGAGCGCCCGCCAGGGTCTGTTGCCAGTATTCACTCTGGCGCTGCAACACCTCACCACTGAGCCAGCGCCGCTGCCACACTGCGTAGTCGGTGTATTGCAGCGCCAGCGGCGGCAGTGGATCTGGTTGACCGTGGCTGAACGCCTGATAAAGCGCCATCAGTTCACGGGTCAGAACCCCCATCGACCAGCCATCGGAGATGATGTGGTGCAGGGTCAGCAGCAGCACATGATGATCGTCGGCCAGCCGCACCAGGCGTCCGCGAATCAGCGCATCGTCTTGTAAGTCAAACGGCCCCGAGGCCTCGCCCTGAATCAGCGCCGCCAAGGTCTGGTCGGCTTGCGGATGCTGGCGCAGGTCTTCAACGCGCAGCAGCAGACCGCTGTCGACCGGGGCGATCAGCACTTGCGCATGGTCATTGAACTGGGCGAAACGGCTGCGCAGGGTTTCGTGACGCGCAACGATACGCGCCAAGGCTTGTTGCAGCGCATGCTCATTCAGTTGCCCACGCAGGCGCAGGCCGATGGGAATGTTGTACGCGGTGTTGGCGCCTTCCATTTGTGCGAGAAACCACAAGCGTTGCTGGGCGAACGACAGCGGCAACGCGCCGTCACGAGCCACCGCGACAATCTCCGGTTGCGTGCTGCGCCCGGCTTGCGCCACCGCCTCGGCAACCGCTGCCAGTTCGGCGTTGGCAAACAGATCGCCCAGCGCCAGCTCGACACCAAGACGCTGGCGAACCTGGGACACCATGCGCATGGCCAACAGCGAGTGACCACCGAGCTCAAAAAAATGATCCTGACGCCCGACTCGCTCGACTTGCAGCACCTGCGCCCAGATCTGCGCCAAGGCGCTTTCCAGTTCGTTGTGCGGCGCCTCGTATTCGTGGGTGAACAGCGCCGCTCGCTCGGGTTTCGGCAGGGCCTTGCGGTCGACCTTGCCATTGGCGGTCAACGGCAGCGCGTCGAGTCTGACGAAGGCCACCGGCACCATGTACTCCGGTAACTGGGTCAACAGGTGCGCGCGCAACTCGGCCACGGCCAACGGTTCGACCTGGCTCTGCTCGGTGAAATACGCCACCAGTCGCGGTTGGCCCGGCTCATCTTCACGCGCCAGCAGTACGGCTTCCTGAATACCGGGCAACTGATTGAGGCGGGTTTCGATCTCCCCGAGTTCGATACGCACGCCACGGATTTTCACCTGATCGTCGTTACGCCCCAGGTACTCGATCGTGCCGTCCGCGCGCCAGCGTGCGAGATCGCCGGTGCGATACATGCGCGCATTCGACAAGGGGTGGAACGGGTCGTGGAGGAAGCGCTCGGCGCTCAGGTCGGCACGGTTCAAATAGCCGCGAGCGACCCCGGCACCGCCAACATACAACTCGCCCATGACGCCAATCGGCACCGGACGCTGCTGTTCATCGAGCAGATACACCGTGGCATTAGTCACCGGTTTGCCGATGTGCAAGGCATCGCCTGCCTCGATGCGTCCAGAGGTCGCAACCACGGTGGCTTCGGTCGGGCCGTAGTTGTTGATCACGTCGAACTGCTGATTGCGGCTGAACTGGCGCAAGCGGTCGCCACCGATCAGCAATGTACGCAACGTCGGGTGTTCAAGGTTCTGGCTGAAGGCGTATTCGGCGACGGGTGTCGGCAGAAAACTCACGTCCAGTGGCTGCGCGCGCCACCACTCGAGCAACGCATCGATGTCCTCGGTGCCCTCGTGAGTCGGTGCCAGATGCAGGGTCGCGCCGGCACACAGCGCCGGCCAGACTTCCCAGGCCATGGCGTCGAAACCGAACCCGGCAAGGCTTGAAGTGTGGCGACCGGCGCACAGATCAAACGCTGTGCAATGCCAGTCGACCAGATTCGACAAGGTGCGGTGTTCGACCATCACGCCTTTGGGCAGGCCGGTGGAGCCGGAGGTGTAGATCACGTAGGCCAGTTGCGCGGCGGTCAGGCCCGGCACCTGCGGATCAAGGGTCTCGCTCAGCGGCCAGGTGCGCGGGTCAAGATCGATCACCGGCACCGCCAGCGTCGGCAAGCGCTCCCGCAGATTATTTTGGGTCAGCACTGCAACGGGGGCGCTGTCGCTGAGCAAGTAGTGCAGACGCTCGGCCGGGTGCGCCGGGTCGATCGGTACATAACCGGCACCGGCCTTGAGAATGGCGACCAGCCCGACCAGCGTATCGAGGCCACGGCGGGCGACGATGGCGACGCGATCATCGGGTTTCACACCCAGTGCGATCAGATGATGAGCCAAGGCGTTGGCATGCCGGTTGAGTTCGGCATAGCTCAGTTGCTCACCCAAGAACTGTGCTGCCACAGCTTCTGGCCGCTGCGCCACTTGGGCCTCGAAACGCTGGGCAATGGTCAACGTCGCGGGGAAATCGGCGTGACTGGCATTGAACGCCAGCAAAACCTGTTCGCGCTCGGCCGCCGGCAGAATCGGCAACTGGTTGAGCGCGGTGTCCGGCGCCTGCTCCAGCGCCAGCACCAGACTTTCCAGGGCGCAGTGCAAGTAATCGCAGATGCGCTGTGGATCGACCTCGGTGGTGGCCAGCAAGGTCAGGCTGAAGGTATCGCCGAAATCGTCGACGCTCAGGGTCAGCGGATAGTTGGTGCGTTCTTCGGAGCTGATCGTGCTGATGCCTTCCCAGGCCGCCAGGGTCTCGGCACTCGCCGTCGCCGCGTTGTGGCTGTGGCGGTAATTGAGCAAGGCACTGAACAACGGCGTCGGCGCGACCACGCCGCTGCAACGCTGGGCGAGTGCCAGTGGTGCGTGTTCGTGGCGCATCAGCGTGGTCAGGCGTTTGTGCGTCGCCTCCACCGCCGCACGCACGCCTTGTGCATCGACATCGACCCGCAACGGCAAGGTGTTGATGAAAATCCCCAGCGCCCGCTCGGTGGCTTCGGCGCCTTGCATACGGCCCATCAGCACCGTACCGAACACTACGTTTTGTTTGCCGGTGAGCACCGCCAGTACCTGCGCCCAGCCCAGATGAAACAGGCTCGCGACACTCACGCCGAGCTGCCGCGCCTGTGCGCGCAGACGCTGGCCGAGCAACGGATTGACCGGCAGGCTCAGCTCAGCGATACCGAGGCCGTCGCCCTGCACATCCTGCAAACCGTAGGGCAGCGTCGGCTCGGCTATGTCAGCGAGCATGTCGCGGAAAAAAACCTCGTGCTCAGCTTCGCTGATGCCCAGCCGCGCCTGCGCCACGTAATTGCGAAACGGCACCGGCCGGCCGAGCGATTGAGCCTGGCCAGTGAGGCAGGCGAGCAGTTCGTGACGCACCACGTCGAGCGCCGAGTGGTCCAGCGCCATGTGATGGAACAACAACGTCGCGACCACGCGCTGACCGTCCTCATCCCACGCGTAGGCCAGACGCATCATCGGCGCGCACCGGACGTCCAGACGGAAATGCCGCGCATCGAAACACTCGTGCAGTTGCTGCAGCGCATCACTTGCGCCGTCTGCCAGCACGATCTCTTCCATCGGCAACGGTGCCTGACGCCAGACCACTTGCAGCGGCACGTCCAGCCCTTCCCAATGCACCGCCGTGCGCAAGATGTCGTGGCGATCGATGACCTTTTGCAAGGCTTGAGCGAAGTCATGCAGACGCTCGCGGCTGCTGAACGCAAAGTACGACTGCATGACGTACGGATCGCCCTGCTCGTTGCTCGCGTGGTGATAGAGAATGCCTTCCTGCAACGGTGCCAGTGGGTAGATGTCCTGCACATTGGCGGCGCCGCCTGGTACCTCGGCGAGCAAGCGGTCGAGGGTCGCCTGATCCACGTCAGCCAGGGTCAGCATCGCTGGGGTGATGCGCGTGGTGCCGGGGAGAATGCCGTTGGCCGGAACGTCAATCTGGCCGACGCGGGTGGCCGAGTATTGGCCGGCCTTGATCAGTTCGATCAGCGCCGGTTTGTGCTCGCGCAGCGCGGCCAGCAGCGCCGGATCGCTCAACGCCTGTTTGTTGCCGTTGACGCGCAATTGCTCATCGGTCACCGCCAACTGAATGTCTTTTGTCTTCAGGGTTGCCAACAGTTCGAGCACATTCACAGGACGATCTCCATTCTTTCCGTAATTGCGGCGTAGCCGGCCAGGGTCGGTTGTTCGAACAACCCCCTGACATCGGCTTCCATGCCTTCCTGACGTAACCGGCCGATCAGACTGACCGCCAGTAATGAGTGACCACCCAGTTCAAAGAAATGGTCGTGACGCCCTACCCGCTCGACGTTAAGCAGCTCGGCCCAAAGCCGTGCCAGGGTGATTTCGACGTCGCCAACCGGGGCTTCGTATTCGCGGGTTTTCAGCGATTGCTGATCCGGCGCCGGCAGCGCCTTGCGGTCGAGCTTGCCGTTGGGGCTCAGCGGCAAACTATCGAGATGCACAAACACCGTAGGCACCATGTAATCCGGCAAATGCTCGAGCAGTTGACTGCGCAGCAGGTCGATTTCCAGCCGTTCGCCGGTGTAATACGCGACCAGACGTTTGTCGCCGGGCACCTCTTCGCGAGCCACCACCACGGCTTCCTGCACACCTTTGATCTGGGCCAGGCGCGCCTGGATTTCGCCCAGCTCAATACGCAGACCGCGGATCTTCACCTGATCATCGTTACGCCCCAGGTATTGGATGTTGCCGTCCGCCAGATAGCGGGCGACGTCACCGGTGCGATACATCCGCCCGTTGGCCTGGAACGGATCGTTGAGGAAGCGCTCGGCACTCAGCTCAGGTCGGTTCAGATAACCGCGCGCCACCTGCACGCCAGCGATGTACAGCTCGCCGATCACGCCTTGCGGCACGGGTTGCTGTTGCGCATCAAGGATGTACATGCGGGTGTTGGCGATCGGTTTGCCAATTGGCGTGTTGTCCGGGGTCTGCTCGATCGTTCCCGCGCAGTCCCACGCGGTGACATCGACGGCGGCTTCGGTCGGGCCGTACAGGTTATGCAACGCGCTGCCCGACAATTGCAGTTTGAAACGCCGCACCACACGGCCCGGCAACGCCTCGCCGCTGCACATTACCTGCCGCACGCTGTCGCAGCGTGTGGTGTCGCTATTGGCGAGGAACACATCGAGCATCGACGGCACAAAGTGCAGCGTGGTGATGTTTTCGGTTTCGATCACTTCAGTGAGGTATTGCGGATCCTTGTGTCCGTCGGGCCGCGCCATGACCAGGCGCGCGCCGGTCATCAGCGGCCAGAAGAACTCCCACACCGAGACGTCAAAACTGAATGGGGTTTTCTGCAATACCGAATCGGCAGCGGTCAGGCGATAGGCGTCCTGCATCCACAACAAGCGGTTGACCACCCCGGCATGTTCGTTGACCACGCCTTTCGGTTGGCCGGTGGAGCCGGAGGTGTAGATCACGTACGCGCTGTGTTGGGGTGTCAGCGCCGGGATTTGCGGATTGTCGGCAGACAGGGATTGCCAGGTGTTCTGGTCGAGGTCGATTACCGGTGCCGAGAACTCTCCCAATAGCGTGCGGGTCGCCCCGTGCACCAGCACCACGGCCGGCGCGCTGTCCTCGAGCATGTAGGCCAGACGCTCCGCCGGATAGGCTGGGTCCAGCGGCACATAAGCGGCGCCGGCCTTATTGATCGCCAGCAGGCCGATGACCATTTCCAGGCTGCGCTCGACGCAGATTGCCACCCGTGAATCAACCTGTACGCCAAGGCTGAGCAGGTGCCGGGCCAAGCGGTTGGCGCGTTCGTTCAACTGCGTGTAGCTCAATGCCTGGTCGCCGGCGACAACGGCCACAGCCTGTGGCGTACGCTGCACCTGCGCTTCAAACAAGCCGTGCAGCGTCTGCTGCAAGTCGTAATCGACGTCGGTGGCATTGAGGCCGAACAGCAACGCCTGCCGCTCCTCGTCCGGCAACACCGTCCGGCAGTTCAACGGTTGTTGCGGTGTGTGCTCCAACGCTTCAACCAGCGCGATCAGCGCGTTGTGCATGTACTGGCCGAGGCGTGCTGCACCGATGCGCGAAGGGGTCATCACCGTCAGTGCGAAACCACTGCCGAGATCATCGACGTTGAGGGTCAACGGGTAATTGGTGCGCTCCTCGCCGGCCAGGGATTCGATGCCCTGCCAGGCCTCGCGCTTGGTAGTTTGCTGAGCTTCGCTGTCGCTATGGCGGTAATTGAGCATCGCGCTAAACAGTGGTGACGGTGCCGCGACACCGCTGCAACGCTGGGCCAATGCCAGCGAAGCATGTTCGTGAGCCAACAGCGCACTGAGCCGCGCATGGGTCGCCTTGACCCCGGCGCGCACATCGGTTTCGTCGACATCCACGCGCAATGGCAAGGTGTTGATGAACATGCCCAGCCCGCGATCTGCGCCCGCGCCGCCCTGCATGCGGCCCAGCAGCACCGTCCCAAAGACCACCCGTTCCTGAGCGGACGTTGCCGCCAGTACCCGCGCCCAGGCGAGATGGAACAGACTGGCGACACTGACGCCGAGCAAGCGCGCCTGGCTGCGCAAACGCTGCGCCACCGTAGCAGGCAGCGCTTGGCAGACTTCCTCGATGTCATTCCCGTCGCCGTGCACGTCCTGCAAACCGAATGGCAGCGTCGGTTCGTCGATGTCACCGAGCATCTCGCGGAAGAACACTTCGTGCTCTTGTTCGCTAACGCCGAGGCGGGTCTGCGCCACATAGTTGCGGTATGGCACGGCGGGCACAGGTAGTCGCTCATCACCGTGCAAAATCGCCTGCATTTCTGCGCTGACCACCGCCAACGCGGTGTGGTCCATGGCGATGTGGTGGAACAACAGCATGGCAACCACGCGTTGATTGTCCGCGTCGAGGGCGTACACCAGACGCAACAGCGGTGCTTGGTCGAGGTCCAGACGCCAGTGCCGCGCATCGAAGCGCGCACGTAGTTGATCGATGGCTTCGCCCTGCGCGGGCTCCAGCGCCACAGCTTGAACCGGCAACTCCGCACGGCGCCAGACCACTTGCACCGGCGCCGCCAAGCCTTGCCAGACAATCGATGTGCGCAGGATATCGTGGCGCGTCATGACCTGACGCAACGCCGCCGCGAACCGTTGAAACCGTTCAATACTGTCGAACGCCAGACACGATTGCAGCAGGTACGGATCGCCCTGCGCGGCGCTGAGGTGGTGATACAGAATCCCTTCCTGCAACGGTGCCAGCGGATAAATATCCTGCACATTGGCCGCGCCGCCCGGCACCGTGGCGACGATGCGCTCGATACTGGCCTGATCCAGTTGCACCAGCGTCAGCATGTCCGCAGTGATGTGCGTGCAATCGGCAGGAATCAGATTGTCCGGCACGGCGACCTCGCGGCCACTGCCCACCGCCGCCGCCAGCGCGGCCAGGGTCGGTTGGCTGAACAGCACACGCACGTCGGTGCTCAGATCGACCTGACGCATGCGCTCGATCAGCGTCACCGCCAGTAATGAATGCCCGCCCAGTTCGAAGAAGTTGTCGTGACGGCCGATCTGTTCGACCTTGAGGACGTCCGACCAGATCTGCGCCAAGGCGATTTCCACCGAACCTTGTGGCGCGGCATATTCGCGGCTCAGCCACGCCATTTGATCCGGTTCTGGCAACGCCTTGCGATCGAGTTTGCCGTTGGCGGTCAGCGGCAGTGCTTGCAGGCGCACGTAAGCGGCAGGCACCAGGGCTTGCGGCAACTGTGCTTGCAAATGACTGCGCAAATCCTCGATCTCAACGTTCAGGCGTTCGGTAAACCACGCCAGCAACTGGCCGTCGCGTACCAGCACCACGCAATCCTGCACGGCTTCGTGAGCGCTCAACGCCGCTTCGATTTCGCCCAATTCGATGCGCACGCCGCGCAGTTTGACCTGATCATCGTTGCGCCCCAGGTATTCGACGTTGCCGTCAGCCAGCCAGCGCGCGAGGTCGCCGGTGCGGTACATGCGCGCCTGCGGTTCATCGCTGAACGGGTCGTCGAGAAAGCGTTCGGCAGTCAGCTCGGGGCGATGCAGATAACCGCGCGCCACGCCGGCACCGCCGACATACAACTCGCCAGCAACGCCAACCGGTACGGGGCGCTGCTGGTCATCGAGCAGGTAAATCTTCGCGTTGGCCATCGGCCGACCGATATGCAGCACCTGCCCGGCCTCGACCGCGCCGCAGGTGGCAACCACCGTGGCTTCGGTCGGGCCGTAGTTGTTGATCACCGCGAACGTCTGCTGACGCGGGAACTGGCGCAATTTGTCGCCACCGATCAGCAACGTGCGCAAGGTCGGGTGGCCGAGGTCACGACTGAAGGCGTATTCGGCGACAGGCGTGGGCAGGAAACTCACCTGCAACGGCTGCGCGCGCCACCACGCCAGCAATTCGTCGAGGTGCTCGTTGCTCACAGATTGCGGTGGCAGATGCACGGTCGCGCCGATGCACAGCGCTGGCCAGACCTCCCACGCCATGGCATCGAAACCAAACCCGGCGACACTCGACGTGTGGCTGCCCGCGTGCAGGTCAAAGGCGCCGTTGTGCCAGTGCACGAGGTTTTCCAGCGTTGCGTGTTCGACCATCACGCCTTTCGGCTGGCCGGTGGAGCCCGAGGTGTAGATCACGTAGGCCAGATGCGCCGGGGTCAGCATCGGCACCTGCGGATTGCTGTCCGGCAGATGCGCCCAGTCAAGGCGATCGAGATCGATCACGCGCGCAGCACCGAGCAAATCACGCGTCGAGGCCTCGGCCAGAACCGCCAATGGAGCGCTGTCCTCCAGCAGGTAGGCAATGCGTTCCGCCGGGTAGGTGGGGTCGACCGGCACATAACCGGCGCCGGACTTGAGGATCGCCAGCAGCGCCACCAGCATCTGCGGGCTGCGCCGCACGCACACGGCGATGCGGTCGTCAGGCTGCACGCCAAGGCTGAGCAGATGGTGGGCCAGGCGGTTGGCGCGTTGATTGAGCTGGCCATAGGTCAACGCTTGCCCGCCCTGCACCACCGCCAGCGCATCCGCCCGTTGTGCCGCCTGAGCCTCGACCAGCGCATGAAGGGTTGCGCCACGGCGAAACGCGACGGCACTCCGATTGAAATCGACCAGCAGTCGCGCCTGCTCCGGCAGCGACAGAATCGGTAGCTGATCGAGTGGCGTCTGGGGCTGCTGCTCCAGCGCTTGCACCAGTTGCTCCAGTGCGGTGTGCATGTAACTGCAGATCCGCTGCGCACCGATCTCGGCGAGCGCCAGCACGTCCAAGGCAAAACCGTCGCCCAGATCATCCACCGACAGGGTCAGCGGATAGTTGCTGCGCTCCTCGCCACCGAGCATGCGCACGCCTTGCCAGATCCCCTGGCCGTCGCGCGGCTGTTGTGCGGCGGCGCTGTGCCGGTAATTGAGCAAGGCGCTGAACAGCGGCGCAGAACCCGGCGTGCCGCTGCAGCGTTGAGCCAGCGCCAGTGACGCGTGTTCATGAGCGAGCAGCGCCGTCAGCCGCGCGTGGGTGGTTTTCACCCCGGCGCGCACGCTCTCAGCGAGACCCACCCGCAGCGGCAGAGTGTTGATAAACACCCCCAACGTGCGGTCGGCGCCCTCACCGCCCTGCATGCGCCCCATCAACACGGTGCCGAAGACCACGTCGCGACGGCCGGAAACGACGCCCAACACTTGCGCCCAGGCCATGTGCATCAGGCTCGCCGGGCTGACGCCCAACTGCCGCGCCTGTTCGCGCAGACGCTGATTGAGCGCGGCATCGACCGCTTGCAGCGCTTCTTCGATGCCACGCCCGTCGCCCTGAACATCCTGCAGACCGAAGGGCAAAGTCGGCTCGTCGATGTCGCCGAGCATCTCGCGGAAGAACGCTTCATGTTCCTGCTCATCGGCGCCGAGGCGTGCCTGCGCTACGTAATTGCGGTACGGCATCGGCGGCGTCAGTGTGTCGAGCTGATCGAACATCAACGCGTGCATTTCCCGGCCGATCACGTCCATGGCGGTGTGGTCGAGAATCGAGTGATGGAACAGCACGATGGCGACCACTTGCTGTTGCGCCGGATCCTCGGCGTAGACCATGCGGATCAGCGGCGCAACGCTCAGGTCGAGGCGGAAATGCCGGGCATCGAAACGCGCGTGCAGCTGTTCGAGAATGTCGCCTTCCTGCGCATCCAGCAGCACCTGCTGGACGACCATCTGCGCCTGCCGCCAGACTACTTGCTGCGGGCTCGGCAAGCCTTGCCAGACCACGCTGGTGCGCAGAATGTCGTGACGGGCGATGACCTGCTGCAAGTGCTCGGCGAAGCTGTGCAAACGTTCAAGACTGTCGAAGGCCAGACGCGATTGCAGCAGGTACGGATCGCCCTGTTCGGCACTGAGGTGGTGATAAAGAATGCCTTCCTGCAACGGTGCCAGCGGATAGATATCCTGCACATTCGCAGCACCGCCCGGCACCGTCGCGACGATACGATCGATGCTGGCCTGATCGAGTGTGGTCAGGGTCAGCATGTCGGGCGTGATGTGTGTGCAATCGGCCGCAATCAGATTTGCCGGCACATCGATTTCCCGGCCACTGCCCAAGGCCCGCGCCAGCGCGGCCAGGCTCGGTTGGTTGAACAGCACGCGCACATCGGCGCTTAAACCGGCCTGACGCATGCGTTCGATCAGGCTCACCGCCAACAGCGAATGGCCGCCGAGTTCGAAGAAATTGTCGTGACGGCCGATCTGTTCGATGTTGAGTACGTCGGCCCATATCTGCGCCAGCGCCATTTCGACCGGGCCTTGTGGCGCTTCATATTCACGGCTGAGCCAGGCGTCCTGATCCGGTTCGGGCAAGGCCTTGCGGTCGAGTTTGCCGTGAGCCGTGAGCGGCAGGCTGTCCAGTCGCACGTAAGCGGCCGGGACCAAAGTGTCCGGCAGCCGCGCGTGCAGATACTGGTGCAAATCGCCGATCTCGACAGACTCGATTGCGGTAAACCAGGCGACCAGACGGCCGTCGCGCACCAGCACCACGCATTCGCGCACCGCGGCGTGAGCGCTCAGCGCCGCTTCGATTTCCCCGAGTTCTATACGCACGCCGCGCAGTTTTACCTGATCATCATTGCGCCCCAGGTATTCGATATTGCCGTCCGCCAGCCAGCGAGCGAGGTCGCCGGTGCGGTACATCCGCGCATGCGGTTCATCGCTGAACGGGTCGTCAAGGAATTGTGCTGAGGTCAGTTCCGGACGATTCAGATAGCCGCGCGCAACCCCGGCGCCGCCTACATACAACTCGCCTTGTACACCGGTCGGCACTGGTTGTTGCTGACGGTCCAGCAAATAGACTTTGGCATTGGCAATCGGCCGGCCAATGTGCAAAACCCGCCCGGGCTCGATGCGCCCGGACGTCGCCACCACCGTGGCTTCGGTCGGGCCATAGTTGTTGATCACATCGAACGTCTGATCTCGCGGGAACTGGCGCAATTTATCGCCACCGATCAGCAATGTGCGCAGGGTCGGATGGCCCAATTCACGACTGAAGGCATATTCGGCCACCGGGGTTGGCAGAAAGCTCACCTGCAACGGCTGCGCGCGCCACCATTCGAGCAGTTCATCAAGATGTTCGTTTTTGATCGAAGACAGTGGCAGATGCACGGTCGCGCCAACGCACAACGCCGGCCAGACTTCCCAGGCCATGGCATCGAAACCGCAACCGGCGACGCTGGCGGTGTGGCTGCCGGCATGCAGATCGAAGGCTTCGGCGTGCCAGTGCACGAGGTTTTCCAGGGTGCGGTGCTCGACCATCACGCCTTTCGGCTGCCCGGTGGAACCGGAGGTGTAAATCACGTAGGCCAGATTCGCCGGGGTCAACCTCGACAGCACTGGGTTGGTGTCAGGTAAGTGCTGCCAGTCGCCGGCATCCAGATCGATGACGGGAACAACGCCAAGCAGCTCGCGCGTCGACGCCTGCGCCAGCACCGCGATCGGGTCGCTGTCCTGCAACAGGTAGGCGATGCGCTCTGCCGGGTAATCCGCATCGATCGGCACGTAACCGGCGCCCGCCTTGAGAATCGCCAGCAGCGCGACGAGCATGTCCGGCCCGCGACGCAGGCACAGCGCAACACGGTCATCGACTTGCACGCCGAGACCGATCAAGTGATGGGCGAGACGATTGGCGCGCTGATTCAGTTCACGGTAGCTGAGCCGTTGCTCGCCCTGCACCACCGCCAGCGCTTCGGGATGTGCCGCCACTTGCGCTTCAAACAGGCGCGGCACGGTCTGCGCCGGCGGGAATTCACGACCGCTGATGTTGAAGCCGACCAGCACTCGCTGCCGCTCACTCGGCGACACGATCGACAGTTGCTGCAACGGCGCCGTTGGCGTGTACTCAAGTGCCGTGACCAGGCTGTGCAACGCGGTTTGCAAGAAATCGCAGACCCGCGCGCCATCCACTTGCGGCACGGCTTGCACGTTCAGGCGGAACCCGTCGCCGAGGTCGTCGACACTGACCACCAACGGATAGTTACTGCGCTCGCGGGAGCTGAGAATATGCACGCCGTCCCACGTTACAGCGGCCGACTCCGGCGCACTGTGGCGGTAGTTGAGCAAGGTGCTGAACAGCGCCTGCGATCCGGCGAGACCACTGCAACGCTGGGCCAGCGCCAACGAAGCCTGCTCATGGCCGAGCAACTGCGCCAGACGTGCATGGGTACCCCGCACGCCGCTCTCTACCGAATCAGCCCCGACGCTGACGCGCAGCGGCAAGGTGTTGATGAACATGCCCAACGCCCGATCTGCGCCTTCGCCGCCCTGCATGCGCCCGAGCAATACCGTGCCGAACACCACGTCCTGCTGGCCGGACACCTGCGCCAACACCTGAGCCCAGGCCTGATGCACCAGACTGGCCACACTGACACCGAGCCGCCGCGCCTGCTCACGCAGACGTTTACCGAGGTCGGCATCGAGCTCGGAATGACTGTCGAGAATGTCGCTGCCGTCGCCGTGCACGTCCTGCAGACCGAAGGCCACGGTCGGCTCGTCGATATCGCCAAGCATCTCGCGGAAGAACGCCTCATGGGCCTGATCATCAACGCCGAGCCGCGCCTGGGCGACAAAGTGGCGGTATTGCACCGGCGGCGGCAGATGCTCGCTGCGACCAAGCATGACGTCATTCATTTCCGCGACCAGCACGTCGAGGGCGGTGTGGTCGAGGACGATATGGTGCATCAGGAGAATGCCGATCCAGCGCTTGTGCGGCTGATCTTCGGTGTAGACAAAACGCATCAGCGGCGCGCGATTGAGGTCCAGACGATAGTGGCGTGGATCGAAACGCGCCTGCATCTGCTCGAGCACGTCGCCGTCGAGTTCGTCAGCATCGACGCGTTCCAGCGCCAGTGGCGCCTCGCGCCAGACCACTTGCACCGCCTCTTCAAGCCCTTCCCAGACGATGCCGGTGCGCAGAATGTCATGGCGCGCGATCACGCCGTTCAAGGCGCGAACGAAGGTTTTGATCTGCGCCAGACCGTCGAAGGCAAATTGCGCCTGCAACACATACGGATCACCGGCAGCGGTGGCCAGATGGTGATAGAGAATTCCCGCCTGCAAAGGCGCCAGGCCATAGATATCCTGCACATTGGCGATGTCGCCCGGCACGGTTGCAACGACACGGTCGATCGCGGCTTGATCGAGATTGGTCAGCGGCAACATGGCCGGGGTGATGCGCGTACAACCTGGCTTGATCAGGTTGTCGGGAACGACGATGCCGCGTTCGCTGCTCAAGGTCGCCGCCAGCGCGGCCACACTCGGCTGACCGTACAGCACGCGCACGTCACAGTGCAGATCCTGTTGGCGCATGCGTTCGATCAGCTTCACTGCCAGCAGCGAATGACCGCCGAGCTCGAAGAAATTGTCATGGCGGCCGACCTGCTCGACACCAAGCAATGTCTGCCAGAGACCAGCAATCAGATTCTCTACCGCTCCGACCGGCGCTTCGAAACCGCGCCGCGCGAATGCATCGCTGTCCGGTGCCGGCAAGGCTTTGCGGTCGAGCTTGCCGTTGGTGGTCAGCGGGAAGGCTTCCAGGCGCACGAAAGCGCTTGGCACCATGTAGTCAGCCAACCCCGCCAACAGATGATCACGCAATTGCGCCACATCCGGCGCAGCGCCTGCGTCGGCCAGCCAGTAGGCGACCAGACGCTGATCGCCGGGGCTGTCCTCACGAGCGATCACCACGGCTTCGCGCACGCCTTCGCAAGTAGACAGCCGCGCCTCGATCTCGCCCAACTCAATGCGGAAGCCGCGAATTTTCACTTGATCGTCATTGCGACCGAGGTATTCGAGGCTGCCGTCGGCGGCCCAGCGCGCGAGGTCGCCGGTTTTATACAGCCGCGCATCGACATTTTCAGTGAACGGATCATTGATAAAACGCTCGGCAGTCAATGCTTCACGATTCAGATAACCGCGCGCCACCCCGGCCCCGCCGACGTACAACTCGCCAATCACGCCGACCGGTACCGGTTCGCGCTGAGCATCGAGGATATACAGTTGCAGATCGGGAATACGCACGCCAATCGGGCTGACGCCGAGCAACTGCGCGTCGGCGGCTTGCAGCGGTCGATAGGTCACGTGCACGGTGGTTTCGGTGATGCCGTACATGTTCACCAGCCGCGTGCCGGCATTGCCGACCCGCGCATACCACGGCTTGAGCAAGCCCGGCTCCAGCGCTTCGCCGCCGAAAACCACTTCCCGCAACGAGTGTTGCAGCTGACTGCGGCCCTGCGCGGCGATCAGTTGGCGGAAGGCGCTCGGCGTCTGGTTGAGTACGGTCACGCCGGTCTGGCAGAGCAATGCATAGCAGTCGTCCGGCGAACGGCTGACGGCTTGCGGGACCAGCAGCAATTGCCCGCCGAACGCCAGCGCGGCCCAGATTTCCCAGACCGAGAAGTCGAACGCGAAGGAATGGAACAACACCCCGATGTCTTGCGGGTTGAACTGGAACCAATCGTGGGTGGCGGAAAACAACCGCGCCACGTTGCGGTGCTCGACCATCACGCCTTTGGGTAAACCGGTGGAACCGGAGGTGTAGATCACGTAAGCCAGATGCGCCGGGGTCAGCTCAGGGATCTGCGGATTGCTGTCGAGTTCGGCCTTGAGGTGAGCGCTGTCGAGGTCGATCTGCGGCACTTCGAGAGCGGCCACGCGCTCGCGCGTCGCCGTCTGCATCAGCACTGCTGCCGGGGCGCTGTCCTGCAAGGTGAAGCTGATTCTGTCGAGCGGATAGGCCGGATCGATCGGCACGTAACCGGCGCCGGCCTTGAGCACCCCAAGCAGGCCGATGATCATTGGCGCGCCACGCTCAACGCAGATCGCCACGCGGTCGTCGGGACGAATGTTCAGGGCCAGCAGATGATGCGCCACCTGGTTGGCGCGCCGGTTGAGTTCGCCGTAACTGAGGGTTTGTCCGTCGAACATCAGCGCCGTGGCCTCAGGCTGGGCCTGGGCATGGGTTTCGAATTGCTGGTGAATCAACAGGGTTTCCGGGAACTGTGCCAGCGGCGAATTGACGCCGTACAGCAAGTGTTCGCGTTCGCTCGCCGGGAGGATGCGCAGCGTTTGCAGCGGCACATCGGCGCTGGTTTGCAAGGCTGCGAGCAGACTCTCCAGCGCCGTGTTCAGGTACGCGGCCATGCGCTCGGCCCCCAGCGCTGCATCCGCCAGCGCGGTGATGCGCAAGTCGGCGCCGAGGTCATCGATGTTGATGGTCAGCGGATAGTTGGTGCGCTCGCGGGCACCCAACACCTGCACACCGGGGGCGATGTCGATCACCTCCGCCACTTCCTCAACGCTGCTGTGTCGGTAGTTGAGGATCGCGCTGAACAGCGGCGTCGGCACCGCAACGGCGCTGCAGCGTTGCGCCAGGGCTAGCGAAGCCTGCTCGTGCGCCAGCAGCGCGGTCAGGCGCCGATGGGTCGCCAGCACGCCGGCGCGCACGCTTTGCTCGCCAACATCAACGCGCAGCGGCAAAGTGTTGATGAACATGCCCAACGCTTGCTCGCCGCCCTCGCCCGCGTCCATCCGCCCCAGCAGCACGGTGCCGAACACCACCGCCGTGCGCCCGGACAATTGCCCGAGCACCCGCGCCAGGGCCAGATGCGTCAGGCTCGCGACGCTGACGCCGAGCTGCCGTGACTGCTCGCGCAACTGCCGGCTCAAGCGGCTGTCGAGCATCAGCGAGGCTTCCTCGATGGCGTGGCCATCGCCCTGCACATCCTGCAAACCACAGGGCAGCGTCGGCTCGTCGATATCCGCGAGCATGTCGCGGAAAAATGCTTCCTGCGCCTGCTCGTTACCGGCTTTGCGTGCCCTGGCCAAGTGATCGCGATACGGCACAGCGGCAGGCACTTGCGCGGTCTGCCCGAGCAGACAGGCCTGAATTTCCCGGCGCAGCACATCCAGCGCCACGTGATCCATGATCATGTGATGAAACAGCAACAGCGCGACCACGCGGCCCTGCGCGGCATCCTGCGCATACACCAGGCGCAGTAAAGGCGCTTGCTGCATGTCGAGACGGAAGTGTTGCGGGTCGTGGCGTGCGAGCAGTTGCGTGAGCACGTCGGCGGCACTGTCGACGGGGACTTCCTCACACACCAGCGGCGCCTCGCGCCAGACCACTTGCAGCGCTTCGTCGAGATATTCCCAGACGAACGAGGTGCGCAGGATGTCGTGACGTTTTACCACCCAGCGCAGCGCGTCGGCGAAGGCGTCCAGCCGTTCCTGGCTGTCGAATACGAAGCGCGCCTGCGAGATGTAAGGGTCACCGGCAGGGGCCGAGAGGTGGTGATAGAGCATGCCTTCCTGCAACGCGGACAACGGATAGATGTCCTGCACGTTGGCGGCGCCACCCGGCACCGTGGCGACGATGCGGTCGAGGGTTTCCTGATTCAGTTGCACCAGCGGCAGCATATCCGGGGTGATGCGAAAGGCCGGGCTCAGCCAGTCGCCGCCGTGTTGGGCGACCAGCTCCAGCAGTTGCGCCTTGTGCGCCGCGAGGCTGTCCCACAACGCGTCATCCAGCGCGTCGTCGCTGCCCAGAATGACCAGGTCTTCATCTTCCTGTTGAAGGCGGATCGCATGGGTGGAAATGGCAGCCATCAGTTCGCTGAAATGCATGAGGTAACCTGCTGTAAATTCGAAAAAAAATGAGCGCGCAGCAGCGAGTCCATGCAGGCGGCGCGCAGCCTGGAAAAACTAAAACATCGGGGCGTGGGTGTCTGACATGGGAAGCGGGGACAAGCTGCCAGCGTGAGCATCGCAAGTCCCCGTGGGAGCGAGCCTGCTCGCGAATGCGTTGGTTCAGTCAATGTTGATGGCGACTGACACAGCGCTTTCGCGAGCAGGCTCGCTCCCACAGGTTTCGTGTCCGACGATCAGAGCCGGCGTTTGCGGTTGAGGCTCGGGATGGTGGTCTGGGCGATTTCGACCTGCTTCGCCTGCCGCGAGGTCTGTGCCGCCAGCGCGGCCAGCGTCGGCTGGCTGAACAGCGTGCGCGCGTCGACATGCAGGCCAGCCAGACGCATGCGCGCGACCAGACTGACCGCCAGCAACGAATGCCCGCCCAGCTCGAAGAAGTTGTCGTGCCGGCCCACCTGCTCGACCTTGAGCACCTGCGCCCAGATCTGCGCCAACGCGGTTTCCACGTCGCCTGCGGGGGCCTCGTAAGGACGACTGAGCAGCGCCTCCGCCCCCGGTTCCGGCAACGCCTTGCGGTCGATTTTGTCGTTTGGCGTCAAGGGCAACGCCGCCAACCTCACGTAGGCGCCAGGCACCATGAACTCCGGCAACTGCGCCAACACATGCGCTCGCAATGCTTCCAGCGTCGGTGCAGCCAGTTCGGCGCGCAGGGTGTAATAAGCCACCAGCCGCTCATCGCGTACCAGCACCACCGCCTCGCGAATGGCCGGGTGTTCCAGCAGGCGCGCTTCAATCTCGCCCAGCTCAAGACGCACCCCGCGCAGCTTGACCTGAAAGTCGTTACGACCGAGGAATTCGAGGTTGCCATCGGCGCCATAACGCACCAGATCACCGGTGCGATACAAGCGATCACCAGGCACGAACGGACTGTCGATAAAGCGTTCGGCCTGCAATTGCGGCAGTCCCAGATAGCCCCGCGCCACGCCCACCCCGCCAATGTGCAAATGCCCACTGACGCCTGACGGCACTGGCTGATCAAAGGCATCAAGGACGTACAGCCGCGTGTTGCTCAGGGCCTTGCCGATCGGCACCAGTGTCTGAGGCACCGGCTCGCCGGGTTGCAGCGTCCAGCCACTGCTGTCGACCGTGGTTTCGGTCGGCCCGTAGACGTTGTGCAGGCGCACCCACGGCAGGCACTCGCGCACTTGCCGGGCCAGCGCGACGGTCAACTCGCCGCCACCGTTGAGCACATCGGTCAGGCTGGTGCACTGGCTGACATCGTCCTGTTCGAGGAACTGCTGCAACAAGGCCGGCACGAACTTGACCACGGTTATGTTTTGCTCACGAATCACTTGCGTGACATACGCCGAATCGCGATTGCCATCGGCTCGCGCCAGGACCAGGCGCATGCCCGAGCACAGTGGCCAGAAGATCTCCCACACCGAACTGTCGAAACTGTACGGGGCCTTTTGCAGCAACGCCCCGTGTTCAGTCGGCGGCGACAACTGCGAACCCCAATGCACCATGTTGCAGGCGCTGCGGTGCTCGATCATCACGCCTTTCGGCGTGCCGGTGGAGCCGGAGGTGTAGATCATGTAGGCCAGATTCGCCGCGACGAGACCGGGCACCTGCGGATTCTCGTGCGGTTGGTCCCGCCATACACCGAGATCGAGATCGATCAGTGGCACGCCGGGTTCGCCGAGCAAATCACGCGTTGCGGCATGCACCAGCAGCGCGACCGGAGCGCTGTCCTGCAACATGTAGTTGAGCCGTTGCTGCGGATAATCCGGATCGAGCGGCACATAAGCACCGCCGGCCTTGAGAATGCCCAACAGACCGATCACCAGTTCAGGCCCGCGCTCGACGCAGATCGCGACCCGCGAATCCGGTTGCACGCCGAGCCCGCGCAGATAATGGGCCAGGCGGTTGGCCTGCTCGTTCAACTCGCGATAGCTCAGGCGTTGCTCGGCGAACTGCACGGCGATGGCATCCGGCTTGCGCTGCACCTGTTGTTCGAACAGTGCCTGAAGTGGCTGATCCAGCGGGCAGTCGACTGCCGTATCGTTGAACTCGATCAGCAGCCGTTGCAGTTCTTCCTGCGGTAACAACGGCAGGCTATTCAGCGGCCGCTGCGGCGTGTTCTCCAGCGCTTCGACCAACACGCTCAGCGCTGACTGCACATAACTGCAAATCCGCTGTGCGCCGATGCTCGACAGGGTGCGGGTGGTCAAGCGCAAGCCTGTGCCGAGGTCATCGACACTCAGGGTAAACGGGTAATTGGTCCGCTCCTCGTTAGCCAGGGTCTCGATGCCCTGCCAGGTTTGCCGCGAGGTTTTTTGCTCGACATCATCGCTGTGCCGATAGTTGAGCAAGGCGCTGAACAGCGGTGCCGGCGCAGCAACGCCGCTGCAACGCTGGGCCAGCGCCAACGAAGCGTGTTCATGGGCAAGCAACGCGCTCAGGCGCGCATGGGTGGACTTCAGCGCTGCGCCCGCACCCTCGCCGACATCGACCCGCAGCGGCAAGGTGTTGATGAACACCCCGAGCGCCCGATCGGCACCCGCGCCACCCTGCATGCGGCCCATCAACACCGTGCCAAATACGACACTTTGCTGCGCGGAGGTCGCCGCCAATACTTGCGCCCAGGCGAGGTGGATCAGGCTGGCGATGCTCACGCCCGCCAGGCGCGCCTGCTGCTGCAGGCGCTGATAGAGAGCGCTGGCCAGCGCCTGCTCGGCTTCTTCGATGTTGCTGCCGTCGCCCTGCACGTTCAGCAAAGCGAACGGCAAGGTCGGCTCGTCGATGTCGCCGAGCATCTGCCGAAAGAACGCTTCATGCTCCTGCTCGCTGACACCCAGGCGCGTCTGCGCCACATAGTTGCGGTACGGCACCGGTGCTGCCAGCGGTTCGCCGTGCCCGGACAGGCTGGCGTGGATTTCTTCGCGCATCGCCTCCAGCGCAATGTGATCCATCGCCAGGTGATGGAACAACAAGATGCCGACCACCCGATTGTGCGCGGGATCACGGGCATACATCAGGCGCAGCAGCGGCGCCTGACTGACATCGAGGCGATAACGCCGCGCGTCGAAACGCTCGTGCAATTGATCGATGATCGCGCCACGGGCAGGATCAAATTCAACCTCCTGCACCGGCAAAATCGCCTCGCGCCAAACGACCTGAACCGGCGACGTCAGCCCTTCCCAAACCACCGCCGTACGCAGAATGTCGTGCCGCGCCATGACCTGACGCAGCGCAGCGGCAAAGGCCTCGACCCGCTCGAGGCTGTCGAACGCCAGCAGCGATTGCAGCAAATACGGATCGCCCTGCGCAGCGGTGATGTGGTGATAGAGAATGCCTTCCTGCAACGGTGCCAACGGGTAGATATCCTGCACATTGGCGGCACCGCCCGGCACGGTCGCGACGATACGCTCGATCATCGCCTGATCCAGTTCAACCAATGGCAACAGGTCCGGCGTGATGTACGTGCAATCGGGCGCAATGCGGTTAGCCGGCACCTCGACTTCGCGGCCGCTGCCCTCTGCCGCCGCTAACGCCGCCAGTGTCGGTTGGTTGAACAGCACGCGAACATCGCTGCTCATGCCAATCTGGCGCATGCGTTCGATCAGGCCCACGGCCAACAAGGAGTGGCCGCCCAGCTCGAAGAAATGGTCGTGACGCCCTACCCGGTCGACCTGCAGGACCTCGGCCCAGATCTGGGCGAGAGCGATTTCGACGTCACCTTGTGGCGCCTCGTATTGACGGCGGATCAGCGCGTCCGGCCCCGGTGCCGGCAACGCCTGGCGATCGAGTTTGCCGTTGGCGGTCAGCGGCAAACTCGCCAGGCGCATGTAAGCGGCCGGCAGCATCGTGGCCGGCAAGCGCGATGTCAGGTGCGCGTGCAGTTGCAGGATGTCCAGCGCTTCACGCTCGGTGAACCATGCCAACAGTTGACCGTCGCGCACCAGCACCACGGCTTCCTGCACCGCGTCATGGCTGGCCAGTGCGGCTTCGATCTCGCCGAGCTCGACACGCACCCCACGAACTTTCACCTGGTCATCGTTGCGACCGATGTACTCAAGATTGCCGTCGGCGCGCCACCGCGCGAGGTCGCCGGTGCGGTACATGCGCGCATCAGGCTGCGCACTGAACGGGTCGTCGAGAAAGCGTTCGGCCGTCAGGTCCGGACGGTTCAGATAACCCCGGGCAACCCCGGCGCCGCCAACATACAGCTCGCCAATGATGCCGATCGGCACCGGACGCTGCTGATCATCGAGCAGATAAGCCGTGGCATTGCTCACGGGTTTGCCGATGTGCAACGCCTGCCCCGGGCTGATCAGCCCCGAGGTGGCGACCACCGTGGCTTCGGTCGGGCCGTAGTTGTTGACCACCGCAAAACCTTGCGCTCGGCTGAACTGGCGCAGACGATCGCCGCCAATCAGCAAGGTGCGCAAGGTCGGATGATCGAGTTTTTGGCTGAAGGCGTATTCAGCAATCGGCGTCGGCAGAAAGCTGACATCCAGCGGCTGCGCACGCCACCAGGCAAGCAGCGCATCGATGTCTTCGCTGCTTTCGCTCGCGGGTGCAAAATTCAGCGTTGCCCCGGCACACAGCGCCGGCCACACCTCCCAGGCCATTGCGTCAAAACCGAAGCCAGCCAGGCTTGAGGTGTGCTGCCCGGGGCCAAGTCCAAACGCCGCACAGTGCCAGTCGACCAGATTGCCCAGCGTGCGGTGCTCGACCATCACGCCTTTGGGCAACCCGGTGGAGCCAGAGGTGTAAATCACATAGGCGAGGTGGTGGGTGTTCAACCCCGTCACGTCGGGATCGGTCAAGTTGTCGAGCGGCCACTCGCGCCGATCCAGGTCGATCACCGGCAGCGTTGTGGCGGGCAGACGATCACGCAGATCGCTTTGCGTCAGCAGCGCCACCGGAGCACTGTCGCTGAGCAAGTAACTCAGACGCTCGGGCGGATGCGCCGGATCAATCGGCACATAAGCAGCACCAGCCTTGAGAATCGCCAACAGCCCGACCAGCGTGTCCAGGCCACGGCGTGCAACGATTGCCACACGATCGTCAGGAAGCACGCCGAGGCCGATCAGATGGTGGGCCAACGCATTGGCTTGCCGATTCAGCTCGGCATAAGTAAGGGTTCGTCCCTGATACGTCGCGACCACAGCGTCCGGCTCTTCGGCCACTCGCGATTCGAAGCGCTGATGAATCAGTCGGCCTTGCGGATAACTGACCCGGGTGTCGTTCCACTCATTGAGCCGGGCCAGTTCTGCCGGGCTATTGAGGTTGAAATCGGCGATCGCCAGCGCCGGGCATTCCAGGCCTTGCTGCAGAATTAGCAGCAAGCGTTCAGTCAACGCCGCGATCTCGTCAGCCGTGAAATAGGCCGGTGAATACACCAGATGCAACCAAGCCTTGTCGGTGTAACGGTTGCTGCGCAGGTGAATGGCCAGCGGAGTCGCCTCGTGCTGGTTGGAGACCTTGACCGAGTGTCCCGAAGCCTCACCGTAACGGTAGTCATGGTCGTCCTGTTCGTAGGACAGCGACAGCTCGAACAGTTGCGTACGGTCTTCGCGCAACAGGCCCAGCGCGCGGTTCATCTCGCTCAGCGGGTAGCGTTGATGGCGGAAATCCTGCTTCAGGTCAGCGCCGATCGCCTTGATCAATTCAGCGAATGACAGCGCTCGCCCAAAGCCCATGCGCATTGCACTGACCTGGGTGAACAAGCCCAAGGTGCTTTTGAAGCGGGCACCGGAGCGATTGAGAATCGGCAAACCGATCACCCATTCATCACGTTGGGCGGTACGACTGAAATACACATGCAGCGCCGCCAGCAAGACATGAAACGCCGAGCCGCCCAGTGGCCGCGCGGTGTCTTTCATGCGTTCGTGCAACAGCGCTGGAAATGCCTTGACGTGGATCCGAGCGGGCGCCGCTTCAGCGTCGAGGGGGTCGCGATGACGAGGGGTCAACAAGGGTTCGGGAATACTGCGGTACTTGTCCAGCCAGTAGCGTTGGTCGCGCTCATAGCGAGGTGATTGATGGTAGCGCGCGTCATCTTCGATAAAGTCGACATAGGACGGTGTCGCCATGCGCGGGCGCTCGCCACGGCAAAACGTGCTGTAGATCTCGCCCACCGACTTGAACAGCAGCGCGAACGCCCAGCCATCGATGATCAAGTGATGGGCCTGGGCTGCCAGCCAGTGACGATGGCGATCGAGGCGAATCAGACTGAAGCGGAACAACGCGTGCCCGCTCAACACAAAGGCCTGCGCCATCTGTGCTTCAACCAGCGCCCGGGCCGCCGCCTGTGGATCGGCTTGCCCGCTGAGATCAAACAGCGGCATGGCCACCGGCAGCGCCTGCGCAAACCCTTGCAACGGCAGCCCGTCGTGACCCACGTCCGATCGCAGAACAATGCGCAAGGCATCATTCGCTTCCACCAGACACTCAAGCGCCGATTGCAGCAATGCCGGATCCAGTGGCCCGGTCAGCTCCACGTAACCGCCAATGTTGTACAGCGGCGAATCTCCGCGGCTCAATTGGTCCAGCCAGATATCCCGTTGGGCGGCAGTCAGCGCGAATGTCTCGACAGGCACGGACAGATCGTCCGCCACGTTGGCAGAAGTAGGCTGCATAAGATCCTTCTCATGAAATTTTGCCGGTATTCAAGCATCGGCCCCGGCGCCGACATGACACCTGAAACCCGGACAACCACCAGGCTCGTACGCGCCTGTCTGACCTTGCGGGCGTGTTTACCGTAGGCACTGTCGAAAAGTTCGGAGAGGAAACACTGAAAAGTTTGTAGGAAAAAAACCACATAGCAGCGCCGCCATTTACCCGAACGCTGCCGATCAGAATTCCCCTTCGCCAGGTTTTCCGGGGCTTGAGCGTGACTGAACAGTCACACTCGCCGTTACGCCGGCGTTTAACAGCGTCAGAACCCCGGCGCCAATATTCAGAAATAGTGGCACTTTGTGTCCCTGTTTTCCCCTACAGACGTAGGACAAATCCATAGGCTTAAATCCCGCTCCAGATCATGTTCAAGGAGAAATGACTGCGTGGGCGGCTTTTACAGAGACGGCAGACGATTCAGTGATGGCTCTGAACCAAGGATGAAGGATATGAATCTGACCGGCAGCATTCGTAATATGGAAAACCCACACTTCTACTGGCAACTGGGTGAGTTGATAGCAAGCACCGGCGATGATCACTTCGCCACGAACATGTTCCAGTTGGTCGACACCTTGGTGCCGGTCAACCGCGTGGATCTCAGTGAGTGGACGCTGGATGAGCGTCAGGCCAGCGTGGTCGACATCAAGCCGTTGGGCAGCGCCGGTTTGACGCAGACCTGTGCCGCGCCCGATCCGCTGGAAAGCCCCGACGATCATCCGCTGCTGCAGAAAATGATCGAGATGAACGACTCGCTGCTGATTCAACTGAAAGCCTCGTTCCAGCCTCGCCATCCGCAACACAGTGCCCATCAATGCAATCTGGTTTCGCGTACGTCCAACCGCCGTTGCGTGATTTCGTTTTACCGACCGCATACCCAACGGGTGTTTTCCCTGCCGGAGCTGTCGTTTCTCAAGAGCCTGTCCGACACCCTGCTGCCGCTGATCGAACGTCACGCGCAGATCAGTCGGCAAATCCTCGCCCGGCAACCGCGCCAACCGTTGGCCGAGCTGGATCAGGCGCCGCTGGCGCAGGTGTTCGATGAGCGCCTGGCATTAAGCGACATCGCCCTGTCGGTGCGCGAGAAAGAAGTCTGTCTCGGCCTGTTGACCGGCGGCACCGTGCCGCAAATGGCGGAAAAGCTGCGGGTCAAAAACAGCTCGATCGAGACGTACCTGAAACGCGCCACCGCCAAACTCGGCGTCAGTGGCCGCCATGGCCTGGCGAAATGGATGGCCGGGGCCTGAGCACAACGCTCTTTTAATGCATGAGGCAGTTCGATGTTGACGTTGCGACTTTCCCTGCTGTCCATCGCGGTGCTGATGGGCGGTTGTTCATTGATTCCCGAGTATCAGCGCCCCGCTTCCCCCACTGCCGCGCAGTATCCGACAGCAACGCAGCCAGCCACGAGGGCTGAGGACTGGCGCACGCTGTTCACGGATCCGGTGCTGCAACAACTGATCGAAAGCGCGCTGGTCAACAACCGCGACCTGCGCGTGGCGGCACTCAACGTCGAAGCCTTTCAGGCGCAATACCGCATTCAGCGCGCCGACCTGCTGCCGGCGGTGTCGGCCAATGCCAATGAATTGCGCCAGCGCATGCCGCCGAGCGTGACCCAAGGCAAAGCGCTGATCAATTCGACGTACTCGGTCAACCTCGGGATAAGCGCTTATGAGCTGGACTTCTTCGGCCGCGTGCGCAGCCTCAGCGAGCAAGCGCTGCAAACCTGGCTTGCGACTGAAGAAGCGCGGCGCAGCGCACAGTTGAGTCTGGTGGCCAACGTTGCCAACGCCTACCTGACCTGGCGCGCCGATCAGGAGTTGCTGGAACTGACCCGCGACACCCTTGCTGCCGATGAACAGAGCCTGCACCTGACCACCCGCAACCGTGAGGCCGGCAAATCGTCAGCGCTGGAGCAGGCGCAGGCCAGAACCAGCGTCGACAGTTCACGGGCCAATCTGGCGCGCTATCAGCGTCAGGTCGCCCAGGACTTGAACAGCCTGACCTTGCTGGTCGGCGCGCCGGTGCCGAATTCTCTGCCCGCGCGTCCACTGGCCAGCGAGCTGGTGCGGCAACTGCCCGCCGGCCTACCCTCGGATCTGCTGCAACGGCGTCCGGACATCCTTCAGGCGGAGTACAAACTGAAAGCAGCCAACGCCAATATCGGTGCGGCACGGGCGGCGTTTTTCCCCAGTGTCAGCCTGACGGCGAATGCCGGGACGTCGAGCCGCGATCTGTCCGGGCTGTTCGGCGGTGGCTCTGGCGCCTGGACCTTTCAGCCGCAGATCAGCCTGCCGATTTTTAACGCCGGCAGCCTGCGCGCCAGCCTGGATTATTCGAAGCTACAGAAAGATGTGGCGGTGGCCGAATACGAAAAATCGATTCAAACCGCATTTCAGGAAGTCGCCGACGGCCTCGCTGCGCGCAGCACTTATCAGCAGCAATTGCAGGCGCAGCGCGATCTGGTCGCGGCCACACAGACTTACTACAACCTGGCGCAAAACCGTTATCAAAACGGCGTCGACAGCAGCCTGACATTCCTCGATGCGCAGCGCTCGCTGTTCAGTTCGCAGCAAGGCCTGATCACCGATCGCCTCGCGCAACTGGTCGCCGAGGTCAATCTGTACACCGCGCTGGGCGGGGGCTGGAGCGCCGATGAGTCACGCGCGCAGTAAGCCGCAGTCACTTTTCCTTACACCTTTTGTCGCGCGATCCTGCGCCGTGCGGCGATCCGTGGCCGGCGTCTGCCTGCAGTTTGGTATCATGCGCCGCTTTTACGGTTAACCCCCCGCCAGTCCTGCTGACTGACGGGCTGCAAAAGGCGGTATTAGATGACGGCTTTGTTGACTCGCCGCAAGGTGCTTGCGGGAATGGGCGTACTCGGGCTCGGCCTGCTCGCCGGCTGCGACACCCGCGGCCAACTGTCGTACAAGTACGGCAAGGATCTGAGTAACAAGATCATGGGGCGCACCTTCAAACTGAAGAACACCGATGGCGAAACCATGACGCTGTCGAGCTTTCGCGGCATGATGCCGATGGTGTTCTTCGGCTTCACCCAGTGCCCGGCAGTCTGCCCGACCACCCTCGCCCGCGCGGCGAAAATCAAGAAACTGATGGGCGCCGATGGCGATCGTTTGCAGGTGATCTTCATCACCCTCGATCCCGAGCGCGATACCCCGGAAATCCTCGACGCCTACATGAAGGCCTTCGACCCGACGTTCGTTGCGCTGTACGGCACACTCGAGGAAACCGCGGCCACCGCCAAGGAATTCGACGTGTTCTACGAGAAAGTCCCGGCCGGCGACACCTATACCATCTCGCACACTGCCACCAGTTACGTTTACGACTCCAACGGCGGCTTGCGCCTGGGTCTGTCCACCTCGCTTTCGGCAGAACAATGCACGGAAGATTTGCTTACTGTTATGGAGGTTTGCTGATGCAACCTGTTCTGAACCACATCAAACTCGCTGTCATCGGTCTGTCTCTGCTGGGCCTGGCGTTCCAGGTGTCCGCGCAGACCAAAGTCGACGACGCCTGGGTCCGTGCCACCGTGCCGACCCAGTCCGCCAGCGGCGCGTTCATGACCCTCACCGCCGACAGCGACAGCAAGTTGTTGAGCGTCGCGACATCCGCGGCCAAAATCGTGCAGATCCACGAAATGACCATGAACGGCGATGTAATGAAAATGGGCGAAGTGAAGTCGGTCGCCCTGCCCGCCGGCAAAGCCGTCAAGCTTGATCCAAACGGCTACCACGTGATGCTGATGGGCCTGACCGGTCAGCTAAAGGAAGGCGAAACTGTGCCGCTGACCCTGATCGTGGAAAACTCCAAGGGCGAAAAAGAAACAATCAAAGTGAAGGCACCGGTTCGTGCGCTGACCAACATGGAAGGTCACGATCACAGCAAAATGCATTGATCTGACTGAGCGGCAATAAAAAGGGGCGGCCTGATCGATGATCAGGCCGCCCCTTTTTTGTATTTGATCTGCGCAGTATTAACGCTTGCGGGCCAACGCCTTGCGCACGCTTTCCCGTGACATCCCCGAGCCGGAACGGGGCACGGCCTTATCTACGGGCGCCTTGGCCAACTGTTCCTTGCGCTTTTCCACCTCACGCCACTGATAACCGAGATATCCGCCTGCCGCCACAATCCCCAGCCAACCGAACACCGAACTGACGAAGAACCACAGCCCGAGGGTGATCCACACGGTTTTCGAGGTGAATAACTTCAAGCTGTCATCGGCAGGCACCGGTTCAGCCGGTTCAACCACTGCCTGCGTCACCGGTACTCTGTGCACCCCATCCAGATCAATGCGCCAAGCGAAGTCCGCCCCGGCCACCGGAATGTTTAGCTGATTACCTTCAGCACGATGCACCCGAATGTCGCCATCGACGAGCGACATGGAGCTGAAACTGATCTGGGTTTCATAGTGAATCTCGCCGTTGACCTGGGTCACGACCGTTCGTTTTTGGTCAGTGGGGTGTCGCGCATGCCGATTCCTTGAGCGTTCCACGTCGGACGACGTGCGATGGGATAATCCGTTGGAGTCGAATGCTACTGAGTGGCTATTACGCTGTCCAGAAAACGTGCCCCTAAGCTGCAGACCTACGCGAAATCCTCCGGCATGAGTCTGTTCGAGGTTAACGGCTGGATGGAAAGCGTGCTTTACATCGAATAAATCTTCGGCGACCATGTAAAGGGTCTTTTACATAGGAAGTGAAGAATGAACCGGTACTACCTCGAATTGGGCGCAGCATTAATCATCTACATTCTGGTGCTGACAGCATCATTGATTGCCTCGCAATACCTGATGGACGCCCCCATCGTGATGCGCTCGGCCGTCGCAGTGACGCCAGTCATTCCGGCGGGACTGATGTGCTGGGCCATCGTGCGCAATATGCGGCGCATGGACGAAATGCATCTGCGCATCCAGTTTGAAGCGTTGGGGTTTGCCTTCGCCGCCTCGGCACTGTTGACCTTCAGCTACGGTTTCCTGGAAAACGTCGGCGCCCCGCATATTCCGTGGACGTGTGTATGGCCGGTGATGGGGCTGATGTGGATTGTCGGCCTGCAAATTGCGCGACGCCGCTACCAATGAAAAACCGTCTCAAGGAATTGCGCGCCGAGCGCAAATGGTCGCAGGTCGATCTGGCTGAACGCCTGAGCGTGTCGCGTCAGACGATTAACGCTATAGAAAACGAACGCTACGACCCGAGTCTGCCACTGGCCTTTCAGATTGCTCGGGCGTTCGAGTTATCAATCGAAAGCATTTTTGATGATGGCATGAACTGAAACGCTCCCCTCGCGTCCTCGCTACTTGCAAAAACGGACTACGCTCGGAGACACCACGGCATTGCGTGGCATCCGTTTTTCTATTGTCAGCGAGGACGACAACATGAGTCCCTTTGGCCCGGTTTTGAGCTTTCGCGGTATTCAGAATCAGAAATACTGTGTATCTGCCCTGCTGGTGCAAGACCTCAACGCACCGGCACCCACTACGCAGGTCGCGCAGGCACACAATCCGACGATCAAACGGATTGCCCGGATTCCTTTGATCAAACCGCGCATGGCCGTCTGGCGACTGGACATGCAGATCCAGCAAAGTAAAACGCAGTTGAAGATCGACTATGACTTGGGAGACGTATCGGGCTCATTTCACGTCCCGCCTCTGGATCAGGCTCCCCGCATCGCTTACACCTCGTGCAACGGTGTGTCGGACGTCAAATACCTGAATTCGCTGGCAGATCGCTATGCCGAACGCTGGAGTCATCTCGCGCAGACCCACAAGCAAGCCGAGTACCATCTGTTGGTCATGGGAGGCGATCAGATTTACAGCGATGAACTGTTACAGACTCAAGGCCCCTTGAATGAATGGTACAAACAGTTCTCCTGGAATCGTGATGACACTCTGTGGACTGAAGAAATGGAAGTTCAGGCAGACGAGTTTTTCGCCAGTGTTTACCCGCGATACTGGGCCAGACCACAGATACTGAAAATGCTCAGTTGCGTTCCGACCCTGATGATGTGGGACGATCACGACATCATTGACGGTTGGGGATCCTATCCCCAGGCCCTGCATGAAAGTCCCGTACACCAGGGGCTGTTCCGCATTGCCAGTTATTATTTTCGTCTCTACCAATTACAGGTTGACGAAACCGAGAGCCGCCCGGGAGCGATTACTCGTCAAGGGCATACCTTCGCTTTTGAAGGCCTCGGTGGCCTCGCCATTGTCGTTCCCGACCTCAGGTCTGAACGTGCGCCCGACATCAAAGGCAGAAACGGCCAGCTCAAACAGCCCACGCAAATCATGTCGCAAAAAAGCATCTCGCAGATGTTTGCCTGGATCAAAAGCCTGACGGTCAGCAAACCTTCACACCTGCTGTTCATCTCCAGCGTTCCGGTATCGTTCGTCAACCTTGCGCTGCTTGAGGCCCTGATCGGATGGATTCCGGGAGAGATCGGACCGGAGGATGATTTCCGCGACCACTGGCGCCATCAGCCGCACAAAAACGAGCGCAAGCAACTGATCAATGGATTGCTCGATTTCGCCAAGTTGGCGAAATGCAAAGTCACCATTGTCTCCGGGGATGTGCATGTAGCGGCCGCCAGCGTCATTCGTTCGGCCAATCCCCGGCATATCGACAATGGTGCAGAAGTCATCCATCAGCTGATTTCAACCGGCATCGTCCATCCTCCTCTGCCTGTGCTGACGATCAGAAGCCTGGAAACGATCACCGCTACCCGGGAAAAGATCGACACCGACCTTACTGCCGAGATGCAAGCCATTGGGTACGACGGAAATTGCCTGATTGCCAGTCGTAACTGGCTGTCCATCGAGCCAGACAAAAGTTCCGACGGGCGCAATCGGTTGTGGGTGAAATGGCACGTCGAGGGGCACGATCACCCCATTACGCGACTGATCGAGCCTGCCGGTTGAGTTCCGGAAATCCCCTGCACCGGGCCGGGTTCTTCAGCTACCGGCCCCACCATGCGCCTCTTCAAAGAAGTAATCCTTCCAGCTGTCGGCCTTGTTCTTCAGCACACCCAGTTCCTGCAACTTCTCGGCATAGATAAAGGTGCGCTGCGGCACCACCGTGAAGTCGATTTCCGGGTCTTTGACGATTTGCTCAACCAGGGCCAGCGGCAACTTCGACTGTTCGACACGAATGTACGCCTGAGCCACCGCCGGCTTGTCAGCCTTGATGATTTTCTCGGCTTCGGCCAAAGCGTCGTAGAACGCCTTGTAGGTTTTCGGGTTTTCGTCGTGGAATTTTTCTGTGGTGTAGAGCACGTTGAACGTTGCCTGACCGCCGAGCACGTCATAGGAGCTCAGCACTTTGTGCACGTTGGGATTCTGCAAAGCCTGGTACTGGAACGGCGGGCTGGAGAAATGCGAGTTGATCTCGGAGCCGCCGGCGATCAGCGCGGCGGTCGCATCGGGGTGCGGCAGGCTGACTGAAATATCGTCGAATTTCTTGTACTGCCCGTCACCGAATTCCTTGGCGGTTTCGATCTGCAAGGTGCGTGACTGGAAGCCCACGCCGGCAGCCGGCACGGCAATCCGGTCCTTGTCGGTGAAGTCCTTGAGCGTTTTGATGTTCGGGTTGTTGGTCAGCAAATAGTTGGGCATCGAACCCAGCGCGGCGATGGCTTTGACGTTCTGTTTGCCTTTGGTGCGATCCCACACGGTGAGCATCGGCGGCACACCGGCGGACACCACGTCGAGGGATCCGGTAAGTAATGCTTCGTTCATCGCGGTGGCCCCGGAGATGCTGTTCCAGTCGACCTTGATGTCGAGGCCCTGCTCCTTGCCGTGTTTTTCGATGAGATTCTGGTCGCGCACTACATCGAGAATCAGGTAACCGATGCCGAATTGCTGGGCGATGCTGATCTTGCCTTCGGCCTGGGCGCCGGTGCTGAACAACGCACTCGCGGCCAGGGAGGCGGCCAACAGAGTCAGTGCAGAACGTTTGAACGGTGTGGCCATGACAACCTCGCAGCATGGGGGTGGTGTGCTGAAAGGCCTGACTTTATCGCTATAAAAAATAGAAATTAAATATCTTTATCGCATATCGATAGCACGGGTTGTCGAGCGAACGGAGGCTGCAATCTTGTGATGCCGGGTTTCGATAACAAGATCAAAAGATCGCAGCGTGCCGCAGCGCCTACATTGGAATCCGGTGGCGGCTCGACGGGTTAAACAGTCTGAAACAATAAATCCACCAGCCTCAATATCGTCGATTGCTGTGCCACGCGAAGGCCGGTCAGGCCTGCAGACACTTCATCACCTTCAGGGGCCACCGCACCAGCACATCAGTTGAGGGTTTAAAAGGGCGATCAGACAGTCCACCCTTGGTATCATCGCGCACACTTTTATGACGATTTAATGGCTGGAAGGTCTTTTTTGTGAGCGCTCTTTTTAACCGGTTGCGGCAGCCGCATGCCCGCCTCTTTTCCCTGATTGTCCTGGTGCTCGTGGTGCCGCTGTGCCTGCGTGCGGCGCTGGGTTGGTCGGCACCGCTGGGCTATTTGTCGGATCTGGCCATCGGCAGCCTGTTGGTGGTGTTGCTGCATCGCCGGGCGTGGTGGCTGGCCTTGCCGGTGTTGCTGTTCTGGGGATTGCTGGCTGTAGCGACTGCTGAACTGGTCAGCGCGGTTGGTCGGCTGCCGACGCCTTCGGACATTCATTACCTGATCGATCCGCAGTTCGTGGAAAACTCCAGTGGTGGCGGCCTGGCCCATCCTGCACTGGGCATCACTTTGCTATTGGCCCTGCTGTTCTGGCTGCTGACCCGGTTTGCCAACCGCGACCTGCCACGTCCGCCCCTGCCCCGCGCTGCCTGGAGCGCACCGTTGGTGTTGTTCGCCGCCCACTGGGGCGCGCAGAACCTGTGGCCAAACGAAGCGGATCCGTGGCGTCAGTACAACCTGCCGCACCAATTGCTGGCCAGCGAGGTCGCCGATCTGCAGATCCAGGCCGAGGAATGGCTGGACGGTGATGTCGAAGAACCCGCGCCGGCGATGGCCGGTCTCACCGACGTCGACCTCAACGGGCAGAAACTGCTGGCCGCGCCGGGACAAGCACGCAACGTGCTGATCATCGCGCTGGAAGGCATTCCCGGGGCTTACATCCGCGCCAACCGCGAGGCGATCGGCAGCCATTATCAGGAAGACCTGATGCCCAACCTCAGCCGCTGGGCCGAGCGCGGCATGAACACCCCGGACTACGTGCTGCATACGCACCAGACCATTCGCGGTCTGTACGCGATGCTCTGCGGCGATTACGACAAACTCAACAACGGCACGCCCAAAGGCGTGGAAATGCTCACCCTCAACGAGCGCAATCAGGCCTGCCTGCCGGCGCAGCTGCGCGAACACGGCTTCAGCACGCACTATCTACAGGGCGCGGGGCTGCGCTTCATGGCCAAAGACAAGATCATGCCGCACATTGGTTTCGATGCGACGCACGGTCTGGAATGGTTCAGCAACAGCAATTATCTGGAATTCCCGTGGGGCAAGGATGACAAGGCGTTTTTTGAAGGCGCGCTGGATTATGTCGGCCAACTGAAAAAGCAGAAACAGCCGTGGATGCTGACGCTGCTGACCGTCGGCACCCATCAGCCCTACTCCGCGCCCGAGGAATACCTGGAGCGCTACGAAACGCCGAAACAGGCCGCCGTCGGTTATCTCGACGATGCGCTGGAGCAATTCCTCAGCGGCCTCGAGCGCCAGGGCGTCCTGAAAGATACGCTGGTGGTGATCACCTCGGACGAATCCCATGGCATTGACGGCGTGCGCCTGGCCTCTTCATGGGGCTTCAACCTGACTCTGGCGCCGGAGCATGAACAACTGCCAAGGCTCAACAAAGGCGTGTATGGCCACGTCGATCTGAGCACTTCCATACTCGACTACTTCGACTTGCCGGTGCCTTCCGCGCTGAGTGGCCGCTCGCTGTTTCGCGACTACGACAGCGGCCGCGAAATCATGTCGTTCACCAACGGCAAGCTGCGCTATCACAACGGTCAGGGGATTTTTTCCGAGTGCGACATGCCGCGCCGCTGCCGCTACTACGAAAGCGCCGGTTTCATCGCCGAGAGCGCCACGTACAAAGGCAACTACAGCGGTCATCCGGCCCGGCAGATCGCCGCTCGCGCCAATGCTCTCGACCTGTCGCTGCTGCGCACGCCGCTCAATCATCGCTATCAGTTCGGCAGCACCAACGTCATCCCGCTGCAAGCGCAAATCAAGGATGACTGGGCCGACAACCTGATCGGCGCGCAGTACCTGGAAATGCCCAAAGGCTCGCACACCCGCGTGCGCCTGACCGTGCGCTCAGTCGATCCGCAACAAGCGGCGTACATTCAGCTCAAGGCCAAAGAGTTTGAACAGGACGTGCAGATCGGTCTGCCGCAGGAGATGGTGGCAACCGCCGAGCAGCCACTGGAAATGAACTTCAGCTTCGACAACCCGCAAGAGCGCAAAGCGTTTTCTTTCCATTTGCTGGGGTATGGCTTGGGCGCGGTTGAGGTGACGGATTTCAGTGTGATTACCGAGTTGCCGGGGCAAGAGGACATCCTTGACGACGTGCCGGAGGACGACACGGCTCAATCCACCTGATCACGCCCGTGTAGGAGCTGCCGCAGGCTCGGGCCGCGATCGGACGATCTTTTAAATAGAGATCAAAAGATCGCAGCCTGCGGCAGCTCCAGTGGGAATCAGTGATTATCAGAACGTTGTGCGCAACCCGACCTGAATGCTGCGCCCTTCTGCCGGCGCAATGTCGCGCAGAATCGAACTGGCGTAACGCACGGTTTGATTGGTCAGGTTCTCGGCATTGACGAAGGCCAGCCATTGGCTCTGACCGACATCGAAGTGATACCCGACATTGGCGCCCAGCGTGGTGTAGCCGTCAGTGCTGCTTTCATTGTCCGGCACGCGATGCTGTGAACTGGCGTGTTCAACATCAATGCGCGCCTGCCACTTGTCCAGTTCCCACAGCAGCCCGGTGCTCAACCGCAGCGGCGCGATGCGTGGCAAGTCTTCGCCGGTATCGAGGTTCTTCGCGCGGGTGTAATCGCCGGACAACTCCAGCGCAAACTTGCCGTATGCGCTCTCGCCGAGCTTCCAGTGATCCTGCGCTTCAAAGCCGCTGAAGCGCGCGCGCACACCGGAATAGGTGTATTCGGGAATACCGTCGGCGTCCTCTTCGCCCTCGTCATTCAGCGTTCGGCCCGTGCCGAGCAAGCCGATGTAGTTGGAGAAGTGGCTGTAAAACACACCGACACTGCCCTTGTGCGTACCATTGTCGAAGCGCAGCGCAAGGTCACTGGACACGGCTTTTTCTTTCGACAGCCCGGCATCGCCGACTTCATAAGTGCCGGTCGCGACGTGGGCACCGTTGGCGTAAAGCTCATAGAACGTCGGGGCGCGCTCGGTGTAGCCCAGCGTCGCGGCCACCGACCAGATCGGCGTCAGCGTGTACACCGCACCGGACGACAGACTGCCAGCGGTGAAACTGCTGGATCGATCGGCGTTGGCAAAGCGCTCGTTACCCTTGGCGTCCGGGTCGACCGTGGTGTGCTCAAGGCGTCCGCCGAGGGTGAACAGCAGCCGGTCGGTGGCTTGCAACTCTTCAAGAATGAACAGCGCAGCGGCATCGGTATCGGTCTGCGGTACAAACGCTTCTTCGCCGAGTGCCGAGAACTCGTTGCGGCTGACCTGCGCACCGATTACGCCGTTGAACGGCCCCAACGGCTGGTGCCGCGCCTCGACACGCGCCTCGTAACCTTTGTTCTTGAACGTCGTGCCGACCTCGCCACCTTCGATTTCGCGATGCTCGTAATCGGTGTAACCCGCATCCAGCTTGATCGAACTGAACGGCCCATCGAGATTGCGGATCTCCGAGGCGAACGCGTAGTGCTCCTGTTGCATGCGGATGCGCACGTCTTGTTCAGCGGGCGAACCGTAGTTGGAGTCGTAGTTGCTGTAGGACAGGCCGGCGTATCCGTCATCCCAAGTGTAAGAGCCGCCGACCGCGCCGCCGTCCTGCCGACCATCGCTGTTGGCCAGGCGATGCTTTTTCGAGTCGCCGTCGTCGTTTGCGCGTTCGCGAGCGGTTTTCGCGTAACCGGGGATTTTCAGATCATTAAACTCGCGGGCACTGGCGTCCAGATGCAGGGCGAATTGACCGTTACCGGCCTCGAGTTTGCCGGCGCTGCTACGCGTGGTGTCGGCACCGCCGTAGCGCAACTCACCGGCGCCATGGATTCCGTCGATAGCCTCGGTCGGAATGCGGTTATCAAAAGTGTTGACCACCCCGCCAATGGCACTGCCGCCGTACAGCAGCGCTGCCGGACCACGGACGATTTCAACGCGTTCGACGTTGACCGGGTCCAGCGGCACCGCGTGATCGTAAGACAGCGACGAGGCATCCAGCGCGCCGACACCGTTGCGCAGAATACGGATGCGGTCACCGTCCTGGCCGCGAATGATCGGCCGGCTCGCGCCCGGGCCGAAGTACGACGAAGACACCCCGGGCTGCTTGCTCAGGGTTTCACCGAGGCTACCCTTCTGTTGAAACGTGAGGTCGTCGCCGCTGAGCACGGTCGATGGCGAAGCGAGTGTCTGGCTGCCGAGCGGATTGCCGGTGATGACTTGCGGTTGCAGTTCGAGGGTGTCAGCGGCGAACACCGGGGATGCAAAAAACAGCGCGGCGGCCAACGGATTGAGGCGTCGTTGCAGGGGTTTAGAACGGGCAGGCATTGCAGAATTTCCATGCGCTGAAAAGTGAGGATCGCTGCCAGCGTTTTTCTTTAACGCTGGTAGAAACAGAATGAAACGAATTTTATGTTATACAATAACATTTCTTCCTGTCATCCCGATTTTCACTTTTTGTTTTTTGCAGAGGCTCAACAACGCATGTTTCCAGCAGGTAGCCGCTATCGGCTGATCCGTGAAGCGCTCCGAAAAACGCTGAAAGACTTTGCCTATCAGCACCCAATAGTCGGCCTATTAGCTGACTTCCCCAGTCGGGTCTAGCCTTACTAGTCCGAAGTCGGCACGAGCCGGCCGTAGCAGACCTGATAAGGACCCGAACATGGCAAACGAATCGAAATGCCCGTTCAACCACGCCGCCGGTGGTGGCACGACGAACCGTGACTGGTGGCCGAATCAACTCAACCTGAAAATCCTCAGTCAGCATTCGCCAAAGTCCGATCCGTTGGGCAAGGACTTCGACTACGCCAAAGCTTTCAAAAGCCTCGACTTTCAAGCCCTGAAACAAGATCTCAATGCGCTGATGACCGACTCTCAGGACTGGTGGCCAGCCGACTTTGGCCACTACGGCCCCCTCTTCATCCGCATGGCCTGGCACAGCGCTGGCACTTATCGCACCGCCGATGGCCGTGGTGGCGCCGGCTCCGGGCAACAACGCTTTGCACCACTGAACAGCTGGCCGGACAACGTCAGCCTCGACAAGGCCCGCCGCCTTCTGTGGCCGATCAAGCAGAAATATGGCCGCAATATTTCCTGGGCTGACCTGATCGTTCTCACTGGGAACGTCGCGCTGGAATCCATGGGTTTCAAAACCTTCGGTTTCTCCGGTGGCCGCCCCGATGTGTGGGAGCCGGACGAAGACGTCTACTGGGGTTCGGAACACGAATGGCTGGGCGGCGACAGCCGTTACGGCAAGGACAAGTCCGCCATGCAGGAACCCGGTGACGGTACGTTGGTCGCCGAGCCGGATTTGCATGGCAAAGAAGAGAGCCGCACCGATCAGGGCGAACGCAATCTGGAAAACCCGCTCGCCGCCGTGCAAATGGGCCTGATCTACGTGAACCCCGAAGGTCCGGAAGGCAATCCAGACCCCGTCGCTTCAGCCCACGACATTCGCGAAACCTTCGGCCGCATGGCCATGAACGATGAAGAAACCGTCGCGTTGATCGCTGGCGGTCACGCCTTTGGTAAAACCCACGGCGCCGGCCCAGCCGATAACGTCGGGCCTGAGCCGGAAGCGGCCGGCCTCGAAGAACAAGGCCTCGGTTGGCGCAACGCGTTCGGTACCGGCAAGGGTGGCGACACCATTACCAGCGGTCTGGAAGTGACCTGGACCACCACACCGACGAAGTGGAGCAACAACTACCTGGAAAACCTGTTCGGCTTCGAGTGGGAGCTGAGCAAAAGCCCGGCCGGTGCGCATCAGTGGATTCCGAAGAACGGCGCCGGTGCCGGTACCGTTCCCCACGCCCATGATCCGAGCAAAAAGCTTTCGCCGACCATGCTCACCTCCGACCTGGCGCTGCGTTTCGACCCGGCTTACGAGCAGATCTCGCGGCGCTTCCTCGCCAACCCGGATCAGTTGGCCGATGCCTTCGCCCGCGCTTGGTACAAACTGATCCACCGCGACATGGGCCCGCTGTCTCGCTACCTCGGCCCGGAACTGCCGAATGAAGAACTGTTGTGGCAGGATCCGATCCCCGCTGTCACTCATCCGCTGATCGACGACAGCGACGCGGCTGCGCTGAAAGGCAAAATCCTCGCGTCAGGCCTTTCGGTGTCGCAACTGGTCTCGACCGCATGGGCCGCTGCCTCGACGTTCCGTGGCTCCGACAAGCGCGGCGGCGCCAACGGTGGTCGCCTGCGTCTGGCACCGCAAAAATTCTGGCAGGCCAATCAGCCTGAGCAACTGGCCAAAGTGCTGCAAACCCTTGAGGGCATTCAGAACGACTTCAACAGCGGCGCTGCTGGCAAGAAAGTCTCGCTGGCAGACCTGATCGTATTGGCCGGGAATGCCGGGGTCGAGCAAGCAGCGAAAAACGCTGGCCACTCGGTCACGGTGCCGTTCACACCGGGACGTACGGACGCCTCGCAAGAGCAAACCGACGTTGATTCCTTCGGTTTCCTTGAACCGATTGCCGATGGCTTCCGCAACTACAGCAAAGGCAAATACACCGTTTCGGCCGAGGCGTTGCTGATCGACAAGGCGCAATTGCTGACACTGACCGCACCGGAGATGACTGTGCTGCTGGGTGGTCTGCGGGTGTTGAACACCAACGTCGGGCAAACCCGGCATGGTGTGTTCACTTCGCAGACGGAAGCACTGACCAATGACTTCTTCTCCAACCTGCTGGACATGGGGGTGGAGTGGAAGCCGACTTCGAGGGATGCGGATGAGTTCGAGGGGCGTGACCGTAAAACCGGCAGCGTGAAGTGGACGGCGACGCGGGTTGATCTGGTATTCGGCTCGAATGCGCAACTGCGGGCATTGGCTGAGGTGTATGCCAGTTCGGATGCCAAGGAGCAGTTCGTCAAAGACTTCGTTGCGGCCTGGACGAAGGTGACGAATCTGGATCGGTTTGATTTGAAGTAATTTTCGGAAAATAAAAACGCCGCATTGTTTCAATGCGGCGTTTTTTTGTGTGTACGGCTTGGGTTTTGTGGTGATGCGTGAATCCTGCCCCCTCACCCCAGCCCTCTCCCCCCAGGGGGGCGAGGGGGAAAGGGAGCAGATCTTCGTGCTTTTCAAGTCCTGAGTTCGGCTCCGGACTTTCAGATGTGAAACTCGTACATCCACCTCGGTCAGTCCCCTCTCCCACTATGAAAGAGGGAAAGGGAGCAGATCGGGGCCGTTCAAAGTCTGAGTTCGACTCCGGACCTTCAGGTCGGTGTCAGTCGACCATCCAACCCGGTCAGTCCCCTCTCCCTCTGGGAGAGGGTTAGGGTGAGGGCCGGTCCAACGCTGGAACACCGACGCCAACACACCATCAAGCCAGGCTCTTGCTCACCACCTCATACACATCACTCGACAACTGACCCGACGCCCGAATCCGCTCCAGCTCGCCCTTCATCAAGGCCTGACGCGCATCGTCATATTTGCGCCAGCGCGTCAGCGGCGCCAGTTGGCGCGAAGCGATCTGCGGGTTGAAGCCGTTCAACTCGATCACCAGATCCGCGAGAAAGCGAAAACCTGAGCCATCGGCCGCGTGGAAGTTGATCAGGTTCTGCCCGGCAAACGCGCCGACCAGTGCACGCACCTTGTTCGGGTTCTTGATGTTGAACGCCGGGTGTTGCATCAACGCTTTCACCCGTTCCAGACCGCCCGGCAAGGTGCTGCCGGCCTGCACGCTGAACCACTGATCCATCACCAGCGGGTTGTCCTTGAAGTGCTCGGCGAAACTCGCCAGCGCCAAGGCTTTCTGCTCTTCAAATGGCGAGTTGACCAACACGGCCAGCGCAGTCAGGCGTTCGGTCATGTTGTCGGCCGCTTCGAATTGCTCCAGCGCCGCCGCCAATACTTCCGGCTTACCGCTGAGCATCAAGTACGACAATGCAATGTTCTGCAGCGCGCGACGAGCAAAGTGCTCGGCCTCGGCCACATACGGGGTCTTTTTCGACAGATCACGATTGGCTTGATAACGCAGCCACAGAGCTTCGAACAAACCTTCCGCCAGTTGCTGACGCGCGAACTCACGGGCGATATGAATGGCATCGACATCCGCCACTTCGCTGATTTCAGTGAGGTACGCCTCACCCGGCAACGAGAGCATTTCGGCGACCATGGCCTGATCGAGCGACTCATCCGACAGCACCGTACGCAGCGCCGACACCAGACGCGGATCGAGTTTCAGGCTTTCGCCTTTCTGTTGCTGGCCAATCAATTCCTGCAGGACTTGCACCGACAGTTGCTGACCGGCATCCCAGCGGTTGAAGCCGTCGCTGTCGTGCTGCATCAGGAACATCAGTTGATCGCGGTTGTACGGGAAGCTCAGTTTCACCGGCGCGGAGAAGCCGCGCAGCAGCGATGGCAGCGGCTGTTCAGCGATATCAACGAAGGTGAAAGTCTGCTCGGCTTCGGTGACCGAGATCACGCGGGTGGTGCCTTGCGCCGATGCCTCGCCGCTCAGACGCAAAGCAATCTCGTTACCTTGGCTGTCGAGCAGGCCGAGTTCGACCGGAATCACGAACGGCAGTTTTTCAACTTTGTCCGGGGTTTCCGGGCAGCTCTGGCGGAAGGTCAGGCTGTAGCTTTTCGCGGCGGCGTCGTACGACTCGCTCACTGCCAGACGCGGCGTGCCGGCCTGGCTGTACCAGCGTTTGAACTGGCTCAGGTCGACACCGTTGGCGTCTTCCATCGCTTTGATGAAGTCGTCGCAGGTTACCGCTTGGCCGTCATGGCGTTCGAAGTACAGATCGCTGCCCTTACGGAAGCCTTCGGCGCCGAGCAAGGTGTGGATCATGCCAACCACTTCCGAACCCTTCTCGTATACGGTCAGGGTGTAGAAGTTGGAGATTTCGATAAAGCTGTCCGGGCGCACAGCGTGAGCCATCGGGCCGGCATCTTCGGCGAACTGGTGGGTGCGCAGATAAGCCACGTCCTGAATGCGCTTGACCGTGGCCGAGTTCATGTCGGCAGAGAAGCCGGAATCACGGAATACGGTGAAGCCTTCTTTCAGCGACAGCTGGAACCAGTCGCGGCAGGTCACGCGGTTGCCCGACCAGTTGTGGAAATACTCGTGGGCGACGATTGCTTCAACGCGCTGGTGTGCGGCGTCGGTCGCGGTTTCGGCGCGGGCCAGTACGGCGCTGGAGTTGAAGATGTTGAGGCCTTTGTTCTCCATTGCGCCCATGTTGAAGTCGTTGACGGCGACGATCATGAAGATGTCCAGATCGTACTCGCGACCGTAAACCTCTTCGTCCCAGCGCATCGACTTCTTCAGGCTGTTCATCGCGTGCTGGCACTTGTCGATGTTTTCCGGCTCGACGTAAATGCGCAGTGCAACATCGCGGTTGGTCATGGTGGTGAAGCTGTCTTCAACGCACCACAAATCACCGGCCACCAGCGCAAACAGGTACGCCGGTTTCATGAACGGGTCTTCCCAGGTTGCCCAGTGCCGGCCGTCTTCGCCCGGGCCCGAGGCAATCGGGTTGCCGTTGGAGAGCAGCACCGGATAGCTGTGCTGTTCCGCGACCACGGTGGTGGTGAACTTGCTCATCACGTCCGGGCGGTCGAGGTAATAAGTGATCTTGCGGAAACCTTCGGCCTCGCACTGAGTGCAGAACATCGTGCCGGACTTGTACAGGCCTTCCAGCGCGGTGTTGGTTTCCGGATGGATCTTCACGCTGGTGTCGACCGTGAAAGTTTCGCTGGCCGGTTGCAGGGTCAGGTGGTTTTCCGTGAGCTGGTATTGGCCGTCAGACAGTTCCTGATCCGCCAGCGTTACCGAGAGCAGCTCCAACTGCTGGCCATCGAGCACCAGCGGCGGCAGGCCCGGGCCACGCGCCGGGTTGCGGCGCATGACCAACTGCGCGTGCACCAGGCTGTGATCCTCGAACAACTCGAAGGTCAGGTGTGTTTCGTCGATCAGGTACTCGGGCGCCTGATAGTCCTTCAGGTAAATCATCTTCGGTTGTTCGGTGCGCATGCTGGCGTCCTTATTGATGCACGGCGAGCTGATAAGCCGTGTACTTGCGAATGTTGATCACGCCGGTGTCGAAGATCAGGTACTGGCCCTTGATCCCCAGCAGCGTGCCTTCGGCAATCGGGTTCTTGTCCAGGTTGAAGCTGACGATTTTGGCCGGGTATTGCTCGACCGGATAGCGGATTTCCAGCGGTTCTACATCGGCAATCGTCTGAATAGCCTGTAGGCCGAATCGCTCCTGCAAACCTTGCAGGCCTTCGGCGCAGCTTTCGAATAACTGGTCACGTACCTGCGCCAGATCGACCGCCGCCGCATCGCCCTTGAGCAGCGCGCGCCAGTTGGTTTTATCCGCGACCTGACTGCGGAACAGGTCTTCAACGAAGCCCGATTGCTGCCGTGTCGAGACGCGCATGATCGGCAATGCCTGACATGCGCCCTGATCGATCCAGCGAGTCGGCAGTTGCGTAGCACGAGTGATGCCAACCTTGATCCCCGACGAATTGGACAGGTAAACCACGTGGTCGGTCATGCAGAATTTCTCGCCCCACTCCGGCTCGCGGCAGGTGCCGGCGTCATAGTGGCAGCGCTCCGGGCTCATGATGCACAGGTCGCACTGCGCCAGTTTGGTCATGCACGGGTAGCAGTAACCCTGACTGAAACTGGTTTTGGTCTTGCGCCCGCAATGGGTGCAGTGGATCGCCCCCAGGTATTCCAGACGCACCGTACTGCCAATCAACGGATTGACCGGGACCTCGACGTCATCCAGACGAAACGCGTATTGCACGTTCGGCCCGTCCAGGCGCGCCGACATTTTGCTGATTGCACCGCGGCCAATCTCGATCAATGGATGGCATCCGATTTGAACAGAATGTTCGGCACTTCGATCGACTTCGATGCACATTCCTGCGGGCCCATGTAACCGGTGCGCTGGTCTTCAGGCAGGTTCTGGATTTCCCAGGCGATCATCGCCTGCAGCGACAGCTCGCGCTGTTCGGCGGTGAGTTTGCCACCGTCGGACCACTTGCCGATTTCCACGGCCAGTTTCAGGCTCTCGTAGATGTCCGGGGTGATGTTGTTGATCATGTCGTTAAAAGAGGACATCAGGGTCTCCGTGCTCTTTATCTACTGAAATTTTAGGCGGCCAGTTTACGGCGGTTATACAAACCGCCCAACAAACCGGTGAAGCATCCGATGAGTAACCCGCCGACGTGGGCGGCGTTGGCGATTTCGCCGAAACCGATCATCGAGATCAGCCCGGACATGCACACCAGCAACCACACCAGCATCATCACCAGCACGCCACGCGGCAGGCGATAGGCTGGGTTCGGCGCCAGCAGTTGGAAGATCCAGCAATGCCCAAGCAAGCCGTAAAGCACGCCGGACAGACCGCCGAACAACGTCGCGCCGCTCCAGACAAACTGCGCGTAGTTGGAAACCAGGCTGAACAGCAGCGTCAGGCCGATCAGGTTGATACTGCCCTGGCGCGACTCGATACGCCGCCCCAGCTCCCAGTACCACATGCCGTTCATGGCCAGATGGAGGATGCCGAAGTGGATCAGCATCGGCGTGACCAGACGCCACCACTGCCCTGCCGCCAGGCTGTCGGCCAATGGCGTGAAATGGATGTACTCGCCCACAACTTGAAAATCGAGAAAGGTCAACCAGCGCAGCGTTTGCAGGTTTTCGCCGAGGTACGTCAGCCCGCCAACGATCAGGCACAACAACAGGATGAACCCGGTGGCCTTGGCGTATTTCAGTTGCTCGGCGAAGCTCGGCCGCTTGAAGGTTGGCGCGACGGGAATGTCCATTTGCTGGTCGGGATCACCCGCCGGAAAGCGCTCGTACAAGGAGCGCACGTCTTCGCTGATTTCCGCCGGTGCCCACAGCACTTGTTCGCCGGCCTCTTCGCTGACCCGATGCGGGACCTGCATGCGTTGCAGCAGTTTGACGAAACCACTCAAGTCCACCGCCAACGGCAGACGCAATACCGCTACCGCACTCATTGCAGCACCTCCGGCCGCTCGACATCGACCCAGACAAATTTATGCGGATCCAGACGTGTTTCCTGATCCAGACGATAGGCGACCAGTTTGCCGTAAAGCACCGCGCTGTAATCCAGGCACGCGAGGTTCGGGCGGATCGGTGCTGGTTTGCCACTGCGCCAGTAATGGCCGACGAACAGCAGTGGCTCGTCGACGCCGTAGCGCAGCAGGTTGTTTTTTTCGCTGGACGTCAGCGGCTTCTGCGCCACCGGATCTGGCAGTGCATCAGGCTGGAAAACGATATCGCCGTAAGTCTTCGGATCGTCTTCCCAGAACTTGGTGCGGAAGAACGACCGCACCAGACCATCGCCGCTGGTCATGGTCAGACCATCCGGCAGGCGCATGTCGGTGCCGCGCAACAGACGGTCGAACACGGTGCAGGCGAAGCTGTCCGGCACGGCCGAGGCCTGGAGGAAGTGTTCATCGATGCAGCCATTGGGGAACAGCGCGCGCAACGGCTCGATCAGGCCGGCATCCCAACAGGCATGCACGACGCGGAAGCGGCCGGCGTCGACAAACAGCGGCAACTCATAGAACCAGCGTTGGAAATCGTGCCAGTCACCGGGATGGTCTTCGAACTGGGTCAGGGTTTCGTGCAGCAGACGCGCGTGGCGCGGCGTGTGTTCGCGAACGAACTGCTTGCCGCTGCCTGGCGGCGCCGGCGTGCTCCAGCCCAATGCGTTGAATTCGTGGTTGCCCATGATGCACAAGGCCTGACCGGCCTCTACCATGTCGTGGACGATGTGCAGCGCCTCGCGGATGCGCGGGCCACGGTCGATGATGTCGCCGACGAACACGGCCATGCGCGATGGATGCCGCCAGACCCCGCCCTGCTTGTGATAACCGAGACGGTCCAGCAAGTGTTCAAGGGTCAGGGCGCATCCGTGCACGTCACCAATCAGGTCATAACTGCGCGCGGGATCGAGCATCAGTCGCCTCCACCACCCAACTTGCTGCCCCAGCCGAGCTTGGTGCGGCAGACTTCGTAGTAGTTGTGGTCGAGCGGATGAATCAGCCGCAGCTTCTGTGCTTTCTTGCTGACGGTGATGGTGTCGCCCGGCGCGCAAGTGAAGTGGTTCTGCCCATCGCAGGAGACTTGCGGGTAAATCTGCATGTTTTTCGACACGACGATTTTCAGCTCACTGTTGCCATCGACCACAATTGGCCTGCTCGACAGCATATGGGGGTACATCGGCACAATCACAATGGCATCGAGCTTGGGATGCATGATCGGCCCGCCGGCAGACAGCGCATACGCGGTGGAACCGGTCGGCGTCGCGACGATCAGGCCGTCGGCCTTCTGGCTGCAGACGAACTGACCGTCGATGTACAGCTCGAACTCGATCATCCGGGTCGATTTGCCGGGGTGCAGCACCACGTCGTTGAGCGCATCGCCCTGACCAATGGCCTCGGCGTGGCGGCGCACTTCGGCTTGCAGCAGGAAGCGGTTTTCCACCAGATAGTGGCCGTCGAGCACCTTGGCGACTTCGACTTCCAGCTCGTCCGGGCGAATGTCGGTGAGGAAACCGAGGCTGCCACGGTTGATCCCCAGCACCGGAATATTGTGTTTGGCCAGCGCTCGTGCGGCGCCGAGCAGGCTGCCGTCACCGCCGACGACGATGACCATGTCGCAGACTTCGCCGAGCATTTTGCGCGACGAGGTTTGCAAACCGTGGCCCGGCAGGACTTCGGCGATGGTGTCTTCGAGGATCACATGCAGGTGACGATCGAGCAGAAACCGTTTCAGTCGGCGGACGGTATCCAGCACCTGGGAACTGCCCAGGCGACCGATGATGCCGATATTACGAAATTGCTCCATGGGACCTCTGCGGACAATCGAAAACGCGAAAAGCACGATTATGGGCGAAAGCGTCGGTTAGACAAAATCCTTTCAGCCTCAAGGGTGCGCTCATGTTTCAGGCTATGCTCGCAAGATGATCCTGTTTCCCGATTTGCTTCAGTTGCCCCACCAATTACGCCACCCGGAAGTGCGGGATCTGGCGTGGGTGATCCTCGCCCCGCCGATGCTCGCCACCACGCCATGGCCGCAGCGTCATCCGCTGGCGGGCAGCGATTGGGTGCATGACCCGCAGCGACTGGAGCACTGGTTGCGCCAGCTCGACCGCGACAGTTATGGCTTGTTGCATTGGCTGTCGCAGGCGCGCACGCGGCGTCTGGGCTTGTATTACGAGCGCTTGTGGCAATTTGCAGTTCAGCATGCGCCGGGGATCGAACTGATTGCCGCCAACCTGCCGATCCGCCGTGAGGGCCACACCCTCGGCGAACTGGATATGCTGCTGCGTGACCGCGATGGCGTGCATCACCTGGAACTGGCGATCAAGCTTTATCTGGGCCCGCAAAATGGCGACGGTCGTGATCCCGCGCAGTGGCTAGGCCCAGGTTGTCATGATCGGCTGGATCGCAAACTGGCGCATCTGGCCGAGCATCAATTGCCGATCTCGGCGCGCCCGGAAAGTCGCGAAGTGCTGGCGGCGCTGGACATCGAGGTGTTCAGTGCTCAGTTGTGGCTCGGTGGTTATCTGTTGTACCCGTGGCCGGGGCAGGCCGAATCACCGAATGGTGCACATCCGCAGCATTTGCGCGGCAGTTGGCTGCATCAAAAGGATTGGCCGGCGTTCTTCGCACAACGCCCGGCCGGGCGCTGGCAACCGCTGCCCCGCCATGCCTGGCTGGCGCCGGCGCATTATCCGGCGGATCAGACATGGGCTTTGGAACACCTACGGATGTGGCTGGAGGATCTGGAACCGCTGGCGCCGGCGCAGTTGCTGGTGCGCCTGATCGAGAATGCGCGGGGGGAATGGGAAGAGGCGGAGCGGTTGTTTCTGGTCTCCGACCTTTGGCCGAATGTCCCCGGCCAGGCCTGATTTTTTTGTGTCGCCCGTACCGGCCCCATCGCTGGCAAGCCAGCTCCCACAGGTTTTGTGGTGTGGTCCAGGTAGTGAGCACACCACAAAGTTAATAGGAGCTGGCTTTGTGGTGTGACTCAGGTAGTGAGCACACAGAAGATCCCTGTGGGAGCTGGCTTGCCAGCGATTGCGGCCGACTCGGTCTAAATGGACAGCCGCACAGCCAAAGCCGCCAACGTCACCAACAACACCGGCACCGTCAACACAATCCCGACCCGGAAGTAATAGCCCCAGCCAATATGAATCCCCTTGCGCTCCAGCACATGCAGCCACAACAACGTGGCCAGGCTGCCAATCGGCGTGATCTTCGGCCCCAGGTCACTGCCAATCACGTTGGCATAGATCATCGCTTCCTTGACCACTCCGCTGGCCTGACTGGCATCAATCGACAACAAACCAATCAACACCGTCGGCAAATTGTTCATGATCGATGACAGCAACGCGGTCAGCACACCCGTGCCCATTGCCGCGCCCCAAACGCCATGACCGGCAAAGACATCCAGCCAACCGGCCAGATACCCGGTCAGCCCGGCATTGCGCAGGCCATACACGACCAGATACATGCCCAACGAGAAAATCACGATCTGCCACGGTGCCTCTTTCATCACCTTGCGCGTGGAAATCTTGTGGCCGCGGGCGGCGATGCCCAGCAACAGCGCGGCGCACACGGCAGATATCGCACTGATCGGAATGCCCAGCGGCTCCAGCGCAAAGCAGCCGATCAGCAGAATCACCAACACCGCCCAACCGGCGTAGAACGTGGCTTTATCGTGGATCGCGGTTTCGGGATGTTCGAGTTGCTCAGGGTCGTACGCCGAGGGAATATCGCGGCGGAAAAACCACAGCAGCATGCCCAGCGTCGCCGCCACGCTGACGAAGTTGACCGGCACCATCACCGCTGCGTAGCGGTTGAAGCCGATGTGGAAGAAGTCTGCCGAAACAATGTTGACCAGGTTCGATACCACCAGCGGCAGGCTCGCCGTGTCGGCAATAAAACCCGCGCCCATGACGAACGCCAACGTCGCCGCCGGGGAAAACCGTAGCGCCAGCAACATCGAAATCACGATCGGCGTGAGGATCAGCGCTGCACCGTCATTGGCAAACAACGCCGACACCAATGCGCCAAGCAGCACCATAAAGGCAAACAGCTTGCGCCCACTGCCTCGCCCCCAACGCGCCACGTGCAACGCGGCCCAGTTGAAGAACCCGGCTTCGTCGAGCAGCAGGCTGATGATGATCAGCGCGACAAAGGTGCCGGTGGCGTTCCAGATGATCTGCCACACCAGCGGAATGTCGCTGAGGTGAACGACGCCGAAGATCAGCGCCAGCACCGCGCCAAGGGTTGCACTCCAGCCGACGCCGAGGCCTTTGGGTTGCCAGATGACAAGGGTAATGGTCAGCAGGAAAATCAGTGACGCAGCGAGCATCCGCAACAGCCTTAAATTGAAATGGGGTTATGAAGCCAACACAAAACCTGTAGGAGTGAGCCTGCTCGCGATAGCGGACTGTCAGTTACCAATTGGTCGACTGACACACCGCTATCGCGAGCAGGCTCACTCCTACATTGTTCCGTGTACAGGTTACTTCTTGTGTTGCTCTACGAATTGTCCGTAGGCATTGATAAAGCTTTGCAGAAAAGGTTTCACCGACTCGCTCAACTTGCCCGCCTCGTCAAACGCCGAACCCGCGCCGCCCAGATACGCTTCCGGTTGCTGCATGCACGGCACATTGAGGAATACGAACGACTGGCGCAGATGCTGATTCGCGCCGAAACCACCGATCGCACCCGGCGATACACTGATCACCGCCCCCGGTTTGCCACTCCAGACAGCCTTGCCATAAGGCCGCGAGCCAACATCGATCGCATTCTTCAGTGGCGCCGGCACCGAACGGTTGTACTCGGGCGTGACAAACAGCACCGCGTCGGAAGAACCCACTTTTTGCCTGAAAGTGCTGTAGGCTGCCGGCGGAGAATCGCCGTCGATGTCTTCGTTATACAGTGGCAGATCGCCAATTTCGACAATCTCAAGCTTGAGGTTCGCCGGGGCCAGCTCCGCCAGTGCCAGGGCGACTTTGCGATTAATCGAAGCTTTGCGCAGGCTACCGACCACTACAGCGACGTTGTAGACATTGCTCATGGAAGAACTCTCGATGGTCCGTGGGAGGAGCCACTAGTTATAGATGATCCGGTGACGATTCCACCAGCACACAATGGGAAATTCCCGCGCGCTGATTATTTTTTTCCTGTAGGAAAACTTACAGGCCTTGATGGCGGTCTACCAAGCCGCAAATCAAGCGTTTTATCTCCAGAGGTTCTAAGCAGATGGCAGCAGTACTGGTCGGTCAGTTCCATGCAAGAGATGCGGAAGGCCGCGTTTATTCCGTGCATGAGTTCCAGGAATCCAACCCGTCGGCAGACGGTTCCACTGGCTCGGAGCCGATTTACAAACTGGCCATTGGCGATCGCGTCAACAAGGTCAACGACAACGAGTTTCTCCTGGTTCAGTCAGGCATCACCCTGACCCGTGAGCCTGAGACCACCGTCGCTTCATAACTGGCCGTTATGAGCAGAAGTCATATGCGCAGAGTTGGGGTAGGATTCAGCCACTGACCCCACCTGCTGAACATGGACTTCACGCATGCGTTTACGTCATATCGAAGTGATTCAGGCGCTCTTGCAGACCGGTCACCTGGGCACTGCCGCCGAATGGCTGGAGTTGCCGGTGGCCGAGGTCGAAGAGCGTTTGCGCGAAGCCGAGAGTCAGTTGGGGTTCATGCTGTTCGCCAGCGTACGCGGGCGCCTGCAATCGACGCCCGAGGCGCGGGCATTGCAGGTCGAAATCGCCCACGTTTATGAAGCGCTGGAGCCGGTGCAGCGCCTGGCCAGCAGCCTCAAGCAATACCTCGCCCCACCCTTGCGCATCATCGGCACCCCGCCGCTGGCGCAACAATTACTGCCACAAAGCCTTGCCGCCCTGCGCCGACGCCTGCCCGATGCACCGTGCAGCCTGCTCAGCGCGCCAACCCGCGATATCGTCCGCAGCCTGTTGTTACGTGAAAGCGATCTCGGCATGAGCCTGCACGATCCCGAACACCCCGACATTGATTGCCGGCCATTGGCCCAGGGCAAGCTGCAACTGCTCGCCCCCCATGGCTGGCTGCAACCGAAACAGAAATACATTTCCCTGCAGGATCTCGCTGGCCAGGCCATGGTCGGCCTCGAAGGCCAGGACCCGCTGAGCCCGGCGCTGGAAAACAAACTCCAGGCGTTGCGCCCGGCACCGAGCATCCAGACCCGCGTACAAACCCATCAAATGATGCGCAGCATGGTCGAGGCCGGCGAAGGCCTGGCCATCGTCGATCCGTTCACCGCACTGGGCGCGCGTCCGGCAGGGTTGGATGTCTGCCCACTGTCGCCGGCGGTGCCGATCAGCCTCTATGCCCTGACGTTCAAGCACACCGCGCCGGCATCGGCGATTCAGACGTTACTGGCGATCATCACGGAACAAGCCGAGGCGATGCTGGCGAGCTGAGCGGGTTTTCCAGCGGGTTATCGAACAATCGATACCAGAACAGCGCCACTTCGGCGGTGTTCGGATCAATGCCGCGATAGCGCAACTGGTCCACGCCGCCAATCACGTAGCCGCAACGCTCATACAACCGACAAGCGCCGAGGTTGTTGTTCTGGGTTTCGAGCATGATCCCCGGCAGTTTTTTCTTGCGACTCCAGAACTGCGCGACATCGAGCAACGCCTTGGCCACGCCATGGCGCCGCGCCGGCGCATGCACCGCCAGCTCATCGATATGGGCGAAGCCGTTCCAGTTGGTACTGATCACCAGATGGCCGACCGGCTGATCATCCAGATACGCCATGAAAATCGCGCTGTCCGGCGCGTTATGAAAGGCGCTGAACTCTTCCGGATCGATGCCGTAGCACTTGCGGTACGGCACGATCGGCGTCACCCGCCATTGCTCGACAGGCTGGCCGATCACGGCAGCGCCATAGGCGGTGACCTCGAAACTGAAGTCGCTGCCCCAGATATACGGCGCAAAGCCTTCATCGGCGACGCGCACCGACAGCCCTGGGTATTTCGGATTCATGACCGGTTGCATACTGGGAAAAGTCCTCATTCCTTGACGCAATCGACGGTGTATTGCCGCCCATTGCCTTCATCTTCGTGCTGCAATCCATGCACATCCGCGACAAAACCGGGGAAGCTGCTATCGAACGTGCGAGCAAATTTCAGGTAATCAATGATCGAGCGTGTCGACTCGGTAAAGCGTTCGCCGGGCATGATCAGCGGAATCCCCGGCGGATACGGCACCAGCATCACCGCGGCGATGCGCCCTTCCAGCTCATCGATCGGCACCGCCTCGACTTCGCCACGCACCAGATGATCGTAGGCGTGCGCCGGTTTCATGGCAATTTCCGGGAGCACGGTGTACATGCGCTTGAGGTGTTTGGCCGTGGCATTGCTGCGATAACAGGCGTGCAGTTGATCACACAAATCCCGCAGGCCCATGCCGCGATAACGCACGATGTCTTGCTGAGCAACACACGGCAGGCAGGTGTCGAGGCGCACATTGGCGTCATAGCTGCGTTTGAATTCCAGCAACTCGGTGAGCAGCGTGCTCCATTTGCCTTTGGTAATGCCCATGGAGAACAGCACCAGAAATGAATACAGACCCGTCTTCTCCACCACCAGCCCCCGCTCCCAGAGGAATTTACTGACTACCGCCGCCGGGATGCCCTTCTCGCTCAGCGCGCCGCCGGCGTTCAACCCCGGCATGACCAGCGTGACTTTGATCGGATCGAGCAACACGTAATCGTCGCTGACCTCCCCAAAACCATGCCACTCGGCATCCGGCTGCAATAACCAGTCTTCAGTCTGCACGCGGTCGATGCCCTCGACACCCGGCGGCTGCCAGATCGAAAACCACCAGTCATCAGCGGCGATGTGCTGCCGCAGATTGGCCAGCGCGCGACGGAAGCTCAGCGCTTCGTCAAAGGTTTCCTGCAACAGCGAACGCCCGGCCGGGCCTTCCATCATTGCCGAGGCAACGTCGAGCGAGGCGATGATGCTGTACTGCGGTGAAGTCGAGATGTGCATCATGAACGCTTCATTGAAACGGTCACGGTCCAGTTGCCGCGCACCGCCGTCCTGCACATGAATCATCGAGGCCTGACTGAAGGCAGCGAGCAGCTTGTGCGTGGAATGCGTGGTGAATACCAGCGGGCTGTCTTCGCTGCGCGAGGTGGCCATGCCGTAGCGGCCGGCGAAGAATTCGTGAAACGCCGCATAGGCGTACCAGGCCTCGTCGAAATGCAGCACCTCGACGCTGTTGCCGAGACTTTGCTTGATCAGCTCGGCGTTGTAACAGAGGCCGTCGTAAGTCGAATTGGTGACCACGGCGAGTTTGACTTTCGGCGCACGGCCCTTGGTCAGCGGGCTGGCGTCAATCTTGGCCTGAATCGACTCGCGGCTGAATTCGCTCAGCGGGATCGGGCCGATGATCCCCAGCTCGTTACGCTCTGGGCACAGGTACAGCGGGATCGCCCCGGTCATGATGATCGCGTGCAAAACAGACTTGTGGCAGTTGCGATCGACCAGCACCAGATCGTCGCGCGCGACCATCGAATGCCAGACAATCTTGTTGGCGGTCGAGGTGCCATTGATCACGAAAAAGGTGTGATCGGCGCCGAAATTGCGCGCGGCGCGCGCTTCGGCTTCGGCGAGCGGTCCGGTGTGATCGAGCAGCGAACCGAGCTCCGGCACCGACACCGACAAATCCGAACGCAGCGTGTTTTCACCGAAAAACTGGTGAAACGCCTGCCCGACCGGACTCTTGTGATACGCCACACCTCCGCCATGGCCGGGGGTATGCCAGGAATAATTGGAGTCGGCGGTGTGCTGCACCAGCGCCTTGAAAAACGGCGGCAACAAGCCATCGAGGTACTTGCGCGCCGCGCGGGCCACTTGCCGGGCGAGGAACGGTACGGTGTCTTCGAACAGATAGAGAATGCCGCGCAGTTGATTGAGCTCGGCCATGGCATCGGCCGGCGCATTTTCCAGGGTGACTTGCTCGCCCAGGGCAAAGATCGGCAGATCCGGTGCGCGTACCCGCGCCAGACCGATCAGCTCGGCCATGTTCTGCAACAGATGCGAGTGGGTGCTGGCGTCCTCGGCGGCAATCAGCATGCACGCCAGACCATGATGGGTCGACGCGACCAACCGCCCTTCGGCGTAGTCGGTGGCCGACACGATACTGAAACCTTCCTGCTCCAACTCTTGGGCGATGCCACGGATACGGTCACCGGCGACCGTGTCGGCCTTGATGTCGCGATGAACGATCAACACCGGAAACTTCAAATCTTTGTACATGAGGCTCAGTGTCCTGAGGCGGCCGAATTGAATCGGCCAATGCACTCAGGGTAGAGGGTTGCAGCGAAAGTGGCGAGGGTGGCCAGTTGGCTTCATGCCGCCAAAAGCAAAGATCGTCCGATCCGTTGATCTTCAAGCCTGGGCGTCAGCTTCCGCGATCTGCGTCCACATCGCCGGGCCACCCGCAGACTTGGCAATAATTTCCAGCCGCACCAGATGCGCCGCCAGTTCTTCTTCCGTCGCACGAATGATCCGCGCAGGCTGACGATCAGCCGGCAAGCGGCGAATCTCGGTCGCCGAGTTGTCCGCGCCCTCGCCCGTGCCATTGCCGTCGGAAGCGTTGCCGGCGAGCGACAGGCTGGTCTGGCCACCGGTCATGGTCAGGTAGACGTCGGCGAGAATCTCCGAGTCGAGCAAGGCGCCGTGCAGTTCACGGCCGGAGTTGTCGACGCCATAACGTTTGCACAACGCATCGAGGCTGTTGCGCTGCCCCGGGTGACGTTCCCGAGCCATCATCAGGGTGTCGAGGATTGAGCAGTGCTGGGTGATGTCAGCGCGATCGTGCTGGCCCATCAGGGCGAATTCGTTGTTGATGAAGCCAACGTCGAACGCCGCGTTGTGGATGATCAGCTGCGCGCCTTTGATGAACTCGAAGAACTCATCGGCCACTTCGGCAAAGCGCGGCTTGCCGACGAGGAATTCGTTGGTGATGCCGTGGACGCCGATGGCGCCTTCATCACTCTCGCGATCCGGCTGCAGGTAAACGTGAAAATGCCGGCCCGTCAGGCGCCGACCGATCAGTTCGACACAACCGATTTCAATGATCCGGTGACCATCGGTCACCGGCATGCCGGTGGTTTCGGTATCGAGTACAACGGATCTGGTGGCCATCAGTGTTCAGCTCTCAACGGGTCGATCTTGCAAAAACGCGGATATTAACACGCTCGGCGGGGTGTTTCAGTCAGACCGTGGCGCGCCCTTCGCGAGCAGGCTCGCTCCCACATTGAATGTGTTGTGAGCACGATCCAGTGTGGGAGCGAGCCTGCTCGCGAAGGGCCACACCACGGTTCAGAAGCGAAATCAGCTCTGCTTGTAACCGCGAACCTCATCCACCCCACGGTTAGCCAGCTGGTCAGCCCGCTCGTTACCGTGATGGCCAATGTGCCCACGCACCCACTTCCAGGTAACCTTGTGGCGGTTGACCTGCTCGTCCAGCTCTTTCCACAGATCAGCGTTTTTCACCGGCTCCTTCGCTGCGGTTTTCCAGCCGCGCTTCTTCCAGTTGGCCATCCACTCGTTGATGCCCTTCATCACGTACTGCGAGTCGGTCACCAGCAATACTTCACACGGCCGCTTCAAGGCTTCGAGGCCACGGATCGCGCCGAGCAGTTCCATGCGGTTATTGGTGGTGTTGGTTTCGCCACCCCACAGTTCCTTTTCGACGCCCTTGCACACCAGCAAGGCGCCCCAGCCGCCGGGGCCGGGGTTGCCTTTGCAGGCGCCGTCAGTGAACAGCTCTACGGTGTCGACGCTTTCAACGCTTTCGCTCATGCCAATCTATCCAGAAAAATGCCTGTCCTGCCGATCACGGATCGACAATGACCGAGGCCGGGACACACCCGGCCACAAATAAAAGAAGGTTTACGGTTCGATACGACGGCGGTTGACCTTGGCCATCGGCAGCGGAATCAGCTTGCCCATCGGCTCGCGCCGCTCCTGACGCAACGGTCGCAGTCCGACCACAATCTTGCGCGCGACCAGTAAATAGAAGCCGCCACCCGACAATTGCCAGTCACCGGCCTTGCGTTCCCAGCCGGCCAGACGGGCCTGCCACTTGGGTGACGCGAGCGGCGGACGATAGCACCCGAAGCGGCGTTTCTCCAGCGCGAAGCCCAGCAGATTGAGCCAGTCGGCGACCCGCGACGGCGAGATGCAGCGCGCCTGGCGCAAGGCGTCGTGGGCGAACACATGGCGCAGCCCCCAGGTGCTCCAGGGGTTGATGCCGATGATCAGCAAATGCCCACCGGGACGCACGCTGCTCGCTGCTTCACGCAGCAAACCGTGGGGCGACAGGCAGAAATCCAGACCGTGCTGCATCACCACCACATCGGCGGCATGCTCGCTCAGCGGCCAGGCCTGCTCCTCGCAGACGATCTCGACCCCGGGCAACGGTGCACCGAGACGCACATTGCGCTGCACTTGCGGTGCCGACGGCGGGGTTTCGGCCGATGGCCCGTAGTGCACCAGATAACCGCCAAAGAAACGGCCCAACTCGTCTTCGAGCATGCGCCGCTCTTCATCGAGCAGAAATTGCCCGAGCGGGCCGGACAGCCATTCACGGGCTGCACCGATCAGGGCCAGCCAGTCAGGATCAGCCTGTGCGAACGCTTTATCACTCATCGCATTCTCCAAAGCGCCAGGAACTACTAAGATGCGCCAATGTTTTCCGCTTGGCGAATTCCGACGATGATACAGATCAGTGCACTGCCCGCGTTCACCGACAACTACATCTGGTTGTTACAGGATCACCGCACCCAGCGCTGCGCCGTGGTCGACCCGGGCGATGCCGCGCCGGTTCAGGCGTGGCTTGCAGCGCATCCGGGCTGGGTGTTGAGCGATATCCTGATCACCCACCACCATCATGATCACGTCGGCGGCGTCGAACGCCTGAAAGCGCTGAGCGGCGCAAAAGTCTACGGCCCGGCCAGCGAAAGCATCCCGGGGCGCGACGTGGCGCTTGAGGACAACGACACGGTCAGCGTTCTCGGCTGGGACTTCGACGCCTATGCGGTGCCCGGTCACACCTTGGGGCACATTGCCTATTACCACCACGGCCTGCTGTTTTGCGGCGACACCCTGTTCGCCGCCGGTTGCGGTCGCCTGTTCGAGGGCACGCCGGAGCAAATGCACCACTCGCTCAGCCGCCTCGCTGCTCTACCGGAAGATACCCTGGTCTACTGCACCCATGAATACACCCTGAGCAATCTGAAGTTTGCCGCCGCCGTCGAGCCGGGCAATCCGGACATCGCCGCCCGTCTGGAAAAAGTCACTCAGCAGCGGCAAAACGGCGTCATGACCCTGCCTTCGACCCTGGCACTGGAAAAGCTCACAAATCCGTTCTTGCGTACCTCTGAAACATTAGTTACACAAAAAGTGGACGAACGGGCAGGCGCTCAAAACCGGGCGCCGAGTGAGGTATTTGCGGCTCTGCGGGCTTGGAAAGATAAGTTCTAAGCCCCCCACCACTTGGTACAAAAATTCTGAATGGTTGACCGCAGGGGGTGCGCTTTCTAGAATCGCCCGACATTTTTGCCCGGAACTTACTTCCAGCCAATGTCGTCATCCATACGTAAGTCCGTCAATTCAGACGCATTGACCCGCCTGGCGCAAGCCATCGCGGTGGCTGTGTCCGCCACGCTGGCGGGCTGTTCCAGCCATGCTCCGCAGACTGAAGCGACCCATACGCCGAACATTGCTGCGCGAGCCAAGCAGAAGCCGATCTGGCTGTCCGAAAAGCCCAGCCCACAGGTTCCCCAGGACATCTGGGAACGCATGCGCCAGGGCTTTCAGCTGCAGGAAGGTCTCGGCGTCAACCCGCGCATCGAGCAACAGCGCCTGTGGTTCGCCAGCAATCCCTCTTTCCTCGAGAACGCCGGCGAACGCGGCAGTCTCTATATTCACTACATCGTCGAACGCCTCGAAGAACGCAACATGCCGCTGGAACTGGCCCTGCTGCCAGTGATTGAAAGCGCCTACAACCCGATGGCCTATTCCCGGGCCGATGCAGTCGGGTTGTGGCAATTCATTCCGTCCACAGGGCGTTATTTCAATCTGCGTCAGACGCGCTTCTACGATGGCCGTCGCGACATCACCGCCTCGACCACGGCAGCGATGGATTACCTGACCCGCCTGCACGACATGTTCAACGGCGACTGGTTGCTGGCCTTGGCGGCGTACAACGCCGGTGAAGGCACGGTCAGCCGCGCCATCGAACGTAACGAAAAGCTCGGCCTGCCCACCGACTACTGGAACCTGCCGTTGCCGGCGGAAACCCAGGCCTACGTGCCGAAGCTGCTGGCGCTGTCGCAAGTGGTGCTGGCGCCGGAAGCCTACGGCGTGAACCTCAACCCGATCGCCAACGAACCGTACTTCCAGGTCGTCGAAATCAACCAGCGCATGGACCTGTCCAAGGTCGCTGCGGTGGCCAACATCGACGAAGACGAACTGTTCCAGCTCAACCCGGCCTTCAAGCAACGCACCACCATCGACGGCCCTCAGCATTTGCTGGTGCCGACGTCGAAGGCGCAATTGCTGACGGCCAGTTTGCAGACCATGCGTCCGGAAGAGCTGATCAGCCCGCGTTCGCTGAAACCAGTCTTCGAAGGCGCCGATCCGTCGGAAGTGGCGCAGCTCAAGCGTGCCTATCGGGTGAAGCGTGGCGACAACCTCGGTTCCATCGCCAAGGCCAACAAGGTCGAAGTCAAAGACCTGCAGCGCTGGAACAAGCTGACCGGCAAGAACCTCAAGGTTGGTCAGACCCTGGTGATGCAAGACACCACCAAGCGCGCGCCGGCACGCAAATCCGGCCGGGTCAACACGGTGATTGCGGCCAACAGCAAGAGCAAAGGCAAGGACGACAGCGCGCAGCAAACCCAGTACAAGGTCAAACGCGGCGACACGCTGTACGTCGTGGCCAAGCGCTTCAACGTTGAGATGCAGCATCTCAAGCGCTGGAATCCGGGTGCGGGTAAAGCACTGAAGCCGGGGCAGATGCTCACGGTTTATCAGCCGCACTGACAGAAGAGCCCCTGAGTTTTCAGGGGCTTTTTTTGATCACGTTTTTGAGGTGTGCATTAGATCCATCCCCCTCACCCCAGCCCTCTCCCCCAAGGGGGCGAGGGGGAAAGGGAGCCGATCTCCGTGCTGTTCAACATCCGAGTTCGGCGCGGTATCGCACGTCGGCGCAGCTCTCGCAAACACCACAGTCAGCCCCCTCTCCCCCCGGGAGAGGGTTAGGGTGAGGGGCTTTTGAAAACTTGAGTTCGACTCGGTGCAGCACGTCGGTGTAATTCTTCCAAACACCACGATCAGTCCCCTCTCCCTCCGGGAGAGGGTTAGGGTGAGGGGCTCTTTAACCCACATCTTTTTCCTGTCCAGACAAGCTGTTACTGTACGGCCCACTAAGCCCAAGCCGCCTGGATCGGATCTGACTTGAAGCGTCCCCTCCTCCTGCTCCTGATCAGCCTGGCCTTGAGCTCAACCGCAAGCGCGACGATTACCGAAAGTCACGGTTATGCGCAGTTCGGCACGCTCAAGTACCCGGCCAGATTTACCCACTTCGACTGGGTCAACCCGCAAGCGCCTAAGGGCGGTACGTTGCGGGTAATGGCGTTCGGCACCTTCGATACGGTCAATCCGTACACGTTCAAAGGCACCAGCCCGGTCACCACCGCGAATTTCCTCCAGTACGGCATCAATGAACTGAACGAGCCGCTGATGGTTGGCACCGGCCAGTATTCGCCGTCCGGTGACGAGCCGGCGTCGAGCTATGGTTTGATCGCGCAATCGGTGGAGTACAGCGAAGATCGCAGCTGGGTAGTCTTCAACCTGCGCCCGGAAGCGCGTTTCCACGACGGCACGCCGATCACCGCTTATGACGTCGCCTTCTCCTATCGAACGCTGCTCAAGGACGGCCATCCGCTGTACCGTACCGCGTTGCAGGAAGTGCTGCGGGTCGACATTCTCAACAAGCAGCGCATTCGCTTCGTGCTCAAGCGCTCGGGCAATCCGCTACTGATCCTGCGCCTTGGCGAATTGCCGGTGCTGCCGCAGCACTACTGGAAAGACCGCGACTTCAAGGCCACTACCTTCGAACCGCCACTGGGCAGCGGCCCCTATCGCATCACTTCGGTGACGCCGGGCCGGCAGTTGATCTTCGAGCGGGTCAAGGATTACTGGGGCAAGGACTTGCCGGTCAATCGCGGCAAGTACAACTTCGATCGCATGGAAGTCGAGTTCTACCGCGACAGCGATGTCGCCTTCGAAGCATTCAAGGCTGGCGAATTCGACATTTACATCGAGCATCAGGCGAAGAACTGGGCCAACGGCTACAACTTCCCGGCCATACGCCGTGGCGATGTGATCAAGGCACAGATCCCGCATCAGATCCCGACCCAGAGTCAGGGCCTGTTCATGAACACCCGCCGTGCGACGTTCTCGGACGTTAAGACCCGTGAAGCGCTGGGCCTGATGTTCGACTTCGAGTGGACCAACCGCGCACTGTTCAGCGATGCCTACAAACGCACCACCAGTTATTACCCCAACAGCGAGTTCACCACCTCCGGCCTGCCGGTCGGGCATGAATGGCTGATGCTCAAGCCGTACAAGGAACAACTGCCGGCCAAGCTGTTCACCGAGCCGTTCACCCTGCCAAAAACCGATGGACGCGGCATTCCCCGGGAAACCATGCGCAAGGCATTGGCATTGCTCGCCGAAGCCGGCTGGAAGCTCAACGGTCAGCGCCTGCAAAACGCTGACGGCCAACCGCTGCGGTTCGAGCTGCTGCTGGTCAATCCGAACCTGGAGCGCCTCTACCAGCCCTATATCGAGAACCTCAACAGCATCGGCATCGACGCGCGCCTGCGCACCGTGGATCGGGCGCAGTACAAACAGCGCCTCGATCAATTTGATTTTGACATGATCTCGATGACGCTCAACCAGACCCTCAGCCCGGGCCTGGAGCAGTGGCAGTACTTCCACTCCAGTCAGGTCGGGGTCAAGGGCAGCAAGAATTACGCAGGCATTGCCAACCCGGTAGTGGATCACCTGCTCGAACAATTGCTCGCCGCGCGCACCCGCGACGAGCAGGTTGCCGCCGGCAAGGCGCTCGACCGCGTGCTGCTCTGGCAGCACTACAGCATTCCCAATTGGTACCTCAATTATCACCGTCTGGCCTACCGCAACCGGTTGGCCCACGTCACCACGCCGCCCTACACTCTGGGCCTGAGCGCGTGGTGGCTGAAGTCTTCGGAGAAAGATCAATGAAACCGATCCGCGCCCTGCTCGTCCAGGCCAGCGGTTTGCTGTTCGCCGGGCTGGCCTTTGCCGCTCCGCAACACGCCGTGACCCTGTACAACGAGCCGCCGAAATACCCAGCCGATTTCAAGCATTTCGATTATGTGAACCCCGACGCGCCCAAGGGCGGCATCTTCCGTCAGGCCGGTTTCGGCGGCTTCGACAGCCTCAACCCGTTTATCAGCAAAGGCGTGCCGGCCGACGATGTCGGGCAGATCTACGACACCTTGACCAAACACAGCCTCGACGAACCGTTCACCGAATACGGCCTGATCGCCCGGCAGATCGAAAGAGCCCCGGACAACAGCTGGGTGCGTTTCTACCTGCGCCCCGAAGCGCGCTTCCACGACGGCCACCCGGTACGCGCCGAGGACGTGGTGTTCAGCTTCAACACGCTGACCAAGGAAGGCTCACCGCTGTTTCGCGGCTACTACAGCGACGTTTCCGAAGTGATCGCCGAAGATCCGCTGAAAGTGCTCTTCAAGTTCAAGCACACCAATAACCGTGAACTACCGCTGATCCTCGGCCAGTTACCGGTGCTGCCCAAGCACTGGTGGGCCGATCGCGACTTCACCAAGGGCAACCTGGAAATTCCGCTGGGCAGCGGCCCTTACAAGGTTGCCGAAGTGAAGGCCGGACGTTCAGTGCGTTACGAGCGGGTCAAGGATTACTGGGGCAAGGACCTGCCGGTCAACCGTGGCTTCTACAACTTCGACACGATGACCACCGATTACTACCGCGACAACACCGTCGCGCTCGAAGCGCTGAAGGCCGGACAATTCGATTACTGGCTGGAAATGACCGCAAAGAACTGGGCCAACGCCTACAACATCCCGGCGGTTACCGAAGGCCGCTTGATCAAGGAACAGATCGCCAACAGCAACCCGACCGGCATGCAGGGCTTCGTCTTCAACCTGCGTCGCCCGGTGTTTCAGGATGTGCGGGTGCGTCAGGCACTCGGTCTGCTGTTCGATTTCGAGTGGACCAACAAACAACTGTTCAACAGCGCCTACTTCCGCACCCGCAGCTATTTCGAAAACTCGGAAATGGCCGCCACCGGCCTGCCCGACGCCGATCAAGTGGCGATCCTCGAGCCGTTCCGCAGCAAACTGCCGGCGCAGGTGTTCAGCGAAGCGTTCGAGAATCCGAAGACCGATGCCAGCGGCATGATCCGCGCGCAGCAGCGCGAGGCCTATCAACTGCTGCAAGAGGCCGGCTGGAAGATCGTCGACGACAAAATGGTCGACGCCACGGGCAAACCGGTGGTGATTGAGTTCCTGCTCGCGCAGACCGAATTCGAACGCGTACTGCTGCCGTTCAAGCGCAACCTCAGCGACCTTGGCATCGATCTGGTAATCCGCCGCGTCGACGTTTCGCAGTACATCAACCGCGTGCGTTCGCGGGACTTCGACATGATGGTCGGCAGCTTCCCGCAGTCCAACTCACCGGGTAACGAACAGCGCGAATTCTGGATGAGCGCCGCTGCCGACAAACCGAGCAGCCGCAACACCATTGGCCTGAAGGATCCGATTGTCGATCAACTGGTCGAAAACCTGATCAACGCCGACTCACGCAAAAGCCTGGTGGCCCACGCCCGCGCACTGGATCGCGTGCTGCAATGGGGTTACTACGTGGTGCCCAACTGGCACATCAAGACCTGGCGCGTGGCGTACTGGAACCACATCGGTCACCCGAAAGTCTCGCCCAAGTACGACATCGGGATTAATACCTGGTGGGTCAAGCCCGACGCAAAACCGGCAGTAGAAGTCGAAACCAAACTGCAAGCCGACCCTGTGGGCACGGAGTAATCAGATGCTGGCGTATATTTTTCGGCGACTGCTGCTGATCATCCCGACCCTGTTCGGCATTCTGCTGATCAACTTCGTGATCATCCAGGCCGCGCCCGGTGGCCCGGTGGAACAGATGATCGCCAAGCTCGAAGGCTTCGAAGGCGCCACCAGCCGCATTGCCGGCGGCGGTGCCGAGGTGTCGGTGGCCGGCTCCTCCTATCGCGGCGCGCAGGGTCTGGACCCGGCGCTGATCAAGGAAATCGAGCACATGTACGGGTTCGACAAATCGGCCCCGGAACGTCTGTGGATCATGGTCAAGAACTACGCGCAGCTGGATTTCGGCGACAGTTTCTTCCGCGACGCCAAGGTGATCGACCTGATCAAGGAAAAGATGCCGGTGTCGATCTCGCTGGGGCTGTGGAGCACGCTGATCATGTACCTGGTGTCGATCCCGCTGGGGATCGCCAAGGCCACGCGGCACGGCAGCCATTTCGACGTCTGGACCAGTTCGGCGATCATCGTCGGCTATGCGATCCCGGCGTTTCTCTTTGCGATCCTGCTGATCGTGGTGTTTGCCGGCGGCAGTTATCTCGACTGGTTCCCGCTAAGGGGCCTGACCTCAAACAACTTCGATGAACTGAGCTTCGGCGGCAAGATCCTCGATTACTTCTGGCACCTGGCGCTGCCGGTGACCGCACTGGTGATCGGTAACTTCGCAACCATGACCCTGCTGACCAAAAACAGCTTTCTCGACGAAATCAACAAGCAATACGTGGTCACCGCCAAGGCCAAAGGCCTGACCCGCCATCGCGTGTTGTACGGCCATGTGTTCCGCAACGCCATGCTGCTGGTGATTGCCGGATTCCCGTCGGCGTTCATCGGCATCTTCTTCACAGGATCCTTGCTGGTGGAAGTGATTTTCTCCCTCGACGGTCTCGGCCTGATGAGCTTTGAAGCGGCGATCAACCGCGATTACCCGGTGGTGTTCGGTACCCTGTTCATCTTCACCCTGCTGGGGCTGGTGGTGAAACTGATCGGCGACCTCACCTACACCTTGGTCGATCCGCGCATCGACTTCGAAAGCCGGGAGCATTGAGATGAACCTGTCCCCTCTCAACCGCCGCCGCTTCGAACTGTTCAAGGCCAACAAGCGCGGCTGGTGGTCGCTGTGGCTGTTTCTGGTGCTGTTCGGCCTGAGCCTGGGCGCCGAGCTGATCGCCAACGACAAGCCGTTGGTGGTGCATTACGACAACAATTGGTACTTCCCGGCGATCAAGCGCTACCCGGAAACTGCGTTCGGCGGCGAATTCCCGCTGGAAGCCAACTACAAGAGCCCGTACATCCGCGAACTGCTCAAGGCCAAGGATGCGTGGGTGCTGTGGGCGCCGATTCCCTACAGCTACCAGAGCATCAACTACGACCTGAAAGTCCCGGCCCCGGCGCCGCCGTCGGCGGACAACCTGCTCGGCACTGACGATCAGGGCCGCGATGTGCTGGCGCGGGTGATCTACGGTTTCCGCATTTCGGTGCTGTTCGCGCTGACGTTGACCGTGCTGAGTTCGATCATCGGCGTGATTGCCGGTGCTTTGCAGGGCTTCTATGGCGGCTGGGTCGATCTGGCCGGGCAGCGTTTTCTGGAGATCTGGTCGGGGCTGCCGGTGCTGTATCTGCTGATCATCCTCGCCAGTTTCGTCCAGCCGAATTTCTGGTGGCTGCTGGGGATCATGCTGCTGTTCTCGTGGATGAGCCTGGTCGACGTGGTGCGCGCTGAGTTCCTCCGTGGCCGCAACCTTGAATACGTGCGCGCAGCAAGAGCGCTGGGCATGCAGAACGGTGCGATCATGTTCCGCCACATCCTGCCCAACGCAATGGTCTCGACCATGACGTTTATGCCGTTCATCCTCACCGGCGCCATCGGCACCCTCACCGCTTTGGACTTCCTCGGTTTCGGCTTGCCGGCCGGCAGTCCGTCGCTGGGTGAACTGGTCGCCCAGGGCAAATCCAACCTGCAAGCGCCGTGGCTGGGCATGAGTGCCTTCGCCGTGCTGGCGTTGATGCTGAGTTTGCTGGTGTTTATCGGCGAGTCCGCTCGCGACGCCTTCGACCCGAGGAAGTGAAATGAATCAGGACAATCTGATCGAAGTGCGTGACCTCGCCGTCGAATTCGGTTTCGGCGAGCGCGTGCACCGGGTCGTCGAAGGCGTGAGTTTCGACATCAAACGCGGCGAAACCCTGGCGCTGGTCGGCGAATCCGGCTCGGGCAAATCGGTCACCGCGCACTCGATCCTGCGCCTGCTGCCCTACCCGATGGCCCGCCATCCGGCCGGCAGCATCAACTATGCCGGGCAAAACCTGCTGGGGCTCAGTGAGAAAACCATCCGCCACATCCGTGGCAACCGCATCGCGATGATCTTTCAGGAGCCGATGACTTCGCTGAATCCGCTGCACTCGATCGAGAAGCAGATCAACGAAGTCCTCGGCATCCACAAGGGTCTGACCGGCAAAGTCGCGACCAAGCGTACGCTGGAGCTGCTGGACATGGTCGGCATCCCCGAGCCGCACAAGCGTCTCAAGGCCTTGCCCCACGAGTTGTCCGGTGGCCAGCGCCAGCGTGTAATGATCGCCATGGCCCTGGCCAACGAGCCGGAATTGCTGATTGCCGACGAACCGACCACGGCGCTGGACGTGACCGTTCAGCTGAAAATCCTCGATTTGCTCAAGGAATTGCAGGCTCGATTGGGCATGTCGTTGTTACTGATCAGTCACGATTTGAACCTGGTGCGAAGAATTGCGCATCGTGTATGTGTCATGCAGCGCGGTTGCATCGTCGAACAGGCATCGTGCGCAGAGCTGTTCCGTTCGCCGCAGCATCCGTACACTCGGGAATTGCTCGGCGCGGAGCCCAGCGGAGGCCCGGCGAGCAATAAAATCGGCGCGCCGCTGCTTGAAGTCGAGGACTTGAAAGTCTGGTTCCCGATCAAGAAAGGCCTGCTCAAGCGCACGGTGGATCACGTCAAGGCAGTGGACGGCATCAATTTCAGCCTACCGCAGGGTCAGACCCTGGGGATCGTGGGAGAAAGCGGCTCCGGTAAATCCACCCTGGGTCTGGCGATTTTGCGGCTGATCGGCAGCAAAGGCGCGATCCGCTTTGAAGGCAAGCAGCTAGACTGCCTGACGCAGAACGAGGTTCGCCCGTTGCGGCGGGAGATGCAGGTGGTGTTTCAGGACCCGTTTGGCAGCCTGAGCCCGCGCATGTGTGTCAGCGACATCGTTGGCGAAGGCCTGCGGATTCACAAGATGGGCACCGCTGAGGAACAAGAGGCGGCGATTATTGCGGCATTGAAGGAGGTAGGTCTGGATCCGGAAACCCGGCACCGCTACCCCCACGAATTTTCCGGTGGGCAACGGCAACGAATCGCCATTGCCCGGGCTTTGGTGCTGAAACCGGCGCTGATCCTGCTGGACGAGCCGACGTCGGCGCTCGACCGCACGGTGCAGCGGCAAGTGGTGGAGCTGTTGCGTTCACTGCAAGCCAAGTACAACCTGACGTATTTGTTTATCAGCCATGATCTGGCTGTCGTCAAAGCGCTGAGCCACCAGTTGATGGTGGTCAAGCATGGCCAAGTGGTCGAACAGGGAGACGCGCAAAGTATTTTTGCCGCCCCCCAACATCCGTATACACAGCAGTTGCTGGAAGCCGCTTTTTTGGCACCAGCCACTGCGCAATAACCTGAAAGAGGAGCAACACATGGGTTTTCTCGCCGGTAAGCGCGTACTGATCGTCGGTGTCGCCAGCAAGCTGTCCATCGCATCCGGCATCGCTGCCGCCATGCATCGCGAGGGCGCTGAGCTTGCCTTCACTTATCAGAACGACAAACTGAAAGGTCGTGTTGAAGAATTCGCCCAAGGCTGGGGTTCGAGCCCTGAGCTGTGCTTCCCGTGCGACGTGGCCAGCGATGAAGAAATCGCCAAGGTCTTCGAAGCACTGAGCAAGAAGTGGGACGGCCTGGACTGCATCGTCCACTCCGTTGGCTTCGCCCCGGGCGACCAACTGGACGGCGACTTCACCGAAGCCACCACCCGTGACGGTTTCCGCATCGCTCACGACATCAGCGCCTACAGCTTCGTGGCCCTGGCCAAAGCCGGCCGCGAAATGATGAAAGGCCGCAACGGCAGCCTGCTGACCCTGTCGTACCTGGGCGCTGAGCGCACCATGCCGAACTACAACGTGATGGGCATGGCCAAGGCTTCGCTGGAAGCTGGCGTACGTTACCTGGCCGGCTCTCTGGGCCCGGATGGCACCCGCGTCAACTGCGTATCGGCTGGCCCGATCCGTACCCTGGCAGCCTCGGGCATCAAGAACTTCCGCAAGATGCTGGCCGCCAACGAAGCGCAAACCCCGCTGCGTCGCAACGTCACCATCGACGAAGTCGGCAACGCCGGCGCCTTCCTGTGCTCCGACCTGGCGTCGGGCATCAGCGGCGAAATCATGTACGTCGACGGCGGCTTCAACACCACCGCCATGGGCAACATCGAAGAGTGATCTTCGGTTAGCCAATAAAAAAACCCGCCGATCTGGCGGGTTTTTTTATGCCTGCAACACTGTCCCCTGTGGGAGCGCTGTGTCAGGCAATGAAGAGGTTGATGGCCGGACGCTATCGCGAGCAGGCTCATTCCTACAAGCGATCTGCGGTGCATTCGCTAACAACGCTTCAAGGCCTGCTTGTGCACATACATCGCGCTATCGGCATCCGCCAGCAGCCGATCCACGGTCTCATGGCGTTTGGCGTCGTATTCGATCTGGCCGACGCTGAAGCGAATCGCATACCCGCGGTGCAACGTGGCATTGCGCTCTTCAAGGATTTCCTTGAGCCGCGCCATGATCGCCGTCGTTTCAATATGGCTGGAGCCGGTCAGCAACGCGACGAACTCATCCCCGCCCAGGCGCCCGACCACATCACTCTCGCGAAAGGCGATGCGCAGCACGTCGGCAAAGGTTTTCAGCGCACTGTCACCCTCGGCATGCCCATACAGATCGTTGATCTGCTTGAAGTCATTGAGGTCGAAAAACAGCAAGGTTGCCGGCCGTTCCAGCCGTGCGCAGGCGTCCAGTGCATGCTGCGCCAGTTGTTTGAAACCACGGCGATTGGACAGCAACGTCAACTCATCCATGCTCGCGATCTGCACAGCGGCCAACTCTTGCTCGGCCATTTCCGCCAGATCACGCAACAACGCGCGCTCTTCCTCGTCGAGGTCGCGGGGCTTGGTGTCGATCAGGCACAGCGTGCCCATTTTATTGCCATTGGGCACGGTCAGCGGGTAACCGGCGTAGAAGCGAATGTTCGGCGCGCCTGTCACCAACGGGTTGTCATGGAAGCGCACATCCTCGCGGGCGTCCGGCACCAACAGCAGGCCGTCGTTAAGAATCGCATGGCCGCAGAACGAGACATCCCTCGGTGTCTCGCTGACATCCAGGCCCACGCACGACTTGAACCACTGCCGATTGGTGTCGACCAACGTCACCAGTGCAATCGGCACATTGAACAGGCGTTTCGCCAACCGTGTCAGTCGGTCGAAACGTTCTTCAGGGGCGGAATCGAGCAGCTCAAGACCGTGCAACGCTTGAACGCGCGCCGTTTCATTCGCAGGTTTTCCTGGAACCAGCATCAGCACACTCCATTGGCAACAATGCTTCCAAGCGTAGCGCTAATTTGGCAATGGCTCACATTTGCGCCACCGGGCATGGCCCGCCCGCATCGGCCCAGAGCTTGAATTGCGTGACAAAAATATCGTGCGGCACTGGCACCGGCGCGCGCCCTGCCCCGGGATTCCAGCCCCACAGCACCAATTTGTCTTCGCTGACATGCTTGATCAGTGCAGCAAAGTCGCGATCGCCATTGCTCGAACGGTCCTTGATCATCGCGCAGAGCTTGTCCGGTGGCAGGCCGATCCAGGCCATTTTGTGCGCCGCCGGCGGCAGGCTCCAGTGCGGCGCGCCCGGTGGCGCATGCGGGCCGTAACTGGCCGGCGGATTGTTTTCCGCGTGGCAGGTCGCGCAAGGCAAACCGGCGGCGCCCTTGCCGTCCATGCCGCGCACCACGTTCATCGCATGGGGAATGCCGGCGTCGAACTGCAACGGCGAATCACCGGGAATGTGACAGTTCTGGCAGCGCGGACTCTGGAAGACTTTCTGTACCGTGGTGAAGGCTTTCAAGGCTTCCTGATCATCGGCAAACAGGTCCGAGGCATAACCGCCCAGCCCCAGTAGAACCACCGTGCCCAACACTAGATGTCGTTTCATCTCACACCCCCGACAGTTGCAGCGGCAACTCGCGCAGGCGTTGCCCGGTCAGGGCGAACACCGCGTTGGCCACGGCTGGCGCGGTCGGCGGCACACCGGCCTCGCCGATGCCACCGGGTTTGTCGCTGCTGGGCACGATGTGCACTTCCACCACCGGCATCTCGTTGAGCCGCAGCACCTGATAATCGTGATAGTTGGATTGCACGACCGCGCCGTCCTTGAGCGTCAGTTTGCTGTGCAGCGCCATGCCCAGACCGAAGGTGATGCACGATTCCATCTGCGCCGCGATACTCTGCGGATTCACCGCAATCCCGCAGTCCACCGCACAGACCACGCGATGCACGCGAATCGCCAAATTGTCCTGCGACACCTCCGCCACCTGCGCCACGTAGCTACCGAACGACTCGTGCACTGCCACGCCCAACGCATGGCCATCCGGCAATGGTGCTTTCCAGTTAGCCTTTTCCACCGCCAGATTGAGCACGCCCAAATGCCGAGGATGATCCTTGAGCAAGGTTCGTCGGTACTCGACCGGATCCTTGCCCGCCGCCGTGGCCATTTCATCGATCAGCGATTCCATGACAAAACCGGTATGGCTATGGCCAACCGAGCGCAGCCACAACACATTGATGCCCGTTTGCGGCGAATGCAGATCGACCTGATGATTGGCCAGGCCTTTAACGTAAGGACTGTCGGAAACGCCTTCGACCGAGGTCGGGTCGATGCCGTTTTTGACCATCGTCGCCTCCATCAGCGTGCCGGTCATGATCGACTGCCCGACCAGCACGTGCTGCCAGCTCGACGGCAAACCATCAGCGCCCAAGCCGATCTTCGCCTGATGCAAGAACATCGAGCGGTAGTAACCGCCACGAATATCGTCTTCCCGCGACCACACGGTTTTCACCGGCATCGCGGCGGCTTTCGCCACGTGCACGGCTTCGGCGACAAAGTCAGACGTTGGATTGGCCCGACGCCCGAAACCGCCACCCAAAAACTCAGTGTGGATCTCGACCTGATCAGGCTTCAGCCCGGTGATCTTGCCGGCGACCATTTGATCCAGCGTCTGAAACTGCGTACCGGTCCAGATTTCGCATTTCTCGGCGCTGATTTTCACCGTGCAATTGAGCGGCTCCATCGGCGCATGAGCCAGATAAGGCACGCTGTATTCGACATCGATCTTCTTCGCCGCTTTGCCAAAACTGCCCTTGGCATCACCGGCCTGACTCGCCGACGTGCCTTGTGTCGCGGCCAGTTTGCGGAAACTTGCCAGCAGTTTTTCGCTGCTCAGATCCGCATGCGGGCCCAGATCCCAATCGACCTTCAGCGCATCACGGCCCAATTTAGCCGCCCAGTAATGCTCGGCAATCACCGCCACGCCCGTCGGTACCTGCACCACTTTGTGTACGCCCGGCACCGCCAGCGCTTCAGCGCCTTCGAAAGATTTAACAGTGGCACCGAATACCGGTGGGCGCGCGACCATTGCGGTCATCAAGCCTTCAAACTGCACGTCCATGCCGAACTTGGCGCGGCCGGTGATTTTCTCCGGTGTGTCGAGGCGTTTGGTCGGTTTGCCAATGACCTTCCAGTCCTTGGCTTCCTTGAAGGTAATCGACTTCGGATCCGGCACCGGCAATTGCCCGGCGGCATCTGCCAGCTCGCCATAAGTTGCACGCTTGTCACCGGCAATCACCACGCCCGATTCAGTGCGAATGGCCGACGGTGCCACCTCGAAGCGTTTCGCCGCCGCCTCCACCAGCATCTGCCGCGCGGTCGCGCCTGCCAGCCGATAACGATCAAACTCCATCCACGTCGACGTCGAGCCGCCGGTAATCTGCATGCCGCCAAAACCGGGCATGCCGTAATCCGCCGCCGACGCGGGCGAGTGCTCGACGCGGATCTTCGACCAGTCCGCGTCCAGCTCCTCGGCAATCAACATGGTCAGGCCGGTCCAGATGCCTTGGCCCATCTCCGAATGCCCGAGCAACACGGTGACGCTGTTGTCCGCCGCGATGCGCAAAAACGCATTGGGCGCGAACACCTTGCCTTCATTCTCGGCCGCATAGGCAAACTTGTGGCCGCCAGGGACGACAAACGCCACCACCAGACCGCCGCCCAACAGGGCGCTGCCTTTGAGAAAACTCCGACGCGATACAGGACTGTTCATCGTCTATCTCCCACAGATTGAATCAGCCGATTTCCGATGCACGCTTAACCGCTGCGCGAATGCGGGGATAGGTGCCGCAACGGCAGATATTGCCGGAGAGCGCCTGATCGATATCGCTGTCGGTGGGTTTGGGGATTTTCGCCAGCAGCGCGGCAGCAGACATGATCTGCCCCGACTGGCAGTAACCGCACTGCACCACGTCAAGTTCGGCCCAGGCTTGCTGCACCGGGTGCGAACCGTCGGTGGACAGCCCTTCGATGGTGAGAATTTTCTGGCCATGGGCCACGGCGGTCGCGGGCGTAATGCAGGCGCGCAACGGCGCCCCGTCAACGTGCACGGTGCAGGCCCCGCACTGGGCCATGCCGCAACCAAATTTGGTACCGGTCAAGTGCGCGACATCGCGCAGGACCCAGAGCAACGGCATGTCCGCGGGGACATCGAGCTCCTGATCCTTGCCATTGATATTCAAGGTCAGCATCGGGGAATTTCCTCAGACTCACGGTGTTCTGAAGGGGCGCCGCTGTGGCCATCAAAGCCTACGCGCGCCTCGGCTTATCCCTTTCAGCAAAGCCTAATTTGCGCACGAAGCCAGACGTTGCGACCACCGGTCATGCAGATGTCGACTTTAATCCTACAGTTGATAACGGCTCGCACTGAGCCATCGCAGTGGAAAACTCGTCATGAGCGAAACCGGTCCGCGCTGACCGCGCGGGTTACCCATCAGATTGGTCTGGAGTTGCGAACATGGGATTTGTCACCAGCAAAGACGGCGTCGAGATTTTCTACAAAGACTGGGGCCCGAAAGACGCGCCGGTGATCCACTTCCACCACGGCTGGCCGCTCAGCTCGGACGATTGGGACGCACAGATGCTGTTCTTCCTCGGCAAAGGCTTCCGGGTGGTTGCCCATGATCGCCGTGGGCATGGACGTTCGAGTCAGGTCTGGGACGGGCACGACATGGATCATTACGCCGACGATACGCTGGCTGTGGTTAATCATCTGGGCCTGAAGAACGTCGTGCATGTCGGCCATTCGACCGGTGGCGGTGAGGTGATTCATTACATTGCCCGGCATGGTCAGGACAACGTTGCCAAAGGTGTGCTGATCAGCGCGGTGCCACCGTTGATGGTGCAGACCGAGAGCAATCCGGGTGGGCTGCCGAAATCGGTATTCGATGACTTTCAGGCGCAACTGGCGGCGAATCGCGCGCAGTTTTATCGCGACATTCCGACCGGGCCGTTTTATGGCTACAACCGGCCAGGAGCCACGCCATCGGAAGGGATTATTGCCAACTGGTGGCGTCAGGGCATGATCGGCGGAGCGAAGGCGCACTACGACGGGATCGTGGCGTTTTCGCAGACCGATTTCACCGAGGACTTGAAGAAGGTCACGGTGCCGGTGCTGGTGATGCATGGCGAGGATGATCAGATTGTGCCGTATGCGGATTCAGGGCCGTTGTCGGCGAAGTTGCTGCCCAATGGCACGCTGAAGTCGTATCCGGGGTTCCCCCACGGGATGCCGACGACGGAGGCAGAGACGATCAACGCGGATCTGCTGGCGTTTATTCGCGGCTGAGATCATCGGCAGCCATACACTTTCCCCTGTGGGAGCGAGCCTGCTCGCGAATGCGATCTTTCAGTTGAACTTGAGCTGTATGACCCACCGCATTCGCGAGCAGGCTCGCTCCCACAAGGGGGATGTGATTGGGCTCACGTCCATTATTCCTCTGTGCGCCCCGTGCTTTCACGATCACGCTCGTAGTGGTGAGCCAGTGGCAGCGCCGGCAACCATGATTCACGCCGAATGGTCCAGAGTTCGTAAGTAGGTTTGAACTGATTAGGCTCATCGAGCGATCCGATGTTGACCTCTACTTCATCTGCCGAACGTGTGAACACAGGTGAGCCGCAACGCGGGCAGAAAAAGCGCCCGTTGTAGTCGCGGGTTTCGCCGGTGACCTTCAACGCATCCTCGGGAAATATGGCCGAGGTGTGAAAGAGCGTGCCGTGGCGTTTGCGGCAGTCGAGGCAGTGGCAGATGCCGACTCGGTAGGGCTGACCTGTCACTTCGAAACGGACATCGCCGCACAGGCAACTGCCGGTCAATAGATTCATGTCGCACCTCCTCTTCAGAATTTGAAATTAGCGACAGCCCTCACCCTAACCCTCTCCCAGAGGTAGAGGGAACTGACCGCGCTGAATGTGCAAGTTGCACCGACTTGAAATACCGAGTCGAACTCAGGTTTGAAGAGCACAAAGATCAGCTCCCTTTCCCCCTGGGGGAGAGGGAACTGACCGCGCTGAATGTGCAAGTTGCACCGACTTGAAATACCGAGTCGGACTCAGGTTTGAAGAGCACAAAGATCAGCTCCCTTTCCCCCTCGACCCCCTGGGGGAAAGGGAACTGACCGCGCTGAATGTGCAAGTTGCACCGACTTGAGATACCGAGTCGGACTCAGGCCTGGAAGTACATGGAGATCTGCTCCCTTTCCCCCTCGCCCCCTTTGGGGGAGAGGGCTGGGGTGAGGGGGGGGGAATCGCACTGACACACCGCAAAACCCAAAGCCCCCGCCATCCAGTATTTTCATCAATAAACACGAAGGCCGTGATCACGTTTAAAGCACACAAACCGTTACGCCATCCTCCCTACAACACCTTGCGTCGTTACCTACGCGTACGCCAGAATCCGCCGGCTTACACGGCTATGGGCCGGGCTATATCGTTTGCCTGTCACTGCAAAACAGTGATCGGGTTTGGTAGCCCGTCTGTAATAGCCGTGTGACAACACCCTGTGCTGTCTCTTTGTGGAGGCTCAGTTCAATGGTAGTCATGCGTGGGGCTCACTCGTGAGCGCCGGGTTCCTATTGCAGCCGGTCTACCAACCCGCGTATGGCCACCACTCACTCGTTTGGTAGCGAGAGTGATGGCTCCTTAAACTGCGATAGGAGTTTCATCCATGTTCAAAATCACGCCAAATCCGCCACCCACCGATCCAATCCCTCACGACCCAGCGCTCAACCCGCAAAAGGTCAAAGAAGCCACCGACCGCGCCCTCGACTACTACCTGCGACCCGAAGCACTGGGGGCGCCGCCAAGCTCACCCAAGTTTCGCCCGGTCTATTTGGTCGACCCCACGCTGGATGACGAAACCCTACGGGTCGAAGCCTGTGAGTCGCTTTCCTACGCCCACTCCATGGCCGGTAACATCGCCAACTCGATAGGCGGCCCGGAGCGCAAACCGCTGCTGGCGCTGCAACAGGTGATCATGCTGAACGAGCTGCTGGTCAATCGCCTGCTGGACAAGCTGCGCGTGCCACAGTAGTCACCCAAAGGATGAGTGCAGAGTTACCCCTTCACTCATTCCGTAGATTGATGAGCAGAATTCATCAAGCCATCCCGATTTAGCCGTCTAGTGCCCCCCCGTCACCTCGCTTACTGTGCTCCCCACGCCCAACGGGAGATCGACATGCACAAGCGCACACGCGGCAACCGTTCACTCGAAGTATCCGCCCTCGGCGTTGGCTGCATGGACCTGAGCTATGGCTATGGCTCGACCACAGCTACTCAGGACATCGCAGAACCGCAAAGGATGGAGCCTTTCACGATGGCCACTGACACACGCAGCAGCGCTGCCCTTCCCGCACTTATGGCGTTCTGCCTGATCGTTGGGTCGATGTTCAGCGCTACCACTCAAGCAGCCGAGACACCGCAATCCATGACTACTCCGCAAACCACAGCACGAGCCCTGTCGGGTAAACAACAGACGATTCCACTGATTGCCGCGTTCATGGCGACCAGCGACATGCGCAACCTCAACTCGGCGCTCAACCAGGCACTCGACGCCGGCCTGACCATCAGCGAAACCCGGGAAATTCTCGTGCAGCTCTACGCTTACGTCGGGTTCCCGCGCAGCCTCAATGCCTTGAACGAGCTGATGACGGTGGTGCAGGTACGCAAACAACGCGGCATCGAAGATGCGCCGGGGCGTGAGCCGGGCCGGGCGATTCCAGTTGGGGATGAACTGCTGGCCAGCGGCACCGCGAATCAAACGAAAATTTCGGGCGCCCCGGTCAAAGGCCCGGTGTTCGAGTTCGCCCCGGTTATCAACCAGTTCCTGCAAACCCACCTGTTCGGCGACATCTTCGAGCGCGACAACCTTGACTGGCAAAGCCGTGAACTGGCGACCGTCGGGGCGCTGGCTGCAACGCCGGGCGTAGAATCGCAACTGCGCGCGCATATGGCGGCGAGCCTGCGCGTCGGGCTCAGCGCGGCACAGTTGGCCGAGGTCACTGAGCTGCTGAAAAAGCACGGTGATGCGCAAACCGCCGAACGTGCAAATGCAGCGCTCAAAGAGGCTTTGGCGGCTTCGAAAAAATGACCGAAAAATGGACCTGATATCGATTTCTCAAAAATATCGGCGTTCGGAGTTGTGTGGGTGCGCTGATCTACAAACCCTGGTTTGCGATCAGCGTCCATACTGTGGTTTTTCAGAAGTCGGGACTCCGCCATGCCCTCCCCCGAATCCAGCCTTTTGCAGAGCTGGCACGACAACGCTGATGTCTGGATCGAGGTGATCCGCAGCGGCGCCATCGAAAGCCGTCAGCAGGTTACCGATCAAGCGATTTTGTTGGCGATCATGGGCCGGCAGCCGCAGCGTGTGCTCGACCTCGGCTGCGGTGAAGGCTGGCTGTTGCGGGCGCTGGCGGATCGGGGGATTGATGCCGTCGGGGTGGATGGCGATGCGCGGCTGGTCGAAGCGGCGCGTCTGGCGGGGGCGGCGCGGGTGCATGTTGCGAGTTACGAAGCGCTGGTCGATGGCAAGGTCGATATCGGTCGTGACTACAACCTGGTGTGCGCGAATTTCTCGCTACTGCATCAAGACATAATTCCGCTGCTTGCCGCGATGAATGCCTTGCTTGTTCCCACAGGTGTTGTGGTCATTCAGACACTGCATCCATGGTCTGTCGCGGCAGGCGATTATCAGGATGGCTGGCGCGAAGAATCGTTCGCGGGATTCAAAGGTCAGTGGCAGCCGATGCCGTGGTATTTCCGCACGTTGTCGAGTTGGCTGAATGCGCTGGACATGGCCGGGTTCCAATTGGCCGGTTTGCAGGAGCCACAGCATCCGCAAAGTCCAGTGCCGCAGTCCTTGCTGATGGTTGCCGAGCGCCGCTGAGATTTCAGAAACACCATCAATCATTGTGGGAGCTGGCTTGCCAGCGATGGCGTCGGGTCAGTCAACATTGATGTTGAAGGTGCTGGCCTCATCGCTGGCAAGCCAGCTCCCACAGTGGTTTGGGTGTGCCAGGAATTTGTGACCACCATACAAACCTGTGGGAGTGAGCCTGCTCGCGATGACGGTATTTCAGGCGACATCAATGTTGAATATCAGACCGCAATCGCTTGCAGGCAAGCTCCCACAGTGGTTTCGGGACCACGGATGCGGTACTGCGCCAGCAGGCGCATGACGTAGCCAATCTTGATCAGGGTCGGGCCGAGGATGGTCAGCGAATGCATCGCCACCAGCAGCGCAATCGGCATGTGGCCGTTGTAGAGATACGCACCGTATATGCCAGCGAGCAGCATGAGCAGACCAGCGACGAGGATTTTGCTCGACAGGTGCAGAACGTTCAGCGGGCTTTCGAAGAAAGTGAGCATGGTGGCGTACTCCTGAGCGGTTCGTTTAGGTAAGTTGAGTACATCAAGTCTCGTGCCCGATTTTCAATTCAATAAAATCAGTTTGTTGCACGATAACGAGTCAATTTGACACAAACCGGAGATAGTCAATTCGACCTGAAGCCTTGTCATTACGACTACATAAAGACACGGTAAGAAAATCCGGTCTGCGGTTCGGTGTCTCCGTCGTCAGGATTTCCAATGCTCGGCAATTGTCGATCTACGGCACCGGCAATCGACCAAGGACTGACTACGCTGTAAATCCAGCTGTCTAACCTGCCGAGGATGACTGCCATGCAACGCTTTCAAAAACTCACCCCTTGCCTTTGGTTCGACGATCAGGCCGAAGCCGCTGCGAAGTTTTACTGCTCAATCTTCGATCACGCGAAAATCACCGGCCTGACCCACTACAGCAAGGTCGGTCAGGAATTTCATGGCAAACCGGAAGGTGCGGTGATGACCGTCAGTTTCGAACTCGACGGCCAGACCTTCACCGGCCTTAACGGTGGGCCGATGTTCAAGTTCAGCGAGGCGATCTCGTTTCAGGTCAATTGCCAGAATCAGGAAGAAGTCGACCATTTCTGGGGCAATCTGTCCGAGGGTGGCCCCGTCGAAGCCCAGCAATGCGGCTGGCTGAAAGACAAGTTCGGCGTGTCCTGGCAGATCGTGCCGGTGGCGTTCATGCACATGATGCTGGATGCCGACACCAGCAAATCGCAGCGAGCGATGCAGGCCATGTTCACGATGAAAAAACTCGACATTGCCGAACTCGAACGCGCCTTTGCCGGCCAGAGCTAATACACTGGCGCCCTGGCCTGCCGGGAATAACAACGATGAAACACGCTGCCGCCAAACACCCTGAAAAAGCCCCGCGCTTCTGGCGCGACGCGGCGCTGCCGTTCATTGAAGCGCGGGCCATCGCCGATGGCCGCGAAGTCTGCTACGCCCGGCATTCCCATGCGCACTTTTCCATTGGCGCGATCACCGCCGGTCGCAGCACCTATGTGCATGAGCAGGCGCAGTTCGAGGTCGCGGCGGGCACTGTGGTGCTGATGAACCCCGGCGATGTGCATGCGTGCAATCCGATCGATGATCAGCCGTGGTCGTATGTGATGCTGTACGTGGAAACGCCCTGGCTGACGGATTTGCAGCATCAGTTGGGCTTTGCCGGTGATCTGCAGTTTCGGCGTTTTTCCACCACTCACCTTGATGACACTGCGCTGTTCAACGAACTGAACGGGCTGTATCAAACGTTAGTCGACCCGCAACAGGATGTGCTGCGCAAGCAAAGCGCGGCGGTGGAGTTTTTCAGCGACCTGCAACTGCGTTTGAACCCGCCGGCCCCTCTCTGCGCGAGCCAAATTTCAAACTGGAACGCGCTGCCGATTTCATCCGCGAGCACTGCACCGAAGTGCTCAACCTCGACGACATCTGCGCCGCTGCACAGCTTTCACCGTCGTACCTGATCCGCGCCTTCAAACAGCATTACGGCATGACGCCCCACGCATTTTTGGTCAACCAGCGCATCCAGTTCGCCCGCGAGCGTTTGCGCAGCGGGGAGTTGATTGCGGATGTGGCGCTTGAGGCCGGGTTTGCCGACCAGGCGCATTTTCAACGAGCGTTCAAGCAGCATCTGGCGGCAACGCCCGGCCAATATCGCGGCTGACACCTCATCTGAAAATCAACACTTCCCCCCGTGGGAGCGAGCTTGTTTGATCGTTCCCACGCTCTGCGTGGGAACGCAGCCCGGGACGCTCCGCGTCCCTTCCAGAGCCGAACGCAGAGCGTCCGTTGAGGCATTCCCACGCGGAGCATGGGAACGATCAATCGCTGGCCAACACATTCAGATATTGACATATCGGTAAATTCCGATATCGTCGCGGCATGGAACTACTCGAAATCTTCAAAGCCCTCTCGAACCGCACACGCCTGGAAATCCTCAAAGGCTTGAAGGATCCCGAGAAACACTTTCCTCCCCAGGACGAAGGTGACGTGCATACGGTGGGTGTTTGCGTCAGCAGTATTCAGGAAGGCGTCGGGCTGTCGCAGTCGACGGTGTCCGATTACCTGGCGACGCTGCAACGCGCCGGCCTGGTCGAAGTCAGGCGTATTGGGCAGTGGACCTATTACAAACGCAACGAAGCAGCGATCAGCGCGCTGGCCGAGATCATCGGCAGCGAGCTGTAATTTTTTGCCCCACGATATCGAGAATTCCCGATATCCCTTTTTACCGAAACGAGGAAATGCAATGAAAGCGATGATCCTTACTTCATTTGGCGGCGCGCAATCGTTCGAACTTTGTGAGGTACCCAAGCCAGTGCCACAAGCGGGCGAAGTCCTGGTACGGGTGCACGCTACCTCCATCAACCCGCTGGATTATCAGGTTCGCCGTGGCGACTATGCCGATCTGGTGCCCCTCCCCGCCATTACCGGGCACGACGTCTCCGGCGTTGTCGAAGCCGTCGGGCCGGGGGTGACGGCGTTCGGGCCGGGTGACGAAGTCTGGTACACCCCGCAGATTTTCGACGGCCCAGGCAGTTATGCCGAATACCACGTGGCGGCCGAAAGCATTATCGGCAAGAAGCCGCCCGCACTGAGCCACCTTGAAGCGGCAAGCCTGAGTCTGGTTGGCGGCACGGCGTGGGAAGCGCTCGTCGTGCGGGCGGCGCTCAGAGTCGGCGAGAGCATTCTGATCCATGGCGGCGCGGGTGGCGTCGGTCATGTCGCAATCCAGCTGGCCAAAGCCATCGGCGCGAAAGTCTTCACTACCGTGCGTGAAGGCAATTTCGAGTTCGCCAGGCAGATGGGCGCCGATGTGCTGATCGATTACGAAAAGGAAGATTACGTCGAGGCGATCCTGCGCGAAACCGCTGGCCGCGGCGTCGATGTGGTGTTCGACACCATTGGCGGCAACACCCTGGCACGCAGTCCCGACGCCCTCGCACAGCTTGGCCGCGTGGTGTCGATCGTCGACCTTGCCCAGCCGCAAAACCTGATTCAGGCCTGGGGCAAGAACGCCAGCTACCACTTCGTTTTCACCCGACAGAATCGCGGCAAACTCGATGAGTTGAGCGCATTGATCGCCAACGGTCAGTTGCGCCCGCACGTTGGCGCGGTCTATGCGCTGGCCGACATCGGCCTGGCCCATGCCCGGCTGGAGACGCCCAACAACGGCCTCCAAGGGAAGATCGCGATTGCTGTCGTGCCGTCGTCCGAACTCGCCAATCGCTGAACTCAGTGCAAGGAGAACACCATGATTTATGAGATCGCTTTACTGCCCGTTCACACAGAACAAACTGCGGCGTTTCGGCATGCGTTTACCGAGGTCGAGCCTTTGCTCAAACGGGCAAAGGGTTACGGCGGCCACCTGCTCGCGCCAGGAATCGAAACGCCTGAGGTGTTCAATTTGATTGTGCGCTGGCAATCCCTTGAGGATCACACGCCGGGGTTTGAAGCGAGTGAAGACCATCGGCTGTTCATGCTGGGCCTGGAGGAGTATTTTTCGGACGAGCCGAAGGTCTGGCACATCGAAGGTGGCGCGTTTCAGCAGCCATTCAACTAATCAATCTCTCGGCTACCCGTGATCCATTGTAGGAGTGAGCCTGCTCGCGATAGCGGTCTATCAATCGACATTTATATTGACTGATACACCGCTATCGCGAGCAGGCTCACTCCTACAGGGTTTACGGTAGCAGCAGGTATATCGCGCTGACGGCCAACAACCCCGCCATCACCCGATTGAACCAACGCATTCCCGCCGCATTGCTCAAATACCCACGCAAAAACGTCCCGGCATACGCCCAGCAGCCGACCGACAGATAACAAATCACCAGATACACCGCCGCAAACTGCCACACCAGCCGCGCCTCGCCATCAGCGACAAACGCGCCCATACCCGCGACGCATGCCAGCCAGGCTTTCGGGTTGAGCCATTGCATCACCGCGCCATACAGCATCGATGGCGCCCGCCCTGACTCACCGGCATTCAACTGTCCGTCATCCATGGCCAGTTTCCACGCCATGAACAGCAGAAACGCCACGCCGGCCAGTTGCACCACACGGGTCATGAACGGCCAGAGCTTCAACACCTCATGCAGGCCCAATCCCATCAACACCAGCAACAGCACAAACCCCAGCGTCGCTCCGGCAACATGCCGCTGACTGGCGCGAAAACCGAACTGCGCCCCGGAACTCAACGCCACGATATTCACCGGCCCCGGCGTGATCGACGCAGCCAACGCAAACGCCGCCATGGAAACAATCAGACTCATCGCACACCTGCTTCAAATCGAGGAACAAGGTGCTCACGGTAGCGAGCACCCGGTCCTCGGTATTGAAGAAAATGCCCCTGTGATCCTGATCGTTCCCACGCTCTGCGTGGGAATGTAGCCCGGGACGCTCCGCGTCCCTCCCAGAGCCGAACGCAGAGCGTCCGTTGAGGCATTCCCACGCAGAGCGTGGGAACGATCAAACGACACAAATCCCCTGTGGGAGCGAGCCTGCTCCGGGCGGCGTTCCGACGAATGCGGTGGGTCATTCAGCACTGCATTGCCAGGACGACCCCATTCGCGAGCAGGCTCGCTCCCACACATAAAAAGACGATCAGTCCAAACGCGGCACGGTGAAGCGGAACTCGCTGCCCTGCCCCGGTTCACTCTCGGCGAAGATCCGCCCGCCATGGGCTTCGACGATACCTTGGGTGATGTATAACCCCAGACCGGTGCCGGTCGGATTGCCCTCTTTCACCGTCCAGTAACGGTCAAAGACGTGCGGCAGATGTTCCTTGGGAATGCCCTCGCCGCTGTCGCGCACAGTGAAAACGATATCATCGCCGACCGACGTGGCATGCACGCCCACCGTGCCCAGGCGCGGGGTGAACTTGATCGCGTTGCCGACCAGATTAGACAGCACCTGAAACAGCCGCTCGGGGTCGGCATGGATACGCAGATCGGGGTCGGCGGCGAAGGAAATGCTGATGTCCTTGTCCAACGCCAGCGGCGCGAGCAACGCCTGCGCCTCCTCGAACATCTGCCCGACATCGAGTTTCTGCGGGGTGATGGAGTAGCGCCCGGCGTCGATTTTCGAGGTGTCGAGCAGGTCCTCCAACAGCGTATTCATGCGCCCGGCGGCCTGCTGCATGGTGTCGATGGCCGTGGAGATCCTGCGCGAAGTGTGCGGGCCGTCGGAGCTGAAAGCCTTCTGCATCATGCCGCAGAGCATCGAGATCACGGTCATCGGGTTACGCAGATCGTGCGACACCACCGCCACCAATTCATCGCGGGCGCGCACCGCTTCCTGCTCACGGCGGACCTGCCGGGCCAGATCGTTTTCCAGTGCCGAACGGCGCAGATCATTGGCGGCGAACAAATCACCGTGGCTCCACTTGGTGGAGATCCCGGCCATCTCTACTTTCCAGATTTCGAACGAGGTACGCGGGCGCAAACGCAGGCCGGCGCCGGAGTTTTCCAGGTCCAGCGGCTTGCGCGGATCGCCGCTCCAATTGATGTTCTCCTTGACCTCGGGACGGAACCAGAACACGCCGTTGTCCACCGGTTTCGGCAGGCTCATGGCAAGCACGCCGCTGGCCACCTGCTGATATTGCGCGGCCGGCGGGTAGACGCTGGCCAGGTGATGACTGGCAAACACTGGCTCGCCGCTGTCCTGCAGCCACTTGTGCAAGGCGCGAATGTCTTCCGGTTCCGGGCAGTTGCCGTAACGGTGCAGTTGTTTGTCTTCGATGATCGCGATGCCGCCGGCATTGGTCAGCGCCATCAACGTCTGCGGTTGATTGGCCAGACCGTCGAAGACATTCTGCGGCGAGTCGATCATCGCCTGATTGAGCAGCGCCAAGGCTTCGACTTTTTCTTCACGCTGACGGCTGATCTCCAGCGCTTCCATGGCGCTAATCTGCAACGACAGTACCTGGCCGATGGTCTGGCACGCCGCACGCAACTCATGCGGCACGTGCAGTGGCTGACGATTGCCGCAACTGATCAGGCCCCAAAGCTTGTCACCCTTGAGCAGGGAAATGCTCATCGACGACAACACGCCCATGTTTTTCATGTACTGGCAGTGGATCGGCGACACACTGCGCAGGGTGGCGAAACTCAGGTCCAGCGGCGTGTTCGTGTCCGGGCGCAGCTTAGGCACCAGCGGCACCGGTTGGTAGTCGGCATTGGGGATAATCCGCAGCCAATTGGTGCGATACAGCTCGCGCGCCTGTTCGGGAATGTCCGACGCTGGGAAAAACAGGCCATTGAATACTTCCATCGACGGGTCGGAGGCTTCGGCGATCACCTGACCGTGGCCCTCCTCCTCGAAACGATAGATCAACACCCGGTCGTAACCGGTCATGGCCTGAATTTCCTTGACGCTGATGTCATACAGCGCCTGCAACGTGGTGGCCCCTTGCAGACGCTGGAGCATGCGCCCCAGATGCGTTTGATTGCCGGCGACATTGCGCGGCTGGAAATTTTCCACGTGGATTTCCAGCTCCAGAATCAGCACACCTTGATGGCGGTGCAGCAAACCCTCGAATGCCGTGCCGTTGAGCCTGAAGCGCAGCGGCTGCACATCGGACAGCGACGGTTGCAGTAAAGCTTCGCGCACTTGCGCCGCTTCGGCGTCGCCGATCAGGCTTTCCAGTGGCTGGCCGATCAGGCTTTGCGGCACCCGGGCCAGCAGGCTTTCGACGTTGGCGCTGACCTGAATGATCGCCAATGCAGGTTCGCTCAGGGTCAACAGCAAGCCGTGGGGCTGGATCGCACCGGGGAAACGAATCGGCTCGTCGGCACAGTTGGCCAGCAGTTCTTCAAAGGCTTCTTTGTCTTGCGGGTTCATGCCAGTACCTCCCGGCTTTCGAGCCAGCGCTCGAAACAGCTGAATGTGGTTTGTGCGGCGGTGACGACAGCGCCGCGCTCGGCGGCGCTCATTGGCCGACTGCCGAGGTATTCGATAAAGTCACGCCAGCGCCGGCCCGTGGCGGCGCCGTAGATATCGAGAAAAGCCGCGCCGTTATCGGCTTCCAGGCCTAACCGCGTCGAGATTTCCCGGCGCAGAATCTGCCCGCCCAGCGTCGCCCCCTCGAGGACGTAGAGCACGCCAAGGCAGGCAGCGCTTGAGTCGATGACCGGCAACTGCTCGCACTGCGGCAGGTTTTGCAGCGCTTCGGCAGATACGCCCAGCGCGTGCAGATCAGTGCGCAAGGTTGGCGCTTTGAGTCGAGGCGTCAGATCAAAATCGGCAGGAATTGCATCACTGCGGAGCAAGGCGTTTTCCAGCGGCAGATAGAAGCCGTAATAAGCCTGCATCAACCGCACAAAAGCCTGGGTATCGAGGGTATCGGAGAAAAAAGGAAGGCGTTTTTCCAGTGCGATGTGCAGTTCGGCAGTGCCGGCTCGCAGATCTTGCAGCACCGGTGGCACATAAACTTCACGGGCCTTTGCTTGCATGTAGATCGCTCTTGGTGGGGCCGCCAGGGGCCAAACGGGGTGAATGCAACGTCGGTGAAATTTTACACGGCTATCGCGGTTTCTGACCGGCCGGATAGATATTTCTGCCGAAACCATCACCCTCTGAGTCATTCAGAGTGAAGGCATCTGCAAAAAGTTCGACCGCGTTGCCCAACGGCACCGGGCGCTGTACCGCGACAGCGCCGCGTGACTGTATGGGTCTGAGCGCCCGGAGGCTGTGCTAAAAATATCGCTCTCGTTTCTGGAGTGCCGTCATGGATCTCGCCACGCTCATCCTGTTTCTTCCGGCCTGCTTCGCCCTGAATATGGCCCCCGGGCCAAACAATCTGCTGTCGGTCAGCAACGCCACGCGTTATGGCTTTCGCCGCGCCTGCACGGCGGGCATCGGACGGATTCTGGCGTTCGCCGGGATGATCGCACTGGCCGGTGCCGGTCTCTCAGTGGTGTTGCAGACTTCGGAATGGTTGTTCCATGCGATCAAGATCGTCGGCGCGGCGTATCTGTTGTACCTGGCCTGGCAGTTGTGGCGGGCCAATCCCGAGGCCGAGCAGCAAGTAACAGGCGGGACCGTTGGCTTCTTTGCTTTAGCACGACAGGAGTTTCTGGTGGCGGCGGGCAATCCGAAGGCGATTTTGCTGTTCACCGCGTTTCTGCCGCAATTCGTCGACCCGGCGCGCCCGGTGGCGGCGCAATTCGCCGTACTCGGCGTGCTGTTCCTTTTATTGGAGTGGATCGCCATCAGCGCCTACGCCTGGATGGGCCTGCACATGCGCCGCTGGTTCGCCGAGCCGCGCGGCAAACGAATCTTCAATCGTTGCTGCGCAGGCCTGCTGTCGGCGGCGGCTTCGGTGCTGTTGATGGCCAAACGCGCTTAAGCCTCGGACGGGCCTTTGAGTTCGACCTGATTGCCGTCCGGGTCGAAGCAGTACAGCGACAGCCCTTTGCCCTCGGCGCCGAAGCGTGACTCGGCTTTGGCCACGCTCAAGCCGAAGGATTGCAAGTGCGCGCGCAGTGCTTCTTCGTCGAACGGCTCGATGCGCAGGCAGAAGTGATCGACGTTACGCCGTTCGCTGCCGGCCGCCCCGCCGCCCTTGCGGCCGAGTTCGCCTTGCAGGTCGACGAGGTCGATCATCGACGTGCCGGCGCGCAGGTGTATCAGGCCCAACGGTTCGTTGCGCTTGACCACTTCGGCACCGAACACCTGGCTGTAGAAGTCGATGCTGCGCGGCAGGTCCGCGACGCGCAGGACGATGTGATCGATATGCTGGATGGAAAACGGATGCATCGGACACACCTCAACAAACGGTAGGAGCTGCCGATAGCGGCGATCTGGGATTTTGGGACGCGGAGCGTCCCGGGCTGCATTCCCACGCAGAGCGTGGGAACGATCAAGATCGCAGCCTGTGGCAGCTCCTACACGGTAGTTCAGAGGGGTTGAAAATTCACTGTCGATTTTTCGGTGGAGCCATCGACAAACTGGTTTTACTCTCAGCCCATGAACATACAAACCGCTGTCCTGCCGCCCCACGCCGAGATGGTTCGCGCCATGCTCGAACGCGACACTGCCTACGAGGGCGTGTTCTTCACGGCCGTGAAAACCACCGGGATCTTCTGCCGCCCCAGTTGCACGGCGCGCAAACCGAAACCGGAGAACGTCGAGTTCTTCGCCCACGCCGACGACTGCCTGTCGGCGGGCTATCGCGCCTGCCTGCGCTGCAAACCACTGGATGCCGCAGCCATCGCCCCGGACTGGGTGCAACGGCTGCTCAACGCCGTGGGCGCCGATCCGGAGGTGCGCTGGAGCGACGCACAATTGCTCGCTGAAGGCATCGAGCCGCTGAAGCTGCGGCGCTGGTTCAAGCAGCATTTCGGCATGACCTTCCATGCGTGGCTGCGCACGCGCCGCTTGGGCATGGCGCTGGGCGGGATCAAGCAAGGCATCTCGATTGATCACGCCGCGTTTGATTCGGGTTATGAATCGCTCAGCGGTTTTCGCGATGCCTTTCAGAAGTCCTTCCACATCACCCCGGGCCGCGCCGGACACAGCGAGCCGCTGCTGTTCACCCGGTTGACCACGCCGCTGGGGCCGATGATTGCCATGGCCGAACGCCGTGGCCTGGTGTTGCTGGAGTTTCTTGATCGCCCGGCACTGACCCGCGAAGTCGAGGAATTGCAGAACCGCTACGGTTACGCGGTGGCGCCGGGGCACAACGCGCATTTGCAGCAGATCGAGGCGCAACTGGCGCAGTATTTCGCCGGCCAGCTGAATACCTTTACCGTGCCATTGCACCTGCCCGGCAGCGAGTTCGCCCGGCAGGTCTGGTCGGCGCTGCTGCAAATCCCTTACGGCCACACCAGCACCTACGGCGCCATCGCCGCCGGTTTGGGCAAACCCGGCGCCAGTCGCGCGGTCGGCCTGGCCAACGGGCACAATCGGCTGTCGATTGTGGTGCCTTGTCATCGCGTGATCGGCGCGGATGGCTCGCTGACCGGCTATGGTGGTGGGCAGCCGCGCAAAGCGTTTCTGCTGCGACTGGAAAACGCCGCCGTGCAGCTCACGCAACCCCTGGCATTCTGACGAATCGAATCAACTGACAAGAAGGATTTTTGATGAACGCGCTCGCTACGCAGTTTCACCAGTTGCACCAGCAAGGCCTGTTGATGCTGACCAACGTCGGCGACGCCACCGGCGCGCGACTGGTCGAGCACCTGGGCGGTAAAGCCGTGGCCACCAGCAGCGCCGCAGTGGCCTGGGCCCACGGCTACCCGGACGGCAACGCTCTGCCCCTCGAACGGCTGGTGTCGACGGTAGAAGCCATCGCCCGGGTGATCAGCGTGCCGTTGACCGTGGACGTCGAGGCCGGTTATTCCGACGACCTCGGGCGCGTGGCGGAAGTGTTGGATGCGGTGATTGCGGCGGGTGCTGTTGGCATCAATATCGAGGACGGTTCTGCGGATCCGGAGTTGCTCGCGCGCAAGATCGAAGTGGCACGTCAGGTGGCCAACAAGCGCGAGGTGCAGCTGTTCATCAATGCGCGCACCGACGTCTATCTGAAAAGCCTGGTTCCGGCCGAAGATCGCGTCGCCGAAACCCTGCGTCGCGCTGCGTTATATCAAGCGGCCGGTGCCGATGGCCTGTTCGCGGCGGGCGTCACGAGTGCCTATGAAATCGAGGCAATCTGCAAGGGCACGGCGCTGCCGGTCAACGTGCTTGGCTTCGCGTGTTTGCCGTCGCCTGAAGAGCTGCTGGCGCTGGGCGTACGCCGCTTGAGCGCCGGCTCCGGCATTGCCGAATTCCTCTATGGCGCGATGGGCGGGCTGGTGAAAAGCTTTCTGGCCAGCGGCAAACTCGACAGCCATGAACTCAAGGCGTTCACCTACGGCGAAGTCAACGGCTTGCTGAAATAAATGGCTGACGACTATCAAGCGGCCAGCGCGTTTCTGGCCGCGCTTGATCCGCACTGGCGGCGCCATATCGAAGCGATCGGCCCGTGCCTGCATCAACCGCATCCGGCGCGCGATCCTTATGAGTCATTGGTGCGGGCGATTGCTTATCAGCAGCTGCATGCCAAGGCCGGCGATGCGATTGTCGGGCGCTTGGTGGGACTGTTTCCGGGGCAGTCATTTCCGCGTCCCGAGCAGATTCTTGCGACTGATTTCGAACGCATGCGCGGTTGCGGGTTTTCGGCGAGCAAGATTGCGACGATTCAGGGGATTGCTCAGGCGACGCTGGCGGGTGTGGTGCCGGATTACGCTACGGCGCTGGCGATGGATGACGAGGCGTTGATCGAGCGTTTGGTCAGTTTGCGCGGGGTCGGTCGCTGGACGGTGGAGATGTTGCTGATCTACAGCCTGGAGCGCATGGATATTTTGCCGGCGGATGACTTTGGTGTGCGTGAGGGGTATCGGCGATTGAAGGGGCTCGAGGTGCAGCCGACGCGCAGACAGATGGTCGAGATTGGTTTGGCGTGGCGGCCGTATCGGACGGTGGCGGCGTGGTATTTGTGGCGGGTGCCGAAACTGCAGCCCTCACCCTAGCCCTCTCCCAGAGGTAGAGGGGACTGATTGGGGGATATTGGAGATTTACACCGACCTGAAATAGCATCTGTGAATCCACGATCGACAAGACTTCTCAAACCTATAATCGACTGCCCTCACTAGCTCTCTCCCAGAGGCAAAGAGGACTGATTGGGGGAGATGGGAGATTTTACGCCGACCTGAAATAGCGTCTGTGAATCCATGATCGCCAAAACTTAGATCCATAATCGACCGGATTTCTCAGGTCGATGGATGACGCAAGACAACTCGGTCAGCCCCCTCTCCCCCCGGGAGAGGGCTGGGGTGAGGGGCCTTTGACTGTATCGCACTGTATATCCCGAAGCCGCAGACACACCAAAAGCACAATCCCCACACCGTCGACACACACCCGATACACCCCAACGCTGAAATGCCCCGGTCGATTTCACTCAACTCACCGGAGCTGCATCATGACCGCCACCCTTTCAACCGCCATCAAAGCCCTGCACCTGAACCTCGACCGCGCCGGCACCTGGCTCGCCCCTCTGACGCTGCGCCTGTTCATCGCCTGGGAATTCTTCGAATCCGGGCTGGAGAAACTCAACGGGCAGAACTGGTTCGAAGACATCCAGGACAGATTCCCCTTCCCATTCGATCAACTGCCGGCAACGCTGAACTGGGAACTGTCGATGTGGGCCGAACTGATCTGCGCACTGGCGATTCTGCTTGGCTTCGGCACGCGCATTTCGGCGGTTTCGCTGATCGTGGTCACCGTCGTGGCGACCGCCGCCGTGCACTGGCCCGCAGACTGGTCGTCACTGAGCGAACTGGCGCAGGGGTATGCGATCACCAACAAAGGCTTCGGCAACTTCAAGCTGCCGGCGATTTACCTGGCCGCGCTACTGCCGCTGGTGTTCGCCGGGGCGGGCAAGTTGAGTGTCGATGCGTGGCTGGCGCGGGTGTTCTGGAACCGAAGCACCCGCTGAGGCTCAGTGCGCTCGATCAAGCCCCACCAGCAACGCGCTATCGCGACTGTAGATGTCCGGTGAGTAGCGCACGCGGCCGCTGCTGTCGACCTGGGCCGTCCAGTAGGTCATCAGGATCGGCACCGGTGCCGACAAGCGAAATTCGTGAGTGGTGCCGGTGGCCAGCAAGGTTTCGGTGCGGGCCTTTTCCGCCGGGGTGAGCAGCAGATCACGCAGTTGCATTGGGTGTTCGACCCGCACGCAACCGGAGCTGAAAGCGCGTGGTCCTTTTTCGAACAGCGCCTTGCTTGGCGTGTCGTGCAGGTACACCGAGAACGGGTTGGGGAAGCGGATGACCATTTGCCCCAACGGATTACGCGGCCCGGCGTCCTGACGCAGCATGATGTTGCCGGGGTTGTCCCAATCGATGTCCGCCGCCGCCAGCGGCTGCCCGTTGGCGTCGAGCACTTGCAGGTTCTGCCGGCTGAGGAAGGTCTGGTCCTTGCGGATTTCCGGCAGCTTGTCTTCTTTCCAGATGGTCGGCGGCACGGTCCAGGTCGGGTTCAGGGTCAGGCGTGTCACCCGCGATTTCAGCAGCGGCGTCTGGCGTTCGGCGCGGCCCACCTGAGTGCGCGTCTGCCACACCGGTACGCCGCCCTGATACAGCGTCAGTTCCGCGGCGGCGACGTTGACCAGCAAGCCATCGGGCTCCATGTCCTGAGCCATCCAGCGGAAACGTTCGAGGTTGACCCGCAACTGCTCGCGACGGGTCAGCGGACTGATGTTGAGTTCGGCAATCGTGCCCGGCCCGACTACACCGTCAGCCTGCAGCGAATGGTTGGCCTGAAAACTCTTCACGGCGTCGACCAGCACGCCGTCATAAGCATTGCCGGGCGTACCAACGACCTGAGTCAGATAACCTTCGTTGTAAAGACGCTGGGCCAGTTCCGGCACGCGTTTGTCTTCCATGGCCGGGCGCAACAGCGGCCCGCTGCCCACCGACTGCCATTGCGGCAAGGCTTTGAGCCGTTGCGCAGCGTAGAGCTGACGCAGGTCCTGATATTGCGCCAGGCGCGGTCGGGCCAGTTCGAACGCGGCGGGAATGTCGTGCATGCCCGGTACCGCGATGGCCAACAATTCCGCCTGACGGTCGCGTGGGGTGGCGTCGGCATGCCACAGCGGTTCGAAGTGTGATTGCAGCAAGCTTCCGTAATGCAGATCCTGCAGGGCCTGGAGGTAGTTGCGGCTGATGTCGATGTCGGCACACAACTCGCCATCCTGCGGCGCTGTGGTCGCGATCGGATAGCGTTTTGGATTGAGGCCATCATCGGCCAAAAACTGTAATTGCGCCTGCAACATCGGCAATCGCGCAGATTCACTCGCCCACACCGGCATCCAGTCCTGCTGCTGATAGAAGGCCTGCAATTGCGTCAGCGCCGGGCCATTGAGATGTGCGGCAATCGCCGGGCATGACTGCGCCAGACTGATCAAAACTGCCTGCAAGGGACTTTGCGGCTCGACCGGCATTTCTGCCGGTGGCGTCGGCAGTGTTTCCAGCGGCGGCAGCGGCTCATCGGCACAAGCGACAAACGGCGCAGCGAGCAAACAAATGCTCAAGTAGCATGCGTACTTTTTGAACAACTGCTTTACTCCAATCCATGGCCGTCCAGATGATGGCCAACCTTACATCAGGTGCGCTTGAGAGTCAGGCTCGATCGACGGGCTTGCGGGTATTGACTGGGAGTCAGGAGCCAAAGTGCCAAATAAGTAGCAAGTGAGGACACTTTATAAAATGTTGACGTTTTTGCGCCGACTTCTGTTGACTGCCACCGCTCTCGTCGTGACCAGTCCAGTTTTTGCCGCCGGCAAACCATCGCCGGTTCTCTACACCAGCCTCGCGCACGCCGCGCCAGAACTCAATCCCCAAGCGCTGAAAGGTGCGTTGAACGCCATGCAGTGCGCGGTCAACAACGGTGCGAAACCGTCCCGCCATCTGGCGATCATCGACTATTCGCAGCCATCCACCGAACGCCGTCTGTGGATCTTCGACCTCAACAAAAAGAAACTGGTGCTGCGCGATCTGGTTGCCCACGGCTCCAACTCCGGGGAAAACTTCGCTACGCAGTTTTCCAATGTCGAAGGCAGTTACCAGTCGAGCCTTGGCCTGTTCCGCACGCAGGAAAGCTACAGCGGCACCCACGGTTATTCGCTGCGCATGGACGGTCTGGAGCCGGGTTTCAATGACATGGCCCGCGATCGCGCGATCGTCATTCACGCCGCCAGTTATGTGAATCCGTTGTGGAGCAAGAAACAGGGGCGCATCGGCCGCAGCCAGGGCTGCCCAGCGGTTCGGCCACAGATCGCCAAGCAGGTGATCGACCGGTTGAAGAATGGCCAGTTCATGTTTTCGTGGTACCCGGATCAGCGCTGGCTGAAGTCGTCGCCGTACCTGAACTGCCAGCCGCAGCAGGTGGCGAGCATCCTCAACACCCACGCGAGCTGACGGCACAACCTGTAACCCTGTGGGAGCTGGCTTGCCAGCGATAGCGGTGGATCAGTCAATGAAATTTTGACTGTGCAGGCCTCATCGCTGGCAAGCCAGCTCCCACAAGGATTTGAGTTGAGTCTGGAAAATCTTCGTACACCGTTTCATTACAACTTTGTCATTCAGCTGTCGGTTTGCCGTGCGGATCGCTCGGTAGCCTGAAGTTGTCCCGGCGCCAATGCCGATCAACTCCGACCACTGAGTGACTGACCATGAAAACCCTTCTGCTCGCCTTCACCGCCCTCCTCGCCACCGGCAGCGCGTTCGCCGCGAACATGCCCGACACCGCCGTGATTCATGACAAATCCGGTTTCTACGTCAATCTGGATGTCGACAAAGTCCTGTCCAGCACCGATATTTCACAAGCGTGTGGCGTGGTCCCGGCGCAATTGAATTACCTCGACCATCAGGGCCGCGAACATGTGCTGGACTATCAGGTACAAGGCAGCGGTTGCATCAATGACCATTGAGACTGATCGATGAATATTCTGGTTGTCGAAGACGAACCCAAGGCCGGCAATTACCTGCTCAACGGTTTGCAGGAACTGGGTTACAGCGTCAGCCTCGCCCGTGACGGCGCCGACGGCCTGCACCTGGCGCTGGAACACAGTTTCGATGTGATCGTGCTCGATGTGATGATGCCGAAAATGGATGGCTGGGAAGTCCTGCGCCGGCTGCGCAAGGAAGCTGATACGCCGGTGCTGTTCCTCACCGCCCGCGACGATATCGCTGACCGCGTCAAAGGCCTCGAACTAGGTGCTGATGATTACCTGATCAAGCCGTTTTCCTTCGCCGAACTGGTGGCGCGCCTGCGCACCCTGACGCGGCGCGGGCCGATCCATGAAGACGAACAATTGCAAGTCGCCGACCTGCAGATCGACGTGCTCAAACGCCGCGTAAGCCGCGCCGGGGTGCGCATCACCCTGACCAACAAAGAGTTCGCGTTGCTGCAGTTGTTCGCCACTCATACCGGCCAGGTTCTCGCCCGTTCGCTGATTGCTTCACGGGTGTGGGACATGAATTTCGACAGCGACACCAACGTCGTCGATGTCGCCGTGCGCCGCTTGCGGGCGAAGATCGATGACCCGTTCCAGCTCAAGCTGATCCATAGCGTGCGTGGCATCGGCTATCGCTTCGATACGCAACCATGAGCGCCCATCGCCCGTATTCCCTGACACTGCGCCTGGCGCTGGTGTTTGCCCTGCTCGCGTTCGCCTCGCTGGCCGGCCTCGGCGCCGCGCTGTACGGCGAACTCGAAGCGCAACTGATTCGCCGCGACGACATCTCACTGGTCAGCCGCGTCGATCAGTTGCGCACCTTTCTCAATGACAGCAACACCCTCGAATTGATCAAGAACAAACCGGCGTTGTTCCAGAACATGCTTGGTAATCGCGAAGCGTTGCTGACCATTGGCTCGCCGGGGCAACCGCCGCTGCTGGTGGTCAATCCGGGCAATCTGAGCACGCCTACGTTGCCGCCGGTGCCCAGCGACCAGCCGATGACGCTCAAGGACGTGCAGCACTTGCCGAGCGTCGACGGCGTGCCGTTTTCGGCGGTGGCGGCGAGTATCGATTCCGGTGAACTGGGCAACTTGCAAGTCACCACCGGGCGTTTGATGAGCGAGCGCACGGCGATGCTCGCCAACTACCGATTGAGTGTTTATGGCCTTGCCTCACTGGCGGCACTGTTGCTGGCGGTGGTGGGCTGTTTGCTGGTGTATCGCGGTTTGCTGCCGTTGCGACGACTGGCGAAACACGCGCATGGCATTGGTGTCGGCAACCTTGGCGAACGCCTTGCCAGCAGCGGTGCACCACGAGAATTGCAGCCGATGATCGAAGCCTTCAATGCCATGCTCGACCGCCTCGCCAAGGGCTTTACGCAGTTGAGTCAGGTGTCCACCGACATGGCCCATGAGTTGCGCACGCCGATCAACAACCTACTCGGCGAAACCCAGGTTGCGCTGCAGCAGAACCGCAGCATGGAGGCCTATCAACAGTTGCTCGCCTCCAACGTCGAAGAGCTGGAGCGCCTGACGCGGATGCTCGACAACATGCTGTTCCTCGCCCGCACCGATCCGGCCAGTGCGCTGAGCCAGCGCCAGGAGCTGGACGCGGCGGATGAGATGCAGCGCATTGCCGATTATTTTGAAGGATTGGCGGCTGATGTCGGGGTGTACATTGAGGCTCGTGGTAGCGGTGTGATCTGGGCCGAACCGATGCTGCTACGCCGTGCGCTGGCCAACCTGTGCGCCAATGCGATCAAGTACGGTGCGGCGGATTCGACGGTGCAGGTGGAAGCGATTGCCGAGTTGGATGGCAGTTATCTGCGGGTACGCAATCAGGGCACAACCATTGCCCCTGAACATTTGGCGCGGCTGTTCGAGCGTTTTTACCGCGTCGATCAGTCACGCGAGCGCTCAGCGCAATCCAATGGTTTGGGCTTGTCAATCGTCGCGACCATCATGCAGTTGCATCAGGGCCGCTATAGCGTCAGCAGTGCCGATGGCATCACCTGCTTCGAACTGTTCTTCCCCGCCCGGCAAGACAGCACAAATCCCCTGTAGGAGTGAGCCTGCTCGCGATAGCGGTGGTTCAGCCAACATCCTCATTAACTGACACACCGCTATCGCGAGCAGGCTCACTCCTACAGTTGAACTGCGCTCGGCTTATGATCAAAGCCATAGCCATCAATGCCACCGCGACGCCAAAAGTGATGTGCAAGCCGCTGGCAATGGCGGTTGCAGGGGCCTGAGTCGGATCGCCCGCCGCCAGCGCAAACACTGCACCCATCACAGCCGCCCCGGTGATCAACCCCAGATTACGTGCCAATCCAAGCATCGCCGAAACCACACCGCGTTGCTCCTGACGAACTCCGGCCATCAACCCGGTGTTGTTCGCCGCCTGAAACAGCGCATAGCCGACGGCGACCACTGCAATCGACAGCAAATAGGCGGGCAACCCCAGACTCATCGGCAACAGCGCCAACAAGCCACAACCGCAGGCCATGGCGAGTAACGCGCCCGGCACGATGCGCCGCGCGCCGAAGCGGTCCACCAGACGCCCGGCCGGCACACCGCCAAACGCAGACAACAACGGCCCGAGCGATAACGCTAAGCCGACCACTGCACTGCTGAGGCCCAATCCGCGACTCAGGTAAAACGGTCCCACCACCAGCGTGGTCATCATCACGGTCGTCACCAGCAAGGTCAGCGCCAGGCTGCTGCTCAATCGCCGGTCAGCGAACAGTGACAAGCGTATCAGCGGCGCCTTGGCCTTCTTCTCGATCATGAAGAACAAGCCCGCGCCGCCCAAGCTGGCCAGCAGCAACGGCAACATGAAACCTTCCTGCGTCATTGCCAGCGCATAGGCCGCCAGCGTGAAGACCAGCACCGCGCTGCCAGAATAATCGAACGTCACTCGCGGCCCTGCTGCGCGATCCACCGGCAGAAAGCGATACACCAGCCAGACATTGAGCAAGCCCAGCGGCACGTTGAGCAGGAAAATCGCCTGCCAGCCGACATGCGTCATCAACAACCCACCCAGCGACGGCCCAAGACTGGTGCCCGTCGCCGACATCGTCGCCAGCAAGCCCATCGCACTGCCTGCCCGCGTCTGCGGCACCGCATCGGCCACCAACGCCACTGTCAAAGCGAACATGATCGCCGCGCCGACGCCTTGCACCGCCCGTGCGCCGATCAGCCAACCCAGTCCGGGAGCCAGCGCACAGGCCAACGAAGCGCTGGTGAAAATGCCGATCCCGATCAACAGCAGTCGACGTCGACCAAAACCATCGCCCAGACGCCCGACGCTGACGATCAACGTGGTGATCGCCAACAGGTAAGCGAGCACGATCCATTGCACCTGTTGAAACGTCGCCTCGAACGCCGTCGCGAGGATCGGCAAGCCGGCGTTGGCGATGCTGGTGTCCAGGGAAGGCATCAACATCGACAAGGCCAGACTGGTCAGCGCCCAGCGGGCGGGAGGGCTCAGAGGTTCTTGGGGCATAGCAGGCTCACAGTGCAAAGGTGATGCGTCAAAGCCTGAGCCTCGACAACACACGGCGCAAGACGCATGCTTTGCACTCAATACCTGCATGGAACGCCATGTTATGACCACCCCGGATCTGAACCTGCTGATCACCCTCGACGTGTTACTGCGCGAAGGCAGCGTCGCCCGCGCCGCCAAATGCCTGCGGTTGAGCCCGTCGGCCATGAGTCGCGCCCTCGCCCGTTTGCGCGAAACCACCGGGGATCCCTTGCTGGTGCGAGCAGGTCGTGGCCTGGTGCCAACGCCGCGCGCACTCGAATTGCGCGAGCGGGTCAGTCATCTGGTGCAGGAAGCCGAGGCGGTTTTACGCCCTGCCGAGGTGCTCGACCCGCGCCGCTTGCAACGCACCTTCACCCTGCGCAACACCGACGGCTTTGTTGAAACCTTCGCCGCTGCCCTGCTCGCGCGTATCGCTGCAGAAGCGCCCGATGTACGCCTGCGCTTTGTGCAAAAAGCCGACAAGGACAGCACGCCGCTGCGCGAAGGCCGCGTCGATCTGGAAACCGGCGTGGTCGATGACAGCACCGACCCGACACTGCACAGCCGCATCCTGTTTCAGGATCAATGGATCGGTGTGGTTCGAGAGGGGCATGCCTTGCGTTCGGGAAAAATCACCAGCAGGCGCTTTGCCGGCGGCGAGCACATTCTCATTTCACGACGCGGGCGCAGCAGCGGACCAGTAGACGAAGCGTTACTCGCGCTCGGTCTGACGCGGGACATCGTCACCTCGTTCGGTGGATTCTCGGCGGCGCTGACGCTGGTGCGTGAGTCAGACCTGATCGCCACGGTCCCGCAGCGTCATACCAGCAAACTGCGCACGGGCCTGCACAGTTTCGCCCTGCCCTTCGCGATGCCGGACATCAGCGTGTCGATGCTCTGGCACCCGCGCATGGACGCTGACCCGGCGCATCGCTGGTTGCGTGATTGTGTGCGGCAGGTCTGCGCTTAGCGCGCGTCGCCACCGGCAGGTTTGTAGAAGAGAAATTTTTTCGTTTCAGCGGTCTTGCGATATTCCTTGGCCCAGCTCGGATGCACATTGCGGTCGTGGAAATACAGCGCGCCGTTGGTGCGATCCTTGAGCTGGCGGTTCAGCGCTTTGCGGGCGATATCCTTGGCCAGCGTGTATTCGGCATCTTCCTTGACCTGATCCGGACGCCCGTCGCACCACCAGGAAAACTGGCAGCTCTTGGTTTCCGAACCTTGTTTGACGACAGCGCACACCGTGTCGGGGAAACCTTCGTGGCCGAGGCGATTCATCACCACACTGGCCACCGCTTCCATTTCCGGCGTGTCTTTGCCTTTGGCTTCCCAATAGATACTGCGCGCCAGGCAAGTGATCGGATCGTCCAGCGGCGCCGCGCCGGCCGGGTCGACCGCTTGCACTTCGGTCGGGGTGATGGCTTCGGCTTTCGGTGCCGGTGCGGCGCTAACCTTGTCCGCCGCTTTCTCTTCCAGCACTTGGGCTTTTTCTTCAGCCTTCGCTTTGATCGGGGCCTGATCGGTGGCCCATGCAGAGCCTGCCAACAGGGTGAATACGAGACAACCCGCCCAGCCTTTCAATCCCATGTCTGTTCTTCCGGCAGCGCCCGAGTCGGGCAGGTGTTACGTCGGGGAGACACCCGTATCCCGGGGTCTTCGGTGAGTGTAGACGGCAAACCCAGAGACAAAGTTGCGCAGAAAAACCGCTGAATGAAGAAAAAAGACATTGCACTCACCGGGGGCCTTTCGCGCATCATGGGCGCATTCAGCTCAAGGGAGATTTCCATGCGCTTCATGCCATTCGTTCTGCGTCTTGCCGCTTTGTCCGTCGGCGTTATGTTTGCCATTCCGGCGCTGGCTGGCGATGAGTCGCAATTGATCGAGTCGATCAACAGCTACCGCAGCCAGCCACAGCGTTGCGGGTCGCAGGCATCGAATGAACTGCCACCGCTGTCGGCTGATCCCCGGCTGAGATTACGCGCCAGCGGTGCTGTCGATCTGCAACAAGCCATGGCCAGCGCCAGTTACCCGATGGTCAATGTGCAGGCGATCACGCTCAACGGCCCGCGCGATGCGGCGTCGGCGATGAAGGCGATTCAGGAAAGTTTCTGTCAGGTGGTGCTTGATCCGCAGTTCGTCGATGTCGGTGTCAGCCGCGATGATCGTGACTGGCGCATCGTGTTAGCGCGGCCGCTGCTGTCGGCCAAGCTGGGGGATGCGCAAAGTGAGGGGCAGAAGTTGCTCAGTGAGCTCAATGCCGCGCGCAGCCAGGCGCGTCAGTGTGGTGGTCAGGCTTTCGCTGCCGCTGCACCGTTGGCCTGGAACGCGACGCTGGGCACGATCTCTCAGGATCACAGCCGCGACATGGCCAACAACAATTACCTCGACCACAAGGACCGCGACGGCCGTACCCCGGGCGATCGCGCGGAACTCGCCGGCTACAGTGGCCAACTGGTCGGCGAAAACATCGCCGCCGGACAAGACACCGTGCGCAAAGTCGTCGAAGGCTGGCTCGCCAGTCCCGGCCACTGCGCCAACCTGATGAACCCGCAATACCAGGAACTCGGCGCCGCCTACGCGACCGACCCGAAAAGCAGCGCCGGCATCTACTGGACCGCGATGTTTGGCGCTCAATAAGCCGCTCTCAAGTTCACCACCTTCCCCTGTGGGAGCGAGCTTGCTCGCGAAGAGGCCAGTACATTCAACATCAACATTGTCTGACCTGACGCCTTCGCGAGCAAGCTCGCTCCCACAGTGATCGGTGCAATCCCCGTCATTCTCGGCCAACACAGCTCCCTCAGTGCTAAGCGGTGTATCCATGATCTGTGATACTCAAAACTCGGGTCATCGATGGCGTCAATCGATCAGTCACTAACAGTGATTGGACGCCATGGAACGCTGCCCATAACCTACGTTGCCCCCACTCTTTCCACAGCGGTTTTCATTCCTGCGAGGCTTCCTTGTCAGAGCGTGTCTTGATCGATGGTTACAACCGCCGCGTCGACTATCTGCGCATGTCGGTGACCGACCGCTGCGATTTCCGCTGCGTCTATTGCATGGCCGAAGACATGCAGTTTCTGCCACGCCAGCAAGTGCTGACGCTGGAAGAGATCTATCAACTGGCGCAGAGCTTCGTTGTCCTCGGCACACGCAAGATTCGTCTCACTGGTGGTGAGCCGCTGATCCGTCCGGGCGTGGTCAAGCTGTGCGAGCAGATCGCCGCCCTGCCCGGCCTGCGCGAACTGTGCATGACCACCAACGGCTCGCAACTGGGCAAACTCGCGGCGCCGCTGTTCGACGCCGGGGTCAAACGCCTGAACATCAGCCTCGACAGTCTTGATCCGCAGCGCTTCAAACAGATGACCCGCACCGGCGATCTGGCGCAGGTGATCAACGGCATCGATGCTGCGCGCAAGGCCGGTTTCACCCGCACTAAACTCAATGTCGTGGTGATGCAGGGCCGTAACGATCAGGAGATCAACGATCTGGTCAGCTTCGCCATTGACCGTCAGCTCGACGTCTCTTTCATCGAAGAGATGCCGCTGGGGATCATCAGTGAACACAGTCGCGCCGAGTCGTTTTTCTCCAGCGCCCAGGTGCGGGAAAAGATTGCCGAACGCTACACCCTGATCGACTCGGCCGAGTCGACGCAAGGCCCGTCGCGCTACTGGCGGCTGGCCGAGGCGCCGGACATTCGTCTGGGTTTTATCTCACCGCACAGCCACAACTTTTGCGGCACCTGCAACCGCGTACGCCTCACCGTCGAAGGGCGCCTGCTACTGTGTCTGGGTAACGAGCATTCGGTGGATCTGAAAGCGGTGCTGCGCGCCCACCCGGGGCAACCGCAGCGGCTGGAGAAAGCCATCATCGAGGCGATGAAGCTCAAGCCGTATCGGCACAATTTCGAAGTGAACGACGACGTTCAGGTCGTGCGCTTCATGAACATGACCGGCGGCTGATCCCGCCAGTTTCATCGGTTATCGGAACCGCACAGCATGATCATCAGACCCAAGGTCAATCAGTTCGCCATTCTCTTCACCCTCAAGGGTTCGATCGCCAAGCGCATTGCTATGCGCACGTTGATGGTCACCCTGCTCGCTTCGGCTATCGTGCTGGTGGAAATCCTCCATCCGAGCAACTTCACCAAGGTCAACGCCACACCGTTTACCTTGCTCGGTTTGTCGCTGTCGATCTTCATGAATTTTCGCAACAACGCCTGTTATGACCGTTGGTATGAGGCGCGTAAAGCCTGGGGCGAAGTGATCGTGCACATTCGTTCGGTGATTCGCGAAACCCATGTGATTCGTGAGTCCGCCGAGCGTAAACCGTTGCTGCTCAATCTTTGTGGTTTTGCTCATGCGTTGAACGCGCGGTTGCGTAAAGAAAGCGAAGCGGACGCCAGTAGCCAATGGATCATTCCCAAACCTGATCCGCAGACGCCGGATTACAGCGGGCGCATTTTGCAAACGGTCGGCCAGCAGTGTTCCGATCTGCATCAGAACGGTGAACTGACTGAGTGGCGCTACATGCTGCTGGCCAATCACCTGACCAGCCTGACCCAGGCGCAAGCGGTGTGCGAAAGGATCAAGACCACGCCGCTGCCGTTTCCTTACACGCTGTTGCTACACCGGACGATTTACTTGTTCTGCATCCTGCTGCCGTTCGCCATGGCCGAACCGCTGGGCTGGCTGACACCGTTGTTCACGGCGATTGTCAGCTACACGTTCTTTGGCCTGGATGCGATTGCCGATGAACTGGAAGACCCCTTCGGCCGCGATGAAAACGACCTGCCGACCGATGCGCTGGTGCGCACCATCGAACGCGATATCCTCGCTGAGCTTGGCGCAGAAGTCCCCCCGGCGCTGAAGCCTGTGGACTATGTGCTGAGCTGATCCTTAGCTCTCCAGACACCTTAAAACCCTGTGGGAGCGAGCCTGCTCGCGAAGGGGCCGTATCAGCCAACGTCAATGTGACTGACATGCCACCATCGCTGGCAAGCCAGCTCCCACAGGTTCTGTGTACATCCTCAACATCAAGCATCACCTCAAATCATTGTGGGAGCTGGCTTGCCAGCGATGAGGCCGTATCAGCCAACATCAACGCCAACTGACCTGCCGCCATCGCTGGCAAGCCAGCTCCCACAGGTTCTGTGTACATCCTCAACATCAAGCATCACCTCAAATCATTGTGGGAGCTGGCTTGCCAGCGAAGAGGCCGTATCAGCCAACGTCAATGCCAACTGACCTGCCGCCATCGCTGGCAAGCCAGCTCCCACAGGTTCTGTGTACATCCTCAACATCAAGCATCACCACAAATCATTGTGGGAGCTGGCTTGCCAGCGATGAGGCCGTATCAGCCAACATCAACGCCAACTGACCTGCCGCCATCGCTGGCAAGCCAGCTCCCACAGGTTCTGTGTACATCCTCAACATCAAGCATCACCTCAAATCATTGTGGGAGCTGGCTTGCCAGCGAAGAGGCCGTATCAGCCAACGTCAATGCCAACTGACCTGCCGCCATCGCTGGCAAGCCAGCTCCCACAGGTTCTGTGTACATCCTCAACATCAAGCATCACCTCAAATCATTGTGGGAGCTGGCTTGCCAGCGATGAGGCCTTATCAGCCAACATCAACGCCAACTGACCTGCCGCCATCGCTGGCAAGCCAGCTCCCACAGGCTCTGTGTACATCCTCAACATCAAGCATCACCTCAAATCATTGTGGGAGCTGGCTTGCCAGCGATGAGGCCGTATCAGCCAACATCAATGCCAACTGACCTGCCGCCATCGCTGGCAAGCCAGCTCCCACAGTTTTGATTGGTGTTGAGGTCAGAAGAGTTCGTTGAAGGGGATGAAGCGCAGCGGGTCGCCGAGGTTGTGCGTGCTGTTCTCGGGGATTTCCACCAGGCCATCGGCCCAGGTCGCGCCGAGCAGGACGCCGGAGCTTTGATTCGGATAGAGCACCGCTCGCCCCGCTTCCAGCTTCACCCGCAGGTATTCACGACGGCCGCCAGCCTTGTGCCAATCGAAACCCGCGTTGACTGTGAAGCTCAGCGGCATGAGATCTTCCACGCCTTGTATGCGCAGCAGATACGGCCGTGCCAACAACCCGAACGTCACCAGCGCCGAGGTCGGGTTGCCCGGCAAACCTATCACCGGCACCGTGCCGAAATGCCCGACCGTCAGCGGTTTGCCAGGCTTGATCGCCAGTTTCCACAACAGCGGTTTGCCGTTGTCGCGTAGTACCTGTCCGAGGCAATCGGCATCACCGGCAGACACGCCACCCGTAGTCAGAATCAGATCAGCGCTCACTTGCAGTTGCTCAAGTTTGAGCCGCGTCTGCGCCGGTCGATCCGGGAGGATGCCGGCGTCGATCACTTCGCAGCCCAGCTCCCGCAACCAGTGGCCGAGCAATACGCGGTTGCTGTTGTAGATACTGCCGGGGCGCAACGGCTGACCCGGCTCGACCAGTTCATCACCGGTCGACAACAACGCCACACGCGGGCGACGCACCACGTGCAGTTGCGCCAGCCCTTGCCCGGCGGCGACCGCCAGTTCGAACGGTCCAAGGCGTTTGCCGGCGCGCAGCAGGATGTCGCCGACGCGATTTTCCTGACCTTGCGCGCGGATGTTCTGCCCCGCTTTCAGTGGCTGCAAGAAGCACACGCGGCTGTCCTCCAGCACTTCGACGTTCTCCTGCATCTCGACGCAGGTAGCGCCGGGCGGCAGCGGTGCGCCGGTAAAAATCCGTGCGCAGGTGCCGGGCAGCAACGTGTCCGGCGCCTGCCCGGCGTAAACCTTTTGCGAGACCTTCAGCGGCTGTCGGTGCAGATCGGTGAGATTGAGCGCGTAACCGTCCATGGCGCTGTTCGGCCAAGGCGGCAAGTCGAGTGTCGCCACCAGATCACTGGCCAGCACCCGCCCACGCGCATCGTCGAGCGCCAGCAGTTCGCTGTCGGCCAGACGTTGCTCATTGGCCATGCCGAGCAATTGGTCGAGAGCGTCCTCGACCGGCATCAGCGGTGCCTTGCTCATCCGCGTGGCCCACAGGCTTGCACGGCTTTCAGGTGCGGGACGAAGTTGCACGGGCGATGACGGTTATCCAGTTGTTCGGCAAGAATGCCTTCCCACGCGGTGCGACAGGCGCCGGTCGAACCGGGCAGGCAGCACACCAACGTGCCGTTCGACAGCCCGGCCAGCGCGCGGCTTTGCACGGTGGACGTACCGATATCCAGAATCGAAATCGCCCGGAACAGTTCGCCGAAGCCGTCAATGTGTTTATCGAACAGACAGGCCACCGCTTCCGGCGTGCTGTCGCGACCGGTAAATCCGGTGCCACCAGTGATCAGCACGACCTGAATACCTTCGTCGGCGATCCACTGGGCGACCTGCGCGCGGATCTTGTACAGATCATCCTTGAGCAAGTTGCGCTCGCTCAAGGTGTGCCCGGCTTCCAGCAAACGACTGACGAGCAACTGGCCGGAGGTATCGCTGGCGTAATCGCGAGTATCGCTGACCGTCAGTACGGCAATATTCAGGGGGACAAACAGGGCATCGGCTTTTGCGCTCATGGCAGTTCTCCGGCAGCATTTAATCAACATTGCCGAGCAGCCTAAGTGCCACTTATGAGCAGTGTCTAATCACTCCGGCCAACCACATTATCGACCGCCTCTATCGGTGCCTTTCACGTTGTTGCATGCCAGTAAAACCGGGCCTTATAGAGCTGATCGATAGTCCTTCAAGCACTTCTGATTGGACGAACAACTGTTCAGATGAGATCGTCGCAACCTGCGCTTTTCGTGCGCCCCGCGCATCTGCGTCACTACTCAATCAAAAAATCCCCATCAAGCAGGTGCCATCGTGGACATCAAACAACTCAAGTTCCTGATCGCGCTGGACGAAACCCGACACTTCGGCCAGGCCGCCGCCCGCTGCCACATCACCCAACCGACGTTGTCGATGCGCCTGCGCAATCTGGAAGACGAGCTGGATCTGGTGCTGGTCAACCGTGGCCAGCGTTTTGAAGGTTTCACCCAGGCCGGCGAGCGCGTATTGGCGTGGGCACGCACCTTGCTCGCGGCCCATGACGGTTTGTTCGCCGAAGCGGCGGCGTGTCGCGGGCAACTGGTGGGTAGCTTGCGTCTGGGCCTGGTGCCGCTGAGCAGCTTCAACCCGGTCAATTACATTCAGGGTTTGTCGGGGACGTATCCGGAGTTGAAGTTCAGTCTATCGTCGCTCAGTTCTGACGAGATCATCGCACGGCTGGGCAACAATCAGCTCGATCTGGGCGTGTGCTATCTGGATCACGTCAACCCGAACTATTTCGAGTTTTTCGAGATCGGCGAAACCCGTGTCGGTCTGCTCTACGACAACCGCCACTTCCAGTTCGAAGGCTCGCAAATGAGCTGGGAAGACGCCGCCGAACTGCCGCTGGGGATGATCACCGCCGGCATGCATTACCGTAAATCCATCGACTTGAGCTTCCGCAGCCGTGGACTCAGTCCGCAGCCGATCATGGAAAGCGACTCAACCTATCAGCTATTGCAGGCGATTCACCAAGGCTTCTGCTGCGCGATCATGCCGCTGGACAGTGGCCTGGAAGAGCCGATCGAGCACCTGTCGTTCATGCAGTTGCCGGATGCCAGCGTGCTCGCGCCGCTGGGCCTGGTGATGCGCAAGACCGAACCGCGCTCGGCGATTGCCGAGAAGTGTTTTGCCGAGGCGCGGAAGTTGTTTGGGTGTGGCGTTGCACTGGAGTATGGCGCATGCCTGAAAAGCAAAAGCCCCTCACCCTAGCCCTCTCCCCGAGGGAGAGGGGACTGATTGGGGGATATTGCAGAAGTACGCCGACCTGAAGGAATTGTGGTGAATCCATAATCGATGGGATCTGTCAGATCGATGGACGATGCCAGACGCCTGCGCCAGCCCCTGCGGCTGGTAACCAAATCCATAATCGACTCGATTTTCCAGGTCGATGGATAACACCAGACACCTCGGTCGGCTCCCTCTCCCTTCGGGAGAGGGCTGGGGTGAGGGTTGAAAGTCTGATTAGATAGCCGCTCCGCCAGGATTCAACCCGGAGTCTCGCTTGAGCACAGCGCCGAACAACCTGCCCCGCCCCGATCCCGTCACCCTGCGCCAGGCCTGGCGCTTCTGGCTGAAACTCGGCTGCATCGGTTTCGGCGGCCCGGCCGGGCAGATCGCGATCATGCATCAGGAGTTGGTCGAGCGCCGACGCTGGATCTCTGAAAAGCGTTTTCTGCACGCGCTCAACTACTGCATGTTGCTGCCTGGCCCCGAGGCTCAGCAATTGGCGACGTACATCGGCTGGCTGCTGCATCGCACCTGGGGCGGTGTCATCGCCGGTGCGTTGTTTGTGCTGCCGTCGTTGTTCATTCTGATTGGCTTGTCGTGGCTGTACGTCGCGTTCGGTGACGTGCCGGCGGTGGCCGGAGTGTTTTACGGGATCAAACCGGCAATCACCGCGATTGTGTTGCACGCTGCGCATCGCATCGGCTCGCGCGCCCTGAAGAATGCCTGGCTATGGGCGATTGCCGGGGCGTCGTTTGTGGCGATTTTCGCCTTCAATGTGCCCTTCCCTTTGATCGTCCTCGGGGCCGCGCTGATCGGCTATCTGGGCGGACGATTCGCGCCGCAACGATTCAGCAACGGCGGCGCGCGCAACAGCGAGAAATCCTTCGGCCCGGCGTTGATCGACGACGATACACCGGCCCCCGAACATGTCCGTTTCAGCCTTGCGAGGTTGCTGCGGCTGCTGTCGGTCGGCGCCGCGCTGTGGTGTTTGCCCATGGCGATACTGACTGCACTATTTGGCTGGGACGGCACGTTCACACAAATGGCCTGGTTCTTCACCAAAGCCGCCCTGCTCACGTTTGGCGGCGCCTACGCGGTGCTGCCTTACGTCTATCAGGGCGCCGTCGGGCATTACGGCTGGTTGACGGCAACGCAGATGATCGACGGCCTCGCCCTCGGCGAAACCACCCCGGGCCCGCTGATCATGGTGGTGGCGTTTGTCGGTTTCGTCGGTGCCTACGTGCAACCGGCGTTCGGCCCCGAACATGCCTTTGCCGCCGGGGCGCTGGCGGCAACGTTGGTGACCTGGTTCACCTTCCTGCCCTCGTTTCTGTTCATCCTCGCCGGCGGGCCGTTGGTGGAATCGACGCACAACGAACTGAAGTTCACCGCACCGTTGACGGCGATCACCGCTGCCGTGGTCGGGGTGATTCTGAACCTGGCGTGTTTTTTCGCCTACCACGTGTTCTGGCCGAATGGTTTTGCTGGGGCGCTGGATGTGTTTTCGCTGATGCTGGCGGTGGCGGCAGCATTGGCTTTGTTCGTTTTCAAACGCGGCGTGATCAGTGTGTTGATCGTTTGCGCCCTCGCCGGGCTGGGCTTTCACCTGATGCGCTGAACTTTGGCCCGCGAATCTCCCGTTTACACGCCCGCGAATTCCCCCTTACTATCCGGGCACACCGGTCGGCGGCTCAGCCCGCCACCGACGTTTTCCGCCAACGGAAACACGCGTTATGAGTACGTCACTACAACAACCAGAATCGTTGAACGTCTCTACCCTGCGCGCCCTCTCTCACAGGGGCGGCGTATGAATCGTATCGTCAATCTCCCCATGGCCCTGCGCCGTTCCAAGCTGCGTCACTCCGCACGCCCGCCGGATATCGCCCGGTCTGTCTGATCGCGTCCGTTAAAGAACCGCGACAGTCCCCTACTTCTTGATATCCCTGCCAGGACACCTACGCCTTTTTGTCGCGTCGTGCCCGGCCCGAATCTGCGCGCCTGTGCGGCGCCATCGTGAGTGATCGTTATGAAATTCGCAGCTATTGAAGACGCACGCCTGTTCCTTGAACAGAACCCCGATATCGACATGATCGAGCTGTTTATCCTCGACGCCAACGGCGTGCCGCGCGGCAAGCTGTTGCACCGCGAAGAACTGCTTGCCGTGTACCAAAGCGGTCGGCCGCTACCCAGCACCATCCTCGGCCTGACCGTACAGGGTGAAGACGTCGAAAACTCCGGTCTGGTCTGGGATGTCGGCGACATCGACTGCCGTGCCTATCCGCTGGAAGGCAGTCTGGTACGCCTGCCATGGCGCAAGATTCCGACCGCCGCCGTGCAGGTCAGCATGCATCCGACCGAGGGCATGCCCGCGAGCATCGCCGACCCGCGACACTTGCTGATCAAGGTTATCGACGGGCTCAAGGCCGAGGGTTATCACCCGGTGATGGCCTGCGAACTGGAGTTCTACTTGCTCGATGCCAAACGCGATCACAACGGCCGCCCGCAACCGGCACTGGACGCGGACGGCGGTCGACCGCGACACACCCAAGTCTACGGTTTGCGTGAACTGGAGCAGATCGAACCGTTCCTCGCCGACCTCTACAGCGCCTGCAAACTGCACGGCATTCCGGCGCGCACGGCGATCTCCGAATACGCGCCGGGTCAGGTGGAAATCACCCTTGAACATGGCGATGCGCTGGAGGCGATGGACCAAGCCGTGCGCTACAAACGTCTGGTCAAAGCCATCGCCCATAAGCACGGCATGCAGGCAACGTTCATGGCCAAGCCGTTCGATGATCTGGCCGGCACCGGCATGCACATGCATGTGAGTCTGGCCGATGGCGAGGGACGTAACCTCTTTGCCTCGGAAGACCCGGCCGGCACCCCGCTCCTGCGTACGGCGATTGGCGGCATGCTCGCCTCGCTACTCGATTCGTTGCTGCTGTTCTGCCCGAACGCCAACTCGTACCGGCGCTTCCAGGCCAATAGCTATGCACCGTTGGCGCCAACCTGGGGCGTCGACAACCGCACCGTCAGCCTGCGTGTTCCCGGCGGCCCGGCCAATACCCGGCACATCGAACACCGCATCTGCGGCGCCGATGCCAACCCGTATCTGGCGGCAGCGGCGATCCTTGCCGGGATTCATCGCGGCATTCGTGAAGACCTTGATCCGGGTGCACCGGTTGAAGGCAATGGCTATGCGCAGGCGAAGGAATTGCTGCCGACGGATTGGCTGACATCGCTGCAGGCGCTGGAGAATTCGGTGTGGGCACGGGATGCCTTGGGGCAGGAATTTCTCGGGGTGTATCTGGCGGTGAAACGTGCCGAATACCGGCAGTTCATGGCCGAGGTGGGTGAGCAGGATTGGCGCTGGTATCTCACCGAGGCCTGAAGACTCACCCCTACCCCCTGTAGGAGTGAGCCTGCTCGCGATAGCGGTGTGTCATTCAGCAATAATGTGTCTGACATGGCCTCATCGCGAGCAGGCTCACTCCTACAGGGGAGCGCGTACAACCTAAGAATTCGTGTGGACACTGACATGACCGAACGCTGCAATTCCTACTACACCGCCACCCTTAACCAAGACACCAACTACCCGACCCTGCAAGGCCGGCACAAGGTCGACGTGGTGATCATCGGCGGCGGCTTCACCGGCGTCGCCACCGCTGTCGAACTCGCCGAAAAAGGCCTGAAAGTCGCCATCGTCGAAAGCCACAAGATCGGCTGGGGCGCCACCGGGCGCAACGGCGGACAAGTCACCGGCAGCCTTTCCGGCGATGGTGCGATGCGCAAACAGATGCGCGCGAAACTCGGCGACGAGGTCGATGATTTCATCTGGCACCTGCGCTGGCGCGGACATGAAATCATCCAGCAACGCGTCGACAAGTACGGCATTCAATGCGATCTCAAACAGGGCCACTTACACGCTGCGTACAAACCCAGCCACATGACTGATTTGCGTAAGGATTATGAAGAAGCCGTGCGTCGCGGATTGGGCGATGAGGTCAGCCTGCTCGACCGCAGTCAGGTACGTGATCTGCTGCAAAGCGACCTGTACCACGGCGCAATCAAGAACACCCGCAACATGCATCTGCACCCGCTCAACCTGTGCATCGGTGAAGCGCGGGCGGCGGAAAGTCTCGGGGCACTGATCTTCGAAAACAGCGAAGTGCTGGAGATCATTCACGGCGCTTCGCCTGGCGTAAGAACCGCCCACGGCCAGATCGACGCCAAGCAGGTGATGCTCGCCGGCGACGTCTATCACAAGCTCGAACCGGGACAGCTCAAGGGCAAGATTTTCCCGGCCATGGGCGGCATCGTCACCACCGCGCCACTGGGCGATCTGGCAAAACAGATCAACCCCGAAGACCTCGCAGTGTACGACTGCCGTTTCGTGCTCGACTACTACCGCCTCACCGCCGACGGCCGCTTGCTGTTCGGTGGCGGTGCCAACTACAGCGGCAAGGATTCACGGGACATCGCCGCCGAACTGCGCCCGTGCATCGAGCAAACCTTCCCGGCGCTCAAAGGCGTGCAGATCGATTATCAGTGGAGCTGCGCGATGGGCATCGTGATCAACCGCATTCCGCAACTGGGCAAGCTCTCGGACAACGTCTGGTACTGCCAGGGCTACTCGGGGCACGGCATCGCGACGACGCACATCATGGGCGAAATCATGAGCCGGGCGATCACTGGGCAGATGGAGCAGTTCGACACGTTTGCCCAGTGCCAGCACATTCGCGTGCCGATGGGGGATTTGTTGGGTAACCCGTTGCTGGCGGCGGGGATGTGGTATTACCAGATGCTTGAGCGACTTCGCTAAGCCTGTGTTGATCCTGCTGACCCCATCGCTGGCAAGCCAGCTCCCACAGTGTCCGTGGCGTACCCAAATTTCATGTACACCGCAAAAACCTGTGGGAGCTGGCTTGCCAGCGATGAGGCCATCAGCCCCACTACAAAACTTCAATCCGCCAACTGCTCGACCACAATCCCCAACCGCCGGTAATCCTCGACACTCCCCGACGCCACATGCCGCTCGGTAATCAGCGTATGCAGGCGCGTACACGGCGCCACCACAAACGGCTCCACCGCCCCGAGCTTGTCCGCCGTGGTCACCGCAATCACCCGCGCGGCGCCATCGAGCATCGCCTGCTTCACCGGCACTTCATCAAAATGCAGCGAGGTAATCCCCACCTCCGGATGAATCGCGCACACCCCGGTAATCGCCAGATCCGCCTTGATCCCCGCCAGCAGCCGCAGCGCCTCATGCCCACCCGCCGCCATCGTTCGCGGGTTCAACTGACCGCCGGCGAGAATCACCTTCACCCCCTTGAATTCCGAGAGCGCAATCGCCGTCATCGGTGAAGCCGTCACTGCCGTGATACTGATATCTGCACGCAACGAGCGCGCCACCTGCAACGTGGTCGAGCCGGAATCGAACAGCACAATCTGCCCGTCTTCAATCTCCTGCGCCGCCCGTTGCGCCAGGCGGATTTTCACCTCATCCGTCTCGTCCAGCCGGGTGAAATAGTCCTTGCCGGAGTCTTTCGGACGCGGCAGCGCCCCGCCGTGCACGCGTTGCACCAGCCCGGCGTTATCCAGTTCGGCGAGGTCGCGGCGGATGGTGTCTTCGGAGACTGCGAAGTGCTGGCTCAACTCGGAGGCCATGACTTTGCCGTCGCGCTCGAGGAGTAAAAGGATTTTCTGCCGGCGCAGGGAGGGCAGCTCAGCCGCGGAATGATCGTGCATGGTTATGCCTGTTTGTGCTTGTAGTTGCAGGTTTCTGCGAGACTATCGAAACCTTTAAACAAACACAAACTGGCGGGCTATCAATTGTTTCGATCATTGGAATCAACAAGGCGAATTTTTTCTTTGCTTTCAACCTGTTCAGAATGGCCCCACTCTAAAAGGCTCAGGATGAACACCTCATGAATCTCAATTTTGCGTTTGCGTGCATGATCGTCGTGTCGTTTGCGATTGCCCTCGGCCACGCCTGACAGTGCCTCAGACCGACGCCAACAAATGCTCACGCAGCCATTTATGCGCCGGATCGCGGTGCGAACGTTCACCCCAGAACATCGCCATTTCGTAACCGGGCACTTCCAAAGGCGCGTCGACCACTTGCAACGCCGGGTTGCCGCGCACCAGACGTGACGGCAGCATCGCCACCAGGTCGGTGTTGGCCAACACCGACATCGCCATCAGAAAGTGCGGCACCGACAACACCACTTTTCTCATCAGCCCGACATCGGCCAACGCCCGGTCGGTCACCCCGAAAAAGCCCCCGCCCTCGCGCGACACCATCACGTGCTCCAGCGCGCAGAACTGTTCGCGGCTCGGCGCCTGCATCAAACCTGGATGTCCGACTCTACCGGCCAACACATAACGCTCAGTGAACAGTGGTCGCCGATACAACTCCGGCGGAGCGTCTTCGCTGATGTGCAGCGCCAGATCAAATACACCCTGCTCGGCCTGTTTGACCAAATGCGCCGGGGTCAGATCGACCACCGCCAGCCGCGTGCCCGGCGCCTGTACGCGCAAGCCGTTCAGCGCCGGCAGCACCACCGTCGTCTCGCCGTAATCGGTCGCGGCGATTTTCCAGGTGTGCGTCGCCTGCGCCGGGTCGAACGCACTGGCCGGCGCCACCGCCCTCGCCAACGCCTCCAACGCTTCGCGCAACGGTTCACGCAGTTCATCGGCGCGCGCCGTCGGGCGCATACCACGCGGCCCGGGCAACAGCAGCGGATCACCAAAGATGTCGCGCAACTTGGCCAGATGCACGCTCACAGACGGCTGCGACAGGTTCAGCCGTTGTGCCGCGCGGGTGACGTTGTGCTCCGACAGCAACACATCGAGGGTCAGCAGTAGATTGATATCCAGTCGTCTCAAATTATTCATGGCTATACCAGACATATCAGACATTCATTTCCAATATACCTGTTGAACGCCGATCCTGCTGTTACTCAGCTAACGGAGCTTCAACATGAATGTCTTACTCGTTTACGCGCACCCAGAACCGACGTCCCTCAACGGCTCGCTGCGCGACTTCAGCGTCCAGCGCCTGCAAGCCGCCGGCCACACCGTGCAGGTCTCCGACCTCTACGCGATGAACTGGAAAGCCACCCTCGACGCCGACGACGCCCCGCAGCGCGACGCGACGAAACCGTTCCACGCCTCCCTCGACTCGAAAGTCGCCTACGCCGAAGGCACTCAGGCTACCGACATCGCCCGTGAGCAGGAGAAACTGCTATGGGCTGACGCGCTGATCCTGCAGTTTCCATTGTGGTGGTTCACCATGCCGGCGATTCTCAAAGGCTGGGTCGATCGGGTGTACGCCTACGGTTTTGCCTACGGTGTTGGCGAACACTCCGACATTCGTTGGGGCGAGCGTTATGGCGAAGGGAAAATGCAAGGCAAACGGGCGATGTTGATGGTCACCACTGGCGGCTGGGAGTCGCATTACGCGCCGCGCGGGATTAACGGGCCGATTGATGATTTGTTGTTTCCGATTCAACACGGGATTTTGTACTACCCCGGTTTTGAAGTAGTGCCACCGTTTGTGGTGTATCGGACGAGTCGGATGGATGCGGCGCGGTATGCCGAGACTTGTGATGAGCTGGGGCGGCGGCTGGATGAGTTGTGGAGTGCGCGGCCGATTGGGTTTCGGCAGCAGAATGGCGGCGAATACGAAATTCCTGCTTTGACGTTGAAGAGCGATATCGCACCGGATAGCGAAGGCTTCCAATCACACATCCGCTAGCGCCGCCCTCTCCCAGAGGGAGAGGGGACTGACCGAGTTGTTTTTTCGAGCTACGCCGACCTGGTATATCGAGCCGAACTCAAGTTTTGAACAGCCCACAATCGGCTCCCTTCCCCCTCGCCCCCTTGGGGGAGAGGGCTGGGGTGAGGGGGACGGATCTAACTGACACACCGCAACATGCAGGCATCAGTGGCTCCGGTCAGGCTTCTTCGCGCGCCCGACGCACCTGCACCAACAACGCCGGCGCGAAATGCAGCAACACCATCCGGCTCAGATGGTGAGTCAGAATAAACACCACATTCAGCCCGCCACCAAACGCGACAATCGCAATCGTCTCAATCGCCCCCGGCATATACGCCAGCCATAGCGACAGCGGATCGCTGCCCAACCAGCGTGCCGCGACTTCAGCAAACACCGCCGCGACCACGATCATCAAACCAACCGAGACCAACGCCGTGCGGCCGTGACGCGTCAGCTCCGCGAAGCCGAGACCTTGAAACCGTGAGCCGATCCGCACGCCGAGAATCAGCGCCGCAAGATTCAAACTCCAGTCCGGCATGTGAAACCCGTGCAACCATCCCGATTTCACAAACACCGCCGTAATGATGATCGCCGTGAGCATGAACGGCGCCGGTACACCGATCACCAGCAGTAAGCGCCCGAGCAGCACGCTCAACGCGATCACCGAAAACGCGGTCAGTGCCATGCCTGTCGTTAAAGGATCACCATCGGCAACCGCCACGGCAGCGGCTTGACCGGGAATCAAGAAACTCACCAACACCGTGATGAGCAGCAAGCGCATCAGATGCACGATGATGACCTTGCTCGACGCCTTTTCCGACTCGAGTAGATCGAACACTGCGGCCAGCGCACCGGGATAAACCGCCAACAGCGCATCAGTGCGGTTCCAGCCTGCACCGCGCGTCAGCCACCATCCGGCCAATGCGATCTGCACTGCCAGGCAAATCAGCAACACGCCGAGGCTCGGCAACATCGTCGAGGCCGTCTCGCTGTCCCACGCTTCGAACATCAGCCCGGTGGCGATGCCCAGCGTGACCTGGATGTAGCCCAGTCCATAAGGAGTTGCCGGCGCGATACCAGTTTTGCTGGCAAACAATGCGGTAACGACAATCGAACCCAACAGCAGGCCATGGGGTACGCCTTCGAACTGCAACAGCGCGCCGAAACCGGCAGCCATCAACAAACAGAGAATGGATTTCATAGTCGCCTTCCTGGCTATCAAAGGGTAGTCGTCCAATATTGGTCAAGCAGTAACTTTCTGGAATACTGTACAACGGCTGACTCAAACCAAATCAGCCAGTCACCTGCGAAGCAGACTGCCCCACTGTTTCGATCGACAATTTAAAAGCATCCAGCTTATTCAACAACTTAATCAAACTTGGATGAAGCCCATGCACGTCAAGTCGGGAAAATTTATTGTACATCCCATCTCCATGATTTTGAGCCATTCCAACCTTCACCATCACCTGAATTTCAGTCGCTGTATAACCAAAATAAAACTCTCGCAGGACAACTTCACTTCCATAGTAGCTCTGCATTTCTCTGTAAAAATCGCAAAAATCAAAATCGACAGGTTTTACTTGAACGCTGGAACTTGGGTATAGAGCCGGGGAAAAATGAATAGCTGCACCCTCACTTACCACGTGCATTCTAGCAGGTGCACTACCCGTAAACCGCATTCCGTCCTTTATTTTTCGCTTAAAAGAAAAACTCCAATCTTCATCAAATTTCTCTCTACGCTCCAGCATAAAGCGGAAAGTACTTGGAACAGTCACCGAACCTTTTGCTTTCGCTCTTACTGGTATATCAATGGAGTAATAAGCATAGCGCTTCTCCCATTTATCCCATGTACATTTTTTGCAAGGGTCTGTAATCGCAGAAAGATTTATTCCTTCGACAGTTAGAATCTTATTGGAGCATCCCTCACAGGACTTAAAGCCTCTGCCCTCGACAGTATATTTATTTATTAACTCATAAAAACCTACTATTCTATCAGGCGTAATAGTCAACTCTCGCGCCCAAACATCCTTTTTAATATCAACAGTAACATTGGTTGCTCTGTCAGGCTTGTGCCAACGTATAATATCAACAGGGATGAGATAAGAATTATAATAAGTCCCAAGTTCTCGATGAAACCGATGCATTATCAAAAAATGAGCTTGTTGATACTGCACATTACTTAGCTTCACACGAGATCCAACTGTGCTTTTCACCTCAATATAATTGCCGTTATAGCTGACATCATGCCCCGGATTATTTACAGGTACCTCTTCACCTGGTAACAACAACTCTGTCAATGCCTCTCCGACAGAGCCCATTACAGTCTTTGGATCGAATCGCTGAGCTAACAAATCTGGCTGCTTACCGGCAGCATAAATACTTTTCGCAACTTCTTTCCTCGCAGCCACTTTCGGCATATCCGCCAAATCCGGATGACCTTTTATGATATCGTCAAAATTCCCGGTAAGCTTTATCTGCTCTGCGACATGACTGTCCCATGGTTTCTCCCATTTATTCGACCGAAGCAATTCAAAGGGTAATTTTTCAATTGTTTTTTTCACAAATGCACCAAAAAAATCAGCGTTAACTTTTCTTTATCAGCGTAACCGTCCAATTGCCTGCCGATACTTTTCGATCCGCTCTAGATCCTCCCAACTCGGCGAGGCAATCCGCGACAGGTCGCTGTTCTCTTCCAGATCCGCCAGTTTCACCACCCGGCCGATCGGGTTCTGCGCGGCGCGGTCAACGAAGTCTTCATAGGATTCGCCCGACACTTTGGTCACTGACTCGATAGCGCTCAAAACCTCTTCGCTGAAGCCTTCCTTGCGCAAATCATCGAGACTGATACCGCAATCCTCAACCACATCGTGCAGCACGGCGACGATTCGTTCTTCCTGCGTGCTCATGCGCAACATGACTTTCAACGGATGCAGAATGTACGGTGCACCGCCCTTGTCGACCTGCCCGGCATGAGCCGTAGCGGCAATGGCGATAGCGCGTTCGAGGGTCTGGATCATGGGAGTCTCCGAGGGTTAGACGCCGTAGCGGCCGCCGACATGGATGTTGCGTTTGAGCCAGTTGCCGATTGCTTTCAATCGTCCGACTGGCTCCGCAGGCCCGGAATGACGCTGAAGAATCAACGACACCAAGGTAGCCTGATCGGCTTTCGGATGAGCATCGATCAATTCGGCAACCCAGGCACAATCAGCCTTGTTCAGATGCTCACGCCAATCGCCGGGCCAGGCGTCCAGCTCATCCAGCGCCAACCATCGCGCACCGCCCTGCTCGGCATGCCCGCCACCTATTGACTGCTCGAAACACAAAGGCGTGGCCGGCCGGGACAGGTCGATGCTGAAAATGTAGACGTCGTGGGTTTTGTGTTGCGTCGTGGGAGCGTTGTTGCGGCTACCGATGACCATCATGGTGATGCTCCATTCCTTGGGCGCTAATGTTTCTGATTGTTTCGCAGTGTACGCGACGGGAGCAAATCAAAAACCCGATGGAACCTCCCTCCTCCACAGAATCTCGAATCTGTATTAGCGCCAAATCACCGATCAGACACGGCGCCATTGAAGAGGAAACCCCGATGAACATTCGCTTCCTGCTTCTGATCGCCACCTTCGCCATCATCCCCACCTGCGTCATGGCCGAAGGCTGCGACGTCCAGACCCAATCCTCCAGCGCCTCGGTACCAGCGGTGGAAACCCACAGTTGTTATGAATACGAAGGCATGCCCGTCAACTCCATCGACTGGTCGTGCAGCAACGAAAGCAAAGACATGCTCAACAGCACAAAAACCAAGGTTGAACATTGCGCCGATCACTACCAGGCCAGGTGTATCGCCACGATCACCCAGGAATCCCTGGCCAACCCGCACTCAACCAGCAAAGACAAAAACGCCAAAGCCCTAAACATCCCCGACAACGCACAAGTGACCACGTATTACTACGACGTGGAACATTTGGCGCAGGCGCGGATTGATTGTGAGAATGGCGGCGGGCATTGGAAAACGAAGTAAACGACTGATATCCACGCTTGCGACAGACAAAGAAAAGCCCGGCTTAAAAAACCGGGCTTTTTAGTGCGCGATTTCCGTTAACCACCGCCATTACCACCACTGCTGCTACCGGACGGTTGACCCGCAGGGCTGGGTTTGGAGGCAGAAGGCACCGGCCCATTGTCGGTCTTGCCACCATCACCACCCTTGGGCAGCGAATCGGCATCCGGGTCGGCATTGGTGGCTGGAGACGCCGGTTCACGAGTCTGGCTGTTGCCGTCGTTGGCTGTCGGAGTCGGCGTTTCGCCAGCCGCGATCGCGTACAGCGAACTGCCGGACAGCAATGCCGCGAGGGTAAACACCGCGATTTTATGGTTCAGCATGGTGGCTCTTCCTTTGCTGGGTGAGTTACAGCATTGGAAGAAGGTTTACGGCGAACGTGCGGTGCGCCGGACGAATGGTTATCGCCCAAAAGGCTCGCGCCATTTCGATGTCTGAAAACTTCGTAGGAAAACACCCCATGTGGCGAGAGAGCTTGCTCCCGCTGGGCTGCGAAGCTGCGCCAAAACCGGATAGTCCGTTTCTCTCAGAGATACCGCACGCCCCGAATTACGACGGATGCGTCGCCGAGCGGGAGCAAGCTGTCTCGCCACGGGTACGGGCTTCACGTCCTACAGGTCGGTTGTGGCGGCTGAAATTGCTGCCTAGAGTGAGGTTGTCGCCGACCGCAGTCAGCGATGGGTTTCGCAGCCCTCAGAAGTGACACACACCGCCAAATGACAACTGTGGCAAAATCCGCCACCGCTTCATTTTATGGCGGCTGTGTGTGGGAGACCTTCGGGTCTGCCGGTTTGACTCTTCTCCGGTCTGCGAACCCGCATACAGCTGCCACCCATTTGTTTCGCAGCAGAAAGGTGGCACTTCCTGACCCATTGAAGAGTGCAACCTATGACGATCAAAACACCGCTCCACCACTACGCCCACATGTCCCACCCCGCCACCGACCACCCCGTTCTCCTCATCGACGCCAACGCACCACTACGCGACCTCCACGCCTGCGCCGCCGAACGCCTCAACGCCGTCCTCAAATACCTTGACCTCATCGCCTGTACCCGCCTCCCCGATCATGCCGAGCATGACATCAACACCGTGACCAACATCGCCAGAATCATGGTGCAGGACGTGAGTGATGTGTTCCGGGTGATTGAGCAGCGGGGGTTTGATGCGAAAGAGATGTAGCCGCAAAAAATGGTCGAGAATATGATGCTTCCAGCAGTTGATCTGAAATGCGTTTTCCAGACTCTAACTCGGCCTAAAATTAGCAGCACCAATAGCCCATTTCAGCGAAGAACCTCATTAAGTCTATATTGATAAGGAGATGGCAATCTGCAATCATCAAAAGTGCCCCCCTGGTTCATAAGGGATTCAACCTCACCAGATAAAGGTGAGGAAGCGCTGACAGACGACAGGATGCGGATAGGGAATGGAAAAAAATATTAAAGGTGCATGGATTATTCAGCATGGCCAAAAACTTCAAGCAACCACGAATCAAGATTTTGATGCAATAGGGTTTGCGGGAAAATGCGGTAAATTCTTATCTGCAATATCTGCAGAAAACCAGGAGAAGATAACGCATAAGCGTCTTGATGCACTTGCAAGGGCTAATTACATCAGTCCAAAGACGGAAGTCCCGGCAATCATCGCAGAGTTCGAAAGACAAAAATTAATTTTGGCAGGTACAGGCGCCATTGAAGTTCTGGGCCTTACAGGAAAAGAAGTCTTAAGTCACACAGCTACAATATTCGAAGAGAGCGACAGAGAAAGTTACGAAGACGCAGTCATCAGCCTTTCTGAAACTACGTCTGACTTACCAATCACTAGCACACTAGCGGTAGACTTCATCTCTGACACTTTTAAAATAGCTAAAGCAGATGCAGAGTCGACCCTGCAACTTGGCAGCAACATAGGCTTTTTTGATACGGAAGCTATTTCCGCTACGGAAAAACTAATTTTCAATGGGAACTTGTTTCGCAGAGAGGACGCACGAAAAATCAGTGCTGTATTAAGCACACTCAACGCAAGCGAAACACAGAACCTAAATGAAGTGAATGCAAGATTGAATGCATCAGGCTGCCTTCCATTAGCCTCAATCACAAAAATTCTAGGAGAAAAGCTTTTCTCCCAACTACATTCGATAGGTATGTTTGATGTAAACGTCGTTGGAAATGAAAGTGGGAAAAGTTCTTTTGTAACTCGACCAGCTGCGTTCTCAAAATTCACTAGTACAATTGCCGATGATGCACTTGATTTAGCTAAGGCCTTGGTTGCTTCACTTACATACGGAATGACTGTAAGCACTTACTATCGCGGAAAAATAACCGCAATATCATTATTGATGCAAAAATTAATTGACGGTGGAACAGTGGGCCCCGCAACTGCGATCGGCAATGATTACCAAGCCTTGGAATATAAAGGCGTTGTCAAGGTGATTCCAGCCACAGGTGGCATGTTTAACATGAAACTTTTGAAACCAGAAGTCGGGCGCCTAGCACTCTCAGTCATTCAAAGCGGAAATATTACTGGCGAAGCGGTTGATAATCTGCCAGGAGCAAAAGTAACTTCGTATACCGCGCCTGAGACAACACGCGACGTATGCAGAAAAAACTCGACAGATGCTGTCAAACTCAAGACGCGCAACTTACTAAACGAAATCAGGACAGGTGGACTTAATCGATGAGCCAGCAACTCCTGAAAGGCTCTGCCGCAGAAGAAACCGTACGAAATTACTTCTTGAGTATTGGTTACTTTGTCGTCAGAGGATGCAAATTCAAATACAATCAATTTGACATTACGGATATCGATCTATTTATTTACGGCAAAAGCTCTGCCTTTGGTCGCGAGCGGCTTAATGTTGATATAAAAAACAAAAAAACGCCTCAAGCTATAGAGCGTATATTCTGGGCAAAAGGTCTACAGCAAGTATTAGGTTTAGACGGATGCATGGTTGCAACTACTGACTTACGCCCTGATGTACGAGAATTCGGACTCGAACATAAAGTCAAAGTATTAGATGGAAGATTTCTCACCCGATTAAATAAAAGTGAAAGAAGCCACTTAGCACGAATTAACGAAGAAGATCTTGTATCTGAAATTGAAAAACACTCTCTAGGAAAGCTTGGAGGCGACTGGCGCGGCAGATACGAATCAAGCAAATCAAGAATACTTGACTCATTAAACTTCGATGGTGCCAATGCTTGGCTAAACGACATCGATTACTACATGAGCGAAATCAACAACCACTCTGACTCTGCGCCCACTTGGCGAATGATATACATATCAGTTTCTCATTTACTGATATGTATAGATTTTATTTTGCGCGAACATGTTGCCGCTGAGCACGACCAAAGAAAACAATTACTAGACAATGGCTTTAGATATGGATCCGCAGGAAAATCATTCACACTAAAAGTTGGAAAAATGGCATCCGCTTTGGTAGGAAGTGTTGTCACCCAACCGGGCTTATCACAAACTCTTGAGCGAGAACTTGCCGATCAAGCATCCGATGTCAAAGCCGATGTTCTTGCAGAGTTCTTCTCTAAGTCACAGGTTTTTGCATCTTTATTCGATTCCGCCAAACTATTCGAAGGATACGGCTACCAAGCAGATGTGCCCCTACCCTCGTCACTGCCAGCCCATGCTCAATCATACTTAGGAGTTGTTGCTGATTTTTTGATCGCGATAGGAAAAAAATTCTAATGTAAAAGCTTCTGAGATAAGTGACTCCTATGTACAAAATTACCGAAGAGTCACTTATCTTATCAATCCTCCTAAAGTGAAGTATTCGAACGAATCAAGATAATTCAAAGGGTTGGCCTAGCCACTTATGATTAAAAATTCGCCGGCGTATTCGCACTAATAATCTCCGCCTCATCCGCCCCGATATTCCGGAACTTATGCGGCAGCGTGGTCGGGAAGTAATACCCATCCCCCGCATTCAACACACTCACCGACCCATCCACGGTCAACTCAACCGTGCCCCGCGTCACCAACCCACACTCCTCGCCCTCAGCATGCACAATCGGCTCTTCCCCCGAACTCGCGCCTGGTGCGTATTGCTCGCGCAGCAAGCGCATCTGCCGGCTGGGTACGGAGGCGCCGATCAGCAGCAGTCGCAAGCCATGGCGGCCGAGGTCGGGTTGTTCGTTGGCGCGGAAGACGTATTGGTGTTCGCGCGGGGGTTGGTCGAAGGTGAAGAAGTCGGCCAGGGACATCGGTATGCCTTCGAGCAGCTTTTTCAGTGAGCTGACGGAGGGGCTGACGCGATTCTGTTCGATCAGGGAGATGGTGGCATTGGTCACGCCGCTACGCCGGGCCAGCTCGCGCTGGGAGAGTTTGTAGCTTTCGCGTACTAGTTTGAGTCGAGAACCCGTATCCATGACAGCCTTATGTGAGAACGACTTAAGGGCGATGGGGGTGGGTGGCGGGTGCCGCGCGAGGGGCGCGGATCACGTTGCTCCCGTGTCCCGGAACCGTGAAAGGCGGCTATTAAATCACGTTTGCCGGTGTTGCTCAGCAGGTTCGATGGACGGTGGGTGAAATGAACCTGCCGGTGGTAATTCTGGGCTGAATACAAAACCTGTGGGAGCTGGCTTGCCAGCGATTGGGTGGCACATTCAACATCCCTTTTGCTGAAAGACCGCCATCGCTGGCAAGCCAGCTCCCACAGGTTTTGTGGTGTGTCAGCGGGAGTGATGGTGTCTTTTCTAACCTCATCGCGAGCAGGCTCACTCCTACAATTTGATCTTTAGTGTTTCAGTCGGATTGATGTTGTGTTTGCTGGCCTCATCGCTGGCAAGCCAGCTCCCACATTTGGATATCAGGGAGTGTTGCGATAAGAAAAACCGGCGGGGTCTTGGGGGCCGCCGCCGGGGAGGTAACTTAGATGCCGAAACGGTCGCGCAGTGAGTAGTAGACAGCACCGAGGGCGGTCAGTGGCGCGGAGAAGGTGCGGCCGCCGAGCATTGGCATGTGCGGCAAGGACGCGAAAGCGTCGAAACGTTCGGCGTCGCCACGGATCATTTCCGAGATCAGTTTGCCGGCCAGGTGCGAGCAGGTGACGCCGTGGCCGCTGTAGCCTTGCATGTAGTAGGCGTTCTTTTCGATGCGGCCGAATTGCGGCATGCGTGACATGGTCAGCAGGAAGTTGCCGGTCCAGCGGTAGTCGATCTTGACGTCTTTGAGCTGCGGGAAGGTCTTGAGGATCTTCGGGCGGATCAGTTGTTCGATGTCGTCCGGTTCCCGCGCGCCGTAAACCACACCGCCGCCGTAAAGCAGACGGTTGTCGGCGGTGAGGCGGTAGTAATCCAGCAGATAGTTACAGTCTTCGACGCAGTAGTTGTTGGTGATCAGGCTGCGCGCCTGCTTTTCGGTCAACGGCTCGGTGACGACGATCTGCGAACCGCACGGCATGCTTTTCGCGGTCACGCGGTTGTCGAGACCTTGCGGCAGATAAGCGTTGCCGGCGATCAGCAGGTACTTGGCGCGGACCTGGCCTTTGGCGGTGCGCACGACGTTAGGCTCGCCGTATTTGATTTCTACAGCCGCTGATTGCTCGTAAATCTTGCCGCCCAAACGCGTGATCGCAGCCGCTTCACCGAGCGCCAGATTCAGCGGATGCACGTGGCCGCCCTGCATATCGAGCAGACCACCGACGTAAGCATCGGAGCCGACTTCACGACGAATCTCAGCCGCGTCGAGCATCTTCAGATTGCGGTTGCCATAACGCTCCCAGCCGCGCTTCTGCTCGGCCAGACCGTTGAGTTGTTTCTTGTTCATCGCTGCGAAGATACCGCCCGGGCGGTAGTCGCATTGGATGTCGTATTCCTTGATGCGCGAACGGATGATGTCGGCGCCTTCGAAGATCATGCTGCCGAGGATTTCTGCAGTCTTGTCGCCGTAGCGCTCTTCGATCACGTCGACGTCGCGGCTGTAGGAGTTGACCAGTTGACCGCCGTTGCGACCGCTGGCGCCGTAGCCGACTTTCGCCGCTTCCAGCACCGTCACTTTGTAACCGGCTTCGGTGAGGAACAGCGCCGAAGACAGGCCGGTGTAGCCAGCGCCGATGATGCAGACGTCGCACTCGACCGACTCTTCCAGAACCGGAAAGTCGATGACTTCATTGCGAGTGGCGGCGTAGTAGCTGTTTACGTGTTGCTGTTTCATACGTTTCTCCGAGGGCCGCCAATCAAAGGCGACCACCGCTGTAATAGAGTCAGAGCTTGATCCAGGTCGCTTTCAGCTCGGTGTACTTGTCGAACGCGTGCAGCGATTTATCGCGGCCGTTGCCCGACTGTTTGAAGCCACCGAACGGTGCGGTCATGTCGCCGCCGTCGTACTGGTTGACCCAGACGCTGCCGGCACGCAGGCCACGGGCGAAGGTGTGCGCCTTGCTCAGGTTGCTGGTCCAGACGCCGGCGGCGAGGCCGAAGATGCTGTCGTTGGCGATCTGCAGCGCTTCTTCGGCGGTGTCGAAGGTGATCAGCGACAGCACTGGGCCAAAGATTTCTTCCTGGGCGATGGTCATCGCGTTGGTCACGCCGTCGAACAGCGCCGGTTGCACATAGAGGCCGCCGGTTTCTTCGAGGGTGCGTTGGCCGCCGGCGATCAGTTCGGCGCCCTGCTCGCGACCGATGCTGATGTAGCGCAGCACATTGTCGAGTTGACGCTGATCGACCACGGCACCGACGGTGGTCGCCGGATCGAGTGAATGACCCGGTTTCCACGCTTGCAACGCTTCCACCAACAGCGGAATGAACTGCTCGCGGATCGAACGCTCGACCAGCAAACGCGAACCAGCGGTGCAGACTTCGCCCTGGTTGAAGGCAATGGCGCCGGCCGCTGCTTGTGCTGCCGCGCGCAAGTCCGGGGCGTCGGCAAACACCACGTTCGGACTCTTGCCCCCGGCTTCGAGCCAGACGCGTTTCATGTTGCTTTGCCCGGCATAAATCATCAGTTGCTTGGCAATCGCCGTGGAGCCGGTGAAGGCCAGCACGTCGACGTCCATGTGCAACGCCAGCGCCTTGCCGACAGTGTGGCCGAAGCCTGGCAGCACGTTGAACACGCCTTTCGGAATGCCGGCATCCAGCGCAAGCTGAGCAATGCGGATCGCCGTCAGCGGCGATTTTTCCGAAGGCTTGAGGATGAACGAGTTGCCCGCCGCCAGGGCCGGCGCGAATTTCCAGCTGGCCATGATCAGCGGGAAGTTCCACGGCACGATCGCCGCAACGACGCCCGACGGCTCGCGAGTGACGAGGCCGAGTTGGTCGTGGGGTGTGGCGGCGACTTCGTCGTAGATCTTGTCGATGGCTTCGGCGCTCCAGCGGATCGCGTTGGCGGTCGCCGGGATGTCGATACTCATCGAATCGCTGATCGGTTTACCCATGTCGAGGGTTTCCAGCAGCGCCAGCTCTTCCTGGTTCTGCAGGATCAGATCGGCGAAGCGAATCAGGATGCGCTTGCGCTCGGCCGGGGCTTTTTTCGCCCACACGCCGGATTCAAAAGACTGACGCGCGACTTCAACGGCGAGGTTGGTGTCGGCTTCATCGGTGCTGGCCACGGAGGCGAGGTAACGCCCGTCGACGGGGCTCAGGCATTCAAACGTGTCGCCACTGATGGCCGGGCGGTATTCACCGTTGATGAACGCGCGGGCTTCGATGGTCAGGGACTGGAAGCGTTGTTCCCAGTCGTTGCGGGTCGTTGTCATTGTTGTGGCTCGACAAGGGGGGGATTGGGGGTGTCGGGGTGTTGTGTCTGGTTTGAGATGGCTGCCCTCACCCTAGCCCTCTCCCGTGGGTAGAGGGGACCGACCGAGTTGTCTTGGGAGATACACCGACCTGAACGACCGAGTCGAATATAGATTCGGCAAAAATCGTTCAGGTCGGCGGATTCCCCGAGCATCCCCGAATCAGTCCCCTCTCCCTCCGGGCGGTCCGACGTTTCGGGAGGGTTAGGGTGAGGGGCTCTTCAGCTTTTGAGGGCCTCAGCCAATCACACCGTATGCAGATACCAGTTGTACTCAAGGTCAGAAATCGAGTTCTCAAACTCGGCCAGCTCACTTTCCTTGCACGCAACAAACACGTCGATGTACATCGGGTCGATGTAGCGGGCCATGACTTCGCTGTCGTCCAGTTCGCGCAGTGCGTCGCGCAGGTTGTTCGGCAGGCTCTGTTCGTTCTGCTCGTAGCTGTTGCCTTCCACCGGGGCGCCCGGCTCGATCTGATTGGTCAGACCGTGGTGAATACCGGCCAGCACCGAAGCCATCAGCAAGTACGGGTTGGCGTCAGCACCGGCGACGCGATGCTCGATACGCACAGCATCGGCCGACCCGGTTGGCACACGAACCGCAACGGTGCGGTTATCGATACCCCAACTCGGCGAGTTCGGTACGTAGAACTGCGCGCCGAAGCGGCGGTACGAGTTGACGTTCGGGCAGAGGAACGCCATTTGCGCAGGCAGGGTCTCCAGCACACCGCCGATCGCGTGACGCAGTGCGGCGTTCTGCTCGGGATCCTCGCTGGCGAAGATGTTGTTGCCTTCTTTGTCCAGGATCGAAATGTGTACGTGCAGACCATTGCCCGCCTGGCCCGGATACGGCTTGGCCATGAAGGTGGTGTCCATCTCATGGTCGTAGGCGATGTTCTTCACCAGACGCTTGAGCAGGACGGCGTAGTCGCACGCCTTGATCGGGTCGGAGACGTGATGCAGGTTGACTTCGAACTGCGCCGGGGCGCTTTCCTTGACGATCGCGTCAGCCGGGATGCCCTGCTCTTTCGCGCCTTCGAGGATGTCTTGCAGGCAATCGACGTATTCGTCGAGGTCGTCGATCAGGTACACCTGAGTCGACACCGGACGCTTGCCGGACACCGGCGAACGTGGCGATTGCGGACGACCGTTCACGTTGTCCTGGTCGATCAGATAGAACTCGAGTTCGAATGCCGCGCAGATGGTCAGGCCGAGGTCGTCGAATTTGCGCACGACGTTGGCCAGCACTTCACGCGGGTCGGCGAAGAACGGCTGGCCTTCGATCTCGTGCATGGTCATTAGAAGTTGTGCGGTTGGGCGCTTCTGCCACGGCTCGATACTCAGGGTGCCGGGGATCGGGTAGCAGATGCGGTCAGCGTCGCCGATATCCAGACCCAGACCGGTGCTTTCCACCGTGGAGCCGTTGATGTCGAGCGCGAAAAGCGAGGCCGGCAGGTTGATGCCTTTCTCGTAAACCTTATGAAGACTGGTGCGTTCGATACGCTTGCCGCGCACCACACCGTTCATATCCGCAATCAGAAGGTCGACGTACAAAACCTCAGGATATTTCTTAAGGAATGCGTTTGCTTCGTTGAGTTGAACGGTACGCAGAGGGACCGACATGATGCACCTATTTAGCTGTTAATTATTATGTTCACTGCTGTTTCGCCGAGCCAGTCAACCCGAACGGCAAAGTGAAGTCAATAGCGAACAGATGGCCGTTCAGGGTTTATTTTTCGGGCTTTTTTTAACACTTGCGTGCCAATACAGGCGCCACAGCCCCGAGAATCATGAAGATTTGATGAACGGCGTTTAGAATTTTTTACATGGCAGTTGTTAATTAAAATCAACGAGGCTAAGCTCCGGAAAAGCTCGTTCAAGTGTCAAACTTCGAGGTGAATAAAAATGGCATTCAAGCCATTGATCGGCGTTACTGCCTGCGTCAAACAGATTGGCCTGCACCCCTATCACATCAGCGGCGACAAGTACGTACGTGCTGTCAGCGTTGGCGCTAACGGGCTGCCAGTGGTCATTCCTTCCCTTGGCAAGCTGACTGAAATCGAAGACCTGCTCGGTCAACTCGACGGTCTGCTGCTGACCGGCTCGCCCTCGAACGTGGAGCCCTTCCACTATCAAGGCCCGGCCAGCGAACCCGGCACGGATCATGATCCGGCGCGGGATGCCACCACCCTTCCTTTATTACGTGCAGCCATCGCGGCGGGCGTTCCGGTGCTCGGCATTTGCCGGGGCTTCCAGGAAATGAACGTGGCGTTCGGCGGCAGCCTGCATCAGAAGGTGCATGAGCTGCCAGGCATGCTTGATCACCGTGAAGCCGACAGCCCTGATGTGGCCGTGCAATACGCGCCGGCTCACGCGGTGACCGTGCTTGCTGGCGGCGTGTTCGAGGCGCTGGGATTGCCCGGCGAGTTCCAGGTCAACTCGATTCACAGCCAGGGCATTGATCGCCTCGCTCCCGGCTTGCGTGCCGAAGCGGTGGCGCCGGACGGCTTGATCGAGGCGATCTCGGTCGAGCACAGCCCGACCTTCGCCCTCGGCGTGCAATGGCACCCGGAATGGCAAGTGCTCGATAACCCGAACTACTTGAAGATTTTCCAGGCATTCGGCGCGGCTTGTCGGCAACGGGCGGCGCGGCGCAACCAGCGCTGATCCAACCCAAGAATTCGTAACGATTTACTGCCCCCACGGACGTCGGGTGTGCCTTTGCGCATCCGTCATTCGTGAACAACAACACCCGTAATAACAACAAGTACGACCCAGGCAGCCAGGACGGCGGCGCCGAACAAGCCGGATCGGTAAGTGCAATACCTGTCAGAACAATGCAAAACCCTGTGGGAGCTGGCTTGCCAGCGATGAGGCCGTCACCTTCAACATTAATGGTGACTGACCCACCGCCATCGCTGGCAAGCCAGCTCCCACAGGGTATTGCGGCGATTCGACCGGAGCAGCGCTTACAGGCTTGCAATCCACTTAAGCCCGGCCACATTGGCCCGGCGAACGAAACCTGTTGGGAGTTTCACATGGCAAACGCCTCCAGCACTTACAGGAAGGCACTTGAAGGTCATCAGCAACCGAAAAAGGTGCTGGTGAAAGTCGATCGTGTCACCAAGAAGTTCGACGAAACCGTGGCAGTGGACGATGTGTCCCTGGAGATCCATCAGGGCGAAATCTTCGCCTTGCTCGGCGGCTCCGGTTCGGGCAAATCGACCCTGCTGCGCATGCTCGCCGGTTTCGAGCGGCCGACCGAAGGGCGGATTCTGCTCGACGGCGTGGACATCACTGACATGCCGCCGTACGAGCGGCCGATCAACATGATGTTCCAGTCCTACGCGCTGTTCCCACACATGACCGTCGCGCAGAACATCGCCTTCGGCCTCAAGCAGGACCGTTTGCCGGCCAGTGAAATCGATGCCCGTGTCGATGAAATGCTGCGTCTGGTGCATATGACTCAATACGCCAAACGCCGTCCGCACCAGTTGTCCGGCGGTCAGCGTCAGCGCGTCGCCCTCGCCCGTTCGCTGGCCAAGCGTCCGAAGCTGTTGCTGCTCGACGAGCCGATGGGTGCGCTGGACAAAAAGCTGCGTTCGCAGATGCAACTGGAACTGGTGCAGATCATCGAACGCGTCGGCGTGACCTGCGTGATGGTCACCCACGACCAGGAAGAGGCCATGACCATGGCTGAGCGCATCGCGATCATGCACCTGGGCTGGATCGCGCAAATCGGCAGCCCCGTCGACATCTACGAAGCCCCGGTCAGCCGCATGGTCTGCGAATTCATCGGCAACGTGAACGCCTTCGATGGCACCGTGGTGGAAGACCTTGAAGGTCACGCGATCATCCACAGCCCGGACTTGCAGCAGAAGATCTACGTCGGTCACGGCGTCAGCACTTCAGTGCAGGACAAGTCGGTCACCTACGCGATCCGTCCGGAAAAAATGCTCGTCAGCACCACCCAACCCGAGTTCCGCTACAACTGGTCCGAAGGCAAGGTGCATGACATCGCCTACCTCGGCGGTCACTCGGTGTTCTACGTCGAATTGCCCGGCGGCAAAATCGTCCAGTCGTTCATGGCCAACGCCGAACGCCGTGGCGCGCGCCCGACCTGGGACGACAAGGTCTACGTCTGGTGGGAAGACGACAGCGGCGTGGTACTGCGCTCATGAAAACCTTCAATCAGCAATTCCTGCGCCTGGTGCCCAGCGGGCGAAAACTGGTGATCGGCATTCCGTTCATCTGGCTGTTCCTGTTCTTCATGCTGCCGTTCTTTCTGGTGATGAAGATCAGTTTCTCGGAAGCCGCGCTGTCGATCCCGCCGTACTCGGAGATCTACACCTACGCCGAACAGAAATTCCAGCTGCTGCTGAACATCGGCAACTACACCATGCTCGGCGAAGACGAGCTGTACCTGTCGGCCTATCTCGGCTCGCTGAAAGTCGCAGCGCTGAGCACGCTGATGTGTCTGCTGATCGGTTTCCCGATGGCCTACGCGATCACCAAGACCGGCAAGGAAACGCAAAACGTCCTGCTGCTGTTGATCATGATGCCGACCTGGACCGCGATCCTGATCCGCGTTTACGCATGGATGGGCATCCTCAGCAACAACGGTTTGCTCAACGGGTTTCTGATGTGGACGGGGCTCACCGACCACCCGATCGAGATCCTCAACACCAACACGGCCGTGTATATCGGCGTGGTCTACGCCTACCTGCCGTTCATGGTGTTGCCGCTGTACGCCAACCTGGTGAAGCACGACGGCAGCTTGCTGGAAGCCGCGCAGGACCTGGGTTCGAGCAACTTCAACAACTTCTGGAAAATCACCGTGCCGCTGGCCAAGAACGGGATTATTGCCGGCTGCATGCTGGTGTTCATTCCGGTGGTCGGTGAGTTCGTGATTCCCGAACTGTTGGGTGGCCCGGAGACCCTGATGATCGGTCGCGTGCTGTGGCAAGAGTTCTTCAATAACCGCGACTGGCCGGTGGCGTCTGCGCTGGCGGTGGTGATGCTGTTGATCCTGATTGTGCCGATTCTGCTGTTCAACCGCAGCCAGGCCAAAGAGATGGAGGCACGGGGATGAAACGCTTCGGTTTTTCCAAGTTCATGCTGATCTTCGGCCTGATGTTCATTTATCTGCCGATGCTGATTCTGGTGATCTACTCGTTCAACGCCTCGAAACTGGTGACGGTATGGGGCGGCTGGTCGGTGAAGTGGTACGTCGGCCTGCTCGACAACACGCAACTGATGGGCTCGGTGCTGCGCTCGCTGGAAATCGCCTGCTACACCGCGATTGCTGCCGTGGCGCTGGGCACCCTCGCCGCTTTCGTGCTGACCCGCGTCACGCGCTTCAAGGGTCGCACGCTGTTCGGTGGTCTGGTCACCGCGCCGTTGGTGATGCCTGAAGTGATCACCGGTCTGTCGCTGTTGCTGCTGTTCGTGGCCATGGCGCAGTTGATCGGCTGGCCGCAGGAGCGTGGCATCGTCACGATCTGGATCGCCCACACCACGTTTTGTGCCGCTTATGTCGCGGTGGTAGTCTCCGCGCGCTTGCGGGAACTGGATCTGTCGATCGAAGAAGCGGCGATGGATCTCGGCGCGAAACCGTTCAAGGTGTTTTTCCTGATCACCATTCCAATGATCGCGCCGTCGCTGGCGGCGGGCGGCATGATGTCGTTCGCCTTGTCGCTGGATGACCTGGTGTTGGCGAGCTTCGTTTCCGGCCCGGGTTCGACCACGTTGCCGATGGAAGTGTTCTCGGCGGTGCGTCTGGGCGTGAAGCCTGAGATCAACGCCGTGGCCAGCCTGATTCTGCTGGCGGTGTCGCTGGTGACCTTCCTGGTCTGGTACTTCGGCCGCAAGGCAGAAGCCAACCGCAAGCGGGCAATTCAGGAAGCGATGGATCAGACGGCGAATGAGTCGTGGCAGCAACCGCAACAAGCCGTCACCGCATAACCCTGTAGGAGCTGCGGCACGCTGCGATCTTCTGATCTTGATGTGAAAGATCAAAAGATCGCAGCCTCGTTTCACTCGACAGCTCCTACACAAATGTAGTCAGCCCCTCGGTCAGCCCCCTCTCCCCCTGGGAGAGGGTTAGGGTGAGGGGGCTTTGCGTAACGTGAATAAAAAGAATGGAGTTGTACCGATGAAAATGTTTGGCAGGACTCTGCTGACACTGTCCTTAATGGGCGCAATCGTCATGGGCGCCCAGGCCAACGACAAGGTGCTGCGTGTTTACAACTGGTCTGATTACATCGCGCCGGACACCGTCAAGAAGTTCGAGGACGAGACCGGCATCCGCGTGACCTACGACGTCTTCGACAGCAACGAAACCCTCGAGGCGCGTTTGCTGGCGGGCAAATCCGGCTACGACCTGGTCGTGCCGTCGAACAGTTTCCTGGCCAAGCAGATCAAGGCCGGCGTCTATCAGACGCTGGACAAATCGAAGCTGCCGAACTGGAAGAATCTCAACCCGGTGCTGCTGAAAAACGCCGCCGCCAGTGATCCGGACAACGCCCACGCGTTCCCTTATATGTGGGGCTCGATCGGCATCGGCTTCAACCCGGCCAAGGTCAAGGAAGTGCTCGGCGCCAACGCCCCGACCAATTCATGGGATTTGTTGTTCAAACCGGAAAACGCTGAAAAACTCAAAGCCTGCGGCATCAGTTTCCTCGATTCGCCGACCGAAATGATCCCGGCCGCCCTGCACTACCTGGGCTACCCGGTGAACGACAAGGATACCGCGCACATCAAGGAAGCCGAGGCGCTGTTCATGAAGATCCGCCCGAACGTGGCGTACTTCCACTCCTCGAAATACATCTCGGATCTGGCCAACGGCAACATCTGCGTCGCGGTCGGTTACTCCGGCGACGTGCTGCAGGCCAAGGCTCGCGCGGTGGAATCGGGCAACAACGTGGTGATCGACTACAGCATTCCCAAAGAAGGCGCCGGCAGCTTCTACGACATGGTCGCGATCCCGCGCGATGCGGCGAACGTCGAGAACGCCTACCTGTTCATGGACTTCCTGATGCGCCCGGAGATCATCGCCGAGATCACCAACAGCAACGGCTACAGCAACGCCAATGCGGCGGCGACGCCATTGGTGGATGAAGCGATCCGCAACGACCCGGGTTCGTACCCGTCGCAAGCGGTGATGGCGACGCTGTATGCGGTGCCGGATCAGCCGATTGCCACCCAGCGGATCATGACCCGTGGCTGGACCCGGGTGAAACTCGGTAAGTGAGCCGATGATCGTTCCCACGCTCCGCGTGGGAACGCAGTCCGGGACGCTCTGCGTCCCAAAGCGTGACGCGGAGCGTCACAAGAGGCATTCCCACGCAGAGCGTGAGAACGATCAGTGTAAAAATTTCCCGTTCACGCAGCGCCTTACCACCGCTGCACCCTGCAATGAACGGCCTCACCTGGCTTCCTCGGTCAAGGTGAATTTCAGGCGCCCTCGGGCGCCTTTTTTTGTGCGCTCAAATCAGCGGCCAATCCTGCAGGATGCGATAGCGACCCTTGTGCGATTCGAACAAGGCAAAGCGTTCGGCACGCAAGAAAAACTCCGGCGGCGTGGCGGATTCCGGCTCTGGCGCACGGTAGTCTCGGGCGAGGGTCAGATGCGGACGAAACTCGCGGGGCGTCTCTTCAAAACCAAAAGGCAACATCGCCTGCTCCAATGCGTAGACCAGCCGCAGCAGCGCCTGCGGGGCCTGCTCGGGGGCGAGCGACAACACCCCGGCGCGATGCCAGACCTGCAGTCGATCAAGCGGAATTCTCAAGGCCTCTCCCGGCGTACGCACTTGTCCGGCGGCCTCGCAGACTTCGTTGATCTGCGCCAAGGGCACGGCGCCGAGAAACAGCAGCGTAAGGTGGAAATTGTCCGCCGGCACCGGCTTACCGGTTCGCAAACCCAACTCCCCGCGCCAATGAGCAATTGCCTTGCGTTGCACCGCCGGGCAATCGAGGGCGAAAAACAGTCGCTTCGCTTCTTCGGTCATGGCCCTGCTCCCCTGTTCAAAGTGATCCGCCGGATTCTACACAGCCTGATCTGACGACTCGTGACAGGAAGCTATAGTTCAAGGATTGCCATCAACCGGAGGCCACCATGCGCGAGATCCTCAGCAAAGAACCGTGGTGGGCCCGGCCGCCCAATCCCGGGCAGGATGAAAGCGAACTGGAATGGGGCTGGCTGGTGCATTACAGCGAGGGCGAGCCGCGCTTCGAATTCGTCCGTGAACGCCCGACGGACGAGCAGATCCGCAACCGTAAAAGCTGCAGAATCACTCCCTCGGAGTGAACACAATACCTGTAGGAGTGAGCCTGCTCGCGATGGCGTTCGCACATTCAATGCTTCATTGACAGACCCACCGCGATCGCGAGCAGGCTCACTCGTACAAAAGATTTACGCTGGTTTCAGGGTTCGAGGATATTTTTAAAGCCACCAAAAATCATCCGCTGGCCATCAAACCCCATCGGGTTGACGTCCGGTTGCATGCGCGGATCTTCCATCATTTTGCCCATGCCGGCGTCCCGAGTGGCCTTGTCGGGCCAGATCAGCCAGCCGGATGAAACCGTCTCGCCTTCCTTGAGTTTGACCGCCATCGGAAATGACGTGACCTTGCCCTCCGGCACGTCATCGCCCCAGCACTGCATCACATCCTGTGCACCGTATTCCTTGAACAGTTTCGCCGCGATTTCACAGTGCTTTTTGTACTGCTCACGATTGGCAGTCGGCACCGGCGCTACGAAAATATCGATGTAAGCCATGATCACTCTCCTTGCACGTTGGGTTCGATCTGCTGATTGGTCGATTGCGGCGGCTGCCATTCGACACGATTCCCCCCCAAGCCGACCGACGGTTCATCAACCCTATCCAGATTGCGCTCGACCTGCCCGGCCAGGTGCAACGTGCCGGCCATAACGCCAGTCGTCGGGCTCTGCACCAGTTTCAGCCAGGCTTTGTCGAAGGTGCTGCCCAGACTGGTGCGAATCAGCGCTTCGCTGTCGGGTCGGTCATTGGCCTGGATGATCGCGCGGATCCCCGCCACACCCACCGAGATCAGCCCTCCAGCCAGTTTCCCCGCCGCGGCCGCTACAGCACTGGCGGCCCCGCGCGGGGCCATTTCCGCTTCCATCCGCTGACTGGCGCGCTTGGCCACCGGGGCCATGCCAGCATCGGTCGAGGCAATGCCCTTGGCGCCGCCGTCAGTGTGGATCTTGTCGATCAACGCGGCATAGGCCGGCAAGGTGTTCAACGGTTCCGTGCTGATCACTTGAAACAACGAAGCATCGCGCGCTGGCGGCGGGCCCAGTGCAATGGCGGGGATTTTCTGCAAACGCCCGTTGAGCTGAGCGACAGGCACACCATGACGCTGGGCGATGAGCGGCATCTGTTGCGCCATCAACTGCGCATAGAACGCCGTCGCCTGCCCCAGAATCGCATCCGGATCGATCTCCACCGCAACCGGCGCCAGCACTCTTTCCTGATATTGCTCAAGCAGATACGCCGCCAGCCGCTTGGCTGACGCATCTTGCTCACCGCCGGCATTGATCGTGTACCAACTGACTTTCATCGACAGCCATTCCTGGGTCCAGTAGCTGCTGAACCACGGAATGAAATTTTCTTCAGTTTGCTGATAGACGCGAGTGCGCCAATGTTCCATCGAACCGCGGGCAAAGACTTTAACTTGCTCGGTGGACTGCTGCGAAGCGCTGACAATTTCCCGGTCGATCTGCTGCCAGGTGGCCGGCGAGACAAACACGGCTTGCGGCGCTGACACCGGCGCCCGCGCCGAAGTGGCGCAGCCGGCCAGCAACAACAGTGCGGCGACGAGCAGCGCACGCGAGTTCACGGTGGCGGTGTCCTTGAGATGAGTGGGATGCAGATTTGAGTATAGGTGTGTCAATTGAGCCTGATGTTGGATGTACCGGCCTCATCGCTGGCAAGCCAGCTCCCACAAGGATTTCCAGCAGCCGCAGATTTTGTGATCGCCTCAGAACCTGTGGGAGCTGGCTTGCCAGCGATAAGGCCATCAGCAACACCCCAAAAACTCTAACCATCACTGCCATCGATATTCACCATCGCCACGATTGCCTTCCGCCCACCGCCCATCAAAGGCACGATTGACCCATCCGAAACACAACGAGGAGTTCACAACATGATTCACACCCACGTCACACTCTCCGTGAGTTTCCCGGTGTTCGGCAGCAACTATTACGACCAGCACGCCGTGTCGCATAAGGCTCAAGCGCTGGTGTTCAACGAAGATTTCGAAGATCTGCTGATGCCCGCCGCCACGAATCATTTCAACAATGAAGTGGTCGGCATCAACGATCAGTTCCGTTTTCTGAGCGACATTCTCGCCACCCATTTGCTGGACATCGAGGCCTCTGTGCCTGCGCGATCCAGCGTCCGGGCGAGCGCTCATTTTTAATTGCAACAGGCACAAAAAAGCCCACTGGCCGTATCGGCGCAGCGGGCTTTTTCACATCATGATTGCGCCGTTCAGCGCTTCCAGCACTCGGCGTAACGCGAGCAGACGTTGTACTGCGCATCCATTTTGGCCATACGGTCGAGATGGCGTATGACGGTTTCGCCCATGACCTCCTTGGACGACTGGAAGTAGTACGTGATCATGCCGGTTTCCATGTCGGCCTGCACCGCATTGCCACGCTTGCCGGAAGTACCATCGACGGCAGACCATTCTTTCAAGCGCTTGTCGTCGATACTGCGCAGACGTTTGCGATACTCGTCGCTGGAACGGGTGATCGCCTCGCTGGGAATCGCGGAACCCTCAATGTTGAAGGCGTCTAGATTCTGACGGTACAGCGCCCAGTAATCGTCTGGCAGTTCAAAGCCCATTTTCGCCTTGCGCTCGCTGACCAGCGAATCGAGTTTTTCCGGCGTAAACGTCGTCGCGGCGCGCGTCTTCGCGTCGGACTTCAACACCACGAAGAGGCTGCCATTGACGATGCGGTCGATCATGACCGTCCGCTCCGGCGTATCCGGCAGCAGCACTGGCGGCTTGGGAAAGATCGGGTTGCGCCCGGCACAGGCCGCCAGCCCCTCGCGTTTCATCGGGAGCGGCGTGCGTACGTCCTTGCCATCGATGCGCTGCACGCGCTGCATCAGCGTCGAACACTGGCGGCCCTTGAGGTCGAAGGTCAGCTCATATTCTGTATCGCGCTGAGGTTTGAAGCTGAAACCCGACCCGCACACGGCATAACCGGTCTGGGTGTTGACCTTCAGGTACATTTCCTTGTCGGGCGGCAGCTTGATTTCCAGGTAGCTCTTGGCCTTTTCCGGGGGCGCCACGCTCATGCCCACCCGGCGCGCACTGTCGACGATGAACAGGTTGTTGAGCAAGCCGGTGGTCTGGCCATCGCAATGCTCTGCATCGTAATAATCCACCGACGCGTTATCGGTGCTGGCGACAAAGCGCAGCTTAGCGGCATCAGGTGCGACCGAATCCTGATAGGTTCCCAACTGGGTGCACCCCGACAGCAGCAGGCCCGACAGAACTGCACTGATAACAACGGGTATACGGCGCGACAGCAAAGCCACAGACATGATCATCCTTGGGGGAGAAGGGGAAAAAAAACGGCGATGCTACTGAATTGCCATCATTGCGTCCACTCCCCCGCGTCTGCGCGACTGTTCTACTAATGGGGCGCGCAGAACTCAGTCAATCATCATCCCGATCACGATAGTAACGACGCCCGTCGCGACGATCATCGCGGTCGTCCCAGCGCCGGTCGTGGTCGTAATTGCGGCCATGATCGCGGTCGTAATGCCGGCCATGGCGGTGGTCATCATCAAAATCCGCGACACAGCCGCCGAGCAATACGGCGGCGGTCACGGTCAGCAGTATTGTTGTTGCACGCTTCATTCAACACTTCCCTAAAACCAAGGTCTTGACGACGGAATCGGCGACGCTGCCCGCGCCTTCAGGACGCGGTGCGCGCAGCCGCAGATACGACCGGGCAAAACGCCTTTGATTCAGTGGCCACTATCGACCGTTTGTCGCCCAGCCCGCGCTGACCGAGCGGCGGCGAAACGCCACCTATACTCCTTGCAACCAAGCACCACGCAATGGATCTGCGCCCTCAATAACAACAAGCAGAGGTGGACCATGGTCTGGCAGCAAATTTACGACCCGTTCGGCAACCCGGTGATCTCCACGCTCATGGCCGCCGTACCGGTGGTGGTGATGCTTGCGGCGCTGGCGTTCTTCCACGTCAAGGCGCATCTCGCGGCGCTGCTGGCGCTGGCGTCCGCCCTGCTGATTTCGATTTTTGCCTTCGGCATGCCGGCGAGCATGGCCGGTTCTGCGGCGTTGTTCGGTGCGGCGAATGGCTTGCTGCCAATCGGCTGGATCGTCCTCAACATCATCTTTCTGCACCGTCTGACCACCGAGAACGGCTCGTTCAAAGTGCTGCAGGATTCCCTTGCGCGGATCACCGATGACCGCCGTTTGCAGTTGTTGCTGATCGCGTTCTGCTTCGGTGCGTTTTTCGAAGGTGCGGCGGGGTTCGGCACGCCGGTAGCGGTGACCGGGGCGATTCTGATCGGGCTGGGGTTTTCGCCGTTGGCCGCGTCAGGTCTGGCGCTGATCGCCAACACCGCGCCGGTGGCATTCGGCGCACTCGGTACGCCGATCATCACGCTGGCCAAAGTTACCGGGCTGGATGAAATGGAACTGTCGATGATGGTTGGTCGGCAGTTGCCGTTTTTCTCGGTGCTAGTGCCGTTCTGGCTGATCTGGGCCTTCGCCGGGTGGCGCAAGATGCTGGAGATCTGGCCGGCGATTCTGGTGGCCGGCGTCAGCTTCGCGATCCCGCAATTTCTGGTGTCGAACTACCACGGCCCAATGTTGGTGGACGTGATCGCCGCGCTGATTTCCATGGCCTGTCTGACGCTGTTTTTGAAGGTGTGGAAACCGGCGACCATTCACACCTCGGCAGCGCTGTCAGGGCGCGTCGACAACTCCAAAGTCGAGGAAGAAAAAATCACTGCCAGCGCCGCGTTCAGCGATCAGGCGCGCCCGGCGGTGATGCGCGCGTGGATGCCGTGGATCATCCTCACCGTATTCGTTTTTGCCTGGGGCACTCAAGGCTTCAAGAATATGTTCGACACCCGGCCCGCGATTGATCCGGTCACCCAGTCGGCCAAGCTTGATCCCGCTGGCAAACCGCTGCGCGAGGCCAACCCGATTTTCGCCCCGGCGGTGACGTTCACCAGCCTGCACCTGCAAATCGAAAAAGTCCCGCCCGTGGTTGCCGCGCCGAAAGCGGAAGAAGCGGTGTACAAATTCACTTGGCTGACCGCCACCGGCAGCGGGATTCTGCTGGCAGCAATTGTCGGCGGTTTGCTGATGGGCTATTCCATCCCGCAACTGATCAAGCAGTACCTGCGCACGTTGTGGGTGGTGCGGTTTTCGTTGATCACCATTGCGGCGATGCTGGCGCTGGGGTTTCTCACGCGCTACTCGGGACTCGACGCGACCATGGGTCTGGCGTTTGCGGCGACGGGGATTTTCTATCCGATGTTTGGCACGTTGCTCGGTTGGCTGGGTGTAGCGTTGACCGGTTCGGATACCGCGTCAAACGTGTTGTTTGGCGGCTTGCAGCGGGTGACGTCGGAACAGCTCGGGATCAGTCCGATCCTGATGGCGGCGGCGAACAGCTCCGGCGGGGTGATGGGCAAAATGGTCGATGCGCAATCGATCGTGGTCGCCTCCACCGCGACCCGTTGGTACGGGCATGAAGGCGAGATTCTGCGCTATGTGTTCTTCCACTCGATTGTGTTGGCAATTCTTGTCGGCGGGCTGGTGACGTTGCAGGCGTATGTGGCGCCATTTACCTCGATGGTGGTGGGCGGGCATTAGTCCGGCCGAACACATTTCAAATGTGGGAGCGAGCCTGCTCGCGAAAGCGGCCGGTCAGGCAATGAAGATTTTGGCTGGGCCGACCTCTTCGCGAGCAGGCTCGCTCCCACAGGGATGTATGTAAGGCAGAAGATTGATGAGCTGTGCGCATAACTCTATAGCGCAAATCCGACAAAACCTTTTCCTCTTTCCGGCAGTCACTCCTTAACGAGACCGGCGATGACGCTGGCTGCCTGCTTGGGCCATTCACGACCCTGCTGCCCTGATGAAGAGAGAAAAGGAATCGAACCATGACGATTTCCCGACGCGGATTTCTGATCCTCGGCGCCGTGACCGCCACTGCCTTCGCGATGCCGCCGTTTATCAGCCTCAAGGCCTATGCGGCCAACCTGGAGCAACCGGCCATGAGCAAAGTGACGATCAACGTCAACGGCAAGCCGCGTGCGCTTGACGTCGACACCCGCACGACCCTGCTCGATGCCTTGCGCGAGCACCTGCACCTGAGCGGCACCAAAAAAGGCTGCGACCACGGCCAGTGCGGCGCCTGCACGGTGATCGCCGATGGTCGACGCATCAACTCTTGCCTGACCCTGGCGGTAATGCACGAAGGCAGCGAGATCACCACCATCGAAGGCCTCGGCATGCCGGACAATCTGCACCCGATGCAGGCCGCATTCATCAAGCACGACGGCTATCAGTGCGGCTATTGCACACCGGGGCAGATTTGCTCGGCGGTGTCAGTGATCAAGGAAATCCGCGACGGTATCCCCAGCCACGTCAGTGAGAGCCTCACCGAGGCGCCGCAGTTGATCGCCAGAGAGTTTCAGGAGCGCATGAGCGGCAATATCTGCCGCTGCGGTGCCTACTCGAACATCATAGAAGCCATTACCGAAGTCGCGGAGGTACCGGCATGAGACCGTTCAATTACAGCCGCGCCGACTCCCCCGCCGCTGCCGCTGCGCAAGCCGCACAGGTCGAAGGCGCACGCTTCATCGCTGGCGGCACCAACCTGCTGGACTTGATGAAACTCGACATCGAAACCCCGCTGCACCTGATCGACGTCAACCACCTCGGCCTGGATCAGATCGAAGCCACGCCCGAGGGCGGCTTGCGCATCGGCGCGCTGGTGCGCAACACCGATCTGGCGGCCGATATGCGCGTGCGGAAAGACTACGCCCTGCTCTCGCGCGCCTTGCTCGCCGGGGCTTCCGGACAGTTGCGCAACATGGCGAGCACCGCCGGCAACCTGCTGCAACGCACGCGCTGCCCGTATTTCTACGACACCCATCAAGCCTGCAACAAACGCAATCCCGGCAGCGGTTGCGCGGCGATTGGCGGGGTCAGTCGGCAACTCGCCATCATCGGCGTCAGCGACGCGTGCATCGCCACGCACCCGAGTGACATGGCAATTGCCATGCGTGCCCTCGATGCGCAGATTGACACGGTGAAACCCGACGGCAGCACCCGCAGCATCGCCATGGCCGACTTTCACCAGTTGCCCGGTACCACGCCGAACATCGAAACCAGCCTGACGCCCGGCGAGTTCATCACCTCGGTGACACTGCCCGCGCCCGTCGGCGGCACCCACATTTATCACAAGGTGCGTGATCGTTCGTCCTACGCATTCGCGCTGGTCTCGGTCGGCCTGATCCTGCAAAAAGACGGCAGCGGCCGCGTTGCGGTCGGCGGTATCGCGCCGAAACCGTGGCGGGTTGAAGCGGCCGAAGCGCTGCTGCCAAAAGGCGCCAAAGCCGTCAGCGAACGCCTGCTCGACGGCGCCACGCCGACCCACGACAACCAGTTCAAACTGACCCTGGTCGAGCGCACGCTCGGCTCGGTGTTGGCGCAAGCGAGGGATGAAGCATGAAATTCGACACGCCCGCCACCACCAACCCAATCGACCAGTTGAAGGTCATCGGCCAACCCACCGAGCGCATCGAAGGGCCGTTGAAAACCTGCGGCCAGGCCACGTATGCCTACGAGCAGCATGAAGCGGCCGCCAATCAGGCCTACGGTGTCATGGTCGATGCGGCCATCGCCAAAGGGCGGATCAAAGCCATTCATCTGGACGCGGCGAAAGCCGCGCCGGGCGTGCTGGCGATTGTCACCGCCGCGAATGCCGGCAAGCTCGACAAGGGTCAATACAACGCCGCCCACCTGCTCGCCGGTCCCGAAGTGCAGCATTATCAGCAAGCCGTCGCGCTGGTCGTCGCTGAGACCTTCGAACAGGCCCGCGCCGCCGCGCAACGGGTCAAGGTCGATTACGAAGCCGTCGAAGGCAAATTCGATCTGGCCAGCGTGAAAGACTTGGGCGTCGAGCCGAAAGACGAGTTGCCCGACGTCAATCATGGTGACTTCGACAAGGCCTTTGCCGCCGCGCCGGTGCAGTTTGATCAGACTTACACCACCCCGGACCAGTCCCACGCGATGATGGAACCCCACGCGACATTGGCAGCGTGGAAAGGCGATCAACTGACGTTGTGGACCTCCAACCAGATGGTCGCGTGGAGTGTCGGCGACATTGCGAAAACCCTCGGCCTACCGAAGGAAAAAGTTCGTTTGGTCTCGCCGTATATCGGTGGCGGTTTCGGCGGCAAGCTGTTCATCCGCGCCGACGCGATTCTTGCCGCCCTCGGTGCGCGCATGGCTGGCCGACCGGTGAAGGTGGCCCTCGCCCGCCCGCAGATGGCCAACAACACCACGCACCGTCCGGCGACAATTCAGCGCATCCGCATGGGCGCCACGGCGGACGGCAAGCTCACCGCCATCGCTCACGAAGGCTGGTCGGGCAACCTTGCCGACGGCAAGGTCGAACTCGCCGCACAACCGAGCCAGTTGCTGTACGCCGCCGAAAACCGTCGCGTGAGCATGCGCCTCGCGCCGCTCGATTTGCCCGAAGGCAACGCCATGCGTGCGCCGGGTGAAGCACCGGGGTTGATGGTGCTGGAAATCGCCATGGACGAGATGGCCGAGCAACTGAAGATGGACCCGGTGCAATTCCGCATTCTCAACGATACGCAGGTCGATCCGGTGAAGACCGAACGGCCGTTTTCCCAGCGGCAATTGATCAAGTGCCTGCAGACCGGGGCCGAGAAATTTGGCTGGGATCAGCGCAAGGCTCAACCGGGCAGCCGTCGTGAAGGTCGCTGGCTGATCGGCATGGGCGTGGCTGCGGCGTTTCGCAACAACCTGCTGGTCAAGTCCGGCGCCCGCGTTCATTTGGAGCGTGACGGCAAGATTGTTGTGGAAACCGACATGACCGATATCGGCACCGGCAGCTATACGATCATCGCGCAGACTGCCGCCGAGATGATGGGCGTTGGCCTCGACGCGGTGGTGGTGCGGCTGGGTGACTCGAACTTCCCCGTGTCGGCCGGCTCCGGCGGCCAGTTCGGCGGTAACTGCTCGACCTCCGGGGTCTATGCCGCGTGCGTAAAACTGCGCGAAGCAGTGGCGAGCAAACTGGGGCTGGCGGCGGACCAGGCCAAATTCATCGACGGTCAGGTGCGCGTCGGCAGCAAGAGCGTGCCATTGCGCAACGCGGCTGAAGGCGGCGCGCTGGTCGGCGAGGACAGCATCGAGTTCGGTGATCTGGCCGAGAAGTATCAGCAGTCGACCTTCGGCGCACATTTCGTCGAGGTCGCCGTCGACGCGGCCACCGGTGAAGTACGCGTGCGACGCATGCTCGCGGTGTGCGCGGCGGGACGGATTCTCAACCCCACTTCGGCGCGCAGTCAGGTGATCGGTGCGATGACCATGGGCGTCGGTGCAGCGTTGATGGAAGAGTTGGCGGTGGACAAGAAACTTGGGTTTTTCGTCAACCATGATCTGGCCGGGTACGAGGTGCCGGTGCATGCCGATATTCCGCATCAGGAGGTGATTTTCCTCGATGAGACAGATCCGCTGTCTTCGCCGATGAAGGCCAAGGGTGTCGGTGAGTTGGGGATTTGCGGGGTCAGTGCGGCGGTGGCGAATGCTATTTACAATGCTACGGGGGCTAGGGTGCGGGAGTATCCAATCACCCTCGATAAAATCCTCTCTTCACTGCCGGAGATGATCTAAACGCCTGAAAAGAGCCCCTCACCCTAGCCCTCTCCCAGAGGGAGAGGGGACCGATCCGGGGATATTTGAGGGCTGCACCGACGTGAACGTCTTGCTGTGAATCCATAATCGACACGGCACTTTCAGGTCGGAGTGCTGTGAATCCGTAATCGACACGGCACTTTCAGGTCGGAGTGCTGTGAATCCGTAATCGACACGGCACTTTCAGGTCGAAGTGCTGTGAACCCGTAATCGACACGGCACTTTCAGGTCGAAGTGCTGTGAACCCGTAATCGACACGGCACTTTCAGGTCGAAGTGCTGTGAACCCATAATCGACTCGGTCTCTCAGGTCGATGTATGGCGCAAGACACCTCGGTCGGCCCCCTCTCCCTCCGGGAGAGGGCTGGGGTGAGGGAAATCAGGTGGCGCACCAGCATGGGGTGCTAGTGCGCTACCAACAGCTTTCAGTCAGCTCGCGGATATTGCTCATCACTCACCTGCTCCATCCAATCCGCGACTTTGCCATCGAGCACTTCAGCAATCGCGATATGAGTCATCGCCGTGCCAGGCGCCGCACCGTGCCAATGCTTGGCCCCCGGCGCAATCCACACGGTATCCCCTGGACGAATCTCACGAACCGGCTGCCCCCACTCCTGCACAAACCCGGAACCGGCCGTGACGATCAAGGTCTGTCCCAACGGATGTGTATGCCACGCGGTGCGCGCGCCCGGCTCAAACGTCACCGTCGCACCACTGACCCGCGCTGCTTCGGTGCCTTTGAACGGCGCATCGACCCGCACAGTGCCGGTGAACCAGTCCGTTGGGCCCTTGGCCGAAGGTTGCGAACCATTCGGTGTGACGTTCACTCGTGGTGTTTCATTGGCCTGCACCTCACCCGCTAACAGGGAAAGGGTCAATGCAGAAGCGGCAATCGGGTTCATGGCGGTTCCTCCGGATAAACAATGTCAGCACTCTACCGGCGCCAACTCTTCAGATAATCGACTAGAATTCGAAAAAACTTATGCAGGACACTCATCAATGCTTCGAGAAAACGCCACCGACCTGCTCGCCTTCCTCGCCGTGGCCCGCGAGCGCAGTTTCACCAAGGCCGCGGCCAAGCTCGGTGTCTCGCAGTCCGCGTTGAGCCATACCATCCGCGCACTCGAAGCCCGTTTGGGCCTGCGTCTGCTGACCCGTACCACCCGCAGCGTCTCGCCCACCGAGGCTGGCGAGCACCTGTTGCAAACCATCGGCCCGCGCTTCGAAGAGATCGAAGTGGAACTGGCGGCACTGAGCAATCTACGTGACACCCCGGCGGGCAAGATCCGCCTCAACGCCACCGATCATTCGCTGGACTGGCTGCTGCGCCCGGTGCTCAAATCCTTTCTGCCGCAGTACCCGGACATCAGCGTCGAGGTGAGCTGCGACTATGGTTTCGTCGACATCGCCGGCCAGGGTTTCGACGCCGGCGTGCGCCTGGGCGAAGACGTCGCGCAAGGCATGATCGCCACCCGCATCGGCCCCGACATGCGCATGGCGGTGGTCGGTTCACCGGCCTATTTTGCCAAACGCGCCAAGCCGCAAACGCCCCGCGACCTGACCGACCACGCCTGCAACAACCTGCGTCTGCCGACCAATGGCGGGTTGTACAGCTGGGAGTTCGAGAAGGATGGCGAAAGCCTGAAAGTGCGGGTCTCCGGGCAAATCACCTTGAACGGTGTCTACCCGTTGCTCGACGCTGCGCTGGACGGTTTCGGCCTGAGTTACATCCCGGAAAACATCGTTGCGCCGTATCTGGCCGACGGTCGTTTGCGGCAAGTGCTGGAGGATTGGTGCCCGACATTTTCCGGTTATCACCTGTATTACCCGAGCCGGCGTCAGGCTGCGCCGGCGTTTGCGTTGTTGCTGGAGGCGTTGCGCTATCGCGGCTGAGCGCCGTCTACGAGATCGATTATCCCGCTGCTAACGCAATCAACTGATGCCGCTGCGCATCGGTGAGCATCGGCCCGAACCCGGCCTTGGCGTTATCGGCCATATAGCGCGGATTGCCCGTGCCCGGGATCACGCAAGTCACCGCCGAATGCGAGAGCAGAAACTTCAACGCCAATTGTGGCCAACTGTTGACCTGCACATCCGACACCCAGCCCGGCAGCGATTTGCCTTTGAGCCGGGCCAGCAGTCCCCCGCCACCGAACGGCCGATTACAGATCACCGCGACGCCGCGTTCGCGGCACAAAGGCAAAATACGTTTCTCCACGCCTCGGTCATCGAGGGCGTAGTTGATTTGCAGAAAATCCAGTGGCTCGGCCTTCAGCACCGCTTCGACTTCTTCATAGGCCGAGGGTGTGTAATGGGTGATGCCGATGTAACGGATGCGCCCCTGGGCTTTCCATTCACGTAGGGTCGGCAGGTGGGTTTGCCAGTCAAGCAGGTTGTGGATCTGCATCAGGTCGATGCGTTCGGTGCGCAGCAGGCTGAACGACTGCTCCATCTGCGCGATGCCTTCCTTGCGCCCGCGCGTCCACACCTTGGTCGCCAGAAATGCTGGCGAACGCGGTTCGTGGATCGATAGCAGTTCACCGGCAGTCTGTTCGGCGCGGCCATACATCGGTGAACTGTCGATCAGCGTGCCGCCCTTTTTGAACAGCTCATCGAGCACCGCCGGCAATTGCCGATAGGCCGGGTCACCGGGCGCGACGTCAAAGCCGCGATAGGTGCCCAGGCCCACGATTGGCAGCGACTCGGCACTGGACGGGATGGCACGGGTCTGCATGGTTTGGCCTCCGGTGGTCGCGGACGTGGTGGTTGTGGCCAGCGCCCGATCAAAGGTGAAGACCGCCGAAACCCCGGCAGCCAGCGTGAGCAATCGGCGACGGGAGTAACCCTCAGTGTGGCTCATGCTGGTTCCCCTGTTGCGCTGATCTGTTGCATGTTGTGTGTGCGAGCGGCCCGGTTGCAGGGCTGAACTACACTGCGACAGCGATCCTTCACACACCGTTAAAAGTAGCCGAATGTCCCGAACCTTGATGTCACTCGTCGCATTGATCGTTGCCGTGTACCTGGTGCTGTGCGCGGCGCTGTTTTTTTTTCAGCGCTCGCTGATCTATTTTCCGCAGCCCAATGCCGTCAGCGGCAGCGACTCACAACTGATTCTGTCGATGCCGGACGCGCGGGTTTCAGTGATCACCCGCGAGCGCGTCGGGCCACGGGCGCTGATCTATTTCGGCGGCAATGCCGAGGACGTGTCGCGCAATCTGCCGGAGTTTGCCGAGGCGTTTCCCGATTACGCGGTGTATCTGCTCAACTACCGCGGTTTCGGTGGCAGCGGCGGTTCACCGTCGGAAGCGGCGATTGCCGAGGATGCCTTGGCACTTTTTGATCAGGTGTACGCCAGCCACCCGCAGGTTTCGCTCATTGGCCGCAGCCTGGGATCGGGCGTCGCGGTGCGTCTGGCCAGTCAGCGGCCGCTGCAACATTTGATTCTGGTGACGCCTTACAACAGCCTTGAAGAAATCGCGGCGCGGCAATACCCGTGGGTGCCGGTGAAGTGGTTGCTCAAGGAGCGATTTGAGTCCGGCAAGTACGCCGCGCATATCCGCGTGCCGACGTTGCTGCTGGCAGCCAGTGACGACGAGGTGATCCCTCGCGCCAGCACCCAGCGTTTGCTGGAAAGTTTCCCGCAAGGCGTGGCGCTGCTCAGAGTGGTACCGGAGTCAGGGCATAACTCGATTTCCGACCGTGCGCAGTATTTGCAGTGGATGGGGGATCTGTTGAATCGCTAATGAGGATTCACCCGTGCTTTTTGTGTTGGCTGGGCGAACGCTATCGCTGGCAAGCCAGCTCCCACAGTTTTTGCGGTGAACACAATTTTTGTGTACGGCTCCGTCCCCTGTGGGAGCTGGCTTGCCAGCGATGAGGCCAGTCCAACCACGCTTAATCGTCCTGAAACATGCAGCAAGTCGTCGCCCCACAATAAACCCCCTCCCCGCCCCTTGAACCAAGTCCAAAAAGCCCAGTCCTACTCGCGCCGCTTTCTGCGGTTCACTCAACTTTTGCGCTGTCCTCTTTCAGAGCTGCCCGTCTCATGCGCCACGCCGTTCGTTCGTCTCGCTTCGTTTCGCTGTGCCTGCTGATCCTTTCACCGCTGTTCGCTGAAACCGCCCATGCCGGTGCGGAGCGACAACTGGTGGCTGCCATCAACGACTATCGTGCCCATCCGCAGCGCTGCGATCGGCGCCCGCCGCAGCGTCTGGCGCCGTTGGTGCTGAAGTCGAACCTGGCCTTGCCGATCGGTTATCGCTACGCCGGTGGCATGCGTGAAGCGCTGAAGTCGTCCGGGTATTCCGCCATCGCGGTGCGCAGTATTCGCGTGATTGGGGCCGAGGACGCCGAAGAGGCCTTCGACTTGCTGCAAGACGAACACTGCGCCGCGCTGCTGGATGCGAGCTACGCCGACATCGGTGTCAGTCGTTCGCGTAATGAATGGCAAGTGGTGTTGGCGCAACCGGTGCTCGACAGCCGTGTCGGCGATAACCGCAGCGTCGGCAAGGCCTTGCTCGCTGAGGTAAACGCCGCGCGCGCCCGGCCACGGATGTGCGGACGCCAGCGCTTCGCCGCCGCCCGGCCGTTGAGCTGGAACGCAGCACTGGGCGCAGCCGCGCAGGGGCACAGCAAAGCCATGGCTTACGGCAACTACTTCGCCCACCGCGATCCGGACGGCGACCTGCCTGCCGATCGCGCCCGGGCGGCCGGCTATCGCGGTCGGCAGATCGGCGAAAACATTGCTGCCGGACAGAGTTCACCGGGCAAGGCCATGGCTGGATGGCTGGCCAGCCCCGGGCACTGCGCCAACCTGATGAATCCGATGTTTACCCAGGTCGGCGCCGGGTTTGCCAGTGAGACGCGCAGTGACGAAGGGGTTTACTGGACGATGGTGTTTGGCGCGCAGTGACTGGCAGCGTCCAGTGCCAATTTCAATAGTTCCTTGCGCAGCATTGAGGGTGCCCGCACGGCCAATCCGCCCTGCCAGTCGAGTGGCAACAAGCGATTGAGCTTTTGCTGGCTGACCTCGGCTGGCGCCAGAAAGCAGCTTTCGCGGTCGCGGATACTGATCACATTCAGCAGCCAGTCATCGCCCTGCTCTGCCATCCAGCAATTGATCATCGGCCGGTGCTTTTGCAGCAAGGTGTCGGCATCCCAAACAGTCATTTGCGCGAAAAAGCATGGCAGGTTGCTCTCGGGTTTCATCCGTTTCGAGTCGGCTGCCAATGCAGCGGCAAGGTTCGACTCGATGTTGGCCTGGCACTCGAGAAAATATTGCCGAGGCCAGTCTGCCGGCAGTTTTGCCCGTGAAGCGAGGTCGGCGTAAGCCTCGATGTCCGCTGGCGTGGTCATCTGTCCGGTGAAATTCTGCGTGTTGTCGAGAATCGCGGTGGCCAGCAAAGCGGCACTTTGCACGCTGATCTGCAGCAGCACACCGGCCGCCTGCCAGCGCTGAAAAACCTGAGTTGCCGCCGCGCCGATCGGGCGAATATCGGCAGCAGACCCAAGCTTCTGCGCCCAGTAATGCTCGTACCCCGGATGATGATCGATGACTTCCACCACCCGTTCGAGCACCACCAACGGGTCGAAATGGTGATAGTCCGAGACATCGACCAGGACAAACTCATCGTCCAGCGTCGGCTGGCAATCGTCAAAAGCAGCAGCCCAGCCGAGCACGGTGTGCGAAACGCTGGCGTTGGGTTGTGCGCTGCTCATGGCGCGGGCGGGAATGCCTCGCAGATTGAGCAGTTCTGCATAAGCGATGCAGCAGGCGTAGGCGTCGATGTCCAGATAGGACGCGCCGGAGGTGATGATTTTCATGGGCCGGCAAAATCGCACATTTTCATGACTTTGTGGTGACAGCGAAAAGATCGCAGCCTCCGGCAGCTCCTACACAGGATTTATGGTTTCCCTGTAGGAGTTGCCGAAGACTGCGATCTTTTCATCTTCAAGCCGCCCGCTGCCCTCCCGCGACCATCGCCGAAGCCGCCAGCATCGCCCGCAACAACACCGCACACCCGGCCGCCAGATCATCCGGCGCGGCGTTCTCGATTTCGTTGTGGCTGATGCCGCCTTCGCACGGCACGAAGATCATCCCGGCCGGTCCGAGTTCGGCGAGAAAAATCGCGTCATGGCCGGCGCCGCTGACGATGTCCATATTCGACAAGCCAAGCCCTTTTGCTGCGCTGCGCACCGCTTCCACACAGCCTTTTTCGAAGTACAGCGGCGGGAAGTCCGCGGTCGGGGTCAGTTCATAAGTCAGGCCGTGTTCTTCGCAGGTGGCGTCGATGACTTGCTTTACTTCAGCGATCATCGAGTCCAGACGCGCCGGTTCCAGATGACGGAAGTCGAGGGTCATGCGCACTTCGCCAGGAATGACGTTGCGCGAACCGGGATAGGCTTGCAGGCAGCCGACGGTGCCGCAGGCATGCGGCTGGTGGCCGAGGGCGGCGCGGTTGACGGCGCCGACGATCACCGAAGCGCCGACCAGTGCATCTTTGCGCAGGTGCATCGGCGTCGGGCCGGCATGCGCTTCGACGCCGCGAAGTTTGAGGTCGAACCACTTCTGCCCCAGAGCACCGAGCACCACGCCGATGGTTTTCTGTTCGTCTTCGAGGATCGGGCCTTGCTCGATGTGCGCCTCGAAATAGGCGCCGACCTTATGCCCGCTGACCTTGCGCGGGCCAGCGTAGCCGATCGCGTTGAGCGCTTCGCCAACGGTGACGCCGTCGGCATCGACTTTGGCGAGGGTTTCTTCGAGGGTGAATTTCTCGGCGAACACACCGGAGCCCATCATGCATGGGGCGAAGCGTGAGCCTTCTTCGTTGGTCCAGACCACCACTTCCAGCGGCGCTTCGGTTTCCACACCGAGGTCGTTGAGCGTGCGCAGGACTTCGACGCCGGCAAGCACGCCGAAGCATCCGTCGAACTTGCCGCCGGTGGGCTGGGTGTCGATGTGGCTGCCGGTCATCACCGGTGGCAGATTCGGATTACGCCCGGGGCGACGGGCGAAGATGTTGCCGACGGCATCGACCGTGACGCTGCATCCGGCGTCCTTGCACCATTGCACGAAGAGGTCGCGGGCCTGGCGGTCGAGATCGGTCAGGGCCAGGCGACAGACACCGCCCTTGACCGTGGCGCCGAGCTTGGCCAGCTCCATGAGCGACGCCCATAAGCGGTCGCGGTTGATGTGCTGATGGGTTGATTGCAGAACGTCTACGGCTGCGTTCATGGGGATCTCCTCAGGCTGCTTTTCCTATGGATACTGCTGTGGTGTCTGTCAGGCCGACATCGCTGGCAAGCCAGCTCCCACAGGTTTTGGGTTGAACACACAATTTGTGTACGACTCAATCCTTGTGGGAGCTGGCTTGCCAGCGATGGGGCCCTCACTTACACCGCTGATTTAACGACCGAAGGCTGCGCACGCATCACGCACAACCCGTAATAAATAATCCCGCCCAGCGCCGAGCCGGTGAACCAGCCATAGCTGTAGAACCAGCTGAACGCATCGCTACCCAGCGACAGCAAGGTCAGCACCACCGGCACACCGAACGCGAGAAACCCGGCCCAGTTCCACGCCGGATAGACGTCGTCGCGGTATAAACCGGCCAGGTCCAGTTGCTGTTTCTTGATCAGGAAATAGTCCACCACCATGATCCCGGCGATCGGCCCGAGCAGGCTCGAATAACCCAGCAGCCAGTTGGAATACACGGTTTCCAGGCTGACATCGGAGACGATCAAACCGAGTTTTTTCAGCAATTCATGACCCATCAGCAACAGTCCGACAAACCCGGTCAGCAACACCGCTTTGGTGCGGTTGATGACCTTCGGTGCGATGTTCTGGAAGTCGTTGGTCGGTGAGACGATGTTCGCGGCAGTGTTGGTCGACAACGTGGCGATAATGATCAGCGCCATGGCCACCGCGACCCACACTGGGCTCTGGATATGACCGATCAGAGTGACCGGATCGGAGACGGTGACACCGACCAGTTTCACCGAAGCGGCGGTCATGATCACGCCCAGCGATGCAAACAAAAACATCGTCAGCGGCAGACCGAAAATCTGCCCGAGGATCTGATCCTTCTGGCTCTTGGCATAACGGCTGAAGTCAGGAATGTTCAGCGACAACGTGGCCCAGAAACCGACCATTGCGGTCAGCCCGGCGGCGAAGTAACTGACCACACTGGCGCCCTCCGGACGTTTAGCCGGAATCGCCAGCAGCTCGGTCATCGACACATTGGGCATCGCCCACACCAGCAGCCCGATGCCGACCGCCACCAACAGCGGCGCCGACAAGGTTTCCAGCCACTTGATCGACTCGGCACCGCGAATCACCACCCACAGATTCAACGCCCAGAACACCATGAAGCCAATCACCTCCCCCGTGCCGCCGAGGGATTTCCAGCCCTCGAACACCGAGCCGAGAAACAGGTGAATCGCCAGCCCGCCAAACATCGTCTGAATGCCGAACCAGCCACACGCCACCAGTGCGCGAATCAGGCACGGCACGTTGGAGCCGAGAATGCCGAACGACGAGCGCAGCAACACCGGAAACGGGATGCCGTACTTGGTGCCGGGGAAAGCGTTAAGTGTCAGCGGAATCAGCACGATGACGTTGGCGAACAGAATCGCCAGCAGCGCTTCACCGACGCTCAAGCCGAAGTACGCCGTGAGCACGCCACCGAGGGTATAAGTCGGCACACAGATCGACATGCCGACCCACAGCGCGGTGATGTGCCACTTGTTCCAGGTACGTTCGCGCACCTTGGTCGGTGCCATGTCGTGGTTGTAACGGGGACTGTCGAGGACGTCGCTGCCGGCTTCGAGTTCGAACAAGCCGTCGCGCTCGGTCACTTGCGATCTGATCTGTTGCATGGCCGCTCCACTGTTCTTCTGATTATTTTTTTGCTCATCAGGCGGCTGCACCCGAGGGTACGAACCGGACGATGGCCGGAGGAACTGACAACTTTCGTGCACCGGCCATGGTGTCAGCGGCGGCATCAATAAACGTGCCGGGTGCCCCGCTTACGCATCGGGCGGTGTTTCAAACGCTTTGCAACCTTCTGATATTCATCAGTTTTAATTATTCACCGGATGAGTTCGCGGAAACTTGTCTGGGTGCTCAGGCTAAACACTTGGCAAGTTGTCCGAACAGACAGGACTCAATCTGGTGCACTGCATTTATTTTCACCGTGAGCGAGCAACCGCAGCTCAACTTCAAGCGGCTGATTTCACATAGGAAATCTTGCTCATATTTCCATCCTGTCAAGTGCGTCAAAATGGTGAACGGCCTCACCATTTTGGTGATTTATAGCTTTTATTCTTATTTTTCATACACTTAAAACAGTCATAAGCTTATAAAAAATAATCTTGATCTATTGCAAATCTGCGACTAGCTTCTATTCCTGACAGCGCTGACAGGAATACGACCTGCAACGCTGTACATCAATAAAACATCTAGAACCGGCACAAGTCGGTCAATGCCTGCGAGGAACTCGGAATGTCTCTGTTGATCCGTGGCGCCACCGTTGTTACCCATGATGAAAGTTATCGCGCCGACGTCTATTGTGCCGACGGCGTGATCAAAGCCATCGGTGAAAACCTTGATGTTCCCGCCGGCGCCGAAGTCCTCGACGGCAGCGGGCAATACCTGATGCCTGGCGGCATCGATCCGCACACGCACATGCAACTACCGTTCATGGGCACCGTGGCCAGCGAAGATTTCTATAGCGGCACGGCGGCCGGTCTGGCCGGCGGCACCACATCGATCATCGATTTTGTGATTCCCAATCCGCAGCAGTCGCTGATGGAAGCCTTTCATCAGTGGCGCGGCTGGGCGGAAAAGTCGGCTTCCGACTATGGCTTCCACGTCGCAATCACCTGGTGGAGCGAGCAGGTGCGTGAGGAAATGGCCGAGCTGGTCAGCCATCACGGGATCAACAGCTTCAAGCATTTCATGGCTTACAAGAACGCAATCATGGCCGCCGACGACACGCTGGTGGCGAGTTTCGAGCGCTGCCTGGAACTCGGCGCGGTGCCGACCGTGCACGCGGAAAACGGCGAGCTGGTTTATCACTTGCAACGCAAGTTGATGGCCCAGGGCATCACCGGGCCGGAGGCGCATCCGCTGTCGCGGCCCTCGCAGGTTGAAGGTGAAGCGGCGAGCCGGGCGATTCGTATTGCTGAAACCATCGGCACGCCGTTGTATCTGGTGCACGTTTCGACCAAGGAAGCCCTCGACGAAATCACTTATGCGCGCAGCAAGGGCCAACCGGTTTATGGCGAAGTCCTCGCCGGGCATTTGCTGCTCGACGACAGCGTCTATCAACACCCGGACTGGCAGACCGCTGCCGGTTACGTGATGAGCCCGCCGTTCCGTCCGCGGGGTCATCAAGAGGCGCTGTGGCACGGACTGCAAAATGGCAATCTGCACACCACCGCGACTGACCATTGCTGCTTCTGCGCCGAGCAAAAAGCCGCCGGGCGCGATGACTTCAGCAAGATTCCCAACGGTACGGCGGGTATCGAAGATCGCATGGCAGTGCTTTGGGATGAGGGGGTTAACTCCGGGCGTTTGTCGATGCAGGATTTCGTCGCCCTCACCTCCACCAACACCGCGAAGATCTTCAACCTGTATCCACGCAAAGGCGCGATTCGTGTGGGTGCCGATGCCGATCTGGTGCTGTGGGATCCGCAAGGCACCCGGACCATTTCCGCCAAGACCCACCATCAGCAGGTGGACTTCAACATCTTCGAAGGCAAGACCGTGCGCGGTGTGCCGAGCCATACCGTCAGCCAGGGCCGGGTGGTCTGGGCCGATGGCGACCTGCGCGCCGAGCGCGGGGCCGGGCGGTACATCGAACGGCCGGCGTATCCGGCGGTGTTTGATTTGCTGAGCAAGCGGGCTGAGTTGCACAAGCCAGTTGCTGTGAAACGCTGAAAGCGGCCTTCGGCCTATCGCTGGCAAGCCAGCTCCCACAGGGATCTGTGGTGCTCAAAAAACCTTGTGGGAGCTGGCTTGCCAGCGATGAGGCCATCCCGAACGCCACAAAAACCACTGCCCGATAGAGGCAGAGAACCTCAAATAACCGTGAGGCAAAAAACCGTGATCGAGACCCTGAACCATCTCCCCCACCCGCACGAAAGCGCGGCCGCCCTCGCCGGGCATTTCACCGATCTGGCGCCGCCGCTCAATGCCCGGCAGGCGCATCTGGAAGCCTCGCGCTGCCTGTATTGCTACGACGCGCCGTGCGTCAACGCGTGCCCCAGCGAGATCGACATCCCCTCGTTCATCCGCAACATTCATCAGGACAACGTCCCCGGCGCGGCGCAGAAAATCCTCTCGGCGAACATCCTCGGCGGCAGTTGCGCCCGAGTCTGTCCGACAGAAATCCTTTGCCAGCAAGCCTGCGTGCGCAACAACGCTCAGGAATGCGCGCCGGTGCTGATCGGCCTGCTGCAACGCTACGCCGTGGACAACGCGCACTTCAGCGAGCACCCGTTCCAGCGCGCGGCTGCCAGCGGCAAACGCATCGCCGTGGTCGGTGCCGGGCCGGCCGGTTTGTCCTGTGCGCATCGCAGCGCCATGCACGGCCATGACGTGGTGATTTTCGAAGCTCGGGAAAAGGCTGGCGGCCTCAATGAATACGGAATCGCCAAGTACAAACTGGTCGACGACTACGCGCAGAAGGAACTGGATTTCCTTCTGCAGATCGGCGGCATCGAGATTCGTCACGGGCACAAGCTCGGCGAGAATCTGACGCTGAGTGAACTGCATCAGCAGTTCGACGCGGTGTTCCTCGGCCTCGGCCTCAACGCAAGCAAGCAACTCGGTTTGGCCCACGAAGATGCCCCCGGCCTGCTCGCTGCCACCGACTACATTCGCGAATTGCGCCAGGCCGATGACCTCACGCAACTGCCACTGGCCGAACGCTGCATCGTCCTTGGCGCCGGTAACACCGCGATCGACATGGCCGTGCAAATGGCCCGCCTCGGTGCCCGCGACGTCAATCTGGTGTATCGCCGTGGCGCCGCCGACATGGGCGCCACCGGTCATGAACAGGACATCGCCAAAGCCAACCAAGTACGTCTGCTGACCTGGGCGCAACCGGAAGAGGTGCTGCTCGACGCTCAGGGCCAGGTGCGCGGCATGCGTTTCGCCCGCACCGATCTTGTCGACGGTCGCCTGCAAACCACCGGCGAAACTTTCGAGCTGGCCGCTGATGCGATCTTCAAAGCCATCGGTCAGGCCTTCGACGGCAGCGCCCTCGCCGACCCGTTGGCCCGTGAACTCAAGCGTCAGGGCGAACGCATCTACGTCGATGAAAACCTGCGCACCAGCATCCCCGGCGTGTATGCCGGCGGCGACTGCACCAGCCTCGATCAGGACCTCACCGTGCAAGCCGTGCAGCACGGCAAACGCGCCGCCGAGGCGATTAATGCTCAACTGATGCTTAACGTGGAGGCTGCGTAAATGGCCGATCTGTCGATTGTCTTCGCTGGCATCAAAGCGCCGAATCCTTTCTGGCTGGCCTCTGCGCCACCGACCGACAAAGCTTACAACGTGGTCCGCGCCTTCGAAGCGGGCTGGGGTGGCGTGGTCTGGAAAACCCTCGGAGAGGATCCGGCGGCGGTCAACGTGTCGTCGCGTTACTCGGCGCACTACGGCAATAACCGTGAAGTGCTGGGCATCAACAACATCGAGCTGATCACCGACCGTTCGCTGGAAATCAACCTGCGCGAAATCACTCAGGTGAAGAAGGACTGGCCGGATCGCGCGCTGATCGTTTCGCTGATGGTGCCGTGCGTGGAGGAATCGTGGAAACACATTCTGCCGCTGGTGGAAGCCACCGGCGCTGACGGTATCGAGCTGAATTTCGGCTGCCCGCACGGCATGCCTGAACGCGGTATGGGTGCGGCGGTCGGTCAGGTGCCGGAGTACGTCGAACAGGTCACGCGCTGGTGCAAGACCTATTGCTCGCTGCCGGTGATCGTCAAACTGACGCCGAACATCACCGACATCCGCGTCGCCGCCCGCGCCGCCCATCGCGGCGGTGCCGATGCAGTGTCGCTGATCAATACGATCAACTCGATCACCAGCGTCGACCTGGAACACATGGTCGCCCTGCCCACCGTCGGCAGCAAAAGCACCCACGGCGGTTATTGCGGCTCGGCCGTGAAGCCGATTGCGCTGAACATGGTCGCCGAAATCGCCCGCGATCCGCAGACCCAGGGCTTGCCGATCTGCGGGATTGGCGGCATCGGCAGTTGGCGCGATGCGGCAGAATTCATGGCGCTGGGCAGCGGCGCAGTGCAGGTGTGCACGGCGGCGATGCTGCATGGTTTCCGCATTGTCGAAGAGATGAAGGATGGGTTGTCGCGGTGGATGGACAGTCAGGGTTACGCCAGCATCGCCGAGTTTTCCGGGCGCGCGGTGGGCAATACCACGGACTGGAAGTACCTCGATATCAACTATCAGGTGATCGCCAAGATTGATCAGGACGCGTGCATTGGTTGCGGGCGTTGCCACATTGCTTGTGAGGACACTTCACACCAGGCGATCAGCAGTCTGAAGCAGGCGGACGGCACGCATAAATATGAAGTGATTGATGAGGAGTGTGTGGGCTGCAATCTGTGCCAGATCACGTGTCCGGTGGCGGACTGTATCGAGATGGTGCCGATGGAGACTGGGAAGCCGTTTCTGGACTGGAATCATGATCCGCGGAATCCGTATCACGTTGCGGTCTAGATCGCCGACTGATCCAACAGCCCCCTCACCCTAACCCTCTCCCAAAGGGAGAGGGGACTGATTGGGGGATGCTTCAGAAATCCACCGACGTGAACGATTTGCTTTGAATCCGCAATCGACTCGGTTCTTCAGGTCGATGTACCTCGAGAGACACCTCCGTAGACCCCCTCTCCCTCCGGGAGAGGGGACTGATTGGGGGATGCTTCAGAAATCCACCGACGTGAACGATTTGCTTTGAATCCATAGTCGAAACAGCCACAGGCTCGGACGGCTTTGAATCCACAATCGACGCGGTTCTTCAGGTCGATGTACTTCGAGAGACACCTCGGTCGGCCCCCTCTCCCTCCGGGAGAGGGCTGGGGTGAGGGTCTGCTTCTAGGGCTCCAGCCCGATCCCACGCAATATCACACTGGTAACGGTCTGCACCGCCCGCTCAAACTGCATATCCGACAACGGCTGATGCTCATTCAGAATATTCACCTGATGATCAAAGTCGGCATAGTGCTGCGTCGACGCCCAGATCATGTACAGCAAACTCGACGGTTCCACCGGCAGAATCCGCTTGTCCTCGACCCACTGACGAATCTTCGCTTCCTTCATTTTCGCCCAGTCATACAGGCTGACATCCAGCGCCTCGCCCAACGTTGGCGCGCCGTGGATGATCTCGTTGGCCCAGACTTTCGAGCCGTACGGTCGGCTGCGCGAGTGGTTCATCTTGGCGCGGATGTAGCTGCTCAGCACCACGCGCGGATCGTCGAACATCTCAAAGCACAGCGCATCCTGTTTCCATACTTCCAGCAGATCGAACAGCACCGCGCTGTACAGCTCGCTCTTGGTGCTGAAGTAGTAATGCAGGTTGGAGCGCGGCAGTTGCACTTCAGCCGCGATGTCGGCCATGGCCGTGCCGCCGAAGCCTTTTTCGGCGAAGACTTTTTCCGCCGCGAGGAGAATTTTCTCGACGTTGTTGCGACGAATCTCGATCTTGTGATTGCCCATGAGGGCTCCCTGACAACAGCGTTGCCCAAGACTAGCATCCGCTCTGGTCCGCGGGCGACCGCTGCAAACAAAACTTCGTACTGGCGTTAGCGGATGGCTAAACTGACGCTTCTTCACTCCTGCCTCAGAGGTATTCGCGATGCTGTTCAAGAACGTCCTGACCACCACTGCCCTGCTCGCTTCGCTGTTCGCCGCATCTTCCGTATTTGCCCACGCCCACCTGAAAAGCCAGATCCCGGCCGCCGATAGCACAGTCGCAGCTCCCGCCGATTTGCGCCTGACCTTTTCCGAAGGTGTCGAGGCCAGTTTCACCAAAGTCACGTTGACTCGCGATGGCGCACCGGTCGCGGTCAAACCGCTGACCACCGAGGGCGACAAGAAAACCCTGATCGTTACCCCCGCAGCTCCTTTGAGCGCCGGCGAGTACAAAGTCGAATGGCACGCAGTGTCTGTCGACACGCACACAAGCGAAGGCGCCTACCAGTTCAAGGTGAGTCAGTAATTCATGAGTGAAGCGCTGGTGCTGTGCCGCTTTGTGCATTTCATCGTGGTGTTGATGCTGTTCGGGGCCTGGTTGTTCAGGCCGTTGCTGCTCAAGGATGAAGCGCCGCAAGTGGACCGGCACCTGGCGCGACTGGCGCGTTGGCTGGCGACTGTGGCACTGCTCAGCGGAATTGCCTGGGCGCTGTTGATCACCGCGAGCATGGCCGGTTCGGCAGCGGCGGCGTTTGACCCAGACACGGTTGCGCTGGTGCTGGGTCATACGTTTTTTGGTCAGGTATGGCGCTGGCATCTGCTGATCAATGCCGCGCTGTTGGCGCTGTTGTTCACGCCTTGGCGCTCAAGCATGCCGATGCGACTGGGCTTAAGCGCATTGTTGCTCGCGACCCTGGCACCGGTCGGGCATGGTGCGATGCTCGATGGTTTGAGCGGGCAATTGCTGATTCTCAACCAGATCGTTCATTTGACCTGCGTGGCGGCGTGGCTGGGTGGTTTGTTGTTGCTGGTGATGATTCTGCGTCAGCCGACGGAACCAATGCGTGAAGTGTTGCGGCGCTTCAGCGGCGTCGGTTATGCGCTGGTCGCCGGGCTGCTGATCACCGGTTTGATCAATGTCCGCGTGCTGACCGGCCAGTGGTGGCCGACCCCGCTGTTCAGCGGGTTTGCGTTGATTCTGTTGATCAAGGCGCTGATCGTGCTGGGGATGCTAGGGTTGGCGCTGTTCAATCGCTTGCGGGTTGAAGATTGTGAACAGCGGATGGGCGCGCTCCGGCGCACTGTGATGCTGGAGTGGTTACTCGGCATTGGTGCCGTAGCCGCCGTATCCCTGCTCGGCACTCTACCGCCAATGATCACAACCTGAAACACGATCCCCCTGTGGGAGCTGGCTTGCCAGCGATGGCGGTGTGTCAGGAACAAATATTTCGGATATGCCGACGTCATCGCTGGCAAGCCAGCTCCCACAGGGTTATCTGTTGATCAGTGAGGTTGGGTGTCGCCCGCTGCGGTGTCGATGCTGACCACCACCGACATCCCCGGCCGCAAACGCTCCTCTTCCTGCTGATCCGGATCGATGGTGATCCGCACCGGCACCCGCTGGGCAATTTTGACGAAATTGCCGGTGGCGTTGTCCGCCTGCAACAGGGCAAATTCCGAGCCCGTCCCCGGCGAAATATGCTGCACATGCCCGGTGAATCGGCGGTGATTCAGCGCATCGACGGTGAAGCGCACCGGTTGCCCGACGCGCACGTTATCCATCTGGGTTTCTTTCATGTTGGCGATCACCCATTTCTGGTTTGGCACCAACGCCATCAACTGCGCTCCGGAGTTGACGTAGGCACCGAGGCGCACGCCGATCTGCCCGAGCTGGCCGTCACGCGGGGCGACGATGCGCGTATTCGACAGATCAATCCGTGCCAGTTGCACCGCCGCTTCGGCGCTGGCCACGGCCGCCTCCAGCGAGCCACGATTGACGATCACCGTTTGCAGATCCTGACGGGCGATTTCCAGATTGGCCTTGGCTTGCGCGACCGCCGCAATGCTTTGCGCATTCGCCGCCAGCGCGACGTCCATCTCGCGCTTCGACACCGAACCGTCGCGTACCAATTCCTGATTCCGGCGCAGATCCGCTTCACTCTTGCGCAACTGCGCTTCGCTGTCGGCCTGCGCCGCCTGACGCAATTTGATCGTCGCCTCGGCGCTGTTGCGTTGCTGCACCACATTGGCCAACGCGGCTTTCTGCACCGCCAGTTGCGCCAGTGACTGGTCGAGTCGCTGCTGATAGATGCGGTCGTCCAGACGCACCAGCAAATCCCCGGCCTTCACGTACTGGAAATCCTGCACCGGCACCTCGTAAACATAACCGGCAAGTTGCGGGCCGATGATCGTCACCTGCCCGCGCACCAAGGCGTTTTCGGTAGTCTCAACCGCACTGCTGAACGGCGGCAATTGCCAGGCATACAAAACGATCAACACGCCGACGATGGCAATCGCGGCAAAGCCCAGCGAAGAAATGATCCGCACGCGCAGCGAGCGCGGCTCGGTGTTCGGCGATGACGGCGGTGCCACACCCTCGGGCGTGGCGGCAATGGCATTGGTGGTTGTGGTGGTCGGTTCGGTCATGAAGAAGTGGCACCGCTCGAAGGTGTGGAAGGCGCGGGGGCGACGGCTTTGGTGGTGCTCATCAGCCACAGCGCACGAATGGACAGCCAGATCATGGTCAGCACCGCAATTACGGCGATCAACATGAACACATCGTTGTAGGCCAGTACATTGGCCTCACGGGTGGCGGCATTGGACAGGCTGCGAATACCCGCCAGATTGCGCAAACTCGGGTCGGCCAACAGCGAGCCATACGCCGAACCGCCGCTCTGCACACGCGCAGCCACCAAAGGGTCAGACAGCGTCAGGTGCTCAACGATTTGACTGGAATGAAATTTTTCCCGGACGATCTGAAAAGTGCCCAGAAGCGCCGCACCGAGCAGGCCACCGAGGTTGTTGCAGATCCCGAACAGCACGGAAAAACTCACCAGATTGCGCGGATTGGTCAGCACGTTGCGCGTACCGAAAACCATGGTCGGGCCGAGGAAAAACGTGCTGCCGAAGGCCAGCAGAAACTGGCTGAAGTAGAGGTTTTCCGGGCGGGTCAGGTTGTTGGAAAAGCTGTCCATCACCGACCCGGTGGCCATCAGTGCCAGCGAGATAATCAGCGGCATCAGCAGGTGTTTGGGGTCGATGGTCAGCGCACTGGTCAACAATCCCGCGACACTGCCGATCAGCATCACCACGTACAGGCTGTGCAGTTGCTCGTAGCCCATGTTCAGGTTCTGCATGAAACCGACCGCACCGGTGGACTGCTCCGAGGTGACCATGCGAATCAGGGTCACCGCCAGCGCCAGGCGGATCATCGTCCCGCTGCCAAGCCAGCGGGTCATCAGCAGCGGGTTGCTGCGGTTATGTTCGATGGCCAGACCGGCGAGGATCAAAGCAATCGAGGCAGCCAGCGCGTAGCCGATCCAGTTGGCCTCCAGCCACCAGTCAATCCGCCCCAGCGACAACACCGCACACAGCAGCGCCACGCCAGTGGCGAGAATGGCGAAGGTGAGAAAGTCGAGTTTTTCGAAGGTTTTGAAGCGGTCGCCCGGTGGCAACTTGAGCATCAATACGCAGCCCAGCGACAGCAGTGCCATGCCTAGTTCGAACAGATACAAGCCGCGCCATTCGGCGATCTGCAGCAAGTCTTCGGAAAATAATCGCGCCAATGGCAAGGCCAGTTGCGAGGTGCCGAGGCCAAGCACCAGCGCCTTCAGCCGCCACTTCGCCGGGAACGCCTGGACCATGTAATACAGGCCCAGCGAACTCAGCGCCGCGCCCACCATGCCGTGGGCCGCGCGCACCGCCACCGCGGAATTCAGGTCGTTGACGAACAGATGGCCGAAAGTCACCAGCGCATACAGCACCAGAAACACTTCGGTGAATGCACGCAAACCGAACTGCTGACGAAACTTCACCAGCAACAGGTTCATCGACACGTTGGTCATTACGTACGCCGCCGGTAACCAGGCCATTTCCGCCGTGGTCGCGCCGAGTGCGCCTTGCAGATAAGGCAGGTTGGCCACCACCAGCGAGTTGCCCAAGCCACCGGTCACCGCCACCAGTAAACCGACCAGCGCATAGGCCAGGCGCTTGGGGTTGGAGTGCAACGGCGTCGAAGGGGAACCGGGCAGACTGGGTTTTTCGTGGGGCTGCCAGTTGCGCGGGGCGTATTGATCCATGGAAAGGCCTTGTGCGGAACGTGGGTGAAGTTTGCCGCAAATTCACCGGCAACACACATCCCATGGACAACACAAATCTTTGTAGGAGCTGTCGAGTGAAACGAGGCTGCGATCTTTTGATCCTGTTTTTTAAAAAGCCAGATCAAAAGATCGCAGCGTGCCGCAGCTCCTACAAAGTGATCTGCGTCGCGACGGCAAGTCATCGTATAACTTGCTGTTGACATTCCCGGAAAACCGAGGAAATATCCGCAACCATGTTGTACGACGACGTATGACAAATAATAAAAACAACAAACGCAACAGGGAGCGTCACAGTGAGTACACTCGTCTGCAGTTCCGTCCGCCCTTCCCGCTTTGCCACGCTTCGCCCGCGTTCCACCATCGGCCTGATCGGCTGCAGCAGCCTCGCCCTTGCCTTACCGATGAGCGCCGATGCCGAAGGCTTTCTCGAAGACAGCAAAGCCACGCTGAACCTGCGCAATGCCTACTTCAACCGCAACTTCGTCAACCCGGCCAACCCGCAGGGCAAGGCTGAAGAGTGGACGCAGAACTTCATTCTCGATGCCAAATCCGGCTTCACCCAAGGCACGGTCGGCTTCGGGCTCGACATCCTTGGCATGTACTCGCAGAAGCTCGATGGCGGCAAAGGTACGGGCGGTACGCAACTGTTGCCGATCCACGATGACGGGCGTCCGGCCGACAATTTCGGACGGCTCGGCGTGGCGTTGAAGGCCAAAGTCTCCAAGACTGAATTGAAGGTCGGCGAATGGATGCCGGTGCTGCCGATCCTGCGTTCCGACGATGGCCGCTCGCTGCCGCAGACCTTTCGCGGCGGCCAGATCACCTCCACCGAGATCAATGGCCTGACTGTCTACGGTGGCCAGTTCCGTGGCAACAGCCCGCGCAATGACGCGAGCATGGAAGACATGTCGATGAACGGCCGCGGCGCGTTCACTTCCGACCGCTTCAACTTCGGCGGCGGCGAATACACCTTCAACGACAAGCGTACCCTCGTCGGCGTGTGGTACGCCGAACTCAGCGACATCTACCAGCAGCAGTATTTCAACCTCAGCCACAGCCAGCCGTTGGGCGACTGGACCCTCGGCGCCAACCTCGGTTTCTTCACCGGCAAGGAAGACGGCAGCGCCCAAGCTGGCGACCTCGACAACAAAACCGCGTTCGCCCTGCTTTCGGCCCGCTACGGCGGCAACACCTTCTATGTCGGTCTGCAAAAGCTCAGTGGCGACGACGCGTGGATGCGGGTCAACGGCACCAGCGGCGGCACCCTCGCCAACGACAGTTACAACGCCAGTTATGACAACGCCAAGGAACGCTCCTGGCAGTTGCGCCACGACTACAACTTCGTCGCCCTCGGTGTTCCGGGCCTGACCCTGATGAACCGCTACATCAGCGGCGACAACGTGCACACCGCCACCACCAATGACGGCAAGGAATGGGGCCGCGAGTCGGAACTGGCCTACACCGTGCAAAGCGGCCCGCTGAAGAATCTCAACGTGAAATGGCGCAACGCGACGATACGGCGGGACTTCAGCACCAACGAGTTTGACGAGAACCGGATCTTTATCAGTTATCCGATTTCGTTGTTGTAAAGCCAGTCGTCACACCGAGTTTCCCTGTGGGAGCGAGCCTGCTCGCGAAGGCGGCGTGTCAGTCGATACAAGAGTTGCCTGGACCGGCCTCATCGCTGGCAAGCCAGCTCCCACAGGATTTTGTGGTGAATGCAGTAATTGAAAACAACGCTGATACCTGTGGGAGCTGGCTTGCCAGCGGTGGCGGCGGCAGATTCACCATCGATGTTAATTGACACACCGCTTTCGCGAGCAGGCTCGCTCCCACATGGGATTGCATTGCAAATACAGAACTGTGGTGATTGAAAAGAGGCCAGGCCTTCCGTCATCTACACCAAAAGTCGCGTTGACAAGTTCCGGAAACCCTACCGATACTTCAGCGCAGTCATACGACAACCTACAACAAACCTAATAACAACGTGTAAGGGCTTGCCATGACGTCTACCTCTACTCCCCACGCCCCGTTCAACCGTCTGCTGCTGACCGGCGCTGCCGGGGGCCTGGGCAAAGTCCTCCGCGAACGTATGCGCCCTTATGCCAATGTCCTGCGCCTGTCGGACATTGCCGCCATTGCCGCGGCCGTCGATGATCGCGAAGAAATCGTCCCTTGCGATCTGGCCGACAAACACGCCGTGCATCAACTGGTCGAAGGTGTCGATGCGATCCTGCATTTCGGCGGCGTCTCCGTCGAGCGGCCCTTCGAAGAAATCCTCGGCGCCAATATCTGCGGCGTGTTTCACATCTACGAAGCGGCGCGCCGGCATGGCGTGAAGCGAGTGATCTTCGCCAGTTCCAACCACGTCATCGGCTTCTACAAACAGGACGAACCGCTCGACGCCAGCTCCGCGCGCCGCCCGGATGGCTACTACGGCTTGTCCAAGTCCTACGGCGAAGACATGGCCAGTTTCTACTTCGATCGCTACGGCATCGAGACCGTCAGTATCCGCATCGGCTCCTCGTTTCCCGAGCCGCAAAACCGCCGAATGATGCACACCTGGCTGAGTTTCGACGACCTCACGCAATTGCTCGAACGCGCGCTGTACACGCCGAACGTCGGCCACACCGTGGTCTACGGCATGTCCGCCAACAAGGACGTCTGGTGGGACAACCGCTTCGCCAGCCACCTCGGCTTTGAGGCGAAGGACAGCTCCGAAGTGTTCCGCGAAAAAGTCGAGGCGCAACCGATGCCGGCCGCCGATGACCCGGCGCGGATCTATCAGGGCGGCGCGTTTGTCGCCGCAGGTCCGTTCGGCGACTGATCACCCTGACAACGACGCGAAGGAATGAGTATGCAAGCCGAATTGATCGTCGATGCCCGCAACGCCGTGGGCGAAAGCCCGGTCTGGGTGCCGCAGGAAAACGCGCTGTATTGGGTGGATATTGCCAACGGCGGGCTGCAACGCTGGAGCGCCGACACCGGCCACGTGCATGCCTGGAAAACCCCGGAAATGCTCGCCTGCATCGCCCACCATAGCGGTGGCGGCTGGGTCGCCGGCATGGAGAGCGGCTTTTTTCATCTGCACCCGCACAGCGACGGCAGCCTCGACAGCGAACGGCTGGCCAGCGTCGAGCACAGTCGCGCAGACATGCGCCTCAACGATGGTCGCTGCGACCGACAGGGCCGTTTCTGGGCCGGCAGCATGGTGTTGAACATGGGGCTGAGTGCGCCCGAAGGTCGGCTCTATCGCTACGGCGCCGGGCAGTCTGGCGTGATCGCAGCGCAGCTCGACGGTTTCATCGTGCCCAACGGCCTCGGCTTCAGCCCTGACGGCAAGACGATGTACCTGTCCGATTCGCACCCCGACGTGCAACTGATCTGGGCGTTCGATTACGACACCGATACCGGCACGCCGTCGAACCGTCGTGTGTTCGTCGACATGAACCACTTCCCCGGGCGGCCAGATGGCGCTGCCGTGGATGCTGAAGGTTTCTACTGGATCTGCGCCAACGACGCCGGCCTGATTCACCGCTTCGCGCCGGACGGTCGTCTTGATTTCTCACTGGAGGTGCCGGTGAAAAAACCGACCATGTGTGCCTTCGGCGGCAGCCGCATGGACACTTTGTTCGTCACCTCGATTCGTCCCGGCGACGACCACGATCCGCACTCTCTGGCCGGTGGCGTATTCGCCCTGAACCCCAATGTCAAAGGCCTTGCGGAACCCTTGTTCAACGATTTGCTTTAAACCCTCTGCTGCACCGCTGCGCCTTGAACACAACAATAACAAGACTGGAGACTCACCCCCATGTACTTCAAACGCACCTTGCTGGCCGCTGCACTCCCGCTGATGTTTACCTTCACTGGCGCCGCTCAGGCCCTGCAACTCAAATTCGCTGACATTCATCCCGCCGGTTATCCAACCGTGGTGGCCGAAGAAAACATGGGCAAGACCCTGACCAAGGAAACCAACGGCGAGCTGACCTTTCAGTACTTCCCCGGCGGTGTGCTGGGTTCCGAAAAGGAAGTCATCGAGCAGATGCAAGTCGGCGCCGTACAGCTGTCTCGCGTCAGCCTGGGTATCGTCGGCCCGGTGGTACCGGACGTGAACGTGTTCAACATGCCGTTCATCTTCCGCGACCATCAACACATGCGTAACGTCATCGACGGCCCGGTGGGCGACGAAATCCTCGACAAAATCACCAACTCCGAATTCGGCTTGGTGGCCCTGGCCTGGATGGACGGCGGCACGCGCAACGTCTACACCAAGAAACCGGTGCGCAAGCTCGAAGACCTCAAGGGCATGAAAATCCGCGTGCAAGGCAACCCGATGTTCATCGACATGATGAACGCCATGGGCGGCAACGGCATCGCCATGGACACCGGAGAGATCTTCAGCGCCCTGCAGACCGGCGTAATCGACGGCGCGGAAAACAACCCGCCAACCCTGCTCGAACACAACCACTTCCAGAATGCGAAGTACTACAGCCTCACCGGTCACCTGATCCTGCCAGAGCCGATCGTGATGTCGAAAATCACTTGGGAAAAACTGACCCCGGATCAGCAGACGCTGGTCAAGACCGCCGCCAAGGCTGCCCAAGCCGAAGAGCGCGTGCTGTGGGACAAGAAGTCCGCTGCCAGTGAAGAAAAACTCAAGGCCGCCGGCGTCGAGTTCATCGAGGTCGACAAGAAACCCTTCTACGACGCCACCGCTCCGGTGCGGGAAAAGTACGGCGCGAAGTACGCCGACCTGATCAAGAAAATCGAAGCCGTTCAGTAACGTCTCCCGCTCCGTCCTCATGAACAAGGCCCGGTGCGCCCGATGACTGCGGCGCGCCCGGTTACGGTGGAACCCGATGAAGAATCTACTGCTGCGTATCAACGACAAGATCTACATGACGTGCATCTGGGTCGCCGGTCTTTCCGTTCTGGCGATCTCCCTGATGATTCCCTGGGGCGTGTTCGCCCGCTACGTGCTGGGCACCGGCTCGAGCTGGCCCGAGCCCACGGCGATCCTGCTGATGATGGTGTTTACCTTCATCGGCGCCGCCGCCAGTTACCGCGCCGGTGCGCACATGGCCGTGGCCATGCTCACCGATCGCATGCCTCCACAACTGAGATCTGCAGCGGCGATATTTTCACAACTGCTCATGGCGGCGATCTGCATCTTCATGACGATCTGGGGCGCCAAACTGTGCATGTCCACTTGGAATCAGTTCATGGCTGCTCTGCCCGATCTGCGGGTTGGCGTGACCTACTTGCCCATTCCCGTGGGCGGTTTGCTGACGCTGATTTTCGTGTTGGAAAAACTCTTGCTCGGTGATCAGAGCAAACGACGCGTCGTGCAGTTCGACCTGGTTGAAGAAAGTGAAGGTGCCGCTTAATGGACGCTCTGATACTGCTGGGTAGCTTTATCGTATTGATCCTGATCGGCATGCCGGTCGCCTACGCGCTCGGCGCGGCCGCGCTGATCGGTGCATGGTGGATCGACATTCCGTTCCAGGCGGTGATGATTCAGGTCGCCTCGGGGGTGAACAAATTCTCGCTGCTGGCCATTCCGTTCTTCGTGCTGGCTGGTGCGATCATGGCCGAGGGCGGCATGTCTCGCCGGTTGGTGGCGTGTGCCGGGGTGCTGGTGGGGTTTGTCCGCGGCGGTCTGTCACTGGTCAACATTGTCGCCTCGACCTTTTTCGGCGCGATCTCCGGGTCGTCAGTGGCCGACACCGCGTCGGTGGGTTCGGTGCTGATTCCGGAAATGGAACGCAAGGGCTATCCACGGGATTTCTCCACCGCCGTGACCGTCAGCGGCTCGGTGCAAGCCCTGCTGACTCCGCCAAGCCATAACTCGGTGCTCTACTCCCTGGCCGCCGGTGGTACGGTTTCGATTGCCTCGCTATTCATGGCCGGCATAGTGCCGGGCCTGATGATGAGCGCCTGCCTGATGGTGCTGTGCCTGATCTTCGCGAAAAAGCGCAACTACCCCAAAGGTGAAGTCATCCCGATGCGCCAGGCGTTGAAAATCGTCGGCGAGGCCCTCTGGGGCATGATGGCGATGGTGATCATCCTCGGCGGCATCCTCTCGGGGATCTTCACCGCGACCGAATCGGCGGCGATTGCCGTGCTGTGGTCATTCTTCGTCACCATGTTCATTTACCGCGACTACAAATGGAGTGAACTGCCGAAACTGATGCACCGCACCGTGCGGACGATTTCGATCGTGATGATCCTGATCGGTTTCGCCGCGAGCTTCGGCTACATCATGACCCTGATGCAGATCCCGGCAAAGATCACCACGCTGTTCCTGACCCTGTCGGACAACCGCTACGTGATCCTGATGTGCATCAACGTCATGCTGCTGTTGCTCGGCACGGTGATGGACATGGCGCCGCTGATCCTGATCCTGACGCCGATCCTGATGCCGGTGATTCTCGGTATCGGTGTGGATCCGGTGCAGTTCGGCATGATCATGCTGGTCAACCTCGGGATCGGGCTGATAACACCGCCGGTAGGCGCGGTGCTGTTTGTCGGTTCGGCGGTGGGCAAGGTCAGCATCGAGAGCACTGTGAAAGCGCTGCTGCCGTTTTACGCGGTGCTGTTCCTGGTGTTGATGCTGGTGACCTACATTCCGGCGATTTCGCTGTGGTTGCCACATCTGGTGTTGTAAGCGGTTAATGGATCGCAGCCCTCACGGGCTGCGATTTTTGCTTTACGCCCGCAACAACATATACCCCGCCACCACCAGACAGACACTGGCAAATCCCACCTGCAACGCCCGCGCCGGCACCCGCGCACAGAGCTTACGGCCGATGATCATGCCGACAATGCTGGCGACGATAAACGCCGCGCCCTGCGCATCAATCCGCACACCGGCGTGAAACGAGCCGATCACCCCGATCGCCGAAATCAGACTGATCACCATCAACGACGTCGCGACAATCCCGCGCATCTGCACGTCAGTCAGTTGCTTGAACGCCGGCACGATCAAGAAGCCGCCACCGACCCCAAGCAAACCGGACACCACCCCGGTAATCGCGCCCAACGCCGCCAGCGTTGCGGTGCATTTGGCGGTCCAGTCGAAGCGCCCGGTTTCTTCATTGAGCATGCAATTCTTCTGACCCCAACTGGCATGGCCATGATCACTCGGCCCTTCCTGCTGACGCTCGCGGCGCAGCATGCGCCAGGCCACCATGACCATAAGCAGACTGAACAGGATCATCAGGATTTTCTCCGGCAACTGGTGCGCGAAGTAAATGCCCAACGGCGAAAACACCGCGCCGAGCGCGGCAATCAACAACGCCGCACGATAGCGCACCAGGCCATGACGCAGGCCATCGATCGCACCGACCGCCGCCGCACTGCCCACCGCAAACAACGCCACCGGCGCTGCCTGAGTCATCGTCCAGCCGAGGCCGAGGACCAGCGCCGGCACCGCGAGAATCCCACCGCCGGCCCCGGTCAAACCGAGCACCAACCCCATCACCACACCAAACAGGCTTGCCAGCAACATAGGATGTTCTCAGTCGACTTTGGACAGGCCGGTCAGCCACTCGCGCCCTTTGAGCATACCGTTCCAGTAGAACCACGGCAGCAGCGTCGCCTTGAGCAACCACGCCGAGCGCCGCGCCACGGTCGGGTCCAACGGGAAGGTCGGCAGCAACTTACCGGCATAACCGAACTCGGCGAGGATCACCTTGCCCTTCTCCACCGTCAGCGGGCAGGAACCGTAACCGTCGTACTTCAGCGGCAGCGATTGTTGCTTGCGCAGAGCCAGCAGGTTTTCCGCGACCACCACCACTTGTTTACGCACTGCTGCGGCGGTTTTCGCGTTGCTGGTGCCGCAGATATCACCCAGCGCGAACACGTCTGGATAACGCGGATGCTGCAGGCTGTGCGGATTGACTTCACACCAGCCGGCCGCGTCGGCCAAGGGACTTTGCGCGATGAAGTCCGGCGACACCTGCGGCGGCACCACGTGCAACAGATCGAAGGTTTTCGCTACGCGGCTGACGTTGCCGTCGGCGTCCTTGATCTCGAACCAGGCGGTTTTCGCCGGGCCGTCGACCTTGACCAGATTCGAATTGAACGCCAGTTGCGCGTTGTACTTTTCGATGTACTTCATCAACGGCGGCACAAACGTCGCCACGCCGAACAGTGCGGCGCCAGCGAGATTGAATTCGACATGGATGTTGTTCAACACGGCGGTTTTACGCCAGTGATCGCAGGACAGGTACAGCGCCTTTTGCGGCGCGCCGGCGCATTTGATCGGCATCGCCGGCTGGGTGAACAGCGCTTTGCCGCCGCGCAGTTTCTGCACCTGATCCCAGGTGTACTGCGCGTGCTGATAGCTGTAATTGGAGGTGACGCCGTGCTGGCCGAGGCTCTCTTGCAAGCCTTCGATCTTCTCCCAGGCCAGACGCAGGCCGGGGCAGACGATCAGGTTTTGATAGCTGACTGTGCGTTGATCGTTGAGGGTGAGCTGGCGCTTGTCCGGGTCGATCGCGGTGACTGCCGCTTGCAACCAGTTCGCTTGCTTGGGCATGACCTTGTTCATCGGCCGGGCGGTGTCTTTGACGTCGTAGGCACCACCGCCGACCAGCGTCCATGCCGGTTGATAGTAATGCTGGGCGCTCGGTTCAATCACGGTGATTTTCAGCGCCGGATCACGCTTGAGCAGGCTGGCGACAAAACCGATACCGGCCGTACCGCCGCCGATGACCACGATGTCTGCACTGATGGATGGGCCCCAGTGTTGATCGTTCATTGCTTGTTCCTTTTGCTGCACGCAAGGATTTCTCAGCCTTCACACAAATCCATTGTAGGAGTGAGCCTGCTCGCGATAGCGGTGGGTCAGCCATATCTTTATTGACTGATACACCGCTATCGCGAGCAGGCGAAGGCCTACAGGGGTTGTGTGTTGGCTGGCATTTATTGATGGCCGAGACTTTTCAGCACGGCGCCGCAATACAACCCGGAAAGCGTTTTCATGACCTGGATGACTTCCGGACTGGCAAGGCCGTAAAAAATGTATTTGCCTTCACGACGGGTCGCGACCAGTCCCTCATCACGCAGGATGCCCAGTTGCTGGGACAGCGTCGGCTGGCGCACACCGGTCATTTTTTCCAGTTCGCCGACGTTGCGCTCACCCTGAGTCAGTTGACAGAGGATCAACAGGCGATCCTCATTGGCCATGGCCTTGAGCAACGCACAGGCCTTGGAGGCCGAGGCGCGCAGTTGGGCGACTTCACATTCGGTCAGACTGGATTGCATTTGCACGATGCCTTCAAGGTCACTTAAGCTGCGAACATTATGTTTTTAGATAAAGTGTTGCAACCCATTTTCCTCGTTCAGGTTGGTGTCCATGCCCGCGCAGATTGAAGCTTTCCTCGACCCCGCCTCTTCGACCTACAGCTATGTGGTCTATGAAACCGATGGCGGGCAATGTGCAATCGTCGATCCGGTGCTCGATTACGACGGCGCCGCCGGGCGCACCTGCACCGCACAGGCCGATAAAATCATCGCCTTCGTCCGCGCGCACAATCTGCAAGTGCAGTGGCTGCTGGAAACCCATGCCCACGCCGATCACCTGTCCGCCGCGCCTTATCTGCGCCGGGAGCTGGGCGGGAAAATCGCCATTGGTGAATCGATCAGCAAAGTGCAGAACGTGTTCAAGGCGCTGTTCAATCTGGAGCCGGAGTTCTGCGTCGACGGCTCGCAGTTCGATCACCTGTTTGCGCCGAACGAATCATTCCGGATCGGCAATCTCAAGGCTACGGCCCTGCATGTGCCCGGGCATACCCCGGCGGACATGGCCTACTTGATCGACGGCGAACAGATTCTGGTGGGCGACACCCTGTTCATGCCTGATGTCGGCACCGCGCGTTGCGACTTTCCCGGTGGCAATGCCCATCAGTTGTTCAACTCGATTCATAAACTGCTGGCCTTTCCGGCCAGCGTGAAACTCTACGTTTGCCACGATTACCCGCCCGAGGGCCGCGCCGCGCAGTGCCAGACCACGGTCGGTGAGCAGCGCAAAAGCAATATTCATGTGCATGACGGGATCGATGAAGCGGCGTTCGTCGAGATGCGTACAAAACGTGATGCCGGGCTGGGCATGCCGACATTGTTGCTGCCGGCGATTCAGGTCAATGTGCGGGCCGGGAATCTGCCAGCGGCTGAGGACAATGGCGTCGTGTATCTGAAGATCCCGATCAACAAGCTTTAACATCAAAAGATCGCAGCCTGCGGCAGCTCCTACAGTTGGAACGCGTTTTCCCTGTAGGAGCTGCCGCAGGCTGCGATCTTTTGATCTTCACGTCCCCAACGTCAAACCGTTCGCCGGCAGCGGCAATGCAGTTTTGTATCTCACCTGCTTCAGCGCAAAACTCGACCGGATATTTGCCACACCCGGCACTTTGGTCAGGAAGTCCATCATGAAACGCTCAAGTGACTGAATGGTCGGCACCAGGACCCGGATGAGGTAATCCGGGTCTCCGGCCATCAGGTAGCACTCCATCACCTCCGGACGATCGGAAATCGCTTCCTCGAAATGCTGCAACGCCTCCTCCACCTGTTTCTCCAGGCTGACATGGATGAACACGTTCACATGCAGCCCCAGCAGGTCAGCATCCAGCAGCGTCACCTGCTCGCGAATCAGCCCTAATTCCTCCATCGCCTTGACCCGGTTGAAGCACGGTGTCGGCGACAGATTGACCGAGCGTGCGAGGTCGGCGTTGGTGATGCGCGCATTCTCCTGAAGGCTGTTGAGAATGCCGATGTCGGTACGGTCCAGTTTGCGCATGAGACAAAACCACCTGCTTTTTATGTTTATGCAGAATTTCTATCTGCAAATCATCTCCAGCGCAACGAAACAGAGATAAATATTCTTCTTGCCCGGGCCTATGATTGTTGTAGGACAAGATTTCTTCTACCGAAGAATGACTGCCAGCTCACTACAAGAAATTCACAAGATCGAGCGTAGAAGCCATGACCCAAGCGTATGAACCGCTGCGTCTGCACGTCCCTGAACCCTCGGGCCGTCCAGGCTGCAAAACCGACTTTTCCTACCTGCATCTGACCGATGCCGGTACGGTGCGCAAACCTTCCATTGATGTCGAACCTGCCGACACCGCCGACCTGGCGCGTGGGCTGATTCGCGTGCTCGACGATCAGGGCAACGCCCTCGGCCCCTGGGCCGAAAACGTCCCGGTCGAGATCCTTCGCAAGGGCATGCGCGCCATGCTCAAGACGCGGATCTACGACAACCGCATGGTGGTCGCCCAGCGTCAGAAAAAAATGTCGTTCTACATGCAGAGCCTCGGCGAAGAAGCCATCGGCAGTGCTCAGGCATTGGCCTTGAACATCGACGACATGTGCTTCCCGACTTATCGCCAGCAAAGCATTCTGATGGCACGCGAAGTGCCGCTGGTCGACCTGATCTGCCAACTGCTGTCCAACGAGCGCGATCCGCTCAAGGGCCGTCAGTTGCCGATCATGTACTCGGTCAAGGACGCCGGTTTCTTCACCATCTCCGGCAACCTCGCCACCCAGTTCATTCAGGCCGTCGGCTGGGGCATGGCTTCGGCGATCAAGGGCGACACGAAAATCGCTTCGGCGTGGATCGGTGACGGCGCTACCGCCGAATCGGACTTCCACACCGCCCTCACCTTCGCCCACGTTTATCGCGCGCCGGTGATCCTCAACGTGGTGAATAACCAGTGGGCGATCTCGACCTTCCAGGCCATCGCCGGTGGTGAAGCCACCACCTTCGCCGGACGCGGCGTCGGTTGCGGCATCGCCTCGCTGCGCGTGGATGGCAACGACTTCTACGCGGTGTACGCCGCTTCTGCCTGGGCTGCCGAACGCGCCCGCCGCAACCTCGGCCCGACCATGATCGAGTGGGTCACCTACCGCGCGGGCCCGCACTCGACTTCCGACGATCCATCCAAATACCGCCCTGCCGATGACTGGAGCCACTTCCCGCTCGGCGACCCGATCGCCCGTCTCAAACAGCACCTGATCAAGGTCGGCCACTGGTCAGACGAAGAGCACGCCGCCGTCAGCGCCGAGCTTGAAGCCGAAGTGATTGCCGCGCAGAAACAGGCCGAACAGTACGGCACCCTTGCCGGCGGCCAGATTCCAAGCGCCGCGACCATGTTCGAAGACGTTTACAAAGAGATGCCGGAGCACTTGAAGCGCCAGCGTCAGCAGTTGGGGATCTGACATGAACGATCACAACAACAATATTCAGTTGGAAACCGCCATGACCACGACCACCATGACCATGATCCAGGCCCTGCGCTCGGCCATGGATGTGATGCTTGAGCGTGACGACAATGTGGTGGTGTTCGGTCAAGACGTCGGCTACTTCGGCGGCGTGTTCCGTTGCACCGAAGGCCTGCAGACCAAGTACGGCACCTCGCGCGTATTCGACGCCCCGATCTCCGAAAGCGGCATCGTCGGCGTGGCCGTGGGCATGGGCGCTTACGGTCTGCGTCCGGTCGCCGAGATTCAGTTCGCCGACTACGTCTACCCCGCCTCCGACCAGATCATTTCCGAAGCGGCGCGCCTGCGTTATCGCTCGGCCGGCGAGTTCACCGCGCCGATGACCCTGCGCATGCCTTGCGGCGGCGGCATCTACGGCGGCCAGACCCACAGCCAGAGCATCGAGGCGATGTTCACTCAGGTTTGCGGTCTGCGCACGGTCATGCCATCCAACCCGTATGACGCCAAAGGCTTGCTGATCGCCTCCATCGAAAACGATGACCCGGTGATCTTCCTTGAGCCGAAACGTCTGTACAACGGCCCGTTCGACGGCCACCACGATCGCCCGGTAACGCCGTGGTCGAAACACCCGCAAGCCCAGGTGCCGGACGGCTACTACACCGTGCCGCTGGACGTCGCCGCGATCACCCGTCCGGGCAAGGACGTGACCGTGCTGACCTACGGCACCACCGTCTACGTCTCGCAAGTCGCGGCCGAAGAATCCGGCGTTGATGCCGAAGTCATCGACCTGCGCAGCCTGTGGCCGCTGGACCTGGAAACCATCGTCAAGTCGGTGAAGAAAACCGGCCGCTGCGTGGTGGTTCACGAAGCCACCCGCACCTGCGGTTTCGGCGCCGAACTGGTGTCGCTGGTGCAAGAGCATTGCTTCCATCACCTGGAAGCGCCGATCGAACGCGTCACCGGTTGGGACACCCCCTACCCGCACGCGCAAGAGTGGGCGTATTTCCCAGGGCCGTCCCGAGTGGGCGCAGCGCTGAAACGGGTTATGGAGGTCTGAATGGGCACGCACGTTATCAAGATGCCGGACATCGGCGAAGGCATCGCAGAAGTAGAACTGTCGCAGTGGCACGTCAAGGTTGGCGATCTGGTCGTTGAGGATCAGGTGCTGGCGGACGTGATGACCGACAAGGCGATGGTCGATATTCCATCGCCGGTACACGGCAAGGTAATTGCCCTCGGTGGTCAGCCGGGTGAAGTGATGGCGGTTGGCAGTGTGCTGATCAGCATTGAAGTTGAGGGTGCTGGCAACCTGAAAGAGTCCGCCGCTCCTGTTGTTACGAAAGAGCCTGTTGCGCCGAAAGTTGAAGCGGTTGTTGAGAGCAAACCTGCTCCAGCCGCCCCACGTCCGACTCCTGTTTGCCAAGGCCCGATGGTTGCCCGCGAAGCGGATGAGCGCCCACTGGCCTCCCCGGCCGTGCGCAAACATGCGCTGGATCTGGGCATTCAACTGCGTCTGGTGCACGGTTCCGGCCCGGCCGGTCGTGTGCTGCACGAAGACCTTGAAGCCTATCTGGCGCAAGATCAGTCCAACGCTTCGGCACCAGTGGCCGCCGCTTACGCCCAGCGTAACGACGAAGAACAGATTCAAGTCATCGGCATGCGCCGCAAGATCGCCCAGCGCATGCAGGACGCCACTCAGCGTGCCGCGCATTTCAGCTACGTCGAAGAAATCGACGTCACCGCGATTGAAGAACTGCGCGCACATCTCAATGAAAAACATGGCGCCAGCCGTGGCAAGTTGACCTTGCTGCCGTTCCTCGTTCGCGCTCTGGTCGTTGCCCTGCGCGACTTCCCGCAGATGAACGCACGTTACGATGACGAAGCCCAGGTCATCACCCGTCTCGGCGCGGTGCATGTCGGCGTCGCCACACAAAGCGATGTTGGCCTGATGGTGCCGGTGGTGCGTCACGCCGAGGCGCGCAGCCTGTGGGACAGTGCTACAGAAATCTCGCGTTTGGCCAACGCCGCGCGTAATGGCAAGGCCAGCCGTGATGAACTGTCCGGCTCGACCATCACCCTGACCAGCCTCGGTGCGCTGGGCGGCATCGTCAGCACGCCGGTGCTGAATCTGCCGGAAGTAGCGATCGTCGGCGTGAACAAAATCGTCGAACGGCCAATGGTCGTCAAAGGCCAGGTGGTGATCCGCAAGATGATGAACCTCTCCAGCTCGTTCGATCACCGCGTGGTCGACGGCATGGACGCGGCGCTCTTCATCCAGGCCATTCGTGGCTTGATCGAACAACCCGCCACTTTGTTTGTGGAGTAAGGCGCGCATGCAATCTCTGAACACTACGCTGCTGATCATTGGCGGCGGCCCCGGCGGCTATGTAACGGCGATCCGCGCCGGACAACTGGGCATCCCGACCATTTTGGTTGAAGGCCAATCGTTGGGCGGCACCTGCCTGAACATCGGCTGCATCCCGTCGAAAGCGCTGATTCATGTGGCTGAGCAGTTTCACCAGACCCGGCATCACAGCCAGCATTCGGCGCTGGGCATCAGCGTTTCGGCGCCGACGCTCGACATCAGCAAAAGCGTCGAGTGGAAGGACGGCATCGTTGATCGCCTGACCACCGGCGTCGCTGCACTGTTGAAGAAGAACAAGGTTCAGGTCATCAACGGCTGGGCCAAAGTCATCGACGGTAAAACCGTGGATGTCGGCGACACGCGCATCCAGTGCGAGCATCTAGTGCTGGCCACTGGTTCGACCAGCGTCAATCTGCCGATCCTGCCGATTGGCGGGCCGATCATCTCCTCCACCGAAGCGTTGGCGCCGAAATCCGTGCCGAAACGTCTGGTCGTGGTCGGCGGTGGTTACATTGGTCTGGAACTGGGCATCGCTTATCGCAAGCTCGGTGCCGAGGTCAGCGTGGTTGAAGCGCAGGATCGAATCCTGCCGGCATATGACGCTGAACTGACGCAACCGGTGCATGACGCGCTGAAGCAACTGGGCGTGAAGCTGTACCTCAAACACAGCGTGCTGGGTTTCGATGGCACCTTGCAGGTGCGCGATCCGGAAGGCGAAACCCTGAACCTGGAAACCGATCAGGTGCTGGTCGCCGTCGGCCGCAAACCGAATACCCAAGGCTGGAACCTCGAAGCGCTGAACCTGGATATGAACGGTTCGGCGATCAAGATCGACAGTCGCTGCCAGACCAGCATGCGCAACGTCTACGCCATCGGCGATCTGAGCGGCGAGCCGATGCTGGCCCACCGCGCCATGGCTCAGGGCGAGATGGTTGCCGAGTTGATCAGCGGCAAAACCCGTGAATTCAACCCGACTGCGATTGCTGCCGTGTGCTTCACCGACCCGGAACTGGTAGTGGTCGGCAAGACGCCGGACGAGGCCAAGGCTGCGGGGCTGGACTGCATTGTTTCGAGTTTCCCGTTCGCCGCCAATGGCCGGGCGATGACGCTGGAGTCAAAAAGCGGCTTCGTGCGCGTGGTCGCTCGTCGGGACAACCATGTGATTGTCGGTTGGCAAGCGGTGGGCGTTGGCGTGTCGGAGTTGTCGACAGCGTTTGCGCAAAGCCTGGAAATGGGCGCGCGGCTGGAAGACATCGGCGGCACGATCCATGCGCATCCAACCCTGGGTGAAGCGGTGCAGGAAGCGGCGTTGCGTGCCCTGGGGCATGCGTTGCACCTGTAGCTGCGTTGATCGTTCCCACGCTCTGCGTGGGAATGCAGCCGGGGACGCTCTGCGTCCCAAAAGCCGAACGCGGAGCGTCCGATGAGGCATTCCCACGCAGAGCGTAGGAACGATCAAGCGTGGGAACGATCAGTGGAGCGAATTCCGGCTGCGAAACCGCTCAAGAATGAAGTATTGTTGTGCCCATCCAAAAAACGTCAGAAGCCTTGAACCGTTTCGGCGGTTGTTCAGTGATAGAGGGTGTCATGGGTAACGAAAGCATCAATTGGGACAAGCTGGGTTTTGATTACATCAAGACCGACAAACGCTATCTGTCGTACTTTCGCGATGGCGAGTGGGACAAAGGCACCCTGACCGAAGATAACGTGCTGCACATCAGCGAAGGCTCGACGGCCCTTCACTATGGCCAGCAATGCTTCGAAGGCATGAAGGCCTATCGTTGCAAGGACGGCTCGATCAATCTGTTCCGCCCGGACCAGAACGCCCTGCGCATGCAACGCAGCTGCGCGCGTCTGCTGATGCCGACGGTCGACACCGAGCAGTTCATCGAAGCCTGCAAAGCCGTGGTTCGCGCCAACGAACGCTTCATTCCGCCATACGGCACCGGCGGCGCGCTGTACCTGCGTCCGTTCGTGATCGGCGTGGGTGACAACATCGGCGTGCGCACGGCACCCGAGTTCATCTTCTCGATCTTCTGCATCCCGGTCGGCGCCTACTTCAAGGGCGGCCTGACCCCACACAACTTCCAGATCTCCAGCTACGACCGCGCCGCCCCACAAGGCACCGGCGCAGCCAAGGTCGGCGGCAACTACGCGGCCAGCCTGATGCCGGGCTCGAAAGCCAAGAAAGCCAACTTCGCCGACGCGATCTATCTGGACCCGATGACCCACACCAAGATCGAAGAAGTCGGTTCGGCCAACTTCTTCGGGATCACCCACGACAACAAGTTCATCACCCCGAACTCGCCGTCGGTTCTGCCAGGCATCACCCGCCTGTCGTTGATCGAACTGGCCAAGACCCGTCTGGGCCTGGAAGTGGTTGAAGGTGATGTGCTGATCGACAAGCTGTCGGACTTCAAGGAAGCCGGCGCTTGCGGTACGGCTGCGGTGATCACCCCGATCGGTGGTATCAGCTACAACGACCATCTGCACGTGTTCCACAGTGAAACCGAAGTCGGCCCGGTGACCCAGAAGCTCTACAAAGAGCTGACTGGCGTGCAGACCGGCGACATCGAAGCGCCAGCGGGCTGGATCGTCAAGGTTTGATCTGACGGCAATTGATGTAGAAAAGCCCTCCACCGAGTGATTGGTGGGGGGCTTTTTTATGGCGTTTGGCGGGGATTGTTGTGTAGGGCTTGAGATCTTTTCCCCCTCACCCCAGCCCTCTCCCCCAGGGGGGCGAGGGGGAAAGGGAGCCGATCTATGTGGTATTCAAAATCTGAGTTCGACGCGGACTTTCAGGTCGATGGATCAAGTCCAAACACCTCGGTCGGCCCCCTCTCCCTACGGGCGGTCCGACGTTTCGGGAGGGCTGGGGCGAGGGTATGCTTTTAGCTCTTCAAGGCAATCCGTTTGCCTGCACGGTTGGCAATCCCACTCGCCTGCCCATTCTGCTGCTTCCCCATCCGCGCCTGCGTAATCAACCCGGGAATCAACTCCCCCTCCGGCAGATTCTTCCAGAACCGCGCCGGCAAATGCCCCTGCATGACCTTCTCGTTCAACCGCGCTGGATTAAAGATGTGGCTGTAATACGTCAGCCACAAATCCCCATGAGGATCGTCGACGTTCTGCGCCAACTGCTGCCATTCCAGCGGGCATTGACGCTGATGAATCAGTTGCTCGCCATCGTAGTAAACCCCGTCACGCGGCGTGGCGATCAACCAGCGATGGCGGCCCATTCGCCCGATGAAATGCTCACTGGCGTTGTGCAGAATGTCGTGGGCCGGCTCATGCCAAGCCACATATTGCGGACCCGCGCTGGATGAAGGCCGCTCGATGAAACGCACAAACGCATGCAGATGATGAGCTTCCCGATGCACTTGTTTGATCCGTCGCTGCAACTCGCTGCCGAGTTTGTCCCCGGCCATCATCGCGGTACGGTCGCCGTGGCTGACGCGCCACAGCACTTCATACAGCAAACTCCAGCGTTGATCACCGCGATAACGCGAGGCCTGTTCCAGGGTGTCGAGCAGCGCTCGCGGAATACGTGCCTGAAATGGCCCCTGCCCTTCAGGCACCGGCTCATCACTGGCAAACAGATCACCCACACCTTGCGAGGCCCAGCTCACCAGACTCGGATCGACTTCATGGCTCAGCAGCCAGCGCGCCTGCTGGCGCCAGGTGTCGAACAGGTCGTCGCAATCGAGATTGATCATCCCCACAACCCCATCTGCTGCGGCATCGGCCGGTCACGCAATTGCTGATAAAGCATATGGCTGGTGACCTCGGCCTGCTGCGGGTGATAGTCGCTGGTGATGATGAACGGCTTGGCCTTGGCCAGGACGCAGCGCATGCGCGCGACGTCTTCGTAACGGATGCGCCGCTGGCGGCGCAGCTCGACTAGACGTTCGGTGGTGCGCAAGCCAATACCGGGAATACGCGCAATCAGGGAAGCTTCGGCACGGTTCAGATCGAGCGGGAACACTTCGCGGTTCTGCAACGCCCAGGCCAGTTTCGGGTCGATGTCCAGCGCCAGATTACCCGGTCCCTTGAGCAATTCATCAGCACTGTAGCCGTAGCTGCGCAGGAGAAAATCGGCCTGATACAAACGGTGTTCGCGCATCAGCGGCGGCGCGGCCAGCGGCACGCTTTTCGGGCTGTCGGGAATCGGGCTGAAGGCCGAATAGTAGACCCGGCGCAGACGGAAATTGCCGTACAAGGCCTGTGCGCTGTGAAGGATGGTGCTGTCATCGGTGTCGTCGGCGCCGACAATCAACTGTGTGCTCTGCCCGGCCGGGGCGAACTTCGCCGAGCGCGGTTCGTTCAACACGGTCTGCACGCCAGTGTAGATGGTGTTCATCGCCTGTTTGATCGAAGTGATGTCCTTCTCCGGCGCCAGCACTTGCAGGCTGGCATCGGTGGGCAGTTCGATATTGACGCTCAGGCGATCGGCGTAGCGGCCAGCCTCTTCAATCAATGCCGGATCGGCTTCGGGAATGGTCTTGAGATGGATGTACCCGCGAAACTCATGCTCTTCACGCAGCAGCTTCGCCACCCGCACCAGTTGCTCCATGGTGTAGTCCGCCGAACGAATGATGCCGGAACTGAGAAACAGCCCGCTGACGCAGTTACGCCGGTAGAAATCCATGGTCAGCGCCACGACTTCCTCGGGGGTGAAACGAGCGCGCGGAACATCGCTGGAGCGGCGGTTGACGCAGTATTGGCAATCGTAAAGGCAGAAATTGGTCAGCAGAATCTTCAACAACGACACGCAGCGCCCGTCCGGCGTGTAGCTGTGGCAGATGCCCATGCCATCTGTCGAGCCCAGCCCGCTCTTGCCTTCGGAGCTGCGCTTGGGCGCGCCGCTGCTCGCGCAGGAGGCGTCGTACTTGGCGGCGTCGGCGAGGATGCTCAGCTTGTCGATGATTTGCATGGCGCGGGCTCTATACTGTTTGTATATACAGTATAGGGTCGACAGCGGTGATACAAGGTGGCAGATGCGCCCCTCGTCGGTCAGAAGCTGAAAATCAAAAGATCGCAGCCTTCGGCAGCTCCTACAGGGATTCGGTACGGTCGGAATTTATCGGGTGGGCACGCTTTACGGCTGGCTGCGATCTTTTGATCTGCCCGTCTACCGGTAACTCAACGCCAAACCGCGCACCGATCTCCTTGCGCCCCGCCGCCGTCAACGCCAGCGCCCGACTGTCCAGATCCTGGGTCACCCACTTGCGCTTCAACGCGGTCTGCAACAGCGCCGCCCCCAGCGAACCACCGAGATGCGGCCGGCGCATGCTCCAGTCCAGGCACCGACAGGCAAACTTGCGGCGCAGGCTGGTCAAATCCTGCACGTCTATTCCCAAACCAAGAAACAACGCCTCGCCGGTGTCACTCAAACGATACGCCTGCTCGTCGCTTGCCACCAACCAACCGCCCTCGATCAAACGGTCATGCAGCAACACCGCCAGCGTCCCGGCCATGTGGTCGTAGCAAGTGCGGGCGAATTGCAGGCGATCCGGTGTGTGCGCCTTGAACGTCGGCGCGGCGTTCTGGCCAATCACCATCAACGCTTCCAGCGCCTGCGCCACGCGCTGATCGGCGAGGCTGTAATAGCGATGACGGCCCTGAACATGCAGGCGCAGCAGTGCCAGGTCCTTGAGTTTCGCCAAGTGCACACTGGCGGTCGAGGCGCTGACTTCGGCGATCGTCGCCAATTCAGTGCTGGTGCGGGCGTGGCCGTCCATCAGCGAACAGAGGATTTTCGTTCGCGCCGGCTCGGCGATGGCGGCAGCCACTTGGGAAACGCCGATGTCTTGATGCTCTGCGTGCATAGTTCGCTCCCGGACGAATCATCGTCGTTGCGCAGTGGAGATAGTAGCAACACTTTCCCCGCCGACAAGGATGCAAACCATGAACCCGATCAGCGCCGCAACGCACGCCGATCCTTATCCCTACTACGCCGAACTGCGCGCAGCAGGTGGACTGACGTTTCATCCAAAGCTGAAACTGTGGGTCGCCAGCAGCGCCCGGGCGGTGTGTGCGGTGTTGGCCCACGCCGATTGCCGGGTGCGTCCGGCGCAGGAGCCGGTGCCCAAAGCAATTGCCGAAAGCATGGCAGGCAAAGTCTTTGGCCAACTGATGCGCATGAATGACGGCGAACGCCAGCGCTGCCCACGCGCTGCCATTGAGCCTGAGTTGGCCTCGCTCGACCTTGAGGCCGTCGACAGACTGGTCGCCGCGCGGCTGATCACCGCGGACGCCGACGGGGTGTACAAGGCAATGCTTCGTGGCCCGGTGTGCGTGGTCGCGGCGCTGCTGGGGTTCACCCCGGCGCAAGCGCGGGCGATCAGTGAATTGACGGCGGATTTCGTTGCCTGCCTGTCGCCGTTGAGCAATGACCAGCAACTGGCCGCAGCAGAGGCGGCGGCTGAACAACTGCGCGGTGACTTCATCGAATTGCTCGCCGAGCCAGCCAGCCCGTTGCTCAGTGCAATCCAGCAGCGCTTCACCGGCGATGAGGAAACCTTGATCGCCAACCTGATCGGCCTCTGTTCACAGACGTTCGAAGCCTGCGCCGGCCTGATCGGCAATACGCTGCTGGCGCTACGTCGGCAGCCAGCGTTGCGCGGCGAATCCATCGAAGCACTGCTCAGCGAAGTCCAGCGCTTCGACCCGCCCGTGCAGAACACCCGGCGCTTTGTCGCCGCGTCCTGTGAGATTGCTGGAGTACGTGTCGAAACGGGCGATGTGATTCTAGTGCTGCTGGCCTCGGCCAATCGAGATCCGGCGCTCAACGAACAGCCGGAGCAGTTTCTGCCACAGCGCGCCAACCGCCGCAGTTTCAGTTTTGGCAGTGGCCGGCATCAGTGTCCGGGGCAAGCGTTGGCGATGAGTATTGCCGGGGCGACGGTGAGGGAAATACTTGGGCGTGGCATCGATCTGAATCGCTTGAACTGGCACTACCGGCCTTCGCTCAATGGGCGCGTTCCAATGTTTAGCGATGTCGGCGCCTGAAACTCCGCATTCGCGAGCAGGCTCGCTCCCACAAGGTTACGAGGTGTACACACTGTTGAAATCACCTTGGAAACTGTGGGAGCGAGCCTGCTCGCGAAGAGGCCAGCCCAATCACTGCAAAATATGGCTCAAGCCGCCCACTGCAAAATCAACCAGCTGTTAGCGCCGCTGATCACCACAAACAAGCCCCACGCCAACACCCGGGTTGGCCAGCGGTTCACAAAGGGTCCCATCAGCTTTTTATCATTGGTCATGCGAATCAATGGGTACAAGGCAAACGGCAACTGCAGACTCAACACCACCTGACTCAGCACCAGCAATTTGCCGATCGCGTTATCGCCCATCAGCCACACGCCAATAAACGCCGGAATCAACGCCAGTCCGCGAGTGATCAAACGTCGCTGCCAGCACGGAATCCGCAGGTTCAGGTAACCCTCCATGATCACTTGGCCGGCGATGGTACCGGTGAAGGTCGAACTCTGCCCCGATGCCAGCAGCGCGACGCCGAACAACACGCTGGCCAGCGCGCCGCCCACCAGCGGGTCTAGTAAGTGGTAGGCGTCCTGAATATCCACCACCTCGGTGTGCCCGGACTGGTGAAAAGCCGCCGCAGCGAGAATCAGGATCGCCGCATTGACCAGCAACGCCAGGGCCAGCGAACCAATGGTGTCGATGCGCGCCAGTTTCACCGCGTCCTGCTTGCTTGCGAGGTCCTTGCCGATCATCCGCGTCTGCACGATCGAGGTATGCAGATAGAGGTTATGCGGCATCACCGTCGCGCCGAGAATACCGATGGCCAGGTACAACGGCGCCGCCTCGCTGATCGCCGCCAGCGACGGTTTGAAACCTTGGGCGACGTCCGGCCAGTAGGGTTTGATCAACAGCAGTTCGACGAAGAAACACACGCCAATGGTCGCGACCAATACCAGCATGATTGCTTCCAGACGGCGGAAGCCGCGATTTTGCAGGGCCAGCACCAGCAAGGTGTCGAACGCCGTCAGGGCAATGCCGAAGGTCAGCGAACAGCCGAGCAGCAAATGGAACGCCAGCGCACACCCAAGCACTTCGGCCAGATCGGTGGCGATAATCGAGATTTCCGCCAACACCCACTGCAAGCGCGCAGTCGGCGTGCTGTAGCGCTCGCGGGACAGTTGCGCCAGATCGCGCCCGGTGGCGATGCCGAACCGCGAACACAGGCATTGCACGACCATGCCCGCCAGACTCGCCAGCAACACCACAAACAACAGGCTGTAACCGAAGCGTGAACCGGCCTCGATGGCGGTGGCCCAGTTGCCCGGATCCATGTAACCGATAGACACCAGCAACCCGGGGCCGGCGAAACGCAGCACGCGTTTGAAGAACGAGGCATTGGGATCTACCGCGACACTGCCAGCCACTTCCGGCGGGCAAAACGGCGCGGTGGCGATTTTGGGCAAGCTGAATTTCACGCACACATCCAGAAACAAATCGGAAAGACGCAGCTTAGACGTTTCAGCCGAAGCCTAGAAGATCAAAAAAATCTATCGACTCACACCCAACAACTGCTCACGCAACTCGGGATTGCGCGTACGCGGATCGAGCCAGATATCAAAAAACGCCCGGGCAAACAGCGGGTCATCGATCTCATGCTGTAATTGCTGGCCGACAAAAAACCGCGCGCCCTGCCCTGGCAGATAGACCCCAGTAATCCGCGTGCCAGCCTGCACATCGACGAACGATTGCTGCATCTGTACCTGCCAACCGGCCAATTGCGTCGGGCTGACGCTACTCCCTGACAGTCGTTTGATTTCATCGACGCTGGCCTTGACCAGGTCGTCGCGAGAAATCTTGCGACGGTAAATCAACTCCAGCGCAAACGGCTGGTCGTCGTCCAAGGGCCGCGCGGCGCTCCACAGGCGTGCGTTGTAGACATCGAACCCGAACACGCTGAAATCACCGGTGCCGATGATCTGCGCGCCGGGCACGGCGTCCTGCCAATTGGCCCAGGTCGGCGTCAGCAACAACGCCCACAAGCCGATGCCGCAGCATCCTCGCACCAGCTTCGGTGTTCTTCTCATCGCGGCATCGACTCCGGTAAACCCTGATACACACAGCATAGCCGGGTATCGCCCTCGATAGTTTGTATACAAAAACTGCGCACATAGGCAGCAATCGCCGATCGACAATGCTACCGTGGCCTACCCTCAACGGACGGAGACACCTGCGTGCTGATCCTCAAACTGCTGCTGATTCCCGGTTTTCTGCTGCTGATTTCCCTGGCAGGCAAACGCTGGGGGCCGAGCGTAGCCGGGTGGCTGTCGGGATTGCCGGTGGTGGTCGGGCCGATTCTGTTTTTCCTCGCCATCGAGCAGGGTCCGGCGTTTGCCGCGCAATCAGCGGTGGCGGCGTTATCGGCGATGTTCGCGATGATTGCGTTCTGCATCACCTATGCGCAGGTCGCGCAACGGGCGAACTGGCCGTTGGCGCTGACGGCTTCGCTGTCGGTGTGGGCCGTCATCGCGGGGGTGTTGTCACTGATCCCGGCGTCGCTGCCGTTTTCCGTGGCGGTGGCGGCAATTGCGCTGCTGGCATCGCCGTATCTGTTCCCTACGGTGCAACCGGTGTTGAACGGCCCGGCGCCGAAGTCGGACAAACTGATCTGGCGAATGATCGCCGGCGCCGCGTTGACCCTGGTGGTGACGATGCTCGCCAGCACCGTCGGCGAGCGCTGGAGCGGTTTGCTCGCGGTGTTCCCGGTACTCGGCAGTGTGATGGCGGTGTTCTCGCAACAAACGCGCGGCCCGGCATTTACCGCCGCATTGTTACGGGCGACGGCGACCGGTATGTATTCGTTTTCGGCGTTTTGTCTGGTCTCGGCGCTGACCTTGCCAAGCATGGGGCTGAGTGGATTCGCCGTCGGTGTCGCGGTGTCGGTGGCCATGCTCGGCGTAACCAAACGCCTGTTGGCCCGTCCGTTGGCGAAAGCGCAGGCGCAGTAACCGCTCAGACGATTCGCGCTGGAACGCCCGCCCTCCTCCGTGGGATGATCGCCCGCCTCGCGCGACCATCCACCGGAGATTCACATGTCATTGTTGAGCAAAAAAGCCGTCGTCCTGCTGGTGGCGGCCCTCGCCGGTTTCGGCGCCCTCCACGCGCAAGCAGCGAAGGAAAAAGCCAGCGCCGAGAAAGTCACGATGCTCGATGGCAAGTTCACTTTTGTGCTGCCTAAAGGTTTCATCGCCGACCCGCTGCCGGCCAGCCCGAGCGGGACCAAGGGCACGATGTACACCAACGAGGCCACAAAAACCGTGGTCATTACCGCTGAAAACCAAATCCCCGAAGGCCAGCACGTCAAGGACAACGACGGCCAGTTCCTCGACAGCACCGTCTCGAGCTTCATCGACGACCAACGCAAGGCCCTGCCGGACTTCAACAAACTCAGCGAAAAAAGCCTGACCCAGAAAGGCACCGGCCTTGGCCTGCGTCAGGTCGACAGCACCGCGACCCAGGGCGGTGGCCAGACCCTCAACACCACGCTGATGGCCGGCTCCGGCACGAAGATGGCGTTGGTGCAGGTGATCTCCCGCGCCAGCGACAAGAAAGGTCACGATGCTTTGGTGAAAACCATCCTCAAGGATTGAGCTGCTGCAGCCAGCCACTCAAGTCGCGCAGCTCGGCCGCACTGATACTGTGGCCGACGCCGGGATAGGCATGGAACTGCGGCTTGTAACCGAGTTTCTGTAGTTGCGTGTTGGCCTCGGTGCCGTTTTTATACGGCACCGGATCATCGGCGGTGCCGTGGCCGATAAAGATACTCAGCGGCAACGGCTGCTGCTCGCCTTTGAGTTCAGCTTTCAACACTGGCAATAAACGCCCGCTCAACGCAGCGATCCCGCCGACAGCGACTGGCGGCCGCAGCCCCACTTCGTAGGTCATCATCGCGCCCTGGCTGAAACCGATCAGGTACACCTTGCTCGGGGTGGTGTGATATTTCTGCGCCGCTTGCGCGACAAAATCGCGCAGTTTCTGGCCACTGACCTTCAGATCATCGGTCTCGCCGTTGTAGGCACCTTCGCCTTTCTTGCGAAACCACTGGAAACGTCCTTCGCCCAACGACAACGGCGCCTGCACCGACAGGTAGTTGTATTGCGCCGGGAGCTGGAATTTCATGCCGATCAGATCGGCTTCGTTACTACCGTAGCCGTGAAGAAAAATCACCAACGGACGCGCCTCGGCGTCGGCGTGCACCTGTTCGATGTACTTGAGTGGCAGATCGGATTGCAGCGTGGTTTGCGCCTGCACGGCGCTGGACGCCAGTAGGGTCAAGAGAGCAAAGACCTTCAACATAGAGCCTTCCTTCACGGAGTGTCGGGTTCGGGGGGAGCCTAACATCCTGCGGCGTGGATCCAAATTCGGTGGTGCTGCTGATGCCGCCATCGCGAGCAGGCTCACTCCTACATTTGGAATGCGTTCCCCTGTAGGAGTGAGCCTGCTCGCGATGAGGCCATTAGCCCCAACGAAGATCCGTCAGTCGTTGGTCAACTTGCCCGTCCGAAACGCCACCCGCCCCGCCACTTTCGCCTGCCAGATCCCCGGCTCGGTATAGCGCCCGCGATCAAGCGCAAACAACACGCCACTGGTGCCCGCGCGCACGGTGGTGACGCGATCCTGCAACGGATCGACCACCTCAAACAACGCATCGCCCTGCTCCACCCATTCGCCGGCATTGCGCAGAAAACTGACCACGCCATGATGCGGCGCGAACAGGTATTCGGTGCCCTCGAACGGCAGGCCTTCACAGCACTCGCTCGGCGCTGCCGGCCACTCGCCGCTGATGAAACCCTGCTCCGCGAGGAAGCCGAGAATCGCCTCACAATTGGCTTGAGCCTGATCGACCCGGGTATCGCCCATGCTACCCAGTTCCAGCGTGGTCGCCAGATTCGCCGCAGGAATCGCGGCATTCGGGAATGCCCGCGCCAGACGCAGCCAAGGCGTCGAGCAGGATTCATCGAACGAGCTGCCACCGGAATCTTCACACAGCAGCGCCACGCCGGCCTTCAAGCGCGCCGCCAGCGATTGCCACTGTGGCCAGTGCTGCGGCAGCGCGTACAAGTGAATCGCCGCGTCGAAATCGCAATGCAGATCGAGGGTGATGTCGGCATCACAGGCATGGCGCAACAGCAAGCGATGCAACGCTTCCAGTTGCGAGGCCGGGGCCGGCAGGTCTTCGAACACTTGACCCATGGCTTGGCGGATCAGCGCAACGTTGGCCTCGGCATCCGCGCCCAGACGCTCACCGATCAACGTCCCGACCGGTGCGCTGAGTTCGACGAAGGCGCGGTTGAAATTCTTACCGCTGCCCAGTTCGAAGCGGCCCATGTGCGCGCCTTGCACATGTTGATCGAGGCCGATCGGGTTGGCCACTGGCACCAATTCGATCACGCCCTGCAAACGGTCTTGCTGTTCGAGCTCATTGAGGCGTTGCTTGAGTTCCCAGGCGGTGCGCATGCCCGGCAGTTCATCGGCGTGCAGGCTGGCCTGGATGTAAACCTTGCGGGTGCCCGCGCCGTAGCGAAACACGCTGAGCGAGCGCTCGCTGCCCAAGTGGCTCCAGGGCAGAACATGGTCGATGCGTTGCATGGGTAACTCCTCAATATCTGGATCACAAAGATCCCCTGTAGGAGTGAGCCTGCTCGCGATAGCGGTGGGTCAGCCAACACATTCATTGAATGACACACCGCTATCGCGAGCAGGCTCACTCCTACAAGGGTCTCATCACAATTAGAGCGCAAAAAAAGTGGCCACCGCGCAAACGGGGCCACTTTTTTCTACGGCGTATTAATGGCCGTACACATCAAAGTCGAAGTACTTGTCCTGGACTTTCTTGTACTCGCCATTGGCGCGGATTTCGGTGATGGCTTTGTTGAATTGCTCGGCCAGCGCGGTATCGCCCTTGCGCACTGCAATGCCGGCGCCGCCACCGAAGTACTTGGCGTCTTCGTAGGTTGGGCCAACGAATTCAAAACCTTTACCCGCGTCGGTTTTCAGGAAACCGTCGCTGAGGTTGACCGAGTCAGCCAGCATCGCGTCGATACGTCCGGAAACCATGTCGAGGTTGGCTTCCTGTTGCGAGCCGTAACGCACCAGGTCGATCCCGGCTGGTACCAGCACTTCGGTGGCGTAACGGTCGTGGGTGCTGGCACGTAGCACGCCGACTTTCTTGCCCTTGAGCTCGGTCAGCGGGTCTTTGACACCGGAGCCTTCCTTCATCACGAAGCGCGCCGGGGTGTGGTAGTACTTGATGGTGAAATCGACGTTCTTCTTGCGGTCGTCGGTGATGGTCATCGACGACAGAATCGCGTCGATCTTCTTCACTTTCAGCGCCGGGATCAGGCCATCGAATTCCTGCTCGACCCAAGTGCATTTGGCTTTCATCTGCGCGCACAGCGCATCGCCGATATCAACATCGAAACCGGTGAGTTTGCCGTCAGGGGTTTTCATCGAGAATGGCGGGTAACCGGCTTCGATACCGATGCGGATCGGCTTGGCGTCTTCGGCCACGGCGGTCAGGGACAACATCGACAGTGCCAGGGCACCGAACATCACTAGCTTCTTCATTTATAACTCCTGTGTGCGGAGGCTTTTATTGGCAGCTTTCGATTCAGCGTTCGGTCATGGCCAATTGGCTACAAACACCGAAGTGGCCGGCAGTCTATGGCGGCGCGCACAGGGTAAATTGTGTTTAAGCGACAAATACTTATGAAAGATCGGCGCACCGATTGACCGGGGTCAACGGGTGCGCCGTCGTGGTGCAAAGGCTGTAGGACAAGAGCACTTCCAGCGCAGAAAAACGCTGACTTCCCTGTAGGAGCTGCCGCAGGCTGCGATCTTTTGATCTGGCTTTTCAAACATCAAGATCAAAAGATCGTCCGAACGCGGCCCGAGCCTGCGGCAGCTCCTACAAGGGGATCAGCATTCGCAGCCGATGGCGGTTTTGACGACTGGCTCAACGCTCAGTTGAAAGCCTTCATCCAGCCATCCAGTAACGCCGCCAATCATCTCCTTGACCGGGTAACCCAACGCCGCCAGTTTCACCGCTGCCTTGTTCGCGCCATTGCAGTGCGGGCCGGCGCAATAGACCACGAACAGCGTGGTTTTCGGGTAGCTGGCCAGTTCCGCGGCCGTTAGCAAACGGTTCGGAATATTGATCGCACCCGGCACGTGCCCGCGCTCAAAGGCCAGCGGCCCACGGACATCGACCAGGACAAAATCAATCTCGCCAGCCTCTTGGCTACTGAACACGTCGGAACAATCGGTTTCGAAAGTCAGACGATTACTGAAGTGCATCAGGGCGATCGCCGACGGCGCCGCAGGGATGTCGCGAACCAGACTGACCATGGGTGTTGCTCCTTTATCTGAACGGGTGTGAACAGACTTTATCGAGCGGTCGCTTGCGGCTACAGTGGCGCACAAGACACTCACCGGGAATTTTCCGCCAAATGCCGACATCACCAGGTCTGGTTGCGATTCTGGCCTACGACGGCCTCTGCACATTCGAGTTCGGCATCGCCGTGGAGGTCTTCGGCCTGACCCGGCCGGAGTTCGATTTCCCGTGGTACTCCCACGCCATTGCGGCGGTCGATCAAGGCCCGATGCGCGCCTTGGGCGGCATTCAGGTGCTGGCCGATGGCGGCCTGGAATTGTTGGCCGAGGCGCGCACCATCATCATTCCCGGCTGGCGCGATCGCAACGCGGCGGTGCCTCCAGCATTGATCGACGCGCTGTGCCAGGCCCATGCCCGGGGCGCGCGGTTGCTGTCGATCTGCTCCGGTGTATTTGTGCTGGCGGCCACCGGCCTGCTCGATGGCCACGGCGCCACCACCCATTGGCGTTACACGGCGGAACTGGCGCAGCGCTTCCCGGCGATTGCTGTCGATGCCGATGTGCTTTACGTCGATTCCGGTCAGTTGATCACCTCGGCCGGCAGCGCTGCCGGGATCGATGCCTGCCTGCATCTGGTGGCGCGGGACTTCGGCACGCAAGTCGCCAACTCGGTGGCGCGGCGCCTGGTGATGTCGCCGCAACGCACCGGCGGTCAGGCGCAGTTCATTCCGACCCCGGTCAGCCCGACGCCGCGCAATGATCTGTCGCGCGTCATGCAGTGGGCGCGCGAGCGTTTGCATGAACCGCTGGAAGTGCGTGATCTGGCCAGTGAAGCGGCGATGAGTGAGCGCACGTTTCTGCGGCGGTTTACCGAGGCCAGCGGGCAGTCGCCGAAGGCGTGGTTGCAGCACGAACGGTTGGCGCGGGCGCGGGAGTTGTTGGAGAGTACGCCGCATAACACCGAGCAGATTGCCGAGCGTTGCGGTTATCGGTCGGTGGAGAGTTTTCGTGTGGCGTTTCGCGGCGTGGTAGGTGTGCCGCCGTCGGTGTATCGGGAGCGGTTTGGGCGGGGCGTGAGGGTTGAATCCTGAGGTGATTTTGAAGGCGCCTTCGCGAGCAGGCTCGCTCCCACAGTTTGGAATGCGTTCCCCCTGTGGGAGCGAGCCTGCTCGCGAAGGCGCCCAGTCAAACGCAGCATCATTTAGACATCAGCCACAAGGCTACAGCGCCTTGCGCCTTTGCCTACAACTACGCCAGAATCCGCCGGCTTGTGCGGCTTGGGGCTGCCGGTAACTTGGTTCGCGTCACTGAATGTTCAGTGATCGGGTTTAGTCGCTCGGTGGTTTTTGGCAGCATACAGTCCGTTCAGTCAGGCATTCTCGCGCCTGAGCTTAATGGTAGCTGTGCGCAGGGCGCCTTCGGGTGCGCCGGGACTGCTTAGAACCACCGGTCGACTAACCTGCGCATAGCTGCCACCCATTTGTTTAGTCGCAATGAACGTGTCGGCCTCATTAAAAGGTTCTAAGAAATGTTCAAAATCACGCCAAATCCGCCCGAAACAGACGCGGAAATCGATCCAAATCCAACGTCCCCCTACTCCACACCAGGTTCCAGAAAACTCCACGAAGCCGCCGAACGCGCCCTCGACCACTACTTGAAACCCACACCGCCTTCACCACCACGCAAACCCAGCACCATGTTCCTCGTCGACCCGAACACCGGCGCCGAAGACCTCATGGCCCACGCCTGCGAATCCATGGCCTCGGCCAGCATCATGCTCAGCGACTTCGCCGCCCTGCTCGACTCGCCCTACCGCAACACCGTGCTCGGCATCCAGCAAGTGGTCATGCTCGGCGAACTCGCGGTCAACCGCGCCCTCGACAAAATCGACCCCGCCCTGAGGCAATAAACATGTCCAACAAAACCGATGCACAGGTCGTCGCAGCACTGGTGGCCATGGGCTTCAACGAACGGGACGGACGCTGGGCACAAAACGCCTGCCTGGTGCTCTTCGAAAGCGAACGCGAATCCATCGTCGCCTCCGCCGTCACCGTCCTTCCCCAACTCGATGAACTGGAAATCGACGCCGTGCTACCCGCACTGCGCCGCGTGACCCGCCGGTTCCCCTCACTGCAAAAAACCGTGGCCGACACACTGGCCGAAATGGCCCACGCAGCCTGATTGACCGTGTAATCGTTCTTCGCGAGCAGGCTCGCTCCCACACTAGATCTGCGGTGGCTCATGGAATTTGAGTACGCCGCCGATCCAATGTGGGACCGAGCCTGCTCGCGAAAGCGTTCTTTCTGCATCGGACGCGTGAGTCACGAAGCTCGAAAATCCGCGAGGATAAAGGGTGTGTGGTCACGCAAGTAAACGTCGACATCGTCCAGCGAGTGCAACGCTTCACTGGATGACTCCACGCGCTCTTCATCGTCATGACGAATGACCGTGACGAAAAAGGTTTCTTCCTGTCGGACCAACGTCGCAGTGCGTTTGACCGGCCGCCCATCTTCCTGAGCAAAGGACATCGCACGTACCGTTTCATTTTGCAAAGCTTCAGACACGTCTGCTTTGAGGGCCTTGCGCTTGGCGAGCAGTTCTTTCGCGACTATCCAGCTGCCGACTGCAACGGCAGCGGAAACGAAATACATGTAGTTGTAATTCGATCCTCTGCGCGAGGCATGCCTCTCCACCAGCCAATCGGCAACTTGTGAAACCCACTGCCACACATCCATCGCATTTATTCCCAAGCGTAAAAAAGACCCGGTTTCAATCCTCCCGCGTCAACACTTCCAACAACTCAATCTCAAACACCAGATTCGAATTCGGCGGTATCTTGCCCATCGTCCGTTCGCCGTACCCCAAATGCGCCGGCACCAGCAATTTGCGCTTGCCCCCCACCTGCATCCCCATCAAGCCCTGATCCCAACCCTTGATCACCCGCCCGGTGCCAATCACGCACTGGAAAGGTTTGCCTCGGCTGTAGGAAGAATCGAACTCGCTGCCGTCTTCCAGCCATCCGGTGTATTGGGTGGTGATCAGCGCACCTTTGACGGCGGCTTTGCCTTCGCCGGCCTGAAGATCGATTACCTGCAGTTCATCATTCATAACATTCACTCTATTGTTCAGCCGGCCGCCGTTTTCCCAGAAATGCCGGGGATTGGCAACCTGCCAGCGCAGATCAACATGGTATCCGAACCGAGTAATGAAGCATTAACATAGCCAACCGCCACTACCCCACGGATCGACTCGCCATGCTGGCAGCGCCCGAATGACTCTGTTCTGGATCAGCCTTGCCGTGGGCGCGATCATGCTCGCCGTCATCGCCCTGCTGCTGTGGCGCGAACGCGGTTTGCGCAGGCAGCTCGCGCAGTACCGTGATCTGCTGAGACGGGCCGCCGATGGCCAACACATTCAGCAGGACGGCGACGTCGAGCGTTTCAAGCGTAGCCAGTACTTTGCGCGTATCGGCACTTGGGATTGGGAAGTCGACACGGATCGGCTGTACTGGTCAGATGCGATTTACGGCATGTTCGGGTTCAAGATCGGCGAAATCACCCCGTCCTATGCGTTGTTCTGTTCCTGCGTCCATCCGGACGACCGCACCAAGGTGCGCGAAGGCGAACTGCGCTGCCTGGAGACTGGCGAAAACCACGATGAGGAGTACCGCGTGGTCTGGCCCGACGGCACGATTCGCTGGCTGCGGGAAACCGGCAACGTTGTACGCAACGACCACGACGCGGTGGTGAAAATGATGGGCGTGGTGCGCGACATCACCGAAGAAAAAGCCTCGGCCAGCTACCTGCAACACCTCGCCCACTTCGATCCGCTGACCGGCCTGCCCAATCGCCTGGTGCTGGAGCAACGCTTGTCGGAAGCGCTGGATCACGCGCGGCAGTCCAAGACACGCGTCGCACTGGTGTTCGTCGACCTCAACGGTTTCAAAACCATCAACGACCGCTACGGCCATGCCGCCGGCGACCGCGTGCTGGTCACTATGGGCACGCGGCTGAAACGCATCCTGCGCGCTACCGATACCGTCGCGCGCATTGGCGGCGATGAGTTCGTGGTGATCCTGCAAGGCCTGTCGCCGAGCCTGAGTTTGCAGGACGAAGCGCGCAGCATCTGCCAGAAAATCTTCATCGAACTGTCGCCCCCGATCAGCATCGGCAACGACCAGCGCCACATCGGCACCAGCCTCGGGGTGGCGGTGTTTCCGGACCATGCGACGGCGATGGATCGCTTGCTGCACGTCGCAGATCTGGCGATGTATGAGGCCAAGCGCAGTGGCAATAATCAGTATCGGTTGGGGGGTGGGCAGGTGATGAATCACGTTCGGGTCGAGTAGCTCGATCAGTCCGCAGGCAGGCCAAACGGAATGCCATTGAAGGTATGCGTGCAACACCGGCAATGAGGCTTCATCTCTTCGACACTCAGCTGCGGATTGACGATTTGCAGCTGCTTTTGCTCATCGACGAAGAGGCCGTTGAAGTAGGCCGACTCGCCCAGTCGCACAATGTCCTTGCGATCGTCTTCGTGGATGGCAACCATCCAGAAAACCGGTTCTGGCCGATCAAGGCGAGATACCGCTTCGCTGAAAATCTCATCCCAATGACCGCCGACGCGGGATAACAGAAAACGAAACAACGGCGTGTAGTCGTAGCCGTGGTGTTTGATGCCATGCATAGAGCCGCGCGTGGCCTCGCTGTGGCTTTGCGCTTTGGTGTTTCGTTGATCACGGTAGTGCCCGCCTGGGTTGTTGCGCCAGACGTTATGGGCGGTGGTGTTTTCTTTGCGATACAGCGGTTTCTTTTCCAACCTGTTGCTCCTGACTTCCCGACATCCAAAACGCCCCAAGGGTTTTACCCGAACGGCGCTCGATTGCAATCAACCGTCCATGGCTGATTATTGCCGGAGATTTAACGCGGGACCGGCTTCATCTCGACAATCGTCCCGTTGGTGATCATCACCATGACGTACTGGTCATTGATCTGTACCCATTGCGCCTGATCAACAGGTTTTTTCAGGCCCTTGGTTTTCCAGTCGATGGCTTTTTCACTGCGCTGATAAATATCCGGCGCACGGTCGTTGACCTTCAACTCCCGGTCGCTGACCGGGGATTGCACGGCTTGTTCATTTGAGGTTTGCGCCGCTTGAACAAGTGGGCTGATCCCGGCAATGCCGGCGATGAGGGCCAGGCTGGCGATTAGGGTTTTGCTGTTCATCGGTGAACCTCCTGAATTGTGTAGTACCTCAACTCCGACTGCGTGGGGCGGGAATCATTCCTTTTTTACCGGGGGTGGGTGCTAGAGGAAATCAAGAGCCCCTCACCCTAGCCCTCTCCCGGAGGGAGAGGGGACTGACCGAGGTGTTTGGCAGAAGTGTGCCGACGTGCGATACCGAGTCGAATGAAAGTTTCAAAACCAACCGAAATCGGCTCCCTCTCCCTCGGGAGAGGGCTGGGGTGGCGAAACCATAAACAGCCGTTACAGCAGCAATGGATTTGTACCCAAAAAACCCCATTGATCCACTTTGCACATCAATCCATGCCAATAATGCAATTAACATCCGGTTACACCTGCGCCACCATCCACCTCAATAAAAACCGTGCGCCGCCCTCCCGTCGCGCACGTCATAAAAGCGGTGGAGTACTTTTCTATGACAGCCTCAATCCCTCACAACGGCTCGCGGGCCGGTGCCATTTTCCGGGTGACCTCGGGCAACTTCCTCGAACAATTCGACTTCTTCCTCTTCGGCTTCTACGCCACGCAGATCGCGGCGGTGTTCTTTCCGGCGAGCAGTGAATTCGCCTCTCTGATGATGACCTTTGCGGTGTTCGGCGCAGGCTTCTTGATGCGTCCGCTCGGCGCCATTGTGCTCGGTGCGTACATCGATGATGTCGGTCGGCGCAAAGGGTTGATCGTCACGCTGTCGATCATGGCCAGCGGCACGATCCTGATAGTGCTGGTGCCCGGTTACGAAAGCATCGGCCTGTTTGCGCCGGCACTGGTGTTGATCGGGCGCTTGCTGCAGGGTTTCTCGGCTGGGGCGGAATTGGGCGGTGTGTCGGTGTATCTCGCCGAGATCGCCACGCCGGGCCGCAAAGGTTTCTTCACCGCTTGGCAGTCGGCCAGTCAGCAAGTGGCGATCATCGTCGCCGCCGCTTTGGGCTACGCCTTGAACGCGTGGATGGCGCCGGATGTGGTGGCCGATTGGGGCTGGCGGATTCCGTTTTTCGTCGGCTGCATGATCGTCCCGTTCATCTTTTTCCTGCGCCGTAACCTGGCGGAAACCGAAGAGTTCGCCGCACGCAAACACCGCCCAAGCATGGGCGAAGTGTTCCGCACCCTCGGCCAGAACTGGGGCGTGGTACTCGGCGGCATGTTGATGGTCGCGCTGACCACTACCGCGTTTTACCTGATCACCGTGTACGCGCCGACCTTCGGTAAAACCGTGCTGCACCTGAGCACGTCCGACGCGCTGTTGGTGACGCTGCTGGTCGGTGTGTCGAACTTCTTCTGGTTGCCGATTGGCGGCCTGTTGTCCGACCGTATCGGCCGTCGCCCGGTGCTGATTGCCATGTCGCTGCTGGCCCTGGCCACGACTTATCCGGCGCTGTCGTACCTGGTGCAGGCGCCGAGCTTCAGCCACATGCTGCTGTCGCTCTTGTGGCTGTCGTTTATCTACGGCTTGTACAACGGCGCAATGATTCCGGCGCTCACCGAGATCATGCCGGTGGAAGTGCGGGTTGCCGGTTTCTCCCTCGCGTATAGCCTGGCCACGGCAATTTTCGGCGGTTTCACCCCGGCGATGTCGACCTTCCTGATTCAGTACACCGGCGACAAAGCCGCGCCGGGTTACTGGATGAGTATCGGTGCGCTATGTGCCTTGTGCGCCACTCTTTATCTGTACCGCCGTGCCGGTGGTCGTCTGCAACCTGTCGCGGCCTGAGGAAAACTCGCCATGAAAAAACTGTTTACTGTCACCGCCCTGCTCGCCGGTCTCGCGTTCAACCTCGCGGCCCAGGCCGAAGAATTGAGCGTGATGACCTCCGGCGGCTTCACCGCCGCCTACAAAATCCTCGGCCCGAAATTCGCCGCCGCCTCCGGCAACACACTGACCACCAGCCTCGGTCCGTCGATGGGCAAAGCACCCGAGGCGATCCCCAATCGCCTCGCGCGCGGTGAACACGCCGACGTGGTGATCATGGTCGGCTATGCCCTTGATGACTTGATCAAGCAAGGCAAGGTCGACCCGGCTTCGCGCGTGGAACTGGCCGATTCGCGGATCGGCCTGGTAGTGCGCGAAGGCGCGCCGAAACCGGACATCAGCAGTGTCGACGGCCTGAAGAAAACCCTGCTCGACGCACAGTCAGTGGCCTACTCAGACAGCGCCAGCGGCGTCTACATCGAGCAGCAGTTGTTCAAGAAACTGGGCATCGAAGATCAACTGAAACCGAAGGCCAAGATGATTGCGAAAATCCCCGTGGGTTCAGTGGTTGCCACCGGCGACTATCAACTGGGCTTCCAGCAGGTCAGCGAATTGCTGCCGGTGCCGGGTGTGAGTTTCGTCGCGAAGATTCCGGAATCGGTGCAGTCGGTGACGCGTTTTGCCGCTGGGATTCCGGTCGGCGCACAGCATCCGCAAGAAGCCAAAGCGCTGCTCGCTTACCTCGCCGCGCCGGCCGCGCAAGCAGACGTGCAGGCCACCGGACTGGATTCGGTCAAACGCTGACAATCGGCGGCTGGACCTTCATTTCCACCACCAGCCGCTCCAGTTCCAATGCCGCCGGGGTCAACGTGCGACCCCGGCGCTTGATGATGCCGACACTGCGCATCACTTGCGGATCGGTCAGCGGCACCCGCGTCAGGATCGGATGATCCGGCCCAGGCATCGCCATCAGCGGCACCGCCGCCACCCCCAACCCCGCCTCCACCAAACCGATCATCGTTGTCACATGCCGGGTTTCGCAGACGCTCGAACGCTGCGGCACCACCGTGCTCAACGCCTGGTCGAGCAGAAAGCGGTTGCCGGAGGTCTTGTCCAGCGAGATGTAATCCTGCTGATAAAACTCATCCCACGTCACGCTACTGCGCCCGGCCAACGGATGATCGCGGCGACAAGCGACGACGTAGCACTCCTGCACAAGCGGTTCGAACTCGACTTTGGCATCCTGCGTGCCGAGAAAACTCAAGCCGAAATCCGCCTCGCCATTGACCACCGCACTCAAGACATCGTGCGCACTGGAGTCGAGCACTTTGACTTTGATCCGTGGAAATTGCTGGTGATAGCGCGCGATCACGCGGGGCATGAAGTAGTACGCCGCCGAAGGCACACAAGCAACGGTGACATGGCCCAAACGGGTCGATGCGACTTCGCTGATGCCCAATAACGCAACGTCGAGATCATCGAGCAAACGCTCGACACTGGGCATGAATCCGCGCCCGGCCTGGGTCAGGCTGACCTTGCGTGTGGTGCGTTCGAAGAGTTTTACGCCGAGGGCGTCTTCAAGCTTTTCGATGCGCCGGCTCAACGCCGGTTGCGAGAGGCGCACGGTGTCGGCGGCCTTGCGGAAACTGCCCTGCTCGACCACGGCGCGAAAAGCTTGCAGGTCGTTGAGGTCGAAGTTGATGGCCATGGCGGGACTCGGGAGATTGATTCGCTTAGGCTATAAATGTAACCAATTGATGCAATTTATTACAGACCACATGAAGATCCCCTGTAGGAGCTGCCGCAGGCTGCGATCTTTTGATCTTGATTCTTCGAAGGCAAAAGCAAGATCAAAAGATCGCAGCCTCGTTGCACTCGACAGCTCCTACAGGGGATCTTCGGTGGATGAAAAGTCGCTGTAGCCCTTATCCTTGTCACCCCCGCCGTACCGTTGTCAGGAGTAACCCCCCATGCCCCATGAAGGCAATCTGTTGCAAGCCGCTGTCGTCTTTCTGTTCGCGGCCGTGCTCACCGTGCCTTTGGCCAAACGTTTGCAACTAGGAGCCGTGCTCGGTTATCTGTTTGCCGGGGTGATCATCGGTCCTTCAGTGCTGGGCCTGATCGGCAACCCGCAAAGCGTCGCGCATATTTCCGAACTGGGCGTGGTGTTGCTGTTGTTCATCATCGGCCTTGAGCTGTCGCCGCGACGTTTGTGGGTGATGCGCAAATCGGTGTTCGGCGTTGGTCTGGCGCAGGTGTTGCTGACGGCTTCGGTGATCGGCGTGCTGGCGCTGTCGGTGTTTGGCCAACCGCTGAACAGTGCGATCGTGCTCGGCCTCGGTCTGGCCCTTTCCTCGACGGCATTCGGTCTGCAAAGTCTGGCCGAGCGCAAGGAACTGACCAGCCCCCATGGGCGGTTGGCGTTTGCGATTCTGTTGTTTCAGGACATCGCCGCGATCCCGTTGATCGCACTGGTGCCGATGCTGGCGGGTGGTGCTCACGACACCAGTAACGCGGAAAGCCTGAACCATGCGTTGCAGGTGCTCGGCGGTATCGCCGTGGTCGTGGTTGGTGGGCGTTATCTGTTGCGTCCGGTATTTCGCGTGGTGGCGAAAACCGGTCTGCCGGAAGTGTCGACGGCCACGGCGTTGCTGGTGGTGATCGGCACGGCGTGGTTGATGGATCTGGTCGGTGTGTCGATGGCGCTGGGCGCGTTTCTTGCCGGTTTGCTGTTGGCGGATTCGGAATATCGCCATGAACTGGAAGCGCAGATCGAGCCGTTCAAAGGTTTGCTGCTCGGGCTGTTTTTCATCAGCGTCGGCATGGGCGCCAACCTCAGCTTGCTGCTGAGTGCGCCGATCACTGTGCTGGGGCTGACGCTGCTGTTGATCGGGCTGAAATTGCCGCTGCTGTTCGTCGTCGGGCGTCTGGCTGGTGGCTTGAACAAGGTCAGTGCGATTCGCCTCGGTATCGTCTTGGCGGCTGGTGGTGAATTCGCTTTTGTGGTGTTCAAGATCGGTCGCGACCAGGGCCTGTTCGAACCGCGTTTGTATGACTTGCTGGTGTTGACCATCACCCTGTCGATGGCGGTGACGCCGTTGTTGCTGTTGCTCTGCGCGCGGCTGGTCAGCCCAAAAGTGCAGCCGGTGGAAGTGCCGGAAAAATACCGTGAGATCGACACTGACACGCCACGCGTGGTGATCGCCGGCATGGGCCGGATGGGCCAGATCGTCGCGCGGATTCTGCGTGCGCAGAACATCAAATTCGTCGCGCTGGACACCTCGGTGGAAACCATTGAACTGTCGCGCAGTTTTGGCGGTGTGCCGGTGTTCTACGGCGACCCGATGCGCCCGGAAATCCTCAATGCGGCCAAGGTCGGTGAGGCGGAATATTTCGTGATTGCCACGGATGATCCGGAGACCAATATCAAGACCGCCGAGGTGGTGCGCAAGCTGTATCCGCACATGAAGATCATCGCCCGGGCGCGTAACCGTCAGCACGTGCACCGTTTGGTCGATGTTGGCGCGGAGGCGATTCGTGAGACGTATTACTCAAGTCTGGAGATGAGTCGGCGCACGTTGGTCGGGCTCGGTCTCACCCAGGCTCAGGCCGATGCGCGGATCAAGCGCTTCAAGCACCACGACGAACAGGTGCTGGAGGCGCAGCACGCGATCTACGACGACGCGGCGAAAGTCCTGCAAACCGCCCAGGAAGCTCGGGCGGAACTGGCGCGGTTGTTCGAATCGGACCAGCTAGAAGAAGAATCCCGCAACACCTGAGCCACACCCGATTGTTCCCACGCTCCGCGTGGGAATACAGCCCGGGACGCTCTGCGTTCCAATTCGCAAGCTGGAACGCGGAGCGTCCCTTGAGGCATTCCCACGCGGAGCGTGGGAACGATCATCTTGCCAAGGTCAGGCCAGTTCCAGTTCCAACGCTTGCTTGACCGGCGCGACTTCAAAGCGGTCCGCCAGAAACGGCGTGATATCCAGCGGCAACGGCTCATCGTTGACCAGTTTGTCCAGCAGCACACCGGTAATCGCCGAGGTCAGAATGCCGGTGCGGAAGTGTCCGCAGGCATTCAAATACCCTTCCACCCCACGCATCGGTCCGAGAATCGGCAACTCATCCGGCGAGCCCGGACGCAAACCCGCCCAGGTGCGTTTCAGATTGACGTCCTTGAGTTCCGGCAGGCAGCGCACCGCGCCCTGCACCAGCCCGGCGATTTCCGGGTAGGTGGTGGTGACGTCGAAGCCCTTATCTTCGGTGGTGCTGCCGATCAGGATCTCGCCGTTGTCCTTCTGCGCCACGTAGCAGTCGCTGGTGGTCAGGCAGCCGTTAAGGATTTTCGGCATGCGCTCGGTCAGCAGAATCTGGCCCTTTACCGGTTTCACCGGGATACGAATACCCGTCGCCCATTCACTCAAGTCCGCCGCCCAGGCACCACCGGCGTTGATCAGCGTCTTGCAGTGGAACACGCCCTCCTCGGCCGTCTGCACACCGGTGACGCGACTGCCGTGATGCAACACACCGGTGACGTTGGTGTTGACGAAGATGTCGACGCCGTTCTGCCGTGCACCTTCCATGTAGGCATCGGCGAGGCGGAACGGGCTGACCTGGTGATCGCAGAGAAACTCCAGTGCCCCGCGTGCTTCGTGGCTGACGCTCGGTTCAGACTCGCGTAGCGCCGCCTGATCGAGCCAGCGCACCTGATCGGCCAGGTGCGGAATGCAGCCGACGATGTGCTCGGCGTAGAGCCGGTCTTCATCGTCGTAAATGACGAATTTCAACCCGGTCTTTTCGAACTTGAAATCCATGCCGTGGTTGTCTTTCAGCTCACGGTGCAGCGCCGGGTACAGCGCGTTGGACTGCAGGGCGAAATCGAAGAATGACTCCGGCAGAATGTGCGGCGTGCTTGCGTCCACTGCCACCGCCGCGCCCTGGGTTTCGCGCTTGCGGTTGGCCGACATCATGCGGAAGAAAATCACCCCGCAGCCGAGGCCGACCGACTCACCGATCGCCCACAAACCGCCGGCCGACGCACGGGTGGCGTTGCCCGGGCGCTTGGCATCGATCAGCGCCACTTTGAGGTTTTTGCGCTTGGACAATTGATAGGCGCAGGACGCCCCGATCACGCCGCCGCCGGCAATGATCACGTCGTAGAACTTACTCATGGGCAGCGGCCTCCGTGCCGACAGACTGGAACGCGGAAAAAGGAATCGGATCAATCGGGAATCGCGGGCGCAGCCAACCGACGTCCTTGCGCCCGGTAGCCTGACGCAAGCGATCGCTGCAGTAGCCGACGCACATGCGCCCCTGGCAATCGCCCATGCTTACGCGGGTGCGCATTTTCAGGCTGGCGATGTCTTGCACGCCTTGCTCCAGCGCCAGGTCGATGTCAGCGCGGGTCGCGTGTTCGCAACGGCAGATCACCGTGTCAGCGGCAGGCAATGCGGTCTGGCCGACGCCGCGTTCGGTGTAGCGATCCACAGCAGCGCGAAAGCGCACGATGGCTTTGAGTTTGCTCAAGTAACGGTCGCGGCGCACACGCGCCAATTCCTCTTCGAGCACGCCGCGTTGCAGGAGAATCGAGGTTGCGGCGATCTTGCCGGCGAGCATCGCCGCTTCACCGCCGCGAATCCCGCCCATGTCACCGGCCAAGTGCACGTGGGGTTCGTTACTTTGCTGCCAGACGTTCGCGTTGGCGCGCAGATAACCGTCATCGCTGAAGCCGTGATCCAGGCCCATCTGCTGGCTCAGTTGGGTGCGCGGAATAAAGCCATAACCGACCGCGAGGCTCTTGGCTTCGAAACGCTCGACGCGGCTCATGTCCGGTTCCCACGTGGCCGAGTACGGCGCGACGCTGACGCTTTTCAGCTCGCCCTCACCATGCGCCTCGACCACGCCCCAGCCGTAGTTCATCGGGATGCCGTGCAGTTTCAGGTAGGCGAGCATGCTCAAACCATCGAGAAACAATTGCGGCTTGTTCAGCAGCGCCAGACTTTCGCGGGCAATCTTGCCGAACGCGCAAGCCTCATACACGCCCGCGACGCTGACGCCCGACGCATGCAACTGCGTCGCCACCAGCGGCAGCAACGGCCCGGTGCCGGCGATGATCACCGGCCCTTGCGGCTTGACCACGCCACTTTTGATTTGCAGTTGCAGACCGCCGAGCATGATCACCCCCGGCAACGTCCAGCCCGGAAACGGCACGCTGCGTTCGTGGCAACCGGCAGCCAGGAGCAATTGCGGATACTCGATCTCGTGCAATTGCTCATCGCCATCCAGCACTACCAATGCACGAGTACCTTCGGCGCCGACCACACGATGGTTGAGGCGTACATCGATCAGCCCGGCCTGTTCCTGAAAATCACCGTGCAGTTTGCCCAGCGCTTCGGAGTAGCGCGGGCCGAGATAATCCAGCTGCACGCCGTCACGCAGCGGCCCGCGATAGACCACACCGCCAAGGCGTGAAGCTTCTTCGAGCAAGGTGCAGCGCACCCCGTGGCGCGCCAGTTCGATGGCCGCCGCCATCCCCGCCGGGCCGCCGCCGACGATGACCGGTTGCGGGCTCATACGATCACCTCCTGCGTGGTGATGCGGTTGACCTGGGTTTCGATCTGCATGCCGTCACGCACCACAGTCTGGCAGGCACGGCGTTTGTGCCGGCCGTTGATTTTCACCAGGCAGCACTGGCACACGCCCATGCCGCAATAGGCGCCGGTGATCTGGTCGTGATCGTTACGGGCAATCTGGCGAACGCCGAGGGACTGGATAACACTGAGGACGGTTTCGCCGATGGCGGCGGTGACCGCTTGACCGTTGATGTGGACGGTCATGTCCGCCTGCGCCAACGGCTGGATATCGAAGGTTCTTTCTTGGCAGTGCATTGCTATGTTCATCCGTGAGAGTTCGGTTGAGGTGGTGTCAGCTCCTTGCTGCACTACACCGGGTCGACGCGTTTATTGTGGCTGTGAGGGGCGTCGACGCAGCTACTTCGTCAGCGCAACAAGGTGCGCGTGAAGCACTGTAGTTCATGCCTCAGCAAAGGCCTGGATCATTTACGTTAGGCGATATCGCCCGGCGAAATATTGATCCAGGCCAGTGAAAGCGGCTGGATTGTCCAACGATCAATTGGAGAAGACGTACTGCCCTTTGATCTTCCTTGTACCGACCAAAGCGAGGTCCGGAAACAGCAGCGATTTGACCCAGGCGGCGTAGAACACCATGGCCAGAATGAACGCCACGCCGAGCAGAGTCGACACGGGTTCTTCACTGAAGCCGTAGAATTCACGAGGAATCTGGCTGATCGTGAAGGTGACATAGATTGTGTAAATCACCGCGATGCCCTTGTAAAAGCCCCACGCAAACAAGAGCGGAATCACGCCAATAATCAAGACCATGGTCAATGCCATAGCGATGCCACCGTCATTGATTTGAAGCAGCCCGGCTATCGCCCCGAGAAGTCCCCAGATACCCATCAGTGCGACCAGAATGTTGACTTTAACGGCGTGTCGTTTTCTCAGGGCGGGATCCGGATGCGCCCCGATCCAGCCCGCCAGCACTCGATCCTTGACCTTGCCACCCGAAAACGCCTTGAAGGTTTCGGCCCTGGAATGCCCGCTATCGAGCATTTCGACGACTTTTCGTTTGATTGCTTGCTTGTTCAACGTATTCATCCTTAAACGTGCGCGCAACGGCCGCCCCGTTGCCGACGCGGATTTTCCCCTTGTTGCCCGTCAGAAAGCAAAAAGCCGCTTCCACCCGAAGGTGGAAACGGCCGAGGCATGGGCCTCAATGGAGCAATCAGTGCACGAACAGGGCGATCAGGATGATGATCGGGATCGGTACGCCGAGGAAAAACAGCAGTAATGAGCGCATGGTGATGCTCCTTGTTTAACGGACTGGAGTGGTCGTGGTGTAGGTGTCGACTTCTACGTACTCGACGGCATCCCGACGACGACCGCCGTAAGTAGCCGCGAGGCTGGCGAAGAACGCACCGGCCAACAGCGAAATGAACATCCACAGCGAGGTCAAGGCAGCGACTTTCGCAGCGGTGTCGGCGGCTTGTTGAGCTTTGACTTTGGCGTCGGCGAGGGCTTTCTGAGTGCGCGCATAAATCTCGTCAACGCGACGTTCGGCATCGGCCTGAGTCAGGTTGGTACGTTGCGCGACCAGTTGTGCGAGGTAAGTACGGTCTTCAGCACTCAGCTGACCGTTGGCCAGGCTTTGCGCAAAGATGCGGGCCACAGCGCCATGAGCGGCGTCATCGCTGACAGAGGCCGGACGGTCATCGCGGAACAGGCTGTCGATGTAGTAGCCGTACTGGTTGCTGTCGGTGTTGGCCGCCGCAGAACCGGCTGCTTGAGTCATGGCGCTGGCAGCACCGCCAGCCACACTGGCACCGGCCTGCACACCACCACTGATCACGCTGCTGACCGAGCCGACCACCAGAACTGCAGTGACCAATGTAGCCACACACCAGGCCAGGAAGCCGTGCGCGGTGTCGCGGAAATACACCTCGTCACCGTGCATGTTCGCCCACTTCACCCGCAAGCGACCGGCGATATAACCGCCCATGCCGGAAGCGATGATTTGCGTCAGCGCCAGCCAGACAATCGTTGAAATGCCCAGGCCCTTGGCGCTGACGCCCTCTCCGGCCCACGGTGAAACGGCAGAGAAACCCAAACCGAACCCGAGCAGGACCAAAATCATCGACAGGGCAGCGGCAGCCGCGGCACCTGCGAAAATCGCGCCCCAGGACACGCCCGAAACGCTGCTCGACTCTTCAACGGCAGGATAAAACCCATCAGAAGATCTATTCATTGTTGTTCTGCTCCAGGCATGAAAAATGGTGTTACAACTCGTCAGCAGAGGAATTGCAGTGACCGTGCCATTCGCGAAAATTAAATAAAATTTTTAATTTCAATAAGTTAGAAAGAATGAACTTACGCAAACCTTGCAAATTGCAATAATTGCCGGATAACAGCGGGTTTTATGCATTGGCCTCAAGTATCAATAGCGCTCCAAATCTGCGTTTGTGACAGGTCAACATGAAAGTTAATTTAAAGCGCCAGCGGATTTTCTTGGCAAAATGCTGCCATTCCGTTTGAACCGATCAGCAGGCCTGCCTATGACTCGTATCTTGACCATCGAAGACGACGCCGTGACCGCTCGGGAAATCGTCGCCGAACTGAGCAGCCACGGGCTGGAAGTCGACTGGGTCGACAATGGCCGCGAAGGGCTCGACCGCGCCGTGAGCGGCAACTACGACCTGATCACCCTCGACCGCATGCTGCCCGAACTCGATGGCCTGGCCATCGTCACCACGCTGCGTACCATGGGCGTGGCCACGCCGATTCTGATGATCAGCGCCCTCTCCGATGTCGACGAGCGCGTACGCGGCTTGCGCGCTGGCGGTGATGATTACCTGACCAAACCGTTTGCCACCGATGAAATGGCCGCGCGGGTGGAAGTGTTGCTGCGTCGGCAGAACAGCGGCGCCACTCAGGCAACGACGTTGCAGGTGGCCGACCTCGAACTTGATTTGATCAGCCATGAAGCGCGCCGCGCCGAACAAGTGCTGACGCTGCTGCCGACCGAATACAAGCTGCTCGAATTCCTCATGCGCAACAGCGGCCAGATCCTTTCGCGGATGATGATTTTCGAAGAGGTCTGGGGTTATCACTTCGACCCCGGGACCAACCTGATCGACGTGCACATCGGCCGTCTGCGCAAGAAGATCGACGCCGCCGGCCATGTGCCGCTGATCCGCACGGTACGGGGCTCGGGTTATGTCATTGCCGAACCCGTCTGACGGCTGGCGCTCCTCCAGCAGCCGATTGCTGGCGCTGTACAGTTCGCTGTTCGTGGCCTGGAGCGCGATCCTCATGGGGGTCATGTATTACGAGGTCTCCGGCTACCTCGACAACCTCGCCAAACACTCGTTGATGCAACGTCAGCACCTGTTTTCGCACTTTCGCGGCGAACAACTGGAAGACGCCCTCGCCGCCAGCATGACCTTCGACATTCGCGGCATCGACGCCTATGGCCTGTTCGACGCCAACGGCGTTTACCTCGGTGGAGCGCTCCAGCAGATCCCCGAAGGCCTGCCGCTGGACGGCAAGATCCACATGCTTGCCGAATGCGCCGACTCCGATGACCCGACCCTGCCCAATGACAGCTGCGATGCGGTGGCCACACAAACCCGCGATGGGCGCTGGCTGGTGTTGCTGCGCGACAACGGCTCGCTGTTCGCCGTCACGCGGATCATTTTGCATGCGTTGTTCTGGGGCGTGTCGCTGACGATTCTGCCGGGCATTGCCGGTTGGCATTTACTGCGGCGTCGGCCGTTGCGGCGCATCCGGGCGATTCAGGCCAGCGCTCAGGCGATTGTTGCCGGCGACCTGACCCGGCGCCTGCCCCTGTCCAATCGCCGCGATGAACTGGACATGCTCGCGGCCATCGTCAATGCGATGCTGGAGCGCATCGAGCGCTTGATGAATGAAGTCAAAGGCGTCTGCGACAACATCGCCCATGATCTGCGCACGCCACTGACGCGCCTGCGCGCGCAGTTGTATCGCATGCAGCAGCAGGCTGGTGAAGGTTCGCAGGAAGCGGCGCAACTGGATCTGGTGCTCGCCGAAGCGGACACGCTGATGGCGCGGTTTCGCGGGTTGTTGCGGATTTCCGAGCTTGAGGATCGCCAGCGCCGTTCAGGTTTTGTCGAGCTCGATCCAGTGCAATTGCTGGAAGAACTGCACGAGTTTTATTTGCCATTGGCCGAGGAAGGCGAGCTGCGTTTCGAGCTGAACATGCCGGAGACCCTGCCGCCGCTCAATGGTGATCGGGCGTTGCTGTTCGAGGCCTTGGCCAATCTGCTGAGCAACTCGATCAAGTTCACGCCACCGGGCGGCACGGTGATGTTGCGTGGGGTGAACGCCGGTGGGCAGACGCGGATTGAGGTGCACGACTCAGGGCCGGGGATTCCCGAGGCTGAGCGTGAGGCGGTGTTCCAGCGCTTCTATCGCGCCGAGGGTGGGCAGCCGCAGGGTGGCTTTGGCCTCGGATTGTCGATTGTGGCGGCGATTGTCAGCTTGCATGGCTTCAGTCTTGAAGTCGGCAGCAGTGATCTGGGCGGGGCGAAACTGCTGCTCGATTGCCGGCAGAGCCTGATCGAAAATTCCTGACTCTGCCGACACTCCAAATCGACGCGGTCCCTGTGGGAGCTGGCTTGCCAGCGATGGGGGCCGGTCAGCCGCCGTATAAGGTGACTGAACCACCGCAATCGCTGGCAAGCCAGCTCCCACAGGTCTTTTTGTTTGATGATTAAGCGGGGTAATTGGCACGGAGTGCCTCGAGGCCACCCTGATAGATGCCGTTAAACAACGCCACCACTTCCTCATCACTCACGCCTTTGGCGTTGAAACGACCCGACCACGTCACCCGTGCACCCTGCCCTTGGGCTTCAACCTTGATCGTCGCCAAGTAATCAGTCGCCGGGAACGGTGCCTGTTCGATCGAATAGCTGTAAGTCTTCGCGGCGTTATCGAACGCTTGCAGTCGCTCGATTACCACAGCGCCGTCAGCGGTCTGCAAGGTGCGCACACGGCCACCGTCGCTCAGCTCACTGTTGGGAATAAAGGGCAGCCAATCGGGCAGCGTGTTGAAGCCGCCGATCAATTGCCAGACCTGATCGGCCGAGGCCGGAATGTCGATGGTTGCGGATGCTGTTGGCATAAATAAACGTCTCTCCAGAATTCAGATAGTCAGGCTGTCGACCACGCCGCCATCGACGCGCAACGCGGCGCCGGTGGTGGCCGAGGACAGCGGCGAAGCAATGTAGGTCACCAGATGCGCGACCTCTTCGACATCCGCCACGCGCTGGATGATCGAGGTCGGGCGGGCCTTGCGCACAAAGGCGTCGGCTTCATCGCGCAGGTTGCGCCCGGATTCGGCGGCAGCCTCCTTGAGCATGTCTTCCAGGCCGTCGGTGAAGGTCGGCCCCGGCAGGATCGCATTGACCGTCACCCCGGTGCCAGCCAGACGTTTGGCCAGACCGTGGGACACCGCCAGATTGGCGCTTTTGGTGACGCCGTAGTTGATCATGTCGGCTGGCGTGGCCACGCCGGATTCCGAGGAAAGAAAGATCACCCGGCCCCAGCCCTGCTCGACCATCGCCGGCACGTAGTGCCGCGCCAAGCGCACGCCGGAAATCACATTGACCTCATAGAAGCGCGTCCACTCGCTGTCCGGCGTATCGAAGAAATCCACGTCATTAAAGATGCCGAGATTGTTCACCAGAATGTCCGCGCGCGGCTCAGCGGCGAAGAGTTTTTGCGCGCCCTCGGCCGTGCCCAGATCCGCAGTCAAACCACGCAACTGCGCCCCCGGCACTTTCTGCCGAATGCTCGCCAGCGCCTGCTCGACCTTGGCCGTGTCGCGGCCGATCACCACCACGGTGGCGCCGGATTCGGCCAGCGACTGGCTGATGCCCAGACCAATGCCGGCGGTGCTGCCGCTGACGATGGCCAGTTTTCCACTCAGATCAATCTTCATGCCTTCACCTCATCGATTGGCAATGGTGCACGTTCAGAAACCAGTCTGGCGTCGCGCATCGCCTGCCAGAAACCGGCAGGAATGATCGCCGACAACGCCGCGACATCTTCGGCGATACGACCGGGTTTGCTCGCGCCGGGAATCACTGCAGCGACCGCCGGATTGGCCAGCGAAAACTGTAGCGCGGCGGCTTTGATATCAACGTTGTAAGCGGCGGCGATGCGTTTGATCTGTTCGACCTTGGCGATGACTTCAGGGCTGGCCTGCTGGTATTCGAAGTGCGAGCCGCCGGCGAGAATGCCTGAGCTGTAAGGGCCACCGACAACGATTTCAACGTTCTGCGCCCGAGCCGCATCCATCAAGCGCTGCAGCGGGCGTTCGTGATCGAGCAGCGTGTAGCGACCGGCCAACAGGAAACCGTCCGGCTGCGCTTCGCTGAGATCAAGGGTCAGTTCGCACGGCTCGACTTTGTTCACGCCCAGGCCCCAGCCTTTGATTACGCCTTCTTCGCGCAAGCGGGTGAGCACTTTGAATGCGCCCGTGCGGGCCTGATTGAAGTACTCCAGCCATTGATCGCCGTAAAAATCCTGAGCGATGTCGTGCACCCAGACGATGTCGAGGCGATCGGTTTGCAGACGCTTGAGGCTGTCTTCGATCGAACGCATAGTCGCGTCGGCGCTGTAGTCGTTGACGATCTTGTTCGGCCGACCGTGCTCGAACACCCCGCTCTTCTCGCCGAGATCGCGGGCGGCGGCGTCTTCGATTTCATCGAGAATCACCCGGCCGACCTTGCTGCTCAGCACGTAGTCGTCGCGTTTGTACTGCTTCAGTGCTTCGCCGAGGCGGATCTCCGAAAGACCGGAGCCGTAGAACGGCGCGGTATCGAAGTAGCGCACGCCGGCATCCCACGCGGCGTGCACGGTGGCCTGCGCTTCTTCTTCGGGGATGGCGCGGAACATGTTGCCCAGTGGCGCGGTGCCGAAGCCCAGTTGACCGGGAAGTTTGTCTTTCAAGCTCATTGGATTGTCCTCATACGTTCTTGGTCGGCGTGACCGTTGAGCAGATCCTAGATTGCGACACCGAGACCGTCCAAGACATAATCTGCAGCACTTGAGTCCCTATAGGTCTGACATGATCGACATCCGCCAATTGCGCTACTTCGTTGTAGTCGCCGAGGAAGAACACGTCGGCCGCGCCGCCGAACGGCTGCATATTTCCCAGTCGCCGCTGAGCCGGCAGATCGCCCAGCTCGAAGAGCGCCTGGGCCTGACGTTGTTCGAGCGCAGTCAGCAACGCATTCGCCTGACCCGCGACGGCCAGACCTTCCTCGCCGAAACCCGCGCCCTGCTCACCCACGCCAATCGCCTGGAATCCCTCGGCAAACGCCTGGGTCGTGGCGAAGAAGGCGGTTTGTGCATCGGCTATATCGAAAATGCTATGCACGCCGGCGTCTTGCCCAATGCCTTGCGCGTGTTACGCGCGGATCGTCCCAACGTACACGTCGCGTTGTACAACCTCAGCTCCGCCGAGCAATTGGAGGGCTTGCGACAGCGTAGTCTCGATATCGCGTTGGTGAGCGAGCCGCCGACCGATGACGATCCGGATCTGCTGAGTTTCCAGGTGCTCGATGACCCGATGCTGCTGGCGTTGCCGGAGCAGCATCGTTTGGCGCAGCAAGCGGCGTTGAGTCCCGAGGATCTGGCCGATCAGGAATGGATCGGCGTGCAGCCGCGTCAGGATGCCAAAGATGAGTTTGCCAGCGCCTGCATTCGCGCCGGCTTCACCCCGGATGTGCGCATGCAGGCGACCGAACCGTTTACCGCGCTGGGTCTGGTGGCGTCGGGGCTGGGGATTGCGATGATTCAAAAAGGCCTGAGCCATAACGCACCGCCGGGTGTGGTGCTGCGCGAACTGCCGTGGCTGACGTTGACCACGCCGTTGTGGGCGGCGTGGCACCGGATCAATCTGCGGCCATTGGTCGAGACCTTCCGCAAAGTCCTGACTGACGGTGAGATAGCCGCTGACTGACAGGGCCTCTTCGCGAGCAAGCTCGCTCCCACAGGAATTCGTGTCGTTCACAGAATTGAAATCTACCCCATAACCTGTGGGAGCGAGCCTGCTCGCGAAGGGGCCGGCACATCCAACATCGAATGTGACTGACCCAAAGCCTTCGCGAGCAGGCTCGCTCCCACAGGTTTTGCGGTGGATCTACACTCATCAGATCAGCATCCAGCCGTGAGATCGCCATGAGAATGTCCGCACAAATGACCGTCGTCGCGGTACTCGCCACCCTCGCCTACCTCGGCCTGGCGGTGTGGGGCATTGGTGGTGTGGCGATGTTCTTTTCCCACGGTTCGCTGGTGATCGTCGCATTGGCGACGGTGGCGATGGTGATTGCTTCGCTGTTCAGTGAGATCAACCTGAGCACTGGCGAGCGCGAAGACCGCGCCAATCGCTGGGTGATTCCGGCGTTCGGTGTGATCGGGCTGCTCAGTGGTTTTCTGCCGGCTTACTGCGACCGGGTGAATTTCTGGACGCTGGGCGGTGAAGGCGTGCGCTGGCTCGGCGCATTGCTGTTTATCGTCGGCGGCGTGCTGCGGTTGTGGCCGGTGTTTGTGCTGGGACGGCGTTTCAGCGGACTGGTGGCGATTCAACCGGGGCATCGGTTAGTCACCGATGGCATTTATCAACGGCTGCGCAATCCGAGTTATCTGGGGTTGTTGATCAATGCCGTGGGCTGGGCATTGGCGTTTCGTTCGGTGGTCGGGTTGATGCTGGCGGCGCTGACGTTGATCCCGTTGATTGCCCGGATTCACTCGGAAGAAGCCCTGCTGCGGGCGCAGTTTGGCACGGAGTACGACGCTTATTGCGCACGGAGCTGGCGGTTGGTGCCGGGGGTTTACTGACCACAGGGCAACACTTAACCCTGTGGGAGCTGGCTTGCCAGCGATAGCGGTAGTTCAGTCAAATTTATAGTGACTGACAGGGCCTCATCGCTGGCAAGCCAGCTCCCACAGGGACTGTGTTGTGTCAGTTTTTTTGCAGGTGAAGTTTGCCGTCGTTGTCGACCTTGACCTGCACCGCAGCATAACTGGCCAGCGTCGCATGGGCCGTTTCCAGCGGATGCTGATGCGTCGTGGTGATGATCATCAGCGGTGCACCGGCCGCTTCGGCAGCCTGAATACCGACGGTGGCGTCTTCAAAGATCAGGCAATCATGCGGCTCCAGGCCCAGTCGTTGGGCCGCCAGTAAATAGCCGGCCGGGTCGGGTTTACCCGCCTTCACATCTTCAGCGGTGATCATCACCGCAGGCGTTGGAATCCCCGCCGCCGCCATGCGCCGCAACGCCAGATCCCGTGGCGCCGACGTCACCATCGCCCAGCGATCTTTGGGCAGGCTATTGAGAAATCTCGCCGCGCCGGGTATCTCGACAATGCCTTCGACGTCTTCGATTTCCGCCTCGGTGATGAACGCCGCTTGCGCCTCGGCATCCACCCCCGGCAGGTTCAGCCGGGTGATGGTGTCGATCGCGCGCACACCATGAATGGTCGGCAAAAACGTTTCCACATCGACGCCATGGCGCACGGCCCAGGCTGCCCAGATCCGCTCGGCGGCGGCGATGGAGTTAAGGACGGTGCCGTCCATGTCGAACAGAAACGCGCCGAACGCGCGATCGAAGACGTTATCGTGAGCAGACAAAAGATCGCATCCTTTGACAAGACTGGGCGGATTGGCCGGGCAATGTAGCATTTTTGCCCGGCGATTCGTCCCGGCATCTCAGTGCAGGCGCGGAGCCTTGGACTTGAACGCGCTATCCACGCAGTCGAGTAACTGGCCGATGGCCCACGGCTTCTTGATGAACGCCACCGGGTGTTTGACCCCCGACGTCTCCGGGGTTTCATAGCCGGACATGACCATGACCGGCTTGTCCGGCCAGCGTTCGCCGACCAGATTGGCCAACCCGGCGCCATTGATTTCGCCGGGCATGGTGATGTCGGTCAGCAGCAAGGCCACTTCCGGCGCGTGCTCTTCCAGATACAGCTTGGCGTCATCCGCGCTGGTACGTGGCTCGACTTTGAAACCTTCCTCCTGAAGAATTTCGCAGAGAAACTCCAGAATCAACGGATCATCCTCAACCACCAGAATCAATCCGTCAGGAAGGTGCGCGCTCGCCGTAGGTATTGGGCACATGGAACTGCACTCCCTGAATTGCATTAACGATTTAGCGGCTTGAATCCGCTGCTTAACTGGTATGAGCAGCGGGCTCTGCAGAAATTCACTTTTGATACAGGTCTTTTGCGAAACGGCGTTTTTGCCCGTCAGCGGCAATCGTTCGCGACGGTGTATTTGTGGTTAAAATGCCGGCCCTTTTGCTTGCCGATTCTGACCGATGAACCCTGAAGCCCTCGCCACCCTCCACGCCCATCTGCTGCCGGCCCTCGCGGCTGCACCGAGCGAAACCCGTCGCCTGTTCCACGGGCGCGGTCGCTGCTGGGCCGGGCTGGAGCAGTTGACCGTGGACTGGCTGCAAGGCGTGGTGCTGGTGTCGCTGTTCAAGGAACCGGCGCCTGAGCAACTGGACAATCTCAAAGCGTTGCTGCTGGGTCTCACAGATTCCGCCGAATGGAAACAGTCTGGCGCGCACACGTTGCTGATCCAGCATCGCTACTTGCCACAGAGCACTGCCGAATGGTTGCTGGGCGATGAAATCGAAGAAATGAGCATCGTCGAGGGCGGCTTGCAGTACCGCGTCGACCTGGGGCGCAAACAGAACGCCGGGCTGTTTCTCGACATGCGTTACGGGCGCAACTGGGTGCGCGAGCAGGCCAACGGCAAACGTGTGCTCAATCTGTTTGCCTACACCTGCGGTTTTTCCGTGGCGGCCATCGAGGGCGGCGCCAGTCATGTGGTCAACCTGGACATGTCCCGCGCGGCCCTGAGCCGTGGCCGCGACAATCATCGCTTGAACGGCCATGATCTGAGCAAAGTCAGTTTCCTCGGCCACGACCTGTTCAAGTCGTGGGGCAAGGTGATCAACAGCGGCCCGTATGACCTGGTGATCATCGACCCGCCGTCGTTCCAGAAAGGCAGCTTCCTGCTGACCAAGGATTACCAGCGCGTGCTGCGCCGCTTGCCGGAATTGCTCACGGCGCAAGGCACAGTGCTGGCGTGCATGAACGACCCGGCATTCGGTTCGGACTTTCTGATTGATGGCGTGACTCAGGAAGCACCGAGTCTGCGCTTTGTAGAGCGACTGGAGAATCCGCCGGAGTTTCCAGACATAGATCCTGAAAGCGGTCTCAAGGCCCTGATCTTCCAGCGCACTATCTGACACCCCGAAGATCCCTTGTAGGAGTGAGCCTGCTCGCGATAGCGGTCTATCAGTCAAATAGGTGATATCTGACACACCGCTATCGCGAGCAGGCTCACTCCTACAGGGGGATTGTGTTGGGTCAGGGAGTTGGTGGGCGCAGCACCAAAGCAAACAACTCGCCATGCCCGGTGACATTGAGCTTGTGATAAAGATTGCGCCGATGCACCTTGACCGTCTCCGGCGAAATGCCCATCTGCTGGGCCATTGCCTTGCTGGAGAAGCCCTGCAAAATCAGCCGCGCCGTATCGACCTCACGCACCGTCAGCCGCGCGTCGAAGCGGTCAAGCAACGTTGCCAGATCACCGACTGGCGTTTCCGCCACCGCGCCCTGCGGCGGCAACAACTGCACATGCCGACGCATCGCCGCCAGCACCCAATCGCGCACGCACAGCAACCTGCCCTGCTCGGCCATGTCGAACGGCGTCGAACGGCCCAATGACAAGCCGAGCACGCCGCCCTCGACGTTGATCATGAACTGCAACTCGTCCTCGCCCACCACCGAACGAAAGTAGCTCAGGTAATACTCGCTGTGCAGAAACTGGTCCGGCGCCACCGAGGCGAGGCTGTGCAAACCATCAGCAATGCCGGTCGAGGCGCTCTGGTAAAACGGATCAAGCAGGTACATCCCGGCGCTGTAACCGGCCAGTTCTTCCTCCTCGTCGGGACGGCCCTTGCTGTCGAAGTCGATCAGCAATTGCGGCGCCTGCCCGGCTTTCATCAACGCCACCAGCGCGTTGTCCAGCGGCACCAGCAGCCGCAACGTGTCTACCAGCGCACGCCAGAAACCGTCCTGACCGACACCGGCAAATACCCGCGCCAGGCTCTGATGCACTGGCAGTTCCTGCAGCAACGCGTCCACGCACTACCCCTTTTGAGTAACCCATGATGGGAATGGGTCAGGCGTGACCGGCCCGATAGGCTGACCACTCCTGTTCATCACCGGCCTGCACAGGCCAGGAGTGCCGCATCATGCGTGGTCACCGTGGCTGTATCAACCTCAGCATTCAACTGGGCCTGCTGGCCGGTATTGGCGCCAGCTCGATCGCCATGGCCGCTGACGCGCCGAGCGTGCACGTCTACAACTGGTACGACTACATCGGCCCGAACACCCTCCACGACTTCCAGCGCGACAGCGGTATCCAGCCGGTCTACGACACCTTCGACAGTGCCGAAGTCCTCGAAGGCAAATTGATGACCAGTCGCAGCGGCTACGATGTGGTGGTGGCAAGCAACTTCAGCCTGCCGACGCTGATCAAGGCCGGCGCGCTGGCCCCGCTGCCACGCGAGCAACTGCCGGGCTGGAAGAATCTTGATGCCGATTTGTTGGCAAAACTGGCCAACAACGATCCCGGCAATCAATACGCCGTGCCGTATCTGTGGGGCACCAACGGCATCGGTTACAACGTCGACAAGGTGCGCGCAGCGCTAGGCGACAAGGCACCGGTGGATTCGTGGGATCTGGTGTTCAACGAAGCCAACCTCGCCAAACTCGGCCAGTGCGGCGTGGCGATGCTCGATTCGCCGTCGGAGATGCTGCCGGTCGCCCTGCACTATCTCGGCTTGCCCCCCAACAGCACCGATCCCGAAGACTATAAAAAAGCCGAAGCGCTACTGCTGAAACTGCGCCCGCACATCGCCTATTTCAACTCGTCGAAATTCATCAGCGACCTGTCCAACGGCAACATTTGCGTGGCGGTCGGTTGGTCCGGGGCGATGCTCGAGGCCAAGACCAATGCCGAGCAGGCCAACAACGGCGTGAAGATCGCCTACAGCCTGCCCAAGGAAGGCGCGCCGGTGTGGTTCGACACGTTGGTGCTGCTCAAGGACGCGCCGAATCGGCCCCAAGGGCTGGCGTTTATCGACTATCTGCTGCGCCCCGAAGTGATCGCGCCGGTCAGTGATCATCTGTCGTACCCCAATGGCAATCGCGCCGCGACAGCGCTGGTGGCCGCCGCCACGCGGGACAACCCGGCGGTTTATCCATCGGCCACGGCGATGGCCACGCTGTACACCCTTGAACCCCTGCCCAAAGCCACCGAACGGGTGCGCACGCGGGTGTGGAGCAAGGTCAAGAACGGCCAGTAACCCCTTTTGAACATTTCACCAAACCCTGTGGGAGCGAGCCTGCTCGCGAAAGCGGTGGGTCAGGCACTGATGTGTTGAAAGTGCCGACGCCTTCGCGAGCAGGCTCGCTCCCACAGGGGCGGTGAACAACCCTGCATTTTTTAGAGAGACAGAAATCAATGAAACCTCGTGCCCGTGACCTCAACATCCGCATCGGTCAACTGCATCCTGGCCCGCTCAACGCCATCACTGATGTACCCGGCGTACGCGTCGGCCACGGCAATGTGCGCGGACGCAGCAGCGCCGGACGGGATATCTGCACCGGCGTGACGCTGATCGAACCGCGTCCGGGTTCGACCAATCAGCAACCGTGTTTTGCTGGCGTGCATGTGCTCAACGGCAATGGTGACGCCACCGGGCTTGAATGGATTCGCGAGGCGGGTCTGCTGACCAGCCCGATTGCCTTCACCAACACCCACAGCCTCGGTGTGGTGCGCGATGCCTTGGTTGTCCTGGATCGTCAGCAGCAACCCGACGACGGCCGTCTCTACTGGAACATGCCAGTGGTGCTGGAAACCTTTGACGGCTTGCTCAACGATATCAACGGTTTTCACGTGCAGCCCGCGCATGTGGCTGAAGCCCTGAAAAATGCGGTCAACGGCCCAGTGGTGGAAGGCGCCGTCGGCGGTGGCAGCGGCATGATCTGCCATGAATTCAAGGGTGGCATCGGCACCTCGTCGCGGCGCTTGAGCGCTGCGCAGGGCGGCTGGACCGTCGGCGCGATCGTCCAGGCCAACCACGGCATTTGCAGCGAACTGCGGGTCGATGGCTACCCGGTCGGGCGCTACATGGAACAGAAAGATTCGCCGTTCTTGCGGGCATCGTTGCCACATCCGGGCATGGGTTCGATCGTCGTCTGTCTGGCCACCGATGCGCCGCTGTTGCCTCATCAATGCACGCGTCTGGCGCAGCGTGCGAGCCTCGGTCTGGCGCGCACCGGCGGCGGCAACGAGGATCATAGCGGCGACATCTTCATCGCCTTCGCCACCGGCAACGCTCATGTGCCACCGGCGGCGTACGAAGGCAAAGGCGCGCCGACCTGCGACGGCTTGCGCATGGTCAACAATGACCATATCAGCGAGTTGTTCCTGGCCGCGACCGAGGCGGTTGAGGAAGCGATCATCAATGCCTTGCTGGCCAGTGACAGCACCGAAGGCAACGGTCACTCGGTGCCGGGACTGGATGCCGAAACCCTGCTCGCTGCCCTCGAAAAATCAGGCTGGCCTGGCACCCGTTGACAGCGCAAAAACACTGTAGGAGCTGCCGGAGGCTGCGATCTTTTGATTTTGCTTTTAAAAGACAAGATCAAAAGATCGCAGCCTTCGGCAGCTCCTACAGGGAGTCTGTGAGCATTCATGAAAGAGGCCAGCGTCTAGTTGCCCGGGCGACTGGCGGTACTTGAGCCGCCACTTGCACACTCCTACGATGGAATCACGCAGTAGCTCCGTTCTTCGAGCACTGCGTAGGCACGGGTGCTCTGAACCCCAATCAAGCCCGTGCCTTGCTTCATGCGCACCTTGAGCCTCACGGGCTCCACTTCCTCCCCATCAAAGAGCTTTGAGGCTCTTTTTTTGTCTGCGTAAATCAGCAGTCCGGCGGCGCGTCGGCGCAAATCGAGCGCCAGGCCGCTTGTGCCAGCAACTCGCGATAGTCCGCCGGGCTGCCCTTCACTCGTCCGGCCAACCAGGCGCGGCAGTAACTGTCGGCCTGGCCGATGATCAACGACGGCAACAGTTCGGCGGGCAGCGCCTTGAGTTCGGCAGCGCGTCCCGATTCGGCCAGCCAGTCGCGCAGACGCAGATTGCGGGTCTTGTTGCGCTCGGTCAGTTCGTCTTTGAACGGCCCTTTGGTCACGGCAAATCGTGCGTGGTACTGGAAGCGCGCCCACTGCGGTTGACGTTCGACCCAATCGACGTAGCTGAACACCAGCGCCTGCACACCTTCCTCGGTGGTTTTCGCAGCCTCCAGATAGGCATCGCGCAGGCGCGCCTGATCCTCCAGCGCGGTGAAAAACAATGCGGCGACCAAGCCCTCCTTGTTACCGAAATGGTGATAGATCGCCCCGACGCTGGTGTCGCACTCGGCGCGAATCATGTCGATGGTGGTGGCCTCGATCCCCTGTTCATTGAACAGGCTCAGCGCCTTGCGAAAGATATCGCGCTTGAGTTCGGCGCGACGGCCGGGGTAACTGCGTTCCAGTAGATCTGCGGTGTCCATGCGGCTGACTGCCTGAAAATCGGATTGAAAGGCACACGTCGTGCCCATGAAAAAAACACGCACAGGTTGACAGATTTCCCGCAGACCGAATACCGTTCCGTTACAGAATATTATTCTGCAACGGAACATCATTCTGCAAATTCACTTTTCGCGAGGCGTTTCCATGAGTCAGTTTCTCAGCATGTTCAACAGCGCAGGTCCGCAAGCCTTCAGCCAGATGGCCTGCCAGGTCGCGCCGTACTTCAGCACCATCAACCCGCTGGTGACCGAGTTGCGCGCCAATGCGGCGACGGTGCAAGTGCCGTTCCGTCGAGAGATCACCAATCACCTCGGCACCGTGCATGCCATTGCCATGTGCAACGCCGCAGAACTCGCCGCCGGGATGATGACCGATGTATCGATCCCGGCCGGCGCACGCTGGATCCCCAAAGGCATGACCGTGGAGTACCTGGCCAAGGCGAAAACCGATGTGACGGCAGTGGCCAGTGGTGAAGGTGTGGATTGGCAAAGCGAGGGCGACAAGATCGTCACCGTGGATATTCGCGACACCGAGGGCAAGCACGTGTTCACGGCGCGGATCACCATGAACGTCAAACCCGGCTGAATGGCGCCCACAAAAAAGCCCTTGCTGCGCGATTCACAGCAAGGGCTTTTTCGCCGAAGCGAGGTCAGTGCACGGTCAGGCGCTGGCGGACAAAATCCTCGACATGGCGAGTGGTCTGATCGAGGTGCCGGTCGCGCTGTTTCTCGGCATCGAGCATCGCCCGTTTGCCATTTTTCTGCAGCAGGTAGGTGTGGATCTGCTGCACTTCCAGCGAGCGGTAAATCGGCGTGGTGTCGATAAATCCGCGCAAGCCATTGCTGCGGTAATGCCGGGTGCTCATCAACACCTGGGTTTCACGCTGGCCAATCACCTCAAAGCCCAACGCTTCGAAGTACGGGACTTTGCCGATCGTGCAGGCCAGCTCCGCATGGGGATAACGCCCGACCATCTCACCGATCATCGCCCGCGCCACGCCCTGGCGCCGATGCCCTTCGCGCACCGCCATGTAGGCCACGCTGCAGGCTTCCCAGTCGCCCTGCACCGGCAGGTACAACAGAAAACCGATCACTTGCTCCGGATCATCCTCGTCGGTGGCCACCAGCAACTCCACGTCGATACCCTTCTCGCCATTCAACGCTTCGAGATACAGATGCACCTCATAGCCAACTGCGTACTGATAGACGTTGTACAGCAGGTTGCTCGGGCCGAGGCCGACCGCGCTGATGTCGGTCAGGTAGTCGACGACCATCTGCAGGATCTGGCTGTTGACGGCCTCGGGGCATGGGGATTTGTAGTGGGTGATGCGTGGCATGACGAACTCCGACGGCAAAAAAGCGTTGCCGACCGCCGCAGCGGTCGACGAGCCGCGACATCATACCGTGACGCACGCGCTCGACGTCTAAAGTTCCTGTTCCGAGCGCCGATGTAACGGTCTCCTACAAATGTCACCACCAGGGATCGGCCATGTACTACCCGCGCGAAGCTGCCAAGGATCACCTTTACAACCGTATCGTCATGCTGACCGTTGCTTGCTGCGTGGTTTTGCTGCTCGCTGCAATGGCGCACAAGTCGGGCATGCTTTATGGGGCGCTGAGTTTCAACGGTGTGGAAACCCGCGGCAGCGTCACGGCACTGGAAAAGATTCCAATGAACGCCAATGGCAAGGTCATTCACTATCAATACACCGATGCCCAAGGCCAGACCCATGAAGGGCAACACGCCGACGAACGCTACGTCGAGCATACCCAATATGAAGTCGACGGCCCCATCACCCTGCTGGTGTCGCCGTGGATGCCGGATAAAAGCTGTATCGCCAGCCAGTTGCAGAGTTACCGTACGAGCTTCTACATCATGACCGGCGGTGTGTTGCTCGCACTGCTGTTTCTGCTGATCTCGGGCAGGACGTTCTGGCAGATTCAGGCAATGAAAGAACAAGACCGGTTTTATTGAGTCCAGCCTCACAGGCAACAACCATCACGCGCGCCGGGCGTCTTGCTGCGGCGCCATCCTGACGTTCTCGCACCGCCCTCCCTGAAAAAAATTTCATCCACCTCAGACGGGATCTTTCGCAAATCAGGCATCCAATTCTGCAGCTGCGTTCACTTTTCAACGCAGGCCTTGAGGAGTTGTCATGAGCGTTTTGCGTTCCCTGTCCAAATGGCGAAAAACCCTGCTGCTGGTGTCGTTGACGCTGGCGGCGCTGAGCAGTGCCCCGGTGTTTGCGCAACCGGTGGTGATCGTCCAGCAAGCTCCACCGCCGATGCGCATGGAAGTGATGCCCGGCGCACGTCCCGGTTATGTCTGGGATCAAGGTCATTGGCGCTGGCAAGGACGCGGTTACGTGTGGATACCCGGCCACTGGCAACCGGTGAGGTACGACGCGCGCTGGAAACCCGGGCACTGGCAGGCACGCGGACCAAACTGGTTCTGGGTCGAGGGGCATTGGGTGCGATGAATGCGCGACAGCCTGACCATCACTTCTTGCGAGAACACCTCCATGTCGAAGACCGTTAAAGCATTGCTGGCCGCCACGCTGGTGGCCGTTACGTTGTCCGGTTGCGTCGTCGAGCCGGCCCGTCCGCATCGGCCTCCGCCGCTGGTCGAAGTCGTTCCGGTGATGCCGGCGCCGGGTTATCACTGGGTTGCCGGGCACTATCGCTGGGGCGGCAACCAATGGCGCTGGGTGCCGGGGCACTGGCGGGCCTATTGATTGCAACGGCGGGCGTCACTGCTGTGGCGCCACCACTTTGAATTTGATGGCGATGTCCTTGGACACCACGGTGTCCGCCCACTCCCCCGCGCCGAGGCCGAACTCGTCACGGTTGAGCACCAGCTCACCGTCGAAAACGCCGATGGCGTTGTCCGGTTTCAATTCCACCGGTACCTGCACTTCGCGGGTAATGCCTTTGAGGGTGAGCTGGCCGTAGATCAAGTAAAGATTTTTGATTTTTGGATCTTGGGTAAAACGCTTGGATTCGAACACCGCCACGGGGAATTTTTCAGTGTCGAACCACGCCGGTTTCACCAGTTCGGTGTTGGCGTCTTCGCTGCCGGCATCAATGCTGGTGAGGTCGATATGCAACGAGGTGTGGGCGTCGGCGAGGTTGTCGGTGTCAAAGTCCAGCGTCGCCTCGAACTTGCCGAAGGTGCCGTAAACCCGCGAGCCCATCTGGTTGTAGGTGAAGCTGATCTGGCTGGCGGTGGTGTTGACCCGCGTGTATTCGTCAGCCTGCGCGGCACAGACGACGCACAGCGAACTCGCGGCAGCCAGCAGTATTCGGATCGACATCGGATTCTCCAGGCGGGGCTTGCCGTCGAGGGCCTCGATTGAATTAAGCAAACATCCGACTGTTACGCCAGCGCCTACACCAGCCGCTCGATCTTCTGATGCTGCCAGACCAGTTTGTAATAAAGGGTCTGCAACACCAGCATGCCCAGATAGGCCACCGGAAACGCCATCCACACGCCCTGCAAACCATATTGGCCGTCCAGCCAGTACGCCGCCGGCAGTTGCACACCGACAACGCAAATGATCGCAATGATCACCGGCACCAACACTGTGCCGCTGGCGCGCATGATCCCGCCGATGATGGCCTGGAAGCCAAAGACCAACAGGCTCCACAGCATGATGTGCAGCAGATGCTCAGCCATTGCCCGGGTCGAATCCTCGGTCAGGAACAGCCCCAGCAACCAGTGCGACAGCAGATAGCCGAGCACGATCAAGCCGCCGGTCAGGCACACGTTGATCAACAGCCCGGTGCGCAGAATCGGCCCCATGCGCTCCAGTCGCCCGGCGCCGATGGCCTGTGCACCGAGAATCGACGCGGTGATCGCAATCGACAACGCCGGGAACTGCACATAATTGACGATCTGCGTCACTGCGCCATACGCCGCCGTCGCTTGCGAGCCGTGCTGGTTGACCAGCGCCAGAATCACCAGCTCCGACAGCGACAGCACAATCATCTGCACGCCGGTCGGCAGGCCGATGCGCAAGACCTTGCCGAGAATCGCCCCGTCAAGGCGCAGCGCGGTGAAGAACTCCCGATCCGGCGCCAACGGGTGCCCTTTGCGAATCAGGCGCCACGCCAGCCATGCCATCGCCGCCAGGTTACCGGCCAGCCCGGCGTACGCCGCACTCTGAATACCCAATTGCGGCAAGCCGAACCAGCCGCGAATCAGCGCCGGGGTCAAGGCCAGCCCGACGCAGGTCGAGACCATCAGCGCCAGCAACGGCGACAGCGTATCGCTGACCCCGCGCAACAGCTGGGTGAACAACACAAACACCAGCAGCGACGGCAAGATCCACATCATCACATGGGCATACGCCACCGCATCGTCGAGCACATCCGCCGGCGTCCCCAGCCCCGCCAGCGCCTGCCGCGCGAACACGCTGCCCAACACCGCCGCCACCAGACCGATCAACACCCCAAGCAGCAGCGTCGCCCCGGCAATCGCCTTGACCATGTGCGGCTCACGCGCGCCCCACGCCTGACCGATCAACACTCCGGCGCCAGCGCCGAGGCCGATCACCAGTGCGATAAAGAAGAACACGATGGGAAACATCCCCGACACCGCCGCCAACGCCTGGGTGCCGAGCATCTGGCCGATGTAGATGCTGTTGACCGTGCCCGACATCGATTGCAGAAAGTTGGACAGCACCATCGGCGCGAGGAACAGCAGGTAGGTGTGCCAGAGTGGGCGTTGGGCGACGGCTTGCATTGAATAGAGGTCCATCTCGACGGCGGGAGGGCTGATGGAGGATAGCTTCGGTGAGTTGCACGCGGGGCGCAATTAACATTTCAATTGGGTGTTTATGACCGGTGACCCTGCCTGTGTAACGGACACGGTTCTGTAGGTGCAAGTTCAGAGCTGTGGTAAACAACTGCCCACTTTCACTTCTCTCATTGAGGCTCTGTTCATGCCGCGCTTTGCCCATCTGCTGACCGCCACCGTCCTCGCCGTGCTCACCACCAGCGCTCACGCCGCCGCGCCCGCCGAAACGTTGAAGCCGTTGCTGGAAACACTCAACGAACGCCTGAACATTGGCGACCTCGTCGCGCTGACCAAATGGGACAGCGGCAAGCCAATTCAGGACAGCCCTCGTGAGGCGCAGGTCATCGCCAACGCGCGAACGCTGGCCACCGAGCGCCAGCTCGACGCGGAAGACGTGGCGCAACTGATCGCCGCGCAAATGGAGGCGAATAAACTGGTGCAGTACGGTTTGCTCGCACAATGGCAAGCGTCCGGCGCCGCGCCGGACACCCCGCGCCCCGACCTGGGAAAACAGATTCGCCCGCGTCTGGATGAACTGCAAACCCGCCTGCTGCAGCAATACGCCGATTTCGCGCCGTATCGCCATGATGCGAATTGCCCGGCGTGGCTGGCCAAGGCGCGCAGCGGCCTGACCCACGACGCGCTGCATGAACTGGCCCTGACACGGGCGACCGGTGAGTTGTGTGTGCGGGCGGCGAACTCGCGCTGAGAAACGGCCAGATCAAAAGATCGCAGCCTGCGGCAGCTCCTACAAGGGGGATTGGTGAACCATCATTGCGGTCGATGTTCACCATCACGGCAATGAAGTTCTCATAAAAATTCCACGGCGTAACATCAGCTCCATACCAACCAACAACACCCCGGAGCACACGATCATGAAACGCCAGACCCTTCTCAGCATCGCTTTCTCGGTTTTCGCCATTAACGCTTTTGCCGCCACCCCGGCACACACCCAAGTCGCAGAAGGCGGCTCGGACAAGTTGATTGAAAGTCGTGTTGCTGAGGGCGGTTCTGATCGCCTGATCGAACGTCGTGTTGCTGAAGGTGGCGCTGATCGCCTGATCGAACGCCGTGTTGCTGAAGGTGGCGCTGATCGCCTGATCGAACGCCGCGTTGCTGAAGGTGGCGCTGATCGCCTGATCGAACGTCGTGTTGCTGAAGGTGGCGCTGATCGTCTGATCGAACGCCGTGTTGCTGAAGGTGGCGCTGATCGCCTGATCGAACGCCGCGTTGCTGAAGGTGGCGCTGATCGCCTGATCGAACGTCGTGTTGCTGAAGGTGGCGCTGATCGCCTGATCGAACGTCGTGTTGCTGAAGGTGGCGCTGATCGCCTGATCGAACGCCGCGTCGCATAACTCTGCGGCTTCATCGCAATCACAATGAAAGCCCGGCCTGATCAGCCGGGCTTTTTCACGTCCGGCGCCATCCATCTCCCGACTGGCCACCCACCGCCCATTGCGCATACCATGCGGCCACAACTCCAAAACAGACCTCGACTGCCCATGCTCAAAGCCAGTCTGCGTAGCCACCTCACCCTTTGGTTTGCCGGTTTATCCCTGCTGACGCTGCTGAGCGTGGGCTTCTATGTCGGCCATATCGCCACGGAACAAATGAAGCAAGCCAGCGGCAATGCGTTGCTCAACACCGCGCGCTCGGCCGCATCGTTGTTGGGTGAACGACTGCGCGAACGCCAGTTGGAGGTGTATCTGCTCAGCCGTGCGCCGCATCTGGAGCGTGGTGATCTGGATAACCCGGCGATTCTGAAATCGATGCAACTGCGCACCCAGGCCCGCACCGAGTATGCGTGGATGGGCGTCACCGATGCCGAGGGCAAGGTGCATCAGGCGGTGAACGACTTGCTGGTCGGCCAATCGGTGCAGCAACGGCCCTGGTTCCAGGCCGGGTTGCGCGGCGAGTACACCGGCGATCCTCATGAGGCGGTGTTGCTGGCGAAAATGCTGCCGGCCCTGCCGAACGGTGAACCGCTGCGCTTCATCGATTTCGCCGCACCGATCCGCAACGCAGACGGCCAGGTGATTGGTGTTCTTGGCGCCCACGCACACTGGAGCTGGGTGACGCGCATTGTTGAGTCGGCGGCGCTTTCGCATAAAAACTCAACGCCGGATATCGAAGCGTTGATCATCGATCACGATGGCAAAGTGCTCTACCCGGAAGCGCTGATGGGTCAGCAACTGGCAATTGACACCAAAAGGCAAGGCTGGACGGCGGGCAACGGATTCCTCACCAGCGTGGTCATCGTACCGACGCCATCGAGTACGGTGCTGTCATGGTCGATTGCCGTGCGCCAGCCATTGGAAACCGCACTGCAACCGGCGCGCCTGCTGATGTACAAATTGCTGATTCTGGGTGTGGTCGCGGCGGTGCTGTTCGGCTTGGTGGCTTACTACCTGGCGCTGTACCTGAGCCGACCGATCGAACAGCTCGCGCGCTCGGCGCGGCAGGTGCAAAACCAACAACCCGGTGCGCAATTCCCGCTGCAGCACCCGGTGCTGGAAATTGCCCAGCTCGGCCAGTCCATTGATGCCATGACGCAATCGCTGCTCGGCAAAGAGCGCGAGCTGCAAGAGGCCAATGCCTCGCTGGAAGCAACCGTCGCGCAACGCACCGCTGCGCTGACGCAGGCCAATGCCGAATTGCTCAGCTTGGCGACCCACGACAGTTTGACCGGCGTTTACAACCGTCGCCGTTTCGACGAGAAACTCACCGAATACACACTGCTGTTCCGCCGCACCGGACGTCCGTTCTCCCTGCTGCTGATCGATGCCGATCACTTCAAGCGCATCAATGATTCCCACGGCCACGCAGTGGGTGATGATGTGCTGCAACAATTGGCGCAGTTGATTCAGAGCAGCTTGCGCACCACCGATTTCGTCGCCCGTTACGGCGGCGAAGAGTTCGCTGTGCTGTTGCCGGAAATCGCCAAACCCGACACTCCGGAAGTCGTCGCCGAGAAGATCCGCGTGGCGGTCGCCGAAGCTCACTTCCCGGTGATCGGGCAAGTGACGGTCAGCATCGGCATCGGCCTGGCGGACCCGGCCGATAACAACCACAACGCACTGATCAAACGCGCCGATCAGCAGTTGTATCAGGCCAAGGCGGCAGGTCGTAATCAGGTGGCGTGATCAGCCCTTCTTCACTTCGCAAATCCCGTTGGCCCGGTTCTTCCCGGTGTACGACACCGCAGGCGAACCGTCGGGATTGATGCTCAGGGAAATGGTCACGCCCGCGCCTTTGGCTTCGAAGTAGTTCTCATCGAACTTCTTCAACTGGCCTTCCTTGCCATTGATGTAGATCGGCCCGCCTTCATCGGCGTGCACTTCGATCTTGCCCGGGCACGTCGCGTTGAGCATAGGGATGCCGGCATGGGCGATTGCGCTGACAAGCAACAGCGGGGCTGCCAGTAGCAGAGATTTCATGGTGAGCTCCTTGAGTGCAACGGTGTGCCGGACGATAGGGAAATACCGCACAAGTACCCTATCGACCCGTGACCGACCGCAGCGTTCCGCGAACACGATCGCCTTGTGCCGATTACTGTTTCAAGTGATCGACCAGCTTGTTGACCACCAGATCGGACACATGGCTGAACGCTTTGCGCAACGCCTCGGGATCCGTGGCGTACTGCTCCGGTGTATAGGCGATGGTGTTGGCATCGTTGGATACAGAGATCGTGTCGAAATTACGCCATACCGCTGAGCCGTTGCGCTTGATTTGCGCCGTGGCACCGATGACGGGATACAACACGGTGCTGAAGTTCTTCAGGCAGAGGCCCCATTGCGAGACCAGAATTTCGACCTCGGCATCGGCTCGCTCACCCTCGCCCACCACGGTAAACAGATGCTCCTGCTGTACGCGTTTTTCGAAGCTTTGCCGGATCAACTGGCTCAGGTCGATGCCATTGGCCTTCATGTTGTTGCGAATCGCCAGAGTGATATCGCCGGTGGCCACGTCCGCCGCTTTCGTCCCTGCCACAGAGCCCGCCCCCGTTAACGCACCGGCGCCAGAAGTCGAAGCACCTGAGGCCATACCTGCCGCTGCGCCGGCTCCAGCACCCAGGCCGGCGCCCCAGGCCTGCGTCATGCTGGTGTATTGAAAGTTATCGACGGCAACAAACACCGGCAGCACTTTCACGGTTTTGATCTGCTGGCGGTCTTCAACGCTGAGATCTTTGGTCACGCAACCCGTCAGCAAAACGAGGGCAGCAACAGCGACGAGTAGCTTTTTCATGTCATTTTTCAATCAGGGACTTGGGTGTCCGGCATATCGCCCGAACACCGCAATACTTGAGTCACGAAGAAGACGTAGTGGTGACGGTCATGACCCTGGCGGCGGAATCAATCGAGCGTGATGGAGGGGGTGCCACAGAGAGCATCAACCGACATCGCTGCACCTCAAAAACACGCACGCCCTGTAGGAGCTGCCGTTATTGCGTGAAGGTCTGGAGGTACGCCAGCAAATTGTCGAGTTTTTCTTCGTCGCTCAAGCCCCAGAAAATCATCCGCGTACCGGGCACCACGCCTTTCGGATCCTTCAGATAGGCGATCAGCGTTTCGCGATCCCAGGTCACTCCCGAGTTCTTCATCGCATCTGAATACACGTAATTCGCTGACGTACCGGCGGGCCGACCGATGATGCCATTGAGTTGCGGACCGAATCCGGGGCGGGCCGATTCGCCGACCTGATGGCAGCCGCCGCACAGACGCGGAAAAATTTTCGCGCCGGCTTCGGGGTCGCCTGCGGCGAGGGTGAACGTACTGGACAGGCCAGTGGCGAGCATCAGGGCGAGTGACAGTGCAGCGGTGTTTTTCATCGAGAGTTCCGGATCGGTCTGCATCGGGCGACGCAAGGGTAGCATTATGTTTTTACAGGTAAGCGCCAATGATCTTTCTGACTTTGCTCAACGCCTGACGCAACACGTCCATCTCTACCGAGCCCAACGCCAAGCGAATCGCATGTGGCACATGACCCGCCACCGAAAACGGTTCAGCCGTGGTGACGGAAATCTGCTCGTGCATCAGCTCGACGACAATCTGATCGGCAGTCCTTTCAACACTTCGGTGGCCAGTGCCTGCCGCACCTTGGCGTCGTTGCGCTTCTGTTCCTCAAGCACCGTCACCGTGCCGTCGTCGAGCCAGCCACAGGCGATGGCAGTCATGACGCCTGGGGTGTTCCAGGTCGTGGCGCGGATGATGCGTTCCAGTGCTGGCACCACGTCGGTCGGGGCGGCGATGAAACCGACACGCAGGCCTGTGGCGATGTTTTTCGACAGGCCCGACACGTACACCGTGCGCTCCGGCGCCAGATCGATCAGCGTACGCGGTGGGTTTTCAACCAAAAAGGCGTAGGCCGCGTCTTCGATTATTGTCAGATCATGTCGCCGGGCAATAGCCACCAACTGCTCGCGCTGCGCCAGCGGCATCACCGAACCCAACGGGTTGTGCAACGTCGGCATGCTGTACACGGCGCGCACCGAGCGGCTGCGACAGAGTTTCTCCAGCGCGACGAGATCCGGCCCTTGATCACCGAGCGGAATGGCTACGACTTCCAGATGCAGCGCTTCGGCCAGCACCTTGAACCCGGAATAGGTCAGCGCGTCGGCGGCAATCACATCGCCGGGTTTGAGCAGCGCCATCAGCGTCACTGCGAGGCCTTGCTGGGCGCCGTTGACGATCAGCACTTGCTCGGCCTCGACCCTCACCCCGCGCGTCAGCAGGTGCCGCGCGACCGACGCGCGCTCGTGGCCGCGCCCGGCGTGCGGTTGATAACGCAGCAACGCCTCCAGATCGCCGGACAACGCCAATTGGCGCAGCGCTGTGCGCAACAAATCCGCCTGACCGGGCAACGACGGATAATTGAAATTGAGGTCGATCATGCCGACCGCCACTTGTTTCTGATCGATGCCCTGCCCCGGCGACAGCGAGGTTTCGCGGACAAACGTGCCGCGCCCGGTCTCACCGCTGATCAGGCCCATGGCCTCCAGCTCCACGTACACCCGCGAAGCCGTGACCAGCGCCAACCCTTCCTGAGCCGCCAATTGCCGATGGGTCGGCAACCGTGTACCTGGCGGCAACATCCCCGAGCGAATGTCCGCAGCAAAGGCATCAACCAGTGTCTTGTAGCGCGAACGTGGCATGCCGGATGTATCCATGACAATTCTTTGATTGTGCTGATTCTCGGCTCTAGCATGGCTGCAATGCAACCCACTTCCGAGCGTGAACGGTGATGGAAAGGACTTCGAATCTGACGACCCCGGCACTGGAAAAAACCAGTGGCTGGATCAACGGTTTTATCGGCGTGGTGATCTTCAGCGGTTCGCTGCCGGCCACGCGTATGGCGGTGCTGGAGTTCGATCCGGTGTTTCTCACGGTGGTTCGCGCCGCCATCGCCGGGGTGTTGGCGGTGGCGCTGTTGTGGCTGTTTCGCGAGCGGCGCCCGGCGCGCAATCAGTGGTTGTCGCTGTTGATTGTCGCGCTGGGCGTGGTGCTTGGTTTTCCACTGCTTACCGCCCTGGCGCTGCAACATGTGACGTCGGCGCATTCGATTGTGTTTGTCGGCTTGCTGCCACTGGCCACAGCGATTTTTGCTGTGCTGCGCGGCGGTGAGCGGCCGCGACCGGTGTTCTGGATTTTCTCGATGCTCGGCAGCGCGCTGGTGGTCGGCTTCGCGCTGGCACAAGGTCTGACTGCCTCGCCCACTGGCGATCTGCTGATGCTCGCGGCGATTCTGGCCTGCGGTCTCGGTTACGCCGAAGGCGCGAAGTTGTCGCGCACTCTCGGCGGCTGGCAGGTGATTTGCTGGGCGCTGGTGCTTTCGCTGCCACTCATGGCGGTGTTGAGTGTGTGGCTGGCGCCCGCCTCGTTCAACACAATCAGTCTGTCGGCGTGGCTATGCCTGGGTTACGTGTCGCTGTTCAGCATGCTGATCGGTTTTGTGTTCTGGTATCGCGGCCTGGCTCAGGGCGGGATTGCCGCGGTCGGTCAGTTGCAATTACTGCAGCCGTTTTTCGGTCTGGCGCTGGCGGCGACCCTGCTACATGAACAGGTCAGCCTCGGCATGCTCGCCGTGACGTTTGGCGTGATCCTGTGTGTCGCCGGGGCGAAGAAATTCGCCAAATGATCTTCAGGCACCCGCCTTCCACTCGCGTGGGCTGAGCCCGGTCTTGCGCCGAAACGCCCGGGCCAGCGCCGAAGGACTTTCGTAACCGACCTCTTCGGCAATCAGCGCAATCGGTCTGCCTTCGCGCAGGCGTTTCTGCGCCAGGCTGACGCGCCAACTCAGCAGATAATCGGCCGGCGTTTGCCCGACAACCCGGCGAAACTGCTCGGCGAACCCGGCGCGGGACAGGTTGGCGACAGCGGCCAGATCCGCCACGCTCCACGGTTTTTGCGGTTGCTCGTGCATCAGGTTCAAGGCACGGGACAGCCGTGGATCGGCCAGCCCGGCGATCATCCCCGGTTGTTGTTCGCGACTGCTGATCAAGTGCCGCAGCAACAGAATCACCAGCAGTTCGAACAGGCGATCCATCACCGCCACCCGCCCGCAATGACCTTCGAACGCTTCCTTGAACAGCCATTCCACGGTGTTGCCCAACTCCGGGATGTCCGTCAGTTTCAGCACCAGATAATCCGGCAGCGCCGCCGCCAGGGCATTGCCGGAGCCGCCATCAAACGTCAGCGTGGCGCAGACCAATCGGGTGTCCATGGCTTCATCGGCAAACATGCGATGGGTAAAGGGTCGGGGGAAGAAGATCAGCGACGGTTCGCTCAGGCGAATCTCACGCTCGTTGCCCGGTTTGAGCAGCAATTCACCGGTCTGCAAAAGATGCACATGCCCCACCGGCTCGTTGTCATGAACGCTGACGCCGCAAAACGCGCCGCTGTGGAACGTACCGGCATTCACGCCGAAATGGCTGAGCAATGTTGAAAGGCGATCCATGGACGACTCCGAGGGCATATCTGGACGATCTGCCGCATATCCTCGACGATTTGCCGCCAATCCACCAGCCTCACTGCATAACATGACCTCCATCCCCGGCGCACTTCGCACCGGACTTTCGGAGAATCAACATGAGCCGCATCCACGCTATCAGCCTCGAAACCGCCGCCGACGCCAGCCGCCCTGTGCTGGAAGGCGTGAAAAAGAAAATCGGTTTCCTGCCCAACGTCTTCACCACCCTGGCCAAAGCACCGGTGGCCCTCGAAACTTACGTACAAGCCTCGGCCATCCTCGGCAAGACCTCGCTGAACGCCCAGGAAAAAGAAGCGGTGTACCTCGCCACCTCACAGGTCAACGGTTGCGACTACTGCCTGGCGGCACACACCTTGTTTGCCGGCAAAGCCGGGCTCTCGGCGCAGGACATCGTCGCCGCACGCCAGGGCGAGCTCAACGCCTACGCAACCCTCGCCCGCCAATTGACTGAAAGCCGTGGCCACTTGAGTGATGAACAAATCGCCGCCGCCCGCGCTGCCGGCATCGACGACGTGAAGATCATTGAAGTGATTGCACTGGTGGCCGTGCAGAGCCTGACCAACTACCTGAACAATGCGGCGCTGACCGATATCGACTTCCCGGCCATCTGAAGTCTGGCCACACAACAACACCAGTGGGAGCGAATCTGCAAGCGCTAGCGGCGTGTCATTCAAAGCATCTTTGACCGACCCGACGCCATCGCGAGCAGGCTCACTCCTACAATTGGATCGCCTACAACCCGCCAGAAACAGGTCGGCTGTCAGGGCGCCTTCGCGAGCAGGCTCGCTCCCACAGTTTTAACGTGCGTACAACCCCAGCGGCAAAGCCGCCCCACTCAACAGGATGAGCGTTAGCTCGGCTGCAGCTCTTGATCTTGATCTTGATCCACGGGCGACGTCGGAAGGCTGAGTGGAGGGATTCATCCGGGCGTTGGAGCGCAGCGACCGTTTGGCGCAGCCAAACACAGCGAGAGGAGGTGCAGCGAAGCAAACCGTAGGCGATGCGCCCGGATGGATCCCGGAGCGAAGGAACCCCGAGCCCCAGCGAGCGGGCCGCACGTAGGAGCAAGCCTTTTTGGTTACTTTTTCGGCGTCTGGAAAAAGTGACCCGCCGTAAGGGCGGAACCCTAAGTGGCCGTTACCGCAGCAACGGATATGTACTCAGTAATCCAGACAACCATAGCCAACGCCCACGACTGATCAGTGATGCTCCTCCCCCGCCCGCTTAAGCAACTTCTTGCACCGCTCAGACAAATGAAACACCTGCAAATGCTTACCCGCCTTGGCATAGCGCTCGCGCAGAGTCTTCAACGCCGCAATCGCCGAATAATCGACAAAACTCAAATGCCGACAATCCAAAGTCACCCGAGCCGGATCATTAGCCGGATCAAACTGATTGAGAAACGGCGTAGTCGAAGCAAAAAACAACGTGCCATGCAAACGATAAAGCTTGCTGCCGTCAGCCTCCAGATGCTCATCGGCATACAGCTCACGAGCCTGCTGCCAGGCAAAGTTGAGCGCAGCGATGATGATGCCGCACAACACCGCAGTGGCCAGATCAGTGAACACAGTGATGGTAGTCACAGCAATGATCACCAGCACATCATTGAGCGGTACTTTGTTCACCACCCGCAACGACGCCCAGGCAAAAGTCTGCTGCGACACCACAAACATCACACCCACCAGCGCCGCCAGCGGAATACGCTCGATCAGCGGCGACAGAAACAGAATGAACAACAGAATCAGCACCCCAGCGACAACGCCAGACAAGCGCCCGCGCCCACCGGAACTGAGGTTGATCACGGTCTGGCCGATCATCGCGCAACCGCCCATGCCACCGAATGCGCCCGAGACCATATTGGCCGCACCGAGCGCCACGCACTCGCGATCCGGATAGCCACGGGTTTCGGTGATTTCATCGGTCAGGTTCAACGTCAGCAGGGTTTCCAGCAGACCGACCAGCGCCATCAGAATCGCGTAAGGCGCGATGATGCGCAGGGTTTCAAGATTCCACGGGATGTCCGGCAAAGCGAACGTCGGCAAGCCGCCGGCAATGTGCGCCATGTCGCCGAGGGTGCGGGTCGGCAGGCCGAACAGATAGACCAGCAGACCGACGCCGAGGATTGCCACCAGTGCTGGCGGCACTGCACGGGTCAGGCGCGGCAGGATATAGACGATGGCCATGGTCAGCGCCACCAGCCCGGCCATCAGGTACAACGGCGTGCCGCTGAGCCAGTCCTCACCGCTCTTGAAATGTTCCAGTTGCGCCAGCGCAATGATGATCGCCAGGCCGTTGACGAAGCCGAGCATCACCGGGTGCGGCACCATGCGCACCAGTTTGCCCAAGCGCAGCAAGCCGAACGCCATCATGATCAAACCACCAAGCAACACCGTCGCCAGCAAATACTGCACACCGTGCTGCACCACCAGCGCAACGATGACCACGGCCATCGAACCGGCCGCGCCGGAGACCATGCCCGGCCGCCCGCCGAACAACGCCGTCAGCGTGCAAATGATGAACGCGCCATACAGGCCCATCAGCGGATTGAGGTGCGCCACCAGTGCGAACGCAATGCATTCGGGCAACAGGGCAAACGAGGTGGTGAGTCCGGCCAGGACATCGGCGCGCAGACGAATCGGTTTCATGGCTTACCTGATTGAGCGGCCGCCGAGTGCGGCTGCAGGTGTTCGGGAAAAAGAGGGTTGCGGATGTTACGGAATTGTCGCGGATCGGGCCAGTGAACGCTGACACTTGTCGACTCGGGCTTTATGCTGGCCCGCTCCTCTGGTCATTGAGTTCGACATGTCTGCATTTCTGAGCGCCCGCGAGGTGTCTCAGCGTCTGCGTGAAGCGGCGCTGGGTGTGCTCGCTTTCAACATCTGCGATGTGCCCACCGCAGCCGGACTGGTTGCGGTCGATATCGAGGGCTGGCGCCTGCTGCTGGATGTTGAAGGTGGGCGGTTACACCACTGTGAATTTGCCCGCAGCGACGATGGGCAAGAAGGTGCGCTGGAGAGCTGGCAGCGTTACGGCACCGATCCGGTGAGTTTGCTCAGTACCTGGGAATTGGCGCAGATAGAGCAAATGCTCAACGCGCAAACGAACGAGGTTGCTCAATGATGGCACTCTGCCCATAATTCGCGCCCTCCTCTATTCCCACGCAAGGAACTGCCGTGAAGAAGTCGCTGTTGTTGATCCCGATGCTGGCCCTGCTCCTGCAAGGCTGTGGCATGACCATGACCCGTTACGAGCCAAGCTTCGAGAACGTGCAAAAGCTCAAACAATCCCCGCCGCTGCACGCGATCAGCAATCCTCAGGTCACGGCCGAATCCGGTGAAGGTTCGCTGGTGGTCCGTGCCAACCCGGTTCGCTCGCCGTCCGGCAGCATCCCGGCACACATTCAGGATGCGATCACCGAAGAACTGCGCAAGGCCGGTCTGCTCGATCCGCAGGCTCAGCGTCAGTTGAAAGTGCTGGTGGTGAAGAACGAACTGTCCGCCGGCATGGGCACGGGCGACGGCAAACTTGCTGCACGTTTCACCCTGCTCAACGGCAACAATGTGGTGTACGACGCGACCAAGAATGTCAGCAGCCAATGGAGCAGCAGCTTCTTCGGCTTCATTGCGATCCCGAACGCAGTCAACGCTTACAACCCGATGGTGCGTGACTTGCTCAAGGAACTCTACAGCGATCCACAGTTCATTCAGGCCCTGAAGTAAGGGTAAAAAAAGAGCCGCGATTGCGGCTCTTTTTTTCGCTTCAGCCCCGTGGAATGCGGGTTTCGAGTGCCGAGTACTTCAGGTTCTTGCTATCAACCATCTGCTTGAGCAGCGCGTTGACCTGACGGGTGAAGGTGTCATTCACCGCGTCTTTCGGTGTGTTGGCCATCAGTGGAATGAACCAGATACCAATCCAGGTGCCGACCGCATCGTGGTTGCTCGCGGTGGTCAGGGCCTGACCTTGTCCATCCATGCCTTCCAGGCTCATGGTGTACTGATCGGTGCCGTACGCCGGGATCACCCCCAGGCTGAAACCACTGATGAAGCCCAGCACCATCGAGCCGGCATTCGGCGGATGGTTGTACATTTTCAGACGCAGGCTGTAATCGCCCGGCTGCTTCTGGAACTCGTCCAGGGTGACACGGCCGAACAAACCCGAGTCAGTGAGAATTTTTTGCAGCTGTGGTTTCAGTTGATCGCGCGCTTGCGGCACTTCCACAGCGGAGCCGCTTTTCGGTTCGCCCTGGTAGAAGTCGAAATCGACGTAGACGTTTGGCTTGTTGGTGTAGCTGGCCATCGACGGCATGGTCACCGGCGCCACTTCGTCTTTGGTGAAACTGGCACAACCGCCCAGCGCAAGTACCAGCCCCAGCGCCAGAATTTTCCCGAATTGCATGATGTCCGTCCCTATGTGTACAAGACCAAATGATGGCATTGCGCCTTCATTGTGAAGGCCGGGCGGATTCTAGAGAGAGCGGCCTTCGGGCGAAAGCCTGAATTGAGGAAATCAGCAAAAAATTTTGCTCAGCCCTGCCGCAAGTCGAGGTTGTAGGTGTAATAACCGCTGTCACGCACGTAGCCGAGGGATTCGTACAAGCCTTGAGCCGTGAAGTTGTCGGTGGCGGTTTCCAGTACCAGCCCTTTGGCACCGGTCGCCAAGGCAAAGTCGCGTGCAGTGTTCATCAACAATCGGCCAACCCCACGCCCACGGGCGGCGGGCGTGGTGAACAGGTCGCTGAGTAGCCAGGTGCGGTGGGCATCGATGGACGAGAACGTCGGATACAACTGCACGAAACCCAGCGCCTCGCCCTTTTCATCCTGAACCAGAAAAATCGCGGACTCATCGTCGGCCATGCGCGCGGCGATGAAGGTTCGTGATTGCTCAAGGTTCGACGGCTGCAGGTAAAAGCCTCGGTAAGCGTCGAACAACTGCGCCACCGCATCCAGGTGTGTCGCGTCGGCCCGCAGTGCCTGAAGGGTCATGTGCCCGCTCCGTTTCCAGTCAATGATCGAACTAGCATAGCGCCGCCCTTCGAGTGTGCTGGCTTCATCGCTATATAGTTTTGTATATTGCGAAACCGAAATCGCCAGAATCTTTCCATGCCGTCCAGCCAACCTGTATTGCCATGAGTGCCATCCGCGTACGCAACGAGCAGTTGATCCTCGCCGCTGCCAGCGAGGAATTCGCCGCCAACGGCTTCAACGCCACCCAGACCCGCGATATCGCGGCGCGTGCCGGGGTGCCCAAAGCCAATCTGTATTACTACTTCCAGAGCAAGGAAAACCTCTACAGCAAAGTGCTGCTGGGGTTTGTCGAGCCGCTGCTGGAAGCCTCGGCGGTGCTGCGTGAAAGTGATGATCCGCTGACGGGACTGCGCGCCTACGTGGCCGCACGCATTCGCATCGCCCGCGAACATCCGGCGATTGCCAAGGTATTCAGTGGCGAGTTGCTATTGGGCGGTCGCCAGTTGCCGGATGAGTGCCGCGATCTTTTGCAGGCCGAAGCGCGGCGCAACGTTGAATGTCTGCGCAGCTGGATCGAGCGCGGTTTGCTCGCTCCGGTGGATCCGGAGCATTTGATGCTGTTCATCTGGTCGGCGACGCGCACGTACACCAATATCGGCTGGCAGATGGGCCGGATCATGGGGCGCGAAGTGCCGCAGGACGAGGATTATCAAACGGCGGCACAGATGATCACGCGCATGGTGCTGGAGGGCGTGGTCGTAGCGCCGCGGGTGGGCGAGATTCGTGGGGTGTTGTTTGCGACGTGATGGCGCAGTGCTGCGCCGATCAGGGCATGAAGTCTACGGGGAGTTCCAGATGATCTTTCATGCGCTCGTTCCAGTCGTGCAAGGCGCCAGGTAGACGTTTTTTCCATTTCGCAACATCGGTGTAATAGCGCAGCCGCGAGTGTCCGGTGTTGTCGTAGGTAACCAACAAGACCCAGAAATGGCCATCGGCTGACCGCATCACGATGCCGGTGCCACCCAGGCCGCGCATCCACATCTCCCAGACCTGACTACCCGGCACATCAGCGGAAGGTTCAGCGGTCATCAACGAACCGGACTTTTCCACCAGCGTCTGATAATCAGTCTTGAGCAACGTGTGCAGTGCCTGGTTTTCTTCCGGTGTTTGCGCCAGGCCCAGGCTGAGCATGTCGTAATCCAGCGTCAGCGGTTGCTGCGAAGCGACAAAACGACCGGTGTAGTAGACGCCCAACCCGGCACTGCAATATCCGCCTGCACCGACGATAGAAATATCCAGCACACCATTGATGGGGGTGAACAACAGGGTGCACTGGTCTTCCGAGTAAACGGCTTTACCGTCCTTGAGTGTGGCAACGCCATCCAGATCACCGGAGTTGGCGCCCTCAGCCGCCGTGATGTCGATGCTGATGTGCGTGGGATCGCGGCGCTGGGTTATGACTGTCGCCGAGGTTGCGGTCCCTGGCGGAATGAGCTGCCAGGTCGCGTCCCAACTGAAGGGCTGGGTGGCGTGTTCAAGTTCGGTCAGGCGCATTAAATACTGCCGACGCAAACAGGCTGTCTGATCGCCACAGGCGTTGCGGTTTTTCAGCCACTGTCGCTGGTCTGACTTGAGGGCTTTGGCATCGGGGACATCAGCCGATGTCGAGTGCCAGAGCTTGCCCAGTTTCTCATCGAGTTGCGAGATCTGCGGGTCGCCACAAATGGCTTTTTCAGTTTTGCTGGCGGCACTGGTGCAATCAAAACTGCTGGCGTGGGTGATAGAGGCAAACGCAAGGCACATCAGTGCCAAGGCATGACGCAGGGAGATAGCGAACATCGAGAGATTCCATTCTTCGGACGGCGCGCAGTATGCCAGTGCTGCCAGCGGAAATCCCTGATGTACATAGCAATCAGGATTTCGCAATCACTGTAGGAGTGAGCCTGCTCGCGATAGCGTTCGGTCAGACGATGTTGCATCAAATGCCACACCGCTATCGCGAGCAGGCTCACTCCTACAGGTTTTGTGTGGATGGTCAGAACATGATGCTGGCAGCGGGTTTGACGTCGATACGCGCCACCGAGCCAGTCAGATGCGCCAGATCCTTGTTGTGCTCGGCGATGATGTCTTCGGCGCTCATATTGCCGTTGTCGACGGTGGAATGCGCGTCGGCGGCAAGCACTACGTCATAACCCAGCTCATGGGCCCGGCGTACGGTCGCATTGACACAGTAATCGGTTTGCAGACCGCAAATAACCAGTCGTTCGAAGTCTTCGCTTGGCAAAAATTTACCCAGGTCAGTCTGGTAAAACGAGTCCCGGGTGGTCTTGCGTACGCGCAAGTCACTGGCGACGGTTAACAGTTCATCAGCCAGTTGCCAGCCTTCGGCACCATGGGCCAACGGGCTGTCCTCTTCTTCATGCTGGATCAGCACCACGCGCACGCCAGCCTTGCGTGCGCGAGCACTGAGACCGTTGATGGTGTCGATCACACGCTGAATGTCGTAGCACTGATATTCACCCGAGCAGAGGGCGCGCTGGACGTCGATGATCAGTAATGCGGTGGTCATGATGAGCCTTCCTTGATCAGTCCTTGAGACAGGGGCGGACGTAAGCCCGCCCCCTTTTTACGCTCCTCAGTAACCCAGTGACAAGCCCGTGTTGCGGCGTGGATCGTTGGCGCCGTAGAAACGGTTTTTGCCGACCGGCTTACCGCCCAGCGAAGGTGCACCCACCAGAATCGCGGCGATGTGGTTGGCGTCCTGCGGACCGGCGAACTTGTGACCCCAGCTCTCGAGGAGCTTCTTCGTGTCGGGGCTGGCGGCGAAGTCTTCGAGGTTGGTTTCCTCCGGCATCCACTGCTGGTGGAAGCGTGGCGCATCGACCGCTTCCTGCAGGCCCATGCCGTAGTCGATGACGTTGAGCATGGTCAGCAAAGTCGCCGTGATAATACGGCTGCCGCCCGGTGTACCGACCACCATCACCACTTTGCCATCCTTGGTGACAATGGTCGGGCTCATCGACGACAGCGGTGCCTTGCCCGGAGCAATCGCATTGGCTTCGCCCTGCACCAGGCCGTACATGTTCGGCACACCGACCTTGGAGGTGAAGTCGTCCATTTCATCGTTGAGAATCACCCCGGTCTTGCTCGCCATCACGCCCGCGCCGAACCAGTCATTGAGGGTGTAAGTGACCGACACCGCATTGCCCCACTTGTCGACGATCGAGTAGTGAGTGGTGTTGCTGCCTTCATGGGGGGCTACGCCGGGTTTGAGTTCAGCCGACACGCCGGCCTTTTGCGGCTGGATGGCGTCGCGCAGTTTGGTCGCGTAGTTCTTGTCCAGCAGATGCTCAATCGGATTTTTGACGAAATCCGGATCGCCCAGGTAGCTGTTGCGATCAACATAGGCGTGGCGCATGGCTTCGATCTGATAATGCATGCCCTGGGCCGAATGGAAGCCCAGATCCTTCATCGGATAGCCTTCGAGGATGTTCATGATCTGGCAGATCACTACCCCGCCAGAGCTTGGCGGCGGCGCCGAGACCACGTGATAACCACGGTAGTCGCATTCCACCGGAGCCAGTTCGCGGGTCTTGTATTTATCGAGGTCAGCCTGGGTGATGATGCCTTTGTTGGCCTGGCTGGAGGTGACGATGGCGTCGGCAACCCAGCCTTTATAGAAGCCGTCGGCGCCTTTTTCGGAAATGGTCCGCAGGGTTTTGCCGAGATCCTTCTGCACCAGTTTCTGCCCGACCTGCATCGGCTCGCCGTTATGCAGGAAGATCGAACCGGAGTCGCGCATGTCCTTCTTGAACACGTCGGTGGCGTACTCCAGCAACTCGACGTCACCCTGCTCCAGCGCAAAACCGTCTTCCGCCAGTTTGATCGCCGGCGCAATCATTTCCTTGCGCGGTTTGGTCCCGTATTTGCTCAGCGCCAGCTCCATGCCGGACACGGTGCCCGGCACGCCCACCGCCAGGTGGCCAAGGGTGCTCAAGTCGGGAATGACGTTGCCTTCCTTGTCGAGGTACATGTTGGCAGTGGCCGCCAGTGGTGCTTTCTCACGAAAATCGAGGAAGGTCTTGCGCCCGTCTGCCAGTTGAATGGTCATGAAGCCGCCTCCGCCCAGGTTGCCTGCTGCGGGATAGACCACCGCCAGTGCGTAACCCACGGCGACCGCCGCATCGACGGCATTACCGCCACTTTTCAATACGTCGACGCCGACATGGGTGGCCAGATGTTGCGCGGTGACCACCATGCCGTTTTCTGCGGCAACCGGTGCCACCGACGCCGCGTGAGCCATGAGACAGCTGAGTGCCAGTGAGGTCGCTATCAGCGATTTGGCCAAAGGTTCGTACTTCATGAGTCGATCTCTTTTTTGTTTTCAGGGTCTGTGCAGAACAGAGGGGGGAACGCTGCAAGAGCACCAAGCAGTATGGTCGGCTTTGCGTATTGCGCCTCCCCGATCAGGCAGTATGCTGGGCGCTGTTGCCACCCTGCTCCGGAGTCTGTCGTCATGTCTTATACGTTCATCACCCTGCCCTCGCCCGTCGGCGAGCTGAAGCTGGTCGCGAACGGCTCACGACTGGCGGCCATCCTCTGGGAAAACGATAAACCGAACCGCGTGCGCCTCGGGCCGATGAGCGAGGCACCCGACAATCCGATCCTGATTCGAACGGCTCGACAACTTGAAGAATATTTTTCCGGAACTCGAAGTTGCTTCAATCTGGAACTGGATTTTGCCGGCACGGAATTCCAGAAAAAGGTCTGGACGGCGCTGCTGACCATTCCCTTTGGCGAAACGCGGACCTACAGCCAGATTGCCGAGCAGATAGGCAATCCCGGCGCCGTACGGGCAGTGGGCGCCGCGAATGGACGCAACCCGATTTCCATCGTTGCGCCGTGTCATCGGGTGATTGGCGCGTCAGGGAAACTGACCGGGTTTGCCGGGGGACTTGAGGCGAAAGAGCGCTTGCTGATACTTGAAGGTGGCGACTGGTCGCAGATTGGCAAAACCGGGGATTTGTTTTAGTCAGTTAATACTGATCAAGAGATCGCAGCCTTCGGCAGCTCCTACCTGGATGCGTTGACCTGTAGGAGCTGGCGAAGGCTGCGATCTTTTGATTTATCAGGTAAAAACGTTATTCATCGCCGCATACTGCAACAGCATGATGGTCTTGGCGTCGCAGATCTCGCCGCGCTGAAACGCCGCCAGCGCTTCGTCGAAGCTCCACTCCAGCACTTCAAGTTCTTCAGTCTCTTCTTCCAGACCACCACCTTCGCTGACCTTCGATGCCGCGTCGTATTCGGCAATGAAAAAGTGCAGCTTCTCGGTCACTGAACCCGGACTCATGTAAGCCTCGAACACCTTCTTCACATCGTGCACGCGATAACCGGTTTCCTCCTCGGCTTCATCGCGAATCCGCTGCTCCGGCGCAGCGCCCTCGAGCAAGCCTGCAGCCACCTCGATCAACAAACCATCATGACCATTGACGAATACCGGCAAACGAAACTGCCGGGTCAGTACCACCGTGCGCTTTTCACGGTTGAACAGCAGAATCGCTGCGCCGTTACCACGGTCGTAGACCTCACGGGTCTGACGCTGCCACTCACCGTTGTTGCGGTGATAGTCGAAGGTAATTTTCTTCAGCAGGTACCAGTCGTGGGACAACACCTGAGTGTCGACGATGCTGACCCGCTCGGCTGTGTTGGACATGACGCTTGATCCTGTTTCCTGAATAAGCCGCCATGGTCGAATAATTGCGCCAACAAAAAAAGCCCGGCAGCGCTACCGGGCTTCTTTATTTGCAACTAACGAGCGACGTGCGACCGCGAGTCATCGACATCCTGCTCGACTGAACGAACCCCGTGAATCAACGGCCCATAACGCCGGCTGAACTCCCAGTTGTACGGCACGCCATCCTTGCTGGTGCCGTTGTCCCAGTTTACCGACCAGGTCATCAGGCCTTTGATCGGCAGCCCTTTGATCGCCAGACGTTTGAGGACGTTACCGACCACGGTTTTGTCGATCACATAACCGGTTGCCGCCGCATCGTTGTTGGCCGGCAGGCCGATGACGAACTTATCCGCCGCGATGCGGGTGAAACCGCGTGTGCCGGTTACCAGACTTTCGGTCAGGTAGTAGAGGAAATCCTCTTTCAACGCATCGTTGTTCTGCGCAATCCACGCGCCCGCGCCGTTGTTGGCTTCCTGCACCCAGACCCCGTCGCCACCCTGGTTGTAGAACTGCGGGGCGATGAAGTCGTAGTAGCCTTCCAGGGCCTGCAGGTAGCTAAGGTATTTGCCGGTGCTGGTCAGGTATGGAAACTCCGGGGCCATGCTGATAATGAAGTGCTTGCCTTGGCCTGCGTAGTGATCCTTGACCAGTTTCAGTGCGGCCGGCAGGACGGTCTTGTTGGCCGCGAAATCAATCGCGCTCTGTTCAAGATCAATATCCAGGCCGTCGAAGCCGTAGGTTTCCACCAGACGGATGATTTCATTGGCCAGCGGTTGTTCCTGACCGCTGCGCAACTCGATGTGCGCATCGGCGCCACCGAGGGAGATCAACACGGCCCGCCCTTGGCTGTTGAGCACGCCGACCTGCCGGCGGAACTCGGCATCGGAAACGTTGAATGGCTTGAAGGTCGGAATACCGCTGCCCTTCATAAAGGCTACCGCGACGACGTTGTATTCCTTGGGCACCTCTTCCAGCGACAGGCTGGCGAAGCGGCCCTGACGATAACCATCGCTCGGGCCTGCGGGCCAGTTGTGCCAGAAGCCCATGAGGATCTTTTTGCCGGCAATGCTCGGCATCAGCGAGGCGGCATCGCTCGCGGCGTTTTGCACTAAAGAGAAATCGATTTTTGACATGTTCTAATCCTTCAGAACGTGTGGGTTTGGCGACGCAGCGCCGTTATTTGAAGTCGACGTCGAAGGCCTGATAGAAAGCGTTGCCGGTGTTGGCGACGATCCACATCAGCACGATCACGTGATGGCCTTTTTTGTTGGCCGGCAGTTTCACCGCGTGATTGACCTTGGCCTTCAGCTCATTCGGGTAGCTGTAATACGGCACCTGAGTGTAGAAGTCCTCGAAGAACGGTTGGCTTTCCAGTTGCGCACGGGTGATGCGCTGTTTCGGGTCCCAGCCGTCCTTGGTGATCAGCCAGCGATAGCCGCGAGTGGTGTGCGGCGCGGTGTATTCCCACTTGATTTCGAGGGTTTGTCCCGGGGTGACATTGAGCAGCGGCCAGGTGAATGGACGACCGAGTTTCTTGCTCATTTCTTCATGGGTGAAGTTAACGCAGTCGCGGCCATCACTCTTACCACCGCTGAGAATGTAGCCGTCGGCCGGTGGCGTGACACTGTCCGAGTCGCTCTGGAATGGCGCCGGAAACGGCCCCGCTGCCAGCGCCGGGAAATTTTTCCCGCCTTCCATTTCATTGACCTGCCAGGCACCGAGCAGTCCTTGCTCAATGGCCACCGCACCGCGGCTGGCAGGAGAGATGACGCGACCATGTCGCAGTTGGGTTTGTGCTTGTGGTTGATTCATGTTTTTCACTCCGTTGATTTAAGAACTCTCCTTTCCGAGGAGAGGCCTTCAAGCTAACGGAGGCGAATTTTTTGTCCATCGGCGGTTTTGTCGCAGTCAGCGGATGAAGGCCAGCAAAACACTGCAAATACTGGATGCATATCCAGTCATTTACGATAATACCCACCCGAGATGACGCCAAAAGATTACACGCCGATGCTGCAAAAACTGCCATTCAGTACTCACGGCAACTGTGCCTTGAACTCCTTTTCGTACTGCCCGGCGAGTTGTACTTTCTGTTTCTCGTTGAGCAATTTGCCGGCCATCTGGAAGAACTTCTGCTCTTCTTCCTTCAAATGATGATGAACCTTGTCCGACAGCTTCTTCGCGGTTGCCAACCACGCGGGACTGGACATCTCGGTCTCGTCGAGTTCTTCCATCATCTCGTCCATTTCATGGTGTTCAGCGATGGCATGGCGGCTCAGATCGACACCCTCGTCTAGCTCCATCAACGGAATGTAGAAATGGCGTTCTTCGGCGGTTTCGTGGGCTTGGAGTTCGGCTTTGAGTTGTTTGTACGCCTCGACCCGCTCCGGGGTGTCGCCGCTGGTTTCGATCAGGGTTTTGGCGTAGCTACGCTGGCGCTCATGGCTTTCGCGAAGGGCTTCGAAAATATTCATGGGGGATCCTCATCAACCGCGTGCTGGAATGACGCTGTAAAAGCTAGACCCCGGCGCGTGAGCGGCAGTTCCACCGGGTTGAGAGGGGCTTGGAAGATCACCGCCGGGCAGGATAGGCTGCGGGTTCAAACCACAAGGAAGTCAGGCATGAACTTGCGCATCGAGTTGTCACAACATTCCACAGAAGAAGAACGCCAAGCGATTCTCGCCCCCCTGCATGCCTATAACGTGGCCAAGGCCGGGATCGCGGTATCCGAACCGCTCACCCTGCTGGTGCGTGACGATCACGATCAGATTCTGGGTGGACTCTATGGCCGGCTGGTCTGCCAGTGGTTGTTCATCGATTTGCTGTCAGTGCCTGAAGCAGGCCGGGGCCAGGGTATTGGCTCGAAACTGATGCGCATGGCCGAAGAGCTGGCGCGGGAGAAAGGCTGCATCGGCGCATGGCTCGACACGTTCGACTTTCAGGCACCGGAGTTCTACAAGAAACTCGGGTACAGCCAGTTTGGTGAGATTGTCGATTATCCGCCGGGGCACAAGCGGCATTTTTTCCAGAAGCGACTTGTAGGTTGAATGTACCGACCCCTTCGCGAGCAGGCTCGCTCCCACATTTGGAATGCATTCCACGGTAGGATTGAGCCTGCTCCGGGCGGCGTTCCGACGATGCCGACAGCCACGTCAACGCATGATCAGAGGCAAGTCGCCAACGCGGCCAACCGGCGCTTGGCGACAAAATCATCCTTCTGCGCGTAGTAATTCAGCGTCGTACCCGATGCTTCGGTGAGCACATCGACAAAAGACTCTGCCGAACGGGTATACACCGTCGTACCGCCCGATTTACGCGGTTCCAGATACGCCGCCGCATCCACGCCAAACACCGCTTCGTCCTGCCAGCCGAACTGCACACAACGCGCCACGTCTTTTTCGGCTTTGTCCGACGTCAATACCTTGTACGGGGTTTTCGTGCGAGCATCGTCCATCACCGAGCCTGCGCAACCGGCCAGCAGTGTCGCGGCCAGCGCTACCATCAGAATTCGCATTGCATTCGCTCATTCAGAAAAAAGCGGACTGTATCATCGCAGCAGCAGGAATCGTTCTGCTTTACTGCATTTATAGCGCGACAGGCGCAGGCCGCTGCGGCAACCTAAGGTCATCAGCCTCACAAGGAAAACACATGGCGCCTACCGACCAGCGACATGAACATGCCCTGAAAGTATTTCTCGACGCGCGTCCCGAACTGCGCGAATCCCTCGACCACCTCAACCCGCTACTGGCTCAGGCCAAAGGCGAAACGCAGGCGCAGTATCGTGAAGAGCGACTGCATGAAGCATTTGAGGCCGAGGCGGAAGAACAAGGTCTGTTTGCCTGGGAGCTGACACTGCTACTGACGGCCGCAACGCCTGAGGAATATCAAGCGCAGCGCCTTGAGGTGCATCGTGAAGTCGCAGAAATGGCTCATATGGGCTGGCTGGAATATTGCGATCTGTATGGCATAGAACCATAACCGCCGACCAAGGACACTTCTACCGATGCTGCCATCCGCCTCGACTCACCGCGCCAGCCCCGGGCATCTGCACACTCAGAAGTGGCGCGGGCGGATTGGTCTGGCGCTGGTGGCCAGCCTCTCGGTACTGGCCGGCATGACCGACGCCATCGGCTTTATGGCCAGCGGCGACTTCGTCTCGTTCATGAGCGGCAACACCACCCGACTTGCCGTGGCGATCAGCGATGGTGATATCGGGCTGACCCTGCGTTTGTTGATCCTCGTCGCCACTTTTATAGCCGGGAACGCCTTGGGCGTTATCGTTGCCCGTTTCGGTGGCCGCCGGGCGCTGCCGCTGCTGCTGTGTATCGCCACCCTGCTGTGTGCGGCGGCCGCCTGGCCATTCGACACCCAACTGCCGGCGCTGATGGCGGCGATCATTGCGATGGGCATGCTCAACGCGTCGGTTGAAGAGGTGAACGGCTTGCCGGTCGGACTGACTTACGTGACTGGCGCATTGTCGCGGTTCGGCCGTGGTTTGGGACGCTGGATGCTTGGCGAACGGCGCAGCGGCTGGCGGGTGCAACTGGTGCCGTGGAGCGGGATGTTTATCGGCGCGATTCTGGGGGCGGTGCTGGAACATCATTTGGGACTGAAGGCGATGTTTGTCAGCGGTTTGCTGGCTGCAATCATCGGGCTGTTCTCCCTGAAAATCCCGCGCCGCTGGCAACTGGGCTACATGCCCCGCTAACGGATTCCTCAACCAACGCTCATGTAGGAGCTGTCGAGTAAAACGAGGCTGCGATCCTTTGCGGTCTGCAATGCTTTATCATGGCCGCAGTTTTGCTGATCGAGTCCGTTATGAAGTTCGCCATTGCGCTGTTTTCCGCCGCCCATGCGCCCTCCTCGCGCCGTGCCCTGCTGTTTGCACAAGCCGCGCTGGCCGGTGGGCATGAAATTGTCCGGCTGTTTTTCTATCAGGACGGCGTTTACAACGCTTCGGACGCGCTGGTCACCCCGCAGGACGAACTGGACCTGCCCAAACAATGGCGCACCTTCATCACCGAACAAAAGCTCGACGGCGTGGTGTGCATCGCCGCCGCCCTGCGCCGTGGCGTGCTGGACGCTGAAGAAGCCAAGCGCTATCAGCGTGACGCCGTTTCCGTCAGCGCGCCGTGGGAATTGTCCGGCCTCGGTCAGTTGCATGACGCGATTCAAGACGCTGACCGTTTGATCTGCTTTGGAGGTGCGTGAGATGGCTAAATCCCTGTTGATCATCAGCCGTCAATCGCCATGGTCTGGCCCCGCGGCCCGCGAAGCGCTGGACATCGTGCTGGCCGGTGGCGCCTTCGATCTGCCCATTGGCTTGCTGTTTCTCGATGATGGCGTGCTGCAACTCGCCGCCGGGCAGAACGCCAAGGCCCTGCAACAGAAAGACTTGAGCGCTAACCTGCAAGCGCTACCGATGTTTGGTGTCGAAGAGTTGTTCTACTGCGCAGAGAGCGCCAGCACTCGTGGCCTCGGGACTCTGTCGCTGGACGAAGCGCAGCCGCTGGCCGCCGAGCAAATCACCGCCCTTATTGACCGTTACGACCAGGTGATCACCCTCTGATGTCGACTTTGCATGTGTTGTCTCATTCCCCGTTTGGCGACGATCGCCTGACCAGTTGCCTGCGCCTGATCGGCAGCGCTGATGCTGTGTTGCTGTCCGGCGACGCGGTCTATGCTCTGCAACCGGGCACCGCGCCGTTCACCGCACTGCAAAGCCGCCAGATCAAATTGTTGGTTCTGGCCGAAGATGCACAGGCTCGCGCCATCGAAGTCCCGGACTGGGCTGAGGCCATTGATTACCCGGCCTTCGTCGAGCTGTCGATCCATCACGACAAGGTCAACAGCTGGTTATGAATGCCATGACCGTCGGCGCCCGCGCCATCGAACTGGACAAGGACGGATTCCTGGTCGACCTCAGCGACTGGTCGGCAGACGTCGCGAGCGCCCTCGCTGCCGCAGAAGAAATCGAGTTGACGCCCGAACACTGGGAAGTCCTCGAACTGCTGCGCAGCTTCTATGCCGAATTCCAGCTGTCCCCGGCCACCCGGCCATTGATCAAGTACACCGCACTGAAACTCGGCCCGGACAAAGGCAACAGCCTGCACCTCAACCGACTGTTCAAAGGCACCCCTGCCAAACTCGCCGCGAAACTGGCGGGCCTGCCCAAACCGACGAATTGCTTATGACCGACTTTCCAGCGCTGACCCTCGAAACGCCTGCCGAACACCCGTTCGCCCAATTCGTGCGGATTCTCGGCAAGGGCAAACGCGGTGCGCGCGACCTGACGCGCGAAGAAGCCCGCGAAGCCATGGGCATGGTGCTCGACGACAAGGTTGAAGACACCCAGCTCGGCGCGTTCCTGATGTTGCTGCGGCACAAGGAAGAAAGCGCCGAGGAGATGGCCGGCTTCACCGAAGCCCTGCGCGAGCGCTTGCAGGCGCCGGCGCTGAACGTCGATCTGGACTGGCCGACTTACGCTGGCAAGAAGCGTCATCTGCCGTGGTATCTGCTGGCGGCCAAGTGCCTGGCACAGAACGGCGTGCGCATTTTCATGCACGGCGGCGGCGCACACACCGCCGGGCGTCTGTACAGCGAGCAATTGCTTGGTGAATTGAACATTCCGCTGTGCCGCACTTGGCAGCAGGTCGGCACGGCGCTGGATAACGGTGGCCTGGCCTTCATGCCGCTGGTGGACTGGGCGCCGCAATTGCAAAAGATGATCGATTTGCGCAACACCCTGGGCCTACGCTCACCGATTCATTCCCTGGCGCGGATTCTCAATCCACTGGGCGCGCGTTGCGGCCTGCAAAGCATTTTCCATCCTGGGTATCAAGCAGTGCATCGCGATGCCAGTGGTTTGCTTGGCGACACGGCGATTGTGGTCAAAGGCGATGGCGGCGAAATCGAGATCAACCCGGATGCCGACAGCCACCTCTACGGCACCACCGGCGGCGAGAGCTGGGACGAGGAATGGCCGCAATTGTCGGCGCAACGCCACGTCAAACCGGCGACCCTGGACGTCGAACACCTGAAAGCCGTATGGCGTGGCGAGGTGGTCGACAGTTACCCGCAAATGGCGTTGATTGCGACCATGGCGCTGGCCTTGCGCGGCCTCGGTCAAAGCCGTGAGCAAGCCTTCGCAACCGCCGAGCACTACTGGGCCGCGCGGAACAAATCGATTTAACCGATCATTCGCGCCCGATCTTTGCGCTTTTTTTTCGAACTCATCGGAATAGACTCGACTCCAACGATTATTGGTTTACGGAGTCTTGATCATGGGTTTACTCGTCGATGGCCACTGGCAGGACAAGTGGTACGAAAGCAGCAAGGACGGCGCCTTCCAGCGCGAACAGGCCAAGCGCCGCAACTGGGTAACCGCCAACGGCGAACCCGGCCCCAGCGGTGAAGGCGGTTTTGCCGCGGAGGCCGGGCGCTATCACCTCTATGTTTCGCTCGCCTGTCCGTGGGCGCATCGCACGCTAATCCTGCGCAAACTCAAAGGGCTGGAGAGTCTCATCGACGTCTCGGTGGTCAGTTGGTTGATGCTGGAAAATGGCTGGACCTTCGACACGGCGCTCGGCTCAACCGGCGATAAGCTCGATGGTTTTGAATTCATGCATCAGCGCTATACCGCCGACACTGCCGATTACACCGGCCGCGTCACCGTGCCGGTGCTGTGGGACAAAAAGCTCAAGCGCATCGTCAGCAACGAATCAGCGGAGATCATCCGCATGTTCAACAGCGCGTTTGATGGTTTGACCGGCAATGATCTGGATCTCTACCCGGCGCCATTACGCGGCGAGATCGATGCGCTGAACGAGCGGATTTATCCGGCGGTGAACAACGGCGTGTATCGCGCAGGTTTTGCGACGTCGCAACAGGCTTATGAAGAAGCGTTCGATGAGGTGTTTGCCGAGCTGGATCAGTTGGACCGGCTGCTGGGTGCCAATCGCTACTTGTCGGGTGAGTACCTGACGGAAGCGGACATCCGTTTGTTCACCACGATGATTCGTTTTGACGCGGTGTACCACGGCCACTTCAAGTGCAACCTGCGGCGGATTGCCGATTACCCGAATCTGTCGAACTGGCTGCGTGAGCTGTATCAGTGGCCGGGGATCGCCGAGACGGTGGATTTCCAGCACATCAAGAACCACTACTACGGCAGTCACAAGACCATTAACCCGACAGGGGTTGTGCCGAAAGGGCCGGAGCAGGATTTCAACGTGGCCCATGATCGGGCGCGTTTGAGCGGCAAAGGGGTTTGGTACCGGGGCTGAGATTTGTATTGTTTTTGAGGGCCCCATCGCTGGCAAGCCAGCTCCCACAGGGATTTTGGTGATACTGAAGATTGCAGCTTCAACACAAAACCTGTGGGAGCTGGCTTGCCAGCGATGGGGTCAACTCGGTTTTCAGACCTGAGCCTGAGCCCCTTCGAACCACGCCAGCTTCTCGCGCAGTTGCACCACTTCACCGACGATGACCAATGTCGGCGCATGCACTTCATGCTCCGCCACCAGTCGCGGCAGGTCAGCCAGCGTGCCGGTGAAGACGCGCTGATTGACCGTGGTGCCCTGCTGAATCAATGCCGCCGGGGTATCGGCTGAACGACCATGTTTGATCAGTTGTTCGCAGATGACCGGCAACCCGACCAGGCCCATGTAGAACACCAGCGTCTGCGCCGGCGCGACAAGGTCGGCCCAAGGCAGATCGGTGGAGCCGTCCTTCAGATGGCCGGTAACAAAGCGCACCGACTGCGCGTGATCACGATGCGTCAGCGGAATCCCGGCATATGCCGCGCAACCACTGGCCGCCGTGATACCCGGCACAACCTGAAACGGAATGCCGTGAGCGGCCAGTTCTTCGATCTCTTCGCCGCCCCGGCCGAAGATAAACGGATCACCGCCCTTCAACCGCACCACACGCTTGCCGGCCTTGGCCAGGTCGACCAGTTGCTGGTTGATCTGATCCTGTGGCACGGCGTGATCAGACCGACGTTTGCCGACGTAGACCCGCTCGGCATCACGACGGCACAGCTCAAGAATCGCTGGCGCCACCAAGCGGTCGTACAGCACCACGTCGGCTTGCTGCATCAGACGCAACGCCTTGAAGGTCAGCAGGTCTGGATCGCCCGGGCCTGCCCCGACCAGATACACCTCACCGGTCGTGACCATGGCTTCACCATCGATCTTGGCTTGCAGCAGACGCTCGGCTTCGGCGCCCTGCCCGGCCAGTTGCCGGTCGGCAATCGGCCCCTGAAACACGTCTTCCCAGAAACCACGACGCTGCTGCACATCCGGAAACAGGCTTTTCACCTGATTGCGGAAACGCGCGGCGAGCCCGGCCAATTGGCCGTAGGTCGATGGAATCCAGGTTTCGATCTTGGCGCGGATCAAACGCGCCAGCACCGGCGCATCGCCGCCGCTGGACACGGCTATGATCAGCGGCGAACGGTCGACGATCGCCGGGAAGATCACACTGCACAAGGCAGGCGCGTCGACCACGTTGACCGGCACGCAGCGCTTGTGCGCATCGGTGGAGACTTGGGCGTTCAGCGTCTCATCGTCGGTGGCGGCAATAATCAGCCCGCAACCATCGAGATCCGCCTCGACGTAACCGCGCAACAGGCATTCACCGCCAGAAGCGGCGACCAGTTCACGCAGTTGCGTTTCGATTTCAGGTGCGACCACCCGCAGCAGCGCACCGGCATCGGCCAGCAGGCGGGATTTGCGCAAGGCAATTTCCCCCCCACCGACGACCAACACACGACTGCCGCGCAGGTTGTGAAACAGCGGCAGATATTTCATTTAGCCGATGACCTCAAGGCCACCCATGTACGGCTTGAGTACGTCCGGTACACGGATCGAGCCGTCGGCCTGCTGGTAGTTTTCCAGCACGGCAACCAGCGTACGACCAACCGCCAGACCGGAACCGTTCAGGGTGTGCACCAGCTCAGGCTTGCCAGTTTCCGGGTTGCGGAAACGCGCTTGCATACGACGGGCCTGGAAGTCGCCGCAGTTCGAGCACGAGGAGATTTCGCGGTACTTGTCCTGGCTCGGGATCCACACTTCGAGGTCATAAGTCTTGACCGCGCTGAAGCCCATGTCGCCGGTGCACAGCGCCAAGGTGCGGTAAGGCAGACCGAGCAATTGCAGGACTTTTTCAGCGTTGGCGGTCAGGCCTTCCAGCGCTTCCATCGAAGTCGATGGCTCAACGATCTGGACCATTTCGACTTTGTCGAACTGGTGCTGACGGATCATGCCGCGGGTGTCACGGCCCGATGCACCGGCTTCACTGCGGAAGCACGGAGTGTGCGCGACGAACTTGATCGGCAGCAGTTTCGAATCGACGATTTCGCCCGCAACGATGTTGGTCAGCGACACTTCAGCGGTCGGGATCAGATACAGATCGGCTTCGCCTTCGCGAGCGATCTTGAACAGGTCTTCTTCGAACTTCGGCAGTTGACCGGTGCCTTGCAGCGCCGGCGCCTGAACCAGATAAGGCGTGTAAGCCTCTTCGTAGCCGTGCTCGTTGACGTGCAGGTTGATCATGAACTGCGCCAGGGCGCGGTGCAGACGCGCGATCGGGCCACGCAGCAGGGCGAAACGCGCACCGGACAGCTTGGCGGCGGTTTCGAAATCCAGCCAGCCGAACTTCTCGCCCAGGGCAACGTGATCTTTCACTTCGAAGTCGAACGCGGTCGGCGTGCCCCAGCGGCGCACTTCAACGTTGTCGTCTTCGTCTTTGCCGACCGGCACGGATTCGTGCGGCAGGTTGGGGATACCGAGCAGGATCGAGTCCAGTTCGGTCTGGATCGCGTCCAGCTCGACTTTACCGGCACTCAGTTCGCCCGCCATGCGCTCGACGTCCGCCATCAACGGCGCGATGTCTTCGCCGCGCTGCTTGGCCTGACCGATGGATTTGGAACGCGCGTTACGCTCAGCCTGCAGTGCTTCGGTGCGGGTCTGGACGGTCTTACGCTGTTCTTCCAGCGCTTCGATGCGCGCGGTATCCAGGGCAAAGCCACGGGAAGCCAGGCGGTCCGCTACGTCCTGAAGGTTGCTACGTAACAGTTTGGAATCGAGCATGTCGGTTTCTCGTTATCAAAGTTTGGTCAAAGACAGGCCAGCCCACGTCGCGAGCAGCCCGCCGAATACGCTGAGTGCCGCATAGCCCAGGGCCAGCGGCACTTGCCCGCTTTCCAGCAGGCGCACCGTATCCAGTGAAAAGGATGAAAATGTCGTCAGCCCCCCAAGGAAGCCGACCATCAACCCGGCGCGTACCTCGATCGGCACTTCCGGGCGTATCAAAAACAGGCCGTACAACACGCCAATCAGCAGACAGCCCACGATATTAACGGCCAGCGTCGCGGTATAGAAGTGCCGCGGCCAATTGGCGTTGACCCAATTACCGGTGGCGAAGCGCAACAAGGTGCCGGCAACCCCGCCGGCGGAGACCGCAATGATCAATGGAAACACTATTTTCTCCGCTGCCGAGGGCTTAAACGATCGAGTTGGGCGAGGTGGTTGAGCTTCTCGCCGATCTTCAATTCCAGGCCACGCGGCACCGGTTGGTAGAACGGGATGGGATCAAGCTCTTCCGGGAAATAGTCTTCGCCAGCGGCATAAGCGTCCGGCTCGTCGTGGGCATAGCGGTATTCGTCACCGTAGCCCAATTGTTTCATCAGTTTGGTCGGTGCGTTGCGCAGGTGCAACGGCACTTCCAGCGAACCGTTTTCAGCGGCGGCACGCAGCGCGGTTTTGAAGCCCATGTACACCGCGTTGCTTTTCGGCGCACAGGCCAGATAGGTGATGGCCTGGGCCACGGCCAACTCGCCTTCCGGACTGCCGAGACGTTCCTGCACCTCCCACGCCGCCAAGCACAGGCTGAGGGCGCGCGGGTCGGCGTTGCCGATGTCTTCACTGGCCATGCGCACCACACGGCGGGCCAGGTACAGCGGATCGCAACCACCGTCGATCATCCGCGCAAACCAATACAGCGCGCCGTCGGGGTTGGAGCCGCGCACGGACTTGTGCAGCGCCGATATCTGGTCGTAGAACGCCTCGCCGCCCTTGTCGAAACGCCGACGCGTATCGCCGAGCAGGCTCTGCAGCAACTCGGTGCCGATTTCGCTGTTGTCTTCAGCCAGGTCCGAGGCGTTTTCCAGCAGATTGAGCAGACGCCGGCCATCGCCATCGGCGGCGGACAGCAGCATCTGGAAGCCTTCATCGTTGAGCGTCAGGTTGCGCTTGCCCAGCCCACGCTCTTCAGTGAGTGCGCGATGCACCAGTTTGCGCAGCGCCGCTTCGTCGAGGCTTTTCAGCACGTAGACGCGGGCACGCGACAGCAGAGCATTGTTGAGTTCGAAGGAAGGGTTTTCGGTGGTGGCGCCGATGAAGATCAGCGTGCCGTCTTCAACGTACGGCAGAAACGCATCCTGCTGGGATTTGTTGAAACGGTGCACTTCATCGACGAACAGAATCGTGCGCTTGCCGTACTGGCCGGCCTGCTGCTTGGCGATTTCAACAGCCTGACGGATCTCTTTGACCCCGGCGAGCACTGCCGAGACCGTTTCGAAGTGCGCATCGGAGACTTCCGCGAGCAACCGCGCCAAAGTGGTTTTACCCACTCCGGGCGGCCCCCAGAAGATCATCGAATGCAGGGCACCCTGCTCCAGCGCCTCACGCAGAGGCTTGCCGCGAGCGAGCACGTGCTCCTGACCGACGTACTCATCCAGATTGGTCGCACGCAAACGCGCGGCCAGTGGCTGGGCAATCGGTGCACTGCGAAACAGATCCATCACGTAGCGTTGAAACCTCTATTTGATCAGGTCGATCTTTGCCCTTGTGGGAGCGAGCCTGCTCGCGAAAGCGGTGTATCAGCCACTATTAATGCTGGATGAAATATCGCTTTCGCGAGCAGGCTCGCTCCCACAGGGTTTACGTGTTTATTCCTGGATCACGTCGGCACCCTTGGGGATGTCGAACTTGAACTTCGATGCCGATACCGGCTCGTTGGCCTTAACGCCGGTAAACAGGATGTTGGTGCGCTGGCCGACGCTGTCGATCAGTTGCATATCGTTGAGCAGACCGTTGCGGAACGACAGACGCAGGTTATCGAACAGAGTGTCTTTGGTTTTCGGCTTGAGGGTGAAGTCGATCACGCCGCCCGCCTCTTTCGCGCTGATATCAAAACTCTGGCTGATCTTCGACACATCACCGGACAGCAGCAGCGCCGGGGTCTGGGTCAGACGCTCGTCGAGCTTCTTGATGGTCGCCTGTTCCAGATCCGGGTCCCACAGGGTAACTTTCTTGCCGTCGGAAACCATGGTCTGCTCGTTTGGCGCATTGGTGTGCCAGTAGAACAGGCCCGGACGCTGCAGGGTCATGTTGCCGGTGGTTTCCTGCAACTGCGTGCCGCTGCCGTCGAGGGTCAGCTGCGAGAAGTTCGCGCTCAGGGTCTTGGATGTTTCCAGCAATTGGGTCAGACGCGCCACGTCCTTTTGATCGGCGTGGGCCGTGAGAGTGGTCAGCGCCAGTACTGGCAGCAGCATGCGGATAAGACGCATGGGAGTCCTCTTGAATACTCGTTGGGAGAGCGGCGGCACATCATTGTCCCGCCTCTTGCGTTTGCAATCAGTCGCGTACCGGGCCTGGGGCCAGGACTTCACGGGAACCGTTGGTGTTCATCGAGGTGACGACCCCGGCCATTTCCATGGCTTCGATCATCCGTGCGGCGCGGTTGTAGCCGATCTTCAGCTTGCGCTGTACAGCGGAAATCGAGGCACGACGGCTTTCCAGTACAAACTGTACAGCTTCATCGTACAGCGCGTCGGCTTCCGGATCATCGCCGTCACCGCCACCGCTGCTGCCTTCAAAACCGCTGCCGGCTTCTTCGACACCGTTGAGGATGTCATCGTTGTATTCCGGAGCGCCGCGCAGTTTCCACGCTTCGACCACACGGTGTACTTCATCGTCGGATACGAACGCACCGTGAACCCGGATCGGCAGGCTGGTGCCCGGCGGCATGTAGAGCATGTCACCGTGACCGAGCAGCTGTTCGGCGCCACCCTGATCGATGATGGTGCGGGAGTCGATCTTGCTCGACACCTGGAACGCCATACGCGTCGGAATGTTGGCCTTGATCAGACCGGTGATCACGTCCACCGATGGCCGCTGGGTGGCGAGGATCAAGTGAATACCGGCAGCACGGGCCTTCTGCGCGATACGGGCGATCAGTTCTTCAACCTTCTTGCCGACGATCATCATCATGTCGGCGAATTCGTCGACCACCACGACGATGGTCGGCAGTTTCTGCAGCAGCGGCGCTTCGTCGTGAATGCTTTCACGCTTGTACAGCGGATCGCTCAACGGTTCGCCGGCATCCTGCGCTTCCTTGACCTTGGCGTTGAAGCCGGACAGGTTGCGCACGCCCATTTTCGCCATCAGCTTGTAGCGGCGCTCCATCTCGGCAACGCTCCAGCGCAAGGCGTTGGCGGCGTCCTTCATGTCGGTAACGACCGGGCACAGCAAGTGCGGAATGCCTTCGTAGATCGACAGTTCCAACATTTTCGGGTCGATCATGATCAGCTTGGCGTCTTCCGGGCCGGACTTGAACAGGATCGACAGGATCATCGCGTTCACACCCACCGACTTACCGGAACCGGTCGTACCGGCCACCAGCAAGTGCGGCATCTTCGCCAGGTCAGTAATGACCGGCTTACCGCCGATGTCGTGACCCAGCGCCAGGGTGACCGGCGATTTGAAATTGTCGTATTCAGGCGTCGACAGCACTTCGGAGAAGCGCACGATCTGCCGGTCTTCGTTGGGAATCTCGATACCGACGGTGGTCTTGCCCGGAATCACCTCGACCACACGTACGCTGGTCACGGCCAGCGAACGCGCGAGGTCTTTGGCGAGGTTGGCGATGCGGCTGACTTTCACGCCGGCGGCAGGCTGAATTTCGTAACGGGTAATCACCGGACCCGGGTGGATCGAATCCACCGTGACCTCGACACCGAACTCCTTGAGCTTGATCTCCAGCAAATGGCCGACCGCCGCCAGGGATTCCGGTGAGTAATTGAGTTGTTTCTTTTCCGCCGGATCAAGAATCGAAATCGGCGGCAAAGTGCCTTCCACGGCGCTGTCGACGAACAACGGCACCTGTTTCTCTTTCTGCACGCGCTTGCTTGGCTCGGGCGCCTTGGCCGGGGCCGGGGCGATAACCGGCGGCACTTGTTTCTCGCGGTCGGACATGTGCTTGCTCAGGGCTTGCTCACGTTCGATCAGGCGTTCTTTGACTTTGGCTTGTTCGCGCTTGTCAGTGACCGTCGGCGCGACCACGTCATGCACGCGATCGTCGACTTCACGCAATTGCGCAACCAACTGCTTGCGCTCGGTACGGGCCGACCACCAGCGATTGAGCGCGCCTTGAAACAGTTCGAACAGATCAAGGGTGATCTTGCCAGTGATATCCATCACCTTGAACCACGACAGATCAGTGAACACCGTCAGACCGAACAGGAACAACGCAATAAACAACAGGGTGCTGCCCTGAATATTCAGTGCATTCTTCGCCAGATTGCCGAGGCTTTCGCCCAGCGCGCCACCAGCTCCCGCCGGCAGGCCCGAGGCCGCGTGAAAGTGCAGATGCGCCAGCGCAGCGCCAGACAGCACCAGAAACACCAGACCGATCAGACGCCAGGAGAACAGCCAGCCGCTCCACTGCCACGGCTCGTGGCGCTGGCGGAAAATCTGGTACGCCTTGATCGCCAGCAGCAACGGGAAGATATAGGCGAAGTAACCCAGCACCATGAACAGGATGTCGGCGCTGTAGGAGCCCGCCGGGCCGCCGAAATTCTGTACGTCATCGATCTTGCTGTTGTGGCTCCAGCCTGGATCGTCCTTGCCGTAGGTCAGCAAAGCCATCATCAGGAACAGGCACAAGGCGCCGATGGCGATCAATGCACCTTCCTTGAGCCGGTAGTGCAACTGTTGGCGCCAGAGCGGGACGACTGTTTTTGGTGCTTCGGTGGATTTCTTCAAAACGCTTCTTTTCCTGCGCCCAAGGCGCGTCCATCTATTGAATGACGATAAAAAACTGCCCAATCCAGGCAGGTAAAAAAGTGAACGAGCGCAACTGAGACTACTTTTAACACTGTGCTGCCGCTTTTATAAATACAGCACACGGCGAACATTCTGTAACAGCCCGGCATTGTACGGGTTTGTGCGTCCGATGCCATGCTTCAAGCCCCAGGATTGAGCATAGTCAAGCACACAGAGGCCGCGACTCAATTTGAGCATGCATTACCTTTTGTGACAAAGGCTTATGAGGTCTATTTGATGAACGTAGCGAAGCATTCACGCCTGATCATCCTTGGCTCCGGCCCGGCCGGTTACAGCGCTGCCGTGTATGCCGCCCGCGCCAACCTCAAACCCGTGGTCATCACCGGCCTGCAGGCCGGTGGCCAGCTCACCACCACCGTCGAGGTCGACAACTGGCCCGGTGACGTCGAAGGCCTCACCGGCCCGGCGCTGATGGAACGTATGCAAAAACACGCCGAACGCTTTGCCACAGAGATCGTTTACGACCACATCCACACCGCCAAGTTGCAGCAGCGCCCGTTCGAGCTTATCGGCGACAGCGGCACTTACACCTGCGACGCACTGATCATTGCCACCGGCGCCTCGGCGCAGTATCTCGGCTTGCCCTCGGAAGAAGCCTTCGCCGGCAAAGGCGTTTTCCGCCTGTGCGACCTGTGACGGCTTCTTCTATCGCAATCAGGTGGTCGCCGTAGTCGGCGGCGGCAATACGGCGGTTGAGGAGGCACTTTATCTGTCGAACATCGCCAGGGAGGTGCACCTGATCCATCGTCGCGACAAGCTGCGTTCGGAGAAAATCCTTCAGGACAAACTGTTCGAGAAAGCTGCGAACGGCAACGTGCGCCTGCACTGGAACCAGAATCTCGACGAAGTGCTCGGCGATGCCAGCGGCGTCACCGGCGCGCGACTGCGGGACAGTCATACGGGCGAAACCCGCGAACTGGCGTTGGCCGGCGTATTCATTGCCATTGGTCACAAGCCCAACACCGACCTGTTCCAAGGCCAGTTGCCGATGCGCGACGGCTACTTGCGGGTCAAGGGCGGCAGCGACGGCGACGCCACCGCCACCGAGATTCCCGGGGTATTTGCCGCCGGTGACGTGGCTGACCACGTTTACCGCCAGGCGGTAACATCAGCCGGTGCCGGGTGTATGGCCGCACTGGATGCCGAGAAGTATCTGGACGACATTCCTGTCATTTAACGGCACACTTTATCGCGGGCCAGACGCCCCACCGCCCTCCCCTTCTGTAAGCCTGGATGCCATGCTGACTTGGTTACAACGTAATTCCCTGACTTTTCCGCCACTGGAAAAGGCCATGCGCGACCCCAACGGATTGCTGGCTGCGGGTGGCGATTTGTCGGCCGACCGGCTGATTCAAGCTTATCGCCATGGCTGCTTTCCATGGTTTTCCGAGGGTCAGCCGATTCTCTGGTGGTCGCCGGATCCGCGCACGGTATTGTTTCCCGACGAACTGCATGTCTCGCGCAGCCTCGGCAAACTGCTGCGTCAGGAACGCTATCAAGTGACCTTCGATCAGGATTTCGATGCCGTGATCCGCGCCTGTGCCGCACCACGGGATTACGCCGATGGCACCTGGATCACCGAGGCGATGCAGGACGCCTATGTCGAACTGCATCGTCGCGGCTTCGCGCATTCGGTGGAGGTCTGGGATCAGGGCGAACTGGTCGGTGGCCTGTACGGCCTGGCGATGGGCCAATTGTTTTTTGGTGAATCGATGTTCAGCCGCGCCGACAATGCCTCGAAATTCGGCTTTGCCACCCTTGTGCGGCACCTGAAAGACTCGGGATTCGTGCTGATCGATTGCCAGATGCCGACCGATCATCTGCACAGCCTCGGCGCCAGAGCCATTCCCCGCCAGGAATTCGCCGACTATCTGGCCCGCCATCTGGACCAACCCAATCGTGCCACCTGGGTTTGCTGAGCGACTTTTGCGCGCGTGGCTTACACTTAATTCACCAGCTTATCCCGAGGGTTGATCATGACCGAGTTGGCGCGATTGAAGTTCTATGCCACTCAGCCTCACTCTTGCAGTTATCTGCCCGAGGAGCAGGCCACGACCCTGTTTCTCGATCCGAGTCAGCCCATGGATGTGCATGTCTACGCAGACCTGTCGGAAATGGGCTTTCGTCGCAGCGGCGATCATCTGTACCGGCCGCATTGCCAGAACTGCAATGCGTGCGTACCTGCGCGCATTCCCGTGGCGCAGTTCATGCCCAATCGTCAGCAGAAGCGGATTCTCAAGCGCAATACGGATTTGCAGGTGCGCCCGGCCAAACCGCAATTCAGCGAAGAATATTTCGATCTGTATCAGCGTTACATCGAACAGCGTCACGCAGACGGCGACATGTACCCGCCGAGCCGTGATCAGTTCGCAACGTTTCTGGTCCGCGACTTGCCGTTCTCGCGTTTTTACGAGTTCCGACTCGACGGACGGTTGCTCGCCGTGGCGGTCACCGATTTACTGCCGAACGGTTTGTCAGCGGTGTACACCTTTTACGAACCCGCCGAAGAACGCCGCAGCCTTGGCCGATTTGCCATCCTCTGGCAAATCGCCGAGAGCCAGCGCCTCGGGCTTGAGGCGGTATACCTCGGTTACTGGATCAAGAACTGCAAAAAGATGAACTACAAGACGCAATATCGCCCCATCGAACTGCTGATTAATCAGCGCTGGGTGATCCTCAACTAAACCCAAGCCGTAAACCCCTTGGCGTAAACCCCATTTTTCGGGCACAATGCACGCCGCTTTTGCCTGGCGCAGTTGCACCGGGCCATTCATTGGATACCGAGGGCTTTACTGCATGTCGAAAGAAGACAGCTTCGAAATGGAAGGCACTGTCGTCGACACCCTGCCCAACACCATGTTTCGTGTGGAGTTGGAAAATGGGCACGTCGTAACCGCGCATATTTCCGGCAAGATGCGCAAGAACTACATTCGTATTCTTACCGGTGACAAAGTGCGCGTCGAGCTGACGCCCTATGACTTGAGCAAAGGGCGCATCACTTACCGCGCTCGTTAATCAAGTCAATACAGAACGCCCGGTTTATGCCGGGCGTTTTTGTTTGTCTGCGTTTTGGGGTTTGGGGTTTGGGGGCATATCCGTTTTTTCGGGTGCGGCCGCTGGCGGTTTCGCTCTTACAGCGAGTCCCTTTTTCAAACGCCAAAAAGGAACCAAAAGGCTTTGCCCCTGGCGTACGGCACTTCGCCTAGGCTCAGCGTTCCCTCGCTACGGTGTCCATCCGGGGGCATCGCCTACGGTTTGCTTCGCTGCACCTCCTCTCGATGTATGCGGCTACGCCGCACGGCGCTACGCGCCTACCCCCGGATGAACACCTCCGCTCGGCCTGCCGATGGGGCAAAAGATCAAAAGCCAAAGCTAGATCAAGAGCCAGATCAAGAGCCCCTCACCCTAGCCCTCTCCCGGAGGGAGAGGGGACTGACCGAGGTGTTTGGGTGACGTACGCCGACATGAAATACCGAGTTGAACTCAGACTTTGAAATGCTCACAAATCGGCTCCCTCTCCCTCCGTGAGAGGGCTGGGGTGAGGGGCAGCAACAACCCAAATCAAAAGCCGAACACCCGCGCTCTTGACCACTCAATAGGCCGAGTGTCAGCTCGCCTGCTCTTGATATTGATCTGTAAGGCGACGTCGGAAGGCTGAGTGGAGGGATTGATCCGGGTGTGGGAGCGCAGCGACCGTTTGGCGAAGCCAAACACAGCGAGAGGAGGTGCAGCGAAGTAAACCGTAGGCGCTGCGCCCGGATCGATCCCGCAGCGAAGGAACCCCGAGCCCCGGCGAGCGGGCCGCACGTAGGAGCAAGCCTTTTTGGTTACTTTTTCGGCGTCTGGAAAAAGTGACCCGCCGTAAGGGCGGAACCCTAATCAGCCATCACCGCAGCAACGGATATTCACCCAAAAACCCCAGACAACAAAAAGGCGCCCGAAGGCGCCCTCTTGATCCAAGGCCGTCAGGCCATTTCTGCAGTGGTCTCGAAGTCAAACGTCAACTCACCATCCTTGATGTCGATGTGCACCACACCGCCATGCTCGGCCAGCTCGCCAAACAGAATCTCCTCCGCCAACGGACGCTTGATCTTGTCCTGGATCAGACGTGCCATCGGACGCGCACCCATCGCCGAGTCATAACCACCCGCCGCCAGCCAACTACGCGCAGCATCAGTGACCTCAAGCAACACACGCTTGTCTTCCAACTGCGCCTGAAGCTCGGTGAGGAACTTGTCCACCACACTTTTGATGACCTCATGGCTGAGGCGACCAAACTGGATAATGGTGTCCAGACGGTTACGGAACTCCGGCGTAAAGCTCTTCTTGATCACTTCCATCGCATCAGACGAGTGGTCCTGATGGGTGAAACCGATCGAAGCACGCGCCGCCGTTTCGGCACCGGCGTTGGTGGTCATGATCACAATCACGTTGCGGAAGTCCGCCTTGCGCCCGTTGTTGTCGGTCAGCGTACCGTGGTCCATCACCTGCAACAGCAGGTTGAAGACTTCCGGATGTGCCTTCTCGATCTCATCGAGGAGCAATACGCAATGCGGTTGCTTGGTGATCGCTTCGGTCAACAGACCGCCTTGATCAAAGCCGACATAGCCCGGAGGTGCACCGATCAGACGCGATACGGTGTGACGCTCCATGTACTCGGACATATCGAAGCGAACCAGCTCGATCCCCAACGCCTTGGCCAATTGCCGCGCAGCCTCGGTTTTACCAACACCGGTCGGGCCTGCGAACAGGAACGAACCGACGGGCTTGTCAGGCGACTTCAGGCCGGCACGCGACAGTTTAATCGCAGTCGACAGCGAATCGATCGCCGCGTCCTGACCAAACACCGTCAGCTTCAGGTCACGCTCCAGGTTACGCAGCAGCTCCTTGTCGGAACTGGTGACGTGCTTCGGCGGAATCCGCGCGATTTTCGCGACGATGTCTTCAACCTGCGGCACCTCGATGCGCTTCACACGTTTTTCGACCGGTTGCAGGCGCTGATAGGCGCCCGCCTCGTCGATCACGTCGATGGCCTTGTCCGGCATATGCCGGTCATTGATGTAGCGCGACGCGAGTTCTGCCGCAGCACGCAATGACTCATCGCTGTATTCGATGTTGTGGTGCTGCTCGAAACGCCCTTTCAGGCCGCGCAGGATACCGATGGTGTCTTCCACCGATGGCTCGACGACATCGACCTTCTGGAAGCGACGCGCCAAGGCACGATCCTTCTCGAAGATGCCGCGGAATTCCTGGAACGTGGTCGAACCGATGCAACGGATGTCGCCAGACGACAGCAACGGTTTGAGCAGGTTCGAGGCGTCCATCACGCCACCAGACGCAGCGCCGGCACCGATGATGGTGTGGATCTCATCGATAAACAGGATCGCCTGCGGACGTTTTTTCAGTTCATTGAGCAGCGCCTTGAAGCGCTTCTCGAAATCACCGCGATACTTGGTGCCCGCGAGCAGAGCACCGAGGTCGAGCGAGTAAACAACGCTGTTGGCCAACAGATCCGGCACCTGGTTGTCGACAATACGCTTGGCCAGACCTTCGGCAATCGCGGTTTTACCCACGCCCGCCTCGCCCACCAGCAGCGGATTGTTTTTGCGCCGACGCGCGAGAATCTGCGCGACACGCTCGACTTCCGACTCACGGCCGACCAGCGGGTCGATGCGACCCTGACGCGCGAGTTCGTTGAGGTTGCTGGCATAAGCATCCAGAGGATTGCCTGAAGAAGAAGACTCACCGCCCTCGTCGTCCTGCATATCTTGTTCACCTTCAGAGTGATCGCCATGCCCCGGCACTTTGGAAATGCCGTGTGCGATGTAATTGACGACATCGATGCGCGCAACGCTCTGCTGTTTCAGCAGGAACACTGCCTGACTCTCTTGCTCACTGAAGATGGCAACCAGCACGTTGGCGCCGGTTACTTCGCGTTTGCCCGAGCTCTGTACGTGGAAAACAGCACGTTGCAGTACACGCTGGAAGCCCAGGGTTGGCTGGGTTTCGCGATCTTCGTCATGAACGGGGATCAATGGCGTGGTGGAGTCGATGAACTCCTGCAGGTCATGCTTGAGTTTGTCGAGGTTTGCGCCGCAGGCACGCAAAACGGTGGCGGCAGCCTCATTGTCCAATAGGGCCAGCAAAAGGTGTTCGACGGTCATGAATTCATGACGTTTCGAACGAGCCTCCTTGAAGGCTAGATTGAGGGTGACTTCGAGCTCGCGGTTTAACATAGCTTCACCTCATACCCAAGTGGTCGGCGATTAACCGTCCTTCTCGATTTCACAGAGTAGCGGATGCTGGCTTTCCCTGGCGTACTGGTTGACCTGCATGGCCTTTGTCTCGGCGATGTCGCGGGTAAACACTCCACATACTGCCCGTCCTTCTGTGTGAACGGCCAGCATGACCTTGGTCGCCAGCTCGCGATTCAGGTTAAAAAACACCTCGAGCACTTCGACGACGAAATCCATCGGTGTGTAGTCATCATTAAACAAAACCACCTTGTACATCGGCGGCGCCTGTAACGCAGGCTTTGCTTCCTGAACAGCAACGCCTGCCGAATCGTCGTCGTGCTCCTGTGGAAGATCCTTTTGGAGAAGCGGGCGATCCTGATTGAATGTTAGTCGAATCTGGCTGATTGCATGCATGGAAAGAAAGGTTCGTCAGTTGTGCAAATACAGTGGTGGGGGCGGTTGTCCACGTTTTCAACTCCGACTGCCCGGTCACCTTGACTATCGGGAAAACGGTGTTACAACCAATAGAGCCCACAGTGGGTAAAAAAGATCCGCGGAGTCAATCCTTTTAACGGATTAGATTGCGGATGAATTGGATGATACTCCAGCGATGGAGTCTGTTGCAGAGGGATTTGAGCATGGCTGTCGGCAAGGTGAAATGGTTCAACAATGCCAAGGGATTCGGCTTTATCAATACCGACGCCCGCGAAGGCCGCGATGAAGACGGAAAAGAGATTGATTTCTTTGCGCACTACTCCGCTATTGAGATGGAGGGGTATAAAACGCTAAAGGCCGGACAACTGGTGAGTTTTGAGATTGTTCAAGGCCCCAAGGGGCTGCATGCCCTAAAAATCACAAACGTCATCATTGAACCATCCAGCCCCGCTGAGAGTGCTGCTTTTGGCGCTGCCGCTGCTGCTGCCGCCGCAACTGCCAAAGCGTGAGCTGACTGATCTTCACCTGAATATCCCAAGCAATAAAAAACCGCCTGACTCAATGAAGAGTCAGGTGGTTTTTATGTGCCCGCGTTTTACATATGCGAAATCAGCGCATCGCCGAAACCCGAAGACGAAACCAATTTGGCTCCGTCCATCAGACGCTCAAAGTCATAGGTCACAGTCTTGGCCGAAATAGCACCGTTGGTGCCCTTGATGATCAGATCCGCCGCTTCGGTCCAGCCCATGTGGCGCAGCATCATCTCTGCAGAGAGAATCAGCGAACCCGGGTTGACCTGATCCTTGCCGGCATACTTCGGCGCAGTACCGTGGGTCGCTTCGAACATCGCCACGGTGTCGGACAGGTTGGCGCCCGGTGCAATACCGATACCGCCCACTTCCGCCGCCAGGGCGTCGGAGAGGTAGTCGCCGTTGAGGTTGAGGGTCGCGATCACATCGTATTCGGCCGGGCGCAGCAGGATCTGCTGGAGCATGGCGTCGGCGATGGCATCTTTGACCACAACGTTCTTGCCGGTTTTCGGGTTTTTGAACTGCATCCACGGTCCGCCGTCGAGCAGGGTCGCGCCGAATTCTTCAGCGGCCACTTCGTAGGCCCACTCTTTGAAGGCACCTTCGGTGAACTTCATGATGTTGCCTTTGTGCACGATGGTCAGCGAATCGCGGTCGTTATCGACCACATATTGCAGGGCCTTGCGCGCCAGACGCTTGGTGCCTTCCAGCGAAACCGGCTTGACGCCGATGCCGCAGTTTTCGTCGAAACGGATCTTGGTGACGCCCATTTCTTCTTTAAGGAATTTGATGACCTTGGTGGCTTCCGGCGAACCGGCCTTCCACTCAATGCCCGCATAGATGTCTTCGGAGTTCTCGCGAAAAATGGTCATGTCGACGTCGCCGGGCTTTTTCACCGGGCTTGGTACGCCTTCGAACCAGCGCACCGGGCGCAGGCAGACGTACAGGTCGAGTTGCTGACGCAGGGCCACGTTCAGCGAGCGGATGCCGCCACCGACCGGGGTGGTCAGCGGGCCTTTGATGGAAACCACGTAATCCTTGACGGCATCGAGAGTTTCCTGAGGCAACCAGGTGTCCTGATCGTAAACCTGAGTGGCTTTTTCCCCGGCGTAGACTTCCATCCAGGAAATCTTGCGTTTACCGCCGTATGCCTTTTGAACTGCAGCATCGACAACCTTGATCATCACCGGGCTGATGTCGACACCAATGCCGTCACCTTCGATGAAGGGGATGATCGGGTTATCAGGAACATTGAGAGAATGGTCTGCATTGACGGTGATTTTGTCGCCGACGGCTGGAACCTGAATCTTCTTGTAACCCATGCTGAACTCCATTGTTTGGATTGAACATCTGGCTTGGTTCGAGCGTAACCCAGTTAAATCAACACGCAAACCCTCTGTTCGTGGCGCGGCTACATCTCGTTTCGTACAAGCCTGAAAGCAAAGGGAAAAGCGCCAAACTCAAGCATTCGCGACGACTCTACGCCCCACCCCGCCCTGCGACCTTTAGACCAATGGACGAGAATCGTTGCATATGAACCATCGGCAGATTGCCAGCTACCTATGTATAATGCCGCCCGCTGACCACAGGGTCACGACGGCTGGCCTCTCTAGCACGAGACTTTCCGCCTGATTGGTCGGGTTGTTACCGCAGTCCGACTGCTTGACGCTCTACTGATGCACCCAACATCACCGCGAAGAATCTCGACATTCGGTTCATGGATGACTTTGAACGAACGCGCTTACCCGGCGCCCCTCGAGTTTCTGCGCACGCTTTAGCAAAGAAGAGAGAGTTAATCCGAATATGCCCACCCGCTCGAAGATCATCTATACCTTCACCGACGAAGCTCCAGCCCTCGCCACCTATTCCCTGCTGCCGATCATCGAGGCTTACACCGCCTCGGCCGATATCGCCGTGGAAACCCGCGATATCTCTCTTGCAGCACGTATTCTGGCCAGCTTCCCCGAGCAACTGGGCGACAAAGCCGTAGCCGACCACCTCGCCGAACTGGGCGACCTGGCCGTTACGCCTGAAGCCAACATCATCAAGCTGCCGAACATCAGCGCTTCGGTGCCACAGCTGCAAGCCGCGATCAAAGAGCTGCAAGCTCAGGGTTACAACCTCCCGGACTACCCGGAAACCGTGACCAGCGACGCCGACAAAGATGCCAAGGCACGTTACGACAAGGTCAAGGGCAGCGCCGTGAACCCGGTACTGCGTGAAGGCAACTCCGACCGTCGCGCACCGCTGTCGGTGAAGAACTACGCGCGCAAGCACCCGCACAAAATGGGCGCCTGGGCCAAAGACTCCAAATCCCACGTCGCTCACATGAGCACCGGCGATTTCTACGGCAGCGAAAAAGCTGCCCTGATCGACGCCGCTGACGCCGTGAAGATCGAGCTGATCGCCAAAGACGGTACCGCTACCGTTCTGAAAGAAAAAACCACCGTTCAGGCCGGCGAGATCCTCGACTGCGCCGTAATGAGCAAAAACGCCCTGCGCGCGTTCATCGCTGCTGAAATCGAAAGCGCCAAGGCCCAAGGCGTGCTGCTTTCGGTTCACTTGAAAGCAACCATGATGAAGGTCTCCGACCCGATCATGTTCGGCCAGATCGTTGCCGAGTTCTATAAAGACGCCCTGACCAAGCACGCTGACGTGCTGGCCGAGATCGGCTTCAACCTGAACAACGGCATCGGCGATCTGTACGCGCGCATCAAGGCCCTGCCGGCCGAGCAGCAAGCTCAGATCGAAGCTGACATGGCCGCGGTCTACGCTGCTCGTCCATCGCTGGCGATGGTCAACTCCGACAAAGGCATCACCAACCTGCACGTGCCGAGCGACGTTATCGTCGACGCCTCGATGCCAGCGATGATCCGTGACTCCGGCAAGATGTGGGGCACCGACGGTCAGCTGCACGACACCAAGGCGGTGATCCCGGATCGTTGCTACGCGACCATCTACCAGGCTGTGATCGAAGATTGCAAAGCCAATGGCGCTTTCGACCCAACCACCATGGGCAGCGTGCCAAACGTTGGCCTGATGGCGAAGAAAGCCGAAGAGTACGGCTCGCACGACAAGACTTTCCAGATCAAGGCTGACGGCGTGGTTCGCGTCACCGACAGCAAGGGCAACCTGCTGATGGAACAGGCTGTTGAAGCCGGCGACATCTTCCGCATGTGCCAGACCAAAGACGCGCCGATCCAGGACTGGGTCAAACTGGCCGTCAACCGCGCTCGCGCGAGCAGCACTCCAGCGATCTTCTGGCTGGACCCGATGCGCGCTCACGATGGCGTAGTGATCGAGAAAGTTCAGGCTTACCTGAAAGATCACGACACCACCGGTCTGGACATCCAGATCATGGCGCCGGTCGACGCCATGAAGTACACCCTGCAGCGCACCCGCGAAGGCAAGGACACCATTTCGGTGACCGGCAACGTACTGCGCGACTACCTGACCGACCTGTTCCCGATCATGGAACTGGGCACCAGCGCCAAGATGCTGTCGATCGTGCCGCTGATGAACGGCGGTGGCCTGTTCGAAACCGGCGCCGGCGGTTCGGCACCGAAGCACGTGCAGCAACTGGTTGAAGAGAACTTCCTGCGCTGGGATTCGCTGGGCGAGTTCCTCGCTCTGGCAGCCTCCCTTGAGCACCTGGGCGTGAACTACAACAACCCGAAAGCCCTGGTGCTGTCGAAAACCCTGGATCAGGCCACCGGCCAGTTCCTCGACAACAACAAGTCGCCATCGCGCAAAGTCGGCAACATCGACAACCGCGGCAGCCACTTCTATCTGGCGATGTACTGGGCTCAGGCCCTGGCTGCCCAGACTGAAGACGCTGCACTGCAAGCGCAGTTCGCGACTCTGGCCAAGACTCTGACCGAGAACGAAGCAACCATCGTTGCCGAGCTCAACGCCGTTCAGGGCAAGCCAGTCGACATCGGCGGTTACTACCACGCCAATGCCGAGCTGATCAGCAAGGCCATGCGCCCAAGCGCAACCCTCAACGCGGCGATTGCTGCGCTGGTTTAAGGTTGTAGCGCTGTAAACGAACCCCGGCCCTGTGCCGGGGTTTGTGTTTCCGGGCTTTATGACCACCACAAAACCCTGTGGGAGCTGGCTTGCCAGCGATAGCGGTGGATCAGTCACCTTCAATGCTGAATGATAGGCCGCCATCGCTGGCAAGCCAGCTCCCACAGGGATCGGGTTCCAATATTCAGAAACGAGGACACCGTATGGAATGGCTCCCCCACATCACCGTCGCCACCATCGTCGAGGACAACGGCCGCTTCCTGATGGTCGAGGAACACAAGGCCGGGCGTAACGTGCTCAACCAGCCCGCCGGCCATCTCGACCCGGACGAAACCCTGATCGACGCCGCCGTGCGCGAAACCCTCGAAGAAACCGGCTGGGACGTCGAACCTACCGGCGTGATCGGCATTTACCTGTACACCGCACCGAGCAATGGTGTGACCTACCAGCGCGTGTGCTTCAGCGCCAAAGCCGTGCAACACCACCCCGATTACCAACTCGACGACGGCATCGTCGGCGCCAAGTGGCTGACCCGCGACGAATTAATCGCCCAGCACGATAACTGGCGCAGCGAGCTGATCATCCGTTGCATCGACGATTATCTGGCCGGCCATCACTTCAGCCTCGAACTGATCCGCCCTTCTCTTTAGCCTTGAGGCCGCGAGCCTGCTAGAATCGCGTCCTTTTTCAAGACACTCATTGAATCCCTATGCGTGATCCAGCCCCTTCTGACACATCCAAGAAGCGCGTCATTGTCGGCATGTCCGGCGGCGTGGACTCTTCCGTTTCCGCTCTCCTGCTGATCGAGCAGGGTTACGAGGTGGAAGGCCTGTTCATGAAGAACTGGGAAGAAGACGACGGAACGGAATACTGCACCGCCATGGACGACCTGGCGGATGCTCAGGCTGTCTGCGACAAGATCGGCATCAAGCTGCACACCGCCAACTTCGCTGCTGAATACTGGGACAACGTGTTCGAGCACTTCCTGGCCGAATACAAGGCCGGCCGTACGCCGAACCCGGACATCCTGTGTAACCGCGAGATCAAGTTCAAGGCGTTCCTCGACTACGCCATGATGCTCGGCGCCGACCTGATTGCCACCGGCCACTACGTGCGCCGCCGCGACATTGATGGTCGTACCGAACTGCTCAAAGGCCTCGATCCGAACAAGGATCAGAGCTATTTCCTGCACGCCGTTGGCGGCGAACAGATTGCCAAGACCCTGTTCCCGGTCGGCGAACTGGAAAAGCCGGAAGTGCGCGCCATTGCCGAGAAATACGAGCTGGCCACCGCCAAGAAGAAGGATTCCACCGGGATCTGCTTCATCGGCGAGCGTCGCTTCAGCGATTTCCTCAAGCAATACCTGCCAGCGCAACCGGGCGAGATTAAGACCACCGAAGGCGAAGTCATCGGCCGTCATCACGGCTTGATGTACCACACCATCGGTCAGCGCCAAGGCCTTGGCATTGGTGGTTTGAAAGACGCCGGCGATGAGCCGTGGTACGTGCTGCGCAAGGATCTCGACACCAACGAACTGATCGTCGGCCAGGGCAACAACCATCCGTGGCTGTTTTCCAGCGCCCTGCTCGCTTCGGAAATCTATTGGGTCAACCCGATCGACCTGAGCCAGCCGCTGCGCCTGACCGCGAAAGTGCGTTATCGCCAGAGCGACCAGACCTGCACCCTGGAAAAAACCGCCAGTGGCTACCGCGCCATGTTCGACGAGCCGCAACGCGCGGTGACGCCGGGTCAATCGGTGGTGTTCTACGACGGTGAAATCTGCCTCGGCGGCGGCGTGATCGAAGTGGCCGAGCCGTGGAGCGGCCAGGCATGAGCCCGACTCAGGAGCAACTGACGGCGCTCGGCGGCGTGTTTCTCGCCGCCGTGCTGGTCGACCGGATCGCCAAGACCGGCCAGACCAACGAAGCCGGCCTGAGCTGCATGCTCGGCAGCCTGCTCGTGCGCGACCCGAAGGACACGCTGGACGTGTACGGCGGCGACGACATCAATTTGCGCGAAGGTTACCGTGCACTGATCGGCGCCCTCGAGCGCGACCCAAGCACATTGCAGCGCGAGCCACTGCGTTATGCCCTGTCGATGCTCGGCCTGGAACGTCAACTGGCCAAGCGCAACGACATGCTCGACATCATCGGCAAGCGCTTGCCGCAGATCCAGTCGCAGGTCGAGCATTTCGGCCCGGCCCACGAAAACGTGGTCGCGGCTTGCGGCGCGCTGTACCAGGACACCCTGAGCACCTTGCGCCAACGCATTCAGGTGCATGGCGACATGCGCAATCTGCAGCAGCCGAGCAATGCCTCGAAAATTCGCGCTCTGTTGCTTGCCGGCATTCGTTCGGCGCGCCTGTGGCGGCAGCTCGGCGGCCATCGCTGGCAGTTGGTGATCAGCCGGCGCAAGCTGCTCAAAGAGCTGTATCCGTTGATGCGCAGCGAGTAAATCGCCCTGCAATAAAAGCTTTGTAGTCTGTAACGCGTAATACGCCGGTCAGTTGGCAACGGACCGGCGGATTTTTTCATGTATGATACGCGCCCCATTTCGTTGCCCGACTGTCCGAGAACACCCCATGCAGCTTTCTTCGCTCACTGCGGTTTCCCCTGTTGACGGCCGCTACGCCGGCAAAACCCAGGCCCTGCGCCCGATTTTCAGCGAGTACGGCCTGATCCGTGCCCGAGTTCTGGTTGAAGTACGCTGGCTCCAGCGCCTGGCCGCCCACGCTGGCATTCCTGAAGTACCAGCCTTCTCCGCCGAGGCCAACGCCGTTCTCAATGAACTGGCTGAAAACTTCTCGCTGGAGCACGCCGAGCGCGTCAAAGAGATCGAGCGCACCACCAACCACGACGTCAAAGCGATCGAATACCTGCTCAAAGAGCAGGCGGCCAAGCTGCCGGAGCTGGCCAAGGTCAGCGAGTTCATCCACTTTGCCTGCACCAGCGAAGACATCAACAACCTGTCCCACGCCCTGATGCTGCGCGAAGGCCGTGACGACGTGATGCTGCCGCTGATGCGCCAGACCGCCAACGCCATCCGCGAACTGGCCATCCGTTTCGCTGACGTGCCGATGCTGTCGCGCACCCACGGTCAACCAGCCTCGCCAACCACTCTTGGTAAAGAGCTGGCGAACGTGGTTTACCGTCTCGAGCGTCAGATCGCTCAAGTCGCTGCCGTGCCGCTGCTGGGCAAGATCAACGGCGCTGTCGGCAACTACAACGCCCACCTGTCGGCCTACCCGCAGATCGACTGGGAAGCCAACGCCCGCGCCTTCATCGAAGACGAGCTGGGCCTGGGCTTCAACCCGTACACCACGCAGATCGAACCGCACGACTACATCGCCGAGCTGTTCGACGCAATTGCGCGCTTCAATACCATCCTGATCGACTTCGACCGTGACATCTGGGGCTACATCTCCCTGGGTTATTTCAAGCAGCGCACCATCGCTGGCGAAATCGGTTCGTCGACCATGCCGCACAAGGTCAACCCGATCGACTTCGAAAACTCCGAAGGCAACCTGGGCATCGCCAACGCACTGTTCCAGCACCTGGCGAGCAAACTGCCGATTTCCCGCTGGCAGCGCGACCTGACAGACTCCACCGTACTGCGTAATCTCGGTGTCGGCTTCGCCCACAGCGTGATCGCCTACGAAGCCAGCCTCAAAGGCATCAGCAAACTGGAGCTCAACGAGCAGAAGATTGCCGCTGACCTCGACGCTTGCTGGGAAGTATTGGCTGAGCCGATCCAGACCGTGATGCGCCGCTACAACATCGAAAACCCGTACGAGAAGCTGAAAGAACTGACCCGCGGCAAGGGCATCAGCCCTGAAGCGTTGCAGACTTTCATCGACGGCCTGGACATGCCAGCGCAAGCGAAAGCCGAGCTCAAGCAAATGACTCCGGCCAACTACATCGGCAACGCTGTAGCGCAAGCCAAACGCATCTGATCGACCGCTTGATCCGTTTGAGACGCCCGGCCGCGCCGGGCGTTTTTATTCCCGTCTGAAAAGTGCTTTTTTTCAATAGGTTACATATGAATTCCGATATTCCTCTTCAACTTCTGGGCGGCCTCACAGCACGCGAATTCCTGCGCGACTACTGGCAGAAAAAGCCACTGTTGATCCGTCAGGCGATTCCTGACTTCGAAAGCCCGATCGACGCCGACGAACTGGCCGGCCTGGCCCTGGAAGAAGAAGTCGAATCGCGCCTGGTGATCGAGCATGGCGAGCGCCCATGGGAACTGCGTCGCGGCCCGTTCGCTGAAGACGAATTCAGCAAGCTGCCGGAAAAAGAGTGGACCCTGCTGGTTCAAGCGGTCGACCAATTCGTCCCGGAAGTCAGCGAACTGCTGGAAAACTTCCGTTTCCTGCCGAGCTGGCGGGTCGATGACGTGATGATCAGCTTCGCCGCCCCGGGTGGCAGCGTTGGTCCGCACTTCGACAACTACGACGTATTCCTGCTGCAAGGCCACGGCAAGCGCAACTGGAAAATCGGCCAGATGTGCGATTCAGAGAGCCCGCTGCTGCAACACGCGGACCTGCGCATCCTCGCTGAATTCCACGAGACCGAAGAATGGGTACTGGAACCGGGCGACATGCTCTACCTGCCACCGCGCCTGGCTCACTGTGGCGTCGCGGTCGATAACTGCATGACCTACTCGGTCGGTTTCCGCGCACCAAGCGCTTCCGAAGTGCTGACTCACTTCACCGACTTCCTCAGCCAGTTCCTGACTGACGAAGAGCGCTACACCGATGCCGATGCGCAGCCGGCCAGCGATCCACACCAGATTCAACACGATGCACTGGATCGCCTGAAAGCCCTACTCGCCGAGCACATGAGCGACGAACGCCTGCTGCTGACCTGGTTCGGCCAGTACATGACCGAGCCACGCTATCCGGAACTGGTGGCCGGCCCGGAAGAAATCGAAGAAGAAGACTTCCTCGCCGCCCTACAGGATGGCGCCATTCTGATCCGCAACCCGAGTGCGCGCCTGGCCTGGTCGGAAGTCGATGACGACCTGCTGCTGTTCGCCAGCGGCCAGAGCCGTTACCTGCCGGGCAAGCTACGCGAACTGTTGAAGCTGATCTGCGCCGCTGACGCCCTGCACACTGACAACCTCGGTGAGTGGCTGAACGACGAAGACGCTTGCGGCCTGCTGTGCCAGTTGGTCAAGCAAGGGAGCCTGGGGTTCGCTGATGAATAAAATTCGCGTTCGTGTCGCAGACTGGCAGAAGGACATCGCCGAGATCCGGCGCATTCGTGAAACGGTGTTCATCGCCGAACAATCGGTGCCACCTGAGCTGGAATGGGACGCGGATGACGCGACCGCCGTGCATTTTCTGGCGTTTGAAGGCGACTTTCCGATTGGTACTGCGCGCCTGTTGCCTGATGGGCACATTGGCCGGGTTTCAGTGCTGAAAGACTGGCGCGGCATGAAAGTCGGTGATGCGCTGATGCAAGCGGTGATTGCTGAAGCTGAAGAACGTGGATTGAAGCAGCAAATGCTCAGCGCGCAGGTTCAGGCCACCGCGTTCTATGAGCGCTTAGGCTTCAGCTTGGTCAGCGAGGAATTCCTCGAAGCCGGGATTCCGCATGTCGACATGGTTCGGCATTCGGCCTGAGCTCTGCCTGATCATTCCCACGCTCTGCGTGGGAATGCCTCTCGGGACGCTCCGCGTCCCTTGCGGCATGTGACGCAGAGCGTCACTGGCTGCATTCCCACGCAGAGCGTGGGAACGATTACGCCCCGACATCAACCGATGCCGGGGCGTTTTGCTGTCTACGATTCAACTTGCCCCACCCAAGGCCGACAAACTGGCAATATCAAGCCTTTCGAAAGCGGAGATAACGGACATGTCCCTACGCACCCTGCTCACCACCCTGCTGCTCGGTTGCAGTTTTTCGGTGATGGCAGCCACAGAAATCGTGCCTCTCAATTACCGCACCAGCACTGACATGCTGCCGATGGCGCAAGACTTCCTCGGCAAGGACGGTCAGGTCAGCGCCTATGGCAACCAACTGATCATCAAGGCCGAGCCGGACAAGATTCAGGAACTCAAGGCGCTGATCACCCAACTCGACACGGCGCCCAAGCGCTTGCTGATCACCGTCGACACCAACGAAAACAATGGCCGTGGGGACGAAGGCTATTCAGTCAACGGCTCTCAACCAAACCAGACCCGCATCATCAGCCGCAGCACCGCCAGCCGTGAGGGCGGCGTCCAGCAAGTTCAGGCCACCGATGGCATGCCGGCGCTGATTCAGGTTGGCCAGAGCGTTCCGATCACCAATGTTCAGAGCGATTCCTACGGCGGTTACAACAGCCAGACGCAATACCGCAACGTCACCCAGGGTTTCTATGTCACCGCCAGCGTCACTGGCGACATCGTTCACCTGGCGATCAGTACCAACCGTGACCGCATGAGCCAGGAACGTCCCGATGTAGTGAACGTGCAAAGCACCGACACAACTGTCAGCGGGCGCCTCGGCGAGTGGATCACCCTCGCCGGCGTCAATCGCCAGACCCAGGCCGACAAACAGGGCCTGACCCGCAGCTACTCGACTCAAGGCCGGGATGACATGACCTTGCGAGTGAAAGTCGACGCCCTGGACTAAAGCACCGAAAACTGACTGATTAGTCGTATTAGACGAAAGATGTAGTGCTTAAAAAAAAGCACTACAAAACGTTTGACGGGGTAAAAAAGCGAAGGCATGATGGCCTCGCTCCCGCTAATCAGAGGCCCTGGCAAGGGCCTTCGAAGCGATGTTCGCACCTACCCCGCGAACCGCTTCGTGTCTGTACCGCCCACAAGGTGTGTTTGACGAGGTTGCCGACTGGAACGAAGTTGTCCCGAGGGACGGAAGCGTAATTAGGTAACCCGGCTTCACACTGTAGACCGTATAAAGGCCCACGACGCCCGAATGCGCCCGCAGTCCGCCACTACCTGCTCACTTCCCCTCGAGCCTATCGTTCATCCCGTCGCCTACCCCGCCGAATCCGACTTGACCACCTAAGCTTCTGGTCAGCGAGCGCAGGAATTTTCCACCGCAGAACAACTTTTCATAAAGACGCGACGAGGTTTATCTCCATGGCACTGACACGCGAACAGCAAATTGCAGCCCTCGAAAAAGACTGGGCTGAAAACCCGCGCTGGAAAGGCGTGACTCGCACTTACTCCGCTGCTGACGTCGTCCGTCTGCGTGGCTCGGTTCAACCTGAGCACACCTTTGCAAAAATGGGCGCCGACAAGCTGTGGAACCTGGTCACCCAGGGTGCCAAGCCTTCCTTCCGTCCTGAGAAAGATTTCGTCAACTGCATGGGCGCTTTGACTGGCGGCCAGGCTGTTCAACAGGTCAAAGCCGGTATCCAGGCGATCTACCTGTCGGGCTGGCAAGTGGCTGCGGACAACAACTCCGCAGAATCCATGTACCCGGACCAGTCGCTGTACCCGGTGGATTCGGTTCCAACCGTGGTCAAGCGCATCAACAACTCGTTCCGTCGTGCTGACCAGATCCAGTGGAAAGCCGGCAAGAACCCGGGCGACGACGGCTACATCGACTACTTCGCGCCGATCGTGGCTGACGCTGAAGCCGGTTTCGGCGGCGTACTGAACGCCTATGAGCTGATGAAGAGCATGATCGAAGCAGGCGCCGCTGGCGTTCACTTCGAAGACCAACTGGCTTCCGTGAAGAAGTGCGGTCACATGGGCGGCAAAGTACTGGTTCCGACTCAGGAAGCCGTACAGAAGCTGACCGCTGCACGTCTGGCTGCCGACGTTGCCGGTACTCCGACCATCATCCTGGCCCGTACCGACGCTAACGCTGCTGACCTGCTGACTTCCGACTGCGACCCGTACGACCAGCCGTTCGTAACTGGCGAGCGCACTCAGGAAGGCTTCTACAAGGTTCGCGCCGGCCTCGATCAAGCCATCGCCCGTGGCCTGGCTTATGCGCCGTACGCCGACCTGATCTGGTGCGAAACTGCCAAGCCGGATCTGGACGAGGCTCGTCGTTTCGCTGAAGCGATCAAAAAGGAATACCCGGACCAACTGCTGTCGTACAACTGCTCGCCGTCCTTCAACTGGAAGAAAAACCTGGACGACGCGACCATCGCCAAGTTCCAGCGCGAACTGTCCGCCATGGGTTACAAGCACCAGTTCATCACCCTGGCCGGCATTCACAACATGTGGCACAGCATGTTCAACCTGGCGCACGACTACGCCCGCAACGACATGACTGCCTACGTGAAGCTGCAGGAGCAGGAATTCGCTGACGCCGCCAAGGGTTACACCTTCGTGGCTCACCAGCAGGAAGTGGGCACCGGCTACTTCGACGACATGACCACTGTGATTCAAGGTGGCTCGTCCTCGGTAACCGCACTGACCGGTTCGACTGAAGAAGAACAGTTCCACTGATTCTGCTTCGCTGAGCAAACGGCCTTTGCGGATCGCATAGAAAGCTAACCGCAGAGCCGCAAAACTGACGCCCCGACTGGTTCGGGGCGTTTTTTTTGCCCCGATTTAATGAACACCACAAATCCCTGTAGGAGTGAGCCTGCTCGCGATAGCGGTGTGTCAGCTTGCGCATACGGTGACTGACCCACCGCCATCGCGAGCAGGCTCACTCCTACAGGGATCGGTGTCGTTCGGAGAAAACATTGATCCAGAGCGGTACAACCGTCAGAAAAATCCGCTAAAACGGGCGCCGTCGCTAATTGCAGTAACGTGCAAGTAAGACAACTTCCCGACTGACATCCCGTTAAACAGTTACAAAACACCCTCAAACGATATTAATTATCATTTAGCCACAACTATGTTCGTTACATTCCCTACAAAACATTATTTGCATAAACCCGCCTAATGCCCGCAACGCATGGGCTGCAGGGCATTGGAGATGCGCTATGTCCTTATTCCAATAAATAATTTCGCTATAGGAATTTTACTTGCAGGGTGTTTAGCCATAAAATCAGCGCGATTGATTGCTGCGACATATCGTCACTGCCTATTTCTTTATCAAGCTCAGAGACCTTTGCTCTCTGTTAAGGATTACCAGCATGCCCGAAGCGACAGGACTCATGGCCCACAATTGGGGCTTTGCCATTTTCCTTCTGGGTGTCGTCGGCCTGTGTGCCTTCATGCTTGGCGTCTCCAGCCTCCTCGGGTCAAAAGCCTGGGGTCGCAGCAAAAACGAACCGTTCGAGTCGGGCATGCTACCTACCGGTGGCGCCCGCTTGCGGCTCTCAGCCAAATTCTATCTGGTCGCGATGCTCTTCGTGATCTTCGATATCGAAGCCCTCTTTCTCTTTGCATGGTCTGTGTCCGTCCGCGAAAGCGGCTGGACCGGATTCGTCGAAGCTCTCGTTTTCATAGCAATTCTGTTGGCAGGTCTTGTCTACCTGTTCCGAGTGGGCGCCCTTGACTGGGCTCCGGAAGCTCGTCGCAAGCGGCAGGCGAAGCTGAAACAATGAGGCTTTGGCAATGCAATACAATCTCACCAGGATCGACCCCGATGCTCCTAACGAGCAATATCCGATTGGCGAACGGGAAACCGTTTCCGATCCGTTAGAAGATCAAGTCCACAAAAACATTTTCATGGGCAAGCTGGAAGACGTGCTGAGTGGCGCGGTCAACTGGGGACGTAAAAACTCCCTGTGGCCGTACAACTTCGGCCTGTCGTGCTGCTACGTGGAAATGACCACCGCCTTCACGGCGCCCCACGACATCGCGCGCTTTGGCGCCGAAGTTATCCGGGCATCGCCGCGTCAGGCCGACTTCATGGTTATCGCCGGCACCTGCTTCATCAAGATGGCGCCGATCATCCAGCGTCTCTACGAGCAAATGCTCGAGCCGAAGTGGGTTATCTCCATGGGTTCGTGCGCTAACTCCGGTGGCATGTACGACATCTACTCTGTGGTTCAAGGGGTGGACAAGTTCCTGCCCGTGGACGTCTACGTACCTGGCTGCCCGCCCCGTCCGGAAGCATTTCTGCAAGGCTTGATGCTGCTGCAGGAATCGATTGGACAGGAGCGTCGTCCGCTTTCCTGGGTCGTTGGTGATCAAGGCGTGTATCGCGCCGACATGCCTTCGCAGAAGGAACAGCGCCGCGAACAGCGAATCGCAGTCACCAACCTGCGCAGCCCTGACGAAGTCTGATCCAGATCTGTTCTGAAATAGAAACGAGAAGCTGGCTTCATTCTTTACGTTGACCGAAAGCGAAAAAATAACCATGACTACAGGCAGCGCTCTGTACATCCCGCCTTATAAGGCAGACGACCAGGATGTGGTCGTCGAATTGAACAACCGTTTTGGCCCGGAGGCGTTCACCGCCCAGCCGACCCGCACCGGCATGCCGGTGCTGTGGGTGGCGCGTGCCAGACTCGTCGAAGTCCTGACTTTCCTGCGCAACCTGCCCAAGCCGTACGTCATGCTCTATGACCTGCACGGCGTGGACGAGCGTCTGCGCACCAAGCGTCAAGGGCTGCCGAGCGACGCCGAGTTCACCGTGTTCTATCACCTCATGTCGCTGGAGCGTAATAGTGACGTGATGATCAAGGTCGCCTTGTCCGAGAGCGACCTCAGCTTGCCGACCGTCACCAGCATCTGGCCGAACGCCAACTGGTACGAGCGTGAAGTCTGGGACATGTTCGGTATCGACTTCAAAGGTCACCCGCACCTGTCGCGCATCATGATGCCGCCGACCTGGGAAGGTCACCCGCTGCGCAAGGACTTCCCGGCGCGCGCCACCGAATTCGATCCGTACAGCCTCAACCTCGCCAAGCAACAGCTTGAGGAAGAAGCCGCACGTTTCCGTCCGGAAGACTGGGGCATGAAGCGTTCCGGTCCGAACGAGGACTACATGTTCCTCAACCTCGGCCCGAACCACCCTTCTGCGCACGGTGCGTTCCGCATCATTCTGCAACTGGACGGTGAAGAGATCGTCGACTGCGTGCCGGACATTGGCTACCACCACCGTGGCGCCGAGAAGATGGCCGAGCGTCAGTCGTGGCACAGTTTCATCCCGTACACCGACCGTATTGACTACCTCGGCGGCGTGATGAACAACCTGCCGTACGTGCTCTCGGTCGAGAAGCTGGCCGGCATCAAGGTGCCTGAGAAGGTCGACGTCATCCGCATCATGATGGCCGAGTTCTTCCGGATCACCAGCCACCTGCTGTTCCTCGGGACTTACATCCAGGACGTCGGCGCCATGACTCCGGTGTTCTTCACCTTCACCGACCGCCAGAAGGCGTACACGGTGATCGAAGCCATTACCGGTTTCCGTCTGCACCCGGCCTGGTACCGCATCGGTGGCGTCGCGCACGACCTGCCACGCGGCTGGGAAAAACTGGTGAAGGACTTCGTTGAATGGCTGCCAAAACGCCTCGACGAATACACCAAGGCTGCCCTGCAGAACAGCATCCTCAAGGGCCGTACCATCGGCGTCGCCCAGTACAACACCAAAGAAGCCCTGGAATGGGGCGTCACCGGTGCTGGCCTGCGTTCGACCGGGTGCGACTTCGACCTGCGTAAAGCGCGTCCGTACTCCGGCTACGAGAACTTCGAGTTCGAAGTACCGCTGGCTGCCAACGGCGATGCCTACGACCGCTGCATGGTTCGCGTCGAAGAGATGCGCCAGAGCATCAAGATCATCGACCAGTGCATGCGCAACATGCCGGAAGGCCCGTACAAGGCGGATCACCCGCTGACCACGCCGCCGCCGAAAGAGCGCACGCTGCAGCACATCGAAACCCTGATCACGCACTTCCTGCAAGTTTCGTGGGGCCCGGTGATGCCGGCCAACGAATCCTTCCAGATGATCGAAGCGACCAAGGGCATCAACAGCTATTACCTGACGAGCGACGGCGGCACCATGAGCTACCGTACCCGGATCCGCACTCCAAGCTTCCCGCATCTGCAACAGATCCCTTCGGTGATCAAAGGCAGCATGGTCGCGGACATGATTGCGTACCTGGGTAGTATCGATTTCGTTATGGCCGACGTGGACCGCTAAGCATGAACAGCACGCTTATCCAGACAGACCGTTTCACCCTCAGTGAAACCGAGCGCTCGGCCATCGAGCACGAGCTGCATCACTACGAAGACCCGCGCGCGGCGTCGATCGAAGCCCTGAAGATCGTTCAGAAAGAACGCGGCTGGGTGCCGGATGGCGCCCTGTACGCGATCGGCGAGATCCTCGGCATCCCGGCCAGCGACGTTGAAGGTGTGGCGACGTTCTATAGCCAGATTTTCCGTCAGCCGGTTGGCCGTCACATCATTCGCGTCTGCGACAGCATGGTCTGCTACATCGGTGGCCACGAGTCGGTGGTCAGCGAAATCCAGAACAATCTGGGCATCGGTTTGGGTCAGACCACCACCGACGGTCGTTTCACCCTGCTGCCTGTCTGCTGCCTCGGCAACTGCGACAAGGCACCGGCGCTGATGATCGACGACGACACCTTTGGTGATGTGCAGCCTGCTGGCGTCGCCAAACTGCTCGAGGGCTACGTATGACCCTGACATCTTTCGGTCCTGCCAACCGCATTCAGCGTTCGGCTGAGACTCACCCGCTGACCTGGCGCCTGCGCGATGACGGCGAAGCCGTGTGGCTCGACGAATACCAGGCCAAGAACGGTTACGCCGCTGCGCGCAAAGCCTTCGCCGACATGGATCAGGACGCCATCGTCCAGACCGTGAAAGACGCCGGCCTCAAAGGTCGCGGCGGTGCAGGCTTCCCCACGGGCGTGAAGTGGGGCCTGATGCCCAAAGACGAATCCATCAACATCCGCTACCTGCTGTGCAACGCGGATGAAATGGAGCCGAACACCTGGAAAGACCGCATGCTGATGGAGCAACTGCCCCATCTGCTGATCGAAGGCATGCTGATCAGTGCTCGCGCGCTGAAAACCTACCGCGGCTACATCTTCCTGCGCGGCGAATACACCACCGCCGCCAAGCACCTCAACCGTGCCGTAGAAGAAGCCAAGGCAGCGGGCCTGCTGGGTAAAAACATTCTCGGCAGCGGTTTTGATTTCGAGCTGTTCGTCCACACCGGCGCCGGGCGTTACATCTGCGGTGAAGAAACCGCACTGATCAACTCCCTCGAAGGCCGCCGCGCCAACCCGCGCTCCAAGCCGCCCTTCCCTGCCGCCGTCGGCGTGTGGGGCAAGCCGACCTGCGTGAACAACGTGGAAACCCTGTGCAACGTGCCGGCGATCATTGCCGACGGCGTTGACTGGTACAAATCGTTGGCCCGCGAAGGCAGCGAAGACATGGGCACCAAGCTCATGGGCTTCTCCGGCAAAGTGAAAAACCCGGGCCTGTGGGAACTGCCTTTCGGCGTCACCGGTCGCGAGTTGTTCGAAGACTACGCCGGCGGCATGCGCGACGGCTTCAAACTCAAGGCCTGGCAGCCAGGCGGAGCCGGTACCGGTTTCCTCCTGCCAGAACACCTCGACGCACAAATGTACGCCGGCGGCATCGCCAAAGTGGGCACCCGTATGGGTACCGGCCTGGCCATGGCGGTGGACGACAGCGTCAACATGGTCTCCTTGCTGCGCAACATGGAGCAGTTCTTCGCTCGCGAGTCGTGCGGTTTCTGCACCCCGTGCCGCGATGGTTTGCCATGGAGCGTCAAGCTCTTGATGGCCATCGAACAAGGCCGCGGTCAGCCAGGCGATATCGAGACCCTGCTGGGTCTGGTCAACTTCCTCGGCCCTGGCAAGACCTTCTGTGCTCACGCACCGGGTGCCGTGGAACCGTTGGGCAGTGCCATCAAATACTTCCGTCCAGAGTTCGAAGCCGGTATCGCGCCAGTCAGCGCCGCCGTCCCGCCTCTGGCAAGGCCGATCGTAATCGGCGCGTAAACGCTTAAAAAGGCGAAGGGTCCGTGCCCTTCGCCTTTCGTCCGATGACGCCTTTCGGGGCTGACTGGATTCGGACGGATAACAAGATTCCATTAGCCACGCCCGCTGACACCGGGCCAACGAAGACCTTTGAACCATGGCCACTATCCACGTAGACGGCAAAGCGCTCGAAGTCGACGGGGCAGACAACCTGTTACAGGCATGTCTGTCGCTGGGCCTCGACATCCCTTATTTCTGCTGGCACCCCGCGCTTGGTAGCGTCGGGGCCTGTCGCCAGTGCGCGGTCAAGCAGTACACCGACGAGAACGACACCCGTGGTCGCATCGTCATGTCCTGCATGACCCCGGCCACCGACAACACCTGGATCTCCATCGACGATGAAGAATCCAAGGCGTTCCGCGCCAGTGTTGTTGAATGGCTGATGACCAACCACCCGCACGACTGCCCTGTGTGCGAAGAAGGCGGTCACTGCCACCTGCAAGACATGACCGTGATGACCGGCCACAACGAGCGCCGGTATCGCTTCACCAAACGCACCCACCAGAACCAGCAACTGGGCCCGTTCATTTCTCACGAAATGAACCGCTGCATCGCTTGCTACCGCTGCGTGCGTTTCTACAAGGATTACGCCGGCGGCACCGACCTCGGTGTGTTCGGCGCCCACGACAACGTGTACTTCGGTCGCGTTGAAGACGGCACCCTCGAAAGCGAGTTCTCCGGCAACCTCACCGAGGTCTGCCCGACCGGTGTGTTCACCGACAAGACTCACTCCGAGCGCTACAACCGTAAATGGGACATGCAGTTCTCGCCGAGCATCTGCCATGGCTGCTCCAGCGGTTGCAACATTTCCCCGGGTGAGCGTTACGGCGAGCTGCGTCGCATCGAAAACCGTTTCAACGGTTCGGTGAACCAGTACTTCCTGTGCGATCGTGGCCGTTTCGGTTATGGCTACGTCAACCGCACCGACCGTCCACGTCAGCCGCTGCTGGCCGACGGCACCAAGCTTGGACTGGATGCTGCGCTGGACAAGGCTGCCGATCTGCTGCGCGGTCGCAACATCGTCGGTATCGGTTCGCCGCGTGCCAGCCTGGAAAGCAACTACGCTTTGCGTGAACTGGTTGGCGCCGAGCACTTCTATTCGGGTATCGAAGCCTCCGAGCTGGAACGCATCCGTCTGGTCCTGCAAGTGCTGAAAGACAGCCCGCTGCCAGTGCCGAACATGCGCGACATCGAAGATCACGATGCGATTTTCGTACTCGGTGAAGACCTGACCCAGACCGCCGCCCGTATGGCGCTGTCGCTGCGTCAATCGGTCAAAGGCAAAGCTGAAGACATGGCCGAAGCCATGCGCGTTCAGCCTTGGCTCGACGCGGCGGTGAAGAACATCGGTCAGCACGCGCTGAACCCGCTGTTCATCGCCAGCCTGGCGGAAACCAAGCTCGACGACATCGCTGAAGAATGCGTACACGCCGCTCCAGACGATCTGGCGCGCATCGGTTTCGCCGTGGCTCACGCTCTGGACGCCAGCGCCCCTGCCGTTGAAGGTCTGGACGCTGAAGCACTGGAACTGGCCAAGCGCATCGCCGACGCCCTGCTCGCGGCAAAACGTCCGCTGATCATCGCTGGTACTTCGCTGGGCTCCAAAGCCTTGATCGAAGCCGCCGCCAACATCGCTAAGGCGCTGAAGCTGCGCGAGAAGAACGGTTCGATCAGCCTGATCGTGCCGGAAGCCAACAGCCTTGGTCTGGCCATGCTCGGTGGCGAATCGGTCGACGCGGCGCTGCAAGCCGTCATCGACGGTAAGGCTGACGCGATCGTTGTGCTGGAAAACGATCTGTACACCCGCACCGCCAAAGACAAAGTCGATGCCGCACTGAATGCTGCGCAAGTGGTGATCGTTGCTGACCATCAGAAGACGGCTACCAGCGACCGCGCGCACCTGGTTCTGCCAGCAGCAAGCTTCGCTGAAGGCGACGGTACTTTGGTCAGCCAGGAAGGTCGCGCCCAGCGCTTCTTCCAGGTTTTCGACCCGCAATACATGGACGCGAGCATCCTGGTTCACGAAGGCTGGCGCTGGCTGCACGCCCTGCGCGCGACCCTGTTGAACCAGCCGATCGACTGGACGCAACTCGACCACGTGACTGCTGCCGTTGCTTCGAGCACCGAGCAACTGGCGCGTATCGTCGACGCAGCACCGTCCGCCGCGTTCCGCATCAAGGGTCTGAAACTGGCGCGTGAGCCGCTGCGTTACTCCGGTCGCACCGCGATGCGCGCCGACATCAGCGTTCATGAACCGCGCACCCCGCAAGACAAAGACACCGCGTTTGCCTTCTCCATGGAAGGTTACTCGGGCTCTGCCGAACCGCGTCAGCAGGTGCCGTTCGCATGGTCGCCGGGCTGGAACTCGCCACAAGCGTGGAACAAGTTCCAGGACGAAGTCGGTGGTCACATTCGCGCTGGCGACCCGGGCACCCGCCTGATCGAAAGCACCGGTGATTCGCTGAACTGGTTCGCTGCAGCGCCACGCGCGTTCAACCCGGCGCCGGGCACCTGGCAAGCCGTGCCGTTCTTCCACCTGTTCGGCAGCGAAGAAAACTCTTCGAAAGCCGCCCCGGTTCAAGAGCGCATTCCGGCTCCATACGTGGCTCTGGCCAAGTCGGAAGCGGATCGTCTGGGCGTCAACGACGGTGCCCTGCTGAGCCTGAACGTGGCCGGTCAGACCCTGCGTCTGCCGCTGCGCATCAATGAAGAACTGGGCGCCGGTCTGGTGGCATTGCCTGCGGGCATCGCCGGCATTCCACCGGCATTCGCCGGCGTATCCGTCGACGGTCTGCAGGAGGCAGCGCAATGACCTGGTTCACCCCTGAAGTGATCGATGTGATCCTCTCGGTCGTCAAAGCCATCGTGATTCTGCTGGCCGTTGTGGTTGCAGGCGCGTTGCTCAGCTTTGTCGAACGTCGCCTGCTGGGCTGGTGGCAGGACCGTTACGGTCCGAACCGTGTTGGCCCGTTCGGTATGTTCCAGATCGCCGCCGACATGCTGAAGATGTTCTTCAAGGAAGACTGGACCCCGCCGTTTGCCGACAAGGTGATCTTCACCCTGGCACCGGTGGTGGCCATGTCCGCCCTGCTGATCGCCTTTGCGATCATCCCGATCACCCCGACCTGGGGCGTCGCGGATCTGAACATCGGCCTGCTGTTCTTCTTCGCCATGGCCGGTCTGTCGGTCTACGCGGTGCTGTTCGCCGGCTGGTCGAGTAACAACAAGTTCGCCCTGCTCGGCAGCTTGCGTGCGTCGGCGCAGACCGTGTCCTACGAAGTGTTCATGGGCCTGGCCCTGATGGGCATCGTGGTGCAGGTCGGCTCGTTCAACATGCGCGACATCGTCGAGTACCAGGCGCAGAACCTGTGGTTCATCATTCCGCAGTTCTTCGGCTTCTGTACTTTCTTCATCGCTGGCGTCGCCGTGACTCACCGTCACCCGTTCGACCAGCCGGAAGCGGAACAGGAACTGGCCGACGGTTACCACATTGAATACGCCGGTATGAAATGGGGCATGTTCTTCGTCGGTGAATACATCGGCATCATCCTGATCTCGGCGCTGCTGGTCACCCTGTTCTTCGGTGGCTGGCACGGTCCGTTCGGCATCTTGCCGCAACTGGCGTTCGTCTGGTTCGCACTGAAGACCGCGTTCTTCATCATGCTGTTCATCCTGCTGCGCGCTTCCATTCCGCGTCCGCGTTATGACCAGGTGATGGATTTCAGCTGGAAATTCTGCCTGCCACTGACCCTGATCAATTTGCTGGTGACCGCTGCGGTCGTGTTGTGGAACACGCCTGCAGTCGCGGTTCAGTGAGGATTTGACCCATGTTCAAATATATTGGCGACATCGTTAAGGGTACTGGTACCCAGTTGCGCAGCCTGGTCATGGTCTTCGGCCATGGCTTCCGCAAGCGCGACACCCTGCAATACCCGGAAGAAGCGGTCTACCTGCCACCACGCTACCGTGGTCGCATCGTCCTGACCCGCGACCCCGATGGTGAAGAGCGTTGCGTTGCCTGCAACCTGTGCGCCGTGGCTTGCCCGGTGGGTTGCATCTCGCTGCAGAAAGCGGAAACCGAAGACGGTCGCTGGTACCCGGACTTCTTCCGTATCAACTTCTCGCGCTGCATTTTCTGCGGTCTCTGCGAGGAAGCCTGTCCGACCACCGCGATCCAACTGACTCCGGATTTCGAGATGGCCGAGTTCAAACGTCAGGACCTGGTGTACGAGAAAGAAGATCTGTTGATCTCCGGCCCCGGCAAAAACCCTGATTACAACTTCTATCGTGTTGCAGGTATGGCAATCGCTGGCAAGCCGAAAGGCTCCGCGCAGAACGAAGCTGAACCGATCAACGTGAAGAGCTTGCTGCCTTAAGGAAGAACGATGGAATTCGCTTTCTATTTCGCATCGGGTATCGCTGTTGTGTCCACGCTTCGCGTAGTCACCAACACCAACCCTGTGCACGCCCTGCTCTACCTGATCATCTCGTTGATCGCCGTGGCCATGACCTTCTTCGCACTCGGCGCGCCGTTCGCCGGCGTGCTGGAAGTGATCGCCTACGCCGGCGCCATCATGGTGCTGTTCGTGTTCGTGGTGATGATGCTGAACCTCGGCCCGGCCTCGGTTCAGCAAGAACGCGTCTGGCTCAAGCCCGGCATCTGGGCCGGTCCGGTGATTCTCGCCGCCTTGCTGCTGGCCGAACTGCTGTATGTGCTGTTCGCTCACCAGAGCGGCCAGGCCATCGGCCACACCACCGTAGACGCGAAAGCCGTGGGCATCAGCCTGTTCGGTCCGTACCTGCTGGTGGTCGAACTCGCCTCGATGCTGCTGCTTGCCGCAGCCGTCACGGCGTTCCATTTGGGCCGTAACGAGGCGAAGGAGTAAGACATGCCTGCTATCCCTCTCGAACATGGTTTAGCCGTCGCCGGCATCCTGTTCTGCCTTGGTCTGGTCGGCCTGATGGTCCGCCGCAACATTTTGTTCGTGTTGATGAGTCTGGAAGTGATGATGAACGCCTCTGCACTAGCGTTCATTGTTGCTGGCGCCCGTTGGGGCCAGCCGGATGGACAGATCATGTTCATCCTGGTGATCAGCCTTGCAGCCGCCGAGGCCAGTATTGGTCTGGCGATCCTGCTGCAACTGTATCGCCGCTTCCACACGCTCGATATCGACGCTGCCAGTGAGATGCGCGGATGAATCTTATCTTTCTGACTTTCGTATTCCCTCTGATCGGTTTCCTGCTGCTGTCGTTCTCCCGTGGACGCTGGTCGGAAAACCTCTCGGCACTGATCGGCGTGGGTTCCATTGGCTTGTCGGCGATCGTCGCCGCCTACGTCATCTGGCAATTCAACGTCGCACCTCCCGAAGGCGGTCACTACACCCTGGTGCTGTGGAAGTGGATGGCGGTCGAAGGCTTCAAGCCTGACTTCGCCCTCTACGTCGACGGCCTGTCGATCACCATGCTCGGCGTGGTCGTTGGCGTCGGTTTCCTGATCCACCTGTTCGCATCCTGGTACATGCGCGGCGAAGCGGGCTACTCGCGCTTCTTCTCGTACACCAACCTGTTTATCGCCAGCATGCTGTTCCTGGTACTCGGCGATAACCTGTTGTTCCTGTACTTCGGCTGGGAAGGCGTGGGCCTGTGCTCGTACCTGTTGATCGGTTTCTACTACAGCAACCGCAACAACGGTAACGCCGCACTCAAGGCCTTCATCGTGACCCGGATCGGCGACGTGTTCATGGCCATCGGCCTGTTCATCCTGTTCCAGCAAGTGGGCACGCTGAACATCCAGGAACTGCTGGTGCTGGCACCGCAGAAATTCCAGGTCGGTGACTTCTGGATCACCCTGGCGACCCTGATGCTGCTGGGTGGCGCTGTAGGTAAATCGGCACAACTGCCGCTGCAAACCTGGCTCGCGGACGCAATGGCCGGTCCTACTCCGGTTTCGGCACTGATCCACGCCGCGACCATGGTGACCGCCGGTGTCTACCTGATCGCCCGTACCCACGGTCTGTTCACCCTGGCGCCGGAAATCCTCCACCTGGTCGGCATCGTTGGTGGCGTGACCCTGGTTCTGGCCGGTTTCGCCGCACTGGTACAGACCGACATCAAACGTATCCTCGCCTACTCGACCATGAGCCAGATCGGCTACATGTTCCTGGCGCTGGGCGTTGGTGCATGGGATGGCGCGATTTTCCACCTGATGACCCACGCCTTCTTCAAGGCCCTGCTGTTCCTTGCTTCCGGTGCGGTGATCGTTGCCTGCCACCACGAGCAGAACATCTTCAAAATGGGCGGTCTGTGGAAGAAACTGCCACTGGCCTATGCCAGTTTCATCGTTGGTGGTGCCGCCCTGGCCGCTCTGCCACTGGTTACCGCAGGCTTCTACTCCAAGGACGAAATCCTTTGGGAAGCGTTCGCCAGCGGCAACCACGGTCTGCTTTACGCAGGTCTGGTCGGCGCGTTCATGACTTCGCTGTACACCTTTCGCCTGATCTTCATCACGTTCCACGGTGAAGCCAAGACTGAAGCCCACGCCGGTCACGGCATCTCGCACTGGCTGCCACTGTCGGTGCTGATCGTGCTGTCGACTTTCGTCGGCGCCATGATCGTGCCACCGCTGCACGGCGTGCTGCCAGAAAGCGTTGGTCATGCCGGTGGCGAAGCCAAGCACAGTCTGGAAATCGCTTCGGGCGCCATCGCCCTGGCCGGTATCCTGCTGGCAGCGCTGCTGTTCCTCGGCAAGCGTCGCTTCGTAACGGCAATCGCCAATAGCGGCATCGGCCGCTTCCTTTCGGCCTGGTGGTTCGCTGCCTGGGGCTTCGACTGGATCTACGACAAACTGTTCGTCAAGCCTTACCTGGCGATCAGCCACATCCTGCGCAAAGACCCGCTCGACCAGACCATCGGTCTGATCCCGCGTATGGCCAAGGGTGGTCACACTGCCCTGAGCCGCACCGAGACCGGTCAACTGCGTTGGTACGCTGCTTCGATGGCTGCTGGTGCCGTGCTGGTGATTGGCGCCATCGTGCTGGTAGCGGTCTGATATGAACCTTGCGAATTTGCGAAAGGAAACGAGCCCGTCATGATTCTGCCTTGGCTAATCCTGATCCCCTTCATCGGCGGCCTGCTGTGCTGGATGGGTGAGCGCTTCGGCGCTACCCTCCCGCGCTGGATTGCGCTGTTGACCATGACCCTGGAACTCGCCCTCGGCCTCTGGCTGTGGGCCCACGGTGACTATTCATTTGCACCGGCGCCTGGCGCCGATCCGACCTGGGCGCTTGAGTTCAAGCATGTCTGGATCCAGCGCTTCGGCATCAACGTGCACCTGGCCCTCGACGGCCTGTCGCTGTTGATGATCCTGCTGACCGGTCTGCTGGGTATCCTCTCGGTACTGTGCTCGTGGAAAGAGATTCAACGTCACGTTGGCTTCTTCCACCTGAACCTGATGTGGATCCTGGGCGGCGTTGTCGGCGTGTTCCTCGCCCTCGACCTGTTCATGTTCTTCTTCTTCTGGGAAATGATGCTGGTGCCGATGTACTTCCTCATCGCGCTCTGGGGTCACAGTTCTTCGGACGGCAAGAAAACCCGGATCTACGCAGCGACCAAGTTCTTCATCTTCACTCAGGCTTCCGGCCTGATCATGTTGGTGGCGATCCTCGGTCTGGTGCTGGTCAACTTCAACAACACCGGCGTGATTACTTTCAACTACGCCGACCTGTTGAAAACCAAGATGTCGATGACCACCGAGTACATCCTGATGCTCGGCTTCTTCATCGCCTTCGCGGTCAAGCTGCCCGTCGTACCGTTCCACTCGTGGTTGCCTGATGCCCACGCCCAGGCGCCGACTGCCGGTTCCGTCGACCTCGCCGGTATCTTGCTGAAAACCGCTGCTTACGGTCTGCTGCGTTTCGCCCTGCCGCTGTTCCCGAATGCTTCGGCCGAGTTTGCGCCGATTGCCATGACCCTCGGTCTGATCGGGATCTTCTACGGTGCGTTCCTCGCTTTCGCACAAACCGACATCAAGCGTCTGATCGCCTTCTCTTCCGTTTCCCACATGGGCTTCGTGTTGATCGGCATCTACTCCGGCAGCCAACTGGCCCTGCAAGGTGCAGTGATCCAGATGCTCGCGCACGGTGTGTCGGCGGCGGCACTGTTTATCCTCAGCGGTCAGTTGTACGAGCGTCTGCACACTCGTGACATGCGTGAGATGGGCGGTCTGTGGTCGCGTATCGCTTACCTGCCGGCGATCAGCCTGTTCTTCGCAGCAGCATCCCTGGGCTTGCCGGGTACCGGTAACTTTGTCGGTGAGTTCCTGATCCTGATCGGCTCCTTCGCAAGCTGGCCGTGGATCACTGCAATTGCCACCTCCGGTCTGGTGTTCGGTTCGGTCTACTCGCTGATCATGATCCACCGTGCCTACTTCGGTCCGTCGAAATCGGATTCGATCCTGCACGGTATGGACGCTCGCGAACTGATCATGGTGCTGGGCCTTGCGGTGCTGCTGGTTTACCTCGGCGTCTACCCGCAACCGTTCCTCGACACCTCTGCCGCCACGATGCATGGCGTGCAGCAGTGGCTCGGCACCGCCTTCACTCAACTCGCTTCGGCCCGGTAAGAGCGCTATGGAATTCACGATTCAACACTTTATTGCGCTTGCGCCACTGTTGATCACCAGCCTCACCATTATCGTGGTGATGCTGGCAATCGCTTGGCGCCGCAACCACTCGCAGACCTTCCTGATCTCGGTCGCCGGTCTGAACCTGGCCTTGCTGTCGATCCTGCCAGCCCTGAAAGTCGCGCCTCTGGCCGTGACTCCACTGCTGCAAATCGACACCTTCGCTTGCCTGTACATGGCGCTGATCCTGGTCGCCACCCTCGCCTGTGTGACCCTCGCACACGCCTACTTGGGTGATGGCGGTTCGGGTTACCCGGGCAACCGTGAAGAACTGTACCTGCTGATCCTGATGGCCGCCGCCGGTGGTCTGGTTCTGGTCAGCGCGCAGCACCTGGCCGGTTTGTTCATCGGTCTGGAACTGCTCTCGGTGCCGGTTTACGGTCTGGTGGCTTATGCCTTCTTCAACAAGCGTTCGCTGGAAGCCGGCATCAAATACATGGTGCTGTCGGCCGCCGGTTCTGCATTCCTGTTGTTCGGTATGGCGCTGCTGTACGCAGACTCGGGTTCGCTGAGCTTCGTTGGCATCGGTCAGGCTCTGGCTGCGACTGGCCTGCCTAGCTCGCTGGCACAACTGGGCCTGGGCATGATGCTGATCGGTCTGGCGTTCAAGCTGTCGCTGGTACCGTTCCACCTGTGGACGCCGGACGTTTACGAAGGTGCTCCGGCACCGGTGGCTGCGTTCCTCGCGACTGCGTCGAAGGTTGCGGTGTTTGCGGTGATGGTGCGTCTGTTCCAGATCTCCCCTGCTGCCAGCAGCGGCGTCCTGAGCGACGTGCTGACCGTTATCGCCATCGCCTCGATCCTGTTCGGTAACCTGCTGGCCCTGACCCAGAGCAACCTCAAGCGTCTGCTCGGTTACTCGTCCATCGCGCACTTCGGCTACCTGCTGATCGCGCTGGTGGCAAGCAAGGGTCTGGCGGTGGAAGCCATCGGCGTGTACCTGGTCACCTACGTGATCACCAGCCTCGGCGCGTTCGGCGTGATCACCCTGATGTCCTCGCCGTACAACGGCCGTGACGCCGACGCGCTGTACGAGTACCGCGGCCTGTTCTGGCGCCGTCCGTACCTGACCGCCGTACTGACCGTGATGATGCTGTCCCTGGCCGGTATCCCGCTAACCGCAGGCTTCATCGGCAAGTTCTACATCATCGCTACCGGTGTCGAGTCGCACCAATGGTGGCTGGTCGGTTCGCTGGTACTGGGCAGCGCCATCGGCGTCTTCTACTACCTGCGCGTGATGGTCACCCTGTACCTGATCGAACCAAACCTGCGCCGCCACGATGCGCAACTGCACTGGGAACAGAAGGCAGGCGGCGTGATGCTGCTGGCCATCGCCCTGGTCGCGTTCTTCCTCGGCGTTTACCCGCAGCCATTGCTGACTCTGGTTCAGCAGGCGGGTCTGGCGGGCTGATTGCCTGGCTGGCTAGAAATGAAAACGGCACCTTCGGGTGCCGTTTTTGTTTTTGTGGGATCTTTTACCAATGCTATGCCCTTCCTACTGAAATCCCCGAAATCTCGCGCCCTACTGTTGGGTTCCTCCTACAGCCAGAATTTGGCTTTTTGCTTATCTTGTTCGACGTAAAAGACATCGATCCAAATCGAGTCCGTCTTCAGGAACGAGAAAATAAAACTCCAGCGGAAATCAGAAATGAACAACACAAATGGCCAATCAAAACCTGAGGACGCGACCAGACCGACACCTCCCCATAAACCTTCTGTTCCGGTTGTACGTCGCGTCGTGAACGAGAAAGTCATTAACCGTAAAGAAATAGCGCTGGATCGCAAGTAACGTAGAAGCACAAAAGTCTACTAGCTACGCAAAACGGCACCTTCGAGTGCCAGTTTCGTTTTGTAGAGTTACCGTCAAAAGATCACAGCCTTTATGAGATGCCGAAGACTGAGGTCTTTTGATCTCAACGCCCTCCCCTTTTTAGGAATTTGCCTGCAAACCCCTGAGCAATGGCTGACATTCCGTAGAAGACATTTTTCGTTAAATTCGGGGATCACATATCAAGTGGAGATCCACGAACCATGAAGCGGGATATTTATTCAGAATTGATGAATGGCCTTGATGCGTTAGCCGAAGAACGCCAAGGCAAAATCACCTTGAAGAAGACCCGGGTAACACGGATCGGCGCCATGAAAGGCAAACTCATACTTCCCGCCGAAATTGATGCATCTGTATCACATGGCTTGCTGGATACCTTCGAAAGATAAAAGCCACATCCGCTCACATGTGATCTATCAGAATCATCCGGATTACTGTGGGAGCGAGCCTGCTCCGGGCGGCGTTCCGACGAAGGCGTCGGCACATCAACCCTCTTCAGAGCCTGGCACTCCGCTTTCGCGAGCAGGCTCACTCCTACAGATTGTGTGTCGTTCCCAACACTCAGGTACACCTCAGACCACTTGTGGGAGCGAGCCTGCTCGCGAAGGCGTAGACACTTTCAACATCTTGATTGGCTGACACTCCGCTTTCGTCGGAACGCCGCCCAGAGCAAGCTCGCTCCCACAGGTTTGTGTGGCGTTCACTCAATCCATATAACCACATGACGAAATTGTAATTCCCCCATCACCTCGACGTTATCCGCAGTTTGCAACGATGTCACCCGGCGACCATGCCGGCGGGCCCTGCCCCGCCGAACAATAAAACCCACGCCGAAGCACGTTCCCGTTCTGCCGAACCCAAGGAGTGTTTGATGGTTAACCCTACAAAAATATCGATGGCCGCTTTAGCGGTGGTGGTCGGCGCCGGGCCGTCCATGGTGTTTGCAGAAGACAAACCCGAAGGCTTTGTCGAAGGCAGCAGCCTTACGCTGCTCAACCGCAATTTCTACTTCAATCGTGATCATCGCAATGGTCAGTCCAGCCCCACCGGCAACGGTTATTCCGAGGCTTGGGCGCATGCCGTGATCAGCAAGTTCGAATCCGGTTTCACCCAAGGCACCGTCGGAGTTGGGGTCGATGCGTTTGCGATGATTGGGCTGAAACTCGACACCGGTGACGGCCGTAATGGCGGGCGCAGTTCGTTTGATGTGTTGCCGGTCAACAGCGACGGCGAAGCGCGGGACGAATACACCAAGGTCGGCGGCGCCGCGAAAGTGCGGGCGTTCGATACGGTGATCAAGGTCGGTGATGTGTTCCCGGCTAACCCGGTGGTTGCGGCGGGTGACTCGCGCTTGTTGCCGGAAAGTTTTCGCGGGGTGACAGCGAGCAACACCAGCATTGAAGGTCTGTCGGTGCAGGGCGGTCGGTTGCACGCGATGAGCCAACCGGTGTCCAGCGACATGCGCGAGAACTTCGCGACCTTCTACGCAGGCCCAGTCAACTCGCCGTGGATCGCGTATGGCGGCGGCGATTATGCGCTGAACAAGAATCTCAGTTTCAGCCTGTACTCCAGTCGCCTGAAGGATGCGTGGAACCAGTATTACGCCGGCACCGCCTGGACCTATCCGCTCTCGGATGACCTATCGCTGTTCGGTGGCCTGAACTATTACAAGGCCATCGACGAGGGCAAACAACTGCTCGGCGAGTTCGACAACAACATCTGGAGCGGCCGCGTTGGCGTCAAGCTTGGTGCCCACTCCGTCGCCCTCTCCCACCAGCGCAACAACGGCAATGACGACTTCGATTACCTGCGCCAGTCCGATTCGATCTTCCTCGACAACTCGATCCAGTACAGCGACTTCAACTCGCCGAAAGAGCGTTCGTGGATGGTGCGCTATGACCTCGACATGAGCACTTATGGCGTACCCGGTCTGTCGTTCATGACCCGTTACGCACGCGGCACCGACGCTGATTATTCCAACGCTAACGCCGTGTATATGCGCCGCGATGCCGAGGGCAATCCGCTGACCGATCAGAAACGTTGGGAGCGCGATATCGAAGTCAAATACGTGGTGCAAAGCGGTTCGATGAAAGACTTGTCGCTACGTTTGCGCCAGGCCACCACCCGCGCCACGGCGTTCGAGTCGGATCTGGATGAAGTGCGGGTGATTGTCGAGTATCCGCTGGCGATTCTTTGATTGCACGGCTGATGCAAATTCACCTTTAGAAGCTCCTTGCTCCTTTGGTAAGAGGTGAATCTTTTGGCGTCCTTCGGGGCGCTTTTTTTTTTCTGCGTTTTGCCGTGGTTATGTATTCCAGGTTCAGGCCCGGCCCTCACCCTAGCCCTCTCCCAGAGGTAGAGGGGACTGACCGAGTTGGCTGTTGAAGATACATCGACCTGAAAAACCGAGGCGTACTCTGGTTTTGAATGGCTTGAAAGCCTGCTCCCTTTCACCCTGGAGGAGAGGGGACAGACCTAGTTGGTTGTCGAAGATACATCGACCTGAAAAACCGAGGCGTACTCTGATTTTGAATGGCTTGAAAGCCTGCGCCCTTCCCCCTCGCCCCATGGGTGAGAGGGGACTGACCGAGCTGGTTGTTGAAGATACATCGACCTGAAAAACCGAGGCGTACTCTGGTTTTGAATGGCTTGAAGATCCGCTCCCTTCCCCCTCGCCCCCTCGGGGGAGAGGGCTGGGGTGAGGGGGCAGGATTTTGAGTTCAACACACAAACAACGGATAAAACCCGGCCATTGATAGCTACGCCGCAGGATCTACGTTATCCAGCGCTCTGTTCACCGCCAGTTCGCCAAGCATGACGACCTGCGCGATACCGAGCAGGGTCTTGCGATGGGTGCCGCCTAATAGCGCAGCGAAGTCACCGAGCATCACCGTGGCCGAGGCCAGAGATTCGCTGGCGTTGGCCAGTAATGATTCGGTGTCGGCTTTGGGATTGACGAGGAACATCTGGCTGGGGATGTATGGCGCGGACATGATGGCGGCTGAGGGTTTGAGGTAGAAATCGAGGGCGCGGTCGGCGGCTTCGTGGAGTTTTCGGGTGTCGACGGAGGCGTAAGGCGATGTTGAGTTGGCGTCGGGGATGGCGTCTGTTTCGGGGGGATTTGGGGTTGGCTTTTTCATAATGTTTTACTCAGCTTGAAGGTGGAGCTGGCCCTTTCGGTTCCACGCGAAAGGGTGGCAGCTGTACGCAGGTTGGAACCCGGGCAACTGAGCAAACCCGACAGACTCGAAGTCTCCCGCGCACAGCCGCCATAACGGAGTGCACACATGAAAGTGCGCAAGCATACGTCATGAACAGTGCGTTTTGCTTCAGTTGAGCCGCGGGGTTCCAATCCCGATCGCTGAATTGGCAGCGACCCACACAGGCTAGAGAGCGGACGTCCGACGGACAACCTGAAAACATTGTGGGAAGGTTCCTGACTTCTAACACAACCTTTAAACATCACGAATTGAAATACGCAGCGTGATATTGCAATTCGGCCCCTGTAGGAGCTGCCGAAGGCTGCGATCTTTTGATCTTGATCTTGAAAATCAAAGTCAAAAGATCGCAGCCTTCGGCAGCTCCTACACGGGACCGCGTTTCGCCGTGAAGGATTCAGCTCCCGCCGTTTCGACACACGCCCATCACGTTGTACTTGATGGTATTGAGCAGACCTTTGGAGTCCTCGTAGGTCATCGCGGTGGGCACCACTTTGCACGCCGCCTGCGGCTTCACCACGCTCACCACTTTGACCACGTCCAGCTTCATTCCGTATTCGTAATCCTTCACCACCGGCGGCGCTTTGCCCTGGTTGGCGGCGTACTGTTCCATGGCTTTGCTGTTGGCGCTGAGCGCGCGTTCAAAGGTGCGGTCACCACCGCCTTCGGCCAGCACATTCGCAGACATCGCCATTACGCCGACGAACGCGATCCACTTGAGCATGTTCATATCCATTTCCTTCCCGTCCGGGCTTGAAAAAAAAGCCCGGCATCGATGCGCGATGAAGGGCTTGTTCAGGTGCGGCAGGCTTACAGATCGCGGGGCTTGTCGTCCTTCTTGTCGGTGACGACCACCGGGTTGCCGGCGGCTTTTTCCTTGGCGACGAACCGTTCCATGGAGCGGTCGTTGCTGGTCATCATCCGCTCGAATGTGCGGTCGCCGCCGCCTTCTGCCAACGCTACGGAAGAGATCGCCAGAGCGGCTGCGAAGGCAGTGAGTTGGGTAAGTTTCATCGTTGATTCCTCGTTTAAGTAACTGACGGGATCAAGGTAACAATCCGAACCTATCGTGACGGTGGCGGGGAAATTACATATCCGTTATGTGCCCGGCACTCTCCTGAAGTCGAACACAAAACCTGTAGGAGTGAGCCTGCTCGCGATAGCGGTGGGTCAGTCAATGTAGATCTGACTGATAGACCGCTATCGCGAGCAGGCTCACTCCTACAGAGGGGATTACCTATTTAGTTGGAACGGCGTCCTCATCCCGGCGATGGGCGAGTTGGTAGAGCGCCGGCAAGATCAGCAGCGTGAGGATCGTGGAAGACAGAATCCCGCCGATCACCACGGTCGCCAGCGGACGCTGCACCTCCGCGCCGGTGCCGGTCGCAAGCGCCATCGGGATGAAGCCCAGCGACGCCACCAGTGCTGTCATTAACACTGGCCGCAAACGAGTGAGAGCACCTTCGTGAATGGCGTCCGAAAGCGACCGCCCCTCCTCACGCAAATTACGAATAAACGCAATCATCACCAAGCCGTTCAACACCGCCACCCCGGACAACGCGATAAACCCGACACCCGCCGAAATCGACAGCGGAATATCCCGCAACCACAGCGCCATCACCCCGCCGGTCAAGGCAAACGGAATCCCGGTAAACACCAGCAAGCCATCCTTCAGGTTGTTGAACATCATGAACAACAACCCGAACACCAACAGCAACGCCACCGGCACCACAATCTGCAAGCGCTTGGCCGCCGATTGCAGTTGCTCGAACTGCCCGCCCCAACTGGTCCAGTAACCGGCAGGGACCTGCACGTCACGTTCGATCACTTCGCCGGCCTCGCTGACAAATGAGCCGATATCACGCCCGCGCACGTTGGCACTGACGATCACCAGTCGCTTGCCGTTCTCGCGGCTGACCTGATTCGGCCCGAGCACCAGGTCGAGGCTGGCGACGTCTTGCAGCGCGATGAAGCCGATCTGATTCGCAGCGCCACTCAGTGCCGGCACTGGGATCAGCAGTGCCGACAAGCCGTCGATGTCCTTGCGCATGGCATCGGACAGGCGCACGACCATATCGAAACGCCGATCACCCTCATACAACGTCCCGGCCTGACGCCCGCCGACCGCAACGGCAATGGTGTCCTGCACATCACCGACGTTGAGTCCGTAACGCGCGGCTTTATCGCGATCGATGTTGATGGTCAGCACCGGCAACCCGGTAGTCTGCTCGACCTTCACTTCGGATGCGCCGTTGACCTTCTGCATGGCAGCAGCGATTTTCGCAGCGGTGGCGTTGAGCACGTCCATGTCATCACCAAACACCTTGACCGCGACGTCGCTGCGCACGCCGGAGATCAGCTCGTTGAAACGCAACTGGATCGGCTGCGACAGTTCATAGTTGCTGCCCGGCAGCGTCGCGGCGGCGGCTTGCAGTTCGGCCATCAGGGTTTCGCGGGACTTGCCTGGGTCCGGCCACTGGTCCTTGGGTTTGAGCATCACGTAGCTGTCAGAGATGTTCGGCGGCATCGGATCCGAGGCGATTTCGGCCGTGCCTGTGCGGGCAAACACGCGCTCGACTTCCGGCACTTTCGCCAGAATCAACGTCTCCAGGCGCTGCTGCATATCCACCGATTGCGTCAGGCTAGTGCCCGGCACGCGCAGCGCTTGCAGGGCAAAATCCCCTTCGCTGAGGCTCGGCACAAACTCGCTGCCCATGCGACTGGTGAGCATACCGCTGAGCACAATCACACCCAACGCCGCGCCCACTGCGATTGCGCGATGGGACATGACCCAGGCCAGCGCCGGCGCATAAACGCGACGTGCGCCACGCATCACCGCGCCCTCTTCTTCCTTGACCTTGCCCGTGACGAACAGCGCAATCGCCGCCGGCACAAAGGTCACCGACAACAGCATCGCGCCAAGCAAAGCGATGACCACGGTAAACGCCATCGGGTGAAACATTTTCCCTTCGACACCACTCAACGCGAAGATCGGCAGGTACACCACCATGATGATCAACTGGCCGAAAATCAGCGGTCGCCGCGCCTCTTTCGCTGCGGCAAAGACTTCCTTGAAACGCTCGGCACGGGTCAGCAAACGTCCGTGATGCTGCTGCGCATGGGCCAGTCGACGCAGGGTGTTTTCAACGATCACCACCGCGCCGTCGACGATGATGCCGAAGTCCAGCGCGCCGAGGCTCATCAAGTTGGCACTGACCTTGTTGCTGAACATGCCAGTAAAGGTGAACAGCATCGACAGCGGAATCACCATCGCCGTAATCAGCGCCGCGCGGATGTTGCCGAGGAACAGAAACAGAATCGCGATCACCAGAATCGCGCCTTCGATGAGGTTCTTTTTCACCGTGGCGATGGCTTTATCGACCAGGTGCGTGCGGTCGTACACCGGCACGGCGATCACGCCTTGCGGCAAGGATTTGTTGATTTGTTCGAGTTTGCTGGCGACCGCTTGCGAGACTGTGCGGCTGTTCTCGCCGATCAACATGAACACCGTGCCGAGCACCACTTCAGCCCCGTTTTCCGTGGCCGCGCCGCTGCGCAGTTCGCGGCCGATTTCCACGCTGGCGACGTTCTTCACCCGGATCGGCGTGCCGTCAACGTTGGCCATGACAATATTGGCGATGTCCTCGGTGCTCGCCACTTGCCCAGGCGCGCGAATCAGCAATTGCTCGCCGCTGCGCTCGATGTAACCGGCGCCGACGTTGGCGTTGTTGCGCTCCAGCGCGGTGACCAGATCGGTGAGGGTCAGCTTGTACGCGGCCAGGCGTTTCGGGTCCGGAGCGATCTGATATTCCTTGGCGAAACCGCCGATGGTGTTGATCTCGGCCACGCCCGGCACGTTGCGCAATTGCGGCTTGATGATCCAGTCCTGAATCACCCGCAGGTCGGTCGGCGTGTAGGCTGTGCCGTCGTCCTTGAGTGCGCCCTCCTTGGCTTCCACTGTCCATAAAAAGATCTCGCCGAGGCCGGTGGAAATCGGCCCCATCACCGCTTCGGCGCCTTCGGGCAATTGCTCCTTGGCGATCTGCAGACGCTCGTTGACCAATTGCCGGGCGAAGAACAGGTCGGTGCCGTCCTTGAAGATCACCGTGACTTGCGACAGGCCCGAGCGCGACAGCGAACGGGTCTGTTCAAGTGCCGGCAAACCGGCCATCGCGGTTTCAATCGGAAAGGTGATGCGCTGCTCGGTTTCCAGCGGCGAGAACCCGGCGGCGCCGGTGTTGATTTGCACCTGGACGTTGGTGATGTCGGGCACGGCGTCGATCGGCAGTTTTTGATAACTGGCGATGCCGAGGCCGGCCATGAGCAGAACGGCGAGCAGCACGATGATGCGCTGCTCGATGGCAAACTGGATCAGGCGTTCGAACATGGGATTCTTCCGGATCAGTGGCTGTGCTCGGCTGAGGCTTTGCCCAGTTCCGACTTGAGAACGAAGCTGCCGGCGCTGGCGACTTGCGCGCCCGCCTCCAGGCCCTGGGTGATTTCCACCTGCCCGGCGGCGCGACTGCCCAGCTCCACCGCGTGCGCTTTGAAGCCGTCGTCAGTGCGCACGAACACCGTGGGTTTGTCCTCGACGGTCTGGATCGCGCTTTCCGGCACCGCGACTTTCGCCTGACGGCTGTCGGTGGCCACCAGCGCCGTGACGAACAACCCCGGACGCCACGAGCCCTGCGGGTTCTCCAGGGTGACGCGCACGGTCGCGGTGCGGGTTTGTTCGCCAAGCAGACTGCCGACGTAAGCCACGCTACCGGTGACTTGCGCGTTCAACTCCGGCGCGCTGACGGTGACGGCTTTACCCACCTGCACCTTGGTCAAATCCTTGGGCGAAACGCCGAACGTCACCCACACCCGCGACAAATCCGAGAGCGTGAAAGCCGCCGTGGTTTCATCGACCACCTCCCCCGGCGTCAGGTGTTTTTCCACCACCACACCATCGAACGGCGCACGCAGCTCGTAGCGATTGCCGCCGGTGGCAACCACGCTGCCGCTGAGCACGCTGATTTTTTGCCGGGCATTGCTCACGGCAATCTCAGCCTCCTCCAATGCCTGACGAGCCTGGAGAAAATCCTGCTCGGCAGAAATCTTGTCCTGCCAGAGTTTCTTTTCGCGCTCATAGGTCGTGCGCGCCAAGGCCAAACGCCGTTGCGCTGCTGCCTGCTCGCTGCGCTGTTCGGAGATCTGCTGACTGGCGATGACAGCCAGCAACTGGCCCTTCTTCACCGATTGGCCGAGGTTGACTGCCACCGACTCGACCACGCCGGGCACACGCGGCACGACGTGGGCGGTGCGGTCTTCGTCGAAGCGCACTTCGCCGGGGAACGGCAGGCCGAGGTTGATGTTCTGCGCCTGTGCCCGGGCCAGTTGAATGCCCGCAGCAGCGATCTGCTCGGCGCTCAACTCGATATGCCCTTCTTCGGCGTGGTCGCCGTCGGCGGCTGCGCCTTCTTCGGCGTGATCCGCATGTTCGGCCGCTTCATCAGCGTGGGCGTCGATGGACGCGTTGCCCGGCCACATCGAGCCGATGCCGATGCCCAGCGCCAATGTCGCCGCAGCGACCACAATCAGTTTTTTATCCATAGAAACTCCTCTGCGCCAAACCACCGCGCAGTGATCAAAAAGATGAAATTCAAGGGCTGACGGCGAGGTCGCCGAAGATTCGTTCGATGCGTACGCGGGCGTCGGTGGCTTCGCTGACAGCCTGGATGTATTGGCTGCGCGCACTGATCAGGGTGCGCTGGGCGTCGAGTACATCGAGGAAGCCGAACTTGCCCATTTCGAAACCGCGCGTGGCGCTGTCCACCGCACTTTGCGCGGCGGGCAGGATGGTCTGGTTGAACGCGGAGACTTCGCCGTTGGCGGTCTGCCATTGCGCCAGCGTGGTCTGGATTTCCGTGCGCAGACGCAGCTCGGTGGCGTTGCGCAGATCCCGCGCCTGATCGCTACGCCGTGCGGCCGCGAGCACGTTGCCCTGATTGCGGTTGAACAGCGGAATCGGCATCGACAGCCCGACCACGTTGACCCGCTCGCGCTCGGTTTCGCTGTATTGGCTGCCGATGCTCACGGTGAGGTCGGGAATGCGCTGGGACTTTTCCAGGCCCAGCGATGCTTCGCGCTGATCGATCTGCAACTTGGCCAGACGCAGTTCGGCAGTCTCGTTCAAACGCTCGAGCAATCTTGTCGGTGGTGGTACGGCCGGCATGCTTTGCGTGAGCGCCTGCACCTTGGTCGACGTCGGCAATGCCGCGCCCATGACTTGCGCCAATTGTTGGTACGCGGTGGCCTGATCGCGCTCTGCCCGGCTCAGTTCAAGGCGCACTTCCGAAAGCTGCACTTGCGCCCGCGTGCCTTCGACCGGCGACGATTTACCCGCCTCGATCCGTCCTTGCGCCACGCGCACACCGTGCTCGGCCAATTGCAGGGATTGACGCGACAGCTGCAAGCGTTGCTGCGCGGTTTGCGCACTGTTGAATGCCTGAATCACGTCAGCACGCAAGGCATTGCGTTTGCGCTCCAGTTCGATGCCGGCAGCATCCTGCGCGCGGCTGGCAACGTCGATCCGTGCGCCGCGTTTGCCGCCCAGTTCGATCGGCTGACTGAGCATCACCGTGGTCGTGCGCGACTCGCGGCGAGTGTCTTCGGCCTCCCACGACACTTCAGGGTTAGGGATCAGCCCGGCCTGTTGCCGATCGCCTTGGGCGATGCCGATTTCCCATTGCGCGGCGGCCAGTTCCGGGTTGCCGGCAAAGGCGCTTTGCAGGGCTTGATCCAGGGTCAGGGTCGAGGCACTCGCCAGGCCGGCGCTGGCCAACAACACCAGGCCGCTGACTGTTTTTTTCAGGCGTGATTGCGCCGTCAGTTCTATTAAACCGGGCAATGGAAGTCTTCCTTTATTCAAGAATCTCGGATGCCGCCACGGTAGGGTTTTGAACTTATCGACAAGGTGACTGGAACATTACAAATCCGTTATCCACGGTTTACCGAAGTTGTTTTGTTCTAGGATGCGAAGTGCAAATGGCGTTATCGAAATACATGGAAACAAAAACACGGTAGTTATCTGCTGAACAGCACTTGCCGTAAGTGAACTCAAGAGAATTTGGTGGTCAGCACTGCGACCTACTGTCGCAGAACACCGATCTAAAGCGCTTGGGCGTTGACCCTGTAGCCGCTACAACCTTTATTGTCCGCACTCCCCTCACCCCAGCCCTCTCCCGGGGGGAGAGGGAGCCGACCGAAGTGTCTGGCGTTATTTATCGACCTGTTACATCAAGTTGATTATGGATTCAGTAACGTTCTTTCACATCGGCGTAGTTCTGAAATATCCCACGCTCAGTCCCCTCTCCCTCCGGGAGAGGGTTAGGGTGAGGGCCTTTTAAATTAAATACCCATTAAATATAAGTGGTGAAAGATCATGCGAATCCTTGTCGTCGAGGACGAGCTTAAAGCTGCCGAATACTTGCATCAGGGTTTGACCGAAAGTGGTTATGTCGTTGACCACGCCGCCACCGGTGCCGATGGCCTGCACCTGGCGCAACAACAAGCCTATGACCTGATTATTCTCGATGTGAACCTGCCGGAACTCGACGGCTGGGGTGTGCTGGAACAGTTGCGTCGCACCCATTCGACGCGGGTGATGATGCTGACGGCGCGCGGGCGTCTGGCCGACAAGATTCGCGGCCTCGATCTGGGTGCCGACGATTATCTGGTCAAGCCGTTCGAGTTTCCCGAACTGCTGGCGCGGGTGCGCACCTTGATGCGTCGTAGCGAAAATATCCCGGTGCCGCAGGTGCTGAAAGTCGCTGATCTGGAGCTCGATCCGGGCCGCCATCGCGCGTTTCGCGGACAACAGCGTATTGACCTGACCACCAAGGAATTCGCCCTGCTGCATCTGCTGATGCGCCAGTCCGGCGAAGTGCTGACGCGCACACAAATCATCTCGTTGGTGTGGGACATGAATTTCGATTGCGACACCAACGTGGTCGAAGTGTCGATCCGCCGCTTGCGGGCGAAGATCGACGACCCTTTCGACAGCAAGTTGATCCACACCCTGCGCGGTGTCGGCTATGTGCTGGAGGCGCGGGAATGAAACCCTCCAGCCTGTCGATGCGCCTCGGTTTGACGGTGAGTATTCTCGGCGCGCTATTGGTGGTGTTTCTGGCGATCCTTGCCTATTTCGCGTTGACCCATGAGCTGAATTCGCTTGCCAGAGACAGCCTGGAAAAGAAGATGGCGCAGGTCGAACACAGCCTGTCGTTGTACGTCGATGCCAATGAAATCACCGGCAAGCCGCATATTCTGCTCGATCAGGTGATGGGGCATGACAACCTGACGCTGACCATTTATGACCGCCTCAATCGGCGCTCGCCGCTGCTCAAGTCCGGCTCGGGATTGAGCGATCCGCGCGTCGAATTGAAAGCGGTGCGCGCCACCACCGATCAACTGACCTACAGCGACAGCACCGACGCTGATGGCAAGAAATTCCTCACCGCCTCGAAACTGATTCGCCTCAAGGACAGCAGCAGCGTGCCGGTGCTGCTGTCAGTGGATAACGCCCACGATGAGGCGCTGCTCAGCGCCTATCTGCGCTCGACGCTGATTGCCTTGCCGTTGTTGCTGGTGTTTATCGGTCTGACCGCTTGGGGCGCGGTGCAGCGTGGTTTGGCGCCGCTGCGCGAGTTTCGCAAAGTGGCGGCGATGGTCTCGACCCAGGATCTGGAACACCGGCTGTCCGTGGTGAACATGCCGCAGGAACTGAGTGAACTGGCGCAGGGCATCAACTTCATGCTGCATCGGCTCGATGCCGGGGTGCAGCAGTTGTCGCAGTTCTCTGATGACTTGGCGCATGAGCTGCGTACGCCAATCAATAACCTGATGGGCAAGGCGCAGGTGACCTTGTCCCGCGAGCGCACGACCGAGGAATACAAGGACGTGCTGGTGTCGTGCACCGAGGAACTGGAGCGCGTGGCGCGGATTGTCTCGGACATGTTGTTTCTCGCGCAGGTCAGTCATCCGTCGGCGCTGGCGCCGTTTGAAGCGGTGGCGCTGGAGGTTGAGGCGGCGAAGGTCGCGGAGATGTTTTCGTTGTCGGCGCAGGATAAGGATATTCATTTGAATGTCATTGGCAGCGCACAGGTGATGGGCGATCGGTTAATGATTCAGCGGGCTATTTCCAATCTGCTGTCCAACGCGCTTCGTCATTGCCCGAACGGGAAAACCGTGACGCTGCTGATCGAACAGAGTGCGACGCAGGCATCCCTGCTGGTCAGCAATCCTGGCGCGGGGATCGAGGCGCAGCATTTGCCGCATCTGTTCGACCGCTTCTACCGCGTCGACAGCAGCCGCTCGCGCTCGCAGGGCAGTACCGGATTGGGGCTGGCGATCGTGCGCTCGATCATGAGCCTGCATCAGGGCGTGGCGGAAGTTAAAAGCTTGCCGGGGGCGTTGACCGTGTTCCGGCTTGGGTTTCCTGCGGTGACACCAATGGCCCCATCGCTTGCAAGCAAGCTCCCACAGTGATTTGGTTTTGTGGGCACCACTGAAACCTGTAGGCCTTCGCCTGCTCGCGATGGCGGTGGGTTCTTCAACATCTGCACTGCCTGATACTCAGCCTTCGCGAGCTTGCTCGCGAAAGCGTCGGATCAGGCGATATCCATGTTGAATGTCAGAATGGGAATCGGGAGTTTTGTACGATTTCTTACCGATACGCTCTCGTCTCCGCACAAACTCCGAAAGCTCCCGCCCTAACATCCGCTTCGTCCTACAGCCAGCCTTGAGTGAGTAGTTCTATGGTGAAGGTCTTTGCAGGTAGAAGAACGATGGGGGGCACTATGAGCAGAGACATGTTTTGTGAGTTAGTTGCAGGAATCGAGACTCTGGCAGTCCAAGGTCGGGCGCAGCGCCTTCTCGCTCACACAGGAAAAACCGGCACACCACGAATTGGCGCTATGAAAGGCAAGTTGGTGCTGCCTGAAGATTTCGATTCGCCATTGCCTGACGCCATGCTTGATACCTTTGAAGAAACTCAAGCATGAAGCTGACATTGACCGACGCCCTTTAGTAGCTGCTGCAGTGGGCAGAGCGTTTTTGAGTTTTGTGAACACCACTGCAATCTGTGGGATCGCTTGCCTGCTCGCGATTACGGTAGATCAGGCGCGAAAGAAAACGGCACCTTCCGGTGCCGTTCGCCTTTCACATTTCAGCTTTTACTTACGCGCATCCGCCCACGATTTCAGCAGTTCGTTGTAGCTCACGGTCTCGCCCTTCGGCTTCTCGTTAGCCAGTTTCGGTTTCGGTGCACCCGGTTGATCAAACCAGTACTGAGCATCCCGCTCCGGGTTCATTTTTGGTGCGCAAGTGGCTTGGGCCTTGGAGCGTTCGAGGCGCGTCATGATTGCGTCCTGATCCTTGGCCAAGCCATCCAGCGCCTGTTGTGGAGTTTTCTCGCCGCTCGCCGCTTCAGCAATGTGGCTCCACCACAATTGCGCCAGACGCGGATAGTCCGGCACGTTGGTGCCGGTCGGGGTCCATTGCACGCGGGCCGGGCTGCGATAGAACTCGACCAGACCGCCAAGTTTCGGCGCCAGGTCAGTCATCGCTTGCGAGTTGATGTCCGACTCACGAATCGGCGTCAGGCCGACGATGGTTTTCTTCAGCGATACGGTTTTGGAAGTCACGAACTGCGCATACAGCCACGCCGCGAGCTTCTGTTTCTCAGGTGTGGACTTCATGAACGTCCACGAACCCACGTCCTGATAACCAAGCTTCATGCCCTCTTCCCAATACGGCCCGCGTGGCGATGGCGCCATCCGCCATTTCGGCGTGCCGTCGGCGTTGACCACCGGCAGGCCCGGCTTGGTCATGTCGGCGGTGAACGCGGTGTACCAGAAGATTTGCTGCGCAATGTTGCCCTGCGACGGCACCGGACCGGATTCGGAGAAGGTCATGCCCGCCGCTTCCGGTGGCGCGTACTTCTTCAGCCAGTCGACATACTTGGTGGTGGCGAACACCGCCGCCGGGCCGTTGGTGTCGCCGCCACGGGTCACGCTGGAGCCGACCGGGTGGCAGTCCTCGACGCGAATCCCCCACTCGTCCACCGGCAAACCGTTGGGCAACCCTTTGTCGCCGCCACCGGCCATGGAGAACCAGGCATCGGTGAAGCGCCAGCCCAGCGACGGGTCTTTCTTGCCGTAGTCCATGTGCCCGTAAACGCGTTTACCGTCGATCTCCTTGACGTCTTCGCTGAAGAATTTGGCGATGTCTTCATAAGCCGACCAGTTCACCGGCACGCCCAATTCGTAGCCGTACTTTTCCTTGAACTTGGCTTTCAGATCGGCGCGTTCGAACCAGTCGGCGCGGAACCAATAGAGGTTGGCGAATTGCTGGTCGGGAAGTTGATAGATCTTGCCGTCCGGCGCGGTGGTGAACGAGATGCCGATGAAGTCCTTGATGTCGAGGGTTGGCGAGGTGAAGTTCTTGCCTTCGTTGGCCATCAGGTCGGTGATCGATTCGGTTTTGCCGTAGCGAAAGTGCGTACCGATCAGGTCCGAGTCGTTGACCCAGCCGTCATAGATATTCTTGTCCGACTGCATCACCGTCTGCATTTTCTCGACCACGTCGCCTTCTTGCAGCAGGTCGTGGGTGAGTTTGATCCCGGTGATTTCGCTGAACGCCTTGGCCAGCACTTTCGACTCGTACTCGTGGGTGGTCAGGGTCTCGGAAACGACCTTGATGTCCATGCCGCGAAACGGCTCGGCCGCTTTGATGAACCACTTCAACTCTTCGAGTTGCTGCTCGGCCGTCAGGGTCGACGGTTTGAACTCACTGCCGATCCATTTTTTCGCCGCGTCTTCGTAGGCATCCGCCCACGCGGCGGCGCTCAAACCGCTGAGTGCCAGCATGGCTGCCAATGAAATGCTATGTCGCAGCTTATTGTTTTTGTCGAACATAGAGACCTCCTGTTTAAGTTGTGGAGCCGCGTTGCCGAACGACTCGACTAGCCCCAACGCATCACAGCCAACAGCCACACCAGGGACAACGCGGACGCTACCCAGATGCTCCAGTCGGTGGCGCCGATCACCAGCAAATGCAGGTAGGCGCTGCCGAGAAGACCGATAAACAAACGATCACCACGGGTGGTGGCAATCGGCAGAAAACCTCGCCGCAGGATGCTCGGCGAGCGCAATTCCCACGTCGTCATGCCGACCAGAATCAGGCCGATGACGATGAAGAATGCTGCGGTAGGCGTGGTCCAGCTCATCCATTCCATCATCAGCTCCTCAGACCCGACCGAGGGCAAAGCCCTTGGCCACGTGGTTGCGAACAAACCAGATCACCAGCATGCCCGGCAGAATGGTCAACACCCCCGCCGCTGCCAGCACGCCCCAATCGATACCCGAGGCCGACACCGTGCGCGTCATCACCGCCGCAATCGGCTTGGCGTTTACCGAGGTCAACGTGCGCGCGAGCAGCAGTTCGACCCAGGAAAACATGAAGCAGAAAAACGCCGTGACGCCAATGCCGGAACCGATCAGCGGGATGAAAATCTTTACGAAGAACTTGGGAAAACTGTAGCCGTCGATGTAGGCGGTTTCGTCGATTTCCTTCGGCACGCCGGACATGAAGCCCTCCAGAATCCACACCGCCAGCGGCACGTTGAACAGGCAATGCGCCAAGGCTACGGCGATGTGCGTGTCGAACAGACCAATCGACGAATACAACTGGAAGAACGGCAGTAGAAACACCGCCGGCGGCGCCATGCGGTTGGTCAGCAGCCAGAAGAACAGGTGCTTGTCGCCGAGAAAACGGTAGCGCGAAAACGCATAGGCCGCCGGCAACGCCACGCTCAGCGAGATCACCGTGTTCAGGCTGACGTAATACAGCGAGTTCAGATAACCGGTGTACCAGCTCGGATCGGTAAAGATCACCTTGTAGTTCGCCAGCGTGAAGTCCTGTGGGAAAAGCGTAAGGCCGCCAAGGATTTCGGTGTTGCTCTTGAACGACATGTTCAGCAGCCAATAGATGGGCACCAGCAGGAACAGGATGTACACCAGCAACGGAATAAGCTTTCTTTTGCTCATGGCCGGGCCTCAGCGGTTGGCGTCGGAGTGCGTCATGGCGGTGTAGAACAGCCAGGACACCAACAGGATGATCAGGAAGTACACCAGCGAAAACGCCGCTGCCGGACCGAGGTCGAATTGCCCTACGGCCATCTGGGTCAACGTCTGACTCAGGAAGGTCGTGGCGTTACCCGGCCCGCCGCCGGTGAGCACGAACGGCTCGGTGTAAATCATGAAGCTGTCCATGAAGCGCAGCATCACCGCGATCAGCAGCACGCTCTTCAGCTTGGGCAACTGAATGTGCCTGAACACCGCCCAGGCCGAGGCGCGGTCGATGCGCGCGGCCTGGTAATACACGTCGGGAATCGCGCGCAAACCGGAGAAACACAGCAGCGCCACCAATGAAGTCCAGTGCCAGACGTCCATCACCAGCACCGTCACCCAGGCGTCCATGGTGTTTGCCGCGTAGTTGTAGCTGATGCCCATCGCGTTGAGGCTCGAACCCAGTAGACCGATGTCGGCACGGCCGAAAATCTGCCAGATGGTGCCGACCACGTTCCATGGGATCAGCAGCGGAATCGCCAGAATGATCAGCACCACCGACGACCAGCGGCCCTTGGTCGGCATGGTCAGGGCGACGGCGATGCCCAGCGGGATTTCAATCAGCAACACGCACGCCGAATAGATGAACTGACGCAGCAGCGAGTCGTGCAAACGCGGATCGAGCAGCACTTGTTTGTACCAGTCGGCGCCGACGAAGTAGCGGCTGGACTGGTCGAAGATGTCCTGCACCGAATAGTTGACCACGGTCATCATCGGGATCACCGCACTGAACGCCACCAGTAGGAACACCGGCAGCACCAGCCACCAGGCCTTGTTGTTCTGCACCTTGTTCATGGCTGCACCTCTTCATCGGCTTCAAGCAGAAACTCATCGGCATAGACCATCAGCCACTGCGCCGGAAAACTGATGTACGCCGTACCCTGGGGCACCGGTTTGTCTTCGGCCAGACGCACTTTCAGCGGTGCACCGTCGAGGTCGAGGGTCATGATCTTGTAGGTGCCGAGGTCTTCGACGTGTACGACCTTTGCCTGCATCGCGTCATCAAACGGCTCGTCCCACACGTGAATAAACTCGGGGCGGATGCCGACCTTCAGATTTTTCCACTGGCCGTGTTCGATATGTCGCTGCATCGCGTCAGACAGCGGCAGATGCGTCGAGGCGAAACCGACGCCGCCGGGTTGTGGCTGCACCTCGATCAGGTTCATCCCGGGGCTGCCGATGAAATAACCGACAAAAGTATGGCTCGGCCGCTCAAACAGTTCCCGAGGCGTGCCGAACTGGACGATCTGGCCGCCGTACATCACCGCAATCTTATCGGCGAAGGTCGAGGCCTCCAGCTGATCGTGGGTGACGTAGACCATGGTGATGTTGAACTGCTCGTGGATCTGCTTGAGCTTGCGTCGCAATTTCCATTTCAGGTGCGGGTCGATCACCGTCAGCGGTTCGTCGAAGAGGATCGCCGAAACGTCGTCGCGGACCAGACCCCGGCCCATCGAGACTTTCTGTTTTTCGTCAGCGGTGAGGTTGCGCGCCTTCTTGCTCAGGAGGTTTTGCAGGTCAAGGACTTCGGCGATTTCCTGCACCTTGCTGTGCACTTTCGCCTCGGCCATGCCCTGATTGCGCAGGGGGAAGGCGAGGTTATCGAACACGGTCATGGTGTCGTAGACCACCGGGAACTGGAAAACCTGGGCGATGTTGCGCTTCTCCGGCGTCAGGTCGTTGACCGCTTTGCCGTCGAACAACACATGACCCTGAGAGGGGCTGAGCAGGCCGGAAATGATGTTGAGTAAGGTCGACTTGCCGCAACCCGATGGCCCGAGCAAGGCGTAGGCACCGCCCTGCTCCCAGACGTGATCCATCTCGCGGATCGCGTAATCCTCCGCGCCGCTCGGGGTTTTGCTGTAGCTATGGGCGAGGTGTTGCAAACGGATTTCGGCCATCAGGCAACCCTCGCGACACGCCGGCCCGGTGCTTGCACCAGCCGGCCCTGCGCATCGAAAACAAACAGTTTGTGGGTCGGGATGTAAATGCGGATCGGCGCATCGACGTCGTATTCGTGAACGCCGGGCAGGTGCAGCACCAGCAGGAAATGCTCGTTGCGCACGTGCAGGAAGGTTTCCGAACCGCTGATCTCGGCGACTTCGACGGTCACTGCCAATTCCAGATCGTCATCGTTGCTCGGCACCAGCGAGATATGGCTGGGGCGCACGCCAAAACGAAACTCGCCCTCACCCACCGGGCGCAGATCGACGTTCAACGGGAAGTGCACAAAATTGGCGAAACTGACTTCGTTGCCAGCGATACGACCGGGCATCAGGTTGATCGGTGGCTCGGAGAACAATTCGGCGGCGAGCACGGTTTGCGGCTGGTGATAGACCGAAGTCGACGGGCCGCTCTGAATCACCCGGCCCTCGTGAAGAATGGTCGTGGTGCCGCCGAGTGCCAGCGCTTCGTTGGGCTCGGTGGTGGCGTAGATCGCGATGGTGTGGCGCGCCTTGAACAGCTCGCGCATTTCCTGGCGCAGCTCTTCGCGCAGTTTGTAGTCGAGGTTGACCAGCGGCTCATCGAACAGGATCAGCTCGGCATCCTTGACCAGCGCACGGGCCATGGCGGTGCGTTGCTGTTGACCGCCGGACAGCTCCAGCGGATAGCGCTGCAGAAACTTCTCGATGCGCAGCATCTTCGCGGTTTCCTGCACTTTGCTGTGGATGATCTCTTTGGAAACGCCGGCCTGGCGCAGCGGCGAGGCGATGTTTTCGAACACGGTCATCGTCGGGTAGTTGATGAACTGCTGATAGACCATCGACACGTTGCGCAGACGCACCGGACGTTGGGTAACGTCGACGCCGTTCATCAGGATTCGGCCGCTGTCCGGTTTGTCCAGACCGGCCATTAAACGCATGAGGCTGGTTTTGCCGGACAGCGTGCGGCCGAGCAAAACGTTGAAAGAACCAGGTTCGAATTTCAGGCACGCATCGTCGATCCAGATCTGGCCCTCGACGGTACGGCTGACGTGCTCCAGGGTGAGTGACATGGCTCGGCCTTTTTATTATTGGAGTCAAGCGACCTGTGCACGGGAGCGAGTTTCGTGCCAGAAATAGCAAGTGATTGATTTGTCGCGAAAATCGTTGAAAGCGCGGAGAACAGGCGTTCATTGCTGAACACATTTGAACAGTTGGCCGATTGACAATGAACAATAGTGAACAACACTCTATGAACGCTTTTTGCCCGATCTCGTAAACACGGAAGATCCCTGTAGGAGTGAGCCTGCTCGCGATAGCGGTGTGTCAGTCAATGCAAATCCGTCTGATAGACCGCTATCGCGAGCAGGCTCACTCCTACAGGGATCTGTGCAGGTTTCGAAGATCGGGTTCATAACAACAATAAAAATCGCTGCATCAGAGGCGCACTGCCATGGCCGCACCTGCCCCGCCGCTGTCCCACGACGCGATCGTCCAGACTTCCTGGCAACGTTGCCGCGCGTTCGGTCTCGACCACCAAAGCACGCCAGCCTTCGATCAACTGCCCGCCGCCGGCATCGCGCAGTTGCTCGACAGCCACCATTCACTGGTGCAGACCACGCACCAGGAAGTCCTGCCCTATTACGAAAACATCCTCAGCAATTCCAACTGCCTGATCATGCTTGCCGACAATCAGGGCCAGGTGCTGACCTCGTGGGGCACGCAACGCTTTATCGAGCCGAATCTGGCCCGGGGGTTTCAGGCTGGGGCGAGCTGGATGGAGCGCTGCAGCGGCACCAATGCGATCGGCACGGCGCTGGCTTGCGAGCAAGCGGTGCATATCGAACACGATGAACACTTCCTGAAAGCCAACCGTTTCATGACCGGTTCCGCCGCGCCGATTTTTGACGCTGAGCGCAAGGTGATCGCGGTGCTCGATGTGTCCAGCGACAGCTACCTGCCGCCCTCGCACACTTTGGGCATGGTCAAGATGATGAGCCAGACAGTGGAGAACCGGCTGATCCTCAACCTGTTCCATGGCCAGCACTTTCAACTGACCTTCAACACCGGGTTGAACAACCTCGACAGTCAGTGGGCCGGGTTGTTGATCTTTGATGAGAGCGGTCAGGTGCTGTCGGCCAATCGCCGGGCGGACAATTTGCTCGGCGTGCGCTTGTCGCGGGTCAGCGTTGAAAGCCTGTTCAAGGTGTCACTGCTGGAGTTGATCAATCAGCCCGACGGGTTGCCGTTTGCCTTGCAGACGTCCGGGCGTAACCGTTTTCAATGTTTGTTGAAGCGGCCGAAACAGGCGCCAATTCAGCCTCGGGTGTTTGCCGAACCGAAAAGCATTGAAGTGCCATTAAAACCACCCGCGGGCGCTATCAGCCTCAACACCCTGCACTTCGGCGACAGTCGCGTGGAGAAAGCTGTGCGCCAGGCTGAGCGTTTGCTGGAGAAAGACATTCCGCTGCTGATCCATGGCGAAACCGGTGTCGGCAAAGAGGTCTTCGTCAAAGCTCTGCATCAGGCCAGCTCGCGCAGCAAACAGGCGTTTATCGCCGTCAACTGCGCGGCGATCCCCGCCGAACTGGTGGAATCCGAATTATTCGGTTACGAGAAAGGCGCGTTCACTGGCGCGAATCAGAAAGGCAGCATCGGACTGATTCGCAAGGCTGACAGAGGCACGTTATTCCTCGATGAAATCGGCGATATGCCGTTGCCGACGCAGGCGCGGTTGTTGCGGGTGCTGCAGGAACGTTGCGTGCAACCGGTGGGCAGCAGCGAGTTGTTTGCGGTGGATTTGCGGATCATTTCGGCGACTAACCGCTCTTTGCGTGAACAAGTGCAGTTGGGGCGGTTTCGTGAGGATTTGTATTACCGCATTGGTGGATTGACGCTGGAGCTGCCGCCATTGCGAGAGCGCAGTGATAAAGAGGCGTTGTTTAAACGGTTGTGGGAACAGCATCGCGAGCCGACGCAGTGGGCGGGATTGAGTCAGGAGGTGCTGGAGTTGTTCAGCCGTCATCCGTGGCCGGGGAATTTACGTCAGGTCAGTAGCGTGATGCAGGTGGCGTTGGCGATGGCTGAGGAGCAGCCGGTGAGGCTGGAGCATTTGCCGGATGATTTTTTTGTTGATCTGGAGATGGAGCCGGTGGAGAGCGCGGCGCCGCTGGGGGTTGATTTGAATGATGTGGAAGCGTTGAACCGGGAGTTGAAAGCGGCCGGGGGGAATATTTCGCACCTGGCGCGACGGTTGGGGGTGAGTCGGAATACGCTTTACAAGCGGTTGCGGCAGATTGAAGGTTGAGTGAACCGCCCTTTCCCTCATAGGAACGCCGCCCGCCCATCCCTCTCCCGGAGGGAGAGGGAGCTGACCGAGGTGTATGGCGCCGGACATCGACCTGAAAGATCGTGGCGATTATGGATTCGGCGCAAATCGCTCAGGTCGGTGTATTTCCTGAACATCCCCCATTCAGTCCCCTCTCCTGGGGGAGAGGGCTAGGGTGAGGGCGAAAATTCCGGCTCAACATGCGCAACCGAAGCCGCCTCCAATGTGCGCAATCCCACCATCACAACAACCACCATCATGATCCCAGCGCCAATGGCCACGCCAAACCCCGCCCGCGCGCCCCACGCATCAATCACCAGCCCCGCCAGCATGCCACCCAGCGCAACGCCAATGCTGATACCGGTGGTCATCCACGTCAGCCCTTCGGTGATCCGCGACGGCGGGATGATGATCGTCCCCAGCTTCATGACCACCACCATCGTCGGCGCAAACGAGATGCCGGCAATAAACAGCGTCGATGAAAGGACATAAACGTCCGTGGCAAAAATGGGCAGCACGCCAGTGAACGCCGTGACCAATATCCCGATCAGGAACTGTTTTTCGATCGCCAGGGAAACCCTCATCGCGCCAAACGTCAGGCCCGCCACCAGTGAGCCGAACGCATAGGCCGCGAGGATGAAGGTCGCCGCCCCCGGCCAGCCTTGCGCATTGGCGAAGGCGACAACAGCGACATCGATTGCTCCGCCAATGACCCCCATCGCTAACAACGCGAGGACAATGGTGCGCACGCCGGGGATCAGCAAGGTTGAGCCGCTATGGCTGGCGTGACCGACGACAACCTTCGGCTCTGTCTGGCGTTGCAGCAGAAACGCCGTGACCCCGACAGCCAACAGCCCGACCGCAACCAGCGGCCCGGCTTCGGCGAAAAAGCTCACACTCAAACCAATCGCCAGTGGCGGGCCGATGATGTAGGCGAGTTCGGTCAATACGGTGTCCAGCGAGAACGCCGTGTGCAACTGCGGCTTGCCCCGGAACAACTGCGACCATCGCGCGCGGATCATCGATGGCATGCTCGGCATCGTCCCCGCCAATGCTGCCAGAACAAACAGCAAGCCGGCAGGTGCGCGCCAATAAACAGCGATGATCAGGGCCAGCAACATGGCAATGCTGAACGCCGTGACGACAGGTAGCACGCGGCTCTGGCCATGCTGATCAACCAGTCTGGAGATGTGCGGGCCGAGCAACGCATTGGCCAGGGTGAAAGTACCGGCGACTGCGCCGGCCAGCCAGTACACCCCGGTTTGCTGCACCAGCATGGTGATGATGCCGATGCCGATCATTGCCTGCGGCAAGCGTGCAATGGAACTCGCGAGCACTAGCCCGGTGGCGCCGGGGGTGGTTAGCAGTTCGCGGTAGTGATTGGCCATGGTGTCTCCATTCGATATTCGTCGCCGCTCAGCATCCGGCTGAACGCGTTGCCGACATCAAGACCTACGCGAACGTCAAAAGCAACCCTCACCCCAGCCCTCTCCCAGGGGGAGAGGGAGCTGACCGAAGTGTCTGGCGTTGTGCATCGACCTGAAAAACCGAGTTGATTATGGATTCGGCAAAAATCGCTCAGGTCGATGTATTTCTTGAGCATCCCCCATTTAGTCCCCTCTCCCTCTGGGAGAGGGTTAGGGTGAGGGGCTTTTCTGGCGGCCAAACAAAAACCCGCACAAGGCGGGTTTTGTTGATCGTTCCCACGCTCCGCGTGGGAATGCAGCCTGGGACGCTCCGCGTCCCTGATCTCAGTCAGCCAGACGCCAGGTAGTCCCACCCTTGCCGTCTTCCAGCACAACACCCATCGCCGTCAGCTGATCACGAATCCGATCCGACTCAGCCCAATCCTTCCCGGCCCGCGCCGCCAGACGCGCCGCAATCAGTGCATCAACCTCTGCCGCATCGACACGCCCTTCAGCGCCCGCCTGCAGGAAGTCATCCGCCTCCAACTGCAACACACCCAACACGCTCGCCAGCTCTTTCAGACGCGCCGCCAGACCTGCCGCTGCATCAAGATCGCTCTCACGCAGACGGTTGATCTCACGCACCATCTCAAACAGCACGGCGCAGGCTTCCGGCGTGCCGAAGTCGTCGTTCATCACCGTGGTGAAACGCTCGACGAAGGCTTCGCCGCCCGCCGGCGCCACAGTCGGCAGGCCTTTCAACGCGTGGTAGAAACGCTCGAGGGCGCCTTTGGCGTCCTTGAGGTTGTCTTCCGAGTAGTTGATCGCGCTGCGGTAGTGGCTCGACACCAGCAGGTAACGCACGACTTCCGGGTGATACTTTTCCAGCACGTCGCGAATGGTGAAGAAGTTGTTCAAGGACTTGGACATCTTCTCGCCATTGATGCGAATCATGCCGCAATGCATCCACGCGTTGGCGTAGGTCTTGCCGGTGGCCGCTTCGCTCTGGGCGATTTCGTTTTCGTGGTGCGGGAACTCGAGGTCGCTGCCGCCGCCATGAATGTCGAACGTCTCGCCGAGGCAGCAGGTGGACATCACCGAGCACTCGATGTGCCAGCCCGGACGCCCGGCGCCCCACGGCGATTCCCAGCTTGGCTCGCCCGGCTTGGCGGCTTTCCACAGGACGAAGTCCAGCGGGTCCTGTTTCGACTCGTCGACTTCGATGCGCGCGCCGATGCGCAGGTCTTCGATTTTCTTGCGCGACAGCTTGCCGTAGCCCATGAACTTGGCGACGCGGTAGTACACGTCACCGTTGCCCGGGGCGTAGGCGTAACCCTTGTCGATCAAGGTCTGGATCATCGCGTGCATGCCCGGAATGTGATCCGTGGCGCGCGGTTCCATGTCCGGCTTCTTGATGTTCAGGCGCGCTTCGTCTTCGTGCATCGCCGCGATCATGCGCTCGGTCAACGCTTCGAACGATTCACCGTTCTCGTTGGCCCGGTTGATGATCTTGTCGTCGATGTCGGTGATGTTGCGCACGTAGGTCAGGTCGTAACCGCTGAACCGCAACCAGCGGGTCACCAGGTCGAACGCGACCATGCTGCGGCCGTGGCCAAGGTGGCAGTAGTCGTACACGGTCATCCCGCAGACGTACATGCGCACCTTGTTGCCATCCAGCGGCTTGAAGACTTCTTTGCTCTTGGTGAGCGTGTTGTAGATCGTTAGCACGTTATTTCCCTTGACGCTGAATCACTGGCCCCACGAATCACGCAGGGTCACGGTACGGTTGAATACCGGCTGACCTGGTTTCGAGTCCTTCAAATCCGCAACGAAGTAACCTTCGCGCTCGAACTGGAAACGGTCTTCCGGCTGTGCATTGCCAAGCGATGGCTCAGCACGACAACCGGTGAGTACCTGCAGCGAATCAGGGTTGATGTTGTCGAGGAAACTCGCGCTGTCTTCGGCCTTCTCAGGGTTGGCCGAACGGAACAGGCGATCGTACAGACGCACTTCGCACTCGACGCTGGCCGCAGCCGGCACCCAGTGGATCACGCCTTTGACCTTGCGGCCTTCAGGGTTCTTGCCGAGGGTTTCCGGGTCGTACGAGCAACGCAGCTCGACGATGTTGCCGTCGGCGTCCTTGATCGCTTCGTCGGCACGGATCACGTAGCTGCCGCGCAGACGCACTTCACCGGCCGGTTCCAGGCGCTTGTAGCCCTTCGGCGGCTCTTCCATGAAGTCGTCACGGTCGATGTAGATTTCCCGGGCGAATGGCAGCGCGCGTACGCCCATGTCTTCTTTCGGGTGGCGCGGCAGTTCGAGGTTCTCGACCTGGCCTTCCGGGTAATTGGTGATGACGACTTTCAGCGGACGCAGTACGCACATGGCGCGTGGCGCGGTCTGGTCGAGGTCGTCACGGATGCTGAATTCGAGCATGCCGAAGTCGACCACGCCGTCGGAACGGTTGGTGCCGATCATTTCGCAGAAGTTGCGGATCGATTTCGGCGTGTAGCCACGGCGGCGGAAGCCCGACAGCGTGGACATGCGCGGATCGTCCCAGCCATTGACGTGCTTTTCATCGACCAGTTGCTTGAGCTTGCGCTTGCTGGTGATGGTGTAGTTGAGGTTCAGACGGCTGAACTCGTACTGACGCGGGTGCGCCGGCACTGGCAGTGCGTCGAGGAACCACTCGTACAGCGGACGATGGCTTTCGAATTCCAGGGTGCAGATCGAGTGGGTGATGCCTTCGATGGCGTCCGACTGACCGTGGGTGAAGTCGTAGTTCGGGTAGATGCACCACTTGTCGCCAGTCTGGTGGTGATGCGCGTGACGGATGCGATACATGATCGGGTCGCGCAGGTTCATGTTCGGCGAGGCCATGTCGATCTTCGCGCGCAGCACGCGGGCGCCGTCCGGGAACTCACCGGCACGCATACGCGCAAACCAGTCGAGGTTCTCTTCTACCGAACGGTCGCGGAACGGGCTGTTCTTGCCCGGCTCGGTCAGGCTGCCACGGTATTCCTTGGCCTGCTCAGGGGTCAGGTCGTCGACGTAAGCCTTGCCGGCCTTGATCAGCTCGACGGCCCAATCGTGCAACTGGTCAAAATACTGCGAGGCGTAGCGCACTTCACCGGACCACTCGAAGCCCAGCCATTTGACGTCGCTTTCGATCGCGTCGATGTATTCCTGGTCTTCCTTGGCCGGGTTGGTGTCGTCGAAACGCAGGTGCGTGACGCCGCCGAACTCCTGGGCCAGGCCGAAGTTCACGCAGATCGACTTGGCGTGGCCGATGTGCAGGTAGCCGTTGGGCTCCGGCGGGAAACGGGTGACGATCTGGGTGTGCTTGCCCGAGTCCAGGTCTGCCTGGATGATCGGCCGCAGGAAATTGACCGGCACGGCAGGGCCGGACTTGGCATTCGAGGTAGGGTCGACAGTGGGCTTGCTCATAGGATCCTTGACTTACATGTGCGCGGCCGCAGAGGGGGCCAGACAAAACAAAGCCGCTATCATAGCCGATGCTGTCAAGGGGCTGACAGAGCACGGCCTATAAAGGAGCGCATTTAATCGCAGGGATTTGGAAAAACAGCCTCGAAATTCGCGCCTGTCACGCTAAACTGCGCACCTTGGCCTACGGGCTGAACCGGTAACGGGCAGAAATGTCCCATTGCCCACGAATTCCTTATAAAGAGTAGCGATCATGACTCAAGTCAAACTGACCACCAACTTCGGCGACATCGTCATCGAACTGGACGCGGAAAAAGCGCCAATCACCGTTGCCAACTTTCTCGAATATGTTAAAGCCGGTCACTACGAGAACGTGGTTTTCCACCGTGTGATCAAGGGTTTCATGATCCAGGGCGGTGGTTTCCAGCCTGGCATGCAGGAAAAGAAAGACAAGCGTCCAAGCATCCAGAACGAAGCCGACAACGGCCTGAAGAACGAGAAGTACACCCTGGCCATGGCTCGCACCATGGACCCGCATTCGGCATCGGCGCAATTCTTCATCAACGCCACCAACAACAGTTTCCTCAACCACACCGCCAAAACCGCTCAGGGCTGGGGTTATGCAGTGTTCGGTAAAGTCGTTGCAGGCACTGACGTTGTCGACAAGATCGAAGGCGTGGCGACTACCTCCAAGGCCGGCCATCAGGACGTACCAGCAGACGACGTGATCATCGAGAAAGCCGAGATCATCGAAGCGTGATATTGCTGATTTCAGACTTGCATCTGGAAGAGGAGCGCCCGGACATTACCCGGGCGTTTCTGGATTTACTCGCCGGACGCGCCCGCTCGGCGAGTGCGCTGTACATCCTCGGCGACTTCTTCGAGGCGTGGATTGGCGACGACGCCATGACGCCCTTCCAGCGCTCCATCTGCCAGGCCCTGCGCGAACTGAGCGACAGCGGCACGGCAATTTTTCTGATGCACGGCAATCGCGACTTCATGCTCGGCAAGGCCTTCTGCAAGCAGGCCGGCTGTACGTTGTTGAAGGACCCGAGTGTCGTGCAGTTTTACGGCGAGCCGGTGCTGTTGATGCACGGCGATAGCCTCTGCACCCGCGACGTCGGCTACATGAAGCTGCGGCGTTATCTGCGTAATCCGATCACGCTGTTCATCCTGCGTAACCTGCCCTTGAGCAGCCGCCATAAACTGGCGCGCAAGCTGCGCAGTGAAAGCCGTGCACAGACGCGGATGAAGGCCAATGACATTGTCGATGTCACGCCTGAAGAGATTCCGCGGATCATGCAGGCGTTTGGCGTGAAAACCTTGATTCATGGCCACACCCACCGCCCGGCGATTCACAAGTTGCAGCTTGGTGAACAAGCGGCGAAGCGGATTGTGTTGGGGGATTGGGATCGTCAGGGGTGGGCGTTGCAGGTGGATGAAAGCGGTTACGCATTGGCGCCGTTCGACTTCGCCCCGCCGCTGGCTTTGCCGCACGGCTGAAGATCGCTTCCCCCTCACCCCAGCCCTCTCCCCCAGGGGGGCGAGGGGGAAAGGGAGCCGACCGAGTGCAGCTCAAAACCCGCGCTCGACTCCCGATCTCAAATCACGCTTTCCCCAAACCGGAGTTCAAATCGGTGACTCAGGTCGGCGTACCTCGAAAGCACACCACGGTCAGTCCCCTCTCCCTCCGGGAGAGGGTTAGGGTGAGGGGTTTTTTACCTTAGTGCCCTGAAGCCGCAGGCCCCGCCTTCGCAGCAAACGGCGGCTTCGCCAGCCACACAATCAGAATCAACCCCATAAACCCCCAGCCCAGCAGCGTGAAGTAATCCACGGTGGAGAGCATGTACGCCTGGCTCGTCAAAATCTGATCCATCTGCGCATAAGCCGACTGGCTCGCCCCGCCCAAATGATTCAAGGTCTCGCGAGTCGCCGGTTCGAAAGTGCTGATGCTCTCACTCATATACGCATGATGCTGATCCGCGCGGCGAATCCAGATCCACGTGGTCAGCGACGCCGCAAAGCTACCGCCCAACGTCCGCAGAAAAGTCGCAAGACCAGCACCATCGGCAATCTGGCTCGGCGGCAGGTCCGACATCAGAATGCTCAAGGTCGGCATAAAGAACAGCGCCACACCAATGCCCATGAACAACTGCACCAGCGCAATGTGCTGGAAATCCACTTCATTGGTAAATCCGGCGCGCATAAAGCAACTCAAGCCAATCGCCAGAAACGCCAGTCCGGCCAGCAAACGCAGGTCGAACTTGTTAGCGTACTTGCCGACAAATGGCGACAGCAGCACCGGCAGAATGCCGATCGGCGCTACGGCCAGACCGGCCCAGGTCGCGGTGTAGCCCATTTGTGTCTGCAACCACTGCGGCAGGATCAGGTTGATGCCGAAGAACCCGGCGTAACCGAGCACCAACACTAGCGTGCCGATGCGGAAGTTGCGGTAGGCGAACAGCCGCAGGTTGACCACCGGATGCTGGTCGGTCATTTCCCAGATAACGAACACCGCCAGCGCGATCACCGAAATCGCCGCGCCGATGATGATGAAGTTCGACTCGAACCAATCCAGGTCATTGCCCTTGTCGAGAATCACCTGCAAAGCGCCGACGCCAATGATCAGCGTGATCAGGCCGACGTAATCCATCGGCTGACGGCTGGTTTCCACCGGACGTTTGGCCAGTTGCGAGCGCACTACCATCACCGCAAAGATGCCGATCGGCACGTTGATGAAGAAGATCCACGGCCAGCTGTAACTGTCGGTAATCCAGCCACCGAGGATCGGCCCGGCAATTGGCGCAACCACCGTGACCATCGCCAGTAACGCCAGGGCCATGCCTCGCTTCGCGGGCGGATAGACCGCGATCAGCAGGGTTTGCGTCATCGGGTACAGCGGCCCGGCGACCAGACCTTGCAGCACGCGGAAGCCGATCAGTTCCGGCATCGATGTTGAGATACCGCAGAGAAACGAGGCCAGCACAAACAGAATGGTGGCCCAGAGAAACAGCTTCACCTCGCCGAAACGGCGGCTGAGCCAACCGGTCAGCGGCAGCGCAATCGCGTTGCTCACGGCGAACGAGGTGATCACCCAGGTGCCCTGCTCCGAACTCACCCCAAGGTTGCCGGATATCGTCGGCAGCGCCACGTTGGCGATGGTGGTGTCGAGCACTTGCATGAACGTCGCCAGCGACAGGCCGATGGTGCTGAGCAACAGGCTGGGCGGCGTGAAAGAGGCGTTATTGCTCATTGTGAATCCTATGAAACCTGATGGTCGCCGCAGCCCTGTAGGAGTGAGCCTGCTCGCGATAACGGTGTATCAGTCGAGGAATTGGGTCTGACACACCGCTATCGCGAGCAGGCTCACTCCTACAAAGTCAGTGCAGGTCAGCGTTGCGCGGTTTTGCTCACCGCGGCGCTGTTGTCGTGGATCAGTTGCGCAATCATCGCGTCGGCTTCGGCCAGCTGGCGATCGTAGACGTTGGTGCTGAACGAAGCCTTTTGTGGAGGCTGCTGTGCCAATACCGGGCCGCTCTGGTCGTGCAGGTTCACTTCAACATTGGTCGACAGGCCAACGCGCAGCGGATGCTTGGCCAGTTCTTCAGCGTTGATGTGAATCCGCACCGGCACACGCTGAACGATCTTGATCCAGTTACCGGTAGCGTTCTGCGCCGGCAGAAGAGCAAACGCGCTACCGGTACCGGCGCCAAGGCTGTCGACGGTGCCGCTGTATTTCACGTCGCTGCCGTAGATGTCGGATTCGATGTCGACCGGCTGGCCGATGCGCATGTCACGCAGTTGGGTTTCTTTGAAGTTGGCGTCAATCCACAGCTGATCCAGCGGAATCACCGCCATCAACGCCGTGCCCGGCTGCACGCGCTGGCCGAGTTGCACGGTGCGTTTGGCGACGTAACCGGTGACCGGCGCGATCAAAGTGCTACGAGCATTGGTCAGGTAGGCCTGACGCAGATCTGCAGCCGCCGACATCACGTCCGGATGCGACGACACCACGGTGTCATCGACCAGCGCGCTGGTGGTTTTCAGCTGCTGCTTGGCGTTGGCCAGGGCGTTCTGCGCCGAGGTCAGGTCGTCGCGAGCGTGGGACAGTTCTTCCTGAGAAATCGCCCCGCCCTGCGCTAGGTTTTTCCGGCGGTTGTAGTTGTCCTGCGCCTTCTGTACTTCGGCCTGTTGCGCATTGACCTGGGCTTTCATGCCGTCAACGTTGCTGTAGAGGCCGCGTACCTGACGCACGGTGCGCGCCAGTTTCGCCTGGGCACTTTGCAGACCGACTTCAGCGTCGTTCGGGTCGAAGTTGATCAGCACCTGACCTTCGTGAACCAGATCACCATCGTCAGCACCAATGCTGACCACGGTGCCGGTCACCAGGGGGGTGATTTCGACAACGTTGCCGTTGACGTAGGCGTCGTCAGTGCTTTCGTTAAAGCGCCCGATGAATTCGTGATACGCCCAGACGCCGGCGCAGGCGAGCGCAACCACAACGGCGAGCACCAGCAGCATCACTTTGCGTTTGCGCGGGTTGCCGGTGTCCGGGGTGTTGCCTTGAGCTTGGGTATTTTCGGCAGTGGCCATGACAAGTACCTTGAATTAGTTGTGCGGCGTGGCTGGGGTGGCGTTGGCTGCGGTCAGGGTTTGCCCCTGGAAGCCGCCGCCCAGCGCTTGCATCAGTTGAATCGACAGGTCGATCTGCTCGGCATTGAGGGTGGCCAGTTGACGCTGGGCCTGCAGCAATTGCTGCTCGATGCTGAGCACGTCCAGGTAGTTGCCGATGCCGGAACCGTAACGCTGGACGACGGTGTTGTAAGAGTCCTGAGCGATGTCGGTGGCGTGTTGCTGCGCACCGATCTGCCGGCCGATGTCACGCAACTGGTTGAGCGTGTCGCTGACATCGCCCAGTGCTTTCACCAGACTTTTGTTGTACTGCGCCACCGCCAGATCGTAATCGGCGTCGCGCGCATCGAGGTTGGCACGCAGGCGTCCGCCGTCGAAGATCGGCACCGAAATGGTCGGGGCAATGTTGAAGAAGCGACTGGCCGAACCGAACATCGCATCACCCAACAAGGACTCGGCACCGGCCGAGGCCGACAGGTTCAAGTTGGGATAGAAGCGGGTTTTCGCCGAGTCGATATCCTTGCTCGCCGCTTCAACGCGCCAGCGCGCAGCGACCAGATCCGGGCGACGACCGAGCAGTTCCGCCGGCAGCACCGACGGCACGGCGACAGCGCTGGCTTGCAGGACTTTCGGTCGGGCAATTTCGTTGCCGCGATCCGGGCCTTTGCCGAGCAGTACGGCCAAGGCGATCTTGGCGCTGTTCAGGCGTTTTTCTGCGTCGATCAGGCTGGCTTCGGAACTGGCTTCCAGACTCTGGGTTTGCTGGAACTGGTACTGGCTGTCGATCCCGGAACTCAGGCGACGCTGGCTCAGGTCGAGCATCTGCTTGGTGCGTTTGAGGTCTTCGTTGGCCAGGTCATAAACGATGTGCGCCTGACCGAGATCGCTGTAAGCGCGAGCGACGTCGGCGGCGAGGGTCAGTTGTGCAGCCTGACGATCGACCTCAGCGGCGCGAGCCTGGCCCAGTGCGGCTTCCCACGCATCACGCTGGCCGCCCCAGAGGTCGAAGTTGTAATTGAAACCAGCGCTGACGTTACGCACGGTGGCGTAGGCATCGCCCTGCCCTCGCGGGTCCTGATCCTTGGCCAGACGCGAACGGCTGATGCCGGCGCTGGCGTCGAGGGTCGGATAGCGTTCGGCGTCGGCGGCATACGCGGCGGCGCTGGCCTGATGGGCTCGGGCTTCAGCGATCTGCATGTCCGGGCTGTCGTGCAGCGCTTCGCGGATCAGACCGTCGAGCTGCGGATCACCGAGGCTGGTCCACCAGTCGCTTTTCGGCCAGGCGGCCGGCGACAGGGTCACGCCGTTGAGAGACTGGCCGACTTTCAGATTTTTCGCATCGAGGCTCGCGCCCGAAGTGTCGAGGCCGCTGTAGTTGGCGCAACCGGCGAGGATCATCGCCGACAGCACCAGCGTCAGGCTGCTGCGCAAGGTTTTACCGCTCATTGTGTTCACCTAACCGCTGGATGGTGATCGGGTCACCGGCTGCCAGCAGAATTTTCTTGAGGATGTATTCCAGGGTCTTCAACTCGTCCGGGGTGACGGCGCCGGCCAGTTCATTCATCGCATCGGCGCCGATGTGCGGCAGGCGATCGGCCAGTTGCTGGCCTTGCTCGGTCAGCTTGAGTTGCACCTGACGGCGATCGCCTTCGCTGCGCTGGCGAGCCAGAAAGCCTTTCTGCTCCAGACGATCGAGCATGCGCGTCATCGAGCCACTGTCCAGCGACAGGTGCCGGCACAGCTCGGCCGGGGTGTCGACGCCGAACTGAGCCATGATGATCAACACCTTGAACTGCGCGGCCGTGATGCCGTGGGGTTCCATGTGGGTATCGATGATCCGGTCCTTGAGCAGCGCAGCACGGCCAAGCAACAGGCCGAGATGGCAGTGTTTGAATTCGTCCGGGGTGAAATGCTTCATTTGCTCACCTAATAACTGCCTAGGCAGTGAATGTATGTCGAGATGTTACTGCCTAGGCAGCGAATGTCAATGGAATAGTTAGGAGGCTTGGTAGTTAGTTGACCAGTGGAGTGGGTTTTTGTGTTGCATGGGCGACCGCATTCTAGGAATCGCCTGATGTCCAGGCTCGAGTGCCGTGGCTAACGTACGCCGCTCATCGGCCGACACGTAAAGCCCTACTAATGAAGCGTTTCAAACTCCACCGCCCGCTCCTGCTCTCTATCGCAGTCACTCTGTTTGCCTGCGCTTCGAACGCGATGGCCGGCAGTTGTGTGGTAGTCGACTCAAAACTCGACACGCTCAACTTCGGCGCCAGCCTGGCCAGTTCAACCCTGACCATTCCTGCCGACACACCCAATGGCACCGTGGTTTATCAGGACACCGTGCAGTCGACCGCTCACATCTGGAGCTGCTCAAAGACGTCCATGTTCGGCATTCTGATGAATCCGAAGTTAGGCACCGCCAGCGGTACGGAAACTCTTTTTCCGTTAGGCAAAAGCGGGCTTTCCTACCGGGTCTGGTTTGCCGCGCTAGACCGCTACCAATCAGCGCCGCAGGCCATCGCGCCCAACACCAGCTATGGCTTCGGTGCAAACTCGGTGCGCCTGGAAATCGTCAAGACCGGCGAGCTGGCGTCGAAAGTCAACATCGATGCGGGGTATCTGGGCAGCCTGCAGGACGATGATCTGATCCTGAAAAAACTCAACCTGATGAACCCCATCGTACTGAACGCCGCCTCCTGCGAGACACCTTCCGTCCCGGTGGCCATGGGCGACGATTATCAACTTCATGAATTTCGCGAAGCCGGCGCCAAGCCGCGCACGGTGCGCTTCGATATCGCCCTGAACCAATGCCAGACCGGCATCAAGAAAGTCACCTATTCGCTCAAGGCCAACACGCCAGTGATCGACGCGACCAAGGGCATCGTCGCACTGAATGCCGGGTCCACCGCCAAAGGCATCGGCCTGCAAGTGATGAATGAAGCGGGCCAGCCGATCGCTTTCGACACGACCTACCCGTTCGATGCTTTCAACACCACCGGGCTCAACTTCAAGATCCCGTTGTCAGCCGCTTATTACCGCCTGGGCAATGAAGAACTCAGCGCGGGCAGCGCCAATACCGAAGTGACTTTCATCGTCAATTACTTGTGAAGTCTTTAAGAATCGTCTGATTTTCGCCGCCCCCGGCCACCCCTACTGTGCCGGCATGCGATTGAAGAATTACCTCCACCAGATCAGCCCGGTCCTGTCCACGCCCCATGCTGCGCGACGTTTGTTGCGCATTTTTGCGTGGGTGTTGCTGGTGGGCATCCTCGGTGGCGTGTACAGCTTTCTGCTGTTCACCTTCAACAATGAGATCTCCCAGCGGCGCAGCTACATGAGCAGCGCCATTGCCGAGGCGCATACGTTTTTCACTACGCGCGAGGCGCTGCTGGAAAGCCTGAGTTTGTCGGCGACTCGGCAGACTGCGTTAAGCGCGCCGCTGTCCGAAGAGGAAATTCGACTGTTGCTCGGACAACCCCCGGGCAAGCAATGGAGCATCTGGCTGACCCAGCGCATGCGCGACTACCTGCAGGCGCGCAAACTGAACCTGCTCTACGTCAGCAGCGGCGCCAAGGTGCAGGTCTGGCGTCTGTACAACACGACGCCCATGGCCGGCGATTTTCCGCGTGCGATGCTTGATCGCCTGGAAACCCTCAAGCGTGACAACACCAGCGCCCTCAAAGAAATCTGGCTGACCCACAATTCGCAAGGGCACTCGCAGCTGTACATTTTTATTCGTCTGGATGATCGCGACCTCGATTCCGGCTGGCTCGGTCTGGAAATGGACGACCGCGAAGTCTCCAGCGCATTGAGCGACCATAGCGCCGGCGAGTTCACCATGTTCAACTCGCAAGGCATGCCACTCTTCAGCAACAGCCACAAGCCGCCGCCCGGGCAGGATCTGCCGCTGTTGCGCCAACAGGATTTCTTCGGCTTCGTCGGAGACGGCTGGCTGCCCGAGCAATTGGTGTTGCGCAAACAGCTGAAATCGTCGGACTGGCAGTTGACCTATTCCATCGACTTGCTCGCAGTGTTGTGGGCGTTGTGGCCACAGATGCTTGGCGCGCTGGCCTTCTGCGTGGCCAGTATCAGCTTGGTCTGGCTGCTGATCCGGCGTCTGGAACATCGCTTCATCATGCCGACCCTGCAACGCATTCAAGCGTTGGTCGAAAGTGAGCTGTTCAGCCGCGACGTGATCCAGACCGCGCCAGTGGCGCTCTGCGTATTACGCCGCAGCGATGCTCAAGTGGTGCTGGAAAATACCCTCGCGCAGCAATGGCTGGGCGCCTGCAGCGAACAACTCGGCCCCGGCTGGATCCGGGCTGCATTCGCGGAAAACGCGCCATGCCTGACCGACTACTTCGAGACCGCCGACGGTCGCCACCTGTACCTGAGCTGCGCGCCGACCCGCTACAAGGGCGAAGACGTGTTGCTTTGCGCCTTCAGCGACATCAGCGCACGCCGACAGATCGAAGCGGCGCTGGAGCAGGCGCGCCAGTCGGCCGATGCCGCCAACGAAGCGAAAACCCTGTTTCTGGCGACCATGAGCCACGAAATCCGCACGCCGCTGTATGGCGTGCTCGGCACTCTGGAGTTGCTCGCTCGGACCCGGCTCGACGCTCAGCAGAAAGGTTACTTGCGAGCGATCGAAGGATCGTCGGCGACCCTGCTGCAATTGATCTGCGACGTGCTCGATGTGTCGAAAATCGAGGCCGGGCAATTGGCGCTGGAACTGAGTGATTTTTCCGTCGTGGCGCTCGCCCAAGAAGCCGTTCAAGGATACGCGGCGGCGGCACAGAGCAAAGGCTTGCAGCTGTACGCCTGCTTTGACCCGCAATTGCCCGACAGCTTGATCGGCGATGTCAGTCGCTTACGGCAGATCCTCAATAATCTGTTGAGTAACGCGGTCAAATTCACCGATTCCGGGCGCGTGGTGTTGCGGGTCAAAGTGCTGACCCGCGAAGGCGAACGCGTTTGCGTGCAATGGCAGGTCTCGGACACCGGGCGCGGGATTGCCCACGCGGATCAGGCCTTCATCTTCGAACCGTTCTACCAGACCCAAGGCAACAGCCATGAGGTTGCCGGTACCGGGCTGGGCCTGCCGATTTGCCTGCGCCTGACCCATCTGATGGATGGCACCCTGCGCATGGTCAGCGAGCCGGGGCTGGGCAGCAGTTTTTCCCTGACCTTGCCGCTGGAGCAGCGCTCGGGTAATGCGCAGCCTGAGGGCAAGGCGAAGCTCGCGGCCGATACCGTTTACGTGGTGTCGCCAGTGCGCGAGCTGGCCGAAAGCCTCGCTGGCTGGTTGCGCCGCTGGGGCGCTCTGCCGCATATCGGCGCACCGGCCAGCCACGACGGTGCCGACGATGGCGTGTTGCTTGAGTTGTGGCCTGCGCCGATGGAACAGCGCCGAGAACTGCGCTGGGCAGGGCCACGTATTCTGGCGAGCGGCGATGGCGCGTGGGAGTCGCTGAGCAAAGGCGACGGCTGGCTCGTCAACCTGAACGATCTGGCCGCGATCCGCCAGGCGGTGTGCCAAGCGCAGGGCGGTCCCGTCATCGAGCATCAACACCCCGCTCAAACCCAGGTGCTGGCGGCGTTACACCTGCACATCCTCGTCGCCGAAGACAATGCGATCAACCAACTGATCCTGCGTGACCAATTGCAGGAACTGGGCTGCACGGTGACGTTGGCCAGCGATGGCGAAGAAGCCTTGTCACTCTGGCAGGACGACAGCTTCGATGTCGTCCTGACTGACGTGAACATGCCACATCTCAACGGCTACGAACTGGCCAAGGCCCTGCGACACCTGGGCTGCACCACGCCGATCATCGGCGCCACCGCCAACGCCCTGCGCGGTGAAGAGGCGTTGTGCCTGGCCGCCGGCATGAATCACTGCCTGATCAAACCTTTCACGTTGCGAGCCTTGTCGACCGCACTGGCTCCCTACCAACGAGTCGCCGATGAAGTCCTCTAGCCTACTGATTGTCGAAGATCACCCATTTCAGCATCTGTACTTGCAGAACCTGTTCAATGCGCTGGGCGTGTTCGATCTGGAATTTGCCCGGGACGGCGAAGAAGCCCTGCACCGCCTGCAAAATCGCGAATTCGATCTGGTGCTTACCGATCTGTTGATGCCGGGCATGGACGGCGTGCAGTTCATTCAGGGCCTCGCGATGCAGAAATCGCGCCCGGCACTGGCGATCATGAGCGCCGCCTCGCGGCGCATGCTGATGGGTGCGAGCCTGGTGGCGAGCAATCTGCAGGTGAAGGTCATCGGGCTGATTTCCAAACCGGTCAACAGCGCGGCATTGCACTGCCTGATCGAGCAGTTGCAGGCGTTGCGTCAGGACGCGCCTGTTGCCGCGCATACCGGTATTGATCGGCAGAGCATTTTGCGCGCGCTGGACAACGGTGAGCTGCAAGCCTGGTTTCAACCCAAGAAGGCGCTGGACAATGGCCGCATCGTCGCCGCCGAAGCACTGGTGCGCTGGGTGCACCCCGAACATGGCATGTTGTTACCGGGGTTATTTCTGCCGGTGCTGATCGCCCACGACCTTGAAGAACATCTGCTCTGGCGCATGCTGGAACAGGCGATTGCCGCCCAGGCAATATGGCGCCAGCAAGGCTATGACATTCCGGTGTCGATCAATCTGCCCACGCACTTGCTCAACAGCCACGACCTGCCCGATCGCATCCTCGCCTTTGTCCTGCAACACAACGGTCTGCCGGCGCGGATCTGTTTCGAGCTGATGGAATGCTCGGTGCCCGACGACATCAGCAATTTCTACGCCGGAGCCTGTCGCTTGCGGATCAAGGGTTTCGGCTTGTCTCAGGATGATTTCGGCAAAGGCTACAGCGCCTACATGAACCTGGTGTCGGCGCCGTTTACCGAGCTGAAAATCGACCGTGCACTGGTCCAGGGTTGCAACAGCAACGCCGAACTGGCGCAAGCGCTGACCAGCATCGTCACCCTGGGTCGGCAACTGGGCCTGACGGTGGTGGCCGAAGGCGTGGAAACCGCGCAAGAACTTGCTCTGTTGCGTAAGATCGACTGCACTCAGGTTCAGGGTTTCCTGATTTCCCACGCAGTGTCTTCGGAGCAGTTCCAGCAGTTGCTCAGCCACGACGGCCCGGCGAATGTCTGGTGACCGGCACAATGCAGTGGACAATCACCACTTGCCATCGAGGCCATCCATGTTCACTCGCGTAATCACTTTCTTTGACCGGGCGTGTTGATGCCGCATCCCAATGCCTTGCTGGAAAAACTCGCCAGCAGTTCACTGCGCCTGAACAAGGGCATGCTGATCCTCGGCGCGCTGGTTTTGCTGTTGCTGGGCATCAGCTATCTCGGCGTGCAGCGCATGGTCGAAGAACAGCGCGATACCATGCAGTTCCACTTCGCCCGGCTGATGGAAAACATTCGCGAGCAGGAAGCGTTTCTCGGCGATATCTCACGGGCCAGCGACAAGGGCGAGTACTTCCCGGAAACCGTGGCGCCGCCGGTGGTGCAAAAGCGTTTGCCCGAAGAAGGGCCGAACATTTATGAAGGCCGTGGGCTGCCGTTCTCGCTGCCATTCAGCGTCAAGATCGATCCCGAGCGAATCGCTCCCAGCCAACACCCCAAGGTGTTTGCCCTCGGCAGCTATCTGGCAGCGTATTACAGCGCCTTCTGGGCGGCCTCGCATTACCAGTCGCCGCAGGTGATCCTGCTCAACGGCCCGGACAATTTCGATATCGCCGTGCCCGCCGCCGGTCGTCTGCGAGGTGCGGGGCCAACGCAAATCAGCACCTTCGTCGAGATCATGACCCAGAAGAATCTGCAACGGCGCGCGCAGACTTCAGCGCAAGTGCAGTGGGCGCCCTACCCGTTCGCTGCGGACGACAACGTGACGCCGAGCCTGCTCGCTTATGTACGGATCAACCTGAGCAAACCGACGCTGACCATTGAAAGGGCGAATTCCTGGGTAGTGCTCGGCTCGCTGCTGAAGCTCTCGCAAGTCAACAATATCGAGCGTTTGATGAAATGGTCGATCTACGATGACTTCACCCTGATCACGCCCAGCGGCACAGTGTTGATCGGCGAACTCAAGCCTGATCGGGTGCTCAATGAAGGCGCAAACCTGACCCGCGACGGTCTGGTGTTCAAGCTGAGCAGCCCCGGTGAACGGCACTGGACGGCGATCTATGTGATCAGCGTGCAGAGTTTTCTCGATTACGCATTATGGCCATTGCTGTGTCTGCTGGGCTTGGTGCTGGTAGTGCTCGGCAGTGGCCGAGCGCTGAATCGCTGGTACGCGCAACGGGTGATTTTGCCCGCACAAAGTGCCCACGCAAGCATCGCCGAAAGTGAAGCGTTCAGCCGTGCGGTCATCGATACCGCACCGACCGGCCTGTGCGTGATCAGCCGTCGTGATCATCAGGTCTTGCTGGAAAACCAGCGCGCCCAGCAATGGCACGACACCCAGGAATTGATCAGCCTGCTCGAACAACAAGGCGCGACCGGCCATGGCCACGCGGAGCTTGAGATCGACGGCCGGCATTTGCACGTGGCCTTCATCGCCACCCGTTATCAGGGCCAGGACGCGTGGCTGTGTGCGCTGCACGATGTCACCCGCCATGTCGAAGATGCAGCGGCACTGGAAGTCGCCCGTCAGGCGGCCGATTCGGCCAATCAGGCAAAAAGCCGTTTTCTGGCAACCATGAGCCATGAAATCCGCACGCCGCTGTATGGCGTGCTCGGCACCCTGGAACTGCTTGGCCTGACCGATCTCGCGCCGCGTCAGCAGGCCTATCTGGAAACCATTCAGCGCTCGTCCGCCAGCCTGTTCAAACTGATCAGCGACGTGCTGGATGTGTCGAAAATCGAGGCCGGGCAGATGAACCTTGAGCTTCAGCCGTTCTGCCCGCTGGAGCTGACCGAAGACGTGGTGCGCAGCTACGGCGCGTTTGCCCGAGGCAAAGGTCTGCAACTGTACGCCTGCATTGATGCGGCATTGCCGGATCAACTGCTCGGTGATGCGCAACGCATTCGCCAGATCCTCAACAACCTGCTGAGCAACGCGATCAAGTTCACCGATAACGGGCGCGTTGTGGTGCGCGTTGTGGTGCTGCAAAGCACTGGCGGCCGCGCCGAGGTGCAGTGGCAGGTCAGCGATTCCGGCGTGGGTATTTCCCAGGCACAGCAAGAGCAATTGTTCGACCCTTTCTATCAAGTCAATGAAGCCGATAGTCATGCCGGTGCGGGTCTCGGTCTGGCCATTTGCAAATGGCTGTGCGAGTTGATGCATGGCGAGTTGAATGTGGTCAGCGAACCGGGCCTGGGCAGTCGCTTCAACCTGCAACTGGCGCTGGATTGCGCGCCGGGCAGGCTCGCCGATTGCCCGGCCTTCGAGGCCGGCAGCGCCGCCGTTTACGTGCGCGCACCGGTCGCCGAACTGGCGCAGCATCTGCTCGGCTGGCTGCACCGCTTTGGTCTGGATTGCCGTCTGGTGACGCACGAGTTGCCGTCGTCTTCCGCGCTGCTGGTGGATCTTGCGCCGCTGACCCACGCCACGGTTTTCGATGGCCAGCGAATCGTCGCAATACCGGGCGGCCCCAACCCGGCACAGATCAGCGGCAGCGGCTGGCAGGTCGATGCCGACGATGTGCGCGCGATTGGCTGGGCGATCGCGCTGGCAAGGCACGACGCCCATCAGCGGCGCGTACCCGAGCAGCAGGAAAATACCCGAGCACTGAACCTGCGCGTGCTGGTGGCCGAGGATAATGTGATCAACGCAGCGGTCATCCAGGAACAACTGGAGGCACTAGGCTGCTCGGTGGTTGTCACTACCAACGGCGAACAGGCGCTGGAGCGATGGGCGCCGGGGCGCTTCGATATGCTGCTGACCGACGTCAACATGCCGATCATGAACGGCTATGAGCTGACCACAGCCTTGCGCGAACAGGATGCAACGCTGCCGATCATCGGTGTTACCGCCAACGCCTTGCGCGAAGAAGGCGAACGCTGCGCCGCTGTGGGTATGAACGCATGGTTGGTCAAACCGCTGAACCTGGCGACGCTGCGCGCGCAACTGCAAAGCCACTGCCAGATTCCGATCGCGCAGGTCGCTGACATCCCGCCAGCGCTATCGCCGAAGATGCGCGAGCTGTTTGTCTCGACACTGCACAAGGATATTCAGACCACCCTCAGCGCGCTGGATGCCGCCGACGCCAACAGCGTCGCGCAGCAACTGCACAGCATGGCCGGTGCGTTGGGTGCGGTGCAGGTCGAGGCGCTGGCCCAAGCTTTCGTTGCACTGGAATGCCGCCTGACCGGCATGTCGGTGACTCCCGCGCTGGCCGTAGAGGTTCGTCAACAACTGGCGCGCCTGACTGACCTGCTCGACGCCCTTGAATAATTTCACTCTGGATAAAGCACTCATGGAAACCTTCAACGTTGTCATCGCCGATGATCATCCCATCGTCCTGCTGGGGGTGCGGGAACTGGTCGAGCGCGACCGGCGCTTCAGCGTAGTCGGCGAGGCCGTGTGTTCCGATGGTTTGATCAAGCTGCTGAGGTCACAACCGGTGGATCTGCTGATCACCGACTTCAACATGCCCGGTGACTCGCCCTACGGTGATGGCCTGAAACTGGTGGAGTACGTGACCCGACACTTTCCCGCAGTGCGGGTGCTGGTGCTGACCATGATTTCCAACCCGTTGATCCTGACCCGCCTGCAAGAACTCGGCGTACTTGCAGTCATTCAGAAAAGCCAGTTGCACGTTGAAATAGAAGTGGCGCTCAAAGCCATCGCCAAGGGCAAGCGCATAAGCGGCCATCGAACGACGCCGACTTCGGTGCTGGACGATGGCGCCGATCTCGATGAACGTTTCTCCCGTCTATCGCCCAAGGAACATGAAATCCTGCGCTTGTTTGTTCAGGGGCAAGGCGTCAATGAAATCGCCCGAGGTCTGAATCGAAGTGCAAAGACAATCAGCACGCAGAAGATTTCGGCCATGCGCAAACTGGATGTCAGCAGTGATCAGGAGCTGCTGACTTACTGCATCGAACGCAACTTGTTCAATTGACAGACTGTTGCCCCTCGCAACTTGCTGGTTTCTAGGGATTGTCTGATGTTGCAGCGCCCAACCGGGTTTTATCGTGTTGTCTTTACCCCACCAATGGAAAAGCAACATGAAAAAGCTGTCTCGCACGCTTCTCGCCCTGTCGATCTTCGCTGCCGCTAATGTCCTGGCGGCCGATCCGGTTGTGCCTACCAAGGCTGGCAGCGGCACCATCAACTTCACCGGCACCATCAACAACGATGCCTGCTCGGTCGAAGGCGCCGGCAAGGACAAGACCATTTCGGTGAACATGGGCGAAGTGTCGATCAAGGACATGGGCACCGCCACCGCGCCAAAAGGCAACGGCACGCTGAGCGTCGAGAACTTCGACATGAAGATCAACTGCAACGCTGGCACCAAAGTGGCAATGATCTTCGAACCAACCAAGGGCGCAGGCTCGGGTATCGAAACCGGCACCAAGGTCTTGAAACTGATCGACGGCCTGGGCTCGGCAAAAGGTATCGGTATCGCCTTGCTTGATGCCAACGGTGCAGTAATCGACCTGACTTCGCCGACTACCGCGCGCATCGAAAACACCCTGCAGGACAGCAACACCACGCTGAAATTCTCGGCCGCCTACGTGACCACCGTCGATCCGAAACTGGCCGTTGCCGGCCGTGGCGACGCGACCCTGCCGTTCACCCTGCAATACGAATAAATCGCGCGATTCATCGAGCACTGTGCGGGGCCGAACGGTCCCGCACTTTCTTTCACTCTGCGCGGTAATTCTTCATGTTTTTACGTCCTTCCCTGTCCCTTTGCGTCGGCCTTCTGGGCCTGCTCGCCGTCAATCAGGCCATGGCTGGCATTTCCCTGAGCAGCACTCGACTGATATTCGACGGCAAGCACAAAGAAGCCGGCATCACCGTGCGCAACAGCGGTGCAGACGTGTTGATTCAGTCCTGGGTCGATACCGACAGCGACGAAGCCTCTGTGCCCTTTGCCGTCACTCCACCGCTGGTGCGCGTCAGCGACGGAGAACAACAGATTCTGCGGGTCATCTACGAAGGCACCGGTATGCCCAAAGACCGCGAGTCGGTGGTGTGGTTGAACGTGCAGGAGATCCCGCAGTCGGCGAAAACCGCGAACACCCTGCAACTGGCGGTGCGCCAACGGATCAAGGTGTTCTTCCGCCCTGGCGGCCTGAACAACAACGCTTATCAGGCCCCGACCGAGCTGACCTGGCGACTGACCGAGCGCGCCGGCAAGAGCGTACTGGTGGTGAGTAATCCCGGGGTTTATCACGTCTCGATTGCCGACATCACTGTGCAATCCGGCGCCACACGCGAGCATCCGTTCGACTCGATGATGATCGCCCCTGGCGAAGAAAAAGAGTTTGTTCTCAAACAACTTCACACGGCAGGTTCCCCGCGCCTGTTGTTCAGCAGCATCAACGACTACGGCGCCAGAGACCGTTATGTCGCGCAACTTTCCGGCAGCGCCGCAGTAAGCGCCAGCCTGGATAAAGAATCGCCATGACTCGCGTGCTGCTTTAACAGCCGCACTTTCACTGTATTTCTCTTCGCTCCGTTAGTTCGTATCGGAGGTGATATAGGGTTCCTGCATGTTTTTATTCAAGCGCGATGGCCTGGCACCGTTTTCGGTTGCTCTGGTCTTCAGCACAACCTGTCTGGCTGACGCCGAAGAGCAATTCAATACCTCGTTTCTGCAAGGCGCGACGTCTGCCATCGACCTGCAATCGCTGCTCGCCGGCAGCCGCGTGCTCCCCGGCACTTACCGGGTCGATCTGTATGGCAACGATATGCTGGTGGGCCGCCGCGATATCGCCTTTCGGCGTCTCCCCGACAGTCACAAGGTCCAAGCCTGTCTGACTCTGGACATGCTCAAGCAACTGGGCGTGGATATTGGCAAGCTGCAAGCCAGCGGCAAACTCGACGTCGCCGATGCGGATGCCTGCCTCGACCTGCCCGCGCTGATCGATCATGCCACCGTGCGCTATGACGTGCCGCGCCTGCGTTTGCTGGTCAGCGTGCCGCAAAGTGCCATGGAGCGTGGCCGCCGTGGTTATGTCGATCCGGCGCTGTGGGACGAAGGCGTACCCGCAGCGTTCATCAATTATCAGGTGAGCAGCAACCGCAACAGCACCGATGCCCAGACCACGATTGCCAATAACGTCGGCCTGCGCAACGGCATAAACCTTGGCGGCTGGCGCCTGCGTAACGAGTCGAACTTCAACAGCAGCACCGGCCAGCCAAGTACGTTCAAGAGCAACCGCAGCTACCTGCAACATGACGTCACCGCGCTGAAGGGCCAGTTCAGTGCCGGGGATATTTTCTCCGACGCCGACCTGTTCGACAGCGTGCGTTATCGCGGCCTGAAACTGGCCTCCGACGACGGCATGCGCGCCGACAGTGAGCGCGGCTATGCGCCGGTGATTCGCGGCATTGCGCAATCCAGCGCCACGGTAGAGATTCGCCAGAACAATTACATTCTGTACACCGCCAACGTACCGCCCGGGCCGTTCGAGATCAGCGACATTTACCCCAGCGGCTCCAACGGCGATCTGGAAATCACCGTAATCGAAGCCGATGGCCGGCGCCGGGTCACGGTGCAGGCTTTTTCAAGCCTGCCGATCATGGTGCGCGAAGGCCAGTTGAAGTACAGCGTTTCGGCGGGCCGCTACAACAGCAACAGCGATGACCAGCAAACGCCGGAATTTATCAGCAGCACCGTGGCTTATGGCGTCAGCAGTAACCTGTCGGCGATTGTCGGCACTCAGGCCACCGAGGATTTTCAGGCACTGTCGATCGGCGCCGGTCGCAACACTGCCATCGGGGCGATCTCGCTCGATCTGACCCACTCCAGCAGTCGCACCTTCGGCCAGACGCTCAAGGGCAACAGCCTGCGCGCGTTGTACGCCAAGACCTTTACCGGTACTGACACCAACTTCACCCTCGCCGCTTATCGCTATTCGACCGAGGGCTATCGCACCTTGAGCGAACACGTCGAAGAGCTAAGCCGTGAGGGTGAGCAGCGTAGCGGCAACTCGAAAACCCGCACCGACCTCACTGTCAACCAGAGCCTGGGGCGCAATCAGCAGTTCGGCAGCATCTACCTCAACGCCAGTGATCAGCGCTATTGGGGCCGCGGCGGTTCGCAGAGCCTGTCGGCCGGTTACAGCAATTATTGGGCTGACGTCAGCTACAACCTCAGCGCGACTTACACCAAGGATGTCGGCAACTACGGCCCGGCGAACAACGACACTTTGTTCAATCTCTCAGTGTCGTTTCCGCTGGGCTCAAAGCCCCGCGCGCCGCGAGCGTTCGTTTCGGCCAGCACGCAGAAAGATGACAGCAGCACCCAGGTCGGCATCAACGGTTACCTGTCCGAAGACAGCGACACCTATTACTCAGTGCAGGGAGGCAACAGTCGCACCGGCGGCAGTACGGGGTCGGCCAACCTCAGCACGCGAACCCCAGTGATGGACATCAGCGCCGGCTACAGTCAGGGCCGTGGCTACAACTCGCAGAGTCTCAACGTGGCCGGATCGATTGTCGGCCACGCGGGCGGGATCAACCTGGGGCAGACCGTCGGTGAGACTTTTGCGCTGGCGCAGGTCGACGGTGTCAAAGACGTGAAGATTGCCAGTTTCTCGGGCGCGAAAACCGCCGGTAATGGATTCGCTGTGGTGTCCAATGCGCAGCCGTATCGGGTCAACTGGATCAGCCTCGACACCCGCGACCTGGGCGGCGACTTTGAAATTGAAAACGCCACCCAGCAAGTGGTACCGCGCCGTGGTGCCGTGGTGCTAGCGCGCTACGCGAGCAAAACCGGACGCCGGGTGCAGTTTTCTCTGTTCGACGCGCACCACCAGCCGATCCCGTTTGGCGCCGCACTGGAGGACGCCGCCGGCAAGCAACTGGCGATCTCCGACCCGAGCGGCAAGGCACTGGCGCTGGTCGCGGACGACGCCGGCACCCTGACCATCAATTGGCAAGGCCAGCGCTGCGAGGCGTCGTATGCACTGCCCGAGCGGGACAAGGCGTTGAACTACGAGCGGGCCTCCCTGGTGTGCCGCGCGCCAGTGGCTGACTGAGAAGACGCCATCGCTGGCAAGCCAGCTCCCACAAAGTCCTTGGCGCACACAACAATCATGTACGCCACAGAAGCTTGTGGGAGCTGGCTTGCCAGCGATTGAAGCGACTCGGTTCAGGAGAAAGCGCGATCTAGAAATCGCGCTTGTAGAAAATATCCAGCGAACTGGCCACGCCACTGGCCGCTTCGACGTAAACCTTCTTGCTCAGCTTATAGCGCAGCGCAATGGTGCTGGCCGGTTCAAACACGCCAACGCCATAACGCAAACTGAGCTTCTCGGTAATATTACCGCTGGCCACCACACTGGTGGCATCGCCGCTGCCTGCGGTGTCCAGCTGAAAGTCCTGAATCCCCAGATCCTTGGCCAGACTGCTGGTGACCCCGGAACTGCCCATCAAGCCCAGACCCAACGCCGCTTGCGCGAGCATGTTGTTGTCTTCGCCGTTGGTGCTCAGCGGTCGGCCGAGGACCAGATAGGAAAGCGCCTGCTCCTGGCTCATCGCCGGCTCGGAGAAGATCTGTGTGGTCGGCTGCTCGGCGCTGCCGCTCAGGCGAATACCGGCGATCACGTCGTCGGTCTGGCGGATCGCTTCGATGTCCAGATACGGCTGATCGAGGGGGCCGGCGAACAACAGACGCGCACGGCGCACTTGCAGGCGCTGGCCGTAGGCACTGTAGCGGCCGTCGTTGAGCCACAGTTCGCCACGGGTGTCCATGTTGTCGCCGATGTGCACATGGCCTTTCACGTTGGCAGTCAGGCCAAATCCAGCGAAGGCCAGTTTGTCTTCGCCGACCACCACGTCGATGTCCATTTTCATCGCCATCGGCGGTTTGCCCTCTTCGGTCTGCGCGCCGACGATGATCGTGTCATCGGAGACTTTCACCGTTGATGGCGGCAATTCGCGCACGGTGATTTCGCCTTTGGGCACCTGCACTTTGCCAGCGATTTTCAGCTCGTCGCCGGCCATGGAAATCTTCAGGTCCGGCGCCACTTCGAGCTTGGCATAGGGCTCGACGGTGACCGGCAATTGCGTGCCCTTCAACGCCAGATCGACCACCAGCGCCTGCCCCCAGGCGACGTTGCCGTTGAGGCTGCCCTGCCCGTTCTTGCCGCTTTTCCAGCCGCCGTCGAGGCGTACCGATTCGCCGGCAATCAGCGCGGTGAGTTGCAGGTTCTGCAGTTCCATCGGCAACTCGGCGCCGGACACTTCACCGTCGCTGAGTTGCACGGTGCCGTTGACCAGCGGCGCGAGCAATCCACCGGAAATCGTGCCGCTGCCATTCAGGCGCCCGGTGAGTTTTTCAACCATCGGCACAAACGGCCGCGCCACCGACAAGTCCAGCCCGGAGAGACGGAACGAGCCGCTCAACGGTTTGTTTTTCGGCAGTGGATTGAGCTGCGCTTGCACCAGCAACTCGCCGAGTTTACCGCCGACGAAGTTGAGTTCAGTATCGACGCGCTTCGGTGTGAGTTTGCTAGTGAGTTTCAGGGTCTGGTACGGGAAGTCCAGCCACTGATCCTTTTCCTTCATGCGCAAGGTACCGCCGCTGGCGTCAATGCTGACAACACCGTTCGGACCGCTGGCTGGCAGATCCAATTGCAAATCGGCGTTGAGCTTACCCTTCCAGGCGAAATCTTTTGGCAGCCATTGCGCGAGGCTTTCGATCGGGAACTGCTTGAGGTGGTAGCGCAGTTTCGGCTCCGGCATCAGGCGCTGATCTTCACCGCACAGGCTGGCGTCGCCGGACATCCAGCAATGAGCGCCAAAGTTGATTTTACCGTCTGCCAGACGTTCGAGCTTGGCCGGGCTTTGCAGTTTCCAGTCCTGGCCACCCGCCTGAATATCGCCACTGGCCAGACGACCACGCCAGTTGCCCTTGTCCAGATTGCCATCCAGACCGAGGGCTAGTTTCAGCTTCGGCCCGATCAGGTCGAGGTTGAGTTTCTGGTTCTTGATGTCGCCCTGAGCGCTGGCAGTCAGCGTGCCCAATGAAGTGTCACCGGCCTGAATGCCGGCACCTTTCAGATCGATCTTCGCCCGTTGCGCACTGTCGAGGGTGGCATCGAGGTTGAGGCTTTGCAGGCGATTGTCCTGGAACGCCAGTTGCGAACCTTGCAGGTCGAGTTTGCCCTGCGGTGCTTTCAACGTACCGGCCACATTGACCTGACCGTTGACCTGCCCGCGCAGTTGCGGCCAGAGCTGAGCCAGACGCGACAGCTTGATATCAATCTGCCCGGTGAGTTTCTGTTGCAGACTGCCCTTGCCGCTGATGCTGTTGTCGCCGAGACGGATTTGCAGGGCATTCAGATTCCACTGTTCGCCAGCGCCATCAGCCTTGGCCTGGAGGATCGCCGGTTGACCGCGCAATTTGCCTTTCAAGTCGAGGTCGGCGGTGAGGCTCAGGCGTTCGTTTTTCATTTCGCCTTGGCTTTTCAGCGGTCCAGCTAACGTGCCCGGCAATTCGGCGACCCAGTACGCCGGGTTGAGCGCCGACAGTTCCAGCGCGGTGTCCCAGGCGATACCGTCGGCGAACTGCACATTCACATGGCCTTCAGCCTTGCCCTGCCCGGCTTCCATTTTCAGTTGCGGCAAGGCGACCTGTTTCAGGCTGCCGCTGAACGGACTGCTCAGGGTAAACGCGCCGGCCGGACCATCCAGAGCGGCGGCGAAGTTGCCGAGGTATTGACCATCGGTGTAGGAGACTTCGCCCGTGAAGGTGCGCAAAGCGACCTCAGGTTCGTCGATTTCGTTGTAGAGCCGATGCCACGGAAAGTCCTGCCAGTTGATTTTGGCTTGGGCGCTGAGGCCTTTACTCCAGTCGACGCTGCCGGTGAGTTTCAGGCTTTGTTTATCGTTGGCCGTCAGGTCGAGGCCGGCGATCTGCGCGCCGCTGGCGTCGACTTTGCCTTTGAGCAGCAGCGCCACCGGGCCTTTGTCGGCGGGTAGCGTGGCGTTGCCGTTGAGCTGGTAGCCGTTTTTCAGGTCGCCTTCACCGGTCAACAGCAATTGATTGAGTTGCAAGGTGTCCGGCAGGTCGGCGCTCGGCTTGAACGCGTCGCTGGTGATGCGCACTTTGGCTGGCAGATTTTCCGCCAGCGGTTGCAACTCGCCGCTCAACTGGCCATCAAGGTAACCACGGCTGTCGGCGTGCAGATTGAGGGTTTTCAACAGGTCGCCGTCGATCTTCAACGCCAGCGTCCAAGGCCCCGTGCCCGGCGACGGCAATGTCAGGTCACCGGCGATGTTCAGCGGCCAGTTGCCGCTCGGTTCAAGTGTGCCGAACAGGTTCAGGCTGAGCTCGTCGCGCTGCAATTTCACGCTGTCGATCTGCATGCCCTGCGCGGTCCAGTGCGCCGCCAGTTGCAAGCCCTTGAGCTGTTCGCTGCCGTTGAACAGCAGGCTGCCAACCTGCACGTCGCCCAGTTCGATGGCCACCGGCAATTGCAGATCCGGCAGTTTGATCGGACCGCTCTCGGTCGTCTCTTCGCTCGGCGGGAATTGCAGAATGACCTGATCTGCCTTGAGCTGTTCGATGCACAGAGTCATGCGCGTCAGGCACAGCGGCGACCAGGCGAAGATTGCCTGGTTCAGTTCGACGCGACTGCTGTCCTGCTGCCACAACAGATGATCGGCGCTCCATTGCCCGCCAAGGCGCCCCTGGAAATTCTCGACGCTGAGCCCCGGCACAAGGCCCAGTACCCAACGGCTGCCAGCCGCCGTGCCGAGTACGGCGGTGACGCTCAATACAATCAACAACACCAGCGCCAGCAGCGTCAGCGCCGTAATTTTCAAACCACGCTTCACAGCTCAGGCCCCATGGAAAAGTGCAGCCGGATGCCGCCATCGTCGTCGAGTGCGTGGGCCAGGTCGAGGCGGATCGGCCCCACCGGCGAGACCCAGCGCACACCAATGCCGACCCCGGTCTTGAGGTTCGGCAGTTCGAGTTTGTTGAAGGAGTTGCCCTGGTCGACGAAGGTCGCCACGCGCCATTTTTCGGCGATCGAGTATTGATACTCGACGCTGCCAGCGACCATGTAACGGCCGCCGATTCGGTCGCCATCGGAGTTTTTCGGCGACAGACTCTGGTAATCGTAACCGCGCACGCTCTGATCGCCACCGGCAAAGAAGCGCAGCGACGGCGGCACCGAGTTGTAGCCGTTGGTGGCGCTACCGCCGACCTGCACGCGACCGAGCAAGCGATGTTTGTCGAACACCGTGGTCAGGCCTTTGACCAGCGCGGTGCCATACAGAAGGTTGTTGTCCGAGCCGAGGCCTTCCTTCGCCACTTTGCTTTCGAAGCTCAGGCGATAGCCGTTGTGCGGGTCGATGCGGTTGTCGCTTTTCAGGTACGAGTAACTGATGCCAGGCATCAGCAAGGTACTCAGGCCCGAGTCGTCGCCGAGTTCATATTCTTCACGCTGCCATTTCAGCGAAATCACCCGCTGCCAGCCGCTCGGCAATTTGCTGTGCCATTCCGGGCCGAAGGTCAGCAGTTTGCTGAGCGTGTCGGAACCGTCGATGTCTTCGAACTGATAACCGCCGGCCCAACGCAGTTTGTCGGTCAGCGGCGGGTCAAGCGGGATGTCGTAGAACAGCCCGACGTTTTGCCGTGGCGCCGACAGCTCGGCTTCCCAGCCATAGCTGTCGCCTTGCGGGTTGACCCAATGGCGCGTCCAGTTGGCTTTGATGCGCGGGCCGACGTCGGTCGAATAACCGAGGCCCAGGCCCATGGTCCGTGGCTTGCGCGTGTCGAGTTTGACGTCGACCGGGATCACGTCATTTTTCGCGGTCGTCGGTGCGGCATCGACGCGCACGCCTTCGAAATAGCCGCTCGATTGCAGGTCGCGATTGAGTTCGGCGATCAGCTCGGAGTCGTACGGCTCGCCCTCCTTGAACGGCACCATGCGTTGCAGCAGGTCTTCATCGAACGGCGTATCACCTTCGAATTTGACTTTGCCCAGCGCATAACGCGGGCCGCTGTCGTAGATCAGTTCGATGTCGGCCACCCCGGCGCGCGGGTCGACCATAAGTTTTTGACGGGTGAAATGGCCACTGAAAAAACCGAAGCGCGAGGCCTGATTCTGAATAAGTCTTTTGGCGTCTTCGTAACGGCCATGGTTGAGCACCGCACCGGACTTGAGCGCGTCGCTTTTCGGTACACGAAAAGATTTGAGGGAGGCAGCCGGGCCGTCGACACGAATGGTGACGTTGCGCAGGTGAATAGGCTCGCCGGGATCGATGTTCAACACCAGGCGCGGCTTGTCGCCGCCCTTGACGTCACTTTCAATCTGCGGCTGGTAGTAGCCCAACGCCTGAGCCGCTTTGCGCGCCTGCTCTTCGGCACCGCGACTGAAGCGCTGCAGGGCTTCTTCGTCACGATCGCCGAGGCTGCCGATATAGCCTTCTATATTGGCCTTGAGTTCATCGTTGGACGGTTTGATCCGCACATCCAATTCACTTTGCGCCAGCGCCGTGCAGCTGGTTAACAGCAGGAGCACGCCACTGGTAAATCTTCCTGGAAACTTCATAGGCGCGGATGCTATCACGGGCTTGGGAGCGTGATAGAACAGGAAATTTCCCAAGAAGTTCGATTGTCATGCTGTTGCAGTTTGTAACACCTGCGGATTGGCGTGGAAAAATACGTGTTCGCGCACCGGGCCGACGGCAACTTCGCCGATCTCTTCGTAACCCTGCCTTTTATAGAATTCCAGATATCGTGGGTTGCCAGTGTCGAGCACTACGCCTTGCGAGGTTTCGTCAACGGCGCACCAGTTGTGTACGGCGGTCAGCAATTGTTCGCCGAAGTGTTTGCCCTGGAACTGCGGGTGAATGCCCAACAAGGGAAGCATGTGCACGGAATCGCTGGGCACACACGCGGCGACGGCGTCGTGGTATTCCAGATAGCGTCGGGTGCAACGAAAACCGGTGCTGAGCACCATGCGCAGGCGCCACGCCCAACTCTCGGTGATGCCCAAACGCCGTTGCGGTGGCGCGATCAGGGCGATGCCGATCAGGCGGTCGTTGACCAACAGGCCGATGGCGGGCAGGTCCTGCAGAAAGTGTTGTTTGACCAGTTCACGCACCGTCGCCCGCACCCGTTGCTCGTAGCCGGGGCGCTCGGCTTCGAACAGGTAGCCGAAGGTCGGCTCGTGGCGATAGGCCTGATAAAGCAGCGAGCGGGCTTCGCGGGAATAGCCGCGGTCGAGCATATGTATGTCGGCGATGGCTGTCTGGGTTTCAGGCATGACGGTGAATCTCCCCGGGGCGCGTGCAAATGGCGGCGCTCTTGTTGGTACGAACCTTGTGGTGGTGACACAGTTCCCCACAGGTATAGACCAACTCGGGATCTTCATCGACCGGTGGGGCCTCATCGCTGGCAAGCCAGCTCCCACAGGTTTCTCTGGTGTACATGAATGTTATGAACGACGCGGACATTGTGGGAGCTGGCTTGCCAGCGATGGGGCCCTCCGGGACAACACATGTCCCACAGGCCAAAATGATTTCTCCCACACTGGCCCATCTCCCCCATGTCAGCTAGCATCGCCCTTTTGCCAGGACTGCCGACCATGAAGATCGTTTCCTTCAACATCAACGGACTGCGTGCCCGTCCGCATCAGCTGGCAGCGCTGATCGAAAAACACCAGCCGGACGTGATCGGCCTGCAGGAAACCAAGGTCCACGACGACCAGTTCCCGCTCGAAGAAGTCCGCGCCCTCGGCTACCACGTGTATTTCCACGGCCAGAAAGGCCATTACGGTGTGGCGATGCTCTCGCGCAAGGAGCCGATCGCCATCCACAAAGGTTTCGCCACCGACGAAGAAGACGCTCAGCGTCGCTTTATCTGGGGCACGTTCGCCGACGCCAATGGCGTACCGGTGACCATCATGAACGGCTATTTCCCTCAGGGTGAAAGCCGCGACCATCCGACCAAATTCCCCGCCAAGCAGCGTTTCTACAGCGATCTGCAAGCGCTGCTGGAAAGCCAGTTCCACAACGAGCAGCCGCTGGTGGTGATGGGCGATGTGAATATTTCCCCGGAAGACTGCGACATCGGCATCGGCCCGGACAACATGAAGCGCTGGCTGAAAACCGGCAAATGCAGCTTCCTGCCGGAAGAGCGCGAGTGGATGGCGCGCCTGAAAAATTGGGGTTTGACCGACAGCTATCGCCACTTGAACCCGGATGTGACCGACATGTTCAGTTGGTTCGACTACCGCAGCCGTGGATTTGAGGATGAGCCCAAACGTGGCCTGCGCATCGATGTGATTCTGGCATCCCATGGTTTGCTGCCGCGGGTGAAAGCCGCCGGTGTCGACTATGAATTGCGCGGGATGGAAAAGCCTTCCGATCATGCGCCGATCTGGCTTGAACTCAGCTGATATCAGCCAAGATCAAAAGATCGCAGCCTTCGGCAGCTCCTACATTTGGAATGCGTTCCCCTGTAGGAGCTGCCGAAGGCTGCGATCTTTTGATCTGTCATCTTTTGGTCATGCGCCTGACTTAATCTCCCCGGCAATCCCCTTGGCTTGATTCGGTGCCGGCATGACCCTGCGTGTTCTGTGCGTGTTTCTCTTGAGTGCGTGGCTGACGGTTTCTGCCGCCGCCCTGCCCCTTCCTGAAAACGGCCCCGCGCTGCGCATTCAAGGTTCCAACACCATCGGCGCCGAACTCGGCCCGGCACTCGTTGAGGGCCTGCTGCAAGAGCAAGGCCTGCTGAAAATCCACCGCGAAACCCCGGACACCGCCAACGAACTACGCATCGTCGGCCAGACCAGCGAAGGTAAACGCGTGGTCGTTGAAGTCGCCGCCCACGGTTCCAGCACCGGTTTCACCGCGTTGAAAAATGCCAGCGCCGACCTCGCCGCGTCTTCCCGCGAGATCAAGGACAGTGAGTTACAGACCCTGCAATCACTGGGCGACCTGAAAAGCCCCGCCGCTGAACAAGTCATCGCCATCGACGGCCTGGCGATCATCCTTCATCCCGACAATCCCCTCCAACAACTGGACACTGAGCAACTGGCGCGGATCTTCGCCGGCGATGTGAAAACCTGGGAAGACCTCGGCGGGCGTGGTGGTGCTATTCATTTATATGCGCGCGATGATCAGTCCGGCACTTACGACACGTTTAAGGAGTTGGTCCTGAGTCGTCGTGGGAAAAGTCTGAGCAACGCGGCGAAAAGGTTTGAGTCCAGCGAACAGTTGTCCGACGCGGTGAGTAGCGATCCGCAAGGCATCGGTTTCATCGGTTTGCCCTACGTGCGTCAGGCCAAAGCCGTGGCCATTGCTGATGGCGCATCGCAGTCGATGCTGCCGCTCAACAGCCTGATAGCTACCGAAGACTATCCACTGTCGCGGCGGTTGTTCTTCTATCTACCGCCCGAAAGCAACAATCCTTGGGCGAAAGCCTTGGTGACGTTTGCGCAGAGCCGTCAGGGCCAGGCGATTGTCGCGGCAAACGGTTTTATCAGTCAGACCGTGCATGCGATGAGCGTCGCGCCGAATGCACTGATGCCCGAGGGTTATCAATCCCTCAGCCGTCACGCCCAGCGTCTGACGGTGAATTTCCGTTTTGAAGAAGGCAGCGCGAGTCTGGATAACAAGGCGCGGCAGGATCTGGCGCGGGTGATCGACTATATAAAGCGGCGTGACAAAACCGAACGCGCGGTGACCTTGGTCGGCTTTGGTGATGCCAAGGATGATCCGGCGCGGGCCGATTTGCTTTCGAAGCTACGGGCAATGGCGGTGCGGCGGGAATTGGTGAAGAACGGCGTGGTGTTGCGCGAGGTTCGCGGGTTTGGCGCGTTGATGCCGGTGGCGGCGAACAATGCGGATGAGGGAAGGATCAAGAATCGGCGGGTTGAGGTTTGGGTGTATTGATATCACCAGATCGTTCCCACGCTCCGCGTGGTAACGCCACCATGGACGCTCCGCGTCCACTGTGACGCAGAGCGTCACGGGATGCATTCCCACGCAGAGCGTGGGAATGATCAGGTGGATCAGCGTTCGCTACGCAACATTTCCTTCGGCACATACTTGCCGATCTCGAACTTGCCGATCGCCGCGCGGTGCACTTCGTCCGGGCCGTCGGCCAGGCGCAGGGTGCGTTGCATGGCGTACATGTAGGCCAGCGGGAAATCGTTCGACACCCCGGCCCCCCCATGCATCTGAATCGCTCGGTCGATCACCCGCAGTGCAACGTTCGGCGCAACGACTTTGATCTGCGCGATCTCGCTTTTCGCCACTTTGTTACCGACGGTGTCCATCATGTACGCCGCCTTCAGCGTCAGCAGACGTGCCATGTCGATTTCCATTCGCGAGTCGGCGATCTTGTCGACGTTACCGCCCAGACGCGCCAGCGGTTTGCCGAATGCAGTGCGGCTTACCGCACGTTTGCACATCAATTCCAGAGCCCGTTCAGCCATGCCGATCGAGCGCATGCAGTGGTGAATCCGGCCTGGGCCAAGGCGACCTTGCGCAATTTCAAAGCCGCGGCCTTCACCGAGCAAAACGTTTTCGAACGGCACACGCACGTTGTCGAACAGCACTTCGGCGTGGCCGTGCGGAGCGTCGTCGTAGCCAAACACCGGCAACGGACGGACGATTTTCACCCCGGGAGTGTCGACCGGTACAAGGATCATCGAGTGCTGGGCGTGGCGCGGCGCATCGGGATTGCTCAGGCCCATGAAGATCAGGATCTTGCAGCGCGGGTCGCAGGCGCCGGAGGTCCACCATTTTTTGCCGTTGATCACCCACTCGTCACCATCACGCACGGCGCGGGCAGCCATGTTGGTCGCGTCCGAAGAGGCAACGTCCGGTTCGGTCATGGCGAATGCCGAGCGGATTTCACCGCGCAACAGCGGTTCGAGCCAGCGCTGTTTCTGTTCTTCGTTGGCGTAGCGCACCAGCACTTCCATGTTGCCGGTGTCCGGTGCCGAGCAGTTGAACGGTTCCGGCCCGAGCAGCGAACGGCCCATGATTTCCGCCAATGGTGCGTATTCGAGGTTGGTCAGGCCGGCACCGAGTTCCGACTCAGGCAGAAACAAATTCCACAGACCCTCGGCCTTGGCCTTGGCTTTGAGCTCTTCCATGATCGCCGTCGGCTGCCAGCGATCGCCTTCGGCAACCTGGCGTTCGAACACCGCCTCGGCCGGGTAAACGTAAGTGTCCATGAACGCGGTCACGCGCTCACGCAGTTCTTGCACCTTGGGCGAATAAGCGAAATCCATGATCAATTACCTTCTTGGGCAGAGGTTGTTTAAGTCATGCAATCGATGCTAGAACAGCGCTGATAATTTACCTAGCCTATTCTCGGCGTGTATAAACATTCATCACCGATATATGATCGGCTGATTACCAGCCCTTAAATCACCGCCCTTAATAACAAGAGAAGCCGCGTTATGAATCTGAGTAAGGTCGACCTCAACCTTTTCATCGTCTTCGACGCGATCTATACCGAAGCCAACCTGACCCGCGCCGGGCAGATTGTCGGCATCACCCAGCCGGCGGTGTCCAACGCCTTGGCCCGGTTGCGCGAAACCTTTAATGATCCACTGTTCGTGCGCACGGCTCAGGGCATGGTGCCGACGCCAATGGCGCAGAACATCATCGGCCCGGTACGCAACGCTCTGTCGCTGCTGCGTGTGTCGGTTCAGGAAAGCCGCATTTTCAACCCGGCGCAGGCGGTCAAGACCTACCGCATCAGCATGACCGACCTCACCGAAGCGGTAATTCTGCCGCCGCTGTTCCAGCGCCTGCGCCGTCTGGCGCCGACCGTGATTATCGAAAGCTTTCTGTCCAAGCGCCGCGAGACCACCAAGGAACTGGCCGCCGGGCGTCTGGATTTCGCCGTGGATGCGCCGCTCAACACCGACCCGCAGGTGCGCCACGTCAAGCTGATGGAAGACCGCTACGTGTGTGCGATGCGCAAGGGGCATCCGATGGCAGGCAAGGAAAAGCTCTCGCTGGATGATTACCTGTCGCTGACCCATATCCATATTTCCAGCCGTCGCAGTGGTCTGGGTTATGTCGATCTGGCGCTGGGCAAAATGGGCATTCAGCGCAAAATTGCCCTGCGCTCGCAGCACTATCTGATGGCGTCGCAAGTGATGCAGCAGACCGACATGGTCATGACGGTGCCGGAGCGCTTTGCCCGTCGGCATGAGCTGCAGGCGTTTAATCTGCCGGTGAATGATGTGCCGCCAGTGGAGACGCATCTGTATTGGCATGAAAGCACTGACCAGGATCCGGCGAATCGCTGGATGCGCGAGCAGATGATCGAGTTGTGCCAGCAGGTGACGGCGCAGGAGAAGAAGCTGGATAAGGTGTAGGGCTTTTTACCGCGGCGCTGCCATCGCGAGCAGGCTCACTCCTACAATTGGTTGCATTTCTTCAGATGAAACACGGTCAACTGTAGGAGTGAGCCTGCTCGCGATGAGGCCAGCATGAACACCACAGATCATCCTTCTTGACGTAAACGTCAACCTGCCATTAGCTTAGCGCCAAGACCTTTTTTCGAGCGCTTCCATGAGCAGCCAGACTTACAGCATCTCCGACCTCGCCCGCGAGCTGGACATCACCACCCGGGCGATCCGCTTTTACGAAGAGCAAGGCCTGCTCAGCCCTGAGCGCCGTGGCCAAGAACGTATCTATTCGCCACGCGACAAGGTCAGCCTGAAGCTGATCCTGCGCGGCAAGCGCATCGGTTTCTCGCTGGCCGAATGCCGTGAACTGATAGAGCTTTACGACCCTTCCAGCGGTAACACCAAACAACTCAACAGCATGCTGGCGAAAATCAGCGAGCGCCGGGAACAATTGGAGCAGCAGTTGCTCGACATTGAGCAGATGAAGCTGGAGCTCGATACCGCCGAAGAGCGCTGCGTGCAGGCACTGGAGCAGACGCTGAAGAGCCAGCAGGCCATTCAGTAACAACCCCATTCCCTGTGGGAGCGAGCCTGCTCGCGAATGCAATTTGTCATTCGACATCTATGGTGATTGACCCGGCGCATTCGCGAGCAGGCTCGCTCCCACAGGGGGATATCCGCAGACTTCAGATAACTACAACAGGTCAACCGTCATGTCCCTCCCCTCCCAAGTACGCCTGATCGAAGTCGGCCCGCGCGATGGCCTACAGAATGAAGCCCAACCGATCAGCGTGGCCGACAAGGTGCAACTAGTCGATGCACTCAGCGCTGCCGGCCTTGGCTATATAGAAGTCGGAAGTTTCGTTTCACCGAAATGGGTCCCGCAGATGGCGGGTTCGGCCGAAGTGTTTGCACAGATCCAGCGCAAGCCGGGCGTGACCTACGGCGCACTGGCGCCGAACCTGCGTGGCTTCGAAGATGCCATCGCCGCAGGGGTCAAGGAAGTCGCCGTGTTCGCGGCCGCGTCTGAGGCGTTCTCGCAGCGCAACATCAACTGCTCGATCAGCGAAAGCCTGGCGCGCTTCGCACCGATCATGGAAGCGGCGCAACAGCACGGCGTTACCGTGCGCGGTTACGTGTCCTGTGTGCTCGGTTGCCCATATGAAGGCACGGTCGCGCCGGAACAAGTGGCGATGGTCGCGCGCGAGCTGTATGCGATGGGCTGCTACGAAGTTTCGCTGGGCGACACTATTGGCACCGGCACCGCTGGCGCGACTCGCCGCTTGTTCGAAGTGGTGTCGGCGCAGGTTCCGCGCGACAAGCTCGCCGGGCACTTCCATGACACCTATGGTCAGGCCATGGCCAATATCTACGCCAGCCTGCTCGAGGGCATCTCGGTGTTCGACAGCTCTATCGCGGGCCTCGGCGGCTGCCCGTACGCCAAAGGCGCGAGCGGTAACGTTGCTACCGAAGACGTGGTGTACCTGCTCAACGGCTTGGGTATCGAGACCGGTATCGACCTGGACGCCTTGATTGCTGCGGGTCAGCAGATCAGCGCGGTGCTCGGCCGCCCGAGCGGTTCGCGCGTGGCCAAGGCTCGTAGCGCGCAGTGAGGGGGGAAGGTGTTACCGCTGTGTCCGGAATGTGGGTTCAAGCGAGTAACACGGAAACAAATTGTCTGGTTTCGTCGGAGTGAAAAATCTATGAAATTTTCAAACTATTGATTTATAAGGATTTTTAAAAGTTGGCACGGCTTCTGCTATCTCTATGGCATAACAAGAATAAAAAGCAGCAAACCAATAAAAATAAGACGTACCGACTCTGACATAACAAAAACAACACGGCAGAGACGCAGCTAACAGATTTTTTTGGAGAAGGTGTGCTTTTCAGGGTGCTCTCAGGAGTGACCCGCAACCGGGCAGAGAACAATAAAACTACCTTCAGGTAGCTCCCGAATCGGTTGGATCGCTTAGCGAGAAAGTAGATCAGCGCTCAAAAAAATACGTTTGCTCTTGACCCCGGATGGGGGTCGCCAAAAACAGCGGTAAAGGGCCACGGTTGCCAAAAACAACAACAGACCGACCCTCAATAATAAAAAAGAGCACGCGACGACAAAATTAAAGGGGAGCTTCGGCTCCCCTTTGTGCTTTCTATAATTCCTCAATCCCCCCAAATCCCTGTGGGAGCTGGCTTGCCAGCGATTGCGGTAGATCATTCAACATTGATGCTGGCTGATCCGACGCCATCGCTGGCAAGCCAGCTCCCACAGTGTTTGTGTTCACCGCTCGATTGTTTTCAGTTCTTCGATACTGATCTCACGCATCCTGAATTTCTGGATCTTGCCCGTCACCGTCATCGGAAACTCTTCAACGAACTTGAAATGCCGTGGCGTCTTGAAATGCGCGATACGCTCCTTGCACCAGGTTTGCAGCTCCAGCTCCGAGGCGCTGTGGCCGGGGTGGAATTTGATCCAGGCAACAATCTCCTCACCGTAACGCGAGCACGGAATGCCGATCACCTGCACATCCGCCACGGCCGGATGGGTGAAGAAAAACTCCTCAAGCTCACGCGGGTAAATATTCTCGCCGCCACGAATGATCATGTCCTTGTTGCGCCCGGCAATGTTGACGTAGCCCTCCTCGTTCATGCTCGCCAGGTCGCCGGTGTGCATCCAGCCCGCGTCATCGATGGCTTCGGCGGTGGCTTGCGGATTGTTCCAGTAACCGAGCATCACGCTGTAGCCACGGGTGCACAGTTCGCCGATGGTGCCGCGCGTCACGAGGTTGCCGGCTTCGTCGATGATCTTGCTCTCCAGCTGTGGCTGGGTGCGGCCGACGGTGGTCACGCGCAATTCCAGCTCATCGGTCGGGCCGGTTTGCAGCGACACCGGGCTGGTTTCGGTCATGCCGTAAGCGATCTGCACTTCGCTCATGTGCATCTCGCTGATCACCCGACGCATCACTTCGATCGGGCACGTCGCGCCCGCCATGATTCCGGTGCGCAGGCTCGACAGATCGAATTCGCCGCGTTGCGGCTGGTCGAGCATGGCGATGAACATGGTCGGTACGCCATAAAGACCGGTGGCTTTTTCTTCGGCGACGGTTTGCAGGGTCAGCAACGGATCGAAGGCATCGCTGGGGTAAATCATCGTGCTGCCGTGGGTGATGCAACCGAGGTTGCCCATGACCATGCCGAAGCAGTGGTAGAGCGGCACCGGGATCACCAGACGATCGCGCGGGGTCAAGCCGATGCTTTCACCGACCATGTAGCCGTTATTGAGGATGTTGTAGTGGCTGAGGGTTGCGCCTTTGGGGAAACCGGTAGTGCCGGAGGTGTACTGGATGTTCACCGGTTGATCAAAGTGCAGGCTGTCGCTGCGTTCGCGCAGTTGATCGGGAGAGATGCTGGTGGCCAGATCGGCCAGTTGCGACCACGGCAGAAAACCTGACGGTGGTTGCGCGTCAAGGCTGATTACCCCACGCAGTGCGGGGAGGCGTTCGCTGCGCCATTGGCCGATGGGTTGCTCGGCCAGTTCCGGCACCAACCCTTGCAACATGGCGTGGTAGTTGGAGGACTTGAACGCCCCGGCGCAGACCAGCCATTGGCAGCCGGATTGCTTGAGCACGTATTCGAGTTCGGAGCTGCGATAGGCCGGGTTGATGTTGACCAGGATCACGCCGATTTTTGCCGTAGCAACTTGGGTGACGCACCACTGCGCGCAGTTCGGCGCCCAGATACCGAGGCGATCGCCGGCCTGCAAACCCAGGGCGAGCAGCGCTCTGGCGTGCAGGTCCACCGCATCGGCCAGTTGTCGCCAGGAGTAACGCAGCTGCTGATGGCGCACGACGAGCGCTTCGCCGTCAGGGTATTGCGCGGCGGTGTGATCGAACTTCTGCCCGATGGTCATCGCCAGCAAGGCTTTGTCCTGAGATCCACGGGTATAGCTGCGCTGCGGGTTTGCACTGGGTTGATCCATGACGACCCCTATTGTCTTTATTTATGGGTTGCCGACGGTCACTTGTAGGAGTGAGCCTGCTCGCGATCTCGATCCAACTGTCAACATTTACGTCGACTGACACGACGCCATCGCGAGCAGGCTCACTCCTACAAAAACCAATCAGCTTTCAATCTTGAACTGCCCTTACTCTCGCTCAAGTTGACGTTAACGTAAAGGGTGATTGACAGCCATCCATCGCAGGCTTACGTTAACGTAAAGGTGAGAGCTGAGTGACCGCCCTCCCCACCCTACAAAAAAGCCAAAAGGTGACCCATGAGCTATCCATCCCTGAACTTCGCCCTCGGTGAAACCATCGACATGTTGCGCGATCAGGTTCAGTCCTTTGTCGCCAAGGAGATCGCCCCGCGCGCGGCGCAGATCGACAGCGACAACCTGTTCCCCGCCGATATGTGGCGCAAATTCGGCGACATGGGCCTGCTCGGCATCACCGTGCCGGAAGAGTACGGCGGCGCTGGCCTGGGTTACCTGGCGCACGTGGTGGCGATGGAAGAAATCAGCCGTGGCTCGGCTTCGGTCGCACTGTCCTATGGCGCGCATTCCAACCTTTGCGTCAACCAGATCAACCGCAACGGCAACCACGAACAGAAAAGCAAATACCTGCCGAAGCTGATCAGTGGCGAACACGTCGGCGCGCTGGCGATGAGCGAACCGAATGCCGGTTCCGACGTGGTCTCGATGAAACTGCGCGCCGACAAACGCGGTGACCGCTTCGTCCTCAACGGCAGCAAGACCTGGATCACCAACGGCCCCGACGCCAACACTTACGTGATCTACGCCAAGACCGATCTGGAAAAAGGCCCACACGGCATCACCGCATTCATCGTCGAACGCGACTGGAAAGGCTTCACCCGCAGCAATAAATTCGACAAGCTCGGCATGCGCGGCTCCAACACCTGCGAGCTGTTTTTCGATGACGTCGAAGTGCCGGAAGAAAACATCCTCGGCGTGCTCAACGGCGGCGTCAAAGTGTTGATGAGCGGCCTCGATTACGAACGCGTCGTGCTCTCCGGCGGCCCGACCGGGATCATGCAGTCGTGCATGGACCTGATCGTTCCATACATCCACGACCGCAAACAGTTCGGCCAGAGCATCGGCGAGTTCCAGCTGATCCAGGGCAAAGTGGCCGACATGTACACCCAGCTCAACGCCAGTCGCGCCTACCTCTACGCCGTGGCCCAGGCCTGCGAGCGCGGCGAAACCACCCGCAAGGATGCCGCCGGGGTGATCCTCTACACCGCCGAGCGCGCCACGCAAATGGCCCTCGACGCGATCCAGATTCTCGGCGGTAACGGTTACATCAACGAATTCCCGGCGGGCCGCTTGCTGCGTGACGCCAAGCTGTACGAAATCGGCGCCGGCACCAGTGAGATCCGTCGCATGCTGATCGGCCGCGAACTGTTCAACGAAACCCGCTAACGGAGCTGACCATGGCTACCCTGCACACTCAGCTCAACCCCCGCTCGCCGGAGTTCGCCGCCAACAGCGCGGCGATGCTCAAACAGGTCGACGCCCTGCACACCCTGCTCGCCCAAGTGGCGCAGGGCGGCGGCGCGAAAGCCCAGGAACGCCACACCTCACGCGGCAAACTGTTGCCTCGTGAACGCATCAACCGCTTGCTTGATCCGGGTTCGCCATTTCTGGAGATCAGCCAACTGGCCGCCCACGCTGTGTATGGCGAAGACGTGCCGGCCGCTGGTGTGATTGCCGGGATCGGCCGGGTTGAAGGCGTCGAATGCATGATCGTCGCCAACGATGCGACGGTGAAGGGCGGTTCGTACTACCCGCTGACCGTGAAAAAACATCTACGCGCACAAACCATCGCGCAACAGAATCGTCTGCCGTGTATCTATCTGGTCGATTCGGGCGGCGCCAATCTGCCGCGTCAGGACGAAGTGTTTCCGGATCGTGAGCACTTCGGGCGGATCTTCTTCAACCAGGCCAACATGAGCGCGATGGGCATTCCGCAGATCGCCGTGGTCATGGGCTCGTGCACTGCCGGCGGCGCCTATGTGCCGGCGATGGCGGACGAAGCGATCATGGTGCGCAATCAGGCGACGATTTTCCTCGCCGGCCCGCCACTGGTGAAGGCCGCGACCGGTGAAGTGGTCAGCGCCGAAGACTTGGGCGGTGCCGATGTGCACTGCAAGATTTCCGGGGTCGCCGACCATTACGCCGAGAGCGACGAACACGCCCTCGCCCTCGCCCGCCGCAGCGTTGCCAACCTTAACTGGCGCAAACTCGGTGACGTGCAGCAACGCGCGCCGATTGCGCCGCTGTACGCCAGCAATGAGTTGTACGGCGTGGTCTCGGCTGACGCCAAGCAGCCGTTCGACGTGCGCGAAGTGATTGCGCGACTGGTCGACGGTTCGGTGTTCGATGAATTCAAGGCTTTGTTCGGCACCACGCTGGTGTGTGGCTTTGCGCATCTGCACGGCTACCCGATCGCGATTCTGGCGAACAACGGCATCCTTTTCGCCGAGGCCGCGCAGAAAGGCGCGCACTTCATCGAACTGGCCTGCCAACGCGGCATTCCGCTGCTGTTTTTGCAGAACATCACCGGTTTCATGGTCGGTCAGAAATACGAGGCCGGCGGCATCGCCAAACATGGCGCGAAACTGGTAACGGCCGTGGCTTGCGCGAAAGTGCCGAAATTCACCGTGATCATCGGCGGCAGCTTCGGCGCCGGTAACTACGGCATGTGCGGGCGCGCTTACGATCCGCGCTTCCTGTGGATGTGGCCGAACGCGCGGATCGGCGTGATGGGCGCCGAGCAGGCGGCGGGCGTGTTGGTGCAGGTCAAGCGTGAACAGGCTGAACGCAGTGGCCAGGCCTTCAGTGCCGAGCAGGAAGCCGAGATCAAGCAACCGATCCTCGACCAGTATGAAGAGCAGGGTCACCCCTACTATTCCAGCGCACGGCTGTGGGACGACGGCGTCATCGACCCGGCGCAGACCCGCGATGTGCTGGCCCTGGCCTTGTCCGCGTCGCTGAACGCGCCAATCGAACCGAGCCGCTTCGGCGTGTTCCGGATGTGATTTTTTGTGGGAGCGAGCCTGCTCGCGAATACGGTTTGTCAGGTAGCGGAAATGTCGACTGATACAACGCGTTCGCGAGCAAGCTCGCTCCCACAGGAACCGTGGAGACGGATGAATATGAGTGACTTCAACACCCTCGAACTGCACAGCGACCCACGTGGCTTCGCGACGCTGTGGCTCAATCGCGCGGAAAAGAACAACGCCTTCAACGCCGAGATGATCCGCGAGCTGATCCTCGCGCTGGACAAAGTCGCCAGCGACGCCAGCCTGCGTTTCCTGCTGGTGCGTGGTCGTGGCAAGCACTTCAGTGCCGGCGCTGATCTGGCGTGGATGCAGCAATCGGCCGAGCTCGATTACCACACCAATCTCGACGACGCTCGCGAATTGGCGGAGCTGATGTACAACCTCGCCAAGCTGAAGATCCCCACAGTGGCCGTGGTGCAAGGCGCGGCGTTCGGTGGCGCGCTGGGGCTGATCAGTTGCTGTGACATGGCGATTGGCGCCGATGACGCGCAGTTCTGCCTGTCGGAAGTGCGCATCGGTCTGGCGCCGGCGGTGATCAGTCCGTTCGTGGTGCAGGCCATCGGCGAACGCGCTGCGCGTCGATATGCCCTGACCGCCGAGCGTTTCGGCGGACAACGTGCACGGGAAATCGGTTTGTTGTCCGAGAGCTATCCTGCTGCCGAACTTGATCAGCAAGTCGAACAGTGGATCAACAATTTACTGCTCAACAGCCCCGCCGCCATGCGCGCCAGCAAGGATCTGTTGCGTGAAGTCGGTAACGGCGCGCTGACCCCGGCGCTGCGCCGCTACACCGAAAATGCCATCGCCCGTATCCGCGTCAGCCCTGAAGGTCAGGAAGGCTTGCGCGCCTTTCTGCAAAAACGTCCGCCGAGCTGGCAAGCCGCAACCACCACCAAGGAGCCGCGTTGATGAGCGTACCTGTTCTCACCACCCTGCTGGTGGCCAACCGTGGCGAAATCGCCTGCCGCGTGATGCGCACTGCCAAAGCCTTGGGCCTGACCACGGTTGCCGTGCACAGCGCCACCGACCGTGAGGCGAGGCACAGCCGGGAAGCGGATATTCGCGTGGACCTGGGCGGCAGCAAAGCCGCCGACAGTTATCTGCAGATCGACAAGCTGATCGCAGCGGCCAAGGCCAGTGGCGCGCAGGCGATTCATCCGGGTTACGGGTTTCTCTCGGAAAACGCCGGGTTCGCTCGTGCCATCGAAGCGGCCGGGCTGATTTTCCTCGGCCCGCCCGCCTCGGCCATCGATGCCATGGGCAGCAAATCCGCCGCCAAAGCACTGATGGAAACTGCCGGTGTGCCACTGGTGCCGGGTTATCACGGCGAAGCGCAGGATCTCGACACCTTCCGCGATGCCTGCGAACGCATCGGTTATCCAGTGCTGCTCAAAGCCACGGCCGGCGGTGGTGGCAAAGGCATGAAAGTGGTCGAGGACGTCAGCCAGTTGGCCGAAGCCCTCGCCTCGGCTCAGCGTGAAGCGCAGTCGTCGTTCGGCGATTCGCGCATGCTGGTGGAGAAATACCTGCTCAAGCCACGTCACGTGGAAATCCAGGTGTTCGCCGATCAGCATGGCAACTGCCTGTACCTCAATGAACGGGATTGCTCGATTCAACGCCGCCATCAGAAAGTCGTCGAAGAAGCGCCGGCACCCGGTCTGTCCACGCAACTGCGGCGGGCGATGGGTGAAGCAGCGGTGCGTTCGGCACAGGCGATCGGTTACGTCGGCGCCGGTACGGTGGAGTTCCTGCTGGATGCGCGCGGTGAATTCTTCTTTATGGAGATGAACACGCGGTTGCAGGTCGAGCACCCGGTGACGGAAGCGATTACCGGTCTTGATCTGGTCGCCTGGCAAATCCGCGTTGCCCGTGGTGAAGCACTGCCGATCACTCAGGAACAAGTGCCGTTGAACGGCCATGCGATTGAAGTTCGCTTGTACGCCGAGGATCCTGCAAATGACTTCCTGCCGGCGACCGGACGTCTGGCGTTGTATCGCGAATCGGCCGAAGGGCCAGGGCGCCGGGTGGATAGCGGGGTTGAAGTAGGCGATGAAATTTCGCCGTTCTACGACCCGATGCTCGGCAAGCTGATTGCCTGGGGCGAGGATCGCGAACAGGCTCGGTTGCGCTTGTTGAGCATGCTCGACGAGTTTGCGATTGGCGGTTTGAAAACCAACATCAACTTCTTGCGGCGGATCATTGCGCACCCGGCGTTCGCGGCGGCGGAACTGGATACCGGGTTTATTCCGCGTTACCAGGAGCAATTGCTGCCTGCACCGGGCACGCTGAGCGATGCGTTCTGGGCGGCGGCGGCTCAAGCGGTGGCGCAGAGCCTGCCACAACTCGCACGCCAGGATGACCCTGCTTCGCCTTGGTCACTCAATAGCGGTTTGCGTGCGGGGCTGCCGCCGGAAATCACCCTGCATTTGAGTTGCGAGGGGCAGGATCGCGCCTTGACGCTGAATGCTGCCGACCACGCCAGACTGTCCGGCGAAGCACTTATCGTCGAGCACGAGGGCGTTCGTCGTACGTTGCGTGCGATTCGCCAGGACGATGCGTTGTACCTGCAATGGGAAGGCGAGTTGCGCCGTATCGAGACGTACGATCCGATCAGCGCCGTCGAAGCCCGCCACAGCCATCAGGGCGGCCTGACCGCGCCGATGAACGGCAGCATTGTCCGTGTGCTGGTCGAGGCCGGGCAATCGGTTGAGGCCGGTGCGCAACTGGTGGTGCTGGAAGCGATGAAGATGGAACACAGCATCCGTGCGCCGCATGCCGGGGTGATCAAAGCGCTGTATTGCCAGGAAGGTGAAATGGTTGGCGAAGGCAGCGCTTTGGTTGAGCTGGAAGAAGTGTGAACGGGAGGATCGATCCTACGCCTGGCGAGGATCGATCTGACTAGTAACGCGCCGTTGCCTGCACCACAACACCGATGATTCGACACTCATCGGTCAGCAGGGCTTTCGGCCACGTCGGATTGAGCGGCACCAGGTAACGCTGGCCGCCCTCTTCGTCGAGTTTGCGAAAAATCGCCTCCGTACTGTCGGGCCACTGGGCGATCACCAGTTTACCGGGCAGCGCTTCGGCGGCCGGGTCGACCAGAATCAGCATGCCTTCGGCAATGCTCTGGCCACTCGGTGCGGTCATTGAATCTCCCGTCACCGTCAACCAGAACGCCGGGCCGCGCGCGTGGTAATCCGTCAGCTCGAAGCGCTGTTTGCCGGACGCCTTGCCGTAGGACGCCGGATCGCTTTCACGCACTTCGCACGTCGTCTGCCAATCGCTGACCGGGTAACGGAAGTACGGGTTGTACTTCTGCGCCAGCGGCATCTCGTCTTCGGACGTGGGTTGCGGTTCACGGATCACCAGCACCACTTCGAGGAAATCCATGCCCAGCGCTTGCAGCACCCGGTTCATTTCAGTGATACCGGGTTCGCGACGCTTGTTCAGCCAATGGCCGATCCCGCCCTGGGACATGCCGACGCGCTCTCCGAGCTCTGTTTGAGTGATTTTGAGTTCACTCATCTTGGCCTTGACCAACTCAATCCATTTATCCATGTGCAGCACCTTACGTGGACGCCTTCGGCCAGCAAAACACATATTGTAGTATTTAAATTCTCGTCACAACTACACAGAGTACTATTCTGAAGGCACGGATTTTCAATCGACCAAGGAGTGCCCCCTCATCATGAATATCAGCAGCAAAGACTTGCCCGATCTGCAAATGGACACCACCTTCACCTCGCCCCAAGGCAATGCGGCGGCGCAACGCGCGCTGGACTATTACTTGAAACCAGCTGTGTCAGAACCTGAGGTCGACGAGCGTTTTTTCGATGTCAGGCGCCATCTCAGTGGCGAGGAAGCCCTGGTGCATGCCTCGGACCTGTTGCGCTGCGCAGCAGCCACGGCGTTCAAGGCAGCCGAAAACCTGCAAGGCGCGAGTCGCGATCTGGCATTTTCAGTGGTGCATATGGTGGATATGGCGCGGGCGATGGTCGACCATTCACTCGATGGCGATGAAGCCTGAGAAACGGAAGTGCAGGCGGACGGGAAAGAATTTTCCAATCGCGCAGGTAAAAACATTTGACTTGCAAATGATAATGATTATTATTGCAAGCAGCTGGTCGCGAGATCAGTCGATGGACCAGAGACCTTAGGTCGGTCTTCTGGACTATCTCCTCATCAGGCTAATCACGGTTTTTGACCCGGCTTTTTGCCGGGTCTTTTTTTGCCCGTTTTTCAGGCTTATGGCTTCAGGCTAATGAAGTCTTTAGGTGCTGCAAATTCGATGGCGCGGATAATATCAAAAGAATATTGGTTGGCAAGCGAAGCCCGGCCACATTGGGGCAAACTAATGCCAATTAGCACTTGAGAATCAATCGCACAGTCTCTAAGCTGCTTGCGCGTCATGGAGGACGCCCCCCGCCACACACCGCAATTCCCCTCGGTTTCAGCCCTGCCTGCGTGTACAGTAACGGCCATAAAAATCATATTCAGGAATCGATTATGACCGTGGCCAAATCTTCGTTCGACATCAGTGCCAACTTCGACAGCGGCAACATCCAAGTCATCGACATCAGCAATCCGCTCAATCCGGTTCTGGCCATTCGTCCGGATACTCGCAGCGCGCATTTCCAGTGGTTTCACTTCAAGGCCAGCGGCCTGCATGTCGGTCAGGAACACTGGTTCCGCCTGAACAACGCCAGCCAATCCACGTACAGCAAGGGCTGGCCCGGTTATCAAGCCGTAGCGTCCTACGATCACGTCAACTGGTTCCGCGTGCCGACTATTTACGAGGGCGACTGCCTGCGCTTTTGCCTCGAGGCCACGCAGACCCACGCCTGGTTCGCCTACTTCGAACCCTATAGCCGTGGCCGTCACGACTGGCTGATCGAGCAGGCGCTGAGCAAGGCCGGCACCGAATTACTGGCGACCGGTAAAAGTGTCGAAGGTCGCGACATTCAATTGCTGCGCAAAGGCACTGGCGCCGAAGGCCAGCGCAAAATCTGGATCATCGCTCAGCAACATCCCGGCGAGCACATGGCCGAATGGTTCATGGAAGGCGTGATCGAGCGCCTGGAAAGGCACGATGATCCGGTGCTGAACAAGCTGCTCGCCAGTGCCGATCTGTACCTGGTACCGAACATGAATCCGGACGGCGCGTTCCATGGCCATCTGCGCACCAACGCCATGGGCCAGGATTTGAACCGGGCCTGGCAGAACGCCAGCCAGGAGATCAGTCCCGAGGTGCTCTTCGTCCAGCAGCAAATGGAAAAGTACGGCGTCGATCTGTTCCTGGACGCCCATGGCGATGAAACCATTCCTCACGTATTCACCGCCGGCTGCGAAGGCAATCCGGGCTACACGCCGCGTATCGAGAAGCTCGAAGAGCATTTCCGCAATCACCTGAAACACACCACCAAAGATTTCCAGACCAAGTACGGCTACACCCGCGACGAACCGGGTCAGGCCAACATGACCCTGGCGTGCAACAGCGTCGGCCAGAAATACGACTGCCTGTCGCTGACGCTGGAAATGCCGTTCAAGGATCACGACGACCATCCCGACAAGGTCACCGGCTGGTCGGGTAAACGCTCCAAACAGTTGGGTAAAGACGTGCTGACGACCATCGCTGACATGGTTGATACCTTGCGCTGATCCCCTCCTCCGTTCTGTAAAAGATCGCAGCTTGTCTGCGATCTTTTGCTTTCCGCCATTCACCATCTCGCGCAAACAGGTTGCAAAATAAAACCCGAATCAATACCGTACTAAAGGTTTTATTTTGAAACCTAAAAGGATGCGGGAAATGAAACCTCTCAAGAGCGATGCCGTTTTGCTTTTCTCCGTGGCCTGCGGTCTGGCCGTGGGCAATGTGTATTACGCCCAGCCATTGCTGGACGCGATGGCCGAGGCGTTTGCGATGTCGCCGGCAACCATCGGCATCGTCATCACCCTGACGCAAATCGGCTACGGCATCGGACTGGTGCTATTAGTCCCTCTCGGTGATCTGCTCAATCGGCGCCGATTGATCGTTACTCAAACCCTGCTGTCGGCAGCGGCGCTGTTGATGATCGCGCTGGCGCCCGACAGTACGTGGCTGCTGCTTGGCATGACCTTGACAGGGCTGCTCGCGGTAGTGACGCAGGTCTTGGTAGCTTATGCCGCGACGCTGGCAATCCCGGCACAACGCGGGCGCGTGGTCGGGGTGGTCACCAGCGGCATCGTCGTCGGCATCTTGCTGGCACGCACGGTTGCCGGCGGTATGGCCGATTTGGCCGGGTGGCGAGCGATTTACTTGCTGTCAGCCGGGCTGACACTGTTGATGGCGTTGCTGCTGTTGCGTGTTCTGCCGAAGGATGAGGTCTCGCAACCGACTACGACTTACGCCGCCCTGATCGCCTCAGTATTCAGCCTGTTCAAAGAAGAACCGGTACTGCGCCAACGCGCGATCCTCGCATTGCTGACTTTCGCCAGTGCGATGGTGCTGTGGACGCCGATGGTGCTGCCACTAGCCGCGCCGCCACTGTCCCTGTCGCACAGTGAAATCGGGCTGTTCGGACTCGCCGGTGCTGCGGGTGCACTGGCAGCCGCACGGGCCGGGCATCTGGCTGATCGCGGACTCGGACAATGGGTCAGCGGTCTTTCGCTGTTGCTGATGCTCGCCTCATGGTTGCCGATCGCCCTGACTCAATCCTCGCTGTGGGCATTGCTGCTCGGCGTAATCACCCTGGACTTGGGTCTGCAAGCCGTGCACGTCACCAGCCAGAGCATGATCTACAGCGTGCGCCCCGAAGCGCAAAGCCGTCTCACTGCCGGTTACATGCTGTTCTACTCGATCGGCAGCGCGCTCGGTTCCATCGGCTCGACCGCGATGTACGCGTGGGCCGGCTGGATCGGCGTGTGCCTGCTCGGCGCCGGCATCAACGCCGTGGCGCTGGCGTACTGGTGGCTGACCCTGAAACGTGGCGCATCGCTACGATGCGCCACACAAACGGGTTAGCTGCGATCGCGACCACGCAACATGCTGTCGAGCACCTCGTCGCGGCGGACCCAGCCATGAAACAGCGCCGCCGCCAGGTGCAGCAGCACCGTCAGGAACAGCAGATAGGCCAGATACCCGTGAGCCTTGCGCAGAAACGCGAACAACTGCGCGTCGGCCGGAACGATCGCTGGCAACTGCAACGTTGTGCTGAGCATCACCGGTTCACCAGAAGCGCTGATCATCGCCCAACCGAGCAGCGGCAACACCAGCATCAACGCGTAAAGCAGCAGATGGGACGCCTTGGCCGCCAGTACTTGCCAGCCCGGCAGATCGGCGGGCAACGGTGGCTGGCGCGTGGTGAGCCGCACCAGCAAACGCACGATCACCAGCGCCAGAATCGCAATGCCCAACGGTTTGTGCAGATGGATCAGCCATTCATGCCGCTCGGACACCGAGGTGACCATGCCGGCGCCGATAAACAGCATGGCGATGATCATCAGCGCCATCAGCCAGTGCAGCAGCCGCGCCAACAGGGCGAAATGCGTCGGTTGAGTGCTCATGGACGAGCCTCCTGTTTGGCGGCGGGCAACTGACTGACTTCGCTGGTGCGACGCAAGTAGGAATTGGCGTAACCGGCGGAACGGGCGGCGAGCAACGGGTCGCCGGAACCTTGAATACCGGCGGGCAGCACCAGCGGGTCATAGTTGATGTCCCGGCATTCGCCGCTCAATTGCGGCTGGGTCCTTTCCAGCACCAGCGTACCGGCGTTCAACACTTTGCGCCCCTCGGGCCAGGTCTTGCTGGCGTCGTTCACCGGATCCTCGGGATTGGCCAGAGTGATATTCAATTGAAAACGCAGCGGTGCAGACGACAACCGTTGCACCAGATCTTTCTCGAGAAAATCGCCGCCCTCAGGCGCACTGGCGCCCGCAGCATCGCGCGCCAACGGTGTCATGCTCCAGCGCACGGCCTGTTTTTTACCGCTGGCGTCGACCAGATAAAACGCGTTGACGCTGTTATAGGTTTCGGTGGCATAACTGGCCGACGGTTTGGCCGTCTTCACCCAGGTCAAAAACGGCACGGTTTCCGGGTGCGCGGCGAAGAACGCCGGAACCTTCGCCGGATCAGGTTTACCGGTGGCCGGATCTGGCGATTGCGCCTGTTGCAATTGATAAAACGCCTCAGGCGTACCGACCGGGAACACCGGCATGCTGTTCATCCCGGTGCGCCACTGCTGCCCGTTAGCCTGGGTGAACCGCAACGCCAGACTGCGAATCGGCACGCTGCTGTCCGGTGCATAGGGATTGCCCGCCGGCAGCGCAAAACGCCCGACCACTGGAGTCTGCGGCTCGTTGAACACCTGCGCGGTGGAGAATACCCGTGCCTCACCACTGCTTTCGAAATGCCCGATCACGCACACGCCTTTGGCGTGATTACGACGAAACCCAGGATGCACGCCATTGTTCTTCTCCAGCACATCGACCAGCGCCTTTGGCGTCAGGCGTTGTGGGTCGAAGTTACCGTGAACGTAGGCAAACACCCCGGCCACCGCGGCGACTACCACGGCAATGCCGCCCAGACGCAATATCAGGCTCGCGGGACTCAGTGGCGGGCGCTGCGGCCCGCCGGGCGGTGAAGCGTTGGGTGAGGTGCGATCAACCATGAAGGACTCCAGGGCCAATGGCCACAAGTAGGAAGAATCAGCAAGACGCGCCTCGTCCGGGTTTATTCCACACAACGGTATTTATTTTTCCGAACGTGGAATAACCTCCAACGGCGGGCGTCTCCCTAGTCCACAGCGTAGTGACTAGCAGAATTTCATGAGCGAATTCGACGAACAGTTGAGAGAAATCATTCCCAGATTGCGCCGCTTTGCCGTGTCGTTGACGCGCAACAGCAGTAGTGCTGACGATCTGGTGCAGGCCTGTCTGGAGCGTGCCCTGTCGAGTTGGGGCGACAAACGCGCCGACGGCGACTTGCGTGCCTGGCTGTTCGCGATCCTCTATCGGCAGTTTCTCGACGCCCACCGGCGCTCCCGGCGTTATGCGCGAATGCTCGAATTCTTCACCGGTCGCGACGATGCCGAACCGTCGGTGGAGCGTACCGTTATTGCTCAGTCGACCCTGCAAGCCTTCGACCGACTGCCCAGCGAACAGCGCGCGCTGTTGCTCATGGTTTCAGTGGAAGGCCTTTCCTATAAAGAGGTCGCCGAGATTCTCGGCGCCCCGATCGGCACCGTGATGTCGCGCCTGTCCCGCGCCCGCCAGGCCTTGCGCCAACTCAGCGACGGCGAAATCAGCAGCCCTTCTTTGCGGATACTTAAATGATCAGCCTGCCTCCCAACGAGCGTGACCTGCACGCCTATGTCGACCACCAACTCAGCGACACCGACCGGCGTGTGCTGGAAACCTGGCTGGCCAGTCACCCGGACGAAGCGGCGCAGGTTCGCGCCTGGCAACAGGATGCCCAGCAACTACGCGCGGCACTCAGCGGCGCGTTGCAGCAACCGGCTAACCCGGCGCTTGACCCGGCGATGATTCGCCAGCGCCGTCAGCGCCAGTCGCGTCGTCATCTGGCCAGTGCTGCGGTGTTGCTGATCGCGGTCAGCCTCGGCGGATTCAGTGGCTGGCAGGCGCGGGAAATGACCCTCGTGCGCCCGGCCATGTTGCCGATGACCGACGCCTTGCAGGCCTATCGCTTGATTGCCCAGCAAGGCATGTTGCCCGCCGATTACCAGGTCGAGAGTGCCGACGACATGCAGCGCTGGCTCGACCGCTATTTCACCCGGGCCAGTCGCTTGCCCGACCTGAAGGCGGCCGGGTTTGAACCGGTCAGCGGACGCTTGCTCAGCACTGATGAAGGTCCGGCGGCGATGGTGGTGTATGAGGATGGCAGCGGCCACAAAGTGAGTTTCTACGTGCGCCCGCCGGGGCCGAAGAACACCTTTTTGCCCCGTGGCAGCCGCAGTGATGGCGACTTGCAGGCCGAGTACTGGTCGGGCGGCGGGTACAACTACGCGATGGTCAGCCCGGTCGATACACCGGCGGCGCAACAGCTCAAGCAATCACTGCAATTCTGAAAACACCGCTGTTCTATGTAGGAGCTGCGGCACGCTGCGATCTTTTGACCTTGTTCTTAAGGGCAAGATCAAAAGATCGCAGCCTCGTTTCACTCGACAGCTCCTACAAAGGATCGTGTCAGCTCAGAAACCTACGTCCAAAACCACATTGTCCAGATAAGTACCCGCAGGCGGCGTGGTCTGGTCGGTGTAGATCTTCGCGTTGTAGTTGAAGATCTGGCTGCCCGTGCCCAAGCCGTTACCCGGATTGACCTCGGCATCGGTACTCGCCCGCCGCGCCGCGCCGACGCTGCCCCAGCGCGTGGTGCCGGCACTTTTGAAAATGTCGTAGGCCAGATAATTGCTCCCGGAAATCATCCGTCGCCGGCCGCCGACACTCACCGCGTTCTGCCCGTCGCTCAGCCCCACGGTATAGGCACTGCCCTTGGTGCAGGCCAGATTGATGGTTTGCCCGGTCACCGGGGTGAACGCGCTGATCACCGGAGCGCTGCCGAACGCAATGTTCGGCGCAGTAATCGTGCAGTCGTTGGACACCGTCATATTCACCGTCAACGAGGTCGTGCCACTGGCGATGTCGCGCCCAAGACAGATAGAACCAATACCAATCCCCGAGCAGTAATTCCAGTTCCAGAAAATACTCAGGGTCTCGGTGTACACCCCGGCGGCGACGTTGCTGCCAATGGTTGTGCCGAGATACAGCGGCACGGTTTTCGGCGTTGTACCGTTGAGCAGGCCCAAGGCATCGATGATGCCGTTGCGCGCAAAGTCGTAGGCCGTGCCACGAGTCAGCGGGTAGCTGGTGCTGTTGTTGGCGTAGACCGTGTAGTTGATGACATCGCCGGTCGGCCCGACCAGACCACTTTGAGTCGAAGAAACGGTGCCCCAGAAGTGGTCGTTGCTGGTCAGCAGGGACAGCAGCGAACCGGTACAGCTCAAACCTGCATTCAGTGTTGAACTGGGTTGTGAAGTGGTGCGCACGGCGATCGAACTGAGCGTACCGAACGCTGCCGGCGTGGTGCTGACCACCGAGCACGCGGCCTGCGCCGCGCCCGGCAGCATCAGCGCCAGCAACAAAAGCAAGCGTGCGTAGATCATTGGCACACCAACGGGCCAATCAGCGGCACCTGGTCCTGATTCATATCGACGCTGAACTGCGCCTGACAGGTCTTGCCGTCGGCCAGCGTGACCTGCAGCGAGTTCTGCGCCTGCAGGTTTTCCAGATAGACCAGCCCGTCCCAACCGACCACCGTCCGTGTGCCGCTCTGCTCATGCAACACACCCGCGCCCAGCGGCAGTTCGCGCTGTTGCGCGTCGACCAGCACGATGCTCGCGGCAATCACTCGGGCCAGCGGAAACTCCAGCAGATAACCGCTGCCGCGCCTTACAGCGATGCGTTGTTCGACATTGGGACTGCGCACATTGGCCGGCAGATTCAGTGGGTCGATTTCGTACTTGCCCCGGTAATAGGCGCTGCTCCACGGCACCAGCAGATGACCGTTCTTGTCGGTCTGACCAACCTGCTGGTTTTCGTAGCGCACCGGAATGTCGGCGAAACCATCGGTGCTGACCACTACAAACGCGTCGTCGATGCGGTTGGCGGCGAACACCTGACGGTCCATCCACACCAACGAACCACTGGCATCGGCCCAACGGGTTTCAGCCTCGGAAGTGCCGTAGACACCAGCCTGCAACTGCACCGATTGCAGCCGCCAGGTGACGTCGGCCTGGCGATAATCGGCGCCATCACCCTTGGCGTAGCCGAGGTTGAAACCCACGCCGCCCTCAGTCGGCACCGCACGACTGTAGTTGACCCGTTGCTGGCTCTGCCCGGTTTTACTGCGATCGCTGCTGATCGCCAGGCTGCCACGCAGATCGAACGGAATCACCAGTTGCGCCTGCACTGCCCAGTTGCTGTCACCGATTTCGCGGTTGGCCGACAGGTAAAAACTGCTGTTGCGCCACAGCGGTTTGCTCCAGCTGAGGTTGAGCAGCCGCGTGCGCGAGTCGTCCGCCGCGCGCACATCGAAATAACCGGCGCCGAGGCTGCCCCAACGCTCAAGGTTAAGGCTTAAGGTCGCCTGTTCGCTGCGTCGACTCAGGCTGATGTAGGAGCTGTCGACCACGGTCAGGTCGGCATATTGATCGTGACGTTGCAGGCGCTGGTAGGAAAAGCTGAAGCGCTGATTGCTGTACTGGTAGCCCAGGCTCAATTGCTGACCGCCCTCGCCGTCGAAGCGGCTTTGACTCAGGGCACTATTGAGTACACCGAAATTACCCAGCCGCAGGTTGCCGCCGAGGCCGCCCAGTGTCAGCGAATCGGCCGCTTCGGCATGGCTTTCCAGGGTAAAACTGTCGCTGACGCCGTAACGCAGGCTGCCGGAGGTGACACCCGAGCCGTAACTGAAGTCCTTCAAGCCGTAGTCGCGGCGCAACGTACCGGCCGCCACGGAAAAATCGCTTAAGCCTTTTTGCAACAACGTGCTGGTGACATAGAACGGCACCGTGGTCGACACCTGCCGACCCAGTGCATCGGTGGTCACCACCACCGCTTCGCCAGCGCCGTTGATGAATGGAATATTGGTCAGCGTATAAGGCCCAGGTTGCAAATCTGCGCTGCTCGACTTGTAGCCATTGATGAACAGGTCCACCGAGGACGGCACTGCTGCTTCACCGGCAAATTGCGGCAACGGATAAGTCACCAGATCCGGGCGTACGGCAAAGTCCCGCGAGAACTGCACGCCGCCCAGACGCACCGAACTGCTCCACGGCAACGCACCGCTAATCACGTCACCGGCCTCGTAGGTGAGCATTCGCTCGTCATCGGAGTAACGCCACGTGGTGTCGTAACGCAGGTAACCGTTGTCCAGCGTGTTAAGCGAGTCACCAGACAACGTACGCCGGTATTGCCCGGTGTTGGACAGCGTGCCCCAGCTGTCGAACAGCCGCACTTCGTTCCACGCCGCCAGGTAAGTGCCGGCATCGTCGGTGTCGTTGAGGTACAGATCGTAGTTGAACAGTGCGCCGAAACTGCTCAGCGCCGGGGTGCGCGGGTAAGCCTGGCGATTGCCGATGAACTGTTCCGGCAACCAGTCCGGCGGCACGTCCAGCAGCAGGCGCTGACCGACACTGTCGTAATCGCTGTGCAGCCCCGCCAGGCTGTCGAGATCGACCTCGGCGCCAAGGCTGTCGGGCAGTTTCATGCCGGTCTCACGCAACGCCTTCACTGGCACGAACAGGCGCCCGTCGCGCTGCTGCACCGCCACCACGCGACCGGTATTCATCTGGTTGACCACCAGTTCCAGAAACAACTGTGCATCACTCACGGCCTCCATGCCGCTCGGTGGCGGCGGCAGATCGCCGGCCCCGGATGGTTGAACAAACATCAGGCAACACGCGCCAGTGATGAGCCACAACGGACGCTGAATACGACGAACCCGTCCTGGGCTCATACCCGTTTTACGTCCGTCAATGGACTGAATCCTCCCTGATACCGCTTTAGCCGACGTCAGATAACTGCGCTACGACTCACTCACTTGGCAGGTGTAATGCTCTGCACCTGCGGCGCGCCGTTCACCCGCACCTGCAACGCCGAATCACCGGCCAACGGCCCCGGTGCCGGCCACCGCATTACCGCCCCCGGCAGCACGTACCCCAGCAGCCCTTCGGCAAGCGGTCTGCTCTGCCCCGCCTGTTTGATTGCCACGTCAGTCAGTCGCGCATGCACCGCGCCCTGATTACGCACTTCCACATAGGGCCGGCCGTCCACGGCCACCGTGCGCCAGCTCAATTGCGGCAGGCCGACACCCTTGGGATCACGCGCGCGGCTGCTGTCTTCCTTGCTCCACAGCCCGGCGCCATAGGCAAACAGCGGCACCGAATAACGCATCTGGAAGCGGATCGCTGCGGCGGTTTTGCCTCCGTCAGCGGTCGCGGGTTGTGCGGAAGGAATTTCGTCAATGATGATCCGATAGGCCAGTTCCTGCCCCGGTGGCACTTCCTTGGTTCGGGTCAGACGCACCAATTGTTTCTGTCCCGGCTCGATTTTCGCCACCGGCGGGCTGCCGATCACGTCGCGCTGGTTCTGGTATTGCTCGGCGAAACCACTCTGGCTCCAGCCAAACACGCGGATCTGCAGATTGGCGGTTTCACTGCCGCGATTCTCCAGCCACAGCGCACTGGCCTGCTGATCAGCCTCCAGCACCGGATCGATCGGCCAGATCAGCACCGAACTCGCCGCGTGTGCCTGACTTGCCCCAAGCATGACCAGCGTCCACATCGCACAGCGCACGAACGAATGCCGTGACGTAACTGACCCCATAAACCTGCTCCTTGTCGGCCATTCAACTTCGCCTTACCACGACAGTTGCACCTGCAACACGTCGCTGTACGTCCCCCCAGGCTGATTGCCCGGCAATTGCACCTGACCGTAAATCGGCAGGCTGATGTTGTTCGCATCGCTGTAGGCCACCGCCACACTCTGGCCGATGCCCAGGCTCTGGCTGTATGCCGCATCGCTAAACAGCGCATACGCCACCCGCGCACTGCCGCTGTTGACCTGCATGTGCCGGCCGCTGTTGTTGTACTGGCCGCCATCAACGCTCATGTTCAGCGTCACGCCCGGCGTGCATTGCAATTGCACCCCACCCGTCAGCGCGACCTGCAAGGTGCCGGTGGCCAGTGCCGAACGCGAACCGAAATTCAGCCCGCCATAGTTCGACACCCCGCCCACCACCAGACACCCGGCAGTGACCGTGGCACTGACCTGAAAGCTTTGGCTCGTTGCTGCGGTCAGCGGCAGCGGCGCACTGCCTGCGCAGAGCAGGAGCAGCGCGGCACAGCCATGGCGGCGCATGGCATCAGAACGTCAGTTCTACGGCGACAGTGTCGGTGTACGTCCCCGCCGGCAAACCGGCCTTGCCGACCGCCTGACCGTAGATGTTCACTGTCTGCGCGACACCAGTACTGGCCGCGAGGTTGATCGTCCCGTCAATCGCCAGCAGTTGCGAGTGCCCGGCATCGGTGTACAAGTCGTACGGCACATAATTGGCAACGCCGTCATACAGCGCCCGTGTGCCGCCCGGTGACATGCCGTCATGGGAACCGGCGCGCACCTTGACCGTCGGCGTGGTGCCGCTGGAGCAGAGAATCGACAACGCCCCGCCGCCCCCGCCCAACACCTGCCCGGTGGCGGTAGTGAACAGGCTGTTGGCAGTGCCGAAGTTCAACGCACCGAAGTTCAGCCCGGTGGAACCGCCAGCGCCGTTGACCTGACAGCTGCTGATCAGAATCAGGCTGGAGGTGATCTGGCCAGTGACCGTGGTGGCGGCGTTGGCACCGGAAGCCAGCGCCAGGCCAAGCAACGACAAACCTATCCTTGATGCAAACATACGCATGGTGTCCGTCCTCTACGGGGTTACCAGTCGAGCGTCACCGTCAGGGTGTCGGTATAGACTCCTGCCGGTACCGCACGGGTATTCGCCACCACCGAGCCAAATACCGGAATGGGTATCTGCGCACCGCTGGTGACAGCGAAATTGTGTTGCTGGCCGATGCTGTAACTCCGGGCACCGGAGGGATCGACAAACAGCTGATAAGGAAGAGTCTGGCGGCCGTTGCTCAGGCGCCGGGTATTGCCGTCACCGTGGGTGCCGCCGTCGATGGTGACGGTGAAACCAGTGACCGAGGGATTGCAGGCGACGTTGAGTTTGCCGCTGCTGTCGCCGTCCAGACTGGCCTTGATCGGTGCATTCCAGGTGGGCCCCTGAAGGCCGAAGTCGAGGGTGCCGAGGGCGCTGAGCGGACTGTCGGGTGTGCTGGTATTGGTGACTTCGCAGCCGGCAATCAGGATCAGCCGCGCATTGATCTGCCCGCTGACCGCCGCTTGCGCCTCGTCTGCGAGCAATGCCAGCGTACCTGCCGCCACCACCATCCAGTGTTTGCCTGTCATTGCGCCCGTCCCTGCTCCTTTACGCTGACTCGATCACCGCGCTCATCATCGAACGCCTTCCTTGCGCACCCACGTCCAGCGGCTGCCTTGAAACCACGCTCACCAGGTGACCGTCACCTTGACCAAATCCGAATAACGGCTGACCTGCGGCACTTCAGCCAGGCGCTCGATCCGCGCGTACAGTGGCAACTCCACCGTGCCGCTGTCCGGCACCCGCCCACTGACCGGAACATCCACCACCAGCGGCACCCGGCGCGCCGCGTCCTGATACAAGCGGTACGGAATCGGTTTGCTGCCGACCGAACCGGCCATGTAACGGACTTCGCCGACACCGCCATGCAAACCGCCGTCGACGCGCATCTGGTACGGCGTGTCCGGATTACACTCCAGCCGTGGCAGGCGTTGATTGGTCAGCGCCGCTGCCAAAGGCCCGGCCGGGTCATCGAGGCGCGCGGTGCTGCCGAAATCAAGCACACCCAATTGCTCGATGCCAGCCTGCCGCTGCTGGCCGATCAACTGGCAGCCGCGTTGCACATCGACGCGCACTTCGACCTGAAGATCCGCCGAATAGGCAGGCGCAGTGAGCACACCCAACAGCCCCATGACCCCATATACATTCACTGCGCCATTCCTTGTCAGTGATCGCTTGCGACGTCGTTTCTGTGATTGAGGTTAGCAACGGTCGACGATTCCGCCAGTCGATTGGATCCATGGATCGGCCGGGATATGTTTCGAAAGATTGGCAACGGGGCGAGCCATGTCGCTAAAAATTGCTGTACGTGCCGCACAAATTTGTTCAATAACCGCCCATTGTCGACACGTCGCGGTGGCTGGTCATCTCGGCGTCTGGTTACACTACATCGCCGCGCTCCCGGGAGCCGGTTTTGACGAATACGGAGACGCCGACAGTGCCTGCCCACCCGCCGAAACGATCGCGACTGATCCAGCGCTGGCCGGCGTTGCACCGCTGGTTCGGCAAGGGTTTGCCGGCCGGCGCCGGGCATGACGCCAGTGCCCAGTCGATCCGCGATTACTTCCGACACAAGGCCAGCGGTCAGGGCTACACCCTCAGCCACAGCCAGCAGCGCGTCATCGAGTGCATGGCGCAGCAGGCCAGTCTGCTGTTGGCCGCCAGTGGCCGAACCGCGCCAAGCCTGTATCTGTTCGGCGCCGTCGGACGTGGCAAGAGCTGGCTGCTCGACGGCTTCTTTCAGGCGCTGCCGATCACCCAGAAACGACGCCTGCATTTCCATCAGTTTTTCGCGCAATTGCATCAGGGCATGTTCAGCCATCGCCTGCAGGACGATGCCCTCGAAGTGACTCTCGACGAACTGCTGCAAGATTGTCGGGTGCTGTGTTTCGACGAGTTTCATGTGCATGACATCGGCGATGCCATGCTTATCACCCGGCTGTTCAAGGCGTTGTTCAAACGACGGATTCTGCTGCTGGTGACCTCCAACTATGCGCCTGAAGGTTTGCTGCCCAATCCGCTTTATCACGCCCGCTTCAAACCGGTGATCGAACTGATCAATACGCACATGCAGGTGATGGAAGTCGGCGGCCCGCACGATTACCGCAGCCAGACGCGTCACTCTGCACACCAGATATTCACCCAGGGACATTACGTGTGGCCGGCCACGCCAGCACAACGCACGGCCCTGGATCTGCCCCCTGCAGAGGCACCGGCCGTTGCGCTAACGGTCGGCACCCGGCAGTTTCAGGCGCGGTTTTTTGAGAAGCGGCGGGTCGGTTTTACCTTCAACGATCTGTGCGAACAGCCAACGGCGGTGATGGATTACCTGGAACTGTGTCGCCGTTTCGACCGCTGGATCATCGATGGTCTGCCGGAACTGGCGGAGTGCTCGATCGCCGCGCAACAACGCTTCATCAACCTGATCGACGTGCTGTACGACCAGGACAAGCACCTGACGCTACTCGGTCGTTTGCCCTTGTGCGCTAGCCTGGATGGCAATGCCATTGACCTGGCGCGCACGCGCAGTCGGTTGGGGCAGTTGCAGGAAGTGCACGGGACGATCTGAGCACGCCACTCCCCTGTGGGAGCGAGCCTGCTCGCGAAAGCGCCCTATCAGTCAAAACATCAGCTTCTGACACTCCGCCTTCGCGAGCAGGCTCGCTCCCACCAAGGGCATCTGAAGTTTCGCCACCTAGCCAATTTCAAATCAGGGTATTGCCGTTATCATGTCGGCCATTCCCGGCGCCCCAGCGGCGCGCCCCTGATCAATAGCGAACACCAAACATGCACACCCTTGCTCAATTGCGCGCCGGCGAGTTGTCGGGCATCACTCGACTGGATCTGTCTTGTGGCCTGACCGAATTCCCGCGCGAGATTTTCGATCTGGCCGACACCCTGGAAATCCTCAACCTCAGCGGCAACCAATTGAGCAGCCTGCCGGACGACTTGCATCGCCTGACTCGCCTGCGCGTGTTGTTCTGCTCCGATAACACCTTCACCGAACTGCCCGCCTGCCTCGGCCAGTGCGCGGCCCTGACGATGGTCGGCTTCAGGGCCAATCGCATCGTCAACGTACCCGGTGCCGCCCTGCCGCCTCAGCTGCGCTGGCTGATCCTGACCGACAACTGCATCGAAAGCCTGCCGAGCGAACTTGGCGAGCGCCCTGCCCTGCAAAAACTCATGCTCTCGGGCAACCGTCTGCAAACGCTGCCCCCCTCGCTGAGCAACTGCCATCGACTGGAGTTGCTGCGCGTCTCCGCCAACCGCCTGACCGAGCTGCCGCAGTGGCTGCTCGCGCTGCCGAGTCTGACCTGGCTGGCCTACGCCGGTAACCCGCTGGAGACCGAGGCAGACGCTGCCGCGCTCGAGGCGACGGCACAGATCCCCTGGTCTGCGCTAAGTCTGGAGCAACGCTTGGGTGAAGGCGCCTCGGGGGTGATTTCCCGGGCGAACTGGCAACGCGACGATGGTTCGGTGATACCGGTTGCGGTGAAGTTGTACAAAGGTGAAATGACCAGCGACGGTTCGCCACTGCACGAAATGAATGCCTGCATCACTGCTGGCCTGCATCCCAATCTGATCCGCGTCGAGGGTCGCATCAGCGGCCATCCCGACGACCAGCAAGGATTGGTGATGCAGTTGATCGATCCGTCTTTCCGCAACCTCGCTGATCTGCCGAGCCTGGCGTCCTGCTCGCGAGATGTTTATGCCGACGACTGTCGGTTCAGTGCCGAGGTCGCGCTGAACATTGCCAAAGGCATCGCTTCGGCAGCCAAACACTTGCACCGGCAAGGCATCACCCACGGCGATCTGTACGGGCACAACATTCTGTTGAACGAGCGCGGCGATTGCCTGCTCGGGGATTTTGGCGGGGCGTCGTTCCATGCTATTGCCGATACGGCGGAAACGCGCGCGTTGCAACGCATCGAAGTGCGTGCGTTCGGGGTTTTGCTGGGGGAATTGCTGGCGCGCATCGACTCGGGGTTGAGTGATGAGCAGCGTGCGGTGCTTGAAGAGCTGGAGCGGCGTTGCTGTCAGGCGGATGTGCTGGCGCGGCCGGGGTTTGCTGAAGTTATTGCGGTGTTGCAGGAAAGCTGACTGCTGCGCAGTCAATCGCGGGCAAGCCCGCTCCCACAGTGTCCGGGTCGTTCACAAAATGTGTGGACACCTCTGAACCTGTGGGAGCGGGCTTGCCCGCGATGAGGCCATCACTGACGAAACAGATCAGCCCGCCAGGCCAACAAACATGTCCTGCACGTCATCATGGTTGTCGAGGCCTTCGAGGAACGCTTCAACTTCAGCCATCTGCTCGTCACTCAAGCCGCTGACCGGGTTCTTCGGCTGGTAGCCGAGCTTGGCCGACAGCACGGTGAAACCCTGCTCTGGCAACGCTTTCTGCACCGAATCCAGGTCGGTAGGGTCGGTCAGGAACAGCGTTGCGCCGTCTTCGCCCGGCTCGAAATCCTGAGCACCGGCTTCGATCGCGGCCATTTCCGGATCGGCGTCCGGGGTGTCCGGCGAGGCTTCGATCATGCCGACGTGGTTGAAGTCCCAGGCCACGGAGCCGGAAGCCCCCAGTTGGCCTTTACGGAACGCCACGCGGATTTCGGCGACGGTACGGTTGATGTTGTCGGTCACGCACTCGACGATCAGCGGCACCTGGTGCGGGGCGAACCCTTCGTAGGTCACACGATGGTATTGCACGGTTTCACCCAGCAGACCGGCGCCTTTCTTGATCGCGCGATCGAGGGTTTCTTTTGGCATCGAGGCTTTCTTGGCCTGTTCGACCACCAGACGCAGGTGTGCGTTGGTGGCGGTATCGGCACCGTTGCGGGCAGCGATGGTGATTTCCTTCACCAGTTTGCCGAAGATCTTGCCCTTGGCGTTGGATGCCGCTTCTTTGTGTTTAACCTTCCACTGTGCGCCCATTACTCACTCTCTTGATCTGTGGCGCCGAGACATCTATTGGCCGACGCGTGGCGCCAAGTTTATACGGCCTAAAGTCGGCAATCGACCAAAAAAACGCAATGTGGAATCGACATCTTCACCAGAGCTTGTAGGGGAATTCTGAAAAACGCCTTTGACATGACCATTCAACGCTGCGGTTTCGTACCCTCTCAGGCCCGTATTGCCTGACAGAGCCCGTTCGAATGCTCAATGACAAGGAAAGTCCTTTTACCCTGACCCTGAACGACAGCGGTCTGTGCCTGCCAGTGGTGCGCTTTCACGGCGAGGAAGCGCTCAACCAGCCCTACCGTTTCGATATCGAACTGATCGGTTTGGCCCCCGCCGTGGCGCCGGGCACATTCCTGCACCAACGGGCCTTTCTGCGTCTGGACGACCATCATGGAATCCACGGCGTGATCGACAGTGCCAGTTGCGAACATCGCGGTACGCACCGGATCGGCTATCGCGTGACGGTCGTGCCGCGCTTGCACAGGCTGGCTCAGCCGAGCAAACGGAGAGTGTTCGTGCAACAGAGTGTGCCGCAGATTCTCCAGCAGTTGCTCACGGAAAACGCCCTGCCCGCTGACGGCTACCGGATTGAAATGACTGTCGGCCGCTACCCGATCCGGCCTTTTTGCATCCAGTACGAAGAAAGCGATCTGGCGCTGCTGCACAGGCTTTGCGAGGAGGAAGGCATTCACTACCACTTCGAACACCGGATGGACGGACACGTTGTCGTGTTTGCCGATGACAGCCTCAGTCTGCCGCAAACGCCGGTACTGGTTCCGTTCAAGGCCTGTGAGCAAACGCCTTCACCCTGCATCGCTTCGCTGTACCAGCATCATCACGCCGCGCCCGTCGCCACGCTGCATGCCGTGCGTAACCGAGGGCAGCGGGCGATCAGCGACGAGGCCGCCAACCACATCACGGCAAATCCCTTGCCGCAGGCATCTTCCCTCGAACAACGACACCACGAACAACGCAGCCGTCGACATCTGGAACGGCAACGCTGCCAGCATCGCACGATCAACGGCCGCAGCGACCGGATCGGCTTGCTCAGTGGACAACTGCTGCAAGTGTCGGCGCATCCGATCAGCCACTTCAACGAACAATGGCGGCTCACCTCGATACGTCATCACGGGCAACATCCGTCGATTCTTGACTCGACCCCACCCCTGTACCGCTACGAAAACGATTTTACCGCCCAGCCCTGGTCAAGCGATTTTCGCCCGGCGCTCAACCAACCGCGTCCAGGCATTGCCGGTTATCACCTGGCGCTGGTGCTGGGACCTGCCGGGCAACCGGCGCAGCTCGATGAACAGGGTCGGGTCGCCGTCAGGCTGTGGCCCTCGGAACATCTGCAAACCCTTGATGACGAGGCGATCTGGCTGCCCATCGCCATGACTCGCGCCAATGGCCGAGTGGCACGGGAGGAACTGCCCTGCGCCGGCAGCGAAGTGTGGGTGAGTTTCCTTGACAGCGACCCCGACCGGCCGATTCTGTGTCTGGGCAACTCACGTAAGCCCACACCTCGCGAACCACCCGCACGTGACAGCCTATTACTCGACTGGCTACTCGACAGCGGCGCACGCTGATCCCTTTGTAAGAGTTGCCGCAGGCTGCGATCTTTTGATTTTGATCTTAAAAACAAGATCGAAAGATCGCAGCCTGCGGCAGCTCCTACATCAACACGCCGTGCTTCAGGCTTTGTCAGCCTTGCCCGCCGCCGCAGCGAATTTCGCCAGGCGCACATCCAGATGCCGAGGACGCCGCCCGTGATCCTCGGCGCGTTCCTTGCGGCGGATGGCGTTGCGCACCATCAACGAACCGAGGTAGCGGATTGGCTCCGGCGGGAAATAACCCAGCGGCCCGTTGACCAGCGGCGAACGGGTCCACGGGTTGTCCAGGCCCTGCACCAACGAAGCAAGAATCTGCCCGCCCATGTGGCACGGGCCGACGCCGCTGCCGGAATAGCCGAAGCCGTAAAACACATTGCCGGCGCTGCTCATCTGGCCGAAGAACGGCAAACCGGTGACCGAGCGATCCGACGGGCCGTTCCAGGTGGCATCGACTTTGACATCGGCAAACGCCGGGAAGAAGTCGGCGAGGCTATTTTTCAGCAGGCCGGCATAAGGCGATGGCTGATCGAAGACCGGCAGCATTCGTCCGCCAAACGCGAAGGTGTTACCGCCCTTGCCGAGCATGATTCGGCCGTCCGGGGTGTTGTGGTAGTAGTGCACGAAAATCCGCGAATCGAGCACAGTGACCCCGCTGGTCAGGCCGATCTGCTGTAACAGATCCGGGCGCGGCTCGGTGATCAGCATGTCGCTGGAAACAATCGCCACGCTGCGTTCGAACTGTGGAAAGGCACGGGCCATCCACGCATTCATCGCCAGCACTACGCGATCGGCAACAATACTGCCGTTCGGTGTTTGCAGGCGCGCCGGGCGCCCTTCTTCCAGCCCGGTCATCGCCGTGCTTTCGTAAATATTCACACCCAACTGCAACGCCACGCGACGCAAGCCACGCACCAGTTTGCCCGGTTGCACACTGGCCGCCGCCGGCGAGAACCAGCCTTCCAGATGCTTGCTCGAACCGGCCATGCGCTGCACATCGGCCAGCGGACGCTGGGTGAACGAGTTGATACCGTTGCGCTCGAGTGCGGCAATCACTGCATCGGTCGAACCGACCTGCGCGCGGTTGGTCGCGGTATATAGCGTGCCGTCGAGCCGATAATCGGCATCGACGCCGTACTGCTCACAGAACTCGCCGATCGCGTGGATACTGCGCTCCGATTCCTTGACCAGGCGCACCGCTTCCTCTACGCCAAACAAGCGTTCAAGGGTGAAATACTTCGCCGACCACGACAGTGCACATCCGCCATTGCGCCCACTGGCACCGGCGCCGCAGATGTCCGCTTCGATCAGCAAGACATCGAGTTCGGGGTTTTGTTGCTTGAGCATGATCGCCGTCCACAACCCGGTATACCCGCCGCCGACGATGCACACATCGGCGCGGACTTCGCCTTGCAACGGCGGGCAGGTTTGCGAGGTGTCGGCCTGCAAGGCCTGCTCCAGCCAAAACGGTCTCATGGGGTTTCTCCAAGTCAGATGGCCACGACCCAGCCTGCCGCGAGCGTCGCAGCAGGCCACGAGGCAAGGGTTTCAGGAACGCAGGGGTTTGATCGTCAGCGGGCAATTGGGGATAGAGGCGCGCGGTTCCATCACGCCAACCGGGCGGCTGTTCCAGTGCGGAATCAGCACCAGCGCCGAGAACAGCGCGCAACCGGCGAAGACGATAAACACCGTCACCGAGTCGAAGTAACCCGGCAGCAAACCGCCGAGCACCGCGCCAACCGAGCCGCAGCCGTTGACGAAACCGGCCGCCGTGGCGCCGGCCTTGGCTTTGCCGAAGTCGATCGCGGCGGCACCGCTGATCATCGAGTCCGGCCCATACAAAGTCAGGCCCATGACGAACAGCAGCGCGACCACCAGCAACACACTGCCGGTGTGCAACGCGGCCATAAACAGCGCCAGCGTCACGGTCAACGCCAACAGGCTCAACACGCAGGCCGGCATCCGACGGGCGCCGAAGAGTTTGTCCGAAGCCAGACCGATGAGGATCGGCCCGAGCAACCCGGCCAGTTCGAATGAGGTGGGAATGATCGCCGCGCCGACCTTGCCGACACTGGGCATCTGTTCAAAGACAATCACCGGGCCCCACAACAGAATCGCGTAACGCGCCGGTTTCAACATGAAATACGCCAGGCCCAATACCAGCACCGTGCGGTTACGCAGGATTTCCTTCAAGGGCTCCCAGACGCTGAGTTTGCTGTTGGCTTCGGTTTCTTCCGCCGTCAGTTCAGGCTCCGGCTCGACCGCCGGCAAGCCGACGTCTTCCGGCTTGTTGCGCTGGAAGATAAAGAACAACACCGCCACAACGGCAACCACCACCGCACTGGAAATGAACGCCGCGTGCCAGGTGCCCATCAACGTATACGCCCACCAGCCGGCGAACGGCGACGCTACCAGACCACCAAACGCGTAGCAGGAACTCCATAATCCGAGCACTCGCCCGCGTTGTTGGGAAGGGAAAAAACTGCCGAGGTTTTTGCACAGCCCCGACCATCCAGTGGACTGCGCCAACCCCTGTATCAACATGCAGGTGGCGAAGATCGGCAACGTCGCGTAACTGCCCATCACCAGCGCCGCTGCGGCGGAAATCAGCAAGCCGCCGAGCACCACGACCCGTGGGCCAAAGCGGTCAGCGAGCATGCCCCAAGTGAACTGGCCGAGGGCATAAGCCGCCAGATAAATCGCATCGAGGTTGGCCATGGCCATCTTGTCGAGCATGAAGGTAGGGTCTTCGGCGATGCCCAGTTTGGCCACCGAAAACGCTTTGCGGGTGAAATAGAAAGCGGCGTACGCAAGCCAGGTAATCGCGAAAATCTGCACGCGCCAACGCGCAATGGTGCCGATGTGCTTGTTCATGGTGGTTCTGACCTCAGGGTGTGAGTGTGCCGGCAGAATCGTTAAGAAAAACGCCTGTGTTTTTATTGTTGAGCACTGCGATATCACCCCGTCCCTGTGGCGATATCGGTCAGATGAGTCCTGTTGTTGCACGCACAGGCTCATGGCTACCGTGCGGCCCGAGCGGGCAGTCAGCGATGGCGTGAGCCGATCAAAGCAATTACTGTTTAATAAATAAAATCGATTTATCGTATTTCACACATAAGCTCAGCTTGTTACTGACTAAGCGATCAGGTGACTTCATGTCGGTGTCCCACGCCCAACTCAAAGCCTTCCACGCCGTGGCCGTGCATGGAAGCTTCACCAAAGCCGCCGAGCGCCTTTTTCTCACGCAACCGGCGATATCCGACCAAGTGCGCAAACTCGAAGAGCGTTTCGGCGTTTTGCTGTTTCACCGCAATAAACGTTCCGTACGCCTGACTGACTTGGGCGAACGCTTGCTGGCGATCACCCAGCGCCTGTTTGTGATTGAAGCCGAAGCACAGGAACTGTTGCAGGAATCCCAGGCCCTGCAGACCGGCAGCCTGATTCTGGCAGTGGATGCGCCGGTCCACGTGCTGCCGCAGATCGCGCGCTTCTGTGAGCGCTATCCGGGAATCAGCGTGAAGATCGAGACCGGCAACACCGATGAATCGTTATTTCGCCTGTTCAACTATCAGGCCGATCTGGCGTTGCTTGGCCGCGATGTCAGTGATGAACGCTTGCTGTGTGTGCCGCTGCGCAATGATCCGATGGTCGCGTTCGTGTCGCGCCATCATCCGTGGGCCGAGCGTGAATCGATCTGCCTGGCAGACCTGGATGACACGCCGCTGGTGTTGCGTGAACACGGTTCGGTAACGCGGCAGACGCTGGAAGAGGAAATGGCCCGGGCCGGATTTCGCATTCGTCCGGCGATTCAGGTCGAGGGCCGGGAAGCGGCGCGTGAGGCGGTGGTGGTCGGGATTGGCGTTGGCGTGGTGTCGGCCGCGGAGTTTGGTGCGGACTCGCGGGTGTGTGCGTTGCCGATTGTCGACTGCACCCGACGGTTGACGGAGACGCTGGTGTGTTTGCGCGAGCAAAGCAATCGACGGGTGGTGGCGACCTTCCTCGATATGGTCCGCGACAGCCTCCCCGGTTCCTGATCGTTCCCACGCTCTGCGTGGAAACGCCTCAACGGACGCTCCGCGTTCGGCTTTGGATGGGACGCAGAGCGTCCCGGGCTGCATTCCCACGCAGAGCGTGGGAACGATCACGGGGCGGTTGGCGCCAGGCCAAAGAACGCCTGAATCAAGCGCAACTCCCGCCGCCGCTCCATGCAGCCGATCATGTGCCGATTGACCAGCCCGTCCCCGACAATCGGAATCGCCACCACCCGCGGATCATGGCTGACCTCCACCGATGACACCACGCCAACGCCCAACTCGGCCGCCACCGCTTCGGTCACCGCCTCACGGCTGTCCAGTTCCAGCAACACGCGAGGATGGATCGACGCCTGCGCACAGGCCTCATCAAATGTACGCCGGGTGATCGAACTCGGTTCGCGCAGCACCATGATCACCTGATCCAGATCCTTGAGTTTCACTTCCCCGGCGCGCATCGCCCACGGGTGCCCTGCCGGCACCAACGCGCAAATCCGTGATTCGCTCAATGCCTGCAGGTGCAGGCCTTTGCGCGGCTCCACTTCGGTCAACACCGCCACATCGGCGTGTTCCGACAACAATGCAGCGAGGGTTTCCTGGGCATTGCCCAAGCGCAGGTTCACCGTAATTCCCGGATACCGCGCGCGCAGGCTCGCCAACATTGGCATGACCATGTGCGGCCCGTCCGCCGCCACTTCCAGTCGCCCGGTGAGTAATTGCCGGTTGGCCTCGAGCATCGTCTGCGCCTCTTCCGCCAGGCCGAACATCGCGCGGGTGATCGCCGCGAGTTTGGTGCCCTCCTCGGTCAGTTCCACCCGTCGCGCGGTGCGCCGCAACAGGGTGATCTGGTAGTGCTCTTCCAGCGCCTTGATGTGCCCGGTAACCGCCGGCTGACTGATGAACAAGCGCGCGGCGGCACGGGTGAAGCTGCCTTCACGGGCCACGGCGTCGAAGGCGCGGAGCTGGAACAGGTTCATGGATAACTCTCACTGATGGCTGGCATAACAACAAACAATTTGATTGATGCAACGGCGAATTGCAACGTATGCCCCGTAGCTTCATCCCACAGCGCTATCCGAGGACACACGAATGAGTATTGCCGAACCCATCCTGCTCACTCCCGGCCCGTTGACCACTTCGGCCCGCACCCGCCAGGCGATGATGGTCGACTGGGGGTCATGGGATGACCGCTTCAATCAACTGACTGCCAGCCTTTGCGAACAACTGCTGGCGATCCTCAACGGCGCCGCCACTCACCACTGTGTGCCATTGCAGGGCAGCGGCACCTTCGCTGTTGAAGCGGCAATCGGCACATTGGTGCCGCGTGACGGCAAAGTCCTGGTGCTGATCAACGGCGCCTACGGCAAGCGTCTGGCGAAGATTTGCGAAGTGCTCGGCCGCTCGTTCAGCACCTTCGAAACCGCTGAAGATGAACCGACCACCGCCGCCGACGTCGACCGCTTGCTGCGCGCCGACAGCAATATTACCCACGTCGCCCTGATCCACTGCGAAACCAGCACCGGGATTCTCAATCCGCTGCCGGAGATTGCCCAGGTCGTTGAGCAACACGGCAAACGCCTGATCATCGACGCCATGAGTTCCTTTGGCGCTCTGCCGGTGGACGCGCAGAAAGTGCCGTTCGACGCGCTGATCGCCGCTTCCGGCAAATGCCTGGAAGGCGTGCCGGGGATGGGTTTTGTCTTCGCTCGCAAAGAGTCTTTGGCCGCAGCCGCTGGCAATTCGCACTCGCTGGCGATGGACCTGTACGACCAGCACGCTTACATGATGAAAACCGGTCAATGGCGCTTCACCCCGCCGACCCACGTGGTCGCGGCGCTGCATGAAGCGCTGCTGCAATACAACGAAGAAGGTGGCCTGCCGGCACGCCATGCGCGTTATGCCGCCAACTGCCAGGCGCTGATGGACGAGATGGGCAAACTCGGTTTGCGCAGCTTCCTGCCGGCGGCAATTCAGGCGCCGATCATTGCTACGTTCCATGCGCCGCAAGATCCGCGCTACCAGTTCAAGGATTTCTACGAACGCGTGAAAGCCAAGGGTTACATCCTTTATCCGGGCAAATTGACTCAGGTCGAGACCTTCCGCGTCGGCTGCATCGGTCACGTCAGTCCGGGCGAAATGCGCCAGGCCGTTGCCGCGATCGGCGAAGTGCTGCGCGAGATGGAAGTGTTAGAAATCTAAGCCACACCAAAAATCCCCCTGTAGGAGTGAGCCTGCTCGCGATGAGGCCGTGCCAGTCGACGAAGATGTTGAATGATCAACCGCTATCGCGAGCAGGCTCACTCCTACATTTGAATTGCATTGCCAACTCAGGAATTTGATTGCCATGAACTACGTCAACCCAAACAAGCTGCAAGCCGCGATCCTCGACTGGGCCGGCACCGTGGTCGATTTCGGCTCGTTCGCGCCGACGCAGATCTTCGTCGAAGCCTTCGCCGAGTTCGACGTGCAGGTCTCCATCGAAGAAGCGCGTGGCCCGATGGGCATGGGCAAGTGGGACCACATCCGCACCCTCTGCGATCAGCCGCAAGTGGCCGAGCGTTATCGCAAGGCGTTCGGCCGCACGCCGACCGACGATGACGTCACCGCCATCTACAACCGCTTCATGCCGCTGCAGATCGAGAAGATCGCCGAACACTCGGCGCTGATTCCCGGCGCACTGGAAACCATCGCCAATCTGCGTCAGCAAGGCATCAAGATCGGCTCCTGTTCCGGCTACCCGAAGCAGGTGATGGACAAGGTCGTCGAGCTGGCCGCCACCAACGGCTACGTCGCCGACCACGTGGTTGCCACCGACGAAGTGCCAAATGGCCGTCCGTGGCCGGCTCAGGCGCTGGCCAACGTGATCGCGCTGGGCATCGACGATGTCGCAGCGTGCGTGAAGATCGACGACACCGTGCCGGGCATTCTCGAAGGCCGCCGCGCCGGAATGTGGACCGTGGCGCTGATCTGCTCAGGCAACGCGTTGGGTCTGGACTACGAAGGGTTCCGTGCCTTGGGCAGCGATGAACTGGCCAGCGAGCGCAAACGCATTCACGCGCTGTTCGAAGGCTCGCGCCCGCATTACATGATCGACACCATTACCGATTTGCCGGAAGTCATCGCCGACATCAACAAGCGTCTGGCCAACGGTGAAATGCCGCAATCGAGCTGATCCCTGCCGCTTGCTGCAAAGAAAAACGCCAGTGTCTGCACGACGCTGGCGTTTTTTATTGGCAAGCCCTGACTCAGAGCATTGAAAGTCCGATCAGCCTCAGGCAAATCCGCCAAAGCGGATTACAGTTAAAGCATGCCGTCGGCCAAGAACGGCAGGTTTGAACCCTGATCTGTGAGGAAACACCGTATGCCGTGGACAAGTTCCGAATCCCGCTACAGCACCGTCTCGGTCCTGTTGCACTGGCTGATGCTGGTCCTGTTGGTGCTGGTGTACGCCAGCATGGAGTTGCGCGGTCTGTTTCCCAAAGGCAGTGGCGGGCGCACGCTGATCCGCGAAGTGCATTACATGCTCGGCCTGACCGTGTTTGTGCTGGTGTGGTTTCGCCTGCTCGCGCGCAGCATTGGTCCGGCGCCAAAAATCTTCCCCGCCTCACCGCAATGGCAAACCGTGCTGGCGCGGCTGATGCACTGGGCGTTGTACCTGTTCATGATCAGCATGCCGATCCTGGGCTGGCTGATCACCAGCGCCGAAGGACATCAGGTGATGTTCTATGGTTTTGACCTGCCGCTGTTGGTCGCGGAAAATAAAGATTTCGCCAAGCAGGTTGAGGGCTGGCATGTGCTGATTGCCACGATCGGCTACTGGTTGATCGGCCTGCATGCACTGGCGGGGATTTATCACCACTATGTGGTGGGCGATAACACGCTGCTGCGGATGATGCCCAAGCGCGGCTGAATATCAGCGGCTGGCGCTAAACCCACGCCGGCCCTGCAAGCCTCCGGTGTGGATGAAGATCAGCCGCGTGCCGGGCGCGAACCTGCCTGCCTCGACCTGTTGCTTGAGTGCCAGCAACGCCTTGCCGGTGTACAACGGCTCCAGTGGGACGCCGCTGGCCTGCTGAGTCTGGTCAATGAACGCGAGCAGCAGCGGATCAACCTTGGCAAAACCGCCACGGCTGGCATCGATCAACTCATAGTCGGCAGTGGCCAGTCCAGCTGACCGCATAATCGACTCGACCTGCGGCGCCACGCCGTGATCCTCAGGGACTGCCAACGCGCCATAGACTCGGTGCGCACCCGCCTCGGCGAGGATCAGTCCGGCGAGTGTCGTCCCGGTGCCGCAGGCCAGCCACCAACCGTGATAGTCGCTCCAGCCCAGCGTAGGCAATTGCGCTTGCGCCTGTTCCTTGATGGCTGCACAACCGAGCGCCCCTGCAAGTCCACCTCCACCCTCGGGAACCGCTTGCAGATTGGGGTATTGCTCGTGCCAGGGTTGCCAGAATCCCGGCTCGTTGCGCGCGCGATAACCGTCATAACCCAACCAATGCAATTGCATGCCGCACGCCTGCAGATCCAGCACCGTGGGAGTTTCCTGCGCATGCCCGCGCAACAGCCCCACGGTTTTGAACCCGAGCCGTTGCCCCGCCGCTGCCAACGCGTGCAGATGATTGGAATGCGCACCACCGAGACTGATGATGCCCTCGGCACCCATACGGTCGGCGGCTTTGAGGTGTTCGACGAGTTTGAACCATTTGTTGCCGCTGATCAGCGGGTCGATCTGGTCGAGGCGCAGGATGGCCATTTCAATGCCGGCGGTTGCGAGCCAGTCGAGGTGAAGGTGTTCGAGAGGGGCTTGGGGTAGCCAATCGGTGGGAGGCAAAAGCATGGGCGACGATTCGATCTGGACAGAGCCAGCATTCTAGTCGCTCACAAGCCGCCATCGCGAGCAGGCTCACTGTATGTGTAAATGACACAAAACCTGTGGGAGCGAGCCTGCTCGCGAAGGCGTCGTATCAATCGACATTTGCATCGGTTGACACACCGTTTTCGCGAGCAGGCTCGCTCCCACAGGTTCAGCGGTGGAGCTTAAAGTTCAGCAGCGAGGCGCGAGCCTTGGTTGATCGCGCGTTTGGCATCCAGCTCAGCCGCGACATCCGCACCGCCGATCAGGTGCACGTTCTGCCCCGCTTCCACCAGACCGTCATGCAATTCACGCAGCGGATCCTGCCCCGCGCAAATCACGATGTTGTCCACCGCCAGCACTTGCGGCTCGCCGGTTTCACCGATGCGGATATGCAGGCCTTGGTCATCGATGCTCAGGTATTCAACGCTGTTGAGCATTTGCACCTGCTTGTTCTTCAGACCGGTACGGTGAATCCAGCCAGTGGTTTTACCCAGACCATCACCGACCTTGGTTTTCTTGCGCTGCAACAGAAACACTTCGCGGGCCGGCGCGTGCGGTGCGGCTTTGATCCCGGCCACACCCCCACGGGCCTCCAGTTGCGTATCGATGCCCCACTCTTTCCAGAACGCGGCGCGATCCTGGCTGGTGGCCACGCCTTGGTGAACGAGGAATTCCGAGACGTCGAAACCGATACCACCGGCGCCAATCACCGCTACGCGTTTACCGACCGGCTTGCGCTCAAGGATCACGTCCAGGTAGCTCAGCACCTTGGCATTCTCGACACCCGGAATTGCCGGCACGCGCGGTGCAATGCCAGTGGCGAGGATGATCTCGTCGTAACCGCCTTCCACCAGTTTCGCGACATCGACGCGGGTGTTCAGGCACACCTCGACATTCGTGGTCTGCAACTTGCGTTTGAAGTAGCGCAGGGTTTCGAAGAATTCTTCCTTGCCCGGCACGCGTTTGGCGATGTTGAACTGACCGCCGATTTCGCTGGCCGAATCGAACAACGTCACCTGATGGCCACGCTCAGCCGCCACGGTCGCGGCGGACAAACCGGCAGGGCCGGCGCCAACCACAGCGATTTTCTTGATCTGCTGCACCGGCAGATAATTGAGTTCGGTTTCGTGGCAGGCACGCGGGTTGACCAGGCAACTGGTCAGCTTGCCGCCGAAGGTGTGATCGAGGCACGCCTGATTGCAACCGATGCAGGTGTTGATTTCGTCAGCGCGGCCTTCAGCGGCCTTGTTGACGAAGTCCGGATCGGCGAGGAACGGCCGCGCCATCGAGACCATATCGGCATCGCCTTCAGCCAGAATCTGCTCGGCGATTTCCGGGGTGTTGATGCGGTTGGTGGTGATCAGCGGAATCTTCACCGAACCGCGCAGCTTGGCCGTGACCTTGCTGAATGCCGCACGCGGCACTTTGGTGGCGATGGTCGGGATCCGCGCTTCGTGCCAGCCGATGCCGGTGTTGATGATGGTTGCGCCGGCCTGCTCGATGGCTTTGGCCAGGGTGACGATCTCGTCCCAGGTGCTGCCGCCCTCGACCAGGTCGAGCATCGACAGACGGAAAATGATGATGAAGTTCGGGCCGACCGCTTCACGCACGCGACGAACGATTTCCACCGGCAGGCGCATACGGTTTTCGTAGCTGCCGCCCCAGCGGTCGGTGCGGTGGTTGGTGTGCGCGGCGAGGAACTGGTTAATGAAATAACCTTCCGAGCCCATGATCTCGACGCCGTCGTATTCGGCGGTCTGCGCCAATACCGAACAGGTGACGAAATCGCTGATCTGCTTCTCGATGCCTTCCTCGTCCAGCTCTTTGGGCTTGAACGGGTTGATTGGTGCCTGAATCGCGCTCGGCGCGACTTGTTTCGGGCTGTAGGCATAACGCCCGGCGTGGAGGATCTGCATGCAGATCTTGCCGCCCGCGTCGTGCACCGCGCGGGTGACGATGCGGTGCTTGAGCGCTTCTTCCTCGGTGGTCAGCTTGGCCGCCCCGGAGTACACGCCGCCCTCGTCGTTCGGGCCGATACCGCCAGTGACCATCAGGCCAACGCCGCCACGGGCACGTTCGGCGAAGTACGCCGCCATGCGCTCGAAACCGCCCGGTTTTTCTTCCAAACCGGTGTGCATCGAACCCATCAAGGTGCGGTTGCGCAGCGTGGTGAATCCCAGGTCCAGCGGGGCCAACAGGTGCGGGTAATGAGCGGCGGTCATCGGTAACTCCACAACGAGCGATCACGGAAAAGTTGCGGGCGCTCTGCGGCTCCCGTCAGTCATGTTCGACAGACTAAGAGGCGCATCGCTGTCACTCAATGACCGTAACTGACAACTTATTGATCCAAATGCGCAGCACCCCTTGGCAATCAGGTCCATGGGCCCTACCCTAGTCGCCATACCCTGTACCCGGTAGCTGTTGGTTTTCATGCGCAAACTTTTGTACCTGTTCTTCTCCATGGCCCTCGTCGCCGCCCTGACCACCTACGCCATGTGGGCGGCGGACCGGCCGGCGGGCCATTACCTGTCGGACTTACGCATTAAAGTGGCGGTCGATCAGGGCATCCCCGCCGATCGTGGCAATCTGCTAGGCATCCAGCCCGAGCTGTTTCCCACCGATTATCAAAACCCCGAGCGCTTGCACCGCAAACTCGCAGCCTATCTGCAGCAAGCCCAGGATCAAGGCCTGCTGAACGACAAAACCGTCGTGGTGTTGCCGGAGAACGTCGGCACCTGGCTGCTGCTCAGCGGCGAGAAAGACGAGCTGTATCAGGCCCCGACCCTCGCCGAGGCGATGAACTGGCTGGCGGCGAGCAATCCCTTGCTGTTCGCCCGCGCCTGGCTCAGCGCCAACGGCAGCGACCGCCTCAACGACGCGTACCTGCGGATGAAAGCCAAGGCGATGGCCAAGGATTACCAGGCGCTGTTCGGTGGTCTGGCCAAAGAATTTCACGTGACCCTGGTGGCCGGCTCGATCGTATTACCGGAACCCAGCGTTCGCGATGGCCAGCTCAAACCCGGTAGCGGTGCCCTGTTCAACAGCAGCGTGGTGTTCGGCCGCGATGGCGTGCCGCTGGGCCAGCCGCAACGGCAGATGCACCCGGTATTCGATCAGCGCGAAGTGCTCGAAAGCGCAGACAAACACGCGCTCAACGTGGTCGACACCCCGGCCGGACGCCTTGGCGTATTGATTGGCAGCGACAGTTGGTACCCCGACAATTACCGCAAACTCGACGAGCAAAACGCACAATTGATCGCGGTACCGGCGCAGGTATTCGGTCAAGGTGCGTGGAATCAGCCATGGCGCGGTTACAAAGGTTCAAGCACACCGGGGTCGGTCAGCCTCAAACCCGGTGAAGTCACCGAAGGACAAGCCTGGCATCGGCTGACACTGACCGCGCAACCACCGAGCAGTCGAGCGATTGCCGGCATCAGTGTGTTCCTGCGCGGGCAGTTCTGGGACAAGGCCAGTGCCGGTCAGAGTTTCCTCAGCAGCAACGGTCAGCAGTTCGCCGATGGCGATGCCCGTGGCGCGCGTTTGTTGAACATCTGGTTGTAAGCCATGAAGCCCCTGCCGATGCGCCTCGGGGACCTGTCGGTGGGCTTCGTTCACAGCCTCGCCGACGCCGTGCGCAGTCATGGGGCGGATCCGCAGCCGTTGCTGGAGCAATATGGTCTGGACGCCGCGCGACTGGCCGAGGCCGGGGCGCGTTTGTCGATTCCGCGCTATATGCGCCTGGGCCACGCGGCGATTCAGTTGACCGGTGACCCGGCGCTGGGCTTGCGCATGGGTCAGCTCAGTCGCCTGAGCCAGGCCGGACTGGCCGGCGTTACCGCCGCACAAGCGCCGACCGTGCGAGAAGCCGCGCGCTGTCTGATCCGTTTCGAGGCGTTGTACGGTTCCAACTATCGCGGTCAGTCCAGTTTCCACGAAGATGCCCATGGCGCGTGGCTGCGTTTCTATTCGATCAGCCCGTACAACGCCTATAACCGTTTTGTCGTGGACTCGATCATTGCCGGATGGCTGCATCAGCTCTCCAGTGTCAGCCGCGAACCGCTGCGCGCCGAACGCATTGAAATCGAATTCGATGAGCCGGATTACCGCGAGGCGTACGACTTGCTGGGGGATTGCCCGATCCAGTTCGGTGCCGAGGGCAATCAACTGCGCCTGAGCCTGAACAGCCTCGCACAGCGCAATCCCGAGCATTGCCCGAGTACCTGGCGGCATCTGCTGCAATTGTGTGAACGTGAGCTGGAGCAATTGACTCGCACCCGCAGCCTGCGCGAACGCATCACTCAACTGTTGGGGCCGTTGCTCAATGGTGGCCGGGAACCCGACCTGGAAGAAGTGGCGGCACGCCTGAAGCTGCCGACCTGGACGTTGCGGCGCAAACTGGCCGAGGAAGGCACGCAGTTTCGCGCAATCCTCAATGACACTCGCCGGGACCTGGCGATGACTTACATCCGCGATACCGAACTGGCATTCGGTGAAATCGCCTACCTGCTGGGTTTTGCTTCAGCCGAGGCGTTCCAGCGCGCCTTCAAACGCTGGAGCAGTCAGACGCCCGGCGAATTCCGCCGCAGTCACCGCAAGACGGCATAAACGCAGCTGCAAGCTGCAAGTTAAAGCTCGGTGGCGTCTTCGGCTGGCTCGGGTGGGTCCAGTTCAAAGGCCTGGTATTCGAGCAGCTCTTCTTGATATTCATCCATCGTGTAATCCCCTGCTGCTCTCTTGAATGGGCCTGAGCAAATGCCCAGTGCCTCGAGCTTAACGTGCTCGTATGAAGGAAAAGTGAAACCCGGCCTTCATGAATAAAACGTAGCAGGTGGTCAGGAATTTATCGCAGGATTTTTGTCAGGGGAATGTAACTAGATTTTAAGTGCACCAAAAACCACTGTGGGAGCGAGCCTGCTCGCGAAGGCCTCGGCCCCTTCAGCACATAGGTGACTGAAGGTCCGTCTTCGCGAGCAGGCTCGCTCCCACAGGGTGTGCGGTGAGGTTGGATTATTGGCCGGACGCAGGCATCGCCGGAATCGGCTCGGATGGCGGCGGGATATCCGGGTTGGCCGGTGGCGTGATGGTTTCGGTCGCCGGTGCCGGTTCTGCACTCGGCGCCGGAGTGATCGGCGCGGCCTCTGCCGGTGGCGCAACCGGTTCAGACGTCACGGGTGCGGTCTCGGCAGGTGCGGGAGCGGGCTCCGCTGCAGGCGCAGGGGTTGCGGCGGGCGCAGGCGTTGGAGTCGGCGCTGGCGTTGGCGCCAGCGCTGCCGGAGCAGCCTTCGCCTCAGGTACACCCAGGTCAGCCTTCGGCTTCTCTTCAATGTGCGCAGCTTTCTTTGCTTCCGCCGGCAGGAACAATTCCACCAACGTAAAGAATCGCTCGTAAAACTTCTGCGACGTCACCGTCTCGCTGGCGACTTTGACCATCGAATCGTCGGACGAGCCGATCGGCATCGACACCGAGCCCAACACCCCCACGCCGAGGCTGGCCGAGTTGTTGGTCTTCTTCAGCGCGTAGCGATCCTGCAGGGCGTTGGCGAACATCGTCGCATGGTGCCCGGCACTGCCGTCATCGGCACAGACCACGTTGAAGCTGATCTCCATGTGGGTGTCGCCGGTTTGCTGGAAGCTCTTGTGGCCACTGACCAGTTTCGGGTCACTGCTGGTGATGATGTAGCCCTGGCTGAGCAATGCACGGCGCGCCGCTTCGCAGCTGACCGCGTCGGTCACCGGGTAATTGCGCGAAAACGTACCGGAGTCATCGAAGTTCTCATGCTCATACATCGGCTTGTCTTTCGAACAGCCGGCAACAGCGGTCAACAACAGCGCCAACCCGACAACACGCATGGGAGTGGAAATCAACATTGAACATCCTGAGAGAAAACAGTCCGGGGCGTATTGTGCAACAGATCACGCCCCGGCGGCGCATGGATTAGTGTCTTAAAGCAGTTACAACTCTATCGACCTTCAGTTGCGGGAAAAAGTCGCAATGCCAGATGATCGATGAACACGCGCAACTTTGCCGTGGCGTGGCGACTGGATGGCCATAGGACCCAGAACTGTCCGGTGTGTTCCAGATGCGTATCAAGCACGCGACGCAAACGGCCTTGAGCCTCGGCCTCCCGGGTCATGAAATCCGGCAGACAGGCAATGCCCATGCCGGCCAGCGCCGCGTGGCTCACCGCCTCAATCGACGTGCTGACCAACCGTGTCGGCAACGTCGCCTCTGCGGCGCCTTCCACGCGGATCAGCGGCCAGGTTTCCAGTTTGCCAGTGGCATGAAACGTATGCCGAAGGCACGCGTGAGCCGCTAGATCGCCGGGCTTTTGCGGCTCCCCGCGCTGCTCCAGATACGCCGGACTGGCCACTAGCACCATATGAAACTCGCCCAACGCTCGCGCCATCAGTCGGGAGTCTCGTGGTTTGCCGGTGCGGATCACCGCGTCGAAGCCTTCTTCAACCACATCGACCATGCGATCAGTCAAGTCCAGATCCAGTTCAATCTGCGGGTACAACGCCATGAACTCGTTCATCACCGGCATCACTAGGCCATGCACCTGCGGCAGGCTGATGCGTAACTTGCCGTGGGGTTTGGCAGCGGCGTCACACAACTCAAACTCCGCCGCCTCGACTTCCGCGAGAATCTTGCGACACCGCTCAAGAAACAGCGCACCTTCACTGGTCAGCGTGACGCTGCGGGTGGTGCGTTGAAACAGCCGCACACCCAGTCGCGCTTCCAGTCGCGCAATACTTTTGCCCACCGCCGACGATGACACCCCTTGCAGCCGACCAGCTTCGGTAAAACTGCGGGTCTCGGCGACCTGAACAAACACCGAAATACCGCCCAGGCTATCCATACCAATCTCCCATTGCTGACATCCGTGTCCGATATGTTCGGAACCTTAACCCGTTTTTCGCCGATGTGCAGCGCCCTACCCTGTGCTCCTCGTCAACTCTGCACATGGATGCCGGCTCATGAACGACACACAACTCGATTGCCCCACACTTGAACGCCCCGTCGACCGCCGCGAGCGACTCCCCCTCGGCGCGCTACTGGCACTGGCCACCGCCGGATTCATCACGGTCATGACTGAAGCCATGCCTGCCGGCCTGTTGCCGCAGATGAGCAGCAGCCTGAACGTTTCCCAGGCGCTGATCGGCCAATTGGTCACGCTCTACGCGATCGGTTCGATACTCGCTGCAATTCCCCTGACGATCGCCACCCGCGGCTGGCGCCGCAGACCACTTTTGCTGTCCGCTATCGGCGGCTTTGCCATCGCCAACAGCATCACCGCCCTGTCGGAGTGGTACTGGCTGACCCTGATCGCACGCTTTATCGCCGGGGTATTTGCCGGTTTGCTTTGGGCACTGCTGGCGGGATACGCGAGCCGCATGGTCGCCCCACACCTGCAAGGTCGCGCCATTACCGTGGCCATGCTCGGCGCGCCGCTTGCGCTGTCGCTGGGAATACCCGCAGGCACCCTGCTCGGCACCCTGGTCGGCTGGCGTCTGAGCTTCGCCATCATGACCGCGCTGACCGTTGTGCTGGTGATCTGGGTACGCTGGCAAGTACCGGATTTCGCCGGCGAACGCGTGGGAAACCGCCTGCCACTGCGTCAGGTATTGACCTTGCCTGGCGTGCGATCCGTGTTATTGGTCACCCTCACCTACGTCGTCGCGCACAACTTGTTGTACACCTACATCGCGCCGTTCCTGCAACCGTCCGGGCTGGACGCCAATGTCGACCGCGTGCTGCTGGCATTCGGCCTCGCTTCAGTGTTGAGCTTATGGATCGTCGGCAGCCTGATTGACCGCTGGCTGCGCGAACTGGTGTTGATCAGTGCCGGGTTGTTCATGCTGTCCGCGATAGCACTGGGCCTGTGGCGCGACTCGCCCAACGTCATTTACATAGCCACCGCCATCTGGGGACTGGCGTTTGGCGCCATGCCATCGCTGCTGCAAACCGCCTCGGCGAAAACGGCGAAAGAGGCTGCCGATACGGCGCAATCGATGCTGGTTACCCTGTGGAATGTCGGGATAGCTGGAGGGGGCTTGGTGGGTGGTTTGTTGCTGGGAAACCCCGGGGTGGGGGTATTCCCGTGGATTGTTGCTGGATTGTTGGTGTTGACTTTGTATGTGGCGGTCAAAGCTCGGGATCATGGTTTTCCAAGAGCCGGATGAGATCGGATGCCCGGCTGAATTAGCTCCGGTCTGCGGGAAATGGGTCGATTGGCAGGTCGCCTTCGCGAGCAGGCTCGCTCCTACAATTGGAATGAGTACATCCGCAAAAAACAGGTCGGCTGTCAGGCCGCCTTCGCGAGCAGGCTCGCTCCTACAATTGGAATGAGTACATCCGCAAAAAACAGGTCGGCTGTCAGGCCACCTTCGCGAGCAGGCTCGCTCCTACAATTGGAATGAGTACATCCGCAAAAAACAGGTCGGCTGTCAGGCCGCCTTCGCGAGCAGGCTCGCTCCTACAATTGGAATGAGTACATCCGCAAAAAACAGGTCGGCTGTCAGGCCACCTTCGCGAGCAGGCTCGCTCCTACAATTGGAATGAGTACATCCGCAAAAAACAGGTCGGCTGTCAGGCCGCCTTCGCGAGCAGGCTCGCTCCTACAATTGGAATGAGTACATCCGCAAAAAACAGGTCGGCTGTCAGGCCGCCTTCGCGAGCAGGCTCGCACACAGAAGAGCAACAGCAGAACGCATGCGGCTTTTGCTCCTCACCACTCACAGGATGAGCGTTAGCTCGGCTGCAGCTTTTGATCCTGATCTGAAGGCCCGTCGGCAGGCTGAGTGGAGGGCTTGATCCGGGCGTGGGAGCGCAGCGACCGTTTGGCGAAGCCAAACACAGCGGGAGTAGGTGCAGCGAAGCAAACCGGAGACGCTGCGCCCGGATCAATCCCGCAGCGAAGGAACCCCGAGCTTTAGCGAGTGGGCCGAACGTCAGGGCAAAGACCTTTGGTTCCTTTGGGGCGTTTGCCAAAGGGACTCGCTGTAAGAGCGAAACCGCCAACGGCAGCACCCGCAGCAACGGATATTCACCCAAAACCCCAAGAACATGGCCGGCCCAAAGGCCGCCACTACCCAAAGCCCAAAAAAAAACCCCGACCTATTCAGGCCGGGGCTCTCATCACATCTCAGTCAACCATCAAAACCGCTTGATGTCAGCCTGAGCTTCCAACTGCTTGCGATAAGCAGCAAAGTCCTGCTGCCCCTCACGCGAAGCAAGGAAACGACGGTACTGAACCTTCTCTTCATCCGTCGGCGCAGCCGCTTCGTTAACACCATTCAGACGCACGATCATCAGACTGCCATCCGGCAACGTCACGCTGGTGAACGTCGGCTTGTCCTTCGCAGCCGGCTTCGGCATACGGAACAACGCTTGCAGCACCGCCGGATCAACACCTTCCTGACCACGGGTGGCCGCTTCAGTGGCTTTCCAGTTCTGACCATCAACCGCCTTGTCCAACGGCGCCTTGCCATCGCGCAGATCCGCGATCAGCTTCTCGGCCTTGGTCTTGGCAGCCGCGCTGGCGTGCTCTTTGGTCAACTGGGTGCGGATCGCCGCACTCACGTTTTCCAGCGGCAGTTGCGCAGGCTTGAGGTGTTCCTTGGAACGCAGCACGATCACGGTTTCCGGATCCAGCTCGATAGCGGTGCTATTGGCACCTTCGTCGATCACTTCGGTGCTGAACGCAGCAGTAACCACGGCGCGGTTCGCCGCAACACCTTCGCCACCTTCACGGCCGAATGGCTTGGAGGTGTGCACGGTCAGCTTCAGATCTGCCGCTGGCTGAGCCAGGTCAGACGCTTCGAATGCGGAGTCTTCCAGTTGCTTGGTCGCCTCGACAAAACGCTGCTCGACCTGAGCGGCTTTCAGCTCGCGGGTGAGCTTGTCTTTCAGGCTGGCCAGGGTCGGCACTTCAGGCGCTTCCACACCCAACAGCTTGATCAAGTGATAACCGAAGTCGGTACGAATCGGCTCGGACACCTGGTCTTTCGACAAGGAGTACAAGGCTTTTTCGAACGCCGGATCGTAAACGCCAGGGCCTGCATAACCGAGGTCGCCGCCATTGTTGGCCGAACCCGGATCCTGCGAGAACTCTTTGGCCAGCGCTTCAAACTTCTCGCCCTTGGCCAGACGCGCCTGGACGTCTTCGATCTTCGCTTTGGCCTGAGCCTCGGTGGTCTTGTCGTTCACTTCGATCAGAATGTGCGCGGCACGACGCTGTTCCGACAGGTTGGCGATCTCTTTCTGATACGCCGCCTGCAGGTCTTCGTCCTTGACCGCAACCTGATCGAAGAACGAAGACTTCTTCAGTTCTACGTAATCGATGATCACTTGATCCGGAGTCATGAACTCCTTGGCGTGCTCGTCGTAGTAAGCCTTGACCTCGTCGTCGGTCAGTTTGACCGCCGCCGGGTCAGCCTTGACGTTCAGGGTCGCGAAATCGCGGGTCTGTTTTTCCAGACGGGCGAATGCCAGCACTTCGGCGTCAGTGACGAAACCACTGCCCGCCACACCGGCGCGCAGTTGGCCGATCAGCATTTCCTGAGCCAGCATCTGGCGGAATTGCATACGGCTGTAACCCAGTTGACGGATCACCTGGTCGAAACGCTCGGAGCTGAACTTGCCGTCCACCTGGAATTCAGGTGTCTGCAGGATCACTTGGTCCAGTGCGCCTTCGGAGAAAGCGAATTTCGCTTGCTCTGCACCTTGCAGCAGCAGCTTGCGATCGATCAGACCCTTGAGGGCCGATTCGCGCAGCATTTTTTCGTCGAGCAAGGAAGCATCGAAGTCCTTGCCCAGCTGTTGCATCAGCTGACGGCGTTGCATATCAACGGCCTGGCTCAGCTCGTTCTGGCTGATTTCATCACCGTTGACCTTGGCCGCCTCATTCTTGTGAGTCGTGGCCTGGAAAATGGCGTCGAAACCGGTCAGAGCCATCAGTGCAACGATGACCCCGATAATGGTCTTGGCAATCCAGCCTTGTGAATTGTCCCTGATATTCTGCAGCATGCGTCCCCCAGAAACGGTTGAACTTCAAAATTAGGCAACCGTGGAGCGTGGGTAGAATCCGGATAGAAGAAAGGCGCATCCGAGGATGCGCCTTCTCGTAACTGGCGGAGCGGACAGGGCTCGAACCCTCGATCCCGGCGTTACAGACAACTGTTTCAGCTACCTGTTCTACCGCTCCGCTGCCAAGTCAGGCATGACCCCGACCCGGATGGGTAAAAACCTGAAAACTTAGTTAACAGCTTCTTTCAGTGCTTTACCGGCTTTGAAACCTGGCTTCTTGGCAGCCGGGATTTCCAGAGTCTTGCCGGTTTGAGGGTTACGACCGGTACGAGCCGGACGGTCCGTCACGGAGAAAGTACCGAAACCAACCAGAACAACGGAGTCGCCAGCCTTCAGAGCGCCAGTGACGGATTCGATTACAGCGTCCAGCGCACGGCCAGCAGCAGCTTTCGGGATATCAGCGGATGCAGCGATAGCATCAATCAGTTCCGACTTGTTCACTCTAAGTCCCCTTATATCTATTTTGAGATGATTCTAAGTTTTTTGGTGAAAGCAAAAACGAGTGCTGAATGGCCTACAGACACTTAAGAGCCGCTTTATAACAAGGGCTCTAAAAAACTGTCAAGGAAGCCCCCCAGGCAAAAGCGTATTAATGCGTGCTAATTCTTTCCTTAGAGTCAGACTCACGTTTTTCGTCCTTGGCAACTATCTCGGGAGCCACATCCGGCAAGGGCTCCGGCGCGTATTGCAGCGCAATTTGCAGGACCTCGTCAATCCATTTAACCGGTTTAATCTGCAGATCCTGCTTGATATTGTCAGGAATCTCCTTCAGATCACGTACGTTCTCTTCCGGAATAATCACGATCTTGATTCCGCCGCGGTGAGCCGCCAGCAGTTTTTCCTTCAGACCGCCAATCGCCAGCACTTGGCCACGCAGCGTGATTTCACCGGTCATAGCGACATCAGCGCGCACCGGAATGCCGGTCAATGCCGACACCAGCGCCGTACACATGCCTACACCGGCGCTAGGACCGTCTTTCGGCGTCGCCCCTTCCGGCATGTGGATGTGCGTGTCGCGCTTCTCGTGGAAGTCCAGAGGAATGCCCAGGCTCTTGGCCCGGCTACGCACTACAGTGAGCGCGGCAGTGATCGATTCGACCATCACATCGCCCAGCGAACCGGTTTTGATCAACTGACCCTTACCCGGCACAACCGCGGCTTCGATGGTCAGCAATTCACCGCCAACCTGAGTCCAGGCAAGGCCGGTGACCTGACCGATCTGATCCTGTTGCTCGGCCAGACCGTAGCGGAATTTGCGTACACCTAGGAAGTGTTCCAGCAAGTCAGCTGTCACTTTCACCGAGAAGCGTTTTTCCAGTGCGTGCTCTTTAACGGCCTTGCGGCAGACCTTGGCGATCTGACGTTCGAGGCCACGCACACCGGCTTCACGGGTGTAGTAACGGATGATGTCGCGGATCGCTTCAGCGTCGAATTCCAGCTCGCCCTTTTTCAGACCGTTAGCGGCGATCTGCTTTGGCGAGAGGTATTTGACGGCGATGTTGATCTTTTCGTCTTCGGTGTAGCCCGGCAGACGGATCACTTCCATCCGGTCGAGCAGCGCCGGCGGGATGTTCATCGAGTTCGAGGTGCACAGGAACATCACATCCGAGAGGTCGTAATCGACTTCCAGATAATGGTCGTTGAAGTTGTGGTTCTGCTCCGGATCGAGCACTTCCAGCAACGCCGACGCCGGGTCGCCACGCATGTCGCTGCCCATTTTGTCGATTTCATCGAGCAAGAACAGCGGGTTGCGCACACCCACTTTTGTCATCTTTTGAATCAATCTTCCTGGCATCGAACCGATGTAAGTCCGACGGTGACCACGGATTTCCGCTTCATCACGCACGCCACCGAGGGCCATGCGCACGAATTTGCGGTTGGTGGCATGGGCAATCGACTCCGCCAGCGAGGTTTTACCCACGCCCGGAGGACCGACCAGGCACAACACCGGGCCACGGATTTTCTTCACGCGCTTTTGCACGGCGAGGTATTCAAGGATACGTTCCTTGACCTCTTCGAGGCCGTAGTGATCGGCGTCGAGAATGTCTTCTGCGCGCGCCAGGTCCAGACGTACCTTGCTCTGCGCCTTCCACGGCACTTGCACCAGCCAGTCGATGTACGAGCGCACCACGGTGGCCTCAGCGGACATCGGCGACATTTGCTTGAGCTTGTTGAGCTCGGCAGTGGCTTTGGCTAACGCGTCTTTCGGCAGACCGGCAGCGTCGATACGCTTCTTGAGGTCTTCGATTTCGTTGTGGCCTTCGTCGCTGTCGCCGAGCTCTTTCTGAATGGCCTTCATCTGCTCATTCAGGTAGTACTCGCGCTGACTGCGCTCCATTTGCTTTTTGACGCGGCCACGAATGCGTTTTTCGACTTGCAGCAGATCGATCTCGGCATCCAGCAACGCCAGAACGTGCTCGACCCGGGCCGACAAATCGATGATTTCGAGGATTTCCTGCTTCTGCTCGATTTTCAGCGCCATGTGCGCCGCCATGGTGTCGACCAGGCGACCCGGCTCATCGATGCTGTTGAGCGACGACAGGACTTCAGCCGGGACCTTCTTGCCCAACTGTACATATTGTTCGAACTGCGACAGCAGTGTGCGCACGAACACTTCGGATTCGCGCTCGGCAGCGTCGACTTCTTCGATCAGCGAGACTTCGGCACGGCAATGGCCGTCGACTTCGCTGAAGCGTTCGACGGTGCCACGCTGCTCACCCTCGACCAGAACCTTGACGGTGCCGTCAGGCAGCTTGAGAAGCTGTAGAACAGTGGCGATGGTACCTACGCGATAGAGAGCGTCTTCACCGGGATCGTCGTCAGCCGGGTTTCTCTGGGCCAGCAGCAGGATCTGCTTGTCGCCCGTCATCGCGGCCTCGAGGGCTTCGATGGATTTCTCGCGCCCCACGAACAGCGGGATAACCATGTGCGGATAAACCACGACATCACGCAATGGCAGGAGAGGCAATTCGATGGTTGTCTTCATGATTTCGCCTCTACGGCGGCCATATGGCCGTAATCAGATGGAATTGAGCTTGAAACCAAGATGGGGGCTGCCTTGAAAAAAAACAAGCACAAAGCGGATGTAAAAAATGACATAAAAAAAAAGAGGCCCGAAGGCCCCTTCTTTATTCCAGCAGACTGGACGCTTAAGCGTCCGGCGCTGCCTTGGCCGTCGGCTCACTGTTTTCGTAGATATACAGTGGCTTGGACTTGCCTTCGATCACGCTTTCATCGATCACGACTTTGCTCACCTCGGACTGCGAGGGGATTTCATACATCGTGTCGAGCAATACACCTTCGAGAATCGAGCGCAGACCACGAGCACCGGTTTTACGTTCCAGGGCACGCTTGGCGACCGATTTCAGTGCGTCGGTCCGGAATTCCAGATCCACGCCTTCCATCTCGAACAGCTTGGCATACTGTTTGGTCAGAGCATTTTTCGGCTCGGTGAGGATCTGCATCAGCGCAGCCTCATCCAGCTCGTCCAGCGTCGCGAGGACCGGCAGACGACCGACGAATTCCGGGATCAGACCGAACTTGACCAGATCGTCAGGCTCGACTTCACGCAGGGATTCACCGACTTTCTTGCCTTCTTCCTTGCTGCGTACTTCTGCGTTGAAGCCGATGCCGCCCTTGGTGGAACGGTTTTGAATAACCTTCTCCAGACCAGAGAACGCACCACCGCAGATGAACAGGATGTTACGGGTGTCGACCTGCAGGAATTCCTGCTGCGGGTGCTTGCGGCCACCTTGCGGCGGTACGGAAGCAACCGTGCCTTCGATCAACTTCAGCAAGGCCTGTTGCACGCCTTCACCGGAAACGTCCCGGGTGATCGACGGGTTGTCGGACTTACGGGAAATCTTGTCGATTTCGTCGATGTAGACAATACCCATCTGGGCTTTCTCTACGTCGTAATCGCACTTCTGCAGCAGCTTCTGAATGATGTTCTCGACATCTTCACCCACGTAACCCGCCTCGGTGAGGGTGGTTGCGTCGGCAATGGTGAACGGAACGTTCAGCAAGCGGGCCAGTGTTTCGGCCAGCAGGGTTTTACCGGAGCCTGTCGGGCCGATCAGCAGGATGTTGCTCTTGCCGAGTTCGACGTCGTCAGCTTTCTTGTCACGCTGGTTCAGGCGCTTGTAGTGGTTGTACACCGCTACGGCCAAAACCTTTTTCGCACGCTCCTGACCAATGACGTACTGATCAAGGATGCCGCTGATTTCTTTAGGCGAAGGCAATTTATGCGCGCTGCTCTCGGCCTGGGCTTCCTGCACCTCCTCGCGGATGATGTCATTGCACAGGTCGACGCACTCGTCGCAGATAAAGACCGAGGGGCCGGCAATCAATTTGCGCACTTCATGCTGGCTTTTGCCACAGAAGGAGCAATAGAGCAGCTTGCCGTTGTCCTCGCCGTTGCGGGTGTCAGTCATTCGTTCGATCCAAATCCGATAGGCTTGCAACACAAGATGAAGGCTATTGCGGGCTTTTTCAAGCCCGCCGCTGATCAGACAAGCCGACCAAGCCTATTTTGAGCTGCTTATTTTAAGCTGGGCGCTGGTTGATCACTTCGTCGATCAGGCCATATTCCTTCGCAGCTTCTGCACTCATGAAGTTGTCGCGATTGGTATCGCGCTCGATTTCTTCCAGAGTACGCCCGCTGTGTTTGGCCATCAGCGTGTTCAGACGCTCGCGAATGAAGAGGATTTCCTTGGCGTGGATTTCGATGTCCGACGCCTGGCCCTGGAAACCGCCCAGTGGCTGGTGAATCATCACGCGCGAGTTCGGCAGGCAGAAACGCTTGCCCGGGGCACCTGCGGTCAGCAGGAATGCGCCCATGCTGCAGGCCTGGCCGATGCAGGTGGTCGACACGTTCGGTTTGATGAACTGCATGGTGTCGTAGATCGACATGCCTGCAGTCACCGAACCGCCCGGGGAGTTGATGTAGAGATGGATGTCCTTGTCCGGGTTTTCCGCTTCAAGGAACAGCAGTTGCGCACAGATCAGGTTGGCCATGTAGTCCTCTACCGGACCAACCAGAAAGATCACTCGCTCCTTGAGCAGGCGCGAATAGATGTCATAGGCGCGTTCGCCACGAGCAGATTGCTCGACAACCATCGGGACCAGGCCGCCGGCGGCCTGGATATCAGAGTTCTGCTGAATATAAGAATTACGGAACATGCTCTGCAGTCGCTCCCAAATAGTTATGTCTTGAATACGCATAAGCCAGCTCGAGAGCTGGCTTATGGTGTGTACTTCTTAACGCGGAATCAATCAGTCGGCTTTTGGAGCTTCTACCGGCTTGACTGCTTCTTCGTAAGAGACCGCTTTGTCGGTCACACTAGCTTTCTGCAGAACAGTATCCACAACTTGCTCTTCCAGCACAACCGAACGCACTTCGTTCAGCTGCTGCTCGTTTTTGTAGTACCACGACACAACCTGCTCAGGCTCCTGGTAAGCGGAAGCCATTTCCTGAATCATTTCGCGAACGCGAGCTTCGTCAGGCTTCAGGTCGAATTGCTTGACCACTTCAGCAACGATCAGACCCAGCACGACGCGGCGCTTGGCTTGCTCTTCGAACAGCTCGGCCGGCAGTTGATCAGGCTTGATGTTGCCACCGAACTGCTGAACAGCCTGCACACGCAGACGGTCAACTTCGTTGGACAGCAGCGCCTTAGGCACTTCGATCGGGTTGGTGGCCAGCAGACCGTCCATTACCTGATTCTTGACCTTGGATTTGATCGCCTGACGCAGCTCACGCTCCATGTTCTTGCGAACTTCGGTGCGGAAACCGTCGATGCCGCTTTCCTTGATGCCGAATTGAGCGAAGAACTCTTCGTTCAGCTCTGGCAGCTTAGGCTCGGAAACAGTGTTGACAGTGACGGTGAACTCGGCGGTTTTGCCAGCCAGGTCCAGGTTCTGATAGTCCTCTGGGAAGGTCAGGTTCAGAACGCGCTCTTCGCCAGCTTTAGCGCCAACCAGACCTTCTTCGAAGCCCGGGATCATGCGGCCGGAACCCAGCACCAGTTGAGTGCCTTTGGCGGAACCGCCAGCGAACACTTCGCCGTCAACCTTGCCAACGAAATCGATGTTCAGCTGGTCTTCGTTCTGGGCAGCGCGATCGGCCACTTCAAAACGGGTGTTCTGCTTGCGCAGGATGTCGAGCATCTTGTCCAGGTCAGCGTCAGCTACGTCAGCGCTCAGGCGCTCAACGGTGATGCCGTCGAAACCGGCAACGGTGAACTCAGGGAACACTTCGAATACAGCAACGTATTCCAGGTCTTTGCCCGCTTCGAGCGACTTAGGCTCGATCGATGGCGAACCTGCCGGGTTCAGCTTCTGCTCAACCACAGCTTCGTAGAAGGAGGACTGGATCACGTCGCCTACGGCTTCCTGACGAGCATCAGCACCGAAACGGCGCTTGATTTCGCTCATTGGCACTTTGCCTGGACGGAAGCCAGCAATCTTGGCCTTTTGGGCAGTCTGCTGCAGACGCTTGTTGACCTGGCTCTCAATGCGCTCAGCCGGCACGGTGACGCTCATGCGGCGCTCAAGAGCAGTAGTATTTTCAACAGAAACTTGCATGGATATTCCTCGTTGCACAGACGTTAGCCGGCCGTTTCCGACCCCAGAATCAAGGGCATGCATTCTAGTGGGTCAAACTCAAGAAGTCACCCTACTGAAAACGGGTAAAAAAACAGCAGGCAATTTATAGGGATCGATGCACGGATGCAGCGCGTCCCACAGGCGAATACAACCAATCACGCCAGGGCTCTGCGCCAACCGCTTCTATATATAGAAGAGGCTGCCAATCAGTCCCTGACGGCCGAACCTGCAAGCAAGTCCGGCGAGCAGCACAGCATCATCGAGCAACATAAATACGACGAAGCGCCCTGCCCCTGCGCCCCGAAACCGGCAATCGCCGCTTTTCAGAACCGCTAAAACAAAAAGGCGCCAGACTGTTAAATCTGGCGCCTTTCGAAATATGGGGTGGACGATGGGGATCGAACCCACGACAACGGGAGTCACAATCCCGTGCTCTACCAACTGAGCTACGCCCACCATATTGCGTAACAAAAAAGCCAAACAACTTCTTTGTTGAAACCTCACCAGCCCGAAGACATGAATGAAGCTTTAATTGGTGCGGATGAAGAGACTCGAACTCTTACGCCTCGCGGCGCTGGAACCTAAATCCAGTGTGTCTACCAATTCCACCACATCCGCGATGAAGCTTTTAAAGCAAAGGCGCCAGACTGTTACATCTGGCGCCTTTCGAAATATGGGGTGGACGATGGGGATCGAACCCACGACAACGGGAGTCACAATCCCGTGCTCTACCAACTGAGCTACGCCCACCATATCGCGCTACTTGTGCCAAAGCTGCCTAATGGCGCACCCGGCAGGACTCGAACCTGCGACCATCCGCTTAGAAGGCGGATGCTCTATCCAGCTGAGCTACGGGCGCCTTATTAATCTGTACTCTTAAAGGACTACAAACTAAGTGCTTTCCAGTGTTGCAGAACCTTGATTCCGCTTCACCTTCTTAACCAGTGCTAGGCTGTGCCCGACAAGTGCGACGAATAGTATAGAGCGCTCCGAAGGTCGTCAAATCCTTTTTGAAAAAAATTCATTTAATTAAAGGAGTTAGAGGAATTTGCTGACCAAGCGCCTTTGCCCTCACCGCTCGACATGCGAGAATGCGTTCTCATTTTTTCCCCTCTCGATGGTTAATCACGCGCAATGACTGCACAACTAATCGACGGCAAATCGATCGCCGCCAGCCTGCGCCAGCAGATCGCCCAACGAGTTGCCGAGCGTCGCCAGCAAGGCCTGCGCACTCCCGGCCTCGCGGTGATCCTGGTCGGCAGCGATCCTGCCTCTCAGGTTTATGTCTCGCACAAGCGTAAAGACTGTGAAGAGGTTGGCTTCCTCTCTCAAGCCTACGACCTGCCCTCCGACACCACGCAAGACGCGCTGACCGATCTGATCGATCGCCTCAACGACGACCCTGCAATCGACGGCATCCTGCTTCAGCTGCCGCTGCCCGAGCACCTGGATGCCTCCAAATTGCTGGAGCGCATTCGCCCGGACAAAGACGTCGACGGCTTCCATCCTTATAACGTCGGCCGCCTGGCCCAGCGCATTCCGTTGCTGCGTCCCTGCACACCTAAAGGCATCATGACGCTGCTGGAAAGCACTGGCGCTGACCTTTATGGCATGGACGCAGTGGTCGTCGGCGCCTCCAACATCGTCGGTCGCCCGATGGCGATGGAGTTGTTGTTGGCCGGCTGCACCGTGACCGTGACTCACCGTTTCACCAAGGATCTGGCCGGCCACGTTGGTCGTGCCGATCTGGTGGTGGTGGCCGCCGGCAAGCCGGGCCTGGTCAAAGGCGAGTGGATCAAGGAAGGCGCGATCGTGATCGACGTCGGCATCAACCGTCAGGACGACGGCAAACTGGTCGGCGACGTCGTCTACGAAACCGCCCTGCCCCGCGCTGGCTGGATCACTCCAGTGCCGGGTGGCGTAGGTCCGATGACCCGCGCCTGCCTGCTGGAAAACACGCTCTACGCGGCAGAAACCCTGCACGCCTGAGTGGTACTTTCAGCACTAAGAAAAACCCGCCTCGTGCGGGTTTTTTCATGCCTGAGAAAAAACTGTAACCGTTCGCCGGAAACCCCTCTTTTTACAGGCCTTTTCACGAGTTTTTCAGGTCATTCAAACAACCATCGACAGATCTTCAGCCATACTCCTAGAATGCGACGCTTTGAAGAAATAACCCGTTACAAACTAACGGAATATCCAACCTTTATGAGTTCGCCCGCGTGAAAATTCGTCTTTCGATTCTGAGCCTGTTTTTTGCTTTTACAGGCACATTCATCACGCCAACGATCAACGCTGCGGAAACCACCGCTGCCCCACGTGACGCTTCGAGCCTGAAGATCGCCTCCGGCAGCGCACTGCTCATGGATATGCAGACCAACAAAGTCATCTACTCCAGCAACCCTGACGTGATCGTGCCGATCGCTTCTGTCAGCAAGCTCATGACTGGATTGGTAGTGGTTGAAGCCCGGCAGAACATGGACGAATGGATCAATGTCGATATCAGCAACACACCGGAAATGAGGGGTGTGTTCTCTCGAGTCAAACTCAAGAGTGAGCTGCCGCGTCGCGAGATGCTGCTGATCGCCTTGATGTCTTCGGAGAACCGCGCGGCCGCCAGCCTCGCTCACCACTATCCGGGAGGTTACGCGGCCTTTATCGCGGCCATGAACGCGAAAGCCAAGGCACTGGGCATGACCAGTACGCACTTTGTCGAACCGACAGGCCTGTCGGAGCGTAACGTTTCCACCGCCCGCGACCTGAGCAAGCTGCTGGTGGCCGCGCACAAGTACCCGCTCCTCAGCGAACTCACCACCACCAAGGAAAAGACCGTGTCTTTCCGCAAACCCAACTACACTCTGGGTTTCCGCAATACCGACCACCTGGTGAACAAGGCCGACTGGGACATCAAGATCACCAAAACCGGTTTCACCAATCCTGCCGGTCACTGCCTGGTGCTGGTGACGAAGATGGGTAACCGTCCGGTCGCGCTGGTCATTCTCGACGCCTTCGGCAAATACACCCACTTCGCCGATGCCAGCCGTATTCGCAGTTGGGTGGAAACCGGTAAGAGCGCCAACGTTCCTGCGGTGGCGCAACAATACAAGGCCGAGAAAAACCTTAAGTCACGCCAGAGCGGTGTGGTTGAAGCGTCCAAGTAACCCGAGCGCGCAAGAAAAAGCCCCGAATCCTCGGGGCTTTTTTTTTCGCCTGTGTTTCAGTCATTGGGCAGCGGCATCTTGTCGTCATCAGGAATGCCATCGCCTGCACTTGGATCCCGCGAATGTTCCGGCGTCATGACATTAGGTCGGGCCATCGGATCGCGCAGCGGGCTGTCCGGATCAATCTCCGGCTCCGGCGTCGTGGGCACGCTGTCCGGTTTTTGGTCATCGAAGCTTGAGTCAGTACTCATACGCACCTCGCATCAAGGTTTCAGATTGGCTAACGGGTCATAAGGTTTGGCCGGTGTCTTGTGGTCTTCACCGGGTTTCACGTCTTTCGGCGCCTTGGCCGGGCCAACCGGATCGACTTGCGGATCGTCGACGTCCGGCGAGTCCGGGTCGAAACCCAGATCATGACCCGACGAGTGCTCGGTCGAATGCGGCCCTTTCGGGGATGGGGAATCTGCCATGTTCGCCTCCTGATTCACCCGCAGAAAACGGGTTCTATTCGTAGGAGGCTTGCCGGGCGCAGTCGTGCCCGGCAAATGACGAACGGGAACTCAGTGGGCTGCCAGCGCCTTGCGCGCCTGCGCCGCTTCGTTTTCCTGACCGGCCTGGGCCAGTTCATCGGCTGCTTTGAGCCAGCGCTGACGGTCAACGGCTGCCGGGATCTGCGACGGTTTCTGGATCAGCACGGCCCAGCCACCGGATTTTTCCAGTGCCGACTCAAAGGAGCTGAAACTCATCAGTTCGCGACGGTTCATGCCGGCACGCAGCAAGACCTTCTGTTTGTTGCGGTCGTAACCGGACAGGATTGCGTAACGCGGCTCGGCCCAGAATGCTGCCCCCTCGCTGAAGCGCACCATCACCGGATAGCCTGCCGCCACTTGGGTCAACAGTGCGGGCAGGTTGCTGTCCAGCGGGTAAACCACCATGCCGTACTCGCGGGCGAGGTTTTGCAGGTTCCGTTGCAATTTGTCTTCGGCACCCGGCAAGTGCAGAGGTTTCTCGAGCAACCCCGGAGTGATCACGATGCCCTGCTGCGACAACAGGCTGGCCAACACTTGCGGGCCGCTCTGATTGGCTTCGCCGCGATAGAACGTGCCACTGAGTTCGACCCGCTCCGGCAGACGCTTGACCTCAGGCGCCACAGTACCTGCACATCCGGCCAACACGGCCGCACAACCCGCCACCACTAGCGCCGCACGAATTCGAGAAAATACCTGCACCATCATCACTCTCTGTTCAGACGCCGGTCATCGTGTTCCGGCAACGCCTGCGATCATAGGGCCGCGCCCGGCTGCGGTATAGCCTTAAGCGGCAGACCCATCGATTGCATAGAGCAAACTGATTGGTCGCAATCGACCTTTGGTCAATAGTCTGAAACACCCCATTGTCTAGACTGTCACTGAAACAGAGCGAATTGAAAAAGTGTGGGCCCGATGCAGGGCGAAGAGGAGGCACTGATGAGCCTGACCATGACCATCGTAATGTTGATTGCCGGCTGGCTGGCCGTGGCCGCTGCCATGTTGTGGGGGGTGCTGCGGGTTTCGCGGCGCCATCATCACCATCCGGTTCAGCCTGCTGCGGTTGAGAAAGCCGAGAAGCACCGAGTGCGTCACGCGGCCGCACATTGAAATTGAACAGCAAAGGCAAAAGCCCCTCACCCTAGCCCTCTCCCCGAGGGAGAGGGGACTGATCGAGTTGTTTTCTCGAGTTACACCGACCTGAAATATCGAGCCGAACTAAAGACTAAAACACTCCACAAATCGGCTCCCTCTCCCTCGGGAGAGGGCTGGGGTGAGGGGCTGGCTCTATTCCACACTGAAAATCTCGAATCGAAAAAAAGCCGCCTGACCTCAAAGAGTTCAGGCGGCTTTTCACTTTCAGCGGTTACGCCTGCTCAGCCAGCTTCTTCTGCCTAGCCCTGCGCGACATCATGTTCAGCACTTCAATCGCTGCCGAGAACGCCATCGCTGCATACACGTAACCTTTCGGTACGTGGGCGCCGAAGCCTTCGGCGATCAGCGTCATGCCGATCATGATCAGGAAGCCCAGAGCCAGCATCACCACCGTCGGGTTGTCGTTGATGAACTTGGCTAGCGGTTCAGCAGCAAACAGCATCACCAGCACCGACACCACCACCGCGATGATCATGATCGGCAAGTGTTCGGTCATACCGACCGCAGTAATGATGCTGTCGATCGAGAACACCATGTCGAGCATCAGGATCTGGCCGATAGCCGCGGCAAAACCCAAAGTGACTGTCGAGGTCGCCGACTTCGGATCTTCCGGCGCCGGGTCCATGCTGTGATGGATCTCGGTCGTAGCCTTCCAGACCAGGAACAGACCACCGGCAATCAGGATCATGTCCTTCCAGGAGAAGGCCTGGCCCAGGATCTCGATCACAGGTGCGGTCAACTGCACGATGAAGGCGATGGTGCTCAACAGTGCCAGACGCAGGATCAACGCCATGCCGATACCGATACGGCGTGCTTTCTGCTGGTACTGCTTGGGCAATTTGTTGGTCAGGATCGAGATAAAGATCAAGTTATCGATGCCGAGCACGATTTCCATCACCACCAATGTGGCCAAAGCAACCCAAGCGGTGGGGCTGGCGGCGAGCTGTAACAGATATTCCATGGGTCAGTCCTGACTCTGTGTAAGACGAATTAGATGGTCTTGGAGGAAGATTCGGAGTTTTCCGCGTCTTTTTCCGGTGTTTCTTTTTTCTCGATCAACCCGCCGGTGGCATCACTGAGTGCCTGCTCAGCGGCTTTATGGGTGTCGTCAATCGCTTGCTTGGCGCTTTCGGCCGCTTTGCCCATCAGTTGCTGGGCGCTTTTCTCGGCCTGATCGCAACCGGCCATAAGCAGTAAAGACGTAAACATCAATGCTGGGATTGTGTATTTCATAAGGTTTCCTTCGAATGAACAGACAGGCTCACAGACCGGCCGTCGATGGGTGGGCATTCTAGGGAGACAAACACTTCAGGAAAATTCGTATTTTTAGCGGCTATACTTCGGTTTTCACGAAGTGATGACACTCATGCTCAACTACCGCCAACTGCATTACTTCTGGGTTGTGGCCAAGACCGGCAGCATCGTGCGCGCCTGCGAGCAACTGAACCTGACGCCACAGACCATCAGCGGGCAGATATCACTGCTCGAACAGACGTATGGCATCGAGTTATTCAGACGCGTCGGCCGGCAACTCGAATTGACCGAAGCCGGGCGACAAGCCCTGCCCTACGCCGAGCAGATGTTCCAGCTCGGCGGCGAACTGGAACTGATGCTGCGTGCCCAGCCCAACGAGCAGCAGATCCTATTCCGCGTCGGCGTGGCTGACGTGGTGCCTAAATCAATTGTCTATCGCCTGATCGCGCCAACCATGGAGCTGAACGAGCCTCTGCGCATTACCTGTCGCGAAGACAAACTCGAACGTTTGCTCGCCGATCTGGCGATCCAGCGCCTGGATCTGGTGATCTCCGACAGCCCGATGCCCTCGCACCTCGACATCAAGGGCTACAGCCAGAAGCTCGGTGAGTGCGGAATCAGTTTCTTCGCCACCCCGGAACTGGCAGCCAGATACGGTCAGGATTTCCCGCGCAGCCTGCACGGTGCGCCTCTGTTGATTCCCGGACCGGAAACCGTGGTGCGCAGCCGCTTGCAGCGCTGGTTTGCCGAGCAGCAGATCCAGCCGCAAATCGTCGGCGAGTTTGATGACAGTGCGTTGATGCAGGCGTTCGGCCAATCCGGCAGCGGGATTTTTATCGGTCCAAGCGTGATTGCCGATGAAGTGAAGCGCCAGTGCGGCGTCGAGCTGATTGGCCAGACCGACGCAGTGACCGAGTCGTTCTATGCCATCTCGGTAGAGCGCAAGGTCAAGCACCCCGGCATCGTTGCGATTACCGAAGGTGCCCGACGCGAGCTGTTTACTGCGTTATGAAGCCTCGGCGCACATTTCGCGCGGCTTGAGCGTCATCAGCACCATGGCGAGGAACACCGACAGCAAAATGAACCCGGCGGCGGCAAACCCGAGGAAGCCCAGACCCGCGCTGTCGATCACCCGGCCACCGACGATGGCGCCCAGGCCGATCCCCAGATTGGCCCCGGCGATATTCAACGAAGCAGCAAACGCTGGCGCTTCCGGCGCGGCTTTCATCAGGCGCACATGGCTGACCAGGAACAACGCAGCCTGAGTCACGCCCCAGATCCCCATCGCCACCGCCAGCCCCAGCGGCGAATGAATGTTCGGTACCAGCGAGACCATGCCGGCAATCATGAACGCACAGAACAACACCGACGCCCCCAGCGGATGGCGATCCACCGCACGACCGCCCAGGGAGTTGCCGATCAGACCGACCGCACCGAAAGCCATCAGGCACCAACCGACCACGGTGCCGTTGAACCCGGCGAGGCGCTCAAGAATGTCGGCCAGATACGTGTAAGCGGTAAACATGCCGCTGAACACCAGGATCGACAGCACGATGTGGCCGATCATCAACGGGCTGCGCAGAATCTTGAACTGCGAGCGGAAGCTGACCTGATGTTGGTGCAGGCTGGTTTTCGGCAGATAAACAAACAGCAACAAGGCTTTGGCAAAAGCGATCACCGCCAGAATGCCAAAGGCACTGCGCCAGCCGAACGCATCGGAAATCAACGTGCCAACCGGGATGCCGAACACCGTGGCGCAGACAATGCCGAAACCGATCTTGGCGATCGCGCGGCCGGCGAAATCCGGGCCGACGATGTCCACTGCGGTCTCACTGGCCAAGGCCCAGAACACCGGCAGACCGAGCGCCGGGATCAACCGGGCAATCGCCATCACCCAGATGTTCGGCGCCAGCGCCGCCACGGTATTGGCCAGGCCAAACATGATCAAGATGCTGATAAACAGCTTGCGCCGCTCGAAACGGGCGAAATACGCGGTCAGGAAAGGCCCGAACATCGCCACGGTAAAAGCGAATAAAGTCACCAGCAACCCGGCCTGCGGGATGGTGACTTCGAGGTCTCGGGCAATCGCCGGCAACAGGCCGACGATGACGAATTCCGTGGTCAGCACCGTGAACCCGGCGGCAGACAACAGAAGAATGGGCAACAGCATGCGCAACTCCAGCAAAACGACGACACCAGCGTTGACCCGAAGGCCCGCTGGCGAAATTTGAAAATAAGGATGTGCAATCTTAACAGAGTGTGTCCGGGCTGACTTGCACAAACCTGCCGACTTTGTTGCCTGATCCGGTGGCAGATCGTCACATGCCTGAAGGATAAGGCCTACGCTGTGATAAAGTCCGCGCCCTGAAAAACGTACAACCTGCTCAACGACCGGTTTATTGGCGTTGATGTCGCGTCAACACTTTCGGTTCGTGGCGGTGGTCTGCCCCTGTTTTGCCATCGCTTTACGCAACCTTGCACCCTATAAAAAATCAGAGATGCCGCTATGACCGCTTCATCCCCTTCTCTACTGCAACGCCTCAAGAACCTCAGCCTGGTCACGCAGATCCTCATCGGCCTGATCGCCGGTATTGCCCTGGCGCTGTTTGCCCCGGAAGCGGCGAAAGGCACGGCGTTCATCGGCAAAGTGTTTGTTTCAGCGTTGAAAGCCGTCGCACCGATTCTGGTGTTCGTGCTGGTGATGGCCTCGATTGCCAACCACAAGCACGGCCAGGAAACCCATATCCGCCCGATCCTGTTCCTCTATCTGCTGGGCACTTTTGCGGCGGCGGTCGTGGCCGTGGTTGCGAGCATGGCGTTCCCATCGCACCTTGTGCTGTCGACCGACAACGTTTCGGTGACGGCGCCGGGCGGTATCGGCGAAGTGCTGCAAAGCCTGTTGTTGAGCGTGGTCGATAATCCGGTCAGCGCACTGATGAACGCCAACTTCATTGGCATCCTGGCGTGGGCGATCGGCATGGGCATCGCGATTCGTCATGCCGGCGACACCACCCGTGAAGTGCTGGGTGATCTGTCCAATGGCGTGACGGTGATCGTGCGCGTGGTGATTCGCTTCGCCCCGCTGGGCATTTTCGGTCTGGTGGCATCGACACTGGCCACCTCCGGTTTCGGTGCGCTGATCGGTTACGCGCACCTGCTGGCCGTGCTGCTCGGCTGCATGCTGTTCGTGGCACTGGTGATGAACCCGCTGATCGTGTTCTGGAAACTGCGTCGCAACCCGTATCCGCTGACTCTCAAATGCCTGCGTGAAAGTGGCATCACCGCATTCTTCACCCGCAGCTCGGCGGCAAACATTCCGGTCAATCTGGAATTGAGCAAGCGTCTGGGTCTGCATGAAGACACCTATTCGGTGTCGATCCCGCTGGGCGCGACCATCAACATGGCCGGTGCAGCGATCACCATCACCGTGCTGACCCTGGCGGCCGTGCATACGCTGGGTATTGCCGTGGATATTCCGACGGCGATTCTGCTCAGCGTTGTCGCCGCCATTTGCGCCTGTGGCGCGTCGGGCGTGGCGGGTGGTTCGTTGCTGTTGATTCCGCTGGCGTGCAGCCTGTTCGGTATTCCAAGCGAAATCGCCATGCAAGTGGTGGCAGTCGGTTTCATAATCGGGGTGCTGCAGGATTCGGCAGAGACGGCGCTGAACTCGTCGACTGATGTGCTGTTTACCGCTGCGGCGTGCCTGGGTGAGGAAGCAAAAGCCCAACGTACGGCGTAACAGACGCTGTAATGAAAAGCCCGCCATGGTGTGAACCTTGGCGGGCTTTTTTGTGGCTGAGATCTTTTCCCCCTCACCCCAACCCTCTCCCCCCAAGGGGGCGAGGGGGAAAGGGGGCAGACCGAGTGCTGCTCAAACCTGAGTTCGACTCGATAGATCAGGTCGACGTATCTAGAACAAACAACTCGGTCAGTCCCCTCTCCCTCTGGGAGAGAGCTAGGCGGGCGGCGTTCCGATGAGGGCTTTGACGTTTTAGAACGCGCCCATGTAATCACGCTTGCCCACTTCAACCCCGTTATGACGCAGCAGCGCATAGGTGGTAGTGACGTGGAAGAAGAACTGCGGCAGACCGTAAGTCAGCAGGTAAGCCTGACCACTGAAGCGCTTCTCTTTCGGCGTACCCGGACGAGTAACGATTTCGATGCCTTCCTTGCCATTGATCTGCTCTGGCTTGATCTCGCCAATGTAGGCCAGCACCTTGGCAATCAGGGCTTGCAGCTCGGCGAAGGTGGTTTCGGTATCGTCGTACTTAGGCACTTCGACTTCAGCCAGACGCGAGGAAACACCTTTGGCGAAGTCCACGGCGATCTGCACCTGGCGGGTCAGCGGGAACATGTCCGGGTACAGACGGGCCTGCAGGAAAGCGTTCGGATCGATGTTTTTCTCGGTGGCGTGGGCTTCAGCCTTTTTCAGGACATCGCTCAGGGCGTTGAGCATTTGTTGAAAAACCGGGACGGATGCGGCGTACAGGGAAATGGTCATGGCAGTCTCGTGTGGTGGCTGGGTGGAACAAGGAGGCGATTATAGCCATGCTTGATGACCACACGGCTTGCCTTTTGTTTGGCAAGGATTAGGCTAGGCGCCTTCGACTGCAGAGGGAACGCGCGATGACCACAGAGACAGAATCCAGCTTCGACGAACCACGGCTCAACGCAACGGAAATCCGTATTCTCGGCTCGCTGATCGAGAAACAGGCAACCAGCCCGGAAACCTATCCGCTGACTCTCAATGCGCTGGTGTTGGCCTGCAATCAGAAAACCAGCCGCGAACCGGTGATGAACCTGAGCCAGGGTCAGGTCGGCCAGAGTTTGCGGGCGCTGGAAGGTCGCGGTTTCGCCAGGCTGGTGATGGGCAGTCGCGCCGACCGCTGGGAACACAAAGTCGACAAGGCGCTGGAACTGGTGCCAGCGCAGGTGATTCTTAGCGGACTGATGTTTCTGCGCGGCCCGCAAACCGTCAATGAACTGCTGACCCGCAGCGGGCGCATGCATGATTTCGAAGACGCAGAACAGGTTGTGCATCAGCTTGAGCGATTGATTGCGCGGGGGCTGGCGGTGTTGATTCCGCGTCAGGCCGGGCAGCGCGAAGACCGTTATACCCATGCGTTGGGTGATCCGGCGGATAGCGAGGCAATTATGGCAGCGCGGCAAAGTCCGCAGGATCGCGGTGCAAGCAGTGGCGTTTCGGTTGAGCGTATCGAAGAGCTAGAAGCGCGAATCGCAGCGCTGGAAGAACGCCTGGCCCGCCTCGAATAATCACACAAAACCAATGTAGGAGTGAGCCTGCTCGCGATAGCGGTGTGTCAGTCACATCATTTTTGGATGACTCACCGCTATCGCGAGCAGGCTGACTCCTACAAGGGATCTGCGTGTTATTCACCATCCCAGTAATCCACGCCATCCGCCTGCCGTGCCACTGCGACAAAGCCTGAGGCATTGCCCTCAGCATCGACCTTGAAGTTATCCATCACCACGTACTTGTTCGAATCCGGATATTCGCAAATATCGGGCTGCTGCTGGGTGCTCACCGCCAGATAGCGCAATTCGCCCGAGCTGGTATTGATGATCTGATGCGCCTTTTCCGGCCCACCCGGCGGGCAAGCGATCACGTCGCCTTCGCGGATCGGGAAACGCTCGGCGCCCAGACGCACCTCGCCCTCCCCGGCCACCACGTAAAACATCTCTTCGTTGACCCGATGGCTGTGAAACGGGCTGCCGCGCATGCCCGGTGGCAAGGCATACAGGCGATAACCGAGTTTCTGCGAACCCAGTTGCTGGCCAATCCGCGCCATGCGCTGTTGATAGCGCCCGGCGGTTTCGCCTTCCGGGGCCAGGGCTTCGGGCAGGGGTTCGAGTTCGACCTGATGCAGGTTGAGGATGGGCGGATGCATGGGAGCCTCGGTCACGGTTTTTATTGGGAGCAAGTCTGTGCTTGCTGGGGAGGCAGTATAGGCAATGTTCAGATCTGAATCCGTAGTGAGGCCATCGCGAGCAGGCTCACTCCTACAGGGTGAACGCTTTCCAACTGTAGGAGCGAGCCTGCTCGCGAAGAGGCCCGCCCTGCCACCACAACACTCAATCAGCTCCGGGCAAACGCCACCGCCGCCGCAAACTGCTCTTCAGTCGGGCGCACGCCGGTGTACAGGACAAACTGCTCCAGCGCCTGAATCGCAATTACCTCAAGCCCGGTAATGACCTTTTTACCCTCGGCCCGGCCGCGCACGATCAGCGGCGTCTCCGACGGAATCGCGACCACATCAAATACCGTCTCAGCCGCAGCAATAACTTGAGGCTCAAACGCCAACTGCCCCGCTTCCGGTCCGCCATCCATGCCCACCGGGGTCACATTGATCAGCATTTGCGGCCGCTCCTCCCCCAGGTCCGCCTGCCAGCGATAACTCAGCGAATCCGCCAACGCACGCCCTGCCCGCTCATTGCGCGCAACGATCAAACCGTTTTTATAACCACCGTCACGCAGGGCGCTGGCCACCGCCTTGGCCATGCCGCCGCTGCCGCGCAGGGCGAAGGTCGATGCCTTGGGCACCGCGTGGGTTTCCAGTAACTGCGCCACAGCGATGTAATCAGTGTTGAAAGCCTTGAGATGGCCGTGGGTGTTGACGATGGTATTGATCGACTGGATCGCCGCTGCCGATGCATCCAGTTCATCGACCAGCGCAATGCACGCTTCCTTGAACGGCATCGACACGCCGCAACCACGGATGCCCAACGCGCGAATACCGCCCACCGCGCCGGTCAGGTCCTGGCTGCTGAAAGCCTTGTAATAGAAGTTCAGGCCCAACTGCTCATACAAATGGTTATGAAAACGCAGACCGAAGTTACCCGGGCGCCCCGACAGGGACATGCACAATTGGGTGTCTTTGTTCGGGTTCATCTGCATGAAACTTCTCCTTCAAACGCACTTTCGGATAAACGGGATTAGCCAGCCCATCGGCTTCTGAATGATCATAGAGGCCTGTATTAAACGTGTTCCGGGACTATCAAGCGTCACGGTAAAGAAGCCGGTACAGACCTTACACAAAATTTACCCAGCGGCTGTGCTGATTTTCAGAATTTCGCTGTCTTAGAAGTATCCCCGCGACAACTGTGGGCCTGGTGCAGGCCCTGCCGCCGGGTCGAAGAACCGAGGATTTATCATGATTCGTAAACTCCCCATTCTGGCCTTGTTGATTGGCGCACTTGCTGTCACAGGTCAGGCAGAAGCCGGTGGTGGCCACGGCTGGCAAGGCCCTGCGGTGTTTGGCGCGATCGTCGGCTCGGCCATCATCGGCTCGGCGCTGATCAACCAGGATCGGCCGGTATATGTGCAGCAACAGCCAGTTTATGTGCAGCCGCAACCGGTCTACGTGCAGCAGCCGCCACCACCGGTCTACTACCAGCCAGCACCGGTGTATGTGCAGCAGCCGGTGTACATTCAACAGGCCCCCGTCTATTACGGCCCGCCTCGCGGTTATTACGGTCGGCCACATGGCTACTATGGCGGTCCACGCTGGTAACCAAAAAACAAAGCCCTGCTTTTACAGCGGGGCTTTTTTATGACCGTTGGTCGGCCAGCGTCTGAAAAAATCTCGCCAAGGTCGCTGTGAGGACAGTTTCACCGGCTAAAGTCGGCATGATTGTTTGACCGTTGTGTACTTTTCCATAAAACGGTCACTTATTTGTCATGACGGAACCGCAATCTGAATCCGTCCGTAAACAACAGGTTGATAACAACAAGGACGACTGTATGCCAACACAAAACCCGCACCGCATCGTCGGCCTGTGCACCTCCAGCAAGGTGTACAGCGCGCTGACCGAGCTCAAGCACCTGGAAGGCCATCGTTGCGCCAAGTTCCTTTCGCTGCTGGCGGAAAACCTCGTGCACAAAGGTTTGCTCAACGAGCGCGAAGTCATGCACATGCTTGATCAAGTGGTCGACTGAAGCCTCAACGGCATCAATGACCACTATCGAAAGCGTTGATTGTCCGTAGAACCGGCGAATCTCTAAGGTAGCTCCATTGATAGATGGAGGTACTCGTCATGGCTCAGGTTCAAATCATGTCCGTTATCGGCAGCGCCGTCCCCGCTTCGCTCAGGGCCACGGGCCTGCTCGCCTGCTGGTATCTGATGCGTGACGGCGAAGCGATCAGCGGCCCGCTGACTTCCTTGCCTGCTGCGCAGGCACTGTCGCAGAAGATCGTCAGCGCGCCGTTTCACGCTTAAGGCAGTTGCACTTTGGGCTTGGTCTCGGCGAACAGCGCCCAGCTCGACATGAACAATGCCGCGATCAGCGGCCCGATCACAAAGCCGTTGAGACCGAAGACTGCCAGGCCGCCAAGGGTCGAGATCAGAATCATGTAGTCGGGCATTTTGGTGTCCTTGCCCACCAGAATCGGCCGCAGCACGTTGTCCACCAAACCGATCACGAAGACCCCGAACAAGCCCAACACCACGCCCTGCCAGATCATCCCGCTGAGCAGGAAATACACCGCCACCGGCGCCCAGACAATCCCCGCGCCGACCGCTGGCAGCAACGACAAAAACCCCATCAACACTGCCCACAGCAGCGCGCTGGGGATGTCGAGAAACCAGAAAATCGCCCCGCCCAATGCGCCCTGCGTCACCGCGACCACCAGATTGCCCTTCACCGTCGCGCGTACCACGCGGTTGAATTTCAACTGCAAGCGCCGCTTGTGGCCTTCCTCCAGTGGCACGGCGGTGCGCACCTTGCGCGCCAGTTCGGCGCCGTCACGCAGAAAGAAAAACAGCAGATACAGCATGATGAAAAAACTCACCACGAATTCGAATGTGCCCTGGCCAAAACTGAACGCCTGACTGGCCAGCACCTGGCTGCCCTGCATCGCCGATTTGACGATTTTCTCGCGCAGGCCATTGAGCTCGCCCATGCCGAAACGGTCGAGCAAATGCTGAAAGTATGGCGGCAGGCTGTGCTTGAATTGCGCCAGATACGCAGCGATGTCCAGTTCGCCGCTTTCGATGTTCTTGTAGACCGCCGCGCCTTCCTGCACCAGCAGCACACTGAGGATGATCACCGGCAGAATCGCGATCACCAGGCAGACCGACAAAGTACACAGGGACGTCAGGTTGCGCTGCCAGCCGAATTTCGCCTGCAGCCGGCGTTGCATCGGCGCAAACACAATGCCGAGAATCACCGCCCAGAACACCGCGCCGTAGAACGGCAAGAGGATCCAGATAAACGCCACCGTGACCAGCAACAGCAGCACGGTGAGGGATTTGAATTGAAGGCTTTTTTCGTTCATGTCCGATCCATGTCAGTCAGGCGTCATGCACGCCCCGATGCTTAGTCAACCGCGGCCTGCACGAGTGCCATCTTTATTCATGGAGCATAGTTGCGGATCAGCGTTAGCCGCTTATCGAGCTCGTTCACCCACAACAAAACGCGCTCAGTGCAAAGCGTAGATCCAGATCAATAAGCCGCGCCCGAATCCGCCTTACCCTGCCGCGCTTTTGCGACCGACACCGCCATGATCCCTACCCTCGCCGCCCCCGAACTGCTCGCCCCCGCTGGCACCCTGAAAAACATGCGTTACGCCTTCGCTTACGGCGCCGATGCGGTCTACGCCGGCCAGCCGCGTTACAGTCTGCGGGTGCGCAACAACGAGTTCGATCACGCCAATCTGGCGCTGGGGATTCGTGAAGCGCAGGCGCAAGGCAAACGCTTTTACGTGGTGGTCAACATCGCCCCGCACAACGCCAAGTTGAAGACCTTCCTCAAGGATCTGGCACCGGTCATCGACATGGCCCCCGACGCACTGATCATGTCCGACCCGGGATTGATCATGCTCGTGCGACGACATTTCCCGCAGATGCCGATTCACCTGTCGGTGCAGGCCAATACGGTGAACTGGGCGAGCGTCGAGTTCTGGCAGCAGATGGGTTTGAGCCGGATCATCCTGTCGCGAGAATTGTCGCTGGAGGAAATCGGCGAAATCCGTGAGCAGGTGCCGGGCATGGAACTGGAAGTGTTCGTCCACGGCGCGCTGTGCATGGCCTATTCCGGGCGCTGTCTGTTGTCGGGTTACATGAATAAGCGCGATGCCAATCAGGGCACCTGCACCAATGCTTGTCGCTGGAAATACTCAGCGCAAGAGGCCACCGAAAACCAGCTCGGCGAGATCGTCCAGACCTTCCAGCCAGAGCCAACGCTGGGGCTGGGCACGCCCACCGATCAGGTGTTCCTGCTGCAGGAAGCCAATCGCCCCGATGAATTGATGCCAGCGTTCGAGGACGAACACGGCACTTACATCATGAACGCCAAGGACCTGCGCGCGGTGCAGCACGTCGAACGCTTGACGCGCATGGGCGTGCATTCCCTGAAAATCGAAGGCCGGACCAAATCGCACTTCTATTGCGCGCGCACCACCCAGGTGTATCGCCGCGCGATTGATGATGCGGTGGCCGGGCGTGAATTTGATCGCAGCCTGATGACGGATCTGGAATCACTCGCACAGCGTGGCTACACCGAAGGATTTCTGCGTCGGCATGTGCATGACGAGTACCAGAATTATCAACACGGCAGTTCGGTGTCGGAGCGTCAGCAGTTCGTTGGCGAGTTGACCGGCGAGCGGCGTGGGCGGTTGGCAGAGGTCAAGGTGAAGAACCGCTTTGCCTTGGGTGATCATCTGGAGTTGATGACGCCGAAGGGCAATTTCCATTTTGATCTGCATGAGTTGCAGAACGCTAAAGAAGAAGCGATCGAGGTGGCACCGGGGGATGGGCACACGGTGTATCTGCCGATTCCGGATGCGGTGGATTTGCGGTTTGGGTTGTTGATGCGGGATCTGCGTGATGCCTGAGAAGACCCTCACCCTAGCCCTAGCCCTCTCCCAGAGGGAGAGGGGACTGATTGGGGGATATTGGAGAAGTTCACCGACCTGAAATTACGTCGGTGAATCCATAACCGACACTTAATCAAGAACATTGGACTTGGCCGAATCCATAATCGACTCGATCGTTCAGCTTGGCTGAATCCATAATCGCTCGCGATGAGGCCAGCAAACTCAACATAAAAACCAAGTCTCAGCGCCGATCATCCGACAACGGCGTCGGCTCATCCGCCGGCGGCACACCCTCATCGTCCGCTCCCGGATCTTTCCAATCATCCGGCCGGTCGGCGTCACTCAATGGATCGCGCCCCGGGGGCATTCCCATCGGTGAGTCGTGATCAGCCAGTGTCGGTTCATCGGTACCGGGCAGCGGCCGGGTCGAATCGGTGGGCAGCACGCCACCCTGAAACAGCAAATCGTTAGCCATGACGCACCTCACTCAGGAGGTCCGGAGTACCCGGGCCGTACAACTTGGAATCAGCCCTTTGCACGGCGTGCTATCGAACAGACCAACGGCCATCAACCCCGCGCGGAAAACCGGTCGCGGCTGTTGGTCAGATGCAGCCACATGGCCGCGCGCGCGGCGTCCGCATCCTGACGCTTGATCGCATTCAGAATCGCCTCGTGCTCCAGATGAGCCAGTTGCCCAAGTTTGCTCAGATCCGCCGCACCGCGCTCGGCGGCGTTGAGCCGGTGACGCGGAATCATCGCGCTGCCCAGGTGCTGCATGATCTCGCTGAAGCAAACATTGCCGGTGGCCTCGGCAATCAGCAGATGAAAGCGCCGATCCGCTTCGACGCAACTGTCGTTGTTGTCCAGCAGACGCTGATAGTCATCCAGCGCCTGGCGCATCTGCAGCACTTGCGCCTCCGTGCGCCGCTGCGCCGCCAGCGCCGCCGCTTGGGTTTCCAGACCCAGACGCAGTTCGAGAATGCTGCGCACACCGAGCGCCGTGTCGACATTGAGGCGTAAGCCCTGCTCCGCAACACGCTCGATGACAAAGGTGCCGATGCCGTGGCGCGTCTCCACCAGCCCGGAGGCCTGCAACTTGGAAATCGCCTCGCGCACCACCGTGCGGCTGACACCGTGTTCCTGAACGATGGAATTCTCTGACGGCAGCTTGTCGCCGGGCGACAGTTGGCCGAGCAGGATGCTTTGCGTGAGCTTCTCCACCAGGTCATGGGCGAGGTTGTGCGCACGTTTACGGGCGGGAGCGTCGAGGTCTTCTTGCATGATCGGTTCCGGTGATCGGGGCTTGTGGATCGTAGCATCCTGCGGGGATGACGAAATTGAGTCTAGCGGCTCAACTTGTATGACAACACTCAAATAAACGGAAATACCTTCAAACACTCCTGACAAACAGAACCGTGTCTCCCTGGGGGTGACGCGATGTTCTACGCCTTAAAAAACCCAGCAAACATTGGTCATTAACGCAAAAAAGCATAAAAAACCGGCATCCCAGAGAAAAATAATCGGCCAACCCTACTTGTAGGACAAAATTTCTCAGTTGTATGATGTCTAGCAACAACGCAGCACCTGCCCTACCCCGCATAAAAATAATCAGTGGGAGAAAACCAAGTGAAAACCTCCGTCTCCGGGATGAACGAGGGCGTCGATTCGACACTCGCGTCCGCCATCTCGAAAGTGAAACGCCACGTCCTGCCGCTTTTCGTGATCATGTTCATCGTCAATTACATTGACCGGGTGAACATCGGTTTCGTCCGCACTCACATGGAACATGACCTCGGTATTGGTGCCGCCGCTTATGGCTTCGGCGCCGGTCTGTTCTTCATCGGTTACGCGCTGTTCGAAGTCCCCTCCAACATGCTGCTGCAGAAAGTCGGCGCACGCATCTGGCTGACCCGCATCATGTTCACTTGGGGTCTGGTCGCCGCCGGTATGGCGTTCATCCAGAACGAAACCCACTTCTATGTACTGCGCTTTTTGCTCGGCGTGGCCGAGGCAGGGTTCTTTCCCGGGGTGATCTACTACTTCACCCGCTGGCTGCCCGGCGCCGAACGCGGCAAGGCGATTGCGATCTTCCTCAGCGGCTCCGCCGTGGCCTCGTTGATCTCCGGCCCGTTGTCCGGTCTGCTCCTGCAAATCAACGGACTGGGCATGCACGGCTGGCAATGGATGTACTTCATTGAAGGGATGTTCTCGGTGGGACTATGCGTGTTCGTCTGGTTCTGGCTCGACGCCAAACCCCACGACGCGAAATGGCTGACCCGCGCCGAACAGGATGCATTGGTCAACGCCATCGATGCTGAACAGAAGGCCCGCGAAGCCGCGACGCCAATCCGGCCATCGATGGGCAAGCTGCTCAAGGACCGCCAGATCATTCTGTTCTGCCTGATCTACTTCTTCATTCAACTGACGATCTACGCGGCAACCTTCTGGCTGCCGAGCATCATCAAGAAAATGGGCGAGATGAGCGACTTCCAGGTCGGCCTGTTCAACTCGATTCCGTGGTTGCTGTCGATCATCGGCATGTACGCTTTCGCCTCGTTCTCGGCCAAGTGGAAACACCAACAGGCGTGGGTCGCCACCGCCCTGTTGATCGCCGCTGCGGGGATGTTCATGTCCACCACCGGCGGGCCAATCTTCGCTTTCGTCGCGATCTGTTTTGCCGCGCTGGGTTTCAAATCCGCTTCGTCGCTGTTCTGGCCGATTCCGCAGGCGTATCTGGATGCACGCATCGCGGCGGCGGTGATCGCGTTGATCAACTCGGTCGGCAACCTCGGCGGCTTCGTCGCGCCGACCACTTTCGGCCTGCTCGAAGAACACACCGGCTCGATTCAGGGCGGCCTCTATGGCCTGGCCGCGACCTCGATCATTGCCGCGATCATCGTCTTCTTCGCGCGCACCACGCCGAAACCTGCGGCTGACATTGCCGTCGCCGATGCCGTGCCAAAGCACGCCTGACGTCCATTTTTAAAGATTGCGAATAAGAAGGATAAAAACCATGACCGCACACGACACCGCCAAAGCCCCGATCATCACCGACATGCAAGTCATCCCGGTGGCCGGCCACGACGGCATGCTGCTCAATCTGAGCGGCGCTCACGGGCCGTTTTTCACCCGCAATATCGTCATCCTCAAGGACAACGCCGGCCACACCGGCGTCGGAGAAGTGCCAGGTGGCGAGCGTATTCGCCAGACCCTGGAAGACGCGCGCAGCCTGGTGGTCGGCAGCCCGATCGGCACGTATCAGAAGATCCTCAATGAAGTGCGCCAGACCTTCGCCGACCGCGATGCTGGCGGTCGTGGTCTGCAGACTTTTGACCTGCGCATCACCATCCACGCAGTGACGGGCCTCGAAGCCGCGCTGCTCGATCTGCTCGGTCAGCATCTCGATATACCGGTGGCGGCGCTGCTCGGCGAAGGTCAGCAACGTGATGAAGTGAAGATGCTCGGTTATCTGTTTTACGTTGGCGATCAGCGCGAAACCGACCTCGCCTATCGCAGCGAACCGGACGCCGACAATGACTGGTTCCGCGTGCGTCACGAGAAGGCCATGAGCGCCGAAGCCGTGGTGCGCCTCGCCGAAGCTGCCCACGTGAAGTACGGTTTCAAGGACTTCAAGCTCAAGGGCGGCGTGCTCAGTGGCGATGCGGAAATTGAAGCGGTGACGGCGCTGGCCGAACGTTTTCCTGATGCGCGGATTACCCTCGATCCGAACGGCGCTTGGTCACTGAAAGAAGCCATTCGCTTGTGCCGCGATCAGCATCAGGTGCTCGCCTATGCCGAAGACCCGTGCGGTGCGGAAAACGGTTATTCCGGTCGAGAGGTTATGGCCGAGTTTCGTCGTGCCACGGGGCTGAAAACCGCCACTAACATGATCGCCACTGACTGGCGTGAAATGGGTCATGCGATCCAGTTGCAGTCGGTAGACATTCCGCTGGCTGACCCGCATTTCTGGACGATGCAAGGTTCGGTGCGCGTGGCGCAGATGTGCCATGAATGGGGTCTGACCTGGGGTTCGCATTCCAACAACCACTTCGATATCTCGCTGGCGATGTTCACCCATGTCGCTGCCGCCGCACCGGGCGAGATCACCGCGATCGACACCCACTGGATCTGGCAGGACGGCCAGCGGTTGACCAAGGCGCCGCTGCAAATCGTCGATGGTCTGGTGCAGGTGCCGAAGAAGCCGGGGCTGGGTGTCGAGCTGGACATGGACCAGGTGGCCAAGGCCCACGAGCTGTATAAAGGCATGGGCCTCGGCGCGCGGGATGACAGCGTGGCGATGCAGTTTTTGATTCCGGGCTGGAAGTTCGATAACAAGCGGCCGTGTCTGGTGCGCTGAACCTGATCTCCAATCCACCACGGTCCCTGTAGGAGTGAGCCTGCTCGCGATAGCGGTGTGTCAGTTGATATCAATGTTGACTGAGACACCGCTATCGCGAGCAGGCTCACTCCTACAAGGGTTTTGCATTAACCAGAGATTTGCAGCAGCCAGGTTTTGAACGCTGTCATCGCCGTCGTTTCAGGGCGCGACTGCAACCGCGTCAACCAATAACTCCCCGTCGTAATCTCGATCGCAAACGGCTGACAAATCGCCTCCGCCGCCAGTTGCCGGGCGAACATCAGCGGCGGCGCCAATGCCACCCCACCGCCCTGCAAAGCCGCCTCCATCATCGCCAGCGACGAGTCGAAAACGATGCTTTGCGGCGGTGCCGCTTGAGTCGCCAACCCGGCAGCCTGAAACCACTCCGGCCATTCATCCGTACGATAGGAGCGCAGCAGCGTCTGTTGCAGCAAATCCCCCGGCGATTGCAATTGCCGAGCGATCTCCGGCACGCACAACACCGACAGCGGTGCCTCGAGCAAACGCGTCGCCTCAATGCCATGCCACGCCCCGGCACCGAAGCGAATGGCGTAATCCAAACCCTCAGCGGCGACATCCACGCGATTGTTGTTGGTCGACAGCCGCAAATCTATGAGCGGATGTTTCGCCCGGAAGTCCGCCAGCCTCGGCAATAGCCACCCTACGGCGAACGTACCCACCGCGCCAACGGTCAACATTTCGCGATACTGTCCGCCAGCGAGGCGTTCCAGAATCTGCGCGATGTGATCGAACGAGGTGCTCAGCACCGGCAGCAAGGTTTCACCCTCACTGGTCAGCATCAGCCCACGGGGCAGGCGTTTGAACAGGGTGACGTTGAGTTGCGCCTCAAGGCTTTTCACCTGATGGCTGACCGCCGCTTGGGTGACGCACAGCTCCACGGCCGCGCGAGTGAAACTCAAATGACGCGCGGACGCTTCAAAGGCACGCAGTGCGTTGAGCGGCAATTGCGGTCGAATCATGCCCAGTCCCAAATTTTTCTAATGGCTCGTGCGAGTTTTCGTCGTTTGTAGATTAGGGTCGCGCTGAATAAATTGGCGGCGCGGATCAGTCGCCAAACACAGAAATCGCCCGCAGTGTAGCGGGATAACGTCATCAACACTCATGGAGAGTGGTTCATTCATGTCATCCATTCAATCGAGCAAAGTCATTTCCTGCGCCGCTTTCGGTCTGCTCTTCGGCACCAGTGCCTGCTTCGCCGCCGTGCCCGACGATGCGCAACTGTCAGCGCTGGTCAACGCAGCGGTGACGCCGGTGATGCAGCAACAGAACGTTCCCGGCCTCACCGTAGCGCTGACCATCAACGGCAAGGCGCATTACTTTAACTACGGCGTCGCCAGCAAAGACACCGGACAAAAAGTCAGCGAAAACACCTTGTTCGAAATCGGCTCGGTGAGCAAAACCTTCACCGCCACCCTCGCCGGTTACGCCCTGGCGACCGGTAAACTCGACCTGTCGACCAAGGCCAGCCAGCTCTGGCCTGATCTGAAAGGCAGCACCTTCGACAACATCAGTGTGCTGCAACTGGGCACCTACAGTGCCGGCGGTTTGCCGCTGCAATTCCCGGACAATGCGGATTCGTCCGACAAGATGCTCGGCTATTTCCAGCAGTGGAAACCGGTGTATCCCGCCGGCAGCCATCGCCAGTATTCAAATCCAAGCCTTGGGTTGTTCGGTTATCTGGCCGCGAAAAGCCTCGGCCAGCCGTTTGACCAAGCAATGACGCAAACCCTGCTGCCGAAACTCGGTTTGCAGCACACCTACCTCAGCGTGCCGGCCGCGCAAATGGACCTGTATGCCCAGGGCTATGACAAAAACGGCAAACCGGTGCGCGTCACGCCCGGTGCGCTGGATTCGCAGGCCTACGGGGTGAAAACCAGCGCGGTGGACATGCTGCGTTACGTGCAGGCCAACCTGAAACCTGAAACGCTGGAAGCGGTACTGCAAAAAACCATCGCCAATACCCACACCGGTTATTACACGGTTGGCGACATGACCCAAGGCCTGGGTTGGGAAATGTACCGCTACCCGATCAGTCTCGAGCGTTTGCTCGCCGGCAACTCGACGGAAATGGCCATGGAGGCGCACAAGGTGCAGTGGCTGAATCCGCCGCAACCGCAACCGGAAGATGTGTTGATAAACAAGACCGGCTCGACGGGTGGCTTCGGGACTTACGTGGCGTTTGTGCCGAGCAAGGATATTGGCATTGTGATCATGGCGAACAAGAACTTCCCGATTCCTGAGCGGGTGAAAATCGCCCATACAATTCTTAGCGCTGTTGCTGACTGAAAATCAAAAGATCGCAGCCTGCGGCAGCTCCTACATCGACCGAGTGAAAAACCCGATCCTGTAGGAGCTGCAGCAGGCTGCGATCTTTTGTCTTTAAAGCTGCGCCTGCAACTTCCAGCCGATGACATCCATCAAGTCGCAACTGTCACGCAACGGAATCGCCATCACCCTGGCGAAATCCTGCAGCAGCAAAGCGTCTTGGCCCTTGCCATCCCCCAGCGCCAGTGTCTCCATAAGTTGCGTGACACAACGCAAACGGTAAGCCGCTGTGCCGTGCAGCACATCCACCGGTGCTTCGCTGTCGATCAGCAGAGCGGGAATCTTGCAGTCGATCCCGGTCAGCGGAATGTATCGCGCCATGTTTTAACCTCCCTGTTCAATGCTGCGTCGCCGCCGGTGGATCGAGATTGTCCAGCGCACGGTTGACCAGCAACTCGCCGAGCACCGCCAACTGCTGAATCGACAGGGCGAGACTGCGCGCTGAACCTTGCAGTTCAGCGGCCAGGTCGGTGGTCAGGACATTGAGTGAAGCGAGAGTTTCGCAAGCGTGGCAGAGCAGCGTGGGCGTATCGATATCGGGGAGGATGGTGAAGAGGTGGCTGATGGGATCGGGGTGATGCGGGTTGCGTAAGCGGGGGTTGTTGGCGTCGAAGGATCCTGAATCCATGGGGGATTCGGGAGGGTTTGGCGTGTGCTTTTTCATAAGTAAATGACCTCGATACATGGAAGAAAAAACTGCCAAACTCACTTCCACGAGAGGGTGGCAGCTTTGCGCAGGTGTGGAAGTCCGGGGAGGTCGAGGGACCCGGTGCACTCGAGAGTGCTCCTGCGCATAGCTGCCATAAGCAAACAATGTTGGCATAAAAACCACCAACATGTGTTCACAGGCGCACATGCGCTCACGACCAACACCGGACTTCCACACCCGACCACTGTGTTTTGCAGCGGCCAAAGAAGACTATCCCTCCTCTCCCAACCCCACCAGTTCACCACCGCCGCCGCGACTTGCAGGAAAAATCCACGGGGGTTGAAGGGGGTTTGTGTCAGACATTTCCGCCGGCACATGCTGCAACGACTTTGGATTAGCGAATGAATTTGTTGTATCTACACTGCATCGAGTCAATCTTTGGACGAGGATGCCATCGGGCAAAGAAACAGTCATTTGAAGGGCGCAGTGATGGAAATAAAAAGTTTGAAACTTACGGATGTCGGACACTTTGGAGACATGGATATTCAGTTTGCCCCTACCCTGACACACCGCTCGAACATCACGGTGCTGGTGGGAAACAACGGCAGCGGAAAAACCACCATTCTGAAATCCCTGAATATTTGTCTGAGCTGGCTGATCGCAAAAATTCGCTCCAATAAAGGCAATGGCAAATACCTTGTCGATGAAGACATTCGCAATGGCGCCTCAGGAGCCGTCCTTTCGATTGGCATCACCGACATTTCGCACCCGCGCGCAGCTGACAGTGATGCGGGTTCCGAAAACGAACTATTCGTATGGGGCGCAGCCCGAAGTCGCCAGGAAGGTGCAGTCTCGGACCGTGGATATTTAAACGAAGTCAGACTGCTTGCAGACCACTACCGCACTCAACTCACCGCCGACGATAGCGCCTCACTCCCGCTGATCGCTTATTACCCAGCCGAACGTTGCGTTCTCGACATCCCGCTGAAGATCACCAGCAAACAAGCCTCTGATCAACTCGACGGCTACGACACCAGCTTCAACGGTGGCGCCGACTTTCGCGGTTTTTTCGAATGGTTTCGTGAACGTGAGGACAGCGAAAACGAAGGCGGGATTTCCGATACCGCACTGGCCGAAATGGCGGAAAAATTCGGTACTGACAGCGACGTATGGAAAACCCTGGCCAATGTGAAAGCCTCCACTCGCGATCGCCAATTGACTGCCGTTCGTTCGGCTCTCACTGCGTTCATGCCGGATTTCACTAACCTGCGCGTACAACGCAAACCACATCTGCATATGGCCGTCGACAAACATGGCGCGACATTCAATGTCACTCAGCTCTCGCTTGGCGAAAAGTCGATGATTGCGTTGGTGGGTGACATGGCCAGGCGTCTGGCGATGATGAACCCGTCGATGGACAACCCGCTGCACGGCGACGGCATTGTTCTGATCGACGAGGTGGAATTGCGCATGGATCCGCAATGGCAGCTCGGTCTGATTGCACAGTTAAGTACGACCTTTCCCAATTGCCAGTTCGTGTTGACCACGCATTCTCCACTGGTCGTAGGTGATACCAAAGGTGTGCTGGTTTACCTGCTTGATGAGGGCGATAGCCGTGGGTAGACAAGTTGTTGCGAGGGCATCGTGCCAGCAACTATGCAGGTAACGGAATAAACATTGTAGGAGTGACCCTGCTCGCGATAGCGGTGTATCAGTCAACGCTGATGGTGACTGATACACCGCTATCGCGAGCAGGCTCACTCCTACAGGGGACGCGTTTTATTCAGTGAGTATGCAATCAGTCATCCGGCATTTCCGGTGGCTTGGCTGGTTTCGCAGGCTTGGCGGGTTTGGCGTTCTTCGCGCCTTTTGCTGGTTCCGGCGTAGCAGCAACCGGCGCCTGAGCCGCAGCGGCCGCTTCCTTCTCAGCCATCGGCATGGCATCGATGGTGTCGAAAATTTTCTTCAGATCCACCGCTTTCGCTTCATCCCCCGACGCCGAGAGTTTGGTCTCGCCGTCCTTGCCCACCAGGAACACTTTCGGATACGCCCCGGCGCCCAGCTTCAGCGAGCGCAGCAGCGCCATGGTGTCTTGCTGGCCCATGTCCTTGCCGTCTAGCTGGCCGGACATGTTGAGGATGGTGTAAACCTTGATGTTGCGGTCGGTGACGCCCTTTTTGTTGGCGGGATCCTCAAGCGACTTTTTCAGGGCTACCCACACGGGGTCGACGGTGCTTTGTGCGATCACGATCAGCGGTCGGGCGCGGCCCATGTCCCCGGCGATGGGCGAATCGTTGTCAGCGGCGAACAAGGGGCCGGCAATCGCCAGCAAGAGTGTCAGGGTCAATGACCTGATGAGCATGCGCATCTCCTTTTGATATCCACGCTCTAATGATTGCGCATCGTGGCGATTGTTCCGGGACAACCCGGCAAATATCTTCCGCCTAGTCAGAAGCTTAGGACAGGCGCGACATTGCGCAACATATCCGAGGTGATCGCAACGCGGATTTGATTACCTTTTATGACCGCATTAGGGTGGTAGTTCTGCCCATGAAATGGAGTTCACCCGCATGCACATCGATTACCTGTGCGATCACCCCGAATTGATCGAAGAACTGGCCACGCTCAACTTCAAGGAGTGGGGCGAGTTTCGCCCCGGGCAAACCGTCGAACACCGCATCGAACACATGCGCGAATCCTGCGGCAAAGGCGCAGTGCCCAGCGTGGTGGTGGCGCTTGAAGGTTCACGTTTGCTGGGCGGCGCGCTGCTGATCGAAAGCGATCTGAAGCTGCGCCCGAACCTGACGCCATGGCTGGCGGGGGTTTATGTGAAGGCTGAGGAGCGCGGTCGCGGGATTGCTTCGCAACTGGTCGATCGAGTGGTTGCAGAAGCGGCGGCGCTAGGCGTGCTCGAGTTGTATCTGTACACCGACACGTCGCAGTCGCTGTATGCGCGACTGGGTTGGGAAGTGGTTGAAGAGCTGGTCTACGACGATTTGCCAGTGACGGTGATGAAATACGCCACCCGCCAGTAAGAACACCCGTAGGAGCTGCCGAAGGCTGCGATCTTTTGATCTTTAAAAACAACATCAAGAGATCGCAGCCTGCGGCAGCTCCTACATGAGACCGTATTTGGCGGGGCCAGATCAGAACGCCAGTTTGTAGCCGATCAGCACCAGCATCGTCGCCAGGCACGGGCGCAGCACTTCATCGGAGATGCGTCCGGTCAGGTGGCTGCCGAGCCAGATGCCTGGCAGAGAACCCACCAGCAAAAAGCCCAGCACGCCCCAATCCATGTTGCCCATGCTCGCGTGGCCGAGGCCTGCGACCAGGGTCAGCGGCACGGCGTGGGCGATTTCGGTGCCGACCAGACGCCGGGTCGGCAGCAGCGGATAGAGGATGAACAGCGCGACAGTGCCGAGGGCGCCGGCACCGATCGAGGTCAGGGCGACCATGGTGCCGAGGATCAGACCGGTGATCACAGTCATCACGTTCAGGCGTGAACCGCTCGGGTTGTAGTTGCCGCCGGCGCGTTTGTGGGCGAAGTCGAGCAAGCGTTTCTTGAAGAAGATCGCCAGCGCCGTGGCGAACAGGACGAAGCCCAATGCCTGTTTGATGATGGCGTTCATCGCGTCCGGCGCGGTGTGCAGGGTGCTGAGGAACCACAAGGTCATAGCCACCGCCGGCACGCTGCCGAGGGTCAGCCAACCGGTGATGGCCCAGTCGATGTTCTTGTTTTTGCGATGGACGAGTACGCCACTGGATTTGGTAATGGCGGCGTACAGCAGGTCAGTGCCCACCGCCGTTGCCGGGTTGATGCCGAACCACAGCAGGATCGGCGTCATCAACGAACCACCGCCGACACCGGTCATGCCGACAATAAAACCCACCACCAGCCCGGCAATCACCAGGCCGAAATTTGCCAATTCCATTAAACCGTCCAGAAAAACGACAGGAAAAATCTGGCCCGCAGCATAGCGATTTTTCTTATAACCACATATATCGATGCGGTCTATCGTTATGCCATATCGACCTCACCATCGCTTTACTGTAGGAGTGAGCCTGCTCGCGATAGCGGTGTTTCAGTCACTGAGTTCGTCACTGATAGACCGCTATCGCGAGCAGGCTCACTCCTACAGGGGATTTTTGGTGAGCCTTAGATCAGTGCACCCTTCGGCCAGGTTTGAAGCTGTGGTTTTTGTTGGCCCACACCGTGGCCAGCGCAATCAGCGACAGAATCAGCAACGCCCACGGAAACGACATCGCCCCCGCCCGATCCAGCAACAACCCGCCAAACAACCCGCCCCCGGCAATCGCCACGTTCCAAGAGGTGGTGAGCATCGCCTGCACCACATCGACGTGATCACCTGCCGAGTCCGCCGCCGAGGTCAGCAGCAACGTGGCCGAACCGCCAAACGACAATCCCCACACCGCCATGCAGGCATAAATGATCAGCGGCGACGACGCTGCCAACGCCAGAACCAGCGCCGTCAGCGCAAACACCGCAAGGCTGATCAACGTCAGCCAGCGCAGCCAGCGATCCACCAGCATGCCGATGATCCAGATCCCCACCAGCGAACACAGGCCAAATACCAGCAGCACCAAATCGACCCGATCGGCGAGCCCGGCCTGCATCAGAAACGGTGCAATGTAGGTGTAGAGAATGTTGTGCCCGAGCATCCACGTCAGCACCACAAACAACACGGGCCGCACGCCCGGCAGGCGCATCGATTCGAGCAGCGGCAGACGCTCGTCACTGGCCTGCCCCGGACGATCCGGCACGGCGATCACGATCCACGCGGCCAGCACCAGAGCCAGCGCCGACATGATCCCGAACGACGCACGCCAGCCGATCAAATTGCCCAGCCACGTCCCCGCCGGCGTGCCCAGTGACAGCGCCACCGGGGTGCCAAGCATGGCAATCGCCAGTGCTCGACCCTGTTGATGCACCGGCACAATGCCGCGCGCATACCCAGCCATGATCCCCCACGACAGCCCCGCCGCCATCCCGGCGAGAAACCGCGAAGCCAAGGTCAGACCGTAATGGCTGGAGAACGTGGTGACGGTGTTGAACAGCAGAAACCCGCCGACCGTCATCAATAAAACCCGGCGTCGCGGCCAGCCGCGTGTGGCGACGGTCAGCGGAATCGCCGCGACAATCGAACCCAGTGCATACAGCGTCACCAGTTGCCCGGCGAGTACTTCACTGACGTTGAGCCCGGCGCCGATTTGCGGCAGCAGCCCGGCGGGCAGGGTCTCGGTGAGAATGGCGATGAACCCGGTCATGGCGAACGCCAGCAACGCGGCATAGGGTAGTTTGTCCGCACGGGCGGTGCGGTCGACGCGGCTGAAATCGGCGCTTGCAGGGTCGGTCATGACGGGAGCGGCTCCATTTTGATCAATAGCGGCGTCGGATTGTATACAAAAAATAGGCGCACCATTTGATCAATGTGGGAGCGAGCCTGCTCGCGAATGAGGTGGACCAGTCAACTCTTCAGCGCCTGAAGGAACGCTTTCGCGAGCAGGCTCGCTCCCACATTGGATCTCTGCCCACCACAAAAACTTGTGGGAGCTGGCTTGCCAGCGATGAGGCCAGGCCAGGCAACATAGTTTTGCCTGACCCACCGCCATCGCTGGCAAGCCAGCTCCCACAGGTTTTGTGCTGCATTGATGATCACCGCCCCAACCGAACTCACTGCACCGGCAAGAAATTCAGGAACAACAAACTCTGCGCGTAGTTAAGGCCGATCCGCCGATAACGCTCATCAAGCATCTGCGTGATCAGGTCCAGCCGCGCGACGATTTTGCCGAACTCGGTGGCGAAGCTCAGGTTGCTGCCCTCCTCCGAGATCTCATTGGAAAACAGCAGCGGCTGCCCTTCCTTGTTCTGCCGCTGGGACAAGATCCACGTGGCTTTTTCGATATTGCGTGCAGCGTTGTGAACGAACGTCGGGTTGATCGCATCGGTCATGTAGAACTCAGTGCGATTGCCATGGGCGGTGACCAGCATGCTGCCGATGGCATAGATGAACGCGCCGACACGGTCGCCGAGAAACTCCGGACTCATCGCATAGCTGAGCGCCGCCAAATCTTTTCGACCGCCAAGCACCGGCAACGGCTGTTGCTGCTCCACGGCCATCCGCACCTGCTTCACAGCGGCATGGATGTTGAGAAACCCTGACTTGCGCAGCTCGTCCGGGTTGCGCAGGTACAGCTTGGCTTGCAAGCGATAGAGGCTGCTGAGGTTGTCGCGCATCGCCAACGTGGCCATGCGGTCGACGCTGGTCTGCAGGAACTCCTGCGGCTTCCCTTCACGCATCTGATTGAAGAAACCATTGCCGTCCTGGTGACTGCAACCGCTGAACAGCAGCGACGACAAACAGGCCAGCAACAGGCACGGGCGGCGGAAAAAAGCGGCGATCAGGGCAAAAGCTCTCGGCATGAAATCTCGAACAGGCACATTCCTGTGCGGCGGGAGTCACCGCATCCTGGCCATGGATAGAGCCGCCGATTGCGAAAAAGTGCAGTGGTGCGCACGACCAGCCGACCTTCGGCAATGTCTGCCCAACCAATTAGTCTGTCTTTATTGTTGAAATAAACGATCAATCAACTATAAATCTTCACTGCACACACAAATAGCATGACTAGTTATCCTGTAGGAGCTGCCGAAGGCTGCGATCTTTTGACGTTGGGGTTTAGAAGCAAGATCAAAAGATCGCAGCCTTCGGCAGCTCCTACACGGCATCGGCGCCATTTTGAAAACAACAACAAAAAGGAAGGTCAACCATGCTTCAATCCCGTCACCTGCTCTCCGGCCTCGGACTGTCCCTGATGATCGCCACCCTCTCCGCCAACGCGGCCGGCCTCAGCGCCGAACACAAAGCTTTCGGCAAAACCAATGACGGCACGCCCGTCGAGCAATACATCCTGCGCAACAGCCACGGCATGCAAGCCACCGTCATCACCTACGGCGCGACCCTGCAATCGCTGAAAGTCGCCGACAAGCACGGCAAGTTCGACGACGTCGTGCTCGGCTTCGATGATGTCCAGGGTTACCAGAAAGGCACCGCCTACTTCGGCGCAACCATCGGCCGCTTCGGCAATCGCCTCGCCGAAGGTGCCTTCGAACTCGACGGCAAGCGCTATCAAGTGCCGCAGAACGATAAGACCAACGCGCTGCACGGCGGCCCGCAGGGCTTCGACAAGAAAGTCTGGAAAGCCCAGGAAACCAAGGACAAGGACTCCGTCGGCGTGACCCTGACCTATCTGTCGGCGGACGGCGAAATGGGTTTCCCCGGCAACCTCACCACCGAGGTGACCTATCGCCTCACCGACAACAACGAGCTGCGCATCGACTACAAGGCCAGCACCGACAAACCGACCGTGCTCAACCTGACCAACCACAGCTATTTCAACCTCGCCGGCGCCGGCAATGGCGACATCCTCAAACAGGTCGCCACCCTGCACGCCAGCCATTACACCCCGGTCACCGCCAAACTGATCCCGACCGGCGAACTGGCACCCGTGGCGGGCACGCCGATGGACTTCAGCAAACCGACGGAGATCGGCACGCACATCAAAGCGGATCATCCGCAGCTAAAATTCGCTGAGCCGAAACAGGGTGGGTTTGATTTCAACTGGGCGCTGGATACCAAGGGCGATATCGGCAAAGTTGCTACTGAGGTGAGTGACCCGCAGTCCGGTCGTGTGCTGCAGTTGTTCACCACGGAGCCGGGTGTGCAGTTCTATACCAGCAACTTCCTCGACGGCACCGTCAAGGGCAAGGGTGGCAAGGTCTATCCGCACTGGGGCGCGTTTACCCTGGAGACTCAGCACTATCCGGATTCACCGAATCAACCGGACTTCCCGAGTACTCGGCTTGATCCGGGGCAGGCTTACAGCCACAGCGTGGTGTTGAAGTTCTCCGCAAAATAACTCGCCCCGCCGTACCTGATCGTTCCCACGCGCAGCAAAGGAATGCCTCAAGGGACGCTCCGCGTTCCAGCTCGCGAAGGGACGCGGAGCGTCCCGGGCTGCATTCCCACGCAGAGCGTGGGAACGATCTGGTCTATCCTGCTGCCCACTAAAAGGTATCGACACATTCAGCAAGGAGGTTTGCATGCGTACCCTCGAACTGGCCGGCGTCCAGGTTCCAATCATTGGCCAAGGCACCTGGCGCATGGGTGAAGACCGCTCGGCGCACAAGCGTGAAGTGGCGGCGCTGCGCACGGGGATCGAGCTGGGCATGACCCTGATCGACACGGCGGAAATGTACGCCGAGGGCGGCGCCGAAAGCGTGGTTGGCGAAGCCATTGCCGGTCTGCGCGATCAGGTGTTTCTGGTGAGCAAGGTCTACCCGCACAACGCCAGCCGCAAAGGCATCCCGCAGGCCTGCGAGCGCAGTCTGCGGCGGCTCGACACCGATTACATCGACCTCTATCTGTTGCATTGGCGCGGCCAGTATCCGCTGGAAGAAACCGTCGAAGCCTTTGAACGCCTGTGCGAGGACGGCAAGATCGGCCGTTGGGGCGTGTCGAATTTCGATGTCGACGATCTCGAAGAACTCTCCAGTTCGGTCTGCGCGACCAATCAGGTGCTCTACAACCTCGAAGAGCGCGGTATTGAATTCGATCTGCTGCCGTGGTGCCAACACCAGCGCATGCCGCTGATGGCTTACTGCCCGATTGGCCAAGGCGGCGCGATGCTGGCTGAACCGCTGCTGAATGAGATTGCCGCTCGTCATGGCGTAACCCCCGCACAGGTTTCGCTGGCGTGGATTCTGCGTCAGGATGGTGTGATTGCGATTCCCAAGGCTGTGCGACCGGAACACGTGCAATTCAATGCACAAGCCGCGCAACTGCAACTGGAGGCCGGGGATCTGGCGGCGCTGGACCAGGTTTTTAAAGCGCCACAACGCAAGCAGCGGCTGGCCATGGTCTGAGCCGCCGACTGGCGAGGGCTTCGCGATGAGAAGCACAGATCAGTATGACCCGTTCAACCTGCAACGTTTTGTCCAGGCCCAGGACCCGGTGTTCGAGCGCGTGCAACGCGAACTTGATGAGGGCCGCAAACGCAGCCACTGGATGTGGTTTGTCTTTCCGCAGTTCGCCGGCCTGGGCGGCAGTGAAATGTCCCGGCGCTTCGCCATCGGTTCAGCCGAGGAAGCCCGGGCCTATCTGGCCCACGAGCTGCTCGGCGCGCGCCTGCGTACCTGCACGCAGTTAGTGCTGAAGGTGAAACAGCGCTCGATCGCGGAGATTTTCGGCCATCCCGATGACCTGAAGTTTCATTCCTCGATGACCCTGTTCGCCCAGTTTGCCGCTGAAGACAGCGTGTTCACTCAAGCGCTGGAGCGCTATTTTCACGGCATTCTCGATGAATGGACGCTGCAATTGCTCGACTCAAAACAGGCCCAGTTGCCCCCCGATCAGGGTTGAGAAATCGTCGTCGACAAACGGCAGAATCGCATCCGCCACCGGTTGCAGTTGCCGTGTGATGTAGTGGTCGTAGTCGATGGCGGCGCGGCGCACTTCCAAAGGCTCCGGGCCGGCCAGGGTGATGACGTAGCTGATCCAGCCGCCGTTCTGGTATTGCCGTGGGCGCCCGTGCTGGGCGTTGTAGTCGTCGGCCAGCCGCGCCGCACGCACATGCGGCGGTACGTTGCGTTCGTAATCGTCGAGGGTGCGGCGCAGGCGTTTGCGGTACACCAGCCGATCATCGAATTCGCCGGCAAGGGTTTTGCGCACATAGTCGCGCACGTAATCCTGATAGGGCTTGCGCTGGAAAATCCGCTCGTAGAGTTCCTGCTGAAATTGCCGGGCCAGCAGCGACCAATCGGTGCGCACGGTTTCCAGACCTTTGTAGACCATTTCATCGCTGCCGTCGGCGCGGGTGACGAGGCCGGCGTAGCGTTTCTTGCTGCCCTCCTCGGCACCGCGAATGGTCGGCATCAGGAAGCGTTTGTAGTGAATTTCGAATTGCAGTTCGAGGGCGCTTTCCAGTCCGTACTCCTCCCGCACATGTTCGCGCCACCAATCGTTGACGTGCTTGACCAGTGCATGACCGATGTTCGCCGCCTCTTCCTGCCCGTGCGGACGACGCAGCCAGACGAAGGTCGAATCGGTGTCGCCGTAAATCACCGCGTGGCCCTGCTCTTCAATCAACTTGCGCGTGCGCAGCATGATCTCGTGACCACGCAAGGTGATCGATGAAGCCAGCCGCGTATCGAAGAAGCGACAACCGCTGGAGCCGAGCACGCCGTAGAAGGCGTTCATGATGATTTTCAGCGCTTGCGACAACGGTGCGTTGTGCTCACGCTTGGCGGTCTCACGCCCCTCGGCGACACGTGAGACGATCGCTGGCAGGCAATGGCGAGTACGCGAGAAACGCGCGCCACGGAAACCCGGCACGGAATCGGCGTCATCCGGGTGTTGCAGGCCTTCGATCAGGCCCACCGGGTCGATCAGAAAGGTGCGTATGATCGACGGATACAGGCTCTTGTAATCGAGCACCAGCACCGATTCATACAGGCCCGGTTGTGAGTCCATGACGAAGCCGCCGGGGCTGGCCTGCGGGGGATTGGTGCCGAGGTTCGGCGCGACAAACCCCTGACGATGCATCAACGGCATGTACAGATGCGTGAACGCCGCCACCGAGCCGCCGCTGCGATCGGCCGGCAGCCCGGTGACGCTGGCGCGTTCGAGCAAAAAGGTCAGCAATTCAGTCTTGGCGAAGATCCGCGTGACCAGTTCGCAGTCCTTGAGGTTGTACTTGGCCAGCGCCGGTTTGTCCTCGGCGAACATGCGGTTGATTTCGTCCATGCGCTGGTACGGGTTGTCGATGGACTTGCCTTCGCCGAGCAGGGTCTGCGCGACGTTTTCCAGACTGAACGACGGGAAGCTCCAGGTCGCTGAACGCAGCGACTCGATGCCATCGATGATCAGCCGCCCCGCCGCCGAGGCGAAGTAGTGATTACGGCTGCCATGTTCGCGCCATTGCATCTCTTCGCCGCCACGGCCGATCTTCAGCGGCACGCCGAGGCGCCGTGCGTGTTCGTGGAGGATGCGCAAATCGAACTGCACAACGTTCCAGCCAATGATCGCGTCGGGATCGTGGCGGGCGAACCAGTCGTTGAGCTTCTTCAGAATGATGGTGCGCGAGTCGCAGTATTCGAGGTCGAAATCGACGATGCTGTCGTCGCCATTCGGCGCGCCAAGCATGTACACCTGACGCTCGCCACAGCCTTCGAGCGCGATGGAGTACAGCTCGCCGGTTTCTGTAGTCTCGATGTCCAGCGAGACCAGGCGCAGCTTCGGTCGGTAATCGGGGTCAGGTTTGAGCTGGGCGTTGAGCAACACGCCGTCGGCATCGGGCGTGCCGCTGAACTGCACCGGCGCAGTGATGAAGCGCTCCATCAGGTAGCGTTCCGGCGGGCGTACATCGGCTTCGTAGACGTCGACCCCATTGCGGTTGAGCGCGGTTTCCAGGCGCATCAATTGGCCGTGTTGCTGGCAATACAGACCGAGCACCGGGCGATGCTCGAAATCCTGCAGGGCCAGCAGGCGCAGTTCGACATTCTTCTCGCCATGCAGCAGGCGTTCGGCCGCTTCGCGCTGCTCAGCGGGGATAAACGCCACCGACGGCTGATGCGGCAAACGCACACGACGGGGCCCGGCGTCAGTCGCCAGCCAGAACTCGACTTCGGTGCCGGCCGGGGTATCGCGCCAATGCCGGGTCAGGACGAAGCCCTGCGGTAAATCCACCACTGCAACCTCAGGAATTGAATCAGAGGGGCATTCTACGCGGCATTGCGTGGGATGACCCTGGCGATAAATCGGCGTCAACCACGGAAAAAACCGGCGAATGACGTTTTTTGCGTGTTATCTGCCGCTTTGCCACCTTGCCCTGCGCGCTTGCGTCTACGATGCTTGGAGAACAACGACAACACCTGAGTAACCACCATGAAGACCGTCGCCCAACTGCTCAAGCTCAAAGATCAGAAAAATCAGGAAGTGCACCAGATCAAGCCTGATCACATGGTGCTCGAAGCGCTGATGAAGATGGCCGAGAAAAACGTCGGCGCCTTGCTGGTGGTCGAAGACGATAAGGTGGTCGGCATCATCAGTGAACGCGATTACGCACGCAAACTGGTGCTGCATGGCCGCTCATCCGTGGGCACGCCGGTGCGCGACATCATGGTGGCGAACGTGATCACCGTCGACACCCACCAAACTGTCGACACCTGCCTGGGCATCATGTCGGACAAACGCCTGCGGCACTTGCCAGTGGTGGAGAACGGCAAGTTGATCGGCTTGCTGTCGATCGGTGACCTGGTCAAGGAAGCGATTGCCGAACAGGCAGAGCTGATCAAGCAACTGGAGCAGTACATCCGCGGGGAATAATCCCCGTCCTCCTCATGATCGTTCCCACGCTCCGCGTGGGAACGATCATCGTCGGTCAGGACGGCCAATGCCGGGCGAAGACCGGTGCCAGCACCGGATGCCGGTCAATCCGCTGCAGCCACGCATAAAACCCCGGTCGCGTCTGGCGCAAATGCTCGCGACTGCCCGCCCAGCGTGTCACCACCGCCGCCAGCACATCTAACGCCCCCGGCGTTTCGTCATCCAGATACAGCTCGGCGGAAAACTGGTCGGCAAACACCTCCCAACTCCAGTGCAAACGCTCGCGCGCGCCGGCGACCAGATTCTGCCGCGAGGCTTCGTCGGGCATCAGCAGCCAGCGCTCCGGATAATCGATGACGCCGATCGCCGCGTAGCAGTTGCTGACGATGTAGACCAGACCGCGAATCGCCTGATCACGATCCTCTGCTTTGGCAGGCAGCAAAGCGGACTTGGGAAACGTCAGCCCCAAGTGAATCAGGATCGCCGCGCTCTCGGTGATGGCGCCGCCATCGGGCAGTTGCAAGGTCGGTATCTGCTTGAGCGGATTGAGCTGCGCCAACGCCTCGGCAGCTTCGGTGCTGGCTTCGACATCAATGAAACGGTAAGCGATCTGGCACAGCTCCAGCGCCGCTTCGATGGCCGCCGCGCCTGAATTTCTGTGCCCATAGAGCTGGTACATATCCAATCCCCCCGAAAAGACCATTGCCACAGGGTAGATGGCTGTAGCGTGGATGTAGAAATAATCTGCCTGTGTATCGGCTTTGGCACGGTTTTCCCATGCACTCGCGACTTGCGAATTCAAACCTCGCAAAACAGCGCTTGCGGTGCCCATCCCGCACCAAGAGCAATCATCGAACGTTATCCGCGTTCTTGTAAGGTGCGATACCGAACCAAAAGTTCGCGTATCCGAGCTGGCAACAGGAGTTCACCGCGTGAATCTTCAAACGCTCTGCCGCATCACAGCCTCTTTGCATTTATCCGTTCGCCGCCGAGTTCATCCGAACAGTCCCGGCTGCCTTCACACTTACTTTATTACCTGACACTTCGACAGCGCACTGCGTTCGGCAATGAGTTATTGGCCGACGGCAGCGTGCTATTTATTTTTTAAATAAGACTCGGACATTTACTACGCAAACGCAGTGCGCATTGAACGATAGCAGGATTGTCGAACAATAACTTTCAACGCTATTGCAAGTGCACCAAAACTGCTCCACGGGTTTGAACTATTCAATACTTCAAACAGTGATTTCATTTAACCAACAACAAGGAACATGCCCCGTGAGCCGCTAAAACATTGACCCGCACCAATTCGGTCCGCCGCGCACCAGCAAGTGCCCTGGCCGCAAGCCAGGCCGCCGCTCTATCCCGCCGATCAGCGTGATATGGCGCACAGCCTGACTCGCCTGTGAAAAAGCTCCCTCGACCGGAGTAACGGCAATCTGCGCGCCATGGAAAAACCCCGACAAGGGTAAAACTTATATAAATGCGACATGGGTAACACTCATGAAATACGCACTCTACATTTCAGCAATATGTGGCACAGCGGTTGCTATGTGTAACAAGCATGAGACACCGACCGTTGTCTTACGTAATAGAAGAACAACCAGGGAATGGCTAATGAACACTCGAAGTCGATGACGCCAAGCCAGTAAGTTTGCACAAGCCTTGTTAACCGGATAGTTCAACTATCGGCTTCTGCTCACCTTGAAGAAAGTTGCACCCACCCACTCGAACATCTCCTGGATGTTCGGACGGCACCTTATTGCCCTTCATCAACCCGAGGGAGCTTTAATGAACGATGCGGTAAAGCACAGAACCCTGCCGGGGTCGTTGCGGGAAGCGCCAATTCCGCCGCCTCCGGGCAGGCCGGCGTTTAAAGCCAACACTTCGCAACCCGGCGGTCTGAATAAACAGCAGATGGTGTTGCTGGTCGCTGTGTCGGCACTGATACATGGCGGCGCCTGGTGGTTTCTCCAGCAATCCAAAACAGAGCCATTGCCAACGCCACCGCAGATTCCGGAAATGACCGTCGAGCTGACCAGCCCGACGCCACCGGCACCGCCCACACCGGAACCGCCACCACCGCCTCCTCCGCCACCGCCGCCGGAACCGGAACAACCGGTGGAAGACGAGGATGCGGTCAAACCACCGCCGAAACCGGTGGAGAAACCCAAGCCGATCGAAAAACCGAAACCGGTCGAGAAGCCGAAACCGGTGAAAAAGGTCGAGCCACCGAAAGCGCCACCGGCGCCGGCACAACCGGCGGCTCCTGCTGCCTCGGCCACCCCGAGCGCGCCACCGGCTCCTGCCGCCGCGCCGGGTCCGGTCAAGGAGTCGGCAGCGATTTCCGGTCTCGCCAGCCTTGGCAATCCGCCGCCGGAATACCCGTCGCTGGCACTGCGGCGCAACTGGGAAGGCAGCGTGGTACTGCGCATTCAGGTACTCGCCAACGGCCGCGCCGGTTCGGTGACGGTGACCAAATCCAGCGGCAAACCGCAACTGGATGACGCTGCTGTTGCCGCCGTGAAGAACTGGAAATTCATTCCGGCCAAACGCGGTGACACGCCGATTGACGGCTTCGCCACCCAGACCATCGATTTCAAATTGCCGCAATAACCGAACGCTCAATCAACGCACAACCGAATAACGCAAGCGAGGTGTCACCATGAACGATTTGTCTTCGATGATTGTCCCCGGCGTGCTCTGGGGTCTGGTGCTGTTTTCCGTGGTCAGCTGGGCGATCCTGCTGGTCAAGTCGGCGCAGTACCTGCGGCAGAAAGCGCAGAACAAACAATTCAGCAAAGCCTTCTGGGGCGCGCCGGATCTGCTCACCGCCGCCGAACACGCAAGCCAGTATCCGGGCGCGCTGGCGCGTATCGCCAGCAGCGGTTTCGAAGCGCTGCTGGTGGAAGATTCGCCGCGTACCACCCAGCAATTGGCGCACACCATCAACCGTTCGGATCGCCTGGAACGCAACCTGCGCCAGCAGATCCAGAAGGAACGTCGCTCCCTGGAAAACGGTCAGGCGATCCTCGCCAGTATTGGCAGCACCGCGCCGTTCATTGGTTTGTTCGGCACCGTGTGGGGAATCATGGAAGCGCTGAAAAGCATCGGCGAAACAGGCTCGGCCAGCCTTGAAGCGGTCGCCGGTCCCATCGGTCACGCGTTGATCGCCACCGGCGTCGGTATCGCTGTCGCCGTACCGGCGGTACTGATTTACAACTTCTTCCTGCGCCGTTTGAAACTCGCCTCGGCAGACATGGATGACTTCGCCCACGACTTCGACGCCCTCGCCTCGCGCAGTGCGTTTTCCATCAGCCGTCAGGCCATCGCCAGCAAAACCACGGCCGCCGTGCGGGAGGCCAGCTGATGTCCTTTTCCACTCAAGACAGCGATGAAGTGCTCAGCGAAATGAACGTCACGCCACTGGTCGATGTGATGCTCGTGCTGCTGGTGGTGTTCATCGTCACCGCGCCGCTGATGACCAACGCGATCAAAGTGAACCTGCCGAAAACCGACGCCGTCGCCCCCGCCGAGAAGAAGGATCCGGTGGTGGTCAGCGTCGATCAGGACGGCAAGTTCTATCTGGCCAAGACCGAGCTGGCCCCGGAATCACTGGAAGCCAGCCTCAAAGAGGTCAAGGCCAAGGACAGCGAAGTGCGCGTGCAGTTGCAGGCCGACTCCGCTGTCAATTACGGCCAGGTGGCCAAGGCCATGGCGTCTATCGAACGCTCGGGCATTACCAAAATATCGGTGATGACCACCCACTGAGTGCGGTGCCGGCCGCGTACTGAAAACACGCGTCCGGCACCGCTGACCGAATCCCGTCGTAAACGGCCGACCGAAAAAACGCCACGCGTCTTCGGAGGGGATCGGCTTGCTTGAAGAAAGTGGTTTTCCGCACGCGGTATCACCGATAGCGGAGCAATGAGGGGCTCACAAGGCCAATTCGATAACGTCTAAAAAGTCGGAAATAACCATGCTGATGAACACTCCACGCTTCACGCTCAAACCATTGGTGGCAACGATTTCTCGCCACCGTTTTGTTCCGTTGTATCTGGTGGCCATGGGGATGGGCGCCGGGACTGTGCAGGCGGCCGAGGACGACAACGCTAACGTCCCGGCAGCTGCGGCGGTGGTTGCGCCGACCACGCAACTGCAACGGGTGGAAGTGACCGGTTCGGCGATTCGCCGGGTCGATGCGGAAACGGCGGTGCCGATCACCATTCTCAAGGCCGATGAGCTGCGCAAACAGGGCGTGACCACCACCGCCGAACTGGTGCAGCGCATCACCGGCAGCCAGTCGATCAACAACAGCGCCGGCTCCGTGGGCGCAGCCACTGGCGGCGCCTCATTCGCCGACATGCGCGGCATCGGCGCAAACAAGACGCTGGTGCTGCTCAACGGTCGACGCCTGGCCAACAACGCCTTGTCGGGGACCAACTCGGCCGGCGGCGCGGTGGATCTGAACATGATCCCGTTTGCCGCCATCGAACGTGTGGAAGTGCTGCGCGACGGCGCCTCGGCCCTGTACGGCACCGACGCCATCGGCGGCGTGATCAACTTCATCACCAAGAAATCCCTGACCGACGGCCAATTGACCCTCGGCGGCGAAACCCCGACCCACAGCGGCGGCGGTGCAACCAAAGACATGAGCGCCAGTTGGGGCTACGGCGATCTGGAAGAAGACCGTTTCAACGTCCTCGGCGTGTTCAACTACAACAAGCAGCAGAACCTCGACGCCAACGACCGCTCCTTCGCCACCGACTACGCCCCCGGTCGCGGCCTCGATCAGACCTCCGGCACCGCGTTCCCCGGCAACTACAGTCAGAATGGCAACGCCACCAACCCGTTGGCCAACAGCAATTGCAACGGCCCCAACCTGATCGCCCGCGACGGTTTGTGCCGCTTCAGCACCCGCGAATACATCGACCTGGTGCCGCAAACCGAGAAGACCTCGTTCTTCGGCAAAACCACCGGCAAACTCGGCGACGACCACAACGTCAACCTCGAATACTTCTGGTCGCGCAACAACAACGCCACGGCGATCGGCCCTGCGCCGTTGACCGGTCTGAGCCTCGATTCCTCGTCGCCCTACTATCCCGGCAACGGCATCACCCCGGCGCCAACCGATTTCGCCCTCGACCCGACCCAACCGGTGGACGTCAACTGGCGTGAAACCGCTGCCGGCCCGCGTGAATCGAAAGACCAGAACACCAGCCAGCGCTTCCTGCTCAGTTTCGATGGTCTGGTCGCCGGCTGGGATTACAACGTCGGCGCCTCGTACAACCAGAACAAAATCGTCTCCAGCGTCACCAATGGCTTTGTCAGCGACCAGGCGATGATCAATGGTCTGGCCAGTGGTTTGCTCAACCCGTTCGGCCCGCAGTCCGCCGCCGGTCAGCAGTACATCGACAACGCGGCCTACCACGGTGCCTACTCCACTGCTGTGGGCCGTGTAGCCGGTTTCGATGGTCGTATCAGTCGTGAAATCGGCGACTGGTTCGGCGCAGGTCCGTCCGGTCTGGCCCTGGGTGGCGAGTACCGCAAAGAGAAATTCCATCAGGATTTCGAGTCGTTCGCCGGCGACATCCAGAGCCTCGGCATCGACCCGGCCGGCAGCGTCGAAGGCGACCGCAGCGTGAAAGCCGCCTACGCGGAAATCAACGTGCCGGTGCTCGACAGCCTCGAACTGTCCGCCGCCGTGCGTCACGACAAATACAGCGACTTCGGCAGCACCACCAACCCGAAATATTCGTTCCGTTATCAACCGTTGAAAGAGCTGGTGGTACGTGGCGCCTACAGCGAAGGCTTCCGTGCGCCGTCGCTGTATGAGTTGTATTCGCCGCGCAGCATCACCTTCACCCAGGGCTACTACAACGACCCGGTGCTGTGTACCGGCGGCGTAGTGCAACCAGGCGGCAACGGCGGCCGCGATTGCGGTCAGCAGTTCCTCAACCAGATCGGCGGCAACGAAGACCTGGCCCCGGAAAAGGCGCGTAACGTGACCCTCGGCTTCGTCTATCAGCCGATCAACAACCTCTCGGTAGGTCTGGATTTCTGGTGGATCCACATCTCCAACCAGATCCAGCCGTTCCCGGAATCCACCGTGTTTGATCAGGCCGGCTCTTACCCGGATCGCTTCGTGCGCAACGCCGATGGCACGCTCAACTACATCGTCACCGGCAACGCCAACCTCGGCATCGTGGAAACCAACGGTGTCGATGTGTCGCTGGACTATCGCTTCCCGAACACGCCGTACGGTCAGTTCGGTCTGGGGCTGCAAGGCACTTATGTTGACGAGTACGACTTCCAGAGCACCATCAAAGGCCCGTTTACCGACAAGGTCGGCGACTTTCAGGGTGACGGCGTGATCGCACGCTGGAAGCACAACCTCACCGGCAGCTGGACCTTCGGCGCGGCGCGGGCAGCACTGACCAACCGTTTCACCACGGGTTACAACGACTACGACCGCGACACCCACGCGCGCGTGGCGTCGTATTCGGTCTGGGATCTGTCGGCCGGTTACACCTTCAACAAGGTGCTGGATGTCGATGCCGGGATGAAGAATGTGTTCGACCGCAACCCGCCGTTTTCCAACCAGGCCTACAACTTCCAGAGCGGCTATGACCCGCGCTACACCGACCCGCTGGGCCGTACTTTGTTTGCGCGCATGACGTACCACTTCTAACCAAGAGCACCGCAACTCCTGTAGGAGTGAGCCTGCTCGCGATAGCGTTTTTTCAGTCAACCTTGCAGGGTCTGACTTGGCCTCATCGCGAGCAGGCTCACTCCTACAGTTTTGATCTGTGTGCATTCAGGAATTGAGGAGTGATTGCATGAGTTTTTTGCGCAACATGGCTGGCCTGCTTTTGGGCAGTGCGCTGCTGTGCACCGGCACTTCGGCGCTGGCCGGCGGCAGCTATGCGCTGACGGTGTACGGCGAAGCGCCGAAGTATCCGGCGAACTTCGAGCATTTCGATTTCGTCGATCCCAAGGCGCCCAAGGGCGGTTCGCTCAGCCGTGCGTCGATGGAGATCGGCCAATACAACTACATCAGCCCGTATGCCGATCAGGGCATTTCCGTGGTGCAGGTCAACGACTGGGTGTATTCGCCATTGGCGTTTCGTTCGCTGGACGAGCCGTACACCGTTTATGCACTGGTCGCGCAGCAGATCGAGCGCGACCCCGATGGACTCTGGGTGCGCTTCACCCTCAATCCACAAGCACGTTTCGCCGACGGCACGCCGATCACCGCTGAAGACGTGCGCTACACCTTCAACCTGTTGATGACCAAGGGCAGCCTGAGTTATCGCCAGCAATACGCCGATGTGCAAGACGTGCTGATCGAAGGCCCACGACAGGTGCGCTTCACCTTCAAGAACAACCTCAACCGCACCCTCGCACTGGATCTGGCGACGATGCGCGTGGTCCCCGAACACTGGTGGAAAACCCGCGACTTCGCCAATGGCGGCGGTTTCGAGCCACCGCTGGGCAGCGGCCCGTACCGGGTGAGCAAGGTCGACGCCGGGCGCAGTATCAGTTTCGAACGTGATCCGGACTGGTGGGGCAAGGACTTGCCGGTCAGTCGCGGCATGTACAACTTCGACACGCTCACGGTGAATTTCTACGGTGACACCGACGTCGCCCGGCAACTGCTGCAGGCCGGCGCGTTCGACTACAACCGCGAGTTCTCCTCGTCCGGTTATGTGGTCGGCTATGACAGCCCGGCATTGCGCGACGGTCGTTTGCAACAGTCGATCCTCGCCCCGGACAAACCCACCGCCGCTCAGGGCTTCGTGTTCAACCTGCAGAACCCGTTCTTCAAGGATCGCCGCGTGCGTCAGGCGATCAGCCTGCTGTGGGATTTCGAGTGGACCAACAAACAGATGATGCGCGGCTTCTACGTGCGCCAGAACAGCTTCTGGCCGAAGAGTGAAATGGCCGCCACCGCGCTACCTGATGCCGAAGAATTGAAGATCCTCGAACCGCTGCGTGGGCAGATTCCCGACGAGGTTTTCACCACGGTGTACCAGGCACCGAAAACCGATGGCAGTGGCTACATCCGCGACAAACAACTGCAAGCGCTGAAGCTGCTCGCCGAGGCCGGCTGGACGCCGCAACACAATCGTCTGGTCAACGCTGCGGGTGAGCCGCTGGAGTTCACTTTCCTCGACGGTCAGGGCGGCTTCGATCGCATGTTGCTGCCGTTCAAACGCACCCTCGCGCAGATCGGCATTACGCTCAATCTGCGCCGGATCGATTCGGCGCAATACATCAACCGCCTCAACGCCCGCGACTACGACATGATCGTCGTCGCTTTCCCGCGCAGCGGCGATCCGATCGTCTCTCCCGGCCGCGAGTTGTACAGCCTGTACGCCTCGCAAAGCGCCACGCAAGTCGGCAGTTCGAACTCGATGGTGCTGGCCAATCCGGCGGTCGATCAACTGATTGACGGACTGGTCCAGGCCAACAGCCGCGAAGCCATGGTGCATTACGCCCGCGCCCTCGATCGGGTGCTGCAATGGGGTTACTACATGATTCCCAACTACTACTCCAAAGGCACACCGACGGTGTATCAGAACCGCTTCGGCATGCCACCCGTGCAACCGGCGTATGACGAAGGCCTCAACACCTGGTGGGAGGTAGCGGCCAAGGCGCTGACCACCCAGCAGATGCACTCTCAACTCGCGGGGGGCCAGTGACATGCTGCGTTATCTGAGCCGACGATTGCTGCTGATCATCCCGACGCTGCTGTGCATTCTGGTGGTGAATTTTCTGATTGTGCAGGCCGCGCCAGGTGGGCCGGTGGAGCAAGCCATCGCCCGCTTGCAAGGCTTCGGCGGGCACAGCGTGGGCGGTGGTGGCGAGGTTACTGCGGTTGGCGGCGCGGGCCGCAGCAGCCGTGGCCTCGATCCGGCGTTGATCGAGGAGATCAAACACCATTACGGCTTCGACAAGCCGATGCACGAACGCCTGTGGTTGATGCTGAAAAACTACGCGCAGCTGGATCTGGGTAGCAGTTTTTTTCGCGGCGCCAAGGTTACTGATCTGATCGTGCAGAAGTTGCCGGTGTCGCTGTCGCTGGGTCTATGGGCGACGTTGATCACTTACCTGATTTCCATTCCGCTGGGCATTCGCAAAGCGATCAAGAACGGCAGCGCGTTTGATGTCTGGAGCAGCACGGCGATCATCATCGGCTACGCGATGCCGGCGTTCCTGTTCGCGATTCTGTTGATCGTGGTGTTTGCCGGTGGCAGCTACGTCAACTGGTTTCCGGTGCAGGGGCTGGTCTCGGATAACTTCGACAGCCTCAGCACGATGGGCAAGGTCGGCGACTACCTTTGGCACCTGGTGTTGCCGGTGACGGCGCTGGTGATTGGCGGCTTCGCCACGTTGACGATCCTGACAAAGAACAGCTTCCTCAACGAAATCAGCCGCCAGTACGTGATCACCGCGCGGGCCAAGGGTCTGACTGAGCGTCGCGTGCTCTATGGCCACGTGTTTCGCAATGCGATGTTGTTGGTGGTGGCCGGAGTGCCGTCAGCACTGATCGAGGTGTTTTTCGCCGGCTCCCTGCTGATCGAAACCATCTTCAACCTCGACGGCCTCGGGCGCATGAGCTACGAAGCGGCGGTGTCGCGCGACTATCCGGTGGTGTTCGGTGCGTTGTTCCTGTTCACCCTGTTCGGCCTGTTGATCAAGCTGATCGGCGACCTCTGCTACACCCTGCTCGACCCGCGCATCGACTTTTCGGCGAGGACTGCCTGATGTTCACTCTTTCTCCCCTTGGTCAACGTCGCGTTGCGCAGTTCAAGGCCAATCGACGTGGGCGCTGGTCGTTGTGGCTGTTTATCGGTCTGTGCCTGATTTGTCTGGGCGGTGAGTTGATCGCCAACGACAAGCCGTTGGTGATCCGTTATCACGACGCTTTTTACTTCCCGATCCTCAGCGATTACCTGGAAACCGATTTCGGCGGCGAGCTGCCGTTTCAGCCGGATTACGCCAGCAGCTACGTGCACAAACTGATCGAGGATCAGGGCGGCTGGATGCTGTTTCCGCCGATCCCGTTCAGTTACGACACGGTCAATTACGACCTCAGCGAACCGGCGCCGAGTCCGCCGTCATCGAGCAACTGGCTGGGCACCGATGATCAGGCGCGGGATGTGTTGGCGCGGGTGATTTTCGGCACGCGAATATCGATTCTGTTTGCGCTGATTCTCACCGGCATCAGTGCATTGATCGGCATCGTCGCCGGGGCGTTGCAGGGTTATTACGGTGGCTGGGTCGACTTGCTCGGGCAACGGGTGCTGGAGATCTGGTCGGGGTTGCCGGTGCTGTACCTGCTGATCATTTTGTCCGGCTTCGTCTCGCCGAGTTTCTGGTGGTTGCTGGGGATCATGGCGCTGTTTTCCTGGCTGGCACTGGTCGACGTGGTGCGCGCCGAGTTTCTGCGTGGACGCAATCTGGAATACGTCAAAGCCGCGCGAGCGCTGGGCCTGACCGACAACGAGCTGATGTGCCGGCACATCCTGCCCAACGCGATGACCTCCACCCTCACCTACCTGCCGTTCATTCTCACCGGCGCCATCGCCACCCTGACTGCGCTGGATTTTCTCGGCTTCGGCATGCCGGCCGGCACCGCGTCGCTGGGCGAATTGATCGGACAGGCCAAGCGCAATCTGCAAGCGCCATGGCTGGGGCTAACGGCGTTTTTTGCTTTGGCGCTGATTTTGTCGTTGTTGGTTTTCATCGGTGAGGCTTGCCGTGATGCATTTGATCCCCGGAGCTGACATGAACGACAACCTGATTGAAATTCGCGATCTGCGCGTCGCATTCGCCGGACAAGAAGTGGTGCACGGTTTGAACCTGGATATCCGCCGCGGCGAGTGCCTGGCACTGGTCGGAGAGTCCGGCTCAGGCAAGTCGGTGACCGCGCATTCGATCCTGCGTTTGTTGCCGGGCAAGAACGTCAGCAGCAGCGGCGCGATCCGCTACAACGGCGTGGACTTATTGCACGCCAGCGAGCAGCAGATGCGCGGCCTGCGCGGCAACCGCATTGCGATGATTTTCCAGGAGCCGATGACCTCGCTGAACCCGCTGCACACGGTGGAAAAGCAAATCAGCGAAGTACTGGAGATTCACAAAGGCCTCAAGGGCCGCGCTGCCCGTGAACGGACGTTGGAGCTGTTGGAACTGGTCGGCATTCGCCAGCCGGTGCAGCGCTTGAAAGCCTATCCGCATCAACTTTCCGGTGGTCAACGGCAACGGGTGATGATTGCGATGGCGCTGGCGAATGAGCCGGAATTGTTGATCGCTGACGAGCCGACCACGGCGCTCGACGTCACGGTGCAGCAGAAGATTCTTGAGTTGTTGATCGAGTTGCAGCAACGCCTCGGCATGTCGCTGTTGCTGATCAGTCACGACCTCAATCTGGTACGGCGCATCGCGCAACGGGTATGCGTGATGCGCCATGGTGAAATCGTCGAGCAGGCGGATTGCGAGGCGCTGTTTCGCGCGCCGCAGCATCCTTACAGTCGGTTGTTGATCGAGGCCGAACCGAGCGGTGCGCCGGTGCCCAGTGAGTACGACCACAACCTGCTCGAAGTCGATGATTTGAAGGTGTGGTTTCCATTGCCCAAGGCGTTGTTCAGTCGCCAGCAGGATTACATCAAAGCCGTGGACGGCGTGAGTTTCACCCTGCAACGCGGCAAGACTTTGGGGATTGTCGGTGAGTCGGGTTCGGGTAAATCGACGCTGGGTCAGGCGATCCTGCGGTTGGTCGAGTCCGAGGGCAATATCCGTTTTGGTAACAAGCAACTGAGCTTGCTCAATCAACGTTTGATGCGGCCGTTGCGGCGGCAGATTCAAGTGGTGTTCCAGGACCCGTTCGGCAGCCTCAGCCCACGGATGTCAGTGCAGCAGATTATTGCCGAAGGCTTGCTGACTCACGGTATCGGCACTGAGGCTGAGCGGGAAGCGGCGGTGATCCGGGTGCTGGAGGAAGTCGGCCTCGATCCGCAGAGCCGCCATCGTTATCCCCACGAGTTTTCCGGTGGCCAGCGCCAGCGCATCTCCATCGCCCGCGCACTGGTGCTGGAGCCGGCGCTTATTCTGCTCGATGAGCCGACCTCGGCGCTGGATCGCACGGTGCAGAAACAGGTGGTGGAGTTGTTGCGGCAATTGCAGATCAGGCATGGGCTGACCTATTTGTTCATCAGCCATGATCTGGCGGTGGTACATGCGCTGGCGCATGACTTGATGGTGATCAAGGATGGCAAGGTGGTTGAGCAGGGTTCTTCACGCGAGATTTTCGCCGCACCCAAACACCCTTATACCCAGGAACTCCTGAAAGCCTCCGGCCTCAAGCCCGACACAAAACCCTGTGGGAGCTGGCTTGCCAGCGATGGCGCCGGGTCAGTCGACATCCCCTTCGCTGACCCACCGCTATCGCTGGCAAGCCAGCTCCCACAGGTATAGAAGTGATCCAAAAAATATTTTTCAGGCACTGCATCCAAACGCCTCCGTCACGGGTAGTCCCTGTAACAGCCCTCTTCGGCTGTCAGCGGTCTACCCCTTTCGGAGATAACACTGATGAACATCACCCAGCTGATTGGCCTCACCGGTTTGCTCGCCCTGTCCTCGACAACCTTCGCCCAAAGCAGTTACCCCGACGCGATCAAAGTGCCGGACGGCCACAAGATTGCGATGGAAACCACCGGCGTCGGCGAGATCACCTACGAGTGCCGCGACAAGCCCAACGCGGCCGGGCAGACCGAGTGGACGTTTGTCGGTCCGAAAGCGGTGCTCAATGATCGCAGCGGCAAGCAGGTCGGCACCTACTTCGGCCCGCCAGCGACCTGGCAGGCCAAGGACGGTTCGAAAGTCACCGGCACGCAACTGGCCGTGGCGCCGTCGACTCCGGGCAACCTGCCCTATCAACTGGTCAAGGCCAACCCCGCCGAGGGTAAAGGCGCGATGAGCGGCGTGAGTTACATCCAGCGTGTCGCGCTCAAGGGCGGCGTGGCACCGGGCAGTGAATGCACGACGGCGAACAAGGGCAAGCAGGAAGTGGTGAAGTACCAGGCTGATTACATTTTCTGGGCGGCGAACTGATCTCCGGAACACCACAAATCCCCTGTAGGAGTGAGCCTGCTCGCGATAGCGGTGTATCAGTGAAGAATATGCTGCTGATACACCGCTATCGCGAGCAGGCTCACTCCTACAAGGGGAATTATGTGTTCTGGATGTTTACGGAATGTGAGCTAGATTGCACGACATGCCTTTAGCCGAATCCGTTTTCGATTACGAAGCCCATCTCGCTGCCTGTGCCCGTGGCGAGCGTGCGGCCCTGCGCGATTTGTATGTGCAGGAAGGCCCGCGTCTGCTCGGCGTGGCCAAGCGCCTGGTGCGCGATACGGCGCTGGCGGAGGACATTGTTCATGAGGCCTTCATCAAGATCTGGAACGGCGCGGTGGGGTTTGACCCGGCGCGCGGTTCGGCGCGTGGCTGGATGTTCAGCGTGACCCGGCATCTGGCGCTGAATCTGCTGCGTGATCACGGCCGGGAAACGCCGTTCAGCGAGGCCCACGAAACCGCTGCGGACGATGCCAGCTTCGACGCCCACGCGCATTCGGCGCGCATCTACCATTGCCTTGAACAGCTGGAGCCACAACGGCGCAGTTGCGTCCTGCATGCTTACGTCGACGGCTACAGCCACGCGCAAATTGCCGCGCGCCTCGACACGCCGCTGGGCACCGTCAAAGCGTGGATCAAGCGCAGCCTCAATGCCTTGCGGGAGTGCATGGGATGACCAGCGAATCAGCGCAAGAACGGGATGAACTGGCCGGCGAATATGTGCTCGGCACGCTGTCGTTCGAACAGCGCAGCGAGGTGCAACGGCGTTTGCCGAATGATCCGCAATTGCGCGCAGCGGTAGACGCCTGGGAGCGGCGTCTGCTGGAGCTGACGGATCTCGCGGAGCCGCAGCAACCCTCGGCGCAGTTGTGGCAACGCATCGAGCGCAGTATCGGGCGACTGGCGCGGCAAGCACCTTCAACTTCATGGTGGAACCTGCTGCCGCTCTGGCGTGGGTTGAGCGCAGCCGGTTTGGCCGCGACGTTGATTCTGGGTTCTATCCTGCTGACCCAGACCACGCCGAAACCCAGCTATCTGGTGGTGCTGGTTGCGCCGCAGGACAAAGCCCCGGGCTGGGTGATTCAGGCGAGCAATTCGCATGAAATTCAACTGATCCCGCTCGGCGTGGTTGAGGTACCAGCCGACAAGGCTCTGGAATTCTGGACCAAGGCTGACGGCTGGCAGGGGCCGGTTTCGCTGGGGCTGGTCAAACCCGGGCAGGCCTTGTCGGTGCCGCTGGACAAGTTACCGCCGCTGCAACCCAATCAGCTATTCGAGCTGACACTTGAGGGCGCCAATGGCTCGCCGATCGGCAAACCGACCGGGCCGATTCAGGCGATCGGGCGTGCGGTGAAGGTGCTGTGAGGCTCTGATCTGCGGGTTCCGGCAACCATCATCGGCATCGATGTTCACCATCACGGCAATGAAGTTCTCATAAAAAATCCCGGGCGTAACATCTGCTCCATACCAACCAACAACACCCCGGAGCACACCATCATGAAACGCCAAACTCTTCTCGGTATCGCTTTCTCGGTCTTCGCTATCAACGCTTTCGCCGCTACCCCGGCCCACACCATGATCGCCGAAGGCGGCTCGGACAAACTGATCGAAAGCCGTGTGGCTGAAGGTGGTTCGGATCGTCTGATCGAACGTCGCGTTGCTGAAGGTGGCGCTGATCGTCTGCTGGAACGTCGCGTCGCTGAAGGTGGTTCGGATCGTCTGATCGAACGTCGCGTCGCCGAAGGTGGTTCGGATCGTCTGATCGAACGTCGCGTCGCTGAAGGTGGTTCGGATCGTCTGATCGAACGTCGCGTTGCTGAAGGTGGCGCTGATCGTCTGCTGGAACGTCGCGTTGCCGAAGGTGGTTCGGATCGTCTGATCGAACGTCGCGTTGCCGAAGGTGGCTCGGATCGTCTGATCGAACGTCGCGTTGCCTGATGATTGGCTGTAAGCGCAACAACCCAGAGAAACCCGGCTCCCTTGGCCGGGTTTTTTATGTCTGCCTGATTTATCCGGCCTTGGCCATGCAGCGCTTGTAGCGCTCGTCCACGCGCTTGGCGAACCAAGCTGTGGTGAGTTTGCGGGTGATCTTCGGGCTCTGCAGCACGATCCCCGGCAACACCGCGCGCGGCAGCTTTTTCCCCTCCGCTTGCTCCGCCAGTTCGAACACTCGCTGATAGAGCTTGGTCTCTTCGAATTCCAGGGTTTTGCCCTCCTCCAATTGGTCGCGAATCGTCGGGTTGCGCATGCCCAGCGACTTGCCGAGGGTGCGCACCGCCAGTTCCGTGCCGCCGGGCATGATCGAGTCGTAGCGGATCAGGTCGCCATCGAGCGCCAGCGGGATGCCCGAAGCGCGGCTCACCGCATTCTGAAACGCGGCATTGCGACTGGCGTACCAACCGGCGTTGAAATCGGCAAACCGATACAGCGGCTCGCGATAACTCACCGGATAACCGAGCAAATGTGCGATGCCGAAATACATGCCACCACGGCGGCTGAACACTTCACGGCGGATCGTGCCGTCAACCGGATACGGATAATCCTTGGCGTGCTGTTCGGCAAATTCGATGCTGACCTGCATCGGCCCGCCGGTGTGCACCGGGTTAAAACCGCCGAACAGCGTACGGCCCATCGGCACCCGGCCGATGAAGTCGTCGAAAATACCACTGAGTTCTTTCTCACTGCGCGCCGTATTCAAGCGTTCGCTGTAGGTCCTGCCGTTGGTTGAGCGCACTTGCAGCGCGCCGCTGACCAACAAGCTGGGGATGTGCACTTTGGCGGCGCGACGGTCGATTTCGTCGCGAGCGATTTTGCCCAGGCCTGGCACCGTGGGGTCGGCCTGGAAGGTCGATTCCTGCTCGGCCACGGCCAGCACCGAGCAAAGATTTTGCGTGGTCGGGCTGATGTTCTGCGCGGCAAACGCGGCGTAGATATCGGTGGCCCAGCCTTGGCGATCGGCAGTCTTGGCCGGCATCAGCCGCACGATCTCGGCCTTCACTTCAGCAGGCGCACGGGGCACCGGCTCGGTACTGCGTTGCCCCGCGCAACCGGCGAGCACCAGCAGTACGGCGAGCGTGATCGGTAATTGAAAGTTGTGCATGAAGCTTTATCCAGTCCGTTAAGCCCAAACCACCATACACAATCCGTGTAGGAGCTGCCGCAGGCTGCGATCTTTTGATTTTAAAAAACAAGATCAAAAGATCGCAGCCTGCGGCAGCTCCTACAGGTGATGTGTGTTTTGAGAGGGTGATGACAAACTGATTGCAAAACGTTACTGAGAAAACCTATCATTTGCGCCTGGAGTCGCATTTGCGCAAGGAGTTCCCGCGCCGCCCTTATTTTTCTCACCGGCCGTGCGCCTCCAGGTATCTACATGCCCGTTCCAGCTCGACTCGCCGTCCCGTTTCGCCCGACGCTTCTCGCCCTGCTGTGTTCCCTGACCATCACCGCCCAAGCCGCAGAAGGCGATACCAAAGCGCTGGTGCTGGACGACGTCAACGTCAACGCCCAAGCCCCGACGCCCAACGCCCTGCCCCCGGTTTACGCGGGTGGTCAGGTCGCCCGTGGTGGTCAACTCGGCGTGCTCGGCAATCAGGACATGATGGACGTGCCGTTCAGCGCCGCGTCCTACACCGAACAATTGATTCAGGATCAGCAGGCCGAAGACGTCGCCGACGTGCTGCTCAACGATTCCTCGGTACGTCAGGCGTCCGGTTACGGCAACCAGGCGCAGGTCTTCATGATCCGTGGCTTGCCACTGAACGGCGACGACATTTCCTATAACGGCCTGTACGGCGTGCTGCCCCGGCAGATCATTTCCACCGATGCCCTGGAGCGCGTGGAAGTGTTCAAAGGCCCGAACGCCTTTATCAACGGCGTGACCCCGACCGGTTCCGGCATCGGCGGCGGCGTCAATCTGCAACCGAAACGCGCCGGTGATGTGCCGCTGCGGCGTTACACCACCGACATCAACAGCGAAGGCCGCATCGGTCATCACTTCGACATCGGTCAGCGTTTCGGTGAAGACAACCGCTTCGGCGCCCGGATCAACCTGTCCCAGCGTGAAGGTGACACCGGTATCGATCACGAGAACCAGCGTTCGAAACTGTTCGCCATCGGCCTCGATTATCGCGGCGACGCCCTGCGCCTCTCCGGCGACTTCGCCTACCAGAAAGAACGCGTCAACGGTGGTCGTAACTCGGTCAACCTCGGCACTGCCACGCACATTCCAGACGCGCCCTCGGCCGACACCAACTACGCGCCGAAGTGGGGCTACACCGACATCGAAGACACCTTCGGCATGCTTCGCGCCGAGTACGACCTGAACGACAACTGGACTGCCTACGCCGCTGGCGGCGCCAAGCACACCCGCGAAGTCGGGCGCTACAACTCGACCACGCTGGTCGGTAACAACGGCGCGTCGTTCACCACCGGCTCGTTCATTCCGCACGACGAAGACAACACCAGCGTGATGGCCGGCCTCAACGGTAAATTCAACACCGGGTCGGTCAGCCACAAGCTCAACTTCGGCCTGACCGGCATCTGGGCCGAGCAGCGCAGCGCCTATGATTTTGACCTGACCCAATACGCCAACAACATCTACCACCCGGTGCAAACGCCGTCGCCGGTGGGCAACTTTGCCGGCGGCGACTTGAATGATCCCGGCATCGTCGGCAAGACCTTCAACCGCAGCATCGCACTCTCTGACACCCTCGGTTTCTTCGATGATCGCCTGCTGGTCACCGCCGGCCTGCGTCGCCAGCAACTGGTGGTGCAAGGCTACAACTACGCCAGTTGGGGCAGCGGCGGTCGCAAGTCGAGCTACGACGAATCGATCACCACACCCGTCTACGGCGTGGTGTTCAAGCCGTGGGACCATGTGTCGTTCTACGCCAACCACATCGAAGGTCTGGCCCAGGGCCCGACTTCGCCGACCAGTTCCGGTGGTTTCCGTGTCACCAACGGCAACGAAGTCTATGCGCCGAAACGCTCCAAGCAGACCGAAGTCGGGGTGAAAGTCGACATGGGCACTTACGGCGCCAGCCTCGGTGTTTATCGCATCGAGCAGCCGAGCGATGGTTACTGCGAAATCGACAGTGCGACTACCTGCACCTACGTGCGTGAAGGCGAGCAGATCAACAAAGGCGTGGAAATGAACGTGTTCGGCGAACCGATCAATGGTCTGCGCCTGATCAGCGGTCTGACCCTGATGGACACCGAACTGAAGAACACTCTCAATGGCGCCAACGACGGCAACCGTGCGATCGGTGTGCCGACCTTCCAGTTCAACGCTGGTGCGGATTGGGACGTGCCGGGTCTGCAAGGCGTGGCGCTGAATGCGCGGATGCTGCGTACCGGCGGTCAATACGCTGACGCGGCGAACAACCTCAGCCTGCCGACCTGGAACCGCTTCGATGCGGGGGCGCGTTATGCGTTCAAGGTGTCGGAGAAGGACGTGACCGTGCGTCTGGGCGTGGAAAATCTGGCGAACAAGAAGTATTGGGAATCGGCTCAAGGGGGGTATCTGACTCAGGGTGAGCCGCGGGTGGCGAAGTTGTCCGGGACTATTGATTTCTAAGGCTGAAAAGCCCCTCATCGGAACGCCGCCCGCCTAACCCTCTCCCAGAGGGAGAGGGGACTGACCGTGGTGTTCTTGCAAGTTACACCGACCTGAAATATCGAGTCGAACTCAAGTCTTAAAAAACACACAAATCGGCTCCCTTTCCCCCTCGCCCCCCTGGGGGAGAGGGCTGGGGTGAGGGGGTAAATTTCACTACCGCCAATACCTTCCCGCCGAACACCCAAAAAAGGCCCCACAGCCTCACCGCTGCGGGGCCGTCTTCCGTCTGGCCGATCAACTGGCCACCCGCTCCTGCTGATCCATACTTGCTGCACAGCAAACGGAGGACAGGCCCATGAACCGCAGCGACGTTCTGATCATCGGCGCCGGCCCCACCGGGCTGGTGCTGGCCCTGTGGCTGAGCAAACTGGGCGTGCGCGTGCGGATCATCGACAAGGCCTCCGCGCCCGGTACCACGTCGCGAGCGCTGGCGGTGCAGGCGCGCACCCTCGAGTTGTACCGGCAACTGGACCTCGCCGACACCGTGGTGCGCAACGGCCATCGGGTGGCGGCGGCGAATTTCTGGGTCAACGGTAAACCGGTCGCGCAGTTGCCACTGAACCGCATCGGCGAAGGCCTGACACCCTACGCATTCGTCGAAATCTTCCCGCAGGATCAACACGAACGGCTGCTGATCGAGCGTCTTGAAGACTATGGGGTCACGGTCGAACGCGATACCACCCTGGAAAGCTTCGAGGAAACCGGCGACGGCCTCACCGCGCACTTGCGCCTGCCCGATGGCGAGCAGGAAATCTGCCAGGCCTGTTATCTGGCGGGATGTGATGGCGCCCGCTCAGTGGTGCGCAAAACCCTCGACACCGGTTTTCCCGGCGGCACCTATCAGCAGATTTTCTACGTCGCCGACGTCAAGGCCAGCGGCCCGGCGATGAACGGCGAGTTGCACCTGGATCTGGATGAGGCGGACTTCCTCGCCGTGTTTCCCCTGGCCGGCGAAGGCCGTGCCCGTCTGATCGGCACGGTGCGTGATGAGCGCGCGGATCGCGCCGAAAGCCTGGAATTCTCCGACGTCAGCAGCCGTGCCATCGAACATCTGAAAGTGCATATCGAAGACGTGCACTGGTTCTCGACCTACCGCGTGCATCACCGCGTGGCCGAGCATTTTCGCAGCGGTCGTGCGTTTCTGCTCGGCGATGCCGCGCATGTGCACAGCCCGGCGGGCGGTCAGGGCATGAACACCGGCATTGGCGACGCGATCAATCTGGCGTGGAAACTCGCCGCTGTGCTCAGCGGTGGCGCCGAACCAAGCCTGCTCGACAGCTACGAAACCGAACGCATTGCCTTCGCCCGCCGACTGGTGTCGACCACCGACAAAGTCTTCAGTTTTGTCACTGCCGAAGGACGCATGGCCGATCTGCTACGCATGCGTGTGGCACCGTTTCTGATCCCGAAAATGGCTTCGTTCGAGGCCAGTCGCGAGTTCCTTTTTCGCACCGTGTCACAAGTCACCCTCAACTATCGCGCCATGCCGCTGAGCCAGGGCGCCGCCGGCCAAGTGCATGGCGGCGATCGCTTGCCGTGGGCGCATGATGGTGAGGGGGATAATTACGAACCGCTAAGGCAACCATGCTGGCAGGTGCACGTGTACGGCGACACCAGCGACGAAATGATCGCCTGGTGCAATGAACACCATTTACCGCTGCATGTGTTCGACTGGCGCCCCGCATTTGAAACGGCGGGGTTGGGACGTAACGGTTTTTATCTACTGCGCCCGGATACCTATGTGGCGATTGCCGAAAGCAGCGCGGATCCGAAAGTGATTGAACGCTACTTCCGCGATCACGGCATCCGCCCGTTCTTTGCCTGCCTCTGACCCAAGGAAACCACAAGAACCTGTGGGAGCTGGCTTGCCAGCGATAGCGGTGGATCAGTCAAGATTGATTTTGACTGTGCTGACGCTATCGCTGGCAAGCCAGCTCCCACAGGGTTGTGCGTTGGTCTTTAGATCCCGGCCAATGCCAGATCCATCGCAAAGTAAGTAAAGATCAAATCAGCACCCGCACGCTTGATCGCGCCCAGACTCTCTCGCACCACGCGATCCTCATCAATTGCCCCGGCCTGCGCGCCGAACTTGATCATCGCGTACTCGCCACTGACCTGATACGCCGCCAGCGGCAGGTTCGAGGCTTCACGAATGTCGCGGATGATGTCGAGGTAAGCGCCGGCCGGTTTGACCATCAGCGCATCGGCGCCTTCCTGCTCGTCGAGCAGCGATTCGCGCAGGGCTTCGCGGCGGTTCATCGGGTTCATCTGATAGCTTTTGCGGTCGCCTTTCAGCGCACTGCCACCGGCCTCGCGGAACGGGCCGTAGAGTGCCGAGGCGAACTTGGTCGAGTAAGCCATGATTGGAATCTGGGTGAAACCGGCGGCATCCAGCGCCTGACGAATCGCCCGCACTTGTCCATCCATCGCTGCTGACGGCGCGATCACGTCGGCACCAGCGCGGGCCGCCGCCACAGCTTGTTTGCCGAGGTTGATCAGGGTCTGGTCGTTGTCGACTTCATGGTTGTGCATCACGCCGCAGTGGCCGTGATCGGTGTATTCGCAGAAGCAGGTGTCGGACATCACGATCATCTCCGGCACAGCGTCCTTGGCGATGCGCGACATGCGCGAGACCAGACCATTCTCGCGCCAGGTATCGCTGCCGTTGCTGTCCAGATGATGCGACACGCCGAAGGTCATCACCGACTTGACGCCAGCACGGGCATAACGCTCGATTTCGCTGGCCAGTTTGCGCTCGGGAATGCGCATCACCCCGGGCATGCTCTTGATCGGCACGAAGTCATCGATTTCTTCTTCAACGAAAATCGGCAGGACCAGATCGTTCAGGCTGAATTCGGTTTCCTGGAACAGGCTGCGCAGGCTCGCATTGCGGCGCAGACGGCGGGGACGTGCTTCGGGGAGCTGACTGGACATGGGGGCCTTTCCTGAAAACGGCAGATGAGACGAAAGTCGTAGGGGGCGAAGCTTATGCCTTGCGGGGCGCGCGGTACAAACCTGGATCAATCAAGAGTGCATTACCGGGCGGGTAACAATCTTTCAGAACACTGTAAATCCCTGTGGGAGCTGGCTTGCCAGCGATGGCGGTGGTTCAGTCAACATAGATGTCGACTGTACCGGCGTCATCGCTGGCAAGCCAGCTCCCACAAGGTTATGTGTATAGCCCGAAAATCATGAGGGGATGGTCAGGCCGCGAATGACCGCTGGGCGGGCGAGGAATCGCCCCAGTACGCGGGTGACATTCGGGAAGTTGCTGATGCCGACCAGATCACCGGCCTCATAAAACCCAATCAGGTTACGCACCCACGGAAACGTGGCGATATCGGCAATGGTGTAACGCTCGCCCATGATCCAGTCACGACCCTCGAGCCGGCCGTCGAGCACCTTGAGCAGACGCTTGCTTTCATCGACGTAACGATCACGCGGGCGCTTGTCCTCGTAATCCTTGCCAGCGAATTTGTTGAAGAAACCGAGCTGGCCGAACATTGGACCGATGCCGCCCATCTGGAACATCAGCCACTGGATGGTTTCGTAGCGCTGCGCACCTTCCTGCGCGAGCAACTGGCCGCTTTTGTCGGCCAGATAAATCAGGATCGCACCGGATTCGAACAGCGCCAGTGGCTGATCTTCGGGGCCATGCGGATCCAGGATCGCCGGGATCTTGTTGTTCGGGTTCAGCGAAAGGAACTCGGCAGACAATTGATCATTGCTGTCGAAAGCGACCTTGTGCGGTTCGTACGGCAGGCCGATCTCTTCGAGCATGATCGAGACTTTGACACCATTGGGCGTCGGCAAGGAATAGAGCTGAATCCAGTCAGGGTACTGCGCCGGCCATTTCTGGGTGATCGGGAACGCGGACAGATCGGTCATGGGAAGCATCCAGTCACAAATTAAAGCCTGATCATAATGTAGGCGCTGCGCAGGCAGCGATCTTTTGATCTTGAGCCTTTGCAGCCTGCAAAAAGATCACAGCCTGCGCCAGCGCCTACATGAACCCGTAACATCCTGTCGCTAACCTGCCACCAGGCCGCTGAACGTAGCCGTTAGAGTGCTGCGCACTCGGACGATCGAACCAATCGGCCCTCAGGGGACTCTGAGCTATGCCTTTGTTGCAGAGGAAGCCGTTCACGACAGGGAAAACACCCGGTGCTGGGAGCCCGCGGTGTAAAGGTTTGTCAGCCTTAACCGAATTTGTTGAAGAACCTTTTATTTCATGACGATCCTTATGCGATTCGCCAAACGTTTCAAACACCGCGCATATGTGGCCCTGCCTTCCCTGCTGGCCGTCAGTGCGCTGTTCCTGTCGCTGGAGTCCAGCGAAAGCCGCGCGCAACCGGTGAACGGTACCCAGACGCTGGTGTTCCTGCGCCATGCGGAGAAACCCGAAGGTGGCCTCGGCCAGCTCAACTGTCAGGGCCTGAACCGCGCCATCGACCTGTCGACGCTGCTGCCGGAGAAATTCGGCAAGGCCGATTACGTGTTTGCCGCCAACCCGACGCGCAATGTCGAGGAAGGTGAGCTGGATAATTCCTACAGCTACATTCGCCCGCTGATGACCATCAGCCCCGCCGCGATCAAGCTCGGCCTGCCGGTGAACATCGAGTTCTCGGCCAACGACACCAGCGATCTGGCCCGCGAACTGCTGGAAGACAAGTATCACAACTCGACGATCTACACCGCCTGGTCCCACGGCTATCTGCCAGAGCTGATCAACAAGGTGGCGGGCAAAGCGGTCGGCGAGAAGCAGAACATCACCGAGGACTGGGCGGGCAACGATTTTGACTCGCTGTATGTACTGACCCTGACCTGGCACAACGGCAAGGCCAGTCTGCAGAGCCACAGCTACAAGCAGGGGCTGGATCATGGCAAGGAAACCTGCCCGACCTGAGTCATCTTCTGTCTGAACCGGCCCCATCGCTGGCAAGCCAGCTCCCACAGGGTTCTAGGGTGTACACAAAATCCATGTACATCCGCAATAACTGTGGGAGCTGGCTTGCCAGCGATGAGGCCAGCAAAAGCACTATCAATCCTTCTGATTCACCCGCTCACGCAGATACTCAAGCACCGCCCCACGCTCCCCGGCAAACTCGATCCGCCCGCCCTTCTTCTCGCGCTGAAACACATACATCGGGTCGTAATACTCACGCAGCAACCCTTCGATCCAGCCGCGATGCAAGTCCACCGCCCCACTCCGCCCCTGCTCGATCAACGCCTCTTCCATCAACAACAGCATTCGCCGATGACGCTCGCCGCCGAGGCGTTTTTGCACATTGTTGAGGCTTTCCAGCAAGCGTTCAGAAAACAACGTGAAGCCCTCTTCACCGTGCACAGCCGTAAATTCCGCAGACAGATCCACCACGTAATCATGCAGAATCCGCTCCACGCGATCGTCAAAACTGTCTTCCAGCCAGACCATCGGGTACTGCTGCATGCCCTGATACAGCGGCAGCGGCAAGGCGCAACTGCCGACCACCCGGCTCTCGTCCTCCAGCACGAACTGCGCAAACCCCGCGTCGCGTTTCTTGAGAATGTCGATGGCCAGGCGGTTTTCAAAATCGATGTTCGACGGCTGTCCGGTGGCGCGTTTGCCGAAGCTTGAGCCACGATGATTGGCGTGCCCTTCCAGGTCCAGGCCATTGCGCAACTGCACCAGCACTTCGGTCTTGCCAGTGCCGGTCATGCCGCCGAGCAGGACGAAATCACATTGCGCGATGGCCTGTTCAAGGGTGTCGATGAGGAAGTTGCGCATCGCTTTGTAACCACCGCCGATGCGCGGATAGTCGATGCCGGCCTCGTCACGCAGCCATTGCTGAGTGATCTGCGAGCGCAGGCCGCCACGAAAACAATACAGATAACCGTCAGGATGGGCGCGGGCAAAATCGGCCCAGGCCTGGATGCGCTCGGCCTTCACCGCGCCCGACACCAGTTGATGGCCCAGCTCGATGGCGGCCTGCTGGCCGTGTTGCTTGTAGCAGGTACCGATCTTCTGCCGTTCAACGTCGTTCATCAGCGGCAGATTGATCACGCCGGGGAACGCGCCCTTGTGAAATTCGACCGGTGCGCGGGCGTCCATCAACGGCCGGTCGTTGAGAAAAATGTCTCGGTAGTCAGTGCAGTCGCGGAGCATCAAATCACCTCGACTGCGTTCGTCTGTCGCTCAACCAGTTCGCCGATTGGCGCAAGGTTCAGACCCAGTTCGGCGGCAACAGCGAGGAATTCTTCATTGCCTTGCGGCGTCACCGCGATCAGCAGACCGCCACTGGTTTGCGGGTCGCAGAGCACGCGTTTGTGCAGTTCCTGCACGCGGCCCACCTTACTCGCATAGCTGTCGAAGTTGCGCAGCGTACCGCCGGGGACACAACCTTGATCGAGGTAATACTCGACGCTGTCCAGACGTGGCACACGGTCATAGGCGATGCGCGCGGTGAGCTGGCTGCCATCGGCCATTTCCACCAGATGCCCGAGCAGGCCGAAACCGGTAACGTCGGTCATCGCTGTAACGCCGGCGAGTTTGCCGAAGCGACTGCCGGGTTTGTTCAGGGTGCACATCCAGTCGCGGGCCACGCCGACGTCGGCCGGGCGCAACTTGCCCTTCTTCTCGGCGGTGGTGAGGATGCCGATGCCTAGCGGTTTGGTCAGGTACAACAGGCAACCGGCGGTAGCGGTGTCGTTGCGCTTCATGTGGCGCTTCTCGACCAGACCGGTGACGGCGAGGCCGAAGATCGGCTCTGGCGCATCGATCGAATGCCCGCCTGCCAGTGGAATGCCCGCCGCGTCGCACACGGCACGGCCGCCGCGAATCACTTCACGCGCCACTTCCGGCGCCAGCACATTGACCGGCCAGCCGAGAATCGCGATGGCCATCAGCGGATCACCGCCCATCGCGTAGATGTCGCTGATCGCATTGGTCGCGGCGATGCGGCCGAAGTCGAACGGGTCATCGACGATCGGCATGAAAAAGTCGGTGGTCGAGACCACACCGCGCTCGGCATCGATCTCGTAGACCGCCGCGTCATCGCGCGAGGCGTTGCCGACCCACAGTTTCGGATCAAGGTTCTGCGCACCGCTGCCGGCCAGAATCACTTCCAGCACCTGCGGGGAAATCTTGCAGCCGCAACCGGCGCCGTGGCTGTATTGGGTCAGACGAATCGGCTCGCTCATGGGGGAGTCTCAGGCTGTTGATGGGGCCGATTCTAGCAGAGCACGCCGGGTCTATCCGATCGTTCCCACGCTCCGCGTGGGAATGCAGCCCGGGACGCTCCGCGTCCCTTCACGGAGCCGGAACGCGGAGCGTCCCTAGAGGCGTTACCACGCAGAGCGTGGGAACGATCATCTGGCGACAAGGCAAAAAAAAACCGCCCTTACGGGCGGCTAAAAGTGCTTCGCCCCTAAATCAGAAGCCCAGGCTGAAGCTGATGGTCATCGCATGGTCGTTGCTGTCGTTCGACAGTTGACCCGAGTAGCCGACGCCGAGTTTGCCGGTCGGGCTGATCTGGAAGTCGACCCCCGCTTCAACAATCGCGCTGTCCTTGGCGATCGGCACGCCCTGGGTGCTGAACGAGGCGCCGCCGTCGATGAAGGTCAGATCAGCGTCAGGCTTGGTGTCACCAAAGGCATGGCGCCAGCCGAGCGCCGCGCGCGGGGTGAATTGCCCGCCGTTGGCCAGGGTGATGACTTTGCCGGCGCGTACACCGAGGGTCGAGAAGGTGATGTCTTGATCGGCATCGGCTTCCAAGCGCCCTACTCCGCCTTTTTCCTTGGCTTTGTCGGTGTCGTAGTTGACGTAGGCCAGCCCGGCGAACGGCTCAAGGGCAATGCCGCCGGCGTCAATCGTGTAACCGACTTCACCGAACACCTGCGCACTGCGCGCGTCGTAGTTGGCTTTCAGACGATCGTTGTAGCTGCCGACGCTGACGTTGCGTTTGGTTTCGATGTCGTGCCAGCTGTACGCGGCGCCGAGGCGCACTGCGAGTGCATCGAACTGCGAATTGAGGTACGCCGCCAGATGGTAGCTTTCAACGGTGGCATCCGAGCGACGATCATGCGCATCGAGATCGCTGCGGGTGTAACCGGCGGCCATGCCCACGCGCCACTGGTCATCGAGTTGCTTGTCGGTGCCGAGCATGAAGCCGCTGAGGTTACGGTCGAGTTTCGCCGCGTTGCTGTCGCCATCCGACTCACCCCACGCACCAAGAGCCCGCGCCCAGCCAACCATTTCGCCGTGGCAACCGTTGCTACTCAATTGGTTGTCACTTGGCGCCAGAGCACGGCGTGGATCATCCGCCGCGCTGCATGACGGTTGGCGCATGCGATCGTTGACCGCGTCACGCACATAGCGCGAATCCTCGAGGATGGCGCTGGCGGTGCTGGCGTGGATCTCACCGGACAGACTGTCGAAGGCATTGCGCGCACCGGCAACACTGAGGTTGACGATCTCGTTCTGCAACGCCGCACCGGCCGGGCCGTTGTTCGACAACGCGGTGGCGGTGCGGAACTGGTTGCCGGTGGCGGCGACATCGGCGAACGAGTTGCCATTGCGGCTGACCACCAGGTTCACCGCGTTGGCGTCATACACCAGTGCTGTGTTGAGGAACGCGTATTGCGGCAGGTCCGCAGCGCTGAAGGTGCCATTCACGCCACCGCCCGCCGTGATCAGCGAATACGTGGTGTTGCCGGTGAACGGTGCCAGCGAGTTGACTTGCAAAGCGCCGCCCAACGTCGCGGTGCCACCGACGGCCAACGGTGTCGCGGTTGGCGAACTGACGGTCAGCGCCAGCACCCCGTCGCTCGCATTGGTCAGGTTACCGGCCACGCTCAGCGTTCCTGCTTCGGAGCCCGAGGCGACAACGCCATGGTTGACCACCGAGCCGACGCTGCCATTACCGCTCAGGCCGGCTCCGTTAGCCACGGTGACTTGCCCACCCAACGAAGCGCGCGCCGCAAGGCTGCCCACTTGCAGCACACCTTGATCGACCGCGACCGTGCCGCTGAACGGATTATCACCGGTCAACAGCAAGGTGCCGGTACCGCGTTTGAGCATCACGCCAAGTCCGCGCAGCGATCCATTGAACTGACCATTGAAGTTCTGCAAGAAGAGCAGCGATGCGTTGTTGAGGATATTGCCCTGCAGGCTGGTGGTGTTACCGACCAGCGTACCGCCGCTGACCGTGGTGCCACCGCTGTAGGTGTTGGCGCCGCTCAGTACCAGCGTGCCGGAATCAAGCTTCTCGATGCCGCCCGTGCCCACCAGCGGCGCGGAGATTTCTGCGCTCCCTCCGGCATTGACCCGCACCGGTGCGAGGCTGCCGTCCGTGCCGTTGACCGGGGTCAGCGTACCGCCAGCCCCTGGAACCAGGCTGTAGCCGCCGGAGAGGAATTGCAGGCCGGTGAAGTTCTGATTGCCCTGCACCGTAACCGTACCTGCCTGACCGCCGAACACCGCGAACTGACCATTTGAAGCCAGCGCCTGAGTACCACTCGGATCGGTCCAGTTGGTGTCCGGCCCCCACACACCGCTGCCGCCACCGATGCTGCCGTCCGGATTGGTGGTGCCACCGTTCCAGAACTGCACCTCACCCGGGGTGCCTTGCACCAGCAGGTTGATCTGATTGGCGATGGCGGTTTGCAGGGTCAGGTTGGCCGCCGACACCGGCAGGCTACCGTAGACCAGACCGTTGTCGATCAGGCTGCCGCCATAGCTGAACAGTTGATAAACCCCAGTGCCGAAACCGCCGGCGTTGCTGATGTTCAACGTACCGTCGAGGGTCAGGTTGCCGGCGACATTGACCACCGTGGTCGAACTGGCCGCCGAGCCGAGGCTGAAGTCCAGATTGGTCCCCGACGACAGTGCCAGCGAACCGACTGACAATGGCGTTGCCGTACCGCCACCCAGCAGCGTCGCGCCGCTGGCCAGTTGCACGGCACCCCCAAACTGGCCACCGCCGCCGATGCCCGCACCGCTGGCAACGTCGACATTGGCGCTGTTGAGCACGCCGTTGACGATCAGGTTGCCAGCCTGCACCGAGGTGTTGCCGGTGAAGGTGTTGTTGCCAGTCAGCAGCAACTCTCCAGCCCCGGTTTTGTTCAGCGTACCGGCGCCGGTGAGATTGCCGGTGTAGCTGCCATCGGCGTTTTGCTCGAAGGTCAGGGTCGCGTTGTTGACGATCGCACCTTGCAGGCTGCTGGTGTCACCGCGCGTCGTGCCGCCGTTCAGCGTGGTGCCACCGCTGTAAGTGTTAGCTCCACTGAGAACGAGATCGCCGCTACCGTTTTTCAGCAGACTGCCGGTGCCGGTCACCGCACCGATCAATGTGGTGTTCTGATTACCGGCCAGGGTCAGTTGAGCGCCAAGGTTGATGGCATTGGCCAGTTGCAGCGCTGAAGTGCTATCGAGGGTGCCATTGCCGATCACATTGAGCGCAGCGCTGCTGATCGCACTGTTGTTGCCAAGAACCAGCGTGCCGCCGGCGAGTTGAGTGCCGCCACTGAAAGTGTTGCTGCCGTTGAGGGTCAGGCTCGATGCGCCGGCCTTGATCAGGCTGCCGCTGCCGCTGACCACGCCGTCGAGGGTCAAGGCGTTGGAGCCGGCAACGGTCAAACCACCATTGACGACCACGTCGTTGCCCAGACTGACGGCCGCGTTGCTGTCCAGCGCCGTGCCGTCAGCAGCGGTCAACACACCAGTGCCGAGCGCCGCGTTGTTGCCAACCACGATTTTGCCGCCGTTCAGCGCCGTGCCGCCGGTGTAGCCGTTGGCCGCGTTGAGCACCAGCGTACCGCTGTCGTATTTGCCCAGCGTGCCGCTGCCGTTGAGCGCGACACCGATGGTTGCCGTGGCGTTCGGGTCAACCCGCACCGTGGCATTGCCCAGTGAACCGTTGACCAGATTCAGCGAGCCCGCCGTGCCATTCACCAAGCTGTAGCCATCGGTGACGAACTGCAGGCCGGTAATGGTTTGCGCGCCGTTGACGGTCACCGTGCCGGCCGCACCCTGGAACACCGCGAAGCTGTTGGTCCAGGCCTGGTTGGTAGTGCCGTTGACGTCGGTCCAGTTGGTGGTGCCGGTGCCCCAGGTGCCGCTGCCGCCTTCGACCGAACCGTTGGCCACCAGTTGATTGCCGTCCCAGAACTGCACGGTGACGCCCGGTGCGGTGACCAGCAGGTTGATCTGATTGGCCAGCGCGGTTTGCAGTTGCAGATCGCCCGGGCTGACGCTACCCGGCAACGTGCCGAAGAGCATGCCGTTGTCGGTCAGGCCGCCGGTGTAGTCGATCAGGCGATACACACCGCTGCCGAAACCGCCGATGTCGCTGACATTGAGGGTGCCGTCGAGGGTCAGGTTGCCGCCAACGCTGACCAGCGCATTGCCGCCACCGGACACCGGTGTGCCAAGTCCGACGTCGAAGTTTGAGTTGCCGTTGAACACCAGCGAACTCACGTTCAGCGTACTGCCGGTGACGCCCGCCAGATGACCGCCATCGGCCACCGTCACGGCACCGGTCAAGGTGCCGCTGCCGCCGAGGGTGCCACCGTTGTTGACCAACACGTTGCCGCTGGCCAGCGAGCCGTTGACCTGCAAGGTGCCGGCGTTGACGCTGGTGTCGCCGGTCAGATCGCTGATGCCGCTGAGTGTCAAGGTGCCGCTGCCGAGTTTGCTCAGGCTGCCGTCACCGCTGAGGATGCCGGCGAAAGTGCTGCTGACGTTGTTGCCGCCAAGGCTCAACGTATTGCCCGTACCGATCAGCGCAGTGCCGCTGCCGGTAAGGCTGGCGAGGCTGCCCGAAGCACCGAGATTCAGCGCCGCGCCACCCGCGAGATTGACCGTAGCGTTGTTGCCCAGCGCTGCGCCACTCAGTGTGGTCAGGCTGCCGGACGCCACATCGAACGTGCCGCTGAAGGTGTTGTTGCCACTCAGCGTGACGTCGGCCAGACCGTTTTTGCTCAACGTGCCGGCGCCGGCAATCACACCGCCAAGGGTCAGGTTGTTGTTGCCGGCCAGGGCCAGATTCGCGTTGACGTTGAGGTTGTTGGCCAGCACCAGTGGCGCGGAGTTGTCGAGGGTCGAAGCGCCGGCCACAGTCAGCGCGCCGCTGCCCAGCGACCCGCCAGTGCCGAGGGTCAACGTACCGGCATTCAGTGTCGTGCCGCCGGAGTAAGTATTGATGCCATTGAGGGTCAGGTTCGACGCGCCGTCCTTGATCAAGCCGCCCGCGCCGCTGACGACACCTGCGAGGGTCAGGTTGTTGCTGCCGGTGTTGCTCAGATTGGCGTTGAGCACGACGTTGTTGCCCAGGCTCAGCGCGCTGTTGCTGTCCAGCGCCGAGGCGCCCGCCACGGTCAGGTTGCCCAGGCCCAGTGCCGAGTTGCTGCCGGCGGTCAGGGTGCCGGCGTTCAGGGTGGTGCCGCCGAGGAAGTTGTTGTTGCCGCTGAGGGTCAGGTTGGCCGCGCCGTTTTTGCTCAGGCTGCCGGCGCCGTTGACCGTACCGGCCAAGGTCAGATCCGCCGTGCCGCCGATGCCGAGATTGCCGGCCAGGTTGACCGCGTTGTTTACCGAAACCGCCGTGCTGGCATCCAGCGTCGTACCGCCCGCCGCGTTCAACGTGCCGGAGCCGAGCGCTGAGTTCGACGCCAGAATCAGTCCGCCGGCATTCAGCGCCACCGGGCCGAGGAAAGCGTTATTGCCGCCGAGGGTCAGATTGGCCGTGCCGGTTTTGATCAAGCCACCGGTGCCGCCAATCACGCCGTTGAGGGTCAACGCATTGCTGCCGACCACGGTGAGGTTACCGTTGAGCGTCGCCGCGTTGGCCAGTGTCACCGCCGCGTTGCTGTCCAATTGCGTACCGGCATTCGCCGTCAGCGTGCCGGTGCCGAGCGCGGTGTTGCTGCCGACGATGATCTTGCCGCCGTCCAGTTGCGTGCCGCCGGTATAAGTGTTGGCACCACCGAGCACCAAGGTGCCTGCATCGAGTTTATTGAGGATGCCGCTGCCATCGATATTGGCATTGATGGTCGCCGTCACGCCCGGATCGACGCGCAACGAAGTGGTGCCGCCGGTGCCGTTGACCGCCGTGAGTTGCCCCGCCGCACCGTTAACCACGTTGTAGCCATCGGTGAGGAATTGCATGCCGGTGAACGCTTGCGTGCCGTTCACCGTCACAGTGCCGGCGCTGCCCTGGAACACCGCGAAGTCGCCGGCCCACGGCTGGTTGACCAGACCGTTGGCATCGGTCCAGTTGGTGCCGACCGCATTCCACGTGCCACTGCCGCCATCGACCACACCGTTGGCAATGGTCTGGCTGCCGTCCCAGTAACGGATGTTGCTGTTCGGCGCCGAGACTTGAATGTTGATCTGATTGGCCACGCCGGTTTGCACCAGCAGATCGCCGAGGCCGTAGCCGACCGGCACGCTGGCGACGTCCAGACCGAGATTGGTCAGGCTGCCGGTGTAGTTGAACAAGCGATACACACCGACGCCGAAGCCGCCGGCATCGGTGACATTGAGATTGCCGTCGAGAGTCAGGTTGCCACCGACATTCATCAGCGATGAGGTCGACGGTGTGCCCAGTGCCACATCAACGTTACTGCCGGCGCCGAGAGTCAGAGCACTCGCCGACAAGGTGTTGCCCGACGACAACGCGAGATGCCCACCGTTGTTGATGTTGACCGCGCCGAGCGCCGAGCCGGTACCGGTCAGGGTGCCGCCGGTATTGACGTTGAGTTGAGCACTGCCCAGCGAGCCGCTGAGATCAACGGTGCCGCCATTGATCGCGGTGTTGCCGGTGATGCCGTTGATCCCGGTGAGGTTCAGCGTGCCAGTGCCGACTTTGACCAAGCCGCCGCTGCCGCTGAGATCACCGTCGAACGTACTGGTGACGTTGCCGCTGCCGACGGTCAGGGTGTTGCTGCCGGTCAGTTGCACACTGCCGCTGCCGGTCAGCGCGCCGAGGCTGGCGTCACTGCCCAGATTCAACCCGGCACCGGCACTGATGTTGACGCCGGAGGTGTTACCCAACGCGTTGGTATTGAGCGTGGTGACGCTGCCCGAGACGATATTCAGCGCGCCGGTGAAGGTGTTGTTGCCGGCCAGAGTCAGGTCAGACAAACCATTTTTGGTCAGGCTGCCGGCGCCGTCGATGATGCCGTTCAAGCTCAAATCGTTATTGCCGGCCACGGTCAGCCCAGCGTTCAAAGTAACCGCGTTACCAATGCCAAACGAAGCGCTGTTATCCAGCGTTGCCGCGCCACCGACGATTAATACGCCGCTGCCCAGACCGTTGGCATTGCCCAGGGTCAGCGTACCGGCATTGAGCGTGGTGCCGCCGCTGAACGTGTTGTTGCCATTGAGGGTCAGGTTGGCCGCGCCGTCCTTGATCAACTGGCCGGCGCCGCTGGTCACGCCGCCGAGGGTCAGGTTCTGCGTACCGCCCACGGTCAGCGCCGCATTCAGCGCGACCGCGTTGTTGAGGCTGACCAGCGGCGAATTGCTGTCCAGCGTCGCGGCGCCCGCGACGGTCAGCGCACCGGAACCCAGTGCCGAGCTGTTGCCGACGGTCAAGGTGCCGGCGTTCAGCGTGGTGCCGCCGGCGTAGTTGTTGGCGGCGTTGAGAATCAGATTGGCCGCGCCGTCTTTCACCAGACTGCCAACGCCGCTGACCAGACCGGTCAGGGTCATATTCGCCGTGCCGCCGATGTTCAAGGCACCAGCGAGTGCCACGGCATTGTTCAGGCTGACGGCCGTGTTGGCGTCCAGCGTGGTGTTGGCCGCCGCGTTCAACGTACCGGAACCCAGCGCGGTGTTGCTGCCGACGGTCAGTTTGCCGGTGTTCAACGCGGTGTTGCCAAAATAAGTGTTGGCGCCGTTGAGGGTCAGGTCGGCAGCGCCGTTCTTGGTCAGTCCTCCGATACCGGCGACCACGCCGCCGAGGGTCAGCGCATTGGAGCCACCCAGGGTCAGAGTGCCGGCGAGGTTGACGTTGTTGGTTAGGGTCGCGGCGGTGCTGGCATCCAGCGAGGTGCCGTTTGAGGCGTTCAGTGTGCCGGTCCCGAGGGCGGTGCTGGAACCGACAATCAGTGAACCGGCATTCAGCGCCGTGGTGCCGGTGTAGGTGTTGTTGCCGTTGAGGGTCAGGCTGGATGCGCCGGTCTTGATCAAACCATTGCCGCCACTGATCACCCCGCCGAGGGTCAGCGCGTTGGCGCCGCCGGCGGTGAGGTTGGCGTTGAGAATCACGTTGTTGTTCAGGGTCACGGCCGAACTGCTGTTGAGCGTGCCCGCACCTTCCACCGACAAGGCGCCGGTGCCCAGTGCGGCGCCGTTACCGACCGTCAGGCTGCCGGCATTCAGCGTGGTGCCGCCGCTGTAGGTGTTGACGCCGCTGAGCGTGAGATTGGCCGCGCCGTTTTTCACCAGTTGGCTGGCGCCGCTGATCACCCCGCCGAGGGTCAGCGCGTTGCTGCCGCCAATGCCCAGGCTGTTGTTGAGAATGACCGCGTTGTTGAGTGTCACAGCGGAATTGCTGTCAAGGGTGGCCACGCCGCCGACGGTGATGTTGCCGCTGCCGAGCGCCGCGTTGGCGCCCGCGGTGATCGTGCCCGCGTTCAACGCGACCGCCCCGAGGAAGGTGTTGGCGCCATTGAGAATCAGGTTGGCCGCGCCGTTTTTGGTCAGCCCGCCGCTGCCGCTGACGATGCCGCCGAGGGTCAGGTTGGCGCTGCCGCCGACGTTCAGGTTGCCGCCGAGCGAAACGGCGTTAGTCAACGCAACGGCGGTGCTGGCGTCCAGCGTGGTACCGGCTGCCGTGGTCAAAGCCCCGGTGCCCAGCGCGGTGTTGGAGCCGACAATCAGCGTGCCGGCGTTGAGCGCGGTGCCGCCGGAGAACGTGTTGTTGCCGCTGAGGCTCAGGTTGGCGGTGCCGTTCTTGATCAGGTTACCCGCACCGCTGACGACGCCACTCAGGCCCAATGCCTGCGTGCCGCCAAGGGTCAGCGCCCCGGTCACTGCGACGGCGTTGGCCAACGTCACCGCCGCCGTCGCATCCAGCGTGGTCCCGGCGGCGGTATTCAGTGCGCCCGTGCCCAGCGCGGTGTTGCTGCCCACCAACAGGCTACCGGCATTGAGCAGCGTGTTGCCGCTGTTGCTGTTGTTGCCGGTCAACGTCAGGCTGGCACTGCCGGATTTGGTGATGCCGCCGGTGCCGGACAATACGCCGCCAAGGGTCAGGGCATTGCTGCCGAGCACGTTGAGCGCACCGGTCATGCCGATGTTATTGGCCAGCGTAACGTTGGTGGTGCTGTCCAGACTGGTGCCGGCGGCAGTGTTCAGCGCACCGCTGCCCAGCGAGTTGTTGTTGGTCACCAGCAGGCTGCCGGCGCTGAGGGTGGTGGTACCGGTGAACCCGGTGTTGACGCCGCTGACAGTCAGGCTGCCGCTGCCGGTTTTGGTCAAGCCGCTGCTGCCGCTGATCAAGCCGCTGAGGGTCAGCGCGCCAGTGCCACCGGCGGTCAAGGTGCCGCCGAGGCTGATGGCGTTGGCCAGGCTGATGGTGCCCGGTGCGCTCAGCGTTGTCGCGCCGGTCACATTGAGCGTGCCAGTGCTGAACGCCTGATTGTTGCCCACCTGCACCGTGCCGCCGTTGAGCGTGGTGTTGCCCAGATAGGTGTTGGCGGCGCTGAGATTAAGCTGGCCGGTACCGGCCTTGGTGAAACCGCCGCTGCCGGAAATCACCCCACTCAGGGTGGTCGCGTTGCTGCCTTGTAGCGTGACGCCGGCGGCGCCGAGGGAGATCAGATTGCTGATGTTCAACCCGGCGTTGCTGGCCTGCAGAACCCCGCCGTTGGAGGTGAGCACACCGCTGCCGAAGGTGGCGTTGTTGTTGAAATTCGCGATACCGCCGTTGAGCGTGGTCGCGCCACTGACCAATGGCCCCTGCAAGGTCCAGGTACCGCTGTTGAGGGTCAGGTTGTTGAAGTTGATGTAGGTGGCGCTCGATGCCGTTCCAGTCCCGGTGATACCGCCGCCGACGCCAGCCGGGTTTTGCAGGATCAGGCTGTTGGTGCCGCCCGCACCGCCATCCACCGTACCGGTCGGGGCGAAGGTCAGGTTGATGCCGATCAAACCGCCGAGGCCGACGCTGATCTGTACACCGTCACCGACGTTGACGCTGGAGCCGGTCACCGCAGTGAAGGTGTTGGTGCTCGCCGCGCCCATCGACACACCGCCGGTAATCGCACCGGCGTTGGTGAAGGTATTGCCCGCCGCCGACGTTTCGAACGCGATCCGGCCGTTGATCACACCGGTGCTGCTGTTGGTCATGTTGACCTGCGAACCGCCGTAGACGCCGACCACCGGGGTGTCGGCGAGGGTGATGCCGCCGACCGACAAACCGGTCGACGTGATGGTGCCGTTGTTGGTGATGCTAGTGGTGCCGGCAGCGGCGTTGTTCACCGCAATCCCGAGGCCGTCGATGCTGGTCAGGTTGAGCCCGAGCAACATGCCCGTGCCGCGAATGATCCCGCTGGCATTGTTGAGCACACTGACCGTACTGGTCGCACCGGTGCCAATGAATGCGCCGCCACTCAACACCGAGACCAGGCCCAGTAGCGCCGGGTCGAGGGTGCCGGAGTTGTTCAGGGAGATGTTTACCCCGGTCAGGTCCATCACATGGCCGCCGAGGGTCGCGTTCATCTGCGCGCCGCTGTTGACGTTGACCGTCAAACCGCTGGTGGCACTGGAGAAGTTGTTGAGGAACAGCGGCAGACTCGGCACGCCGGTGCAGGTCACAGTGGAACCTGCCGTGGAACACGTGGCCAGCGCAGGTGCGCTGACGCCGCCGAACAGCAGCCCGGCGACGCTCAAGTGCACAGCAAGGGAAAGAGGGGAAAAACGCGAAACGAGGGCGACACCAAACCTTGCTTCCACGGGCTACTCCTTGTCGTGGCCAATTTCTTCCTTGAGGGCGCGCAGAACCGTGCTTATTCCACACGCGAATCAAGACTGCGACGGTCATCACAAAACCGCGTTATTGGGGACAACGCTAGTAGACGCCCGGCAATGGGGCACGGATTAAATGGTGTTAATACTTTAATACTAGAGGGGTCTGGAATCAGCGTTTCAGCCCGTATCCATGGGCCTTCAGCCTGTCGCAGAACCTGTAGGAGTGAGCCTGCTCGCGATGGCGGTGTGTCAGTCAGCCCACGTTTTATTGATAAACCGCTATCGCGAGCAGGCTCACTCCTACAGGGGTTTTGCGGTGAGCAGGCATACCTGATCAGTCCGTCAGTTAAATTTGCGAATTCATCGATATTTCAGAGCATTGAGAAAACTGGTACGCCTTGTGCAAACGTTTGCGTAACGTCAATACCAACGTTTTCGTAACAAAACCGTACAAGCCCACGGAACACGGGCCTCGATCCGCAAAAAAAGGACTTTGAATGCCCATCGCATGCCCTTTTCGCGCACCGTTTGCGCGCACGCTCGCTGTTTCCCTGCTACTGACCGGCGTTACCGGAGTTCTCAGCCACAGCGTTCTGGCGCAACCGGCGCCAGCCGAAGAATCCGCCCAGGGCGAAGCCCTCAGCCCCGAAGCCAGCCCGCCGAAACAAGGCGCGTACCTGTCGGACTGGTACAACCAGGACCTGATGCTGATCGGCAGCAAAGACATCAGTTTTGGCCCGCAACCGGCAGACGACATCTATCTGGAATACGAGTACTTCGGCCGCAAAGGCCCGTTCGAGTTGTACGGCTACATCGACATTCCGAAGATCTTCAACATCGGCAACAGCCACGACAAAGGCGTGTGGGATCACGGCTCGCCGGTGTTCATGGAGCACGAACCGCGCATCTCCATTGATTACCTCGCCGGCCGCAGCCTGGCCATCGGCCCGTTCAAGGAATGGTATGTGGCGTTCGACTGGATCTATGACCACGGCAGCCGCAAAGAGAACCGCGCCAACACCCTCTACAGCGGTTTCGGCACCGACATCGACACCCATTCGCGGGTCAATCTGTCGGCCAACCTCTACGGTCGCTATCAGTGGGAAAACTACGGCGCGAGCAATGAATATTCCTGGGACGGCTACCGTGCACAGCTCAAGTACATCGTGCCGATCGATAAATTCAGCAACGGCGCGTCGCTGACCTACATCGGTTTCACCAACTTCGATTTCGGCTCGGACATCCATAAGGACAACCCCGCGCGCACGGCCAACGCGACGGTGGCGACCAACGTCCTGCTCTACTCGTTCACGCACTTGCGCTTCACCCTGGTCGGCCGTTATTTCCACAACGGCGGCAACTGGGAAGACGGTAGCGAGCTGAATTTTGGCGACGGTAATTTCCGCGCGCGTTCCAACGGCTGGGGTTACTACGCCGGCGTCGGTTATCAGTTCTGAATCAAGGAGTTTTCCATGCAAGCAATGATGCGTTTGACCCTGGCCGGTGCGGCCGTGCTCTCCTCCACCGCGTGGGCCGCCGAAGCACCGATGCAACCGAAAGTCGTGCTGATCACCATGTTCGCCCCCGAGGCGCAGCATTGGATCGATCGCCTGGAGCTGAAGCAGGAAATCCGCGTGCCGGGCCTGTCCGCCGAGTACCCGAGCATCCGCTGCAACACCCAGCAGGTGTGCCTGCTGACCACCGGCATGGGCCAGACCAACGCCGCCGCCTCGACATTGGCGTTGGCGCTGTCGCCGAAATTCGACCTGCGCAAAAGTTACTTCCTGATCGCCGGTATCGCCGGCATCAGCCCGAAACACGGGACTATCGGCACCGCCGCGTGGGCGCATTATCTGGTGGAGTTCGGCACGCAATGGGAGATCGATTCGCGCGATGCGCCGTCGAGTTGGCCGACCGGTTACCTGGGCATCAACACCAAAGGCCCGAACGAAAAACCACCGTTGGACTACAAGACCGAAGTCTTTGAACTCAACCCGAAACTGCAGGCCAAGGCGTTCGCCCTGAGCCACAAGGTTGAGCTGAGCGAAAGCAAGGAATCCGCCGCGTGGCGCCTGAAATACCCGTCGGCCCCGGCCAATCAACCACCGGTGGTGACCCGTTGCGACACACTGGCCGGCAACACCTGGTTCTCCGGCACGCACCTGAGCGAACGGGCCGAGGTCTGGACCAAGTTGTTGACCGATAACAAGGGCGAATACTGCACGACGCAGCAGGAAGACAACTCCACCTATGAAGCCTTGCTGCGTGCCAGTCGCGAAGGTCTGGTCGACGTGCAACGTCTGGCTGTGGTGCGTGCCGGCTCCGATTTTGATCGTCCAGAGCCGGGCGGCAGTGAAGTGGACAACCTGCTCAAATACGCCGATCAGGGCGGCTTCGTGCCGGCGCTGGAAAACCTCTATCGCGCGGGGAATCCGCTGGTGCAGGACATACTGAAAAACTGGTCGGCGTGGGAAAACGGCGTCCCGCAATCCTGAGCCCGACACCGATCTACTGTAGGAGTGAGCCTGCTCGCGATCGCGGTGTGTCAGTTGATACATGGGTGACTGATACACCGCAATCGCGAGCAGGCTCACTCCTACAGGGGTTTTGCGGTGTATCAGGGAATTAGGATGACCTTGTCACCGCTGCCCTGATTCACATCGGCGTAGCGCGCCAGGCCTTCGGCCAACGGCGCCTCGACCAACCCTTGCGGCAACGGCAACAACCCTTCATCAAAGAACCGCCCGAACTGCTCGAGCATCGCCGCACACGCTTCAACGCCATACAACAACGAATTGATCCCGACCACCGAACCGCCCTTGCGATACAAGGCCAGCGCCGGTAATTGCACATGCCCATCCACCGGAGCCGCGATGATCGCGATCCGTCCGAAAGTTGCCAACGCTGCCACCGACGCCGGCAACCAGAAACCGGTGGTGTCGAAGATCACATCGGCGCCGCCGCGATACACCGCATTGACTTGCGCACCGAGGTCTTCGGGTTTATCCAGCTGAATCGTCTGATAACCCTGCGCCTGCAACTCCGCCACCTGCTCCGGGCGCCGCGCCGCCGCGAGCAACTGCGCGCCGCGCACTTTCGCCAGCGCCAAAGCAGCGGTGGCCACCGCACCGCCACCGATCACCAGCAAACGTGTTTCAGCCGTTACCAGACTGCGTTCCAAAGCATCCCACGCCGTCGTGTACGGCACGCCGAGGCTGGCGGCTTGGGTGAAACTCAGATGCGAAGGTTTGTGCGCCACACCATTGGCCGGCAGTTTGACGAACTGCGCATGGGAGCCGTCGGCAAAAAAGCCCAGCTCACGACCAGTGCCCCAGACTTCCTGACCGATCAAGGCCTGCGGGCCTTCGACAACGACACCGGCAAAATCCCGACCGGGAATCCGTGGCAGCGTGGTGTAGGGGAAACGACCCAGGACGTTTTTCACATCGCTGGGATTCAGCCCGGCAGCCTTGATCTGCACCAGCACTTCGTCAGCGCCGGGTACCGGGGTCGGCACCTCGACGTAACGCAGGGCAGACAGATCGCCGGTTTTATCGAATTGCAGTGCTTTCATGGGGACATCCACCGAAGGAAAAGAGGGATTTCAGGACAGCCAGCCCGCGACCAGTTGCCGGCCCATCGGCCACAACTGCTCACCGGCCAACATGCCGAGTAAACCGACCAGCGCGATAGCCGGTGGCGCCGGAGAACGGAAATCCAGCGCGCCGTACAACAGACCGACGCCCAGACCGATGGCTAGCGAAATCAGGTAATTCATGGGGAGGAACTCCGCCCGTGGAAAGGAATGGGCAAAGTTTAGGGAGTCGGCGAGGTTGGCATCGGCCAAGGACTTCTGAATTTCGGACAAACCAACCACAGTCACCACAAAACCCTGTGGGAGCTGGCTTGCCAGCGATGAGGCCTGTACATCCGACATCCTCATCGGCTGACACACCGCTATCGCTGGCAAGCCAGCTCCCACAAGGTTCTGTGTAGGTTCAGGATATAGCGTCGTTACAGAGTGAATTGCGAAGGGGCGACGCCCAGTTCGCGACGAAACATGTCGCTGAAGCTACTGGGTGAATAGCCGAGCTCCCGGGCAATCACACTCACCGCCACGCCCTGAATCAACTCCGCCACCGCCGTCGCCAGTTGTACCTGCCGCCGCCACTCGGCGAAGCCCATGCCGAGGCTGTCCTTGAACAACCGCGCCAGCGTGCGCACGCTGGCCCCGGCATTTGCCGCGTGCTGCTCGAACGGAATCTCCAGCGACGGCGCTGCCATTACCGCTTGGCACAGGTTCATCAAACGCCGATCGGAATCATCCGGCATCGGGATCTTCAACTGTGAACGCCTAGCGCGTTTCAGTTCCAGCAAGGCCAGCCCGACCAACGCCTCGTAGTAGGCCGGTTCACCGCTGTCGCCCTGCTCCACCAGCCCGACAATCAACTCGCGCAACAAACCACCGACCTCGATCACCTGCACCGTCGTGTCCAGCGTCGCCGCCAGCGCCGGACGCAGGTAGATATTGCGCATCTGCAAATCCGACACCACCCGAATCCCGTGCGGCACCCCCGGCGGCAACCACACCGCGCGCTGCGGCGGCACCACCAGCGCTTCGTGCGGGGTCTCGACCCACATCACCCCGCTCATCGCATACAGCAACTGACCCCAGACATGCTCATGCGGCTCGATAAACAAGCCGCGCGGATACGTGCGTGCCAGCGGTTGCACAGGCACATCGGTATCGCTGAGATCGGGCGGTGCGGCAAGGGCCATGGCGAGCATTCATTGGGGTTGGCGGGGAAACCATGGTAACCAGTGCGCCACGGCGTCGCCAACGATAGAGACCGTCGGACAATCCGAATGAATTTTCCCGGTGCGCCGCGATCCCTCTAATACTACAGGGAGGAATACGGGCTTTATGAACAACGCAAAACTCTATGTCATCGAATACACCCTCCACGGCACGCCCAAGTCCTTCATTATCCGCTCGGACAAGATGGACAATGTCGAGGCGTGGCACTGGGCGAGCTGCGACGCCGGCGTCGGTCGCATCCCGCGCTTTGGCCGTGAGAAGGTGCAGAAGACCAGCAAGCCGATGGCAGAAAAATTCGGCGTGGAAAACGTCGTGTGGCGACCGACCAGCTAAGCTCAGCCTGGTGATCGGCATCATTCGGGGGAATGCACCATGACCAACATCAACAGCCCGGCACATCTGGACTATGGCCTTGATACGTTGTTCGGGCGTATCACCAAAAGTGTGGACTGCCGCGTTGGGCTGGAGGCGGTCGTAGATGATCCGTTTCGCTTCGCGTTGCGAGTGCCGGCACCGCTGCCGGAAGACCTTGATCAAGCGAAAACCGTCGTGGTCAGGGTTGAGGGGCGAAGGCTGCAGGGCACGGTGCGGCATACCGAACGGATGGACGATGAAAGTCTGAAACTGGAAGTGGAGCCTGATTAGGCTCCACTTTTTTATGCGTCGTTCGTCATCCGTGGGCGCATTTACAGCCCTTGGTTGAACACTCTTCGCCACTCTTGTGGTGGTGAGCGCAGGCTTCACAGCAATAGTGTTTGCCGTGGACGGCGTAGGCATGATCGCCTTCCTTGATCGTGCATTTGCAGTTGGGGCAGTCGCATTTTCTATCGGGCATGGGACAGACTCCTTGGGTGGGGGTTGTCTGGGGCTTGAAGGGCAAGCCCTAACACCCAGTGTAGGAGCTGCGGCAGGCTGCGATCTTTTGATTTTGTTTGGGATTGGGATTGGGGGCATATCCGTTGCTGCGGGTGTTGCCGCTGGCGGTTTCGCTCTTACAGCGACTCACTTTTCCAGACGCCGAAAAGTAAGCAAAAGGCTTTGCCCCTGGCGTACGGCACTTCGCTGAGGCTCAGTGTTCCCTCGCTACGGTGTCCATCAGGGGGCATCGCCTACGGTTTGCTTCGCTGCACCTCCTCTCGATGAATGCGGCTGCGCCGCACGGCGCTGCGCGCCTACCCCCTGATGAACACCTACGCTCGGCCTGCCGATGGGGCAAAAGATCAAAAGCCGAAACAAGATCAAAAGCTAGATCAAGAGCCCCTCACCCTAGCCCTCTCCCAGAGGGAGAGGGGACTGATTGAGGTGTTTGGGAGAGCTACGCCGACGTGCGATACCGCGTTGGACTCAGGCTCTGAAAAGCAAACAAATCGGCCCATCACCCTCAAAGAAAAAGAGGGACTAACTGAGGTATTTGAGAGAGCTACGCCGACTTGCGATACCGCGTTGAACTCAGATTCTGAAAGGCTCACAAATCAGCCCCCTATCCCTGAAGGAGAGAGGACTGATCGAGATGATTGAGCGAGCTACGCCGACTTGCGATACCGCGTTGAACTCAGATTTTGAAAAGCCCACAAATCGGCTCCCTCTCCCTGAAGGAGAGAGGACTGATCGAGATGATTGAGCGAGCTACGCCGACTTGCGATACCGCGTTGAACTCAGATTCTGAAAAGCCCACAAATCGGCTCCCTCTCCCTCGGGAGAGGGCTGGGGTGAGGGGTGAGGGGTGAATCCAACACCAATCCAAAGCCGAGCACGCTGTTGCTCCTCACCACTCAACAGGATGAGCGTTAGCTCGGCTGCAGCTTTTGATCTGTAAAGCGACGTCGGAAGGCTGAGTGGAGGGATTGATCCGGGCGTGGGAGCGCAGCGACCGTTTGGCGCAGCCAAACACAGCGGGAGTAGGTGCAGCGGAGCAAACCGGAGACGCTGCGCCCGGATCGATCCCGCAGCGAAGGAACCCCGAGCCCCAGCGAGTGGGCCGCACGTAGGAGCAAGCGTTTTTTTGCTTACTTTTTTAGGCGTTTGTAAAAAAAGTGAGTCGCCGTAAGGGCGAAACCCTAAGCAGCCGTTACCGCAGCAACGGATATGTACCCAACCCAGGTCACCCAGCCTGACGCGAACTCCGATACATAAACACCAAAGCCAACCCCAAACACCCCATCGCCAAAATCCGACTGGAAGAAAGCTCAATCGCCGGATTCCCCAGCCAGCCAAAATTATCAATCAACATCCCCATGCCCAACTGCCCGACAATCACAGCCACCGTCGCCACAGCCGTCCCCACCACCGGCACCGCCCCGACCATCACCATCATGTAGACCACACCAAACAGCGCCCCGGTCAACTGCCACTTCGGCACATCCAAAAGACTCACCGCATGCGCCGGCTCAAAAAACAAAATCAACAACCCGGTCGACACCGCACCCACAACGAACGTCAGCAAACTACTGCGCAACACCCCGACGCTCTCACCCAAACGCCCATTGATCGCCGCCTGCACACTCAACACCGCACCGGCCAACACCACCACCGCCAACAAAATAACCAGACTCATCACTCACCCCCGCGCAATCAAAACAAGTGCCGCCACAATCAACCCCAACGCCAGCCAGCGCTCAGGATTGACCTTCTTGCGCGTCGCGCCGAACCAGCCAAAATGGTCGATCAACACACTCTTGCCGACCTGCCCGGACAGAATCGCGATCATGGTCATGGCAATGCCGATATGCGGCGTCGCCAACGTCAGCACCACCACATACATCGGCCCCAGAAAACCACCAATCAACTGCCAACGCGGCAGATCCGTTAGTGCCGGGCCTTTTTGCGGACCGGCGAACAACAGCAGTAAAAACAGAATCGCCGAGCCGACACCAAAGATGCTCAAGGTCGCCCACAGATGCCCGACCTGCACGCCCAAAGGACCGAGCAACCCCGCCTCCACCGACAACCCCATGCCCGCGAGAATCACCAGCGGCAGCAGCAACAAGCGCAACCCTGATTTCGTCGCCGGAGCGCTGACACTCACCTCATCCAACGTCTGCATAAACAACATTCCACTCAAGTAAACGATGGCGCGGATTATCGGCTGGCGAAGCTGTGCGATAAATGGGAGCATCCGGACAACACTTTTGCGTAACTCGCATAGCAGGACAAATGATGCACGGGCTAAACGAACTCGGATTCAAAGCGCTAAGGCTGTTTGTGGCGGTGCTCGATCACGGCAGCTTTTCCGAAGTCGGCCGTCGGGAAGGCGTGGCACCCTCCTCGATCTCCCGGCAGATCCAGTTGATGGAGCAGGCGCTCAATCAGCAATTGCTCTATCGCCACACCCGAGCGGTGACGCCAACCGAAGCCGGGCGCATGCTCGGTCACCATGCGCGGCTGGTGCTGGTGCAACTGGAGGAAGCCGAACAGGCGCTGCAGGAACAGCAAAGCGAACCCACCGGCCTGGTGCGCATCAACGCCCCGGTAGTATTCGGTCAGCGCCATCTGACGCCGTGGCTGGGGAAGTTGTGCGCGCGATATCCGAAGCTGCAACTGGATATCCAGCAGACCGACCATTACGTCGACCCGTTGCAGGAAGGCGCTGACCTGCTGTTTCGCATCGGCCCGCTGCACGACTCAAGCATGCAGGCACGGATTCTCGCGCCGCATCGCTTTCAGGTCGCGGCCAGCCCGGCGTATCTCAAGCGCCACGGCACGCCGCAGAAACCTGAAGATCTGGCGCAACACCATTGCCTCGCCTACAAAGGCGCGGCCGGCCAGCAGCGCTGGTTTTTCCGCCGCGATGGCGAAGACTGGACGCCGTACTCGGTGAAAGGCCCGATCACCGGCAACCACGCCGACACCCTCACCCAAGCCGCCGAACAAGGCCTGGGGCTGGTGATGTTTCCGTCATGGCTGATTGGCGAAGCAGTGCGCGACGGCACGCTGGTGCCGGTGCTGGGGGAGTATCAGGTGTCGAACAGCCTGGAGCCGCAGCAGATTGCGGTGTTGTGGCCGGGGAGCCGCAGGTTGTCGGTGAAGGTGCGGACGGTGATTGATTTCTTTGTCGAATGTTTTGGTGAAGTGCCCTATTGGGATCGACCTTGAGTCTTTGAAGATCAAAAGCCCCTCTGATCTGGCTTAATGATTCTGGACACCCCTAAAGGGCGTTAATCTACGCCCAACGATGAGGTGTGATTTGACCAGACGATATTTTTCAACAGATTTCAAACGGGATGCGGCTTGCCTGGTTTTGGATAAAGACTATTCGGTGAGTGAAGCCTGTGAAGCAATGGGCGTGGGCCCTACAGCTCTGCGCCGCTGGGTTGAACAACTGCGTGCGGAGCGCAGCGGCAAGACGCCTGAGAAGTCCAAGGCCATGACCGTTGACCAACAACGCATCCAAGAACTGGAAGCAACAATTCGACGGATTGAGCGCGAGAAGGAAATTTTAAAAAAGGCTACAGCTCTCTTGATGTCGGATTCCCTCGATCGGTAAGGCTGGTCGAGGAGTTAAGCGAGCAATATCCAAGATCCGAGTTGTGTGGCGTGTTTGGCATCAACCGCAGCAGTTATTACGAGCGTCTGAAACAGCGGGCGAAAGTGCATGTCGGGCGCGATCGCCTAAAGATCAAGGCTGCCGAATTACATGAGCAAAGTCGCGGCTCAATGGGCGCGCGCAGCCTGTCAAAAGCGCTGTGTAACGAAAAAGAGTCGGTAGGTCGTTACATGGCTCGTAGCCTGATGCGCGAGCTCGGTTTGAAGAGCCAGCAACGGCGCAGGCATCGGTACAAACCCAGCGGTGCGGAGGCGCAATACGCCCCCAATCATTTGGAGCGTAAATTCAATGTCGAGGCCCCCAATCGAGTGTGGTGTGGCGACGTGACTTACATTTGGGCCGGTACTTACTGGGTTTATCTGGCTGCTGTACTTGATCTGCATGCCCGCCGCATCGTCGGCTGGGCGATGTCCAGAAGTCCGGATTCAGCTCTGACCTGTCGAGCGTTAAAGATGGCTTTCGAGTCGCGAGGACGCCCTGAAAACCTAATGTTCCATTCGGATCAGGGCTGTCATTACAGCAGTAAAGTGTTTCGTGAAACGCTGGCGGACATGCGCATAAAACAAAGCATGAGTCGACGGGGAAACTGCTGGGATAACGCTCCGATGGAACGTTTCTTTGGCAGTTTGAAATCTGAATGGATACCCAAGGCTGGTTACCGAAACGAAGACGAAGCCAGCACCGATGTGTTGCGCTACCTGACCCACTATTACAATCGGATCAGGCTGCACAGTTACAACGGATATCGGACTCCGGTAGCAATGGAAGCCTTGGCAGCATGAGAAATGACCTAAACCCTATAACCGTGTCCAGTATCGTTTGACCAGATCACTCACCCTAGCCCTCTCCCGGAGGGAGAGGGGACTGACCGAGGTGTCTCGCGTCATCCATCGACCGGAAAGATTCAGTCGATTATGGATTCAGTAAAGCTGTTTCAGGTCGGCGTAGTTCCATAGCATCCCCCAATCAGTCCCCTCTCCCTCCGGGAGAGGGTTAGGGTGAGGGGCTTTTCAGGCTGTCAGATCCGGAACTGCCCGACCAGTTTGCCCAGGCGCTGCCCCAGCTCCGCCAAACTACGCGAAGTCTGCGCACCCAACTGCGTCTCATCGGCCACGCTGTCCACCGCCACCGCAATCTGATGCACGCTGCGGTTGATCTCCTCCGCCACCGCCGTCTGCTCTTCCGCCGCACTGGCAATCTGCGCGTTCATCGAGTTGATCGTCGCAATCAACGATGCCATCGCGTCGAGCGAAGCACCGGCCTGATTGGCCTGCTGTGAGGTGCCGTCACCCGCCTCACTGGAACGACGCATGGCTTCAACCGCTTGCTGCGTACCCGCCTGCAAACGATCGATCATCCCCTGAATTTCCTGCGTGCTGATCTGCGTGCGACTGGCCAATGCCCGCACCTCATCCGCCACCACGGCAAAACCACGCCCGGCCTCACCGGCCCGCGCCGCTTCAATCGCGGCGTTGAGCGCCAGCAGGTTGGTCTGCTCGGCGATCGAACGAATCACCCCGAGCACGCCGACAATCGACGTCACGTCCTGCTGCAGGCTGTCGAGCGACACGCCGCTGCTGCGGATGTCATCGACCAGCGCATGGATCTGCTTGATGCTGCCAGCCACCACGCGTTTGGCGCTCTGGCCTTCTTCGTCGGTCTGCTGAGCAGCGACAGCGGCGTTCTGCGCGCTCTTTGCCACTTCCTGTGCGGCGGCGGACATTTCATTGATCGCCGTGGCAACCTGATCGGTCTCATGGCGCTGACGCTCCATCGCCTGATCCGAGCGCTGTGCCTGATCCGACACCTGCGTCACCAGACCGGTCAGCTGCGTGGTCATCTCGGTGATCTGCCGCACCAGACCATGAATCTTGTCGACGAAACGGTTGAACGAGCCCGCCAGTTCGCCAAGTTCATCCTGGCTGGTGATGTTCAAGCGACGCGTAAGGTCGCCCTCACCCGCTGCAATGTCGTCGAGGTTGGCTTTCATCAGGGTCAACGGACGCAAAATGGTATTGGCCAGCAGCATCCCTGCCGCCGCGATCACCAACAGCACCACCACCGCGACGCCGACGATGCTCAGCACCACGCCTTGCATACGTTCCTGCACCTGCGCTTCGACCAGTGCCACTTGCGCTTCGATGCCGTCGAGGTTGACCGACGTACCGACGGCCATGTCCCACTTCGCCAGGTATTCGGTGTAACCGAGCTTTGGCACCAGCACGTTGGCGTTGCCCGGCAGTGGCGAGCTGTATTGCAGATAGTGGGTGCCGTCCTTCGCTACTTTCACCAACCCGAGATTGACGTAAACGCCATTCGGGTCGCGGTTGTCCTTGAAGCTTTTGCCCACGCCTTCGGGGTCGTTGGCTTTGAACAGGCGCACGGTCTCGGAGTCGTAGCCGAAGAAGTAGCCGTCCTTGCCGTAGCGAATGCCCGAGAGCAGTTTGATCGCCTGCGCCCGCGCCTCAACGTCACCCGGCGCGGCCGCGTCGTACAGCGGTTTGATCGTGGTCATGGCCACGGCGACGTAGCTTTGCAGAGTGGCTTTGGCATCGCCGAGCAGGCGCTCGCGGGTCTGTTCGACCTCTTTGTGCGCCTGTTCCTGGAGGATGAACAGCGTGGTCAGGCTGATGACCAGGGCAAAGAGCAACACCGGGAGAACGGCGAGGGAGAGGACTTTAGCCTTGAGGCTCAGGCGCATTGTGGGGGCTCACTCTTTTGGTTTTATTGGCGTGGTTAAAGGCTTTAACGGCACGCGCAAGCAAAAGTTGAGCTTCGGTATGAGGATCGTTCCCACGCTCTGCGTGGGAATGCAGCCCCGGACGCTCCGCGTCCAACAACGTGACGCAGAGCGTCACAAGAGGCATTCCCACGCAGAGCGTGGGAACGATCACCGGAGAGGGTTCAGAGGACCATCGCGGCCACCCAGCCGAACGCCAGCAACGGCAGGTTGTAGTGCAGGAACGTTGGCACGACGGTGTCCCAGATGTGGTGATGCTGGCCGTCGATGTTCAGGCCGGAGGTCGGGCCGAGGGTCGAATCCGACGCTGGCGAACCGGCGTCGCCCAAAGCACCGGCGGTGCCGACGATGCAGACAATGGCGATCGGGCTGAAGCCCAGTTGCACGCACAGCGGTACGAAAATCGTCGCCAGAATCGGCACTGTGGAAAACGACGAACCGATGCCCATGGTCACCAGCAACCCGACCAGCAGCATCAATAGTGCACCGATGCCCTTGCTGTGATTGATCCACGATGCCGAGGATTCAACCAGCGTCTGCACTTCGCCAGTGGCCTTCATCACCTCGGCAAACCCGGAGGCGGCGATCATGATGAAGCCGATCATCGCCATCATCTTCATGCCCTCGGTGAAGAGGTCATCGGTCTCGCGCCATTTCACAATGCCCGACACCGAGAAGATCAGGAAACCGACCAGCGCCCCGATAATCATCGAGTCCAGCAGCAGTTGCACGATGAACGCAGCAGCAATCGCCACACCGGCAATCATCAGGCTCAGCGGGTTGTACTGCACCGCCACTTGCTCGACCTGCTCGATCTTCGCCAGGTCGTATACGCGCCGCTTGCGATAGGTGATGAACGCCATCGCCAGGCCGAAGACCATGCCCAGCGCCGGAATGCCCATGGCGTGGGTGACATTGATACCGCTGATGTCGACACCGCTACGGGCAACGTTGGCCAGCAGGATTTCATTGAGGAAGATGTTGCCGAAGCCCACTGGCAGGAACATGTACGGCGTGATCAAACCGAATGTCATGACACAGGCGATCAAGCGGCGGTCGAGTTGCAGCTTGGTCAGCACATAGAGCAGCGGCGGCACCAAGAGCGGAATGAACGCAATGTGGATCGGCAGAATGTTCTGCGAGGCAATCGCCACTACCCACAACAGGCCAATCAGCAGCCATTTGACGCTGCCACCGCCGGTCGAGTGCTGGCGATCGACCATTGCCAGCGCCTTATCGGCCAGCGCATGAGCCAGGCCGGACTTGGCAATCGCCACGGCGAAAGCGCCGAGCAAGGCGTAGGACAACGCCACGGTCGCGCCGCCGCCCAGGCCGCTGTTGAACGCCTTGAGCGTGGCGTCGATGCCCAGACCACCGGTCAGGCCGCCGACCAGCGCGCCGACGATCAAGGCGATCACTACGTGCACGCGGGACAGGCTGAGGATCAGCATGATGCCGACTGCCGCTATGACTGCGTTCATTTCACTTCCTCGAAAAACACTGCGATGGAAAACACATCGCCAGACAGGATGAGTCCGCCAACGGAATACCGGCGGATTTGCAAAGAGGGTCTTATTAGAAGGGCGCGCACTGTGCCGCAGCGAACTTCCCTTGTCAAAGCCAACACCGCCTCCAGTGATCGTTCCCATGCTCTGCGTGGGAACGCCTCACTGGACGCTCTGCGTCCGCATTGGGACGCGGCGCGTCCCGGGCTGCATTCCTTTGCTGCGCGTGGGAACGATCAAGAACAGGGTTTCCAGCCTCCGCATGCGGCAATTGGTCATATTGTGTTTCAAGGATAAAGAAAGCCGAAACGCGGCCGTTACAGTGCAAAGTCTCAGATATTTATCGAATAAGGACGTCTCCATGTCGCTCAGACAACTTTCCATCCAATGGAAAATCACCCTGCTCGCCGGCCTCTGCCTGGCCGGTATCGTGACCCTGTTGGTAGGTCTTTCGCTGTATCGCATGGAGCACAGTTCTGAACTGGTGAAAGCTTCGAGCATGGAAATGCTCACCGAGTCGGCGCAAGCGCGCATCGAATCGCAAGGGGAAGTGCAGGCGGCCGGCATTCGCCAGCAGTTCATGGACGCCTATCAGTACGGTCACGGCTTCTCGCGGCAGGTACTGTTTTTGCGCGAGCAGGCCGAGAAGCGTTTCCTCGATGCCTTCGACCTGCGTGAAGACATGACCCGTCAGGTCAAATCCGCGCTGCAAGCCAACCCGGACCTGCTCGGCCTGTCGCTGGTATTCGAAGCCAACGCGCTGGACGGCAAGGACGAACTGTTTGCCGGTCAGGCTGAACTCGGCAGCAACGACAAGGGCCGTTTCGCCCTGTACTGGTCGCAACCGACCCCGGGCAAAGTCACCTCGATGGCCCTGCCGGAAAGCGACATGGCCGACACCAGCACCGGCCCCAGCGGTCAAGCGGCCAACGCCTGGTTCACCTGCCCGCGCGCCACACTCAAGCCGTGTGTAATTGAACCGTACTTCTACGTGATCGACGGGCAAAACGTGCTGATGACCAGCATCGTCTTCCCGCTGATGGTCAACGGCAAAGTCATCGCCTCGCTGTCGGTCGACATTAACCTCAACAGCCTGCAAGCGATCAGTCAGGCCGCGAGCAAAAAGCTCTATGACGGCCAGACCGCCGTGAGCATTATCAGCCCCGCCGGCCTCCTCGCCGGTTACAGCCGGGATGCCGGCAAACTCAGCCAGCGTCTGGATGCCGTCGACAAGATCAGCGGCGCCGAACTGCTGAGCAAACTGGCTTCCAGCACCAGCGTCAGCAGCCTGCACAGCAACGGCCAGCTGAAAGTGCTGTCGCCGTTCCAGCCGATTCCCGGCGGCCCGTCGTGGGGCGTGCTGCTGGATGTACCGGAAAAAGTTCTGGTCAGCCGCGCCGAAGCGCTCAAGCAACAACTGGATGCCAGCAATAACTCGGGCACGTTGATCGAACTGAGCCTTGGCGTGCTGGCGGCGTTGATCGGCTTGCTGCTGGTGTGGCTGATGGCGCGCAGCGTGACCAAACCGATCCTCGGCGTGGCACATATGCTCGAAGACATCGCCAGCGGCGAAGGCGACCTGACCCGCCGTCTGGCCTACGACAAAAAGGACGAACTCGGTCAGTTGGCCGGTTGGTTCAACAAGTTCCTCGACAAGTTGCAGCCGATCATTGCCGAGGTGAAACGCTCGGTGCAGGACGCGCGCAACACCGCCGACCAGTCCTCGGCCATCGCCACTCAGACTAGTGCTGGCATGGAACAGCAATACCGTCAGGTCGATCAGGTCGCCACCGCGTCCCACGAGATGAGCGCCACTGCACAAGACGTCGCCCGTAGCGCGGCACAAGCTGCCGAGGCGGCCAAGGATGCTGATCGCGCTACCCGTCAGGGCCTGACCGTGATCGATCGCACCACGGCGAGCATCGACACCCTCGCTGCCGACATGAGTGCGGCGATGGTGCAAGTCGAAGGGCTGGCGGCCAATAGCGAGAAGATCGGCGCGGTGCTGGAAACCATTCGCGCCATCGCCGAGCAGACCAACCTGCTCGCGCTCAACGCCGCGATCGAAGCGGCGCGTGCTGGTGAAGCCGGACGTGGTTTTGCCGTGGTCGCCGATGAAGTCCGCAACCTCGCCCGCCGCACGCAAGAGTCGGTGGAAGAAACCCGTCAGGTGATCGAGCAACTGCAAACCGGCACGCAGGATGTAGTCGGTTCGATGGGCAACAGCCACCGTCAGGCTCAGGGCAGTGTCGAACAAGTCGGCCAGGCGGTGACTGCGCTGCGTCAGATCGGCGATGCGGTGACGGTGATCAGCGACATGAACCTGCAGATCGCCAGCGCCGCTGAAGAGCAAAGTGCGGTGGCGGAAGAGATCAATAACAACGTGGCGACGATCCGCGATGTGACAGAGTCGTTGTCCGGGCAGGCGAATGAGTCGGCGCGGGTGAGCCAGTCGCTCAATAGCCTGGCGAATCAGCAGCAGAGTTTGATGGATCAGTTTCGCGTTTGATTCGCAGGTTGTGGGGTGTCAGTGGGATTCCCCCCTCACCTGATCTGGCTTAATGATTCTGGACACCCCTAAAGGGCGTTAATCTACGCCCAACGATGAGGTGTGATTTGACCAGACGATATTTTTCAACAGATTTCAAACGGGATGCGGCTTGCCTGGTTTTGGATAAAGACTATTCGGTGAGTGAAGCCTGTGAAGCAATGGGCGTGGGCCCTACAGCTCTGCGCCGCTGGGTTGAACAACTGCGTGCGGAGCGCAGCGGCAAGACGCCTGAGAAGTCCAAGGCCATGACCGTTGACCAACAACGCATCCAAGAACTGGAAGCAACAATTCGACGGATTGAGCGCGAGAAGGAAATTTTAAAAAAGGCTACAGCTCTCTTGATGTCGGATTCCCTCGATCGGTAAGGCTGGTCGAGGAGTTAAGCGAGCAATATCCAAGATCCGAGTTGTGTGGCGTGTTTGGCATCAACCGCAGCAGTTATTACGAGCGTCTGAAACAGCGGGCGAAAGTGCATGTCGGGCGCGATCGCCTAAAGATCAAGGCTGCCGAATTACATGAGCAAAGTCGCGGCTCAATGGGCGCGCGCAGCCTGTCAAAAGCGCTGTGTAACGAAAAAGAGTCGGTAGGTCGTTACATGGCTCGTAGCCTGATGCGCGAGCTCGGTTTGAAGAGCCAGCAACGGCGCAGGCATCGGTACAAACCCAGCGGTGCGGAGGCGCAATACGCCCCCAATCATTTGGAGCGTAAATTCAATGTCGAGGCCCCCAATCGAGTGTGGTGTGGCGACGTGACTTACATTTGGGCCGGTACTTACTGGGTTTATCTGGCTGCTGTACTTGATCTGCATGCCCGCCGCATCGTCGGCTGGGCGATGTCCAGAAGTCCGGATTCAGCTCTGACCTGTCGAGCGTTAAAGATGGCTTTCGAGTCGCGAGGACGCCCTGAAAACCTAATGTTCCATTCGGATCAGGGCTGTCATTACAGCAGTAAAGTGTTTCGTGAAACGCTGGCGGACATGCGCATAAAACAAAGCATGAGTCGACGGGGAAACTGCTGGGATAACGCTCCGATGGAACGTTTCTTTGGCAGTTTGAAATCTGAATGGATACCCAAGGCTGGTTACCGAAACGAAGACGAAGCCAGCACCGATGTGTTGCGCTACCTGACCCACTATTACAATCGGATCAGGCTGCACAGTTACAACGGATATCGGACTCCGGTAGCAATGGAAGCCTTGGCAGCATGAGAAATGACCTAAACCCTATAACCGTGTCCAGTATCGTTTGACCAGATCACTCACCCTAGCCCTCTCCCCCCAAGGGGGGCGAGGGGGAAAGGGAGCCGATCTTCATGTCATTCAAAACCTGAGTTCGGCTCGGTATTTCAGATCACGGAAGGCTTTCAAAACCTGAGTTCGACTCGATATCTCCGGTCCAGGGAAGGCTTTCAAAACCTGAGTTCGACTCGATATCTCCGGTCCAGTGAAGGCTTTCAAAACCTGAGTTCGACCCGATATCTCCGGTCCCGGGAAGGCTTTCAAAACCTGAGTTCGGCTCGATATCTCCGGTCCCGGGAAGGCTTTCGGAACCTGAGTTCGGCTCGGTATCTCACGTCGGTGTACCTCGAACAAACACCTCGGTCAGTCCCCTCTCCCTCTGGGAGAGGGTTAGGGTGAGGGGCTTTTAGAGGCTCACCGCCGAGGCAACTCGATCACCACTTTCAACCCGCCCCACTCACTCTCGCCCAACACCAGCAACCCGCCCCACGTATCGACGATGTCGCGCACAATCCCCAGCCCCAACCCATGCCCGTGGGTCTGCTCATCCAGCCGCGTACCGCGACTGAATACCTGAGCGCGCTGTTCCTCGGGAATCCCCGGGCCGTCATCTTCCACGCTCAGGGCGAATCCATCCGTACGTTCAATCACACTCAGACGCACCTCGGCGTCCGCCCACTTGCAGGCGTTATCCAGAAGATTCCCCAACAGTTCAAGCAAATCCTCGCGATCCCACGGCAGTTGCAACCCCGCTGGCGCGACATAACTCAGCGCCAAATGCTCGCCATGAATCATATTCAACGTCGCCAACAACCCCGGCAGCTCCGCATCGCAATCAAACAGCGCCCCCGGCAATGCATCACCGGACAGCCGCGCACGGTTCAACTCGCGATTGAGCCGTTGCTGCACCTGCTCCAGCTGTTCCTTGAGCACCTTGCGCAACTCGGGATGCGCATCGAGTTTTTCACTGGCGGCCAGGCTCAACAACACCGCCAAAGGCGTTTTCAATGCATGCCCGAGATTGCCCAAGGCATTGCGTGAACGCTTGAGGCTGTCTTCAGTGTGCGCGAGCAAATGGTTGATCTGCGCCACCAGCGGTTCCAGTTCCACCGGCACCTGATCATCGAGTTGCGAACGCTGGCCCTGCTGCAATTGCGCGATCTGCTCACGAGCCCTTTCCAGCGGTTTCAGCGCGCGGCGCACGGTCAATCGCTGCAAGAACAGAATCAGTAACAATGCCGCCAGACCGAGGCCGAGGCCGATCTGGCGCATGCGCTGAAAGCTCTCGCGCACGGGGGTGTAATCCTGCGCGACGCTGATCGAAATCGATTGGCCCAGGCGCCGATAATCCGAGCGCAGCACCAGCAACTGCTGACCGTCCGGCCCCAATTGCAGATTGCTGTGCAACCCGGGATGGTCGAGCAGCGGCAGGTCCTGATCCCACAACGAGCGTGAACGCCAGTGGCTGTCGGCAAAATCGATACGGAAGTAGTGCCCGGAAAACGGCCGCTGGTAGGCCGGGGACAGATGTCTTTCATCCAGTTGCAGCCCTTGTGGGCCACGGACCAGCGCCACCAATAGGCTCTCGCTGTCGTTGCGCAGGCCGGCTTCGAGGTAGCGCTGCAAACCCACTTCGAACAACCACAGACTGGTTTGCGCCACCACCACACCGACGACCACCATCACGCTGATCAAACCCAGGCTCAAGCGGCGCTGGATCGACCTCACGAAGCCTGCCCGCCGAACAGGTAACCCTGGCCGCGACGGGTTTCTATCACGCTTTTGCCGAGCTTGCGCCGCAGGTGATTGACGTGCACTTCGAGGACGTTGGAATCGCGCTCGGTTTCACCGTCGTAGAGGTGTTCGGCGAGATGGCTTTTGGAGAGAATCTGCTCCGGGTGCAGCATGAAATAACGCAGCAGACGGAACTCGGCGGCAGTCAGTTGAATATCGGCGCCGTCGCGCACCACGCATTGCCGACCCTCGTCCAGATGCAGACCGGCCGCCTGCAATGTCGGCTGATTGGCCTGGCCTTTGGAGCGGCGCAGCAGCGATTGAATGCGCAACTGCAGCTCTTCGGGGTGGAACGGTTTGGTCAGGTAATCATCGGCGCCGGCCTTCAGACCTTCGATGCGCTCGGCCCAGGAATCACGCGCGGTGAGAATCAATACCGGAATCGCCAGACCGCCGGCGCGCCACTGCGCCAACACCTCAAGCCCCGGCACACCCGGCAGGCCGAGGTCGAGAATGATCAGGTCATAGGGCTCGCTACTGCCCTGATACAACGCATCACGACCGTCCGCCAGCCAATCGACCGCGTAACCTTGTCGTTGCAGGCTGGCGAGCAATTCGTCGGCCAGCGGTACGTGGTCTTCCACCAAAAGCAAACGCATCGATCAATCTTCCTTGTCTTTCACAAGTTCGCCGGTATCGGCCTTCAAGTGCAGCTCACGGGCGACACCTTCGACGGTCAGCAACTCGACTTCATAAATATAGACGTCGTGTTTTTCTTCCAGCTCGACTTCCAGCAGTTTTGCGCCGGGATAGCGATCCAGCGCCTGCTGCAGCACTTGCTCCAGCGGCAGGATCACGCCCTTCTCACGCAGACTCAGGGCTTCGTCCTGATCGAGGTCACGTGCCATCGCGGCCGAGCAGAAAATCACCAGCGCCAATGCCGTACGGCTGGTGGCGCGAACATTAACCTTCATTACTTATCCTGATGATCCTTGAGAACCTGCCCAGTCACCGCGTCTAATTCCAGATCCCAATCGACGCCCTGCGGATCGCGCATTTCGATCTGGTAGCTGTACTTGCCGTACTCTTCTTCCAGCTCGGTTTCAGTGATCGTCGAACCCGGGTGTTTGGCCAACGCGGTGGCGTTGAGCTTCTCGAAGGAGACGATAGTACCAGCGTCGCGCAGACGCAGGGCTTCGTCAGGGCCGAGATCGCGGGCATGGGCAAGGCTGGCAGTGAAACCGATAATCGAGGCAATGGACAGGGCAGTCAGGGTTTTCATGGTGTCTCCATATTTTTATGTGTTGCATACGGTGGGCACCTTAGCGGGATGAACTTAACTGAAACTGAATTGCCATCATTGCTCCCGCTCAATACATATCCCCGTGTAGGAGCTGCCGAAGGCTGCTCCTACAGGATTTTGTAACATGTGCTTATAATTGTTCGCTTGCTAACGATCGAGACCGGTATGACCGCCATCCACATCAAATTCCCCGCCCTCACCCTCAAAGCCGGCCCACGCGCCATGGCGCGCATTCGTGCCCAAGGCTTGAATGCCGCCGACGTCGGCACCCTGCCCGGCGCTGCCGGTGGGCCGAAGGCGTTGGGGATTCAGGGGCTGGATCTGGCGCTGTTCGGTGAATGGCTGCCCAGCGCGCCGCGCGAGCGTTCGCTGATCGGCGCCTCGGTCGGTTCCTGGCGCTTCGCCAGTGCCTGCCTGCCGGACGCCGCCGAAGGCCTCCGGCGTCTCGGCCATCTGTACGCCGAGCAGAACTTCAACAAAGGCGTGACCATGGCCGAGATCAGTCAGAGCTCGCAGCGCATGCTCCATGACCTGCTCGACGGCCGCGACGCGAGCATCCTCGACAACGCGCATTACCGCCTGAACATCATGGTGGTGAAAAGTCAGGGGCGCCTGGCTGATGACCATCGCGGTCGCCTGGGTCTGGCGCTGGGTTCGGTGATCGCCGACAACTTGCGCGGCCGCGCGCGCCTGTCGCGACACTTCGAACGCTTGATCATCCACGACCCACGCCTGGCCCCGCCGGTGAATGCGCTGAACGACTTCCCGTCGCGCTTCGTCGCCCTGAATGCCAGCAACCTGCGTCAGGCCTTGCTCGCCTCGGGTTCGATCCCGATGGTCATGGAAGGTGTACGGGATTTGCCGGGCGCCGGTGCTGGCACTTTCCGCGATGGTGGTCTGCTCGATTATCACCTCGACCTGCCCTACAGCGGTGACGGCATCGTGCTCTATCCGCACTTCACCGACCGGGTCATTCCGGGCTGGTTCGACAAGACCCTGCCGTGGCGCAAGGCCTCGGTGGAGCGCTTGCAGGACGTGCTGCTGCTCGCGCCGTCGAAGGAATATCTGGCGCGCCTGCCCTACGGCAAATTGCCTGACCGCAACGACTTCAAGCGCTTTATGGGCGATGCAGCGAGCCGGCAGAAATACTGGCACGCAGCGATGGACGAGAGCCGCCGCTTGGGCGATGAATTTCTTGAACTGACTGCCAATGGTCGCCTCGCCGAGCGCTTGCTGACCCTTTAGTCAGCACGGTCAAACACAAGCTGATAAACTCGCCGCCTGCCCGAATCGCTGCGGCGAACGCCATCTGAACAGAGCCGAAAATACTGTGGAAATCTTCAAGGAATTTACTTTCGAATCCGCCCACCGCCTGCCGCACGTCCCGGACGGCCACAAGTGCGGGCGTCTGCACGGTCACTCGTTCAAAGTGGCGCTTCACCTCAGCGGCGACCTCGATCCGCACACCGGCTGGATCCGCGACTTCTCTGAAATCAAGGCGATCTTCAAGCCGCTGTACGAGCGTCTCGATCACAACTACCTGAACGACATTCCCGGTCTGGAAAACCCGACCAGCGAAGTACTGGCCAAATTCATCTGGAATGAAATGAAGCCGTTGCTGCCGGAACTGAGCGCGATCCGTATTCACGAGACCTGCACCAGCGGTTGCATCTATCGCGGTGAGTAACTTCTGAACCCAGATACTCCTGTGGGAGCGAGCCTGCTTGCGAAAGCGGTGTGTCAGCCGACATTGATATCGACTGACACACCGCTTTCGCGAGCAGGCTCGCTCCCACAAGGAAACAGTGATTTGCCATAGAACAGCCTTCACGGCTGTTTTTTTACGCCTATGCTTTTTGGCTCCCACCCGCCAAGAGGACAGGCCCATGACAGACTGGCTGCTGGATCAGGTCTTTGACTTCAACGGCCGACAGGTCCGCTATGCCGTGCGCGGCGATGGCCCGCCGCTGGTGTTCGTGCATGGCACGCCGTTTTCGTCATACGTGTGGCATCGGATCGCACCGCACTTTTTCGCCACGCATCGGGTGCATTACTTCGATCTGCTGGGCTACGGGCGCTCCGAGCAACCGGACGCCGATGTCTCCCTCGGTGTGCAAAATCACCTGCTGACGCAACTGCTCGATCACTGGAATCTGCAACGCCCTGACGTCGTCGCCCACGACTTCGGCGGCGCCACCGTGCTGCGCGCACATCTGCTCAACGGCAGGGATTACCGCAGCCTGACCCTGATTGATCCGGTCGCGCTGACACCATGGGGTTCGCCATTCGTGCAGCATGTGCGTCAGCATGAAGCGGCGTTTAGTGGCATCCCCGACTACATTCAGCGCGCCATCGTGCCGACCTATATTCGCGGGGCGATTCACCGGGATATCCCCGACGACGAACTCGCACCCTATGTGCAGCCGTGGCTTGGCGATCCGGGGCAAGCGGCGTTCTATCGGCAGATTGCGCAGATGGATGAGCGCTATACCCGAGAAGCAGAAAGCCTGTATCCAACGATCCGCTGCCCGGTACAGATTCTCTGGGGCGAGCAGGATCAGTGGATTCCCATCGAGCGTGGCCGCGCGTTACATCAAATGATCCCGGGGTCACGATTCCACCCGATTGCCAACGCCGGACACCTCGTCCAGGAAGACGCCCCCGAAGCCATCGTCGCCGCCCTGCTGCGCTTCCTCTGACCTTGATCGTTCCCACGCTCTGCGTGGGAATGCCTCAACGGACGCTCCGCGTTCGGCTTTGAAGTGGGGCGCGGAGCGTCCCGGGCAGCATTCCCACGCAGAGCTTGGGAACGATCAAAAACAAGATCAAAAGATCGCAGCCTTCGGCAGCTCCTACATTGGGGCTCCGGTGTATTCAGGTGCACTGTTTTCGCGCTTGCCGACGCGACTCGTCTATACATAACCCGCGCCATCCGGCATTTGGCACGACCACTGCAACCCTCCCCCGCGTCTCCTCCACTCCAGCAAGGACCGCCCCATGACGCAGAACGATCCCGGCAACGATTACCCCCTCAGCGAAGTCCCCATGCATGCACGCAAAGGCCTGGCCTCGACGGCGATGGTGCTGCTCGGTTTCACATTTTTCACCGCGACCATGTTTGCCGGCGGTAAGCTCGGCGTGGCGTTCAGTTTCGCCGAGATGATGGCGGTGATCGTCGTCGGCAATTTGTTACTCGGTTTGTATGCGGCGGGCCTGGGTTACATCGCCTTCAAAAGCGGCCTCAATTCAGTGCTGATGGGGCGCTTCTGCTTCGGCGAAGTTGGCAGCAAGCTCAGCGACCTGATCCTCGGTTTCACCCAGATCGGCTGGTACGCCTGGGGCACGGCGACGGCTGCCGTGGTGATCGGTAAATATTTCAATCTCGACGAAAGTACGGTGCTCGGCCTGATGGTCCTGTTCGGTCTGCTGTTCTGCGCCACGGCCTACGTCGGTTATCGCGGACTGGAGATTCTGTCTTACATCGCGGTGCCGGCGATGATGTTGCTACTGATGCTGTCGATGTGGGTGGCGACGGTGAAAGTCGGCGGTTTCGAAGGTTTGCTCAGCGTCGTCCCGACAGGTTCGCTGGACTGGTCGACGGCGATTACTCTGGTGTTCGGCACCTTCGTCAGCGGCGCCACGCAGGCGACCAACTGGACACGCTTCTCGCGCTCGGCGCGGGTGGCGGTGCTGGCCAGCCTGATCGGTTTCTTCATCGGCAATGGCCTAATGGTGCTGATCGGTGCGTATGGCGCCATCGTCTACCAACAACCCGACGTGGTTGAAGTGCTGCTGTTACAAGGTTTCGCCATGGCCGCGATGGCCATGTTGTTGCTGAACATCTGGAGCACCCAGGACAATACCATCTACAACTTCGCCGTCGCTGGTTGCAATCTGCTGCGCACCGGCCGACGTAAAACCGTGACCCTCGCCGGTGCGGTGATCGGCACTCTGCTCGCACTGCTGGGCATGTACGACATGCTGGTGCCTTACCTGATTCTGCTCGGCACGGTGATTCCGCCGATTGGCGGGGTGATCATGGCGGACTTCTTCTTCCGTTGGCGCGGGCGTTATCCGCGCCTGGCCGACGCACGGTTACCGGCGTTCAACTGGCCGGGACTCGGGGCCTATGCGGTCGGCACCGTCGCCGCGTTCAGCTCGCCGTGGGTCGCGCCGCTGGTAGGGATCGCTGCTGCCGCGCTAACGTATGTCATCGTCACCGGCGTACTCGGCGCTCGCAGCGCGACCGCGCCACTACAAGACTTATAAAAAGGACTCGCCTGATGCACATCATCAACGCCCGTTTGCGCAACCAGGAAGGTTTGCACGAATTGCACCTTGAAGACGGTCTGATCCGCAGCATCGCCCGGCAGACCGAAGCGCCGACCCTTGGCCCGGATGACCTCGATGCCGGCGGCAATCTGGTGGTGCCGCCCTTCGTCGAACCGCACATTCACCTCGACGCCACGCTGACCGCTGGCGAGCCGCGCTGGAACATGAGCGGCACATTGTTCGAAGGCATCGAGTGCTGGGGCGAGCGCAAGGTCACCATCACCGAAGAAGACACCAAGACCCGCGCGAAGAAAACCATTCAGGCCCTGGCCGCCCACGGCATCCAGCACGTGCGCACCCACGTCGACGTCACCGACCCGCAACTCACCGCGCTCAAAGCCATGCTCGAAGTGCGCGAGGAGAGCCGTCACCTTATCGACCTGCAAATCGTCGCGTTCCCGCAGGAAGGCATCGAGTCGTTCCGCAATGGCCGCGAGCTGATGGAAGAGGCGATTCGCATGGGCGCCGACGTGGTCGGCGGGATTCCGCATTTCGAATACACCCGCGATCAGGGCGTGAGTTCGGTGAAGTTCCTGATGGACCTGGCCGAGCGCACCGGTTGCCTGGTCGACGTGCATTGCGACGAGACCGACGACCCGCATTCGCGCTTCCTCGAAGTGCTCGCCGAAGAAGCGCGCAGCCGCGACATGGGCGCGCTGGTCACCGCTAGCCACACCACGGCGATGGGTTCCTACGACAACGCCTACTGCGCCAAACTGTTCCGTTTACTCGGCCACTCCGGGATCAGTTTTGTCTCCTGCCCGACCGAGAGCATTCACCTGCAAGGGCGCTTCGACAACTTTCCCAAACGCCGTGGCGTGACCCGCGTGAATGAGCTGCTCGAAGCCGGCATGAACGTGTGTTTCGGTCAGGATTCCATCGTCGACCCGTGGTATCCGCTGGGCAACGGCAACATTCTGCGAGTGCTTGAGGCGGGGCTGCATATTTGCCACATGCTCGGTTACCGCAACCTGCAAAGTGCGCTGGATCTGGTCACCGACAACAGCGCCAAAGCCATGCACTTGGGTGAGCGTTACGGCCTGGAACAGGGGCGTCCGGCGAATCTGCTGATTCTGTCGGCGGACAGCGATTACGAGGTAATTCGTAGTCAGGGGCTGCCGTTGTATTCGATTCGTGGCGGCAAGGTGTTGATGAAGCGGCAGATGCCGGTGGTGGAATTCAGTACCGCGCTGAGCTGAGACTTGTGTTGAGGCCGATGGCCCCATCGCTGGCAAGCCAGACTCCCACAGGGTTTGATGCTGAACACAAAACTGAGTACAGCCACTATCCACTGTAGGAGTGAGCCTGCTCGCGATAGCGGTGTATCAAGCGATATTATGTTGAATGTATTTCCGCTATCGCGAGCAGGCTCACTCCTACAGGGTTATGTGCTTGAACATACTATTTGTGTTCACCACAAAACCCTGTGGGAGTCTGGCTTGCCAGCGATGGCGGTTTTGAATTCAGCCCATCAACCGCGCCGTACCAAACAATCTGACCCGCACTAATTCTCCGTCCGCCTCTTCCAGCAAAATCGGCGCCGTGCCACCGGGCATGACCACTTGCACTTCTCCCGCCGCGACCCAACCCACTCGCCACGCCGCGCAAGCCACCGCACTGGCGCTGGTCCCGGATGAAGCCGTCGGCCCTTCGCCACGCTCGAACACCCGGGCGAGGATTCGCTGCGGCGACTCCAGCACCGCCCATTGCAGATTGACGCCCGCCGGGCACGGATCACCGCCACCGGTGGGCATGGCGTAGGCGATTGCAGTCAACCCTTCGCTCAGGGGGGATTCACGCATCGGCTCGTTGCTCGGCAACGCCGCTTCGTCGGCGAGCAGGGTTACGCAATGCGGGTTGCCGATGCGCACGAACTGGCTGTGCGCCCACTCGCAATCAAGTTGTGCCAAGGGCGCGACGTGGCTCACGTCCCGACCGTTGAACTGAAGGCTCTCAACCACCTGCGCGCCCACGGCATCCGGCCCGAATCGCGGTTGGCCGAGATCAAGCCAGAAACCTTCAACGCCTTCGACTTCGGCCGGTTTCACCGAGGTCTCCACCGCGTCACCCTTGTCGTGATGCACGCGCACCAACGCACCCTCCTCCGGCATCAAGCCTTGCTCGGTCAGCGCCTGCGAGAAAATCGTCAGGCCGTTGCCACTGCGCTCGGCGAGGGTGCCGTCGGTGTTGACGATCAGCACGTCGAATGGCGGCGACGTCTGGAACGGTCCGATCAGCAGGCCGTCGCTGCGGTGGGATTTGCTGTTCGCCGGGCGCTGGCCTTCGGGCCAGTCACAGCAGAGTTTGATTGCAGCCGCGCTCCAGGACTGACGCGACGAGGCGCATTCGGTGGCGCCGGATGGCAAATCGATGCCCGCCTCGCGTAATTCGGTGGGCGAGATCACGCCATAGATATTGCCGCGTGCATCGTAGAATTGCGTCATCAGTGTTTGCCCCTGTCGCCGAAGAAGGCCACTGTAAAACGCAATCCCTTGTGGGAGCGAGCTTGCTCGCGAATGCAGTGTGTCAGTCGATATATTTTTCAGCTGACACTGCGCCTGCGCGAGCAGGCTCGCTCCCACAGGGGGATGTCCATGACCGCTTATTGGTGAGTCTCTGTTCCCACAGGGTAGGATGTTGTCTGTACTTCCCCGAATGGCCGGCGATCGAACCTCGTCGCTGAATCAATGTCCTTCGGGGACGCGAAGTTTTTTGCCAAGGATCGATATGACCAGCCTCAACCCCCAAGACACTTTCGTCCCCGGACGCCTGCAACAGATGTCCACGCGCATCGCCTTTTTCATCGCTGGGCTCGGCATCGCCGCGTGGGCGCCCTTGGTGCCGTACGCCAAGGCCCGCGCCGGACTGGATGAAGGCACGTTGGGCTTGCTGCTGTTGTGCTTGGGGGTCGGTTCGATTCTGGCGATGCCGCTAGCGGGGATTCTGGCCACACGGTTTGGCTGTCGGCGCGTCGCTACCGGCGGCACCTTGTTGATCTGCGCGGCGCTGCCGTTGCTGGCTACGGTGTCGTCGATACCGGCGTTGATCGCCACGCTGTTCATGTTCGGCGCCGGCCTCGGCACGGTGGATTCGACGGTAAACCTGCAAGCGGTGATCGTCGAGCGCGCCAGCGGCAAGAACATGATGTCGGGTTTCCACGGCTTGTTCAGTCTCGGCGGGATTGTCGGCGCGGCGGGTGTCAGTGCCTTGCTCGGCCTGGGTTTGACGCCACTGGCCGCCATGCTGGTGGTGGTCGTCGTGCTGATCGCGGCGCTGTTCAAGTGCGTGCCGCACATGTTGCCCTACGGCAGTGAAAGCTCTGGACCGGCATTCGCCATCCCTCATGGCATCGTGCTGTTTATCGGCGGGATGTGCTTCATCGTGTTCCTGACTGAAGGCGCGGCGCTGGACTGGAGTGCGGTGTTTCTGGCGCAGGAACGCGGGATCGACACGGCGTACGCAGGGCTGGGTTATGCGGCGTTTGCATTGACCATGACGGCCGGACGTTTAATGGGTGACCGGATTGTGCGGATGGTCGGTGCAACGCGGATCATTTTGTTTGGTGGTCTGTTAGCAGCGGCCGGCCTGTTTCTGGCGACATTCGCGCCAAGCTGGGAAGCGGCGCTGGTCGGTTACGCGTTGGTCGGCGCTGGTTGCTCGAACATCGTGCCAGTGCTGTACACGGCAGTGGGCAAGCAGACGGTGATGCCGGAAAGCATCGCGGTGCCGGCCATTACCACGCTGGGTTATGCAGGGATTCTGGCGGGGCCGGCGGTGATCGGCTTTGTAGCGCATGCCAGCAGTTTGAGTTTTGCCTTTGGCTTGATGGCGGTGCTGTTGGTGGCAGTGGCCATCGGCGGCAAAGTCCTGAAAGTCTGAAGCAAAAGATCGCAGCCTGCGGCAGCTCCTACAGGAACGCATTCCAATGTAGGAGCTGCCGCAGGCTGCGATCTTTTGATCTTATGCTTTAGAAGCCGACACTGGCCTGCACAAAGAACGTACGCGGCGCGCCGACATACATCCCCGAGTTGTTGTCGCTGGAGCGGGTGAAGTACTGCTTGTCGAAGACGTTCTTCACCCCGGCGCCCAGTTTCAAATTCGACACCTGCGGCCCGAAGTCATAACCCCCACGCACGTTCCAGGTCACGTAACCCGGGATGTCGCCATATTGCCCATCTGCCGTGCCATCGGTGATGTAGTTGCCGTTGAAACTGCCGTCGGCATTCACACCGGTGCCCGGCGAGCGCTGTTTCGACTGAGCGAAACCGTCGATGTTGTAGGTCCAGCGGTTGATGTCGTAACGCAACCCGACGGTCGCCACCTGCCGCGAATAGAACGGCAGATCACGGCCCTTGAAGCCCGGAATCTCACCTTCGTAGGTCGCACGGGTGTAGGTGAAACCAGCGTTGGCGGTCAAACCGTCTAGACGTGGATCGAGCGCCGCCATGTCGTAATGCACCGACGCTTCAAGGCCCTGGTGCTTGGTCGCGCCGAGATTCGTCCAGCCGACATCGTTGCTGATGTATTGCAGCTCGTCATCGAAGTCGATGTAGAACAGCGTCACTTCCCCGCCCCACACATCGTCGTTGTAGCGCGTGCCGATCTCGTAGGTCTTGGCCTTTTCCGGCTCCAGACCGTTGGCGGTCTGATCCCCCGAACCACCCTGGCCGAGCTGGAAATACTGCAGGCTGCCGAACGAAGTTTCGTAGTTGGCGAACAGTTTCCAGGCGTCCGACAGGTGATACATCACGCTCAGCGCCGGCAACGGTTCGTTGCTCTCGATGCTGCGGTTTTTCGCCTGCACCGGTTTACCGGCCGTGTCGAGCACGGCGCGGTCATGCCAGTCGGTGCTGATGTGTTCGAAGCGAATGCCCGGGGTGATGGTCCAGTTGCCGACGTCGATCTTGTTGTCGAGGTAGACCGAATTGGCCTCGGTGCCGCCCGTGCGGTCCTGGAACACATGGCCGTCGGAGGTCGGCGTGAGCACCGGCTGGTTGTTGACCAGCGCCACACGGCTCGACGATTCGTGCATCGCCTCTTTCAGGTAGCGATAACCGACGCTGACTTCCTGCGTGGTCGGGCCGACATCGAAGACCCGCGACACCCGTGGCTCGATACCCAGGGTGTAGTAGGAGCGCGGATAGGAGCTGAGGGTTTTCTGGTCGCGGGCGGCGATGGTGCTGCCACGGAAACTGTCGGTGTAATAGGTGAGGATTTCCGCTTGGGTGCGTTCGTCGATCTGGCGGATCCACTTGAACGACACGTCTTTGCGCCGACCGGTGAACTGGTCGTAATCACGCACCGAGTCGTACGGTTTGGCGTCGTACTGCTTCTGCGTCAGACCGCCGGGCATGTCGGCCGTGGCGTCGTAGTAGTGAAAGTTGAGGCTGAAGTCGTCCTGATCGGTCGGCGCCCAATGAGTCTTGAGCAGCACGTCGTCGATGTCGTTGCCGTTGTTGCGCTCGCGGTAACCGTTACCGTTGACGCCGGAATACAGCAACGCCACGCCCATGCCATTGTCGGCAGTGCCGCCGAGGAACGCGGTGTCGATGTGTTTCCAGCCACCGTACTGGGTGGTTTCCAGGGTGGTGCCGATTTCACCGGTGGCTTTTTCCGGGATCGCCCGGGTGACGAAGTTGATCACCCCGCCGACGTTTTGCGGCCCATAACGCACCGAACCGGCGCCGCGTACCACGTCGATGCTGTCAAGATTGCCCGAGGAAATCGGCGCCATAGACAGTTGCGGCTGGCCGTATGGGGCAAACGCCGCCGGCACGCCATCGATCAGCACGGTGGAGCGCGGCGACAGACGCGAAGTCAGACCGCGCACGCCGACATTGAGGGAAATGTCACTGCCGCCGGTGCCGTTGGAGTCCTGCACCTGCACGCCCGGCACACGCTTGAGCACGTCACTGACGTTCATTGCGCCCTGTTCAACCATCGCTTCGCGGCGGATCACCGTGCGCGCGCCGGGGTGGTTCTGCACCACGGCGGCGTTGGCATCGCCTAGCCAGTCACCGACCACTTTGATGTCGGTCACGCCCAGTTCCAACGGGCCGTTGCTGGCGGCGGAGGTTGCGGCAGGCGACAGCGTCACCGAACCTTCGTTGATCTGATAATCCAGACCACTGCCCTGCAGCAATTGGCGCAGCGCCTGCTCCGGGGAGATATCACCATCGACCGCCGGGGCCTGTTTGCCGGCGACCAGATCCGGGCTGAAAAACACTTGCAGCGATGTCTGCTGGCCCAGTTCGCTCAGGGCCTGGCCCAGTGGCTGCGCACGGATATGAATGGCTTCACCGGCGAACGCCAGCGGCATGCCAGCGTTGACCGCCAGCGCAAGAGCCAGCGGCAGCCAAGGGGATTTTTTGTTGTTGGCAGGGGTGTTCTTCACGTCGTACGTAGTCCTGTGAATCGCAAGAGTGTGCGGCTGTTAATGCAAACCAGTTGCAGTTGTACAGGAAGACGCTGAACTCGAAAAAAACCTGAATTTTATTTTGAGATTATTTCCTGACTGCCATCGGCAAGGGTGCGAACGGCCACCGGCAGGATGCTCGGCAAGGCTTTGAGCAAGGCATCGGTGTTGTCGGATTTGAACACGCTGGTCAGGCGCAGACTGGCCACGGCCGGGTTGGCAACAGTCAGCGGCTTCTCACGATAACGCGACACTTCGACCGCGACTTCGCTGAGGCTGGCGTTGTTGAACACCAGTTTGCCGCTGCGCCATGCCGTCAGTTCTGCTGGATTGACCGAGTAGGCGGCGGCGACTTTACCGTGTGCATCGACAGAGGTGCCGAGGCCGGCGGTCAGGTTGATGAATTGATTGTCCGGCGCATCACGCCCCTGCACTTTCACTGTGCCCTGCTCAACCGCCACGCGGGTTTGCGTGACGTCGCGGCGCACATCAAAACGCGTGCCGGTGACCGTGACCTTGCCGCTGCCGGCCTCGACCACGAACGGTCGCGAAGTGTCGTGCGCGACGCTGAACATCGCCTCACCTTCACTTAACTCGATCAGCCGCCGATCCTGTTCAAAGCGCACCTGCAAGCGGCTGCGGCTGTTCAAATCGATCACCGAACCGTCCGGCAGTGCCACATGTTTGCGCTCGCCCAACGCCGTGGCGAACTCGGCGCTGTAGCCGCCCGGATGATTCAAGCCACTGAACAAGCCCAGCCCGAGCGCCACCGCCAGCACACTCGCAGCCACGGCATAACGCAACAACGGACGGCGTTGGCGACGGTTCGGCGGGGTTTCAGCGAGGGCTTTGAGGCGTGGCGCCGGGAGCAGATCGGCCGCCGACCACAAGCCCTGCAGCAACTGAAATTCGTTACGGTGCTGCGGATGTTCATTCAGCCAGGCGTCAAAGCGCTGCTGCTCGTCGGCACTGACGGCCGGCTCCTGCAAACGCACAAACCAGCGAGCCGCGTCATCGCGCACCGTTGTTTGCCCGCACGCGCAATCACGAATATCCATCATGGAATGTCCTGTTGGGCTGGGGATGAAAAACTGCGGCGGTTCATGACTGCAATCCGTCGAGGCGATCACGCAGATGCCGAAGGGTGCGGATCATATACTTTTCGACCATGTTCTTGGACAGCCCCAGGCGTTCGGCGATTTCGGCCTGGGTCAGGCCTTCGATCTTCTGCCAGACAAAAATCTTCCGGCAATTGACCGGCAACTCGCTGAGCGCCCGTTCGATGGAATCGGCCAGCTGGATCGCATGCATGTAATGCTCAGGGTCGCCGATTGACGACTCACTGTGATCGATGTCCTGCGACTCCATAGCGCCGCGCCGATCCTCACGCCGATAACCGTCGACCGCGATATTGCGCGCGGTCTGGTGCAAATACGCCCGTGGCTGCTGCACCGCCGCCGAATCCGACTCAAGCACCCGCACAAAGGTGTCGTGCGCCAGATCCTCGGCCTGCGCGCGATTGCGCAGGCGACGAGTCCAGGTGCCGATCAACTCTTCGTAGTGCTCGAAAAAGCCGGGTCTGCGGGGACGCATGGGGGTTTTGGCGGCGTGCTGAGGAAAGGGGCATGAATAGTAATGCTTCCTATTAAGGCGAAGCAATGGATTCCTCGACCGACCGTCCGGGTCACCTGTGCAGCTCAGCGTTTTATCGAAATCACCCCACTCATGTATTCATGGAGATCACGCAGATCCTTAACACTCCAGGCGTGCGGCGGTATTTTTACCCCGTTTTCCTTTAGCGTTTTCGGTATCAGGTTGCCGTTTGGGCGAAGGATGATCGACGACACAATCACGCCCGGGTATTCATTCAGGCGTTTTTTGAACGCGGAGGTTGTCAGGTCAGGTGTGGGCGGATTGCTTTTGTGCGCCAGCGGCCCGGTGCCCTTTATATCGGCGCCGTGGCACACAGCGCAGCGCTGCGAATAGAGATTTTTGCCGTTGCTGTTATCCGCGAAGGACACGGATGTTTGAGTGATCAGCAAAGTCCCGAGTAAAACGGCGGATGCTATTTTCATTGTTTGCCTCCATGGCATTTAAGAGGCGCAAGATAGTCGAGTTTTAACGCCCGGCGCAAAACCAAAGTGGGAGCGAGTCTGCTCGCGAAGGCGGTACATAAGTCACTCATTGCATTGACTGGATGGACGCTTTCGCGAGCAGGCTCGCTCCCACAGGGTTTGGTGGTGGATGCGGGTTCAAGTGCATCCATCACTGGCCAGTGAGTCAGCCTTTTTCGTCGATCCCGGCTTGCAGGGTCTGGGTGTCCAGATGCCCGCTAAGGGTAACCGGCCCGACTTTCAGGTTGCCGTTTTCCAGGGAAACCTTCGGTGCGTTTTCCTCAGCTTTATGCGGCAGATCCAGGCCTGCCTTCACGTCATAATCGCGGTTGCTCAGATCAGCACTGCTGACCTTCGAACCACCCAGATCGACCTTCCCTTGCGTCGCCGAAATCCGCGCGCCGGTCAGTTGTGTCGCGCCGCCAACTGCGAGGTTCACGCCTTGGCTGGCACTGATCCCGGACGCCTGCGCCACGCTGTTCTTGTGCGCATATTCCCCCTGCGCGTTCAGCGTCGGCTTGTAGTCGGTGCCGGCGAGCTTCTCTTTTTCGCTCGGTGGATTTTTCTTCGCGGTCAGGCCCAGATCGACATCGACCTTGGCGTGGTTGCTCGAGTCTTGACGGCTCTCGACGGTCAAATCACCCGCGACCTTGCCGCTGACATTTTTCGCGTCGATCCGCGCACCCGCCAGCTGTGCATCAGCGGCGCTGTTCAACACCACGCTGTCAGCCTTGATCTGGCTGTTCTGCTGGGTGCTGCCTTGCAAGTAATCCACACCGACTTTCGCCCCAGCATTGAAACCGTGATCGCTGCTGGCCTTCTCATCTGCGGCGGTCGGGGTTTTGCTGCTCAGGTTGCCGCCGGCGTTGAGCGCGACATTCCAGTTATTGCGGTGGTCGGTGGACTGCGCCGATTCCTGCACATAGCCGCCCTTCTGCGCGTCGATGCTGACGGTCGGTGCGCTGACTTGCGTGCCTTGCAGGTGAATCGAATCACCGCTCAAGACGATGCCGTTCTGGCTGTTGAGTTGGCCACCGGTGAGGGTCTGCGACTGCTCGTTGACCCGACCGATATTGAAATTGCCGCTCAGATTGCCGCCCTGATCACGACTCTTCTCGCTGCTGGTTTTGCTGCCGCCGCCCTTCAAACCACCGCCGAGATTACTGCCGCTGGCGGTGTGGGTGTCGGTGGCTGCTTGCAGATCAAGTTTGCCGTCGGCGTGCAGATCGATGGCGCCAGCGCTGTCGATTTTCGTGCCTTGCTGCAGCTGATTGCCGCCGCTGCTCAACTGCACCGGGCCGTTGCCGCTGATGCTCGCAACGTGAGCCTGGGTGTCAGTGCTTTGCTTGCCGGTGTGATCGAGCTGGAAACCGGCGCCGAGATCGACGTTGGTGCCATCGGTCCCCGGCAAAGTGCCGACCGTCAGCGAGCCAGTGCCGCGCAAGCTGCTGTCATTGTTGCTCTGGCGGTCGTTGGCCTGATTCAGCGCCAAGTCACCACCAGTCTTGATGCTTACACCGCCCTGCCCGCCGTCGAAACGGCTGCCTTCGAACTGCGCATCACCGCCGATCTTGATGTTCACACCCTGGCTGCCGGCATAAGCGCCGACGACGGCGGTGGAACTGTCCTTGCTCGACGCACTGCTGCCACCCGCGCCGCTGCCAGCGACGTTCACGTCTTCACCGGTCTTGGTGTAGACGCGCACGTCGACCTTGGCATCCACCGCGTTAGCGCTGCTGTTGTGCGTGTTGCTCGCAGCGTCGGCAAGCAGTTTGTCAGCGCTGATGTTCACTTGGCCGGCGCTGGCGTTGTATTGCGTGCCCTGGTCATGCAGCCTGCCAGTGGTTTTCACATCGACAGTGCCGCCGTCAAAACGGCTGACCACAGCGTTGCTGCTCTGCTCGGTTTTGCTGGCGCTGCCATGACCTACTGCAACGTCGATACCGACATTCGGCTGACCGAGATTGGCCAGTGCGTCCTTGTCCGGCACCTTGCCGTTGAGCACATCCTTGACCGCGCCGGCGATCGGCCGAGCAATGTCTTTGTATTCGACGTTGGCGCCGATGTCCGCCGACCAGTTGCTCTCGCTATGCGTGCTGCTGTCAGTGTTGCTGGCCGCACGGTTGTCGATCTCGTTGGCGGCGACGTTCAGACCGTTGCCGGCCTTGAGTTGTGCACCTTCGGTAGCGAGTTTGTCGGCATTGATCGTCAGGCCGCCGCTGCTCTGCACACTGGTGGATCGCGCGGTGGTTTTGCTGGTGGAATCCTGAGCCGTGCTGTGGGCGAAATCGACGCCGCTGCCAGCACGGTCGAGACCGCCGGTGTAGTAGAAACCACCGCCGGTGCTGGAGGTGTCGGTGGAGGTTTTATGACTGTCAGTTTCGGCCAGCAACGACACGTTTTTGCCGCTCAACGTCGTGTCGCCAGCGGTGGATTTCACCTCTGCGCCTTTGAGCGTAACGTCACCGCCCGCCTTCACCTGCACACTGCCACCGCTGAGGCTGGAGCCCTGCTGGGTGACGTCGTTGCGAGTAACCGTTTGCTGTTTGTCCTCGTAATGAATCCCGGCGCGATACTGCTCTGGCGTTTGCTCTTTGGCGTACGCATCGAAGCCACGGGTTTGCGTGGTGTCGCTGCTGTCGTGAGTGTTCTGCGCGGAATGCACATTGACGTCGCCTGCCGCGTCGGCTGTCAGCGCACCGTCAGCCTTGACCGTCGAGCCAGCCACCTCGATGTCCTTGGCGCTCTTGAGCTCGAGGTTGCTGTCGGACACCAGTTCGCTGCGCACGGTGCTGCTGTCTTTACTGTTCTGCCGCGACTCGTCCTTGGTAATGCCGAAGAATTTGCTGTCCTTGTCGTGGTTGTTGCTGTGCGAGGTGTCCTGCACACCATCGATCACCAGCGAACCCTTGTCGCTAATCACGCTGGCGTCGGTGCCGCCACGCACCTGGCTGCCGCTGATGCGCACGTCGTCAGCCTTGACGATCAGTTTGCCGGTGGCGTTGATTTTGCTGCCCTGATGCTGGGTCTTGCCCTTGTCGGCATCGCCGGTCTTGCCGAAGAAACCACCGCCGACCAAATCACCCGAATAGCGATTGTCGCTGCTGCGATTAGTCCGTGTGGCGGTGGCGATTTCCACTTGTTTGCCGGCCAGTTGCAGGTCGCCGGCGCTGCTCAACTCAGCGCCTTCGGAGCGCAACAGCGCGGCGGTTTGCAGGGCGATATTGCCAGCCTTCAACTGGCTGGTGACGCTGCGCTGTTCTTCGCTGCTGCTGTTCCAGTCGGCTTTCCACAGGTGTTTGCGGTGGTTGCCTTGATCGGTCTGCGTATGGCTTTCGGTAGCGGCAGTCAGGCGCAGATCACCAGCGCTTTGCACGCTCAGATTATTCGCGGCTTCGACTTTCGCGGCTTTCAGTTCGGTGTCTTTGCCGGACGACAACTTGGCGTCGCGGCTGGCAATAATCTGGCTGCCGTGCTGACGCGATTCGCTGTCGGTCTGGGTGCGATCGTAAGTTTCCCAGGTAATGCCGATGGTGCTGTTGTTCCAATTTTCGCGCTTTTCCTGAAGCTTGCGGCTTTCGACGGTGGACAAAGTCAGGTTGCGTTTGGCGTCGAGCGTGACGTCACGACCAGCGACGTCGGTGGCGGCCAACGTCAGATCCTTGCCGCTGTGCAAGCCGACGTCGCCCTGACTACTGCGGATACCGGCGCGGGTCACGTCGAGGCTGTTGGCCACGGCCTCACCGCTGACACTGAGGTCACCGGCCGAACGAATCTGCACGCCGTCACGCCCGGCGACTTGTACCGCGCCCACCCGCACGCCCGCGCCTTCGGCGGTGCTGACAATATTGATGCGACCGGCCTGCATCGCGCCGAACAGGCTGGCGTCGATGCGTTGATCGCCGGTGTTGCCCGCCGGATCAACAGTTTTCACCTGGCCGCTGGCGTAGTCGACCTGATTGCGCCCGACCGTGAGGTTCAACTGATCGCGTGCAGTGATCGCGCCCTGGCTGTCGATACGCGGCGCGATCAGGTTGATCGAGCCCTCGCCGTTGCGCAGGCCACCGCCCTGAATCTGCAACTGACCGCTGGCATCGCGGCTGTTCAGACTTTGCAGTTTGCCGTCATTCAATTCCGGGCGACCGACCACCAGATTGGCATTCGGCGTATTGATGAAACTACCGCCATTGACCGAGATGCCGTTAGGGTTGGCCAGCACATAATCGGCGGGCCGGCCGAAGATTTCCTGCGCGCCATTGATGGCGGAAGGATTGCGGCTGATCACTTCGTTGAGGATCACGCTCGCCGCCTGCCCTTGCAGTTGCGGGTTGGCCGCCAGTTGCCCGGCCAGTTGCGATTGCCCGGCCTGCAAGGCGTTGTTCAGCACCAGGCCTTGGCGGTCGACGTTGTAGTCGAGGAACTGGTTATGCGACAGGCCCGAACCGTTGGGCGCGACGATGTTGACGATGGGCACACCGCCCTGGGTCTGCAATTGCGCGGTGCCGCCGGGTCCCGGTGCGACCAAGACACCGCCGGCGAGCGCGCTGGGCAGGTGCACGGCGAAGAACAGGCTGGCAATCGCCCAGCGCAATTTACCCCGAGGGGAAAGATGAAATGCAAAGGTGTGTGCTGGCATAAAAACGTCTCCATGTGAGTACGGCATCACGTCGCGCGTTTAGTCTTTGGCCGTGGCTGACGCGCTCAGATCCGACGGCTGTTTATTCACTGCGTTGTTCAGATTTGCAGGCCCACCCGCATCAGCCAGGTTTCAGGCTCGTGCTGCAGACCGTTCGGGGTGTTGAGGGCGCGCTGGTAATCGACGTCCACTTGCAGGTTCTTCCAGCCCAGATTCAGGCCGACACTGGCACCACTCAGGCGTTGGCCCTGCGCGCCGTGATCGGCCTTGATCCAGCCGTGGTCGAGGCCCACACGCGGGGTGATCTGCAGCGACCATTCACTGCGCAGTGGCAGGCGCAAGGTGTTGCGCCAGATCGCGCCGCTGGCGCCGGAGGCACTGCTGACCCGATAGCCGCGCACCGCCGAGTCGTCGGTGCCGAGCAATTGTTCGATGGCTGGCAACGGGTCCGGGCTGTATTGCACGTTGAACTGGCTCTGCCACTGCCAGGCCTGCGCGCCAAGCTGACCATTGCGCCACTGACTGAGGCCGGCGCGGTATTTGCGAAACTGCGCCCTGGGCAGGTTGTTGATCTGATGTTGTGAGTCATCGTCGGCGCCAAACCAGTGCAGGCCTTGGGCGTAATTGACGTCAAGGTTCCACACCGCGCGGTCGAGCCAGAACAGATTGAGTCCGGCCTCGGCCACGGTCAGGGTCGGGCTCTGTATACCGAGGCGAACATCTTGCAGATAGCTGTCGACATCCTTGTGCGCCAGTTGCAGGTTGGCGCTGAGCTGACGACTCTGGTCGCGCCACAACACACGGTCGGCGCGCAGGCTGACCTGATCGGTGATGCCAGTGCTGTGAAAGGTCACGCTCGGCAGTTTGAACGGCGCGCGATATTCGGCGTGGCTGGCGAACACGCTGTAGGTCCAGTAGCCGTAGGGGATCGCGTAATACAGGCTGGCATTGCGGCTGTAGCGGTCACCCTGATTGAGGGTGTCGCTGGCGCTGAGACTTAACAAGTCGTTGAGTTGCAGTGGGCTGTCGAGGCTCAGGCTGACGGTGTCGCGATCACGTCCAGTGCTGGCGCTGCCGAGGTTGTCGAACCCCGGGTTCAAGGCCCAGCGCGAATGCGCGGCGGTGCGCGACCGCAGGATGATCCGCGAGGCGCCGGGCTGGCTGCCGGGGGCGATGTCGGCGGTGAGATCGATCGAGCGCAGGCGATTGAGTTGATCGAGGCCCTGCTCCAGATCGCGCAGATTCAGCGGCTCGCCGAGCATGTTTGGAAACGCGCCCCCGAGCGACACCGGCTGGCTCTGATCGGCCAGTTCGATGGACTCGATGTAACCTTCGTCAATGCGGATATCCAGCGACTGCCCCGCTGCCGGTGCACTGACCAAATACGGGCGGCTGGCGATATAGCCCTTGTCGACGTAGATCGCGGTGATGGTCGCCAGCAGATGATTGATCTGGCCGACGCCCATGCACGGCGCCAGCAGCGGTTTGATCTGCGCGTTGAGTTTGTCGCTGTCGATCAGCGTGACGCCGCCGATGCGCGCACCGCTCAACGGCCAGCAACGTTCATCGGCGGTGACGGTTGGCGGGATGGCCGGGGTGACCGGCGCCGGGCCGAACGCGCCGCGTTCCAGTTGCCGCTTTCTTTGCTCAAGTTGCAGTTGTTGCAGATCGCGCTGCTGCTGTTGCTGCTGGCGCAGCACTTCCTGGCCCGGCGCGACAGGTTCGGCAGCTTCAATCGAGGAGGCACAGACACTCAACACAAAGGCCGACAGCAGCGGGCAAAGCGGGGAACCACGGCGAAAAACAGCGCGAAACGGAAACGGCACGCAACATCCTTGCGATCATCAAATGGCGTAATGCCATGTCATCAATGATCGTGATAGTCGGAGCCATCCCACACAAAAGCAAGACGCTTCCTACAGCGCTTACATTTCTTAAACAATTGCTTTGCCTGGCTTTATTGTCAGCAGCAAGGCCACGGCGCTGCACGTTATCAGGGTTTCCCCGAGGGCCTGAAACCAGCCGGCGAGCATCAGCCCCGCGCCGATCAGCAGGTAATACATCAAGCCCAACAACGCCCCGGCAGTGCCCAATCGATCAGCGTAATCGGCCAGGGCCGAACCGAGAATGTTCGGGATCGCCAGGCCAAACGCCAACACCACCAGCAGCATCGGCAGCACGAACGCGACACTGCCCTGCAGCGACCACACGCCCACACCACCAAGCAAGGCGATGCCAGCCGCGAGGCGAATCAACTGCAATGCCTTGAACCCGACCGTCAATAAGCGCCGGTTCAGCCATGCGCCAAAACCTGAGCCCAGCGCGAGGATCACGCCGCTGTAACCGAAAGCGCTGGCACTGACGCCCAACCGCTGAAACATGAACGGAGCGAGGCTGTAATAACTGAACAACGCCACGTTGAACGAGGCGATCCACAGCGCCGAGCGCCAGATTCCTGGGTCATGCAACATGCGCCCGAGGGTTTCGAACAAACCGACATGGCCGGTTGGCGCTGTCCGGGTTTCCGCCAGGGTGTACCAGCTCCACAGCCACAACAGCGTTGCCAGCAACAGCAACGCGCCAAGCACACCGCGATAACCGAAAACCTGAACCAGACTGGCGCCGCTGAACAAGCCGAGCGCCGGGCTGGCCGCCAGCGCGATGCCCACCAAGGAAAACACCTGCGCCAGTTCGGCGCCTTTAAAGCGGTCGCGCAACACGGTCTGCGTGACCACCGAACCCACCGCCGCACCGAAGGCCGCCAACATCTGCGCCAGTAACAAGCCGTTGAAACTGCCGACCCGCAGGCCTAAAAGCGTGGCAATCGCATAGATTGCCAGGCCTGCGAGCATCGCCGGGCGCCGACCGATGCGATCACATAAACGCCCCCACACCACCACCCCGACGGCAAACGCGAGGAAATACACCGACAACGTCTGCGCGGCGGCTTGCGGGCCAACGTTAAACACCCGCCCGATATCACCGAGCGCCGGGCTGTACAGGGTTTGCGCGATCTGCGGAAACATCAGCAACGCAATCGCCAGCCGCAAGAAATTTCTGTTGTGCATCCTTCGTCACTCCTTTCATAAACCGCCGAGGAGTTTAAGAATCGCTGACTGGCGTATTATCCAGATCCTGCCAATTTATCGCTTAAATCGGACAACCCATGGCTTGGCTCGACGCCCACGCAACGTTTGATGCAGATCGCTATGACGCACCAGTGATCGGTATCGCCTCGACCTTGGGCGATCACGATTCCGGTCTGCACCGCCATCAACGCGGACAACTGCTGTACACGCGCCAAGGCTGCACGCGAATTACCCTGGCGCAGCAACTGTGCCTGCTGCCGCCGTCGCGGGCGGCGTGGATTCCACCGGGTGTTAGCCATCGCGCGGTGATGCAACAGAGCGTCGACTACCGCTCGATCTACTTGATCCCCGAGCTGTGCAGCGCATTGCCGCAGCAGGTCTGCGTGATTGAAGTCAGCCCGTTGTTGCGTGCGGTGCTGGAACCGATGGCGCTGGCGGATTTCGCCAGCGATTGGCAGCAGGGCAAACTCTCCCACCTGCTCGGCCTGTGTCTGAGCGAAATCGCTGAAGCGGCGCAGCAACCGATGCTGCTGCCGTTACCTCAGGACAAGCGCCTGGCACCACTGTTGAAAACGCCTGAACGTCTGCCTCCAGAGTTGCAAGTACTGGAGCAGCAGGTCGGCGCCAGCAGCCGCACCATCGGGCGAATCTTCCAGCGCGAAACCGGCATGAGTTATCAGCAATGGCGCCAGCAGTGGCGCTTGATGCGCGCGATGGAATTGCTCGCCACCGGGCGCAGCCTGAGTTACTGCGCGTTCGAATCGGGTTTTGCCAGCGACAGCGCTTTCATCGCCTTCTTCAAAACCATGACCGGCAGCACACCGGGCCACTGGCTCAAGTGAACAACTGACGATTGGCACCAGAAATAATTTGCCACTAAATATTACCTACGTCATATTACAGCCATAATAACGATCCGCTTACGCAGGTAATCCGCCATGACCAGCATGCCCACCCTCGAACCTGTTGTGGTAAAGACCAAGCCGCCCCTGCTTAAACGCGTTTTGCTTCCGGGCGCAGGATTGCTCGCGCTGATCTTCGCCGGGGTCTACGCCGTGCACTGGTGGGGCACAGGGCGTTTTCTTGAAGAAACCGACGATGCCTACATTGGTGGCGATGTCACGGTGATCGGGCCGAAAGTCGCCGGTTACATCGACGAAGTGCTGGTCAGCGACAACCAGCACGTCAAGGCTGGCGACGTGCTGATTCGTCTCGACGCCCGCGACTATCGCGCCAACCTCGCCAAAGCCGAAGGTGCCGTCGCCGCCGAAGAAGCGCTGCTGGCCAACCTCGACGCCACCGAACAACTGCAACAAGCGGTGATCAGTCAGGCCCGCGCCGGCATCGACGCCGCTGGCGCAGAAACCGCACGCTCGCGGGATGACAACGCGCGCTACAAACGCCTGGTGACGACCAATGCGGTGTCGGTGGAAAGCGCACAACGCGTCGACGCGACCTTCAAAACAGCGCAAGCCCTCAGTGCCCGCGCCCAGGCCGAACTGCTCGCCGCGCAACGCCAACTGGCGGTGATCGACACCCAGAAACTACAGGCCCGCGCCGCCCTTCAACAAGCCCGGGCCGAACGTGATCTGGCGCAACTGAACCTCGGCTACACCGAACTGCGCGCACCGTTCGATGGGGTGATCGGCAATCGCCGCGCACGGGTTGGCGCCTATGCGCAGGCCGGTTCACAGCAGTTGTCAGTGGTGCCGGCCAGCGGCTTGTGGGTCGATGCCAACTTCAAGGAAGACCAATTGGCGCGGATGAAACCCGGGCAGCGCGTAAGCATCCGTGCCGACGTGCTCTCCGGCCAGGAATTCCACGGTCGCCTCGACAGCCTCGCCCCCGCGACCGGCTCGCAGTTCAGCGTGCTGCCGCCGGAAAACGCCACCGGCAACTTCACCAAAATCGTCCAGCGGGTGCCGGTACGGATCCTCCTCGACCCGGCTGACGGCGTGCTCGGTCACTTGCGTCCGGGCCTCTCGGTAACGGCAGAAGTCGACACCCGTGCGCAACCGGAAACCAGCGCCGTGGCCGTCGCGCCATGAGCACCACCCTCACCGCCCCGGCGCAGCCATTCAACGCGGCGGACATGGCGACCGCGACCAAGGTATTCGCCTTCGCGACCATGTGCATCGGCATGTTCATTGCGCTGCTGGATATCCAGATCGTCTCGGCGTCGCTGCGCGATATCGGCGGTGGGCTGTCCGCCGGTACCGATGAAACCGCGTGGGTGCAGACCAGTTACCTGATCGCCGAAATCATCGTGATTCCGCTGTCGGGCTGGCTGTCGCGCGTGTTCTCCACGCGCTGGTTGTTCTGCGCTTCGGCGGTCGGCTTCACCCTCGCCAGCCTGCTCTGCGGCATCGCCTGGAACATCCAGAGCATGATTGCTTTTCGGGCGCTGCAAGGTTTTCTCGGCGGCTCGATGATTCCGCTGGTGTTCACCACGGCGTTCTTTTTCTTCACCGGCAAACAGCGGGTGATCGCTGCGGCAACCATCGGCGCCGTTGCGTCATTGGCACCGACCTTGGGACCGGTAATCGGTGGCTGGATCACTGATATTTCTTCGTGGCACTGGTTGTTCTACATCAACCTGGTGCCGGGGATTTTCGTCGCTGTAGCGGTACCGATGCTGGTGAAAATCGACCAGCCGGAATTGTCCCTGCTCAAAGGCGCGGACTACCTGAGTATGGTGTTCCTCGCGCTGTTTCTCGGCTGCCTGGAATACACCCTTGAAGAAGGCCCGCGCTGGAACTGGTTCAGCGACCAGACCATTCTGACCACGGCGTGGATCAGCGGCCTCGCGGGATTGGCCTTCATCGGCCGGACCTTGCACGTGGCCAATCCGATCGTTGATCTGCGCGCCTTGAAGGATCGCAATTTCGCCCTCGGCTGCTTCTTTTCGTTTGTCACCGGCATCGGCCTGTTCGCGACGATTTACCTGACGCCGCTGTTCCTCGGCCGGGTACGCGGCTACAGCGCGCTGGACATTGGTCTAGCGGTTTTCTCCACTGGCGTGTTCCAGATCATGGCGATTCCGCTGTATGCCTTTCTGGCCAATCGCATGGACCTGCGCTGGATCATGATGATCGGTCTGGGTTTGTTCGCGGTGTCGATGTGGGAGTTCAGCCCGATCACCCACGACTGGGGTGCGGGGCAATTGATGCTGCCGCAAGCGTTGCGCGGGATTGCCCAGCAACTGGCGGTGCCGCCGGCGGTGACGTTGACTTTGGGTGGGTTGGCGCCCGCCCGTTTGAAGCATGCTTCGGGTTTGTTCAACCTGATGCGCAATCTGGGCGGGGCGATTGGTATTGCGGCGTGCTCGACCATTCTCAATGACCGCACCAACCTGCACTTCACGCGGTTGGCCGAACACTTGAACAGCAGCAATGAAGCGATGAATCAGTGGCTGGCGCAGGTCGGCGGCAACCTCGCGAGTCTGGGCCAGAGCGGCGACGTCGGTGTCACCGCCAGCCTGCGCCAGTTGTGGCTGCTGACCTACCGCGAGGCGCAGACGCAAACCTACGGCGACACCTTTCTGATGATCGGGGTGTGCTTCGTTATCGCCACCGCGATGGTGCCCTTGATGCGCAAGGTGAAGCCACCGGCGGCGCCGAGTGCGGATGGGCATTGATCCAGCTTTCTGAAGTTTCCCCGGCCCCTGTAGGAGCTGCCGAAGGCTGCGATCTTTTGATCTTGTCTTTTAAAAGCAAAGTCGAAAGATCGCAGCCTTCGGCAGCTCCTACAGAGGATTGTGGGCAGCTTAAGCCTGTGGGATTTTGCGGAAGCCCACCGCCAGACGATTCCAACTGTTGATGGTGCTGATCGCCACGGTCAGGTCGACCATTTCTTTCGGCGTGAATTGCGCTGCAACCACGTCGTAATCTTCGTCCGGTGCGTGGGTCAGGCTCAGTTGGGTCAGCGATTCGGTCCACAGCAGCGCGGCACGTTCGCGGTCGCTGAAGAACGGCGCTTCACGCCAAGCGGTGACCGCGAACAAACGGCGCGGGGTTTCGCCGCCCTTGATCGCATCGGTGGTATGCATATCGATGCAGAACGCGCAGCCGTTGATTTGCGAAGCGCGCAGCTTGACCAACTCGATCAGGGTCTTTTCCAGCGGCAGTTTGGACACCGCCGTTTCCAAAGCCATCATCGCTTTCAAGGCGTCTGGGGAAGCGGTGTAGAAATCGGCACGAGGTTGCATGGTAGCTCCGGGTAGCAAGTGAATGTGTGGCTACGTTAGCCCTCACACCCGGTTCGACAAATAGCCAATATTGCCGAAGATCAGGAGGCCACTCGGTTTCGCTGTTGACCACTCGTCAGCCACCCGGCACCAAGGGTTCTGCGCGTCAGACCAATATCAGGTACAGACCCTTTATGGAGACGGATCATGATCACGCGCAAACTCACTTCGTTATTACTCGCCGGGTTGCTGGCCACGGCATCGACCGCGAGCTTCGCCGTCAACGACGGCGCTGACGCTACCGGCACCAAATCCGGCGGACCGACCAGCACCACCACGCCGCCAGACAACACGCCGGGCGCGCCTTCCGGTGGTAGCGGTTCTTCGGGTATGGGATCCGGGACTGGCACCAATGGTGGCGCGAGCGGTTCGGGCTCGGGGGCTGGCGGCGGCACAGGTTCGGCCGGCGGCGGCACTGGCGGTGCGGGCGGTGGCACTGGCGGCTGAACGAACAAGAGCCATCCCAAATAAGTACGCTATCCAATGTAGGAGTGAGCCTGCTCGCGATGGCGATTTGTCAGTTATGCAACTGTTTGCTGACACACCGGCATCGCGAGCAGGCTCACTCCTACAGGGTAAAACGTGTAGTTCAGCGATCGGAGCGCATCAATTCGGCCAGGCCGCTATCCAGCGATAACACCGCTGCGCGATTGCGCCCGGCATTTTTCGCCTGATACAGCGCCGCATCGGCGCGTTGGATAAACACTTCCAGGCTGTCATTGCCGCTCGGGATAAATGAATAGCAGCCCAGACTCACCGTCAGATAACCGGTCGGCGAGCCGCTATGGGTGATGTGCTTGTCGATCACGCTGCGCCGAATCTGCCCGGCAATTGCCAGCGCGCCGTTGATGTCGGTGTCCGGCAACAGCACCGCAAACTCCTCGCCACCGTAACGTACTGCCAGATCGGATTTGCGCTGACAGCACGCCCGCAGCACCTGAGCAACCTGGGTCAGACAATGATCCCCGGCGACGTGGCCATAGGCGTCGTTGTAGCGTTTGAAGAAATCGATATCGAGCATGATCAGGCTGACCGGACTGACCTGCCGCGCGCCCCGGGCAAATTCGATCTCCAGCGAACGCTCGAACAAACGTCGATTGGCCAATCCGGTCAGGCTGTCGTGGGTCGCAATCTGCTCCAGTGCGCGCTGGGCCTTGCGCAGGTTTTTTTCGATCCGTTCGCCGTCGCGCACTTGGTGAATGAACACCCAGCCAAACAGGCCGACGCCGAGAATCACCAGCGCGACAATCACACTCGACTGGAACGCACGCTCGTACCAGCCCTTGAGAATCGTGTCGCGCGAGGTCGCAGACGACACCACCAACGGATACGCCGACAAGCGTCGATAACCGTACAAACGCACAACACCATCGACCACCGAATTGATCATCGCCGTGCCGGCCGCCGCCTCGGGCAGCAACGTGCGATAAATCCGTCCTTGCGCCAGCGACGTGCCGATCAGGCTCTCATCAAACGGACGGCGGGCAAGCAAAGTGCCGTCGCTCAAGCCAAGAAACATGATGCCTTGGTCATCGAGGCTGAAGCTTTCGAAGAAGCGGTCGAAGTACGACATCTTGATCCCGGCCAGCAACACACCCTGAAAATTGCCGGCGTGATCATTGACGCGTTTGGAAATCGGGATGATCCACTCGCCGTTCTCGCGGCTGCGAATCGCCGGGCCGATGTGCGCCAGCGTCGAAGCGTTCTGTTGGTGGAATTTGAAATACTCGCGGTCCGCCACGCCATTGCCACGGGGCAGATCAGTAAACGAGGTAATCACCCACTGCCCATCACGATCGAACAGGAACATGCCGTGCAGCTGATCGAGTTGCTGCACGCGCCGGGCGAAGGTTCTCTGCAGACGCGGCTTCTGCGCGGCGCCGTAACCGTCCTCCTGAATCCAGTCGACCAGGCTGGTCATCACCAGATCGGCAGCCAGGAAGGTGTCCTCGGCCTGCTGGGCCATCGCCCGGGTCAGGTTGCTCGACGCGACTTTTGCCACCGCCAGATCCTGGCGTCGCGACTGCTCCAGTTGCAGGTACAGCAAACCGGACAGGCACAACCCCACCGCAACGATAAACAGCACCGCCGCTTTGCGTAGCGGCAGGCGTTTAAGGGTGCCTCCGGGGGCCTGATGTGGGTAGTGAATGGGGATAGGCAAAAGCAAGTCCTGGGCAGGTACGACAAGGGCGCCAGCAGGGAAACCCTTATGTTTGTGAGCGTAGCCCACCGGAATCTACGGGGCAAACGCCCCGCTCCCGCCCAGGTATATCGGCGCGCAGCGAATTTGGATGATCGCTGTTCGCAGATTTATTTTCGATGCCTCTTTAGGGTTAGTCAGTTATGAAGGGCCAGGCGCCGCATCGCACTGTGCAGATGCGTCCGCGCACTTTGCGCATCGCCCTCACGCATCTGCTCATAAGCCCGCTGTGCAATGGCTTGGGGCACCGGTTTCAGCTCCCGTTGCGTGGCCATCGCCAGCAGCTGCACCTGCGCGGCGCGCTCCAGGTAATAGAGGTCGTCCCAGGCTTCGGCGATGGTCGGCGCGGCAACGATCACACCGTGGTTTTTCAGGAACAGAATGTCAGCATCGCCCATGACACTGGCGATGCGGTCGCCTTCTGACGCGTCCAGCGCCAGACCGTTGTAATCCTCGTCTACCGCCGTGCGCCCATAGAACTTCAGCGCGGTCTGCCCCAGCCACAAAAGCGGCGGCCCTTGCAGCAGGCACAACGCCGTGGCGTGAGGCATGTGGGTGTGGAACGCGACTTTCACTCGCGGCAGTTGTTTGTGCAGGCGCGCGTGGATATAGAACGCCGTGGCTTCCGGATGGCCTTCGCCTTCAACCACATTGCCGTCGAAGTCGCAAACCAGCAGATTCTGCGCGGTGACTTCGGCGAAGGCATAGCCATAGGGATTGACCAGAAACAGATCGTCATGCCCCGGCACCATCGCCGAAAAGTGATTGCAGATGCCCTCCTCCAGGCCATGCAACGCGGCCAATTGAAAGCATGCCGCCAGCTCGGTGCGTGCGGTGATGATCGCTTCTGTGTCGAGGTTCAGCGCTGTCAAACGTGCAGCCTGCGCACTGGCGGCCAGGGTGTGAGCCATGACGTTTCTCCGTTACCAACCGAGGGATTTGAACAGCGGCAACACTTGATCGAGGCGGTTGAGGATGGCGTCGGGGCGATAGTCCGGCAGCAACTGGCGACCGGTACCGCGATCGATCCATACACAACGAAAACCCATGTCCCGCGCCGCCGTGTGGTCGAGCATGGGGCTCGCGCAGATGTGCACCACCGCTGCGCGGCTGACGCCCAATTGCTCATGAGCGTAGTCGAACAGCCGTGGCGCCGGCTTGTAGGCACCGGCCTGTTGCGCGGTGATCACCCGGTCGATGTAGCCGCCGAGTTGCGCGACGTTGCCGGCAATGATGTCGTCGTCGGTGTTGGAGACGATGCACAGTTTGAAACCCATGGTTTTCAATTCACGCAGGGTCTCGATCACCTCGGCAAACGGCGGCATTTTCGGGATCGCGGCGGCCAGACGCTGGCTGTCTTCGGGCAGGCTCGGCAGGCCCAATTCTTCCAGGGCCAATTGCAGGCCGAGGGTGCTTAGCTCGTGGAACGAACGGTGCGGCGGGGTCTGTTCGAGGCGATGTTCGTGGCGGTCATAGACGTCGATCAGCTGCCCGACATCGATCTGATGCTCGCCCTTCTCGCTGAGAATTTCCCCGACGACGGCTTTGAGGCCTTCGTCCCATTGAATCAACGTGCCGTAGCAATCGAAGGTCAGCCATTGCGGGCGCGGTGTGTGAGTCAGTGTCATTGGTCGAGTCCTCCGGGGTAAGGACTTCAGCTTAAGAGCGCTCGGTGATAGTGTGAAATTAAATAAATAGCCAATCGTCAGTTGAATAACCACTATCGAGAGCACTGCCATGCTGGATCTGGAACTGCTGAAAACCTTTGTCTGCGTGGTCGACGAAGGCAGCTTCACCCGCGCCGCCGATCGCGTGCACCGCACCCAGTCGACGGTCAGCCAGCAGGTGCGCAAACTCGAAGAGCTGGTCGGCCACGCTTTGCTGCTGCGCGACCGTACCGGGCTGAATGTCGCCGTCACCGAACACGGCGAACTGCTGATCCACTATGCGCGGCGTTTGCTGGCGCTTTCGGCAGAAGCCACTGAAGCGCTGGCCAGTGACCTCGACCTGGAAATCCTGCGTATCGGCATGCCGGAAGATTTCGACGCGCGGCGCATGGCGCTGATCCTTGCCGGCTTCACCCGCAGCCATCCGCAAGCACGGCTGGAAACCCTCAGCGGCATGAGCCTCGATCTGCGCCAGCGCCTCGATGCCGGCGACATCGACATCGCCCTGATCAAACGCGAACCCGACAGCGGCCCGGCGTGGGCGACCTGGCCGGAGCGGCTGGTGTGGGTCAAAGGTGCGGAGTTTGATTCGTCCACTGGCGTGTTGCCGTTGGCGTTGTTTCCGCAGGGCTGCCTGTATCGGCAGCGCGCCATTCGTTTGCTCGATGTTGCCCAGCGACCGTGGCGTGTGGCGTTCGGCAGCCACAGCCTGACCGGGATTCAAGCGGCAGTGGCCTCAGGGTTGGGGGTGTCAGTGCTGCCGGTGTCGGCGGTGTTGCCTGAGCATCAGGTGTGTACGGATCTGCCGGAACTGGCGTCGACGGAGTTGGCGTTGGTTAGTCGGGACGGTGTGTTGAGCGGGTTGCAGCGCGGTCTGGTGGAGTTTTTGCGTGGGGAGTTGGGGGTGGATGCGGGGGGATTTGCCTGAAATCCACCCGTTTTTATCATTGGGGTTTGTTGATTTCCCGTAGGAGGTCCGCGACGGGAATGTTCATGGTGTTTGAGTAGTAGGGTTTGTAGCCGTAGGCGGTGACGACGACTTTGCAGGGGATTTGTTGTTTGTTGGAGAGGAGTTGGTTCAGTTCTGCCGCTGACAGATCCCTCTCCGTACTTCGGTTGCTGGAGGTTTCAGTGATAAATGTACTGGTCGAAAAGGAGAATTTGGAGTTGCCGTTTTCGCGCACATCAGAATCTACCAGCCCCACTGCAGAAAACTGAATAGCTTTGCCAACCGAAAAATCGTGGTCATCCGCTAACGCGCATCTCAATGTCCCCGAAGCCATCCCTTGCCTTTCGCCTCGGCCAAACAGGTTCAAAACATCCACATCGGATTGATATTTGATGACATATAAAAGGGGACTCGACCTATCTACGGACACATAACTCAAATTTGCCGGAGGCTGTAAATGGTCCTTTGCACATCCCGAACAGACAGCGAGAACCACGCAAAGGAAAAACCTGAACATCACGAAAACTCCTTCATGATTGAGTCAAACAGCAAGTCACTTGCAGACTTACCATCAGCGATTGGGGCGTTTAGCAATCCCAGAGCGTTAGCATGATTCGTGTCGACATTTACGTTAAGTGACGGTCCGCAGGAGATAATCCATTTTTCCCCGAAGTCCGCGACTCCGTCTGATGGGTCTCTCTTGGAAGGTGTTGCCTTGATATTGATCCAATCAACCGAAACTGGCGCGGGACGTTCGCGATAAATGTCTGAGCCCAGCCAAACCAGAGCCCCTTCACCCACAGGATCCAGGGTGATCAGCATCTGAACCCTGTAACCCCAATCCGACATTATTCTGGACAGGTGCGCACCATTCCAGCCGCCGAGGCTATGGCCCACGATATAGACGGGACAGCTTTTATACGGAATAAGGCTTAGCACGTGCCGTTGAATGTCCTGCTTTCCTCTGACTTCGTTGTAACCCAACCATTCCGATTTATATTTTCCTTCTCCCTTTAATGTCTCAGTGCGCCTATCAAATGCACGTCGTGCATCCTGGATGTTTTCATAAGGCCCAGAAAAATAATAACTCTCCTTATCTCCCGCACCTCCGATAAAAACCACAATCGCCTTGGTACTCTCCACCGGCACAGGCTTGTCACTGACATCCTTCTTGTCCGTCAGCGCATGTTCCTTGTGAAGCTTGTAATTGTTGCCCTTCGCGCACGTTATCGTTTCAGCAGCCATGCCTCACTCCTCCAAAAACAACTTGATGGTTTCAGGCAGGTGCGAGCTGACTTGGTGAGTAAATCCGTTGGCGTCAGACACCCCATGTTCCAGACGTCCGTCAGCGCGCTGAATCACGTAGGGATGATCAGGCATGGGCTCACCGGTCACGTCATTGACCAGTTTCAACCTGTCAGTGAAATGCACCGGCATCGGCAGCAAACCACTGAAGGGAGCCGACGTCACCGTGTCACCGATGATGATCGTGCCAGAACCGCCGATGACGACGTTGCCGTGCCCACCGGTGCTGTCCAGTGTCGCGGCGTTCAAACCGTTGATGAACACCGTCGACGCAACAGCACCGGTAATCGGGCTACCGCAGGCGGATTTGTCAGTCATCCGCGCAGCCGCCAAGCCGTCGAAATTCACATTCGGGGAGCCACTGACAATGGAATTGGTGCCATGTCCCGGCAATTGGCAGGCGGTTGGATCGGTGACGCGGGCGGCGGGTTTTCCGCTCATGAACAGCTCCTTGCAATGTAACGAGGTCATCCTTTCGGGGGCGCAAGCATGCGGGACTTCGCCGGGGGCTTCAAACCTTCAGACCAAAAAAGGCGCCCGATCGGGCGCCTTTTTGATACGTGGAAACCGCTCAGCTTAGCGCGCCGGCGGCACCCGAATATCCCCCGCGCGGCACTGGGTTTTCACACCCTTGCCACACGCACCGAACTGCAGATCCTTGCCCATGCACACGCGCACTTCCGACAGTTCCGGGCCGCTGCAAATGACCGCGATGCCATCCGCCGGAATCCCCGGGTTGGCCTTACGGAACAGGTCAGCAATTTCCTGCGCCTCGAAGTAATACGAGGAGCTGAACGGTTGCAGTTCCTGCGGGATTTTCACCGCGCCAACGGCTTTGTCCGCTTCATCCAGATACCCCATCGCGCCGAGGCCGCTGCAGGTACCGTGCTTGGACCATTCGTGGTCGAGCAGTTTTTTGGTCGGGAACAGCGTCAGGCCCTGGCTGGTTTCCGCCGCCGAGAGCATGGTCAACGGCGGACAAGATTGCGGCCAGCCACCCTTGGCGTATTGCGGCCACAAACCGTGAAGCACGAAGCCATAGCCCTTGCCAGTGCACTGCGAGTCATCTTTGTGCGTCAAACAAAAGGTCGGCGACCAGGACAGCGCCAGCAGGTAGTAATCAAACACCCCCGCCACCGATTCTGCCTGGGCCTTGCTGGACTGTGATTGGCGCGCCGAACTCAAACCGATGCTACCGGCCGTCAGCGCAATCACCGCCAAAATTGTAAACAGCTTTTTCATATACCCACTCCTTTGGGACGCCTGCGTCCATGGTTTTCGATCCTGACCGACTTGGCCAGCGCTGATTTCGACACGCTTGTGTTGCAAGCGCATGACGCAAGGCAAAGCCGTACGCCGTTGAAAGGTCTACGATTAACAGGCAGCCACCAAACCAAGGGAACCAAAATGAGTAAAGCAGACGAACTCGCCGCCAAACTCAAACAAACCCGGCATACCCACGCGGATGCGGCACTGGAAATCGATTGCTGGCCTGCTCAGGTGTATGACTTGTACCACCGCATTGAGGCGTGGTTGCAGCCCGTCACCGAAGTAGGACTGAAGATTCGGCGAAATCCTACGCATGTTTGCGAAACTTCACCGGATGGTGAGGCGCATGACTACGCAATTGATCAACTGGTGATCGAGGCCAATGATCGAAGCCTGACATTCGATCCCATTGCGCGGTTTACCGAAGATGGCGCCGGGCGGGTGCAGATTACCCTGCCGGAAAGAAACACTTATCTGTTGCGAACCGTCGATGAACACCACGAAAGCCACTGGTGGTTGCAAACCGTCGAAACCGGGCAGGAATTGGATGCCATCGCCCTGACCGAAAACAACTTGCTGCAGGTCGTGCAGGAAGGGCTTGGCCTCTAGGATCGACAGCCCCGGCAGATCTTCTATTAACCTCTTAGAGTTGTACTGATGACACGTCTGATTCAAAACCAGCAACAACTCGCTCAATGGGCGCGCGAAGTCAAAGGTTCATTGGACATTGCCGTCGCCTTTTGGGGCGAACGCGCCATAACGGAACTGGGTCTGGATCAACGCCGTGGAGACGTCCGTATTCTCCTTGACCTGTCTGCAGGGGCGACCAACCCCGCAGTGGTCAGGCAACTGCTCCAACTGCATCCAGCGAACATTCGCAGCCTCCCTCGACTCCATGCCAAGGCTTACATTGGCGAAAACGAAATGATCGCAGGAAGCGCCAACGCGTCAGCCAATGGCTTGGGCATTGAAGGTCAGGCAGCCAATCACTGGATTGAACTCGGCATCCTGACAGACGATACCGTAGCGATACAGGACGCAAAACGCTGGTTCGCTGAACGCTGGTCTGAGTCGGATGCCATCGATGTCGACAGTGCCTACTTCAAAAAAATCGAAGCGGCCTGGGCAGCCCGGCAAAAATTCCGGCAGGTGCAAGACACACAGCCAGACTCACTGATCGCGGCGGCCATGAAAAACCCTGATGCTTTCGGCTCGGAACGCTGGTTTGTCACTGTCGACATTCACGATATGTCCACCAAAGGCAAAAAGGCTCTGGCGCAGAAGTCGAAGGAACAAGGGCAACCGGCATTTGGCTGGGAGAGCTGGAGCGATATCCCGCAGCATGCACACTTCATCAGTTTCTATCACGATGGTGAGCAGTTCTGCTTTGCAGAAGAGGACGGCGCCAATGAGCCAGTCTTCTACTCGGCTACCGGGCAAGCCGAGTTCATGCAGTATGTGAGCGCCAGTCATATCCCAGGCTACAAAAACAACCTGGGAGCGCTGCACGAATGGCTACCGCTGTTACACAAAGCCAAAGCGAGCACTGCCAACTGGAAGTCCGAGGGTGGAATGTGCATGGATCTCGGGACGTTTGCCGCGTTAAACCTGTCAAAACTGTAATCCCCGCCTCAGCCAACTGAAAGCTGGCGCTGGTTAGCCTCCCCGTCATGAGTTAAACGGGGATTTCCAGCGCATGCCTTCCAACCCATCACGACGCACCTTCGTCAAAGGCCTCGCCGCCAGCAGCCTGCTCGGTGGCCTGGGCCTGTGGCGCACGCCGGTCTGGGCGCTCAATGCGCCCGGTCAACTGCATGAACTGAGCGGCAGCAACTTCGAGCTGTTCATCGGCGAAACCCCGGTCAACTTCACTGGCAGCCCACGCACGGCGATGACCATCAACGGCAGCCTGCCCGGCCCTTTGCTGCGCTGGCGCGAAGGCGACACCGTGACGCTGCGGGTGCGCAACCGGCTCAGCGCCAGCACCTCGATTCACTGGCACGGCATTCTGCTGCCGGCGAACATGGACGGCGTGCCGGGCCTGAGCTTTCACGGCATCGAACCGGGTGGCGTGTACGTCTATCAATTCAAGGTGCGGCAGAACGGCACCTACTGGTATCACAGCCATTCCGGCTTGCAGGAACAGGCCGGCGTCTACGGCCCGCTGGTGATCGACGCCAAGGAACCGGAGCCGTTCCACTACGACCGCGAGTTCGTGGTGATGCTTAGCGACTGGACCGACGAAGATCCGGCCAGTCTGCTGAAAACCCTGAAAAAACAATCCGACTACTACAACTTCCACAAGCGCACCGTCGGCGATTTCATCGAGGACGTCAGCGAAAAAGGCTGGGGCGCCACCGTGGCCGATCGCAAGATGTGGGCAGAAATGAACATGAATCCCACCGACATTGCCGACGTCAGTGGCGCCACCTACACCTTCCTCATGAATGGCCACGCGCCCGATTCGAACTGGACCGGCCTGTTCCGCCCCGGGGAAAAACTGCGTCTGCGCCTGATCAACGGCTCGGCCATGACCTACTTCGACGTGCGCGTTCCCGGACTGAAAATGACCGTGGTCGCGGCGGACGGCTTGCACGTCAGACCGATCAGCGTCGATGAACTGCGCATCGCCGTGGCCGAGACTTACGACGTCATCGTCGAGCCGGACGCCGAGGCATACACCCTGTTTGCCCAGGCCATGGATCGCAGCGGTTATGCCCGTGGCACGCTCGCCACTCGCGCCGGGTTATCTGCGCCCGTACCGGGTCTGGACCCGCGCCCACTGGTGACCATGGACGACATGGGCATGGGCGGCATGGATCACGGCTCGATGGACATGAGCACCATGGATCACTCGGCGATGGGCCCGATGCAATCCCATCCTGACAGCGAAAAAAACAATCCTCTGGTCGACATGCAAGCCATGACCACCGCGCCCAAACTCAACGACCCCGGCCTCGGCCTGCGCAACAACGGCCGTCGCGTGCTGACCTACGCCGACCTGCGCAGCACCTTCGAAGACCCGGATGGCCGCGACCCGAGCCGCACAATCGAACTGCACCTGACCGGGCACATGGAGAAATTCGCCTGGTCGTTCAACGGCATCAAGTTCTCCGACGCCAAGCCCTTGCGGCTGAAGTACGGCCAACGCATCCGCCTGGTGCTGGTCAACGACACGATGATGACCCACCCGATTCACCTGCACGGCATGTGGAGCGATCTGGAAGACGAAAACGGCGACTTCCAGGTGCGCAAACACACCATCGACATGCCGCCCGGCACGCGCCGCACCTACCGCGTCACCGCCGACGCACTCGGTCGCTGGGCCTATCACTGCCATCTCCTGTACCACATGGAAACGGGCATGTTCCGCGAAGTGCGGGTGGAAGCATGAAGGGGCCGCTGATGACTCGACTCACCGCGTTTTCTTTGCTGCTGGTCGGCAGCTCGGCGATGGCCGCCGGCGACATGCCGGGCATGGATCACAGCCAGATGTCCGGCATGGATCATTCCGCGATGCAAAGCATGGACGACGGCAGGATGCAGCCCGCCGCCCCGACGGAAAGTCGCACGCCGATCCCGCAGTTGACCGACGCCGACCGCGCCGCCGTATTTACCAGCCCCGGCGGCCATAAAGTCCACGACAGCGCGATCAACACGTACTTCCTCGCCGACAAACTCGAATGGCAGGACGCCGATGACGGCAGCGCGTTGGCCTGGGATCTGTCCGGCTGGATCGGTGGCGACATCGATCGTCTGTGGCTGCGCTCCGAAGGCGAGCGCAGCAACGGCAAGACCGAAGACGCAGAGATTCAAGCACTCTGGGGCCACGCGATTTCGCCGTGGTGGGACGTGGTCAGCGGCGTGCGTCAGGACTTCAAACCCGGCGCGCCGCAGACTTGGGCTGCATTCGGTGTGCAGGGCATGGCGCTGTACAACTTCGAAGCCGAGGCCACTGCGTTTATCGGTGAAGGTGGCCAGAGCGCGCTGCGGTTCGAGGGTGACTACGACATTCTGCTGACCAACCGCCTGATCCTGCAGCCCACCGCTGAACTCAACATCTACGGCAAAAACGATGCGCAATGGGTATCGGTTCCGGGCTTGCCAACACTGAAGCCGGCCTGCGTTTGCGTTATGAAATCCGCCGCGAATTTGCGCCGTACATCGGCGTGACGTGGAACCGCACCTACGGCAACACCGCCGATTACGCCCGCGAAGAAGGCGAGAAGCGCAGCGAAGCGCGCCTCGTGCTTGGCGTGCGGATGTGGTTCTGAATTCCCATTAAAAAACACTCCAGAGGTCTTGCATGCGCACCTTGAAAATCACCCTTGTACTCGCCAGCGGCTTGCTCCTCAGCAGCCTCGCTCAAGCCCACCCGAAACTGCTCTCGTCGACTCCCGCCGAAGGTGCCGACGGCGCCGCGCCCGGCAAGATCGAACTGCATTTTTCCGAGAACCTGCTGACAAAATTCTCCGGCGCCAAACTGGTCATGACCGAAATGCCCGGCATGGCCCATTCGCCGATGCCAATGAAAGCCAAAGTCAGCGCCGGCAGCGATCCGAAAAGCATGCTGATCACCCCGCTCGCGCCGCTGCCCGCCGGCACCTACCAAGTCCAATGGCGCGCAGTGTCTTCCGATACGCACCCGATCACCGGCAACGTCACGTTCAAAGTGAAGTGAGCAATGGCTGAACTGATCAACATCGTGCTGCGGTTTGCGTTGTATGTGGATTTGCTGCTGTTGTTCGGGCTGGCGTTGTTTGCGCTGTACAGTGCTGGGACGCTGCTGCGGTTTCGGCCGATGCTGCGCGGGATGGCATTGATCGGGGCGTTGTTGTCAGTGGCAGGATTGATGCTGATGACCCGCGCCATGAGTGGCGAAACAGCGCTCGCGGCGCTGTGGCCACATCTGCAAATGATGCTGCTGGAAACCGATGTCGGGCTGGCGTGGGCAGTGCGGATTATCGCGCTGATCGTGGTGTTGATCAGGCCGGGCGCGTGGCTCGCATCGATGGCTGGCGCCATCGCCCTCGCCTCTTTGGCCTGGAGCGGACACGGGGCGATGGACGAAGGAATACTGCGGTTCTGGCATTTTCTCAGCGACATTCTGCACCTGCTCGCGGCGGGCGCGTGGCTGGGTGCGATGCTGGCGCTGGTGTTGATGGCGCGGGGGTCGGTCGATGAAGCTCGCATTCGTTCGCTGGCGTTTGCGGTTCGGCGTTTTGAGTGGATCGGTGCAGTGATTGTGCTGACGCTGTCGATTACCGGCGTGGTGAATTACCTGTTCATCGTCGGTGCGAGACTGGACGAAATCTTGCTCGGCACTTACGGGATGCTGCTCGCGATCAAGGTTTTACTGTTTGCCGGGATGTTGGTGTTGGCGGCGTTGAACCGCTTTCATCTTGGTCCGGCGTTGGCGCAAGCGTTGCGCAATGGACAATATGTCATCGCGGCAAATGCGCTAAAACGCAGCGTTGTCGTTGAACTGGCAATCGCATTGCTGATCGTGGCGCTGGTGGCGTGGCTAGGCACGTTAAGCCCGGAAGCAGGGTGACACCCGGGAAAGCCTTTCACTACACTGGGCCACCGTCCTTCTCAGAAGCCCCGATCGCAATGACAACCCTAAAAAGCACTATGATCCTCTGCGGCCTGCTGACCGTGGCCGCCGGCGCCCACGCCGAACCAAGCGCTTCGCACCTCGACAGCATCCAGCAACAAGGCCAGTTGCGCGTCTGCACCACCGGCGACTACAAGCCCTACACTTTCAAACGCACCGACGGCGACTTCGAAGGCATCGACATCGCCATGGCCCGCTCGCTGGCCGACAGCCTCGGCGTCAAAGTTCAATGGGTGCAAACCACCTGGAAAACCCTGATGCCGGACATGCAGGCCGGTAAATGCGACATCGGCATGGGCGGCATCTCGGTGACGCTCGAACGGCAGAAAAAAGCCTACTTCAGCAACACCCTCGACACCGACGGCAAGATCCCGCTGGTGCGCTGCGCCGATGTCAGCAAGTATCAGACGATCGAGCAGATCAACCAGCCCAATGTGCGTCTGGTCGAACCTGCCGGCGGCACCAACGAAGCCTTCGTCCATGCCTTCCTGCCCAAAGCGCAACTGGCCCTGCACGACAACGTGACGATCTTCCAGCAACTGCTCGACAACCAGGCCGACGTAATGATCACCGACGCCTCGGAAGCGCTGTATCAGCAGAAACTCAAACCGGGGTTGTGCGCGGTGAATCCGCATCAGTACATGCAATATGGCGAGAAGGCCTATCTGCTGCCGCGCGATGACATCAGCTGGAAACTGTATGTCGATCAGTGGCTGCACTTGAGCAAAGTCACCGGCAAATATCAGCAAACGCTAAGCGAATGGATTGCCGTACCGGCCGCGCAGTAATTCTTAATCGTCATGCAGCATGCCGGAGCTGTACTGATTGAGACTGCTGCCGATACTGTTGCCACCGAACTTCAACGTATTGGCGTTGCGCGCCTCCGGCGACTGACAGTCGCTGGAGAAACAACGGGTGGTGGTCAAACCACCCGCGCCGGAACAGGCACTCAACACCGATACTGCAGCAGCAATCAACAGCACTTTGACGACATTCAGGCGCATGGCACGATTCCCCTCGGGATGAACAGCGACGATCTTGTCTGAACATCCTAGGCCTGCGCCGAACCCGGCAAGATGAAACTTTGCTCATCGCCAGGGAGATTACCAACGCTGAATGGCTCAACAAACGTCCGGCGCTGAGCCAAGTTATCGAGCGGATCAGTGCGAGCTGAAAGCGATCAGCTCTTCAGCCACGCACTCGTCGGGATCTGCGCCAATGATTTGAAGGCAGGCCTGGCGAACCAGTAACCCTGCATCAAGTAAATACCGCAATCGGCGAGAAAATCTCGTTCCTCGGCATCTTCTATGCCTTCGGCGATCACCTCCACGCCCAACTCTCTGCACATGTTCACCACGTTACGCACGATGATCTGGCGCACTCGGTCACGGTGAATATTGCGGATCAGCGCCATATCCAGCTTGATCAAGTCCGGTTGAAAATCCGCCAACAAGTTAAGGCCGGAATAGCCTGCGCCAAAGTCGTCGATCGCCGTCTTGAAACCAAACTCGCGATACTCACGCAAGATAGTCATCAAATGCTTGTTGCTTTCAACGTGCTCGCCTTCTACTGCTTCGAAGATAAGCCGCTCCAGCGGAAAGCCGTAAGTACGCGCCGCTTCCAGCGTGCTGCGAATACACATCTCTGGACGGTAAACGGCATTCGGCAAAAAATTGATCGACAGGTACTGCGTCATCCCTAACTCAGCCGCCGTGGAGATCGCCCGCACACGACACAGTTGATCGAATCGATAACGGTTTTGATCGTCCACCTGCTCTAGGACAGACAAGGCACCTTCACCCTTCACGCCTCGAACCAACGCTTCGTGGGCAAACGTCGTTTGATCGCGCAGATCCACAATGGGCTGAAAGGCGAAGGCAAAATCCATGTCCGGCATGCCGTTGCTCTTACAGCCCTGGCAGCCTCCGGCAGACGCGAATGATTTTGGAAAGTCGGTCATGACACCCTCTGATAACGGGTTGTAACCTTCCATGGCGGTTAATAAACAGCCGCAGGACTGACTCATCTGCAAACCAGGCGACAACTGCAGCCCGACGGCGCCTGAATATTTGAAGGCGCCGCGTGCTCTACATACAAATGATCAGGTGCGGAAATGCGCGGTCATTCGCTGCAGGTCCTGCCCCAGTGACGCCAACTCGACCGTCGCAGCCGCACTCTCCTCACTGGCAACCGCCGACTGGTCAGCCACATCCCGTACGCTGACGATGCTGCGATTGATTTCGTCGGCCACGGCACTTTGCTGCTCGGCAGCGGCCGAGATTTGCAGGCTCATCTCCTGGATCGTACCGATGGACTGGTTGATCTCGGTGATTGCCAGCTCGGCCTTCTGCGCCAACACCACCGTATCGAGGGTGCGCTCGCGGCTGGAGGCCATCAGTGTCGAGGCCGCTTGCGCGCCTTGTTGCAGGGTGACGATCAGCGCTTCGATTTCCTTGGTCGAGTCCTGCGTGCGTTGAGCCAGCGAGCGCACTTCGTCTGCCACCACGGCGAACCCACGCCCCTGTTCTCCCGCCCGCGCGGCTTCGATTGCGGCGTTCAACGCGAGCAGATTGGTCTGCTCGGCGACGGCTTTGATGACATCGATCACTTTGCCGATCTGCTCACTGTCCTGAGACAGCACGTTCATCGCGCCGCCCAACTCTTCAATGGCCACCGCGAGTTCACTGATCTGCAACGTCGCCTGCTTCACCACCGTACTGCCGTGGCGCGCCTGTTGATCGGCCAGGGTCGCGGCAGCGGAGGCATCGGTGGTGTTACGCGCAACTTCCTGCACGGTCGAGGCCATTTCGTGCATCGCCGTGGCGACTTGATCCACTTCGCTTTTTTGCTGACGCACGCCAGCGCTGGTCTGCTCGCTCATGGCCGAGAGCTTTTCCGCAGAAGTGGAAATATGCGTCACGCCATTGCCGATACCTTGCACCAGTGTGTTCAGGTTTTGCGCCATGTCCTGCATCGCATTTTGCAGATCGCCCAACTCGTCTTTGCGGTTTGATTTGGCCTGTACCGTCAGATCGCCCTTGGCAATCCGTCGAGCCAGTTCAACCGTCAGCGCCAGCGGTGCAGTGATCTGGCGCGAGATGACCACCGAAGCAAACAGCCCGATCACCAGCGCCAACACGGTCAATACGGCGATCTGAACAAAGGCTGAGTGCTGATCTTCACGCGCCAGGCGCTGCTGGGTGTCCATCAGGCCATTCATGATCTTGTCCATCGCCTTGCTTTCCTGGTCGACCTGGTCGCGCATGTTCTGTTTCTGCTCGAACAGCCCGGCCACTTCCACCAATACTTCGCGATAACGACGCATCCCGGCATGCGCATCTTCCAGTTGACTCGACAGGGTCGCCGGCAAGTTGCTACGCGCCTTGGTGATATCACTCAAGAAGGTATCGATGGTTTCCATCATCAGTTTTTTGTTCGCGTCGTTAGGCACCGCAATGTAACGACGCAACATCAGGCGAAACGTGGTCATGCCATTGCGCAAGTCGGCCAGCGTGCGCAGATCCCGAACGCGTTCGCCATCGGCAGACGCCAGCGCATTGGTCGTGGTGGTTTCAAGCATGCCGGCAAAAGTTTGCGCGTACTTGTCCGACAGCGCAGTCAGCGGTTTCAGAGCATCAGTGGTCGACTGATCAGCAGCGATCAGCCGTTTGACCTTCTGGTCGTAGGCAACAATCGTGGCTTGCAAAGCCTTCAGGGCTTGCTGGTTCTCAGCGCGGGTCAAGGTGTCCAGCGCCTTGCTCACCAGGCCCTGCAAGACATTCAACTGCGCGTTATAGGACTCGGCGAACACTGCGTCAGCCGCGGCTTCGTACTGTTTCTCAGACAGACGCATATCTTGCGTCGCGTCATTCAACGTGCCGATCAGACGCGTCGTACTCAAGCGATCAACCAGCACGCTGTTGCTGTTATAGCCAATGAAGGCAACCGCCAAAACGGCCAGCAGAAGAATGCCGAAGCCGGTTCCCAACTTGCGGGAAACTTTGATGTCACCCAGGAAATTCGATGCTACTGCCATATTCAGCCTCAACGCCCTGACGCGAAACGCCAGGCACAAAAAATTGATCTCCGGTAACCACTGTCACCGTCCAGACATTCGGGGGTCGTCATCCAAGGCGTAATACGGGACGCTCCAGCTGTCCCGGAAATGCAAAATGCGGATGCTGTTGAGGCGTCGAGAAGAAACCCGACGCGAGCATCGGCAGACAAACCCGTCACGTCGCAAACAGAGGGTCTGCACGCTGGATTTATCGTTTCAGCAAAGGTGTCTGGAGGGATGCTAGTAATTTTGCGAAAACTTGTACAACTTTATATTTTTGTACAATCGTTGAACTTTTTGAGCCGCGTGATGACGCATTGCCATCATGATTTATGGCACATCGCTACTGGCGCAAAACCAGGCTGAAAATGCTGATTCAGGCGCCTGCCGACTCAGTCCCTTGCTGGCTTGGGAATCGCAATCCGGCTCCCAGTCTTGACCTCGCGCAACGCCAGACTCGACTGAATCGAGGCAATCCCCACCTGACGCCTGAGCACCTGCTCGATGAAATCGCTGTAGCTATCAAGATCCTCCGCCAACACCTGCAACACATAATCGGCATCGCCGGTGATCTTGTGGCAGGCCACCACCTGCGGCAATTGCGCAATCACCGCCTCGAAGGCGTCCGGCGCGTGGTCGGCGTGGGTGGAAAAACGAATGTGCACGAACGCCATGATATCCAGCCCGAGCATTCGCCGATCAAGGTTGGCCTGATAGCCCTTGATGACCCCGGCCTCCTCCATGCGCTTGCGCCGTCGCCAGCACGGCGTAAGGCTCAGCGACAGCCGCTCGCTAAGTTCAGCGTTGGAAATACTGGCGTCCTCCTGCAATAACTCAAGAATCGCCAGGTCGGTCTCGTCGAGGCTGATGCGTTTGGATATTTTTTTCTGCATGACGCCATTCCTGAGTAAAAACGCCCGAATAATCGACTTAACCACGAACACAAAGCAAAGAAAGCGCAGCCAAGCCGGAACAGAATATTTGCACTGGCCAACAATAACGGATGCGCAGAATGTTTACAGTTTTCAGTGATTCCCACCGGTTGCACCACGGCACCGAATTGAAAGACGGCGTGCTCAAACCGTCGTTCGAGCAACCGAGTCGCGCCGACACCGTGCATAACCGAGTCAAACAGGTCGGCCTCGGGCAGATCGTCGAGCCGCGCGCGTTTGATCGCTCCTGCTACGTCAACGCGCACAGCGAGCGCTACGTCAGTTTTCTGGAAAATGCCTGGAGCGAATGGTGCGCAACCGGTCGTACTCACGACGCCTTGCCGCTGGTATGGCCGGTGCGCGATCTAGCCGGCGAGCAAGTGCCAACGTTCATCGACGGCAAACTCGGTTTCTATGCGATGGATGCCGGTTCGCCGATCACCGCGACGACCTGGCAAGCGGTGAAAACCAGCGCCGACATCGCCCTCACCGGCCTGGCCCTGATCGATGAAGGCCACGACAGCGCCTTCGCCTTGTGCCGCCCGCCCGGGCATCACGCCGCGCGCGAATACATGGGTGGTTATTGCTACCTCAACAACGCCGCGATTGCCGCGCAACAAGCCATCACCCAAGGCGCCAAACGTGTCGCGGTGCTCGACGTCGACTTCCATCACGGCAACGGCACCCAGAACATTTTTTACCAGCGCAGCGACGTCATGTTCGTCTCGTTGCACGGCGAACCGGCGGTGTCCTATCCGTACTTCTCGGGCTACAGCCACGAAGTCGGCGCGGGTGTCGGCGAGGGTTACAACCTCAACTATCCCCTGCCGAAAAACACCACCTGGGAGAGCTATCGCAAAGCCCTGCTCCACGCCTGCAAAAAGCTCCAGCAGTTCGCCCCTGAAGTGCTGGTGATTTCCCTCGGGGTCGACACGTTCAAGGACGACCCCATCAGCCACTTCTTGTTGGAAAGCGAGGACTTCATCGGCATCGGCGAACTGATCGCCAGCGTCGGCTGCCCGACCCTGTTCGTCATGGAGGGCGGCTACATGGTCGATGAGATCGGCATCAATGCAGTGAACGTGCTGCACGGTTTCGAGAGCAAACGCAGCTGAGCCGCCCGCCGCTCTACAACCTTTCAATGACTGGATCGGAGAATAAGACCATGACGCTTTTTATTGATGTCGATGATGCTGCACGCCTGTTCACCCAAGTCGGTATCCGCCGCGCCATTCGCGAAATGGCTGGCTATATCGAAGCGGATTACGCACGCTGGGCGCAGTTTGATAAATCGCCGCGCACGGCCAACCACTCGGCGGACGGCGTGATCGAGTTGATGCCCACCGACGACGGCGAGCAGTACTCGTTCAAATACGTGAATGGCCACCCGAACAACGGCCAGCAGAATTTGCTCACGGTCATGGCCTTCGGTCTGCTGGCCGATGTGCAGAGTGGCTACCCCACCCTACTCAGCGAACTGACACTGACCACCGCCGTGCGCACCGCCGCAACCTCGGCGCTGGTGGCGAAATCGCTGGCTCGTCCGGATTCGATCTCGATGGCCCTCATCGGTAACGGTGCGCAGAGTGAATTCCAGGCGCTGGCCTTTCATGAAATGTTGGGCATCAACGAAATCCGCATCTTTGATATCGATCGCGACGCTTCACTCAAGTTGAAGCACAACCTCGCGGCGTTCCCGGACATCGACGTGATTCTGGCCAGCTCGGTGAAGGACGCGGTAGAGGGCGCGGATATCGTCACCACGGTCACCGCCGACAAAGCCTACGCAACCATTCTGACCCCCGAGATGATCGAGCCCGGCATGCACATCAATGCGGTCGGCGGTGACTGCCCGGGTAAAACCGAACTGCACGCCGACATCCTGCGCAACGCCCGGGTCATCGTCGAGTTCGAGCCGCAAACGCGCATTGAAGGCGACATTCAGCAACTGGCAGCCGACTCCCCGGTGATCGAGTTTTTCCGCATTGTGCAGGGCGAAGTCGCCGGACGCGAAAACGATGCGCAGGTGACGGTGTTCGATTCGGTGGGTTTTGCCCTGGAAGATTTTTCCTCACTGCGCTACCTGAAAGACTTGGCGCAGGCACAGCAAATCGGCCAGCGCATCCACCTGGTGCCGACGCCGGCGAACATCAAAAACCTCTTCCAATTGCTCGATCCGCAACCGGCCAAAGCCTCGCGTCTGCGCACCGTCAGTTGATCGGTAATGACTGCCCCCAAGCCACAGGGGGTGATTCACCTTGTGATTAGCCGTCGCACCTCTAACAAGAACGCTCGACACCTACTTTCTGCCAAAACTCAAAAACATAAAATCAAGAGGTTTTGCAATGAAATCGACCCCTTCCGGGCTGCCTGAACAGCCCGCGCTGCAGCGTACGCTCAGCAATCGTCACATCCAGTTAATGGCCATGGGCGGCGCCATCGGAACCGGCCTGTTCATGGGCTCCGGGAAGATCATCGCGCTCTCCGGAACGTCGATCATCCTCATCTACATGATCATCGGCCTGTTCGTGTTTTTCGTCATGCGCGCCATGGGCGAAATGCTCCTGTCCAACCTCAACTTCAAAACCTTCGCCGACTTCGCCGGTGCCTACCTCGGCCCGCGTGCGGCGTTCTTCCTCGGCTGGTCGTACTGGCTGAGCTGGAGCGTGGCGGTGATCGGCGATGCCGTCGTGGTCGGCGGCTTCTTCCAGTACTGGTTCCCCGACGTCCCGGCGTGGATACCCGCCGTCGGCATGCTGGCGACCCTGTTCGCCCTCAACGTGCTGACCGTCAGGCTATTCGGTGAAGTGGAATTCTGGTTCGCGATCATCAAGATCATTGCCGTCGTGACCCTGATCGGCGTCAGCACCGTGCTGATTGCCAGCTCCTTCGTCTCGCCCAGTGGCGTCACCGCGTCCCTGAGTCACCTGGTGGACAAACAGGCGGCGTTCCCCAACGGTTTGTTCGGCTTCTTCGCCGGATTTCAAATGGCGATCTTCTCCTTCGCCGGCACCGAACTGATCGGCACCGCCGCCGCCGAAACCCGCTCGCCAGAGAAGACCCTGCCCAAAGCGATCAACTCGATTCCGCTGCGGATCATCCTGTTCTACGTCCTGGCACTGACCTGCATTATTGCCGTGACCTCGTGGCAACAGGTTTCTCCAATCAAAAGCCCCTTTGTCGAACTGTTCCTCGTCGCCGGGTTCCCCGCAGCGGCCGGCATCGTCAACTTCGTGGTCCTGACCTCAGCGGCATCGTCGGCCAACAGCGGCGTGTTCTCATCGAGCCGCATGCTGTTCGGACTGGCTAACCAGGACAACGCGCCCGGCCTATTCCGCCGACTGTCGAGCAACAGCGTGCCGCTGCTGAGCCTGGCGTTCACCACGCTGTTGATGCTGGTCGGCGTGCTGGTGCTGTTCATCGTGCCGGAAGTCATGACCGCGTTCACCATCGTCTCCACCGTGTCGGCGATTCTGGTGATCTTCACCTGGTCGACCATCCTCGCGTCTTACATCGCCTACCGGAAAAAACGCCCGGATCTGCATGCGAAGTCGGCTTACAAGATGCCCGGCGGTGTGCCGATGGCTTGGTTCTCGTTGGCGTTTTTGGGGTTTGTGCTGGGGTTACTGGCGTTGCGGCCTGATACGCGGATTGCGTTGATGGTGATGCCGGGGTGGTTTGTCTGGTTGGGGATTGCTTACCAGTTGACGCGGTTGAGGAAGCCGAAATCTGCGGTTGAGTCGGCGGGGCAGTTTGGCTAGATCTGCAAGCGAAAGCCGTCACCTTAAGGTGACGGCTTTTGTTTTCACTGAAAGGCTGTGCCAATCCTCGATCGATCGGATGAATACCAGATTCCGGTGACTTTACCGGTAATGTCTTCGAGTGCGACCTGGCCCATAAAGCGGCTGTCGTTACTGCTGTCGCGGTTATCACCGAGCAGATAAACATGATCTTTCTCGACCACCGTCTGCGGCGTTTGCAGATAACGAGGATCCTTCACGCGATCTGGCGGTGCAAAGAACAGCCCCATGTTTTCGCCGTTGCGAATGACCTTACCGTCAACAATCGACAAGGTATCGCCACCCACCGCCGCCACACGTTTGACCGCCTCCGTGCCGTTGTAGCGATAAGTCACAATGTCGCCCACTTGCAGCGCGTCGATGCGCATTTTGGTGACGATATAGTCACCGATCGAAAGGGTCGGAACCATCGAGCCAGAGGGGATGAAGTAAGTCTTGAACCCCAGCGTCGGGCCTCGCAATGGCCCCAAAAGAATCAGCGTGAGGATGACCAGCGCCACCACGTAAAACACGTGGAAGCGGGTGCTGGGGCTGTTCACCGGACGGTCGTTTTTGCGCACCGATATCGCTGCTGCCGTGGCTGAGCCGAGTTTCACCAGGACGATAAAGGTAGCGAAGACATAAAGGCCCACCGGCGTGGCAGGCACCCCGCAGACACCGAGTAAAATCACACCCAGATAAAGTAAAGCGGCAACACGCACCGCCCACTTCACCTGACCGGCATACACCAGACCCCAGCCGGCCACCAGGCACGACATCACGAATGCTTGCAACGGCAGCTTTGGCTTATCAGGAGCAGACATAAATTCTCTTCACGTAAATGGCTGAAAATCAAGCGCCCGGCCTATTCAGCCAACAGGGCGCTACGGGCAATGCAGAGGGGTTATTTAGCGGAAAAATAACCCGTCGTACGCAACTGCAGGCTGTACACCCAGATACCAAACACCAGTGCATATTCTTTGAACATCGGCAGAGTCAGCAGATGCACAACCGAACCGCTGTTCATCTGCGACAGAGAAAAGGCAATTCCCAGAATCAACGCGAGCATAAAGCACAGCGAACTGATCTTCTTTCTCGCCAGCAACAGCAAGCCGCCGACGAACATCAACAACGCCACCACGCAGACGTTCAGCAGCATCAGAAACGAAATATCCCCTTCCCGCGCTTGCTGAAACCCGTCATTAGCCACCCACAGGCCGGCCTGAATCAACACGACAAAGCAATAAAAAACGGCCATGAAGACAACGGCGGGACGTGTGTTGTACCAAGCTTGGGACGATGTAGCTTCCATGGTGCGGCGACTCCTGAGTAAAGGCGCGAAATGCTACTAAATGGCCATCACCCTGTCCATTTCCCCGCCCTCCTCCCGGCTGCTTTGCCCAGCGTCAACAGCCCCTCCGTGGCAACGGCTGAGCCGCTCGCCACAAAGGGGGGTGATTTACGCTTTCACCTCAACGTTATCCAGCGCCTGATTCACCGCCAACTCCCCCAACATCACCACCTGCGCGATGCCGAGCGCGGTTTTGCGGTGCGAGGGGTCAAGTGCTGCGGCGAAGTTGTTGAGCATTTCCGAGGCGGAACTCAGCGTTTCACTGGCATTGGCCAGCAGGGATTCCGAGTCGTACTTGGGGTTGGCGAGGTACATGCGCTCGGGTTCGTTGACGCTGGCCATGATGTGGCCGGCGGGAAGGAGGTAGTGATCGAGCGCGCGCTCGGCGGCTTCGTGGAGTTTTTTGGGGTTGAGGGAATCGTAGGGGGATGCGGGGTCGGTTTCTGGTGGATTCGGTGTTGGTTTGAACATGGTGTAACTCCTGACGGATAAACGAAAAGGAGCCATCACTCTCGCTACCAAACGAAGGGTGGAGGCCATACGCAGGTTGGTAGACCGGTCGTCAGGAACCCCGGCGCATCCGAAGACGCCCCGCGCATGACCACCATAAAACGAAGACGAAAAACGTCGTCGCAAGACAGTAGTCTTGTGCTTCTGACGGAGACGGGCTACCAAACCCGATCACTGGTTTTCAGTGACGTATGGACGATAGAACCTGCGGGCTAGAGGCACAAGCCGGGGGATTCTGTCTTAGGTGTAGGGGGAGGCGCAAGGGAGTGTAGGCTCAGGACTACAGCAACAGACTTAATTTAAACGTACGTGCTTTTTTCTGTTTGGAATGGCTCTTTAGGCACGCCTATCGGTCCAAATACTGTCACTTTATGGACATAATACTGGCATTTCGATACTGTCTGTTTTTCATGAGTTCAAAGGACAGGAAATGAAGAGAAAATTACAGGTTTTTATTTCTAGCACATACACGGATTTAATTGATGAGCGACAAGCGGCTGTAAGTGCGATTCTGAAGTCGGGCCATATTCCTGCAGGCATGGAACTTTTTACTGCTGGAGACCGTTCTCAAATGGAGACTATTAACGACTGGATAGATCAATCAGATGTATACATGTTGATCTTAGGGGGCAGATATGGCTCTATTGAAAGTTCAACCAATCTGAGTTACACCGAACTTGAATTCGATTATGCAGCAGCTCAAAACAAACCAATGTTTTCGGTCATAATAAAAGATGATGCTTTAGAGAAAAAGGCGCGAGACAACGGAACGCATCATCTTGAAAAAGACAACCCAAAAGAACTGAAAGCATTTCGCGACAAAGCACTCGGCAGAATATCTTCTTTCTTTGACGACCTCAAAGACATCAAGCTTTGCGTGTATGAGAGTTTGTCTGACTATGCAGGAAGGCCGGAACTAACGGGCTGGGTTTCAGGAAGCGAGATTGTTGATACTAAACCTTTATTCGAGGAAATAAAAAACTTTCCGATGAAAACAATCAACTAAAAGAAACCATTAAAACCTTAGAAAGCCGCCCCTTACCACTACCATCTAAACCGACCAACGGCAATGAAGACCTCTCAGAGATAGTGGAAGTATTAAAACACATAACTGTAGCCATCCCCCTTTCTATCAATTCGACTGACAACGAGGAGGAACATAGCCTTCTAGATATTTTCTATACTTACAGAAGCAGGATAATACAGGGCGTAACGAACTCAGCAGCTACGGGAAACGTTAGTAGCCGATTCTTGTACTTCAATATATGCCCAAAACTGCAAATACACGGTTTAACCGAAAATGAAAAAGTCCCTGGCGTTCGATATCGAAGATATTCCGTAACAAAACTCGGACTACAAATACTGGCACACATAGACAAGGAACAAATAGCTTTAAAGAAGAAAGAAACAGCAGATTAACATCCGTCAAGCCCTCACAAAAAAAAAAAACGCCAACGCGGAAAAATTTACGGATTTACTTACTGGCAAGCCACCATGTATCTCTAAATATATTCGTCACCTTTTTCCGGTTGTATTGAGAATTTGCCCCAAGGGCACCAGAAGCATTATCGAACTGAGGGTAATCGCTAATTTGAATATCACCGCTCTCCTTACCCTACGTGAAGGCATAGGCTTGATAGCCCTATCATTTAAGGAACAATGATGAAAATCACACTAATTGAAAACGGACTTGACTCGCTAAGAAAAGGCTACGATCATCTATCGACTTACATGCAACTCAAAGTTGACAACTCCGAAGAGTCCGTACGATTTTCAGCACTTAAGGACTCCGTTCTCTCAGTACAGCATGGTATAGAAATCCTATTCAAATATTGCTTAGCGAAAGAGCACGAGCTTTTACTCTACTCGGACATTTCCCCAAAAGTTAAATTAGCGTTTAAACGACGAAGAAATGGTGAAATAGAGGAACTTTATGAAGCCGACGGAGTGCATACCGTTACTTTCAAGGAGTCAATCGAGAGACTTCGGGACGTGTGCGGTCTTCCTATCGACAAAACATTTCAAGACAGATTACTGCAGGTTGAAAGTTGGCGAAACAGAATCACTCACAGCGGAGTGCTTCTGCAAGAGGCTACTGTTTCCAAAGGCTTGATAGACTTGAGAGAAAATTTAGATTCGTTTTTAGGTGCAGCCATTGGTCCTCCGTACTTAGAGGGACAGGGAAAAACAGAGTTGGACGTGGCCTACCGCACGACGATTGCCGTGTATGGCAAACTCGAAAACAAAACTAAAGAGTTAACTGTTGAGCGACTGATACAAGTCCTAAAAACCAATCACATCAAAGGTGTCAAGGCGTCGGATGCTTTTGTTATCCGGGACCCGAGCACCGCACTTGCGGTCTTACAACAGATGCATGGTGATGGAATAAATTATGGCTGCGACTTGGTCAACCTTCATTGCTCCGGCAGCGCTTTAGTCACTGAAATTTCGCCCGAAGGAATAATGGCTATATTTACCGAGGACAATGAGACGATATATGAGTTGTGCTTTGACGCCATTGTTATTTACGTTCCAAAAATCAACAACAATCAGTCTCCACTCGTGTTCATTTTTTCTAAAGAAATTGCACCCGAAGGTAATGATCCATCGCTAGAAAGGGGCGACAACTACATTTTTCAAAACGGTATTTCAATCATTGAAGATGGCAGGGACCTATGGGAAAAAGAAGACTGCATACAATCAAACAAGGACTTGGACTCTGAAAACCCTGTTCTGCCCCAGCATGTACCGATCGTACGTTTCCTTTCTGCAGGCGCTGCTTGCTTTATGAATGTCCAAGGGTTGGAGTACGCCTCAGCCGAGCGAATACTAAAGGCGACGGATATTGGGGGGCCGGACGCTCTGTGCCAAGCCTTTAAAGATATGCTGAGTCAACCTAACCCTAAAGGATGAAGGCTCCAGCCTCGCAGAAAGTAGTGCCGTTTTCGCTACGTTGAACGGTGGCTATCCCACTTGAGAATGACGTGTGCAGAAATCTACGAGTTCAACTCGTGGGGCTGATCAAAGGTGTCGCACAGCAACTGCAACATGTTCAACTCCTCAAATCCACCCATATTTACGGAAAAAAGGAAAAAGGAAAAAGGAAAAAGGAAAAAGGAAAAAGGGGGGACGGATTTATTTACATTCCATTCCCTCTTTACATGTAAATGAACTCCACCATCGGATTCACTTCCCGAAGCCCGGCCCAACCTCAATCCTGATAAACTCCCTACCTCCCGGCCCCACCAATCCAGAACAGCCAATGTCCCCGATCACCGCCACACCCGCCCCACTCTCCCGCCGCTTCTCCGTCGCCCCAATGATGGATTGGATGCAGTAGCCCGCCTTCCCCCCCCAACTGTTGGCTAAAGTCTCAAATCATCTGCGCGGTGTAGCAATTTTTAAGCGTGCGGTATCTAAGTCTCTCTGCTGCGGCCGCATGAGCTAGGCTTTGCGAACCCCTCATTGCCAAGATGGATCGCATGCCAAATAACTCACCTTCTAATATCGCCACTGCTGACGCCCTGACATTGCTCCTGCACAACCAGCATGCACTGGCGGCGGCAATCGAGGAGGTCACTGTTTGGCTTGCAGCCAATGGAGTGGCAGTGGTTGCAGATAACGCTGTGATGGCTATGGAGACCTTAGACACAAATGCGAAAGCGATCACAGATGCGATTATGCGGATACGGCAATCCTAATATCGCCTTTGCAGGCAGCCATCGGCCAGAAGCGCCATTCCGTGAGCGTCAGCTTTCGGGCCAAGAGCGGACGTTCGCAATCGATCGCTTAGGGCTTAAAGCAGACGTAAATGGTGACAGCTGCTATCAGCCCGAGCGGAACCTCTAAATCTGTAGTATCCGCAATATAGAGCCATTTGGACGGCGAGAGAACACACTGGTTGTTCCCGCAGTTAGCACTTCGTAAGGGGTAAAATTGAAGCGATACGTCTTGCTTGGTGATCATCACTAAAAATGATAAAGCTGCGAGTCCTTCACTCTCCTCTCGCTGAATGGCGCTCGCGCTTACTCGCCTATCGAAATCCCGCGTTCCTGAACTGGACATAGATTCAAAGCCCGCTCATAGTGGCACGGTGGCATTGTGAGATTGCGCGAATCGTACCCTCAACATGGGTAATGTAAAAATAGTTCGGCATGTAAAGTATTTATTGTTAATGAATATTTTCCGCTTAACTTCGATGGGTCATTAGTGTCAAAAACGAACAGTTAACAATAATTTAAAACGCAGCAATAAAGTTGAGTATTCATGGAAGAGACAGAGCTAGTTTTGCAAGACTCAGGGCTTCGCCAAGGCGACATAATCAAGCTGTATGGTGAACTGAACTCAAAGTACGGAGTGATAGTCAACGCCGACTGCGACCTTGCTAATGATAAAATCGATGGCCATATAGCCTACGTACCGATTTATTCGTTTCCAGATTTTATTGAGCGCTTCTGGGCTGGTGATCAAATACAGTCAATAAAGAAGCAGTGCCAGAACGAACTAAGGCGCTTCTTGAAGACTCAACCTGAAGTTAACGATCTTATGTCTTGGTTGGGCCAGGAAAGCGTCGACAGCGTCATTTTACAAATTTCTGGACACCTTGCCTTGAAGCCCAAAGAGAGTGGAGAGCTAGAAAAAATAATTAGAAAGCTAAACGCGTGCTTGCAAGGAACGACACTAAAGTGTCTGACCGATATATATTCGCTCGAAAAAAACCCTGAAAAATACACAAGCACTCAATTGTCTAGTCTAAAATCAAATTTAGGTGAGGGGCACCTAATGATCAGCTGTATTGTTGGTATCGAAGGTTTAGGGTTTGTGATGCGTATGAAACGCGTTTTTTCACTTTGCAAAGAACTTTGCTTCAGATCTTCAGCTGAACATCTGATAAAGTCTAGCGAGGATACCGTCTCAGCGGTTCGAGTAGCAAGACTCACTTCAACGTATAAATATAAAGCAGCGCAAATTTTCGCGCAAAACTTCACGCGCATTGGTCTATCCGATGAGGTGTCTCGTTTAAATGATTTGGCAATCATGGACATAGTCGAAAATTTAAGGAAAGCCGAAAATGTATAATCTAGCAATCACGCCACATGCTCTATTCAGGTTGTCCAACTACGAAATAAGCGAACTCTGGTTCGAAAAGTTTGAATTGCCGCCTGAAGAGGCGACTATACGGCGCGTGCTCATAGATGATACTGTTTATATTTTTGAGCGGCAGGTTGAAGATGAGAGCAACTCTTTAATAATCATAAACAATTCCGACTCTGACCCTATTTTTACCGGCGCAGAGAAAGACTCTCGTAACCTAGAGCGCATTATCACCGTCGCAAGAGCACAATTCACTGATAGCGTCAGCATTCCCCCATCATGGCGGCCGCATTATGAAGGCGACGTATTCTCGATATCGGTGAAAACCTTTAGTAATTGGCGAGGCAGACTACACTTTCTTATAGCTCATCCATTAAACAGTAAAGATGTGAAAGATCTTTTTGTGTTTTCTCTTATGGATGATACTGTTGATTTTCATAAGCTCACTATCGACGAACAGCAATATTTAAGAATACGAGCAAAATTTGTAGATGCTATTCTATGCGATGAAGGCGTTCCGTCCGCCCCTGCAACGGATGCGGGAATAATATTGACGGAACGCCTACCTCAAGGTTTTGTTCAAGGTGGAACTTTAGAGGTCTGGTACCAAACACGCCTTACAAAAGATCAAAGAGCATTTGTTGATAAGCCACATGATAACCCAGTGAGACTTCGTGGGTCAGCAGGAACTGGGAAGACTTTGTCGTTAGCTATAAAATTTTTAAAAGATGGCACTGAAGCCGAAAGAGCGCAGAAGCCAATCAGATATGGATTCTTAACTCATAGCAAAGCCTCTGTAGATTTCGTTAATGCAATATGTGAGAGCTTGGACTCGGCTGGACTAACCCTTGGCAGAGCCAGTTACGCCAAACTGGAAATTCGAACTCTATATGATCTAGCTTCAAATCAACTTGCATTGCATAGCTCCGAGTTGACGCCTCTAGAGTTAGACGGTCGGAAGGGGAGAAAAGACCAAAGAGAGATCGTCGAAAACATTATGGTGGAGATGTGGAATTCCATGATAATGCAAGCACGTTATAAAGGTATTAGTTCTGATTTGTATAGTCGCTGGAACCCTCATGATATTGGTCACCCAATTCTTATAAATGAAGTTGCTGGAGAATTGGCAAGCGTAATCGATGCGGAAGGAATAAAGCCAAGTTCAGCGCAGGCAGAAAAATACGCCAAGAACGATGTCCGTCGAGGGGCTTGGTTGATGCCGCTTGCAACTGAGCTTGACAGAAGATTCATACTAGAAATTCATGCAAGATACTGTAAAGAGCTTGCAGAAATGAAAACTCTCAGTATGGATCAGATGATCGCCGATTTTGATTCTTACCTAGATACTAATCGCTGGTCAATAATCAAGGACAAGCTTGGTTACGATGCATTATTCGTCGATGAGTTACATCTTTTTACATCTGTGGAACGTCAATGCTTGCATAAGCTCGTAAGGCAGGCGGAAAACTGCCCTCTTCAAGCACGTCCAGCAATTTTCATGGCGTATGATATTAAGCAAAGCCCAACTAGTAGTTTTGCCAGCTACTTCTCACCAGAGACCTCAATATTTACACCAAGCAGTAATCTACAAAATTCTGACTTGGTTCAGCTTCAGAAAGTATTCCGATATACTCCTGAGATCACGGAGCTGCTTCGGGATATCGATGCATCTTTTCCAGCGATTGATGTGCCTGGCGAGTGGAATGCTTATGTGGGCGAGTCTGAACTGCCAAGGGGAGAAGTCCCAACAATAACAGTACATGACTCGCCGAAAAACCTTATGCGACATGTATTCGAAAAAGCCCACGACAAGGCTCGGTTAATAAAGGGTGGCGGCCGAAGAGTAGCCGTCCTTTGCCTAAGCGAGGAAATGTTTGATACTTATTCGGTTGTTGCAGCGGGGCAGTACAACGGTAAATTCATTACTATATCAAGCCGAGAGCCAACTTCCGAGTTTCGTCACGCAGGCAAGCGCTTTATATTTAGCATGCCTGAGTATGTAGCAGGACTTCAATTTGATACGGTTTTTATAATTCATGCAGATCGTAGTGAAGCGCCGATAGACTCAGGCGTGGGGATTAGACGAAGTTTTATATCCAATCTTTATCTCGGGGCTAGTAGAGCAGAAAGAGTAATAACTATGCACTCTTGCTTAGAGCGAGGTGGCATTACAGATTTTCTTCAAATGGCCTTGGATAGAGGGGCATTGAAAGAGATATAGTCTGGCTTGAGCTGACCGTTAATCCGGTCAGCTCAATGCCTAAAAGCAGAGATTCCTGCGGAGCCTACTCGGGACGAACTCTATGCGCGACTTTCGATTCAGCAGAACATTTACTTTGCTGCAGCAGGAGGGGCACCTAGCCAGATCATCGATATTATCCGGAATTGATTTTCTTTTGAAAGCAAATCTTGATGAAACCAGAATTGGAAATTTTTACTCTGCATTCTTTCAACTCACGATAGGAATTGAGCGAATTTTGAAGCTTGTGGTTATAACTAATCATATGATTGAGAATAACTATACTCCTCCGACTGATAAAGAATTAAGAGAAAAGTACGGTCATCACATCAAGGCTACATACCTACATGCTCTTTCCATAAGAAATAAGTGGGGGTATGAAAAAATTGCCCCTCCCGTCTCTGATACCATTGAAGATAAAATTCTCGATTTTTTAGAAAGCTTTGCGAATAAGTCTCGCTATTACAATTTGCGTGAACTCAATAACGCTTCATCTGATCAGGGACCGCTTGGAGACTGGTACTCAATCTGCAGGCAAGTTGCAAGCGTCGAAATAGGCTATGCGAAACTGAATAAACACGCCGAACGAGTCATGTACAAAATGGATCAAGCGGGGTTGGTTGGCTATTCCGCTCGATTCGATTTCGACGGTCATCCAATGACACTGTTTGACGAATTCTGGCAAATGCATTTAATCGAGAAAACTGCGCCGCACTTGGTTTGGAAAATCGTACAGTTCATTAGTCCTTTATATGACGCGCTCAGATACATAGCTTACGAGGCAATAGATTACGAGAATACAAAAAAACTCAAACTTCCGGTCATTCCGCATCTGTATGAGTTCTTCGTATTCGCGCTTGCAACGAAATCTGACTCCTTGCGTAGGAAATCATGGTCTCGGATTTTTCTTAGCTAACTAAGCTAAGTAATTAAGAAAAATTATTCCTACTTTCCAAATGAAGATTTCGTTAACCAGCTTTTGGCCGATAGCGGACGATTTACTACCTACAGTTGATCGTCCACAATTGGTCCAAGCGAGTCGTGTAGCTCTGACTCATCATTTCACGCCGCATGGCCCACGCTGGGCTACTAGGGACACTCGCCGCTCGCAGCGTCCCCCTTCCCCACCGTTCGTTGATCTGATCCAGTACGGCCATCACCTTGGTAGATTCGGCCGGTTGAGAAGCCGCAAACAGATCATCCGTGAATTCGCCTGGCTGACACAGGCTCATCAGCAATACCTCCGCCTTGCTGTACTTGAAACTAGGCCGATATACACGATCTAGCGCATCAACTGCTGCCTTGGTCAGTAGCCGGACGTCATCCGTGGGATAAGGCATATCGATCACCACCCCATTGGCGTACTTCGCCTCCTCCGGATTGAACATCCCGGTGCGAATGCTCACGCGCACTTTTTTGCACAGCGAGTTTTGCGCCCTGAGTTTTTCCGAGGCGCGCATCATGTACGTGGCCACCGCTTCCTTGATCGGTGCCAGTTCCGTCAACCGGGTACCGAACATGCGGCTGCAGCAGATCTCCTGCTTCGGCGGATCGGGGTCATCTAGTTCCAGACAGGGGGTGCCGGCCAGTTCGCGCGCCGTCTTTTCGATCACCACACTGAAGTTTTTGCGTAGCATCCAAGGATCAGCTTTTGCCAAATCCATCGCACTTTTGATTCCCATGGTATCCAGGTGCGCTTTCATTCGACGCCCTACCCCCCACACCTCTGACACGTCGGTGTTGCGCAGCACCCAGTCACGCTTAGTTGGGTCGCAAATATCGACGACACCGCCCGTCTGCGCCTGAAGGCGTTTGGCCGTATGGTTGGCCAGCTTGGCCAAGGTCTTGGTGTGAGCGATCCCCACGCCCACCGGAATGCCGGCACACCTCAGTACCTGGCTACGGATCTGCCGTCCGAGGCTATCTAGAGCGTTGATGCCGGTGAGGTCGACGAAGGCTTCGTCGATGCTGTAGACCTCGACTGCGGGAACCATGGACTCGATCAGCGTCATTACACGCTCACTCATGTCACCGTATAGCGCGTAGTTCGAGGAGAACGGGACGATGCCGTGCTGCTTTAGCTTGTGCTTGATCTGGAAGTACGGCTCGCCCATTTTCACGTAAGGCTTGGCATCGTAGCTGCGGGCGATGACGCAGCCGTCGTTATTCGATAAGACAACGATGGGGATCTTTGCCAGGTCAGGACGAAACACTCGCTCACAGCTGGCGTAAAAGCTGTTGCAATCGATCAGGCCGAACACCTGCATCTGCTTAGACATGACTGCGCACGCTACCAATGATCACGCCCCAGATCGCCAGCTCATCGCCTTCCAATACGTAACGCGGCGGGTACTTGGGGTTTTCAGAAAGCAGGATGACCTCTTTCCCACGGATGCACAGCCGCTTGCAAAGCGGTTCGTTGTTAAGCAGCGCAACGACAATATGCCCATGCGCCGGCTCCAGTGAACGATCCACTACTGCTAAATCGCCGTCAAAGATACCCGCCCCCTGCATGCTCTCTCCGGCAATTTTCACCAAGTAAACATGCGGGGCACGAATGTTGAGCACTTCGTCGAGCGAGATGTGGGTTTCGATGTGATCCGCTGCCGGCGAAGGAAAACCCGCTGGCACTCGAAAAAGGCAAAGAGGTAATTTCCGACCGGCCACAGCAATAGGGCCTAGGATTGAAAAGCTCATGACGCACGACTTCCGATACTGTACGAATATACAGTTAACGTTCAGAACGGTGTTCGGTCAATTTCTGTAGGAAATATCTGATAGACGGGAGGGGTGTGTTCTCATGATTGGAAACAGAAAAATGATGACCAGCATCTGTCAAAACAACCCGCCCAACGCTTCCGGCTCCCAGTTCATGATCACCAGTTCGCCACTAAGTTCGGCCTTACCCTGGCGCTGATTGGCTGTGGTATAGCGGATGTCCAGAGTCTCAAAGTGGAAGCCTTCGAACACACGGCGAATGTCGGGATGATCGTTGATGCTGACCATCACTTTGCCTTTGCAGCGGCGCATGAAATCGGCCATCCGTTCGTAGTTCTCGAACGGGAAGTCCACTCCATAGCCGGCGGTCTGCCAATAAGGTGGATCCATGTAATGGAAGGTGTGAGCACGGTCGTAGCGTTCAGAGCATTCAAGCCAGGGGAGATTTTCGACGTAGGTGCCGGACAGGCGCTGCCACGCGGCCGAGAGGTTTTCCTCGATGCGCAGCAGGTTGATGGCCGGTGCGGTAGTTGCCGTGCCGAATGTCTGACCGGAGACCTTGCCGGCGAAGGCATGGTGCTGCAGGTAGAAGAAACGGGCGGCGCGCTGGATGTCGGTAAGGGTTTCGGGGCGGGTCATTTTCTGCCATTCGAACACCTGCCGCGAGCTGAGCGCCCATTTGAATTGGCGCACAAACTCCTCGAGGTGGTTCTGCACGACGCGGTAAAGCGTGACCAGGTCGCCGTTGATGTCGTTGAGGACTTCGACCGGCGATGGCTGGGGCTTCATGAAGTAGAGCGCAGCACCGCCGGCAAAGACTTCAACGTAGCATTCGTGTGGCGGAAAAAGCGGAATGAGGCGATCGGCCAGGCGGCGTTTGCCGCCCATCCAAGGGATGATGGGTGTAGACATTGAAAGCAAGACCTTTACTGTATGGATAAACAGGTGCTAGGCTCGCCGCGCTTTGTGCACGGAGCAAGAGCCTTGGCTGGACTTGCAGGGACCATCTGCAGGGACAGCGGTCGATCCGAATGTTGACGCATTCGGACCGGCCGCTCTTTTTCACTTCGGTGTTGAGACTTCTTTGGCGTATGCCTGACAGGCCGCGAGGGCAATTAGCCCCCGGTCGCCGTCATCGGTGACGCCGATAATTCGTTGAGCATGCGCTGGGTCAAGTTCGGCTCTTGTGGGGCCATGAACCACGCCGCCGGTGGCGGTGGTGGCTGACACCGATCCGTTGCCGGCGCCGGTGGTGGCGTCGAGTAGGACTGACAGGCGCAGATCAGCAGTGGCAAGGCGGTCGCGCAGGCGACCTTGATCACGTTGGGCATCGCTCAAAGCTCGGTAATGGGTTTGCTCGCTGGTAGCCAGGCGCTGCTCGAGCGCAAGGCGCTTGTCCTGTTCGGCACGCTGCTGCGCAATCGTGGCCAGGGCCAACTGGTTAAAGGTTTCGGTGTGGAGCCGTGCCTGCTCTGCGAGCTGTTTGCCGTAGCGCCAATCCTGTACTTGCCAAGTCATGGCCGCGGAACTACCGACTAAGACGACCAGCAGCACACCTTTGGCCACCAGTCGATACGGCGTCGGGATCAGTTCGCCGAGACGCATAGCACCGCCCTCGCCCGCCCCCACAACACCAGCCGGTCCTGCAGGCCATTGAGGCCGCCGTTGATCCTGCGGGTGATCGTGTTGAATTCGTCTTGATCGGCCAGCGCGTTCAGCCCATTCACTGACCAGAACCATGCGGCCGACTCGGCGGCCCACTGCGGCAGCTCCAGGAGTTCAGGCGTGCGTAGCAATCGCTCATCACTGAACAGCGCCAAGCTGCAGCGAAGGTAGTTGTCGTGGCCAGTGACCTGGATCAAGCCGCGACCGCGATAGCGCTGGCCATCACCATCCGCTGCCGGCGTATTGCCCAGTTTCGCAGCCAGGCTGCCGGTGTCGTATTTGCTCAGGTACCGGTCGCCGCCCAGTTCCCGGACGTACTGCAGCTGACCCGACTCGTGACCGACTTGCGCCAGGAACGCGGCTTGGCGTTTCGGCGTGTTGATCTGTCGATGGGCCATGGCTGCGTTGAGGGCGGATACAAAAACGCCCGCGAGGCGGCGGGCGTTGGGCATGATGCTTTGCAGCTGTTGTGCAGTGATGGACATACAAACTCCAGACGTAAAAAAACCGCACTCAGGCGGCGATGGGATGCGGCTATTGCTTCTCGATGTTCACAACCTTGAGTGGTGGTTTCGGCCCTTTCTTTTTCTTGCCCTTGGATTTACCGGCTTTGCCGGCGTTGCACTCGACCGTGGTGGACCAGCCGGACTGGGTGAACACCTGCTCGACCGAATCCGCCAGATACTCGCCATCAAGCCCGACCTTGAACCCCTGTGCGAGAATCGGCCGCTCGGCGAAGATGTCGGTTCGTCCTTCCAACTCAAACCGCACGTCGGCGGTCGAGCGGTTGAACGCTGACAGTCGCGCCTTGGCGGCCGCTTCGGCGGCGGTCTTGTTTGGGTAGATATGGCGATCGGTATGCACCGCCGGCAGACCGTCCGGGGAGTCATCGTTGTCGATGGTGACCACCTCCAGCTTGCCGTCCTTTTTGTTCTGGTGCTTGGTCGAAACCGCCTTGTGTGAGTTGCGATCGCCTAGGCTGAATTGCCAGCGGCTAAGGTCACGGCGGGTCAGCGTGATAGCGCCAAATGCTTTGCCGCTGGCCGTCTGGCCACCTTGGCGCGGCATCACCAACAGCTTTCCGTCGGCCACCTTGGCCGTGCAGTCGTATTGCTTGGCCAGACGGGTGATGAAATTAAAATCGGACTCGTTGAGCTGGTCGACCCGGGCAACCTTGGTCGACACCGGACACACCGGCGTCCAGCCATTGCGCGCGGCGACGTCAGCCACGATCTTCGACAGCGGCACGTCTTCCCAGCTTCCGCTACGAATGGTCTTGCCACTGCCACGCATGTCGCTGGCCTTGCCCTTGATCACGATGGTATCGGGTGGGCCTGATACCTCGACCGTGTCCACGGTGTAACTGCCCATGCGTGCCAACGTCGTTTCGGCATAGCCCAGGTAGATCTCGATTGAGCTGCCACGCCGTGGCAATTGCACTTGTCCGTCACGGTCGTCGATGCGCAACTCAAACTCGTCGGACTCCATGCCCGGCTTGTCAGAAGTGCGCAGCAATAACAGCCGATCATTGATCTTGGCCGTGACGTCGGCCCCATCGGCGACAATTCGAAACATCGGAGTCATGGTTTTTTCCAATAAAAAACCCGCACAAGGCGGGCCAGAAAAACAAGGTGTCGTTACGCGTAACGCGACGCGGTGCCGGCGAAGGCATCGCCCCAGGTCAATCCCACAAGCTGACGCCCTCATTGGTCGGGCTGGGCAGATCCGGCAGGACGATAATCACGCCCGACCGAAACGGCTGAGGTTCATCAGCCAGCCCCTGATTGGCATCGAGCACGGCCTCGACGCTGCCATTCAGATGGCCGTAAACGTTGTTGCAAATGACATCGAGCATGTCGCCGTCAGACGTCCTGCATGTCGTCGCCATAACGCTCAAACTCCAAAGTGAACCCCTGTTTGCGAGCAATCCCGCCGTGCAGCAGTGCGGACTGTTCCTCGTTGATGTTTTTCAGGCACCACGTCCCGATCACCTCGCCATAGCCCGTGGTCAGAGTCAGCGGTTGCAGCCTGGCCCCGATGGAACGCAGCGTGTCGAGCTGCTTTAGACCGCCTTTGAAGCCCGGATAGATCGTGCCCTTGAGCGTCAACTTTTCATCGCCCATCCCGATGGCCTGCTTCGCCGGCCGACGCGTCAGCCGCTCCTGCGAAGCCCAGCGGAATTCGGTCGAACGGCTCAGCTCGTCGAAAGCGGCCGTGTCCAGGTTGAAGTAATACGGCTCAATCTTCGGATCGCGCGGCTGAATGATCATCAGATGCGGGAATGGCTTCACCGCCTCCGGCGCCGGCGTGGCCTCCACGGCAAAGGAACTGGTGGGCACGATGTTGGCTAGCGACGGGCTGACCTTGCCGGCGATGTTGTTGATCGCCGTGGCCGCTTTGCTCGCCTGTTCCTTCAACGTGCCCAGCCGATCCTGCACTTCAGCCGCTGCCCGGGTGGCGCGGCCGTACACCGCCGCCACCTGACCGACCTTGGCCTGAGCCGCGTCGACGCCGCGCATCACCCGCTGAAGCTTGGCACCGATGGCAGGCCCTACGAACGGGATGTTTTCCAGCTCGGATGCGGCGCCGGTCAGTTCGCGGATCGCGCCATTGACCGGGGACAGCATGCCATCCGCGCTACGCCGCCCGGTTTCCGCTGCATCCACCAGATACTTCAGACTTGATTGCATCTGCTCCATGTAAGCCATGAAACCTCCTTAGACATGGGGTTCGTCGTACAGCTTGGCGGCGTTACTCCTCGCCGCGTCCGCCATCATTCGCTGCATGTGCGGCATCAGATCCTGCGCCAAGTTTTGCGGGTCTTTGACATCACCTTGCACCGTGACCGGCATGCTCAGCGAATACTGAAACTGCTGATCCACCTTGGCCGGCTCCGGCTTCGCCGCCTCCTTGGGCTGGATGGCCATCGCCGCCGACTTGAGCGGCGCCGTCACTGCCATCGAGCGCGCGACATCCCCCAGCACCGGGCCTTGCTGCGCCGCTGACGCCATCATGAGCGGCGTGGTCGGCACCGGCGCCTTTGCCGTTTGCTCGGGCTTTTCATCCTCACCACCGAACAACGACTTACCCAACGACCCGCCCAGCATCGCACCGCCCTGACTGCCCAGGTAAGCACCGATCATGCCGCCGATCGCGGTGCCGATGATCGGCACAACCGAACCAATGGCGGCGCCTGCTGCTGCACCGGCCATGGTGCCGGCCAAGTTGCCAGCGGCCGAACCGTAACCTTCGGCTTTTTCGTCCTTGGTCTTGGCGTTTTGAAAGGTTTCAAGCGCCATCGCGCCGGACTCCAGCAGCGTGCCGCCAGGAATAACCTTGGCCACCTTGCCGACCTTACCGACGGTTCCTGCGACGGCGCCGAGCTTGGACAATGCCCCACTTGGAACGGAGGGGACTGATGGCGATGGGATCGAAACAGGTGGACGAGGCACAGTCGGACGAGGACCTCTCGAACTCGGCAACGACCGGCGCCGCGCGCTGCGCCTTGACCCACGTCCACGTCGGCGCGATTCGCCCGACGCATCCACACCGCCACCCATAGCGCCGGCATTGACGACGAAAACCTTCTTGACGCCGTCGTTACCTGCACCACTTTCAGCACCAAGGCCACCGCCTACTGCCGCTTCCTTCACCCGCGAAACAACATCCAGGCCAGTCGCTACCAGATCAAGTTCTCCGGGTTTTTTATTTGGGGCTTCGCTCCCACTCCTGCCACCGCGCGACCCACGCGCAAGGTTTAGCAGCCCCTTGCTGATCTTGATCGTGCTGAAGATACCTTTTAAGGCGATCAGCCCCGCCCCGACCGTGGCGATACCGGCAACTACCCCGGGCGCGCTGTCCGTCAGCGACGTAATGCCTTTAGTAACCTTGGTCAACGACTCGGCCACGGTGTCCGTCACCGGGCGCAGCGCATCGCCGATGCTGCGCATGGCGTCATCCATCGACTGGGCCATTTCCGCCCATTTCTGAGATGACGACTCACGCCGCTCGGTGAGGTTCTTGTCGAGGATCCCGGTGGCGTCACGCGAATCGTTTTTGAGCTGGCTGTACAGCGCCTTGTTCTGCATGTAGGCCGACAGTGCGGCCTTGACCTGCATGTCGGCGAACAGGTCGCCGGTGCGCAGGGATTCTTCCAGCGAGGCCATCATGGCCTTGGCCTTCTCCGGGTCGGCTTCCTTGCTGATTTTTGACGTGGCTTCGGCCATGGCCGCCGCACGCTTCGGATCGGTCGCCTGAATGTATTTCTGAGCCAGCGCCATGCTGGTCTCAAGCGTCGACATACCGTTTTGCAAACCGGTCTGCATCGATCCCTTGTAATCAATCCCGGCTTTTTCGTAAGCCTTGACCGTATCGGTCGAACCGATTTTGCCCATCCAGTTTTTCAGGTTGTTGGCCGCTTCGTCCGAACTGCCTGCCTGCTTCATCTGGACCTGCAGCATGGCGCCCAATTGCGTCACCGCATCCAAGCCAGTGATGCCGTTGCTGGCCATGTTGGCCAACAGCTCGGGAAACCACTTGGCCATGTCGGCCGCTTCAAAGCTGCCCGCCTGCCCTTGGTAGGCGATCGCCTCCAGCGCCTGCTGCATCTGCTTGGGGTCGGTGATCTTGGCGTTCTGCCCCAGGGCGTTGATCATCTTCGCCGTGTCGACACCGCTGGATCCCTGCCCCACGACAAACTTGGCCGCGACAGGCGCGTATTCCAGCGCCTTGCTCAGATCCATACCGGCGCCAACCAACTGATTGACCACGTCGGCCACATCGTTGCGCGCCATGCCAGTGTCGCGTGAAGTGTCGATGATCTTGCGCGACATCTCCTGTTCTTGCGGCTTGTTGGCAATGCCGGCCTTGATCGCGATGTCACGCACAATCGCGCCAAAATCAGCGCTGACCTTGGTCGGTACCGCCATGGCACCGACACCGACCACCGCCGCACCGACAGCGCCCTTCATGCCCTTTACGCCAGAATCGATCTGCTGATGCCCCTTGGCTTTCAGCTCGGCTTTGTTGGCCGTCTGCCCCATCGAGCGATAGGCTTTTTCCAGCTTGCCGACCTCGACCCCCTGCTTTTTCAAACTGTCCAGGTTCGAGTTCAAGCGGTTGAGTAATTTGGACGCACCGGACGCACCGGTGTCGTGAGCCTTCTTCCATTCTTCGCGCAGGCGGATGGTGTCGCCAATCGTGCGCTGCAGCACGCGCGCTTTGTTGCCTTCAGCCTCAAGGCGCTTGATGCGCCCGGTCACGTCCTTGAACGCGGCGCCGACCGTGGAACTGACGGCGCCGCCGATCACCAGCCCGAGGGCGAGTTTGTTTGCCATGTCATGGCCCTCATGTGCCCAGCACTACCGGTGGCGGCTCAATCCGTGAGCCACCACACCATATCCGCGAACGGCATCGACTGGATCTCGGCGGCGGAAAATCCGGTTTCCGCCGCCAGACGTTTCGCCGCCGACTTGATCACGCTGGGGTTAAAGCCCGTCGTAGTTGTCCATGCGAAAATAGCCGGCCTGCAAGCGGTTAAAATCCACCAGCTTCAGCCCCTCCAGATCCGCCACCGAAGCGCCGGACAACGCAGCAAACAACACCAGCTCGCGCTGCTCATCGTCGCCACCCACCTCACGGTTGGCCGCTCGCACGTCGCCCACAGTCGGCGAACGCAAGGCCAGCTTGTCGACGGTCACGCCATTGATTTCACTCGGACACGACAGCGTCACCAGCACCTGATCGGTGTTTAGCGACAACCACGCCGGCATCGAGTCCGAATAATCGGTTTTCGGTACCAAGTGCGAATACGCCGTTTGCACGCGGCGATAATCCGTCAACTTGAGGCCTTCCAGATCCTTCAGTCCGACTTCGGCGAGACCGGCGAACAGCATCAGTTCGCGCTGTTCATCATCGCCGTTGGCAGCACGATCAGCCGCGCGCACTTCACGCATGGTCGGGTTACGCAGGTTCAACGTCTCGACGTCGACGCTATTGGCTTGGCTTGGACGGGTCAGCGTTACAACAGCGCCGAGCGCACTTAGCGACAGCCAGGCCGGCAGGTTTTTAGCGATTACTTGAGTCATCTGGATCTATTCCTTACAGGCCGAGCGCATTGCGCACTTCGAGCAGTTGGTCTTTGCCGTCGATCACCTGAATGCCGGCGACCATGTCGATTTCGTACATCAGGCGCCCGTCGATTTCGAGCTTGTAGTAGGTGACCGCAATCGCGTGTTTGATCTCGGCCGGGTCGCCGGCTTTCCAGTCACCCAGATCGACCTCTTTGAGGCGACCGCGCAGGGTGGCAACGACTGCTGTCACCGCGCCTTTTTGACCCTTGAAAGCACCTCGGAACGTGGCGTTAAAGGCCGTGCCGTCAGCCAGGCCGAAGTACTTCAACGACTCGCGGCGCACGCCCTTGGTGACAAACGAGGCTTCCATTTTCTCAAGCCCCTGATCCATCTCGATGGGGCCGGCCATGCCGCCCCCACGATATTCGTCGGTCTTGGTGGTCAGTTTGGGCAGCGTCAGGCTGGGTACGTCTCCGGAGAAGTTCACGCCGTCGACGAACAGGTTGGTGTTGAACAAGGTTTGAGGAATCATTTGCTACGCCCCCTTAGGCTGCTTCAAGCACTTCGGTCATCCATTGATCGGTGACTTCGAAAAGGAAATTCGGGTTTTCTGCCGGCGGAACATCGGTAAAACGGATGCGCCAATACACCTTGCCCTGGGCGATTTGGCTGGCCGTGTTCAGTTCGGTGTCGGCGAACACTTCAAAGTTGATGATCGCGCCTTGGGCTTTCAGGTCGCGCAGGAATGCATCCAGACCGTTGGTGACATCGGCCACATAGGTCTTGGTGATCGAGCGGTCGACCGCCCATTTGTGTCCGGCCTGCACCGCGTCCATGAGGATGAACAACGTGCGAACGCGGGTAACGAATGCCCACTTCGGATCGCTCGACAGCGTGCGGTTACCCCACAGGCGATAGCCGTCGTCGCGAATAATCGTGGTGATATTGGCGTTGTTGAGCAGGTTGGCTCGGCACGTCTCGTCGCCGTCCAGGTACTCGACCGCGCGGCCGGTACCGGTGATACCGGTCAATTCCTTGTTCGATGGCGAGGCCCAGAAACCGTATTCAGCATCCGTCCACGCAAACAGGCCTGCTGCCCAAGCCGAGCCGGGCGCGTCGACCGTCGAGCTGGTGACGGTGTCCCAGTACTTCACACCCGGGTCGACCATGAACAGGTTGCGACTGCCGAAGTTATCGGCGTAGGCCATGGCGGCCTCATCGGTGGTGCCAGGGCCGTCGATGATGCCGATGGCGCGCAGCTTCTGCGCCACACTGTCGATGGCCGTGGCCACCGCCTGAGTCGCGGTGTGGCCCGGGGCGATCAGCAATCTTGGTTGGGCGTTGAACAGGCTTTTGCCATCGAGCAGCGCCTGCAGGCCAGTACGCTGACCCGAGGCCAGGACGCCGCCGATGATCGCCGAGGTTTGCAGCGCGGCGTCTTCCAGCTTGGGCACGCCGATAGCCACGATCACCGCCTTGGCTTTGACGTAGATCGCCTGACAGGCCTTGGTGATGGCCGAATCAGCGCCGAAGGCGGCAATGGCTTCGCGCTCGGTGGTGATCAACTTCAGTTCGCCGGCCTTGGCCGTACCGCCGCCGAGTTGGCCCGGGGTAAAGGTGTCGCACAGGCCGATAATCGACGACGACGGCAGCGAGATGGTGCGCGCGCCGGTCTCCACCACCGTGGTCGTGATGCCGTGAAATAAACCACTCATAAGGGTCAGTCTCCAGAAACGAAAAAGCCCCGCATAAGCGAGGCTGTGAGGGTGTTCGTGTTACGCGTAACGGAAAAGAAAACGCCCCGTCAGTGCGGGGCGTTTATTGCAGTTGGTCAGTCAGCCAAAGAGGAGTCGGCGGTCGGTGGTCAATCAATGGAAACTCACCGGACTCCGGCCAGTTGCGCAGCGCTCGGCGGTACCCCTGAAGCTCGGAATATTGCTCAGCAGTCAATGTCGTATCGGCGCCTTCCTCCAGCTCGTCTCGGTGACGACTTACTACGCCGTCAGTCACTAAAAGCTGTTCGTCTCGCCATTTGCGCTCAATTGCTGCGCTCGCCTCGGACGAGCGCGGCGGCAGATCAATCAACATTGGAAAGCCTTTTGAATCGGCTGTGATGAGTTTTCCAGAGGCTTGCCCTTCCAACAAGGATTGGTGTTCCTCCGACGATATCGTCACTACATCGGCCGGAAAGTCGGAGGACTCGTCGTAAAACCCGCCAGTTAATGCCGAGTAAAGCATCTTCATTTCTCAATACCCTATCGCTATGAATCTGACGTATTGCGCCTGAACATCAGGCGTTTCAGCAGAAAAACGCGTGGTAGTCAGATTGCGAATAATGGCTGGCAAATTTGCTTTAGCACCATGGTGCGTTACGACTACAGAGGCACAAACACTCGGGAAGGCCCGGGGAAACGTAATGTACGTGTCTGCCCCTGTACCTGCAGCATCATTGCCGTCATTCGCCATCGCAACCCCTTGCCCCCACTGGATAACAAGACCACCAAGCCAGCTCGGGAAAATAATCCAACCGTTTACGGCCTTGAGAATGGAAAACCCCCATCGCATCTTTTTCGGCGTCACTATCGTGGCGTCATCGGCGCCGGCATCCGTCAGTTCCTGTGTTGCGATCTTGGCGGTGCCCAGCTTGATTTCCGTGGCCTGCGTGGCCAAGGCGGCAAGGGCGGCAATGTCGATATTTCCCTGATTGATTGGCGCGTTCCACGCCTTAATGCACCACATGACCGCCAAGTTGCGCGGGCGAGTTTCCAACCCACCCATAGCATCACCGTTTAGAGCTTCCACCCCCGAGGTTTTACTATTCGTCTCAGGCTGACCAGAAAAACCTAACTGCACCGTAGCCGCCACAGATGTACCACTACCGCCAGCGTACCTTGCCGACATGTAATGCATGTGCTCTCTGATTTCTTCGGCCTGATAACTGCCGACGGCCCGGCCAGCATCCACCCCCCGCCCATGATCCCAGCCACGCAGAAACTCAGCGCGAGACTCAGGCAAGCGAAAATTGCCCGCGCCCTCGTCGCCCTTGTTGAAGGCCGTACCGAGGAATTGCGCCAGATCGGGATAAATCGCGATGCTCTTAACGCTGCCGTCCAGCTCTAGAAACCCTGGCGCCACCTTGTCCAGCGGAAAGGCGATAGTGGCGCCTACCGGCAACGCCGAGGCCTGGGCAATCATCGCTTCGACTTCGGTTTTGGTATAGCTGTCCTTGATGCCCATCTTGGCCAGCGTGTCCGGGTTATCGCCGGACACCACCACACCGCGATCATTGACCTTGACCCGCGTATATTCGCCGGGGATTTTGTTCTTCGGCAGCACTTCCAGAATGGCCGCGTCGACGTAGGCCCGCGAGGCCAGCACGATCGCCGGGTCAATCTTGAGCTGAATGTTGCCCGTGCTGGTGACAATGAAGTTCATCCGCACAATCTGCGTGCGCCCCGAGCCTTGCGACAGCAACGGCTTGAAGCTCGGCGCGCAGTTGGCCACCGCCACCAGATCGCCGTCCGCATCGTAGAGGCCGATTTCGCGGATCCACTTACCACCCTCATCGGCGGGAATGATTTGCTCGGCGATGATCACCGCCGGGTTGACCGGGTCGATCTTCAGTTGGTTGAGCGGCTTGCGTCGCCACTCGTTGATCAGCTTGGTTTGACTGGCCGACGGCACCGGATTTGGCGGATCAGCCAGCCCGTTCGGGTTGGCATCACCCACGCCCATGTGCGTGATCAGCCAAGGAATGCCGAGCGCGTCGGCGTTCGCCTGCTTGGCCATCCCCACGTTCGTGAGGATCGCGAAAAACTGCGAATTCGCATCAATCATAATAAACGTCCAGGGTATCAATGGTGTGTTCGCGACCAACCACGCCAAAGCTGCCAGTGACCTCAATGTCACGCATGACGGGCGGGTAAACGTCGATTTCGTCGCCTTCGTAGAGGGACACGGTGATATTCAAATCGCCTTGAGTTTCCAGGCTGATCGCCAGTCCGGTCAGTTGCCGGGTCACGGGCTTGGCATCGTCAATCAGGCGCTCAAGCTCCTGATACATTTCTTCGGTGATGCCGGTATCCAGCACTCCGACCTTCAGCGCGAAAGTGCCCGGCACGCCCTCGGGCACCGTCTGGAACCACTCGACAATCTCGATCAGGTAGCCCAGCGGCTCGACCACGCGGCGCAGAGCGCCGATGGTGCCCTTGTGTTTGTGAATGTAGAAAGACGCCTTGATGGCCGCGCGCTTGGTCGCCTCAGACCATCGGTAGTCCCAGCGATCGACCGACCACGCCCACGCCAGATGCGGCAGCAGATGCACCGGACAGGTGTCGGGGTTGTAGAGATCGCGCAGCGGGACAATCGTCTTTTCGAAAAACGCGGCCTCCATGGCCCGTTCCAGTTGCGTGCTGTTGAGTGGCAGTAGACTTTTCATATCAGCCCGCCAGCCTCACGCTGTAGCGCGTACAGAACGCCGCCTGAGCCTTGGTCGGGGCCAAGTCCTGCCAACCGACCAACTCAACCCGGGCAACGCCAGCAACGTGCAACTGAGCGTCAACAGCGGAGCGTGCGACCTCGACGCCCAGTCGCTTGCGGGGATTGATCCAACCGGCCAATCGGCTTTTCGCTTCGGCCAAACTGGCATCCGCTTCGGGGCCGGCGCCGGCCATGTGCAGGATGGCGTCAATCTCGTAGCGGATCACCTGCGCGCTCTGCACGGTCACACGATCACCGACCGGGCGTACGTCATCGTCATTCAGCGCAGCGGCCACCGTCGCCAGCAGCTCCGGCGGCGCTTCACCCTCCCCATCAAACCCCAGCACCGTTACCGTAACGTGGCAAGGTTCCGGGCTTTCGGCCGTGGCGTCTGCCACCAGCCCAGAAGCGTTACGCGCATGCAGGATGTAGCTGTTACGTGGGCCAGCTGTGGTCAAACCCTCATAGGCCAACTGGATGCGTTCGCGAAACGGGTCGTCGTCTTCCATGACCTTGGGTACCGGCGGCACTGCCAGCAGATCCTCGGCCTGAATGACCAGGCGCTGCAGATTGACGTTGGCCCCCAAGTGATCGAGGTCACCGCGAATGGCGTGCGCCAGCAATAGCGCCTTGCCGGCGTCATTGACCCGGGCGCGGTTGCCGACCTTGTTGTAAGCCCCAACCTCAAGCACTTTGACCACGGGATCGCTTTCCAGCGCGGCCGTCCAGTTGCCACCCATGTACCCACGAAAGACGCCTAAACCGTCCTGATAGACCTCTTCGAAGTCCAGAGGCTCCAGCACGGTCGGCGCCGGCAGCGACGACAGATCAACGGTACTCATGCAGCCACCTCCAACGTGACGCCGTCGCCCAGGTACTTCCCGACGATTTGCAGATTGATTTGCCCACTAATGACGGAGAGGACACGCACCTGGTCGAGCTTCAAACGTGGCTCCCAGCGCTCCAGAGCGCGGGCAACCTCAGCCTGTACGGCGCTTTTCCAGCCCTCGTTAACGGGCAAATCGACAAACCGCCGCAGCTTGCTGCCGTACTCCATGCGGTGCCGGCGACTGCCCAAGGGCGTGCTCAAGATGTCGGCAATGGATTGCCGCAGGTGCTCGATGCCGGATATGGGTAGGCCGGTCTGGCGATCCATTCCGATCATCGATGTCACTCCTTGAACGGCTCGTATTCTTCGCTGGCTTTCAGGAACTTGACCGCCTCGATGTCTGAGGCCGGCACCACGACCGTCGCCTTCTCCACCGAATAGGAACGGTCGGTACCGGGCACGATCACCAGTCGCGACGTGTAGAGCTTGTCGCGGAATTTCAAGGACTCAGGCGATGAGTAAGTTGAGGATGACAATGCCGGTTCCGAGGACGTTTGCGCATCGGTTGAGGTCGTATCGATCTTGGCCATGTGGTTCTCCAGGCATGAAAAAGCCCGCACTGGGCGGGCTGTGGTGAGTTGAAATTAATGCGTGTGGTGATTGCTGTTGCCGGTGGCATCAATGATTGCGCCGGCGCTGGTGATGCCCTTGGTAACGTGTAGCGCGCCGTCGATCATCACCGCCGCTTTCAGATTGATGTTGCCGGTGGTCACGTTCACCGCGCTATCGGTCACGACCGCTTCCGTGCTGGCCACTTTTATGGTGACCGTGCCGCTCGGGAGCGTGATGCTGTAGCTCTTGGCCTGCCAGTCGTAGACCAGCGAGCCGCCATCATCGAAACGCCAGACCTCGACATGGTCGCGATTATCTGGCGGCGGCCCGGCATTGCCATACAAGCCCGGGACAAACGTGCCTTGTGACACGTCACCGCTGGGACTGATCAAACTGCCCTGCTCGCCCAAAGACGGCGCCCGCCAGTGCCTGGCCTTGCCGGCGGCGATGCCGTGCCACCGCACCCAGGCGCTGACCCATTCACTGCCATCCGACACGCGACATACCGGCGGCGAAGCGGACAGATCCACCGCGACCACATAGCAAGCCTTTACCGCACCCGCGATCATGCGGTCATGCTGCGCGCTTGCGTAACTCACGGCAGATCCTCCGGCCTGAATTGCCCGTCACCCGGATCGACTTCCAACACCAACGACCCCGGCGGCTCGTCCGGCCACGGCCATTCCTCAAGGCCGAGATAAACTTGCTGAGTCCACTCCACCAGCCACACCGTGTATCCATCTAGGTGCGGCTGGGTCCAGTCCTGCAGCGATTGCACAAACTCGGCGGGTTCAACTGCCAACCCCCACGTCTGCGAACGCAGCAACACCGCCAACTGCGTCGCCAGTTGCACGACCTGTTGATGATGGTGCGCCTTGATCGGGTCAACAATGATCCGAGCCTCGAACTTGCACACCAGCGAGGTTTCGCCGGTGCCGATATCTTTACCCGGCTCGATCTCGGCCACCTCCAGAAACACCGCTGGCAGCAACACGCGATCCTTAATGTCTGGCCAGGCTGTGACGGTTTGCACGCCAGGCAAGTGGGTACGAAGATGCAGTTCTACCGCCCGATAAAACTGGAACAGGCTGAACGGTTCTTCAGACATTGCCGATCCTCTTAAGGTATTTCTGCAGCTCAAAGTTGAGTTCCTGCTTGAGAATCTCCAGCAGACGCTCATCTGCCTTTTTGACCCAACTGTCGAAATGCGGCCGGGCTTGCTCCAGCGACACCTTGGCCTTGGCCAGCGGGAAACGACTACCGTTTTCGGCGACCCAACCCGAACTCGGCCCGCGACCGGGGGACACAGTGCTGTCGGGGTAGTCATCCGCGTTGAAATGCTTGCTGGCTGTGCGGATCCAGATGTCGGGCTTGTTGCCGTAGACCTTCTTGAGGAAAGCCCCTTGGTAACGCCGCCCCGCTACTGACACGCCGCTGCCGCTTTGCCGCGCCCGGCCGATCCGACTGGACTCGATGGCGTTCAAACCGAACCACAGTTTGCCGCTCGCAGCCCCGCCGGAAACCGGATAGCTGCGCAACCGCTGACGCACTGCCGCAACAGCAATGCGCTCCGACCGGCTGACCGCTCGGGCAATGTGCGTGCGCAACCAACCCAACGTCTTGTTGATCGCGCGCCGATGCGCCGCAGCGGCCGCTTTCGGTACCACCTTGGCAAAGTCCTGGAACGCCTGAAAGTCTGCGGCCGAGGACTGGATGGAGATCATCCCGCCCCCCGCCGAGGGTTTGAAATAGCTGCCGACGCTCATGGCCGCAACCTCAGAATCAGGGCGACCAGCCCGTCACCGCTCGGTTCGAGCTGGATCAGGTCGTAGTCACCGCCGCCATCCAAGGCAGGCAGGTCAACGCTAACCAGCATGCCCTGTTCCAGACCTTGCGAATCGCTTACGCGGATCTCGAAGCGAGGCTCACGCAACCCGGTGTTGAGCTTGCCGAACTTGGGTTGCAGCCAGGGCGCGGCAAACATCCCGAGCACTGGCTCTTCGCGACCCTCGATCCGTGCGGTGTCGCCCAGCGTTTCGAACACCACCGCGTCGACTTCGGCGATCAGATCGCGAAAGCCCATGGTCAGAGTTCCAGCAGGATCTGGGCGCGCGGTCGAGTGCACAGGTGCAGCGGGTTGGACTGTGCTTCACCGGCCATACCTTTGTTGAAGGGCAGCGGCTCGATCATGCTGTAGTACGGGATGCCCTGGGTGTTGACCGTTTCCATGTAGTCGGCCGGTGCAAACACCGAGATGTACAGATCTGGCACGCCTTCCGGAACCAGCAGCGCCTTGTCGTCATGGACAAAAGACACGCCGGCGACCTTGCCACGGTAACGCTCCCAGATGATGCCGCCGAACTCGAAACTTTCCCGGGCGTCACCACGCAGCGCTGCCGCTTGCTGACTGTTGAGGTAGGTCTCTTTGACCGACTTGTGAACAATCAGCTTGTTCCAGAAGTTCTTGCCGCAGAAAGCGCGCGAGCCGGTACTGGTCACGCTGCCCAGCGCATCCTCCTGCATATCCAGCGCTTCACCGCATTTGACCCGCAGCTCGGTACCGGCTTCAGTCAGCCCCATGGACAACTTCTGACGCTGCACACCGAAGCGCTCATACAAATCCAGCAGAACCGTCGAGCCATCAGCGTCGAGGATCTGGCCGTTGAGTGCGCCCATGCGCTGGAACTCATGCGTGGCGTCCAACTGTCGACGCGCCTTAGCCAGACGCGCATTGACCACGTCCTGCACCGCCTGCAGCTCAGTGCGAGTGCCGAAGGCGCGGATGCCCTGAATCTCATCCGCCTTAATTGTGAAGCGCTCCGGCAGGTGCACGGTGTTGAACGGGATCAGGTTGCGCTTGCTCGCTGCAACCACCAGGCCAGAACCACCGCGCTCACCGGCCGGCACCAGTGCCAGGGTGTCACCGTCCTTTTCAATCTGCACGGTCAGGGTGGTAATGCCCTCCTCGCGGAACAGGCCCAAGGCGCTGATGCGGCCCGGCAGGTAGGGTTGATCATTGAGTGCAGCAGTCAGCGAGGTAACGGTAAACGCTTCGTCTTCAAAAATGGCGATATCGGCCATGGGTACTCTCCAGAAACGAAAAATCCCGCACGCGGCGGGATGCATACAAAAAAAGGATCGACTTAGCGGACGATCACGAAATGGGTGGCGAGTGCTTTCTCGGCGGCCAGATCCAGACCGGTCAGGTGCGCTTCGCTGACCTCGGCCAACCGCACCACGGCGCGACCGCGACGCACCACATCGGATTCACCGAGCGGGCCGTACAGAATGGCGACCGCGTTTTCGGTGCCGTCCTCTGCCGTCGGTTCGTACGGTGCGAATTCGCCGGAGGCGGTCACCAGTCCGAGGACTTGTCCGGGCCACAACTCTGGACCGGCCGCGACGTTGATCGCTTCACGCGAAATATTGCCGGCGCCTTCGGACAGCAGGAATTCACCCGCGTGCATCGGTTCCTGTTTGATGGTCATGCTCTTGCTCCTTTCGCGCTTTGCGCGGTTCCAGTTTGGGCCGCTTGGCGAGCAGCCCAAATCGAGTTGGGGTCAGGTTGTTTGGCCAGCACCTTGGGCGCCAGGTCGTCCGCCAGCGGCAGACTGTTGTCGATTTCAAAGCCCTTACCGCTGGTGACAATCTTGTCGAACAGACGCGCCCGCACCGCCGCCTCGTCCAGACCTGTAGCGACATACTCGGCGCTGAATTCCGGCAGCCGCGCAGCCACGCAGAGGTCGTTTACCGCCTTGGCGCGCGCCAGACCGGCTAAAACGATCTCTTCGCTTTCAAGCTGGGTTGACTTGAGCAGCGGCTCGACCAGGTTGCTGATGCCCGCCGCCGTGCAGCGCTGAGTGACCATCAATGCCAACTTGGCCGAGTCGACTACTGGCGGCACCAGCGGCGGATCGACAGGATCAAGATCAGGATCCGCTTCAGGTGGCTCGTCGAGCTGGGCCAGCAAATCAGCCGGTGCGTTCTGGAATCGTTGCAGCACCGCGCCTTGACCGAGACAGGCTTTGACCTTGACGCCGTCACCGACTTCGTCTGCAAGACCAAGCTCCACTGCTTCGTTGGCAGTCAGCCAGGTTTCAGCATCAACCATTCGCCGCAGTTCGGCGTCATCAATGTCGGGCGCCTTGGCCTTATAGGCCGCGATGATCGCCTCCAAGGTCTGATCCAATACATCAGCAACCCGGCGGAAGTCCTCAGCGCTACCGCCTGTATAGGTGTATGGGTTGTGAATCATCAACATGGCGTTGGCCGCGATGACTACGCGGTGTGCGCCGCACACGGCCACACTGGCCGCACTCGCGGCCAGTGCATCGATCCGGCCGGTGCAGCGCTCGCCCAGCCGCGACAGCGCGTTGTGCATGGCCAGCCCGTCGAACAGGTCACCGCCGATACTGTTAAACGCGGCGACCACCGGCGACACACCGTCGTCCATGGCGCGCAGATCCTGCACGAACTGATTGGCAGTGATGCCCCACGCGCCGATCTCGCCATAGACAAAGACTTCGATCACTCGCTCGGTGGACTCGCCGCTGGCATGAACGGCGTACCAAGTCTTGTCCTTGACCTCGACGCGTTTGCCGGCGCGGTTGTAAATACGCGGTTTCGCGCGCTTGCTCATGGTTGCTCCTTGTCGTCGGTGTCTTCGACGGCATCCAGGGTGTTGTAGTTGAGGCCAAGCTCTGTGGCCCGCTTCAGATCGGCGGCGTTTTCCAGATCGACCGTTTCGGCGTCGTAGCCAGTGCGCAAAACCATCTCGCTGCGCGACGAAAAACCGGCTCTCACCTCCATCGCTCGCGCCTGCACGTCCTGCACCGGCTGGATGTAAGCCCAGCCTTGTGGCACCCAGCGGGTGCGCAGGTATTGGCGGCGTTTCTGTGCGTAATCGTCCAGCTCCAAGACACCCGACAGCACCGCCATGTCCATCCACGCGGCCCGCACCGGGCGGCAAAGTTGATGGACGTACACGCTGAATTGCAGTTGTTCCAGGCGACGCCGAAACTCGTTGAGTACCACCCGCAGCGCTCGATCGTTGATGCCGCGCATGTCGCCGGTGAGGATCTCGTAAGGCGTGCCCGATCCCGCTGCTGCAGCCATCAATTGCTGCCGCATGAAGTCCGGGTAGTTGTTGCCCGCGTCTGGCGGTTTGGAGAACTCCACCTCCTCACCCGCGCCCAGTTCCTGCATGGTGCCGGGTTCGAGCGCGACCATCGGGGTGAAGCCATCGCGATCCAGATCGAGCGGCTGACCGGTCACCGGATCTCTGGGAAGAGGCCCCGAGTCCGGCGCTGGACGCTTGATGAACCCGGCAAAGAGGTTGGCCACTTCCTGACGGAACAGCACCGCGTCGTCGTAGTTGTCCAGACTGCGCAGGCGTTTGAGCACCGGCGACAATCGCGGCACACCGCGCAACTGGCCAGGCTCCACCGGTTCGAAGATGTGCAGCACCTGAGTAGCCGGCACGCGGATCAGTTGGTTGTAGCCAGCGTTCAGCGAGGCTGCATCGCGCGGATGCGACAGGTACATCCAGTACGCCATCCGCTTGCCGCCGGGTGTGAACTCGATGCCAGCGCGGATGACGTTGCCGTTTTTGGTGGTCTCGAATTTGTCGTGCGGCACAAATTCCGGTGCGAGGATCTGCAACTGCAGCGGAACTGCCAAGCCTTCATCCAGACCGCGTGGACGCAACCGAACGAAGCATTCGCCCGAGGTTTCAACCGTGCGCGCCACCAGCGCCTGCTGGCCGTAGAAGTCGTTGCGATCATCCGCATCTGACTCATCGACCCAATCCCCCCACAGCTCCTGCAAAAGTTTGCGCAAAGCATCGTCGTCGGTTGTGGGTCGAGGGGTGATGCCCGTGCCGATCAGGTTACTGACGCGCTTGTCGATGACATTGAAGGCATACGGATCATTGCGAACCGCCGCCCGGGAGCGCGACCGCAGGCTGCGCAGTGCGGGGGTGTTGATGCTGTTGATCCCGTTGTCGGGAGCGTCCCAACCGGTGGAGCGGCGCCCTTCCCCAGCGCCCTCGTAGCTGGCCTTGATGTTGGACGGCAGGACAAATCCGTTACGGGTCAACGTTGGAAAATGTCGGGCCATCAGACCCCCTTCCCAGCATGGTACAGCCGGACCACGCGCGAACGTGGCCCGGCAGCGCTTGCCAACGACGAGCGTATTTCTTCCCGCGCCTTGAGCAGCTCATCGACCGTGCGGTATTCCACGGTGCGGTCGGTGTAGCGCACAGTTTTCTCACCGCGAGCAATGGCCGCCTCAACCGCGTCGAGGTGCTTTTTTGTAAAGGACATATCAGCGTCTCTTCAGATAGCCGCTGGCAGAGCTGCGGCGTTGAGGGGGTGCTGCCGGTCGCGCTTGCGTAACCGGTGCAGCGGGTGGTGGTGCGGGCTGGGCTTGGCGTACAGCAGCAGGCACCGGTGTTTGCTCAACATCAAGTCGCTCGCCCTGAACAGGCTTGGTGCTCAAGGCGTCATCGAACAAGCCGGACTGGGCTAGGGCTTGTCGCACCCTGTCCCAATCGTGTTCCTGGTAGCGGTTGATGCCGAGGTAATGTGCCATGGCCAGGCAGTACACCATCAGGTCGAGCGCTTCGTTGCGCTCGGCCTTGCCCTTCACCCATTCGATGCGCTTGTGCCCGCGCACGTAACGCACGACTTTGCGCTCGGCGACGCACTGGGCGAAGAACTCGTCCGGCAGGTCGTTGGCAAAGTGCAGCGAACCCGGGCCGTCCGGGAACGGGTACCGGTTGTAGATCCAGTCTTTGGCGGTGTCGGTACCGACAAACCACAGCTCGGCGCCGTTGCGTTCGGTCTGGCCCTTCCAAGTCACGTCTACCATGGACGGGCGCTGTGCAATCACCGGGCGGCCCGGCTTGCTCGCGCCCTTGATGGCGAAGATGTTGCGCCAGCGACGAACGCGGCAGAACTGGTAGACCTCATCGGTGTGATGACCGCCGGAGTCGACACCCACGGCGAGAATCGCCAGACCGACACCACAGGGATGTCGGTAACGGGCCTTGAGCTTATCGTCCAGCACCGCCCAGGTGCGATCGTCTGCCGGATCGCCCCAGATGATCTGGTGATCGACCACCCAGCGCTCCATACCGACACCAAAGCCCATCACCATCATTTCCAGGCGGTTGGCCTGGACGTCGACGGCGCCGGTCAGCATCAGCACACCGGCCGGCATCGTACCGAGGGTGTAATTCTCCAGCCGCGCCCGAGCGATCAGCACTTCCGCCTTGGTCTGTTCGAGCGCGCTGTCCCAGACCTTAGCCAGACGGGTGTTGTAGAACACCTGCATCAGGCTTGTGTCGCCTTGGGCCTGGGCTTTTTTGGCATCTTCGAACTCGACGGCGAGCGAGGCCCAATCCATCCAGCCGGTCGGCGAATACAGGGCGCTGAGATGAAACCCCACGGTCTTGCCATCGCCACGACCATGCGCGCGCCACTCACCTCGGGCGAGCATATCGCTTTTGTGGTGCTCCTCGATCAGCACGTCGCATTCAGGAGCAGCGCACTCGTAATGCACGGTGGCGAAGTCCGCGCTGTAGTGCAGCCGCTCCCACTCCAACACCTGCATATGGCCGCAGGTGGGGCACGGCACATAATAGTGACGCTGGTCGCTGGACTCGAACAGATCGGCGATCCGCGAGGCACCCTTGATCGTCGGCGAGCTGGAAAAATAGATCTTGGCGTTGCGCCCGAAGTTGGTCGCCCGCGTTTCGGCCAGCCTGATGGGATCCCCCTCCTGACCGACATCGTTTTCCCAGCGGTCGACTTCGTCGCCATAGATGTAACGTGCCGACAGCTCCGAGAGGTTGGCCGCAGAACCGGCGGTGGTCACGTACAGCGAACCACCTTCAAATTCCTTGGTGTCCATCGTATTGCGGGCATCCCGTGAGCGGCTGGTGGCCACGCGCTCACGCAGCACCGGGGTGGCCTTGATGGTTTTGCTGATCCGCCCCGAGACCCGCTTGGACAATCCAAGGCTGGGCAGCAAGGCTAGGATGTTTGACGGCGCCATGTGGATCAGGCCCCCCATCCAGTTGAGGGCGATCTGGGTTTTCATCAACTGCGAGGCCACCATGGTGACCACGCGCCTGCAAGGGTGAGCCGGCGACAGGCAACGCATCGGTTCGCGAGCATAAGGTGTCCGCGAGGTGCGGTACTGGCCTGGCTCTGGGGCGCCGGTGTCTCGCGGGATTCGCATGTACTCGTCGGCCCACTCATCGATCCAGAGATCGGGATCAGGACGCAGTCCACGGAAGTAGTTCTCACGGTACACCTTTGCACCGTCAGAAAATTCCGTGTGCATGGGTTTAATCCGCTATCAGGGCGTGTTCAAGATCCGCTGAAGAGAGGCGCTCAGCTTCTTCCAGCGTCCGACGAATTGTTGCCGTCAGGTGTTTTTCGATTTGCCAGGGATCCGTCATCGCCGCCAAGTCATAGGACAGTTGCGGCAGCGGTCCAAACAGTTGGTCGCGCAATAAACGACCCGCGTCATAGGCCCCGGTCTCTACTGCCTCTCGGGACACCAATGAGCCTTGCGCTTTGCCCAGTTCGATCTCGGCCAGCTTGGCCATGTTGTGTTCGCGCAGCGCGCGGGACTTCTGGTAGTCGGGGTGTTTGCCATCGACAGGTATTAGTTGCGGCGGCGCAGCCGTGGAAGTCGGCTCAGTCAGTGGGGACAGTTGACTGTAAACGTCACGCTGAATCCGCTCTTGCTGGTGACGTTCGGCGACTGCGGCCTTGCTCGGGTCGCTGGTCTTATCGAGCAGCGCCTCAGTAGCCTCAAGATCAATCTTGCCGTTTTCGGTAAGCACCAGACGATCCTGGCTGGCCAATTTGGAAACATAGGATTTGGCCCACCCGCGCCGGGCCGCAAACTCCGTTTTGCTGATGATTGTCATGGTTAATTTCTCCAGTTCACCCCGCGAGTTCACCTGTTCACCCCAAGTTCACCTCAGTTCACTAAGCTGGTGAACCGCCCGCTAACACGATCCCGCGGGTTTCCGACCCCGTACCCTCCGAATAACCCCAGGGTCCCCGGCGGTTTCAGGCTGGTCCGCCGCCATTCGGCGGGACATCGCACACGCCAAGCCGCTTAGCAGCCCAGCGTTCGTACAAGCCGATGGCAACATCTGCACCGGCCATTGCCGTGAGACAACCCAAGGCGCCCGCCGTCCAGAGCGACATGCCCGCCGCGATCATCAGCATCATTGCCGAGACTCCGCAGACAATGCAGGCACCGGATCGAAGTGCAAGCCGGCGCATCAAAGCCCAGCCTCGCGCGCCATCTTTGTCTGCTCGCCACATCTCACCCGATACGCCGCCGACCAGAGCCAGGACGATCACCAACCAGATCGGCATTTCTGCCAGCGCTTGCTGCTCATTTGTCATGTTGTGCCTCAAGTGAAGGAGCATGCCGAACACAAAAAAGAAAACCCCGCCGCGGGGCAGGGTTTTCAGTGTCGCGGCGTACGCCAGGACGAAGTGCACAGCACGTGCTCGGGGAAGCGCCAAGGCGCAGAATCCATATCGTGGAGGCTTTTTACCCCCTGAGTACGGAACCGAAAAGGGGGCATTTTCGGTTATCCAACTTGACGCAACTTTGACGCAACTTTGAGGAGACTTTGAGGTAAAGCGCCCCGACCAACGGTTAGCCACTTTCGTGCGTCCTTGCGCTCGGCCAGCACCTCAAAGAGTCGCACATGAAGGCGGTGTACAAGATCGTAGTAGGTTTGCTTCGCCTTTGAGACGTAGCCCAGTTCGTGCATCTGCGCTGCCCATGTTGGTGCAGGGTCAGAGCCATAACGCATAACCGCCAACTGTTGCAGCCTTTCACCCCGACCATCTTGCCGGGCTATCTCGGAAAGGGCGGCACCAACTTCCTGCGCAATAGCATCTGGTCCCGCACCACCGCCGAGAAGGATCCGAGAACCGGGTGTGCCTCGCGGCGCGCAACCGCCCCACTCCATGATCGTCGCCATCGGGCTACCCATGCCTCCGGCTTCACCGCCGTGTCGGCATTGCTCGCCCCAATGTTTCAGCAATAACTCCATCGCCTCAATCATTGCCCTGCTCCCGTAAAACCCAACCCGACACAGAAATACCCCAACCCGACACAAACCCAACACACATAAATCCCTTTAAATTCAATGCTTCAATCAAACTTGAGTTGAGTGTGTTGGGTTTGTTGGGTTTATCAGTCTTCGCATAAGAAAAAATTCCTTCCGTTGAATTCGTTGCAAAGAACGTCATGCATGCGCGTGCGCGACACAAAACCCAACACACCCCACACAACACCCGCGAAGGCATGTAATTCGGGCACTCAAATTGTGTGGGGTATTCAAAATCAACCCGACACACACTCAACACACCCAACACACTTTTGAAAATAGTCATGCTGCAAGCGCCTTAATGTGATCCCAGCTGTCCACGTGCCAGCCCGCCAGCTTGGCCTTCGCCCGCCAGTTCTCCACCTGCTTGCCCAGCTCTGCCGCCTTGAGTGATGGGGGCGGGGAAGCATCCAGATCCACAGGAAAGAAAAACGCGCCGAAGCGACGGTTGTTGCCGTCAGTCCAGGGTATCGCCCGCGTTTTATCCACCTCAGAACTGATGAACAGCGAGAACTTCGTCTGACTCATCACGTGCTCTTTGTTGCGCTGACACCATTCGAGAAATAACGAATAGAGATCGGTCGATAGACACGGTCCCCAAAGCCCATGCCCCAGCTCGCTGTACTTCCACAGATGCAAGAATGTTTGCCAGCCGGCCCGACTCAAGGCCACCAAACGCTCACGCGCCTCTGTCGATGGCGGCCGCGTGCGCTGGTTGAAATCCCCTAGATCGACCGACAGTAACCAACCGTAGAGCGCCGCCACCCCACCCTGCTCCAGTTCACGACCAATTGCCTTTTGCCGTGCGACTGGCAGAGTCTCCATTGGCCACATGACTAGCATCCGACGATCACTGTCGCTAATTGGCCAGGGAAGAATCTCGTTGCTGAGAAACACCGCATTCATATGGTTGGCTTCTTCCCAGCCATTAATGAATTTCGACTCCATCCGCACCGTTTTACCAGTGATCAAGTGCTTGATCTTGCCCACCTGGTTGTAACGTTGATCGCGACTGACGACCTCTTCAAAGACCGACCACAATTTGCGGCTTTGCCACGCATTGAAACTGCTTTCCAATTGCGTCTGACCAACAGTCGCCGCGTATTGGCCGTAAAGCATGCCGAGTGCGTCAGCGAACAAAAGGCTCTTGCCCGAACCTTCCATGATCGAATGCATCAACACAGCGGTATCCATCTTGGCGCCCAGGTGCTGCAGCGGATACGCCAGCCAGCGAGTTAGCCAATCGGTTGCAACTTCATCGTGGTTACAAAGAAATGAAATCAGCCAACGCAGGTTGGCACACGCTGCATCATCCCTGACTGGCTCAAGCGGCAACCCGTCAAAGGTATTGATGTACACCGCAGGATCCTTCGTCATGGTCGGATCAAACACGATGTGTTCAACATCGACGGTGCGGCGCTCACTGCTGTTCAACCACAGCGGGTAAGTGTCACCCAGCGCCATCTTCACCGCGCCCTCTGCTATACGCCGCTTCTTTTCCCGATCCCAAACGTCTTTGGTGCCATCGATGTAAACGTAACGATCGGTTGGAGACATCCCGAATGCACCGCCTTTCTTCCCAGCCATGCGGCGCGCCTGCTCGATCTCGCGAACATGGTCGTCAGAAATCAGCCTCTTTCCGGTGTCGTCCAACCAGGCTTTGGCCAGTGGCTTGCCCACACGAGCTTCGAAGGCGGACTTCTTCATTACCTTCGATTGGTCGCAATCCCACACGTGCGTGGTGCCCTCGACCAACGCGAAACGACGCAGAATGACTTCCAACGTTATGACCTCCCCCGCCCCCCCGTCAGGAGCAGGAGCGGCCTCGCCGGAGGGGCATATTTCGTCGGAGATCGGCCCGTTTAACTCACCGGATGGGTGGGGGGGAAGATCATTCGGATCTGGACGGGCAGAGTGTTGCATGCCCAACATTCGCGCAGCATCCTTCACAGCCGTCGACTGGTCGCCGCCGTGCTCGAGTAAGCAGAACACTTCAAAGGCGTCGTTCTGATGTCCATTCGCGAGAGGGTCAGCACCGTGGTGCGAGTAAACCTTCCCCTCACTGATCGTTACCCCTGGCAGACCGGTGCTGCTTTGAGGGTATAGCCACTTATTGCCTCGCTTGATGTATCCATTGGCGCGAAGAAGCTCCGCAACATCGTGACAACGGTTGAATTCATCAATTACCGAGGGCCGTTTGCCGCCACCGAGTGCAGGACTCTTTTGGGCTTTGACCGGTGGCTTCGGTGGCGCAACCGCCCATGGACACGCAGCTTCAGCATCTCGCTTAAAAAACTCCCAATTCTGCCAAATGGTAAGCAGCTCGTTGGTCAGCGTGGGCAGCCCGTCAGTAGCACTTGGAGCGGTTTTCCAGATGTAAGGTTTGCCGGTACCGGGATGAATTGACGGTGGAAATACGTCTTGCACCAGTCCCGCACGTAGTTCAAAGACCGTGAAACGTTTGAACGGCTCGGCTTCGGTTCGTGCAGCAGCTTCTGCGACAAGGTCACCCTGCTCTTTCGCAGCCTTGGCCTTGTCCATCAACCCCTTGAAAATCGAACCGTCCGGGTCTTTTTCATTCGGCCATGAAAGTGAATGACGCGTGAGTTCGATGCCTTCCGGCACCTTGAACACCACTCGGAATCGCAGCGGATTCCCGACGATAGTCGGGAACACCACTGCCATCGCATCAAGGTCAAGGCCCAACAGTTCATACAAAACATGTCGCGTCCATTGAACGTCATCAACATCCAATGAACAAACGCGGCTCGGCCCCAGCACGACGCCAAGGTTGTGATTTGGGTTTCGTTGCCAGAACGCCTCGGCCGTGTCGGCGTCGGTGATGTAGCCTCCGGGTTTATTCCACCCTAGGCCTTTCGGAGCCTTTTCACCTGGATCAATCGATACGAGTGCCAAGTCAAAAGTACTGATGTAACGCTTTGCCCATATAGCGATGGCTGTTCCTTTGCCCGATTCACTCATCGCCGGGTCTCCCGCAACTCCTGACAAGAGATGCAGGTCTCGCAACCTTCAACCTTCTGCTGTCGAAGCAACGGGATTGGTTCGTCGCAGTCGTCACAGAACTGCGCGCTAACGCGGCTCGATGGCACGCGGCGACTGCGATGAATAGCAACATCAAGCAGGTATTGCGCCTGCTCGTTTGCGCGGTCGATATCATCAGCCATTGATGCGATCCTCCATCGCCTGACGAGCGCCCGCCATGATTCCAAGGACTTCGCGGATCACATCCATTCCGTGCTTTTCGAGATCCACGACTTCATGAAGCTCCCAGACGTTGTCCGCCGCGCCGTCGTGCATCTTGGCCACGAATTCACCGGTTTCCCCGAGTAGCTTACCAACCGCTTTCAAGGCATCACGGGTTGCCGGTACGGCCACGGGCCGGTACCAAACCGCACCTGCTGGACGCATTAATGCGTCCAGCAAGCGTGGATCAGCGGTTAGCCTGATCACTTCCTCAAGCTCATCGGGATTCAGCCAGCGGCGTTCTTCATCGAGCTTGAGTTTCTTCTGGAGGGTGTCGTTCTCCAACACCATTTCAAAAGCAAGGGCGGTAATTCCGCCCTTGTAGTCACGACCGGCGCGATAGATCGCTTGGCGTAGTGGCAGGACCGGACCAGCGTCCGGCAAAAGATCTGTTCGACTCATAACCGTAAATCCCCTATTTACGGTGTAGCCATAGCCCAGGGTAAACCCTATCCTACGACTACGACCGATGTGCATGTGCTGTGTATCGTCGTAGCTGGGCTGGGGGATTCTTTGGTGAGAGGCCCCAGCTCAGCACCTTTTAAGCTGCCGACTTAAGATCGGCAGCTTCTTTCTCTTGGGTGTATAGGCATTCGATTGCCTTACCCGTTACGTACCGAACATCTGCACCTTTCGCGGCGCGATTGATTGTCGGCTGTGTTGTTCCTACGCGATCTGCAATAACTCTCTGGGACAAACCAGACCGCAGCAGCTCCGCAAGCATTTCTTGGATAGTCATATCGTTCACCGATGCGCTTTCGCATTGGTCGACACAATACACAAACGTATTGATTGATTCAATACACTCGCCGATACGTTTTTGAATCAAGGCAGAGATAAAGTGATCGGAGACCGCATCGCCCAACGCATGCAGGAATTGGGGCTGTCAGAAGGCGAACTCGGCCGACGCTCCGGTGTTCCGCAACCGACGATTCATAGAATTGTGACGAACGCGGTAGCCAGTCCACGCCACGAAAATATCGAAAAGATCAGCAGAGCCTTGAAGGTCAGTAGCAACTGGCTTTGGAAGGGAGGCGAACACAAAGATCCGATGATAGATCAGGGAGCTCCATCTTCGAATGAAACCAACGTCGAACCTGGGCCAGCAATTAAAGGCTATGTCCCGCTAATTTCATGGGTTCAAGCCGGCGCATGGTGTGAGATTGAGGACGTTAGGACCCTTGATGATGCAGAGTTATGGCTGCCATGCGCCGCTTCCCACAGCAGCCAAAGCTATGCCCTTCGAGTACGCGGACTTTCCATGTTTAATCAACATGAACGGAGATCCTTCCGAGACGGAGACATCATTTTTGTTGATCCCGCGAAAGACGCGGAAAATGGTTCTCTCGTGATCGCAAAACTCTTGGATAGCCAAGAAGCAACATTCAAGCAGTTAGTAATGGAGGGCAGCCGCCGGTTTCTAAAACCTTTGAATCCAGCATGGCCGGAGCCAATCATTGAGTTAGGGTCCGACGCCATAATTTGCGGCGTAGTATTCTCGAAGCTCGAAATTTTCTAATACATTTCCAAAAAAGCCCCGCAGCGATGCGGGCTTTTTTTTGGCACAAGCAAAAATCAATTCAAATACGTATTGACTCAAACAATACGTATTTGTATCGTTTGCATCGTAAATCTCTCACCAAAGAGTACGAGCATGCAAACCACACAGCACAGCAACACTCGCTGCCCGGTGTTCCTACACCCAGCAGCTTGCACTAGCCCAGCAGCCGTTGAAGCGATTCAAAAGCACACCGGCCTACTGGTAATTGTCACGCCGCCTGGCACTCGCTTGGCACCTTCGAAAGCAAATGTCGTCGCTCACAAACCCGAACCATTCGGGGGTGATGCAGCATGAAGCCTCTATTAATCGGCCTCGCTGGCGTTGCTCGTTCTGGCAAAGACACAGCCGCGCAGCATCTGGTCAACCATCATGGATTCCAGTCCTACGCATTCGCCGACCCGCTCCGTGACGGCCTGATGAATATCCTCAACTTGAGTCCGTGCGATTTCGAAGGAGAGCAAAAGGAACGAGTTATACCGTGGCTGGGTCGCTCTCCACGCTACCTGATGCAGACCCTCGGCACCGAGTGGGGCCGTGACAAAGTGCACCCCGAGTTATGGCTGCTACTGGCGTCGCAAAATCTTGACCTAATTGCCCGTACCTACGACACCGCTCGCGGCTTCGTAGTCAGCGACCTGCGATTCGAGAATGAAGCGTCATTCATCCGCAAGCGCGGCGGAACTGTGATCCATATCCAGCGCACCGCAGCAGATGCCGTGGCGCCGCATCGTAGCGAAGGCGGCATCTGGGGTACCGAGGGCGACTGGTTTCTACCGAATGACGGGACCATTGAAGCCCTTCAAATCAATCTCAACGAGATTGTGGACACGCTGCACACACGTGCAGCAGTCGTCTGAGGATCGCGCAATGACGAACCGCACCCTGGACGAAACAGCCGCATTGCTCGGACTCAAGCCCCGCGCCTTCCGCACCAGGTTGCGCGAGCTGGGCGTTCTCAACAGTAGTGGCGATCTAGCCAGCCAGCACCGTGATCGCGGCTATCTGTATTCGGATCCGCGCAGCACCCTGATTCCATCCCTCAACAAGTGCCGTCATTACTCCGTGGTGATGGTGAAGGAAGAAGGGATTGAATGGCTGGCCAAGAAGCTGGGAATCGCCATCACTAAAAAGGACGCCGCTGCATGAAAACCAACAACCTCAATGCCTACACGCAAGCCCTCGACGCCCTGAAGTTGATCCCGATCTACTTGAACTGCCCGGGCGTCATCAGCCGCGCAACGCTCGTTGGCGCCTCGACGGAAGCCATCCAACTACTGGAAAGCATGCCCGTACTAAGCACCGAGCTGGCCGAGGTATTTCGCTGCGTCAACAACGTGATCCTTGACGGGCAAGTCGCCTACGTTACGCCGACCAACTCGCCTGAGTTCCCATTCGGCGCGGTAGTGGCTGACGCCAAGGGCAACATTTGTGCGGCTGCAATGGGCAAAAGTAAGGAAGGCCTCGCTGAGCTGATTCGCCTCAAGTTGCTGCCCCCATCGGAGGGGTTCGGGGAGGACGCAGCGTGAGCAACACACTTGAACAATTGCGACGTCAGTTCGCTACTCCATGCCCGACCCTGGCCGCTGTTCGGGAACAGTACTTCGCACATATTCGCACCGACCGCTACCTAATGGCCGAGATCAAGGCAGGTCGGATCGCGCTGGTCGTGAAGCGCCTGCACGGGTCGGCTCGCGCTCAACGAGTGGTGTACCTGCACGACCTGGCCGAGTTCCTCGACGCCCAAGCGCAGTCGGCTGCTGCCTAACTTAACGGAAGACCCTGCCACCCAGGGGCAAACAACCCGCACCAAATATCGTACCTATGGAGGTCGCATGAACACTCTTTTCCTGCTGATGGCACAGTACAACGGCCAAGCGGTCATTCCTCTTGATCGCGTCTGCGCGGATTACATGAATTTAACTGTCGAAAAATTCAAACAAAAACGTCTTGCAGGCGAGATCGACATTCCGGTGGTTCGCATGGGTCCCAATAGCCAGAAGGCAGGATTGGGTATCTACCTAAAAGACCTTTCCGACTACATTGATCGACAGCACGAGAGAGCCATGAACGAGCAGAGTCGGTTGATGGGTAGGAGGTCATGACCTTCCTCAAATCTCCTCCCTCATCAACCAATGGTGCTAAGATGCGCGGTCAAAAAAATCAGGCCTCCACATGTGAGTTTGAACGCTCAGCGTTTGAAACCGTATTGAAAAAGTCTAACCAGTGCACCTGTGAATTAAATTGGAATCAGTCATGAATAACCCTGTAGTCATCGATCTTTTCTCTGGTGTCGGTGGCCTAAGCCTTGGGGCTTCAAGAGCTGGCTTCCACGTTGCGGGTGCTTTTGAAATTGATAAGTACGCTGTAGAAACACACAACATCAATTTCCCTCATGCGAATCACATTCAAGCTGACATCGGCTCTATGACTGGCAAAGATATTCTGGAACGGTCAGGTCTCATGCTTGGGGCACTCGACGGGCTTATTGGTGGCCCCCCGTGTCAAGGTTTTAGCACTATGGGAAAACGAGACGATGCCGACCCAAGGAATCAGCTTTTCTATCATTTTTTTAGATTAGTAAAAGAAACCCAACCAAAATTTTTCATTGCCGAAAATGTTCCTGGAATATTGACGGAAAAATACAAACCTCATGTTGAAGAGGCATTAAGCCTTGTCCGCGAAGAATACAATTTACTTGAACCAATAAAAGTCAAAGCAGACAGGTACGGCGCACCCACAACGAGAACACGAATTTTCTTCATCGGATTCAGAGCAAATTCTCTAAAGCATGATTTAAGCTCTGATTTGCTGCTACCAGCTGGCGACACCCAACTTGTAAACGTGAAGATGGCGTTAGATGGCCTACCTGCGTTGATTCGATCTGACTGGCAGACGGAAGAGCAGTCTTGGCGCTCAGTTAAGCTGCTAAGTAAAAATGCTTTCCATACATCGGTTAACGGCAACATCCCGGCCGGAGTTGGCGACGCGAAAGCGATCGAGCTGCTGTTTGAAAAACAGATAGTATCTGGCTGCTTCGGTACACGACATATTCCAGAAGTCGTAAAGCGCTTCGCTCGGTTGAAGGCAGGTGAGGTCGACATTATTTCTAAGGCTAAAAGACTCGACCCCAACGGCTTTTGCCCAACGCTGAGAGCTGGCACCGGTAGCGATAAAGGTAGCTTTCAGGCTGTCAGACCTATACATATGACTTCTCCGCGCGTGATCACGCCGCGAGAGGCCGCACGACTGCAAGGTTTCCCCGATTGGTTTCAGTTCCATCCAACTAAGTGGCACAGCTTCCGACAGATCGGTAATAGCGTGAGCCCCATAGTTGGAGAACAAATTCTCAAGTCCGTTTATAAGTGCCTATAAAACGACTCTAGAATACCAAGGAAACATTCGATAAAAATTCACAAAATTACCCATCTCCTCTTTAGATATTTTCTCCGTGGAAGCGGTGTAATAATCCAAAGCCCTTTGGATATCATCTGCGCCCGCTTCCGGGAGAAGCGACTCGATATGCACTCGCTCTCGAGTTGATAGTACCGGAACGCTTATACTGGTCGGAACCACGCACGTTGGATTAAAAAAACTCCAAAACGGTAATCTAGATTGCTCAAGGAAATTTTGAATTTCATTTTCGTGAAGAAGAATGCCCGTAACAGTGAGCATCTGTTGACCATCACTATAAACAAAGGCGGCCAGTGGTTGCACCACGAGACTAGGATCACCTGCCAAGCCATGTTTTGCAGCAGACATAATCGCAGCCAGCAAAGTCTTAGGATAGTTTTTGGTAGCTACGGAGTCCTCAGTAATTTCTGCAGGGCCATATGAGGACAGTCGGCCTGCAAGGACTTTAGCTCGAAACGCTAGCGTCTCCGATCGGACGTTAGGCTCCCCAAGCGCCGTGGGGCTGGCATTCACGGTGATTTTGAAAATATCCCCGTGCCCAAGCTTCTCAATCAGTCGCTGAGTTTCCGTGAGCTGACTTGTAATATCAGTGTTCGCATAATCAAACCAAACTATGCTCCCATCGTCCGAATCAAACTCAAACTTATTGAGAAAATCACCGCTAGACTCATTACGCAGTGAGATGCAAGAAAGCGGCTTATTAAATAGCTGTCGCTTAAATACATTTGAATCCATTTCCAAAGAAATCATTTTGGAAATTCTCAATGCAGAATGCAAATGTTTAAAGTCTTCTAAGAAGGGTCCGCCAAACCCGATATAGCTGTAACTGGATATATTTACATACCGGCCAACCCTACCCAGTAAGTCAACAAATAAATTACGCTCAATCGCCTTATTTTGACGTAAATGATATGCAATGCTTCCGCCCTGACTCATTGATCAAATCCTCTTCAGAACTTCATCAAAGCATTTCGCACCGACCTCACCAGGCGGCGTATTTTCGTCACCGAAAAAATGGTCAGCCAGCGTTCTTATATCAGTCAGAGGCCTAGAGAAGCGCATGAAACGGTACTCTTTCTCTACAGTCGGCATGGGCAGATCCGGCTTGAATTTCAGGCCTTTGATGATGCTCTTTCGGTCTGCCGACCAACTAGCTACCGGTATTTGCTTCATTATTTCAGCAGGAGTAGTCGTAACAGCTGCAACACTCAAATCAGACCGCTCTTTAGATGGCCTCTTCCACTTATTCGTATAATCAGTAAATATTTTAACGCCTTCACGCATAAACTCTTTTACAGCCAAATAAAGATCAGAATTCCCGTCAATACCACGCTTAGTCGTTGTGACAGGAAGTAGCGCTGCATCATTACATTTGAAATTTACTACACCTGCAATTGAAACAAATTGCGTGTGATAGGCAGGTACACCAGCATCGCCCCAGCCCGTCACTCTGGTTTTATCGGCGTGCAACACAACACGATCATTACAAATAATAGTCCAGCCGGCTTTTTCAGTAGATGGCTTTCCAGCCAGAGAGTCTTCTTCCTCTTGATCAGATGGAAGATCCCGATAGAAACCAACGGCCAACTCTATCTCGACCCCTTTATAGTTACCTTTATAAACGTAAGGGGCTATGCCTTCGCCTGTAAAAGCGTTCTCACCCAATATGAAACTAGATGTCGTCGGCGAGATCTTTTCGTTGTTAACATATACATTAAAACCCTTGGTGATAATGTGCCCATAATAGGCCGATATCGATTTTTTTAAGTCCTCTTCAAAACCTGTCTTATTGGAAAACAACCTAGGAATACCGTCATTCAACTCCGTAACCGAAATGCTTGTACCTCTAGATTTGCCGGACACAACTTCCTCGATCGGAAGAGTCCAATCATAATCATTGGCCAACCAAGTCGGATCAATTGTCACTTTGTAAGCCGCGTCCTTGGCTGTAGTCTCCACTATAGAGTTCTTACCCAACTTGAATATCGCGCGCTTCATCCCGATACCATAAACACCAACCGTCGGAACATCTTTATCCGTGTCGCGATCAGGCCGGCCTAAGCGAAACGCTCTCTCCAATGCTACTTCCCGCGGAATACCACCGCAGTTATCAATGATTGAAAAGTGTTGATCGTCAAATGAAATTCGAGCTTCGAAATCTGTATACGGAAGAGGCTGATCAAGTTCGGCGCGCTTTTCACGCATAGCGCCATCAACACAATTGTCAAGGAGGTCAAGGATCGAATCCTTCAATTCGATATCGCGCGTCAGCATTTCGACGAAAAAGCGCTTTGCAGGATGAGCATTCACTTTATCCGCATCATCTGCAGCTGCAGCTGCTGGCGTATCTTTATCAGTCATCAAAAATCCCTTTTATAATTTCTAGCTATAAACAAGAGGCCCAGTGATATCAAAATGCCAAAAACTCCGCCAATTTGCTAGCGCGATCTGCTTCTCTGGAGCCTATTTGTGTAACAAGACGCCCCACTTCCACCCTTGGTATTGATCGCCTCGTCCTCTCAAATGGGTGTAGCGGCGAAGAGAGTTCCAGTCCCTGTGCCCTGAAACGCTCGACACCCTTGGAATGTCCCAGTCCATCTCAAACAGCCGACTTACACCTTCGTGCCGTAGATCATGAAAATGCAGATCCTCGATGCCAAGCATCGGACATGCCCTAGTGAATGAGGCCGACACCGACTTCGCGTTGTAAGGGAATATCTCCCGCTCAACCTTTGGCATGCTCTGGAGAATTGCCCAAGCCTCATCTGGCAGATGACACCAAACGTCGTTGCCGATCTTCTGCCCGGGGTTTTTCATATCGCGCACCAGGACAGACTGCCGAGACTCGTCGAGATCATCCCACCTGATCCGGGTTATCTCTTCCTGCCGGCGCGTCGAGAAAAGCGCAAAGGCGATCACCTTCGGCATGTCGATCTGAGCCTTGCGACGCTTCTGCATTTCAAAGAAGTGCGCCATAAGCTTGTCCAACTCCTCGAGCGTCGGCCGACGGTTACGCTCCTTGCTCTTGCTCACCATGCCGAGTTTGCGTAACACCTTGCGCGCGTCGGGCATTGCCAACGGATCCACCTCATAACCCCAAGCAGGCCGCGCAACGGACAGCACCGCACCGAGGTGCGATAGATCGTTGCCAACCGTCTGCGCCTGAACGCCGCCGCCCTCTTTGCTCATCCGCCATTGCGCAAACTCCACCAGCTTCTGACTGGTCAGCGCCGAGTCGTCGAGATCACCTAACCAGGTATCCTTGATCGCATTGAGTGTTGCGTTCTTTGTTTTACCCAATGGCCGGATCTTTTCGTACTCGTCCAAGTACTGCTCGATCATCTTTCTGATCGTCACACCCTTGCGGTTCGCTCGTTGGATTGCACCAGGCTCGGCCAACTCCGTCTCACGCCGCTTGATCCATGCCTGCGCGACCTGCTTACGGTCGAAGGTTTGGCTTTCCTGATAAACTGTGCGCCCATCCCGATTGATCCGTATCTGCGCCGTGTAGGCCGTCGAGTTGTCCTTGCGCTTACGTGATGTGATCGTGCCCATTTCCAGTTGCTACATTGCCGAATTCACTTGCTACATTGTAGCAACCGCTTTCGAAAAACAAGGAAAAATGGGTAAAAACCGCTGTATAAAAGACCAGTATCAATGAATCTCGAAAAACCTGAAGCGCCCGTAAACACTAGACCCACCCGTTCCGAGCCGTCTCGCCGCTTCAGCGTGGCCCCGATGATGGATTGGACTGATAGGCATTGCAGATACTTCCTACGCCTCCTGTCGAAGAACGCCCTGCTCTACACCGAAATGGTCACCACCGGCGCTCTCCTCAACGGCGATAACGAACGCTTCCTCCGTCACAACGAAGCCGAGCACCCGCTCGCGTTGCAGTTGGGCGGTAGCGTTCCGTTGGATCTGGCCGCCTGCGCCCGCATGGCTCAGGAGCACGGCTACGACGAGGTGAACCTGAACGTCGGCTGCCCAAGTGATCGTGTGCAAAACAACATGATCGGCGCGTGCCTGATGGGGCATCCGCAACTGGTGGCGGATTGTGTGAAGGCAATGCAAGACGCAGTGACGATTCCGGTAACGGTAAAGCATCGCATCGGCATCAACGGTCGGGACAGTTACGCGGAGCTGTGCGATTTCGTCGGCACTGTTCGCGATGCCGGGTGCACCAGTTTTACCGTGCATGCGCGGATTGCGATTCTGGAGGGGTTGTCGCCGAAGGAGAATCGCGACATTCCGCCATTGCGCTATGACGTGGCGGCGCAGCTGAAGGCGGATTTTCCGGGGTTGGAGATTGTGCTGAATGGCGGGATCAAGACGATGGAGGCTTGCCATGAGCATTTGCAGACGTTCGACGGTGTGATGTTGGGGCGTGAGGCTTATCACAATCCGTATTTGCTGGCGGAGGTGGATCAGCAGTTGTTCGGCAGTTCGGCGCCGGTGATCAGTCGGGCTGAGGCGCTGGCGCAGTTGCGTCCTTATATAGCCGAGCATTTGTTGGCCGGTGGGGCGATGCATCACATCACCCGGCATGTGCTGGGCTTGGGCACGGGGTTCCCGGGGGCGCGGAAATTCCGTCAATTGTTGTCGGTGGATATTCATAAGGCCAAGGATCCGCTGGCGTTGCTGGATCAGGCGGCTGAGTTGCTTGAAGGTCGTTGATTGATGGTTTGAGTGTGCGGGCGACGCATGAGCGTTGCCCGGTGCTTTGTTGTACTGACAGGATGTCTTTTGTTTATGCCCGCGTTTAGTTTTTCTGCTTTCAAGCGTTTCACCCTCCTCGCCTTGTTCTGCTTCACTTCCGACGTTTATGCGCACTGCGATGGCTTTTGTATGGGCCGTACCGATACGCCGTGGGAGGTGACGCAGTTTTCCGGCTTCACCCTGGTGTCTTTATTCCTCGCGCCTATTTCGTCTAGCCAGGAAACGACCGACAGCCATAAACGTGTTTACTCTGCTGAAGAACAGGAAGACGCGCGACTCTATCTGGCCAGCGACGGCATGCTGCAGGCCGCGTATTTCACCTCGGCCTTGCAGCGCTATCGACAGGAGTCGCCGGATTCGGCGTTAAACGATCTCGCCGTTGCGGCGTTGATCAGCGCTCAGTGATCAGGCTGCCGCTGCGGCGGTCCAGTTGACCCAGCCAAACAGCCACGTCGCCAGAATCAACAAACCAAATGCGATCCGGTACCAGGCGAACGCGGCGTAGCTGTGGTTGGCAATAAACTTGAGCAAGCCGCGCACGGCGATCATGGCGAAGATGAATGCGGTGACGAAGCCGAGGGCGAAGACTGGCAGGTCGTTGGGCTGGAATAGATCGCGGTATTTGTAGCCGGAGTACACGGCGGCGCCGACCATGGTGGGCATGGCGAGGAAGAACGAGAACTCGGTGGCGGCTTTTCGCGACAGGCCGAAGAGCAGGCCACCGATGATGGTCGAGCCGGAGCGCGAGGTGCCGGGAATCATCGCCAGGCATTGTACGAATCCGACTTTCAGTGCGTGGGACCAGTGCATATCGTCGACGTGTTCGACGCTGATCACATGGCTGCGCTGTTCGGCCCACAACATGATGATGCCGCCGACCACCAGTGCCACGGCGACGGTGATCGGGTTAAACAGGTATTCGTGGATCGCGTCGGCGAACAATACGCCCAAGACCACGGCGGGCAGAAAAGCGATCAGCAAGTTGAGGGTGAAGCGTTGTGCATTACGTTCGGTGGGCAGGCCTTTGATGATGTCGAAGATCTTCGGTCGAAACTCCCAGACGACGGCAAGAATGGCACCCAGTTGAATAATGATGTTGAAGGCCATGGCGCGTTCGCCGCCGAATTCCAGCAAGTCGGCGACGATGATCTGGTGGCCGGTACTCGAGATCGGCAAGAACTCGGTCAGGCCTTCTACCGCACCTAATATCAACACCTGGAAAAGGGTCCAGAAATCCATTAATCCTCCGTCAGAGCGCTCTTGGTGAGCGACCGGGTAATAACACTCAGGGGTTGAGTATCTGAAGTTACACAATTGGCGTATATGAAGATCAAAAGATCGCAGCCTTCGGCAGCTCCTACATTCTGAAATGCATTCCCCTGTAGGAGCTGCCGAAGGTTCGGGCCGCGATCGGACGATCTTTTGATCTCAAAGAATAGGTCTTATGAATTGCCACACTCAAGCCATGTTAATAATCGTCGGCCGACGAACTACGCAGAAAATATTTAGGTCTTTTGCAAAAAAAAGTTGCTCTGACAATAAAGCGTGATCAAAATCACATTATTCAGAGATGGCCAGACAGTGGCAGATAGACATAGAGATAGCCATCGCAATAAGCTCAAAATAGTGGCACCATTGCATATCGCCACCATCTAAGCAGTAGTTCACCCCTCCGAGAAAATCAACTAAAAGCTTGAAAAGCTTAATTATTGTTAGAAAACTCGGGAGCCACGTCTAAAAATCGCGTGAATGTTACCAATTGTCAGTCACAGATGAGAACCGGTGCTTTAACATCCCGATGTCAGCACTTAATTCGAGTCAATGCATGATGCTCTCAGCGAACTTAGCGACTAGAAGCCCGCGCCCGACAAACGACGAACCTGGTGTTCTTACTCTGGGTCGTACCCGTGGCGTGGCTGAACATTTCAAAGCGCTAGTCGCCCAGCATATACGTACCGATATGGCGCTCGAAGCCAGCGCGTACACTAGTTCATATCAGTTGAATGAACAGTCTGGTTCGTATCGAGCGATCTTCCTGGTTATCGACAGCCCTCAGGCCCTCGAAGACAATCTTGCCCTGGTCGAGAACCTGCGCAGCGACAACTTGAAACCGATCATTTGCGCGGTCATCACCGGTCGCGGCGCCTTCAACAAGATCAAATATTATCTGGCTGGCGCGGATGTTTGTATCAAGCTCAATACCCTTTCCGACGATGGCGCCGAGTTGCTGGGCGAGTTCTTCAACAGCGAAGAATGGCAACGCGATATCGATCTGACGCTTGATCCGACGCGTATCTGCCTGATGGGCACCAGCAAGAAACTCGATATCTCGTTTGCCGAAATGAAGATCCTCGAAGCCTTCGCGCAAACCAGTAATCACATTCTGAGCCATGATGAAATCGCCAGCATCATGGGCCTCAACACCAATTTCTACGACCCTCGAGCGCTGGAGAAGTCAATCAGTCGCTTGCGTGGAAAAATCAAGGACATGTATGGTACAAACGCGATTCAGAGCATTCGCGGCTATGGCTATCGCCTGCTGCGGGGTCTGATATCGACTGCCTGACTCTCGGGCAGCCATCCCATTTGCATACGTACGAAGGATCGTCTAATGCAACCATATAGCTCCCGTTCTGCTTCACGCCTGTTTGAAATCAAGCAATTGAATGAGCGCGACAACACGCCCCATAACAATAAAACTCCATAACATAGCAGCAGATCGAGTGGAATTTATCGAGGGCCAATCTTGGGCCCAGACCCTGCCTATCGATTACTTCCGAGGAAGTCATTGCTCGCCTGCCGATTTATCTTTTAGCCAATTTTGGTATGTATTCAGGAGAGAGACATGGAAACTAGTACAACCCTCCCAAGGAAATATTTTGTTGTCGTGACTCACAGTACAACGTCGCAACGAGAACTGGAGAGCATGCTGTCCAGTGAACGTTTCAATTCGTTTGAAGGGGTTGATTCACCCTCTTCCGCTCCAATGGTGATGGAGTTCACATATCCAGGCATCAGTCGAAAAAATATCCCGCGCAGTATCGAACACGATACTCAGCGAATAGTGGCCACGCTCGAGTCCGAATGGCGCGCCGCGCAATCGGCTAATCCTTTCCAGAATGTCCCGGTCATTACCGGGGAATCCCGCAACATGCCACCTGCCGTTGAAGGTGATATGCCTGGCAATGAAACCTGGCATCTCGACCCCGCTCAGGGTGCACTGGTCAAAGAAGATGTCGAAATCAGCCTGACTGGCCTGGAAACAGCACTGGTCAGAAAAATGCTCAGCCATGAAGAGCGTGTTGTCAGTCGTGACGAGCTGATTCTCAGCATCGGTCGAGAACCGGAACAATATCGCGGCCTGGAAATGTGCTTGAGTCGCCTGCAAGACAAATTCAAAAGCGCCAGTAATGGTGAGCGACTGTTTCGTGCTGTCAGAAACCGCGGTTATTGCCTGATTCAGGAAGTCGTCGCGTAACCCCGCAAGACCTCCACGAACAGAACAAACAGAAAAAAGTGCGATTACAAAAACAACAAGAGCACTCTGTTTGGCTTGATCTTCCTCCCTGAAGTAAATATTCCCTGCCTCCACCCCTCCAACAGTAACAAATACAACATACTTTATTCACCCCTCGCTCTACGACCTTTTCTAACACCCTTCTATTTAATTATTAAAAAGTTGGCACTGTGCCATCTTGTTAGAACTCGTCAGACACCATTCCAGCCAATAACTTAGTCTATTGACTGACGACAGTTCGGCATATCGATGTTGTTACCTCAGGACACTCGTTAAAACAAAAACAATAAGTCTGCATAACAACTCGGATTTCAACTGTTGAAACCTGAATGGACGTCTTTTGGGGATACCGTATGGATCTTTCTTTAAGTATCAATCGAAGCACAGGCCTCAAGGGACTGACCTTTTGGGGCCAATGGGCGCTGGCACAAGGCTTTGTGGTGACGCTGTTGTTCATACTCGCCGAGCAACACACCGGGACGGTCGCGTTCTACTACCGGATGTGTGCAACCCTGGCGGTACTGGCGTCAGTGCCGGCGTATACGTTTAGCGGTGTTTATCGCAAGCGTGACAACTACCTGACCGGTCTCGGTCGGTTGTTCATGGGTTGGTCGATGACCATGGCGGCGCTGGCGTGCATCGCCTTTGTCTGCCAGGCCGATGAGCTGTTTTCGCGGCAGGTGATTCTGAGCTGGGCGGTGTATGGCTTCCTCGGTCAGGCGTTTCTCTACGCCCCGCTGCATGCGTTTTCCAAGTACTACCAACGGTCGCGTAAAAGCGAACACAAGACGCTGATCGTCGGCACCGGCGAACTGGCGCTGGGTTTGGCGAAGAAGCTCAGCCAACTGGAAAATCTGCCTTTGGTAGGTTTGGTCAGCAATGGTGATGTGTCTGCACTGGGTTCGGATGCACCGCGTGTTGTCGGTGATCAGGAACAGTTGCTGGAGCTGATCGAGGCGCATGACATTCGTCGCTTGTACATCACCCTGCCGCTGTGTGAAGCCGCGAAAATCGAGGCGATTTATGGTGACTTGCTGGGTGCCAACGTCGACGTGGTGTGGGTGCCGGACTTGAACAGTCTGACGCTGCTCAATCACTCGGTGAAGGTCGTGGACGGTCTGCCGGCGATCTACTTGAACGAAAGCCCGCTGACCAGTCGCCCTACCGCTGCTTTGAGCAAGAGTCTGGTGGAAAAAACCGTGGCGTTTCTGGCGATCATCGCGCTGAGCCCGATCCTGCTGATCATTGCGCTGGCGGTGAAGATCAACTCGCCAGGCCCGGTGTTTTTCAAACAGGACCGCCATGGCTGGAACGGCAAGGTGATCAAGGTCTGGAAGTTCCGCTCGATGCGTGTTCACGATGACCGTGACGTGAAGCAGGCCAGCCGTAATGACTCGCGCATCACCGCAGTCGGTCGCTTTATTCGCCGCACTTCGCTGGATGAACTGCCGCAACTGTTCAACGTATTGCAGGGACATATGGCCCTGGTCGGCCCACGCCCGCACGCCGTCGCGCACAACAACTACTACTCGGGGAAAATCCTCGCGTACATGGCGCGTCACCGGATTAAACCAGGGATCACCGGGCTGGCCCAGATCAGCGGCTGCCGGGGTGAGACGGACACCATCGACAAGATGCAGAAGCGTGTCGAGATTGACCTGCAGTACATCAACAGCTGGTCGTTGTGGCTGGATCTGAAGATCCTGGTGAAGACACCGTTTACGTTGCTGTCGAAGGATATTTACTGAGGTTCGAAGCTGGATACCGCAAGGGGACGAAAGTCCCCTTTTTTGTGCCTGGGATTTGAGGATGGAATCGGATCTTGGATGGATGCAAAAACTGTGGGAGCGAGCCTGCTCGCGAAAGCGGCGGGTCAGGCAATGATGATACTGACTGTGCTGACGCCTTCGCGAGCAAGCTTGCTCCCACAGGGATTTGTGTTTGGCTCACGCCTTGTGGCTAGACACATAACCTGTGGGAGCTGGCTTGCCAGCGATGGCGGTGGGTCAGCCAATATCAATATTGAATGTGCCGACCTCATCGCTGGCAAGCCAGCTCCCACAGGGATTCGGGATTGGCTCGGGATTTGTGGCGTGACAAATAACCAATGTAGGAGTGAGCCTGCTCGCGATGGCGGTGGGTCAGCCAATATCAATATTGAATGTGCCGACCTCATCGCTGGCAAGCCAGCTCCCACAGGGATTCGGGATTGGCTCGGGATTTGTGGCGTGACAAATAACCAATGTAGGAGTGAGCCTGCTCGCGATGACGGTGTGTCAGCCAATATCAATATTGAATATGCCGACCTCATCGCTGGCAAGCCAGCTCCCACAGGGATTCGGGATTGGCTCGGGATTTGTGGCGTGACAAATAACCAATGTAGGAGTGAGCCTGCTCGCGATGGCGGTGGGTCAGCCAATATCAATATTGAATGTGCCGACCTCATCGCTGGCAAGCCAGCTCCCACAGGGATTCGGGATTGGCTCGGGATTTGTGGCGTGACAAATAACCAATGTAGGAGTGAGCCTGCTCGCGATGACGGTGTGTCAGCCAATATCAATATTGAATGTGCCGACCTCATCGCTGGCAAGCCAGCTCCCACAGGGATTCGGGATTGGCTCGGGATTTGTGGCGTGACAAATAACCAATGTAGGAGTGAGCCTGCTCGCGATGACGGTGGGTCAGGCAACAGGGATTGTCGACTGGTTTGACGCTATCGCGAGCAGGCGAAGGCCTACAGGGGATTTGTGGTTGGCTCAAGCCTTGTGACTAGACACATAACCTGTGGGAGCTGGCTTGCCAGCGATGGCGGCGGGTCAGCCAATATCAATATTGAATGTGTCGACCTCATCGCTGGCAAGCCAGCTCCCACAGGTTTCAGAGGTGCTTCGGATATCCGCGCTTACTCCGTGATCTTCTCGAAATTCCGATAAAACATGTCCCCTTCCCGGCTATCGGTCATCGAGTGCAATTGGTAGCTGCGGCTCAGTCGCGCGCCACCGTCACGGGTCAGCGGGGCCCAGACCAGGTTGGCGCGACGCATGGTCGACATGCTCATCATTTCGTCGAACGGGATCGACAGGTAGATGCCTTTGTCGAAACTACCTTCGCCATACTCCGCACTGCCCGCCGTAGTGATCGTCGCCCACGCACCAAAACGCACGCCATTGAAGAATTCGCGCGAGATGTCCAGCGTACCGCCCCAGTCCCCGGCCAGATAACGGCCGACGCTAACCGCCGCCAACGTATCGAACGGCAAATCGGTATACGCCGTGACATGCCCGGTCACCACCGAGTAATCACGCAAAGCAAAACCCTGATCGAAATCGCGCTGACGCACCCAGTTCAGATCCGCCCCCACCGACCAGCGCTCACCGGTCGGGCGGAACAACACTTCACCGCCGACACCGGCAAACATCGACTCCAGATAACCGCCATACACCATCCCATACCAGTCTTTATCCAGTTGCTCGGCATGGCTGACCTGGAATAACGGCATGGTCGTGTTAGACGTGGTCAGGTACTGACGCAAATCCGTGCGCACACGCGGCAAGCCGCTCGGCGCGTCGTAGGTGAATTTATCGAAGTTGTTGGCCAGGTTGGCACTGAGCAAACCGCTCCACCAAGTGTTGCGGTTGAAACGGTATTCAGCGTCGGCATCGGCGCTCAATTGATAGAGCAAGCCATCCGGACCGCCAACGTTCTGCTTGAAGCCCAAACCCACGCCATAGCTGAAATGCTGCGGTGCTTCGGTGTACAGGGTCTTCTCGTTGTGTGGCATCGCCGGGTTGATCTCGGTGGTGCGGTGCAGCGACTGCAGCGGCTCTTCGTTGTTGATCACCTCGCGGAAGGTCTGGCGCGGCAAACTGGTTTCTTCCAGCGGCAAGTCGTAGCGCTTGTTGACCACAGTGAACCAGTCGATGTCGTCGTTGACGCTGTTGTCGAGAATCCGGCTCGCCCGCCCGACAGCCTTGGACGAATGGAAGTAACGCTGCTGCTCGCCATAGACGATCAGCTCGGAATCACGCTGCGTAATGCGCTCGACCTTGTAGCCGGCATTCTGCTGCAAACGCTGCGAGACGTTGGCCCAGTTGACCTGATCCATCGCCGTGGTCGGTGCCTTCGCCGGCAGCGGTTCCGGGGTCGGGTCGTAGGTCTTGGCCGGCGCTTTGCGGCTGACGAAATTGGTGTGGAAGGTCACGCCGAACATCGCCGTATTACCTCGCTCCCACGCCGCGCTGACATCGACCGAATCGGTCACCTTGAATACCGCGCCAAGGTTGATCGGCGAGTCCTGTTTGATCTCGTTGTCCTTCGGCTCATGCTTGTAGTCGTTGCCTTCGAATTCGAGTTTCAGGCTGAGACGATCCCACGGCGTCTGATAGCTCACGCCACCGAAGAACGACGGCCGGCCACGGAAGTACGAACCCGAGTTGACGTCACCGGTGCCCTCGAGGGCCGGACGGGTATCGAAGCGATCGCTGACATAGCCCAACGGGTTGTCGATGTCGCCGCGATTACCGAGGTAACCCCAGGCAATCCCGGCGCTGAAATCAAAGTTGTCGTAGCGTTTGTTGGCGACGAAAAATTCACTGGAGAACAAACCGGTACCACCGATATCTCGGAAGCCCAGGGCCACGTCGGGTAGCCAGTGACTTTCCTGCCACAGCCGGACTTTGACGTCGACCGCCTTGTCCTTATAGCTTTGACTACCGCTGAGGGCCTCCGAGCCGTACGGCCGGTTGGTGATCGCGGTGTAGCGGAACGAGCCTTCGAGCCAGTCCAGCGGCTGCAGCGAAACGCTGTAGCGGCTGTACGGTTCGGTGCGGTTGGCGTTGACGCTCAACTCGCCGGCCGGGGCCATGCGCGCGGTCGGCGTCTGCAGCAGACCGGTGCCACCGAAGTCATTCTGGGTAATGCGCGGCTCGGCATGAGCCAGACCGCAGGGTAATAACAACACAGCTGCAAAACGTAACTTCAACGAACCACCTCGGCCAGCTGCGTGGCAATGAATTCGGCCAACTGCTGATTCAGCTCAGGAAGAGGCGGATCAAGATCATCATTTTTCAACGGCACCAGAATCTTGCTGCCGGCCACGGGAAAGTGTCCGGACTCGCGATTCCAGTGGGCGATACCGACACGTTGCGACGCGCCGTTGGGCTGGATCAGCCACAGGTAATCGGCTCCGGCATCGGCCAGAATCGAACAGCCTTGCAGATACTCACGGGCCTCCTGCAACGGCTGATACGGCAAGCGGCACGGCTCGGCGACGGCACCGAGCACTTGCACTTCGTCGACGCGCTTCGGATAGATCAGACGATCGCCGTCATCGAGGCGAATGTTGCGCGCGAAGCCGACTTCCAACGCCACCGGATCGAGATCGGCGATCTGCCGCCCCGTTACCGGCATCTGCCGCACTTGTTCGGCAATGCGCTGCGCCAGTGCCGCCCGACTCGGCCGGTCGAACAGCATCGACATGCGTTGCAGCACATCCAGATCAAACAGCACACCGACCTTGAGCCGTGTCTGCTCCTCAATCAGCGACTGCCGCAGCAAGCCGCCCGCCAGCCAATAGCCTTCGGCATTCGGCACCGCTTCGCTGATCACATCGAGCAAGCGCCCACCCGGTGGCAACGCGACCGGCCCGGGATTGGCGACATCACCCGACACCGTGACGGCCGCCTGACTCACACTCGCGACCAGCATCAAGCTCGCCGACAACATTTTCAGGCGCATCACGGCAGGTGCCTGCGATCAGGGGTCAGTTGCACGACCTTGACGCGCAACTGCGACGTCAGCTGCTGCTCGCTCTGCAAGATGAAACCGTCACGCGGGTCGACCCAGTAACGATTGGTCGCGCTCAGGCCGATGGCCGGGGCGTCAATCTGCTCATCGACACGCAGCACGGTGTATTCCTTGTCGAGAATCTGCAGGGTCTGTTCGGAACGGCGGGAGAAGCGGCTGTTGACGATCACCCCGACTTCCTGACCTTTGTAGAGGTCGATCCAGCGCCGCGTGGTGAAACCGTCAGCGACGTGATGCAGGCCCTGTTTGAACGGCGAGTCATCGGCCAGCCGCGTGCCATCGAGATCGCCTTCCAGACCCAAGCCAATGCTGCGTACGGCGAGGCCATTGCGTAGCAGTAACACTTGTTTACCGGAGGCGACCCAGAACTGCAGGTCTTCGCGCTCGCGCACCAGCGCCAGCACGCCGGAGCCGGACGGCGTGGTCAGTTTCAGTTGCGGGTAATTGACCCCGGCCACTTCGGCCGCCGACACGTCGACTTCATCCGGGCCGACGACTGCCGCTTTAAGGTTGTTCAACGAAGCGCTCATCAACGGGTTACAGCCGCACAGCAACGAGGCCGCCATCAGGCACAGGCCAACTTTCAAAATGTTCAAAGTCGGCGACCTTATTTGCTGTTGTTACTGTATTCGCTCCAGTTCTTCGCAGCGGAAGCGCCAGTGCCGACAATCGATGCCGACGGCACCAATTGGCTGATCAGACGGTTCCAGCGAGTCACGTTCGCAGGCCCGACATACACCACGTCTTGCGGGCGCACTTCGAAGTGCGAAGCGAGGGCCATGGCGGTCGGCGATTCGGCTTCCAGCTGGTAGATCTTCGCCGGTTCGACATCAAGGTTTTCCACGCCACGAATGACATACACAGCGTTGCCATTGGAGGTGGTCTGAGCCAGGCCGCCAACCGAACCCAGCACGTCGGTGAGGTTCATCGTCGCGGTCTTGAAACTCAGTGCACGCGGTTGGTTGACCTCACCCATCACGTAGATGCGCTTGTTGTCGTTGTACGGCAGATACAGCTGATCGCCACCCTTGAGGTAGACGTTCTGCAACTCGGAATCCTGCTGATTGAGCGAGTCGAGATTGAGCGGATAAGTGCGGCCCTTACGCGTCAGCAACAGCCCGGACAAATCGGCGTTGTTGGTGTCGATGCCGGCCGAACCGAGGGCTTCGACCACACTCAGCGGATTGGTGGAAATCGCTTGCGGGCCGGCCTTGGCCACCGCGCCGGTGACCACGACTTTCTGGCTGGCAAAACGCAACACCGCGACATCCACCTGCGGCTCGGCAATGAATGCCGACAGCCGCTGTTCAATGTCCGAGCGCAGTTGCTGGATAGTCCGGCCAGTGGCCTGGACTTCCTTGATGAACGGGTAATAGAGCGTGCCATCGGAGCGCACCAGACGGCCGTTGGCATCGATCTGTTGTTGCGCGCCGGACGGGGCCGTCAGCTCAGGGTGATCCCACACGGTGATATACAGAACATCATTGTTGCCGATGCGGTATTCGGCCGGCGTCGCCAACAGCTCCGGCGGCAGCGACTCACGCTTCTGCGTGGCGCGGTTCATGGCAATCAGCTTCGGCGTGATCGGAATCAGCTCGACCCGGCTGCTTTCGCTGGCACCCTGGCGGGTGATGTCACTGGTGCTGAGGTATTGACCGGGGGAAAACATGCAACCTTGCAGAGCGAGACTTGCCAACATTAAAAGATAAACACTACGAGTCATAATGGCACTACGCTATTCAAGGGCGAATCCAAAAACAAAGTCACCCGACTTGCGTCGGGCGACCTTGTACTGCACTAACAGAACTTCCTGTTAGTTATGCGTGCCGGTTGTACCGGTGGTACCCGTCGTACCGGTGGTACCGCCATTGGCACTGCCACCGCTGTTAGACGCCGCTACAGCACTGGCAACCATTGCAGTACTGGCTGCGGGCGCTTGAGAAGCCGCCACGTTGCCACCTACATTGGTTACCGCTGTCAACGGTGCTTCAGCGGCGGCAGCCCAGTTGCTCAACATCGTCAACAGGGCAACTGCCATCACTTTTTTCATATCAACTCCTTTCTAACATTCGACCTGTTAAAAAACCGGCCTGAGTTAGCGGTGGTGAGTTCAAGTCCGCAAAAAGCGCGAACATGATCCGTCGTTCTTTCACAGTCTTACCCAACTGATAAAAGTCGAACGGCAGGTTTATATCTACGGATTTACAAAAGGCATTACCAGTGTAATTTCCCGACGTTATCTAACAACCTGACTGAAAATAACATTGAGCTAAATAGCCATCATCGCAAGTAGCCCTTGGGATGATTCGATTGCCAGCGCCAAGTATCAGTGACCATGTCCTGCAAGTTGCGCGTAGCTTTCCAGCCCAGCTCTTTTGCCGCCTTGGAGGCGTCGGCCCAACTCTCGGCGATATCCCCGGAGCGGCGCGGCATCATCCGGAACGGCACCGGTTGCCCGCAGGCCTGCTCGAACGCGTGGAGCACCTGCAGCACGCTGTAGCCATCGCCGGTGCCGAGGTTCCAGGTATGAATGCCGCTGCGTTCGGAGATCGACTGCAACGCCTTCAAGTGGCCGTCCGCCAGATCGACGACGTGGATGTAATCGCGCACGCCAGTGCCATCGATTGTCGGGTAATCGTTGCCGAAGATCGACAACTCTTGCAGGCTGCCGACCGCCACCTGACTGATGTACGGCACCAGATTATTCGGGATGCCGTTGGGGTCTTCGCCCATATGACCGCTATGGTGCGCGCCGATCGGGTTGAAGTAGCGCAGCAAGGCGATGCTCCAGCGTGGCTCGGCCAGGCTCAAGTCACGCAGGACATTCTCGACGATCAGCTTGGACTGGCCGTAGGGATTGGTCGGATTGCCGGTGGGAAAATCCTCGCGGATCGGCATCTGCTCGGGCTCGCCATACACCGTGGCCGACGAGCTGAACACCAGGCGGAACACCCCCGCCGCCGCCATTGCCTGACACAGATTGATGCTGCCGCTGACATTGGTTTCGTAGTACTCGAGCGGCTTGCGCACGCTCTCGCCGACCGCTTTCAGGCCGGCAAAATGCAGCACCGCTTCGATGTTGTGCTCGCGGAATATCCGGTCGAGCAGTGCCCGGTCACATACATCGCCACGGATCATCCAGGCACTCTTGCCACAAATGCCTTCAACCGCGTGCAACGCGGCTTCGCTGCTGTTGCAAAGGTTATCCAGTACGACAACTTCATAACCGGCTTCAAGCAATGCAAGTGTGGTATGCGAGCCGATATAGCCGGCGCCACCCGTTACCAGAATCTTCATAGTGCTATCCGTCTTTGGATGAGTGACAAGTAGCGTGTCAAGCCTGTTTTATTGAAGATGTGTCACACTCCACACAAACAGGCGACAACAACCGAAAACAAAACTAGTTCAATGACTGGCAATAAATATTTTTGCAGGTCACACTGTATTGCCCGCTACTTATTAGCACTCCCTGTGCGCTCATCACTATCAACAGATACCGACTAAAAATAACTAATAAAGCATTCGCCGACATCTCATAACATTGTCATGTTTTACCGGCCCAACTAATTGCCATTAACAACCTTACTCAGGTATTAAAGTAGGCCTTCAATCAACATTGAAACTTGCAGCCATTGTTTATGGCTCGCATCCGTCGCCTGTGTTCCATGACTGTCCAGGATACTTTTATGATTCGTAAATGTTTGTTCCCCGCTGCCGGCTATGGCACGCGTTTCTTGCCGGCCACCAAAGCCATGCCGAAAGAGATGCTGCCGATCGTCAACAAGCCGTTGATCGAGTACGCCGTTGAAGAAGCGCGGGACGCCGGCCTGCAACACATGGCCATCGTCACCGGTCGCGGCAAGCGTGCGCTGGAAGACCATTTCGACATCAGCTACGAACTTGAACACCAGATTCGCGGCACCGAGAAAGAGAAATTCCTCGCCGGCACCCGCGAGCTGATCGACACCTGCACCTTCTCCTACACCCGTCAGGTGGAAATGAAAGGTCTGGGCCACGCGATTCTCAGCGGTCGTCCGCTGATCGGCGATGAGCCGTTTGCCGTGGTGCTGGCCGATGACCTGTGCCTGAACCTCGAAGGTGACGGCGTGCTTACGCAGATGATTGAGCTGTACAAGAAATTCCGCTGCTCGATCGTCGCCATCCAGGAAGTCCCGGCCGACCAGACCCACAAGTACGGGGTGATCGCCGGCGAGCTGATGTCCGACGGCATCTACCGCGTCAACAACATGGTGGAAAAACCGGCCCCGCAAGACGCGCCGTCGAACCTGGCGATCATCGGCCGCTACATCCTCACGCCGGACATTTTCGATCTGATCGCCGACACCCAACCGGGCAAGGGCGGTGAAATCCAGATCACCGACGCACTGATGAAACAGGCGCAGAACGGTTGCGTGCTGGCCTACCAATTCAAAGGCCTGCGCTTTGACTGCGGTGACGCCGAGGGTTACTTGCAGGCGACCAATTTCTGCTACGAAAACGTCTATCTCAAGGGCCGCTGAGACGGCTCCCTTCACCCAACGAGGCCACCATGAACATTGCACAACATTCCGTAGAGATTGAACGCGAGGTGGGTAACCTCGGGGTGATGAGCTGGCTGTCCCGCCATCAGCCGTTGCCCAGCGCCAACGAGTCCTGGCTAGGCACGATTCTGCTGGTGGAGCGGATTGGCGTGTTTCCGGCGTCCGGTGATATCCGCCGGCCGCTGCGTGATCCCTATCCCCTGCTTGCTCATCTGAAAAAGCTGTATGGCGAGCAGGCGCTGGAAATGGATGACCGTGATGGGCTGAAGGTGATCTTCGGTGACTGGCGTTTTCGCGTGCGAATTTGCTGCAACGACCCGGCGATCATCATCAACGTTGAGACTCGGTGCGATACGCGGTTGATGCCGCAGAAGATTGCGGAGTTGCTCGAGCAAGTAGACGCCTTCGAATAACTCCCCTCACCTGATCGTTCCCACGCTCTGCGTGGGAATGCATCCAGTGACGCTCTGCGTCACCCAGCGAAGGGACGCGGAGCGTCCCGGGCGGCATTCCCACGCGGAGCGTGGGAACGATCAGTGTGGCGAAGCTTCGCAACCGCTTTGGGTGCCAGTGATCCAGCCATAAAAATAATCGGCAATCACCTTCCCGCCCGTGGCCGGCACCGGATGAATCTTGTCCGGGCCGATCATCGCCGCCGAGTAGCGTTTGACGTCAGGGCCGAACGCGCATTGCAGATTGGCGTAGCCCAGACGTTGCTCTCGCGCCCACGGCTCAAGCACCTGCGCATACGCCGACATCGGGTAAGCGCTGGAGCGCGTGGTGTCCTGACGCATGATCAGGTTGATGCTCGCCTGCGGTTGAATCTCGCGCAGCATGCCCACCAGCCCCTGAACGTTCTGCAGATACTGCGCAGGCTTCACGCCGAAGCCCTGATCGTTGCCACCGAGCATGATCAGGTAAACATCCGCGGGGATCTTCGACACGGCAGCTTTCCACTGCACCTGCCATTGCGGATCCTGGTGATAGAAGTCCGCCGAGGCCGCACCGGAGGCTGCCAGTTTCGAAACCCGCACGCCATTCTGATCGTTACTCATCCACAGACCGAACAACGTCGGCGCGCCTTTCACCACTTCAAGTTTGAAGGACCAGTCTTTCGCTGCAGACAGGCCTGCCAATGGCACTTCCTGAACCCCGGCGCCTGTCAGCGTCATCGGCTGCCAATCTTCTGAAGGTGACCAGCGGTAACGGATCTCAGCGGATTCGCCAGTGCCGAGGTAAAGCAGTTTCGCCTGCGTGACAGCGGTATCGATGCGCGGCGTCGGACTCGCATCCACTTGCAACCATGCACCGGGACGGCCTGTCACCGTGCGACTGTCCGGACTCGCCTGGCCCAGGTCTGAAACCTTCCAGTCGCCGCCAAAGTATTTGTCACTGCTGCGGGTGTATTTGAAATGCGTGCCGCCCAGCGCCGCGCCGTGGTTGAAACCGACGTAACCCGGCCCGGCAAAACCCACTTCCCCGGCCACGCGCTGCACCAGTTTGTTCAGGTAAAAATCCTGTCCGGCGCTGTAGCTGTCGCCGATCACCGAGACCGACAAAACCTTGCCGGCCTTACCTTCACGCCACTGCGCGAAACGCTCGCGGGCATCGCCTACCTGAACCACCGACGCTGCCACGGGTTGCGCGTCATCTACTGCCAACATGCAAAATTTCCTTCAGTCCGAAATGGCCCACTGAATGCCGGGATGTACACAGATCAACTGTAGGAGTGAGCCTGCTCGCGATAGCGGTGGGTCAGGTAATGAAATGCTGACTGACAGACCGCAATCGCGAGCAGGCTCACTCCTACAGGGATTGTGTTCGACAAAGATCCGCTGCTCGCGAAGCTCTTAGCTGCTGTGGGTTTGCACCACTGGAGTGATGGGCGTCAAAGGTTTCTTCTTCGCCGCCCGCTCCCCAAGGAACAGCACCGAAGTGAAATTGAACCGACTGAAAACCATCGACAACACCACCGGCCCGAGCAAGCCACAGCTCAAGCCACCGAGTACCAGCAGGCTTTCATCCTTCACTCCCAACCGTCCCAGCACAAACCGCGACGTCGCCGCAAACAACACATGAAACAGGAAAATCGCATACGAATAACCACCGAGCCACGTCAGCGCCTTCGACCGCACATCACTCGACAGCAAGGCGATGCAAGACACGCAACCCACGGTCAAACCAATCAGACTGCGACGATCGACAATCAACTCACGATCAATCGCCGCGACATACAACAGCGTCAGCGAGATCAGCACAAACACCAGCGGCCCGATCACCTTGAAGCGCTGCTTCAACACGTCGACATTTTCCTGGCCAATCATCCCCGCCACAAAAAACGGCAGCAGATAAATCGCACCGTTGATCCCGAACGCATCGAACTTGAACGGCGGCAGCAGAAACAACACTGCCGCAAACGCAAACAGCCCATACAAGCGCGTCGCCGAACGCAACATCCCGCGCCACTCCAGCAGCCCGACGAACATGAAAATGATGAACACCGCCTGCAGGAACCAGAAGTGGTTGATCGGCACCCAGAACGACAACAACGCGTCGATCACACCGACATCCTTGTTCACCCCCGGCCCCACCGCTTGCAACACCGAGAACGGCACACCGACGCAAAACAGCGGCACGATCAAGCGGCGCACCTTGCCGCTGAAGAACGCGGAAAAGTCATTGCCGCGGATTTTGTAGATCGAATAGATGTACCCGGAGATGAAGGTGAACAACGGCATGCGCACGTACACCATCGAATCGGCGAGCACCCGGAACGGCGAGCCGATATCGATCTTCAACCCGCCACCCAGCGGGCCGATGACGTGATAGAGCACCAGCAACAGGCACGCCAGGCCGCGCAGGGTTTCGATCTCCAGGGACTTTTTCTTGCTCGACATAAAGCACCTGCCTCAATTCAGAATTCTTGATTCAACCTGCACCGGTTTGTTCGCCCGCAGCATCAAGCCCAGCCCCACGAACAACACCGGCACCACCATCGAGAAGTGCCGGGCGAAGGAGCCGAAGTCCGGCTCGAACAAGCCTTGCACCAGCAGAAACGCCAGCGGAATGGCGATCAGTTCCTTGGGTTTGGTCTGGATCGGCGCGCCCTTGTAGTCGGTCGAGGTGATGACTTTGAACAACAGCAACGCGGTCATGATCATCAACGCGACGAAGATCACCTGACCCGGGCCGGACAGCAGAATCAGCTCCACCGGGAATGACAAGCGGAAGAAAATGATCATCGAGTCCAGCGCCTGCGAAACGAAGTCGCTGCCGCTGAGCCACGACACGATCAACGATTTCGAGCCCTCCTCGCCCGCCGTGCGCAACTCGTTGTTACTGGCGCGGATCGACGACACCGGAAAGCCCAGGGCGAGCTGGATCGACATCGCCACCGCCAGATAAAACAAGAACAGCATCAGGAAGAACGTCGTGCGCGACACGTACTTTTTCATCACACAGACGCCGACCCACGACAGCGAAAACAGAATCCAGTAAGGCCGGATCAGCACGCCGTAGATCACCGCCGAGAGGAAAAATCCGCCGCGATATTTTCGCGTCAGCGAGCTGAGCAAAATGCTCAACACCGCCACCGACACAATGATTTCCTTGGTCAGGTTCTCCAGGAAAAACGAACGCACAATGCCCCACAGACACAGGGTGCCAAAGATCGCCAACGGCATGCGCCGAAACACCACCACCGGAATCGCCGTGAGGAAAAAATTGCAGAACATGCCGTAGGCCCAGGCATTGGTCAGGTTGATCCCGGTGGGCCGCAGCAGGAATGCCGAACACTCGTAGGACGAGCGATCGGGCGAGAACGGGTTCCAGAAATTGCAGTTGTCGGCACGCGCGTAGGACGACCACAAGGTCATCGCATCCGGCCCAGGATCACGTGGGATCAACAGCGGCATCGCCACCGAGAGAAACAGCCCGGTGAAGAGGATCAGGAATGAGATCGACGAATCGAGTCGCTTGCCACGAAACTCGATGCACGGCAGCTTCAGGCCCATGACAACGCAGCCTTTTTCCCGGCCGTTGCGCGGGTCAGCACGGCAATCACCAGCAGTTGTACGATGATCGCGAAGACGTTGCCCCACGCCGCGCCGTAGATCGAATAGTGCTTGATCAACACATAGCTGACCGGCACCGAAATCAACAAACAAATGGCAGCGCTGGCCAGTGACACCCGGCTGTTTTTCGAAGCAATCAGACCGCCCCAGACGATGTCGCCAATCGCGCGCAAAGCGAAGGAAAAAATCAGCACGCCGAGGATCGCATTGTCCGGACGCGGCACGCTGGTGGCGACGTAATCGAGCACCACGTTGAAAAACACATAGATCGCCACTGCCACCGCCGCCGACACGACAAGCGAGCGCATGACCCACTTGTTGATGAACAGTTGCTTGACCGTGAATGCCTGCTGATCAGCCTGAAAACGCTTGGCCAACACCGGAATGCCGACCACCGCCACCACCGCATACGACAGCGCCTGCAAGGTGTTGGCCGCTGACCACGCGTACACGTATTGACCCAGTTTGGCGTACGGTTCGAGGTCGGCGATCAGAAACCGCTCGGCGTACTGACTCAACGCGATCAACCCGGTGCCGAGGTAAAACGGTAATCCCGCTTTCCACACAGTAGCAGTGGCCAGCGTCCCGGCTTCTCGGCCGTGATGAACGTTCACCACGATCAGGTAACCGGCGATGATCACCAGCACGTTGGCGGCGACCCACAGCCACAACACACTGGCGATTCCCGAGACCCAACCGAGCATCATCCCGCCAACGGCCAACACCGCCCATAGGCCGGTCTTGATGAAAAACAACAGCGCACCGGCCGTGGCTTTCTGCGCGGAAAACACGAACGAGTTGATCTCGAACGACAGGTGCTCAGTGAGCAACACCAGCGTCACGCAGAGAATCAGCGCGGCGCTCGCTTCAACTGTCTGGAACAGTGAATAAATCAGCACCGTCACCACCGACAGCACCAGCCCCACCGCTAGATACAGCAGCAGAACCTTGTCGACCACGCGGCGCGAACTGCCGCCGACGCTGATCAACCGATTGATCTCGGAACTGAAACCGACGCTGTAGAACTTCGACGCAATCAGCGACGCCGCGACCACCACACCGTAAAAACCCAGCGCTTCATACCCGAGGTAATGGGTGATCGCCAACACCAGCAAAAACTTCGCGCCCAATGCACCGCCACGAAGCAGTAGCCGAAATATCATCGAACGACACCTTTGATGATCTCGTCCATGGCCACGGTTTTTGCCTCGATCTCACGGCAGGTATCTGTCAGGCGTTTGCCGAAGTTAGACAGCGCATTCGGCGCGTAAACCGTGTCGATGATGGTGTCGACGTTGATGTCGCCGCCGTTGATCACCCAGTCTTCCACGCCCATGTCCTGATAGGCGCCGAAGCCTTTGCGTTCGTAGCTGATGTGGTACGCCGGCACGCCGGAGAGCAGCGACTCGATGGCGCCGTGCAGGCGCACGGAAATCACCAGGTCCGGCTGGTATTTGGCAATCGTTGCTTTCAACGACAACAGGTCTTCGCTGATGCCCAACTCGCGATAGAACGCGCCGTCATCGTTGCCGCGTACCGCGCTCTGTACGGCGCAGACCACTTTGCTTTTGTTCTTCAGGCGCTGCAGCAGCAACTTCAGATTGGCGACGTAAGCGACTTTCTTTTCCTTGCTCCACTCCGGCGGCTTGCGCAGCACCACGCAGACTGTGGCTGGCGACGACGCGCAGCGGGTGAATTTTGCTTGCTGAAGGATTTTGCTCGCCAGCGATTGCACGGCCAGATCCGGCGCGCGGTAGACGTTTGCGCAGGCATCGAAAATGGCCGAAGAGCGGTTGTCACGGACGAATACCGCGTCGGCGCTGGCGTAATGCTCGACGATCTTGCTGCTTTCGCCATGGAACGGGCCGATGCTTTGCGGCAGGTACACCGACGGCACTTTGCTGAGGATCGCGGTTTCCAGTTGCTTGGCGTGGCCGAGTTTCAGCTTGATATGTTCGAAAGCACTTTTCGAGCGCATGTAGCCGCCGCCGACACCGACGATCAGGTCGGTTTTCTTCAACAGATCCGCCAGCCCGGCGTAGGACTGGTTGAGGAACACCGCTTGCTTGACCCGGCCCAAACCCTTGGCCGCCATCACCGGCGCGTCGAAACGCGGGTGCGGCAAATAGCTGAAAGAATCCGGATCGGAAGCCACGACACTGATCGCGGTGTCTTCGCCAAAGTTGCGCTGCACCAGGGCAATGGCCAGATCGACGAGCAAGCCGTCACCGGAGTTGGACGCACTGTAGCCATGCAAAATCGTTACGTTCATATGCTTGAGTTCTACTTAAAAAGTGGGAGCGCGATACAGGTCGTAGGTCTGGCGAATCATCAACGCGGCGCTGAAACGCTCGCGGACAATGCTCCGTCCTTCGTTGCCGAGGTCGAGCAAGCGTGGCTTCTGGATAATCGTCAGCACGTCGGCCAATGCCTGGTGATCACCGGACGGGAAGACATAACCGGAGACTTCATTGGTGACCAGTTCCGGTAGCGAGGTGCAGTTGCTGGCGATTACCGGCAAACCCATGGCCATGCCCTCCAGCGGCACCATGGCGAAACCTTCCCAGCGACTCGGCACAATCAGCGCATCGGCTTTCTGATACAGCGCCTGCACTTCGCTCGGCGTGACCCATGGCAGGTATTCAACAGAGTCCATCGGCGGGCACTCCACCGCGTCCTCGTTCACCGCACTGCCGACCACGGTCAGCTTCAAGTCTTTGCGCTGCACGTTGGCGAAGGCCTTGAGCAACACGTCGAAGCCTTTCTGATAATCGAGGCGACCGACGAAGAGCAGATGAATCGGCTCGGGACTCGCCGCTTTCGGCGCGTCATCCTTGTGGTGAATGCCGTTGTAGATCAGCTTCATGCGCTTGCGCTCGATGCCGAAACGCGCGGCTTTGTCGAGTTCGTACTGGCTGACGCAAATGATCACATCGGTGACTTTCTGCAGCACCCGCTCGATCCACGCATAGACTTTCTGCTTGGTCGGCGAGCTTTCCATCAAGAACGAAAACGCGTGCGGGCAGTAGACGATTTTCGGCTTGCGCCACGGTCGCAGCAGCACACACACGCACCGGCCGATCACCCCGGAAAAGGTGCTGTGCAAATGCACCACGTCGGGTTTTTCCTTGAGCATCACCTGGGTCAAACGCCAGGCAAAACGCAGCAACGACGGCACGTTGCGCCCGGTGCGGGGAAAGGTGCGGATCTGCTGCGCGCCGATACCGTGCAACTCTTTGGCCTGATCATCCGGGACCAGATACACCAGCTCGTAGTTCGCCGCATCGCCTTCAGGCGAAGCCGAAATCGTCCGGATCACCGTCGCGACGCCACCTTTGATCGTCTCTGCCACGTGCAGTATTTTCTTCACAAATCACCCACTTCAAACAGGAAAAAACAGTCGCTGACAGTCAGGATTTGTCGGACGCGTATTCGTAGTTGTAATAGCCGTAACCGCCATTGCCGTAGTAGCTGGCCGCACGCTTCTCGACGCCGTTGAACACCGCGCCTTTCAACTCGATGCCGTTCTGCGCGAAGCGGCGAATGGTCAGTTCGATCTCTTTGGCCGGGTTCACCCCGAAGCGCGTGACGATCAGGCTGATCCCGGCTTCACGGCCGACGATGGCCGCATCGGTCACCGCCAGCAGCGGCGGCGTATCGATGATCACCAGGTCGTAGCGCTCGCTCAGTTCCGCCAACAGCTCGCGGAAGTTGGCGTGCATCAACAGCTCAGAAGGATTCGGCGGCACCTGGCCACGGCTGATGAAGTGCAGGTTGTCGATTTCGACCTTGTTGATTGCCTGATCGATGCTGCAGCGCTTGACCAGCAGATCGGACAAGCCGTTGGTGATCGGCGTGTTGAGGGTTTTGTGCAGGTGACCTTTGCGCATGTCGGCATCGATCAGCACCACGCGCTGACCGCTCAACGCCATGACCGCTGCGAGGTTGGACGAGACGAAGGTCTTGCCGACCTGTGGGCTCGGCCCGGAAATCATGATGCGGTTGTTGGTCGAATCGAGCCCGGCGAAATGCAGGCAGGTGCGCAGGCTGCGGATCGATTCAATCGACAGATCCGTGGGATTACGCAGGGCCAGCAGGTACGCCGGTTTGTCGACACCGTCGCGGGCGCGGCCTTTTTTGTTGTCTTCTTCATCCTGCAAGGCGCTGTACGGAATCGACGCGTACACCGGCAAACCGAGTTGCTCGATGGCTTCCGGGCCTTCCAGACCACGGCTCAGGGATTTGCGCAGCAGCACCAGCGCCACGCCGACAAAAGCGCCGAGGAAGGTGGCGATCAGCACGATCAGGGCTTTTTTCGGTTTGACCGGACTGGTCAGGTCGACATCCGCTGCGTCGACCAGACGCACGTTACCCACGGCACCGGCGCGGACGATGTCCAGCTCCTGGGATTTGTTCAGCAACTGCGTGTAGATCTGCGACGCCACTTCGACATCGCGGGTCAGGTTGAGCAGCTCTTGTTGCGTGGCAGGCAGATCACCAACCTTGCCTTCCAGCGACTTCTGTTGCTGGGTCAGTTCGCCGATCTGGCTCATCAACGCGCGATAGGCCGGGTGCTGTTTGGTGAACTTGCGATCCATCTCCGCCTGCTGCATTTTCAGCTCGGAGATCCGCGTTTCCAGCGCTACCGACTGACCGAGCACCGACTGGGTTTCCAGCGAGATGTTCACGGTCTTGCCGTGGGTCTGATAGGCGTTCAGCGCATCGCTGGCCTTGGCCAGATCACGCTTGACCTGCGGCAACTGGCTTTGCAGGAAAGCCAGACTCTGCGCTGCTTCCGCCGAGGTGCGGCGCACGTTCTGATCGACGTACAGCGCGGCGATCTTGTTGAGGATCTTCACCGCTTCGGCGGCGTCGCTGCTGGCCAGCGCCAGTTTGATAATCCCCGATTCCTTGCCCTGTTCGGAGATATCCAGTGCGTCCTGATAGCCCTGAATGGTCACGATTCGCGGATTGCGCACCACTTCGAAACGCGTACCGGGATTCGCCAACAACTGGGTGATTTGCCCTTCTACGCCATCCTGCGCGAAGGCTTCACCGGCGACGCCTTCCACCAGCAGGTTGTCGTTGTCATCGAGTAACTGGAAGTGCTTCTGTTCCCCGGCGATCAGGGTGAGTTTCTTGCCCAACAGTTCTTTCGGCAGATTGAGCCGGGCGAACTCCAGACGCTCACCACCCCAGGCGTAACTGTTCAGACCGAAACGCGGCGCCGCGACACTGGTTTCAGTCTCGCCGCGATAACGCCGGGCGAGAAAGCCGCCAATCATCGGGAAGGTGTTGGGGGTGACATCGATGTCCAGCCGCAGGTCGTCGACGGTTTTGCCGATCACCGCGCGGGATTTGATGATGCCGATTTCGGTCACCGACGGCGATTGCCCACCGAGCATGCTGTTGAGGTCGGAAAACCCGAGCATGTCGTTCTTCTTCGGCTCGACCTGCACCAGCGCATTGGCCAGGTACACGGGCGTGGCCAAAACCGCGTACGCGACACCGGTGACCATGAAGGCGCCGGTGAGCGCGCCGATCAACCATTTCTGGTCGATCAAACTGCCGAATATGCCGAGAAGATCAATACTGTCTTGATCATTGTCGCGGGTGCCGATGACGGACGGTAACTGCATAAGTCTGTTCTTACCATTCATTGATCTGAAGAATATTCATCAACGCGCGAGACGTTGTGCCCATGAGCTAACAGCATCTTCAATCAATGCATGGGCATGAATAAAAGCGGCCTTGCCTTGACGATACGGATCTTGTATTTCACGCTCGCTCTGCCACTTGCCGAGCAGAAATACTTTACCCCTCGCATGAGAGGCAATCTTCAGTACTTGATTAACATGCTGTTTTTCCATGACCAGAATCAGGTCTGATTCATTGACGATGTCTGCGGTCAGTTGCCGTGCCATGAAGCCTTCGGCGTTATGGCCATGGTCTTCGAGCACTTGCCGCGCGGACGCTTCTACACCCTCGCCCACCCGCGCCGACAGGCCTGCGGAGGAAACGGTGATCGCTGAGGGGGCCAGCGCGTTACGCAACATCAGCTCTGCCGTCGGACTACGGCATATATTGCCCACGCAAACGACAAGGATCTTTCTGAACAAGGTTTTACTTTCCTGTGTAATGTCAAACGGCCAACATCCGAGAGCAATTGAATGAACCCTCAAGATCTTCCTGCACTCAGAAATAGATTCGCCCTGTTAGTACCGAAGCATTAAGTACCACAGCGTTTAAAAGCTCCCCAACCACTATTAACGGACTAAAAATAACTGTGATTTTCAGATGATTGTTTCCCGACAAAAACTAACATTCGCGCACTAAGTGCCATCACCTCACTCGAAAATTGAGAAACGAGATCATTTATTCGCAGTTGTCACTTCTCTTCGGGAGAGCAGACATGAAACCAACACATCTCAAAAGACTCGGCGCGTTGGCGTTGATGGTGGCAGGGGCTACGACTCAGGTTCACGCCAGCGCCCTATTTCCCAACCTTCCAGCCAAGAACATCGGCGTGCAGGTGAAGATCCAGAACTTCACGGCCACCGACGCCGCGCAGATCAAATCGGCAGGCTTCGGTTTTGTCCGCTTCGGTGTGTGGAGCGACAGCCTGACAGCCAAGGCTTATCAGAAACAGGTCAGCGATGCCTTTGCCGCAGCCCAGTCTGCGGGCTTGCCGGTGTTGCTGACGGTCCGCGCGATCAAGGCGTTGCCCGCCACCTCGAGCGCCGAGGTGACCACTGCCGGTGAAGGCTTCGCCAAAGCCGTGACGGGGCTGCAACAGTCGTACAGCGCGCAACTGGTGGCGATCGAGTTATGGAATGAGCCGGACCTGGAAACCTACTGGCCGACGCGCAATTTCGACACCACGTTTGTGCCGTTCATGAGCGGCGTGTGCAAGGCTCTGCAGGAGCAACCGCTATCGACACCCGTGATCGGTTACGGCTTCGCCCGCCCGCCTAGCGCAGGCTCGGCTGCAACCGTGGCGCTGAACCGCATCGTCAGCGAATACCCCAAATGCCTGAGCGCCGTGTCCTACCACCCCTACGGCATGACCGCCACGCAGATCAGCAACGCGCAAAACTTCATTCAGCAAAACTTCCATCTGCCGGGAGTCATCAGTGAATGGGGGATCTCGGCACTCGCCTCCAATGGTGGGCCTGAAGGACAAGCAAGCAAGATCAACACGTTTATTGGCGATGTTAAAAAACTCAATATTCCGCTGACGTCCATTTATGAATGGAAGAACAGCGATTCGGGCAGCAACGATCGCGAGAAGAACTTTGGCCTGCTGACCTCTGACGGTCAGCCGAAACCGGCACGTATGTCCGTCGAAGCCCTGTTGAACGCCCAGTAGCGCATGCACAACCGGCCTGTACGCAGGTCGGTTGCTTTGAACCTGTTGGCTGTTTTGGCATCGTATTCATCGATACCGCGCCCCGCCTTTCAAACAATCGTTTTCAGGTTGTTGCTGCAGGGGCCATCGATACACGCACCTACCCTTGAGTGGCCGTCAGCGCTCGGGTAATGTCATCAGACCCATAGGACAGAGCACGCCCATGACTTCCAAGCTGGAACAACTCAAACAATTCACCACCGTTGTTGCCGACACCGGCGACTTCGAAGCGATCGCCCGAGTCAAACCGGTCGACGCCACCACCAACCCTTCCCTGCTGCTCAAAGCGGCGGCCATTCCGGCCTACGCCGAGCTGCTGAACGCCTGCGTCAGCGACTGCAAGGGCGATGTCGGCCTGGCCAGCGACCGTTTCGGCGTCGCGGTGGGTCAGGAAATTCTCAAAGTGATCCCGGGCCGTATTTCCACCGAAGTGGATGCGCGCCTGTCGTTTGATAAAGATGCGGTACTGAAGCGCGCACATCGCCTGATCGAACTGTACGACAAGGCCGGCATTGGCCGTGATCGCGTATTGATCAAGATCGCCTCGACCTGGGAAGGCATCCGCGCCGCCGAAGTGCTGGAGAAGGAAGGCATCCAGACCAACCTGACCCTGCTGTTCTCCTTCGCCCAGGCCGCCGCTTGCGCCGACGCGGGTGTGTTCCTGATTTCGCCATTCGTGGGCCGCATCTACGACTGGTACAAGAAGGCCAACGGCAACGACTACACCGGTGCTGATGATCCGGGCGTACAGTCGGTGACCCGCATCTACAACTACTACAAGGCCAATGACTACAAGACCGTGGTCATGGGCGCGAGCTTCCGCAACCTCAATCAGATCGAGCAACTGGCCGGCTGCGACCGCCTGACCATCAGCCCGGACCTGATCGACAAGCTGGCGGCCGATACCGGCAAGCTGGAGCGCAAACTGGCCCCGGGCAACGCCGGTGAAGCCCGTCTGAGCCTCAACGAAGCGCAATTCCGCTGGTTGTCCAACGAGGACGCAATGGCCACCGAGAAACTGGCTGAGGGCATCCGTCAGTTTGCTCGCGACCAGGAGAAGCTTGAGGCGCTGTTGCAGGCCAAGCTGTGATTTGAGTTAGCGAAATGCAAAAAGGGCGAACCTGTGAGGGTTCGCCCTTTTTTGTTGCTGCCGGAAATTGTAGGTGTTCTTACGGGCGCTTTCGCGAGCAGGCTCGCTCCCACAGGGGGATTTGTGATCGACGCTACGTCAGTGTGGGAGCGAGCCTGCTCGCGAAGAGACCCCTCCGGTCGGCATCACTTAATGCCGCTCGAGGGCATTCACCAGGTCATGAAACGCTTCCCGGTTGGAATCGTTCAGGCCCATGAGGATCTTGTGCGCTTCGAGCACCTTGATCCGCACCACTTCTTCCGACTGGTCCTGATCAGGCAGGTCGTCCAGACACTCGGGACATGGCACCGGGTGGTTGACGATGTTGAACACCTGCTCGAAACCCATCGATTGCAGCAGACGGGTGATGTCTTCGTGGGTGGTGACGACGGTCGGCAGCAGGCCGACCTTCTGCCGCGACAGGATCGACAGTTTGGCCAGCAGGCCCAACGTTGTGCTGTCGATGCTGCGGGTTTCGGTCAAATCGATCACGATCGCGTTGAAATTCAGCGCGGTGAAGATTTTCTCAATAGTCGCATCCAACGCCGAACACAGGGTCAGGCGAACTTCACCGACGAACTTCAGGACAAAGGTGCCGTCCTGCTCGGCGAACTGGATTCTACCGGTACTCATTAAAGATTCCTGCTCAACACCAACAGGGCGATATCATCCGGCATCTCCCCTAGCGTGGCCAATCCAAACACTTGCCGCAGACCATCCAGGCTGCCGCCCGCCGACTTCACCCGTTGAGGCAAAGCGGCTTCTTTTTCTTTGAGCGTAGGTTCTGGCAAAAGATCCAGAATGCCATCGGACATCAGCGTCAGGCTGAACGTCGGCGGCAGCTCAAGCACGTGATCTTCGTAAGTGGCTTCATTGAAAAGCCCCACTGGCAGACCACGTCCTTCGAGATAACGAACACTGTCAGGCGTGTACAACACAGGCAACGGCAGATGGCCGCCGATGCTATAGGTCAACAAACCGGTCTCCTCGTCGATGACTCCACCGACCATTGTGACGTGTTTACCCAGCTTACAACTGATCAGCCCCCGGTTGATATGACCAAGGACTTCCGAAGGCTTGAATTCCGGCAAGGTGCCGTTGCGCTTGGATTCGAACAGCAAGCGCGTGGTCATGAACTTCAGCAGCACGGTGACGAAGGCTGAAGAAGCGCCATGCCCGGATACATCGGCCAGGTAAAAGGCGACCCGGCGCTCGTCGACCCGGAAGTAGTCGACAAAATCACCCGACAGGTACAACGACGGGATGATCTGGTGCGCGAACTTGAACTCGTCGATGCTCCACGGGCTTTCCGGCAGCATGTTCATCTGCACCTGGCGACCGGCGTTCTGATCTTCCTGGAGCAGGTTCAGGCTGGCTTCAAGCTCGCGGTTGGCCTTTTCCAGCTTCTCGCGGTAGCGCTGGTTTTCCACCAGCAGGCGCGCACGATCGAGGGCCCGGCGCACAGAGTGCTCGAGCACAGCCAGATCTTCGAGAGGCTTGATCAGGTAATCCGCCGCGCCCAAGCGCAGGGCCTCGACCGCGTCGTTCATCACGCCGGCACCCGACACCACGATCACCGGCGTTTGCGGCGATCGCTCGGTGACCTGACGGATCAGTTCGAGACCGCCCATCTGCGGCATGCGCAGATCGCAGATGACCAGGTCGGGCGTGTCTTGCTCGAATACCTGAAGACCCTGTTGGCCGTTGCTGGCCTGCAGGACGCTGAAACCACTGTCTTCCAAATAGGCCGCGAGGCTCGCGCGCACTACTTCGTCATCATCGATTATCAGCAGCGTGGCACTGGTTTTTGGCATGTGGGCAAACGGCGCCAGAATTAGGTTGGCGTAGTTCGCGGGGCATCTGGCCCTGCGCAGACTACTGGATTCGCTTTCTAGCCTCTCTGCTGCACCGCTTTCGAGCATTGACTGCAAACGCGGTTGCACCAGAGGTGCCCTTCTAAGGCGCAGACGGTACTCCCATCCGCAGAGCGTTTCAAGCATGCGCCGATGGTCGCTTGACGACTTTACTTGTCAAATCACCGAGAGTTATAAGAACAGCTCAAACCGTAACCCAATGGAAGGACCAACCTATGAGTCAAACCAGTCGGGACTACAGCGAAAAGCGCGATTTCATCCGCATGCGGGTCGATGCCGATGTCGTGTTGATTCATGAAGGGGATGAGGTTTCAGGGGTGTGCATCGACCTCTCCAGCAGTGGCATGCAGATCGAAGCACCGCGCCAGTTCACGGTCGGTGACCGTTTGAGCGTGCGGATCGACTCTGAACACGCAGCGTTAAGTGGGCTTGAAGCCGAGACCGAAGTGGTGTGGATCAGGCCACAGGACGGCGGCGGCCAGAAGCTCGGCCTGACCATTCTGAAAATGAAATAGCTACACACAAAAAAGGCGACCCTGAGGTCGCCTTTCTTTTTACCGGTCGAGATTAAAAATCGTCTTCGACCTGGCCATCCTTCACTTTGAACTCGCGGTTCTGCAAGTAAGCGTTGCGGATGAAGGTGTACTTGTCGCCGCTGATCAGCTTCTCGCTCGACAGCAGGCTGGCGCGGGTGTCGACGATGTTCAGGCCGAAGATCGAGTTACGCGTAGGCACGTGGTCGATGTAGCGGTACATACCGGTGTAGCTGTCGACGTACTTGGAAGGCGCATCACGCAACGTGCTCGGCCCCATCAGCGGCAGCATCACGTATGGACCGCTACCTACGCCCCAGTAACCGAGGGTCTGGCCGAAGTCTTCGTCGCTGCGGTTCAGGCCCATTTTGGTGCCGACATCGAAGAAGCCGAGCAGACCGAACGTGGTGTTGAAGATCAAGCGCGCCGTGTCGACGCCAGCGGCAGCCGGTTTGGCCTGCAGGATGTTGTTGGCAAGGTTGGTGACGTCACCGACGTTGCGGAACATGTTGTGGATGCCGTCTTCAAGGAACTGCGGCGTGACAAACTCATAGCCCTGGGCCAATGGCTTCAGCGCGTAAGTGTCAACGAAGTCGTTGAACTGGAAAATCGGGCGGTTGACGCTTTCCCAAGGGTCTTCTTCCGTTGCCGCCTGAGTGGCGAACGGCGCCAGCAACAGGCCGGCACATACACTTAGCTGAGCGAGCGGATAGCTCCAGCGCATAGAAAAACTCCTTGGATTTGTACTGTCGCGGACATCGGAGTCCGGGCATTAAGGTCGCTAGTATAAGCGTAAACGCCGGTTTGGACAGTCGGCCAATTGTGCAAAGTTGTAGGACGCTTCCCACGTCGCGCTTCACATAGCCGTCACGCAACTGTCACCTGGAATGACTAGCCTTATCGCTATTTCAGGGACGTTGCCATGTCACATGCCGAAACCTTGCCCCTCGCCGCGCCGGGCCTGACAGCCGTACTGTTCGGACTCAGCGGCTGTCTGGTGGATTTCGGTGCTCGTGCCCGGCAACAGACGATCGCCCTGCCCGAGCATGCCGAGGCAACACCGGGCGCGCTCGACAGCCTGCACAATTTGCAGCGCCAGCAGATTCCCTGCGCCTGGCTGGATGAACTGCCCCCTGCGCTCGCCCAATCGTTGTCGGCCTTACTCCCGGCGTCAATCAAACCTGCGCAACATTCGGCAACAATCAATCCGTGGCCTGCGCCGAACGCCTGCTGGCAAGCCTTGATGGACTTGAACGTCGCCAGTCTGGACGGCTGCGTATTGGTCAGCGGTGAGCCGCGCCTGTTGCAGGCCGGCCTGAACGCCGGGCTATGGACCATCGGCCTCGCCTCCTGCGGCTCGCTGTGTGGCCTGGCACCCCACGAATGGCAAGCCTTGAGCCAGAAAGAACGCGAACACTTGCGCGGCAAGGCGACCGTGCAGTTATTCGGGCTGGGCGTGCATTCGGTGATCGATCATTTGGGCGAACTCGACACTTGTTTGGCAGACATCAGCCTGCGCCGCCTCAAAGGCGAAAAGCCCTGATCGGGATCATGCAGGTTTGCCGGGAGTGGATTAATCTAAAGGTCAGCCATAGACCTTTGGCGCGCGGCTGCGGTCAATGCCAGTGCCTATTGATAAAAGGAAAACACCATGCCCGCCCAAGAACTGCAAAAACAGCTCGAGACCCTGCGCGAGCAGCTGGAGCAGAATCCGCCGCTGACGGAAGTTGAGCGTGAAGACTTACATGAGTTGATGGCGCAGATTGAATCGGAAATCCAACTGGAAGCGGCTACTCAAGACGCCAGCATCGTCGATGGTGTGAATCTGGCAGTGGAGCGTTTCGAAGTCGAACACCCGACCATTGCCGGCACCCTGCGCAATATAGTCAATGCGCTGGGTAGCATGGGGATCTGATTCCCCCGTAACGCAAAAAGCCCTGCCATCACTGGCAGGGCTTTTTCATTTCCGGACTTGAAATACAGTCCCTAGTAGGAGCGAGCCTGCTCGCGAATACGGTGGATCATTCAACGATGATGTCGACTGACACTACGCATTCGCGAGCAGGCTCGCTCCCACATTGGATATCGCACATTCCGGATCTTTATTGACGCACGAGCCGGTGGTTCGGCAGCTGTACGCTTTCGGTACTGCGATACGGGTTGATATCCAGACCACCGCGACGCACGTAACGTGCAAATACCGTTAATTTCTCGGGTTTCAACAAGCGCTGCAGATCGAGGAAAATCCGCTCCACACACTGCTCATGGAAGTCCGAATGCTGACGGAAGCTGACGATGTATTCCAGCAAACTCGCATGATCCAGCGCCGAGCCGCGATATTCCACCACCACACTGCCCCAGTCCGGCTGACTGGTCACTGGGCAATTGGATTTGAGCAGATGGCTGTGCACGCTCTCTTCCACAATCCGCGAATCATCGCAACGTAGCAGTTCCGGGCGCGGATGCTCATAGTTGCTGACACTGATATCCAGATCGTCGATGCACACGCCCGGCAACGCCACGACGCCTTCCGCTTCAACGTCTTTCAGGCTGCGAACCCGCACCCCTACCGGTTTGCCGGCGGCGGCGGACAAATCCTTGATCAGTGTCGCCTCCAGGCTCGCAACGTCGGCAAACGCGGTCTGGTTCAGCGAGTTCAAATACAACTTGAACGACTTCGATTCGATGATATTCGGCGAATCCGCCGGAATTCTGAACTCGCCGATCGCCACCACCGGCTTGCCCGACGGCAGCAGCCACGACAGCTCGAAGCAGTTCCAGAAATCCACACCTTTATACGGCAGGGTTTCGGCGGTCAGGCCCAGTTCGGCCCATTTCGCGGTGCGCGGAATCGGGAACAGCAGGGACGGCGTGTATGTGGCGATGTATTCGCTGGATTTGCCCAGCGGCGAATGTTCGGCTGCGGGATGCATGGCGGAAACCTGACTGAAGAATCAGCGGATTCTACCAGTCTTTGCCCGCGCCTTTGAGTGCTTACTGACTGACCGTCAGTTTGCCGACCATGCCCGCCTGATAATGCCCGGGAATATTGCAGGCAAATTCCAGGATCGTCGCTTTGCTGAAGGTCCAGGTCAGCTCGGCAGTTTTGCCCGGCTCGACCAGCACGCTGTTCGGATCGTCGTGCTTCATGCCGTGGCCCATCGCCGCGTGATCCATGCCAGCCATGTCGTGGGACATTTCCTTCATACCGGTAGGCGTAAGCATGCCGCTTTGCTGCATCTGCAACATTTCCTGCTGGTGTTTGGCGTGCATCGCTGCGTCACCGAGGTTGAATTCGTGCAACAACTGGCCTTTATTCACCAGCACAAAACGAACGGTCTCACCGGCCTTGATCTGAATCGCCTTGGGATCGAAGGACATATCACCCATCACCACCTCGATACTGCGCGTGGCGTTGGCGGCAGGTGCTGGCTGGCCAAAATCGTAGGTGTGAGCTGGCGCGGCCCACACTGGCGAACTCAGCGCCACCAGACAGGCAGCCAACGTCAGGGATTGGCGTAAAAACATGGTCGTTCTCCAACAAGTTAAGGTTCAGCCTGTGGGAGACTTTAGCCGGCCTGCGCTGGCACCTACCTGACAGGCAGATTACAACTTTGTCAGGTTGGCGCTTACCGCACGCGCTCACGGTATAAAGCCTTAGTTACTACAACCCGAGTCGCCCATGAAACTGTTGATCGTCGAAGACCAAGCGAAAACCGGCCAATACCTGCGCCAGGGCCTGACCGAGGCCGGGTTCAACACGGAACTGGTGGCCGACGGCAACAGCGGTCAGCAACTGGCACTGAGCGGCGATTACGCGCTGCTGATCCTTGACGTGATGCTACCGGGGCGCAGTGGCTGGCAGATTCTGCAAGCGGTGCGCAGCGCCGGACTGGATACGCCGGTACTTTTTCTCACGGCCAAAGACGCCGTGGAAGACAGGGTTCATGGCCTCGAACTCGGTGCCGACGACTATCTGGTCAAGCCCTTCGCTTTCTCCGAACTGCTGGCGCGGGTGCGCAGCCTGTTGCGTCGCGGCAGTGCTACACAGCAAGAAACCAGCCTGCAATTGGCCGATCTGCGTCTGGACCTGATTCGCCGTCGGGTCGAACGCAGTGGCCAACGCATTGATCTCACCGCCAAGGAATTCGCGCTATTGGAAATGCTTCTGCGCCGTCAGGGTGAGGTGCTGCCGAAATCGCTGATCGCCTCACAGGTCTGGGACATGAATTTCGACAGTGACACCAATGTCATCGAAGTGGCGATCCGCCGTTTGCGCCTGAAAATCGACGACGAGTTTCCCAACAAATTGATCCACACCGTACGCGGCATGGGTTACGTGCTCGAAGAGCGTGGCGCCTGATGCGCCGGCTGTCTCTGAGTTCGCGTCTGGCCTTGTTGTTTGCCGCTTGCACCGCCGTGGTTTCACTGTTTGCCGGGGTGCTGTTCAACCGCGCCAGCGAGGCGCACTTCATCGAACTCGACCAACAGCAACTGGACGGTAAGCTGATTGGCCTGCGCCGCGCCTTGCAGGATGTTCAACCCACTCAACGTGAGGCGCGGCTGGCGGATGAGCTGAGCCGTCAGGCCGATCTGTCGTTGCGCATTACCGGCACTGACGGCCAGCGCTGGTATGACAGTTCGACGCAAATCCCCAAGGATTTGCCGCAACAATCCGGCCTGTTGACAGTTAGCAACGACGGCACCGATTACCGCGTGCTCAACGCCCCGCTCTACCCGGAAAACGCCGATTCCCCGCAACTGACAATGCTGCTGGACATCACCCATCACCAGCACTTCCTGCAACGCATGCAGCATCTGATCTGGCTGACGGTCGGGCTGTCAGCGCTGGCCACCGCTTTGCTCGGTGCCTGGGCTGCACGCAGCGGGTTGCGTCCGTTGCGGCGCATGAGTGCGGTTGCCCGTGGGATTTCCGCACAATCGCTGAATGCGCGACTGCCGGAAGCGCAAATGCCACCCGAGCTTGCGGAAATGGCCCACAGCTTCAACGCCATGCTCGCACGCCTCGACGACTCGTTTCAGCGGCTCTCGGCGTTTTCCGCCGACATCGCTCATGAGTTGCGCACGCCATTGTCGAACCTGCTGACCCACACTCAAGTCACCCTCACCCGCCCTCGGCCGATCGAGGATTACCGCGAAGCGCTGCACAGCAACCTCGAAGAGCTGCAATGGATGGCACAACTGGTCAACGACATGTTGTATCTGGCCAAGGCTGACCACGGTTTGCTGATGCCCAAGCGCGAAGCGCTGGAACTGGCGGACGAGACCGATGTGTTGCTGGAGTTTTTTGCGCCGCTGGCGGAGGACGCCGGGGTCAAGCTGACGCGCGAGGGCAATGCGCGGATCGAAGGTGATCGCAGCATGTTGCGCCGTGCCTTGTCGAATTTGCTCGATAACGCGCTGCGGTTTACCCCGGTCGAGGGCTACGTGAGCTTGCGGATCGTTGATCAACCGAACGCGGTACGCATTTCAGTCGAAAACAGTGGCGAAGGGATTTCTGCGGAGTTGTTGCCACGCCTGTTTGATCGATTTTATCGGGCCGATCCGGCGCGACAGGAAGGTAGCAGTGAGCATGCGGGATTGGGGCTGGCGATTACTCAGTCGATCGTCCGCGCCCATGTTGGGCAGATTCATTGCGAATCTGAAGCGGGATGGACGCGGTTTGTGATTGAGCTACCTCGAACCTGATCGTTCCCACGCTCTGCGTGGGAATGCAGCCCGGGACGCTCCGCGTCCCTTCCAGAGCCGAACGCGGAGCGTCCGTTGAGGCGTTCCCACGCAGAGCGTGGGAACGAGCATGGAGTCGCTTACGAATATCTCAACGCGTGAGCCGGCTCGATCTTCGCCGCTCGCCACGCAGGATACACCGTCGCCAGGAAGCTCAGGATAAAGCCCGCCGAGCAGATCAACAGCACATCCCCACCCTGCAATTCCGACGGCAAATTGCTGACGAAATACACATCAGAACTGAAGATGTGCTGCCCGCTGACTCGCTCGATCCAGCCCACGATCTGACTGACATTCAGCGCGGCGATCACGCCCAAAACGCCGCCAATGATCGTGCCGACAATCCCGATCACGGTGCCCTGAACCATGAAGATCGCCATGATCTGTCGTGGCGTGGCGCCGATGGTGCGCAGGATCGCGATGTCCGCGCCCTTGTCGTTCACCACCATAATCAGGGTCGCAATGATGTTGAACGCCGCCACCGCGACGATCATCAGCAACAGCAGGCCGATCATGGTTTTTTCCATCTTCATCGCACTGAACAGGCTGCCCTGGGTGTGGGTCCAGTCGTCAGCCTTGAACTCGGCGCCCAGGCCGGCAGCGATGTCCGAAGAGACTTTCGGCGCGGCGTACAGATCCTTGACCGCCAGACGCACGCTCTGTACCTGATTCGGCTGCCAATGCTGCATGGTCGCAGCGTCCGCCACATGGATCAGGCCCATCGAGCCGTCCAGTTCAGCGCCAACCTTGAACACGCCCACCACGTTCAGACGCTGCATGCGCGGGGTAATGCCGCCGGGGGCGGTGCTGACTTCCGGCACGATCAGGGTGATTTTGTCGCCAACGTTGAGGCGGAAACGTCGCGCGGTGATTTCACCAATCACTACGCCGAACTCTCCTGGTTTCAAGGCATCGAGACGGCCCTGCACAATGTGCTGGGCAACGATGGAGACCTTGCCTTCCTGCGCCGGATCGACGCCGCTGATCTGGATCGGCTGCATCAAGCCCTTATAGGAGAGCATGCCTTCCATCTCAGTGAACGGCACGGCGGCGGTCACTTCAGGATTTTTCATCGCGGCGGCGGCCACCGGCTGCCAGTCATCGATCGGCTTGACGCCCACGATGGTGGCGTGCGGCACCATGCCGAGGATGCGCGAGCTCATTTCGCGCTGGAAGCCATTCATCACCGACAACACCACGATCATCGCCAGCACGCCGAGGGCGAGGCCGATCATCGAGGTCATCGAAATGAACGAAACAAAGCGATTGCGGCGCTTGGCGCGGGTATAGCGCGTGCCGATAAAGATCGATAACGGTCTGAACATTCGCTGGGGCACCGTATAAAAATAAAAGACCCGACGCCTTTACAGGCGCCGGGTTTCAGCCAATCAGATAGGCGTGAGGCAACCTTCTTGCAGGTGCAGTACGCGATCCATCTGGCGGGCCAGGTTCATGTCGTGGGTCACCACCAGGAACGCCGTGCGCATGGAGGTGCTGAGTTCCAGCATCAAATCCTGAATGCCTTGGGCGGTGTGCGAGTCGAGGTTGCCGGTTGGCTCGTCGAGCATCACCAGGCCCGGCTTGTTCACCAGGGCGCGGGCGATGGCCACACGCTGACGTTCACCACCGGACAGTTCCGCCGGTTTGTGCTCCAGGCGATGACCGAGGCCGACGCGCTCCAGCAGTGCCGTGGCACGCTGACGGGCTTCCGGGATCGGCGTCTTGCCGATCAGCAGCGGCATGCAGACGTTTTCCAGTGCGGTGAATTCCGGCAGCAAGTGGTGGAACTGGTAAACGAAACCGAGCGCACGATTACGCAGCAGGCCACGCTTCTTCTCGCTCAGCGCCGACAGTTCTTCACCATCGAGCCAGACGCTGCCCTTGGTCGGCGTATCGAGGCCGCCGAGCAGGTTGAGCAAGGTACTTTTGCCCGAACCCGAGGTGCCGACGATCGCGACGCGCTCGCCCGGGTGTAACTCCAGTTGCAGGCCGGCCAGTACTTCTACCGATTCCGGGCCTTCCTCGTAAGATTTGCCCAGATTGCGGCAGCTCAGGATTGCTTGTTCACTCATGCCCGACTCACTCATAACGTAGCGCCTCCGCCGGCTGGGTGCGCGCGGCACGCCAGGCTGGATACAGGGTGGCGAGGAAACTCAGGACCAACGCAGCGGCGCAGACCATGACCACATCCTGGCTCTGCACCTGCGACGGAAGATAATCAATGAAATACACGTCAGCATTAAGGAATTTGTGGCCGATCAGGCCTTCCAGTGCCGAGATCGCCGCGCTGACATTAAGCGCGGCGAAAATACCCACCACCGCGCCAATCGCCGTGCCGACCACACCGATCACCGTGCCTTGCACCATGAACGTGCGCATGATCGTGCCCGGCGTCGCGCCCAACGTACGCAGAATGGCGATGTCGCCCTTCTTGTCGTTGACCACCATCACCAGCGTGGAAATGATGTTGAACGCAGCGACGGCGACGATCAGCAACAACAGCAGGCCGATCATGGCTTTTTCCATACGGATCGCCTGATACAGATTGCCGTGGGTGCGGGTCCAGTCGCGGGCGTAGTAGTGGTCTTCGCCAAGCTGCTGGGCGATGTTCCATGCCACACGCGGTGCCTGGAACAGGTCGTCGAACTTCAGGCGAATGCCCTGCACCTGATCAGGCTTCCAGCGGTGCATCTTCGCCAGATCCTGCAGGTTGGTCACGCCCAGATAGCCATCGAGTTCGCCAGCGCCGACATGGAAAATGCCGACAACGGTGAAGCGCTTCATGCGCGGGAACATCCCGGCCGGGGTCACGCTGACCTCCGGCGCGACGAAGGTGACCTTGTCTCCGATGCCGACGCCGAGCTTGGTCGCAGCCTTGTCGCCGATGACGATGCCGAAGCTGCCCGGCGTCAGATCGTCGAGCTTGCCCTGTTTCATGAAGTTGTCGATGATCGACACATTGCGCTCGAGCGCAGGGTCGATGGCATTGAGCAATACCTTGGACACCTGACCGTTATTGGTCAGCAGGCCCTGCATCTGGGTGAACGGCGCAACCGCCGTCACCTGCGGGTTCTGCTTGACCTGGGTGGCCAGGCTTTGCCAATCGTTGATCGGCTCAGTGGATTCAATGGTCGCGTGGGGCACCATGCCCAGCACACGGGTGCGCATCTCATGATCGAAGCCGTTCATCACCGACAACACGACGATCATCACGACCACGCCAAGGGCGAGCCCGATCATCGAAGTCAGGGAAATGAATGACACAAAATGATTGCGACGCTTTGCACGGGTATAACGCGTGCCGATAAATACGAAGAGAGGTCTGAACATGTCGGGGCTTGTTCGGAGGGAAAAGGAACGTCCTTGTGGCGGGGGTCGATAACCAGCTTTACACTCAGACCACCGCCGCTACCATGGGTTCGCCATGTCGACATTAGATGAAGAAGATCGCCGCGAATACTACCGTATCGAGGACACGATCGCACTGGAAATTCGGCCCCTGTCTGCTCCCGAAGCCGCAGGCCAGGAAGTGTTGCAGGATGCTTCCCCACTGTTCAACCTGCTCAGCGAACTGCACCTGAGTGAATTCGAGTCGCAACACCTGTTGCGGCAGATCAGCGAGCGCGACCGGGCCATTGCCGCGTTCCTGAAATCCCAGAACAAACGCATCGACCTGCTCAGCCAGGTGGTCGCCCTGACCGTACTCGGTCATATCGGCGAGCCGCAACCGGTGATCATCTCCGAGGGCGGAATCGACTTTCAGCACCCGACACCGATTGCCACCGGTGCACACCTGTCAGTGAAACTGGTGCTGATGCCGCAAGCGCTGGGCCTGTTGCTGCGTGCCCGCGTCACCCATTGCGACCGCAAGGGCGAAGGTTATGACATCGGTACCGAGTTCGAACACCTGACCGATGCCCAGCGCCAGTTGCTCGCCCGCTATATCTTGCAGAAGCAGGCTCAGGAACGACGTCTGGCCCGCGAACAGAACGAATCAGGCATTTAATTTAAGGAAGAACCGTGACCCTCATCTACGGCCACCGCGGCGCCAAGGGCGAAGCACCGGAAAACACCCTGAGCAGCTTTCAGGAATGTCTCAAGCACGGCGTGCGCCGTTGCGAACTGGATCTGCACCTGTCCAAGGACGGCGAGTTGATGGTCATCCACGACCCGACCCTCAAACGCACCACGGAGCGGCGCGGCAAGGTCGTCGAACACACCGCCGCCGAGCTGGTGACCTACGACGCGCGCAAGGGCGGCCCGGGCTGGATCAAGCCGTGCCCGATTCCGACGCTGGAAGAGTTGTTCGAGAAGTGTGATTTCGAGCATTGGCAACTGGAGGTCAAAAGCGCTTCACGTACTCGCGCCGCAACCACGGTGCTGGCGATTCGTGAAATGGCGCAACGGCATGGCCTGCTCGACAAGGTGACGATCACCTCGAGTTCGCGGGAAGTGCTGAAAGCGGCGCTGGATCTGGTGCCGGACGTGTCGCGCGGATTGGTGGCCGAATACGCTTGGCTCGACCCGTTGAAGGTCGCGGCCAGCTATGGCTGTGAGATTCTCGCGCTGAACTGGACACTGTGCACGCCGGAACGTCTGCAAAAGGCGCAGCGTCAGGGGCTGCATGTGTCGGTGTGGACCGTCAACGAGCCTGCGCTGATGCGCAGACTCGCCGACTTCGGCGTTGACAGCCTGATTACAGACTTTCCCGGTTTGGCCACTGCCACCCTCGAGAATTGCTGAAATCGGTCTCCCCGGCCGGCTCAGGCCACCGGCCGGAGCCCGTCAAAAAAGCCGGTTGAGGCCGTCGTACGCCGCTACCCGATAGGCTTCGGCCATGGTCGGGTAGTTGAACGTGGTGTTGACGAAGTACTTCAGGGTGTTCAGCTCGCCCGGCTGGCTCATGATCGCCTGGCCGATGTGAACGATCTCCGACGCCTGATAACCGAAGCAGTGAACGCCCAGCACTTCCAGGGTTTCACGGTGGAACAGGATCTTCAGCATGCCTTGCGGCTCGCCGGCGATCTGCGCACGCGCCATGCTCTTGAAGAACGCCTTGCCAACTTCGTACGGCACTTTGGCCTGGGTCAGTTCCTGCTCGTTCTTGCCGATCGAGCTGATCTCCGGAATGGTGTAGATGCCGGTCGGCACGTCATTCACAAAGCGCCAGCTACCGTTATCGACGATGCTGCCAGCAGCCGACCGACCCTGGTCGTGGGCGGCACTGGCCAGGCTCGGCCAGCCGATCACGTCACCGGCGCCGTAGATGTTCGGCACGCAGGTACGGTAAGCCTCGTCGACTTCGATCTGGCCACGGCTGTTGACCTTGACGCCGATGTTTTCCAGACCGAGCTGATCGGTGTTGCCGGTACGACCGTTGCACCAGAGCAAGGCGTCGGCCTTGATCTTCTTGCCGGACTTCAGGTGCAGGATCACGCCGTTGTCGACGCCTTCAACGCGATCGTAATCTTCGTTGTGGCGCACGGTAATGTTGTTGTTGCTGAAGTGGTAGCTCAACGCCTGGGAGATTTCCGAGTCGAGGAAGCTCAGTAACTGACCACGGTTGTCGACCAGCTCGACCAGTACACCCAGACCACTGAAGATCGACGCGTATTCACAACCGATCACGCCGGCGCCGTAAACGATCAGTTTGCGCGGGGTGTGGCCGAGGCTGAGGATGGTGTCGCTATCGTAGATACGCGGATGGTGGAAATCGATGTCCGCCGGGCGATAAGGACGCGAACCGGTGGCGATGATGATGTGCTTGGCCACCAGTTTCTCGACCACACCGTTGGCGCAAACCACTTCGATGGTTTGCTCGTCGGCGAAGCTGCCGGTGCCGAAGAACACGTCGACGCGGTTACGGGCGTAGTAGCCGGTACGCGAAGCGACTTGTTTGGAAATAACCTTTTCGGCGCTTTTCAACACGTCCGGGAAGGAGAACCAGCGCGGCTCGCCGATCGCCCGGAACATAGGATTGGTGTTGAACTGCATGATCTGCCGCACCGAGTGACGCAGTGCCTTGGACGGGATGGTGCCGAGGTGGGTGCAGTTGCCGCCGACCTGGCGACGGCTGTCGACCATCGCGACCTTGCGCCCTGCTTTGGCGGCGTTCATTGCCGCGCCTTCTCCCGCCGGGCCGGAACCCAGCACCACCACGTCGTAGTTGTAGACAGCCATGCGTACTCCTCAGAACAGGCCGCGGTGCCAGCAGCACCGGCGGCTAAATCACGCCGAACGGCGGCGCGAAGGAACAATTGGGGGTCAATCAAGAACCCGGACACAGTCTATAGAAGCGTCAACGCCGCGCACATTAACCCTTGGTCGCGTCGTAGGCTACTTTTGCCTGCACTACAACGCCAGCTTTCGTATTGTTCTCAGTCAGTTTTTGCGCCACTGAGGCGTTCGAAAGCCTTGTTGGTGCGAACGACAAAACCTGTATCGGCACGAATCACAAAGAATGCACCAATGTCATGTTTTTCCGCATAGTCCCACGCCCTTTCAGGGCCGAGAATCAGCAACAGCGTCGATAGGCCATCGGCCATCAACGCTGAAGGATGAATCACCGTGACTGACGCCAGATCGTGTAGGACCGGTGCACCGGTACGCGCATCGAAGGTGTGGGAATAACGCCGACCGCTCTGCAGGAAATAGTTGCGGTAGTCGCCGGAGGTGGAAACGCCGTAGCCGTCGACATTGATGATGCGCTCGGCGACCTGTTGATCGTCACGAGGTTCTTCCAGCGCGATGCGCCACGATGAGCCGTCAAGCTTTCGCCCCTTTGCCTTTAGCTCACCCGTGGCTTCAGCGAGGTAATCGTGGATGCCCATGGCATCGAGCCGTGCCGCGATGGTGTCGACGGCATAACCGGCGGCGATGCTGTTGAAATCGACTTCGACGGCGGCGTCCTTGCACAACTGCTCGCCATTGATGCGCAAGTGCTGATAACCGACGCGCGACATCACCTCGGCGAGTGCGGCGGCGCCAGGGACTTTCTCTTCGCGCCCCTGCGGGCCGAACCCCCAGAGATTCATCAGCGGTTCGACAGTCAGGTCGTAGGAGCCTTCGCTTTGCGCTGACAGTTGTTCGCCCGTGCGGACCAATTCGAGTACCGCTGCAGGCATTTTCTGACAGCTATTGGCGGGTAAAGCGTTGAAGCGCTCGATGTCCGAATCGTTGCGATAGGTGGATAGCTGCCGATCGACTTCGCCGAGGATCCCCTCCACTTCACCGCGAACTTGCTTCGGTTCGGGCAAGCCGGCGCGGCGCACATACTTGATTGAATACGTGCTGCCCATGGTCGCCCCACCAAGGCTTTCCATGGAATCGCCATTGCCGCAGCCAGCCAATAAGCCAGCCAGCATCACAAGCCCCAGCAACCGTCTAGTGAACAATTATTCATCTCTCCGTAAAACCGCGACGGCCATTATGAATTAAAGGATCTGCAACATCTTTATACAAAATCCAATAGCGAGTACCTGAACATGTCCTCCACCACGGGCAAAGGCAAAGCGATTTTTCGCGTTGTCAGCGGCAACTTCCTCGAAATGTTCGACTTCATGGTCTATGGCTTTTACGCCACAGCCATTGCCAAGACCTTCTTCCCCACCGACAGCGCCTTCGCTTCGCTGATGCTTTCACTGGCCACTTTTGGGGCCGGCTTCTTGATGCGTCCGCTCGGGGCGATTTTCCTCGGCGCCTACATTGACCGTCATGGCCGTCGCCAAGGGCTGATCATCACGCTGGCGTTGATGGCTGCCGGTACGGTGCTGATTGCCTGCGTGCCGGGCTACGCCACCCTCGGCGTCGCCGCACCGCTGCTCGTACTGTTCGGTCGGTTGCTGCAAGGCTTTTCCGCTGGCGTAGAACTGGGCGGCGTATCTGTCTATCTGGCAGAGATCGCCACACCAGGCCGCAAGGGTTTCTTCGTCAGTTGGCAGTCTGCGAGTCAGCAAGCGGCGGTGGTTTTCGCCGGCCTGCTCGGCGTCGGCCTCAACCACTGGCTGAGCCCGGAACAAATGGGTGACTGGGGCTGGCGCGTGCCGTTCCTGATCGGCTGCATGATTGTGCCGGTAATCTTCGTCATTCGCCGCTCGCTGGAGGAAACGCCAGAGTTCCAAGCCAGGAAACATCGCCCAACCCTGCGGGAAATTGTCCGCTCGATCGGTCAGAACTTCGGCATCGTCATCGCCGGCATGGCACTGGTGGTGATGACTACGGTGTCGTTCTACCTGATCACTGCGTACACCCCGACGTTCGGCAAGGCTGAGCTGCACCTGTCGGATTTCGACGCGTTGCTGGTGACGGTGTGCATCGGCCTGTCGAACTTCTTCTGGTTGCCGGTGATGGGCTCGGTGTCTGACAAGATCGGCCGTAAACCCTTACTGCTGGCGGCGACGATTCTGGCGATCCTGACCACCTACCCGGCGCTGTCGTGGCTGGTGGCGAACCCGAGCTTCAGCCATTTGCTGATTGTCGAGTTGTGGCTGTCGTTCCTCTACGGTTCGTACAACGGCGCGATGGTGGTGGCGCTGACCGAGATCATGCCGGTTGAAGTGCGTACGACCGGCTTCTCGCTGGCTTACAGCCTGGCAACCGCGACGTTCGGCGGGTTTACCCCGGCGGCGTGTACTTACCTGATTCATGTGCTGGACAACAAGGCTGCGCCGGGGATCTGGCTGAGTGGTGCGGCGGTGTTGGGATTGATTGCGACGCTGGTGTTGTTCCGGGGCAATAAGCATGAACTGCGCACCGCGCAAGCGGCCGTCCCTGGCGGCGCCTGACAGGACGCCATCGCTGGCAAGCCAGCTCCCACAGGGTTTCAGGTGTTAATGCAATTGTGTAATTAACCAGTAAACCTGTGGGAGCTGGCTTGCCAGCGATGAGGCTGGCCAAGGCAATAGAAGTTTTGCAGGCATAAAAAAACGCCCCGAACAAAGTCGGGGCGTTTTCATGTGCAGCTATCGCTTAGCGCGGGAACGCTGGCGGGTTTACACCAGCCATGTCTTCCATCACGCGAACCACCTGGCAGCTGTAGCCGAACTCGTTGTCGTACCACACGTACAGAACAACGCGGTTGTCCTGAACGATGGTCGCTTCAGCGTCGACCACACCGGCGTGGCGCGAGCCCACGAAGTCAGTCGAAACCACTTCCTGCGAGTTGACGAAGTCGATTTGCTTGTGCAGATCGGAGTGCAGCGCCATGTAGCGCAGGTACTCGTTCATCTCTTCACGGGTGGCAGCTTTCTCAAGGTTGAGGTTGAGAATGGCCATCGACACGTTTGGCGTCGGAACGCGGATCGCGTTACCGGTCAGCTTGCCGGCCAGCTCAGGCAGGGCCTTGGCAGCAGCGGTGGCAGCACCGGTCTCGGTGATGACCATGTTCAGCGCGGCGCTACGGCCACGGCGATCGCCCTTGTGGAAGTTGTCGATCAGGTTCTGGTCGTTGGTGTACGAGTGAACGGTTTCGACGTGACCGTTGATGATGCCGAACTTGTCATTCACAGCTTTCAGCACCGGCACGATGGCGTTGGTGGTGCAGGAAGCGGCGGACACGATCTTGTCGTCAGCGGTGATTTCGTTGTGGTTGATGCCGTGAACGATGTTCTTCAGCTTGCCTTTGCCAGGCGCGGTGAGAACAACGCGGGCGACACCCGGGCATTGCAGGTGCTGGCCCAGACCATCGGCGTCACGCCATACACCGGTGTTGTCCACCAGCAGCGCATCTTTGATGCCGTACTGGGTGTAATCCACCTCGGTCGGGTTCTTCGCGTAGATCACCTGGATCAGGTTACCGTTGGCGGTGATGGTGTTGTTTTCTTCGTCGATGGTAATGGTGCCGTTGAACGAACCATGGACCGAATCGCGACGCAGCAGGCTGGCGCGCTTGGTCAGGTCGTTGTCGGCGCCTTTGCGCACGACGATGGCACGCAGACGCAGACCGTCGCCACCACCGGTTTTCTCGATCAGGATGCGCGCCAGCAGACGGCCGATACGACCGAAGCCGTACAGCACAACGTCGGTGCCTTTACGTGCGGAAGCGTTTTGCTGGCCAACCACGTCAGCCATTTCTTCACGAACGAATTGCTCGGCGCTGCGGCCATTGCCTTCGTTACGGAATTTGAACGCCAACTTGCCCAGGTCTACCGAAGCCGCGCCGAGCTTGAGCTCGCTCATGGCTTTGAGCAGTGGGAATGTTTCGTGGACGGAGAGTTCGCTGTCGTCGGAAGAACGGTGGCGCGCAAAGCGGTGAGCTTTGAGAATCGCGATGACAGACTGGTTGATCAGGCTGCGGCCATAGATCGAGCTCACCACGTTGTTATTGCGGTAGAGCTGACCGATAAGCGGAATCATCGCTTCTGCGAGTGCTTCACGGTCGATCCATTCACCAAGACACTGGTCGGGCTTCTGAGTCACGGTAACCTTCCACATGTAGGGGCAGAAAAAAGGGGCTACATTATGCCGCCGACAACCTCTTGTAGCAATGTGCGCTTGTCGCGAAATCGGTAACAAAATTCCGTTCAAAAAAATTACGCCTCTCTCAAGCCCAGTAAAACCGGGGCTTTCAGCGCAGTCAATTTTTCGACGACTGTTAGACGATGTCTGTAACCCTCCGTAACACCAGCCACTTTCGGCACTACATAACCACAAAAAAACGGCTGGTTTTTATGGTTACCACTACATTTCGTCCAAACAGCGAAGATAGACGTAGTCTGCAACTGACAGGCGGCACCGGACGCCGCTACAATTACCGACTTTGTCGCAAAGCCTGGAGCTCAACCTTCCGTGCCCGTTCTGCGTCTACCGCTACTCCCTGCCGAGGCAGGTAAACAGCATTGGGGCAATCTGCCCGGTGCTGCCCTCAGCCTGGCGATTGCCGAGGCTGCCAGCGCTGCCAAGCGCTTCACCCTGCTACTGACCGCCGACAGCCAGAGTGCTGAACGACTGGAACAGGAGCTGAGTTTCTTCGCCCCGGATTTGCCCGTTCTGCATTTCCCTGACTGGGAAACCCTGCCGTACGACCTGTTCTCGCCCCACCAGGACATCATTTCCCAGCGCATCGCCAGCTTATATAGGCTGCCGGAACTGGCGCATGGCGTGCTGGTGGTGCCGATCACCACAGCGTTGCACCGTTTGGCGCCGACCAAATTCCTGCTCGGCAGCAGCCTGGTGCTGGATGTCGGGCAGAAGCTCGATGTTGAACAGATGCGTTCGCGACTCGAAGCCAGTGGCTATCGCTACGTCGATACGGTTTATGAGCACGGCGAGTTCACCGTGCGCGGTGCGTTGATCGACCTGTTTCCGATGGGCAGCAAGTTGCCGTATCGCATCGACCTGTTCGATGACGAAATCGAAACCCTGCGCACCTTCGACCCGGAAAACCAGCGCTCCATCGACAAGGTCGAATCGGTCAAGCTGCTGCCGGCCCGTGAGTTCCCGCTACAGAAAGACGCGGTCACCCGTTTCAAGGCACGCTTTCGCGAGCGTTTCGACGTCGACTTCCGTCGCTGCCCGATCTTTCAGGATCTGAGCAGCGGCATCACTCCGGCCGGTATCGAGTACTACCTGCCGCTGTTCTTCGACGAAACCTCGACCCTGTTCGATTACCTGCCGCAGGACACCCAGGTGTTCTCTCTGCCGGGCATCGAGCAAGCGGCGGAAAACTTCTGGAACGACGTGCGCAATCGTTATGAAGAGCGTCGCGTCGACCCTTCGCGTCCTTTATTGCCGCCGGCAGAGTTGTTCCTGCCGGTGGAAGACTGTTTCGCCCGTTTGAAGAGCTGGCCACGTGTGGTCGCCAGTCAACAAGACGTGGAAACCGGCGTCGGCCGCGAGCGCTTCCCCGCGCAAGCCCTGCCGAATCTGGCAATCGAGGCCAAAGCCACGCAACCGCTGGCGGCACTGTCGGCATTTCTCGATGAATTCCCCGGACGCGTGCTGTTCACCGCCGAATCCGCCGGCCGTCGCGAAGTCCTGCTGGAGTTGCTTGAACGCCTGAAGCTGCGACCGAAAACCGTCGACAGCTGGCCGGACTTCGTCGCGAGCAAGGATCGTCTGGCGATCACCATTGCCCCGCTCGATGAAGGCCTGATGCTCGATGACCCGGCGCTGGCCCTGGTCGCGGAAAGTCCGCTGTTCGGCCAACGCGTGATGCAACGCCGCCGCCGCGAGAAGCGTGCCGACGGCAATAACGATGCGGTGATCAAAAACCTCACCGAGCTGCGCGAAGGCGCGCCGGTGGTGCACATTGATCATGGTGTCGGTCGCTATCTGGGTCTGACGATTCTCGAAATCGACAATCAGGCCGCCGAATTCCTCACCCTCGAATACGCCGAGAACGCCAAGCTTTACGTGCCCGTAGCCAACCTGCATTTGATCGCGCGTTACACCGGCAGCGACGATGCGCTGGCCCCGCTGCACCGCCTCGGCTCGGAAACCTGGCAGAAGGCCAAGCGTAAAGCCGCCGAACAGGTGCGCGATGTTGCCGCTGAACTGCTCGACATCTATGCCCGGCGTGCCGCTCGCGAAGGTTATGCATTCGCCGACCCGAAAGCCGATTACGCGACGTTCAGCGCCGGTTTCCCGTTCGAAGAAACCCCGGACCAGCAATCGACCATTGAAGCCGTGCGCGAAGACATGCTCGCGCCGAAACCAATGGATCGCCTGGTCTGCGGCGATGTCGGTTTCGGCAAGACCGAAGTGGCCATGCGTGCGGCATTCATCGCCGTGCACGGCGGTCGTCAGGTGGCGATTCTGGTGCCGACCACCCTGCTCGCCCAGCAGCACTACAACAGCTTCCGCGACCGCTTCGCCGACTGGCCAGTGACCGTCGAAGTGATGAGCCGCTTCAAATCGGCCAAGGAAGTGAACGCGGCTATCGCTGATCTGGCCGAAGGCAAAATCGACATCGTCATTGGCACGCACAAGCTGCTGTCCGACGATGTGAAAATCAAAAACCTCGGGCTGGTGATCATCGACGAAGAACACCGTTTCGGTGTGCGTCAGAAAGAACAGCTCAAGGCCCTGCGCAGCGAAGTCGACATTCTTACCCTGACCGCCACACCGATTCCGCGCACGCTGAACATGGCGGTGTCGGGCATGCGCGACTTGTCGATCATCGCCACGCCGCCAGCGCGACGCCTGTCGGTGCGCACTTTCGTCATGGAGCAGAACAAGAGCACGGTCAAAGAGGCCCTGCTCCGTGAACTGCTGCGCGGCGGCCAGGTTTACTACCTGCACAACGATGTGAAAACCATCGAGAAGTGCGCCGCCGATCTCGCCGAACTGGTGCCGGAAGCCCGCATCGGCATCGGTCACGGACAGATGCGCGAGCGCGAACTCGAACAGGTGATGAGCGACTTCTATCACAAGCGCTTCAACGTGCTGATCGCCTCGACCATCATCGAGACCGGCATCGACGTGCCGAGCGCCAATACCATCATCATCGAGCGCGCCGACAAGTTCGGCCTGGCACAACTGCACCAGTTGCGTGGTCGTGTCGGCCGCAGTCACCACCAGGCTTACGCCTACCTGCTGACGCCGCCGCGCCAGCAAATCACTTCGGACGCGGAAAAGCGTCTGGAAGCGATTGCCAATACTCAGGATCTCGGCGCCGGTTTCGTGCTCGCGACCAACGACTTGGAAATCCGTGGTGCCGGCGAACTGCTCGGCGATGGCCAGAGCGGGCAGATTCAGGCCGTGGGCTTCACGCTGTACATGGAGATGCTGGAACGCGCGGTGAAATCGATCCGCAAGGGCGAGCAACCGAACCTTGATCAACCGCTGGGCGGTGGCCCGGAAGTCAACTTGCGGGTGCCGGCGCTGATTCCGGAAGACTACCTGCCGGACGTTCACGCGCGTCTGATTCTGTACAAGCGCATCGCTTCGGCCACCGACGAGGAAGGCCTGAAAGATCTGCAAGTCGAGATGATCGACCGCTTCGGCCTGCTACCGGAACCGACGAAGAATCTGGTGCGCATCACAGCGCTGAAGTTGCAGGCCGAGCAATTGGGCATCAAGAAGGTCGATGGTGGCCCGCAAGGTGGGCGTATTGAGTTTGCCGCGCAAACCCCGGTCGACCCGATGACGCTGATAAAGCTGATCCAGAGCCAGCCAAAACGCTATAAATTCGAAGGCGCGACGATGTTCAAATTCCAGGTACCGATGGAACGTCCGGAAGAGCGCTTTAATACTGTAGAGGCGCTGTTTGAGCGCCTCCTCCCGAAATCTGTTTGAAGGACGCCCAATGCGCCTGTTCCGCTCAGTGACTTTGCTACTTGCTTTGGTAGCCCCTTCGGCTTTCGCCGATGACCTGTATCAGGTCGAAATGATTCTGGTGCGCCAGAACGCCGTGCCGGCAATCGTCAGCCGCGCCGCGCCGGAAGACTGGGCCGCTGGCGCCCAGCGTTTGAGCGACGACAGCAAACGCACACCGGCGTTGAATGACGTCGTCAGCAAACTCACCGCCAGCGGCGACTACAGCGTGCTGATGCACAAGGCCTGGCAGCAAACCCTTGGCGAAGCACCGGCAAAAGTGGCGGTCAGCGACGGTCAGGAGCAGTTCGGTCAATTCCCGATCGAGGGCACGTTGGAAATGAAACTGGGGCGTTTCACCGATGTGAACGCCGATTTCTGGGTCAATCAGATCGACGCCAATGGCCTGGTCACCGCCAGCGAGCGCCTGAAACAGGACAGTCACACCAAGAACGGCCAACTCAACTACCTGGACAACGGTCATCTGGCCTTGCTGATCAAGATCACTTCCCTGACCGCGCCAGCGCCACGGGAAGCGCCTGAAGCGATTCCGGACTGATCGAAGTCCTTATGTCCCCGCCCCTGAGTAAACCGTTGGCACCCTCCTGGGTCAGCCGATTCAAGGAACAGAGCCTGGAGCGTGGCCGCCGCTATGCCCTGGAAAACCGGGTACGCATCGCCCAGGTCGGCGATGCGACCATCACCGCCAGTTGCGAAGGCTCTGGCGGTAACGTTTACCGCCAGACCATCCAGCTGCGCGAATCCGCCAAAAGCACCTTGCTGCTGGTCGATGCAAGCTGCACCTGCCCGGTTCGCAGCAACTGCAAACACTGCGCAGCGGTGCTCCTGAAAGTGCAGGAAACCCTCGATTACCCTGCCGCCGCCAAAGACGCCGAACTCTTGGAAAAGCTGCAAGCCGTGCTGGAAAACCGCAGCCCGAAGGCGCCACCGCAAGTGCTGGTCGACAATGTGCAGCCAATGCCGCGCCTATGGCTGGCCAGCGTCGAGTTCAGCGCCTTCGAACCGCGCAACGGCAAGATGCAGCGCTACATTCAGCATCGCGCGGCGTTGTCGTTCAGCTATCTGGATGAATACGTCAGCGGACAAAAGAACAGCGACATCCTGATTCGCCAGGAAAGCCAGACGCTGCGCGTCAAACGCCATCCGGATGTCGAGCAGTCGTACCGCGAACAGTTGCGCATCCTCGGCTTTCGCATCGCCACCCGCCAGAGCAAAGCCCTGCCGGAGAGCGCTGGCGAGCTGTACGAAATGGTCAATGACAGCGCTTGGCTGACGTTCACCCTCAACGACCTGCCGAAACTGCGCAGCCAAGGCTGGGAACTGCAGATCGACGAGGAATTCGGTTTTGACCTGACCGCCGTTGATGACTGGTACGCCACCGTCGAGCAGGTGCCGGAACGCGATTGGTTTGATCTGGAACTGGGGATCATCGTCAATGGTGAGCGCCTGAGTCTGTTGCCTATCTTGCTCAATCTGATGCGCTCGCACGCGGAAATCCTCAACCCGGAACGCCTGGCGCGCCGCCGCGATGACGAGCTGATTCTGGTGAATATTCCGCAGCGCAACAGCGAGCACGGGCCGTTGCAGGTGGCCTTACCGCTGGGTCGGCTGAAGCCGGTACTGATGACGCTCGGGGAGTTTTACTTACAAGAGCCGGGCGAAACCACCCTGCGCCTGAGCAAGGCCGATGCCACGCGTCTCAATTCGCTGGAAGGCCTTCCGCTGCTGTGGGAGGGCGGCGAACAGATCCGCACGTTTGCCCAACGTCTGCGTGATATTCGTGATTTCAGCACAGAAGCACCGGAAGGTTTGAATGCGACGCTGCGCCCTTATCAGCTCGAAGGTTTGAGCTGGATGCAATCGCTGCGGCAACTGGAAGTCGGCGGGATTCTCGCGGATGACATGGGGCTGGGTAAAACCCTACAGACCCTGGCGCATATTCTCAGCGAGAAGAACGCTGGACGCCTCGATCGGCCGTGCATGGTGGTGATGCCGACCAGCCTGATTCCGAACTGGCTCGATGAGGCGGCGCACTTCACGCCGCAACTGAAAGTGGTCGCGCTGTACGGCGCCACGCGCAAAAAGCACTTCGACAATCTGGCGGATTACGACCTGATCCTCACCACTTACGCACTGCTGCCCAAGGACGTCGAGCGCCTGGCCAGGCAGCCGCTGCATGTGCTGGTGCTGGACGAGGCGCAGTACATCAAGAACCCCAACAGCAAAGCCGCACAAGCGGCGCGCGAGTTGAATGCGCGCCAGCGCCTGTGCCTCAGCGGTACGCCGCTGGAAAACCACTTGGGCGAGCTGTGGTCGCTGTTCCACTTCCTGCTGCCGGGCTGGCTCGGCGACGTGAAAAGCTTCAACGCCGATTACCGCGTGCCGATTGAAAAGCGCGGCAGTGAAGTCAGACTTCAGCACCTCAACGGCCGGATAAAACCGTTCCTGCTGCGTCGCACCAAGGAACAGGTCGCCACCGAACTGCCGCCGAAAACCGAAATCATCCATTGGGTCGATCTCAACGAAGCGCAGCGCGATGTGTACGAAACCATGCGTCTGGCGATGGACAAGAAAGTCCGCGACGAGATCACCCGCAAAGGCGTCGCGCGCAGTCAGATCATCATTCTTGAGGCGCTGCTCAAACTGCGCCAGGTCTGCTGCGATCTGCGTCTGGTCAACGACGCCACCCTGCCCGCTCGCGGCAGCACGTCCGGCAAGCTCGACAGCCTGATGGAAATGCTCGAGGAACTGTTTGAGGAGGGTCGGCGAATTCTGCTGTTTTCGCAGTTCACCTCGATGCTGTCCTTGATCGAAGACGAGCTGAACAAACGCAATGTCGCCTATGCACTGCTGACCGGCCAGACCCGGGATCGGCGTACGCCGGTGAAGGAATTCCAGAGTGGCAAGCGTCAGATCTTTCTGATCAGCTTGAAGGCTGGCGGTGTCGGCTTGAACCTGACGGAAGCGGACACGGTGATTCACTACGACCCGTGGTGGAACCCGGCGACCGAGAATCAGGCGACCGACCGAGCGTATCGAATTGGCCAGGAGAAACCGGTGTTCGTCTACAAGATGATTGCCCGGGGCACGGTGGAAGAGAAGATTCAGCATCTGCAAAAGGAAAAGTCCGACTTGGCGGCAGGCGTGCTGGATGGGCGCAAGGCCGGAGACTGGAAGTTGCAGAGTGATGATATTGAAGCGTTGTTTGCGCCGTTGCCGGACAAGTCCGACAAGCGTTGAGATTTGCGTCGCCAGTTAGATAGCTTTCGCTGGCAAGCCAGCTCTCACAGGTATCGAGTTGGAACACAGTTTTGTGTACGACTCAAAACCCTGTGGGAGCTGGCTTGCCAGCGATGGGGCCATCAGATATTGCTCTATTACTTAGGGCTCAACCCTTGGCAACAGGCAACGGCGCAAACAATGCCTCAATGTCACCCTGCTCCAGTTTCCAGCCACCCGTCGTCCCACCCTCAAGCACCGCCCCGGCCAACGCTGCTTTCTCCTGCTGCAGCGCCTGTATTTTTTCCTCTACTGTGCCGCGAGCGATCAGCTTGTAAACGAATACCGGGTTGTTTTGCCCGATTCGATACGCACGATCGGTGGCCTGATTCTCCACTGCCGGGTTCCACCAAGGGTCGAAGTGGATCACCGTGTCCGCAGCGGTCAGGTTCAAACCGGTCCCCCCGGCCTTCAGACTGATCAGAAACAGCGGTACCTTGCCGCCCTGAAAATCCTTCACCGGTGTGCGCCGATCCGTGGTGTCACCGGTCAACAACGAATAGGCAATGTCACGTTGCTGCAATTCTTCCTCGATCAAGGCGAGCATCGAGGTGAACTGCGAGAACAGCAGGATTCTGCGACCTTCGCCGAGCAACTCTTCGAGCATCTCCATCAGGCTGACCAGCTTGCCACTGCCGGAGCGCAGCGCCTTCGCTGTCATCGGCATGTTGATCAGACGCAAGTCGCAACAGACCTGCCGCAGTTTGAGCAAGGCATCCAGAATGATGATCTGACTGCGCGCCACGCCACTGCGGGCAATTTCGTCGCGCACTTTTTTATCCATCGCCACGCGAACGGTTTCATAGACATCGCGCTGGCCGTCGCTGAGATCCACCCAATGGATGATTTCGGTTTTCGGCGGCAGTTCGGTGGCCACCTGATCCTTTTTGCGGCGCAGTAAAAACGGCTTGATGCGCGCTGTCAGGTGCTGCATGCGCTGAACATTGCCGTGCTTCTCGATTGGCGTGCGGTAATCGCGATTGAAGGACTTGCTGTCGCCGAGCCAACCGGGCATGAGGAAATGAAACTGCGACCAAAGCTCGCCCAAGTGGTTTTCCAATGGCGTGCCGCTCAGGCACAAGCGCTGGCGGGCCTGCAAATCGCGTGCGGCCTGCGCGGCTTTGCTGAGCGGGTTCTTGATGTTCTGCGCTTCGTCGAGAATCAGCACGCTCCACAACTGCGGCTGTAGAACCTCGAGATCCCTCGGCAGCAAAGCGTAAGTGGTCAGTACCAGATCGTATCCAGCCAGATCAGCGAAATCCTTTTGCCGCCCCGAGCCGTGCAGCGCCAATACTTTCAACTGGGGGGTGAAACGCTCGGCCTCGTCGAGCCAGTTGGGAATCAGGCTGGTCGGCATCACCGCCAGTGCCGGGCAATCGAGGCGTCCGGCGTGTTTTTCCGTGAGCAGATGCGCCAAGGTTTGCAGCGTTTTGCCCAGCCCCATGTCATCGCCCAGAATGCCGCCTACTTCAAGCTCGCGCAGGGTTTGCATCCAGTTCAGACCTTCGAGCTGATACGGGCGCAGTTGCGCGTTAAGGCCGGCCGGCGCAGCAACGTGGGTGTGACTGGCATCCTGCAGGCGCTTGGCAAAGGTGCGCAGCCGCTCGCCACCCTGCCAATCCAGCGGTACGCCATCAAGCATACTCAAGCGCGCGGCGTCCGGGACACTCAAGCGCAGTGCATCGCCCTGATGACCGCCCAGGTACAACTCGCCCAGCGTGGCCATCAGCGGTTTGATCCGACTCAGCGGCAGCGCGACCTTGGCGCCCGATGGGTCGCCAAAACCGCTGGGCTTCAGTTCGATCAGGAGTTTTTCGTCATCGCTGCGTTGTGCAAGATTGACCGGGTCAAGCAAGCGCGGCTGGGTGCGCAACAAGTGCAGAAGGATCGGTAGCAAACTGTAGCGCTGGCCATTGACGACGATACCCAACTGCAAATCAAACCACTGATGCCCAGCCTCTTCTTCGACCTCGGCGTACCAATGCTCGACTGGCTGCACATTGAAATGAAAGCCGGGACTCATCTCGACTTCCCAGTTCGAGGCGCGCAACGTGGCAAGCCCTTCGTGCATAAACCCGAGCCAGGCGGAATCATCCGGCAACGTGAACATCTCGCCGGGACGATCCAGCGAGCTCTTGCGCGTGGTTTTCTTGAAGCCGAACTTTTGCAGGATCTGACGCAGTTTCTTTTCCACCGCAGGCTGGCGTTGAATGCGCTGGGTTTCGGTGCCGTTGAGGATCATTACTTCCGGGTTGCGATCCACCGTCGGCTGGCCGTTGTAGGTAAACACCAGGGCGGCGCGGTGCTCAAGAACGTATTCCCAGCGCGAGCGCTCCCGACCGCTGACGAGGGTGAGTTGCGGCTGCGGTAGTACGTCGTCGATGATTCGTTCGGTCAGTTGGTGTGGCGGCGGGATTCTCGTTGCCGCACTCATGCGATGACTGAACTGCATGGCCTGACGCGCCGGAATGTCCGGCGCCAGAGTCAAATGACTGGCCAGTTTTTCATCCAGTTCATTGAACAGAGGGCCAATCTGCCGCTGTTCACGATCCAGGTAATAAAGCGGCTCCAGCGCCAGCACGGTTTCCTGCGCAGCCTCGGCACTGCTCCACTGCGCGCGGAACCCGCCGTCGGCCTGCTCGGCCCAGGCGAACTGGCCGATGCGTTTCGCGCCAGACATCAACGGTTGCAGATCCTCGAAATCGAGGAACAGCCGCGAGGTGCGCAGGAGCATTTCCAGCAGTTCGGCGCCGCTGCTGCCTTCCAGCGGATAGCCGCTGTAATAGGCGTGATGGGAGTGCATGGCAACCAGCAGCCTGGCGACGCGCAGATCCAGCTCGGACAGGTAGCCGGGCTGACGCATGAGCATTTCCGCCAGCGAATACATCGGTTTGACTTCGCGCAACTCGCCGCTCTTGAGCTGGGAGACCTTGAAAATATCGAGCAGCCACTTGCCGCTCACTGACGTCGGCTTGAGCTTGTAAAACAGGCGCGTGCCTGCAGTTTGCGCGCCTTCTTCGATGGGCTTGGCCGGCACGGGAATGGTCGAAAGCCAATGTTCCAGCGCCCGCCCCAACTGGGTCTGTGCGTTACTTTCGGACGCTTCATGATCACTGCCCTGCAGGTGATAGAGCACCGCAGCGCAGTGTTTGCAGTCGATTGAGACAGGACAGGTGCACAGGCAACGCAAGTTGACGGAACCCAGCCGATCTTCGGACAGGTAAATGGTTTGTTCATACGCCTGATCTTCCGAACCGACGCAGAACGCCTCGATCTTTCTGTCATCGATCTCGATGATCTCTACCCGATCATCGGCGGCATAAGCCCGAGCCTTGGCCAGCGCGTTGCTAGTGAATGCCCGGGCCCAGGCCAACGACTTAAGCTGTTCGATGATAATGCTCATGGGCAGTCCTTAGCCGGCCAACACCCGCGCCAACGCCGACTTAACCTTGCCCATGCCGTCATGCAAGGCCTGCTCGATCTCGGCCATGGTGATTACTTCGGTGGTTTTTCCCGCTGCCGGGTTAACCACCAGCGCCAGACAGGCGTAATCCAGATCCAGCTCGCGGGCCAGTGCAGCTTCCGGCATGCCGGTCATGCCGACGATGTCACAGCCATCGCGCTCCAGACGCACGATCTCCGCCACGGTTTCCAGACGCGGGCCCTGAGTGCAGGCATACACGCCTTGATCGCTGTATTCGCAGCCTTCGGCAGCCACCGCCGCAATCAATTGCTGACGCAGCGGCTCGCTGTAGGGGAAGCTGAAGTCGATATGGGTGACGTGCTCCAGATCATCGGCGAAAAAGGTGTGCTCGCGGCCGCTGGTGTAGTCGACGATCTGGTGCGGCACGCAGAAATGACCGGTGCCCATGGCTGGATGAATACCGCCCACCGCGTTAACGGCAATGATCGCTTCGGCACCGGCTTGCTTCAGAGCCCACAGGTTGGCGCGATAGTTGACCTTGTGCGGCGGGAAGCGATGCGGATGGCCGTGACGGGCGAGGAACAGCACTTCCTTGCCGGCGTATTCGCCGATCTGCACGTCGGCCGATGGCGCGCCGTAGGGGGTGTCCACCGCCAGCGATTGACGAATGGTCAAGCCTTCGAGCTGGGTCAGGCCGGTGCCACCGATGATTGCGTAAACCGTCATAGCGAAAAATCCTTAATCGATCAGTTGAGCGTCTTTGAGCGCGCTGATGGCGGTGAGCCAGCGCGGATCCTGACGATATTCGGTGCTGGCAATGGCCTGACCGCGCATGCGCGCGATTCGGGCCGATGGCTTGACCTTCATGCGTTGTGCGGCGCTCAAGGCGAGCTCTGCAGCAGCGCGGTCGTTGCACACCAGCCCCATGTCGCAACCGGCAGTCAGTGCGGCTTCGATGCGGCTGGCGGCATCGCCAACAACGTGGGCGCCGGCCATCGACAGGTCGTCGCTGAAGATCACGCCGTCGAACTGCAATTCGCCGCGCAGGATGTCCTGCAACCAGCGCCGGGAGAAGCCGGCAGGCTGCGAGTCGACTTGCGGGTAGATAACGTGGGCCGGCATCACAGCGGCCAGTTGTTTGCTGAGCCTGGCGAAGGGCACGAGATCGTTGGCGCGGATCTCGTCCAGGCTGCGCTCGTCGTTCGGGATCGCCACGTGGGAATCGGCTTCGGCCCAGCCGTGGCCAGGAAAATGCTTGCCGGTAGCAGCCATGCCCGCGCTGTTCATGCCGCGAATGAACGCTCCGGCAAGCACTGCGGCGCGCTCCGGATCGCCCTCAAATGAACGGGTGCCGACAACAGCGCTGCGCTGGTAATCCAGATCGAGCACCGGGGCGAAGCTCAGGTCGAGCCCGACCGCCAGCACTTCGGTGGCCATGATCCAGCCGCATTGCTCGGCGAGGTATTCGGCGTTCGGGTTGTCGGCGATGGCACGCATGGCCGGCAGGCGCACAAAGCCCTGACGCAGGCGCTGCACGCGACCGCCCTCTTGATCCACCGCCAGCAGCAGATCAGGACGAACTGCACGAATGGCCGCGCTAAGCTCACGCACCTGACGCGGATGCTCAATGTTGCGCGCGAAAATGATCAGGCCGCCCACTTCGGGCTGACGCAACAATTGGCGATCTTCGGCCGTCAGCCAGGTACCGGCGACGTCCACCATCAACGAGCCTTGCAGGCCAGCAGTCATAGAGATTCCTTGAAAACGAAAAACCCGATCCGCAGCAAATCGCTACCCTGAGCAATACTCGGCAGGTCGGCAATTTCTATGGATTTCGGGTTCAGAACGGGAGTCGGCATGGGCGGCTAGCTTAGCGGATACAAGCTGCCGCGCCCACCCGTGCACGGTTAAACCTTGGCGGCGACCGGCGTTGATTTGCTGCGCGGGCGCAGTTGTGCGGTAGCCATCGCCGCATCGGTGACGCCGGTTTCGGCACGCATGCCCGCAGCGAGGAACGGCACCATCAGGCGCATCACTTGCTCAATGGAGGTGTTGACGCCGAAATCGGTCTCGGCAATTGCGCGCAACGCCTTGATGCCAGACATGCTGAACGCCGCGGCGCCGAGCATGAAGTGCACGCGCCAGAACAGCTCGATCGGCGGAATGCGTGGCGCGGCTTCGTTGACCAGCAGCATGTAGCGACGGAACACCTTGCCGTACATGTCTTCCAGATAACGGCGCAAGTGGCCCTGGCTCTGGCTGAACGCGAGGCCGAGCAGGCGCATGAAGATCGACAGGTCATTGCCGCTGCGTGGTTGCACCACAAGGGCCTGCTCGACGAGGATTTCGAGCAGCTCTTCAAGCGTCGGCTTGTTTTCAGGCTTGGCCTGACGGCGCTCCAGCTCTTTATCGAGGCTGATGCAGAACGGCCCGAGGAAGCGCGAGAAAACCGCTTGAATCAGCGCTTTTTTCGAGCCGAAGTGATAGTTCACCGCTGCCAGGTTGACGCCGGCCTTGCTGGTGATCAAACGCAATGAGGTTTCGGCGAAACCTTTCTCCGCGAACAACTGCTCGGCAGCATCAAGAATGCGTTCAACGGTTTCCGACTGGGCCATGGCTACTCCGCCTGACAAACACTTGTTTGAAACATACGTTTCAGCCTGTGCCTTGTCAAGCCTGCCGGTTCGTTTTGGGAATGGTCGGTCAGCTATTTAACCACACAAGCCCAACTCATTAATAAGCACGAATACCGACCGTCTGGCGGCCTGCAAAAAAACGGGCATTGCCAAGGACGCTTCACTGTATATAATCCCAGTCACTGTATAAAAAGACAGAGCGATCAATATGCTAAAGCTGACGCCACGCCAAGCCGAGATTCTGGCCTTTATCAAACGCTGCCTCGAAGACAACGGCTACCCGCCAACCCGTGCGGAAATCGCTCAGGAACTGGGCTTCAAGTCGCCGAACGCGGCTGAAGAACATCTCAAGGCTCTGGCCCGAAAAGGCGCCATCGAGATGACACCGGGCGCTTCTCGCGGTATTCGCATTCCCGGCTTTGAAGCCAAGGCCGACGACTCTACCCTGCCAATCATTGGCCGGGTCGCTGCCGGCGCGCCAATCCTCGCTCAGCAGCACATCGAAGAGTCTTGCAACATCAATCCGGCCTTCTTTCATCCGCGCGCCGACTATCTGCTGCGCGTACACGGCATGAGCATGAAGGACATCGGCATTTTCGATGGTGACCTTCTTGCCGTGCACACCACCCGCGAAGCACGTAATGGCCAGGTCGTCGTTGCCCGTATCGGCGACGAAGTGACGGTCAAACGTTTCAAGCGTGAAGGCAGCAAGGTCTGGCTGATTGCCGAAAACCCCGAGTTCGCCCCTATCGAAGTCGACCTGAAAGATCAGGAACTGGTGATCGAAGGCTTGAGTGTCGGCGTAATCCGCCGCTAAAGGAGGCTTTATGCAGTTCCCACACACCCCTCAGCAAACACAACTGCCTTTATTCGAAGCGTTTCTGGCGCAACCGATGGCGCCGATCCTGAAAGACGTGGTCGAACGCCCCTGGAATGCCGAACCCGAAGTATTCAGTGAGCTGTCACTGCGTGGTGCGGCCGGGAACTGCCTGAACCTGCTCGCCCCGATTCTTCGCGAACTCAGTGAAGATCAGGACGCACGCTGGCTGACATTGATCGCGCCACCTGCCAGCCTGACTCAAACCTGGCTGCGGGATGCCGGCCTGAACCGCGAACGTATTCTGCTACTTCAACCACGGGGCGCTCAAAGCGCCCAGCAACTGGCGTGCGAAGCTCTGCGGTTGGGGCGCAGCCACACTGTGGTCACCTGGCTCAACCCGCTAAACAACCACTCGCGGCAACAACTGATCAGCGCCGCACGCACGGGCGAAGCTCAGAGCCTGAATATTCGTTTGGGTTGAGGGTTGCTACTACGCGCTGTGTGAAGCGCAGGGCTTCTCCAGGGACAGAGAAGCCGATCTGAAGCGGTAACGTTAAAAAGCAAAGGCGCGGATCAATGAAGAACCCGCGGCCCCTCTTCCTTATCAAACTCGCCTTCGACCATACGACCGGCCATCTGCACGCCGACGCTTAGCATCGCCTTGGCAATTTCTACATGCTGACCTTGAAGGAACGCCTTGGCATCGTCGGAGAAATCCAGCGTCACCAGAGAACCCTCGTCCTCAGCCCTGCGCAGTTCGATTCGGCCGTCTGGTAACTCGACAATTTCTAGAAAGGACGTTGGCATAAAGGTCTGTTCTCCACGAAAGGCAGGGATTATATAGACATCATTCAGGCTTCGCTCGGGATCTTGACCAGCAGCATGTTTCAGATTGCCACCGTGTCAATCACCCTCAGCACTCGTTCAAGCCTTCGCGAAAGCGAATCGCCAAGCCTTTCAGATTCTGCCGCCAGCTCTCCAGCTCCTCTCGACTCAACTCTTCTGGCGCTTCTTCTTCATCCAGATTAATCGCCTGAATTAGCGGCTGAGTCACGTCCCCTTTGGGCTTGTGTGGCACCCGTGGCGGCTGGAACAGCGCCGAATGCGCTGCCAGCAGTTTTGCCAGCCAGGTTTCAGAGTTGCCAGCGAGTTCGACCATCTCGGCCAACTCGGGAATCGCGATCGACTCCAGCACCTCACGTGTCAGCAGCATCTCGGCGCGTGGTGCATTGGCCTGCGGCAGACGATAGAAACCAGCGATCTCGTGACAGAGACCGAGCAAGGCGCCGTAAAGGTGAAACAACGCCGATTCACGCCCCGCCTGAATCAACGCCAGCGAATTCATCGCTCGCCCCTCTTCGGCGCGAGCCAGAGCTTCGAGCGACAGTCCGGCGAAATAGATCTTCTGGTTGGTGCGGGTATAGAGTTCGTGAGCCATGACGGCGCTCTCCACAACGAAATAATTGCTTCACACAGGCCGGACAGTGTCGTGGATCAGCCGATCCCACCGCAAGCACAAAACAAAAAGGCCGCATGAAAACCCAAGAGTTCTCATGCGGCCTTTCAGTATCAGGCTAAGGCTTACTCAGCTTTTGGCTTCGTACGCTTGTCTTCAACCGTCCACTTGCCGCCGTCGAAGTACGCCTTCCAACCGGTAGGCTTGCCATCGACTTCGGTCTGTACGTATTGCTCCTTGGTCTTGCGGCTGTAGCGAATCACCGCCGGCAGACCATCAGGATCTTTCTGTGGAGCGTCGCAGAGGAAGTGGTACTTCGGATCGATCTCGTCCTTGTGCGGCAGAATCTCGATCACCAGCGGAGCACGGGTCTCGCGGTTTTTCGGGAACTGACTGGCCGCCAGGAACAGGCCGGAAGCACCGTCGCGCAGGATGTAGGTGTCGTTGACCTTTTCGCATTTCAGCTCAGGCATCTTCACCGGATCCATCTTCGGCGGCGCCGCGTCACCGCTTTTCAGCAGTTTGCGGGTGTTTTTGCAGGTCGGGTTGGTGCAACCGAAGAACTTGCCGAAACGCCCGGTCTTGAGTTGCATCTCGCTGCCGCACTTGTCGCATTCCAGGCTCGGACCTTCGTAGCCCTTGATGCGATAGCTGCCTTCTTCGATTTCGTAGCCGGCGCAATCCGGGTTGTTACCGCAGATGTGCAGCTTGCGCTTCTCGTCCAGCAGGTAAGCGTCCATCGCCGTGCTGCAGATCGGGCAGCGGTGCTTGCCACGCAGTACCAGCGATTCCGACTCACCCTCGTCGTCCGCAGCGATTTCATCGCCCGGCACCAGGTTGACGGTGGCCTTGCAGCGTTCTTTCGGCGGCAGGCTGTAGCCTGAACAACCGAGGAAAACGCCTGTCGACGCGGTACGAATCTGCATCGGACGACCACAAGTCGTGCACGGAATGTCGGTCATGACCGGCTGGTTGGCACGCATACCGCTGTCCGGGTTTTCGGCTACTTCGAGTTTCTTTTTGAAGTCGCCGTAGAACTCGTCCAGTACGTTTTTCCAGTCGCGCTCGCCCTGCGCCACGTCATCGAGGTTCTCTTCCATGCCTGCGGTGAAGCCGTAGTCCATGAGGTTCGAGAAGCTTTCCGACAGACGCTCGGTGACGATGTCGCCCATCTTTTCCGAGTAGAAACGACGGTTGTGCAGGGTCACGTAACCGCGATCCTGAATGGTCGAGATGATCGCAGCGTAAGTCGAAGGACGACCGATACCGCGCTTTTCCATTTCTTTCACCAGACTGGCTTCCGAGTAACGGGCCGGCGGCTTGGTGAAGTGCTGCGATGGATCGAGCTTGATCAGCTTCATCACGTCGCCCTGCGCCATATCAGGCAGAACGTCGTCATCACCCGGTTTGGCAATCTGCGGCATGACACGGGTGTAACCGTCAAACTTGAGGATACGGCCCTTGGCGCGCAGCTCGAAGTCACCAGCGCCTACGCTGACGGTGGTCGACAGGTATTGCGCCGGCAGCATCTGGCAAGCGAGGAACTGGCGCCAGATCAGCTCGTAGAGACGCTCAGCGTCACGCTCCATACCCGCCAGCTTGCTTGGCGTGGTGTTGGCGTCAGAAGGACGAATCGCTTCGTGAGCCTCTTGTGCGCCTTCCTTGCTGCTGTAGACGTTCGGCGTTTCCGGCAGGTACTTCTTGCCGAACTCGTCTTCGATGTAAGTACGCGCCATCGCCACGGCATCAGCCGAGAGGTTGGTCGAGTCGGTACGCATATAAGTGATGTAGCCGGCTTCGTAAAGACGCTGGGCCATCATCATGGTTTTCTTCACGCCGAAGCCCAGGCGGTTGCTCGCAGCCTGCTGCAGGGTCGATGTGATGAACGGCGCCGACGGCTTGCTGCTGGTCGGTTTGTCTTCGCGCTTGACGATGCTGTAGCTGGAAGATTTGAGTTTCTCCAGCGCGGCCATGGCCTGAGCTTCGTTGAGCGGCTTGAACGCTTCGCCTTTTTCGCGAGCCACTTCGAAACGCACGGTGGAGCCTTTGGTGGTGCCGAGATCGGCATGCACTTCCCAGTACTCTTCCGGGTTGAACGCGCGAATTTCACGTTCACGCTCGACCACCAGCTTCACGGCAACCGATTGCACGCGACCGGCGGACAAGCCACGAGCGATCTTCGCCCACAGCAGCGGCGAGACCATGTAACCGACAACGCGGTCGAGGAAGCGACGCGCCTGTTGAGCGTTGACACGATCAATGTCCAGCTCACCCGGTTCCGAGAAAGCTTCCTGAATCGCTTTCTTGGTGATTTCGTTGAACACCACACGCTTGTAGCGGCTGTCGTCACCACCGATGGCTTCGCGCAGGTGCCAGGCAATGGCTTCCCCCTCGCGATCCAAGTCGGTTGCGAGATAGATGGTGTCAGCATCTTTGGCGAGCCGGCGCAGCTCTTCGATGACCTTCTCTTTACCCGGGAGGATCTCGTACTGGGCTTTCCAGCCATGATCGGGATCGACACCCATACGCGAGACCAGCTGCTTGCGCGCTTTCTCTTTCGGCGAGAGCACCGGACCTTCGCCCGCAGCAGCCTTACCGCGCTTGGCGGCTGGCTCTTTGCTGGCGCTAGCCGAACCGCTGGTGGGCAGGTCTCGGATATGGCCGATACTCGACTTCACCACGTATTGGTTACCCAGATACTTGTTGATGGTCTTGGCCTTAGCCGGGGATTCCACAATGACCAGCGATTTGCCCATGGATCAGAAAATTCCTGAATTCTAGAAGTGAAAGGCGGTTGGCGCCTGACGCGGCACCGCTATATATAGTTGATACAAGGTGAGGTCAAGCACAGGGTTCTGTGCGCACTCGCCTTATGCCTTGGAAAAAAGGCTCGGTTCGGCTTGCACCAAAGCAAAGCGTGGCACCTGCTCGCCGTCAACCTCGACTGACTCGAGAAACATGCTCAGAGGGCGTACCCAAAAGCCGTAATCACCATACAGGGCTTGGTAAAAGACCACTTCTTCTTCGGTCTCGGAATGCCGCGCAACACTGAATACGCGGTACTGCGGACCTTTGTAATGTTGGTAGAGCCCAGGTTGTATCGGCATGCTTCGGCCCTCACTCAAATTTGTTCAAAAATAAAAACAAAATAAATCCACAAAAACAAAAACCGGGGCACTTGGCCCCGGCTTCCATCGACGAGACGCTTAAACGCGTTCGAAGACGGTGGAGATGCCTTGGCCGAGACCAATGCACATAGTGGCCACCCCGAAGGTGCCGCTATTCTGCTTCATCACGTTCAGCAAAGTGCCGGAAATACGGGCACCGGAGCAACCGAACGGGTGACCCAGGGCGATCGCGCCGCCGTGCAGGTTAACCTTCTCGTTCATCTTGTCGAGTACTTTCAGATCTTTCAGCACTGGCAGGGCCTGTGCGGCGAAAGCTTCGTTGAGCTCGAAGAAGTCGATATCGTTGATGCCAAGGCCCGCACGCTTCAGGGCTTTTTGTGTCGCCGGAACTGGACCATAGCCCATGATTGCCGGATCCACACCCGCCACTGCCATCGAACGGATAACCGCCATTGGCTGGATACCCAGGTCCTGCGCACGCTGCGCCGACATCACGATCATGCACGAAGCACCATCGGTGATCTGCGACGAAGTACCGGCAGTCACGGTGCCGCCCTTTGGATTGAAGGCAGGCTTGAGGGCCGCCAGACTTTCCAGGGTGGTTTCCGGACGAATGGTTTCGTCGTAGTCGAACAGTTTCAGGAAACCGTTCTCGTCATAGCCCTGCATCGGGATTATTTCGTCTTTGAACTTGCCTTCCACGGTGGCCTTGTGGGCCAACTGGTGGGATCGCACGCCGAAAGCGTCCTGTTGTTCGCGAGTGATGCCGTGCATTTTGCCGAGCATTTCAGCGGTCAGGCCCATCATGCCCGAGGCTTTCGCCGCGTACAGCGACATGTGCGGGTTCGGATCGACACCGTGCATCATGCTCACGTGGCCCATATGCTCGACGCCGCCGACCACGAACACGTCACCGTTGCCGGTCATGATCGCTTGCGCAGCGGTGTGCAGCGCACTCATCGACGAGCCGCACAGACGGCTAACAGTCTGACCGGCCGAGGTGTGCGGGATCTGGGTCATCAGCGAAGCCATGCGCGCGATGTTCCAGCCCTGCTCCAGGGTCTGGTTGACGCAGCCCCAGATCACGTCCTCGACTTCTGCAGGATCGACCTTGGCGTTGCGTTCCAGCAACTTGCTGATCAGGTGCGCCGACATGTCTTCGGCGCGGGTGTTGCGGTGCATGCCGCCCTTGGAGCGGCCCATCGGAGTACGACCGAAGTCGACAATCACGACGTCTCTAGGATTCAAGCTCATAAGTTCACTCTCACTCTAGTTGGGGGCGCTTAACCGAAGAAGCTCTGGCCGTTTTTGGCCATTTCGCGCAGCTTCGCGGTCGGGTGGTACAGCGCGCCCAAATCAGCGTACTGGTCAGCCAGGGCAACGAACTCGGCAACACCGATCGAGTCGATGTAGCGCAGTGCACCGCCACGGAATGGAGGGAAACCGATACCGTAGACCAGACCCATGTCGGCTTCGGCGGCGGTTTCAACGATGCCGTCTTCCAGGCAACGCACGGTTTCCAGGCACAGCGGGATCATCATCCAGTTGATGATGTCTTCGTCAGTGACTTCACGCTGCTCGTAAACGATCGGCTTGAGCACTTCCAGCACCGATGGATCGGCGACTTTCTTCTGCTTGCCTTTCTTGTCGGCCTCGTAGGCGTAGAAGCCCTTGCCGTTCTTCTGGCCCAGGCGCTTGGCTTCGTACAGCACGTCGATGGCCGAACGACGGTCATCCTTCATGCGATCCGGGAAACCTTCAGCCATCACGTCACGACCATGGTGACCGGTGTCGATGCCGACCACGTCCATCAGGTACGCCGGGCCCATCGGCCAGCCGAATTTTTCCATGACCTTGTCGATACGGACGAAGTCGACACCGGCGCTGACCAGCTTGGCGAAACCACCGAAGTACGGGAACAGTACGCGGTTGACCAGGAAGCCCGGGCAGTCGTTGACGACGATCGGGTTCTTGCCCATTTTCTTGGCGTAGGCAACGGTGGTGGCAACAGCCAGCTCGCTGGACTTCTCGCCACGGATCACTTCCACCAGCGGCATCATGTGCACCGGGTTGAAGAAGTGCATGCCGACGAAGTTTTCCGGACGCTTGAGGGCCTTGGCCAGCAGGCTGATGGAAATGGTCGAGGTGTTGGACGCGAGGATGGTGTCCTCTTTGACCTGACCTTCGACTTCAGCCAGTACGGCTTGCTTGACCTTAGGGTTCTCGACGACAGCTTCGACAACCAGATCCACGTGACCGAAGTCGCCGTAGGACAGGGTCGGACGAATGCCATTGAGCACTTCAGCCATTTTCGCAGCGGTCATGCGACCTTTATCAACGCGGCCAACCAGCAGCTTGGCGGCTTCGGCCAGACCCTGCTCGATACCGTGCTCGTTGATGTCCTTCATCAGGATCGGCGTACCTTTGGAGGCCGACTGATAGGCGATACCGCCACCCATGATGCCGGCGCCGAGTACAGCGGCCTGCTTCACGTCTTTGGCGATTTCGTCGTAGGCCTTGGCCTTTTTCTTCAGCTCCTGATCGTTCAGGAACAGACCGATCAAGCTCTGCGCGGCAGAGGTCTTGGCCAGTTTGACGAAGCCGGCGGCTTCGACTTCCAGCGCCTTGTCACGACCGAAGTTCGCGGCTTTCTGGATGGTCTTGATCGCTTCAACCGGCGCTGGGTAGTTCGGGCCAGCCTGACCGGCGACGAAACCTTTGGCGGTTTCGAAAGCCATCATCTGTTCAATAGCGTTCAGCTTGAGTTTTTCAAGTTTCGGCTGACGCTTGGCCTTGAAATCGAACTCGCCGGAGATGGCGCGCTTGATCAGTTCAAGGGCAGCTTCCTGCAGTTTTTCAGGAGCAACCACGGCGTCGACGGCACTGACTTTCAGGGCGTCTTCAGGGCGGTTTTCCTTACCGGAGGCAATCCACTCGATGGCGTTATCGACACCGATCAAGCGCGGCAGACGCACGGTGCCACCGAAGCCTGGGTAGATGCCCAGCTTGACTTCCGGCAGGCCAATCTTGGCTTTGGTCGACATGACGCGATAGTCAGCCGCCAGGCACATTTCCAGACCACCACCCAGGGCGATGCCATTGATGGCCACTACGGTTGGGACGTTGAGGTCTTCGAAATCGCTGAAGATCTTGTTGGCTTCGAGATTGCCAGCAACCAGCTCGGCATCCGGCAGCTTGAAGTTATCGACAAATTCGGTGATGTCGGCGCCGACGATGAACACGTCCTTGCCACTGCTGACGATCACGCCCTTGATCGAAGCATCTGCCTTGATGGTGTCTACGGCCTGACGCAGTTCGTTCAGGGTTAGACGGTTGAACTTGTTGACGGACTCACCCTTGAGGTCGAATTTCAATTCGACGATGCCACTTTCAAGAGCTTTAACCGTGATGGCTTTACCTTCGTAAATCATCAACTGATCTCCACGATATGGAAGCTGAACAGTACACGTCGGACGCAGGCGAATGGCTCGGCAAGACGCTTTTTCGTCGATGCTAACGCCAATCCACCCGGCACACCCGCCAACGCGATAGTCGGGATTCTGTAGGAGCAGTCTGTAAGACAAACGCTCAATTCATACGCCCGTTTGATTTGGGTACGTCACCTTCACGGAATTTCCGACAATTGTCAATCGCCCAAAATACGGGTTGAAATGCGACTTTGCGGTCATTTCTGTAAGACGAAGACCCGCAACACGCGTCTGCATGTGAAGCCATTCATAGAATCAATAGTTAGAAAAGTCGCCCTAATTCGCAGCAGCCCGAGTTTAAAGGGCTACGCTGGGTGGACTACAGAGAGATGTACCGACCAAGTCAGCATCAAAAAAGGTTTCCGGCCTGCCTGGCCACCCTGCCCGATGAATCATGTCGGGCTTTTTATTGCGCGTCTGCCGGACGTTCCCCACCGTTGCAGTGGGAAAAGTCCGCGCGTCACGCCAGTGCTTTCAGAGTGGTGTCGATGTCCTGCAACACCGACGCTTCGCCCTTCTCGCCCCAGTACAAGGCGATCATCTGCTTGTCTGCTTCGACTTTGAAAACGTTGCCGGGCAACTTTTCGAAATGATTGAGCAGCGCCCGATCTTCGCAAACTTCCTGCCATTGATTGACCCACACACCCGGCGATTTTTGCCAGTAAGTCCAGCAGGCAGGCGACTTGCCACGACGCGGCCGATGATACTGCGCACACGGATTCGGCGGCTCTTGCGCCAGCCAGTGCGGCCATTCCTGAGGCGCCAGTTGCATGGCCAGACCCATGCGCCGCGCCTCCATGCGCAAGGCGATGCGACCGCTTTGCGCGCGCGATGGGCGCAACCACGCCAACGGACTCAAAACCACCAGCAGGATTGACACCACCAACCAGACCGTCATATCTCTATTCCCAATTCTTGGTGAGCGCATTGTGTCACTTTGGAACCAATGCGCTTGAAACCAGCCATACTTAACAATATTGAAACCTCACGAGGAGCACCTCATGCCCTACCACCACATTCTGGTCGCCGTAGATCTGACCGAAGAGTGCGACCCTGTGATTCACCGCGCCCGCGAGCTATCGGTGAGCAATGGCGCCAAGCTTTCGCTCGTGCATATCGTTGAGCCGATGGCCATGGCCTTCGGCGGCGACGTGCCGATGGATCTGTCACAACTGCAACAACAGCAGTTCGATCAGGCCAAGGAGCGCCTGGAGCGTCTGAAAGCCAAATACTCAGAGCTTGAGGGCGCCAACTGCCACCTGACCTATGGCCAGCCACGCCAGGAAATCCATCATTTCGCCAAGGAAAACACGTGCGATCTGATCGTGGTCGGCAGCCATGGCCGTCATGGTCTGGCGCTGTTGCTCGGCTCGACCGCGAACGACGTACTGCACGGCGCGCCATGCGACGTCCTCGCCGTCCACCTGGTCAAACGTTGAAACACTGATCATTGTGGGAGCGAGCCTGCTCGCGAAGGCGTCGGCACATTCAGCATTAATGCCGCCTGACACACCGCATTCGCGAGCAGGCTCGCTCCCACATTGGGTCTCCACCCGCATATGAAAAGCCCGGCGTTCATCACTGAACGCCGGGCTTTTTCACATCCGGATCAATCAGGCATCCAGCTCGGCCCAACGCTCCATCAACGCGTCCAGTTCAGCCTGCAACTGCTCCAGCGAGGCAATCACCTTGGCTGTTTCAGCCGGTGGACGCTGATAGAAACCGCCTTCAGCCATCTCGGCCTCCACTGCGGCGATCTGCTGTTCCTTGGCGTCGATATCGCCCGGCAACGCTTCCAGCTCGCGCTGCAGCTTGTAGCTCAGCTTTTTCTTGGCAACCGGGGCAGCAGCGGCAGGCGCAGCAACCACAGCAGGCTCAGCGGTGACTACCGCCGAATTCAGGTCAGCCTTGCCCGATTTGCTTTCAGTCACGCCCAACAGCCGCGGCGAGCCGCCCTGACGAATCCAGTCCTGATAGCCACCGACGTATTCACGCACCTTGCCTTCGCCTTCGAAGACCAGGGTGCTGGTGACCACGTTGTCGAGGAATGCCCGGTCGTGGCTGACCATCAGCACGGTGCCGTTGAAGGTCAGCAGCACCTCTTCGAGCAGTTCGAGGGTTTCCACGTCGAGGTCGTTGGTCGGTTCGTCGAGAACCAGCAGGTTCGCCGGCTTGCTGAACAACTTGGCCAGCAACAGACGCGCACGCTCACCACCCGACAGCGCCTTGACCGGCGTGCGGGCACGCTGTGGGCTGAACAGGAAATCGCCGAGGTAGCTCAGCACGTGACGGCTCTGGCCGTCGATATCAATGAAGTCGCGACCTTCGGCGACGTTGTCGATCACGGTTTTTTCCAGATCCAGTTGATGACGCAACTGGTCGAAGTAGGCCACGTCGATCCGCGTGCCCTCTTCCACTTTGCCGCTGGTCGGTTGCAGACCGCTAAGCATGAGTTTCAGCAGGGTGGTCTTGCCGGTACCGTTGGCGCCGAGCAGACCGATACGGTCGCCGCGTGTCAGCACCATCGAGAAATCCTTGATCAGGAACGGGCCGCCCGGGTGAGCGAAACTCACGTTCTCGAGGACCATCACCTGCTTGCCGGACTTGTCGGCAGTGTCCAGCTGAATGTTGGCCTTGCCGGTGCGCTCACGACGCTCGCTACGCTCCACGCGCAAAGCTTTCAGGGCGCGGACGCGGCCCTCGTTGCGGGTGCGGCGAGCCTTGATGCCCTGGCGGATCCAGACTTCTTCCTGGGCCAGTTTCTTGTCGAACAGCGCGTTGGCGGTTTCTTCGGCGGCCAGCGCGGCTTCTTTGTGCACAAGGAAACTGGCGTAGTCGCCGTTCCAGTCGATCAGGCCGCCGCGATCCAGTTCGAGGATGCGCGTGGCGAGGTTTTGCAGGAAGGAACGGTCGTGCGTGATGAACAGCACGGCGCCCTGGAAATCTTTCAGGGCTTCTTCGAGCCAGGCAATCGCACCGATGTCCAGGTGGTTGGTCGGTTCGTCGAGCAGCAGCAGATCCGGCTCGGACACCAGCGCCTGCGCCAGCAGCACGCGACGACGCCAGCCGCCGGATAACTGGGCGAGGGTCTTGTCGGCCGGCAGTTGCAGACGGCTCAAAGTGCTCTCGACCAGAGTCTGCAAGCGCCAGCCATCACGGGCTTCGAGGTCTTGCTGAACGTGCATCAGCTTGTTCAGGTCTTCTTCAGTGACGCAGTTCTGCGCAAGGTGATGGTATTCGGCGAGCAACGCGCCCACGCCATCAAGGCCTTCAGCGACTACGTCGAACACCGTCCGATCGTCGGCCACCGGCAATTCTTGCGGCAATTCGCCGATTTTCAGACCGGGGGCACGCCACACCGAGCCTTCATCGGGCTTCTGGTCGCCCTTGACCAGTTTCATCATGCTGGACTTGCCAGTGCCGTTGCGGCCGATGATGCACACCCGCTCACCACGGGCGATCTGCCAGGACACCTTGTCCAACAACGGCATAGCGCCGAACGCAAGGGACACATCGCTGAATTTGAGCAGGGTCATGAGCTTCTCCAAAAACCGGGCGCGCATTCTACCTGAGTTAGGGCTTCAGCAGGCCGGCAATTTGTCTGTCGAAGCACTCTGCACAACATTTGTTGCGAACTTGTGCTGCGAGGCCCGCAAAGCTTTCGCCGCTTGCTGGCAAAAGGCTAAGCTACAGACAATTCAGTGCTGACCGAGGTCGGCACTTGTCATGATTTCTCTGCCCGGATGTCTCATGCGCAGTCGCCTTTTCAGTGTCTTGTCCTGTTTGCTACTTACCGCCGCTGCCGCTCAATCCGCCCAGGCGGTGGACCTGTCCACCCAACGCCAGTATTACGATGAAGCCAAGCGCGCCCTGGCCAAGGGTGATACCGGCCCGTACTTTCGCTACAGCCAGGCGTTGGCCGATTACCCGCTGGAACCGTACCTGGCCTACGACGAACTGACCGCGCGGCTGAAAACCGCGAGCAACGCGGAAATCGAAAAGTTCCTCGCCGAACACGGTGACCTGCCCCAGGCCAACTGGATGAAATTGCGCTGGTTGCGCTGGCTCGCCGACCGTGGCGACTGGGCCACCTTCGTCAAGTATTACGACCCGAAACTCAACTTCACTGAACTGGACTGCCTGAATGCGCAGTACCAGATCAGCAGCAACCATAAGGCCGAGGGGTACGCCAATGCTGAAAAGCTCTGGCTGACTGGCAAATCCCAACCCGCCGCGTGTGACGCGCTGTTCGGCATCTGGGCAGCCGATGGCCAGCTCACTGAACAGAAACGCTGGGAGCGCACCAAACTTGCCGCTCAGGCCCGCAACTATCCATTGGCCAACAGTCTGGTCAACGGCCTGACCACCCTCGCCCCGCGCGGTCGTTTGCTGGTGGATGTGGCGCAAAAACCGGAGTTGCTCAATCAGCCTTCGCGCTTCACCCCGGCCGATGAACCGATGTCCGACGTGGTCAGCCTCGGCTTGCGCCGACTGGCCCGTCAGGATCCGGACAAGGCCATGGCGTTGCTCGACGGTTACGCCAGCAGCATGCACTTCTCCCGCGATGAAAAAGTCGCGATTGCCCGGGAAATCGGCCTGACCCTTGCCCGTCGTTTCGACAGCCGCGCGCTGGACGTGATGACCAAGTACGACCCGGAACTGCGCGACAACACCGTCTCGGAATGGCGCTTGCGCCTGTTGCTGCGTCTGGCCCGCTGGGACGACGCCTACCAGTTGACCCGCCGTCTGCCGCAGGATCTGGCCACCACCAACCGCTGGCGCTACTGGCAGGCGCGTAGTCTGGAACTGGCCCAGCCGCAGAACCCGGAAGCGCAGACCCTGTACAAAAACCTTGCGCGCGAACGTGACTTCTACGGTTTCCTCGCCGCCGACCGCTCGCAATCGCCGTACTCGCTGAACAACAAGCCATTGGTCCTCAGCCAGGCGCTGATCAACAAGGTGCGCAACACGCCGGGGGTACGCCGCGCGCTGGAATTCCATGCCCGTGGGCAAATCGTCGACGGTCGTCGCGAGTGGTATCACGTCAGCCGCCATTTCAATCGCGATGAAATGGTTGCCCAGGCGAAACTCGCTTACGACTTGAAATGGTATTTCCCGGCGATCCGCACCATCAGTCAGGCGCAGTACTGGGACGATCTGGATATCCGCTTCCCGATGGCCCACCGCGAAACGCTCGTGCGTGAAGCCAAGGTACGTGGCCTGCATTCGAGCTGGGTGTTTGCCATTACCCGCCAGGAAAGCGCGTTCATGGACGACGCACGCTCCGGTGTCGGCGCCAGTGGCCTGATGCAATTAATGCCCGGCACTGCAAAAGAAACCGCGCGCAAATTCAGCATTCCGCTGGCCTCGCCGCAGCAAGTGCTGGACCCGGACAAGAACATCCAGCTCGGCGCCGCGTATCTGAGCCAGGTGCACAGCCAGTTCAACGGCAACCGCGTCCTCGCCTCCGCCGCCTACAACGCAGGTCCTGGTCGCGTGCGCCAATGGCTGCGCGGCGCCGATCACCTGAGCTTCGACGTGTGGGTCGAAAGCATTCCGTTCGACGAAACCCGTCAGTATGTGCAGAACGTGCTGTCGTACTCGGTGATCTACGGCCAGAAGCTCAACTCGCCGCAGCCGCTGGTGGACTGGCATGAGCGCTACTTCGACGATCAGTGATCACCTGACTGACGCCAACTAACGAAAAATGCCCGTATCGCGAGATACGGGCATTTTTTATGGGCACAACCTGAGCGGCTATTTAGTGAATGGCAGGATCGGTGACAGGATTCGTTGACGCGCTCTTGCCATCATTGAACTGCAACGCTGCCAACCGCGCATACAGCGGATTGCTGGCAATCAGTTCCTGATGGGTGCCAATGGCCACAAGCTTGCCCTGATCCATTACCGCAATCCGGTCAGCGTTTTTCACCGTGGCCAGTCGATGCGCGATCACCAGCGTGGTGCGGTTTTGCATCAGGCTCGGCAGGGCTTCCTGAATCAGGTGTTCGCTCTGCGCATCAAGGGCGCTGGTGGCTTCGTCCAGCAGCAGGATCGGTGCGTCGACCAGCAACGCCCGGGCAATGGCCAGACGCTGACGCTGGCCACCGGAAAGACCGAGGCCACCATCGCCGAGATGGGTCTGGTAACCGTTGGGCATTTTCTCGATGAAGTCGTGGGCATGAGCAATTTTCGCAGCGTCCTTGACCTGCTCCAGCGTCGCCCCGGGATTGCCGTAACGAATATTCTCTTCAACACTGCCGAAAAACAGCGCCGGCGATTGTGATACCAGGGCGAAGTGACGGCGCAGGTCCAGCGGATCGAGGCTGGTCAAAGGCACGCCATCAATCAGGATCTGCCCTTCCAGCGGATCATAAAAACGCAACAGCAAGTCGTACACGGTGGACTTGCCAGCGCCGGACGGCCCCACCAGCGCTAGTGTCTCGCCAGCGCGAATGGTCAGATTCAAACCGTTGACGGCGTAGCTTTCCGGACGCGAAGGGTAGGAAAAACGCACGTCCTGCAATTGCAATTCACCCCGCACGCGCTCCGGCAAGGTCACCAGCCCGGTAACGGGCGGCTGGATGATGTTTTCCGAACCCAGCAGTTCAGCGATACGTTCGGCGGCCCCGGCCGCGCGCTGCAGTTCGCCGATCACCTCACTCAACGTGCCGATCGCACTGCCGACGATCAGGCTGTAAAAGACAAACGCCGCCAGTTCGCCCCCGGTGATGCGCCCGGCGATTACGTCCATGCCTCCGACCCACAACATCACCGCCACGGCGCCGAGCACCAGCACGATCACCATGGTGATCATCCACGAGCGCTGAAAGATGCGTTTGCGCGCGGTGTCGAATGCGTCCTCGACCGTCGTCGCAAAACGTCGCTCGTCCTGAACCTGGTGGTTGTAGGCCTGCACGGTTTTGATCTGGCCGAGGGTTTCCGACACATAGCTGCCGATATCGGCGACCCGGTCCTGGCTCAACCGCGACAGATTGCGTACGCGTCGGCCGAAAATCAGGATCGGCGCGACCACGAACGGCAAGGCGATCACCACAATGCTGGTGAGTTTCGCATTGGTCACGAACAGCAGGATGACGCCACCGATGACCATCAACAGGTTGCGCAGGAACATCGACAACGACGAGCCGATCACCGATTGCAACAGCGTCGTGTCGGCCGTCAGCCGCGACTGGATCTCGGAACTGCGGTTGTTCTCGTAAAAGCCCGGATGGAGATAGACCAGATGGTTGAACACCTCGCGGCGGATGTCGGCCACGCAGCGCTCGCCGATCCACGACACCCAGTAGAACCGGGCAAACGTACCGACCGCCAGACCCAGCACCATCAACATGAAGATGCCGATGCTCTGGTTGAGCTGATGCGGCGACTGAGTCATGAAGCCGCGGTCGACCAACAGTTTGATCCCCTGCCCCATCGACAACGTGACGGCGGCGGTGACGATCAACGCCAGCAGCGCAGCGATGACCTGCCAGCGGTAAGGGGCCAGGAATCGACTGGTCAGACGCAGCGCGCGACGGTGTCGTGAAGAAAGCTTCGGGGTCATTCAGGTGTACATCCGTGTTGATGAAAGGGCTAGCGTAAACCTTCTTTGGGGTGGAACTCTGTAAATCACAATGAGTCAGGTTAAATATGCCCCCAAAGACTAGGCCATAGTTGCTATCGGTCTAACGTCAAGGTTGAGACGAACGGTCATTTCTGTTGGACTGGAATGGCCGCTCATGACGGATCGAAAGGCGCTGTCACAGCCTGGTCACGTGGCGGCTTTAATCTGGGTATACAACCTGATGAGGAGACAGGCCATGTCCTTGCAACACAGCAGCGATGACAAGATTGAAGTGATCCGCACCAAGCCCGGCCAATCTCTGGGTTGCTCGATACTGGATAAGGATGGGCGTGAAGTACCGATCACTGAAGAAATGATCCAGCAAGCGTGCAGCGAGCTGGAGAAGCGATTGGTCAAGCCTGCCGAACAAGAGTGATATAGCCACCGTCTTCCTGACCCGGCCCCTTTGGCCGGGTTTTTTCTGCCTGCAGATCCGGGGACTTTTGGCGCGACCTTCGCGAGCAGGCTCGCTCCCACAGGAGATCGTCAGTGAGTGCGAGATCCATGTGGGAGCGAGCCTGCTCGCGAAGGGGCCAACCCGGTTTCTAGACAGTCACCGCACCCAGTGCCGCGACTATCTTCGCCAACACCGGCGAATCCCCTTCAATCCGCACCTTCAGCCCTTCAATCTCGCGCCGCACCGGATACTGTTTACGCAACACATCGAACGCCGCCCGCTGCTCGCCGACATTACCTACGAGGCTGCGGCGAAAATCCGCATCATCGCGGCGCGGGTCGTACACGCCACGACACAACATCGCCAGCGCCCAGGCCGGATCGCTGTCGCCATGCAAGGTCACTTGCGACAACCACGGCGCCGGTAGCAGCTCACTGAGTTGAATGCTTGCTGGCTGGCCGATGAATTGGCAGTAAGCCTGATAGATCTGCGCCGTTCCGCGCTGTTTGCCATCAAGGCTGTAACCGGCAATGTGCGGAGTGGCCAGTACGCAAAGTTCGGCCAATGCAACATCAACCTCAGGCTCGGCCTCCCAGACATCAAGAACGGCTTGCAGGTCTTCACGCTCCAGCAGCACTTCGCGCAGCGCGGCGTTATCCACCACCGGACCACGCGCCGCGTTGATGAGCCATGCACCGGGCTTGAGCTGCTGCAGACGCTGCTGATCGAACAGATGCCAAGTCGCACCAACGCCGCTGCGTGTCAGCGGTGTGTGCAGACTGATTACGTCACACTGCTCAATGATTTGCTCAAGGCTCACGTAATCGCCGCCCTCGGCAGCCTGACGCGGCGGATCGCAGACTTTGACATTCCAGCCCAACTCTTTCAGAACCTTGATCAGGCGCCCTCCCACCTCACCGGCGCCGACGACACCATAAGTCCGCTGAGTGAGATCGACACCTTCGATTTCGGCGAGGGTCATCAGACTGCCCAGCACATAATCGACCACGCCTCGGGCATTGCAGCCGGGTGCACTCGACCAGGTGATGCCGGCCTCATTGAAGTAGTCGAGATCCAGATGATCGGTGCCGATCGTGCAGGTACCGACAAAGCGCACCTTGCTGCCCTCAAGCAACGTGCGGTTGACGTTGGTCACCGAGCGCACGAGTAACACGTCGGCCTGCGCGACCGTCGCACGGTCGATGGAACGGCCCGGCACCCGGCGGATCTCGCCGAAACCGGCAAAAAAGGCATCGAGCAGCGGGATATTTTCGTCGGCAACAATCAGCATGGCGGGCTCCTTAGGCGGATCGGCAGTTTAGGTGCAGATCGGTCGCCGGGCCAGCGGGCTTTGCGCTTACAAATCCGCAACAGAGGATTTTTCCTGACCAAGGCGTCAGCGGCGTAGAATGCGGCGCCTTGCGCATCAACAGCTGTGGACGTTTTTCCCGTGAATTCTGTAACTGATCAACCTGTCGCCGTCTCCCTCACTCGCCCCGCGCGTATTCGCCTGGAGTTCAAGAACCTGCTCGCCCTGGCGTTGCCGATCATCATCGCGCAACTGGCGACTACGGCCATGGGCTTCGTCGACGCGGTGATGGCTGGCCGCGTCGGGCCAAAGGATCTGGCAGCGGTGGCGCTGGGCAACTCGATCTGGGTGCCGGTGTTTCTGCTGATGACCGGCACTCTGCTGGCAACCACGCCGAAAGTCGCCCAGCGTTTCGGCGCTGGCACCCACAGCGAAATCGGCCCGCTCGTGCGTCAGGCGCTGTGGCTGGCGCTGGTGGTCGGACTGATCGCCACCGCGATGCTGGTGGCCGCCGAGCCGGTACTGCACCTGATGAAAGTCGATCCAGAGCTGATCGGCCCGTGCATGCAATACCTGCACGGCATCGCCAGTGGTCTGCCGGCAGTGGCGTTCTATCACGTGCTGCGCTGCACCAGTGACGGCATCGGCCGTACGCGTCCTGCCATGGTGCTGGGCCTGTGCGGTCTAGCGCTGAACATTCCGCTGAACTACATCTTCATCTATGGCCATTTCGGTGTGCCGGCGATGGGCGGCGTCGGTTGCGGTTGGGCCACGGCCATCGTGATGTGGGTGATGGCGCTGGGGCTGGCCGGTTATGAGCGCTGGGCACCGGCCTATCGTTCGAGCGAAATATTCAGCCGTTTCGACTGGCCACAATGGACAGTGATCAGGCGTCTGCTGGCGATTGGTCTGCCTATCGGTATCGCCGTGTTTGCCGAGTCGAGCATTTTTGCCGTGATCGCCCTGCTGATCGGCAGTCTTGGCGCCACCGTGGTGGCCGGGCACCAGATTGCCCTCAACGTCAGTTCGCTGGTGTTCATGATTCCGTATTCGCTGGGCATGGCGGTGACCGTGCGCGTCGGTCAGGCACTGGGCCGCGAAGAACCACGCGAAGCGCGTTTTGCCGCTGGTGTCGGCATGGGCACCGCGCTGGCGTACGCCTGCCTGTCGGCGAGCATGATGCTGTTGCTGCGCGAGCCGATTGCGGCGATCTACACCGCTGACCCGACAGTGATTCACATCGCGGCGATGCTGATTGTGTACTCGGCACTGTTCCAGTTTTCCGACGCGATCCAGGTCACCGCCGCCGGCGCGCTGCGTGGCTATCAGGACACGCGCGTGACCATGATCCTGACCCTGTTCGCCTATTGGGGCATTGGTTTGCCGGTGGGCTATGCCCTCGGTCTGACCGACTGGCTCGGCGAACCACGCGGCCCGAGCGGTTTGTGGCAGGGTTTGATCGTGGGCTTGAGCTGTGCGGCGTTGATGCTGTCGATTCGCCTGACGCGCAGTGCGCGCAAGCGTATTCGGATCAGTCGCTCGGCGGGTTGATCGCCCATAAAAAAGACCTGCAGATGCAGGTCTTTTTTTTGCCTTTGATCAGGACTTTTTGCGGATCCAGTACAGATATGTACCGGCGTCTTCGTGCTGGCTCACCAGTTCATGGTCGAGAAACACGCAGAACTTGGGGATATCGCGTTTGGTCGACGGGTCGGTGGCGATCACTTTGAGCAGGCCGCCGGGCACCAGGTCACGGATGTGCTGGTGCAGCATCATCACCGGCTCCGGGCAATTGAGACCGGTGGCGTCGAGGGTGCCATCGACCGGGGTATCGATCATTTCACTCATGATTCACTCCTGAAACTGGCCGGCATTGTCGCGCATTGCCGGGTATTCGGTCATCTATGGCGTTACGCCACACCCTATGTAGGAGCTGTCGAAGGCTGCGATCTTTGCTTTTTAAGATCAAAAGATCGCAGCCTGCGGCAGCTCCTACAGGGGTTTTGCGGTGTATCAGCGGGATTTGGCTTTCTTGGTGTCGTGACGGCGCAAATGGCAGGTCACTTCTTCGCGGTCGTGATACAGCTGTTTGCAGCCGATATCGACCTTGATCCCGCGTGCCTTGAAACCATCGGCAATGCGTTCGAGCAAGCGCTTCACTTCGGCGTAACGCTGCTTCATCGGCAACTTCAGGTTGACCACCGCCTCGCGGCAATGCCCTTCGCCGATCCACTCTTCCAGCATCGCGGCATTGCGCGCCGGCTTCTCGACGATGTCGCAGACCATCCAGTCCACCGGTTGCTTGGGCTTGAAGGTGAAACCGTCTGCCATCAAATGCTGAACCAGTCCGGTATCCATCAGACTTTCAGCCATCGGGCCGTTGTCGATCGCGGTCACCAGCATGCCGCGATTGACCAGTTGCCAGGTCCAGCCGCCCGGCGCGGCGCCGAGGTCAACGCCGGTCATGTCGCTGTGCAGGCGATCTTCCCACTGATCACGCGGGATAAAGTGGTGCCAGGCCTCTTCCAGCTTCAGCGTCGAACGGCTCGGTGCTTCACGCGGGAACTTCAGACGCGGAATGCCCATCGGCCACATCGCCGAATTGCCGGCATCGGCCATGCCGAGAAACACTTCACGACCGCTCTTGAAGGTCAGCAGCAGACGCGGTTTGCTGGCGTCATCCACCAGTTTGCCGGCGCCGGTCAGCGCCTTGCGCAGCGGGCCTTCGAATTTCTTGCAGAAATTCGACAGTTCCTTGCCGTCGTTGGTGTCGACGACTTCCAGCCACAGGCTGCCGCACACCGGGAATTCGGCCATGTGCGCAAGGATCACGCTGATGCGGTCGGTTTCAGGCAAATCGATGAAAACCCCACGCGCCCATTGGCGCGGGAAGATCAATTCGGCGAAACGCTGACCGCGCATCAGGCGCTCGGCGCCGTCTTCTTCGGTGCAGACAAACTCGGCGCAGGCGGTAGCCGCTTTGGCCTTGGCGTAGCCGGCCACGTTGAGTTGCGCGGCGAGGTCGGAAATCTCCGAACAGACTTCGCCTTCGAAGCCTGGCCGGCAATGCATGAATAGGGTGTTCATTCTTACTCCTGGGCAGCGGGCGATCATTCGGCCGCCGCGCGATGCTCAGGCCTTGCGTTGAAGCAAAGCCTGTCACGAAAACCGGCGCATGATAGCCGATGTCGGAACCTTGGTTCCGCTCATAGAGTCCAGTTATTAGCCAGCTACCTAAAACAGGGCTAGGTTTAAAGCTCTATTCGTCCCCTCAATCCGTAGCCGTGCGGATTCAAAGGAGTGATCGTAATGCCGTCCCTCGATAGTCTGAAAACGCTCAAAACCCTGCAAATCGATGACAAGACCTACCACTATTTCAGTTTGCCGGATGCCGCCAAAAGCTTGGGCGACCTCGACAAGCTGCCCATGTCGCTGAAAGTCCTGCTGGAAAACCTGCTGCGCTGGGAAGATGAAAAAACGGTCACCGGCGCCGACCTCAAGGCGCTTGCCGCCTGGCTCAAGGAGCGCCGCTCCGACCGCGAAATCCAGTACCGCCCTGCCCGGGTATTGATGCAGGACTTTACCGGCGTACCCGCGGTGGTCGACCTTGCCGCCATGCGTGCGGCGATGGCCAAGGCCGGTGGCGATCCGCAGCGAATCAACCCGTTGTCGCCGGTGGATCTGGTGATCGACCACTCGGTGATGGTCGACAAGTTCGCCACCGCCAGCGCGTTCGAGCAGAACGTCGATATCGAAATGCAGCGCAATGGCGAACGTTACGCCTTCCTGCGTTGGGGCCAGAGCGCTTTCGACAATTTCAGCGTGGTGCCGCCGGGTACCGGCATCTGTCACCAGGTCAACCTCGAATACCTCGGCCGCACGGTGTGGACCAAGGATGAGGACGGCCGCACCTACGCGTTCCCCGACACGCTGGTCGGCACCGACTCGCACACCACCATGATCAATGGTCTCGGCGTGCTCGGCTGGGGCGTCGGCGGGATTGAGGCGGAAGCGGCGATGCTCGGGCAACCGGTGTCGATGCTGATTCCAGAAGTGATCGGTTTCAAACTGACCGGCAAGCTCAAGGAAGGCATCACCGCTACCGACCTGGTGCTGACCGTCACGCAAATGCTGCGCAAGAAAGGTGTGGTCGGCAAGTTCGTCGAGTTCTACGGTGACGGCCTCGCCGACCTGCCGCTGGCCGACCGCGCGACCATCGCCAACATGGCCCCGGAATATGGCGCGACGTGCGGCTTCTTCCCCGTTGACGACGTAACGCTGGAATACCTGCGCCTGTCCGGCCGGCCACCGGAAGTGGTGAAACTGGTCGAGGCCTACACCAAGGCTCAAGGCTTGTGGCGTCTGCCCGGTAAAGAGCCGGTGTTCACCGACAGCCTGGCGTTGGACATGGGCAGCGTCGAAGCCAGCCTCGCCGGGCCGAAACGCCCGCAGGATCGCGTTTCGCTACCGAATGTCGCACAAGCGTTCAGCGACTTCATGGATCTGCAATTCAAACCCACCAGTAAAGAAGAAGGACGTCTGGAAAGTGAGGGCGGTGGCGGCGTCGCGGTGGGCAATGCCGATCTGGTCGGCGAAACCGAATATGAATATGAAGGCCACACTTATCGCCTGAAAAACGGCGCCGTGGTCATCGCCGCGATCACGTCCTGCACCAACACCTCGAACCCGAGCGTGATGATGGCCGCCGGCCTCCTGGCGAAAAAAGCGGTGGAGAAAGGCCTGACCCGCAAACCTTGGGTGAAGAGTTCGCTGGCACCGGGTTCGAAAGTGGTCACCGACTACTACAAGGCTGCGGGGTTGACGCAATACCTAGATCAGCTCGGCTTTTCCCTGGTCGGCTATGGCTGCACCACTTGCATCGGCAACTCCGGGCCGCTGCCGGAACCGATCGAGAAAGCCATCCAGAAAGCTGATCTCACCGTCGCTTCGGTGCTCTCCGGCAACCGCAACTTCGAAGGCCGCGTGCATCCATTGGTGAAAACCAACTGGCTGGCCTCACCGCCGCTCGTGGTCGCCTATGCCCTGGCCGGCAGCGTGCGCAGCGACATCAGCAGCGAACCGCTGGGCGAAGATCAGCAAGGCAATCCGGTGTACCTGCGCGATATCTGGCCGACCAGCAAAGAGATCGCCGACGCGGTCAATCAAGTCAGTACGGCAATGTTCCATAAGGAATACGCCGAAGTGTTCGCCGGTGATGAACAGTGGCAAGCCATCGAAGTGCCGCAGGCGGCGACGTATGTGTGGCAGGACGATTCGACTTACATCCAGCATCCGCCATTTTTCGACGACATTTCCGGCCCGTTGCCTGAAATCAAGGATGTCAAAGGTGCACGAGTGCTGGCCCTGCTGGGTGATTCGGTGACCACCGACCATATCTCCCCTGCCGGCAACATCAAGGCCGACAGCCCGGCCGGGCGTTATTTGCGCGAAAAAGGCGTGGAGCCGCGGGACTTCAACTCTTACGGTTCACGGCGCGGCAACCATGAAGTGATGATGCGCGGCACCTTCGCCAACATCCGTATTCGCAACGAAATGCTCGGCGGTGAAGAAGGTGGCAACACGATCTACATTCCGACCGGCGAAAAACTGGCGATCTACGACGCGGCGATGAAGTATCAGGCTTCGGGCACGCCGCTGGTGGTGGTTGCCGGGCAAGAATATGGCACCGGGTCCAGCCGTGACTGGGCAGCCAAGGGCACCAATCTGCTGGGGGTCAAAGCGGTGATCGCGGAAAGCTTCGAGCGAATTCACCGTTCCAATCTAGTGGGCATGGGTGTGCTGCCGCTGCAGTTCAAGCTTGATCAGAACCGCAAGAGCCTCAACCTGACCGGCAAGGAAACCTTTGAAATCCAGGGTCTGACCGACGTCGAGCTGACACCGCGAATGAATCTGCCGCTGCTGATCACCCGTGAGGACGGGCGCCAGGAGAAGATCGAGGTGTTGTGCCGGATCGATACGTTGAATGAGGTGGAGTACTTCAAGTCGGGCGGGATCCTGCATTACGTCCTGCGCCAATTGATCGCCTCGTAACGCACAAACCAAAGTAGGAGCTGCAGCAGGCTGCGATCTTTTGATCTTGCTTTTAAAAGCCAAAGTCAAAAGATCGCAGCCTGCGGCAGCTCCTACATACAGGCGAAAAAAAACCCGCCGAAGCGGGTTTTTCCCAAGACCATTATCGACTCCCTGTCGGCAGCGATCCTTGCAAATGGTCGATCATCCTTGATCCTGAAACACTCCCTGTGTCTCAGTTGATGTGTGTAGATTACGCGGTGGATCCAATCGCCAATAGTCGTAAAAGCTACCAGCGCGTGTAGGACATTCGCCATAGCAACCCTTCCGAAAACCCTTAGCCGTGTCAGGCAGAAAGCATGGAAGCCACGATCTAAGCGACTTTCAGCTGCCCTGAGGCCTGCTTCCAGCACCACCGTGCACATAGCCGGCTATCGCTGTCGTTCAGGCAAGACTCGAAGGTCTCAACCACCGTCACGCTCGCGGGCCTTGGCGCTCTCGGCAAGAAACTGTTCGAGCCGGCTCAACTGCTCCTCCCAGCCACGGCTGTCCATGTCATACGCCTCTTTCTGGCGAATGTCAGGAATGTGCGCGAAGCCGGATTCGGACACTTTCAGCAACGTACCGCTCTCGAAGTCTTCCAGCTCGAACCTGACCAACGTAGTCGGCTCCTGGGAATAGTCGATCTTCGGATTGACCGCATACGGATGCCAGCGAAACGAAAACAACTGCTGCGGCTCGACCCGCTCGATCAGCACGTTCCACAACACGTGTTCATAACCCGGATACGTGACCTGCCCTTGCGTCCATTCACCGGCAATAAAACGCCTGCCCTCCAGCGCCACCCCAAACCACTGGCCAAACGCCTCGGCATCGACCAATGCACGCCAGACATGCGAACGCGGCGCCTTGAGCGTGATTTTGCGTTCGAAACTATTGGGTACTGGTTTCATACGTCACCTCCTGTTTTGAACACTAGGCCTGTATGACCACATGTCCAATGTGAAGTTGTATCAAGGCGGTGCAGTCATTGATCACAAAGACACATCAAGCTGCACTTTTTGAACCTTGCTGTGATGGATCCAGGCACCCTCCGCCCAACGAAACTGTTACCTTCTCCAGCGAATTTGAATCTACAAGGAAGAATCATGCCGCCATCCCTCGCTGAACGTTACCGCGGAGCCCTGCTCGGTCTTGCGTGCGGCGACGCTGTCGGTACTACGGTTGAGTTCAAACCACGGGGATCATTCCCACCATTGACCGATATGGTCGGCGGTGGCCCGTTCCACCTCAAGCCAGGGCAGTGGACCGATGACACTTCCATGGCCCTCTGTCTGGCAGAAAGCCTGCTGAACAAGAATGGATTCAACGCTGCCGATCAGATGGGGCGCTACCTCAACTGGTGGCAATGGGGTTACCTCAGTTCGACCGGTGAATGTTTCGATGTCGGCATGACCGTCAGCCAGGCGCTCGCGCAGTATCAACAAACCGCTGATCCCTTCGCCGGCTCGACCGACCCGTGCAGCGCCGGCAACGGTTCGCTGATGCGTCTGGTGCCGGTGGTGCTGTTCTACTTTCCCGATGCCCGGAAAATCCAGAGCTTTGCCGCCGACAGTTCGCGAACCACCCACGCAGCACCTGAAGCCATCGAATGCTGCCAATTGTTGGCCGGGTTGATTGCCAGAGCGCTTGAAGGCGCAAGCAAAGCAGAACTGCGTCAGTTGCCTTTCGCCAGCTTCTCGCAATCCAAGGTCGCCGCCATTGCGCATGGCGAATACCTCGTTCTGTCCGAGACGGACATCAGAGGCAATGGCTACAGCGTGCAGTCCCTGGAAGCGGCGCTGTGGTGCTTTCACCAGACGGACAGCTTCGAAGCGGCCATTTTGCGAGCGGCCAACCTGGGGGATGACGCCGATACCACCGCTGCGATCACCGGTCAGTTGGCCGGCGCCTATTACGGCGTGCGGGGCATTCCTGCACATTGGCTGGAAAGGCTGCACGATGGTGAAGAGATTGCGGCCATCGCCGACCGTTTGCTCGACGCCTCCCGAATGCGCCTGCCTGAATAAGTGCGAAGCAGCCGCTACACTGCTCGGCACTTATCTTCGATACAGCGAGACTTGACCATGTCCCCACGCCTGCTTCTGGCTCTCACGCCCTTTCTGTTCACTCCCCTCGCCCACGCCGCCGTGGACTGTGCAAATGCCAGCGATCAAGCGACGATGAATCAGTGCGCCGGGCAAGACTTCAAAGCGGCGGACAAAGAGTTGAACACCGTGTATCAACAGATCATCGGGCGCTTGAAGGACAACCCGGATGGCAAGAAGCTGTTGGTCAGCGCGCAGCGGGCGTGGCTCGGGTTTCGGGATGCCGAGTGCAAGTTTTCATCGTCGGGAGTTACTGGCGGGAGCGTTTATCCATGGGTTTACAGCAGTTGTCTGACAGGGGTGACCAAGCTGCGGGTTGAGTCGCTGAAACAGTATTTGAAGTGTGAAGAAGGTGACATGAGCTGCCCGGTGCCTGGGGCCTGATTTTTTGCGGCGGCTTTGAGGATCCTTCGCGAGCAGGCTCGCTCCCACATTGGAACGCATTTCAAATGTGGGGGGCGGAGAACATCTTTCACCTTTACGGAATTTGATGACGAGCACACTGACAGACCTGCTGAAATGGCGCTATGCAACGAAAAAGTACGACCCTTCCCGGACGGTGTTCGATGAAAAAATCGAGCGCATTCTGGAGGTGGTACGGCTAACGCCGACATCAAGTGGACTGCGGCCCTTTGAATTGCTCGTAGTGACCAATGCAGAGTCTTGGCTCGGCTCTGATCGCTGCGGCATTTGAAGAAGTCGACGCGACACCGATGGAAGGTTTCGACCCGGCAGCCATCGATGAAATCCTCGGAGTCACGGCCCGCAACTTGCGCGGTGTAGTGATTCTGCCGCTAGGGCATAGAGCCACTGAGGGAGACTGGTTGGTCAACTTGAAAAAGGTTCGCCGCTCGCGGGAAAACTTCATTACCGAGATCAAGTAAGACCGGTTAGAGCGGGGACTGAAGCATGCTTGTGGCGCATGCCCCCCGCTCCAATCATTCGCTGAACCCGTCATCGATATCAGCGTTCACCGCGTGGGTCGCGCCTCTCCCTGCTCTCGACTTGCTTCGAACTCGAGAGCCTATCGACATTGAAATCCCCGCAAATCGATTGAACTGAGGTTCATTCTATGGCCTCTGCGTCCGATGCCAACAACGCCCTTCACAAAAATAGAACAATTTATTATTGCCATTCGATAATTTTACATCGAGAATTAGTCATTCCCAATGACACCGCAAGGATTTTTCATGAGTACTCGTAACAACGGATTGGCACTGCAGCGCATGCATTGGGTCGGATTACTGGCAGCGATTCTTGTCTGGGTCTTAGGGGTGACCGAGGTCGGTGGCAACGCTTCGATCTGGTTCTTCCAAACGGATGAAATGCTCGCAGCTCTGCTCTACGCCTTCGCCGAAAACTCGCCGCAATTACTTGACCCGTTTGTCGAAGGTGCCCTGCTTGCCCCCGATACATGGCTCTCGCCACTGGTCACTGCGCTGCTTGTCGTTTTGGATTTCCTGCCCGTCCTGCTTTCGACCTACGTGCTCTGGCTGACAGGGTTGTTTTTCCTGCGCTTGTCCCGCGGCGAAACCTGGACCGAGCGCAACATCAAGGTGCTATGGCGAGTGGGGATTCTTTGCATCATTTCTCCGGCCGCCTACCCACTGGTAGAGACTTTGCAAGGTTTGGCCCTGTCTATTGATCTACCGCCAGGGGATCGTATTTTTCAGTTCTCGATCGGCCTGTCTTCCACTTCTGCCTATGAGATTGTCAAAGGCGTATTGCTCTGTTTGTTTTCAATTATCATGCGCGATGCAAAAGTACTCAGCGATGAGCAAAGCCAATACATATAGAACAACACAATGACCATTATCGTCCGCCTTGACGTTGTCATGGCCACGCAAAAAATTCGCTCGAAAGAGTTGGCCAGCCTGCTGGGCATCACCGAGGCCAATCTGTCATTACTGAAGAATGGCAAGGTCAAGGGCGTGAAGATGGCCACCCTGGACAAGCTCTGCGCAGCACTCGATTGCCAGCCAGGCGATTTGCTGGAATACCAGAAAGACTGAGCCTTGCGCAGGCGTGCAAGTTAATTGTCGCCAGTCCACACCGTTTAACTCTTATTCAATCCTTAGTTTGTAAGGCGGCTTTGTCATGACCCGGTTTTTACTTTGCGCGCTGTTTTTACTGACAGCGTTGATCAGCGGCTGCGCCACGCAAATGGACGTAGCGCTAAATGCGACACCCGATCCGGACTATCATTTTGACCGAAAGGCGACTGTGCTGGTGACGTCTGCGAGTGGCAGCGACGAAAACGCTCTTAATGCCCGCTATTATCTTCGCGACATGGTTAACGCGCTGAAAGACAGGGGGTTCCAGGAGGTCTATACCGACGCCAGTCTGCCAAAGAACCACGCGCCGATAAAAATGACTGTCAGCCTCGATATTGGCAGTCGACAAGTGACTTACCGCTATACCGCCACCGACTATGGGCAAGTTCCGACCAGCACCTCTACCGTGTGCAAGACCAGCAAGAAAAAAGACGACCGACTGACCTGTACGAGTAAACCGAACACCACCTATGGCCCGGTAGGGACCTCGGAGCGCACCGGTTACACCACGCTCAGCACCTTCGTTGCCACTGCCCGCGACGAAGTCAGTAAGCGCCCGGTCTACCTGCTTCGCGCGTCGTCCTATAACGAAGACTGCCAATCCACCAAGGTTGAAGCCTTTCTGGTGGAACAAGGCTTGCAGAACCTGAACTTCGAGGATCGCGTGCAGCGCAACTACACCGTCACGATGCCCGAGGGTTACAGCTGCAAATAGTCTTTGCAAGACAGTTCACAGTAGCGGTTCAGCTTGCATGAGCCGCTACTGTGAACTGTTGAAGGTTAAACGTGCGGGTCACCCGGCGCTTTCGTCGGCGCAGCGTATTGCGGCTTGAGATGGCCGTCCTGATCAAGCAGCCAGGCGTCCATGATCTGCCGCACCACAGGGCCGGCAACACGACCACCGGCCTCGCCGTTCTCAATCATCACCGAAATCGCAATCTTCGGATGCTCGGCCGGCGCGAAGCCAACGAACAAGGCGTTATCACGATGGCGCTCCAGGGTTTTCTCGCGGTTGTAGCGCTCGCCCTGCTTGATCGCCACCACTTGCGCGGTACCACTCTTGCCAGCGATGCGATATTGCGCACCGGCCGCGGCCGCACGCGCGATACCTCGCGCATCGTGCATTACCATCTGCATGCCGTGATTGACCTGCTCCCAGTCTCGCGGATCCTTGAGCAGGATGTTCGGCATCGGATGTTCGTCGACAGGAGCGACACCGTCGACGGTCTTGGCCAGGTGCGGCCGGTTCCATACACCTTTGTTGGCGATCAATGCCGTGGCCTGAGCCAGTTGCAGCGGCGTGACCTGCATGTAGCCCTGGCCGATGCCAAGGATAACCGTTTCGCCCGGGAACCAGGCCTGACGGCGGGTCGCGCGCTTCCACGCTTGCGATGGCATCAGGCCGGGCGACTCTTCAAACATGTCCAGCGAGACCTTCTCACCCAAGCCGAACATTGCCATGTAATCGTGCAGGCGATCGATGCCGAGCTTGTGCGCAAGGTCGTAGAAATAGGTGTCATTGGAACGCATGATCGCCGCGTCCATGTCCACCCAGCCGTCGCCACTGTGGTTCCAGTTGCGGTACTTGTGATCGAAGTCCGGGAGTTGGTAATAACCGGGGTCAAAGACGCGCGTCTGCGGTGTTACGACGCCGGCGTCGAGGCCGGCGATTGCCACTTCTGGCTTGATCGTCGAGCCCGGTGCGTAGAGCCCGCGCAGCACACGGTTGAACAGCGGCCTGTCGATCGAATCTCGCAGTGCCGAGTATTCCTTGGAGCTGATACCGGTGACGAATAGATTCGGATCGAAGCTCGGATTGCTAACCATGGCCAACACCTCGCCCGTCGACGGATCGAGCGCTACCACTGAACCACGACGATCACCCAGAGCGGCTTCGGCGGCTTCCTGCAGTTTGATATCGAGGCTCAGGACGATGTTCTGGCCCGGGACCGGGTCGGTATGTTTGAGCACACGGAGTACGCGACCTTGAGCGTTGGTTTCCACTTCTTCGTAACCGACGTGGCCGTGTAGTTGCGCCTCGTAGAAGCGTTCGATGCCGGTTTTGCCGATGGATTGCGTACCGCGATATTCGACCGAGTCGAGGCTCTTCGACTCTTTTTCATTGATCCGCCCGACGTAGCCGATCGAGTGGGCGAAATGCGCGCCGAGCGGGTAATGCCGGACGAACTGGGGTTCGACATCGAGGCCCGGGAGGCGGAACTCATTGACGGCCAATACAGCGATTTGCTCTTCCGTCAGCTCATAGAACAGCGTCACCGGCGTAAACGGGTGACGAGACTGCTTCATGGCTTTATCGAAGACTGTACGATCTTCTGCAGGCAAGTGCAGGAGGTTGATGACCTCGTCCAGTTCTTGATTGACGTCGGTGGCGCGCTCGCGGGTGATGGTCAGGTTGAAACTGGGGCGGTTATCGGCGAGCAAGACGCCGTTGCGGTCGTAGATCAAGCCGCGTGTCGGCGGGATTGGCAATACGTGGACGCGGTTGTTTTCGGAGATCGTGGAATGGTAATCGAACTCCACCACCTGGAGGATGTACAGGCGCACGACAAGGGCGCAGCTGATGGCGAAAACGAACAAGGCGCAGGCGATCAACCGTTTGTTGACCAGGCGCGTCTCTTTTTCGTGGTCTTTGATCGGGATGGGTTCAGGCATTTCTACAGCAACTCTTTGACATAAATGAGTGCCGATCCGTGGGCATGACATCAGTCCGTTAAAAAAAACGAGCTGCACCATACCAAAAACTGCCCGGTCATTTCAGAAGGAATTTCCCCAATGGCCATTTCTTGCGACAGCTGGGACAGCGTTGTCCTGTGAAAACTTTCCCGCGGGCAAAACAAAACCCCAACTGCTTTCGCAATTGGGGTTTCGGAATTTAATCTTGACGATGACCTACTCTCACATGGGGAAACCCCACACTACCATCGGCGATGCATCGTTTCACTGCTGAGTTCGGGATGGGATCAGGTGGTTCCAACGCTCTATGGTCGTCAAGAAATTCGGGTACTGACTCGTGGCCTTGTGGCCTCGCTTCAGCAAATTGGGTATGTGATAGCTTTCGGTGTTTGTGAACATCGAACTTTCGGTTCGTTTCGTCTTCACACACCGCAATCTGGTCTCTTCGACGCAAATTGCTTGGGTGTTATATGGTCAAGCCTCACGGGCAATTAGTATTGGTTAGCTCAACGCCTCACAGCGCTTACACACCCAACCTATCAACGTCGTAGTCTTCGACGGCCCTTCAGGGAACTCAAGGTTCCAGTGAGATCTCATCTTGAGGCAAGTTTCCCGCTTAGATGCTTTCAGCGGTTATCTTTCCCGAACATAGCTACCCGGCAATGCCACTGGCGTGACAACCGGAACACCAGAGGTTCGTCCACTCCGGTCCTCTCGTACTAGGAGCAGCCCCTCTCAAATCTCAAACGTCCACGGCAGATAGGGACCGAACTGTCTCACGACGTTCTAAACCCAGCTCGCGTACCACTTTAAATGGCGAACAGCCATACCCTTGGGACCGGCTTCAGCCCCAGGATGTGATGAGCCGACATCGAGGTGCCAAACACCGCCGTCGATATGAACTCTTGGGCGGTATCAGCCTGTTATCCCCGGAGTACCTTTTATCCGTTGAGCGATGGCCCTTCCATACAGAACCACCGGATCACTAAGACCTACTTTCGTACCTGCTCGACGTGTCTGTCTCGCAGTCAAGCGCGCTTTTGCCTTTATACTCTACGACCGATTTCCGACCGGTCTGAGCGCACCTTCGTACTCCTCCGTTACTCTTTAGGAGGAGACCGCCCCAGTCAAACTACCCACCATACACTGTCCTCGATCCGGATAACGGACCTGAGTTAGAACCTCAAAGTTGCCAGGGTGGTATTTCAAGGATGGCTCCACGCGAACTGGCGTCCACGCTTCAAAGCCTCCCACCTATCCTACACAAGCAAATTCAAAGTCCAGTGCAAAGCTATAGTAAAGGTTCACGGGGTCTTTCCGTCTAGCCGCGGATACACTGCATCTTCACAGCGATTTCAATTTCACTGAGTCTCGGGTGGAGACAGCGCCGCCATCGTTACGCCATTCGTGCAGGTCGGAACTTACCCGACAAGGAATTTCGCTACCTTAGGACCGTTATAGTTACGGCCGCCGTTTACCGGGGCTTCGATCAAGAGCTTCGCGTTAGCTAACCCCATCAATTAACCTTCCGGCACCGGGCAGGCGTCACACCCTATACGTCCACTTTCGTGTTTGCAGAGTGCTGTGTTTTTAATAAACAGTCGCAGCGGCCTGGTATCTTCGACCGGCATGAGCTTACGGAGCAAGTCCTTCACCCTCACCGGCGCACCTTCTCCCGAAGTTACGGTGCCATTTTGCCTAGTTCCTTCACCCGAGTTCTCTCAAGCGCCTTGGTATTCTCTACCCAACCACCTGTGTCGGTTTGGGGTACGGTTCCTGGTTACCTGAAGCTTAGAAGCTTTTCTTGGAAGCATGGCATCAACCACTTCGTGTTCTAAAAGAACACTCGTCATCAGCTCTCGGCCTTAGAATCCCGGATTTACCTAAGATTCCAGCCTACCACCTTAAACT
>NZ_CP087175.1:4377500-4777500 GCF_024748675.1 Pseudomonas sp. B21-041
ATCCTATGCATTATTCTGGCGTCTGTCGGCGCAACCATGACCATGGGTAGCGCCGCGAAGCCTGCAATAGCGGCTGACTGAAAGAGGTTTTGACGAAGGTCTGGCAATTGGTGCGTATTTAGGCCATGTTTAGACCCGTAACCCAATGCCAGACATGGATTTTTTCGGACAGGGATTTCAAAACGCTTAGAGCGCAGGCGAACACAGGCAAACCCGGGCATTAGACTCGTGGCCGCTATAAGGACGGTAATGAAACGAATTTTGATACTGATCGCCATACTGGCTATTGCGGGTTGTGCGGCGACTTCGGAAACCAAGGTAAAACGCGGAAAAAAAGGGCTGCACATCAACTGCTCAGGGCTATCGTCCTCCTGGGACAAATGCTACGCCAGCGCCGCCAATGCTTGCTTGCCGAAAGGCTATAAGGTCATCGCCAAATCCGGTGACACCGTGGAAGAACCCGGCGATTACCCGTTCGGTCTCAATCCTGCGGGTTACACCAGTCGCAGCATGATTGTCATCTGTAAATAGATCAGCGCTGCGCGGCAATCTGCCGGCCAATTTCTTCATGGCTGGACTTCAGCACCGCTTGCTGAACGTCCGGCGTAGCCAACATGCGCGCCACCACCAAGGCCCCGACGCATTGCGACAGCACCGACCACGCTAGGGTCTCACTCTCAAGTATCTGTGCCCAGCGCTCTTGCAGCCGACGAATCCATAACTCGGCTTGCTCCCGTACTTGGATATCCGATCGGGCAATTTCCGCGCCCAGCGCCGGCAACGCGCAACCGGCTTCAGGTTGTTCTACGTGAGCCATGCTCAGATAGTGCTTGAGACAGCGCTCCAGTCGCTCACGATCCTGCGCGCCCTCGCCCCCCAGTCGCTCAAGGCTTTGCCCCAACTCTCGCTCGACGATGGCGGTGAACAACGCATCTTTCGACGAAAAGTGACTATAGAACGCCGCGCCACTCAATCCGATAGCCTTCATCAAGCCGTCGACGCCTACCGTGGAAAACCCCGAACGCTTTGCTGACAGCGAGCTGCTCTGCAATAGCTTTTCCCGAGTTTCCAATTTGTGACTGGCGGAGTAACGCATGTGTTTGCCCTCGAATCGACTGCCTTGACGTGGTCTGGATCCTAGCATAACGTTCGTTCACTTAACGATCGTTTAATAAAGGCATCTACCCATGAATAACAAGAAGGTCGTATTAGTGGTTGGCGCCGGCGATGCCACGGGAGGGGCGATTGCCAAGCGTTTTGCCAAAGAAGGATTCATCGCCTGCGTCACCCGACGCAGCGCCGACAAATTGCAGCCGCTGGTGGACGCGATCAAGGCTGAAGGCGGTGAAGCCCACGGTTTTGCCTGCGATGCGCGCAAAGAAGAAGACGTAATCGCTCTGATTGAAGACATCGAGACTCGCCTCGGTCCGATCGAAGCTTTTGTATTCAATATCGGCGCCAATGTGCCGTGCAGCATTCTTGAAGAAACCGCACGCAAGTATTTCAAGATTTGGGAAATGGCCTGTTTCTCAGGCTTCCTCAATGCCCGTGAAGTGGCCAAACGCATGGTCACGCGCAATCGCGGCACGATTCTCTTCACCGGTGCCACCGCTGGGCTGCGTGGCGCTTCCGGATTCGCCGCATTCGCCGGCGCTAAGCACGGCATCCGCGCACTGGCGCAAAGCATGGCGCGGGAACTCGGGCCGATGAACATCCACGTCGCCCATGTGGTGGTCGATGGTGCGATCGACACCGATTTCATTCGCAACAGTTTCCCCGAGAAGTACGCCACCAAAGATCAGGATGGCATCCTCAATCCCGAGCACATCGCCGAGAACTACTGGTATCTGCACAGTCAGCCACGGGATGCCTGGACGTTCGAGCTGGATCTGCGCCCCTGGAACGAACGCTGGTAAGGCCCCGCCATAACAATAACGACAGAGACGCGAAAATGACTAAAACCGTGGAGTTCTATTTCGACCTTGGCAGCCCTGCCACCTATCTGGCCTACACCCAATTGCCGAAGATTTGTGCCGAGACGAACAGTGAGCTGATTTACATCCCGATGCTGCTCGGTGGCGTATTCAAGGCAACCGGCAACGCGTCACCGGCAATGATTCCGGCGAAGGGTCGGTATATGTTTCAGGATCTGGATCGCTACGCGAAACGCTACGGGGTACCGCTGAGATTTAATCCGCATTTCCCGATCAACACACTGATGCTGATGCGTGCGGTCACGGGTATCCAATTACGTCAGCCAGAACGCTTTGAGGCGTTTATCGATTGTCTGTTCACGGCGCTATGGGTTGAAGGACGCAGCCTTGACGAGCCCGCGACTGTCGCCGCTGTACTGAGCGAACACGGTTTCGACCCGCAGGAAGTTCTGGCGCTGAGCAACGATGAATCTGTCAAAGCAGCGCTTAAGGAGAACACCGAAACGGCGGTTAAACGCGGCGTGTTCGGCGCACCGAGCATGTTCATCGGTAATCAGCTGTTCTTCGGCCAGGATCGGCTCGACTTCGTTGAGGAAGCCTTGCGCCAAGGCTAAGCGATCATTCAGGCGCTGGACACAGCGCCTGAATTCAGCCGATCAGATCGCCGCAGTACGGGTGTTCAACCACTCCAGCGCAGCCCCCTCAAGCAACGGACTCAGGCGCTCACGCACTTCTGTGTGGTAGCTGTTGAACCATTGCTTCTCTTCCTCAGTCAGCAGCGCCGGCAGCAGGCATCGCGTATCGATCGGGCACAGCGTCAAGGTTTCAAACTTGAGGAATTCACCGAATTCGCTGCTACCCGCCTCACGGTTCATCGCCAGATTCTCGATACGCACGCCCCAACGGCCCGGACGATACGTACCCGGCTCGATCGACGTGATCATCCCCGGCTGCATGGCCGTCTGCGGCGCAGGCGCGGCCTGATAGGCAATCACCTGTGGTCCTTCATGGACGTTAAGGAAGTAGCCAACGCCGTGACCAGTGCCGTGGCCGTAATCCACGCTGTCGGCCCAGATCGGCGCACGGGCGATGGCGTCCAGCAGCGGCGAGAGAATGCCTTTCGGGAACTGCGCGCGCGACAGCGCGATCACGCCCTTGAGCACGCGCGTGCAATCGCGCTTCTGCTCTTCGCTCGGCGTACCGACCGGCACCATCCGCGTGATGTCCGTGGTGCCGCCCAGGTACTGTCCACCCGAGTCGATCAGCAGCAAGCCGTCACCCTCGATCACCGCGTGTTCTTCTTCGGTCGCGTGGTAATGCGGCATCGCGCCATTGGCGTTAAACGCAGCAATGGTGTTGAAACTCAGCGAGACATAATCCGGACGACGCTCGCGAGCAGCGGTGAGCTTCTCATCGATGGTCAGTTCGGTAATGCGTTCGCGGCCCCAAGCAGATTCCAGCCAGGTAAAGAATTCGCACAGCGCCGCACCGTCCTGCTCCATGGCTTGGCGGATGTGTTGAGCATCGGCTTCACTTTTCTGCGACTTGGCCAGCGTGGTCGGATTCAAGCCTTCGACCAGTTTCACTGCGCTGTCGAGATTATCCAGTAAACCGCTGGTCACTCGTGCCGGATCAACCAGCAGGCTCGCGCCACTCGGTACGGCACGCAGGGCATCAGCGACTTCGCTGTAATCACGCAGCGTTACGCCATCCTGTTCCAGCACAGCGCGCAATTCGCCATCAACTTTGCTCAGCGCCACGAACAACGTCGCCTGCTGCTGATCGATCAAAGCAAACGAAACAAACACCGGGTTGAACGACACATCGCCGCCGCGCAGGTTGAACAGCCAGGCAATGTCGTCGAGGGTGGCGATGAAATGCCAGTCGGCCCCGCGCTCCCGCAAAGTTTCGCGCAGTTTGGCGAGTTTCTCGCCACGGCTGACCGTCGCCTGCGGTGGCAGATGCTGATAGATCGGTGCATTCGGCAGGCTCGGGCGATCACTCCAGACTTCCTGCAGCAGATCGATATCGGTACGCAGGCGCGCACCGCGTGCTTCAAGCTTGCTGCTCAGGGTACGCGCCGACGCCACGGCCATCACCGCACCGTCAACCGCGACCACACCACCTTCCGGTGTTTGCTCGGCCAGCCAGTCCAGCGGACTCGGCTGACCCGGTTGCAGTTTGACCAGTTCGATGCCGCTGCCCTTGAGTTCCTTGGTCGCTTGCTCCCAATAACGGCTGTCGGCCCAGACACCGGCGAAATCAACGGTGACAATCAACGTCCCGACCGAACCATGGAAGCCCGACAACCACTGCCGGCCCTGCCAGTAACCCGGCAGGTATTCCGACAAGTGCGGGTCGGCGGACGGCACCAACAACGCATGAATGCCTTCACGGCGCATCAGTTCACGGGTCTGCGCCAGGCGCTGGGGCACCGATCCTTCGGTCGAGGTCTGGGTACTCATCATGTCTCCTGCTAATCACTTCATCGTTATTGTTCGTAGCCGAGAGATCGGCTCGTTTAAAGCCCGGTCGCCCAGAATGCCGGAGCACTGGCGCAGGCGGTCTTGATCAATGCACAAGCCTTGTCGATATCCTCGGCGGTGGTGAAACGACCGAGGCTCAGCCGAATGGTGCGACCGGCCAGGTGCGCGTCATGCCCCAGCGCCAACAACACGTGGGATGGCGTGTTACTGGCCGAGTTGCAGGCCGAGGTCGCGGAAAAGGCAATCGAATGGCTCAACGCCGCACTGTTGAATTCACCTTCGCTGAAGGTCAGGCTCAAGGTGTGCGGAATGCGTTGAGTGGCGCAACCATTGAGACGTACGCCCGGCAGGCTGAGCAGTTGTTCGAGCAAGCGTTCACGCAACACGACGATAGTTTTTTTCTCGTCATCGAACGTCTCGGCGGCCAGCGCGAACGCTGCGCCCATGCCGGCAATCTGGTGCGTCGCCAACGTCCCGGAGCGCAAGCCACCTTCATGTCCGCCGCCGTGAATCTGCGCCTGTAACCGCTGCTGCGCCCGTGGGCCAACATACAATGCGCCGATGCCTTTGGGGCCGTAGAGTTTGTGTGCGGAGAAGGACATCAGATCCACCGGCCATTGCCCCAGATCGATTGCCACTTTGCCGGCGCCCTGCGCCGCATCGACGTGGAACAATGCCTCGCGACTACGCACCACTTCGCCAATCGCTTGAACATCATTGACGGTACCCAACTCGTTGTTGACCAGCATCAGCGACACCAGAAAGGTGTCGTCGCGCATAGCTTCACTGACCGCTTGCGGGGTGATCAGGCCATCGGCATCCGGCACCAGATAGGTTACGGCGACGCCGGCGTCCTGCAATTGGCGGGCGGTATCGAGAATGGCTTTGTGTTCGATCTGACTGGTAATGATGTGGCCGCCGGGGACACCGCGGGCCTGCGCCACGCCTTTGAGGGCAAGGTTATTGGACTCGGTGGCACCGGAGGTCCAGACGATCTGCTCAGCCTTGGCGCCGACCAGTTCGGCGACCTGTCGGCGGGCCTGCTCGACCGTGTGTCGGGCTTGCTGGCCGAACGCGTGGGAGCTGGAAGCCGGGTTGCCAAAGTTACCGTGAAACCCCAGACACTCGATCATCACCTGGATGACCCGCTCGTCAACCGGGGTGGTGGCGGCGTAATCGAAATACAACGGACGTGTGTTCATAAAAGACTCGCAGAGCGTGTTCCGGGATCAGGAGGCTCGTGTCTGCAAACGGCACGGCGCAGCCTTGTGAGCTGCGCGTCGGTTCGAGAGCGTCATCAATACCTGATCGGATGCCGTTAAAGAAGAACAACTTCATTTAAAAGTGCGTAGGAACGCTCCTGAAGCCGAGCTTAACAGGCATCCGGCCTGCGGTTGAAGCAATGCGTCAGCTAAAGCTTTCGAGAAGTAACGGGTACAGCGAAATCACCAGCAATGCGGCCATGCCCCAGTTGAACACGCGCAACCAGCGCGGATCCTTCAGCACATTGCGCAACAAAGTACCGCAGGCGGCCCAGACGCCGACGCTCGGCAGGTTGATGATGGCGAACACTGCAGCAATCACCACGACATTGGTGAAATAGCCCTGCATCGGCGTGTAGGTGCTGATGGCCCCGATGGCCATGATCCACGCCTTGGGATTGACCCACTGAAACGCGGCCGCGCCGAGGTAGCTGATCGGCTTCGCCTCGCCTTCGGCGCTGTCGCCGACCGGTCCCGAGTGAGCAATTTTCCAAGCCAGATACAGCAGATAGGCCGCGCCGACATAGCGCAGAACCGTGTAGAGAATCGGGTAGGTCTGAAACACCGCACCGAGGCCAAAGCCCACGGCCACGACCAGAACGAAGAAGCCGCAAGTGATCCCGAGCATGTGCGGGATGGTGCGGTTGAAGCCGAAATTCACTCCCGATGCCAGCAACATGGTGTTGTTCGGCCCCGGCGTAATAGAGGTGACTAGGGCAAACAGGGCAAAGCCCAACAGCAGGTCAAGCGAGAGGTTCATGGCAGGCAATCCATCAGGGTCATTCAGGTGTAGACCCTATCCCACGCCGCCCGGCAAGCCCACGGACAGTTGGGGAAAACTTCCACCAGTACAGTTTGTTTTCAGCTAGGACGACCGTGCAGCTGTACGGCACGTTCGGCGCTCATTTCAGCTTTCTTGTCGAACTGAGTCTGACCGAGCAATTGCGCTTTTTTTGCGTGGTATTCGTCGAAGGACAAGCCGCTGCGATTCAGTGCTTCCATCGCCAATTCACGGGATTCTTCATCGGTGTAAGGACGCAGTTCCGGTGATACATGCCCAGCACAACCGGCGAGTACGGAGACAGCGAGCAACAGGGAAACGGTGAGTAAACGATTCATGGGAGCGTCCTGGCGAGCAATGGGGGGGCGATGGACAAAGGCTACGCCCGGGCACGCTTGCGCAGAAATCAACGCTCTCAATAGTGGCTATCAGGAAATCGACACGTGCTGGCACATATCTCTTAACGATCTATAAATATCAATTAACGTTCTTTTACGGAATAACAAACTGCCTCTATAACTCCCTGCATGCGCTGAGCACTGTTGCTCCAGCAACTGTTGCTCAGCCAACACTGATTCAACAAAGCACCCTGCTACTCACAGGGGCGACCGCCGCGCTAACGCTCAACGCCCTGTAAACCGGGGCTTCCAGGAATTGGTACAGCGCTTGCTCTGACCCGGTGACTCACTCACTGCTCGCTGAGCAACTGTTGAAAAAAGGAACTGATCATGTCGCGTCCCCTGAAAGTCGTCGCCCTCTCCGGCGGCACCTGGCGTCCGTCCCGTACTTTGGTGCTGACCCAAGCCTTGCTCGCCGAACTGGCCGGGCATCTGACCATCGAAAGCCATTTGATCGAACTCGGTGATATCGCTCGCCCGCTCGGTGGCGCGCTGTCGCGTCAGGAGCTCATTGCCGAGGTTGAAGCCGAGTTGCAGGCCATTGAACAGGCCGATCTGCTGATCGTTGCCGCGCCGGTTTATCGCGGTTCTTATCCGGGCTTGCTCAAGCATCTGTTCGACCTGATCGACCTCAACGCCTTGATCGACACCCCGGTGCTGCTCGCCGCTACCGGCGGCAGCGAACGCCATGCGCTGGTGCTCGATCACCAGTTGCGGCCGCTGTTGAGCTTCTTCCAGGCCATGACCTTGCCGATCGGCGTGTACGCCACCGAAGCCGACTTCGCCGATTACCAGATCACCAGCGAGCTGCTGAAGGCGCGCATCCGCCTGGCGGCCGAACGCGCCGCGCCGCTGTTCGCCACCCAAATCAAACCTTTGCTGAAAATCGCCTGAGGAGCCGTTCATGGATGTTTTCTGGTTCCTGCCGACCCACGGTGACGGCCACTATCTGGGCACTCCCCAAGGTGCGCGCCCGGTCACCCTCAATTATCTGAAACAAGTGGCGCAGGCGGCTGACAGCCTCGGCTACCACGGCGTGCTGATCCCCACCGGACGCTCCTGCGAAGACTCCTGGGTGATCGCCTCGGCGCTGGTGCCGCTGACCGAACGTCTGCGTTATCTGGTGGCGATCCGTCCGGGAATCATCTCGCCGACGGTGTCGGCGCGCATGGCTGCGACGCTTGACCGGTTATCCAACGGCCGCTTGCTGATCAACGTCGTGACCGGCGGCGATCCGGACGAAAACCGTGGCGACGGCAGTTTTCTCAGTCACGCCGAGCGCTATGAAGTTACCGATGAATTCCTGAAAATCTGGCGCCGCGTGTTGCAGGGCGAGGCGGTGGATTTCGACGGCAAACACCTGAAGGTGCAGAACGCCAAAGCCCTCTATCCGCCCGTGCAGAAACCCTATCCGCCGCTGTACTTCGGCGGCTCATCCGATGCCGCGCATGATCTGGCCGCCGAACAGGTCGATGTCTATCTGACCTGGGGCGAACCGCCGGCCGCGGTTGCGGAAAAACTCGCCGACGTGCGCGAACGAGCGGCGCGGCATGGGCGCAAAGTGAAGTTCGGCATCCGCTTGCACGTGATCGTGCGCGAGACCGCCGAAGAGGCGTGGAAAGCGGCGGACAAACTGATCGAACACATCAGCGACGAGACTATTGAGGCGGCACAGAAATCCTTTTCCCGGTTCGACTCCGAAGGCCAGCGACGCATGGCGGCTTTGCACGATGGTCGTCGCGACAACCTCGAAATTGCCCCCAACCTGTGGGCCGGTGTCGGTCTGGTGCGTGGCGGTGCCGGTACGGCGCTGGTCGGCGATCCGCAGCAAGTGGCGGCGCGGATCAAGGAATACGCGGATCTGGGCATCGAGAGTTTCATCTTCTCCGGTTATCCGCATCTGGAAGAGGCTTACCGCTTTGCCGAGCTGGTGTTCCCGCTGTTGCCCGAGCCTTACGCCAGTCTGGCCGGGCGTGGCGTGACCAATCTGACCGGGCCGTTTGGCGAAATGATTGCCAATGATGTGTTGCCCACAAAAGCCTCGGCGTAAACAAATCCCCTGTAGGAGCTGCCGCAGGCTGCGATCTTTTGACTTTGATTTCTAAAAACCAGATCAAAAGATCGCAGCCTGCGGCAGCTCCTACAAGGGCAGTACAAATTCAGGAGTGTTGGTGTGACCGCCAAACCGCAAAGTACCTTGTTATCCCCATTGCAGACCGCCCGCCAACTGGCTGCCGAGTTTGCCCTGACCGCCGTCGAACGTGACGAACGTGGTGGCACGCCAAAAGTCGAGCGCGATGCCCTGCGCGACAGCGGCCTGCTGGCCCTGAGCATTCCCACCCGCTACGGCGGCCTCGGCGCGAGCTGGAGCGAAACCCTGCAGGTCGTTCGCGAATTCGCCAAGGTCGACAGCTCGATCGCCCACGTTTTCGGTTTTCATCATTTGATGCTCGCCACCGTGCGCCTGTTTTCCCGGCCGGAACAATGGCAGCCGTGGTTCGAACAGACCGCGCGGCAGAACTGGTTCTGGGGCAATGCGCTCAACCCGCTCGACACTCGGACCGTGGTCAAGGATCTCGGCGGCTGGCGCGAATTTTCCGGGAAGAAAAGCTTCTGTTCCGGCGCCAGCGACTCACAAATGCTGATCGCCTCGGCCGTCGATGAGAGCGCTGGCGGCAAATTACTGATCGCGGCGATTCCCAGCGGCCGCAGTGGTATCACCCTGCACAACGACTGGAACAACATCGGCCAGCGCCAGAGCGACAGCGGCAGCGCGACCTTTGAACGGGTGCGGGTCGAAGAGTCGGAATTGCTCCTCGATCCCGGCCCGCTGAGCACGCCGTTCGCCTGCCTGCGGCCATTGATCGCGCAACTGACTTTCACGCATATGTTTCTCGGGATTGCCGAAGGCGCCTTTGAAGACGCGCGGCAATACACCCTCAATGAAACCCGGCTCTGGCATAAATCCTCGGCGCGCGATGTGCGTGAAGATCCATACGTGCTCGCGCATTACGGCGAGTTCTGGGTGGCGCTGGAAGGCATTCGTCTGCTGGTCGAACGCGCGGCCGCATTGCTCGATGAAGCCTGGGCCAAGGGTGCGAATCTCAGTGCCGAGGAGCGCGGCCAAGTCGCGACAGCGATTGCCACCGCGAAAGTTGCCGCCAGCCGTCAGGGCCTGGAGATTTGCAGCCGTCTGTTCGAAGTGACCGGCGCGCGTTCCACCCATGCTTCCCTGCGCCTCGATCGTCACTGGCGCAATCTGCGCACGCAAACCCTGCACGACCCGCTGGACTACAAACTCCATGAGCTGGGCGACTGGGCGCTGAACCAGTCGCTGCCGGTGCCGACTTTCTATTCCTGACTTGCCTGCATTTGAACTAAAAAGAAGGACGAGCCCATGCAACTGCTGACCCTACCGCCCTCCCCCGCGCTCGCCACGTCGATCCGCGCCACCGCGCAGGTGTTCGAAGACCCGAAATCCCAGGCCCTGCTCGCGCATTTGCAACAGGTCGCGCCGAGTGAAGCCAGTGTGCTGATCATCGGTGAGACCGGCACCGGCAAAGAGCTGGTAGCGCGGCATATTCATAACCTCAGCAACCGCCGTCATCGGCCGTTTATCGCGGTCAATTGCGGGGCGTTTTCCGAGTCGCTGGTGGAAGCGGAATTGTTCGGTCATGAAAAAGGCGCGTTCACCGGTGCGCTGAGCGCCAAGGCCGGATGGTTCGAGGAAGCGGACGGCGGCACCTTGTTTCTCGATGAGATCGGCGATCTGCCGATGGCGATTCAGGTGAAGTTGCTGCGGGTGTTGCAGGAGCGCGAAGTGGTGCGGCTGGGCTCGCGCAAAAGCATTCCCATCGATGTGCGGGTGCTGGCAGCGACCAACGTGCAGTTGGAGAAGGCCATCAATGCCGGCCATTTCCGCGAGGATCTGTATTACCGCCTCAACGTGGTCAATCTGGAATTGAGCCCGTTGCGTGAGCGTCCCGGCGATATCCTCCCGCTCACGCGCCATTTCATCGAGGCCTACAGCCAGCGCCTGGGTTATGGCCGCGTCAGTATCAGCCCCGGTGCCGAGCACAAACTGCGTGGCTACAGTTGGCCGGGCAACATTCGCGAACTGGAAAACGTCATCCATCACACCCTGCTGATCTGCCGCAATGGCGTGATCGAACGCGATGATCTGCGCCTGTCGAACCTGCGTATCGATCGCCCGGACGATCATCACAGCAGCGCCGATGATTCACCGGAAGCGTTGCTGGAACAGGCCTTTCAAAAACTGTTCGCGCAACAGGCCGGTGCTTTGCACGAGAAAGTCGAAGACGCCTTGCTGCGCGCAGCGTATCGCTTTTGCCATTACAACCAGGTGCACACCGCAGCACTGCTCGGTCTGAGCCGCAACGTCACCCGCACGCGTTTGATCAAGATCGGCGAACTGGCAGTCAACAAGCGGCGACTCACGGAAAACCTGCAGGGCGAGCGCCTGATCCAGTTGTCGATCTAGCCGACCAGGTGGCAGTGCAGCGCATCGTCGTGACTGCGGGCGATGCTGCTCAGCACCTGAAATGAATTGAAGGTGATGGTTTTCGCCTGATGGGTGTGAATCAGTTGCCAGAAATCCTGCTCGCCGCTTTCAAAGCTGCGAAACGCCGCCTCCCCCGCCTCGCGGGTCTGCCATTGGAGAAAACTCAGCACGCGCCGGCCGTCATCGCTGGCCTGCACACTGGCACTGACAAAACCGTCGTAGCGCTGAGCCAGACGCTCGGTTTGCCTCGATAGTGCAGTCACCAGCGCAGGTTGTTGGCGTGGTTCGATTTCAAATTCGATCAGTTGGGTAAAACTGCGGTTGTTCATGGAATGCCCCCACTCAGCGTAAGACGAGCCTTGCGACTCGAAGACCTGCAGGGTAAAACCTCTAGTTAAGTCAAGGTCAAGAGCTGTCTGCAGATGATCAGCAAAGAAAATGTGCACAAGCAGTTAACAGTCGGCGAAGTCGCGGCGCGCAGCGGTGTCGCCGTCACCGCCCTGCACTTTTATGAGTCCAAAGGCTTGATCAAGAGCCAGCGCAATGCCGGCAATCAGCGCCGTTATCCGCGCGAAGTGCTGCGCCGGGTGGCGTTGATCAAAGTCGCGCAGCGGCTGGGGATTCCATTGGCGGAGATTGGCGAGGCGCTGAAAATCCTTCCGGATGATCGTGCGCCCAGCGCGGCCGACTGGAAAATCCTCTCGGAGCAATGGCGCCGAGAATTGGATGAACGGATCGAACAACTGACGCTACTGCGTGACCGGCTCAATGGCTGCATCGGTTGCGGGTGTTTGTCGATGGAGGCCTGCCCGCTGCGCAATCAGGGCGATGTACTCGGCGAACAAGGCCCGGGGCCGCACTTTCCAAAGGATTGACTGCTCGTCGGGCAAAAACCTGCACGGCGAGGACGGTTCTATAGTGAATCTTCCACAAATCCGGTGGAGTCCTGTCCCATAGAACAACAATTCAGGGAGAACGTCATGAGCGTCAAACCCATTCCCGAGGGGTATCACAGCATTACCCCGTATCTCGGCATCCACAAAGCGGCCGAGGCCATCGATTTCTATAAAAAAGCCTTCGGCGCCACCGAAGTCATGCGCCTGGCCATGCCTGACGGCGGCATCGGTCACGCCGAACTACGCATTGGCGACAGCGCGATCATGCTCGGCTCGCCGTGCGATCAGGGACCGTTGAGCAATCCCGATAAAAGCGTGTCAGTTGGTTTGCATCTGTACGTGACCGATGTCGACAAGTCCTTTCAGCGAGCGCTGGACGCGGGGGCGACGACGGTGTCCGAGGTCAAGGATCAGTTTTACGGTGATCGGAGTGGCACATTGAAGGATCCGTATGGGCATCTGTGGTTTCTGGCCTCGCGCAAGGAGGATCTGACTGAAGAGCAGATCAAGCAGCGGGCGATGGAGATGTTTCAGCAGGGTTGAGCATCTCAGTGTCTGGACTGGCACTATCGCGAGCAGGCTCACTCCTACAGGGGAACGCATTCCAACTGTAGGAGTGAGCCTGCTCGCGATGAGGCCATAACTATCAACACCCATCACACTTCATGAACCTGCCCACCACGCTTTGCCCCTTGCCGCGAACGCCGGACGATTTCAGGATGCAGCCAACCAGAACCCTGAAAAAGGATCAGCCCGATGTTTGCCGGATTCCGCAAAGACCAGCGTCACGTCAACGGCGTCGACATTGCCTACCGCCTCGGCGGCAGCGGCCCGGGCCTGTTGCTGTTGCACGGGCACCCGCAGACCCATGTGATCTGGCACAAGATTGCCGAACAACTGGCCGAACACTTCACCGTGGTCGCCGCCGACCTGCGCGGTTACGGCGACAGCAGTCGCCCGGCCGCTGATGAGCTGCACGCCCATTACTCGAAACGCGAAATGGCCCGCGACAATGTCGAGTTGATGCAGGCGCTGGGCTTCGAGCAGTTTTCGATTCTCGCTCACGACCGTGGCGCGCGGGTCGCCCATCGTCTCGCGCTTGATCACCCGAACGCCGTGCAGCGCATGATGCTGCTCGACATCGCCCCGACCCTGTCGATGTATACGCAAACCAACGAAGCCTTTGCCCGCGCGTATTGGCACTGGTTCTTCCTGATCCGCCCGGCACCACTGCCGGAAACCCTGATCGAAGCGGATCCGGAAGGCTATCTGCGCAGCGTGATGGGCAGCCGCAGCGCCGGACTCAAGCCGTTTACCGATGAAGCCTTTGGCGAATACCTGCGCTGCCTGCAACGACCGGGCAGCGCTCGCGGCATCTGCGAAGACTATCGCGCCAGCGCCGGCATCGATCTTGCGCACGACCGCGCCGACATCGCCGCCGGGCATCAGCTGAATCTACCGCTGCGCGTGTTGTGGGGCGCCGAAGGTACGGTCGGGCGCTGCTTCGATCCGCTCAAGGAATGGCAGCAAGTGGCGTCGAACGTCAGCGGTCAGGCATTGCCCGCTGGCCATTACATTGCCGAAGAAGTCCCCGAACGGTTGCTCGCCGAAGCACTGGCCTTTCTGCGCTGACCGGAAACACTGGATCTCGGTGCTATGCTGGCGGCTTCTGCCGCCAGTGTTCGTTTTTGACATGTCCCAGAAGAAAGACACCGTGCCCCTGCCCGAAGACCTGCGCGTACTGCTCACCGTAATCCGCAAGAACGGCTTTGCCGCTGCAGCGGATGAGTTGGGCCTGTCACCGGCCTACGTCAGCAAACGCATCCAGATTCTCGAAACCACCCTCGGCACGCGTCTGTTGCACCGCACCAGCCGTCGCGTCTCGCTGACCGAGGACGGTGAGCGCGTGCAGCGCTGGGCGTTGCGCATTCTCGATGATTTCCAGCAGTTGCACGATGAACTCTCCGACGCCCACGGCAGCCCGCGTGGGCGTTTGCACATTTGCAGCAGTTTCGGTTTCGGTCGCAATCACGTAGCCCCGGCGGTGTCGTTGCTGGCCGAACGTTATCCAGAACTGGAGATTCGCCTCGACCTGTTTGACCGGGTGGTGGACATCATCAACGAAGGCTTCGATCTGGAGATCCGCGTCGGCGATGACCTGCCCGGCCAGCACATCGGTCGACGCCTGGTCAGTAACCGGCGGGTGCTGTGCGCCGCTCCCGGTTATCTGCAACGTCGCGGCACACCGCAGACGCTGGACGAACTGCAACAGCACGATTGCCTGGTGATCAAGGAGCGCGACAACGCCTTTGGGATCTGGAATCTGGATCGCGATGGCGGGCAAGAGAGCGTGCGGGTCAGCGGGCCATTGTCATCAAACAACGGCGAAATCGTTTTGCAATGGGCGCTGGATGGACGTGGGGTTTTGTTGCGGTCGTTGTGGGATGTGAAGCCGTTGCTGGAGCAAGGACGCCTGGTGCAGGTGCTGGAGGATTACAGCCAGAGTGCCAATGTCTGGGCGGTGTACCCGACGCGGCTGGCGCATTCGGGGAAGTTGCGCGCGTGTGTGGAGTTTTTGCAGGCGCATTTCAAAAGCCTGTCGCTATAGCTCAAAACACCACAAAAACCTGTGGGAGCTGGCTTGTCGGAACGCCGTATCGCAGCGATGGCGTCAGCTCAGCCAACACAAATGCTGGAAGTGCCGGCCTCATCGCTGCGATGCGGCGTTCCGACAAGCCAGCTCCCACAGGTTATGCGTTCAGCCTAACCAAGGGTTGTTGGCCAGATGTTGGCGTTCGAAGGTTTTGATCTGCTCGCGCCGTTGCAAGGTACTGCCGATAGCATCCAGACCGAGGATCAACGCAGTCTTGCGCAGGGTGTCGATCTGAAAATCGATCACGCTGCCATCCGCAAGACTAATCCGCTGCGCCTCCAGATCAATACTGATCCGCGCCGTTTCAGCCTGACCGACAAGCTGTCCGATGCGTTGCACCTGCGCTTCATCCAGGGTGATCAACAACACCCCGTTACGCTGGCAATTGTCGTAGAAGATCCCGGCAAAACTGCTGCCGATCAACGCGCGGATGCCCATCTGCTGCAAGCCCCAAACCGCATGTTCGCGGCTGGAACCGCAGCCAAAATTCGCTCCGACTACTAGAAAACTCGCGCCCTGCCATGTCGGTTTGTTCAACACAAAATCGGGATCGGGGCTGCCATCGCGCAGAAACCGCAGATCGAAAAACAGCCCGCGATCGAGTCCTCGGCGATCAATGCCTTTGAGGAATTGTTTTGGCATGATCACGTCCGTGTCGACGTTGGCCGCCAGTAACGGTGCGGCCCGACCGCTGATGTGGGTGAAGGGTTGCAGGCTCATGGGCGTTCTCCAAATTGGCGAATATCGGTGAGTCGACCGCAGATCGCAGCGGCGGCGACCATGGCCGGGCTCATCAAATGAGTGCGCGCACCGGCGCCCTGACGGCCTTCGAAATTGCGGTTGGTACTCGACGCGCAGCGGTCGCCGGGCGCAAGTACGTCGTCGTTCATCGCCAGGCACATCGAGCAGCCGGACTGACGCCATTCAAAACCGGCATCGATAAAGATCTGCGCCAACCCTTCGGCCTCGGCCTGAGCGCGAACTTCGCTGGAGCCGGGGACGATCATCGCCCGCACATGTCCGGCCACTTGCTGACCGCGCACGACGCTGGCGGCATCGCGCAGGTCTTCTATCCGCGCGTTGGTGCACGAGCCGATAAAGGCGTGGCTGATAACAATGTCGCTGAGCGCCATGCCCGCTTCGAGGCCCATATAGTTGAGGGCGCGGCGCATGTCCTGACGCAGGATCGGATCGCTGATCGCTTGCGGATCTGGTACCCGCGCACCAATTGCAGCTGCCTGATCGGGGCTGGTGCCCCAGGTGACCATCGGTTCCAGGACGCTGGCGTCAAGGTGAATCTCGCGGTCAAACAGCGCACCGGGATCACTGCGCAGTTCGCGCCACTTCTTCACGCCCTGTTCCCATAGCTCTCCTTGCGGCGTTCGCGGCTTGCCCTTGAGATAGGCGAAGACTTTGTCATCCGGGGCCATGAATGCGCCGCGCGCTCCAGCCTCGACAGCCATGTTGCAAATGGTCATGCGCGCTTCAACGCTGAGGGCATCAATGGTCGAGCCGCAGAATTCGATCGCGTAACCGCTGGCCCCGGAAGCACCGATGCGGCCGATCAGGGCCATGATCACGTCTTTCGAGGTCAAACCCGGCGCCAACTCGCCGTCGACGGTCACGCGCAGGCTTTTCAGTCGTTTGTAGACCAGCGTCTGCGAAGCCAGCAGGTGTTCGATCTCGGAGGTGCCGATGCCGAAACCGAAAGCACCGAGTGCGCCATAGGTGGTGGTGTGGCTGTCGCCAGCGGCAATGACCATGCCAGGCAGAATAAAGCCCTGCTCGGGGGCGATAACGTGCTCGATGCCCTGACGCTTGTCGAGGATGTCCAGCAACTCGATGCCGAAGTCCCGGCAGTTCTCCGCCAGATACGACACTTGCCGCGCGCCGCCGGCGTCGGGCATTACTGCGATGCGCACAGGCGTGGTCGGGTTGACGTGATCGACCACCGCCAGCGCCGTGCCCGGCCGCCAGACGTCGCGCCCGGCCGCGCGCAAACCGCTGAAAGCCTGCGGGCTGGTGTATTCGTTGATCACCTGACGATCGATATACAACAGGACATGACCCTGATCGTCGAGGCGGCACACCGTGTGCGAATCGATGTGTTTGTCATAGAGGGTTCTGGCGGTCATCAAGGCGCTCACTCAGGGAAATCAGGTGATCCCCATCATAGGGAGCGCGGGTCGGCCATCAATTGGCAGACAGTGATGGCGTGGATCATGAATCGTGTTTGATCCCCTGTACGCAGCAAAGCCCTGTGGGAGCGAGCCTGCTCGCGAAAGCGGTGGATCAGGCAACGGATGAAGTGACTGACCCGGCGCTTTCGCGAGCAGGCTCGCTCCCACAAAGGGATTTGTGGTGAGCGGGGAATTGGGAAACATTTGCTTTCATATCACCTTTCGGGATTTGTCCCGCTCATTCGTCCTATAGAGATGCAGGCCGTTCGCGTAGGCAAAAGCCACGTTCGGTCTTTCGGGGTCTGCCGTGCTGCGAAGCCCGTAGCCACGCGCCCTTTCACCGCTATAAAGACGCGCAATCATGTCGAAGAAATCCCGCTCCAAACTGTGGTTCCTCGTTCATAGCTGGCTGGCGTTACCGATCTGGTTCTTTGTCCTGATCGTCTGTGTCACCGGCACGCTGGCGGTGGTCAGCCAGGAAATCGTCTGGCTGGCCAACCCGCAGATGCGCGCCAGCCAGCCTGCGGACGATGCGCCGCTGCTCAGCTATGACCAGATCATGGCAGCGATCAAAACAGCCGAACCACAGACCATCGTTGAAAGTATCAGTCGTCCCGACGAATCCCACTTCGCCCTCGACGTTGCGGTCAGCTATCCGGACGGTCGTTCGCAGACGGTCTACGTCAATCCTTACACCGGGGTGATTCAGGGCCCTGCCCCGACGTTCGATTTCAAGGCCTTCACCCGCGCCCTGCATGGCTGGTGGCTGGTGCCGTTCACCAACGGTTTCAGTTGGGGCTGGTATCTGGTGTCGTTCCTCGGCGTGCCGATGCTGGTGTCGCTGATCACAGGTCTAGTGGTCTACAAGCGCTTCTGGAAAGGTTTTCTGCGTCCGACCCTGCGCGTGCGTCACGGCGCGCGGATCTTCTGGGGTGACTTCCATCGCTTGTGCGGTATCTGGTCGATCTGGTTCATTGCGGTGATTTCCATCACCGGGATCTGGTTTCTGATTCGGGCGATTCTGTTCGACAACCAGATCGCCATTTCCAGCGAGCCGATCATTCCGGCCATGTCCCGCGAGAGCGTGCCGATCTCTGCCGCCGGCACACCGCCGCCACGGATCAGCCTGGACCGTGCCGTCGAGCTCGCGCAAGAGAAGATTCCGGGGCTGGAAGCCAGCTTCGTCAGCCTGCCGGGCAATGCCTACAGCCACATGAGCGTCGGTGGGCGCGGCTGGTATCCGTTGATGTTCCAGACCGCCACGCTCAATCCGTACAACGGCGACATCGCCGCTTCACGGCTTCTGTCCGATCGTTCGTCGCTGGAGTTCGTCACCGAGTCCATGCGGCCACTGCACACCGGCGACTTCGGCGGCATCTGGATCAAGCTGATCTGGTTCTTCTTCGGTTTGATCCTGAGCATGATGATCCTCAGCGGCTTGTTGATCTGGACCAAACGCACCGCGCTGGCCACCGCCAACGCGTTGAAGCGCGAAGACAAGAAACACCGCCTCAAGGCACAACCGGCGATGAGCCGTGAAACCTCGGAGGCCAGCCTGTGAGCAAATCAATCACCAAGGCACAGCCTTCTCGACTCGCGCGTTTCTGGCACAAATGGCGCTTCCACATCAATGTCCTGCTGCTGTTGATCCCGCTGGGGTTCATGCCCAAATACTTCGCCGACGCCTCTCTGTTTCGCGGTGACAGCGGGCTGGGCCAACATGAAATCGGCAATATCCAGGTTGGCCCGTGGAGCCTGCGCCTGGCCGAACTGCGCAACGAAGCGCCGGTGCTCACTGGCCCGGCCGGCTACATGAAAGACTTCAGCGCCGCCCTTTGCGATGCCTGTGTCGAGCAGGTCAAGGCCACCTACCTGCGCATCGGCAAGCCACGCAGCCTGCGCGCCGCCGGTACGATTTTCTTTGGCACGCCATACCGCATGGGCACGCAGATGCCGATCCCGGAGAAGACCAGACCCGACGCCGAACTGTGGATCACCATGGAAGGCTGGGACGGCAGCATGCATCAGGCTTCGATTCCCCTGAGTCAGGCCTCCCCCGCCACCTTCGCCTGGCTGAACAAACAAGGAGTCAAACCATGACTTGTTCCCAACGCCCTTCCCGCCTGCGCCTGAAGGCCGTGCTGCTGGTGCTGTGCGCCGGTTTCAGCGCCAGTGCGCTGGCTCACAACCCGATGTGCGAATGTAAAGCCATCGACGCCGAGCAGATCAAATGCACCGGCGGGTTCTCCGACGGCAGCGGCGCGCCGGGGGTGACCCTCGATGTGATCGGTTACGACGAAACCATTCTGGTGCCGGGCAAACTCGGCGCCGATTCCACACTGACGTTCAAGAAACCCGGCAGCGAATTTTACGTGCTGTTCGACGCGGGCCCGGGCCACGTGGTGGAAATCGACCAAGCGGATATCGAAGCCCCATGAGTACGCCCACTCGACAAATCGTGCGTCCGGCCGGTGCCGGTCATGAAACCCTCAATGTGCTGCTGTTGTGCCTGTTGATCCTCGCGGTCGCAGGTTCTGTGGTCGCGTGGCGCGGGGTTTCCCATGAGCCCGAGCCAGTGGCGACTAACCAGCTCGACGCACGCCGCGACCTCAGTGCTGCCGAGCAAGGCATCTATGCCGACCTGCGTGTGACCCTCGATGAAATCCGCTTGCTGCGCGAGGAACAACAAGCCCTGCCGACGCCGCAGAATCTGGCCGACGAAGGGTTTGCGCCATTTGCCCAGGATGCGAGTTCGGTCAGCCGCGGCGGCCATGCCTGGCAATTGCTGGCGGACGCCGCGTATTTCGGCCAAAGCCAGAATCCGGCCGTCGCCGGTTCGTTTGTGATGCTGCTCAGCGCCGATGACAAGGCTGCGCCGGACATCTGGCTCAGCCGCGATGCTGCCGCTCAAGCCCCGGCGCAACTCACTGCGGCGGCGCTGTCCGCTGCCGGCTGGAAACAGATCGTCGCGCAATACGATGCCGGGGTTACCCGCGAACATCGCCATTGATTCCTCGCCCTCCTCCGAGAGAAGACCGCTTGCCCATGTCTATTTCATCGCCACGCCGTCCATTGTTACGCCTCTTTTTATTGGGCCTGTGTGCCTGTCTGCTGAGCCCTTTGGCCAGCGCCGATCAGGCCAAACGCCTGCGCATTGGCATCACCCTGCACCCTTACTACAGCTATGTGGCCAACATCGTCGGCGACAAGGCCGAGGTGGTGCCGCTGATCCCGGCCGGTTTCAACCCGCATGCCTACGAGCCACGGGCCGAAGACATCAAACGCATCAGCGGGCTGGATGTGATCGTGCTCAACGGCGTTGGCCATGACGACTTCGCCGACCGCATGATCGCCGCCAGCGAAACGCCAAACATCAAAACCATCGAAGCCAACGAAAACGTGCCGTTGCTGGCGGCCACCGGGGTCGCCGCACGCGGGGCCGGCAAAGTGGTGAACCCGCACACGTTCCTGTCGATCAGCGCTTCTATTGCCCAGGTCAACAACATTGCTCGCGAACTGGGCAAACTCGATCCGGACAACGCCAAGACCTACACCCAGAACGCCCGTGCCTACGGCAAACGCCTGCGGCAGATGCGCGCCGACGCGCTGGCAAAACTGACGCAAGCGCCGAACGCGGAACTGCGCGTGGCCACGGTGCACGCGGCTTACGACTATCTGCTGCGTGAGTTCGGCCTGGAAGTGACCGCCGTGGTCGAGCCGGCCCACGGTATCGAGCCGAGCCCAAGCCAGTTGAAGAAGACCATCGACCAGTTGCGTGAACTGGACGTGAAAGTGATCTTCTCGGAGATGGATTTCCCGTCCACTTACGTCGACACCATTCAGCGTGAATCCGGCGTGAAACTGTACCCGCTGTCGCACATTTCCTACGGCGAATACACCGCCGACAAGTACGAAAAGGAAATGACCGGCAACCTCAACACCTTGGTGCGGGCGATTCAGGAGTCTGGCGCATGACTTCCAGAGAAACGATCTCGACCGAACTCCAGTCCCCTGTGGGAGCGAGCCTGCTCGCGAAGGCGCCGGATCAGCCAACATCTGTATTGAATGACACGCCGCATTCGCGAGCAGGTCGAATCGTCGCACCGTCGCTCCCACAGACCTGCGGGCCGACGCTGGATTTTGCGGAGGTTTGTCTGACGCTGGGGCGCACGACGATTTTGGATAACGTCACCTTCCAGGTGCAGCCCGGCAGCGTACATGCTCTGGTCGGCCCAAACGGTGGCGGCAAGAGTTCGCTGATCAAGACCCTGCTCGGGCAAATGCCCCATCAGGGCCAGCTCAGCCTGCAATGGCCCGGCGAACCCGGCACCATCGGTTATGTACCGCAGGCGCTGGAATTCGATCGCGGTCTGCCGATGACCGTCGACGATTTCATGGCTGCCATGTGCCAGCGACGTCCGGCGTTTCTCGGTTTGAGCAAGCGTTACGCCGGCGCCATTGGTGAAGCGCTGGAACGCGTCGGCATGCAGGACAAACGCAAGCGCCGCATGGGCGCGCTGTCTGGCGGTGAGCGGCAGCGGGTGCTGCTCGCCCAAGGTTTGATTCCGGCGCCGCAATTGCTGGTGCTGGATGAACCGATGTCGGCCCTTGATGAAGCTGGGATTCAAGTGTTCGAACGTCTGCTCGGCGATTGGCGTGCAGCGGGCATCACCGTGCTGTGGATCGAGCACGATCTGGAAGCGGTTGGGCGTCTGGCCAGCCGTGTCACTGGTCTAAACCGCCGCGTGCTGTTCGATGCCTCACCGCAAGAGGCGCTGACCCCGGAACGTCTGCTGACCTTGTTCTCGACCCATCCACGGAGCGCTGCCTGATGAGTTACGAAGCCTTTCGTTTGATGGTGCAAGGCTGGGCCTCGTCCGGTTATCTGCCGGAAGCGCTGGCCTACGGTTTTGTGGTCAATGCGTTGCTTGCCGGCCTGTTGATCGGCCCGGTACTCGGCGGCCTTGGCACTCTGGTAGTGGTCAAGCGCTTCGCGTTTTTTTCCGAAGCGGTGGGTCATGCGGCGCTCACCGGTGTAGCCATCGGCATTCTGCTCGGCGAACCTTACACCGGGCCCTACGGCAGTCTGTTCGGCTACTGCCTGCTGTTCGGCATCCTGCTCAATTACCTGCGCAACCGTACCGGTCTGGCACCGGACACTTTGATCGGCGTATTCCTCTCGGTGTCACTGGCACTGGGCGCGAGTCTGCTGCTGATTCTGGCGGGCAAGATCAATGTGCACATTCTCGAGAACGTACTGTTCGGTTCGGTACTCACGGTTAACGGCAACGATCTGGCGGTATTGGCCATCGTCGGTTCGCTGGTCATGGCCCTGGCCTTGCCACTGTACAACCGCATCATGCTCGCCAGTTTCAACCCGCAACTGGCGGCGGTGCGCGGGGTGGCGGTGAAGACCCTGGACTATCTGTTCGTGATTCTGGTGACGCTGATCACCGTCGCAGCAGTGAAAGTCATCGGCGCGATTCTGGTCGGCGCGCTGCTGGTGATTCCAGCGGCGGCGGCACGTTTGCTCAGCCAGTCGCTCAAGGGCTTCTTCTGGTGCTCGGTGTTGATCGCCACGGTCAGCACACTGTGCGGGATCCTCGCGCCGATCGTGTTTGATCTGCCGATTCCGTCCGGCGCCGCGATCATTCTGGTCGCCGGCATTGCCTTCGCCCTCGCCGCCATTGCGCGCGGGGTTGTCCCGAGTCTGAAAGGGAATCTTGGATAAATGAGTTTTTCACTGCGCAAACTGACCCTGGCCATGACCCTGTGCGGTGTGATCTGCACGCCGTTGATGGCCGCCGAAAACACTAAACCGCTGCGAGTGCTGGCCTCGTTGCCGATCACGTATGGCTTGGGCGAAGTGCTGCTCAAAGGCACTGACGTCAGTCTGGAACGTGCAGCCCCCGCCAATTTGCCGGGCAGTCGCCAGACCGCGTATTTCACCGGTCGCGGTGCGCCGGCGCTGAGCAAACTGGCAACCGGAGCGGACGCGGTCATTGGCGTGCGTTCACTGTGGGCCGATGATCCGCTGTACCCGATCGCCCGTCGCAGCAATATTCGCATCGTTGAAGTTGATGCGGCGCGCCCGGTCGACGGCGCCCTCCCGGGCATTGCCGTGCAACCGGATCTGAAGGTTGATGGTTTGAACAGTCAACCGTGGCTGGCGAGCAACAACATGGGGCGCATGGCGGACGTGATGGCGGCGGATCTGGTGCGCCTGGCACCTAGCGCCAAGCCTGCGATCGAGGCGAATCTGGCGACGTTGAAGCAGCGTTTGCTGAAGCTCAGCGCCGACAGCGAGGCGCGGTTGGCGAGTGCCGACAATCTGAGTGTGATGAGTTTGAGTGATCACTTTGGTTATCTGATCGGTAGTCTGAATCTGGAACTGATCGGCGAGGATCCACGCCCTGATGCGGAATGGACGCCGCAGGATCTGAAAAAACTGACGGCGACGCTCAAGGACAATGATGTGGCGGTGGTGCTGCATCATCGGCAGCCATCGGAGTCGGTGAAAGCGGCAATTGCCGAGTCAGGCAGTCGTTTGGTGGTGTTGAGTACCGATGCGGTAGATCCGGTGGCGGAGCTGGAAGGCAATGTGGATTTGTTGCTTAAGGGTTTGAGCGGGGCTTAGTTCCAGCCGGACCGCGTTATCGTTCTTCGCGAGCAGGATCACTCCTACAGGGCGAGCGCATTCCAAATGTAGGAGTGAGCCTGCTCGCGATGAGGCCAGCCCCGCCGACACAAATTCAAGGCAAGAAAAAACCCGCTGACTGTTTCCAGTCCAGCGGGTTTGTTTTTGCCCGGTCGCTTATTGCGCGGCGGCCTGGGCTTCCATCTTCTGACGCAGACTCAGCGGACGCATGTCGGTCCAGACTTCTTCGATATAGGCCAGGCATTCCTTTTTCAGGCCGCTCTTGCCCACGGTGCGCCAGCCTTGCGGCACGGCTTTGTAGTCCGGCCAGATCGAGTATTGCTCTTCGTGGTTGACCACGACCTGAAAGAGGATGTCCTCGCGGTCGAATACTGACGTCATGCTGGTTCTCCATCGTTATAAGGGTGGGCTGCACGCTGAGTGCAGCCGGGTATGTAGAAAGAACGTTCGGCGCGGCGAAAAATTTACAGCGCAGCGGTGGCAGCGGCCAAAGCACGGCCAAAGATTTCTGCGACACGGTCGATTTCGGCGGCAGTGATCACCAGCGGCGGCAGGAAACGTACTACTGCGCCATGCCGACCGCCCAGCTCCAGAATCAGCCCACGCTTGAGGCATTCGCGCTGGACCAGCGGCGCCAGTCGTGCGAACGCCGGCGGATGACCGAGCGCATCCGGTGTGCCGTTCGGCTCGACCAGCTCGACGCCGAGCATCAGGCCGCGACCACGAATGTCGCCCAATTGCGGGAAGTCCCGTTGCAGGATGCGCAGGTGCTCGCTGAGGCGCTCGCCCATGGCAGCAGCGTGTTCGCAGACCTTGTGCTCAACCAGATAACGCATCACCGCAGAACCTGCCGCCATGGCCATTTGATTGCCACGGAACGTGCCGGCGTGCGCGCCCGGCTGCCAGGTGTCGAGCCAGTCGCGATAGACCACCACGGCCAACGGCAGGCTGCCGCCGATGGCTTTGGACAACACCACCACATCCGGGGTGATACCGGCGTGTTCGAAGGCAAACATCTTGCCGGTGCGGGCGAAACCGCTCTGGATCTCGTCGACGATCAACGCCACACCCGCCTTTTCGGTGATCCGGCGCAAGCCGCGCAACCACTCGATGTCCGCCGGAATCACACCGCCCTCGCCCTGCACCGCTTCGACGATCACCGCTGCGGGCAGTTGCACGCCGGCTTCCGGGTCGTTGAGCAAGTTTTCCAGATAGCTCAGGTTAGCCTTCACGCCCGCCGCGCCACCAAGGCCGAACGGGCAACGGTAGTCATACGGGAACGGCATGAACTGCACGCCATTGCTGAGCAACGCACCTAGCGGTTTTTTCGGCCCCAGGCTGCCCATCAGGCTCAGCGCGCCCTGGCTCATACCGTGATAACCACCGGAGAACGACAGCACGGTGCTGCGCCCGGTCGCCGTGCGTACCAGCTTCAATGCCGCTTCCACGGCATCGGTACCGGTCGGGCCGCAGAACTGGATTTTCGCTTCAGCCGCGAGGGCAGATGGCAGCAGGCCGAACAGGTCCTGGACGAACTGATCCTTGACCGGCGTGGTCAGGTCGAGGGTATGCAATGGCAATTCATCGGCCAGTACCTGCTGGATCGCTTCGATCACCACCGGGTGGTTATGCCCCAGCGCCAGCGTGCCGGCCCCGGCGAGGCAGTCGATGAACGTGCGCCCTTCAACGTCTTCGACATACAGGCCTTTGGCGCGCTTCAGTGCCAATGGAATGCGTCGTGGATAGCTGCGCGCGTTGGACTCCTGCCGGGCCTGACGAGCCAGCAATGGCGATTCATTGAACTGGTACAGCGTTTCGGCCGGCGCCGAGGTAACCCGGGCCGACGACTCTTCGATAAGGCTGGTGGCGACTGACATCTCTCGACCCCTCAATTGGCTATGGATAGTGACCAAAACAGCACACCGGACAGGTGCGCATTCCGATCGCGGGGCGCACTTGCAGGTTTTCCTGTTCTGGAAACGCTTAAGGGGCCTGAGGATTTAGCCCGTGATCGTGTTGTCAGGCCGGCGCTGCCAACGACTTGTGCATGGGCAGGGTCTGCACGCCTTGGTATTCGACGGGCGGCGCTGACTCGCGATAGCCCAGACGGCGATAAAAAGTACGGCCGGTGCGCGTGCTGTTGAGATTCGCTTGAGCAACGTCGCGAACCCGCAACCAGCCTTCCAGATCGTGCATCAACGCGCGCCCGACGCCCCGGCGAAAGGATTCCGGCTGCACGTAACACAGGGAAATGTCACCACTGGCCTGTGCCATGCCGACACCGACCGGTTTGTCCGCCAGTAAAGCCATGCATAAATAGAAGTGCGGGTCGGCGAGGCGGGCGCTGATGAAGTCGGCGGATTGCTGAGTGATCCAGGTGCTGACCCGTGTCGGATCGTTACGGTGGTCGAGCGCACAACCGATACGGATCGAACGTTCGATGATGCGGCTGATGATGCCGGCGTCGGCCAGTGTGGCGGGACGAATGCAGATGGGTGCTTCCATGGCGCAATTCCCTCAATCCATTGAGTCAAAGCTGCGTTGACCTTACCCCCACCTCTGCCGGATAGCGAATGTCGAAAAGTTACATTTGATGTGTCTGGCGCGATTTCCTGTAGGAGCTGCCGAAGGCTGCGATCTTTTGATCTTGATCTTGAAAAACAAAATCAAAAGATCGCAGCCTTCGGCAGCTCCTACACAAGCTCTACTGGAATCAGACAGGTTGCAATGGCATGGTCAGCTCGACACTCAGGCCATCCGGGCGGCTGTCGAAATGCAGGGCGCAGTCGCAGCGCTGGACGATCGCCTGAACAATCGCCAGGCCAAGGCCGCAACCGGTGCTCTGGCCGTTGCGCCAGAAGCGTTGGGTCAGGTGTTGCAGATCATCCGCCGCAATCCCCGGGCCATGGTCGCGCACGACAAACCGCACACGGTTGCCAATGGTTTCCAGGCTCAGCTCAACCGCGCAGTCTTCTGGCGTATGGCGCAGGGCGTTGTCGAGCAGATTGCGCAGCGCCGCAATCGACAGCACCGCCGGCATTTGCAGCGGTGCAACGGAAAGTCCGGTCGGCAGTTGCAGTTTGATGCGCTGGTGCTCGCCACCGGTGGCGTCCTGAATGGCCAGGCGTGCCACTTGCTCGGCGCTGCACTGCGAACCGTCATCGAACGACAGACTACCCTCGACCCGCGCCAGCAACAGCAACTGTTCGAGGGTGCGATGCAAGCGATCGGCGCCCTCCTCGGCCCGCGCCAGCGACTGATCGCGGGCGCTGCCATCGGTCATGCGCGCAACTTGCAGGTGGGTCTTGATCGCCGTCAGCGGGCTGCGCAGTTCATGCGCCGCGTCACCGGTCAGGCGCCGCTCGCGCTCGATGGTTTTGCCGATGCGTTGAAACAACTGATTTTGCGTTTCAAGCAGCGGCTTCAATTCGCTGGGGAAGGTCTGGATCTGCAACGGCTCAAGCGAGTCGGCATTGCGCCGCATCAACGCTTCACGTAGACGGTTGAGCGGCGCCAGCCCTTGGCCGATACCCAGCCACAACAGGCACAGACAACCGAGCAGCGCCACGCCCACCGGCACCGACGCTGCCAGCAGGATCGACATGTTCAGCGCCTCGCGCTCGATCTGCCGGTCGGCTGTGGTAATGCGCACATCGCCCCGGGCGAGGGTGAAGCTGCGCCACGGTGCACCGTCGATCATCTGGTCATGGAAGCCCATTTTCTCGGCTTCCAGCGCTTGTTCGGGGTTGTTGTGGCTGCGCGCGAGAATTTCCCCACGCAAGGAGCTGACCTGACAGGCCATGCCACCGGGGATATTCAGTTGTTCGGCACTGAAATGCGTGCCCTCGCCTTTGCTCGGCAGCGTCGGCAACTGTTCCAGCAGCCCGGCGACCATGCGCGCCGAGGCCACCAGACGCTGGTCGAGGGAAAACATCATCTGATTGCGCAGGTCACTGAGCATCCAGGCCGCCGCCAGCGCCCAGATCAGCGCAAATGCAGCGCCGAGGGTCAGGCTCAGGCGCAGTCGCAGACTCATCACTTGCCTTGATCTCCACCGTCGGCCGGGCCAAGGCGATAGCCCAGACCGCGCACGGTTTCGACGATGCCTTTGCCCAGCTTGCTGCGCAGGTGATGGATGTGCACGTTCAGCGCGTTGCTTTCCAGTTCATCGTTGAAGCCGTAGACACTGTCCTTCAATTGCTCGGTGGACAGCACCCGGCCACGATTGTGCAGCAGCGCCTGCAACAGCGACTGCTCGCGACGCGACAGGTCCACCGGTTGCCCGGCCAGGGTGGTTTCGCGGCTGCTCGGATCGTACGTCAGCGCGCCATGCTCGATCAGATTGACGCTGCGCCCGGCGACCCGGCGCAACAGGGTTTGCAGGCGGGCGAACAGTTCGCGCAGATCAAACGGCTTGAGCAGGTAATCGTCAGCCCCGGCCTGCAAGCCGTCAACGCGGTCGGTGACCGAGTCGCGCGCGGTCAGAATCAGCACCGGAATTTCCAGGCCGCTCTGCCGCAGTTGTTGCAGCAACTTGAGGCCATCTTCGTCGGGCAAGCCGAGATCGAGCACCATCACGTCAAATTCGGCAACCTTGAGCATCGCCCGCGCTTTCGATGCGGTGTTGACGTGCTCAACGGTCAAACCCTGAGCCGTGAGACCGGCAACGATGCCGCTGGCAATCAGCTCATCGTCTTCGCAAACCAGTACGTGCATGGTGAGTCCCGTAGAAAAAAGCCGATTAGGCAGTTGGCCGATTAAGCTGACATTATGCCCCGAACGTCACAGCGACAAGGGCGTGGCGGTTAATCATCGGTTAATCGCCGCCGCCCATTGTGCACCTCACTTGCACAGGGACAAGGCTCCTCCATGCGTCATTTTTTTCTTTTGTTTGCTCTGCTGATCTCCAGCCTGGCCCAGGCCGGGAACAATCCATTTGAGACAAAACCGGAGTTTCTCCTGGTCGACCAGGCATTCGTGCTGACATCCGAGCGCCTAGAATCCGGTGAGACCCAGTTGTTCTGGCAAATCGCCGACGGTTATTACCTGTATCAGAAACGCCTGAAATTCGAAGGGCTGAGCGCAGAGCAACAGCCCGCGCTGCCTGAAGGCGAATCCCACAGCGACGAGTTTTTCGGTGAGCAACCGGTCTATCGCCAAGGGCTGGAAATTAAAATTCCAGCCTCGGCCACGGGGCAGATCAAGGTCGGCTATCAGGGCTGTGCCGATGCCGGCCTGTGCTATCCACCGCAAACCCGGGTCATCGACCTGGGCGGTAAAGCGCCAGCCACGACAACACCGGCGACAACAGCGACAACGAACGACCAGGCACCGGATCAAGCCCTGGCCAGCAGCCTGCAAGAACACGCGTTGGGCTGGAGCTTGCTGGCGTTTTTCGGTTTCGGCTTGCTGCTGGCATTTGCGCCGTGCTCATTGCCGATGCTGCCGATTCTGGCCGGAATGGTCGTCGGCAGTGGTGCCACCCCGCGTCGCGGATTTGTACTGGCCGGCAGTTATGTGATTTGCATGGCGCTGGTGTATGCAGCGATGGGCGTGATTGCCGCGCTGCTCGGCGCGAACCTGCAGGCATGGTTGCAAAATCCATGGCTGCTGGGGACCTTTGCCGCGATCTTCGTGGTGTTGGCGTTGCCGATGTTTGGCTTCTTTGAACTGCAATTGCCGGTGGCCCTGCGCGATCGCCTGGAACACGCCTCGCGCAGTCGCAGCGGTGGCAGCGTGATCGGTGCCGGAGCGCTCGGTGCATTGTCCGGTCTGCTGGTCGGCCCGTGCATGACCGCGCCACTGGCGGGTGTCTTACTGTATATCGCGCAGACCGGCAACGCGCTGCACGGTGGTTTGATTCTGTTTTCGCTGGGCATCGGCATCGGTGTGCCGCTGCTGTTGCTGGTGACCGTTGGCAATGGCTTCCTGCCCAAACCCGGTGCGTGGATGAACCTGCTCAAAGGCGTGTTCGGATTCTTCTTCCTCGCCACTGCGCTGGTGATGTTGCGCCCGGTGCTGGATGCGTCGTTATGGCTGGGCCTGTGCGGCGCGCTGCTGTTGATCGCCGCGTTCTGCGCCTGGAAACAGTCCGAAGGTTTTGGCCGCGTTGCGCAGTTGTTCGGCGCCAGTTCGCTGCTGCTCGGGCTGTGGGGCAGTTTGCTGGTGATTGGTGCGGCGGGCGGCAGCGATGATCCGTATCAACCGTTGCAGGTCTACAGTGCCGGCCGCGCTGGCGCCGCCGCGCCTTCGGGTCATGAAGCGTTCACCACGATCAAGGAGCCAGCGGCGCTGCAACGCGAACTCGATGCCGCCAAGGCTCAGGGTCAGTGGGTGCTGCTCGATTACTACGCCGACTGGTGCAAGTCTTGCCTGATCATGGAGAAGCAGGTGTTCGGTAAGGACAACGTGATGCAGGCGTTGAGCAACGTGCGCCTGCTCAGGCTTGATGTCACCGACGACAATGCCGCCAGCGCTGAACTGCTCAGCCGCTACAAAGTGCCGGGACCGCCGACGTTCATCTGGATCGGTGCTGATGGTCTGGAGCGCCGCAGCCAGCGCATCACCGGCGAAGTCGACGCCGAGACGTTCCTGCAACACTGGACTGCCACCCGAGATGCCCATTAATGCTGACTTTCACCCTCGGCACCTTTGCCATCGCGCTTAACCACCTGCTGCTGATCAGTGCCCTGGCGCTGGCGACCTTTGTCGGCTGGCGGGTGGCCAAGCGTGGCGGTGATAACCCCGAGTCAGCATTGTTCAGCCTGTTTCTGCTGGGCATGCTCGCGGCGCGAATTGCCTTTGTGCTGCTGTACTGGTCGCACTATCGCAATGACCCGTGGCAGATCATCGATTTGCGCGACGGTGGTTTCCTCGCCTGGCCGGGGGTGATCGTGCTGTTGCTGGTCGCCCTGTATCGCGGCTGGCGGCGTCCAGGGCTGCGTCGCCCGTTGGGTTTTGGCGTGGCCAGCGGCGTGGCGTTCTGGCTGTTGGCGACGTTGTCGTTAAACCTCTACGAACAAGGCACCCGACTGCCGGACATCTCTCTGCGCAACGCGGCCGGGGAAACCATCCAGCTCAGCGATTATCAGGGCGGCCCTCTGGTAATCAACCTGTGGGCGACCTGGTGCCCGCCGTGCCGGCGCGAGATGCCGGTGCTGGAAAGCGCTCAGCAACAACGCCCGGATCTGACCTTCCTGTTCGTCAATCAGGCCGAAAGCATGCAGAGCGTGGCGACGTTTCTCGAAACCCAGGGCCTGAGCCTCAATAACGTGCTGTTCGACCGCAGTGGTCGGCTGGGTCAGGCCGTCGGTTCCATGGCATTGCCGACTACGCTGTTCTATAGCCCTGACGGTCGGCTGCTGACCAGCCACCTGGGTGAGCTGTCCAACGCCAGCCTGGCGCGCGCGCTGGAAAACTTCGCCACCCCAACCCCGAATTCGAACCCGGCCACTGCACCGGCCACCTCTGCAAGGAAACTGCCATGCCCCGCCTCCGCCACCTGCTGACGCTGACTCTGGGCACCGCCCTGCTGCACTTGCCGTCGGTGCAGGCTGCTGAAGAACTGCCCGCGGCGATCAAGCAGATCGAAGCCAAAGGCGCGAAAATCGTCGGCCAGTTCGACGCCCCCGATGGCCTGCGCGGGTATGCGGCGCAGTATCAGAATCGCGGCATGGCGCTGTACCTGACCCCGGATGGCAAACACGTGTTGCTGGGCAATCTGTACGACGCCGACGGTAAAGACCTGAGCAGCGAGCCACTGCAAAAACTGGTCTATGCGCCGATGGCCAAGGAAGTCTGGGCCAAATTCGAGGCGAGCAACTGGATTCAGGACGGCAACAAGGATGCACCGCGCACGGTGTACCTGTTCAGCGATCCGAACTGCCCGTACTGCAACATGTTCTGGGAACAGGCACGGCCATGGGTCAAGGCCGGCAAGGTGCAACTGCGGCACATCATGGTTGGCATCATCCGCGAGGACAGCCCGGGCAAATCCGCCGCGTTGCTGGCCGCGAAAGATCCGGCCAAGGCCCTGGAGGATCACGAAAAAGCAGGCAAGGGCAGCTCGCTCAAAGCGCTGAAAGATATTCCGGCGGCCGTGCAGACCAAACTGGCAGCGAACATGCAGTTGATGGAAGACCTGGATTTGCAGGCGACGCCGGCGATTTTCTACATGGATGACAAGGGTGAGTTGCAACAGCAACAAGGCGCGCCTTCGCCGGACAAGTTGGTGAAGATTCTCGGCCCCAAGTAACGATTACTGGCTCCCGCCTCAGTGCGGGAGCCATCAATATTCGCTTCGGCCGATAATGTCCTCCAGATACTCCGTTGTCCCCTGCTCTTTCAGGAACGTCGTAACCTCAGCTATCCACTGTTGATCCGACGTGATGCCCGCCCAGGCGTGCGTACCCGCCCAGTGATAGGGACGATCATCAAAGGTGCTGATCAGCGCCTGATTCAATGTTCGCACATCAAAATCCGGATTTTTTGCGCTTTGCATCATCAGTGAGCTGAACACTCGCTGTTGTGTGTCTTCGCACAATTTGACCTGCCGGGCCTCTGTGGAGCTCAAAACGATAAAGTCGGGCTTGATGCCCTCGTCGAGCGCTGCCTGCAACCGGTAGTGGCCATCGATGATCACGTACGAGCACAACGCGCCCACATACCAGAGCAAGATGGGCGGCAAGCTGCCTTCCCTGGCTTTTTTACGCCACCATTTCATCCGGCCTGCCAATGGATCCACCGTGTGCAAGCCGATCAGATGACCCAGATCCCAATCGAGCCAATGCACGGTTTGCGGCTGCACATTGTCGAGAATGCCGTCACCGCGCGCGTACCATTTCGGCAAATGGCTGGAAGCTTCTGCAGGCGTTGAGAAATACCAGCCCTTTGCGCCTTCGCCGTAGGTATAGCGGGCAGCAGCGGGCAGCAGAGGACGCGCCACCCAATGGCCGGGATAGAGAAAGTCCGCCTGATTATCCATCAACCTGTTGATGAAATAACGGCACCAGTGGCGGATGCGCTCATCAGGGGGTAAATCAAAATGTTCCTGAACGTCAGCCGCACCAATGGCAGGAACCGGTGACGAGTCCAGTTGAGTGGACTGCGGATTGCGAACCAGCCACGCACCGTAATACGAGGTGGCGATGGTGCCCCAAAACAACGGGATGTCGTTGAGCATCAGCTTCATCCGACCGTTGTTACCGCTCTGCAGATGCAGCGGAGGTTTGGCTGATTTCGCTCGTTTGACTTCAACGCTCAAGCCGGCCCACTTGTCCTCAAGATCCTTGAGATCGCGCCAGTAAAATTGCTCCACATCAATCCCTTAATGATTGTCTTTGCGGGCGGCAGTATCTCAGATTTCAGCTTTGCGGTGCCTGGGCTGGCCCCATCGGCGGATCTGCGCGCGAAGCCGGCTCGCTCCTGCTTTTAGCCGCGCGTCCTCAGTCAGGGTGCGGTCGAGTATCGGAGCGAGCTTGCCCGCGAAGTGCAATTACCCGGTAATTCGGTTGCGCTCGCTGAGGAAGGTAAGCAACGCCTCGGTGACAAACTGCGGATTCTCCAGATTGGAGATATGCCCCGCTTCCGGCACCAACACCCACGGGCAACCGATCAGCTCGGCCATTTCTTTAGCTTCTGACGGTGGCCGTGGTTTGTCCTGATCGCCGCACATGACCAGCGTGGTCGCCGCATTCAACTTGCCCAACCGTGGCAACAAGTCATCACGGCCAAAGGTGATTCGCCCCATCGGCACGATGCTTTCGCGCAGCCGATCCGAAGAGTACGCCGCCAGTTTCGCGCGGAAATCCTGATACAGCGCCGACTGCGGATCGATCCCCGGACGGAAGAAAATCGGCACAACGATATCCAGTAGTTGCTCGGAGATTTCGCCGGTTTCCTCAATTTGCTTGAACAGCGAGAAGTAATACTGACGGGTGGGTTCAGGTTCGACGCCAACGTAGGTGTCCATCAATACCAGACCGTTGATCCGTTGCGGTGCCGACAACGCCAGACGCACGCCCCACATGCCACCGACCGACAGGCCAATCAGGGTGACACGGTCGATATCCAGATGATCGAGCAGAGCCTGCGCCTGACTGGCAATGTCATCCAGTGATGTCGTGCCTTCAGGCAACCGTCCCGACTCACCGTGGCCCCACAGATCCAGCGCAATCACCCGATAGTGCGGCGATAACGCGGCGATCTGCGGCGCCCACATGGCCTGATCCCACAGATAACTGCCGGCCAGCAAAACTGCCGGACCAGTGCCTTGATCAATGTAATGCAGCGCTTGTCCGTCAACCGTGAAAAAAGGCATCGACCACCCCCGCGACAAAAAAGAGAACCGGCAGACTGAGCTGCCGGTTCTTTATCGTCAACCTTGGAAATGTACATGAATGTACCGGCCTCATCGCGAGCAGGCTCACTCCTACATTTTGGAATGCGTTCCCCTGTAGGAGTGAGCCTGCTCGCGATGAGGCCATTGCAGGCGCTAAGGAACTAGAAGCCCTCCAGCTCCGCCATCAGATCATTCAACCGATCAACCTTCTCCTCGGTGATATCACTCGCCGCCAATCCATCGACGTACTCAGCCAACTCCTCCACCGTGCTGCACTCGAACATCGCCCGCAGCGGCACATCGCGTTGCAGGGTTTTCTGCACCCGCGAGGCGATCTGCGTGGCCAGCAACGAATGCCCGCCCAGCTCGAAGAAGTTGTCGCGTACACCGACCTTTTCGACCTTCAGCACCTCGGCCCAAATATCAGCCAACGTCTGTTCAAGATCATTGCGCGGGGCCAGATAATCCTGGCTCTGCAACAGGCCGATCTCCAGCTCCGGGAGGGCCTTGCGGTCGAGCTTGCCGTTGGCATTCAGCGGCATTTGCTCGAGCCACAACCAGTGCAGCGGCACCATGTACTCTGGCAGTTCGGCGCGCAGGCGCTGCTTGATCCGCTCCAGGCGTTCGCTCGGATTGAGTGCTGAATCGGCCGCAACCAGATAACCGACCAAGTGTTTACCGTTGACGCCCTCCTGCACAGCGACCGCGCCATCGCGCACTTCCGGCTGTTCATGCAGGCGCGCTTCGATCTCACCCAGCTCGATGCGATAACCGCGAATCTTCACTTGGTGATCGACCCGGCCGACGTACTCCAGCACACCGTCACTGCGACGCCGCGCCAAGTCACCGGTGCGATACAGACGCTCGCCCGGCGCACCGAACGGGTTTGGTACAAACACCGGCGCCGTACGCAACGGATCGCTGACATAACCGCGCCCGACGCCGGTCCCGGCAACACACAACTCACCCACTGCGCCCAACGGCACCAGTTCCAGCGCGCCATCGACCAGGTACAGCAAGTTGTTGTCGGTCGGCGTGCCGATCGGCAGGTAACTGCCGCGCGTCGAGGCCATGTCGACGCGGAAGAACGCCACGTCGTCCGAGCACTCCGCCGGGCCGTACGCATTGACCAAACCAATGTCCGGATAACGCAGCAGCCATTGGTGCGCCAGCTCCGGCGGCATTGCTTCACCGGTCGGCAGCATCCAGCGCAAGCCATCAAGACTCAGGCGCTCCGAGGCGAGCATGCCCTGAATCAACGAGGGCACACTCTCCAGCACGGTGATGCCCTGCGCTTGCACATGCACCAGCAAACCTTGCGGATCGTGGGCGATGGTGTTCGGCACGATGTCCACTCGCGCTCCGAACAACGGCGCGGCAAGGAACTGCCAGACCGAAATATCGAAGCTTTGCGAAGCGGTCTGTGCAATCACATCGGCATCACTCAGATCCAAGTACGGCACCTTGCTCAACTGGTTATTGAGCATCCCGCGCTGCTCGACCATCACGCCTTTCGGCAGGCCGGTGGAGCCCGAGGTGTAGATCACGTAGGCGAGGTTGTCCGGGCCGCTGTAAATGCCCAGGTTCTGCGCCGAAGTCGCTGCCGCCTGAATCTCCTCCCACACCAGCAAGCGCGGGCGATTGGCGCAGCTGAATTCATCCAGCAAAGTCTGCGCTTGTTCAAAGCATGCTTTGGAGCAGACCAGCACCGGCGTGCGACTCAGCTCGATGATGCGTTGCAGACGCTGGCTCGGCAGGCCCGGATCCAGCGGCAGATAACCCGCGCCGGCCTTGAAGCTGCCGATGATCATGCCGAGCAGATCAAGGTTACGTTCGCCGAGCAAGGCCACCGGTTGATCCATCTGCACACCGGCGGCGATCAGTGCATGACCGAGACGGTTGGCGTTGTGGTTCAGCTCGACGTAGCTCTGTTGTTGATCAAGGCACGTAGCGGCAATCCGTTGCGGATGCGCGGCGACCTGCGCTTCGAACAGCGCAACGTAGCTTTGCTCCAGCGGATAATCGTGGGCACTCTGGTTGCAACCGTGCAGCAGGAAGTCCTGTTCCTCTGTGCCTAGCAGCGGCAGATCGGCCATGTCGCCATGGAAGCCATCGACCAGCGCCAGCAGCAGACGTTTGAACTCGCCGAGCATGCGTTCGATGGTCGATTCGTCGAAATAACGCTGGTCATACGACAGGTGCAGACCGAGGTCATCGCCTGGGTAACACACCGCCGTCAGCGGGAAGTTGGTGTGCGTACGGCCCGAGTCCGAAGTCGCATTCAAGCTCTGCGCATGATCGAGTACCGAAACTTCCACCGGGGCGTTTTCGAAGACAAACAGGCTGTCGAACAGCGGCTGGCCTTTCGGCAATTCGCTCTGTTCCTGGATGTTCACCAACGGCAGGTATTCGTACTCGCGCAGTTGCATGTTGCTGTCGAGCAAATCACTGAGCCACTGACGCACGCTGCTGCGCTGATCGTCCTCAGGCATTTTCACCCGCAGCGCGATGCTGTTGATGAACAGGCCGACAGTTCGCTGCATTTCCGGCATGTCCACCGGGCGCCCGGCCACGGTCACACCGAAGAGCACGTCACGATCGCCGCTCAGGCGCCGCAGGACCAAGGCCCACGCCGCTTGGGCGAAGGTGTTGATGGTCAGTTGATGGGCCTGCGCCAGTTCCCGCAGACGCGCCCCGTCCTCGACTTTGAGGCGGGTGTAGCGGTCGCCGACGACCATGCCGCCGCTTTCACCGGCATGTTCACGCAGGAATGGACGGTCGCTCGGGATCGGCGTGGTGCGCTCAAACCCTTGCAGATTGTGCTGCCACCACTGCCGCGCCTCGGCCAGGCTCTGACGTTGCAGCCAGCCAATGTAATCACGATAACGCGGCGGCACGGCGAGTTGCGTTTCACGGTCCTCACCCAGTGCGGTGTAAATCTCGAAGAAGTCGTTCATCAGCAACGAGCGGCACCAGGCATCGATGAGGATGTGGTGGTTGCTCATCATGAACCAGTAACGCGCCGCGCCGACCTTGATCAGGCGCAAGTGGAACGGCGCCTGATTGAGCAGATCGAAACCGGCCTCGCGCTCGCTTTTCAGCAGGGCTTGCAGCTTCGGTTCCTGCTCGTTTTCAGCAATGGCGCTCCAGTCCAGATATTCGATTGGCGTACGACCCGGCGTATGAATCACTTGCAGCATGTCTTCGCCGACGTTCCAGCAGAACGAGGCTCGCAGCGCTTCGTGACGGGCGACCACCGCTTGCCAGGCCTCAGCGAAACGCTGCGGGTCGAGTTCGCTGTTGATGCGGTAGCGATCCTGCATGTAGTACAGGCCAGTGCCCGGTTCGAGCAAGGTGTGCAGCAACATGCCTTCCTGCATCGGCGTCAGCGGATAAACGTCTTCGATGTGCGCGGCCGGCACCGGCAAGGCATCGAGTTGCGCCTGAGTCAGTCTGGCCAGCGGGAAGTCCGATGGCGTCAGGCCGCCGGCCTCGTCTTGCAGGCAATGGGTGATCAGGCTTTGCAGTTCACCAAGGTAGGCGTCGGCCAGATCGTTGATGGTTTGCGCGTCATAACGCTCGGCGCTGAAGGTCCAGCGCAGGAGCAATTCACCGCCGTAAACCTGGCTGTCGATGCTCAACTCGTTGGGCAATGGCGCCTGCGGATCGTGGGCGGCACCGACCGGCTCGTCCAGCGGACGGAACAGCGCATCACTGCCGAAGCTCTGGTCGAACTGGCCGAGGTAGTTGAAGGTGACCGGCGCATGCGGCAGCGCGGCCATGCTGCGCTGGCTGAGGTCATCGGCGAGATAACGCAGCACGCCATAACCGAGGCCTTTGTGCGGCACCGCGCGCAGCTGCTCCTTGATTGCCTTGATCGAAGCGCCCTGCCCCGCAGCTTCTTCGATGTTGTGCGGGGTCAGACGCAGCGGGTAAGCGCTGGTGAACCAGCCGACGGTGCGGGTCAGGTCGATCTCGTCGAACAGGGTTTCGCGGCCATGACCCTCCAGTTGAATCAGCGCCGACGGTTGACCGCTCCAGCGGCACAACACTCGGGCCAACGCCGTCAGCAGCAGGTCATTGACCTGCGTGCGATAGGCCGCCGGAGCCTGTTGCAATAACTGTTTGGTGTGCTCGGCATCGAGGCGCACGCTGACGGTTTGTGCGTGACGATTCTGCTGGCCGCCCTGTGGATTTTCGCAGGGCAGATCAGCGTTCGGCCCGGCCAGTTGGGTCTGCCACCAGTCGAGTTCTTCGCGCAGTGATTCGCTGCCGGCGTAGGCCTGCAAACGCGCAGCCCAGTCCTTGAAAGAGCTGGTTTTCGCCGGCAGTTTTACCGCTTGTTCGGCGTCGAGTTGGCGATACACGGTTTGCAGATCGTCGAGCAAAACGCGCCACGACACGCCGTCGACCACCAAGTGATGAATCGCGATGAACAGGCGTTGCTGACCTTCAGGGCCGTCAACCAGCAGGGCACGCAACAACGGACCTTGCGCAAGATTCAAGCTGCGTTGGGCATCAGCGAACAGCGCTTCGCACTTGTCCATCGACGCGACGCGTACTTGCCAGAGAACAGCAACGTCGGACACCGGTTGATGCGTGGCTTGCCACTCAGCATTGGCCTCGCTGAAGCGCAGACGCAAGGCGTCATGCTGCTCAATCACCGCCAGCAGCGCCTGCTCCAGACGATGCGGTTCCAGCGCCACAGTTGGCTCCAGCAACAACGCCTGGTTCCAGTGCTGACGTTCAGGGATTTCCGTGTCGAAGAACCAATGTTGAATCGGCGTCAGGGCCGATTCGCCAGCCACCAGGCCCTGCTCGGCCGTCACCTGCTCGGTACGACTGGCTACAGCGGCCAAAGTCTGTACGGTCTGATGCTGGAACAGATCACGCGGGCTGAAATGAATACTTTGCTGACGCGCACGGCTGACCACTTGAATCGACAGAATCGAATCGCCGCCGAGTTCGAAGAAGTTGTCGTTGAGGCCGACCTGTTCGACGTTGAGTACCTCGCACCAGATCTGCGCCAGGGTCTGCTCCAGTTCGTTACTCGGCGCGACGTAGTCCTGACGATTCAACTCAGGATCCGGCGCCGGCAAGGCGCGGCGGTCGAGTTTGCCGTTGGCGGTCAGCGGCATGCTCGCCAGCAGAATCAGGTGGGTCGGCACCATGTAATCCGGCAGTTGTGCCTTGAGGTGCGCCTTGAGGGCGTCGCGCAGTTCAGCCTGACGGGCTTCACTTTGCTCAGCAACTTCGGTGACCAGATAGCCAACCAGTTGTTTGCCGCTCGGGGCATCCAGTGCGAGCACCACGGCTTCACGGATCGAATCGTGATCAAGCAGACGCGTTTCGATTTCGCCCAGTTCGATACGGAATCCACGGATTTTCACCTGATGGTCGATTCGTCCCAAATATTCCACCAAACCATCGGCACGCTGGCGCACCAGGTCACCGGTGCGATACATGCGCCCGCCATCGGTGGCGAACGGGTCAGCGACAAAACGCTCGGCGGTAATGCCCGGACGGTCGTGATACGCCTGCGCCAGACCGGCCCCACCGACGAACAACTCACCGGTCGCACCTTGCGGTACCAATGCCAAATCGGCGTCGAGAATGTACGCGACACGCGCGCCAATCACGCTGCCAATCGGCACGCTGCCGGCGCCCTCGTCCAGCACCTCCGGCGCCAGACTGGCCAGCGGCATGACCACGGTTTCGGTCGGGCCGTAAGCGTTGAAGAACATCGCCGGTTTGAACGCCGCGCGAATCCGTTGCAGGTGTTCACCGGTCAGCGCTTCGCCGCCGGTAATGATCATCCGCACCGGCAAGATTTCGTTTTGCGTTGAGAGGAACTGCGCCAACTGGCTGCCGTAGCTCGGGGTGAAACCAAGCACGTTGATTTTATACGTGCGGATCAAACCGCAGATTTCTTCCGCGTCCCACTGACCCTGCGCACGCAACACCACCTGCGCGCCACTGAGCAACGGCACCAACAGACGCTCGGTCGCCGCGTCGAAGTTGATCGAATAGAAATGCAGTTCGCAGTCGTCCGGGCGCATGCCGAAACGTTCGATCACGGCTTGGCAGTGCATAGCAATTTCACCGTGGGAGACCACCACGCCTTTCGGTTTACCGGTCGAACCCGAGGTGTAAATCAGGTACGCCTGATGCTGCGGCAGACTGATAAACGGCAGCTCGCTGGCCGGGTAAGCGGCGAGTGCCGCGCTGTCGTCTTCCAGACACCAGCGCGCCACACTTGGCGGCAGATCGCCGAGAGCTTTGAACATGGCGCGATCACTGAGCAGCAGGCCGATGCGGCTGTCTTCGATCATGTAATGCAGACGGTCGAGCGGGTATTCCGGGTCTAGCGGCACGTACGCACCGCCGGCCTTGAGAATCGCCAGCAGGCCGATGACCATTTCCAGCGAACGCTGCAGCGCCAGGCCAACGCGCACTTGCGGGCCGACACCGCGCTCACGCAAGGCCCAGGCCAGACGATTGGCGCGGGCGTCGAGTTCGGCGTAGTTCAGGGTCTGCCCGGCGAAGGTCAGGGCCGGCGCGTCTTTGCGCGCCAGCGCCTGTTCGGCGAACAGGTGATGGATGCACTGATCGAGACGATGCTCACCCGACTCGATGCCGAGGCTATCGAGCAGGTGCTGTTGCTCAGGCGCATCGAGCAGCGGCAATTCACTGAGGCGCTGTTGCGGATCGGCGATCAGCGCTTCGAGCAGATTGCGCCAATGCTTGGCCATGCGCGCGATGGTCGGCTCGTCGAACAGATCGGTGCTGTAAGTCAGGCAGCAACCGAGGCGATGGTCGAGGTCGGTGACTTCCAGGTTGAGGTCGAACTTGGTCGCTCGTGCATCGTTGGCCAGGTACTCGACGGTCATGCCAGCGAGCATGCGGCTCTGCTGGAATTCCCAGCGCTGCACGTTGCACATCACCTGAAACAGCGGGTTGTACGCAGCGCTGCGCGGCGGTTGCAAGGCTTCAACCAGATGATCGAATGGCAGATCCTGATGCGACTGGCCTTCGATCACGGTGTGACGCACCTGCTCGAAGAGTTCGCCGACCGACATCATGCCGTCGAGCTGGCAACGTAGCACTTGGGTGTTGAGGAATGCACCGATCAGCCCTTCACTTTCCGGGCGAATGCGGTTGGCCACCGGCGCGCCAATGCGCAGATCAGTCTGGCCGCTATAGCGGTAAAGCAGCGTCGCGAGTGCGGCGGTCATGGTCATGAACAGGGTCAGACCGTTTTGCGCGTTGAACGCACGAACCCGCGCGGCGAGTTCGTCGCTAAGGTCGAAACGGAACAGCTCACCCTGATGGCTTTGCACTGGGGGACGCGGACGGTCACCCGGCAATTCCAGCAGCGGATGTTCACGACCGAGTTGCGCGGTCCAGTAGTCGAGTTGGCGCTGACGCTCGCCGGATTCCAGCCAGTTGCGTTGCCAGACGCTGTAGTCGAGGTACTGCACCGGCAGCGGCTCAAGCGGCGAATCACGGTCATCGACAAAGGCTTCGTACAGCGCACTGAGTTCTCGGGCGAAAATATCCATCGCCCAGCCTTCGGTGACGATGTGGTGCAGAGTCAGGACAAAGTAATGTTCGTGCTCGGCAGTCTTCACCAGACAGGCGCGCAGCAGCGGGCCGGTTTCCAGATCGAACGGCAGATGAGCTTCGTCATCGGCCAGTTGCTGAACCTTTTGCTCACGCACATCGGCGGCAAGTTTTGAAAAATCCTTCCAACCCATGCGCACACCGGTTTCGCCATGCACCTGCTGACGGGCGACGCCGTCGACGCTCGGGAACGTGGTGCGCAGGGTTTCGTGGCGCAGGATCAGCGCTTGCAACGCCGCCTCGAAACACTCGACATGCAACACGCCGCGCAGGCGCGCCATGCCGCCAACGTTGTACGCCGGGCTGTCCGGCTCCATCTGCCAGAGGAACCACATGCGCTGTTGCGAGTACGACAACGGCACCGGTTGGCTGCGATCAACCTTGTCGATCGGTGGCTGTTTGTTCGTGCGACCGCTGGCCTGGATCAGGTGGATCTGTTCGGCAAAATCACCGAGTTCGCTGTGTTCGAACAAGGCGCGCAACGGCAGCTCGACGTCGCAGGCCTGACGAGTACGCGAGATGATTTGCGTGGCCAGCAGCGAGTGGCCACCAAGGGCGAAGAAGTCGTCGCGCAGACCGACTTGAGGCAGACCGAGCACTTCGCGCCAGATCGCGGCGATCTGCTGTTCAAGTGCAGTGACCGGTTCGACGTGTTCACGCACTTGCCATTGCGGCTCGGGCAAGGCGCGGCGGTCGAGTTTGCCGCTGGGGCTGAGTGGCATGGCGTCGAGACGCATCAGTTGCGCCGGGACCATGTATTCCGGCAGCTCGGCGGCCAGCGTGGTTTTCAGGCGAGTGTTTTGTTCGTCGTGATCTTCGCTGGCATCGGTGGCGGTGAAGTAGCCGATCAATTGCGCGCCGGCAGCGGTTTCACGCACCAGGACCACGGCTTGGGCGACGCCGTCCTGTGCGAGCAAGCGTGCTTCGATTTCTTCCGGTTCGACGCGAAAGCCACGCAGTTTGACTTGCTGATCGAGACGGCCGAGGTATTCGATCACGCCATCGGAGGTCCAGCGCGCACGGTCACCGGTACGGTACAAACGGGCGCCCTGCTCGCCCAATGGATCGACCACAAAACGTTCAGCGGTCATCGATGGACGACCAAGGTAACCACGAGCCAGGCCGATACCGCTGATGCACAACTCACCCGGCACGCCTGCCGGCACTGGATTGAGATCGGCGTCGAGCACGCGGCAGATCACGTTGCCCAGCGGACGACCAATCGGCGAGCGCTCACCATCGGCAGTGGTGCAATGCCAGTGGGTGACGTTGATCGCGGTTTCGGTCGGGCCGTAACGGTTGTGCAGTTGCACCGCTGGCAGTTGCGCGAGGACGCGGTTGCGCAGTTCGGCTGGCAGCGCTTCGCCGCCGGAGAACACCCGGCGCAGGCTGGTGCATTCAGTGCTCAGTGGTTCGTCGATGAACAGCGAGAGCAATGGCGGCACAAAGTGCAGCGTGGTCACGCCATAGGCCTGAACCAACTGGGCGATGCGATGCGGATCGCGATGTTCGCCGGGGCCGGCAATCAACAGACGCGCGCCGGTGATCAGTGGCCAGAAGCATTCCCACACCGACACGTCGAAACTGATCGGTGCCTTTTGCATCAGCACATCGGTTTCATCGAGGCGGTAGGTGTTCTGCATCCATTGCAGACGCTCGGCCAGTGCCGCGTGGGTGTTGCCGACGCCTTTCGGTTGGCCGGTGGAACCCGAGGTGTAAATCACGTAAGCGAGGTTGTCGCCGTGCAGGTGCAAGCCCGGTGCCTGGCTCGGCCAGTTTTCCAAGTGCAACGCGTCCATGGCGATGACACTGACGCCATCGCTGGCCGGCAAGCGGCCGAGCAATTCGGTTTGGGTCAGCAGCAGTTCGACGCCGCTGTCGCTGAGCATGTAAGCCAGGCGATCCGCCGGGTAATCCGGGTCCAATGGCACATAGGCGCCGCCGGCCTTGATGATCGCCAGCAGGCCGATCAGCAGTTGCGGCGAACGCTCGGCGGCAATGGCCACGCAGACATCCGGGCCGACGCCTTTGTCGCGCAGATAATGCGCAAGGCGGTTGGCTTGCGTGTGCAGTTCGGCGAAATCGAGGCTGCCACCGTCCCACACCAGCGCGGTGCGTTCCGGGGTCAGGCGCGCCTGTTCATTGAGCAGTTCTGGCAGCCATTGTTGCGCCGGGGTGCATGGCGCAACGCCCCAGTGTTGTTGCTGATCGTGCTCAGTGGCGGTCAGCAGTTGCAGATCACCGATGGCTTGCTCCGGACGTTCGCAGACGTCGCACAACAGATTGCTGAAATGCTCGGCCAGACGCTCGATGGTCGCCACATCGAACAGTTCGCTGGCGTAGTCGAAAGACAGGGTCAGGCGACCGTTACGGTCTTCTTCGCTGTGCAATTGCAGGTCGAACTTGGCTTCGCGGCTGTGCCACGGCAGTTCTTCGGCGAGCAGACCCGGCAGACGTTTGAGCGCACTCAGATCACGTTGCTGGTGGTTGAACATGACCTGGAACAGACCTTGTTCGCGGGCCTGCGGGAAGGCTTCGAGGAGTTGTTCGAAGGGCAGATCCTGATTCGCCTGGGCACCGAGTGTGGCGTTGCGGGTCTGGGCCAACAGCGCAACGAATGACAGGCGCGAATCGATCTCTGCTCGCAGCACTTGGGTGTTGATGAAGAAGCCGATCAGGCCCTGGGTTTCCAGGCGTGGACGGTTGGCGTTCGGTACGCCGATGCGGATGTCGCGCTGACCGCTGTAGCGATGCAGCAGGCTCTGGAATGCCGCGAGCAACAGCATGAACGGGGTCGATTGCTCAGCCTGTGCCGTGTTACGGATCGCATCGCTGAGGCTCGCGCCCAGACGCACGGAGTGACGTGCGGCGCTGTGAGTTTGTTTGGCGGATCGTGGGTAATCGGTGGCCAGCTCCAGCGCTGGATGCTCGTCGCCCAACTGCGCTTTCCACCAGGCCAGTTGCCGCGCGCTCTCGCCTTGCGCTAGCCATTGACGCTGCCAGCTGCCGTAGTCGGCGTACTGGGTTGGCAATGGCGCGAGGTTGGCTGTCGCTCCTTGCGAAGCAGCGGCGTAAAGGCGCGAGAATTCGTCGATCAATACGTTCAGGGACCAGCCGTCGGCAATGATGTGGTGCAGCGTCACCAGCAATTGGTGATCTTCGTCGTCGAGACGCACCAGCGTCACCCGCAGCAGCGGACCTTTTTCCAGGTCGAACCGGGTGCGTGCTTCGTCTTCGCGGATTTGTTGCGCACGGGCCTCGCGCTCGGGCGCCGGCAAGTCGCTGATGTCGATCAGTTGCAGGTTGAATTCGGTGCCGGCAATCACTTGTTGCAGAGCCACGCCGTCGCGCTCGAAGAAACGCGTGCGCAGGGATTCGTGGCGCTCGATCAGTTGCTGGAAGCTGGCATGCAAGGCGTCTTCGTCCAGTTCGCCGCGCAAACGCAGGGCACCGGGAATGTTATAGGCGCTGCTCTGTGGGTCGAGTTGCCAGGTGATCCACAAACGGTTTTGTGCCAGCGATTGCGGCATCGGCTCGCTGCGCGACAGTGTGGTGATTGCACCTTGGGCGCTGCCGCCGTCCTGCTGCTGTTGCGCAACGGCTGCGGCGAACGCTGACAGGGTCGGTGCTTCGAACAACAGGCGCAGGTTCAGCTCAAGCGCGAGCTCTTCACGCACGCGGGCGACCACTTGCGTAGCGGCGATCGAGTTGCCGCCGAGCAGGAAGAAGTGATCGTCGGCGTTGACCTGTTTGACGTTGAGTTGCTCAGCCCAGATCTTGCCGATCAAGCCCTCAAGTTCTGAGGCGCTGGTGACTGCGCCCTGGCTTTCAGCGGTGCTCGACGGGAACACCGCGTAGCTGTCGAGGCTGCCATCGGCCAGACGATTGCGGCACGCCGAGCGCTGCAATTTGCCACTGGAAGTTTTCGGCAAGGCGCCGGGATTAAGCAGCACCACCACGCTCGGGGCTTCCTGAAAAGCCTCAGCCACGGCTTGGCGAATGGCTTTGATCAACGCCTCCGGCGGGAGGATTTTCTGCACGCTGCGGCTGATTTCCGCCGCAATGCCGATGCCCTCCTCGCCATCCTGATTGACCGCAAATGCAGCGACGCGACCCTTGCGCACCACTTCCACTTCGTTCTCGACCGTTTTTTCGATGTCCTGTGGATACAGGTTGTGGCCGCGCACGATCAGCATGTCTTTCAGGCGTCCGGTGATGAACAGCTCACCGTCGCGCATGAAGCCCAGGTCGCCGGTGCGCAGCCAGGTGCGGCCGGCGTGCTGGACGAAGGTCTTGGCGTTCGCTTCAGGATTGCGCCAGTAGCCGTGGGCGATGCTCGGGCCTGCGGCCCAGACTTCGCCGACCGCGTTGTCGGCGAGTTCGACGAGTGTGTTTGGCTCGACGATCAGCACCGCGTGTTCCGGTTGGCTGATACCACAACTCATGATTGGGCTGCCATCGCCCGGCTCGGCGCGGTTTTGTGCCAGCGCCTGATCGTCCACGCGCAGTGCCGGGATACCGGTGCCGCGCGGGGTGCCGGCGACGAACAGCGTGGCTTCGGCCAAACCGTACGAGGCCATGAAGTTGTGCTCACTGAAACCACATGCGGCGAACTTCTCGGCGAAGCGCTCCAGGGTGTCGAGACGGATTGGCTCGGAACCGGAATAGGCCACGCGCCAGCGACTCAGATCGAGACGTTCCAGCGCCGACTCGCTGACCCGTTCGCTGCACAAGCGATAGGCGAAGTCCGGTCCGCCGCTGATGGTGCCGCCGTATTCGCTGATCGCTTCCAGCCAGCGCAATGGCCGACCGAGGAAGTACGCCGGCGACATCAGAATGCATGGCACGCCGCTGAAAATTGGCTGCAGCAGACCACCGATCAAACCCATGTCGTGGTACAGCGGCAGCCAGCTGACGATGACATCGTCAGGGTTCACGTCGATGCCGAAACCGTGACGGATCAGGAGTTCGTTGGCGACCAGATTGCCGTGGCTGACTTGCACGCCTTTGGGCAGTGCAGTCGAACCGGAGGTGTATTGCAGGAAGGCGATGTGGTCTTGCGGCAGGCTCGGTTCAACCCAGTTTTGCGCCAGTGTCTTGTCGAGAGTGTCGACACACAACAACGGCGGCGCACCCTCGATCTGCTGCAAGGCGTCGCGCAGGTCGGCGCTGGTCAGCAGCAGACGCGGTTCGGCGTCGGCAATGATCGACAGCAAACGCTCCTGATGGTGACGGCGCGCGGATTCCGGCGGATAGGCCGGCACTGCGATCACGCCGGCGTATAGGCAGCCAAAAAATGCCGCGACGTAATCCGGACCGCTGGGAAACAGCAGCACCGCACGGTCGCCGAATTCAGCGTCAGCCTGCAACGCGGCGGCGATCATGCGTGCGCGCTCATCCAGCTCACGATAACTGAGTACCACAGCCTGCTCTTCGTTTTCGGCGAGAAAACGCAAGGCCAGTCGATCCGGCGTCAGGGCCGCGCGGCGCTGGAGGGCTTGGACCAGGGTGCTGGGGAGTTCGAACGCGTCGGTCATGAGGTTTCCTGCCTGAATTCGGCTTGCTAATGGAATCGGGTTTGCTGCGTCACGCCCCTCGAAGGGCATGCAGGGCGCGGTCTGTGCCGACCGCGCAAGGCTGCGGAATGCGGTGTGGCCGGGGTTGTGCACCGGGAACCATTCACCAATGAGAACGGATGACGTCTTGAAATAATTAGTCGGCAGGCTGGATCGCCAATGGGGCCGGGGTGTGGCGGCGTGTCGCAGTTCTCAGAACGCACCTTTGTGGCGCATTACTTCTCTTTCTCAATTGACAATCATTATCATTCAACATAATTTGTCGCTCGATGTGTAGGACGCCCCCATCCCCCAAGGCGTCCCACGAACCTATTTGGCAGCAAGGTGATTTCCATGACGGAACAAGTATCCACAAGCAAGTGCGATTCACCGCTACTTCAGGCATTCGTCGACAATCGACTGATTCTGGTCAAGATTGCAGCCCGCATTACCGGCTGCCGGTCGCGCGCCGAAGATGTGGTGCAGGATGCGTTTTTCCGACTGCAATCGGCGCCACCGATCACGTCGTCGATCAAGGCTCAACTGAGCTATCTGTTCCAGATCGTGCGCAACCTCGCCATCGATCATTACCGCAAACAGGCGCTTGAGCAGAAGTACTCCGGCCCTGAAGAGGAAGGTCTGAATGTGGTCATCCAGGGTGCTTCGCCGGAAACCTCGCATATCAATTTCTCGACCCTGGAAAACATCGCCGACGCGCTGACCGAACTGCCCAGCCGCACGCGCTATGCGTTCGAGATGTACCGGCTGCACGGCGTGCCGCAAAAGGACATCGCCAAGGAACTGGGCGTTTCGCCAACCCTGGTCAACTTCATGATTCGTGATGCACTGGTGCACTGCCGCAAGGTCTCGGGCAGCCGTCAGGATGCGGTAGCCGTGGGTCGTCGCTGAGACCGCGCCGACAGATAAAAAAGATCGCAGCCTTCGGCAGCTCCTACATGGAAATGCATTCCTCTGTAAGAGCTGCCGAAGGCTGCGATCTTTTGCTTTTAAATGACCTCAAGCCAACTTGCAGCGATCAAAAAACCGCTCACGCCCCAGCATCATCAGCGCCGCGCGCTTGTGCGGAAAGTCGAATTCCTTCTCGCAGTGAAAGCACTGATTCTGCATATGGCCGATCATCTTCGCGTTGTCGGCCCGCGGCTCGGCGACCACCCGCTGAGTGCGCGGATCATCAAGAAACAGGTAATGCACCAGCGCCGATAACCAGCTCGCCACTTTATGCGGACCACGGTGCTCTTCCTCGCCGACCAGCATGTGAATACCGCGATCGTAGTTGTCGGCATCGTAGAACGGCGCGATGCGATCTTCCTTGGCCCAGTAGGCTTCGAAATAGGCAAACGGCTGATCATCGAAACAGCCAATCAGCGTCAGCGTATGCGGGTCAGCATCGAGCTTGCTCAGGTATTCGCGATGCTTCTCGAGGCTGCCCTCTTCCTGCCAGAAACTGGCAACGCGCGGGCTGTTCTGCCAGCGGTTGAAGCGCGCCAGGTCTGCTTCGATCTCTACAGTGCGCAGGGAAATCCACGCACCAAGGCGGGCATCGAAACGCCGATACACTTCACCGCGCGGTTTGACTGGCCGCAGCGGATGACGCTTGCCCTGGCTGATGACCATCTGCTGCGGATAACTACCACTCAGCGAAGTGCCGAGCCACGGTTGCGGCAACTGCCAGAACAGCGTGCGCTCGCAGCGATATTCGCCGGCCACTTCGGTGCTCACCAGCAAGCCACTGAGCAAGGCTTCGGTCGGTGGCTGATCGAGTTGCCAGGTCAATTGACGGCACGCCGGATCCCGTGCGAACAGCCAGTAACAGGCTGCCCACAACGCCTGCCCGGGCGGCAACGCAAAACGCTCATCGATCTGGATCGGCCCCTTTGCGTCTCGATCGAGGCGCAAGCGGATCAGCGGTTGTCCGTCCAGGCTCAGGCTCAGACGGTTTTCGCTGACATCAGCGATCAGTTGACTGCCCGCAGGCAAGGCCAGGGAAGTCAGGTCATTCAGATTGGACATGGGTCGGGCTCACGATAATCGTCGACAGTTCAACGATGGGACGTGATCCGGGAGGGAAAATTTAGGCTTTGCCCAGAAATCGCTGCCTCAGTGGTGAGGCACCGGCACTACGGCAATCTTGTACGGATCGAAAATCTTCAGCATTTCACCGTTGTCGCGCAAACCCTGCAACAACTTGCCAAACGCCGCGCCGGTGATCGGCGCGGTCGGACGAAGAATCGCGTAATGGTGATAGACCTGATCGATGCGCTGCGACACCAGCAACTCGTCGCGCACCTTCTCGTTACGCAGCAGGTAATCGAACAGATAGGAACGGGTCACCAAGGCAACATCGGCGCGCCCGCGCAGCACCATCAGCAGGTTGCTGTCGTGGGAATAGGTCAGCGTGGCGTTGTAATTCTGTGCGAGATATTTCGGGTCAGCGTTGAAGTTGGCGAACTCGTAGTGATAACCGCTGAACAGAGCCAGGCGCTTGCCAGTGAGGTCGGCGAAATAATTCTGCTGCCGGCCATCTTCGCGTTGTGCGACGAAAATTTCCGCATCCTCAAGACCCATGTCGACATCTGTGTGGGGAATTTCCTTCCAGCCCCAATCGGGATTCTCGAAAATTGCCATGTCGATCCGGCCCTGCTTGAAGTCACCGAAACGCCGGGGAATCGAGGTGGGCACGAGGACGAACTGATAGTCGCTTTGCAGGCGATTGAGGGCCTCGACCAATTGCGGCAGAAGGCCTGTGTCGGCACCGTTTTCCGGGCGAACGGTGTAAGGCGGAAAATGCGCCGCGCCGACCCGGACCAATTGCGCTGCCTGAGCGGGCAATACCCAAAATGCAGCCAGCGCTGCGAGCATCAAGCCCGCGGCCGTCCGAATTGGCAAAGACTTCAAAACACCCCACTCCCCGAAAAAATACCGATCAATGCATTCAAGCTAGGCGGTTTCGCCCAGTTAGCCAGTTTCCCGGCCCGATAGAAAGTGCTTCAACGCTCTTCGAGGACCAGAATCAACGCCTCGTCGGCCAACTGATCGAGGCTCAAACTGCCGCCGGCACGGAACCAGGTGGTCGTCCAGGACAGTGCGCCAGTGAGGAAACGTCGGGTAATAAATACATCGCCACGGATAAATCCTGCGTCCTTGGCCTCACCCAGCACTTGCAGCCAGATGTCCTCGTAGACATCGCGCAGTGCCAGCACTTGGGTCTGACCTTCTTCGGACAGCGAACGCCACTCATAAACCAGCACCGCCATGGCTTCACCGCTGCCGCCCATGATTGACTGCAGTTCGCAGCGAATCAGCGCCAGCACGCGTTCGCGCACATTGGCCGCATCGGCCAGAGCTGCCCGCATTAACGCGGTGTTGTAGCGGATGGTTTCCTCCATCACCGCCCGGAGGATTTCATCCTTGCTTTTGAAGTGATGAAAAATGCTTCCCGACTGGATGCCGACGGCGCCGGCCAGATCGCGCACCGTGGTACGTTCGTAGCCTTTGTTGCGGAACAGGTGAGCGGCCACTTGCAGCAATTTGCCGCGGGCGCTGTCAGGGTCGGTCAACTGGCCTTCGTCGACCAAATCGCGCATGACCCTCAGGGCTTTTTGCTCGTCCACCCGTTCTCTCCTACAGTCGATCAGTCTGTTGCCCCTGAAACCGCAGGGTTGCGCGCAATTTAAGCCGCCAGCGGCAACCAAGCAAGCGCTTGGGCAGAAGATAGTTTCAACTGTTTACAAACCAAGCGCTTGCTTGGTAGCCTCCAGACACTTCTGTCGCAGGTTGCTGAGTCGGAGATAAAAATGCCCACCACCGTTCGCATCGGATGCGCCAGTGCATTCTGGGGAGACACCTCGACCGCCGCCGCGCAGTTAGTGGACGGCGGCAAGCTGGATTATCTGGTGTTCGATTACCTGGCCGAGATCACGATGTCGATCATGGCCGGGGCACGCATGAAGGACCCACAGGCGGGGTTTGCCGGCGACTTCATCGACGCGCTGACCCCCCTGCTGCCACAACTGGCCGAGCAGAACATCCGCGTGATCAGCAATGCCGGCGGGATCAATCCGCAAGCCTGCGCCGCCGCCCTGCAAGCGGCCTGCGACAAGGCCGGCGTCGCACTGAAAATCGCCGTATTACTGGGCGATGATCTGCAATCACAGCTCAAACAGCTCAGCGGCATCACCGAAATGTTCAGCGGCGCCCCGCTGCCGCCAATGTGCGTGTCGACCAACGCCTACCTTGGCGCGCCGGGCATTGTCGAAGCGCTGCGCCTGGGCGCCGACATTGTCATCACTGGGCGCGTGGTCGACAGCGCGGTGGTCAGTGCGGCGCTGGTGCATGAATTCGGCTGGTCATGGCACGACTACGACAAACTCGCCCAGGCTGCGCTCGCCGGGCACATCATCGAATGCGGCGCGCAATGCACCGGCGGCAATTTCACCGATTGGCGCGAAGTGCCGGATTACGAGCACATCGGCTTTCCGATCGTGGAAGTCAGCGCCGACGGCCAGTTCATCGTCAGCAAACCGCAAGGCTCAGGCGGACTGGTCACCCCGCTGACTGTCGGCGAACAGATGCTGTATGAAATCGGCGATCCACAGGCGTATCTGTTGCCCGATGTAGTCTGCGATTTCACTGGGGTCAGACTTCAGCAACAAGGCAAGAATGCCGTGCACGTCCACGGCGCCAAAGGCCTGCCACCAAGCGATAAATACAAGGTCAGCGCCACCTACCCGGAAGGGTTTCGTTGCACCGCCAGTTGCCTGATCGCCGGTATCGATGCAGTGGAAAAAGCGCAGCGGGTCAGTCAGGCGATCATCGACAAGACTTCGCAAATGTTCAGCCAGCGCGGCTGGGCGCCCTACAGCGAAATCAACATCGAACTGCTCGGCAGCGAAGCCACCTACGGCCCTCATGGCCAACGCCGCGACAGCCGCGAAGTGGTTGTCAAGCTCGCCGTACGTCATCCAGACAAACAGGCGCTGGTACTGTTCTCCCGGGAGATTGCCCAGGCCGCCACCGGCATGGCGCCGGGGCTGACCGGCATCGTCGGCGGGCGGCCAACGGTGTATCCGCTGATTCGTCTGTTTTCATTCCTGATCGATAAAAGCGCCTGCACAGTACAGATCGACATGGCCGGTCAACGTTATCCATGCGCCCTGCCTTCGCTCAGCGCACTCGACAGCGCGGATTTGCCCCTGCCCCATCAGCCGCCCAAACCACAGGGCCGCGCCGATGCCAGTGTGGCGCTGGTGAAACTGGCCGTCGCGCGCTCCGGTGACAAGGGCAATCACAGCAACATTGGCGTGATGCCGCGCAAACCCGAATACCTGCCGTGGATCGCCGAAGCGCTGACCCCGGCCGTGGTTGTCGACTGGATGAGCCACGTACTCGACCCGATCCACGGCCGGGTCGAACGCTGGTATCTGCCCGGCACCCACAGCCTGAATTTTCTATTGGAAAACGCCCTCGGCGGTGGCGGCGTGGCCAGTCTGCGCATCGATCCGCAAGGCAAAGCCTTCGCCCAGCAACTGTTGGAAATCCAGATCCCGGTGCCGCAGAGCATCGCCGAACAGCTCGACTAGAGGATTGTTTGCATGGCTTACGCGTCGATTTTCAACGCAGGTCTGTTCAGCGGCCAGACCATCATCGTCACCGGTGGCGGCAGTGGCATCGGTCGCTGCACCGCCCATGAACTGGCGGCCCTCGGCGCCAATGTACTGCTGGTCGGGCGCAAGCCGGAGAAACTGCAAAAGGTCGCCGACGAAATCGCCGAGGACGGCGGCCGCGCGCACTGGAAGGCCTGCGATATCCGCGATGAAGAAGCGGTAAAACAACTGGTCAGCGAATTGATTGCTGAACACGGACCGATCCACGGTCTGGTCAACAATGCCGGCGGCCAGTACCCGTCGCCCTTGGCCTCGATCAATCAGAAAGGTTTCGAAACCGTGCTGCGCACCAATCTGGTCGGCGGTTTTCTGATGGCGCGGGAAGTGTTCAACCAGTCGATGAGCAAACACGGCGGCAACATCGTCAACATGCTCGCCGACATGTGGGGCGGCATGCCCGGCATGGGTCACTCTGGCGCGGCGCGGTCGGGCATGGACAACTTCACCAAAACTGCCGCGTTCGAATGGGGTTATGCCGGCGTGCGGGTCAACGCGGTGGCGCCGGGCTGGATTGCCTCCAGCGGCATGGACACTTACGAAGGCGCGTTCAAAGCGGTGATTCCGACCCTGCGCGAACACGTGCCGCTCAAGCGTATCGGCACCGAGTCGGAAGTCAGTGCGGCGATTGTTTTTTTGCTTAGCCCGGCCGCCGCATTTATCAGTGGCAGCACCTTGAAAATCGACGGCGCGGCCAGCCTCGGCAGCCGTGCATGGCCGTTGCACAAGGCGACCCACAGCGAGTCGTTCAACGGTTTCCACCGCGCGTATTTACCCGATGTGCTGAAGGACAAGGAGTAAGCCATGCCGCAGATCCAGTCCCGACTCGACCCGCACAGCGAAGCGTTTGCCCGCAACCGCTCGGCCATGCTCGCGGCGATCGAACATGTGCAGCAACTCGAACAGAGTCTGCTGAACAAGGCCACCGAAGCCAAAGCCAGGTTCGACAAGCGCGGGCAACTGCTGCCCCGTGAGCGCTTGAATCTGTTGCTCGATCCCGGCGCGCCGTTTCTCGAACTGGCCAGCCTCGCCGGCTACAAGTTGCACGACGACAAGGACGGCAGTTCCGCCGGTGGCGGACTGATCGCCGGTATCGGTTACGTCTGCGGCATTCGCGCGATGGTGGTGGCGAACAACAGCGCAATCAAGGGCGGGACGATCTCGCCCACTGGCTTGAAAAAATCCCTGCGCCTGCAACAAATCGCCCAGGAAAACAAACTCCCGGTGATCACCCTTGCCGAAAGTGGCGGCGCCAACCTCAATTACGCGGCGGAGATTTTTGTCGAAGGCGCGCGCAGTTTTGCCAATCAGGCGCGGATGTCGGCAATGGGTTTGCCGCAGATTACCGTGGTGCATGGTTCGGCCACGGCCGGTGGCGCTTATCAGCCGGGGTTGTCGGATTACGTGGTGGTGGTGCGCGGCAAGGCCAAGCTGTTTCTCGCCGGTCCGCCACTGCTGAAAGCGGCCACTGGCGAAGTCGCCACCGATGAAGAACTCGGTGGTGCCGAGATGCACGCGCAGGTCGCTGGAACGGCCGAGTACCTGGCGGAAAACGATGCCGATGGCGTGCGTCAGGTGCGCGAAATTCTCCGTATGCTGCCGTGGAACGAGCAACTGCCGTGGCTGCCGGAGCCACAATACAAAGAGCCGCTCTACCCCATCGATGAATTGCTCGGGCTGATCCCCGACGATCCGAAAAAACCTTACAACGTACGCGAAATCATCGCGCGCATTGCCGACGAATCCTGCTTCGTCGAATTCAAGGGCGAGTTCGATCAGCAAACAGTTTGCGGCCAGCTAAAGATTCAGGGCCGCGCCTGCGGGTTCATCGGCAACAACGGCCCGATCACACCCAACGGCGCGAGCAAAGCGGCGCAGTTCATTCAGTTGTGCGATCAGAGCCAGACGCCGCTGCTGTTCTTTCACAACACCACCGGTTTCATGGTCGGCACCGAATCCGAGCAGCAAGGCGTGATCAAACACGGCTCGAAACTGATTCAAGCGGTAGCCAATGCACGGGTGCCTAAACTGACGATGGTCGTCGGCGGTTCCTACGGTGCTGGCAACTACGCGATGTGTGGGCGTGGTCTCGATCCGCGCTTCATCTTCGCCTGGCCGAACAGCCGCACGGCGGTGATGGGCGGTGCGCAGGCCGGCAAAGTCTTGCGCATCGTTACCGAAGCCAAGCAGTTGAAGGACGGCCTGACGCCAGACCCGAAAATGCTCGACATGCTCGAACAAGTCACCGCGCAGAAACTCGACAGTCAATCCACCGCGCTCTACGGCAGCGCCAATCTGTGGGATGACGGGCTGATCGACCCCCGCGACACGCGCACCCTGCTTGGCTACTTGCTGGACATCTGCCACGAGGCCGACATTCGCAAGCTGCAACCCAATAGCTTCGGCGTCAGCCGGTTCTGACCGCCACGGATCTTACGGAGAACAATAACAATGATCTTCACCCCGGAACACGAAGCCCTGCGCCGCACCGTCCGCCAGTTCGTCGAGCACGAGATCAATCCGCACGTCGATGAATGGGAAAAGGCCGGACGCTTTCCCATTCACGAAATTTTCCGCAAGGCTGGCGACCTCGGTTTGCTGGGTATTTCCAAACCGGAAAAATTCGGCGGCATGGGCCTCGACTACAGCTATTCGATTGTCGCCGCCGAAGAGTTCGGCACCATCCATTGCGGCGGCATTCCGATGTCGATCGGCGTGCAGACCGACATGTGTACGCCTGCCCTCGCCCGCTTCGGCTCCGATGAACTGCGCGAAGAATTCCTGCGCCCGGCGATCACTGGCGAGCAGGTTGGTTGCATCGGCGTCTCTGAAGTCGGTGCAGGCTCCGACGTCGCCGGGCTGAAAACCACCGCGCGCAAGGACGGCGACGACTATGTGATCAACGGCAGCAAGATGTGGATCACCAACTCGCCGAGCGCCGATTTCATCTGCCTGCTGGCCAACACCTCGGACGACAAACCACACATCAACAAATCGCTGATCATGGTGCCGATGAACACGCCTGGGATCAGCCTCAGCTCGCACCTGGACAAGCTCGGCATGCGCAGCTCGGAAACCGCCCAGGTGTTTTTCGACAACGTGCGCGTGCCGCAGCGCAATCGCATCGGCCATGAAGGCGCCGGATTCATGATGCAGATGCTGCAGTTTCAGGAGGAACGTCTGTTCGGCGCGGCGAACATGATCAAGGGCCTGGAATATTGCGTCGACAGCACCATCGAGTACTGCAAGGAGCGCAAGACCTTCGGCAATCCGCTGATCGACAATCAGGTCATCCACTTCCGCCTCGCCGAATTGCAGACCGAAATCGAATGCCTGCGCGCGCTGGTCTATCAGGCCACCGAGCAATACGTGAAAGGCCAGGACGTCACGCGGCTGGCGTCGATGGCCAAGCTCAAGGCCGGGCGCCTCGGCCGCGAAGTCAGCGACAGCTGCCTGCAATATTGGGGCGGCATGGGTTTCATGTGGGACAACCCGGTGGCCCGCGCCTACCGCGATGTCCGGCTGGTATCGATTGGCGGCGGCGCCGACGAGATCATGCTGGGGATTATCTGCAAACTGATGGGCATCCTCCCGGGGAAAAAGAAATGAGCAGCCTGCCGCAATGCCAGACGCTGTTGCTGGAACTGCATGGCGGCGTGCTGCACGTCACCCTCAATCGGCCGGACAGTCGTAATGCGATGAGCCTGCAGATGGTCAGCGAACTGCGCGAGGTGCTGGCGGCTGTGCGTGATGACCGCGCTGTTCGGGCGTTGGTGCTCAGCGGTGCCGGCGGGCATTTTTGTGCCGGCGGCGATATCAAGGACATGGCCAACGCCCGCGCTCAGAGCACCGAGGCTTACCGCGATCTGAATCGCGCGTTCGGCGCCCTGCTGGAAGAAGCACAGCACACGCCGCAAGTGCTGATCACCGTGCTGCAAGGCGCGGTGCTCGGTGGTGGTTTCGGTCTGGCCTGTATCAGCGACATCGCGATTGCCGATCATCAAGCGCAATTCGGTTTGCCGGAAACCAGTCTCGGTTTACTGCCGGCGCAGATTGCGCCGTTTGTGGTGCAGCGCATCGGCCTCACCGAAACCCGTCGACTGGCACTGACCGCCGCACGTTTCGATGGGCACCAGGCACGCCGTCTGGGGCTGGTGCATTTCGTCGAGCAGGATGCACAAGCGCTGGCTGAGCGGCTGGATGAGGTGTTGCAACATGTGCTGTGTTGCGCGCCGGAGGCGAATGCCATGACCAAGAAATTGTTGTTGGCGAGTGCCGGGCAGCCTTCAAGTGAATTGCTCGATGAGGCGGCGCAGTGGTTTAGCGAAGCGGTGACAGGCGACGAAGGGATCGAGGGCACCATGGCATTTGTGCAAAAGCGTAAACCTCGGTGGGCCACTTAAAAGCATCGCGAGCAGGCTCACTCCTACAGGGGAAATCCATTCCAAATGTAGGAGTGAGCCTGCTCGCGATGAGGCCATCACATTCACCGCCAAATACTCAGGAAGATCACCATGCCCGCCATCCACAAAATCCTGATCGCCAACCGCGGTGAAATCGCCTGCCGCATCCAGCGCACCGCCCAAGCCTTGGGCTATCGCACCGTCGCCGTCTTCAGCGATGCCGACGCCAAGGCCCTGCACGTTCAGATGGCTGACCAAGCCGTTCGCATTGGTCCGTCCCCCGTTCAACAGTCATACCTCAACATCCCTGCGATCCTCGACGCCGCTCGCCGCAGCGGCGCTGACGCGATCCATCCCGGCTACGGCTTTCTTTCGGAAAACGCCGAATTCGCCCGTGCCTGTGAACAGGCCGGGCTGATCTTCATCGGCCCCAGCGTCGAAGCCATCGAATTGATGGGCAGCAAACGCCGTTCGAAAATCGCCATGCTCGAAGCCGGCGTGCCCTGCATCGCCGGTTATCAAGGTACCGAACAGGACGATGCGACCCTGCTGCGTGAAGCGGAGCGCATTGGCTATCCGCTGATGATCAAGGCCAGTGCCGGCGGTGGCGGGCGCGGTATGCGCCTGCTGCACAGCGGCGCTGATTTGCCGGCGCAATTACGCACCGCGCGCTCCGAAGCACTGAACGGTTTCGGCAGCGACGAATTGATCCTCGAACAGGCATTGATCGAACCGCGGCATGTCGAAGTGCAGTTGTTCGGCGATCAGCACGGCAACCTGATCTACCTCGGCGAACGCGATTGCTCGATCCAGCGTCGCCATCAGAAAGTCATCGAGGAAGCGCCCTGCCCGGTGATGACCGCCGAACTGCGCCAGGCCATGGGTGAGGCAGCATTGAAGGCTGGCCGCGCAGTGAACTATGTCGGCGCCGGCACCGTGGAGTTTTTGCTCGATGCGCGCGGGCAGTTCTACTTTCTGGAGATGAACACGCGCCTGCAAGTCGAGCATCCGGTGACTGAATTGATCACCGGGCTGGATCTGGTCGCGTGGCAATTGCTGGTCGCCGAGGGGCAGCCGTTGCCGCTGACCCAGGACCAGGTGCAGCTCAACGGACATGCCATGGAAGTGCGGCTTTACGCCGAAGATCCCGCGCAAGACTTCCTCCCGCAAACCGGTCGAGTAGAAGCCTGGGAGCCGGCGCTGCAGCACGGTGCGCGAATCGATCATGGCTTGCTGGAAGGGCAATCGATCAGCCCGTTCTACGACCCGATGCTGGGCAAAGTGATCGCCTTTGGCGCCACCCGCGAAGAAGCCCGGCGCAAACTCTTGCGCGCGGTACAGGACACGGTGTTATTGGGCGTGCAAAGCAATCAGCGCTTGCTGGCCAGCCTGTTGCAACATCCGCAGTTCATCAGTGGCGAATTCAGTACTGCGTTCATTGCCCGGTACTTTAGCGAACACCCTTGCTTGCACCGTTACATTGCGAATGCCGAGGAACTGGCGATTGCAGCGATGCTTTTCTATCAATCAAGCGCCCTCGCCCACCGCGCGCCGCTCACCGGCTGGCGCAACAATGCCAGTGTGCCGCTGCATTATCGACTCGGGCTTGATGATCAGAACTGGACAGCGCAACTGCTCGCTCACGCGCAAGGCGCCTTCACCGTGCAGGTTGCCGAGCGCACGCTCGAGTTAAAACTCATCGACCAGGACACGCAATCGCTGACACTGGAACTCGACGGTTTGCGCCAGCGTCACGCGTATCGACTGGATAGCGGGCACCTTTGGCTGTTCAGCCATCCCGGCAGTCTGCGCCTTGAGGATCGAACTCACGCCGTGATCGACAGTCAGACCAGCGTCAGCTCCGGCACCCTGAAAGCACCCATGGACGGTGCCATCGTCGACGTACTGGTCAGCGAAGGCAGTCCGGTCAGCAAAGGTCAATTGCTGGTGGTGCTGGAGGCAATGAAAATGGAGCACCCGCTCAAGGCCGGCATCGACGGCGTGCTCAAGCGGGTGCAGGTCAAGGTCGGCGATCAGGTAAAAAATCGTCAGGTTCTGTTACAGGTCGAGTAGTCGCCCACACGCCCGTGCGGGTTTTGACTACGCTCTGAGTTATCAGAACGCGGAAATCAGGAACCCTGCGATGCCTCACTGGCTGGTCATAGATCTGGAAGCCACCACCGATGAGGGTGGCTGGCCAGTCACCGAAATGGAAATTATCGAGATCGGCGCCACCCTGGTCGATCGCGCCGGGCGCGAGCAGGATCACTTCCAGCGTTTCGTCAAACCGACGCGACGGCCGTTGCTTACGCCTTTCTGTCGTGAACTGACACACATCACCCAAGCCAATATCGACTCGGCACAGCCGTTGACTGAAGTCTGGCCGGCGTTCGAACGCTGGCTCGCGCAACATCAGACACGCCTTGAAGGCTGGGCCAGTTGGGGCGATTACGACCGCAAGCAGTTGTTGCAGGAATGGCAGCGCCTGCAAATCGACAGTGGCTTGAGCAAGGTGCCGCACATGAATCTCAAACAACGCTTCGCCAAGGCCCGCCGCCTGGAGCGTCCATTAGGCCTCAACGGTGCGCTGCAATTGGCTGGCATGCAGTTCAGCGGCCAGCAGCACCGGGCGCTGGAAGATGCGCGCAACACCGCGCGGTTGTTGCCACTGGTCTTGCCACTCTAGGGTCAATTCGAGAACTCACCGGACAGACGCCGGGCAGGTGACGGCGCGAAAAGCCTTGTGCATACTGGCCGCCTCCAATTTCTAACCCTTTTCGAGGAATCGCCCATGTTTAAAGTCAACGAGTACTTCGACGGCACCGTCAAGTCGATCGCCTTTGGCACCGCTGAAGGTCCGGCGACCATCGGCGTCATGGCCCCGGGCGAATACGAATTCGGCACCGCTCAGCGTGAAATCATGCATGTGGTTTCCGGCGCACTGACCGTCAAACTGCCCGACAGCAGCGACTGGGAAACCTTCGCCGCCGGCAGCCAGTTCAACGTCCCGGCCAACAGCAAGTTCCAGCTTAAGGTTGCGGTCGACACCGCTTACCTGTGCGAATACCGCGGCTAAAGCAACGGTTTCACTGCACCAATGAAAATGCCCGTGTCCAAAGACACGGGCATTTTTCGTTGCAGTGACGGCTTATTCGAGAATCTCCACTGGCATCCCGACTTCGAGTCGACCATTACGGTCATTCACCAGATTCTGGCCAAACATCGCACCATCGGCTTGAGCGCGATATTTCTGCAAGGTTGCCAGCGGCTCGCGATCGGCACTGCGCTCACCGGTTTGCGGGTCGATGGTGGTGAGAATGCAGCGCGAGCACGACTTGACCACGCGGAACTCGACATCGCCAATGCGAATGCGCTTCCAGCCATCTTCGGAATACGCCTCACTGCCTTCGATCACCAGATTCGGCCGAAAGCGCAGCATTTCCAGCGGACGACCGACTCTGTCCGAGAGATCCTGCAGGGACGCCTCGCCGATCAACAGCAAGGGAAATCCGTCGGCGAATGCGACCTGATCATCATCCTTGCCGAAACCTGCCTGCGTCATGCGGGCACGATCCAGCGGCACTTGCACCAGCCGGGTCGGCTTGCCGATGAAATCGCTGACCCAGCGCGCTGCTTCTTCACCGGCATCCGGCACGCGCAAGGTGTCGCGCCAGATCGTCACACCGCGTAGTTCGGCGTCATTGCCCGGCAAGGCGATGTCGATGGAGGACTGTTCAGGTGCGCTCAGGGTCAGACCGCCCTGCGCATTCCATAGCGCCGACAACTGACTCATCTTCGCTTCAGCGCGCTGGGTCAGAAAGCGGCCGCTGGCCTCGTCCACGAGCATCCAGCGTCGATCGCCATCAAGCCCCAGCTTGTCGAGATCAACACTTTGCAGCACATCGACTTTGCCGGATTTCAACGGGTAACGATAAAGCGCGCTCAGACGCAGCATGGCCAGCTCCCTGAAGGGTAAAAACGCCACCCTATACGAGCTTGATCAGGAATCAAAGAGCAATAACTGTAGGAGTGAGCCTGCTCGCGATAGCGGTGTGTCAGGTAATGATTCGGGGCTGACACACCGCGATCGCGAGCAGGCTCACTCCTACAATGGGTGTGTGATCAGGCCGGAACTTCGTCGAGCATCAGACGCTGGCGAACGACGTCGACCAGTTTGTCCGGCTGGAATTTGGAGAGGAAGTTGTCGCAGCCGACCTTCTTCACCATCGAGTCGTTGAAGCTACCGGACAGCGAGGTATGCAGCACCACGTACAAGCCACGCAGACGCGGATCGTTACGAATTTCGGTGGTCAGGCGATAGCCGTCCATTTCCGGCATTTCCGCATCGGTGAAGATCATCAGCAGCTTGTCGGTCATGTTCACGCCGGTATCCGCCCAGGCCTTGAGCATGTTCAACGCCTTCAGGCCATCGCTGGCAATGTGCATTTTTACCCCGAGCTGGCCGAGGGTGTCGCGCAATTGCGAAAGTGCCACGTTGGAGTCGTCCACCAACAGCACTTCACGGCCACGGGCGCGCTCGAGCACCGGATCATCGAGTTTTTCACGCGAGACCTTGGCGTTGTACGGGACGATTTCGGCGAGGACTTTCTCGACGTCGATGATTTCCACCAGTTGATCGTCGACCTTGCTGATCGCGGTCAGATAGTGCTGACGCCCGGCGCTGGTCGGCGGCGGCAGAATGGCTTCCCAGTTCATGTTGACGATGCGATCCACACCGCCCACCAGGAAGGCCTGCACCGAGCGGTTGTATTCGGTGACGATGATCGTGCTGTTGGGCCCCGGCACCAACGGACGCATACCGATCGCCTGCGACAGATCGATCACCGGCAAGGTCTGACCGCGCAGATTGACCACTCCGCATACAAACGGGTGACGCTGCGGCATCAAAGTCAGTTTCGGCAGTTGCAGCACTTCCTGAACCTTGAACACGTTGATCGCGAACAACTGACGCCCGGCCAGTCGAAACATGAGAATTTCCAGGCGATTCTCACCCACCAGTTGCGTGCGTTGGTCTACCGTGTCGAGAATGCCGGCCATCAATGACTCCTGGGCTTGTTCTGATGAATTCACTATGTGAGGTTATCGGCGGCAAATCGCAGTTCTTGATTGCCATACCCGACCCCATCAAAAATGCCATGAACAGGCATTGATGTCACATTAACATCATGGTTTACTGGCCCGGTGATTTTCATCTGCTACATTCTCTGCGGCGCGACCTCGGTTTGCACGGTAGGTTCCCGCGCCTAAGGGATTCCCCTAGTAACAATCAGGCCCAACCTGATATTCGCAATATCCAATAGCCATTAATGTGACGCCATTCTCATTGCATGAACGGAGTCAGGCTATTGTGTGCGATCGCAGTTCAGTGGAAACAAGCCCTCTGGAACCTCTCAGTCTGTGCACTTGCACGTCTGGGCGCGATCTCCCGACGATTCACGATCGTCGCCACACACGGCATTCCCTCATCAGACATGACGTTGTGGAGATAAGCATGCCAATGGACCGCAAAGAGTGGGTACAACGCTTCCCCGAATTCCTTGTCGAGGCCGAGCAACTCCTGGCCAAGTCCGAAGAATGCCTCAGCCACCTGCAATTGATCAGCAATGACAAGGACGCCATCGAGTGCATGCTCAGTACTCTGCTGAAACTCGCACGCAGGGCTGAAGCCCTCGCGCTGGAGGCGATTTCCGAGTTTTCCCTGCACATTTACAGCCTGCTCAACCTCAATCAGGAACACGTCGACCTTCACGAACAGGCCCTGCAAGCCTTGCAGGATTGCTTCACATTGATGGCCTGGCAGCTTGAACTGGTCGATCAGCAGACCGGGCAACTGAGTCTGGATGAAAGTGAGCAGGCTTTGCTGCTCGAAGCATTCGCCTTCCAGGTCAGCCAAAGCCGCCATCAGCCGCCCCGCACGGGCAAACGTTTGCCCCAACTGCCCTACTCGGGACAAGCCTGACCCGCACTCGGTACCCGCGCAAGCACTTGGAACACAAGCGTTGAACGTCGCAATTGAATAGTTCATACCTGCCAGCGACAAGTCGAACTAAATAATCACTGAAAGCCGACGCCGATATTTTTGCCGGCCTCAGGGTTTACCTGTGTGCAAACAAGCACAACTTCAGGCAACACTGACATCTATCGAACACAACAAATCGACTTTTCCATTATGGAACTTGCGTCCAATATCACGTATTTCCTGACTCAATGGACATATATAGCAAACGCGACCAACGGTATCTTAAGTGGTATTATGCCGCCCATTAGTTGCTTTCAAATTAGTGGCACAGTGACTTCAGAGATCGCTGTCCACTGATAGTTGGCGGCCAATACGTTTACTGAACCGCGTTGAAATCAATAATATAATTGACAGCATTTTCAGACAGAGACCCGTCAGCCTCCGGCCGGTCTGCCCGCAGCGAACATCCATTGGCTCCATCCGTTATGTACGCCAGCCTCAAGTCAATCACTACATGGCCACCCTCCCGCGAAAATGCTCGCCGGTTCACACTCATACTGTGTGTCGCGGCCACGCTCGGCAGTCTGCTGACCTACGCTCTTTCAACACCACTTTGCCTGGGATTGCTGCTGCTCGATATCGCTGCTACTGCGTGCGTCTGGGTGCAATATCGACTGTCACGCAAATCAATCAAGTTTCAGCCGCAGGAACTCGCTGACCGCTTGCTGGAAGTCCAGGAAAACGAGCGCCATCGCCTCAGCCGCGAACTGCATGACGATATCGGCCAACTGCTGACGGCCGCCAAACTGCAAAGCGAATGGCTCAAGCGGCGCATGCCCGACGACTTGCAGGAACAATGCACCGCGTTGTGCGACACCCTGGAAGAAACCCTCAACAAGGTGCGCGACGTTTCAGCCATTCTCAACCCACGCCAGTTGACCAGCCTGGGACTTGAAGCCAGCCTGCGTGCGCACCTGCTCAAGACATTGGCCAACACTAACGTGCACTGGAGCCTCGATTGCCAGCAGCGGCTCAATGGCATTCCGGAAGAAATGGCAGTCGCCGCCTTTCGTATTACCCAAGAGGCTGTTACCAATATCCTGCGTCATGCCCAGGCAAAAAATCTGGTGATACGCGTGCAACGTCTGCCCAAAGGTCTGACGTTGCTGATCAGCGATGACGGCCTGGGATTCGCCCCGGCGGCCAACCCCGGTCGTGAAGGACAACGAGGCATGGCCGGGATGGCCGAACGAATCGAGCAACTGGGTGGCACCCTGAACGTCATCAGCGAACCGGGCAAAGGCACTCAAATCGAAGCACTCTTCCCGTGGGCGCCACGCGCACTCGAGCGGGCCAGTACGAATAAGGTTATGCGTTGACTTGCAACTTACTTCTGGTGGATGACCACTCGCTGATCAGGGCCGGCGTGCGCGCTCTGGTGCTGGATATTCCCGGTTACGCGGTGATTGGCGAGGCCAATGACGGTTCGCAGCTGCTCGAAATGGTCGAGCAACTGAATCCGGATATCGTGTTGCTGGATATCTCCATGAAAGAAACCGGTGGCCTGGAAGCCCTGCAACGGCTCAAGCGGGTACGCCCGCAGAGCAAGGTGCTGATCCTGTCGATGCACACCGATCCGGCGCTGATCATGCAGGCGCTGGAGTCCGGCGCCCACGGCTACCTGCTCAAGGACACCACAGCGACAGAACTTGAGCATGCACTGGAAGCCTTGCGCAACAACGAGCGCTACCTGAGCCCGGCCATCGCCCATACCGTGATCAATCAAGCCCTGACCCGTAATCAGAAGCAGCAGCCGGAGGCAGCCGACTCGCACAATCTGACCGCGCGCCAACTGGAAATCCTGCGCTTGATCGTGCGCGGAAAATCCACCCGGGAAATCGCCAATGGCCTGGGCCTGAGCATCAAGACTGTCGAGACCCACCGTTCACAGATCATGAAGCGACTGCAAATCTACGACGTGGCGGGTCTGGTGCTGTTCGCCGTGCGTGAGCAGATCATCAGCCTGGACGACTGACCAGCCCGGCGCTGCTCAACAAGGGAGAATGTTCCGGCAAATGCACGCGCAACGCCGCCGGACGCGCCTCGAATCGCATGCTGTCACCTTCGAGCGGTTCGCCATCAAGATTGATGCACAGCCCCTCGGCCACCTTGATTTCGACCCATGGCAAACGGGTGCGAACAAACATGTTGTCGATCCCGAAGCCATCGCTGAGCAGCGTCTTCAAGGTGCCCACCAACTCCTGTGGCGCCGGCAGAATACTGATATCCAGCAAGCCATCATCGGCCAGCGCCTCCGGGCACAACACGTGTCCACCGCCGGCCTGTCGGCCATTGCCGATACCCAGTGCCAACAGCTCGCCACGCCAGTGAAAATCCGGCCCCTGAAGTTCGCCGTAAGCGGCATGCAGCTCGCTGAATCGTGACAAGCCAGTGAACAGATAGGCAGCACCGCCAAGTACTTTTTTCAAGTCCTCGGAGGTATTGGCCGTGACCTGGCTGCCGAAACCACCGGTGGCCATGTTGAGAAAAATCTGCCCGCCCACTTCACCCAGATCGATGGCGCGCGGTGGCACATCGAGCAGCTCAAGGGCTTCGGCAGGCTCCAGTGGTACGCCGGCGGCACGGGAAAAATCGTTGGCAGTGCCCAAAGGCAGGAGTACGAGACTGGCTTTGCCAGGATGCGCGGCGAGCGCTTCGGCGATATCGCGCAAGGTGCCATCGCCGCCCCCGGCAATGATTTTCGTGTAGCCGTCAGCCAAGGCTTGTTCTACCCAGCGCTGTGCGTCCCCTGCCTCCCAGGTCAGACGCACGGCCAGCTCCCAGCCTTGCTTGCGCTTGTCCTCGACGGCGGTGCGTACCGCCTCGTTGAGTGCCTGCTTGCCATGCAGAATCAACAGCGCCCGGCGTTCACTCATAACATCACTCCCAAATTGATCGGTTAAGACATCTTGACCACTGGCGCACGCAAAAAAGCCGTCATACCCGTAATTAATTCAGCCTCCTGGCGCCGGACGTCCTACACAGCGGTACTTTTTCTTACAAAACATGCGGAATCGGCTTAATTGACCCGGTTCGAGCATTGAGTCACCGTGTGTTGGCGGTATCGATTTTCAATCCAACACACAGGGACGTGCATGTAATGAGTGGATACACCCCATGGGCTCTTGCCGGTTCGAGAGCTGGAAAAGGTTGCAAGCAAACAGTTGAAACAATCGGTGGATGCTTCCATGCCTGGTCATGAAGCGAGAATACCCATGAGCCCGGTTGGCCCCATTGTCGAAAGTCGCGCGAATCACAAGTCCGATTTCAAAAACAGCGCCAGAACCACTGGAGAAGTTGATATGGAACCCCGTGTTACCGAGCTGGAAACCCATCTCAAATACCTTCGACGGGACATGGACGAAATTCGCGGTGATGTCCGAACGATCAAACACCGGCTTGCCTACTCGGCGGGTGCAACAGCGGTAGTGCTGGGTTTGCTGGGCTGGGTGGCCAATAGCCGATTCGATCAGCTTGTGACATTGATCAGCAATTAATTGAATCAGTCATTGCAGGCGCCGCCTGAGTCAGCCGACGCCTGCATTTACGAGATAGCGATCAGTCGAGCAAGTCACTCAGCGGGATGAAGACCACTTCGTCTCCGACGCTCAGCGTGCGACCTTCCAGCACTTCGACCAATCCATCTGCCCACGCGGCGCTACGCAGTACACCTGAGCTCTGGTTGCGGTAGACAGTCGCCCGTCCTTGCTCAAGACGGCCTCGCAGGTACTCACGCCGATTGCCTGCCACCGGCCAGTCAAACCCCGCTGGCACGGTGAACTTCAGCGGCTCGACGACCCGAACGCCCTGACGGCGTAACAGATAAGGCCGAGTGAGCAGCGCAAAGGTCACCAGTGTCGACGCAGGGTTGCCTGGCAAGCCAATGACCGGCACGTTGCGGAAATGGCCAAAAGTTAGCGGTTTTCCGGGTTTGATCGCCAGCTTCCAAAGGGCAAGCTCGCCCTCTTCACGCAATGCGACACCCAAAAAATCCGCCTCACCCACCGACACGCCACCGGTGGAAAGAATCAGATCAACATCCTGCAACTCACCCAGACGCGCTCGGGTTGTGGCCAGATCGTCCGGAAGAATACCGGCATCAACTACCTCACAGCCCAGGCGTTGCAGCCAACTGCACAGCAACACTCGATTGCTGTTGTATATCTGTCCCGGCCCCAGGGCCTGGCCCGGCTCGACCAATTCATCGCCAGTGGAAATCACCGCGACACGAACCTTGCGCACGACCTTCAACCCGGCACAGCCCAACGATGCGGCTAATCCCTGCTCTATCGGACCCAGCCGAGTTCCGGCGGGCAGGATCAGTTCACCGACTGTGGTTTCCTGACCTTGCGGGCGAATGTTCTGCCCGGCCTTCATCGGTTCAAGGAAACGCACCCTTTCATCGGTTTGAACCTCAGCGTTTTCCTGCATTTCCACGCAATCAGCGCCCGCGGGCACCGGCGCCCCGGTGAAGATCCGTGCACAGGTGCCCGGCTTCAGCGGTTCGGGGGATTGCCCGGCAAACACCTTCTGACTGACCGGCATCGGTTCGCCCGTCCAGTCGGTCAGATTCAGCGCATAACCGTCCATGGCACTGTTTGGCCAGGGTGGCAGATCCAGCGTCGAAATCAGGTCTTCGCTCAGCACACGCCCCTGAACCTGAGCCAGCGGCAAATACTCATGCTCGACAATCGGCGAGGCCTCGGCCATGTCGAGCAGGCGCTCCAGCGCCAGCTCGACCGGCATCAGCGCTCCGGTCTTGCCCGGCTTACCCACGGGATTCACAAGGCGCTGCCTGCTTCAAATGAGTCACGAAGTTGCACGGACGATGACGCGCGTCCAACTGCTCGCCCAGGATGCCATCCCAACCGGTACGTACGGCATTGGTCGAACCTGGCAAACAGCACACCAGCGTGCCGTTGGCCAGACCGGCCAGCGCCCGGGACTGAACTGTCGAGGTACCGATATCGGCTACCGAAATCTGCCGGAACAACTCCCCAAACCCGTCGACCTGTTTATCCAGCAGGCAGGCAACCGCTTCCGGCGTGCTGTCACGACCGGTAAATCCGGTACCGCCGGTGATCAGCACGACCTGCACGACATCGTCGGCAATCCAGCTGGCGACTTGCGCGCGAATTTTGTAGAGGTCATCTTTGAGCAAAACCCGCTCCGCCAAACGGTGGCCCGCCGCCGTCAAGCGATCGACGAAGACCTGGCCTGAGGTGTCGGTTTCCAGAGTTCGGGTGTCACTGACTGTCAGCACCGCAATATTGAGCGGCACGAAAGGTACATCAGCCTTGGCTTTCATAGGCTCGTCCAGTTGTAGGAGAAACAGCCCGGTGTTATATCACAGCGCCCTATTTTTTCGCCGCCCCTCTGGAGAGCTGCCATGACCCGCGATTCGCAATTGCCCCCCTGCTCCATTCTGCTCCTGGCAGGCGGGCGCGGCCAACGCATGGGCGGTCAGGACAAAGGCCTGGTCGAGTGGCTGGGCGAACCGTTGATTGCACATTTGCAGCGTAAGGTACGCGGGCTGACTGACGACCTGATCATCTCCTGCAACCGCAACCGCGAGCGTTACGCACCGTTTGCCGATCAATTGGTGGTCGATGACGAGGGCGATTTTCCGGGGCCATTGGCGGGTATTCGTGCCGGTCTGAAAGCGGCGCGCCATAGCCACCTGCTGGTTTTGCCGTGCGACGTTCCGCGAATTGACGCCGCGCTGCTGCAAAGCATGCGCGAGACTGCCAATCAGCATCCTGAAAAACCTTTAATGTTGCGCCATGACGAGCATTGGGAACCCTTGCTGTGTGTGATTCCGGTGGCCCTTCTAACGGCCTTCGAAGATGCCTGGAATGCCGGTGAACGCAGCCCCGGCCGGGTCATGCGCAATCTAGGCGCCACTGCCCTGGAGTGCCCTGAAAACGACCCGCGGCTGGCCAACCTGAACACCCCCGAACTGTTAAATTCCCATAACACTGTGTCAGACTGACACCATTCAAGGAACTCTCAAGCCTTGTATACGTCTCAAGCTCAGTAACCAAAAGAATTCCCATTCGGAGACACACCCATGACTCAACGGACCCTCGCCACTTTCATGCTCGCACTGGGCCTTGCCACCCTCGCCGGTTGCTCGTCGCCTACAGTGATCACCTTGAATGACGGTCGCGAAATCCAGGCCGTCGACACCCCGAAATACGATGACGATTCGGGCTTCTACGAGTTCAAACAGCTGGACGGCAAAGAAACCCGCATCAACAAGGATCAGGTTCGTACCGTTAAAGAGCTGTAAGCTCTGGTTCGATACCGGATACAGAAAAGCCCGCATTGATTGCGGGCTTTTTCATGGGCGCTCTAAAAAGTGAAGTCAGTATCACCACTGCAAGGTGATCCGGCTCTCGAATTCGCGCTCCTCACCGGTCACCGGGTCGATAAACCGCAAGCCTTGCGCCAGCAGCTTCAACGGATTGGCATAGTCATCCTCGACGTCTTTCAGCACCTGGGGATAAAACGGATCGTTGCAGATGCTCGCCCCCAGCGCAGTCATGTGGACGCGCAGTTGATGTTTCTTGCCGGTCACCGGAAACAATCCATAACGCCACAGATCGCCATGCTTTTCCCGAACCTCCACCGCCGTTTCGGTATTGCTGGCTCCGGCGCCTTCCTGCATGCGGAAAAACGGTTCTCCGTCGACCAGACGGCTCTTGTGCACCAGGGGGAAATTCAGATCGGGCAGTGCCGGAGCGATGGCCTCATAACGCTTGTCGATCTGCCGCGTGGGGAACAGCGACTGATAAGCCGATCGGGTTTGCGGATTGGCCGAGAAAATGACCAGCCCCGCCGTATGCCGGTCGATGCGGTGCAGCGGCACCAAGTGAGGATTGTCCAGGCGATGAATCAGCCTGCGTAACAGGGTTTGCTCAACGTATTCGCCGGCGGGCGTCACCGGCAGAAAATGCGGTTTGTCAGCCACCACCAGATGTTCGTCCGCATACAGGATCGACTCGACTACCGGGATCGGCTTCTCGTCCGGCACTTCGCGAAAATAATGAATCCGCAGACCTTCCTTGTAAGGCAAGTCCACCGGGATCGGCTGGCCATGGCCGTCCAGCACACGTCCCCGAGCGATGCGGTCCAGCCATTGAACGCGGTCAATGGCGCTGAAATGCTCGCACAGACAATCGAGTACGGTCAGCCATTTACCGGGCGGCAGATAAAGCGTGCTCGCCTGATTCTGAGCAGCAGAAAATGTAGATGTGGACATACGAAAATCGAACCCTCAATGCAGGGCGGCATTATCCAGCACTGAGGGAAACGAACCTAGCGCAGAATGTTCAGGCCGGAATTGTTTTCAGCGCTGCGGCGTCAGTGAATTCCTTGAGCCAGCGCAATACATCAACTGCCTCCCAGCGGCCCGGATCGTACAAGGCGTAGAGCAGCCCCTGATAACCGACCACATCCAGTTGCTTGTGGTAACCGGCACGCTGAAACAAGGCCTCGATTTCGGCAAAGCAAGTGTTGAAATGCAGCTTGTTGAACGGCGTCTTGCCTTCCGTGACCAGCCCGTCCAGGCGCAATTCGAGAACGGCCTCGCGCACCACGTCAACCGACATCCGGTTCACGCTGTTTTTCAACTGTTCGACATTGACCACGGTTCATCCCTCTGACGCATTTACTGTATGAACATACAGTAACCGATGAAACCGCAAAATGCCAAGGAATGCATGGCAGTAGCGACCGGCGGGATAAACCAGAAAATGCGGATTAACGCAGAAATGCCACGACCTCATCAGCGCTGAATGGCCAGCCCAGCTCAGCACCTGTATCGACACGGCGCAGTACCGGAATTCGCAGGCTGTAAGCCGCATACCAAGCCTCATCCTCAGTAATATCGACCAGTTCAACCAACAAACCATGCTCGACAAGAGGCATCAACTCGGCCTCGGCGACTTCACACAAATGGCATCCAAGGGTGCCGAACAGCTGACATTCAGGAGGCATGATTGCTCAACCAAAAAATGAGTGGGCCTATTCTAGGCCGCACCTGAAAACCCGTCGAGCCAGCGCCGCCCAAAGGCTCCAGCCCCTCAACAAAGGGTCACAGGCAAAACCCTGACGCAAATCAGTCCACAGAAAAATCATTTGCGCGATCCTCCCGGTCTTTTTGCCTCTACGCTTGAAAAGCCTGATCTGCCATCGGAGTGTCCAGTGTTTGCCAATCTGTTGATCATCCTCGCCTCGTCCCTCGTGGTCATTGCCCTGTTCCGTCGCCTGCGGTTGCCACCGGTTCTGGGTTACCTGTGCGTCGGACTGCTGGTCGGGCCGAGTGCCTTCGACTGGGTCAACGAAAGCGAACACTTGCCTGACGTAGCCGAGTTGGGCGTGGTGTTTCTGTTGTTTTCACTGGGCCTGGAGTTCTCCCTGTCGAAGATGATCGCCCTGCGCCAGGTGGTGTTTCGTCTCGGCAGCCAGCAGGTGCTGATCAGCACCGCGCTGCTCGGTTTGCTGCTGATGCTGTTGGGCATGCCGATGACGCCGGCGCTGTTGCTCGGTGCCGGGCTTTCGCTGTCCTCAACGGCGATTGTGACCAAAGAGTTGGGCAGCCTCGGCGAGGTGTTCAGCAGTCATGGCCAGAATGCTGTCGGCGTTTTGCTGTTTCAGGACGTTATCGCGGTATTGCTGCTGACGTTGGTGCCGGTGTTTGCCGGCAGCAGCGAGCAAGTCTGGTACTGGGCGTTGCCTTTGACCCTGGTAAAAACCGTGGTGCTGTTTGTCGGTCTGCTGCTGGCCAGTCGCTGGTTACTGCCGAGGCTGTTTCATGAAGTGGCCGCGTCACGCTCGGCAGAACTGTTTGTGCTGTTGGCGCTGGTGATTGTGCTGTTGACCGCCTGGCTGACGCACCTGCTGGGGCTGTCCCCTGCCCTTGGTGCATTTCTGGCCGGCATGTTGCTCGGTGAAAGCCACTATCGACACCAGATCGAGGCGGATATCCGGCCGTTCCGCGACATTCTGCTCGGGGTGTTTTTCGTCAGCATCGGCATGCTCATCGACCTGCAACTGTTCGTCAGTCACAGCCTGCTGATCCTCGGGCTCACCGTCGGTTTGATGGTGATCAAGGGTATCGTCGTGGCCTTGCTGGTGAAGTGGCGCGGCAGTGACAGCGAAACAGCATGGCGCAGCGGTCTGGCGCTGGCCCAGGGGGCGAGTTCTGCTTCGCCCTAATGGCACAGATGCAGCAACACAGCATGATGCCCGAAGCACTGAGCGACCTGCTGCTCGCAGCGACGTTCTGCTCGATGTTGTTGACGCCCCTGTTGCTGCGCGCAGCGCCACGCATCGCAGCAGTGCTGCACCGCAAACCCAATCAGGAGGCGCAAATCGAAGAGATCAGCGCCCTCAACGCCGACCTCAACCAGCATGTGGTGATTTGCGGCTACGGCCGCGTCGGCCAATCCATCGGTCGTTTCATGCGCAACGCCAAGCAGCCTTTTATTGCGCTGGACAATGACCCGGTGCGGGTACAGGAAGCCGCCAGTGGAGAAAGCGACGTGCATTACGGCGACTCGTCGCGCGGCGACCTGCTGACCGCCGTGGGCCTGCTACGCGCCAGACTGTTGGTGGTTGCTGTGGATCAGAGCGACATTGCCCTGCGTATCCTCAAGGAAGCACGTCGGCTCAACGCCCACGTACCGATACTGGTGCGTACCCGCGACGACAGCCAGTGGGCCGAACTGAAAGCCGCCGGCGCCACCGAAGTGGTGCCGGAACTGTTGGAATCGAGCCTGATGCTCGCCTCTCACGCCTTGATCATGCTCGGCTTGCCGGCGCATCAGGTGCAGGAAAAAGTCGATCAGGTGCGCATCGACCGGTATCGCCTGCTTCATGGTTTTTATCCCGGTAGCGACGATGCCGAGACTTAATCCTGACTTACCGCGCCGATCTTGTGCAGCGACAGGTCGGCGCCGTAATACTCTTGTTCCTGACTCAGGCGCAGCCCGTGCAGCGCCTTGATCACGCCGTACACAGCGAAGCCACCGATCAGCGCCACCGCAACACCCAGCGCGGTGCCGATCAACTGGCTGATCAAGCTGACGCCGCCAATACCGCCGAGCGCAGTCTGGCCGAAGATCCCGCAGGCAATCCCGCCCCACACGCCGCACAAGCCGTGCAATGGCCACACACCCAAGACATCGTCGATGCGCCATTTCACCTGGGCGGCGGTAAAGCACCAGACAAACAGTGCACCGGCGATCGCGCCCGTCACCAGGGCACCAACCGGATGCATCAAATCCGACCCGGCACAGATCGCCACCAACCCGGCCAACGGGCCGTTATGCAGGAAGCCCGGGTCATTACGTCCGACAAGCAGCGCCGCCATGGTGCCGCCGACCATCGCCATCAACGAGTTGACCGCCACCAGACCGCTGACGCCTTGCAGCGTCTGCGCACTCATCACGTTGAAGCCGAACCAGCCGACAATCAGAATCCACGAACCCAACGCCAGAAAGGGAATGCTCGACGGTGCGAACGCCACCAGACGACCGTCGCGATAACGGCCATTACGCGGCCCCAGCAGCAATACCGCCGCCAGCGCCAGCCAACCACCCATGGCGTGCACCACTACGGAACCGGCAAAGTCATGAAAAGCGGCACCAAACTGCGCCGTCAGCCACGCTTGCAAACCGTAGTTGCCGTTCCAGATCATGCCCTCGAAAAAGGGGTAGATGAACGCGACAATCAAGGCCGTAGCGCACAACTGCGGCACGAAACGCGCGCGCTCGGCGATACCGCCGGAAATGATCGCCGGGATCGCTGCGGCAAAGGTCAGCAGGAAGAAAAACTTCACCAGTCCATAACCGTGATCGGCACTCAGTACCGCCGCCGGCTGCATAAACGTCACGCCATAGGAAATCCAATAGCCTATAAAGAAATAGGCCAGGGTCGAGACGGCGAAATCACTGAGAATTTTCGACAGCGCATTGACCTGGTTTTTCTGGCGCACCGTACCGACTTCCAGAAAGGCGAAACCGGCATGCATCGCCAGCACCATCACCGCACCGATCAGAATGAACAAGGTATTGGAGCTGTGAACCAGGGTGTCCACAGCGCTTTGCAGATTTTCCATAAGCAGGCAGACCTAAAGGCGAAAAAGGCACCAAAGCGGTTCATACGCACATTTCATGCACCAAGTTGCGACCGCGCAGTCGCAGATCCGAAGGTCCGGCGAACCGCTTTGGCGCACGAGGTCGATGTCCTGACACGAACCGGGCTTGTTTGGGATAAGGTTTCTCGAGGCGCACGCCCGACAACAGCGCACAACCGCCGGGGAACGCACCACGACACAGCAAAAGTTGTACCAGTCATTTGTACTGAACCTTCGCGCAAGGCTCATACTCGAACGCTTCAGACGTCACTTACGGAGATCCACCCATGGCCAGCATCAAGGCAAAGACCGCTCAAGAAATCCTGATGAACGACTTCCAGACTTTGGTCGCCGACACCGAACGCTTGCTCGAGCACACCGCCACCCTGGCCGGCGATCAGGCCGATGAGCTGCGCGAGCAGATTCACGACAGCCTGCTGCGCGCCCGCGAAACCTTGAAACTGACCGAAGAAACCTTGCGTGATCGCGGTCAGGCGGCAGTCACTGCTACCGAAGATTACGTCTCGGCCAACCCTTGGCAGTCCGTCGGTATTGCCGCCGGTGTCGGCTTCCTGATCGGCCTGTTGGCTACCCGGCGCTGATTATGTCGATCGGTGAATCCGGCCCGACTGCGGGCACCGCCTCTTCCACGCGACGCCTGGGCGCCGCCGTTCTCGGTCTGCTGCACAGTCATGTCGAATTGTTCGGCATTGAATTGCAGGAGCAGAAATCACGTACCGTCAGCCTGTTGCTTTTCGCAGGCCTGGCGTTAGTCTTTGCCCTGTTATTACTGGTGGGCTTATCGACACTGGTGATGATTGTGTTCTGGGACACTTATCGCCTTGCTGCGATTATCGGCCTGTGCGTGTTCTATACCCTGGCCTCGATCTTCTGCGCGCTGCGCCTCAAGGCTGCGATCTTCGATGAGTCCTCGCCTTTCCACGGCACGCTCGAAGAGCTGGCCAACGACCGGGAGCGCCTGCTGCCATGAGCCTGCCTGAACTGCCACACAACAGCTCGCGTCGGGAAATGCGCAAGGCGTTGATCCGCCTGCGCATGGAAATGCATCGTCAGGAAATCCGCCATGAAGCCGGGCAAGTGTTGCAGCCTCTGCAGCGCATGCGCGGCATGTCGCAAAACCTGCAAGGTGGTTTCGGCATCAAACACGCGCCTTTGTGGGGCGTGGCCGCCGTTACGCTATTGGGTTTCATCACCGGCAAAGGCGCGAAAAGCGGCGGTGTCGGTGGCCTGACCCGCTTGATCCGGCTCGGCACCAGCCTCGGGCCGCTGATCAAACTGGTGATGCAGAGCTCGGCGAAACGCTAAACAGATACATCTGGCTACATTCTTGCACTGTCGGCGGGATGAATCTCTTTATCCGGAGATTCGATCCCGTGCGCCTACCCGGTCGGCGGGGTTCACCAGAACAAGAACCACTAAGGAGGCCCCGTGATCGACGGGCAACCGCTCGCCTGCTTTCAGCCTTTCATCGATACCGCCACCGGACGCATTGCCGGCGTCGAAGCGCTGGGGCGCCTGCGCCAGGCCGACGGTCAACTGAACTCGGTTGGGCCTCTATTCGCCGACCCGCGCACGCCCGCCATTGCCCTGCGCCGTCTCGACCGGCAGATCCGCGATAACGCCTTGAGCCGCTTGCATGAAGCGCCGGCAGACTGGTTTCTCAGCCTGAACATGTCGCCACGCTGGATCAGTCGCCTGCGCGCCGATCAGGCCTTGCCCAGTCTCAAGCAATTGGCACGCTACGACATCGATCCGCAACGCATCGTCTTCGAGATCACCGAACTGGGTGGCAATGGTCAACGCCTAGCCGAAGTCGTCGCGCGCTATCGCGAGGCGGGAGCAAGAATCGCCATCGACGACTTTGGCGCCGGCTACTCGCAACTGGATCGGGTGCTGGCGCTGCAACCGGACATTCTCAAACTCGATATGCGCCTGTTCCAGGCCGCGGCACTGGGCGGGCCGAGCAGCGACGTGGTCAAGGCCCTCGCGCAGATGGCCGAGAAGACCGGCTGCTGGATCATCGCCGAAGGCGTCGAGACCGAAGCGCAGTTGAATTTCGCCCTGGAATGCGGATCGCGCTATGTGCAGGGATTCCTGTTCGCACGGGCACAGGAGGCGTTTTTCCCCAGTGACGCGTTCGTCCAACGCTTCGCCGAGCTGCGCCAGCGCTATGTCCGGCAGAAACTCGTGGAGCGCGGACGACTGATGCAAATGCGCCAGCAACTCGCTGAACTGATGTCGATCCTGCAAGCCTGGGCTCAGGCCCATGCCCCTTTGAGCGCTTTGCCACAACTGGACGCCTTCCCCTGGCTGCTGCGGTTTTATCAATGCGACCGCCACGGCACGCAACTGACGCCCAATCTGGAATGGCGGCAGCATGGCTGGGTCGCCGACAATCGCTATCTGGGGCACAACTGGTCGTGGCGCCCGTACTTCTATCATTTGCTCGCCGAAGGTTGGGAGGAGCGGCGCTTGACGCTCTCCAATACCTACCGCGATGCCACCAGCAATCAGTACTGCCTGACAGCCGGGCAGTTTTTCGACAACGGTGAACGTTTGCTGCTGATCGACATTGACGCCGCCGGACTGTAGTTCCGCTTGCAGGGGCGGACGTGAACCGGGAAGCTAGGGGCCAACGCCCCCAGTCACCTGACGGAGAGAATCAGCCTTGGATTGGCACACCCTGCTCAACCGCGAACGCCTCGGCAAGCCGCTGCACAGCCCGCAAGAACTTGGCCGCAGCCCTTTCCACAAAGACCATGACCGCATTATCTTCTCCGGCGCCTTCCGCCGTCTCGGGCGCAAGACCCAGGTCCACCCGGTCACCAGCAACGATCATATTCACACGCGCCTGACCCACTCGCTGGAAGTCAGTTGCGTCGGCCGTTCGCTGGGCATGCGGGTGGGTGAAACCCTGCGCACTGTCTTGCCCGAATGGTGCGACCCGGCCGATCTCGGCATGGTGGTGCAATCGGCGTGTCTGGCCCACGATATCGGCAATCCGCCGTTCGGCCATTCTGGTGAAGACGCCATCCGCCACTGGTTCCAGCAGGCCGCCGGACGCGGCTGGCTCGACGGCATGAGCGAAGCCGAACGCGCTGACTTCCTCAATTTCGAAGGCAATGCCCAGGGTTTCCGGGTCCTGACTCAGCTGGAGTATCACCAGTTCGACGGCGGCACCCGACTGACCTACGCCACCCTCGGCACTTACCTGAAGTACCCGTGGACCGCGCGCCACGCCGACTCCCTGGGCTACAAGAAACACAAATTCGGCTGCTATCAGAGCGAGTTGCCGCTGCTCGAGCAGATCGCCCACAAACTGGGCCTGCCGCAAATCGAAGACCAGCGCTGGGCGCGTCACCCGCTGGTGTACCTGATGGAAGCCGCCGACGACATCTGCTACGCGCTGATTGATCTCGAAGACGGTCTCGAAATGGAGCTGCTGGACTACGCCGAAGTCGAATCGCTGCTGCTCGGGCTGGTGGGTGATGATCTGCCGGAAACCTATCGCCAACTCGGCCCGCAGGATTCGCGCCGACGCAAACTGGCGATCCTGCGCGGCAAGGCCATCGAGCATTTGACCAACGCCGCCGCACGGGCCTTTGTCGAACAACAGGACGCCCTCCTCGCCGGCACGCTGCACGGCGATCTGGTCGAGCACATGCACGGCCCGGCCAAGCGTTGCGTGCTGAATGCCAAGGACATCGCCCGCAAGAAAATCTTTCAGGACAAACGCAAAACCCTGCATGAAATCGGCGCCTATACCACGCTCGAGATTCTGCTCAACTCGTTCTGCGGCGCGGCGCTGGAACAACACAACGGTCGTACACCGTCGTTCAAAAGCCGGCGCATTCTCGATCTGCTGGGCAGTAACGCACCGGATCCGCAGGGTTCGTTACACACGTCGTTTCTGCGCATGATCGATTTCATCGCCGGCATGACCGACAGCTACGCCAGCGACATGGCGCTGGAAATGACCGGGCGCTCCAGTCACTGACCCGCTCGCCTACGGGCGGCCATAACGATGGCCGTCCGTATCCACACAGCCTGTGATTATCGACCCACAAGTGTCGACGGGCGTCTGATATGGCTGGAATAGCGGCAATTATTGCGCCGATGACTCAGCAACTTTAAACATCTTTAAAAAGCCATTTACGGCCAGTACTTGCAAATCATTCAAGTCAAACTATAAGCCCGTTCAAATCCAGCACTTCCTTACGTCAAACCTAGTTTGGTTGTAGTCCGTTTCCTCATTAATTGTAGGATTAATCCGATATCGTGACTGAAGCCATGTCACTTCATGCGAGTGCTCATTCAACTGAGCTAAGGTGCGCGCTTTATTCGTGCTTGCATGGGATTTGATTATGAACTCCGTTTTTATTGTCGACGATCACCCGGTCATCCGTCTCGCCGTTCGAATGCTGCTGGAGCATGAAGGTTACAAGGTCGTCGGTGAAACCGATAACGGAGTCGATGCCATGCAAATGGTGCGCGAGTGCATGCCCGATCTGGTCATTCTCGATGTGAGCATCCCCAAGCTGGATGGCCTCGAAGTACTGGCTCGCTTCAATGCCATGGGTTCCCCGTTAAAGATCCTGATCCTGACGGCACAGTGTCCGACGCTGTTCGGCATTCGCTGCATGCAATCCGGCGCATCGGGTTATGTCTGTAAACAGGAAGACTTGAGTGAACTGGTCAGTGCGATCAAAGCGGTACTGTCCGGTTACAACTACTTCCCCAGCCAGGCATTGAATCCGGTGCGCAGCGACGATATCCGTTTTGCCGAACTTGAATTATTCAAATCTGTTAATGATCGTGAGTTGATGGTCTTGCAACTTTTCGCCCAGGGTCGCACTAACAAGGAAATAGCCAAGGGCATGTTTCTAAGTAATAAGACCGTCAGCACCTACAAAAAACGTCTGATGCAAAAACTCAAGGCCAAATCCCTTGTAGAACTTATCGAGATGGCCAAACGAAACGCACTCGTGTGAGAGCCCGCATGCCCAGCCGTTTAAAGGACTATTTAATTGCGTTGAGCGCAGGTTTTTACCTGAGCGCCAATGTGTTCGCCATGCCCGGCACCTCACCTGACTATGCCTTGCTCAGCCGGTCGGCGGACGAGCCAGTTCCGGTCACGCTCGAACACTCCCAACGGCAGTGGCTGCTGACACGTAACGAACTGGTCGTGGGCACCTCCGCGCCCGACTACCCGCCTTTTGACATGACGACCAGTGGCAAGGATTACGAAGGTCTGACGGCCGATTACGCCGGGCTCCTCGGCCAGGCCACCGGTCTACCGATCCGGGTGCAGCGCTTTCCCTCTCGGGACGCGGCGATTAGCGCACTGGTCGATGGCCGGATCGACCTGCTCGGTACCGCGAACGGCTTCGAAGCGGGCAATGCCAACCTGGCGCTGTCGATACCCTACGCCGTTGACATGCCGGTGCTGGTTACCCGCGAGGACGAAACCCGCTCACTCACCGAAGGCCTGGCCGGGCTGCGATTGAGCATGGTCTATCACTATCTGCCGTTGCCCGAAGTCAAAGCGCTGTACCCCAAAGCGCTCATCACCTGCTACCCCTCCTACCAGAATGCAATCAACGCCGTGGCGTTCGATCAGGCCGATGTGTTTCTCGGCGACACGCTTTCAACTCACTACATGATCAACAAGGGTTATCTGAACAACGTGCGCATGGCCAATTTCGGCAAGCAGGAAGCCCAGGGATTCAGCTTCGCCGTGCGCCGCAACAACCCACAACTGCTGGCCATCATCGACACAGTACTAAAAGCTGTGCCGGCCAGTGAGCGTGACAATATTGCCAAGCGCTGGAGCGCTGGCAGTGATCTGCTGCTCACCGACCGGAAACTGCAACTGACCCAGCGCGAAGAAGCGTGGCTCAAACAACATCCGGTAGTCAGTGTGGTGGTCAATGAAGCGTTCGCGCCGCTGACATTTTTTGACAACGACGGTAATTTTCGCGGCATCAGTGCCGACCTGCTCGAGCTGATCCGCCTGCGCACCGGCCTGCGTTTCGAGATCCGTCGCAGCCGCAACGACGCGGAAATGATCCAGCAGATCGACCATCATCAAGCCGATCTGATCGCCGCATTACTGCCGACGGCGGAGCGCGAGAAAACCCTCAACTTCAGTCGTCCCTATCTGGAGAACTCCTACGTTCTACTGACCCGCAAAAGCGCGGATGGTCCGACCAATCTGGGCAAGCTCAAGGGCAAGCGACTGGCGATTGCCCAAGGCAATCCGATGGTCGAGTACCTGCGTCGGGAATATCCGCGCATCCAGTTGATCGAAACGGCAGATACGTTCAGCGCGGTGTCCCAGCTCGCTGAAGGCCATGTCGACGGTGCGGTGAACTCGCTGGTGATTGCCAACTATTTCATTTCTTCGCGAATCTTCAATCAGGCGCTGCAGATCACCACCACGATCGGCACGGGCCAGGCGGCGTTTTCACTGGCGACCGCGCGGGACAACACGGAACTGACGTCGATCATCAACAAGGCGTTGTTGAGCATCGCGCCCGACGAACTGGGGGTGATCAATGGGCGCTGGCGCGGTTACTCCACTGTCTCGCAGAACATCTGGCACAACTACCAACGCCTGTTCTATCAAGTGATCATCGGCGCTTTCCTGTTACTGCTGTTGCTGTTGGTCTGGAACGCTTACATGCGCCACCAGATCAAAAAACGCCAGGCTGCCGAACGAGCGCTGAACGACCAGTTCGAATTCATGCGTTCGCTGGTCGACGGCACACCGCATCCAATTTACGTGCGCGACCGCCAGGGCAGGTTGCAAAGTTGCAATGAGAGCTATCTCGAAGCATTCAATGCCCGCCGCGAGGAAGTCATCGGCAAAAACGTCATCGAGGGCTCCCTGAGCAATGCCTTTGAGGCCCAAGCGTTTCAGGCCGATTACCAGCGTGTCATCGCCGAAGGCACGCCGATGGTCGTCGACCGGCCCCTGCACATCGGCAACCGGCGTCTGACGATCTATCACTGGATACTGCCGTACCGCGACTCCAGCGGTGAGGTGAAAGGCATCATTGGCGGCTGGATCGACATCAGCGAGCGCCGCCAGCTGTTCGACGAGTTGCGTACGGCCAAAGAACGGGCGGATGAGGCCAACCGGGCGAAAAGCACCTTTCTGGCGACCATGAGCCACGAGATCCGCACGCCGATGAACGCGGTGATCGGCATGCTCGAACTGACGCTCAAACGCATGGATCCGCAGCACCCGGATCGCTCATCCATCGACACCGCGTACCACTCGGCCAAGGACTTGCTGGGTTTGATCGGCGACATTCTCGACATCGCACGGATCGAATCCGGGCGTCTGAGTCTTTGTCCGGAACGGGTCAATCTGGTCGATACGGTGACGTCAGTGGCCAGGATCTTCGACGGTCTCGCCCGGCAGAAAAACCTCTCCCTGCAAGTCATCTTCAACCCACCAGATCTGGCCGTCGATGTGCATCTGGACCCACTGCGTTTCAAGCAGGTGCTGTCGAATCTGGTCAGCAATGCGATCAAATTCACCGAACAGGGGCATGTGCGGATCACCCTCGACCTCATGAACACCGATGTACCTGCCCGCGCCCTGATGCAGCTGACCGTACAGGACAGCGGCGTCGGTATCAGTGCCGAGGATCAGCAGCGCTTGTTCGAACCGTTTGCCCAAGCGGAAAACAGCAGCCAGCAAGGCAGAGGTGGTGCCGGCCTGGGGCTGGTGATCAGCCGCAACCTGTGCGAAATGATGGGCGGGCAATTGCAATTGAGCAGCCAGCCTGGCATCGGCACCCAGGTCTGCGTCTCGCTGGCACTGGAAACGCTGCCGATACAGCTGAGCACGGTCAAAAGTGAATCCCCAATCAAGGCATCGCAGACCCCCTTACGCGTTTTGGTGGTGGATGACCATCCCGCCAATCGCCTGCTGATGTGTCAACAACTGGAGTTTCTCGGCCATCACTTCAGCATTGCCGAGAACGGTTGCAGCGGCCTGGAACTGTGGAAGACCGGTCACTTCGATCTGGTGATTGTCGACTGCAACATGCCGTTGATGAATGGCTATGATCTGACCCGCGCCATTCGTCAGCAGGAACTGCAAGCGCGCTGTCCGCCATGCACCGTGCTGGGTTTCACGGCCAATGCGCAGCCCGAAGAAATCCAGCGCTGCAAGCAGGCCGGCATGAACGACTGCCTGTTCAAACCCCTGAGCCTGAGCCTGCTCAGCCAGTGGGTCGATGGCATCACACCGACATCAGCGCCGCCGGCTTTCAACCTGCAAAACCTGAACATGCTGACCGGTGGCAATCCGGCCCAGGCTCGCCGTCTGCTGGCGGAATTGCTCAAAAGCAGCCGTCTCGACCGAGAGGAACTGCTCGCGCTGTCGCCGGAACAGGATCGCGGGGCGCTGGCGGTGGTCGCTCACAAAATCAAGGGCGCGGCACGTATCGCGCAGGCATCGCGCGTAATCGAGTGTTGCGATGCCCTTGAGCAGGCCTGCGCCGAGGCCATGGCGACAGACGAAGTTGCTCGCCGTTGCGAGGCGAGCAACCGCGCCATGCTCGAACTGGAGCAGGCATTACAGCAACAATTGGCGGTGTCGGATCGAAGCACAATGAGCTTGCCTTAACTATGCTTGGCGCTGAGCAGTGAGTTAACCATCATGGAGAGTCCGAAATGCCCAGCCCACTGCGCCCGGAGCAACGCCGGTTTCCGCTGCATGTACACATCAGCGTCATGTTCACATTCCTGTTGCTGCTCACCGGGGTCGTACTGGGCCTGTTCAATTACCACCAGACGACGCAGATCATCCTGTCGAGCAGCGAAAAGCTGTTCGAAAGGATCGAACAAGACGTACGTCTGGACATGTCCGCAACCTATCAGCCGATTCGTCACCTGCTGAGTTTGCTGGCGGATGACCCCGCCACTCAGGCCGCGCGCCTTGAACAACGCTTGCCCTTGCTCCGACCGTTTAGCCAGTCGCTCAACGACAATCCCAATCTGGCATCGCTATATCTGGGTTATGCCAATGGCGATTTCTTCATGGTGCGTCCGCTGCGCAGCGCCGCCATCAAGACATTGCTCAAGGCCCCTGAAGCGGCGGCGTATCAGGTCTGGAGTATCGAACATGACCCGCAGGGCGCGGTGCACTCGCAATCGCTGTTTCTTGACCAGACATTGTCGCTGATCAGCCGTCAGGACAACCCCGACGACAGCTACGATCCGCGTAGCCGCGCGTGGTTCAACCATGCTCGCCAGCAAAACGAACAAATCACCACCGAGCCCTACGTGTTTTTCTCCACGCGCAATGTCGGCACGACGCTGGCCCGACGCAGCGGCGAGAACGCCGTCATCGGTGCTGACCTGACGCTGGTCGCCCTGTCGGCGGCGCTGAGCAAACATGTCGTCACACCCTCCACCGAAATTGCCCTGTTCGATGCTGACGGCAACGCCGTGGCCTATCCCGACAGCGAACGCCTGATCGTCGACAGTAGCGGCGCGCATCTGGCCAAAGCGGCGGATCTGAGTCCGGGCTTGCATGCGCTGTTGTCCGGCGCAGCCGCGGGCAATCGCCTGGAAGCCGATGGTCGCCAGTGGATCGTCGCCCGCAGCAGCATTCAGGAGGGCGGCCCGAAAGGTTTGCAGTTGGCGCTGCTGGTGCCCGAGGACGAGTTATTGATCGATGCCTACCGCCTGCGCTGGCAAGGCGCGCTGATCACCCTCGCGACCCTGCTGCTGTGCTTGCCGCTGGGCTGGGTGATTTCGCGGATATTGGTCAAGCCGTTGCATGCGCTGGTCAAGGAAGCCGACGCGATTCGCAGTTTCGATTTCAACTTTCCTCTGGCCCGCCGCTCGCCGGTGCTTGAAGTCGACCAGTTGAGTGTGTCGATGGCGCGGATGAAAGACACTCTGGCGAGTTTCTTCCGGATTACCGACACCCTCGGCGCCGAAACCCGCTTCGCCCCGCTGCTGCAACGGGTGCTGTTTGAAACGGTGCAGATTGCTCAGGCGCAGGCAGGGCTGATCTATCTGCGTGAAAGCGACAGCAGCCGCATGGAGCCATACGGGCTGGTGATCGATGGTACGTCTCAGGCGTTGGAAGCATTCGACATTCAGGGACACGACCTGCAACAGAACAAAGGGCCGGCGTGGTTTGAACAATTGGTCGGCGCCAACAACGTGGTGAGCAACTTCGGCGTCGATCAGGCCGGCGACTTGCAGAAGGTCTTGCTGGCAATGCAATCGCCCCGCATCCATCTGATCGGCATCCGCCTGCACAACCGCCACGACGAAACCATCGGCCTGCTGATTCTGCTGGTGAGCGACAGCGGCACGGCAGCCGATCTGGAAAAACTGCGCCCTGATCGCATCGCGTTCCTCCAGGCTGTCTCGGGCGCGGCGGCGGTCAGTATCGAGAGCCAACGCCTGCAAGCCCGCCAGAAGCAATTGCTCGACGCCTTCATTCAACTGCTCGCTGGCGCTATCGACGCCAAGAGTCCGTACACCGGCGGCCATTGTCAGCGCGTGCCAGAGTTGACGCTGATGCTCGCCCAAGCGGCAGCGGCAAGCGAGGCGCCGGCGTTCAGTGCCTACCAACCGAGCGAGGATGAATGGGAAGCCTTGCACATTGCCGCGTGGCTGCACGACTGCGGCAAAGTGACGACGCCGGAATATGTGGTCGACAAGGCCACCAAACTGGAAACCATCAACGACCGTATTCATGAAATTCGCACGCGTTTCGAAGTGCTCAAGCGTGATGCCTGGATCAGCTATTGGCAGGCGTGTGCTCTGGGCGGCGATGAGACTGCACTGGCCGAATTGCGCGATGCCACGCTGACGGCGCTGGACGACGATTTTACGTTTGTCGCGCGCTGTAATCTGGGCAGTGAAGCGATGGCAGAGGCGGATCTGCAGCGCCTTGACCATCTGGCGCAACGCACCTGGCTGCGCACCCTTGATGACCGCTTGGGCGTGTCATGGGAAGAGAACCGGCGTCAGGCGCGCACGCCGGCACCGAATCTGCCGGTCAGTGAAAAGCTTTTGGCAGACAAGCCGGAGCACTTGCTTGAACGCGACCCGAACGAGTTGATCCCCGAAGACAATCCATGGGGCTTCAAACTGGATGTACCGCAACACAAATACAATCGCGGCGAGCTGTACAACCTGAGCATCAACCGTGGCACCCTGACCCGCGAAGAGCGTTACATGATCAATCACCACATGGTGCAGACGATCATGATGCTCAGCCACCTGCCCTTCCCCGGCCACCTCGACAGCATTGCCGAAATCGCCGGCGGCCATCATGAAAAAATGGACGGCTCCGGTTACCCGAAACGCCTGAAGCGTGAGGACATGAGCCTGCCCGCGCGGATGATGGCGATTGCCGATATCTTTGAGGCGCTGACCGCAGCCGATCGCCCGTACAAAAAGGCCAAAACGCTGAGCGAGGCCTTGGCGATCATGGCCACCATGTGCCGTGAGGCGCACATCGATGCCCAGCTGTTTGGATTGTTCATCAACGAAGGCGTTTACATGCAGTACGCCGTGCGTTTTCTCGATCCCGGTCAAATCGATAACGTCGATCCGGCCAGCCTGTTGCACAAGGCTGGCCTCACCGCGTGATCAGCAGTCGGTCAGACGCAGGAAAATTGCCGCCAGTTGCTCGATGCCGGCCTGATCCTGCGCGGTAAAACGCGACAGTTTCGGGCTGTCGAGGTCGAGTACACCGATCAGGCGCCCGTCCTTGACCAACGGTACGACCAGTTCGCTGTTCGAGGCGCTGTCGCAGGCGATATGCCCCGGGAACGCGTGTACGTCTTCAACGCGCTGGGTTTGCCGAGTGGCCGCCGCCGCGCCACACACACCACGACCAAACGGAATGCGCACGCAGGCGATCTGCCCCTGGAACGGACCAAGCACCAGTTCTTCGTTGCGGTTGAGGTAAAAACCCGCCCAGTTCAGGTCATCGAGCTGGTTGAACAGAAACGCCGAAAACTGCGCGGCGTTGGCGATAAAATCACGCTCGTCCGCCAGCAGCGATTCCAGTTGTGCGGCCAACATGCCATAGCCTTCGAGGCCCTGGCCGCTTTGTTGCAAATCAATCATGCCTTGTGCTCCAACAATTTCAGTCCCACCCAGTAACGGGCGAATTGGTACGCGCAACGTCCGTTGCGATTACCGCGGCCGGTGGCCCAACGCACCGCAAGGATGTCCAGTGCTTCGTCGCGCTGCCAGCTCAGGCCGGCCTTGGCGGCCAACTGGCCGATCCAGTGTTCGACGACGTTAAGGAAGTGTTCTTGGGTAAACGGATAGAACGACAGCCACAGACCGAAACGGTCCGACAGCGCGATCTTGTCTTCAACGGCTTCGCTGGGATGCAGTTCGCCGTCGACGCGTTTCCAGTTTTCGTTATCGCTCTCCTTTTCCGGCACCAGGTGGCGGCGGTTGGAGGTGGCGTACAGCAATACATTGTCCGGGGCCTGCTCAAGCGAACCGTCGAGGACGCTTTTGAGCACGCGATAATCGCCTTCACCGGATTCGAACGACAAGTCATCGCAAAACAGCACGAAGCGTTGTGGCAGCTTGCCGATCTGCTCGACCACCCGCGGCAGATCCGCCAGATGATCACGCTCGATCTCGATCAGGCGCAGGCCGGCGGCAGCGTGCTCCGCCAGCAAGGCCCGCACCAGCGACGACTTGCCGGTACCGCGCGAACCCCAGAGCAACGCATGGTTGGCCGGCATACCATCGAGAAACTGCTGGGTGTTGCGCCCCAGTTGTTCGAGCTGACGGTCAACGCCGATCAGGTCGGACAGGCGCATGTCGAGGCTGACTTCCAGCGGCATCAGATAGCCGCTGCGCCCGTCGCGTTGCCAGCGCGCCGCCAGACAAGTGCCCCAGTCGATCACCGGCCGTGGTGCCGGCAACAACGGTTCGATACGCGCCAGAACCGACTCGGCGCGTTCAAGAAAAGCATTTAATCGGGAATCCACGTCTTCTCCTCGGGCACGTTCACAGTGATGATGGTGAATCCTGCGACGACACACAGATAAAAATCACCCTACCAAGCCTTGTTACAAGGCGATTCGGGAACCTCGGTATCCATACATGATCGACTATGCTTGAGCAGCGAAGGGAAACGGAAGTGGTTCAACACCCCATGGATATCAAATTCACCCACCGGCTGTCTTACAAGCAAGCCAGGCTTACCGTGCTGGTCGGGTTCATTCTGGGCACGCTGCTCAGCCTGCTGCAAATCGGCATCGATTATGCCAGTGAAGACGCCTCCATCAACCGTGAAATCCTGTCTTTGCTGGAAATCAGCCATAACCCGGCCTCACGGATCGCCTACAACATCGACGCCGAACTGGCGCAGGAACTGACCCTGGGCCTGTTGCGCTCGCCGGCAATCATTTCTGCGCAACTGATCGACAACAACAATACGGTGCTGGCCAGCGTCAAACGCCCGGAACTGCAAAGCGGCTATCGGGTCATCAGCGACTTCCTGTTTGGCGCCAAACGCCAGTTCGAAGACCGTCTGTATCTGGATCATCTGCCCAATGAATCGCTGGGCGTGTTAAGCCTTGAGGTCGACACCTATGCGTTCGGCAGCCGCTTCCTGCGCCGCGCCGAGGTGACCCTGCTCAATGGCTTCGCCCGCAGCCTGATTCTCACCGGCATCCTGTTGGCGCTGTTCTATGTGATGTTGACCAAACCACTGGTGCGGGTCATCCGCGAACTCAGCGGGCGCGACCCGCGCAGCGCCGAGCCGACCACGCTGGAGTGCCCGTCCGGGCACGGCAACGATGAAATCGGCGTGCTGGTCAAAGTCGCCAATCAGCAATTCGAGAACATTGCCACCGAGATCCAGCAGCGACGCAACGCCGAAAACCGTCTGACCGACTACCTCGGACAACTGGAAAACATCGTCTCGGCGCGCACCGCTGAACTCAAGGCGATCAACGCACGGCTGAGCCAGTCCAATCAGGAACTCGAAGTCGCCCGCAGCACCGCCCTGGAAATGGCCGAGGCCCGCTCGGCGTTCCTCGCCAACATGAGCCATGAGATCCGCACGCCGCTCAACGGCCTGCTGGGAATGATCGCGCTGTCACTCGACGGTCCGTTGAATGCCGAACAGCAGCAACAACTGTCGATCGCCCACGACTCGGGCAAAGTGCTGGTCGAATTGCTCAACGATATTCTCGACCTGTCGAAGTTCGATGCCGGGCAACTGGAGCTTGAGCACATCCCGTTCGATCTTGGCTCATTGATCGAAGACACCGCCAACCTGCTGTCGCAGAATGCCGCGCCGAGCGTCGAACTGACCTGCCTGATCGACCCGCACTTCCCGGCACTGGTACTGGGCGATCCGACCCGCGTGCGGCAGATCGTCAGCAATCTGCTGTCCAACGCGCTGAAATTCACCCGCTTCGGCCGGGTGGATGTGCGCTTGTCGACCTACAAGGATGGCGTGCGCATCGAGGTCTGCGACACCGGCATCGGTATCGCCCAGGACGCGCAGCTGAAAATCTTCCAGCCGTTCACTCAAGCGGGCGCCGGCATCACTCGACAATACGGCGGCACCGGGCTGGGTCTGGCGCTGACTTACAACCTCTGCGAAGCCATGCAGGGGCGCCTGACCATCAGCTCCGAGACCGGGTTCGGCAGTCAGTTCTGTGCCGAGCTGCCACTGCCGTGTCATACCCGCGCACTGGTTCCGGCGCCGCTGCACGGGAAAATCCTCGCCATCACCGCTGCCAGCAGTGGACTGGCGGAACTGTTGCAGAGCCTGCTGCCGGTGTGGGGACTTACATATGAGCAGCGCACCATCGATGACTCACTGCTGGGCCTGACGCCGGACGTGGTGATCACCGATTGTCCGGAGTGTCTGTTCGGCTTGCGCCCGACGCTTGGGGCGCCGATTTTGCTGGTAACCGCCTACGGCAGTTTCCTGCCGAGCGAAGAAGCCGCCGCACTCGCGCCTCTGCAGCAACAGGCCCGACCATTGGCGCGAAATGCTCTGTACCAGAACCTGCGACGCACCCTGCAACCGGACGTGGTCGCCGTTAACGATGCGCAACTCGAAACGTCTCCCTCGGTGCGGCGCGGGCGGGTGTTGCTGGTCGAGGACAACCCGGTCAATCAACTGGTGGCCAAAGGCATGCTCGGCAAACTGGGCTGCGAGGTCATCGTCGCCGCCCACGGTGCCGAAGCGCTGGATCAGTTGGAGTATCACGAATTCGATCTGGTGCTGATGGACTGCAACATGCCCGTGATGGATGGCTACGAAGCCAGCCGGCAGATCCGTCAGAGCGGGCGCTGGCCGAGCCTGCCCATCGTCGCTCTGACCGCCAACGCCATGTCCGAGGAACGCGAACGCTGCCGCGCAGCCGGCATGAGCGACTATCTGGCCAAGCCGTTCCGCCGTGAAGAGCTGGCGGCACTGCTCGATCAGTGGATCCCGACTACGCCAGCGCTTTGATCTGTCCCAACAAGTGATCAAGTCCGCTGCGCAGGTCATTGAGACGGTCCAGATCCACCCCGCTGTCGCACAACAATCGGGCCTTGAGCGGCCCGACCTGCTCGCGCAAGGCTTGGCCTGCCGGTGTCAGACTCAAGTGCACTTCGCGCTCGTCACGCGTTGAACGCTGGCGCTGTACCCATTGCAACTGTTCCAGACGCTTGAGCAATGGCGTCAGCGTGCCCGAGTCCAGTGCCAGACGCTCGCCCAACGCCTTAACCGTCGGTTGCTCCGGCGCAGCGTCCTGCCATTCCCACAACACCAGCATCGCCAGGTATTGCGGGTACGTCAGGCCGAGCTGATCGAGCATCGGTTTGTAGGCACGAATCACCGCCCGAGAGGCGGCGTACAGCTTGAAGCACAACTGGTTGTCGAGCTTCAGCGAATCGACCGGCAAGCTGTTCATTTGAGCAGGGCTTCGATCTCGCCGCTCAGCTCCTGCGGCTTGGTGGTCGGGGCAAAACGCTTGACCAGTTTTCCGTCCTTGCCAATCAGGAACTTGGTGAAGTTCCACTTGATGCCCTGGGAGCCAAGCAGGCCCGGCGCGCGTTTTTTCAGCTGCACGAACAGCGGATGCGCGTCTCCACCGTTCACGTCAATCTTCTTGAACAGCGGGAAGCTGACGCCGAAGTTCAGCTCGCAGAACTCACTGATCGCCCCTTCGTTACCCGGCTCCTGCTTGCCGAACTGATTGCACGGAAAGCCCAGGACCACCAGACCCTGATCCTTGTAGGTCTGCCACAGTTCTTCGAGGCCTTTGTACTGTGGGGTGAAACCGCATTTGCTCGCGGTGTTGACTACCAGAACCGCTTTGCCGGCGAAATCGGCCAGGGTCTTTTGCTCACCCTTGATGGTGGTGCACGGAATGTTCAACAGGTTGTCGCTCATGGCGTCGGGCTCCGCAGACAGTCAAGAAAGATCAAACATAGCGAGCAATTAAATTGTGTGCAATTTAATTATCGAATAATAAGGCGACCCGAAGGTCGCCTTCATTCGTTTATGCGCGTGGAACCAGATCCAGGCAAACCGAATTGATGCAATAACGCAAACCAGTCGGCGGCGGGCCGTCCGGGAATACATGACCCAAATGCGCATCGCAGCGCGCGCACTTCACTTCCGTGCGGATCATGCCGTGGCTGATGTCACGGATTTCGGTCATCGCGCTTTCGCCAATCGGCGCGTAGAAGCTCGGCCAGCCGCAGCCGGAATCGAATTTGGTCTTGGAATCGAACAGCGCTTCGTTGCAGCAAACGCAGTGGTAGACACCGTCGGTTTTGGTGTCGTTGTATTTGCCGGAGAACGGGCGCTCGGTCGCACTCAGACGACAAACGTTGTATTGCTCAGGGTCGAGCATCGCACGCCATTCTTCCAGGGTTTTTTCCAACTTTTCCATCATCACACCTCAGCGGCTGAAAAAGCCCGATCTGTACCTTTTCCACGGATCGGGCGGCACGTATGATTGCGCCTCGTCACGCACCAGTCTGGCAGCCAGACCGGGCGCATTCAAACGGATTATGGGAGCCACGGCTCAAGACGTCCGCCTGTGTGAAGACGCAGGAATCCCAGTACGGTTGTCCACCCGCCGCCTGGATCGTTCATTTTCGGGATCACATCGCCATGCAGTTCAGCAAATCGAACAAGCTCGCCAACGTCTGCTACGACATTCGCGGCCCAGTGCTCAAGCACGCCAAACGACTGGAAGAGGAAGGCCAGCGCATCCTCAAGCTGAACATCGGCAACCCGGCGCCGTTTGGTTTCGAAGCGCCGGACGAAATTCTTCAGGATGTGATCCGCAACCTGCCGACCGCGCAAGGCTACAGCGACTCCAAAGGTCTGTTCAGCGCGCGTAAAGCGGTGATGCAGTACTACCAGCAGAAGAATGTTGAAGGTGTCGGCATTGAAGACATCTATCTGGGCAACGGCGTATCCGAACTGATCGTGATGTCGCTGCAAGCGCTGCTCAACAACGGCGACGAAGTGCTGGTGCCCGCCCCGGACTATCCGCTGTGGACTGCCGCCGTCAGCCTCGCCGGCGGTAACGCCGTACATTACCTGTGCGACGAAGGCGCCGACTGGTTCCCGGATCTGGCCGACATCAAAGCCAAGATCACCCCGAACACCAAAGCGATGGTGATCATCAACCCGAACAACCCGACCGGCGCGGTGTATTCGAAGGAAGTGTTGCTGGGCATGCTGGAAATCGCCCGCGCGCATAACCTGGTGGTCTTCTCCGACGAGATCTACGACAAAATTCTGTACGACGATGCCGTGCACATCTGCACCGCGTCGCTAGCCCCGGACTTGCTGTGCCTGACCTTCAACGGTCTGTCGAAGTCCTACCGTGTGGCGGGTTTCCGCTCCGGATGGATCGCCATTTCCGGACCGAAGCACAACGCGCAGAGCTACATCGAAGGCATCGACATGCTGGCCAACATGCGCCTGTGCGCCAACGTGCCAAGCCAGCATGCGATCCAGACCGCATTGGGCGGCTATCAGAGCATCAACGACCTGGTGCTGCCGCAGGGTCGCCTGTTGGAACAGCGTAACCGCACCTGGGAATTGCTTAACGACATTCCAGGCGTGAGCTGCGTCAAGCCGATGGGCGCGCTGTATGCGTTCCCGAAGATCGACCCGAAGGTCTGCCCGATCCATAACGACGAGAAATTCGTCCTCGACCTGCTGCTCTCCGAGAAGCTGCTGGTGGTACAGGGCACGGCGTTCAACTGGCCGTGGCCGGATCACTTCCGCGTGGTCACCCTGCCCCGCGTCGACGATCTGGAAATGGCCATCGGCCGTATCGGCAACTTCCTCAAGTCCTACCGCCAGTAACTGGCCAGCAGTGCGCAACGGCCAAACGTTGCGCACTGTCTGATTCAGCAACACTTCTGCGTTCCGCGTCCGCGCACGCCTTCTACACTTGCGATTCGTACCTTTTACCTGCGTCCAGCTTAATGGCGACGGGTCGCGGCTGGCCGTCATCCCTATCGTTATCTGTCGTGGGAAATGTGCCAGGCACCGAAGAATCCGCTGTAGGACACAGTTTGAAATAGTCACTCAGTTGAATAGCCCGGTGCAGCACCTTATATACCCCGCAGTACGCTACATCTTTAGCTTGAGGAGATTTCTACAACCATGATGCGCATCCTGCTGTTTTTGGCCACTAACCTGGCGGTCGTGCTGATAGCCAGCATCACCCTGAGCCTTTTCGGCTTCAACGGGTTCATGGCGGCCAACGGGGTTGATCTCGACCTTAGTCAGCTGCTGGTTTTCTGTGCAGTCTTTGGTTTCGCCGGCTCGCTGTTCTCGCTGTTCATCTCCAAGTGGATGGCGAAGATGAGCACTGGCACCCAGATCATCAGCCAGCCACGTACCCGGCATGAGCAATGGCTGCTGCAAACTGTCGAGCAACTGTCCCGCGAAGCCGGGATCAAGATGCCCGAAGTCGGTATTTTCCCGGCCTACGAAGCAAACGCCTTCGCCACCGGCTGGAACAAGAACGACGCACTGGTCGCGGTCAGCCAGGGCTTGCTCGAGCGCTTCTCACCCGATGAAGTGAAAGCCGTGCTGGCCCACGAAATCGGCCACGTCGCCAACGGCGACATGGTCACCCTGGCGCTGATCCAGGGCGTGGTGAATACCTTCGTGATGTTCTTTGCACGGATCATCGGCAACTTCGTCGACAAGGTGATCTTCAAGAACGAAGAAGGCCAGGGCATCGCCTACTACGTGGCGACCATTTTCGCCGAACTGGTACTGGGCATTCTCGCCAGTGCGATCGTCATGTGGTTCTCGCGCAAGCGCGAATTCCGTGCCGACGAAGCCGGCGCCCGCCTGGCCGGCACCAGCGCAATGATCGGCGCACTGCAACGCCTGCGCGCCGAACAAGGTCTGCCGGTGCACATGCCAGACACCCTTAACGCCTTTGGCATCAACGGTGGTATCAAACAGGGCTTTGCCCGCATGTTCATGAGCCACCCGCCGCTGGAAGAGCGTATCGACGCCCTGCGTCGTCGCGGTTGATCCGACCGGTGTAACAATGAAAAAGGCCCGCAGTGATGCGGGCCTTTTTTGTTTCTGTGCAAATAATGGATTGTTGCTGATGACCTCTTCGCGAGCAGGCACTGTCAGCCAAAAACTATCGAGAAGAAACCCGATAAACCCGCTCCTCCAGCCGCGTCACGCCAGCCTGAAGGAACTTCCCGCTCTCCCCCAGCACATCCTGCTCTTCCAGCACCGGCACCTGCCAGGCACCACTCAGCAACCGCTGCACCTCATCATCCCCCACCGCAAACGGCGGCCCCGGCATCTGCGCCTGATCGTAATCCAGGGTAATCAGCAACCCGTGCACGCCCTTTGGGAGGATCTGCTGAAGATGCGCCGCATAACGCTCACGCATCGGCGCCGGCAAGGCAATCAGCGCGGCGCGGTCGTACAACGCGGCGCAATCGGCAACATCGGCGGCCGTCAGCGCAAAAAAGTCACCGCACCACAGTTCGATGGCATCACCGCGATAGACCTTGAACGCGCCCTTCTGGCTAATCTGCGGCTGCACCTGATATTCACTGAAAAAGTCCTCGATAGCCTTTTCCGACAGTTCGACCCCGAGCACCTGATGACCACGTCCGGCCAGCCACGCCAGATCCAGACTTTTCCCACACAGAGGCACGAGCACTCGCGCCGCAGCCGATACCGCCCAGTGCCGCTGCAAATACGGGTTTACCTCGGGCAGATGGAAACCAATCTGCCCCGAAGCCCACTTCTTGTGCCAAAACTCAGGCTGCATGCATCACTCCCAATAATTCGATCAAAAAGCGTTAAAACTTATATTAGATTTAGATCAATGATCTGACTGAAGATGAAGCCATCTTAACGCTCAGGAACCCGCCATGTTGCCCAGCCTGTTCATTTCCCATGGTTCACCCATGCTGGCCCTGGAGCCCGGCGCCAGTGGCCCGGCTCTGGCTCGTCTGGCCGCCGAATTGCCGAAACCCAAAGCCATCGTCATCGTCTCCGCGCACTGGGAAAGCCAGGAACTGCAGGTCAGCAGCCATGCACAACCGGAAACCTGGCATGACTTCGGCGGCTTTCCCCGGGCGCTGTTTGAAGTGCAGTATCCGGCGCCGGGTAATCCGCAACTGGCTGCTGAGGTGGCTGATCTACTGACTGCCAACAACCTGCCTGCCCGTCTCGATCCGCAACGCCCGTTCGATCACGGTGTTTGGGTGCCACTGTCGCTGATGTACCCGCTGGCGGATATTCCAGTGGTGCAGGTTTCGCTACCGAGCCGCGCGGGCCCGGCGCTGCAAACCCGGGTCGGCCGCGCGCTGGCGAGTCTGCGTGATCAGGGCATTTTGCTGATCGGTTCCGGCAGCATCACGCACAACCTGCGCGAACTGGACTGGCACGCCGGCCCGGAAAGTGTCGAGCCGTGGGCGCGGGATTTCCGTGACTGGGTGATCGAGAAGTTGGCGGCCGACGATGAGGCAGCGCTGCATGATTATCGCCAGCAGGCACCAAATGCGGTGCGCAGCCATCCGAGCGATGAGCATTTGTTGCCGTTGTATTTTGCCCGGGGCGCGGGGGGAGAGTTCAGCGTTGCTCATCAGGGTTTCACGATGGGCGCGCTGGGCATGGATATTTATCGTTTCGGTTGACGCCTTCGCGAGCAGGCTCGCTCCCACAAAGGCAAAAAACAGGCAAAAAAAATCCCCGAACCAGTCGGGGATTTTTTATGTGCGATCAATCAGCCCAAGGGCGGATCAATCTTCGCGATAGCGACGCAGTTTCAGCTGCTTACCGGCAACGCGAGTGTCCTTCAGTTTGGTCAGGAGTTTGTCCAGACCATCTTCCGGCAGCTCGACGAGGCTGAAGCTGTCACGCACCTGGATGCGACCGATCGCTTCACGGGCCAGACCGCCTTCGTTGAGGATGGCGCCCAGCAGGTTTTTCGCAGCGATACCGTCACGCGCACCCAGCGCGGTACGGCAACGAGCACGGCCTTCGCCCAAAGGCATTGGCGCGCGACGCTCACGGTCACCACGATCAGGACGATCACCGGTGCGCTCAGGACGGTCGCCACGCGGTGCGTTGTTCGGCACCAGTGGACGTTCCTTCTCGATGGCAGCCAGGTTCAGCGCTTGACCGTTGGTGGCTTTGCGCAGCAGCGCAGCAGCCAGAGCACGCGGGGTGCAGCCGATGTCTGCAGTCAGACGATCGAGCAGCTCACCGTGGGTCAATTCGGCATCAGCGACCAGTGGCGACAGGCTGTTGGTCAGTTTCTTGATGCGTGCATCGAGAACGGCTTGAGCGTCCGGCAGGCGAACTTCAGCGACTTTCTGACCGGTTACACGCTCGATCACTTGCAGCATGCGGCGCTCACGTGGAGTCACCAGCAGCAGTGCACGACCTTCGCGACCGGCACGGCCAGTACGGCCGATACGGTGAACGTAGGACTCTGGGTCGTACGGCATGTCAACGTTGAACACGTGAGTGATGCGCGGAACGTCCAGACCACGAGCAGCTACGTCGGTCGCGACAACGATGTCCAGACGGCCATCTTTCAGCGAGTCGATGACGCGCTCACGCTGGTTCTGGGCGATGTCACCGTTCAGCGCCGCGGCTTTGTAGCCTTTGGCGTCGAGGGCGCTGGCCAGATCCAGGGTCGCTTGCTTGGTGCGTACGAACATGATCAGAGCGTCGAAATCTTCCACTTCCAGCAAGCTGAGAACGGCCGAAGTCTTCTGGTCAGCGTGAACCAACAGGTGAGCCTGTTCGATCGCGGTAACGGTCTGGGTCTTGGTCTGGATCTTCACGTGTTGCGGATCGCGCAGGTGGCGTTCGGCAATGGCGCGGATCGACTGCGGCAGGGTCGCCGAGAACAAAACGGTCTGACGGGTCGCTGGCAGAGCCTTGAAGATGACTTCCAGGTCATCCATGAAGCCCAGTTTCAACATTTCGTCAGCTTCGTCGAGAACCAGGTGGTTCACGGTCGACAGAACTTTTTCGTCGCGACGCAGGTGGTCGCACAGACGGCCCGGAGTGGCGACAACGATCTGTGCGCCATTACGGATTGCTTTCAGTTGTGGGCCCATAGGCGCGCCGCCGTAAACGGCCACAACGGTAACGCCCGGCATTTGCTTGGCGTAGGTTTCAAAAGCGGTTGCTACTTGCAGCGCCAACTCACGAGTTGGCGCCAGGATCAGGGCTTGCGGTTCGCGCTTGGCAGGATCGATGCGGTGCAGAATAGGCAGTGCGAACGCGGCGGTTTTACCGGTACCGGTTTGCGCCTGACCAATCATGTCCTGGCCGGCCATGATGATCGGGATCGATTGCTGCTGAATCGCCGAAGGCTCTTCGTAGCCAGTCGCTGCGACGGCTGCAAGAATATTCGGGTTAAGATTAAAAGCGGCGAATCCGCCGGTTTCCTGGGTCATGGGTCTGCCTCTAAGTGCATCCGCAAAGACCCATGCTCCAAAGCTGCGCATGCCGTGTTGAGACTCAAGAGTCGCCCTGGCAGCTTTGTCGGCGGGGATTTGCGAAAACGAATGAATGAAAAAAAGAATCGTCCGGGAAGAGCCCGCAATGCGGACGTGCAGCCGAAGCTGACTTCGGGAAATGCGCTACCTAAACGCGGCCCGGTTAAAGGCCGGCGCGCACTATACCGGATTTTGCCCAAAAAGGGAGCTTTTTTTATTGCCTGAATGAGCGTGTCACCGCTGTGTAACGGGGTTTTGCGGATAATCGCGCGAAGGTCTATTTTTCAAAGGCCCGGCCCTGCGGGCGATGACGCTTAAACGATTCACTGATGTGCGGCATACCGTCGCTGCACCCGCCCTTCCCGCCCGAGGATTTCGCCATGAATCAGCCCTGCCCCGGCCGCGTCAGCCGTGAACGTCGTGGTCACGTCCATCTGATTGGCCTGGATCGAGCGGCCAAGCGCAATGCTTTCGACCTCGACCTGCTCAACGAGCTGAGCCTGGCCTACGGCGAGTTCGAGGCCGACAGCGAAGCGCGTGTGGCGGTGGTGTTCGGGCATGGCGAGCACTTTACCGCTGGCCTGGATCTGGTCAACGCCAGTTCCGCCCTCGCCCAGGGCTGGCAGGTTCCGACCGGCGGTTGCGATCCATGGGGTGTTTTCGTCGGGCCACGGGTGAGCAAACCAGTGATTGTCGCCGCGCAGGGTTACTGCCTGACCATCGGCATCGAGCTGATGCTGGCAGCCGATATAAACCTGTGTGCGAGCAATACCCGCTTCGCGCAGATGGAAGTGCAGCGTGGGATCTTTCCTTTTGGTGGTGCGACTTTACGTTTTCAGCAGATTGCCGGTTGGGGCAACGCGATGCGCTGGCTGCTGACCGGCGATGAGTTTGATGCGCACGAGGCGTTGCACCTGGGGTTGGTGCAGGAAGTCATGGCCAGCGAAGACCTGTTGCCGCGGGCGATTGAATTGGCTGAGCGGATTGCCCGGCAGGCGCCGTTGGGGGTACAGGCGACGTTGATGTCGGCGCGGCAGGCAAGGTATGAGGGTGAGACGGCGGCCGCGCAAGGGTTACCGGCGCTGGTGAAGAAATTGTTGGCGAGTGAGGATGCCAAGGAAGGGGTGCGGTCGCTGGTGGAGCGGCGGCCTGGCATATTCAAGGGGATCTGAGAATTATGGCGCCTGTCAGGGCGCCATCGCTGGCAAGCCAGCTCCCACAGTGACCGAGTCGTTCACACATTTTGCGTACGGCGCGAACCCTGTGGGAGCTGGCTTGCCAGCGATGGGGACAGCACTGACGCCTCAGGTGGCTGGGCGAATACTGTTGATCAACGACTGCAACGAATACCCCAACCGCGGTGCCAGCGCTTCAGCCCGGGCCGTCAGTGCCTGCATGTCCAACTCCTGATCGAGGTCCGCCGGCACAATCAGAATCACGTTGCCCTCCTTCACCGGCAATTCCCAGTAATGCCGGTGATAGAGCCCGCGCAACAACGCCGCGCCCAGAGGCTTGCCGTCATCGGTGGCCCACTGATTGATCACCAGCCAGCCACCCGGATTCAGACGCTTCTGGCAGTCGCCGAGAAAACTCCAGGCCAGATGCCCGACGCCCGGGCCGACATCGGTATACAGGTCGACAAAAATCAGATCCGCCGGCTCAGCCGTCGGCAGTAACTCCAGCGCATCGCCAACACGGATGTACAGCCGCGGATCATCGTCCAGGCCAAGGTATTCGATGGCTAGGCGCGGCACATCCGGACGCAGTTCAATGGCTTCGACATCTTCCAGCGGCAGGAACTTGAGGCAGGCCTGGGTCAATGTACCGGCGCCGAGTCCTAGAAACAGCGCGCTCTCCGGCTGCTCGTGGCACAACGCGCCGATCAGCATCGCCCGGGTGTAATCGTATTCGAGCCAGCTCGGATCTGCGGTGAACACGCAGCTCTGCTCGATCGCATCGCCGAACTCGAGAAAGCGGTAATCGGCCACTTCCAGCACGCGAATCACGCCGAACTCATCCTGTACTTCGGCGAGCAGATGCTCGACGCGCTCCTCAGTCATTTCGTCTCCTGATGGTCACCGGGCGCGGTGACGCGATGGCACCGCTGTGGCGCCGTGGCAAAGCGGCGATTGTCGGCGATGGGGCGGGAGCAGGTCACGCACTAATTGCTGCTACCATGGGCTTCCCGTGCGTAGAACCAATTAGAGACCGTGATGAGCCAACCGTGGAGTCCTGATAGCTGGCGCGCCCTGCCGATCCAGCAACAACCCCAATATCCTGACGCGGCGCATCTGCGCCAGGTCGAGCAGACGCTAGCCAGTTATCCGCCACTGGTGTTTGCCGGCGAAGCGCGCGAACTGCGCCGCCAGTTTGCCGAAGTCACCCAGGGCCGGGCATTCCTGCTGCAGGGCGGCGATTGCGCGGAAAGCTTTGCCGAATTCTCCGCCGCGAAGATTCGCGACACGTTCAAAGTGTTACTGCAAATGGCGATCGTCATGACCTTCGCCGCCGGCTGCCCGGTGGTCAAAGTCGGGCGCATGGCCGGTCAGTTTGCCAAACCGCGTTCGGCCAACGACGAGACCATCGACGGCGTGACGCTGCCGGCTTACCGGGGCGACATCGTCAACGGCATCGGCTTCGACGAAAAGAGCCGCGTGCCGGATCCAGAGCGCCTGCTGCAGTCCTATCACCAGTCCACCGCGACCCTGAACCTGCTGCGCGCGTTTGCTCAGGGCGGTTTTGCCGACCTGCACCAAGTGCACAAGTGGAACCTCGATTTCATCGCCAACTCGGCGCTGGCAGAAAAATACAGTCACCTCGCCGACCGCATCGATGAAACCCTGGCGTTCATGCGCGCCTGCGGCATGGACAGCTCGCCGCAACTGCGCGAAACCAGCTTCTTCACCGCCCACGAAGCACTGCTGCTGAACTACGAAGAAGCCTTCGTGCGCCGCGACAGCCTGACCAACGATTACTACGATTGCTCGGCGCACATGCTGTGGATCGGTGACCGTACTCGTCAGCTCGACGGCGCGCATGTCGAATTCCTGCGCGGGGTGAACAACCCGATCGGCGTCAAAGTTGGCCCAAGCATGGATCCCGATGACCTGATCCGCCTGATCGACGTGCTCAACCCGGACAACGATCCGGGGCGCCTCAACCTGATTGCGCGGATGGGCGCGAACAAGGTGGGCGATCACCTGCCGGCGCTGATCCGCGCGGTGCAGCGCGAAGGCAAGCAAGTGCTGTGGAGTTCCGACCCGATGCACGGCAACACCATCAAGGCCAGCAGCGGCTACAAGACCCGCGACTTCGCGCAGATCCTTGGCGAGGTTAAACAGTTCTTCCAGGTGCACGAGGCGGAAGGCACTTACGCCGGCGGCATTCACATCGAGATGACCGGGCAGAATGTCACCGAGTGCATCGGTGGTGCACGGCCGATTACTGAAGATGGCTTGTCGGATCGTTATCACACGCACTGTGATCCACGGATGAATGCTGATCAGTCGCTGGAGTTGGCGTTTTTGATCGCTGAAACCCTGAAACAGGTTCGCCGCTAGACCGCGTCGCCTCCTTCGCGAGCAGGCTCGCTCCCACACTGGATTTGTGTCGTTCGCATATCCCCTGTGGGAGCGAGCCTGCTCGCGAAGAGGCCGGTTCAGTCGCCCCCAATCTGTGCCAATGCCACCCGCAACCGCGCCGCACTCTCGCGCTGACAATTCAACTGCACCCGCGCCAGCCCCAACCAATCCGCCATCCGCCGCAGATTCTCCGCCAGCGCCAGCATCCCCTGCTCATCCAGCCCCGGCTCTTCCTCGTGCACCGCATGCACCGCCAACTGCCCCGCCGCCCGTTCAGCCCGCAAATCCACCCGCGCAGCAATCCGCTCGTTGTGCAAAAACGGCAACACGTAATAGCCGTAAACCCGTTTGTCCTGTGACGTATAAATCTCCAGCCGATAACGGAAATCGAACAAGCGCTCAGTCCGGCTGCGTTCCCAGATCAACGAATCAAAGGGCGACAGCAGCGCACTGGCCATGACCTTGCGCGGGACGCTCGGCTCCGGCAGGCAATAGGCGATTTGCCGCCAACCGGCAACCTCGCACATCTGCAACTGCCCGGCTTCAATCAGTTCCGCGAGACGTGGCCGCGCATCCGCCGGATTCAGGCGAAAGTAATCACGCAGGTCTTTTTCAGTACCGACACCCAAGGCCTGTGCCGCGTGCAACAGCAACCCGCGTTGCGCTTCGGCCTCATCAGGCAACCCCTGTTGCAGGATCGATGAAGGGATCACCCGCTCCGGCAAATCATACAAACGCTCAAAACCACGCCGCCCCGCCACCGTCACTTCACCCGCCGCGAACAGCCACTCCAGCGCATGTTTTTCCGCGCTCCAGTCCCACCACGGCCCGGCCTTGTCTGCACGGGTTGAAAGGCTGCCGGCGCCCAACGCGCCCTGCTCTTGCACCGAATTCAAGACCCGACGCACCACGTCCTGCTGCTCGCGACCGAATCTGGCCAGTTGCTGATAAATATCCTCGCCACGCCTGGCCCGCTGCATGCGCCAGCCCAGCAACGGATACATCGACATCGGCAGCAACGAGGCTTCGTGTCCCCAGTATTCGAACAACGTGCGACGTCGCCCCGAACTCCAGGCAGCCTGGTCGAGCAAGTCGGAAGAATAGGAACCGAGACGGGAAAACAGCGGCAGGTAGTGCGAGCGCACCACGGCGTTGACGGAGTCGATTTGCAGCAAACCCAGCCTTTCGATCAGCCGGTTGACGTGTGGCGCCTTGACGGTCGGCGGCTGGCGCCCGTTGAACCCTTGGGCAGCCAGCGCCAGTCGTCGCGCCTGTTTGAGGGAAAAGGCCAGAGTCGCGGGCATGAGCATCTCCTTGTCTGCTCGCAACCTACCTCACTGGAAGAGGGTTTGTGTAGCGTTCTGCTGATCATTTATGCAGCGGGTCATTTATGCATCGGATCATCCCAGAACGGCCGCACGGACTCGTGTTCAACATCGGCACGACTGACGCCGATGTCTTTCAACGCTTCGTCGCTCAGACTGGCAAGCAACTCGCGTTCACGGTGCAATTCGTACCAGCGGCTAAACTTGTGCAGCAGGTCGGAAACGATATGGCCGTGGCCGGAAAATTTTGCGTCGTCTACATACTCTCTTTGACCTTTCATCGTGTTGCCTCCTTTGTGGATGGCTCAAGTCTCGCGCCGGCGCTAAGATCAATCCAACGAATGTTTCTGATGGCATGCATCACGGAGATTCATCAATTGTCGGCCTACCCCAGTATCGATACCGATGTCCTGCGCACCTTTGTCGCGATTGCCGATCAGGGCGGTTTCACCCGCGCCGGCGAAATGGTCAACCGCACGCAATCGGCGGTGAGCATGCAGATGAAGCGTCTGGAAGAAGACGTGTTGCAGCGGCAGTTGTTTGAGCGCGACGGACGCCAGGTGCGCCTGACCGCTGAAGGCCAGGTGCTGCTCGGATACGCGCGGCGCATCCTCAAGCTGCACAGCGAAGTGTTCAACACCTTGCGCGAGCCGCACATGGTCGGCACCGTGCGCATCGGCACGCCGGATGACTACGTGATGCGTTTTCTGCCGGGGATCCTGTCGCGGTTTGCGCAGTTCTATCCACTGATCCAGATCGAAGTGCATTGCGAATCGACCAAACAACTGTTGCAGCGTACTGACCTGGATTTGTCGATCGTCACCCGTGAACCGGGCAACGAAATCGGTCAGTTGCTGCGCAAGGAGCGTTTTGTCTGGGCCGAGGCGCAGAATTTCAGCGCCCACGAACAAACGCCACTACCTCTGGCGATGTTCAACAGTGATTGTTTCTGCCGCTTGTGGGCGTGTAACGCACTGGATGCGATGGGCCGCGAATACCGCATCGCTTATAACAGCACCAGCCTCTCGGCGTTGATGGCGGTGGTGAGCGCGGGTCTGGCGATCACCGCGCAACTGGAAAGCCTGATCACCCCGGACATGCGCATTCTCGGCGCCGCCGAAGATCTGCCGCTGTTGCCCGAGGCCAGCATCATGCTGATCCGCAACCTGAACAATCCGTCGCCGATCACCGAGTGCCTGGCCGAGCATATCGTCGAAGGTTTTAAACTTTAAACGCGAGCATCACCGCACACAGCACCAGGAAACCGCAGAACAGCCCGCGCAGAAGTTTTTCCGGCATGGCGTGGGCAACTTTCACCCCCCAACTGATGCTAGCCAGACCGCCGATGGCCAGCGGCAGGCCGATCATCCAGTCCACTTCGTTATGCACCGCGTAGGTCACCAGGGTCACGCCGGTGCTTGGCAACGCCAGCGCCAGCGACAAGCCCTGAGCGACCACTTGCGTGGTGCCGAAGAGGCTGGTCAGCACCGGCGTTGCCACCACGGCACCACCGACACCGAACAAGCCGCCCATGGTTCCGGACGCCGCACCGAGGACGCCGAGCCAAGGCCAGGAATAGCGCATCTCGGAAGTCGCAGCGGGTTGCTTGCCGAACATCTTCAGCAGGTTGTACGCCGAGAGCACCACCAGGAAAGCGACAAAACCGATGCGCATGGTTTGCGCATCGATACCCACCGCCCAGATCGAACCGATCCACGCAAAGCAAAAACCCATCACCGCCAAGGGCAACGCATGCCGCAGTTCGATGCGATTGCGCTGGTGATAGCGCCACAGCGCCAGCATCACGTTCGGCACCACCATGACCAGCGCCGTGCCTTGGGCAATCTGCTGATCGAGGCCGAACCACACACCGAGCAACGGAATGGCGATCAAACCGCCACCGATACCGAAAATGCCACCAAGGGTGCCAAGCGCGGCGCCGAACAGCAGGTACAACAAAAACTCCATCACAGCTCAATTCCTCTTACGTCAGGCGATTCATCCTACGCAGTCGTTGCTGGCGGGGAAACGCACAGCAACGCACAATGGCTATGCTGATTTCGCACAAGCGTGAATTCTTATGAACCCCAACCAACTGACTGAACAATTAGGGTTGTTTCTCGATGTGCTGGAGAGTGGCAGTTTTTCCGCCGCCTCGCGCCGTCATCCGCTGACACCTTCGGCCGTTGCGCGACGCATCGACAGCCTGGAAAGCGCCGTCGGCAGCCAGTTATTTATACGCAGCACCCACGCCGTCAGAGCCACACCCGCCGGTCTGGCGTTTGCTGAACGTGCCCGGCGCATTGTCGCCGAGTTGCAACTGGCGCGGGCCGAAGCCGTGTCCTTGAGCAGCGCGCCGGAAGGTTTGATTCGCATCGACGCCCCCGCCGCGTTCGGGCGACGGCATCTGGCACCGGTGATCGCCGACTTTCTCGTCCTCTACCCGGGGCTGGATGTGCAGTTGCACTTGATCGACAGTTTCGTCGACATGGGCGGCTCGAACCTGGGCAAGGTCGATCTGGTACTGCGTGCCGGGCAAATGGCTGACACGCGATTGGTGGCCACGCCTTTGGCGAGCATGGTGCGCATAGCCTGTGCCAGTCCTGACTATCTCAAACGCCGGGGCGTGCCCGGCAGTCCGGCACAACTTGGTGAACATGACGGTCTGGACTGGGAAGGCCTCGCCCCGCCCTTCGCCTGGCGGTTCGAGCAGGACGGCCAGATGCATTTGCACCGCCCGGCGCGCATCCGCATGAGCGCCAACAATGCCGAAGCGCTGGTGTGTGGGGCTTTGGCGGGATTAGGGATTGCGCATTTGCCGACCTGGCTGGCGAGCGAATACCTGCTGCGCGGTGAACTGGTCCCGCTGTTCTGCGAGAACGGTCTGCCGGCCCCGGAATCCACCGGCATCTACGCACTGCGCATGGAACAGCAAACCAACTCGCGCAGCCGCTTGTTGCTTGAATACCTCAAGACTCGTTTCAGTCCAGTGCCGCCGTGGGATCTGGCGCTGAAACGAGATCTCGACCGCCATTAGACCCGGAGAATTATCTGGCGCATTAAAGATTCGAGCGCTAGATTCATGACCATCACCGAACAAGGCTTTGACATGACTTCCCAACGCGACACCTGCGACGACCTGCTGCTGGATAACCAGGCCTGCTTCGCCCTGCATTCCACTTCGCTGATGATGACCAAGGTCTACAAGCCGCTGCTGCAAGCCTTGAACCTGACCTATCCGCAGTACCTGGCGATGATGGTGTTGTGGGAGAAGGATGGATTGACGGTCGGAGAAATCAGCTCGCGGTTGCTGACCGATCCTGGCTCGCTGACGCCACTGCTCAAGCGTCTGGAAGGCGAAGGGTTGCTCAGCCGCACCCGCAGTCGTGAGGATGAGCGGGTGGTGATTGTCGACCTGACCGAGCAAGGCCGAGCGCTGAAAGAAAAAGCCCAGACCGTTCCGCAATGCATCCTCGGCGCCAGCGGCTTCTCTCTGGAACGCCTGCAGAAGCTGCAATCAGAGTTGCAGGCGCTACGCGGTCACTTGCAAGAAAGCCTGATCTGACCTTCACACAGTCCCTGTGGGAGCGAGCCTGCTCGCGAATGCGTAGTGTCAGTCGGTATGAATGGTGACTGATACACCGCATTCCCGAGCAGGCTCGCTCCCACATTGGGTTCATCGACAGCAAAATATTTTTTCCACCTGATCTACCGCGCAATCCGCTCTAACTCAAGCCTTACAGCCACCCTCTCATACCCGCCCCTTCGTGGAAGTGCAGCTTTTTCAAAAATTTATCTTGCGCACTAAATATTCGCGCGATACATTCACCTCGCACTTACTTAGCGCACAAACAATTAGCGCACAAAACCACACCCAATGAGGCTCACACCATGCAAACTCTCTACACCGCAATCGCAACCTCCACTGGCGGCCGTGATGGTCGTGCGATCTCCAGCGACAACATCCTCGACGTCAAACTCGCCACTCCGAAAGAACTCGGCGGTGCCGGCGGCGCGGCGACCAACCCAGAGCAACTGTTCGCGGCCGGCTACTCGGCCTGCTTCATCGGCGCACTGAAATTCGTCGCCAGCCAGACCAAACGCAAAATCCCTGACGACGCCTCGATCACCGCTCATGTCGGTATCGGCCAGATCCCCGGTGGCTTCGGTCTCGACATCGATTTGCACATCAGCCTGCCTGGCCTGGAACAAGCCGACGCACAAGCGCTGGTCGACGCGGCCCACCAGGTCTGCCCGTACTCCAACGCCACCCGTGGCAACGTCGATGTGCGTCTGCACGTCACCGTTTAACTGCTGATACCCCAGGCCCGAACAGGAAATGAACATGCACACTTTCAGCAAAGTCTTGACCGGTACCCTTCTCGCCCTGTCCATCCACAGTGCATTTGCCGGTGATGTCGAACACAACACTCAGGCATTTCTCGATGTGCTGAATGCCGGCACCGGCAAACCGATGGAACAGCTGACACCCAAAGATGCCCGCGCCGTGCTGGTCGGCGCGCAGTCCGGGGTCAAGTTGACGCTGCCCAAAGCGGACATAAGCGAGAAAACCATCCAGGTCGATGGCCAACCGTTGAGCCTGACCATCGTCCGGCCGGCCGGGGTCAAGGGCGAGCTGCCAGTGTTCATGTTCTTCCACGGTGGTGGCTGGGTGCTGGGCGATTTCCCGACGCACGAGCGGCTGGTGCGGGATCTGGTGGTCGGTTCAGGAGCGGCGGCGGTGTTCGTCAATTACACGCCTTCACCGGAAGCGCATTACCCGGTGGCGATCAACCAGGCCTACGCGGCAACGAAGTGGGTCGCCGAGCACGGCAAAGAAATCAATGTCGATGGGAAACGTCTGGCCGTCGCAGGCAACAGCGTCGGCGGCAACATGGCGGCCGTGGTTGCACTGATGGCCAAAGACAAAGGCACGCCGGCGATCAAGTTCCAGGTGCTGTTGTGGCCTGTGACGGACGCCAATTTCGACACCGGCTCCTACAACCAGTACGCCGAAGGGCACTTCCTCACGCGCAACATGATGAAGTGGTTCTGGGACAACTACACCACCGACGCCAAGCAGCGAAACGAGATTTACGCGTCGCCGCTGCGGGCCACCACTGCACAACTGAAGGGCCTGCCGCCAGCACTGGTGCAGACCGCAGGCGCCGATGTGCTGCGTGATGAAGGTGAAGCCTACGCACGCAAACTCGACGAGGCCGGTGTAGCGGTGACGTCGGTGCGTTACAACGGCATGATCCACGATTACGGTTTGCTTAACGTGGTCAGCCAGGTGCCGGCAGTACGTTCGGCGATGTTGCAGGCATCTGAAGAACTCAAGCAACACTTGAAGTAACCACAATCCCATTGTGGGAGTGAGCTTGCTCGCTCCCACAGGGGATTGTGTGAAGCTCAAATCGCAGGCACAAAAAAGCCCGGCTCAATGGCCGGGCTTTTTCTTTCCGTAAAAAGCAGTGCTTATTTGGCACGGCCTTTGTAGGAACCGCCTTCGCGGGTGTCGATTTCGATCTTGTCACCGATTTCGATGAAGTCAGCAACTTGCAGCTCGGTACCGTTGGCCAGCTTGGCTGGCTTCATGACTTTGCCGGAAGTGTCGCCACGAGCCGAACCTTCGGTGTAGTCAACTACGCGCACGATGGTGGTCGGCAGCTCTACGGAAACCAGACGCTCTTCGAAGAAGATCGCTTCGCAAACATCGGTCATGCCTTCTTCAACGAAAGGCAGAACAGCTTCGATGTCTTCAGCGTTCAGCTCGTACATGGTGTAGTCAGTGGTGTCCATGAACGTGTAGGTGTCGCCGCTGATGAAGGACAGGGTCGCTTCTTTGCGGTCGAGGATTACGTCGTCCAGTTTGTCGTCAGCGCTGTAAACGATCTCGGTCTTGTAACCGGTCAGCAGGTTTTTCAGCTTGGTCTTCATGATCGCGCTGTTACGGCCCGACTTGGTGAATTCAGCTTTCTGAACCAGCCAAGGATCGTTCTCGAGACGGATCACGGTACCGGGTTTCAGTTCTTTACCAGTTTTCATTGCGAATATCCGAATTTGGATGGGATTTACAAAAATCTAGGCCGCGTATCATATCCAATTTAGGTAAAACTGTACCAGCGCTGCGGCAAGATCGGCCTGCAAGCCTTGTTCCAGACACCACGCTTCGGCATTTTCCTGCAGTTCTGGCCAATGATTGCGGACTTCGAGCCACTGTTCACCGATGGGCTGACCGGCGCTCCAGGCTCGCCACAGACCGTTCATCGCCTCGGCAGCGGCCGGTGATAGACCTTTTGTGTAAAGCGCGAGGAAGGCATCAAGCTTGTCCAGATGGATGTCTTCGTCCTGCTGATAGATGTGCCAGAGCATCGGCCGCCCCGCCCACTGCGCCCGCACGAACGAGTCCTCACCACGCACCGCGTTGAAATCACAGCACCAGAGCAACTGATCGTATTGATCCTGACGGACGAACGGCAACACCTGCACAGTCAAAGACTGCCGCACATTAATCTCGTCCACCCTCAGGGTCTCCACCCCGAGCCAGCGCGCCACGTCGCCAAGAATCCGCCCCTCCGGCACCAACAGGTGAGTCGGCGCAGCGTCCGCCGCCAAAACGTCCAGCCAACTGGCCAGCCCGGCATTCTCGTAGGCAAACAACGAAATCAGCTCGGCGTCAGACGCAGGATCGATCCCGAGACCTTGCAGGAATTGCCGTTGAGCTTCGGCATCCTGTTGAAACTGCCGACGCTGCTCGAGCAAGCCGCGCTCACGCAACAGCCCGCCAGTGCCTGGCTGGAATCCGGGAAAGAAAAAGAACTTCTGCACCGATTTGTATTTGACCGACGGCAAGCCGTGACAACCAATCACCCAGTCTTCGGCGCTGAGATAGTCGAGGTTCATCCACAAGGGCGGCGGCTCTCGCGTGGCCATCGCGTCCATGTAATCACTGGGCAACTGACAGGCGAACGCAGCGATCACCACATCCGCCGCCTCTATGTGCACCCACTCGGCTGGCCAGTGCCGCACTTCGACACCTTGTTGCCATTGCTGTGAGGCGTTGATATCAATCGCCGGACAAATGCGTTCGAAGGCGCGCAGATCATCGACCCACAATCGCACCGTCAAACCGTGCTCAGCGGCCAATTGCCGGGCCAGGCGCCAGGTCACGCCGATGTCGCCAAAGTTGTCGACCACGGTGCAAAAAATATCCCAGCGGGGTTTCAATTGCGGCATTCAAGACTCCCGTTGGCAAAAGCTGCGATTGTCCGCATAAATCACCTCGCGCAGAAGAGCCGACGGCGATTAATCTTCGTGCGACAATCGCCACTTGCCCGCAATCATCCGCCAGGAGGCAGCCATGCCGTATCGCCCCAATCCGCGTCGCCCGTTGCCTGTTCAGCTTAGCGCGCTGCATTTGACCGGCAGCATTGCCCTGGGCATGTGGCTGGGCTTTGTCGCCATTGCGCTGACTTGCTGGCTGCTGTCGCAGTTTGTCTTCAAAGAACAACTGGCACCGGTTGCACAAGCGGTGCAGCAACTGGCCAATCCGCCGGCCGTGCAGGTACAACCGGATATTGCGCCGCCGAGCCCGCAGTTCCAGCAGTACGAAGAAAACCTGCGCAAGAACGAACAACAGGCACGTCTGGATCAGGCACGCGGCAGCACGCGTAACCTGTCCAATCCGAAGTGCCAGTTCTGGCTGCAACAGGATCAGACGGCCCCGAGCGAAAAAAGCCGCGCCAACGTTTTGCAATTTTGCGATTGATCATGAACAAGCACATCGTCCACCAACTGATTCTCGACAAACTGCGCATCGACCTCGACATCGCCGAACGCGCCTCGCAAACCGCTTACGAAACCGCGACGCACGAAGAAAACATCGCCGAAAACAAGTACGACACGCTGGGTCTGGAAGCGTCGTATCTGGCAGCCGGGCAAGCAAAACGGGTCGAGGAAATCCGTAAGTCACTGGCGTTGTGCCAGAACCTGACGCTGCGAGCCTACGATGAAAATCGTGGTATCGAAGTCGGTGCCCTGCTCGGCCTGGAGGACGAAAAGGGTCGCGAGCAATGGCTGTTTCTGGCGCCGGATGCAGCAGGCCTGAAAGTCGATGTGGTCGGTCAGCCGATTACCGTCATCACTCCGCGCTCGCCGCTGGGCAAAGGTCTGCTGGGCAAGTGCGAAGGTGATGAGGTGGAGATTCTGGTGGCGGGCACCCGGCAACAGTTTGCTGTCACCGAGGTGCTTTGATTCAACGAATCAGTGAACCGGCAGTTCGACGCCGTCGAACAGTTCTTCCAGTTCCTGCTTGTTGTGGCACTGAATGGCTTTGGCCATGACTTCGCGAGTCAGGTGCGGCGCGAACTTCTCGATGAAGTCGCACATGAAGCCGCGCAGGAAAGTGCCGCGACGGAAACCGATCTTGGTCACGCTCGATTCGAACAGTTCGCTGGCGTCCAGCACCACCAGATCGTTGTCGAGTTTGGTGTCGACTGCCATTTTAGCGACGATGCCCACGCCCAGCCCCAGACGCACGTAAGTCTTGATCACGTCGGCGTCGGCTGCGGTGAACACCACTTTCGGTGTCAGACCACGATGGCTGAAAGCTTCGTCGAGTTTCGAACGACCGGTAAAACCGAACACGTAAGTCACGATCGGGTATTCGGCCAGCGCTTCCAGGGTCAGCTTTGGCAACTTGGTCAGCGGATGGCCCTGCGGTACGACCACGCAACGATTCCAGCGGTAGCACGGCATCATCACCAGATCGCCGAACAGCTCCAGCGCTTCAGTGGCGATGGCAAAATCCACAGTGCCATCAGCGGCCATTTCGGCGATCTGCATCGGCGAACCCTGGTGCATGTGCAGCGCCACGTCCGGGTATTGCTTGATGAAATTGCTGATCACCGGCGGCAGTGCATAACGTGCTTGGGTGTGGGTGGTGGCGATCGACAGGGTGCCTTTCTTCTCGTTGGAGAATTCCTGGGCGATCTGCTTGATGCTTTCGACCTTGCGCAGAATCTCACCGGCGGTGGTGATGATGCGCTCGCCGGCCGGGGTCACGCGGGTCAGGTGTTTGCCGCTGCGGGCAAACACTTCGACGCCGAGTTCGTCTTCCAGCAGGCGGATTTGTTTACTGATGCCCGGTTGCGAGGTGTAAAGGCTTTGGGCTGTAGCGGAAACGTTGAGGTCGTGGTGCGCCACTTCCCAGATGTAGCGCAATTGTTGAAGCTTCATATGAATCCCTCAAAGCAGGTAGACGCCACGGGCATCAGCGACGGTATATAACTATATTAATGGTTTGAATAATAAATCTAGAACTTTTTTATCAAAGCGCCATTATTCCTGCCTTAGCGATCCTCCCGCCGCCGCCGCTCCACTAACGGCACCAGATAAACCGGCACCTTGGCCAATTGCAGGACCCGCGCCGCCGTGCGCCCCAACGGCGTTTCCGCGCCCACCCCATGGCTATGACTGCCTACGATCAGCAGATCGACGGAGAGTTTCTGCACCTGGTCGAGAATCACCTGCGACGGATCGCCCTGCAGCACGCGCACGGCGCGAATGCGCTGCAGATCCAGCTCGCCTTCATCTCCCAATTCTTCGCGAAAACTGTCCAGCACCCGCTGCTCGATATTGGCAATGACAGTTTTCAGACCCTGGCTGTGAAATTCGTTCAATGCCTGCTCGTCGAGATAACTCTGCAATACCGATTCGGCAAACAACCCCATCGGCTCCACCGCGTGCACCACGTACAGATCGGCATTGAACGTTCGCGCCAATGCCAGGGCATGCTGCATGACTAACGGTGCGTACAGACCGAGGTCAGTGGCATACAGCATCGAACGAATCATATGACCTCCTCGCGTGCCAACATGGCGGAGATTTGATTCAGCTTAGCAGTGCCTTGGCGACTACGACGGGCGACGCAACGTCTTGAAGCACAGGGCTTTAGATGGACGGCTCATTGCTGATGCCGTGAGGCACGTGACCGGTGGCGACCACTTCGCGGGCGAGCTCGCAGTGGCCGGCCTGATCGTCGAAAAACACGTCGGCAGCAAACGCTTCGAGAAACGCCGACTTGGTCAGGCCACCGAGAAACAGTGACTCGTCGAGACGAATGTCCCACTCGCGCAAGGTGCGGATCACCCGCTCATGGGCCGGCGCCGAACGTGCAGTGACCAGCGCCGTGCGGATCGGGCAATCGTCATCGGGAAACTCGCGCTGCAACAGATTGAGCGCCGCCAGAAAGCCCTTGAACGGCCCACCGCGCAACGGCTCGCGAGCCGACTCACGCTCCTTGGCCTGAAACGCTTCGAGCCCGCCGGACTGATAGACGCGTTCCGACTCGTCGGAAAAAATCACTGCGTCGCCGTCGAAGGCGATGCGCAATTCGTCGCTGGCCGCGCGACTGGCGCCGCCGGACAGAATCGTTGCGGCAGCGAAACCAGCGTCCAGGGCCGCGCGCACGTCTTCGGCATGGGTCGAAAGAAACAGGTCGCAACCAAAGGCTTTCAGATACGGATACGGACTGCGCCCGCCAACAAACGCCGCGCGGGAAATCGCCAGACCGTAATGGTGAATCGAGTTGAACACGCGCAGGCCGGTGTCGGCGCTGTTGCGCGAGACCAGAATCACCTCGACCCGTGCTCGGCCGAGGCGACTGTTGAGTGCCAACAGTTTTTCCACCAGCGGGAAGGCATCGCCGGGCGCAAGAATTTCGTCTTCGTGCTCGATCTGATATTGCCGATAGGCTTCAACGCCGCTCGACAGATAGACCTTGTGGCTCTCGCTCAGGTCGAACAAGGCGCGCGACGAAATCGCCAGCACCAGTTTGTCATCGATGTTTTTGGCCATGCTTTCCCCCAGAGCGACCGGCTTAAATGTTGCGCCGGTCGATAAAACTCAAATTGCGATACAACGCTTCGATGCGCGGCAACTCACAACCCGCTGCTTTCGCTGCCGCCAATGGCCGAGCGTAGATCGCTTCCAGCTCCAGCGGTCGTTTATGCAAAAAGTCGTGGTACATGCTCGGCCAGTAGTCGGGCATTTTCTCGGTCATCATGAACAGATACTCGGCGTATCCCGGCGGCACGTCGTGGCCGCAGGCCTTGGCGCCCTGCACCACTTCGGCCATCAACGCCTGGATCAACGCGCGGCTGTCGACATCGGCCATCAACGGCGTGGTGCTTGCACCGAGCAACACCGAGAGTCCGTTGTAGGGAATATTCCACACCAGTTTCTGCCAGCGCGCCTGTTGCAGATTGGGCATTGCCTGGGAATCGATGCCGGCAGCGCGAAACAACCCGCTGCCCTCCTCGACAATCGCCATGCGCGCGCCATCATCCATGGCCGGGCCGCTGTGATAGCCAACGTTGACCGCGCCGAGTGCCTGATGGGTCACCAGACCCGGACCTTCGCGGTGTACGCAAATCAGGCACAAGCCGCCCAGCAGATGCAAGGAATCGGGAAGCACCTCACGCAAGCTGTCTTCGACGTCGAGACCGTTTTGCAGCACCAGTACTTTCGCGTCCGGTTTGGCCGCTTGAATGATTGAAGGCGCGAGACCTGCGTTGCTGGTGGTTTTCGCCCCCACCAGCAACCAGTCGCACTTGGGCATGTCTTCGGCGGACGAATAGGCCTGCGCCGGATGCAACGTCAGCGGGCCATGCACCGCGCTGTTGATTTGCAAACCGCGCTCAGCCACCGCCGAAAACTCGCTGCGCAACAGAAAGTGCACATCGAAACCGGCGCGCGCCAGCATCACACCGTAAAAACCACCAATTGCGCCGGTGCCGATGATCCCTACGACCGGTTTATTCACTGCCCCCATCATGGCAACTCCTCTGCAGTTCGCCCCAGTGCCTGCGCCAGCGCCGCGTTCAACGCATCGGCCGTCAGGCGCGTGTGCAATGCCCCAAAGAACTCGCCGTCGCGCACCACGAACAACGCCGGTAAATGAAAGACCTGATAGCGCTCGACCAACCCGCCGTTGTCGCCGGCATCGATCCAGCACAGACGATCAATCCCCAGCGCCATAGCCGGCAACACTTCGCGGGCATAACGGCAACTGGCGCAGCCGACGCTGGTGAAAATCACCAGCGAAACGCCGCTCATCGCCAACAGCCGTTGGTCGGCGTCGAAATCGGTCAGTTCGGATTCGACCACTATACTGGGGGAAACAATGTCAAATGGCTGACACAGGGAGTCTGTGCTCATGGGACGTTTCATTCCTCATCCGGACGAGGTGCCGGTTGAATTAACCTTGCTCAAGCCTGAGTGTATTTCCAGGCAACAGCTGCACACTATCAGCCTCGGCGGCATCGCTTGCAATTACCACCGTGCCTGGCGCCATGGCACGGCGCTGCAAGTGCGCATGCCGTCAGTGAATGCCGACATTTGTTATCCGGGCTACGTGGCGTGGTGCCTGCGGCGCAAAAAAGGCTATCTGGTGGGCATCGCGTTTACCGATGAGCAGACGCTGTTCAGTGCGCGAATGGGTGAGCAAGTGTGTCAGATCGAGCGCTACTGCCGCATGCACGACACCCACGATGACCTGCAAGAAATTCAGGCGGTGGCCCTGCAATGGGTCGAGCAACACGCCGACGAGTTCTCCCACGACAGCGTGCGCAAGGCTTTTGCGCAGCCAGCGCTGGACTAAAGCACCTTTTGCCCATTGTCGAGCAGGCGCTTTACGCGCTAAGGTTCCGCTCCCCGACGCGCTTAAATCTGCTGTGCTCCGCCGCGCGGGGATCGCTGGCGGCCGGCACCCGTGACCTGACGAGTAAACGATGGCTGATTTACCGATCAACGACCTAAACGTCGCCTCTAACGAGACCCTGATCACTCCCGATCAGCTCAAGCGTGATATCCCTCTGAGCGATGCTGCCCTGCGCACTGTCACCAAGGGCCGCGAAGTCATTCGCAACATTCTTGATGGCACCGACCACCGTCTGTTCGTAGTGATCGGCCCGTGCTCGATCCACGATATCAAGGCTGCCCACGAATACGCCGATCGCCTCAAGGTGCTGGCTGCGGAAGTTTCCGACACCCTGTATCTGGTCATGCGCGTGTATTTCGAGAAGCCACGCACCACCGTGGGCTGGAAAGGCCTGATCAACGATCCATACCTGGACGACTCGTTCAAGATTCAGGACGGTCTGCACATCGGTCGTCAGTTGCTGCTGGATCTGGCCGAAAAAGGCCTGCCGACCGCGACAGAAGCCCTTGACCCGATTTCCCCGCAGTACCTGCAGGATCTGATCAGTTGGTCGGCCATCGGCGCACGTACCACTGAATCGCAGACTCACCGTGAGATGGCTTCCGGCCTGTCCTCGGCCGTCGGCTTCAAGAACGGCACCGACGGCGGTCTGACTGTGGCGATCAACGCCTTGCAGTCGGTCTCCAGCCCGCATCGCTTCCTCGGCATCAACCAGGAAGGTGGCGTGTCGATCGTCACCACCAAAGGCAATGCCTACGGTCACGTGGTGCTGCGCGGGGGTAATGGCAAGCCGAACTATGATTCGGTCAGCGTTGCCCTGTGCGAGCAGGCGCTGAACAAAGCGAAGATCAAGCCGAACATCATGGTCGACTGCAGCCACGCCAACTCCAACAAGGATCCGGCCCTGCAACCGCTGGTGATGGAGAACGTCGCCAACCAGATCCTCGAAGGCAACCAGTCGATCATCGGCCTGATGGTCGAAAGTCACCTGAACTGGGGCTGCCAGGCGATTCCGAAAGACCTCGCCGACCTGCAATACGGCGTGTCGATCACCGATGCCTGCATCGACTGGTCCGCTACCGAGAACACCCTGCGCAGCATGCACGCAAAGCTCAAGGATGTTCTGCCAAAACGCCAGCGCAGTTGATACACGTTTTACAGGCATAAAAAAACGCCGGGCAATGCCCGGCGTTTTTGTGTATGCGATTCAGATCTTGGCGGCGCGGCGCTGATGACGCTCCATGTAGCGCTCGACGTAGGAGCACGACGGGATCACCGTATAGCCCATTTCTTCGGCGTACTGCAGCGCGCTTTCGGTCAGCGCTGCGGCAATGCCACGGCCACGCAGGGCATTGGGCACGAAGGTGCGATAGATATCCAGGGTCTGTTTCCCCAGATCCATATAGGTCAGGTAGGCACGATGACCGTCCACATTGGTCTCGAACTGATGACCAGCCTGGTCATGGTGGATGGACAACGCCTCGCTCATCACTACTCCTCGCGGGTCTTGAATTCTGACCCCTACCTTACCGATGTTTTTCCGGCGAAGGAACATCTACGCCACCCCGTGCCTGATGGACACCGAGAAGAGCCACACCGATCTCGCGCAACCTGGCACCTGATAAATAGTAGGCACCATTGGCAAAAATGCTCAAGGTACGCTCGTCATCAAGCGGGTTGACGGGGGGTTGCTCCGATGGACGCAGGGTGGGCCTGGAAGAAGATCTTGCCAAACCGGTCACCTGAACATTGCCGGATGTTGAGACTTAAGACGTGCAGCCTTTTTTAAAGTCACCTCAACATGGACAAAGATAAGCGAAGCAGCACGCAAATTCGGAACAAAAGTGTCGACGTATTCATCTAGAAAGACTTTAGCCAAGACTGCAAAAACAGCACGTGGCAACGGGAACTTTTTCGCATTAACTCGCTCAGCTCGGGGCTTGTAGCTGTATGTTTTTTAAACAGCGCAGTTAAAAGTTGCTCGAAAAAGAATCAACGCCTACAATTTTTTTTGCTTCTTGCCTTACGTCAGTTTACTTACTACAAGTAATGGGTAGTATGTACGCCGGCTATTTCCTCAATCGTGAGGAGACAGCCACTTAATTGAAAGTCCTTGAAGGGGAACACGATGAACAACGTTCTGAAATTCTCTGCTCTGGCTCTGGCCGCAGTTCTGGCTACCGGTTGCAGCAGCGCATCGAAAGAAACCGAAGCACGTCTGACCGCTACTGAAGACGCAGCTGCTCGCTCCCAGGCTCGTGCAGACGAAGCTTACCGTAAAGCTGATGAAGCTCTGGCTGCTGCTCAAAAAGCACAACAGACTGCTGACGAAGCTAACGAGCGTGCTCTGCGCATGCTGGACAAAGCTAGCCGCAAGTAATAATCCTTCGGGGTTGTTATCGAGCCGACCCGATTTTTCGGGTCGGCTTTTTTGTGCCCGATGCTTTTGCCCGGGCATTAAAAAACCCGCCGGCGCTGTACGCATCGGCGGGCCTTTAACCTCGACTTACTGCTGCAAGTCGATCGGTGTACTCGAAACCATCGGGGCCGAGGCACTCGGCGTGCCGATTTCCGTTGGCAGGCCATCTTCGGCCGCGACCACATCACGCACCACATCCCAGTTCACGCGCAGGTTGCTGGTGACGTCTTCACGCTTGAGCATCGCGTTGATCACTGCGGTGTGCTTGTCGACCACAGACGGGTTGCCCTTGTCGTCGATCGGCGTGTGCGCTTCCAGATAAACCTTGCCGCCACTGCTGCCGAACTTGTAGGCATCGTTGAGGATACGCACCGACGTGCCTACCGGCACCATGCCGGCCATTTCCAGCACGTTATTGTTGAACATGCGGAAGCAGCCGTGGCTGGTACGCATGCCGATACCGAATTTCTTGTTCGAACCGTGGATCAGGTAACCCGGCGTACCCAGGGTGAACTTGAACGGGCCTAACGGATTGTCTGGGCCGGCCGGCACTACGTTTGGCAGCGGATCACCGTCTGCGGCGTGTTCAGCCTTGATCGATGCTGGAGGCGTCCAGGTCGGGTTTGGCGTTTTGGCGATGATCGAGGTGTGCGCGATTGGCGAGCCCCAACCCTCACGACCGATACCCAGCGGGAACGTGTACACCACGTTGCGGCCTTTCGGGAAGTAGTAGAGGCGGTATTCGGCAAGGTTGATAACGATGCCTTCGCGCGGGCCCGGCGGCAGAATGAAGCGGGTCGGCAAGACGATTTCAGTGCCGGCACCCGGCAACCAGGCATCGACGCCCGGGTTGGCCGCGACCATCTCCGAGTAGCCCAGATCGTACTTCGTGCCCAGATCGGCGAAGGTGTCTTCGTACTTGGCTTTGATCACCTGCACCTGACCGATGATGTCTTCACCGGGTGGTGGCAGGGGAAACTCCAATGCAGCAACGGGACCGGCCACACACAGGGCGGCAAGTGACAGGCAGCGGGTGACGGCAGGAAAGCGCGGCAACATCCGGAAAATCCTTCGCATGATCAACAAGGGTATAAGAGCGCGATTGTACACCGCACTTTGAATATTCGGGGAGCCACGCCGATGGACCGTGCTGAATGCGAAAAGATCGCAGCCTTCGGCAGCTCCTACAGGATTACGCGAACCCATGTAGGAGCTGCCGCAGGCTGCGATCTTTTGCTCTTAAAGCTCGAAACGCAGCTCTGGCCAGATCGGCGAGGTGCCGCGCTTCTGCGATTCCAGAATCGCCCGGCACAGCGAACACAGGCGCTGATCCTGAAACACCCGGCGATCAACGCTCGACCAGCGCGGTTGCGCCGGCAGCAAGCTGCCGCACAGGGTGCGATCAGCTGAGCCACCGAGTTCGAGTTGACGGGTCACCAGATGCACCCGCACTTCCTGGCAGGCGAACAGATCCAGCTGTTCGTCAGGCTCGATCAGTTGGTAGGCAAACAGGGACCAGGCAGAACGCGACATCGGGGGCTCCAGATAAGGGGGCGCCACATTAGCCGAAAGCCTGTCCTTAGAAAAGCCTCATAACAGCGGTTTTAGCGTCGGCCAGACATTTTCCAGCAACTTGCCCTGAGCCCCGGCTGCCGGGTGCAGACCATCGGCCTGCATCAGGTCCGGATGACCGCCCACACCGTCGAGGAAAAACGGCACCAGGGGGATCTTTTTATCGTCGGCGAGTTTGCCGTAGACCTCGGCGAAGGCATCGGTGTAACGCTTGCCGTAATTGGGCGGCAGTTGCATGCCCAACAGCAGCACCTTGGCCCCGCTCTGACGAGAGCTGTCGATCATCGAGGCAAGATTTTGTTGCAATTGAGTTGGCGGCATTCCACGCAAGCCATCGTTGCCGCCGAGTTCGAGGATCACCAGCTCAGGCTTATGCTCTGCAAGCAGCGCCGGCAGCCGTGCCTGGCCTCCGGCGCTGGTGTCGCCGCTGATGGAGGCATTGACCACTTTGTCGTCGAAACCCTCCTGTTTGAGCCGTTGTTCGAGCAACGACACCCACCCCAAGCGGGTATCCAGTCCGAAACCGGCGCTGATACTATCGCCAACGATCAGGACAGTACCCGCCGCTGCGTTCTGGGCCATGCACATCAAGGCCAGGCCAGCACTCAAAAACCACACACGCATCGGATTCTCCATGGGCGCAAGCATTCTCACCGCGAAGAACCTCAGCAAAGTGGTTCCCAGCGCGGAAGGTGAACTGACTATCCTGCACGAACTCAGCCTGGAACTGAACAAGGGCGACAGCCTCGCCATCGTCGGCGCGTCCGGTTCGGGCAAATCCACCCTCCTCGGCCTGCTCGCCGGCCTCGACTTGCCGAGCAGCGGCGAAGTCATCCTCGCCGGCCAGGGCCTGAGCAATCTTGATGAAGACCAGCGTGCACGCATTCGTGCCGAGCATGTCGGCTTCGTCTTCCAGTCCTTTCAGTTGCTCGACAGCCTCAACGCACTGGAAAACGTCATGCTGCCGCTGGAACTCGACGGCCGCAAAGATGCGCGTGACCGCGCCACCGAATTGCTCCAGCGCGTCGGCCTCGGCCAGCGCCTGACGCACTCGCCGCGCCAGCTCTCCGGTGGCGAGCAGCAACGTGTGGCCATTGCCCGCGCCTTCGCAGCCGAACCTGACGTGCTGTTTGCCGACGAACCGACCGGCAACCTCGATAGCCACACCGGTGAGCGCATCAGCGATTTGCTCTTCGAATTGAACAAGGAACGCGGCACCACCCTGGTGCTGGTGACACACGACGAACGCCTGGCCCATCGCTGCCGGCGCCTGATCCGTCTTGAAGCCGGGCTGTTGGTCGCCCCTCTGGAGCCTTGATGGCACGTTTGCCGCTGTTGCGTCTGTTCAGTCTCGCCATACGCCAACTCATGCGCGATGCCCGCGCCGGGGAATTGCGCGTGTTGTTCTTCGCGCTGGTGGTGGCGGTGGCGGCAAGTACCGCCATCGGTTATTTCGGCGCCCGCCTCAACGGCGCCATGATGCTGCGCGCGACCGAATTTCTCGGTGCCGATCTGGTGCTGGAAGGCAGCTCTCCAGCCCGTGAAGAACAGATTCGCAGCGGCACCGAACTGCGCCTGAAGCATGCGCAAGTGGTGGAATTCTCCAGCGTCATCGCCACTGACAACGGCATTCAGCTGTCGAGCATCAAAGCCGTCGACCGCGCCTATCCGTTGCGCGGCGAACTGAAGAGCGCGCCAGCGCCTTTCGCCACTGAAGAAACCGGCGGTGAACCGCAACCCGGCGAAGCCTGGGTCGAGGCACGCCTGCTGACCGCGCTGGATCTGAAAATCGGCGACAGCATCGATGTCGGCATGAAGACATTGAAAATGACCCGCGTGCTGACCTACGAACCGGATCGCGCCGGCAACTTCTATAGCCTTACGCCGCGGGTCATGATCAACCTCGACGACCTCGCGGCCACCGGCGTGGTACAGCCCGGCAGCCGCGTGAGTTACCGCGAACTGTGGCGGGGTGAACCGCAGGCGCTGGAAACCTATCGGCAACTGATCAAACCCGGGCTCGCCGCGAACCAGCGGATTCAGGACGCCCGCGATGGCAACCGGCAGATTGGCGGTGCACTCGGTAAGGCCGAGCGCTATTTGAACATGGCCAGTCTGGTCGCCGTGCTGTTGGCCGGTGTCGCCGTGGCGTTGTCGGCTAACCGTTTTGCCAGTCGCCGCTTCGATGCCAGCGCCTTGCTGCGCTGCCTCGGTCTTTCGCGCCGGGAAACCATGGTGCTGTTCAGTTTGCAGTTGACCGTGCTTGGCCTGCTCGCCGCACTCAGTGGCGCATTGCTCGGCTGGCTCGCGCAGTTGGGCTTGTTCGCCCTGCTCCATGACTTGCTGCCAACCGACGTCCCGCCGGGCGGTCTGTTTCCAGCCATCGCCGGGATCGGCACCGGGTTGGTGGCGCTGGCCGGTTTTGCCTTGCCGCCGCTCGCTGCGCTGGGCCGCGTGCCGCCGTTACGTGTACTGCGCCGCGACATGCTGCCGATTCCGTCGAGTACCTGGATGGTTTACGGCGCAGCATTGGGCGCACTGGGCCTGATCATGTGGCGCCTGAGCCTCGATCTGCTGCTGACGTTCGCTTTGCTCGGTGGTGGCGTGGTTGCCGCGTTGGTGTTGGGCGGTCTGCTGTTGTTGCTGCTGCAAAGCCTGCGGCGGATGCTCGCCCGTGCTTCGCTGCCGTGGCGGTTGGGTCTGGGCCAGTTGCTGCGCCATCCCTTGGCAGCGGCTGGTCAGTCGCTGGCATTCGGTCTGATTCTGCTGTCGATGGCTTTGATTGCCCTGCTGCGCGGCGAATTGCTCGACACCTGGCAAAACCAGTTGCCGAAAAATGCGCCGAACTACTTTGCTCTGAACATCCTGCCAGCAGACAAACAGGCGTTCACCGATCATCTGATCAAAGTGTCCGCGCAAGCCGCACCTCTTTATCCGGTCGTACCCGGCCGATTGATCAGCATCAACGGCGAAGCTGTGCAGCAAATCGTCAGCAAGGATTCGGCGGGCGATCGCGCTGTGCAGCGCGACTTGAGCCTGACCTGGGCGGCGGATTTGCCGGCGGGCAACAAGCTCACTGCCGGTGAGTGGTGGAAAGATCAGCCAACCGACGGTGTTCCCGGCGTATCGGTGGAAGGCAAAGTCGCCGAAAGCCTCAAGCTCAAACTCGGCGATCACATGGTGTTCAGCGTCGGCGGCGTCAATCGTGAAGCGAAGGTCACCAGCCTGCGCGAGATCAACTGGGACAATTTCCAGCCGAACTTCTTCATGATCTTCCAGCCTGGTACGTTGAAGGATCTGCCGGCGACTTATCTGACCAGCTTCTATCTGGCCCCCGGTCATGACCAGCAGATTGTCGAACTGTCGCGCGCATTCCCGGCGGTGACCATTCTTCAGGTCGAGGCACTACTCGAACAGCTGCGCAGCATCCTCGCCCAAGTCACTTTGGCGGTCGAATATGTGCTGTTGTTTGTGTTGGCAGCGGGTATGGCCGTGCTGTTTTCCGGTTTGCAGGCAACGCTGGATGAACGTATCCGCCAAGGTGCGCTGTTGCGGGCATTGGGCGCGGAACGGCAGTTGCTGATCAAGGCGCGGCGCATCGAATTCGGCCTGCTTGGTGCAGTCAGCGGATTACTCGCCGCGATCGGCTCGGAAGTGGTGAGTCTGGTGTTGTATCGCTACGCGTTCGATCTGCCGTGGCACCCGCATCCGTGGTTGCTGGTGCTGCCATTGATTGGCGCGGCGTTGATTGGTGGCGCCGGCGTGTTCGGTACGCGCCGGGCACTCAATGCAAGTCCACTGACAGTGTTACGTGAGGGTTGATAGACTCAAGCGGTCTTAATCACAAGAAGTTGCCATGAGCCGTTATCGCCCTCCCCGCACCGCCGGCACCGCGCTGATCACCCCTGAAGGTGAAGCGCGGATGCGCGCCGAATTCCATGAGTTGTGGCATGTGCGCCGCCCGCAAGTGACGCAATCGGTCAGCGAGGCCGCGGCTCAAGGCGATCGCTCGGAGAACGCCGAGTACACCTATGGCAAGAAGATGCTGCGCGAGATCGACAGTCGCGTGCGCTTTCTGACCAAACGTCTGGAAGCGTTGAAAGTCGTCAGTGAAAAACCCAGCGATCCGAACAAAGTCTACTTCGGCGCCTGGGTGACCATCGAAGACGAAGACGGCAAGCAATCGCGCTACCGCATCGTCGGCCCCGATGAACTGGATCTGAAACTGGGCCTGATCAGCATCGACTCGCCACTGGCCCGCGCCTTGATCGGCAAGGCGCTGGATGCAGAAGTCCGGGTGCAGACGCCGACCGGCGAGCAGTTCGTTTACATCGTCGCCATCGACTATCCGTAAAGCGAATCAGCGGCGGGTGATCAGGCCCTGCCGCGCAACGCGGACCAGTTGCTTGATCATCTCCGGCGCATCTTCAGCGCTCGGTGTCTGAATCACCGCGAGATCAAAACTGTCACTGGCAAAACGTGACAGCGACTCGCCGTCTTCAACGAACTGGATCAGGAACGCGGCAGGACCGCCACTGCGCCGTGGCCAGCCATCGAGATAACGCAGCAGCGTTGGCTGATGTTTGCCGCCAAGAAGGATTTTCGGGTTGCGCTGGGTGATATGCGCCGTGATCGGTGCGGGACGTGCTGGAGGGCGTAGTGCATTCATCGTGTCGTGTCTCTGCCTCAAAAGTCTGCATGGCAGGTGAGAGGCAACACCGAACCAGCGCTTTAGCGGTATTTCGAAGCCCTGTTCCGGCTTCTGACGGCAACTGTTTAAGTCACCTGGCGCCCCGCAAGTAGCTGTTTAAATCGGCGCATGGGCAACATCCTAGAGAACGTGACCGATCAGTGTCAAGAATCAGCCACAACAAAAAAAGGCCCGCACAATGCGGGCCTGTTCCTTGAGCCAGAGCGCTTAACCGGCGATGGCGCGATCCACCGAGAGCTTGCCGGCGCCTTCGATCAGGACGGCGAGGCTGCCACCGAGCAGAGCCAGGGCGAACTCGTAACCGTTGTTGGCCATAAACAGACCGTTGCTGATATGTACGGTGAAGATCGCCACCAGCGACAGGAAGGTCAGGCCCAATGCTGCCGGACGCACCAGCAGGCCAATGATCAACGCCAGGCCAGCGAAGAACTCAGTACCGCCCGCCAATGTGGCCATCAGGTAGCCCGGGTGCAGACCGATGCTGTCCATGTACTGCGCCGTGCCTGCCAGACCATAACCACCGAACAGACCGAAAAGTTTTTGCGAACCGTGAGCCGCGAAGATCACGCCGACAGCGATGCGCAGGATGGTCAGACCGTAGCCAGCGCGAGTGAACAGTACTTTGTTGATCAGAGAGCTCATGGGCATTCCTTGTTTTTGCGAGAAGTTGTGTGTGTTGGTTGGCCGCTATATTAATCAATAAATTTCATGTTAAAAGCGCAAATATTTCGCCATAACAATCAGTTTATTAGATCATTTACGTGAGACGACTTTTTGTGCCCGGGCTCCAACGACTCCCGCTCCCGGTCGAACGCCAAGTAATACTTGTTCACGCTATTAACATAGCTGACCGGCCCCATTCCTACCTGCTCCATGGCAATGCGCTCGACCTGGAAGAACCACTGGTTGGGATTCAACCCGCGCCGCCGGGCCTCTGCGCGCATGCCCTGCACGCGCTCGGGGCCGATGTTGTAGGCCGCCAACGTGAAAGCCATGCGTTCACGCTCATTAAGCTTGGGACTGTTGAAAAACTTGCGGCGGATCATCGCCAGGTACTTGGCCCCGGCCTGCACATTCGCATCGAGATTCTGAATGTTGTTCACGCCGACTCGCTGAGCGGCAGAAGGCGTGATCTGCATCAGCCCGGTCGGACCACTGCCGCTGCGGGCATTGGGTTGCAGGCGTGACTCCTTAAACGCCAGTGCGGCCAGATTCAGCCAGTCCATGTTCTGCGCGTCGGCATGCTTTTGCAGGGTCGGGCGCAGTTTTTCCAGGCGCTGGCGATCAGCCTTGGCCAAGGGATAGTGGACTTGATAGAGACGACGATAGATGCGCAAAAACGCCGCATCTTCATTGGATGGCTTCTTGTAACCGCCGAGAAAGCGATCGATGCTCGCGCGCAACATCGAGGCATCGCGGCGTACGAACCAGTACTCCTCGCCCGGCTCGCTGATTATCAGTTGCCGGTCAAAACGCAGCTTCGGCAAGATCTTGCCCCAGCGCTCGGCGATAGGTTGCTCGACGATGGTCAGGTGGAAAATGCCACCCTGAACCATCTCCAGCACGTCTTCGACCGCCAGGGTCGGATCAACCCATTCGATCTTGATCGGCGCCAGTTTGTGCAACGCCAGTTTCTGATTGAGCTGACTGACCGCCTCCCCCGCCGCACTGCCGGTGGGCAACGCCAGGGTTTTGCCGGAAAGCTGCTCGACCTTGGTGTAGCGCCGCTCGCCCTTGATCCCGACCAACACCAGCGGCACATTGCTGGCAATCGGTTCGCTGCTGGCTACGGCATAGCCCGGTTGCAGATCGAGCAATTCACCCGGCGCGACCAGATCACCTTCGCCACGTTGCAAGGCGCCGAGCAGTTGATCCTTGGCTTTGGGAATGATCTTGAGGGTGACTTCCTGACCATCGCGGGCGTGGCCATTGAGGTATTGCTCGAAGGCGCGCAGGCGATGGTATTCGACGCCGATGGCCTGGCCCTGGACTTCGCCGGAGCTGTTGCGGCTCTGATTGACCAGTACGCGCAACACGCGGCTGCTGCGAATCTCGGACAAGTCACGCACCTTGGCCGCCGGCACGGCTTGCAGTGGCCCGGGCAGGCGCGCGACCGCCGTCATCGGCAGCAGCAACGATCCACACAACAGGAGCAAAACCGAGGGACGAACCATCCACTCTCCGGAAAGAATACGGGGCGATTTCATCTTTAAAAGGTCGAAATCACCGACGAAAACAGAGCGCCATGAGCGCTGGCAACGTGCGAGAGACTGGCACAGTAATGGCACTTCTACCAAACCGGTCTGCGTCGCGGCATCAACAGACAGCTATAACTCGTTGTAGTTCTTGGCTTTTCTTATGAATCTACAGCTCTGGTATGCTTTCCGGCCTTCGGCCCGAGGTAGCAACCATGCAACTCATCGATATCGGCGTCAACCTGACCAACCCCAGTTTCGCCGACAAACATCAGGCCGTACTCGAGCGCGCCTATGCCGCGGGCGTATGCCAACTGGTGCTGACCGGCACCAGCGTCGAGGGCAGCGAGCAAGCCCTGGAGCTGTGCCAGCAACTCGATGAAAGCGGCCAGCGCCTGTTCGCCACCGCCGGTATTCATCCGCATTCGGCCAGCGACTGGAACGCAGACAGCGCGCGCCGCCTGCGCAATTTGCTGAAAGAATCCAATGTCGTCGCGGTAGGCGAATGCGGGCTGGATTTCAACCGGGATTTCTCCCCGCGCCCACAGCAGGAAAAAGTCCTTGAGGAACACTTGGCGCTAGCCGTTGAACTGCAAATGCCAGTGTTCCTGCACGAGCGTGATGCCAGCCAGCGCCTGCTGGAAATCCTCAGAGACTTCCGCGATCAATTACCCGCCGCTGTAGTGCATTGCTTCACCGGCGAGCAAAAAGCCTTGTTCAGCTATCTCGACCTGGATCTGCATATCGGCATCACCGGCTGGATCTGCGACGAGCGCCGTGGCACGCATTTGCATCCGCTGGTGAAAGAGATCAAACGCGGGCGCTTGATGCTGGAAAGTGACGCGCCTTACTTGCTGCCGCGCTCCTTGCGACCAAAACCGAAAAACGGCCGCAATGAGCCGGCGTATCTGACTGAAGTGCTGCGTGAAGTAGCGTTGCATCGTGGCGAAACCGAGGAAGATCTGGCGGCGCACACCACCGCGTGCGCCCGCGCGTTCTACAACCTTCCCGCATTGGCGTAAGCCACAAAAGATCGCAGCCTTCGGCAGCTCCTACAGGGCATACGCCATCCCAATGTAGGAGCTGCCGAAGGCTGCGATCTTTTGATCTCTTGACCCACATCAAATCGAGCCTTCTGCATAGCGGCACAATAATGGCACCTTGCCAAAACTGTTTCCGCTATCAGAGAAGACCTCCATGGGTGCCTGGCTTAGCAATATCTCGCTGAAATACAAATTCTGGGCGGTCAATGCGGTCGCCTTCGTCACCACCCTGCTGCTGGTGCTGTACGCCGTGCAACTCGAACAACAGGCGCGCAGTCACGCATCACAGGCCTCGGCGCAAGCCCAAGCACAACTGCTTAAAGCCTGGCCGGTCGGTCAGCCATTGCCCAAAGCCGATCAGGTGTTGACCTTCAAACGCGGCGAAGCACCGCGCCTGAACGATCAACCCTTGCTGGAAATCACGGAAAGCAACGGCTGGAACGAGATCAATCACCTGCCGCTGTTCGGCGAAAATCCGTTGATGGGCGCCGAAGTGTTCAGCCGCGCCGATGGCCAGCAGGTTGCGGTGATTGCCTATGGTCCGAGCCTGAGCCAAGTGTTCAGCGAACGTTTCGCCAACTATGCGGTGGCGGTGTTCATCCTGATGTTCGCCATGCTGTGCGCCTCGCAACTGTTAATCCGCTTCCTGCTCAGCCAGCTCAACACCTTGAAAGACGTGATGCTCCACGTCGAGAAAAGCGGCGATCTCTCGGCCCGTGTGCCGCTGGCCGGCAAAGACGAAGTCGGGCAGATGGCCAATGCGTTTAACGCGATGCAGGCCGGTTACCAGCGCGTTGTGACGACCGTCGCCAACACCGCGCGGCAACTGGATGTCGGCGCGGCACGGCTAGCGTCGAGCATGAACGAAGTGCGCCACGGCATGCTCGGCCAGCAGAGCGAAACCGATCAGGCCGCCACCGCGATCAACGAAATGACCGCCACCGTTTACCACATCGCCCAGCACGCCGGCGCCACCCGCGACCTGTCGCAGACCGCCGATGGCCTCGCCGGCAGCGGTCAGCAAGTGGTCGCGCGGGTGCAGCAGTCGATTGCCGGACTCTCCAGCGGAGTGCAGCAGACGGCCGAGATGATTCAACGGCTGGCCGAGGACAGTCAGAAGATCAACGGCGTGGTCAGCGTGATTCACAGCATTGCCGAGCAAACCAACCTGTTGGCACTGAACGCCGCCATCGAGGCGGCCCGCGCCGGTGAGATGGGCCGCGGCTTTGCGGTGGTGGCCGATGAGGTGCGCAACCTGGCCAAACGTGTGCAGACCTCGACCGACGAGATCACCACGATGGTCTCGGCCTTGCAGGCCGGCACTCGCGATGCGGTGGATTTCATGCAGGAAAGTTCGTACAAGGCCGACGATTGTGTGCAGCAGGCGCAGGAGGCTGGTGCGGCGCTGGCGGAAATCACCGGCGCGGTGGCGCAGATGCGTGAAAGCAATACGCAGATTGCCGTGGCAGCGGAGCAGCAAAGTCAGGTCGCCGAGGAGATGAACCGAGCGGTGGTGAGCATTCGCGATGTGACCGAGAACACGGTGCAGCAGACTGTGGATTCGGCGACCACGAGTAATGAACTGGCGACGTTGGCCGGGGAATTGAGCAAGGCGATCGGTCAACTGAAACTCTGATGCCCCCTTCGCGAGCAGGCTCGCTCCCACAAGGGGATTTGTGTGCGCACCGATCCAATGTGGGAGCGAGCCTGCTCGCGAAAGCGTCAGCCCCGGCAACATCGAATCTTGCGATGACGCCTATCACTTCAATAGCCAACCTTGATTCGCCGCCCTCCGTGCCCAGGCCTATTCTTCAACCATGTGTTCAACAAGGATCGAGGAGTAGAAAACATGGGCAAACGTCATCCCAACCTTCCCGCGTGGCAATGGCGCGCGTACCCGGGCAATCATCAGCATCCGACCAATCTGGTGCTGCACCTGATTGCCGTGCCGTTGTTTATCGTCGCGTTTCTGCTGATCGTCTCCGGGGTATTCAGCCTGAGTCTGGCCAGTGTGGCCATCGGCGTGATCGGCATCATCGCGGCGCTGGGTTTGCAGCGCCACGGCCACAGCCTGGAGGCGCAAGCCTCCGAGCCGTTCAGTGATCGTAAAGATGCGATGTCGCGTTTACTGGTCGAGCAGTTCCTGACCTTCCCGCGCTTCTTTCTCAGTGGCGGCTGGTGGCGCGCCTGGCGTGAACGCCACCGTCGGCATTGAGTCAGGCGAAAATCGTAACGGTTTGGCGACTCATCGCAATCAACTCTCCTTCCGCGCTCCACAACTTGGCGGCGACATGGCCGTAGCCGTCGGCGGCGTATTCGATATCGGCGAGATACTGACACCAGTCCAGCGTGCTCAAATCGTGTAGCGGCTGCACGAATTCGATGGTCCAGGTCAGCGTGCTACCCGGTGCCGGCCTCTTCAGATATGGCAACAGCGCGGGCGGCCACGCGTCCACCAGGGCCAGCAGATGCGCCTCGTTGACCGGTTCTTCTTTGACATCTCCGCGTAACCGCACCCAGCCGCCCATCAGCCGCGATTGCGTGCCGGTGAACGGCATGCCGCCGACGCTCCAGCGCATCGCCAAATGACGCATGAATTCTGGGGTCACGCCTTTGATGTAAGGCAACTCCTGGCATTCGTCCCAGTGCTTCATTGATGGCGCCGGATAGGCTTCGACTGCCACCTCCGACGGCCGCGAAGCACCGAAGCTGCCTTGAACGATCGTTACCACCTGACCATTCTGCATCGCCCGGCCCATGACCTGGCTGACGGCCTTGCCTTCGCGCAGTACATCGACTTCGAAACTCACCGGGACTTCAGGCTCGACCGGGCCGACAAAGGTGATCGCCAGCGAACGCACCGGGCGATCTGCCGGGACTTTCGCGCGCATGGCTTCGTATTGCAGCGCAGCCACCAGACCACCGAAACTGGCACGGCCCTGGCCCCATTCGGCAGGGATCGTCAGTTCCGGTTGGCGGCGGACCGCCTCAAGCAGATCGCTAAAGCGCATGGCAACCTCAGAAAACAAGAAAGGAATGCAGGGATCTTAACCAGACCTGCAGAGCGCCGCAGCGTCTATTCCGGTCAAATGGGCTGACAGAAAGGCCTTAGCGTATTTCAAATACAGACACAAAACCCTGTAGGAGCTGCCGAAGGCTGCGATCTTTTGATCTTGTTGTTAAAAATCAAAATCAAAAGATCGCAGCCTTCGGCAGCTCCTACAGGGGATATCGCGGGGCTAAAGTTATTTGAAGCAGGCTGAACTGAGTTTTTCCAGCACGCGATCAGCCTTGCTTTCGGCTTTGATCATGGTCGCCTGCCAAGTGGCGACACAGGGCTGCAGATCCGCCTCAAGCTCAGCCTTCGCCAGCCACTGCCAGCAATCGTGCCAGTCGCCCAGCGCGCCTTGGGCAGACTTGAGGCGAGCCAGCGCCGCCTCGGGCAAGCGATCCAGTTCGGGATAGGCGTCGATGCCGTAGCGCACGCGCTTGATCAACAGGCGCAGGCGATGACGGTCGTGAGCGGGATCGTGCAGCGCCTCGTCGAGTTTCTGCCATTGCTTGCCCAAGCGTTTTTCGATGCGTTTGTCCAAGCCCTTGAGCAAGCCCTGACGCTGAGACGCGCGCAGAAATCGCGGGAAAGCGTCGAGAATCATCAACAGCGAAGCCACCTCGGCGCTCGCCGCCAGCGCCGGATAGGCCTCGGCCATTTGCGCCATGCGCCGTTGCGCGGCCTCAGGCTGATCATGCAGGAGCAGATACGCCGCGAGCACTTCGCGATCGCGCCACGGCGTGGTCAATTGGCCGACCGCCGAGGCGGCATCTTCCAGTTGCTCGACCCCGGGCAAACCGCGCAGTGGCCGCAACAGACTGCGCAAGCGCCGCACTGTGGTGCGCAGATCATGCAGCGCCTCGGGGTCGGTCCGTGCAGTGAGCCGTGCCTGACAGGCTAGCAGGCGCACTTCCAGACTCAGGACATGAGCCACCAACCGGTCAACCAACGCAGACATCACTTGCTCCTGATTCAAATGGCTTGAAGATCATTCTGCTGCCCAGCGAACGCAGCCTCCTTGCTTCACGTCAGCAGCTTAGCGGCCGGCGCGGGATTCGCGAATGTAGAAACGCGCCTTCTCGGCTTTCTTGCTGCAGCCTTCGAACCCTTCGAATTGCTGCTGAGTCTTGGCAGCGGTCAGCAGCGACAACGCTTTGGAGTAGCTGACAGTGCCGGCAAAGCCTTCAGCCTTGGCCAGATCCAGCTCATGCCAGGCCGCGTCGAGCTGGCTGCCGCAGCTGTCGCGGTAAGCGGTTTTACCGGCGCAACCGGCCAATGCCAGAGCCATCAACGGCACACAGATCCAGGCTTTCATCACTCACACCTCAAAATAGGTCAACAGTCGTGCAGGTAAGACGGTAAGGCTGCGAAAAAGTGCCTTGCCGGCGGGTGAAACCGCGCAACTGAGAAGGATAGCGCTGAAGGGCCATGCAGTAGCGAAAAAACGACGTCACCGGCGCACTCAACGACCTCGGCGATTGAGCCTGCCCGGCGATGGGTGCATTGTGGAACCTTGTCGGGAGGACGCTGGATGAAAAAAAAACGTGTCGCGCTGGTACTGGGCTCCGGTGGCGCCCGGGGCTATGCCCATATCGGGGTCATTGAAGAGATCGAGAAACGCGGTTACGAAATCGCCTGCATTGCCGGCTGTTCGATGGGTGCCGTGGTCGGCGGGATCTACGCCGCCGGCAAACTCGACGTTTACAAGAACTGGATCGAAAGTCTCGATTATCTGGATGTGCTGCGCCTGGTCGACGTGAGTTTTCGCCTCGGTGCGATTCGCGGCGAAAAAGTCTTCGGCCAGATCCGCAAGATCGTCGGCGAGGTCAACATCGAAGATTTGCGCATCCCCTACACCGCCGTCGCCGCCGACCTCACCAACCAGCAAGAAATCTGGTTTCAGGAAGGCTGCCTGCATCAGGCGATGCGCGCCTCGGCGGCGATTCCCAGCCTGTTCACCCCGGTGATGCAAGGCAATCGCATGCTGGTCGACGGTGGCATTCTCAACCCGTTGCCGATCGTGCCGGTGGTGTCGAGCCACTGCGATCTGATCATTGCGGTCAATCTCAATTCGACCAATCAGCGTCACTACAAACTGCCGGTGATCCAGCGCCCTGCCGCTTTTCGCTCACGCTTCGATAGCCTGATCAGTTCGCTGGGATCGAAGATGCCATTCCGCCGTACACAGGCCGAGCAATTGTTGCGGCTCGAACAGGAAGCGCTGCGCGCCGAAGCGGCGGACATCAATCCCTGGCTGGACGGCGCCGAGCCGGAGAGCCAGCAACCGGCAGCCGCGCCCGAGCGTGAAGGCGCACCGAAATCGGCGACCGGTTCATTCATCATCGATAACGTCGGACCGGCCTCGTTGCTGGACTTGATCAACCAGAGTTTCGAGGTGATGCAGACCTCGCTGGCGCAGTACAAGATCGCCGGATATCCGCCGGATATCCTGATCAATGTGCCGAAGCGGGTGTGCCGGTTTTTCGAGTTTTACAAGGCGCCGGAGCTGATCGCGTTGGGACGCGAGATTGCCCGGGATACGCTGGATCGGTATGACAGTGAGCAGAGCAGAGAGCCCTGAAGTTTTCCGCAGTCTTTAAGGGCCTCATCGCTGGCAAGCCAGCTCCCACAGTGATCGAGGTGATACACAGATTTCAATCACAGCTGAAAAACCTGTGGGAGCTGGCTTGCCAGCGATGGCGTCTGCCGGGACAACAAATGGCTAAAGAGTGTTGTCACTCAACAGCCGATAGCCAACCCCCGCCTCGGTCACGATAAACCGCGGCCGCGTCGGATCATCCGCCAGCTTCTGGCGCAAATGCCCCACCACAATCCGCAGATAATGGCTGTCCTCGGTGTGGGTCGGCCCCCAGATATCCTTGAGCAATTGCTGCTGGGTAATCACCCGCCCCGGATGCCGTGCCAGTTGCGCCAGCACCGCGTATTCCTTGCGGGTCAGCGCCACTTCGACACCGTCGAGCAACACCCGCCGATAAGCTAGATCCACGGTCAGCGGGCCGAAGCTCAGCGCCGCCTGCTGCGCCTCCCCTGCCGGAGCCTGGCGCAACAAGGCGCGGACTCGGGCGAGAAACTCCTGAATGCCAAACGGCTTGGTCACGTAGTCATTGGCGCCGCCATCCAGCGCCTGGACTTTCTGCCCTTCGCTGGCGCGCACCGACAGCACCAGCACCGGCGCCGTCGCCCACTCGCGAAACTCGCGCAGCACTTGCTGGCCATCCATGTCCGGCAGGCCTAAATCGAGCACCAGCAGGTCCGGTTTGTTCAGCGCCGCTTGCGCCAAACCCTCGGCACCGTTGCCGGCCTCAAGCACTTTATAGCCCTGTGAGGTAAGGCTGATACGCAGGAATTTGCGAATCTGCGGTTCGTCGTCGATGACCAAAATGGTCGTGGTCTGGCTCATGAATTCACATCAACACAAATGATTGGCAAGAGAGTAGCGCAGTCAGCTTCAGCCTTCATCGTCCATCCCCGGTTGCGTCTGCAACGGCAAGTGCAAAGTGATGCAGGTGCCGTGTCCCTCGATGCCGTCGGCGACGCTGATGCGCCCGCCGTGTGCGCCGACCATGCCCTGACAGATCGCTAGGCCGAGGCCCGTGCCCTGGCCGCCACGATCCCCTCGGGCAGCGGTGTAGAACATGTCGAAAATCTTCGCCCGCTCATCCTCCGGAATCCCCGGCCCTTCATCGCTGACCGAGAAGAAAATCTCTTGGTCATCCGCGCCTGCGCTCAGTTGCAAGCGACCGTGAGCGGGTGAGAAACGTGCGGCGTTTTCCAATACATTGACCAGCGCCTGCTCGATCAGCGCGGCATGCACGAACAACAGCGGTAACTCGGCCGGCACATCAGTGCTGACCTGCAACGGCGCGAGCACCGCGCGCAGGCGATTGAGCGAACTGCCGACGATATCGGCCGGCGACACCCAGTCCCGCGCCAGCTTCAGCGCGCCGTGGCCGAGGCGGGTCATGTCGAGCAGATTCTGAATGTAGCGATCGAGGCGCTCGGCTTCATCGCGGGTGCCTTCGAGCAGTTCACGACGATCTTCCAGCGGGATCGCTTCGCCGAGGGCCAACAGGCTGTCGATGCTGCCGCGCATGGCCGTCAGCGGCGTGCGCAAATCGTGGGATACGGAGGCCAACAAGGCACTGCGCAGTTGTTCGGTTTCACCGTGCAGGCGCGCGGCTTCCAGGTCATCAGCCAACTGCGCGCGCGCCAGCGCTTGGGCGAGCGGCTGACTCAATGCGGTGAGCAAGCGCCGACGCTGGCCACTCAAGGTCTGGCCTTCTTTGGCGCAGACACCGAGCAGCGCCAGCGGCCCGTCCTCGACCGACAGCGGCCACCACCACCAGCGTCCGAACGGCAGCGTGCCAGTGCCCATGCCTGCCGGTTGATCGTGTTGCCAGGCCCAGTCAGCGGCGGCGCGTTCGGACTCGGTAAACTCCAACGGCCCGCCGGTCTCGACCTTCCAGCCGCCCTGCCCGTCCCGGTTGAGCAGACATAACTGCAGATCGCTCCAGCCATTGAGGTGTTGCGCGGCAGCGCTGACCACCGCTTGGCGATCCGTCGCGGCAGTGAGTTTGCGCGACAGGTCGAGCAGTTCAGTGGTCTCTTCCTGGGTGTCGCGCAGGGCCTGCAATTGCCGACGCTGACGCGCCGCGAGGTTGCCGGTGAGCGCCGCCATCAACAGGAAAAACAATAGAGTCAGGACGTCTTCTTCGCGCTGAATGCTGAAGGAAAAATTCGGCGGGATAAACAGGAAGTCATAGGTCAGAAACGACAGCGCGGCACAGGCCAGCGCCGGGCCGAGACTGCTGCGCACCGCCACCAACAGCACCGCCGCAAGGAACACCAGCGAGATGTTCGGCAGCGGCAGCACGCTCGACACTGCCCACGCCAGGGCGGTGGCCAATACGGTGGCGACCAGCGCCAAGGCATAGTCGAACCACACCAGGGTCAGCGCGTTGCGCGGGCGCGGTTGATGCTGTTGCTGATCGCTGTCGAGGACGTTGATTTCCAGTCCGTGGGCCTGACGCAGAAGGCGCGCTGCGAGTCCGCCGCCGAACAAACGACGGCGCAGACGTGGCCGGGATTGACCGACTAATACCAAGCTCGCACGGCGTTCGGCAGCGTGCTGGATCAGGGTTTTCGCCACCTCACCGGCGCGCAGCAACACCACTTCACCGCCCAGGCGCTCGGCCAGTTGCTGAGCGCTTTGCAGGCGCAGGCGCGATTGCTCGTCGCGTACGCTGCCGTTATCGACATGCACCAGACTCCACGGTAAATGCCGGCGCTGGGCAACGCGACTTGCATGGCGCACCAGGCGTTCGGCCTGAGCATCACCATCGACGCCGACCAGCAAGCGCCCGCGCACTGCCGGGGCCGCCTGACCGAGTTGGCGATAGCCTTGGGCGAGATCGTTATCGACCTGTGCGGCAGCGGTTTGCATAGCCAGTTCGCGCAATGCGGTGAGGTTGGTCTGGGTGAAAAACGCATCGATCGCCGCACGCGCCTGCTCCGGCACGTAGACCTTGCCTTCACGCAAGCGCTCGAGCAATTCGCGCGGCGGCAGGTCGATCAGCAGCAGTTCGTAAGCTTCTTGCAGCACCCAGTCCGGCAGGGTTTCGCGCACCTGCACACCGGTGATGCCGCGCACCTGATCATTGAGACTTTCCAGGTGCTGGACGTTGACCGTGGTGAACACGTCGATGCCGGCGGCGAGCAGTTCCTGAATGTCTTGCCAGCGTTTCGTGTGGCGACTGCCGGGGGCGTTGCTGTGGGCCAGCTCATCGACCAGCACCAGTTTCGGTTTGGCCGCGAGAATGCCGTCGAGGTCCATTTCTTCGAGCATCACGCCACGGTATTCCGAGCGCACCAACGCTTGCTGCGGCAAGCCGCCGAGCAGCGCTTCGGTTTCGGCGCGGCCATGGGTTTCGACGACGCCAGCGATGACTTTCACGCCTTGGCGCAATTGCGTGTGGGCGGCCTGGAGCATGGCGTAGGTCTTGCCGACACCGGGAGCGGCGCCGAGGAAAACCTTGAGCCGGCCACGGCCGTCACGGGGCAGGTCTGCTAACAGCGCGTCGGCGCGGCCGGAGTCGCTCATGCTTGATGTTCTCTCTTGCTGATAGTTATGCGATGTTCTTTCGGCCCTATTCGCGAGCAGGCTCGCTCCCACATTTGGAACGCATATTCCTGTGGGAGCGAGCCTGCTCGCGAATGGCCGCGCCGCTGATTCAGAGTTTTTCCAGTGCCATATTCAGCTCAAGCACATTCACCACCGGCGGCCCCACCAGCGGCTGTTCGATATGCGCATCGAGCAGTTGCTGAAGAGTCGATACCGGCAAGTTTCGCGCTGCCGCAACTCGCGCCAGTTGATAGGCAATTGCCGCCGGTGGCAAGTGCGGATCGAGGCCACTGCCGGAGGTGGTCAGCAGGGCCAATGGCACTGGGCCTTGGCCGGGAACCTGGAGTTTGTTGGCGTCGTCGATCACGCGGGTTGCCAGTGCCGGATTGCTCGGGGCCAGGTTGCTCGCGCTGCTGGAAACGGTCGCAAACGCACCGGCGGAGGGACGTGGATGAAACCACGCATCGCCGACAAAATCCTGCGCGATCAGCGACGAGCCGCGGACCTTGCCGTCGGCGTCTCGCACCAGGCTGCCATTGGCTTGGGCGGGGAATGCGACTTGCGCAACACCGGTCACCACCAGTGGATAGGCGACACCGGTGACCAGGGTCATCAGCACCAGCAGGCTCAGGGCCGGACGTATCATTGTGGACATTTCAAGATCCTCGAATTCGTTGGGCAAACTTTTGCGGGGTGTCAGGGAGATCTTTTCCCCCTCACCCCAGCCCTCTCCCCCAAGGGGGCGAGGGGGAAAGGGAGCCGACTTGTATGCTTTTCAAGACCTGAGTTCGGCTCGGTATCTCAAGTCGGTGTAGTTCATGCAACCACCTCAATCAGTCCCCTCGCTATAAGTGCGCGAGGGAAAGGGAGCCGATTTCTGTGCTTTTCAAGACCTGAGTTCGGCTCGGTATTTCAGGTTGGTGTAGCTCTCGCAAACACCTCAATCAGTCCCCTCTCCCACGAAGGTGACAAGAGGAAAGGGAGCCGATCCTTGTGCAGTTCAAGACCTGAGTTCGGCTCGGTATTTCAGGTCGGTGTACCTCTGTTGAACCACTCGGTCAGTCCCCTCTCCCTCTGGGAGAGGGTTAGGGTGAGGGGCTTTTTCCGGCCTCACACCAGATGCAGCGCCGTGAGCAACATGTCGATCGCCTTGATCCCCACGAACGGCACCAGAATCCCGCCCAGTCCGTAGATCAGCAGATTGCGTCGCAGCAACGCTGCCGCACTCGCCGCCTGCACGCGCACACCGCGCAGCGCCAGCGGAATCAGCACGACGATGATCAAGGCATTGAAGACGATCGCCGAGAGAATCGCGCTCTGCGGACTGGTCAGTTGCATGATGTTCAGCACGCCCAGTTGCGGATAGATCGAAGCGAACAACGCCGGCAGAATCGCGAAATATTTGGCCACGTCGTTGGCGATGGAAAACGTCGTCAGCGCACCGCGTGTCACCAGCAACTCCTTACCGATCTGCACCACGTCGAGCAGCTTGGTCGGGTCGCTGTCGAGGTCAACCATGTTCGCCGCTTCGCGGGCAGCCTGGGTGCCGTCGTTCATCGCCATACCCACGTCAGCCTGGGCCAGCGCCGGCGCATCGTTGGCACCGTCACCGCACATCGCAACCAGACGACCATCGTTCTGCTCGTGACGAATTCGCGCGAGTTTCTTCTCTGGCGTGGCTTCGGCGAGGACGTCATCAACGCCTGCTTCAGCGGCGATGGCGGCAGCGGTCAGCGGGTTGTCGCCGGTGACCATCACGGTACGAATGCCCAGTTTGCGCAGTTCGGCAAAACGCTCACGAATGCCGGGTTTGACCACGTCCTTGAGATGGATCGCGCCAAGCAGTTTGCCGTCGGCGCAGACCAGCAACGGCGTGCCGCCGCTCTGGGCGATCTTGTCGATTTCCCGCGACAGGGCCGGAGCCAGATCCGAGCGCTGTTGGCCGAGGAAACTCAGCAGCGAATCCACCGCACCTTTGCGGTAGACACGACCTTGATAGTCGACGCCGGACAAACGGGTTTCAGCGCTGAACGGCACAGCGGTCAAGGTTTCCAGCGCCGGCTCAGGCTGCGGGTGCAGACCACGCAGGTATTCGACGATGGATTTACCTTCAGCGGTTTCGTCAGCCAACGAGGCGAACAGCGCGCCTTCGGCCAGCTCGCGACCACTCACACCCGGCGCGGCATACACCGCACTGCAACGACGGTTACCGAAGGTGATGGTCCCGGTCTTGTCGAGCAGCAACACATGCACGTCGCCCGCCGCTTCCACCGCACGACCGGACTTGGCGATCACATTGAGGCGCACCAGACGATCCATCCCGGCGATACCGATGGCCGACAGCAGACCGCCAATGGTGGTCGGAATCAGCGTGACCAGCAGCGCCACCAGAAACACCAGCGGCAGGCTGCCGTTGGCGAAATGGGCGAACGGTTGCAGGGTCACGACCACCAGCAGGAAGATCAGGGTCAGGCCGATCAGCAGAATATCCAGCGCCACTTCGTTCGGGGTTTTCTGGCGTTTGGCGCCTTCGACCAGCGCAATCATGCGATCAAGGGTCGACTCGCCCGGATTGGCGGTGATCTGCACCAGCAGCCAGTCGGAGACCAGTCGCGTGTTGCCGGTGACGGCCGAACGGTCACCGCCGGATTCGCGAATCACCGGCGCCGATTCACCGGTGATCGCCGCTTCGTTGACCGCCGCGATACCTTCAATGACTTCGCCATCACCGGGGATCATCTCCCCGGCTTCGACGCGCACCACATCGCCTTTGCGCAGACTTGCCGCTGGCACCACTTGAAAGCTGCCGTTAGCCTGTTTACGACGTGCGCTGAGGCCTTCGCTGCCGGCCTTGAGGCTGTCGGCACGGGCCTTGCCGCGACCTTCGGCCAAAGCTTCAGCGAAGTTGGCAAACAACACGGTGAACCACAACCACAGGGCAATTTGCGCGGCCACGAAGGTCGGTACATCCGCGTCAGGAATGAAGCACAGCACGGTGGTGAATATCGCCGTCAACTCAACCACCAGCATCACCGGCGAACGCTTCAGTTGCCGTGGGTCGAGCTTGACGAAAGCTTGCACCAGCGCCGGCCGCCACAGGGCCGAGATCGCGGTTTTCGGTGCTTCTGCCGACTTGGTCGGCTCTGCAGGTTTTGCAGGAACGTGCATATTCATGATGGATTCCTTAGAAGCCCATACTTAAATGTTCGGCAATCGGGCCGAGCGCCAGAGTCGGCAAGAAGGTCAGGCCGCCCACCAGCAAAATGGTCACGGTCAACAGGGTCACGAACAGCGGGCCATGAGTCGGGAAACTGTTCTGGCCGATCGGTGCGGTTTTCTTCATCGCTAGACTGCCGGCCAATGCCAGAACCGGAAGGATGTAGCCGAAGCGACCGATCAGCATGCCCAGGCCCAGCATCAGGTTATGGAAAGGCGTGTTCGCGCTCAGGCCACCGAACGCCGAGCCATTGTTGGCGCTCGCCGATGTGTAGGCGTAGAGCAACTGGCTGAAACCGTGCGGGCCAGGGTTGCTGATGGTCGCCGCAGCACTGGGAACCGCGGCGGCAATCGCACCGAGCACCAGCACGCCAACCGGCATCACCAGCAAAGTCACCACCAGCAATTGCACTTCGCGCGCCTGGAGTTTCTTGCCGAGGTATTCCGGCGTACGGCCGATCATCAGACCGGCGAGAAACACCGCGATCAGCACGTTGAGCAACATGCCGTAGAGCCCGGCACCGACACCGCCGAAGATCACTTCGCCGACCATCATGTTGACCAGCGCGACCATGCCGCTGAGCGGGTTGAGGCTGTCATGCATGCCGTTGACCGAACCGTTCGAGGCGGCCGTGGTGGTCACCGACCACAGCACGGTAGCGGTGGTGCCGAAGCGCGCTTCTTTACCTTCCAGCGGCGCGGTCTGTTCGACAGCAGCGTTGTTCAGGGTCGGGTTCGGTTGATATTCAGCCCACAGCGAGGTCGCGCCGCCGATCAGGAACAGCGCGAGCATGCAGGCGATAATCGCGCGGCTCTGACGCAGGTCCTTGACGTAGTGGCCGAAAGTGAACACCAGCGCCACCGGAATCAGAATGATCGAAGCGACTTCGAACAAGTTGCTCCACGCGGTCGGGTTCTCGAATGGATGCGCCGAGTTGACGCCGAAGAAGCCACCACCGTTGGTGCCCAGTTGCTTGATCGCAATCTGACTGGCCGCCGGACCGAGCGGGATCACTTGATCAACGCCCTGCATCGTCACTGCGTTCACATACTGCGCGAAGGTTTGCGGTACGCCCTGCCAGACCAGATACAGCGCCAGCAGCAGGCACAGCGGCAACAGGCCGTAGAGGGTGGCGCGGGTCATGTCGACCCAGAAGTTGCCGAGGGTTTTCGTCGATTTGCGGCCGATGCCACGGCACAGTGCGACCAGAACGGCGAGGCCGGTAGCGGCGCTGACAAAGTTCTGCACGGTGAGGCCAACCATCTGGCTCAGATAGCTGAGCGTCGCTTCACCGCTGTAGGACTGCCAGTTGGTATTGGTCATGAAACTGACCGCGGTGTTGAACGCCTGGGTCCATTCCTGGCCGGGCAGATTTTGCGGGTTCAGCGGTAAGTGATCCTGAAACAGCAGAATCGCGAACAGTAGGAGGAAACCGGCGAGGTTGAAGGCCAGCAGCGCCAGCGTGTACTTCTGCCAGCTCTGCTCGGCGTTAGGATCAACCCCGGCGATGCGATAGCAACCGCGCTCGACCGGGCCGAGAACCGGTGTCAGCCAAGTGCGCTGGCCTTCCATCACTTTGTAGTAGAAGCGCCCGAGGAACGGCGCTGGCAGCAAGACCACCGCAAAAAACGCGAGGATCAGCCAATAGTCATAACTGTGCATAGCCGCTCCTAGTTCCGATCCGCGCGCAACAGCGCAACCAACAGATAAATGAACAGCCCCACTGCCAACAGCAGTGACACCCCGTCCAGAACGCTCATGGAAGATCTCCGTGTTACGGCGTATTGCCGCGTGTGGAGGCATTGTCGGAAAGGAGGCTGTAAAGGAACGAGAGCGAGGGGTCTGGCTGGGCATAAAGAAAGCGTAAAGAGTGGGTTTATGCCGGCGTTACAGGTGGGTTTTGCGCCGTATGGGCAGGCCTCTTCGCGAACAGGCTCGCTCCCACAATTTGAAATGCATTCCCCTGTGGGAGCGAGCTTGCTCGCGAAGACGGCATAACGAGCAACATCGCACTCAACTGGCGCACAAAAAGCAGCTATCCCACCGCGAACATCCCCGATACGACAGCTTTCAACTCATTACGACTTGTTTCACAGCAATGGCACGCCCACTGCACACGCCCTCCCCCGAGCTTTCCAAACCGTTCAGGGAGCAAACGCATGAACACACAACTCAAACCCACACTGGGCACCTTGCACCTGTGGGGCATTGCCGTAGGGCTGGTGATTTCCGGGGAATATTTCGGCTGGAGTTACGGCTGGGGTGTGGCCGGGACGCTGGGTTTCCTGGTGACCTCGTTCATGGTCGCGACCATGTACACCTGCTTCATTTTCAGTTTCACCGAACTGACGACCGCGATTCCTCATGCGGGCGGGCCGTTTGCCTATAGTCGTCGAGCGTTTGGTGAAAAAGGCGGATTGATTGCAGGCCTGGCGACGCTGATCGAATTCGTCTTCGCGCCACCGGCCATCGCGCTGGCGATTGGCGCCTACCTGAATGTGCAGTTTCCGGCACTCGATCCGAAGCATGCGGCGGTCGGCGCTTACATCGTGTTCATGGGGCTGAACATTCTCGGGGTGAAACTGGCGGCGACCTTCGAGCTGGTGGTCTGCGTACTGGCGGTGGCCGAGTTGCTGGTGTTCATGGGCGTGGTCGCGCCGGCCTTCAGCTTCAGCAACTTCGCACTGAATGGCTGGGCCGGTTCGGATGTGTTCGGTGCGCCAGCGATTGCCGGGATGTTCGCCGCGATTCCGTTTGCGATCTGGTTTTTCCTGGCGATTGAAGGCGCAGCGATGGCTGCCGAAGAAGCCAAGGATCCGAAACGCACGATTCCAAAGGCCTACATCAGCGGCATCCTGACGCTGGTGTTTTTGGCCATGGGTGTGATGTTCTTTGCTGGCGGCGTGGGTGACTGGCGCACCCTGGCCAACATCAACGACCCGTTACCGCAGGCGATGAAAACCGTGGTCGGCGATAACTCCGGCTGGCTGCATATGCTGGTATGGATTGGCCTGTTCGGGTTGGTGGCGAGTTTCCACGGGATCATCCTCGGCTATTCACGCCAGTTCTTCGCCCTCGCCCGCGCCGGCTATCTACCGGCCTCGCTGGCGAAACTCTCGCGCTTCCAGACGCCGCACCGGGCAATCCTTGTCGGCGGCATCATCGGCATCGCCGCGATTTACAGCGACGGCCTGATCAACCTCGGTGGCATGACCCTTACCGCCGCGATGATCACCATGGCCGTGTTCGGTGCGATCGTGATGTACATCATGAGCATGCTCAGCCTGTTCAAACTGCGTAAATCGGAGCCGAATCTGGAACGCACCTTTCGCGCGCCGTGCTATCCGCTGATTCCGCTGATTGCATTGGTGCTGGCGGTGGTGTGTCTGGTGGCGATGGCGTGGTTTAACACGTTGATCGGCTTGATCTTCCTTGGCTTCATGGCGGTCGGTTTCTGCTACTTCCTGCTGACCGGACAACTGCGTGCCGACGCACCAGCCGATGCGATGCTCACCGGCCTGTAACGACCCGCCTCCTGTAGGAGCTGACGAGTGAAACGAGGCTGCGATCTTTGCTTTTCAAGATCAAAAGATCGCAGCCTTCGGCAGCTCCTACAGGGATTTCGGGTGTACAGGGTGCAAGCGGCCTAGAATGGAACCACTGCGAAGTCACTTCGCTCAAACGTGGTATGCAGCGTCGCACGGCGAAATCCTCGTCCGTCGACCTGCCCTTAAGGAGAGCCGTTATGCCTTGGTATGCCTGGTTGATTCTGGTCGTTGCAATCGGCTCGATCGTCGGCGGATTAATGATGTTGCGCGACACCGCCAATAAGGTCGATCTGACCGATGAAGAACGCCGACGCGTTGCCCAACGCAATGCCGAAGCGGACGCCAAAGACGCCCAAGACCGCTGAACACAACCCCGCCTGATCGGCGGGGTTTGTGCTTTTTATAGCCATTGGAGCTATCTGCACGCTTTTAAGAAGTAGAAGTACAGTCACCATCTAATTTTCCTTGGTTAAGATGGGGACATTGTTGCGGAGAGTTCCAGATGCGTTATTCGCAGGACCATAAAGCCCAGACCCATAAGCGCATCATCAAGGAGGCTTCGGCACGCTTTCGCAAGGACGGAATCGGCGCTACCGGCCTGCAACCCCTGATGAAAGCGCTGGGTCTGACCCATGGCGGTTTCTACTCACATTTCAAGTCCAAGGACGAGTTGGTCGAGAAGGCCTTGCAAGAGGCCGGCAACCAGGTCGACGGGTTATGTGCCGAGATTTTTGCCCAGGACAACGCGCTAGATGTGTTCATCGAGACGTATCTGTCCGAATGGCACCAGACATCGCCAGATGAAGGCTGCCCGCTGCTGACCATTTCTTCCGAGTTGGGGCTGCGCGGGCAACCGAGTCCCACCAGTGACGTGGTACTCAACGCACGGCTGGAGCAGATCGAAAACAGCCTCGAAGGCGAGAACAGCGCTGACCGCGCCATCGTCATCATGTCGACCCTGGTCGGTGCACTGCTGCTGTCGCGCAGTGTCGCGGATGCCGGGTTTGCGCAACGCATCCTCGATATCACCCGCGATCACCTCAAGAACCGGGACTAAGCCTGCCAGCGCTTGAACAATACGCTGGCATTGACCCCGCCAAACCCGAAACCATTGGACAGTGCATATTCGATCGGAATTGACCGCGCCTCGCCATGGACGATATCCACACCGGCACTCGCCGGATCCGGGTTGTCGAAGTTGAGCGTCGGCGGCACCACCTGATCACGGATCGCCAATAGAGTGAAAATCGCTTCAAGCCCACCGGCAGCGCCGAGCAGATGACCTGTGGCCGATTTTGTCGACGTCACCGCGATTTTATTCTCTTCGCCGAAAACACTTTTGATCGCCGCCAATTCACCCAGATCCCCGACCGGGGTCGACGTGGCGTGGGCATTGAGATGCTGCACCTGATCCGGCTCGATACCCGCCTGCGCCAATGCCAGCGTCATCGCCCGACGTGCCCCACTGCCATCTTCCGGCCCGGCCGTCAGGTGATAGGCGTCGGCGCTGGTGCCATAGCCGACCAGCTCCGCCAGCGGCGTCGCGCCACGCGCCAACGCATGCTCCAGGGATTCGATCACCAACAACCCCGCGCCCTCGCCCATGACGAAACCGTCGCGCCCGCTGTCGAACGGCCGCGAGGCGCGCTGCGGGGTGTCGTTGTAACCGCTCGACAGTGCCCGCGCTGCCGCGAAACCGGCCAGACTGACGCGGTCGATGCAGGCTTCCGCACCGCCACACACGGCAATATCCGCTTCGCCGGCGCGGATCAAGCGCGCCGCATCGCCGATCGCTTGGACACCCGCAGCGCACGCCGTCACCGGCGCACCCAAAGGCCCCTTGAGGCCGTGTTGAATGGACACGTGACCTGCCGCGAGATTGACCAGAAACGACGGGATGGTAAACGGTGACAAACGCCGAGGACCGCGACTGTCGGTCGTGCGTACGGCGTCAGCAATCGCGCCGAAACCACCGACACCGGAACCGATGATCGTTGCGCTACGCTCCTGACTTTTGCTTTCTGAAGGATGCCAGTCGGCCTGCTCCAGCGCCTGTCGGGCAGCCTCCATGGCGAACAGAATGAAGCGATCCATCTTCTTCTGCTCCTTGGGCGGCGTGGCGCGATCCGGATCGAAACCTGCTTCAGCGTCCTCTTCCAGCGTCGGCACCGCGCCGCCGACTCGCGTGGGCAAATCAGCGACCGTTGCCTCAGGCAAGTTACGCAAACCAGAACGCCCAGCCAGCAAACGCTGCCATACGACTTCGAGATCGCTGCCCAAGGGTGAAACCAGGCCCATGCCCGTGACGACTATTCGACGCGAATCCATACTGTGGTGACCTCTGATCAATTCAATTGCCGGACTTATAGCGTTGCGCAGCAGCACTGCGGGAAAGGTTCGGCGCCATGACATGGCGAGCCGCAACAAAGGCGTGCCATTCGCCTGCGTCAGGCAGCGAAGGAATGGTGATCAACTCGCCCTGATCCAGACCGGCCAGCGCCGCATCAACCATCTCGCCCGCCTCCATGACCATTTCTGCCGGAATGCCACTGGCATCGATACCGGAACGCTCCCAGATTTCGGTGCGGGTCACACCCGGCAGCACGGCCTGGATCTGCACGCCGGTGCCTTCGAGTTCAGTGTTCAGCGACTGCGTCAGGCTCAGTACATAAGCTTTGCTGGCGCTGTAGGTAGCGTTGAAACGTTCCGGAAACAATGCCACCACCGAGGCGATATTGATGATCGTGCCACGCCCGGCCTTGGCGAAACTGGCAGCAGCCGCCGATGCCAGGCGCGTGACGGCGGTGATATTCAACTGGATCAACCGCTCCAACTGATCCATGTCGGCGTTAGCCAGTAAACCGTCCGACGCCACACCGGCGTTATTCACCAGCAAACTGATGCTGGAATCGCTGCGCAGGCGTTGTTCGAGTTTGAGTACATCATCCTTTTGCGTCAGGTCTGCTTTCAGCACTTCGACCTGAACGCCATGGGCATCACGCAACTGGCTCGCAGCACTTTCCAGACGATCCTTGTCACGGGCAACCAGCAGCAAATCAAAACCACGCGCCGCCAGGCGCTGAGCGTAAATCGCACCGATTCCGGACGATGCGCCAGTGACGAGAGCAGTACCTAGAGATTGTGCGGAATTCATGAGAATGCTCCTGGAATGCTTGATGAAGGGAGTTGCCGATGAGACGTGTTGGCTCGACGCATCGGCAAATTATTATAGGCATAATCCAAACGCAATATGATAGCCGTAATTTTAAATCGGCGGACTGCTGCCCTCTCTTCCACTACCCGCAGCCATGCGCTGCGCAAGTAAAAAAGGCCGGTCAATGACCGGCCCCCTTGGCATTAAACACTCAGCTTAGTTGACTTCCAGCTTGTCGCGATTGCGATCCAGAATCGCCTTACCGATACCCTTCACTTCCAGCAACTCATCCACCGACGCAAACGGCCCGTTTGTTTCACGATAAGCAACAATCGCTTTGGCCTTGGCCTCTCCGACTCCCGCCAGTTCCTTTTGCAGCGTTGCCGCATCGGCATCGTTGAGGTCGACTTTTGCGCTTTGGGAAGGTGCAGTTGTCTCCATCACCAACGGCGCCTTGGGTGACTCCGCCGGCGCAACAGGCGCGGCAATAGCGGCGATCGAGGCGCTGGTGAGGAAAGCAAAGATCAGAGAATAGAAGTAACCGGTACGCATTAGTGACGCTCCATCATCGTTTGAGAAAGCAGCTTTTCCGAAGCTGCTCTCCAAACTTAGGTCATGGTGGAGGGATGTCAAAAATGCGTGCGTTACAGGATGTGAAACAATCAGGGTTCGAGACGACGCTGCTGGTAGATCCAGTCGACGATCTCACCATCGGGGGTATAGCCGCTGACGGTTTCGCGCAATAACTGGCGAACGCGCGAGTAATCATCCTCATCAACCGCCGCCAACAAACTGGCCAATCTAACCTTTAACACTTCCCAAGGTAGATGATCCTCATTGGCCGTCATGATCATCGGATGCGGTGTTGCAGCGACGTTGTCGCCGATCAACAGCTCTTCATAGAGCTTTTCACCTGGACGCAACCCCGTGAACTCGATGGAGATGTCGCCCTGCGGATTGCGATCGGAACGAATACTCAAACCGGACAAGTGGATCATCTTCTCTGCCAGTTCGACGATTTTCACCGGCTCGCCCATGTCCAGCACAAACACATCGCCACCCTGCCCCATCGAACCGGCCTGAATAACCAGTTGCGCGGCTTCGGGGATGGTCATGAAATAACGGGTAATCTTCGGATGAGTGACGGTCAGCGGCCCGCCGGATTTGATCTGGCTGTGGAACAGCGGAATCACCGACCCGGAGGAGCCCAGCACATTGCCGAAGCGAACCATCGTGAAACGGGTTTTGTTAACCCGGGAAACTTTTGCATTGTCTCCGAACAATACCGGCGCGACTTCACGACTGAGCGCCTGAAGCGTCAACTCCGCCAAGCGCTTGGTACTGCCCATGACATTAGTGGGCCGCACCGCCTTATCGGTCGAGATCAGCACAAAATTTGCTACGCCGGATTGCAAGGCAGCCTGAGCAGTATTGAGCGTCCCGATTGCATTGTTCAACACACCCTCGGCGATGTTGTGTTCGACCATGGGCACATGCTTGTAGGCGGCCGCATGATAAACCGTGTCGACCTTCCAGGTTTTCATCACATCGAGCAATTTATCCTGGTGACGTATGGACCCGAGTATGGGAAGCAATCGAACCGGAGCCGACTCTCGAGAGCTGCGTTGCTCCAGCTCTGAAAGAATGTTGTAGAGATTGAATTCACTGTGTTCGAACAACAGAAGCGCGGTTGGCTCCAACGCAAAAATCTGCCGACACAACTCCGAACCGATCGAACCGCCGGCACCTGTGACCATGACAGTCTTGCCTTTGATACAACGCTCCAGAAGATCAGGCTGAGCTGGAACGGCATCGCGCCCCAGCAGGTCCGCAATATCGACTTCCTGAATATCTTCGACCTTGACCCGGCCACTCGCCAGATCGGAAAAATTCGGCACACTGCGAACATGCAGTGGAAAGCCTTCCAGCAAGTTAAGAATTTCCCGGCGCCGAGCACGAGTCGACGATGGCAACGCGAGAAGGATTTCCTGCGCTCCTGTGACGTCGATCATCTGCTGAATATGCTTGGGTTTGTAAACCTGCAGGCCTGAGATCGAGCGATCGGAAATACCCGGGTCATCATCGATAAAGGCAACAGGGCGCATAACGCGCCCCATACGCAGTGCGGCGACAAGTTGATTGCCTGCAACACCTGCGCCGTATATCGCAACTTTGGTCAGACCATCGTCGCGGCTGGCAAAAGGAACATGCTGCGCGGCTGTAAACCAGTCCCCCATGAAGTATTGCCGCATACATAGCCGCAACCCCCCAATGATGACCAGGCTCAACCACCAGTAATTGAAAATGATCGAGCGAGGCACAACCGCTTCGTGATTGCTGTACCAATAAACGACAACCGCCAGAATCAGCGAAGACAAACTGACAGCCTTGATAATCGCGATCAGTGCATCGTTGCCGAAATAGCGCATGACGGCACGGTACATGCCGAAGCGAATGAACAATGGAATGGCCACAACAGGGGCGCAGACGAATAGCCAGAAGTGGACTTTGAAGGGGTTGTACATATCATCGATACCCAAGCGCACGATGAATGCCAACCACAGGGCCACCCAAACCAGAAAGATGTCTGTGCCAACCTGTATCAGTCGTTTGCGCCGCCGTGGAAGTCCAACGAGACGCTCTCTGACTTTATCCATTAACTCTTCAAGCACCTCAGTTTCCCTCTTTCAAATGCTGATCACCGTAATGAATCACCACAAGCCGCCATCATGACTCTAAACCTGGATACCAGAACTGTGTTCTTTTCCATACTAAGCGGTCTTTTCGAGCTCTCCCGCATGAAACCTGATCGCGAGAAAAACCAGAGGGATATAGGCTAAAAGTACACCCCATACGCCGCCCAGCCCAAACCGTGTAACACCTACCGCAATCGGCAACAGCCAGCATAGATTGATCAAGCCTGTTGCCAAGGTTACGGGCAAATGCCGGCCAAATTGCCTGGAAGCAAACTGATAGGCGTGGCTTCTGTGAGCCTCATACAGTTTGTCTCCTCTGAGCAGGCGCCGGAACAACGTGAAGGTGGCATCCACGATAAACACACCGAGCAGGATGAGCCAGCCCCAAAATAGTGAAGGATCATGCCACGCAGCCTGCAGAGAAAGACCGCCCAGAACAACGCCAAGAAATCCGCTACCCGCATCACCCATGAAAATTTTTGCCGGCGGAAAATTCCAGCAGAGAAAGCCCATCACCGCCGCAGCCAACATCAACGGAGCCCAGATCAACGCTGCTGCACCGACAAGCCAATACAACACACACGCCCCAAGACAAACACAAACCGCCTCGACACCTGCGATGCCATCGATGCCATCCATGAAGTTGTAAAGATTGAGCAGCCATACGAGATAAAACAGTGCCAAGAAATGACCAAAGAAACCCAGATCGACCTGCGCGCCGAACAGCTCCACCTCGGGCATGCCACCCATCCAGATCAGCAGCCATCCCGCAGCAAAGAAATGCCCCAGCAGACGCCAGCGTGCCGCTATATGGCCGTGGTCATCCATGAAGCCAATCACTGCAACCAGACTTCCAGCGCCGGCAACAGCGAGAAAAACGTTACCCGAGGTAATTCCGACGCCCCATAACACTACTAGCGCAAAAACAAATGCGATCACTATCGCTACGCCACCGCCACGAGGAGTAGGCACAGAGTGCGAACTGCGCGCATTCGGAATATCCATCAAGCTGCGCGCCAACGCGTAACGGCGTAACGCCCAGGTGAGAACAAAGGATAAGCAGAGAACGACGAAAAGGAACCATCCATAAGTCATGATTTGCGGGTTTCCAGAAAATGCGTTGCGGTCAAAGCAAGACCCTTATCGAGACTGATGGGCGGGGTCCAACCCAGTAACTGTCGATTTTTACTGATATCGACCTGCAGAGAGCCGAAAAGCCGCTGAGATATAGACCGCCGTCCTACCAGGGCCAACAGCCGCTTCATCATCCATACCGGAACAGGCAAGAGATAACTGGTCTTCCCCAACGCTTGGCCTAGCTTGCGCAACAGGTCACTTGTGGAAACATCTTCGCCATCGCTCGCCATAAAAGTTTGATTGGCAGCACCCGGATGGCTGGCACAGGTCACGATGAGATCTACAAGATTGCCTACTGACACCAGACTACGGCTGTTACTCACTGAGCCAAATGGCAACGGGACGCTGCGGTCCAGCCATTGCATCATAGTGAGAAAATTAGCTTTCACCCCCGGACCGTAGACCAGAACCGGGCGAATAATCACCACTTCCATATCCGTAACCTGCGCCAGTCGCTTCAAGCCCTGCTCGGCTTCAAATTTGGAAATGCCATAGGCGTCAAGTGGTGCAGGCACATCATCGGCGTTAAAAGGAGTGCCTGGAAAAGTGCTCTCTCCGTTCACTTTCACCGAACTGACGAAAATAAACCGTTTAACTCCTGACGCTGCAGCCTGACGAGCGAGATTCAAAGTCGCGTCGACATTGATTTCCCGGAAGGCAGCCAAGGGATCGACCGCGACTTCGTCCATGACGTGAACGCGCGCTGCCGCATGGACGACAACATCAACTTCTGTGAGGACGCGACTCCAATCGTTAGCCCCACTGAGACCTTCGAAGGGTATAACGTCCACACCTGGAGCATGCTCATGAGTTCTCGTACGCATCGGCGCGACGACAGAACAATCCGACTCCAGTATTAGCCGATCTATGAGTGCTCTCCCCAGAAAACCATTACCGCCGGTAATCAGGAATGTCTTGGATCTCATGAAAGCACCTTGAGCTAAGAAATCAATGCTTGCCTGTCGACAACAGCCTCGTTGAAGCGGCAAATGGACGCGTGACTGTAGCAACCATGGAGATCGCGTCGTCGAGGGATATGCGAGCGGCAGTCTATTGAATTACGCGATTCTTGGCCACTTCAAAGCAGCAGGAAAAGACAACTTGCGCCACGTCAGAAAAACACACCCTGAAACCTGCCTTCATTGAGGCAAAATTCACTGCTACATTTTGCGCGACTGACATACTGTTAACAAACAAGTTCTTTGGCAAACTCGCGCATAGACTCTGCAACAAGCAATATAAACTCAAACAAACTTTTCTGGAGCAAAACTTGTACGCAAGTATCCAGACAATAAACCGCAAAACACTCCGATTCTAATTATCCGCAAACATCCGCCATACTGGGGTATTGCCCTAACAGCCCATTAACATGGGCTGCGAAAAGTTTTAAAGCAACGAGCGATAAATATCAGCGTAAGATTGCGCCATTAAACTTGAGGAAAACACTTCCTCAAACCGGCGTTCGGCGGCCAAGCCCATCCTGGCAGCTGTAGCGGGTTCGCTCCACAGCCTTGTCATAGCCTGTGCCAATGCAATGGAATCCCTGGGAGGGACGACCAATCCGGTTTCTCCGGCAATATTAATGTAGGTGGTGCCCGAGCCAATTTCACAAGAGATCATCGGTTTTCCGTACATAGCCCCTTCGAGCAGGGAAATTCCGAAAGACTCCGATCTCAAATGCGACGGAAAGACAAAAGCGTAGCAAAGTGTCAGCAGCGCAGCCTTGTCTTCGTCAGGTAACAACCCCAGAAAATGCACGTTGGACACACCCGCTTCCGCGGCTTGAGCCTTGAGTTCTGCTTCAAGATGCCCGCCTCCAAGAATGGCCACCGGTAACCCGGTCGTCCTGGCTGCCTCAAGCAAAAAATCCAGGCCCTTGTAATAACGCAGGGCACCTACAAAAAGAAAAAAACGCTCACCCAACCGGTCTCGCCAGAATGCCAGTTTCTCTGCAGAAGGGACGGGATAAGTCGAGCGATCCAGACCGTAAGGAACAACACGTACCTTATCTTCAAATCGGGTCAAAACCGGGCTGCTTGCCAGATAATTTGGCGACGACGCGACAATACAGTCAACACTGGACAGGAAGCGATTCATCAATGGCTGATAAAGTTTGAGCAGCGTTTTTTGCTTGACGATATCGGAGTGATAGCTGACCACACTGGGCTTGCCGACTCGACTCGCAAAATGAACGAGATCCATGTAAGGCCAAGGAAAATGGTAATGAACAATATCCGCTTCTCGAGCCAGCTCGATGAAATCCCTGAGCGCCGAAAACGAGAATCCCGTAGAAGCAACGTGAAGATCCAGTTTTGAGCGATGGGTCAGATGATGCGCAATCGGTTCATTGCGTGCAGCCCCTCGCTCACTGAGATAGAGCACCTGGGACTCGTACCCGTGTTGTAAACCACCTTCGGCAATCTGAAAGATGACTTGTTCGATGCCCCCCATTGTCTCCGGGTAATAAGTCTTGAAGAAGTGCAGAACCTTGATCATCGCCCGTCGACCACCTTCTGATAAACCTCGAACGTTTCTTTTGCGCACCGCTCCCAGGAAAACTTCGCTGCGTGCAGTAATCCCTGTTCAATGGCACTGGCGCGCCACGCCTCATCTTCAAGGCCTCGGCGCAAAAGCTCAGTCAACGCCAGCGTGTCCGTTGCTTCGCACATAAGTGCCGCATTACCGGCAACCTCTGGCAGGGAAGAACTGTTGGAGCAAACGACGGGAACGCCCGAACTCATAGCCTCTAGCACAGGTAAACCGAAACCCTCGTACAACGAAGGGAAGGTAAATAGCCGCGCACCGGCAAACAACAGAGGCAAGTCTTCGCTGGGAACAAAACCGAGATAGTAGGCCCAGCCCTCGCGACGTGCGCTTTCAAGCCGGTTATGAATATCCTCGTTTTGCCATCCATAGTAACCCGTCAACACGAGCGGCCAGCGCTTGCGCAGCTCCAGTGGCAGACGTGAATAAGCATTGAGCAAGGTATCAATATTCTTGCGCGGCTCGATGGTACCCACAAACAAGCTGTAGCCGCCCGCCTCAAGACCATGTCGCGACAGAGTCAACCGGAGGTCGTCCGCGGACCGAGGATGAAACTCGGCAGAACTGGCCAACGGCACAGTGTGTATCCGCTCAATAGGCCAGGAAAAATAGTCGGACAACTCTTTACGCGTGTATTCAGAGTCCGTTATCAAAGCGTCAGCCCTGACCAACGTCGTCTTGAGCTCCTTCTGCAAATAGCGCACAAGTTGCGGCGCATGACAGTGGGACCACGTAAAGGGAGAAAGATCGTGAAAGGTAGCAACACTGCGTCCGGCAAACGGAGGCAGATAATAATTGGGGCTGTGGTAAAGAAATTCACCATGACCTTTAAGCGCTCGCTTCCTGAGCAATGGCATCAGCAAACGATAGGCCTCAACCGCCAGGAAATTCTTCTGAACGGCTCGCTTCAGACCATAACCGTTACCCGACGTATCGGAAGCAGCAGGCAACGACGGTAGAAATCGCCGACCTGCAAAAAACTGCAGGTCAGTAATTTCACGATTCTGCTGCAGTCGCAGCGCCAACTCATAGGTGTAGCGACCAATGCCGGTCAGTGGAAAACGGACCGGCTCAACAGAAAGAATTAACTTCATTTATCAACCGTCAGCATCCAGCTCAGGGTTTCGCTCAAAGGCGCCGTTGCCCATCCGGGAACCAGATCCCGCAGCTTCGAGTTATCCCCGCACAAGGTTTTCACCTCGTTGGCGCGAACAAACGCTGGATTCACGTCGACTTCGATGTCATGCCCAGTCAGCGACTTGCACAACTCGATAACCTCTCGAAGTGAGTGCGTTTGTCCCGAACTGACATTCACGATCTGCCCCAAGGGTTTCGCGTCGATCAAACCACGATAAGCCTTGACCAAAGCCCGAACATCACTGAAGTCGCGCCAAACATCGAGGTTACCCAATTCAATCCTTGGCGCCTTGCGCAGGAAATGGGAGACGATTTTCGGCAACAGGAAGTTCTCGGCCTGCCCAACACCAGTGTAATTGAATGGCCGCGCGATAACTATGGGAAGACGATCCATCCAGAGCTTGGCCATGTACTCCATGGCCAGCTTGCTAACGGCGTAATCGTTGGCAGGAGCCGGCACTGTAGCTTCCGACAACATGCCACCTGATGCATTGCCATAGACATTGGCGCTGCTGGCAATCAGAACGCAATCCGGAGCCTTCCCGCTAGCGGCAATAGCATCCAGCAGATTACGCGTGCCTATCAAGTTGACCTGATAGAACGCATCCGCCGCACCATGTCCGACAAATGCCAGAGCTGCAAGGTGCACAACGACATCCGGCTGAATCTTTGCCAGCAACGTGCGTAGACCAATACCGTCAGCCAGATCGACTTGATGATAATTGTGATCGTCGGAGGGTTGACTACCCATCCCGACAACTTCGTAGCCATGAGCTTGCAACTCAGCCGCCATGTAGCGACCGGTAAATCCATGAATACCCGTAATCAGCGCACGTTTGCCAGCATTGATCATCAGAAAGAGAACCCTTGCTTGTTACGGCGCAGGTCAGCCTCGACCATCATGCGGCAAAGCTCTTCAAGCGAGGTTTTCGGTTCCCAACCCAATACTTCCTTGGCCTTGGCCGGGTTGCCGATGAGCAACTCAACTTCGGTAGGACGGTAGAACTTCGGATTGATGGTAACCAGTACCTTGCCGGTAGCAGCATCAGTGCCCTGTTCGGCTTCAGCAGTACCCGACCAGGAAATAGTGATACCAGCGGCCTTGAACGCCATGGATACGAAATCACGGACGGTCTCGGTACGATTGGTCGCCAATACGAAGGTATCCGGTACGTCGGCCTGCAGCATGCGCCACATCCCTTCTACGTACTCCTTGGCAAAACCCCAGTCACGTTTGGCATCGAGGTTGCCCAGCTCCATTTTATCGAGCAGACCGAGCTTGATCTTGGCCACGGAGTCAGTGATTTTGCGGGTTACGAACTCACGACCACGCAGAGGCGATTCGTGGTTGAACAAGATGCCGCTGGTCGCAAAAATACCGTACGACTCACGGTAGTTGATGGTCATCCAGTGAGCGTACAGCTTGGCGACACCGTAAGGGCTGCGCGGATAGAAAGGCGTGCTCTCGACCTGCGGGATGGCCTGTACCTGACCAAACATTTCAGAGGTCGATGCCTGATAGAAACGCACCTTTGGATTGACGATGCGGATCGCTTCGAGAAGGTTCACGGCACCCAGGCCAGTGATTTCAGCCGTAGTGATTGGCTGCTCGAACGACACGCCCACAAAGCTCTGCGCGGCGAGGTTATACACCTCGGTGGCTTCAGTGGTTTGCAGCAAACGGATGCTGGCAGAGAGATCTGTCAGATCATATTCGACCAAATGCAGGTTAGGGTTCTGCTGGATACCCAGCTCTTCGATACGCCAGAAATTGACAGAACTGGTACGACGGTAGGTACCGTAAACGGTGTACCCCTTCTCCAGCAGCAGTTCCGCCAGGTAGGCGCCGTCTTGACCGGTAATGCCAGTAACGATTGCTTTCATGCGAATCCTCTAAACTCCATTTGAACGTTGTTGATAACAAGAAAAAATCTAGCCTGGCAATGCGGATGAGGCCAAGACTGTGCATTTTTTTGCGGAACAGGAGAATAGTACCCCATGAACCGCCATTTGCCGCCCCCTGGGCGACTTTTTAGACGCTTGGATTAACCTGCCCGGGGATCCTGGCGAAAGTCATCGGCAAGCCTGCAAGCCAAATTTTTCGCGAGCTCGCGCAATTCAGGTACAGCTGTGGCTTCCCATAAATCGGCCTTGAGCATCGGCCCTATATAGGAAAGCCATGTTGAAACATTCCCGTCAGCATTTTTAACCGCCAGGCGTTCATCTACATGCAAACCCAAACCCAGTAAGTCTGGCTGGAGAAGTCCTTCATCGCGTAATTGGGTAATCAACCGATCATCGACATACCGTAAATTCGAATTGGGCCCGGTACAATTGATAACCTGCCCGACATCGACATATTCGGTCTGATCGCTACCCCGTCTCTGAAAGCTCACACGCACGCCCTCGCCTTCAGGGCTCATGTCCTTGATTCGCCCTGCCAAGGAAATGATTCGTCCGCTGCCCAGAGCCTCTAGAAAGCGCTCATGGGTCTCAGGGGCAACACGATGACGATGCACATCCCAGTAGGGTTGCAGGTGGCGCAGAAAACGGCGTCGCTCGATCTCCGGCAATCGAGCCCAAAGCGCTGGCGTTGCGGGACGCAAGGCTGCAATGAAATCCCTCCAGTCCCGTCCTTCAGCAGCACCCGCTTTAACAAGACTGCGAACTTCGCGAAGATAATTGCTCGCTGTAGGCTCCACGCCAAACAATCGCTCGCTGATTCCTGCATTCGACGCCAGTCCCTTACCATGAGGGCGATGAGCCAATGGCTGCAAGCCACGGCGCGACAGCATGTAGATTGGGCGTGAATTGCGCTGATCGATGTTGAGTGCTACATCCAGAGCGGTCAGCCCGGCACCTATAAGAAGGACGGGCTTGCCTGCATCGGGTAACAGACGTTCACGATCCCAAGGATCCTGCTGATAGCAGCCAGCGGAGATGGCAGGTGCAACACATTGAGGATTCAGTGGGGCAAAGTGTCCAAATGCGAGTACGACGTGATCTGCACGTAATTGCTCCCCATCTGCCAGTTCTACGATCACGCCCTTCTGACCAGACCTGAGGCTGCGCACCTCCGCCGCCAATCGCTGAAGCGAAGTGTCTTCTGCACGCTCCACGGCCGAATCCAGCAAGAAAGACAGGTAATCGCCGTAAAGCTTACGAGGCACAAATGATGAGCCCGAAACGCTCCGATCGGTTTCCTGGCAAAACTTTTGAAAAGATTCAGGTTCATCTACCAAAGCTGTCATGTTGCCAACCGGAACATTGAGCAGATGCTGAGCACTATTTGTTCCATACGCCAGGCCACGAGCCATACCGCCTGAGCGGTTGATCAAAATAACTTGAGCGCCAGGCGGGCAATGCTTCAAAAACTGAATGGCCGTTACTGTCCCACTAAAACCTGCGCCGATAATGACGAGAGTCTTCATGCCACTACCCGCTGATTCAGACAGTCGAGAATTTTCGCCACGCAGGTTTCCAGATTCTCTTCCAGAGTATTGACACGAACATCGGGATTCAGCGGGCTTTCATAGGCCGAGTCGATTCCCGTGAAGTTCTTGATTACGCCGGAGCGAGCCTTCCCGTATAGGCCTTTTGGATCTCTGCGCTCACACTCTGACAAGGGAGTGTCAATGAAGACCTCGATAAATTTTTCATCGCCGATCACATCGCGAGCCAAGGCACGATCATGTTGAAATGGGGAGATGAATGCAGTGATCACGATCAGGCCGGCATCCATGAACAATTTGGCCAGCTCTGCAATTCGACGAATATTTTCCTCCCGGTCAGCATCACTGAACCCAAGGTCTTTACACAGACCCAGACGTACATTGTCGCCATCCAGCAAATAAGTATGTCGACCACGCTCGACCAGAGCCAGCTCCAGCGCGTTTGCGATGGTGGATTTGCCAGCGCCACTCAACCCGGTCAACCATAAAGTGATCGGCTTTTGCGACTTGACCAGCGCTCTCGTTGAAGCGTCGACAACAGACGCCTGGAAAACTAAATTTTTATTGGACACACCGGTACCTCGTATCACTGACATCTCAGATTATCATTGAATTCGCGTACTCACGACAGCGGCGTCGGAAGCGACCTTTCACCCCGCTCCAACCCACCGCCAAGATCTCCAAGACAATAGAGGATAACCCCGTCGTACCACTGATCGATTGAAAGGTGGGCGCCGAGCGTCACTCGAGACGACCCGGCGGGTAACATTTTGTAATGCACTCGCCGAATACGGGAACTTACTTTAGCTGGCCAATTTCAACGCGCATCAATCAATTGACAAGCAAATCTTCTTGGTTCAGTTCGAGAAATGCATTCAATTCCGCCGGTGTACCTAATACATGGACGTCATTAACAGCAAGATCAGTTATAGAAATTTTCCGGCCTTCGGCAATCAGTTGTCGATAAAGTGGCGCAATGTAACGCTCGCCGCGAACAAGATTTTGGGAGTCAGCAAAGAAACGGTCATAGGCTTTCTCATAGTCTTCAGCTCGTGAAAACCAGTACAGACCGATTGATGCGAAATCCGAAATACGCTGCTTTTCAGCCAAATCGGTAGCCCACTGATCATCGCCCAATTTTACGAAACTCCAATGATCGCCCGGAACCTGGAAGCACGGAACCCATCCATCAGCACCCTCACGAATAGACTCTGGGAGCAAGGCGCGTGGATTAACGTACGTATCGATATTATAAATAAGCAGAGGATCCTCCGGCCGCCAGAATTCACGTGCCAGATACGCACTTGTCGCTTGGCCATCAGTTACCTGCCCAATCTCGATAACGTGCACATCACGAAGCCCCATTGCCTCGCTCTGCCTGCGAACGTAATCAGCCGAGTTATTTTCTTCAAGGCATACAAAGATCACACGGCAATCGGTTGTAAGAAAATTCCGTAAAGAAAGCATCGACCAATCGAACAGACTTTTGCCGTGCGCGGGGATTTCATACTTTGGTACCGTATATCCAGCCTCATAGAAGCGCGATCCGCGGCCCGCCATAGTAATAACAATATTCACCGACATCTCAGACTCCTACTCCTGCCCCAGCAATTTATGGATTTCTTCTTCGGTCATGTTGAGGAACTCGTCCGGGCGCACAGATCGATCATCAATATAGAAGCCGCGTTTTCTCGGCCAAGGCTTGCCAAACAGAATTTCGTCGTAAGGAACTTCCCACTTAGCGAGCCACTCGAGAAGAACTGGTGCAGTATGTTTATTAATAAGCGCCAGATTACCCTTATAAGTGTTCATATTACGCGCAGTGAACAGTAAGATTCGATAACCTTTAGCCTGGTATTCGCGAAGTTTAGCCAGCATGGCCTGATCGGGAATCAGATCTGCGTACGACTGATTCGCCGTTTTAATTCCACACAGCGTGCCGTCAATATCAACGACCAATACACCGTCGACGCTCTCAAACTCTTGATTCACTTTCAACCTCATTGAGTATGTGGTGAGCGTTCAGCAGGAAAGCAATCACCTTGTTTGGATAATCTATGTGCAGCGGCAGCATCGACAAAAACAATGATGCTTCGCCCAGACGCATGACGCGAACGTCGTGGCCTGCCGCCTTGACTCGCTGAACAAAGACAGGTTTCAGGACGGCGTGATTGGTGTGTTTAAAACTCAGCAACAACTGATTACTGTCGGTGAAACCTACATTGTAGAGACCATTGTTAATAAAATCGTAGTCGCCCAATGCGCTGTGCGACACCTTGCACAGATCATACAAAGGGTGTGTCCACAGCCCCTCCTCCGTCAGCGCCCCTTTAGGGTCGATCAGCTTTAGCAGATAGCGTTGTTGATCATAAAGTATATTGGAGAAGCAAGGGTCACCGTGCCCGACCACACGGTAATCAAATGCAAATCCTTTCTCGAAGCGTTTGTAGAGCTTCACAAAACGCTCTAGCTGGCGTGAAACATCCAGTTCAGGAGTAGCGCTAGCAGCCAAACGATTGATCCGCTGTCCCTCCTCCATCGCAAGAAACTGCTCAACCCGTTTTTCAAGTTTATTAACGAACAGTTCTCGCGCCGTGGCAGCCGACTGCTCCTTAGTGCAGGTTTGTCTTGAGCGCTCCGCGAGAAAAAACAGCAGACGGTCAACAAAAGAAGTGAACGTATCGGGCTCAAAAGCGCCGTGAACCCATTGCAAAGCAGTATCTGCCAAGTAATAACGCAGCATTTTGTAAGATGCGCGATCACCATCATCCTGAAAATCAAAAGGCTGTATCAGCCAAGGCCGCATGCCTTCGGGAGCGAGGCTATAAAAGGAATACTCCGCGCGCATCTTGGTCTTGTCAGTGGATCGCTTCGTGTAGTAATACGCGTCCATTTGCATTTCGTTGAAATGGCGCGTTGCTGTAGAACCGCTGGTGTAAGAAAGGAAATCGCGGATCTTGCCTAAATCCAGGGGTTCGACCGACTGCAAACGCTGAGCGCCCTGCCACGCCCTATCCCATGTATGAAGAGGTGCCGCCAGAAACGCCGACCATTGGTCGACCAACATGTGGGCATTGCGCAGAAATACCAGCATCGGTTTGTACAACGTATCGGTAAAGTCCTCTTCAGCATACGGCAGGCGCTCTATCAACTGGGTGAGGCGTTCAGGTTGTGAAAAGCCGGCACGCCCGGCGATAACGCAGACAGATGTATCCTCACTACACGCTTCCAGTGTAGAGCGCAGCGCGACAAGATCATCTTCATTCTGCAAACGAATCACACGTGATCGACTCCACGCCGGCAGCGCGGTAAGGAAATGTTCGATCAGTGGTCGGCGCTTGAAGACGATATCACCGAATCGGCGGGAGCCAACCAAGCTGCGCACTTCACCGAAGGCGAACTCGCGATCATCAAGGATAAGCAATAGTTTGGTATATGCTTCAGACATCTCGGGTCCTTAGAATTTTGGAGCGCGCCGGCAACGAAACGACGAGCAGAAATACCAATGTCAACGCCACCAGACCCAGCGACTGGTAGAGACCGAAGGCATTCGAGACTCCCCCGCCGCCGGGTAAGCTCGCCAGCAAACCGGAGGTGAACAGCGCCGCGAGATCCGGATCTCCGATCCCAAGCTGGTTAATAAATAAAGACAACGCCAGAATCTCGACAGACCAGATAAGTACAGAGAGCAGCAGGAAACCTGACACACGCCCCTCGACGGACTTATAGATCGCGACTTCAAGCCTGCGTAATACTTGGCTCGCGCGTAGCACGGTCAGTCCGCGCGGCGTGTAGCTAGTCAGTACAAGATGACGATTCAAATATACAAAGATCTTAGCAACAGCGAAGAACCCCAACAGACTCAAACCACTGGCCAGTACAAATAATACAAAGACAGTGCGCATTGCGGGCACGACTTGAATATTAAAAATGTACAACCCCAGAATAAAGGCGGAGATCACCACTACATCTCCAAAGCGCTCCGCCAACCATACCGCCAGCGCCTTCTGCCGTTTCCCGTACACATGAAAAAAGGAAGCAAGGCGTAAAATCTCGCCCAGCTTGAATGGCAGAAAGCTACTTGGAAAAGCTGTCAATGTATGCGCCGCAACCAGAGGAAACGCCTTATCGCGATCATCAAGCGTCAACAGCACCAGGCGCAGCATACGCAATACATGTGAGCCGAGATAAAGCAGAGTAATACCCACCAGACCAGCCCACTGTGTCTCACGACCAAAACTGGCGATATCCGGCGCACGTAACCACAGCCAACCCATCACCACGATCAGCAGCAGTCCGAAGTAGACCTTCAAGCTTTTACTCATTGGAAGCTGAGCCTTGGCTATAGCGAATTTGCCCCGTGTAAGAATCAAATGCCCGAGAGCGCAGTTCTGTAGAAACAAAGCTATCGCGGCGCATGCCAAATCCCGCAAGCAACCTCAAGACTTTAAATGCTTGACGGAACAATCTGACGTTCGATATCTGGTCGTCTTCTCTCCAACTGATGGGGAAAAAACGCACTACTTGCTTGCGCTGATAGCTTGCCAACAGCATCACATAATTGAACGTCAAGTCGTCAGGAAATGCTTTGTAGTAGAAGTCACGATACGCCGCCACACGATAAAGGTTCAATCCAGATCCCAAATCATAAATAGCACGCATTGTGACCATGGAAAACAGTGCGTTATAAACCCGATTACCGAATGTACGGAACCAGGAATATCCTTTCAAACGGCTACCACGCATGAAACGTGCACCTAACAAGCAATCAACACCTTTATCCAACTCTGATTCGAGCTGAGGCATCAAATCACGAATATCGGCCTGGTCGTCGCCATGCAGCACAACAAGGTAGTCAAACCCATTATCTACTGCATAGCGAAAGGCTGCTTTGTGCGATCCTCCCAGACCATAGTTGTCATCGTTACACCAAGCGATGAAATTACAATTCTTTAGGACCAATTTGCCGCGCTCAATGGCAGCCTCCAGGGTACCGTCAGGCGAGCGGTTATCAACAACCATAACGGTATCGATCCTAGCCTGTACGCTCTCATCAAACTGATCGATAACGCGAGTAATCTGCGTTTCACAGCGATAGGCAGGGATGAAAACCAGGATTTTCGGATTAGCTTCGGACTTGGCCATCGGAGTCAGTACTCATAAATTTCGTAAGAACAGTCATAAACAGGAAATTCGTCAATAAATTAACGGGCGTGACCATTAGCTTCGCCAGAACAGCCGCTGGCAGTGGCAGTACCTGATCAATCCCAAAATCTACCAGTTTTACAACGACGATGGAAATCAGCATCGAATACCCTAAGATAGACACCGCTTGATAAGTCCAATAGATCGGTAGAAAAATATATTTTCCGTGCCCACCTTGTTTGAAAACCCGATTTAGCGCAATCAACCATACGTATGTAACACCGACCATGGATGATGCGAAATTCGCAAAGGCAGGTGACACATCAAAAGCCTGGGTCAAAGTCGTATAGGAAAGCAGATCAAGAATCCACCCGACTCCAGACACCAGTAAGAACCCTAGAAACAACTTCATTATTTATTTTTTCCAGCGGCCTGAAAACCGTCAAATGAATACAACCCGGGTCCTTCGCTACCATATTCGCCGCCCGAAAGCGGAACAAAAGGAATCTTTTTGGGAGGTTTGAAATAATCATCAAAGCCTTCCGGCCTAAATATTTTAACGACCCGACCATCTTTCTGTAAGCTCATACCGAATACTGGCCACGTCCAGACCCAACGATACTTATAAGCATACTCCCGCTGCTCCGAAATCAGTATTTCTCTCACTGACTCAGGCTGTAAAATTGGCCCTGGCGCCACACTAAGCTCGTGCAGAGCGGCATTCTTGAATTCGAGCCATTGTATACTATTGGAGACCTGCCAGAGCGACGCGGACAACAGGCTGACTGAGAGCGCGACAATCGCAAAATAAGCACCACGCACATCAAAATTAACTTTTGCACGCACAAATATAATTGAAGAGAGCATCCATCCCGTGGATCCGATAGTCATCAGAAACCGATAATTAAACTCTCTGCGCGGATCAGTCAGATTGAAATCCTGTATTGCTGAAACCCCGGCATACACCGCAAGACCCGACAACGACAAAAATATTAAAAAGACCAGCAAAAAAATTGCTCCGCCGCCCGCGCTTATGCTACGAGCTATCCATCCGTAAAGCCCAGCAACAATAAGTAGAACAGTTGCCAATAGACTTATTCTAGTATTGCCTACCCACATTTCCCGCGGCATTGCAAAATTGACAAGCTCTAGAAAGGCATTTGTTTCCTGACCAACCGGATGACTAAACTGCCAATATAGAACAAACAGCGACTGGGCTAGGCCGACAGCGCCAAGTACATAGAGGTGTAAATTTTTACAAAAATTACCGCCTGTTCCGCCGAACCAGAATGCAGTCAGCGCGCCAAAAAATATACTGCCGCCCCAAAGAACCAGATTTTCATGCCCTCTGAACAATATCAAAGAAACAATAGCTATCACTAGCCAGTCAAACCATCGAAAATTTATCTTCAACAGCAAATAATGAATCAGCAACCAAGCAAACGCCAAAGATATAAAAGACTGATTAAGAATAAATATATCGGATGGAATCGCGCACGTAACCAGACTTGCTAGAGCAAAGAAAAAAACGCGATAGTCATTTGCCCGACGACTCAATAAAAAACAGAAAAAATAAACAAACACCGGCCCCAAAAACGTTCCAGCACCAAACAGGAACCTCAACCAGCCTAGGTTTTCCACTCCTAACTTAATAGCAATAGCAACAGGAAGTTGATTTACTATATTCGCAAACAACCGTATGTGCTTTGGATCATCGGCAACTGGCCATACCTTATTCTGACTCAACAGTTGCACAAAAAAATTCGAACCGTCAGCGTACAAGACTCTTTCACTTAGAATCGCGTGACCAAGGTAAACCACGTAAAACACGCAAGCCAATATTACAAGGACCAATGCGAGCCACTTCAATGGCCTCACGCCAAAATCATTGCTATTCAAAACGCTGCCCCCTCGCGCCTAAACTTATTGCATCTCTGTGATTGGCAGCCGGTAAAAAACAGACGCCATCAACGTTATGCAAATATGCCACTTGAACCTTCGATCCCCCAAGCCAATAGAGCCTCAAATCACCCACCAATAAAGTCACAGCCACTTTCAAAGAATCACTTTCAATACCGACCATATTTCCTTCTCCGTCGACCAAGTAGCATGCGACCTTTATAGAATCAATTCCCTCTAACAATTCGAGGAACGACTTATAAGTAAACTCAAAGCCTGCTCCTCGCAAAAAACCAATATATAAACTCGAACGCTATATCAGAAGCTCGTTGCATGTGGTGATAAAACGATCACCGATAACCGACCAGTCATACTCATGAGTAATGCGTTGTCCGTTCTCCGCCAGTGTCGCGCACAATGCAGGATCTCGAATCAATCGAGTGATTGCCTCTTCTAATCCTTCGCGCTCCGTCAATACGGCATTGACACCATCAATCGCCATATCATGAAAAGCTGCACAAGCACTGTTCGCAATTACCGGTTTACCGGCCAACCAAGCTTCCAACAGCACGATGCCGAAGCTCTCGCTACTACTCATGTTAATCAATGAAAGACACGACATGAGCGCTCCACGAACAACATTCCTGGGCTGCTTGCCCAAGTAGCTCGCATGGGCAGATAACACGGGCACACCGTCATCGTCAGGTCCAATCAGTACTACATGTAAGTTCTTACCATTTGCATTTAACTTTTCAACGGCTGCAATCGTGTCTTTATAGCCCTTCGCGCCTGATTTTCTGCCCAACACTAAAACAAAGGGGCGATCTACCGAAAAGACAGCTCGAAAGGCATCTACGTCGTCTTGATGGAATATTTCACTGGTATCAATCCCGGCTGGCAGATAACTGACATTACCCCCTCGGCGACGATAAAACTCGCAAGCAGCAAGAGGCGAAGCTAATACCAGACTAGCGTCTCGTGCCGCGTCATTAATGTCTGGAAAATGGTAAAAATCATCATCTAAGTGCGCGTGAGGTATGATAATTACCGGCACCCCGTGCCGCTTGGCACTTTCAACCGCGACAACAGCCGGGCGAAATACGTGATTATGAGTAATCACCAAATCATAATTACTTACTTGAGACTCAACATAATTCTCAAGGGCTTCGGAGAAAGGACCGCGTATATCACTTAGCTTAACATTCAAGGGATCACGAGTCCCCTTGGCAGCGTCCGCCAACACCTCAAACGCCGTCTCGGCATCGACAGTAGCCAAATTAACCAGCGACGGCTTGGAGATATCAAGCTGCACGCTATTGAAATACAACGCTGTCATCATAAATGCCAGAGGACGAGGATCTTCATGTCGAGAGGATCCAATTGATGTTGTTATTTCCAACTCCCCTGCCGGAGCGGAAAACGCCAACACAAACTGCCCCTGAACTTCCGAGCTCAGGATTATCACCCCTTGAGCGTCCATTACCGTCACATAAGCCTTTTGGTGGGCGAAGCCGTCAATTCGAACGTCTGTATCCTCCACAACATACAACCCACACGTGGCATACGCCCAGCGAGAGGCTTTTATTGCCTTACCTTCCGGCAATGCCCAGCCCCAAGTCAGGCCACTGCGATCAAATCCCGTTTTCACAGAATCCGAGATGATACGCTCGAATGTCGGTTGCAATTGCCAGGCACGCTCCAGCCCCTGCGTCGCGGATTGCCCCATTGATGGCTGAATAGGAAAGCGAGCAAATCTGACGTTGTGCATATTGATGAACGCACTGTCATTCGCGTTGAAATGATAGTCTTCCGCAAATCGGAATTTGCTGTGCATCGAGCTGACTTCAGGCGCAACAACATCAATTTGAAAGTTGTTATTTCTGCCAAGAGCCCTCAACAGTTGCTCAACCATCAACTCAGCACCGCCCATGGCAGGAGAGGTATAACGATAAGTTACAAAGAGCACACGCTTCTTAGGGACTGAAAGGCCTTTTAACGCGTAAACAAAATCTGCCGCCAGCGCCTGCATGGACAAGCAACGATTAAATATGGACTGACGTAACAGTCTTACTTCGGGTGTTTGCAGTTCCACATCGGACAGCGCAGTCATTATCGCCGAGGGAAAATCCTCCAGCGTCACTACATTGATATGATCTTGAATGACGTCAGGATACCCTCGCTGCCCAAAAATCGTCGTCACCACAAATAATCCGTTGGCAAGATAGTCGGCCAACTTCACATTCGAACCGCTGCCAGACATCATGGGGTTGATGGCAATGGAACATGACTGCATAACTGCGGACTTGTCCGAATCATCCAAAACACCCCATAGATGAACATTTCGAGTCATCTTGCCACTAATCGAGCTGCACACGGAGCCGATCAGATGGAACTCGACGTCCGGGCAGTTTGGAGCAATGTGCTCAACAATGTAGTTCGCGGAGTCAACATTGGGCATATGCGCGGAGCCAAGAAAAACCGCGGACCGGGCAGAAATACCGGCCTGAATTTTACTTGCATTTTCTGCATCTACTAATGCTGCAGGCGCAGATCCATTGCGTACAACTATCGCGGGCCCTGCTGTACGACGCTTTCTGAGCAGACTATCGGCATCATCGTCAGAAACAGCAATCGTCAGCGCCGAAAGTTCAACGGCTTTACGCTCAAACTCAGCAACATCATCTATCAAAGAGTGCCTGAGTGGATGGTGTTCCAATAGACGCGTTTTCAGCGTCAATTCATTATTCTGGGACGAGTAAACAAATCGGTCAGCATGTGCGACTGGTAACTCCACCATGAATGGATGCTCAATTACAACACTCTGAGAGTTCCCCCTCAAGGCCTGGTAGACTTTGACCAGCAGAGGATTAAGTGCGCAATGTCGGCCGGCAACGATGTCGTCGCACGATATATGCGATTGTGCATTGACGTATTGTAACTCTCCTAGATGCTCCGCAGTTTTTGGAACAGCGATGACTAATGTATTGTCATTGTGACGATCTACCTGCAAGAAACGATCACTGGAAAAGCATAAAAATACAACCGTACTCGTCTCGGAAACTGCGGCGTATAATCCACGCGTCCTAGTTGCACCACCGCCAATTCCCGCAAAAGAATTGTAATCGTTCAATACCGTTACAAGATTCTTTGGAGTATTTTCTTTATTGCGTTGATAGACATCTACTATTTTTTTACTAGCGTTTTCAGCAATGGCATCCCATGTATAGTTGGCATTTACAAATGATAGTCCGGCCTGACCTATACACGAGAGACGCTCAGGAGAGTTCGCTGCATCTCTAATGGCCTGACCAAACGACTCCAGTGAAGAGATGAGAAAATGCTCGTCCTCCTGACCAGAAAGTCCCCTCACACCGAACTCAGTTGAAAGAACCGGCAGACCTCTAGCCAGATACTCCAACACCTTAATATTGGACCCACTGCCAGTGGACATAGGATTCAATGCCAAGTGGCTAGCCCCCAGCAACTCCTCTTTCAGCGTATCGCTCACCCGACCATGACGGATGACGTTAGCGGGATACTTACCTTCAGGGAGGCATGTACCCAAAATATTGAACTTCACCTCTGGCACTAGAGGCGCAATTTCATTAACAAGTGTCAGCGCAGCTATCTGGTTAGGTAAATGGCCGCTGCCCATGAAAACAGTAGAAAAACCTGAGTTCGAATTTTCCTTCAAAGACGCCGTTCGAACAGGTGTCATACCGTTAGGAACAAAGACAGTTTCGAATTTCGCAGCTGGCGCCAAGTCACGGAATGCGACGAGGTCATCGTCACCGCAGTAAAAAACCAGATCCGAGAGTTCAAGTATCTTCTTTTCCAGCCCTATTACCAAGTTCGGAATATCATCCGATCCGGCATCGCTATGCAAGGAACGATAGAGGATACTTTCGCAATTCTGAGAGTTATAAACACGTAGTTTACTATCAAAACCGGCAAACACGTCATAGTCGATGGTAAATGGGAAGTCATGGATAATTATATCCGCCGACTCATACTCTTCAAGATAAGCATCGTGCAAAGCGCCTGGGTACTTGGCACACACAGCAAGGGCAGGACCTGACAGATCACCTTTCCCGGAAACTTTGGACAGTGCAGCCCAGACTTCATTAAACGCGATATCCTTAGGAATTCTACGCTCGATAAAGTTGACACCATGAAAAACACGCTCTTCATCACTGCCTTGGTGAGTTGAGCTCAACAAGGTAACTTGATGCGTACGACTCAGAGACCTGTAAAAATTAAAAACCCTAGATTCACCACCATTCGAGACAGGCGTAAATGCAGGAAAAAAGCTAAATGCCAATATTTTTTTCAAAATAAATACTCAGTAGAAAAAAGACTCAAGGGGTGATTTCAACTCTTCACCGTTCCCTTTTTTCTTAAAACTTGAAAGCTGTGCATATGAAGTTGACGTGTCTACCGTGGTGTTGGATGGACTCACGGCGCCAACATGACTCTGTTGCATTCCCCACGCAATCCGTTTAAGCCGGGCCTTCAATACCGGGCGACGCGAAAGAAAACCGACAGCCCAACCCTTGATTCTCGGATTTTCAACTGCCTTTCGCATTAAACGAGAAATGAAAGATTTTAGCTTGTGCTTGATCTTCAATAATGGAGAAGCCTTCAAATTAGTACCTGGGTCCTTTATCAGCTTGTTCAAAACTCGCAACGGCCTGGTTAGCCGCCATGAAGCACTCGTCATTAATTCTTTAATCTGTCTTTCAAGTTCGAACACTAACGCTTTAGACTCCAAATGCGCACAATCAAACTCAGCCTCCCTCAATACGAGTTTGTCCTCGACCTTCTGACGCTCCGCGTTCGCTTCCGATATTTTAGTTTCAGCTTCGACTAGGATTTCAGCAAACTCCAAACACTTGGCGTCAAGTGCTCTTACTTTTTCCGTCTCGGCTAACAAACTTGTTTCTATGGAGCTATATCTTTCGTGCTCACCAAGTAACTTCCGCTGATGATCAACGCTCGCGTCCACCACCCTCTTCTCAAAACCGAGAACTAATTCACGCGCTCTTTCAGCATCCCGAATTAGACTGGCGCCGGGATCGGTTCTATAATCACGTTGCCAAACCAGAGGCTCGCTTGCTTTACGAAGCGCAACAACCTCATCAATAAGCGTCTGTGATGTCCCTGATAGAAGTAATAGACCATGGGCCCGTTGCTCAACGCTGTTGAAGAAAGCTTTGTCTTTAGCACCGTACACGGCTTGAGGAACTGAGCATTCAGAAAAATCGAGCCCGTCGATACCCATTTCCTTAAGAGCATGGGTAATGTCATTTCGGCACTCTAAACTGTCGCTGAGTCGATCAATATTGATCTGCAGTTCAGAGTGCTTCAGGCCTTCTTTCAAGCCTAGAAACCAAAGCACATAAAAAACAAGGTAACTGTTTTCCGGAGACAAGCGGTTCTGGTAGAACCACGAAAACTTCTGAAAAATGTTCCCTTCCGTCAAACCGTTGAATCCGATTTCGTCAATCAAGCGATTAATAATTTCGGGGTGATGCGCACCATTGATACACATCTGATTTGCATCATCAAAGTAGTGATCCACCTTGTAAGACCACCACTGATCCCAAGGATTTCGCCAGAGATAAATATGACGACCGCCCAATGCATTCTTGATCACACCGATACGAGAGCTTGTACGACACTCTTGTATAAGTGGTCTGCCTTTGGCCGAAGATATCAAACCTGATAAGTATGGTACGCCCGCCTGCTCTGGAGTCGTGGCAAAATAACCATCATAGATGCAGGACTCGTCTAGCTTCGTTATACATTCGTCAGATACGCTATACAACTCGGAATAATACGCCCCCTTCATATCCGGATGACGCAGCACTTTTGCCAGATTGTCATCTGCAGCAAGCATGCTTTCACGCTCGTTGCGCGCAGACAAGACAAACTCGCTCATCGGTTCCTGATAACACCAGTAGCCTGCGCTCGAGCTTCTAAAAACACTAAATATGTAAGTACTTCCCGCCCGAAACAAAGAGTGAACAAATACAGGGCAGGTTTTAGAATCCTTTAAAATGCTCACCCTCTTACTCCATAGCAAGTTCGAATTTTGCTGGGACATTTATAACGCCAGTTTTCGCAAACGTACCCTCATCTGCTCGCACGCGAAACAGGACAACATCAATACGGCGATGCAAAAACAAAGCAACATCACCCGTGTCATCCCGTACACCGCAGTTCACGTAATAGGTTCCGGGGGCAAATGAATTACCAAATTCAAATTTTAGCAGGAGCGTTTCGCCGGCACTGAAGGTTCTGCCTTTCACTTCAGGCATATCCGCGGTATCCATACCAAACAGCGCAATACCATCACGCGTCTTGACCATGAAGGCAAAGGCGATCTGTGTCACCTCCTCGGTAAAACGAACGCGATACTTCAGTATCAAACTATCGTTGCTGCCAAAAACGTTGGCAGGATGCCCCTCCGAGCTTTCCATCCATATCGACTCAACAACCGCGCGGCCGTCGCCATAAGAAAGTTCACAACTACTCAGCAAGCTGGGATCAACCACAGCCTCGACACTCTTTGCGACTGGCAGAGCCGATTTCTTCCCACCGCCGAACAAAACTTGTTCGTAGGTATCGCATACGTCTTTCGCAGCACCAAAAGCGGCGACACTTCCATTCTGAAGGAAGAGCGCTTTATCGCAGATTTTTTTAACTGTTTCAGTATCGTGAGTCACAAAAAGCAGAGTTGTGCCCTTTTCACGAAACTGTTCAATCCGTCGATAGCACTTTCGCTGAAAAGCAACGTCCCCCACCGACAAGGCTTCATCGACGATGAGAATCTCTGGACGCACTGCCGTTGCCACTGCAAATGCCAGCCTCACCTGCATACCGCTGGAATACACACGCACCGGTTGATCAATGTAATCACCTATGTCGGCGAACGCCTCGATTTCCGACATATGCAGAGAGACCTCCTCCAGAGAAAGCCCAAGCAACTGACCGGCCATATAGGCATTCTGTCTACCCGTAAAATCAGGGTGAAACCCCATACCCAACTCGAGCAGAGCGGCGACTCGCCCATTTATGTCTACACTCCCGGTTGTAGGTTGGGTAGTGCCCGTAATCATTTTCAGCAACGTGCTTTTGCCTGCACCATTGACCCCGATTATCCCTACCGCCTCACCTGCATTTACAGAAAAGCTGATGTCTTGTAATACCCACTTAAGGGTATGTCGGGGCTTTAGTTTGGGAATGAGCCACTCAGCCAATCGCCCCCAACGCGTGCGATATTGTTTGTATGCTTTGCCCAGTCCAACAACCGTAATGCTACCCATCAAAGTTCGTCCACTATTTCGCCTGCGTGCTTGCGGAAAAAACGCATACCCACAAAACACAAAAACACCGCCAGGGTGGTGATCGGCCACAAAGTTTCCCATTGCGGCCACTGACCGGAAACAAGAACCCCTTGAAAGGCGGCCATAAGGCTGGTCATCGGGTTAAGGTCAATAAACACGCGCAACTCTTTGGAGAGCGCGGTAATCGGATAGATGATGGGAGTCAGCCAAAACCAGAATGTAATGAAGATCCCAAAGAACTGTCCGACATCGCGGAAAAACACATTGAGCACCCCCAATGTAATGCCGAGCCCTATTGAAAAGAGGATCAGAATCAACAGCAACGGGACCAAGGCAAGAAATGCCAAACCAGGAAAATTACCGCTAATGATTAGAAAAACAGTAAAAAGACCGAATGTGATGATGAAATTTATGCCGGCATTCGCGACAACCACGACTGGAAGGCACAACCGTGGAAAACTGATTTTCTTCAACAAGTTGGCATTATCGAGAAAAACAGTCTGACTTCTCCCGACCAGTTCGGCAAACAGCCCCCAAGTAAGTATCCCCGCGCACAGGTAGATACTGTATCCAAAGGTGCCTTCGACACCCGGCAACTTGGCTCTCATCACCTCAGCGAAAATAACGGTATATACGATAATCATCGCCAACGGATTGAGTATCGTCCACAACGCACCCAGCAAAGAATTTCTGTATTTGGACTGAAACTCTCGTTTGACACTTCCTGAGATAAACCCGCGATAGTTCCAGAGCGCTTTAAGCATAGAACTCATTGGTTCTCTCCTAAAATCAACCCCTCAAGCAGTGCAAGCTGCGATGAAAGCGTGGCTTCATTGGCGCGAGATTCGACGTTCAGTCGCAATAGAGATTCCGTATTGGACTCTCTAAGATTGAAACGCCAGTCACCAAAGTCCATGCTCAAGCCATCAGTCATATCGATCGCTGGATTCAGCGGAAGATAGGCCTTGCGTATTTTTTCAATAATCGTCGGCACATCATCAACGCGATAATTGATTTCACCGCTGCATGGAAAATCGGAAATTCGTTCGTCAACTAACTGAGCCAGGCTCTTTCCATTAGCCGACATCAAAGCGGCTACCAGCAACCACGGAATCATGCCGCTGTCGCAGTACGCAAAATCACGGAAGTAGTGGTGAGCGCTCATTTCGCCGCCATACACTGCATCCTCCTCGCGCATACGCTCCTTGATAAATGCATGGCCGGTTTTACTTTGCACGGCGATACCACCCGCTTTCTCAACGCGCTCGATGGTGTTCCAAGTCAGTCGAGGATCGTGGATGATCTTGCTGCCAGGGTGCTTTATGAGCAGCATTTCGGCCAAAAGGCCAACCAGGTAATAACCCTCGATAAAACGCCCATTCGCATCGAAGAAAAAGCAGCGGTCAAAATCGCCATCCCAGGCCAGTCCGATATCGCACTGGTTCGCCAGTAGTGCATCACGCGTCAACTCGCGATTCTCAGGCAATAATGGATTTGGGACGCCGTTTGGGAAGGTGCCATCAGGCTCTTCATTGATAAACAGCAACTTCAGAGGTAGTCGCGCGGCCAGCGCCTGGAGTACAGGGCCGGCTGCGCCATTACCTGGGTCTGCGAGGATTTTCAAAGGTTTCAGTGCGCTGATGTCGACGTAAGTCAGCAAATGGTCGATGTAGGCACTCTTATCGAACGCCTGACGGACTGTCCCCTTTTCTGCCACCAGGTCACCCAGGTCACCCTGTTCGACGCGTTGGCGGATGGCATCAAGACCCGTGTCACCACTGATAGGGCGAGACTCTGCTTTGACGAGTTTCATCCCGTTGTAGCCTTTGGGATTGTGGCTGGCGGTAATCATCACGCCGCCATCAACTTTGTAGTGGCTTGTGGCGAAGTAAACTTCCTCCGTGCCGCAAAGCCCGATATCGATGACATCGCCGCCGGCCTCGGTAATGCCCCGCATCAGCGCTGCAGCCAAGGATGGACTTTCAAGCCGCATATCCTGACCAACCACGAAATTTTTCGCACGTAATTCAACTACGAGCGCGCGACCAATGCGGTAGGAAATATCTTCGTTGAGTTGAGCGGGAACCTGACCACGAATGTCATAGGCTTTGAAACACTGCGTCACGATAGGAGGATACATTCTACTCACATAGCTGAAATGTCCGATGCCGCCCTGAGGCGGCAACGGCAAGAATGGACCGCCAGGCTTGATGTCACTGGCGCTTGAACCCTGCAAGGCGCAGGGCTCGCATCGGGTTCAGTGTCGTTATTTGTCGACACGACCATAGTTATCTTCAAAACGCACGATGTCGTCTTCACCCAGGTAATCACCACTCTGCACTTCGATCAGCACCAGATCGATGACTCCCGGGTTCATCAGGCGATGTTGGTGGCCGGCGCGAATGAACGTGGACTCATTGGTGTTCAGCATCAGCTCCTGCTGATCGTTGACCACGATTGCCATACCGCTCACAACGATCCAATGCTCACTTCTGTGGTGATGCATTTGCAGTGAAAGAGAAGCTTTTGGCTTGACCACAATGCGCTTGATCTTGAAACGCTCGCCGTTTTCCAGCGTGGTGTAAGTACCCCAAGGACGATGCACCGTACGGTGAAGCAAATGTACCGTATGACTGCAGGCCTTTAGCTGATTGACAATATGCTTCACGTCTTGAGCGTGATCCTTGTGAGCAATCATCACCGCGTCGGGAGTATCAATGACCAGCAAGTCCTCAACGCCGACAAGCGCAGTCAACCTGTCTTCACTGTTGACATAGTTATTGCGCGACTCATGGGACAGTACCTCGCCCTCAAAGCGGTTACCGTTCTCGTCGGGCTCGGTCAATTCGCTGACAGCGTTCCACGAACCGATATCACTCCAACCAATGTCACAGGGAACAGTCGCAACTTTGGAAGAGCGCTCCATCAACGCGTAATCGATGGAAATATCCGGCACCGCTGCGAATGCTTCGGCATCAAGGGCTAGGCAACGGTATTTGGCGGACGAGGTCAGACGCGAGCTATCGATCGTTTTGCTAACCGCCTCGACTACATCCGGAGCATGCTGACGAAGCTCTTCCAGGACGGAGCCCACACGGAAGCAGAACATCCCGGAGTTCCAGTAGTAGTTCCCCGCGCTGACGTAGTTTTGAGCGGTTTCAAGATTAGGCTTTTCGACAAAACGCGCGACTTTCAAGCCACCTTTAAGAGGGGCATCCTTCTGCGCTTCAATGTAACCGAACCCAGTCTCAGGGTAGGTTGGCTGAATACCAAACGTTACCAACCAGCCGTCGGCAGCCAGCGCCATGGCGCTGGAAACGGCCGCAGCGAAAGCCTTTTCGTCTTTGATCAGGTGATCAGCAGCCAACACCAGCATCTGGGCATCGGGGCCGTGGGTGGATTCGAGTTGAAGTGCCGCTGCGGCAACGGCCGCCGCTGTATTGCGACCAAAGGGTTCAAGAATGAAAGCCTGAGCATGCTTGGCAGAATTGACTGCGCTGTACTCATCTTCAGTCTTGAACAAGAGTTCGCGGTTGGTCACCGTCAGAACTTCCACGACACCTTCCAGACGCGAAGCACGAAGGAACGTTTTCTGGATTAGATTCTGGCCATCTGGCAGTGCCATGAACGGCTTTGGATGGGTTTCTCGAGAAACAGGCCACAACCGGCTGCCCACTCCGCCAGACATAATTACGGGAATCAGTTCCATGCTCTCAATCCTTAGTCCCCTCTCCAGTGGATACTTCCAGAAACGGGTTCAATTATATTTCCGGTCATTTGTGCGTCCTGACTGACGCAAATACTTGCCCCAAGCCGCAAGAAAAAAACAGCCGCTCGGCCTAAATCCAAATCAATACGCAACACCCGGATCCTTGCCGATCAACGATTGGGCAGGGCTTCTTTTATGAGGCGTACCCAATGAGGCGAAGCTGCCCGCCCACGACCGCGAGTCGTAAGAACCGGTATGATTGCTGATCATTCTACAGCTTGTGCTTGGACATTAATAACTCCCTCCCGGCGGAAGGCACAAAAAAACGCCCTTAAAATTGAAAGCATCCGAACAAGATCGATATCAAACCGACATCAACCCGGCTCGGCGTAACCACATCACAATCTCTACGAAAAATGGCTACTGCGCCAACAATGTCAGCCCTCGCGCACTGCGGAATCCAGAAGCTTCTCCAGGTACTGCCCATAGCCGGTTTTCTTCAGACGCTCGGCTTGAGCACGCAACTGCGCCATGTCAATCCAGCCATTACTGTAAGCAATCTCTTCAAGGCAGGCGACCTTCAAGCCCTGGCGCTTTTCGATGGTATGCACGAAGTGACTGGCCTCTAGCAGCGAATCATGCGTACCGGTATCAAGCCATGCGAAGCCTCGACCGAGCATTTCAACCTTCAGCGACTTCTGTTGAAGATAAGCGAGATTGACATCGGTAATTTCGAGCTCGCCGCGCGCGGACGGCTTGATCTTCTTGGCAATATCGACAACCTGATTATCGTAGAAATATAGACCTGTCACAGCGTAGCTGGACTTGGGCACTATCGGCTTTTCCTCGATACTCAATGCTGATCCATTAGCGTCAAACTCAACCACACCAAAGCGCTCGGGATCGGATACGTGATATCCGAAGATAGTTGCACCGTCCTCCTGCAGACCGGCCGAACGCAGGTTGTCCGAGAAGTGCTGACCGTAGAAAATGTTGTCTCCCAGGATCAGACAGCACGGATCATCGCCGATGAACTCCTCACCGATAATGAAAGCCTGAGCCAGCCCGTCCGGGCTTGGCTGTTCGGCGTAACACAGCTTGATGCCATATTGGCTACCGTCGCCCAACAGCTTTTGAAAGCACGGCAAATCTTCAGGCGTGGAAATAATCAGAATTTCGCGCATCCCCGCCAACATCAGCACGGACAAGGGATAGAAGATCATCGGCTTGTCGTAGATCGGCAGCATCTGCTTGGACACGCCAAGGGTCAGCGGGTGCAAACGAGTACCCGAACCGCCAGCGAGGATGATGCCTTTACGATTTATCGTGGTCATTTATTGAGAACTTCCGTAAGCATTCGGGTTACGCCACTGCGCCAATCCGGCAAGTGCAAAGAAAAATTGTCGCGCAGCTTTCCCGTATTCAACCGGGAGTTCAGTGGGCGACAGGCTGGCGTTGGGTAGACAGACGTTTCGATCGCATTGATGCCTTTCACACAGAGCTCTTCCCCATGCGCTTTGGCGAAGTCAATCACGTGAGTTGCATATCCATGCCAAGAGACTTCGCCAGCGGCCGCCAAGTGATAAAGACCCGACAATTCAGGACGCAGAAAAACCTGTCGAAGGGTCAAGGCACTGATGTCCGCAATCAGGTCTGCACCGGTTGGCGCCCCGATCTGATCAGCGATGACACTCAGACTTTCGCGCTCTTTTGCCAGACGCAACATGGTTTTGGCGAAATTATTGCCACGAGCGCCATAAACCCAGCTGGTGCGAAAAATAAGATGCTTGCAGCCGGATTCGATGATCAATCGCTCTCCCGCAAGTTTGCTGGCACCGTAGTGATTCACCGGAGCCACGGCGTCACTCTCCCGCCATGGTGCAGATCCATGCCCATCGAAGACATAATCTGTCGAGTAATGAACCAGCCACCCGCCAAGCGCTCTGACCTCTTGCGCCAATACTCCAACAGCACGCGCGTTCACAAGATCTGCCAGCTCAGTCTCGACCTCAGCCTTGTCGACTGCGGTGTAAGCAGCCGCATTGACAACGACATCTGGCCTGATTGCGCGGAGAGTTGCCCGTAACCCATCAATATTGCTCAGGTCACCGCACAAGCCATCGGTTACTTGACGATCCAGTGCCACCAACTCACCGAGGGGCGCGAGAGATCGCTGCAACTCCCAACCGACCTGGCCGTTTTTTCCCAGAAGAAGGATTTTCATGCCTTGCCCGTACGATCTGCGTAGTTCTGATCAATCCACTGCTGATAGCTGCCGCTCTTCACATGCGCGACCCATTCAGTATTGTTCAGATACCACTCCACCGTTTTGCGGATACCACTATCAAACGTTTCTTCCGGCGCCCAACCAAGCTCTTGCTGTATCTTGCTTGCATCAATCGCGTAACGCTGATCATGACCGGGGCGGTCCTGCACGTAAGTGATCAGACTCGCATGGGGGCAATGAGGCGAAGCCGGGCGCAACTCATCAAGCAGCGCGCAGAGAGCATGCACTACTTCGATATTTTGTTTCTCGTTGTGGCCACCAATGTTGTAAGTCTCGCCGATGACGCCATCGGTGACGACTTTGTAGAGCGCGCGAGCGTGATCCTCCACATACAGCCAGTCACGTACCTGGTCGCCCTTGCCGTAAACCGGTAGCGCCTTGCCTTCCAGAGCGTTAAGTATGATTAGCGGAATCAGCTTTTCCGGAAAGTGGTACGGACCATAGTTGTTCGAACAATTGGTAACCAGGGTCGGCAGACCATAGGTGCGAGACCACGCGCGAACTAGGTGATCGGAGCTAGCCTTGCTGGCAGAGTAAGGCGAACTTGGCTGGTAGGGCGTGGTTTCGGTAAACAGATCTTCAGGCCCTTCCAGATCGCCGTACACTTCATCAGTAGAGATATGATGAAAGCGAAAAACGGCTTTACGACCTTGCTCCAGGCCGCTCCAGTAATGACGCGCTGATTCCAGAAGCGTGTAGGTGCCAATGATGTTGGTCTGGATGAATTCCGACGGACCCGATATGGAGCGGTCAACGTGCGACTCTGCCGCCAAATGCATGATCGCGTCAGGCTGGTGCTCACGCAGAACTCGATCCATTTGACCGCGATCACAAATGTCTACGTGCTCAAATGCATAGCGCGAGCTCTGACTCACATCAGCCAGAGACTCCAGATTGCCGGCATAGGTCAGCTTATCGACGTTAACGACAGAATCGCCGGTATTGGAAATGATGTGACGGATAACTGCTGAGCCGATAAACCCGGCGCCGCCGGTTACTAGAATTTTCACGCGGTACCATGCCTTTGAGCTGCTGACAGCGATTCGGGAGCGCTGTCCAATCCACGAATGCAAAAGCTACCAATCGTAGCTTTTATCAAATTCAGTCTGAATGGGTGTGAAAACCTCACAACCAAAAGAGGATCGCATTTTACAGCTTCATAGGCGTTTTACTATTGGATATAGCTAAGCCTGGAAGCAAGCATATGAGGCTTTCACTCTGTCAAATGCTTGCGCGCAGCCCTGTTTCTACTCGCGACTCTTGATGAGCGCCCCAAAAACCAGCCTAACACCGGCCCGATCAGCATCCCGACAAGCAAAGCCAAAACCACGATCAACGAAATCGGCAACTGAGGCCCAGACAAACCCAGAAACAATAACGAAACCGACTGCTGATTCTCGAGAACAAACGCCAGAATCACCAAAATCAGTAAAAGAATAAAAACGCCAAGAAGTATGCGCTTGAGGTTACGCATCAGCGCCCCCTTGAAAAATAGCGAAGATCAAACCCCCTCCTCCTCTTCCTCATTCACCCGGTCACGCAATTCTTTACCCGGCTTGAAATGCGGAACGAACTTACCGTCCAGACTGACCGACTGACCGGTCTTTGGATTGCGGCCAACACGCGGAGCACGGTAATGCAGGGAGAAGCTGCCAAACCCACGGATCTCGATACGATCACCGGTGGCGAGGCACTGGGACATTTGTTCAAGCATGGTCTTGATGGCCAGCTCCACATCCTTGGATGAGAGTAGCCCTTGATGGGTGACAATTCGTTCGATCAACTCCGACTTCGTCATATTTTTCCCTTCTTTTTCAAGCAGCTAGATCAGCGCTTGAAAGGTTTTAGCACGCCCGGAAGATTTTGAACAGCCCAGGGATTGACATATCTTCCTCCGCGTCGAAACGCCCGTTTTCAGGGCATCACAGCAACAAACAGGGCACAGCATGCTTAACGGCATATCACCAGCATGGTTCGCGTCACGTAGCCCGCCGGGTTGAAGCCAAAAGGAAACTCATCTTCATCCTTGGCATCATCTGACCTCGTGATCACTTTGTAGCCCGCGCCCTTGCACTCCTTCGCCGCGCGCTTCTGGCATTTCTCCCAGCCAGAGCCCAATCCAGAGCAGTCGACCTCTATACCACTGACACCACGCACGGCATGGGTCTTGGCACTGGTCGTACAGCCAGCCAGAGCCAGCACAGCCATGAGGACAATAAACTTGTTCATCCACTTCCTTATGCCAGGCAATGCCCGACCGCTACACGCTTAAGATCAAGCTTAGTCGTGAATAGGCGATTGATCCGATTAAAGAAACAGACCACCCGGAAGCAAGATTGGTTTCACCAAAAACCCTAAACAAGCCGTGAGCACTAAATCGCAGGCACAAAAAAGGGCGACCGAAGTCGCCCTTTTTCATGATCAAGCAGAACTTAGTTCTGTTTGGCCATTGCTTGACGCAGCAGTGCAGCCATAGTGGTATCGGCAGGAGCAGCAGCTTCACCTTCTTTCAGGCTCTGGATAGCTTCTTTCTCTTCAGCATCGTCTTTCGATTTGATCGACAGCTGAATCACACGGCTCTTACGATCAACGCTGATGATCTTGGCTTCTACTTCCTGACCTTCTTTCAGAACGTTGCGCGCGTCTTCAACGCGGTCACGGCTGATTTCGGAGGCTTTCAGAGTCGCTTCGATATCGTCGGCCAGAACGATGATGGCGCCTTTGGCGTCAACTTCTTTCACGGTGCCAGTAACGATTGCGCCTTTGTCGTTAACCGAGACGTACTCGGAGAACGGATCGCTTTCCAGTTGCTTGATACCCAGGGAGATACGCTCGCGCTCTGGGTCAACCGACAGGATAACGGTGTCCAGCTCGTCGCCCTTCTTGAAACGACGAACAGCTTCTTCGCCAACTTCGTTCCAGGAGATGTCGGACAGGTGAACCAGACCGTCGATGCCGCCGTCCAGACCAATGAAGATACCGAAATCGGTGATCGACTTGATGGTGCCGGAGATTTTATCGCCCTTGTTGAACTGGCCAGAGAAATCTTCCCATGGGTTAGATTTGCACTGCTTGATGCCCAGGGAGATACGACGACGCTCTTCGTCGATGTCCAGAACCATAACTTCCACTTCGTCGCCGACTTGTACGACTTTCGAAGGGTGGATGTTCTTGTTGGTCCAGTCCATTTCCGAAACGTGTACCAGACCTTCAACGCCTTCTTCCAGCTCAGCGAAGCAGCCGTAGTCGGTCAGGTTGGTTACACGAGCGGTAACGCGAGTGCTTTCTGGGTAACGGGCTTTGATAGCAACCCATGGATCTTCGCCCAGTTGCTTCAGGCCCAGGGAAACACGGTTGCGTTCGCGATCGTATTTCAGAACCTTAACGTCGATTTCGTCACCAACGTTGACGATCTCGGAAGGATGCTTGATGCGCTTCCAAGCCATGTCGGTGATGTGCAGCAGGCCGTCCACGCCACCCAGATCGACGAATGCGCCGTAATCGGTGAGGTTTTTGACGATACCTTTGACTTGCTGGCCTTCCTGCAGGGATTCCAGCAGAGCTTCACGCTCGGCGGAGTTCTCGGCTTCCAGGACGCTGCGACGGGAAACGACAACGTTGTTGCGCTTCTGGTCCAGCTTGATGACCTTGAATTCCAGCTCTTTGCCTTCCAGGTGCGTGGTGTCGCGCACTGGACGGACGTCAACCAGGGAACCTGGCAGGAACGCACGGATGCCGTTAACGTCGACAGTGAAGCCGCCTTTAACCTTACCGTTGATAACGCCCTTGACCACTTCCTCGGCTGCGAAGGCTGCTTCCAGAACGATCCAGCATTCAGCGCGCTTGGCTTTTTCACGGGACAGCTTGGTTTCACCGAAACCGTCTTCAACCGAGTCCAGCGCAACGTGAACTTCGTCACCGACATTGATAGTCAGATCGCCAGCGTCGTTGTAGAACTGCTCAAGCGGGATGAGTGCTTCAGACTTCAGGCCAGCGTGAACGGTTACCCAGCGAGCTTGGTAATCGATATCAACGATAACACCGGTGATGATGGAGCCTGCCTGAAGGTTCAGGGTTTTTAGGCTTTCTTCAAAGAGTTCCGCAAAGCTTTCGCTCATTTTAATTCCTGTAAATGAGGGCGAAGGATACGCCCATCTCCACACCCCAGACGGTGTGGGTTAGTTTCATATAGAAGAAGCGTCGCAGGACTATGACTGGTCCCCTGCGGCCTTCTTGGTCACCCGGCGATATCGCGAATGGCGATCTCGCTCATGATGCGTTCAAGCACCTGATCGATGGACAACTCCGTGGAATCCAGCTGTATGGCGTCAGCCGCCGGCTTAAGCGGGGCTACCGCTCGCTGGGTGTCACGCTCGTCGCGTGCACGGATCTCATCTAGCAGACTCGACAGACTAACACCCTCGACTTTGCCCTTCAACTGCAAATATCGACGGCGCGCCCTCTCCTCGGCACTGGCGGTCAGGAAAATCTTCAGCGGTGCATCCGGAAAAACCACCGTGCCCATGTCGCGACCATCGGCCACCAGACCCGGCGCTTCCTGAAAAGCACGCTGGCGCTGCAGCAGCGCCTCGCGTACGGCCGGCAATGCAGCCACTTGCGAAGCGCCGGAGCCGACGCTTTCGGTGCGGATCACATCGCTGACTTCGTCACCTTCCAGAATGATCCGTTGCAACTGACCTTCGGTCGCCGCAATGAACTGAACATCCAGATGAGCGGCAAGCTTCTTCAGCAGCTCTTCATTGGTCAGGTCGACACCATGGTTATGCGCAGCAAATGCCAGCAAGCGGTACAACGCACCGGAATCCAGCAGGTTCCAGCCCAGACGCTTGGCCAGTATTCCGGCTACGGTGCCTTTGCCCGAGCCGCTTGGCCCATCAATGGTGATGACCGGTGCAATGTTTTTCACGACTGAGCCTCTTGTGCCACACGAATGCCGACCTGCCCGCACAGCGCGAGGAAGTTGGGGAACGACGTCGCGACGTTGGCGCAATCATGGATGCGGATCGGTGCGGTGGCGCGCAGGGAGGCCACACTGAAAGCCATCGCGATACGGTGATCGCCGTGACCATGCACTTCGCCGCCGCCGATCTGGCCGCCGTCGATGATGATACCGTCCGGGGTTGGCTGGCATTTCACGCCCAGCGCCAACAGACCGTCCGCCATCACCTGGATACGATCCGATTCCTTGACCCGCAGCTCTTCAGCGCCAGTCAGCACGGTACGCCCTTCGGCGCAGGCAGCCGCCACGAACAGCACCGGGAATTCGTCGATGGCCAGCGGAACCAGCTCTTCGGGAATCTCGATACCTTTGAGTTTAGCTGCCCGCACGCGCAGGTCAGCCACAGGCTCGCCGCCGACTTCACGCTGGTTTTCCAGGGTGATGTCAGCACCCATCAGGCGCAGGATGTCGATCACGCCAGTACGGGTCGGGTTGATGCCGACGTGCTCAAGCACCAGTTCCGAACCTTCAGCGATCGACGCTGCGACCAGGAAGAACGCCGACGACGAGATGTCGCCCGGCACTTCAATATGGGTCGCAGTCAGCTTGCCACCGGACTCAACCGATGCCGTAGCGCCATCAACGCTTACCGAATAACCAAAACCACGCAGCATGCGTTCGGTATGGTCACGGGTAGGTGCCGGCTCGGTCACTGTGGTCTTGCCTTCCGCGTACAGACCGGCGAGCAGCAGGCAGGATTTCACCTGAGCACTGGCCATCGGCATGGTGTAAGTCAGGCCTTTGAGTTTATGCCCGCCACGAATGGTCATCGGTGGACGACCTTCGGCAGCAGTTTCGATCACGGCGCCCATTTCGCGCAGCGGATTGGCCACGCGGTTCATCGGGCGCTTCGAAAGCGAGGCATCACCCGTCAAAACACTGTCGAAGTTTTGCGCAGCCAACAGGCCGGACAGCAGACGCATCGACGTGCCGGAGTTGCCCAGATAGATCGGGCCCGGCGCCGGTTTCAGGCCGTGCAGGCCGACACCGTGAATGGTCACGCGGCCGTGGTGCGGGCCTTCGATGACCACGCCCATGTCGCGGAATGCCTGCAAGGTCGCCAGGGCGTCTTCACCCTCAAGGAAACCTTCGACTTCGGTGACACCTTCGGCCAGCGAGCCGAGCATGATCGAACGGTGGGAAATGGATTTGTCACCCGGTACGCGAATCCGACCGGACAGGCGGCCACCAGGTTGAGCCAGGAAGATCAGATCGTTGGAATTCATAGCGTCCACATAGGCCCTGCGGGCCAGGATTTTACTGAAATGCTCGCGGGCAACCCGGGCGCGCGTGAAGACGCCCAACAATTGGTGCCCATCCCCTGCATCGACCGCGTCGCGCAAAGCGTCGAGGTCGCTGCGAAATGTATCGAGTGTGCGCAGGACAGCCTCGCGGTTGGCGAGGAAGATGTCGTGCCACATCACCGGGTCGCTTCCGGCGATTCTTGTGAAATCGCGGAAACCGCCCGCAGCGTAACGGAAGATCTCAAGATTTTCATTGCGCTTGGCCAATGAATCGACCAGACCGAAGGCCAGCAGGTGCGGCAGATGACTGGTCGCGGCCAGCACTTCATCATGACGCTCGACTTGCATGTGCTCGACATCGGCACCCAATTCGCGCCACAGACGATCGACCACAGCCAATGCGGCCGGGTCGGTTTGCTCAAGCGGCGTGAGGATCACTTTGTGGCGACGGAACAGCTCGGCATTGGAGGCTTCCACCCCGCTCTGCTCGGAGCCGGCAATCGGATGGCCCGGCACGAAACGCGCCGGCATGCCGCCAAACGCCTCGGTCGCCGCGCGCACCACATTGCCTTTGGCGCTGCCAACATCAGTCAGAATCGCCGCCCCCAGATCAATACTCGCCAAACGCGCGAGCACTTTTTCCATGGCCAGAATCGGCACCGCCAACTGAATTACGTCAGCGCCCTGACAGGCCACCACCAGATCATCTTCACAACGGTCGACCACACCCAACTCGACCGCCAGCTTGCGCGATTGCGGATCGAGATCGACCCCGACCACTTCGCGGCAGATGCCACTTTCACGCAAGCCTTTGGCAAACGAACCACCGATCAACCCCAGACCGACCACCACAAGGCGCCCGATCATAGGTGCAGCAGATTGCAGTGCAGTGACATCACCCACGAGCCAGAACCTTGCGCAGCGCTTCGAGGAAGCGGCTGTTTTCCGCCGGCAGACCAATGGTCACCCGCAGGTGGTTCGGCATGCCGTAGTTGGCCACCGGACGCACGATCACGCCTTCGCGCAGCAAGCCCTGAAATATCGGAGCAGCTACCTGACCGAGATCGACGCAGATGAAGTTGCTTTTGGATTCGATCCAGCTCAGGCCCAACTCACGGAGACCGGCTTGCAGCTGCTGCATACCCGCCTCGTTGAGCTGGCGGCTTTGCGCCAGATATTCCTCATCCTTCAGCGCCGCACAGGCTGCCGCCAAGGCGAGGCTGTTGACGTTGAACGGTTGGCGAACACGGTTCAGCACGTCCGCCACCACCGGGGTCGACAGACCGTAGCCAACACGCAATGCCGCCAGACCATAAGCCTTGGAAAAAGTGCGCGAAACCAGCAGATTGGGGTAAGCCGCGAGGAAATCCAGACCGTCCGGCAGATCGCTGCCTTCGGCGTACTCGATGTAAGCCTCGTCCAGCACCACCAGTACATGCTCCGGAACATCCTGCAGGAACTCGTCCAGCGCTTCTGCGCCGAACCAGGTGCCGGTCGGATTGTTCGGATTGGCGATGAACACGACACGGGTATTGGCATCGATGGCCGCGAGCATCGCCGGCAGGTCATGCCCCCAATCCTTGGCCGGCACCACTTTGGCTTGTGCGCCGACGGCCTGAGTGGCGATCGGGTACACCGCGAACGCGTGCTCACTGAACACGGCATTCAGGCCCGGCGCCAGATAGGCACGCGCGACCAACTCAAGAATGTCATTGGAACCGTTGCCCAGAGTGACCTGGCTCAGTTCGACACGGCATTGCTCGGCCAGCAGGGATTTCAGCGCAAAACCGTTGCCATCCGGGTAACGGGTCAGCTCGGCCAGCTCTTCGCGGATGGCTGCCAAAGCTTTCGGACTGGCGCCTAGCGGGTTTTCGTTGCTCGCCAGTTTGACGATTTTGGCCGGATCCAGGTCCAGCTCGCGCGCCAGTTCATCCACAGGCTTGCCCGGAACGTACGGCGAAAGTTGTTGCACGCCCGGCTGTGCCAGAGCGAGGAAATTGCCACTCATTTGCTACCGCCCTTAGAGAACTGCTTTCGGGTAGGAACCCAGCACTTTGAGTGCTACTGCTTCCTGACTGATCTTTTCCAGCACACCTTTGATCAACGGATCACGGTGGTGGCCGACGAAGTCGATAAAGAACACGTAGGTCCATTTGCCGCTGCGCGACGGACGGGTTTCGATGCGGGTCAGGTCGATCCCGTTGTCATGGAACGGCACCAGCAGCTCGTGGAGCGCACCCGGCTTGTTGCTCATCGAAACGATGATCGAGGTCTTGTCGTCGCCGGTCGGCGGCACTTCCTGGTTACCGATCATCAGGAAGCGCGTCGAGTTATCCGGACGGTCTTCGATCTTCTCGGCCAGACGGGTCAGGCCATACAGACCGGCCGCCATGTCGCCGGCAATCGCCGCCGAGTTCCACTCGCCCTTGACCCGCTTGGCCGCTTCAGCGTTGCTCGACACCGCGACGCGCTCGACATTCGGGTAATGCGCGTCCAGCCACTTGCGGCACTGGGCCAGCGACTGCGCGTGGGAATAGATACGACTGATGCTGTCGGTCTTGGTGTTTTCACCGACCAACAGGTGATGGTGAATGCGCAGCTCGACTTCGCCACAGATGACCATGTCGTGTTCGAGGAAGCTGTCCAGCGTGTGGTTGACCGCGCCCTCGGTGGAGTTTTCCACCGGCACCACGCCAAAATTCACCGCACCGGCCGCCACTTCACGGAACACTTCGTCGATCGCCGCCATCGGCTTGCTGATCACCGCGTGACCGAAGTGTTTCATCGCTGCAGCCTGGGTGAAGGTGCCTTCAGGGCCGAGGTAAGCCACTTTCAGCGGCTGCTCCAGCGCTAGGCACGAGGACATGATTTCGCGGAAAAGCCGCGCCATCTCTTCGTTGCCCAGCGGCCCCTGATTGCGCTCCATCACGCGCTTGAGCACCTGAGCTTCGCGCTCAGGACGATAGAACACCGGCACTTCGCCTTCGGCCAGCGAGGCCATCTTTACTCGCGCGACTTCCTGGGCGCAACGCGCACGCTCACTGATCAGCTCAAGGACTTTGGTGTCCAGAGCGTCAATACGAACGCGCAGTGCCTTGAGTTCTTGCTCGGACATCAGCCGTGTTCCTTCTCGAATTCAGCCATGTACGCCACCAGCGCGTTAACGGCGGTGATGTCGACGGCGTTGTAGATGGAGGCGCGCATGCCGCCCACGGAGCGGTGGCCCTTCAGATTGAGCAAGCCGCGCTCTTCGGCACCGACCAGGAAAGGCTTGTCCAGACGATCATCAGCCAGACGGAACGGCACGTTCATCCACGAGCGGTCCGACTTGTTGATCGGGTTGCTGTAGAGGCCGCTGGCGTCGATGAAGTCGTACAGCGTGCGCTGCTTGACGTCGTTGAGCCTGGCGATCGCTTCAACGCCACCCTGCTCTTTCAGCCACTGGAACACCAGACCGGACAGGTACCAGGCCAGCGTCGGCGGGGTGTTGTACATCGAGCCGTTATCGGCCGCGACTTTGTAGTCGAGCATGGTTGGGCACAGCGAACGCGCCTTGCCGAGCAGGTCTTCGCGGATGATGTTGACGACGATGCCGCTCGGGCCGATGTTTTTCTGTGCGCCGGCGTAGATCATGCCGAAACGCGAGATGTCGACCGGACGCGAGAGGATGTCCGAAGACATGTCCGCTACCAACGGCACGTCACCGGTTTCCGGGATCCACTGGAATTCCAGACCGCCGATGGTTTCGTTCGGCGCGTAGTGAACGTAAGCGGCGTCTTTCGACAGTTTCCACTCGTTCTGGCCCGGGATGGCGAAATAGTCGTAAGGTTTGGCGGTGGCGGCAACATTGACGTGACCGTAGCGCGAGGCTTCTTCGATGGCTTTCTGCGACCAGATACCAGTGTCGATATAGTCGGCCGAGCCGTTTTCCGGCAGCAGGTTCAGTGGAATCTGCGCGAATTGCTGGCTGGCGCCACCTTGCAGAAACAGCACTTTGTAGTTCGACGGGATATTCAGCAGGTCACGCAGATCCTGCTCGGCCTGGGTGGCGATGGACACGAACTCATCGCTGCGATGGCTCATTTCCATGACCGACAGACCCTTGCCGTGCCAATCAAGGAGTTCACCCTGGGCACGTTGCAGGACAGCTTCAGGAAGCGCCGCAGGACCGGCGCAGAAGTTATAGGCTCGCTTGCTCACATCCAATCTCGCTCTGATTTGGTGGTATCACGCAATAAATCACACTACCGATCAACACGGCCCTGTGGGAGCGAGCCTGCTCGCGAATGCATCACCGCGGTGCGTCAGAGGTACCGCAGCGCCTGCATTCGCGAGCAGGCTCGCTCCCACAGGGGATCTCCATGATGTCGAAATTTCATACCGGACAAATAACAAGGGGGCGAATTCTCATCCGCCCCCTCGTTTGTCCGCTTATTCTTGCGGTTCTTCGTCTGCTGCGGCGTCGAGTTGCTGGTCTTCGGCAGCATCGTCGATCACGACATTGCCTTCGAACTCCTCGCCCTCTTCACCCTCAAGCTCTTCACCTTCAACTTCCGAAGGCTCCTGAACCCGCTCCAGCCCAACCAGGGTTTCATCCTTGGCCAGCTTGATCAGTGTGACGCCCTGAGTGTTACGACCCAGGCTCGACACTTCGTCGACACGGGTACGCACCAGAGTGCCCTGATCGGAGATCAGCATGATTTCTTCACCGTCCTGCACCTGAACCGCGCCGACCAGACGGCCGTTACGCTCGTTGCTGACCATGGCGATAACGCCCTGACCGCCACGCTTGTATTCAGGGAACTCGGTGATCGCCGTACGCTTGCCGTAGCCGCGCTCGGAAGCAGTGAGAATCTCGCTGCCTTCTTCTGGAATCAGCATGGAGATCAGCTTCTGCCCTTCTGGCAGACGCATGCCACGCACACCGCGGGCGGTACGGCCCATGGCGCGAACTTCGGATTCCTTGAAGCGAGTCACTTTGCCGCCGTCGGAGAACAGCATGATTTCCTGCTCGCCATCGGTAATGGCGGCGGAGATCAGGATGTCGCCTTCGTCCAGTTCCAGCGCGATCAGACCAACGCTGCGCTGACGGCTGAAGGCCACCAGCGGGGTCTTCTTCACGGTACCGTTGGCGGTCGACATGAAGATGAACGGGGCTTTCTTGCGGTCAGCAGCCTTGATGCGAGCACGACGTTCTTCATCGGTCTCGTTGCTGTTTTCGATTTCTTCTACATCAGCCTCGGCGCCTTCGGCTTCTTCTTCATCAGCCTGACGCTTCATGGCTTCGAGATCGACCGGCAGCATGGTGGTGATGTATTCACCTTCGCTCAATGGCAGAAGGTTGACCAGCGGACGACCACGGGCGGCGCGGGACGCTTCCGGAATCTCGTAGGTCTTGAGCCAGTAAACCTTGCCTTTGCTGGAGAACAGCAGCAGCGTGGTGTGGCTGTTGGCAACCAGCAGGTGAGCGATGTAGTCCTCATCCTTGACGCCGGTGGCCGACTTGCCTTTACCGCCACGACGCTGAGCCTGGTACGCAGCCAGTGGCTGGGTCTTGGCGTAGCCACCGTGGGAGATGGTCACGACGCGTTCTTCTTCCGGGATCATGTCACCCAGGGTCAGATCGAGACGGGCATCGAGAATCTCGGTGCGACGCTGATCGCCGTATTCGGCGCGGATCACTTCCAGCTCTTCGCGGATCACTTCCATCAGGCGCACGGCGCTGTTGAGGATGCGGATCAGCTCGCCGATCTGGTTGAGGATCTCTTGATACTCGGCCAGCAGTTTTTCGTGTTCCAGACCGGTCAGACGGTGCAGACGCAGTTCCAGAATGGCTTGCGCCTGTTCTGGCGACAGGAAGTACTTGCCTTCACGCAGACCGTATTGCGGATCGAGGTTTTCCGGACGGCACGAATCGGCACCGGCACGCTCAACCATCGCCACCACTGCCGAGGATTCCCACGGCGTGCTGACCAGCGCTTCTTTGGCTTCCGACGGCGTCGGCGAAGCCTTGATCAGGGCGATGACCGGGTCGATGTTCGACAGGGCAACGGCCTGGCCTTCGAGGATGTGCCCACGCTCGCGCGCCTTGCGCAGTTCAAACACGGTACGACGGGTGACGACTTCGCGACGGTGACGAACGAAGGCTTCCAGCAGATCCTTGAGGTTAAGGATGCGTGGACGGCCATCGATCAGCGCAACAATGTTGATGCCGAATACCGATTGCAGCTGAGTCTGGGCGTAGAGGTTGTTGAGGATCACCTCAGGCACTTCGCCGCGACGCAGTTCGATCACGACGCGCATACCGTCCTTGTCGGACTCGTCGCGCAGTTCGGTGATGCCTTCGAGCTTCTTCTCTTTAACCAGCTCGGCGATCTTCTCGATCAGACGCGCCTTGTTCAACTGGTAAGGGAGTTCGGTGATGACGATCTGCTGACGGCCACCGACCTTGTCGATGTCTTCGATGATCGAGCGGGCGCGCATGTAAATACGGCCACGACCGGTACGGTAGGCTTCGATGATGCCGGCGCGACCGTTGATGATCGCGGCGGTCGGGAAGTCCGGACCGGGGATGTATTGCATCAGTTCATCGACGGTCAGCTCAGGGTTGTCGATGAGCGCCAGGCAACCGTCGATGACTTCACCGAGGTTGTGCGGCGGAATGTTGGTCGCCATGCCCACGGCAATACCGCTGGAGCCGTTGACCAGCAGGTTGGGGATACGGGTCGGCATGACCGCCGGGATCATTTCGGTGCCGTCGTAGTTCGGCACCCAGTCCACGGTTTCTTTGTGCAGGTCAGCCAGCAGCTCATGCGCCAGCTTGGTCATGCGCACTTCGGTATATCGCATGGCCGCAGCGTTGTCGCCGTCGACCGAACCGAAGTTGCCCTGACCGTCTACCAGCAGGTAGCGCAGGGAGAAAGGCTGTGCCATACGAACGATGGTGTCGTACACCGCGGTATCACCGTGCGGGTGATACTTACCGATCACGTCGCCGACAACACGGGCAGATTTCTTGTACGGCTTGTTGAAGTCGTTGCCCAACTCGCTCATCGCGAACAGTACGCGACGGTGCACGGGCTTGAGGCCATCGCGCGCATCCGGCAGTGCACGGCCGACGATCACGCTCATCGCGTAGTCGAGGTAGGACTGTTTCAGCTCGTCTTCGATATTGACCGGGAGGATTTCTTTGGCCAGTTCGCCCATGAGAAGCCTGATTCCTTTTTCTGGTGAAACTTCGTCATATCCATATGGGACCAACGAAGCTCGTCGGGGCAGACCGAGTGCCATGCACCGACTTACGACAAATCAACATTGGATCGCGGATTTGCGCAGTAAAGACAGCTCCGTGGAGCTGCCTCGGAAAACGCCGGATGTTATCACAAGAGCCGCCACGCACCTATCCCCCTGATGCGCATGGAGCATAGTTAGTTGACCGGTGACAGGCTTAACGGGGACGAGAGAGGCTCAGAGCTTCTTTGAATGCAGAATTGGGGCTTGGTTTAGCGATGTTTATTGACATTTAGGACCCCAAACACCTGTAGGAGCTGCCGAAGGCTGCGATCTTTTGATCCTGACCTGTAAAAAGCAAGATCAAAAGATCGCAGCCTTCGGCAGTTCCTACATTGAGCAGGCCAGCATCAATGCAGGCGTTTGCGGCACATCAACTGGGCCATTTTCGCGGTATCCGGGCGCTCGACGATGCCTTTTTCGGTGACGATCGCATCGATCAGGTCGGCCGGCGTCACGTCAAATACCGGGTTGAACGCTTCAACGTCCGCGCCGACGCGCTTGCCACCCACTTCGAGCAACTCGGCGCCATCACGCTCCTCGATCGGGATGTCGTCACCGCTGGCCAGATTCATGTCGATGGTCGAACTTGGCGCCACCACCATGAAACGCACACCGTGGTGCATGGCGTTGACAGCCAGTTGGTAGGTGCCGATCTTGTTGGCCACGTCACCGTTGGCGGTGATGCGGTCAGCACCGACGATCACCCAGGTCACGCCTTTGGTTTTCATGATGTGCGCAGCGGCGGAGTCGGCATTCAGGGTGACCGGAATGCCTTCGTTGGCCAGTTCCCAAGCGGTCAGGCGCGAGCCCTGCAGCCACGGACGGGTTTCATCGGCGTAAACACGCTCGACCATGCCTTCCAGATAAGCCGCGCGAATCACCCCCAGCGCCGTACCGAACCCGCCGGTAGCCAGCGCACCGGTGTTGCAGTGAGTCAGAATCGCCTGCGCATTGCCCTGGTGCTTGCGGATCAGATCAACGCCGAGCTGGGCCATGGTCAGGTTGGCTTCGCGGTCGCTTTCATGAATGGCAATGGCTTCGGCTTCCAGCGCCGCCAACGGGTCGGCGTTGCCTTTCAGACGATCCAGTCGATCGTGCATACGGCCCAACGCCCAGAACAGATTGACTGCGGTCGGACGAGAATCGGCCAGCAAGGCGAAATCTTCTTCCAGCGCCGCAGCCCAGTCGCCACCTTCGGCCAGACGGGCACGGGCCGCCAGCACAATGCCATAGGCCGCGCTGATGCCGATGGCCGGCGCACCGCGCACCACCATCGAACGAATCGCCTCGGCCACGCCGGCGGCGCTGGTGTAGGCAATCCAGGTTTCCTCGAACGGCAAAATACGCTGATCCAGCAGGTGGAGCGCGCCATCTCGCCAATCGATGGCCTTTACTTTCTCCGCAGCCAACAGTCGATCGCGCATCCCTCACCCCGCACTCATGAACAAAAGCCGCCGATTATAGCGATCCCCCCGCGAAGACGCTCGGGTATACTTCGCCATCCTTTACAAAAGCACTGGAACCGACCCTCGATGCCGAAACCTGCCATTGCGCTCGACTTATTATTGCTGCCGACCTGGCTGGTACCCGTCGAACCTGCAGGTGTTGTGCTCAAGGAGCACGGCCTGGGCATTCGCGACGGTCGCATCGTGTTTATCGGCCCGCGCGCCGAAGCATTGAAGTGTAACGCCACTGAGATCCGGGAATTGCCGGATGTGCTGCTCGCCCCCGGTCTGATCAATGCGCACGGTCACGCGGCGATGACGCTGTTTCGTGGCCTGGCCGATGATTTGCCGCTGATGATCTGGCTGGAAAATCACATCTGGCCGGCCGAGGCCAAGTGGGTCGATGAAGATTTCGTTCGCGATGGGACTGATTTGGCTATCGCCGAGCAGATCAAGGGCGGCATCACCTGTTTCTCGGACATGTATTTCTACCCGAAAGTCGCCAGCGAGCGCGTGCACAACAGCGGTATTCGCGCGCAGATCGCCATTCCAATCCTTGATTTCCCGATTCCGGGCGCCAGCAGCGCCGATGAAGCCATTCGTCAGGGCGTCGAGTTGTTCGGCGATCTCAAGCACCATGAACGGATCAAGATCACCTTCGGCCCCCATGCACCGTACACCGTCGGCGACGAAAACCTGGAGAAAATCCGCGTGATTGCCGAGGAGCTGGACGCCTCGATCCATATGCACGTGCACGAAACCGCTTTCGAAGTTCAGCAAGCGCTGGAGCAGCGCGGCGAACGTCCGCTCGCGCGCCTCGGTCGTCTGGGCCTGCTTGGCCCGCGCTTCCAGGCCGTGCACATGACCCAGATCAGCGATGACGACCTGGCGTTGCTGGTAGAAAGCAACACCAGCGTGATCCACTGCCCGGAATCGAACCTCAAACTCGCCAGCGGCTTCTGCCCGGTCGAGCGTTTGTGGCAGGCTGGCGTCAACGTGGCCGTTGGCACCGATGGCGCCGCCAGCAATAACGATCTCGATCTGCTCGGCGAAACCCGTACCGCTGCACTCCTAGCCAAAGCCGTCGCCGGCTCGGCCACTGCGCTGGATGCCCATCGAGCACTGCGCATGGCCACGCTGAATGGCGCGCGCGCACTGGGGATCGAGGCGCAAGTCGGCTCGCTGGAAATTGGCAAAGCTGCCGACATCGTCGCTTTCGACCTGTCCGGCCTGGCCCAGCAACCGGTATATGACCCGGTCTCGCAGCTTATATATGCCACCGGTCGCGATTGCGTGAAACACCTGTGGGTCGCCGGCAAGCAACTGCTCGACGACCGCCGCCTGACGCGCATGGACGAAGAGCAACTGGGCGTCACCGCCCGGACCTGGGGCCAGCGCATCAGCGGCCACACCGAATCGTAAACACCTTGGCGCAAACGCCAGGGCTACAGCACTTTTAAAGTTTTAGAGGATTTAACATGAGCAACGTCGACCACGCTGAAATCGCCAAATTCGAAGCCTTGGCCCATCGCTGGTGGGACCGCGAAAGCGAGTTCAAACCACTGCACGACATCAACCCGCTGCGGGTCAACTGGATTGACGAGCGGGTCAATCTGGCCGGCAAGAAAGTCCTCGACGTCGGTTGCGGCGGCGGCATCCTCAGCGAAGCCATGGCGCAACGCGGTGCCACGGTGATGGGCATCGACATGGGCGAAGCGCCGCTGGCGGTCGCGCAACTGCATCAGCTGGAATCCGGCGTCAGCGTTGAGTACCGCCAGATCACCGCCGAAGCCCTGGCCGAAGAAATGCCGGAGCAGTTTGACGTGGTCACGTGCCTGGAAATGCTTGAGCACGTGCCGGATCCGTCGTCAGTGATCCGCGCCTGCTTCCGCATGGTCAAGCCGGGCGGTCAGGTGTTCTTCTCGACCATCAACCGCAACCCGAAGGCCTACCTGTTCGCCATCATCGGCGCTGAGTACATCATGAAGCTGCTGCCGCGCGGCACCCACGATTTCAAGAAATTCATCCGCCCGTCCGAGCTGGGTGCCTGGAGCCGCATGGCCGGCCTGACCGTCAAAGACATCATCGGCCTGACCTACAACCCGCTGACCAAGCACTACAAGCTGGCCAGCGACGTTGACGTCAACTACATGATCCAGACCCTGCGCGAGGAGTAAGCCGATGGCGATCAGAGCAGTTCTCTTCGACATGGACGGCACCCTACTCGACACGGCGCCGGACTTCATCGCCATCTGCCAGGCCATGCGTGCAGATCGCGGCTTGCCGCCGATCAACGACAAGCACATCCGCGACGAGATCTCCGGCGGCGCCAAAGCGATGGTTGCGGTGACGTTCTCGATGGACCCGGAGTCGCCGGGCTTCGAAGAACTGCGTCTGGAGTTCCTTGAGCGCTATCTGGTTGGCTGCGCCGTGCACAGCAAGCTGTTTGACGGCATGGGTGAACTGCTGGCCGATATCGAAAAGGCCAAGCTGATCTGGGGCGTGGTGACCAACAAGCCACTGCGCTTTGCCGAGCCGATCATGCAGCAACTGGGATTGGCTGAGCGTTCGGCGCTGCTGATCTGCCCGGATCACGTGAAGAACAGCAAGCCGGATCCGGAGCCGTTGATCCTCGCGTGCAAGATGCTTGATCTGGATCCGTCGACGGTGCTGTTTGTCGGCGATGATCTGCGTGATATCGAATCGGGGCGCGATGCCGGTACGAAAACGGCAGCGGTGACGTTCGGCTACATCCACCCGGACGACAACCCGCGGCATTGGGGGGCGGACGTGGTGGTGGATCATCCGTCGGAGCTGCGCAAGGTGCTCGATAGCGCGCTTTGCAGTTGCTGAGACCTGACGCAGAGCGTCATTGGCTGCATTCCCACGCAGAGCGTGGGAACGATCTGACTTGATGAGGTTTTTATGTTTGATTACTCCGCTCGTCCCGAATTGCTCAAGGATCGGGTCATTCTAGTCACCGGTGCCGGTCGTGGCATTGGCGCGGCGGCCGCGAAAACCTACGCCGCCCATGGCGCTACGGTACTGCTGCTGGGCAAGACCGAGGCCAATCTGACGCAGGTGTATGACGAGATCGAAGCTGCCGGGCATCCGCAACCGGCGGTGATTCCGTTCAATCTGGAAACCGCCCTGCCCCATCAGTACGATGAGTTGGCCGCGATGATCGAGACCGAGTTCGGCCACCTCGACGGTCTGCTGCACAACGCTTCAATCATCGGTCCACGCACGCCGATCGAACAGTTGTCCGGTGAAAACTTCATGCGCGTGATGCAAGTCAACGTCAACGCCATGTTCATGCTGACCAGCACCCTGCTGCCGCTGCTCAAACTGTCGCAGGATGCCTCGGTGGTGTTCACCTCCAGCAGCGTCGGTCGCAAAGGCCGTGCGTACTGGGGCGCTTATGGCGTATCGAAGTTCGCCACCGAAGGCTTGATGCAAACCCTGGCCGATGAAGTCGACGGTGTCGCGCCGGTACGCTCCAACAGCATCAACCCGGGCGGCACGCGCACCAGCATGCGCGCCCAGGCGTATCCGGGGGAAAACCCGCTGAACAACCCGACGCCGGAGGAGATCATGCCGGTCTACCTGTACCTGATGGGCCCGGACAGCTCGGGCATCAACGGCCAGGCCTTCAACGCGCAATAACTGCCATACGTCGCTTTTGTTGCCGCGGCAGATTCCTGTCGCGGCATGCATTTGCCGCTGGCGACCGTCATATTTCAGTCAATTTTCCAGCACACTCCTCCCCCTTGATCAGCCAACTTATTGATTCAAAACGGTTTAAATAAAACCGAACCGAATGGCACGACTTTCGCTCTAAATTTCCTCAAAGCATGCCGTGTGAAGGCAGTGGGGCAAAGCCGATTTCGATAGCTGACTAATCGTCTTCAGGCAGACTAAACTTACGCCAAATGTCCTACGGGACTGATGGATCAGTATGACGCGCAGCCCATAGCCGCTCTCACCCAGCCTGTAAGACAGACTTACTGCTTTAGGGGCTCACGCCATATGAAATCACCCTCCCAGACCAATGCAATTGACTTTGACAGTGCCAAATTGCAACGCCTGGGCTTTGGTCAGCTGCCTCCCCTTCTGGAGCGACCGGCCAGTCTTGCGCAATTGCGCCAGCAAATGAGCCTGCAACTGCAAACCAGCCTCGAACCGCAACGCATCCTCGGTCTGTTTTTCCGCGAAGTTCAGCGCCTCGTGCCCCTGGACGCGCTCAGCTACGTGCATCAGGGCAGCGACCTGCGCCTGGAATTCGGTGCCCGCGGCCACCACTCGATCAGCTATACCCTGAGCCACGAAGGCGAGCACATGGGCGAACTGGTGTTCCGTCGCAATCAGCGCTTCAACGACACGGAACAAGGTCAGCTGGAGTCGTTACTCTCATCCTTGCTGTACCCGATGCGCAACGCGCTGCTTTATCGCGAGGCGACTCAGAGTGCCCTGCGCGATCCGCTGACCGGCGCCGGTAACCGCATCGCCATGGAGCAAACCCTGCAGCGGGAGATCGATATGTCTCGCCGACATCAACAACCGTTGTCGCTGCTGATGCTCGATATCGACCACTTCAAGCGGGTCAACGACAGCCATGGCCACAGCGCCGGCGATGACGTGCTTAAAGCCATCGCCGCGACAATCAAGGCGCAACTGCGCAACGTCGATATGGTGTTCCGTTACGGTGGCGAAGAGTTTCTGGTGCTGCTGTCCAACACCAGCCGGGAAGCGGCAGCGATGGTCGGCGAACGACTGCGTTATGCGACGCAGGCGGCCGAATACTATGCGGATGGACATTTGATTGAATTGACGGTGAGCCTGGGCTGCTCGACGTTGTTGCCGGGGGAATCGGCCGACAGCTTGCTGCGCCGCGCTGACAGTGCGTTGTATGTGGCCAAGCGTGAAGGTCGCAACCGCCTGGCGATGGCGGGCTAAGCTATTCAACCAACACAAAACAGTGTGGGAGCGAGCCTGCTCGCGAATGCGATCTGACATTCAACCATGAGTTGACTGGCATACCACTTTCGCGAGCAGGCTCGCTCCCACATTGGTTTTGCGTGAAGACGAATATCAGCTCTCGACTACCGCCCTGCGCTCTCGGTTGACCAGCAAGCGTTCCGACGTCTCCAGTTGCATGCAACGCTCCAGAAACAGATACATGTAGTCATAGCTCTTGCAGACGGCCTGACGCAACTCGGCCTGCAAGGCCTTGCTAGGGTTCATCCCGGCCAGGGTGCAGATGATTTCCAGCGCCTCCCACGGATGGGCATCGTCGTACTGGGCATGCATCTTCAACCACTTCATCGCGCGCTTGCGATCCTCTTCGGGAAACGCTGCGGCATACACGCCGGTGGAGCAGACCAGCGCCGACCACTCCCCGGTCGCGCCTTCGATGGCATAGTTGGTGGCCGCGATGGCCACAATCAACGAATCGGCTGAGCTGGTGTGCCAGCACCAATGACTCAAGGCATGCAGTTCGGGCGGCACATGTTGGGCCTGAAGGTCTTCCAGACTGACGCCATGTGCACGACTCCAGTGCACCCAATAATCCGCATGATTGAGTTCGACGCGGATATTGCGCATCAGCCAGCGCCGCGCCATGTCTTCGCCCGGATGCCGGGCAAACCTGGTTTTGGTGAGATTCTGCGCCATGTACAACGCAAACTGCTCAACCACCGGCCAGCCCCCGATCAGGTACTGACGCATGGTTCTGGCGCTGAGTTTGTTATCACGCATGCGCAGGTAAAGTTCATGTTCGACAACCCGGCGCTTGCTCTCGCTGCAATCCTCAATGAGCTGTTGTGCCCAGGCAGGATAACTTGCAGCTTCCATGAGTGGTCCGGTTCGGTTGAATGTGTCGATCACTGTTCGGCTCCTTTTGATTTGTGATTGTAAGGATCGGCGAGAGACTTCAACGGAACGTGCCAGGCGCTTTGAATAACAGCGGTTGCGGTCTGGCGGGCCGACTTTGCAAACTGTCGCAGGTAAACAACTGTGGGCGTTCTATAACATAACCCTGAGCGTAATCCACACCAATTTCAAGCAGGGCCTGCTCGATCTGGGTTGTTTCAACAAACTCGGCAATTGTCTTTTTACCCATGACATGCCCGATGTGATTGATCACTTCGACCATTGCGCGGTTAATCGGGTCGTCCAGCATATCCTTTACGAAACTCCCGTCGATCTTCAGGAAGTCTACAGGCAAATGTTTCAGATAAGCGAATGAAGACATTCCGGCGCAAAAATCATCTAACGAAAAATAGCAACCTAAGCCTTTGAGTTCATTAATAAATCTTATTGCACTGCCCAGATTTGAAATTGCACTGGTTTCTGTAATTTCAAAACAAATCATTTCAGGCGGTATTGCATAGTTAACAAACTGTTCCCGCAGAAAGTGCAAAAACGCGTCATCTCCTATAGTAATGCCTGACAGATTAATCGCACACATTGCTAAAGGTTGTTTATGTTCTTGTGCAATACATTGAGCAATAACCTTAAATACATTCTGAACTACCCAACGATCCAGTTGACTCATCAAACCATAGCGCTCGGCTGCGGGAATGAAACTGTCCGGCAGAATCATCCGCCCGGCTTCATCGTGCAGACGCAGCAGAATCTCGATATGCCCACCGTTGTTGTCACCCGACTTGAGCGGAGCGATTTCCTGGGCGTACAGACAAAAACGGTTTTCTTCCAGGGCCATGTGCAAGCGTTGCACCCAGGCCATCTCACCAAAGCGCAGGGACAGTTCGGAATCGTCAGTGTGATAGACCTGCACGCGGTTACGGCCCTTTTCCTTGGCCATGTAACAGGCCATATCTGCGGCACGCAATGAGGCTTCGAGGGTCGTCGGGATTTGTGCGATATGCACCAGGCCAATGCTCACGGTGGTCAGGAACGGCCGCCCCTTCCAGACAAAGTGCAGATTCTGCACAGTCTGACGCAGCGCCTCGGCAATCTTTTCCGCCGCATCCGGCGCGCAGTTCTCCAGCAAGATGCCGAACTCATCACCACCCAGTCGCGCCAGCGTATCGCCCTCGCGCAGTCCGGACTGCAGCAGCGTACAAATGTGCCGCAACAACTCATCGCCGGCGGCATGGCCGCAGGTGTCGTTAACCAGTTTGAATTGATCAAGATCGAGGAACATCAGCGCATGCCGCCCGGTATGGCGCGTGAGATTGTGCAGCGCCTGCTCCAGGCGATATTCGAACTCGCGACGGTTAGCCAGCCCGGTCAGCGCGTCATGGGTGGCCTGCCACGACAGATTGGCGATGTATTGCCGTTCCTGGGTCATATCGTGCAAGACCAGCACCGTGCCACTGACCTTTCCGGCATTACGGATCGGCGCGCCGACCAGGGTCACCGACAATGTCGTGCCATCGAGGCGCTGGATCAGCTTCGAGTGCTCGCTGCCGCCACTAAGCTTGCCGCTGAGAATGTGCTCGATCAGGGTCAGCCCTTCGGACTGGGCGTTGTCGTCGAGCAGATTGAACAATGCCGCCAGCGGCAAACCCGCCGCCTGTTCGGCTTTCCAGTGGGTCATGGCTTCAGCGGCCGGGTTCATGTAATCGATAGCGCCGCTGACGTCGGTGGTAATGACGCCATCACCGATCGAATGCAAGGTAACGTGCGCCCGATCCTTCTCCAGTTGCAGCGCCTCGGCAAAGGCATGGCGCTGTTTGAGCAACTTGTGCGTACGCCACAGGGCCAGCACGATCAACCCCAGCGCCGTGGCGAGATTGGTCAACAGCAGCAGCCGCAGGATCATCCGCGAGCCTTCGCCCAAGGCATCGCTGAAGGCTTTCGCAGCTGGAGTCACGCCATCGTTGATGGCGAAAATCCGTGCCTTCCAGTGCTGGATATCAGTGCTGCTGGCACTGTTTTGCGAAATGCTGCGGTGCATCTCCTGCGCCACGTCATCCAGCTCGACCAGGTAGGCGTCACCGACCGTCCAGCGGTCAATTGCGGTTTCCAGATAACTGAAATGGCGGAAGTTGAGGTACAGCCAGATCAGGCTGGAAACGTCGTCCGGGTGGTTACCACCCTTTAGAATGCCTTCGCGCGCCGCGGCCAGATCCGGTGGTTGATGATCCAGCGCCAGACGCAACTGATGCCCGCCTTGCGGCACACCGATCGCAGTGCGGTACTTGAGGAAAATCGCCTCATCACGGCTGTCGGCGTAGAGATTGAGGTAGTAAATCGCGTCTTTCTGGCCCTTGGACCAGAGGCTTTCACCAGCGACGTAACCGCGAACCGCCGAGAGCACGTAAAGACTCACGCCGCCCAATAACGCTTGAAACAACACGACGGCAATAAATGGCCAGACGATGCCCAACAACCGTGGCGTTCCGAGAGTCCGCTTTTGCTTCATGAGATCCCTTGCGCAAGCACTGCCAGATGAACACCGGAAAATCCCGCTCCTGACAGCTCAGCCTAGGCTAATTTTCGCCAAGTCAAAGGGACAGCTCTGCCGTCCTCTAGGTCGATTGTGCAAATGGCGGGACTGTGCGGGCGTTCCGAGTGATTTTACTTAATGCAATTCAAGCACTAAGCACAGAAACCGGCACGAAACTCAAGGGCGCTGGATCTGCTGCAGATGACCATAGAGCTTGGCATACAGGCCACCGTCGGCAATCAACTGCTGATGATCGCCGTCTTCAGCGACCTGGCCACCATCGAACACCAGCACGCGATCAGCCTGTTTCACCGCCGACAGTCGGTGGGCAATGATCAGCGTGGTGCGGCCATTGAGGAAGCGCGCCATGGCCTGGTGCAGGTTGTACTCGGTGGCCGCGTCGAGGGCCGAGGTGGCTTCGTCGAGGATCACGACTTTCGGTTCGGCGAGGATCATCCGCGCGATGGCCAGACGTTGCCGCTGCCCACCGGACAGGCGCACGCCGGAGCGGCCGACGATACTGTCCAGACCATTGGGCAAGGCGCGGATGGTCGCTTCGAGCTGAGCGATTTCCAGCGCCTGCCAGCACGCCTCGTCACTGCGGGTGCGGCCCATGGTCAGGTTGGCGCGCACGGTGTCGTTAAACAGCGCCGGGTGCTGCAACACCACCGCGACGTTTTCGCGAACCGTGTCCAGACCGATTTCCTGCTGGGTCGAACCGCCGAAGCGGATGGTGCCGGACAGTGGCGTATACAGCCCGAGCAGCAATTGCACGAGGGTACTTTTGCCGCCGCCACTGGCGCCGACAATCGCGACTTTTTCACCGGGAGCAATCGACAGATTCAGCTGATCCAGCACCAGGTCATTGCCGTAGCCGAAGCTCAGGCCCTGTACCTGAATACCTACGGTGTCACGGCCCTTGAACGGATCGACACCGCCGGGATATTGCGGCTCATCGGCGCGCGCCAGCAGTTCGTTGATCCGCGCCAGCGCCCCGCCCGCCGCGTAATAGGCGTATTGCAGATTGAGCAGTTGCTCGACCGGGCCGATCATGAACCACAGGTAACTGAACACCGCGAGCATCTGGCCGATCGACAGGTCGGAGAACAACACCGTAAGCATCGCCGCCGCGCGGAAGATGTCGATACCGAACTGGAACAACAAACCGCTGGCACGGTTGGAAGCGTCGGTTTTCCACTGCGAATTGACCGCGTAGTTGCGCACTTCCTGCGCCCGCAGACCGAGCCGCCCGAGGAAGAAACCCTGACGGTTGCCGGCACGGATCTCCTGAATCGCATCAAGGGTTTCGCTCAACGCCTGGGTGAAGCGCGAGGTGCTGTCGTTCTCGAGTTTCTTCAGGTGTTTGACGCGTTTGCCCAACTGCACCGTGGCGTAGATCACCAGCGGGTTGAACAGCAGAATCAGCAGCGCCAGTTTCCAGTGCATCCACAGCAGGATGCTCGCGGTGCCGACCAGCGTCAGCATCGCCACCAGAAAGCGACTGAGGGTTTCGCCGACGAATTTGTCGAGGGTATCCAGATCAGTGACCAGGTGCGTCGTGACTGTGCCGCTACCAAGGCTTTCGTATTCGCCGAGGGAAATCCGCTTGAGGCGTTCGATCAAACGCACGCGGATACGGTAGACGATGTCCTTGGCCAGCTGTGCAAACAGCCGCGACTGCAACACGCCGAAGCACAGCGAACTGCAACGCAGGGTAAGGGTCACCAGCAGCATCAGGCCTATATAGCCGGCCGCTTGCTGCCACATCGTCGGCAGCACATGGTTCATGACTTTCAGCGCGGCATCGCCATGGCCGAGAAGGACTTCGTCCACTAGCAATGGCAGCAGCAATGGGATCGGCACGCTGCACAGCGTCGCCAGCACAGCCACGCCGTTGGCAATCCATAGGGATTTTTTGTGAGTGAGTGCCAGTCGCCGGACTTCTGCCCAGCTCAGCCGGTCGACACGCTTTACGGCTGGCGTGTCATCGGCCAGGTCAGGCACAGGCGGCGCGCTCCAGCCAGCGGCCGAGCAATGGCGACAGTTCGCTGAGCGGTTGATAGCCATTGGTCAGCAGCGCCAGTTGGCCATTGCGTTCGGCGAGCAGGGTCGGGAAACCGGCGATGCCCAGATCTTGCACCCAACTGAAATCGGCCTGAGTGGCTTTGTGTTGATCGGCATGATCGAACAACGCCGCGAACTCGATGCGCGGCACACCCGCCTGCTCCGCCAACTCGACCAGTACACTGGCCTGGGTGACATCGCGGCCTTCAGCGTAAAACGCCTGCTGGATCAGCCCGACCAACTTCCACGCGCAATCCGGCGCCAGACTGCGCGCCGTGACGATTGCGCGGCAGGCAGGCTCAGTGTCGTAGACAAAACCGTCGGGCAACGCGCCGTCAAATTTGAACGCCTGGCCGGTGGCATCGGTGACCGCTTGCCAGTGTTCAAGAATGTAGCGACGCGTGGTCGGCTCCAGCGCCGAGCCGCTGCCGGTGCGCAAACCACCGACCACCAGATGCAACTCCACCCCGGCTGCTTGCGCCTGCTCGACCAATGCCTTGGCCACCGGAGCAAAACCCCAGCACCACGAACACATCGGATCCATCACATAGAGCAGGCGCGCAGACATGGTTAAGCCTCGGTGGATGCTTGCTTGTAGTTGTAGCCGATCGGGTGCGGCTGGTTACGCGCCTTGGCCAGTTCGATCTGTTTCTGCCGATCGATGGCGCTGCGGCGGGTTTTCTCGCTCAACGTGTCCCAGCAATGCGGGCAGCTGATGCCGGCAACGTAATGCTCGCTGGTGCGATCTTCAACGCTAACCGGTGTGCGGCAGGCATGACATTGATCGTAGTCGCCTTCGCTGAGGTCGTGACGCACGGTCACGCGGTTGTCGAACACGAAGCAGTCGCCCTGCCACTTGGTTTCTTCCTGCGGCACCTCTTCGAGGTACTTCAGGATGCCACCCTTGAGGTGGTAAACCTCTTCGAAACCCTCGCCGAGCATGTAGCTCGAAGCTTTCTCGCAGCGAATGCCACCGGTGCAGAACATTGCGACCTTCTTGTGCACGGCCGGGTCGAAGTGTTCTTTGATGTAGTCGGGGAATTCGCGAAAACTGGTGGTTTTCGGATCGATGGCGCCTTCGAAAGTGCCGATCGATACTTCGTAATCGTTACGGGTGTCGATCAACAGCACTTCCGGGTCACTGATCAGCGCGTTCCAGTCTTGCGGATCAACGTAGGTGCCGACCTTTTTGTTCGGGTCGACGCCTTCGACACCGAGGGTGACGATCTCTTTCTTCAGTTTGACCTTGGTGCGATAGAACGGCTGCTCGTCGCAGTACGACTCTTTGTGATCGATGTCGATCATGCGTGGGTCGTTCTTCAGCCAGGCGAGCAGACCGTCGATGCCTTCGCGAGTGCCGGACACCGTGCCGTTGATGCCTTCTTCGGCGATCAGCAGGGTGCCTTTGATCTGGTTGTCGACCATCGCTTGCAGCAGCGGCTCGCGCAGGTTGACGTAATCTTCGAGGGTGACGAACTTATACAGTGCCGCCACGACAATCGGTTGTGTCATGGGTATTTCTCCAGGTGGCTACCCTCGCAAAGGGTGAACCGGATTCAAAAAAAAACGCGCCGGGTGAGCGGCGCGTTGCGGATTCTAGCAAAAAACCGAAGCTTAATGCTTACTGCCGCCAGCACAGGTCGGCGATGCCGGAGCGGCGCCGATCTCTGCCCATTCCTGCGGGGTGTAGGTGTGCAGCGCCAACGCATGGAACTCGCCCATCAGCTCACCGAGCGTGCCGTAGACTTTCTGGTGGCGCTTGACCCGGTTCAGGCCGTCGAACTGCGCGCTGACCACTACGGCCTTGAAGTGCGTCTGCAACCCGCGACTGTGCATGTGGCTTTCATCCAGCACTTGCAGGTGCTCAGGCTGAAGCAGGGCCAGCGTCGATTCGATGCGTTGTTGCATGGTCATCACGAACTCCGCTTACTTCTTCTTGGCCGGCGCAGCAGCGCCTTTCGGGTCCAGCTCTTTGGTCATGTCGTCGAGCAGCTTGTTGACGACAGGCACGGCGCTTTCCAGTTTGGCCTGGGTCATCTGGGCCGATTGCTGAGTCAGCTGCGGCATTTTTTCCAGGACTTTCTTGCCCAGTGGCGACTTGTAGAACGCGACCAGATCTTTCAGCTCGGATTCGCTGAAGTTGCTGGTGTAAAGCTTGACCATGTCAGGCTTGAGCTTGTTCCAGCCGATGGCCTGGTCCAGGGCGGCGTTGGCCTTGGCCTGGTAGGTTTCCAGAACGGCTTTCTTGGCTTCCGGGGCTTTGGTCTGTTCAAAACGCTGAGCGAACATTTGCTGCACTTGCATGTACACCGGAGTGCCCAGCTTGTCAGCGTGCGCCAGGGTCAGGAAAGCTTCAGCACTGGCGTTGTGGCTGGCGGTATCGGCAAGCACCTGGCCGCTGGCGCAAACCAGTGCAACCGCGGTGCAGATGGCACGAAGACGAGTCATCGAGTTTCCTTTTCAGCTAGGCGAGGTAAAACCCCAAGGGCGACCATTCTGCGCCTAAAAAACCTCGTGGCTCAACCCCCGAGCCTTGCCGTGCTTGATTGGCCGGGTTTTACCGGTCAACAATCGGTTCGAGGGAACCACCACGGCCGATGCCGGCCTAAACTGCGCAAACAGACCAACAGGAGTGTGCACGATGAGCCGTATCGAAACCGACAGCCTGGGCCAGATCGAAGTCCCGGACGACGCCTACTGGGGTGCTCAGACGCAACGCTCGCTGATCAACTTCGCCATTGGTCAGGAACGCATGCCGCTGCCGGTACTGCACGCTCTGGCCCTGATCAAGAAAGCCGCTGCACGAGTCAACGACCGTAACGGCGATTTGCCCGCCGACATCGCCCGCCTGATCGAGCAAGCTGCCGACGAAGTGCTCGACGGCCAGCACGACGACCAGTTTCCGCTCGTCGTGTGGCAGACCGGCAGCGGCACGCAGAGCAATATGAACGTCAACGAGGTGATTGCCGGGCGCGCCAACGAGCTGGCCGGTAATCCGCGCGGCGGCAAGACGCCGGTGCACCCCAACGATCACGTCAACCGCTCGCAAAGCTCCAACGACTGCTTCCCTACCGCCATGAGCATTGCCACCGCCCAGGCTGTGCAGGAACAACTGCTGCCGGCGATCGCCGAGCTGTCCGGTGGTCTCGCCGAACTGGCGGCGCGGCACATGAAACTGGTGAAGACCGGTCGTACGCACATGATGGACGCGACACCGATCACCTTTGGCCAAGAGCTTTCCGGTTTTATCGCGCAGCTGGATTACGCCGAACGCGCAATCCGCGCTGCATTGCCAGCGGTGTGTGAACTGGCTCAGGGCGGCACCGCGGTCGGCACCGGGCTGAATTCGCCGCATGGTTTTGGTGAGGCGATTGCTGCAGAACTGGCGGCGCTGTCCGGCCTGCCCTTCGTCACCGCGCCGAACAAGTTCGCCGCCCTCGCCGGCCACGAACCACTGACCAGCCTGTCCGGTGCGCTGAAAACCCTCGCCGTGGCGCTGATGAAAATCGCCAACGACCTGCGCCTGCTCGGCTCCGGTCCCCGCGCAGGTTTTGCCGAGGTGCGGCTGCCGGCAAATGAGCCGGGCAGCTCGATCATGCCCGGCAAGGTCAACCCGACCCAGTGCGAAGCGCTGTCGATGCTCGCCTGTCAGGTGCTGGGCAACGACGTGACCATCGGCATTGCCGCGAGTCAGGGTCACTTGCAGTTGAACGTGTTCAAACCGGTGATCATCCACAACCTGCTGCAATCGATTCGCCTGCTCGCCGATGGCTGCAGCAACTTCCAGCAGCACTGCATTGCCGGGCTGGAACCAGATGCCGAAGTCATGGCCAGACATCTGGAACGAGGGCTGATGCTGGTGACGGCACTGAATCCGCATATTGGTTATGACAAGTCGGCGGAGATCGCCAAGAAGGCTTACAGCGAAGGGCTGACTTTGCGTGAGGCGGCGTTGGCGTTGGGCTATCTGACGGATGAAGAGTTTGATGCGTGGGTGCGGCCGGAGAATATGATCGAGGCTGGCGCCAAGGGCTAAACAGCAAAAGATCGCAGCCTGCGGCAGCTCCTACATTGGAATGCGTCCTCTGTAGGAGCTGCCGCAGGCTGCGATCTTTTGATCTTCAAGCCATACGCATGCGCCGCGCCTTGAGCCCGGCAATCAACGAAGGCCCCAACGCCACCAGCGCCGAACCCAACACCACTAACACCGCCCCGCCATAGCCAAGCCCATTGATCTGCTCGGCATGCACATAGTCCGGCCAGATAAAAGCCGCAATGGCCACTGCGCCAAACGTCACCAACGGCGTAATCGCCAACGTCGCACTGACCCGCGACGCCTCCCAATGCGCCAGCGCTTCAGCGAACGCGCCATAGGCAATCAGCGTGTTCATACAGCACGCCAGCAGCAGCCAGCCCTGCAACGGGCTGAGGTTCAGCGCTTCGAGCGGATGCACCCACGGCGTCAGCAACAGTGCGCAGAACAGGTAGATCACCATCATCACCTGCAACGAATTCCATACCGTCAGCAATTGCTTCTGGCCCAGCGCATAGAAGGTCCACACCGTCGACGCCAACAGCACCAGCAACACGCCTGCGGTGTAATCCGACAATGACGTCAACAACTCCGCCAGACGTTGATTGAAAAACAGTACAAAACCGATCAACAGCACCGCCAGACCAATGCTCTGACCAATACTGAAGCGCTCCTTGAACACAAACAGACTGGCGATCAACAGCATGATCGGCCCCATTTGCACCACCAGTTGCGCGGTGCCGGGGCTGAGCAGGTTAAGGCCCATCAGGTACAACACGTAGTTGCCCACGAGGCCGAGCACCGCCATCAGCACCAGCCAGCCGCCCTTCGGCCCCAGCACTTTGCGACTCGGCAAACGCTTGACCGCCGCCAGATAGATGAACAGGCAGCCGCCGGACACCAGCAGACGAAACCAGGTCACCGTCACCGGGTCCATCACCAGCAATACCTGTTTGAGTTTGATCGGCAGGATGCCCCACAAAAACGCAGTCAGCAGCGCCAGGAACAAGCCGTAGACCCAGCGACCGGATGAAATGTGCATGGAAACCCCAAAACCTGCTGACAAGAGCGCTCATTCTAGGCGCGCAGCAGGTCGGGACACAGGGACAGTTAAGGCCAGGACGCGAATGCAACTGTGCAGGTCGCAGCATAAAATTGACGCGGCGCCGTTGATCGGCTGGGCGGGCGCGCCAAGTGCTTCAGACATAAGCTCACTGGATCCCTTTCAGCGTACCAGCCAAGGAGACCGCTCATGTTGGGAATGCGCGCCCAGGACAGCGCCCCCGCCATGCGTTTTCGCAGCGACCGGGTGTGTCGGGTCAATGGTGAACTGTATTTCAGTACTCGGGAAAATACCCTTGAAGGGCCGTTTGAGAGTGCCGTACAGATTGAGAAGGAAATCCAGGCTTACATCGCGCGGATGCAAGGACTGAATTCCAGTCGTTAAGCGGTGGTGATCCAATCGCTGGCAAGCCAGCTCCCACAGGATTAGTGGCGTACACAATTTGTGCGACCGCTACGAAACCTGTGGGAGCTGGCTTGCCAGCGATAGCAATGGAACAGACAACAAAAATGCTCTGGCTTAGCTAACCGCCTCAAACAACCCCGTCGCGCCCATCCCGCCGCCCACACACATGGTAACAATGCCATAACGCAAATTGCGCCGCTGCAACTCCCGCACCAGATGCCCGACCTGCCGCGACCCGGTCATACCAAACGGGTGACCAATGGAAATCGAGCCGCCATTGACGTTGTATTTCTCATTATCGATCTCCAGCCGATCCCGGCTGTACAGGCACTGCGAAGCAAACGCCTCGTTCAGTTCCCACAGATCGATATCCGCCACCTGCAAGCCTTTGGCCTTGAGCAGCTTCGGCACCGAGAACACCGGGCCGATGCCCATTTCGTCCGGCTCGCAACCGGCCACGGTGAAGCCGCGAAAAAATGCTTTCGGCTTGAGGCCCAACTGCAAGGCTTTCTCCAGGCTCATCACCAGCGTCATCGACGCACCGTCGGACAGCTGCGACGAGTTGCCCGCCGTGACCGAACCATCCTCAGCAAACACCGGTTTCAACCCGGCGAGACTTTCATAGGTGGTGTCCGGGCGATTGCAGTCGTCGCGATCAACCACACCGTCGAGAATCTGCACTGCACCGGTGTTTTTGTCCTCGACGCGGTACTTCACCGCCATCGGCACGATTTCATCGTTGAACAGTCCGGCAGCCTGCGCCTGAGCGGTGCGGATCTGGCTCTGCAATGAATAGCGATCCTGCGCTTCACGGCTGACGCCATAACGCCGCGCGACCACTTCGGCGGTCTGGCCCATCGTGTAGTAGATGCCCGGCGTTTGCTGTTTGAGCAGCGGGTTGATCAGGTGATCGGTGTTGACGCTTTTCATCGTCAGGCTGATCGACTCGACGCCGCCGGCAACGATGATGTCGCTGCAACCCGAGGCAATCTGGTTGGCAGCAATCGCAATCGCCTGCAAGCCCGATGAACAGAAACGGTTGAGGGTCATGCCGGCGGTGCCGGTGCCCAAACGCGACAGCACCGCGACGTTACGGCCGATGTTGTAGCCCTGCGCGCCTTCGTTGGAGCCGGCGCCGACGATGCAATCCTCGACGCTGGCCGGGTCGATGTCGTTGCGCTCAAGCAGCGCGTTGACGCAATGAGCCGCCATATCATCGGGGCGGGTCTGGTTGAACTTGCCGCGAAAGGACTTGGCCAGGCCAGTCCGCACGCTGTCGACGATCACCACTTCACGCATGGCATACCTCATTGTTGTAGTCGGTTGAGAGTGGACCGAGCATAAGTCCACCGCATCAACCACCGCGACAATCATTCACCCCGCGTATGCGCGTCTATCGGCTCAGTCCTTGTGTTTCTTCGCGTGCTTGTCGGATTTCTCGAAGGCCTCTTCCAGTGCACGGTTGATCGTGCGCAACACCTTCACCCGAGCCCAGCGCTTGTCATTGGCCTCGATCAGCGTCCATGGCGAGATTTCCGAGCTGGTGCGGTCGACCATATCGCCGACGGCAGCGCGATAGGCGTCCCACTTGTCGCGGTTGCGCCAGTCGTCTTCGGTGATCTTGAAGCGTTTGAAGGGGATCGCTTCGCGCGCCTGAAATCGCTCCATCTGCGTGTCTTTATCAATCGCCAGCCAGAACTTGACGACGATCACTCCGGCGTCGGACAGCTGCTCTTCGAAATCGTTGATTTCGCCATAGGCACGCAACCAGTCGGCCGGCGTGCAGAAACCCTCAATCCGCTCTACCAGCACCCGGCCGTACCAAGAGCGGTCGAACACGGTGAACTTGCCGCGCGCCGGAATGTGCCGCCAAAAGCGCCACAAGTACGGCTGAGCGCGCTCCTCCTCAGTCGGTGCGGCGATCGGCACGATGTTGTATTGCCGTGGATCGAGCGCCGCCGCGACCCGACGGATCGCCCCGCCCTTGCCGGCGGCATCGTTGCCTTCGAACACCGCCACCAGGGCGTGGCGGCGCATGCGTTTGTCGCGCATCAGCCCAGACAAGCGCGCCTGCTCGGTGATCAGTTGTTCTTCGTAGTCTTTCTTCTCCAGACGCTGGGTCAGGTCGAGGCTGTCGAGCAGGTTCAACTGATCGACCGGCGTGCCCAACGGCGCGGCGCTGACATCGTGCGGATGCACGTCCGGACGCTTCAGCGCATTTTGCAAACCTTCGAGGAGAATCTTGCCGACCGCCAGGCTGCGATAGTTGGCGTCGGCGCCTTCGATCACATGCCACGGCGCGTAATCGCGACTGGTACGGCGCAGCACGCGCTCGCCGTATTTGACGAACTTGTCGTAGGTTTCCGATTGCTGCCAGTCCAGCGGGCTGATGCGCCAGCTGTGCAGCGGGTCATCAGCCAGCGCCTTGAGCCGGGCCTTCATCTGTTTTTTGGACAGGTGAAACCAGAATTTGAAAATCAGTGCGCCTTCATCGCAGAGCATCTTTTCCAGACGCTCGGCGCCGGCGATCGCCTGATCCAGACGCGGATCCTTGAACAGGCCATGCACCCGCCCCTGCAGCATCTGGCTGTACCAGTTGCCGAAAAAAATGCCCATGCGCCCCTTGGCCGGGAGCATTCGCCAGTAGCGCCATGCCGGAGGCCGTGACAACTCCTCATCGGTCTGCTGATCGAAGGTGCGCACTTCGATCAGGCGCGGGTCCATCCACTCGTTGAGCAACTTGACCGTCTCGCCCTTGCCCGCGCCTTCAATGCCGTTGATCAAGATGATCACCGGAAAACGCTTCTGCTGCTGCAGTTCGAACTGAGCTTCGAGCAAGGCTTCACGCAATGCCGGGACGGCCGCATCAAAGGTGTCTTTGTCGATGGCGTGACCGATTTCAGCGGATTCAAACATGGGACGGCTCCTTCCAGGATTCAGCAAGACTAGCGGATTGGGCACAGCAGCGGCGCAGAAATTCCCGCGGCTGGCGGATTGTCCGTGAGTCAACGGGCGCAAGCCTTGCCATGGATCAAGCAGCCCCTGCGCGATCGGCTAGAATGGCCGCCTTGTCGTTGCCGAGCCTGCCATGAAACCTGTATTGCCCCACGCCCAACTCGATTGGGATGACCACGGACGCCCGCGTTCGCGGGTGTTCGATGACGTGTACTTTTCCGATCAGTCGGGGCTGGAAGAAACCCGTTACGTGTTCCTCGAACAGAACCGCCTGGCCGAGCGTTTTGCCGCGCTGCCGGCGGGTGGGCGACTGGTCATCGGTGAAACCGGTTTTGGCACCGGGCTGAATTTTCTCTGCGCCTGGCAGTTGTTCGAGCAACACGCCATGGCGGGTGCGCGCCTGCATTTCGTCAGCGTCGAAAAATACCCGCTGAGCCCCGCCGACCTGAAACGTGCCTTGGCCCTGTGGCCGGAACTCAAGCCGCTGGCCGATCAGTTGCTGACGCATTACGTGGCGATCCATGCCGGCTTTCAGCGCATCACCCTGGCCCACGGCCGCGTGACGCTGACGCTGTTGATCGGCGATGCCCTGGAACAACTGCCGCAGCTCGACGCGCAGATTGATGCGTGGTTTCTCGACGGTTTCGCCCCGGCAAAAAACCCCGACATGTGGACTGCCGAACTGTTTGTCGAACTGGCGCGACTGGCAGCGCCCGGCTCAACCATCAGCACCTTCACCAGTACCGGTTGGGTCCGCCGTTTGCTCAACGCCGCCGGGTTCAAAATGAAGCGCACGCCGGGCATCGGTCACAAGTGGGAAATCCTCCGTGGCGAGTTTCTCGGCTGGCCGGCGGAAGTGACGCCGCCGACACCGGAAAAACCCTGGTTCGCTCGTCCTGCACCGATCGCGGCTGAACGTCGAGCGCTGGTGATTGGCGCCGGTCTCGCCGGCTGCGCCACGGCGGCCAGCCTGGCCGCACGCGGCTGGCAGGTGACGTTGCTCGAACGCCATGCGGCGGTGGCGCAAGAAGCCTCGGGCAATTCGCAGGGCGTGCTGTACCTGAAATTGTCTGCCCACGGCACGGCACTGTCGCAACTGATCGTCAGCGGTTTCGGTTACACCCGACGCCTGCTGGAAACCCTGCAACGCGGCACCGACTGGGACGCTTGCGGCGTGCTGCAACTGGCGTTCAATACCAAGGAAGCCGAGCGTCACGCCCAGTTGGCCGAAGCCTTCCCGGAAGACCTGTTGCAGTGGCTGGATCAGCCCAAGGCGCAGGCCCGTGCCGGAGTCGGTCTGGCCCATGGCGGCTTGTACTATCCCGAAGGCGGTTGGGTGCATCCGCCGGCGCTGTGTCAGGCGCAAGCGGCGCAGGCGAACATCGAACTGCTCAACCATTGCCAAGCACTGCAACTGCGCAGGGTCGATGACCAGTGGCAAGCCCTCGACGGTGACCGCTTGCTCGCCAGCGCGCCGGTCGTGGTGTTGGCCGGTGCTGCCGACATCAAATGTTTTGCGCAGAGCGCCGAGTTACCGCTCAAGCGCATTCGCGGGCAGATCACCCGTCTCGCCGAAACTGCAGAAAGCCAGGCACTGGCCACTGTGGTCTGCGCCGAAGGCTACGTCGCTCCTGCCCGTCTAGGCGAACACACCCTCGGCGCCAGTTTCGATTTCAACAGCGATGACCTGACGCCAACCACCGCCGAACACGTGGGCAATCTGGCGATGCTCGAAGAGATCTCAAGCGATCTGGTTACGCGTCTGCACATCAGCGAACAGCCCGTCGAAAATCTTCAGGGCCGCGCAGCCTTCCGCTGCACCAGCCCTGACTATTTGCCGATTGTCGGCCCCCTCGCCGACCGCGAAGCGTTCCTCGACACCTACTCGGTGCTGAGCAAAGACGCGCGCCAAGTGCCGGACATCGCCTGCCCTTGGCTGGACGGTTTATACGTCAACAGCGGCCACGGTTCTCGCGGGCTGATCACCGCGCCATTGTCCGGCGAACTGCTCGCTGCGTGGCTGGACAACGAACCGCTACCGCTGCCACGCAGTGTCGCCGAAGCCTGTCACCCCAACCGCTTTGCATTACGTCGGTTGATTCGCGGCAAATGAACTGAAGACCACGGGCCATGACGGTGGCCCACTGGTCTGACGGCGCCGCTTATAACTTATCGTTTTAAAACTCCCACAACCGCGCCGGGTCAGTTTCTGAGTACCGGCCATTTCGGCCGCTGAAGAAACACCCTCCCCAACGGAAAAACCGGTAAGGACTTTATGTGCGGATTAGCTGGCGTTTTTGGTCTGGGGGTTTTAAAGGGCTTCAGGGGGCATTCAACCCCCTAATTCCCCCTAAAAAACGCAGGAATGGTACAAAAATTGGTACGAGATTTCCGTATAGCCAGGCACCTTGAAAGTGCTAGCCGGCTGTACCATCCTGTGTGCGGCATTTGGCCATCAACATAGGAAATGATCATGGCGGATTTCTGCATTACAGCTGTCAAATACTCTAATGACCGAAAACATATCGAGTGGCTCGTCGTTAAAGAGGAAAAACCAACTTCTATCGGCTTAGATAGAATTGTTGCAAGGGCTTTTGTTGCAGACTTAATTCGACTCAACAAGGCAACTTTTCAAACCAGAACAGCCACAACAGATGGTAAATATAAAGTCGGCGCGCAGGTTCACGTTATTGATGAGGTCTACCTCACAACAAACAAGAACAACAGCAAACGAGACAACTTAGAGAATTTTCCTGAATTTGAATAGTTTCACTCGTGACCACCCTGTGCCAGAGCTTTGATGTAGGCCTGGCACGCCTTCAGCGCGATCAACCCCGGTCGCCGTGTCGGTGATGGCGATAATGCGTTGGGCATCGGCTCGACGGATGGGCGTTCGCAGTTTGGAGGGAGTGCTACGATTCGGTGCTGGTGCGGCCTCCATCTCCCCCAACCGCTTGGGCGCTCGCTGCAGAGTCTGATGGAGGTCACACCAAATCATTGAGGTCTCAGCCCATGACCAAGCTCACCTTTCAGCCCCGCATAATTAGAGCAAAGCTGGCGCCAGGATATTTGGGTATGTGCCGAGACGTATTCAACAAGGTCGTCCGGCCATATGTGCGCGAGTTCCCGATCGGCGGGCAAGGTATAGGCTTTGACCGGGTTGAGCTAGACAAATGGGCAGATGCTTACATCGAGGAAAACTCGATAGAAAAACCTCAAAGGGTAGAGGCGCCACCTCCTCTGTTCGACGCACCGCAATCGGTGCGGAAACAGCGTGGCCCCGCGATGTTGGGCCAAAGATCCAGCCTATCCGCCCGTAAGCCTCCGACTTCAGAAGATTTTTATAAATTGATAGACGAAATCTTGGGACGGTCTGGTGTGAAGAAAGATCGCCGCCCGAAAAAGCTGAGTTCTCGATTGTCTGACCAGTAGACTGCGAAGGTAATGCGCCCCGCCCAATAATGCAGCAGTATGAGCTTGAGCAGTGCATAGGCCCCGTATACCCTGGCTTTCAGCATCTCTATCTAAAAATCTTCTGTCATTTGAGTGGATTTCCCCCTAGTAAAACCGGGAGAGAGTGAGCTAGTTTTAGACAGCTTTTCGGAGGGCCGAAGGGAGCTCCAAAATATAAATGGCCGCAGAGCACTACCTGCGCCCGTACGCACGAAAACTTACAGAGGAAAAAACATGTCGAGCAAGGAAGACTTGATTCAGGCATTACAGCGCTTTGAAGAAAAAAAGAGAAGCGCGGAGATAGACAAGGAGGCAAAAGCTGCTGAGTTCAAAAATTTGATCGGCCATAAGATGCTAGAGATACGTAACTGGGTTCCAAAGGTAAGTGGAATTCAGGCGCTGATGGGGCCATCAGTGAGTTTGGGAGGTCTGACCCTTACCTCCCTTGACATAACTGTTCTGGACAAGAAAGTGTCGATTTCGCCAAACGTCCTTGACGAACAGTACTCTATAAAAATTGATGGCCTTTTCGACGGCGTTCAGTATTTTCATTACATAAATAAAGAATGGATCGCCAAGGAAGATTTCCTCGATGTAACCATCAAGCTCACACCCGAAACATTCTATGACCAACTAATCGCCCTTATCCCTAAATAGTTTTCAGCGCAACTAGCTGTCACCGTGTCACACCCCGAACATACGCCTGACAGGCCTGCAAGGCGATCAATCCACGGTCGCCGTTGTCGGTGATGGCGATAATTCGTTGAGCATGCGCCGGGTCAAGTCGGGCGCGTACGGCTGCATGACCCACGCCGCCGGCGCTGGCGGTGGTTGGCACGTCGCAACCTTTGGCAACGTCGGTTGCGTCGAGGAGTACTGACAACCGCAAATCAGCAGTGGCAAGGCGATCGCGCAGGCGATCTTGGTCACGTTGGGCATCAGTCATTTTCCTGAAGTGAGTTTGCTCGCTGGCTGCCAGGCGCTGCTCGAGCGCGAGTCGCTTGTCCTGCTCGGCCTGCTGCGCGGTTGCGGCGGCCTGGATCAGTTGGTTTAGGGTTTCGGCATGCAGCTTTGCCTGCTCGGCAAGCTGCTGGCCGTAACGCCAATCCTGAAACTGCCAGGCGCTGCCGAAGCTGCCGACCACCAGCCCCAGCACGCCAATCAACCGCCACGGAACGGTCACGCCAGCACCTCGCGGGCCTTATCCCAAAGCTCCACCCGATCAGCCAATCCGTTCAACCCACCGTTGATACGCCGGGTGATGGTATTGAACTGGTCCCGATCAGCAAAATCGTTTAACCCGCTCTGTTTCCAGAACCATGCCGCCGACATCGCAGCATGCTGAGGCAACTCGAGCAGTTCGGGATGGGTGATCAGGTCAAGCCCCAGCGCCTCGCCGCACTTGACATAGTTGGCGCGGCCGGTGATCTGGATTAGGCCGCGCCCGCAATACTTCCTGCCATCGCCGGCCACGGTGTTGCCCAAGTCTTCGCGCCCCTCATACCCATGCTGGGCGGCGGTTGGCCCCCAAATCTCGCGGACGTAACGAAGCTGGCCCGACTCATGGCCAATCTGAGCAATGAACGCGGCGGTGCGTTTGTTGCCAACGATTTGGTACCGCTGCATCGCCGTATTTAGGACAGGTGCAAAAACGCCGGCTCGTTGGCCGGCGTTCGGGAGGATCTGCAGCAGCTGCTGCGATGTGATAGACATTCTTTTCTCCAGGAAGGATTAGACGTACAGTGGCGCTCTGAGGTTTATTCTGTTAAATAAAATAGGATTGAGTCGCTCATGGAACTAAAGCACTTATCAGAAGCAGTGATGCAACGATGGAAAACCAAAGAAGTTCATGACACTGATTTTTATGGTTTCACAATAGGCTCAAGACGCATCAACACAATACTCGACATAGGTGCAAATCTTGGCCAAAGCATTATATCCTTCCGAATACTTTTTCCAGATGCGACCATTCACTCGTATGAAGCAAACCCGATACTTATAGACGAATTAAATAGCTTGGCGAGCAAAGTACCCGGAAACATAGAAATAAACCCCTACGGCCTAGCCGATAAAGGGGGCAGCTTTTATTTAAACATACCATATTCAAACGAGGAGGCCTTCATAGAAGAGGCTTCTATAACAGACTCATACTACGAATTACCCTGGGTCAAGCAAAAGTTCTTGGAGCGCGGCGGGCTTACAAGGCTGGAGAAGGTCAAATGCGACTTGAGGGTTGGTGATGATTTAAAATTATCTCCCGACCTAATTAAGGTTGACGTCGAAGGCGCCGAGTCGATGGTTCTTCGCGGATTAAAAAGAACAATCGAGCGATCGAAGCCAATAATAATGGTAGAAAACTCAGATTGGCACAACGTATCCACAATCATGAAGTCATTGGGATATGTTGCACGACGTTATGATCACGATGAAAACAAGTTATTGCCGATGAATGGGCCAACAACAAACACATTCTATATACACCAAGGCCTTAGCCTGACTGATTCCATCAAGAAATTATTATTTCTCAAGTAACCAACCGCGTGTTGGGCACCCTAAGCCGGATGCCCAACACACGGTTGGTTATTGGAGTTACAGCGCCGGTTAATCTTGATCGGCGTTTGGCTTGGCTTCCGGTGGTGAGGCAGGCCACTCAATCGTCATCGGATACCCCATTTGCGCTTCGACCTTACTGAGAGCGACTCGGTATTTTTTCCAGAGCCTCAGACTAGCCAAGACTTCGGCACCAGCCTCATCAATATCCACCGCATCCTGCAAAGGCTTGATGTTGTAATCTGCGATTGCACGCAGCCGCGAAATTTCAAGCGAAGCCTCAATAAGTTTCTGAGCTTTCAACTCGTCCTCGCTGAACCTTGGGTCCGGTGCATTACCTACAGCCAGCCATAGCTGGTAGGCCTGCCATTCCGTGTTTTCCGGGTCCGCTGGAATCCAGAACCCGGTGTCAGTGGTGACACTTTCGCCTTCTGATTGCTTGTAATTCATAGCTCGGCAGACGCCTCCCAGTGGCAAAGAAATGTTTCACCAGCATTACGAGCACAGTGCGCCCAGACGTACGCCGTGCTTGCCTGAACAGTGCGAAATGTATCTCCCGTGAATCCATTGGTCTGAACTCCGCCATCGGAATTACCCACAGTAAAGGCATTTACGATCCCCTGCTGGTCCCAATATCGCAGCGTTGGGGTGGATCTCTTCTCAACCGAGAACTTGGTCCGCCCCATTGCCCGAGTGCCGGATCCTGAGCAAGAAAGGGTCATACCGTTGGAAATGTTTGGTGGTGCAAATCCAGAAACTGTTCCGGGCTTGATGTCCGTCGGATAGGACTTCTCGTAGTAGCGCTGGCAGAGAATCAGCTCTTCACCATAACTCCGGTCCTCGTACCCCGTTGGCAGACTGCCCAGCTCAAGCTTCGGATAGAACAGCGTTCCGCCGATGAACCTGATCGTGCTGTTTGATCCGGCGGTCAGCGTTACCTGAGCGCCGTTCGCGACCACTACGGTATTGACTGTTGCTGTAGCAGTGCCTTCCCAGGACAAGGTGTAAATCCCCCCGCCAATGAAGCTCCCTTCTATCACCTGTTCAAGCCCGCCAGAGGGCGGATTTACAGTTCGACCATTCTTGTTGACCTGGGAGGAAAGGCTCTGTCCAGAGGTGACAATGCGCCAGCGGTCGAACGTGTATTGACCGGCGGCCGTTGTTGCCTCGGCGGCGTAAATCCGCTGATTGACGTTGAAGAGCGGATTCATGATCAGGTTGCGGCGCGGCCCAACCTGAAGCTTGGCGCGGGCGCCGGCAACTGTATTCGACTCAGTACCGCCTTTGCTGATGGGCTGCACGTCATCAATCTGAAGCGCCTCGCGCGCGCTTGCAAGATTAGTAGCTCCGGTACCGCCCTTGGTCAGCGGAAGAATTTCGTAATTGCCGGTAGTCCCGAGTTCAGCCAGTTTTTCGCCATAGTCATTGAGGATTGTGCGGACCTGATCGGACAGATCTTTCTGGTATCCCTGCACTGGCATGATGGCGTAGAAGCCGCCTGCCACTGTCGGGCCTTCGTAGTTCGGCGAGATCGACAGCGCGGTATTGCTGGCGATGTTGGTCACCTCGTACCAACGACCGTCCCGGCCGCGAAAACCATCACCGACTCGGCTGTTTGCAATAAAAGCAGTGCCTGTTCCGATCACCGCATTGGAATTTTGGGTGACAGAGACCGTTCCCGTCTTGTACCAGGGCATTGTGTATCTCCAGAAATGAAAGATTCAGGCCAGCAATTTGGCGCAGAGAAACGGGCGGTGGCCCTGATTGGTCCACGCAGTGAAAGCGAGGCTGTACATCATGATTCGGCCGTTGGCGTAATCGACGCCGATCGCACAACTACCGCCGGTACCTTCGTTATGACAGGCCATAGTGAAAGGGTTTATTGATACGTACTCCCCAGCTCCAAGCGCTTTGTTGATGCCCCAGATATATCGGCGACCAACACTCAGTTGCTCAGTGCCTATATACGTCCAGTCTCCCACCGCGAATGTCACGATGACCGCCGGCGCACCGCTGTCATAGCAAAGCGCACCGTTCTGATCCCATAAGCGAAGACCATAGGAGGCGGTGCCCATCGACGCCCATGCCGCAACGAAATACTGACCGCTCAACGACTCATTGACCTTTGAGGCGTTCATTGAAAACCCCGTCCAGTTGCCAGGGCCTCCGGTGAACCAGACCGAGTACGGAACCTGAATTACCCCCGTTTGATCAGGACGAATGAAAACAAGCGGTGGATCTTGGCTCGTTACTGCGCGAGGAAATGTTGCCGTGGCATTGGCCGTCCCTGAATACGATCCGCGCGTCAACATACAGAGCCGTGGAGCCTCCGAGTCGATTTGCACGAAAGCGTTGTCATTGATGCTCTGAAAACCGTAACTCATGTCCCATACCTAATCGCGTAAGCCTTGGCCACTACCGATGACCCAATTGTGGAAGCGCTCGCTGAGGGGTTTTTCTTGAGCACAACAACCTGGCCTACCGCGGTAGTGACGAATGGATAGGATTTTTGGTTAGCGCTGCCGTCCGTCTCTGATGGCTGCACGTCCTGCAGCCTCGTCGGGATGATCATGAACACGCAGTTGGCCGGGTTGAAACCCGAAATGTTCAGCGTGTAGCTGGGAACGGACCCACTGAAATCGATGACACCCTCCCAGATCACTTGATAGGTGAAGCTGTTGGTGTCCATCGCGAGCTGACCACTCTCGTTAAAGACACGCAGTCCAAATTGCCCCATTTATTACCCCAGATAGCCGAGACGAACACGCAGCACGTTGTTGGCGTCGTAGACCGAGACGTTCAGTGAGTTGATCACCAAGCGCCCTTGGCCAGGAACGATGCCGTTTATTTCGAGTGTGCCGTCTTTGTTCAGGATCCAGCCTTGCTGGCCGGCGATGTAGTTGGTCGAGCTGATATAGCTACCGATCTTCGCGTTGGTGATCGTTCCGTCCTGGATGAACGCCGAGTTCATGAACACCTGCCCGCCCTGCACTGCAAACGGCACTGCGATCGCGCCCCCGGCAATGGTGTTGACGATGGCGAAACGGTCGGCACTCACCAGGAACTGGCTCTGCAATCCTGCAGGCCCGTTTTCAATGCCAAGCCCGATACCGGCAGCGATGTACTGGCCCGTGCCGGAGTTGTATTGCATCTTCACCGACCAACTGGCCGATATCTTCCCGTTCACGTCGTTGACTATCGACGTATTTTGCTCGATTGCTGTTTGCTGACTGCCGACGGTCGTGCTCAGCTGAGTGATCTGCTGTACAGAGGCCTGCTGGTTGGTGACCACCACTTCCTCAAGCTCGGTGATGTTCGCCGCGTTCTCTCCGATTTTGGCGTCGAAGGTCGTTAGGCGCCCGGCCATTGCTTCGCTCTCGGAGGCGCGAACCTTCGATTCGGAAGCGATCGCGGCGGTGCTTGTGTGGCTTTTGATCGCGTCCGCGAGATCGCCAGCGCCGTCATCGTCTCGATAAGAGGCGCGAAGGGCTTCGAACGCCGTGGCCTGGGCAGTAACAACTCCGTCGATCTCGATGATCTCGGCGGTGTTGGTCGCCACTTGCTGAGCAAGCGCATTGGCGGTTTCCACCGTCTGCCCCACATCGAGCCAGTAGATTGGATTCGGCGGCGGCATGTTGAGCGGTACCGGGCCAGTGGCCTGATAGATCCGCTTGCCCTGCACTACGAGGTCGTACTCCTCATAAGTGGCTTCGCGGTCGTAACCCTTCAAGCCATCCAACGCATCGATCTGCGCCTGCAAGCCTGGGATCTTCTCGATTTCTGCCAGCAGATCCTCGCCGAGTTCCGTCTCGGTGATCTGCCCCTTGATTAGTTGAAGGATCGGGCCAGCGTCGGAACTGGCTTGGCCCATTACGCCAATCCCCTCTGGGTACCATGGTCCGACGTTACCCGTACGATCCACCAACCTAGCCCAAAAGAAGAAGGTGGCTCCCGCCAGCAGGCTTTGCATGCTGTAGTCGTTCTGCGGATAAGCCAAATCAGCCAGCTTAATGGCGTCTTCTCGAGACGGTGACGAGCCATACCAAATCTCGGTGCGCTGAGTGTCCTCTGCTCCAGCCGGAAAACCCCACTTGAGTTCAATCCCGAAGAGCAAGGATGTCGCGGTGAGATGCGTAACCGCCGGCGGCAAGCCGGTTTTGCCAAGCAAGTCGGTCAATACCGAGTTGGTCGGCACCGATGAGACATTCATGGCGCTGACCGCGCGCACACGCGCCAGGTACTGACCCGAATAGATCCCGCGAACGTCGACCATCAGCTCACCGGTGCGCGGAACCTTGATCCACTCCCGCGCCCCCCAACGCCATTCGACGTCGTAACCGACCGCACCAGGAGCAGCGTCCCAGGCGATCGCCATACTGGTCACGGCAATGCCTTGCTCGACCACAACGTTCTGACTGATCAACACCCGGGCTGGTGCGGCCTGAGTGCCGATAGGAATCCCGGTGATTGGCCGAGTATCAACCACGGCGCCGAAGTCGATCGCGTCAAACTTGCTGGGTTCGTGCTGAATCATTTCCAGCTGGAACTGGTGCCATTCCGGGCGCGTCACGTTGCGCACATAAAACTGCATCAGCTTTAGGTCGTCGTAGTCGAGCGCCCACCCGCATTCAGCTTCTGGCGCTTCGCTGTAATCCGCCATGACAGTGATCGCCCGGCCGACAGCAGACCGGACTACACGGGCTTCCGACTTGCCACTCGGCAGGTTTACGAGGAGTCGAGCGCCTGCTGGAACCGGAGTGTCCCGGTCAAGCGTAATGACCCGGCCAGCGACCGCCGAGATACGCCCGCCATTCGCACGCCCGGCCAACGACGGATCGGCTATCGCGATAACTTGACCAGGCTTGGGAATTTGCCCATCCAACCCCACGCGCATGGTGGCGCCTCGTGTTTGCAACTGCTCGGTCAACAGCGCCCACTGGCCGGCGCGCTGAGCCTGTCCAAGCGATGTGCAGCCAATGGCATCTACTGAAAGCTCGCGCACCATGCCTAGCTCGGTCATGGTCTCGTCATCAAATAACGGCTCCTTGTCGGTCTCAAAACCTTGATCCGGATTGTCCCAGGAGACCATGGCCAGCGTATGCCGATCCCGCGCGCGAGTGCCCTCGTATTTGATTTCGCCGTTGTTCAGGATCTGGGCGGGACTGTAGGTGTACACCGGATCACCAGGCATATCGGCATTGACGACGATCTGGCTACCATCCCAATAGGCCATGCCGTGAAAGATCGAGGCCAGATCCTGCAGCACGGCGTAGGCCTCGGCTTGCTTCTGGAAATACAAGTTGCAGGTGAACCGCGGAACCTGACCACCCTTGCCATCCGGCACCATCTGGTCGCAGTACTGGGCAATTCGGTACAACGACCATCGATCAACCATTGTTGCGTCGATGCGCTCGCCAAGCCCGTAATACGGATGCAGCACCAGATCGTAAAAGATCCACGCCGGGTTGTTGGTGTAAGCCTCCTTGAAGGTGCCGTCCCAAACACCGTTGCTGGTACCGGGGCCGCCAGTCGAATACGTACGGGTGTCGGCGTTGTAGTTGGCCGGCACACGAATAATGCGACCACGCATCAGGGCGGCGACCTTGGCGATATCGCCGCCGAATTGCTGGGCGTCATACTCGAGGCAACCCACGGCGGTCAGCGGGTATTCCTGATCGCTGTCGACAACCTCGGCAATAGCCTCGACCAGCATCCCGTCTTGCACCAGCGAGCTGTTCGCCTCTGGCGTCAGGCGCCGCGCGCGGATCGTCCAGCGACTTCCGGCAGGCAAGTCGATCCGATGCGATCGCTCGTACTTGGTGACGTTTTTGCGATCAACGAACGAACTCAGGACCTGCAAATATGGGCCGCTGTCAGTCGAGACCTCAACGACATATTCGATCCGAACGCCGTTGATGTTGCCGCTAGCGTCCTGGCTCTGCAGTTGTGGCCAGCCGAAGCGAAGCCGCACCGCATCAATCTGCGAATTGGTGATGCTGTGCAGCCAGGGGCTGGTGCTGCGCAACTCCTGGTTGACCTGAATTTCGTTGCTGGCTTCCGAGATGCCATCCAGCCGTGGCTGGTTCAATTCACCGGAGCGGAACTGCCATTTCACACCGGGGTAGTTGAGCGTGCCGTCTTCGGCCTGCACCGGAGTGCCATCGAGCTTGATTGAGCGCAGCCCGTTCACCGGCCCAACAATTGGCCCCCAGCTCCAGAGATAGACGATTCGCGCGGTAGCAATCGACGGCACGCTATTGGTGGCGATGCTCGGCTGCTTCTGCTTGGCCTGCCCGCCCTTGCTGCCAGCGACAGCGCGGCGCTTTCTCGGTGCTGCGCGCGAAGCCTTCTTTGCTGCTGCGCTCATGCGCCCTCCTGAATGCAAAAACCCGCCGAGGCGGGTTGGGGAAATAGCAATTTAGATTGGTAAAAATCGGTGCAGGACTGTGAACATTTCCGTCAGCTTGCTATAAGCATCGGTCTTAATACAGGGAGTTCAATCATGACTGTTTTTACATTATTTCCAACGAATGCTAATGGGGAACCGCTTGAAGATGCGCCGAATGGAGTCTGGTACGTACTGGAAGGGGACTACGTTCATTTCAAATGCACTGACCCAAAACAAGCATTAGCGATACTCGAATATATAAAAAACACAACAATTCCCGCAAAAAATCGATGCACCGAGCTGGCACATGAATTTTATGAGCTGGGAGGAGCCAGAGCCGAAGCCACGTCTCTATTTGCAAAGATGACTCTGCGCAGCATGAAATGGTTAAAGTCTGAAACACTCAGAACCCCCCTTCCAGATCGAGCCCAGCAAACTCCAGAAAAACAGCAAAAAGCGAGTTCCAATGACTCGCGAAAAAACAATCCGACCTCGCCCGACAGCAGCAAAAACAAGATCTAATGTCAGGCATCCACGATGCGAGTTAAATGTTGTCTTGGGTGTAGATGCCACCGGACTCGATAGCCCCGCCTATCTCTCGCTCGCCATAGAGCAGCGGATAGGGGTTGCCTTGAGCGATGGTGGTCACCGCGCCGCCGAAGCCGTAGCTGGGGTTGTTGCCGTCTTCGTTGCGGTCGCTGGTGTTCGCCTTGGTGGTGGGTGAAAGCATCTGTACCACACCACCCAGCCCGACAGCCGCGCCGGTGGCCAGCAACCCCATGCCCAGCGCCGAGGTGGTACCGCCGGTGAACAAGCCCGCCACGATCAGCGCCACGCCCAGCAGCGTTTGAAACATGCCCGCCTGCTTGCTGCCCTGAATGATCGGCATGATGCGGATAGCGCCGGCGCTGGGGTCTTTCATGGCCAGTTCTTCCGGGGCGATATTGCGTTCGTCGACGAACACAGCGAAGACCAAGCCCCGCTCTTCTGCGGTGCGCATGAACTGCTCGAAGCCCGGCTTCAGGTTGCACAGCGCGCTCGTGGCATCCAGCACACCATTGACATCAAGGACGTACTCCCGCCCAAAACGCTTACCCAGCACTCCTCCGAGTTTGATGGTGCGCTTCATGGTCGGTAATCCTTGTGCCGGAGAATCAGCTTTACCCGGTTGGCCATCGACCAGCCGTAAATCTCACGGCTGGCAAGTCGCCCAGGCATATGGTGGTAAATGAACGGCCCAGCACCACCGAGAGTGGCAGCGGGTTCGCTCACCAGCGCGGGTTCGTCGCCCAGATAGATCACTGCGTGGTTGGGGTGGAAGCAGTTACGGCCCGGCGTTGGGATCTGCAACACCAGCATGTCGCCGCGCCGCGCCGCGCTCACCTGGTAAAAGCCGGTGGCTTTGAAGTTGTCCTCATAAAGGCTCGGCCCGGTTTCGTCTTCCCACCACAAATCCTGTCGCTCGAAGTTAGGCAATTGCAGCCCAGACTCGCGTGCGTACCAGTCGCGGCACGCCGCCCAGCAATCGAGCAGGCCGTGGGAGAAGTCGCGGCCCAGCAGCGGCGCCTGAAAGCCAGAAGGCTTGAACCATTCGAACTCACCGCCAGGCCACCCGACGATGCCCCAAGGCAGTTCGTGCAACTCACAACTGACCCGATCGGCCATGCTCGGCGTGGGCGCTTTGTCGGGGTGGCTGTGAATGATCGCCAGCACTTCGCCGCGATCCTCTGCGGCAGCCTGATCTCGCTCACAGATTTGGAAGTTTTCGCGATCTGTCTTTGCCCGGTTGGCGCACGGCACGTACTCGCGGCCGGCGGCGGTGCTGATCAGAAGACCACAGGCTTCAGCCGGGTACGACTGTTCCGCGTGGGCGCGAATCGCGTCCTGCAGCTGTCTGTTAATGCGCATGGGTTACCTCGAACTGGTGATCAGGCTCGCGCCCATTGAGCCGCCAAATCGGCGAGTGTTGCCGCGCAGCTTGCAGCTGCTCCACCAGCCGCCACAGCGATCCAACGCTGGGTTGTCGGTGGGTTCGTTCTTCTTGGTGAACATCGCGCCGCCCATGTAGGCGCAGGCCTCGCCCCGGTACCTGACGGGCTTCGCGCAGAAATCGAGGCAATTGCCAACGGCAGCGACCGCAGCATGAACGCCGTATTTGTCCAGGCTGTTAGACAGTACACAGATGGTCAGAAGCGCCAGCAGCTGTTGCTCGACGCTCTGGCAAACGCTGCCCAGCCCTCTCTGCACATCGATGCTCGCGTGATAATGGCGGCGAACGCTCGTCGCTATGAATGGTTGCGCGACGTGGCGTTTAACACGCCGCGGCAGGATCTAGTGCCGCGCGATCAACGGGGCAACATGCTAACTGAGCGAGAACTCGACGCAGAGATCGACCTCGCGATGCGTCAGAATCCAAGTGAGCGGGAGTTCTCCCCATGCGAGCAATGATCACAACCGCCTTGCTGCTGATCGCCGGCCAAGCCGCCGCCAGCGAGCAAGTCATCAGCGTCCAGCACGACAGCCAGCGCGGCGTGACCTGCTGGATTTTGAACAACACCGGTATCAGCTGCTTGCCGGATAGTTCGCTCCTACAGAAGGCCACCCCGTCAAGTGATGCGGGACGGGCGTCTCGGGCCGGTTTAGCCCAAGAAAAGGCGTCGTTGGTGGCCAGCCCGCTCCCACAGGTAATTGTGACTCCAGATCACAATAAGACCGAACCGTTACCGGCGTCCCTCCCGCTTCCTCGGGAAGAGAGGTTCCAGCTATGACCATACTTCCAGAGGGCGCAGCGCTCGTTAAAGGCCAGGGCAACGAGTTCGCAAACCTTGGCTCCCGCCTCGTTCGCTTCGGGCAGGCACTGCAAGAACCCAGCACCACCGTCAGCGAGCTGGCCAAATTGGCCGGCGCCTGCGGGATCTCGCTAAAGTTGCGGGCAGTGAGTGAGTCGGGAGGCGATCGCGATGAGTAATCCAAACGCAGCGCAGAAACTCGCCGCCGATCTGGCCGTGCTGGCCAAGGCCGCAACACCTGGGCCGTGGGTCACTGATGGCGACCACGTCAACGAGCACGGTTACGTTCTCTACTCCTACATCGCAAGCGGCCGACGCCAAGGCGGGCGAATCGCCGGCGCCTTCGCAAACTGTCTGGTCAAGACCGATGAGCAGTGCCGGGCCAACGCCGCATTTATTGCGGGGGCGAACCCGAAAGCAGTAATGATGCTGATTGGCGAGATTCATCGCCTTGACGAAGACGCCTCAATGCGCGCCATCCGCTCGCTGCGGGCTGACTGCAAAGATCTCCTGGTGGAGCGCAACTCGCTGGCTTCACTTCTCAAGCGAGTTGTGGATGGCGAGCACGATCAGGAAGAGAGCCAGGCCGAACGCCACATGTACCACGACGAGGCGGTGGCGCTGCTGGCGTATCTGGGCGGGGAAGTCCAGGGCCATACGCTGGTGCCGGATGAGGCGCTGCGCGAGCAGACACAGAAGCTCGCAGCAGATGAGCAGGATGAAGGTGGCCTGTGTAACCGGATAGGCGCCGCGCCGGAAGATATCGCGACACAATCCACGAATAACGAAAACGTGTCGCGACACGTAGGGGGTGACTGATGGGGGCTGCTGAAAAATTGCCCATAGAGGATGGTCACGACAAAGTGACCGAAAAGCGGATGGCGGAGCTGGTAGGCACAACAGCGAAGGCGCTGCAGCGTAAGAGAGAGCGGAAAATCATACCGCAAGGCGTCTGGTCGAAGATCGACGGCAGGATCATGTACAGCGTGAGGAGATATGACGAATGGATCGAAAGTCTGTGGACTTGCCAACAGGGGTTGAGTTTGTCGGTCCATCAATCCGCATTCGTTTCTCCTGGAACAAGAAGCGGTGCTGCGAAACGCTCCCCTTCCCTCAAACCGCGAAAGGAATCGCTGCAGCGGCAAGCCTTCGTGCTCAGGTAAAGCAACTGGATAAGCTCGGCGCTCTCACACCGCAGAAGTACGCCGAGCTGTTCCCGGGCACTCGAAGCGCTGAGGTTCAGGGTATGCCGATCTTCTTCGACTATGCCCAGGACTGGCTCGACAGTCTCCAGATCGTCGAAAGCACGCGCAAAAACTACCGATCGACGCTCCAGAACTATTGGGTGCCCTACCTGGCGGACAAGCCGCTGGACATGGTTACACCCGTGCTCATGCGCAAGGTCGTCAATAGCATCGAGTGGACTTCACCGGTACGCAGGAAGAATGCCATTCGCTTGGTGACCACCATTTTTACCCAGGCCGTGCGCGACGAACTGATCTCCCGCAATCCGGCCGCGTCGATTCCACCCACTCGAGTAACGAAGCGCGATCTCGATCCGTTCACCCGGCCAGAGGCTGATCTGATGATTGCAAAGTTGTACGAACTGACGAGCGGTTTGCAGCAGATTTACGCCATCTTTTTTGAGTTCTCTTTCTACACCGGAATGCGGCCGGGGGAAGCCATGGCGCTACGCTGGGCAGAAGTTGATATGCGCAAGAAAACAGCGCGTGTTTGCAGGATCCGCATCTACGGAAAGATTCAAGAGCGGACTAAGACGAAGACTTCTCGCGAAGTTTTATGGAACGATCGCGCGATAAAGGCGCTCGAAAAAGCCAGACCACTCACGGCGGCGCGTTCTGATTATGTGTTCGCGCCGGAAGGATCGGGCGATAAGTCCGAACTGTTTATTCGATCCGAGACTGGGCCAAAACGCTACTGGCTGAGCGCGCTGCGAAAGTTAGGTATTCGGCATCGCAGGATGTATGACACGCGCCACACGTACGCAACGATGTGTTTGATGTCGGGGATGAATCCAGCGTTCATCGCCGCACAGCTTGGACACAGCGTTCAAGTACTGCTTTCCACCTACGCCAAGTGGATCAGCTCGCCGAGTGACTGGGCAGAGCTTGAGAAGCTGGATCGATTGGAAAGTGGTACAAAACCGGTACGGGAAAATCACCAGTAGCTACATGAACGCCGAAATACAAAGGGTTTACGGTACATGTGCGGATTAGCTGGCGAGTTACGTTTTGATCAACAACCTGCAGACCTTGCAGCGATCGAGAGAATCACCCATCACCTGGCCCCTCGCGGCCCCGACGCGTGGGGTTTCCATGCCCAAGGGCCGATTGCCCTGGGTCACCGTCGCCTGAAAATCATGGACCTGTCGGACGGCTCGGCGCAGCCGATGATCGACAGCCAGTTGGGCTTGTCCCTGGCCTTCAACGGCGCGATCTACAACTTCCCGGAACTGCGTGCCGAACTTGAAGCGCTGGGTTACGCCTTCTACTCCGGTGGCGACACCGAAGTGCTGCTCAAGGGCTACCACGCCTGGGGCGAAGCGCTGCTGCCGAAGCTCAATGGCATGTTCGCGTTTGCCATTTGGGAACGCGACGCCAAACGCCTGTTCATCGCTCGCGACCGTCTCGGCGTGAAGCCGTTGTACCTGTCGCGCACCGGTCAGCGTTTGCGCTTTGCTTCGGCCTTGCCGGCGCTGCTCAAGGGCGGCGACATCAACCCGATCCTCGATCCGGTGGCGCTCAATCATTACCTGAATTTCCATGCCGTGGTCCCCGCGCCACGCACCCTGCTGGCCGGCATCGAAAAACTGCCACCGGCGACCTGGATGCGCGTTGAAGCCGATGGCACCACCGAACAGAAAACCTGGTGGACGCTGCCTTACGGCCCACACGATGATGAGAAAAATCTGACCCTCGAAGATTGGGTTGATCGCGTCCTCGACAGCACCCGCGAAGCGGTGGCGATTCGTCAACGCGCGGCAGTGGATGTCGGTGTACTGCTGTCCGGCGGCGTCGATTCGAGCATGCTCGTCGGCCTGTTGCGTGAAGTCGGCGTCGACAACCTTTCGACCTTTTCCATCGGTTTCCAGGATGCCGGCGGCGAACGCGGTGACGAATTCCAATACTCGGATCTGATCGCCAAACATTACGGCACTCAACATCATCAACTGCGCATCGACGAGAAAGAGATCATCGAGCAATTGCCCGCCGCGTTCCGCGCGATGAGCGAGCCGATGGTCAGCCATGACTGCATCGCCTTCTATCTACTGTCGCGCGAAGTGGCCAAGCACTGCAAAGTGGTGCAGAGCGGCCAGGGTGCTGACGAGTTGTTCGCCGGTTATCACTGGTATCCGCAAGTCGACGGTGCGGCGGATCCGTACGCGGCGTATCGCAATGCGTTTTTCGACCGCAGCTACGATGACTACGCCGCCACCGTGCAGCCGAAATGGCTGACCGCGAACGATGCCGCAGGCGACTTTGTGAAAGAACATTTCGCCCAGCCCGGCGCCGATGCGGCGGTGGACAAAGCATTGCGTCTGGACAGCACGGTGATGCTGGTCGATGACCCGGTCAAACGCGTCGACAACATGACCATGGCCTGGGGTCTGGAGGCGCGTACGCCGTTTCTCGACTATCGACTGGTAGAACTCTCGGCCCGAGTGCCTGGCCAATTCAAGCTGCCTGACGGCGGCAAACAAGTGCTCAAAGAAGCCGCGCGCCGAGTCATCCCGAGTGAGGTGATCGACCGTAAAAAAGGCTACTTCCCGGTGCCGGGCCTCAAGCATTTGCAGGGCGACACGCTGAACTGGGTGCGCGAACTGCTGCTCGATCCGAGTCAGGATCGCGGTCTGTTCAACCCGGCCATGCTCGACAAATTGCTAACCGATCCGCAAGGCCAACTGACGCCGTTGCGCGGTTCGAAGTTGTGGCAACTGGCTGCCCTGAACCTGTGGCTCAGTGAACAAGGAATCTGATTGATGAAACCCCACGCCACGGCCATCAACCAACGGCTGCTACGCGGTCAGACGCCGTCCTATGAACGCTTGCAGGCGCGTCTGGCCGAAGATGGCAGCATGCTGGCCGCCGACCCGATCGCCGTCCATTGCGGCTGGGGCCGGTTGCTGATCGGCCACACGTTTCCCGACCCGGCATCGCTGGCGCAGGAGCTGCTCAAAGAGCAGCCCGGCGAGCGTGATATCGCGCTGTACGTCGCGGCGCCGCAGCAGATCCTCGGCCTGGAACCGACGCAACTGTTTCTCGACCCGTCGGACACCCTGCGCCTGTGGTTCAGCGATTACCGCCAGGCCACCCGTGTGTTTCGCGGCTTTCGTATTCGCCGCGCGCAAAGTGAGGCGGACTGGCAGGCGATCAATCTGTTGTACCAGGCGCGCGGCATGTTGCCGATCGATGCCACGCGGCTGACGCCGCATCATCAGGGCGGCCCGGTGTACTGGCTGGCCGAGGATGAAGACAGCGGCGCGGTGATCGGCAGCGTCATGGGCCTGAACCATCAAAAGGCTTTCAACGACCCGGAAAACGGCAGCAGCCTGTGGTGCCTGGCGGTTGATCCGCAATGCTCGCGGCCGGGTGTTGGTGAAGTGCTGGTGCGGCACCTGATCGAGCACTTCATGAGTCGCGGCTTGAGCTATCTGGATCTGTCAGTTCTGCATGACAACCGGCAGGCGAAAAACCTCTACGCCAAGCTCGGCTTTCGCAATCTGTCGACCTTCGCCATCAAGCGCAAAAACGGCATCAACCAGCCGCTTTTCCTCGGCCCGGGGCCAGAAGCGCAGTTCAATCCGTATGCGCGGATCATCGTTGAAGAAGCTCATCGACGCGGCATCGACGTACAAGTGGATGACGCCGATGCCGGGCTGTTCACTCTCAGCCACGGCGGGCGTCGCGTGCGTTGCCGCGAATCGCTGAGCGACCTGACCAGCGCGATCAGCATGAGCCTGTGCCAAGACAAAAGCCTGACCCACAAAGTGCTCAAAGGCGCCGGACTGAACCTGCCCTCGCAGCAACTGGCCGGTAATGCCGACGACAATCTGGCCTTCCTCGACGAGCATCAACGGGTGGTGGTCAAACCGCTCGACGGTGAACAGGGCCAAGGCGTAGCAGTGGATTTGCAGAGCATCGAAGAGGTGCAGCAAGCCATCGAAACGGCGAAGCAATTTGACAGCCGCGTGCTGCTCGAAAGCTTCCACGAAGGGCTTGATCTGCGGATTCTGGTGATTGGCTTTGAAGTGGTGGCCGCGGCGATTCGCAAGCCGGCGGAAGTAGTCGGCGATGGCCAGCATTCGGTGGGCGCGTTGATCGAGGCGCAGAGCCGTCGTCGGCAAGCGGCGACCAGTGGCGAAAGCAAGATCCCGCTGGATCACGAAACCCAGCGCACCCTGCATGCGGCGGGCTATGACTACAGCAGCATTCTGCCGGCGGGCGAGCATCTGTTTGTCCGCCGTACGGCAAATCTGCACACCGGTGGCACGCTGGAGGATGTCACCGCGATTCTGCATCCGACGTTGATTGATGCCGCCGTGCGCGCGGCGCGGGCGCTGGATATTCCGATGGTCGGGCTCGACTTGATGGTGCCGGCGGCGGATCAGCCCGAGTACGTGTTTATCGAGGCCAATGAACGTGCCGGTCTGGCCAACCATGAGCCGCAGCCGACGGCGGAGCGCTTTGTCGATTTGTTGTTTCCGCATAGTCAGCCGGTTGTCTCTTGATTCTCTGGTGACTGAACCGACGCCATCGCTGGCAAGCCAGCTCCCACAAGTTTTGCGGTACATATAAAAACTGTGGGAGCTGGCTTGCCAGCGATGAGGCCCGATCAAGCAACACAAAACTTTCCTCATCGAAACCATCGGTGTGCTCAACCCATCAGGAGTTTCCATGACCACGCAAATCCCCGAACCGGATCTCAACTACCTGCAAAAAGTCTTGCTGGAAATGCTCGCCATTCCCAGCCCCACCGGGTTCACCGACACCATCGTGCGTTACGTCGCCGAGCGTTTGGAAGAGCTCGGCATCCCCTTTGAAATGACTCGACGCGGCACCATTCGCGCCACGCTCAAAGGCAAGAAGAACAGCCCCGACCGCGCGGTTTCCGCGCACCTGGACACCATCGGCGCCGCCGTTCGTGCGATCAAGGACAACGGCCGCCTGACCCTCGCCCCGGTCGGCTGCTGGTCGAGCCGCTTTGCCGAGGGCAGCCGCGTCAGCCTGTTTACCGACAACGGCGTGATTCGCGGCAGTGTCTTGCCGTTGATGGCGTCCGGGCATGCCTTCAACACTGCCGTCGATGAAATGCCGATCAGTTGGGATCACGTTGAACTGCGTCTGGATGCCTACTGTGCGACCAAGGCTGACTGCGACTCGCTGGGCATCAGCATCGGCGACGTGGTCGCATTCGATCCGCTGCCGGAGTTCACCGAAAGCGGTCACATCAGCGCCCGTCACCTCGATGACAAGGCCGGCGTTGCCGCGCTGCTCGCGGCACTCAAAGCCATCGTCGACAGCGGCCAGGAGCTGATGATCGACTGCCACCCGCTGTTCACCATCACCGAGGAAACCGGCAGCGGCGCGGCGGCGGCGCTGCCTTGGGACGTTAGCGAATTCGTCGGCATCGACATCGCGCCGGTCGCTCCCGGACAGCACTCCAGCGAGCATGCGGTGAGTGTGGCGATGCAGGATTCTGGCGGCCCGTACGATTATCACCTGTCGCGACATTTGCTGCGTCTGGCCGGTGAAAACGAACTGCCGGTGCGCCGCGACCTGTTCCGCTATTACTTCAGCGATGCGCACTCGGCGGTGACCGCCGGCCACGACATCCGCACCGCCCTGCTCGCGTTTGGCTGCGATGCGACCCATGGGTATGAGCGCACGCACATCGACAGTCTGGCGGCTCTCAGTCGCTTGCTGGGGGCTTACATCTTGAGTCCGCCGGTGTTTGCCAGTGATGCAGCGCCGGCCAATGCCTCGCTCGATCGCTTCAGTCATCAGATTGAACATGACACGCAGATGGAGAGCGATACGCGAGTGCCGTCGGTGGACAGTCTGGTGGGGCAGCGTTCCGATAGTTGATCCGGCTTTGTGATGACAGGACTGGCCCCATCGCTGGCAAGCCAGCTCCCACAGGTATCGGAGGTGTACACAAATTTGTGTTGCCCCAATTACTGTGGGAGCTGGCTTGCCAGCGATGAGGTCGGTACAGGCAACACAAAACTGGCAGGCAAACCGCAATCGCCGTAGCATCCCGCCATTGATTCAGCCGAGGTGCCCATGCTTATTCCCCACGACCAACTTGAAGTCGAAACCCTCACCCGCCTCATCGAGGATTTCGTCACCCGCGACGGCACCGACAACGGTGATGACACGCCGCTGGAAACCCGCGTGCTGCGCGTGCGTCAGGCATTGACCAAAGGCCAGGCGCTGATCGTCTTCGACCCGGAAAGCGAGCAGTGCCAGTTGATGCTCAAGCACGACGTGCCCAAGCACCTGTTCGACTGAAATCCTCAGCGAACTTTCTGCGTGGCTTGCTTGCGCTGAATCCGCTCATAGACCTCCGCGCGGTGCACGTTGACCTTTTGTGGCGCCTCGACGCCAAATCGCACGCTGGCACCGTTCACTGACAGAACGCGCAAGGTGATGTCATCACCGATTGAAATCAACTCACCAACGACACGGCTGAGTACAAGCATGAGATTCGTCCTTCAGGGTTAGCGAACCCTGAAGATGCGCGGCTTGCCGCGCCTCTTCAATGCACGGCGCGCAAATCAGTTTTGCCTTACACCCATGATCGCCGCGAGCTGTCAGACACTTCCCACAAAAGGTCTTCAGGCAGCAGAAAAGCGTGGCCCGAACAGAATCACGCTGGCGCCGATCACGCACAGCGCCACGCCGATCCAGTCCGAACCCAAGGGACGCACGCGCTCGACCACCATCAGCCAGCCAATCGAAGCGACGATGTAGATGCCGCCATATGCGGCGTAGGCACGACCGGCATAGTTGGCTTCAACACGGGTCAGCAACAGTGCGAACAGGGTCAGGCTGAGCAGCGCAGGAATCACCCACAAGGCACTTTTGCCCTGACGCAGCCACATGAAGAAGGCGAAACAACCGGCGATTTCAAACAGCGCCGCAAGAAAGAACCACAGGTAATTGAGCATTGACGTGTCTCGACAGGGTGACCATTGCGGCCACCCTAGCGACGCTGTCTCCGACGGGCAAGCTCAGCCGTTGCTCTGTTTGGCTTTGGCGCGCATTTTCTCCGCCATTGAGGTCATTTCGTTGTAGAGCAGTTGCGGGTTCTTCTGCTTCAGCGCCCAGGCCATGCGCCCTTGTTCGTGGGGCAGGATCATGAACTCGCCAGCGGCGACTTGCTGATAGATGTAGTCAGCGATATCCGCCGCCGTAATTGGCGAACTTTCCAGCAACTTGCCGACCTGCGCTTTCATCGCCGGGGTCGGCCCACGGAACGAATCGAGCAAGTTAGTCTGGAAGAACGAGGGGCAGACCACGTGCACGCCGACTTCCTGCTGCGCCAGTTCGATCAGCAGACTTTCCGACAGTGCTACCACGCCGGCCTTGGCCACGTTGTAGTTGCTCATCGCCGGGCCTTGCATCAGTGCCGCCATGGAGGCGATGTTGATGATTTTGCCTTTGCTTTGTTCAAGCAGCGGCAAGAACGCCTTGCAGCCCTTGACCACGCCCATCAGGTTGATCGCGATCTGCCAATCCCAGTCTTCCAGGGACAGTTCGCTGAAAAAGCCACCCGAGGCCACGCCGGCGTTGTTGACGATGATGTCGATGCCGCCGAGCTTTTCTTCACAGGCCTGAGCGAACGCGGTGAGCTGGCTGTAATCACGTACATCACAGCGCTGGGTAAAACCGTCGCCACCGGCCTCGCGGACCATTTTCAGGGTTTCCTGAAGACCGGGTTCGCTGACGTCGGACAAGGCCAGTTGCCAGCCTTCACGTGCCCAGCGCAGCGCGATTTCGCGACCCAGGCCCGAGCCCGCACCAGTGATCATCATGCGATTTTGCATAGCACACAGCCTTGTTGTTCTGGGAAAGATGCGCCGAGTGTAGCGAAGGATCGGCGCGCGCCCACGCTCCATCAAGTTGCTGAATGCAAGATCAAAAGATCGCAGCCTTCGGCAGCTCCTACTTGGATTCGTGTAGGCGCTGTCGAGTGAAACGAGGCTGCGATCTTTTCGCTGTAAAGGAAATAAACGAGCAATCCAAATACATTAAAAAAACATTGAATTTTCTTTCACGCGCACCGGTCGGAATTTGTAAGCCGTCTGGAATTACTTAGTCTCCAGTCGCCCTTGAATACCAAGACTTCTCGAACACTATCAACAAGGAAATCGACATGGGCACAATTCTAATCATTATCCTGATCCTGTTGCTGATCGGTGGTCTGCCGGTCTTCCCGCACTCCAGAAGTTGGGGCTACGGTCCATCGGGCATTATCGGCGTGGTGTTGGTGGTGCTGTTGGTGCTGCTGTTACTCGGTCGGATATAACGATTCACGCGTAAAAAAAGAGGCCCTGTTAAGGGCCTCTTTTTTATTGCGCGGATCTTTCTGTTATAGATCGATCAGTCCGGCTTGCCGTGGATGACACCGGCGGTGTTATCCATCAGGCTCTTGGTTGCCGTTTGCAGGAACGCTTCGAGTTTGAGTTTCAACTCGGCGGTGCGCGGCGCATTCGGTACCACTTCGGCGTGCGGATTGGCCCCCAGTTGGTACTGCCACATCTTCGGCCCCATATCCTTGTCTCTCGGCAACACCAGAATCTGGTCAGCGGTGACGATAGCAGTGGTCTGCTCGCTGCCCGACGGCTTGATCACACCGAAACCGGTGTCGCCTTCCGGCAGGTTGAGCAAGTCGCGGCCCCAGCACTGGTGACGCACTTCGCCGCCGAGACGGCCCATGATGGTTGGCACGATATCGATCTGCGTACCCACTGTGTGGTCACGCGTACCGAACTTCTCCTGAATGCCAGGTGCGATCATCAGCATCGGCACGTTGAAGCGGCCCAGGTCCATTTCGGTGATCTGGCGCTCGTTGCCGAAGCCGTGGTCGCCGACGATGACGAACAGGGTTTCCTTGAAGTACGGCTCTTTGCGCGCCTTCTCGAAGAACTGACCCAGCGCCCAGTCGGAGTAGCGCATGGCGGTCAAGTGTTCGTTGAGGCTGCCGCGATCGGTCACGCGCTCGACCGGCAATGGCGTCGGCAAGGCGTATGGCGTGTGGTTAGACAGGGTTTGCAGCAGCGCGTAGAACGGCTTGCCGTTTTCCCGCGCCTTCAACTCCTGCAGACCACGGTCGAACATGTCCTGGTCGGACACGCCCCAGGTCGGATCGGAGAACACCGGGTTGACGAAGTCGTTACGGCCAACGAAGTTGGTCATGCCCTGGTTGCTGAAAAAGCCCGACTGGTTGTCCCAGGCGAAGTCGCCGTTGTAGACGTATACGTCGTCGTAGTTGCGGGCGCTGAGCACCTGCGGCAAGCCGGACAGTTTGTGGCTGCCTTCCGGGGTCTGCATCAGGTATTCGAAACCTGGCAGGTTGGGGAAGCAGGCCATGGTCGCGAACATGCCCTGATGGGTATGTGTGCCGTTGGAGAAGAAGCGGTCGAACAGCAGACCTTCCTTCGACAGTTTGTCCAGGTATGGCGTGATGTTGCCTGGCGCGCCCAGTGCACCGACCGAGTGACCGGCCATGCTTTCCATCAGGATCACCACAACGTTTTTGATCGGCAGGGTCTTGTCGGCCGGCGGCGTGTAATCACGGCGCACAGCGGCAATATCGGCATCGACCAGTTTTTCGTCTGGCATCAGCAGCATGTCGCGCACGACTTTCTGCGCCTGCTCTTGCGGCAACGTCGCTTTCCAGATGTTGTCGCGATCTTCGCCCATGCGAGATTTGGCGGCCTCGATCAGCGACAGCGTGGCGTTGAGGCCGAGCTGGTTGGCGAAGTTGGAATCGGTGGTGTAGACATCACCCCAGCGCATCGGCGGGCCCTGACGCAAGGTGCCACGGGCGGCAGCCACGCAGATCAGCAGGCAGACCATGAACACCGCCAGACGGGTGTACCACGGCGCAACTTGACGAGTACCCACGCTGCCGCCGCTGAACGGTCCGCGTGGACGCGTGGCACGATCGGCGCCTTTGAACGCAAGGGTCAGGATGACAGTGCCGATGGCCCACGCCAGCAGATAGCGCACTACCGGAAAACCGTACCAGAGCATGCTCATCACGGTTTTCGGGTCTTCCTTCACGTACTGGAACACTAGGCCGTTGAGGCGCTGGTGGAACTCGCGGTAGAAGTCCATCTCCATCAGGCCGAGGAACAGCGCGATGCTTGAGGCGATGGTCAGCCACAAGCGGAAGAAGCCGCGTGCGGCCATGGCGCGGGCACTGAACAGCGCCAGCACCAGCGGAATGCACAGGTAAACCACCAGGCGCAGGTCAAAACGCAGGCCGTTGGCGAAAGCTTCGAGGAAGGTCGAAGCCGGGGTATCGAGGATCATCTCGCGGTTGTAGACCAGCAGCGCGAGGCGCAGCACGGAAAACATCACCATCATGACCAGCGCGCAAAGCAGCGTGTAGGCCAGATGCGATTTGACGGTCGGTTGCAGCAGGCGAGCAGAAGATCGCTGCTGATTCAGGGCGTCCGGGTTTGCCATGTCGTTTTAGGACCCATTGGAAGTTGAAGTTGCAAAAATACAGCGGCGCCATGCCCTCTATTGGTCATTCCAGACCCCGGGGCTTGCGCGGTGCGCAAATGTTGCACGATCACCCGCACCATTGCCATTGATTACTGCCCCGCCGCTAGACACTTTCATTTACAGCAGCGGACAAACAGCGCGGGCGAATTGTCAGGAACACTTTGTGAAAATTTCGTGCAACGCATATCTGGAAACACAATATAGATACAAAACAAAACGCCCCGACTTGTTCGGGGCGTTTCGTTGAACGCGGGCCGATTACTTCTCGGCGCGCTCTTTCAAAGCTTTGAGGGTGTTGAACGGAGCATCGACGACAAATTTGTTGGCAACCATTGCCGGCACGCTGCCACCTGGTTCGGTGTGCACTTGATAAGTGACTTCAACCTGGTCGCCCTTCGGTACGAACTTCCAGAAGCCTTTGACCTGCTGCACGCGGACAAAGCCTTTTTCTTCAGGAACGTACGTCGGCAGACCTTTGAGGTTGCGGGTCAAGCTGCCGTCGGCGCCTTCGACGGTGGTGACTTCGATCACCGAGTCACGCGGGGTGACTGGCCAAGGGGTGTTGAACTGGGTGTAGGTCCAGCTCCGATCGCCCTCGTGCTTGAGCAGTTTCTGGGTCTTGCACTCGTGAATCCAGGCGCAGGCGCCAGCGACGTCTTCCTGCAGTGCGCGCAATTTGGCGACGGTGGTTTTCATCAGCGCAACGCCCTGGTAGGACTTGTAGTCCGAACCTGGCACTTCACTCAGGGACACCTTGATACCGTCCTCGTTCTTGGCGACTTTCCAGTCTTCAGCCTGAGCGACGGAGGTGGCCAGCACAGCGGTCAAACCACACAACACAGCGATACGATGCAGCGAACCCATAGTCTTATTCCTTATTGTTGAAGTTCCGTTCGTTTGACACATCACGCCGCCGTCATCTGCTCCCACCAGCCAATCAACCTGATCGCTTCTTCCGAGCTGCTGCCACAGACTTCGACATCCGCCGCGAAGCCGGAACAGACTGCCGGGCGCTCGGGGCGGCCGAAAATGCTGCACAGGTTTTCGACCGAGAGTTGCACGCAACGTTCGCCGGCAGGTTTGCCATCAGGCATGCCGGGAATTGGCGAACTGATGGAAGGGGCAATGCAGCAAGCGCCACAGCCTTCACGGCATTTCATGACGAACAATTCCTCGCGACGGGCGATGTGTAAAAGGGACGCGGAACAGAGTAACCGCTAAAACGGCTGTTTCAAATTCCCGGAACCGGGGTTTTCACCGATAACTGAATGTGACTGACCAGTCTCCGACAAAGCGTCTGGTCTGCGGGTCACAGATGAGCTGAGTTTACTGCTTGAATTCAAAGTCCAGCGCCGCACCTTCGACTTCACGGCGCTCTTCATTGCGCAGTTGCAACTGCATTTCGTTGCTGAGCAAGCGGCCGTTGAGCTGGAATCCGTTGTTTTTCTCGCCAAACATCTGCGGCAGGATCGGCTCGCGCTTGGGCAATTCAACTGTGCCCTTGGGCTTCAATTCCTCGACCATGTCCTTGGGCAGGCTCAAATCGAGTTTGGCCGACGGCAACTTGGTTTTTACCACTTCACTGGCGGGTTTCGATTTCGAGGCGACTGGCTTGCGCTTCTTGATGACTTTTTGCTGAGGTTTCTTCGCGGGAGTTGCCTTCTGCGCTGGCGTGTTTTTTTTCGCCGGGCTCGTCGCCGCCGGTTTTTCCTGAGCCGCAGCGGCCACGACGCCAGGCGCATGACCTATCATCAGCAAACCCAGCAAAACCCAAGCGGCAGGAGCAATCGCTTTCATGAACCCAACAGTGGCAAACGGCAGATGGCCATATGCTCGCTTGTTGGGCGCCACAAGACAAGCATCACCCACCGCTCGTTCAGAATCCGCCAGCGGTTTCCTGACACAGTTGCGTCGCCAGCAACCCAAGGGTCATCAACGCCCGCTCCGCCTCGCGGTTCCACGGAATCCCGCAGTTCAGGCGGATACAGTGGTTGAACTGCTCGGTATTACTGAAGATCAGTCCCGGCGCAATGCTGATGCCCTGCTGCAGGGCGCGCACATGCAATTCCTGAGTATTCACCCTACCCGGCAAGCTCACCCAGAGGATGAAACCGCCCGTAGGCCGGGTCATTTGCGTACCCTCGGGGAAGTACTGCTGCACCGCCAACTGGAAGGCACTGAGGTTTTTTCGGTATTCCTGGCGGATGTACCGTAAATGCCGGTCATAACCGCCGTTTTCCAGATAAGCGGCAATCGCCATCTGCGTCACGCTGCACGCCGAATGGGTGCTGAAGGTCTGCAGTCGCTGGATTTCCTGCTGGTACTTGCCAGCGATCATCCAGCCGATGCGCACACCGGGTGACAAGGTTTTGGAGAAGCTCGAACAGTAGATCACCCGATCCAGTCGGTCATAAGCCTTGAGCGCTTTGGTTTTGCCCTGCTCGAACATCAACTCGCCATAGATGTCGTCTTCGACAATCTGGATGTCGAAGTCCGAGGCCAGACGCAGCAACTGTTTCTGCCGCTCTTCGGGCATGGTGCCGCCCAGTGGATTGCTCAGGCGCGTGGTCAGCACCAGCGCTTTGATCGACCACTGGTTGGCCGCCAGTTGCAAGGCTTCGAGGCTCATGCCGGTGGCAGGATCGCTGGGGATTTCGATGACTTTCAGGCCGAGCAGATCGGCCAGTTGCAGCAAACCGTAATAGGTCGGCGACTCGGCAGCGATCAGATCGCCCGGACGGGTCAGCACACGCAACGACATCTGCAGAGCATCGACGCAACCGTGGGTGATCACGACTTCCGACGGATCGACCACCACACCGGCATCACGCATGCGGATCGCCACTTGCCGGCGCAGCGGTTCGAAACCGGGGCTGAACATGTAGCTGAAGGCGCGTGGGCTATGAAAACGCGTGACCTTGGCCAGTTGCTGATGCAAGGCGCGCACCGGCAAGTAATCGACACTTGGCACGGCAGCGCCGAGCGGGAACACACCTTCACGGCGTGATTCGACCAGCACCTGTTGAATGATGCTGCTGCGAGTGACCAGACCGGGACGTTCAACCCGCGCAATGTCCGGTGTCGGTGCAGTCAGCGCAGGCGTTTGGTGTACGTAATATCCGGACTGCGGACGTGCGCGAATCAGCCCCTGATCTTCGAGATTGGCGTAGGCCTGCAACACCGTCGCATGGCTGACGTTGAGCTGCGAACTCATCTTGCGTACCGAAGGCACGCGCTCCCCCGGTTGATAGACCCCACGGCGGATGTCTTCGGCCAGTTGCTGAGCAATACGTTGGTAGAGCAAGAGATTGGTCATGACGCAGCACTCGATTTCACGGGCATTTTATTCTTGTGTGAAACAATACCGGAACAGTTTAGAAGTGTACTGGGACAGTTGCCACATTACTCGACCATACAGTGCGGTGTCTGCCCCCTACTGTACGGATTGCGAGCCAATCGACAGACGTAAAAAAGCCCGGCACTGCATGACAGCCCGGGCTTTCCAGAGACGCAACCCTTAACGGGCGGCGCCGAGCTGGCCTTTTTCATCGGAGAAGACAATTTCAACCCGACGATTCTGTGCCCGCCCACGCTCGGAAGCGTTGGCGTCCACCGGGTATTCGTCGCCGTAGCCTTCGACCTGAATGCGTTTGTCGTCGATGCCCAGGTCCATCAGCACGTCCGCCACCGATTGCGCGCGGTCACGGGACAGCTTGAGGTTCTCCTGTTTGCCGCCGGTGCTGTCGGTGTAGCCCTCGATGCGCACTACACGTTTGGGGTTCAGTTGCAGGAACTGGACGATTTTCAGCACAACACGGTTGGCCGAGTTTTTCAGCTCCGCTTCACCGGTGTCGAACAGCACATCGCCGAGGGTCATCACCAGACCACGGTCGGTCTGCGTGGTGGCCAGTGCTACGATCTGTTCTTCCAGCCATTTGCCCTGTTGCTGCACGCTGAGCAACTTCGATTCACGCAAGGCCAGTTGCAGGCGCTGACGCTCCAGCTCAAGTTTGGCTGCGCGCTCCTCATTGAGCACCTGATTGGTATGCTCGCGGGCGATTTCGCTGTAGCGCTGGCTCAGGTAGGCGTAGTGCACAACATCGGAACCGCTGCCCCAATAGGTCGACAGGCGATCGGCACGAGCCAGGGACTCACCGGCGCGGATCACGTCTTTCGGCGCGATGCGCAGCACGTTGGAGTCTTCCTTGACCTTCTGAAAGTCGGCGCTGGCTTCCTGCAGAGCGGATTCGCTGTGCTGACCGGCGCAGCCGTACAGGCTGACGCAACCGGCGAGGATCAGGCCGCCTACAACTTTCGACTTGAGGCTCATTGGGCATCTCCCAGTTGCTTGCGCAGACGGACGATGCGGGTGTTAAGCACATTCACCTGTTCTTGACTTTTTTGCGTCAGCACTTTGGCTTCGGCCAGACGTGCATCCAGCTCGGCCTGTTCGGAGCGCATGCGCGCATTCCGGTAGGACTGGTCAGCCATGTTGCCTTTGGCGCGGTTGTACTTGGTTTCGGCCAGTTTCATTTCCGGCACTTCATCGGCGGTGGCGCCAACAGCCTTGGCCTGGGTGATGGCTTGCTCGGTCAGGCGCATTTGTTCATTGGGTGCCGGATCGGTCGCGCAACCGGCCAGGGCCAGAACGGCCACAGCCGCGAAAAGAGGTCGAATACTCACTAAGAATCCCTACTGTTTTGGGGCACTGACAGGTTGTGGCGGCTGTTGCTGCTGCGCCTTCCAGCGCTCGATATTGCGTTGCAGCGCGGCTTCCGTCAGTCCGGACGCGGGCAATTCTGTCATCTTTTGGCCAACTGTCCGCGCAACCACGGATCGTTGCATGCCGAGTTATGCGAAACCGCGAGGAACAGCCCCGGCCGGTCGACCGGTTGCTCGAACACCAACAGGTCATTGGCCATACCCAATGCCTGCGCGGCGGCCATGCCCGAGTATCGGCCGGCGAGTACATATTCCACTTCGCCCAAGAGCAGTTTCTGTAGCGCCTGAGTGAGGTTGGCTGTCCGGGTCAGGGTCAGATTCTGCTCGGCGAAAGTGCCAAATGCCTGGGTCATACGAGACTTTTCCGACAACGCACCGACGTGACCGTGCAGGTCTTTGGCCTCGCTGTAGACCAGCGTCGAGCCTTTGCGGGTCCACACCAGATAGTCGTTTTCCAGCAACGGCGGATGGATGTAGTCGAGGTTTTCCAGCTCATTGAGGGTCAGCGGCGCGTCGGCGAGCATGTCCATGCGCCCGCTGCGCACTTCATCGAGGGCTTGCGAACGTTTGCCGGCGTAGAGCAATTCGACTTTGATGCCGAGGTCTTTGGCGACTTGTTGCAGCAGATCAGCGCTGGCACCGATCAACTGCTTGGGATTCTGCGGGTCCTGCCACAGGTACGGCGGCGCATCCGGGCTACCGGTGACGACGAGGCGCTCGCATTTGCCAGCGGCCATCGCCAACCCCGGCAACAGGGCCAACCCCAACAACCATCCGCAGCGCAGATCCATGGCAACACACTCCCACTCAAATCCGAGACAAAAAAAGCCCGACCAAAAGGTCGGGCTCTTTATAAGTGAAGCCGCTGGATTAGACCAGCTTCTCCAGCTCAGGGACGGCTTCGAACAGATCAGCCACGAGACCGTAATCGGCCACCTGGAAGATCGGCGCTTCTTCGTCCTTGTTGATCGCAACGATCACTTTGGAGTCTTTCATACCGGCCAAGTGCTGGATCGCGCCGGAGATACCGACGGCAATGTACAGCTGTGGCGCAACAATCTTGCCGGTCTGACCGACCTGCATGTCGTTCGGTACGAAACCTGCGTCGACCGCGGCGCGCGAAGCACCGACAGCAGCGCCCAGCTTGTCGGCCAGAGCGTACAGGTGTTTGAAGTTGTCGCCGTTCTGCATGCCGCGGCCGCCGGAAACGACGATCTTGGCAGCGGTCAGCTCAGGACGATCGGACTTGGCCAGTTCTTCGTTGACGAAGCTGGAAGTGCCCGCGTTGTGCGCAGCAGCAACTGCTTCAACGGCAGCCGAACCACCTTCAGCGGCAACCGGGTCGAAACCGGTAGCACGTACAGTGATCACTTTGATCGCAGCGGTCGACTGCACGGTAGCGATAGCGTTACCGGCGTAGATCGGACGCTTGAACGTGTCAGCGCTTTCGACCGAGATGATCTCGGAGATCTGGTCAACGTCCAGCTGCGCGGCAACGCGCGGCAGGATGTTTTTACCGTTGGAGGTCGCGGCAGCCAGGATGTGGCTGTAGCCAGCGCCCAGCTCTGCAACCAATGGCGCAACGTTTTCCGGCAGCTGATGCGCGTAAGCGGCATTGTCAGCGTTGAGGACTTTGCTCACGCCAGCGATTTTCGCAGCGGCTTCAGCCACGGCGCCAGCGCCTTGACCTGCAACCAGAACGTGAACGTCGCCGCCGATTTTGACCGCAGCAGCCACGGTGTTCAGTGTGGCCGGGGCCAGCACTTTGTTGTCGTGTTCAGCAATAACCAAGATAGTCATTTAGATTACCTTCGCTTCGTTTTTCAGTTTCTCGACCAATTCAGCTACCGACTTAACCTTGATGCCCGCGCTGCGTGCAGCCGGCGCTTCGACTTTCAGGGTCTTGTTGGTGGAGGCGGTGGAAACGCCCAAAGCGTCCGGAGTCAGCACTTCGAGAGGCTTCTTCTTGGCTTTCATGATGTTTGGCAGGGACGCGTAGCGCGGCTCGTTCAAACGCAGGTCGGTGGTGACGATGGCCGGCAGTTTCAGGGAAACCGTCTGCGCGCCGCCGTCGATTTCACGAGTCACGGCAACGCTGTCGCCGGAGACTTCGACTTTCGAGGCGAACGTGCCCTGACCGTAGCCGCTCAATGCAGCGAGCATCTGGCCGGTCTGGTTGTTGTCGCTGTCGATGGCCTGCTTGCCGAGGATCACCAGCTGCGGCTGTTCCTTGTCGACCACAGCCTTGAGCAGCTTGGCCACGGCGAGCGAGGTCAGATCTTCAGTGGATTCGACGAGGATGGCACGGTCGGCACCCAGAGCCAGTGCGGTACGCAGTTGCTCCTGAGCGGTGGTCGGGCCGATGGAGACGACGACGATTTCAGTCGCAACACCTTTCTCTTTCAGGCGTACGGCTTCTTCCACTGCGATTTCGCAGAACGGGTTCATCGACATCTTGACGTTGGCGAGATCGACGCCGGAATTGTCCGCCTTGACGCGAACCTTGACGTTGTAATCCACAACGCGTTTGACAGCTACAAGAACCTTCATGGATTCCTCGTTACTCTCCGGTGAAAAGAAAGTCGCCTAGGCGAACCTGGCGGTTGATGCTCATCAGGCTAAAGGGCACCTCTAAAAACGCCGACTCGGGTGTCAGGTGGCTGCACGGTGGAGGACCTGCGACCGTTCGTCAGGGGTGACCGACGGGTCATTGATCTTCACGCTGTGTAAACTGCGCGCCGGACCTGCGCTGCGCATCACCTTCTACTGCCTGTGCCCTGTCTTTAGACGTGCTCTTGAAACCGCCAGTCTGCCTACGACGAGCGCAAAACCGCCCGTATCTTGACCGGAACGCCTATTCCGGTCAATACAGCAAAATGACCATTCATAAGCCGCGCTTCTTTGATTTCTCTGGGCTGGAGCCAATTCAAACAAACGTTTGTATTGGACGCTCGGAGTGGTGTAGATATAATGCGCCGCCTAGAGAGAAAGGTCGGACTCCAATATTCCCCTTGACGTTAACGTAAAGGAATAGCGGATGCGACATCAAACCTCCAAATTAGAAAAAAAACTGTTGAGCCTTGAGTAGGAGATAGCCTGTGGAACGCGAATACATGGAATTCGACGTGGTCATCGTCGGTGCCGGCCCCGCTGGCCTGTCCGCCGCCTGCCGTCTGAAGCAGAAGGCCGCCGAAGCCGGTAAGGAAATCAGCGTCTGCGTGGTCGAAAAAGGCTCCGAAGTCGGCGCACACATCCTGTCCGGTGCCGTGTTCGAACCACGCGCTCTGAATGAACTGTTCCCGGACTGGAAAGAACTCGGCGCCCCGCTGAACACGCCAGTGACCCGCGACGATATTTTCGTACTGAAAAACGCCGACAGCGCGCAGAAAATTCCTGACTTCTTTGTGCCCAAGACCATGCACAACGAAGGCAACTACATTATCTCCCTCGGCAACCTGTGCCGCTGGCTCGCCCAGCAGGCCGAGAACCTCGGCGTGGAAATCTACCCGGGTTTCGCCGCTCAGGAAGCACTGATCGACGAACAAGGCGTAGTGCGCGGGATCATCACTGGTGATCTGGGCGTCGACCGCGAAGGCAACCCGAAAGAAGGCTTGTACACCCCGGGCATGGAACTGCGTGGCAAGTACACGCTGTTCGCCGAAGGCTGCCGTGGCCACATCGGCAAGCAACTGATCAAGCGCTACAACCTAGACAGCGATGCCGACGCCCAGCACTACGGCATCGGCCTGAAAGAAATCTGGGAAATCGACCCGGCCAAACATCAGCCAGGCTTGGTGGTGCACACCGCTGGTTGGCCGCTGGACATCATGGGCACCGAAAACACCGGCGGCTCGTTCCTCTATCACCTGGAAAACAACCAGGTGGTGGTTGGTCTGATCGTTGACCTGTCCTACAGCAACACTTACCTGTCGCCGTTCGACGAGTTCCAGCGCCTCAAGCATCACCCGGTGCTGGCCCAGTATCTGGAAGGCGGCAAGCGCATCAGTTACGGCGCTCGCGCGATTTGCAAAGGTGGCCTGAACTCGCTGCCGAAAATGGTCTTCAAGGGCGGCGCGCTGATCGGTTGCGACCTCGGCACCCTGAATTTCGCCAAGATCAAGGGCAGCCATACTGCGATGAAGTCCGGCATGCTCGCCGCAGAATCCGTGGCTGACGCGCTGTTCGCAGAAAAGGACGGCACTGAAGAGCTGACCACTTACGTCGACGCGTTCAAGAAGAGCTGGCTCTACGACGAACTGTTCGCCAGCCGCAACTTCGGCCCGGCGATCCACAAGTTCGGCGCCATCGTTGGCGGCGGTTTCAACTGGCTGGATCAGAACATCTTCGGCGGCAAACTGCCGTTCACCCTGCACGACACCAAGCCGGATTACGCTTGCCTCAAGCTAGCGGCGGACTGCAAGAAGATCGACTATCCGAAGCCGGACGGCAAACTCAGCTTCGACAAGCTCAGCTCGGTGTTCATCTCCGGTACCAACCACGAAGAAGAACAACCTTGCCACCTGAAGCTGACCGACCCGAGCATCCCGATCAGTAAGAACTTGCCGCTGTACGACGAACCGGCGCAGCGCTACTGCCCGGCCGGCGTGTACGAAGTGATCACCAAGGAAGACGGCGAGAAGCGCTTCCAGATCAACGCCCAGAACTGCGTGCACTGCAAGACCTGTGACATCAAGGACCCTTCGCAGAACATCACCTGGGTCACGCCGGAAGGCGCTGGCGGCCCGACTTACCCGAACATGTAAGTCGAACCGCTGAACATCAAGGCTCCCGAATCGGGGGCCTTTTTGTTGCCCAAAATTTACTGCATCACTTGACTCCCTGTGGGAGCTGGCTTGCCAGCGATGGCGGTGGATCAGGTGACATCTATGTTGAATGTGCCGGCCTCATCGCTGGCAAGCCAGCTCCCACAGGGATTGTGAAAATCCTCAGGCAGCGCGCTCGTCACCCGGGCTGCGCTCGAAATAGCGCTTATATTCACGGCTGAACTGCGACGTACTCTGATACCCCACCCGATGCGCCACCTGCGCCACACCCAGGCCTTCGGCGACCAACAACGTCTGCGCCTTCAGTAACCTCAGGCGCTTCAGATACTGCACCGGCGACAACAACGTGCTGCGTTTGAAATGCTCATGAAAGGTCGACACGCTCATGTTCGCGCAACCGGCCAGCGTTTCAACGTTCAACGGCTCGGTGTAATGCGCATGCAGATGACTGATCGACGCCGCCACCCGCGCGAATTGCCCTTGCTGCTCGACCAATGCCCGCAACACATCCGCCTGCGGCCCGCGCAACGCGGTGAACAACAATTCACGCACCCGAGCCGGCCCAAGAATCTGGCATTCCAGCGGATCGTGCAGGCAACTCAGCAAGCGCTCGACGCAACCGCGCATGGCATCGTCGAGTACCACTGAGGTCATCGACTCCGGGGTCTGCGCCGGGATATGCCGGCCCGGCGCCAGCCCCATGGCCAGCACCAGCTCACCGAGCAACACCCGATCAATCGCCACCGAAACACCGAGCAACGGCGCATCCGGCAAGGCAAACGTCTCGCATTCGAACGGCACCGGCAGCGCCTGAATCAGATAGTGCCCGGCGCCGTACTCCATGGTGCGCGGCCCGAGAAACGCCAGTTTGCTGCCCTGGGCGATGATCATCAGGCTCGGTTCGTAAATGTGCGGGCCACGGGCAACGTCGCAACTGGCGCGCAACACTTGCACACCGGGCAACCCGGTCGGGGAATAACCATCGCGCAGCGCCAGCGGCTCGATCAGCGAAACCAGCCGCGCATTGGCATCAAGATGACGGGTCAACTGCATCGAATTGCTCTTCACAAAAAATCACGAAAATAAGGGATGAAAGCATCATCGCAGATCCTTTTGCCAATGCGACCGATCAAACCCGCATGCCGGAGGATTAGGCATGAGACCCGGAGGAATCGTCATGGCCGGACCGACAGTCGACGCCCAAAATGCGCCGCCTCACTTGTTCCTGCTTTTGCGAGGTTTCACATGTACACCGCCATCGGCTATGCCGCCCAATCGGCCACCACTCCCCTCGCCCCGATGAAATTCGAACGTCGCAGCCCGCGCGCTGACGACGTCGCCATCGAAATTCTCTACTGCGGCGTCTGCCACTCCGATATCCACCAGGCGCGCAACGAATGGGGTATCGCCGTTTACCCGCTGATGCCCGGCCACGAGATCGTCGGAAAAGTCACCGCGATCGGTGCGAATGTCACTCAACACAAGGTAGGCGACCTGGTCGGGGTTGGCTGCATGGTCGACTCGTGCCGCACCTGCGAAGCGTGCCAATCGAACCTTGAGCAATACTGCCTCGAAGGCCCGACCATGACCTACGCCACCCCGGATCGGGTCGATGGCAGCAACACCATGGGCGGTTATTCCGACAGCATCGTCGTCAGCGAGCACTTCGTCGTGCGCATCCCGGAAAAACTGGCGTTAGCCAGCGCCGCGCCAATCCTCTGCGCCGGTATCACCACCTACTCGCCGCTCAAGCACTACGGCGTGAAGGCTGGCGACAAGGTCGGGATTCTCGGCATGGGCGGTCTGGGCCACATGGGCATCAAGTTCGCCAAAGCCATGGGCGCCGAAGTGACGCTGTTCACCCGCTCGGCAAGCAAGGCTGAAGAAGGCCGCCGTCAGGGTGCCGATCATGTGATCGTCTCCACCGACGCCGAGCAGATGAAAGCGGCTGCCGGTTACTTCGACTTCCTGCTCGACACCATTCCGGTGCAGCACGATCTCAACCCGTACCTCGACACCCTGCGCTTCGACGGCGTGCACATTCTGGTCGGTCTGATCGAGCCGATTGATCCACCGGTACACGCCGGCAAACTAGTGATGAGCCGTCGCGTGCTGGCCGGCTCGTTGATCGGTGGCGTCGCCGAAACCCAGGAAGTCCTGGATTTCTGCGCCGAGCACAACATCACCTGCGACATCGAAATGCTCGACATCCGCCAGATCAACGAGGCTTACGCCCGGATGATTGCCGGTGACGTGAAGTACCGCTTCGTGATCGACATGGCGACGCTCAAGGTTTAAACCTTCAGGCCTAGCTCTGCCGACAGCCGGGCTGTGACCCCTTTGATCAGGGGAATCAGCTCGGCCATTTTTTCCAGCGGCATGTACGGCACGGTGCTGGCGATACTGATCGCCGCCACGATGCCCTTGCTCGCATCCCGAATCGGCGCCGCCACGCAGCGGATCGACGGTTCGTTGTCCTCCAGATCGAAGGCGTAGCCCCCGGCGACGTACTCGGTCATACGCTGCTCAAGCTGCTCCCACGACTGCTGAGGATGCTGCGGCCAGAACTGACTCTTCCCACCTGCCGGCAGACTGATGTCGTACAGACGTTGCCAATCTTTCGGTGAGTCATCGAGCATCAATGCCTTACCAATACCGGTGCGCGCCAGCGGCATGCGATGGCCGACCCGCGAACGCATTTCCGGGCCGTTGCGCCCCGGATTTTTCAGCAGATACAACACTTCATCGCCTTCGCGAATGCCCAAGTGCACGGTGTCACCAGTCAGCGCCGACAACTCGTCCAGATACGGCCCGGCCAGGCTCACCAGCGGCAACTCTTCACGCGCCTGGAAACCCAATTCGATCAGCTTCGGTCCGAGCAGATAACCGACTTGCGGCACCACGCGCAGGTAGCGCTCGTCGACCAGGCAACTGGCCAGCCGATGGGTGGTGCTGCGCGTGGTACCGATTAGCCGGGCAATCTCCTTGAGATCGCGGGCGCCACTGGCCACCGCTTGCACCACGCCGAGACCGCGCAATAGCGTCTGGGTGCCGGTGGGTGCGGCGTCCTTGGTTTTTTCCGGAGCGTCTTCCTGCATATCCAGCCTTTTACCGTTGAGCGAAGGAACGGGCGGCATTATGGTCGCCCGACGCAGACCACTACAACTCGATACGCTCGACCTTGCCGACCAGCAGCACGTAGGACAAAGCACCGATCAAGGCGAGAACCGCGATATAGGTGATCGCCGGGGCGAACGAATCGCCGCTGGCAAGGAAACCGATGACGATCGGCGTAGCAATTGCCGACAGGTTGCCGATGAAATTGAACACCCCGCCAGTCAGCCCCAACAACCGCGCTGGCGCTAACGTCGACACCAGTGACCAAGTGATCGAGGCCAGGCCGTTGCCGAAAAATGCCAACGCCAGAAAGGCAATCACCAGCGGCGTCGACTCAACGAAGTTGGCGCCGATGATCGAGGTGGAAATAAGCAGCCCGCCAATGATCGGCAACTTGCGCGCAAACCCGACGGTGTAGCCGCGACGAATCAAGAAGTCGGAAAAGAACCCCGAACACAGCACACCGATGAACGCGGCGAGAAACGGCAGCGACGCCAGCAGGCCGGACTTGATGAAGTCCATGCCGCGATATTTCACCAGATAGGTCGGGAACCACGTCAGGAAAAACCACAGCGTCGAGTTCAGGCAGAACTGGCCGAGGTAGATGCCCCACAATTTGCGCTTGGTCAGGACGATGCCCAAATCGGTCCAGCTGAATTTGGCTTTGACCTTGGCCGACTCTTGCTGAATATCAACTAGACCACCGCCCTCGCGGATCAGGTCGATTTCCGCTTCGTTCGCGCCTTTGAAATCCCGTGGCTCGCGATACACCGCGTACCAGATCGCCGCCCAGATAATGCCGACAGCGCCTGTTGCGACGAACACCATGTGCCAGCCGAATTCATGTTGCAGCCAGGCGAGCACCGGAGTGAGAAATGCCAGACCAACGAACTGTCCCGACGTGTAAAAACCAATCGCCGTGGCGCGTTCCCGCTCGGGAAACCACGTCGTGACCACACGGCTGTTGATCGGATAAGCCGGCGCTTCCAGCGCACCGACCGCCATGCGCAATACAAACAACGCGATGAAACTCGCAGCGAAACCGAGCATCACCGTAGCCACAGACCACAACAACAAAGCGACGCTGTAAAGAATGCGCGGCGGCACGCGATCGACCAACCAGCCGCCGGGGATCTGCATCGCGGCGTAAGTCCAGCCGAACGCGGAGAAAATCAGACCGACGTGAATCGGATCGATGCCCAGCTCACTGGTCAGCGCCGGCGCAGCAATCGACAGGTTGCTGCGGTCGAGGTAGTTGATGACCACGGTGATAAACAGCAACACCATGATGAAAAAACGCTTACGGCTGGGCGTGACTAAAGACGCCTGCCCGGTGAGGGTTTGCGGTTGCATGGGGAGAGCCTCTTTTTATGTTTATTGAGGTCGGCCTGAGGCCTGATCGTTCCCACGCTCCGCGTGGGAATGCAGCCCGGGACGCTCTGCGTCCCAAAAGCGCACGCAGAGCGTCCATTGAGGCATTCCCACGCAGAGCGTGGGAACGATCTCATCGGGTGTGTCAGGGACGACTCACCACTCGGCAAAACTGCCATCGGCATGACGCCAGATCGGGTTGCGCCAGCGATGCCCGACCGCTGCGCGCTCAATCACATATTCTTCGTTGATCTCAATGCCCAACCCCGGGCCGTTCGGAATCTTCACAAAACCTTTGTCGTAATCGAACACCCGCGGATCCTTCACGTAGTCGAGCAAGTCGTTGCTCTCGTTGTAATGGATGCCCAGGCTCTGCTCCTGGATAAACGCGTTGTAACAAGCCGCGTCCAATTGCAAACACGCCGCCAGCGCAATCGGCCCCAACGGGCAGTGCAGCGCCAGTGCCACATCGTAGGCCTCGGCCATGTTGGCGATCTTGCGGGTTTCGGTGATGCCGCCCGCGTGGGAGGCATCCGGCTGGATGATGTCGACGTAACCTTCGCTCAACACGCGTTTAAAGTCCCAACGCGAGAACAGCCGCTCACCCAGAGCAATCGGTGTGCTGGTCAACGGCGCCAGCTCTTTCAACGCTTCATAGTTTTCGCTGAGCACCGGCTCTTCGATAAACATCAGTTTGTACGGGTCGAGTTCCTTCATCAGCACCTTGGCCATCGGCTTGTGCACGCGGCCATGGAAGTCGACGCCGATACCGACGTTCGGCCCGACCGCGTCACGTACGGCGGCGACGTTGGCCAGCGCCAGATCGACTTTCTCGAAGGTATCGAGGAATTGCAGTTCTTCGGTGCCGTTCATTTTCACCGCAGTAAAACCACGGCTCACCGCCTCTTTCGCCGCACGCGCGGTGTCCGCTGGACGGTCGCCGCCAATCCACGAATACACGCGAATCTTGTCACGCACCTGGCCACCGAGCAGATCACTCACCGACACGCCAAGGGCCTTGCCCTTGATGTCCCACAACGCCTGATCGATACCCGCCAGCGCGCTCATGTGGATCGCACCGCCACGGTAGAAACCGCCGCGATAGAGCACAGTCCAGATGTCTTCGATGTTGCGTGGGTCTTTGCCGATCAGGTAGTCGGACAATTCTTCGACGGCAGCCGCGACGGTGTGTGCGCGGCCTTCGACCACAGGCTCGCCCCAACCGGTCACGCCCTCGTCGGTTTCGACCTTGAGAAAGCACCAGCGCGGCGGGACGATGAAGGTGGTGAGTTTGGTGATTTTCATCTTTTTGTCTCTCTTGTAGATGCAGCGCACGCAGCGCCAAAAAGTCTTAGCGAAGGGCCTTCCACGCGGCCACGTAGGCCTTGGCATTCACCGCCACTTGCTCCGGGGTCATGCCCGGTTTGAACAGTCCGGAACCGAGGCCGAAACCTTTTACACCGGCATCGATAAACGCCTGCATATTGTCCGGCGTGATGCCGCCGACCGGCGCCAGTACCGTTCCCGTCGGCAACACTGCGAGCCAGGCTTTGACGACCGCCGGGCCCATCTGCTCGGCCGGAAACATCTTGAGAATGTCCGCGCCCTCCTCCAGTGCCGCGAAAGCCTCGGTCGGCGTGGCGACACCCGGCGACAGAAACAGCCCCGCCGCTTTCGCCGCACGCAAGACCTTGGCGTCACTGTGCGGCATGACAATCACTTGGCCGCCGGCTTCTTTCACCAGCTCGACCTGTGCCGGGGTCAACACCGTGCCGGCACCGATCAGGCAATCGGCGGGCAGGGCCTTACGCAGGATGCGGATACTTTCGTACGGCGAAGGGGAATTGAGCGGTACTTCGATGACGCGAAATCCAGCCGCATACAGGACTTCTCCGACAGCGGCGGCTTCCTGCGGATGCAGGCCACGCAGAATCGCGATCAGACCGTTTTGCGCCAATGCTTGCTTGAGCATGTCAGGCCTCCAGTCAGGGTTAACGGGATGAGGAATCGATCAGTCCGGCGGCCAGCGCCAGTTGCCACAGACCACGCTCGGTGGCCTGTTCGGCCAGCGTCACGTTGGCGAAACCGCAGGCAGCGAGGGCACGGCTGTAGCGCGTGCAGAGTTGCGCGTTGCCGATGAGGATGATCGAAGGGAGATTCGGGTTGTTGCGGCGACGCCGCTGAACCGTGGCGAGCGCCGCCAGTTCATGGCCGATCATCAGGCCGGACAGATAATCCGCCTGCGCGGTCGGGCTGAGTTCGCCGGTCAGGCCCAAGGTACGGGCACTGAACAACGTCGACAGCACGCCGAGTTCGCCGTCCACCGACTGCGCAACCTGCACACCACGGTCAAACGCCAGAGCATCGAACGCCGCCCCCTGCTTCAGGGTACGGCCGAGAATGCTGTGTTCACTGAGCACGGCGAACACTTCGCCGGTCATGAACGTGTCGAAATGGGTGATGCAGCCATCGACGACGTCCACCCATTTCGAATGACTGCCCGGCAGACCGATCAACAGATCAACACCCGCCTCAATCGGCAGATTTTGCAGCACGCCGAGCACTTGGGTTTCTTCGCCGCGCATCACGTTCGGCAGGCGCGAACGCTGAATCACACCCGGCACGATATGCACGCGGGTGCCGCGCAGGCTGACAATTGTTTGTAGGGAGTTTCCGAGATTGGCGACGTTCGCCGGCGTCTCGCAGTAGGCTGCTTCACGCCAGCCCTGTGCACTGCCGACCATGCCGCAAGCTATCACCGGTAGATTCGGCTGCGCATCGAGCCAGTCGCCGCACGCCTCGTCGAACGCCAGTTCAAAACCATCGGCGCATTCGCGACCGTTGATGACTCGCGGAGTCTTCGGCAGTTGCATGATCCCGGACGACAGCGCGCGCTGCTCCAGCACCACACCGTCCGCTGCGAGTTTGTAAGCACGTAATGAGGTCGTCCCCCAATCGAGCGCGATCAATTGCGCCAGCATCGCTTCACCTGTTTTGTTTTTGGCAGTGAGTGCGACGGACTATAGACCTCTCAGACGGGAAATCTCAATATGTAATTTTGCATCCCACATTATGGGATAAAGCAATCATTGCACGCGCTGCTGTTCAATGACGTGTACGAGGTCAGTTGCTGGAATCAGCATTGACTTCGAATAGTATCCCCCGAATGAGTAAGCTGAGGTAAACACTCTGCAAGAGACGGCGTTACGTTCATTTAATAATGCCAGCAGTTCTTCCGCGCTCATGAAAACATTTGAAACGCCCTCATCCTCCTTTCTCACTGCGGACAATCTAGACGTATAAATATGGTCTAAACCAGACTTATCGGCGTCAACCTCAACAAGATTACCAACAAAATAATTAGTCAATTTATCGGAGTTTTCAAATTCAAGCTCTTTATCCAGAGAGCAAAACAATGTTTCACCCAACTGTGTTTCTCCCGTCGCATCCTTAAAAAAATTCAACACATCGGTCTTCGAACTAAAGCGAACACTCCAAGACAAACTATCGCCCCCTGTAGCGACAGAAATGAATTCAATCTCGGTATCAGGAAGAATCGGCCGCTTGGCACAAGAACTACATAGAAGCATCGTCAGCACAATAAATAGTCGTATCATTTTTTCGATTCCAAATATTGAGTCACTCGCTCATAAACTATATCGCACGCAGACTTTCCACTTTGAAGTTTGGAGGCGAACAGCATACCTGCTTGCCGGTGATTCGCACTGACCGCCTCATTTATATTCGGTCCAGATGTCATGATCCAGCGCTCTCCCAAACTGGCAACAGTATCTGAATCGTCTTTTTCCTTGGGGGATGCCAATATATTTATCCAGTAATCTGCCACGGGCTTTGGCGTCGTAAAATAGATATCAGAGAACATCCATACACCTGTACCACCGCCAACAGGATCGAGTGTTACCAACATCTTGACTGTATAACCTCGCTCTTTCAAAATCGAGGTCAAATGTGCACCATTCCACCCCCCAAGGCTATGACCAACAATCACAAGATAAACCGTCTTATCACCTTTTAACGGGCGTATTACATACTTCTCGATATCCTTCTCACCGCGAACATCCTTATAGCTTATATAAGGTAAATTAACGTCGAGCTTTTGTTCCGGAGACAGTCTGTTCGACAACTGATTCCACGCATTTTGCACGTTATGATGAGGAGGTTCATTCTGATAATACTCCTCTTTATCCCCAGCACCGCCAATAAAGAAAACGGCTACCTTTTTCACTTTGACAGTAACTTGCTTGACGCTCTGGTCAGTCTTGCAGGTCAACTCATGGCCAGCCACTTCAGTTTTGCAGTCTCTGAGTGCAGGATTTTCGACTTCCATTTCGATCACTCTACAAACAATTTAATAGTTTCAGCCAAGTGAGAACTCACCATATGGGTAAAGCCCTGCTCATTGGTGATGCCATGTTCTATGCGCCCATCACCTCGCTGGATCGCATACGGATGATCGGGGATAGGCTCGCCAGTCGCCTCGTTAACCACTTGCAACCTGTCCGTAAAATGCACCGGCATCGGCAACAGCCCACTAAACGCTGCCCCTCCGCCACTCTGGCCGATAATCACCGTCCCCGAGCCACCCACCACGACATTGCCGTGGCCTCCGGTGCTGTCGAGCGTGGCGGCATTCAAGCCGTTGATAAAAACGGTGCCGGAAACTGCCCCGGTAATCGGACTGCCGCACGCCGATTTATCGGTCATGCGCGCGGCGGCGAGGCCGTCGAAGAAGACGTTCGGCGAGCCGGAGGCAATCGGGTTGGTGCCATGGCCTGGCAATGGGCAGGCGGTCGGGTCGGTGACGCGTGCAGCGGGTTTACCACTCAATTCAAAGCTCCTTGCTTCAGGGGTTCCGGGTGCGGCTGATGAATATCGATGTCGGTCGCGGCGAACCGCCAGCGGTTGTCGACGGGGTCGAACAGGGCGTGGCAATGCTCACGGCTGTCGGGTGATGCGGCGGTTTGCAGGTGTCGCCAGGCTTCGTCGGTTTGCCAGGCCAGTTCAGCCGGCGAGGCGTCGTCGAGTTCGTTGAGCCAGGCGTTGTAGTTGCGCAGGTGATTACGCTCGTAAGTCGATTGCAGCAGATCGGCCATTTGTGCGCCGAGGTCGAGATGATGCTGGGCCGTCCACTGGCCGATCTCGGAATAGACGTACCAGCCCATCGGCATCAACCCGCCGTCCTTGAGCAGCGAATGCCCGGCAGGGGCGACGAAACCACAGCAAATGTGCAGCATCAGCCAGCCTTGATGGGCGTCGATAAACGCCGTCGGATCGAAAGTGCGCAGCGGTATCACGCGGTAATCGGCGAGCCCGGCACTGCGCGTCATCAACTCAGCATCGAGGCGTGACACGAACGCACGAATGGCGCTGCCGCCCATGCGGTTTGTCATGCACAGAATGTCGACCGGTTGGCGCTGGGGGTTGTCGCTCGAGCCTGAGTTTTTCACTAGGCCATACAGACGCATTGTCGCCCGTAGTCCGCTCATCGCCGGTCACTCGTTGACGCAGCGAAGGCTCCACGGGCGTGGAGAAGTTGTGCCAGAGGCATTGCAGGTGTCGTCCGTGAGCGCGCAAAAATGGCGCGTAGAATGCCGGACTAGAGCGCTGGCGACAATCGAATTACTGCCGGATTGCCATCATCGTGTTCAACCCTCGGCAAACTCACGCAAAACCTGGCCATCCATGCGGTAGCGCACCCACTCTTCCTGAGGTTGCGCGCCGAGGGATTTGTAGAATTCGATCGCCGGCGTGTTCCAGTCGAGCACGCTCCATTCGAAGCGGCCGCAGTCGTTGTCGCAGGCGATTTTTGCCAGGTGGCGCAACAGGGTTTTGCCGGCACCGCCGCCGCGTTGCTCCGGGGTGATGTAGAGGTCTTCAAGGTACAGGCAATTGCTGCCGAGCCAGGTCGAATAGCTGAAGAAAAACACCGCGAAACCGATCGGCAGACCATCCCGCAGGCAGATCAGACCGTGGGCGGTGGCGCCTTCGCCGAACAGGCTGCGTTCGATGTCGGCGACGCTGGCGATGACTTCGTGACGGGCCTTTTCGAAATCGGCGAGTTCAGTGATGAAGGCGAGGATTTGCGGGGCATCGCTGGGGGTCGCCGGGCGGATTTCGATCGTCATGGACGGGCCTTGTCGGAAAAAGGAAAACGCCATACTAAGACGGTGCGCGGCGCTCGTCACATGGCAAAACACACACTACCCTGCGCAATGTTGCAAAAACAGCAGTCCCCTGTGGAAGCGAGCCTGCTCGCGAAAGCGTGCTTTCAGTCACCTGCATTGTTGATTGACAGACAGCATTCGCGAGCAGGCTCGCTCTCACACAGTGACTTCGACAGTCTAAAAGGATGTTTATGAACCTTGAGTTTTTTACACCGGTGGCGGCACTGGCAGCAGAGTTACTGCCGTACGCATTGGAGCCGTCCGACGACGGCGCTCACGACCTCGCCCACCTGCAACGGGTCTGGCACAACGTGCGTACGCTGCATGAAGAAGAAGGCGGTGATCTTGAGGTGTTGTTGGCCGCCGTGCTCTTGCACGATTGCGTGGCCGTCGAGAAGAATTCGCCACTGCGTTCGCAGGCTTCGCGGCTGGCGGCAGATAAAGCTTCGTCAGTGCTGGCCGATCTGAACTGGTCCGAAGAGAAAATCGCCGCCGTCGCCCACGCCATCGAAGCCCACAGTTTCTCCGCCAACATCACCCCGCTCACCCTCGAAGCGAAAATCGTCCAGGACGCCGATCGGCTCGACTCACTCGGCATGCTTGGCGTCGCCCGCACTTTCTACATCGCCGGGCGCATGGGTTCGGCGCTGTACGACCCGCAGGATCCCGAAGCGAAACAACGCGATTACGATGACACGCGTTTTTGCCTCGATCATTTCCAGACCAAACTGCTGCACCTCGCCGACGGTTTTCAGACCACCGCCGGCCAGCGTCTTGCGCAGGTCCGTCATCAACGTCTGAAGGGTTTCATGGAACAGTTCAAGGAAGAGATTGGCATTGTTTAAGCCGTTACTCCGGCGTGCGCTGAACCTGACTTCGCCAACTTCAGACCTAACCCGCTCACCTGGCGTGCTAAACAGATGACGCTGAATTTCCGGTCAAGGAACCGCGTCATGTCGCAAGCATCACCCCAGGTATCAGGCAAGCTGTTCGGCTTGTTCTGCCTCGCCAGTTATCTGCTGTCGCTGTCTTACGGCTCGACGTTTTTATTGTCGCTGTTGATCAGTTCTCGCGGCGGCAATGAACATGATGCCGGCAGCGTGATTTCGGCGGCGATGCTCAGTACGTTTGTCGCGGTGCTGGTGTCCGGGCATCTGTCGGACTGGCTCGGTGCGGCGCGTTCGATTGCCCTGTTTGGTCTGTTGCTGGTGGCGGCGAGTCTGGGCTTTGCAATGACGCCGGGATTCGGTCATCTGCTGTTGTTTTTTGGTTTGTTACTGGGCCTGGGCTGGGGGGTGTTTTACACCTTGGGACCGATCATCGTTGCCAGTCTGGTGACGCCGGCGCAACGGGCCAGGTATTTCGCGTTGCTGTCGGGCAGCATGATGACTGGCATCGGCAGCGGCCCGTTACTCGGGCGCGCCGCCAGTGCGTTGGGTATGCCTGTGACCTCGGCGTTTTATCTGGCGGCGCTGGCAAGCCTGATCGGCGCGCTGCTGTTCTGGCAACTCGGCGCAAAACTGAAAAGCACACAGGCGACAACCACCGCGAAAATCAGCTGGCAAGCAACCACTCAAGTGCTGGGCTCGCGCGCCGTGTTCCCGATCATCATGGTCGGTCTCGGCGGTTGCGTATTCGGTGGCCTGTCGAGCTTTCAGACCAGCTATGCCGCTGCGCGCTCGCTGGATTATTCATTGTTCTTTCTGGGCTTCATGAGTGCGGCGATCAGCAGTCGAATGTTGATCGCGGGGTATGTGGTCAAGCGTGACCCGTTGCGCGCGTCGAGCCTGCTGTCAGGGTTGATGTTGAGTTCGATTGTGCTGTTCGCGTTCGGCGTGCACGGCGGGTTCACTTACCTGCTGGCGGCAGTGCTGCTGGGTGTTGGTTATGGCCTGACCTATTCGGTGATCAACGGTCTGGCCGCCAACGAAGCACCGGCCGGCACCACATCACAGGCGCTGTTGCTGTTCAGTCTGGCGTACTTTATCGGCGTATTCGGCTTCCCGTTGCTCGCTGGCAAAATCATCGTCGAACACGGCATGGCAACGCTTTTACACACTGTGTTGGTAGTGGCATTGATGAACTGGCTGATCACCCTTGGTCGTCTGCTCTGGCGTCGACTGAATGTCAAAACCGTACCAGCGATTTAGACCGTTCGTCGTTCATCAGGCACCAAACCGCTCAGAGGGCAGACCAACGACAGGTAAGGATTCCAATCACTGGAGACGCCCTATGATCCCGTCAAGGTTGACCGCTTTCGTATTCAGCGCCCTGCTCTGCCCTGCGGTTTTCGCCGCATCCGCCACGGCTGCGGGCACTGGCCCTACCGACCCGACCCCGCCACGCGCCCCCGCCATCAACAGTGCCCCCGGTATGAACACCGATGGCTCGGGCGTGCCTTTGATCAATCAGCCTCCCGCCACCGGTACTGATCCGCGCACCCAGGGCAGTGACCCGGGTCGTCAGGGCGGGATGAACACTCCCGACGCCCCCGCCACGCCTGACAATGCGGGCCCCGGCGTTGGCTCAAAAACCACCACAGGTGGCTCCGGTTCCGAAGGCTCCGGTCAGTAGTTCGCCGACGCGAGCGTCCTATTCAATCCAATGAAGAGGTAACCATGAACGTCGATAAAAACCTGGAAAAAGAAGTCCTCACCCGCCTGCTGCATGCTCATCCGAGTGGACTGGGCAAGGAAGTGTTGGACAATTACCGGGGCGAGAAAGTCGTGGCCAGCGCCCTCGCCGCTTTGCAGGATCGTGGACTGATTCACCACGGGCATGTGACCTGCAACGAGGCTGGCGAACATTCGTTGAACCTGCCGATCAAGCTCAGTGCGGCCGGGGTTGAAGCGGCGCGCAAGCTGGATAGCTGAGCGATATGATCGTGTGATCGTGTGATCGCTAATCATGCAGGAGCGGCTGTTGGCTGCGATCTTTGCTTTTAGAAGATCAAAAGATCGCAGCCTTCGGCAGCTCCTACATTGGATCTAAGGCGAACAGAAATCCCCTGTGGGAGCGAGCTTGTTCGCGAAAACTATCTATCAGGCGCTGCTGGACTTGCGGATAAACGCATCCACTTCATCTGCCCCCGGCGAAGTCGCCGGTCCCCAGCGTGTCACCGCGATAGCCGCTGCCGCATTCGCCCGCCGCGCGGCTTCATGCGCTGACAAACCCTGCGCCAACCCGGCGACAAACACCCCGGCATGTGCATCACCGGCACCATTGCTGTCCACGGCTTTCACGGCAAACCCCGGCACATGCCGACGCTCGTTGGCCTGTTGAATCCAGCAACCCTGCGGCCCGTCCCGCACCACCATCAGCACCTCTTTGGGCAGATGCTCAGTCAGACGATCCAGCGCTAAAGCAATGTCTTCAGCCCCGGTAAAGCGCAACGCCTCGACACTGTTGCTGGTCCACACATCAATGCGCGGCAGCAACGCTTTCATCAGCAGCGAGTCCGGCGATTCAACCAACGGGCCCGGATCGAACACCACGTTGATCGACTCCGGTAACGCCAACGTCCAGTCGAGCAACGCTTGGGCCTTGCCTTCGTGGAGCAGGCTGTAGCCGCTGAGATAAACGTAATCGCCCGCCTCGGCCACAACGCTGTTCAGATCCTCTTCGGTCACCTCACCTTCAGCGCCGATGTAGGAAATGAAACTGCGCTCGGCCGACGCATCGGTCAGCGCGACGCACAAACCGGTGTCTTTCAGTGCGGGTTCGGTGATGCCGATGTGAATCCCCTCGGCGTTCATCGCCTGGCGCGCGAGATCACCGAAACGCCCAGTGCCATGGCGACCGAGATACACCACCGGCAGGCCATTACGCACCGCCGCCGCCATCACGTTGAAACCGCCGCCTGCTTCGAAACCGGCCGACTGCGCCAGCACGTCACCGCCAATCTGCGGCAGCTTATCCACGGCCATGACCAGGTCGATAATGACCTGGCCGGTGTGCAACATCTTAGGCATGAGCATTCTCGGTTTGCGCGGCGCGGCGGTCTTTCGCCCCGCCGAGGACAAAGTAAATGCCACCGGCGACCACGAAGGTCACGATCCAGCCGAGGCCGTTGTGGCCCAGCCAAGAGTCGGACAGGAAGCCTTTGAACCAGACGTTTTCAGCAGTGGTGCCAATGGTGGTGAAACTGAAGCCAAGGACGATGGCAATCGCCCAGGCGCCGAACGCGCGCCACTCGATGCCGCCGCGATACCAGTAGGCGCTGCTCGGGCTGACGTCGAGCAGGTCTTTCGGGCTGTAGTAATGACGGTGAATCAGGTCAACGACGAAGATCCCGACCCACGCGGTGATCGGCACCGCCAGCAGGGAAATAAAGGTAATGAACGGGCCGTAGAAACTGTCGGCGATCAGCATGAAGTAGATCGAACCGGCGAAGATCGCGACGATATCCACTACCACGGCGTAGACGCGTTTGACCTTCAGGCCAAGGGTCAGCGTGGTCAGACCGGCGGAGTACACCGACAGGTTGTTCGACAGCAACAAGCCACCGAACGCGGTGATCAGGTACGGCACGGCCATCCACGTTGGCAGCATGTCGCGGATTGCAACAATCGGGTCAGTCGCCGAGGCGAGGTCGTTGTTACCCACCGACAGCAGACCGCCAAGAGTGATCAGCAGCACCAGCGGAATGCCCGCACCGAACGCGGCAGACGCGACCAGACGTACAGCCTTGACGCTGCGATGCTGATAGCGCGACATGTCGGCGCCAGCGTTGGCCCAACCAATGCCGGTGCCCGCGGCCATGGTGCCGATACCGATGATCATTGCGCTCATCGGCGCCGGCGTGGCGTTGAATACCGCGCTCCAGTCGATGGTCGCGCAGAGGAAGCCGCCAACGAGAATGTTCAGCGCGCCGAACACGTAGGTCGCCCACTTCTGGATCACCAGCAAGGTCGCATGGCCGAGGCCGGATACCGACAGAGTCAGCAGCACGAAAATCGCGATGAAGATCAGCGTCAGTATCGGCGCACTTTTCGCTTCCACTGGCGAGCCGAACAGAATCGAGCACAGCGACAACAGCACAAATGCAGCGGTGGTGGTGTTGACGGTTTCCCAACCCAGACGCGACATCAGCGAGACCAGCGTCGGGCCGATATTGCCGCGCACGCCGAAGATCGCCCGCGACAAGGTCAGGCTCGGCGCGCGGCCACGGCGACCGGCAATCGAGATGATCCCGACCACCGCGAACGAACCGGCAGCGCCGATGATTGCGACGATGATCGCCTGCCAGATCGCCAGCCCGCGAAATGCGACCAGCGTGGCGCCCAGCGGCAGACCGAGGATGGAAATGTTGGCGGCGAACCAGACCCAGAACAGTTGCAGCGGGTGGCCGTTGCACTCGGCTTCCGGCACCGGTTCGATGCCGCGGGTTTCCAGTTGCCCGGCGCTTTGCCCGACGGTTGATGAACTCATGAAGGTGCTCCTGTTTGCCTTTTTTGTGGTTGTGGCAATGATGCAAAACGACAAGACATCGCGGCCGTCCTCGGCCTGTCTGCGCGATCCATTGCGGGTTGTAAATTCGATTATGCGGTGCGCCTATCGCTGGCAAGCCAGCTCCCACAGGGATCAGGGTGTACACAAATGTGTGTTCACAGCAAAAACCTGTGGGAGCTGGCTTGCCAGCGATGGCGTCATTTCACTCAGCGCAACGCCAACAGCCCCTGCACCAACGGCTCAAGCTCTAGGTGATTAACCGATTTGACCGTGTCGATCATCGGCACTGGCCAGCTCTCAAGACCCAGGCAGGCCCCAAGCATGGCGCCGAGAATCGCCGCGATGGTGTCAGTGTCACCGCCAAGACTGGCGGCCATGCACAACGCATCAAACGCGCTCATCTCGCCGACGGCCACTTGCTGCGCCAGGGCAAAGGAGACCACCACCGATTCCTGCGACGCCACCGAAGTACCGATCACGTCATAGAGCAGATCCGCCAGCAAAGCCTTGTCGCTATCGACACTGATGGTGCGCGCCCAACTGATTCGCGAGCCAATGCGCCCACCGGCCACCCAGTGCCCGTGCGCCTCGGCTTGCTGAGCGATGTGCTGGCCGAGGTTCAACGCCTCGCCCAGGTCCATGCCATTGATGCCGGCAGATACCACCGCTGCCACCGCCGCCGCACTGGAAATCCCCAGCGTGGTGTTGTGGGTGACCTGACAGGCCTGTACCACCGCTGCGATAAACCGCTGAGGATCGGCAACATCCGCCGCGATCCCTACCGGCGTAATGCGCATGGCCGCGCCGTTAGTGGTGCCGTAGCGTCCGGCCTCTTCCGGCGAATGGCCGGCGAGGATCATTTCGATGGCGCGCTTGGTCGACGGCCCGAGCAAGTCCTGCGAGCCCTTGGCCTGCATCTCGGCCTCCCACTCGATCAAGCGTTGCGCGAGGATCGCCGGTTCGATGCGGCCTTTGCCTTCGACCAGCAACTCACCGACCAGAATGGCTTGTTCAGTGTCGTCGGTGATCGAGCCTTTGGGCATGTTTGCGGCGATGGGTTGCAAGGGACCTGCATCCTGCAGATCGGTGATTGTGCCGAAGCGGGTCTTGATGGTTTCGCGGTTCAGCGATTGCGTCGGCATGCCCAGCGCATCACCGAGGGCCAGGCCATAGAAAGCACCAAGGGCACGGTTGAGCGCGGTCATTTCGATTCTCCAAATTGCAGGTGCAAACGGAAATGCACCGGGTCGAGCAGGCTTTCGACCAGCTCCATAAAACGGTTCTGGCGATCGTAGGTGGTGCGCAACGCCTTGAGGAAAACCGTGCCGACCGGGCGCCCGAGCAATTCGGCGTCTTCGGCATTCAACGGCTCGGCACCGATCCACTGATCACCGCGTTCGCCGATGTAGCCGTAAGCGGCCAAGGTGATGGTCAGGGAATTGTCGATCAGGCCGACACGCGGCAGGCTTTCCAGGCCGCCGGTGGCCGGCATCAAAGAGCGTTCGAGAGAGACCAGCGTGCCGTCGTTGGAGCGCCGACGGCGGTCGAGGGTAATGAATTGGTCAGTGCCGAACCGCGAGAGCAGATCGGGCCGGGTCACGGCTTCCAGACGCAGCACTTCGGTATTGATCAGCGCGCCGCTGTCGGCCAGCGCCTGCGCCCAGCCGCTGCGCTGGTCGAGCGCGACACCGTCGAAGGTGACGATGGAGCCGACGCCGCTTTGCGTGGCGATGTAGTTGCGCCGTTTCAATTCGGCCAGCGCTTCGCGCAGCGTGCCTCGGCTGACTTTGAATTCTTGAGCCAACTGATGTTCGCCGGGCAACAGAAAGCCGTCCTCCATGAGGCCGCTTTCGATGCGTCGGACGAGTTCGTCGACCACCCGTTGTTTCTTGTCAAATCGTACCTGTCTAATCATGTACAAATTGATACCCGAAACTAGCGTGGGCGGGCAAGGGATATTTAGCGAGAGTGACGAAAGGCGGGAGAATCAAAAGCCCCTCACCCTAGCCCTCTCCCGAAGGGAGAGGGGACTGAATGGGGGATGCTCAAGAAGTACGCCGACCTGAAAGTGCTTCGCCGAATCCACAATCGACCTGAAAGTACTTTGCCGAATCCATAATCGACTAGGTCTTTCAGGTCGATGCAGGACGCAAAGCACCCCGGTCGGCCCCCTCTCCCTCCGGGAGAGGGCTGGGCGGGCGGCGTTCCGATGAGGGGCTCTTGATTTTTAGCGTTGTTTCAGACGGTCGATGACGACGGCCAACAGCAGGATCGAACCACGGATAACATATTGGTAGAAGGTATCAATGTTCTTCAGGTTCATCGCATTCTCAATGATCGCCAAAATCAACACCCCGGCAATCACATGCCGAATCATGCCGATCCCACCGCTCAACGACACCCCGCCCAACACGCAAGCCGAGATCACCGTCAGTTCAAACCCCTGACCAATCATCGGCTGCCCCGAGGTCATCCGCGACGCCAGAATCACCCCGGCCAGCGCACCGATCACACCGTGCACGGCAAAGATAATGATCTTGGTCCGATCAACGTTCACACCCGCGAGCAACGCCGCTTCCTGATTGCCACCAATGGCCATGGTGTTGCGCCCGTAGGTGGTGTAATTCAACAGCCAACCAAAAAACAGGAAGCAAACAATGGTGATCAGAATCGGCACCGGCACGCCAAACAACTGGCCATTGCCGAAAACGAAGAACGATTCCTGCGACACGCCCACTGCTTTGCCGTTGGCAAAAATGTAAGCCAGACCGCGAACGATCTGCATGGTCGCCAACGTCGTGATCAAGGCGTTGACGCGCAACTTGGCAATCACGATGCCGTTGATCAACCCGACAATCAGGCCCATCACCAGCGCCGCGCTGACACCGAGAAACACGCTATTGGTGTCGCGCATCACCACCGCCGCAACTACCCCGGCGCAGGCAATCACCGAGCCGACCGACAAGTCGAAATGCCCCGACGCCAGGCAGTACAACATCGTGCACGCGGCGATCCCGGTGGTGGAAATCGCCAAGCCCAATCCGCGCATGTTCAGCGGCGAAAGGAAGTTGTCGATCAGCAAGGTGCAGGCGACAAAAATGCCCACGGCCGCCAGCAGCATGACCCAGTCGTCGAGGAAGCGGCGCATGTCCAGAGGTTTGCGCTCTTTGGGCAGGGTTTCGTTTTGGGTTGTCATCATAGTCACCTCTCAGTTCGCCACGCCGTCAGCGCGGTGGCGCGGCAAAGCCAGTTGCAGCAGGTTGGATTCATTGGCCTGATCGCGGCCGATTTCGCCGCGCAGGGCGCCTTCGCAGAGCACCAGAATGCGGTCGGAAATACCCATCACTTCCATCAGGTCGCTGGACACCACGATCACCGAAATGCCGTCGGCGGCGAGGTTATGGATGATCTGGTAAATCTCGGCTTTGGCACCGATGTCGATGCCGCGCGTCGGTTCGTCGAGCAGCAGGACTTTCATCGGCATCGACAGCCAGCGACCGAGAATGGCCTTCTGCTGATTGCCACCGGAAAGGAATTTGATCTGCTGACCGGCGTGCGGGGTTTTCACTTTCAGGGCTTTGATCTGTTTGTCGGCGTTGCCCTTTTCCCACAGACCGCGAATCAGGCAACCGAGGCCCGAATGGGCGCCGCGTGCGCTGATATTGATGTTTTCGGCAACGCTGGCCAGCGGGATAATGCCTTCCTTCTTGCGATCTTCCGGGCAGAGCAGAATGCCCGCAGCAATCGCGTCGCGCGGTGAGCGCAGTTTCAGTTCGTGACCGCGCAATTCGAGGCGTCCGGCGGTGTTGCGTTCCAGCCCGCTGAGCAAGCGAAACAGCTCGGTGCGCCCTGCCCCGACCAATCCGAACAGGCCAAGAATTTCACCTTTGTGCGCTTCGAAACTGATCGGTTCGCGCAGACCCGGGCCGAGCAAACCATCAACCTTCAGCGCGACGGCACCGCGTGGTCGATGGCGATAATCGTAAATGTCCTGAATGTCGCGGCCGACCATGCAGGTCACCAACTGATCGTGGCTCAACTGGCTCATGTCGTCGAAGGTGCGCACGTAGCGACCGTCCTTGAACACCGTCACGGCGTCACAGATGCGGAACACTTCTTCCATGCGGTGGGAAACGTAGAGCACGACTTTGCCCTCGTCACGCAGGCGTCCGATGATCGCCATCAAGCGGTCGATCTCACGGGCCGAAAGGCTGCTGGTCGGTTCGTCGAAAGCGATGACGTGGGCGCCGCGCGACAGCGCCTTGGCGATTTCCACCAATTGCCGCTGGCCGAGGGACAAGCGCCCGACCTTGGTTTGCGGATCGATTTCGTCGGCCAGGCCTTTGAGGCAGTTCAACGCTTGCTGGCGTAAAGCACCGCGATTGATCAAACCGAAACTGGCCGGCAGATGGCCGAGGAACAGGTTTTCGGCGACGGTCATTTCCGGCACCAGATGCAGCTCCTGGTGAATCACCGCGACGCCGCTGCCGATGCTGTCAGCGGTCGACTTGAACGCCATGGTCTGCTCGCCGATCTGCAACTCGCCGCTGCTCGGGATGTAAGCACCGCCGAGGATTTTCAGCAGGGTCGATTTGCCGGCGCCGTTCTCGCCCATCAAGGCGTGAACCTGGCCGGGATGGGCGACAAAGCTGATAGCGTCCAGCGCTTTCACCCCGGGAAAGGTTTTGCCGATCCCGTTGAAGCGCAGGCTGCCGCTGGCGCCGTGTTGTTCTTGTGTTTGTACTTGCGCGTGCATAAAGCCACCTCTTCACACCGAAAAACGGCCCGGCTGCCCGGGCCGTCGCGGCATCAGTTCCACAGGCCGATTTTTTCCAGCTCTTGCTTGAAGTTCTCGCGGGTGATCAGGGTGACGTCGTCCATCGCGGTGTACTTCGGCGGTTCTTTGCCGGTGGTGACCCACTCGTACATCATCTCTGCGGTTTTGTAGCCTTCGATGTGCGGGCTTGGCAGCATCGAGCCGAAGAAACCGCTATTAGGCTTTTTCAGTTCGCCGATGGCGTCGGTGCCGTTGATGCCGATGCCGATCACGTTGGCCGCAGCAAACCCGGCGGCTTCGGTGGCGCGCACGCCGCCGAGCACGGTGTTGTCGTTCATGCCGCCGATGATCAGGTTTTTCGCCGCGCTTGGCAGCTTCACCAGCGCCGAGTTGGTGGCGTCCATGCTGCCCGGTACGTCGAGGGTTTTCAGCGCAGCGAACAGAATGTGGTCTTTCGGCATACCGGCGTCTTCAAGGGATTTCACCGAACCGTCGGTGCGCTTCTTGCCGGTATCGAGTTCGTTGTAGGTGTTGACCACCGCGTAAGTGTCTTTCCAGTCCCAGCTACGCTTTTTCGCTTCGGCGACCATGGCATTGCCCTGCTTCTGGCCGACTTCGAACGCGGCCATGCCGAGGTATGGCACGTCTTCCATGAACTTGCCGTTGGCGTCGACGAAACGGTCATCGACGGCAATCACTTTCAGGTCGTTGAGTTTGGCTTTGGCCATGATTGCCGGGCCGAGCGAGACGTCCGGCGGGCAAATCACAAAGCCCTTGGCACCGTTGGCAGCAAGACTGTCGATCGCCGAGAGGGTTTTCTCCCCGTCCGGCACGGCAATCTTGATCAGTTCAAAGCCCTTGTCCTTGGCGGCTTTCTCGGCGAAGGCCCACTCGGTCTGGAACCACGGTTCTTCCGCCTGCTTGACCAGAAAACCGATTTTCACGGTGTCGGCAGCGAGCAGGGCACTGCTCAGGCTGAACGCGGTGACCGCCAGGGCGGTACTGCACAGGGTACGAATCCCGAAACGACGTTTCATAAGCTGACTCCTTGTTATTTTTTTTGAGCAATGTTTGAAAAGCGTTAAAGCGTGTTCCTGCAAAATCTTCTGACAATAGTCATATCGTATGATGATTGGATTTCACACGGATTTATCCGCGTGAAAGCCACTGTGCTCAGTCGTGGTACATCACCGAGCGCCCACCATCGATGGTGATGCATGCAGCATTGATGAACGGCGCCTCATCGCTGGCCAGAAATACCGCGGTCATCGCCACTTCGAGCGGCTGACCGATGCGCTTCGGCGGGTGCAGATCGAAGGCGCGCTGACGCTCGGCGTGCGGGTCGGCGAATCCGTTCCAGTAGTCGACGTTCAACTGCGTCTCGATATAGCCCGGGGCGATGGCGTTGACGCGGATGCCCTTAGCGGCGTACTCAATGCCGAGCGCGCGGGTCAGGCCGAGCAAACCGTGTTTGGCCACCGGGTACGGAAAGCAGCCGGGAATGATGTGGCTGGAATGGGTCGAAGCAATGTTGATGATGCTGCCGACGCCCTGCTCGATCATCTGTGGCAGCACCGCTTTGCAGCCGAACCAGGCGCCGTCCAGATCAATAGCGAAGCAGCGACGCCAATCTTCTTCGGTCATGACCAGCGGATCACAGAACACGTTGACCCCGGCGCAGTTGACCAGCACATCGATGCGCCCGTGCAGCTCAACGGCGCGTTTGGCCATGGCATGCAGGTCGGGCTGATGCGAGACATCCGCCTTCAGCGCTTGCACGTCGTAACCTTGCTCACGCCAGTGCACGGCAACCGTTTCGACTTTTTCCGCCTGAATATCACTGATCACCAGTTTCGCTTGCTGCGAGGCGAACGCCGCAACAATGGCTTCGCCGATGCCTTGGGCGGCGCCGGTCAGCAGCACGACCTTGTTTTTCAGACGCTCGCCCCTCGGCGGCGCAGGCACCGGCGGCAGGGAAAGAGGTTCAGCCATGGATCAGGACTCCTGTTTCGCAAGCACAAAAAAACCGGGCATCTGCCGATGTCCGGTCTGGAAGGCGGTTGGAACGAAACAGGCATGCGCACGCGACAGCTTGGGGCCGTTGCGAGACGCGGACTCCACACGGGAGTGCGATAGACATTCGCTGCATCACTTCACCTGTTTTGTTTTTTTAAGTGTGAGTGCGTGTTACTGCTGGAGCCGACTATAAACCCGACTGCCGAATAATCTCAATATATAATTTTGCATCCCATATTTTGGGATTTAACCAGCAAACCGCGTACAGAGTTTTCCTGCAACATCCACGCGTATCGACAGCACTGCGCCATCCAATGGATGGTTGCTCGGGCTCTGGGCGCTGGTGATGAACAGGGTTTTCAGGTCTTCACCGCCGAATACACAACTGGTCGGGCGGCTGACAGGCAGATCGATCCTGCGGTCGACCTTGCCGTCAGGCGTCAGGCGCAGCAGGCAGCTACCGTCCCAGCGGGCATTCCATACATAGCCTTCGGCATCCATTGCTGAACCGTCCGGGCCACCGTTCTGATCAGGGCCGTACCAAGGAGTGGCCACATCAAGGTTGCCGTCGGCATGAATAAAATAGCGATACAGCGTGTCATCGAGACTGTCACCGAACAGGACTGTGGTGCCGTCGTCGCTCCACAGCAGCGTGTTGGGAATGCCCAAGCCGCGCAGCAATGGCGTAACACGTTTATCCGGATCTATGCGGAACAGGCCACCGGAGCGCTGGGTGATCGGCAGATCTTCGCCCTGCTCGCCGATGTTGTTTTGCATGGTGCCGAGCCACAGTCGCCCCTGAGCATCGCAACGCGCTTCGTTGGGGCGATTGCCCGGTTGCGGGTCGGCGACGCAGAACAGCGTCAGGCGTGGTTCGAGGCCCGGGGAATCTAGGTCGAGGCGATAGACGCCGCTGCTCAGGGTCACCAGTGCATCGCCGCTGGCGCAGGGGATGAACGCGGAAACGTGTTCGGGCATCTGCCAGATCTGCACGTTCTGGCCGATCAGACGCAGGGCCTGTTTGCCGGCGATGTCCACCCAGTACAACGCCTGCGTCGGTGCGTCCCAGAACGGGCCTTCACCGAGTCGGGCGCGGTGTTGGGTCAGGGCGGTCCACGGCATATAACGGTCTCCATTGTTCTTGTGATTTTCTGTAGGAGTGAGCCTGCTCGCGATGGCGTAGTGTCAGTTGACTTCAATGCGGCTGATATACCGCTATCGCGAGCAGGCTCACTCCTACAGGGGATCTGGGTGTTAGCCGGCTTTTTTGTCGGCCATGACTTTCGGGTAAAAACGTTTGATTGCCAGGTCGGCGTTGTCGATCAGGGTCATGCACGCCCACACGCCGCGCGCTGAATCGCGGGCGGCAATGGCATCCGCCATGTCTTTGTGAATCGGCAGCGTACGGCGTAGTTCATCGGGATCAGCGGCGGAGACTTCGAACGATACCGCCAGCAACGCACCGAGCGCCGGGACCATTTGTTCAATGAATTGATTGTGGCTGGCCGCGAGAATGCATTCGTGGAAGAACTGGTCAGCGCGGTTGTAATCGGTGCCGCTGTCGACCGCGCGCTCGAGGGCGTTGTAAGCCAGTTGCACCGCTTCGATCTGGTCCAGCGTCGCCCGCTCACATGCCCAGCGCACGGCCATCGGTTCGATGGTGCGGCGCAGGTCAAGCAAGTCATCGACAAAATTTTCCGGCAGGCCGTTGCGCGACAGCCAACCGACCACTTGCGGATCGAACAGGTTCCAGCGCCGCACCGGCAGCACGCGGGTGCCGACTTTCGGCCCGACTTCGAGCATGCCTTTGGCGACGAGGGTTTTGATTGCTTCGCGAATAACCGTGCGACTGACGCCGAGCTGTTCACCCAGATCGGCCTCGACCTTGATGGTCTGCCCCGGCTTGACCTGGCCAGCGGCGATCCAGCTGCCCAGCCAGTCGACCGTGGATGCGTGAAAGCTGCTGGACATGAACACCTCAAAGCGGGTCGCGATGGGTGATCAAGCTAATCATCATACGATTAGCTGTCAACGACAAAAAAGATCGCAGCCTTCGGCAGCTCCTACAGGTGTAAGCCATGTAGGAGCTGCCGAAGGCTGCAATCTTTTAAGGTTCGAGGCCGATGCGGAAGAACTCTCCGCCGCTCCATACACCGAGCCAACGCTGCCCGTCGATTTCACGGCTCACCGCCAGTTCCACCAGTTGATAGAACACATTGCGATGAATCAGCGCTTCAAGATTGGTACGCACATGCACGTAAGGCGCCGGCTCTTGGGTCGTGGGATCAATCTCGACGCGGATCGGATGCTCCGGCCCGGCCTCAGCGGTTTCATCAACGTTGGTGGTAAAGCGCAACAGCTGCGCCTCCCCTTCGCCTTCAACCTCGACCGCAATCGCCACAAACGGCGCGTCGTCGACCTTGATCCCGACCTTCTCGACCGGGGTAATCAGGAAGTAATCATCGCCGTCGCGGCGCATGATCGTGGAGAACAATTTGACCATCGGCTTGCGCCCGATCGGCGTGCCCAGGTAATACCAGGTGCCGTCGCGGGCGATGCGCATATCGATGTCGCCGCAGAAGTCCGGATTCCACAAGTGCACCGGCGGCAAGCCTTTGGTTTTCGGGATCTGTCCCAACAGGTCATTGGCTTTTTGCGGGCCACTCATGGCGTTCTCCTTGAATTATTGGTCGCCGACTCCCAACAGGCTGCGCGCGTACTGGGCCAGTGGCGGGCCGATCAGGTCTTCGGGCTTGCTGTCGTGGAACGTCAGTAAACCGCCACGACTCTTGATCCGTGCAGTATCAATCAAATACTGGGTGCTGGTCTCGATCAACATGATCTGAATCACGCCGCCGTCGATGCCGAGGCGATCCACCGCTTCTTCATCGAGCCACTCATCGGAGTTGCCGATGCGGTCGTCAGCCTTGGCGAAACGCGTGTACAGCAGATAGTGCGCACCGGCATCACGAGCTTCACCCATCGCCTGATCGAGGCCTTCCGGCGCGCGAGCACGGCGGACCATCGGGAAGTACTCGACGAAGCCTTTGAAGGCTTCTTCGGCCACCACGTTCGGGCGCGGGTAGGAACCGCCCGGCGGTGCGAACGCGCCTTGGGCGATGTAGATGAACGAGTCCGGCTGAATGCGGAAATTGTTCACGCGACGGCTGTCGCTGTGATCCAGCAAGCCCGCGTCGCTCATCTGGTAGCGAGTGCCTTCGGCCATATCGCTGACAGTCATACAGCCGCCAAGCGCCAAAACGGCCAGCAGCAAAACCAGGCTACGCATCCTATTCCTCCAGAGGCCGGTGACGGAAAACCGGCGAATGGCCGTTGGATGCAGCTTTTGCGCCAGCTCTGGTTCTTCGTTGATTGTTAGATCGTATTCGCGAGCAGGCTCGCTCCCACCAGTGGAATGCATTCCAAGGTGGGAGCGAGCCTGCTCGCGAAAGCGGTTGATCAGCCGCCGATAATTTTCATCACTGTCGCGCCGCCAGAGAACGCCACTTCCTGCTTGTCGCCCAACGCCTTGACCAGCAAACGCTGGAGCGCCGGCAGCGCCTGATGACGCGGCTTGTCGAGCAAATCGCCGACATAGTGACGGTTGCTCGACGACAGGCAGCCATGCAGCCAACCAGTCGACGACAGGCGCAAGCGCGAGCAGGTCCGGCAGAACGGCACGCTTTCGTTGGCGATCACGCCAAAGTTGCCCAGGCCAGGAATCGCATAGCGCACCGCCGTAGCGTCAACTGGCGCGTCGGTTTGCGCGTACTCGTAACGTTCGCCAATCAGCTGCAGCAATTGCTGCAGGCTGACGAACTGTTGCAGGAACGCATTGGAGTCCTTGGCCAGATGGCCCATGCGCATCAGCTCGATAAAGCGCAGTTCGTATCCGCGCTCCAGGCAGTAATCCAGCAGCGGCATCACCTGGTCGAGGTTCTGCCCGCGCAATGGCACCATGTTGACCTTGATCTTCATCCCCGCCGCTGCCGCTTGATCCATGCCGTCGAGCACCGTGGCCAGATCGCCGCCACGGGCGATGCTGCGGAAAGCAGCGGCGTCGAGGGTATCGAGGGACACGTTGATCCGGCGCAGACCGGCATCCACCAGCAGCGGCAGTTTTTTTGCGAGGAGTTGACCGTTGGTGGTCAGACTGATGTCTTCCAGGCCCATCTTGCCGACAGCGGTCATGAACGATTCGAGTTTGGGGCTGACCAGCGGCTCGCCACCGGTAATTCGCAGCCGCTCGATGCCGGCGGCTTCGATCAGATACGCCACGCCACGCGCCATGGCTTCGGCCGACAGTTCATCCTGCGCAGCCACCAACCGCTTGCCGTTCGGCACGCAGTAGGTACACGCGTAATTGCAGGCTGAAGTCAGACTGATCCGCAAATTGCGAAAACGCCTGCCTTGACGGTCAACGATCATGATCACTCCGGCGATAGAAAATCGAGCCGCTAAAACTTGACTCACAAATCAAGTTTTAGCAAGCCCTATGCCTGAGTATATTCCTGCGTTACTGCGTCATGTAGCGAAATCATGGCGCAATAAGGCGGCTGAATGGCTCAGCTGCTTGGCGTTTCCGGGTCACGCTTGCGTTTGTTGCCCATGCGCACGCCAATGTCCATCAGGAACTGGAAGAAACCTTCCTGATCTTCCAGCACATTGCTCCAGAACGGCGAGTGATACAGCGCAACAGCGCCGTGCACCAGCGCCCAGGAGGCGCAGTAGTGGAAGTATGGCGGCACGTCTTCGAGCTTGCCTTCGCTGATACGGCCCTTGATCAGCAAGGTCAGGCGTTCGAAGTTCGAGGCACGGATCTTGTGCAACTCCTCGACCATTTCCGGCACCTGATTGCCTTTGACGACCTTCTCTTCGAGACGGTCGAACAGGCGATAACGCTGCGGGTCGCGCATGCGGAATTCGAAGTAGGCGCGGGACAGCGCTTCCTTGTCCTTGTCGACATCGGCCGAATGCAGCAGCTCGTTCAAATCGCGCTCGTAATCAAGCATGAGGCGCAGATAGATCTCGGCCTTGGATTTGAAGTGCTTGTAGATCGTGCCTTTGCCGATACCCACGGCATCAGCAATCATCTCGACGGTGACACTGTCTTCACCTTGGTCGAGGAACAGCTTGAGCGCGGTATCGAGAATTTCTTGCTCGCGGCGACGAAACTCACGGACCTTACGAGGTTCTTTGTGCATAAGAAAAGGTCTGAAGGGTCAAAATTCGAAGCCGCGTATTATGCCTAACTTGCGCAAAAATGCACGGATCATCCGACCATATCTGTGTTTCATGTTCATTTTGAGAACGTTTTGGGCGCAATGAGAACTCAACTGAAGCGAACGTATTCCAAATTTGTTTAAAAACCCCGACCGGCTAACTGGACTGCACGCCAGACTGATCAATACTTGAACTGTCGGGCGACATCTCCCCCAAGTGTCGCGCCGATAAAGGTACCAAGGGACCGCGTGCCTTTGTTTTACTCCTAATGGTCTTAACCCGGATTCACCCCCCAGAACCCGGGTTTTTTTTGCCTGCGATTTGGCTAAGGCCTACAGGGCAGATTTAACACTGGCCAGCGGGAACAGACGCTTGAAGTTTTCGGTGGTCTGCTCAGCAAAATGTTCGTAGTTCTCTCCGCGCAACATCGCCAGGAATTCCGCCACTTCGCGCACGTACTGCGGCAGGTTCGGCTTGCCGCGATAAGGGATCGGTGCCAGATACGGTGAATCGGTTTCCACCAGCAAGCGATCCGCAGGGACCTTGCTCGCGACGTCGCGCAACGCATCAGCATTGCGGAACGTGACAATACCCGACAGGGAAATGTAATAACCCATGTCCAGTGCAGCCTTGGCCATGTCCCAGTCTTCGGTGAAGCAATGCAGCACACCGGCCTGAGGCAACGCCGCTTCGCGCAGCAATTCAAGGGTATCGGCACGCGCGCCACGGGTGTGGATGATCACCGGTTTGCCGGTCTGCTGCGCCGCTTGCAGGTGCAGACGAAATGACTCCTGCTGCAGTTCGGCAGCTTCCGGCTCATAGTGATAATCGAGGCCGGTCTCACCGATCGCCACGACTTTCGGGTGATTGAGTTCGTGCAACAGCCAGTCCAGCGCTGGCGCCGCACCGGGTTGTACATCGAGCGGATGCACGCCGACCGAACAATCGACATCGTCATAACGCTCAGCCAGGGCTTTGACGTCGGCGGCGTTATCGGCACTCACGCCGATGCACAAGAAGTGCCCTACTCCGCGCTCACGGGCCGCATCCAGTGCAGCATCCAGCGAGCCGTCATGGGCGGCGAGGTCGAGGCGATCAAGGTGACAATGGGAATCTACAAGCATAAAAAGACGGCTACTTACATCGTATGAGTGGGACGGTCGGATTTAAGCGCTCCGGCCAGATGGGTTTCGATGCGACTGCGCGCCGTGTTGTCGCCATCGTTGAACTGTACGCCGACACCGGCAGCACGATTGCCTTGCGCCCCTTTGGGGGTGATCCACGCGACCTTGCCGGCCACCGGGATCTTCTCGGCCTCGTCCATCAGGTTGAGCAGCATGAACACCTCATCGCCCAACCGGTAACTTTTGTTGGTCGGGATGAACAAGCCACCGTTCTTGATAAACGGCATATAAGCGGCGTAGAGCACCGACTTGTCCTTGATGTTCAGGGACAAAATGCCGTTGCGCGGCCCTGGGCTGACGGATTCATTCATGTTGACCTCCACTGCTGATGTTCAGAGTCTAGGTACACATTCTTATCTTTGACCAGGCAATCCCGCCCATTGCACCAACAACGCTTCCAGCAGCAAGGCCGGATTGAGGTTGGCTTTGCTCATGACCTTCTGCCGCTGGGCGAGAATCCAGTCCTGAATCTCGAGGACTTTGCCTTGCGCACTTTTCTGCGCCAGGTACTGCACGACTTTGCGCATGTCGGTCAGGCCGAGGCCGGCTTCATCCTGAGTCAGTTGATAACGCAGGATCAGGCTCGACCAATCGCAGAACCAGTCAAACAGACGCAGCATCGGAATGCTTTTCCACTCCTCAGCCAGTTGCGTCGGCGATTGCTGCTGCTTGAGCAACTTCTTCACGCCTTCGACCACTTGCGCGCGCTGCTCGCGCACGCCCTGGGATTGCAGACTGACGGCCATCAACGGCGAGCCGGCGGCCAGCGTCAGCAGTTCGACACGTTCGTCTTCGGAGCAGTCCGGCAGCGCCTGAGCCAGCCATTGCAGGCTCATCGCCTCGCCCGGCAGCGGACAGGCCTGCTGCACGCAACGGCTCTTGATCGTTGGCAGCAAGCGGCTGGTCTGGTGGCTGACCAACAGCAGAACGGTATCGCCGGAAGGCTCTTCAAGGCTCTTGAGCAAGGCGTTGGCGGCATTGATGTTCATCGACTCGACCGGCTCGATCAGCACCACTTTGCGCCCGCCCAGTTGCGCGGTCTGCACCACGAAGCTGACCAGATCGCGGACCTGATCGACCTTGATCGCCTTATCGGCTTCTTCCGGTTCGAGAATGTAATTATCGGGGTGACTGCCGGCCTTGAGCAGCAGGCAGGATTTGCACTCGCCGCAGGCTTGCGGCGTCGGCCGCTGGCACAACAGGCTGGCCATCAAGCGTTCGGCCAGCGCACGTTTGCCGATGCCGGCCGGGCCATGCAGTAGATAGGCGTGGGCGTGCTGTTTACGCCCGGCCAGTTGCTGCCAGAGGCTGTCCTGCCATGGATAGGCCTCAGCCACGGGCCAGCTCCAGCAAATTCGGAATCAGGGTATCCAGCGATTGTTGAACCTTGGCCAGTGGCTGACCGGCATCGATGCGCACATAGCGCGCGGGATCGGCTTCGGCGCGCTTCAGAAACGCATTGCGTACAGCCTCGAAAAACGCCCGGCCTTCCAGTTCGAAACGATCCAGACGGCCACGGGCACTGGCGCGGGCCAGGCCGATTTCTACCGGCAGATCGAAAATCAGCGTCAGATCCGGACGCAGGTCGCCCTGCACGAAAGTTTCCAGTGTGGCGATGCGCTCCAGCGACAAACCGCGACCGCCGCCCTGATAGGCGTAAGTCGAATCGGTGAAACGATCACAAAGCACTACCGCCCCCCGGGCCAGCGCCGGTCGAATCACTTCAGCCAGGTGCTGAGCGCGCGCGGCGAATACCAGCAACAACTCGGCGTCCGGGTTCATGACCTCGTCGGCCGGCGCCAGCAGCACGTCGCGAATCCGCTCGGCCAATGGCGTGCCACCCGGCTCGCGGGTCAGCACCACTTCGATACCGGCGGCGCGCAGGCGCTCGGCAAGGTATTCGCGGTTAGTGCTTTTGCCGGCGCCTTCCGGGCCTTCCAGGGTAATAAACAAGCCAGTCACAGGCAGTCCTTAATCAAAGTCATTGCGTGTTTTGTGGGGCGGCAGCTTCTGGAGCCGGCGCAGATTCCTGAGGCGCAATTTGTGGCAACGATTCCGGCGCTGTATCCGGAGAGGCAGCGGGAATCGCCTCTTCAGGAGCGGGAGCGGTTTCAGGCGTTGTCGCCGGCGCAGGGCTGGAACGGTAATCGGCACGGCGTTTGAGCTGGTACTCACGCACCGCATTATTGTGCGCATCCAGATCATCGGAGAACACATGGCTGCCATCGCCACGCGCAACGAAGTACAGGCTGGTGCCATCCACCGGGTTCAGCGCCGCATGAATTGCTTCGCGCCCGACCATCGCAATCGGTGTCGGCGGCAGGCCGGGAATTACGTAGGTGTTGTAAGGCGTCGGCTCTTTCAAATGCGCCCGAGTCAGCTTGCCGGTGTAGCGATCGCCCAGACCATAGATGACGGTCGGGTCGGTTTGCAGCTGCATGCCCAGCGCCATTCGACGTACGAAGACGCCGGCAATCTGCCCCCGTTCCTGCGGCACACCGGTTTCCTTCTCGACCAGCGACGCCATGATCAGCGCTTGATAGGGTTCGCTGTACGGCACATCGGCAGAACGACTTTCCCACTCTTTCGCGAGCACTTCATCGAGGCGATCAAAGGCTTTCTTCAGCAGTTCGGCATCGGACATGCCGCGCACAAAGCGGTAAGTGTCCGGGAAGAAACGGCCCTCCGGGAACAACCCTTTATGACCAATCTTCGCCATGACGTCGCTGTCGCTCAAACCGTTGAGGGTCTGCTCGACCTTATCGTCTTTGGCCAACGCCGCGCGCACTTGATGGAAATTCCAGCCCTCGACCAGCGTCAGGCTGTACTGGACCACTTCACCGCGCTTCCACAAGTCGATCAGACCGTTGACGGTCATGCCCGGCTGCATACGGTATTCGCCGCTATGGATCGGTGTACCGGCGAGATTGAAGCGCCAATAGACTCGCAACCAGAATGCGTCCTTGATGACGCCATCGGTTTCGAGGGAAAGGAACGTACGGGTCGGAGTGGAGCCTTTCGGCACATCCAGCAGTTCTTCCTGCGTGATGTTCAGAGGCTGTTCCAGTGCGGAGTGAATCTTCCAGGCGCTGGCGCCCATCAACAGCCCTGCCAGAACCAGTCCGGTTTCCAGCAGCAGCAAAAGTTTACGTCTCACAAATCAGGCATCCAGTAGGGCGCGGGCAATGGTTTGCAGTTTACGGGTGAGCGGGCCAACCGGCCAGCTCAGTGCAGCGTAGGCGCGTACCGGCCAGACGCCATACACGCTGTTGCAGACAAACACTTCATCGGCCCATTGCAGCTGTTCGAGGCTGATGTCGGCGATCTGCGTGGGAATGGCCAGTGACTCGGCCTGAAACAATATTTCGGCGCGCATCACACCGGCAACGCCGCAGCGTTTCAGATCCGGCGTGATCAATACACCGTCGCGCACCAGAAACACATTACTGAACACCCCTTCGATCACTCGACCGGCTTGATCAAGCATCAAGCCTTCGGCGTGCTCGCTGTCCTGCCATTCGGCACGGGCGATGACTTGTTCCAGTCGATTGAGGTGTTTGAGTCCAGCCAGTAAAGGCTGTCTGGAGAGTCGCGTGTTGCACGGAAACAGGCGAATGCCTTGTTCAGTATGCACAGCGGGATAAGCTGCCGGAGGATTGCCTTGCAGAATACGTCGGCCAGGCGCCGCCGGATCAGGTGCATAACCGCGCAGACCGTCGCCACGGGTGAGGATCAGCTTGAGTACACCCTCGCCCATCGCTGCCGCATAACTCAGCAGCTCGTGGCGAACCCGTTCAATATCGGCGGCGATGGCCAGACGCGAACAGCCATCGGCCAGACGCGTCAGGTGCCGATCCAGCAGGATCGGCTGTCCAGCACGCACGGCGATGGTCTCGAACAGACCGTCGCCGTAAGCCAGGCCGCGATCTTTCAGCGACAGAGCGTCAGCCGGTTGACCGTCGACCCAGCTGTCCATCAGCCTGCGAACCGACGGAACGCCAAGGTGCCGTTGGTGCCGCCAAAACCGAAGGAGTTGGACAGCACGACATCGATGTCCATGTTGCGCGCAGTGTGCGGCACGAAATCGAGATCGCAGCCTTCATCCGGCTCATCGAGGTTGATGGTCGGCGGTGCCACTTGGCTGTTGATCGCAAGAACGCTGAAGATCGCTTCAACCGCGCCCGCCGCACCTAACAGGTGACCGGTCATCGATTTGGTCGAGCTCACTGCCAGTTTGTAGGCGTGATCACCGAACACGGTCTTGATCGCATTGGCTTCGGCGAGGTCGCCGGCCGAAGTCGAAGTACCGTGAGCGTTGATGTATTGCACTTGATCGGCGTTGATCTTCGCATCGCGCAGCGCGTTGGTGATGCAGCGTGCTGCACCGGCGCCGTCGGCAGGTGGCGAGGTCATGTGGAACGCGTCGCCACTGGTGCCAAAGCCGATGAGTTCAGCATAGATGGTCGCGCCGCGCGCCTTGGCGTGTTCCAGCTCTTCGAGAACCAGTGCACCGGCACCGTCGGACAGGACGAAACCATCACGGCCCTTATCCCATGGACGGCTGGCGCGGGTCGGTTCGTCATTGCGGGTCGACAGCGCACGGGACGCGCCGAAGCCCCCCATGCCCAGACCGCATGCGGCCATTTCGGCACCGCCGGCAATCATCACGTCGGCTTCGTCGTACATGATGTTGCGTGCCGCCATGCCGATGCAGTGCGTACCGGTGGTACATGCAGTGGCGATGGCGTAGTTAGGTCCCTGTGCCCCCAGGTGGATGGACAGGAAACCGGAAATCATATTGATGATCGAGCCAGGTACGAAGAATGGCGAGATTCGACGCGGGCCCGTCTCATGCAGGGTACGGCTGGTTTCTTCGATGTTGGTCAGACCGCCGATCCCCGAACCCATGGCCACGCCAATGCGTTCACGGTTGGCGTCGGTGACTTCCAGACCAGCGTTGCGTACAGCCTGAAAGCCGGCAGCGAGACCGTACTGAATGAACAGGTCGAGCTTGCGCGCTTCCTTGACCGACAGGTATTCCTCGACATTGAAGCCCTTTACCGAGCCGCCAAAGCGGGTGGAATAGGCAGAAAGGTCGGTGTGTTCGATCAGACCAATGCCACTGCGGCCAGCCAGAATGCCCTGCCAACTGCTCGGCACATCCGTGCCCAGTGGCGACAACATACCCATACCGGTGACTACGACGCGTCTACGCGACACAGCACTCTCCTTTTTCAAATGACGATTTTGCATCAGGCCTAAAGAAAAAACCGCACGCCATGATGGCAGTGCGGTTTTTCCATGACAGCAAACAACGATTACAAACTATTACGCCTGGTGGCTAGTAACGTAGTCGATTGCAGCTTGTACAGTAGTGATCTTCTCAGCTTCTTCGTCAGGGATTTCGGTCTCGAATTCCTCTTCCAGAGCCATCACCAGCTCAACGGTGTCAAGGGAGTCGGCACCCAGGTCTTCTACGAAGGAAGCAGTGTTGACCACTTCTTCTTCTTTAACACCCAGTTGCTCGGCAACGATTTTCTTGACGCGCTCTTCGATGGTGCTCATACCTTGTTTTCACTCCTAATGGACAAATTCAGGCAGCTGGCCAGTGGGTAAGTGTATAGAAAGACTTTTCAGTTTTTCAACTGAAAGCTTCACTCCTCAAACCCTGCAGCCCTCTGCCTATAAATAGATTGCAGCTTTATAACGGATTTTAGACAGCTCGTATGACATTTTTTTGAAGCAATCCGTCACATTTTACTTACATGTACATCCCACCGTTCACCGGGATTGTAGCCCCAGTGACGTATGCCGCACCGTCGGATGCAAGAAAAGCGACCACAGACGCGATCTCTTGAGCTTGCCCCAGACGACCCAGCGGAATCTGCGTCTGCAAGGCTTCACGCTGTGCTTCAGGCAGTTCGCGCGTCATATCGGTGTCGATAAACCCTGGGGTTACCGAGTTGACCGTAATCGAACGCGAACCGACTTCACGCGCCATTGCACGGCTGAAACCTTCCAGACCGGCCTTGGCGGCTGCATAGTTTACTTGGCCTGCGTTGCCCATGGCACCCACCACCGAGCCAATACTGATAATTCGACCCCAGCGCGCCTTGGTCATACCGCGCAGAACGCCCTTGGACAGGCGATACAGACTGTTCAGGTTGGTATCGATTACGTCGTACCACTCGTCGTCTTTCATGCGCATCATCAGGTTATCGCGGGTGATGCCGGCATTATTGACCAGGATTGCCACCGGCGCACCGAACTGTTCCTGAATACCCGCCAGCACTGCACTGACCGATTCATCGCTGGTGACATTGAGTTCGAAGCCGGCGCCCTGAATACCGTTTTCCTTCAGGGTCGCAGCGATACGCTCGGCGCCCGAAGCGGAAGTCGCGGTGCCAATGACGATGGCGCCCTGACGACCCAGCTCCAGTGCGATAGCCTGGCCGATGCCGCGGCTTGCACCGGTGACCAGTGCAACTTTACCTTGCAGACTCATGCAAGTTTCTCCTGATTCAGGCTTGCGCTGCGCGAGCGGCAGCGAAAGCGTCTGGGGTATTGAGGTTGGAAGTCGCCACGCCTTCGGCGCAACGTTTGTTCAGGCCGGCCAGGACTTTGCCCGGGCCGCACTCGACCAGATTGGTCGCGCCTTTGGCGGCCAGGGTCTGTACCGACTCGACCCAGCGCACTGGCTTGTACAGTTGTTCGAGCAGATCACGCTTGAGGGTTTCCAGATCGGCCGGCACTTGTGCGCTGACGTTCTGTACCACCGGGATCTGCGGCACCTGCCAGTCGATGGCAGCAATGGATTCGGCGAAGCGCTCAGCGGCCGGACGCATCAGCTCGCAGTGCGACGGCACGCTCACCGGCAGCGGCATGGCACGCTTGGCGCCACGCGCCTTGCAGCCTTCGATCGCGCGCTCGACGGCAGCCTTGGCACCGGCAATGACCACTTGGCCCGGCGAGTTGAAATTGACCGCGCTGACCACTTCACCTTGCGCCGCTTCGGCGCAGCCAGCCAGCACATCGGCATCTTCCAGGCCGAGGATGGCAGCCATGCCGCCCTGCCCGGCCGGAACAGCTTCCTGCATCAACTGACCGCGACGCTCGACGAGCTTCACCGCATCAGCCAGTGTCAGGCTGCCAGCAGCAACCAGCGCGCTGTATTCACCCAGGCTGTGACCGGCAACAAAGGCCGGACGCGCACCACCTTCCGCCAGCCACAAACGCCACAGAGCGATCGAAGCGGTCAGAATGGCCGGTTGGGTTTTATCGGTTTGATTGAGCAGCTCTTCCGGGCCCTGCTGGGTCAGCGCCCACAGGTCATAGCCCAGAGCCTCAGAGGCTTCTTTGAAAGTTTCGAGGATCAACGGATATTCCGCGCCCAGCTCGGCCAGCATGCCGAGGGACTGCGAACCTTGTCCTGGAAAGACGAATGCGAGGGAAGCAGACATGTAACAAGCCCCTAATGATCTTGTCGTCGGAAAATGGCGCCCCACTGGGGACGCAAGAAACTGACAGTTGGATGGCCCTTTGAACCGGGCGGTCACATTTAAGCATTGTCCGACGAAAACGCCTAAGACAACAAATCCTCCAGACGACCATGGAGACGCTCGGGAAGATTTTCCTGAATCTCGATCAGCGCACGGGAAATAGCACTCTGAAAGCCCTGAACACCGGCCGAACCGTGGCTTTTCACCACGATACCCTGCAAGCCGAGAAAGCTTGCGCCGTTATGTCGCGCCGGCGCCAGATCCGCCTGCAAACGCTTCATCAGCGGCAACGCCAACGCCCCCACGACACGAGAGGCCAGATTTTTTTTGAACAGCGCCTCGATACGCGCAGCGATCATCGTCGCCAGACCTTCGCTGGACTTGAGCAGGATGTTGCCGACGAAACCATCACACACCACAACATCCGCCTCGCCGCGATACAAACCGTCGCCTTCGATAAAGCCGATGTAATTGATGCCACGGGCAGCCTGCAACAGCGTCGCAGCCAGCTTGACCTGCTGATTGCCCTTAATGTCTTCGGTGCCGATGTTCAGCAGCGCGACGCGCGGGCGATGGATGCCCAGCGTCTGCGCCGCCACCGAGCCCATTACCGCAAACTGCAGCAAATGCTCGGCGCTGCAATCGACGTTGGCGCCCAGATCAAGCAACTGGCAATAACCCTTCTGCGTCGGGATAGCCGCCACCATTGCCGGCCGATCGATACCGGGCAGCGTCTTCAGCACGAATCGTGACAGCGCCATCAACGCACCGGTATTGCCGGCGCTGACACAGGCCTGAGCCTTGCCGTCACGCACCAGCTCAAGGGCGACACGCATCGACGAGTCCGGCTTGCCACGCAAGGCCTGGGTCGGTTTTTCGTCCATGGTGATGACTTCGCTGGCCGCAACAATCGTCAGGCGCGCGCGATCGGCAGCCGATTGGCCGTGGATCAATTCTTCAAGAAGGGAGGGTTGACCGACGAGGGTCAGGTGCAGCGAGGGCGTAGCAGACAGGCAAGCAAGGCTGGCCTGAACAATGCTGCGGGGACCGAAGTCCCCGCCCATTGCGTCAATCGCGATGACTTGAGCGGACAAGTGATTACTCGTCAGCGCCCTTGTCGATCACTTTACGGCCACGGTATACGCCTTCTGGCGATACGTGGTGACGCAGGTGAACTTCACCAGTGGTTTTTTCTACAGACAGGGTGCTAGCCTCGAGAGCGTCGTGCGAACGGCGCATGTCACGGGCAGAGCGGGATTTTTTGTTCTGCTGAACAGCCATAATTGATTAACTCCTAAACGTTTGGGTCACGCTTTAACTGCGCCAATACACTGAACGGGTTGGACCGCGTTACCTCGTCCTCGCTCGGTTCGGGCTCATCTGCTCCCGCCGGCTGCTGGCATTCTTCCGGATGATGAGCAGGCACAATAGGCAAGGCAAGCAAAAGCTCTTCCTCGACCAGTGACTGCAGATCCAATGGATCTTCGCCCAGTTCCAGCACGTCATAACCTTTCGGTAACGACTGGGTATTCGCACCCTCCTTCACTACAGCGTAACTGCATTCGCTGTGGATCGGCAGGGTGACCAGCTCAAGACAACGCTGGCAAACCATTTTGACCTCGGTGTCGATAAAGCTGTGGATCACCACAGATTTACGTTCATCTCGTTCAAAAACGAATTTCGCCTGCACCGTACCGACATCGTCGGAAAGCGGGTCGCAGAGTCTCTTCAAATCGGCCAGCAGCAGTTCACCTTGAAGGGTGGTGCCACGGTCAGCCAATTTGCGCGGGTCAACGTGAGGTGGAATCGGGTCATTCAACATAGGCGCAGCATTATAGGGATGCACCCACCCATGTCAAAGGAAATTGTGCCCTGTCCGTCACTTGCGTGCCTCCGCTAGAATTCGCACCTGCCTCAGGAGACGCGAATGCTGCCTTTATTACTCGCTTCAAGCTCGACCTATCGTCGGGAATTGCTCGCCCGCCTGCACCTGCCGTTCGTCTGCAGCTCGCCGGATATCGATGAAAGTCACCGCCCGGGCGAATCGGCGATCGAACTGGTCAAGCGCCTCGCCGAACAAAAAGCCCGGGCATTGGCTGACAGCTATCCCGCCCATCTGATTATCGGCTCGGACCAGGTTGCCGTGCTCGGCGAGCAGATCATCGGCAAGCCGCACACCTTTGAGAAGGCGCGCGAGCAACTGATGGCCGCCAGTGGCGCCAGCGTGACATTCCTGACCGGCCTTGCGCTGCTTAACAGTCAGACCGGCCAGTGCCAGGTCGATTGCGTGCCGTTCACCGTGCACATGCGCCAACTCGATGAGGCGCGCATTGAGCGCTACCTGCGACTGGAGCAACCCTACGATTGCGCGGGCAGCTTCAAAGCTGAAGGACTGGGCGTGAGCCTGTTTCAATCTACCGAAGGCCCTGATGCCACCAGCCTGATCGGACTGCCGCTGATTCGCCTGATCGACATGCTACTGGTTGAAGGCGTACAGATGCCTTAAAGCAAAAGATCGCAGCCTGCGGCAACTCCTACACCGATCTCTGTAGGAGCTACCGCAGGCTGCGATCTTTTGATCTTTACAACGAACTAACGCAACGAAGGTCCGTGGAAACCCATCCACATCGCCAATTGCTCTGCCACGCTGGCACCGAGCTTCTTCGAGAAACGATCGAACGGCGACTCCTGAACAGTGAAGTCGACCAGCTCTTTCTCGCCAATCACATCACGCGCCACCGAACTGGTATTGCCCAGACCATCGATCAAGCCCAGCGGCAGCGCTTGCTCACCCGACCAGACCAGCCCGGAGAACAGCTCCGGATGCTCTTTGTCTTTCAGACGATCGCCACGGCCCTGCTTGACGCTGTTGATGAACTGCTTGTGCGTGGTGTCCAGCACCGTTTGCCAGAACGCCGTTTCATCAGACTTCTGCGGCTGGAACGGGTCAAGGAACGACTTATGCTCGCCCGAGGTGTACGTGCGACGCTCGACACCCAGTTTCTCCATGGTGCCGACAAAGCCGTAACCGGCCGCCGTCACACCAATCGAGCCAACCAGACTCGCCTTGTCGGCATAGATCTGATCCGCCGCACTGGCAATGTAATAAGCACCGGAAGCGCCCAGATCGGAAATCACCGCGTAAAGCTTGATCTCCGGATGCAGACCGCGCAGACGCTTGATCTCGTCATACACATAACCCGATTGCACCGGGCTGCCGCCAGGACTGTTGATGCGCAGGATAACGCCTTTGACCTTCTTGTCCTCGAACGCCGCCCGCAGGCTGCCAACAATGTTGTCGGCACTGGCGGGCTCTTTGTCGGCGATCATGCCGGTGACGTCGATCAACGCGGTGTAGTTCGGCCCGCGCGTGGCGCTCTTTTCCATGTCCATCAGCGGCGTGAACAGGATCAGCGCCACAAACAGATAAACAAACGTCAGCAGCTTGAAGAAAATCCCCCAACGCCGCGAACGACGCTGTTCCTGAACACCAGCCAGCAGAGTCTTTTCCAACAGCTTCCAGCTTTTTTCGTCACCGCCGTCGGCACTTGCCTTGGCCGGTGCTTTCCATTCGTCGGTCATGCCATCCACCCCAGCAAAAACGTATTAGGCCTGCTTCCCCAGCCAGGCATGCAATTCGGAAAAACGGTCGATCGACAGACGTGGCTCGAATTGTTGCAGCGATTCGATCGATTGCGCGCCATAACTGACCGCGACCGAATCCATCCCCGCATTACGCGCCATCAACAGATCGAAGGACGAATCGCCGACCATCAAGGCCTGCTCCGGGCGCACACCACAATGAGCAAGGATCTGCTCCAGCATCAGAGGGTGCGGCTTGCTCGCAGTTTCATCGGCAGCGCGGGTGATATCGAAATAATCTTCCCAGCCATTAGCCTTGAGCACTCGATCCAGTCCGCGACGATTCTTGCCGGTCGCCACCGCGAGGTGATAACCCTGCTCGCGAAAGGACGCCATCGACTCGACTACGCCTTCGAACAACGGCGAAGGCACAGCTTCTGCGGCGATGTAGTGATCGGCGTAATACTCGCGAAACGCGGTCATTTCGGCGTCACTGATCTCGGGATACAGCGTGCGAATCGCCTCGGGCAAGCCCAGACCGATAATGCCTTTGACAGCAAAGTCGTCGCGCAACTCGAAACCGGAGCGCCCGGACGCCGAATGCATGGCTTCGACAATCCGATGAATGGAATCGGCCAGGGTGCCGTCCCAATCGAAAATCAGCAGTTTGTAATCAGATGGGCGCACTCAATCGCTCCACGGTCTTGGCCCACATTTCATCGACCGGCGCCTGCAAGGTCAGCTTGCCGCCATCGGGCAGCGGCACGGTCAGCATGTAGGCGTGCAGGAACAGGCGCTTGCCGCCCAGATCACGGATTTCCTTGGTGAAATCCTCATCGCCATACTTGCTGTCGCCAGCAATGCAATGACCGGCATGCAAGGTATGCACGCGAATCTGGTGGGTGCGACCGGTCACCGGTTTAGCCTCGACCATGGTGGCGAAGTCACCGAAGCGGCGCAGCACTTTGAACATGGTCAGGGCTTCTTTGCCCTCGTCATTGACTTCGACCATGCGCTCACCGGAACGCAGATTGCTCTTGAGCAATGGCGCGCTGACTTTCTTGATCGAGGTCGCCCAGTTGCCGCGGACCAGCGCCATGTAGCGCTTGTCGACGCCATCGCCGCGCAATTGCTCGTGCAAGTGGCGCAACATGCTGCGCTTTTTCGCGATCATCAGCAGGCCGGAGGTATCACGGTCGAGACGGTGCACCAGCTCCAGCTCTTTGGCATCGGGACGCAACTGACGAAAGGCTTCGATCACGCCGAAGTTCAAGCCACTACCGCCGTGAACCGCAATGCCGGCGGGCTTATTGATCACGATCAGGGCTTTGTCTTCGAAGACAATCGAAGCTTCCAGGCGCTGCAACAGACCCTGCGCCAGCGGCACCGGCTCATCGCGCTCAGGCACGCGAACCGGCGGCACGCGCACGATATCACCGGCCTGCAGCTTGTATTCGGGCTTGATCCGACCTTTGTTCACACGCACTTCGCCTTTACGCAAAATGCGGTAAATCAAGGTCTTGGGCACGCCTTTGAGCCGGGCGAGGAGAAAATTGTCGATTCGTTGGCCGGCATACTCCGGCGAGACTTCAAGCAATTGAACGCCTGGAGTCGAAGGGGCAGTAGTTGTCATGCCGCGGATGATAACAATTTTTATGGAATTGAAGCACTTAATCATTGCTGCTATAGTCGCGAACGCCGCCAAAAGCGGCCTGGACAGAGGAACCACGGTCAAAAACCGGCCCTGACCAACGCAATTCACCAGGACGCGAGGCCGTCCTACGGGGCTTTCGCTACGTAACGGTGGAGTTTGCAGTTGTAACAAGCGCAGGTGACATGAGGCCTGAATTACACCGTCGAGCAGAGTTTTTACTCGCCTGACAGGCACACATTCAAGGCCAGTTCACAAAGTGCAGTCAGCTACAGATGACCCCGAGCGAATGCTTCGGAAACAACGCCTGAATTAGCCATGATGCGTGACCTCCCCTTTCGGAGCTCACGGTAAATGCCAACCCGCTGCGGATTCTGCGCGCGGCAGCACCCGAATTATCAGGGATACGTGTAGGGTGGAGATGCACAACCGCTGGACTGTGTAGCAATAGGCTTTATCAAGACGCTTCATCTCGTCCACAGCCGCTGGTTGATTCCTCCTCCTGACTGAGTGCTTAAGTAGCCACAGCAAGCAGGACGCGTACGTCGCTATATCGGCCCAATTGGCCGCATATCGCTGGACACGGGAATGGCCAACCACTCCCGACGCACCTGACACCGACCGTGAGAAGTCGTGTGTGCCGAACGCCGTTTCCGGCAGCCCGGAAACCGACGGTACTACATGAAAAGAATGCTGATTAACGCAACTCAACCCGAAGAGTTGCGTGTTGCACTGGTAGATGGCCAACGCCTCTACGACCTGGACATCGAATCCGGTGCACGCGAGCAGAAGAAGGCCAACATCTATAAAGGCCGCATCACTCGCATCGAACCAAGCCTTGAGGCTGCCTTTGTCGATTTCGGCTCCGAGCGCCACGGCTTCCTGCCCCTCAAAGAAATCTCCCGCGAATACTTCAAGAAAGCCCCTGAAGGCCGCGTCAACATCAAGGACGTCCTGAGCGAAGGCCAGGAAGTCATCGTTCAGGTCGAAAAAGAAGAACGTGGCAACAAGGGCGCAGCCCTGACCACCTTCATCAGCCTGGCCGGTCGTTACCTCGTGCTGATGCCGAACAACCCGCGTGCCGGCGGTATCTCCCGTCGCATCGAAGGCGAAGAGCGCAACGAACTGCGTGAAGCGCTGAACGGTCTGGTCGCACCAGCCGACATGGGTCTGATCGTGCGCACTGCCGGCCTTGGCCGCAGCAGCGAAGAAATGCAGTGGGACCTCGACTACCTGCTGCAACTGTGGACCGCCATCAAAGAAGCCTCGCTGGATCGCTCCGCGCCATTCCTGATCTACCAGGAAAGCAACGTGATCATCCGCGCCATCCGCGATTACCTGCGCCAGGACATCGGCGAAGTGCTGATCGACAGCGTTGAAGCCCAGGACGAAGCCCTGACCTTCATACGCCAGGTGATGCCGCAATACGCCAGCAAGATCAAGCTGTACGAAGACAGCGTGCCGCTGTTCAACCGTTTCCAGATCGAAAGCCAGATCGAGACCGCTTTCCAGCGCGTCGTTGAACTGCCTTCCGGCGGCTCCATCGTTATCGATCCGACCGAAGCCCTGGTGTCGATCGACATCAACTCGGCGCGCGCCACCAAAGGCAGCGACATCGAAGAAACCGCTCTGCAGACCAACCTTGAAGCTGCCGAAGAAATCGCCCGTCAGTTGCGCCTGCGCGACATCGGCGGCCTGATCGTCATCGACTTCATCGACATGACCCCTGCCAAGAACCAGCGCGCCGTGGAAGAGAAAGTCCGCGAATGCCTGGAAGCCGACCGTGCCCGCGTGCAGATCGGTCGCATCTCGCGCTTCGGCCTGCTGGAAATGTCCCGTCAGCGCCTGCGTCCATCCCTGGGCGAAAGCAGCGGCATCGTTTGCCCGCGTTGCAACGGCACCGGCATCATCCGTGACGTTGAATCGCTGTCGCTGGCGATCCTGCGCCTGATCGAAGAAGAAGCCCTGAAAGACCGCACCGCCGAAGTGCGCGCCCAGGTGCCGATCCCGGTCGCCGCGTTCCTGCTCAACGAAAAACGCAACTCGATCACCAAGATCGAACTGCGCACCCGTGCTCGCATCATCATTCTGCCGAACGACCACCTCGAAACCCCGCATTTCGAAGTTCAGCGCCTGCGTGACGACAGCCCGGAAGCTGCGACCAACCAGTCCAGCTACGAAATCGCAGCTGCTGCTGCCGAAGTCGAAGAAGTCCAGCCAGCCGCTGCGACCCGCACCCTGGTTCGCCAGGAAGCTGCGGTCAAGACTGCTCCGGCACGTGCCAACGCTCCGGTTCCGACCGAAGTCGCCGCCCCGGCCGCTGCTGCACCAGCTCCAGTCGCTGCACCAGAGCCAAGCCTGTTCAAAGGTCTGGTGAAATCGCTGGTCAGCCTGTTCGCCACCAAAGAAGAACCAGCCGCTCCGGTTGTGGTTGAAAAACCAGCCACCGAACGTCCGGCCCGCAACGAAGAGCGTCGCAACGGTCGTCAGCAGAGCCGCAACCGTAATGGTCGCCGCGATGAAGAACGCAAGCCACGCGAAGAACGTGCTCCACGTGAAGAACGTGCGCCACGCGAGCCGCGCGAAGAGCGCGCGCCACGTGAAGCCCGTGAAGTCCGCGAACCACGTGAAGCTCGTACCGAAGCGCCAGTTGCCCGCGAAGAACGTGCACCACGCGCTCCGCGTGAAGAACGTGCACCACGTGCACCGCGCGAAGACCGCAAGCCACGCGGCGAGCGTGAAGAGCGTGTGCGTGAACTGCGCGAGCCACTGGACGCCGTTCCAGCCGCTGCTGCTGACGTTGCCGTTACCGCTGAAGAACGCCCGACCCGTCAGCCCCGTGAAGAACGCGCACCGCGTCCGCCACGTGAAGAGCGTCAACCGCGTGCCGAACAGGCCGCTGCTGCCGTCGCTGAAGAAGAAGTGAACACCAACGAAGAGCAACTGCCGGAAGACGGTTCGGAGAACGCCGAAGGCGATCGCCCACGTCGTCGTTCGCGCGGTCAGCGTCGTCGCAGCAACCGTCGTGAGCGTCAGCGTGATGCCAACGGCAACGTGATCGAAGGTTCGGAAGAATCCGAAGCCGGCGAAAACGCTGAAGCGCCAAGCACTGCCGATCTGGCTGCTGGCCTGGCTGTGACCGCCGCTGTTGCCAGCACCGTGATCAGTGCACCGGCTGAAGCACAAGCCCACGAGCAAGCTGAACGCGCCACCGCGGCTGTTCAGGAAACCGCTCCAGTGGAAGCGCCGGTTGTTGAAGCGACTACTCCAGTAGAAGTGGTTGCTGCTCCGGAAGTCGAAGTGGCACCGGTTCAAGAGACCCTGCCTCAGGTAGAGCCAGCGCCAGTTGTGGCTGCGGAGCCGGTGGTAGAAACCGTCGCAGAAACCGTAACCGAAAGCGTACGTGAAGTTCGCGAAGAGCAGACTGCCTTCAACTGGGTTGCCGAGCCGACTGTTGCTGAAACCCCAGCGCCAGTGGTGGAAGCACCGGTTGTTGAAGCGCCAGTGTTCGAAACCCCAGTGTTTGAAGAACGTAAAGCTGCCGAACCAGCACCTGTCGTTGAAGCACCGGTTGTCGCAGCCCCGTGGTGACCGAAGCGCCAGCCCCTGTGGTTGAAGCTGCAGCACCGGTCAGCGCTCTGACGCCAAGCGGCCGCGCGCCAAACGACCCACGTGAAGTGCGTCGTCGCAAGCGTGAAGAAGAGCGTCTGCAGAAGGAAGCTGAACTGGCTGCCGCTGCTGCGCCAGTCGCTGCCGAGCCAGCCGTGGTTGCTGAAGTGGTCGAGGCAGCGCCTGCCCCGGTGACTGAAGAAGCTGTGGTTGAGTCGGTGATTGCTGAAGCACCACGCTCCGTTCAGGACGCGGTCGAGCAGCACCAAGAGGCCGAGGAAAAAGAACACGAGCCTAAACCACTCGTGTAATTTCCAAAGCCAATAAAAAGCCCCGCCCGATTATTCAGGCGGGGCTTTTTTATGCCTCGATTTTTTGTGCTGGACTCTAGATCCAACCCCCTCACCCCAGCCCTCTCCCCGAGGGGGCGAGGGGGAAAGGGAGCAGATCTCCGTGTGTTTCAAGGCCGGAGTTCGACTCGAAGTTTCAGGTCGGTGTACCTCGAAAGAACACCTCGGTCAGTCCCCTCTCCCTCTGGGAGAGGGTTAGGGTGAGGGGCTCTCAGGAATTTACGCAGCTCTCAAGACGAAGTAAAAACCAAAGCCTCCGGCACATCGATATCCCACAACACCCCAGGATCATCCACCGCCACTTCCACCACCCTGCCCTGCTTGAACAACGGCCGAGCCCCTCGATCGCCACTCAAAGCCTGCAACCCCGCACCAAACGACCGCCCAAACCCCACAGGATGACCAAACCCCCCTTCCTGCACCGGCACGCTCACCGCATCATCAGTAATCGCCGCGACCACCCGCTCGATACTCGACGGCAAGATAAACGGCATGTCACCAAGGACAATCAACCAGCCATCGGCATCAGGGCAAGCGGCGACCCCGGCGGCAATACTGTCACCCATTCCAGTCGATTCAATCGAGACCACGTCACAGCCATAGGCCTGGGCCATGCGCATCGCCTGCGGCCGCGCCTCGGTCGTCACCAGCACGCGCCTGTCGAGGCTGCCCGGCAGATTCAACAGCACCTGCTCAATCACCGAACGCACTGCACCATCACGCCCGGTGCAGTCCGCCAGCAACTTGTCCTTATCGGCACCTGCCACCTGGCGAAAACGACTGCCCTCACCCGCCGCCAGCACAATCACTGCAATGGATCGACTCATGCGTCCTCCAAAGTTTTCTTCTGCTTCAACTCGACGCCGTTCTTGATTGCGACGATCTCCGCCAACAGAGACAAAGCAATTTCCGCTGGCGAATGACTGCCGATATGCAAACCGATCGGCCCGTGCAGTCGATCGATCGCCTGCACCGACAAGCCTAGCTGAGCAAGATTCTCCCGACGCTTTCGGCTGTTAACCCGAGAGCCGAGAGCGCCGACATAGAAGGCCGGAGAATCCAGCGCCGTGAGCAGCGCCATATCGTCCAGACGCGGATCGTGGGTCAACGCGACAATCGCCGTACGTTCGTCGGTCTGGATACTCAACACCGCCTCATCCGGCATGCCCGAGACGAAACGCCCGTGATGCTCTTCCCAGCCGTAGACGAATTCGCTGCGCGGATCGCAGATCAGCACCTCAAAATCCAGCAACCGCGCCATATCCGCCACGTAACGCGACAACTGCCCGGCACCGATCAATAGCAGGCGCCAGCGCGGCCCGTAGATCGCTCGCAGGGTTTTGCCGTCGAACTCCAGCGAGTCGGACTTGCTGGCCGGCGACAGAAGCACTTCACCGGTTTCAATGTTCAACTCACGGGCAACGATCTCGTGTGCTTCGCACCGCGCGAGCAACTCGGCAACCCACGCGGGATCGCCGATCCGTTCTTCAGTCAGGCGCAACGTGCCGCCACAAGGCAAGCCAAAGCGCGCCGCCTCCTCGCGTGTAACGCCATAAGTGATCAACTGCACCGGCGGCCCATCGGTGGCGATGCGTCCGTCGTGCAGGCGGGCGATCAAGTCATCCTCGACGCACCCGCCCGACACCGAACCGATCACCACGCCATCCTCGCGCAAGGCGAGCATGGCGCCGGGAGCCCGGGGCGCCGTGCCCCAGGTCTGCACCACGCTGAACAGCACCACCCGCTGCCCGGCGCGGCGCCATTCAAGGACGCTGCGCAGGACATTGAGGTCGACGCTGTCCATTACGCCTCTGCCTTCTGCCAGCCCTGCAACTGGTAACGCACCGGCAGATTACGGATGCGCTTGCCAGTAGCGGCAAAGATCGCGTTACACAAGGCCGGAGCAATCGGCGGCACGCCCGGCTCGCCGACACCGCCCAAGGGCACGTCGCCCGGCGGCGTCACCAGATGCACGGCAACTTCTTTCGGCGCCAGCGACATGCGCGCCACTTCGTACATGTGGAAGTTGTCCTGCTGGACCTTGCCGTCCTTGAAGCTGATTTCGCCCAGTACTGCGTTGCCCAGGCCCATCACGCAGGCGCCTTCGAACTGCGAACGGATACGTTCAGGGTTGATCTGCGGCCCGCAATCCACGGCAATATCGGCCTTGTGCACGATCAGCGTACCGTCGTCCTTGACCTCGACTTCGATCACCGCCGCCACGTACGTGACGAAGCTGTAATGCACCGCCAGACCCAGACCACGGCCCTTCGGCAGTTTGCGCCCCCAACCGGCTGCTTTCGCGGCGGTTTCCAGCACGGTGCGCATGCGCCCGGTATCGATCGGATACCGCTCGGGCGATTCGCCGTAGTTCCACTCTTCGCTCAAGGTGCGCGGGTCGATCTGCCGATCAGCGCCGAGCAGTTTGATCTGGTATTTGAGCGGATCCTCGCCGGCCTTGTGCGCCAGCTCATCGACGAAACTCTGGATGGCAAAACCATGAGGAATATTCGACACCGAGCGATACCAGCCAACCCGTGTGTGCACGGTCGCCTCGGGGTTTTCCAGGCGTACGTTGGGAATCGCGTAGGCCATGTTGGTGAAACCCATGCCCAGCTCGAAAGCCGCTTCATGGTTCATCCCCGGCGCGAACAGCGCGGTGATGCTCGGCGCCACGGTGCGATGCAACCAGCCGGACGGCATGCCGTCCTTGCCCACGCCAGCCTTCAGATACTCGGCGGACACAGTGTGGAAATACGAGTTGTGGATGTCATCTTCACGCGTCCACTGCACCCGCACGGCTTTGCCGGGGAACTCTTTGGCGAGAATCGCCGCTTCGACGACGAAATCCGGTTTCGACTTGCGACCAAAACCACCGCCAAGCAAGGTGACATTGAATGTGACATTGTCGAACGGCAGTCCAAGACGCTCGGCAATGCGCTCGCGGGTGACTTGCGGCGCCTGACTCGGTGCCCACGCTTCGCAAACGCCGTCCTTGTAGCGAGCGATGGCAACCATTGGCTCCATCGGTGCCTGGGCCAGATGCGGCAGGTAGTAGGATGCTTCAAGCGTACTTGCAGCACCGCTCAGGGCCTTGTCGATATCGCCGGTGTTGCGCACCACTTTGCCGGGTTTCAGCGAGGCGGCTTCAAGCTCTTTGCGATAGGCGATCGAGTCATAACTGGCGTTCGGACCGTCATCCCATTCGATTTTCAACGCTTCACGGCCCTTGATCGCGGCCCAGGTATTGCTCGCCACCACGGCCACACCACCCAGTGGCTGAAACTCAGAAGGCAGCGGCCGGCTTTCGATCTGCAGCACTTTGAGCACACCGGGGACTTTCAGCGCAGCGCTGTCATCCAGCGATTTGACCTTGCCGCCGTACACCGCCGGACGGGCGATAGTTGCGTACAGCATGCCGTCGAAATGCACATCGGCGCCGTACACCGCACGACCGTTGACGATGTCTGCGCCGTCGATGGCTTTCGTACCTTCCTTGCCGATGTAGCGAAACTCCGACGGCTGCTTGAGGCGCAGGCTGTCACGCGCCGGTACCGGCAACGCACTGGCTGCGGCGGCCAGTTCGCCATAGCCCAGCTCACGGCCAGACGGTTTGTGAATGACTTTGTGCAGTTGCGCGTGGCACTCACCGACCGGCACTTTCCACTGCGCAGCGGCGGCCTGTTCAAGCATGGTCCGCGCCGCCGCACCGCAACGCCGCATTGGTTCATACCAATGGCGCATGCTGCGCGAACCGTCGGTGTCCTGGTTGCCGAAGCGCACTTCATCACCCGGCGCCTGCTGCACTTTGACGCGCGCCCAATCGGCTTCCAGTTCATCAGCAACAACCATGGTCAAACTGGTGCGCACGCCCTGGCCCATCTCGGAACGGTTGCACACCACAGTGACCGTGCCGTCAGCGGCAATGCTGACGTAGACCTTCGGATCGTCGATCCAGCCATTGGGCATGCCATCGGCGCCGAATTGCTTCGGTTTGTCTTCAGCCAACGCATCCTGCCAACCCCAACTGGCGGCCAGCACCAGCGCGCCGGTGGCGCCGACGCCTTTGAGGAAACCGCGACGGCTGAGATTGCTCAGGGCGAAATCATTCGGAAGGCGACTCATGCCTTGGCCTCCTTCAAGTGAGTGGAAGCCTGGCGGATCGCAGTCTTGATCCGGTTGTAGGTGCCGCAGCGGCAAATGTTACCGACCATGGCTTCTTCGATCTGCTCGTCGCTCGGGTTCGGGTTGGTCTTGAGCAACGCGGTAGCCGACATGATCTGCCCGCCCTGACAGAATCCGCATTGCGCTACAGCGGTGTCGAGCCAGGCTTGCTGGACCACCTGCCCCACCGGGTCGGCGTGCAGGTTGTCGATGGTGGTGACGTTCTGGCCGACCACCGAACCGATCGGCGTGATGCAACTGCGCGCCGGCAAGCCGTCGATATGAATGGTGCAGGCGCCGCACAGCCCCATGCCGCAGCCGAACTTGGTGCCGTTATAACCGGCGACATCACGAATCGCCCACAACAGCGGCATGTCGTCGGTGACATCGAGAGGATGGTCTTGACCGTTGAGTTTCAGGGTAATCATGGGCACGCCCGCATATTTTTAGTGGTTATGGGGTCGAGCAATCTGCCGCCGTTGAATCGGCGGTGGTTCACGCAGATCGACTCAGGCTAATCAGGCTCTCTTGTGCCGACGCGAACGTCTGCACCGGGCCTTTGGTGGAGCAAATGACGGTTATCGTTAGCTCGCTAAGTTAACCCAGCGTTAACAAAAAAGCCCTGCACTTTTTTTCAGTGCAGGGCTTTGGATGGCGCTTTGAAAGCGTAGCCTCAATAGCGATTAGGCTCCATCTCCAGGTCGACATTGAAACGTTCGGCAATGTCTTTCTGGATGCGTTGCGCCAGATCGAGCAGTTGCAGCCCGGTTGCCGCGCCGTAGTTGACCAGCACCAGCGCTTGCAATTTATGCACGCCGGCATCGGCTTCACGGAAACCTTTCCAGCCGGCACGCTCGATCAGCCAGCCTGCCGCGAGCTTCATTTGTCCGTTCGGCTGCGCGTAGGCGACCACATCCGGATGCTGTTCCTTGATCCTCGCGACGATGGCCGCCGACACCAGCGGATTCTTGAAGAAGCTGCCGGCATTGCCGAGTACCGCCGGATCCGGCAGTTTTTCGCTGCGGATACTGCAAATCGCACGGCTGACGTCGGTAGGCGTCGGCTGCTCGATGCCCTGCTCGGTCAGGCGCTGACGCACCGGGCCGTATTCCAGATGCAAATGCGCGATGCGGTCGAGTGCAAAGCGCACGCGCAGAATCAGCCAACGCCCCGGCTGCTGCTTGAACAAGCTGTCGCGGTAGGCGAAGTTGCATTCTTCGAGGGTGAAATCGCGCAGCTCGCCGGTCTGGCGATCCAGCGCGGTGAGGCCGGCGAATACATCCTTGATCTCGACGCCGTAGGCACCGATGTTCTGCATCGGCGCAGCGCCAACCGTGCCGGGAATCAGGCTGAGGTTTTCCAGCCCGGAGAGTCCTTGCGCCAACGTGTGCTGCACAAACGGATGCCACGGCTCGCCCGCTTCCGCCTCGATCACCACACGGTTGCCGTCATCGCTGATCACACGAATCCCGCGCGTGGCCATGCGCAGCACCAGCGCCGGAATATCTGCCGTTAGCAGCAAGTTGCTGCCACCGCCGATCACCAGCAACGGCACATCATGAGCAACGGCATAGGCCAGCGCTTCACGGACATCGGCATCGCTGTGGGCTTCGGCGAACAGTTGCGCGCGCACATCCACGCCAAAACTGTTGAACGGTTTCAGGGAAACCTGCGGTTGCACCTGCAAACTCATAACCGGCCCTTCACTTCGATCAACAATTGGTCACAGGCTGCTTCGATCAGATCCAGCACTTGCTCGAAACCCTGATCGCCGTCGTAATACGGATCCGGCACTTCATCGACGACACCGGCATAACGGCGCAAAAACAGGTCCAGCTCGGCTTTGCCGGTGGACGGCTGCAACGCCTTGAGGTTGCGCAGGTTGCTGTTGTCCATGGCCAGAATCAGGTCGTAACTGGCGAAATCGGCACGGCGGACCTGCTGCGCGCGTTGCGCCGACAGGTCATAGCCACGCACTTTGGCGGCAGCTTGGCTGCGCTTGTCCGGCGGATTGCCGACGTGCCAGTCACCGGTGCCGGCGGAAGCCACTTCGACTTGATCCGCCAGCCCCGCTTCACGCAGTTTGTGGCGCAACACGCCTTCGGCCGTGGGCGAGCGGCAAATGTTGCCCAGGCATACAAACAGAACGCGCATCAGGCCCCCAGCAGGCGACGAACGCGCTCGAGATCTTCAACCGTGTCAACGCCGGTTGGCGGTGCGATCAGCGCGTCGGCAACGTGAATGCGCACACCGTGCCACAGGGCACGCAGCTGTTCGAGGGATTCAGTGTTTTCCAGCCAGCACGGGCCCCAACTGACGAAGTCCTGAAGGAAACCGGCGCGGTAGGCATAGATGCCGATATGGCGACGGTATGGCACGCCCTCCGGCAATTGCTCGCGGCTCTTGGCAAACGCATCGCGCGCCCATGGCAAAGTCGCACGGCTGAAGGTCAGCGCCAAACCGTTGAGATCACTGACGACCTTGACCACGTTCGGATTGAACAGGGTATCTACGTCTTCGATCGGCTCGGCCAGCGTGGCCATGCGCGCTTCGGTGTGGGCAGCCAGATTGGCGGCGACCTGATCGATCACGCTCGGCGGAATCAGCGGCTCGTCACCCTGCACGTTGACCACGATCGCGTCGGGTTCAAGACCCAGTTTCGCCGCGACTTCGGCCAGACGATCGGTGCCGGAGTTGTGATCTTCACGGGTCAGCACCACTTCGGCACCAAAAGCCTTGCAGGCCTCGACGATGCGCGCATCGTCAGTCGCGACGACCACACGGCTGGCGCTGCTTTTGCTCGCCTGTTCCCAGACGTGCTGGATCATCGGCTTGCCGGCGATGTCGAGCAGCGGTTTGCCGGGCAGGCGGGTCGAGGCGAAACGCGACGGGATGACAACGGTGAAGGCAGTGGTCATTTATCCAGACGCTCGTCGGTGGTCAGGGTGCGGGCTTCGCTTTCGAGCATGACCGGGATGCCATCGCGGATCGGGTACGCCAGACCGGCGCCCTTGCTGATCAGTTCAGTTTTGTCGGCGCTGAGCTTGAGCGGGCCTTTGCAGATCGGGCACGCGAGGATATCGAGCAATTTGGTGTCCATGAACATTCCCTGAGTAAAGAGTTAAGGCAAAAGACGATCCGGCAACAGGCGCATCAGCTGCGTGTCGAACCAGGCCACAAAGGCCGGCGACGGCAGCGCATCGACCGCCAGATACCACCAGTCGTCAGCCGCAAAGGCACGGCACTTCACCGCGTCCTTTTCGGTCATCACCAACGGCAATGACGGTGTGAAATTCAACGCCTGCACGCTGTATTCGGCGTGGTCGGCAAACGCATGGGGGACTGCTCGCCAGTCTAGCGCTTCGAGGGTATTGAAGAAACGTTGCGGATTGCCGATCCCGGCGACCGCGTGCACGGCCTGGCCGGGTGGAAAATGATCGAGCGACTTGCGCTCGCTGCTGCGCAGATTGACCAGCGCGGTCGGTTGCAGACGGAAAGCGAAACCGTCATCGCGATCCTCGGTGGCACCATTGAACAGCACGCCGTCGACACTTTGCAGGCGCTCGATCGGCTCACGCAACGGCCCTGCCGGCAAGCAGCGTTTGTTGCCCAAACCACGGGCGGCGTCGATCAGCACCAGCTCCAGATCCCGCGCCAGACGATAATGCTGCATACCGTCGTCGGAGAGGATCAGATCCAGTGGTTCACTGGCGAGCAAGGCTTTGACCGCTGCGCTGCGATCGGGGTCGATCATCAGCGGCACGCCGGTGCGCTGGACGATCAGCAACGGTTCGTCACCGGCGATGTCAGCGGTTTGCTCGGCCGCAACGCGCCACGGCAGTTGCGGTGGTTTGGCGCCGTAACCACGACTGACCACGCCGACGCGCAAACCGCTGCGCCGGCAATGTTCGATCAACCAGAGAATCATCGGCGTCTTGCCGGTGCCACCGACGGTGATGTTGCCGACCACGATCAACGGCACCGATGGCTGGTAGATCTGACCTTCACCGGCAAGAAAGCGCTGGCGCTTACCCACCACCACGCGGCGATAGAGCATTTCCAGCGGCCGCAGCAGCGTCAGGGCCGGGTGCCCCTGATACCACGCGGCGAGCAAACGATCGGACAGGCTCATCAGGATTTGGGCGCCGCCTCGACCGTGGTCATGCGCAGATGGCTGAAACCGAGCTTGCCGGCCGCGTCCATGGCAGTGATCACGGATTGATGCTGAGTCTTGCCATCGGCACTGATCGACAACGGCATGTTGGTATCGCCGTTGGACTCTTTCTGCATGGCTTCCATCAGGGTCGCCAGGTCGTTCTTCGGCAGAATCTTGTTGTTCACCGAAAACACGCCTTCGGCGCTGATGGCCACGTCGATCTGCTTGACTTGCTGGTCTTCGGCCGGGGAGCCGCTGACCGCTTCCGGCAGGTCAACACGCAACTGGGTTTCGCGAGTGAACGTGGTGGTCACGACGAAAAACAGCAGCAGAATGAACACCACGTCGATCAGCGACGCGAGGTTGATGTCCACGGTTTCCCGGGGTTTGCGACGGAACTTCACGCGCGGCCCTCGGCCAGGTCGACATCACGGTCGCCCTGTACCACTTCAACCAGCTTGATCGCTTCCTGCTCCATGCCCACCACCAATTCATCGATACGGCGTTGCAGGAACCGATGGAAGAACACCGCCGGAATACCGACCATCAGGCCCGCAGCGGTGGTGATCAGCGCCTTGGAAATACCGCCCGCCAACACCGAGGCATTGGTGGTCATGCCGGAGCCGGTGAACGCGCTGAAGATATCGATCATACCCAGCACGGTGCCAAGCAGACCCAGTAATGGCGCCATGGCTGCGATAGTGCCGAGAGCATTGATATAGCGCTCGAGTTCATGAATGACCCGGGCGGCGGCCTCTTCGATGCACTCTTTCATGATCTCGCGACCATGCTTGGAGTTGGCCAGGCCCGCCGCGAGGATTTCCCCAGCGGCGAATTGGCGCGCAATTCCTTGAGTTTTTCTTTATTGAGCTGCTTGTCCTTGATCCAGACCCAGACCTGGCCCAGCAGATGCTCGGGGGTAACGCGACTGGCGCGCAGGGTCCACAGGCGTTCGGCGACAATCGCCATGGCCGCGATGGAACTCAGAATGATCGGCAACATCATCCAGCCGCCGGATTTGACCAATTCCCACACAGTGACAGTCCCCTCGAAAAAGTGCGCCACTTTACCATACCGATCCACGATTAAGACCCGCCGCCCCGACGACCGTGACGCCCCATCAACCCACGTCCCGATCAGCGGGCCAGTGCGGGCGGATCACGCCAGAAACGCCGCTGATGACGCATCGTGCGTGGCGCCCTGAAGGTGCCCAGTTGCAGATGAATGGCGCCCTGCTCGGCACTGTCGTAAATGTGCAGGCCCAGTTTGCGATAACGCGCCAGCACGGTCGGGTGCGGATGGCCAAAAGAGTTGCCATGACCTCGAGAGATCAGCACGGACTCGGGTTTCAAGACGTTGAGCAGCGCCATTGACGATGAACTGCGGCTGCCATGATGGGGCGATTGCAGCCATTGCGTCGGCACGGCCAGTGGACCGTCGAGCAGCACGCGTTCGGCATGGCTGTCGATGTCGCCGGTCAGCAGCAGGCGCTCGCCATTGGCCTCGATCTGCAATACGCAGGAACGCTGATTGCTGTCGTCAGCGTCCGCCCACTGCCAGAGTTGAAAACGTACGCCGTCCCATTGCCATTGCTGGCCACTTGCACAGGCTTCGGCGTTCAATTGCGCGGGCAGCCCGCCGGGTCACCGCTGATTACCTGATCGACAGTCAAACCCCGGCTGATCGCCAAAGCGCCGCCGGCGTGATCGGCGTCGGCATGGCTGAGCAGCATCAAATCGAGTTTTTCCACGCTCAGTTTGCGCAATGAAGGCAGCACCACACGCTCGCCGAGATCGAACTCACCAAAGCGCGGCCCCGCATCGTAGAGCAACGCGTGATGGCGGGTCCGGATCAGGATGGCCAAGCCTTGGCCGACATCGAGCTGCCAGATATCGGCCAATCCTTCATCTATCTGATCGCATGGCGGCACGACCAGAAGCAACAACAACGGCCAGCCCAATGGACGCAGCGGCACGCCGCGCGGCAATAGCAACAACCCGGCGCCGAGGCTGCCAATGGCCCAGACCCAAGCGGGTATCGAGGGTGCGATCCACGCCGGCCAATGCCCGGCAATCGTCGCCAGCGCGTGAAACAACCCATCGATCAAACCGCCGGCCAGCCACAGCAGGCCGGCGCCGACAAAAGGAACAGGCAGCAACACGGTTCCAAGCAGCGCCGGCGGTAACACCGCAAGACTGACCCAAGGCACTGCAAGCAAATTGGCCAGCGGCCCGCTGAGGCTGATCGGCAGATTCAGCGCCAGCAACACCGGACATAAGCCGATCGCGATCAACCACTGCGCCCGCGTCCAGGTCTGCCACCAGCGCCACGCACCCAAGCGGCCGCCAAAGGTAAAGATCAACACCGCCACCGCCGCAAACGAGAGCCACAAACCCGGACGCAAACTGGCGAGCGGGTCCAGCAACAGCACAGCGTTGAACGCCAGCAACAACGGCCATCCTGCGCCAAGATGACGAAAGCGCAGGCGCCACAACAGCACCAGCCCGACCATCACGCAGGCGCGCTGCACCGGCACGTCGAACCCGGCAAGCAGGCCATAACCGAGCGCTGCCGCGAACCCCAGACCACAGGCCCACGGCAGCCACGGCCAGCGCAGCGGCCACAGGCCATATCGCGCCATGCCGGCGACCAGCCCATACATCAGCGCCGCCAGCAAACCGATGTGCTGACCGGAAATCACCAGCAAGTGCACGGTGCCGGTGTCCTGCAGAGTCTGCCAGTCCTCGCGACTGAGCCCCGAGCCGTCACCCAGCACTAACGCCGCCAATGCGCCATTTCGCCCCTGCGCATCCACGCTCAGCAAACGCTGGCGAATACTGTCACGCCAGGCCCAGCGCGCTTCGCTCAAGCGCTGGCCGTCCTTGATTGTGCCGGTGGCGCCAATGCGTTGCGCCAGCAGCCAAGCCTCGTAGTCGAAGGCCTCGGGATTGCGCAATCCACTGGGACGCTTGAGCTTGACCGCCAAGCGCCAACGCTCGCCGCTGTTGACCGGCGGCCCGGCGTACCAGGCAAGCCGCATCAGCGATGGCAGTTTTTCATGACGCGAGTGCGCATCAGCCAATTCGAAGCGCACCACGCCGTCGCTGTTCTGCGGCAAACCGACGACCCGCCCTTCAACCCACCGGGTTTCGCCATCCAGCCCGGCCGGCAAACGATCATTCAACGCCCATTGCGCACCGACGCTGGCCCACGTGAAGCCAAACAGCAAAAACGCCAGCGGATAGCTGCGAAACGGCAGCAGCATCAAAGCCACGACCGGCAACAACAGCATCAACCAGACCGGCGGTAATGCCGGCATAAAAACCGCGACCAGCAGACCGACTGCGAGCGCCATCATCCCTGTGCGCATAAGCCCGTCCTTGAGAGTCCCGCACTTAGGCATAGCGGTTGTCGGTTACACGCGTCGTCAACAATTGTCACAAAGTCTGAATAGGCGCTTCGTAGAATCCAGACATACTTGCCGCCTTAACCGACCGAGAAGCCTTATGCCCCGGCGCTTATTCAAACGTTATATGCCCGACCCGACGAGCATCAGGGAACACAAATCCTTACGCTTTCTCGGCAAGTTGCTGCATGACCCGAACCTCTGGCACCTCAATCGTCACTCGGTCGCCCGGGCGATGGCGGTTGGCCTGTTCGCCGCGTTCCTGCCGATCCCGGCGCAGATGCTGGTGGCCGCCGCCCTCGCCGTCACGGTGCGCGGCAACATGCCGATTGCGGTCAGCCTGGTCTGGCTGACCAATCCGATCACCATGCCGGCGGTGTTCTTCTGCACCTATCAGGCCGGGGCGTTTTTGATGGATGTGCCCGCCCGACATCTACCGGACGAGCTGACCTGGGAGTGGATCAGCGGCGAGTTGTCGACGTTGTGGCAGCCGTTTCTGCTCGGCTCGGTGGTAGTCGGACTGGTACTCGGTGCCCTCGCCTACTGCATTGTGATGATGTATTGGCGTTGGTGGGTGGCGCGCCAATGGGCGCGGCGTAAGAAGAGTCGCATGCGCTGAACGCAAAACGGCCTCCGCAGTGGGAGGCCGTTCTGATTTGTGGCGTCTGGATTGGCCCCATCGCAAGCAGGTTCACTCCTACATTGGAATGCGTTCCCCTGTAGGAGTGAGCCTGCTCGCGATGGCCACGACTCGGTCTGGAGTCAGGTACGCATCCCGCGCCCGCTTACCAGCAACCGAGCACAACCGAGATACAGCACCACCGTCGCCACCAGCATAAAGGTGATCGCGATGCCGATCTTGATATCCGACACACCCAGAATGCCGTAACGGAAGGCGTTGACCATGTGCAGCACCGGGTTGGCCAACGACACGGTCTGCCAGAACGGCGGCAGCAAGGTGATCGAGTAAAACACCCCGCCCAGGTACGTCAGCGGAGTCAGCACAAAGGTCGGGATGATCGAAATATCATCGAAGTTGCGCGCAAACACTGCGTTGATGAAGCCCAGCAGCGAGAAAATCGTCGCCGTCAGTACCACCACCAAAATGGTCACGCCTAAGTGATGCACCTGCAAATGGGTGAAGAACAGCGACAGAATGGTCACGATCACGCCAACCATCAGACCACGCAACACGCCGCCAATGGTGAAACCGATCAGAATCGTGTGCGGCGACACCGGCGACACCATCAGCTCTTCGATGGAGCGCTGGAACTTGCTGCCGAAGAAACTCGAGACCACGTTGCCGTAGGAGTTAGTGATCACCGACATCATGATCAGCCCCGGCACGATGTACTCCATGTAAGTGAAGCCACCCATGTCGCCGATCTGCCGACCGATCAGGTTACCGAAGATCACGAAATACAGAACCATGGTGATCGCCGGCGGCAGCAGCGTCTGCGGCCAGATCCGCGTGAAGCGTTTGACCTCGCGGTAAACAATGGTCTGCAGGGCGACGAGGTTGGGACGGAATTCGGAACTCATACCGCCACCTTCGACAGATTTTTCTCCACCAGGGACACGAACAGCTCCTCGAGGCGATTGGTTTTGTTACGCAGGCTCAGCACTTCGATGTTCTGCTGCGCCAACTGGGTGAACAACGCCGTGATGCCCATGGATTTGTCGACCTGGACTTCCAGGGTATGGCTGTCGATCAACCGGGCAGGGTAGCCGAGCAATTGCGGCGCGGCGTTCAAGTCGTTTTTCAGGTCCAGCAGGAAGGTCTCCACGTGCAACTGGCCCAGCAATTGTTTCATGCTGGTGTTCTCGACGATGGTGCCGTGGTCGATGATGCCGATGTTGCGGCACAACTGCTCAGCCTCCTCCAGATAGTGCGTGGTGAGGATGATGGTGATGCCTTTCTGGTTCAGCTCGGTGAGGAACGTCCACATCGAACGGCGCAACTCGATATCGACGCCTGCGGTCGGTTCATCGAGGATCAGCAGACGTGGTTCGTGCACCAGCGCACGGGCGATCATCAAGCGCCGCTTCATGCCACCGGACAACGAACGCGACGGCACGTCACGTTTGTCCCACAGGCCCAGTTGGGTCAGGTACTGCTCGGCGCGTTCCTTGGCGATCTTCGCCGGAATGCCGTAGTAACCGGCCTGGGTCACGACGATGTCGAAAGTCTTTTCAAACTGATTGAAGTTGAATTCCTGGGGCACCACGCCGATCGAGCGCTTGAGCTGCGCAGGATTTTTGTCCAGGTCATGACCAAAGATATTCACTGTGCCGCTGGTCTTGTTCACCAGGGTCGAGAGAATGCCGATGGTCGTGGATTTGCCAGCACCGTTGGGGCCGAGCAAGGCGAAAAAGTCACCTTCGGCGACGTCCAGATCGATACCACTCAAGGCCTGGAACCCGTTGCCGTAGGTTTTGGTTAGCTGCCGGATGGACAGAGCGGAACTCATATCTGATTTACGCACCATTGAAGGGAAAAAGGAGACGGCGGCGAAGGATCGAACCGCAGCGCAAGTGCGCAATGGTGCTTGCCGCCGCCGTACAAGTACAGTCAAGTGTGTCGATAGTAGGTATTAAGTCAACGCGGTCATGACGGCTTTCTGGTAGGGCGGACGCTGCTTCAAGCGCTCGTACCAAGCTTGCAGATGCGCTTGTGGTGCGCGTTCGATGGGCATCTCGAACCAGGCATAAATGAAACTGCCCAATGGGATATCGCCCATGCCGATGTCTTGTCCAGAGAGATAAGGCTGACTGGCCAAGGCATGGTCGGCCATGCTCAGCAACTCATTGCATTCCTTGATCGCAGCGTTGATCGCAGCCCAGTCCTGCTTGTCCGCCGGGGTGCGCAACACGCCCCAGAAAACCGTGCGGAACGGGCCGGCAAAACTCGACGTGGTCCAGTCCATCCATTTGTCGGCGATGGCGCGAACTCGCGGATCTGCCGAATACCAGTTGCTGTCGGGCGCATGCTTAGCCAGCAGATAGCGGACGATGGCGTTGGACTCCCACAGCACGAAACCGTCGTCTTCGATCACCGGCACCCGGCCATTCGGGTTCATCGCCCGGTACTCGGGTGTGTCGACTACGCCGAATGTGCCACCGGCATCGATTGCCTCGTAGGCCAGGCCAAGCTCTTCAGCCGCCCACAATGGCTTCCTGACATTCGATGAGTTTTTCCGTCCCCAGATCTTCAGCATGAGCGCCTCTTTTCAAATGAGTGGGCAGGCAGCATACGCCGGATCAGGTACGGCTCAAATCACTCTGCATATCGCCCAGCCGTTGCGGCTGCTGATCAGTGAATAGATGCGGATAGCACTTTTGCAAATGTTCGAAGAAGAACGTTTCCGGGACATCGGCGAATTGGCCGTGATCGACCAGATACTCCATGAGCTGCGCGCCGTCGCGATTGAATGGGTGGAAAACGCTGTCGTTGATACCGTCGAACTCCAGCGGTGCTACGTTGAACAATTCGCAAAGCTTCTGATTGAACGCCGGCGTGGCTTTGACCCAGCGTCCATTGAGGAACAGTTCGGTGTACCCGTGCATGGCGAACATGTCGCTTTTCAGCAACTCAAGCAGACGTGGCGTCGATAAGTGATTTTTTACGTCGGCCAGACCGATGCGCGCCGGGATCCCGCAATGCCGGGCACAACCGGCAAGCAGCGTGGCTTTGGGCACGCAATAACTCTCCCCCGTCGTCAGCGCATAGCTGCCACGCAAAGTCTGCGGATCGCGACTGAAGGTGTAGGGGTTGTAGCGCACCGCCTCACGCACCGCGTAATAAAGATTTATCGCCCGCTCGAGCGGATCGCGGCTGGCACCCCGATGTTGTTCGGCGAACTCCACCACTGCCGGGTGGTCACTATCGATGAAGCGGCCGGGACTCAGATACTCGCGCATGACGACAATCTCCTGGGTGAGCCCCGAGTCTAGCGACAGCGTCAGCACAGAGATAACGACGTTTCGGCCAAACTTGGACGCAAAGACGCGGGATCAGCGAACGATTTCCCACACGTGTTGCCCACCGAACCTACGAAAACCATCCGGGGTTTCCCACGATTTCAATCACCTTGGTCTGACCACCCGGTTTTACAGATGCCGTCTAAGCTCTGGAGGGTCGATTTGCCTTGGTTCACGGAGGACTGAATATGCTGTTGTTGTGGATACTGGTTTTGATCGTTGGTGTGGCGTATCTCGCCCACCGGCGTATTTCACCTCTGCCTGCGTTGGGCATCGTGGCCGTCTACCTGCTGGCGATGGGTATTTTCAGTCATGCGCCGGGCTGGCTGTTGCTGGTGTTCTGGGTGCTGCTCGCGGTGGTCGCTGCTCCGCTGCTGCTGCCTGATCTGCGTCGCAAGCATTTCACTGCGCCGTTGTTCAACTGGTTCCAGAAAACCCTGCCACCCATGTCGCAGACCGAACGCGACGCAATCGACGCCGGCACAGTGTGGTGGGACGGTGAGCTGTTCAGCGGCCGCCCGGACTGGGACAAACTGCTGGCCTATCCCAAGGCGCAATTGAGCGAGGAAGAACAGGCGTTCATCGACGGCCCGACCGAGGAACTCTGCGCGATGGTCACTGACTGGCAGATCGGCCAGTCGATGGACCTGCCACCCGAAGCCTGGGCGCATATCAAGGAACACGGTTTCTTCGCCCTGATCATCCCGAAAGAATTTGGCGGCAAAGGCTTCTCGGCTTACGCCCACTCGCAGGTGGCGATGAAACTCGCTACGCGTAGCGGTGACCTCGCCTCCACCGTGATGGTGCCGAACTCCCTCGGCCCGGCCGAACTGTTGCTGCATTACGGCACCGACGAACAACGCAATCACTACCTGCCGCGCCTGGCTCGGGGCGATGACATCCCGTGCTTCGCCCTCACCGGTCCGCTCGCCGGGTCCGATGCCGGTGCGATGCCCGACACCGGGATCATCTGCAAAGGTCAATGGGAAGGTCAGGAAGTCATCGGCCTGCGCCTGAACTGGGAAAAACGCTACATCACCCTCGGCCCGGTCGCGACCCTCCTCGGCCTGGCTTTCAAGGCCTACGACCCGGAGCATCTGCTGGGCGACAAGGAAGACCTTGGCATCAGCCTCGCGCTGATTCCGACCGACACCGCAGGCGTGGAAATCGGTCGTCGTCACCTGCCACTAGGCGCGGCGTTCATGAACGGCCCGAACTCGGGCAAAGATGTGTTTATCCCTCTGGACTTCCTCATCGGCGGTCAGGAGATGCTCGGCAAGGGCTGGATGATGCTGATGAACTGCCTGTCGGTCGGCCGTTCGATCTCGTTGCCGGCGGTCGGCACTGGTGCGGCCAAATTCACCAGCCTGGTCACCGGTCAGTACGCGCAGATTCGCGAGCAGTTCAATGTACCGCTGTCGGCTTTCGAAGGTATTCAGGAAGCCATGGCGCGCATCGGCGGCAACGCGTGGATGATGGACGCGGCGCGCATGCTCACTGCCAACGCGGTGGATCTAGGCGAGAAACCGTCGGTGCTCTCGGCGATTCTCAAGTATCACCTCACCGAACGCGGCCGCGAGTGCATCAGCCACGCCATGGATGTGCACGGTGGCAAGGCGATCATCATGGGCCCGAACAACTACCTCGGGCGTAGCTGGAACGGCGCGCCGATCTTCATCACTGTAGAAGGTGCGAACATCCTCTCGCGCAACCTGATGATCTTTGGTCAGGGCGCGATTCGTTGCCATCCATTCGTCCTGAAGGAGATGGCCCTCGCCGGTCGTGAGGACAAGGATCAGGCACTGAAAGAGTTCGATGGTTTGCTGCTCAAACACATCGGTTTCGCCGTGAGCAATGCCGCCAGCACGCTGGTACTGAACCTCGGCTTCGGTCACTTCGAACATGCGCCGGGCGACAAGATCAGTCAGGGTTACTTCCGCGCACTGAACCGTCAGGCAGCGGCGTTCGCCATGCTCGCCGACTTCAGCATGATGTTGCTGGGCGGCGAACTGAAACGTCGCGAGCGTCTGTCGGCACGTCTGGGTGATGTGTTGAGCAACCTGTATCTGGCCTCGGCCGCGCTCAAGCGTTATCACGATCTGGATTCGCCGGCGTACATGGAGCCGCTGTTCAGATGGGCGATGGAAGAAAGCCTCGGCCAATCGGAACGGGCGCTGGATGAATTGCTGCGCAACTTCCCGAACAAGGTATTCGGTTGCCTGCTGCGAGCCATCGTGTTCCCGTTCGGTCGTCGTCACAAAGGCCCGTCGGACAAACTCGGTGCCGAAGTGGCAGGCGTGATTGGTCGCGCCAAAGGTGATCCGGCGCTGGAAGAGTTGCTTGCCGGTTGCTATCGCCCGCAGTCGGCAGACGATGCAGTCGGCGCGCTGCAACACGCCAGTGATTTGCTGAATGCCGCGCAGCCACTGCACAAAAAACTGCACACGTCGCTGAAAAGCGGTCAGGTCAAACCGGTCGCAGGTGAGCACGCCATCGATGCGGCGCTTGAGGCCGGGGTGTTGCAACCGGGAGAAGCACAGAGCCTGCGCGATGCCGAAGCCGCACGACGCAAGGTGATCGACGTGGATGACTTCGACAAAGAGGAACTGAAACTGGCAGAGGGCAAAGTCCGCTGATCCTGACAACCATGTCCAAGAGGGCGCGGGAGCTTTATACTCCCGCGCCCGTTTTGCTCTTGAGGACTTATCTCGTGTCCAACGTCGTTGCCGATCATCTTGTTTTGCTCGACCACCTGCGCAGTATCCTGGTCGCCGTAGGTGAGGCCGAACAGGTTCCCGAAGAAAGCCATGCCTTGTTCCTGGAGCGCTTCGACGAACTGCTGGCATCGCTGCCGATCGATCCGATCGAAAGCCAGTACCTGGGCCAGGACATCCTGACTCAAGTGATTACCCGTTATCCGCAAATCGCCCACCTGATCCCGCGCGATCTGTTGTGGTTCTTCGCCGGCGACTGCCTGCATTACTTGTCCGATGAAGAGATCGACCTGTATCAGTCACTGGAAGAACGTCGCTACGAAGCCGAACAGAACGATGAACCGTTCGACTGGAACCAGGAAAAACAACTGCTGGCGATGTCCGCTCAGGACAGCAAGCACTGATTTAACAGTGGGTTGAAGATCAAAAGATCGCAGCCTTCGGCAGCTCCTACAGTGGACTCACGCAATCCCCTGTAGGAACTGCCGAAGGCTGCGATCTTTTGCTTTGCGCTACAACAACCCTTCGCTTTCGGGCAATTCATACGCCATCGCCGCGTTGCTTTCCCCCACTGATTTGCCCGGTTTGCTCAAGGTCGGCTCTTTCTCCAGGCACTCCACCAGATAGTCGATGAACACCCGCAACTTGGGTGGCAGATAGCGCGTCGGCGAGTGCAGTAACCACAGTCCGCCGTGATAGGACGCGAGGAACGTCCAGTCCGGCAACACCTGCACCACCAACTTTTGCTCAAGCGCGTAACGGGCGGTGAAATACGGCAGGCTGCCGATGCCGATGTGCTGCAACACCGCGCCCAGCCGCACACCGGTGTGATTGGCGGCATACCGACCGCGGACACCTACCGTCACCGCCTTACTGCCCTTCTTGAATTTCCAGCGCGCATCACTCGGGGTTTCCCCAAGATAAATACAACTGTGATTGAGCAGATCATGCGGGTGAGTCGGTATGCCGTGCTCGGCCAGGTACTGCGGCGTGGCACAGAGCAAATGGTCGATGGTCAGTAACTGCCTGCCGGCCAGCCCGGCCGGTGGTCGATCCGTAATACGAATGGCCAGATCGACATGGTCGTCGATCAAATCGACCTGACGATCCTCCAGCAACAACTCGACATCGACCTTGGGATAACGCCGCAAAAACTCGGGCATGTGCGGATGAATCACGAAACGCCCCACCGCTTTCGGCACACTGACGCGCACCAGTCCTTCCGCTTCATGGGTGAACTGGCCGCTGATTTCCATCACCGACTTGGCCGCGCTGACCATCTCCTGGCAGCGTTTGAATACCTCCTCGCCGCCGTCACTCAAGCGCAGCTTGCGCGTGGTGCGCTGCAAGAGTCGCGTGGCCAGGGCTTTTTCCAGCCGCGAAATACTGCGACTCACCGCTGACGGCGATGAACCCAACTGCCGAGCCGCTTCAGAGAAGCTTCCGGTCTCGACGACCTTGACGAAAATCGCCATTTCACCAAGCAGCGGTAGCGGCAGATTGATGCTCACAGCGCACAAGTCCTTTGATGTTTGAACGGATTATCACGTTATTGCACGATTCATATAATAAAAAAAGAAACTTTAATAAGGGCATGGAATATGACGCTTCGCCTCTTTTTCCATAGTGATGACCTCAAGGCCAATGTGGAAGTCCTCGACTGCACGCCCCAAGAGAACGAATTCGCCGTGGTCTTGCGCGCCACGCTGTTTCACCCGCAGGGCGGTGGTCAGCCGTGTGATACCGGCTGGATCGGCGAAAGCCAGGTACTGCGTGTAGTGCAGGAACCGGACCGGATCATTCATTTTGTCGACCGACCGGTAAAGCTCGGCATGACCTGCATCCGCATCGACGAACAGCGCCGCCAATTCAATACACGCATGCATTCGGCCGGGCACCTGATCGGGCATTTCGTCCAGGCGCTGGGCTGGATGCCGATCAAAGCCCATCACTGGCCGGATGAAGGCCGAGTGCAATTCAAACCCGGCGACACCGCGCAGGAAGTCGATGCAGAGACCGTTCAACACGGGATCGACCAGTGGATCGAGCACGACCTGCCCCGCCTGACCTCGCTACGCGAAGGTGCGCGGGAAATCGGTTTTGGTGAACTGCCCGCCTATGGCTGCGGTGGCACCCACGTACGCAGCCTGAAGGATCTGGGCACAGTCACGATCGCGTCCCTTTCGCAGAAGAAAGGCACGTTATCCGTCCACTACAACGTGGATTGAGCATTTCGGGCGCTGCTTCAGGCAGCGTCCGACGCCGGGGAACCGCATTCGCAGGTTCCGTTGACTATCGATAGATGGACCTAAAAAAATGATGCTAGACGTCGAGCGTCTCGATGAGACGTGCATAAAAAAACTGGCCAACGAAGAAGTCCTCGCCATCCGCATCAAAGGCTTTTTGCCTGAGCCGCTGGCCATTCAGATTGGCGACAAGATTCTCGCTCCAGGCTTCGAGGGTTACATCAACGCACCGAGTATCGGCCGCATCGGCATGGCGTTTTACGAGGCGGAAAACCAGCCGCTGCTGATTGAGGACTACTTCGAACGCGCCACCAGCAACATCGCTGAACTGCGCAATCGCTGCGCGCCCTACTCCTCACCGATCGACACCTTGCGCTGCATGCTCGACGAATCCTGGCCGGCCGGCGCGCACCTGGAAAACCTCTACGGCCGGAAAATGTATGTCGGCCTTTCGCGCGTGGTGAAGCCCGGGGTGTGCTTCCTCGCCCATCACGACATCTTCGCCAAGGACGCTCCGGACAGTTTCCAGGCCCGCAGCCTGGAGGCGCAGTTCGCCTGCAATGTCTACCTGAACATGCCGACCGAGGGCGGTGCGTTGCAGATGTGGGACGACGACATCACCCCGGATCAATTCGACGAGATGCGCGGTGACAGTTACGGCATCGAACCGGCACTGCTCGGCCCACCCGCGCTGGAAGTCCGACCGCAACCCGGCGATTTCATCATGTTCAATTCGCGGCGCATGCACTCGGTGACCCCGGGCGTGGCCGATCCGCGCTTGAGCCTTTCCTTTTTTGTCGGCTATCGCGGCAATGCTTCACCCCTGACCTATTGGAGCTGAGATGTATTCGAATTATCTGGGCGAGTTTCTGGCGCTGGCAACCATTCACTTTCTGGCTGTGGTTGCTCCCGGCCCGGACTTCGCAGTCACCATTCGCCAAAGCGTACGGTTCGGCCGATTGGTAGGGATCTGCACGGCGCTGGGTATCGGCGCGGGGATTTCCGTGCACGTGCTCTACACGTTGTTGGGTGTCGGGGCATTGATGCACACCACCCCGTGGTTGCTGACCGTCGCCAAGGTGATTGGCGGTGCCTATATCCTGTATCTGGGCGTCAGCCTGTTGCGCAGCAAACCCAAATCGGCCGTTGAAGGTGAAAAAGCTGCGGATGAACCCGTGGTCGAACAAACCCTGTTCAAAGCTTTCAGCACCGGTTTTCTGACCAATGCAACCAACCCCAAGGCCACGCTGTTTTTCCTGGCCATCTTCACCACGATCATCAGCGCCAGCACGCCCCTGCAGATCCAGGCCTTTTACGGGCTGTGGATGTGCTTTGTGAATGCGCTGTGGTTTGTCGTGGTCGCGCTGTTCTTCTCAAGCAATCGGGTTCGCCTGCTGTTCATGCGCATGGGCCATTGGTTCGAGCGCACCATGGGCGTGGTGCTTATTCTGTTTGCTGGCCGACTGATGCTGTCCTGGTAAGCAGACGCAAAATGCAAAAAGGCCCGCCGAATCGCTTCGGCGGGCCTTTTTCTTTATGACAGATGACACAACCACAAATCGCGCGCATACAAAAACGCCGCTCTGTTGAGCGGCGTTTTTGTGAATATGGAGCGGGAAACGAGACTCGAACTCGCGACCCCGACCTTGGCAAGGTCGTGCTCTACCAACTGAGCTATTCCCGCAATGGCGTCCCCTAGGGGACTCGAACCCCTGTTACCGCCGTGAAAGGGCGGTGTCCTAGGCCACTAGACGAAGGGGACACAGGCTACAACTTTCACTAATAAAAACGCCGCTCACTGAGCGGCGTTTTTAGAATTTGGAGCGGGAAACGAGACTCGAACTCGCGACCCCGACCTTGGCAAGGTCGTGCTCTACCAACTGAGCTATTCCCGCAAATGGCGTCCCCTAGGGGACTCGAACCCCTGTTACCGCCGTGAAAGGGCGGTGTCCTAGGCCACTAGACGAAGGGGACACGCTACCCGGAACACATGGTGTGTGTTTCGGTGTCCAGATCCGTATCCGAAGACTTGGTTCTGGTTTCACTCAGCACCGCCCGAAAGCGCTACTGTTTAAAATTGGAGCGGGAAACGAGACTCGAACTCGCGACCCCGACCTTGGCAAGGTCGTGCTCTACCAACTGAGCTATTCCCGCATTGGCGTCCCCTAGGGGACTCGAACCCCTGTTACCGCCGTGAAAGGGCGGTGTCCTAGGCCACTAGACGAAGGGGACACACTACAACATTCACTCCCTGCCGCGCTTCGCTGTGTGCTTTACGCTGCAAGTGGCGCGCATTCTATGGATGGATTGAGAGGTCGTCAACCCCCTGATATAAATTTATTTAAATCAATGACTTCGACGACCTTTACGGCGGCAATCAGGCTTTTCCGTCGCCCGACGATTGACGCCTATATTCCGCCACTCGCCAAGACGCTATAGTCCACCCACAGTGATGGCAATCTGCACTCGCAGCGCCAGCATTCATATAAGCAGCGTGCGGCCGATACAGATTGAACCTGCCGATCCAACTCGTCGAGCGGCGCTAGGCGACTAAATGCCCAGCCACTACACTCGCATGCGAACCCTATAAAGAGGTCTTACCGGTGACACCACTCATGATCACCCTGCTAGTCGTAGCCGGGATCGCAATTCTGATCGCCATTGGCTACATGAACCATGTGGTGGAAAACAACAAACTGGAGAAGGCCCGCACCAAGGTCGAACTCAACGACCGCCTGCGCCGTTGCGGCGAACTGACCGAAACCTTCCCCGGCCAGTTCATGACCCCGGCGCTCAAGCTGCTGCTGACCCGTCTGGAACTGAACGTCTGCCAGCGCCTGCTGAACCTGGAAAAAACCAGCGCCACCACCAAAGCACGCATCACCGAACTGAGCGCCCTGGTCGCCCAAGGCGAATCGATCCCGGTCAACAACCCACCGGCACCGATCCTGACCGAAGCCAAAGCCAAAGACGTGCGCTTCCTGCTCGAAGCCCTCCACGGCCAGATCACCCGCGCCGCCCACGATGGTTTCCTGCCACCGAATGAAGCCAAACACTGGATCCGCGAAGTCCGCCACATTCTGGTGCTGCTGCACATCGAATTCTTCAACAACCTCGGCCAACAGTCCCTGCAACAAAACCAGCCCGGCCAGGCCCGCCTCGCCTTCGAACGCGGCGTGCAATACCTGCGCAAACAGCAGGATCCGCAGATGTACGCAGAACAACTGCAATACCTGGAAAAACTCCTGGCCCGCGCGAACGCCCAGGTCATGGACAAGATTGCACCGGTTGAAGGTGAAGAGAACCAACTGACCGCCGGCCTCAAAGATGTCGAGGCCGATGCGGACTGGAAGAAGAAAGTGATTTACGACTGAATGCAGAGGTTGAAAGAGAAGCCACCGAGAGGTGGCTTTTTTGTGGGCTCGCGGGAGTGAACCTGATAGATACCCGGTGGATGTGAGGCCGTCATCGCGAGCAGGCTCACTCCTACATTGGGACTGAGTACATCCGATAGCGGATTGGTCGGCTGTCAGGCCGCCTTCGCGAGCAGGCTCGCTCCCACAGAAAAGCAAAAGCAACGCCCACCTCACAACCGCATCTGCTTCTCACCACTCAACAGGATGAGCGTTAGCTCGGCTGCCGCTCTTGATCTTGATCTGAAAGCCCGTCGGCAGGCTGAGTGGAAGGATTGATCCGGGGGTGGGAGCGCAGCGACCGTTCGACGAAGTCGAACACATCGAGAGGAGGTGCAGCGAAGCAAACCGTAGGCGATGCCCCCGGAGCGATCCCGGAGCGAAGGAACCCCGAACCCCAGCGAGCGGGCCGAACGTCAGGGCGAAGACCTTTTGGTTACTTTTGGGGCGTTTGCCAAAATTGACCCGCCGTAAGGGCGGAACCCTAATCAGCAACACCCGCAGCAACGGATATCCCCCCAAAACCCCAAGAACCTGGTCGGCCCAAAGGCCGCCAAGCGTCAAAGCGTCAAAGCGTCAAAGCGTCAAAGCGTCAAAGCCGAAAATGCCCAACCATCCCGCGCAACTCACTCCCCAACTGCGCCAACTCAACACTCGAAGCCGCATTCCCACGCATCGCAATCGACGACTGATCCGCACTCGCACGAATACTCGTCACACTGCGATTGATCTCCTCCGCCACCGAACTCTGCTCCTCCGCCGCCGCCGCAATCTGCTGATTCATCTGCTGAATCAACGACACCGCCGCCGCAATACTCCCCAGCGCACTCTCGGTCTGCAACGCATCACTCACCGCCAGCTTCACCAACTCGCCGCTGCTCTGAATCTGCTGCACCGACGAATGCGCCGCCAAGCGCAAAGCACTGACCAGCCGTTCAATCTCCTCAGTCGATTGCTGCGTGCGCCGAGCCAGCGCGCGCACCTCATCGGCCACCACCGCAAAGCCCCTGCCCTGCTCCCCGGCCCGCGCCGCCTCGATGGCGGCATTCAGCGCCAATAGATTGGTCTGTTCGGCAACACTTTTGATCACCCCGAGTACCGTGCCGATATTCTGGATTTCAGCACTGAGGCTTTCGATGCTCGAACTGGCCGAAGTCGCCGAATCAGCAAGTTGCTCGATGCGCGCCATACTCTGGCGCACCACCTGCTGCCCACTCTCGACTTTGTCATCCGCCGTTTGCGCGGCCAGCGCCGCTTCTTCGGCGTTGCGTGCAACGTCGTGAACGGTGGCGGTCATCTGGTTCATCGCCGTGGCAACCTGCTCGGTTTCTTCCTTCTGACTGCTGACCTCAAGGTTGGTCTGCTCGGTGACCGTCGACAACGATTGCGCCGAACTGGCCAGTTGCTCGATCCCCGCCTGCAAACCACTGACGATGGTACTCAGACCCGCGCCCATCTGTTGCATCGCCAGCATCAACTGGCCAATCTCGTCGCGACGGGTCACTGCCACAGTCGCACTCAAGTCACCGGCGGCAATCTGCTGCGCGACCTGAATCACACTGCGCAATGGCGCGACGATAAGTCGGGTGATCAGCCACGCGGCGAGTAATCCCACCAGCAATGCCAGCGCCGATGAGCCGATGATCAGCAGCGAGTTTTTCTTCAGTTCTGCCTGCATCGCGCCGTCTTCAGCGACATACGCCTGATTCACCCGCTCAACCACTTGGTCGGCACGCTGGTGCAATTGCTCGTAGACGGTTTTTTCCTGCGCGAGCAACCCGGTGTATTCGGCCAATTTGTCGTTGAAACCGGCGATGTGCCCGGACACTTCATTGAGCACGGTCAGGTAGCCCTCGTCCTTGACCGTGGTTTTTAATTCTTCGGCCTGCGCCTGCGCCTGCGCGGCCTGTTCGATATTGCCCTTGCCGGCACTGTCGGCATCGCCCTTGCGGCTTTGATCGAGGCGAATTCGCGCTTCATTCATCGCTTGCAGCATCAACCGCGAAACCTGGCTGACCTGACTGGCCTGCTCGATGAACTGCGCGCCATCCTTGCCCTCGGTGTCCTTCAAGGTATAAGCACCGTCGTCGGCAAGCCCGGCCTGCAATACGTCGAGGTTGTTGGCCACACTGGACACCGACCAACTGGCCATTTCCAGCGCCAGGTCCTTGGCCTGAGTCAACGAGACAAACTCGTCGAACGCCTTACGATAAGCGCCCAGCGACTGCTGCACATCATTCATTACCGGCCCATTCGCCGCTGACTGCGTCTTGAGCTGATCAGCCAGAGCAACCAGTTCGTCGACGCCCTTACGCAGGGCATCGGCCGTCTTCGGATCGCCCCGCAAGGCATATTCCTGCTCGAGCAGGCGCACCTTGAGCAAACCACTGTTGAGCGAAGACATCTGTTTCAGCCCGTCGAAATGCTGACTGATGGTTTGCAGGGACCAAACGCCGATGGCCGCCACCAGCGCGGTCAGAAGCAAAACCAGCACAAACCCGATACCCAGTTTTTTCGCCATACCGAGGTTGGCAAAACGTCCTTGCATGGCCGAAATCATTGCGCGTAGTCCCCTGCCATTGTCAGTAGAGCGAAGAGTCGCAACGGCCATGAAGCAGCACAAGTCTCTGGCGTCGGAATAATGGCAAAAAGCTACGCTTGCGTCGTTTTCAGAACACTTGAGGTCGATCCGAACCGGTGTTGCGAAAAAACTGCCGGGCGCGTGGATCACAAGCATAGGCGACGTTGATGCGCAGCCAGTCGCCCGACTCGCCACTGGGGCTGAACGCCTCAGACGCTGAGAGCAATACGCCGCAGCGTTGAGCCTGCCGACGCACCCGAACCTGATCGGCCATGCGCGAGCGGGCCCAGATGAACAAGCCACCCGCAGGCTTGCCGAAAACCTCCCAATCGGCGTCCTCCAGCGCCTGCAATGCGGCCGCGCGATCGGCATTCAGGCGTTGACGCTGGCGCTGCACCAGTTTGCGGTAAGCGCCGCTGACCATCAGGCTGGCCAGCACCGCTTCGGTAAACCTTGACGCCCCCAGACCGCTGATCATCTTGACCTGCGCCAGCCGTCTGACCATGTCGCTGTCGGCAAAAACGAAACCGACCCGCAACGAGCTGCTCAGCGTCTTGGAAAAACTGCCCACGTAAAGGACTCGCCCCTCATTATCCAGAGCCGCCAGGCGCGTGCCGTTGCCGGTGTGCAAGTCTGCGTAGACATCGTCTTCGATCACGCGCAAATCATAGGTCTTGCTCAGTTGCAGGATGCGTTGCGCTACGCTCGGCGACAGGCAACTGCCGGTGGGGTTGTGATGATGGCTGTTGATGAATAACGCGCCGGGGCGAAACTGTTGTAGCAAAGTCTCCAGCGCGTCGATATCCGGCCCGTTCGGGGTGCGACGCACCTCGAGCATGTGCACGCCGTGCATCCGCAGGAGATCGAACAACGGCGCGTAACCGGGCGTCTCGACCACCACACAGTCTCCAGCCTTGAACAAGGTGCGCACGATCAGATCAAGCGCATGGCTGGCGCCGCAGGTACTCAGCAACTGCGCACTGCGGGCCTCGATACCGAACAGTTTCAGGCGCTTGGCGATTTGCTCGCGCAACGCTGGAAGCCCCAAGGGCGTGCTGTAGTTGAACAGGCTGGCCATGTCGGTGCGCGCCACCTCGCGCAGCGCATAGCTGAGGTCGTCAGGCTCGCGCCAGCTTTGCGGCAGGCTACCGGCACCAAGCTTCAAGCCACCTGCTGTATCGCACACGGCATCGCACCAGGCAAACCGGCCCTCGAATGGCGCCAGTTCGTCCTCTGCGCCGGGTGTCGATGGCGAGGCGGCGACAACGAAACCGGTGCCTTGGCATGAGTTCAGAACGCCCTGCGATACCAACCGTTCACACGCCTCGACCACGCACGACTGGCTGAGCAGATTGCCCCGGGCGATTTGCCGCACGGACGGCAAACGGGTGGCCGGCGGTACGCCACTTTGCAGGATCCACTCGGTCAGTCCGTCAACAATCTGCTGCACGACCGGCACCATTGCCTGTCGATCAATTCTCAATTCCATGAGCAAGCAAACTCCTGTCCGTTTTGCTGGCGGCAGTAAATCACAGCCGCGCCGGACAGGCTGTGCGACAACGCCGCCAAAAGCGACCGTTCTAACCGTTTGATACACATTGTTTAAGAGGCTTCACGGAACTGACCGCTGCCCACAAAAAAGCCCGCAACGAATGCGGGCTGTTGTTCTTGGGCGTGATTCAGAAAGCGGTGACGCCGCCATCCACTGCCAGCGAGTGGCCGGTGGTGAATGCCGCACCGTCGCTGCACAGGTACAACACGGCACTGGCGATTTCCTCGACTTTGCCGATGCGCCCGACCGGGTGCATGGCGTTGGCGAACTCACCCTTCTTCGGGTCGGCCTCGTAAGCACGGCGGAACATGTCGGTATCGATCACCGCCGGACACACAGCGTTGACACGGATTTTCTTCTTCGCGTATTCGATGGCCGCCGATTTGGTCAGACCGATCACCGCATGCTTGGACGCCGCGTAGATGCTCATCTTCGGCGCCGCGCCCAGTCCCGCTACCGAGGCGGTGTTGACGATCGCCCCGCCGCCCTGCGCCAGCAACAGCGGCAGTTGATACTTCATGCACAGCCAGACGCCTTTGACGTTGACGCCCATGATCGCGTCGAATTCATCCATCGAGCCGTCGGCCAGTTTGCCTTTTTCGATTTCGATGCCGGCATTGTTGAAGGCATAGTCGAGACGGCCGTAGGTGTTGATGACCTCGTCCATCAGATTTTTCACTTCGCTTTCGACGGTCACGTTGCAGCGCACGAAGGTCGCTTCGCCGCCGGCTGTACGAATCAGCGCCACCGTGCCCTCGCCCCCTGCCGCGTCCAGGTCGGCGACCACCACTTTCAGGCCTTCGGCGGCGAACGCCTGGGCGGTCGCACGGCCGATGCCGTTGGCCGCGCCAGTGACTACAGCAACCTGACCGGAAAACGTCATGCTCATTGTTATGTCCTCGAAGGGATAGATGCAGGGGATGTATGGAATGGCAGCATAGCCATTGGGGTCTGCCGTGCGTCAGCACTATCCAATGGCTGTTTATGTGCCCATGCGTCGCAGTGATAGAACCATCCCAGTGATCATCACTGCACTGGATCGGCGTGCATTCGCCGCATCAGCCAACCTTGCGCCAATGCCGGCGAAGGTCTATCAACAAGGCTTCATTCCGTTCGAGTGCCTGCCATGTCCAACCACACCAATCGCCAGTTCCTGCTCGCCAAACGCCCGGTGGGTGCGGCTACCCGCGAGACCTTCACCTATCAGGAAGTACCGGTCGGCGAACCGGCGGCGGGCCAGATTCTGGTCAAGAACGAATACCTGTCCCTCGATCCGGCGATGCGTGGCTGGATGAACGAGGGCAAGTCCTACATCCCGCCGGTCGGTATCGGTGAAGTCATGCGCGCGCTGGGCGTAGGCAAAGTCATTGCTTCGAACAACCCTGGCTTTGCGGTCGGGGACTACGTCAACGGCGCCATTGGCGTGCAGGATTATTTCCTCGGCGAGCCAAGAGGTTTCTACAAAGTCGATCCGAAACTGGCACCGCTGCCGGTGTACCTGTCAGCGCTGGGCATGACCGGCATGACCGCCTACTTCGCCCTGCTGGATGTCGGCGCACCGAAGGCCGGCGACACCGTGGTGTTGTCCGGTGCAGCGGGCGCAGTGGGCAGCATCGCCGGGCAGATTGCCAAGCTCAAAGGCTGCCGCGTGGTTGGCATTGCCGGCGGCGCCGACAAGTGCAAATTCCTTATTGATGAGTTGGGTTTTGACGGTGCCATCGACTACAAGTCCGAAGATGTCGTGGCCGGGCTTAAACGCGAATGCCCGAAAGGCGTCGATGTGTATTTCGATAACGTTGGCGGCGACATCCTCGATGCGGTGTTGAGCCGTTTGAACATGAAGGCGCGGGTGGTTATCTGCGGCGCGATCAGCCAGTACAACAACAAGGAAGCGGTCAAAGGCCCGGCCAACTACCTGTCGTTGCTGGTCAACCGTGCGCGGATGGAAGGTTTTGTGGTGATGGATTACGCGGCGCAATACGCCAGCGCCGCGCAGGAAATGGCCGGCTGGATGGCCAAGGGGCAGCTCAAGAGCAAGGAAGATATCGTCGAAGGCCTGGAGACCTTCCCGGAAACGCTGATGAAATTGTTCAGCGGTGAGAACTTCGGCAAGTTGGTGCTGAAAATCTAAAACCACCACAAAACAAATGTAGGAGTGAGCCTGCTCGCGATAGCGGTGTGTCAGTCAACATTAACGTTGTTTGACACACCGCTATCGCGAGCAGGCTCACTCCTACAGGGTTTTGCGGTGCCTGATCAGGCGATTTCGGCGACAACCGAAGCCAGTGCCTTGGCCGGATCCGCCGCCTGGCTGATCGGACGGCCAATCACCAGATAATCGGAACCGGCATCCAGCGCCTGACGCGGAGTCAGAATGCGGCGCTGATCGTCCTGCGCGCTGCCGGCCGGACGAATTCCCGGGGTCACCAGTTGCAGCGAAGGGTGCGCAGTTTTCAGTGCAGAGGCTTCCAGCGCCGAGCACACCAGACCGTCCATGCCAGCCTTTTCGGCCAGCGCGGCCAGACGCAGCACTTGCTCTTGCGGCTCGATATCCAGACCGATACCAGCCAAGTCTTCACGCTCCATGCTGGTCAGCACGGTCACGCCGATAAGCAACGGCTGCGGGCCGCTGCGTTTATCCAGCTCTTCACGGCAAGCGGCCATCATGCGCATACCACCGGAGCAATGCACGTTGACCATCCACACGCCCATCTCGGCAGCGGCTTTCACGGCCATCGCGGTGGTGTTGGGAATGTCGTGGAATTTCAGGTCGAGGAATACTTCAAAACCCTTGTCACGTAGGGTGCCGACAATTTCGGCGGCGCAACTGGTGAACAGTTCCTTGCCCACTTTGACCCGGCACAGTTTCGGGTCCAACTGGTCGGCCAGCTTCAGTGCGGCGTCACGGGTAGGGAAATCCAGGGCGACGATGATAGGAGTCTGGCAGGCGGACATGAATGGGCTCTCAGGCAGGTCGAAATCGGCGCGCATTGTAGCGGAACCGGCGGCAGCGCGGCACCCGATGATCGGTAAATCGTCGCGCTGGCCGTGATCAGCATAGCGCTCGCTGCTATTGTGTCGACTCCGATACACAACCGACACGCCAGCAACAAGCACCCGCGCTAGCCTCGCCAGCCGCAATACGTCCTTACATCAGCACTTCCCGCCTCACGGCCGGACGCCTATGCTGAAACCACAACCTCGCAGCCCATCTTTTGTGGTTGGCGGCCTACTGGCAGATGAACAGCCTCATGCACAACACCCAAATGACCGCGACGGATGAGCCTAAAGACGACAAGCGCTGGAGCATTCGCGCGCTGATCGTCGATGATGACGTGCCGATCCGCGAGCTGATGATTGACTACCTCGCGCGTTTCAATATCCACGCCAGCGGCGTCACCGACGGCGCGGCGATGCGTCAAGCGATGCAGGCCGAACATTTCGACGTTGTCGTGCTGGATCTGATGCTGCCCGGCGAAGACGGCTTGTCGCTATGCCGCTGGCTGCGCGCTGAATCGGACATCCCGATCCTGATGCTCACCGCACGTTGCGAACCGACCGACCGCATCATCGGCCTGGAACTGGGCGCCGATGACTATATGGCCAAACCGTTCGAGCCACGCGAACTGGTCGCGCGCATTCAAACCATTCTGCGCCGGGTGCGCGACGATCGAACCGAACAGCGCGCGAACATTCGTTTCGACAACTGGCGTCTGAACAGCGTCCTGCGCCAGTTGATCGCCGACGATGGTCTGGTGGTGCCGCTGTCCAACGCCGAATTCCGCCTGCTGTGGGTGTTTATCGAACGTCCGCGTCGGGTACTCAGCCGCGAGCAACTGCTCGATGCGGCCCGGGGTCGCTCGATCGAAGCCTTCGACCGCAGCATCGACCTGCTGGTCTCGCGTCTGCGGCAGAAACTCGGCGACGACCCGAAAGCACCGCAGTTGATCAAAACCGTGCGCGGTGAGGGTTACCTGTTCGACGCGCGAGACATCGGCTGATGCGGGCGCGCTTCGACACGCTGTTCGGGCGCCTGTTTGGCGTGCTGTTCGTGGCGATTGTCCTGGCGCACCTGCTGGCGTTCGCCTGGTTCCGCCTCTACGGGCCACCGCCGCCCCCGCCGCCACCGGAGTTCTCTCAAGGCGCCGAAGGGCAACCGATGGCACATGATCCGCGCTACCCGCCACGGCCACCGCGTCCGTGGTTCGGTGGCCCGGTGGTGCCGCTGACCTTTCAGTTCATCACGCTGATGATCGCGGCCTGGTACGGCGCCAAACTGCTCAGTCGCCCGATCCAGCGCCTGAGCGACGCCGCCGAACGTCTCAGCGAAGACCTCGACAGCCCGCCACTCGACGAGTCCGGCCCGCGGGAATCGCGACAAGCCGCCTACACCTTCAACCTGATGCAGCAACGCATTCGCGAACAGGTGCAACAGCGCGCACGGATGCTGGGCGCGGTCTCACATGACCTGCGCACACCGCTGTCACGCTTGAAACTGCGCCTGGAGAACATCAGCGATGAAAAGCTGCAAGGCCAGATGCGCCAAGACCTCGACGACATGATCGGCATGCTCGACGCCACCCTCACCTATCTGCACGAACAGCGCACCAGCGAAGCCTTGCAGTTGATGGATGTGCAGGCGCTGGTCGAATCGCTGTGCGAAAACGCTCAGGACCAAGGTGCCGACGTGCAGGTCAGCGGCCATTGCGCACCTCTGCCGGTGCAGCCGATGGCGCTGCGTTCGTGCCTCAACAACCTCATGGACAATGCCCTGCGTTATGCCGGCCAGGCACGCATCGAATTGCAGGATCAACGCGAGCAACTGCTGATCCGCGTGATCGACCACGGCCCGGGGATTGCCGAGGACAAGCGTGAAGCGGTGTTTGAACCGTTTTATCGCCTGGAAGGCTCGCGCAATCGCAACTCCGGCGGCGTCGGGCTGGGCATGACCATTGCCCGCGAAGCGGCGCAGCGTCTGGGTGGTCAGCTCAACCTCGAAGAAACCCCCGGCGGCGGCCTTACCGCCATCATTCGCCTGCCGCGCACCTGAGAACACCACCGCCCCCCTGTGGGAGCGAGCCTGCTCGCGAAGGCGTCAGTTGATCCAATATCTCCTTTGAATGTAACGTCCTCTTCGCGAGCAGGCTCGCTCCCACAGGGTTCGGGGGTGTTCATTGCATCGTGTGTACTCACCGGTACAAACCCCACATACCCCCGACAACTTGCGCCCCGACGCTGCATAAGCCGGTACACCCACCGGTTTTCCATTCCAGGGAGTGAGTCCGATGATTGGTAGCGTCAGCAACTACACGAGCTATACCAGCACCAGCAGTACCTCCACGCAAAACGCCCGTAGCCAGCAACTGCAAAAAGAACTGTTCGCCAAACTCGACAGCAACGGCGACGGCGCGGTGGATCAGGACGAACTGAAAAGCGCCCTGTCGCAGAAGAACGACGACGGTCTGCTGGTCAACCTGAGTAAACAATTCGGTGATCTGGACAGCGACGCCAGCGGCAGCCTCAGCGCCGAAGAAATGACCGCCATGGCGCCCCCGCCACCGCCACACGATCAAGCACCGGACACCGACCTCGCCGACGCCCTGATCAGCGCCCTCGACAGCGACGGTGACGGCGCCATCAGCAGCGACGAACTGAGCAGCGGCCTGACCAGCGCCGGCAGCACTGCCGACAGCAACGAAATCTTCTCCGCCCTCGACAAGAACAAGGACGGCACCGTCAGCCAGGACGAACTCACCGCCAGCCTGACACCGCCACCTCCACCGCCGCCACACATCAACAGCGACGAACTGTTCAGCCAACTTGATGCGGATGGCGACGGTAGCGTGACGGCTAACGAATTAAGCAGCGCTCTGCAGACCAGCAACAGCACCTCATCGACCAGTACCGACACCAGCACCGCGCTGCTCAAGGTGCTCGATAGCGACAACAGTGGTGGCGTGAGCAGTGATGAGCTGAAAGCGGCTTTACAGGCAGGGCGAGAACGGCCGGATGAAGAACAGACCGCTTCTACCCAGAGCACCACCGAAGCCCTGAACCGCATGATTGCCAATCTGAGCAAACAGTACTCGCTGGAGAAAACGGCGTCGGTGGGCAAGTATTTGAATGTGGCGACTTGAGTCGAAGACACTATTTGCCGCGGACAATCAAAAGCCCCTCACCCTAGCCCTCTCCCAGAGGGAGAGGGGACTGACCGAGGTGTTTGGGAGAGGCACGCCGACGTGCGATACCGCGTCGAACTGAGGCTTTGAAAAGCACACATTTCGGCCCCCTCTCCCTCGGGAGAGGGCTGGGGTGAGGGGCAGCTACAACGCAAATCAAACGCCGAACACTCCACGCTCTTCACCACTCAACAGGATGAGCGTTAGCTCGGCTGCTGCTCTTGATCTTGATCCACCAGCGACGTCGGAAGGCTGAGTGGAGGGATTGATCCGGGCGTGGGAGCGCAGCGACCGTTTGGCGCAGCCAAACACAGCGGGAGTAGGTGCAGCGAAGCAAACCGGAGACGCTGCGCCCGGATCGATCCCGCAGCGAAGGAACCCCGAGCCCCACCGAGCGGGCCGCACGTAGGAGCAAGCCTTTTGGGTTACCTTTTCGGCGTTTGGAAAAGGTGACCCGCCGTAAGGGCGGAACCCTAAGCCGCCGTTACCGCAGCAACGGATATTCACCCAAAACCCAAAACCCAAAACCGCTAGCGCCGCTCCTCAACCCGAGACTGACTCTTACTCCAATCCGTCAACAAACTATAAGCCACCGCCAACAACGTAGGCCCGATAAACAACCCGATAAACCCAAACGCAATCAATCCGCCAAACACCCCAAGCAACACAATCACCAACGGCAAATTCCCCCCGCGGCTGATCAAATACGGCTTGAGCACGTTGTCCACGCCACTGATGATGAACGTCCCCCAGATCCCGAGAAACACCGCCATCCCGTACTCACCCTTCCACGCCAGCCAGGCCGTCGCCGGCACCCACACCAACGGCGGCCCCATCGGAATCAGACTCAACAGGAAGGTGACAATCCCGAGCACCAGCGCCCCCGGCACCCCGGCAATCAAAAACCCGATCAACGCCAGAACCGCCTGCGCCGCCGCCGTGCCGATCACCCCGTTGACCACCCGCTGCACCGTACCCGCCACCAACTCGATGTAATACCCGGCACGATCCCCGATCAAGCGCTCCAGCAGACTGTGCACAAACGCCGCCAGTCGCGGTCCGTCACGATAGAAAAAGAACACAAAGACAATGCTCAACGTCAGCTCGAGAATCCCGCCACCAATCTGCGCACTGCGCGCCAGCAGCCAGTTACCGACCTGCCCCAGATAAGGTTTGATCGACACCATCAGCGCGGCGCCCTGCTGATCGATGCTGTTCCACAGCCCGACCAGGCGCTCGCCCACAAACGGCAAAGTCCCCAGCCACACCGGCGCTTCCGGCAGACCGTCGACCTGCACATCCTTGATGAACGCCGTGGCATCACGCACATGATCCCCCACGTTGAACCCCAGCCAGACCAGCGGCGCGGCCACCAGCAGCATCCAGCCCAGCGTCAGAATCCCCGCAGCCAGCGACTCACGGCCATTAAGCCAGCGGGTCAACAGACGCATCAGCGGCCAACTGGCGAATGCCAGCACCGCGCCCCAGAACAGGGCCGACCAGAACGGCGCCATCACCCAGAGGCTGGCACCAAACAACACCAGCAGCAGGATCTGCACCAGCAGGCGATCGTTATTGAGCATGTAAGGTCTCGAAAAAGTCAGTCAGGCAAAGAGTAGGCGAACACGCGGTTCGTGCTCGCCCGAAACAGCTTAACGCAACAGATCGATGCGCAGGCCAGAGCCTTCGACACTGCCGGTCTCCATGCGTGCCGCCCGCACACCCTGATTGATCAGGGCCTGTCGCCAGGCCTCGGCTTTCGGCCCCGACACCGTTACGCGCAACGTCGTGTCGAGATTAAGTCCACGGGAAATCAGGCGTAGCCAGGTGTCATCCGGGTCATTCACGCGATCAGGAAAATCCAGCTCACCGGTGCTTTTCAACTGACGCAACAGGGTCGCCGAGGTCGGCAGCAGCTCACCCAACGGTGCAGCCGCCTCGAACTGTTCGACATGCAGATAGGCTTTGCGGTTGCCGCGCGTGATGCTGTAAAGCGCCACCAGCGTGTTGTCACGCGGTGCGGCCAGTCTCAACAACAGATACGCCTGTTGTTCGTCAGCACCGTACAACTTGGCGTTGCCGAACACCTCGTTGGCCCACAGGCTGCTTTCGCCGCAATCACGCGCCTGACACCAGAACAGCAATTCGGCGTCCTGCTTTTGCAGGGCTTCACGAGCGGCGGTAAAAGCTTCGGTGGCGGAGTGTTCGGGGGGTAACTCGTAGGTCACCGAAGTGGTCTGGCCACGGGCGGTGACCTGGCCGTCGAAACGCAGCTGCCCGCTGATCTTGCGGATCGAACCCAGCGGATAGATCCGCTCAAGCTCCACAGGCGGGCGGTAGTCGACGATCTGTGCATCGGCCAGACGCGGCACGATCTGCAGATCCTGACTGCCCGGCACATCGGCGGCGAACGAAACGGTACTGAAACAGCACAGTGCCAACAGACTGAGTGACCGCATAGTCAGGCTCATCGGATCGGCATGACTGGGTAATTCGAGGTCGCAGCGGTATAGAAATCCATCGTAGTTGTCTCCCATTTCAACCCGCCCAGCCTCGACAGTTGCCCGCAGCAAGTCAAGGAATGGCGAAGAACCGATTGAAACAGTCTGCGACAAGGATCGCCCCGGCCTCATCGTTCAGGTGCAAATGGTGCCCGCCCGCCAACTGTTCCCGGCTAAAGGGTAGACGCTCCAGCAGCTCCGGATGTTTGGCCAGCATGCCGTCAGCCGCGACCACTAGCTGCGCCGGACAACTGACCCGCAGCGCGAAAGCCATTGCCTGTTCCTGGGTCAGACGCAGCGGCGATGGCAGGGTCAGGCGATTGTCGGTGCGCCAGGTGTAACCGCCGGGCACCGGCATCAAACCGCGCTGGGCCAACAATTCAGCCGCCTCACGGCTGACCGCCACCAGACCTTTCATGCGCGCTTCGATGGCACGGTCGAGGGTGCTGTAAACCGGTTTGCGCTTCTCGCGCAGATCCAGTTGCGCTTGCAGGGCCATGCCCATGCGCTCGGCGGCGTTTTCGCCTTTGTCTGTAGGAGGAATGACGCCGTCGATCAGCGCCAGATGGCTGATGCGTTCCGGCAGCGACCCCGCCAGCACCATGGAAACGATGGCACCCATCGAATGCCCAAGCAGGCCGAAACGCTTCCACCCCAGTTGTTCGGCGACTTGCAGCACGTCATGGGCGTAATCCCACAGCGCATAGCCGGCGCCGTTCGGCCGATGCCCGGAATGACCGTGCCCGGCCATGTCCAACGCAATGATGCGCAAGCCTTTGAGTTTGGGCGCCAATCGGGCAAAGCTGTTGGCATTGTCGAGCCAGCCATGCAGTGCAATCACCGGCAGACCGTCCTCGGGGCCGAACAAATGCGCGGCCAGCTCGATATGCGGCAGGCTCAGGCGCACTTCTTCGAAAGTCGGGCTCATGCGCAATCCTTGTCCTGACGGTTTTCCCAGCGAGTAAACAGATTCTTCAATAGTCGTGCGGTGTCCTGTGGCCGCTCAAGCGGGAACATGTGGCCGCCAGGCATGCTCAGCGCCTCGCCCTGGGCCAGACGCGAAACGAAACGGGTGTGATGACGCATGACCACGCGACTCTTGTGCCCGCGCACCACCGCCAGCGGTACCTGTAATTGGCGGGTACGACCAGGGCTGGTATGCGGCACGCCACGATAGATGCTGATTTCGGTCGCCGGATCGAAGCGCAGGCGCAGCTTGTCGCCGACCTGGTGCAAACCATGTTGCAGGTAGGCATCGAAGCATTCCGGATCGAAACCACGGAACAGTGTCTTGCCAGCAAAATAGCTGCGCGCACTGTCGAGGTCGGCGAACTCTTCCCGCCGGCCCAGGGTGCGGCCGGCCGGGGTCAGTCTGTCGATGAAGCCAAAGCGCTTGGCCGCGCGAATCACCCATTGATCAGTGCGGGTCAGCACCGGCGAATCGAGCATCACCACGCCGCGATACAGCTCAGGGCAACGCAGCGCCGCGTGCAAATGCAGTACGCCGCCGAACGAATGGCCGACGCCCCACACCGGCTGATCCTGCTGCTGCAAATGGTGGATCAACTCGTCGACGAGGTTGTACCAATTGTCATCCGCCGGGAAACGCGGGTCATGGGCATGCTGCTCCAGATGCGCAACCCGGTACTCGGGCGCCAGCGCCGCGAACAATTTGCCATAGGTGCCCGAAGGGAAGCCGTTGGCGTGGGCGAAAAAGATCGGTTGCGACATGCTGGCAAATCCATGAGCGAGAAACGTGGCGTTGATTGTCCGTAAGACCGCGCCTTACAGCAATGACCGTAACTGCCAGGAATGATGACAGTCCGGTCAGCGTGATGGTGTGTCAGGGAGATCGCTTCCCCCTCACCCCAGCCCTCCCGAAACGTCGGACCGCCCCCAAGGGGGCGAGGGGGAAAGGGAGCCGATCTGCATGCTTTTCCGAATCTGTATTCGACTCGGTATCTCAGGTCGATGTACTTCGAATAAACCACTCGGTCAGTCCCCTCTCCCTCTGGGAGAGGGTTAGGGTGAGGGTGGCTGCTCACCCAGCGGTACCACCGCCATGGTCAACCGCGACACACAACTGGCCTTGCCTTCATCGCTGGTCAAACGGATATCCCACACATGAGTCGTGCGACCGATGTGAATCGGCTTAGCCACCGCCGTCACCCGCCCACTGCGCAAGCCGCGCAGATGGTTGGCGTTGATCTCAAGTCCCACGCAGTAAAACTTGCTGGCATCGATGCACAGATAGCTGGCCATCGAACCGACGGTTTCCGCCAGTACCACCGAGGCGCCGCCGTGCAACAAACCGTAGGGCTGATGGGTACGATGGTCGATGACCATGCTCGCGGTCAGCGATTCTTCGTCGAACGCTTCGAAGCGGATGTCCAGCACTTCGCCGATGGTGTTCTTCTGGATTGCGTTCAACTGCTCGATGTTCGGAGTGGTACGCCACAAGCTCATCGCAGACTTCCTTTATTGTTTTAGTGGTCGCTCAATCCTGCCACAGCACCGCCTCGCTGCGCTCGCTCCATTCTTCGAAACGCGCGCCATAGGTGTCTTCGATGACGTTGCGCTTGATCTTCAGGGTTGGCGTGAGGAAGCCGTTTTCCACCGCCCAACTGTCCTTGACCACCACCAACCGGCGCAGGCGTTCATGCTTGTCGAGTACGGCGTTGACCTCCTCCAAGAGTTTTTCCAGGCTCGAGTGCAGGCTCGCCCGGCCCTCTTCCTGATTGACCGTGGACAGCACACACAAACCCAGCGGCGCACTCAGGCCATCACCGACCACACACACCTGTTCGATCCGCGAATGCACGGCCAAGCGATTTTCGATCGGTGCCGGGGCAACATATTTGCCCTTGCTGGTCTTGAAGATCTCCTTGAGTCGGCCAGTCAGGCGCAGGCGCCCTTCAGCATCCTGTTCGCCCTTGTCACCGGTGCGCAGAAAGCCGTCCTCGGTCAACGTTTCGGCGGTTTTCTGCGGTTCCTTGAAATAGCCGAGCATGTTCGCCTGACTGCTCACCTGCACCTCGCCCGACTCATCGATGCGTACTTCGACATCCGGACACGGCTTGCCGATCCAACCCTGCTTGTATTGCCCCGGCAGACAGATGTGCGAGTAGCCGCAACTCTCGGTCATACCGTAGACCTCCAGCACATCCAGGCCAAGTTTCTGATACCAGGCGAGCAAGGTCTGCGGCACCGGCGCGGCGCCGGATAACGCCACGCGCAAAGCATCCAGCCCCAGGCCTGCCAGTACCTTGTGACCAACGCGCTTGCCAATGAATGGCAGGCCGAGAAGAAAATCCAGACGTTTCGCCGGGATCTTGCTGTACACGCCCATCTGGAATTTGGTCCAGATGCGCGGCACACCGAACATCGCGGTCGGCCGTGCTCGCTGCAGGTCAGTGATGAAGGTCTCAAGGCTCTCGGCGAAGAAAACCGTCTGCCCGGTGTAGATCGACGCCAGTTCCACGAACATGCGCTCGGCGACGTGGCACAGCGGCAAGTACGAGAGCAATCGATCGTTCTCGTTAAGCCCGAACAGTTGCGTGCCGCGGGTGGTGGCGAAACCGAGATTGGCAAAACTGTGCATCACGCCTTTGGGCAGGCCGGTGGTGCCGGAGGTGTAAATGATCGTCGCCAATTGCTCGGCCGCCGGACGTGGATCGTCCTGAATTGGCGAGCTGCGCTGCAAGTCCGCCCAACTGAAATCGAAATCCCCGGGCGGGTGCAGTGGCAGACTAATGGTCGGCAGATCCGCCGGCACGCCTTTGCACATGCCCGGCCAGTCGTCGAGCTTGCCGATGAAGGCCAGCGCGCTTTCCGAATGATTGAGCACTTGCGCAACGGAGTCGGCAGTGAGGTTGGGATACAACGGAACCGAGACGTGCCCGGCCATCCAGATCGCCAGGTCGGCGATGATCCAGTGCGCGCAGTTTTTCGAGATCAGGGCGATATGGCTGCCCTGCGGCAACTCCCGCGCACGCAACCAATGTGCGGCGCAGCGGGCCTGATGGCCGACATCCGCCCAGCTCAGCGTCTCGACCTGGCTGCCGCCAATGGGCTGCACGAGGAAGCGCTGGCGCGGGTACCGGGCTTCACGTTCGTAGAACACGTCCAGCGGCAAACGGAAGGCGGCAGACATGCGACTCGCTCCTGTTTTTTGGGTCTGGAGCAAGCGTAGTCAACCAAGCAAGTGCTTGGTTGGAAAATTCACACAAATAATTTCATGGTGTACGCAGTACCTGTAGGCCTTCGCCTGCTCGCGATAGCGGGTTGTCAGTCGACATAAATAGCGACTGATATACCGCTATCGCGAGCAGGCGAAGGCCTACAGGGTCGGTGTTTACAACTTCAGGGATGTTTGAGGCTGTTGAGGTTCATCGAGCCGATCAGCAGTTCAGGGCTTTCCAGCTCAGCCAACCCGGCAGTACTGACCTTCTCCGGCGGATACCCGGCGCCATGTTGCAGATAACTCAGCAGATTGCCCACCAGCGGGTTGTGACTGACCAGCAGGACGTTGCTCACCGACACCAGTTGATCGGTGACCTTGTCCGGATCAACCTCCGGCGTCAGCCACTCGACCGTGCGAATCTCCGGCTCAAAACCCAGCGCCTCACGAACTATCTGCGCAGTCTGTTGCGCGCGCAGATAAGGGCTGGCGTAGATCGCCGTCAGCGGTTGGCCGATCAAATGGGCCGCGCTGTTCAAGACTTCTTTACGGCCGTGATCGGTCAGTTCCCGTTCGGAGTCGGGGCACGAGCCGTAAGGCACGGCTTCACCGTGACGTAATACCCAGAGTTTCATAGCTTGGGTTCCTCATCTCGAACCGGATGCGGTGCCGGTGCGACGGCGTGCGGCGCTTCACCTTCCGGAGTACGCGGGGTTGGCCAGTCGGCGAACGGCCACGGTTTCTGGTCGCTGTGGAAACTGCCGAAACGGCCGATCTGCGCCAGAAACTGGCTCAGGCTGTCGCCGAAATTCATCAGGCTGGCGCTCGGGGCGCCATAGATCAAACGATAGATCAGTTGCACCAGCACCACCGCGCCGAGGATGAACTGCGCCACTTGCCAGACCAGCACGTAGACGATCATCCACAACACGCGCAGAAGGATGGATTCGTACTTGGCTTCGGTTTTCGGATCGTTCATGGCTTGCTACTCCCGGCTCACTCAGTTGAAACCACTGGTGGAAATAAAGTCGACGTCGGTTTTCGGCTCGGCCCGCATCAGTAGACCGATCACCTGCTCCAGCGTGCGTCCTTCAAAGAGGATCGCATGCAGCCCGGCGACCAGTGGCATGTACACGTCGACTTCCTGAGACTTGGCCTTGAGCACCTTCAAGGTGTTGACCCCTTCAGCGACTTCACCGAGACGTGACACCGCTTCGTCGAGACTCAAGCCCTGACCCAGCGCAAAACCGACTTGATAGTTGCGACTCTTCGGCGACGAACAGGTCACGATCAGATCGCCGACACCGGCCAGACCGAGGAAGGTCATGGGGTTAGCGCCCTGATTCACCGCAAAACGGGTCATTTCCGCCAGTGCCCGGGTGATCAGCATGCTCTTGGTGTTCTCGCCCATCTCCAGCGCCACCGCCATGCCGGCGATGATCGCGTAAACGTTTTTCAACGCTCCGCCCAACTCGACACCGAAACGGTCAGCACTGGCGTAAACGCGGAAGGTACGACCGTGCAGCGCGGCTTGCACGGCTTTACACAGTTCTTCATCTTCGCTGGCGACCACGGTGGCGGTCAGTGCGTGTTCGGCAATCTCGCGCGCCAGGTTCGGCCCGGACAACACGCCGATGCGCGCCTGCGGGGCGATCTCTTCGAGAATCTGGCTCATCAGTTTGAAGGTCTGGGCTTCGATGCCCTTGGTCAGGCTGACCAGCATCTTGCCGCTCAACCGCTCGGCGTGGGCGGCAAGCACCGTGCGCAACGCGCTGGACGGCAGCGCGACAAAGCACAAATCGCAGGCGTCGAGGGTTTCCTGCAGGTCGGTGACGGCAGTCACCCCCGGCAGAATCTTGATGCCTTTGAGGTAACGCGGGTTTTCGCGATTGACCCGGATGGCCTCGGCCTGCTCGGGGTCACGCATCCACTGCCGGACTTGATGGCCGTTCTCGGCCAAAAGATTGGCCACGGCGGTACCAAAACTTCCGCCTCCCAGGACCGCAATCGGGCGCTGTTCAGTCATATGCAATCCGTTAATCCATACCAGTGGCGATGCCGGCATTATACGGGGCGGCCAACGCGCGGCCAGCCCCAGCAACAATTACCGACACTTGTAGGAAGAAGACCAATAAAACCTAGGAAAATGCCTGCAACGTGACTGGAAAAGTCACTGCCCTCGGTTAACATGCGCGCCAATTCTTCGCTATCAAGGTTGTGTCGTGTCTTTTGGCTCTGCGTCCCCGCGTTCGTCCGTCTTACTGGCGCTGCTGTTCAGCCCGCTAGTGCTGGCCGACGACCTGTTCATGGACAACGAAGCACTGCCACAGGTGCTGACTGCCACGCGCCTGAAACAAACCCCGGCGGAAGTGCCAGGGAGCATGACCGTAATTGACAACGAACTGATCCACGCCAGCGGCGCCCGCGATGTCAGCGAACTGCTGCGCCTGGTGCCGGGGATGATGGTCGGCAACATCAGCGGCAATCAGGCGGCGGTCAATTACCACGGCACCAACGCCAGCGAAGCACGGCGCATGCAAGTGCTGATCGACGGCCGCTCGGTGTACCGCGCCGGTTTGTCCACGGTGGACTGGAGCGATATTCCGGTGGCCATGGAAGACATCGAGCGCATCGAAGTTTTTCGCGGCCCCAACACTGTCAGCTATGGCGCCAACGCGCTGATGGCGGTGGTCAATATCATCACGCGAAACCCGGCGGACAGCCACGGTACACGGCTGAAGTACACCCGTGGTCAGCGCGGCATCAACGATTTCTACGCCAGCCAGGGCACCGGCTGGAATGGCGGCGATCTGCGCCTGTCGCTGTCCGGGCAAGAAGACGACGGCTTCGACAGCGATCGCAGCGGCGCCGATTATCGTGACAGTCGCCGCTTGAACCGTTTCAGTCTCGCGGTCAGCCACACCCTCAGCGATAACCAAAGCCTCGACTGGCAGGTCAATGCAAAGGACGGCAGCAACCAGCGGCCCTACACCTATCGTCCGGTGTTCTCAGGGATTACCGCCGCCGGGAACAATTCCGACGTAGTCGCCAAAGATTACGCCGGCTCGGTGCGCTGGAACCTCGATATCAACCCGGAGCACAGCCTTTATATACAAGGCTCGGCGCAACACTGGGATCGCCAGCAAACCTGGCGCGCCTGTGATGCCGAGGTGTCATTCAGCCCCGAGCTGACGCAACTGTGGCAGCTCAATCCGAATTACACCGAACGTCTGGCGCGCAACATCACCCGCTTCACCGGCCCCGGCGCGGCGCCCGGCACTCCGCAAGAAATGGCCCTAGCCAATCAGGTGCTCGAGCAATGGCGTAACGGCGCCAGCCGCACCCTGTGCGGCGACATCGACCAGAGCGCGCGGGAATCGCGTTACGACCTCGAATTGCAGGACACCCTCAGCCTGTCCGACAGCCTGCGTCTGGTCAGCGGTATGAACTATCGTTACGACCGCGCCGACTCCGAAACCTACTTCAACGGCACACTGGACGACACCACGTGGCGCGCGTTCGGCCAACTGGAATGGCGCGCCACGGAGCACTGGCTGTTGCAGGGCGGTGCGATGTTCGAAAACACGCAACTGATCGGCAGTTCGCTGACCCCGCGATTTGCCGTCAATTACCTGATCAACCCGCGCCACGGCCTGCGCGCGGTTTACTCGGAAGCGATCCGCTCGCCGGACATGTTCGAGAACAACGTCAACTGGAGCTATCAGGTCAGCAACCTGCGGCCTTCGGCTTACGGCCAGTCGTCGGCGCGTTACTTCGTCAAGACACGCGGCCCGGGCGATCTCGATCAGGAGCACATGCGCTCACGGGAGCTGGGCTACAACGGCTATTTCGCCGAGCTGGGTCTGGCCCTGGATGTGAAGCTGTTCTACGACGAGATCACCGGAATGATCAGTGAGCCGCTGCGTAACAACCAATACATCGCCAGCAACGCTAACAGCTCGCGGTTTCGTGGCGCCGAAACCCAGCTCGACTGGCGCGTGAGCCTGGCCGACCGCTTGCGGTTCACCTACGCCTTCGTCGATGCCGAAGCGAGCAATCCGCTGGATCAACAATTCACCTCACGCAATAGCGGTTCGGCCGGTTGGCTGCGCGATTGGGGCCATGGCTGGAACAGCGCCCTCTTCTATTACGGCGACAACGCGCTCAATGGCTACCGTTTCGAGCGGGTCGACACACGCATCGCCAAACGCATCCCGCTGGGCAAAGCCCAGCTGCAACTGGCCGGCGTGCTGCAACAGCGCCTCGACCATGAGCCGACCACCTTCGTCGACAATAATTACGACGAGCGTCGGGTGATGTATTTCAGCGCTGAGCTGGAGTTCTAGGATGCGCTACGGGCCGTCACGGAAGCTGCCAACCCTTGGCCACTGGCTGGCCGGGGTTTGCCTGTTTCTGACCGCATGGCTGCATGGCATGGCGGTGCAAGCCGCCGATATTCTGTTGACCGGTGCCGAGGAAAGTCCTGGCGTGCAAGCATTCGTCCAGGCACTCAGCGAATTGCGTCCGACTGACAACGTGCGTTTCCAGCCGTTGGCCAGTCTGCCGGCACCGGGAAAACTGCCTGCCAGTCTGCGCCTGATTCTGCTCGACCTGCCGAGCCTCGACTGGCGCCTGCAAGACCCCCAAGGCCCGGCAACGCTGGTGCTGCGCATCAGTCGTCTGCAAGCGCGCCAGCGCCTCGGCAGCGCGCAACCGGCGCACCTGAGTTTGCTGTGGAGTGATCCACCGCTGAGCCGCCAGTTGCAGTTGATCCGACGCATTCTGCCCCAGGCCCAGCGGATCGGCGTGCTGTTCGATCAACACAGCGAATTCCTCCTCAAGGAACTCAATCTCGCCGCCGAACCACTGAACCTGCAAATCGTCAGCCAGCGCTGGGACAACATCCACGACAGCCGCCCGCTGCAAACCGTGCTGAAGAACAGCGATGTGTTACTCGGCCTCGACGACCCCGATCTGTACAACCCGAAAACCGCGAAAAACCTGCTGCTCAGCAGCTATTCACGGCAAGTCGCGCTGGTCGGTCCCAACGTGGCGTTCGTCCGCGCCGGCAGCCTGGCGAGTACCTACAGCGATCAGAACGACTGGCTGGCCGTGCTCGATCATTTGCTCGACCAATCGCCGGCCAGTTGGCCGCGAACGCTTTACCCCGCACGTTTTAAAGTCTCAAGTAATGCGCAGGTCGCTCGTTCCCTAGGGATCGAGCCGCTAAATGAAGCGTCTGTCGCCCAAGCGCTGGCTGAAGGAGAACGCCGCCCATGAGTTTTCGTCGCCGTTGGGACATCAACACCCGCACCCAGCTGATCAGTCTGGGCCCGGCGCTGTTGTTGACCCTGTTGTTGATCAGCTTCTTTACCTTTGTGCGCATTCAGGATTTGCGCCAGGAGCTGAACCACACCGGCCAACTGATCGCCAACCAACTGGCACCCGCCACTGAATACGGGGTGATTTCCGGCAATAACGAAGTGCTGGAAAGCCTGCTCAAAGCGACACTGGCCACGCCCAACGTGCGCTTTCTCGAAATACAGGACAGCGCCAACCGGATTCTGGTGTACGTCGAACAGCCCGCCGCCGCGCACAGCCGCCCGCATCAGGTTGAAGTGTTTCAGGCACCGGTGCGCCTGCAACGCATCGCCCTGCACAATGATTTCTTTCAGGACGGCAAGGTCAGCAACGGCGGGGCCAGCGAGGACTATCTGGGCCGAGTGATCGTCGGCTTATCCAACGATGCCTTCAGCCAGCGCCAGCAGGAGATTCTGTTCAAGGCCGGGATTCTCGCGCTGTTCGCCCTGCTCTTCACTTTTGTATTGGCACGACGCCTGGCCGGCAGCCTGTCGCAGCCGATTCGCGACATCGGCGATGCGGTCAAGGCGATTCAGGACGGAGATTACAAAACGCCGCTACCGATTGTCGATGACACCGAACTGGGCGCGCTGTCGCAGCACATCAATAACCTCGCTCAAGCGCTGGAACAGGCCAGCCGTGAGCAGCATCAAGCCATGGCGCAACTGATTCAGACCCGCGAAGAGGCGGAAAAGGCCAACAACGCCAAGTCGGACTTCCTGGCGATGATGAGCCACGAACTGCGCACGCCCATGAACGGCGTGCTGGGTATGCTGCAACTGCTGGAAACCACCGAGATGACCGAGGAGCAGGTCGAATACGCCGCACTCGCCTCGGAATCCACCGAACACCTGCTGAAAGTCATCAACGATATTCTCGACTTCTCGCGCATCGAACGCTCGGAGCTGGAACTGGAGCACATCCCCTTCAACCTCGCCGAACTGATCAGCGCCTGCGCGCAGTCGTTCCAGCACAGCGCGGTACAGCGAGGGCTGGCGCTGAATCTGCGGATCCCGGACGACATGCGCGGTTTGCAGGTGCAGGGCGATCCGACGCGGATCCGGCAGATTCTGGTCAACCTGGTTGGCAATGCGCTGAAATTCACCGAACAGGGCCGGGTCAGCATCGAGGCGCAGTGGCAATCGCTGGATCACGAATTGCTGTGGTTCACCTGTTCGGTGCGTGACAGCGGCATCGGTATCTCTTCTGAAAGTCTGGAGTTGATGTTCAATGCCTTCCAGCAGGCCGACAGTTCGATTTCACGGCGCTATGGCGGCACCGGTCTCGGTCTGCCGATCGCCCGCACGCTGGCCGAACGCATGGGCGGCACCTTGCGCGCGCAGAGCGAGGAAGGTCGCGGTTCGGTATTCACTCTGGAAATTCCGCTGGCACTCTATAAGCAGGCGCTGCCGCCCCTGGCTGCGCCGCGTGCACTGAACGGAAAAGAGCATGGTGAAGGACGCAATGTCTTGCTGGTCGAAGACAATCCAGTGAACCAGACAGTTATTGAAGCGATGCTGCGCAGTCTGGGCTTTACTGTCAGTGTTGCTACCGATGGCGCACAGGCCGTGCGCAGCGCCGAGGGCAGCGACTTCGAAGTGATTCTGATGGATTGCCGTTTGCCGATCATCGATGGCTATGAGGCCACCCGACAGATCCGTTGCCTACCCGGACGCAGCGAAGTGCCGATCATCGCGCTGACCGCCAACGCCTTGCAGGGCGACCGGGAAACCTGCCTGTCGGCGGGCATGAACGATTATCTGGCGAAGCCGTTCAAACGTAATGATCTGCAGCAGATTCTGCAGCGCTGGGTGTCGTAGTGTGGGCCTTTCGACCATCTGCGACTGGCGTGAAAAGCGAAAGTGCGGCAGTCTTAGGCACCCGAACGAGCCTCAAAAGGGGCTTGAATAAAAATTTCAGTGCACAAGTGTACATTCATGTCCTTGGTGCTGTGACTTTCACCACAACGCAATAGTCTATGAGTAGGCTGCCGGTTCGAGGCATGAACGCTTCGAACGGTCGGGAAGATTTGCCCCACCTGCCGCATGGGATTATTGAGGAGCTCGCATGACCAAACAAAACGCCTTTACTCGGGAAGATCTGCTGCGCTGCAGTCGCGGTGAGCTGTTCGGCCCAGGTAACGCGCAACTGCCCGCCCCGAACATGCTGATGGTCGATCGCATCACCCTGATCAGCGAAGAAGGCGGCAAGTACGGCAAAGGTGAATTGGTCGCCGAGCTGGATATCAACCCTGACCTGTGGTTCTTCGCGTGCCACTTCGAAGGCGATCCGGTGATGCCGGGCTGTCTGGGTCTGGATGCCATGTGGCAACTGGTCGGTTTCTTCCTGGGCTGGCAAGGCCTGCCGGGCCGTGGCCGTGCGCTGGGTTCAGGCGAAGTGAAGTTCTTCGGTCAGGTGCTGCCGACCGCCAAGAAAGTTACTTACAACATTCATATCAAACGCGTCCTCAAGGGCAAGCTGAACCTGGCCATTGCCGATGGTTCGGTGACTGTCGACGGTCGCGAAATCTACACCGCCGAAGGCCTTCGCGTCGGCGTGTTCACCTCCACTGACAACTTCTAAGGGTTATTCGCATGCGCCGCGTCGTTATCACTGGTCTGGGCATCGTTTCGTGCCTGGGCAATGACAAAGAGACCGTCTCCGCTAACCTGCGTGCAAGCCGCCCTGGCATCCGGTTCAACCCGGAATATGCTGAAATGGGTCTGCGTAGCCAGGTTTCCGGCTCCATCGACCTCAACCTTGAAGAACTGATCGATCGCAAGATCTATCGCTTCGTCGGCCACGCAGCCGCGTACGCCTACCTGGCCATGAAAGACGCCATCACTGACTCCGGCCTGACCGAAGAGCAAGTGTCCAACCCGCGTACCGGCCTGATCGCTGGTTCCGGTGGTGCTTCCACGCTGAACCAGATGGAAGCGCTGGACATCCTGCGCGAGAAAGGCGTCAAGCGCGTTGGCCCGTATCGTGTAACGCGGACCATGAGCAGCACCGTTTCCGCTTGCCTGGCCACGCCATTCAAGATCAAAGGCCTGAACTACTCCATCGCATCTGCCTGCGCCACCAGTGCTCACTGCATCGGTACTGCCATGGAACAGATCCAGATGGGCAAACAGGACATCGTTTTCGCCGGTGGCGGTGAAGAAGAGCACTGGAGCCAGTCGTTCCTGTTCGACGCAATGGGCGCTCTGTCCAGCAAGCGTAACGACACCCCAGAACAAGCTTCCCGTGCCTACGACGCCGACCGTGACGGTTTCGTCATCGCTGGCGGTGGCGGCATGGTCGTGGTTGAAGAGCTGGAACACGCTCTGGCCCGTGGCGCGAAAATCTACGCCGAAATCGTTGGCTACGGCGCAACGTCCGACGGCTACGACATGGTTGCCCCAAGTGGCGAAGGCGCGATCCGCTGCATGCAGATGGCGATGTCCACCGTTGATACGCCTATCGACTACCTGAACACCCACGGCACCTCGACTCCGGTCGGCGACGTCGCGGAAATGAAAGGTGTGCGTGAAGTGTTCGGCGACAAGGCACCGGCGATCAGCTCGACCAAGAGCCTGTCCGGTCACTCCCTGGGCGCCGCCGGCGTTCACGAAGCGATCTACTGCATGCTGATGATGGAAGGCAACTTCATTGCCGGCTCCGCCAACATCGACGAGCTGGACCCTGAAGTGGCCGACCTGCCGGTGCTGACCAAGACCCGCGAGAACGCCACCATCAACACTGTGATGAGCAACAGCTTCGGCTTCGGCGGCACCAACGCCACGCTGGTACTGAAGCGCTGGGAAGGCAAGTAATTCCCCCCGCTTGAGCCACACATGAAAACGCCCCGACTGGTTCGGGGCGTTTTTTTTCGTCTGCAGAAAATAGCCGGGACACCGCTGATCCCTGTGGGAGCTGGCTTGCCAGCGATAGCGGAGTGTCAGGCAACGAAGATGCTTGCTGTGCCGACGTCATCGCTGGCAAGCCAGCTCCCACAGGGATCCAGAGCGTTCTGGAGATGAAACTTCTGTCATGAAACTTACCGCCCTGCGACCGAATGTCGCGGATTACGCGGGCTGCAGCACTGTTGCAAAAAACGCAATAACACCTTGCGCAAATCAAGCGTTTACTTAGCAAGCTAACAAATCATATAAAAGAGTCCTGCACACGCCTTGCTGCAGATAACTTGAGATTTGGAGCTAGCAGATGACTGTAAAAGTAACTGAACGCGACGATTCACACATGTCCCACGAAGGCGTAGCCGCCGGTATCCGCATCTGGGACGTGCATCAACAAGACTTGCTGGTCGGCATGTTCCACAACGAGATCGATGCCCACAACTACAAGGCCGAACTCGAAGTGCAAGAGCAACAACGCGAAACCCGTTCCTCCTGATTCAACCACAGCATTGAAAACGACAAACCCCGCCATGAGCGGGGTTTGTCGTTATTACAGCTTTATCGATTTACCACATCAGATCATCAGGGATCTGATACGCCGCGTACGGATCGTCCTCGGTGCTGACCTCTTCGGTCTGCACGTTGAGCTGGACGATGCGCTGTGGATCGCGCTCCTGGATCTTCAGGGCCGCTTCACGCGGGATCACTTCGTAGCCGCCGGCATGGTGCACGATCGCCAGCGAACCGCTGCTGAGCTTGTTGCGCATCAGCGTGTTGACCGAGATGCGCTTGACCTTCTTGTCGTCGACGAAGTTGTAGTAGTCCTCGGTGGTCAGCTTCGGCAGACGCGAGACTTCGATCAGTTGCTTGACCTGTGCTGCACGCGCCTTGGCTTCGGCTTTCTCTTTCTGCTGGCGGTTCAGCTCCTGGTCACGCTTGACCTTCTCAGCCATGGCTTCCTGGGCGGCACGCTGCTGCGAGTCATCCAGTTCGATCTGACCTTTGTGCGCCAGACGTTGCTGCTTCTGCTTGTCCTTGCTGACCTGCTTGGCCTGCTTTTGGTTGACCAGGCCTGCTTTGAGCAACTGGTCGCGAAGGGAAATACTCATGGTGCTTACTCACTTGGGCAGTGGCTCAGCCGCAGCCGGGCAAATTCTTTTCCTGACGTTTGGCTTCACCCCACAGGGCGTCCAACTCTTCGAGGGTGCAATCTTCTATGGGACGGTGGGTGTCGCGCAATGCCTGTTCGATAAATCGGAAACGTCTTTCGAACTTGCCGTTGGCGCCACGCAGCGCAGTTTCCGGGTCGACCTTCAGATGCCGGGCCAGGTTGACCACGGAAAACAGCAGATCGCCGATCTCGTCAGCCACGGCGACGGGATCGTTTTCGGACATGGCTTCGAGGACTTCATCGAGTTCTTCACGCACCTTGTCGAGCACCGGCAAGGCGTCTGGCCAGTCGAAACCGACCTGGCCTGCGCGCTTCTGCAACTTGGCCGAACGCGACAATGCCGGCAACGTCGCCGGCACGTCATCGAGCAGTGACAGTTGCTCGGGCGCGGCAGATTTCTCGGCGCGCTCTTCAGCCTTGATCTCTTCCCAGCGCTGGTTGACCTGTTCTTCACTCAAGCGCGGCACATCCAGCGGTGCGTAGAGATCACCGGTGGGGAACACGTGGGGATGACGACGGATCAGTTTGCGGGTGATGCTGTCGATCACCCCGGCAAATTCGAAACGCCCTTCTTCCCTGGCCAACTGGCTGTAATACACCACTTGGAACAGCAGATCGCCCAGCTCGCCCTGCAAGTGATCGAAGTCGCCGCGCTCGATGGCGTCGGCCACTTCGTAGGCTTCTTCGAGGGTGTGCGGAACGATGGTCGCGTAGGTTTGCTTGATGTCCCACGGGCAACCGTATTGCGGATCGCGCAGACGGTTCATCAGGTGGAGCAGGTCTTCAAGGCTGTACATACAAAATCTCACTCAACCCTTTCTGCGATCTTGATCGTTCCCACGCTCTGCGTGGGAATGCAGCCCGTGACGCTCCGCGTCACTGGACGCAGAGCGTCCCTAGAGGCATTCCCACGCGGAGCGTGGGAACGATCAATCGAAGTCATCTTCAAGGGGTGCGGTTACGCCGCGTTTCGATGATGTTCGGCAACTGCGAAATCCGCCCGAGCAACCGCCCCAGTGCATCCAGTCCCGGGATCTCAATGGTCAGGGACATCAGCGCGGTGTTGTCTTCCTTGTTCGAGCGGGTGTTGACCGCGAGCACGTTGATACGCTCGTTGAGCAATACCTGCGAGACGTCACGCAGCAGACCGGAACGGTCGTAGGCGCGGATGACAATGTCCACCGGGTAGGTGAGCACCGGCACCGGGCCCCAGCTGACCTGGATGATCCGCTCCGGCTCGCGTCCGCCCAGTTGCAGCACCGAGGCGCAGTCCTGACGGTGAATGCTCACGCCACGACCCTGAGTGATGTAACCAACGATCGCATCGCCCGGCAGCGGCTGGCAGCAGCCGGCCATCTGCGTCATCAGGTTGCCGACGCCCTGAATCTGAATATCGCCACGCTTGCCCGGTTTGTAGCCGGTGGCCTTGCGCGGAATCAGTTCTAGCTGCTCGTTGCCGCGTTCCGGTTCGACCAGTTGCTGCGCGAGGTTGACCAGTTGCGCCAGACGCAGGTCGCCGGCACCGAGGGCGGCGAACATGTCTTCGGCGGTTTTCATGTTGGCCTTGTCGGCCAGCTTGTCGAAGTCCACCGCTGGCAGGCCGAGGCGCGTCAGTTCGCGCTCGATCAGGGTTTTACCGGCGGCAACGTTCTGATCGCGCGCCTGCAATTTGAACCAGTGAACGATCTTCGCCCGCGCCCGCGAGGTAGTGACGTAACCGAGATTCGAGTTCAGCCAGTCGCGGCTCGGCGTACCGTGCTTGCTGGTGATGATCTCGACCTGCTCACCGGTCTGCAGGCTGTAGTTGAGCGGCACGATGCGCCCGTTGATCTTCGCGCCACGGCAGTTGTGGCCGATCTCGGTGTGCACGCGATAAGCGAAGTCCAGCGGTGTCGCGCCCTTCGGCAAGTCGATGGCGTGGCCATCGGGGGTGAAGATGTAGACCCGATCCGGCTCGATATCGACGCGCAGTTGTTCGGCCAGACCACCGATATCGCCCAGCTCTTCGTGCCACTCGAGGACCTGTCGCAGCCAGGAGATTTTCTCTTCGTAGTGGTTCGAGCCGGATTTGACGTCGGTGCCCTTGTAGCGCCAGTGCGCGCAGACGCCGAGCTCGGCTTCTTCGTGCATCGAGTGCGTACGGATCTGCACCTCGAGCACTTTACCCTCAGGGCCGATCACCGCCGTGTGCAGCGAGCGGTAGCCGTTCTCTTTCGGGTTGGCGATATAGTCGTCGAATTCTTTCGGGATGTGCCGCCACAAGGTGTGGACGATACCCAGCGCGGTGTAGCAGTCGCGCATTTCCGGGACCAGCACGCGCACCGCACGCACGTCGTAGATCTGGCTGAATTCCAGACCCTTGCGTTGCATTTTGCGCCAGATGGAATAGATGTGTTTGGCCCGGCCGCTGATGTCGGCATCGACGCCGGTGGCTTGCAATTCATCCTTGAGCTGGGTCATCACATCGGCGATGAAACGCTCACGGTCCAGCCGTCGCTCGTGGAGCAACTTGGCAATCTGCTTGTATTGATCCGGCTCGAGATAACGGAAGGACAAGTCCTCCAGTTCCCATTTGATATGACCGATGCCGAGGCGGTGCGCGAGCGGCGCATAAATGTCGAAGACTTCGCGGGCGACGCGGTTACGCTTTTCGTCGTCGGCGGTTTTCACCGCACGAATGGCGCAGGTGCGTTCGGCGAGTTTGATCAGGGCAACGCGAACGTCATCGACCATCGCCACCAGCATCTTGCGCAGGTTTTCCACCTGCCCTTGCGTGCCCATAACCATCGACTGACGCGGGCTGAGGCTGGCACTGATGGCGGCCATGCGCTGCACGCCGTCGATCAGTTTGGCCACCACCGGGCCGAAGCGCTGGCCGACGGCCGCGAGTTCGATCTGGCCTTCACGCACGCCGCGATACAGGACCGCTGCGACCAGCGAATCCTGATCGAGCTTGAGGTCGGCGAGAATCTCGGCGATTTCCAGGCCAGTACTGAAGCTGCCGGAGCCTTCGGCCCACAGATTCTTCCTGGCATTGGATTGTTGTTCGGCCTCGCGAGCGAACTCGCAGGCTTCTTTCAAGGCTTCGCGATCCAGTGCCAGATCGACACTGACCGCGTGATCGAGCCAAGCCTCGAGATTGATACTGCCGTCAGTGTTGATCGGCTGGTGTGCTCTCACCTGTACCATCTTGCTTTACCTTCCCTACGACGCAGATTCAATGCGTCAAATCGCTGATCCTTGTTGCCCGTTTGCGCTCGCGGGGCTAAAGCGAGCGCTGCGCGGACAGATCAGGCGGATTCAGACGAGCCATCCTGGCTCGCTTCAAATAACGCCATGGCCTCGACATGTGCCGTCTGAGGAAACATATCGAGAATCCCGGCACGTTTTAACCGGTAGCCCTGCTTGATCAATTCGACCGTATCGCGCGCCAGAGTTGCAGGGTTGCACGACACATACACCAACCGTTTGGCACCCAGGGTCGCCAGCTTGCGAACTACCTCGAAAGCACCGTCACGCGGTGGGTCCAAGAGTACCGCAGAAAAGCCGTTTCCGATCCACTGGGCATCGGTCAAAGGCTGGGATAAATCGGCTTGAAAAAACTTTGTGTTATGCAAATTGTTACTAGCGGCGTTGGCTTCAGCGCGATCAACCATGGTCTGCACGCCTTCGACCGCTACCACTTCCCGAACGGTTTTGGCCAGCGGCAAGGCAAAGTTGCCCAGGCCGCAGAACAGATCCAGCACGCGCTCGTCGCTACCGGGTTTCAGCCAGTCCAGCGCTTGCGCAACCATGGCTTCGTTGACGCCGGCGTTGACCTGGATGAAGTCACCCGGGCGGTACGCCAGATCCAGATCCCACTGTTCCAGGCGATAGCCCAGCGCCTGGGTCGCATCGACCGGTTGCGGCTCGCCTTCGCCATGCAGCCATAATTGCGCTTCATGGAACTGGCAGAATTCCTTGAGAATGGTCAGATCCGCTTCCGACAACGGCGCCATGTGCCGCAGCAGCACCGCCAGTGACGAGCCACTGAACAACTCGACATGGCCCAATGCTTGCGGTTTGCTCAAACGACGGAGCATCTCCGGCAAACGGGTCATGATCGGTTGCAAGGGCTGTACCAGCACCGGGCATTCGTTGATCGCGACGATGTCCTGGCTGCCGGCGGCACGGAAACCGACTTCGAGTTTCTTCGCCTTCATGTCCCAGCGCACCGCGATGCGGGCGCGACGGCGATAGCCGAATTCGGGACCGGTCAGCGGCGCTGCCCACGCTTCAGGTTCGACACCGGCGACACGCGACAATTGCTCGGCGAGCATGCGCTGTTTCAGGGCAAGCTGTTCGCTGTGGGGCAAATGCTGGACGCTGCAACCGCCACAACGACCGGCGTGCTGACACGGTGCCGGGCGACGCAGTTCGCTGGCCTTGAACACCCGCTCGGTGCGCGCCTCGACCACTTTGCCGTGGGCGCCGAGCACCCGCGCTTCGACCTCTTCGCCGGCGAGGGCGCCGAGGACGAACCAGGTTTTGCCTTCGAAAAACGCGATACCGCGACCGTCATTGGCCAGGCGCTCGATGCTCAAGCGCTGTTTTTTGCCGGTCGGAATTTGCGCGGCCTTGCTCCCACCCGTGGGCTGGAAGCGCAGGCCTCTCTCGTGCTTGGCCATCAGTTGGGCGCGTCGAAAATGCCGGTCGACAGGTAACGGTCGCCACGGTCGCAGATGATCGCGACGATCACCGCGTTTTCAACTTCTTTGGACAGGCGCAACATCGCTGCCACCGCACCGCCCGAGGACACGCCGCAGAAGATACCTTCTTCGCGGGCCAGACGACGGGTCACGTCCTCGGCCTCGCTTTGCGCCATGTCGACGATACGGTCGACGCGGTCGGCCTGATAAATTTTCGGCAGGTATTCCTGCGGCCAGCGGCGGATGCCGGGAATGGCCGAGCCTTCCATCGGTTGCAGACCGACGATCTGCACGCTGTCGCTCTGCTCTTTCAAGTAGCGCGACACGCCCATGATGGTGCCGGTGGTGCCCATCGAACTGACGAAATGGGTAATGGTGCCCTGGGTCTGACGCCAGATTTCCGGACCTGTGGTGGTGTAGTGCGCCTCAGGATTGTCGCCATTGGCGAACTGATCGAGCACCTTGCCACGGCCTTCGGCTTCCATCCGCTGCGCAAGGTCGCGGGCGCCTTCCATGCCTTCTTCCTGGCTGACCAGAATCAGCTCGGCACCGTACGCGGTCATCGCCGCTTTACGCTCGGCGCTGGAGTTGTCCGGCATGATCAGGATCATCTTGTAACCCTTGATCGCAGCGGCCATGGCCAGCGCGATCCCGGTGTTACCCGAGGTCGCTTCGATCAGCGTATCGCCGGCGTGGATCTGCCCGCGCAACTCGGCGCGGGTGATCATCGACAACGCCGGACGGTCCTTGACCGAACCCGCCGGGTTATTCCCTTCGAGCTTGAGCAATAGGGTGTTGCTGGTAGCACCGGGCAGGCGCTGCAAACGCACCAGCGGCGTGTTGCCGACGCAATCGGCGATGGTTGGGTACTGCAAGGTCATGGCGTATTCGCAATCCAGACGTGCGGGGGCGCCTATCATACCGGCAAACCCGCGCAGGCCATATCACGCAAAGTGCGGTGCTTATGGTTTATGGGAATAAGGGATTGAAAGTCGCACCAGTGGTGCGACTTTTACGGTGGGTCATCTTAATTGGCGGTGATGCGTATGGCCTCTTCGCGAGCAGGATCGCTCCCACAGGGAGTAGTGTCATTCGCAGAATAGTGTCAGCAGTGATGACACTATTAACTGTTGATCACACAATCTGCGGCGAACCGAGTTCCAATGTGGGAGCGAGCCTGCTCGCGAAGGCGTCAGTCGGCGCAACACCGTCATCCGCCAGCAACCGCAAATTCAACCGCAACCCTGCCCCGCTATTTTCCGCCCAAATACTCCCGCCCTGACGCTGCACGGCATTGCGCGCGATGCTCAGCCCCAAGCCAAAACCACCATCACCGGGCCGCGAGCCGTCGAGCCGAGTGAACGGCGAGAAGATCCGTTCCAGATCCCCTTCCGCTACGCCGCCGCCCTGATCTTCCAGCCACAGGTGCCAGTAATCGCCATCGCGCCGTCCATCGAGCCGCACAATCCCGCCCGCAGGCGAATGCCGAATCGCGTTGCGCAAAATGTTCTCCAGCGCCTGCGCCAGGGTATTCAAGTTGCCGCGCACCCAGCACGACGCCTCGACCGAACACTGCAATTGCAGACTCGGCCAGCCGCTTTCATAACAGGCATTGTCGGTGAGCATTTCCCACAGGGCCTGAATCTGGATCGCCTCGTCGGGCAATGGCGAGCGGTCAGTATCGAGCCAGGCCAGTTGCAGGGTGTCTTCGACCAAGCGTTGCATACCGTCGACTTCGCGACCGATACGTTCGCGTAGCTGCACTAAATCTTGCTCGCTTTCGCTGGCGACGCGCAGGCGGCTCAGCGGTGTGCGCAATTCGTGGGACAGATCGCGGAGCAATTGCTGTTGCAGGGCGACGGTGGATTGCAGGCGCTCGGACATGGAGTCGAACGCCCGCGCCAGCTCGCCGAGTTCATCCGGGCGCTGGGTGATACCGCTCGACAGCCGCACATTCAATTGATCGGCACGCCAGGCGTTAGCCTGTTCGCGCAGGTTGTTCAGGGGCACGACCAGCAAGCGGTACAGACCGACACACAGCAATAACGTGAACAGACCTGGAATCACGCCGTTGGTGATGACGCGCCAGAACACCCGGTACTTACCCGGAACAAATCGTTCGGGCAATTCGATCACCAGGCTGCCGGCAGACGGCTCTTTGGGGAAAGGAATACGCAACCACGGGCGGCCTTTCTTGTGGATCGGCCAGTCGAGCCCACGCAAGAAGGTCAGGTGCTGAATTTCCTGATCATTCAGCGGATCATTGCTCAGCGACTGTAAGTTGCCACCGATCACACCGACCCAACTGGCTTCACGCAACTCCATGCTCTGCAACCAGTCATCGACCCCGCTGCGGCCGCCGTGCTGCCAGGCCTGTTCCGCTTGCGCGGCGTAACGCGTCAGGGTGCCGCGCGCTTCGTCGGAGAGGAACTGGTTGCGCTCCTCCATATAACGGCCCCACGACCAGCTCAGCCAGATCATCAGCAGACAAAATGCGACCAGCAGAAACGCCAGTTTCCAGAACAGTGAATGCCGCCCCGGCAGTTCAGAGCGTTTCATCAGCGGCGCTCAACACGTAACCCTTGCCCCAGACGGTGCGCACTTCACGCTCGGTGTAACCGATGGCTTTCAGTTTGCGGCGGATCTGGCTGATATGCATGTCGAGGCTGCGATCGTGGGCCGCGTAGCCGCGCTGCAAAACGTGCTGATAAAGGAAGGCTTTGCTCAGCACTTCCTCTTCGTTGCGATTGAGGGTTTCGAGCAAACGGAATTCGCTGCGGGTCAGCCCGGCGGGTTGTTCGCGGAAAAACACATCGCACTGTTCGTCATCGAATCGCAGCGTACCGACCGCCACTGGCGCCGCCAGCGCTGCCGGGCGCCGATCCAGCGCAACCCGGCGCAGGATCGCTTCGATGCGCACATGCAACTCGGCCATGCTGAACGGCTTGGGTAAATAATCGTCAGCACCGAGACGGAAACCGCTGATGCGATCCGCCTCGGCGCCGAGGGCCGACATCAGCAGTACCGGTGTCGAATGGCTCTGGCGCAATTGCGTCAACACCTGCAAACCGTCCAGGCCCGGCAAGAGAATATCCATCAGCACCACGTCGAACGGCTGGCGCGTGGCGATGTTCAGGCCTTCCTGACCGTTCTGGCACCAGGTCACCTGAAAGCCGCTGCGGCCCAGATGTTCGTGAACATAGGCGCCGAGTACCGGATCGTCTTCGATGGAGAGAATGCGTGGCTGGCCAGCGGAAACAGGAGTCATGAGTATCTGCAAGTAATTCTCAGTTGAGACTGATTATTCAAGATTGCCGGGCATCGGGCAACTCAAGGTTGACCGAGCTGACCAACGAGCAGCGACGCCCTGCCCCGACGCGAGCGCATTTTTCCGGAGATTGCCCGCGAGCAAATCGCTACACTGCGCCAATGTCGCGTGCCGGATGCACGCATGAGTCAACAGATCAGCGGGATGCAGGAGATAGGCGTGCTCAAGAAACTGGGAATCAAAGGTCGCGTGTTATTGCTGACCTTGTTGCCGACCAGCCTGATGGCGCTGGTGCTGGGTGGTTATTTCACCTGGACGCAGCAGGCCGACTTGCAGACCCAATTGATGCAGCGCGGCGAAATGATTGCCGAGCAACTGGCGCCGCTGGTGGCACCCGCCATGGGCCATGGCAACAGCGAATTGCTGGAGCGCATCGCCACGCAATCCCTTGAACAGCCGGACGTGCGCGCGGTGACCTTCCTCGCCCCGGACCGCTCGCCGCTGGCGCATGCCGGCCCGACCATGCTCAATCAGGCACCGAGCGGCGACAGCGCGCATTTGCAACGGCGCAGCGGCAATGACGCGACGCGTTACCTGATGCCGGTGTTCGGCAAACATCGCAACCTCGCCGGCGAACTGATCCCGGAAGAATCCGAGCGACTGCTTGGCTGGGTCGAATTGGAGCTGTCGCATAACGGCATGTTGCTGCGCGGTTATCGCAGCCTGTTTGCCAGCCTGCTGCTGATTGCCGCCGGTCTGGCGGGCGCCGCCCTGCTGGCGTTGCGCATGGGCCGCACCATCAACCGGCCGCTGAGCCAGATCAAACAAGCCGTCGCGCAACTCAAGGACGGCCATCTGGAAACGCGTTTGCCGCCACTTGGCAGCCAAGAGCTGGATGAGCTGGCCTCCGGGATCAATCGCATGGCCGGCACCTTGCAGAACGCCCGCGAAGAACTGCAACACAGTGTCGATCAGGCCACCGAAGACGTGCGCCAGAACCTGGAAACCATCGAGATCCAGAACATCGAACTGGACCTGGCGCGCAAAGAAGCGCTGGAGGCGAGCCGGATCAAATCCGAATTCCTCGCCAACATGAGCCACGAGATCCGCACGCCGCTCAACGGCATTCTCGGCTTCACGCACCTGTTGCAGAAAAGCGAACTGACCCCGCGCCAGCTCGATTATCTGGGCACCATCGAAAAGTCTGCCGACAGCCTGCTGGGGATCATCAACGAGATCCTCGACTTCTCGAAAATCGAGGCGGGCAAACTGGTGCTCGACCATATTCCGTTCAACCTGCGCGACCTGTTGCAGGACACCCTGACCATCCTCGCCCCCGCCGCACACGCCAAGCAATTGGAGCTGGTCAGTCTGGTCTACCGCGACACGCCGCTGTCGCTGGTCGGTGACCCGTTACGCCTGAAGCAGATCCTCACCAACCTGGTCAGCAACGCAATCAAGTTCACCCGCGAAGGCACCATCGTTGCCCGCGCGATGCTTGAAGATGAACACGAAGACAGCGTGCAGTTGCGCATCAGCATTCAGGACACCGGCATCGGCCTGTCGAATCAGGACGTGCGCGCGTTGTTCCAGGCCTTCAGTCAGGCCGACAACTCGCTGTCGCGGCAACCGGGCGGCACCGGCCTGGGGCTGGTGATTTCCAAGCGTCTGATTGAGCAGATGGGTGGTGAAATCGGCGTCGACAGCACACCCGGCGAAGGCTCGGAATTCTGGATCAGCCTGAGCCTGCCGAAAACCCGTGACGACGCCGAAGACTTGCCGGCCCCGCCGCTACTCGGGCGCCGCGTGGCAGTACTGGAAAGTCATGAACTGGCGCGTCAGGCCTTGCAACATCAACTGGAAGATTGCGGCCTCGATGTCACGCCGTTCAATACGCTGGAAACCTTGACCAATGGCGTCACCGGCGCGCACCAGACCGATCAGGCGATTGATCTGGCGGTCATCGGCATCACCAGCAACGACATGCTGCCCGAGCGTTTGAATCAGCACATCTGGGACCTCGAACACCTCGGCTGCAAAGTGCTGGTGCTGTGCCCGACCACCGAACAGACGCTGTTCCATCTGTCGGTGCCGAACCCGCACAGTCAGTTGCAAGCCAAGCCGGCCTGCACACGCAAACTGCGTCGTGCGCTGGCCGATCTGGTCAACCCGCGCCAGCCGCGCAATGAGCCAGGGGAACCGCTGTCGAGCCGCGCGCCGAAAGTGCTCTGTGTCGACGACAACCCGGCCAACCTGCTGCTGGTGCAAACCCTGCTCGAAGACATGGGCGCCAAGGTACTTGCGGTGGAAAGTGGCTACGCGGCGGTCAAAGCCGTACAAAGCGAGTCCTTCGATCTGGTGTTGATGGACGTGCAGATGCCGGGCATGGACGGCCGCCAGAGCACCGAAACCATTCGCCAGTGGGAAAGCGAGCGGCACTGCACGCCGCTGCCGATCGTCGCCCTCACCGCCCACGCCATGGCCAACGAAAAACGCGCGTTGCTGCAAAGCGGCATGGACGATTACCTGACCAAACCGATCAGCGAACGGCAACTGGCGCAGGTGGTGCTGAAATGGACCGGCCTGGCCTTGCGCAATCAAGGGCCGGAGCGGATCAGCGACAGCGCGGCGGGCAATAATGAACTGCCGGTGCTCGATCACGAGGAAGGTTTGCGCCTGGCCGCCGGCAAGGCTGATCTGGCGGCAGACATGCTGGCCATGTTGCTCGCCTCACTGGAAGCCGACCGCGAGGCCATCCGCGCGGCGTGCGAAAACCGCGACCAGAATGCATTGATCGAACGCGTCCATCGCCTGCACGGTGCCACCCGTTATTGCGGCGTACCGCAATTGCGCGCGGCCTGCCAGCGCAGCGAAACCCTGCTCAAGCAGGACGACCCCAAGGCCGTGGCAGCGCTGGAAGAACTGGAGCGCGCGATCAACCGGCTCGCGGCACAAGCGAAGATCAGCGCCTGATCCACGGCAATGCCGGCCAACACCGGCAGCGCTAAAGTGGGTTCGGGTGATTCAATCCGTGTCGATGTTCCAGGAGGATTTCATGCGCACGCTCGTTTTCAGCAGCCAGACCTATGACCGCGACAGCTTTCTCGCCGCCGCTTGCCCGGCAGGTATCGAGCTGCACTTTCAAGCGGCCCGGCTCAGCCTCGATACGGCAGCGCTGGCCGATAGACATGAAGTGGTCTGTGCGTTCATCAATGATGATCTCAGCGCTCCCGTGCTGGAGCGCCTGGCTGCGGGCGGCACGCGTCTGATTGCCCTGCGCTCGGCGGGCTACAACCATGTCGATCTGGCCGCAGCGAAACGTCTCGGACTGGCCGTGGTGCGCGTGCCGGCCTACTCGCCGCATGCGGTGGCCGAACACGCCGTGGCGCTGATCCTGGCCCTCAACCGTCGCCTGCACCGTGCCTATAACCGCACCCGTGAAGGCGATTTCAGCCTCCATGGCCTGACCGGTTTCGACCTGGTCGGCAAAACCGTGGGGATTGTCGGCACCGGACAGATCGGCGCCACGTTCGCGAAAATCATGCACGGTTTCGGTTGTGAGCTACTGGCTTACGATCCCTTCCCCAACCCCGATGTTCTGGCGTTGGGTGCGCGTTACCTGAGCCTGCCGGAACTGCTCGCACAGTCGCGGATCATCAGCCTGCACTGTCCGCTCAACGAGCAAAGTAAACACCTGATCAACCGCGATTCACTGGCGCACATGCAGGCGGGCGCCATGCTTATCAATACCGGCCGTGGTGGGCTGGTCGACACACCGGCACTGATCGATGCATTGAAGGACGGCCAACTCGGCTATCTGGGGCTGGATGTCTATGAGGAAGAGGCACAACTGTTTTTCGAGGATCGCTCCGACCTGCCTTTGCAGGACGATGTGCTGGCGCGATTGCTGACCTTTCCCAACGTGATCATCACCGCGCATCAGGCCTTTCTGACCCGCGAAGCGCTGGGTGCAATTGCCGCAACCACCCTGCACAACATCGCGACCTGGGCGGCGGGAACGCCACAGAACCAGGTCGAGGGCTGAGGTTTTTTGCGCTTATTTCGGTGAAAGCGAAGACGCCAGAATCAGCATCGCCAGCCAGCCGAAACCAAAAAAGCGCTGTTTCATCGAGTGGCCGTAGCGCAGCAGGAACCAGACGAAAAACATCGGCAGCAGGAAGATCATGATCTTCAGCCAGCCTTCCACCGGACGACTGCCGTCGGCATTGGCCTGCTCTGTGGCCGGTTGCTCGGTTGGCTGCTGGCGCCGACGCCGTGCGGCGGCCGGCATGACTTTCGGTAAAGGTTGCGGTTCAGGCGCTGGAGCAGTGACTTCGGGCACAGCCTTGTTACGCGGCAGACTGCCAAAAGAAATCGTCGAAGGCTGAGCCGGGGCCGCAGTTGCCTGCGCCTGGGCGTGAGCGGTTTGCTCCGCCATCGGAGCTCCACAATGAATGCAGGCCGAGGCTTCGGAGCTGATGCTCTTTTTGCATTCATAACATTCGATCAGCGCCATGTTCCGTTCCTTCAGATTCGAGGCCGGCAGTTTGCCATGAGTGTCGCGGTATTTGAACCGGATCGAAGGTCGCACGCGCGCATCATTCTGCAATCAACCCCGTGCTAGCATGTCGCGCATATTTGGAGGACCCATGGTCGAACACGATTTCCGCTATACCCTGATGAACCCGCAACACACCCTCACCGAATGCCGCGCCCTCGTTCCGGGCCGCTATCAGGTCACCGGCAATGGTGGCTCGATTCGCATCGGTGACGCGCTGTTGGTCACCCTCAAAGGCAGCAAGGACTTGTCCATGCGCCTGACCGTTGAAACCGTCCGCCACCTGATCAACCCGCCGGGCCAATGGACCGCGATGACCACTGGCCCGGTGTTCGGCGAACTGGCGATCCACACCTGGCAGGTCAATTGCGACAGCTGCGCCAAAGAGCTGAGCTTCGAATTTGCCGTGGACGCCAAACTCGGCAAGGCCGCAGAGAAACCGGCGGCCACCGCGCGCATCGCCGAGCTGGGCTGGAAAGCCGTGGGCGAAAAGCACCTGTGCCCGAAATGCCAGGAGCCTGCGTGATGAAACGGCTTGCCCTGACCGCTATGGTCGGTGTGGGTCTGGTGGGTTGCGCGGCAGAGCCTGTGCAACTGCAACAGAACCGCAGCTACATTCTGGAGTGGATCGGCGAGCGCCCGCTGATGGATTACAGCCATCTGACCGTGACCCTGGGCGATGATGGCCGCGCCTACGGCAACGGCGGCTGCAACCATTGGTTTGCGCCGTATACGCTGGACGGCGACAAGCTGACCTTCGGCAAGATCGGCAAGACCCGCAAACTCTGTGCACCAGCGTTGATGGAGCAGGAACAACGCTTCCTGCAGGCGCTGGAACACGTCGAGCGCTGGGATATCTCGCCGATCGAGCAGATGCGCTTCTGGCCGGCTGAAGGCAAGCCGCTGCGCTGGTGGCTGGAAGAGGGTTGATTGGCTAGTCCGCCGATGCCCTCATCGGAACGCCGCCCGCCTAGCCCTCTCCCAGGGGGAGAGGGGACTGATTGGGGGATATTGGGGAGCTACGCCGACCTGAAGGGTCTTCATCGAATCCATAATCGATCGAATCCCGCTCTTGCGACTGCCTAATCGAGCGGATCTGGTTTTGACGAATTCACAATCGACTCGATCTCTCAGGTCGATGTACCTCGCCAGACACCTCGGTCGGCTCCCTCTCCCTCTGGGAGAGGGCTGGGGTGAGGGTTGCTCTTTAGCGGCAACTCACTTGGTCGCTTGTAACGCCTCCAGCTTCGCCATCACCCCCGCCGCCGTCTGCTCCCCCATCAACTGCTCACGCACCTTGCCTTTGTTGTCGATGATGTACGTCACCGGCAGCGCCTCACTGCGCGGTAACTCAAACAACTCCGCCGGATCCTGCGCCAGCACGGTGAACTTGATGCCCAGTTTTTCACTGGCGTCTTTCAGCTCCACACCTTGCACATTGTCAAAGTTGACCCCGAACACGCCGACGTTCTTGCTCTTCAGCTCGTCAGCCAGATGGTTGAGCTCCGGGATCTCGGTGCGGCACGGGCCGCACCATTCGGCCCAGTAGTTGAGCACCACCCATTGTTTGTCGAGACGTTCGGACGCGACCTTCTGACCGTTCTGGTCAATCCCGTAATCATTGCCGCAGCCCCCCAGCATCAACGCCCCGATTATCGTCAATGCCGCTGCCAATCGCCGTGTCATGTCGTGTTCCTTGAGAAAATTTGAAGGCGCCTGCAACCCATTGCCTCCGAAGGTTCTGGATTGCGCGCTGCACAGTTAGAATAGCCGCCACTTTACGCCAGAAGCGACCCGCCATGACCGATCTGACGCTTTATCACAATCCGCGCTGCTCGAAATCCCGCGGCGCGCTGGAGCTTCTTGAAGCCCGCGGCCTGACCCCGAACGTCGTGCGGTACCTCGAGACCCCGCTGAATGCAGCGCAAATCAAGGCCCTGCTTGGCAAGCTCGGGATCAGCGCACGTCAGTTGCTGCGCACCGGGGAAGATGAATACAAAATGCTTCAACTGGCTGACGAAAGCCTCAGCGAAGCGCAATTGATCGACGCTATTGCCCAGCATCCAAAACTGATGGAGCGACCGATTCTCGAGGTCGGCGACAAAGCGGTGATCGGTCGTCCACCCGAAAATATCCTGGAGTTGTTGCCGTGAGCGCGCCGTACATTCTGGTGCTGTATTACAGCCGCAACGGCTCGACCAACGAGATGGCCCGGCAGATTGCCCGCGGTGTCGAACAGGCTGGCCTCGAAGCGCGCCTGCGCACCGTGCCGGCGATCTCCACCGAGTGCGAAGCCGTGGCCCCGGCCATCCCGGAGGACGGCGCGCTGTACGCAACGCTGGATGATTTGAAGAACTGCGCTGGCCTCGCCCTCGGTAGCCCGACGCGTTTCGGCAACATGGCCGCGCCACTGAAGTACTTCCTCGACGGCACCAGCAACCTGTGGCTGACCGGCGCCCTCGTCGGCAAACCGGCTGGCGTGTTCACCTCCACCGCCAGCCTGCACGGCGGTCAGGAAACCACCCTGCTGTCGATGATGTTGCCGCTGCTGCACCACGGCATGCTCATCACCGGCCTGCCGTACAGCGAGTCGGCGCTGCTGGAAACCCAGGGTGGCGGCACGCCTTACGGTGCCAGTCATCACGCCGGAGCGGACGGCAAAAAAGGCCTTGATCAGCACGAAGTTGCACTGTGCCGTGCGTTGGGTCTGCGGCTGGCCAAAACCGCTCAGAAACTGGTGGGCTGAGATGGCGAAGAAGCCGAAGATTCTGCCGAGTGTCGAGTGGCTTGAGCCACGGGTGAAGGCGATGCGGGTGCTCAGCCTGCTGAGCTTTTTCGCCCTAGCCGGTCTGCTCGCGGCCTACTATCTGCTGTTCGCCGACCTGCACGGCGCGCGGCCATGGGTGATTCTGCTGGTCGAGCTGATCCCGTGGATCATCCTCGCCCCGGCGATGATCATGGGCAGTGCCCGTGGGCATTCGTGGATGTGTTTTGTGGTGAATCTGTATTTCATCAAGGGCGCACTGGCGGCGTATGACCCGAACCGACAGTGGTTTGGGGTGCTGGAGATGGTCGCGAGCCTGGCGGTGTTCTGCTCGGCGCTGTTGTATGTGCGGTGGCGGTATCAGTTGAATCGCAAGCAGGCTGGCGAAGGCGAAGTCTCCGTCGCCTGACAGACCGCCATCGCTGGCAAGCCAGCTCCCACAGGGTCAGTGTTGAAACACAATATTGTGATCAATACAAAAACCTGTGAGAGCTGGCTTGCCAGCGATTGGGGCAACTCGGTATCAATGATTCACTGTGTACGCGAGCATCATCGAAATCTGGCTCATCGCCCGCCCGCCGCTCTGTTCATGCCAATGGTTGAACGCATCCTGCACGATCGCCAGATCACGCAAACTGGTCGGCACCTTATCAACGATCTTCTGTGCGTTCAGCGCCGCAACCACGTCGTAGCTCGGCACAAACGTGTCCTTGCCGACCATGCGCAAAAACCGTGGCGCCGACAGCCCGCCCAATTGATGACCGTGCTTTTTCAGGTATGTCCACAGGCCGACGATATCGGTCACCGGCCAGTCAGCGATCAACGCGCCGAAACTGCCCTTCTCTTTCTCGACATCGAGGATGAACTGCGCATTGCGCGGCACGCTCTTGAGTTTGCCCAGGTGACGGATAATCCGCGCATCCTGCATCAGGCGTTCAAGGTGTTCGGCGCTCATCAGCACGACTTTTTCCGGGTCGAACTTGAAGAACACCTCTTCGAAGGCCGGCCACTTGGCGTCGACCAGACTGTGTTTGAGGCCGGCGCGAAATACGCGCAGGGCCATGGTCGAGAGGTAGCGGTCGTCGCTGATCTTGCGCAGTTGTGCCGGGGTCTTGGGAACGGGCAGATGGGCTTCCAGTTCAGCCGCCGAACCGAAGCGGTTCAGACAGTATTCGTGCAGCCACTTGTAATCGCGCATGCCCTCTCCTATTGAATGAAGCAAGAAACCAATGTGGGAGCGAGCCTGCTCGCGAAGTGGGAGTATCAGTCAACAAATCAGTTGAATGACGCACCGCTTTCGCGAGCAGGCTCGCTCCCACATTTGAAATGGGTTTACAGATTGACGACGTTGACGAAGCGCGAAGCAGCGGTCTCGTCGATCTTCAGGCTGGTGAAGTCGAACAGGTTGCGGTCGGCCAGTTGCGATGGAATCACGTTCTGCAGGCTGCGGAAGATGCTTTCGGTACGGCCCGGGGTCTTGCGCTCCCAGTCCTGAAGCATCTCCTTGACTACCTGACGCTGCAGGTTTTCCTGCGAACCGCAGAGGTTGCACGGGATGATCGGGAATTCTTTCAAATCCGAGTAAGCCTGAATGTCTTTCTCGTTGCAGTACGCCAGCGGACGGATCACCACGTTGCGGCCGTCATCGGCACGCAGCTTCGGCGGCATGGCCTTGAGGCTGCCGTTGAAGAACATGTTGAGGAAGAACGTCTCGACGATGTCGTCGCGGTGATGACCGAGGGCCATTTTCGTCGCACCGATTTCATCGGCAAAGGTGTACAGCGTGCCGCGACGCAGGCGCGAGCACAGCGAGCAGGTGGTCTTGCCTTCCGGGATCAGTTCCTTGACCACCGAGTAGGTGTCTTTTTCGACGATGTGGTACTCGACGCCCAGCTCTTTCAGATAGGCCGGCAGCACATGCTCGGGGAAGCCCGGCTGCTTCTGGTCCATGTTCACCGCGACGATCTCGAACTTGATCGGTGCAACCTTCTGCAGGTGCAGGAGCACGTCGAGCATGGTGTAGCTGTCCTTGCCGCCGGACAGGCAGACCATCACCTTGTCGCCGTCTTCAATCATGTTGAAATCGGCGACCGCTTCGCCGGCCAGGCGGCGCAGGCGCTTTTGCAGTTTGTTCTGGTTGACCGTAAGAGTGCCCATGACGCGAAATCCGTGAGGTGTGACGAAAGGCCGGCATTTTACGCAAAAACCCCGGGGTTGTGGGCACAGGTTGTCGTGGGCCAAGGATGTCATCTTTACAGACCCCGAGGCGATTAAGCCCCCTGTTTACAGCGCGATTTGCTCTAAGCCCCTAATACCTGTGCGGGTAAGACCTTTCTATACTGCGACATAAGGTCGCACACATCTGAAGACCTGTATTTGCTCGGCCACCTTGGCCCGTAGGCGCTCCGCTGGGGGGCGATGGCAATAACAAGAGGAGTGACTGGCATGATCCATCACGTAGTGGGACTTTTTACCCACCCCGATCAGGAATGGAAGGAAATCCGTGGCGACCAAGAGGAAAGCATCAGCCACATGTACCTCACCCACACGCTGATTCTGGCGGCGATCCCCGCTGTCTCGGCGTTTATCGGCACGACTCAGGTTGGCTGGGTGATCGGCAACCGCGCACCGGTGATGCTTACCTTTGAAAGCGCACTGTGGATGACGATCATGTCGTACCTGGCCATGCTCGGCGGCGTCGCGGTCATGGGCGCTTTCGTGCACTGGATGGCGCGTACCTATGACGCCAACCCGAGTCTGGCCCGTTGTGTCGCATTTGCCACTTATACCGCGACACCGTTGTTCGTCGGCGGTCTGGCGGCGCTGTATCCGCATATGTGGCTGGGGATGATCGTCGGTACGGCGGCCATCTGCTACACGGTTTATCTGTTGTATGTGGGGCTGCCGACGTTCATGAATATTCCGTCGGACGAGGGCTTCCTGTTTTCCAGCTCGGTGCTGGCGGTGGGTCTGGTGGTGCTGGTCGCCATCATGGCATTCACCGTGATTGTCTGGGGGCTGGGCGTCGGGCCTGTGTATACAAACTGACTCGACAGGCTGATAACAGGCCGCCGCAAGGCGGCCTTGTCGTTTCAAGGATGACCATTCGGCAGCTCGGCGATTCGCAAGTCCACAGGGTTGCGGCATACTCGACGCCTCTGGAGATCCATCAAGCATGCCCGAGCAACTCAATACCCGCGTCGAAGACTGTTACCAACTCGCTGAAGCCTTTTTCAAACGTTCTTTCCCACGCCCTGTCGTCAGTCTCAAGCTGCGCGGGCAAAAAGCCGGTGTCGCGCATCTGCACGAGAATCTGCTGCGCTTCAATCCGCAGCTGTACCGGGAAAACACCGAACACTTCCTCAAGCAGACCGTGGCCCACGAAGTCGCGCACCTGATCGCCCATCAGTTGTTTGGCGAGCGCATTCAGCCCCACGGCGAGGAATGGCAACTGATCATGCGCGGGGTTTACGAACTGCCGCCGGATCGCTGCCACACCTATGCAATCAAGCGCCGCAGCGTGACCCGCTATATCTACAAATGCCCATGCGCTGACAGCGATTTTCCGTTTTCGGCGCAGCGCCATAGTCTGGTACGGCAGGGACGGCGTTACCTGTGTCGCCGCTGCCGGAACACGTTGGTGTTCAGTGGCGAGATGCGGGTGGAATAGTCAGTTTGTTTCGCCCTGACTGGCCCCATCGCTGGCAAGCCAGTTCCCACAGGTTTAGGTGTCTTACACAGAATCTGTGGACACCTCGAAAACTGTGGGAGCTGGCTTGCCAGCGATGAGGCCAGAACAGGCACTAAAGAATGACTTTGGCCCGGCGCAGCTCTTCAATTTTCGAAGGACTCAACCCCAACTCCCCCAACACCTGATCCGTATGCTGCCCCAACACCGCGCCAACATGCCGCGGTGCCGGCAACGCTTCGGAAAACTTCAACGGACAGGCCATCTGCGCCTGCGTCGTACCATCCTCACGCGGCACCTGCGTCACCAATTCCCGTGCCCGCAACTGCGGATGGCTTACCGCCTCCCCCAGACTCAATACCGGCTCGACACACGCATCAATCCCGGCAAACAACTCGCACAATTCAGCAAAGTCATGTTTTTCAAACTCGACCGTCAGCGCGTATTTCAATGCTCGCTGCTGCTCAGGTTTTGAGGACAAGCCCTGCGCCGCCAACTCCGGCCGCCCCAGCGCCGCACACAATTGCTGCATGAACCCCGGCTCCAGACTGCCCACCGACATCCAGCGTCCATCGCGAGAACGGTAATAATCGTAGAAGCTGCCGCCGTTGAGCATCTGCTCTTCCCACTCTGGCTCTTCGCCGCAAGCCAGATAGCCGGCACCGGCCATTGCATTCAGGCTGAACGCGCAGTCGGTCATGCTTACATCCAGGTGCGTGCCCTGCCCGGTTTGCTGCCGCGCAATCACCGCCGCCAACAAGCCGATCACCCCGTGCAACGAACCACCGGCGACATCCGCCACTTGCATACCCAATGGCAACGGACCGCTATCGGCGCGGCCGGTGTAACTGGCCAGCCCCGCCAGCGCCAAATAGTTGATGTCATGCCCGGCGCGATCCTTGTACGGCCCGGTCTGGCCGTAACCGGTGATCGACACGTAGATCAGCTTCGGGTTGATCGCCTTCAGCGCTTCATAGCCCAGGCCCAAACGCTCCATGACACCGGGGCGAAACTGCTCGAGGACGATGTCGTAATCGGTCAGCAATTGCTTGACCACGTCCAGCGCCTCGGGCTGTTTGAGGTCCAGGGCCAGGCTGCGCTTGTTGCGATTGAGGTAGGCATGACTGGCCGAAACTCCGCCATCATGCGGCGGCAATACCCGCAGCAGGTCCATGCGCGTTGGTGATTCGATGCGCAGCACTTCAGCGCCCATATCCGCCAGCAACAGCGAGGCGAACGGCCCCGGCAGCAATGTAGAGAAATCGAGGATCTTCAGTGAGGCCAGCGGTGCGGACATGGGCGAACTCCTTGGGCGATGCACTCAGCCTAGGCAGCGATACCGCGTACGGCAATCACCGGAAATGTCAGCGGGTGTGACCGTTACGCTCAAATCGCAGGCAAGAAAAAACCCGCCGAAGCGGGTTTTTCCAGGCAAGCAGTACTTACTTCACATTGCTTGGGGTTGGGCCTTCAGCCACACCCAGATCATCTTCAGGACGGGTATCAGCGATACCGCGGCCGCCCGAGGCCAGCTCGGTTTGCAGCTGATCGGTATCCAGCTCCTTGACCCACTTGGCAACCACGATGGTCGCTACAGCGTTACCAACCAGGTTGGTCAGTGCGCGGGCTTCGGACATGAAGCGGTCGATACCGAGGATCAGCGCCAGACCGGCCACCGGCAGGTGACCTACCGCCGACAGAGTGGCAGCCAGCACGATGAAGCCCGAACCGGTCACGCCCGCCGCACCTTTGGAGGACAGCAGCAATACCAGCAGCAGGGTGATCTGGTGAGTGATGTCCATGTGAGTGTCGGTCGCCTGAGCGATGAACACGGCCGCCATGGTCAGGTAGATCGAAGTACCGTCGAGGTTGAACGAGTAACCGGTCGGGATCACCAGGCCTACTACGGATTTCTTCGCGCCCAGACGCTCCATCTTGATCAGCATGCGTGGCAATGCCGATTCCGACGAGGACGTGCCCAGTACGATCAACAGTTCTTCACGGATGTAACGCACCAGCTTGAACACGCTGAAACCGTGAGCACGGCAGATCGCACCCAGCACCACCACCACGAACAGGATGCAGGTGATGTAGAAGCAGATCATCAACTGGCCCAGTTGCACCAGCGAGCCGACGCCGTAGGCACCGATGGTGAAGGCCATCGCGCCGAAAGCACCCAGCGGCGCCAGTTTCATGATCATGTTGATGATGTTGAACATCACGTGGGCGAAGCGATCGATCATGTCCAGCAGCGGACGACCGTACGAACCCAGGCGATGCAGGGCGTAGCCGAAGATCACCGAGAACATCAGCACTTGCAGGATGTCACCGGTGGCGAACGCGCCGACGATGGTGTTCGGGATTACATTGAGGAGGAAACCGACAATGCTCTGGTCTTTACTGGCCGTCACATAAGTGGCGATTTTCGAGGCGTCCAGGGTGGTGACGTCGATGTGCATGCCGGCGCCCGGTTGCACAACGTTGACCACGATCAGACCGATCAGCAGGGCAATGGTGGAAACGATTTCGAAGTACAGCAGCGCGTAGCCGCCAGTCTTGCCCACGGATTTCATGTTCTGCATGCCGGCGATGCCGCTGACAACGGTGCAGAAGATGATCGGGGCGATGACCATTTTGATCAGTTTGATGAACCCGTCACCCAGCGGCTTGAGGGCCACACCGGTCTGAGGGTAGAAGTGACCAAGCAGGATGCCGATGGCGATGGCAACGATCACCTGGAAATACAGGGATTTGTACAGTGGCTGACGAGTCGTCATTGCAGGTTTCCTCAAGCGTCCCGCGTAGCAACATCCATCTGTTGGCCGCGAAACCTTAATTGCGAACCCTCCTGCACTGGAGGGATTTGTTGTTGGAGCAGCGTTTTCCATCAGGGCCAAACGCACGCTTCTGTGGCTTGTATCGCAAACGTCGTGCCACTTTGGTGCGATTGCCTGCAAGCCTTTTGATATCAGGGATTACACCGTCATGGATGTCACCACTCGGTGACTCAAGTGTGGCGGATTTCCGCCAACTCGCCGCTTCTCGTCCTACAATTTGGCGGAAAACCGCCTTGTAGGCGTGTCCAGCCGCCGGCTACCATCCGGCGCCTGAGGAAGGATCTGCCGCTTATGCGCGAACGCACCATCGCCAGTCATTTCGCCCGTGCCGCCCTCGGTGGCGCGCGCCGCCAAGGGTTCGATTACTCGAGCCTGCTGCTGCAACTGGGCATCAGCCCGGAACTGCTCGACGAGCCGCGCGCACGCATCGCTCCGGAACAATTCACCCGGTTGATTCAGGGCCTGTGGCTGGCGCTGGATGACGAATACCTGGGTTTCGGCAACGCCCCGAGCAAGCCCGGCAGTTTCGCCATGATGTGCCACGCCTCGATTCACTGCCGCAATCTGGAGAAAGCCCTGCAACGGGGTTTATTGTTTTATAGCCTATTCCCCGAAGCCCCGCGCCTGAGCCTGACGCGCGAAGACGAATGGGTGCGCCTGAGCCTCGACGATTCGCAGATGTGCGACCCGGATCACTTTCTCACCGAGAGTTTGCTGGTGATCTGGCATCGCCTCGGCAGTTGGCTGATTGGCCAGCGAATTCGCCTCGAGCAGGCAACTTTCAGCTATCCCCGCCCCGATCACGGCGCTGAATATGACCTGTTGTTCCCCTGCCCGCTGACTTTCGGTACCGAGCAAAGCAGCCTTTTATTCCACAGCCGATATCTGTCTATGCCGCTGTTGCAGGATGAACGCACCCTCAAACACTTCCTCGAACGCTCCCCCGCCGACCTGCTCTCACGCCCGGACGACGGCGACAGCCTGAGCAGCCGCCTGCGCCGTTTGCTCAGTCGCGACACGGCACACTGGCCGGATCTGGAAGCGGTGGCGGCGCACTTGCACATCAGCCCGCAAACGCTGCGCCGGCATTTGCGTGAGGAAGGCAGCAGTTTTCAGGAGTTGAAGGATCAGTTGCGGCGAGATATCGCCATTTATCATTTGGGCCGTGCGGATCTGTCGTTGCAGCAGATTGCCGAGCAGCTCGGATTTTCCGAGCCGTCGGCGTTCCACCGGGCGTTCAAGAAGTGGACCGGGCTGACGCCGGGGGCTTATCGGGCGCAGGAACATTGAGCGTAAAAGATCACAGATCTTCAGCAGTTCCTGCGAATTGGAATGCAAACTGCTGTAGTCGCCGAGACTGCGATCCTTTGACTTCAGATCACCCCGGCAGACCGAGATACTCGTCCCCCGGAACCGGTTTCACAGAACCTGGTTCAACATGCTCGAGAACGCCTCCAAAAGGGGTATCGAGTCCCCCCGCTAATACCGGCTGCAAAGAGATCACCCAAACGGTCCCGTCCTCATGACAGGAAACATACCCGAGTGAATCATCGGGACTGATCGCCATACGAAGTGGCAGCCGTCCTACGGGTATTCTCTGGATGACAGCGCCAGATTGAATATCAATGGTCGAGACGGTATGCGTATGAGGATTACAGCAGTAAGCACGTGTACCGCGATGGTTGACCACGATGCCCCTGGCGAGCCCGGTAACGGGTATAGCCCTGATCAATGCGCCATTGTGAGCATTGACCTGCACGATTTCCTCCGTCGTGCTCACTACAACATCAGCAAAAATGCTGTTCCCGTCAGGACTCATTGCGAGACCGATAGGCGGCGCCTTCAAGCGGAATGCGGCAATTTGCGTCAGTGACCGGGAATCGATGACGACAATCGAGCTGCTGCTTACTACAGCGACATAAATTCTGCTGCCATCGGGATGAACAACAATCTGGTTCGGTGCCTGGCCAACCGTAATGGTTTTTAGCGATTGCAAGTTGCGCACATCTATCACGTTAACAGTGGCGTCATGCGAGTTACTGACAAACGCAAGCGCTTCGTCCTGGCTCAGGGTGACATTGAAGCAGGCTCTACCTACCGGAAAGCTCGCGATGGTCCGCTCGCTCTCCAGGTCGAGGATTTCCATTAGTTGAGTCTGGTAAAAGCCTGCAAAAGCCCGAGTACCGTCGCGACTCAATGCATGCTGACTCGATGAATCCTGACCGTTGATCGGGATATACCGTTCAACCTTGGCTTTTTCAGTGTCGATCACCGCCAGCGATCTCCCGTTAGCAGGCCCCACGTAGGCTCGTCTGCCATCGCTACTGATGGTAATTCCCTGAATCAGAGCGCCGACGGCAATTACGCCCGGTTGCGCATACGCCATGACAGTCAAAGTCTCGGTTGTCGTATGCCCGCCACTGGAGGCCATCAGAGTGTAAACCCCGCCAGCAGTCGCTCCTTTAATGCCCTCGATGATCAGGGTGCCGTCCGGCTGTGTCGAAAATTCGCGGGTACCGCCTGCCCCATCGGCATATTGGCTGCCTACTGGAAGCACTACCGTGATCTTGCCTACAGCTGGCTGCCCTGATCGCGTAAGGCTGAGTTTGACGTCTTTGACGCGTCCGCCAGGAGCGACGTCATACGGTCCGTTACTGAAGGCGACTTGAGTATCAAGTCGGCCAAGATGAACATCTATCAGCTTGGTTGATGACCGATTGAAATTTCCCAAATGATCGAATACCAGGTAGTCCAGCTGTACGTAACGGCTGTCCCCAATGCGCCGAAACGTGTCCTCGAAAAGCGTTCTGGTCACCGGTGCCGAAGCATCGGTGATCTCCCACTCATCCGTCTCATCACCGGTCTGAAAACGAATACGGTTATAGGGGCGTGGGTTGGAAAAGTTAAATCCGAACTCCACACCTTGCGCAGCCCGTGCAGCGTCGACCCCATCCTTCAGCACATCGGGGGGATTACCAGATCCAGCCCCTGTGGCGCCGGTTCTCCCGGCGAGCGCAGGTAATACAACACGTTCAAATCCCGTGAGTCTTCGCTATGCCCACTGGGACGAGTGACTTTGTAATGAAACCTGGAAACTCCATTGGGCAACCGTCCGTGCGGTACGTACAGACGGATACGTGACTGCTCCTCTCCCTGTACGATGGTTTTTCCTGCAACCGGAGTGGTCTCGCTATTGATGTACAAGTCAACGCGATCATCGACAGCCATTTTCCACGAACGACTCTGGAGCTCCGCCCATGGATCGACCAGGCACTCCAGGCCCTGCGGCTGTTCATCGTAGAGCGATTTGGGAATGCCACCGTCAGCGGGATCGGCGGTTTTCAACGGAGAGATCCATCCTGGAATGATTACGGGATAAAGTACAAACAACTGGTTCAGCGCCGATGACTGGATATCCATCATGTTCTCCCGCAAGTGTGATTCAACCGAGCCCTCTCGGAGGCGCAACCATCACACACCTACCCCGTCCGACTGACAACTGTCACATCTGACAGGTAAGGTCTGATTTCCGACAGACGGTTATCCTCGTTATACCGCCGGAAAATGAATCCTGAACGCCGCCCCACCCATCGGCGAATCACCCAGCGCCAGTTTGGCGTTGTAGCTTTCGATGATGTCCTTGACCACCGCCAACCCGATGCCCTGCCCCGGATGCTGGGCATCCAGCCGTTCGCCACGCTCGAGAATCCGCGCACGCTGATCCGGTGGTACGCCCGGGCCGTCGTCCTCAACGCATAACTCAACCCCGGCCAAGGTCTCGCGCACGCTGATGCGCACTTCACCCAGACACAGGCGATAAGCGTTTTCCAGCAAGTTGCCCATCATTTCCAGCAGCGCGCCCTGCTCGATCGGCACGTAGCAATGCTCGGGCAGATCGAATGCCACGCGCACATGCTTATCGCGATACACCTTGTCGAGGGTGTCGCAGAGGCTTTTCAGCACCGGTTGCAGGCGCACCTGATGTCGCACCAGTCCGCTTTTGCGCAAGCTGGCCCGTTGCAGTTGATAGCTGATCTGCTGGCTCATGCGTTCGATCTGGCTTTGCAGCACCCAGGCCTGATCGCGCTCTTCGGGACGCTGGGCCATGTCTTCGCTGACACCTTGCAACACCGCCAACGGGGTTTTCAGGCTGTGCGCCAAGTCATCGAGGGAATCGCGATAACGACTGCGCTGCTGGCGCTCGCTGTGCAGCAAACGGTTGAGCGAGCCGGTCAGGCGCAGCAGTTCGCGTGGATGTTGTTCGGTGAGGCTTTCACGGGTGCCGCCTTCGATTTCGTCGAGTTCCTGACTGAGCCGGCGCAAGGCTTTGAGGCCCCAGGTCAGGCCGATCCACAACAGCGCCAGCAACACGAGTAACGCAGCGCCGAAGCCCAGATAGAGATTTTCACGCAGGCCTTCGAGGGTGGTTTCGTACTCGCGCACCGGTTGCAGGGCGACGATGCTGAACGCCGCGCTTTTGCCGCCGAGCAATTTCACTTCAACGTCGTAGACGAAGAATTCCTGGCCGTTGGTTTCACGAATCCGCGCGAACTCGTTACCGAGGCCGTCATAGCGCGGCTTATAGTTGATCTGCTCTTCCTGGGTGGCTTTCGAGCGCCACACCAGATGCCCTTCGCGGTCGTAGATGTAGCCGAGCAAACGGAAGTCGGTGAGATTGAAGCGCTCATCCGGCAGTTGCGTCGGCATCACCAGCCGACCGTTTTCAATGCGCGCGGCCGAGATCAGCGTGGTCACGTCCGAGGCCAGCCGCTGCTCAATGGAATCCTGCAAGGCGAGGCTGAACGCGCCTTGCATCGCCGGCAGCAAGGCAAGCATGAACAATACCGCCAACGTGGTGGCGGCGAGCATCAAGCGAACGCGAAGGGAACGAATCAAGTGCAGCGCTCATTGAACAGGTAGCCGAGGCCGCGCACGGTGTCGATCGGCTTGAACCCGGCCGGGCCTTCGAGTTTTCGGCGCAGACGGCCGACCAGCACTTCGATGACATTTGGATCGCGCTCGTCGTCGTCCGGGTAGAGCTGCTCCATCAAGCGATCCTTGGGCACCACTTGCTGGTGATGGCGCATGAGGTATTCGAGGATGCGGTACTCGTAGGCGGTCAGCGCCAGCGGTTGCTCGTCGAGGCTCGCCTGTTTGCGATTGAGGTCGAGCAGCAGCGGCCCGGCGACGATGGTCGACTGGGTGAAACCGCTGGAGCGGCGCAGCAAGGCGTTCAGGCGCGCGTCGAGTTCTTCGAACTGGAACGGCTTGACCACGTAATCGTCGGCGCCGGCGGCGAGGCCTTCGACCTTGTCCTGCCAGTTGCCGCGCGCGGTGAGGATCAGGATCGGGAAGGTCTTGCCCGCCGCGCGCAATTGGCGAATCAGGTCGAGACCGCCCATGCCCGGCAGGCCGAGATCGATCACCGCCAGGTCGAAGTTGAACTGTCCGGTCTGGTAGAGCGCCTCTTCGGCATTGGCCACGGACTCGACCACGTGGCCACTTTCCGTCAGGCGGGTTTGCAGGTGATGGCGCAACAGCGCTTCATCTTCGACGACCAACAGTTTCATAACACTCTCCCGGATAAATCAGAATCTCCAGTCACACACCTGTGAGAGCGAGCCTGCTCGCGAAGGCGATGGTTCAGTCGACATCTCATCGACTGAACCGGCACTTTCGCGAGCAGGCTCGCTCCCACATTGAACCTGCTGGCAACTCCTTAGAAATTGTAGTTAGCCGACAGGTAAGTCTGCGCGCTGCTGGTCAAATCCAGCGAACCTTGCTTGCTGCCACCGCGTTCGCTCATCTCGGTGCTGGCATTGCTGCGCAGGTAACGGTAACCGAGTTCGACCGAAGTGTTTTGCGATACTTGTTGCAACACACCGAGCTGACCACCGACGGCGTAACCGATATCACTGTCGCGGCTAAAGCCTGGCGATTCCTGAGTCAGCTTGGTCAAACCCGCCGTCGCGCCACCGAACAACTTGGTGCTGCCGCCTACCGGGTAGAACAGATCGTAGCTGCCCAGCAGGTTTTCCTGACGCAGTTTAATGCCATTGTGCGAGCCCGACACGTTGTCGTAGGTGGCGTAGTAGCGACCCTGGCTGTTTTGCTGACCGAGGCGTACGCCGTAGGTGTTGTTACCGTCGATGGCGCCGGTGGCGTTCGGGTGGTCGAGGTTGTTGTTCAGTGCGTGGGACTTGTCAATCTTGTCGCTGGTCTGGCCGAAGGACAGGCCGGCGAAGTTCGAAGTGGTGTCAGCCTGGGCCGCGATACTGGCGCTCATTACGGTCAATGCCAGCAACAGTTTGTTAAAAGTCATGGGTATTTCCTCTTTCACAGTGCTGTTTGGGTATGGCGCAAGGTTACTGACCTCCCCCTGTACCGCCCCTGAACCGTCTCTGAACCTGACCTGAACCAAATGAACTAGGCTGTTTTGACCCTTTATTGTCAGGAGACCCGACCATGCGCCTGTTCCTCGCCCTTACTTTGCTGGCTGTCAGCAGCCTCACTCAGGCTGCGATCAAGACTGAAGAAATCCCCTATCAGAGCGCCGACGGCACGAAACTGATCGGCTACTACGCCTACGACGACGCCATCCAAGGCAAACGCCCGGGTGTCGTCGTGGTGCACGAATGGTGGGGCCTGAACGATTACGCCAAACGCCGCGCACGCGATCTCGCCGCACTTGGCTACAGCGCGTTGGCGATCGACATGTACGGCGAAGGCAAGAACACCGAGCACCCGAAAGACGCAATGGCGTTCATGCAGGCGGCGACTCAGGATGCGGCGGCTTCCAGCAAGCGCTTTGAGGCCGGGCTGAATTTGCTGAAGAAGCAGGCGCAGACCGACGTCAACAAAATCGCCGCCATCGGTTACTGCTTCGGCGGCGGCGTGGTGCTCAACGCCGCGCGACAAGGAGAGCCGCTGGCAGGTGTGGTGAGTTTCCACGGCGCGCTGGCGACCAAGACCCCGGCGACACCCGGCAGTGTGAAGGCGAAGATTCTGGTCGAACACGGTGCGCTGGACAGCATGGTCACTCCAGACAATGTCACGGCGTTCAAGACGGAAATGGACAAGGCTGGCGCTGACTATAAGTTCGTCAGCCTCGACGGCGCCAAGCACGGATTTACCAATCCGGATGCCGATCGCCTGAGCCATGGCGAGCACGGTGGCCCGGACATCGGGTACAACAAGGCAGCGGATGAAAAATCCTGGGCGGACATGAAAGCGTTCTTGCAGAAAATCTTTAGCTGACCCCTCCGCACCTGATCGTTCCCACGCTCCGCGTGGGAATGCAGCCCGGGACGCTCTGCGTCCCAAAGCGAACGCAGAGCGTCCATTGAGGCATTCCCACGCAGAGCGTGGGAACGATCATCTCGACCTTGTCTCGACTAACCGGCAAAATGCCCGCCATGAATCTCACCCCCGCCCTCCCCGCCTGCTGCACCGCGCTCGACAGCCACTGGCCGTTGCCGACGGTGTTGCCTGATACCGTGCTGCTCAGCACCCATTTCGATCCGGCACAACTGCTCGGCGATGATTTCCAGCGCAGCGCCGTCGTTGCCCCGCCAAGCATTCAGCGCTCGGTGGCCAAACGTCAGGCGGAATTCCTCGCCGGGCGGATTTGCGCCCGTGCAGCGTTGCAGCAACTGGAAGGCAGCAGCGTTGTGCCAGCGATTGGTGAAGACCGCGCGCCGATATGGCCCGCACATATCTGCGGCTCGATCACGCACAGCACCGGACGCGCGGCAGCGATTGTCGCCAACAAAAGGCACTGGCGCGGTTTGGGCATGGATCTGGAAAACCTGCTCGACACCGAACGTGCCGAGCGGCTGGCTGGGGAGATTCTGACGCCACCTGAAATGCAACGCATGACGGCCGCCTCGCGGGATCAGTTGGCGCTGTGGGTGACGCTGACGTTTTCGGTGAAGGAAAGTCTGTTCAAAGCGCTGTACCCGATTGTGCAGAAGCGCTTTTATTTCGAGCACGCTGAAGTGCTGGAGTGGACTGAAGCGGGTCAAGTGAGGTTGCGGCTGTTGGCGGACTTGTCGGCCGAGTGGCGTAACGGCGTTGAACTGGAGGCGCAGTTCGGGGTGCGGGATGGGCAGTTGTTGAGTCTGGTCAGCATCAAAGCCTGAAGATTTGTGTTGCGGGCGCTCGCGCTTTCGCGAGCAGGCTCACTCCTACATTTGAAATGCGTTCCCCTGTAGGAGTGAGCCTGCTCGCGATGAGGCCTGCCGAACCAACACAAGACTCAACGGCGTTCCTGATTCCTCGGCCAACTCAGGCTAAAGCAAGCCCCACCCAGACTCTTGCTCTTGCCAATGATCGCCCGGCCGTCATGCCAGTGAATGATCCGTCGCACAATCGACAAGCCCAGGCCATGCCCGCCCGACGCCCGCGTACGGCTGTCATCCAGGCGTAGAAACGGCGTGAAAATCCGCTCCCACGCTACTTCCGGCACGCCCGGGCCGTCATCTTCGACATCCACGCGACAGCGCAATTGCCCGACCTGATAACTCACCGTCACCTTCGAGCGTGCGTGGCGCATGGCGTTGCTCACCAGATTCTGCAATGCCCGGTGCAGATAACGCGGCTCGGCCTCGACCCAGGCATCATCGTTATCGGCGGCAGACAGGCACAATCCCCGCTGCACGGTGACTTCGGCGCGCAACGGCGCCAGCTCTTCAATCACCTGATTGACCAGCGCATCCAGATCGATGCGCTGGAACGTCAGCGCCGGCGAACCCTGCTCCAGTCGCGCATAGGTGAGCATTTCATCGACCAGCTTATCGAGGTCTTCGATGTCGTGATCCATGCCTTCGCGGTATTTCTCCAGCGCTTGCGGGGTGGTCGCCGAGCCAATCATTTCCAGACCGAAACGCAGACGCGCCACCGGCGTGCGAAGTTCATGAGAGACCGCACGCACCAGTTCGCGCTGGATTGCCAGTAGCTGCTGCAAGTGCTCGGCCATGCCGTTGAACGCCGCCGCCAGACGCCCGACCGAGTCGGCACCGCGCGCCGGCACACGAGTTTCCAGGCTGCCCTTGGCAATGCGCGTGGCCGCCGCTTCGAGGCCGCGTAAACGGCGTTCGAGCTGGCGCACCAACAGATAAACAATGAGGCCGATCAGGGTCAGGCCGAGTGCCGCAATCAGCACCAGCCATTCCGGCGGATACGGGTTCATCTGATACAGCGGCCCGATTTCCAGCACCCACGGCGTGCCGACCATGCCGGCAAACACGCGGATCGAATCGCCGCCCTTGCCCAGCGCCATCACCGTGTCGCCTTCGGCCACGCGGCGGCTCTGGTCTTCGTCCATGTCGGCGTCATTCACCGTGACCAGGCGCAAATCGAAACCGAAGCCCTTCTCGTCCTTTATCTGTGCGAGGCGCTTGGGTTGCTCGGCGACCGGCACGCGCACCAGTTCATCGGCCAGCAGGTAAATGGTTGCGCGGGCCAGTTGCTCGCTGATTTGCTGAACTTCACCCACCAGTACGAGCTGTTCCTTGTCGCTGACCATCCGGTAAACCTTCGCTGCGTGCGGACCGGTCTGCTCGACCAACGCCTGCCCCCGTTGCACGCGGGTGCGCTGGGTCAGATCGAGATCGGTCTCGGCGAACTTCTTCAGCGCCAGCGGAATCCCCAGCAAACGCTCCCACACCAGCAACGCGCGATGGCGCTCGGTTTCATTCATCGGTTGCAGGTTGCCGGCCATCAGCGAGAACGTGCCGTGTGCCAGCCGCTCGCGATACTGCTCGCTGCGCACCTGATTGAGCAGATTCAGCGCCAGCACGCCGAGCACCGCCACCAGAATCAGCGCTGCGCACATGCCGCCGTAGATGCGCAGGAAGATCGAGTTCACAGCGGCAGATCTACGCAGGCTTCAGGAACGAACAGATAACCTTTGCTGCGAATGGTCTTGATCAGGCGTGGATGGTCGGGGTCGTCGCCGATTTTCGGGCGGATGCGCGAGATGCGCACATCAATCGAACGGTCCTGACCGTCATAGCCGATGCCGCGCAGTGCAGTGAAGATTTCTTCGCGGGACAGAATCCGCCCGGCGTTGGACACCAGCAGCCAGAGCAGATCGAATTCGGCGCTGGTCAGCTCGATGCCGTTGTCGCTCAGCCACGCTTCGCGCAAGGCGTTGTCGACCACCAGCGGGCCAAATTGCAGACGGCGGGATTTTTCGGCGAGCGGTTCAGGTGTATCGCTACGGCGCAGCAACGCTTGAATGCGCGCCAGCAACAGCCGTGGGCGCACCGGTTTGCACACGTAATCGTCGGCACCGAGGTCGAGGCCCTGAATCTGATCGGCATCGTCAGTGCGTGCGGTGAGCATCAGAATCGGCCCGTCATACTGATTGCGCACCTTGCGACAGATGCTCAGGCCATCTTCGCCCGGCAGCATCAGATCGAGGATCACCAGATCCGGCTGCTCCTTGATGATCCGCGCCGCCGCCAGCGCCCCGTTGCCTTCGATATTCACGCGCAGTCCATTGGCTTGCAGGTAGTCGCGCGTCAATTCGGCCAGCCGCTGGTCATCCTCGACGATCAATACCTCAAAGGCTTGTTGCTCCACCGGTGACCTCTGCTTTCTATTGTTATTAATAAAAGGAAGGCGATTGCCCGGACACACAATCCCCTGTAGGAGCTGTCGAGTGAAACGAGGCTGCGATCTTTTGATCTTGCTTTTCAAGATCAGGATCAAAAGATCGCAGCCTTCGGCAGCTCCTACAGGGGTACGCGATATTCAGCGTGATCCTCCCGTCCTTTTGTCATGTTTCTGGAGGATAAGAATGCCTGCGCATAGGCCGATTGTATAAACGGCGTCCAGCCAGAACACAAGTCGGTAAATGCGTTCGGACAAGGCAGTTTTTTGTGATAGGGTTCGCGCCCTTAAAAATCCGCTGAAGCGTTTTTCCCGGTGAAAAAACAGTGACAGACGGTCTAGCTCAGCAGGTTCGCGGCCTACACGCGAATTCCGGATTTCTTACACAATTTACGCACAGGTTTATCCACAGCTAGTACGTTGCAAGCACCCGTGAAACGCATTATCTTGTAGCACGGCGCAGGGAGAGACCCCACATATAGGGTTTTCCGCTTAAACGCCCAACCACATTTCAGACCTGAAACTCAAGCGATTTATTGCCTGTTTCCGGTTGAACCCAGCAAGTTTTTCAAAGCCCAAACCGCACTTGCGGATGGCACCGTTTTTTACCTCGCAGCGGCGAGAACGGTACGGGTGTTGCAGTCATTACTGTCACCCGGGAAGGAATCCGGCTCGAGCCCTGGCTCGTAGCCAAAAACTTCGGCAAGGATGCGGCTTCATCAGCCTTTTTTCCTACTGTCCCGAAGTTGTTATACCCGACGCCCGTCGGCTGTAGTGCTTCTGGACAGAACGGTGGGCACCATGATGGTGCCCAAACAAACATAGAGAATGTGGAGACCACCCCCCATGCAAACCGACACAACTCGCGAGAACCCGCAGGGCACCTTGCCGCAGGCCGCTGATTCGAATTCGGATCTGGCAGCCACCGCGCCTGGTCAACTGCGCGTGATCAAGCGCAATGGCACTGTCGTTCCTTACACCGATGACAAGATCACCGTCGCTATCACCAAAGCGTTCCTCGCAGTTGAAGGCGGCACCGCTGCCGCTTCGTCGCGAATCCATGACACCGTTGCCCGCCTGACCGAACAGGTCACCGCGACCTTCAAGCGTCGCATGCCGTCGGGTGGCACCATCCACATCGAAGAAATCCAGGACCAGGTCGAACTGGCCCTGATGCGTGCCGGTGAGCAGAAAGTCGCTCGCGACTACGTGATCTACCGTGACGGTCGTTCGAAAGAACGTGCTGCCCACGCGCCGGCCGAAGAAGCGGTCAACGCTCACCCGTCGATCCGCATTACCCGTGCCGACGGCAGCCTGGCGCCGCTCGACATGGGCCGCCTGAACACCATCGTCACCGAGGCCTGCGAAGGTCTGGAAGAAGTCGACGGCGACCTGATCCAGCGCGAAACCCTGAAAAACCTGTACGACGGCGTGGCCCTGACCGACGTCAACACCGCCCTGGTGATGACCGCCCGTACCCTGGTCGAGCGTGAGCCGAACTACTCGTTCGTGACTGCCCGCCTGCTGATGGACACCCTGCGTGCCGAAGGTCTGGGTTTCCTCGGTGTGGCCGAAAGCGCCACTCACCACGAAATGGCCGACCTGTACGCCAAGGCACTGCCGGCTTACATCGCCAAAGGTATCGAGTTCGAACTGCTGAACCCTGTGCTGGCTTCCTTCGACCTGGAAAAACTGGGCAAGGCGATCAACCACGAGCGTGATCAGCAATTCACCTACCTGGGCCTGCAAACCCTGTACGACCGTTACTTCATCCACAAGGATGGCGTGCGTTTCGAACTGCCGCAGATCTTCTTCATGCGCGTGGCCATGGGCCTGGCGATCGAAGAGAAGCAGAAAGAAGACCGTGCGATCGAGTTCTACAACCTGCTGTCTTCCTTCGACTACATGTCGTCGACCCCGACCCTGTTCAACGCCGGTACCCTGCGTCCACAGCTGTCGAGCTGCTACCTGACCACCGTGCCGGATGACCTGTCGGGCATCTACCACGCGATCCACGACAACGCCATGTTGTCGAAATTCGCCGGTGGCCTGGGCAACGACTGGACGCCTGTTCGCGCTCTGGGTTCGTACATCAAGGGCACCAACGGCAAGTCGCAAGGCGTTGTGCCGTTCCTCAAAGTGGTGAACGACACCGCTGTAGCCGTTAACCAGGGTGGCAAGCGCAAAGGCGCTGTCTGTGCCTACCTGGAAACCTGGCACATGGACATCGAAGAGTTCATCGAACTGCGCAAGAACACCGGTGATGATCGTCGTCGTACCCACGACATGAACACCGCCAACTGGATCCCTGACCTGTTCATGAAGCGTGTTTTCGATGACGGCAAGTGGACCCTGTTCTCGCCATCCGAAGTACCGGACCTGCACGACCTGACCGGCAAAGCCTTCGAAGAGCGCTACGAGTACTACGAAGCGCTGACCGAATACCCAGGCAAGGTCAAACTGTTCAAGACCATCCAGGCCAAAGACCTGTGGCGCAAAATGCTCTCCATGCTGTTTGAAACCGGCCACCCATGGCTGACCTTCAAAGACCCGTGCAACCTGCGCAGCCCGCAGCAGCACGTCGGCGTGGTTCACAGCTCGAACCTGTGCACCGAAATCACCTTGAACACCAACAAGGACGAGATCGCCGTTTGCAACCTGGGCTCGATCAACCTGCCGAACCACATCGTTGACGGCAAGCTGGACACCGCCAAGCTGCAACGTACCGTGAACACCGCTGTACGCATGCTCGATAACGTGATCGACATCAACTACTACTCGGTGCCACAAGCGAAGAACTCCAACTTCAAGCACCGTCCGGTCGGTCTGGGCATCATGGGCTTCCAGGACGCGCTGTACCTGCAGCACATCCCTTACGGTTCCGACGCTGCCGTCGAGTTCGCCGACAAGTCGATGGAAGCGGTCAGCTACTACGCGATCCAGGCGTCCTGCGACCTGGCTGACGAGCGTGGCGCGTACGAGACATTCCAGGGTTCGCTGTGGTCCAAAGGCATCCTGCCGCTGGATTCGCAACAGATCCTGATCGAAGCCCGTGGCCAGAAGTACATCGATGTCGACCTGAACGAAACCCTCGACTGGGCACCGGTTCGCGCCCGTGTACAGAAAGGTATTCGTAACTCGAACATCATGGCCATCGCACCGACCGCGACCATCGCCAACATCACCGGCGTCTCGCAGTCGATCGAACCGACCTACCAGAACCTGTATGTGAAATCGAACCTGTCGGGCGAATTCACCGTGATCAACCCGTACCTGGTTCGCGACCTGAAAGCTCGCGGTCTGTGGGACTCGGTCATGATCAACGACCTGAAGTACTACGACGGTTCGGTTCAGCAGATCGAGCGCATCCCGCAAGAACTCAAAGAGCTTTATGCGACCGCGTTCGAAGTGGACACCAAGTGGATCGTTGACGCCGCCAGCCGTCGTCAGAAGTGGATCGACCAGGCCCAGTCGCTGAACCTGTACATCGCCGGCGCATCGGGCAAGAAGCTCGACGTGACCTACCGCATGGCCTGGTACCGTGGCCTGAAAACCACTTACTACCTCCGTGCCCTGGCCGCGACCAGCACCGAGAAGTCGACCATCAACACCGGCAAGCTGAACGCTGTTTCCAGCGGCGGCAACCACGGCGACGATTCGGTTCTGGCAGCACCTGCCGGTCCTGCTCCAGTGCCAAAGGCTTGCGCGATCGACGAGCCGGATTGCGAAGCTTGCCAATAAGCTGAGCTGAATCAGGCGTTGCGAGACGCCTGATTCTTCCAGGCAAAATAAAACCCCCGACAGACTTCTGGTGTGTCGGGGGTTTTCTTTTGGGCGCCGTTTACCTTCGGCAGCGCTTACAGAAGTTGAGTACATCTGGCAGAGGCTGCCTGGCTCTCAGGTCGCCTTCGCGAGCAAGCTCGCTCCCACAGTGGGATTGGGAGTGTGCAATCGGAGATTGGTCGGAGTGAGTCGCTGTAAGAGCGAACCGCCAGCCGCAGCACCCGAAACAACGGATATACACCCAATCAAAACATCCCCCCCCAAAAAAGCCCAACAAAAAAGCCCCTCAAAAGAGGGGCTTCCTTGCACAAGCAGATACCAGAATCAGGTCATCTGAATGATGGTCTGCATGATGGTGCTCTGAGTCGAGATGGTCTTGGCGTTCGCCTGATAGTTGCTCTGGCCCTTGATCAGGTCTACCAGCTCGTTGGTCAGGTTAACGTTCGACTCTTCCAGCGAGTTGGAAACCACCTCACCCAACGTACCGGTTTTCGGCGCATCGTAGCCTGGAATACCCGAAGCGAAAGTCTCCTTCCAGCTAGTGCCGCCGACTGCCTGCAAGCCTTGTTCGTTGGTGAAACTCGCCAGTGCGACCTGGCCAATAGCCTTGCTCTGGTTGTTGCTGAAGTTGGCGAACAGCGTACCGGTGCCGTCGATGGTCAGGTTGGTGATCTGGCCAGTGGCGTAACCATCCTGCGTCGGGATCGAACGCGCAGTGTCAGCGTTGTACTGGGTGGTCTGAGCCATCGAAATGGTGATACCTGCCGGGTTCGCGGCCGCACCATTAGCCTTGAACGTACCATTGACGACATTACCCGGCACCCAACCCGTGAGCTTCAGGTCACTGCTGATCACCGGGCCAGGCAGGGTGCTGACCTGCGTCAGCTTGCCAGCGGAGTCAAATGTCATGGTGGAAGGCACCGGCGCGGTGACTTTTGGATCACTGCCCGTTGCATCCGGGTTACGACCGTCCACCAGGGTATAGACCTTCCAGGTGTTGGCACCGGTTTTCACCACGTACTGATCCATGGGGTGCATGTTGCCCTGGCTGTCATAGATCGGCGTGCTGAACGATTTGGTGTAGGTCGCGAGGTTGCTCGGATCGAACTTGCCGGCGGCCACTGTGTCGTCGATCACTGGCGCAGTCGAGTTCAGGTTGATGGTCGAGGTCACCAGCGAGGTGGACTTAGGCGCCAGGTTTGAAGTGTCGATCTTGAGGTCGGTCAACACACCATTGACGATCTTACCGTTGGCATCCACACCATAACCTTGCAGACGCGAGGTGTAGTCGGTGTTGGTAATGTAACCGGCGTTGTCGACCTTGAACGTACCGGCACGGGTGTAGGACACCGAGCCATTGTTGCTCATGGTGAAGAAACCGGAACCGTTGATGCCCATGTCCAACACGTTGCCGGTGTTGTTGATGTCACCTTGGGTGAACTGCTGGGAAACGTTGGCCAGACGCACACCATTGCCGATCACTTTGCTGCCGCTGCCCAGGCGAGTCGACGAGTAAACGTCTTCGAATTCTGCACGGGACGATTTGAAACCGGCGGTCGCGACGTTGGCGATGTTGTTGCCGGTCACGTCCAGTTGTTTGTTGGCTGCATAGAGACCGCTAAGGCCGATATTGAAAGACATATTCCACTCCTTTGTGCCGGTTAGTCGGCTCTATATACCAATGGTTTGTACTTTGGACAGGGCAACGGTGCCCTTGCCGGACAGGTTGAGCATCAGCTCGCCGCCGGTCTGGCTGATCGTCACGCTGGTGACGGTGGCCGGCAGGTAGGTCGCCATGTCGGTCGAGGTGCCATTGATCGATGCGTTGGCCTTGACGGTATAGGTACCGGTCTTGACCAGATTGCCGTCCTTGTCCTTGCCGTCCCAGGTGAAGCTCGCGCTGCCTGCGGCGCGACTGCCCAGATCGATGGTGCGAACCACCGTGCCGCTGCTGTCGGTGATGCTGACGGTGCCGCCGGCAATCGACGACGGAACGGTGACCGAGCCGGTCATGCCTTTGCTCGGATCGTCGAGCTGAACCGAGTTGGTCTGCACGATCACATTGCGGCCCACCAGCGACGAAGCCTGCAACGCCTGCGAGGAGTTGTAGTTGCCGGCCAGCGAGCTGACAGTGCTGTTGAGGGTGGTGATCCCCTCAAGGCTGCTGAACTGTGCCAACTGCGCAACGAAGGCACTGTTGTCCTGCGGATCAAGCGGGTTCTGGTTTTTCAGCTGGGTGACCAGCAATTGCAGGAACGCATCCTTGCCCAGTGCCTGGCCGCCGGTGGCGCTGTTGGTCGCCGAAGCAATGCCACCGGTGGTCGAACTGGTCTTTTTCGACGAGTTCGCCAGGATGTCATTCATGCTCAGGCTGCTGGTGGTATCGGAAACACTCATGGCAGTCGCCCCTTATTACTGACCGAGGGTCAGTACCTTCTGCATCATGGTTTTGGCGGTGTTCATCATTTCGGCGTTGGTCTGGAACGAGCGGCTCGCGGAAATCATGTCAGCCATTTCTTCCACCACGTTGACGTTCGGGTAGTAGACGTAGCCTTTGGCGTCGGCCGCCGGATGGTTCGGCTCGTAGCGCGCTTCGAGGTTGCTCTGGTCTTCGACCACACCGAGCACCTGTACGCCCTGACCGGCCGCGTCCTGGCTCTGGAACAGTGAATTGCTGCCGCTGTTCTGGCCGCCCTGGAACATGGTGGCGAACACCGGGTGACGGGCGCGATAGGTCTGGTCGATGCTCGACGAGACGGTTTCGGCGTTGGCGATGTTCGACGCCACGGTGTTCAGACGCGTGGTTTGTGCGCTCATGCCGCTGCCGGCAATGTTGAAAACGCTGGACAGGGACATGGATTACTCTCCGCGCAGGGCTGACACCAGCCCTTTGAATTTGCTGTTGAGCAGGGTGAAGCTGGCCTGGAAGCCGACGGCGTTTTCCGCGTAGTTCGACTGTTCCAGTTGAGCGTCCACGGTGTTCTGGTCGATCGACGGTTGCATCGGCGTGCGATACATCAGCGATTCGTCGCCATTGCCCAGGCCTTCAGCTTCGATGTGACGGCTGTTGGTCATGTTCAGGGCGATGGTGCCGTTAGCGTTTTTCTGGGTCTGTGCTTCAAGCACTTTGGAGAAATCCAGATCCCGAGCCTTGTAGTTCGGGGTGTCGGCGTTGGCGATGTTGTTGGCCAGCACTTCGGCACGCTGGGCGCGGAAGCCCAATGCCTTTTCGTGAATGCCGAGCGCTTTATCGAAGCTGATGCTCATGTCGGGAACCTTCAGGTGACCGGTTTTTCGTAACTGAGCTTTAGCAAGCGCCGTGCCAAACGGCAAAACACCCATAAACCGGGGCTTTGCGGGGCATCGGCAAAGCGGCAATGCCAGAAAAGCGGCAACCGGTATCCGCCGGATGCCGCTTTTCTGCCGCTTGCCGTCCTTGCCAGGTCAACGCAGATCCCCTGTGGGAGCGAGCCTGCTCGCGAAGGCGGCGTGTCAGTCGCCAACTGTTTTACTGACAGACCGCTTTCGCGAGCAGGCTCGCTCCCACAGGGGGGGGTGTGGTGTTCGTGGGAAATAAAATAATTGGGGCATAAAAAAACGGGAGGCCTTAAGGCTTCCCGTTTTTTTGTATTACCGCTGCAATCATTTAGCCTGGTAAATAATCCCCGGGCTGCACTGCACCATCTGGTAATGATCCGGCAAACCGTTCAACGCTTCGGAAGCGCCAAGGAACAGATAACCGCCCGGCTTCAACGTGCTGTGAATGCGCAACAGGATGTCTTTCTTCACTTCGGCAGAGAAGTAGATCAACACGTTGCGGCAGAACACGATGTCGAACTTGCCCAGCGCGGCATAGCTGTCGAGCAGGTTGAACGAACGGAACTCTACCCGGTTCTTGATCGGCGCCTTGATCACCCAGCGGCCCGGCCCTTTCGGGTCGAAGTAACGCTGCAGGCGTTCCGGCGACAAACCACGACCGATGGCCAGACTGTCGTACTCGCCGGTCTTGCAGTTGGTCAGCATAAGGCCGGACAGATCAGTGGCAACAATCTGCACGCCCATCTTCAGTTGACCAAGGTTGGTCCGCTCGAACTCGTCGATCGACATCGACAGCGAGTACGGTTCCTGGCCCGACGAGCACGCCGCTGACCAGATCCGCAAGCGCTGGTTGGGGCTGGCCTTGATCGCTTCAGGCAGCACCTTGTTCTTCAAGACTTCAAACGGATAGGTGTCACGAAACCACAGGGTTTCGTTGGTCGTCATGGCATCGACCACCTGCTCGCGCAAACCGCTGCGCGGCTGGGTCTGGATGCGCTGAACCAGCTCACCCAGGGATTTGATGCCTTGCTGCTCCATCAGTTTGTTGAGACGGCTCGAGACCAGGTACTGCTTGTTTTCACCGAGCAGAATGCCACAGGCTTTTTCCAGGAAGACCCGGAACTGTTCGAAATCCAAATTACCCGTAGACAATGATGCCGCCTCTTAAATCGTGTTGACCGCCAGGAGCAAAACGCTCCTAGCTGATATCTGCTGCTTTGATCCGGTCGACTACCCGGGATGCGAGGTCATCAGGACGGAATTTGGCCAAAAAGTCATCTGCACCGACTTTCTTGACCATCGCCTGGTTGAATACCCCCGACAACGAAGTATGCAGGATGATATGAAGCTTTTGCATGCGTGCGTCGCCGCGGATTTCCGCCGTCAGGGTGTACCCGTCCATCTCCGGCATCTCGATGTCGGAAATCATCATCAGGAACTCTTCTTCCGGCTTCTTGCCCTCATCGACCAGCTTGCGCAGGTAATCCAGCGCCTGTTTGCCGTCGTTCAGCGCCACCACTTCGACCCCGATTGTCTGCAGACAACGCGTGACCTGCTTGCGCGCCACCGACGAGTCATCGACCGTCAAGACACGCAATGACAGTGCCTTGGTCTGGGTCTCGACATCGACCACGCCCACCGAAATCGCTTCCGGTGTCGGCGCAACTTCCGCCAGCACTTTCTCGACGTCGATGATTTCGACTAACTGATTGTCCACCCGAGTCACAGCGGTCAGGTAGTGATCGCGACCCGTGCCCTTGGGCGGTGGATGAATCTCTTCCCAGTTCATGTTGACGATGCGCTCCACCGAGCGGACCAGGAAACCCTGGGTCTTGGTGTTGTACTCCGTGATGATCACGAACGGGTTGTTCTTGTCCTTCAACGCTCCAGAACCGGTGGCCATTGCCAGATCAAGGATCGGAATGGTCGCCCCCCGGATATTTGCCACCCCGCACACGACAGGACTGGACTTGGGCATCAACGTCAGCGACGGGCACTGCAACACTTCCCGCACCTTGAACACGTTGATTCCGTAGAGCTGCTGACCGTCAAGACGGAACAACAACAGCTCCAGGCGATTCTGCCCCACCAGTTGCGTGCGCTGGTTCACCGAATCCATTACACCAGCCATGCCCAGACTCCTACACCAACGCCAAGTGTTGTTGCGACGCACATTCATTGCTAAACGGCACGGCGCTTGCTTTTTAACTCGTATGAACGCTCAAACGACATTTTTCCGACACCTGACCTCCCGCGCTCGCAAAAGCCTTTGCGCGATGTCCGCCGTCTGCTGCTTTTTCGCTGGCAGCCCTGCCATTGCTGATGCGGTTACCTTGCCTGACATGCTTATCGGCGTCACTCAGGGCTTTCTTGAGTTCACCGTAGAAGACTATCTGGCCACCAGTCAAACGGAAGGCCGCTACGAGATCGAAGTAAACCAGCTCGACCCCCGTATGCGCATGCCTATGTGCGACAAGGAATTGACAGCGACTTTGGAGAGTCCGGCACGTCCGCTGGGCCGGGTTACCGTGAAGGTCCGTTGTGAGGGCGCCTCGCCCTGGACTGTGTTCGTGCCCGCTCAAGTCCGCCTGTTTCGCGAGATTGTGACAACCACCCGACCGCTGAAACGTGCAGGGATCATCGAACCACAGGACGTGACCCTGCGTGAACGCGACGTGAGCACGATCAACCAAGGCTTTCTGACCTCGGTAGACGAAGCGATCGGGCAGAAATTAACCCGACCAACGGTAGCCGATCAGGTCATTACTCTGGTCCATCTGGAACAGGCGGAAGTCATTCGCAAGGGTGATCAAGTGGTCATCACTGCCCGCAGCGGCACACTCGCCGTGCGCATGCCCGGTGAAGCGCTGGCCAATGGCGGTTTGAAAGAACAGATCCGGGTGAAAAACCTCAACTCGCAAAGGGTCATCAAGGCGCAAGTCACCGCGCCCGGCCAAGTGGAAGTGGCGATGTAGAAAACTGGCGCTGACCCCGGCTGTTCCCTAAACTGTGCCGCAGCAGGACACGCGCCGGCGCATGCAAGGCTCATTGTAAATGTGCCTAAAGTTTTCCAGGGGATGGCCGAAAACATGGCAAGCGTCCAAATTCCCAGAGGTTTTTATCATGGTCATCGATTTCAGCCGTTTGAACAGCTCCTCGTCACTTACGGGCAGTACACGTACCAGCAACGCCAAGGAAACCGCCGAAACCGGTACCTCCGCGCCGCTGAATACCCAGGCCGAACCGGCCAGTACCGCAAAAAGCGGGGAATCGGTACACCTCAGCAATGAGGCTCAACAGTTGCAGAAGGTCACTGACAAGCTGCGCGATCAACCTGCTGTCGACAAAGCCCGTGTGGCCGAGTTGAAAGCCGCGATTGCCGATGGCAGCTATAAAGTCGACAGCAACCGTGTAGCCAGCAAACTGCTCAACTTCGAAGCCCAGCGCTAGGCTTTTGCCGGCGCCAGGCTTTTGGACGCTTAAAACCCAAGGCCAGCCATGCACGACACTAATTTATTGCAATTGATCAACGACGACTTTGCTCCAGCTCAACAATTGCTGGAGTTGCTGCAAACCGAATCCCTCGCGTTGCACGGTCGCGACATGCCCTTGCTGGAAGAAATTCTGGCGCATAAACAGGCATTGATCATTCTGCTTGAACAGCATGGCCGCAAACGCAGCGAAATCCTCGCCAGCCTCAACTTGCCGACAGACCGCAGCGGTCTGGAGCAACTGGCTGGCCAGTCGAGCATTGGCGAGCAGTTGTTGGCGCAAGGCGATGCATTGACCGATCTGATCGCTCAATGCCAGGCCGCCAACGTCAAGAACGGCCAGTCGATCCAGATCCAGCAGGCCGCCACGGCCAATCAGCTGAAGATCCTCACCGGCGGTGAAGCGCCGGCGCTGTATAACGCCAGCGGTACATTTGCCAAACCCGCCACACCGCGTCCGCTCAGCCAGGCATGAGCCGTTGATGCGCCAGCTCTATCAACCCGCGAAACATGCTGGCAAAATGCTGGCTAGTCGTCATATTTTGTCTGGAGATTGATAAACCGTGTCCAACGCCCTCAGCGCGGATGATGCTCCGCAGCCCCCTAAGGTGCTTACCACGCCACTGGAAATCTCCAGCAACCTGCGCCAGCTGCAAGAAAGCCACGATCCGCTGATCATCACCTTTCATGAGCGCAGCCAGCGCTTCCAGAGCTATCTGATCAAAGTCGACCGCGACAGCGCTACGATCGCACTGGACGAGATGATCCCGCGTGATGGCGAACGCTTCCTGCAGGCCGGTGAGCCATTCAAGGTTGAAGGTTTTCATGAAGGCGTGCGCATCGCCTGGGAATGCACCGGCACGCTGAATATCGAAGAATCCGAGGGTGATCGTTTCTACACCGGCGCACTGCCGACTGAAGTGGTTTACCACCAGCGCCGCAATGCCTTCCGTGCGGCACTAAAACTGACCGATCTGGTCAGCGTTGAACTGGGCGGCGAAAAACTCAAGGCGCCAATCAACGGCAAACTGCTGGATATCTCCGCGACCGGCTGCAAGCTGCGTTTCGAAGGTGATATCACCGACCGCCTGCAATTGGGCCAGGTTTATGACCGCTTGATCGCCCCGCCGCTGTTCGGCAACCAGCCGATCTCCGTCGAATTGCGCTATCTGCATTTCGAAGAAAAACTCAACATCACCTTTGCCGGTCTGCGTTTCCACAACATCAGTGGCCAGGCTGCGCGCAACGTTGAGCGTTTCGTGTATCAGTTGCAACGTGAAGCACGCCGTTTCGACAAAGACGATCTCTGATTCGCACGGCCAATAAAAAGGGCAGTCCTTGGCGGGACTGCCCTTTTTTATGCGCGATGTTTTTTGTTCAGTTCAGGGTCTACCGCCGCTGAGATCAGGCGCGGGTTTATCGGTATCCGATTCGACTTCTGCCGCAGGCTCTGACGGAGTATCAGCTTCAGGCTCGGGACTTGCCGGCGTCTGCACCGGATCCTGCACCATCTGCTCCTGCACCACCTGCTCGTCTACCCGAGGATCGAGGGCCGCCACCAGCGGTGAGCTGGACATGCTGTCCGGCATGGCCACGTGATGCAGCGGCGCGTCGTCGACCTGATGCAGATTGGTCACCGCTTTCGGCCGGATCCGCCACACCAGCACCAACGCGAAGAAGCTGAAGAACGCATACAGGCTCTGGCTGCCAAACAGCTTCATCAACACGCCCGCAAGCAACGGTCCGATGCTCGCACCGACACCATAAGTCACCAGCAGCATCGCGGTCAGCGACACGCGACGATCGCCTTCGACGTGGTCGTTGGAGAATGCCACTGCCAGTGGGTACAGACAGAACTGCACCAGTGAACACAGGAAACCAACCCCGAACAACACCTCCAGCGGAACCTGCGGCAGCACGGCCAACGGCAACGCCGCCACCGCCAAAAACCCGGCAAAGCAGCGAATCAGCAGCGCCCGGTCATAACGATCGGACAACCAGCCCAACGGCCACTGCACCAATAAACCGGCAAAGATGCAGCTACCCATGAACAGACCAACCTGCTCGGTCGATAGCCCTTGTTGCGAGGCGTACAGCGGTGCCAGACCGTAAAACGAACCGATGATTAAACCGGCACCCAGCACCGTACTCAACGACTGCGGTACGCGCTTGATAAAGAAGCGTGGCTCCATCGGCGCCGGATGCAGTGGCGCCGGGTGAATCCGCCGCGTCAATGCCACGGGCACCAGACACAGGGCGAAACACAGCGCGACCAGCATTAGCAGTTCCAGCCCCAGGCCCGGATGCATGACCAGAATCAGTTGGCCGAGGACCAGGCCCAGGTACGAAGCGATCATGTAGCCGCTGAACACCAGGCCACGCTGATTGGCGTCCGCCTGTTCGTTGAGCCAGCTCTCGATCACCATGTATTGGCACATCATGCCCAGACCGACGATGGTCCGCAGCACCAGCCACGCCGGCAGCCAATCGACCAGACCGTGGCCAAGCACCGCCGCCCCGACGATCCCGGCACAGGCCGAATAAGCACGGATGTGCCCGACCCGGGCAATCAGTCGGTGACCGATCTTGCCGCCCAGCACCAGACCGAAATAGTTGGCCGCCATCAGCGCGCCGACCCAGAGGCCGTCGACATTGTCAGCGGCCAGACGCAATGCCAGATAAGTGGATAGAAGGCCCGAGCCGATCAACATCATCAGCGAGGCGAAATACAGTGCTCGAAAGGATTTCCAGATTTGGCGCATCGGCGTTCCGAGCGGCTCCTTGCAGTAGATATCGGGCTACCAGAACGATAGCCCGATGGCGGCGGTACGTCAGGCCTGGGCTGCTAGAACACGTCGTTCCCAGGGAGTGATTTCATCAAAGAAGCTGGTCAACTCCATGGTCTTCGAAGCGATGTAGCCTTCGATGAACTCCTGTCCGAACAGTTCCCTCGCCAATTGGCTACGTTTCAGACGTTCGAGCGCGGCGTGCAAGGTACACGGCAGCGCAAGATTGTCCGGCACCGCGAACTCGCCCTGAATCGCTTCGCTCGGTTCCAGCTCATTCTCGATCCCGTGCAAACCGGCAGCCAGACTGGCGGCGATCGCCAGATACGGATTCGCATCGGCGCCCGGCAAACGGTTTTCCACCCGGCGGGCAACCGGCGAACTGGCCGGAATTCGCAGGCCGGCCGCCCGATTGTCGTGCGACCAGCAGGCGTTGTTCGGTGATGCGTACGGATGGCACAGGCGCTGATAGGAATTCACATTAGGTGCAAACAGTGCGGTGAAATCGGCCATGCCCGCCTGCTGGCCACCGATGAAGTGGCGAAACATCGCGGTTGGCTCGCCGTGCGCATCACTGAAGACATTCTTGCCGCTAGCGGTCTCGACGATGCTCTGATGAATGTGCATCGAACTGCCTGGCGTGTGTGCCAGCGGCTTGGCCATGCACACCACGGTCAGGCCGTGCTTGAGCGCGACTTCCTTGAGCAGGTGCTTGAACAGGAACGTCTGATCGGCCAGCAGCAGTGGATCACCGTGCAGCAGATTGATCTCGAACTGGCTGACGCCCATCTCGTGCATGAAGGTATCGCGCGGCAGACCGAGTGCCGCCATGCACTTATAGACTTCGTTGAAGAACGGCCGCAGACCGTTATTGGAACTGACGCTGAACGCCGATTGGCCATCCTCGCGACGCCCGTCAAGGCCTACTGGCGGACGGAACGGCTGGGTCGGATCGGTATTCGGCGCGAAGACAAAGAATTCCAGCTCGGTCGCCACCACCGGCGCCAGGCCGCGCGCGGCATAACGGGCAATGACTTTCTTGAGCTGACCGCGAGTCGACAGGTTGGAGCTCTCGCCGCTCAACTCATCGGCATCGCAAATCGCCAGGGCACGCGGGTCGTCACTCCATGGCAAACGATGGATCTGGGTCGGGTCAGCAATCAGGGCGAGATCGCCGTCGTCGCTGCCGTAAAACCGTGCTGCCGGGTAACCACCCATGATGCATTGCAACAGCACGCCACGGGCCAGTTGCAGACGCCGCCCTTCGAGGAAACCCTCAGCGGTCATCACTTTGCCGCGCGGCACGCCATTCAAATCCGGCGTAACACACTCAATCTCATCAATGCCGGTCAATCGCTGCGCGAGTGAACGCTGGCCATCGGTTGTCATGACGCAATCCTTGTTATTGTGCGAGCCGCGAACGGCGACCCGCACAAAATAGGCTCCGGCTGTTCGGAATATCAAGCAGCGTCAAACAAAAACCTGTGTCACGGCAGATATAGGCTGAACACCCCGCCGCCAAGCGGTCCGCCGTTGCGGATTTCGGTGCGTCCTTCGACACCATTGCGCTGATGCAGCGCCGCGATACGATTGGCGAAATACAAACCGAGCCCGGTGCTGCCACTGCTGTGATTGATGCCCTGTACATAATCGGCCTGGCGCTCGAGCATCTCGGCCGGATAACCGTCGCCGTCGTCGTTGATACTCAGCACCAGTTGCCCGGCCTCGTCACTGACGGTGATCAGCAGCGATTCGCGGGCGTAACGAATGGCGTTATTGATGCAGTTGCCCAGCACCGAAGCAATCAGCTCACGGTCGAAGAAGCCCAACGGGCTCAGCGGATCGACTTCATAGGTGGCGATGATCCCGCGACTGGCAAACACCTCCTGATGCGCCGCCAGTTGCGCCTCGATAAAGTCATCGAGTTCGTGATAGGCCGGTTGCAGCGGCATCTGGTTGACGCCGAGCTTGTACAGCCCGAGCAGTTGCACCAGCATGCCGTTGAGATGGGCAAACTCGAAGTCGATCACGCCTTGCTCCGCGCCTAGCCGTTGCGCCTCAGGCAACCGCGCCAGCCATTCGCTGTGGGCCTGCATGAGCATGGCCAGCGAGTTCTTCATGTCGTGGACGGTGGAGGCGATCACCGTAGAAAAATCCAGAGCTTGCTCGTCGTGGTTCATTCGCCAAACGCCTTGCTTTTCAGCTTCTGATAACGCGCAAAACGCGCGTCGGTGTCGGGCATCAGGCCAACCATTTTCAGGCAGGCCCGACATTCTTCCAGTTCCGCCGACGGCACACTGGTGTCGGTGCCGTGGAGCAGCGACTGGGCCATGTTCAGCGCAATACTGATGTTCTTCGGTTGCATCTTCAGCGCCTTGCGGAACACATCACGGGCCTCCACCAGGTTGCCGGTCTTGTACACGCGCACGCCCTGACGGTTGAGGTCAGCAGCGGCGTTGCTGGAACTGAGGATAGTCGGGTCATCAGTGAGCTTGGCGATGTCTTTCATTACTGCCGGATCGTCACCGTAGATCTCCGCGCAGCTCTTGAGCATCGAGGTGCCCGCCTCGGCCTGTCCGAGCATCTGCAATTGCTTGGCGACCAACAGCGCAGCTTCCGGACTCATGAACTGCTCCATGCCGTCGAGGCGCATCAGCGCTTGCTCGGTGAGCTTGTCAGCGGTCTCGGCATCGTTGAGCAGCAGGCTGGTGGCTTTCATCAGACGCGCGCGAATCTGCAGGCCGGGGTCGCTCGGGTTTTCTTTGGCCACCGCACTGAGCGTGGTGTTGATCTCCAGGCGTGTGCGCGTGTCGAGCCCGCGCTCACTGCCTTTGCTGATCAGCGCGTGAGCCAGGCCGAGATTACTTTCCGGATCCTTGAAGCGCGACTGCGCGCCTTGCGCTACGGCCTGACGATAGGCGCGGGACGCGGTGTCGAAGTCTTCGTTGGCCATCGCCAGTTTGCCCAGCAACGCCTGCCGACGCACCGCCAAGGGAGACAGGCGAATCGCCTCCTCCAGCACCCGTTGCGCACCTTTGCTATCGCCTTCGGCGACCAGTACATCGGCCATGCCGTCGTACAGCGCCGGCATCATCGGGAACACCTTCAGGGCCTTTTCATAAACGCCCTTGGCTTGCGCCACTTGGCCACGCTTGAACAGCAATTTGCCAAGTCCGGCAAATGCCCATGGCAACGGCCGGTCAGCAATGATGCTGTCATAGAGTCGTTCCAGCGCTTCGTTCTGATTCATCTCGCGCAGCGCATCGGCGCGATAACGCAGGCACAGCGGTGAATAGCGAATGTCCTGCTTGCACAGGGCGATGCAGGCGTTAAGCACCTCGACCGGCTTGCCGCGATCGAGGGCTTGTAGAATCGGTTTGAGCAACGTCTTGCGCTGTTCCAGACGCTCCAGGCGCTGGGCCAGGCCGGAGCGGTTGAACGGCTTGGTCAGGTACGCATCCGGTTCGTGCTCCAGAGCACTGAGCACCATCGCCTGACTGGTCTCGGCCGTCACCATGACAAACACCGCTTCATGGCTGATGAGCTTTTCCGACATCAGATCTTCGAGCACCTGCTGGCCGTTCTTCTTGCCATCGCCGAGATGGAAATCCTGCAGGATGAAATCGTAGGACTTCTGCGCGCACATCTTCAGCGCCTGCTCACCGGTATCGGCCGTGTCGACGTCCTTGACCCCGAGCTCACGCAGCATCGAACGCACGGAACTGCGGAAATCCGAGAAATCATCGACGATCAGAAAACTTTTTTGGTGATACGACAGCATCGAAGATTTCCAGGCAATTGAAGTGAGGGCAATTTCAGGCGCGCAGATGATAGCTGGCGGCAAAATGCTATCAAGCGATTTCGCGCGACTTTTAAGTCACCGAATGGGTTATCGGCCAGAAGTGCGGTTCCCTGAAGCCAGCGCTTCAAGATTCCTCTGCGAGCATTTACCCTGCGCGCCAAGACAACTTCCCACTACAAGGCTTACATCGTGTACATCAAAGGACGCTACATCGTGTCCGCTTGCGCTCTGCTGTTTGTTCAGCAGGCAATGGCGGCTGGAATGGATTGCACAAAAGCGGCGAATGCCGCCGAAAACACTGTTTGCGCGGGCAAAGGACTTTATGAACAAGATGTACAGATGGGCTCTGTTTATCGAGCATTAATAAAGGCGTCCGCCCAGGTACAGCCCGAACTGAAACGTACTCAACGACTGTGGTTAAAGGCTCGCAATGAATGCGCCGACGATGTCTCGTGCCTGAATCAGCGTTATGACGAGCGCCTGAAAGTCCTTCAGGCACTGTTGACGGACGCGCTTGCCTACCCACCGGATGACCTCGATACGCAAGTGATGCATGAACTGAGCAACAGCATTCAAGCAGCGAGCAAGGATAATCCGGAGTTTGCCCTGGAGCGTACGCTTGAAGCCTTTGGCATCCGCGCGGGCAAGACCTCGTTCTCTGGAGACGTCGACAAGGATGATCCAAGCGACACGCACTTTCCGAAATCGAAGCCCGCAGGTCTCACGCCAGACGAGTGGCAGGCGCTGAGGACGTCGGACATTTCCGGCGCTGCCGATTTCGGTCACTCCACGTACACCCTGCTGGACATGGACGACGATGGTCAGCGCGACCTTATCGTCGATACCTACACCGGCGGCACAGGTCTGTTTACCTACACGGAGACCTGGCGGCGAACCGGCGAGCGTTTCATCAAGAGAAGCCCGGCCGCGGAAAGTTCGTTGTTCCACACCAATGACCGCGGCGCCAACCAATCAGCAAAATGGATAAGTATCCGTGGAAAAGTGTATGCGGCTTATCGCAGTGGTGCCTACGGAGTTGATCAGCTTTACTTGCTAAACCCGCTCAGAATCAACAATCGGGTACCGACGATAGCGGTTCATTACCGTTACGACCTGAAGGTGCCCACCCTTCAACATAAGGAAGACGGCACCACCACTTACGAGTTGGAGCCCGCTCTGCAACAGACACTTGACCGGGCGATAAGCAAAGCGACGCAGGCGGGAGAAGTCAGTTCAGCGAACACGCCGCTCTGCCCTGTCCCGGCCAGTGGCGCAGGAGAAAACGACTATTACAGCTATGGCATGGCGCCCTACACCCTCGAAGTTGTCACGAATCTGGGGGTTGTCATTGGCAATGATTGTTATATCGGCGCGTTGATCAACTGGTTCGGCAGCTACTACGAAAAGGAAGGATTGTCGGCACAACTGGTATTGCGCAAACCGGATGCCGAAGCCACTGGGCTTAGTTATGACGTGAATGGCAAACGCCATGTCAGCGCCGTGAGCGCAGCACTGGGTAAAGTTGAAACGGACGACGGCGCGTAGCATGACTTCTCGCGCTCAAGGTTAGCGACGGTTGGGGCAGGTAATACGTTGGTGAACGTATTACCTGTCGCGAGCTGAAACTTTCCTGCGGGCAAAACAAAACCCCAACTGCTTTCGCAATTGGGGTTTCGGAATTTAATCTTGACGATGACCTACTCTCACATGGGGAAACCCCACACTACCATCGGCGATGCATCGTTTCACTGCTGAGTTCGGGATGGGATCAGGTGGTTCCAACGCTCTATGGTCGTCAAGAAATTCGGGTACTGAGTCGTGGCCAAATGGCCTCGCTTCAGCAAATTGGGTATGTGATAGCTTTCGGTGTTTGTGAACATCGAACTTTCGGTTCGTTTCGTCTTCACACACCGCAATCTGGTCTCTTCGACGCAAATTGCTTGGGTGTTATATGGTCAAGCCTCACGGGCAATTAGTATTGGTTAGCTCAACGCCTCACAGCGCTTACACACCCAACCTATCAACGTCGTAGTCTTCGACGGCCCTTCAGGGAACTCAAGGTTCCAGTGAGATCTCATCTTGAGGCAAGTTTCCCGCTTAGATGCTTTCAGCGGTTATCTTTCCCGAACATAGCTACCCGGCAATGCCACTGGCGTGACAACCGGAACACCAGAGGTTCGTCCACTCCGGTCCTCTCGTACTAGGAGCAGCCCCTCTCAAATCTCAAACGTCCACGGCAGATAGGGACCGAACTGTCTCACGACGTTCTAAACCCAGCTCGCGTACCACTTTAAATGGCGAACAGCCATACCCTTGGGACCGGCTTCAGCCCCAGGATGTGATGAGCCGACATCGAGGTGCCAAACACCGCCGTCGATATGAACTCTTGGGCGGTATCAGCCTGTTATCCCCGGAGTACCTTTTATCCGTTGAGCGATGGCCCTTCCATACAGAACCACCGGATCACTAAGACCTACTTTCGTACCTGCTCGACGTGTCTGTCTCGCAGTCAAGCGCGCTTTTGCCTTTATACTCTACGACCGATTTCCGACCGGTCTGAGCGCACCTTCGTACTCCTCCGTTACTCTTTAGGAGGAGACCGCCCCAGTCAAACTACCCACCATACACTGTCCTCGATCCGGATAACGGACCTGAGTTAGAACCTCAAAGTTGCCAGGGTGGTATTTCAAGGATGGCTCCACGCGAACTGGCGTCCACGCTTCAAAGCCTCCCACCTATCCTACACAAGCAAATTCAAAGTCCAGTGCAAAGCTATAGTAAAGGTTCACGGGGTCTTTCCGTCTAGCCGCGGATACACTGCATCTTCACAGCGATTTCAATTTCACTGAGTCTCGGGTGGAGACAGCGCCGCCATCGTTACGCCATTCGTGCAGGTCGGAACTTACCCGACAAGGAATTTCGCTACCTTAGGACCGTTATAGTTACGGCCGCCGTTTACCGGGGCTTCGATCAAGAGCTTCGCGTTAGCTAACCCCATCAATTAACCTTCCGGCACCGGGCAGGCGTCACACCCTATACGTCCACTTTCGTGTTTGCAGAGTGCTGTGTTTTTAATAAACAGTCGCAGCGGCCTGGTATCTTCGACCGGCATGAGCTTACGGAGCAAGTCCTTCACCCTCACCGGCGCACCTTCTCCCGAAGTTACGGTGCCATTTTGCCTAGTTCCTTCACCCGAGTTCTCTCAAGCGCCTTGGTATTCTCTACCCAACCACCTGTGTCGGTTTGGGGTACGGTTCCTGGTTACCTGAAGCTTAGAAGCTTTTCTTGGAAGCATGGCATCAACCACTTCGTGTTCTAAAAGAACACTCGTCATCAGCTCTCGGCCTTAAGATCCCGGATTTACCTAAGATCTCAGCCTACCACCTTAAACTTGGACAACCAACGCCAAGCTGGCCTAGCCTTCTCCGTCCCTCCATCGCAATAACCAGAAGTACAGGAATATTAACCTGTTTTCCATCGACTACGCTTTTCAGCCTCGCCTTAGGGACCGACTAACCCTGCGTCGATTAACGTTGCGCAGGAAACCTTGGTCTTTCGGCGTGGGTGTTTTTCACACCCATTGTCGTTACTCATGTCAGCATTCGCACTTCTGATACCTCCAGCAAGCTTCTCAACTCACCTTCACAGGCTTACAGAACGCTCCTCTACCGCATCACCCGAAGGTGATACCCGTAGCTTCGGTGTATGGTTTGAGCCCCGTTACATCTTCCGCGCAGGCCGACTCGACTAGTGAGCTATTACGCTTTCTTTAAAGGGTGGCTGCTTCTAAGCCAACCTCCTAGCTGTCTAAGCCTTCCCACATCGTTTCCCACTTAACCATAACTTTGGGACCTTAGCTGACGGTCTGGGTTGTTTCCCTTTTCACGACGGACGTTAGCACCCGCCGTGTGTCTCCCATGCTCGGCACTTGTAGGTATTCGGAGTTTGCATCGGTTTGGTAAGTCGGGATGACCCCCTAGCCGAAACAGTGCTCTACCCCCTACAGTGATACATGAGGCGCTACCTAAATAGCTTTCGAGGAGAACCAGCTATCTCCGAGCTTGATTAGCCTTTCACTCCGATCCACAGGTCATCCGCTAACTTTTCAACGGTAGTCGGTTCGGTCCTCCAGTTAGTGTTACCCAACCTTCAACCTGCCCATGGATAGATCGCCCGGTTTCGGGTCTATTCCCAGCGACTAGACGCCCTATTAAGACTCGCTTTCGCTACGCCTCCCCTATTCGGTTAAGCTCGCCACTGAAAATAAGTCGCTGACCCATTATACAAAAGGTACGCAGTCACCCAACAAAGTGGGCTCCCACTGCTTGTACGCATACGGTTTCAGGATCTATTTCACTCCCCTCTCCGGGGTTCTTTTCGCCTTTCCCTCACGGTACTAGTTCACTATCGGTCAGTCAGTAGTATTTAGCCTTGGAGGATGGTCCCCCCATATTCAGACAAAGTTTCTCGTGCTCCGTCCTACTCGATTTCATGACTAAGAGATTTTCGCGTACAGGGCTATCACCCACTATGGCCGCACTTTCCAGAGCGTTCCGCTAATCTCAAAGCCACTTAAGGGCTAGTCCCCGTTCGCTCGCCACTACTAAGGGAATCTCGGTTGATTTCTTTTCCTCAGGGTACTTAGATGTTTCAGTTCCCCTGGTTCGCCTCTTGCACCTATGTATTCAGTACAAGATAACCATCTTATGATGGCTGGGTTCCCCCATTCAGACATCTCCGGATCAAAGTCTGTTTGCCGACTCCCCGAAGCTTTTCGCAGGCTACCACGTCTTTCATCGCCTCTGACTGCCAAGGCATCCACCGTATGCGCTTCTTCACTTGACCATATAACCCCAAGCAATCTGGTTATAC
>NZ_CP087175.1:4780000-5400000 GCF_024748675.1 Pseudomonas sp. B21-041
AACTCATTGAATATCAAGGAGTTTTCCGTTTCGACTGCGCCGGAAGTGGGGCGAATTATAGACATCCTGAATCTGCCGTCAACCGTTAATTTCACTTTTCTATCAAAGCAGGCGAAAAAGCTCCCTCTATATAGACACAACTCCCATGCCTGATTCGAACTCAACCAGAAAGCCCTCCAAGAGAAAGCGCATACAAATTACGACTAGGCCTTGCCACGCCTGCTGATTGAGCGCTTCAAGACCATCGAGTATTAAAGGAGGGGAGTTTCAACAATAGATGGTGTCCCAGGGCAGGTTCGAACTGCCAACCTTCCCCTTAGGAGGGGGATGCTCTATCCAATTGAGCTACTGAGACACACGCTTTGTCGCAGCAGACGCTGCATGACGGACGGCGTGCATGTTAACCACCGAACCCTGATTTGTCATGTCGTCCGTTTGGCTTTTAAGTGTAGGCAAGCGGCCTGCAATGCTGCGGGAAGATTTACCGTGCATTTTGCACGCCCCCAGAAAAGCCACTGTTGCAGATTGCAATCTGCACAATTCGAGAAACCCGCTCAAATGCTTGTTTTTAAAGGACTTAACAGAGGTTAAACTGTTGGCACGACGGCTGCTTTGTCTGCTCTATCGAAGAACATTCGGAGCTACATCCATGAACAACGCCCTTTTGCTTGCAAATGCAATTGCTCTAGCGGTTTTGGTGAGCTTCCAGTTTGTGCCCGAGCGTGCAACACAGAAGCCATTGGCCCAGCGCATGCCGCATTACTTGCAGGTACAAAAAGCCCCCCAACTGGCGGTGCTGAACGATCAGGACACCTCTACCCCACAGGCCGTCAGTAACTCCGAGCAGGTGCGACCAGCACTGACCTCCGAATATCTGGTTTTTTGAAACATCTTCAGGAGTAAAACATGTCCAAGTCAGCTGCGGGATTTCTGATCCTCGCCCTATTGAGTGGCGTTGTGCATTTATCGCTGTTCGAGGGCGCTGAAATCACCCTGCCCCTGATTGGCTGCGCCATTTTTGCCACACTATTTGTGTTGGCACTGGCTGCGGGAAGAAAGATCAAATTTGATCCGGTTTTACGCTGAGCCTGATCAGACGCAAAAGATCACTGACGGCCTCCGCCAGCTCCCCGGAATTATCAATGACATTTACCGGCTCATCACTTGACCGCCTATCCTTGAACAACATATTGCGATCCAGTCTTGCGTCAATTTGCTCAAGCGTTTCTCGACCGCGCTTGAGCAGACGCTCTCGCAACACCTCACCCCGAACTGTCAGCAAAACTGGCAGCAGCGCGGGATAGCGCTCCATTGCTTGACGCAGATTGGCCCGGGAACCATTGACCAATACATGCCGTCCGGCATTCAGCCATTGATCCATTTCCACTGGAATCCCGTAGGCGAGACCATTGGCACGCCAGGCCAATGAAAATTCGCCGGCGCGCTCACGCTGCTCAAACTCATCCGGTGTCACCCCAACAGCATCCTCCCCCACCGATTCGGCAGATCGCGTGATCACCCGACGCATCACTTCACAGTTCAATGCACGTAAGGGGGCTCGCGCAGCCTCGATCAAACTGTCCTTGCCTGACCCGGACGGCCCCATCAAGTAAATTAGCTTGCCATCCATCCTGAAAACGCCCTCCAGCAGGTGTATGCCACTAGTAAATCGGCAATTTGCCACTATCCTGTACAGGTAAGGAACAAGGATGCAGAACCCGCATAGCATGCACGTTCTGATGCTATCGGACATCAATTGATGTGCAGCAGGAAGCGGACAAGGATGCGGACAGAGGTGAAGATTTCTAACCAGTCCGCATTTCTGATAATTGGTGCTGGCATTACGCCTTTACCCAGCTCAATATTTGTCACAGAATTGACGCCAATGATCTGGCAATTTTGAGGCATGATGCGGGCCTCTTAACAATTCAGGTTGAACCATTTGGCGCGGATGCTTGTCCTACCACACATCCTGCGGCCAATCCCGAGAACCGCTCCCCTGAACTAACCGGTTAAATATATGCGCCCATTGAAACAGGCAATTTATTCCAGCCGTACGGCTGACAAGTTCGTCGTACGTCTGCCAGACGGAATGCGTGAACGCATTGCCGAGGTGGCTCGCAATCATCATCGCAGCATGAACTCCGAGATCATTGCGCGCCTTGAGCAGAGTCTTATTCAGGAAGGTGCACTGGGCGAAGAGCTGAGCATGCGCCTGGACAGCCCGGAACTGTCGTTGCACGAGCGCGAGCTGTTGCAACGTTTCCGCCAGCTGTCTCATCGTCAGCAAAACGCTTTGGTGTCCTTGATTGCCCATGACGCCGAAATGGCAGCAGACGCGTCCTGAGCCATACCGAACATCTCAAGCCAGCTTAATTGCTGGCTTTTTTTTGCGCGGCATTTGAGATTTCGCAGCCACAAAAAAGCCCGCCAATTGGCGGGCTGTTTCGCTAATACCGATCAGAGCAGGAAGATTGTCGCCAGCCCGAGGAAGATGAAGAAACCACCGCTGTCCGTCATCGCAGTGATCATCACGCTCGCCCCCATCGCCGGATCTCGCCCCATCTTCGCCAGGGTCATAGGGATCAACACCCCCATCAACGCAGCCAGCAATAGATTCAGCGTCATCGCTGCCGTCATTACCACGCCCAACGACCAACTGCCGTAGAGCAGATAAGCAACGACGCCGATCACACCGCCCCAGACCAAGCCGTTAATCAAGCCCACCGCCAACTCCTTGCGCATCAGACGCGAGGTATTGCCAGTGCTGACTTGGTCGAGCGCCATGGCGCGAACAATCATGGTGATCGTCTGGTTACCGGAATTGCCGCCGATACCCGCCACGATCGGCATCAGCGCTGCGAGCGCTACCAGCTTCTCGATCGAGCCTTCGAACAGACCGATCACTCGAGAGGCGACAAACGCAGTGATCAGGTTGACCGCCAGCCATGCCCAACGGTTGCGTAAAGACTTCCAGACGGAGGCGAAGATGTCTTCCTCTTCACGCAAACCGGCCATGTTGAGAACTTCGCTCTCGCTTTCTTCACGAATCAGGTCGACCATTTCGTCGATCGTCAGACGGCCGATCAACTTGCCGTTCTTGTCGACTACAGGGGCCGAGATCAAGTCGTAACGCTCGAACGCCTGAGCGGCGTCGTAAGCACCTTCGTCCGGATGGAAACTCACCGGATCGCTGGCCATCACCTCGGCAACCTGTTTCTCCGGATCGTTGACCAGCAGACGCTTGATCGGCAACACACCCTTGAGCACGCCGTCGTAATCGACCACAAACAGCTTGTCGGTGTGGCCGGGGAGCTCTTTGAGTCGACGCAGATAACGCAGAACCACTTCGAGACTGACATCCTCACGGATGGTGACCATCTCGAAGTCCATCAACGCACCGACCTGCTCGTCGTCGTAAGACAGGGCCGACCGTACGCGTTCACGTTGCTGGTTATCCAGACTCTCCATCAGCTCATGGACGACGTCTCGCGGCAGCTCGGAAGCCAGGTCAGCAAGTTCGTCGGCGTCCATGTCCTTGGCCGCAGCCAAGAGCTCGTGATCGTCCATGTCGGCGATCAGCGTTTCACGAACGGAGTCGGATACTTCGAGAAGAATGTCGCCGTCGCGATCAGCCTTGACCAATTGCCAGAGCGTCAGACGATCGTCCAGCGGCAAGGCTTCAAGGATGTAGGCGACGTCGGCAGAGTGCAGATCATCGAGCTTGCGTTGCAGCTCGACGAGATTTTGTCGGTGAACCAGATTTTCGACGCGATCGTGATGCGCGCCTTCCTGGCGGTGAGTCAGGTCTTCCACGACCCGCTGACGCTGCAGCAGTTCGACGACCTGAGCCAGGCGATCCTGCAGGCTTTCTTGTGATTTCTTTACTTCGATTTCAGACATAGGCGAACTCCACTCCCAGCAGCGGGGCACGCCGGAAGGATCAATCAGTCAATTCATGATTGGTGAAACTATTTACTGAGTAACTACTGGGTAAGTCCATGGAGGTTTTCCATAAGCCCCGGCGGGGCTGACGGGCGCAATGATACACCGCCTGACGGTTTAAAACGTTAAAAAATCGCGGTCGAAACAAGCGCTTGCGAAACAAACCTGAGCACTGTCCTGATCCCTGCAAATGCGACGACTCATCCTGAAAAGAAAACACACCGGCGCTTGAAAATGTAGCGACTACCCTTGAGCGTAGATCGTCATGGAGGACGCCGAATGCCATTGAAACCATCCCACCTTGTGCTCACCTGTCTGCTCTGCCTGCCGCCCACCGGGGCCGCCCTTACCCTCCATCGTTGCGAAGCCGATGATGGCAGCATCACCTTCACCTCGATGAGTTGTGCGCACGGCGAGCAGCGCTCAGCACAGGAAGTCCACCCCTATTCCCCCGGATCAGTCGTGGCGGTGATGCCGGAACACAACCATGAAGAAATATCCGGGATGACAACAAAAACTCGAGCACTGGGGATTGTTGGTCACGCTGAAGACAGATGCGGAAACCTGATCGACGCCAGGCAACGTCGCGAAGCGATCATCAATCGCCGTGTCATTGCCGGCATGAGCCAACAAGATGTCGAGAGCGCGCTAGGTAAACCGCACAAGGTAAATATCCGAACATCGACGACGAGCTATCGATACGACCTCAAGCGAGGACGTTCGGCTCAAATTGATTTTGACGAGCGAGGATGCGTGAAAGCAAAAGCCAAATCCCGGACAGCAAAAAGCCCGCGTTAAACGCGGGCTTTTTGGTATATGGTGCACTCGACAGGATTCGAACCTGTGACCGCTCGGTTCGTAGCCGAGTACTCTATCCAGCTGAGCTACGAGTGCATTTGTGTTTTTAGACCAGACCACAACTGGCTGAAACCAAGTTATTCACATTGCTGCAACTAACTCTTAAATGGTGCACTCGACAGGATTCGAACCTGTGACCGCTCGGTTCGTAGCCGAGTACTCTATCCAGCTGAGCTACGAGTGCATTTGTGTTTGTTAGACCAGATCACACCTGGTTGAAGCCAAGTCATTTACATTGCTGTAACTGACTCTTAAATGGTGCACTCGACAGGATTCGAACCTGTGACCGCTCGGTTCGTAGCCGAGTACTCTATCCAGCTGAGCTACGAGTGCATTTGTTGCGCCGCATTATAGCCCGTCTAATCTCTATTCCAACCACTTTTTCTATTAATTTCAACAACTTACAGAAAAAGCCAGATTACAACGTACTAAGCAAATAATGGCGGAGAACGGGGGATTCGAACCCCCGACACCCTTTTGAGGTGTACTCCCTTAGCAGGGGAGCGCCTTCGGCCACTCGGCCAGCTCTCCGCAACACGGGGCGTATCTTAACCAACCTTTTCCCCGTTTGCAAACATAAAAATCGATAAAAATTAATGGCTTGGTTCTTCGTCCTTCTCTTTCTTTATACGCAGGTAAATTTCCTCACGGTGCACGGCAACCTCTTTCGGGGCGTTGACGCCGATACGCACTTGGTTTCCTTTAACGCCGAGCACGGTCACGGTGATTTCGCCATCACCGATAATCAGGCTTTCTGCGCACCGACGAGTCAGAATCAGCATACCTTTCTCCTCACGCAATTCATTTCAGGGACAACAGTCTGCAAAAAAAAGGCACCCGACCTACAACCGGAGCGATCGTAGCCCTACATGCCTGAGTATTGACCAGCGCGAGCAAAAGAACAGTTCAGGGCTCGCGCCATTCAAAAAATAAAGGGCGCGGTCAGACCGCGCCCTTCAAGAAACGGAATTACTCGCCCTGACGGGCCGGAGCATCCAGTTCGAAAGCCGTGTGCAGGGCGCGCACGGCCAGTTCCAGGTACTTCTCTTCAATCACCACGGAAACCTTGATTTCCGAGGTCGAGATCATCTGGATGTTGATGCTTTCTTTCGCCAGGGATTCGAACATGCGGCTGGCCACACCTGCGTGGGAACGCATGCCGACGCCGACGATCGAGACCTTGGCAATCTTGGTGTCGCCAACCACTTCACGGGCACCGATCTCGCGAGCGGTGTTTTCCAGCACGGTCTGTGCGGCCTGGTAGTCGTTGCGGTGCACGGTGAAGGTGAAGTCGGTGGTGTTATCGTGCGCGACGTTCTGCACGATCATGTCGACTTCGATGTTCGCGGCACTGATCGGGCCGAGAATCTTGAACGCCACGCCCGGGGTGTCTGGCACACCACGGATGGTCAGCTTGGCTTCATCGCGGTTGAAAGCGATGCCGGAAATGATCGGCTGTTCCATGGTTTCCTCTTCATCAATAGTAATGAGGGTGCCCGGACCCTCCTTGAAGCTGTGCAGTACGCGCAGCGGAACGTTGTACTTGCCGGCGAATTCCACCGCACGGATCTGCAACACCTTAGAACCGAGGCTGGCCATTTCCAGCATCTCTTCAAAGGTAATCTTGTCCAGACGCTGAGCGACCGGCACAACGCGCGGGTCGGTGGTGTAGACACCATCAACGTCGGTGTAGATCTGGCACTCGTCAGCCTTCAACGCGGCAGCCAGTGCCACGCCGGTAGTGTCGGAACCGCCACGACCGAGGGTGGTGATGTTGCCGTGCTCGTCGACGCCCTGGAAACCGGCGACAACCACCACGCGACCTGCTTTCAGATCACCGCGAATCTTCTGGTCATCAATCTGCAAGATACGCGCTTTATTGTGCGCACTGTCGGTCAGGATCCGCACCTGATTACCGGTGTACGACACCGCCGGCACACCGCGCTTGATCAGCGCCATGGCCAGCAGGGCAATCGTCACCTGCTCGCCGGTGGAAACAATCACGTCCAGCTCACGCGGAACCGGTTGAGTGTCGCCACTGATTTGCTTGGCCAGATCGATCAGACGGTTGGTTTCGCCGCTCATTGCAGACAGCACAACCACCAGGTCATCGCCGGCATCGCGGAATTTCTTAACCTTGTCGGCGACCTGCTCGATTCTCTCGACGGTACCGACCGAGGTGCCTCCAAATTTCTGTACGATCAAAGCCATTTCAAAGCCGCCTCTGCCCATGAAGGGCGCCCAATAATCACTCGAACAGCCGCCGGACCCGCCACTAGACTGCGGGCCGGGCGGACTGCCTTATAAACCCTGCTCGACGAATGGAACGGTCAGCGCCAAAGCACCATCCAGTGCGTCGGCGTCGACACCGCCGCCCTGCGCCATGTCCGGACGACCACCGCCCTTCCCGCCCACTGCCGCAGCAGCCTGCTTCATCAAATCACCGGCTTTGAGTTGGCCAGTCAGGTCCTTGGTTACGCCTGCAACCAGTACGACCTTTTCCTCATGGACACTGCCGAGCAGGATCACTGCGCGGCCGAGTTTGTTTTTCAGCTGATCAACCAGCGCCAGCAGCGCCTTGCCGTCCTGACCATCCAGACGTGCGGCCAGAACCTTCACACCCTTGACGTCCACTGCCGAGTTCGACAGATCGTCGCCCGCGGCACTGGCAGCCTTGGCCTGTAACTGCTCCAGCTGTTTCTCCAGTTGGCGGTTGCGCTCCAGCACAGCCGACAGCTTGTCGATCAGGTTGTCGCGGCTGCCCTTGACCAGGCTGGCCGCTTCCTTGAGTTGTTCTTCTGCCGCGTTCAAGTAAGCCAGTGCTGCAGCACCAGTGACTGCCTCGATACGACGCACGCCTGATGCCACACCGCCTTCGCTGATGATTTTCAGCAGGCCGATATCGCCGGTACGGTTGGCGTGGATACCGCCACACAGTTCGACGGAGAAATCGCCGCCCATGCTCAGCACGCGCACGTTGTCGCCATACTTCTCGCCGAACAGCGCCATGGCGCCTTTGTTCTTCGCGGTTTCGATGTCGGTTTCTTCGGTTTCAACCGCGGAGTTCTTACGGATCTCCGCGTTGACGATATCTTCCAGCGCTTTGATCTGTTCCGGCTTGATTGCTTCAAAGTGACTGAAGTCGAAACGCAGACGCTGGCTATCCACCAACGAACCTTTCTGCTGAACGTGCTCGCCCAAGACCTGACGCAATGCAGCGTGCAGCAAGTGCGTGGCCGAGTGGTTCAGCGAGGTAGCGTGACGCACTTCGGCATCGACGTGGGTTTCCACTGGCGCGCCAATGGTCAGGCTGCCCGAGTCCAGCACGCCGTGGTGCAGAAAGGCGCCACCGGTCTTGGTGGTGTCACGTACGTCGAAACGCGCGTTACCTGCCTGCAGGAAACCGCAGTCGCCGATCTGGCCGCCGGATTCAGCGTAGAACGGCGTCTGATTCAGAACGATCACCGCCTCTTCGCCCTCATTCAAGACGTCGACCGACTGACCATCTTTATAGATAGCGACAATTTTTGCCGAACCGCTGGTGTCTTTGTAACCGGTGAATTCGGTGGCGACATCAACCTTGACCAGGGTGTTGTAGTCCAGACCGAAGGAGCTGGCCGAACGCGCGCGAACACGCTGGGCTTCCATCTCACGTTCGAAACCGGCTTCGTCGACAGTCAGGCTGCGCTCGCGGGCGATGTCGGCGGTCAGGTCCATCGGGAAACCGTAGGTGTCGTAGAGTTTGAACACCACGTCGCCCGGCACCACGGTGCCTTTGAGTTCCAGCAGATCCTGCTCGAGGATCTTCAGGCCGTGCTCCAGCGTTTTGGAGAACTGCTCTTCTTCAGCCTTGAGCACACGTTCGATGTTGCTCTGCTGCTTCTTCAGTTCCGGGAACGCTTCGCCCATCTCGGCGACCAGCGCCGCGACGATCTTGTAGAAGAAGCTGCCGGTGGCGCCCAGCTTGTTACCGTGACGGCAAGCGCGACGGATGATCCGGCGCAGTACATAACCGCGACCTTCGTTGGACGGCAGCACGCCGTCGGCGATCAGGAAGCCGCACGAACGGATGTGGTCGGAAACAACCTTGAGCGAAGACTGGTCGCCATTTTCGCAACCGATGGCTTCAGCGGAGGCCTTCAGCAGGTTCTTGAACAGGTCAATGTCGTAGTTGGAATTGACGTGCTGCATCACCGCACTGATCCGCTCCAGGCCCATGCCGGTATCGACCGACGGCGCTGGCAACGGATGCAACACGCCATCGGCGGTGCGGTTGAACTGCATGAACACGTTGTTCCAGATCTCGATGTAACGGTCGCCGTCTTCTTCCGGCGAGCCCGGTGGGCCGCCCCAGATGTGGTCGCCGTGATCGTAGAAAATCTCGGTGCATGGGCCGCACGGGCCGGTATCGCCCATGGTCCAGAAGTTGTCGGAGGCGTAAGGCGCGCCTTTGTTGTCGCCGATGCGGATCATGCGCTCGACCGGCACACCGATTTCTTTGGTCCAGATGTCATACGCTTCGTCGTCGGAGGCGTAGACAGTGACCCAGAGTTTTTCCTTCGGCAGTTTCAGAACGCCGGTCAGGAAGGTCCAGGCAAAGGTAATCGCGTCGTGCTTGAAATAGTCGCCGAAGCTGAAGTTACCGAGCATTTCGAAGAATGTGTGGTGACGAGCGGTATAACCGACGTTTTCCAGGTCGCTGTTCTTGCCACCGGCACGCACGCATTTCTGGCTGCTGGTCGCGCGGGTGTACGCACGTTTTTCCTGGCCCAGGAAGCAGTCCTTGAACTGGTTCATCCCCGCGTTAGTGAACAGCAGGGTCGGGTCGTTGCCCGGAATCAAAGAGCTGGAGGCTACACGGGTGTGGCCTTGCTCTTCGAAGAAGCGAAGGAAGGCTTCACGGATTTCTGCGCTTTTCATTAGGTTCTTCCACGGAGGCTGCGGCCAAAGGCCTGTTCGAAACGTCAACAGACGAAGCGACGGCAAAGGGCCGCATTATATCGGCCCTGCGCGCGGGGTACAGCGTGTTTATACGATAGAAACGGTCAATTGGACGGCTAACGCTATCACTTGCGCGAAAACTCGACGAATGTCGCGATCACTTGCTCGATTTGCGAGCGTTTGACGTCCATGTGCGTGACCATGCGCAGACGTGCGGCAGCGCTCAACTTGATCCCGCGTTCGGCGGCAAAGGCCTTGATCGCTTCAGCTTTTTCACCCATTTGCACATAAACCATGTTGGTTTGCACCGGTTCGACGATGAAACCTGCTTCACTCAAGCCCTCGGCCAGTAACTGTGCGTTGGCATGGTCGTCTGCCAGACGATCAACATTGTGGTCCAGCGCATACAGCCCCGCCGCTGCCAGCAGCCCGGCCTGACGCATGCCGCCGCCAACCATTTTGCGCAAGCGACGAGCCTTGCCGATCAATTGCTCAGAGCCACACAGCACTGAGCCCACCGGCGCGCCAAGGCCTTTGGACAGGCACACCGACACCGAATCAAAGTACCGAGTGATTTCCCGAGCATCGACGCCCAGCTTGATTGCCGCGTTGTAAAGGCGCGCGCCGTCGAGGTGCAGTTGCAAGCCTTTGTCCTGAGTGAAGCGGCGGGCGCGGGCCAGATACTCCAGCGGCAGGACTTTGCCTTGCATGGTGTTTTCCAGCGCCAGCAAACGAGTCCGGGCGAAATGGAAGTCGTCAGGCTTGATCGCCGCCGCGACCTGATCCAGATCCAGCGAACCGTCGGCCTGCACTTCCAGCGGCTGCGGCTGGATCGAGCCCAGCACCGCCGCGCCACCGCCCTCATATTTGTAGGTGTGCGCCTGCTGGCCAACGATGTATTCGTCGCCGCGCTCACAGTGCGCCATCAACCCCAACAGATTGCTCATGGTGCCCGTCGGTACGAACAATGCGGCAGCAAAACCCAATCGCTTGGCCAGTTCGGCCTCGAGACGATTGACCGTCGGATCTTCGCCGTAAACGTCATCACCGGTGTCCGCTGCGGTCATCGCATCGAGCATGGCGGGAGTCGGTTGGGTGACGGTGTCGCTGCGAAGATCGATAACGCTCATGAACCTGGCCTCTAATCAGCAGGGGAAATCCCTTTACGAAGTTGAATTACTGCGGTCATCGCTCGGATTAATCAACCCTTGCGCAAGGAAAAGTCGTTTCGAACCGCCAGAAAATTCGATGGCAATCATCAGAAAGGCGCAATGCACACAGCCACAATCTGTGTTAAAAACGCTGCGCCGCCCGATAAAGGGCGGCAAAAACGTTCTCAGGGCGGGGTGCAATTCCCCACCGGCGGTAATTGCGCGCAATGCGCATAGCCCGCGAGCGCTTGGCGACGAACACAGCTTGGGTTGTGCGCGGTGGCAAGGTCAGCAGACCCGGTGTGATTCCGGGGCCGACGGTCATAGTCCGGATGAAGAGAGAACGGGATTAACGCCAAAGGGCCGTCCGCGCGATGTTGTGCGTGTGCGCACCCTTGAATCCCTTTCGATTCATAACGCCCTGTTTTTCACACAAACAGGAGTCAGAACATGCAACCCACCGCTATCGACAGCAAAAGCAAACACCCTCACGGCGAGCGCGTCGCGTTCATTCAGGCCTGCTGGCACAAGGAAATCGTCGACCAGAGCCGTAAAGGCTTCGTCGCCGAAATGCTTGCCTTGGGTTATCAGGAATCGGACATCGACATCTTCGAAGTCGGCGGCGCTTTTGAAATGCCTCTGCACGCCAAGTTGCTGGCCAGAACCGGTCGTTATGCCGGCATCGTCGCCGCAGCCCTGGTCGTGGACGGCGGCATCTACCGTCACGAGTTCGTCGCTCAGTCGGTGGTCAGCGGCCTGATGCAAGTGCAGCTGGAAACTGAAGTGCCGGTGTTCTCGGTGTCCCTGACGCCGCATCACTTCCATGCCGGTGACGAGCATCAGAAGTTCTTCTTTGAGCACTTTGTACACAAGGGCCAGGAAGCGGCGCGGACTTGCGCCGATACGTTGCGCAAGGTTCGCGCACTGCGCCGCACCGAGCCGCATGCTGTAGCGGTCTGACGCCGAGTGAGGTTTTGACCTCACTCAAATCAAATGTGGGAGCGAGCCTGCTCGCGAAGAGGAACTGCCAGTCGATGATAAGTTGACTGATAGACCGCTTTCGCGAGCAGGCTCGCTCCCACATTGGGTTTGTGCCGGTTTAGAGATCGCTGTCAGGCGAGGTTTTCGTCGGTGGCCGGCACGATCAGGATGCCCGCGCGCAAGCCGTTCTTGACCTTGGGATTGGGAAAGATGATGCGTGCTCCCTCCTCCTCAATCACCCAACGGGTATTGGCCAAATCCTCGGCCAGCACGTAACCCACTTCCAACTCTGAAAAGTTTTCGATGTCCTGCGGCAGGTTCAGGCGGAATGCATCGCTGTGCTTGATGATTTCCCGGGCGACGCTGAACAGCTGCAAACCGTCCAGCCCCTGCTCAGCCATCTGCGGCTCGTTGCCTTCAATGATCTGCTGCAGACGGGTTTCCAGCAGCGAGACATTGACCCCGTCGTTCTGCCCGAACGGCCGCGCCTTGCCCAGTTCCAGCGTGAAAGCCTCGGCACCGAGCTTGTCGTAGGTGTACGAGCTGAAGACGATCGACGGTTTGTTCTGCAACAGCACCGCTTCCATTCCGGCAGCGCGCAGACGTGCCAGCTCCAGACGCGAATGCTGGCGACCTTCCTTCCACGGATAGAGTGCGAACTGTTCGATCTTCGAACCGCGAATCGCCGTGTGCAGGTCATAGTGCAGACGCTGGCGATCCGGCAGGCTGAAGAAACTCGCCGCCAGACGTTCCAGCTCACAGGCACGCAGCGCTTCGCTGCCACTGCTTTGTTCATGACGGCCGTTGAACAGCCGATTGACGTCCTGCTCGACGAAACGCTCGCCCTTGCGAATCGCTTCCGGGTTGCCGAACAGGAACAGAATGCGTGCGCGCGGCTTCAGATCGCCGCGGGCGATGTCGTGCAGCAGCCGGTCAAGCAACTCGATCGGCGCTGTTTCGTTGCCGTGAATACCTGCCGACAGCAGCAGGTCCAGGCCATTGTCGCGTGCTTCGGGTGGCCGCACTTCCAGCGCACCTTCGCTCAACCAGCGCATACGCACGCCTTCGACAGTCAGTTGAGTCTTCTCCGCCGGTTCGCGGCCGGCGAGGGTCAGTTCAAGCAGTTTGCCGAGGGCGAGCATAGAGCGGTTTCCTTAGTGATCGTGGTTGCAATCCGGGCCGTGCACGTGGTCTTCGTCGTCGCCGACGTCAGCCGGTTCCATTTCCAGTTGCAGACTTACCAGATTAGTCGCCAATGGGCGCAGCAGCAGGTTGGCGTACTCGGCGTCACCTTCTTCAACGTCCACGCCGATCAGCAGTTGGCCACGGCCGTCCTGCTGGATCCACAGCTCTTTGCCTTGCCACATGACCGCGACGCGGGTGCACGAGGTTTGCAGTTGCGTGCCGTCGGTGTCTTCAAGGATCAACTGCAGGGAATCGCTCATGTTTTTACTCTCTTGGGGAGACAAGCCGCGCGCCGCGTTCAGGCGACGCGCCGGCCATCAATTGATCTGGAATGGATAAACCGCGCCCAGTTTAAGGATTTGCGTCAGTTCATCCAGTGCCGTCCGGCATTCAAGCAGCAATTGCGGATCCGCCAGATCGGTTTCGCTCAGGCGGTCGCGGTAGTGCTTTTCAACCCATGCGGTCAACGAACCGTACAACGGTGGCGTCATGATAACCCCTGGGTTGACCGCCGCCAGTTCGGTTTCGTTAAGCGCGACGCGCAGTCGCAGGCACGCCGGGCCACCACCGTTCTGCATGCTTTGCTTGAGATCGAAGACTTTCACTTCGCGGATCAGGCCGCCGGAGCTGGTCAGCTCTTGCAGGTAAGTCCAGACGCGCTCGTTGGCCTGGCACTCTTGCGGCACGATCAGCAGCATCGAACCGTCAGGACGCGAGAGCAACTGGCTGTTGAACAGGTAGGAACGCACCGCATCATCCACGGTGACTGCCGAACGCGGCACACACACGGACTGGAAGTTGCCGCCGACTTTGGCGAGCTTGCTTTGCAGTTCGGCCAGCATCTGATCGGTCTCGAGGAACGCGTCCTCGTGATAGAACAGCACTTCACCGTTACCCACGGCGATCACGTCGTTGTGGAACACGCCTTGATCGATCACGTTCGGGTTTTGCTGCGCGTAAACCACGCCTTCGTCACGCAGACCGTGCAGACGCGCAACGGCTTGCGAGGCTTCGAGGGTCTGGCGCGCCGGATATTTCTGCGGCGCCGGGTAGCGATTGTCGAAGGCACTGCGACCGAATACGAAAAACTCGACGCCCGCTTCGCCATATTCGCGGCAGAAACGTGTGTGGTTGGCCGCACCTTCGTCGCCGAACTGCGCCACTGCCGGCAACGCGGCGTGATGGGCGAAGTGCTGCTGATTGGCGAACATCGCGCCGAGCACGCGGCTGGTGGTCGGGTGCTCGATGCTGCGGTGGTATTTGCAGTTGAGGTTGGCGGCGGTGAAATGCACGCGACCGTCTGCGGTGTCGGCACTCGGGCTGACAGTCGCGGCGTTAGCCACCCACATGCTCGACGCGGAACAACTGGCGACCAGCAGCGGCATCGCCTCTTTGGCGGCGCGCTCGATCACTTGCGCGTCGGTACCGCTGAAGCCCAGACGGCGCAGAGCGGCCACGTCCGGACGTTCCTGCGGTGCGAGCACGCCTTGCTGAAAGCCCATTTCCATCAGCGCTTTCATCTTCGCCAGACCTTGCAAGGCCGCTTCCTTCGGGTTCGAAGACTGCTGGCTGTTGCTCTGGGAAGCAACGTTACCGTAGGACAGACCACCGTAGTTATGGGTCGGCCCCACTAGACCGTCAAAATTGACTTCATAGGATTTCATCAGCGAGGCTCCACGAGAATCTGTTGTTATAGGCTTCAGGTAACAATTCAGTCAGACCGCGTCGCGGCTATCGCGAGCAGGCTCACTCCTACAGGGATTTTCATCGCTCTTGTAGGAGTGAGCCTGCTCGCGATGGCCGTTACGCCATTTTCACGCCAGGCGTCAGGGCAGCAGGCAACACCAGGCTTGGGGTTTCCAGCGAGGCCACCGGGTACGCGCAGTAATCCGCCGCGTAATAGGCGCTGGCGCGGTGGTTGCCCGAAGCGCCGACACCACCAAACGGCGCGCTGCTCGCAGCGCCAGTCAGCTGCTTGTTCCAGTTGACGATACCGGCGCGGCTTTCCAGCCAGAACTGCTGATAACGCGCTTCAGAATCCGACAGCAGACCTGCGGCCAGGCCGTAAGCGGTGTCATTGGCTTCCGCGATCGCCGCTTCAAAATCAACGTAGCGAATCACTTGCAGCAACGGGCCGAACAGTTCTTCGTCCGGACGCTCGGCAACCGCCGTCACGTCAACAATGCCCGGCGTCAGCAACGCCGCTTGCGCCTGCGGCTGAGTCATTTCAAGCAGCGATACTGCGCCGTTGGCCAGCAGATGTGCTTGAGCGTCCATCAGTGCTTTCGCCGCGCCAAGGGAAATCACCGAGCCCATGAACGGCGCCGGCTGCTGGTCGAACGCGCCGACTTCAATGGTCGCGCTGACCTCAACCAGACGCTTGAGCAGGCTGTCGCCCCAGGCGCCTTGCGGCACCAACAACCGGCGTGCACAGGTGCAACGCTGACCGGCAGAGATGAACGCCGACTGAATGATCGTGTAAACCGCCGCATCCAGATCAGCGACCTGATCGACCACCAGCGGATTGTTGCCGCCCATTTCCAGCGCCAGAATCTTGTCCGGACGACCGGCGAATTGCTGGTGCAGGTGATTGCCGGTGCGGCTCGAACCGGTGAAGAACAGACCGTCGATGCCCGGGTTCGCCGCCAGCGCGATGCCGGTTTCGCGCGCACCTTGCAACAGGTTCAACACGCCCGCCGGCAGACCGGCCTCGATCCAGCACTTGACCGTCAGCTCGGCGACTTTCGGGGTCAGTTCGCTGGGCTTGAACAATACGCTGTTGCCGGCCAGCAGCGCCGGAACGATATGGCCGTTCGGCAAGTGCCCAGGGAAATTGTAAGGACCGAACACCGCGACCACGCCGTGCGGCTTGTGGCGCAGTACGGCGGTGGCGTCGCCCAACGGGCCGCTCTTCTCGCCGGTACGCTCACGGTAGCTCTGCACCGAGATGGCAATTTTGTTGACCATGCTGGTGACTTCGGTCGCGGATTCCCACAACGGCTTACCGGTCTCTTCACCAATGGTGCGAGCCAGTTCGTCAGCGTGGTTTTTCAACGACGCGGCAAAAGCCTCAAGCACAGTGATGCGCTCTTCCAGCGTACGACGTGCCCAGCCTGGAAACGCCTGACGCGCAGCTTGCACAGCCGACTCAACCTGCGCAGCCGTGGCACCCTCCCCCGACCACAGCACTTGCTGGGTCACCGGGTTCAGCGATTGAAAGGCTTCGCCCTGGCCGGCCAGCCACTCACCTGCGATGTATAGCGAATTCATTATTTCGACTCCCGTGCAGCGGACAACGCCACGGCGCGCACTTGATCGCCAGCGTTGAGTTGAAGACGTTTGGCGGTCTGCGGATCGACCACCAGAGTGCCGGCAGCCAGACGCGCCGGCGCAGCAGTGATGCGGCAATCTTCGCGCTTGCGGTTATGGATGATGAACGGCGTCGCGTCTTCGCCCGGCGTGCCAACGGCGAGCACCAGCGCTTCACTGTCACGCACTGCGCGGATCTTGCCGGTTTCGCATTCAATGGCCGGACCTGCGTCGAAGATGTCGACGTAACCCTGGTAGCTGAAACCTTCGCTCTTGAGCATCGCCAAGGCGGGCTCGGTGTCCGGGTGCACCTGACCGATGACGTTACGTGCGCCTTCGGAGAGGAAGCAGGTGTACAGCGGGAATTTCGGCATCAGCTCAGCAATGAACGCCTTGTTGCCGACACCGGTCAGGTAATCGGCCTGGCTGAATTCCATCTTGAAGAAGTGACGACCGAGACTTTCCCAGAACGGTGAACGGCCGGCGTCATCGGACACACCGCGCATTTCGGCGATGATCTTGTTGCCGAACAATTCAGGGTATTCCGCGATGAACAGCATGCGCGCCTTCGACAGCATGCGACCGTTCAGACCGTTGCGGTAATCGGCGTGCAGGAACAGCGAGCACAGCTCGGAATTGCCGGTCAGATCGTTCGCCAGAAACAGCGTCGGGATCTCGCGGTAGATGTTCAGCTCTTGCGAAGCGCTGACGGTCAGACCGACACGGAAGTTGTACCACGGCTCACGCAGACCAACGGCGCCAGCAATGGCGGAAATCCCTACCACGCGGCCATCGTCGTCTTCGAGCACGAACAGGTAGTCCGCGTCGCCACGGCCAGCTTCGCCGCGAAAGGTCTTCTCGGCCCAGCCGACCCGGTGGGCCAGACGTTCTTCGTTGGCCGGCAATGTGGTCAGGCCGGTGCCGGTGCTGCGGGCCAGGTCGATCAGAGCGGATAAATCGCTGCTGCGTACGGGACGAACAATCATGCTATCTCCTCAAACGGGCCGCCTTCGCCACCCGTGAAACTCGCTAAGGCGTTAAACCGCCACTAGGCGCACGCTGGCACCTTCACCGACGCCCAGGGCTTCGGCCGCTTCCAGATCCAGAGTCACCGGTTTGCCCGGCGCGTAATCCAGCTCCAGCAACACCGCGCGGTAATCCTGCAGCTGCGCGTTAGCCACCAGATACTGACGCCCGGCACCTTTCACCGGCTCGCCGATCTTCACCGGCACCACGCGGCTCTGAGCGATCGAACGGATCCCCGACACACGTGCATGCAGGGTCGGACCACCGTCGAAAATGTCGATGTAGTGATCGGTCTCGAAGCCTTCGCGCATCAGGATGTCGAAGGTGATCTGCGCACGCGGGTGCACCTGGCCCATCGCCTCTTGGGCGGAATCCGGCAGCAGCGGTACGTAGATCGGGTAATGCGGCATCAGCTCGGCGAGGAACGTACGGCTTTTCAGCCCGCACAGACGCTCGGCTTCAGCGTAATTGAGGTCGAAGAAGTTGCGACCAATGGCATCCCAGAATGGCGAGTCGCCGTTCTCATCGCTGTAACCGACGATCTCGGTCACCACCGAATCGGCGAAACGCTCAGGGTGGCTGGCGACGAACAGCAGACGGCCACGGGAGTTGAGCTCGGACCACGGCGAACCCACCAGCTCGCGCTGCACGTAGAAACTGGTCAGCAAGCTGTTGCCAGTCAGGTCGTGGCACTGCGAAAGCACGTGGATCTTGTTGTGGATCTTCAGCTCGCGGGAGGCGTGGACGAAGGTCTCGTTGCGGAAGCTGTAGAACGGCTCCGAGTAACCGGCCGAAGCAACAATCGCCGAGCAGCCGACCAGCTTGCCGGTGGCGGTGTCTTCGAGGACGAAGAAATAGCTCTCCTCGCCATTGAAGCTCACTTCGGCGGCAAACGAGGCTTCGCTCGCGGCGATCTTGTCGCTCAGACGTTCCACGTCATCCGGCAAGGAAGTGACACCAATCGGGCTGTCCGCAGCCAGACGCTGTACCTCGCCCAGATCAGCCATTTGCGCGGGGCGCATCACCAGCATGGTGTCACTCCTTTCTCTTATAAATTCACAGAAAAAAATAACCGGGCCTACATGGAGATCAATGTAGGAGTGAGCCTGCTCGCGATTGCGGTCTGTCAGAAACCAATGAGTTGACTGACATACCGCAATCGCGAGCAGGCTCACTCCTACAGTTGATCTGGTCCGGCATAAAATTTTGATCGACGCCTGAAAACTCCAGGCGCCGAAGGGTCTATCAGGCTTGCGTCAGTGCAGCAGCAGCGCGTTCGAAGCGGTCCAGACCAGCATCGATATCGGCGTCTTCCACCACCAGGCTCGGGGCGAAACGGATCACGTCCGGGCCGGCTTGCAGAATCATCAGGCCTTCTTTTTCAGCGGCGTTGAAGATGTCTTTGGCCTTGCCTTTCCAGGCATCGCTCAGCACGCAACCGATCAGCAGGCCGAGGCCACGCACCTGAGTGAACAGGCCGTATTTCTCGCCGATCTGCTCAAGGCGCGCCTTGAACTTGTCGTGCTTGGCGTTCACGCCGTTCAGCACTTCAGGGGTGTTGATCACGTCGATTACCGCTTCAGCGACCGCACACGCCAGCGGGTTGCCGCCGTAGGTGGTGCCGTGAGTGCCGACGACCAGATGTTTGGCCAGCGCTTCGGTGGTCAGCATCGCGGCGATCGGGAAACCGCCGCCCAGGCTCTTGGCGCTGGTCAGGATGTCCGGGGTCACGCCGTAATGCTGGTAAGCGAACAGCTTGCCGCTGCGGCCCATGCCGGTCTGCACTTCGTCGAACACCAGCAGCGCGTTGTTCGCGTCGCACAGTTCGCGAGCACCTTGCAGGTAAGCCAGTTCGGCCGGCAGTACGCCGCCCTCGCCCTGGATCGGTTCCAGCACGACCGCGCAGGTCTTGTCGGAAACCGCAGCTTTCAGCGCGGCCAGGTCGTTGTAAGGCACGTGGGTGATGCCGGTGATTTTCGGGCCGAAACCGTCGGAGTACTTCGACTGGCCACCAACGTTGACGGTGAACAGGGTACGACCGTGGAAGCTGTTCAGCGCCGCAATGATTTCGTACTTCTCAGTGCCGAAACGGTCGAACGCAACACGACGGGCCAGCTTGAACGCGGCCTCGTTGGCTTCAGCGCCCGAGTTGCAGAAGAACACGCGCTCGGCGAACGTGGCATCGATCAGCTTGTGCGCCAGGCGCAGGGCTGGTTCGTTGGTGAACACGTTGGACACGTGCCACAGCTTGTTCGCCTGTTCGGTCAGTGCACCGACCAGCGCCGGGTGCGCATGGCCCAATACGTTAACGGCAATCCCGCCGGCGAAGTCGATCAGCTCGCGGCCGGCCTGATCCCAGACGCGGGAACCGGCGCCACGCACCGGAATGAAAGCGGCAGGCGCGTAGTTGGGAACCATTACCTGGTCGAAATCGGCGCGTTGTACCGCAGCGTGCTCAACGGACATCGGAGTCTCCTGAAGAGGAACACTCGCCTGAAACTGGCGAGCTTGGTGAGGATTGTAAGGACAGTTTTCAGCCCGGCCTTGTCGCCAAGCGACAACTTCTTATAGCGCAAACCCCGGATTTTCCCGGGTTTACGGCAATGCGACATATAGCGTCGCAAAGGCGCAGTTTAACTGGCACCGTCGATTTGCGGCAGGCTGCAGAGAATACCAACTCAACCCTGCGACAAAGATATAAATATGTACCGCACAAGGGTGGCCGGTTCCTGATTTGCTGCGCGTTCTTTTCAACGCCAAGGAATGGCCCATGCACCTGACTCAGCGACACCCTCCGACAGCCTCGACCGCCACGAACAACGCGCTGCATCCAGACGATCATTACCTGCCACTGAAAAATGCCTTGCCCGATTGGCTCGGCGCCGCGACACCGACTCGCCGCCTGGCACTCACGAACAGCCTGCCGCGCCTGTCCCTCACTCTCCAGTCGGCACCTGCCGAGCAACATCAGCAGATGAACAGCCTCAACGCCACGCAATGGGCCGCGCAGAGCAAGGTCGATCAAAGCCTGGAACACTTGCAGGACGCCAGCACCTTTGCCGAGCCCTTGCTCCAGCAAGAACTGAAAAACCGTTTCGGTCTGGACCTGGATGTGCGCAACACCTTCGTGCGCCTGTACATCCCCGCAACCACTCCGTGGTTTCCGATCCGCACCGGTACGCGCGCCTGGACCGTGTCGTTACTGGAGGCCGCGCTGCACAACTTCGAGGAATCGGAAACCCATAACGACGCCTTCGAAGCTGACTCGACCTTCGTCACTCGTCCCACCGTCAGCGGCCAGTTCAGTCCCCTGCCGGCGATCAAGGCAAAAATGAGCATCGCCGCTTTCACCCGGTTGTGCCGAAGGCTGGACATCGGCGCGCGATACAAGGCCCATCTCGAAGACAACCTCGGCTATACCGATCCAATGGTGGCCACCGTACTGCGCAACAAAATCGATGACAGCCAGAAAGCCGCAATGAAAGCCGCCCTGCAGTGGGCGCGGATGAACCGCGATGTGTCGGAAAGCTATTTTCGCTTGATCGATGCCGTGCTCGACGGCATGAAGGGCCTGTACATCAGCGGGGCAGCGGTGTTGTGCCATGACATGGGGATGCTGTGCGCACCGCTGACCGGTATCGTCGTGTTTGCCCCCGACCTGTACGCCTCGCGAGACCCGGCACGGGTGGTGGCTTATGTCCCCGATGATCCCGAGCACCCTTTCAAGGAATACGCCTCGACCTACGAACTGGTCGCCGAACTGACCCGCCAGTTGCGCTCGAAAGACTACCAGCAGTTTTTCAGCCGATTCGTGAACCACGAACATCGAGGTGTTTTCTTCAGCACCCTCAATAGCCGCTTGAGCCAGATCATGTGGCACCCGCCCGAGTCCGGCAGCTCGCTGCCCGCATGGCGCGACACCGCTGTCGAGCGCCCGGATCTGCAAACCACGCTGACCGCGTTCCATGACAATCTCTGGCAACACATCCATCACGCGAAACTGAACAAGATCTTCAATGACGCCCGGGTGATCGCCGTACCCACCGCCGTGGTCGACCAGAAAGCGCGCTGGGCCTTCTGGGACTCGGTGAGCAACATCATTTCCACCATCGTGCAGACCGCCGCGCTGATCGTTGCGCCGTTCGTGCCGGTGCTGGGTGAAGCCATGATGGCGTACATGGCCTATCAAATGCTCGATGAAGCGTTCGAAGGCGTCATCGAGTGGGCGCAGGGGCGAACGACCGAAGCCTTGGAACACTTGATGGGCACCGTGGAATCGATGATCCAGTTGGGCCTGTTCGCCGTGGGCGGCAAGATTGGCGCGACCGAGTTCCGCAAGATTTTGCCCAAGGAAGTCGTGGCGTTCATCGACCGCTTCAAACCGGTAAAACTGGCCAGTGGCAAGACCCGCTATTGGGAGCCGGATCTCGAACGCTACAAGCACCCGCAGGTTCCAACGGCAGATTCGCAACCCGATGCGCTGGGTTTGCACACGCATCAGGGCAAGCGCCTGCTGCCCTTGGAGGATGCCCACTTTGCAGTAAAAGAAAGCCAGGTGCCGGGGCAGTACCGCATCGAACACCCGAGCCGCCCCGACGCTTACCAGCCGGTGGTGCGCCACAATGGCGAAGGCGCCTGGCACACTGAACTCGAGCAACCGCTGGAATGGGATGGCGAGACGGTTCTGCGCCGTATCGGTTCTTCCGTCGAGAGCCTGTCGCCGAACGAGCGCGAAACCGTCTTGCGGATCAGCGGAACCAGCGAAGACGCGTTGCGCAAGATGCATGTCAATCAGGAAAAAGTCCCGCCTTTGCTTGCCGACAGCATCCAGCGCTTCAAGATTGATCAGCAGTTGCAACGCTTCATCGATCAGCTCGACAGCCATGTCGCCGAAGAGTTTTTGCGCGCCGACCCGGTCACACAGCTGCAGGTGCTCAGCGAATACGGGCGTTGGCCAAGCGATAAGTGTCTGCGTCTGCTCGATCGACAAGGGCAGCAGCTGTGGCAATCGTCTGCGGACACAAGCCTGCCCGTGACCGAACTGCGCCAGGACAGTCTGGTCGGTGACGACGTGCTCAAAACCCTGCTCTATAGCCTCGACGAGACGCAGATCAAAGCCTTGTTGAACGAACCCTTCGCGGGACCGACACTGTCCATCGAGGTACGCAGCCAGAACCTGCGCAAGCAAGTGGCCGATCTCGCCAAACGCAACAGGAGCGCGCTGTTCGAGACGCGTTATCAGGCCCTTCAGCACCTCGATGATCCGTTGGCGGCACGACTCAAGGCCCACCCTCCCGAACTGCCGGCCAGCATCACCCGCGAACTGCTCGATACCGCGACCGGCAGCGAACTGTTGCAGATCAACGAAGGACAATTGCCCGCGCGCCAGCAGGCACTCATGCAGATGGCCAGTCAGGAGGTGCGCGTGACCCGCGCCTATGAAGGCCTGGAGCTGGACTCGGTGAGCAATTCCGACTCCGACTCTCTGGCGCTGCACAGCCTCAAATTATTGCCGGGCTGGAGCGGCGATGTACGCATCGAGATCCGGGACAGGCGCTACGAGGGCCCGTTACTGGACACCATCGGCCGTGAAGATGCAGCCGCACACAAGGTTCTGGTTCGCCGCGACGATGGCCAATATCAACCTTACGACGATCGTGGGCAGCAGCTGCATTCGTTCAGCGATTTCTATTCCAGCCTGTTGTACGCATTACCCGACAGCGAGCGCCAGAACCTCGACATCCGGATTGGCCAGGGCCAGGCGCTGAAGGCGACCATTCGCGAACGTACGCTTGAGCGCAACGAGTTGCGTCAGGTGATCGGCGATACGCCGACCCAACCGTCGGCTGTCGACACACTGCGGCTGCTGGGGACCGATGGTTATCCCCCTGCGCCACCACGTCCGCCGCGCCCCAGTTCCCAACCGCGCACACTCGAAGAAGACATCCGGGTGCTCTATCCGCGAATGTCGAACCATGAGGTGGGTTATCTCGCCGAAAGCATGCTACGCAGTCCCGCTGGCCCACGCGCAGAGATACTTCGCTTGCAAAATGACTACCTGCAATTGCAGAACGAACTGCATGTCTGGGCCAACAATCCGCCCGCCATTCACCCCGAAACCGGCATGGCGCTCACGCCGCTGGAGAAGCGCGCCGAAATCCAGAACCGCAGGTTGCTCAGGGACGAGTTACTCAAAAGCTGGCGACGGGAGAACGTCACGCACTACGATCAACAGGGCTTCGCCGCCGGGCACGCCGTGCTGCTTAAGCACGCCATCATCGGCGACTTGCCCGTCCTCTCGAGCGATTTCAGTCATATCACTTCGCTCGGCATTGATGGCAGCCCCATGACCACCTCGGTCGAGCGCTTTTTGCAGTCTTTCAGTCAGTTGCAGATTCTGGATGCGCGCAACCTCAACCTGCCAAGCCTGCCACAAGCGCTGACCTCGATGCGCTCGCTGCGCGAATTGAGATTACGCGATTGCCGAGTCAGCCTGACAACGGTCACCGAGTCGGTGTTCGCCTCTATGCCGCAACTCACTCTGCTCGATCTGGAAGGCAACGCGCTGGGCTTGCCGCCGGACCTGCACTCGATGCCTGCATTGCGTTACGTCAATCTGTCGAATACCGGTATTTACACGGTGCCCGACGATTTGCTGGATCATCCACGCCTGATCTCGGCGCAATTCGATCGCAACCGCATCACCCGGATACCGGAAAGGTTTTTCAACCTGCCCAGCTCCCTCAGCGACGGTTACACCTTTGCTGACAACCCGTTGAGTGCGGCCTCTCGCGAACGGGTGAAAGTGTTCTTCGAGCACACCGGAAAGTACTTCGGTGTACGGCCTGTACAGGAAGATCTGCAGCGCACGATCGCCTTGTTCCCAGCCCTTGATGCTGAAAAAGCTACACAGGTGTTGTACCGACTGCCCGGGCCGTTGGCCGAATTCGGTGCACAGTTGTCGCGCTGGGAAGATGAACTCGGCGCCCTGAACCTCGAACTCAATCAATGGACCAACCAGGCCGCCGTCCTTGACCCTGAGACGGGCGAACGTCTGCCCCTTGAAGCACAAACCCGCGAACTGGACGCCAGGCGATCCTTTGCGCAACAGATCGAGCAGCTCTGGCGCAGCCCGCCCGGCTACTACCGCCTCAAAGTACTCAGGGCAACGGCAACGTTCACGGGGGATATGCCGACGCTCAGCGCCGGTTTCGAGCACGTTACCCAGCTGGACCTCAACGGCAACGCCAATATCACCAACGCCCTGCGCTTCGTCGAGTGCTTCCCCAACCTGGCCGAGCTGAAAATGAACGGCTTCGAACTGGAGCCGCTTGCGCTTGGCGAAGTAAAACTGCCTCGACTGACCGACCTGGAGCTGAAAAATTGTGGCGTGGTCATGACCCCGGAAAATCAGGCTGTGCTGCTTTCACTCGACAGCCTCGACTCGCTGAACTTGAGTAACAATCCGCTGGGGACGTTCCCCGACCTGAACCTGCTGCCCCAACTGGACGATCTCGACCTGTCCAACTGCGGGCTGACCGTCGTGCCTGAAGGATTGACCAGCCATCCGGGTTTTCGAACCGTGGTGCTTGCGGGGAACCGCATCACGCAACTGCCTGACGCGCTGTTCGACCTTCCCGCCGATCGCAGTGACGCCATTGACCTTGCCGACAACCCGCTATCGGCAGCCTCCCGCGACCAGATCAAGAATTACTTCCGCAGCCATCGAAACGACTTTGACGTACTGGCTGACGAGCAAGACGTTGCCCTCGCCCGGCAGTTGTTTCCCGGTCTGAACGCCCAAGAGGCCAGCGAGATGATCTACGACTTGCCTGGCGACCTGGCCGGCGGTCGAAAACAACTCGTGCGCTGGAGAGCGGAGCTGCAACAGATGCGCGAGGATCTGGCGCGCTGGGCACTGGAAACTCCATCAGCGCACCCGGTTACAGGTCAGGTGCTTAGCGAAGGCGAGCGTCTGGAGCAACAAGACGCGCGTTCCGCCTTCAAGGAGCTCATGGAGGATTTCTGGCGTGAAAGGTCAATTGACACCGGCGCGCGCACCGCGTCTTTTGCGACAGACCTGAAGTTCTTCGGCGAACTGCCCCGCCTGACTGTGAACTTCGATCACGTGACAAGCCTCAAGCTTGCAGGCAATGCAACGACCACAGGCATCGATGCATTTGCTGCCTTGTTCCCGAATCTTCAGGCGCTGGAACTGAAAGCCTTCGCGCTCGATGACATCCCCTCATTCGTCGGGCGCCTCAAGGATCTCAAAGAGCTCAAACTGACTGACTGCGCGCTGACATTCACGCCTGAAGGGCAGCAACTGCTCGGTGCCATGTCCAAACTGCAGTTGCTCGATCTGAGCCACAACCCGCTGACAATCGCACCTGATTTGAACGCCTTGCCAAACCTGACGAGCGTTTCACTTGCCCATACAGATATCAGCAGCGTGCCCGAGGGTATCGCCGAGCATCCGGCTCTTGAAATTCTCCATCTCAATAACAACAACATCACCGAGCTGCCGGACACTTTTTTCAGCTTGAGTGCCGATCAGGCCGACGGCGTATATCTGAACGATAATCCGCTGTCCTTGAATGCTCGCGAGCGCATCAAGCGCTACTACGCCACACAGGGACGCAACTTCCGGGTCAAACCGGCATCGGCTGACATTGCCATGGCGCAAAGACTGTTCCCGCGACTGGGTGACAACGCGGCCATCAACATGATTTATCGCCTGCCCGGGACATTGCTGGCCGGCACGACTCAACTGCTCAGTTGGGAGGCAGAAATCGCCCGAATGATGGGTGATCTCAACGCGTGGCGTGAGCGTCTGCCGGTCAACAATCCGTTGACTGAACTGCCATGGACTGCTCAGGAAAAAGCCACAGAACTCGCCGCCAGACAAGAATTCAGCGACAAGCTTGAGCAACTCTGGCGCGGCCGGCGTAACGACAATTCAGCACTACGGTTCAACACCTTCGATGCCAAGCCGGCGTTTACCGGTGAGTTACCGGAGCTGAGCACTGATTTCACTCATATCACGCATCTCAATCTTCAGGGCAATCCAGGGCTGAAGGTTTCCGGAGGTTTTCTCAGAAGCTTCAGCGGATTGCAGGGACTGGAACTGCAGGGCTTCGGCCTCGGCCGCATACCTCAAGCGCTTCAAAGCCTGTCGTCGCTCGAAACGTTGATGCTGAGCAAGTGCCAGATCACTCTGGATCCTGAAGGACAAGCGATCCTGTCCACGCTGACCCGATTGAAATCGCTGGACTTGTACAGCAACACATTGCAGGCCACGCCCGATGTATCGGCCCTGCAAAACCTGACGTTCATCGATCTGATCAACACCGGGATCGATAGTGTGCCTGCCGGGCTGGAACAGCTGCCGCATCTGGAAGTGGCGTTGCTGAGCGACAACAACATCATCGAACTGCCGGAGGAACTGACGCGTTATTCTGGTCGCGGCATGGAACTGGGCAGCAACCCGCTGTCAGAGGCTTCCAGAGAACGAGTCAAAGCCGCTTTCCAGGCCAAGGCCGACAACTTTGGTATCTCCGCTCGACAGGACGACATCGAACTGGCTCAAAGTCTTTACCCATCGCTGTCCGGTTTCGACGCCAACGATCTTATCTACAGCCTTCCGGGTACGCTGGCCGATGGACGTCTTGAGCTGATGCGCCGCAAAACCGAGCTGACCGGCCTGCTCGACCGCCTGGGCACCTGGGCAAATGAGCCTCCCAGCGATCCTGTAACGCAGATGCCACTTGGGAACGACGCTGCAGCGACGGAAAAACTCAATCGCCAAACCTTCAGGCTCAACCTGGAAAAGGAACTGCGCCTAACGCCCACGTTCCTGACAGATCCAGCGGTTTACTGCGAGTTGTCGTTTACCGGTGAGCTGCCGCCGCTGACCGCACGCTTTGACCACATTGAAAAATTGAATCTGACCACCAAAGCGTCCGCCCCGCCTCGGGTTGATCGTCTGCTGGAGCTTTTTCCCAAGCTCAAAGACATCGACATCCGCAAATTTCCGCTGGGCGAGATTCCCGCCCCGATCTTCGCTATGGACAGGCTGCGCAGCCTGCATCTGCCCGACTGTGGAATCACCCTGACGGAACCGGCTGCAGAGGCCTTCGCAGGCTGGAAAAACCTGAGTTCCGTGGACCTGAGCAACAATCCGCTCAACATTGTTCCAGACCTGAGGCATCTCCCGCAGTTGGACAATCTGCGTCTCGGCAATTGCGCCTTGAGCAAGGTGCCTGACGGTCTGTTCGAGCTGCCTCGATTGACGAGCGCGGACTTGTCCGGGAACGCGATTACCGAGTTGCCAGGCGAGTTTCCTTCACAGCCCGGCGACGCGGTGACCGAATACAACTTCGACGACAACCCCCTTCACCCGGAAAGTCAGCAACGCCTGGACAGATACACCACGGCGTTTAACGAGCAAATGAACGAAAGATGGAGGACGGGGGTCCGGCGCGAACTTGACGACTTCGTGGATTCGGATTTTTCCGATGGCGAGGAGCGACCATTACCATCGACAAGGCATAGCTGACCCGCCGTCAGCCACGTTCTGGCGGCACTGACGACAACTCGAACGGGCTGCTGCTGCGCCGCTGGTTGCGATCTTCCCGCGGCGTGGCACCGAAGAAGTTGCGATAGGCGCTGGAGAAATGCGGCCCCGAGGAGAAGCCACAGGACAGGCCGATCTGGATGATCGACTTGCTGGTCTGCATCAACATCTGCCGGGCTTTGTTCAGGCGCAGCTCCAGGTAGTACTGGCTCGGCACACGGTTGAGGTATTGTTTGAAGATCCGCTCCAACTGGCGACGGGACACGCACACATGCTGGGCGATTTCGTCGGTGGTCAGCGGTTCTTCGATGTTGGCTTCCATCAGCAACACCGCTTGGGTGAGCTTCGGATGGCTGGAGCCGAGACGGTTCTGCAACGGGATGCGCTGACGCTCGCCGCCCTCGCGAATGCGTTCAACGACCAGTTCTTCCGAAACCGCTCCGGCCAACTCTGCACCGTGATCGCGAGCCAATACCGCCAGTAGCAGATCAAGCACGGACATGCCGCCGCACGCGGTCAGGCGATCGCGATCCCAGTCGAACAGGTGACTGGTGGCAATGACTTTAGGGAAACGCTCGGCGAAATCGTCCTGCCAGCGCCAGTGCACGGCAGCACGATAACCGTCGAGCAACCCCAGTTGCGCCAACGGATAGACACCGGCCGACAGACCGCCGATGACCGTACCCGCACGTACCAATTGCTTGAGCGCACTGCTCAGTGCCGGCGCCAATGTGGTCGGCGGCTCGTCAGCGAGCAGGAACAGTTTCTGGAAGTTTTCGAGTTTGCCGGTCCAGGCTTCACCGGGCAATTGCCAGGCGCCTTCGGCCGCCGCTGCGGTCACGGCTTCCGCCTGCAGGAACGACAGCTCGTAAACCACCTCCGGGTGCACACGCTGAGCAACACGCAAGGCTTCCTCCGCCAGCGCCAGCGTCAACGCTTTAGTGCTGGGCCAAATCAGGAAACCAATTCGATGGGCAGTCATGGGCGGGCGATCCGAAACGAAGAACAGTGATGAAGGCATGGGCCAATGCTAGCCCGTAAATGAACACAAATCTTGAGACCAACACCGATCAACTGTAGGAGCTGTCGAGTGAAACGAGGCTGCGATCTTTTGATCTTGTTGTTGAAGATCAAAAGATCGCAGCCTTCGGCAGCTCCTACAGGAAATTGAAGCCAGCCTACTGGCTGCGAAGCATGCACTATCGCGGTGCACAACGGCAGCCCTGATTTATTTCAAACTGCCCGAGAGGAATTGTTGCAAACGTTCAGACTGCGGATTCACCAGCACTTCACGCGGGTTGCCGCTTTCTTCAACAACACCTTTGTGCAGGAACACCAACTGGTTCGACACTTCACGGGCAAAGCCCATTTCGTGCGTGACCACGACCATGGTGCGACCTTCCTGAGCCAGCGCTTGCATGACTTTCAGCACGTCTCCCACCAACTCCGGGTCGAGGGCTGAAGTCGGTTCGTCGAACAGCATCACCTCAGGTTCCATCGCCAGCGCACGGGCGATCGCCACACGCTGCTGCTCGCCACCGGACATGTGCCCCGGGAACGCGTCTTTACGATGGGCCACACCGACCTTGTTCAGGTAGTACTCGGCTTTTTCGCGGGCTTCGTACTTGGGTACGCCCAGTACGTGAACCGGCGCTTCCATGATGTTTTCAATAGCAGTCATGTGCGACCACAGGTTGAAATGCTGGAACACCATCGACAGGCGCGAACGCATGCGTTGCAGCTGTTTCGGATCAGCGGCTTTCAGCGCGCCGTCCTTGTTCGCCACAAGTTTCAGCTCTTCGTTGTTGAGCAGAATCTTGCCCGCGTGCGGCTGCTCGAGCAGGTTGATGCAGCGCAGGAAAGTACTTTTGCCGGAGCCACTGGAGCCGATGATGCTGATCACATCGCCGGCTGCCGCTTTCAGGGACACGCCCTTGAGCACTTCGTGACTGCCATAGCGTTTATGCAGGTCTTGGACTTCAAGTTTGTACATGCGGTCGGTTCTCACAAAAACAGTCAGTCAGTCGTTGAGCAAGCGCCCGTGACGCAGCGCTTCGCGCCCCGCCACCTTGGCCAGCCAGAAACCGGGTTGGGCATAACGCAGCCGTTCAATGGCAAACAGCACCCCGGAGGTACCAGCACACACCGTGCTGACCCGATCGGACAGAGGATCAATCACTTCAAAAATCTCGTCGCCGGCCTCGACCCACTCGCCGGGCTTGCGCAGAAAACTTACGACGCCCGGATGCGGCGCGAACAGCAACTCGGTGCCTTCGAACGGCATGCCTTCACAGGCCTCGTGCGCCGGGTTCGGCCACTCGCCGGTGATCAAACCTTGCTCGGCGAGGAAGGCGAGAATGCCTTCAGCATACGCGCAAGCTTCGGCGCGACCGGTATCGGCCTGACCGCCCAGCTCAATGGTCGTTGCCAGACACGCCAGTGGAATCTGCGCATCAGGGAACTGCCGCGACAGACGCAGCCATGGCAGCGAACAAGCCTCATCGAACGAGCTGCCGCCGGAATCTTCCGCGAGCAATCCGACCTTCACATTCAGGTGCGCGGCCAGTGAGCGCCACTGCGGCCAATGCTGCGGCAACGCGTACATGTGCAGTGCGGCTTCGGCATCGCAGTGCAAGTCCAGCACCACGTCGGCTGTGCAGGCATGGCTGAGCAACACGCGCTGCATGCCTTGCAACTGGCTGCTCGCCTCTGGCAATGCCGCCAGGTGATCGGCCATGGCCTGACGAATCAGGCGCACATTGGCGTGCGGATCGTCACCGAGATTGTCGGCCAAAGCGGCCGCAACCGGCGCGCTCAGTTCGACGAAATCACGATTGAAATTCTTGCCACTGCCGGCCTCGAAACGGCCCTGGTGATTGCCTTGCAGCAATTGCCCGAGACCCAAGGGGTTGGCGACTGGCACCAGCTCGATGACACCGTTGAGCAGGCCTTTGGCTTCGAGTTCGCCGAGGCGCTTTTTCAGCTCCCAGGCGGTGCGCATGCCCGGCAATTCGTCAGCGTGCAGGCTGGCCTGAATATAGGCCTTGCGCTCGCCGCGACCGAAGCGAAAGACCGAAATCTTGCGCTCGCTGCCCAAGTGGCTCCACGGCAATACGTGGTCGATGCGTTCCATATCAGTGCTTCCGCGGGGCCAGGTAGCTCAACCAGCGACGCTCGGCCAGTTTGAACAGCTTGACCAGAATGAACGTCAGGCACAGGTAGAACACGCCAGCGGTGATGTACGCCTCGAACGGCAGATAGAACTGCGCGTTGACCGTGCGTGCTGCGCCAGTGATGTCGATCAAGGTCACGATGGAGGCCAGACTGGTGGTCTGCAACATCATGATCACTTCGTTGCTGTACTGCGGCAGTGCCCGGCGCAGGGCCGATGGCAGCAGAATGCGTTTGTACAGTTTGAAGCGCGACATGCCCATGGCCTTGGCCGCTTCGATCTCACCGTTCGGCGTGGCTTTGAGGCTGCCGGCAATGATTTCCGCGGTGTAGGCGCTGGTGTTGACCGCAAAGGCCAGGCACGCGCAGAACGTTGCGCTGGACAGCCATGGCCACAGGAAGCTTTCGCGGACCGCTTCGAACTGTGCCAGACCGTAGTAGATCAGGAACAGTTGCACCAGCATCGGCGTGCCACGAATCACGTAGGTGTAAAGCCACGCGGCGCCGTTGACGACTGGGTTCTTCGAGACGCGCATCAGCCCCAGCGGCAGGGCCGCGAGCAGACCGAAAAACAGCGACAGCGCGAGCAGTTTAAGGGTGGTCAGCAGGCCGCCGAGGTACAGCGGCATGGCCTCCCAAATGACGTTGTAGTCGAAGATCATAGATCAGCCGCCCTTACGCCTACCGAGTAGCGCTTCTCAAGTTGACGCAGGATCAGCAACGAAACACTGGTGATCACCAGGTACATCGCCGCCACTGCGAGGAAGAAGGTGAAAGGCTCGCGGGTGGCATCTGCCGCCTGCTTGGCCTTGAACATCATGTCTTGCAGACCGACCACGGAAATCAGCGCGGTGGCCTTGGTGAGAACCAGCCAGTTGTTGGTGAAGCCCGGAATCGCCAGGCGAATCATCTGCGGCACCATCACCCGGAAGAACACCTGAAAACTGCTCATGCCGTACGCCATGCCCGCTTCGGCCTGACCTTTTGGAATGGCCATGAACGCGCCACGGAAGGTTTCCGACAGGTACGCACCGAAGATGAAACCGAGGGTGCCGATGCCGGCGGCCAGCGGATTCAAATCGATGTAATCGTCATAGCCGAGCATCGGTGCGACGCGGTTGAGCAAATCCTGACCGCCGTAAAAGATCAGCAGGATCAGCACCAGATCAGGAATCCCGCGGATCACCGTGGAATAAAGATCGCCCAGCCACGCCAGCCAGCGCACCGGCGACAGGCGTAACGCGACACCAATCAGCCCGAGAACGATGGCCAGAGCCATGGACGACAAGGCGAGCTGAAGCGTCAGCCATGCGCCATCGAGGATGACAGCCCCGTAGCCTTTCAACATGATTCAGGTCCTCGAAAGTTGGGATGAAAAAATGGCGCAAACCGCAGAGATCCTGTTGCTTGCGCCATTTCGGACTTGTCGCAGAGACGTTTTACTTGCCGTAGATATCGAAGGCGAAGTACTTGTCCTGGATTGCCTTGTATTTGCCGTTTTCACGGATGGCCGCGATGGCCGCGTTAATCTTGTCTTTCAGGGCGTCACCCTTACGGACTGCGATGCCTACGCCGTCGCCGAAGTATTTGACGTCGGTGAACGCAGGACCTGCAAACGCGAAGCCTTTGCCGGCGTCGGTGTTGAGGAAGCCATCTTGCAGCAGAGTAGCGTCAGCCACGGTACCGTCGAGGCGACCGGCAGCCACGTCGAGGTAGATTTCGTTCTGCGAGCCGTACGGCTTGATCTCGGCACCCAGCGGGGCGAGGACTTCGCGGGCGAAACGCTCGTGGATCGAACCACGTTGCACGCCGATGTTCTTGCCCTTCAGCTCAGCCAGACCTTCGCTGACCTGAGTACCGGCCTTCATGACCAAACGTGCCGGGGTGTTGTAGTACTTGTTGGTGAAGTCGACCGACTTCTTGCGATCTTCAGTGATCGACATGGACGACAGGATCGCGTCGATCTTGCGCACTTTCAGTGCAGGAATCAGACCGTCGAACTCTTGCTCGACCCACACACACTTGACCTGCATCTGCTCGCACAGAGCGTTGCCGATGTCGTAGTCGAAACCGACGATGCTGCCGTCCGGTGCTTTCGAAGCGAACGGAGGGTAAGCCGCTTCGATACCGATCTTCAGAGGTTTTTCGTCAGCGAAGGCGTTCATCGACAGCACGGACAGTGCCAGGGCGCCAAGCAGCACAAGTTTCTTCATCTTGGGACTCCATCGGTAAAGGGCAAAAACGGCAGAGTGAGCGACAGCCCAATATGCGAATGGGTGAATCGGGAAATCGGTTGCTGCATCGGTGGGAAATTTCCCATTGAAACCGTCGGAGATTTCAACGTCAGCCACGATGAGCGAGTGATCGGCATTCTAACGACAGGCCCGAAGCCGATATTTCTTCAATGCGACAACTAATTACAGATGCACAGAGAAAGCGACTTGAGCACATTGACAGCCTTGCAATTTCATGCAAGAGCGAAAGACAGTGAACCGATCTATGCTGCAAATTGCGGGCCTATTATTCGCAAACCCTTCTAATCCGGCAAGCGCAGCGTTGTGTCTTATTTTTCACCGGGGGTTTCGAGGCTCTAAAACGGGGCAATGCGTTTCCCTTTGCCCCGCTCCGGGGCGGGCGGTTACACATTCGGTTACGTGGAAGGTGTTGGGTAACAGGGGGAAATGTCTTACGGGGGAGATCGATAATTATTGACCCCCCGATCGTTCCCACGCTCTGCGTGGGAATGCAGCAAGGGACGCTCCGCGTCCCCGGAGCCGACGCAGAGCGTCGAGGGAGGCATTCCCACGCAGAGCGTGGGAACGATCGGAAGGTACTCGGTCAAACTGTGGGAGCGAGCCTGCTCGCGAAGAGGCCCGCCCAGCCACCACAAAACCCCCAGACACAAAAAAAACCCGCCCGGCAAACACCGGACGGGGCTTTTCAATGCATCAAGCCGAATGCTTAAGCAACATTCATGGTCTTGTGCGTATCAATCAAATGCTGCACCACACCCGGATCCGCCAGGGTCGAGATATCCCCCAACCCGTCATATTCCGCCGTGGCAATCTTGCGCAGAATCCGGCGCATGATCTTGCCCGAGCGGGTCTTCGGTAGCCCTGGCGCCCACTGGATCACATCCGGCGAAGCAATCGGGCCGATCTCCTTGCGCACCCAGTTCTTCAATTCCAGACGAAGCTGCTCAGTCGGCTCCTCGCCATTCTTCAACGTGACATAGACATAAATGCCCTGCCCCTTGATGTCATGCGGCACACCGACCACCGCCGCCTCAGCAACTTTCGGATGCGCAACCATCGCGCTTTCGATCTCGGCCGTACCCATGCGGTGGCCAGAGACGTTAAGCACGTCATCCACGCGCCCGGTGATCCAGTAGTAGCCATCGGCATCACGACGCGCGCCGTCACCGGTGAAATACATGCCACGGAAGGTCTTGAAGTAGGTATCGACGAAACGATCGTGATCGCCATACAGCGTGCGCGCCTGACCTGGCCACGAGTCGAGAATCACCAGATTGCCTTCAGCCTCGCCCTCAATAATGTTACCGAGGTTGTCGACCAGCGCCGGCACCACACCAAAGAACGGACGTGCTGCCGAACCCGGCTTCAGCGCGTGGGCACCCGGCAACGGGCTCATCATGTTGCCGCCGGTCTCAGTCTGCCACCAGGTATCAACGATCGGGCAACGCGACTTACCGACATTCTTGTAGTACCAGTCCCAGGCTTCCGGGTTGATCGGCTCGCCGACCGAACCGAGCAGACGCAGGCTGCTGCCATCCGCACCTTCAACGGCGGCCTGACCCGAGGCCATCATCGCGCGAATCGCGGTGGGTGCGGTGTAGAGGATGTTGACCTTGTGCTTGTCGACGATCTTCGCCACTCGGGTGATGTCCGGATAGTTCGGCACGCCTTCGAACAGCAACGTGGTCGCGCCATTGGCCAGCGGGCCGTAGACAATGTAACTGTGGCCAGTGACCCAGCCGACGTCGGCGGTGCACCAGTAGATTTCGCCTGGGCGGTAGTCGAACACGCGCTCGTGGGTCATCGCCGCGTACAGCAAATAACCGCCAGTGGTGTGCTGCACGCCCTTCGGCTTGCCGGTGGAGCCGGAGGTATAAAGGATGAACAGCGCTTCTTCCGCGCCCATCTCTTTCGGCGCGCAGACGGTGCCCGCCACTTTCATCAGGTCTTCGTACCAGATGTCGCGATGCTGGTTCCACTTGATGTCGCCGCCGGTGCGCTTGCACACGATGACTTTCTGGATGCTGCTGGTTTCCGGGTTGGTCAGCGCGTCGTCGACGTTGGCCTTGAGGGAAATCTTCTTGCCGGCACGGATGCCTTCGTCAGCGGTGATCACCACTTTCGATTTGCAGTCAATGATGCGACCGGCCAGGGCTTCCGGCGAGAAACCGCCGAACACCACCGAGTGAATCGCGCCGATCCGGGTGCAGGCCAGCATGGCGACCACGGCTTCGGGAATCATCGGCATATAAATGGTTACCACGTCGCCGCGGTGCACGTCCTGACCACGCAAGGCGTTGGCGAGTTTGCACACTTGCTCGTGCAGTTCGCGGTAGGTGATGTTACGGCTTTCGGATGGATCGTCGCCTTCCCAGATGATCGCGACTTGATCGCCGCGCTCGGCCAGATGACGGTCGAGGCAGTTGTAGGAAACGTTCAGGGTGCCGTCGGCAAACCATTTGATGTCGACATGGTGATCGTCGAACGACGTCTGTTTCACCGTGGTGAAAGGCTTGATCCAGTCGAGACGCTTGGCTTGCTCGCGCCAGAAGCCGTCAGGGTTGACGACCGACTGCTGGTACATGGCTTTGTAGGTCGCCTCGTCAGTCAGCGTGTTAGCCAGAACCTCGGGACGAACGGGATACAGAGAAGCCGCACTCATCTTTCCTACCTCGGTGTAATAGTTGTTTTTGTATGACCCTGTTGTAACGGGGCGGGGGCCATAGAACCATTCGACGATGGTAGTAACAAGCCCCTACAAGTCGTGGCGATACCGAACCAAAACCCTCAACCCCATGCCCCACGCCGCCTGTAGGAGCTGCCGAAGGCTGCGATCTTTTGATCTTGCGTCTAAACATCCAGATCAAACGATCGCAGCCTTCGGCAGCTCCTACAGGGGGATTTCGGGGATTGTTACCAAATCTGCCAAAGGTGTTTATCAAAACCCGCTCTGTTTACCCCCGCCCCATCTCCCTAAAATTCACCTCGCCGACAAGGCAAACGCGATTAACAACGTTACAGCCCCCACGAAGGCCGTTAATCCAGCTCTCCAGTAATAACTGCAAATGATGAAGTTCCACACGCAACCCTAAAAAGGTTGCGTGACCCCACTCGACCTCAAAAAGGTAAATCTGAAATGAAAGCTTTATTGGTTCTGGCCCTCAGCAGTCTGTGCGCAACCGCCATGGCAGATGAGGTTCCGACTGATGTCGCGCAGCAACAACCGGTTGTTGAGGAATACACTTACTCGACTCACCTGGACATCGCCAAAGTTGTTTCCATGAGCGAAGTTCCGAATGTCTGCGAAGTGGTTCCAGCCAAAATGGAATACGACGACTCCAAAGGTCAGCGTCACATCCTGCGTTACAGCATCATGGGTAACGGCTGTACCAATTGATGTTTGAGACTGCACCGAATTGGATCTCTCAGCGCTTCATTGAGGGTCGATTCCAGCCCGACTTCGGTCGGGCTCAGTTGTGTTTGAAGCCGGTAAAAATGCTTGCAAAACACTAGATGTAGTGAAAAAGCGGTTTTTTTGTTCGTTTTTTGAGCAAATTCACAATAGCGAGATTTTTACGAAAAAAAATCTATCCCCGGCAAAGCCCTGTAAACCCTCACTCTCGTCGAAAAACCACCCTCCTCGACCGCTCCATGCGCGGATTCGCCTCAGCACAGCCGTGTTTTTTTCCCTATAATGCCGCCCCATACGGGTCAGCAATATTCCCTTACAGGGAGCAAAAGCCATTCTGAAGCCCCGCAGCAGCGTTCAACGCTGATTGCGCCCATCAGAGGCTCTCGGAACCCGTCAAAATTTCTGTTTATTTGCCTGCGTGCATCGCTGCAAAAAACGACATCCAACGCGGTCTGTACGACCGTGTGAAAAACCAACCAATCAGGTTTCACACGGGCACAGGCCCTCACGCAGGAGACGACACGTCATGCTGAGCTGGGACGAATTCGACAAAGAAGACAGTGAAGTAGCAGCAGTGAAAGGCGCCAACGCCGGCCACGCTAGCGAAGCCAACATGGACCGCCTCGACAACGCCGGCGGCGCCGCAGCGCTGGAAGCCCGCGCCGTGACCGCCGACGACTCGGCCGCTGTCGCCCGCGCCAAGGCTGCACTGAACTCCCTCGACGTTGCCGAAGGCCTCGCCGAGCTCGAAGGCGCCTCCGCCCGTGTCGCCGTTGACGAAAAGCGCATGATCAACTGCCGCGCCGACCTCAACCAACTCGTGCCATTCAAGTACGACTGGGCCTGGCAGAAGTACCTGGACGGTTGCGCAAACCACTGGATGCCGCAAGAAGTCAACATGACCGCCGACATCGCCCTCTGGAAAAACCCGGAAGGCCTGACCGACGACGAGCGCCGCATCGTCATGCGTAACCTCGGCTTCTTCTCCACCGCCGACTCCCTGGTTGCCAACAACCTGGTCCTGGCCGTGTACCGCCTGATCACCAACCCGGAATGCCGCCAGTACATCCTGCGCCAAGCTTTCGAAGAGGCGATCCACACCCACGCCTACCAGTACTGCATCGAATCGCTGGCCATGGATGAAGGCGAAATCTTCAACATGTACCACGAGATCCCATCGGTCGCCAAAAAGGCAGCCTGGGGCCTGAAGTACACCCGCTCGATCTCCGATCCGAAGTTCGAAACCGGCACCCCGGACACCGACAAAGAACTGCTGCGCAACCTGATCGCCTACTACTGCGTTCTGGAAGGCATCTTCTTCTACTGCGGCTTCACCCAGATCCTGTCCATGGGCCGCCGCAACAAAATGACCGGCGTCGCCGAGCAGTTCCAATACATCCTGCGCGACGAGTCCATGCACCTGAACTTCGGCATCGACGTGATCAACCAGATCAAAATCGAAAACCCACACCTGTGGGATGCCGAGATGAAGGAAGAAGCGACCCAGATGATTCTGCAGGGTACGCAGCTGGAGATCGAATACGCGCGTGACACCATGCCTCGCGGCGTACTGGGCATGAACGCGGCGATGATGGAGGACTACCTGAAGTTCATCGCTAACCGTCGTTTGTCGCAGATCGGTTTGAAAGAAGAGTATCCAGGGACGACTAACCCGTTCCCTTGGATGAGCGAGATTATGGACTTGAAGAAAGAGAAGAATTTCTTTGAGACTCGGGTTATTGAGTATCAGACTGGTGGGGCGTTGAGCTGGGATTGATTCTAGCTGCACCCCAAAAAAACCCGCACATGCGGGTTTTTTTTCGAGTCGGCTTCTGAACGAAAACGATCTGGCAGTCCTGGTTTACCGCGCCGTCGCTGTTTTCAGTTCCCACGGCTTAAAACTCAGCCACAGCAACACCCCCGGCACCTGCAACGCAATCATCACTCCCAGCGACCACTGATAAGCCTCTACCGGGTGCCCATGCCCAGTTGCCGGCCACAGGTTCAAAATTTCCCCCATCAACCATTGCAAGACGAACGCCAGCACGAACACCACCAGGTTGAACGACGAACTGACCCGCCCGGCCAGCTCAGGCGATACCGACTGAGCTACGATCGCGTAGTTCATGGTCGTCGAGGTGCCGAAGAAGCTGAAACCCATAGCAATCAGCAGCGGCGATACAGGCAGTCCGCTGATCATCAGCGATTGAAATACGATGAAAATCGAAACCCCGGCGCCGCATACCATGATCGGTTGAACGCCAAAGCGCCGCAGGTAATCTGTGATCGAGCCGAAGGCCAGCGAGCCTGCAACCATCGCCACGGTGCCCCAGAGCAGGGTATTGGCCATGCTGGATTCGCTCAACTGGGCGACATCGCGTAGCCACGGTCCCATCCACAGCGACAGCACCGACATATAGATCGCATGGGCAAATACCGAGTACAACGCCAGTCGCCAGAATACCCACGAGGAATACAGCGTCCCCACGGCCTTGGACATTTCGGCGAGAGTGGTGTGTTTGGGTTTGTAGGTGCGCGGCACGCTGAAATGAATGACCACGCAGACGAACAAAGTCAGTAGCGCCAGGATCAAGAATGCTTCACGCCATGAGATCCACTTGAGCAGTTCATGCAAGGGCGTGGTGGACGCCATGGCGCCCAGGCCGCCTACCGATAACAGGCATGCCGTACTCAACGGCAGGCGTTCGGCGGGCAACCAGATGGCGCACGCCTTGATCGCACTCATCAGAGAACCAGCGACACCCAGGCCGATCAGACCGCGACCAATGATCAGACCCAGTTCGGTATGGGAGAAACTGAAAATCAGAGAGCCCAACACGGCGAACAGCAGCATAGGTGCCTGCACGCTGCGCGGACCGTAGCGGTCGAGCATGACACCGAGCGGAATCTGCGCCGCAGCGAAGGTCAGAAAATACACGCCGGTCAGGAGACCCAGGCTGCTGGGGGCAGGTTCAGTTCCCGTTCCAGGTCCACATAAATCAAGGCATTGACCGTGCGAAACAGGTACGACACAAAATGGCCGAGGCCAAACGGGATGAATATGGTCAAGAACAGGTACAAAAACGTGTGCTTGATTTCCTGGTCGGCCTTGGCGCACGAGCCTGTATTCTCATTACTCATGTCGAAGCCTCGCATGTGGAAAAGGTTGTGCGTATTTCACAGCAGAAACGCCCCCGCACCTCTTCAAGCCAAAGTTCATCGGGGCACGGTCGCATTTCAGAGAACTTTACGTGACCAGCATTCTTCAGCGCATTGGTGATGCCGTCGAAGGACAACGGATTATCGAAGTCGAGGAACAGCGGTTTGGGTTCGGTATCAATCTTGACGAAGGCATAACGGGGCAAACCGTTGACGGCGGCCCAGGCACGCCATTGCAGGGTGTGCTCAAGCTCGTCGACCGAGCCCTTCGGCTCTGGCAGGAGATCGCTGGTAAATAGCCAGGAAGCGCGCTTGTAGAGGGTGCGGCCCAACCAGATACGTCGGTGTTCGTGTTTGGCCACGGCGCTGCCAGCCAAGGCGAAGCCCAGCCGATGCATGGGGGTGGAATACACGCACAGCAAGTCTTCGCTGAACTGACCCAGGGCATCGACCACTTGCAGGCGACCGTTCACCCGCAGCACTTTTGCCCTGCCGGCGGCAAACTGTTGATGCGCCGCGACACAACCGCCGCCAGACGGCAGCACCAGTTGCAAATATGAGGGCTGCAAAGGCCAGTCGATGTGGGAGCGTTGATAGCTTTCGGGCGAGTCAGCCAATACCAGACGAGGGCGTTGGAATAACGCCTCTACCTGTTGGTTTATCTGAGTATTGAACGGTCCGAACGGCGCGGCGACGGGCTGGCTCAGAGTATGGACTGCCGGATGCACTTCACCCACGATGATTTGGTAGTCGCCGCGATTGAAGGCCTCGACCGACGCGCTGGAGAGCAGGATATCCGGAGAATGATAGTCGCTGCCGAACACCTCGAAGCCAGCAACATTCAGATCGTTATTGAGCAAAGTGATCAGGCGTTCGATGTCCGCCGCGCAAAGTTGTACCTCGGGATGGTCCGGGAAGTCCTGCAGCACTTGCGTCCAGGCTGTTTCCAGGCGCTGCTCGAGATCGAGGATGAGGCGCGCTTCAAGTGCAGGTAACAGAGGCGCGAGGGTGTTGAGCAGGTCGAGAAAATCAACTGGCTGATCGGGGCTGGCAGTCTGGCGCTGTTCCCAGACTTCAATGAAAGCCTCATTGAGTTGATGCGCGATGGCTTTGATCAGCCACTGATTGATGCGCATCAGCGGCGCCAGTTCTTCATTGACCTGGCTGAGCATGGCCTGGCCAAGGCTGATGTCTATGTTTCTCGAACAATCTTCGTACACCGGGTAACGTCCGACATACATGGCGCCGGTTTCTCGGCTGAGGTCCACCCCAGCCTCGCCAAGCAGCTGGTTCAAACCCTCCAGGCATTCGGTCCGGCGCATCAGGTCGCCGTGGGCATAATCCCGGCGCAAGCCTTCCAATGCTTCAAGGCGCGATTGCCAGGCCAGGCCGAAATCAGCGGACACTTGCGCGTCGACCAGGCAGCGCTGCAGCCGCGCGATGGGGCTTCGCTCGCGAGGCGATACTTGCCAGCCTCGGCGCACGATCCGTTTGCTCACCAAGTGCTCCAGCAGGTCGCGCAGAGTGCTGGGCGCGACTTCCGGACAGGCGCTCAACATACCTGCAAACGTGGGCTCTTGACCCTGTTGGTCGCTGATGTAGTGCAATACCCGAGCGGTTTGCGGGGTGAGGCGCTGGCTTTTGCCAATCGGCATGAACAGGATCTGCTCTTGCAGATAGCAACCGGTATTGAGCTGCAACGGCATTCGGTCGGTGTCTGGACATTGCCGGTTAATCTGTTCGACGAGCCGCTGCACCACCCAGTTCTCGAAGAATGTGTGGCGCTCCTTGATCCACGCCGTGTCACCTTGGGTCAGACGTACATTGTCAGCCTGGTTGGCATCGAACCGGCCCCAGGCCAAAGGTCCGAAAAAACTTGAGGTATCGTTCTTGGCGCAAAAACGTTGCGCGTAACTCCAGCCCAAACGCAGCTTCTGCTTTTTGCGGGTATCGTTTCTGCCGTGCCGATCCCGGACCAGCTCACGGATACGTGTCATCGCCGAGGGGTTGGATATGAATAAAGCCTCGGCGACTGCGTCGTCATCCAGGAAGTCGATCAACCCTTGGCGGGCACTTTCCAGATAGGCGTCATATTCCTCGGCTGCCTCTTCACGTGCCGCCGTCCGCTCCAATAAGCCGTTCCATTGCTGCAAAGACTCGGCCAGTGGTTCGCGCAGTACTTCCGGCAGATCAGAGAGTTGCAGGACCTGGTGCTCGTTGAGTTTGCGGATGAGCTTGCGGCAGGCCTGCGGTGAGTGCGCGTTGGCTTTCTCAAGCAACGTTGCCTTCAACGCCTGCAGTGAGCGGAAGTTTTGTTCAAAGACACGGCACGATGGCAGGTCGGCGAACCGGCCCAGATCGGTCAAGTGATGAATGGGAAATCCGGTCGAGCGCAGCCAGAAGTATTGTGAGCTTTCCATGTTCTAGACCGGCATCCTGATTGCGTTGAGTTGCTGCAGTTTACCGAGCAATGACAGGTCTTCACTGCTGAGTTGCGCGGTGGCGGAGGAACTCAGTATCTGCATCAAAGTGGCGAGTGACTGCGGTTGCTCCAGGCATCTATAGAGGTGCGCCGCGCGCGGGCTTATGAGCGTAAATTTATGGCGGGCCTCAGGGTCAGGTAAATACACCAGGATGTGTTGGCTGGTTTCCTCCGGGCTGCTACGCCCCAACAGGCTTTTGTCGCGCAACCACTGCGACAGCGCATAGCTACTCTGGTAAATGCGTGCACCGTCGGTGCGCTGATAATGGCCCGGCACCACGGCGCTGGTTTCCACAAGTCCGGTGTAGAGGCGCACACATTCGCGCTCAAGCCCCATCAGGTCACGGATCTGCGGGTAATCAGCGAGTTCCTGGCGCTCGAGCAGAAACCCCAGCGCCGCATCGCAATAGCCATAAACTCTTGGCCCATAATCGAGCCAATTTTGTTGCCGCAGAAATGCCTTGGACAGTTCAGGCAGATCCAGCCCGATGTTGATCAACGCGCGCAACGTCAACGGGGCACCGGTTTCCAGCGCGTTGATAAACGAATTGACCAAGCGGAACTGATAGTTCTCGACGAACCATTTCACTCTCTCAAACTGACTGGCATACACCTGCAAAATCGCCCGCTCGTCATCGGGATAATGCTCCAGCCATTGAGTCGCCCCCTGGGCTTCGTACAACTGCTGCTGCAGTGTTTCATCGCGTAGCAGGCGTCGCCACAGCTTCCAGACCTGCTCAGCATCCATGCATCAGCTCCTTAACCGGTTTGGTGTAGTGATTCCAGATTTTCTGTGCGCGGCGCACATCGGTGACGATCATGTGTTCGTCGTTGGCGTCCATCACCCGTGTCAGCGCATGGTGGGCCTGCCCCTGGTATTCCAGGATGATCGCCGAAGGCTGGGTACGAGACATAAGCTCCTCGTATAGATCCCAGACAGGTTCAGGCACACACGAGTCATGCCAGTCGTGGTAAAGCCCTTCGTGCCAACTGCCACCCGCCAGATGCACCGAGATCACCTTGTCCAATGGCAAGGTGTCGAGGTAGTCGCGCAAGTCGAAATTTTTCAGGTTCAAGTGATTGGTGTAGATGTTGTGCAAGTCCAGGTGCAAAAAGGTGCCGGACTGCTGTACGAGCCGGGCCAGGAACTCAGCTTCACGCATTTCCGCGCCCGGGCATTGCAGGTAATAAGCAGCGTTTTCATGGGCCAGCGGCATCCCGTAATGGGCCTGCAACATCTTTGCGCGTTCGGCACAACGGAGCACCTCGGCATTGGAAAACTGCAGCGGGCTGCTCCAGATGTCCAGCCAGGAGTTGTCGCCATAGAAACAATGGTTGGCGACCCATGGGCTGTTCAGCATTTTGGCCAGGGGCACATGGCGTTGCACCGCGGCGGTTTCTTCGAGAGGGCTGAAACCGAAATCGCAACCGTAATTGGAATGCGCTAGCAAGGTGAACTTCTCAGCCAGCCGATTGATCATCTCCTTGGCTGCGGGCCTGATAATCTGCGGGCCGTCCATGGGGGCCATGATGTTGTCGAGAAGGATTTCCAGCACATCGACTTCGATGTCCTCAAACGGAAACCAGTCGAGAATCTCGGGGTTGTACTGGATACCCACACCAATCGGTTCGGGCTTAACGAAGTGAGCCATGTGGTTGCCCAGTCAGAGGAAGGGGACGGCTCCCTCGACGTAACGCCGAGGAAGCGTTTGAAACGATCAGGCGAAAACTTTGCTTTCGATGATTTCGATATCGTCGAGATCAAACTCTTCGAACGCCGTTTCGTTGAGGGCTTGCGGTGCGACGTTGGTGGTGGATTCGGTGGTGAGTTCATCCGCGTTGGCGATAGCCGGGGTCACAGTAGATTGAGTCATGTCACTGTCCTTATGGGTGGTTGAAAAGGCGAATCAAGGTGGCTGCGGTGAAGCACCAGGCTATTACCCAGCCCAGGCAGGTCAACAGAAATGTACCCCAGTAGAGTCTGCGCAATGCAGGGGAAACCGTTTCCAGCGGCGCAGTACGCCAATGGCGCTTTACATGGTTGAAAGCACGCTGACGCAGGCGTGGCTGGCCGAGCACTTCGGTAATGGCCAGGTACGTGTCGCCATTGAAGATGGGCAGCAGCGTCGGTATCAGGGAAATGAACGAAGCCACGATCATCACGACAAAAAGAGCCGGTAAAACACCTTCGGTGTCACGAAACATTGCCCACAGGGCTATGCCCACGCCGGCATACAGAAGGCTAACCAAGGGTCCTGCCAGAATGGTGATCACCCGCTGGTTCAGTGGCAGCTGCGACCATTGCGTCTGCACCGGACGTACCCAGCCGGTGGCGAGCAACACGTAGATGCCGATTCCGAAATCGTTAACCTTGACCCCATAATGACGACAGGCCATCGCATGCCCCAGTTCATGAAGGGCGATGGACGTCAAAATGACCGGGAAGTGCCAGAGCAACCAGTGGTAACTGTGGATATACGTCTCGCCGACATCGGCCAGGAACGTGCCGAAGTGCATACCCAGATACACGAAGCTCGCCAGGGCCAATGCCAGCAGCGGCAAAATGAATATCGCGCGACAGCACCAGGGCGCCCACCGGTAAATATGATCGAGCAAAGGCTGCGGATCGGTTTTCACCAAATTAATCAGCAGATATTCTTTTAGCGGGCCGTAGGTGATACCCGTGGCGGGATCACGCAGATCCTTTTTATGAGCGGTTCGCTCGCTGCTCAGCAACTTCAGATTGAGTAGCTTGCGCTCGAACTGCGCGAGCTTCTCAGGGCTGACCTTTATTCGATGCTGCGCAAGGGCAGCGTCGGCAATGTCTTGCCGGCTTCGCTGGCCATCGAAGAGCAAAGCGAGTGAGTACTCGGCCTTGCCCAGTTCAAAGCCAATATCATTACGAGGGTCGTAGAGGTTGTAGCGCCCCGTCACCGAATCGGCAGGCGGCGAGGTCACGACCAGGTCATCCCTGAAGCAGGGATGGGCTTGGATGCTCGACTTTTCGAGAACGCAGGCCGAGGCACTCATGCGCGAGCTCGCAACGCGTGCAGGCTGGGCATGTAAGACTCCTGAAGTGCCTTGCGACCCTGGGCCTTAATGCTTTCGAGGCGTTCGGTGGCAGGCTGGGCACAGGCGCGGCCCAGCACGAACACCGCTCCCGGCCTGGTCGGCCCGCACACCGGTTCGTGGGTGGTCTGGATCGGTTCCCAACCATGCAGGCACATCAAGTACTCGATGCTACTGGCACTCAAGTAACGGCGATGGTTATGCGTCAGAAACCCTTGCTCGATGCCATAACCCAGCGCGCGCCCCTCAATCAACAACAATCCGTCCTCGGCACTGGCCTTCCGGCAAAGTTGCATGACCTGGTTGACATCATGAACATGTTCCAGCGAACCATTGATGATGATCAGGTTGTAATCACCACTAGGGCTCATATGCTCGGCGCCCACCAGATCGATATCCAGGCCGATTTTTTTGCCGTATTCCACATAGGCGCGGTCGGGGTCGTTGCCTCTGACAGTCCATCCCCGTTTAGCGAAGGGAATCATCAAGCCGCCGGCGGAACAACCGACGTCAAGCAGTTTGCCTTTGGCGGGCAGCACATCGTGCAAGTACCGACACAGGTGTTCGCCACGGCGGACCTGGTCTAGAAAGAAGGCGCGCTCCGGCTCCGTATTGCCAAACAGGGTCAGGCGGTAGAATTTGTCGTAGTAGGCGTTGTAAAAGGCTTCATCGAAGCGGTACTGCTGGAAAATATGCCCGCAATCCTGGCAGCCGAGTACAGGCAATGCCACGACCTGATCACCAGGACCTTGGACACTTTCCAGTAAAACCCAATGTGCTTTGGAACTGCACAATTCACAGTTCATTTTCTGCGCGCAAAACTTTCCAGGCATTTGCAAAACTTGCAAATACTGTTGCTCTATAGTTGTACTCACGATGACATCCCGGTCACTTGATGCAGAAGAAACCTTCAAAGCATATGTACTTGAATATACTGGTTATATCCTTAAAGCCGGCGCGAGATAACATATCCATATTGCCAGCCGTGGAAAAAGGTTCAAGTACGCCTTTCAAACTTCTTGTCTTCGCCAGGATTTCATCGGCGTTATAACCCTGGTCGCGTTTATAATCTACATACAGGCTACTGAGGATGTCTTGAAAGCGCGCATCCGGGCCGCGTACTTTTTCAAACATGATAAAAGCACCGCCCCAGTTCAACGATTCGTAGATACGATCAAACAAGGCTTGGCGAATACGCGGGTGCACGAACTGAATAGTGTAGTACGCAACTATCAGATCGCTTTTTTCATAAGGAAAGGTCAGGATGTCATCGGTAACGAAGCTGACATTGTGCTGCGGCGATGCGCTCAGAAGCTCATTTGCCTTGCGGGTCATGGCGTCTTCCACATCAATGCCCACCCACTTTGCCGAGGCGCAATGACGCTGTGCGAGTTGTCGGGTAAGGGTGCCGGTAGAACTACCCAGCTCGTAACAGGTGCTGTCGCTCTTTACAAAAAAGTCACTGAGCGACAGCACGATATCGTGCCCGTCCTTATATTTAGGTACGGATTTCGATACATGGGAGTCAAAGTGTTGCGGGGTCGTGCCTCCGAAACTCCATGAGGCATTACTGGACTCTACGCCGTCACCGACGGTTTCGTAGAGAGTGGCAGGCGAAGTCATTAGGGAAGACATGTATGTCACATCCTTGTCCGATAACATGGGAGCACTTTAGTGCAACGAGATTCCTTTCTGCTCGACCAGAGAATATCCAGTCTTAATTAATGTGTCATCATTTTTCTGTGGAAAATAATTATTTCATGCGCACCAAACAGGTGCATGAAAACTGACCCAGGAATGTTTGAAGTGCACGCCGTTTTTTGAGTGCGAAGGCTGTGGCGAACCTGCTCCATTTGAGAAGGATGGGAAGCCGTTTCTGGAAGTGCATCACGTTAAGCATATGTCGCAAAAGGGTTCGGACCTTGAGACGAATGTTGTGGCGTTGTGTCCCAACTGTCACCAACGTTGCCACCATTCGGACGACAGAGAGGCTTTCACTGCTTGGCTGTATGACAACGTTGGAAGACTCGAAAAGGAATAATCGCGGTTTATCTGACTAACCCTATTTGTTGTTCTTGAGTCTGCTTCGCACCCCAGCGGAAGCAAGCTCCCTTGCCACAAGGTGGTGCATGGTCTGCAGTGGCGGTGTGGGGATTGAAATCTTGTTGAAGCCTAGAATCGCCAGCAGGCTGCCTCCCACAAATTCCGCATCATCCTGAAAACAATCAGTGCAACCCGCGCCGCCTCCCGCTATTAATACCCCTCCCCCACTCAAGGATCCGAGCCCCACCATGAAATTCGATCTCGCCTACTGCCTCGGCCTCGACGACAAGTTGTCGATCTATGACGTTCGCGATCTCAATTTCGATGAGACGGTGGCGTTTGACTCCGCGAAGGAGCACTTCCAGTGCCCCAACGATGCGTGTCGTTCGGCGTTCGAGGCTTCCAACGAGTTGGGCACGTTCAACGCCAAGAATGTGAATTACGTGCGCACGCCGCACTTCAAGAATCTGCCCACTACCCAGCATGTAGCGGGTTGTCCGTATGTGAGTTTGAAGGTTTCAGCGTCTGGCGTTGAAACGGCGGATGGCGAGGTGGATGACGGGCGTGAGGAACACTTCCCATCAGAGTTGCTGCTCACCCGGCGTGAGTATGTGCGCAAGCCTGTCGCGCCACCGGGGGCGGCGGATGTGTTGCGCGATGATCCGGTGCGGGGGGTGGCGGACACTGGTAAAGAGTCGGCGAGTCGTGAGTCGGCACCGGACAAGACCAGTGTGTTTGCGCACCCGGTGGAGTGCTTTGTTTCGAACTTCGCGGACAAGGAGCTGCTTAAGCGCATGCCGTTGAAGGTCGGCGAGCATACGGCGCCGTACAGTTCGTTCTTCAAGAAGATTGAGTATCTGACGGACAACAAGGGGCTGATTTACTGGGGGCGAATCAAGAAGATTGAGGACTTCCACAGTGGTGCCAGTTTCCGGATCGATTTCGAGGACAAGGTCTGGTTCAAGAAGCCCGAGGACAGTAAGAAGAAGCCGTACCCGGTCAGTGTTTATCTGAACAAGAAGCTGATCGACAACTACCGCAAGCGCAAGGCGTTTCTGGAGGAGATCAAGCACGCGGCGGATAGCGACAAGGCGTTGTTCTGTTTCTTCTATGGGGTGACGCCGGAGTTGAAGCAGGTGCCCGGCAAGAAGAACCCCGAAAAGCCTTTCGAGGTCTTCAATGCCAATATCGAGAACCTGGATCACTTCATTATTCGTGAAGCGCCGGGTTTGGAGTGACGGTTAGCCCTGGGGTAGTTGCAGGTTGACGGCGCCGGGGTGTTGTTTGACGACGGAGTACGGCAGGATCGACCACTCTGGTTCATCGCAAACACGTTGTATGCGCGGGAAGTACGGTCCGAGGTAAATGCCCTTGGCAGTGAAGTGCCAATTCAAAACGCTCCAGACATTTTCATCGGTGTAATCACAGCTGTCCTCATCACCGTCGGCTGGTTTTTTCATTTCGTTGGAATACAGCGTTGTGAATTGTTTGATCAACCACGGCGCCAACACATCGCTCTGATTGCTGGCGTTTGCTCCAGTCGAAGTATTCTCGCGCTCGCCAACCCACAAGACGTCTTGCAGCTTTATGTCTTGGCCAGTGTGAACATTGAGGTTGACGGGGGAGTTACTGACATCGGGGTGCGCGCCACCACAGTCATACCCGGTATTGATGTTCAGACTGACCACGTCCGGTGACAGGAACGTGGGCGCGACACTCTGATACTGCTCGGCATTTTCGCCACCCTGCAGCATGCAGGCGTGGTAGCTGATGACCTCTCGCCAGAGTCGCTCAAGCAATAGCTGATTGATGCGTAGTTGATCTTGCGCCGGGTAGCCGGACGCGACGCTGAACAGTGAAATTTTCGACTCAGGTTCTACCCACCACTGCAGGTTATAACCCATGAAGTTTTCTGTTTTCGCGGGCTTGAGCTTTAGCCCCTGTAAACGCAAATACTCGTAGGGTTCGCTCTTCGGCAGTGTGGCAATGAAAGGCAAAGTCGTTGATGTCGGCGCTGGAAGTTTGGCTTCGGCCAGTTTTACAGGCAACTTCTTGCCCTGCGGACTTTGCCACTCGCCTTGCCAGCCTTCGGCAATGGGTTTCAGTTTCAGCGTCGGCAGCGGCTTGTCATCACCGTAACGATTGTTGCCCTCGGTCAAGGTCAGTGTGCTGTCCTGCAATGCGCCGCTGAGAGGCAAATCGCGATGATATTTCTCGTAGAAATACCGCCCAGTCACTTCATCCGGCTGTGTGGTATTGAGCTCCACGACAATCGGCGTTTTACCCAGCGTACCGGTAAATACGCGCCGCCCATCTTCAGCATGGGCAGTGGAGATCAGTGAGAACAGCACAGCGGCGCACGGTGCCAGGCGCATCAGTCCCTTGAGCATGAATCAATCCTTGAAGGAGTCGGAGGTCGCGTCGGCACACAGGCGCCGACGCTGAAAAATACGCTGCGGATTATGGCGGGGGCGGCTTAACTATTCGAGTTTTCTTGCTCGTACTTTTCAAGCCAGGCTTCGTGCTCCAGCGCCGCAATTTCCCGAGCCATTTGTTGGCGACGCTCCTTGGCAGCATGAAGCTGGACGTCATCAAGAAAGCAGTAATGACGCAGCCAGTGAAGCGCCATTTCCTCATCCGGAAAGTAGTAAGACTTGGCGCCCTTGCTGTTCCTGGGCGTGTCATTCATTTGCTCGTCAAATACCATCGCTGTGATTTCATCCGGTGGCAAAGATCCCGTATGGGCGACCTTGTCTTGGAAATTCCATGCAATCTCATCAATGTGTTTTTGCGCGCTGCGATGGCTACGCCGATAGAACCGTTGATGCTCACAAGTCTGTTTCAGCCGCGCCAACATCAACTCTGGGTTAAGCCACTGCCCGAGGTCATGATGATGGGCGTTGATCACTATCCCCTTGACCCAACGATCCACAAATCGATCAACAAAGTCTTCTGTGTCAGCCTTTTTCGCATCAGCGAAAATCAGGCAATAGCGGGTCTGGACGTGAATGACCAGCAACACATGCTTGCGTTGTACCGTTATCGCGTGCACCAGCCACTGCTCATCAGCGCCGCTCAGCTCATCATCTTCAATGATTGCGGATGGCGGTTTAGCATCCACTGGCGTGATCTTTTTGCCCTTGTGGACACGGCTGAAGAATTTGCTGGCGGCTTCGGTGCAGTTAAAGATCAGCATGCTAGGCCCCATGTGATTTCTACAGAAAAGAAACATATTCTTGCGAACACGCTGACTGATTCCAACCCCCTTCGACGCACTAATCCAGTTTTACTCAGGGCAATTGCAATGGAACGCCGCCGGGGTGCTGTTTGATCAGGTCATAAGGCAGCACGCCCCATTCGACGTATCCGCACACGGCGGCGACATGTGGATACGACGGCGTGACGGTGATGCCGTTTGCGCTGAAGTACCACGATGGGAATGCCCAAGGTTCTTGCTCGTCGTACCCGCATTCGTTTTCGCCTTCCGCAACGACGGTCATTTCCCTGGAATAAAGCTTTAGTAGCTGCGCGACGAGCCAGGGTGAGAATTCTTTGGAGCGGTAGTTGTAATAGTCAGCGGAGGACACAGTAGAGGCGCCTTCCAATCCCTCCACATAATGAAAGGGCTTGCCCTGCCCCACCCACAGAACATCCTCAAGGGTCAGCAACTTCCCTGTTTGCGCATCAAAGTTGAGCGATTCATTGTTCTGATCCGGATAGGCACCGCCACAATAATATTCGGTAGAAATGCGCGCACTCATCACCGAAGACGACAACCATAGCGGCTGACTGGATTGCGAGTAACTCCCCGCACAGCTGAAGTGTGCGTCTACCTCGCCCCACAAGCGTGCCATTAAATATTGATTGATGCGCTCCCGCGCTTGCGGCGAATAACCCGATACCACTTCAAACAGCGAAGCCCCCGACTTCGCCTCGCTCCACCATTGCAGCGTGTAGCCCATCAAGGTTTCGGTTTTGCCTTTTACAAGTTGCAGACCCTGCAACCGTAGGTACTCGTACGGGTTCTTGTCATGCAGTTCGGTGAAATACGGCAAGGCACCAACGGGAACATCGGGGAGCTTGGCGGGCTGTAATTCGACCTTCAGGATCTTCCCATCCGGGTTGCTCCATTCGCCGCTCCAGCCGTCGAGTTTTGGCTGCAAGCGCAGAGTCGGGCGCGAATGGCCATCCATCGCCGCGCCTTCGGCCATCACCAGCGCATCGTCTTCTTTGCTGATGTCCAGCGCCAAGTCTTTTCGGTATTTTTTGTAGAAGTAACGACCCTCGCTGTAGCGAGTGTCGATTTCCACAACGATCGCGGCTTTGCCCAGGGTGCCGGCGTACACCTGTTTGTTGTCTTCGGCCCATATCGGGGTTGAGAGCACTAAACCGGCGAGCATCAACATGCCGGAGATTCGCAACAGTCCGCGATACATCTTTCATCCTTGAGTGACTGGGCTTTTGCCCATGAGAAAACGTTGCGGATTATGTCGAGGTTGCGCGGGGGAATCGAGCGCCGTCGCGCTCAGCTCAAACACATGCTGATCATCACGATCAGCAACAGCCCGATGTACACGCGCGCATGCACCCGATCCGGGATCCGCCCAATCCATGGCGCGGCCAATCGAATCCCGATGAGCGAGCCAACCGTCAGCAGCGCAAACGCCAGCAAATCCACATACCCGACAAACCAAGCGCCCAAGTCAGCCTGACTGAACCCGGCCAACGCCATGTACGTCAGCGTCCCGGCCAATGCCACCGGCACACTCAACGGATTGGCCATGGACGTCGCTTGCGACATGCTCAATCCACAACGGCGCAACAACGGCACGGTCATGACGCTGCCTCCTACACCGAGAAACGTCGCGATGGCGCCAATGCCTACACCACCTGCGGAAGTTTCCGTAGCGCCAAGTCGGCGTGGGATGACGTCTGCGTTTTGCGTGAGGAATCCGCGTCGTAACAGGCAATCGACGATAGTCACGCCGAGGTAGCCGATGAACGCGTAGCGAATCACGTCGCCGCTGACCCACACCGCCGCTATTGCGCCAACGACCGCACCCATCCCGATAAACCCACCCAGCGGCCACAGGTAATGACGGATGAGGTTGCCGGCGCGGCGATGTTTGTCGGTGGCGATCAGGGCGTTGACGATCATCACGCAGGTCGAAGTGGCGACAGCGATGTGCATCGCCGATTGGCCGATCGGGTCATCGGCACCGTGGCTGGCGGTGAGCAGGCGATACAGCAGCGGCACCACGACGAAGCCGCCGCCGAAGCCGAACAGCACGGCGGTAATGCCGGTCAGGCAGCCGAAGAGGGTCAGCAATAAATAGAACATGTCGAGGCGTCCGTTGTGGGAGAGCGGTCGACGATAGAGCGGCAGCGCTTGGCCTGCTTCAGTAAGTCAGCCAATAATGTTTGCGTTTACGCCAACCACCGGGAAACGCCTGATGCGCAATGTTTCGATCAATCTGCTGGATGACACACCGCGCGCGGTGGTGGCGATCGGTACGGATTATTCCCACGGTCACTTGTTGCCCTTTCACACGCATCGCCGGGCGCAATTGTTGTACGGCGCGACCGGTGTGATGCAGGTCAGCACCCATGACGGCAATTGGGTGGTGCCGCCGCAACGTGCGGTTTGGATTCCGCCGGGGGTGGCGCATGAGGTGATGATGCTCGGCGTCAGCACTCGCAGTGTGTATATCGAGCCAGGCGCAGTGGATTTGGGCGAGCGCTGCCAGGTGATCAGTGTGTCGCCGTTGATGCGGCATTTGTTGATGGAGGCGGTGGAAGTGCCGCCGACCTATGACTTGGGCGGACGCGACGGCGTGTTGATCGATCTGTTGCTGCATGAATTGACGCGCAGTGCGCCGCTGCCGTTGCACATTCCGCTGCCGACTGACGGAAAGCTCCTCTCTCTGTGTCAGAACTTTCTGCATCAGCCGTACGCCCATCAATCTCCACAGCAGTGGGCCGAGCAGTTACACATAAGCTTGCGCACCTTCAACAGGATGTTTCGGCAACAGACCGGATTGAGCTTCAGGCAATGGCGGCAGCAGGCCTGCGTGGTTCTGGCGCTGGCACGCTTGGCCTCGGGTGAAGCGGTGACACGAATCGCGCTGGACTTCGGTTATGAGAGCCCGGCAGCGTTCTCGACAATGTTCCGGCGCATCCTCGGGCAGGCACCGTCCGTCTGGTTGGAGGCGGCGAATTAGGGCAAATCAAAAAATGCGTTTGATCCCGGCCGAAAACAACTGTACAAAAACACAGTACATTTTCAATCAGCACTCTTGAGCCCGGAGCACACCATGGCCTCTCTTGCGATGAACCACATCCTCGAACGCATTGCCCTTTTCCAGTTCACCCCGACGCACTGCGTCCAGGCCCGAGCGATGCTGGGCTGGAGCGTGGACCAGCTATCGCGGGAGGCAGAGGTTTCGGTTGAAGACATTCAACGGTTTGAAGCGCAGCAGGACGTAGCGGATGCGGCGCGATTGGCGCTGGCTTACCGGTTCGAGGCGCAGGGGCTGGTGTTCTTTCCAGGGTTTGCACCGGGGCGTAGTGCGAGTGTTCAGGGCGTGTCGTCGGAAGCGATGGGGCGTGGGGATTTTGCGATGGCTGAGTAAGGATAAAAACATGAGCGAGATCGAAGAAAGCACAGGCAATGTTTATCAAGATTTAGAGCTTGAGCATGCAGGCGAGATGCTGCTCAAGTCCGAGTACGCGACCAAATTGATCTCGCTCATCGAGTCCACCGACATAAGCGAATCTGAAGCCGCACAAAGACTGGGAATACCTCTGGAGAACCTGCAGCAATTACTTCGTGGAAAATTTCGAGAAGTGTCGGTTACTACTATGGCTGATTACAGCCGTAAGATTTCAGGGCTTGTTTCTGGAGCAACCGGTTCGCCCCCTTAGGCGCGAACCGTCTTCATCTGATCAGGCGTTCTGCACCACACCCTCACTCTCCCCTTCAACCGCCAACCACCACGCCTCCCCGCGTTGCGGTTGAGCGATGTTAAACGCCTCACCCATCTGCGGCGTGGTAATGGAAATACTGCGTTCCCACGCCAGTGCCAGAATCCGGTCAAACGGTTCGTGCCAGGCGTGCATGGCCAGGTCGAAGGTGCCGTTGTGGATCGGGAAGAGCCAGCGGCCCTTGAGGTCGATGTGCGCTTGCAGGGTTTCTTCGGGCTGCATGTGCACGTGCGGCCATTCGACGTTGTAGGCGCCGGTTTCCATCAGGGTCAGGTCGAAGGGGCCGTACTGTTCGCCGATGCGTTTGAAGCCATCGAAGTAGCCGCTGTCGCCGCTGAAGAAGATCCGCGTGTCGCCGTCGATCATCACCCAGGACGCCCACAGGGAGCTGTTGCCATCGAACAGGCCACGGCCGGAAAAATGCTGCGACGGTGTAGCAACGAAACGGATGCCGGCAATCTCGGCGCCCTGCCACCAATCGTACTGGCGGACTTTGCTGGCTTCGATGCCCCATTTGATCAGCGTGTCGCCGACGCCCAGTGGCGTCAGGAACAGGTTGGTCTTGGCAGCCAGTCTGAGCACGGCCTGGTAATCGAGGTGGTCGTAGTGGTTATGCGACAGAATCACCGCTTCGATCGGCGGCAATTGGTCGATGCTGATCGGCGGCTGGTGGAAGCGTTTCGGCCCGGCCCACTGCACTGGTGATGCACGCTCGGCGAAGACCGGGTCGGTGATGAAGAATTTGTCGCGCAGTTTCAGCAACAAGGTCGAGTGACCGAGGCGATAGACGCTGTGATTGGGCGCTGCCAGCAGCTCTTCCCGAGTCAATGCTTGCACCGGGATCGGCGCAGCGGGCCGGGTGTTGCGCGGTTTGTGGAAAATCATGTTCCACATGATCCGCAGCATTTTGCGCAGGCCTTCGCGTTGCACCGGCGCATGGTTACGAAACAGGCCTTGAGCCTGTCGAGAGGCTTCAGGCGTGGATGTTTTATCCGGGATAGAAACAGGATTGGCCATGACTGAATGACTCCAGAAAAACCGCGCAATTCGCGGTTTCTCCACGGTTGGGACGATAAATGGCCAAGCTGCACGCATAGGCCGAACTGTCTGCTTTTTAGGTTGCGAGGATTAACGCAACATTACACTGCTCGGTGTAGTTTCTAGGTTGCATCAAAGCGGATGACAAGTAAACTGCCAAGTGTAATTTCATCTTTTCTTTGCCGAAGCGTACTTATGACAGCTCCACAGCGCCTCACCGACCGTAAACGCGAAGCCATTATTCAAGCGGCGATTGCCGAATTCCGTGCCAACGGTTTTGAGATCACCAGCATGGACAAGATTGCCGCCACCGCCGGTGTGTCGAAACGCACGGTGTACAACCATTTCCCTAGCAAAGAGGAGTTGTTCGCCGAAATTCTCAACCAGTTGTGGGCACGAATCAGCGCAGAGCAATCCGTCGTCTATAACCGCGATCAGCCCTTGCGCGAGCAATTAAGGCAGATGCTCCAGGCCAAAATGCAGTTGATGGCTGACGAGAATTTCCTGACACTGGCCCGTGTGGCAATTGCCGCCACCATTCACTCGCCGGAGCGCGCGCAGAACATGGTCGAGCGCATGGGCAAGCGCGAGGAAGGTCTGACCGTGTGGATTCGCGCCGCGCAGGCTGACGGCCGACTGAAACCGGTCGATCCGGAATTCGCCGCACAGCAAGTACAAGGCTTGCTCAAGACCTTTGCTTTCTGGCCGCAGATGTCGATGGGCCGTGCCGCCCTCGATGTCGATATGCAGAACAGCGTCGCCGAATCGGCGCTGCAGATGTTTCTGGCCCACTATCAGCTCTAAATCGCCCCTCTCCTGCGCGAACCATCGACTAAATGGCTCGGAAGGACACTGATTATTCCCGTTGGAATAAATGACAATGTCCGACAATCGACCGACGAACGGTTAGCCTGAGAAAATACTGCAAAGTATTTCAGGATGAATTTCGCGCAGGGCATCATGGAAAACCAACGCGGCAAAGGCTTGTCATTCGCCAGACGTATTTATCTGCCCAGAGCCATTGGCTTGGGCGTGGGATTCTTCAGCGTCGCTGCGGCGTTGTATCCGCTGACCATGCCCGACTGGCTGTGGGCGCTGTTGTTGTTTAACGGTTTCGCCTGGCCGCACTTGGCTTACCAGATCTCCACGCGCTCGGCATTCCCGTATCAGGCTGAACGCCGCAATTTGTTATACGACTCGATGTTCGGCGGTTTCTGGGCGGCGTGCTTTCAGTTCAACCCGCTGACCACCGTGACCATCCTGTCGATGATGACCATGAACAACGTCGCCGCCGGCGGCCAACGTCTGTTCGTGTTCGGCGCCCTCGCGCAACTCGCCGGTGTACTGCTGGGCTGGGCGATTTTCGGTGTTAAATTCAGCCTGACGATGACCCAAATGCAAGTCTGGGCCTGCCTCCCGATGCTCACCCTGTATCCGCTCGCGCTGGGCATGGTGTGTTATCACCTGGCGATCAAACTCTCCCAACACAAGCGCGCACTGAGTGCCCTGAGCCGCACCGACAGCCTCACCGGCCTGCTCAATCACGGGGCCTGGAAAGACCTGCTGCACCTGAAATTTCAGCAGTGCCGCCAACACAACACCCAAGCCACGCTGGCGTTGATCGACATCGACCATTTCAAGGAGATCAACGACAGCTTCGGGCACATCGTCGGCGATGAAGTGCTTCAGCAATTGAGTCAGGAGCTCAAACGCCTGCTGGACCAGTACGAATTGGCCGGGCGCTACGGCGGTGACGAGTTCTGCGTGATCCTGCCGACACTGCCCCTGCACAAGGCCGAAGCCCTGATGGAGCAATTGCGCGAGGCATTGCAGCAGTATCGTCATCCGCAGGTGCCAGAGTTGCGAGTGGGCCTGAGTATCGGTTTGGCGCGCTATCAATCCTTGTACAAGGATGTACTGGACTGGCTGGACGATGCCGACAAAGCGCTCTACATCGCTAAACACACGGGCCGCAACACCATCAGTGTGGCCTTGACCAGGACCGCGACTGACAACGCCGACGCCTAAAAAGTTATACAAAATTACAAATAATTACTCTCTTGTACAAGTTTATGAAGTTTTGTATAAGTAGCCATCTGCCAGCTAAGGAATACTGGCATTGAGCAGTCATTGCCGAATGCCGTCCGCGCATTCGGTCTGCCGGCGCGGAAATAGGGACTGAATCCTCGATCTTCCCCACTTCCTGAGTACTGCGAACATGTTCTTTAATCGCCACAAAGCCGTCGTCGACGATCTTCAGCGCACCCTCACCGAACAAGCCGGCTTGCTCGAAGCGATCAATCGCTCGATGGCGGTCATTGAGTTCGACCTCGATGGCGTCGTGCTGCGCGCCAATGACAACTTTCTCAAGACCATGGGTTACACCGCCGAACAAGCGATCGGCCAGCCCCATCGACGTTTTTGCACACCGGAGTTCGGGCGCAGTGCTCAATACACGGATTTGTGGTCACGCCTGAAAAACGGCCAGTTTCAGTCCGGTACGTTTGAGCGGGTCGACGGCAAGGGCCAGCCGATCTGGCTGGAAGCCAGTTATAACCCGATCAAAGATGCCTCGGGACGGGTGGTGAAAGTGGTCAAGTACGCCATGGACGTGACCGCCAAGGTGCAGCGGGAAAGTGAGGCCAATGCCAAGTTACAGGCGATCGACCGGGCAATGGCGGTCATCGAATTCAACCTCGACGGCAGTATTCTCACGGCCAATCAGAACTTTCTGACACGTATGGGTTACACCCTCGCCGAGCTGAAAGGCAAACATCACCGTTTGTTCTGCACGCCGGCACTGGTCAACAGCAGCGCCTATGAGGATTTCTGGCGGCGCTTGAATCAGGGCGAATTGTTCCAGGGGCAGTTCGAACGGGTGGATAAACGCGGGCAAACAGTCTGGCTCGAAGCCAATTACAACCCGGTTTATGACGCTGCCGGGCGCTTGTGCAAAGTGGTGAAATTCGCCTCCGATGTGACCGCGCGCGTCGAGCAACACGAACAGGACGCACGCAGTGCCAGCGCGGCTTATCACATCTCGGTAGCGACGCGAAAAGTCGCCGAGCAAGGTACGCAGGTGATCCAGCAAGCCGCCAGCGAAATGCGCGAAATCGCCGAAGACATTGCCGAGTCTTCAACGCTGATTGCACAACTGGGGGAACGCTCCGAGCAGATCACCGCCATCGTCAACACCATCCGCTCGATTGCCGACCAGACCAACCTGCTGGCCCTCAACGCTGCAATTGAAGCGGCGCGCGCCGGTGAACAGGGCCGCGGGTTTGCCGTGGTTGCCGACGAGGTGCGCCTGCTGGCGGGGCGTACCAGCGGCTCGACGGCGGAGATATCCACCATGATCGGTTTGATCCAGAGCGAAACCCGTCAGGCCATCAAGAGCATGGAAGGCACCCGTGGCCGTGCGGCTGAAGGCGTCGAGTTGGCGAATCAGGCGGGGACGGTGATTCTGCAGATTCGTGATGGTGCCAGTGAGGCGGTGGATGCGGTGAGCATGTTTGCCAATGAACGGGTGCCGGGGTAATCGATGCAGGGTCAGTAGACCGAGGCGCGACCTTCGCGAGCAGGCTCGCTCCCACAGGGAAATGCAATCCAATATGGGAGCGAGCCTGCTCGCGAAAGGGCCATGAGCCGCGATGCAGGACTATAGTGAGCTTCAGTCTCAAGTCCTGCCGAGTGCACCATGACCACTGAAAAACCCGCATTGCCTGAAACAGCTCCCGTCGACCACCTGCGCTTCCACCGCCCCCACGCCCACCTCAACACCACCTTCGGCAACGACAAGTTTGCCCTGCGCGCCGAGGCTTTCGCGCGGTTCTTCGGCACGCCGCTGTTTCTCGGGGCGCAAACCGTGATCGTCGCGGTGTGGATCGGCCTCAACGTGTCGGGCGTGACGCAATTCGACGTTTACCCGTTCATCCTGCTCAACCTCGCGTTCAGCCTCCAGGCCGCCTATGCCGCACCGCTGATTCTGCTGGCACAAACCCGTCAGGCCGCGCGCGACAAGGCACAAGCCGATGCCGATGCGCTACACCGTGAAGCGTTGGCACAGGCCAATACCGAGCGTCAGGCCCAAGCGGCGAAGAACACCGCGCAACTGCTTGAGCTGCTGGAGCAGAACACCCGCCTCACCGAGATGACCAAAAACCTCACCGAACGCATCGCCAGCCTGACCAGCGAGCTGCACGATCATATGCGCCAGAACCCGCAGCGCTGATCACGGCAAACGCAGCGCACGCCCAAGTTCATCGAACAACGTCACCACCGAACGCAAGGCTCGGCAATCCGCGCGGGTCAGCAACCATAACGCAGTGTCGTAACCGTGCAGCGGCTCGCTCAACGCCTGCAAACCGTCGATGATCAGAAAGTCCGGTAACGCCGCCACACCGAGGCCCGCACGAACCAGCTCTGTCACCGACAACATGCTGTTGCAGCGATACCCCGGAGTGACGCCGGGCAAGTGCTGGCGACGCCAGGCGACAGTCGGATGATCGGGCAAAAAGTCATCCGGGGCGATCCAGGTCAACGTCGTCAGATCCGAAGCATCGACATTTTGCAGATAGCGCGAACTGGCGCAGACCCGGTAGGAAATCTTCGCCAGTTGCCGTCCGACCAGATGCTCGGGCGGTGTCCGCGTCAGGCGCAGAGCAATGTCGGCATCACGGCGACTGAGGTTGGCGAAGTCGTTGGAGGTGCTCAGTTCAAGGGTCAGCGCCGGATAATTGGGCATGAACTGCGCCAGCGCCGGCAGCAGCAAACCCTGCAACACCGAATCGGTGCAGGTCAGGCGCACCGTGCCGCTGACCACTTCGCCGCCCTGCTCCACGCCGATACGTGCGGCTTCCAATGCCTGTTCGGCGCGTTCAGCTTGCTCGGCCAGCGTCTGCGCGAGGTTCGTCGGCAGGTAACCGGCGCGGCTTTTTTCGAACAATTGCTGACCGAGTGCGGCTTCGAGACGGCGCACGGCGCGAAACACCGTCGACACGTCGACCTTCAATAGCTGCGAAGCACGGGCCAGGGAGCCGCCACGCACCAAGGCTAGAATCAGGGCGAGATCGGGGTAGTCGAGCTGATAGTGCGTCACTGCATTAATCACTTGGGGAAACGCCCATATTGAGTGCGTGAACGCCAATCTATAGTGAGCACCATCAATCAACAAGCGCAGGGAACTCCCATGGAAAACAGCGCCGTCCGTATCGCCCTGATTGGCGATTACGACCCGCAAGTCACCGCCCACCAAGCCATTCCCGTCGCCCTCGGTCTGGTCGCCGAACACCTCAATCGCAACGTGCAATTCGAATGGCTGGCCACCGAGCAGATCCACGCCGATACACCACTCGGCGATTTCGACGGTTTCTGGTGCGTACCGGCCAGCCCCTACAAAAGTGAAGAAGGCGCACTGCGAGCGATCCGTTTTGCCCGCGAACAGCAGCGCCCTTTCCTCGGCACCTGCGGCGGCTTTCAGCATGCCGTGCTGGAATTTTCCCGCAACGTGTTGGGCTGGGTGGATGCGGAACATGGTGAAACATCACCCGACTCAGAACGCGCGGTACTCACGCCGTTGACATGTTCGCTGGTCGAAGCGGTGGACAGCATTCACTTGGTGCCCGGATCGTTGATCGCCAAGGCGTACGAAACGTCTGAGATTCGTGAAGGTTATCGCTGCCGCTTCGGTGTGAATCCGCTGTTCGAACGGCAACTGTTGAACGATCGGCTACAAGCTGTCGGTCATGATTCGTCAGGGGATTTGCGCGCGATTGAACTTAAGGATCAGCGGTTCTTTGTCGCCACGCTATTTCAACCGGAACGTGCGGCGCTCAAAGGGTTGATGCCGCCGCTGGTGCGCGCGTTTGTCGAAGCTTGTGCGGAGGCACGTTGATGGCTTCCTGCTTTGCGGTGATTTTTACCTCGACTCGAACCGAGGGTGACAACGGCTATGCCGAGGCCGCTGAGCGCATGGCTGAGCTGGTCAGTGAGCAGCCGGGGTTTCTTGGGGTGGAGTCAGTCAGAGGCGCGGATGGCGTCGGGATTACGGTGTCGTATTGGCAGAGCGAAGCGGCGATTCTAGCGTGGCGGCAGAACCCGGAGCATCGGGTGATTCAGGAGCGTGGGCGCTCGGAATGGTATTCGGCGTTTCATACGCGGGTGTGCAAAGTCGAACGCGAGTATCGGTTCAGCCTGTGATGTTGGTGGTGAACTCACCGGCCTCATCGCTGGCAAGCCAGCTCCCACAGGTACGATGTGATCTTCAGAGCAACGCATAACCTGTGGGAGCTGGCTTGCCAGCGATGAGGCCCGTACAGCCACTAAAAAACTTCAGCCCTGCACCAGACTCCGCACCGCGACAATCTCCGGCACTTCAACCTTGCTCATATACACCCGCAACGGCTCGGTGATGTTGATCCGGTCATCGATATTCTGATCCAGCAGCAACTGAATCAACTCGCGTTTAAGCGTCATGGTTTGCGCTGTCGCCGGCGCCCAGACGAATTCACTCACAGGAATAATGCCGTCATCCGCCACGTCCATGCCGAACGAATCTTCGCTGAAACGCACGATGTATTGACCGGTCTTGCGGTTGAGGCCGACAAACCCCTTGAGATCGTCGGCAGCCTGGCAGATGAGTTGGGAGGTGATGCGCATGGTAAACCTCACGAAAAATGATCGATGGTTTACACGCAGGGCAACGGAGCGGCGCGCCCTCTGCCGGGACGTCTGCCGAGGGCAAGCGTACTGCAAACCGCGCCACAAAAGTGCAGGAAAAATCGCTTTTAATACGTTTATGTCGGTCCTGCGATAGCACGCAATCGATTCAGTTGTTAAAAGGTAGGTCTTTGAAAATGCCCTGCGAAAGGAACTCGAACATGCCCGCCACTTTCACCAAAAGCGCCCTGGTTCTGAGCCTGCTGCTCGGCCTCGGTCAGGCGCACGCCGCCAGCCACGCTGATCCCGACGCCGTTGCTGCGGCCCACGGCATCCCGCACCCAGCGGTGATCGCTCACCGTGGCGCGTCCTTCGATGCACCGGAATCCACCGCAGCGTCCTACAAACTGGCCCGCGACCTGGGCGCCGATTACCTGGAAATGGACCTGCAGCGCAGCAAGGACGGCGTGCTGTTCGCCCTGCACGACGACAACCTGCAACGCACCACCGACGTCGCCAGCAAGTTTCCGGAGCGCAAGGACGCCTCGGCCACCGCGTTCACCATGGCCGAACTGAAAACCCTCGACGCTGGCAGCTGGTTCAACGCCAAGTACCCCGATCGCGCGCGCCCTTCCTACGCCGGGCTGAAAATTCTGACCCTCGATGAAATCATCGACATCGCCCAGGCCAACCCGCAACACAAGCCGGGCCTGTACATCGAGACCAAAGAGCCGCAGCTGTTTCCCGGGATCGAGAAAGACCTCAAGGAAAAACTCCAGGATCGTGGCTGGCTGAGCCCGGCCGGTTCGAAGCTGGCGAAAAGCGCACTGGGTGTGGGTCAGGGTAAAGGCAAGGTGATCCTGCAGACGTTCGAGAAGAACAGCCTCGCCCTGCTGGAAAAAGAAATGCCGCAAGTGCCGAAGATCCTCCTGCTATGGGTTGGCGAAGGCAGCATCGAGCCAAAATCGAAAGTGACCTTTGCCGAGTCTGGCGAGAAAGACAAAAACGTTTTCTACGGCAAACAAGAGCCGAAGTCCGAAGCCGAATTCAAGCAATGGGTGGATTACGCCAAGGCCCAAGGTGCCATCGGTACCGGCCCGTCGGCGAAGCTGACCAAGGGCGGCGACCAGAGCTATTCGGATCTGGTGCAACCGTGGATGAACCAGTACACCCATGATCAAGGCCTGCTGGTGCACGTCTACACCGTCGATGAGCCGGTGGACTTCGACAAAGTCATGGCGGCCGGTGTCGACGGCATCTTCACCAACCGCGCCAGCGAATTGTTGAAGTTCTACAAACGCCCGGCGGCTGGCACGGTTGATCAGGTGTTGAAGAACAACGGCTTCTGATCTGAAATCGAGGCGCCTTCATCCCGGGCAAGCCACGCTCCCACAGGTTCTGTGCCGGTGCATGGCTTGCCCGTTTTGTTTGGGTGCAGGGTTTTAAGGGTGAGTTAAGTTGCGCTGGTTAACCTGAGGCCACTTAAACGAGTCACCCAAGGAATGAACCGATGAAAACTTTGACTGCCCTGTTTACCGCCGCTGCCCTGACCCTCACTGCTGGCGTGGCCCTGGCTGATGTCCGCGTCGACCAGATCCCGCAACTGGTCAAGGAAGGCAAGATCAAGTCGCTGGAATCGATGAATGCCGAAGCGCTGAAACTGCATCCGGGTGCAACTATTACTGACACTGACCTGGATAACCACTTCAACGGTTATGAGTATGAAGTTGAATTGAAAACTGCTGATGGCAAAGAGTTCGATGTGGACTTTGATGCGACCACTGGCAAGGTGTTGAGCAACAAGCAAGACACTTGATTGAACGCACCACCAAAAGCCGCACGATTGAAAGATCGTGCGGCTTTTTTTGTGTTCGGCTTTTTTGATGTGTTGTCAGTGAAATTTTCTCCCCCTCACCCCAGCCCTCTCCCCCAAGGGGGCGAGGGGGGAAGGGAGCAGATCGGGGACTTTTCAATGCCTGAGTTCGACTCGCAATCTTGAAGCCGATCAGGAAAACAACAAGGACCTGAGTGCGCCTCGAAATCTCAGGTCGGCGTAGCTCGAACAGTCACCGCGGTCAGTTCCCTCTCCCTTGGGAGAGGGCTAGGGTGAGGGGAAAAGGCATCACACCGAGGTGCTGACCAACGCCCCCGAAGTGCTCGAGTCGGAATCCTGCAACGCCTGCAACAGCGAGGCGGTGGCGGTGGACAGGGAGGCCGAGGTGGCGGTGATCTGCGCTTGTGCGGCGGCTACTTCGGCGGTTTTGGCATCCGAACTTTCCTGCTTCGCCTGGGCCGCTTGCAGCGCTTGCTGCTCCTCCTGCAATTGCTTCTGCAACTCGGCAATCTGCTTGCGCAGTTCTTTCACCGAATCCGATTCTTCACTGCTGGAATCGCTGTCACCCGCGGGTGCCGCACCACCGCCCGCAGCCACTTTGCTGGTGTCCGCTTTCACGCCAGTGCTGGCGGCTGCCGTGGTCGAGGTATCGTCACCAACGTCGCTGATTGCGGTTTTACTGGTGGGTGTCGTGACGGTCTGATTGATCGAAACTGAAGTAATGCTGACCATGGAAAGGCTCCAATGCCGGTTATAGATAACCGGTCATCGACCACGGCTGCTTCAATTTGAGATCGACTGTGTACCAACTCGGTATCCGAACCGGTACACAGGCATTGGCGTCAGGCACTCAGACGCGCGGTGACTTCGTTCAACTGCCCCGACAGACCATGCAGGTTCTGGCTGGCGCTTTCAGTGCGCTGCACGTTGTCGAGGTTGGTGCTGGCGATCGAGGTGATTTCGGTGAGGTTGCGCGAGATGTCCTCGGCCACCGAGGTCTGCTCTTCGGCGGCGGTAGCAATCTGACGGTTCATGTCGCGGATCGCTTCCACCGCGTGGGTGATGCGCTCTAGCATCGCGCCGGCCTGGGTCACCTGCTCGACGCTTTCATCACTGCGCGTCTGGCCGCTGTCGATGGCTTGCGCCGCGTCCACCGCGCCGGTCTGCACGCTCTGGATGATCTGGTTGATCTCGATGATCGACTCGGCGGTGCGTTGTGCGAGGTTGCGCACTTCATCGGCGACCACGGCAAAACCACGCCCGGCCTCACCGGCGCGCGCCGCTTCGATGGCCGCGTTCAAGGCCAGCAGGTTGGTCTGTTCGGCGATGCCGCGAATCACTTCCAGCACTTTGCCGATGCGGCCGCTGTCGGCTTCCAGACGACGGATCACCGTGGCGGTATTGGCGATTTCGCCGCGCATCTGGGTGATCGAATGGATGGTGCTCTGCATGACCTTTTCACCCTGCTGGGCGGACTGGTCGGCATCGTCGGCCGCACGCGCAGCATCAGCGGCGTGACGTGCGACTTCTTGCGCGGTGGCGGACATTTCGTTCATCGCCGTGGCCACTTGATCGGTGCGATTGAATTGTTCGTTGGTGCCGCCGGCCATGGTCGTGGCGATCGCATTCAACTCGCCACTGGCGCTATCCAGATCGCTGGCGCTGCGTTGCAAACGGGTGAAGGTTTCGGCGAGGAAATCGCGCAAGGTGTTGGCGGCGGCGGCGAGGTTGCCCAGCTCATCCTGGCGGTCGCTGACCACGCGCTCGGCGAGTTTGCCGCGACTCAACTGAGTGACGTAATCGATGAGTTTGCGGATCGGTTCGACCAGGTTGCGGTTGACCAGCCACAGGCTCAGCAGGCCGATCAGCAGGCCCGATGCGAGCATCACCAACAGCCCCAGCCACACGGTGCGATCGGCGTCAGCACTGATCAGCGCCGATTGCGCGGTGCCCTGTTTGCGCAGTTCGGCAACCAGTTCACTCATCTGGTCGCTGGCGGCACGGTCGACACCTTTGACCGCGCTGTCGCCCGCCGTCGGATCGCCACCAGCCGCTACGTAGGCATCGCGGCCCTTCTGGTAGGCAGCGCCGAGCAGACGATGTTCTTCACGCAGACGTTCGATGCGGTTTTTCAGGCTCGGCTTGATGCCTTTCTGGCTGGCCAGTTCACCGAGGATGTTCTGCACATCGCGCTGACGATCCTCGAACTGACCCCAATATTTGGCCAGATCCGCCGGCTGCTTGCCGCGCAGCAGAACGTTTTTCCATTCCTGCACCTGCACCTTGAATTGCAGGTTGGCCTCGTCGATCAATTGCGAAGTGTGCAAGGGACCGGCGATCAACTGGCTGTAACTCTGCACGCCGTTGGAGAGGAAATGAAAACAGGCCAGGGCAATCAACAGCACCGCCAGCAGGCTGCCGCTCAGCAGGGCGAGAATTTGCGCTCTCAGGGATTTTTGCAGCATCGAAAGATACTCAGGACAAGGATGAGGCACGCCCGGTAAGGCGTAAAATTTTGCCGGACATCCCTGTCGGCACGCCTTGGCTCATGGCCAAGCGCGCGCAACGTAACCCAAGTGTGATCGGCACGCCAGAGCGCCTCTTGAAGAAAATCCGACCATCGGTAAGTCGCTGATTTGACGTCACTTTGCCGTCACATAAACGTCATGTGACATTGCGATGATGCGGCTCAGTGAACCTGCCATTTGCACAACCGACGCACCCTCCTCGCAGCGAGCCTTCATGAACCACAGCCTCGATATCAGCCATCGCGATCCCGATCTGTTTGGCCTGCTCTACGGCTATCGCTTCCTGCCCGGTGAACGTGGCCGCGAAGTCGATTCCGCCACGGCGTTGCGCTGTTTGCAGGACGACAGCGACAGTGGCGAATTTCTTTGGCTGCACCTCAATCTGGCGCACGCGGCGTGCGAGCGCTGGATGAAAAGTCATCTGCAATTGCCCGAAGAGTTTTTCGAGGCGTTGCATGAAGGCTCGCGGTCGACGCGCATCGAGCATGTCGACTCGGCGTTGCTGGCGGTGGTCAACGATGTCGTGTTCAACCTCAGCAGCATGGTCTCCTCGGACGTGTCGACGCTGTGGGTCTGTGTGCGCAGCAAACTGATCGTCAGTGCGCGTCTGCAACCGCTGCACTCGGTGGATAAATTGCGCTCGTCGGTGAAAGCCGGCGAGCGCTTTCGTTCGCCATCGGAATTGCTCGTGCATCTGCTGCGCGATCAGGGTGAAGTGCTAACGCAGATTGTGCGCAAGACCAGCATGAGCGTCGATCAGGTCGAGGACGAATTGCTCTCCTCCCGGCTGTCGACCAACCGTGCCGAACTCGGTGCCAATCGCCGCGTGTTGGTGCGTTTGCAACGGCTGCTGGCGCTGGAGCCGGGCTCGTTGCTGCGTCTGCTCAACCGGCCGCCGCCCTGGTTGCAAAAGGAAGACGTCAAGGAGTTGCGCAAATCCACCGAGGAGTTTGCGCTGATCATCAACGACCTCACCGCCCTTGGCGAGCGGATCAAACTGTTGCAGGAAGAGATCGCCGCCAACCTCAACGAACAGAGCAACCGCACGCTGTTCACCCTGACCGTGGTGACGGTACTGGCGCTGCCGATCAACATCATTGCCGGTTTTTTCGGGATGAATGTGGGTGGGGTGCCGTTGTCGCAAGATCCGGAAGGGTTCTGGATTTTGGTTGCACTGGTGGCGACGTTTACCGTGATTGCCGGGCGTTGGGCGTTTCGCAAACGCGGGGATTACTGACGCCTGAACGCTCGTTCCCACGCTCTGCGTGGTAATGCATCAAGTGACGCTCTGCGTCACAGGGACGCGGAGCGTCCCGGGCGTCATTCCCACGCAGAGCGTGGGAACGAGCAGAAGACCGACGGTGGGGCTAATCAGCCAAACACTGACATGGCGCAGTCTCTCTGTAACATTCTGCAACGATCATGGGCGACATTCCTTCCCTCGCTCAGGATTGTCCTGCCATGGCTACTCCCTCCCTGACCGCCAGCCCCGCGTCCGCCCACAGTGGCAGGCCAGCCCTCGACAAGAAAACCGGCCCGTTTACCTACGTGATCTTTTTCGCCGTGTTGGCGATGGGAATGCTGTTCACCGCTTACAGCCTGATGCACGACATGCACGAACTCGGCACGGTAGTCACCACGTGGACGCCGTTCCTGCTGCTCGGCGTGGCGCTGCTGATTGCCCTGGGTTTCGAGTTCGTCAACGGTTTCCACGACACCGCCAACGCCGTCGCGACGGTGATCTACACCCACTCGTTGCCGCCGAATGTCGCGGTGGTCTGGTCGGGGTTCTTCAACTTTCTCGGCGTGTTGCTTTCGAGCGGCGCGGTGGCGTTCGGCATCATCGCGTTGCTGCCGGTGGAGTTGATTCTGCAGGTCGGTTCGTCTGCCGGTTTCTCGATGATTTTCGCCCTGCTGATCGCGGCGATCCTGTGGAACCTCGGCACCTGGTGGCTGGGCTTGCCGGCGTCGTCTTCGCACACGCTGATCGGTTCGATCATCGGCGTCGGCGTGGCCAACGCCTTGATGCACGGCCGTGACGGCACCAGCGGTGTCGATTGGGCGCAGGCGACCAAGATTGGTTACGCCTTGCTGCTCTCGCCGCTGGTAGGTTTCGGTTGCGCGGCGCTGTTGCTGCTGGCGCTGCGTGCGTTCGTGAAGAATCGCGCGCTGTACAAGGCCCCTAAAGGCAACACCCCGCCGCCGTGGTGGATTCGCGGTTTGCTGATTCTGACCTGCACCGGCGTGTCCTTCGCCCACGGCTCCAATGACGGCCAGAAAGGCATGGGCCTGATCATGCTGATTCTGGTCGGCACATTGCCGATGGCCTACGCCTTGAACCGCACCATGCCCGAAGAACAATCGCTGCAGTTTGCCGCCGTGGCGCAAGTCACCCAGCAGGCGCTGGTGAAAAGTGCACCGCTGCCGACGCCCGCCGATCCGCGTGCGGTGCTCTCCGATTATGTGCGCAGCAAGGACGCCACGCCGCAACTGATCCCCGCCCTCGCCGCCCTCACTGGGCACATCGGTGAAGAAGTCAAAGGCTACGGTTCACTGGCGAAAGTCCCGGCCGAAGCCATGGGCAACGTGCGTAACGACATGTACCTGGCCAGCGAAAGCATTCGCCTGATGGACAAAAACAGGGTCGGCAATTTCGACGCCGACACCAGCGGCAAACTGCAACTGTTCAAGCAACAGATCGACAACGCCACGCGGTTTATTCCGCTGTGGGTGAAGATCGCCGTGGCCATCGCGCTGGGGCTGGGCACCATGGTCGGCTGGAAGCGGATTGTGGTGACGGTCGGCGAGAAGATCGGCAAGACCCACCTGACCTATGCCCAGGGCGCCTCGGCGGAAACCGTGGCGATGTTGACCATTGGCGCGGCGGACATGTTTGGTTTGCCCGTTTCGACGACCCATGTGTTGTCTTCGGGGGTGGCCGGGACCATGGTCGCCAACGGTGGCGGGTTGCAGATGAGGACCATCCGCAATCTGTTGATGGCGTGGGTGCTGACACTCCCCGCCGCCATTCTGCTGTCAGGCAGCCTGTACTGGCTGTTCACCCAGATCTTCTGACCGACGAAGATCCCCTGTAGGAGTGAGCCTGCTCGCGATAGCGGTGTGTCAGTCAACATTGATTAAACTGACACACCGCTATCGCGAGCAGGCTCACTCCTACAGTTTTGGTGTTCAGGTTCAGAGCGCGGAGCGAATCAGATCGCCAAGCCAATCCATGAACACGCGCACTCGCAAAGGTAAGTGTCGCTGCCTGGCATAGAGCAATGAAATCCCCATCGCCGGCGCGGTGAATTGCGGCAATACGGTCACCAGTTCGCCGTTTTCCAGATGCGGCTGCATACCGGTGCGCGGCACCTGCGTCAGACCAAAACCGCCCAGGCACGCCGACTCGTAAGCGTCAGTGCTGTTGACCGTAATGCTGCCAGCCATCAGCAAGCGTTTAACCTGACCGCCCTCCTCGTACACAAAACCTTCCGAACGCGAACCCAATACGCCGACGTAATGCACCAGCCGATGCTGCGCGAGATCTTCCAGGGTTTGCGGCACGCCGTAGCGCTCGAGGTACGCGGGGCTGGCGCAGTTGACCATCTGGAAGTCGCCGAGGTGCCTCGCGACCACCGACTGATCCGGTTGCGCGCCGATGCGCACCACGCAATCGAAGCCTTCGCTGAGCAGATCAACCCGGCGATCGGTGCTGCTGATTTCCAGTTCCAGGTTCGGGTGACGCTCTATGAACTGCGGCAGGCGCGGCATGATCAGACGCCGCGCGAGAATGTTCGGCATGTCCACCCGAATGCGCCCGGTCAGCGACGCCTCGTCCTGGCGGAACAAGCCCTCGATCTCGTCCATGTGCGAGAGCAGATCCTTGCTGCGCTCGTACAACACCAGGCCGTCCTGCGTCGCCTGCACCTTGCGCGTGGTGCGTTGCAGCAGACGCGTGCCGAGCAGGGTTTCCAGCGCTTGCACATGTTCGGACACGGTCGAGCGCGGCAAGCCAAGGCTCTCGCCCGCGAGGGTAAAACTCGACAGTTCGCTGACCCGGACGAAGGTGCGCAGCAGTTCCAGTTTGTTCATGGGCCACCTATTGATTGTTCGGTTTAACCGATCAGTGATTCCGGTTTCAGTCTGTTTATCACCATAGGACGGACAAATAAACTTTGATCCATCACCTGATCACTCACGGCAATCGAGGAAAAACCATGGACCGCAAAATCGCATTGATCACCGGCGCCAGTCGTGGCCTGGGAAAAAACGCCGCCCTGCACCTCGCCGCTCAAGGCATCGACATCATCGGCACCTACAACAGTCGCGCCGATGAGGCCCAAGCGCTGGTGCTTGAACTGGAAAAATTCGGCGGCAAAGCCGTGATGCTGCAACTGGATGTCAGCCGCAGCGAGAGTTTTGCCGGTTTCGGTGCGCAGGTTGAGCACGCGTTGCAGGAAACCTTCAAACGTCAGCGCTTTGATTTCCTGATCAACAATGCCGGGATCGGCGTGCACGCGCTGTTCGCCGAAACCACGCCGGAGCAGTTCGATCTGCTGATGAATATTCAGTTGAAAGGGCCGTTCTTCCTGACCCAGCAATTGCTACCCCTGATCAACGACGGCGGCCGGATCATCAATATTTCCAGCGGCCTGACCCGTTTCAGCTTGCCGGGTTACGGCGCTTATGCGGCGATGAAAGGGGCAATGGAAGTGCTGACCCGTTATCAGGCCAAAGAGCTGGGTGCGCGGCAGATTGGTGTAAACATTCTCGCGCCGGGGGCCATCGAAACTGACTTCGGTGGTGGTGCCGTGCGCGACAATGCGGCGGTGAATGCGATGGTCGCCGACAACACCGCGCTGGGCCGGGCCGGGCAGCCGGATGATATTGGCGGGGCGTTGGCGTTGTTGCTGTCGCCCGGTGCGCAGTGGATCAATGGTCAGCGGGTCGAGGCATCTGGCGGCATGTTCCTCTAACCAACGCTGAAACACAGCCCTGTGTAGGAGCTGCCGAAGGCTGCGATCTTTTTTAAAAACAACATCAAAAGATCGCAGCCTTCGGCAGCTCCTACATGGAGATGGGGGTTAGCCCTGACAAGCGTTGCGGGTCATGAAGCGTTCGCGCAGTACGTCGTAGCCCCAGTGATACACGTAGGTGTACGGCAGAAAGAACAGCAACACGCCGATGTCGAGCAAAAACGCCTGCCACAGGCTGACCGACAACCACCAAGCAATCAGTGGCACACCCATCACGATCAAACCACCTTCGAACAGCAACGCGTGCACCACCCGTACCCAGGCATTGTGCGCAACGTTCATACGCGCCAGCAGACGATCGAAGAAGCGGTTGAACACCACGTTCCAGCCCAGCGCCAACAGGGCGATCAACACCGTCACCGCGCCCATTTCAAGCATCGGTTTTTGCATGATCCACGCCAGCAACGGGGTGCAGATCAGAATCGCCAGCAGTTCGAAACCGATGGCCTGGAAAATACGTTCAGAGATGGATTTGTGGGCAGTCATGGCCTGACTCCTTGAGTGAAGATGGTTGCCATGATCTATCTTGATACCGATACTTCATAACCAATAACCATCGATCAAGGCGATAGTTGATGATCTCGCAGGAAGTGCTGTTGGCATTTGTCCAGGCGGCGACCCAAGGCTCGTTTTCGGCAGCGGCGCGCAAACTGGGGCGCAGTCAGTCGACGATCAGCGCGGCGGTGGCCAGCCTTGAGATCGATCTGGATCTGCAGTTGTTCGATCGCAGCAGCCGCAAACCGGCGCTGACCCCGGCCGGGCATGTGATGCTGCAACGCGCTGAGGCGATTCTGGCGGCCAGCAGTCGTCTGGAAATGACTGCGCGGCAGTTGTCCCAAGGCGTCGAGCCGAAGCTGACCGTGGCGATTTCCGACACTTATCAGTCGCACCGTTTTGAAGCGGCGCTGGTCGGGTTTGAGCAGCGTTATCCGGATCTGGAGCTGGAATGCCTGATCGCCGAATGCGATGACCTGATCGAACTGGTGCAGCGCGGTCGTGCGCATCTGGCCTTCGCCGAAATGCAAGAGAACTACCCACCGGACCTGGCGACCTCGACGGTGGCCGAGCGCACGGAAATCGCCCTGTTCGTCAATCGCGATCACGCGCTGGCCAAGCTTGATCTCGTTGATCAACACATCCTGGAACAACACCGTGAATTGCGCCTGGCGACTATCGTCAATCCTTACGACAGTCGCGGCAAAGGTCGGGTGTGGTCGGCGCCGAGTTATCTGATGTTGCTGGAAATGGCCGAAAAAGGTTTTGGCTGGGCGCCGTTGCCACGTTGGCTGGCGCAGCGTTTTGGCAATGATTTGCTGGTGGAGTTGAAGGTGCGCGGCTGGCCTAAGCCGGTGTTTGTCGATGCCTTGTGGTCGCGGCTGTATCCGCCGGGGCCGGCGGGGAGCTGGTTGTTGAGCAAGATGCTGGAATAGCGGCGCTGCCAATCGCTGCCAATCGCTGGCAAGCCTGAAGTCAAAAGCCCCTCACCCCAGCCCTCTCCCGGAGGGAGAGGGCTGGGGTGAGGGCCATTCCAGCGCCATGAGCCGCCCTTCGATAAAACGCCGCTCCGGCTCTTGCCGGGTCAGCTCCAAGGCCCGCATATACGCAGCCCGCGCTTCTTCCACCCTACCCAACTGCCGACAAAACTCCGCCCGCGCCGAATGCGCCAAGTGGTAATCCTGCAACTCGCCGCGACCCAAAATCCCTTCAATCAGATTCAAACCGTTCAGCGCCCCATCCCGCTTGGCCACCGCCACCGCCCGGTTCAACTCGATCACCGGCGAAGGCATCGCACGCAACAGCACGTCATACAAACCAACGATCTGCTCCCAATCCGTCTCCCCCGCCGACGGCGCCTCAGCATGAACCGCCGCAATCGCCGCCTGCAAACAGTATGGCCCAAACCGCCGTGTCGTCAGCGCACGCTCAACCAGCGCACTACCTTCAGCAATCAGCCCGGCATCCCACTGAGATCGATCCTGATCATCCAGCAGCACCAGTTCACCACTCGGCGAAGTGCGCGCCGACCGTCGCGACTCGTGCAACAGCATCATCGCCAGCAGCCCCATCACCTCCGGCTCCGGTAGCAATTCCATCAACAGTCGGCCAAGCCGTATCGCCTCGCGGGTCAGATCTTCACGGATCAACTCGGCCCCGCACGACGCCGAATACCCTTCGTTGAACACCAGATAAATCACCCGCAACACGCTATCGAGGCGCTCGGGCAGTTCGCTCAGGCTCGGTACTTGATAGGGAATTTTCGCGTCACGAATCTTCGCTTTGGCGCGCACGATGCGCTGGGCAATCGCTGCCGGCGCGGAGAGAAAGGCGCGGGCGATTTCCTCGGTGGTCAGGTCGCAGACTTCGCGCAACGTCAGCGGCACTTGCGCATCCGCCGCCAGCGCCGGGTGACAACAAGTGAAAATCAGCCGCAGACGATCGTCTTCCACGTCTTCACCGCTCCAGTCCGCCTGTTCCAGTTCTTCCAGCTGCGCCAACAACAATGGCTGCGAGGCCTTGAACCGCGCGCGGCGGCGCAACACATCAATTGCCTTGAAGCGCCCGGTAGACACCAGCCAGGTGCGCGGGTTGTCCGGCACGCCGTCGCGCTGCCAGCGTTCGACCGCGACGAAGAACGCCTCGTGCAAGGCTTCTTCGGCGAGGTCGAAATCACCCAGCAAGCGAATCAGCGTCGCCAGGATCCGCCGCGATTCTTCGCGGTAGACCTGCTCGACCCGCGCCTTGACCTCAGACATTCAATTGCCGCACCGGTCGTACTTCAACGCTGCCCACCCGCGCGGCCGGAATATTGCCGGCAACCTGAATCGCTTCGTTGAGGTCCTTGGCGTCGATCAGGTAGAAGCCGGCCAGTTGCTCCTTGGTTTCGGCAAACGGGCCGTCGGTGATCGACAGTTTGCCGTTGCGCATACGCACCGTGGTGGCGGTCTGCACCGACTCCAGCGCCTCGGCGGCAACCATCCGCCCGCTGCCCTGGATCGACTCGGCGTAGGCCCAGCACTCGGCGTCCTCCGGGCTGTCGGGCGATGAATGCAGCAGGCGTTCATCGCTGTAGACCAGGCATAAATACTTCATGGCGTTCTCCTGAATCGGACGGTTCAACTATGGCTGAAGATCAGGGGGTCACATCGAACAGCGTCGCACCGCTCATCGGATCAAACGGCGCCGACCAGTGTTCGTGGGCGATTTTCCACGCCCCGCCAACCTGCCGATAGCAAGCGGTGACGCGCATCCAGCAGCTCTGGGTTTCGCCCTTGTCATTGGTGCCGCCGCAGTTGGCCACCCAGTGGGCGAAAGCGATGTTGTCAGCACTTTCGATGGCGATTTCGTGGAACTCGAAAATGTGCGGGCCGGGGCACATTTCCATGCACTCGACCCAGTGCGCGCGGTAGGCGGCTTTACCCTTGAATTGCAGGGCCTTGATCGCGTCGAAAGAGACGATGTCGTCGGCGTACAGCGCCATGACTTTCTCCACGTCCTTTTTCATGACGGCTTCGCGGTAGGTGTTGATCAGGGTCTGGATATCGGTTTGTGCGCTCATGCTGTTCTCCGTGGTTTTTGTTGTGAAGACACCCTTAGTCGTTCGGCGAACGGGCAGATCGACAGGCGAAACAAAAAATTTCCGCAGAAGACAAAATCGCTAGAATCCGAGCCTCATCTTTGTAGGAAAAAGGAAATTCCCGTGTCAGCCCAACTCGTGCCGTACGACAACCTGAACGCCTTGCAGCGTGAGCAAGTCGAGGCGATTGAAATCCATGCCGAGCAGATCAAGTTCTCCGGTGATATCCACGGTGCTTTGCACACCCTGCTGTCGAAACCCGGCCCCGGGGTGAAGGGCTTTGCGCTGCTGGCGGATGACGTGCCGGTGGCGTTTCTGTTGCTCAAGCGCCCGCCGGTGTTGCCGGCTTGGGCCGATGAACACAGCGCCACCCTGCATGCGTTGCAGGTCGATCGCCGCGCTCAGGGCAAGGGTTACGGCAAGGCGTGTCTGCAAGCGTTGCCCGAAGTTGCACGTCAGGCGTGGCCGGAGATCAAGGGGCTGGAATTGTCGGTGGATGCGGATAACGACGCGGCCATCGCGCTGTACGCCAAGCACGGCTACGTCGACAGCGGCGAAGCGTACAAGGGCCGGATCGGTTACGAACGGCGCATGGGCCTGTTTTTCTAAGTCATCGAGGGAAGCACGATGATCGACTCAATCGAAGCACTGGAAGCGATTTACGGACTGCCGCATGAACGAGCGCTGCGCAAGCAGATCGGTTTTCTCAACGAGGATTATCAAGCAATGGTGCGCCTGTCGCCGCTGGTGATTGTCAGCTCGGTGGGCACCGATGGCCTGGATAATTCGCCGCGCGGTGACAAAGCCGGGTTTGTGCGGATCATTGACGAACGCACGCTGGCGTTGCCCGATCGCCCAGGTAACAACCGCATCGATACTCTGCGCAATGTGCTGCACGATTCGCGGGTGTCGTTGTTGTTCATTATTCCGGGGATTGGCGAGACGTTGCGGGTCAATGGTACGGCGACGATCAGCGCTGATCCGCAGTTGCTGGAAAGCTTTGCGGTGAACGGCAAACCGGCGAAAACGGTGTTGCTGGTGACGGTGGAAGCGGCGTTCTTTCATTGTTCCAAAGCGTTTGTACGCTCGGATGCGTGGAATCCTGAAACGCATCTGCCGCGCTCGGCTCTGCCCTCCGCCGGCGCGTTTCACAAACGCCTGAACGATGGCGAGTTCGACGCCGAAACCTACGACCGCGAAGCACCGAAACGAGTTGCCGACACCCTCTACTGATACTCCCGTAAATGATCGTTAAATGATCGTTCCCACGCTCTGCGTGAGAATGCAGCCGGGGACGCTCTGCGTCCCAAAGTCGTGACGCAGAGCGTCACAGGAGACATTCCCACACGGAGCGTGGGAACGATCAGTATCGGGCTGGCTTTAGAGAGTAAGGATCATCTCGTGCCACGCCATGCCGCCGTGATCCGACTCCGACGGTTTGATGTAGGCAAAACCAAACCCGGCATACAAAGGGATGTGCTTTTCCTTGCACATCAGATGAATCGTCGCCTTACCCATCCCGCGCATCCGCTCGATGAACTCGCCCATCAAGCGCTTGGCCAGCCCCTGCCCTTGATAATCCGGGTGCACCACCACGGACATGATCACCACGTTCGGCCCTTTCGGGTCGTGGCCGATCAGCTCCTTAAACGCCTCGTCCGACATCTGCACGTCAAACGCCGCGCCGGAATTGACGAAGCCTGCCACCACGCCCTCCACTTCGGCGACGACAAAACCTTCAGGCCAGGTGGCAATGCGCGTGGCGATCTTCTCGCGGGTGGCCGCTTCGTCACCTTCGTAGGCAACGGTTTCGATGGCGTAGCAGCGGTCCAGGTCGGCGGCGGTGACGTTGCGGATAACGGTGTTCATGGCGGCTCGGAAATCGGCAGAAGAAAGTGCCGAAAGCATAAAGGAATAAGGCCTGCATATCGATGCGCAAGGGCGGCGTAAAGCCTGCGTATAAGTGCTTTTCTTCGGGTTCGCGGCGGGCTATTTCTCAGGTGTGTCTCTGACTACCCTTGGGGGAAACCGCTTATGAGCAGCGTTGAAATCGGCCTGTTGATGGTGTTGGGCATCAGTACGTTCGGCTTTATCACTCTGGGCATCGACCTGTTGCGGGCGCGACGGTTGGGCAAAGGCAAGCGGGGTTGAAAACCATGAGGCGGATCATTGATCCGCCTCATGCTTGTCGGCTCAGGCCTTGGTATCGACCGGCACGCAGATTTCCAGTTTGCCGGTGTGCAGCTTCGGATTGAAATCCGCGCTGTAACGCTCCAGCTCCGGGGCGTTGAGCTCCACGTAATGAGAGGTCGGCAGCCAGGTCTTGTAGATGTATTGCAGGGTTTGTGGCAATTGCTCGAGCGGTCCTTTGTGCTCGAATACTGCGTACTGGCGAGGCAGCACTTCGACCCACTGGTAGACCTTCTGGTCGAGGTCATCGAGCTTACTGATTTCCACCCCGGCGATGTAATCGAAGCCGCCCGTGCCGTCGAAATTGCTGCAGACACCGTAGGTCACTTCGTTCTTTTGCCCCTGGATCTTTCCCAGGTGCGGCAAGAACTTTTCCCACAGCGCCGGGATGTCTTTGGCTGTGTCTTGGGTAAATCGACCGCGAAAACCTGCAATCAGCAAGAAGTGTCCATGTTCGAAGCGAGGTTCAGCCACTTCGACGCGTTTTTGCTCATCCATGACTCGACTCCTGGAACAAAAAAAGGGGTTCGGCTGGGAGTATAGAAAGCCCGATCCAAATCGCACGGTTACAGCGCGTGCAACTGCTCGACGGCGCCCGAACCGACAAATTCGTTGTAGCCAGATACGATCACGTACACCGCGAAATAGCAGAAGATCGCTGCAGATGCCATGTAGGAATAGCGTAATAGCTTATCGCCCAAGAGCTTGCCGCCATGGCTCGCAGCGAAGCACAAACCGGCGGACCACAGCAGTCCGGCGCAGAGGAACCCACCGAGGAACAGCGCCGAACTCAAAGGACCGCCACCACCGGAACGCGCAATCAAGGTGCCGCCCACCGCCGCGAACCAGAGAATCGCGCTCGGCGACGACATGGCGAGAAATATCCCCCGGAAGAACTCTTTGCGATGGGAGTTCTGCCCCACTTCCGCCGTCTCGGCCAGCAGCGCTTCGTGATGGATCGCCGAGTAAATCATCTTCGCCGCAAAGTAGATCAGCAGCGCCGAACCACCAATCCACAAAACCCAACGCACGGTCTCGTATTGCAGCAAAACGGTCATCCCGGCCAGCGCCAGAACCGCATAAACCAGGTCGCCAACACAGGTGCCGAGGCCCAGCGCAAAGCCCTGAAAGTAACCGCGCTGCATCGCCAGGGTGATCATGGCGATGTTGGCCACGCCGATATCCAGGCACAGCGAAAGGCTCAGCAAGAAGCCGCTGGTGAATTCCATCTACCGATTTCCTTGGGACAAAATTGTTTACAAACGGGCTGGACAGTATGCCATCACTGACCTTATCTTCCGCCACAGGTCACCGCAGTGACCAGCGTCGCTCGGACGGTTCCGGGCGCTTACGTTATCCGAGGCAACAATGGCTGAACAAGGTTCGCCGCGCCGCTTTGCGCGCATAGATCGACTCCCCCCTTATGTTTTCAACATCACCGCCGAGCTGAAAATGGCTGCCAGGCGTCGTGGTGAAGACATCATCGACTTGAGCATGGGCAACCCCGACGGCGCCACGCCGCCGCATATTGTCGAAAAACTCGTCCAGGTTGCCCAACGCGAAGACACCCATGGTTACTCCACATCCAAGGGTATTCCGCGTCTGCGCCGGGCGATTTCCAACTGGTACAAGCAACGCTACGAGGTCGACATCGACCCGGAAAGCGAAGCCATCGTCACCATCGGTTCCAAGGAAGGCCTGGCGCATTTGATGCTGGCGACCCTGGATCAGGGCGACACCGTATTGGTGCCAAACCCGAGCTACCCGATTCACATCTACGGTGCGGTGATTGCCGGTGCCCAGGTGCGTTCGGTGCCGCTGGTGCCAGGCGTGGACTTCTTCGACGAACTGGAACGGGCCATTCGCGGTTCGATTCCGAAACCGAAAATGATGATCCTCGGCTTCCCATCGAATCCGACCGCACAGTGCGTGGAACTGGATTTCTTCGAACGGGTGATCGCCCTCGCCAAGCAGTACGACGTGCTGGTGATTCACGATCTGGCTTACGCCGACATCGTCTACGACGGCTGGAAAGCCCCGTCGATCATGCAGGTGCCAGGCGCCAAGGACATTGCGGTGGAGTTCTTCACCCTGTCCAAGAGCTACAACATGGCCGGCTGGCGCATCGGTTTCATGGTCGGTAACCCGGAACTGGTCAACGCTCTGGCGCGGATCAAGAGCTACCACGACTACGGCACCTTCACCCCGCTGCAAGTGGCGGCGATTGCCGCGCTGGAAGGCGATCAGCAGTGTGTGCGCGACATCGCCGAGCAGTATCGCCAGCGCCGCAACGTGCTGGTCAAAGGCCTGCATGAACTGGGCTGGATGGTTGAGAATCCGAAGGCGTCGATGTACGTCTGGGCGAAGATCCCTGAGGCCTACGCGCATCTGGGTTCGTTGGAGTTTGCCAAGAAACTGCTGGCCGAGGCCAAGGTCTGCGTCTCGCCGGGGGTGGGGTTTGGTGAGTATGGCGACGATCATGTGCGCTTTGCGCTGATCGAAAACCAGGACCGGATTCGTCAGGCGGTGCGCGGGATTCGCGGGATGTTCCGGGCGGATGGGTTAGTTACCAAATAACTGACCCACCTCTGATCGTTCCCACGCTCCGCGTGGGAATGCCTCAATGGACGCTCTGCGTCCGCTTTGGGACGCAGAGCGTCCCGGGCTGCATTCCCACGCAGAGCGTGGGAACGATCACCCACAAAAAAACCGCATCGCTGCGGTTTTTTTGTGTCTGCGTGAAGCCGCTTAAACGAACAGCGACAACAGCAGGATAAAGCCCAACGCGACGATGGAGAGGATGGTTTCCATCGCCGTCCAGGTCTTGAACGTCTCGGCCACGGTCATGTTGAAGTACTGCTTCACCAACCAGAAACCGGCGTCGTTCACGTGGGACAGGATCAGCGAACCGGCGCCGGTGGCCAGCACCAGCAACTCACGGTTAACGCCCGGGATCATCCCCACCACCGGCACGACAATGCCCGCGCCCGTGATGGTCGCCACAGTCGCCGAACCGGTCGCGATACGGATCACCGCCGCCACCAGCCACGCCAACAGGATCGGCGAGATCTGCGCGCTGACCGCCATGTGGCCAATCACGTCGCCCACACCGCTGGTGACCAGCATCTGCTTGAAGCCACCGCCGGCACCGATGATCAGAATGATCGCGGCGGTTGGCGCCAGGCTCGCGTCGAGCCACTTGAGCATCTGCTGCGAACCGATGCCCTGCTTGTGCCCGAAGGTGTACAGCGACAGCAGCAACGCCAGCAGCAGTGCCGAGATCGGGTGACCGATCATGTCCATCCAGGTGCGGAAGAAGTGACCGTCCGGCAGCGCCACGTCAGCGAAGGTTTTCAGCAGCATCAGGAACACCGGCAGCAGCACGGTGATCAGGGTGATGCTGAAGCTCGGCAGCGTGGTCGAGTCGTCATTTTCGCGGGCCAGTTGATCGACCAGTTCCTGATTCGGGTGACCCGGAATGTACTTGGCGATAAACGTACCGAAGATCGGACCGGCAATGATCGCGGTCGGCAGCGCAACGATCAGACCGTAGAGAATGGTCTTGCCGATGTCAGCGCCAAACACGCCGATGGCCAGCAGCGGGCCCGGGTGCGGTGGCACCAGACCGTGCACGGCGGACAGACCGGCGAGCAGCGGGATACCGATCTTGATGATCGACACGCCGGTGCGGCGCGCAACGATGAACACCAACGGAATCAGCAGCACGAAGCCGATTTCGAAGAACAGCGGGATACCCACCAGAAACGCGGCGAACATCATCGCCCACTGGACTTTGTCTTTACCGAACGCACGGATCAGGGTCTGGGCGATCTGATCCGCCCCGCCCGATTCGGCCATCATTTTGCCGAGCATGGTGCCCAGCGCAAGGATGATGCCGACAAAACCGAGCACGCCACCGAAGCCGTCCTGGAACGCTTTGATGATGGTGCCGATCGGCATGCCCGACGTCAGGCCGAGGAACGCGGCGGCGATGGTCAGGGAAATGAACGGGTGAATCTTGAATTTGGTGATCAGGATAATCAGGCCGATTACCGTGACCACTGCATCGAGCAGCAGGTAGGCGTCGTGGGACATGCCAAACATTGGGGGTGTCTCCTGGATTGTTGTTGTTATTAAAGCGGGTTAAACAGAAGTCGGAAGGACAGCGCTATCTCTTTCAACACACTCATACCGCCTGCTTCAGACCGTGGGCCTGCCACCAGACGTGAGCCTGGGACGCCAGCTCTTCAACGCTGTGGATCGAAGCATTCAACGCCAACGTCAACGGCTCACCCTTCGGCGATTCGAGGGTGGCGAACTGGCTTTCGATCAACGTCGCGGGCATAAAGTGGCCCGGACGGTGGGACACACGTTCAGCGGCAACTTCAGGGGTCAATTCAAGAAACACGAAACCCAGGCCCGGCAAGGCGCTGCGCAACACTTCGCGATAACTGTGTTTAAGGGCCGAGCAAGTCAGCACCGGGCGTTTGCCCAGCGCGTCGACGCGACGCAGTTCATCGCACAGGCTGTCGAGCCAGCCGGCACGGTCGTCGTCGTTCAGGGGGATCCCCGCGCTCATCTTTTCGATGTTCGCGGCCGGATGGAAAGTATCGCCTTCAATGGCAGTGGCGCCGCTCAATTGGCACAGGGCCTCGCTGACGCACGTCTTGCCGCAACCGGCAACGCCCATGATGACCAGGGCGGTGATGGGATGACTCATATAACACCTCAGCGCGCAGACAGCGCTACCTTTGCTAGCTATGACTCTAGTGCACAGGCAGAAGTTGCCGACGCCTTCTTGTCGTTTTTTTGGGTTGCAGCAGGTTTGTTCCCAACGCCAAAAAGCGAAGATCAGGCAGGACCTCGCTTACGCATTTACAGCTGCATCAGGACAGCGCTACCTTAGTGCCTTGATTTTTGTTTGGCAAGCCGCCCGATGACCTCCCCTAAAAACGATAAAAATACCCGCACCACCGGCCGTCCCACCCTGAATGAAGTTGCCCGCCTGGCCGGTGTCAGCCCGATTACCGCCTCCCGGGCCTTGCGCGGTGTCAGCACCGTGGCCACTGACCTTGTGGAAAAAGTCCAGAAAGCCGCGCTCGAACTCAACTACGTGGTCAACCCTGCCGCCCGCGCATTGGCCTCGGCGCAGAGCCATTCGGTCGTGGTATTAGTGCCTTCGTTATCCAACTTGCTGTTCATCGATACGCTGGAAGCCATTCATCGGGTGCTCACGCCCAAAGGCTTCGAAGTGCTGATCGGCAACTTCCACTATTCACGCGATGAAGAAGAAAACCTGCTGCGCAACTACATGGCCTATCAGCCGCGCGGTTTCTTGTTGACCGGTTTTGACCGCACGGAAAGTTCGCGGCGGATGATCGAGGCGAGCAATATTCCCTGCGTGTACATGATGGAACTGGACAGCGCTGCCGGGGTGAATTGCGTCGGCTTCTCGCAGCTCAGTGCCGGTGAAACGGCGGCCGAGCATTTGCTCTCACGTGGGCGCAAGCGTCTGGCTTACATCGGTGCGCAACTTGATCAGCGCACGTTGTTGCGCGGTGAAGGCTTTCGCAAAGCGTTGCAAAAGGCCGGGCGTTACGACCCGGATCTGGAAGTACTGACGCCTCGTTCTTCATCGGTGGGCTTGGGCGGGGAGTTGTTTTTGCAATTGCTCGCGGCGCATCCGGACGTTGATGCGATCTTCTTTGGCAACGACGACCTGGCGCAGGGTGCGTTACTGGAAGCGCTGCGTCACGGCATCAAGATTCCCGAGCAGGTGGCGATTTTGGGCTTCAACGATTTGCCGATGTCAGAGCACATGGTGCCGCGCCTGAGCAGCATCAACACCCCGCGTGAAGCGATCGGCCGGCGCGCGGCGGAGCAGATGCTGACGTTGATGGCGGGTAACTCGGTCGCGCGCCCGGTCGAGGACATGGGTTTCGAACTGAAGATCCGCGAAAGTACCTGACGCTGTCGCCCCCCCGTAGGAGCTGCCGAAGGCTGCGATCTTTTGATTTTGCTCTTAAAAACAAGATCAAAAGATCGCAGCCTTCGGCAGCTCCTACAGTTTTATGTGGTGCTCACAAATGCTGCGTTGAAACACAATCCCTGTGGGAGCGAGCCTGCTCGCGAAATCGCTGTGTCAGATAAGCATGTGCCGACTGACACGACGCTTTCGCGAGCAGGCGCGCTCCCACATTGGATCTCCACAGTCGCTAGTGGCTGAGCAAGTCAACGAGGGCCAGCGCGCCCTTCTGCAATGGCTGGCTCTTGAGCCACACCGCATGCACCGGCATCACCAGTCCGTTTTCGATGTTGCGGAAATTCAGCCGTTTCAGTCGCCCGGATTCGATCCGCGACTGCACCACCGACAACGGAAAATTGCCCCAGCCCAACCCCGCCTCAACCATTTCCATCGCCGTCTCAAGGCTATCGGTGCGCCAATACGACTCCGCCACCAACGGCCGCGTTTCACTGATCGGCAAGTCACGACTGGCGACGATGATTTGCCGTACATGCACCAGATCCTCAAGAAACAGATCCTGACCCCGCAACAACGGACTGTCCGCCGCCAGGGTGGCAATCATCCGTTCGCTGCCGACAAACTGAAAACGCTCCAGCACATTCATGCTCAATCCGGCGAACGCCAGGCACAGGCTGACGCGGCCGCTGTGCAGCATCGCCAACACGTCGTCCTGCGGTGCGGTCAGCACTTCGATATCGAGCAACGGATGGTGCTCGGCGATCACCTTGATCGCCGCCAGCAAACGGCGCCGGTCGATGTCCGCGACTACGCCGATCGACAACTTGCTCTCCAGCCCCAACGACAGTTCCACCGCATGCACTTGCAACTGCTTGAGTTGCTCGGCAATCAGCCGCGCGTGTGGCACTAGCGACAGCGCCATCGCCGTGGGTTGCGGTTCGCGATGGCTGCGGTCGAACAGCAGATAACCGAGTTCCGCCTCAAGGTTGCCGATCCCCATACTCACGGCCGACGGGACTTTGCCCAACGCACGCGCCGCCGCCGAAAACGAGCCGCGTTCGATTACGGCAAGAAATAGCTCGATGCTGTCACTGTTGAAATTCAATTTGCACACCTATCAACAAAACTGAAAGCTACTGACTTTTTCTGTCAGCCCTATTGAAGCTATCTTTCGCCGCCTTCGCCAGTCCCGCTGGCGACAAACGGCAAAAAAGAGGCAACTCCCCATGCAAGGCGTCAAACGCAAACTGGTCTACGTGTCGCTCTACGAAGTGATCGGCATGACTTTCTCCGCCCTCGGTCTGGCGTTATTGTCCGGCACCTCACCGGGCAGCACCGGGCCACTGGCGGTGATCATCACCACCATCGCCGTGACCTGGAATTTCATTTACACCTCGCTGTTCGAGCGCTGGGAAAGTCGCCAGGTATCGCGCACGCGCACAGTGAAACGCCGTATCGCTCACGCGGTGGGCTTTCAACTGACGCTGATCGTGTTCCTGATTCCGTTGATTGCCTGGTGGATGAACATCAGTCTGGTGCAGGCGTTTCTGCTCGATCTGGCGCTGATCATTTTCATCCCCTGCTACACGTTTGCCTTCAATTGGCTGTTTGACCGGATTTTCGGGCTGCCAGCCTCGGCGCTACCAGATTCGGCGGCTGCGGCATAAATCGTTAATTCGTAAGCAGATATTGCGAGAATTCAGCGGTTTATCTGTTTAATCCGCCGATATTCACAATCCGTGAACTCCGATAGCAGGCTAAGCTTTTCCATCAATAAAAAATGGACCAGCCCATGACTGCACACGCCCCCGCCACCGCACAAAGCGACGGCATCGACCCGATCCGCGCTGCTCAGGTATCCGCCCGCATCGATCGCCTTCCGGCGGTCGCGACGATCTGGCGGCTGGTGGCGCTGCTGTCGATCGGTGGGTTTTTCGAACTCTACGACCTGTTCCAGACCGCTTACATCAGCCCCGGACTGATCCGCGACGGGATCTTTGCCACTGGCAATCAGGGCGTGTTCGGTTTCTCTGATCAGGCGGCGTTTGCCTCGGCAACGTTTCTCGGCCTGTTCCTCGGCGCCAGTCTGCTCAGCCCATTGGCGGATCGTTTCGGCCGCCGTGCGATCTTCACCTTCGCGCTGGTCTGGTACACGGTGGCGACGGTGTTGATGGGGATTCAGAGTTCGGCGCTGGGTATCATCTGCATGCGCTTTCTGGTTGGCATCGGCCTGGGCATCGAGCTGGTCACCATTGATGCTTACCTCTCGGAACTGGTGCCGAAACGCATGCGCAGCTCAGCCTTTGCCTTCGCGTTTTTCGTACAGTTCCTGTCGGTGCCGGCGGTGGCATTGATGTCGTGGTGGCTGGTGCCGCAAGCGCCGTTCGGGGTCTCCGGCTGGCGTTGGGTGGTGCTGGCAAGCGCGGTGTTTGCGCTGTTTATCTGGTGGCTGCGCAAACGTCTGCCGGAATCGCCGCGCTGGCTCGCGCAGCATGGCCGCTTTGAGGAAGCCAACCGGATTCTCGACACTATCGAGGCCCGTTGCGAGAAAGATCACGGTAAACCGCTGGACGCCCCCGAAGCCGTGCCCGTCGACGTCGAAGGCAAGGGCCGTTTTGCCGATATCTGGCAGCCACCGTATCGCCGCCGCGCGTTGATGCTGATCGTGTTCCACATCTTCCAGGCCATTGGGTTCTTCGGTTTCGGCAACTGGCTGCCGGCGCTGCTGTCCGGTCAGGGCGTCAGCGTCACTCACAGTTTGATGTACGCCTTCATCATCACCCTCGCCTACCCGCTCGGGCCGCTGCTGTTCGTCAAGTTCGCCAACCGCTTCGAGAACAAATGGCAGATCGTCGGTTCGGCCCTCGGCGCGATGACCTTCGGCACCTTGTTCGCCCTGCAGACCAGCGCATTCGGGCTGATCTTCTGCGGGGTGATGATCACTTTCTGCAACGCCTGGCTGAGTTTCAGCTATCACTCGTACCAGAGCGAATTGTTCCCGACCAACATCCGCGCGCGCGCCGTGGGTTTCTGTTATTCGTTCAGTCGCTTGTCGACAGTGTTCAGCAGCTTGTTGATCGGCTTGTTTCTCGACAATTTCGGTACGCCGGGGGTATTGGCGTTTATCGTCAGCAGCATGCTAATCGTGATGCTGACCATCGGCTGGTTCGGCCCGCGCACGCGCAATCTGGCGCTGGAAAACATCGCTCATCGCTGATGGACAACGGTCATCCTCTGCCGCTTATCGGCAAGGGATGACCGCCACGAATACCTGACTGATGATCAAGCTGTTGAAATAAAAGGATTTATTCAAAAGGCACGGTAATTGCTCCGATACGCGAGTCAGCAATTACCTACAGGTCTACACGTCATGTTGATCAGTGCCAAACAACAGCAAATCATTCACCTGCCCAAAGCGCTGAATGACGATGCCACCACCACGGCAGCCGCCGGTCTGCAAGGTGGCCTGCACGGCGCCATGCTGCAAACCCTGCAAAACCAGACCCAGGCGCAAACCGCTGAAGCCACTGCCAAGGTGCAGGACTCGGCGACGCAGATCGCCACCCAGCAAGTCAGCGAAGCCACACGCATCAGCGATAACGTCGACGAAGCGTTCGCCAAGACCCGCGTGAACCTGCAATCGACCGACGCCACCAGCACCTCAGCGACATCCGCCACCGACGAGTTCAAGGACTACATGAGCAAGACGCCGGAACAGCGTCTGCGCGACAGTATCCTGCAGTCCATGGGGCTGACCGAAGACGACATCAAAGCCATGCCGCCGGAGAAACAACTGGCCATCGGCAAAGAGATCGCCGAGCGCTTGCAGGACAAGATGAAGTTGGCGCAGGCGGAAAAAGACAACGATGTGAAGGACAGTGACAAGCAGGCCAACAAGTTTCTTGCTGCGCTCTGATCTTCAAGTCACCCGAAATCAAATGTGGGAGCGAGCCTGCTCGCGAAGGCGGTGTATCAGTGAAATTTCCACCTACTGACACATCGCTTTCGCGAGCAAGCTCGCTCCCACATTGATTGTATCCAGCTGAAGAAATCAGTTCAGTTGCAGGGTCTCATTGAACTGACTGATCGCGTCCACCACATGCCGCGAGCCCTGCTGAATTTCCAGAATCACCTCCCCCGCCTCATTGGCCAGCTCAACCCCGAGCCCGGTGCGGCTCAGACTTGATTGCATACTCGACACCGCACTCAGCGACAGGTCATGGTTTTTGCGCACCACCTCGACAATCTCCAGCGTCGCCTGACTGGTGCGCGCCGCGAGGCTACGCACCTCGTCCGCTACCACGGCAAAACCGCGCCCGTGTTCCCCGGCCCGCGCCGCTTCAATCGCCGCGTTGAGCGCCAGCAAGTTGGTCTGATCGGCAATGCCGCGAATGGTCTGAACGATGGTGCCGATGATGTCCGACTGTTTGCTCACTGCATCGATGCTGGCGGCAGCTTCGTTGAGGTCGCGGGAAATGTCCTGAATGATCTGCACGGTTTGCTGCACGACCTGTGAGCCTTTTTGCGCGCAGGCGTCATTTTGTACCGAGGTGCTGTGGGCCGATTCGGCAGCGTTCTGCAGCGTGGTCATCTGATGGGTGATGTCGCTGGCGAACTTGACCACTTTGTACAAGCGGCCCTTGGCATCGAATAACGGGTTGTACGAGGCTTCGAGATAAACCATCTGCCCCGATTTGTTCTTGCGCTCGAAACGGTGAGAGTGATATTCGCCACGGTTGAGCGAGGCCCAGAATGCCTTGTACTGCGCGGACTCGGCTTCGGCACGATGGCAGAACAGGCTGTGATGATGACCGACGATTTCGTTGAGCGAGTACTGCATGGTCTTGAGGAAATTGTCGTTGGCGGCAATGACGTTGCCTTCCGGGGTGAATTCGATCACCGCCATCGAACGGCTGATCGCGGCCAGCATGCTTTCTTCTTCGTGTTCTTTATTCACCCGAGCGGTGATGTCGGCAGCCACTTTGATAACGCTGTGGACTTGCTTGTCCGGGCCATACACCGGCATGTAACTGGCTTCGAGCCAGACTTCCCTGCCGGCCTTGTTCAAACGCAGAAAAGTCCCGCTGATCGGTTCACCACGGGCCAGGTCACGCCACAGCTTTGCGTATTCCTCACTGCGGTAGAACATCTCTTCACAAAACACCCGATGATGTTTGCCACGCACTTCATCGGCGCTGTAGCCCATGGTCTTGCAAAAATTTTCATTGGCATCCAGAACGATGCCGTCAGGGGAGAACTCGATCATTGCCATCGAGCGGCTGATCGCAGCCAACTTGGCATTGGCCTCGGTCAGGGCGCAGCTGAAGCGCTCGATTTCCTGCAGGTCAGCCTTGTGATGTAGGTTGAACATGGTTGTATCACCTTCCGCGCGGACTTTTGATTTGATGAAAGTTCAGTTCTTTCACGATCCACCACTACGTTCCACAGAACAGGCACACGCATTCCTCCACGGGAGGAAGTTGTCAGGTGATAAATGATGATCAATCGGAGCGTCCATGCAGCGACGCTCTAATCAAGACATCCTTCTCTTGATAGCCCGCACGCGGGCCAGCCCTAACGCGTTGAAGAACTTCCATGTAAGCGACGCTCCTTGTTGGTTCAGTGTCGGTGCCTTGGGTTGCGCACTCTGGCAGCATGAATTCACGGACCAACGATGTGTTTCAGCCATGTTTTGACATGACGGTCGACATAGTTAGTTATGGGAAGCATAGCCAGTGCAAAGACCTGCGCAAGGCCACTAGTCGGCCAGTATCTGGCACTTTTTGCACAAGAAACGGTTCAGCGCGGGGAGAATTGTTGGCGGGGCGGACGCTTTCGCGAGCAAGCTCGCTCCCACATTGGAACGCCTGCCCCTGCTCGCGAAGGCAAAAGTTGCAGCACTACAAAAAAACCAGAAATGACTTACAGGCTCCCGTTCACCTTGGTCGCCACCTCCGCGGGCACCCAAGGCTTCCAGACCTGCGGCTGATCACGCAAAAACGCCTGCGCCACCACTCTCGGCTGCAAACGTTTTTCGCTCATCCCCGCCAGTGTCTGGTTCAACAGATCGATCGGCAGATCGACCTTTTCAAAGAACGTCACCAACTCCGGATACTGCGCCTTGAACGGCGCCGACACGCCAATCGCCAGGCTCGCCGGCATTGAGCGGGTGCCCTTGGGGTTGGGATTGTTGGCATCGGCCAGGGTCTTCCAGGCCTCGGCATCGAATGGCGGCTCATCCAGTTTGACCAGTTTGAATCTGCCAAGCAGCGGCGTCGGTGACCAGTAGTAGAACAACACCGGTTTGCCACGCTTGATCGACGATGCCACCTCGGCATCCAGCGCCGCGCCGGAACCGGTACGGAAGTTGACGAAGCTGTCATTTAGCGCATAAGCCTTGAGCTTCTGGCTGTTGACGATCTCCGAGGTCCAGCCGGTCGGGCTATTGAGGAAGCGCCCGCGAGACGGATCTTCCGGGTCGCGGAACACGTCTTTGTAGCGCGGCAGGTCCGCCACCGACTTCAACTCCGGCGCCAACGCTTTGATCCCGCGTTCAGGGTCGCCCTTAATCACATACTCAGGTACCCACCAGCCTTCGGTGGCGCCTTTGACCGTATCGCCCAAACCGAACACCTTGCCTTCGGCGGCCGCCTTGACCCACGCCGGACTGCGCCCGGCCCATTCTTCGCCAATCACCTGGATATCGTTTTTCGCCAATGCGGCCTCAAGGCTGACCGTACTGCCGGGCAACGTGTCGGTCGGGTAGCCATAGCCTTTCTCAACGATCAGGCGCAGCACTTCGGTGATGAAACTGCCGCTCTCCCAGGTGATGTCGCCGAAGTGGATCGGCACGGTTTTCTCCGTAGCCGAAACAGTACCAACGCTGAGGCTCAGAGCCAGCAACGACGTGCCGAGCAGGGTTTTGATCGATCTCATGCAGACCTCTTGTTTTGCAGGAATTGGTTGGCGCTGTGGCGATCGCACAGCGCTTGGGAACGGCTCATGTACACGCTGACCGAACGCTGGGAGATACCCAGTTCGGTGGCGATTTGCGGGTAGGTCAGGCCGTCGATGCGGGCGAGCAGAAACGTCGCGCGGACTTTGCCGGGCAAGCGCTGCAAGCTGTGATCGATGCGGTTGAGGGTTTGCGACAGCGTTACGAGGTCTTCAGGCGAAGCGGCGTAATCGACATCGATGTGCTGGCGATGGTGACGTTCCAGATCACCGCGTCGCCAGCGCTGATAAAGCAGGCGTTGGGCGATAGTCGTCAGCAGGGCGCGAGGTTCACGAATGGCCCTCAGCGCTGGGGCTTCGAGCAATTGGGCGAAGGTTTCGGCGGCGATGTCTTCGCTGCTGGCCGCGTCATGCAGATGACGGCGCAGATAAGCACAGAGCCAACCATAGTGGGCGCGAAACAGGCCGTCCACGGTGTGACGATGGGAAAGGTCGGCGCCGGACATAGGGGCTCCTTGATGAGGGGTCGCTGAATGTCCGGTGTTCCGGTGGCGCGATCGTAGCAAGGCGCCTTATTCGTTAAAAATACTTAAAACGAATCTTTATATTCCATTTACAAATAAAAGATCAAAAGATCGCAGCCTTCGGCAGCGCCTACACCGATCCCCTGTAGGAGCCGCCGAAGGCTGCGATCTTTAGCGCAAGCGCCCATAGCCAAGTCCTTCAGCCTCACGCTGATAGTCGAGCAGGATTTGATAATCGCGCTCACTGGCCGCAAACACCTCAGGCAATCCCAAGGTCTGTACGACATCAGGGAGTTCGCGCAAGGTTTCATTCATTACCTGTCGGAGCTGCTCGACCTGCTCATCCGTAGCGCTACCTACCGTAATAAACGGCAGGGTCGGGCTCAGGGCGCTGCGCGCAATCACCCGCAAGGCGCTGACTTCTTCAGGCACATACCGGGCGAGATAGGCGTAGGTAACGCTGTCGATGGCAGCCAGATCGGCGCGGTTTTCCCGTAGCCAGCGCAGGCTCTCGCGATGGCCGCCGCTGATACCGACCGAGGCGAAGAATTGTCCGTCCTGATTCAGTGGCGCCAAGCGCTGACGCAGCAGGTTCATGCCACTGTTGGAGTCTTCGCTGTTGATCACCCCGCGACTGTTGTGAAAGTCCGCCAGGGTTTTGCGTGGGTCGTCAGCGTGGCCGAGGATCAGGCTGCAATGATTGCCAGCGCTGGCGTCGGGCAGTTCGTAGCGTGGGCGGCCGACGATGCGCACTTGTCCGCGCAATGCAGTCATCAGTGGATAGCCGCAGGTTTGCGTGAGCAGCAGATCGGGGGATAGCCAGAGTTCTGGCAGAGACAGGTCTTCAGCACTCAGGCGAGTGTGGCCAAGTTGCTCGATAATGCGCGCAATCCAGCGCTCATTGGCCGCGCGGATCGGCTCGGGGGCGACGTACATCAGCAGTTCGGTGTGGTGTTGAGCCATACACATTTTCCCCGAGTTACAAATAACCAATGTGGGAGCGAGCCTGCTCGCGAAAGCGCTGGGGCAGACAACAGATCCATCAACTGACACGACGCCTTCGCGAGCAGGCTCGCTCCCACAGGGTTTTGTGGTGTTCTTGGGTTAGTGGTAAGGATGCTCGGGACTGTCGATCGGCTTGACTCCATGGCGCCGCCAGAACTCGCCATACCCATGCACCAGAAACCCGCCACTGCGCGCGATCCATTGCTCGCGATGCATCCGGTAAACCGTCGGCAAGTCGTACCACGCCAGCTTCGGCAAGTCGTGATGCACCAGATGAAAATTCAGATTCAGGAACAACCAGCGCCATGGCCAACCCGCTTCGTTCAAGACGGTGCGCTGCTCCGGCTGCGCATGCGGGCGGTGTTCATAGTAGGAGCGGATCATCGCAATCGACAGCGCCGGCACGCTGATCAGCAGCACGTAATGCCAGACCGGCAGCACGCTGACACGGGCGACAAACCACAGCATCAATAACGTGAGCAGGCCGTGGGTCAGCCACATCAACCAGGCCTGGCGCTCGCCATTCTTCAGCCGCAGCAACTCTTCTTTGGCCAGCGCCATCAGCGCCAGCGGTGCGCCGATCACAAAGCGCCCGAGCACGGTTTTGTTCAACCAGTGCAAGCTGCGTTCAAACGGCGAACTGCCCTGCCAGCCAACGCGGGTCAGATAGCGGCTTTCCGGATCGACGCCGGGCACGGTGAGATCCTCATCACGGTGATGCAGCAAATGGCTGTCGCGATACAGCGTGTACGGATACCACACGGCAAACGGCGCGTAGCCAAGGATCTTGTTGAAGCGAACCCAGCGCGTCGGATGCCCGTGCAGCAACTCGTGCTGCAACGACAGCCACAACACCAGCAGCGGAGTCAGCAACAGCGTGCTCAAGGCACGGCCCAGCCAATGACTATTGAGAACAATGGCAAACCAGCCGCCATGGACGCCGATCAGCAACAACCAGGTCGGCCACTCGGTACGGGCAGTAAAGCGTTGGCGCAGGGTTTCGATCTGCTGACGATGGGCGGCGTCGAAGTAATGGGGCATGGCATTGCTCGGAACGGGACTCTTCCCCTTCTGTGCAACGACGCGGTGCAATCTTGCAGATTATTTTCGGGTTCAGGCAGGAGCCCGAGAACCGGGCTCCGGAAAGGCGTGATCAGTGACCGAAGATGTCGACCTTTTTGGCTTTCTTCTCTGCGCGTTTTTCAATCGCGGTCTTGGCCGGTTTCTTCTTTGCGGCTTTCTTTGAATCCATACCTTTGGACATGATACGTACTCCACTCACAGGGGATGTAGGCTCAGGTATACACCTATCCTGTTGCGCGCGTTCTTTTATAATCGCCGCTTTCAGCGCCGACAGTCCGATCCCATGCCCGACACCCAATACAGCCTGCTCGACGAGTCGTTATGGCCGTTGATGAACAAGTTTTACCGCAGCCACCAGTCCTCGATGAAAGCGGTTCGTGAGGCACAATTGTGGGTCGCGCGACGGGGCGAGATTGTTGCCGCGTTGTGCTTGCGGCCAGTGTCCGGCGGGCATTGGTTGACCGGGCTGTTCGTTGATCCGGGGTGTCGTGAACAGGGCATTGCCGCAAAGCTGATTGCAGCGGCGGTGCAGGATGTGAGCGAGCCGGTGTGGCTGTTCTGTCATCCGGATTTGCGCGAGTTTTATGAGCGACGCGGATTCACGTTCGACCCGGCGCTGCCGCAGGCGATGGCGGAGCGCTTGAGCCGGTATGCGCGGAGCAAGCCGATGATTGCGATGGAAAGGGTTCCCGCTCAATCCTGAAGGACATGCAAAAACCAATGTGGGAGCGAGCCTGCTCGCGAAAGCGGTGTGTCAGTCACAGAATCTGTCACTGATATTGCGCATTCGCGAGCAGGTTCGCTCCCACAGGGATATGTGCTGGGCACTGGATCAATCGTCAGCTGTGGGATCAAGATCCGGGAACATCACTTCGGTAAAACCGAACTTAGTGAAGTCGGTGATGCGCGACGGGTACAACCTGCCGATCAGGTGATCGCATTCGTGCTGCACAACCCGTGCGTGGAAACCTGAAGCAATGCGCACAATCGGCTCGCCCTTCGGATCAAACCCTTCGTAGCGGATCTGCTGATAACGATCTACCGCGCCACGCAAACCCGGCACCGACAGACACCCTTCAAAGCCCTCCTCCATCAACGGACTCAACGGCGTGATCAGCGGATTGATCAGGATCGTCTGCGGCACCGCTTCAGCGTCCGGGTAGCGTTCGCTGTGTTCGAAACCAAAGATCACCAATTGCAGATCGACACCGATCTGCGGCGCCGCCAAGCCGACGCCGCCGACGCTTTCCATGGTCTGGAACATGTCGTCGATCAGTTGCCACAGCTCGGGGCTGTCGAACATCTCGGCTGGCACGGGCGGGGCAATGCGCAGCAGGCGCTCGTCGCCCATTTTCAGAATTTCACGGATCATGATCAGACTTCGTCAGTGTCCGGCTTGAGCGAATGATCGCGGCCCAGGCCCGAGACGTGTTGTTTGGGATGTTCATCGAGTTCGCCGGGGACTTTCTCACCCGCATCCTTGCCCTCGCTGGACATGTGCTCGATCACCGCGTTCATCTCGGCGCCGAGCAACAGCACCGCAGCGGAAATGTAGAAATACAGCAACAGCACGATGATCGCCCCGATGCTGCCATACATCGCGTTGTAGTTGGCGAAGGTCTTCACGTAGAAAGCGAAACCCAACGAGGCGATGATCCACACCACCACGGCCAATACCGAACCGGGGGTGATGAAGCGGAATTCCTGTTTGACGTCGGGCATGACGTAGTAGATCAGTGCCACCGCGACCATCATCAGAATCACGATCACCGGCCAGCGCGCGATGGTCCACACGGTGACGATGAAGTCTTCCAGTCCCACCTGCGCGGCGATCCAGCCCATCACCTGCGGCCCGAGCACCATCAGCGCAGCGGCCACCAGGAGCATGCCGGCAATGCCGACGGTGTAGACAATCGACAGTGGAAAACGCTTCCAGATCGGCCGGCCTTCGACCACGTCGTACGCGGCGTTCATCGCGCTCATCATCAAGCGCACGCCCGCGGAGGCAGTGTACAGGGCGATAACGATACCGACGGAAAGCAGGCCACCCTTGGACTGCTGTAACTGGTCAATCACCGGGTTGACCTGCTCCAGCGCCTGCGGTGGCAGGACCAGTTCCGATTGCAGGCGCAGCCAGGAGAAAAAGTCCGGCAGGTGCAGGAAACCGATCAGGGCGATCAGGAACAGAATGAACGGGAACAGCGAGAACAGCATCTGGTAGGCCAGTGCCGAGGCATAGGTCGACATCTCGTCGTCGACGAATTCAGTGACCGTGCGCACCATCACCCGATGCAGGGGCAGACCTTTCATGTCTGGAAATATCATTCGCGTCTCCTTTCGCCGCAATACAGGTTGAAGTCGTGGCGACTCAGGGGCCGTTTTTTTACATCACGGTAGCCTGTTTGGCGAACCTCGTCGGGTTGCTGCAGGCTTTTGACACAAAAACGGCCATCCTTGGATGGCCGTTCATGTATTTCGTTCAAGGCTGAATTACGCCTTGTCGACACCTTTCTTGATGGCGTCCTTGGCTTTACCGACCGCTTGCTGGGCCTCGCCTTTTTTCTCTTGCAGTTTGCCTTCGGCTTGCAGCTTGGTGTTGTCGGTGGCTTTACCGACGCCTTGCTTGACGTTGCCGACTGCTTCGTTGGCCATGCCTTTTACTTTATCGCCTGTGCTACTCATGGTGTTTCTCCTTGGTGCAATTAGGGGGAAAAGTCAGTACGTAATGATTGACTGGCCGGGTTTGCGCCAAGTTTCATTTATTTTCAGGGGTTCATTTCGTCGCGGCGTGCAGGTTGGGCTTTATGTTTGCGTGCGTAGCCCCGAGAATGCGCAACATATGGGCGTCAAGCGCCAGGAACCGATCCCGCAGGAATGTTATGAAACTCGATAAAACGCAGGCCATCGCCCGTCGCAACAAGGAACTGGGCGGCGCCGTGCTCGGCACCAACAACTGCCACTTCGCCGAACTGAACCGTAACCGCAACATCTGGTGGTTCGATCTGCCGGTGTCGCGTCTGGCCATCGGTCAGTACGAGTGGATTCACCTGCTGATGCACACGCCAGCCACTGACGAACTGCTGCACCTGAAAGTGCCGACGGTGTTTCTGCGTGAAAAGCTGGAAGGGCTGGTGATTCGTAATGAAGGCAAGCGTAAAGCCGCGTTGAGCCTGGAATTGAGTGCGGACAAGGACTCGTATCTGCAGGACATGCGTCCGGCGGGGACCAATGTGAATTTTGCGCCGTTCCGTCAGTAGGATTTGGCAGCCCCCTTCCCCTCACCCTAGCCCTCTCCCAAGGGAGAGAGGACTGACCGAGGTGTCTGGACGAGGTACGCCGACCTGAGATTCCGAGTTGAACTCAGATTCTAAACAGCCCCCCGATCGGCTCCCTTCCCCCTCGCCCCCCTGGGGGAGAGTGTTGGGGTGAGGGGGTAGGATTTACCGGACACTGCAAACTCCCTCGCATACACCAACAAAAAGCCCCGCATCTGCGGGGCTTCGTGTTTTAGGCGGCGGACTTGGCCTTGATCTTCTTCAGCTCTTCATCACGCAACTCGCGGCGCAGGATCTTGCCGACGTTGGTGGTCGGCAACGCATCGCGGAACTCCACCGAACGTGGCACCTTGTAACCCGTGACGTTGGCGCGCATGTGCTCCATCACGGTTTCCTTGGTCAGCGTGACGCCCGGTTTGGCGACGATGAAAATCTTGATCGCCTCGCCCGACTTCTCGTCCGGCACGCCGATGGCTGCGCACTGCAACACACCCGGCAGGGTCGCCAGCACGTCTTCCAGTTCGTTCGGGTAGACGTTGAAACCGGAGACCAGAATCATGTCTTTCTTGCGATCAACGATGCGCATGTAGCCGTCCGGCTGGATCAGCGCGATGTCACCGGTCTTCAGCCAGCCTTCGCTGTCGAGCATTTCATCGGTGGCTTCCTGACGCTGCCAGTAACCCTTCATCACTTGCGGGCCCTTGACGCACAGTTCGCCGATTTCACCCAGCGGCTGCTCGACACCGGCATCATCGATGACTTTGCACAGGGTCGATGGCACCGGAATACCGATGGTGCCGATCTGGATGTTCTGGATCGGGTTGACCGTGGCCACCGGGCTGGTTTCGGTCATGCCGTAACCTTCGCAGATGGCGCAACCGGTGACCGCTTTCCAGCGCTCGGCAGCGGCCAGTTGCAAGGCCATGCCGCCGGACAACGTAACTTTCAGCGCCGAGAAATCCAGCTTGCGGAAACCTTCGTTGTTGCACAGCGCGACAAACAGCGTGTTGAGGCCGACGAAACCGCTGAACTTCCACTTCGACAGTTCCTTGACCATCGCCGGCAGGTCGCGCGGATTGCTGATGAGGATGTTGTGGTTGCCGATAAGCATCATCGCCATGCAATGAAAGGTGAACGCATAGATGTGGTAAAGCGGCAGCGGCGTGATCAGGATCTCGCAACCTTCATTGAGGTTGGAACCCATCAGCGCCTTGCACTGCAGCATGTTGGCGACGAGGTTGCGATGGGTCAGCATCGCGCCCTTGGCCACGCCCGTGGTGCCGCCGGTGTATTGCAGCACCGCAACGTCGCCGCTGTCGGGATTGGCTTCGGCCACCGGTTGACCCTGGCCCTTGCTCAGCACGTCATTGAACTTGACGGCTTTTGGCAAGTGATAGGCCGGAACCATTTTCTTCACGTACTTGATGACACTGTTGATCAGCAGGCGCTTGATCGGTGGCAGCAGGTCGGCGACTTCGGTGACGATGACGTGTTTGACGCCGGTTTTCGGCACCACGGTTTCAGCCAAATGCGCCATGTTCGCCAGGCAAACAAGGGCTTTGGCGCCGGAGTCGTTGAATTGGTGTTCCATTTCCCGCGCGGTGTACAGCGGGTTGGTGTTGACCACGATCAGCCCGGCGCGAATCGCACCGAAGACGGCCACCGGGTACTGCAGAACGTTGGGCAGTTGCACGGCGATTCGATCGCCGGGCTGCAAATCGGTATGCTGTTGCAGATACGCGGCAAACGCACCGGACAATTCGTACAACTCACCGTAGGTGATTGTCTTGCCCAGGTTGCTGAAAGCCGGTTTGTTGGCGAAGCGTTGGCAGGATTGCTTCAACACTGCCTGAATGTTCGGATACTCGTCCGGATTGATGTCGGCAGCAATTCCAGCCGGGTATTTATCCTTCCAAAAGTCTTCGATCATGGAAGCCCACTCCTCAGCAACGCGAATTCTTCACCGCATTTGATGCGATTATTATTGGTGTGTGTTTGGTATTGGTGAATCTGGCTTTTACAGAGGCCGAGAAGTCACAAAGCGCGCCGAGAGTAGCAGCTTTGCCAAGGGTCGACTAGAGCCAAAAGCGGCCCCTACAGTCATTATCATGACTCAAGACTACCTAGCAGTCATTTTAGAGCAAAAATCCTAGAACACCTTTTAAGCCCCGGTTTTCGGGGGCTTAAAGCAAAAGATCGCAGCCTTCGACAGCTCCTACAGGAAATGCATTCCAAGGTAGGAGCTGCCGAAGGCTGCGATCTTTGTGTTTTTGACTTTTACGCGATATCGCGCAACTCGCGCCGCAGAATTTTCCCGACAGGCGTCATCGGCAATGACTCACGCAACACGATGTGTTTCGGCACCTTATACGCAGTGAAATTCTCTTTGCAGTAAGCCTTGAGTTCTTCGAGACTGACCCCGGTTTCCCGCGCCACCACAAACAGCTTCACCGCCTCCCCGGAACGCTCGTCCGGCACGCCGATCACCGCGCAATTGGCGACCTTCGGGTGCGCCATCACTACGTCTTCGATCTCGTTCGGATAAACGTTGAAACCGGAGACGATGATCATGTCCTTCTTGCGATCGACGATGCGCACGAAACCGTCCGGATCGATCACCGCAATGTCACCGGACTTGAACCAGCCCTCGGCATCCAGCACTTCGGCAGTGGCCTCAGGCTTGTGCCAATAACCTTTCATGATCTGCGGGCCCTTGATGCACAACTCGCCGCGCTCGCCCATCGGCTGTTCGACACCGTCATCGTTGATGACTTTGAGCAACGTGCCCGGCACCGGCAAGCCGACCGTGCCCAGCCGCGACTGGTCGCCGTACGGGTTGGTACAGGCCACTGGCGAGGTTTCGGTCAGGCCGTAACCCTCGGTGATGCGGCAACCGGTCATCTGTTCCCAACGCTCGGCGGTGGCTTTGACCAGCGCGGTGCCGCCTGAGTTGGTGAGCTTCAGGCTGGAGAAATCGAGGGTCTTGAAATCCGGGTGATCCATCAGCGCCACGAACAAGGTGTTCAGGCCCAATAGCGCGGAGAAGCGCCAGTTCTTCAGCTCCTTGATGAAGCCGGCAATGTCGCGCGGGTTGGTGATCAGCACGTTGTGGTTGCCGGAAACCATCATGCACATGCAGTTCGCGGTGAAGGCATAGATGTGATACAGCGGCAGCGGTGCGATCATCACTTCCTGGCCTTCGCGCAGCAGCGGCTGCCCGTCCGGGCCGAGTTGCGCGAGACAGGCGCGCACTTGCTGCATGTTCGCCACCAGATTGCCGTGGGTGAGCATCGCGCCTTTCGCCAGCCCGGTGGTGCCACCGGTGTATTGCAGCACGGCGATGTCGTCGAGGCTGACCTTCAGCGGCTTGATGCCCAGACCTCGGCCCATGCGCAGTGCGCTTTTGAAGGAGATGGCCTGCGGCAGCGAATACGCCGGGACCATTTTCTTCACTTTGCTGACCACGGTGTTGACCAGCCAGCCCTTGGCGGTGGGCATCAGGTCGCCCATTTTGGCTTCGATCAAGTATTGGATGTCGGTGTCGGCCAGTACTTCCTGGACCTTCTGGCCGAACATGTTCAGGTACACCAGCGCCCGCGCGCCGGAATCCTTGAACTGGTGGCGCATCTCCCGTGCGGTATACAGCGGGTTGGTGTTGACCACGATCAGCCCGGCACGCAGTGCACCGAACACGGCAATCGGGTAATGCAGGATGTTGGGCATCTGCACGGCGATGCGATCGCCCGGAACCAGATCGGTATGCGCCTGCAGGTAACCGGCGAAGGCGGCGCTCTGCCGCTCAAGTTCAGCGTAAGTCAGGGTGATCCCCATATTGCTGAACGCCGGGCGATCAGCGAACTTCTTGCAGGAACGCTCGAACACCTCGATCACCGACTTGAACTCACCCATGTCGATGTCCAGCGGTACGCCGGCCGGGCGCTTGTCGTTCCAGAAATCAGGTTGCATTGTTCTTGTCCTCTTTACCTGAGCCGATCCGGGCCGCTTTCTGTCATTTCTGAAAAAGCGGAGCTTCACGGACACTAGCAGTTATGGCCATTGAGGCAAATATGGCCAAAGCCGTCATTGATCGTGTGAATCTTCCTGCCGTGGCGTGGGCTGATCAGACGCGCTATACAATGATCCGACTTTGAGCAAAGGAATCGCCATGATCCACGACACCCTATGGCTGGACGCGAGTGACCGCAGCCGCCTGTTCGTCAATCAATGGCTGCCGGCGGCGCCGTTGAAAGCGGTGATCCTGCTGGCCCATGGCATGGCCGAACACAGCGGCCGCTATGCGCGATTGGCGGACACGTTTTGCGACAAAGGATATGGCGTGTACGCGCCGGATTTACGCGGACATGGCAAAACCGCCAATCACGGTACCCTCGGCCACTTCGCCGATGACGACGGCTGGTGCAAAGTACTCGGCGATCTAGCCAGCCTCAATCAGCACATCGGCCAGCAGCACCCTGGTGTGCCGATCATCCTGCTGGGGCACAGTATGGGTAGCTACCTCGCCCAAGGTTATCTGCTGCATCACAGCGCCAGCCTGCACGGGGCGATTCTCAGTGGTTCCAACTTTCAACCCGTTGCGCTGTACCGCGCTGCGCGGCAGATCGCTCGCCTGGAAAAACTGCGTCAGGGTGGCAAGGGTCGCAGCGCGTTGATCGAGTGGCTGTCGTTCGGCTCGTTCAATAACAAGTTCAAACCGGCGCGCACACCGTTCGACTGGCTGAGCCGCGACCCGGCCGAGGTCGACCTGTACGCCAACGACCCACTGTGTGGCTTTCGCTGCACCAATCAACTGTGGATCGACCTGCTCGGCGGCTTGCAGCAGATCAGCAAAGCGTCCAATCTCGCCCAGATCGACCCGGGCCTGCCGCTGCTGGTAATCGGCGGCGAATGTGATCCGGTGAGTGAAGGCAAGCGTCTGACAGATCTGGCCAATGCGTTGCGCACGGCCGGCAGCCAGCACCTGCAACTGAAGATCTACCCGCAGGCGCGGCACGAATTGTTCAACGAAACCAACCGCGACGAAGTGATCGCTGATGTGCTGGCCTGGATCGATCAGGCCTTGAGCCATCCGCGACCTCATCGCAGCGAATAATTTTTTGTGGATTCACTGAATCCGTCACAGGAATCGAGACCGATGACCCAGGTTACCAACATCCCTTACGAAGCCCTCGAAGTCGGCCAGACCGCCAGCTACAGCAAGACCGTCGAAGAGCGCGACATCCAGCTGTTCGCCGCGATGTCGGGCGACCACAACCCGGTGCACCTGGACGCCGAGTTCGCTGCCGCCAGCATGTTCAAGGAGCGTATCGCCCACGGTATGTTCAGCGGTGCGCTGATCAGTGCCGCCGTTGCCTGCGAGCTGCCTGGGCCCGGCACTATTTATATCGGTCAGCAGATGAGCTTTCAGAAGCCGGTGAAGATCGGTGACACGCTGACCGTGCGCCTGGAAATTCTCGAGAAGCTACCGAAGTTTCGCGTGCGCATTGCCACTCGTGTGTTCAACCAGCGTGATGAGCTGGTGGTGGATGGTGAGGCTGAGATTCTGGCGCCGCGTAAGCAGCAGACGGTGACGTTGCCGACTTTGCCGGCGATTAGCATTGGCTGATTGATTAGCGGGGTGTCAGGTAAAGCTTTTCCCCCTCACCCCAGCCTCTCCCCAGGGGGGCGAGGGGGAAAGGGAGCCGATCTTCGTGCTTTTCAAAACCTGAGTTCACCTCAGATCGCTCAAGTCGGTGTATCTCCAACGGCCACCTCGGTCAGTCCCCTCTCCCTCCGGGAGAGGGCTAGGGTGAGGGGCTTGTGCTTTTTCCAGACACAAAAAACGCCAGACTAGCTGGCGTTTTTTATAACCGGCAAACGCTTACGAACGAGCGCGAGCCTGGTTACGCAGGGCTTTCACCTGGTCGTGGTTGCGTTGTACGCCGTGGTATTGGCGTTCAACCAGGTCACGAATACCTACCAGATTATGCTTGCTGATTTTCTCGAGGGCTTCTTTGTAGGCCTTCAGCGCATGGTCTTCACCGCGCTCTGCTTCGTTCAATACAGCCTCTTCGTCTTTGCCGGTGAACATGGCTTTGACGTCGACCCAGCGACGGTGCAGGTCACCGCTGACGCTGGTGGAAGTTTCCGGATCGCCGCCCAGCTTGCGAACTTCGGCTTGCAGTTCTGCTGCAGCGGTGGCGCAATCAGCGGAGCGAGTTACAAACAGGGTTTTCAGTTCTGGGTGCTTGATGTCTTCAGCGCAAGTCTTGAACCCTTCCTGACCGTCCTTGCTGGTTTCAATCAGGTCATTGAGTACAGAGATGGCTTCTTTATTCATGTCGGTCATTTTTCAATTCCTTGCGATTGGTTGAAGATGCAAGGGATATTGCAGTGTGCATGCCAGCTTTTTTATTTTTAAAAAATACTTATAAATCAGCTAGTTAAAGATAAGTGAACTATCTGTATCACGGTTATTTGCATGATCTGTCATTTGGCCTGCATGCAGAATGCCTGTATTTTCCAAGCTGATTTGAAGCCAGACGATCTCACCGATGAATCCTGAAAAACTCGAACTGCTGATAACCCGCGAAATGCCCTTCGGTAAATACAAAGGCCGGATCATTGCTGACCTGCCGGGGCCATACCTGAACTGGTTTGCCCGCGAAGGTTTCCCGCACGGCGAACTCGGTGGCTTGCTCGCACTGATGCAGGAGATCGACCATAACGGCCTCTCGGACCTGCTCGAACCGCTGCGCGCCAAACACGGCAAACCTGCTCCGCGCCATTGAAGCGCCTTCCTCTCTCTTGAGTCAGCCGACCATGCCCGATAACACCCGCCGCGCCCGTGACGAAGCCTTTTGGCGAACGTTCGCCGATCGTTACGACGTTCAACCCGGCCCCGTGAACCTGGAAAACGGTTATTTCGGGCGCATGTCGCGCACGGTGATCGAGGAATACCAGCGCAACATCGAGCTGATCAACACCAGCAACTCGGTGTACGTGCGCCAGCGTTTCGAGCAGCACGACAACCTCGATATTCGCGCGCAACTGGCCGAGTTGATTGGCGTGCGCGCGCAGAGTGTGGCGTTCACCCGCAATGCCACCGAAGGCCTGCAGTCGCTGATTCGCAACTACAACCGCTTGCAACCGGGCGATCAGGTGCTGATCAGCGATCTGGAATACGACACGGTCAAAGGCGCCATGCGCTGGCTCGCCAGGCAGCGCGGCGCTGAAGTGATCGAGATTGCTCACGCGCACCCGACGAGCTACGACAGCCTGGTGGAGACTTACCGCGAAGCCTTCGTCGGTCATCCGCAAGTCAAGCTGATGGCCCTGACTCACGTCACTCACCGCACCGGTCTGGTCATGCCGGTGCAAGCCATCGCCGCGCTGGCCAAAGAGCATGGCGTCGATGTCATCCTCGATGGCGCCCATGCACTCGGTCAGATCGAGTTCGATCTTGATGCCCTCGGCATCGCTTTCGCCGGATACAACCTGCACAAATGGATCGGCGCACCGCTCACCCTCGGCTTCCTCTATATCGCGCCACACCGCCTGGCCGACATTGATCCGGACATGGGCGAAATGCATTACCCGGGCAATGACATCCGTGCGCGCACTTCGTACAGCACGCCCAACATTCCGGCGCTGATGACCTTGCCGCTGGTGTTCGAGGAGCACCGTTCCCTCGGCGGCGCACCAGCCAAGGGCGCTCGCCTGAATTATCTGCGCAACCTTTGGGTCAGCGCGGTGCGGCACTTGCCGGGCATCGAAGTGATGACGCCCGACGACCCTCGGCTGTATTGCGGCATCACATCCATGCGCTTCACTCGACACGACGATCAACAGGCGATGGCCGAACGTCTGCTCAACGACTACAACCTGTTCACCGTGGTGCGCCATGGCGCAGCCAGCGGGCCGAGCATCCGCATTACACCGGGGCTGACCACCACCGCTGCCGACATGCAGTTACTGGTGCGGGCGCTGAACGAGCTGCGCTAAAACACCGCGCCCGTGGACTTTTCGTAGCCCGCAAGGCCGATCTGCGACGACACCGCAAATGTGTCGACGCCGATCGTCTGGCAACCGAAGTAGCCATCCTCCACGCCTGCCCCGGCAATCGGTCGCAACTCCAGCCGCGAGGCGTCATTTCCGATGGTCTCACAGCGGCAGGCACAGGGCAGATGCAGCCGTCCGTTCCAGGCTTCGTGAAGTGCTTGCGAATGTTGATCGTCGCTGGCGATGCACACGGTCATGGCGATGCACGAAGCACCACCAGAGGGTCGATCCGGGTAAATACTGGTAAACCGTACGATGCCTTGACTGTCGGTCGACTGGGTTCCACACAGCGTATCGGCACCAATGTGCTGTTCGATCCAGACCCGGGCGCCAACCACCGGCTCACCGGTCATGAGATCGACCAGGGTCAGACGCAAAACCAGTGGCAGGCCTTCGACACCGCTACTGATGTTGCGCTCCTTGCCTTCGGTTTTGCGCCAATCGAAGCTGCCAGGGATTTGAATGGTCCGTTGCCGCAGAGGTGGGTGTGGCAAGGCTACTGATTGATGGTCATCCATGAGGCGTTCTCTCTTCCGTAAGATGAACGCAGATTAGCGCCACGCAAACGCGGCTGTGCGGTAACTATGTATCGCGTCGTAACGGTGTCGATGTAGGAGCTGCCGAAGGCTGCGATCTTTTGATGTTGGCGCTCAAGAGCAAGGTCAAAAGATCGCAGCCTCGTTTCACTCGACAGCTCCTACATGACTTCTACACAGCAATTTTCAGGCAAAAAAAAACGGTGCACCGACCAAGCGCACCGTAAAGCCGTAGAACACACAACGAAGTGTCTGGTAACAATCAGTCCAGCAGCGCCAGTGCCTCAGCGGTGCATTCCTGAATACGGGCCCAGTCGCCGTTCTTGATCCACTCCGGATCAAGCATCCAGCTACCGCCCACGCACATGACGTTTTTCAGCGCCATGTAGCTCTTGATGTTGGCCGGGCCGACGCCGCCAGTCGGGCAGAATTTAACTTCGCCGAACGGACCGCCGAGGGCCTTGATTGCTGCTACACCACCGCTGACTTCAGCCGGGAACAGCTTGAAGCGGCGATAACCCAGACCGTAGCCTTCCATGATGCCGGAGGCGTTGCTGATGCCCGGCAACAGCGGAATCGGGCTGTCGACGCTGGCTTCCAGCAGGTCGCGGGTGATGCCTGGGGTGACAATGAACTGCGAGCCAGCGGCTTCGGCAGCCGCGAGCATGTTGCGATCGAGCACGGTGCCAGCACCGGTCATCAATTCCGGACGCTGGTCGCGCAGGATCTGGATGGCCTTGAGGCCAAACTGCGAACGCAGGGTCACTTCCAGCGCGGTGAGGCCACCGGCAGCCAGAGCGTCAGCCAGTGGCAGCACGTCCTGTTCGCGAGCGATGGTAATCACCGGCAGGATCCGCGCCTTGGCGCAGAGGCTGTCGATCAGGGCAACTTTGTCCGCCATGGAAACGGTCGGGGATGGGGTTGTCATAGCGGCTGTTCCTTGGCTCATGGGCACCAGTAAATCTCTAACGTAGGTTGCAGAAACGCGCGCACCGGCATGGCGGCGACGTCGGATGCCAGCGCGGCATTCAGGGTGGTCAGTTTCGACTGACCGGAAATCGACAGAATCTTGTGTTTGGCCGAGGCCAGCAGCGCACGACTCATGGTCAGGCGTTGACGCGGCACGCTTGGCGCCAGCATCGGCCAGCAACGGCGCGTGCCATCAGCCTGCAGCGCTTCGGCGAGGTTCGGGCTGTCGGGGAACAGCGACGCGGTGTGACCGTCATCGCCCATGCCCAATACCAGCACGTCAATCGGCGGCAATTCGGCAAGCAAGCGATCAGCCTGTTCAGCAGCCTGCTCGACGTTGGCCGCCGCGCTATACAGGCTGAGGAACTGCGCCTTGGCTGCCGGGCCTTTGAGCAGGTATTGCTTGAGCAAACCGGCATTACTGTCGGCATGTTCAACCGGTACCCAGCGCTCGTCGGCGAGGGTCACGACGACCTTCGACCAGTCCAGTTCCTGCTTGGCCAGGTGCTGGAAAAACGCCACCGGGCTACGACCGCCGGACACCACCAGCACCGCGTTGCCGCGTGCAGCAATGGCGTCGCTCAATTGCTTGGCGACGTTCAGCGCCAGACCTTCGGCCAACAACACCGGGCTCTTGAATTCGTGAGCGTTCACGCCCGCAGGCAGTTGCACATCAGATATCGCCATACCACGACCTCCCGTCCCGCGTGATCAATGCAATGGAGCTCATCGGCCCCCACGACCCGGCCGCATACGGCTTGGGCGCGTCACCGGATTTTTTCCACCCGGCAATCAGCTGGTCACACCATTTCCACGCGGCTTCGATTTCATCTTTACGGACAAACAGGTTCTGATTGCCGTTCATCACTTCCAGCAACAACCGCTCGTAGGCATCGGGGATCCGCGCGCTACGCCAGGTGTCGGAAAAATTCAGTTGCAGCGGGCCGCTGCGCAGTTGCATGCCTTTGTCCAGGCCCTGCTCTTTGGTCATCACGCGCAAGGAAATGCCTTCGTCCGGTTGCAGGCGGATGATCAGTTTGTTGCTGATCTGCAGGCGTTGTTCCGGCGCAAAAATGTAGTGCGACGGTTCCTTGAAGTGGATGACGATCTGCGACAGTTTTTGCGGCATGCGCTTGCCGGTCCGCAGGTAGAACGGCACGCCGGCCCAGCGCCAGTTGCGGATATCGGCACGCAAAGCGACGAAGGTTTCGGTGTCGCTCTGGGTGTTGGAATTCGGTTCTTCGAGGTAACCCGGTACGGATTTGCCTTCGCTGTGGCCAGCGATGTACTGGCCGCGCACCACCTGTGTGGTGAGGCCTTCCGGACTGATCGGCGCGAGCGCCTTGAGCACTTTTACCTTTTCGTCGCGGATGCTGTCGGCGGACAGGTCGGCCGGCGGGTCCATGGCAATCAGGCAAAGCAGCTGTAACAGGTGATTCTGGATCATGTCGCGCAGTTGGCCGGCCTTGTCGAAGTAGCCCCAACGGCCTTCGATACCAACCTTCTCGGCCACGGTGATTTCCACGTGGGAGATGTAATTCTGGTTCCACTGGGTTTCGAACAGGCTGTTGGCGAAACGCAGGGCGATCAGGTTCTGAACGGTTTCTTTGCCCAGGTAGTGGTCGATGCGGTAGGTACGGTTCTCCGGGAAGAACTGCGCCACGGCGTCGTTAACCTTGCGCGAGGATTCGAGGTCGGAGCCGATCGGCTTTTCCAGTACCACGCGGGTATTTTCTGCCAGACCGACTTTCGCCAGGTTTTCGCAGATCGCGCCGTACACCGCCGCAGGGGTGGCGAAGTAGGCAATCATGCGTTGCGTGCTGCCAGCCAGTTCGGCCAGCGCCACGTAATCTTCGGATTTGAGGAAGTCGACGTGCAGGTAGGTCAGGCGTGCGAGAAAACGCTCGGCGACGGCCTCGTCCAGCTCTTTGCCCACATAACGACGCAGTTCGGCGGCGATGAACGCCATGTGCTGTTGCTCGGAACCTTCTTCACGGGCCAACGCGATGATGCGCGTGTCCTCGTGCAGCAGGTCGGCGCCATCGAGATGATAAAGGGCAGGAAACAGCTTGCGCAGGGCCAGATCGCCAAGCGCGCCGAACAAGGCAAAGGTGCACGGTTCAACCGTAATCGAAGGCATGATGTTTGTTCTTTTATCAAGTTAAGCTACAAATACCTTTTTTCAAGGCATCACTCAAGGGAAAATGTAGTAATAACCACAACATTTTCGCAAAATACAGATTCCGAGTGGTGGTCGGTCGGAGCCATCAGTAGGATAGGCCACCGTTACGGGCCATATCAAAGGCCCAATTTGCATAGCCCGGCGCACCTTTGCGCAGGTGAATTAGGAATTCCATATGGACCGCGTGCGAAATTTACTGGAACAGATCCAGAGTCGCCTTGAAGACCTGAACAAGGCCGAACGCAAAGTCGCCGAGGTGATCCTGCTCAACCCGCAGCAGGCCACCCGCTTCAGCATCGCCGCCCTCGCCCAGGCAGCCTCGGTGAGCGAACCGACGGTCAACCGTTTCTGCCGTTCGTTCGGTGTCAGCGGCTATCCCGAACTCAAGCTGCAACTGGCGCAGAGTCTGGCCAGCGGCGCGGCGTATGTCAGCCGCGCGGTCGAGGCCGACGACAATCCCGAGGCCTACACGCAGAAGATTTTCGGCAGCGCCATCGCGTCCCTGGACAGTGCCTGTCAGGCGCTGGACCCGAACCTGATCAGCCGCGCTGTCGACCTGTTGATTCAGGCGCGACAGATCCACTTCTTCGGCCTCGGCGCTTCGGCACCGGTGGCACTGGATGCGCAGCACAAGTTCTTCCGCTTCAACCTGGCGGTGACCGCGCATGCTGATGTGTTGATGCAGCGGATGATTGCGTCGGTGGCGCACACCGGTGAGTTGTTCGTGATTATTTCCTACACCGGCCGCACCCGCGAGTTGGTCGAGGTGGCACGTATTGCTCGCGAGAACGGGGCTTCGGTGTTGGGTTTGACGGCGGAGAATTCGCCGCTGGCCAAGGCCAGTACCTTGAGCCTGAATATTCCGTTGCCGGAAGACACCGACATTTATATGCCAATGACTTCGCGGATCATTCAGTTGACGGTGCTGGATGTGTTGGCGACCGGGATGACGTTGCGTCGCGGGGTGGATTTCCAGCCGCATTTGCGCAAGATCAAAGAGAGTTTGAATGCCAGCCGGTATCCGGTGGGTGACGAGTTTAATTAGGACGCTTCGCGTAAAAGATCGCAGCCTTCGGCAGCTCCTACAGGGGGTGATCGTTCCCACGCTCTGCGTGGGAATGCAGCCCGTGACGCTCCGCGTCACTGGACGCGGAGCGTCCCTTGAGGCATTCCCACGCAGAGCGTGGGAACGATCATCAAGCCGCCGCCCACGCCTGCAAACTCAAATGCGCCTTCTCCCCCGGCGCCAGGTGCAAGCTGTCCGTCCCACCCGCCGCCGCTTCCACACAGACAAACTCCGAAATCTCATCCCAGCTCACGCCCAACAACGGCCGCGCGCCCGGATGCCAGACCACCGTGTCCGCACTGTCACCGGTATCAATGCACAACTCACGCTGCCAGGCGTGATCTTTCAGCTGCAATTCGCCGTCATGCTGGAACACCCGCTGACAGCCGCCATCCACACGCAACTCGCCTTCCTGCTGGCAAACCTGGCGATTCAACTGGTCATAGCCCTGCGCACCTTCAAGCCCAGACAGCGCTATCTCGCCGACATCGCCAATACGCCAGTAAGCGTGCAAAGCCTGGCTCAACTGGCACGGCATATCGTCTTGATGCTCGGTGCTCAGGCGCAGTTCCATGCGTTCGCCCAGATGTGCATGCAGGTCAACCTGCCAGTCGCATAGCTGCAATTGCCAGTGCAGGCGCACGCCATCTTCGGCGCTGCTGCTGTCGAGCAACTTCCAGTCGAGCAGTCGCGCCCAACCATGCGATGGCCAGGCGTTTTCGCTCGGATGACGGCCATACCACGGCCAGCACACCGGCACACCACCGCGAATAGCGCCGACATGCGGCCACTTCGCCGCACACCACAACCACGGCTTTTGCCCGCGCGGCTGAAAGTGCAGCAACTGCGCGCCCTGACGACTGAACACCGCCTGACACAGCGGGTGATCGATCACCAACACGTCGCGCATCTGATAGCGCTCCCAGGCGAACACCGGTTGTTCACGCAGGGATTTGAAGAAGCGTTGTAGCGGATGCTCATGCATTTGCCACGATCCTGAACTCGTCTTTCACAGGGGTGCGCCGCCCCCAAAAAAAAGCGGACAGCCTTGGCTGTCCGCAAATATGCGCACATAGAGAGGAGCTTATCGCAGACGCGTTAGAACGTAGACTGAATTTTCAGGCCAGCGACCAATGCGTTGTCCACTTCATCCACACCACCCGGGTGAGTGATGTACTGCAGGTTAGGACGTACGGTCAGCCAGTTGGTGACGTGGAAGCCGTAGTTGATCTCGTAGTTGTATTCGGTTTCACGAATTGGCGAGAACACCGGATTGTCGTAGTCCGACACACCGTTGGAAGCGTTCAGCAGTTCGGCGTTTTTCTTCACGTCATCGTTGACGTGGATACGCGCCGCGCCGATACCGACGTCATCCTTCGGACGCGCGTCGAACGGGCCTTTGTAGACAAACATCACCGACTGATAGTTGTCGATGAAGTTGGTGTCCTTGTCGTGGAACGTGGCGTTGGCCGCGATGTTCAGACCGCGGGTCGCATCACCGTTGTGGCTGGTGAGTTGCTGTTGCGCGACGAACCAGTAGCCGCTTTTGCTGCTGTGGGTCTTGTAGGCATCGCCAGTAGTAGCAGCGTCGAAACCGTTGACGTCTTCGCGAACGTCGTCGGCATCGGCCGTGCTCTTGTAGTAACCGACGCGGTATTCGCCCGGCAGGCTGTTGACCTTCGGCGACCAGACCAGCTCGACCGGAAGAACGGTACCTTTGGTGCCGCTGCCACTGAGCTTGAAGCCGTTGCCGTGTTCCAGCTGCGACGGGTTTTGGTTGTACGCACCTATCTGCGCGTAAAGCTCGTCGTTGATGTTGTACTTCACACGGATCGCGGCCTGGCTGACCGGCCAGTTGTACCAGATGTTGGTCGCCCAGTTACCCACTTGCGAGCCGCAGAACGCCAGGTTCTGGAAGTCGCACGGGAAGGTGTTGAAGTCTTCGCCTTCACCGAAGTAACCGGCCTTGACGTCGAGTTTGTTGTCGAAGAACTGGTGCTGAATCCACAACTGGGTCAGACGCACCATGTGGCCACGGCCGTAAACTTCTTGCGACGAACTCAAGGTGCCGGCACGCGGATCGCCAACGCGGTCGTTGGAGATGTTGTAACCGTTACGGTTGGTCAGCTGGATCTTCGCCTGAGTGTTATCCCAGCCCCACAGCTTTTGCAGATCGAGTGCCACGCCCAGACCGAACTGGTCAGCGTAACGCGCGGTCTTGTCGTCGTTGTAGCCACCGTTCAGGTTGCCACCGACTTCCCCAACGTAGTCAGCCTTGATATCGATACCCTGCTCGATCAGCTTGGTACGCTCGCCACCCCAGTCGCCGGTCATCCATTTCGAATCGGAACTGAAGGCATCCGCCGCCATGGCGTTACCGGCCAGCACCAAGGCCGCCGCAGCCGACACTTGGCAGATCAACCGGGCATTGACGTGTTTCTTTTTCATCCCTACATCCTCGTCTTTATTGTTATTAACTGTTTTTATCTAACGCGGTTTACATAAAGTGCGATGGATTACAGGCAATCCACCGCGTGCTCCTTTTGGAATCCAATCCCTGTGGGAGCTGGCTTGCCAGCGATGGCGGTGCTTCAGGCGACATCCATGTTGGATGTGCCGGCCTCATCGCTGGCAAGCCAGCTCCCACATGACCGCATTCCAGCATCGATCTTCAGCGGCCTTTGAATTGGGCGACGTTCGCAGACCGCGCATCGGTCTGTGGTTGCCCGGCAGTGCCGAGGCGCTCACCGGTGTTGGCATCAAACAACAACACTTTCGACGGATCGAATTGCAGCGTCAGGTTCTCGCCCACCTGCGGTGCCACATCCGGCGCCAAGCGACAGCAGACTTTGGTTTCATTGAGGTTGACGAATACCAGGGTGTCCGGACCGGTCGGCTCGGTCACCTGCACTTCGGCACGAATGCTCGGCAGGCCATTGCCCTCGCCGTTCGCCAGTACGATTTGCTCCGGGCGCAGGCCGAGGATCACTTCGCGATCTTCGAGCCCGGCGTCCTGCATGCTCATCGGTAACTCGCAACGCGCCTGGCCGCTGTCGAGCAGCGCCAGCAGACGGCCGTCCTTGCGCTGCAGGCGCAGCGGAATGAAGTTCATCGGCGGCGAACCGATGAAACTCGCGACGAACAGGTTGGCCGGATCGTTGTAGATCTCTTTCGGCGTGCCGAACTGCTGAATGATGCCGTCCTTCATCACCGCAACCTTGTCGCCCAGGGTCATTGCTTCGATCTGGTCGTGGGTCACGTAGACCGTGGTGGTTTTCAGGCGCTGGTGCATCAGTTTCATTTCGGTGCGCATCTCGACGCGCAGCTTGGCGTCGAGGTTGGACAACGGTTCGTCGAACAGATAAATCTTCGGTCGCCGCGCCAGAGCACGGCCCATCGCCACACGCTGTTGCTGACCACCGGAGAGTTGACCCGGCTTACGGTTCAGCAGGTGTTCGATCTGCAACAGCTTGGCGACGCGCGCGACTTCTTCGTCGATCGCCGACTGCGGCATCTTGCGGATCTTCAGACCGAATTCGATGTTCTCGCGCACGCTCATGGTCGGGTACAGCGCGTAGGACTGGAACACCATGGCGATGTCGCGATCCTTCGGGCTCATGCCGCTGACGTCCTGGTCGCCGATCATGATCGCGCCGCCGGTGATGGTTTCCAGGCCGGCGATGCAGTTCATCAGGGTCGACTTGCCGCAGCCCGACGGGCCGACGAGGATCAGGAACTCACCGTCCTTGATCGACAGTTCGATGTTCTTCAGGGTGTCCGGCAGGCCGGCACCGTAGGTCTTGTTGACGTTGCGAAGTTCGAGCGTTGCCATGATTACCCCTTGACTGCGCCGGCTGTCAGCCCGCGCACGAAATACTTGCCTGCGACCACATAGACCAGCAGGGTCGGCAGGCCGGCGATCATCGCCGCTGCCATATCAACGTTGTATTCCTTGGCGCCGGTGCTGGTGTTGACCAGGTTGTTCAGCGCCACCGTGATCGGTTGCGAATCACCGCTGGAGAACACCACACCGAACAGGAAGTCGTTCCAGATCTGGGTGAACTGCCAGATCAGGCAAACCATGATGATCGGCGTCGACATCGGCAGAATGATGCGGCGGAAAATCGTGAAGAACCCCGCGCCATCCAGGCGTGCAGCTTTCACCAGTGCATCCGGAATGCTCACGTAGTAGTTACGGAAGAACAGCGTGGTGAACGCCAGACCGTAAACCACGTGAATAAACACCAGACCGGTGGTGGTGCTCGCCAGGCCCATCTTGCCGAGGGTGAACGAGGCCGGCAGCAGCACGGTCTGGAACGGCAGGAAGCAGCCGAACAACAACAGACCGAAGAACAACTGCGAACCGCGGAAGCGCCAGAACGACAGCACATAACCGTTCAACGCACCGATGGCGGTGGAGATGATTACCGCCGGAACGGTGATCTTGATCGAGTTCCAGAAGTAACCGTCAACCGTGGCCCAGGCCTTGACCCAGCCGATGCCGCTGACCACGGTCGGCCAGCTCAGCAGGTTGCCGGTGCTGATGTCTTCCGGGGTCTTGAAGCTGGTCAGCAACATAACCACCAGCGGCACCAGATAAAGCAGTACGGCGATGATCAGCACCGCGTAGATCGCGATGCGACTCAGGCTGATAGCAGGTTTGGCAGCGAGACTAGTCATTGCGCTTGGTCCTCAGCTCGGAATACAGGTAAGGCACGATGATCGCGAGGATCGCACCGAGCATCAGAATCGCACTGGCCGAGCCCATGCCCATCTGGCCGCGACTGAAGGTGAAGGAATACATGAACATCGCCGGCAGGTCGGAGGAATAACCCGGGCCACCAGCGGTCATCGCCGCGACGAGGTCGAAGCTCTTGATCGCGATGTGCGCCAGAATCATCACCGCACTGAAGAACACCGGACGCAGGCTTGGCAGCACCACTTTCCAGTAGATCGTCGGCATGCTCGCGCCATCGATCTGTGCAGCGCGGATAATCGATTGATCAACGCCACGCAGGCCGGCGAGGAACATCGCCATGATGAAGCCCGAGGCTTGCCAGACAGCGGCGATCACCAGGCAGTAAACCACGCGATCAGGGTCGATCAGCCAGTCGAGACGGAAGCCTTCCCAGCCCCAGTCACGCAACAATTTGTCCAGGCCCATGCCCGGGTTGAGCAGCCATTTCCACGCGGTACCGGTAACGATCATCGAGAGCGCCATCGGGTACAGGTAAATGGTGCGGATAAAGCCTTCGCGACGGATGCGCTGGTCGAGGAACACCGCCAGCAACACGCCGATCACCAGAGTGATACCGATGAACATGCCGCCGAACACCGCGAGGTTTTTGCTCGCGACCCACCAGCGATCGTTGTCGAACAACCGCGCGTATTGCGCCAGACCGGCCCACTTGTAGTTGGGCAGGAAGGTCGAGGTGGTGAACGACAACACGAACGTCCACAGGATGTAGCCATAGAAGCCCACCAGCACGATGAACATGCTCGGCGCCAGCACCAGTTTGGGTAGCCAGCGTTGCAATGCATCGAACGGCGAGGCCTTGCTGAACACAGCAACAGAACTCATGGGGAAATCCAGTACAGGGAATAAAAACTACAGTGAGATCCCTTGTGGGAGCGAGCCTGCTCGCGAATGCGGTGTCAGTCGACGGATGGAGCAACTGACACAACGCCTTCGCGAGCAGGCTCGCTCCCACAGGAGAAGCCTGTGCTACCGACGCTTATTTGGACGACTTGATCGCTGCGCCCAGTTTCTTGGCGGTGTCGGCCGGGTCCGCTTTCGGATCGTTGATGTAGTTGGTCACGACATCAAAGAACGCGCCTTGCACCGCCAGCGTGGTCGCCATGTTGTGCGCCATGCTTGGTTGCAGGCCGCCGGACTTGGCGTCCGCCAGGAAGTCTTTGGCTGCAGTCTGTGCGCAGGAGTCGAAACCGAGCTTGTCCATGTTGTTCAACATGTCATTGCGAACCGGGATCGAGCCTTTGTTGATGCTGAAGACTTTCTGGAAGTTTTCACCCAGCACGACTTTGGCGATGTCCTGCTGACCGGCCGCAGTGCCTGCGTCCTTCTGCTTGAACACGGCCAGCGAGTCGATGTTGTAGGTGAACGCCTTGTCGGTGCCCGGGAAGGCTACGCACTCGTAATCCTTGCCGGCGACTTTCTTGGCAGCGGTCCATTCGGATTTGGCCCAGTCACCCATGATCTGCATACCGGCCTTGCCGTTGATGACCTTGGCCGCTTCCAGGTTCCAGTCCTGACCTTTGCCATCGGCGTCCATGTAGGTCGCGACTTTCTTCAGCTCGGTCAGCGCCTTGACCATTTCCGGGCCGGTCAGCGCGGCATTGTCCAGGTCAACCAGGGCTTTCTTGTAGCCATCGACACCCATGACCGAGAGCACCACGGCTTCGAACACGGTGCTGTCCTGCCAAGGCTGACCGCCGTGGGCCAGCGGAATGAAGCCCGCAGCCTTCAGCTTGTCGCCAGCGGCATAGAATTCTTCGAGGGTGGTCGGGTTCTTGGTGATACCGGCTTTCTTGAATACTTCCGGATTGATCCACAGCCAGTTCACGCGGTGAATGTTCACCGGCACGGCCACGTAATCACCGTCGTACTTCACGGTATCGGAGACTTTCTTGTCGAGCAGGCTGTCCCACTTTTCCGACTTGGCGACGTCTTTCAACACGTCAGTGTCGAGCAGGCCGGTCGACGCCCATTCCTGGATGTCCGGGCCTTTGATCTGGGCAACGCCTGGCGGGTTGCCGGCAACGGCACGGCTTTTCAGCACGGTCATGGCAGTCGCACCGCCACCACCGGCGACAGCGCCGTCTTTCCAGGTGAAACCGTCTTTTTCGACTTGCGCCTTGAGCACATCAACGGCAGCTTTTTCGCCACCGGACGTCCACCAGTGCACGACTTCGACCGAACCTTTGGATTCGGCAGCGGAAACACTGAGAGGCAGAATTGCGAGCGGGAACAGGGAGGCGACAGAAATGACAGTAGCGAGGCGAGAAATCGCATTCATCTGAGATGTACCTTTCTTGTTGTTATGCATGCAAGTCTGGTGCTTGCGCTGCACAGGAGTTTAAACAGGACGTTTCCCTTCGCAGGTAACGAAGGGACGCGCAAATGTCACTACATGGTTACATGATTGGTCACATGGCAACGCTCTGGGACAACTGCGCCAGAGCCGTTGCCATACTCGGTGACAAGGGTAGACGAGGGATCAGCACGGCTTGCCAGGCGTGATACAGATCGGGTTTGCCCGGCCAGATATCGGCACTTGGCAGGTTTTGCGGATTGAGCTCGTGGCGCCAACTGCCGTCGCAACGGTCGATGAAATACGTTTCGCAGAATTCCCAGATCAGCCGGTACCAGGTTTCGTATTGCGCATCGCCGGTGCGTTTGAGCAAGGCGCTGGCAGCGGCACTGGCCTCGGCGTGCGTCCAATGCAGGCGATGGCGAACGACGGCTTTGTTGTCCCAGTCGAGGGTGTAGACGATGCCCGGCAGACCATCGACGTCCCAACCGTTGCGGCAATTGTTCTCGAACAGTTTTTGCGCATCGGTGGCGAGCCAACCGGGCGTGAGCATTCCGGCCTGCACCCGCGCCGCTTCGAGGTGCAGCAGCAGCCGCGCCCATTCGAAACCGTGGCCCGGCGTGGTGCCGTAAGGGCGGAAGCCGTCGGCGGGATTGTCGTGGTTGTATTCGCGTAGCGGCTGCCAGTCGCGGTCGAAGTGCTCGATGACCATGTAACCGTTGGCGGCGGCGTGCCCGTGAATGACGCGTTCGACGATGCGTTGCGCGCGAATCAACCAGCGCGGATCTTCTGTGACATCGGCCAGCGCAAGGAACGCTTCGGTCGCGTGCATGTTGCTGTTGGCGCCGCGATAGGCTTCTTCTTCGCTCCAGTCGCGATTGAAGAATTCGCGCATCGCGCCCTCTTCTTCGCTCCAGAAATACGTGTCGATCATGTCAATCGCATCATCCAGCAACGCCTGTGCGCCAGGGCGCTGTGCGACCACCGCAGAGCTGGCCGCAAGCGCAACGAAGGCATGCAGATAGGCGTTCTTGCCGGTGTTGTCATCGCGGTGTTCGGCGACCGCAAACCAGCCACCGTGCAGGGCATCACGCAACGGCCCGCGCAGGGCGGCGATGCCATGATCGACCAATTCGGCAAAACCCGGCAAACCCTGAATGTGGGCCATGGCGAAGCTGTGGGTCATGCGCGCGGTGTTCATGGTTTCGGCTTGTGCGTTCGCTGGCAGACGGCCGCGCTCGTCGAGGTTGCCAAAGCCTTCGGGCAGTTTCGATGCCTTGGCAAAATCCAGCAGACGCAGGCCTTCGGCGGCAAGCCATTGCTGGTGAGCAGGGGCGTTCAGCCAACTGCTGAAGCCTGGGTGGAAGAGATCCATGGGTGGCCTTTTTTGTTGTTATGACTGCGGGGAGTCTAAACAACGGGTCGGGGTGGGCTTGTAACGAAGGGGGCGGGGTTTGTCACTGAGCGGTGACAAAGAGCTACCCCTCACCCCAGCCCTCTCCCTCTGGGCGGTCCGACGTTTCGGGAGGGCTAGGGTGAGGGAAAGCTTTTGACTCAATCCGCCGAACGCGGCAGCTGCAAGGTCACCCGCAACCCACCCTCACGCAGATTCTGCAGCGTCACTTCCCCACCATGGCTGTGGGCAATATTGCGCGCGATGCCCAACCCCAAGCCATAACCCTGCTGCTGCCCCGCCAGACGGAAGTGCGGTTCGAACACTTGCTCCAGCCGCTGCTCTGGAACACCCGGCCCTTCATCGTCGACGTGCAGAACAAACGCGCGCTCATCGTCGTCGATGTGCAAATGCGCGTTTTGCCCGTACTTCAACGCATTGTCGATCAGGTTACCGATGCAGCGCTTCAACGCCAGCGGCTTGCCCGGATAAGCCGCCAGCGCCTTGCCCTGCTGCGTCACGCGGCCATTGCCGTTCGGCGCCAGATACGGTTCCACCAGACAGTCGAGTACATGGTTCAAGTCCACCGGTTCGATGTTCTCGTGGATGTCGGTGTCCTTCACACATTGCAGCGCGCCTTTGACCAGCAGTTCCAACTCATCCAGATCACGGCCGAACTTGGCCTGCAGCTTTTCGTCTTCAAGCAATTCGACGCGCAAGCGCAAACGGGTGATTGGTGTGCGCAGGTCATGGGAGATCGCGCTGAACAACTGACTGCGCTCGGTGAGGTAGCGGCTGATGCGCTCGCGCATGGTGTTGAAGGCGCGGCCTACTTCGACCACTTCACTGCCGCCGCCCTCAGCCACTGGCTCGACGTCGGCACCTAGCGACAAATCCCGCGCCGCCCGCGCCAGACGCTTGAGCGGCCGGCTCTGCCAATGCACCAGCAGGCCGATAAACAGCAATAGGAATCCACTGGTGAGGACGATGAACCACACCTGTTGCGAGGGCAGGCCTTGCTCTTCAAGACTGGTGTACGGCTCCGGCAACAGCGAGGCGATGTACAGCCATTCGCCCGGGGCCATTTGAATCTGCGTGACCAACACGGGCGGATTCACCGGCTCCAGGGTCAACGCGTAATGCGCCCAGGAGCGTGGCAGCTCATCGAGTTTCAGCCCAGCATTGAAGATGCGCAGATCCTCAGGACTGACGAAGGTCACCGAAATATCGGTGTCATGGCCCAACGTCTGCCGCAGCACCTCGTCGACGGCTTTCATCACCGCCGCTTTGCGCGGCGTCACCGGCAGCACGTCCATGCCCAACGGCTTGTCGTTGAGCGTCACCACGAATCGCGTGCCGCCCATGCTGCGCAATTGATCGAGCACCAACGGCCGATAAGCCACCGGCAACGAGCGGAAGTAACTGACGCTGGCGGTCATCGAATGGGCGAGGCTGCGGGCGCTGGTGACCAGGCCTTCGAGCTGGGTGGCGCGCAGTTGCGAGACCCAGATCACGCTCGACAATGTTTGCGCGAACAGCACCGCGAGCAACGTCAGCAGCAACATCCGCCCGAGCAGCGAACGCGGCATCGGCACTTTGGCGGCGAATTTGCGCAGCGACTCAGTGACCATTGCCGGCAACCACGTTGGCTGCCAGTTGGTAGCCGCTGCCGCGCACCGTGCGAATCAGTCGTGGCGGTTTCTCGGTGTCGCGCAGACGCTGGCGCAAACGGCTGACGGCCATGTCGACGATGCGATCGAGCGGCATCAGGTCGCGGCCACGGGTGGCGTTGCCGATGGTGTCGCGGTCGAGAATTTCCTGCGGGTGATCGAGAAACAGTTTCAGCAGGGCGAAGTCGGCACCGGAGAGAATCACTTCCTCGCCGTCGGTGTGAAACAGCCGGTGACTGACCATGTCCAGCCGCCACTCGTCGAAGGCCAGCACGTCACTGCCGCTGCGCTCCTGACCGAATTGCGCACGACGCAGCAATGCCTTGATGCGCGCTTGCAGTTCGCGGGGGCTGAAGGGTTTGCCGAGGTAGTCGTCGGCGCCGAGTTCCAGACCGATCACGCGGTCGGCTTCGTCGGAACTGGCGGTGAGCATGATGATCGGCACCTGCGCCTGACGCGGATGCTGACGCACCCAACGGCACAGGCTGAAGCCGTCTTCGTCGGGCAGCATGACATCGAGGATCACCAGATCGCTCGGCGCCTCGTTGAGGGCCTGACGGAAACTGGCACCGTCGGCGGTGGCCCGTACCTGAAACCCGGCGCGGGTCAGGTAGGTTTCCAGCAACTCGCGTATTTCCTGGTCGTCATCGACCAACAATATCGACTTGTTGACTGAGCTCACTTCGAAGGCATCCTTGTTGTTGGAATTGGGGCGGATTATGCCTTAAGCACTGATTTTACAAACACCACAAAACAACTGTAGGAGTGAGCCTGCTCGCGATAACGGTTTGTCAGTCAACGAATGTGTTGAATCCAAGACAGCTATCGCGAGCAGGCTCACTCCTACAGTTTGATTGCATTTCAGGTTGGGGTTGATTGATCCAGGGCCACGCCAGCGCCGACAAGTCCGGAATACGGCGCTGTCACCAGCCACACCGGGATGCCTTTGAAGTAATCGCTCATGCAGCCTTTGTCAGCGAAGCTGCGGGCAAAACCGCTTTCGAGGAAGAAATCGGCGAAGCGTGGAATCACACCACCGACGATATACACCCCGCCACGTGCGCCCGTGGTCAGCACGTTGTTGCCGGCCACACGGCCGAGCCAGCAGCAGAACTGCTCCAGCACTTCCAGGGCAATCGGATCACCCGCAAGACCTGCCGCCGTGATCGCTTCCGGCGTATCAAGCGTTGGCTCATGCCCATCCACTGCACAGATCGCCCGGTAAACCCGTGGCAATCCACCGCCGCTCAACGCAGTTTCGGCGCTGACATGGCCGATTTCGTTGTGGATGTGCTGCCACAGCTGCGTTTCACGCGGACTGCTCAACGGCAAATCAACATGCCCGCCCTCACCCGGCAACGCCGCGAAACGGCCCTCGCCAAGATCGAGCAAGGTGCCGACGCCAAGGCCAGTGCCCGGGCCGATCACCACCGCCGGACGCAACGGCTCTGGCGTGCCCTCGCAGACCACGCGGAATTCGCCGGGCTGCAAACGGGTCATGCCCAGCGCCATCGCCGAGAAGTCGTTGACCAGCAACAACTGCTCGACCTGCAAGGTTTTGCAGAACGCTGCGCGACTCAAGCGCCAGTGATTGTTGGTGAATTTGAATTCATCACCACTGACCGGACCTGCCACGGACAAGCACACCGAACCGATCGAACCCGGCACCAGACCGAGCCCGCTCAGATAGAGGCTGATCGCCTCTTCCGGGCTGGCGTGGTCGGCCGTGGCCAGCACCTGAACCGATTCCAGTTGCTGGTTTTTCCACAACGCAAACCGCGCGTTGGTGCCTCCGATATCACCGACCAAAGCCAGTTTCAATTAAGCGTCTCCAGGGCAGAAGTGAAGGCGCTGGCGCCCTGCTCCGCCGAGCTGAAGGCCATGCGCATGAAGCCAAACAGTTCGCGCCCGCTGCCGATGTTGTTGCCCAACAGGCCTTTGGCGGGTTCGCGCGCTGCAAATTCTGCGGCATCGACCTTGAGTTCCAAGGTGCCTTTGACGCCATCGACGCGGATGATATCGCCCTCTTGCACGCGCGCCAAAGCGCCACCGACATAAGCTTCGGGGCTGACGTGAATCGCCGCTGGGATTTTCCCCGAGGCGCCAGACATCCGCCCGTCCGTCACCAGCGCGACTTTGAAGCCGCGATCCTGCAGCACGCCGAGGAACGGCGTCATCTTGTGCAGTTCCGGCATGCCATTGGAACGCGGGCCCTGGAAGCGCATCACGGCGACAAAATCCTTCTCCAGCAAACCGGCCTTGAATGCATCAGCCAAGTCCTGCTGATCCTGGAACACCATGGCTGGCGCTTCGACGATCTGGTTTTCCAACGCGACCGCAGAAACCTTCATCACACCGCGACCGAGGTTGCCCTCCATTACGCGCAGACCACCCTCCGCCGAGAACGCACGCGCCACTGGACGCAGGATGTTTTCGTCGAGGCTGTCCGTCGGGCCTTCGCGCCATACCAACTGGCCGTTATCGAGGAACGGCTCTTTGGTGTACTGGCTCAAGCCGTGGCCGAGCACGGTATTGACGTCTTCGTGCAGCAGGCCGGCGCCGAGCAGTTCGCGGATCAGGAACGACATGCCGCCCGCTGCCTGGAAGTGGTTGATGTCGGCTTTGCCGTTCGGGTAAACGTGACTCAGGGTCGGCACGACTTCGGAGAGGTCGGCCATGTCCTGCCAGGTCAGTTGAATGCCCGCCGCCATGGCGATGGCCGGCATGTGCAGGGTGTGGTTGGTCGAGCCGCCGGTGGCATGCAGCGCAACGATCGAGTTGACCAGCGACTTCTCGTCGACGATTTCACCGATCGGCATGAAGTTGCCATTTTGTTTGGTCAGACGCGTGACTTGATGCGCGGCTTCACGGGTCAGCGCATCACGCAGTGGCGTGTTCGGGTTGACGAACGAGGCCCCCGGCAAGTGCAGGCCCATGACTTCCATCAGCAACTGGTTGGTGTTGGCGGTGCCGTAGAAGGTGCACGTGCCCGGGCTGTGGTAGGACTTCATCTCCGATTCCAGCAGCTCTTCGCGGGTGGCTTTGCCTTCGGCGTACTTCTGACGCACATCGGCTTTTTCCTTGTTGGAAATCCCCGAGACCATCGGCCCGCCCGGGACGAAAATCGTCGGCAGGTGACCGAAACGCAGCGAGCCCATCATCAGGCCCGGCACGATCTTGTCGCAGATGCCGAGCATCAGCGCACCATCGAACATGTTGTGCGAGAGCGCCACGGCAGTCGACATGGCAATGACTTCGCGGCTCGGCAGGCTCAGTTCCATGCCCGGCTCGCCTTGGGTCACGCCGTCGCACATCGCCGGCGTACCGCCCGCGAACTGGCCGACCGAGCCGATTTCGCGCAGGGCGTTCTTGATCTGTTCCGGGAAGACTTCATACGGCTGGTGCGCCGAGAGCATGTCGTTATACGAAGAAACAATGGCGATGTTCGCCGAGTTCATCATCCGCAGGCTGTGCTTGTCTTCGCTGCCGCAACCGGCCACGCCGTGGGCGAAGTTGGCGCATTGCAGCTTGCCGCGCATCGGCCCGTCGGTGGCGGCGCCGCGAATCAGTGCAAGGTAAGCCTGACGCGTGGCGCGGCTGCGGGCGATAAGCCGTTCGGTGACCTCAAGGACGCGGGGATGCATGTGTAGAACTCCAGGCTAACGGATGTGGCGACCTGATTGTCTATGCTGATCAAACGCCGTTGTTGTTGGAATGACAGACGGCTTTTTTGACCATTCGGACCAGTTGATTCAGGTCACTCGTTGTAGATAAAACAAAATATTGCCATTAAAAAGGCTTGTTTTCTATTTTTATGCGAATAATCTTGTAATTCCAACAACAAAACGACGGCGGCGCTGTTCCATGACTCTTCGAATCGCAATCAATGGTTTTGGCCGCATCGGCCGTAATGTCCTGCGCGCACTGTATACCCAAGGCTATCGACAGGATCTGCAGATCGTCGCCATCAATGATCTGGGCGACAGCTCGATCAATGCTCATCTGCTCAAATATGACACCGTTCACGGCACGTTCGACGCTCAGGTCGAGCATGACAACGAAAGTCTGACCGTCAACGGCGACCGCATTGCGGTCAGCGCGATTCGCAACCCGGCCGAATTGCCATGGGCGGCGGAAAAGATTGATGTGGTGTTCGAATGCACCGGTCTCTTTACCGATCGCGCCAAAGCGGCCGCGCATATTACTGCCGGCGCGCGCAAAGTGATCATTTCGGCCCCGGCCAAAGGTGCCGACGCCACTGTGGTTTATGGTGTGAACCACGACATTCTGCGCCAGTCGCACCAGATCATCTCCAACGCTTCGTGCACCACCAACTGCTTGGCACCAGTGGCGCAAGTGCTGCACCGCGAGCTGGGCATTGAAAGCGGTCTGATGACCACCATTCACGCCTACACCAACGACCAGAACCTCACCGACGTCTATCACACCGACCCGTACCGCGCGCGTTCGGCCACGCAGAACATGATCCCGAGCAAGACCGGCGCTGCTGAAGCAGTGGGCCTGGTGCTGCCGGAACTGGCGGGCAAACTGACCGGCATGGCCGTGCGCGTGCCGGTGATCAATGTGTCGCTGGTGGACCTGACCGTGCAGCTGAAAAAAGAAGCCAGCGCCGAGGAAGTCAACGCGCTGATGAAGTCCGCGAGCCAGCACTCGAAGATTCTCGGTTTCAACACCTTGCCGCTGGTGTCCAGCGACTTCAACCACAACCCGCTGTCGTCGATCTTCGACGCCAACCACACCAAAGCCAGCGGCAAACTGCTGAAAGTGCTGGCCTGGTATGACAATGAGTGGGGCTTCTCCAACCGCATGCTGGATAACTGCCTGGCGCTGTGTAACGCGGAGTAAATCCCGTATCCCTTGTAGGAGTGAGCCTGCTCGCGATTGCTATCTGTCAGTCACAGATGTTGTAGCTGATCTACCGCTATCGCGAGCAGGCTCACTCCTACAGGGTTTTGTGCTGTATTTAAAATCAGGGCTTGACCATTCGACTAGATGATAAGCATTATCATTCGCTTGAAATCGATCAGGTCCTCCCGTGAGTCAATCGCGCTTCAACCACGTCTTCCTCACCCAGCGCACATCCTTGCTGCGAACGCTGGAACGGATGGTCAACAATCACAGCACCGCTGAAGACCTGTTGCAGGAGACGTACCTGCGTGTGACGCGGGCGTTGAGCGAGCGGGCCATTGATCACCTCGAACCTTTTGTCTTCCAGACCGCACGCAATCTTGCGCTGGATCATTTGCGTGCGCGCAAGATCCATTCGCGGACCATGGTCGATGACGTGCCGCAGGATGTCGTGCACAGCATTGCCGCCCCCGCCAGCAGCGCCGAAGATGCCGCCCACGCCGAACAGATGCTGGAGCGCCTGAACGTGAGCCTCAGTCAACTCAGCCCCCGCCAGCAGCAGATTTTCATCCTCAGCCGTTTGCACGGGAACAGTTATCAGGAAATCGCCGACGAGCTGAATGTTTCCCTCAGCACCGTGCAGAAAGAACTGAAGCTGATCATGAGCATTTGTATCGGCGTCGCCGAACGACACGACAGCAGCGGCAAGCTGTAAGCTTCAAGCTCCAAGTAAAAACGAAAAGCAGTACACGCATCTGGCTTGCAGCTTGCAGCTTGCAGCTTGACGCTAGAAACTGCTTCGCCAGAAGCCCGAGGAAACACCGTGACGGACACCCACCGCTCGCCTTCGCCGGATTCGGTGCAGGACGCTGCAAACGCAATGGACCAGGCTCTGGACTGGCTCATCGTGCTCGGCAGCCCGGACGAGGAGCAGACCCGGCAATTTCATGCCTGGCTGGCGGCCGATCCGTTGAATGCCGAAGCGTTCGCCAAGGCCCAGGCGATCTGGGATGGTCCGCAAGTCGCCCAATGCGCGCAAAGCCTGGCGGCCAAACCTGCGAAGGTCACTTTTCTCAAGCGTCTGCGTCCGCACTGGAAACCACTGGCCACTGCCGCCGTGCTGATCCTCGGTTTGTTCAGTTTCAGCAATTTGCCGATGCGCCTTCAGGCAGATCACCTCACGGTGGTTGGCGAGCGCCAGCGTCTGCAACTGGAGGACGGCTCGAAAGTCCTGCTCAATACCAACTCGGCATTCTCCAGCACCATCAACGATCAAAAACGTGTCGCGCGGCTATACCAGGGCGAAGCGTTTTTCGAGATTGCCAGTGGCCGCAGCCAACCCTTGGAAATCGACGCCGGTCCGGTTCGCGCCAGCGTGCGCGATACCGCATTTGCCGTGCGTTATCTCGATGGCGTGGCGCAGGTCAACGTGCAGCGCGGCGATGTCGATCTGCAGGCGACGCATAACGACGCTCGCGTACGTCTGACGGCGGGTGAGAGTATTCGTATCGGCCCCAACGGTTTCGACCGCCCGGCCAAACTCGATGCCAACACGGACCTGGCCTGGGTCCAGGGCCGACTGGTGTTCGAGAACTGCCCGCTGAATCAGGTGCTGGCCGAATTGCGCCGCTACTACCCGGGCTGGATCATCAACAACAACGAGCAGTTGGCCGACGTCGCCGTAACCGGCAATTACCGTCTCGACCAGCCGCTCGACGTGGTCCGCTCCCTCGCTCAGATCACCTCGGCGCAACTGAAAGAATTCCCCGCCCTGGTCATCCTGAACTAAATGAGAATTATTTTTACTCGATAGCCAACGTTAGTACGTCTCGTTATAGCCAATGCAATTGATTCGCAACAAGCGAGTCAATCAGCACCTATAAAGATTCGTGCGACACGGAGCGCTATCGATGTCCTCACGCCTTACCCGCCAGACTTCTTCCCCTTCCCGCGTACTGTCGCTGCTGACAGCGGCCATCCTGATGGCGGGCACTGCGCCGCTGATGGCGGCCACCGAGCAACCGACGCGCAACATGGGCGATTACTCGTTCGCCATCGGCCAGCAGCCGCTGGTGTCGGCGCTCAATGCCTTCACCGCCGTGACCGGTTGGCAAGTCGGCTTGCCGGCAGAACTGGGTCAGGGCGTGTCGTCGCCGGGCGTGCGTGGCTCGCTGCCACCCGAAAAAGCCCTGGAGCGCCTGTTGGTGGGGACCAACCTGAGCTTCCGCAAAATCAGCAACAACAACGTCGTGCTGGAAAAGCGCAACGCCAGCGGCACGCTCAATCTGGATCAGGTGACCATCAGCGCCACCCGTCAGGAGCAGTCGGTCAACAGCGTGCCGGCCACCGTCACCGTGCAGACCCGTCAGGATCTGGACCGCAACAATGTCAACACCATCAAGGATCTGGTCCGCTACGAGCCGGGTGTGTCCGTCGGCGGCGCCGGTCAGCGTGGCGGCATCAGCGGCTATAACATTCGCGGCATCGACGGCGACCGCATCCTGACTCAGGTTGACGGCGTCGAAGTGCCGGACGGTTTCTTCAACGGCCCGTACGCCAAGACCCAGCGCAACTACGTCGATCCGGAAATCGTCAAACGCGTGGAAATTCTCCGTGGCCCGGCCTCGGTGCTGTACGGCAGCAACGCCATCGGCGGCGCCGTCAGCTACTACACCCTTGATGCCGACGACATCATCAAGCCGGGCAAAGACGTCGGTGCGCGCCTGAAAACCGGTTACAGCTCCGCCGATGACAGCTGGCTGAAGTCCGCCACCGTCGCCGGCCGTGCCGACCAGTTCGACGGCTTGCTGCACTACAGCCAGCGCGACGGCCACGAAACCGATTCCTACGGCAGCAACAATGGCACTGGCCTAGAGCGCACCGCCGCCAACCCGGAAGACGTCAACGCCTACAACGTGCTGGCCAAGATCGGCTGGAACTACAACGACGATTCGCGTCTGGGCCTGACCTACGAAAAGTACAAGGATGATCGCGACACCGATCAGAAAAGCGCTTACGGCGGCCCGTACTTCAACGGCGCGCCGACCATTCCCAACAGCGTGCTGCCCGGCGGCATGTACCAGTGGCGCACCGGTAACGACACCATCACCCGTGAGCGTTTCGGCATCGAACACTCGTTCGCCCTCGACAGCCTGCTGGTCGACAACGTGAAGTGGAGCCTCAACCATCAGATCGCCAAGACCGACCAGAGCACCACCGAGTTCTACTACCCGATCACTCGTAAGGTGCTGCGTACTCGCGACACCATTTACGAAGAGAAACAATGGGTCTTCGATGCGCAACTGGACAAGGCGTTCGCCATTGGAAACACCGATCACGTACTGACTTACGGCACCACCATCAAGCAACAGAAAGTCACCGGTTCGCGCAGCGGCGACGGCACTTGCCTGGCCGTCGGTCGCGGCTGCACCGCGATCGGCGCAACCAGCACCGCTGACGTGTTGGCCAAGGCCACCGACTTCCCGGACCCGACTATCAACACCTACAGCTTGTTCGCTCAGGATCAGATCAGCTGGAACAACTGGACCTTCCTGCCGGGCCTGCGCTACGACTACACCCAGCTCAAGCCGCACATCACTCAGGAATTCCTCAACACCGTGGCGGCGGACGGCCAAGGCACGGTCAGCGACGAGAACAAGACCTGGCACAAAGTCTCGCCGAAATTCGGCCTGACCTACGCCCTGTCCGAGAATTACACCTGGTACGGTCAGTACGCCGAAGGCTTCCGCACCCCAACCGCGAAAGCCCTGTACGGTCGCTTCGAAAACACCACCACCGGCTACAGCGTGGCGCCGAACCCGGACCTCGAACCGGAAAAAAGCAAAAGCTATGAAACCGGTCTGCGCGGCAACTTCGAACACGGCTCGTTCGACGTGGCGGTGTTCTATAACAAGTATCGCGATTTCATCAACGAAGACGCTGTGACCCCGGGACGCAACGAGCTGACCTTCCAGTCGGCCAACATCAAGCACGCCACCATCAAGGGTGCGGAAGTCAAAGGTCGCCTGAACCTGGATGCGTTTGGCGCGCCGCAAGGCCTCTACACCCAAGGCTCGATTGCCTACGCCTACGGTCGCAACAACGACAACGGCGAGCCGATCAACAGCGTCAACCCGCTGACCGGCGTGTTCGGTCTGGGTTACGACCAGGACAACTACGGCGGCCTGCTGAGCTGGACCTTGGTGAAGAAAAAGGATCGCGTCGACGACACTAACTTCAAGTCGCCGGATGGCGTCAGCAGCCAATTCAAAACCCCAGGCTTCGGCATTCTTGATCTGGCCGGTTATTACAAAGTCACCGACGACGTCACCGTCAGCGGCGGCATCTACAACCTGACCGACAAGAAATACTGGCTCTGGGATGACGTGCGCGGTTACGACAGCGTCGGCGAAGCTTCGGTGACACAGCCGGCCAACCTCGATCGCCTGACCCAACCGGGCCGCAACTTCGCGATCAATCTGATCTGGGACATCTGATCCGGCCAACCTCACTGCGCGTGTTCAGGCACCGCGCCGTGAGGTTTTTTTACGCTTGCACGTCGCCTTGTTCGTCTCGTTATCAAGCGCCTCTTTTATCAAGGACATGTCATGACCACTTCGGAAAAAGCCCTGCGTTCACAACGCCTGAACCAGATCACCCACGAGCCGCACAACAAGCTCGACGCCCTGGTCAAAGCCCACGCGCCGTTCGAGACCCGCGCCAATTTCGCCCGTTTTGTCGTCGCGCAGTACCTGTTCCAGTCGGAACTGGTCGATCTGTATAACGACGCCGAACTGACCGCCATCGTCCCGGATCTGCCGGCCCGTTGCCGCGCCGAAGCGGCCAAGGCTGACCTCGCCGATCTCGACACTGAAGTACCGGCAGCGGTCGCAGGCGCAGTGAAAAATCCGAGCAAGGCTCGCGCACTGGGCTGGATCTTTGTCTCCGAAGGTTCGAAGCTCGGTGCGGCGTTCCTGATCAAACGCGCGGTGGCGCTGGAGCTGAGCGAAACCTTTGGCGCCCGTCACCTCGGCGAGCCTGAAGGTGGCCGTGCCGAAGGCTGGAAAAGCTTCGTGCGCACCCTCGATTCGCTGCAGTTCACTGCCGAGGAAGAAGCCGAAGTCGAGCAAGGCGCGATCGACGCGTTCAACCGCTTTACCGTGCTGCTGGAACAGGCTTACGCCACCGAAGCCGAACCTGCCTGATTCCCGACACACCACAAAACCCTGTGGGAGCTGGCTTGCCAGCGATGGCGGTATGTCAGTCAACTTTGTAGTCACTGATCGACCGCTATCGCTGGCAAGCCAGCTCCCACAGGGATCTTCACAAATCTGTAAGATCCCCATCTCGCCTCACAGCAATCCCGAGCCCATGCCGCAACCCGCCTCCTCGAAACTCGCCCGCGTGCTGTTCGGCCTCTTGGCCTACGTCAGCCTCGGCATCGGCCTGATCGCCATTGTCGTGCCCGGCCTGCCGACCACCGAGTTCATCCTTCTCGCCGCCTGGGCCGCGACTCGCAGCTCGCCGCGCCTGAGTGCCTGGCTGGAAAACCATCGCTTGTTCGGGCCGATCCTCAGCAACTGGCGCAACGGCAAGATCATCGCGCGCAAGGCCAAGGTCAGCGCGACGGTGAGCATGTTGCTCTGCGCAACCTTGATGCTAGTGATGCTCGACCACGGCTGGCCGGTCTATCTGGCGATTGCCGGGATGAGCCTGGGTAATCTGTGGATCTGGTCGCGACCGGAAGCCATCCCTGCTTGAACCCACAACGTCTTCACACTGAAACATCCCTGTAATTATTCGCTTTTTCAGCACTTTCTCCTGCGCAAACGTTTAGCGCTGACCGTCCGTCGGCACGCGCCTCATGACCTCTGCTTCCACGCCGATGAGCATTGAATGGCGCTGAATGGATTTGGCGAACCGGGTAGCTCCTGCCCGAATGCCACCCGTTTATTCATTCGCGAGATCGCCCCATGTTCGACGCTCTGTCCATTCGCCTGAAAATCGTCCTGCTCTCCGGTCTGTGCCTGCTCGGTGTGGTCGCGCTGATCGTCGGCATGAACATCTACCAGACCAACCAGAACGACGAACTGGTCAGTAACTCCAGCAATAAATTGCTCACCGCCAGTGTGCAAAATCTGTTGCAAGCCAAAGCCGCCGAACAAGCCGTGCGGGTGCAGAAAACCTTCGGCGAAAGCCTGACGGTGATCACGGCCGTGGCTGACCAGATCAAGGACATGCGCGTCATGGCCGCCAAGCGTTCGCTGGACGCCGGCGCCTTGCGTGAAGAGTTGAACCTGAGCCTGAAAACCGCCTTCGAGCGCAACGACAAAGTGCTCGGTATCTGGCTCGCCTTCGAACCCAACGGCCTCGACGGCAAGGACAGCGAATTCGCCAACGACGCCGCTCGCCAGTCCAACGAAGCCGGACGTTTGGCCACCTACTGGAGCCGCGCTGGCGGCGCCTCGCTGAACACCATCATGGTCGAAGAAGACCTGACCAAAACCACCCTCAGCGTCAGCGGCACGCCGTACAACAGCTGGTACACCTGCCCTCGCGATGCCAAGCGCACCTGCCTGCTCGACCCGTATGCCGACACTGTCGGTGGCAAGGAAATGCTCATGACGACCATTTCCGTCCCCCTGATCGTCGACGGTAAAGCCATCGGCGTGGTCGGTGTCGACATCGCCCTCGACGCCCTGCAAGCGGCGGCCGTGGATTCCCAGCGCAATCTGTTCAACAACGCCGGGCACATGCTGATCGTCTCTGGCAGCGGCGTGCTCGCTGCCGACAGTTCCGACGCGACCAAGGTCGGCAAGAAAATCAGCGACACCCTCGGCGCCGATGGCAAGGATGTGCTGCAACTGCTGACCTCCGGCACACCGAAGATTCTTGAACAAGGTGATTTGATTCGCGCCGTTTACCCAGTCGATCCAATTGGTAACTCGCGCGCCTGGGGCGTGGTCATCGACTTGCCGAAACAAGTACTGCTGGCTGACTCGGTCAAGCTGCAAGCGGTGCTCGATGATGCTCAGGAAACCGGTGTGATCACGGCGCTGCTGGTTGCTGTAGTCGCCGGTCTGGTTGGCCTGCTGCTGATCTGGCTGACCGCGTCCGGCGTCACCCGGCCGATCAACAGCGTCGCTGAGATGCTGAAGAACATCGCCAGCGGCGAAGGCGATCTGACCCAGCGCCTGAACTACAGCAAACAAGATGAACTGGGCGAACTGGTGAACTGGTTCAACCGTTTCCTCGACAAGCTGCAACCGACCATCGCGCAGATCAAACAGAGCATCACCGAAGCCCGTGGCACCGCCGACCAGTCTTCGGAAATCGCCCGCCAGACCAGTGAAGGCATGCAGGTGCAATTCCGCGAGATCGACCAGGTCGCCACCGCCTCCAACGAAATGAGCGCCACCGCCCACGACGTCGCCAACAGCGCCTCCAACGCGGCCAATGCCGCGAAAGGTGCCGATCAGTCGGCCAAGGACGGCATGTCGATCATCGAGCGCAGTACCCGCGACATCAATCAACTGGCCGACGAAGTCAGCAAAGCTGTGACCGAAGTTGAAGCGTTGGCAGTCAACAGCGAGCAGATCGGCTCGGTGCTGGAGGTGATACGCAGCATCGCCGAACAGACCAACCTGCTCGCCCTCAACGCAGCGATCGAAGCGGCTCGCGCCGGTGAGAGCGGCCGTGGTTTCGCCGTGGTTGCCGACGAGGTACGCAACCTCGCCAAGCGCACGCAGGATTCAGTGGAGGAAATCCGCATCGTCATCGAGCGCATTCAAACCGGCACCCGTGGCGTGGTCGCGACCATGCATTCGAGCCAGACCCAAGCGCACAACAACGCCGGGCAGATTCGTCAGGCGGTGGATGCGCTGGGCAAAATCAGCGACGCGGTGACGGTGATCAGTGACATGAACCTGCAGATTGCCAGTGCGGCTGAGCAGCAGAGTGCGGTGGCCGAAGAGGTCAATCGCAATGTCTCGGCGATTCGCACCGTTACCGAAACATTGACTGAACAAGCCACTGAGTCGGCGGCGATCAGCAGCCAGCTCAATGCCCTGGCCAGTCAGCAGATGAAGTTGATGGATCAGTTCCGCGTCTGACCCCGCCACTCAATCCACCACAAAACCTTGTGGGAGCTGGCTTGCCAGCGATGACGGCACATCAGTCAGTACATTGTTGACTGACACTCCGCTATCGCTGGCAAGCCAGCTCCCACAGGGTCAAGTGGCAACCCTGCAATCGGGGATTTCATCTGACCCGACATTCTTTTGCACTATCATCGCCCTCTCGCTCCGGAGGGCCTTCGATGACTGATTTACTCACGTCCATTCAAGCCGAACTCGGTTTGTCGCACACGCCGATTCCGTTCACCGACCGAGGCGCCCTGCCCTCGGCGTTCGCCGTCACTGAGCTTGCCTGCGCCAGCATCGCAGCGGCCGGTCAGACCGTCAGCGAATTGCTCCGGCAGCAGACCGGTCAGCGACCTGTCGTTGAAGTCGATCGTCGATTGGCCTCGTTCTGGTTCGCCACATCAATCCGTCCCATCGGCTGGCAAGTCCCGCCACTGTGGGATCCCGTCGCTGGCGATTATCAGACCCGCGATGGCTGGATCCGCCTGCACACCAATGCCCCGCATCACCGCGCCGCCGCTGAACGCGTGCTTGGTGCCTGCGCCGACCGTGGAGCGATGGCTGCCAAAGTCGCGCAATGGGCGAGTACGGATCTGGAGCAAGCGGTGGTCGAGGCCAAGGGTTGTGCCGCGCAAATGCGCAGTTGGGTGCAGTGGCAGACGCATCCGCAGGGGCTGGCGGTGAATGCCGAGCGGCTGGTGCATTTCATCGATTCGCCAGATGAAAACGCCCAACCATGGCAAGGCTCGGTGGCGCAACCGTTGGCCGGGATCAAGGTGCTGGATCTGACACGCGTGCTCGCCGGCCCCACCGCCAGCCGTTTTCTCGCTGGCCTTGGCGCCAACGTGTTGCGCATCGATTCCCCAACCTGGAATGAGCCTGGTGTCGTTCCGGAAATGACCCTCGGCAAACGTTGCGCGCGGCTGGATCTGCACGACCCGGCGGATCGTGCAGTTTTCGAGAATTTGTTGAAAGACGCCGACATTCTGCTGCACGGTTACCGTGCTGATGCCCTGGAGAATCTTGGTTTCGGCGTTGAGCGCCGTCGCCAAATCGCGCCGGGCCTGATCGACGTCGGCCTCAACGCCTACGGCTGGAGCGGCCCGTGGCAGAACCGTCGAGGCTTTGACAGCCTGGTGCAGATGAGCAGCGGCATTGCCGAGGCCGGGCAGCGCTGGCAGCAGGCAGACAAACCGACGCCGTTGCCGGTGCAGGCGCTGGATCATGCGACGGGGTATTTGCTGGCGGCGAGTGCGCTTCGACTGTTGACCGAGCGTTTGAACACGGGTCGCGGTGGCTCGGCGCGGTTGTCGCTGGCGCGGACGGCGAAGTTGTTGATCGAGCATGGGCCGGGGACAAGTGAGGCATTGCGGGCGGAAGATGAGCAGGATCAGGGTTCATTTCTGGAACAGACCCCGTGGGGCCCGGCGCATCGCTTGCAGGTGCCGGTGAAGATCAGCGGCACATCTATTCAATGGGCTTTGCCGGCTACGGAATTGGGTTCTCACCAACCACGGTGGGCTTAAAAAGCCCCTCACCCTAACCCTCTCCCAGAGGGAGAGGGGACTGATTGGGGGATACTGAAGAGATTCACCGACTTGAACGATTGGCGCTGAATCCATAATCGACTCGGGCTTTCAGGTCGATGGACAGCGCAAGTCACCTCGGTCGGCCCCCTCTCCCTCCGGGAGAGGGCTGGGGTGAGGGCTGCAATTTCAGGCCGATCGATGATGTTTCAATCTGCCCGGCTCAAAGATGTCCACAAAAGCTGCGCCGCATACCCTCGATAAGGCCGCCAGGTCTCAGCGCGCAAAGCCAATTCCCGCGCTGTCGGCCGCTCGCCTTCCAGCACCTCCAGCGCTCGCAACAACCCGACATCGCCATGGGGAAACCCATCCATATCCTGCAACTGCCGCAACGCAATGTACTGCGCCGTCCACTCGCCAACCCCATGCAACGCCAACAACCGCGCCACGCCACCCTCGCGATTCGGCTCGAACAATGAAGGTTCTTCCAGCAACGCCTGCGCCACCCCGACAGCGTCCGACCGCGACTCTTTGGCATGCCCAGCGCCGCCAGATCTGCCGCCGCCAATACGTGCGCCTCGGGAAATACATGCGTCAATCCGGGCACGGTGGAATCAAGCGGCGCGCCATATTGCGCCACTAGTTTCCCCGCCAGGCGAATCGCCGCAACCACGGTAATCTGCTGCCCGAGCACCGCGCGAAAGGCCAGTTCCAAGCCATCCCACGCCCCGGGAATCCGTAATCCCGGCCGCTCGGCAATCAACCGCGCCAGCAACGGATCATTCGCCAGATGCGCATGCATCACCGCCAGATCCGCATCCAGATCAAACATCCGCCGCAACCTGACAACGATCTCGGGCACCACCAACGGATCAGGAAAATCCAGCTCAACGGCCAAGGCATTCCCTGCCTCAGGCCAAATTGAAACCGTGCCATGAAGCCCGTTCAAACCGATGCTGCGTGAATACACACCATCGACCACAACCTCCATCCCGACCACCGCCCGCGCCGCGAGAAACCCCAACATCGCCGCCCAGTCATACGGCGGCTGATACGCAAGCGACAACCTCACAACGACAGCACACCGCTGTACAACCCATACGCCGCCAGCCCCGCGCCGATAACCACGCAGGTAAAAATGCCCTTCTCGATATGGGTGAACAACGGCTCGCCCTGTTCATGCTTAGCCTTGGCAAACAAAATTACCCCCGGCGCATACAGCAACGCCGACAACAGCAAATACTTCACCCCACCGGCATACAGCAACCACACCGCATACCCCAGCGCGATGCCGCCGATCAGCAAATCCTTGGTGCGCTCTGCCGAGGCATGCTCATAGGTTTCGCCACGCCCGCTCAACAGCACTGCATACGCCGCCGACCACAGGTACGGCACCAGAATCATCGACGACGCCAGATAAATCAGACTGGTGTAAGTGCCCGCCGAAAACAGCGTGATCAACAGGAAGATCTGGATCATCACGTTGGTCAGCCACAACGCATTGACCGGGACGTGATTCTTGTTTTCCTTTTTCAGGAACGCCGGCATGGTCTTGTCCTTCGCCGTGGCGAAGAGAATCTCCGCACACAGCAGCGCCCACGACAACAACGCGCCGAGCAGGGAAATCGCCAGGCCAATGCTGATCAACAAGGCGCCCCACGGCCCGACAATGTGCTCGAGCACCGCCGCCAGTGACGGGTTCTGCAAATTCGCCAGTTCCGGCTGGCTCATGATCCCCAGCGACAGCACGTTGACCAGCACCAGCAGCGCCAGCACGCCGATAAAACCGATCACCGTGGCGCGGCCGACGTCGCTGCGTTTCTCCGCCCGCGCCGAGTACACACTGGCACCTTCGATGCCGATGAACACGAACACCGTGACCAGCATCATGTTGCGCACCTGATCCATCACCCCGCCGAAGTTCGGGTTGCTGGTGCCCCAGATGTCGCGGGTAAAAATGTCAGCCTTGAATGCGACCGCCGCGATAACGATGAACATGATCAGCGGTACGACTTTGGCCACCGTGGTCAGTTGATTGATCAGCGCCGCCTCCTTGATCCCGCGCATCACCAGAAAATGCACGGCCCACAGCAGCACCGACGCGCAGCCAATAGCGATTGGCGTGTTGCCCTGACCGAACACCGGAAAGAAATAACCGAGGGTGCTGAACAGCAGGACGAAATAACCGACGTTGCCCAGCCAGGCGCTAATCCAGTAGCCCCAAGCCGACGAGAAGCCCATGTAGTCGCCAAACCCGGCCTTGGCGTAGGCGTATACGCCGGAATCCAGCTCGGGTTTGCGATTGGCCAGGGTCTGAAAGACGAACGCCAGCGTCAGCATGCCGATCGCGGTAATCCCCCAACCGATCAGGATCGCCCCGGCGTCGGCGCGTGCCGCCATGTTCTGCGGCAGCGAGAAAATCCCCCCACCAATCATCGAACCCACCACCAGGGCGATCAACGCGCCTAATCGCAGCTTTTGCGTCGGTTGCGACATTTCAGTTTCCCTTTGAAGTGTGGTGAGCGTGCATTTGTAACAACGATTAACTAAACGGATAAAGGTAGATGACGTTTATCAGGTAACGCCAATTAACGCCTGTTTATATATAGCGGATGACGCTAACGCCTAGCACGTTAAGACAGTTTTGTGCGCTGATCCCGATAAATCAATTCTGTACTGAAAACAGAGGCGGAAAATTTGCCAAAAGCTGAAAAAGAACTAGCGTGATAATTCGAAAGTAATAATAGCCATTCCCAAAGATGTAGCCACAACGCCTCTAGGACGGGCCTTGCGGGCAGGAGCTTTATGCCTTCAGCCGAAGCCTAAGTCATTCATTAACAATGGAATGTGACCATGCACTGATCTAAGTCAGCTGTTTGAACAGACAACAGAACTACGCTGTGATCTCTTCTCTCCTGCAATGGAGTCATGCAAATGTCTGAAGCTCCCGGAAAACTACGACTAGGTGCACTGGTTGCATTGGTAGTCGGTTCAATGATCGGTGGCGGGATATTCTCCTTGCCTCAAAACATGGCCGCCAGCGCCGACGTCGGTGCGGTACTTATCGGTTGGGCCATCACCGCTGTCGGCATGCTCACCCTCGCTTTTGTCTTCCAGACCCTCGCCAATCGCAAGCCTGACCTGGACGGCGGCGTCTACGCCTACGCCAAGGCCGGATTCGGCGATTACATGGGTTTCTCGTCCGCTTGGGGTTACTGGATCAGCGCCTGGCTGGGTAACGTCGGTTACTTCGTTCTGCTGTTCAGCACCCTCGGCTATTTCTTTCCGATTTTCGGTGAGGGCAACACCGTTGCTGCGGTGATTGGCGCCTCGGTGCTGCTGTGGGCCGTGCACTTTCTGGTGCTGCGCGGGATCAAGGAAGCGGCGTTCATCAACCTGGTGACCACGGTCGCCAAGGTCGTACCGTTGCTGCTGTTCGTGTTGATCGCGGTGTTCGCTTTCAGACTGGACATCTTCACCGCCGACATCTGGGGCATCAAAAATCCGGATCTGGGCAGTGTGATGAACCAGGTGCGCAACATGATGTTGGTCACCGTGTGGGTGTTCATCGGTATCGAGGGCGCGAGCATCTTCTCGGCCCGCGCCGAAAAACGCTCGGACGTCGGTAAAGCCACCGTGATCGGCTTCATAACCGTGCTGCTGTTTCTGGTGCTGGTGAACGTGCTGTCGCTGGGCATCATGACCCAACCGGAACTGGCGAAACTGCAGAACCCGTCGATGGCCGCCGTGCTTGAGCATGTGGTCGGTCACTGGGGCGCAGTGCTGATCAGCGTCGGTCTGATCATCTCCTTGCTGGGGGCGCTGCTGTCGTGGGTGCTGCTGTGTGCGGAGATCATGTTCGCCGCCGCCAAAGACCACACCATGCCGGAGTTCCTGCGTAAGGAAAATGCCAACCACGTACCGGTCAACGCCCTGTGGCTGACCAACGCGATGGTGCAGATTTTCCTGATCATCACGCTGTTCTCGGCCAGCACTTACCTGTCGCTGATCTACCTCGCCACCTCGATGATTCTGGTGCCGTACCTGTGGTCGGCGGCCTACGCCCTGCTGCTGGCGGTGCGCGGTGAAAGTTACGAAGGCTTCGCGGCCGAACGGCGCAAGGATCTGATTATCGGCGGCATCGCCCTGATCTATGCGGTGTGGCTGCTGTATGCCGGCGGGGTCAAGTACTTGCTGCTCTCGGCCCTGCTCTACGCACCCGGCGCGATCCTGTTCGCCAAGGCCAAGCTGGAACTCAAACAACCGATTTTCACTAACGTCGAGAAGTTGATTTTCGCCGCAGTGGTCGTGGGTGCCCTGGTGGCTGCCTACGGTCTCTACGACGGCTTCCTGACTCTGTAATCCCTGATTGTTTTGTTATCTGGAGGATCTGAAATGACCACGGAAAAAGTTAAGTACGGCGTCCACTCCGAAGCCGGTAAACTGCGCAAAGTCATGGTGTGCTCCCCAGGTCTGGCCCATCAGCGGCTGACCCCGAACAACTGCGATGAACTGCTGTTCGACGACGTGCTCTGGGTGGCCCAGGCCAAGCGCGACCACTTCGACTTCGTCACCAAAATGCGTGAGCGCGGCATCGACGTGCTGGAAATGCACAACCTGCTGACCGACATCGTTGCCATCCCGGAAGCACTGGACTGGATTCTCGAGCGCAAGGTCACCGCCGACTCGGTGGGCCTGGGCCTGATCAACGAAGTCAAATCCTGGCTGAAAAGCCTTGAGCCACGGCACATCGCCGAATTCCTGATTGGCGGCGTGTCCGCCGATGATCTGCCGGACAGTTTCGGCGGCAAGACCATCCAGATGTTCCGCGACTTCCTCGGCCACTCCAGCTTCATTCTGCCGCCGCTGCCGAACACCCAGTTCACCCGCGACACCACTTGCTGGATCTACGGTGGCGTGACTCTGAACCCGATGTACTGGCCAGCGCGTCGTCAGGAAACTCTGCTGACCACCGCCATCTACAAATTCCACCCGCAGTTCACCAATGCCGATTTCGAGATCTGGTACGGCGACCCGGACAAGGATCACGGCAGCTCTACCCTTGAGGGCGGCGACGTGATGCCGATCGGTAACGGCGTGGTGTTGATCGGCATGGGCGAACGCTCATCGCGTCAGGCCATCGGTCAACTGGCGCTGAACCTGTTCAAGAACAAAGCCGTGGAAAAAGTCATCGTTGCCGGCCTGCCGAAGTCCCGCGCGGCGATGCACCTGGACACCGTGTTCAGCTTCTGCGACCGCGACCTGGTGACAATTTTCCCGGAAGTGGTGAACCAGATCGTCGCCTTCACCCTGCGACCAGACGAAAGCAAACAGGGCGGCATCGACATCCGCCGCGAAGAAGGCACCTTCCTCGACACCGTGGCCAAAGCCCTCAACCTGCCGAAGTTGCGCGTGGTGGAAACCGGCGGCAACAGCTTCGCCGCCGAACGCGAGCAATGGGACGACGGCAACAACGTGGTGGCTGTGGAGCCGGGCGTGGTCATCGGCTACGACCGCAACACCTACACCAACACCCTGCTGCGCAAGGCCGGCGTGGAAGTCATCACCATCAGCGCCGGTGAACTGGGCCGAGGCCGTGGCGGTGGCCACTGCATGACCTGCCCGATCATCCGCGACCCGATCGATTACTAAACGACCATCTCCCCGGCCGCACACACCCCGTAGCGGCCGGGCCGATTACCGAATCCAAGGAGAATCATCATGGCGTTCAACATTCACAACCGTAACCTGCTCAGCCTCGAACACCACACTCCACGTGAGCTGCGTTACCTGCTCGACCTGTCCCGCGATCTGAAGCGCGCCAAGTACACCGGCACCGAGCAACAACACCTGAAGGGCAACAACATCGCCCTGATCTTCGAAAAAACCTCGACCCGCACCCGTTGCGCGTTCGAAGTGGCGGCCTATGACCAAGGCGCCAACGTCACCTATATCGACCCGAACTCGTCGCAGATCGGCCACAAAGAAAGCATGAAAGACACCGCCCGCGTGCTGGGGCGCATGTACGACGCCATCGAATACCGTGGCTTCAAACAGGAAATCGTCGAAGAGCTGGCCAAGTTCGCCGGTGTGCCGGTGTTCAACGGCCTGACCGATGAATATCACCCGACTCAGATGATCGCCGACGTGCTGACCATGCGTGAACACGCCGACAAGCCGATCCATGAAATCAGCTACGCCTACCTCGGCGATGCGCGCAACAACATGGGCAACTCGCTGCTGCTGGTCGGCGCCAAACTCGGCATGGACGTGCGTATCTGTGCGCCGAAAGCGCTGTGGCCACTGGATGATCTGGTCGAGCGTTGCCACAAATATGCGGAAGAAAGTGGCGCACGTATCACCCTGACTGAAGACCCGAAAGCCGCCGTCAAAGGCGTCGACTTCATCCACACCGACGTTTGGGTGTCGATGGGCGAGCCGGTGGAAGCCTGGGCCGAGCGTATCCAGCAACTGCTGCCGTACCAGGTCAACGCCGAACTGATGAAAGCCAGCGGCAACCCGCGCACCAAGTTCATGCACTGCCTGCCGGCGTTCCACAACAGCGATACCAAGGTCGGCAAACAGATTGCCGAGCAGTATCCGCACCTGAAAAACGGCATCGAAGTGACCGACGACGTGTTCGAGTCGCCAGCCTGCATCGCCTTCGAGCAAGCGGAAAACCGCATGCACACGATCAAGGCGATTCTGGTCTCGACCCTGGCTGATCTGTAACCACTCTGATCCATGATCGTTCCCACGCTCCTGCGTGGGAATGCATCCCGTGACGCTCTGCGTCACAGCGGACGCGGAGCGTCCGTGGCGGCATTCCCACGCAGAGCGTGGGAACGATCAACACGAAAAGGACATGCATTATGCGTATCGTCGTAGCGCTGGGCGGTAACGCCCTGCTCCGCCGTGGTGAACCGATGACCGCTGACAATCAGCGCGCCAACATCCGCATCGCCACCGAGCAAATCGCCAAGATCCATCCCGGCAACCAACTGGTCATCGCCCACGGCAATGGCCCGCAAGTCGGCCTGTTGTCGCTGCAAGCGGCGGCCTACACCTCTGTCACCCCTTACCCGCTGGACGTGCTCGGTGCCGAAACCGAAGGCATGATCGGCTACATCATCGAACAGGAACTGGGCAACCTGCTCGACTTCGAAGTGCCGTTCGCCACCCTGCTGACCCAGGTTGAAGTCGACGCCAAGGATCCGGCCTTCCAGAACCCGACCAAGCCGATCGGCCCGGTCTACGACAAGGCTGAAGCAGAAAAACTCGCCGCCGAAAAAGGCTGGGCGATTGCCCCGGACGGCGACAAGTTCCGCCGCGTGGTCGCCAGCCCTCGGCCAAAACGCATCTTCGAAATCCGCCCGATCAAGTGGCTGCTGGACAAGGGCAGCATCGTCATCTGCGCCGGTGGCGGCGGGATTCCGACCATGTACGACGAGAACCGTAACCTCAAGGGCATCGAGGCGGTGATCGACAAGGACCTGTGCTCGTCGCTGCTCGCCGAGCAACTGGAAGCCGACTTGCTGGTAATCGCCACGGACGTCAACGCGGCGTTCATCGATTACGGCAAGCCGACGCAGAAAGCCATTGCCGAAGCGCACCCGGATGAGCTGGAACGCCTCGGCTTCGCCGCCGGCTCGATGGGGCCGAAGGTGCAGGCAGCCTGCGAATTTGCACGCCATACTGGCAAGGTCGCGGTGATCGGTTCGCTGGCGGACATCGAAGCGATTGTCCAGGGCACTGCCGGTACTCGCGTGACCACTGCGAAGCCCGGCATCACTTACCGATAGTTAGAAACTCCGGGGGCAGGCCCGAGGTCTGCCCTTCTCCCATGCCTTGAAAGGAGAAAACCATGGCCCAGTTTGAACCCGGTCATCTGCATATTGAGCGGCACGCGTTGACGCCGGATGACGTCAGTTACAACGTGCACCTCGACTATGAAGTCTTCAGCGATCCGCAAAAAGGCAAAGGCATCCAGTTCACGATGCATGGCAACCTTCAGGGCAAGGACATGAAAGAGACCTTCTTCCTGCCCAAAGAGGAGGCCTACAACTTTGCCAACAATGTGACGAAAATCGCCGAGAAGTACGGCATTCCCAAGACGCACAGCCAGATCGGCTCGGTTCACAAGCATTACGATATGATGTTTGAAGACATCCGCAAGCAACTTGATATGAAGTCCGGCGACCCGGTCAATCTTGAGCATTTCGAATAACCCGCAAAAGCCCCTCACCCTAGCCCTCTCCCAAAGGGAGAGGGGACTGATTGGGGGATGCTCTAGAGTTACACCGACCTGACCTTGCTTTACCGAATCCATAATCGACTGGTTCTTTCAGGTCGATGTCAAACCTCAGACACCTCGGTCAGCCCCCTCTCCCTCCGGGAGGGGGCTGGGGTGAGGGGACTGATTGGGGGATGCTTCGGAGTTACGCCGACCTGAACTCGCTTTACCGAATCCATAATCGACTGGTTCTTTCAGGTCGATGTCAAACCTCAGACACCTCGGCCGGCCCCCTCTCCCCCTGGGAGAGGGCTGGGCGGGCGGCGTTTCCGATGAGGGTGTTTTTGATTTAAGGCATACTTGCCACCCTCCGCACTGCAGATCACTGAACCGCCCCATGCGTATCCACGTCAGCTTCATCGACCGCGTCGGCATCACCCAGGAAGTCCTGGCTATCCTCGGTGGGCGCAATCTCAATCTGGATGCGGTGGAGATGATCCCGCCCAACGTCTACATCGATGCCCCGACCTTGAGCCCGCAAGTGCTCGAAGAGCTTAAAGATGCGCTGTTCCGCGTGCTCGGCGTCGAGGCTGTGACCGTGGTCGACATCCTCCCCGGCCAGCGTCGGCATTTGCAGCTCGATGCGTTGCTGGCGGCGATGACCGACCCGGTGCTCGCCCTCGACAGTGCCGGCAAGGTGCTGCTGGCCAACCCGGCGTTGATCGCGCTGTACGGTCGCGAACCGGCCGGCGAGAGTGTCGCGGAACTGTTCAATGATCCCGCGCTGCTCGACACCTTGCTCGAACATGGCTTCCGTCTGCCGCTGCGCGAGATCACCGTCAACGGCCAGACTTTGCTGCTCGACGCCACGCCGATCACTGACGCCGGCGCCCTGCTGACCTTGTATCAACCGAACCGTATCGGCGAACAACTCTCGGCACTGCACCATGACCACGCCGAAGGTTTCGATGCGCTGCTCGGCGAGTCCCCGGCGATTCGTACGCTCAAGGCCCGCGCGCAAAGAGTCGCCGCTCTTGATGCACCGCTGTTGATTCAAGGCGAAACCGGCACCGGTAAAGAACTGGTCGCCCGCGCCTGCCACGCCATCAGCGCGCGACACAGTGCACCGTTTCTGGCCCTCAACTGCGCGGCCCTACCGGAGAACCTCGCCGAAAGCGAACTGTTCGGCTACGCCCCCGGCGCCTTTACCGGCGCGGCGCGCGGCGGCAAACCGGGGCTGATGGAACTGGCCAACCAAGGCACGGTGTTTCTCGATGAGATCGGCGAGATGTCGCCGTACTTGCAGGCCAAGCTGCTGCGTTTCTTGAACGACGGCAGCTTCCGCCGCGTGGGCGGTGATCGTGAGGTGAAGGTCAACGTGCGCATCCTCAGCGCGACCCACCGCGATCTGGAAAAAATGGTCAGCGAAGGCTTGTTCCGCGAAGACCTGTTTTATCGCCTCAACGTGCTCAACGTAGAAGTGCCACCGCTGCGTGAACGCGGGCAAGACATTTTGCTATTGGCGCGGTATTTCATGCAGCAAGCCTGCGCGCAGATCCAGCGCCCGGTCTGCCGTCTCGCCCCAGGAACTTACCCGGCGCTGCTCGGCAATCGCTGGCCGGGCAATGTGCGGCAATTGCAGAACGTGATTTTCCGCGCGGCGGCGATTTGCGAGAGTAGCCTGGTGGATATTGGCGATCTCGACATTGCTGGCACCTCGGTGGCGCGGCAAACCGACAGCGATGTCGACAGCCTCGAGCAAGCGGTCGAAGCTTTTGAGCGTTCCCTGCTGGAAAAACTCTACGTCAGCTACCCCTCGACCCGCCAACTGGCCAGCCGCCTGCAAACTTCGCACACGGCCATTGCCCATCGCCTGCGCAAATACGGCATCCCCAACAAACCCTGAAAACACCACAAGTTCACCTGCGGGAAATACCCCCCTGCTCGCGAAAGCGCTATATCAGCAGAATCATTAGTGACTGACACACCCTCTTCGCGAGCAAGCTCGCTCCCACAGGGTTAGAGGGTGATTTCGAAATCGCGTCAAAAACGACCTCCACCTGTACTGAAAGCGCTACAGCGGAACGATATCGCTACACACACTTCCGATCACCGCTGTGCAAGGCTTTGATCCCGTTCAGCTTTTATCCTCGCTCCATGCTGTAGCGATTTCGCTACAGGCATCTCTGAACCTTCGACCCCCAAAATATCTAATTCATTGATTTATAACGATAAATCAACATTGGCCACATTCTTGCTAATCAACCCTTCATAAATAAGGGCCTTCGCGCCCGACTATTCCACCGCGTCCACCAGACGAGTCTGGCCCCCTGAGGAGTTTCCATGAGCGAGTTGCGTTTTACTGAAGATCACGAATGGCTGCGCACCGAAGCTGACGGCAGCGTTACTGTCGGCATCACCGCTTTCGCGCAGAACGCCTTGGGCGACGTGGTGTTCGTGCAACTGCCTGAGCTGCAGGCTTACGAAAAGGGCGCCGAAGCCGCCACCGTGGAATCGGTGAAAGCCGCCAGCGGCGTGTACATGCCGCTCGACGGCGACGTACTGGCAGTCAACCCGGCGCTGGTAGACGCCCCGGAACTGGTCAACGAAGATCCGCTGGGCGAAGGCTGGTTCTTCCGCTTCCAGCCTAACGACGCCGCCGCTGTCGGCAAATTGCTCGATCAGGACGCGTACGACCGTCTGATCAAAGCCCAAGCCGAAGCCTGAGGAACACCGACATGACTCAAGTAAACCTTGGCACCGCCAACGAATTCATCGCCCGTCACATCGGCCCGCGCGCCGGTGACGAGCAAGCCATGCTCAACAGCCTCGGCTTCGACTCGCTTGAAGCCCTGAGCGCCAGCGTCATCCCGGAAAGCATCAAGGGCACCAGCGTGCTCGGCATGGACGACGGCCTCAGCGAAGCCGATGCCCTGGCGATGATCAAATCGATCGCCGGCAAGAATCAGTTGTTCAAGACCTACATCGGCCAGGGCTACTACAACTGCCACACGCCGTCGCCGATCCTGCGCAACCTCTTGGAAAACCCGGCCTGGTACACCGCGTACACCCCGTATCAGCCAGAAATTTCCCAAGGTCGTCTCGAAGCGCTGCTGAACTTCCAGACCATGATCAGCGACCTCACCGGCCTGCCGATCGCCAACGCCTCGCTGCTCGACGAAGCCACCGCCGCTGCCGAAGCCATGACCTTCTGCAAACGCCTGAGCAAGAACAAGGGCAGCCACCAGTTCTTCGCCTCGATCCACAGCCACCCGCAGACCCTCGACGTGCTGCGCACTCGTGCCGAGCCGTTGGGCATTGAAGTTGTGGTCGGCGACGAACGTGAACTGACTGACGTAACGCCGTTCTTCGGCGCGCTGCTGCAATACCCGGCGAGCAACGGTGATGTGTTCGACTATCGCGAACTGACCGAACGCTTCCACGCCGCCAACGCTCTGGTCGCCGTGGCTGCCGACCTGCTGGCCCTGACCCTGCTGACCGCCCCGGGCGAGTTCGGTGCTGACGTTGCCATCGGTTCGGCACAACGCTTCGGCGTACCGCTGGGCTTTGGTGGCCCGCACGCCGCTTACTTCTCCACCAAAGATGCGTTCAAGCGTGATATGCCGGGCCGTCTGGTCGGTGTCTCGGTTGACCGTTTCGGCAAGCCGGCGCTGCGTCTGGCGATGCAGACCCGCGAGCAACACATCCGCCGCGAGAAGGCCACGTCGAACATCTGCACCGCACAAGTGCTGCTGGCCAACATCGCCAGCATGTACGCCGTCTACCACGGCCCGAAAGGCCTGACGCAGATTGCCAACCGCGTGCATCACCTGACCGCGATCCTGGCCAAGGGTCTGACCGCGCTGGGCGCTAACGTCGAACAAGCCAGTTTCTTCGACACCCTGACCGTCGCCACCGGCGCAAACACCGCCGCGCTGCACGACAAGGCACACGCTGCGCAGATCAACCTGCGCGTGATCGACGCTCAGCGTCTGGGCCTGTCGGTCGACGAAACCACCACCCAGGCTGACATCGAAACCCTTTGGGGCCTGTTCGCCGATGGCAAGACCCTGCCGGACTTCGCTGCTCTCGCCGCCTCCGTACAAAGCACCATTCCAGCCTCGCTGGTACGTCAGTCGCCGATCCTTAGCCACCCGGTGTTCAACCGCTATCACTCGGAAACCGAGCTGATGCGCTACCTGCGCAAACTGGCAGACAAGGATCTGGCACTGGATCGCACCATGATCCCGCTGGGTTCGTGCACCATGAAACTCAACGCTGCCAGCGAAATGATCCCGGTGACCTGGGCTGAATTCGGCGCCCTGCACCCGTTCGCCCCAGCCGCACAGAGCGCCGGTTACCAGCAACTGACCGATGAACTGGAAGCGATGCTCTGCGCCGCCACCGGTTACGACGCGATCTCGCTGCAACCGAACGCCGGTTCGCAAGGTGAATACGCAGGCCTCTTGGCGATCCGCGCCTATCACCAGAGCCGTGGCGATGAGCGTCGCGACATCTGCCTGATTCCGTCGTCCGCCCACGGCACCAACCCGGCCACCGCCAACATGGCTGGCATGCGCGTGGTTGTGACCGCGTGCGATGCGCGCGGCAACGTCGACATCGAAGACCTGCGCGCCAAAGCCATCGAGCACCGCGAACACCTCGCCGCGCTGATGATCACTTACCCGTCGACCCACGGCGTGTTCGAAGAAGGCATCCGCGAAATCTGCGGAATCATTCATGACAACGGCGGCCAGGTGTACATCGACGGCGCCAACATGAACGCAATGGTTGGCCTCTGCGCACCGGGCAAGTTCGGCGGCGACGTCTCGCACCTGAACCTGCACAAAACCTTCTGCATCCCGCACGGCGGTGGCGGCCCGGGTGTCGGCCCGATTGGCGTGAAATCGCACCTGACCCCGTTCCTGCCGGGCCACGGCCAGATGGAACGCAAAGAGGGCGCGGTCTGCGCAGCACCGTTCGGCAGCGCGAGCATTTTGCCGATCACCTGGATGTACATTCGCATGATGGGCGGCGCAGGCCTGAAACGCGCTTCGCAGCTGGCGATCCTCAATGCCAACTACATTTCCCGTCGTCTCGAAGAGCACTACCCAGTGCTGTACACCGGCAGCAACGGTCTGGTGGCACACGAATGCATCCTCGATCTGCGTCCGTTGAAAGACAGCAGCGGCATCAGCGTTGATGACGTCGCCAAGCGCCTGATCGACTTCGGCTTCCACGCACCGACCATGTCGTTCCCGGTCGCGGGCACGCTGATGATCGAGCCGACCGAAAGCGAATCCAAGGAAGAACTGGACCGCTTCTGCGACGCCATGATCCGCATCCGCGAAGAAATCCGCGCGGTGGAAAACGGCACGCTGGACAAGGACGACAACCCACTGAAAAACGCTCCGCACACCGCTGCGGAACTGGTTGGCGAGTGGACCCACCCGTACAGCCGCGAGCAAGCCGTGTACCCGGTCGCGTCGCTGATCGAAGGCAAATACTGGCCACCGGTCGGTCGTGTCGACAACGTCTTCGGCGATCGCAACCTGGTGTGCGCCTGCCCGTCGATCGAAAGCTACGCTTAATGGAATGAGGGGCGGGTTGACCTGTCCCATTCTCCAGAACACCAAAAATCCCTGTGGGAGCTGGCTTGCCAGCGATGAGGGTGGATCAGTGTCCATCTCTGTTGCCTGACACTCCGCCATCGCTGGCAAGCCAGCTCCCACATGGAACCCATCAAGCCTGATGTTTTGCCAATTCCTATAACAAGAAACCGGAGAACCACTCATGTCGTTAAGCGTGTTCGACCTGTTCAAGATTGGCATCGGCCCCTCCAGTTCCCACACCGTCGGCCCGATGCGTGCTGCTGCGCGTTTCGCCGAAGGCCTGCAACGTGAAAACCTGCTGACCACCACCGCCAGCGTTCGCGTTGAGCTGTACGGATCCCTCGGCGCCACCGGTAAAGGTCACGGCAGCGACAAAGCCGTGCTGCTCGGCCTCGAAGGCGAACATCCCGATACCGTTGATACCGAAACCGTCGCCGCGCGCCTGCAAGAAATTCGCGGCAACGGACGACTGAACCTGCTCGGCGAACACAGCATTGCGTTCAACGAGAAAGAACATCTGGCAATGATCCGCAAGCCGCTGGCCTATCACCCCAACGGCATGATCTTCCGCGCCTTCGATGCGGCGGGGATTCAGATCCGCAGCCGCGAGTACTACTCGGTTGGCGGTGGTTTCGTGGTCGACGAGGACGCGGCCGGTGCCGACCGCATCGTCGAAGACGCCACGCCGCTGACCTTCCCGTTCAAAAGCGCCAAGGACTTGCTCGGTCATTGCGCCACCTACGGTCTGTCGATCAGTCAGGTGATGCTGACCAACGAAAGCGCCTGGCGCCCGGAGGCGGAAACCCGCGCCGGCCTGTTGAAAATCTGGCAGGTGATGCAGGACTGCGTCGCTGCGGGCTGCCGTAACGAAGGTATTTTGCCCGGCGGCTTGAAGGTCAAACGCCGTGCGGCAGCGTTGCATCGGCAACTGTGCAAGAACCCGGAATCGGCGTTGCGCGATCCGTTGTCAGTGCTCGACTGGGTCAACCTCTACGCTTTGGCGGTCAACGAAGAAAACGCCAATGGCGGACGTGTGGTCACTGCCCCCACCAACGGCGCGGCGGGGATCATTCCAGCGGTGCTGCATTACTACATGCGTTTTATCCCAGGCGCGAATGACGACGGCGTCGTACGGTTTCTGCTGACCGCTGCGGCCATCGGCATTCTCTACAAGGAGAACGCATCGATCTCCGGCGCTGAAGTCGGCTGCCAAGGTGAAGTCGGCGTGGCCTGTTCGATGGCGGCCGGTGCGTTGTGCGAAGTGCTTGGCGGCAGCGTGCAGCAAGTCGAGAACGCTGCGGAAATCGGCATGGAGCACAACCTCGGCCTGACCTGCGACCCGATTGGCGGGTTAGTGCAAGTGCCGTGCATCGAGCGCAATGCCATGGGCTCGGTAAAAGCCATCAACGCGGTGCGCATGGCCATGCGTGGCGACGGCCAGCATTTCGTCTCCCTCGACAAAGTCATCCGCACCATGCGCCAGACCGGCGCCGACATGAAAAGCAAATACAAAGAGACCGCCCGCGGCGGTCTGGCGGTCAACATTATCGAATGCTGACCTCACCCCAGCCCTCTCCCTCTGGGAGAGAAAAGTAATTAGCCCCCTCTCCCTTCGGGAGAGGGCTGGGGAGAGGGCTGGGGTGAGGGGCTTTTGATCTTGATCTTGCCTCTTACCCCCAAACTCTAATTTTCAAGGAGCCACGCATGTCCACCGAACAACTGTCGAAAACCCCGCTGCACGCTCTGCACATCGAACTCGGCGCTCGCATGGTGCCGTTCGCCGGCTACGACATGCCGGTGCAATACCCACTCGGCGTGATGAAAGAACACCAGCACACCCGTGAGCAGGCCGGGCTGTTCGATGTCTCGCACATGGGCCAGATTCGCCTGACCGGCGCCAACGCCGCCAAAGCCCTGGAAAGCCTGGTGCCGGTAGACATCATCGACCTGCCGGTGGGCATGCAGCGTTACGCGATGTTCACCAACGACAACGGCGGCATTCTCGACGACCTGATGGTGGCAAACCTCGGTAATGACGAATTGTTCCTGGTGGTCAACGCCGCGTGCAAGGATCAGGACCTTGCCCACCTGCAAAAACACATCGGCGATCAGTGCACCATTACGGCGCTGTTCGAAGAGCGCGCTCTGCTGGCATTGCAAGGTCCGGCGGCGGTCACCGTGCTGGCGCGGCTGGCACCATCCGTTGAAAAAATGACTTTTATGCAGTTCGCCCGTGTCAATCTGCTCGGCGTTGACTGCTTTGTCAGCCGTTCGGGTTACACCGGTGAAGACGGTTTCGAAATCTCCGTACCAGCTGCAGATGCCGAAAGACTTGCCCGCGCCCTGCTCGCCGAACCGGAAGTCCAGGCCATTGGCCTCGGCGCTCGCGACTCGCTGCGTCTGGAAGCCGGTCTGTGCCTCTACGGCCACGACATGAACACCGAGACCACGCCGATCGAAGCCAGCCTGTTATGGGCGATCTCCAAGCCACGTCGCGCTGATGGCGCGCGGGCCGGCGGTTTCCCGGGCGCGGAGAATATTTTCGCCCAGCAACAGAATGGCGTGGCACGCAAACGCGTCGGCTTGCTGCCGCAGGAGCGCACACCCGTGCGTGAAGGCGCAGAAATCGTCAACGAAGCCGGCGAAATCATCGGCAGCGTGTGCAGCGGTGGTTTCGGTCCGACCTTGGGCGGGCCGTTGGCGATGGGTTACCTCGACAGCGCATATGTCACCCTCGACACACCGGTTTGGGCCATCGTTCGTGGGAAAAAGGTGCAAATGCTTGTAAGCAAAATGCCATTTGTTCCACAACGCTACTATCGCGGCTGATTGACTGTTTCTATAAGTAACGCGATTGCGTTATGCGTGCACTAATGTGTAACGCAATCGCCACAAAAAAGTGCATTTTCTATCAACTGATTCGAATATGAACTTTGCTTATAACGATCGAAAACAATTGAACAGGCTAATCGTCTAAGACCGCACTAGCGAGAGGATTAACTTGCTCAAGCTCAGTAAAACCGGGGGCTTCGCAGGGCTTGTTTTTTCTCCCGTAGTTGGCGTAGAGTTTCTCCACTGTGTTTGCATGGGTCAGCTTGGAATCGTGACCTGGGCAGTAGCCTACAAGTTAGCTACATCCCGTTCGACGTCTTCTTACTCTCCTGCAACCAGCCCCAGTACTCTTTCATGAGAAAGAGACTGTCATTAATTTTTGCGTCAAAGGAAATAAGAAATGTCCACACGTCAGAGCGGTACCGTCAAGTGGTTTAACGACGAGAAAGGTTTTGGTTTTATCACTCCAGAAAGCGGTCCGGATCTGTTCGTACATTTCCGCGCCATTCAGGGCAACGGTTTCAAGAGCCTGAAAGAAGGCCAGAAAGTGACCTTCGTTGCTGTGCAGGGCCAGAAAGGCATGCAGGCTGACGAAGTACAAGCAGAAGCCTGATTTCTGTTACGAAAAAGCCCCTGATATTGATATCAGGGGCTTTTTTGTGCGCGCGAATCCGTAAAATGGCGCTTCATTTTGCGTCCAGAGGCTGCCATGTCGAAAAACCTGCTCACCCCACAGGGCGATTTTCCCGCCGTTGGTCTAGGCCGGCGTCTGGCGGCGATGTTCTATGACTTTCTGCTATGCACCGCCCTGCTGATCGTCACGGGTGGCATCTACAAGATGATTCAGGCAGCGATAATTGGTGAAGAGCGCCTGCGAGTGATGACCGATGCCGGCAAGCTCGACGGTGATCCGCTCTACTCGACCGTGCTGGTGTTGGTTCTGTTCGCATTTTTTGCCAAGTTCTGGACCCACGGCGGTCAGACGCTGGGCATGCAGGTGTGGGGCATTCGCGTGCAGAACGCCAATGGCACGGCGATCAGCCTGTGGCAGGCGTTGTTGCGGTTTATGGTGTCGATTGCGTCGTGGCTGTGCGTGGGGTTGGGATTCCTCTGGTCGCTGTACGACAAGCAGAAGCGCACGTGGCATGACATCTATTCCGATACCCGCCTCGTCCGGATCCCGAAGAAGACCAAATAATTTTCAGACGCCGAAAACCACTGTAGGAGTGAGCCTGCTCGCGATAGTGGTGTGTCAGTCAACATTTTCGTTGTTTGACACACCACTATCGCGAGCAGGCTCACTCCTACAGGTTTATTTATTGCCTGAAAGACCTCAGGCGTTACCGGCCAGCTTCATCCGCGCCGCTTGAGTAAAGTCGAGCATGCGCTTCAATGGCCGGATCGCCTGCGGAATCAACGCCGGATCAACAAAGATCTCGTTGGTCCCTTCCTTCAAGCTCTTGAGCGTGCGCTCAAGGGTGTTCATGGCCATCCACGGGCAATGTGCGCAACTGCGGCACGCCGCGCCGTTACCAGCGGTTGGCGCCTCGATGAAGACCTTGTCCGGGCACAGCTGCTGCATCTTGTAGAAGATGCCACGGTCGGTCGCAACGATCAGGGTCTTGTTCGGCAGCGATTGCGCGGCAGCGATCAACTGGCTGGTGGAACCCACGGCGTCCGCCAGTTCGATCACCGACGTTGGCGACTCCGGGTGCACCAGAATCGCAGCGTCCGGGTACAACGCTTTCATGTCTTCAAGCTGCTTGGACTTGAACTCTTCGTGAACGATGCAGGCACCGTCCCACAGCAGCATGTCCGCGCCGGTCTTGCGCTGGATGTAAGTGCCCAGATGCTTGTCCGGCCCCCAGATGATGGTCTCGCCGTTGTCCATCAGGCTTTCGACGATCTCCAGCGCGCAACTCGAAGTCACCACCCAATCAGCCCGAGCCTTAACGGCTGCGGAGGTGTTGGCATAGACCACCACCGTGCGCTCCGGGTGCTGATCGCAGAACGCCGAGAACTCGTCGACCGGGCAACCCAGGTCCAGCGAGCACGTCGCTTCCAGGGTCGGCATCAGCACGCGTTTTTCCGGGTTGAGAATCTTCGCGGTCTCGCCCATGAACTTCACGCCGGCGACCACCACGGTTTTGGCCGGGTGAGCATTGCCGAAGCGGGCCATTTCCAGGGAATCGGAGACGCAACCGCCGGTTTCTTCGGCCAGAGCCTGAATCACCGGATCGCAATAAAAGTGGGCCACCAGCACCGCGTCCTGAGCCTTGAGCTCGGCGGCAATGGCGGAACGGTAATAAGCCTCCTCCTCGGCCGTCAGCGGTTTGGGCTGTTTGGCATCGAGGTGAGCTTGAACCAGAAGGCGTTCGGAAATCTGCGTCATGTTCGCAAGACCTGCAGGCGCGTTCGCGCGAAAGTCGAGTATACACCCGGCTCCGGACCGCTTGAGGGTACCGCCGGGAGAGTGAGTATTATCAGGCACGGACAGCATTGAAGCTGCGCAAGGCTACAGAATATCCCGTTGATACAAAAGATGATTCTGACCTGCGTCAGCGCTGCGGGTATTGAAATAACGCGGAGCGAAATTACAGGCAAAAAAAAACCCGGAAATCCTCACTTTCGTGGGCCTTCCGGATTTTCTAAACCGCCAAATATGGTGGGTCGTGTGGGATTCGAACCTACGACCAATTGGTTAAAAGCCAACTGCTCTACCAACTGAGCTAACGACCCGCTGTGTGGTGGCGCGTATAATACTGATTTTTAAGGACTATTCAACACCTTTTTGAAAATAATCAAAAATAAGGTGTTGGATCGTCCACACCAGCGGCCGCGAAGCCTTCTGCGCGCAGGCGGCAGCTGTCGCATTTACCGCACGCGCGGCCGTCATCGTCGGCCTGATAGCAGGAAACGGTGAGGCCATAATCAACGCCGAGCTTCACGCCCGCCTGGACGATCTGCGCCTTGCTCAGGTTCTGCAGGGGCGCCTGAATGCGGAAACCGTTGCCTTCCACACCGGCCTTGGTCGCCAGGTTGGCCATGCGCTCGAACGACTCGATAAACTCGGGACGGCAATCCGGGTAACCGGAATAGTCCACGGCGTTGACACCAATAAAGATGTCACGCGCACCCAGCACTTCTGCCCAGCCCAACGCCAGCGAAAGGAACACCGTGTTACGCGCCGGCACGTACGTCACCGGAATGCCTTCGCCCAGCTCCTCCGGAATATCGATGCTGCTGTCGGTCAGTGCCGAGCCGCCCATACCATTCAGGTTGAGGCCAATCACCTTGTGTTCGATCACACCCAAGTCGCGGGCGACGCGGGCAGCGGCGTGCAGTTCGGCGTGCGAACGCTGGCCGTAGTCGAAGCTCATGGTGTAGCAGCGGTAGCCTTCGGCGCGTGCCATGGCCACGACGGTCGCCGAGTCCAGGCCACCGGACAGCAGGATGACCGCGCGTTTTTCGAGAGTGTTCAGTTGTTCGGTCATATCAGCGCCCCGGCTCGTCATTCCACAGATATTTATGCAACTGCAACTGCAACCGCACCGGCAGGTTGTCCGCCACCACCCAGTCCGCCAGATCGCGAGCATTGAGGTCATGGTGACTTGGGGAGAACAGCACTTCGCCGGCACGCCGATCAAGACCGTACTGAATCAGTTTGGAGACGGCCCAGTCATAGTCGTCGCGCGAGCAGATGACAAACTTCACCTGATCGTTGGGGCTCAGCAGTTCGATGTTCTCGTAACGGTTGCGATGGGCTTCTTTCGAGTCCGGCGTTTTCAGATCGACAACCCGACTGACGCGCGGATCGACGGCCGAAATGTCAAGTGCGCCACTGGTTTCCAGCGAAACCTCGTAACCGGCGTCACACAACTGTTTGAGCAAAGGAATGGCGTTCGGCTGCGCCAGCGGCTCACCGCCGGTGACACAGACGTAGCGCGGACGAAATCCGGCCACTTGCTCGAGGATGTCGTCGAGGGTGCGGATGGTGCCGCCACTGAACGCATAGGCGCTGTCGCAGTATTGGCAACGCAGAGGGCAACCGGTCAGGCGCACAAAAACCGTGGGCAGCCCGGCAGTCCGCGTTTCCCCCTGCAACGAGTAGAAAACTTCGGTGATTCTCAATGTGTCTTGCATAGTCGCCACGGGCGTAACAGCTAAACAGGCTGTCCGCCTCCGTCAGGCACTTCAGGCAATCCCGCCAACGCGTAGACCGCAAGAAGCGTGTTTCAGAAAAAGGGCGTGAATTCTAACGAAAAAACCCGCGACAAGCGCGGGTTTCTTCTAAACGGGTAACACGACCTTACATGCGTTGCAGATCGCGTTGAGCCAACTGAGCGGCGGAAGTACCCGGATATTGGGCCACCACCTGCTGCAGAATGCCTTTGACCTTGTCGGTATGACCGAGGCGGCGCTCTACGTCAGCCAGCTTGTACAGCGAGTCTGGCACTTTGGCGTGCTTGGGATACAGCTGCGAAACCTTGGCGAAAGCCTGACCTGCACCTTGCAGATCGCCCTTGGCCAGATTGACTTCGCCCAACCAGTACTGAGCATTGCCCGCGTATTGGCTGTTCGGGTATTTGCGCAAGAAAGCGGCAAAAGCCTGGCTGGCCTTGTCGAAATCCTTGGCTTTGATCAGGTCGAAAGCGGCATCGTAATACAGCTTTTCCTTGGCCGGATCACCCGGTTCGCTGCTTGCAGCAGGTGCCTGGGCAGCAGCCCCGGCGCCAGCGGCAGCACCGGCAGCAGCACTTGCATCGCCACCGGCAGAAGAATTCTCAGGAGTCGCGGCAGGTGCAACGCCGGATCCTATGCGCCGATCAAGATCCTGGTATCGCTCCAGGGATTCCTGCTTCATGCGCGCAACCTGATTCTGCAGTTCTTCGATCACGCCTTGCTGGCGAGAAATCTGATCCTGCATCTGTTGCAATTGGTTGAACAGCATGCCTTGTGCCGAGGCAGGGGCCGAAGCCGCTCCCCCGGCATAGGCGCCGTTCGTACCGTAACCTGCAGGCGGATAACTGCTCCCGCTATTGTTATAACCGGAGTTGTCATCGACCACAGGAACCGCAGCCCACGCCGCAAGCGGCGCGAGACTGAGAGCCAGAACAGTTACAGCACGACGGCACGTTCGCATATCGAATTACTTACGCAGTTCGACGCGACGGTTTTGAGCCCAGGACTGCTCGTCGTTGCCGGTAGCAACTGGACGCTCTTCGCCGTAGGAAACCAGTTCCAGCTGAGCTGGGGAAACACCTTGCAGTACCAGGTAGCGCTGAACGGCTTTCGCACGACGCTCGCCCAGTGCCATGTTGTACTCACGAGTACCACGTTCGTCGGTGTTGCCTTCCAGAACAACGCGAGCGCCGTTTGCTTTCAGGTCTTTGGCGTGAACGTCCAGAGCGCGCATGGCTTCTGGCTTCAGGTCCGAGCTGTCGTATTCGAAGTAGAAGGTGGTGATTGCGCGCAGAGCAGCTTCTTCGCTCAGGGAACCGTCAACGGCACCAGTGTTTGCGCCGTAACCAGCGTTTGGATCAACAGCGCCTTCACCGGCGTTGTCGCCGCCTTTGGACGAGCAACCTACAGCTACAGCCATGGCCAGAGCCAGCGCAGCAAATTTACCAAACTTCAGCATTTCCATCGTGAAACTCCTAATGAACCCCAGTGTGTTAAGTAAAACGTGTAGCGCCCGCTCACTTCAGGTAAGGGGACCAGGACGGTTCTCTGACTTCGCCTTGAGCGGTAGGAAGCGGGAGCCTAACGCGTCCATTAATGGACACGAGCATCAAGACTCCCCGGCCCTGTTGGCGGGTGGCGTAGATTACCATGGTGCCGTTGGGCGCAACAGTAGGTGACTCGTCCAGAGTGCTATCAGTGAGGATCTTTACACTCCCTCGCTGCAGATCCTGAGCTGCCACCTTGAAATTGGTGAAGCCATCCTGACGATGGATCATCACCAAAGTCTTTTCATCAGCCGAAAGTTTCGGGTTGGCGTTGTAATTACCTACAAACGTCACACGCTCGGCACCACCGCCACTGGCGCTGGTTTTGTAGATCTGAGGCTTTCCGCCGCGGTCCGAGGTGAAGTAGATGGTCGAACCATCCTTGCCCCAGTACGGTTCGGTGTTGATGCCAGGACCTGCGGTCACACGGGTAATCTGACGCGAAGCCAGATTCATCACGTAGATATCCGGGTTACCGTCCTTCGACAGCACGAACGCCAGGCGATCACCGTTCGGCGACCAGGCTGGCGCGCCGTTCAGACCTTCGAAGTTGGTGATCTGCTCACGGCGACCGGTGTCGATGTTCTGCATGAAGATGCGTGGGCGCTTCTGCTCGAACGACACATAGGCGATGCGCTTGCCATCCGGTGCAAAACGCGGCGACAGGATTGGCTCACGCGATTGCAGCAAGGTCACGGCGCGAGCACCGTCGTAGTCCGAACGCTGCAGGGTGTAACGGGTGTTCTTCTCGGAGAAGCGCTCAGCCGTCACGTACAGCAGACGCGTCGAGAACGCACCTTCAATACCGGTCAGTTTCTGGAACGACTGGTCGGAGATGAAGTGCGCCATGTCACGCAGTTGCTCGGTGGTGCCGGAAACACTGCCGTCAGCCACTTTCTGTTCGGTGGCCACGTTGAACAGTGCCCACTGCACCTGCAGGCGACCGCCGGCTGGCGCAATGCTGCCGACCATCATGTATTGAGCACCCACCGCCTTCCAGTCACGGAAGATGATTTCGCTCGGCTGGCTTGGCTGGCTGATCATGTTTTGCTTTGGAATCGGCGAGTAGTAGCCCGAGTTACGCAAATCGTTACCAATGATTTCTGCCATGTCGTCCGGCAGCACGGCACCGCCCTGCATGCCGAACGGTACGACTGCGATCGGAGTAGCCCGATCGCTGCCGCTGGTAACCAGAATGTTCTTTTCATCCGCCATCGCGATCCCTGCCATGCAGCAGATCACGACCAGCATTCCTCGAAGAAGGTTTCTCACAAGGCTAGATCCTCAGGTGTGAATGTCATCTTGAATGAACGATACGGAGCGAAATCGCTCGGCTTCATTCCCTGCATTTCTGTCAAACGTCCAATATTCTTCACTGCCGCGACTGCCGACGCATCGAACGGACCATCGCCACTGGACTTGGCGACGCTGACCGAAGTCACCGTACCGTCCGGCAACATGCCGATCTGCAGTACAACTGTCATGCCTTTGCGTGCCGAAGGTGGACGGGCCCAGCCCTCTGCAGCTCGCGCACGAATCAGGTCATCGAAACTGCCCGCGACTTCGTCACCCTGCTCATCGGCCAAGGCCTGCTGGCGCTGCGGCGTATCGGAAAGCAAATCGGCCAAGGCCTGAGCCTTTTTGTCTTCAGTCGATTTACGTGCCGCATCCTGCGCTTTCTTCTTCGCAGCATCGGCAGCAGCTTTCTTCTTCGCTTCGTCGGCGATTTTCTTCTTCGCCTCTTCAGCTTCAGCTTTCTTCTTGGCGTCTTCGGCGGCTTTCTTCTTCGCGTCTTCGACGATCTTCTTCTTGGCTTCTTCAGCAGCGGCTTTCTTGGCCTCTTCTTCAGCAGCCTTTTTCGCTTCTTCTTCAGATTTCTTCTTGGCTATATCAGCCAATTGTTTCTCTTCAGCCTTTTTGGCTTCGGCGGTCTTCTTGGCTTCGTCGGCTTTCTTGGCTTCATCAGCCTTTTTCGCCTCGTCTGCTTTCTTCGACTCGTCGGCCTTCTTGGCTTCCTCGGCTTTTTGAGCCGCTTCTTCTTTCTTTTGTTCCGCAGCGGCCTTGATCTCTTCCTGCTCGACCTTCTTCTGCTCCATCTGCTCGACTTCGGTCTGGCGCGCGGCGGATTTCTTCGCCTCACCCGCAATCTTCTGATTGGTCTGGGTGGTTGCCTGACTTTTAGATTTCAGTTGGTAGAGGGTCGCCTGGACAATCGGCTTGGCCGGCGGCAGCTCTGGTGTAAAGGCAAAACTGACGAACAGCATGCCGAACACCAGCACGTGCAGGACAATTGCCAGAACGCTAGGCCAGAAGTAGCTTTCCGAGGCGGACGGCTCTCGCTGTTGCTGCATCAGGGGGCCTCGGTAATCAAACCAACATTACCGACCCCGGCTTTCTGCAGCCCGCCCATGGCGCCCATGACGGAACCATAGTCGACGGTCTTGTCACCGCGGATGAAGACCTGGGTACGCTTGCCGCCTTCAGTGCCGGCACGAATGATCTTGGTCACCGCGTCGGTCATTTGCGGCAGAGTCATGGCCCTGTCCTGTTGCTTCTCGGTATCGACTTCGCTGCCAAGGTTCCAGTAGTAGGTCTTGTCAGCCTTGATCGAAATGGTCAGAACCTGAGTGTTGTTGTCCTGCGGCAAGGCTTCGCTGGAAACCTTGGGCAGATCAACTTTCACGCCCTGATTGAGCATCGGCGCGGTCACCATGAAGATGACCAGCAGTACCAACATCACGTCGATGTAAGGCACCACGTTCATCTCGGCAACCGGCTTGCGCTTTTTGCGAGCTCGAGCGATTAAAGCCATTGGAAATTACCTGCTTATTCTTCGCTGGTGTGCACTTTGCGGTGCAGGATCGCCTGGAATTCATCGGCGAAGGTGTAGTAGCGGCCCAACAAGGTTTCGCTGCGAGCGGCGAAACGGTTGTAAGCGATTACGGCAGGGATCGCGGCGAACAGACCGATCGCAGTAGCGATCAGAGCTTCGGCGATACCCGGGGCCACAGTGGCCAGGGTTGCTTGCTGGGCGCTGGCCAGGCCGCGGAAGGAGTTCATGATGCCCCACACGGTACCGAACAGACCGATGTACGGACTGACCGAACCGACAGTGGCGAGGAACGGCAGGCTCTGCTCCAGTTTCTCTTCTTCGCGGGAAATGGCGACGCGCATGGCACGGGCCACACCTTCCATGACCGCTTCAGGGTCGACACCTGGCTGCTGACGCAGACGGGAGAACTCCTTGAAGCCGGCACGGAAGATCTGCTCCACACCCGAATCAGGGTCAGGGTTGCTGCCCGCCTGACGGTACAGCTTGGACAGGTCGATACCCGACCAGAAGCGCTCTTCGAAGCTCTCCAGGGCGCGTCGACCGGCGCGCAGCAGATTGCTGCGCTGAAAGATCATGATCCATGAGGTCACCGATGCGGCCACCAGGGTCAACATTACCAACTGCACCACGATGCTGGCATTGCTGACCAGGCTCCACATGGAGGAATGGTCGACGACGTTAGCTTCCACGCTTTATCTCCTGCTTTGAGTGTGTACCCGGGCCGACCGCGTCGGCAAAGGCCGCACGCAAGTCTTCGGGAAGGGCCCGGGGTTTCAAACTGTTAGTGCGCACACAGGCCACCAAAAACTGCCCCTCACAGAGCAGCACATTATCCGTTGCCCGCCTGACCTGCTGTTTGAAGCGCAGGCTGACCCGGTTCAATTCGATTACATCAGCGCTTACCAGCAGTTCGTCGTCCAGTCGCGCCGGCGCGTGATAGCGCGCTTCGCTGGAGTGCACGACAAACAACAGGTCCTCCCCTGCCAGCTGCGATTGGGCAAAGCCCAGCTCGCGAAGCCGCTCGGTTCGAGCCCGTTCCATAAACTTGAGGTAATTAACGTAATACACGATGCCGCCCGCATCGGTGTCCTCGTAATAAACGCGACAACGATGTGCGAACGACTCAAGCCCGTTTTGCGCGCGCATACTCTAGTGCTTACTCCTCAGGTTGCCAATCCGGCCAGGCAACTGTTTTTCATGGTTTCAGGGCTTTACCGCAAAAGTACCGTCCTATGACCGTACAAACCCTGAATAAATCGACAAAAAATGTGTATCAATCGTCCACGGCATCGAGAAACTCGTCTGCCACGGGCATTTCACCCATTCGTGACGGGATGTTTAAACCAAAGTGCAGGTACGCATGGCGCGTCACCACCCTGCCCCGTGGAGTGCGCATGATGTAACCCTGCTGGATCAGATACGGCTCCAGCACATCTTCAATCGTGTGGCGTTCCTCGCTGATTGCAGCGGCGAGGCTGTCGATACCGACGGGGCCGCCATCGAACTTCTCGATCATGGTCAGCAGCAGACGCCGGTCCTGATGATCGAAACCGTGTTCGTCGACATCCAGCAGGTTCAGCGCCAGGTCCGCCACCGCTTTGGTGATATGGCCCTTGGCACGCACTTCGGCGAAGTCGCGCACACGGCGCAGCAGACGGTTAGCGATCCGCGGGGTGCCCCGGGCGCGGCGCGCGATTTCGAACGAGCCTTCCGGATCCAGCGGCAGACCGAGGATGGCTGCGGAACGGCTGACAATCGTCGCCAGATCAGCCGTGCTGTAGAACTCCAGACGCTGGACGATACCGAAGCGGTCACGCAACGGGTTAGTCAGCATGCCGGCGCGAGTCGTCGCGCCGACCAGCGTGAATGGCGGCAGATCGAGCTTGATCGAACGCGCTGCCGGCCCTTCGCCAATCATGATGTCGAGTTGAAAGTCCTCCATCGCTGGATACAGCACTTCTTCAACGATCGGCGACAGACGATGGATTTCGTCGATGAACAACACATCGTGCGGCTCAAGATTGGTCAGCAACGCCGCCAGATCACCCGGACGTTCAAGCACCGGCCCGGAAGTGCTCTTGATCGATACGCCCATTTCCTGAGCGATGATGTTGGCCAGCGTGGTCTTGCCCAGACCCGGCGGGCCGAAGATCAGCGTATGGTCGAGGGATTCGCTTCGGCCACGGGCGGCCTGGATGAACAGCTCCATCTGCTCGCGCACGGTCGGCTGGCCGATGTAGTCGGCCAGGCTGACCGGGCGAATGGCCCGGTCCTGGACTTCTTCGCGCTCGCGCGGGCTGTGCGCGGCGGTGATCAGACGATCAGCTTCAATCACTTAAATCATTCCCTTCAGGGCGCGGCGGATCAGGTCTTCACTGCTCAAATTCTTGTCCTTGATGGCGGTAATCGCCTTGCTCGCTTCCTGCGGCTTGTAGCCCAGGGAAATCAGCGCACTGACCGCATCGTTCTCGGCGGTGTTAACCGGCGCCGGGCCATCCGGCTGGTTCGGCACGAGCGCGAACATGGCTGGCGTAGTTTCCCAGGCCTTGAAGCGATCCTTGAGTTCGACCAGCAGGCGTTCGGCGGTTTTCTTGCCGACACCCGGCACCTTGGTCAACGCCGAGGTGTCCTGAGACTGCACGCAGCGGATCAACTCGTCGACTTCCAGACTCGACATCAAGGCCAGGGCCAATTTTGGCCCGACACCATTGAGACGGATCAACTCGCGAAAAAAGTCTCGCTCACGCTTGCCGGCAAAACCATAGAGTAATTGCGCGTCTTCGCGTACGACCAAATGCGTGTGCAAGGTCAGCGGTTCACCGACCGACGGCAGGCGATAAAGCGTGGTCATGGGCACTTCCAGCTCATACCCGAGGCCGTTTACATCCAGAATCAGGTGCGGCGGCTGTTTTTCAGCCAGGGTGCCGCGCAAGCGTCCAATCACGTTTCAGATCCTTGAGCGTTGGCCAGCCGTGGGCTGGCGACTGTCGAAAGGCGGATTTCGGGCCGACGACCCAGGCGCAAAAACCGGCTTTCAGGAAAATTGATGCTGATGCTATCAGAGACGCAGGCGCCCGCCACGACTGCGTGCCGTTCCCAGGCCGTGCGGCAGCAGACTGGAACGTGTGTGCGCGTGGCAAATGGCAATGGCCAGAGCGTCAGAGGCATCGATTTGCGGTTTGCTGGTGAGTTTGAGCATGTGCATGACCATCATCTGCACCTGCTCTTTATTGGCGGCGCCGGTGCCGACAACGGCTTGCTTGACCTGCGTGGCCGTATATTCGGCGATCTCCAGGCACTCTTCCGCACCGGCGACGATCGCTGCACCGCGCGCCTGCCCCAGCTTCAGCGCCGAGTCGGCGTTTTTCGCCATAAACACCTTTTCGATGCCCATGGTCACCGGTCCGTAGGTCTGGATGATCTCGCGCACGCCGCGATAGACGATTTGCAGGCGTTCGTGCAGCTCGCCCGCACCAGTGCGGATGCAGCCGGATGCCACATAGATACAGCCGCCACGCCCGGTATCGCGAACAATCCCGTAACCGGTGATGCGCGAACCGGGGTCGATACCAAGAATTAAAGTCATAACGCCTGCAGATTCGGTAAAAGCACGATTTTCAAATCAACCCATAACAAATGTGGGAGCGAGCCTGCTCGCGAAGGCGGTTTCATCATCAGCAACGATGTTGCCTGAAAATCCGCCTTCGCGAGCAGGCTCGCTCCCACATTGAATCGTAGCCGCTCTTAACCGAGCTGAGCGGCCACGTCTTCCGGAATATCCGCGTTGGAATAAACGTTCTGCACGTCATCCAGATCCTCAAGCATGTCGATCAGCTTCAGCACCTTTTCCGCGCCTTCCAGATCCAGTTCGGCGCTAGTGGTCGGCTGCATGACGATTTCCGCGTCATCGCCCTTGAATCCAGCGGCTTCCAGCGCGTTACGCACGGCATAGAAACTGGTGAACGAGGTGAACACATCGATCGAGCCGTCTTCGTGGCTGACCACGTCATCGGCATCGGCTTCCAGCGCCGCTTCGGTCAGTGCGTCCTCATCAACGCCCGGCGCGAAGCTGATCTGGCCTTTGCGCTCGAACAAGTAAGCTACCGAACCGTCGGTGCCGAGGTTACCACCGCACTTGCTGAACGCATGGCGCACAGCAGCAGCAGTACGGTTGCGGTTGTCGGTCATGCACTCGACCATCACCGCCACGCCGCCCGGGCCGTAACCTTCATAGGTCAGCTCTTCAACGTTATCCGCTTCGGTGGCACCAGCGCCGCGCGCCACGGCACGGTCGATGATGTCGCGGCTCATGTTCGCGCTCAGCGCCTTGTCCAAGGCCAGACGCAGACGCGGGTTGGAACCCGGATCACCGCCGCCCTGACGGGCTGCAACGGTCAGCTCGCGGATCCACTTGGTGAAGATCTTGCCTCTCTTGGCATCCTGACGTTCTTTGCGGTGCTTGATGTTCGCCCACTTGGAATGACCTGCCATAACTCGCTCCGAATTCTCTTTGAAACGTTGCCCGCCCTGCTCATGCAGCGGCCAGCAAACAAAAAAATCTCGACCTGCTCTTTGTAGAAAGAAAAAAGGCGCATCCGAAGATGCGCCTTCAGGCCCGTCTTACTCAGCCTTTGGCGTTTCGCGCAAACGAATGTGCAGCTCGCGCAGTGCCTTGGCATCCACCACACCCGGCGCTTGCGTCATGACGTCGGCAGCACTCTGGGTTTTCGGGAAGGCGATCACTTCACGGATCGACTGGGCGCCGGTCATCAGCATCACCAGACGGTCCAGACCGAAGGCCAGACCACCGTGCGGCGGAGCACCGTACTTCAGCGCGTCGAGCAGGAAGCCGAATTTCTCTTCCTGTTCTGCTTCATTGATACCCAGCAGACGGAACACCGCTTGCTGCATTTCCTTGCGGTGGATACGGATCGAACCGCCACCCAGCTCGGTGCCGTTCAGCACCATGTCGTAGGCGCGGGACAGAGCGCCAGCCGGGTTGGCTTCCAGCTCTTCAGGAGAGCATTTCGGCGCGGTGAACGGGTGGTGCAACGCGGAGAAGCTGCCGTCGTCGTTTTCTTCGAACATCGGGAAGTCGACGACCCACATTGGCGCCCACTCGCAGGTCAGCAGCTTGAGGTCGTGACCGAGCTTGATGCGCAGTGCGCCCAGAGCTTCGCTGACGATCTTGGCCTTGTCGGCGCCGAAGAACACGATGTCGCCATCGACTGCGCCAACGCGATCGAGGATCACGTTGAGCTTGTCTTCAGGGATGTTTTTCACGATCGGCGATTGCAGACCGTCAACACCGGCAGCGCGCTCGTTGACCTTGATATACGCCAGGCCCTTGGCACCGTAGATGCCGACGAACTTGGTGTAATCGTCGATCTGCTTGCGTGGCATGCTCGCCCCGCCTGGAACGCGCAGTGCGGCGATACGGCATTTCGGATCGTTAGCCGGGCCGCTGAACACCTTGAATTCAACTTCTTTCAGTTGATCGGCAACGTCGACCAGTTCCAGCGGGTTACGCAGGTCTGGCTTGTCGGAACCGTAGCGGCGCATGGCTTCTTCGAAAGTCATGTGCGGGAAATCGCCGAATTCCAGACCCAGCACTTCCTTGAACAGGTTGCGGATCATTTCTTCAGTCAGGCCCATGATCTCTTTTTCATCGAGGAAGCTGGTCTCGATGTCGATCTGGGTGAATTCAGGCTGACGGTCAGCACGCAGGTCTTCGTCGCGGAAGCACTTGGCGATCTGGTAGTAACGGTCGAAACCGGCAACCATCAGCAGTTGCTTGAACAGCTGTGGCGATTGCGGCAGGGCGAAGAACGAACCAGCGTGGGTACGGCTTGGCACCAGATAGTCACGCGCACCTTCAGGGGTGGCACGAGTCAGGATCGGCGTTTCAACGTCGAGGAAGCCGTTCTCGTCGAGGAAGCGACGGATGCTGGTGGTCATGCGCGAGCGCAGACGCAGCTTCTCGGCCATTTCCGGACGACGCAGGTCGAGGAAGCGATAACGCAGACGGGTTTCTTCACCAACGTCGGAGAACTCGTTCAGCGGGAACGGCGGAGTTTCCGACTCGTTCAGCACTTCCAGTTCATAACCCAGCACTTCGATCATGCCCGACGCCATGTTGGCGTTGGTCGCACCGGCCGGACGCAGACGCACCTTGCCGGTGATCTTCACGACGTACTCGCTGCGCACGCGATCGGCAGCGGCGAAGCTCTCGGCGCGATCCGGATCGAATACCACCTGGGCCAGACCGTCACGATCACGGATATCGAGGAAAATCACCCCGCCGTGGTCGCGGCGACGGTGAACCCATCCGCAAAGGGTAATTTCCTGGCCTTCCAGGCTTTCGTTCAGTTGGCCGCAATAGTGGCTGCGCATCATGATAATGGTTCGCTTCTCGTCATTCGATATTCGGTGGAGATCCCGTTGCTTTCAAAGCAATGCGGAAACTCACGCGTGTCGTTCAACCTGGGGTTGAACCCTAGTCAGATTTGTCGCCACCGGCCAGATTCTTCTTGGTCCCGGTCTTGAAATCGGTTTCGTACCAACCGCTGCCGCTGAGGCGAAAGCCTGGCATGGACAGCTGTTTCTTGAGCTCTGGCGCCTGGCAGGCAGGGCAGTCGACCAGCGGTGCATCGCTGATCTTTTGAATGGCTTCCAACTGATGACCACAGGAAGCACATTGGTAATCGTACATCGGCATGGGGGTGTCTCGGCGATCAGATTGCCACCGCGCGCAGGGCTTTGCGGCGAAAGAGCGGGATTATATCGATTAAATGCGGCCTGTGCAGCCGTAAGACTGCACAGGCCGAGACCTCGTTTGCAACCGCCGTTTCAGAGCGATTCGGCAACTGCTGCCTGCTTGACGCCGTTCATGACGCACACCACCCGCACCAGCGCGCTGAAATTTCTCACCCCGCCGTGACGCAGGTGCACTTCGCGGTCGACGTGGGACAACAGCGAGCTGATCGAACAGCAGTTATCTGCGGCCATGTTGCCGAGGATGTTCCAGTAGACCCGCTCCAGCCGCAGACAGGTCGCATAACCGTTCAGACGCACGGATCGTGACGATGGCTGAACCAGTGCCATGTCGAACTCGCTGATGAACGGATCAACTTTCAACTCATGGGGCAAGCCGACAATCCTGTCGCCTCGCCTGTCTCCCTCTGCCATATCAGTGACACTCCTTTGCCATCTCTGCTTGTTTGAAAAGTCACATCCTGTGGCTTTCATAAAAGCGCAGACACAAAGTTATAGCCAGACGACTTATTGACCGACTCCGTAGGATAAGCCAACGACACAGGTAGGATTGCGGACAGCGCACGAGCCCCGCTGGCGGGCCCGCGCACTAGGGGGATTACGCTTCCAGCAGCGAGCGCAGCATCCACGCCGTTTTTTCGTGAACCTGCATGCGCTGGGTCAGCAGGTCTGCGGTCGGTTCATCGCTGACCTTGTCGAGCAGCGGGAAGATGCCACGGGCCGTGCGGGTCACGGCTTCCTGACCATCGACCAATTGTTTGATCATGTCTTCGGCACTCGGCACGCCCACCTCTTCCTTGATAGAAGAAAGGCGCGCGTACGTGGCATAGGCGCCCGGCGCCGGAAAGCCCAATGCGCGAATACGCTCAGCGATCGAGTCCACGGCCAGCGCCAGCTCGTTGTATTGCTCTTCGAACATCAAGTGCAGCGTACGAAACATCGGGCCGGTGACGTTCCAGTGGAAGTTGTGGGTTTTCAGATACAGCACGTAGGTGTCCGACAGCAGACGCGACAAGCCTTCGACGATGGATTTGCGATCTTCTTCACTGATACCGATATCGATTGCCATGTTTACCCCCTAACGGCGATTGAATTCATCCAACAGGTGCAGACCCACTCTAGCAAGGCTGTCGACACCCCGCAGCCCCGATCAGGTGCCCACACTGCGACAAATCGACCGAGGCGATGCCGCTGGCCGGGCTGATTTGAGTAGCCGCAGGCTTTGCTGTTAAATAGGCAGTGTGTCGCCATGCCCCATTTTTCGGGGCGTTGCGCATAGGCTGATGCCGTGAACGTGTCCACCGCCTCTTATTTTGTTCCGAAGCGAACCGTGCGCCTTCAGCTCTTCCTTGTGAGCCGTCATAAACGTGAGCCAATCAAAATGTTGAAAATCGTCCACCTGCTAATGGGCGCAGCGGCTTTGCTGCTGTCGTTCATACCCAGCTTGAAATCCGAAGCCGTTCCCTACCTGCAACAACCCGATGCACTTTACCTGGCCTTTTTCGGCCTGCTGAACCTGGTGATTGCTCCAGTGATTCCTTTCTGGAACAAAGGCCCTCGTCAGCATCTGCAAAACCTGGTCAGCGCGCTGCTGGTACTGACCGTCGTCCTGCAAACCTTGACCCTGATCGCCCCGATGCCCGTCATCGCCGGCCAGCCAGCGGTGCTGTTCACCCTGGTGATCGCACTGGTTGCCGTGGTCTTGCACCTGGCTGTGAGCTTCTATCGTTCTTCACCGGCTGCCGCTCCAACCAGCTATGACATGACCAATCGCGATACCGGTACCGTCAAGTGGTTCAACACCTCCAAAGGCTTCGGCTTTATCTCCCGGGATTCCGGCGATGATATTTTCGTGCACTTTCGCGCGATCCGTGGCGAAGGTCACCGCGTCCTGGTCGAAGGCCAGCGCGTGGAGTTCTCGGTGATGAACCGCGACAAGGGCCTGCAAGCCGAGGACGTGATCGCCGCTCTGCCGCGACGCTGATCCAGGCATGAAAAAACCGCGAGCAGCGTGCTGTTCGCGGTTTTTTTACGCCTGCTGAAAAGTACCGGCCTCAGTAGTGCGGCGGTGGCGCCTCATCGTCAAAGGATTCGAACTGGCCGACCATCTCTTCCTGGCGCTTGAGCAGGGCTGCCATCTGCAATTGCAGGCGCTCGACCACGCGCTGCTGGGCCACCAGCACGTCGTTCAATGCCTGAATGGTGTCATCCTGAAACGCCAGACGACTTTCCAGATCGGTAACGCGTTCTTCCAGACTCATGACTCAGCCCTCCACAAAGGTGAAATGCTCGGTCAGGACCAGCCGCAACCGTTCGCGAATAGCAGCGACCTGCTCGGCACTATATGGCCTGGCCGGGTGCTTGCCCCAGACCGGTGCCGGCCAGGCTGCGTCGTCGCGCTTGCGCACAATCACATGCATGTGCATCTGGCTGACAACGTTACCCAAGGTCGCGACGTTCATTTTATCGGCATCGAACAGGTCCTTGAGCAGCTCCGCAAGCGCGGTGGTTTCCTGCCACAGCTGCTGTTGATCGGCGACATCCAACTGAAACAACTCACTGATATCGTCGCGACGAGGCACCAGGATGAACCAAGGGTAATTGGCGTCATTGGACAGCAGCAGTCGGCAGAGAGGGAAATCACCGATCGTCAGCGTGTCCTGTTGAAGTCGTGAATCTAAAGCAAACACTGCGCGCACTCCCGGCTGATCTTCATTATTCAGCTTAGCGGCGATCCATGGGGACGGCGCACCAAGCGACAGGACGGCAGCATACCTGCGAATGCGTCAGCCTTCACGACGACGATGTACGCCGTCGCTCTGCCAACGCCCCGAGATGTGACATTTGCGAGCGCGACGCACCAGCACGGAACCAACATCGACACTCAGCCAGACAAAATGACCGAAAACAGCAGAGGCGTTCAGCTTCATTGCCCATGCAAGCTGTATGAATTCAGAACAGCTGTAAATTTTTTTGCACCAAAACCGCACAGTGCGTCTACGCTCACTGCGTCGGGCATCCGCCAAATACTCACTGGCGGGGTGAACCGGTAACGTTTTTGGATGTCACGCGCGTTTCTCGGCGTGACAACACCATAGGAGGAATGGCGTCAAGCAATGAAAAAATCAGGCTTGAAGCCCAGCTTTCACGAGGTTTTCACAAACGCAGGCGGGTGTTCAGAAAAATAACCGCAGCGAAATTGCGGTTTGTGCACGCTTGTTGCATTCGTACCCATATGGACTATAAGCGCACCACTGGAAGTGGATGCCTTAAGCCCCATAAGAACAGTGGCAGGGTTGCCCGATGGAGATTCAAGTGTTTTGCCAGGGACTCTTTTTTACCGATGCAAAAAGGCCCATAAACAGCGAGAAAGTTGTCAGTCCGGCTGCGTCGGTACTGTGAATTTGCGACATCCACCACGTCATTTGCGACACCGTCGTAAAGAAGCTGAAAGGTTGGAATAGCAAGTATCGCCAACATTGTCGGCGTGATATAAGTTTGCGCCGACACAAAAAGAAAGAGCCGCCCAGATAATAAAACAGGTGGGACGGCAGTACTCTTCTAAAACCAAAGGAGCAAATCACGATGCGCGTGATGAAGTGGAGCATGATCGCACTGGCAGTTGCTGCAGCCGCCAGTACTCAAGTGGCTACGGCCGCCCCGTTTGTTAGTGACCAGGCAGAAGCCAAAGGTTTTGTTGAAGACGCGAAACTCACCGAGACGTTGAAGAACTACTACTTCAACCGCGACAACAAAGACGGTGGCCATGATCAGAAAGACTGGACCCAAGGCTTTCTGGGTAATTTCACCTCCGGTTATACCCAAGGTACCGTTGGTGTAGGTATTGATGCTTACGGCTATCTGGCTTTGAAACTGGATGGCGGTGACGGTACTTCCGGTACTGGCAACATGAGCCGTAGCGATACCCTCAAGGCCAACGGCTATGCTCACGACGTCAACGACAGTCAGGGCAAAGCTGGCGCTTCCATTAAGTTCCGCGTTTCTAAAACCGAACTGAAATTCGGCGACATGCAGCCAAGCACCTCTCCGGTGTTCGCTGTCGGCGGTTCCCGTATCCTTCCGCAAACTGCCACTGGCTTCCAGTTGCAGAGCAGCGAAGTGAAAGACCTTGATCTCGAAGCCGGCCACTTTTACTCCGGCTCCAGCCAGGACAAGAACGCCCGTGACGGCGGTCTGTACTCCAACTACTCTGGCGTAGAAGCCAACACGATCGACTACTTCGGCGGCAAGTACGGCATCACCGAAAACCTGAGCGCCTCGCTCTACGGTGCCAAGCTGGAAGATATCTGGAACCAGTACTACGCGAACGTGAACCTGACCACCCCGTTCGGTGGCGACACTTCGCTGAACACTGACTTCAACATCTATCGCACCACCGACACCGGTGACAAGGAGGCAGGTGACATCAGCAACACGACCTTCTCCCTGGCAACTGCATTGTCGTTCCTGAAGGCTCATACCTTCACCCTGGCCTTCCAGAAGGTCAACGGCGACACTCCGTTCGACTACATCGGCGTGGGTAAAAACAACCGTGGTGGCGACTCGATCTTCCTCGCCAACTCCATCCAGTACTCTGACTTCAACGGTCCTGGCGAGAAATCCGTGCAAGCCCGTTACGACCTGAAAATGGCCGAGTACGGCGTTCCAGGCCTGAGCTTCATGGTTCGCTACGTTAAAGGTTGGGATATCGACGGTACCGGTCTGTCTGCAAACAGCCAATACCGCACCAGCACTGGCGCACCGCTGTACGGTGAAGACGGCGAACACCACGAAACCAACTTCGAAGCCAAATATGTTGTTCAGTCTGGCCCGGCTAAAGACCTGTCCTTCCGCATTCGTCAGGCCTGGCACGTTGCCAACTCCGACCAAGGCGAAGGCGACGTCAAAGAGTTCCGTCTGATCACCGAGTACCCACTGAACATCTTGTAATTGTCAGTGGTTAGTTTGGAAGCATAAAAAAAGGCCCATCTCGCGATGGGCCTTTTTTTATGCCTGTCACTTGCAATAGTTGCCTGACCGACAAGTCAGGCAATTAATTAGCAACCTATCATTGTGTTGCCGATTCCTGCACCACGCGAATCACGCGTTGCGGAAAAGGAATATCAATCCCTGCAGTCTTTAAACGGTCACGCGACTGTTCGTTAAACATGAACATCACGTCCCAGTAGTCTGCAGTTTTAACCCACACACGCAGCGAAACAGTGATCGAACTGTCGCCCAAGGTCGAAATCACGGCTTGTGGCGCAGGATCCTGCAACACGCGCTCATCCTTGGCCAGATCCAGCAACACCTGACGGGCCTTTTGCAGATCGGCTTCGTAATCCACGCCCACATCAAACACAACCTTGCGGGTTGGCTGACGGTTGGTGTTGGTGATAATGCCGTTCGACAGGTTGCCGTTTGGCACGATGATGGTTTTGTTGTCGCCAGTACGCAGCACGGTGTGGAAAATCTGGATGCTGTCGACCGTACCCGACACGCCTTGCGCCTCGATCCAGTCACCGATACGGAACGGACGGAACAGCAGAATCAGCACGCCGCCGGCGAAGTTCGCCAGGCTGCCCTGCAACGCCAAGCCGATTGCCAGACCGGCCGCACCGATCGCAGCAACGAAGGAGGTAGTTTCAACGCCGATCATCGAAGCGACGCTGACAATCAGCAGCACTTTGAGAATAATGTTCGCCAGGCTGCTGATAAAACCCTGCAGTGCCAGATCGGCATTACGCAAGGCCAGCAAACCGCCAAGCTTTTGCGTGACCTTGTTGATCAGCCACCAGCCGATGGCCAGGGTAATCACGGCCAGCAGCACGCGACTGCCGTACTCCATGATCATCGGGATCCACGCTTGGGATGCCTTGACCAGGTTGTCCACCTCAGCATTCAAATCCATATTCTATCTCCTGATTTCCGGCTTCCCGGGCTGTAAAAAATCAGCGGCAGAAAGACCGAACCCGCTGGGGCTCAATCGTTTCTGCCGTTGCTTGGGCCTCGGACGCTGAAAACGCCGAGAGGTTCCCCGACCGGAAAGCTTAGTCGCGGAAGTTGTTGAACTGCAGTGGCATGCCGAATTCCTTGGCCCGCAGCGCCGCGATGGCCTCTTGCAGGTCATCACGCTTCTTGCCGGTCACGCGCACTTGCTCGCCCTGAATGGCGGCCTGCACCTTGAGCTTGGCGTCCTTGATGTGGCCGACGATCTTCTTCGCCAGTTCCTTGTCGATGCCTTCCTTGAGGATCGCATCCTGCTTCATCAGCTTGCCCGATGCGTAAGCGTCCTTGACCTCAAGGCACTGCACGTCGATCTTGCGCTTGACCAGCGCCAGCTTGAGGATTTCGATCATCGCTTCCAGCTGGAATCCGGCTTCAGCGGTCAGGCTGACGGTGAGGTCCTTTTCCTTGAACTCGAAGCTGCCTTTGCCTTTCAGGTCATAACGACGATCGAGTTCCTTCACGGCGTTCTCGACCGCGTTGGTGAGTTCGTGTTTGTCCAGTTCGGATACCACGTCGAACGACGGCATGTAATCTCTCCAATAAAAAGGCGCGCTCGATGTGGATGGAGCGCGCTTGGCTTGCGGTTAAAATCGGGCTCATTATAACGGGTCTTTTCCCACCGACACGGCGAGCCGCACATGCCTGTACGCAATCGAGCAAAAAACTGATGGCCACCCCCTGGCATATTCTCGGCGCTGGCAGTCTCGGCACACTGTGGGCCACACGTCTGGCTCGCGCCGGCCGGCCGGTCAGACTGATCGTGCGTGATGCCGAACGCTTGCAAAGCTATCAGGCTGCGGGCGGCTTGACGCTGGTGGAGCAAGGTGTGGCGAGCAGCTATGCGGTTCCCGGCGAAACACCCGACGGTCCCGAGCCGATCAGCCGTTTGCTGGTAGCCTGCAAAGCCTACGACGCAGAAAACGCCGTCGCCCGCCTCGCCCCACGACTGACAGCGGACGCCGAACTGATCCTTCTGCAAAACGGCCTCGGCAGTCAGGACGCCGTCGCCAACCGTGTGCCAATGGCACGCTGCATCAGCGCTTCAAGCACCGAGGGTGCCTTTCGCGATGGCGACTGGCGTGTGGTGTTCGCCGGTCACGGATTCACTTGGCTGGGCGACGCGGGCCATCCGGTCGCGCCGATCTGGCTGGACAATCTGGACGCGGCAAAGATCCCCCACGAATGGAGCACCGATATCCTTACGCGGTTGTGGCGCAAACTGGCACTCAACTGTGCGATCAATCCGTTGACCGTGCTGCACAATTGCCGCAACGGGGGTTTGCAGGAACACCATTGCGAGGTCGCCACCCTGTGCGCCGAACTCGCTGAGTTGCTGGAGCGTTGCGGCCAGCCGGCCGCCGCCGACAATCTGCAACAGGAAGTCGAGAGGGTCATCCACGCCACCGCCGCCAATTACTCATCGATGTTTCAGGACGTCGCCAACCAGCGCCGCACCGAAATCAGCTATCTATTGGGCCACGCCTGCAAAGTCGCCGCCCGCCACCAGTTGAACCTGCCGCACCTCAATCAATTGCAACAGCGGCTGATCGCGCATCTGCACAGCCGTGGATTGCCCAGCGACTGAGCAGCGGCTACGCTGGCCACTTGTTCCTTTGCTGCGATAAACCTGATGCCATTGCGCCAGCGTCTCGAAAACCTGCCGGTCGGCCAGAAACTGCTGGCCGCCCTGCTGGTGCTGTTGACCACTGTATTGCTGGTCGCCAACCTGACATTTATCAGCGCCGCCTATTACATCTCTCAGGAAAGCATGGCACCGCAGGCCTTGCAGACCATCGGCCGGCTGATTGCCAACCCGAGCCTGGTCAGCGAAGCGCTGCAATCACCGCAAAGCGCCGAGCGTCTGCTCAAAGAACTCGACAGTTACTCACCGCTGCGCGCCGCCGCCCTTTATGACGGCAAGGGCGAACGGCTGGCGCAAGTCCAGCGCGGCGAAAAACTCAGCCTGCCGGAACGCTATCGGCACATCGAAGCGTGGCAACTGACCGAGTTTCGCAGCAACCAGTTGATCACCCTGCCCCGCCCCGGCACCGCGCCGGGCCATCTGTTGCTGGTGGCCAGCAGCGAGCTGCCGATGGCGTTCTACACCGGCACGCTGACCGCGAGCCTCGGTATCCTGATTTTCAGCGTGTTGTTGTGGCTGGTGATTGCCCGACAGATCAAACGCCTGATCACCCGGCCGATTCATCAGCTTGAGGAATTGTCGCGTCAGGTGACCCGCGAAGAGAACTACGCCCTGCGCGCGTCACGCGGCAATCATGACGAAATCGGCAGCCTCGCCGAGGCGTTCAACACCATGCTGTCGCGCATCGAAGCCCGCGAACAGCAGCTCAAGCGCGCCCGCGACGACTCGCAAGCGGCTTACGATCAGGCTCAGGGCCTGGCTGAGGAAACCCGCCACACCAATCGCAAACTGGAACTGGAAGTCCAGGTGCGCAGCAAGATCGAAAAGAAACTCACCGGTTTCCAGAACTACCTCAACAGCATCATCGACTCGATGCCCTCGGCACTGATCGCCCTCGACGAGCAGCTCTACGTCACCCAGTGGAATCAGGAGGCCAGCGCCCTTTCCGGTACGCGGCTGGACGAAGCGCTGAACCAGCCAATTTTCCTTGCCTTCGAACCGCTCAAGCCGTTTCTGCCGCAGCTCAAGCAGACCGTCGAGCAGCACACCGTGGCGAAAATCGAGCGGGTAACCTGGTTCAAGGACGATGAACCGAAGCATTACGCACTGACCTTCTACCCGTTGATGGGCGGCGCCGGGCGTGGTGTGGTGATCCGCATCGATGACATCACCCAGCGTCTGTCGCTGGAAGAAATGATGGTGCAGTCGGAAAAAATGCTCTCGGTCGGTGGCCTCGCCGCCGGCATGGCCCACGAAATCAACAACCCGCTGGGGGCGATCCTGCACAACGTGCAAAACATCCGTCGACGCCTGTCCGCCGACCTGCCGAAGAACCTCGAAACCGCCGAGCAACTGAACATCGACCTGGACACGGTGAACCGCTACCTGCAGGGCCGCGAAGTGCCGCAATTGCTCGATGGCATTCAACAGGCCGGCGCTCGGGCAGCGAAAATCGTCACCCACATGCTCAGCTTCAGCCGTCGCAGTACCCGGCAGATGGCGCCATGCGATCTGCCGGCGCTGATCGATCAAGCCGTGGAAATTGCCGGCAACGACTTCGACCTGGCCATCGGTTTCGACTTCAAGGGGCAAGCGATCATCCGTCAGTTCGACCCGGCGCTCGGCCCGGTACCGGGCACCGCCAACGAACTTGAGCAAGTGCTGCTCAACCTGTTGAAAAACGCCGCGCAGGCGATTCACCAGCGCGAAGACGACAGTGAGCCGGGGCGGATCATCCTGCGCACCAAGCTCAATCCGCCTTGGGCTGAAATCCAGGTCGAAGACAACGGCATCGGCATGAGCGAGAACGTGCGCAAACGCACCTTCGAGCCGTTCTTCACCACCAAGGAAATCGGTCAGGGCACCGGGCTTGGCTTGTCGGTGTCTTACTTCATCATCACCAACAATCACAAAGGGCAGATGGAGGTGCAGTCAGCACCGGGCCAGGGCACGTGTTTCACCCTGCGCCTGCCGTTGACGCAACCGCTGCCCATCGCTGCCGAAACCAATCAATTATCGAGGTAACCCATGGGCTTTCGCCTGTCGAAAATCTACACCCGCACCGGCGACAAAGGTGAAACCGGCCTGGGTGACGGCCGCCGCGTGCCCAAAGACCATCCACGCGTGGAGGCCATTGGTGAGGTCGATACGCTGAACAGTCAGGTCGGCGTGTTATTGGCCGGGTTAATTGCCGAACGCGAAACGTATCCGGAACTGAATGAACTGATCGAGGTGTTGGCGCCTTGTCAGCATCGCTTGTTTGATCTCGGTGGCGAGCTGGCCATGCCGGCGTATCAGGCGCTGAATACGGCGGAAATCGAACGACTGGAAGCAGCGATCGATGTGTGGAACGAGGAATTGGGGCCGCTGGAGAATTTCATTCTGCCAGGCGGTTCGATGTTGATTGCCCAGGCGCATGTTTGTCGCAGCCTGGCGAGGAGTGCCGAGCGGCGCTGTCAGCATTTGAATGCGATTGAGCCGTTGGCCGGGGTCGGGCTGGCGTATATCAATCGGTTATCGGATTTGCTGTTTGTCGCGGCGCGGTTGATTGCGCGGCGGCAGGGGGTTGCGGAGATTCTTTGGCAGCCGGCCCCAAAACCGACAGAGATGTAGCGCCTGACCGGCCGCCATCGCTGGCAAGCCAGCTCCCACAGGTTTCGAGTTGTACACAACATTTGTGAACGACACAAAACCTTGTGGGAGCTGGCTTGCCAGCGATGAGGTCAGCAGCCTTTACAGAGAGTCAGGCCAGAACGCGCGAATCCCCGCCACGCCTTGTGCACCAACGCCCCAGGCTTTTTCGCGCTCGGCCGGGCCAACCCCGCCCAACAGAAACACCGGCTTGCTGAAGCCTTCGATCAACGCCTCAGCCTGCTCCCAGCCCAACGGCTGTGCATCCGGGTGGGTCAAGGTCGGCTGCACTGGCGACAGCGTGACGAAATCCACGCCCATCTGCTCGGCCAGCGCCAGTTCTTCAGCGTTGTGGCACGACGCCGCCAACCAGCGCTCCGCCGGTAACGGGCGCCCCGCCGCCGCGTATTTGCGCAGCTGTGCTGAGGTGATGTGCCAACCGGCAGAGGGGAAATCACCGAGCCATTCGAACGGCCCCTTGATCATCAGTTGCGCCTTGCCCGCACACAGCCCGGCCGCATCGACCGCCAGATCGCGATACTTGGGGTCATAGCCGTTCGGTGCGCGCAGCTGGATCAGTTTGATCCCGCCGGCAATCGCCTTCTGGATACCGCGCAGCAACGCCGGCGTTTCCAGGTCCTCCGGCGTAATCAAGTACTCCGCAGGCAAACGCGCGGCGGCAACGATCGGCTGGTTGGCAGCCGGAAACTCGTAGTTCGCCAGTTCTTTCGCAGTGACCCAGGCCAACGGCTGGCCTTCGGCACCGTGAGGTTCGCCGCTGAAGTCCGACACGTCCCAGACATCCAGCAAAACCTGCTTGTCCGGGTAATCGTGACGCACTTTGATCAGCGGTCGAGCGGCGCCAACGACGATGCCCAACTCCTCATGCAACTCACGAGTCAGCGCGGTTTCAACTGTTTCGTCAGCCTCGACCTTGCCGCCGGGGAATTCCCAAAGACCGCCCTGATGTTGCGTGTCGGCGCGGCGGGCGATGAGGATTTTGCCATTGTTGTCACGAATGACCGCAGCGGCGACGTGTACGCGTTTCACGGATTCAACTCCTCCAGTCCAGCCTTCTGCCATGCCTTGAAGGCGGGCCATTGGTAGACGGTTTCAACATAGGCTTCGTCGGCGGCCGGCAGCGTCACCTGATAGGTGCGCAAACGCACGGCAATCGGCGCGAAGAAGGCATCGGCCAGACTCACCCGACCAAACAGGTACGGCCCGCTCTCGGTGGCAGCAGCACGGCACTCGGCCCACAGCGCGAGCATGCGCTCGATGTCGACCTTCACTTCCGGCGGCACCGGGTTCAGAGGCGCGTCATGGTTGAGGTTGAACGGCATGTGATTGCGCATGGCGAAAAAGCCGCTGTGCATTTGGGCGCAGGCGGATCGCGCCTGGGCACGGGCGAATATGTCGCTCGGCCAGAGTTGCTCGGACGGAAACTGCTCGGCGAGGTATTCGGCGATGGCCAATGAATCGGCAATGGTGCCGCGCGCCGTTTGCAGCAGCGGGACTTTAGCGGTCGGCGAATGCTTGAGCAGCAGCGCGCGGGTGTCGGGCTTGCCGAGTTTGATCAGTTCTTCGCTGTAGGGTGCGCCGGTCAGTTCAACGGCCAGGGCGGCGCGTAGGGACCAGGAGGAAAGCAGTTTGTCGCCGATGATCAGGTGCAGGGACATGATGGGGGTGCCTTTCATCAGGAGGGACAGGCCGGAATCTTCGGTACCTGACAGGTCGCCATCGCGAGCAGGCTCACTCCTACAGGGGATTTGTGAATGACACAGATCTCTGTGGGAGCCAGCCTGCTGGCGATGCAGGCGACTCGGTCTCAGGTTAGATCAAGTGCGGTATTCAGCGTTGATCTTCACGTATTCATGCGACAGGTCAGTGGTCCAGATGGTTTCGCTGCAATCGCCGCGACCCAGCTCGATACGGATGGTGATTTCTTCCTGCTGCATCACCGCCGAGCCCTGGGCTTCAGTGTAGGTCGCCGCACGGGCGCCACGGCTGGCAATGCACACGTCGCCGAGGAACACGTCGATCTTGCTCACGTCCAGATCCGGCACGCCGGCACGGCCGACCGCGGCGAGGATACGGCCCCAGTTCGGGTCGGAGGCGAACAGCGCGGTCTTGATCAGCGGCGAGTGCGCCACGGTGTAGCCGACGTCGAGGCATTCCTGATGGTTGCCGCCACCGTTGACTTCAACAGTGACGAACTTGGTCGCGCCTTCGCCGTCACGCACGATGGCCTGGGCCACGTCCATGCACACTTCGAACACCGCTTGCTTCAACTTGGCGAAAAACTCGCCTTCAGCACGGGTGATTTCCGGCAGCGCAGCCTTACCTGTGGCGATCAGCATGCAGCAATCGTTGGTCGAGGTGTCGCCGTCGATGGTGATGCGGTTGAACGACTTGTTGGCGCCGTCGAGCATCAAGTTGTGCAGGACGTCGCGGGAGACTTTGGCGTCGGTGGCGATGTAGCCGAGCATGGTCGCCATGTTCGGACGGATCATGCCCGCGCCTTTGCTGATGCCGGTGACGGTGATGGTCACGCCGTCATGCTCGAACTGGCGGCTGGCGCCCTTCGGCAGGGTGTCAGTGGTCATGATCCCGGTGGCAGCGGCTTCCCAGTTGTTTTCCGACAGATCATCCAGTGCGGCTTGCAGCGCGCCTTCGATCTTCTCGACCGGCAGCGGCTCGCCGATCACACCGGTGGAGTACGGCAGAATCTGGCTGGCATCAACGCCAGTCAGCTCGGCCAGTTTGGCAGTGGTACGTTCAGCGGCGGCCAGGCCAGGCTCGCCGGTACCGGCGTTGGCATTGCCAGTGTTGGTCAGCAAATAACGCACGGCGTTCTGCACGCGTTTTTTCGCCAGGATCACCGGTGCCGCGCAAAACGCGTTCAAGGTGAACACGCCCGCCACGGTCGAGCCTTCGGCGCAGCGCATCACAACGACATCTTTGCGCCCGGGGCGCTTGATGCCGGCCGAGGCGATACCGAGTTCAAAACCGGCAACCGGGTGCAACGTTGGCAAAGGACCAAGACCAACAGCCATGAATGCGCTCCTTACTCAATGATGTCAGCACCGTCACTCGCAGCGACGGTGGTTTAAATGGCAAAACGCCGCGACGGCAGGAGCCGGTCGCGGCGCGGGTATTTCAGCGATTGAAACGGGGTTTACTGGATCTGCCCGTGGCAATGCTTGAATTTCTTGCCCGAACCGCAGTAGCACAGTTCGTTGCGGCCCAGCTTCTGCTCGTTGCGAACCGGCGCGGTGGCGAGGGCCACATCGACCTCTTCACCGAGAACTTCCGGTTGCTCCAGACCTGGGGCCTCGGCGTGTTCGAACTGCATGCGGGCGGCCAGTGCTTCGGCTTCCTGACGCAGACGTTGCTCTTCGGCTTCCGGATCTTCGCGGCGCACCTGAACGTGCGACAGCACACGGATCGAGTCGCGCTTGATCGAGTCGAGCAGTTCGGAGAACAGCGTGAACGACTCGCGCTTGTATTCCTGCTTCGGGTTCTTCTGAGCGTAACCACGCAGGTGGATACCGTGACGCAGGTGATCCATGGTCGACAGGTGGTCTTTCCACAGGTCGTCCAGCACGCGCAGTACGATTTGCTTCTCGAACGAGCGCAGTGCGTCGGCACCGGCCTGGTCTTCTTTCTCGTTGTACGCCGCCATCAGCTCGGTCATGAGCTTCTCGCGCAGGGTTTCTTCGTACAGGTGATCGTCATCGTCGAGCCACTGCTGGATCGGCAGTGTCACGCCGAAGTCGCTGGCAATCGAAGCTTCCAGACCGGCCACGTCCCACTGCTCAGGCAGCGACTGCGGCGGAATGTGCGCGCTGACGGTGGCGTTGAGCACGTCCTGACGGAAATCGGCGATGGTTTCACCGATGTTGTCGGCGGCCAGCAACGTGTTACGCATGTGATAGATCACTTTACGCTGTTCGTTGTTGACGTCATCGAACTCGAGCAGTTGCTTACGGATATCGAAGTTGCGGCCTTCAACCTTGCGCTGCGCCTTCTCGATCGCGTTGGTCACCATGCGGTGCTCGATCGCTTCGCCCGGCTGCATGCCCAGGGCTTTCATGAAGTTCTTCACTCGATCAGAAGCGAAGATGCGCATCAGGCTGTCTTCCAGCGACAGGTAAAAGCGGCTGGAACCGGCGTCACCCTGACGGCCGGCACGGCCACGCAGCTGGTTGTCGATACGACGGGATTCGTGACGCTCGGAGGCAATCACCTGCAAACCGCCGGATTCCAGCACTTGCTGGTGGCGCTTCTGCCAGTCGGCCTTGATCTGGGCAATCTGCTCAGGGGTCGGGTTTTCCAGCGACGCGACTTCAACTTCCCAGTTACCGCCCAACAGGATGTCGGTACCACGACCGGCCATGTTGGTGGCGATAGTCAGGGCGCCCGGACGACCGGCCTGCGCGATGATCTCGGCTTCTTTTTCGTGGAACTTGGCGTTCAGAACCTTGTGTTCGATGCCTTCCTTCACGAGCAATGCGGACATGTGCTCGGAGGTTTCGATGGTGGCAGTACCCACCAGCACCGGACGACCGGCCGCCATGCTTTCCTTGATGTCCGCAACGATCGCCGCGTATTTCTCTTCGGCGGTCAGGAACACCAGGTCGTTGAAGTCTTTACGCGCCAACGGTTTGTTCGGCGGAATAACCATGACTTCCAGACCATAGATCTGGTGGAATTCGAACGCTTCGGTGTCGGCGGTACCGGTCATGCCGGACAGCTTGGTGTACAGACGGAAGTAGTTCTGGAAGGTGGTCGAGGCCAGAGTCTGGCTCTCGGCCTGAATGTTCAGGCCTTCCTTGGCTTCGATGGCCTGGTGCAGGCCTTCGGACAAACGACGACCCGGCATGGTACGACCGGTGTGTTCGTCGACCAGTACGACCTGACCATCCTGCACGATGTATTCAATGTTGCGATTGAACAGCTTGTGCGCACGCAGACCGGCATACACGTGGGTCAGCAGGCCCAGGTTGTGTGCCGAGTACAGGCTCTCGCCTTCAGCCAGCAGGCCGACGCGGGTGAGCATGTCTTCGATGAACTGGTGACCGGCTTCGTTGAGTTCGACCTGACGGGTCTTCTCGTCAACGGTGTAGTGGCCAGCCTTGGTGACTTCGCCTTCGACTTCTTCAACGTGCAGTTCCAACTGCGGGATCAGTTTATTGATCTCCATGTACAGCTTGGAGCTGTCCTCGGCCTGACCGGAAATGATCAGCGGGGTACGCGCTTCGTCGATGAGGATGGAGTCGACTTCGTCGATCACGGCAAAGTTGAGTTCGCGCTGGAATTTTTCTTCCATGCTGAACGCCATGTTGTCGCGCAGGTAGTCGAAACCGAATTCGTTGTTGGTGCCGTAGGTGATGTCGGCGGCGTAGGCCAGACGCTTCTCTTCCGGCGGCTGGAACGGCGTCACGACGCCGACGGTCAGGCCGAGGAATTCATACAGCGGGCGCATCCAGTTGGCGTCACGACGCGCCAGGTAGTCGTTCACCGTCACAACGTGCACGCCCTTGCCGGACAGTGCGTTGAGGTAAACACCCAGGGTCGCTACGAGGGTTTTACCCTCACCGGTGCGCATTTCGGCGATCTTGCCTTCGTGCAAGGTCATGCCACCGACGAGCTGTACGTCGAAGTGGCGCATACCCATGATGCGCTTGCCGGCTTCGCGGGCGACCGCAAAGGCTTCTGGCAACAGCTTGTCGAGGGTTTCCCCTTTGGCGATGCGGGCCTTGAACTCAGCGGTCTTGGCGCGCAATTGATCGTCCGAAAGGGCCACCATTTGCTCTTCGAAGGCATTGACGAGCTGCACCGTCTTGAGCATGCGTTTGACTTCACGCTCGTTCTTGCTTCCAAAAAGTTTCTTTAACAAAGGCGCAAACATATCGGCAGGATCTTCCACACTAAAGGGATGGAGGGCGGCCCCGTGAGCGTCGCCCGTGCAGCCCTCATGGCCGCATGCGAACGAGCATTCTACCCGGAAACGGAAGTGAGGAAAGTGGCGATGTTCCACGATGCTGGCACTGCGCTTTGACGGGGCTCACTTAAAATAGGGGCGTTTTGCTCAACTTCAAGTCATACAAGGCAGAAGTTAGTCGTTGATTTAATGGGCAAAGCGAGGGCAAAAGCAATGGGCGAGTGATTTCGGCCTTTCTGCTACCATGGCGTTTCTGTTACTTCAGGTGTTCGATCATGGCATTTCGCCCTCTTACGGCCAGAGCACCCGCCGTTCTCCTGCGCGAAGCCAAGCCGCTCAAAGCCATCCTCGGCCATGCCCAACGACTGGGGCATTTGCAGCGTCTGCTCGAAAGCCAACTGCAACCCGCCGCCCGTGAACATTGCCATGTAGCGTCGTGGCGTGAGGGCAGTCTGTTGCTGATTGTCACCGATGGCCATTGGGCCACACGTCTGCGTTATCAGCAAAAACGCTTGCAGAGGCAGCTGCAGATGTTTGATGAGTTCGCCAGTTTGACGCGGATTCTGTTCAAGGTGCAGCCGCCTACAGTGCAGCGCGGGGCGGCCGGGCACACGATGGATTTGTCCACGGATGCGGCGGCTACGATTCAGGCCACAGCGGACGGGATCACTGATCCGAATCTGCGTGCGGCGCTGGAACGCCTTGCGGCGCACGCCAAAGCCAAGACCTGAGCGCTATCCGAACGTGAATAATTATTTAATGTGGGAGCGAGCCTGCTCGCGAAGAGGTTGTGTCAGATAACATTGAAGTTGAATGACACACCGCTTTCGCGAGCAGGCTCACTCCTACATTAGATCAGCGGCGTTTGCTGCCACCGAGTAAAGAGCCCATCAAGCCGCGCACCAATTGCTTACCGAGGTTATTGGCTGCCTGGCGCATCGCCGACTTAAGCGCCTGCCCGGCTGCCGTCCCGAGAAACTCCCCTGCCCTGTCGGCCAGGCTCGGCTCTTCATCTGCTGGCTTACCCGCTGGCACCTCGGCCTCCGGCGCCAGCCCTTTACGCCCCATCAGAATTTCATACGCCGACTCACGATCGATCGGCTTGTCATAGCGCCCCTTGAACGGCGAACCCGCAATCAACAGCGTGCGCTCGGTTTCCGTCAGCGGCCCGATTCGCGACTGCGGTGGCGCCACCAGCCCGCGCTGAACCATTTCCGGCGTGCCTTTCTCGGTCAGCGTGCCGACCAACGCTTCGCCAATCCCCAACTCGGTCAGCACCGACAAACTGTCAAACGCCGGATTCGGCCGGAAGCCGTCCGCCACCGCGCGCAGGGATTTCTGCTCTTTGGCGGTAAAGGCGCGCAAGCCATGCTGAATGCGCAGGCCGAGCTGCGCCAGCACGTCATCGGGCAAGTCCGCCGGCGACTGCGTGACGAAATACACGCCAACCCCTTTGGAACGGATCAAGCGCACCACTTGTTCGAGCCGCTCCTGCAGCGCCTTGGGTGTGTCGCCAAAGAGCAAATGCGCCTCATCGAAAAACAGCGCCAGCAGCGGTTTGTCGGCATCGCCGCGCTCCGGCAACTGCTCGAACAACTCGGCCAGCAACCACAACAGGAACGTCGCGTAGACCTTCGGCGCCTCGTGCACCAGACGGCTGGCATCGAGCAAATGAATGCGCCCGCGACCATCGGCGGTCGGTTGCAGAATGTCTTCAAGTTGCAGTGCCGGTTCGCCGAACAAGGCTTCGGCGCCCTGCTGCTCAAGGATCGCCAGACGGCGTAGCAGCGCCTGACTGGAACCGGTGGTCATCAGCGCCGCGTCTTCACCCAACAGCTGCGGATTGTCCTTGAGGTGATTGAGCAGCGCTTTCAGATCCTTCAAGTCCAGCAGCAACAGGCCTTCGCGATCGGCGACCTTGAAGGCTGCATATAGCGCCGACTGCTGACTGTCGGTCAGTTCCAGCAAGCTGCCGATCAGCAACGGGCCCATTTCGCTCAACGTGGTGCGCAACGGATGACCGGACTCGCCGTGGATGTCCCACAAGGTCACCGGATAGGCCTGCGGCTTGTGGTTGAGCCACGGCATCCCGGCAATGCGCTCGGCCACCTTGCCCTGCGGATTGCCCGCCGCACCGAGGCCACACAGATCACCCTTTATGTCGGCGGCAAATACCGCGACCCCGGCGTCGCTAAACGCCTCGGCCAAACGCTGCAAAGTGACGGTTTTACCGGTACCGGTGGCGCCCGCGACCAGTCCGTGGCGGTTGGCCAGGCGCATGGCCTGAGCGATCTGTTGGCCTGCGAGATCAGCGCCGATTACGAGTTGCGAGGAGTCAGGCATTTTGTCACCCAATGGTTAATCTTTGATTGCGCATGGCCGATAAAGAGGAGTGAGAGACCCCGACCACAAGTCAGGCCGGACATTTCCCTAAGGAGAGACGGAAATATCAGCTTGTTTTCACCCTTGCCCATTTTGCGCGCTTCTATAAAAGCATGCCCTGGACATTAAGACCTTAGCGGAACCCCAAGCCATGAACAAAAATCTGCGCTTCAGCCATAAAATTTTGCTTGCCGCCGCCCTCATCGTCATCGCCGCCTTCGCCTCGTTTACCTTGTACAACGACTGGTTACAGCGCAATGCGATCCGCGATGACCTGAACAACTATCTCAACGAGATGGGCGAGGTCACTGCCGGCAATATCCAGACCTGGCTCAGCGGCCGCATTCTACTGATCGAGAACGCCGCCCAAAACATCGCCATCAACCCCGAGCCCGCCAACGTCGCCAGTCTGCTGGAACAGAAAAGCCTGACCTCGACGTTCATGGCGACCTATCTGGGCGATGCCACCGGGCACTTCACCATCCGTCCGGACACCAAGATGCCCGACGGTTTCGATCCGCGCGTGCGCCCTTGGTACAAAGGTGCCGAGGGCAGCAGCACCTCGACCCTGACCGAACCGTACATCGACGCTGCTACCGGCCAGTTGATCATTTCCATCGCCACTGCCTCGAAAAAGGCCGGCCAGAGCGTGGGTGTGGTTGGCGGCGACCTGAGCCTGCAATCGCTGGTCGACACCCTCGCCGCCCGGGACTTCGACGGCATGGGCTATGTGTTCCTGGTCAGCGCCGACGGCAAGATCCTCGTGCACCCGGACAAGGCCTTGGTGATGAAATCACTGAAAGAAGCCTATCCACAGGACACCCCGCGCATCAGCAGCGACTTCAGCGAAGTCACCGTCGATGGCAAGACCCGCATCGTCACCTTCGCGCCGATCAAAGGCCTGCCGTCGGTGAACTGGTACATCGGCCTGTCGGTGGACAAGGATCAGGCCTTTGCGATGCTCAGCGAATTCCGCACCTCGGCAGTGATCGCGACCGTGATTGCCGTGGCAATCATCATTGCCCTGCTCGGCATGCTGATCCGCCTGCTGATCCAGCCGCTGCACGTGATGACCCGCGCCATGGAAGACATCGCCGATGGCGAAGGCGACCTGACCAAACGCCTGACCATCGTCAATAACGATGAATTTGGCGTGCTCGGTACCGCATTCAACCGTTTCGTCGAGCGTATTCACGGCTCGATCCGCGAAGTGTCGTCGGCCACCGGCCAGGTTAACGAAGTCGCCCTGCGCGTGGTCGCGGCATCGAACTCATCGATGTACAACTCTGACCAACAAGCCTCACGCACCAGCAGTGTCGCCGCGGCGATCAACCAACTCGGCGCCGCGGCGCAGGAAATCGCCCGCAACGCCGCCCAGGCTTCGAATCAGGCCAGCGACGCGCGCGGTCTGGCTGAAGACGGCCAGCAAGTGGTGGATCGCAGCATCAAGGCGATGAATCAACTGTCGAGCATGCTCAGCGCGTCGAGCAGCAACATCGAGTCGCTGAATAGCAAAACCGTGAACATCGGCCAGATTCTCGAAGTGATCACCAGCATTTCCCAACAGACCAACCTCTTGGCGCTCAACGCGGCCATTGAAGCGGCACGTGCCGGTGAAGCCGGCCGGGGCTTTGCCGTGGTGGCGGATGAAGTGCGCAATCTGGCGCACCGCACCCAGGAATCGGCGCAACAGGTGCAGAACATGATCGAGGAACTGCAAGTCGGCGCCCGTGAATCGGTGAGCACCATGAGCGACAGCCAGCGTCACAGCCAGGACAGCGTCGAGATTGCCAACCTTGCCGGGGAGCGCTTGAACAGCGTGACCCAGCGCATTGGCGAGATCGACGGGATGAACCAGTCGGTGGCCACCGCGACCGAAGAGCAGACGGCTGTGGTGGAGTCGATCAACGTCGACATCACCGAGATCAACACGCTGAACCAGGAAGGCGTGGAGAACTTGCAGGCGACGTTGCGCGCGTGTTCGGACCTGGAGCAGCAGGCTTCGCGTCTGAAACAACTGGTTGGCAGTTTCCGCATCTGAAGATCAAGAGCCTTACCCCCTCACCCCAGCCCTCTCCCCCAGGGGGGGCGAGGGGGAAAGGGAGCAGATCTTCATGTTCCTCAAAACCTGAGTTCGACTGAAGACTTTCCGGTCGATGCATAAAACCCAAACATCTCGGTCAGTCCCTCTCCCTCAAAATGGTGTGGGGAAAGGGAGCCGATCTTCGTGCTGTTCAAAACCTGAGTTCGACTCAGGTCTCTCAAGTCGGCGTACCTCCAACATCCACCTCGGTCAATCCCCTCTCCCTCTGGGAGAGGGTTAGGGTGAGGGGGCCGCGCAATCCCGACCGAACATCTATTCTTGATAAAGGTCAACCAAGGGAGAACCACGCAACGGAGGGTTGATCACCGTGCATATCGCCGACATCACCATGTTCTACGCCCCGGCCAGCGGCGGCGTGCGTACTTATCTGGATGCCAAACACCGCCGGCTCGGAGTCAAATCCGGTACCCGCCACAGCCTGCTGATTCCCGGTGCGCACTTCGGCGAACACGACGGCGTTTACACGGTTCCCGCCCCCGCCCTGCCCTTCGGCAAAGGCTATCGATTCCCCCTTCGCCTCGCGCCATGGCGAAACGTCCTGCAGGATTTACAGCCCGATCTGATCGAAGTCGGCGACCCTTATCTGACCGCCTGGGCCGCCCTTGATGCGCGACGACAGCTGGATGTGCCGGTAATCGGTTTCTATCACTCGGATCTGCCCTTGCTGATCGGCAATCGCATGGGCCATTGGGTCACACCGAATATCGAGGCGTATGTCACCAGGCTTTACGGCAACTTCGATCGGGTTTTGGCGCCCAGTCAGATCATGGCCGACAAGCTCAGCGGCCTCGGTGTACGCAATGTGTTCGTGCAACCGCTGGGCGTCGACCTGCAAACCTTTCACCCCAAAGCCCGCGACCCGCAACTGCGTGCAGAACTGGGCATCGCCGAAGACACCCGGCTGCTGATTTTTGCCGGACGCGGCTCGAAAGAGAAAAACCTGCCGGTATTGCTCAAATGCATGCAACGCCTCGGCCCGCGCTATCACCTGCTACTGGTCGGTTCGTCGATGCCCACCGCTGTGCCGGAAAACGTCAGTGTGATCGACGAATTCTGCCCCGCGCCACGCGTCGCGCAGTTGATGGCCAGTGCGGATGCCTTGCTGCATGCCGGCGACCAGGAAACCTTCGGCCTGGTGATCCTCGAAGCCATGGCCTGCGGCATTCCCGTGGTGGCCGTGGCCGCCGGGGCTTTCGAAGAGATCGTCACTGATTCCTGCGGCCTCCTGTGCGCACCGAACAACCCGCAAGCGATGGCCAATGCCGTGCGGGAACTGTTCAGTCGCGGCTGTAGCAAACTTGGCACACAGGCGCGCCAGCATGTCGAAACCCACTATGCGTGGGATACGGTGGTCGACAGTTTGTTGGGCCACTATCACGCCGTACTCGGACATACGCTGCCCAAGGTGGCCAATGCTTGAATCGATGAACAACCGCGCCGTGTTGCTGGTGCTGCACGACGTCGCTCCGTCGACGTGGGCGGATTACCAGCCGTTTGTCGAGGCCGTCGACGCCTTGGGCAACGTGCCGATGACGTGGCTGGTCGTTCCGAATTTCCACCGGCACAATGTCCTCGACGATCACCCGGCATTTTGCCGACGGCTCGATGAGCGCGTCGCCCGTGGCGATGAGTTGGCGTTGCATGGTTATTTCCACGATGACCAGGAGCCCGGCCCGACGACGCCGCACGACTGGTTCATGCGCCGCGTTTACACCCATGAGGGGGAGTTTTACCGTTTGTCTCGTGAAACCGCCCTCGCTCGCCTGCGCACCGGCATCGAAGTCTTCCAGCGCCACGACTGGCCACTGCACGGTTTCGTTGCCCCGGCGTGGTTGATGAGCGACGGCACCCGCCAGGCCCTGCGCGAGCTGCCCCTGCGCTACACCAGCGATCCGCAGCATCTGTATCGGTTGCCGGATTTCACCGCGATCGATGCGCCGGGTCTGGTCTGGAGCGCTCGCAGCGCCTGGCGAAGGGGTCTGTCGAAGATTGTCAGCGAGCAGCGTCAACAGCGTTGGCGTCGGGCGTCGGTGATTCGTCTAGGCTTGCATCCCGTGGACATGCGCCACGGCTTTTCCCGTGATTACTGGCTGCACACCCTCGAACGACTACTGAGAGAAGGACGCGTACCGATGACCAAAATCCACTGGCTCGCCCAACAGCGCGGTCAACTGGGAAGCGCCGCATGAGTCGCGGCATTCTCTTGCTGATCGGCCTGCTCGCGGCGGTGCTGATTCCGGTTGTGCTGGGTGGCGGCGACACCTGGGCGCGGCTGCAGAGTTTCCCGTTGCACTGGCTGTTGATCATGTTCGGCATGATCCTGCTTTGCTGGGGCGTCAATACCTTGCGTCTGCGCCTGCTACTCGGCGATCAGCGCGAGCGCGTCACGCCGCTGCAAAGCCTTGGTGTAGTGATGGCCGCCGAATTCGCCTACTGCGCGACTCCCGGTGGCAGCGGCGGGCCGTTGACGATCATGGCCCTGTTGGCCCGATCGGGCGTGCGGCCGGCGCGGGGCAGCGCGGTGTTTGCCATGGATCAGCTCAGCGATTTGCTGTTCTTTCTCTGCGCCCTCAGCGGCATTTTGATTTATGCGCTGTTCCAGCACCTCAGCGATCGCCTCGAGTGGTTGCTGACCGTCAGTGCGATTTCGCTGTTCGGCGGTTTATTCAGTTGTGTGCTGGTCGCGCGCTATCACCGCACCTTGATCCGCCTGAGCGGTCGCCTGTTGGCAAGGATGAACGTCAAGGCCAGTACCCGCCGCCGCTGGGCGCGCAAGTTGCTGCATTTTCTCGCGGCGTTTACCGATACGTTGAAGCTGCCCTGGCAAACTTTGATCAAAGTATTCGCCCTGACCTGTGTGCATTGGTTGCTGCGCTACAGCGTGCTGTATCTGGCGCTACGCGGGCTGGGCGCGGACTTGCAGTGGGCGTGGAGTTTTCTGGTGCAGATGCTTTCACTGGGCGCCGGGCAATTCAGCCTGCTGCCGGGCGGCGCGGGGGCGGCGGAGTTGACGGCGGCAGCGTTGCTGGCGCCGATGGTGGGGAAATCCACCGCTGCGGCAGCGATTCTGATTTGGCGGGTGGTGACGTATTACTTTTATCTGCTGGTCGGGGGGCCGGTGTTTTTGTTGATGCTGGGCCGGCCGCTGTTGAGGAAATTGATGAAGGTGGGGCAGGCTTGATTGTCCGGTCGCGGCCCGCGCCTTCGGCTGCGCCTGCATGATCGCGCTTCAGGTATCGTCTTTGTTGTCGCTGGACTTCTCTTGCAATTGTTCCCACAATTCCGCAGCGCCGGGAAACTCGGTGCCATCCTCCGGGCTCATGTCCTCGGGATCATATCGACTCAAACACCCTTCGCCCAACGTCGCCGGCGCTTTGGAAGTGGCTTTGTCCAGTGGATCGGCCATGGCTTATCCTCACTGCTGAAATGAAAAAGGGTCTGGACGATTGAACGCCCAGACCCTTGGTTTTTCAAGCCCGTGTGGTTGAGATCAGAACACCACAGTCTTGTTGCCGTGCACCAGCACGCGGTCTTCGAGGTGATAACGCAGGCCACGAGCCAGCACCATTTTCTCGACATCACGACCGAAACGCACCATGTCTTCGATACTGTCACTGTGGCTGACACGCACCACGTCCTGCTCGATGATCGGGCCGGCGTCCAGCTCTTCGGTCACGTAGTGGCAGGTCGCGCCGATCAGCTTCACGCCACGCAGCGACGCCTGGTGATACGGCTTGGCACCCACGAACGACGGCAGGAAGCTGTGGTGAATGTTGATGACCTTGTGCGCGTATTCGCGGCACATGTCTGGCGGCAGGATCTGCATGTAACGCGCCAGGACCACCACTTCGGCATCGTGCTGTTTGACCAGACGCGACACTTCGTCGAATGCCGGTTGCTTGTCCTGCGGATTGACCGGGACGTGGTAATAAGGAATGCCGTGCCACTCGACCATGCTGCGCAGGTCGTCGTGGTTGGAAATCACGCAGGAGATTTCGCAGTCCAGTTCATCGCTGTGCCAGCGGTGCAGCAAGTCCGCGAGGCAGTGCGATTCGCGGCTGGCCATCAGCACAACGCGTTTTTTCTGCTCGGTGTCGGTGATGCGCCAGTCCATCGAGAACTCTTCGGCGATCGGCGCAAACTTCTCGCGCAGCACTTCAATACCGAAAGGCAGCGAATCGGCACGAATTTCGTGACGCATGAAGAACCAGCCCACCTGGTTGTCCGAGTGGTGGCTCGCTTCGGTGATCCAGCCGTTGTGGGCTGCCAGAAAATTACTGACTTTGGCAACAATGCCAACGCGGTCCGGGCAAGATATCACCAGCCGAAAAGTGCGCATGAGGGGGAAACTCCAGAACTTCGCAAAGGCCGCCATTCTAGCGGCTGCGCAGGAAAACTGCAGTATTGATCAGCAGCGGGAGGCGCCAGGCTCAGTGCTACGGATTCTTGATGAGTAACCGACAGACTGGTACTGATCCTGCGGGATCGCTTGATCAGACAACTGTGAATATCTGTGATGACTCGATCACACTATTTAACTGAATATTCAATAGAGAGCAGTTTCTCGTAACTAATTTAAATAAAAACCCTGGTTAAATGTTTACTTGATGAAACAGCCTGACTATTATTGCGGCACTGTCCACCTGCCATCCCGCACTCTACTAAGGTAGTAATCATGTCCTTGATCAACGAATATCGCGCCACCGAAGAAGCCATCAAAGAGCTGCAAGCCCGTTTGAAGAACCTGTCCCAAGACGACAAACTGCAAGCCGAGCTGGAATTCGAAGGCAAACTGCGCACCCTGATGGGCGAATACTCCAAATCCCTGCGTGACATCATCGCGCTGCTGGATCCGGAAGCTAAAACCAAAGCAGTACGCGGCGGCGCAGTAAAAACTACCGGCACCAAGCGTGCTCGCAAAGTTAAACAATACAAAAACCCGCACAACGGCGAAGTCATCGAAACCAAAGGTGGCAACCACAAAACTCTGAAAGAGTGGAAAGCCAAGTGGGGCGGTGACGTGGTTGAAGGCTGGGCTACCCTGCTGGGCTAAGCCGCAACGTCTTCGCAGAGCGATCCGCGAAAAACAAACGCCAGCGAATGCTGGCGTTTTTTTATGCCCGGGATTTAAGCCCGGTCATGTTCGAATTCAAAGATTCAAACGTTTGCGCAATGCCTGGACATAATTCTGCCATTCATTGAGCACCTCACTCTGCATCGGCGTGGCATTAATCGACCATTGCTCGGCCGCCTCGCTAAAAGATTTCAAGGTATTCGGTGCGCCGCACTCAGGCGTGGACAAACGCTGCTGACAAAATATTCTCCAGCGTTCTTGCTCTTCGAAATTCAACGTCTCGGGAAAGTTGCGTGCGCGATATCGAAAGAGTAATTCAGGCAAACGTTCGTCATCGAAAGGCCATTGCTCTTGCGCTAGTTGTGCCGGGTCAGCGCTCCTCACTTGCTCACATAGACGTCGGTCACGGTCACCGATAAATCCGTCGTACAACTGTTGTTCCGGATCCTCGCTCGGAATGAAATCTTCGCTGACATAAATCTCTGCAACTTTATCTTTCCAAACTTGCTGTGCGTCAGTTAGCCGCAGTGCTCGCTGTTGATAAAGCGCCATGTCCAGCCCCATACGTTGCTGATCCTGCGCGCGCAAAACCGCAAGCGGCGCCACCACCGGACAACGGTTGATGTGAATCAGCTTGAGCGGCACCGGCAATTCGCCTTCCAGCAAATCATCACGACGCGTGTACAAACGCTGGCGCAGGGTCTGCGCGTCCAGATCGAGCAACCCCTGCGGGTCGAGGTGCAGATCGCAGACGATCAAGGCGTTACGGTTTTTTGGATGCCAGGCTAATGGCAGCACCACACCGACATAACTGCGCGCGGCCGAGAAACGCCCGGAAATATGCACCAGTGGCTGCAGCAGACGAATCTGATCCATGACCTTTTGCTTGCTACGCAACTGGAACAGCCAGTCATAGAGTTTTGGCTGTTTCTCGCGGATCAACCGTGCCAGTGCAATGGTCGCGCGCACATCCGACAACGCTTCGTGGGCATGCCCGTGATCGATATTGTTCGCGGCGGTCAGGCGTTCTAGCTTGAGCGTCACCCGACCTTCGTCATCGGTCGGCCAGACCAGGCCGTCAGGACGCAGCGCATAAGCAGCGCGCACCACATCGATCAGATCCCAGCGACTGTTACCGCCCTGCCACTCCCGGGCGTACGGGTCGAAAAAGTTGCGATACAGGCTGTAACGGGTCATCTCGTCGTCGAAACGCAGGGTGTTGTAACCCGCGCCACAGGTGCCGGGGGCCGCCAGTTGGGCATGCACCCGCGTCATGAAATCAGCCTCGCTCAAGCCTTTTTCGGCCAACTGGCTCGGGGTGATGCCGGTAATCGCGCAGGCCGCCGGATGCGGCAGGATGTCTTCGCTGGGCTGACAATAGAGGTTGACCGGCTCGTCGATCTCGTTGAGCGCATGGTCGGTGCGAATTCCGGCCACTTGCAGTGGGCGGTCGTTTCGCGGATTGATGCCAGTGGTTTCGTAGTCGTACCAGAAGATTGAAGTCACGGGCGGTTCCTGAACAGAAGATCGGCAAAGTCTAGGCGCTCGACCGCGCTCGCGGCCAGCCTCGTGTCATTCAAACACTTCGTACTTCACGATGTGCAATACATAGTTATGTCGTTTTCCCCCGAGAGGCTGCTAGCATCGACCTCACTTGCACCCCGAACAGGCGAACACCAGGTAGCCCATGCTCGAGACCACAGCACCGCCAAGGAAAGCACCGCTGGCCCCGCCGCTGGATACGCGGCATCAGGTCGAAACGCCGGAAGGCATCGACCTGCCGTTGCGACCCGCTGGGTTAATGGTGCGTGCCGTAGCCTTTGCGATCGATCTGGCCCTGCGCGGCGTGATCATGGGGGTGCTGTTCATCGCCCTGGCGTTTCTCGGCAAGCTCGGCATGGGCCTCGGCTCGCTACTGCTGTTTGCGATCAGCTGGTGGTACATGGTGCTGTTCGAAGTGCTGCGTCAGGGCCGCTCGCCGGGTAAACAATGGATGGGCCTGCGCGTGGTGCACGATGACGGCACCCCGGTTGGCTGGTCGGCCTCACTGCTGCGCAACCTGCTGCGTTTTGTCGATCTGCTGCCCTTCGGCTACTTCCTCGGCACCCTCAGTTGCCTGCAACACCCGACCTTCAAACGCCTTGGCGACATCGCCGCCGGCACATTGGTGGTCTACAGCGAACGCCCGCTCAGTCGTCCGCAACTGCCTGATGCCGAACCTCGACGCTCACCAGTGCCCCTGACACTCGCCGAACAACGCGCCGTGCTGGGCTTTGCCGAACGCCAAGAAGAACTGTCGCCAGCACGGGTCAATGAACTGGCGGCCCTGCTCGCCCAGCCATTGCACATTTCTGCGCCCAAGGCTGTGGCTGAACTCAATGGCATCGCTCGCGGTTTGTTGGGCCCGACATGAAGCAAAGTCTTTTCGAAACGCGGCACAAGGCCGAATGGGAGCGTTTTGCGCTAGCCCTTGAACGCCTTGAGCGCGGCAAGGAGACCTCGCAAGTCGCCGGTTTCCCCAAAGCCTACCGCCGGCTTTGCCAGCATCTGGCGTTGGCGCAGGAACGCGGCTACAGCAGTTTCCTCATTGATTCGCTGCAACAACAAGTACTACGCGGCCATCAACAGCTGTACCGTCACCGCAGTCGACTCGGCGCCAATCTGCTGAGTTTCATCCTCGCCGACTTCCCCCGCCTGGTTCGTGCCGAATGGCCCTTTGTGCTGGTCGCCAGCCTGCAGTTCTTCGGCAGTCTGATCGGCGTCGGCGTGTTGGTGTATTTCTTTCCCGAACTGGTCTACAACCTGCTCCCCGCCGATCAGGTGCGCGAGATGCAAGGCATGTACGACCCGGTCGCCGGACACCTCGGGCGCCCCGCCGAACGTGCGGCCAGCGAGGACTGGGTGATGTTCGGTTACTACGTGATGCACAACATCGGCATTGCCTTTCAGACTTTCGCCAGTGGCTTGTTGCTAGGCGTCGGCAGTGCGTTCTTTCTCTTTTACAACGGCATGGTCATCGGTGCGGTGGCCGGGCACCTCAGCGAGATCGGTTTCGGCCAGACCTTCTGGTCATTCGTCATCGCCCATGGCGCCTTCGAACTCAGTGCCATCGCCCTCGCCGGGGCCGCCGGCCTGGAACTCGGCTGGGCGTTGATCGCGCCCGGGCGGCTGACCCGCAGCGAAGCGCTGAAACGCGCCGCACGCAAAAGCGTGTTGCTGGTCTGCGGCGTGATGTTGTTCCTGTTGATTGCCGCGTTTATCGAAGCTTATTGGTCGTCGAAAACCAGCGTCACACCACTGACCAAGTATCTGGTCGGCGCCGCGCTTTGGGCTCTGGTCGCGGTCTATCTGTTGTTCGCCGGAAGGACCCGCCATGCGCCTGAGTGACGCCACCGTGGTGATCCGCCCGCGCACGACCTGGGAAGCCATGGACCTGGGCGTGCTGATGAGCCAGCAACATCGGCGTCTGCTGATGACCAGTTGGGCGATTGTCACCCTGCCGCTATTCGCGTTGCTCAGTCTGTTGCTGTGGGATTCGCCGTCACTGGCGGTGTTTATCTTCTGGTGGCTGAAACCGGCTTATGAACGCCTGCCGCTGTACATCCTGTCGAAAGCGCTGTTTGGCGAAACGCCGACACTCAAGCAAGCCCTGCGCGAATGGCCGCGCCTGCTCAAACCGCAATTGCTGGCCAGCCTGACCTGGCGCCGTCTGAGTTTCAGCCGCAGCTTTCTGCTGCCGGTGGTGCAACTCGAAGGCCTCGATGGCAGCGCCAGACAACAACGCCTGCACGTGCTCCTGCAACGCAACGCCGGTGCCGCGCAGTGGTTGACCATCATCGGCGTGCACCTGGAAACCGCGTTGTGGATCGGCCTGATGGTGCTGTTCTACATGCTGCTGCCGCAGCAAATCGAAACGGACTGGAGCTGGCAGTCGCTGATACTCGCGGCGGATCAAGACTGGCGCTGGCTCGAACACCTGACCAATGCCTTCTACGCACTGGTGCTGGTGGTGTGGGAGCCGATCTATGTCGCCTGCGGCTTCAGTCTTTATCTGAACCGGCGCACACAACTGGAAGCCTGGGATATCGAACTGGTGTTTCGCCGCTTGCGACAGCGCCTGAACAACGGTGTATTGGGAGTGCTGCTGGCGGTCTTTCTGGTGCTGCCGAATGTGCCTTCGGCGTGGGCGGCAGAGCCGGATGACAGTCCACAGGCACCGCGACTGTTGAATCAGCCTCTGACCAGTCAGGCCTCACGGGACAGCATCAAGGCACTGCTTGAGCAACCGCCGTTCAAGAACAAGGAATCCGTCACCCGCTATCGCTTTAGCGACGATCCGGCGAAACCTGCCACAGCGCAAAAACCCGGTGAAGCACCGCAGTGGCTGAAAACCCTGCTGGATTGGCTCGACGGGCAACACTTCAATGTGCTGGCGAAGATCATTGAAGTGTTGCTTTGGGGCACGGTGATTGCTGCGTTCGGCTGGCTGATCTGGCGTTATCGCGACTATCTCCAAGCGTTCGTCAGCCGCCGCCCGAGACTGCCTGCCAAACCGAAACGCGCGGTGCCGCAACAAGCCTTCGGTCTGGACTTGAACCGCGACACCTTGCCTGGCGACATTGCAGGCAGCGCCGAACACCTCTGGCAAAGCCAACCCCGTGCAGCGCTGGGCCTGCTGTATCGAGGGCTGCTCAGCCATCTGCTCCACGACTTCGATATGACCCTGAAACCCGCTGACACCGAACTTCAGGTGCTCGCGCACGTTGAACAATTGCAACGCCCGGAACTGCTCGCCTTCAGCCGCAGCCTAACCACCCATTGGCAGAACATGGCCTATGGGCATCGCGTCCCGGCAGCCTCCCTGAAGCAGGAGCTGTGCGATGGCTGGCGCGCCTTGTTTGGTCCCGGAGCCGCCCGTTGAATCGCCGGACACTGTGGTGGGTGGCTGCGTTGATAGCCCTGTTAATCGGCACGCTGAGCGTGTTCCTCTACCTCAACGCCACGCCTTATCAGGAAGAAGTCGATCACGGCCCCTCGCCCGCCGCGCAAGCCAATCCATACCTGGCCGCCGAGCTGTTTTTACGTGAACGCGGGCTCAACGTCAGCCATGCCGAAAGCCTCGCGGCACTCCCCGATATCGACCCGCGCCGCCACACGTTGCTGTTGTTCAACGACCGCTCACACATGACCCCGCGTCAGGTTGACCAAGTGTTGAACTGGACCCGGGCCGGTGGGCGACTGGTGTTCGTCGCCGAGTCGCTGTGGGATGAGCAGAGCAAACAAAGCAACGATCTGTTGCTCGATCGCGTGCAACTGCATCAATCCCTGAGCAAGGATCTGAAAGACTTACCCGCAGACGCTGAACCAGAGCGCTTCCCGCAACTGACCAGACTCTATCTGGAAGACGAAGACGCACCGGCCTACGCTGGCTTCGACACCGACTTCCACCTCGACGACCCGAAGAATCTGGCGCAAGCGTGGGCCAACAGCGCCAAGGCCACGCACATGATGCAGCTGCCCTACAGCCTGGGCACGATCACCGTGGTCACCGACGCCGAGTTGTGGAAGAACAAGACCATCAGCCAATACGACAACGCCTGGCTGCTCTGGTATTTGAGCGCCGACACCGACGTCACGTTGATCTACAACACCGAGCACGATGGCCTGCTGACCTTGCTCTGGCGCTACTTCCCGCAAGCCATTGTCGCTTTGCTCGCGTTGATCGGGCTTTGGCTCTGGCACGTCGGCGTGCGTCACGGCCCACTGCAACTACCCGCCCCGAGTGGACGCCGACAATTGCAGGAACACCTGCGCGCCAGCGCCGATTTCCTGTTGCGCCACAACGGCCAGCAGGCGTTGCTGCAAGCACTGCAACAGGACGTTCTGCGCCGTGCCCGTCGCCGTCACCCCGGCTTTGACCAATTAAACGTTGCCGAACAATGGCTGGCTTTGTCGCGTCTGACCCGACAACCCACCCGCGCCATCAGCCAGGCCCTGAGCCCGGTGCCGGATCGGCGCATGTCCAGCGCCGATTTCTGCCGCCAGGTCGCCCACCTGCAAACTTTGAGGAACACGCTATGACTGAACAGATCGAGCCCGGCAGCGCCAGCCACGCCGCCCAGCAACGCCAGCGTGCCAGCCAGTTGGCGCAAGCAGTACGTGGCGAATTGCAAAAAGCGTTGATCGGCCAGAACCAGGTGATCGATGACGTGCTGACGGCGCTTATCGCCGGCGGTCATGTGCTGCTCGAAGGTGTGCCGGGATTGGGCAAAACCCTGCTGGTGCGGGCGTTGGCCCGTTGTTTCGGCGGCGAGTTTGCGCGGATTCAATTCACCCCGGATCTGATGCCCAGCGACGTCACCGGCCATGCCGTGTACGACCTGCAAACCGAGCAGTTCAAGCTGCGCAAAGGCCCGTTGTTCACCAATCTGCTGCTGGCCGACGAGATCAACCGCGCCCCGGCAAAAACCCAGGCTGCCTTGCTCGAGGCGATGCAAGAGCGTCAGGTCACACTCGAAGGTCGTGCCCTGCCCATCGCGCAACCGTTCATGGTTCTCGCAACGCAAAACCCGATCGAACAGGAAGGCACTTATCCCCTGCCGGAAGCCGAACTCGACCGGTTCATGCTCAAGGTGCGCATGGACTACCCCGACGCCGATCAGGAGCTGAACATGGTGCGCCAGGTCTGCCGCTCGACCCGCGCCGACATGCTCGATGTGCAACCGCTGCGCACCGTGTTGCAAGCCAAGGATGTGCAAGCCCTGCAACGGATTGCCAGTGATTTGCCACTGGACGATCAGGTTCTCGATTACGCCGTGCGCCTGGCGCGCGCCACGCGCACCTGGCCGGGGCTGACCCTGGGCGCCGGGCCGCGCGCCTCGATTGCCCTGGTGCGTTGCGCCCGTGCCCGCGCCTTGTTGCGTGGCGGCGAGTTCGTGATTCCCGACGACATCAAGGGCTGCGCGCTGGCCGTGCTGCGCCATCGCGTACGCATCGCGCCGGAGCTGGACATCGAAGGCCTGCAGGTCGATCAGGTGCTCGCACAATTACTCGACCAAGTTCCGGCGCCGCGCCTGTGAAACCCTCGCGCCTGCTGTTGATCTGGCTGGCCTTCCTGCTGCTCATCGGCATTGTGCTGGGCACGTTGCGCGCACTGGAGATCGATATCCCGGCGAGCCTGATATCGATCAACTGGGGATTGCTGCTCGCGCTGCTGGCTCTGGCGGCGCTGGATGCGTTGCGTCTGCACCGTTTGCCAACACCGCGCATCACTCGGCAGATGCCCGGCAGCCTGGCACTCGGCCGTTGGAGTGAGGTGCGCCTGGAAATCGAACACGACTTCAGCGAGCCGATGCACATTCAACTCTTCGACCATCCGCCAGAAGGCCTGAGCTTCGAAAACCTGCCGTTGTCGATTGAATTGCAACCCGGCCAGCGCAGCCTGCTCGGCTACCGTCTGCGCCCGCTCAAACGCGGTCATTTCAACTTCACCCAGTGCGAAATCAACCTGCCCAGCCCCTTGGGATTATGGTCAGGCAAACGCTTGCTCAGGGTCAGCGACCAGACCCGCGTCTACCCCGACTTCGCCCGGCTCTACGGCGGTGAGTTGCTGGCGGTGGACAATTGGCTCAGCCAGCTCGGCGTGCGCCAACGGCAACGGCGCGGTCAGGGCCTGGAATTCCATCAACTGCGCGAATTCCGTGAAGGCGACAGCCTGCGCCAGATCGACTGGAAAGCCACCGCACGCCAACGCTCACCGATTGCCCGTGAATATCAGGACGAGCGCGATCAGCAGATTATCCTCATGCTCGACTGTGGCCGACGCATGCGCAGCCAGGACGATGAACTGTCGCACTTCGACCACGCGCTCAATGCCTGCCTGTTGCTCAGTTATGTAGCCTTGCGTCAGGGCGATGCGGTGGGTTTGAGTACCTTCGCTAGCGAACACCCACGCCATCTCGCGCCGGTCAAAGGCAGCGCACAACTGAATGTACTGCTGAACACGGTTTATGACCTCGACAGCACGCAGCGCCCTGCCGACTATCAGGCCGCCGCCAATCAACTGCTGACGCGACAGAAGCGCCGGGCCTTGGTGGTGCTGGTAACCAACCTGCGCGATGAGGACGATGAGGAACTGCTGAGCGCGGTCAAACGCCTGAGCGCACAACATCGGGTACTGGTCGCCAGCCTGCGCGAAGAGACGCTGGATACGTTACGCCAGACCACGGTGCAAACGCTGCCCGAAGCGCTGGCTTACTGCGGCACGGTGAGTTACCTGAATGAGCGGGCAGAACTCCATGAGCGGTTGAGTGCTCATGGCGTTCCGGTGGTGGATGTCCGGCCCGCCGAGTTGGGGGCCGAACTGGTGACGCAGTATCTCAGTTGGAAGAGAAGTGCGGCGTTTTGATCATCTCTCGATCCGCACGAGCACAGATCCGCTGCTCGAGGTACCGTCAGGATTCTCGACTTTGACGTCAAGGGAAACGGTTTCCGACTGTTCCACCACCCTCCAAGCGGTTTCGTATTTACCGTTGCCATTTGTACTGGAATCAATGAATGGCCTGCCGTTAATGGAGACAAGAATTTTCCTTTTCGGCATCGGTTCTCCAGAAGCCTTGTCTACGATCAACGCAGTCATGGTTACCCAGTCGTTCACGAAAGCCGGATTCGGTGCAGCGACGACGGACTTCACAACCGCAGGACGTTCAGTGACAGTCAACCGCAGCGTTTCCACATCCCAGCCAGCCAAGCCGCCCTTTACCGACGCCCACAACGCTGCCTCACTTGCAGTGCCCAAGACAAAATGCACCGTTGCCATCCCATTGGTACCCGTCAGTGTTGCCGGTAAAGATGTGTTGTTGTATTCCCACATCACTTCGACATTAGCCAAAGGCTCGCCGGTATTGGCTGAGACCACCAAAGCCTGAGCTGAAATTTCTTGCCCTGGATAACCGGTCAAATCATCGCTGAACAGTTCCTTGATCTGTCGAGGTTCATGCAGGAAATACGGCAACGAAATCGATTCCGAATACTGCGCATCCCCCACCGTCGCGGTCAGTTGCGCCGCTCCGGGCGTCTTGGGCACAAAGCGGATCCGCGCCTCGCCATAGAAGTTGGTGGTCGTCGTCACCTCGCCAAGATCCGCACTGCGCCAGACAACGTTCATCCCCGCCATCGGCCTGCCACTGATGGCCGAAACAACGGTGATCTGCTCGGACACAGCCTCGCCCCAGTACAGCGTCTGGCTAACCCGCGAACGCTCGGCGATTTTCACCACTTGGGCGCCTTCGCCCACCGACATTGCATTGACTGGTGACCATCGAGCCAGGCTTTCGCAGGCCAGAAACAAGCCAAAACTGCCGTTACGCTTGTCATCGACCATGAAGGAATCGGTGAATCCCGCCTCGCGGCTAAAGACCCTTGGCAAACCGAGTACTGGCTGAGTAAAACGAATGCCGAGTGCCTCAGGTCCGGTGCCGACCATGCCCAGCGTCAAATTTCGACCGGACAAGAAGGTGTCTTGCGGGGCAGTTACATCGATTCTATGGGTCAGTTTGCGACGCGCAAAACCGGTGTCCTGGCCGAAAGGCTGTGCAGGCCCGTTGTCCATACTGAACTGCAATCGAGCCCACGGATCGTCGGCCAGCGAACAGACCTCCATCGAACGTGTATCAGTAGCATTGTCATACGGACTGCTGACAGACACCTCAACCGTTGCCGATCCGCCTGTGGTTGCCCCATACGCAAAGCCTGCCCAGCCATCGTCAGCAGTCACATGTTCTTCAGAATGACCATCCACCTTCCACTGCGTTGGCACTTGAACCATGGCAGCTTCCGAGAAATCCGAACGTACTTTCGCCCACATCCATGCTGGGTCCTGACCCACGATCGGGAAAACGGCAGACTCACGTACGGTTTCAATGCTGAGTTTGTTGTGGCCCAAGTGCATTCTGGTGACATCAATCGTGCCAGCCCCAGTCAAGAATTGTAGACCGAACTCCCCGGCCCCACGGCTAGCGGAACAATCCAGTGTCCAGGTCATGCCACTTTCATCAATATAATTGATGCTTCCCTGTGGAGGATTACGCACGATTCCCAGCTCTTCCGCCGTGCTGCCGTACCAGTTCAGTTCCATGTTAATACCCACCAATGGGCTCAACGCATTCGTTCTGAAAATATATCGGTGCACAGCGCCAATGCAGGGATACAGCGACTGACCTTTGTCGGTGCGCATTTGATCCAGAACGAGCGTGAACTCATCGTAAATATCCGGTGATATCAAGCGACCGAGCAACTCCCGATCCTCAAGTGAATCGGTCAACAACCGAAGTCCGAACATACTGCTGCGGCTCGTTATGAACTCAGAGCTCAGGGTCCAGATCAGCGGTTCATCCGCGAGCAATACCTTGGGCTCGCCAAGTTCACTCACCACCAACCCGATGCCTGGGTCGTCAATGCCCCATGCCAACGTGATTTCCTGGCCGATAAGAGGACTGTCGGCAAGCGCCGTGACCTGCAGGGAATGGGATTGGCCTCGTCGGCAGAAAAGCCCCCAAACATTGTCGATGTAGCCGCGATCAAACGTGATGTTGACTTTGTCTTTCCATGAACTCCTGGCAATCGCGGTCACGCTAAATTCGCACTCATGCGACTCGGCCGATTCATGCGCTCGGACCGCCGCGGTGATCGCATGAATCCCGTGTTCTCTGGTGTAAAACTTCAGGCTCCCCCAACCACCGCTTCCCGTTTGGCTTTGCACGACGCTGTAGGCGGTTTGCCACTCGACCAGCGCACCGATCACCGGTTCGCCGTCGCCCTGATCAGTAACATGCACCACTTGCAAGCGCAGGTACGCATATTCGTGTTCCTCCACCACCGGACTATTCTCGGCCTGACGTACCTCTTTGATCCTGATCCTGTTGCGCGCCAGCGACATACGTTTTCTGGGCGACGGCAACAACAGCTTCGAGCAGACCAGTGACAACTCGAATATCCCGTCGCGCCGGTCTTCGCAGTTCAGCGTCCAGGATGCAGTGCCCCCTCCATCGATCGGCATGGGCACCGATGTTTCCAGTGGCGGACTGACCACGACACCCAGTTGCCCAGGCTTGTCACCGTGCCAATGCAGATAGAAGTCGCTGCCTCGCAGACGACTGTTGGCCGCCAGCATTACATCAATGGAATGGGTAGAACCCCGGTTCGGATAACTGTTATCAATCCAGTCCCTGATTTCGTTGTTTTCACGGACAGTCAACCGTGCCCACGGATCCTCGCCCAGTACCAGTACGTCAAACGTCTGAGTCCACACACCCTGCTCGTAATAAAGGCTAACCACAGAGGCTTCAATAACGAAGTCCCCTGCTGCCTTCGCCTCATAATCGAAGTAAGCCCAACCTTGTTCATCAGTAACGGTAGCCGCCAACACCCCGTGTTCGGCGGTCGCCCAGTTCACCGTAAGCCCGGCAAATGGCTGGCCGGTGTAATACGACGCTACTTGCACACCCAAACGGACACTTTGCTCAATCAACGGGTAGTAAGCGGCCTCGACCACCTCACGAAAAATCAGTCGATGATGCCCCAGCGATACGGGGATCTCGTAGGCCTGCGCGGTGTAACGGTTGCGCAAGCTCAGGGTGAATTCGTAGTCCTGATCATCGATTAACGGGCAATCGAGCGTCCATGGCACGTCCAGCGATTGCTGGGTGTCCCAAGCAGGCGTCGCGACAATCGCGCCCTGCGGGTTATTGTCGATGCTCAATGCAACCGGGGTGCCGTCCCAAGGGTTATCCGGCACAGGTACAAAACCGAGTACGTGGGGTGTGATCAATGCGTCGCTGCCAAAAGCTCCGCCCCTGCTGGCGCCCTGACACAGGTACATTTTGCGCAAGGGCGGGAACGACATGCCGTCCAGCTCAACTTCCTGCAACTCAAGTGGCGCGAGTTTCAACTCGACTTTGACGCGTGTAACCCAGAGTTCGCCAAATGGACTTGAAGACTCTGTCGAGCTGTATATTTCGATGCGCAGCGGCTTTGAGCTTGAGATGTCCGATGTCAGTTCCACTTCATGCAGGGTCGGACTGAATCGCCTCTCTGGCCCTGATCCGAAACCCTCGCGCTGTTGTGCCTGATCAGGTTTACCAACGGGTTTGAGTTCGATGCGGTAATGCTCGATTTCTCCCTGAGAAATCCTCACCCAGCCTGATTGGCTGAAACTGCTTTCCCACAGAAAACTCAGCCAATAAGCACCATTGCCATCAGGATCTCTGGGAAGTCTGACGTCCTGCGTGACACCCGTGCCCTTCGGCGCTTTGATGTGTTTGACAGGCGTGTTGTCGTAATACGCCAGGCCTATGGCAACCGCCCCCGTCCTTGCCCAACAATCGAACCTTTCTTCGAAATCACCGTTGCACACCAGGTTTTCATTCACCTGAACGATAGGATTATTCATGACTGCGCACTCCCTTGCCCTTGCCCTTGCCGGCCGGGCCCTCTTGTGCTGCATTGACCAACTCCTTCACCGAATCGGTAAACGACTGATCTCCGCTCTTGCACGTATATCGAATGCGCAAAATGACATCGTTCATCGAGCCCAGCATGGCCTCCTGCGGCGGTTCTTTATGCCATGGCCATTTCAGCTCCCAGGCGGACACCACACCGGTATTTTCAAATGGATAGAGCAAACCTTCATCTGGCTTCGCCGCCGCCATGCCGTTGTCGGCAATACCCACCGACAAGGCAATCTGCTGGCCCGGACGCAAGTTGAAAAGCATATCGGAAGGGGCCAATTCCTCAGGATCCGGATTGTGCAAGTACTGCACTGACTGCACCGAAGCCCGGCTGGCAGTCATACTGCCGACCTGCAGCAAGGTCGCGCGCACGTCCTCGAAAGGTCCCGCCAGCACTGGCAAGTCGATTTCCACCGAACTGATCTGCCGGCAGTAATGTCCCGGATAATCCCGATCGAACAGCAGTTGGGTGAGTTTGAATTCCAGCGAGCCGGTCGTCTGCAATTGCGCCAATGCAGCCTCCCAGCTACCGATACCGAGCTGAGGGTCTATTGCATCGTTGAACAGGCGACGCAAGGAGATGGTTTTTACCAGTTCAAGCCGTCGCTCGGTGCGCTGCAGGTACTCATATTCCATGCGCAGCAGAAACGCGCGCAGATGCTCGCCAGCGGTCAAACCGTGGCGTTGATCCTGCCAGACCTGCGGCAAGGGAATATTGGAATCGTAATCGCCGGTTTCGGCATTCATCGCCGCTTGCGCGCTGAGGCACAGACTGACTACTGCGTCGTAAGCCTGATAGTGCAAGGCCTTGAGCTGGCCCAGCATCCAGCCGAACAATTCGGCATTGGTCGCGCGCTTCTTCAGATAGTTGTACATCGTCAACGCCTGAGCGTTAGCTCGTAGCGTTTGCGCGAGGTTGGTTCTGGCCGCATCAATCGCATGGTTCTGCGCGACGATTTGCGCATCGATGGCCGCGATTTCTGCCAGCGCCTGATCGCGTTGCAACCCCCATTCATTGCGGCGACGGCGATAGCCTTCGGTGGTAGCTTGCTTGTCGGCATCGATTTGCAGCATCGACGAAGCTATCTCCAGGCCAAAGCAGATGGCATCCGTAACTTTGTCGATACGAAACCCGCCCATCGCCATACCGAAGATATTGGGCGCGGCCGCCAAGGCCGCGCCTACCGGTTTGAGGATTTTGGCAGTCAGCGCCAGCTCTTTGGACTGGTCCAGGTTTGCCATGACCTGATATTCGACAGCCGACACGTTTTCGTCATAGCGGGCTGCGTAAGCAGCAGCCCGTTCCCGAGCCACTGTCCGGCTCTGCTCAAGCGCCGTCATGCTCGCTTCCAACTGAGCGATGGATTGCTCCTGCACGGTTCTGGCGTAGTTGCCCAACTCCACCAGATGGTTTTGCTGCAGCTCTTCCTGCTCGGCACGATCACGCCGCTCAAGCAGATTGAGTACCTGGCTGCCGTAATCCTGCAAGGCCTGCACCGCACGCAAGGCAACCTCGAAGATCGTGCGCCAGCGAAACGCAATCACCACCAGCCGTCCGCCCATCGGTCTGGCGCCACCGACACCACCTGCGGCCAGATCGCGCAGCAATTGATTCGGGTCAGTCGGTGGGTTGAACAACGGCAGGAGCATGGGCTTGCCATCAATGGTCAAGTTGTTGCGCAAGTTGTTCATGCGGTACTGCGGCTGGTTGAACCAACTGAATAACTCATCATTGATGGGTGCCCTGAACGGCGGACACCCCAACATGCCCAGCATGGGAGCCGTATCGGAGCCGCCCGGAACATCTGCCAGGCTGTAATTCAATGTCTGCTCGAAATCTTCCAGTGCCGTACGCGTGCAACTTTGGGCCAGAAGGTTCTCCAGCGTCGCGGTCTGCCACAAGTTCACCGTTTGAGTCAGAGGCGGTTTGCCCATCAATGATCCCGCTTGTACATAGCACAGCTTTGCCGCCACCAGGCTTTCGCGGGTCAGTTGGCGGTAATGCCAGTCCCCCCAGGCCATGAGGTTCTTCACATATTCGATGAACATCAGCAGCCTCAAATGCACAGGCGCTGAATATCCAATCGCATCCGGGTCGGCGGGCGCCAAGGATTCACAGCCGGCATTGCCCAAATCGTTGATCAACGGTCGACAGCGCCAGTAGCTCGGTTTCTCGGGTACCGAGCTGCTGTCGGCAGTAGCCCGGGGATCGAAGACGAAATGCAACCACGTCTGTGCTTCGGCAAACCGCTCTTCATCACGCAAGCGTGTCGCGATCAAATGCGGCAAATGGAAAAACAGCTCCCAGAAAAACAACCCGTTGGCACCGTCGAAAGCGCCATTGCGTTCCTCGAAATCAACACTGGTAGGCGGTGGCTCGGACAGATGCTGGGAGTCCCAATTAATCAGAGTCGCTGGAGAGACAGTGGAGCGTGTGACCAACTCGGGGCCGAACAGCGAATTGAGCCGAACGTAGCGCAGTGCCCAGTCATCGCCAAGTTGAAAGTCGAGGAATTGAGCGGCATCCGAGGTGTTTTTCAGCAGCGTTGGCGCGAGAAAATCCGAGAGATCGACAATCGTCAAGTCAAACTGTTTACCGCCAAAGCCTTCAATATCATTCTTTAGAGTGAACCTGACGTTGTCCCACGTTCCCTTTGGTCGACTGAAGGTATCCAAGAACTGCATTGTCCAATCGCCGGCGATTGCAACATCACTTTTCACAGGTTTAGGGTCGTCAATATTTGCAAGTTCCAACTGCAAGGTAAACGCAGTCTTCTCGATGCCTGGTAACCCTGTTGACCTGCAAAAGCCCTCAACCGTCAGCACATCATCATTACCCGATCGCATGGCGAAGACGTTCAGCCCCAGAAAAGCTGCCATGGAGCCTGACGGTGACTCACTTGGGACCACAGTAACCTCAAGACCCAAGGGGTGCTGAACTGTCAAGGCAGAAACAAATCGCTCATTCTTGGCCAGCTCCAGCCAGGTACCACCGTCTTCAACATCAGGGCGCATCAACACATCGATGATCGCGGTCTCGTTCAAGGCAGCTGTGTCGGTTTTATCATTGTCCAGCAATACCCCGAGCTTGCCTTTGGGATTCTGAGGGTCGACCCACACAGTTGCAATCAGCCGGGCACCTGCAGAGAGATCGTCATCAAACTCGCCATGGAGTAAATTCAAAGGCGCCGACCACTGGCCGTTCTGCCTCATGAAGGCCACATTGATATCCAGTTGATGGGGCACAAATCGGGATCTGTCGTCCTTATCGGGATCCGGAGGATCGGCTTTGATGATCTCGCCGACCTTGTCCCGCCACTCCGCCCAGACCAGACACAGTCGGCCATTCCAGACCACCGGACGCATGTCCAGCACCCGCCCGGCAGGTTGAATATCCACCGCTTTCCATTCACTCCACGCCGCCGGGTTGACGGCCACACACGTGGGCGTGATCTCGATTTGCGCCTTGCGCCAGAAGTACTGGAACGGCGGCACCCGCTGACGCCCGACAAAGTAATAATCGGCGCGCTCCGGGGTCGTGCCGTCCATGTAGCCACTGACAACATCCAGATCGCAGATCTGTTCGAAGGCTTGCAAGTAATCCTGTAGCGCGGCTTGAACCGAATCGCTGCTCAAACGGGCCTGGTTGAGGTTGTTTTCAAGGGCCTTGAACAGATCCGTCTTACGCTGACGGACGAACGGATTGATGTAGTTTTCCGGGTAGAGCGCGATCATCTGCACTGCAGCCCAGTCCGAGTAGTTGTTGTACAGCGCCCAGTTTTCCAGCTGCTCGGGGGGAAACTCGTGGTTTTCGAAACCGGGCTCCATTTTGTTGTACACCGCACTGATATATTGCTGCGCACAACTGATCGCTTCGGCCACCCCCGACGTCTGCACACGAGCACTGTCCAACGGGTCGATGCGCAGCAATTCGAACACGTCCTCTGGGGTCAGCAAAGGCGGGTAACGCTCCGCCTTTACTTGCCCGATGCAATACTCAAGCAACGCGGTACGACGTTTTTCCTGCAACAGGCCAATGTTGTTCGATGTCATGATCCTTGCTCCGTGGAAGAGGTTCCCGCGTCACTGGCGGAAGGCGGTGCCGCTTGTTCAGGTGAGTGGGTGCGGCCTTGTGTCCCCCCAAATCGGATGGGTTCGAAGACAGTCCCCTTCCCGCTTGCCAGGCTGCGTATACCGACTTCGAATTCACCGCTGAAATCGCTGGTGATATAAACCGTGGTTTGACCTTGCTGATTGGTGAAACCCTGTTTCGGACGGATCGTTGGCCTTTCTTCGGGATCTGTTTCTACCTCCCAGGCCCAGCCCACCAGCATGTTGGCCCCAAGGTTTCCGTACTGGTCCACCATCGTGGCGTAGAGTGTGATTTCCTGACCAAGCGGCACGACCTCCGTTGGCACCGGAGACATCAGCCCGGTCGGGAAATTCATGCTCTCGGCGTGGGCGATGACGTCGATGCTCACTGCCCACTCAGGCTCGAGCAGGCTCAGGGAAAAATAAAGTCTGTCCGTGCCCAAGACTGTGCCCGGAAAATACTCAGCCGTGAGGACTCCTTCGGGATCGGTGATGCCCGATCTGATGGTCCCTAGCTCGGAGTGCCAATCAACAGCGATGCCTTTCAACGCTGCGCCTCGGGCGTCGGTGAGCGTCATCGTAATGATCGCTTTTTCATCTTTTTTACTAGCGAAGACTTCCGTCGGTTCTACTGCGCAAGTCATCCTGACCAACTGCTTCAGTTCGCCCGGTGCTTGCACGACAGGCACACGCGTCTGGGTCTGACTGAGCAAAGCCAGTTCAGCTGCCTGGGCATAGGCCTCGCTGGCATCGGTTGTCTCCGGCAAGGTTCCAATCCGCAAAATGGTCCGGGCATCCATACCGGTCTGCATCGACAACTGGTAAACGCGCATCAGCAGATCCAGTTGTTCCAGGGTTTTCAACACTTGGGTTTCAGGATCGATATGGCGAACACATTCGCTGACTTCCTGCGCGCTCCAGGCAAAGAATTCAGCCAGTTTGATGGCTGCTGCCTGCTGCACCACCCGCAATGCATCCTCGCTGGGTCGGGCAGGAAGCGAATGGACCTGACGCAGATAGTCGAGCAATTTCTGCTCCGGCTGTTCACTCATGCTGAACGCGCGGGTCAGCGTGGTCATCGCGTAAAGTATGCGCACCGAGAACACATATTTTTGAGAGGGATCGATGATGATGCTTTGGTCGACCCACGCCTCATATCCATAATCCAGATAATCCCGGACCAGGGCCGCACTCAAACCCAGCATTGAAACGACTTCGGCGCGCTGGCGCACAACAGCCAGCAATTCGAGTAACGGATCTGAAGGTTCGTCGCGCCTGCGCTGCGTCGCTGGCGGTTCGAGGTCAGTGCGGTCATACACCTGGCGCAACAGTTGGTACACCGAAGCATCGACCCAGTTCAGCACCAGAATGGCCAATTCGCCCTCGATGCCGGCGTAGACTGCCAGCGACTCCCTGACCAGCGAAACCTGAGCGTCTCTGGCCTGCAGAAGAACGGTGAGCATGATCTCGGCCAAGACGCTGACCTGGGCTTCCTCAATGTCCAGGCCGTTCCTGACGGCCCATTCGAGCTTCTCGCGGGCAAAGGCCGAATAATCTTCCGGCGTCATGGCAGTGGCCAGTATCAGGCCATTGGCATCGACAACCGGCGCCAGCCCCTCACTGTCAATCGACAATAAATCCAGCCAGTCGCTTCCTCCGGCCGGCGGGATACCGGCCACGAGAAATGAATTGTTGGATAAACGCGCGCTGGGCAGGAGGGTGCCGATCTTGTCGAAGAACTGCTGATCCTGCTGGGAGAAGTCGCTCAGACGCAGTGGTGCACTCACGTGCTGCAACATCCACAACACCGATATGTTGCTTTGCTCACACCATTGCACACAGGCCTGCATGGCTTCGATCAGGCTCAGCACGCCCGGACCGCCAGCCGTGGCGTCAGTGCGGCTGTCATCGTCCGCCACATCAACAATACGCGGCTTGCCCGCCAGCCCTTTGAGCCAGGTTTCTCCCCCCAGCACACTGAGCATCAACACGCCTTCGACCGGCGTGATATTCAACAGCCGGGGCAGTTTTACCAAACGGTAAAAACTGGAAATGACCGCCGGACTGCGCACCAGATTATCGGTAAGGTCATGAGCCTGGGCTATCGCCAATGCCAGGTAGTGGTAAGTCTGAAGATCAATGCCCAAACCACTGCATAGCTGGCTGACCGTCAGATTGTCTTGATCCGATGTCGGTATCAGCGCAAACGGTGTGCCGTCGAGTCTCAGCGGCTTGCGATAATTGTCTTGATTGTTGAAGACCTGATCGAACTGCGACAGTGCATCACCGCGACCGTACAGTGACAGTTCATCGAGAAACACGGCGAAATCCGCTGCCGTGCAGTTGTAGCGTTCACGCAGTCGCTGAAACAGACCCAATGCATGTATCACGTTGACCGAAATCGCCCATACTTCAGGCTTTTCAGCGCCGCGTGCCTGGGCCCTGATCGCCGCCACCAACAAGGCGTCAGTCTGCTCAGGGGGCAGACTCAGCCATTTGTCCAGGCGTAACTTGCGGTTGAGTCGATCAAAGAAATTCAGACCCTCGCTGGTTGTGGGTTCGATCATGATTTTATTGAAGCTGGATCCCGACTGAGCGGTGATACCAATAGCCGGATGAGCGTTGTTATTGATGTAAACCGAGCCGGATCGTCCACTTTCCGGGAGAAGAGTCTGATCGGGATAGTTCACGTTGGCAGAACGCCACGGTGTGTGATCCCCAACCGATAAAAGACTGATAACTTCCTCTGCCACTAGATTTGCATGTTCAGTCAAACTAAAAATGTAGGCGAGACCCTGTATAGCTATGTGAGCTCCGACGTCAAAATTGTCCAGATAGAAGGCAACGTAATTGTCGACGGTTTTGTAAGGTTCAGTAAGCAGCTGCTGCTGGTAAGGGCCAAGCCGAGAGGCATGGGCCAGGGCCGCAGCGGCAAGCCTGGTCAGGGAGCCGGAGTGCAAGAAGTTGGGAAATTTCTCGTCAATGATGTTGGCAAAATCCCCCACTGATCGTCCGTTGAAACCCGCAACCCCATCAACCGTGATCCAATGCTGGTAATACGGCAGACCGTTGGGATAGCGTGCCTTGATCAATGCCTGTTCAAGTGGAACCTCCGTGTTCGCAGCGATGAACGCCTGTAGCACGCGTACGATCACGTCGACTGATGACTCCGGCGCGTTCACCGCTTTACTGTCGACCGTCAACTTCATCAAATCCGTGCGACGCTCATGCAACGGCAGCTTGGTGTCGTCACCAACGGATTCGATCAAGTCTCGAATCAATCGATACAAGAAGACCAGATACGCCGAAGGCCCGAACATGGACTCCAGAGAATCCGAGGGGCACTTGGCTCCCAATTGCAGATCGAATATTCGCTCCAGTTGCGGCCCCTTAACGAGCGACATCAAACCACTGGACGGTCCTGTCGGCCCGACTTTGTCCGCCTGCTCGTGATGTTCAATAAATCGACGCCGCACATAGGTCGCCAGGCTGTTGGCCCGGCGCAAAAAGCGCCGGGCCTCTTCTTGCTCAAGTCCGTACTCGCCGACCAGCACCGGAAGCCCCTTTTCGACCAGAGGGAAAAATGATTCCCCCTGCTCAACGTAGCTCCAGAGCTTCGAAAGCCGGTTTGGCGCAGTGGACGTTTGCTCACCAAACAGCTGAATGAACAACTGCGCAGCGGGACGGAGTGAATCAGCCATGGTCACATTCCTTGAGTCGATAACGGGCCCGGTCCGCCTGACTGTCGTGTCAGGCGGACCTAGCGTTCCATAAGGATTTAGCGCTTGAACGCAGCAGCCGCCAACTGTCAGAAATGACAGGTTTAATGCCCGTTCATCGGAAATTTACAAGCGTGATTTATCCGTCGGTGCTGATTCGATTTCAAACCGCTCACTGGCGACCCAGTCGGAACCCAGCGGATCGCTATCGCTTGGTTGCAGCTTGAAACGGCACCAGTTGCCACCCAACGGTAGCGCTTGGTCAGACAGGCCTTGCCAGTCAGGGTCGACCTGAATCGACGCTGCCCATGTCTTGTCCGGGTTGAACGGGTCGACCAGAACACCGACACCTTGACGGCCCGTGCCGGCAAACAGCACCGGGTTGCTGACCCAGCGTCCCGGCGCGGGTATCTCAATGGTGGGCAGATAAGTTGCCAGCTGAACCGTGCGTTTCGCGCTATCGGATTCAAACCCTTCGTAAGCCGCCACAACTTCCAGTTCATGATTGCCTTCGTTTTGCCCAGGCTTCAGCATTACCGACCACGTCCGGTTTTCCCGCACCTTGGCGCTGGCCTGGTCGCCACCCAGCGTCACAGTCACGGTGTCGCCGGGCGTCGCGAAACCCGACACCACGACCCGGCGGCCAACATGGTCATCGGCAGACGGGGTCTCGATAAACGGCGCCGCCGGCACGACCTTGTAACGCAAACGCTCATTGGGTTGAGAGCGCTGCGGAATGCCATTGTGGACGAAGGTTTGAAAGGCCCAGATGGTTGTGTTGCCCACCGGCAAACTCACTTCGGCTTCCCAGCAGCCTTTCGCGTTCACCTCAATATCCGTCAGCAATGGCTCAGTAGCGCCTTCCAGCCAGACCTCCACCCGCGCGCCAGGTCGGCCAGTGCCAACAATCTTCGAGGTGCGCGGCGCTTTCCCGCCAGGGATCGGCGTCCTGAATCGAGGCGGCGGCACCACCACCTTGAGTTCGTGCACAGCGCTGTTGGGCGACTCTTGCCCGTTAAGTATCTGTTGCGCGTGGAGGAAGTAAGGCCTCAGCTCCAGATCGCGTAGTTCGATCGACCATTTGCCCTCCTCAAGCAATTCGAGCGGAGCACCCAGCGTTCTTCCCATCTGGCTGTCATGCAATTGCATCATCGCGCCCTGCATGCCGTTATCACCTTCAATGGTGACGTCGTATCCCACTTCTGAGCCGGATACCGGCGCGACGATGAGCGGTTGCAACATGACTCTGTGGACAGTGAAGGTTTTCGATGCCGGCACTGAAGGGAGATCGAAAACGATCTGGGTAACGGTGACGCGGTGGAGGACTCCGGGTTCAAATGCTTTGGTTCGCTGAAATGCCCAGCGCTCACCCTCCACATCCGCTTCGTACTCCAAGCCGTCGTCGCTGAACCGGAGCTTCACCAGCGCTTCAGACCAACAAGTGCCGCTGAATATCGGCTCCAGCCCCTCCTCGGAAGGATCATCCAGGCCTGGCGCCAGCGGTGGAATCGTGACGTGCAAGCTGAAAGGACGTTGCGAGGAATGGTCTCCCAGATGCTGTGTAATGCGGACTTCCCGCTTGTTGGTTGGCCCCCACTTCACCAATGCCGGGGTGGACCATTTGCCGTTCTCGACCACTACACTTCGTGCAGCCTCGGTTGAATCGGGAAACCTGAGCGAGACGGTGGCGCCTGTGTAACCTTCGCCGCTGAAGACGGGTAGATACTCCTCGGTGTAGCTCGCCTCGGTGATATCCGGCATGTTGTTGTGGACTTCGAATTCAAGCGGCAGCGATTCGATCCAGCCATTGGCGTTGTCGGCGATCTTTTGAATCACCGTCACATCGTAGCTGCCCAGAGGCCAGACAACGGGGGCAGTTTCCCACTCGCCTTGGGCATCGACGCGGACGTTGGGAGGCAAAGGCAGCGAGCTGTCGCTGGCAGAGAACTGGATTTCGGTCCGCAGGTTCTTGTCGTAATGACCGGTACCGGAGAATTTCAAGCTTGTATCAGGAAGAAAGGTGACATCAGGCTCTGCCAGTTTGGGAGGCCGGATCCGGAAATCTCGAGGCGCGCTGCGAGGTGAAGGGACATTGTCCAGAGTTTGTATCGCTACGAGTGAAGCGGGTCCAGGCTGGACATTTACCGGCACTCTCCAGGTCCCAGCCGAAACCGCGGCCTCCCCCACGTGCTCTGATCCCAAATCCATGTAAACAGCCAGGATGGCACCCTGGATGGCCAAATCACCTGAAAGGTCAAACGATTGAGACTGTAGCGTACCCGCCGCCGGATCTAAAATAACGGGCGAAAGGTTAACCGTGAGATCGACAGGGTTAGAAAGCAATGTCGATTTTTCGAACGTTTGTTCTGCGACCAGTATGAAACTTCCCCATGAGAGCGCTTTGGTCAGCTCTATTTTCCAGTGACCGTCAAACTCTACAATTCCTGAACCATATCTATCCAGGGGGTTTCCTCGCCGGTGGAGGTTGATACTTGCATAGACTTCACCAGTGCCGGAAACAATCGGTTTTGCCTCACCGATCACTGCACCGCTTACTGGAGATATTATTCGCGGCTCCTCGATTACCGTTAAATTCCATTCCGTGGATTTGGAAGTTTTACCACCGAAAGTCTGTGTTGCATGCACGCTGTGTCTGCCGAGGGGAAGTTTTTCCAATGCGGCAGACCAGGTCCCGTCAAGGTTTGGCGTGCCTTTGAAAGACTTGTCGCCTGTCGTCACCTCAATTACGGGATTATCCCAGGCTCCGGTGCCAGAGATAATTATTGATGAAGAAACAAAACTATTTTGAGGCGGCCAGATAATTCCCAAAGGCTTGATGATGCGGAACTGCCCTGAGAAGCCCCAGTCCGATCCCACCATTCCCCCCACGTAACGCGTATGTATTTCCAGACGGTCACTATGTTTTATTTCAGGAATAATGACGTCGTACCATTGCTCGTTCGAGTTTGAGCCTGGATCCATTTCGTACCAATGGTTGCCATTAAGCTTGAAGTGGACCTCACGCTTTGTCAGGTTGTTCGGTATTGTGTTGACCCGAATAGTCAGGGGGAACTGTTGAAGAGTTCCGCTAACATTGGGAGAAAAAGTAGGCGCTGCCCAGCCAAGGGGAATTTCTGAATCATCCGTCACTGTTCTTTCTCCCGCATTCGTGAATTAAAAACCGATTCCAGAATCAGCGCTCCTGCAAATACATGTCACCTGTCAAACCTGACAGTCCCGACCAACGGTACTCTTGTCGACAAGGCGTTTCGATACGCCGGGTTCGGTGATGGCTGTGAGGCGCGAGATGGCCGAAAAAAAGCAAAACGCAGCATCTGGAGATGGCGCTTGATCAGGGAGTGGAGTGGGAATGTGGCTAGCCGAAAAGGCTGAATAACGAACAGGTGTATGACCCAGCTTGACCGAGCGACTCGTGTTCCAGTGGAGACGCTTTCGCGGGCAAGCCCGCTCCCACAAGATCTGTTACACACCACAAATCGAAGGTAGGCGCGACCTGCTCGCGAAGCTTTTAGCGGGTTTGAATCAGGCCGAAGCCGGCAACGGCTGAAAACTGAAATAACGCTGCAACGCCTTCACCAGTTGCCCAAATTCCGGCGGTGCGCGTTGCAGGACGAAGCCGGCGTCGTAGTGCAGCGGCGTGGCGTCCTCATGGCACCACACGCAACACGCCGTGAGGTCGATTACCTGCTGACAGCCATCGCTGGCGGGGATTTTCAGGCGTAACTGAAAGTCCACGCCGACCATCATGGGCAATTGGCTGATGAGCATTAGCCCGTCTTCGGAGAGGTTGCCGAGAAAACCGATGGGCTTGTCGGTGACGCTGTTGAACACTCTGAGGAAATACGGCAACTGATGCCGTTCGATCCGTTCGGTAAACATGCGCAGTTCGCCATGCAAGGCTCCATCACAGAGCCGCACCCTTGCTTCGGAACGAGCCGGTTTCGCCGGCCGCTCTCCCCGCTTCCGGTGTAACGGTCGCTACGTCGCCGTCACCTTACAACTGCCAGTCGCGGGTGTTGCTCCGGATTCAGGAACCTGACGCTGAATCCGGGTTATTCGACTATAGCTCAGCTTGTACACACGGCCAGATTTTGTATGACAACTGTCATCAGAAACGGGTCGGGCGCACCACGGCAGCGGCGCTGCGCGTCGGGTAATGGCCCAGGCTCTGCAAGGTTTCCAGACGGGCACGGGCGCGATAGGCGTATTCGCTGTTCGGGTACGAGGCGATGATGAACTGATAGGTCTGCGCCGCGTCGACAAACATTTTCTGCCGTTCCAGGCACTGGCCGCGCATCATCGACACTTCCGGCCACACGTACGGGCGGGCACGGCTGGCGCGTTCGACCTTGGACAGTTCGAGCATGACCTGCTCGCAGTTTCCGCGGTCATAGGCGCTGTAGGCGTTGTTCAAATGGTGGTTCATCGACCAACGGGTGCAGCCCGAAACGGCGAGGACGCTGAGGGCAAGGGCGGCAATGGGCAACAATCGCATGGGGGTTCTCCTGTCTTGTGCTCTGTATCGACCCCTGCCGGGAATTCTTCAGAAGTGTTTGCGCCAATCGTCGTGTTCAATAAAGAAAGTAATAAGTAGTGCAAACGAACAATGACTACACCCCAAGAGCATAGTAGCCTTCGCTAGCGCTTGAACTCAGGAGTCTTTGCATGTCCGTCCGTCGTACCAAAATCGTCGCTACCCTTGGCCCGGCCAGTAACTCGCCGGAAGTTCTTGAACAGCTGATTCTGGCTGGTCTGGACGTTGCCCGTCTGAACTTCTCCCACGGCACCCCCGACGAGCACAAGGCTCGCGCGAAGCTGGTGCGTGACCTCGCCGCCAAGCACGGTCGCTTCGTCGCCCTGCTGGGTGACCTGCAAGGCCCGAAAATCCGTATCGCCAAATTCGCCAACAAGAAGATCGAGCTGAAGATCGGTGACAAGTTCACCTTCTCCACCAGCCATCCGTTGACCGAAGGCAACCAGCAAGTGGTCGGCATCGACTACCCGGATCTGGTCAAGGACTGCGGCGTGGGTGACGAGCTGCTGCTCGACGACGGCCGTGTGGTGATGCGCGTTGATACCGCCACCGCAACAGAATTGCATTGCACCGTGACCATCGGCGGCCCGCTGTCCGACCACAAAGGCATCAACCGTCGCGGTGGCGGCCTGACCGCGCCGGCCCTGACTGAAAAAGACAAGGCCGACATCAAGCTCGCTGCAGAAATGGAAGTCGACTACCTCGCGGTGTCCTTCCCGCGTGACGCTGCCGACATGGAATACGCCCGTCAACTGCGCGACGAAGCCGGCGGTACTGCCTGGCTGGTGGCGAAGATCGAACGTGCCGAAGCCGTAGCGGACGACGAAACCCTCGACGGCCTGATCAAGGCATCCGACGCGGTGATGGTTGCCCGTGGTGACTTGGGCGTGGAAATCGGCGACGCCGAACTGGTCGGCATTCAGAAGAAAATCATTCTGCATGCACGCCGCCACAACAAGGCGGTGATCGTCGCGACCCAGATGATGGAGTCGATGATCCAGAATCCGATGCCGACCCGCGCTGAAGTGTCCGACGTAGCCAACGCCGTGCTCGACTACACCGACGCCGTGATGCTGTCCGCCGAATCCGCCGCTGGCCTGTACCCGCTGGAAGCCGTGCAGGCAATGGCGCGCATCTGCGTCGGCGCCGAGAAGCACCCGACCGGCAAGACCTCCAGCCACCGTATCGGCAAGGAATTCACCCGCTGCGACGAAAGCATCGCGCTGGCGACCATGTACACCGCCAACCACTTCCCGGGCGTCAAAGCGATCATCGCTCTGACCGAAAGTGGCTTCACTCCGCTGATCATGTCGCGTATCCGCTCCTCGGTGCCGATCTACGCCTTCACCCCGCACCGCGAAGCCCAGGCCCGCGCGGCAATGTTCCGTGGCGTGTACACCATTCCGTTCGATCCGGCTTCGCTGGAACCGCACGAAGTCAGCCAGAAGGCCATCGACGAGCTGACCAAACGCGGCGTTGTGGAAAAAGGCGACTGGGTCATCCTGACCAAGGGCGACAGCTACCACACCACCGGCGGCACCAACGGCATGAAGATCCTGCACGTGGGCGACCCGCAGGTCTGAGTGACGCGCTGAAAAACCAAAGCCCCGGCATGTGAGTGCCGGGGCTTTTTGTTGTCTGCGTTGAATCGAAAGCCCCTCACCCTAGCCCTCTCCCAGAGGGAGAGGGAACCGATTGAGGGATATTGCAGAATTGCACCGACCTGATAGCTCTGCGCTGAATCCGACCGTTTCTTTCAAGTCGATGTGTAGCGCATTACACCTCGGTCGTCTCCCTCTCCCTCTGGGAGAGGGCTGGGCGGGCGGCGTTCCGATGAGGGTTGGCTTTTTAATGCCGTTTGATAAATCCGGTCAACGCCACCATTGCTTCTGGCGAACGAAGGCGCTGGGTGAACAATGCGCCCTCCTCCTCGATCACCTTACGAATCAACTCGCGATCCGGCGCTCGCATCAATTGCTTGCTGATACGCACCGCTTCGGCCGGCAGTTCATCGAAACGCAGCGCCATTTCCCGCGCCTTGCTTAGCGCCGCAGCGCCGCTACCCAATGCTTCGGTCGCAATCCCCCACTGCGCCGCCTGTTCACCGCTGAAGCCTTCGCCCAGTAACAACAACTCTGCCGCTTTGGCCTGCCCAAGCAGACGTGGAAGGATCAGGCTGGAGCCGAACTCCGGGCACAAACCCAGGTTGACGAATGGCATGCGCAACCGCGCATCGCGGGCCACATAGACCAGATCGCAGTGCAGCAACAATGTAGTACCAATGCCCACCGCCGCGCCGGCCACCGCGGCGATCACCGGTTTGCGGCATTCAAGCAGGTTGAGCATGAAGTGAAACACCGGGCTGTCGAGGTCACTCGGCGGTTGCTGGATGAAGTCGGCAATGTCGTTGCCGGCGGTGAAGCATTCGGCGCTGCCGGTAATCAGCACGGCGTTGATCGCCGGGTCGCCATCGGCCTGTTTCAGCGCCTCGGCGAGGCGACTGTACATGGCGCGGGTCAGGGCGTTTTTCTTGTCCGGACGGTTGAGGCGCAGGGTCAGCAAACCGCGCTCGCGTTCCAGCAGGATGGCTTCGGTCATGATGTGTCTCGCGTCTGAAATATCAGCGCTCAACCACGGGACAGGAACACGTCAGCCAGTAGTTGATTGCGCGGCAATCCGGCCAGGTACAGACGCCGCGCGAAGGCGTCGACGCTGGCCGTCGAGCCGCAGACTAAGGCCAGGGTTTGCCGGGAGACAAGGCGCAGTTGCGCCAAAGCGGCGGCTGACTCGGCCGCCGTCCACAGCTCGACACTGAGGTTTTCCCGCTGCGCAGCCAGTGCCGCCAGGGGTTTGGCCAGATAGTGCTCGCGATCGTCATGAGCCACGTGAATGACGCGGATCAGGCCTTGGTGATCCTGGCGCAAGGCTTCGCGCAGCACGCCGAACAAAGGGCCCAGACCGGTGCCAGCGGCCAGCAGCCACAAGGGGCGACTGTGCCAGTCGGGATCGTAATGCAAAGCACCGCCGCGCAGTTCGCCGAGACGGATCGGATCGCCGATCTGCAATTTTCGTGCGCCATCGCTGAATTCACCAGGCTGGCGGCAATCGAGATGGAATTCGAGAAAGCGGTCTTCCTCCGACAGGCTCGCCAGCGAATACGGCCGCGCAATGTGCCCGATCCACAACACCAGATGTTGCCCGGCGCTGTAGCGCAACGGCCGTTGCGGGGTCAGACGCAAGCGCAGGACGCTGTCGCTGAGCCAGTCCAGCGCTTCGACCACTGCCGGGCGACCATCGGTGATCGGGTCGAAGGTGTGCACCTGCAAATCTTCGACGACCTGACACTGACACGCCAGGCGCCAGCCTTGCTGACGCTGTTCGGCGCTCAAGGCGTCCGGCCGATTGTCGGCGGGCAGGCCTTGCACGCATTGCACCAGACAGGCATGGCAACTGCCGGCGCGGCAGCTGTAAGGCACGGCGACGCCATTCTGATTGAGGGCATCGAGCAGATTGCTGCCCGCTGCCACTGACCATTGTCGTTCACCGACGCGAAGTTCAGGCATCGACGTTCTCCCACGCGGCCGCACAACGATTGCGCCCGTCACGCTTGGCCCGATACAAGGCCTGATCGGCGCGCTGCAAGGCGTCGTCCAGATCATCGCCCAACACCAACAGCGTCATGCCGGCCGACAGGCTGAGGTTGCGCACATTCAGGCCGACCAGTTCAACGTCAGTAAAGGCAATACGCAGACGTTCACAGCAAGTAGTCAGCCGTTCGGCGTCGCAATCGGGCAACAACACAACGAATTCTTCACCACCATAACGCGCCAGCACATCACCGTCGCGCAGACACGCCTGGGCAACGCCGGCGAAGGCCTGCAACACCTGATCGCCGGCGGCATGGCCGTGCAGGTCGTTGATGCGTTTGAAATGGTCGAGGTCGATCAGCGCCAAGCCGTGCACCACATCGTCGTCCATTTCATCCAGCTCTCGCGTGGCCAGACGCAGAAAATGCCGACGATTGAACAGCCCGGTCAGTTCATCGGTGGCGACCAGATCTTCCAACTGCCGCATCATCCCGCGCAGGGTGTCCTGATGCGCCTGCAAGGCAAACCGGCGCTGGCGCTGGCGTTGCCGCGAAACCTGGACGAAGCGCGCGTACAGCACCAGCCACGCCAGCACCATTGCCAGAATGCACACCTGCAAGGCGGCAAGCGCCGGCTCGCGCAAGCGGAAGTAGTAGCCGTCCCACAGCGTGATGGCACAGAAACTGAAGAACACCAACAGGGCACAGCGTATGAACGCCCGTCGACTGAGATGGAACAGGCCGAACAGCAGGATCAGCACGTAGAACACCAGGAAGGCGCCGCGGGCTTCATCCAGATGAGCGATCAGCCAGGTCTGCCAGCCGAGACCGATCAACACCTGCGCTTCGGTCAGGCTGGGATCGGCAAAGCGCAGGTTGCGCCCACTCCAGAACAGTGCGAACAGCACCGACTGGCTGATCACCACCAGCGCACTGCCGATGGCCACAGAAGTCAGGGACTGCTCGTAGTGCCCCGTGAAAAATGCCAGCCACAGCAGCAGCAAAGCCAATCCATAGGTGGCCGCAGCGAGGGCAAAGCGTTTGAGCAAAAGACGTTGAATGGCGTTATGGGTCAATCGTTGACTCACCGTGCGATAAGAGGCTGACCGAGTGTCCTACTCTACAGACCGGCTGCCACTTTAGAGGCGTAGTCGATAAATGACCACCGATTTTCGGGCCCGAAATTTGACGTCAAAAGTGTGGCCTGCGTAGACCGCCAAAAGCCCCTCACCCTAGCCCTCTCCCAGAGGGAGAGGGGACTGACCGAGTCGATTGTTGGCGATACGCCGACCTGAAATACCGAGCCGGACTCAGACTTGAACAGCCTGAACATCGCCCCCCTTTCCTGAGTCGAACTCAGGTTTTGAACAGCATGAAGATCAGCTCCCTTTCTTGAGTCGAGCACAGGTTTGAACAGCATGAAGATCGGCTCCCTTTCCCCTCGCCCCCCTTGGGGGAGAGGGCTGGGGTGAGGGGGTAGCTCTTGAAGTGCAAACCCGCTGTCCGATATTCGCCCACCCATGCGACCAACGAATGATTGCCGGCGCGTGTACGCCCCACCGAGGCGCGTTATACTGCCGCGCCTTTTTAGCGTCGCGCCAGCAGCCCCGGCGTGCCTTGAAAGGTGCTTGCGACCGACCGATGCACCCAAGCCGCAGGCACCTTATTGAATGTTCCCGTCTTTTAGAGGAGCGCGACTCATGACCGTGATCAAGCAAGACGACCTGATTCAGAGCGTTGCCGACGCCCTGCAGTTCATTTCCTATTACCACCCCGTGGATTTCATCCAGGCGATGCACGAAGCCTACCTGCGCGAAGAATCGCCAGCGGCCCGTGACTCGATGGCGCAGATCCTGATCAACTCGCGCATGTGCGCCACCGGCCATCGCCCGATCTGCCAGGACACCGGTATCGTTACCGTGTTCGTGCGCGTCGGCATGGACGTGCGTTGGGATGGCGCCACCATGGGCCTGGACGACATGATCAACGAAGGCGTGCGTCGCGCCTACAACCTGCCGGAAAACGTCCTGCGTGCCTCGATCCTCGCCGACCCGGCGGGTGCTCGGAAAAACACCAAGGACAACACCCCTGCCGTGATTCACTACTCCATCGTCCCGGGCAACACCGTGGAAGTGGACGTGGCGGCCAAGGGCGGCGGTTCCGAGAACAAGTCGAAAATGGCCATGCTCAACCCGTCCGACTCGATCGTTGACTGGGTATTGAAGACCGTTCCGACCATGGGCGCCGGCTGGTGCCCACCGGGCATGCTCGGCATCGGCATCGGCGGCACCGCCGAGAAAGCCGCCGTCATGGCCAAGGAAGTGTTGATGGAATCCATCGACATCCACGAACTGAAGGCCCGTGGCCCGCAGAACCGCATCGAAGAAATGCGCCTGGAGCTGTTCGAGAAGGTCAACCAGTTGGGCATCGGCGCCCAGGGCCTCGGTGGCCTGACCACCGTGCTCGACGTGAAGATCATGGACTACCCGACCCACGCAGCCTCGCTGCCGGTGTGCATGATCCCGAACTGCGCCGCCACCCGTCACGCACACTTCGTGCTCGACGGCTCCGGCCCGGCCTCGCTGGAAGCGCCACCGCTGGACGCCTACCCGGAAATCGTCTGGGAAGCCGGCCCGTCGGCTCGCCGTGTCAACCTCGACACCCTGACCCCGGAAGACGTGCAGAGCTGGAAGCCGGGCGAAACCGTCCTGCTCAACGGCAAAATGCTCACCGGTCGCGACGCCGCGCACAAGCGCATGGTCGAGATGCTCAACAAGGGTGAAACCCTGCCGGTCGATCTGAAAGGTCGCTTCATCTACTACGTCGGCCCGGTTGATCCGGTCGGTGACGAAGTGGTTGGCCCGGCGGGCCCGACCACCGCGACGCGGATGGACAAGTTCACCCGGCAGATCCTCGAGCAGACCGGCCTGTTGGGCATGATCGGTAAATCCGAGCGCGGCCCGACCGCCATCGAAGCGATCAAGGACAACAAAGCCGTGTACCTGATGGCCGTTGGCGGCGCTGCTTACCTGGTCGCTCAGGCGATCAAGAAGTCGCAAGTGCTGGCGTTTGCCGAACTGGGCATGGAAGCGATCTACGAGTTCGAGGTCAAGGACATGCCGGTCACCGTTGCGGTGGACAGCAAAGGTGAGTCGGTGCACATCACCGGCCCTGCGATCTGGCAACAGAAGATCAGCGAAAGCCTGGCGGTAGAAGTGCAATAAGCCCTTCGCTGCCATAAAAACGGCCGGTTCATCTGCAACGATGACCCGGCCGTTTTCACAGGGGCCAACCGTTCGCGATAAAAAAAGCGCCGAAGCATACAAAATGATCTGGCGCACCTGTCAGATCTGACAGGTTCATTTACCCGCCATTCTTGTTAGCGTCAGTCCATTCACGCCCACCCCGTGCGCAATGGATTCGACCATGCCTGATCAACAAGAGCTGAGCATCACCACCCCTTCCATCGCCAAAAGCGCATCGATCGCCACCATCGGCAAAAGTTGGGGCGCTGTGGGCCCGACCGGAGCCGCCTCGTTCGAGTTGCCGATTCCGACGTCTGCCGGGCGGGGCTGGGATCCTCAGTTCTCGCTGAGTTACAGCAGTCAGAGTGGCAACGGTCCATTCGGCCTTTCCTGGCACCTGGCCGGCGTGGGTCAGATCAATCGCAGAACCAACAAAGGCGTGCCACGTTATACCGATCACGACGAGATCGTCGGTGCCGATGGCGAAGTGTGGATGCCGGAGCTCGATGAGCATGGTGAACTCAAGTTCCGAGAGGAAAGCGTCTACAACGGCGTCGACATTGGCCCGCACAGAGTCGTGCGCTATTGGCCTCGAGTGGAAAGCGATTTTGCCTTGCGCGAGCGTTGGCAGCGGCAGACCCGAGAAGCCGATCCACCGGTATTCTGGCTGATACACGGCGCTGACGGCTCGCTGCACCTTTACGGCAAAACCGAAGCCACACGAATTGCCGATCCCCAGGCTCCTGGACGAATCGCCACATGGCTGCTGTGCGAAAGCATGAACGCGCGCGGCGAACACATCTGCTTTGAATACAAGGCCGATGATCAGGATCCCGACCCGCTGCATGACCACCGCGCCCAGCGCTATCTGCGCCGCGTGTGCTACGGCAACTTCACGGCCAGCAGCAATCTGTACAGCTGGACCACGGACACCCCCGCCGACCTGAACTGGCACTTTCATCTGCTGTTCGATTACGGCGAGCGCAGCACGTCACTGACCGACATCCCGGCATATGACGGTGCCCCCCTCAAACCCTGGACCGTTCGCCCAGACAGTTTTTCAACCCACGGTCAGGGTTTTGAACTGGGCACTCGCAGACTCTGCCAGCAGGCATTGCTGTTTCATCATTTTCCCAAGCAATCGACTGACCAACCGAAACTGGTACGCCGCCTGCTGTTGGAATATCACCAACCGCAAAATATCGCGCAGTGGGCCTACAGCCAGATCAGCGCGGCGCACTATCAGGCATTCGATGCGAGCGGCATTGTCGAAAACACGCCGCCGGTCGAGTTCGACTATGCCCCCTTCGACATCAATAAAACCCCGGCGCGCTTCTTCGAACCCGATGTTCAACCGGGTATCGAGGACGGTGGTTTTTACCAGTGTGTGGATCTTTATGGCGAAGGTGTGCCGGGTTTCCTCTGCCGTTATGACCAGGCCTGGTACTACCGCGAACCACTACGCGCGACCAAGGGCACCGATGAAATCGGCTATGGGCCATGGACCGCACTGGAAAAGATTCCGCTCGCCGATCGCAACCGTCCGGTCCAGCAACTGCTGACCGACCTGACCGGTGACGGTCGGCTCGATTGGGTCACCGCGCAACCGGGTATCAGTGGTTTTCGCACCCTGACAGAACAACGCGAGTTTGCCGACTTCGTCCCCTTCGGCAAATTCCCACCAGAGTTTTTCAACACTCTCTCGACACTTGGCGACTTGAGCGGTGACGGCTTGAGTAGCCTGGCGTTGATCGGGCCCAGCTCCGTGCGGTTGTATGCCAACGAGCGCGAACAAGGCTTCGCCGCGCCTGAAGAGGTGCTGCACGAACCCGACGACGACCGCTTGCCACTGTTCAGCAATTCGCGCACAGAACTGGTGCTGTTGGGCAACCTGCTGGGCAGCGATATGCCCGAGTTGTGTCGGATACGCCATGACGAAATCCGCTGCTGGCCGAACCTGGGCCACGGCCGGTTTGGCAAAGGTCGCAAGATCAGCGAGTTGCCCTTCAACTACGAGCAATTCGATTCGTCCCGGGTGCGCCTTGCCGACCTCGACGGCTCCGGTGCCGCGTCGCTGATTTATCTGAAGTCGGATACCTTCGAGATCTACCTGAATCGTGGCGGCAACGGCCTGGAGCAAATACCGATCAGCGTGCCGTGGCCCGACGGCGTGCGCTACGATCGCCTCTGTCAGGTGAGTTTCGCCGATCTGCAAGGCCTGGGCTGCGCCAGTCTGATCCTTACGGTGACGCACATGCAGCCGCAGCATTGGCGCTACGATTTCGTTTCGGCCAAGCCGTATCTGTTGACCAGCAGTAACAACAACATGGGTTGCAGTGCCAGCGTCGCTTATCGCAGTTCGGCGCAGGAATGGCTGGATGAAAAACACCGTTTGCTCACCCTTAAGCGTTTGCCGGCTTGCCACCTGCCGTTCCCGGTGGCGGTGGTCAAGAAACAACGGCAGCTGGATGAAATCACTGGCAATTGCCTGACTCAGACCTTCACTTGGCGTGAAGGCGTCTACGACAGCCGCGAGCGTGAGTTCCGCGGTTTCGGTCTGTTGCAACAAACCGACAGTGAGAGCGCCAGAGCAGATGAGAGCGAAGGTTTCAGCGAGCCGGTGCGTGTCTGCACCTGGTTTCATACCGGGCAATCGATGGACCGGCCGCGCGACGACTACTTCAATCAGGATGCACAAGCGGTAGCCCTGGGTAACACCCTGTTCAGTCGCCATCACCCGGAAGACGATGCCGATGAACTGATTCCGGTGCAGGATGAAGACAGCCAATACCAGCTCTCCCGAGCGTTGGTCGGCTCGATGGTCCGCAGCGAAACCTACGCTGATGCAGACATGGACGCCCCCGGGATTGCCACGCCTTATGCCGTAGAAGAAGTGCGATATCAGGTGCGCGAGGTTCGCGAGCAAGGTCCTTATGCCACCGCCGTCTTGCTGCCACTGGTGGTGGAAAGGATCAGCTACCAGTACGACGGTTTCGTCGATGACCCCATGTGTCGCAACGATGTGGTCCTGCGCTACAACACTTACGGCCAGCCAACGCACGCCATCACGGTGAGTTACGCCCGGCGACTGACCGAAAAAGATGCACCACCGTTCGACGACCCGGATGTACAGCAGTGGTGGTTCGACGCCCATGACCCGGCGCAACAATCGTTCTACCTGAATGAAAGCCGTTCAGCGTTCATCGATCTGGACAAGGACCGGCAGCATTGGCGTCTCGGTTTGCCCTATCAGCAGCGTGGCAATGCACTGGTCTTGCCCAAAGGCACCCTGCCCACCGGGCTTGAAGCCGCGCAAGTGTCCTATGAGTGCCTGAAGGCACATGAGGATTCGGCGCACTGGAACGCTGAACGGGTGCTGACCACGCAGTCTGTACAGCGCTACTTGAGTACCGATGGCCAACGGCTGGACGACGGCGTTGCCGGATTCGAGGCCCTGGTCGGTCCACTGGAAGTGGCACAACTGGACAAGACGGCGCTGGACGCTTACAGCGTGCTGCCTGCGCCCTTCAACGTGCGCGACGAACTGAAGAAGATCGGCTATCTGCCCATGCCGTTTCTGTTCTGGATAAATCCCTTGGGCAGCACGGAGCATGACCTGTGGTCGGCTAATTTCGGCTACGCCGAATACGCCAGCCTCGACGGTTTCTACAAGGTCCGGCGCTATCGCGAAACCCTCAGCCATGGCTTCACTCACGCCGTATACGACGCGTATGCGCTGGCTGTCACCCTCGTGGAACTGCCAGATGGCTGTACCACCTGCATCGAGTACGACTACCACGCGCTGCAACCGCTGAAAATCATCGATGCCAACCTGAATACTCATCAGGCGTTGTATGAACCCTCCAATCAGCCCCTGGCCACCAGTTTTTATGGCTCAGAGAACAACAGGAAAGCGGGTTTCAGGCCACTGAGCGAATACAAACTTCCGGAGGACCGGAGCCCGGCTACGGCAATTGCCAACCCGACCGATGCCGTGCAAAAAGCCGCGAGTACCCTGCGCAAGGATCTGTTCAGCTGGATGGGGCAGATGGCCAACGACACCCGCGCCGCCCTGGCATGGATCGCTCAGGGTTATCTGCTGCCCAGCGGCCACATCAGGGCCAGTACACGCCGCCAACTGACCCGGCGCAGCGGCGCCTTGACGCCTGATGAACAGGCGCTGCAAGACGCCATCGCAACAGTGCATCGCGAACCGGTGCACAGTGTGATCCTCAGTGCCGACCGCTACCCTGATGACGAGGTGGATGCGCAGATCCAGATCACCAAAGCCTGCGTCGACGGTTTTGGCCGGGCTCTGCAAACCCAGCAATTGGTCGATCCGGGCAAGGCCTATGCCGTGGACGCCGACGGCTCGCTGATCGTCGAGGATGGCCAGATCAAAGTGGTCGATGCCAACCCGCGCTGGCGCATCAGCGAGCGGGTCGAATACAACAACAAAGGCTTGCCCGTTCGTCAGTACCGCGCGTTTTTCGCCAACACCTATACCTACGTCAACGATCAGTCCCTGCGCACACTGAGCCATCACGATCAGCTTCGCTATGACGTCAAGAGCCGGCAGGTCGGAATGGTCAATGCCAAGGGCGACTTTTCCCGAGAGACGTACCACCCTTGGTATCACACCAGCGAAGACTTCAACGACACCGCCGAGCCGTCATCGCCAACCAAGGCATCGCAGCCATGATTGCCAACGTGCATCGCCGTACACCTGCGCTGGCGGTAAGCGATGCGCGTGGTTTGCCAATGCGGCAGGTCGGGTACTTGCGCAGTGTGACGGCCGACAACCCCGTAGCGCTGGTAACCCGTCAGCAGCATGACTACGCCGGCCGTCTGATCGAGCAATGGGATTCGCGCTTGTCGGCACCCTGCCTGACCACGGTTTACAGCCTGGACGGCACGGTATTGAAATCCGACAGCGTCGACGCCGGTTGGCGCCTGACCCTGCCGGGTCTGGCCGGTGAGCCATTGCAACGCTGGGATCAGCGCGACAACCATTGGCGCACGAGCTTCGATGAGCAGCTGCGGGTGATCGCGGTCGAGGAAAATGGTCAGTCCAATGTCGACGTTTTTACTTACGCCGACGCCTCGGCCGAGGCCGGGTACAACCGCCGCGGCCAGTTGCTGGAACAGAAAGACCGTTCCGGTTCGCTGCTCACGGACAGTTATTCCCTGACCGGCCAGCCGCTGAGCGAAACCCGCACGTTCCACGACGGCGAGCCGTTCACCACTCACCATGCGTTCAGCCCGCTCGGCGCGCTGCTCGAGCAGACCGACGCCGGCGGCCATCGGCGACGCTCGCGCTACGGCCTGGCCGGGCACCTTCGGCAGGTACAACTGTTGATCAGCGGCCAGAGCCAATGGCAGCCCGTGTTGCTTGATGCGCAGTACAACGCCGCCGACCAGATCATCGAGCAGCAGGCCGGTAATCTTGTCCTCAGTCGCTGGACGTACGACCCTGCAGACAGTCGTCTGCACACTCAGTCCAGTCGCAAAGACACTGGAGCAGTGCTGCAGAACCTCGAATATTTCTACGATCCCGTCGGCAATATCACCCGCATCGAAGACCACGCCTTTCAACCACGTTACTTCGCCAATCAGTTGATCGATGGCCACCGCGACTTCACCTACGACTCGCTCTATCGGTTGACCAGCGCCACCGGCTACGACGACGCCCCGCCGCCGGACATTCCCGGCCTGCCGCAACCGGGCGACCCGAACAATCGCCTCAACTACACCCAGACCTACCAGTACGACAACGGTGGCAATCTGATCGAACTGTGTCACGTACGCACCGGCAACAACTCGACCCGGCAAATGTTCATCGATCTGAAAAGCAATCGCGGGGTGCGCTGGAAAACCGGCGACGAGCCGCCGGATTTCGACACTTTGTTCGATCGCCACGGCAATCAACTGACCGTGCAACCGGGCCAACCGCTGCTCTGGAATACCCGCGATGAGCTGGAAAGCGTGATCCTGGTCCAGCGCGATGGCGGTTCCAATGATGCCGAGTACTACCGTTACAGCCAGGGTATGCGCGTGTTCAAACGCCACGAAACCTTCGCTGCCAACGCCGAGCATTTCCACCAGGTGCGCTATCTGCCGGGGCTTGAAATCCGCACCCGCGACAACGGTGAAGAACTGCACGTCATCACGCTCGGCAACGCCCGCTGCCTGCATTGGGCAAAGAACAATCCCAAAGACATCGACGGCGATCAATTGCGTTACAGCCTCGAAGATCACCTCGGTTCCTGTGCGATGGAACTGGATCAGCAAGCACAACTGATCAGCGAGGAAGGCTATTACCCGTTTGGCGCCACGGCGTGGATGACCCCACCTCCAGAGACCGGGGTCAGCTATAAATTCATCCGTTATTCGGGCAAAGAGATGGACGTCAGTGGCATGTATTACTACGGCGCACGCTATTACGCGCCGTGGTTGCAGCGTTGGGTCAGTGCCGATCCGGCCGGAGATGTGGATGGGTTGAATCTGTATGCGATGGTGTTGAACAACCCGTTAACTTATGTGGATGTGCAAGGCAACAGCCAAGAGAAATTCGATATCGTCAATTTCTCAAACTTCGTGACCACTCTCGGTGATTACTCAGCCACAACGCTGGACCAAATGCTGAAAGTATCAAGCGGACAGTACGGGACTGAACTGCTGGCGAATATTGTTGCAGAATCACTGATAGGCACTGCCGGCTTCTTCGCTGGTTATTTCGGCGGCGGGTTCGCAGGCTCAACACTTACCGCTGCTATGCCCGCCGCCGTCGGCTTCTTGTCGGAGATGATTGCCATGCACATCAGCGGCGATATCGGCGAGGAGATCGCCAGCAAATACACGTCCTTTGCAAATATGACAGTCCCATTGATTCCACAAACTTCGGCAATGAGCGTCGCAGCCATTGATCAAAAGGTCGGCATCACAGAGCGTTCATCGAGTTTCACGCCGGCCGATGCCGCCAACACCTTACTGAACCGCGGCGTCGGAACATTTGTTCCAGGCGTGGGGGCGACACTTAATATCGGTTCGCGGGTGCAGGAGGTGGAGGACATTAAACAGGGTCTGGATCCGGTCAAGATTGAAAAAATCGAAACGATGCTCGCCGACTGGAAACAAGTCCTCACTTCGCGAATGGCCGATATTGAGAAAGCCTTCAGACGCGTAGGACAAAACACGATCAATTCGGCTGACGTGCTACCTGACAAGAGCCGCTTAATGGCTGCCAAGACCATTCGGCTCGATACCTTGCGAGAGCAGACCAGTGCAATCCTGGGATATATCGAAAGCAGCCAGACCACCCTGAAGTGGCACAAAGAAGATTTGCTGACAGACAACAGATTTTTGCGCAAACAAGCGAAACCAGCGTCGAAATTTCAGACATTTGTTCAGCCCTTCACCAAACACAAATTCGCATGAAATACGACCCTGTTCATAGGCGCACTCCAACGGTGGCGGTGATCGATGGCCGGGGCTCGCCGATCCGTCAGGTCAGTTACTTGCGCACTCTGGCAGACGACACACCAAAAGCACTCGTGTCGCTTCAGCAATACGATGTGGTCGGCCGTATGGTGGCGCAGCGGGATCCGCGTCTGCCCACTGCGAACCTCATTAACGTCTACTCACTAAACGGTGATGGGGTATTGACCGACAGCGTCGACGCCGGCTGGCGCCTGATCCTGCCGGGGCTGGCGGGTGAGCCGTTGCGGCGCTGGGATCAGCGCGGTAGCCAGTGGCAGACGATCTTCGATGAGCAACTGCGGGTGGTCGCGGTCGAGGAAAATGGCCAACCCGATGTCGATGTTTTCATTTACGCCGATGCCTCGGCCGAAGCCGGATACAACCGTCGCGGCCAGTTGCTGGAACAGAAAGACCGTTCCGGTTCGCTGCTCACGAACAGCTTTTCCCTGACCGGCCAGCCGCTGCGGGAAACCCGCACGTTCCACGACGGTGAGCCGTTCACCACTCACCATGTGTTCAGCTCGCTCGGCGCGCTGCTCGAGCAGACCGACGCCGGTGGCCATCGGCGACGCTCGCGCTACGGCCTGGCCGGGCAACTCAAGCAAACGGAACTGCTGATCAAGGATACGTCTGACTGGCAACCGGTATTGCTGGACGCACAGTACAACGCCAACGAGCAGATCATTGAACAACTGGCCGGCAATCGCGTCCTCAGTACGTGGACGTACGACCCTGCAGACAGTCGTCTGCACACTCAGTCCAGTCGCAAAGACACCGGCGCAGTGCTGCAGAACCTCGAATATTTCTACGATCCCGTCGGCAATATCACCCGCATCGAAGACCACGCCTTTCAACCACGTTACTTCGCCAATCAGTTGATCGATGGCCACCGCGACTTCACCTACGACTCGCTCTATCGGTTGACCAGCGCCACCGGCTACGACGACGCCCCGCCGCCGGACATTCCCGGCCTGCCGCAACCGGGCGACCCGAACAATCGCCTCAACTACACCCAGACCTACCAGTACGACAACGGTGGCAACCTGATCGAACTGTGTCACGTACGCGCCGGCAACAACTCGACCCGGCAAATGTTCATCGATCTGAAGAGCAATCGCGGGGTGCGTTGGAAAACCGGCGACCCGGAACCGGTGTTTGGCGATCTGTTCGACAGTCACGGTAACCAGAAAGCGATGCACCCCGGCAAGCCGCTGATCTGGAATGCCCGCGATGAGGTGGAGAGCGTGACGCTGATCCAGCGTGAAAACGATCGCAATGACGCCGAGCATTACCTTTACAGCCAGGGCATTCGCGTGTTCAAACGCCACGAAACCTTCGCTGCCAACGCCGAACATTTCCACCAGGTGCGCTACCTGCCCGGGCTTGAAATCCGCACCCGCGACAACGGTGAAGAACTGCACGTCATCACCCTCAGTAACGCCCGCTGCCTGCATTGGGCAAAGAACAACCCCAAAGATATCGACAGCGATCAATTGCGTTACAACCTTGAAGATCATCTCGGCTCCAGCGTGATGGAACTGGATCAAGACGCCGTCATGATCAGCCAGGAAGGCTATTACCCCTTTGGCGAAACCGCGTGGATGGCACCGAATTCGGAAACCAGGTACCGCTTCATCCGCTATTCGGGCAAGGAGATGGATGTCAGCGGGTTGTACTACTACGGCGCCCGCTATTACGCGCCGTGGTTGCAACGCTGGGTCAGTGCCGACCCGGCAGGGGATGTGGATGGGCTGAACCTATATGGGTTTGTGCGCAACAATCCCATGACTTACTTCGACACGACAGGCAACAAAACAGAAGAAGCTCAACCGTCAAGCGCAGGCGTTCGGGCATTTATTACCGGAAACACTCCCACAGAGCGTATGCAGAAGAAACTGGCCTTCCATAACGAGCTGCTTTCAGCCGTCGATCTGGCTGTCAGGGATGTCACCACTCAAATACTCAATCATCGCTCTGAGCCCAACAGCAGGGTATCAACCGCGAAACGTACAGGTTTTTTTCTTGCGGAAAAGGGCACATCCAACGCGGTTGGCATAGGCATGAGCGCAGCCGGGGTAGCACTGGGAATCCCTGGCGGCCCTCTGGGAATGCTGATTGGCGGGGCTCTTGGTTTCCTAGTCGGAAAAACCGTGAGTAAAACGACGAAAGCGATCGGCAGAAAAACCGGTTTGAACACCTCCATCAGCTTGCAACCGGATCGATTGAAAGGAACCAGGCTGTTAAAGCAAACACAGGCCGAACAAGGGCCCGTGGTTAACTTTAAAGCTATCGCCGATTACAACCCGCTCAAACCCGAAGGACGGCAAGAGATCAAACAAGGCGGCATCGCGGCTGGCAAGGAATTGGCGCTGGCAGGCGCTGGCAAGATCCCCTACGTCGGGCCGACTATCAAGGTGATTCCGGACACCCTCGATCTCTTGAATGAAATAGCAACCAGCGCAAATGATCTTACCGAGGATGAGGTGACTGCACTGGATGCCGACATTACCGACACGATTAATATGCTGCAGTATCGCTCGGAACATTTAATCGAAACGGTCAAGACCCTGAGTCGTACTGACCCCTCTAAGCGCATTGAACGCATTGAACGCGACACAGGACAGCGAATAAAAAGGCTTCGAAACCTGAGGACCGTGCTTCATTCCAATTCGTCGACTTTTACTGCCGTATGAAAAGGTGACGACGCGACTCCTGGCCTGAACAGTGCTCATGGTAAGGTGCCTGCCCGTCCTTATTCCTGCGCCCAGCATGCTGCCGACTTCCCGTACCCTGCGTCTGTCGTTGTATACCCTGCTGATCATTGCCGGCGCGGCGCTTGCCGCTACGCTTGCGATCCGCCACGCCGAACGTCAGGCGCTGGAGGAGGATGCCGCCCGTGCCAACCAGCAACTGGCGTTGTACGCCAACTCCCTGCATACCCTGATCGACCGCTACCGCGCCCTGCCCGCCGTGCTGGCGCTGGACCCGCAATTGCGTTCGGCGCTGGCCGGGCCGGTCGATGCCGACGAACAGGCGGCGCTGAATCTCAAGCTGGAAAAGATCAACGGCGCGGCGCAATCCTCGACCCTTGAACTGCTTGATCACACGGGCCTCGCCGTGGCGGCGAGCAACTGGCGCTTGCCGAGCAGTTACGTCGGCCACAATTACGGTTTCCGCCCCTACTTCAGCCAGACCCGCACCCAAGGCACCGGGCGTTTTTACGCGGTGGGCGTGACCAGCGGAATTCCCGGCTATTTCCTCTCCAGCGCGGTGCTCGGCGACAACGACGAGTTCCTTGGCGCGATGGTGGTCAAGCTGGAATTCCCCGAACTGGAACGCGAGTGGAGTCAGGGCAATGACACCCTGCTGGTCAGCGACGCGCGCGGGATCATCTTCATCGCCAACCAGCCCGGCTGGCGCTATCGCGCGCTGCGGCCATTGAGCGCCCGCGACATGGATGAGATCAAAGCCACCCGGCAGTACGACAAGCAATCGCTGCAGCCCTTGACTCATTTGTCGCTGCGCCGCTTCGATGACAACAGCGACCTGCGCCGCGTCGAAGGCCCGCTAGGCACGGCGGATTATCTATGGGAATCGCTGCCCCTGAGCGCCGAAGGCTGGACCCTGCACCTGCTGCGCCATCCGCAAGTGGCCTTCGAAGACCTGCGCAACGCCGGGCTGGCCGCCGCCGGGGTGTGGCTGGCGCTGGTGTTTCTGTTGCTGTTTCTCAACCAGCGCTGGCGCCTGTCGAAAATCCGCCAGCGCAACCGCGAAGAACTTGAACAGTTGGTGGAAGAACGCACCCGCGATTTGCGCACCGCGCAGGACGGCCTGGTGCAATCGGCCAAACTCGCCGCGCTCGGCCAGATGTCCGCCGCGCTGGCCCATGAAATCAATCAGCCGCTGACCGCTCAGCGCATGCAACTGGCGACGCTGCGCCTGCTGCTCGAGCATGGCCGGGTCGACGATGCTTATAAAGCCTTGAAACCGGTAGACGAGATGCTCACGCGCATGGCTGCCCTCACCGGCCACCTCAAGACCTTCGCGCGCAAAAGCCCCAGCGGCTTGCGTGAGCGCCTGGATCTGGCGACGGTGGTCGATCAGTCTTTGCAGTTACTCGATGCACGGTTGCGTGACGAGCAGGTCAGTCTGGTGTTGCACCTGACGCGTCCGGCATGGGTGCGCGGTGATGCGATTCGTCTCGAACAGGTGCTGATCAACCTCCTGCGCAACGCCCTCGATGCGATGCAGGGCAAAGCGTGCAAGCGTCTCGAAATCCGTCTGGAAGCCGATGAACAACTGTGGCGCCTGAGCGTCAGCGACAATGGCGGCGGCATCGCCGAAGACCATTTGGGCCAGGTCTTCGATCCGTTCTTCACCACCAAACCGGTGGGCGACGGTTTGGGTCTCGGCCTGGCGGTATCCTTCGCCATCGTGCATGAATCCGGCGGCCGTCTGAGTGCTGAAAATGGCGACAGCGGCGCGGTGTTCAGCCTGACTTTGCCGATCGATCTGGAGGCACACATCTGATGCTCAATTCAGTGATGGTGGTCGATGACGAAAGCAGCATTCGCAGCGCCGTCGAGCAGTGGCTGAGCCTGTCCGGCTTCGAGGTGCAGCTGTTCAGCCGCGCTGAAGAATGCCTCGCCGCCCTGCCCGCGCACTTTGCCGGGGTGATCCTCAGCGACGTGCGCATGCCCGGCATGGGCGGCCTGGCGTTGTTGGCCGAAGTGCAGAAACGCGACGCTGACCTGCCGGTAATTCTGCTCACCGGTCATGGCGATGTACCGATGGCCGTCGAGGCGATGCGCGACGGTGCTTACGACTTTCTGGAAAAACCGTTCAGCCCGGAAACCCTGCTCGGCAGCTTGCGCCGGGCGCTGGACAAACGCCGGCTGATTCTGGAAAACCGTGCACTGCACGAGCAGGCCGACAACCGCGCGAAACTCGATGCGACGTTGCTTGGTGTGTCCCGTGGTTTGCAGACGTTGCGTCGGCAAGTGCTGGACCTGGCGGCGCTGCCGGTCAATGTGCTGATCCGTGGCGAAACCGGCAGCGGCAAGGAATTGGTCGCGCGTTGCCTGCATGATTTCGGTCCGCGCGCGGCCAAGCCGTTTGTGGCGCTGAACTGTGCGGCGATCCCTGAGCAGTTGTTCGAGGCGGAGTTGTTCGGTCACGAGAGCGGTGCATTTACCGGCGCCTCGGGCAAGCGCATCGGCAAGCTGGAATACGCCGATGGCGGCACCTTGTTTCTCGATGAAATCGAAAGCATGCCGCTGGCACAACAGGTGAAACTGTTGCGCGTGTTGCAGGAGCAGAAGCTTGAACGGCTGGGCTCGAACCAGAGCATTCGCGTTGACCTGCGGATTGTCGCAGCGACCAAACCCGACCTGCTCGATGAAGCCCGGGCCGGACGTTTTCGCGAGGACCTGGCGTATCGCCTGAACGTTGCCGAACTGCGCTTGCCGCCGTTGCGCGATCGCCGCGAAGACATCCCGTTGCTGTTCGAAACCTTCGCCCACAATGCCGCTGAACGCTTGGGCCGCACCTTTCCACCCTTGAGTGGCGCGCAATTGAGCCATCTGCTCAGCCACGACTGGCCGGGCAACGTACGCGAACTAGCGAACGTTGCCGAACGTCAGGTGTTGGGCCTGGATGAACCGGCACCGGGGATTGATCCGGGGCAATCGCTGGCGGCGCAGCAGGAGGCGTTTGAGGCGCAGTGTTTGCGTGCGGCGCTGACCCGGCACAAGGGCGATGTGAAAGCGGTACTTGAAGAGTTGCAACTGCCGCGCCGCACGTTCAATGAAAAGCTGCAGCGGCATGGGTTGAGTCGGGAGATGTTTTTGGCTGAGTGAGGCTGGGTCGGGATTTTTGCTGCGGCTGAAAACCATCCCCCTCACCCCAGCCCTCCCGAAATGATCTGGCTTAATGATTCTGGACACCCCTAAAGGGCGTTAATCTACGCCCAACGACGAGGTGTGATTTGACCAGACGATATTTTTCGACAGATTTCAAACGGGATGCGGCTTGCCTGGTTTTGGATAAAGACTATTCGGTGAGTGAAGCCTGCGAAGCAATGGGCGTGGGCCCTACAGCTCTGCGTCGCTGGGTTGAACAACTGCGTGCGGAGCGCAGCGGCAAGACGCCTGAGAAGTCCAAGGCCATGACCGTTGACCAACAACGCATCCAAGAACTGGAAGCAACAATTCGACGGATTGAGCGCGAGAAGGAAATTTTAAAAAAGGCTACAGCTCTCTTGATGTCGGATTCCCTCGATCGGTAAGGCTGGTCGAGGAGTTAAGCGAGCAATATCCAAGATCCGAGTTGTGTGGCGTGTTTGGCATCAACCGCAGCAGTTATTACGAGCGTCTGAAACAGCGGGCGAAAGTGCATGTCGGGCGCGATCGCCTAAAGATCAAGGCTGCCGAATTACATGAGCAAAGTCGCGGCTCAATGGGCGCGCGCAGCCTGTCAAAAGCGCTGTGTAACGAAAAAGAGTCGGTAGGTCGTTACATGGCTCGTAGCCTGATGCGCGAGCTCGGTTTGAAGAGCCAGCAACGGCGCAGGCATCGGTACAAACCCAGCGGTGCGGAGGCGCAATACGCCCCCAATCATTTGGAGCGTAAATTCAATGTCGAGGCCCCCAATCGAGTGTGGTGTGGCGACGTGACTTACATTTGGGCCGGTACTTACTGGGTTTATCTGGCTGCTGTACTTGATCTGCATGCCCGCCGCATCGTCGGCTGGGCGATGTCCAGAAGTCCGGATTCAGCTCTGACCTGTCGAGCGTTAAAGATGGCTTTCGAGTCGCGAGGACGCCCTGAAAACCTAATGTTCCATTCGGATCAGGGCTGTCATTACAGCAGTAAAGTGTTTCGTGAAACGCTGGCGGACATGCGCATAAAACAAAGCATGAGTCGACGGGGAAACTGCTGGGATAACGCTCCGATGGAACGTTTCTTTGGCAGTTTGAAATCTGAATGGATACCCAAGGCTGGTTACCGAAACGAAGACGAAGCCAGCACCGATGTGTTGCGCTACCTGACCCACTATTACAATCGGATCAGGCTGCACAGTTACAACGGATATCGGACTCCGGTAGCAATGGAAGCCTTGGCAGCATGAGAAATGACCTAAACCCTATAACCGTGTCCAGTATCGTTTGACCAGATCAAAACGTCGGACCGCCCCCAAGGGGGCGAGGGGGAAAGGGAGCCGATCTTCATGCTTTTCGAAACCTGAGTTCGACTCGGTATCTCAGGTCGGCGTAACTATCAAAAGCACCTCGATCAGTCCCCTCTCCCCCCGGGAGAGGGTTAGGGTGAGGGGCTTTTGATCTCAGCCCCAATAAGCGGAAATCCGCTCACAAGATCAATTCCATCGGCACAAATCCGCTCACCCAATCCCGCCACGCCCTCTAAACCGGCCCTCCCCCCGTTGGCACACCTCCTGCTATAGCCCTCGCAGGCTGCGTTTCGACGCGCTCCACAAAAACAATTAAACGAAGGATCCTTCAATGGATAACTCCAACGCCCTGCCACTTGGGTCGGCTGCCGTGCCGGCCAAAGAAAGAACCACCGCCAGCCGGATCAAATCGATCTTCAGCGGTTCCGTCGGCAACATGGTCGAGTGGTACGACTGGTATGTGTATGCCGCCTTCTCCCTGTATTTCGCGAAAACCTTCTTCCCCGCCGGTTCCACCACCGCCCAACTGATGAACACCGCCGCGATTTTCGCCGTCGGCTTTCTGATGCGTCCGATTGGCGGCTGGCTGATGGGGATGTACGCCGACAAGGTCGGCCGTAAAAAAGCCTTGATGGCCTCGGTTTACCTGATGTGCTTCGGCTCGCTGCTGATCGCCCTCAGCCCGAACTACGAAACCATCGGCATCGGCGCGCCGATCCTGCTGGTGTTCGCCCGTCTGCTGCAGGGCCTCTCGGTCGGTGGCGAATACGGCACCTCGGCAACCTATCTCTCGGAGATGGCAACCAAGGAGCGTCGCGGCTTCTTCTCCAGCTTCCAGTACGTGACCCTGATCTCCGGCCAGCTCATCGCGCTGGGCGTCCTGATCGTGCTGCAGAACGTGCTGACCACTGAACAACTGTACGCGTGGGGCTGGCGTATTCCGTTCGCCATCGGCGCGCTGTGTGCGGTCGTGGCGCTGTACCTGCGTCGCGGCATGGAAGAAACCGAGTCGTTCACCAAAAAAGAGAAGTCCAAGGAAAGCGCCATGCGCACCTTGATGCGCCACCCCAAAGAACTGTTGACCGTGGTCGGCCTGACCATGGGCGGCACCCTGGCGTTCTACACCTACACCACCTACATGCAGAAATACCTGGTGAACACCGTCGGCATGAGCATCTCCGACTCGACCACCATCTCTGCCGCCACGCTGTTCCTGTTCATGTGCCTGCAACCGATCATCGGCGGCCTCTCGGACAAGATCGGTCGTCGTCCGATCCTGATCGCCTTCGGCGTGCTGGGGACGATCTTCACCGTGCCAATCCTGATGACCCTGCACACCATTCAGACCTGGTGGGGCGCGTTCTTCCTGATCATGGCAGCGCTGATCATCGTCAGCGGCTACACCTCGATCAACGCGGTGGTGAAAGCCGAACTGTTCCCGACCGAGATCCGCGCCCTGGGCGTTGGCCTGCCGTATGCACTGACCGTGTCGATCTTCGGCGGCACCGCTGAATACATCGCGCTGTGGTTCAAGAGCATCGGCATGGAAACCGGTTACTACTGGTATGTGACGGCATGCATCGCGGTGTCGTTGCTGGTGTACATCACCATGAAGGACACCCAGAAGCATTCGCGCATCGTCACTGACTGATCGGGTTTCACAGCCACTGCAATGGTGGCTGTGATGGACTCTTCGCGAGCAGGCTCGCTCCCACATCTGGAATGCATTTCCCTGTGGGAGCGAGCCTGCTCGCAATTGGGTCACAGCGTTATCCAGACCTGCATGAAAAATCCCTCACACACGCCGCACAGCGATTAATCGCTAATTAATGCTGCCCCCTCATTCTGCAATCACCTGATCGATGACCTGCGCGACGCTCGCTCCGACGACGAAAGCGAATTCAACGTGCCGCCCTTAACATCAAGTTAATCGATTGTTCTTAGCATTAATTTGCGCTTTTTAATCAACTTATTTGGCGTAGCATTAAACCCATGCAAGACACACCGCCAACGAATCTGGAGTAACCGACATGAAAACCAAACTGATCCTCGCCCTGACCCTGTCCGTACTGGCCGCTAATACCTTTGCTGCCGACGGCTCGGATCGCACCAAATCCGCCGACTTCATCAACGGCGCCAGCGCCGCCATCGAAACCAGCCACACCGGTACTTATGCCGCTGATGGTTTTGATAAAACCAGCCTTGGCAAAGCTGTGGCTGCTGATGGTTTCGACAAGACCAACCTGGGTAAAACCGTCGCGGCTGACGGTTTCGATAAAACCGGCACCGCGGCTGCCATCAGCTAATTTTCAGCGTTCGTCCCACAGCCCGGCCTTGGCCGGGCTTAGTCATTTCTGGGGGATGACAATTTTCTCGAATACACACAAATCCACTGTAGGAGCTGCCGAAGGCTGCGATCTTTTGATCTTGATCTTTAAAAGCAAAATCAAAAGATCGCAGCCTTCGGCAGCTCCTACACGGGGTTTTGCGTCTGGCTGGAAATATGCGGGGCGTCCTTGCACTATGGCTGCATCCGAAACGCAGCCTCAGGAATTCACCCACCATGCCCGATGACATCCACTTCTACGAACCCGCCAACGGCCACGGTCTGCCCCACGATCCGTTCAACGCCATCGTCGGCCCACGCCCCATCGGCTGGATTTCCTCGCAGGATGCCAACGGCCGCTTGAACCTGGCGCCGTACAGCTTCTTCAATGCCTTCAACTACATTCCGCCGATCATTGGTTTTTCCAGCGTCGGGCGCAAAGACAGCCTGAACAACATCGAGCAGACCGGCGAGTTCGTCTGGAACCTCGCCACCCGCCCGCTGGCCGAGCAGATGAATCAGAGCTGCGCGATGGTCGCGCCTGAGGTCAACGAGTTTGAATTGGCGGGTTTGACGACAGTGGCGTCAAAGGTGATTTCAGTACCACGGGTCGCAGAAAGTCCGGTGTCCTTTGAATGCAAGGTCACGCAGATCATTCAGTTGCAGCGCGCCGATGGCGAAACCGTGCCGAGCTGGCTGATCCTCGGCGAAGTGGTCGCCGTGCATATCGCCAAGTGGCTGTTGAAGGACGGCATTTACGACACCGCCGCAGCAGAACCGATTCTGCGCGGCGGCGGACCGGCGGATTATTTCCAGTTGGGGCCTGAGGCCCTGTTCAAGATGTGGCGTCCGGGCGCAAACAAGTAACGCGTTACCAGATCAACTCGGCGTCTTCAGAGACGCCTTTGAGGTTATCCAGCTCATTGATGGCCGCTTCATCAGCGGCAATGGCGCCGGGGAAGATCTGGTCATTCAACAGTTTGTGAAAGCGTGGTGCACCGCCATCGACCAGGGCCTTGACCGCGATTGCCGCGTGATAGCCCTTGTTGCCGCCCAACTCGACGGGGACGACTGCGGAAACTGCTTCGAAGTGTTCGAACTCTTTACGTGCCATGTCACATATCCCGGCTCAGACAAACAAGCCGGACATTAAACCCTCAACCGACGAGTTTGTGTACCGGCGCCGGGCATTGACCGAGGGCTTGCGCCGCCGACACGTCCTTGAACGTGTGGAAGTCGAGGCTGTTGACCACCAGTTCCTGCACCAGCTCGGCGAAGATTTCCATCGACGGGCTGTTGAAATAGTTGGTCATCATTTGCTGGCTGCTCCAGAACCCGCAGACCAGCCACAACTCGGAATCACACTGCGAATGCTGCAAGGCAAAGCTCAGGCAACCGGGGGCGGCGCGGGACGGCTCGATCAACGCGCTCAGGCGTACACCGAGTTCCGCCGAACGCCCGGCGCGCGCTCGAACGAAGGCCATATGACTGACGGGAATCTGCTTGGACATGTTCAACCCTCCCAGGGAGTCGCGTGGCAGCCGGGGGACGGGCTGCGACAGGATCAAAGGTTAAGGGCCGCACGCCAGCCGCCGTTAGTCGATTCCTGTCGCTGCGTTGCACAATCCTGCGAGACTGCGCAGAAGACCTGTAACAACCTGTAAAACTGCGTCACACGGTTGTCATACGGCGTATCAAGCAACTTTGCCGCCCTACATCCTGCTATGGCTGAGCCCGCCCACAATCCCATGCAGAATCAGGCAAGCATTTCGCAGGATGTGTCTACCGCTGGCGCTTGCACAAACATATGCTCTGCTCCATTCCACCTCCCCTGCCGAGGATGCCGTGCATGACGTCATTCGATCGTTTTCAAGCCGAACCCACCGCTGACATGGAAAAACAGCGCGCGGAACTGGCGGCGATCATCCGCCGCAACACCACCGACGATGGCAGCTACGAGACCGCCATCGGCTCGCTGTTCATGTCGCGCCACACCCGATCCCACGACTTTGCCCCGGTGCTCGCGCAACCGGCGCTGTGCATCATGGCGCAGGGACGTAAGGAAGTGCGGCTGGCCGACGAGTTCTTTAATTACGATCCGCTGAATTATCTGGTGGTGTCGGTTTCGATGCCGTTAAGCGGGCGCGTGGTGAATGTCTCGCCGGAAGAACCCATCCTCGCCGTGCGCCTGGATATCGACCCGACCGAAATCACCGCGCTGATCGCCGACGCCGGCCCGATGGGTGTGCCGACGCGGCCGACCGGGCGGGGTTTGTATGTCGAGCAGATCGACAGTTCGATGCTCGATGCCGTGCTGCGTCTGGCCCGATTGCTCGATGCACCGAAAGACATCGCCATGCTCGCGCCGCTGATTCGCCGGGAGATTCTTTATCGCCTGTTGCGCAGCCCGCAGGGCCATCGTTTGTATGAAATCGCGATCGCCAACAGCCAGAGCCATCGCATCAGTCAGGCGATCAAATGGTTGAACGGCAACTTCGAACAGCCGCTGCGCATTGATGACCTGGCCAAAGAAGTGAACCTCAGCGTCTCGACCTTGCATCACCGTTTCAAGGCGATGACGGCGATGAGTCCGTTGCAGTATCAGAAGCAGTTGCGCCTGCAAGAGGCGCGGCGTCTGATGCTGGCCGAGGGGCTGGAAGCGTCGGCGGCGGGGTATCGCGTCGGGTATGAAAGTCCGTCGCAGTTCAGCCGTGAGTACAGCCGCTTGTTTGGTGCACCGCCGTTAAGGGATTTGGCGCGATTGAGACTTTCGGTGTGAACTTCAAGAGCCCCTCACCCTAACCCTCTCCCAGAGGGAGAGGGGACTGAATGGGGAATATTGGAGAGGTTCACCGACCTGAAAGTGCTTTACCGAATCCACAATCAACTGGATTTTTCAGGTCGATGGATAACGCCTGACACCTCGGTCGGCTCCCTCTACCCCAGGAAAGGGGACTGAATGGGGGATATTGAAGAAGTACGCTGACCTGAAAGTACTTTGCCGAATCCATAATCGACTCGATATCTCAGGTCGATGGATAGCGCCAGACACCTCGGTCGGCCCCCTCTCCCTCCGGGCGGTCCGACGTTTCGGGAGGGCTGGGGTGAGGGGCGATTTGGAGTCAGCCCCCAATCTAAGCCCCCAACACCCGACAAGCGTCCGCCGGCAACGTCACCGACACCGGATGCCCAATCCCCAACCCGATCCCCTGACACGGCGTACTCAACGCCGTAAACGTCACCCCGGAACACTCCACCGTCGTCTCGATGGTCGCGCCGATATCACGCACAAACGTCACCTTGCCGAGCAATCGATTCCCCGCCGTCGCTTGCGGTGCGGACAGTTGCAGGTCTTCGGGGCGAATCAGCATCTTCACCTTCTGCCCGACGACAATGCTGCTGCAGATCGGCACTTGCAGCGCGTCACCACCCGGCAGGCTGACCTTGCCATCGCCCAGCGCCGTGGCCGGGAAAATATTGCCCGAGCCGATGAAGTCCGCGACAAACTCATTGGCCGGATGCCGATAGATTTCGATCGGCGTACCGACCTGCTGCACCTTGTGTTCGCCCAGCACGACGACGATATCGGCCATGGTCATCGCTTCGCGCTGATCGTGGGTGACCATGATCGTGGTGATGTTCAGGCGCTGCTGCAGTTGGCGGATTTCCACCTGCATCGACTCGCGCAGCTTGGCGTCGAGCGCCGATAGCGGCTCATCGAGCAGGAGGATTTTCGGGTGCGAAGCAATCGCCCGGGCAATCGCCACGCGCTGCCGCTGGCCGCCGGAAAGTTTCGCCACCGGGCGATCGATCATCGCCTGCAACTGGATCAGCTCCAGCAACTCGACCACGCGCTTGTGTTGATCAGCCTTGCTGACGCCGCGCAACTTCAGCGGGTAGGCGATGTTCTCGCCAACGGTCATGTGCGGGAACAGCGCCAGCGACTGGAACACCATGCCGAAGTTGCGCAGGTGCGCCGGGGTCTGGCCGATGTCTTCGCCGTCCAGACGAATCTCGCCACCACTCAAGGTTTCCAGCCCGGCGATCATCCGCAGCAAGGTGGTTTTGCCGCAGCCGGACGGGCCGAGGAAACACACCAGTTTGCCTTCCGGCAAATGCAGGTTGACGTCTTGTACCGCGCACGCCGAGCCGTAGAATTTCTCGACGTTTTCCAGAATCAGACCAGTCATGTTGCACCTCAAATCAAAAGGAAACGCCGCCCTCGCCCACCAGCTTCTCCAGCGCCCAGATCAGGACGAAGTCGATCAGCACGATCAGCACGGCAAACGAGAACACGGTAGGGTCGAGCGATGACACGGTGCGGCTGTACATCCAGATCGGCACGGTCATGACGTCGATGGTGTAGAGGAAATAGGTCACGGTGAATTCGTTGAACGAGACGATGAACGCCAGCAGCATGCCGGCCAGAACCCCCGATTTCATCAACGGCACCACCACATCGACAATTGCGCGCAACGGCGAAGCGCCAAGCATCCGCGCCGCTTCCTCGACCTCGCTGCCGATGGAAAGCATCGCTGCGGTGCAGTTCTTCACCACAAACGGCAGCGCCAGAATCACGTGGGCAATCACCAGCCGCGAAGTGGTCAGGTGGAACGGCAGGCTGTCGAACACCAGCAGCAAGGCCAGGCCTAACACCACCATCGGGAACACCAGCGGCAGCGACATCAGTTGCAGCGCCACGGCCTTGCCACGGAATTCGCAGCGGGTCAGCGCATACGCGGCAGGCACCGCGATCAGCGTGGCAAAAACCATCGTCAGGCACGACACCAACAGGCTGGTGGCCATGGCCTGACCGAGGCTGAGCACGTCGCTGGCGTCCGGCGAAACAAAGGTGTGCCAGGCCGCTTTGTACCATTGCAGGCTGTAGCTGCTCGGTGGGAAGTCGAGGTTCGACGCACCGCTGAACGACATGACGATCATGGTCAGGATCGGCAACACCGCCAGCAGCAGAATGAAGCCGGAGAGGATGCCGGCGAACTTGCCGGTTTCGCCGGGCAACAGCACCATGCGCTTCTTGGTCAGGGCACTCATTGCGAAGCCTCCAGCAGACGCCGACGACGGCCAGTGATGTATTCAGAGAGAGTCATGACCGCCAGCGTGGTGACAATCAGCACCACCCCGGCTGCCGACGCGGCGGGCCAGTTCATCAGCGGCGCGATCTGGTCATGCACCATCACCGCCAGCATCGGCACGCGACGGCCACCGAGCAGCAACGGCACCACGAAGCTGCTGGCGTTGTAGGCGAACACCAACGTTGCACCGGTGATGATCCCCGGCAAACTCATCGGCAGAACCACTTGGCGGAACACTTGAAAACGGCTGGCACCGAGGGTTGCGGCTGCTTCTTCATAGCTTCGCGCGACGCCGCGCATGGCGCTGGCAATCGGCAACACCGCGAGTGGAAACGCTGTTTGCACCAGGCCCATCAGAACGCCGTTCTGGTTGTACAGCAACATGATCGGCCGCCTGATCAGGCCGAGGCCCATCAGCGCCTGATTGAGCATGCCGCCGGGACCGAGAATCACCAGCCAGCCGTAGCTTTGCAGCAGCAGATTGACCAGCAGTGGCAACAGCACCGCTGCGAGGAAAATCCGCCGCAGAAACGGCGAGGTCAGCCGCGACATGGTGTACGCCACCGGGATCGCCAGCACCACGGCAATCACCGCGCTGATCAGCGCCAGACGCAAGGTCAGCAGCAAGGATTTCAGGTAATAGGGTTCGAGCAACTGGGCATAACTGGCCAGGCTGAAACCGCTCCATTCCGCGCCTTTGGTGCCGACGCTCATGCGTAGCACCAACAGGCTGGCGGCGATCAGCACGCCGAGAAACAGCATCGACGGCGTGAGGAAAAGCCACGCCCGCGCTGTCGGAGAAATACCGCGCGCCGGACGCACATCGCCGGCGCCAACCGGTTGGGTCAGGGATTGATGTTCCATAGCAATGATCTCGTCAATGGAAGAACAACTGACAAACACAACCTTCAAATTCACTGAGAAACCTGTGGGAGCTGGCTTGCCAGCGATAGCAATCTGTCAGTGACATCATTGTCGACAGGAAGGCCGTCATCGCTGGCAAGCCAGCTCCCACAAGGGTTTGCGGTGTTCTGAAGGTTTGTGTTCGGCTCAGGAAGAAAAAATTTCCGTATAGCGACGAATCCATTGGTCATGCACGGTGGCCAGGAAGGCGTTGTCGTGCATGATCGCCTTCTCGGCAATCTGCTCCGGCGTCAGAATGAACGGGCTCTTGCGCGCTTCGGCGGAGATGATCGCCTTGGCGTTGACCGGGCCGTTGAAGATGTCTTCGGCCATCTTGCCCTGCACCAGCGGGTCGAGGGAGTGGTCGATAAACGCGTAAGCCAGATCGGTATCTCCCGGCCGATTCTTCGGCATCACCGAAAGCATCAGGTCGGTGTAGAAACCTTCCTTCATGCCGAACGTAGCGCCGAGGCCGTAGTTCGGATCGCGGATCTGCTTGGGAAAAAATGCCGGGGCATAGAGGCCGCCCATGTCCAGCGAACCGGTGCGGAACAGCTCGGCAATCTGGTTCGGGTTTTCGCCCAACGTCACCACGCGATCCTTGAGTTCGGCGAGTTTCTTGAAGCCCGGTTCGATGTTGTGTTCGTCACCGCCGGCCAGTTTCGCGGCGATGATGATCAGGTCCATCGCCTCGGTCCAGTTCGGCGGAGGCAGGAAAATATTCGGCGCCAGATCGGCATCCCACAACGCGGCATAACTGCTCGGCGCCTCTTTCTGGGTGCGAGTGCTGTAGACCAGACTGTTGCACCACAACAGGTAACCGATGCCGTGGCCATTGGCGCCAGTGCGGTATTTTTCCGGGACGTCGATCAGGTTGGGAATACGGTTGAGGTCGGGTTTTTCCAGCAGCCCGGCGGCCGCCAGACCTTCGGCACCGACGCCGGCCAACGTGATGATGTCGTACTGCGGACGATCACCGCCGGCCTTCAGTTTGGCGACCATTTCCGAAGTGCTGCCGGTGCGGTCGGCGATGACCTTGGCGCCAGTCTTGGCTTCGAACGTGGCGGCGATGTTGCGCAGTGCCGCGAGGCCGGTGTCATCCGACCAGGTCAGCAAACGCAGGGTCTTGCCGGCGAACCGCGTGTCGCTGGCGCTCGCCCGGATGAAGGGCATGCTCAGGGCGGCCGCAGCCACCGAGGCGACGCCGACGGTTTTAATGAATTGACGCCTGTTCAGATCGTGCTCGCCCATGACGGACTCCCTTTGTTCTTTTAAGTATGAGGTTGGTCGCAACCGTTGCATCCGCGCGGCCGAATCCGCTGCAGGCCTTGTTTTCAAAGGCCTGCAGCGCTGCCGACGGGTTCATCCTGAGGTCGTGCAAAACACCTGACTATCGAAAAAAACTCATTGAAGCCATGACGTCGACGCATGCCTCGTTGCGAGGCATGCGCTCACCTTTTTCGGGCGTTCAGAGCGCCCGGATCACGTGTTTGATTTCCTGAAACGCGGCCAGGCCCCACGGTCCCAATTCGCGGCCGATGCTGCTCTGCTTGTAACCGCCCCACGCGGTTTGCGGGAAGATCACTTGCGGCGCGTTGAGCCACACCAGCCCCGCCTGCAGGGCGTTGGCGACCCGCTCGGCGGTCTCGGCGTTACGCGTCACCACACTGGCGACCAGGCCGAATTGGCTGTCGTTGGCCAGGGCAATTGCCTCGGCTTCGCTGCTGAAACTGCGCACACACAGCACCGGACCGAAAATCTCTTCGCACCACAGCGCACTGTCGAGGGGCACGTCGGTGAACACGGTTGGCTGCAAAAAATATCCGCGCGGCAGATCTGCCGGACGATTGCCGCCGCACACTAGCTTCGCGCCAGCGCTCAGACCCCGGTCGATGTGACCAAGCACGCGCTGGTATTGCGCCTGATTGACCAGTGCGCCCATCTCCACGTCCGGGTCGAACGGATCCGCCACGCGAATCGCCTGCGCACGCTTGTGCAAACGTTCAAGGAATTCATCCGCCAATTCATCGGCAACCAACACACGGCTGGTGGCCGAGCACATCTGCCCGGCATTGAAGAAACCGCCACCGCAAGCCAACTCGACCGCTAGTTGCAGATCCGCATCTTCGAGCACCAGCAGCGAAGATTTGCCGCCCAATTCCAGACTCACGCCCTTCACCGTTTCGGCGGCGCGCTGCATCACCTGGACACCGACGGCGTTACTACCGGTGAAGGAAATCTTGGCGATGCGCGGATCCGCCGACAGTGGTGCACCGACCGCCAGGCCAGTACCGCAAACGACGTTGAACACGCCGTTGGGCAGGCCGGCTTCGGCGATGATCGCCGCCAGCTCCAGCTCTGGCAGCGGCGTGACTTCCGACGGTTTCAGCACCACGCAGCACCCGGCGGCGAGGGCCGGCGCGAGTTTCCACGCGGTGGTGACCATGGGGAAATTCCACGGCACGATCAGCCCGACCACGCCGCACGGCTCGCGGCGCAAGCGTGCGCTGAAATCATCGCTGGGCAGTGGCACGTTGCTGTCCTGTCTGGCGTCGAGGCCTTCAGCGAGTTCGGCGTAGTACTCGAAGGTGGCGATCACATCGTCGACGTCGATGGCCGCTTCGAACTGCGGTTTGCCGTTGTTGCTCGATTGCAGTTTCATCAAGTGATCGCGACCGTTGCGCACGCCATTGGCGATGTTGCGCAGAATCGCGCCGCGCTCGGCACCGCTGGTTTGCGACCAGTCCTTGAATGCTTCAGTCGCAGCGCTCACGGCCTGGCTCACCGCGTGCTCGTCACCACCATTGACCGTGGTCAGCAACGCCTCAGTGGCCGGGTTGATCACGCGCAGATGTTCGCGGCCGGCCGACCATTGGCCGTTGATGTAGAGGCCGTCGAGTGTGGTTGGAAAATTGATCACTTGGCCACCGCCTGCATCCACTGGTTCTGGTCGATTTCGATTACGCTCGGGCCTTGGCGATCGGTCGCGGCACGCAGTGCGCTGCGCAGTTGTTCCACCGAGTTGATCGCTTCGGCGGCGCAGCCGAGGGCCTTGGCCACGCCAATGAAGTCCGGGGTGTAGATGTCGACGCCGACCGGTTCGATGGCGCGGTTGACCATGTATTTCTTGATCTCTTCGTAGCCCTGGTTATTCCACAGCAGGACGATCACCGGGGTGCGCGCTTCGACGGCGCTGGCCAGTTCCGGCAGGGTGAACTGCAGACCGCCGTCGCCGATCAGGCACACCACCGGTGGCCGTGCACCTTTATCGGGTTGCCCACCGAGCCATGCGCCAATCGCTGCCGGCAACGCATAGCCGAGGGTGCCGTAGCCGGTCGACGAGTTGAACCAGCGACGCGGACGCTCCGGATTGAAGGTCAGGTTGCCGGTGTACACCGGTTGCGTGGAGTCGCCGACGAACACCGCGTCGGGCAATTCGTGCAGCACGGTTTCGAGGAAACGGGTTTGCGCCAGCGTCGGTGCATCCCAGGTCGCGGCCAGATCATCTCGCAGACGCGCCGCGCGTACCTGGCCCCAATCGTTGCGGCGCTCGGCCAGCGTTTTGTGCGACAAGGCGCTGAGCAATGCCTGCGCGGCATTGCGCGAATCGGCAACCAGGGCGACGTGTGGCGGATAGTTACGCACGGTCTGATCGGCGTCGATGTCGATGCGCAGCAGCTTGCCGGGAATCTCGAAACCACCGGCGAAGGTCACGTCGTAATCGGTTTCGGCCAGTTCGGTGCCGATCGCCAGTACCACATCGGCATCGGCGACCAATTCGCGGGTGGCGACCAGGCTTTGTGTCGAGCCGATCAGCAGCGGATGCGTCGACGGCAACAGACCTTTGGCGTTGATCGTCAGCGCTACAGGTGCGTCGAGCAGTTCGGCCAGTTCGGTAAGCTCTGCTGCGGCATCGATCGCACCGCCACCGGCGAGAATCAACGGACGTTGGGCGCCGGCCAGCAACGCGCTCATACGGCTTACGGCAGCGGGCGCGGCACCGGCGCGGTCGATGTTGACCGGAATACTGGCGAGCAGCTCATCGGCCTCTTCCACCAACACGTCCAGCGGAATTTCGATGTGCACCGGACGCGGACGCCCGGCCTGGAACAAGGCGAATGCGCGAGCGAGCACGCCGGGCAATTCCGACGCCGACATCAGGGTGTGAGAGAACGCCGCGACGCCAGCGACCAGTGCGCTCTGGTTCGGCAACTCGTGCAGCTTGCCGCGCCCGCCGCCCAACTGGTTGCGGCTCTGTACGCTGGAGATCACCAGCATCGGGATCGAGTCGGCGTAAGCCTGGCCCATGGCGGTGGTGATGTTGGTCATGCCCGGGCCGGTAATGATGAAGCACACACCCGGTTTGCCGCTGGTCCGCGCATAACCGTCGGCCATGAAACCGGCGCCCTGTTCATGTCGTGGGGTGACGTGGTTGATGCTCGAACGGGCCAGCCCGCGATACAGCTCCACGGTGTGCACGCCAGGAATGCCGAACACCTGCTCGACCCCATAACCTTCGAGTAACTTGACCAGTACTTCGCCACACGTCGCCATGTCATTGCCCTTTTGTCAGCTAAAAACACAGATCCCTTGTGGGAGCGAGCCTGATCGCGAAAGCGCTGGATCAGCCAACATCAATGCTGAATGTGAAACAGCCTTCGCGAGCAGGCTCGCTCCCACATGACCTGAACATGGGCTCATTGAACGGTCGGCAGGTAGCGGCAACAATCGATTAAAAGTCATACTAGCCATGTCCTCACGTCATACCTTGGATCCCCATGAAACGACTGCCTCCCCTGCCCGCCCTGCATACGTTTCTGATCACAGCGCAGTGCTGCAACTTCACCCGGGCCGCCGAGCAGTTGCATATCACCCAGGGCGCGGTGAGCCGGCAGATCGCCGGGCTGGAAGATCATCTGGGGTATGAACTTTTCATTCGTCTGGCCCGTGGCCTGGAGTTGACGGCCGAAGGCCGGGAGTGGTTGCCACGGGTGGAGAAGGTCTTCGGTCTGATCACTGAGGCCACCGAGCAGATCGGTCTCAAGCGCGAAACCCTGCAACTCAAGGCGCCAAGTTGTGTGATGCGCTGGCTGGTGCCGCGCCTGCTGCAATGGCAAAAGGAACGCCCGGATGTGCCGGTCAAACTGACCACGACGTTGGCCCATGGCGTGGATTTTCAGCGCGAGCAGTTCGACGCGGCGGTGATCTACGGAACGCCGCCGGACAACTCCTCGACCGCGCTGCATCTGTTCGATGAACAACTGACTCCGGTTTGCTCACCGGCACTTTTGAAAGGCCCACCGGAACTGTCCGACCCGGCCGATCTGCAACAGCATCTGTTGTTGCATCCGACCCGCGATATCCAGGACTGGACGGTGTGGCTGACGGCAGCCGAGTTGCAATTGAACAATGTGAACATGGGCCAGCATTTCGAGACGCTGGATCAGGCGATGTCGATGGCGTCGCATGGGACGGGGGTGGCGATTGGCGACTGGTCGTTGATCGGCGATGACTTGCGCGCGGGGCGGCTGGTGATGCCGTTTGCGTTGAAGGTGAGGACGGGGTTGGCGTATTACGTGGTGGTGCCTGCGGGAACCGAGCCTTCGCCGCAGTTGGAGGAACTGATGATCTGGCTGGTAGAGCAGGCGCATTTGCGGTGAGGCTTTTTCCCTCACCCTAACCCTCTCCCAGAGGGAGAGGGGACTGATTGGGGGATGCTCTGGAGATACGCCGACGTGAAATTACTGCGTTGAATCCATAATCGACTCGATCACTCAGGTCGATGTACAACACCAGACACCTCGGTCGGCTCCCTCTCTCTCCCTCCGGGAGAGGGGACTGATTGGGGGATGCTCTAGAAATACGCCGACGTGAAATTACTGCGTTGAATCCATAATCGACTCGATCACTCAGGTCGATATACAACGCCAGACACCTCGGTCGGCTCCCTCTCCCTCGGGAGAGGGCTGGGGTGAGGGGGGAAAGATCTAGAGCCAGACCCATCCCTCAGAAACGCCTCAGTACCCGACAGTAAACCGCTGACGCGAATGCTTCGGCGTTTCCACCTCGTCGATCAGCGCAATCGCGTAATCGGCAAAGGTGATCCAGCTACGCCCCTCGGCACTCACCAGCAAATGATCCTGGCCAACACGAAACTTGCCGCTGCGCTCACCTTCGACAAACTCTGCCGAAGGTGACAGAAAGGTCCAGTCCAGATCTTTCTCCGAACGCAAGGCATCAAGGAAAACCGCGCCAGCGCTGGCTTCAGCTTTGTACTCCGCCGGGAAACCCGCACTGTCGATCACCCGAGTGTCGTCCGGCAGCAACAACGAACCAGCACCGCCGACCACCAGCAAGCGCTGCACGCCCGCCTGCTTCACTGGCCCGACAATCGCCGCCGCAGGCACGGTGGCAAAATGCGCGGCGGTGATCACCACATCGTGACCGGCCACCGCGCCCTGCAACGCGGCCGAATCCAGCACATCGACATTCTTGCTGACCACACCGCTACGGGCGCCGATCTTCGACGTATCGCGGGCAATAGCGGTAACGCTATGGCCGCGACGCAGGGCTTCTTCCAGCAGTTGGCTACCGGCACGGCCGGTGGCACCAATGATTGCGATCTTGCTCATGACATTCTCCAGTTGGCTTGAGAGTGCTGCGTTTTCAGAATCGGCTTACCACTGCATTTCGCCCTTGGCGACTTTCGCGCTCAGCTCCAGCGAACTTTCTTCGCCGAGTGTCGGGTAGCGCTTTTTCATCGCGGCGATCAGTGCGGCGGAATCTTTGGCCTTGGCGGTTTCCGCGTCGAACGCCTTAATGTAGTCGGCGGTGAATTTCACGCTGGCCAGCGAGCGGCGGCTGTCACCCAGGTAGTGACCCGGCACCACGGTGTTCGGTTTGAGGGTTTCGATCGAGTGCAACGTTTCCAGCCAGTCGGCGTGGGATTGCGCGCTCTGGGTATCGGCCATCCATACGTGGATGTTCTCGGCGACAACCACACCACCGACCACGGCTTTGAGCGACGGGATCCACACAAAACTGCGATCTGGTTGTTTGCCGTCGAGGCCGATGACCTGCAATTTCTGCCCTTCGAGCATCAGGCTGTCACCCTTGAGCACGCCCGGCACGATGGTTTTCGCCGGAACGTCGGCGCCCATTTTCGGGCCCCAGAAGGCCAGTTTGCCGGCGACGGTTTTGTTGATGTGATCAACCGTCGGTTGCGAGGCCAGTACCTTGGCCTCCGGGAATGCCTTGGTCAGGGTATCAAGGCCGAAGTAGTAATCCGGGTCGCCATGGCTGATGTAGATAGTGGTCAGGTGCTTGCCGCTGGCGCGGATCTTTTCCACGACTTGCTCGGCCTGGGATTTGCCGAATTGCGCATCAACGAGGATCGCGTCTTTCTCACCGCTGACCAGCACCGAGGTCACCGGGAAAATCGCGTTTGTCCCTGGGTTGTAGACATCCAGGGTCAGATTGGCAGCCGCTGCATGCGCGGCGAAACCCAGAGAAGCAGTGGCGAGCAGAACGCGTTTGAGTGTGGTGAAACCGATCATCTGTTGCTCCGGTGTCCGAATGCCGTGTTTGGCGATGGAACAGAGCTTAGTTGCCTGACTCAGTACAAAAAATGCGATGCTTGAACATAGTTTGTTTCTGAAAGCGGGCAAATCATGGATCGTCTCCAAGCAATGCGGGTGTTTGTCACCGTGGTGGACCTGGGCAGCCAGTCGGCAGCGGCCGATCATCTGGACCTTTCGCGGCCGGTGGTTTCACGTTATCTGGCAGAGCTGGAAGACTGGGTCGGCGCGCGCCTGATGCACCGCACCACGCGCAAGTTGAGCCTGACCGCCGCCGGCAGTGAGATTCTGCCGCGCTGCCGGCAGATGCTAGAACTGTCGACGGACATGCAGGCCTCCGTCAGCGAACCCCACGACGCCCCGCGCGGGCTGCTGCGGATCAGCGTCAGCACTTCGTTCGGCCAGGCCCAACTGGCGGATGCGATGGCCGCCTACGTCAAACGCTACCCGGGGGTGAGCATCGATCTGCAAATGCTCGATCGCACGGTGAATCTGGTCGATGAGCGCATCGACCTAGCGATTCGCACCAGTAACGATCTCGACCCCAACCTGATCGCCCGACGCCTGACCGTTTGTCGTTCGGTAGTCTGCGCCGCGCCCGCTTATCTGCAGGAGCAAGCGGCGCCATTGCGGGTCGAGGAGTTGAGCCAACACAACTGCCTGACGCACTCGTATTTCGGCAAAAGCCTGTGGCATTTCGAGGAGGATGGCGAACCGGTTTCAGTGCCGGTGCAGGGCAATATCAGCGCCAACGAGGCCAGCACGTTACTGCGCGCCACCCTGGCCGGCGCCGGGGTGGCGATGCTGCCGACCTATCAGGCCGGGGTGCATATTCACAGCGGCGAACTGGTCCGCCTGCTGCCCCATGCCGAGCCGCGACAGATGAGCATCTATGCGGTGTATGCCTCACGCAAACACATGCCAGCGGCGCTGCGCAGCATGCTGGATTTTCTGGTGCTCAGATTCCCCGAAAACCCCGAATGGGATACCGGCCTGTAAATCCGATCCACTGTGGGAGCGAGCCTGCTCGCGAAAGCGTCCGTTCAGCCAACTTTTCAGTAACTGAGACACGGCTTTCGCGAGCAGGCTCGCTCCCACACTGACTATCAATGTGCTGAATGGCCGGTTAAATCCTCAAGCACACTCGCTGGCAACTCCCCAGCGCTGACCTATGCTGAAAGTAATACCGCAGGGTATGTCGTTCAGAGGTCTACGCCATGAACATCAAAACAAGAAGGTACGTCGCGATTTTCATCACCTGCGCCGCCACGCTGGCGCTGTACGGCACCGCTGCCTGGCGGGTCGAACAGCAGCGACAACTGCCGCGCGAGTATGCGAGCTGCAACTTCGAGCGCTGCATTCCGCACAATGCCACGCTGAACGCGCTGCGCTGATATTCAACTGTAGGCGCGAGCAGGCTCACTCCTACAGGGAGGGTTGTGATGTCAGTGGATTACTGCTCGGCCTTCAGACGGTCGCGGAAAGCCTTTGGTGAAATCCCCACCCGGCGCCGAAACAGGCGCGTGAAGTTGGTCGGATCGGAAAATCCCAACAACTCCGACATCTCGTAAATCGTCATGCTGGTGTAGGTCAGCAAGCGCTTGGCTTCCAGCAACTGACGCTCGTGCATGATCTGCAACGCCGGTTGCCCCGCCAGTTCACGGCAAGTGCCGTTGAGGTGCGATACCGAAATCCCCAGCCGATGCGCAAGGTCTTCAACCTTCACGTGTTGGCGGTAAGTCTCCTCGACCAATTGAATAAAGCCATTGAGGTATTCGCGCTGACGTTGCGGCCGCTGACTGGCTTTGTGCCGCACGATCGCCTGACGGCTAACCCAGACCATGATCACGCTGACCAGCGAATGCATGAGCATTTCCCGCGCCGGTTGGTGGCCGTTGTACTCAGCCTGCAACGCCGAAAACAGGCTGTTGAGGTAATCACCGTCGGTGCCTGCCGGGTAGTTTTCTGCACTGGCCAGTGCGTGCACCGAATCGCCCAGTTGCGCCTGCAAGTGATTGATCAGCGGTGTGGCGAGGGTAACGATGAACCCTTCGACGTCTTCGGAAAAGCGAAAGCCGTGCACCGATAACGGTGGCAGCACTTGAATCGCCGGGGTTTGGAGTTGCGTGCGCTGCCCTTCGATCTCAAGCTCTGCCTGACCTTTGAAGACGAAGAGCAACTGGCACAAATCAGCATGGCGGTGGGGTTTGATTTCCCACTCATGTTCGCGACTGCGGGAGGAAATGGTTTCACAGTGCAGCAAGTCAGGGGTCGGCCAGTCCAGGCTTTCACCGTAGAGCTTGAACACTGGAATCGAAGGCAGCTCAGGCTTGTTCATCACTTCAATCCAGGCCTCGGGGTTGTGGGCGATAATCGCACCGATTGGCAGAATGTACAGGTATCAGCTCAGTTTTCACCTTCAATTGACAGACCCGCAAGGGAAAAATGCAAGCACTCGATCCATAAAAAATATTCACCGGCGCTTGTCGCGTGAAGCTTGCGAGCCATAAAAACAATGAAAACGCTGAAAACCCAAGTCGCCATTATCGGCGCCGGTCCGTCCGGATTGCTCCTCGGCCAGTTGCTGCACAACGCTGGTATCGACACCCTCATCCTTGAACGCCAGACACCTGATTACGTGCTCGGACGCATTCGCGCCGGGGTACTTGAACAAGGCATGGTAGAGCTGTTGCGTCAGGCTGGCGTGAGTCAGCGCATGGACGCCGAAGGTCTGGTGCATGGCGGTTTCGATCTGGCCCTGGACGGACGTCAGGTGCACATCGATCTGCACGCGCTGACCGGTGGCAAGAGCGTGATGATCTACGGCCAGACCGAAGTCACTCGCGACCTGATGGCCGCTCGTCGGGAGGCTGGCGCGCCGACGATTTACCAGGCGAGCCATGTCGTTCCTCACGACATGAAAAGCGACGAGGCATTTGTCACCTTCGAAAAGGACGGCGAAATCTTTCGCGTCGATTGCGACTACATCGCCGGCTGCGACGGCTTCCACGGTGTCGCGCGGCAGTCGATTCCGGCCGATAGCCTGAAGGTCTTCGAGCGGGTTTATCCGTTTGGCTGGCTGGGGATTCTGGCCGACACACCGCCGGTGCATGAAGAGTTGGTCTACGCCCGCCATGAACGTGGCTTTGCGTTGTGCAGCATGCGCTCGGCCACCCGCACGCGTTATTACCTGCAAGTGCCGGCGGATGAAAACGTCGATGACTGGAGCGATCAGCGTTTCTGGGATGAGTTGAAAAAACGCCTGCCAGTGGAGCTTGCCGAAAAACTGGTCACTGGCCCGTCAATTGAAAAAAGCATCGCGCCGCTGCGTAGTTTTGTCGTCGAGCCGATGCAGTACGGGCGGATGTTTCTGGTCGGTGACGCCGCGCACATCGTTCCGCCGACCGGCGCCAAGGGTTTGAATCTGGCCGCCAGCGACGTCAGTACGCTGTTCAATATTCTGTTGAAGGTTTATCGCGACGACCGCACCGATCTGCTGGAGAAATACTCGGAAATCTGCCTGCGCCGCGTGTGGAAAGCCGAGCGCTTTTCCTGGTGGATGACCTCGATGCTGCATCGCTTCGATGATCACGATGCGTTCAGCCAGCGCATCAGCGCCTCGGAACTGGACTACTTTGTCAGTTCAGAAGCAGGGCGAAAAACCATTGCAGAAAATTACGTCGGACTTCCTTATGAGGCTATCGAATAGCCTGCTACCGACTTACACTGGCGAGCATCCCCGCTCGCCTGACGATCTGCGGGACTCTCACTGCCCGCAGGTTTTGCCCGTGACCAATCTCAATCACCCCGAAACGCCCAAACCGGCCATTCGCAGCGTGCTGGTCGCGCTGATGATGGCGATCTTTCTCGGCGCGCTGGACCAAACCATCGTCGCCGTGTCGATGCCGGCCATTTCTGCGCAGTTCAAGGACGTCAGCCTGCTGGCCTGGGTGATTTCCGGGTACATGGTCGCGATGACGGTGGCCGTGCCGATCTACGGCAAGCTCGGCGACTTGTATGGGCGGCGCAAACTGATGCTGTTCGGCATGGGCCTGTTCACCCTCGCCTCACTCTTTTGCGGCATGGCGCAAAGCATGGAGCAACTGGTGCTGGCGCGGATCCTTCAGGGCATCGGCGCCGGCGGGATGATCTCGGTGAGTCAGGCAATCATCGGCGACATCGTGCCGCCGCGCGAACGCGGGCGCTATCAGGGTTACTTCAGCAGCATGTACGCGGTGGCCAGTGTCGCCGGCCCGGTACTCGGCGGTTACATGACCGAATACCTGTCATGGCGCTGGGTATTTCTGATCAACCTGCCGCTGGGCCTCGGGGCTTGGTGGGTAGCGCGGCGCAATCTGCGTGGCCTGCCGATACCGCAGCGCAAACCGATCATCGATTACCTCGGCACCGTATTGATGATCATCGGCCTGACCGCACTGCTGTTGGGCATCACTCAGGTTGGTCAGGGGCATTCGTGGCGCAGCAGCGAAGTGCTCGGTCTGCTCGCTTGTGCGGTGGTGGTGTTGGCGCTGTTTGTCTGGCACGAGCGTCGGGCGCGCGAGCCGTTGCTGCCGATGCACCTGTTTGCCAACCGCAATGCCCTGCTGTGCTGGTGCACGATTTTCTTCACCAGTTTCCAGGCGATTTCGTTGATCGTGCTGATGCCGCTGCGCTTTCAGAGTGTCACCGGGGCCGGGGCCGACAGTGCCGCGTTGCACTTGCTGCCGCTGGCGATGGGGCTGCCGATTGGTGCGTTTTTCGCCGGGCGTCGCACGTCGATCACCGGGCGCTACAAACCGCAGATTCTGACCGGTGCGATGCTGATGCCGGTTGCGATCTTCGGCATGGCGCTCAGCCCGCCCGAGGCGACGCTGGTCAGTGGTCTGTTCATGTTGCTCTGCGGTATTTCCAGCGGCATGCAATTCCCTACTTCGCTGGTCGGCACGCAGAACTCGGTGGAGCAACGCGACATCGGCGTTGCGACCAGCACCACCAACCTGTTTCGCTCCCTCGGCGGCGCAGTGGGCGTGGCGCTGATGTCGGCGCTGTTGCTGGCGTTGCTGCAGGACTCCAGCTTCGCCCATCTGGCGAGCAGTTCGCTGATGAGCGAGGGCCATTCGGGCAACGTCCTGCTGGATGGTCTGAACGCCGCGCCGGGGGATGCGCAAAATGCCTTGCGTGCGGAGTTGCTGGTGACGTTCCGGCATTTGCTGTGGGTAAGTGCGGCGGTGTCGTTGCTGGGATTGGCGGCAGCGATTGCGATGCCGAACAACCTGCTGCGCGGGCGCGAGCACGGCGCAAAATAACTGTCTCCCCTTGATCATTCCCACGCTCTGCGTGGGAATGCCTCAACGGACGCTCTGCGTTCGGCTTTGGATGGGACGCAGAGCGTCCTGGGCTGCATTATTCCCACGCGGAGCGTGGGAACGATCATCCTTCAAGGGCTGTAGTAACCCACGGCGACAAGGAAGTGCCCGGCCTTCTTCAGGTAAGCATGTTTATCCTCAACCTTGCCGGTCACCGGGTTCTTCCAGCGGTATTCATATTCACCCTCATCCTGCTTGCCGATCAGCGCCAGAATCGGCTCGCCCACCGGTTTGCCTTCCGGATCCTTGACCTTGCCGAAGTCGGTATTGATCAAGCGCAGATTGGTGCCGTGGGCGACATAACGCTGGGTATTCAGATCAACGACGAACACGTACAAGTCATCCTGCAAGTAGCCGCCCTTGAGCGAATTGATCGCGGTCAGCGTGCCCTTCTCGTCTTTGCCCAAATCAGTCGCCGCTTTGTCGAGCAACGCCTTGGCCTGCTCGGCCGACGCTCGCGGCAAGTAGTAACCCACCGCCAGAATCCGCTCGCCGATGCGTTGATAAAACACATGCTTACGCTCGACCTTGCCGTCCGACCAGTTCTGCCAACGATACTCTGCCTGCTGGATGCCGTTGCCTTCCGGCACTTTCAACGCGTCCTTGAAGGTTTTCTGCAAATCCGGGCCGAGGACTTCACTGACGTCACGACCGATCAACGCTGATGAAGGCCCGCCGCTGGCGAGCATCACGCCTTTAGTGTCGACCACGAACACGTAGCGATCCTTGTCGACGAACTCGCCCTGACGGCTGAACGCGGCGAACGCCTTGTCGCCATTGTCGTGGTAATAGGCCAGGGCTTTTTCCAGCAAGGCGATGGCGGCCTGACTGTCATCCTTGGCGGTCGTGGCGGCGCTGGCCTGGCCGAAACCGGCCAGTAATATCACGCCGAGCCAGGCCACTTTATGCAAAAACCCCATAGCGCATCCCTCGTTCTTGTTGGTGTTTCAAGAGCGTAGACGGCTTGGGGTGATGTACGAGTATTCAGAATGATGCAGGGGATTACAGAATCCCCTGCACTGATCAACAAAGCTTATGGGCGGGCGTTGATCTGCTGCTGCAGATTCTGGATTTGCGCCTGCAACGTATTGATGTTGCGGGTCATCTGCCCGCGGAAGGCGTCGAACTCGGCGGTATTGCCGCCTTGCGGGGCTGCCGGGCGGTTGTCCTGCTCGCTTTTGAGGACGACGATTTCCTGTTCGAGGCGATCGATCGCCGCGCTCGGGTTGCCCTGCTTCTTCAACGCCGCGATGTCGGCGCCGAGGCTTTTGAACTGCGCGTCAAAGGCCTTCAACTGAGCATCGACCTTGCTGGTGTCGGCCGGTGTGCTTTTCACCGTCGCCAGTTCCGCAGTCAAGGCTTTGACCTGCGCCTGCAACTGGGTATTGGCATTCTGCTGTTCAGTGGTCTGCGCGGTCATCTGTGCCAGTCGTTTGTCCAGATCACTGGCCTGCCCCGCGACGCCTTGCTGCTGTTTGCTCTGATCGAGCAGCTTGCCTTCAAGCTGTTTGATCTGCAGCTTGAGGGCTTCGCTGTCGCTGGTGACGTTGGACTGGCTGGCCACGACCTTGCCGGAAATGTCCTGCAAGCGCCCCGCCGCTTCTTCACTGATGCGCGCGAAGCTTTCCTGAGTCGCAACCAGTTGCTGCTCCATCAACGAGATTTGCTGGAAACTCCACCAAGCCAGACCGACGAAGGCGAAAAACAATGCGCCGACCAACGCCCACAACGGGCCGGTGCTGGCCGCCTTGACCTTGACCACGGGCGGCGTGCGCGAGTGCACGGAGGTGCGAGCGGTGGTCGGAATGTCATCGTCGTCGAAGGTGTCGGCCCGCAGGCTCGGGACATCATCGAAATCGTCGTGGGCATCATTACGCATGGACATTGAGGCAACCTTTGTGAAACGCGGTGATGGCTAAATGCTGCGAAGTATAACCGCCGCAGCCGCAGGGATTGACCCCCAAGCGGCTACACGGTTCATTGCCGCCCGGCCGAATCGTTTCAACGGATGTCCTGAGCTTTCCACCAGCCGCAGAACTCATCCAGCGCCGACCACAGGCTGACTTTCGGATCGTAGTCGAGATAATGCCGGGCGCGGCTGATGTCGAGGGTGAAATTTTTTTTCATCACCTGCATGCCCAGGCGCGACAGGGTTGGCTCCGGGCGCCCCGGCCAGAGTTTGCAAGCGCCCTCGTTGAGCGCCGCGACGCTGTAGGCCAGACCATACGAACGGTACTTGGTGACCTGCGGCACTTCCATTTTGCGCATCACGTAATTGACCACATCCCAAAGCGGCACCGGCGCGCCGTTGCTGATGTTGTAGGCCTTGCCCAGTGCGGAACCGGCGGCCAGCAAACTGCTGAGCATCGTTTCGTTGAGGTTCTGCACGCTGGTGAAATCGACTTTGTTCAGGCCATTGCCGATGATCGCCAAGCGGCCCTTGCGCTGCATATTAAGCAGGCGCGGGAAGATGCTCATGTCGCCGGCGCCGGTGACGAAACGCGGGCGCAGGGCGATGGTTTCCAGGCCGAACTCCTGCGCACCGAAAACCTTTTGCTCAGCCATATATTTGGTCGCGGCGTAGTGATGCTTGAACCGCTTGGGCACTTGCTCTTCGGTCAGGTTGAAATGATCACGGCCATCGAAATAGATCGATGGCGACGACAGATGCACCAAACGGCGGACGCGCTGTTTCAGACAGGCTTCGACAACGTTTTCGGTGACCTGCACGTTGCCTTGATGAAAGTCCTGATAGCGGCCCCACAGCCCGACGGCGCCCGCGCAATGCACCACGGCTTCAACGTCGGAACACAGCTCGCGGACCAGATCGGGATCGGTCAGGTCGCCGGGGACAAACTCGGCGCCACGGCGCACCAGATGTTCGACGCTCTCGGCCCGGCGACCGTTGACCCGCACGTCCAGGCCCTGCTCCAGGGCGAAACGCGCAAAGCGTCCGCCAATGAAGCCGCTTGCGCCGGTGACCAGAATTTTCATGTAAAGCTCCGATGTCTTTCGTTTTGCCTGATTCGTGTGTCTTGACGCTGGCCGTCAGTCCAACGGCACCAGCCATTGCGCCGAAGAACGCAGCAATTGCTCGGTCAGCAAGCCCAGCAGTTGACCGCCATTGCGCCAATGATGCCAGTACAACGGCACGTCGATCGGTTTATCTGGCAGCAGTTCACGCAATAACCCGCGTTGCAATTGATCGCGCACTTGCAGTTCCGGCACCAGGCCCCAGCCCAGTCCGGCTTCGATCAGGCGGATAAAACCTTCCGAGGACGGACATAAATGGTGTTCGAATCCGCCATCGACGCCCAACGAGGCGAGGTAGCGATGCTGGAGGAAGTCGTCCGGGCCGAACACCAGCGCCGGGGTGCGTGGCAGTTGCTCGGCGCGCACGCCGTCGGGGAAATGTCGCTCGATAAATGCCGGGCTGGCCAGCGCGCGATAACGCATCGCCCCGAGCAACACGCTGCGTGCGCCGGCCACCGGCCGTTCACTGGCGCAGAGGCATGCGGCCACTTCACCGGCGCGCATGCGTTTGAGGCCGACGGTCTGGTCTTCGACAATCAGATCGAGCAGCAAATGTTGTTCGGCGCAAAAATCTCCCACCGCTTCGGCCCACCACGTGGCGAGGCTGTCGGCATTAAGAGCGATGCGCAAACGTTCCGGCAAACCCTCCTCGTCCAGCGCGGGCACAAGGGTTTGCAGGTCACGCTCAAGCAGACGCACCTGCTGCACATGGTTGAGCAGACGCCGGCCTATCTCGGTCGGCGACGGTGGCGTGCCGCGAATCAACACCGGCTGGCCGACCCGCGCTTCGAGCAGTTTGATCCGCTGCGAAATCGCCGATTGCGACAAACCCAGCACTTGCGCGGCCCGTTCGAATCCGGCCTGCTCGACCACGGCGGCCAGAGCAGAAAGCAATTTGTAGTCGAACATCAGTTTTCCTAATGAGCGATCAGCACTATTGGTTTTTCTTATACAGGTTTCGCCCGGAGAATAGCCAGCAAGCACTCTTTATCAAGGATCACTGCAATGGCTGGCGAAACCTCACTCACAACCTTGTTGCGCAGCATGAGCCCGCAATTGAACGCCGGCGAATACGTATTCTGCACCCTGCCCGATGGCGTGTTACCGAGGGATCTGGAGATCGTCGGCAGCTTCCGCGAACAGGAAGGCCTGACCGTGATTCTCGAACGCTCCCAAGCTGAACAGGCCGGTTTCAGTTTCGACTACGTCGCCGCGTGGATCACCCTCAACGTGCACTCGGCGCTGGAAGCCGTGGGCCTCACCGCCGCATTCGCCACGGCACTGGGCAAGGCCGGGATCAGTTGCAACGTGATTGCCGGCTATTACCACGACCATTTGTTCGTCGGCCAGGCCGACGCCGAACGCGCCATGCAAGTGCTGCGCGATCTCGCAGCCAACGCGGAGTAATTGTTATGTGGCAAAGCTATGTGAACGGCCTGCTGGTGGCGTTCGGGCTGATCATGGCGATCGGCACGCAGAACGCATTTGTATTGGCGCAGAGCTTGCGTCGTGAGCATCACCTGCCGGTGGCAGCACTGTGCGTGGTCTGCGATGCGCTGCTGGTCGCGGCCGGGGTGTTCGGGCTGGCAACAATTCTGGCGCAGAACCCGACACTGCTGGCGATTGCTCGTTGGGGTGGCGCGACATTCTTGATCTGGTACGGCAGTCAGGCGTTGCGCCGGGCCTGTTCGAAACAGAGCCTGGGTCAGGGCGAGAGCCAGACCGTGCGCTCCCTGCGGGCGGTGATGCTCAGCGCTTTGGCGGTGACTCTGCTCAATCCGCACGTTTACCTGGATACGGTGCTGCTGATCGGCTCGCTCGGCGCGCAGCAATCGGTGCCGGGCGCTTATGTAGTGGGCGCGGCGAGTGCTTCGTTGCTGTGGTTTTTCACGTTGGCACTGGGTGCTGCGTGGTTGGCGCCATATCTGGCACGTCCGAGTACCTGGCGGATTCTCGATCTGGTGGTGGCGCTGATGATGTTTACCGTGGCTGGGCAATTAATTTTCGCCAGCTGATTTATTCCAAACAGCTAAGGGGATGCCCTCACTAAATGACGGTCGCGCCGCCGCCCCGTAAAGCGCAAGACTAGGCGTAAGGAGCGTGGTTTGGCGGGCCAAATGAGCGACGAACAACGACGGATTGCGCCTTACGGGGCGGCGGCCCTTCGGGTTGGAGCTGTGATCGTGCCAAGCGGCGTTGCAGGACTCGAAGAGGCAAAAAGCATCCTCTTCGTCCCGCGCCTTGCTTGGCACGATCACAGTTCCAACGCGATCCGTCATTTAGTGAGGGCATCCCCTTGAACCTCTATCCCACACAGTTGTTGCGTGGTTATGGCGCAACCCCGGTGCTATGATCGAAACCCTGCGCCGCAAAGAGTAAAAACTCGCCGGTGCATTTCTGGCCGCCCGTGATCGGCCTTGCGCTCACCGCAACAGACCTGATTAGGAGAATCATCATGGCTTTCGAATTGCCGCCGCTGCCTTACGCACACGATGCCCTGCAGCCGCACATTTCCAAGGAAACCCTGGAATACCACCACGACAAGCACCACAACACCTATGTCGTGAACCTGAACAACCTGGTGCCAGGCACCGAGTTCGAAGGCAAGACCCTGGAAGAAATCGTCAAGACTTCCTCGGGCGGTATCTTCAACAACGCCGCTCAGGTCTGGAACCACACTTTCTACTGGAACTGCCTGGCGCCAAACGCCGGCGGTCAACCAACCGGCGCGCTGGCTGAAGCCATCAACGCTGCTTTCGGTTCGTTCGACAAGTTCAAGGAAGAGTTCAGCAAAACCTCGATCGGCACCTTCGGTTCCGGCTGGGGCTGGCTGGTGAAAAAGGCTGACGGTTCCCTGGCTCTGGCCAGCACCATCGGCGCCGGCAACCCGCTGACCAGCGGCGACACCCCGCTGCTGACTTGCGACGTCTGGGAACACGCTTACTACATCGACTACCGCAACGTTCGTCCGAAGTATGTCGAAGCGTTCTGGAACCTGGTCAACTGGAAGTTCGTTGCTGAGCAGTTCGAAGGCAAAACCTTCACCGCTTAAGCTGCGCGCCAGTCAAAAAACCCGGCTTTTGCCGGGTTTTTTTATGCCCGGATAGACCCCGTACGATGATCGTTCCCACGCTCCGCGTGGGCATGCAGCCCGTGACGCTCCGCGTCCCTGGAGGCATTCCCACGCGGAGCGTGGGAACGATCAAACAGAAAATGCAGCCTCAGGCCGCTTGCTGCCGTGCCACTGCGGGCTAACATCAAAAAGAGGAAAAAATGCTGCGAACCGCTCAAGTTGAGGGGCGAAACTACCGACATAGTACAAATTAGGGCTAATACTCCAGACAGCAGCATTTCGGACGAGACCACGGGCAAATCATCCCCGGCCTGATTGTCCCTTTGACTGCCAACTCGGGATTGCCAATACTCATGGCAACTTGACGCTACCCGCACGGAACAAGGAATAACCCTTTGAAGCTGGAACTCAAGAACAGCTTGTCGGTGAAGTTGCTCCGGGTCGTGCTCCTGTCGGCATTGATCGTCGGCGTAGTCTTGAGCTGCGCACAGATCGTTTTCGATGCTTACAAAACCCGCCAGGCCGTTGCCGGCGACGCCGAACGCATCCTCGACATGTTCCGCGATCCCTCGACCCAGGCGGTTTACAGCCTCGACCGGGAAATGGGCATGCAGGTGATCGAAGGCCTGTTCCAGGACGATGCCGTGCGTCAGGCCTCTATCGGCCATCCCAACGAAGCCATGCTCGCGCAGAAATCCCGCGAATTGCAGCAGTCCAACAGCCGCTGGCTGACCGACCTGATTCTCGGCCAGGAACGCACCTTCACCACGCAACTGGTAGGGCGTGGTCCGTACAGCGAGTACTACGGCGACCTGAGCATCACCCTCGACACCGCCACCTATGGCGAGGGCTTTATCGTCAGTTCGGTGATCATCTTTATTTCCGGGGTGTTGCGCGCACTGGCGATGGGCCTGGTGTTGTATCTGGTCTATCACTGGCTGCTGACCAAGCCGTTGTCGCGAATCATCGAACACCTCACCGAGATCAACCCCGATCGCCCCAGCGAACACAAGATTCCGCAGCTCAAGGGCCACGAAAAAAACGAGCTGGGGATCTGGATCAACACCGCCAATCAGTTGCTCGAGTCGATCGAACGCAACACTCATCTGCGTCATGAAGCGGAAAACAGTCTGCTGCGCATGGCCCAGTACGACTTCCTCACCGGCCTGCCGAATCGCCAGCAACTCCAGCAGCAACTGGACAAAATTCTGGTCGACGCCGGCAAGCTGCAACGCCGGGTCGCGGTGTTGTGCGTGGGGCTGGATGATTTCAAAGGTATCAACGAGCAATTCAGCTACCAGACCGGCGACCAATTGTTGCTGGCCCTGGCCGATCGTCTGCGCGCCCACAGCGGTCGCCTCGGCGCCCTCGCTCGTCTCGGCGGCGACCAGTTCGCACTGGTACAAGCGGATATCGAGCAACCTTACGAAGCGGCCGAACTGGCGCAAAGCATCCTTGATGATCTGGAGGCGCCGTTCGCCCTCGACCATCAGGAAATCCGCCTGCGCGCGACCATTGGCATCACCCTGTTCCCGGAGGACGGCGACAGCACCGAGAAGCTGTTGCAGAAGGCCGAGCAGACCATGACCCTGGCCAAGACCCGCTCGCGCAACCGTTATCAGTTCTATATCGCCAGCGTCGACAGCGAGATGCGCCGCCGTCGCGAACTGGAAAAAGACCTGCGCGATGCGCTGTTGCGTGATCAGTTCTACCTCGTCTATCAGCCGCAGATCAGCTATCGCGATCACCGCGTGGTCGGCGTCGAAGCGTTGATTCGCTGGCAGCATCCGGAACACGGTCTGGTGCCGCCGGACTTGTTCATCCCGCTGGCGGAGCAGAACGGCACGATCATCGCCATTGGCGAATGGGTGCTCGATCAGGCCTGCAAGCAATTGCGCGAATGGCACGATCAGGGCTTCGTCGACTTGCGCATGGCGGTCAACCTGTCGACGGTTCAGTTGCACCACGCCGAGCTACCGCGAGTGGTCAACAACCTGCTGCAGATGTACCGCCTGCCACCGCGCAGTCTGGAACTGGAAGTCACCGAAACCGGCCTGATGGAAGACATCAGCACCGCCGCCCAGCACTTGCTCAGCCTGCGCCGCTCTGGCGCATTGATCGCCATCGATGACTTCGGCACCGGCTATTCATCCCTGAGTTATCTGAAAAGCCTGCCGCTGGACAAGATCAAGATCGACAAGAGCTTCGTTCAGGACCTGCTCGATGACGACGACGATGCGACCATCGTTCGCGCGATCATTCAACTGGGCAAGAGCCTGGGCATGCAGGTAATTGCCGAGGGCGTGGAAACCGCCGAACAGGAAAGCTACATCATCTCCGAAGGCTGCCACGAAGGTCAGGGTTACCACTACAGCAAACCGCTGCCGGCCCGGGAACTGGGCGCCTATCTCAAACAGGCGCAACGCAGTAACGCGGCCATTCTCTAGAAGATCAAAAGATCGCAGCCTGCGGCAGCTCCTACATTTGGAATGCGTTCCCACTGTAGGAGCTGCCGCAGGCTGCGATCTTTTGATCTGCGTAAATAAGAAATATTTCCAGCCACAACCCTTTACACATAATGCGAAAGATTTGCATTATGTCGCAGTTTTGCGCACCCCCAGCGCGAGTCCACTCAACTATCGAAGCAGGATGTTCGCCATGATTCGTATGCCTCTGGCTACCGCCAGTCTGCTGGCCATCGCTATTTCCCTCGCCGGTTGCGGCGAAGGCAAAGACAAGGCCGCCGCTCCGGCCGCACCGACCCCAGCCGCCAGCACCACCGCACCTGCGGCGGCGCCTGCCACTGCCGGTAAAGTCGACGAAGCCGCCGCCAAGGCTGTGGTCGCACACTACGCCGACATGGTCTTCGCCGTTTACAGCGACGCCGAATCCACCGCGAAAACCCTGCAAACCGCCGTTGACGCCTTCCTCGCCAAGCCCAACGCCGACACCCTGAAAGCCGCCAAGGCTGCCTGGGTCGCCGCGCGCGTTCCGTACCTGCAGAGCGAAGTGTTCCGCTTCGGCAACACCATCATCGACGATTGGGAAGGTCAGGTTAACGCCTGGCCTCTGGACGAGGGTCTGATCGACTACGTCGACAAATCCTACGAGCACGCTTTGGGTAACCCGGGCGCCACCGCCAACATCATCGCCAACACCGAAGTTCAGGTCGGCGAAGACAAGGTCGACGTCAAAGACATCACCCCGGAAAAACTCGCCAGCCTCAACGAGCTGGGCGGTTCCGAAGCCAACGTCGCCACCGGCTACCACGCGATCGAATTCCTGCTCTGGGGCCAAGACCTCAACGGCACCGGCCCTGGCGCTGGCAACCGTCCGGCCTCCGACTACCTGGAAGGCGCCGGCGCCACTGGCGGTCACAACGATCGTCGTCGTGCTTACCTGAAGTCCGTGACCCAACTGCTGGTCAGCGACCTGGAAGAAATGGTCGGCAACTGGAAGCCGAACGTGGCTGACAACTACCGCGCCACCCTGGAAGCCGAGCCGGGCGAAACCGGTCTGCGCAAAATGCTCTTCGGCATGGGCAGCCTGTCCCTGGGCGAACTGGCCGGCGAGCGCATGAAGGTTTCCCTGGAAGCCAACTCCCCTGAAGACGAGCAGGATTGCTTCAGCGACAACACCCACAACTCGCACTTCTACGATGCCAAAGGCATTCGTAACGTCTACCTGGGCGAGTACACCCGTGTTGACGGCACCAAAATGACCGGCGCCAGCCTGTCGTCGCTGGTGGCCAAGGCCGACCCGGCTGCCGACACCGCACTGAAAGCCGATCTGGCCGCCACTGAAGCCAAGATCCAGGTCATGGTCGATCACGCCAACAAGGGTGAGCACTACGACCAGTTGATCGCTGCCGGCAACACCGCTGGCAACCAGATCGTTCGCGACGCGATCGCATCGCTGGTCAAGCAGACCGGTTCGATCGAAGCCGCGGCCGGCAAACTGGGCATCAGCGACCTGAACCCGGACAACGCTGATCACGAGTTCTGATCAACTGCGTCTGCGTCAAACAAGGCGACCTTCGGGTCGCCTTTTTCATACCTGCCGTACACGGCTCACTGTAGGAGCTGCCGAAGGCTGCGATCTTTTGACTTTGCTTCTAAAAAGACAGATCAAAAGATCGCAGCCTTCGGCAGCTCCTACAGGGGTTTTGCATAGGCCTTCAGATTCGCGTTGTATCAAGCAAACGATAATTCCTCTTATTCAAACTCCTTCGCCCTGTTAGACTTTGCGCCTTTATTTTCGCCCGTCCGCAGGATGTCTGATGCCCTCGCTGCCTCTTCGCTTGTCCGCACTGTTGCTGGCCCTGGGCCTGAGTGCGTGCGATGACGCCCCGCGTTTCATCAAGGCTGAGCCGGGTGAAGCACGTTCGGGCGGTGCAGCGACCGTGCGCAAGACCGATCAGAACGCATTCTCCCTGCCCTCGGCCAACCTGCCACCGTCACGGCGAGTGGACTTCAGTGTCGGCAACAGTTTCTTCCGCAGCCCATGGGTGATCGCACCGTCGACCACCACTGCGCGCGATGGTCTCGGCCCGCTGTTCAACACCAACGCCTGCCAGAACTGCCACATCAAGGACGGTCGCGGCCATCCGCCAACGCCGGATGCCGCCAACGCGGTGTCGATGCTGGTGCGCCTGTCGATCCCTGATGCGCCGCAATTCGCCAAGCTCATTGAGCAGGTCGGCGTAGTGCCGGAGCCGGTCTACGGCGGCCAGTTCCAGGACATGGCCGTGCCCGGCGTAGCCCCCGAAGGCAAAGTGCGCGTCGATTACACGCCAGTGCCCGTGCGTTTCAAGGACGGCACCGAAGTCGAATTGCGCAAGCCAGTGTTGCAGATCACCCAACTGGGCTACGGCCCGATGCACCCGGACACGCGTTTCTCGGCCCGCGTTGCCCCGCCGATGATTGGTCTGGGCCTGCTCGAAGCGATCCCCGAAGAAGCGATTCTGGCCAACGCCACCGCGCAAGCCAAAGACAACAAAGGCATCAATGGCCGTCCCAATCAGGTCTGGGATGATGCGTTGCAGAAGACCGTCATGGGCAGATTCGGCTGGAAAGCCGGACAACCGAACCTCAATCAACAGAACGTCCACGCGTTTTCCGGTGACATGGGCCTCACCACCAGCCTGCGCCCCTTCGATGACTGCACCGAGGCGCAAACTGCCTGCAAACAGGCGCCAAACGGCAATGGCCCGGACGGCGAGCCGGAAGTCAGCGACAACATCCTGCGTCTGGTGCTGTTCTACAGCCGTAACCTCGCCGTACCCGCGCGGCGTGGCGTCAACGATGAACAAGTGCTGGCCGGCAAGAACCTGTTTTTCCAGGCCGGTTGCGATTCGTGCCACACGCCGAAATACACCACCGTCGCCAACGCAGCCGAACCTGAACTGGCCAATCAGGTGATTCGTCCGTACAGCGATCTGTTGCTGCATGACATGGGCGACGGCTTGGCCGACAACCGTACGGAATTCCAGGCCTCTGGCCGCGACTGGCGCACGCCGCCGTTGTGGGGGATCGGCCTGACGCAAGCCGTCAGCGGCCACACACAGTTTTTGCATGACGGTCGCGCGCGCAATCTGCTCGAAGCGGTGCTTTGGCATGGCGGCGAAGCGCAAGCCGCGCAGCAACAGGTTTTGTCTTTCAATGCCGAGCAGCGTGCCGCGCTGCTGGCGTTTTTGAACTCACTTTAAACACTGAAAAGAATCGGGAGCCCGACATGTTCCGTCCCAAACTACTGTTCACCAGCCTTGCCGCGCTCGCCCTCGGTGCCTGCTCGCCGCAGGATCCGCAAGCGGTCACGTCGGCGGCCATCGCCAAATCAGTGATCCTGCCGACCTACACCCGTTGGGTCGAGGCCGACAAGCAACTGGCGGTCAGCGCCCTCGCCTACTGCCAGGGCAAGGAAACCCTGGAAACCGCCCGCGCCGATTTCCTGCACGCGCAGAAAGCCTGGGCCGAGCTGCAACCGCTGCTGATCGGCCCGTTGGCCGAGGGCAACCGTTCGTGGCAAGTACAGTTCTGGCCGGACAAGAAGAACCTCGTCGGCCGTCAGGTCGAGCAACTGGTCGTCGCGCAGCCGCAGATCGACGCCGCCGCCCTGGCCAAATCGAGCGTAGTCGTTCAAGGTCTGTCGGCGTACGAGTACATCCTGTTCGACGCCAAGCCTGACGTGGCCAACGCCGAGCAGAAAGCCAAGTACTGCCCACTGCTGATCGCCATTGGCGAACGACAGAAGCAACTGGCCGAAGAGATTCTGCAGGGCTGGAACAACACTGACGGCATGCTCGCGCAGATGACCAAGTTCCCCAACCAGCGCTATGCCGACTCCCACGAAGCGATCGCCGATCTGCTGCGTGTGCAAGTCACTGCACTGGACACTCTGAAGAAAAAACTCGGCACGCCAATGGGCCGCCAGAGCAAAGGCGTGCCTCAACCGTTCCAGGCCGATGCCTGGCGCAGCCAGTCCTCGCTGACCGCACTGGAAGCCAGCCTCGCCGCTGCCAAAACCGTCTGGGAAGGTGTCGACAACAAAGGCCTGCGCGGTCTGTTGCCGGCTGAGCAGAAGCCACTGGCGGACAAGATCGACGCTGCCTACGCCGCTTCGCTGAAACTGTTCGACAGCACTCAGCGTTCGCTCGGCGAAATGCTCGAAGATGACGCCGGTCGTCAGCAACTGAACGACATCTACGACAGCCTCAACGTCGTCCATCGCCTGCACGAAGGCGAACTGGCCAAGGCGCTGGGCATCCAACTGGGCTTCAACGCCAACGACGGTGACTGATGAGGGCAAGTGCCATGCTGCGACGTCAGGTTCTGACTTTAGGTAGTGCACTGCTGGGAGCAGTGACGCTGGGCGGCTGGACGCTGTTCAAACGCAAGGATCAGAGCCCGCTGTTGCTGTCGGCGCGCGACGACACCGACGGCAAGCACTACGCCGTCGGCTATCGGCTGGATGGCACGCGGGTGTTCGCCACCGAAGTCGGCCAACGCTGCCACGACATCATCAACCATCCGACGCAGCCGATTGCACTGTTCGTCGCACGTCGCCCGGGCACCGAGAGTTACCTGATCGACCTGCGCGACGGTAAGTTGCTGCAGACGGTGACCTCGCAGCCGAACCGGCACTTCTACGGCCACGCCGTGGTGCACAAGGACGGCGAATACCTGTACGCCACCGAGAACGACACCACCGATCCTGGCCGTGGTTTGCTCGGTGTGTACAAGTTCGAAGGCGAACGGCTGGTGCACACCGGCGAAATTTCCACCCACGGCCTCGGCCCGCATCAGGTGTCGTGGATGCCCGATGGCGAGACGCTGGTGGTGGCCAATGGCGGGATTCGTACCGAGGCAGAAAGCCGCGTCGACATGAACCTCAACGCCATGGAGCCAAGTCTGGTTCTGATGCAGCGCGATGGCACCCTGCTGAGCAAGGAAACCCTCGCCCAGCAGATGAACAGCGTGCGCCATCTGGGCATCGCCAGCGATGGCACCATCGTCGCCGGTCAGCAGTTCATGGGCGCCTCGCATGAGCGTTCGGAGTTGCTGGCGATCAAGCGTCCGGGGCAGCCGTTCGTGGCGTTCCCGGTGCCGGAGCATCAGTTGCAGTCGATGGGGCATTACACCGCCAGTGTTGCGGTGCACAGCGACTTGCGCCTGGTTGCGCTGACGGCGCCGCGTGGCAACCGCTTCTTTATCTGGGATCTGGACAGTGGCGAGGTGCGCCTCGACGCGCCGTTGCCCGATTGCGCGGGTGTGGGTGCGGTGAAGGACGGTTTTGTCGTGACCTCCGGGCAAGGACGTTGCCGTTACTACGATTGCCGTCAGGATGAGCTGCTGGCCAAGCCACTGGAATTACCGGCGGGGCTCTGGGACAACCATCTGCACTTGATGGCGTAAAACTGCCTTAAAAGATCGCAGCCTGCGGCAGCTCCTGCATTGGAATGCACTCCTCTGCAGGAACTGCCGCAGGCTGCGATCTTTTTGCGCCCCCCTGTAAGAACTGCCAGTTGGAATCCCCCCTGTACTCGGAGTAATGTGCCCGCCTGTCTCACCTGATTTATCCAAGGAACTGGAAATATGCTGCGTCGCCGCATGCTGATCATGTTGGGTGTTGTTTTGTTGATCGTCCTGGTGCTGGGCGGATACAAAGCCTTTTCGATCTACACAATGATCCAGGGCTTTTCCAAGCCGAAACCGCCGATCAGCGTTGCCGTGGCCAATGCCACCGAACAGCCGTGGCAGATGCGTCTGCCGACCGTCGGCACGCTCAAGGCGCTGCAAGGTGTCGAGCTGAGCCTGGAAGTCGCCGGCACCGTCACCGAACTCAAGTTCGAGTCCGGACAGAAGGTCAAGGCCGGGCAACCCTTGCTGCAACTCGACAGTGGCGTCGAAACCGCCCTGCTGGAAACCGCCAAGGCTGATCTCGGTCTGGCGCAACTGGACTTCGGCCGTGGCGCGCAACTGGTCGACAGCCGCGCAATCTCCAAAGGCGAGTACGACCGGCTCTCCGCTGTACTGCAGAAAAATAAAGCCACGGTCAATCAGCTCAACGCTTCGCTGGCGAAAAAACGCATCCTCGCACCGTTCAGCGGCACCATCGGCATCCGTCAGGTCGACGTCGGCGACTACCTCGCCAGCGGCACCAAAATCGCCACGCTGCAGGACTTGAGCAGCCTCTACGCCGACTTCTACCTGCCCGAACAATCGGTGCCGAAACTGGCCATCGGTCAGCCGGTGCAGATTGCAGTCGCCGCCTATCCCAAGCAAAACTTCGCCGGCAAGATCAGCGCGATCAACCCGATCGTCGAAAGCACTACGCGCAACATTCTGGTTCGCGCCACGCTGGCCAACCCCGACGGCAAATTGCTGCCGGGCATGTTCGCCAGCCTCGAGGTGTTGTTGCCGGATCCGCAGAAACACATCGTCGTGCCGGAGAGCGCGATCACCTACACCCTCTACGGCAACTCGATCTACGTGGTCGGGCAAAAGAAAGCCGAAGACGGCAGTCTCGAAAAGGACGACAAGGGCCAACCGGTGCTGATCGCCGAACGCCGCTTCATCGAAACCGGTGAACGCCGCGATGGCCTGGTGATGATCAACAAGGGCGTGCAGAGCGGCGAACAAGTGGTAACGGCTGGCCAGATCAAACTGGACAACGGCGCCCACATTGCCATCAGCGACGACAAGACCCTCGGCGAGCAGAACAGTCCGCCGCGCGCCGACTGATCAAGGAAATCCCATGGCTTTTACTGATCCGTTCATCCGCCGCCCGGTGCTCGCCACCGTGGTCAGCCTGTTGATTGTGCTGCTGGGCTTTCAGGCCTGGAGCAAGTTGCCGCTGCGCCAATACCCGCAAATGGAAAACGCCCTGATCACGGTGACCACCGCTTACCCCGGGGCCAACGCCGAAACCATTCAGGGCTACATCACCCAACCTATGCAGCAGAGCCTCGCCAGCGCCGAGGGCATCGACTACATGACTTCGGTCAGCCGGCAGAACTTCTCGGTGATCTCGATCTACGCGCGCATCGGCTCCAACACCGACCGTTTGTTCACCGAACTGCTGGCCAAAGCCAACGAGGTGAAAAACAAGCTGCCACAGGACGCCGAAGACCCGGTGCTGAGCAAGGAGTCCGCCGACGCCTCGGCGCTGATGTACATCAGCTTCTTCAGCAAGGATTTGAGCAACCCGCAAATCACCGACTACCTGTCACGGGTGATCCAGCCAAAACTGGCGACCTTGCCGGGCATGGCCGAGGCGGAGATTCTCGGCAATCAGGTGTTCGCCATGCGCCTGTGGCTCGACCCGGTGAAACTCGCCGGTTTCGGCCTCAGCGCCAGCGATGTGACCAACGCCGTGCGCCAGTACAACTTCCTCTCCGCTGCTGGCGAAGTGAAAGGCGAGTACGTGGTCACCAGCATCAACGCCAACACCGAACTGAAATCCGCTGAAGCCTTCGCGGCGATTCCGCTCAAGGTCAGTGGCGACAGCCGCGTGTTGCTGAGTGATGTCGCGCGGGTGGAAATGGGCGCGGAAAACTACGACTCGATCAGCTCGTTTGGCGGCACGCCGTCGGTGTACATCGGCATCAAGGCCACCCCGGGCGCCAACCCGCTGGATGTGATCAAGGAAGTGCGCAAGCTGATGCCGGAGCTGGAAGCGCAACTGCCGCCGAACCTGAAAAGCGAGATCGCCTACGACGCCACACTGTTTATCCAGGCCTCGATCGATGAAGTGGTAAAAACCCTGTTCGAGGCGGTGCTGATCGTCATCGTCGTGGTGTTCCTGTTCCTCGGCGCATTGCGCTCGGTAGTAATCCCGGTGGTGACCATTCCGCTGTCGATGATCGGCGTGATGTTCTTCATGCAGATGATGGGCTACTCGATGAATCTGCTGACGCTGCTGGCGATGGTGCTGGCCATCGGTCTGGTGGTGGACGATGCGATTGTCGTGGTGGAAAACATTCACCGGCATATCGAGGAAGGCAAGACGCCATTTGATGCGGCGCTGGAAGGCGCACGGGAAATCGCCATGCCGGTGGTGTCGATGACCATCACCTTGGCGGCGGTGTATGCGCCGATCGGTTTCCTCACCGGGCTGACCGGAGCGTTGTTCAAGGAGTTTGCGCTGACCCTGGCCGGCGCCGTGGTGATCTCCGGGATCGTCGCCCTGACCCTGTCGCCGATGATGTGCGCGTTTTTGCTACGCCACGAGGAAAACCCCAGCGGCCTCGCGCACCGCCTCGACCGCATTTTTGACGGCCTCAAGCGCCGCTATCAGAGCATGCTCCACGGCACGCTGAACACGCGTCCGGTGGTGCTGGTGTTCGCAGTGATCGTGTTGTGCCTGATCCCGGTGTTCCTCAAGTTCACCAAATCGGAACTGGCCCCGGACGAAGATCAGGGCATCATTTTCATGATGGCCACTGCGCCGCAGCCAACCAACCTCGATTACCTGAGTACCTACACCGACGAGTTCATCAAAATCTTCAAGGAATTCCCGGAGTACTACTCCTCGTTCCAGATCAACGGCTACAACGGCGTGCAGGCCGGCATCGGCGGTTTCCTGCTCAAACCATGGAACGAGCGCAGTCGCACGCAGATGCAAATCCTCCCCGAGGTACAAGGCAAACTGGAAGGCATTCCTGGCTTGCAGATCTTTGGTTTCAACCTGCCCTCCCTGCCCGGCACCGGTGAAGGCCTGCCGTTTGAGTTCGTGGTCAACACCGCCAACGACTATGAACTACTGCTGCAAGTGGCAGACCGGATCAAGAAACGTGCAATGGAGTCGGGCAAGTTCGCCTTCGTCGATCTCGATCTGGCGTTCGACAAACCCGAGGTGGTGGTCGATATTGACCGCGCCAAAGCAGCGCAGATGGGCGTGTCGATGCAGGATCTCGGCGGCACGCTGGCGACGCTGTTGGGCGAGGCGGAAATCAACCGTTTCACCATTGATGGGCGCAGCTACAAGGTCATTGCCCAGGTCGAGCGCCCCTATCGTGATAATCCGGACTGGCTGAACAACTACTACGTGAAAAACACTCAGGGCGAGTTATTGCCGCTGTCGACGCTGATCAAGGTCAGCGACCGCGCTCGACCGCGCCAGCTCAATCAGTTCCAGCAACTTAACGCCGCGAAGATCTCCGGTTTCCCGTTGGTGAGCATGGGTGAAGCTATCGACACCGTGTTGCAGATTGCCCGCGAAGAAGCACCGGCCGGGTTTGCTTTCGACTACGGCGGCGCATCGCGACAGTTCGTGCAGGAAGGCAGTGCCCTGTGGGTAACCTTCGCGCTGGCGCTGGCGATTATCTTTCTGGTGCTGGCGGCGCAGTTCGAAAGCTTCCGCGATCCGCTGGTGATCCTGGTGACGGTGCCGTTGTCGATCTGTGGGGCGTTGATTCCGCTGTTCCTCGGCTGGTCGAGCATGAACATCTATACCCAGGTCGGGTTGGTGACGCTGATCGGGCTGATCAGTAAACACGGCATCCTGATCGTCGAGTTCGCCAACCAGTTGCGCAAGGACAAGGGCCTGACGGCGCGCGAAGCCGTTGAGGAAGCGGCGGCGATTCGCTTGCGGCCGGTGTTGATGACCACGGCGGCGATGGTGTTTGGTATGGTGCCGCTGATTCTGGCCACGGGCGCCGGTGCAGTGAGCCGTTTTGATATCGGCATGGTGATTGCCACGGGGATGTCGATTGGCACGTTGTTTACGCTGTTCGTCTTGCCGTGCGTTTACACCCTGCTGGCGAAACCCGATCCCAAACAAACCGCGTAACCCCTGTAGGAGTGAGCCTGCTCGCGATAGCGGTGTGTCATTTAAATCATTTTTAACTGACAAATCGCTATCGCGAGCAGGCTCACTCCTACAAGGGATCTGTGTTGCTCCGGGCATAAAAAAAGGCCTCGCATCTGCGAGGCCTTTTATGTGGGCTTCAATCGTTTCAACTCTGCGGCCTCATCCCTTGAGAAAGTCCGAACATGAACAACAACAGATCATGATCGGGTTTGGTCGCCACGGAGGCTTTCGCCACCCGTGGGACTGCGCAGTGGGCGTCGTCTACGGACGCGCCCACCACCTGCATGCGGGGCTGCTCCCAGGCAGCCACCGCCAATGACGCAACTGCCAAGGCTCCAACTAAAAACAAACCTCGTGCAATTTCTAGTTTCATCGCTATAAACCTTTGATAGCGCTGCCAAACGCCGTCTCATAAAAGTAGACGAGTTTTTTCCAGTCCGCGTCGCGGAACGACGAATGGCGGCGCAATTGCTTCATGTCGTGGGAAGCGGCGCGATAGGCGGTCAGACGCTGGCGGCATTTCTCCAGATCGATCAAAGCGACCTCGACCTTGGCCGAGTCGCCTTCGCCCGTCACACGCACAAACACGTGTTTGATGTAGATGCAGCTGTGCTGCCAACGGCCCTTGTGCATGCGCGCCAGGTTTTCGGCGAGGTCCTTGAGCACACGCTCATACACCAAATCGCCGCACTGATCGCGACCGCCGGCAGCCGCCAGCCAATGTTCCAGTTCCTGGAAACCGTCCAGGGACTTGGTGACCAGCAGTGCACGCCATTTGTGCTGCGGATCAGGCTGGGCGCCGCAGAAAACGATTTGCGGCACGCGCACACCGAGCTTGCTCACGCCGGTCAGCGCATCAAGTTCACGCAAAACAGTAGGACGGCCAAAAGGGTGCAACCAACTGCGATAGATATGACCGGTCTGGCGCTTGGCATACAGCAGTTGACCATCGCGCCCCACGACCCTTTGCACGCCACTTTCCCCACCACGTCGAACGTTGGGTTCTTCCACCCACTCGCCGCGCTGGTTCCAGTAAAAGTCAAAGCGATCTTGCGGAGCGACATCCGTTTCTGCTGCAAATTGCACTGCCATCCTGTTACCTCTTGCGTAATACGTAAACCCGCCACATGGCGTAGAGCGGAATAAAGTCCAGTTGTTCCTGAATCCGAAAACCTGCTTCCTCGAACTCCTTTTCCACCGTAGCGGCCGGTAACACAAAGCGATTCTGATACTCGCGTTTGTCACGGTTGCGCTCGGCTCGCTGGCGTTTCCAGGCTTTGAAATTGCCATCAACCCACAGCGAAACGATCACACTGTCCCGGGTAACGCGCTCGAATTCGCTCAGAATCGCCCGGCGATGCTCGGCTTCACCGATGTGGTGGAGCAAACGCATGCAGAAAATGCTGTCGACGGCGTTGTCAGGCAAGGCAATGTCGAAGGCAGATGTGTGCAAGGGTTGTACCCGTTTCACTACATCCGCCGGTTGCGACTCCATGGCCGTCTTGATCATCGACTCGGAATTGTCCGCGCCGATAATCACCCGGTTGGCCTTTTCGCCCAACAACGGCCAGAAACGCCCGGCACCGCAAGGCAAATCCAGCACCAGTCCCGGCTCACCCACCAACGCCAGCGCCTTGCGGGCTAGCTGTTCGTCACGCCAATGGGAGAGACGACGTCCAAGGCTTTCTTTGTGCTTGCGCAGGTATTTCTGCGCGTGTTGATCGTCGTACTTCTCGGAAAAATCGAGTTTGATCGGACCGGCCATCACCTGGACTCCTGAATTGCTGATGTCACCACCTTAAGGAGCGGCATGTCAGCGTCAGGTCATCCATTTGTGAAAAAAATGTCCGGTAAATAGACAAATTATTACAGCGTTATACAGGATTTAGACAGGAAGGAGGGAGTAGCATCGAGCCACTCCGTGCGTCAGATTTTGCCCAGATCCACCTCGAAGCGGCAGCCATTGGGTTCCATCGTGCTCAAGCTGACGGTCCAGCCCTGGTTCTCGCAGATCCGCTGAACCAGCGACAATCCCAACCCCAAGCCTTCGCCGCGCTTTTCGCTGCCACGCACGAAAGGCTCGAACATGGCTTCACGCTTTTCTTCCGGAATGCCGACACCGGAGTCTTCCACCACAAAGCCGTTGGCCGTGAGTGTCAGGCGAATGAAGCCTTTCTCGGTGTAATGCAGCGCGTTACGCAACAGGTTACCCATCACGGCATTCAACAGGGTCGCGTTGTAACGAGCGTCCGTCGGATTGCCAGGTTCGAAGACCAGATTCAGGCCTTTGCTCTCGATCGGCCCGCGCCACAGACACAATAAGTTTTCGGCCACCTGCGAGAGGTTCTGCTGCAGAGCCATCCCCGCATCTTCGTGCTGGGCGCGCGCCAGCATGAGGAAGGTCTGCACCAGCTCGCGCATTTCCTCACTGGCGCGGGCAATTCGCTCGACTTGCGAGCGGCCGCGCTGGTCGATCCCCGGGTTCTCCAACAGCAGTTCGCAGGAACTGGCCAATACCATCAACGGCGTGCGCAATTCATGGCTGACGTCGCTGGTGAACAACCTTTCACGCGTCAGCGCCTGACGAAGGCGTCCCAGCGTGGCATCGAACGCCACCGCCAGTTCACCCACCTCGTCTGCCGCATAATCCGGTGCCAGCGGCGGCGCCAGACCGAGCAACTGATCGCGATGGCGCACCTGCCGGGCCAGTCGCACCACCGGCGCCATTACCTTGCGCGCCAGCACCCACCCGAGGAATACCGCCAGGGCCAGACTGAGCACGAAGCCGACCAGCACCACGGCAAACAGCACGCGCTCGCGCTCTTCGAAATCACTTTGATCCTGCAGCAGCACATAACGCCGACCGTCGACGACCTCGACCATCGCGTGATACGACAGCTGCTCGCGGAACACTTCATGGAAACCCGAATCGAGGTGACGCAGGTCCTTGGGCAGCTCAAAATCGCCCGGCCCGCCACTGAAATAGAACAACTGGTCGGGTTCCGGGCGATGGCTCCAGTCCGAAACGTTGTCCATCAGCAGAAGCCGTTGCAGATCGCCGCCCAGCCCCGCCGAAATCAATTTTTCTTCCACCAGGTGCACGGTCGCGACGATGCCCATCGCGAAGGCGCCGGCCACAAGTGCGCTCATCAAGGCAAAAGCAATGATGATCCGCTGGGAAAGACTTTGCCTGAACTCCATTACACGTCGGCCAGCCGGTAACCCACCCCGTGCACAGTGTGCAGCAGTGGTTTGGCAAAAGGTTTATCAATGACTTGTCGCAGTTGGTGAACGTGGCTGCGCAGGCTGTCGCTGTCCGGGCAATCATCGCCCCACAACGCTTCTTCGAGAATTTCCCGACGCAGTACGTGTGGGCTCTTCTGCATCAACACGGCCAGAAGCTTGAGGCCTACCGGGTTGAGCTTGAGCAGTTTGCCATCGCGGGTCACTTCCAGCGTGTCGAGGTCGTAACTCAGATCTGCGACTTTCAGGGCCCGGCGGCCACCACCCTGAGCACGTCGCATCACCGCTTCGACCCGCGCCGCGAGTTCAGACAAGGCAAATGGCTTGATGAGGTAATCGTCAGCCCCGGACTTGAAGCCTTGCAAACGATCGTCCAGTTGATCGCGAGCGGTGAGCATGATCACCGGCGTGTCCCGGCGGGCATCCTCACGCAGGCGTTTGCACAGGGTGTAGCCATCGATGCCGGGCAACATGATGTCGAGCACGATCAGGTCGTAATGCTCGGTGGCGGCCAGGTGCAGGCCCGACAGACCGTCCTGGGCGCAATCGACGGTATAGCCTTTGAGGCCCAGATAATCGGCCAGATTGGCCAGGATGTCGCGGTTGTCTTCGACCAATAGAATTCGCATGGGCACCTCCTCCGTACGGGGTAACGGCCGTCTTGGCCCGCGCAGCTTACGGCCAAGTGTGGCTCAGAGCTAGGCGTGCGTCGGGTTGTTTAACGAGAAAAAGCTCATTGTGCATGCCAACGTTTTTTTCACTTTCGGTTAACAAATCGGCGACGCGCACGCGCGCAGACTCCGCGCGGTTGCGCTCTTCAGACCCTATTTACGACCAAGGAATTGCCCCATGGTGTCGACTTCTGCCCGCCCCGTTTCCAGGCCACTGAATTTTTGGTTATGCCTGGGAATACCCACCGTCGCGGCGATCATTCTGGTGCTGCTTGAATTGACTGATCTGGACATGGATCTGGCCCGACTGTTCTATGACCCGGTCGCAGGTGACTTTATCGGGCGACACAGTTTTTTCCTTGAAGACATACTCCATGATCGCGCCAAGCAGGTGGTCATTGCGTTCTCGGTGTTTGCCATCCTCGGCTTCATCAGCTCGTTCTTCGTCGGCAGACTGAAACCGTTCAAGCGCGAACTGGGCTGTCTGGTGCTGTCGCTGGGCCTGGCGACCTCGTTCGTTACCCCGGTCAAAGCCGTGACGGCGGTGCAGTGCCCATGGAGCCTGGAGCAATTCGGCGGCCATGAAACCTACAGCAAACTGATGGAACATCGTCCACAAACGGACAAACCCGGCCGTTGCTGGCCCGGTGGTCATGCGGCGACGGGGTTCACCTTGTTTGCGCTGTTCTTTGTCCTGCGTGATCGCCGTCCGCGTCTGGCCCGTCAGGCGTTTATCTTTGCCTTCGCGCTGGGTTCGGTGTTTTCGATCAGCCGGATGATGCAGGGTGCGCACTTCTTTTCGCACAACGTGTGGACGGCGATTTTCTGCTGGCTGATTTGTCTGGGGTCGTATTACTGGGTGCTGTATCGCCCGGCGGTGAAAACCGCGGCCGTGGTCGAGGCGCAACCGGTCAGCGCCTGATCTGACGCCATCGCTGGCAAGCCAGCTCCCACAGGGTTGGTGCCGAGCACACATTTTGTGAACGCTCGAATCACTGTGGGAGCTGGCTTGCCAGCGATGAACGATTACTCGGACTTGCGCCAACACTAAATCAAAGGCAATAAAAAACCCCGCTGGCTTGCGCCAGCGGGGTTTTGCGTTACAGGGGTAAGGCTGGCTTACATCATGCCGCCCATGCCACCCATGCCGCCCATGTCAGGCATGCCGCCGCCTGCAGCGCCGTCTTTCTTCGGCGCGTCAGCTACAGCTGCTTCGGTGGTCAGGATCAGACCGCCGATCGACGATGCCGCTTGCAGAGCGGAACGAGTCACCTTGGTTGGGTCCAGGATGCCCATTTCGATCATGTCGCCGTATTCGCCAGTCGCAGCGTTGTAACCGAAGTTACCTTTGCCGTTCTTGACTTCGTTGACGACAACGCTTGGCTCGTCGCCGCTGTTGGCAGCGATCTGACGCAGCGGTGCTTCAACAGCGCGACGCAGCACAGCGATACCCACGTCCTGATCAGCGTTGTCGCCTTTCAGGTCAACCAGGGTTTGCAGAGCGCGGATCAGCGCAACGCCACCGCCAGGTACCACGCCTTCTTCAACGGCTGCACGGGTTGCGTGCAGGGCGTCTTCAACGCGGGCTTTCTTCTCTTTCATTTCAACTTCGGAACCAGCGCCAACCTTGATCACTGCAACGCCGCCGGACAGCTTGGCCAGACGCTCTTGCAGTTTTTCACGGTCGTAGTCCGAGGAAGTTTCACCAACCTGAGCACGAATCTGAGCGATACGCGCCTGGATGTCGGAATCTGCACCGGCACCGTCAACGATGATGGTGTTTTCCTTGGAAATGGTCACACGCTTGGCGCTGCCCAGGTTTTCCAGGGTAGCTGCTTCCAGGCTCAGGCCGATCTCTTCGGAGATAACGGTACCGCCGGTCAGAACAGCGATGTCCTGCAGCATGGCCTTACGACGGTCGCCGAAGCCTGGCGCCTTGACGGCTGCGACTTTAACGATGCCACGCATGTTGTTTACAACCAGAGTCGCCAGGGCTTCGCCTTCAACGTCTTCGGAAACGATCAGCAGTGGACGGCCGGCTTTGGCAACGGCTTCCAGCACTGGCAGCATTTCACGGATGTTCGAGATCTTTTTGTCGACCAGCAGGATCAGCGGGCTGTCCAGCTCGGCAACCATGGTCTCTGGCTTGTTGACGAAGTACGGGGACAGGTAGCCACGGTCGAACTGCATGCCTTCAACAACCGACAGTTCGTTTTCCAGGCCAGTGCCTTCTTCAACGGTGATCACGCCTTCTTTACCGACTTTTTCCATGGCTTCGGCAATGATGTCGCCGATGGAGTTGTCGGAGTTGGCGGAGATGGTGCCTACCTGAGCGATGGCCTTGGTGTCAGCGCATGGCTTGGACAGGTTCTTCAGCTCTTTGACGATAGCGATGGTCGCTTTGTCGATACCGCGCTTCAGGTCCATCGGGTTCATGCCGGCAGCGACGGCTTTCAGGCCTTCGTTGACGATCGACTGAGCCAGAACGGTAGCGGTGGTAGTACCGTCACCAGCGTCATCGTTGGCACGGGAGGCAACGTCTTTGACCAGCTGCGCGCCCATGTTTTCGAAGCGATCTTCGAGTTCGATTTCTTTGGCGACGGAAACGCCGTCCTTGGTGATGGTCGGAGCGCCGAAGCTCTTCTCGATGATCACGTTACGGCCTTTCGGGCCCAGGGTCGCTTTTACAGCGTCAGCCAGGACGTTGACGCCCTTGAGCATTTTTTTACGGGCGGAATCGCCAAACAGAACTTCTTTAGCAGCCATGATCGATATTCCTTAAATACTTTGTAGTAGCGGGAAAATGAACGGGGTTATCAGCCTTCGATAACAGCGAGGATTTCGTTCTCGCTCATTACCAACAGGTCTTCGCCGTCGACTTTCACTGTGTTGCTGCCGGAGTAAGGACCGAACACAACCTTGTCGCCTTCTTTCACGGACAGTGCGCGCACTTCGCCGTTTTCCAGAGCTTTGCCCGGGCCTACAGCGAGAATCACACCGTGGTTGGCTTTTTCAGCAGCCGAACCTGGCAGGACGATACCGCCAGCGGTTTTCTTTTCTTCTTCGCTGCGACGGATTACGACGCGGTCATGCAGAGGACGAAGCTTCATTGTCGATCTCTCCTAATTGTGGTTTTCATCGGCCGGTGTAGTCCCGGCGGGTTTAACAAATCCGGCCTGCGCCGGTTGCGGTTCGTCGAGCGAACCGCGGAAGTCTGTCCGGTTCAAATACCGGAAACCTTTCGGTGACCGATACATAAGGGCGCATAAGCTTATTACAAGGGCGAGGCGAAAAAATTTTCACCTATGTGCTGCACAAAAGCAGCCCATAAACGAACACGGCACCCGAAGGTGCCGTGTCGATGCAGATGTTACTTGGAGTCCCGGTGTTCGAACTCGCCTTCGATCACGTCACCCTCGCGGCCCAGAGGCTGGCGCGGTGCAGGACCGCCACGGGGTTGCAGGTCGTCGGCGAACGCACGCTGGCGCATGGCCTGTTCTTCGGCGCGCTGGCGCATTTTGTTCGCCAGCAGGCGACGGGTGAATGGCAGCAACATCACCAGACCGACCACGTCACTGATGAAGCCCGGCAGGATCAACAGGCCACCGGCCAATGCCAGCATCAAACCTTCCAGCATGGTTTGCGCAGGCAGTTCGCCGCGGTTCAGGCTTTCACGGGCACGCAATGCAGTGGCCAGACCGGCGACGCGCAGCACGAAAATGCCGAACATCGAGCCGAGAATGATCAGCAGCAGGGCCGGGAAAAACCCGATAGCCCCTGCCACTTTGACGAATACGAACAGCTCCAGCACCGGAAACAGCAGAAAGAGCAACAGAAAAGGGCGCATCAAAGTTTCCTCAACGCAAGAAATGCCTTGCAGTAAGCCTTAGATGACGTCGCCCTTTCGTGAATTCAAGCACCAGCCACCTCATTTTTTGGCCAGACCTCGGCGTGAGCCAGAGAAACCAAGGCTTCGCGCACTTGTGTCGGCGTATTACAAGGTGCCGGGAACGGCAGCCAGTACAACGCCTGACCGATGCGCAGGTGCATGCCCTCGGTGTCGATCCCGGCCAGTTGCGCCGGCACGGTTTTCGGCAGACCGGCCAGGTCGACGTAGTGCGCGATGGCTTTGGCGTGGTCACTGTTCATGTGCTCGACCATGCTGATTTCAGCCTTGCCAGCGAACGGGTTGGCCAGGGTCAGTTGATCTACCCAGTGAATCGCGCCGAAACCGCCGATGTAGCGATGACGCACCGGGCTCAACACCCAGAAGTCGAAATCGTGGGCCTTGTGGTAGTTCTGCGAATCGGGGAAATAACGGTAGTAACGCTCGGCGGCGGCTTCGATCGCGGCAACGTCTTCGAGCTTTTGCGCCTCTGCCAGATAGGTCAGGCGACCAACGGCTTGCACATCATCTGCCTCGCGCTCGCCGACGAGCATCGAGCATTTCGGGTCTTTTTGCAGGTTGTGGGTGTGCTGGGCGATGCGGCTGATCAGGATCAGCGGCCGGCCCTGCTCGTCCAGGCAGTACGGCACCACGGAGCCAAAAGGAAAACCAGGCATCGATTTGGAGTGGGTCGACAGCACTCCACGGTATTCCTTGAGAAGCAATTCTCGGGCATTCTTCGCCACTTCAACGCTCAATTTATGACTCCTTAAATAGAATCCGTCGAAAAAACGGACAGGCGCCCGGGATCAAGTCCCAGTCACGCCGGCGGGCAACTCTCATGTGCAACCCTGCCACGGCCGGTGCAGATCGGGAGTCGCTGAAAACAAAAAACTACTCAGACCTGCTATCGGGGCATGCGAATGCAACTCAACGACAAAGTAATCATTATCACTGGCGGTTGCCAGGGTTTGGGCCGCTCGATGGCCGAGTATTTCGCCGGCAAAGGCGCCAAGCTCGCGTTGGTCGACCTCAATCAGGAAAAACTCGACGACGCGGTCGCGGCCTGCAAAGCCAAGGGCGTCGAGGCGCGCAGCTATCTTTGCAACGTCGCCAATGAAGAGCAGGTCGAGCACATGGTCGCCCAGGTCGCCGCCGACTTCGGCGCGATCCACGGCCTGATCAACAACGCTGGGATCCTCCGTGATGGCCTGCTGCTCAAGGTCAAGGACGGCGAAATGACCAAGATGAGCCTGGCACAGTGGCAGGCCGTCATCGACGTCAACCTGACCGGCGTGTTCCTCTGCACCCGTGAAGTGGCGGCAAAAATGGTTGAGCTGAAGACCAGCGGCGCGATCATCAATATCTCGTCGATCTCGCGTGCAGGCAACGTTGGCCAGACCAACTATTCGGCGGCCAAGGCCGGTGTCGCGGCGGCGACGGTGACATGGGCGAAAGAACTGGCGCGATATGGCATTCGTGTGGCGGGGATCGCGCCGGGCTTCATTGAAACCGAGATGACCCTGGGCATGAAGCCGGAAGCGCTGGAGAAGATGACTTCGGGGATTCCGCTCAAGCGCATGGGCAAGCCGGAAGAGATTGCGCACTCGGCGGCGTACATCTTCGAAAACGACTACTACACCGGGCGGATTCTGGAGATGGATGGCGGGTTGCGGATCTAACTGCCAACACAAAACAAATGTAGGAGTGAGCCTGCTCGCGATTGCGGTCATTCATTCAACAAATCTGTTGAATGTTATTCCGCTATCGCGAGCAGGCTCACTCCTACAGGGTTATCGGTGTTGCTGATGTATCAATCGTCGCTGATGGTGATATTCGGCATCGCCGGCGTCGCCGCTTCCTGCAACACAATCCGCGCGCCGACATGGCGGGCCAGTTCCTGATAGACCATGGCAATCTGGCTGTCCGGCTCGGCAATCACCGTTGGCTTGCCGCCGTCGGCCTGCTCGCGGATCAGCATCGACAGCGGCAGTGAAGCCAGCAGTTCGACGCCGTACTGGGTCGCCAGCTTCTCACCACCGCCCTCACCGAACAGATGCTCGGCATGCCCGCAGTTCGAGCAGATGTGCACGGCCATGTTTTCCACCACGCCCAGCACCGGAATGTTGACCTTGCGGAACATTTCCACGCCTTTGCGCGCGTCGAGCAAGGCCAGATCCTGTGGTGTGGTGACGATTACCGCGCCAGCCACCGGGACTTTCTGCGCCAGGGTCAGTTGAATGTCGCCAGTGCCTGGCGGCATGTCGATCACCAGATAATCCAGATCGCCCCACGCGGTTTGCGTGACCAATTGCAGCAACGCCCCGGAAACCATCGGCCCACGCCAGACCATCGGCGTGTTGTCGTCGGTCAGGAACGCCATCGACATGACTTCCACACCGTGCGCCTTGAGCGGCACGAACCATTTCTGATCCTTGATTTCAGGGCGGGTGCGCTCGGGGATGCCGAACATGATGCCCTGGCTCGGGCCGTAGATATCGGCGTCGAGAATGCCGACCTTGGCGCCTTCACGGGCCAGGGCCAGAGCGAGGTTGGCGGCGGTGGTCGATTTGCCCACGCCGCCCTTGCCGGACGCCACGGCGACCACGTTCTTGACGTTGGCCAGCCCGGGAATCTGCGCCTGCGCCTTGTGCGCGGCGATCACGCTGTTCACTTCAACCTTGGCGATCACCACGCCGTCGAGGTTTTCGATGGCCAGTTGCAGCAGTTGCGCCCAGCCGCTCTTGAACAGACCGGCGGCGTAACCGATTTCCAGCTGCACGTTGACGCGATCACCGACGATCTCGATGTGCTTCACGCAACCGGCGCTGACCGGATCCTGGTTAAGGTAAGGGTCGGTGTATTGGCTGAGGACGGCTTCCACCGCTGCGCGAGTGACGGCGCTCATGGGCAACTCCGATAACAAGACTGGGAATAGATGCCGGGTATCGTACCTGAAAAAGATCGCAGCCTTCGGCAGCTCCTGCAGGAGATCGACGTACGTCTGCAGGAGCTGCCGCAGGCTGCGATTTTTTCCGTCTGCTCATCCAATGAAACAGGCGCACAGGGTGAAAAATATGCGCCAGCGCTTTATAGTGGCCGACCTCCGTTTCATCAAGTAGCGAAGCCCCACATGTCCGAACCACGCAAGATCCTCGTCACCAGCGCCCTGCCCTACGCCAACGGTTCGATTCACCTTGGCCATATGCTGGAATATATCCAGACCGATATGTGGGTGCGCTTCCAGAAGCATCGCGGCAACCAGTGCATTTATGTCTGCGCCGACGACGCCCACGGTTCGGCGATCATGCTGCGCGCGGAAAAGGAAGGCATCACCCCGGAACAACTGATCGCCAACGTACAGGCTGAACACAGCGCCGACTTTGCCGAGTTCCTGGTCGATTTCGACAACTTCCACTCCACTCACGCCGAAGAAAACCGTGAGCTGTCGAGCCAGATCTACATCAAGCTGCGTGACGCCGGGCACATTGCCCAACGCTCGATCACCCAGTATTTCGACCCGGAAAAGAAAATGTTCCTGGCCGACCGCTTCATCAAGGGCACCTGCCCGAAATGCGGCACTGAAGACCAGTACGGCGACAACTGCGAGAAATGCGGTGCAACCTACGCCCCGACCGATCTGAAGGATCCGAAGTCGGCGATCTCTGGCGCCACCCCGGTGCTCAAGGATTCCCAGCACTTCTTCTTCAAACTGCCAGACTTTCAGCAAATGCTGCAGGCCTGGACCCGCAGCGGCACACTGCAAGACGCCGTGGCCAACAAGATCGCCGAATGGCTGGACGCCGGCCTGCAGCAGTGGGACATCTCCCGCGATGCGCCGTACTTCGGTTTCGAGATCCCGGGCGAGCCGGGCAAGTATTTCTACGTGTGGCTGGACGCGCCGATCGGCTACATGGCCAGCTTCAAGAACCTCTGCGACCGCACGCCGGAGCTGGACTTCGACGCGTTCTGGGGCAAGGATTCCACCGCCGAGCTGTACCATTTCATCGGCAAGGACATCGTCAACTTCCACGCGCTGTTCTGGCCAGCGATGCTCGAAGGCGCGGGTTACCGCAAGCCGACCGGCATCAACGTGCACGGCTACCTGACCGTCAACGGCCAGAAAATGTCCAAGTCGCGCGGCACCTTCATCAAGGCCCGGACGTATCTGGATCACCTGTCGCCGGAATACCTGCGCTACTACTACGCAGCCAAGCTGGGCCGTGGCGTCGATGACCTCGACCTGAACCTCGAAGACTTCGTGCAGAAGGTCAACTCGGATCTGGTCGGCAAAGTGGTCAACATTGCCAGCCGATGCGCCGGTTTCATTCAAAAAGGCAACGCCGGTCTGCTGGTCGACCAAAACGCTGCGCCGGAGCTGACCGAGGCTTTCCTCGCCGCTGCGCCAAGCATTGCCGACGCCTATGAAGCCCGCGACTTCGCCCGCGCCATGCGTGAAACCATGGCCCTGGCCGACCGCGCCAACGCGTGGATCGCTGACAAGGCGCCGTGGTCGTTGAATAAACAGGAAGGCAAGCAGGATGAAGTCCAGGCGATCTGCGCCACCGGCATCAACCTGTTCCGCCAACTGGTGATCTTCCTCAAGCCGGTGTTGCCGTTGCTGGCCGCCGATGCCGAGGCGTTCCTCAACGTCGCCCCGCTGACCTGGAACGACCACACCACCCTGCTGGCCAACCACCAGTTGAACGAATTCAAACCGTTGATGACCCGCATCGACCCGGTGAAAGTACAAGCCATGTCCGACGCCTCGAAAGAAGACCTGACCGCCAGCCAGACCGACACCGGTGCAACCGCTCCGGCCGGCAACGGCGAACTGGCCAAGGATCCGCTGTCGCCGGAAATCGACTTCGACGCCTTTGCCGCGATCGACCTGCGCGTCGCACTGATCGTCAAAGCCGAACACGTCGAAGGTGCTGACAAGCTGCTGCGCCTGACCCTGGACATCGGTGACGAGCAACGCAACGTGTTCTCCGGGATCAAGAGCGCGTACCCGGATCCGTCGAAACTCGACGGGCGCCTGACCATGATGATCGCCAACCTCAAGCCACGGAAAATGAAGTTCGGTATCTCCGAAGGCATGGTGATGGCCGCCGGCCCTGGCGGTGAAGAAATCTACCTGCTGAGCCCGGACAGCGGCGCCAAGCCGGGTCAACGCATCAAGTAAGGCCCGGCAACAAATCGATCCCACCGGCGTGCCCCGCATGCCGGTGGGATTTTTCATATCTGGCCCACCCTACGTGGCTGCTGGATAATGCCTAACCTTATGAGATAGCCGCCCGTTTCTCTGGCAGAACCATGACCGAACTCGTGCTTACGCTTATCAGTGCTGCGCTGCTTAACAACTTCGTGTTGCACTGGCCCCTGGGCGTCGATCCGCTGCTGGCGGGCAGTCGTCGCCAGGTGCATGCGCTGGGACTGGCGACGTTGTGCCTGATGCTGGTTGCGGGCGTAACCGCTTACGTGATCTGGCATTGGCTACTGGTGCCGCTTCATCTTGAAGCCCTGCGGCTGTTCGTGTTTCTGCCATTGAGTGTGTTGCTGATCGCACCGCTGCTGAAACTGTTGTCCGGCGGCTTTCACGGTCTGCCTTTCGACGGGCTATGGCCATTGTTGCTGGGCAATGCCGGAGTGCTCGGGCTGGCACTGATCAACGCGCAAAACGATCAAGGCCTGCCGCAGGCAATAGCGCTAAGTCTTGGCGCCGGGCTGGGTTTCTGGCTGGTGCTGAGCCTCTTCAGCGATTTGCGCGAGCGCACGGCCGACAACGATATCCCCCTGCCCTTTCGTGGCCTGCCGATTGATCTGATCGGCGCCGGACTGATCGCAGTGATTTTTCTCGGATTCAGTGGACTGATCAAAACATGAGTCTGATTCAACGCATCGATGCCCTCCTGCCGCAGACCCAATGCGGCAAGTGCGGCCATCCCGGATGCAAACCGTACGCACAAGGCATCGCCGAGGGCGAGCCGATCAACAAGTGCCCGCCGGGCGGTGACGAAACCATCGCGGCGCTGGCTGAACTGTTGAAAGTGCCGGTGCTGGAGCTGGACATCAGTCGCGGCTCGGCACCGCCGCAAGTGGCGTTTATCCGTGAAGCCGAATGCATTGGCTGCACCAAGTGCATTCAGGCCTGCCCGATCGACGCGATCGTCGGCGCGGCGAAACTGATGCACACGGTCATCGTCGACGAGTGCACCGGTTGCGATCTGTGTGTCGCACCGTGCCCGGTGGATTGCATCGAAATGCATCCATTGTCGCCGGGCACGTTGCCGGTGGTGGGCGGCCTCGCCGTCAGTCTCGACGAGCAGCGCGCGCGCGCGGCCAAACGCGATCACGCGCGTCAACGCTTCGAGCGCCGAAACGAGCGCTTGCACCGCGAAGAACAACAGAAACAGGCTGAGCGTGAAGCGCGGGCGAAACGGGCGGTGCAGCCTGAAGTGACCGCGACCGATCCGGTGCAGGCAGCATTGCAACGCGTGCGTGCGCAGAAAGCCGCCACCGTTGACGCGGCGCTGAAGAAAGCCAAAATTGATGTAGCGATGAGCCGCGCGCAATTGCACAAGTCGTTGAAAGCCTTCGGTCATCCGCCGACGTTCGAGCAGCAGGCACAATTGATCGTGTTGCAGCAGCAGTTCGACGCGGCCGAGCAGGCCTTGGCGAAACTTGAAAGCAGCGCCCCGCCTGCCCCGGCAGTCACGGCCCCGGCGAAAGATGCCGACTTGAAACGGGCAAAAATCCAGTTGGCAATGCGTCGTGCCGAACTGAAAAAAGCCCAAACCGCCGAAGCGGCGCCCGAACAGATCGCCGCGCTGGAACAAGCACTACGCGATGCCGAACAGGCCCTGCACGCCGCCGAAGCTACAAGCGATCAGCCGTTGCCTGACCTGGTGCGCGTCGAAAAACGCCCGGTCGACAGCCAGCTTCGCCAGTTGAAAACCGAATTGGCCTACGCCCGCGCCGACCTCAACAAACTCGAACGGCGCGCCGACACGCCCACCGAAATCCTCGCCAAGGCCCGCGCCCGCCTGCAAGACGCCGAGCGCCAGGTGCAAGATCATGTTGCCCCTTGAGGCACCGGACAATCGCCTGCAACAGGCAATGAAGCTGGTATTGCTGGCCGCTTTGCCGGGGCTGCTCGGACTGTTCTGGCTGTACGGTTGGGGGGTGTTGATCAATCTGATTCTGGCGGCCACCACAGCACTGATTGTCGAAGCAGCGGTCCTGCACCTGCGTCGACAGCCCCTGCAGCCAGCGCTGAGCGACGGCAGCGCGCTGGTCAGCGCGACATTGCTGGCTGCTGCCCTGCCACCTTATTGCCCCTGGTGGCTGACGGTAACGGCCATGGCTGCGGGTCTGCTGTTCGGCAAGCACGTGTACGGCGGCGTCGGCAAAAACCCGTTCAATCCGGCAATGCTCGGGTTTGCCCTGGCCATGGTGATGTTCCCGCAACCAATGACCCATTGGCCGGCTCATGGCCTGGATCTGACGGCAACGTTTCAACAAGTGTTCGGCGCAGGTCAGGCGCCGGATGCTTGGGTCCAGGCCACCGTACTGGACAGCCTGCGCATCAATAAAAGCCTGACCATGGACGAGTTGTTCACCAGCAATCTAGCCTTCGGTCGATGGGGCGGACACGGTGTGGAATGGGTGAATCTGGCGTTCCTCGCCGGCGGGTTGTTTCTGCTGCAGCGCCGCGTCTTCAGTTGGCATGCGCCAGTGGGCATGCTCGCCAGCCTGTTTGTCATCAGTCTGCTGTGCTGGAACGGTTCCGGCTCGGACTCGCATGGGTCACCGCTGTTTCACCTACTCAGTGGCGCGACCATGCTGGGGGCGTTCTTTATCATCACTGAACCGGTCTCTGGCGCTAAAAGCGCGCTTGCCCGTCTGCTGTTCGGAGGCAGTGTCGGGCTGCTGACTTACGTGATTCGAACCTGGGGTGGATACCCGGATGGCGTGGCGTTCGCAGTGCTGCTGATGAATCTTTGCGTGCCTGCGCTGGAGCGATTTGCCGCGAGCCGTCAGTCAGAGGTGCGCCCATGAATCGCACGGCCAGCGCGTCTATTGTGCTGCTGTTGGCGGTCATCGGCGTCGCTGCGACTTATGTTTTATACCGTAGTTCTGCAGCGCAAATTGCCAGCGGGCAGCACTGGATCGAAAGCCGCAAACTGCTGGATTTGCTTCCACTCGATGCCTACGACAATCAACCGCTCGAGCAGCCTTTGGCCTTGGCAGACTTGAACTTGAGCCATAGCACCTTAACGGGTGGCTATCGCGCGACCAAACGCGGCCAGACCGTTGCGATCTTGCTGCACAGTCAAACCCAGGGTTATGCGGGCGCCATCGAACTGTTGATCGCCATCGATACCAACGGCAAATTGCTCGGTGTAAAAACCCTTAAACAAAGGGAAACGCCAGGACTCGGCGGGCATCTGGGTGACTGGCCGAATACCTGGCTACAGTCGTTTATCGGCACATCGAGCAAGGAGCCGACTGATGCGGGATGGGCGCTGCAAAAGGATCAGGGACAATTTGATCAAATAGCTGGCGCGACCATCACCTCGCGCGCAGCCATCAGCGCGATCCATGATGCCCTGCGCTACTTCGATGAACATCGGGCCGCGCTGCTGGGGAGCGGAAGATGAACCGATCAGCAGTCCTCTCGAACACTTTGATGCTGACATTGCTGCTCGGCACCAGTGACTCACTGGCAGGTGGTGTGGGGACATTATTGATGTTCGTTACTGTCGCAGGCTTGTATGGCCTTTGCATGGCTGCCTTGCGACCACGACTCACAGAAAAAAGCGTGTTGCTCGCCAGCGTGTTGCTCGCCGCGACCCTCACCAGTTGCGCAGATCTTTTGGCGCAACGCTGGTTTCTGCCCTGGCAGCAAACCTTCGGCCTCTATGTCGGCCTGATCGCCTTGCAATGCGTGGTGCTGGAGCACAACGGTTTCTGGCGACAGTCGTGGATCGAGCGGCTCAAACTCTGCGGCATGTTCGGCGGATTGCTGCTCGGGCTCGCCGGGCTGCGTGAACTCGTCGGTCACGGCAGTCTCGGCCGGGGACTGTTCGAACACTGGCCAGGTCTTGTTGTATTTGGCGAAGGGCTGCACCTGATCACGTTGATCCCCGGTGCTTTTATTTTGTTGGCGCTGCTGCTGGCGGCGCGTCAGGCGATAGTTCGCCCGAACTCGATATCCAAGGAAACACATCGCTCATGAATGCAGCAAAACGCCTGGAGATTTTCCGCCGCCTGCACGAAGACAACCCGGAACCGAAGACCGAACTGGCCTACTCCTCGCCGTTCGAGTTGTTGATCGCGGTGATTCTTTCTGCGCAATCGACAGACGTCGGCGTCAACAAGGCCACGGCAAAGCTGTTCCCGGTTGCCAACACGCCAGCGGCGATCCACGCTTTGGGCGTCGAGGGGCTATCCGAATACATCAAGACGATCGGCCTCTACAACAGCAAGGCCAAGAACGTCATCGAGACCTGCCGCTTGCTGGTCGAACGCCATGGCAGCGAAGTCCCGCAAACCCGTGAAGAGCTCGAAGCCCTACCGGGAGTGGGCCGCAAGACCGCCAACGTCGTACTCAACACGGCTTTCCGCCAACTGACCATGGCCGTCGACACTCATATCTTTCGGGTCAGCAACCGCACCGGCATTGCACCGGGTAAAAATGTGGTCGAAGTGGAAAAGAAGCTGATGAAGTTTGTACCCAAAGAATTCCTTCTCGACTCTCATCACTGGCTGATACTTCATGGCCGTTATGTGTGTCTGGCCCGCAAGCCACGCTGCGGCAGTTGCCGGATCGAAGACCTGTGCGAGTACAAGGAGAAAACTTCGGACGATTGACCGGCTATTGGAATAATTGATAAGTCGATTGAAAAAATCTTTTTTACCCGCCGCAGGAATATCGATATAAGGAGCGCCAAAGGCATTCTTAGCCGGGAGTTAGCTGATGAGTAGCGACAAAGAGCCACTTGATGTAGATGATGATATCGCTGCGGAAACTGAGGACACCGAACCTGTGGTCGAAGTCGCCAAGACCAATCTCAGCAAGCGCCGTACGATCGATAACCTGCTTGAGGAGCGCCGACTGCAAAAGCAATTGGCCGATTACGATTTTGATGACTGATATTTGAAAGCCTCCCGAAATGGAGGCTTTTCACTTTCTGCGGCTAGCTGAGTTCGACCGGCCCATCACCCTGTCAGCCATCGATACATTCAGACCAGACCATTACGCTGCGCCAACTCGATCAGATCAACCAGGGATCGCGCATTGAGCTTCAACAACAAGCGCGTCTTGTAGGTGCTTACGGTTTTGTTGCTCAAAAACATGCCATCGGCAATTTCCTTGTTTGTCTTGCCTCGCGCCAACTGCTGCAACACCATCATTTCCCGACCGGACAGACGATCCACCATGTCGGCTTCACTGGCATTGCCCAGACTGGTGCGGACTGTATGCAAAGCCTGATTGGGAAAATAACTATAGCCCGACAATACCGCCTTGATCGCACTGAGCAACTCGGTCAGGTCCTGTTGTTTACAGACATAGCCGGCCGCTCCCGACTGCATGCAGCGCATTGAAAAGTGCCCGGGAGCCTGGGAGGTCAACACCAGAACTTTAATAGGCATGGCCGTCGTAGTCAGGCGCGCGATAACTTCCAGACCATCAAGCTTGGGTATTCCAATATCCAGAATGACAATATCCGGCATTTGTTCTCGAGCAAGTTGTAACGCATCCACACCGTTATCAGTTTCTGCGATGACTTCGTAGCCATGACGTTCCATCAGCATACGTACCGCAAGACGAATGACAGGGTGATCATCCACGATCAGCACTTTATTCATGGGCAAGTCCAGTTTCGCTGTTCGAATTTTCAGAACACGCACAATAGCCCAGTCACTTGCTCTATGGCATGGCAGTGTTAACACGCACCAGCATCGAGAGACATACCCTACAGTCATTGCGGACTATTCCTACAAAAAGCCGCTACCCCCAGTAAACATCCGACGTTATTTCCTCCTCCGCTCACGGAAATATTTCGCTTTTAACTTGTTACAGACTACGACTAGCGACACAGAAATCATGCCTTATCGCTGAGTTTCACTATGCCCGAACGGCCATGACACGTGCAAATCTGCGCTCGGCCGAGAACTTTGATTATTAACCCGAAACACAATGCAACAGCCGACACACCAACCTCACAACTTCAAACCCGATATAAACACTTGAAACAAGATATTTATACCTAACACAATACTTTTGCTATAAATACAAGTATTTGAAACCCGTCTGCCAAGCTACTCAACCACACAAACTTATCACCAACGAGACAGATCAAACACAAGAGTACAAGCATGCTGAAAATAAAAAACAAAATCACTAACCCAATGACGGTAATTGCCATATTTGCAGCTATTTCGGAAACATCAGCCGCCATTTCGCTGCCTTTTCTAGACAACAAGGACAGAGAGATCTACGTATGGTTTCTGATCAGCTTTCCGTTCTACTTGCTGTTTCTATTTTTTATAACTTTAAACTTTAATTACCGTTCCCTCTACTCACCCTCGGACTTCGGCAAGGACAAAAACTTTCTTAAAGTAATCGATAACAACGATCGCGAGAACAAACGAAACACACCGCCCCTGGAGCCAGCCACGCAAGGGACATTTGGACTATCAAGTTGTATCGTGCCCAGCGAGTCAGGCCCAACCGAATGCAAGGACGCGTGCAAAGTCCACAACGCACCTGACCCGCCCTCGGCCATCAATTCAAAATCGAACCTGATTGTTCAGCACAACATTCAGTTGCCCGCGTGGGTCAGTGACCTGCACCTCATCGACGTTCGGGGTGTCGATGCATCGAGAGAGTTAGCCACGATTCTGGAAAACATCCGGAACCTGGACCGGAAAACTCCCCGGGTAGTGGTGTTTCTTTCCAATCATGTATCGGATGTTTTACTGACGCAGCATTCATTGCTGAAGATCAGGCACGTCAGGAAAGGCTCAGGCAAAACGATTTGTATTGTTTATAACCTTTGCGCACAGGCGGTAACGCTGCTGGGACGGGCATGAAAGATGAGTCGTAGCCACAGATGCCAAGACCAGGAACAGGCTTCAATCAGACGCAAACAAAGAATCATGCAAAAAGGGCGGCCTTGTCTCGATGACAAGGCCGCCCTTTTCATTACGCTTCAGACCAGAACGCTTAGAACAGCTTGCGGCCCTTGTTGGCAGCAATGCGCATGCGCAGCGCGTTGAGCTTGATGAAGCCCGCGGCATCAGCCTGGTTGTAAGCACCGCCGTCTTCTTCGAAGGTCGCGATGTTGGAATCGAACAGCGAATCGTCGGACTTGCGGCCGGTAACGATCACGTTGCCTTTGTACAACTTCAGGCGCACAACGCCGTTCACGTTGACCTGCGAAGCGTCGATCATCTGCTGCAGCATCAGACGCTCTGGGCTCCACCAGTAACCGGTGTAGATCAGGCTGGCGTATTTCGGCATCAGCTCGTCTTTGAGGTGAGCGACTTCGCGGTCCAGGGTGATCGATTCGATGGCGCGGTGAGCGCGCAGCATGATGGTGCCGCCCGGGGTTTCGTAGCAGCCACGGGACTTCATGCCGACGTAACGGTTTTCGACAATGTCGAGACGGCCGATACCGTGAGCGCCACCGATCTTGTTCAGCGTCGCCAGCACGGTGGCCGGAGTCATCTCGACGCCGTCCAGTGCAACGATGTCGCCGTTGCGGTAGGTCAGTTCCAGGTATTGCGCTTTGTCAGGAGCGTTCTCCGGGGAGACGGTCCATTTCCACATGTCTTCTTCGTGCTCGGTCCAGGTGTCTTCCAGCACGCCGCCTTCATAGGAGATGTGCAGCAGGTTGGCGTCCATCGAGTACGGGGACTTCTTCTTGCCGTGACGCTCGATCGGGATCGCGTGCTTCTCGGCGTAGTCCATCAGCTTCTCGCGGGACAGCAGGTCCCACTCACGCCAAGGCGCGATCACTTTCACGCCTGGCTTGAGCGCGTAGGCACCCAGTTCGAAACGCACCTGGTCGTTACCCTTGCCGGTGGCGCCATGGGAAATGGCGTCAGCGCCGGTTTCGTTGGCGATTTCGATCAGACGTTTGGCGATCAGCGGACGCGCGATGGAAGTACCCAGCAGGTACTCGCCTTCGTAAACGGTGTTGGCGCGGAACATCGGGAACACGAAATCACGCACGAACTCTTCGCGCAGGTCGTCGATGTAGATTTCTTTGACGCCCATGGCCTGAGCCTTGGCGCGGGCCGGCTCGACCTCTTCGCCTTGACCGAGATCAGCGGTGAAGGTCACCACTTCACAGTTATAAGTATCCTGCAGCCACTTGAGGATCACCGAAGTGTCCAGGCCGCCGGAATACGCCAGAACGACCTTGTTTACGTCCGCCATGCCATCACTCCACGGGGTTCTACGGAAAGCCGAGGAGTCTACCGCTCCAACGCGATAATTTACAGAGGCGCGACAGCTTAAGACGACAAAGCGACAGAATCTGTCGAGAGCGCGACGATGACCGGCGGGTCAGGAAGTCGCCGCAGTATTGGCTGGCGTGCTCGCTTGCGGTGCCGGAGCCGCGACCGGCGCCACGCGCGCCAGTTTGACATTGACCCGACGGTTCTTCGCGCGATTGGCCGCGTTGGTGTTCGGCACAATGGGATATTGCTCGCCATGGAAACGCACGGTGATCTGCGATTCCTGAATGCCGTTAGCCTTGAAGAAGTCGACCACCGCCAGCGCGCGGCGGCGCGACAGTTCACGGTTGGTCAGGCGATTACCGCTGTTGTCGGAATGGCCGTCGAGTTCGATGTGATTGACCGTCGGATCGGCCTTCATGAACTCAAGCATTACTTGCAGTTTGGCTTTGGCGGCAGCGTCGAGGTCAACGCCTTCACCGGGGAAACCGATCTGCGACTGCTTGATCTGGTCAAAATTCTGCGGCAGCAATTTCGCCACACATGTCTGGTAATCGTTGAAGGCCTTGCTGAACTTGACCGGCAACAGGCGTACTTCCGAGACACGGCCATCGCCAGACGCGCGACGCACGACCGGGCTGCGCCCGTCCAGCAGGCCGCTGATCAGCCCCCCGGCCTGGGACTGCGAACTGCTGAACAGCACGTTGCCGCTGCCGAGCCGCACAGAGCCCAGATTAATGTCACCACGGCCCGGCTGCCAAGGCGCAGCCGCTGCCAGCAACGTTGCAGAACCGCCGCCGAGCATGGCGTTGTAGGCGTTCAGACGGAATATCGCCTGCTCGCCGGCCTTGCGCACGAACTCACCTGAGCCGAAATCAGTGATCGGCTGGGTCAGACGACATTCGAACTTGTCGCCGGCGACCGTCCACTCAATGTTCTCCAGACGGGTCTGGTACGTGAGCGCCATCGCGGGAAGGCTGGCAAACACACTGAGCAAGGCTAAATAACGCTGGCGCACGGGAGGCTCCATTGGCTTCTGAAACACAAAGACCGATTCACACTATGTTTACGGCATACCTACGGGATATCGGAAGGTTCCGGCAAAACTTGATAGCGAGTGCCTGCAAGAGTCTTTTCCGGTAGCATTCGCCTCAGTTTGACCCGCCTGGAATCCCCTCATGTCCGACCGCCTGACCCTGCTGCGTCCCGACGACTGGCACATTCATCTTCGCGATGGTGCCGTGTTGACCAATACCGTTGCCGATGTTGCGCGCACTTTTGGCCGCGCCATCATCATGCCCAACCTGGTACCACCGGTGCGCAACGCCGCTGAAGCCGACAGCTATCGCCAGCGGATTCTCGCTGCCCGCCCGGCCGGCAGTCGCTTCGAACCGCTGATGGTGCTGTACCTCACCGACCGCACCCAGCCCGAAGAAATTCGTGAAGCCAAGGCCAGTGGTTTTGTGCACGCAGCCAAGCTGTACCCGGCCGGCGCGACCACCAACTCCGATTCCGGGGTAACCAGCATCGACAAGATCTTCCCGGCACTGGAAGCCATGGCCGAAGTCGGCATGCCGTTGCTGATCCACGGTGAAGTCACCCGTGGCGACGTCGATGTGTTCGACCGCGAAAAGATCTTCATCGACGAGCACATGCGCCGCGTGGTCGAGCGCTTCCCGACGCTGAAAGTGGTGTTCGAACACATCACCACCGGCGACGCCGTGCAGTTCGTCAACGAGGCCTCGGCCAACGTTGGCGCGACCATCACCGCGCATCACCTGCTGTACAACCGCAACCACATGCTGGTGGGCGGGATTCGGCCGCACTTCTATTGCCTGCCGATCCTCAAGCGCAATACGCACCAGGAAGCCCTGCTCGACGCCGCCACCAGTGGCAGCGCGAAGTTCTTCCTCGGCACCGACTCGGCGCCGCACGCACAGCACGCCAAGGAAGCCGCTTGCGGCTGTGCCGGTTGCTACACCGCGTACGCCGCCATCGAGATGTACGCCGAAGCCTTCGAACAGCGTAATGCGCTGGACAAACTCGAAGCCTTCGCCAGCCTCAACGGCCCGCGTTTCTACGGCCTGCCGGCGAACACCGATCGCATCACCCTGGTTCGTGAAGAATGGACCGCCCCGACCAGCCTGCCATTTGGCGAGCTGACCGTTATCCCGCTGCGCGCCGGTGAAAAACTGCGCTGGCGCCTGCTGGAGGAACACGCGTGAGTGAAGACCATTTCGACGACGAACTGGACGGTCAAAGTGGTGGCGGCGGTTCCCGTCACCCGATGGCAGCACGCTTTCGCGGCTACCTGCCGGTTGTCGTTGACGTAGAAACCGGTGGCTTCAACTCGGCCACCGACGCTCTGCTGGAGATTGCCGCGACCACCATCGCCATGGATGAAAAGGGTTTTGTATACCCGGATCACACCTACTTCTTCCGTGTTGAGCCTTTCGAAGGCGCCAACATCGAAGCAGCAGCGCTGGAGTTCACCGGGATCAAGCTCGATCACCCGCTGCGCATGGCGGTCAGCGAAGAAACCGCGCTGACCGACATCTTCCGTGGCATTCGCAAGGCGCTGAAGGCCAATGGCTGCAAGCGCGCGATTCTGGTCGGGCACAACAGCAGCTTCGACCTTGGCTTCCTGAACGCAGCCGTTGCGCGTCTGGACATGAAACGCAACCCGTTCCACCCATTCTCCAGTTTCGACACCGCGACGCTGGCTGGTCTGGCATACGGTCAAACCGTACTGGCGAAAGCCTGCCAGGCCGCTGACATCGATTTCGACGGCCGCGAGGCGCACTCGGCGCGTTACGACACCGAGAAAACCGCTGAGCTGTTCTGCGGCATCGTCAACCGCTGGAAACAGATGGGCGGCTGGGAAGACTTCGACGACTGATTGAGGGTCGTCGGGTAAATCCCGCGCATAAAAAAACCGGCCACGTGGGCCGGTTTTTTTGTTTAATGCTTATAGAGCTTAAATTCTCGATCAATCCACACGACATAAAAAATCCGATGGCTCTTGTATCCCACCATCGCTACACGTTCAAAAGCCCGAAACACAAGCAATCTGACATCACCTGTCAAAAAAGCAGGAATTCCCACTTTCAGACTGTTTCTCTCAATTGTTTCACAGCCATATCGATGCCTATGCTCTCTGCGCAATTCTCTCCACGGCATTCTTCCCAGAATCCTCAGACGCTCAAGCATTTTCGACCGTTCGACGGCCTCGCAATCTTGAATGCACCAGCCATTCTGCAAATACTCAAATGAGAAAACCGGAGGTCGCGCTTCCGATGAATCTATTTCGATGGTGGACGTCCGTGCCGTTACTGTAATTGCCGCATCGCGTTCCCTGCGTTTGAACTTGGCCATTTCAGTTCACCAAATGCTCCCGGAAATACTCCTCCATCTCACAGGCGGGAATTTCTCGGCTGAACTCCCCTTCCTTGAAGTTTCTACGCCAAGGGGCTTCTTCATGCGTCAACTGACGTAGTTTCCACGCCGAAAACTGGCCATAAACGTCGAATACTTCGTTGAGCAGACTTTGTTGTTTGGCACTGAAAAGATCTGGATTGAAATCCCTCGGAGGAGGAATGGCACTCGATCCAAATTGGCTGAATCTTCGATACAGATCCGGAACCACCGGCCCGTGCATCCACGCCTCCAGCTTTTCAGGGAAGAGAGCCTCACCATGGACGGCCAGACTGAACCCTTGAGCGTAATAAACCATTTTTTGAATCTTGAGATTGGATATCTCGCCCTCATGCCCTTCCAGGCAGAGGAAATAATCCGCAACGTCCAAGCTACTCGGCATTTGAATCCCCTTCTGCATCATGCAATCCATTGCACCGTCCTTACTGAAGTGAGGCGCGATTCAGGACAAGGCAGTCGCCTTCGTACCCCGTTATCGCTCGAGCACAACCCTATCCAGCCACTGTTCACTCATCCAGTATTTTTTCCGAACATTTGAAACAAATGATGCCGAGAGGCTGTTTCAATTAATTCTCCGCATAAAAAAACCGGCCACGTGGGCCGGTTTTTTGTACCTCGACGTTGCGCCTTACAGGGCTGCAGCGTTCTCGGTCAGGTAAGCCGCAACGCCTTCTGGCGAAGCGTTCATGCCTTTGTCGCCTTTTTTCCAGTTGGCAGGGCAGACTTCGCCGTGCTCTTCGTGGAATTGCAGAGCGTCGACCAGACGGATCAGCTCTTCCATGTTACGGCCCAGCGGCAGGTCGTTGATGATCTGCGAACGGACAACGCCTTTGTCGTCGATCAGGAACGCGCCACGGAAAGCCACGCCGCCTTCGGATTCAACGTCGTAAGCCTTGGCGATGTCGTGCTTCATGTCGGCAGCCATGGTGTATTTCACCTGGCCGATGCCGCCATTGTTTACTGGGGTGTTGCGCCATGCGTTGTGAGTGAAGTGCGAGTCGATCGACACAGCGATCACTTCAACGTTGCGTGCCTTGAAGTCGGCCATGCGGTTGTCCAGAGCGATCAGCTCGGACGGGCAGACGAAGGTGAAGTCCAGTGGGTAGAAGAACACCAGGCCGTATTTGCCTTTGATGGCCGAGGACAGGGTGAAGCTGTCAACGATCTCGCCATTGCCGAGTACGGCCGGGACGGTGAAGTCAGGGGCTTGTTTGCCTACGAGTACGCTCATTGATATCTCCTGGTGTAAAAACTTGAAGTTCAGGGTCCGCGCCAGCCTGCCACCCTCAAGCGACAGCCCTGTGACACGAACCCCCTTCGCAAGGGCCGACCATCATACACTGCGAATTTGGCCTGTCCTTAACGGTTTTTCGAAGCAGGCGTAGAACGGCGCTGCATTTACGGGGCCAGGCAAATCGCCAGCAAATACCGTTCGTCAGTCACGGCTGTGAATCAGCAGAAGCCTTCCGAAAGCACTTTGACAATCATTCTCGTTAACATTAAGATCCATCGCAATTGAGTCACAACCAGCGACGGTTCTCACTTATGTATGTTTGTCTCTGCACTGGCGTCACCGACGGACAGATCCGCGATGCGATCTATGAAGGTTGCTGCAGCTATAAAGAAGTCCGCCAGGCCACCGGCGTCGCCAGCCAATGCGGCAAATGTGCGTGCCTTGCCAAGGAAGTCGTTCGCGAAACCCTGACCAAGCTGCAAACCGCTCAGGCTGCGATCCCCTACCCTGTAGAATTTACTGCCGCCTAATTGCCCCCCATTTCAAAGAACCGGACTTATGTCCGGTTTTTTTATGCCTGTAAATCAACTGCTTAGCGCCCAGACGCGGAACACAAACATTCTTATTCCGATTAATTTTCATATATTATTCAATAACTTAGGTTTGACACTTATAAGTACGAAGCTCAAACTCTGCCGTATATACAGCTAATACAGGGCAGGACTCCGATCATGAAAGGCGACATTACAGTCATCCAGCATCTCAACAAGATCCTTGCCAATGAGCTGGTCGCGATCAATCAGTACTTCCTGCATGCACGCATGTATGAAGATTGGGGCCTGAACAAGCTCGGCAAGCACGAGTACAAAGAATCCATCGACGAGATGAAACACGCGGACAAGCTGATCAAGCGCATCCTGTTCCTCGAAGGCCTGCCGAACGTGCAGGACCTGGGCAAGCTGCACATCGGCGAGCACACCAAGGAAATGCTGGAGTGCGACCTGCGTATCGAGAAGACCGGTCATGCTGACCTGAAGACCGCAATCGCCCATTGCGAAACCGTTGGCGATTTCGGCAGCCGTGAACTGCTCGAAGACATTCTCGAATCCGAAGAAGAACATATCGACTGGCTGGAAACCCAACTGGGCCTGATCGACAAAGTCGGTCTTGAGAACTATCTGCAATCGCAGATGGGCGAAGAGTAGGAGCTGCCGAAGGCTGCGATCTTTTCAGGTTGCACCGGCAACTTGCAGTAACTTTTCGAACGCACTAAAAAGCCCCGCACTCTTTCGAGTGGCGGGGCTTTTTATTGGCTGAAGATCAAAAGATCGCAGCCTCGTTTCACTCGACAGCTCCTACACAAGCAGCAGCTGTCGCATGAAACCTGGCCGATCAGGCTTCGGACTTGTTCGCCGCTGCCGCTTCAACAGCCGCCTTGATGGTGCTTTGCAGCGAACCGTCTGCAGCCATCTCGGTCATGATGTCACTACCGCCGACCAGTTCACCGCCGACCCACAGTTGCGGGAAAGTCGGCCAGTTGGCGTACTTCGGCAGATTGGCGCGGATTTCCGGGTTCTGCAGGATGTCCACGTACGCAAACTTTTCGCCACAAGCCATCACAGCCTGCGCAGCTTTCGCAGAGAAGCCACACTGTGGGGCATTCGGCGAGCCTTTCATGTAAAGCAGAATGGTGTTGTTGGCAATCTGCTCTTTAATCGTTTCGATGATATCCATGGAGCACCTCGGCTGAACTTTCCGACTCATGGGTCGGCACGGTGACGCATTGTAACGGAATCCCGAGCGCCATGCTCGGTCTCCCCGACGGTCACATTCAGGCCGCCGCCACCGTCACCGGCACACCATTAAGTGCGGCGTTACCCGACAGCTCATCAAGCTGACACTCATCGGTCAGATCGTTTGCGCTAGACCCAGGCTGACTGCTGGCAATCGCCATTTGCACGCCCGGCCGCGCATGCCCCCAACCATGCGGCAGGCTGACCACGCCTTTCATCATGTCCAGACTGCCGAGCACCTCGACCTCGATCTGCCCCACCCGCGAGCTGACGCGAACCAACTGACCATCGTTAAGCCCACGGCTAGCGAGGTCATCCGGGTGCATCAGCAGTTGATGGCGCGGCTTGCCCTTCACCAGACGGTGATAGTTGTGCATCCACGAGTTATTGCTGCGCACATGACGACGGCCAATCATCAACAGCTCATCGGCGGCCGGCGCCTGCAATGCGGCAAAGCGTGCGAGGTCAGCAAGGATCTCTGGCGGAGCAGCCTGCACGCGCTGATTCGGCGTTTTCAGGCGCGCAGCCAGGTTCGGCTTCAACGCGCCCAGATCAATCCCGTGGGGATGATCGAACAACGTTGCCAACGAAAGCTTTTGCTCGGACGCGTCACCGTACAGGCCCATGCGCAGGCCCATGTCGATCATCTTCGCCGGTGGCATGGTCGGTTTCAGTTCCTTGCCAGTCTTCTCGGCCAAGGCCTTGGCCAGGCCCACGAAAATCTCCCAGTCATGCAAAGCGCCCTCGGGTTTGGCGAGGATCGCGCGGTTGAAGCGGGTGACGTTGCGCACCGCGAACAGGTTGAACGTCGTGTCGTAGTGATCGTTTTCCAGCGCCGAGGTCGACGGCAGAATCAGGTCGGCATAGCGCGTGGTTTCATTGATGTACAGGTCGACGCTGACCATGAACTCCAGGCCATCCAGCGCCTGCTCCAGTTGCCGCCCGTTCGGCGTCGACAACACCGGGTTGCCAGCGACGGTGATCAGCGCACGAATCTGGCCCTCGCCTTCGGTGAGCATCTCTTCGGCCAGGGCCGAGACCGGTAGCTCGCCGCCGTACTCGGGACGCCCGGAAACGCGACTCTGCCATTTGTTGAAATGCCCGCCCGAAGTCGACGCCACCAGATCCACTGCGGGTTCAGTGCACAGTGCACCGCCGACGCGATCAAGATTACCGGTGACCAGGTTGATCAATTGCACCACCCAGTGACACAAGGTGCCGAAGGCCTGCGTCGAAACGCCCATGCGTCCGTAGCACACGGCACTCGGCGCGGCGGCGAAATCCCGGGCCAGTTGGCGGATCTGCTCGGCAGGAACAGCACACAACGGGCTCATGGCTTCAGCGGTAAACGCAGCGACAGCGGCGCGCACGTCATCCAGCCCATCGACCGGCAAATGACTTTCGCTGGTCAAGCCTTCGCTAAACAGGGTGTTTAACACGCCAAACAACAACGCCGCATCGCCCCCCGGACGCACGAACAAATGCTGATCAGCCATGGCCGCCGTCTCGCTGCGCCGTGGATCGACAACCACCACTTTGCCGCCGCGCGCCTGAATCGCTTTCAAACGCTTCTCGACATCCGGCACGGTCATGATGCTGCCGTTGGACGCCAGCGGATTACCGCCGAGAATCAGCATGAAGTCGGTGTGATCGATATCTGGAATCGGCAACAGCAAACCATGGCCGTACATCAGATAACTGCTCAGGTGATGCGGCAACTGATCGACCGAGGTCGCCGAGTAGCGATTGCGCGTCTTCAGCAGCCCCAGGAAATAATTGCTGTGGGTCATCAGCCCGTAGTTATGCACGCTCGGGTTGCCTTGATAGACCGCCACGGCGTTCTGGCCATGACGCTCCTGGATGGCCGCCAGCTTCTCGGCCACCAGCGCAAAAGCCTCGTCCCACTCTATCGGCAGCCATTCACTGCCCACACGGCGCATTGGCTGGCGCAGGCGATCAGGATCGTTCTGGATGTCTTGCAGGGCCACAGCCTTGGGGCAAATGTGTCCACGACTAAACGTGTCGAGCGCGTCACCCTTGATTGAAGTGATCGCGACGTTGCCCTCGGTTTCGGTGGTTTCGATGGTCAGCCCGCAAATGGCTTCACACAGATGGCAGGCACGGTGATGGAGAGTCTTGGTCATGGCCAGTCTCTGTCTTGTTCTGGGCAGGCAATCACGCCCGCGGGAACAAAACTATGGCCCCGGCGCCGATCCTGCGCCAGCGACGTTCGTCTTGTGAATCGGCGGTTATCAGGCGAGCCGATAAACCGCCATGATCAGTTCGACGGCAGCTGAGGCGGTGCGGCCAACTGAATCTCCTGAATGGTTTCAATCTGCTCGTGGGCGACATGTACGCCGGTGAGCTCGCCGATCAATCGCCAGTGTTCGTCGAGCCCGGCACTGATGGTCGCCATGCGATCGATCATGTGGCGGCCGGCGCTCTTCACCACTTCGTCTTCGCTGCGCAGCAGTTCGAATGACATTGAAGTGACTGAGGCGGTGAGATGGGTCAGTGAGCGAGCCGTGTGGCCCAGCAGTTCCATTAACAGTTTTTCTTTCGATTCCATGCGGAGGCTTCCTGCGTCGCTCGAAACTTATTTATAACCCAGCACTTTGCTTTAGCAAATGTTTCAGCCTGAGCATCCGACCAAGTGATGGCATGGCGCCACGGTGGTAAACCGACCCAAGCGACGCGATCCCCGCCACGCCGCATTGCCAACCCCTGTAACGCCAGTGTACAAAGAGGCTCGCTGCTGTCCTGAACCCGGCTTCAAATGCGCGACTGCAACATTCAGTGCGCCCTCCGAATCCCGCAAAAACCGTAGCCTATTGGAAAAACGCGACATTTAGTGTCAATATCGCGCCTTCCCCTATTTCGTCGCCCCGTGCGGCTTACGCCGCAGGTCTCGCCCGTTGTTCCGTTAAACAAGGCTTTGAGCATCTGCGGTTTGTAGCAAAAGGTAGTCAATGATGAGCGCAAGGCACTTTCTCTCCCTGATGGATTGCACGCCCGAAGAGCTGGTCAGCGTGATCCGTCGAGGCGTTGAGCTCAAGGACCTGCGTAACCGCGGCGTACTGTTCGAGCCTCTGAAAAACCGCGTGCTGGGGATGATCTTCGAGAAATCCTCGACCCGTACCCGGATCTCGTTCGAGGCCGGCATGATCCAGCTCGGCGGCCAGGCAATCTTCCTGTCGCCGCGCGATACCCAACTGGGCCGTGGCGAGCCGATCGGCGACTGCGCCATCGTCATGTCGAGCATGCTCGATGCGGTGATGATCCGTACCTTTGCCCACAGCACCCTGACCGAATTCGCCGCCAACTCGCGCGTGCCAGTGATCAACGGCCTGTCCGATGACCTGCACCCGTGCCAGTTGCTGGCCGACATGCAGACGTTCCTTGAACACCGTGGCTCGATCCAGGGCAAAACGGTCGCCTGGATCGGCGACGGCAACAACATGTGCAACAGCTATATAGAAGCGGCGATCCAGTTCGACTTCCAGTTGCGCGTTGCCTGCCCGGAAGGCTACGAGCCAAATCCTGAATTCGTCGCCAGAGCTGGCGATCGCGTGACCATCGTCCGCGACCCGCAAGACGCCGTGCGCGGCGCGCATCTGGTGAGCACCGACGTCTGGACTTCGATGGGTCAGGAAGAGGAAACTGCCAAGCGCCTCAAGCTGTTCGCGCCGTTTCAGGTCAACCGCGCCCTGCTCGACCTCGCTGCCGAGGACGTGCTGTTCATGCATTGCCTGCCGGCGCACCGTGGCGAAGAAATCAGCCTCGACCTGCTTGATGACCCGCGCTCCGTCGCTTGGGATCAGGCAGAAAACCGTCTCCACGCACAGAAGGCCCTGCTCGAGTTCCTCGTTGAACCGGCATATCACCACGCATGAGCCATGAATTACTGCTGAACCTGCGCAACCTCGCTTGCGGCTATCAAGATCAACGTGTGGTGCAGAACCTCAATCTGCACCTCAACGCCGGTGATATCGGCTGCCTGCTAGGCTCGTCTGGCTGCGGCAAGACCACCACCCTGCGTGCCATTGCCGGATTCGAGCCAGTGCACGAAGGGGAAATCACCCTCGGTGGCGAAACCATTTCCAGCGCCGGCTTCACCCTCGCCCCGGAAAAACGCCGGATCGGCATGGTGTTCCAGGACTACGCGCTGTTCCCGCACCTGAGCGTTGCCGACAACATCGCCTTCGGTATTCGCAAGCATCCGAACAAAGAGCGCGTCACCGAAGAGCTGCTCGAACTGGTCAACCTGAAAAACCTCGGCAAGCGCTTCCCGCACGAGCTGTCCGGCGGCCAGCAACAGCGCGTCGCCCTCGCCCGCGCCTTGGCGCCGGAGCCGCAGTTGCTGCTGCTTGATGAGCCGTTCTCCAACCTCGATGGCGAACTGCGGCGCAAGCTCAGCCATGAAGTACGCGACATCCTCAAGGCGCGTGGCACCAGCGCAATTCTGGTGACCCACGACCAGGAAGAGGCCTTCGCGGTCAGCGATCACGTTGGCGTGTTCAAGGAAGGTCGACTGGAGCAGTGGGACACGCCGTACAACCTTTATCACGAACCGGCGACACCGTATGTGGCCAGCTTCATCGGTCAGGGTTACTTCATTCGCGGCCAGCTCGACAGCCCGGAATCGGTGCAGACTGAACTGGGTGAGTTACGCGGAAATCGCGCTTATACCTGGCCGATTGGCGGTGCAGTGGACGTGTTGCTGCGCCCGGATGACATTGTGTATGCGCCGGACAGCGCCTTGAAAGCAGGGATTGTGGGTAAGACGTTCCTTGGCGCTTCGACGCTGTATCGCCTGCAATTGCCGACGGGTGCGCAGCTGGAATCGATTTTCCCGAGCCATGCGGATCATCAGGTGGGCGCGGAGGTGGGGATTCGTGTTGCCGCTGAGCATCTGGTGCTGTTCCAGGCATCGGGCAGCACCGCCGCACAAATCCCGGCAGTGGAAAACGGCGTGCGCCGCTACAGCACCGCGCTTTAACGATCAAAAGATCGCAGCCTTCGGCAGCTCCTACAGGGATCAATGTAGGAGTTGCCGAAGGCTGCGATCTTTTAGCTTTTAACCGAGGATCAGGGTGCCGCTCGCAACCAGCGTCGCATTGCCGCCAATCTTCACTCGCTCACCCTCCAGCCGACAAAACAACTCCCCACCCCGCGCCGATCGCTGATACGCGGTCAGGCTCGACTTGCCCAGACGCTTGGACCAATACGGAATCAGGCTGCAATGCGTCGAACCGGTCACCGGGTCCTCATTGATGCCGATCGCCGGTGCAAAATAGCGCGAGACGAAGTCGTGCTGATTACCCCGCGCCGTGACGATAGCGCCCAGCCACGGCAATTTGGCCAGCGCGACCATGTCCGGTTTGCAATCGAGCACCGCCTGCTCCGACTCCAGCACCACAAACAGTTCGTTGGAGCCGAGCACATCCACCGCTTCGACCCCCAGCGCCCGCTCAACGTCGACAGTCACACCAATCTCAGACGGCATGATCGACGGGAAATCCAGCCACAACCGATCACCTTCCCGCGTGACGCTCAGCGGACCGGATTTACAGGTAAAGTCGATACGCTCGGCGCTTTCCTTGTAGATCTCGAACAGCACATAAGCACTGGCCAACGTGGCGTGCCCGCACAACGGCACTTCAGTGGTCGGGGTAAACCAGCGGATATGCCAGGCCTGACCTTCGCGCACCAGAAACGCAGTTTCCGCCAGATTGTGTTCGGCGGCGATCTTCTGCATCAACTCATCCGCGAGCCACGTCTCCAGCCGATAAACCATCGCCGGATTGCCACTGAACGGCCGATCACTGAACGCGTCGACCTGATGAAACTCGAGCTGCATAACTTTCTCCCTGAGTCAGTCGGCGGAGGATGCAGCCACGCCGTGAACAGCGCCAGTGACAGAACCAGTCAATTTTTTACATACAGCATTAATGACTAAGGACGGCCGATGTCGGCAAATTTGGCCTGGGTGTGTTCGGCGAGCACCGCGGGCGCCAGTTCCACCTCCAGGCCACGCCGACCGGCGCTGACATAAATAGTCGCAAAACCCTGAGCCGAGTTGTCGATAAAGGTACGCAGGCGCTTCTTCTGCCCCAACGGGCTGATGCCGCCCAACAGATAACCGGTGGAGCGCTGAGCGGCTGCCGGGTCAGCCATCTCGACTTTTTTTACGCCAGCGGCATGGGCCAGACCTTTGAGGTCGAGGCTTCCGACGACCGGCACCACCGCCACCAGCAACTCGCCTTTTTCACTGGCCGCGAGCAGGGTTTTAAACACCTGTGCCGGTTCAAGTGCCAGCTTCTCTGCGGCCTCAAGGCCATAGGACGCGGCCTTCGGGTCATGTTCGTAACTGTGCACGCGATGTTCGGCACGAACTTTTTTCAACAAGTCCAACGCAGGGGTCATGGCAGCTCCAGGTTCGGCAATGGCAAAAAAAACCTCCGCCGGATTCTAGGTGATCAGCCTCCAAAAGGCTCTATCCCAAGCCACGATTCCCGCGGCTCGCAGACATTCAGCGCACGTTGTCGCACCTGGGCCACAAAGGATCATTCACCCAGCGAATAGTTTTATTGTGACCGATGGTTCACTTTCGACCTTTGACAGGTTTGTTTCTTGTCTATATTTTTTCGAATCTGAATAATGTAAGAATTGTCGTCACAGCGACACCCAGCAGTAAACCGGGAACGGAATGGGGATTCCTACTCGGGGAAAATCGCGCCTTGCCCTGTTGGCAAACGCGCCAGACAACAACAAAAACGAGGTTTTCAATGACAACTGCTTTACAGCAACCAACGCTCTCAAGCCAATGCATGGCCGAGTTTCTGGGTACTGCTCTTCTGATCTTTTTCGGCACCGGCTGTGTCGCCGCGCTCAAAGTCGCGGGTGCCAGCTTCGGCCTGTGGGAAATCAGCATCATCTGGGGCGTCGGCGTGAGCATGGCGATCTACCTCACCGCCGGAGTTTCCGGCGCGCACCTGAACCCGGCCGTGAGCATCGCCCTGGCGATCTTCGCCGACTTTGAAAAGCGCAAACTGCCGTTCTATATTCTTGCCCAGATCGCCGGCGCCTTCTGCGGCGCGCTGCTGGTTTACACGCTGTACAGCAATCTTTTCTTCGATTACGAACAAACTCACCAAATGGTCCGCGGCTCGGCCGCCAGCCTTGAATTGGCCTCGGTGTTTTCGACCTTCCCCAACCCGGTGCTGTCCACCGCCCAGGCATTCCTGGTCGAGATGATCATCACCGCGATCCTGATGGGCGTGATCATGTCCCTGACCGATGACAACAACGGCCTGCCGAAAGGCCCGCTGGCACCGCTGCTGATCGGCTTGCTGATCGCGGTGATCGGCAGTTCGATGGGGCCGTTGACCGGTTTCGCCATGAACCCGGCGCGTGACTTCGGTCCGAAACTGATGACTTTCTTCGCCGGCTGGGGTGAAATTTCCTTCACTGGCGGCCGTGATATTCCGTATTTCCTGATTCCGATTTTTGCACCGATTGTCGGTGCCTGCCTCGGCGCTGCCGGGTATCGCGGGCTCATCGCCCGTCACCTGACCGGCGCCACACCTGCTACAAAGGATGCAGAACCGGCCATTGACGGCAAACCAAGAACTTCTTGAAACAGTCGGCACCGGCTCCTGCCCTATAGAGCCTGCGCCACGGCCCACTCTCCCTTATTTCGTCCAAGGCAATCGACATGACCGACATTCAGAATAAGAACTACATCATTGCCCTCGATCAGGGTACGACCAGCTCCCGCGCGATCATTTTCGACCGCGACGCGAACGTGGTCTGCACCGCGCAGCGCGAATTCGCCCAGCATTACCCGCAAGCCGGTTGGGTTGAACACGACCCGATGGAAATCTTCGCCACCCAGAGCGCGGTGATGGTTGAAGCGCTGGCCCAGGCTGGGCTGCATCACGATCAGGTGGCTGCCATCGGCATCACCAACCAGCGTGAAACCACCGTGGTCTGGGACAAGACCACCGGCCGCCCGGTGTACAACGCCATCGTCTGGCAGTGCCGCCGCAGCACCGAGATCTGCCAGCAGCTCAAGCGCGATGGCCACGAAGACTACATCCGCGACAACACCGGTCTGGTCACCGACCCGTACTTCTCCGGCACCAAACTGAAGTGGATCCTCGACAACGTCGAAGGCAGCCGCGAACGAGCGCGCAACGGCGAACTGCTGTTCGGCACCGTCGATAGCTGGCTGATCTGGAAATTCACCGGCGGCAAGGTGCACGTCACCGACTACACCAACGCCTCGCGCACCATGCTCTTCAATATCCATTCGCTGGAATGGGATTCGAAGATGCTGGAAATCCTCGACATCCCGCGCGAGATGCTTCCGGAAGTGAAGGCGTCTTCGGAAATCTACGGTCGTACCAAGAGCGGCATTGCCATCGGCGGTATCGCCGGTGACCAGCAAGCCGCATTGTTCGGCCAGATGTGCGTGGAGCCGGGTCAGGCGAAAAACACCTACGGCACCGGCTGCTTCCTGCTGATGAACACTGGCGACAAAGCGGTGAAATCCCAACACGGCATGCTCACCACCATCGCTTGCGGCCCGCGTGGCGAAGTCGCTTACGCACTGGAAGGCGCGGTGTTCAACGGCGGTTCGACCGTGCAGTGGCTGCGCGATGAACTGAAAATCATCAACGACGCCCACGACACCGAATACTTCGCCAATAAAGTGAAGGACAGCAACGGCGTTTACCTGGTGCCGGCCTTCACCGGTCTGGGCGCGCCGTACTGGGACCCGTATGCCCGTGGCGCGCTGTTCGGCCTGACTCGCGGCGTGCGCGTGGATCACATCATCCGCGCCGCACTGGAGTCGATCGCTTACCAGACTCGCGACGTGCTCGACGCCATGCAGCAAGACTCCGGCGAACGCCTCAAAGCCCTGCGCGTGGACGGCGGCGCGGTGGCGAACAACTTCCTCATGCAGTTCCAGGCCGACATCCTTGGCACGCAGGTCGAGCGTCCGCAAATGCGCGAAACCACGGCACTTGGCGCCGCGTATCTGGCCGGTCTGGCGTGCGGTTTCTGGGGCAGCCTGGACGAACTGCGCGGTAAAGCGGTGATCGAGCGTGAGTTTGAACCGAGCCTGGACGAAACCGAGAAAGAGAAGCTGTACAAAGGCTGGAAAAAAGCCGTCAGCCGCACCCGTGACTGGGCGCGTGAAGACGCTGAATAAGCCAACCTTAGGACTGGCTAAAGCGGTCCAAACAGCGTGAAAGCGTAGCGAGCGAAGGCAAGCCAAGGCAAAAACAGGCGAGGACGCGGAGTTTACGGGCTTGTAAATGAGCAGTCCGAGCCTGTTTTTAACGCAGGATGGCCGAGCGCAGTAGCTTTCACGTTGTTTGGAAACTGGTCGGGAGCGGATTCCTGCGTCATCATGGGCAAATTTTGCACGGCAGCCCAAAGGAAGCCCCATGAATCTGCCTCCCCGTCAGCAGCAAATCCTCGAGCTGGTCCGCGAACGCGGCTATGTGAGCATCGAGGAAATGGCCACGCTGTTCGTTGTTACCCCGCAAACCATCCGCCGCGACATCAATCAGCTCGCGGAAGCCAATCTGTTGCGTCGCTACCATGGCGGCGCAGCCTACGATTCCAGCGTAGAAAACACTGCCTATGCAATGCGCGCCGACCAGATGCGCGATGAAAAACAACGCATCGGTGAAGCCATCGCCGCCCAGATCCCCGATCACGCCTCGCTGTTCATCAATATCGGCACCACCACCGAATCGATTGCCCGCGCCCTGCTCAACCACAATCATCTGAAGATCATCACCAACAACCTGCATGTGGCGTCGATGCTCAGTGCCAAGGATGATTTCGATGTGCTGCTGACCGGCGGCAATGTGCGCCGTGATGGCGGCGTGGTCGGTCAGGCGAGCGTGGATTTCATTAATCAGTTCAAAGTTGATTTCGCCCTGGTCGGGATCAGCGGTATTGATGAAGACGGTAGCTTGCTGGATTTCGATTATCAGGAAGTGCGGGTGTCGCAGGCGATCATTGCCAATGCGCGGCAGGTGATTCTGGCGGCGGACTCCAGCAAATTCGGGCGTAATGCGATGATTCGCCTGGGGCCGATCAGCCTGATCGATTGCCTGGTAACGGATCAGCAGCCGGTGCCGGCGCTGGCGCAGTTGTTGAGTCAGCACAAGATTCGCCTGGAAGTCGTCTAGTTACTCGTTCCCACGCTCCGCGTGGGAATGCAGCCCGGGACGCTCTGCGTCCCACCTCAAAGCCGACGCAGAGCGTCGGTGGATGCATTCCTTTGCTGCGCATGGGAACGATCTGCCCGTAAATGTTCGAATATTTTCTTTTACTCGCCCTTCGATGAGTTTTTTCAATCGAACGTGACTGGCTGTGCGCGTGTTTATGGGCTACCATTTTCGCAAATGAACATTCATGTTCGATTTCCAATATAGAAAATCAAAAGAACCCGAGGCCAGCCGATGTCCACCTCTACCTTGCGTACGCCCCCAATCTCCGAGATCTACGACATCGCCGTCATTGGCGGCGGGATCAATGGCGTGGGGATCGCAGCGGATGCCGCCGGTCGCGGGCTTTCGGTGTTCCTTTGCGAAAAAGACGATCTGGCCAGCCACACCTCGTCGGCCAGCAGCAAGCTGATCCACGGCGGCCTGCGCTACCTCGAACATTACGAATTTCGTCTGGTACGTGAAGCGCTGGCTGAGCGCGAAGTGTTGCTGGCCAAGGCGCCGCATATCGTCAAACCGATGCGCTTCGTGTTGCCGCACCGTCCACACCTGCGCCCGGCATGGATGATCCGCGCTGGCCTGTTCCTCTATGACAACCTCGGCAAGCGCGAAAAACTGCCAGGTTCGAAAAGCCTCAAGTTTGGTGCCGACAGCGCACTGAAAAGCGAAATCAAGAAAGGCTTCGAATACTCCGACTGCTGGGTCGACGACGCCCGCCTCGTGGTACTCAACGCCATGGCCGCCCGCGAAAAAGGTGCCCACGTGCACACTCAAACCCGGTGCGTCAGCGCCCGTCGCACCAAAGGCCTGTGGCACCTGCATCTGGAACGAGCCGACGGCAGCCTGTTTTCGATCACCGCCAAAGCGCTGGTGAACGCCGCCGGCCCGTGGGTTGCCAAGTTCATTCGTGACGACCTGAAGATGGAATCGCCTTACGGCATCCGTTTGATCCAGGGCAGCCACATCATCGTGCCGAAGTTGTATGAAGGCGATCACGCGCACATTCTGCAAAACGAAGATCAGCGCATCGTCTTCACCATTCCGTACCTGAACCACTTCACCCTGATCGGCACCACCGATCGTGAGTACACCGGTGATCCGGCGAAAGTGGCAATCACCGACGCCGAAACCGACTACCTGTTGAAAGTGGTCAACGCCCACTTCAAGCAGCAGATCAGCCGTGACGACATCCAGCACAGCTACTCGGGCGTACGCCCACTGTGCAACGACGAATCCGACAACCCGTCGGCCGTCACCCGTGATTACACCCTGGCCTTGTCGGGCAGCACTGAAGAGGCACCGCTGTTGTCGGTGTTCGGCGGCAAGCTGACCACCTACCGCAAGCTCGCCGAATCGGCGATGGCGCAGTTGATGCCGTTCTTCACCCAGATGCGCCCGAGCTGGACCGCCACCGCTACCCTGCCTGGCGGCGAGGACATGACCACCCCGCAAGCCTTGTGCGCGCAGATCCGCGACAAGTTCGACTTCGTACCGACCGAGATCGCCCGCCGCTGGGCCACCACCTACGGCAGCCGGACCTGGCGCATGCTTGAAGGTGTGGAAAGCCTCGCGGACATGGGCGAACACATCGGCGGCGGGCTCTACACCCGCGAAGTCGATTACCTGTGCAGCGAAGAGTGGGCAACCACGGCCCACGACATTCTGTGGCGCCGCAGCAAGCTGGGCCTGTTCACCACTCCGGCCGAGCAGGAGAAACTGGCGGCGTACCTGGGCAAGGTCGAGCAGAACCGTAGCAAGATTGAAGCGGCGTGATGTGAACATCGCTTTAAACGAAAGCCCCTGAATTGAGAGATTCAGGGGCTTTTTGTTTTGTGGGCTCTGCAAAATTTGATTGTGTCAGTTTGATCGTTCCCCCCTCACCCCAGCCCTCTCCCCCGGGGGGTAGAGGGGGAAGGGAGCCGATCTTCATGAGGTTCAAATTCTGAGTTCGACTCGGTATCTCAGGTCGGTGCATCTCGCCCAGTCGCCGCGTTCAGTCCCCTCTCCCTCTGGGCGGTCCGACGTTTCGGGAGGGCTAGGGTGAGGGGCTTTTGATCGTTCGGTTTTCCGAACGCGACTTCCCGGTCGATTCGGTAAACCGGATCAGTTATGCCAAAACAAACCATCACAAAACTTTAATAACGTTATAAATCATCAAGTTAAGTACATCTCCCTGGTCTGGCACGAGTCATGCTCTACACTCTCTCGACGAATGCTTGTTGTGCCAACACTTCAGGAGCCGTCAGGCATTCGAAGCACAAAAGGGCCGACGAACTGGCTCCATAAAAAAAACAATTCGAGGAAAATTTGATGCGCATCGTTCCCCATATCCTGGGCGCAGCCATTGCGGCCGCTCTGATCAGCACGCCAGTTTTCGCCGCCGAACTCACCGGCACCCTGAAGAAAATCAACGATTCGGGCACCATCACGCTCGCTCACCGCGACAGCTCCATTCCGTTTTCCTACATCGCGGATGCTTCCGGCAAACCAGTGGGCTACTCCCACGACATTCAAGTGGCCATCGTTGAAGCCCTGAAAAAAGACCTGAACAAGCCAGACCTGCAGGTCAAATACAACCTGGTAACCTCGCAAACCCGTATCCCGCTGATCCAGAACGGCACCGCGGATATCGAGTGCGGCTCCACCACCAACAACGCCGAACGCGCCCAGCAAGTCGACTTCACCGTCAACATCTTCGAAATCGGCACCCGTCTGCTGGTCAAGAAAGACAAGGATGGCAAGCCGTCCTACGCTGACTTTGCCGACCTGAAAGGCAAAAACGTCGTGACCACCGCCGGCACCACGTCCGAGCGCATCATCAAAGCGATGAACGCCGACAAGCAGATGGGCATGAACATCATCTCCGCCAAAGACCACGGCGAATCCTTCAACATGCTGGAAAGCGGCCGCGCCGTAGCCTTCATGATGGACGACGCCCTGCTGGCCGGCGAAGAAGCCAAGGCCAAGAAGCCGACTGACTGGATCATCACCGGTACGCCGCAGTCCTTCGAAGCCTACGCGTGCATGGTTCGTAAAGATGACCCGGCCTTCAAGAAAGCCGTCGATGCCGCCATTGTCGGCCTGTACAAGTCCGGCGAGATCAACAAGATCTACAGCAAGTGGTTCGAGAGCCCGATCCCGCCAAAAGGCCTGAACCTGAACTTCCCGATGAGCGACAAGGTAAAAGATCTGATCGCCAACCCGAGCGACAAGCCGGCGCCTGACGTAAAAATCTGATTCCTGACTAACCTTGTCTCCTGAGGGGGCGACCCTCCCTCAGGCGTTTGTTACTACCTGCTGGCTTCACTGTGGAACACTCGACCTGGCGGTTTCCGAGCCGATCGCGTGTGCCTGACGTTCAACGTCAGGCGGGAAAGGATCTTCCCCAAGCGGGTGCTTGTACATCGATCGATCTCGAGGGGAGACCCTAATGAATTACAACTGGGACTGGGGCGTGTTCTTCAAGTCCACCGGCGTTGGCAGCGAGACTTATCTCGACTGGTACATCTCCGGCCTGGGCTGGACCATTGCCATCGCCATTGTGGCATGGATCATCGCCTTGCTGCTGGGCTCCATTCTGGGGGTCATGCGCACGGTGCCAAACCGCATCGTATCGGGCATCGCGACCTGCTACGTCGAGCTGTTCCGTAACGTGCCGCTGCTGGTGCAACTGTTCATCTGGTACTTCCTGGTGCCCGACCTGCTGCCGCAAAACCTGCAGGACTGGTACAAACAGGACCTCAACCCGACCACCTCGGCTTACCTGAGCGTTGTCGTGTGCCTGGGCCTGTTCACCGCCGCCCGTGTCTGCGAGCAAGTGCGTACTGGCATTCAGGCGCTGCCACGCGGCCAGGAATCCGCCGCGCGCGCCATGGGATTCAAGCTGCCGCAGATCTACTGGAACGTGCTGCTGCCCCAGGCCTACCGGATCATCATTCCGCCGCTTACCTCGGAATTCCTCAACGTCTTCAAGAACTCCTCCGTGGCGTCCCTGATCGGCCTGATGGAACTACTGGCGCAAACCAAACAGACCGCCGAATTCTCGGCCAACCTGTTTGAAGCCTTCACCCTGGCCACGCTGATCTACTTCACCCTGAACATGAGCCTGATGTTGCTGATGCGCATGGTCGAGAAGAAAGTCGCAGTGCCCGGCCTGATCTCCGTGGGGGTAAATAATGGACTTCGATTTCAGCGGCATCATCCCCGCCATTCCGGGCCTGTGGAACGGCATGGTCATGACCTTGCAGTTGATGGTCATGGGCGTGGTCGGCGGCATCGTGCTGGGGACCATCCTCGCACTGATGCGCCTGTCGTCGAGCAAACTGCTGTCGCGGGTGGCCGGCGCTTATGTGAACTACTTCCGTTCGATCCCGCTGCTGCTGGTGATCACCTGGTTCTACCTGGCGGTGCCGTTCGTACTGCGCTGGATCACCGGTGAAGACACGCCAATCGGGGCGTTCACCTCCTGCGTCGTGGCCTTCATGATGTTCGAAGCCGCGTACTTCTGCGAAATCGTCCGCGCCGGTGTGCAGTCGATCCCCAAAGGCCAGATGGCCGCCGCACAAGCGATGGGCATGACCTATGGCCAGACCATGCGTCTGATCATCCTGCCCCAGGCGTTCCGCAAGATGACCCCGTTGCTGCTGCAACAGTCGATCATCCTGTTTCAGGACACCTCGCTGGTCTACACCGTGGGCCTGGTGGACTTCCTCAACTCCGCCCGCTCCAGCGGCGACATCATCGGTCGATCCAACGAGTTCCTGATCTTCGCCGGTGTCGTCTACTTCATCATCAGCTTTTCCGCCTCGCTGCTGGTCAAGCGTCTGCAAAAAAGGTTCGCCGTATGATCTCTATCAAGAACATCAACAAGTGGTATGGGGACTTCCAGGTGCTGACTGATTGCAGCACCGAGGTCAAAAAGGCGAAGTGATCGTGGTCTGCGGCCCGTCGGGTTCCGGCAAATCGACCCTGATCAAATGCGTCAACGCGCTGGAGCCGTTCCAGAAAGGCGACATCGTCGTCGACGGCACCTCGATTGCCGACTCGAAGACCAACCTGCCGAAACTGCGCTCGCGCGTGGGCATGGTGTTCCAGCATTTCGAACTGTTCCCGCACCTGACCATCACCGAAAACCTGACCATCGCGCAGATCAAGGTGTTGGGCCGCAGCAAGGAAGAGGCGACCAAGAAAGGTCTGCAATTGCTCGAGCGTGTCGGCTTGTCCGCTCACGCCCACAAGCATCCGGGGCAACTGTCCGGTGGTCAGCAACAGCGTGTGGCGATTGCCCGTGCGCTGGCGATGGACCCGATCGTCATGCTGTTCGACGAACCGACCTCGGCGCTCGACCCGGAGATGGTCAACGAAGTGCTCGACGTGATGGTGCAACTGGCCCACGAAGGCATGACCATGATGTGCGTGACCCACGAAATGGGCTTTGCGCGCAAAGTGGCTGACCGGGTGATCTTCATGGACGCCGGCAAGATCATCGAAGACTGCCCGAAAGAGGAGTTCTTCGGCGACATCAGCGCCCGCTCCGAACGCGCGCAGCACTTCCTCGAGAAAATCCTGCAGCACTAAAAGCAACACACCTGCCGGGGCATTGCTCCATCCCTGTGGGAGCGAGCCTGCTCGCGAAGAGGCCATTACATTCAGCCTGGATGTTGAATGTCAGTCCGTTTTCGCGAGCAGGCTCGCTCCCACAAGGGCCGGCGCTGCCCTTGCAACAAGTGTGGTGGTTGACCCAAGGCAACTGTGATGAAATGCGACCCCAATCTCTATCGCGCCGCGCCGCCATCACTTGCCGTGAAGCCTCGTCTGATTCGTCATCTGTTCCTGCCGCCACTGGTCATCGTCCTGATGATCGGGTTGGGTTACGCCGGCTTCTGGACCAGTGAGCATTTCGGCATTCGCAGCCTCGGCGAAAACGGCCAGCGTCAGCTCGAACTGAACGCCCGCGCCGTCGAAAGCGAAATCAGCAAATACACCTACCTGCCCAGCCTGTTGGAACTCGAAACCAGTGTGTCGCAGTTGCTGGCCGACCCGACCCCGGAACACCGGCGAACGGTCAACGATTACCTTGAAGGCCTGAACCGGCGCAGTCGCAGTCGGGCCATCTACGTGATGGACACCACCGGCCGTGTCATGGCCACCAGCAACTGGCGCGATGTCGACAGTTATCTCGGTGAAGACCTGTCCTTCCGCGCCTATTTCCAGAAAGCCGTACGCGGCGAGTCGGGGCGTTTCTACGGCATCGGCAGCACCAACGGTGAGCCCGGCTATTACCTCGCCCACGGCCTCGAAGAGCATGGCAAGATCATCGGCGTCGCCGTGGTCAAAGTGCGCCTGGAAGCCATGGAAGAACGCTGGCAACGCGCCCGTCTAGAAGCCTTTGTCAGCGATGAGAACGGCATCATCATTCTCTCCAGCGATCCGGCTCGACGCCTCAAGTCAGTGATCCCGCTCACCGACGAAATCAAAGAAAAACTCGCCCGCAGCCTGCAGTACTACTGGTTCCCGCTCAACGAACTGCAACCGCTGGCCCGGGAAACCCTGGCCGAAGGCGTGGAAAAACTGACCTTCCCCGCCAACAGCGAAGTGCGCTCCGACGATGACGACATCAGCTATCTGGCACAGACCCGGCCACTGAGCGACACACCGTGGAACTTCACCCTGCTCACGCCGTTGCAGGACCTGCGCCGCGAAGCCATCAACCAAGGGATTCTGGTCGCCGTCGCGTTTGCGCTGGTGGCATTCCTGTTGATCGCCTGGAACGAGCGACGCAAGGTCATCGCCACCCGTCTCGCCGCCCGCGAAGCCTTGCAGGAAGCCAACAATCAACTGGAGCGTCGGATTACCGAACGCACCACTGATCTGCGCGCCAGCAACGAGCGCCTGAAGAGCCAGATCCGCGAACGGCGTCAGGCCGAAGAGACGTTGCGCCGTGCGCAGGATGAACTGGTGCAGGCTGGCAAGCTCGCCGCCATCGGTCAGATGTCGACCAGCATCGCTCACGAATTGAATCAGCCGCTGGCGGCGATGCGTACGCTGTCGGGCAACACCGTGCGCTTCCTCGAACGGGGCCAACTGGATGTCGCCAGCACCAATCTGAAAACCATCAACGAGCTGATCGACCGCATGGGCCGGATCACCGCCAGCCTGCGTTCGTTCGCCCGGCGCGGTGACAACCAGGGCCAGGCCAGCCTCGGCAAAGCCGTGGAGGCCGCGCTGCAATTGCTCGGTGCACGCCTGGAGAGTTCGGCGGTCAACATTCACCGCCAGTTCATCGATGTCCAGGTGCAGATCGACCAGACCCGCCTCGAACAGATTCTGGTCAACCTGATCGGCAATGCCCTCGACGCCATGCAGGCGCAACCCCTGCCCGAGCTGTGGCTGGAGGGTGAAGAATTCAACGCCAAATATCGCCTGCGTGTACGTGACAACGGTCACGGCATCGACGCTGAAGCGCGCAAGCATCTGTTCGAACCGTTCTTCACCACCAAACCCGGCGAACAAGGCCTGGGCCTTGGCCTGACCCTTTCCGCCAGCCTCGCCGCCGCCACCGGCGGGCATCTGGGTGTCGAACACCCGGCCAGCGGTGGCACCACCTTCGTCCTCAGTTTACCGTTGGTAAGCCCTACTCCTGCCGAGCCAATATGAACCACGACCTTAGTGTGCTGATCGTCGAAGACGACCCCCATGTGCTGCTCGGCTGCCAACAGGCGCTGACCCTCGAAGACATTCCCTGTGTCGGCGTCGGCAGTGCAGAAGAAGCGCTGGAGCGCGTCGGCGACAACTTTGCCGGCATCGTCATCAGCGACATTCGCCTGCCGGGCATCGATGGCCTCGAACTGCTGACCCGCCTCAAGCAACGTGATCGCAGCCTGCCGGTGGTGTTGATCACCGGCCACGGCGACATTTCCATGGCCGTCGACGCGATGCAGAAAGGCGCCTATGACTTCATGGAAAAACCGTTCTCGCCGGAGCGTCTGGTCGACGTCGCACGGCGGGCACTGGAGCAACGCAGCCTCGCCCGCGAAGTCTCATCGCTGCGCCGGCAACTGGCCGAGCGCGACTCCCTTGAAGGGCGGATCATTGGCCGCTCGCCGGCGATGCAGAACCTGCGCGAACTGATTGCCAACGTCGCCGACACTTCGGCCAACGTGCTGATCGAAGGCGAGACCGGCACCGGTAAGGAACTGGTCGCCCGCTGCCTGCACGATTTCAGTCGTCGCCACAGCAAGCAATTCGTCGCGTTGAACTGCGGCGGTCTGCCGGAAAACCTTTTCGAAAGCGAGATTTTCGGCCACGAGGCCAACGCCTTTACCGGTGCCGGCAAACGCCGTATCGGCAAGATCGAACACGCCGACGGCGGCACGCTGTTCCTCGACGAAGTGGAAAGCATGCCGCTGCCATTGCAGATCAAACTGCTGCGCGTGTTGCAGGAGCGCACCCTCGAACGTCTCGGCTCGAACCAGAGCGTGGCCGTGGATTGCCGGGTGATCGCAGCAACCAAATCCGACCTCGACGAAGCGAGCAAGGCTGGCGAGTTCCGCAGCGACTTGTACTACCGCCTCAACGTGGTAACGCTGGAGCTGCCACCACTGCGCGAACGCCGCGAAGACATCCTGCAACTGTTCGAACACTTCACCCAGCAATCAGCACTGCGCTTCGACCGCGCACTGCCGGAGCTGGACAACCAGACCCTGTCGAACCTGATGAGCCATGATTGGCCGGGCAACGTGCGTGAATTGCGCAACGTCGCCGAACGTTTTGCCCTCGGTTTGCCGGCGTTCAAGAAGTCCGGCACCAGCGCTGGCGGCCAAGGCCTGGCGTTTGCCGAAGCGGTGGAAGCCTTCGAGCGCAACCTGCTCAGCGACGCCCTGCAACGCAGCGGCGGTAACCTGACTCAGGCCAGCCTGGAATTGGGCATGGCCAAGACCACGCTGTTCGACAAAGTGAAAAAATACGGTCTGAGCCATTAAGCGAGAACGATGTGGATCTGTTTTTCAAAGCCCTGTTGGGCGCCGCGGTAGTACTGATCATCGCGGCGCTGTCGAAAACCAAAAACTACTACATCGCCGGATTGGTGCCGCTGTTTCCGACGTTTGCGCTGATTGCGCATTACATCGTCGGCAAGGGGCGTTCGATTGAGGATTTGAAGACCACGATCGTGTTCGGCATGTGGTCGATCATTCCGTACTTTGTGTATCTGGCGACGTTGTATGTGATGGTGGATCGGTTGCGGCTGGAGGCTTCGTTGGCGGTGGCGGCGGTGGCCTGGTTGATGGCCGCCACGGTGTTGGTGACTGTGTGGGTGCGCCTGCACAGCTAAGTGCAAAAGCCACCCTCACCCCAGCCCTCTCCCTCCGGGAGAGGGGGCCGACCGAGGTGTCTTGCAAGCTGCATCGACCTGAAAGATCCAGTCGATTATGGATTCGGTACAGCACGTTCACGTCGGCGTATCACTCCAGCATCCCCCAATCAGTCCCCTCTCCCTCAGGGAGAGGGCTAGGGTGAGGGGCTTTTAGCTTTTCAGTTGACGGCACCACCCCGGGCGTCAGCCATAATCTGCCGGATCGCCCCGACAAACGTCTCCACCGGTTGCCCACCCGTCACCGCGTATTGCCCGTTGAACACCACGGTCGGCACCGAACTCACCCCGCGCTGCAACCACAATTGCTCTTCTTCACGCACCTCATCGGCAAACTCGTCGGACGCCAGAATCGCCTCGGCTCGCTGACGATCGAGCCCGACACTTTCCGCAATCTGCACCAGTTGCCGATGATCCGACGGATTGCCGCCATCGCTGAAATACGCCTTGAACAGCGCCTCTTTCAACAACAGTTGCACACCTTCGAGCCCGGCCCAGTGCAGCAAGCGGTGCGCATCAAAAGTGTTGTAGATACGGCTGTTGCCGTCAGTGCGAAACGCAAACCCGAGTTCAGCGCCACGGGCACGAATGGCTTCGCGATTTTTCTGCGATTGCTCCGGGGTCGAGCCGTACTTCTCTTGAATGTGCTCAGCGATGTTCTGCCCGTCTGCGCCCATTTTCGGATTGAGTTCGAACGGTTGGAAACGGATCTCGGCCTGCACTTCGTTGCGCAGAATCTCCAGTGCCTGTAACAGGCCACGCAAACCGATGACACACCAGGGGCAGGAGACGTCGCTGACAAAATCGATTTTCAAGGCAGAACTCATCACACACCTCGCGGGGGGAAATCGTGCGGGAAAATTTGCACGATACACCTGCTCCGGATTTTTTGGTGACCGTAGTGGCCCCTTCGCGAGCAGGCTCGCTCCCACCCTTGGAATGCGTTCCCCTGTGGGAGCGAGCCTGCTCGCGAAGAGGCCCGCTCAGGCGATACAAATACCTCGATTACAGCAGATTCCCGCCCACCACCGGCTCAATCTGCGCCCAATGCGAAGTGTCTTCACGATGCGCCTGCAAATACGGCAGCACCGCCGCCAGCAACGGCTCCTTGAACGCCTCTTGAAAGCGATGCGCCAACCCCGGAATCAGTTTCAACTGGCTGCCGCGAATATGCGCCGCCAGATGAACCCCGTGCATCACCGGCAACAACGGATCCGCCGTGCCATGCACCACCAGCGTCGGTACCCGCAACTGATTGAGCAATGCCACCCGGCTCGGCTCGGCAAGAATCGCCATGATCTGCCGCTTCACGCCTTCGGGATTGAACGCGCGGTCATACGACAGCGCAGCCTGATGCAGCAAGACCTGGCGATCATCGGTGACCGCCGGGCTGCCCAGCGCGGCCAGCAGATCAGCCTGCTGTTCCAGCGCCACCTGTCGATTCGGTGCGCCGCGCCGCGACAACAACTGCACCAGCGCCGCGCTGGGTGCCGGCAGACCTTCGGCGCCCGAGGTGGTCATGATCAATGTCAGACTCTCGACCCGCTGCGGTGCCATCGCCGCCATGTGCTGGGCAATCATCCCGCCCATGCTCGCGCCCAGCACGTGGAATTGCTCGACGTGCAACGCGTCCATCAATCCCAGCGCGTCGTCTGCCATGTCGGTCAGGCTGTAAGGCGCTGCCACCGGCAGACCGAGCTTGTAGCGCAGCACTTCGAAGGTCAGATTGGCGTCAGCCGGCGCCTGCCGCCAGGTCGACAGACCGACGTCGCGGTTGTCATAGCGAATCACCCGAAAACCCTGCTGACACAGCGCAACCACTACTTCGTCCGGCCAGTGGATCAACTGTCCACCCAAGCCCATGACCAGCAACAACGCCGGATCCGACGCGCGACCAATGCTCTGGTAAGCCAGGCTCACCTGCTGCAGATCAACGTGCTCGGTCGGCACATTGACGTCGCAACGCGCCGCCGCCCAAGACGACGATCCGAAAAAAATCGCGACCAGAACAGCCGCGACCGATACAAAACCCTTGACCATGAAAAACACCGAAACGCAGAACCCCAGTAGAGCGCGAGTCTGATGAAGTTTGTTCAAGCGCGCTGCCACACTTCGATGACAGTTTGATGAAGAGTGCCGAGTGGTCATGGGCGGTGGTTGCAAACAATATCTATGTACCGCCATCGCCTTGCGCGATTTCTCTTGAATGACCCGCTCAGGGACGGATTCCCCGCCCCGCCAATGCGAGTCACGCCACCATGCTCGAGCGCCTTATTCTGGATGAGCTCCCCGCACCGTCACCGTTGCCCGAGACCGTCGAACAGCTGCCGAAAACGATTGATGACAGCCTCCTGCTGCAGGCTTGCCAACGCTGGCGCGCCAGCAGCGAGGGTTTGCGCGATTTGTTTGCCGCCAGCCCGGCCCTGCGCGACAGCGTCAATGAATTGCTGCGCCAACAACTGCAACTAGACGGCGAAAAGACCGGACTGCGCTTTGCGGCCACCGCTGACCAGCCGGAGCACATCGTCAGCCTCACCGACGCCTGTGCCTTTGTCGTTCAACACCCGACACTGGAAACCGATCTGGATCAGCGTTGTGTCCTCACCGGTATCCGCGCGGGCCATCTGTTAGCCACCCTGAAGCCCCTGCAGCTCCTGGAAAAACTCAAAGCCCTCGACCCACGCAAAAGCCACGAGATTCGCTGGGCAGAATTCTGGGACGCGCGAGCGCCGCGCACACCGGTGTCGCGACGTAGCCGCGCCACGCAGCTTTACCGCGAGCATTTCGAAGCCACTGCGCACATGGCTCTCGCCCATCAGACGATTACCCCGGCACAACTCAAAACGCTGCAACTGATCATTGATTCAGGTGCTGGCGCGCTGACAATCGAGGGTCAACCTGTGCACACGGAAAAGTTGGCCCTGGTGCTGAGCAACGACAGCAAAATCAAACTCCCCGGTGCATGGGTCGTCAGCGTCGGCAATTTGGCCACGGCGGCGCCTTTGCTTTATCTGCCCGGAAACGCCATATCGATCCAGGCCTTCACCACCCGCGCAGACATGCAGACGTGGCTGACCAGCGAGGTACAGATCCCCACCGGACTGCCCAAGGAAATCCTTCGCGTTGACTACAGCGCAGCGCTTGACCCGATGGTCACTGGCGCCAGCGATCTGTTCGCCGACCGTCACCACGCGCAGCTCGACGCCTTGAGCAATACCAACAAAGGCCATCCCGGGCTCAGGGCGCATGGCGCGCGCTCACTGGTACATGTCGACCTGATTGATCATCAGCGCAGCAGTGCGATCATCGTGGCGGCGCCGCCAAAACCGCTCAACTCCGCCAGCGATGTCGAGACCGACGAAACACCGCTGTTCGGCAGCCTGTCCGCCGGGATTCCACTGGCGGTACGCCACGCGGCGCTCAAACGCCAACGCGAGGCGCTTGAGCGCTTGCAGGCCAATGACAGCGACGGCTCTCGATACCGAGAATGCCAGGACGCCCTCAAAGCGCTGGAAGCCGCCGAACAAACTGGCGCGACCGCTGCCACAACCCTGCTTTACCGCGAAACGGCCCTCGACGCGAATACCTTCAACACCGCCCTCAGTGCCCTGCGTCAGGCACACCGGGACGGCCTGTATGCCGAAGGCAGACTGCAAGCAAACCTTGGCCAACTTGACAGCGCCGAACACGATCTGCTCAAGGCCGTGCTGGACACCCCCGTCGCGGCCGAGCGTGACACGGATATCACGGCGGCCAGCCTGACCTTGTCACTGAGCGAAACCAAGGACGGGGTCACGACAACGCAAAGCGAAGTGCTCAAGGGCGCACTCGTCATCGGACGCCAGGCGGCACTCTCGGACACTTCCAGTCTGATGCTCTACTGGCCGGGCAATGGCGGTGGCCTGCAACGCTTTGCCGATCGCCGGACACTGGCGCGCGAGGTGTTCAGGATTCTCGACGACGACAACGACCTGGCCCTGCAACTGAGTCCGATCACCACCGACCCGTTGCTTTATTGCCTCAACGCGCTGGTGAGCGACTTCGAAGCGAAAGCCACACCCCTGCGCGGCAAACCCGAACAGGCTGACGCGCTGGAGGTTCTGCGCCAGGGCTGCCTGGCCAATCTTCAGGTTCCGCTGCACGCCGCCAGACACCTGGCTTTCACTCATCTGCAGGAACAGCAACGCAGCGGCACCCTCGCCGGCAACCTGCCGGGCTGGCTGGTCAAACTCAAGGAAAACGAGCGTAGCGCGCTGAAACAGAACATCGAGGCGTACGTCGCGGCGATGCGTCAAAGCCACGCCCTCATGACCCTCGCCCTGGAACCTCGTGATGACTTCACCCGCCGCCATCTGCACGCCCGATTGCGCAGGGACTTTTCCCTTGAGGGCGACTTTTCCATACAAGTCGAACTGCCCGACTCGACCAAAACCGAACAGGTCCCGGAGTCGGGGCCGGGTGGCGTCAGAAAGATCACGACCATTGTGCCCAGCAAAGCACGCAGCAAAATGTCACTGGAGGACCTGGCCCAGCTCAATATCGATAACGTGCAATCGGTGCTCAATGACTCGCTGTCACAACGCTTGATCTTCTTGCGTCTGGAAATCACCGCGACGCATAAAAAGGATCGGACGCGCCTGCTCAACGGCATCAACCTGACCTATCTGCGCAAGGTTCTGCCGGAGCTGGACCTGCCCAAAGCCTATGAGCAGAAGATCCGTGACGCCTTCCAGGGCGCCGCCAGCGAGTCAGCATTCGTCAAACAACATCGCCGGGAAAGCCTGATCGAGCCGTGGCGCCTGATGCTGAAAATACAGAGCGAAAATGCACGCCTGCAAAAACACCTCAGCGCTGATGAAGCGGCGCTGCTGAACATCGCCATCGACGCCGACACCCCACAGGCGTGGCAAGCCAGCGGCAAGCGTCTTGTGCTGTTGCCGGTGTCGCTGAAAGTCGGCGGCAAGGACACCCCCGGCGAAGGCCCGGTGACCCTGTCCGGCGTCAGCTTCATCGAAGAGCAGATCAGCGGCGTCACTCTGCTGTACCTGCCGGACAGCCACGACGGACAGTTCTTGCGCCGCTACGACACGCTCGAAGCGGCGCGCAAAGGACTGTTCACCTTGTGCGCAAGTGACAAGTGGATCGAGTACCTGGCGCACAGAACGTTGCAAGGTAACGTCAGGGCCCATGTCAACCGAATCGGTCAGGCCGTGGAAAAAAACTTCGATGCGATCATCGAAGTCGGAGTGCGCTGGCCGGCCAGTACCTCGCTGGCCGCACACCTGCTCGATGCGCACATGGGACGCTTGATCGAGGCCCATCGCGGCACGTCGCGCTCCAACGATGAACTGTTCTTCGAGCGCTACGCCCTGAAAGGCCCGCGCGCCTTCAACTACATCAAAATGGCCTTGGGCATGGTGCCCTTCATCGGCAGTGTGCTGGCCCTCTATCAGGCCTGGACCGCTGCCAATCAGGCAGCCGCCGCGTTCTTGCGTGGTGACGTGGCTGACGGTCTGGTTGAAATCGAGTCAATGCTGCTGTCGCTGATCGACGCCTTCATGGATCTGCTCCCGGGTGAAGCCGCGGCCTCGACGCCCTCCCGGACGACCCGCGCGTTGACACGGGCGCGTCAGCTGCACGCGGTGGTGCGCGATGTGGCGACACTGCAGGTCAAGTCGCAGCGCCACGCCCGACATGTGCTGGCGCGCTTCAAGGATTACGACTATGAAAAGCCGATTTCCCTGGGTGGCACAGAACCGGCCAGCCACGGCCTCTACCGCGGGATCTACCGGCTTGCCGACGGCGACTTCATCGAGCGTCAGGGCCGCGTCTACCAAGTAGAGCTGAGCCGGGATTCGCGCAGCTGGCGTCTGTCCGGCAACTCGCGAAAAACCTACAAGCAGCCGATCGCACTGGATGAAAGCGGGCAATGGGACACCTGGTTTGGCGTCTATGGCACAGCCCTTGAAGGTGGCGTGGTGGGGGGTGGCAATGTCGGCGGGCGCCTGGTCGATACACTCGACCCTTACTGGCCGTCGGTGATTCGGCAACACCTGCCGCGCTGGCTGGTAGATCGAAACTTCCGCCGCCACCATCAACTGGCCGCCACCGCAAACAATTTGGGCCGCCAATTGCAACTCAGGGGAGCGAAAAGTGACCAGGTGATCAATGCCTACGCCGAAGCCACGGAAGCGCAACGCCTGACCATGTTGCCAACGGCCGAAGCCGCATGCATTGGCGATATCCAACTGGCCAGGCAACGTTATGAGGCGTTGACCGAGTTGACTGCGTTGACCCAAGGCAGAAAACACAGGACTGTCGCCCAAATGCGAGGCAAGACCGCATGGCTGTTGACTGATCGTTACCAGCGACGCGCCTTCCACCTGTCGCATAAAATTCATGGCACAACACGAGCAATCAACCGATTGAAGCAGCTACACAATGCGCTGCCGGGTGATGCTGTGGCTGAACGTTTGAAACACATTGAAGACATACACAGGTTTCGTGTCGAGATCGTCAATCAGCTCGATCAGTTGGGCGAACTCAGGGACCAGGTCCATCACTGGTATGATCGCATGCTGGCTAAAGACCGGCCGGAAATGTCGGCGCTGGTCGATAACATTAACAGCCGTCACAGTGAACCCATCCTGCTGTACCTGAAAACCTCCCAACGCTTGGAAATCGTCAGAAAAGCCGGCAGCCCCGACGATGCCTCGTGGCGCTATTTTGTGACGATGGCAGAGCCCCTGCGCAACAGAATCGATCTGCATCTGTACCGCCAGTACGACTTGCCGAACATGCAGAACACGACCGCCCAACGTAATCGCATTCTTCAGGAAAGCATCGACGCTTGCGTCGAGTATCGGCGCGAGATGGCGGTATGGACCGCCAGCTATCCGCAATTCTTTCATCTGGGCGTAGTCGAGCCCTTGCTGGAAGGCGTTGATCGCCTGGCGGATCGAGCGCGTGCCGCTATCAACAGGCCACCCGAGCCGAGGGTCGCGGGGCAACCCCTGCAGCGCGTGTTCATCACGGATGACAACCAATTGCGCCATGGCGTGGAGCAATGGGATAACCTGACCAACGCCCGTCAATACAGAAGTACCGGGATTAGAGGCTATGAAGAAATCTGGGAACATGGCGCCGATGGCGTCGTGCGCCTGACCAACCCGCAAAACCTGGCAGTTCCCTCCCCCGCCGAGCTGAGTCTGGCCACCCTGGTAACTGAGGCACAGCAACGTCTGGAGAACGTGGCCACTTACCGCGCCACGGTGCAGAGCAACGCCAATCGCGGCATGCTGCCCGTCGACCTGCAACACATGCTTGACAGTCAGGCGAGTGAACTCACCACCCGTGCCGACGGTATCGCTGCCAAGTCGGCAGAGCAACCGATCATCCAGCAATTGCGCGATCAGGCCGCCGAGCTGATCGTCGAAGGTCGCGCCTTGCGCACCCAACGCTCGATGACCAGTCAAAAGCCCACCGACGGCATGCTTGATGACCTCATCGGACAGAACGCGGTGGAGATCCGCAAACCCCTTGCGATCCAAAAACTGGCTGATCATCAGGGGCGCCCCAACTACCTGCAGGAATATGAGGTCTGGAACCTCACACAGGAGCCCGCGCAATTACTCTGGTACGTGCATTTCCATTACCGTTCGGCGACCCGACCCTTGCGCCAATTCGAAAGAGCCCACCTGAAACTGCCGGCGCATCGCAAGCTGACTCACGCTGACGACCCGACCCTGCTTGATTCCAGAATCACTGCACAGTCCATTGTCCTGCGGCATTTCGAGGGACTCTGAGCATAAGACACTGTAGTCATATGAAGAACTGCCGAGCCGTCACTCGGCAGTTCTGCCGTAAAAGAACGCGTCGATGTCGACAGCGCTATCATCATGAGACAAACTCATCCTCTTTGCGCTTATCACAAGTTTTCCTCATGGAGCCTTCGGTGCTTGAAATCCGTCACCTGAAAACCCTGCACGCCTTGCGTGAAGCCGACAGCCTGGTCGATGCCGCCGACCGTTTGCACCTGACGCAGTCGGCGCTGTCCCACCAGTTCAAGGAGCTTGAGGAACGCCTGGGCATGGCGTTGTTCGTGCGCAAGACCAAACCGGTCCGGTTCACCAGCGCCGGTTTGCGCTTGCTGCAACTGGCTGACGCAACCCTGCCGCTGTTGCGCGCCGCCGAGCGGGATATCGGCCGTCTCGCCGGTGGTACGGCCGGGCGTTTGCACATGGCCATCGAATGCCACAGCTGCTTTCAGTGGCTGATGCCGACCATCGACCAGTTCCGCGATGCCTGGCCGGAAGTCGAACTCGATCTCGCTTCGGGTTTCGCCTTCGCACCGCTGCCGGCGCTGGCGCGTGGCGATCTGGATCTGGTGGTGACTTCCGATCCACTGGAAATCGCCGGCATCACCTATGTACCGCTGTTCACCTACGAAGCCATGCTTGCCGTGGCCAATCAGCATGCGCTGGCGAGCAAGCCGTACATCGTCCCCGAAGACTTGCTGACGGAAACGCTGATCACCTACCCGGTGGAACGCGACCGTCTCGACATCTTCACACGCTTCCTGGAACCGGCCGACATCGAGCCGGCGCAGGTGCGCACTTCGGAACTGACGGTGATGATGATGCAACTGGTCGCCAGTGGTCGTGGTGTTTGCGGCATGCCGCACTGGGCGCTGCACGAATACAGCTCGCGCGGTTACGTGAAGGGTAAACGGCTGGGGGAAAAAGGTTTGTTCGCAACGTTGTATGCGGCGATTCGCACCGACATGCTCGATGCACCGTACATGCGGGATTTTCTGCTGACGGCGAAGGACACGTCGTTCTCGACCCTGGACGGTGTCAGCGCGGTTCGCTGAGTCACTTGTGGGAGCGAGCCTGCTCGCGAAAGCGATGTATCAGACACACAAATAGTGACTGTCAGATTGCCTTCGCGAGCAGGCTCGCTCCCACAGGGATCAGCGCAATATCAGAGTTGACGCCACATGTGGATCTTGTCGAAATAATCTTCGTTCACCCGCACCGCCAGCGGTTCGAGGCCGAACTGGATAAAGCCGCAGCGCTTGTAGAGATTGAACGCGGCGTCATTGCCGGCGGTAACGGTAAGCTGGAGCAGTTTAAGTGCCGGGTGGTTTTGCGCTTCGGTAATGGCCGCCTGTACCAGTTCATGGCCCAGACCGTGCTGGCGAAAATCCGCCGAGACGTACATGCCGAACAACGTGGCCTTGTGGCGGGCCTTCTCGCGCGGTTCGAGGGCCAGGCCGACGATGCCGGCCAACGTGCCAGCTTCAAACGCGCCAAGCACCACATCGAGCTTGCTGGTCAGGCGCCCTTCCCACCAGCTCAATGGCATCACCGCGCGTTCGCGAACACTGGAAGTGAACGCCTGCGGATGGCGGTCATAGGCTTCGAGCATCAGTTCGCGGTAAGCCAGGGCATGACTGGCGTCCAGCCGTTCGATCCACATGTTCACGCCGTCCTGCGTTGCTCAAGCATCAGCCGCACAGCGAGGCCGCCGAGGACGAAGCCCATGAAATAACGCTGCAGCGCCAGCCACGTCGGGTTACGCACAAACCACGAAGCGATGCCCGCCGCGAACAGCGCGATCAGCAAATTGACGCAGAAACTGACGCTGATCTGGGTCAGGCCGAGAATGATGCTTTGGGTGAACACCGAGCCGTGTTCAGGGGAGATGAACTGCGGAAACACCGAGAGGTAGAACACGGCGATTTTCGGGTTCAGCGCACTGGTGAGAAAGCCCATGGTGATCAGCTTTCGCGACGAGTCCGGCGGCAATTGCTGCGCCTCGAACGGTGAGCGCGCACCGGGTTTCACTGCTTGCCAGGCCAGCCACAGCAGGTACAGCGCACCGGCCCACTTCAGCACTTCATAGGCCATCGGCACTGCCAGAAACACCGCAGTCAATCCCGCCGCCGCGGCGAACATATGCACAAAGAATCCACTGACCACACCGAGCAACGACGTGACCCCGGCCTTGCGTCCCTGACAGATCGAACGCGAAATCAGATAGATCATGTTCGGCCCCGGCGTCAGCACCATCAGCAATGCGGCAGCGGCGAAGATCAGCAAGTCTTGAAGCGGGATCATGGCAAAGTCCTTTGCGTGGATGATCAGGCGATTGCGTTCAGCGACTTGCGATAAAACGGCAGGATCAGGTCACGTGTCAATGGCGCCAGAACCACAGCAGGATCAGTGGCCGGATCGACCCAGATCACTTCTTCGATTTCCGCCGCCGGCGTGACGTCGGCCTCGATCGTCAGTTGAAAGATCTCGGCCTGCACGACACACCCCGGCTCGTTGGCCGCAGGCGCCGAGAACTGGCCGAGAAAAGCCGCCTGCGCCGGATCGATCTGCAAGCCCAGCTCTTCTTCCAGCTCGCGGGCCAGCGCGTGCACCGGCAACTCGTGCGCCTCGATCTTGCCGCCCGGTTGCATGAACGCCGTAGTGCCGCGCTTGCGCACCAACAGAGTCTGGCCTGCGGGATTGAGCAACAGCGCGGCGGCTATACGAATGAGGTTTGCAGAGACAACGGATGCACAAGTCATGGATCAGCCACCGGCCTGGAAAAACCGCAAGGATCCCATGCCCGGCCCAATGACGTCACCTCACCGATCATTCCCCCTGCGCCTTGAGCGTGGCTTCAACCTCCTCCGGCACCTTGACGAAAATCGTGTACTTGCCGCCCTCCATGGCTTCAAACGCAATCAGCTTTTCCACCAACAGCGCGCTGAGCACCTTGCCGGCATTGAGCAGCAGCATGCCGTTATCGGCATTGAGGTTGCGCGCCAGAATCATTCCCGCCGCCAGATCCCGAGTGGACAGCACCTTGACCGACGGATCGGCCAGCGTTACGTCGCTGAGGAACGCGGCACACACCTGAATGAAATCCTCGACCAGATCGGGATCGTACAAACGTCCGGCGTACTGGCGCAGGTACAGCAGCGCTTCATCGCTGTTCATCTGCCGCTCAAGGATCAGACCGCGCTGCAACTCGACGAAATCCACCGCCAGTTTCAGCAAGCGTGAGCCGAACGGAATGCCCTCGCCCTTGAGCCGGTCGGGAAAGCCGCTGCCGTCCCAACGCTCCTGATGATGCAGGATCAGACGCGCCGCATCCTTCATCGGGTCCAGGGTCATGAGCAACGATTCGCTCTGCTTCGGATAGCTGCGATAACGCTCGCGTTCGGTATGGCGCAGCAGATCCGAGGGCGTGGTCATCATCGCGTCGGTCCAGCTCAGTTTGCCAATGTTGTACAGCGCCGCAGCCATGGTCAGATCACGGCTGGTGGCCTCGTCCAGCCCATGCTGTTTGCAGTAGCTGCGCACCAGTTCGATGATCTGCCGGTTGGTCTGTTTGGCAGGTGGCAAGCGCAAATTGGCCAGCAGCGAGAACACTTCGGTGCCGGTAACGTAGCTGTGCTTGAGCTCTTCGTACGCCAGATCAAGCATGTCGGCGGTCTGCTGCAGTTCGGCGGTGCGCGCTGCGACATGCTTTTCCAAAGTGCTGTTAAGCAGTTTGAGCTGATCGTTCTGCACTCGGGTCAAGCGCTCCAGCCGTTGGCGCTCCTGCTCGGAATGCTGGTGTTCGAGGGACTGGCGCAGAATCAGCAACAGCTCTTCGTCATTCCACGGCTTGCTGATGTACCGGTGAATCTGCCCGTCATTGATGGCTTTGATGATCGCCGCCGGGTCGGCATAGCCGGTGAGCATGATCCGCGCCGTCGCCGGAAAACGTTCACGGACATGCGCCAGCAACGAAGCACCGTCCATGCCCGGCATCCGCGCATCGCTCATCACCAGGTTCACCGTCTGCTGCGCGAGGATCTCCAGCGCCTGAGCGCCGCTGGTGGCCAACAGAAGATCGTAGGGTTGGCCGCGTAACAGGCGGCGCAGGCTGTTGAGGATCGACTCCTCGTCATCGACCAGCAGCACTGTGGGTCGATGCGCCGGCAGCGGCGCGGATGGCTCTTCCATGGCATGGCCTCAAGCAAACAGGGAAATTACGACGCACCGAGCCAACACTGCGCCGGTCCGCGCCTGAGTCCAAGGCTAGATGATTTTGGCCGGCATTCACGCCGATCTTTGTCCGGGGCCGAAAGCGCAGTGCCGGGGAGCCGACTATGCTGAAGACAGCGCAAGACTCCATCGGCTGATACAAACAGGCAAATGGCGAGGGAAAAGGATGCCCCGGATCACCACAGCATGCCTCCCCACGGGTGGCGCGGCATGACAGCGCCAACCGTGCACATCAATCGCCGCGTGCTGATCGTTGACGACAGCCCAGCGATCCATGGCGATTTCGCCAAGATTCTCAGCCCGGTCATCCCCGGTGTCGATGGTTTGGGCGAAACCGAGAGCCTGCTGTTCGGCACGCCGTCCGCACCGCAAACCCAACATTTCGAACTGGATTCGGCGTTTCAGGGCCGCGAAGCCCTGGAAAAACTTGAGGCCGCGCTGGCAGAAAACCGCCCCTACGCCATGGCCTTCATCGACATGCGCATGCCACCGGGCTGGGATGGCCTGGAGACCATTGAACGGCTGTGGCAAGTCGACCCCAAGCTGCAAGTTGCGCTGTGCACGGCCTATTCCGATTATTCCTGGGAAGACATCGACCGGCGTCTGGCACTGAACGACCGCTTGCTGATTTTGAAAAAGCCCTTCGACGCCATCGAGATCCGCCAGATGGCCAGCGCCCTCACAGTCAAATGGCAGATGACCGAAGACGCCGAACTGAAGATGAGCCTGCTAGAAGCTGCGGTGCAGGAACGCACCCGGGAGCTGTCCGACGCCAATGTGATCGTGCAGAACAGCCCGACGATTCTTTACCGTCTGCGCGGCGAACCCTCGTTTGCGCTGATGTACATCTCCCACAACATCACCCGTTACGGCCATGTCGCCGCCGACCTGGTGGGTTCGCCCGACTGGGCGCAGGCACTGATTCATCCGGACGATCAGGCGAACGTCGATGCGGCCATGGCCCGGGTGCTGGATCGGCATGCGTCGGGCGCGTCCATCGAGTTCCGCATGCGCACCGGCCAGGGCACCTGGCGCTGGGTGGAGAACCGCTACATTCCGGTGCGCGATGATGACGGCCGTCTGCTGGAAGTCGAAGGCATCATCCTCGACATCACCGAGCGCCGCCTGGCCGAGGACAAACTGGCCTTGCTCGCCCGCTCCGATGGCCTCACGGGGCTGGCCAATCGCGCCACGCTGATCGAGCGCCTGCATCAAGCGTTCGCCGCCGCACGACGAGGCGCCATGCCGTTCGCGGTGTTCTACCTGGACCTCGACCATTTCAAGCGGATCAATGACACCTTCGGCCACCCGGTGGGCGATCTGCTGTTGCAGGAAGTCGCCCGGCGCATCAAGTCCGGTGTCCGCGAAAGTGACGTAGTGGCGCGCCTGGGCGGCGACGAATTCGCGATCCTGCAACTGGACGTCAGCGACCCGACCCAATCGGCCGCGATGGCCGCCAAGATTCGCGACACGCTGCTGGCGCCCTACCACCTGGCCGGTAATGCGCTGCATATTTCGGTGAGCATCGGCATCAGCAGTTACAGCGACCTCAGCCTCGATGCCGACGCGCTGCTCGGGCAAGCCGACATGGCGCTGTACCGCGCCAAGGAAATGGGCCGCAACCAGTACCACTTCCACTCCGAGGAAATCTCTCGGGAAGTGGCCGAACGCATGACTCTGGTCAGCGAATTGATGACCGCCCTCGAGGGCAATGAGCTGATGCTGCGCTATGCGCCGGAGGTCGATCTGCACAGCGGCAGGATTCTCGGCATGGAGGTACAAGTCCTCTGGCAGCATCCTCGTCGCGGCCTGCTGCAGGCCTGCGACTTCGTGCCGATTGCAGAGAAAACCGGCGCAATCATTCCGCTCGGGCGTTGGGTGCTGGATCACGCCTGCCACCAGATGCATCTGTGGCGTAACGAAGGCGTCGCGCCGCCCGTAATGGCGATCAAACTTTCGCTGGCCCAACTCAAGAGCGGCCCCGAGCTGATCTACAACGTGCTGCGCACCACCGCCCGTTGGGAACTCGCCCCTTGGGACCTGCGTTTCGATGTCACCGAGGCCACACTGGCCCAGACCAAGTGGACGCACAACGACGCGTTGCCGCGCCTGCGTGAACTGGGCGTGAGCATCGCCATCGATGATTTCGGCACCGAATACTCCTCGTTCGACTACCTGAAAACCTACCGGGTCAATCACCTCAAACTGGCGCAGAGTTTCGTCGACAGTGCCGCCCACGATGTCGCCAGTGCCAACGCCCTGCGCGCGATCGTCAACTTCGCCCGCGATCTGGACATCGACATCATTGCCGAAGGCCAGCCATCGTCGGATCAACCGTGCACGCCCCCCACCGCGCCCCCGCTGCCCAGCGCCCGGGGCATGTATTTCAGCGCAGCGGTCAGCGCCGAACAAGCCGGGCATTTGCTCAAGGACAGTTGCCGTCTGGCGCCAAAGGAGGACGAGGCATGAAAACGCCTTTTCCGCAGACCAACCGGCGCATCCTGATCATCGATGACACGCCGGCGATCCACGATGACTTTCGCAAGATCCTCGCCCCGCAGGTGGCGGACGCCGTCGATTTGCAGCAACTGGAGCAGACGCTGTTCGGCAGCCAGCAGACGCCGCACCTGAGCTTCCAGCTCGACTCCGCCTATCAAGGCCAGGAAGCGCTGGCACTGGTCAATCGCGCACTGGCCAGTGGCAATCCCTACGCCCTCGCCTTTATCGACATGCGCATGCCGCCCGGCTGGGATGGCCTGGAAACCATCGAGCAACTGTGGCGTGTCGACCCGAACCTGCAAATCGCCTTGTGCACGGCGTACAGCGACTACAGCTGGGAAGCGATGGCCGAACGGCTGGAGTTCGGCGATCAGTTGCTGATCTTGAAAAAGCCGTTCGACAGTCTGGAAATCCGTCAGATGGCCAATGCCCTGACCTGGAAATGGCAACTGGCGCAGGACGCGGCGCTGAAGATGCTCAGCCTTGAGCGGACCATCGAGGCGCGGGTGCACGAACTGCTCAAGGTCTCGCACCTGCTGCAATACGACAGCCTCACGGAGCTGCCCAACAGCACCTTGCTCGGTGATCGCCTGAGTCAGGCCATGGCCGTGTGCCGACGGCATGACAAACAATTGGTGGTGATGTTTCTCGGTCTGGATCGCTTCAAGCGCATCAACAATGCGCTGGGCCATCCGGCGGGTGACGAGATGCTCAAACGGGTCGCCCGACAACTGTTGTCCTGCGTGCGCGATTCGGACTCGGTGTTTCGCTACGGTTCCGATGAGTTCGTGGTGATCCTCGGCGACATCAACCACCCTCAGCAAACCCACGGCATCGCGGAAAAACTCCTCGCCGCCATTCGCCTGCCGCAGACGATTGCCGGCCACGACGTCAGCGTCACCGCCAGCGTCGGCATCAGCGTCTACCCCGAAGACGGCCTCGAAGCCACCGAGCTGATCAAGAAAGCCGAGACCGCGATGCGCAACGTCAAGGAGCAGGGGCCTGACAACATCGGCTTTTTCATCGAAGCCATGAACCAGCACGCCCGGGAGCAGCACAGCATCGAGTCGGGCATTCGCCGCGCCCTGCAGGCGCATGAATTCGTCCTGCACTATCAGCCGAAAGTCGACCTGCGCAGTGCCAAAGTGGTGGGTGCCGAAGCACTGCTGCGCTGGCAGAAACCCGGGCATGGCTGGGTCTATCCGTCGGACTTCATACCGGTGGCCGAGGACAGCGGCCTCATCGTGCCGTTGAGCAAATGGGTGCTGGCTGAAGCTTGTCGTCAGACCCGTGCCTGGCAACTGGCCGGACTGCCGCCGATCCGCATGTCGGTCAACACTTCACCCATCGATTTTCGCCAGCGTGACTTCGTCGCTGGTATCGAGCGCGTCCTGGAACAGACAGGTCTGGCCCCCGAATGGCTGGAGCTGGAAATCACCGAAGGCGTGCTGATGCAAAACGTCGAGGCGACGATGACGGCGCTCAATCGCCTGAAAACGCTGGGCACGCGTCTGGCCATTGATGACTTCGGCACCGGCTATTCCAGCCTGAGCTACTTGAGGCGATTTCCCATCGATGTGCTGAAGATCGACCAATCGTTCATTCGCAACCTGTGCAACGACCGCAACGATGCCGCGCTGGTGAGCGCCATCATCAACCTGGGCAAGAGTCTGGAACTGGACGTCATCGCCGAAGGCATCGAAACCGCTGAGCAACTGGCCTTTCTCAAGGCCCATCACTGCGAAGAAGGCCAGGGCTACTTTTTCAGCGAAGCCCTACCCGCAGACGCATTTGCGCGGTTGCTGGCCGGTACGCAACCCGCGCCCTGGACGATTGAATGATCACTGTGAAACCGGCCTTGAGTCAGGGAGACAAATGCCGATGAGCCTTTTCCATCACGCCGTCGCGTTGCTGCTGTACGGAGTCTGTATCGGCGCCAGTGCCGAGCCGCTGGACGAGCCGCTCAAACCGTTGCCCGCGGTGCCGCAGCAGGATCCCCGGCGCGTGGAACTCGGTCGACGGCTATTCCACGAGCCACGTTTGTCGATCAACAACACGCTGTCCTGCGCCAGCTGCCATCAACTCGACAAGAACGGTGCCGACAGCCGCGCCTTGTCACTGGGCTTCGACGGTAAACCGGTGGCCGTCAACACACCGACCGTGTTCAACGCAGCCCTCAACTTCCGCCAGTTCTGGGATGGCCGCGTTAAAACGCTGGAGGAACAAAGCAACGTCGTCATCACCAGCCCCCATGAAATGGGCAGCGACTGGCGCACCGTAATCGAACGCATCGGCAACGACCCCGATTACCGTCGCGATTTCGCCGCCACCTACCCGGACGGCGTAACCCAGGCCAACGTCCAGCAAGCGCTGGCCAGTTTCGAACGCACCTTGCTGACGCCCAATTCACGCTTCGATCAATACCTGCAGGGCAATACCGACATCCTCACCCTGGAGGAAAAGTACGGTTACCAGCGCTTCAAGGAGTACGGCTGCATTGCCTGCCATCAGGGGGTCAACATCGGTGGCAACATGTTCCAGAAATTCGGCGTGTTCGGCGATTACATTGCCGATCGTGGCAACCCGACCGTGGCCGACCAAGGCCGCTTCAACGTCACCGCCGACGAAGCAGACCGGGCGGTGTTCAAGGTGCCGAGCCTGCGCAATGTCGCGATCACCGCGCCATACTTTCACGACGGCTCGGCGCCCACCCTCGAACGCGCTGTGGATGTGATGTTCCAGTATCAGTTGGGGCGCATGCCAAGCGCTGAGGATAAACGGCTGATCATGCTGTTTCTCACAACCCTGACCGGCCAACGGGAAGTCCAGCCATGATCAACATTTCGCGGCGACGCAGCCTGTTGTTGCTGACCCTGGTGGCCCTGGCGCTGGCCTCGATCCTGCTGTTCCTGTACTTCAAGTCGAGCTCTGACCAGAGCATGACGTACACCGAATCGCGGGATCTGATCCGGCAGATCAAACAGCAGAATTCGCAGTGGGAGAACGAGATCCTCAAGGCCAGGGTGGCGCTGACCCACAACTACGATCCGCTGGTGTCACCGATGAATGAGATGAACCGGCTCTGGGCGCGCTTCGACGAGATCGAGTCCGGGCATGGGCGCAACGACTCGACGCAATGGAACGATGCTCACGAAAGCTTCCTGCAGGCGATGCAGGAAAAGACCCGTCTGGTCGAACAGTTCAAATCGCACAACGCGCTGTTACGCAACTCCCTGGCTTTTTTGCCCACCGCTGAAGACGACATCCAACAGCAACTGGCCAGCCTGTCGGACTTCGATAAATTGCAGCTGCAAAACATCACCACCGACACCTACGACCTGCTGCTCAGCGCCCTCGAATTCGCCCAGGTCACCTCCGACGACCGGGCCGCCGACATCGAGGTCGGCCTGAACAAACTGAAGGTCAATGCACAACGCCTGCCGCTCGAGTTTCAGGCCCCGATCAGAATCATGAGCAGCCATATTTCGCTGATTGCGCGCGAGCAGCCTGTGGTCAATCAGTTGCTCGAAAGCATCGAAAACATCCCCGTGGCCGACAGCCTCGACAACATCACCACCATGCTCGATCGCGATCAGCAGCGCGCCGATCAGGTCGACCGGCAGTACCACTTCTACCTGCTGTTGTTTTCGGTCTTGCTGGTGTTGTCGCTGGTGTGGCTGGCCATCCGTTTGATCGGTAGTTTCGCCGAGATCAACCGGGTCAATAACGCCCTGCAAACCGCCAACGATGCACTGGAACAAAGAGTCGAAGAACGCACCCGGGAACTGCGGGACGCCCAGAGCGAACTGCTCGATGCGGCACGTCAGGCCGGCATGGCGGAAATCGCCACCAATGTGCTGCACAACGTCGGCAACGTGCTCAATAGCGTGAACATTTCCAGCGACCTGATCACGCGCAAGCTGCGCAACAGCAAGGCCCAAGGCCTGGGCAAGGCCATGCAACTGATCAACGAACACCCGGATGACCTCGGCGTGTTCCTCAGCGAAGACGCCAAGGGCAAATTGCTCCCCGGCTACCTCAACCAGTTGGTGGTCGCCATTACCCAGGAACAGCAGGAAATGCTCGACGAGTTGAACCAGATGAACAAAAGCGTCGACCACATCAAAGACATCGTCGCCACCCAGCAATCCTATGCCGGCGCCAACAGCATGACCGAACCGCTGTTCATCAACGAATTGCTCGAAGACGCGTTGCGCATGAACGCCGGGGCACTCACCCGGCACCACGTCACGGTGGTCCGGGAGTACGCTGACGTGCCGCAGGTGATGGGCGACAAACACCGTTTGCTGCTGATCCTGATCAACCTCATCAGCAACGCTAAATACGCCATGTCCGACCTCAGCAACCGCCCACGCACCATGACCCTGGCGGTCAAAATTGTCGATGACAACTTCCTTGAAATCAGCGTCAAGGACGACGGCGAAGGCATCGCCGCGGAAAACATGACGCGGATCTTTGCCCACGGTTTTACCACCCGCAAGGAAGGCCACGGTTTCGGTCTGCACAGCTGCGCCCTGGCCGCCATCGAGATGAACGGCCACCTCACCGCGCACAGCGACGGCCCGGGCCAGGGTGCATTGTTCACCTTGCAGATCCCCCTGATCAGCGTCACGGAGAGCGCATGAGCGAGCTGTCGAACCGCCGCATTCTGCTGATCGACGACATGCCGTCGATCCATGAAGACTTTCGCAAGATTCTCGCGCCGCCGGCGGCGCAGTCGGTGGAACTGGACGAGATGGAAGCAGCACTGTTCGGCGCTCAGGTGCGCGCCGAACGTCCGCCGTTCGAGCTGGACTCGGCCTATGGCGGCGAGGAAGGTCTGGGCAAGCTGAATCAGGCCTTGGCGGAACAACGCCCCTATGCGCTGGCCTTTGTCGACATGCGCATGCCCGACGGCTGGGACGGCGCGAAAACCATCGAGCATCTGTGGCAGCAGGATCCACAGTTGCAAGTGGTGGTCTGCACCGCCTACTCGGATTATTCCTGGGATGAACTGCTGGAGCGTCTGCAGGCGCATGACCGCTTGCTGATTCTGAAGAAGCCGTTCGACAACATCGAAGTGCAGCAGATGGCCAACACCCTGCTGACCAAGTGGCAGATGACCGAACGCGCGTCATTGCAAATGCATCACCTGGAACATCTGGTCGATCAGCGCACCGCCCAGTTCAAGCAGGCCAGCGAAGACCTGCAACGGGAAATCGATGAGCGCAAGCAACTGGAAAGTCAGCTGGTACAGTCGGAAAAACTCGCCTCACTCGGGCAAATGGCGGCGGGCGTGGCCCATGAAATCAACAACCCGATCGGCTTCATCTCCTCCAACCTCGGCACCCTCGACGGCTACTTCAAACAATTGCTCAGCGTACTCGATGCCTGGCAGACGCTTGGGCCAATACCAGACAGCGAATCGGTGGCGCGGCTTGAGCAATTGCGCAAAGACGCCGATCTGGATTTTCTCCTCGAAGACATTCCGGTGCTGATCCGCGAATCCAAGGAAGGCATTGGCCGGGTCGGGCAGATCGTCAAGGACCTGAAGGATTTCTCCCGGGTCGATAGCCAGCAGCAATGGCAGTGGGCCAATCTGCAACAAGGCATCGAGTCGACCCTGAACATTGTCGCCAGTGAACTCAAGTACAAGGCCGACCTGATCAAGGAGTACCAGCCCCTGCCGGACATCGAATGCCTGCCGTCGCAAATCAATCAGGTGATCATGAATCTGGTGGTCAATGCGGCGCAGGCCATGGGCTCCGAACGCGGCACCATCACCTTGCGCACCGGGCAACAACAAGACACGGCGTGGGTGGAAGTCGCGGATACCGGCGCGGGGATTGCGCCGGAGATCCTGCAGAAAATCTTCGATCCGTTCTTCACCACCAAACCCGTCGGCCAGGGCACCGGGCTTGGCCTGTCCCTGTCCTACGGCATTGTGAAAAAGCACGGTGGCGACATTTCGGTACGCAGCGAACCGGGGGTGGGCACGACCTTTCGCATCGAGTTGCCGATGCGCCAGAACCGGCCCGCTGCCTGAAGACGCCTCAGGTCGCTTCCTGAAAGTCCATTTCCGGTGGCTGGCGACGGAAACCACCGGTAAGTACTGCCAGGTAAACCACGCCGATCGCCAGCCAGCTCAAGCCCAGGTACACCGCCAGGTGATCGAGGCTGACCATCAGCCACAAGTCCGCCACCAGCCCGATCAACGGGAAGAGCAGAAACAGCAGCAGCTCGCGCGGACCTTTTTTCTCACCGCCGATCCAGTAATGAAAGATCACCGAGAGATTGACCAGACTGAACGCCAGAAACGCGCCGAAGTTAATGAACGAGGTCGAGGTGGTCACGTCGAGTTTAAGTGCCAGTAACGCCACCACGGCGCAGAGCAGGATGCTGTTGACCGGTGTGCCGAAGCGCGCGTGCAAGGTACCGAAGAACGACTTGGGCAACACGCCGTCGCGGCCCATGGCGAACAGCAGGCGCGAGCCACTGGCTTGCGCAGACAGCCCCGAGGCGAACTGACCGACAATCAGGCCGATGAGGAAGATCGAGACGAACAGATCGCCGCCGATATTGCGCGCGATTTCATAGGCGGCGGAGTCGACGCTGTCGAACTGGAACGATGGATGGGCGATCTGCACAAAGTATGAAACGCCAACGAAGATCAGCCCGCCGATCAGTGTGATCAACATGATCGCGCGCGGGATGGTGCGGCGTGGATCGCGGGTTTCTTCGGTCAGCGTGCTGACCGCATCGAAGCCGAGGAACGAGTAGCAGGCGATGGCCGCACCGCTCATGATCAGCGGCATCTGCATGTCGCCGTTGAAGAACGGCTTGATCGACCACAACGGCGTGCTCGCATCGCCACCGATGTAGTGCACGCACAGCGCGACGAAAGCGATCAGCACGAGGAACTGCACCAGCATCAACAAGGCGTTGATGCCGTTGGCCAGTTTCAGGCCGATGATGTTGATCGCGCTGGTGATGCCGATAAAGGCCAGCACCCAGATCCATTGCGGGATCGACGGGAATGCCGAGGCCAGATAAGCCGCGCCGATCAGCCAGATCGCCATCGGCAGAAACAGGTAATCGAGCAACACCGCCCAACCGGCGATGAAGCCGAGTTTCGGGCTGATTGCCTTGCGCACGTAGCTATAGGCGGAACCGGCGACGGGGAATGCAGCGGCCATGCGTCCGTAACTCATAGCGGTGAAGAACATCGCCACCAGCGCCGCCAGATACGCGGCAGGCACCATGCCGGCGGTAGACTGGGCGAGGATGCCGAAGGTGCCGAGGACAATGATCGGCGTCATGTAGGCGATGCCGAACAGCACCACCGACCCTAATGAAAGGGTGCGTTGCAAACGAGCCATGGGCGACTTACTCCGAATGTTATTGGATTTATGGCAGAGCCGGGTTCGGCGAATGTTTTCGGGTGTGGCTGATCGTTCCCACGCTCTGCGTGGGAATGCCTCAATGGACGCTCTGCGTCCGCTCTTGGGACGCGGAGCGTCCCGGGCTGCATTCCCACGCAGAGCGTGGGAACGATCGGGTAAAACCTGAGTTCGACCCGTTGCTTCTGGTCGGCGTACCTCGAACAATCAACTCGGTCAGTCCCCTCTGGTCCGACGTTTCGGGAGGGCTAGGGTGAGGGCAGCGGTCAACGGCGTGGAATCAACAACTCACGAACACCATCGCCGCGCTCCACCACCTCCCCCGGCAACTTCAAACGCTGATCATCCAGATAGCGGTAATCCTTGCGCGCAATCTCTAACCGGTCGAAATCCAGCTCGACGCTGAACGTCCCTTCTTCCCGCCCGGCCTCGAACAACAGCGAGCCCAGCGGATCGACCAGCGCACTGCCACCGGCAAACATCAAGCCGTCGTCCCCCGCCTCCACGCGATTGACCATCAACGCAAAGGCCTGATTCTCCTGGGCACGGGCCATGATCGCGGTGCGGTGAGTCGGCGCGTACGGGTCCATGTTGCCGTTAGTCACGATCAGCAACTCGGCACCCAGTTGCGCCAAGGCACGGGCTGACTCCGGAAACTCGATGTCGTAGCAAATCAACAGGCCAATACGCACGCCGTTCCATTCGCAGGTGGTGTAACGGTCGCCGGCCTCGAACACGCCACGATCCGACGCCCACAGATGGGTCTTGCGGTATTTCAGGGCAATGCCTTCAGGGGTGATCAGCAACGTGGTGTTGTAGAAGCGACCGTTGTCGTTCTCGGCCATACCGATCACCACGGCGATGTTGTGTTCACGCGCGGCGGCCAGCACGGTGCTGACGGTCGGGCCGTCGAGCGGTTCGGCGGTTTGCGCCACGGTTTCGGCCGTCGGGAAGCCCATCAGGTGGGTTTCCGGGAACACGATCAATTGCGTGTCGGCCGCACACGCGGCAATCGCTGCCAGTGCGCGTTCGAGGTTGTAGGCCGTGGCATTGTCACGGCCTGCCAATTGCGCGAGTTCGACTTTCATGGGAATTCCTTGTGATAAGCGGCGGGCGCTGAAAGATTGCCCGGTGGCTGTCTGTGGGCCAGTATGCGCAGCAAGCAGCCGGCCAGGGAATTACGCGGCCGGGGTAACCCGATAGGGGTAGATCGATGACACTTTCGTTTGACGACATCACCTGGCACCGCGCCGTCGGGCAACTGATCGATGCGCTGGACAAGCCGAATTTCTGGGCGCAACTGGTGCGTCTGCTCGACCAGTACGTGCCGTTCGATAGCTGGGTGGCGCTGCTGTTCAGCGCCGATCAACACCCGCAAGTCTTCGCCGAATGCCCGGGCGCAGACGGCAACCCTGACCCGTTGTTTCAGGATTATCTGCGCGGTCTGTACTTGCTGGACCCGTTCTACATCGCCTGTCGCGAGCAAACCCGCACCGGTCTGTATCGCCTCTCGGAAGTGGCGCCGGAGCATTTCGAACTGACCGAGTATTACCAGCGATACTTTCGTCTGAATGTCGTGGCCGACGAAATCCAGTTCAATTGTCAGCTCGAAGGCGATCGCACCTTGTGTCTGTCGCTGGGCAGTGAAAAACGTTTCACTGGCGAACATATCGCCTTGCTGTCATTGATCCAGCCTTGGGTGCTGGGCCTGCTGCGCCAGCGCCTGCCGTACGAGATCAACGAAACCGTGGCCCTCGCCGCCGCCCCTGTCCGGGCAGACTGGCGGGTGCAACTGGAGGCGTCGGTGCAGCAACTCAAGGGCGCGCAATTGACCGCCCGTGAACTGGATGTCGGGCGTTTGATGCTCAGCGGTTGCTCCAGTAAAGAAATCGCCCGTAAGCTGGAAATCTCCGTAGAAACCGTGAAAGTCCATAAGAAACACATGTACAGCAAGCTGGGGATCAAATCCCAGTCCGAGCTGTTTTCGATTTTTCTTCAGGCACAAAACGCCTGATCGTTTGGTGAAGTTGCTTTTTGTGGGAGCGAGCCTGCTCGCGAATGCGTCGGATCAGACAATAATTTTTCTACTGACAGGTCGCTTTCGCGAGCAGGCTCGCTCCCACAGGGATTTTGTACATCCCTGAGCCTTTCGCCGAAATCTCTGAGTCCGAACCAAGGAAACCGTATGAGCCTGTCACTCCTGAGCCGCTACGCCTTCTTTGCCGTCTGCGTGATGTTCACCCTCGCCAGCCTGCCTTTCCTCGAACATGACTGGCTATGGCCAATCACCGCCGTCACCGGTGTACTGAGCCTGATCGGTCTGTTCGACCTGCTACAAAGCCCGCACGCGGTGCGCCGCAACTACCCGATCCTCGGCAATATCCGCTATCTGGTTGAAGGCATCCGCCCGGAGATCCGCCAGTACCTGCTGGAGTCCGACAGCGATGCCCTGCCCTTCTCCCGCGCCCAGCGTTCGCTGGTTTATTCGCGAGCGAAAAACGAAACCGCCGACAAACCGTTCGGCACGCTGATTGATGTCTATCAATCCGGATTCGAATTCATCGGCCACTCGATGCGTCCGGCGCCGCTGAGCGACCCGAGCAGTTTCCGCGTCACCGTCGGTGGCCCGCAGTGCAGTCAGCCGTACTCGGCCTCGGTATTCAACATCTCGGCGATGAGCTTCGGTTCGCTCAGCGCCAATGCCATTCGCGCGTTGAACCAAGGCGCGAAACTCGGCAACTTCGCCCACGACACCGGTGAAGGCAGCATCAGCCCGTATCACCGCGAACACGGCGGCGACCTGACCTGGGAGCTGGGCAGCGGCTACTTCGGCTGCCGCACCAGCGACGGCCGTTTCGACCCGGAACGCTTCGCCACCCAGGCACAGAACCCGCAAGTGCGGATGATCGAAATCAAGATGAGCCAAGGCGCGAAACCCGGCCACGGCGGTATCCTGCCCAAACACAAAGTCACCAAGGAAATCGCCGAAACACGCGGCATCCTGATGGGCGAAGATTGCGTCTCGCCGTCACGTCACAGTGCGTTTTCCACGCCGATCGAAATGATGCAGTTCATCCAGCAACTGCGTGAACTGTCCGGCGGTAAACCGGTGGGCTTCAAGTTCTGCCTCGGCCATCCGTGGGAGTTCATGGGCATCGCCAAAGCCATGCTGGAAACCGGCATCCTCCCGGACTTTATCGTCGTCGACGGCAAGGAAGGTGGCACCGGCGCCGCACCGGTCGAGTTCACCGACCACATCGGCGTACCGATGCGCGAGGGCCTGCTGTTTGTCCACAACACCCTGGTCGGCCTGAACCTGCGCGACAAGATCAAACTCGGCGCCAGCGGCAAGATCGTCAGCGCCTTCGACATCGCCAGCGTACTGGCCATCGGTGCAGACTGGGCCAACTCCGCACGCGGCTTCATGTTCGCCATCGGCTGCATCCAGTCGCAAAGCTGCCACACCAACAAATGCCCGACCGGCGTGGCCACTCAGGATGCCTTGCGCCAACGCGCGCTGGTAGTGCCGGACAAGGCACAGCGCGTGTTCAACTTCCACCGCAATACCCTCAAGGCGCTGGCAGAAATGCTTGCCGCCGCCGGTCTTGAGCATCCGTCGCAACTGTCGGCCAAGCACTTGGTGCGGCGCATGTCGGCGACCGAGATCAAACTGTTCTCGCAGTTGCATGTGTTCCTGAAACCGGGGGAATTGCTCACCGGGGAAGTGAATGGCGAGTTCTATTCGCGGATGTGGCAGATGGCGCGGGCGGACAGTTTTGAGCCGCAGGAAGTGGCCGTGGCTTAAGTGTGCAATAGGTGCTGGCCTGCGCTGAAGCCGGCACCGAATCGGCAGTAAACAGATACGCAGAAATGTTTCCCCCGTGAATCGTCAACACGGGAGTCCGATCCTTTGCGAACTGTGGCCTGTCAGCATGCAAATCAGCATCTGTGATCCACCAGACTCTTTGGCTGCGGCAATCCAAAACCGTTATCCCATCAATATAAATACTCGCTACGGGATCTTTGATCAGGCTCAAAAGACCACGACTGGTCAGCTTCAGGTAATCATCAATCGATGAGCGCACCTCAAACCGGGGATCAATACCAGTGGTGTCGTAATAAGTGAATGTCGGGTACCAGAACGGGTTAGCAATGATCACCTCATCACCTGGAAGGGCATTCTGATTGAGCCGCTTCACCAACTGACCAAACTCGGTATCTCTGCGGTAATTCGTTCCATTCAAGCCATCTGTCTGCCGGTAAACCGCAGTCAGACCATTTAATTGCACAACAACAAAAAGCAATAAACCAACAGTCGCCAACAACGCTCGACGTCTCCAGATGCCGTCAAGTGCCAACGCTGCAATCATCGCAATGGCGGGCGCCGAAAAAACCAGATATCTAGGAACGAATAGCGGAAGGAATAAGGCAAACACATAGAGCGTTGTCAGCGGAACAAAAAAATAACCAATCGGCAAAAAACGAAAAGGTTGCTTTAGGGAGTAGTCCGCGATGACTGTTGTGGCGCAGAACAGTAAAAGCGCCAGAGGCAGGAGATGCCACGCCGATGCTTGAAAAGCCCCATTTCCCATCAGCGTGAACTGCCAGACTAGCGACAACGCCTCCTGCAGCGTCACCGGTTTGATCCAACCCAAGCCCGTCGTATTCGCAAGTTGAGCAATCAGATGAGGTACCCAAGGCAAATACAGGACCACGATAGTCAGGTTAGCAAGTAGCCATTGCCCTAGGGTAATCGCCATCCCGGGACGGTTATTCCGGCTCAGCCACCAAAACAACCAATGCACCAGTACACACAAACCTGCGAAGTAGTGAGTGTAAAAAGCAGCGCTCATCAGGAGCACGTAGATCACCGCAAAACGGCCTTGCTCCGCAACCCTCGCCCAACAAACCAACGCAACAGTTGCAGCCATCAACCAGCACCCGAGCAGGCTGTACATCCTTACTTCCTGGCTATAGCGCACCGAAATCGGGAGTAACGCCAATAGCAGCGCGGCAATCCATGTCGCCCTGCGCGTTGAAATCAGGCTCATCAACTTGATACACAGTAAAAGAGTGCCGAGATCCGCGAGTGCACTCAAGGCCCGGGCAGACAACGCCGAGTCTCCCCACACCGACACCCAGTAGTGCAACAGCATGTAGTAAAGCGGTGGGTGCACATCCCGTGCCGTCAGCGCCCAGATGCGCTCCGGTGTTTCGCGTGCAAGCAGCAGACTATAGGCTTCATCGTTCCAGATGGCGGGTACTGAAATAGCGTAAAACCGTACGAGTAGTGCGAGGATCAAAACGATAGCGAGCGCGAATCGATCAACGAGCACTGGCGTAAAGGCTCGTCTGACAAATGCAACGGCCGCAAAAGTCTTCATAGCCGTTGTCTGCGAAACAATACAAACCTGAAAAAGCTGTACCCCAGCAACAGATTCAGCAGTGTAAACACCGCCACCGTCAGCAATCCCGGCAGATCATGCGTATCGGCGATCGCACCGATGGCAAAACTGAGCGCGCCCATCACCACGATAAACAGCAGATAACCAAGCACCGACGTTCGGCTGTCAAAGGTGTACAGCATGTTCACGTAAAACGAGAACATGGCCGCTACGCAGAAAGCCGCGAAATTGCTGGCGGCTTGGGTCAGTTCGGCAGCCGTGCACAGGACGAAAAAGATCTGCCAATGGATCAATCCATCGGCGATTCCGATAACCGTCAATGCCGAGAATCCCTTCATGCCGGTGCCCCGCTCTTGCCACGTTTGGCGAAACTTCAACCTAGGCCAAGGCAGGTGCCAGGTCTACTGTCAGAAATTACAGGTGCCCGGCTACTTCCGACGAGTGGACATCACACTGCCGCTGCAGCAAGCGCAGGTGGCTCAGCCTTGGAGACGATCCGCGGCACGGGCAATAAAAAGCCCCGGTCTCGCGACCGGGGCTTGGTTGATGCAGACGCTAAAACTTACGAAGCCGAACGCGCCGCACCTTGCGCCACGTTGCTCGGTTGCAGCTTGAACACGTAGAACAACACGGTCAGCAGCACCAGGAACGCAGGCCCCACATAGAGCGCCACGCGCGTGTCCGGGAAGTACGCCATCAGGCCGACTACCAGCACCAGAAACGCTAGCGCAAAGTACGAGCTGACCGGGTACAGCCACATCTTGTACTTGAGGCCGGCACGTTCGCTGGCACTCAGGCCTTTGCGGAATTTCAGTTGCGCCAGCAGGATCATCACCCAGGTCCAGATCGCGCCGAAGGTGGCAATCGAGGTCACCCAGACAAAGACTTTTTCCGGCACCAGATAGTTGAGCAGCACGCCCAGCAACAACGCACCGATCGACAGCAACAGCGCTCGACGCGGTACACCGTTATTCGAAGTCTTGGCAAAACCGGCCGGCGCCTGGCCATTCTGCGCCAGGCTGTAGAGCATACGCCCGGTGCTGAAGATACCGCCGTTGCACGACGACAATGCTGCGGTAATCACCACGAAGTTGATGATGCCGGCGGCGGTCTTGATGCCCAGACGCTCAAAGGTCATCACGAACGGACTGCCCTGCGTGCCGATTTCGTTCCACGGGTAGATCGACAGAATCACGAACAGTGCGCCGACGTAGAACAGCAGAATCCGCCAGAACACCGAGCCGATCGCATCGGGAATGGTCTTCTGCGGGTTCTTCGCTTCACCGGCGGTCAGGCCGATCATCTCCACGCCGAGGTAGGCGAACATGACCATTTGCAGGGACATCAGCACGCCGGTCACGCCGTTGGGCATGAAGCCGCCGTGGGCCCACAGGTTGGAAATCCCCAGTGCCACGCCGTCATTGCCGAACCCGAAGGCGATGATGCCGACGCCGCCGATCACCATCGCAATGATGGTGACGATCTTGATCAGGGCGAACCAGAATTCGAACTCACCGAAGGCCTTTACCGCGATCAGATTGACCGAACCCATGCTGATCAGCGCCGCGAGGGCCCAGATCCAGCGCGGTACATCGGGAAACCAGATGCCCATGTACACGGCCACCGCGGTGATTTCCGCGACGCAGGTCACCAGCCACAGGAACCAGTAATTCCAGCCCGTGAGGAAGCCCGCCAACGGGCCGAGGTAGTCTTGCGCGTAACGGCTGAACGAGCCGGCGACCGGATTGTGCACGGCCATTTCGCCGAGAGCGCGCATGATCACCAGGATCGCCAGACCACCCAGAATGTACGACAGCATGATCGCCGGGCCGGCCATTTCGATGGCCTTGGCGGAACCTAAAAACAGACCGACGCCGATACAGGCACCGAGTGCCATCAGGCGAATATGCCGTTCGCCGAGTTCGCGTTTGAGCGGACCGCCCTGAGCGGTGTCGCCGTGAGGCAGTTGATTGCCGACTGGCATAGGGGTGCAACCTCGTCTTGTTATTGGATATGACCACCGAGTGTCGAAGCGTCGGCCGATAAGCCCTGGCTTGAAATGAAACCGCGCCTGCTTTGTGAGCAGACACGTCTTGCAGGACAGCCTGCAAGATCAGCGGGACGTGCAGTATAAAAAGCCTTTGGCAGGAGTTTTCACTCTATAAGCCACAACATTCAGCGACAACTCTCGGTAAAAGCCCGGTATGCCGAGAGGCATTCCCTGCTTTGCGTAGGAATATTCGCCGCCGAAAAAGCCGCCGAGTATTGCACAGCATTGGTGCATCGTCATGTGTCCGCTTGGTCAACTTTATTGCTGAACGGTTCTATTGCGGCCGCTCAGATCTCCCTCGCCGCAAAGTTTGCTTCAGGCTCATTTTCGCTCCGGCACCCGCCTTCCAGATTTATTCAGCAACTCCCCTCGCCCATCCCGCACATTTTTTTCACCAGCCCCAACCACCGTCTAAGCTTCAGACAAGTCCGATCAATCTGCGTGAATGGATCAATCGACTATGGGCGCTTTGTGGCAAACCGATTCGAGTAAAGCCGTGGTTCCGACTGAACGAGTGGATGAAGCGCCTGTCCCTGAAAAACCCCGCCGCAACCGGCATGGGTGGAAGGCTTTCTGGTTGTTGCTGGTGATTATCGCGATCGTCGTGGGGCTGGCTGCGTCCAAGGAAATGCGCACTTCGCGCTTCCAGGCGCGTGAGCTCAGCCAATACGCCGCGTCACTGACGTACACCCTCGAACCCGGCCCCAGCGAAGCCATTCGTTATCCGGGCAATGGCCCGTTCGATCTGCGCCTGGGTTACAGCTCGCTGGATGAATTCCTGCCGCGCCTGCTCAAACGCAACTACGTCATCACCGAACAGGCGCGGTTTTCCCCGGCACTGCTCAGCTACACCGACAAGGGCCTGTTCGTGCCGTATTCCGAAAAGATTCAGGCCGGGCTGTCGATCACCGATTGCCGGGCCGCACCGCTGTACAAGTACAACTACCCGCAACAGCTATATTCAAGCTTCGAATCCATCCCGCCAGTGGTGGTCAGCAGCCTGTTATTCATCGAAAACCGCTTCCTGCTCGACCCGAAACAGCCGCTGGCCAACCCGGCGGTGGACTGGCCGCGCTTCGGCATGGCCGCGTGGTCACAAGTGGCGAAATTGCTGCGCCTGCCGGGCCAGTCGGCGGGTGGCAGTACGTTAGCCACGCAATTAGAAAAGTACCGGCATTCCCCGGATGGCCTGACGGTGTCCGGTGCCGAGAAACTGCGGCAGATGATGTCGGCCAGCGTGCGTGCCTATCAGCCCGGCCCGCAAACCCTCGGGGCACGACAGAACATCGTGCGTGACTACCTCAACAGCGTGCCGCTGTCGGCGGTGCCAGGGCATGGCGAAGTACATGGCATGGCCGAAGGCCTGCGCGTCTGGTACGGCAGCGACTTCAACCAGGCCAACGAACAACTGAACAGCCCGGCCACCGATGCGAAGACCATGGCCGCCAAAGGCCTGGCCCTGCGCGAGATGTTGTCGCTGATGATCGCCCAGCGCCGCCCTTCGCGTTACCTGACCAAGGGCCGTGAAGAGCTTGCCGAGCTTACCGACAGCCATTTGCGCCTGCTCAAACAGAACGGTGTGATCGACAACGCGCTAGCCGATGCCGCCCTTGCCAGCAAAGTCACTTACCGCGACTGGCAGACCCAGCCGACCATTCAGCCGATCGAAACCAACAAGGGCATCAGCGTTGCCCGCAGTCGTCTGGCGAGCATGCTCAACCGGCCGCTGTACGACCTCGACCGCCTCGACCTCTCGGCCACCAGCACCCTGCAGGGCGAACTGCAAACCCAGGCCACCGCTTACCTGAAGAAACTCGCCGACCCGGCCTATGCCGCCGAAATCGGCTTGCTCGGTGAACGTTTGCTGACCCCGACCAGCACCACCCAAGTGCGCTACAGCTTTACCCTCTTCGAACTGACTCCGGACGGTTCCCGCGTGCGGGTGCAGACCGATAGCACTGACCAGCCGTTCGATATCAACGAAGGCAGCAAACTCGAACTCGGCTCCACCGCGAAAATGCGCGTGCTCACCACTTACCTGCAAATCATCGCCGAACTGCACGACAAGTACGGCGCCATGAGCGTGCCGGAACTGAAGAAAGTCGAAGTCCCCGATCAGGACCGCTTGAGCCAGTGGGTCATCGATTACCTGATCCAGAACAAGGATCACGACCTGTCGAAGATGCTCGGCGCAGCCCTCGACCGCAAATACTCGGCCAGCCCCGGCGAGGCGTTTTTCACCGGCGGCGGATTGCATACATTTCACAATTTTCGCAAAGAGGACAACGGTCGCATACCGACTCTGCGCGACGCCCTGCGCGAATCGATCAACCTGCCGTTTATTCGGCTGATGCGCGATGTGGTGCGTTATGTCACTTATTCAGGGCCCAATAGCAGTGCCGAACTGCTCAAGGACGATCGCGATCCGCGTCGGCAGGAATACCTGGCAAGTTTCGCCGACCGCGAAGGCACGGCGTTCCAGCTCAAGTTCTGGAAAAAATACAGGAACAAAGACACGCAGGCGCGTCTCGACACCTTCCTCGACAGCATGCGCCCGACGCCGATCCGCATGGCCGCCGTGCATCGCTACCTGCTACCCGATGCCAGCCAAGAAGACTTCAACACGTTCGTCCGCTCGCACCTTAAAGGCACCAAGCTCACCGAAAAACTCACTGATGATCGCCTGATCCGCCTCTACGATTCCTATGGTCCCGGCAGTTACGATTTGCCCGATCAAGGCTTCATCGCCAAGGTGCATCCGCTGGATCTGTGGATGATGGGCTACCTGTTGAACCACCCGGACGCGACCTTCAGCGAGATCGTCAAGGCCAGTCACTTCGAACGTCAGGAAGTCTACAGCTGGCTATTCAAGAGCAAGCACAAGGGCGCCCGCGACAGCCGTATTCGCACCATGCTCGAGATTGAAGCGTTCCTTGAAATTCACCAGCGCTGGCAGAAAGTCGGCTACCCGTTCGACCATCTGGTGCCGTCGCTGGCCACCGCGATTGGCAGCTCCGGTGACCGCCCTGCCGCTCTGGCCGAGTTGATCGGCACCATCCTCAATGACGGCGTGCGCATGCCGACGCTGCGCATCGACAGCCTGCATTTCGCCGCAGGCACGCCTTACGAAACGCAACTGGTCAATGACCCGCATGTCGGCAAACGGGTGATGCCGTCCGCGGTCGCCACAGCCATGCGCGAGGCACTGTCGCAAGTGGTCGACGCCGGCACGGCAAAACGTGTTTCCGGCAGTTTCAAACTGGCTGATGGCAGCCCACTGGCCATGGGTGGCAAAACCGGGACCGGCGACAACCGCATCGAAGCCATCGGTTCGGGCGGACGCATCCTCAGTTCGAAGTCGATCAACCGCACGGCGACGTTCGTTTTCTACATCGGCGATCACCACTTCGGCACCCTCACCGCGTTCGTTCCGGGGCGTTCGGCAGAGAACTTCAAGTTCACCTCGGCCCTGCCAGTGCAGGTGCTCAAGGGCATGGCGCCGATTCTGACGCCGTATCTGCAACCCGGCAGCGACTCACAGTGCAAACCGACGCAGACCGCCAGCGTGGCGATGCTCGAAGCGCCGCGCCCTACGGCGAGGTAACAAATCGTGTCGGGTTTTTCTGCATCAGGGTGACGAATTTTCAGTTTGGCGGGTGGTATTTATGTATTTTTCAGATTCGAATTTTCGTCGGGTTGGTGACCGGCAACGCGGTTTGCCTCCCGATCTTTGAACTTTTGTTTTGCCCTGCCCTGAGTAGGCTGATCACTCCTCAACAATCAAGGATGATTGGCCATGTCTCTCTCTCCCCTGCCTGCGGAAAACGCGGACAAAGGACGGCACTACGAATTCATCAAGTCCGCCGTCAACGACAATTTCAAAAGTGCCACCGTCAGCCGGAGCCTCGCCTTGGCAGCTTCGCCACTGAAGAATGAAGCCTGGTACACCAAAGCACCTTCCGCGTATCTGAACAAACTCGCTGCGGCCAACCTCAAGGCCTGGGGATCGCAGAACCAGGTTGATCATCTCTTGGCGAAAGTCGATCTCCATGCCTTCGCCGAGCCGCTGCTCAAGGCAAAAATCAAGGAGCGGCACGGCATCGAGCCGGACGTCAAAAGCACCTTTCTGCGCCTTTACCTGCCCAAGGACAAACCGTGGTACGCCATCGACCTTTCCGCAGGCGTCGTGACCCGCACCGTCTCGCTGCTGGATGCCGCCCTGCACAATTTCGCCAACAGTGAAACGGTCGGCCATGGCTCGGACTACATCAGCGAGCCCGATGAGCGCGGTCTGTTCGATGTCGTACCGATCAAAAGCGCCATGCCCATCAGCCAGTTTCAGGCGCTGTGCCGCGATCTGGATATCGGCGCGCAGTACAAAAAACACCTGGAAAGTTACCTGCTGCCCGGCGAACCGCTGGCCGAGAGCGTGCTGCAGTACAAGGTCAACCAGAGTCAGAAGGACGCCCTCGCCGTCGCCGCACATTTGGCGCTGATCAAGGACGATATCCAGTACGACGCCTACAAAATGCTCTTGAGCCTGACCGAGGAAAAACCGCAACTGCTGCTCAATGGCCGCGCGATGCAGTGCGCTGACCTGTCGCTGCTCGGCACCCGGCTGACCGGGATTCTGCTGCTGACGCACACGGCATCGGACAGCCGCGGTGTTCGACGCCTGATCGTCTACATTCCCCACGACCCGGATCACCCGGTCAAGGAGTACAACTCTCTGAAAGCCTTCCGGGAGGAGTTGGTGCGCCAGCTTCGTGAGGACCGATTCAGCGAGTGGACCGAACAGACCTACCGTCAGTTCTTCAGCCAGTTTGTCGACCATCAGCAGCGCGGGCATTTCTTTGCCGAGCTTGAGCAACGCCTGTTCATCGTCAGGTATCACCCGCGTCAGGATCCCACCGATCAGCAACCACCGTGGCGCAAGGACCCGCAGGACAATCCCAACCTGCAGTTCGGTCGGGTGAAATTGCAGGGCGATTACTGGCGCCACGCCTATCAGCAAAAGCTCAACAAGATCCTCAACGACGCCCGGGAGATCGCCGTCTCCACCGCCGACACCGACAGCAAAGCGCGTTGGGCGTGGTGGGACAACTTCAAGAAAATCCTTTCGGACATTTTCAACGTGGCGCTGTTGATCGCCACACCATTCGTGCCGGGGCTGGGCGAACTGATGATGGCCTACACGGCCTACCAGCTAACCAGCGATGTGATCGAAGGCATCGTTGATCTGGCCGAAGGGCTTTGGCAGGACGCTGCCGGGCATGTCATCAGTGTGGTCACCGACATCATTCAGTTGGCCGCCTTCGCCGCCGGCGCGCAGATCGGCGAAACCTTTCGCGTCAAACTGTCGTCGCTGGTAGACGGCATGAAACCGGTCAAGCTGCACAATGGCAAAAACAGCTTATGGCACCCGGACCTGAGTCCCTACGAACGTAACGAACTGATGCTCTCGCCCGGCGCCAAACCCGATCGCCATGGCCTGCATCAGTACCGCAACGAACACGTCCTGCCGCTGGAAGGCAAGCTGTACGTCGTCGAAAAGGCCACGACTGATGCGACGTCCAACACCCACCGCATCAAGCACCCGAGCCGCGCCAACGCCTACCGGCCGAAAATCGAACACAACGGCCACGGCGCCTGGGTGCATGAAGCGGAGACCCCGCACAACTGGCCGAATGACGCGCTGATGCGACGACTGGGCCACAGCGTCGAACGCTTTTCGCCCGCGGAACTTGAGCAGATCCGCATCGGCAGCGGCACCGATCACGACGCCCTGCGTCAGATGCATATCGACAACAGCCCGCCTCCGCCGCTGTTGGCCGACACAGTCAAGCGCTTCAGCGCCTACGACGATGTACTCACGGCGACTGCCGACATCCGCGCGGGCCGCCCGATCGATCCACAGGCCGTCTGGCTGGAACCGGTGTTGACCGGTTTGCCGGGCTGGCCTTACAGCAAAGCGCTGGAGGTGTTTGCCGATGCCAGTCTGAGTGGTTACTCGCGCAAGTACGGCAATCCGCAGGCTGCGCCGGCGGAGACGTTGCGCATCAGCCTCAACGATCTGAATGCGGGACAGTTGCCGGATCGCGTGACGAACTTCCTCACCAATGAAGAATTCAACCACCTGCTGGGCCCGGAAATTCCTCGCGACGACCGTGCAGCGGTCTTGCGCAATCACCTCGCCAATGCCGTCGATGAACGTCGCGGGGACGTCTCCCGCCGTGTCTATCAAGCAGGGGAAAGAACCGACAAAACCGACATCAAAACCGTTAGACAGACCTTTCCCGATCTGCCGCTGCCGCTTGCCGAAAAACTCGTGGCCCAGGCCAGACCCGCCGAACTGCAAAGAATCGCCAAGGAAAAACGCCTACCGTTACGCCTCAAGGTCCAGGCCCGAGAACTGGATTTCGAAGCCTGCGCCGCCCGCGCCTATGAGGGTTTTTATCACGACGAATTGCTGACCGCGGACAGCGAACGCCTTGCGCTCAACACCCTCAAGCTCAACACCGACACCTTTGCCGATCTGCGTCTGGAGGTGCGCGATGGCACCTATGACGGCCCGCTGCGCTGCAGTGTCGGATCGGATGATGCAGCCGTCGTCAGGCGCCTGATCCGCGACGCACAGGGCCGCTATGAGGTGCTCGACGCAGGCAACCGCTCGCTGCATGACGCGGATGATTTCTATGAGTCGATTCTGCATGCCGTGCCTGCCGAAACACTGCCTGCCGTGGGTTACTCGCGCGGCCAGGGACGCCCGTTGAAACTGTGGATCATGGAAGAGGCCGCCGGCCCTGCGCAGCGCCGAACTGCGCTGGCAGAGCCGCCCATCCGTCCGGTGGCGACGATTGAAACCGAAACGCTGGTGCGCGGTTGGTCATGGCTTTGGGGTGAGCCGACGCTGGAAAAACGTATCGGCAAGCTCTACCCGAAAATGAATGAAAGGGAGGTGAACACGTTCATTGAAATATTGCAGCGCAAGAGCGAGGGCAATGCAGTCGATGCCATCGCAAAGCTGGAAAGCGAGCGCAAGGATTTGCACCGTAAATTACAGGCATCGCGTGAAAAACAACCCGCCGGCGTGGACGACGAGGGAAATCCGGGCTACGGAGCGTCCATGGATTACATGCAACTTGGCGGGAGGCACATAGAAGAAAGGTTAATTGAGTGTTTCGAGCGCAAAAGCGCTGGGTTCGACGAACAGATCCATCATCCAGAGCAAGGCTATACGCTGGACCTGACCACTGAGTTGAACCGATATGATCTCGAATACTGGTGGGAAGAATTGCGCAAGCAACCCGGCATGAAGCAACACCTTGATCAGATCACCGCACTTAGGCTCAACAAGACATCCCTCTCGGCAAATCGCGACGGACTGCTCGGCAGCTTCCCTCATCTGCGCCAATTGAGCGCCCGCCAGTGCAATCTGAAAGAAATACCCTCCAGCATCGGCCAGATGCGTCAACTTGAGGATCTGGATCTGGCCGATAACCGTATCGACTTGACGTATCGCTCCAGCAAACAACTCGACGCACTGGTACGTCTGCGCACGCTAAACCTGAACGGCAATCCCTTGCGCATACCCCCGGATGTCGGGCGAATGTACCGGCTGGAGGAGCTGAGCCTGGCCAATACCGGCATCCAGACCTGGCCCGAGGGACTGTTCAAGGTCGGCACAGCCAACCGACACCGGCCACGCAGTTTCATGCTCGACATGCGGGGGGCGCCGATCAATACCCTGCCCGAAGTCACGCCTGGCTCTGATCAGGCGTTTTTGCTCAGCCGCGCACGTTTCAGCCCGGAAAAACTGACCAATGAAGAGCGGGTGCGTTATGGCCAGTATCGAGAGTCTTCAGGCCTGGGTTTTGTGCAGGATTATTTTCCCGCCGCCAATGACGAACTCCGCCATTGGCAACTCGTTGCCGATGTACCCGGCGGTTTCGGCCCGTCTTCGGCACTGAGCAAATACCGCGAAGAAACCTGGCATGACCTGATGGCCGAGCCGGACTCCGCCGGTTTTTTCAGCGTGATTGCCAAACAAAGAGAAAGCGCCGACTACCGGACGGAGCCCGCACGCCGCAAGCTGACCCAGCGTGTCTGGGAAATGGTCGAAGCCGCCGCCCTCGATTCGGAGCTGCGCGAAAAACTGTTCAAACAGATCGTGTCCCCGGAGGACTGCGGCGATCTCGGTGCGCAATTGTTCAATTCACTGGGAATGAAAGTGCTGGTGTCCAAAGCCTATACAGCGCCGACATCGGCCCAGGTTCTGGATAACACCCTCGTACGCCTGGCCCGCAGTGCTGCGCGGCTGGACTTGGTGAGCGACGAGGCTCGCGTGGAATACAGCCGTCAGGAACAACAGAACCTGATCGACCCGAACAACCTCGCTCCGGATGAGGTCGAGGTCCATCTGGCATTCGAAACCGGACTGGCTGAACGACTTGAACTGCCCTGGCAGTCTGAAGGCATGCGCTACCAGCCTCGTTCTGGTGTCAACGAAGCGGAGATCGAGTTGGCTTACAGGATGATCATGAGGCGGGAACAGGGCGACGGTCTGGTCAATGGAATGATCAATCTTCCTTCGGACAATTTCTGGGAGCGCCACCTGCGCAAGACTCACCCGACACAATACGAGCGCAATGATCATCTGTTTGAGAACAAACTCGAATGGGTCGAAGAATTGAAGGAAATAAAAGCGCAGTGGGCTGAACTCAAGGATCCGGGTCAGATAAAACCACTGACGCAAAAACTGGAAAGTCTTGCGAACCAACTCGGCATTTCCGTGGCCGATGTACTCAAGGATGAGCCCTTGAGCCAAAGGCTGTACCAGGACCTGCAGAAACAAATCGGTTATCAGCGCGATGACCTTTCCCGACAATTGACCCGGGAGGCCATGAGAATCGCGAACCTCTGACGGCAGGCTTGCAAACCGGTCAGACCATCAAGGACTGGCCGGCCCCTGCGACAGCTTTTCGCCCCCCCATAGGCCCGGGCTTGCGTGCTCTGGGTCAGGCCAAACCGCACTCATTCCGCCCCCGGTGCCCTGGCATTGAACATCAGCACGACACTGCCGTGGTAATCCCCGGAACGATAGCCGCCCTCCGGCTCGATCGGGTCGATTTTCAACGCCACGCGTTTGCCCCTGGCGGCTTCTTCCACGGACAACACCTGGCGCGGGGTGACGTGCGAACTCAGCTCGACATCATTGAAGGAGACCAGCAGATCGATCACTTCGCCGGGGCGGCCATTCTCCAGATAAGGATCGAACGCCAGACGCGCTTCAATCGCGCTACTGTCATGGTGCACATCGAAATTGCGCATCAGCCCGCTGAGGGTCGAGCGCTGATAGTCCCACTCAAGCCGCTGTGGCCGGTGAATCCAGTCCGGTTCTGCCGGAATGATATAGAACGGGCGGCTGGGAATGGTCAGGGACACTTCGAAGGTGTGCTCTTCGCGCGCGGCCCACGCCCCGGCGCCGGTCAGCGCAGTGGCGACCATCAGCGCGGCGGCGGTGCATTGCTTGATCATGTTGGTTACCCGATGGGTCAATGGAAAACAAACCTAGCGACTGGCGGTCTTCATGCTTTTTTTCTCGCTGCCTTCGATCAGGAAGAAGCGGTATTCGCGGCCCTTTTCCTTGTCGAAGGCAAAGGTCTTGCCCGCCAGCACGTGGTGTTTGGTGGTCGCGCCGCAGTCGCTTTCTTTGCTCAGTGAACAGCTCTTGAACTCATCGACAATCAGCACGGTGTTGCCATCGTTACGCAGTTCATAGCGTTTTTCGGTGTCATTGATGACGGTGGCAAAACGCGCGTCCTTCGGCCGCACAAAGAAGATCGTGCCGAACCCGGTCATTACGTTGACCCCGGCTGAAAGCGAGTTTTTGTAGTCTTCGCGCTCCTCGCTGCTGACCACGAATTCGTCTTCCTTTTCCGGTACCACCGGGACGAAGCGCACGCGGAAATAGCGCTCGCGATCGCGCTCGCCCATGTACAGCAAACGCGTACCCTGCATGCCCTGCGCCGGGACGATCAGCCGCGCCGGACTGGCCATCACGCCATTGCGTGAAGCACCGTCGGCAGCGTTTTGCACGGGCACTTCCTGCGGCACGCCATCGGCGCCGTAGATGATCTCAAGCACATTGACCTTGACGAAGGCCGTGGCATCGCCGCTATTGAATACGCGTTTCAGGTAAGTACTTTTATCAGCGTCGAGATAGTCGTAGACGGTGCCGACATTGATTTGCGGGCCGGCCTGCGCCGTCAGGCAACACATGCTGAGCACGCCCAGCAGAAAACCACGTTTCATCGCGTTCAACTCCATGAAAATCGAAATGGGCCGGACTGGAGCGCTCACGCATCCGAGTCCCAGATAATGGTGATGTTGCCGCGTAGCCGGTCGTTCTTGCCGGGGCGCAGGAGGAAATCAATCGCAAACGGGTCCAGCTCGAAATGCAGCGCGCCGGGCTTGCGCTCGACATAGAGGCTGGGCTGGAACGGGCCGACCCAGTTGTTGAAGTTCAACGGCATTCTATTGACGGGGCCATTGCCGGCGCCGTCGATTCCCGCGGGCAAAGTCATCGAGACCTTGACCGATGTGGTGTCGCCCAAGGGGCTGCCAAGATTGCAGTACGGCCCGCCCTGGGAATTGCATAGCATCATCACCTTGAAGCGCGAAGATGCCGAGATGAAGAACGGTTGGTCGCGAAAGATCCGCTTCGGCTTACGCCCGCTGTCGATCCACTGCGCCCATCCGCCTTCGGGTTCCAGCGACACTTTGCTGCCACCCGGCGGGAGATCGACTTTGAGGGTGTGCTGTACGTCCAGTACGAAGTCGAGGGTCAGCCTGCCTTCGTCCGGCTGAAAAGCCGCGCCCATGTCAAAATCGCCACCGGGTCCCATCGAGTATTCGATGGATCCGGTATACAGACCGCTCGACATGCTCAACGGGTTGGGGGTTCTCAGCTCATACGCAAAATCGATCTTCTCGAAAGACATCGAGGGGATACGGAAAGCAGCGGTCTTGGTGCAGGGCGCTTGCACAGGCGTCTGCCAGAAAAAGCGATAGGTGCGAGCGCTGTACCCGGACACGCTAGTGCCTCTGCAAGGCGCGGGGGCGTAGAGCCAACCGCTAAGGGACGTCCAGAGGATGTCATGGCCTGTCGGGTGCTCCACCCCGGTCAGTTTTTCCACGGTATCGCTCAGGATATAGTTGGAGCCTATGCCGGTGATGCGCACCTCTACGGTTTCCGTTTCCTGAGTATCCTGATTAGTCACCGTCAACCGTTTCCAGTCGGCGGGGGCCTGCACTGAGACATCGTCACCCGGCATAAGCTCGCCGGTTGAGCTATAGCCGACAGGCAACTCGATGCTGAACATGTTGGCGCTGGCGCACTGCGCAGGGAAGTTCACGCAATAGCCGCTATTGGGCGTCTGGTTGACGAACAGGTTCTTGCCCGGTTGCGAAGAATCGGGTTGAAACAGCGCACGGATTTCCTGATTTATCGCCTGTGCCGTGGGCATGCTTAGCGCCAGCAGCAATGCACAACCACCTGTAAGTTTTTTCATAAGATCAACCTGCCTTCTGTTCGGTGGAGGTAGCGTCAGCGAGGGTGTCCGGCGTGCAGCGCAGATCGCCGATCATCAGCACATTGTTTTCGCTGCGATGGTCGGACTCGTTGAGGCGGAACTGGCAGAGCAACTGGTTGCCCTGACGCACTTCCAGGGTCGGTGAGCCGGCGTTCATTTCCATCGAGAAGAACCCGTCGACTTCGCTCACCCCACGGCTAGCGTGGTTGATCACGTGGTGGCCCTTGAGCGGCCGCCCCTGGCCATCCACCAGTCGGCCGAGCACGGTCATGGTTTTCATCACGCGGACCTTGCGGTACTCCACGCCGCCCTTGTTCAGGTGATAGCGGGTGCGCGGCGGTTCGATGGACGCGGCTGGCACGTGATTGCCCTCGAAGTCGAAACTCACCGAGCTGTTCTGGTACGCGGTGATCGGGATGAAATTGCGCCCCGGCTTCAACGCCGCACCGCCACCGCTGAAATCGTCGGCCCGCAGAACGATGTCCTCGATGTCCGACTCGACATCGACAATCAGCCCGGCGCCGCGCACTTCGGTCTGACTGGTCATGAGCATCTGCTGCGCACCGACCACCAGCGTGCTGTCGAGGTTGAGGCCACCGGTGAAATTGCCGTTGTAGGAGGAGCGCTGAATAAAGCCGTCACCATTGACCGCGTCGGTGCGGAAGTTGGCCAGGCTGGCGACGCCCACCCCGTAGGTGTCGGTGAGTGCCGTGACCGACACGTTCTGCAAGACGTGATCCCGGAAATCCTTGCGCCAGCCGAGCGAGGCGTTGTTGTCACGCGCACCGTCACGGGCCGTGCGTGAGCCGATACTGCCGCTGATCTGCTGACCGGGGGCGCCGAGCGCCATGTTGATGCTCAGGTCGACCCCGCGATTGCGCGCATCGCCGCTGCTGAAACTGCCGGGACGATCAAAAATCGACAGGCGCCAACTGGCATCGCTGCCCAGCACCATCGTGCGCTGGGTCCAGCCCAGATCGACGCCCATGCCTTCGACATTGCCCTCGCTGTGCGAGACCCGCGCGTTGACCGAACTCTTGCTGCTGAGGCGATGGTTGAGCGCCAGCGAGGAATTGCTGGTCTGGCCGATGAACACATTGCGCGGGCGCACCCGGGTGCCGTCCGGCAACGTGTCGTAGGTATTGGTGGTGTCGAGCCAGCTGCGGTTATGGCTGACGACAAGACTGCCGGCGCCGTAGTTGTAGAGGCTTTGCAGATCGAGACCGGTGCCGTAATCCTCGGTCTTGTAGACGTTGGCGTAGAGGCTGATGTGATTGGCCAGGGTCCAGTCGATGGACGTGCCGTATTGCAGTTTTTCGCGAATCTGTCGCGCCGACAGCCCGAGGATGACGCGCGGATGCAACAGGTAATTCACCGAAGCGCCCGCTGTCGGGCTGCCGCTGGCCTGGGTGTCCCAGTTGCTCAGCAGTTTCTGTTCTTCGCCGGCAAAGACGTTGTAGCGCCAGCGCTCGTCGAGGTTGCGCCAGTTGTTGGGCTTGTACACCAACTCCTGAGTAGTGGAGGTGATCTGGCCGTCTTCGATCAGCCGGACTTCCACCTCATAAATGCCACCGGGCAGCGGCCGGGTGTCGAGGGTCTGCAAACCGGCCGGCACCGATTGGGTATTGATCAGCAGGCCATCGCGCCAGATCTCGACGGAACCCTGGCGGTTGGCCGTGACATAGATCGGATAAACGCTGGGCATCGGGCTGTTGATGGCCAGGCTGTCGGAGCTGCCGTACATCACGCCGACGGCGGTGTCGGGACTGCTGCCGAACGTACGCGGCTGGCGTGTCAGCCCTTCGGAATTGGGGGTGAAATAGCCCAGGCGGAAAAAACTGCCTTGCAGTTCGCGCTGGGTGTGCAGCTCTTGAACGGCGTGATAAAGCTTGTCGTCCGGACCGCCGAGACGGGCCACTTGCAGATTCAGTGTCTGACTCCAACTGCCCAGACTTGAGCTGGCTTCGAGGCCGAAACGCCCGCCGAGATCCTGATCCTGGCCGCCATTGAGGTTGAGCTGGTTACGCACCATCAAGCCATGACTGCCACCATCAGGCTGTTCGAAGTAACGCTTGGCTTCAACGTCGCGTTCGGCATTTTCGGTGAGAATCGAGACCAGCGAGTTTTCCAGGTTGTAATGCACCGCCAGAAACTGGTCCGGGCAGGAACCGCTGCACGCACCCAAGGGCACGCCGGGTTTCAGATAGCTCGCCCATTTTTCCCGCTCGGCGGGGCCAAAACGATTTTCGCTGGTGTCAGTGAATTCGAGCAGGGTGAGGCGATCGTCGCGGGACAACACCACCATGGCCTCACCCAGTGGTTGCTGATCGACTTCGACCCGTACCGCCAGCGGTACATCAAAGAAATGCTCCTCGAAATCCGCCGGCAAACCCTTGGCCTGCGCCAGCAGACTGCGTGGTGTGGTGCCGGTGGAGTTGGAAGCCACAGCTGCGCTGGCACAAAACAACAGCGCAAGCGCAGCCGCGATGGGTGTCATCGGGAACATGAACGCGTACTCGGATAACAAACAATGGAAGTCCGTCGAGGCAAACAAATCGTCAGCCCCGACGGTCAAGCGTCAACATTGAAGTTGGGCTTAGTGCCTGATCGATCGATCAAGTGACTGCTGTTATGGCGTCACGGCGTCGAAGATCATCGCCACGGCCCCGGTGTAATCACCAGGCTGGAAGTTGTTGCCCACCGCGCTAATGTTCAGCGGCGCACGGTAGTTGACGTCGGACTCGGCTTCACCCACGACCAGTTGCGGAGTCAGGGTCAGTTCCTTGTTGTTGAACAGCACGCGCAGTTCGATAGAAGTACTGCCCGAGACCAGTTTTGGCAGGCTCTCGAGGCTGGCGTGTACCGAGCCGTTATTGTTGCGCACGTCGAAGAAGCCATTGACGTCGCGCATCTTGCCGGTGGTTGGCTGATAGCTCATGTCCTGGTCCTTGTTGACCAGATCCGGATCGGTCGGCACCACATAGAAACCGTTGGTCGGCACATGCGCGACAAGGCTGATCGAGTGCGACGCTTCACCAGCGGCGAATGCGCCAGTGGAACCCAGTGCCAGAAGAGCCAGTGGAGCGGCGATTGCGAGTTTCTTGAACATCGTTATGTACCTGTTTTCTTGATAGGGGGATGAACATTGAAAGTTCAGGTAAATCATTGCCCGAGTTGAGCCAGATCAACTTGAACGTTCAACGCCTAGGCATCATCGACTGTTGCCTCTGGAAAGTAAGCAAGCAACTTCCGATAACCTCGTAGTTAAACAACCCCATGACTCGCCAGAAAAAAGAACAAAATAACGATATTCGAAACAGTAACTGTAAGTTATCCCCTACAGACAGTTTAAATTAAAAAACCATACAGCAACTTCGCCCTGATAGTGCGGTAACTCAGGGTCATTTAGAACATATACTCTACATCAAATAGAGTGATGACTTTAACTTTCAAGTTATCGCTGACTTACACCCCCCTGAAAAATCATCGCTTGCATTGGCGGGTGGGCTGCCGCTCGTCAGCCGAGGTCGCGACGCGGGAAAAACGTCTTGCGCAGACCTTAAGATATATCTTAAGTTGTATCTAAACACGACGAGAGAAGACTGAAATGAGAGACCATCATTCCCCCCACCGCGAACACGGCGACGGCCGTGACGGCTTCGAGAAGCGCCCCGGACGTGAGCGCGGCGGCCGTGGCCCACGGGTATTCGCCCCCGGTGACCTGAAATTGCTGCTGCTGGCGCTGGTGGCCGAACAGCCGTGCCACGGCTACGACCTGATCCGCCAGATCGAAGGCATGTTCGACGGCGCGTACAGCCCCAGTCCCGGGGTGATCTACCCGACCCTGACCTTTCTCGAAGAGAGCGAACTGATCACTGGCGACGCCGAGGGCGGTAAAAAACGCTACAGCGTCACCGAGGCCGGTCGTTTATCTCTCAGTGAGCAAGCGGTCGCGCTGGACGGCGTGCGCATGCGGATCGATGTGAGCAAACGCTCACTACGTGGCCATGATCGGCCGCCGGAAATCCACGAAGCCGTGCACAACCTGCGGCATGCCCTGCAAATGCACCACGGCCGCTGGAGCGCCGCAGAAATCCTGCGCGTGCGTGACCTGCTTAACGACACCGCCAAAGCCATCGTCGACGGCCCTGCCGTTCAACCTGCCCCGGAGAAAGCCGAATGACTGCAGTCGATACCCAAACCATTCACCGTGTGATGCACGAAATCAAACGCCGCAAGCTTGAGGTGTTGCGCGTGGTCGACCTGACCCCGCGCATGCGCCGCATTACCCTCGGCGGGCCGGAGCTGGCCGGGTTTATCAGCCTGGGCACTGACGATCACGTCAAACTGCTGTTCCCGCAGAACGCCGAACAAGCCGCCGCGCTGGAGACCATGGTGCTCGGCGCCGGCAAGGACGATGGACCAAAACCGGAAATGCGTGATTACACGCCGCGTCGCTACGACCTCGATGCGCTGGAACTGGACATCGATTTTGTCCTGCACGGTGACGGCCCTGCGTCGACCTGGGCCGAGCAAGCGCAACCCGGGCAATACCTGCACATCGGCGGCCCGCGCGGCTCGATGATCGTCCCGGATATTTTCGACAGCTACTTGCTGATCGGCGACGAAACCGCCCTGCCCGCCATCGCCCGCCGCCTCGAAGGCCTGGCGGCCAATCGCAAGGCCTTGGTGGTGATCGAAGTGGAAAACGGCGCCGAACAGCAAGTGCTCGAAAGCGCGGCGCAGGTCAATGTGATCTGGGTGTTACGCGAGGGTAGCAAGGACAACCTGCTGGCGACGGTGAAGCAACTGCAGGTGCCTAAAGGCAATCTGTATGCGTGGGTGGCGACCGAAACGAAAGTTTCACGGCAGATTCGCCGGGTGCTGATCGATGAGCATGGGCTGGATGAACAGCTCATCAAAGCCGTCGGCTACTGGCGCGCCGAGGGCACTGAAGAAGAGTGATATCCCTTGTAGGAGTGAGCCTGCTCGCGATAGCGGAGTGTCAGTCAATAAATTTGTAACTGATCTACCGCCATCGCGAGCAGGCTCACTCCTACAGGTGCTTTAACTTCGTGCAAGCCTCCAGCGGTCGAGGCCAATGACCAGCAAGCCAATCCCCACAAACCCCAGCAATATCCCCCCGGCATTGAGCAGCACCTGTGGATAACCCAACACCGCCACGTCAATGAACGGATACGCATACGCGCCGAGCAAATGCCCGCGCAGCAAGGCGTAGATGAAATACACCAGCGGATAGATCAGCCACACCGGCAGATGCCACAACCGCAGCGTGCCTTTCGGTACGCAGAGCCACCAATAAGCAAGAAACAGCAACGGCATCACGTCGTGCAGCAACTCGTCAGCAATAAATTGCCAGCCTTCCGGGTGCCACAAATGCCGCAGCAAAAGGCTATAGGCAAGCCCCACCACAGCAATGCTCACGGCAATGCCACTGCTGACCCACGGCTGCAAAAACCAGCGGCGCGCGGCGGATTCGCGAGCGGTCACGGCACAGGTCAGCACCGTCGCCACCAGCGTGTTGGTCAGAATCGTGAAGTAGCTGAAAAAGCTCACCAGCCCGCCCAACAGGCTGGCGCCGACGCTTAAACGCGCAAAGAAAATCAGATAAAGCTGAATGCCCAACCCCGCCCAGCCCAATATGGCTGCGCAGGTGATCAGGCGGCGGCGCCAACAACCGGTATGCATTTCAGAGCGGTCGCTTGGTGCGCATCAATTTCACGTACAGACGCTCGACCTTTTCGCGCGCCCATGGCGTTTTACGCAGGAACGTCAGGCTCGACTTGATGCTCGGATCACTCTTGAAGCAGCGAATATCGATGCGCTCGGCCAATCCCGACCATTCGTAATGGCTCACCAGTGCATTGAGGATCTGTTCAAGGGTGACGCCGTGCAGCGGATCGGGAGTTTGTTCGTTCATGCCAGGCCTATGGGCGAAGTGAAAATGCGGAAGCCGCGCACCTTAGCCGAGGGGCTGACTGGGTGGAAGGCCTGACTTTAAATGTAGGCCAACCCGGAAAGATCGCAGGCCACGATCCGGCCGACAATGCGCCCGTTTGCCGCACTGTTACCGAATCCGAAACGCTGCATGTTCACAAAAGGCCTTTGTCTTTTTGTAACAGATCTTTATCCTGCCGCCCTTCCGCTGAATCGCTTCACTGCCTGCGACATATTGAAGCGCTCGAATTGCACCCCGAAAACACCAAAAAAAGACTGAGCCATGCCCGATTTTTCCTTCTCCCGAGACAGCGCTATCTCAACCCTGCGCACCCTTGGCGGCTTTACCGCCCTCGGCCTCGCCACTTGCGTTCAAGCGGCGCCCGCGTTCGACAGTGAATCACCGTACATGCTCGGTGACTGGAACGGCACGCGCACCGAACTCTCGGAAAAAGGCTACGACTTCAAGCTCGATTACACCGGCGAAATGGGCAGCAACCTGCACGGCGGCTACGACCACGACCGCACTGCGCGCTATAGCGATCAGTTCGGTCTGGGCACACACCTCGACCTGCAAAAGATCCTCGGCTGGGACGACGCCGAGTTTCAACTGACCATCACCAAGCGCAGCGGCAACAACATCAGCAACGACCGCATCAACGATCCGCGCGTTGGCGGCTTCACCTCGGCCCAGGAAGTCTGGGGCCGTGGCCAGACCACACGCCTGACGCAGATGTGGTACCAGCAGAAATTCTTCGATCAGAAACTCGACATCAAGGTCGGCCGTTTCGGCGAAGGCGAAGACTTCAACAGCTTTCCGTGCGACTTCCAGAACCTCGCGTTCTGCGGTTCGCAGGTCGGCAACTGGGTCGGCGGCATCTGGTACAACTGGCCGGTCAGTCAGTGGGCGCTGCGCGTCAAATATCACCTCACCCCGGAACTGTACGCACAGGTCGGCGCTTACGAGCAGAACCCGTCGAACCTCGATCGCGGCAACGGTTTCAAACTCAGCGGCAGCGGCACCCAGGGCGCGATCCTGCCGATCGAACTGGTGTGGACGCCGAAACTCAACGGCCTGCCGGGCGAATACCGCGCCGGTTATTACTACAGCAACGCGAAGGCCAGCGACGTCTATAAAGACAGCCAAGGCCAGCCGGCAGCGCTGAGCGGTGAAGCCTATCGCAGCGCGTCGAGCAAACACGGCGTATGGCTGGGCATCCAGCAGCAGATCACCAGCATGGCCAGCGATAACAGTCGCGGCTTGAGCGTGTTCGCCAACGGCACGATGCACGACAAGAAAACCAACTCGATCGACAACTACGTGCAGGCCGGCATCACCTACAAAGGCCCGCTCGATACGCGCGCCAAGGATGACATCGGTTTCGCCCTCGCCCGCGTGCACGTCAACCCGGCCTTCCGCAAAAATGCCGAAGCCAGCAACCGCGCCAACGCCGTGTACGACTACGACGATCCGTCCTTCCTGCCGCCGCAAGACACCGAATACAGCGCCGAGCTGTACTACGGCGTGCACGTGACCAACTGGCTGACCGTACGCCCGAACCTGCAATACATCCGCCACCCCGGTGGCGTGAACGACGTCGACGACGCCCTGATCGGCGGGATCAAGATCCAGTCCTCGTTCTAAAGATTTACGTAAATCCATTGTAGGAGTGAGCCTGCTCGCGATGGCGGTGTTTCAGGCGACATCTCCAGTGACTGAAACACCGCCATCGCGAGCAGGCTCACTCCTACAAAAAAGAAATTCGTTAGCTAGACAAGTTTTTATCTGAACCATGCCTGTGCCAAATCGTCATCTAAAGTGACTACAGCGCGGGACTACATAAACGTCACGGAGAATCACACTATGAGCACCGAAAGTGCTTCGAGTCGGGGCCGTCTGCTACCGAGCCTGCTCGGCATTCTGCTTCTACTGATGGGCCTGGCCATGTTGGCCGGTGGGGTCAAGCTGAGCATGCTCGGCGGCTCGCTGTACTACCTGCTGGCCGGTATCGGCATCGCGATGTCCGGCATTCTGATGCTGATGCGCCGTCGCGCGGCGCTGGGCCTGTACGCCATCGTTCTGTTTGCCAGCACCGTTTGGGCGCTGTGGGAAGTCGGTCTGGACTGGTGGCAACTGGTGCCACGCCTGGCCCTGTGGTTTGTCCTCGGCTTCGTCATGCTGCTGCCGTGGTTCCGTCGTCCGCTGCTGCTTAACGGCCCGGCGCCGATGGGCACTGGCGGTCTGACCGTCGCTGTGGTGCTGGCCGGCGTCACCGCTCTGGCCAGCCTGTTCACCCACCCGGGCGAAACCTTCGGCGAACTGGGCCGCGACACCGCGGACACCACTAGCACCGCGCCAGCCATGCCCGATGGCGACTGGCAGGCCTACGGCCGCACCGAATTCGGTGACCGCTACTCGCCACTGAAGCAGATCACTCCGGCCAACGTCGGCAAGTTGCAAGAAGCCTGGCGCATCCAGACCGGTGACTTGCCGACCGCTGATGACCCGGTCGAGCTGACCAACGAAAACACTCCGCTGAAAGCCAACGGCATGATCTATGCCTGCACCGCGCACAGCAAAGTGTTGGCCCTGGACCCGGACACCGGCAAAGAACTGTGGCGCTTCGACCCACAGATCAAGAGCCCGGTCGGCTTCAAAGGCTTCGCCCACATGACTTGCCGTGGCGTGTCGTACTACGACGAAGCCGCTTACGCGAAAACTGAAAACGCAGCTTCGGCGGTGATTTCCGAAGCTGGCAAAGCCGTTGCTCAGGCCTGCCCGCGTCGTCTGTACCTGCCAACCGCTGATGCTCGCCTGATCGCACTGAATGCCGACACCGGCAAAATCTGCGAAGGCTTCGGCAACAACGGTGTGGTTGACCTGACCCAAGGCATCGGCCCGTTCACCGCCGGTGGTTACTACTCCACCTCGCCAGCGGCGATTACTCGTGATCTGGTGATCATGGGCGGTCACGTGACCGACAACGAATCGACCAACGAGCCATCGGGCGTGATCCGCGCTTTCGACGTGCGCGACGGTCACCTCGTATGGAACTGGGATAGCGACAAGCCTGACGCCACCGAGCCTTTGGCACCGGGCGAAACCTATAGCCGCAACTCGGCGAACATGTGGTCGCTGGCCAGTGTCGACGAAAAACTCGGCATGGTTTACCTGCCACTGGGCAACCAGACCCCAGACCAGTGGGGCGCTGATCGCACCCCGGGCGCCGAGAAATTCAGCGCCGGCATCGTGGCTCTGGACCTGGCCACCGGTAAAGTGCGCTGGAACTACCAGTTCACCCACCACGACCTGTGGGACATGGACGTTGGCAGCCAGCCAACCCTGCTCGACATGAAAACTGCCGACGGCGTGAAACCGGCGCTGATCGCTCCGACCAAACAGGGCAGCCTGTACGTCCTCGACCGTCGTGACGGCACGCCGATCATTCCGATCAAGGAAATCCCGGTCCCGCAAGGCGCCGTCAAAGGCGACCACACCGCACCGACCCAGGCCCGTTCGGACCTCAACCTGCTGGCCCCGGAACTCACCGAAAAAGCCATGTGGGGCGCAAGCCCGTTCGACCAGATGCTGTGCCGCATCCAGTTCAAGGAACTGCGTTATGAAGGCCAGTACACCCCGCCGTCGGAACAGGGCAGCCTGATCTACCCGGGTAACGTCGGCGTGTTCAACTGGGGCGGCGTCTCGGTCGATCCGGTTCGGCAAATGCTGTTCACCAGCCCGAACTACATGGCCTTCGTTTCGAAAATGGTGCCACGCGAGCAAGTCGCCGCCGGCAGCAAACGCGAAAGCGAAACCGCTGGTGTGCAGCCAAACACCGGCGCGCCATACGCGGTGATCATGCACCCGTTCATGTCGCCATTCGGCGTACCGTGCCAGGCCCCGGCCTGGGGCTACGTTGCCGGTATCGACCTGACCACCAGCAAAGTCGTGTGGAAACGTAAAAACGGCACCAGCCGCGACAGCTCGCCAATCCCGATCGGTTTCACCCTGGGTGTGCCGAGCATGGGCGGTTCGATGGTCACCGCTGGCGGCGTCGGCTTCCTCAGCGGCACCCTCGACCAGTACCTGCGCGCGTACGACGTGAACAGCGGTAAAGAGCTGTGGAAATCGCGTCTGCCGGCAGGTGGTCAAGCGACGCCGATGACCTACACCGGCAAGGACGGCAAGCAATACGTGCTGCTGGTTGTCGGCGGTCACGGCTCGCTGGGCACCAAGATGGGTGACTATGTGATTGCGTACAAACTACCGGAATAAGATTTAGCGGCGGTAAAACAAAGGCGATGCCCCGCAAGGGACATCGCCTTTTTTGTGCCTGCCAATTTTGAATCCTCTGGAGAAACCTGTGGGAGCTGGCTTGCCAGCGATAGCGTCGGGTCAGCCGGCACATATGCCGGCTGGAAGAACGCCATCGCTGGCAAGCCAGCTCCCACAGTTTGATCAGCGTTGGTTGTAGGAATTGTTCTTGTCCTACAGATGCTGGGAGTTGCAGGGAGATTTCCGACAAGTCGTGTCGGTTGTGCCTCGGAAATCGGCTGGATAGGCTCGGGGGGTCGCTGCAAATTCAGCGAACGGGCGTCGCGGCCCGATAACTGATGCATAATCGCCAACCTGACGGCACCTCGGTGCTGTTTGTCTGTGTCATGGCGGCTGTGCGCGGGATACCTTCTTGGAGGTATGCCGATTTCTCAGTTATCGGTCCGCGAACCCGCGTACAGCTGCCACCTCAGATTGCGTCGCGGCAATCGAAGGCAGCTCCACTTTCACCAACTGAGTATTCACCATGAAAAAGCCAACACCCAATCCGCCCGAAAACAACGACACCTCTCCCTACGAATCCCCCGATTCGAAGCGATTCCACGAAGCCGCCGAACGCGCCCTCGACCACTACCTCAAACCGAACGCGCTCACCCTGCGCTTCCACAAACCCAGCACCATGTTCCAGGTCGCCCCCGAACAGGACAGCGAAAGCCTGCTGGTCCACGCCTGCGAATCGCTGGCCCAGGCCAGCCTGATGACCAGCGACATCGCCGCCTACATCGACCTGCCGCAGCGGCGCACGATTCTGGCCATCCAGCAAATCATCATGCTCGCCGAACTGGCGGTGAACCGCGTGCTAGATAACCACGAAATCCCCCAATCCCCATCACACAGCTAACCCTCTGTGGGAGCGAGCCTGCTCGCGAAGGCGTCAGCGCATTCGGCAGTTGGACTGACTGACGCAGTGCTTTCGCGAGCAAGCCTGCCCCGCACTTGATCAACACTGTGCCTGCCATATAACTCCTATCAAGAAGGCTCATCGCGAACACGTATAAAAACCTGTCAGATATGACAGTTCACTGTCTTCACCCGCCCAATCAGACTTCCTTCTCCAACCAAAATCAGGCACAGGAAGCACCCCATGACCCATCCAAAGGCATCCCCAGCAGTTTGGGTAAACGGTATTCTCAACGTTAATGTAAAAGGCACCATTGGCGGTACGCCGGTTAATCTGACCAGCTTCACGACAACCAGCATTTCCACCTCTGTCAACCAGCTCGGCGGTTACAATTTTTCTTTCGAAGATAACCACGGTTCATCGAGCCTACGAGCCATCTCCATCTCGCTTCGCAAGCTGCTGGATCCTGCAATCGCTGGCTACCTTGAATATGTCGTGACCGAACGAGGTATTCAGCCTTATGACTATGAAGTGACATCCTCTTCCGACATTTCTGTAAGTCAACTCAATAGCGGCCTGTACTTATACTCCCTCGATAATTTGCAACTTTCCGGTAAGGCACGCCACGGTGATGAAACACGTGAACTCACCGGTAGCGGATACTTTTTTCTCCAAGAGCTGACTTCCCCTATCTAACAAACAGATCAGGATTTCACTCGTCGGGTTAAACGTGCGTCTGCCGCTCCATCACAGGTGCAGGGCAGACGCATGCCGACGTGAAATACCGAGTCGAACCCAAGCTCTACATCGACAGACCAATAACCCCCTATACATATATACCACCCGCCCCCACTGCCCCTCGCCATGCTGGCCGCTCACCCTCAGCATGGAAAAAATGCCCATGAACCTCGCCACAACCCCCACCGCCGAAGAGGTCAAAAACGATCTCAACGCGATCGCCCATCACCTGTTCAATACATCAACCCCACTGCTTCCCGAACAAAAACCGAGTACCGAACAGGCCTTTCTGAAACGCCTCGACGAACAACTGAAAACCTATCGCACCAGCTACCTGCAACGCAGCCGCGAGCTGTATCAGGCGCTGGAAAACAGCGATCTGCAAAGCGACGAAGGCAAACAACTGATCGCCACCCTGAAAGTCAGGCTGGCCACCCAACTGATCAACATGGATCAGCGCGACCGGATCGACGATAAACCAGCGAAAACCTTCCTCAAATATGACGCAGGCTTCACCGCCATCGGCCACGAAGCCAGACAGGCCGTCACCGACCGCTTGCTGCACCCGCAAGCCGGCGAACTGCTGCAAAAACTCGATGCGGTGCCGATGCTGCGTCCGGCCATGTACGCGCTGCAGTTCAGCTATCAAGAGACCACCGTTGAGCTGGCCGGCGCCTTTGTGGTCACGGAAAAAGACACTCGCCGCGTCAAGGACCTGCAGACCGACCAGAGCATGGGTTTCGCCCTGCTGTTTACCCCCGCAAGAGGCATCGAATTCTTCAACTCCCTTGCTGATCTCGACAGCCAACTGCGAACATCGCTGAACCACGCCAGCGGTAGCGAGGAGTTCATGTCCATGTTGCCGACGCGCTATCACGCCGTGGGCGCAGCAGGGATCTGGCCGCTGCTGCTCGCGCCAATCGACAGCAGACCGTTGTTCGAACACACCTACGACGCGCTGATCGAAAAACGCACGCAGGATATCGAGCGCGCCTTGAGCTTCGCCGAAAATCCACAGCAAGACCCCAGGCAATTGCTCACTGCGCTGGACCGCGCCATTGCCGCTGCCCTGCCGGATCTCACGCCGCGCCTGGAATTACGCGCGCAAACCTTGTTCGAGCGCCACCTGCGCTACAGCGCACCGGACTGGTTTCGAAGCGCCAGCACCGCGCAAAAAGACGCACTGGCGCAGCATCTGCGCAACTACCAGCAGGCGCGGCAAGACCTGCTCGACTTGATGGAGCCGGCTGGCAGTCTGACGGCACTGGCCCGCCAGCAATGGCTGGAGCGCCTGAGCGAAGACCTGGAAATCGACGACCTCGAGCCGGCAAAGTTAAGCCTTTCGACCGATCGCCGAGTGCCGGGCTACGGCGTTTATGTGCATCAATCGAGTCTGCTCGAGCTGTCCTTGCGCGGCCCGCACACCGGCGATGAATTACCGGGTTCGGAGTTTTTGAAGTACACCACCCTCACCTACGATGACGCGCCTTTGCCGCCAGCCTACGCTGACGTGACGCCGGCGTGGCTGATCAGGCAAGCCGTAGAGCTGCAACCTCGGATTGACTTCAATCACTTGCAAAATGAGCTGCAGGCCAGGCCCGCAATCAAACCTGCCATCGAGCAGATGCTCGATAAACGTATCGTCGCCCTCGCTCACACGGCGGTGCTGCAAGGGCACTTGCTCGACAATGACCTGCAACTGATCCAGCGCCTGCGTGACGGTAGCGATGCGCGCCTGCGCGCCGCCACCCTGTCGCTGCACGGCGCCCAGTTGCAAGATTTTTGGGTGCTGCGCCAGTACGATGACGGCGGCGCGCTCAAACGGCTGTTGCTGTGCACACCACAGGCGCCGCGAACGCAACAATTCCAGGCCTTCGACAGTGAGCGCGAATGCCAGACCCACCTGCTGGGCTGGGCCAAACACAGTGATGCCGCCGACAGCATGGCCGGCTACCTGATCAGCCGTGCGCCCATGCGCTTTCGCGCAAAGCTGCGCCACGTGTTGGCCGGGCTGAGTTTCAAACCTGAGGCGCTGGAGCATCAAAAGGTCACGTTCGCTCACACCGGCAGTCATCCCGATTGCCTGCGCGCGATGGCTGAACATGTGCTCGCCACACGGATCGACGACTATGACTTCAGTACACCGCTGTGGTATCGCTCCACCACGGCTGCCAACCGCCGAAAGCTGACGACCCTGAGTGAAGACGCCGAAGGCGCCTTGCGCGCGTTCAACAAGCATGCCTTGTCGGGCAGTCGCTTTCCGGCGTTTGATGACTACGTGCACGAGCAAGCCAAAATCAGCTTGAACCGCTTGCTCAAGCGCACCACCAACGATGTCGATCCGGATACCGTCTGGGCTTACTCGCCGACCGCCATCGTGCGCTCGTGGACGCCAAAACCTCTGAACTACACCACGCTGTATCGCGATGGCTACGCCGACGGCGTCGGTTTTCTCGATGAGAAATTTTTCCGCTCGGCCCGCTTCAAAGGCCCGCAAGGCATCGATATCAGCAGCCTGACCGCACAGAATGTCGCACGCTCGGTCACCGGTGTGTGGATCGGCCAACGCTACATCGACAAGGTCAAGGCTGAACTGCAAAGTTCGACGAGCGAAGGCTATGACTTCCGGCGCAACACGACCCTGGCCATTACCCAGCGCCAGATGAAAAACGCCGCGCTGGAATGCCAGCTGCAGGGCCATATCGCCAGCCATGATCTGCAATGGCTGGAGCAGAGTATCGACAGCATGGCTGAAACTTCCGGCTCCATGCGCACGACCTATCCGCTCCACCGTTTGATGATCGACGGCGAATGGGTGCTCGATGCGTGGCTGTTCAGCCATGGCGCCAACCCGGTTCTGCTCTACACCCCCGAGGCGCCCGACGGCGTCGCTTTCCGCGAAGCGCGGCTGTTCAATTACCTGCTTCAGCAGCAGTCCGGCATGCTCGAATACCTGACGTTGCGCGTCGACGTCAGCGCCCGGACCCGGGTTCGCACATACCTTGAAAACATCAAGAAAGGGCTGCCCAAAGACCTCAATAAAACCACACCCAGCCCTGCACGCTACGACTCGACCCGCGCGGTCGCGGCGGTCAGTGACCTGCGCACTGTCCTTTACGACATGAAGTTGCAACGTCGTATCGACGACGTTAACGCCACCACCACCAGCCGTGCCGAGATGATCGCCGGTCTGGTCTGGAACAGTATCGAATGGATCACCGCCATTGCCACGGCGCCGTTCCCGCTGCTGAGCCTGAGCACCGGCCTGCTCCTGGCGTTCAAGGACGCCATGCTCGTGCTGCACGCGTACCGTCAGGGTGACCACGGCGAAGCGTTCCAGCACCTGGTCGGTTATCTGTTCAACAGTGTAGGCGCGTTGCTGACCGACCTGCGTCCGGCGCTGCGTTCGCTCAAAACTGTGCGCCGGCCTTTGCGACAGAGCATCGCCAGCGCCCTCAACGAACAACGCGATGTCATGACCGTGATCGAACAAGTGGAACCTGGCCCCAAGCGGAATGAAATGAGTGCGGTGTTTTTCAGAGGTCAGGTGTACTACATCCGGGAAAATGCCGACTTACTCGGTCGTCATGTGCTCTATCTGAACAACCCGGAATTCGGCGCCCCCCTCTCGAGCGGCATTCTCGCCGTGCGCAATTCCGACGGGGTGATGGTGCGCGCCGGCGTGTCCGGCGGTGCGCCGAAGTACGAGGCCGTGCCAGAGCCAGACGGTCCGCACAAGATCTATGGCGTCGAGCCCAAATACCGCCAGCGCATCGAAACGGTGATGAATCCGCAAACCCGGGAAAACACCCTCCTTAGCAGTCAAGACTACATGGGCACCGATCCCCGCTTGATCCTTGTCGGGGTCGTGGAACGCCTCGCCTCGACACGCACCGCCTACCTGAAACAGGTCGAAAAGCTCAGCAAAGACGCCGCCGCGCATTTCGCTGACCTTACCGCGCTGCCAGCCCGCGCCCAAGTCCCGCCGATCGCCGACGACTTGTCATTTACACAGTTGATCGCCAGTGACGCGGTCAAAGGGAAGAATCTGGTGATCGGCGCCCAGCCCGGTTCGATCGCCAGCAAACAACTGCTGATCAATCATCTGGACACCCTCGTTGAAAGTGGCTTCAAGCGACTTTACGTGGAATACCTGGCAGCGGATGTCTTCAAGGCGAAGCTGGAAAAAATGAACAAGGGGAAATCCTGGAAACACATCGAAAAACATCTTGAAGCCGTCGACCGTGCGCTGGGCCATGAGCAGGACGCGCCATTTTCCTATCTGGCACTGGTGCGTACCGCTCGCGAAAAGGGCCTGAAAATCCATGCGCTGGATGCTTCGACCAGCTACAAACTGGAAGGCGCGCTGGTACTGGACGAGGTCTCGCCATTGACCCCTCGCAGCAACAGCCTGAGGAATTTCTATTCGCACAAGACGCTGGCCGCCGATATCGCCGACGCGCCTGATGAGCGCTGGGTGATCCTCACCGAACAATCACGCATGTCCACCTTCGACAACACCCCCGGCCTGGCCGACTTGCACGCGGCTGTCGCCGTGCGCGTGGAGGATGTCGCAGAGGGTCAGGCGGCACGTATCGGCCTCGATTCAGCCGGGGCAATCGCCGGGGATTCGGCCGCCAAGGGCGATTATCGTGTGCAATGGCCGACGGCGTACAAGGCGCCTCAGCCCGTCTCCAGGCCAGCAGCGATTACCCCCGTTGTCGAGCATTTCAGCGAGTACGATATCCCGCCCTCGATGCGCGACGATATTGCGCAAATGTTGCATCAACCCTACGCCATGGATTCACGCTACAGCCCGACCGTACCGAGTGAAAAAAAGGCGTTCGACGCGTTCATCGCCCACCGCAAACGTCTGGAGAAAAAGGCCAGGGACGCATTTACTTACTACACGCCCCCCGAAGCGGCCACGCTGCCGACGCTCACCTCAGACACCACGTTCGAGGCGTTTTTGCAGCTGCTGACCGACGGCCGCTTGAACCTGCTGATCGGTGAGGCCCATAGCCACGTATCGAGCAAAGCGCTGCTGAAAAAGTACATGAAGGCGCTCAAGCAAGCCGGGTATGACACGCTCTACGTGGAACATCTGTTCACCGATTTGCACCAGGCCGATCTGGATACTTTTTTTCGGACACAGCGCATGCCGGACAGACTGAAGAATTACCTGCGCGTTCAGGACCTTGGCCAAATGCCGACCTATAACGGTAACGATACCTACACAGAGGTCCTCCAGGCGGCGGCCAAGTACAAAGTCCGTATCAGGGCCCTCGATTGCACGGCGTCTTACCACCTCAAGGGTGTGTTTAACGAAGATATCTCGCGAAACGAGATGTTCAGCTATTTCGCCACCCATGTGATCGATGCCGACCAACTGGCACATGGGCCGCACAAGTGGGTGGCCCTCATCGGCAATGCCCACACCAACTACAACCTGGGTGTGCCGGGTCTGGCGGATACGCTCTCGGCGGTCAGTCTCCACGTACGCGACACCGCTCCGGAACTGGCCAGAGATATCCATCGCGGGACCTGGAGAGCGGTGGCCAGCGAGCGCGGAACCAATAGCCGGGCCTTGCGCAGCGATTTCCTGTTGGAAGTGGCCGTCGCCGGAAAGAAAAAACCAGCCCTGACGCCGGCCGTCGAGCGCAGCAAACTGACCCGACCCGGGATGTTCATGATCGAAAATACGGATACGGGCGAGCTCCGTCTGGTGCATAAATCCAGGTCCGGCGACATCGTTGAGACACCGATTCAGGTCAATGACCACGGCTTGTTTTTCATTGATCGCTGGGAGAAAAAAGATGAGCGTTTCAAATACCTGGGGACCTTGATCGATATGCTGGTCAGTGATCTGAAATTGACCGAGGTGAAATAACCGTCAGGCCTGACCTGCGCATTGCCAACCACCACCGGGCTTGACGGCCCGGTGGTTTTTTATAGCCCGGATGCCACCGCTCTGCGCCTTACAGCAATAGCGCAGGCCAATGTCTCAGCGAGCGTGTTTCGGGTGGCGTTCAGATGGAAACAACGATCGCCAAGTGCAGAGAAACCCTGTCAAAACCCTGAACACACAAGCAGAAACATCGCCCCCCATTGAAACCACCCAAGGCCTGCCCCATCTAAGACCCATACTCCATTGCGCAGGTGCCCCATGAGCGACCAGCAAGAATTCCCGGAAAACCCCGACGACTACACCGAAGCCGAACACATCGAACACACGTCTTCCGGCAAAGGCCTTGCCTTGCCCGGCCAGAACCTGCCGGACAAGGTCTACATCATCCCGATCCACAATCGCCCGTTCTTCCCGGCGCAAGTCCTGCCAGTCATCGTCAACGAAGAGCCCTGGGCTGAAACCCTCGAACTGGTCAGCAAATCCGAACACCATTCCCTGGCCCTGTTCTTCATGGACACGCCCCAGGAAGACCCGCGCCACTTCGACACCGGCGCCCTGCCGCAATACGGCACCCTGGTCAAAGTCCATCACGCCAGCCGCGAGAACGGCAAACTGCAATTCGTCGCCCAAGGCCTGAGCCGCGTGCGCATCAAGACCTGGCTGAAACACCACCGCCCGCCGTATCTGGTGGAGGTTGAATACCCGCACCAGCCCACCGAGCCGACCGACGAGGTCAAGGCTTACGGCATGGCGCTGATCAACGCGATCAAAGAACTGCTGCCGCTCAACCCGCTGTACAGCGAAGAGCTGAAGAACTACCTCAACCGCTTCAGCCCCAACGACCCGTCGCCGCTGACCGACTTCGCCGCCGCGCTGACCTCGGCCACCGGCCCCGAACTGCAAGAAGTACTCGACTGCGTGCCGATGCTCAAGCGCATGGAAAAAGTCCTGCCGATGCTGCGCAAGGAAGTCGAAGTCGCGCGCCTGCAAAAAGAGATTTCGGCGGAAGTTAACCGCAAGATCGGCGAGCATCAGCGCGAGTTCTTCCTCAAGGAACAACTCAAGGTCATTCAGCAGGAACTTGGCTTGACCAAGGACGACCGCAGCGCCGATCTTGAACAGTTCGAGCAACGCCTGGAAGGCAAAGTCCTGCCAGCGCAAGTGCAGAAGCGCCTCGAAGAGGAAATGAACAAGCTGTCGATCCTCGAGACCGGTTCGCCCGAGTACGCGGTCACCCGTAATTACCTCGACTGGGCGACGTCAGTGCCGTGGGGCGTCTACGGCGAGGACAAACTCGACCTCAAGCACGCGCGCAAAATCCTCGACAAACACCACGCTGGCCTCGACGACATCAAGGATCGCATCCTCGAGTTCCTCGCCGTGGGTGCTTATAAAGGCGAGATCAGCGGCTCCATCGTGCTGCTGGTCGGCCCGCCAGGCGTGGGTAAAACCAGCGTCGGTAAATCCATCGCTGAATCACTCGGCCGGCCGTTCTACCGCTTCAGCCTCGGCGGCATGCGCGACGAAGCCGAGATCAAGGGCCACCGCCGCACCTACATCGGCGCGCAGCCGGGCAAACTGGTGCAGGCGTTGAAAGACGTCGAGGTGATGAACCCGGTGATCATGCTCGATGAAATCGACAAGATGGGCCAGAGCTACCAGGGCGACCCGGCCTCGGCGCTGCTGGAAACCCTCGACCCGGAGCAGAACGTCGAATTCCTCGACCACTACCTCGACCTGCGCATGGACCTGTCGAAAGTCCTCTTCGTGTGCACCGCCAACACTCTGGATTCAATCCCCGGCCCATTGCTTGACCGCATGGAAGTGATTCGCCTGTCGGGCTACATCACTGAAGAAAAAGTCGCCATCGCCAAGCGTCACCTGTGGCCGAAACTGCTGGAAAAGGCCGGCGTGTCCAAGGGCAGCCTGAGCATCAGCGACACCGCGCTCAAAGCCTTGATCGACGGTTACGCCCGTGAAGCCGGTGTGCGTCAGCTGGAAAAGCAAATGGGCAAACTGGTGCGCAAAGCGGTGATGAAGCTGATCGACGAGCCGAAAGCGGTGATCAAACTCGGGCCGAAAGACCTCGAAGCGTCACTCGGCCATCCCGTGTTTCGCAACGAACAAGTGCTGTCCGGTACTGGCGTGATTACCGGTCTGGCATGGACCAGCATGGGCGGCGCGACGTTGCCGATCGAAGCCACGCGGATTCATACGCTTAACCGTGGCTTCAAACTCACCGGGCAACTGGGTGATGTGATGAAGGAGTCGGCGGAGATCGCCTACAGCTACGTCAGCTCGCACCTGAAACAATTCGGCGGCGACGCGAAGTTCTTCGACGAAGCCTTCGTCCACCTGCACGTACCGGAAGGCGCGACACCCAAGGACGGTCCGAGCGCCGGCGTGACCATGGCCAGCGCCCTGCTCTCGCTCGCACGCAATCAGCCGCCGAAGAAAGGTGTAGCGATGACCGGCGAATTGACCCTGACTGGGCATGTACTTCCGATTGGCGGGGTGCGCGAGAAGGTGATTGCGGCGCGCCGGCAGAAGATTTTCGAGTTGATTCTGCCTGAGCCGAACCGGGGCAATTTTGAGGAATTGCCGGATTATCTGAAGGAAGGCATTACGGTGCATTTCGCGAAGAAGTTTGCCGATGTAGCGAAGGTATTGTTCTGACAGAAAACCCCTCACCCCAACCCTCTCCCGGAGGGAGAAGGAGCTAATTGCGGAATATTGCAGAGTTACACCGACCTGAAAGTACTTCGCTGAATCCATAATCGACTCGGTCTTTCAGGTCGATGTATGACACAAGACACCTCGGTCAGTCCCCTCTCCCTCTGGGAGAGGGTTAGGGTGAGGGCTTGGCGTTGTCACACTTTGTCTCATCTTCAGTTATGCTCGCCGTTCGTCGTAAACGCCGGAGCCTCTGACCTTATGTCCCCCACTCGCCTGTTTGTCCCCCTCGCCCTTTCGTTGCTGGCCGCCTGCGCCACACAACCGAAACACAACGTGACCGTGGAAAAACAAAGCGAATGCCCCGTACGGCTGACTAACGGGCAAAACCTCATCATCATGCTGCCAAGCAACCCGACCACCGGCTATCGCTGGGCCATTCAGGATTCGGCTGGCGGCGTATTGCGTGCACTCAGCCCCGAGGTCTACAGCAATCCGGAAGACGCCGGCGTCGTCGGCGCGGCGGGCGTATCGACCTGGCGCTTTCAAGCATTTGCCCCCGGCACCGGGCGTCTGCGCCTGACCTCGCAACAGCCATGGGCACCGGAAGTGCTGCCTGTGGAAACCTTCGACTGCGCCATTTCGGTGAACTGATCGTGGGCTGGCTTATTCTGGCGCTGATGGGCGCGGTGACGTTTCTCTACGGTGTCAGCACCCACGCGGCGTTACTGTGTCTGTTGGTCAAACCGTTGCCGGTGCTGGCGCTGCTCGGCTGGCTGCACGATGCGCCACCCAGCGACTATCGGCGCTGGATCAGTCTCGGCCTGATTTTCTCGTTGCTGGGTGATGTGTTGCTCGCTTGGCCGGGGGATTTGTTCGTGTTTGGCCTCGGTGCGTTTCTGGTCGCACACCTGGCTTATCTGAAGGCTTATCTGAGTGACTGCAAGCGTCTGGCGGTGTTGCCGCTGGTGCTTGCTCTCGGTGTTGGCGCGGTGTTGCTGGGGATGCTCATTTCCAGCGGACTCGGGCCGTTGCTAGTACCGGTGATTGTCTATGGCACGGCAATCAGCGCGATGCTCTGGCGCGCGCTTGCTCGTCTCGGCACCGATGTGCCGAAACGTTCGGCGTTGCTGGCGGCGGGCGGTGCAGTGGCGTTTGTGTTCTCTGACAGCGTGATTGGCATCGATCGCTTTGTATCGCCATTCCACGCCGCGCCGTACGTCATCATCCTCAGCTACTGGCTGGGCCAATGGGGCATCGCCGCCTCCGCTTTCTCCCAGACTAAACGAATCTGATCGTTCCCACGCTCCGCGTGGGAATGCATCCTGTGACGCTCTGCGTCATTTGCGCAGGGACGCGGAGCGTCCGGGGCGGCATTCCCACGCAGAGCGTGGGAACGATCACCGGCAAAAAAACGCTTTATCAGACAACCCAAGCATCCCCGCGCCCTTTTGGCTAAAATGCCGGCCTTTCCATTTACACCGCCGGAACCGCCGTGAGCAAAGAACCCGATCGTATTTTCGCCAAGCCTTTGGCCCAGGTGCCCGACTTCGCCTTCAATGAAGACGTGGTGCGGGTGTTCCCGGACATGATCAAGCGCTCGGTGCCGGGTTACCCGACCATCGTCGAAAACCTCGGCGTGCTCGCCGCGCAGTTCGCCCAGCCGAACAGCGTGCTCTACGACCTCGGCTCGTCCTTGGGCGCTGTCACTCAAGCCCTGCGTCGCCACGTGCGCACCGACGGTTGCCGGGTAATCGCTGTGGATAACTCGGCAGCGATGGTTGAGCGCTGCCGCGAATACCTCAACGGTCAGGACTCGATGTTCCAGGAGTTGCTGCCGGTCGAAGTGATCGAAGGCGACATTCTCGCCCTCGACTTCCAGCCCGCCTCGGTGGTGGCGCTGAACTTCACCCTGCAATTCATCGCCCCCGATCAGCGCACGGCGTTGCTCTCGCGCATTCGCCAATCGCTGCTGCCGGGCGGCGCGCTGATCCTCTCGGAGAAGCTGCGCTTCAACGATGCCGAAGAACACGCGCTGCTCACCGATCTGCATGTCGCCTTCAAACGCGCCAACGGCTACAGCGAACTGGAAATCGCCCAGAAGCGCAGCGCCATCGAAAACGTCATGAAGCCCGACAGCCTCGAAGAACACCGCGAACGCCTGCTGGCCGCCGGGTTCTCGAAAGTCGTGCCGTGGTTCCAGTGTCTTAACTTTGCCTCGTTGATTGCCTTGCCATGATTGATCTGTCTCCCCTCGCCCGCCGTCTGGCCGGCACACCGCTGGCCGAATGGGCCAACACTCTGCAAGCGCAACTCGACAAGAAAATGGAGAAAGGTCACGGCGACCTGGAGCGCTGGCAAAGTGCGCTGGATGCCCTGCCGAAAATCCAGCCGAGCGAAGTCGACCTGCTCAACGGTCTGAAACTCGACACCGATTGCGACGATGAAACCCGCGCGCAGATGCACACCGCGTTGATGGGCCTGTCGCCGTGGCGCAAAGGGCCGTTCGACTTGTTTGGTGTGCACGTCGACACCGAATGGCGTTCGGACTGGAAGTGGTCGCGTGTCTCTCCGCACCTCGACTTGAAGGGCAAACGCATCCTCGATGTCGGTTGCGGCAACGGTTATTACATGTGGCGCATGCTCGGTGCCGGCGCGAACAGTGTGATCGGTGTTGACCCGAACTGGCTGTTCTTCTGCCAGTTCCAGGCCGTGCAGCGTTATCTGTCAGAACCCAATGCCTGGCACCTGCCCTTTCCGTTCGAAGACCTGCCGCCAAACCTAGAAGGCTTCGACACGGTGTTTTCCATGGGCGTGTTCTACCACCGTCGCTCGCCGATCGAGCATTTGCTGGCGCTGAAGGATTGCCTGGTCAAGGGTGGCGAACTGGTGCTGGAAACGCTAGTGGTCGAAGGCGACAAGCATCAGGTGCTGGTGCCGGAAGACCGTTATGCGCAGATGCGTAATGTGTGGTTCCTGCCGTCGGTGCCGGCGCTGGAGTTGTGGCTGCGCCGTGCCGGGTTCACCGATATTCGCTGCGTGGACGTGAGCACAACCACGGTTGAAGAACAGCGCGGGACTGAGTGGATGAAGTATCAGTCGCTGAGCGACTTCCTTGATCCCGAAGACCACAGCAAAACCATCGAAGGCTTGCCGGCGCCGATGCGGGCGGTGATTGTCGCCAAGAAGTAACCCAATCGCCCAAACACCGCGGTGGGGCTACCCCTCACCCCAGCCCTCTCCCCAAGGAGAGGGAGCTGATCGTTGAGCTTTTCAAAACTTGAGTTCGACTCGGAATCTCAGGTCGACGGACTTAGCCCATCCAGCTCGGTCAGTCCCCTCTCCCCAAGGAGAGGGGGCTGATCGTTGAGCTTTTCAAGACTTGAGTTCGACTCGGAATCTCAGGTCGACGGACTTGGCCCATCCAGCTCGGTCAGTCCCCTCTCCCCCGGGAGAGGGTTAGGGTGAGGGGCTTTTTGCGCGGCGAGCACGGAAGAATTCGGTCAGCACGGCGCCACACTCTTCGGCCAAAACCCCGCCTTCATACAGCACTCGATGGTTGAGAAAAGCCTGGGTAAAAAACTGCCCTTGGCTCTGCACAATCCCCGCTTTCGGTTCCAGCGCGCCATACACCACCCGCGCCACCCGCGAATGCACGATCAAACCGGCGCACATGCTGCACGGCTCCAGCGTCACATACAGCGTGCTGCCCGGCAGACGATAGTTATCCACCGCCTGCGCGGCCTCGCGAATGGCGACCATTTCCGCGTGGGCACTCGGGTCGCTGGTGCTGATCGGGCAATTGAAACCGCGACCGATGATCTCGCCGTCCTGCACCAGCACCGCGCCCACCGGCACTTCGCCGAGGGCTGCGCCTTGTGCGGCGAGGAGCAGCGCTTCGCGCATGAAATCGCGATCACGGCTGCGGTCGATAATTGCCGCAGGGCGAATCTGGCGCATCACTTCACCTCGATGGCGGCCATCAGGCCGGTTTCCATGTGATCGATCACGTGGCAGTGGAACATCCACACCCCCGGATTATCGGCCACCAGCGCCACTTGCGCGCGCTCGTTCTTGCCCAGCAGATAGGTGTCGGTGAAATACGGAATGATCTTGTGCCGGTTCGACGCGATCACCTTGAAACTCATGCCGTGCAGGTGGATCGGGTGCTGATACTGGGTCATGTTCTTCAATTCGAAGATGTAGCTCTGCCCCAGTTTCAGACTGGCAATCGGCCGGTCGGCGCAGGTCTTGTCGGTGATGTCCCAGGCCTTGCCGTTGATCTGCCACAGGCTCGGCGGCCTGCCGTTGTCGACGTTGACCGATACCGAACCGACCCACTCGAAATTGAAGTTGAGTTTCTCGGCATTGGCCAGGTCCGGCTCCGCCACCGGATTGGCCGGCAGCGCTTTCGGCCAGTCAGTCGGCGCATCGTTATTGGCCACTGAACGCAGCGTGCCCAGACGCACCGGGCCGTTGCGCAGCGACAATTCTTCACCCGCTGCCGGCGCCTTGATCGCCAGACAGATACGCATGCCCGGGCCCAGCCAGTATTCCTTGCCCAGCGGCCGCGGTTCGACCGGGTTGCCGTCCAGCGCATAGATCTGCGCTTCGACGCCGGGAATGTTGATGCGGTAAGTCAACGTGTTGTCGAGGTTGAGCAAACGCACCCGGGTGATCTGCCCGGCCGGCAGTTCGATCACCGGGTTCGGCACGCCGTTGATGGTCGACAACCGCCCCGCCGTACCGCCACGAGCCGCTTCACGGGGAATACTGAACTCGACGAAATTGCCTTCGTCATCGATGTGCCAGTTTTTCAGACTCAGGGTCTTTTCGTACTTGAAACCGGTCGGCTCGCGCTCTTCTATGATCAATGGCCCGACCAAGCCGCGCCCGAGCTCTTCGCTGCTGCTGACATGCGGGTGATACCAGTAGCTACCGGCATCCGGCACGCGGAATTTGTAATCGAAGTACTCGCCCGGCAACACCGGCAGCTGCGAAACGTACGGCACACCGTCCATTTCCAGCGGCAGACGAATGCCATGCCAGTGAATGGTCGTCGCCACCGGCAAGTGGTTGATGAAACGCACCCGCAGCCATTCACCCTGACGCACCCGCAACTCGGTGCCCGGCGCCGACGGACCAAATGCCCAGGCCTCGGTCTTGTGCCCCGGCACCAGCTCGACGTCCAGCGGTGCGGCGATCAGCTCATAGTCGTGGCCCGCTTCGGCGTCGGCCATTTTTCCCAGCCAATACCGCGACGCGCCCCCCGCACCGACACCAACGACAACAAGACCGGCCAGGCCACCGAGGATTTGGCGACGGGTAAAGGACATGAACTCAACTACCTCACGTATCAGCGACAGGCCCTGAAAGCCTGCAAAAGGCGAATACGATACACCTGCGGTTGAGAAACAGTAAGGGCGACCTGAGGCCGCATGCCCTTGACCGGCTTAAGGTCGCAGCCCGGTAATCAGGTGAACGACACCATCCTCCAAGGGCATCACGCCCGCGACCCCGGCGGCGCTCAACGCCTGTTGATCGATACCCGACACATCACGCAATACTACCCGCACCCGCGTCAACGCCAGCGGTTGCTGTGACTGGAGATTATCCACACCGCCCAGCGCCGCGACGATGGCGGCGCTCAATCCGGCGCACGGCTCGGCGGGGACTTCGGGTGTGTCCACCACCAGATCCGGGGTCAGGGCTTTCCAGAATGCCTTCTGCAATTTATCCAACATCTTCAGTTCTCCAGAACCCGTAAAGTATCGACGGTTGCCTCGTGAAAGAGCTGCAACGCCTCGCGCACCTGCCCGGCACTTTCCAGCCCCAGCACCTGTTGGGCGATGATCTGACAATCGGCCAGCTCGAGTTCGCGCACCGTCGCCTTTACCGGTGCAATCATCGGCACGCTCACCGACAGTTCATCCACGCCCAACCCCAGCAACAACGGCACCGCCAGACGTTCCGAGGCCATTGCCCCGCAGACTCCGACCCATTTGCCATGGGCGTGCGCGGCCTTGACGGTCATGGCGATCAGGCGCAATACCGAGGGATGAAAACTGTCCGCCTGACTGGCCAGACGCGGGTGATCGCGATCCATCGCCAGGGTGTATTGCGTCAGGTCATTGGTGCCGATCGAGAAAAAATCCACCAGCGGCGCAAACAGGTCCGCCATCAGCGCCGCGGCCGGCACCTCGATCATGATCCCCAGTTTCGGCCGTTGCGTTAGCCCCAGCGCGAGGATTTCCTCGTCGAGCATTTGCCGCGCCAGACGCAGCTCCGACAGTTGTGTGACCATCGGCAACATGATGTGCAAACGTGTCAGCTCGCAGCAGCCGAGCATGGCCCGGAACTGCTCACGCAATAACTGCGGGCGCTCCAGGCACAAACGAATGCCGCGCACGCCAAGGAACGGGTTGGTTTCGCTGTCCATCGGCACGTAGGCCAGCGGTTTGTCACCACCGACATCAAGGGTGCGCACCACCAGATTGTGCGCAGGTCCCACGCAGCGAGCGATGGCGCTGTAGGTCGCAGCCTGTTCGTCATGGCTCGGCGCATGATTACGGTCCAGGTAGAGAAACTCCGAACGCAGCAGGCCGACGCCCGCACCGCCGAGGGCCATGGCCTGCTCGGTTTCCGCTAACGAGGCGACGTTGGCCGACACCTCGATGTGATGGCCGTCTCGGGTCCGCGCCGCGAGCGTTGCGCTGGCCAACTCATGCTCATGGCGTTGACGCTGTTGTGCGTGCCGCGCCTGCCATTGACTGACGGCCGCAGGATCGGGACGCACATGCAATTCGCCCTTGTCGGCATCGAGCAACACCGGGGTGCCGTTACTCAACGCCAACATCTGCACCGGCACCCCGCAGATCGACGGCAGACCACAGGCGCGCGCAAGAATCGCCACGTGACTGGTTGCGCCGCCGCCGACCGTGGCAAAACCCAGCACCTTGCTGGTATCGATGCCGGCGGTCTGCGACGGGGTCAGTTGATCGGCAATCAGAATGCTTCCATGCGGCAGCTCCATCGCCTGCTCGCCTATCCCCAGCAATAGCTTGAGCACGCGGCGCCCGACATCGGTCAGGTCCGCCGCCCGTTCAGCCAGCAACGCACTGCCCAGTTGGCGAAACATCGCCGCGGTTTCTTCAGTGGTCGCGCGCCAGGCAAACGCCGCGCTTTTGCCTTCACTGATCAATGCCTGGGCCTGATCGAGCAGCCCCGGATCTTCGAGCAGTTCCTGATGCGCCTTGAAGATCTCGGCCTCGGCCTCGCCAGCGGCGGTGTCGCGCAAATGCTGCAAGGCCAGATCGGCTTCGATCAGGGCATTGGCGAGGGCCTCGCGCTCGCCGTCTGCTCCGCCGCCGAACTCGCTGACGTCGAACACCGGCTCGCTGATCTGCACCACTTGGCCCAACGCCGAACCGGGTGACGCGCAGACGCCACGCAGCAGGGTCAGAACCTCGGTTTCGACCAGCTCGACAGGCGCCACCGCCGTCACCGTTTCACCGCAGCCTTCAATCAGTAATCGAGTCAGCGCCTCGATTGCCGCGTCAGCATCTTCGCCCACCGCACTGACCTGCACGCTGTCGCCGCACGCGGTCTGCAACGCCATGATCGCCACCAGGGATTTGGCGTTGGCCTGAGCCTGCTGTTTATGCAGGTAAATCTTTGCCGCGAAGCCCTTTGCCGCTTGCGCGAACACCGCTGCCGGGCGCGCGTGCAATCCGTTGGGATTGGGCAGTTTCAACGTTTGAGAGAACACGGCCTGACCTTCTGCCGCGCCAGCATCCACGCCACAAGCCTGAGTACGGGCGAGCTCAAGCAACGGCTGACCGGTTTCGACCCATCCGCTCGACGCGACCCGCCAGGTGAACGGCTCTGCGCTGACCACCAGCATCAACGTCATCAGGCTGCGCGCATGCCGGGCAATGTAATCGGCGTCGAATTCGATCAACGCTTGTCCGGCGGCAACCCGTTGCCCCTCTTCAACGAGGCGGGTGAAGCCTTGCCCGCCGAGGTTCACGGTATCAAGGCCGATGTGCATCAACACTTGTACGCCATGGTCATCGGTGATGCTCACGGCATGCCCGCTGGCCTGCACGTTGCTGATGACGCCGGCCATGGGCGCACACAGGGTCGATGAAGTCGGGTCGATGCACAGACCGTCGCCGATCACGCGCCCGGAAAACACCGGATCGGGCACCTGCTCAAGCGCGATCAGGACACCGGACAAGGGAGCCAGCAATTGCAATGGTTGGGGTGTGGCCATGACGTCACCTGCAGTTTTGTTCTTTGAAGTGCCCATGGAGCGCGACGCTCCATCAGCATCGCTTATTTCCACCAGTATTCGACCTGCAATCCGACATTCGCACCGTGGCGAGCGCTACCGAAGGCGCCGGTGTCGGAGAGTGCCGAGCCTTTGGCCAGTTCGTTGGCCGCGCGTTTGGCCGCCTCGTTCCAGGTTGCGTACGTGTAATACAGCCGCACCTCGGGACGCGCCCAGAACTCCGGGCCTTTCGGCGACCAGGTCGGGGCAAAGGTAAATTTGCTCAGTTTGCGCGTACCCCCCGGAGCTTCGACTTGATCGTGACCCAGCTCGGTGACCAGTTTGAAGTGTTCGCTGAGCGCATAAGTCGGTCGCACCCCCAGCGAGATCCAGTTCTGGTCGACACCGTCCGGGCGGATGTCTTTCTGGTACACCGCTTCAATCTGGCCACCGAAGCGCGGCGTCACCTGCCAGTCGAAAAACTCGACGACTCGATAACTTTTATTGCTGTCGTCCAGTTTGACGTTGCCGGTATAACCCAGTCCGGTGCCCGGCCCTTCACCGTATTGCAGCGCCAGTTTGTTTTTGCCGCCGAGAAAATCCGTCTGCACATGTTGCGTGGTGATCGCCCAGCCCCGGTGGGCATCGCGGCTGTCGGGTTTGTCGATATAACTCAAGCCGAACTCCAGCTCACCGCCAGGATTGGTCTTGAAACCGGCGATGTTGAAGTCGTGCCGATTGATGTAGTCCTTCTGGTACAGGTTGTCCTTGCGCGAGAAGGCGTAGCTGTATTTCAGATCGCCGATCAACACGTCTTCGACCCCGCCCCCCGTGGCGCTCTGGTTCCAGTAGTAGAAGTCGGAAATATGGATGTCATTGCGCTTGTAGTAACGGCGTCCGGCCCACAATGAACCACCGTTGAGCGCGGGCATCGCCGACCACTGTGCGTAGGCCTGCGGCAAGCGGATTGAACCATTGTCGTCTTTGAACGTGGGGCTGCGGTCGTAGCGGTTATATAGCGAGGCCATCCCGTCGACACTCAGTACCGAACCGTCGTCAAGGGTGTACAGGTCCTGCCGCAACTCGAGTTCGCCGTACTGCTCGCATTCGTTACCCAAGCGATATTTGGTCTGCGCACCCGGTAACTGGAAGCACGACTGACCGCTGCTGTTGACTGACGTGCCGACACCGCTGCGCAGGTAGCCGCCAAACTCCAGCGCTTGTGACGTTGGCGGTAAGGCCAGGCAAAAACCTGCGACTGCAAGGCTGCGATTTATTGTTGTTTTCATAAGCCACCCCATTGTTTTTATTGTCTGGTTGCATGAATTCGGCGCGCAGAAATCCCCCGCGCAGTGCTCTGCGTGTTTTTTGAACGTTGTTTTTTTAGTTAAAGGTCAGGGATCGATCAGGTGCAGGACGAAGGACTCGTAAGGTCGCAACGTCACCTGGCGCTTGCGCAACGCGCCCTCTGGATAATTGCTGATCAACAGGCGCTGGCTCATCGATTCACTGATGACCGTCGCCGGTAATTCCACTTCACAGGTTGTCCCGTAGAAGTTGTTCACCACCAACAAACGCTCGGCGTCACCTTCACGCACATACGCCCAGACCTGCGGATGTTCGGGCAGTAATTGTTGGTACAGCCCGTCGGTGATCAACGGTTCACTGCGGCGCAGCGCGATCAGACGGCGGTAGTGATGCAACACCGAGTCCGGGTCGTCGAGCTGGTTTGCGACGTTGATCTGCGCAGCATTGGCCGGCACACCGATCCACGGCTCGACGCTGCTGAAACCGGCGTTCGGCCCAGCGTCCCAGTGCATCGGCGTGCGACCGTTATCGCGGGACTTCTGCATGATCGCCGCCATGTTGTCGGCATCGCTGCTGCCGGCTTCGCGCTTGAGGCGAAAGATGTTCAGCGTCTCGACATCGCGGTAATGCTCGATCGATTCGAACCCCGGATTGGTCATGCCCAACTCTTCGCCCTGATAGACGAACGGCGTGCCCTGGAGAAAGTGCAGTGCGGTGCCGAGCATCTTCGCCGAGCATTCGCGGTACTCGCCGTCGTTGCCGAAGCGCGAGACCACGCGCGGCTGATCGTGGTTGCACCAGAACAGCGCGTTCCAGCCGCCACCCGCCTGCATGCCGGTCTGCCAGTCGGACAGAATTTTCTTTAGCTGAAGGAAATCGAAGTCGGCGCGTACCCACTTCTGCAGGTTTGGATAATCGACTTTCAGGTGATGAAAGTTGAAGGTCATCGACAACTCTTTCGACTGCGGATTCGAATAGCGAATGCAGTGTTCGAGGCTGGTCGATGACATCTCGCCGACATTGATCAGGTCGTGCCCTTCGAAAACTTCGCGGTGCATCTGCTGCAAGTACGCGTGGACATTCGGCCCGTCGGTATAAAAGCGTCGGCCATCGCTGTCGTCTTCGGGGAAGTCCGCAGGCTTGGAGATCAGATTGATCACGTCCAGGCGAAAACCGCCGACGCCCTTGTCTCGCCAGAATTGCATCATCCGGAATACTTCAGCGCGCACCTTGGGATTGTCCCAATTCAGGTCGGCCTGGGTGTGGTCGAACAGGTGCAGGTAATACTGACCGGTCTGGGCTTCGTACTCCCAGGCGGAACCGCCGAACTTGGATTCCCAGTTGTTCGGCTGATCACGCCAGATGTAGAAGTCACGGTACGGGTTGTCGAGGCTGCTGCGCGCCTGTTGAAACCAGACGTGTTCGATCGAGGTGTGATTGACCACGATGTCGAGCATCAGCTTGATCCCGCGCTTGCCCGCCTCGGCGATCAGCAATTCGCAGTCGGCCATGCTGCCGTAGCTCGGGTCGATGGCGTAGTAATCGCTGATGTCATAGCCGTTATCGCGTTGCGGCGAACGCAAAAATGGCGTTATCCATAAACAGTCGACGCCCAGCCACTTCAGGTAATCGAGTTTGGCGACGATACCGAGCAGATCACCCGTCGGGTTGCCGGCGTGACTATGAAAACTCTTCGGATAGATCTGGTAGATCACCGAACGCTGCCAGTCTTGCATGGCACAACTCCTTCAATAAGTCCGTGCGGCTCGCGCCCAGATTGAAATGCAATCAACTGTGGGAGCGAGCCTGCTCGCGAAAGCGATTGTTCAGGCAACCCGATAACCGGGCCGGACGATCTTCATGCTCAATGCACAGGTCAAAACAAACGGCACGAGCATGGCAATCAGCATCCCCAGCACAAACATCGGGATGTACTGCGGGATGATCGAGATGAACCCCGGCAGTCCGCCGACGCCGATGGCCGAGGCCTGAACCTTGTTCAGCGACAGGAACACGCAGCCCAGTGCCGAACCGGTCAGCGCGGCATAAAACGGAAACTTGTAGCGCAGGTTGACGCCGAACATCGCCGGCTCGGTGATACCGAAGTAGGCAGAGATTGCCGAAGTCGACGCCATGCTCTTGTCCCGTGCATTACGGGTCATCCAGAACACCGCCAGGGCGGCACTGCCCTGAGCAAGGTTGGACATGACGATCATCGGCCAGATGAAGGTACCGCCCTGGGTCGAGATCAATTGCAGGTCGACCGCGAGAAACATGTGGTGCATGCCGGTGATCACCAGCGGCGCATACAGCAGACCGAAAATGGCGCCACCCACCATTGGTGCCAGGTCAAACAGCATGACCAGCCCTTCGGTGATGAAGATGCCGATGTGGCGGGTTACCGGGCCAATCACGGCCAGCGCCAATACGCCGGTAACGACGATGGTGGTGATCGGTACCACGAGTAACTGAATGGCGTTGGGCACGCGCGCGCGCAGCCATTTTTCGATGAAGCTCATTACGTAAGCGGCCAGCAGAATCGGCAAGATCTGCCCCTGATAGCCGACCTTTTCCACCTGAAACAATCCGAGAATGTCGAAGTACGGCAACTGCTGCCCGTCCAGCCCGGCCACGGCCTTGCCGTAGTTCCAGGCGTTAAGCAGATCCGGGTGCACCAGCATCAGACCGAGGACGATGCCGAGGATCTCGCTGCCGCCGAAGCGCTTGGCCGCCGACCAGCCCACCAGCGCCGGCAGAAACACGAACGAGGTGTTGGCCATCAGATTGATCAGGCTCCACAGCCCATCGAGTTTCGGGTAGGCATCGAGCAGGGTCTGCCCGTCGATGAACATGCCTTTGGCACCCAGTAGATTGTTGATGCCCATCAGCAGGCCGGCAATGATCAGCGCCGGCAGAATCGGCATGAACACGTCGGAAAACACCCGCACCAGACGCTGCATGGCGTTGATCTTTTCAGTGCTTTTCTGTTTGACGTCAGCGATCGTCGACGCCGCGAGACCGGTCTGACGACGCAGTTCGGCATAGACCTTTTCCACTTCGCCCGGACCGATCACCACCTGATACAGGCCACCGGTAAAGAACGAGCCTTTGACCAGGTCGATCTGGTTGAGCATGGCACTGTCGACCAGGCCCGGATCTTTCAGGGCCAGCCGCAACCGCGTGACGCAATGGGCGGCCTGTTCGAGGTTGTCGCTGCCGCCGAGGCTTTGCAGCAATTGCCTGGTGATGTTCGGATAGTCGTGGCTCATGCTAGTTCTTCCGCTATGGATTGTTGTTATTGGCAGCACGCCGAAGCGAAAAATACTCGTCTGTACGAGTTAATGCAACAACTCGTACAGACGAGTTTGTTTATGTATGTTCCTGCCAGACCGAAGGCGAATTTTCCTACCCTGCCTTAGGGTGATTTCCATCGCCCACATGGACAAAGCCCTACCCTGGCCTTAAGGTTCGAAGCTTTGAGCACAGTCGGCACCGAGCCTACCCATGAGCAAATACAACCAGATCTATAGCGATCTGCTGGCCAGCATCACGACTGAACGCCTGGAGCGCGGCGCACGCCTGCCTTCCGAAACCGAACTGATGGACAGCTATCAGGCCAGCCGAGGCACGGTGCGCAAAGCCATTGAACTGCTTCAGGAGCGCGGCTTTGCGCAGAAAATCCACGGCAAGGGCACCTTTGTGCTGTCGACCAACCCGATCGAGTTTCAGCTCGGCGGCATCGTCAGTTTCCAGGAAACCTATCCGCGCCTGGGCAAAGATGTCAGCACCGAAGTGGTCGAGCTGAGCCAGATCCCGCTCGAAGGTGCCCTGCTCGAGCACATCCATGCCGAACCCGGCAGCCTCATCACCCGAATCAAACGTGTGCGGCGGATCGACGGTAAACGCGTGATCCTCGACATCAACCACTTCGTCAGCGAAGTGATTCCCGGCCTGTCCCTCGACATCGCCGAGCAATCGATCTACGCCCATATCGAGCAGACCCTGCAGCTACAGATTGCCTACGCCCAACGCACCATCGAAGCGGTGCCGCGCAGCAAGGATGATCAACTGCACCTGGACCTCGATGGCCAGAGCCATGTGATCGTGGTCAGCAACCAGACCTTCCTCCAGGACGGGCGTCAGTTCGAGTACACCGAATCCCGCCACACCCTCGACAAATTCTACTTTTCCGACGTGGCACGGCGCTGACCCCGACACGTTTCCAACGATCATGTGCGGTATATATGTAGTGCACTCCCCTTGAGCGAATCGGCCATGCTCGGCCTTCATTTCTCAAGGATGGAGAAAGCATGTACGCCACCCAACAAAGCCTTCTGCCTAACGCGGCAGACAAGGCAGCTCTGAAGCGAATCGCCTATACCGTCGTGCACAATTGCCCCGGACTGCAGGACGCTGCCCATGAAGCCGCCCGTGATCTGCTGGAAGCAAAAGGCCTGTCGAGCCTCGACCCGGATGAGGTTTATTTCCATCGCTTCAAGACGGCCCAGAGCAGCACTCGCTCGTTTACCGGCTGGGAGCACATCCGCGAGAAACCCTACGAATCGATGACCCTGACACAGCTGGTCATTCATCGTTTTCGTGCCACCGACCAGGACAACGCCGACCTGCTCGATCTGTACGGTGGCTTCTACAGCGAAGGTCCGCAGGGCGAAAATTTCGACGAAAAAAACCAGGTGTGCCTGCACGGCAACGAGGTCTTGAAGGCGTTCTGGAGCCTCGATTTCAGTGGGTACTACAGCGCCACGCTGACGGACTTCTGGAACAGCCACGGCGAGGATTTCCGCACCTTGGCCAAGTGCAATTTCCTTAGCCGTGCAGTGCAGGCGCTGGACCTTGGGCAACTCACCCGCAGTGACTTTCAATGGCTGGTGGACTCAGTGGTGGGACCGGTTAGCTGGCCGGTCACCCTGAGCATGTTGCAATCAAGCCACGCGACAACGGGGGATGTGTTCGCCTTCGACATTGACGGACATATCTCCACGCAATTGCTACGCTTCGTCGATTCTGCCGGTCGGCAGATTATCTATCTGCCGAGTGCGACCGCAGCGTTCGTGGTCAAGGAAACGCCGGCAGACCTGCATTGGTGGGTTCTGGATCAACTGAACGACGCCAAACGCCGCGCGACCTTCCTGGAGCATTTTGCCCTCGCCGATCGTCAGCACATGAGCGAGAACATGCCCGATCTGATGAATCGCTTGGTGGCCACCTGGGGCCGGGCCGACCATCACCTGATCAACCGCACAAACCAGGAACTGAGCGATGATGCATTCAGTTGGCTGCGCGACTCGACACGTCAGGCGATGTTTGCTGAAGCCCACCTGTCTCTGACATCCAATGGCGATCTGCGCAAGAAACTGTGGATCGGCTATCTGAGTGCGGGCCTCAAGGTATTTGGTCCGATGGCCACTGTCGGTTGGCCGCTGGCGCTACCGGTGATTGGCGCCACCCTTGCCAGCATGGGTCTGAATATCGATCAGGCGCAAAACGGCAAGACAAGGGCCGAACGCAAGGCCGGCGTGCTGGGTGCGGTTTTGAGTGGTATCAATCTGTTATTCAACCTTCCATTGCTGATCGGCACCGGGCCGATGCTGGAGGTTGGTGCCGAGGTCGAGGCTGCAGAAGCCGCCGAGATGGTTGAGTACAGCGAAGCCTTGAATGCCTCTGCCGAAGCCGATTACCAAGAGCCGATCATGGTGCCGGACGATGCCGACATCACCCTGCCAAATGTCGATGAAACGACGCTAATTCCGGCGCAAAACGACCTACCGCCTCCGGTGCCCGAACGCTACCAATGCAACGAGTTGCTTGATGGCACAGCGCTCGGCGAAGAGTCGGGGAAATTCCAGGGTGTCTACCGCCTCGACTCGGATCCGCCCTATGCCATTCTGATGAATGACACGCCGTACTATGTGCGCTACTTCGCCAACGCTCACGGCAACGGCGACTGGGCGATCGTCGACCCTGAGCGCCCAAACCAGCTTGTCCACGCGCTGCCTGTGCGTCTCAATGGCGAAGGAGAATGGGAGCGCATGCCAGCCTTGGGTCTCAAGGGTGGCGGCCAGTGCATGGGCAAACAATGCGCCCCGGATCTCGAACTCGACACCTTCGAACCTGCCTCGCCCGAAACGCCCGTGCAACCGGCAGAAGAACCGCAACCCTCGACATCGCGGCCCCCACGCCCGGTGACCAGTGCCTTTGACATCGAACCGTCGGTACGCCGTTCGATAAAAGCCTGGGCGTTGAACCTCAACGAAACCCATGCCCGGTTGCAGCCCGACGGTGCCGGCGGTTTCGCCATGGACGATCCGTTCGAGTTGTATGCCGCCGGCAAACGCCAACTTCTGCAAAGTTCGGCCCGAAGCTTTTTCAAGAACCTGCCGTGGGTCATCCAGCCCCCGCGCCCGGTCATACCCGGGGTCAACCGGCTGATGCCACTGACCGATCTCATCGATGGTGTTTTTGAAAGTGCCTCCGGGCTGGTGGTCGGAGAAACCCTCGATCGTATTGCCAGCATGGGTTTTCTGATTGAAAACATGCCGGCGCTGGCCCGACACGTGAAAACCCTTTATCTGCGCGGCCTGCTCAGTGACTTCGCTCAAGTGGAACTGAACCGCTACTTCACCAGCGGCAATATGACTGCGGATTTACACACTTACCTGAACAGCCTGGGCACCGATCCCGCCGGTCGATTCAACCCACTGGAACTGGTCCAGGTCGCGCGAGCGAACGGGGTTCGGATTCAGGCGATCGATTGCGCCGCCAGCTACAAAATGAAAACACCGCTGCCCTCCGTCGACGAGCAAATGATGAACACCTTCCTGACCAACGACATCATGACCGGTGACGTCTACCTCAACAGCCCGGGAAAATGGATCGTAGTAACCGATGCTCACAGCACCAATACCTTCAGAGGACTGCTGGGCATCAGTGAACTGAAGGGGGGAATAGGCTTGCGAATCGATGAAGTCGGCGCCGGTGAAGAGCTGGGCGTGGATGTCGATCCGGGTATTGAAGTACCACGCGGCAGCTCGCCCGGTGGCACCGTCAGGCAAGGCAATCCAGATCTTCTGCGTGCCGATCTGCGCTTGAGAATGCCGGCACCCGAGGTAACCTGGACCGAAGAAACGCTAGAGAGTGTCTTGCACAGGCGAGGTATGTATCTATTCGAAAAAGCAGGTGAGCGCTACACGCTGATACACCGCAGCAAACAAGGCATGCTGCAACGCACACCGATCACTCGATCGAGTGACGGCAAGGTCTCCCTCCACCGACCTGCGTGGCAGCGGGTGAATGACATCGCATTCGCCAACCTGAAGGACATGTCTCAACGGTTGTCCGATACCGGGCTGATATTGCGTAGCCGGATCCCTGATTGAGGCTCTCCGGTTAAAACTGAGCAAGGAAGGCCCGACAACGAAAAATGCCAGTCAGCAAAACTGACTGGCATTTTTCATCAACCTTCCTCTGCACTTGCGAATCCAGCTAGCGCCTGGAGGACGCCGGACAAACAGTCCTCCTCCATCACCCCACTCTATTATCAATAGGGGAGCAATATGCGGTAGCCGGGTAGTGCACTGCCCTTGAGCGAATCGGTCATGCTCAGTCTTTGTTTCTCAAGGATGAAGAACGCATGACCTCCCCCGAACGACGTCTCCTGCCAAACGCTGAGGACAAAACCGCCCTCAAAGCCATTGCTGCGACGATCGTGCAGACCTGCCCGAGTCTGCTCGACGCTGCCCATCAAGTGGCCAACGAAATACTGGCGGACAACGGACTGTCCGGCCTCGATTCCGACCGTGTTTACTTCCACCGTTTCAACACGGCGCAGAGCAGCACGCTGACCTTCACGGGTTGGGAACATTTGCTGGAAAAGCCTTACGAAACGCTCACCCTCACACAGTTGGTGATCCATCGCTTTCGCGCGACTGATCAAGACAACGCAGATCTGCTTGGTCTTTACTGCGGGTTCTACTCGGATGGCCCGGAGGCAGAAAACTTCAATCAGAGCAATGAAGTCCGGTTGCTGGGCAGTGATGTGCTGAAGGCGTTCTGGGACGTCGACTTCAGCGCGCGCTACATAGGCCAACTGACGACTTTCTGGCAAACCTCGTCGGATAACTTCCGAGCCCTGGCAAAGTGCAACTTTCTCAGCCTGGCGGTGCAGGCGCTGCAACAGGGTGACCTTGACGGAACTGACTTTCAGCGCGTCGTCGACTCGGTAATCGGGCCCGTCACCTGGCCCGTTACCTTGCCAATGCTGCAAGCGTTACACCCGGTCGGTGCTGAAGTGCGGGCGCTGGATCTCGATGGCCACGTAGCTTCCAATGCACTGCGTCTGGTGGAAGACAGTGGCCGCCAGACCCTTTACTTGCCAGGCGAAGCCCAGACATTCCTCTTGATGGAGAATGAAGCGGATCTGCATTGGTGGATGCTGGAGCAGATGAATTCAGAGGACAAGCGCACGGCTTTTCTCAAGCATTTCCCGCTGGCTGACCGCAATCACTTGACCGAAAACCTCACCGATCTGATGAACCGCCTGGTGAGCACTTGGGGTCACAGCGATCATCAAATGATCAATCGCAGCAACGTCGCGATCAGCGGTGACGCATTCACTTGGTTGAGCGAGTCGACACGTACGGCCATGGTTGCCGAGGCGCACCTTGTACTCACTTCCAACAGTCAATTGCGCAAAAAACTCTGGATCGGTTATTTGAGTGCCGGTCTGAAAGTATTCGGCCCGATGGCAGCGGTGGGCTGGCCTGTGGCGTTGCCTTTGATTGGCGCCAGCATCGCGAACATGGGATTGAACATTGATCAGGCCATCAACGGCACCACGCCAACCGAACGCAAGGCCGGAGTTACCGGCGCAGTGCTGAATGCGATCGACATTGTGTTCAACATTCCGTTTCTGATCAGCACGGGCGCGCAACTTGAAGTGGGCCCGCAGGTGGAGTTTGCCGAAGCGCAAGAAATGCTCGGTTTGGTCGAGTTCACTGCGCCTGACGCACCCTTCTTGCCGCCTGTGGATCAACCGCCAGTCGCGACGATTGATCCACAGGCGACCGTTGAGCTGGCAAACGAAATCGCCACCGAGACCACCATCGCATCCACCCGGCAGTTGGCCACGGCGGCTGCGCGCCAAGGTTGGTCTGTTCCAAAGATTCCTGCCAAATATCGATGCAACGAGCTACTTGCCCAGCGTTCTGCAGAGGCAGCTCCAGGCAAGTATGAGGGCATTTACCGCCTGGACAAGGAGCCGGGCTATGCCATCGAAATAGAGGGTGCGGCTTACTACGTGCGCTACTTTGCCGAATCCGAAGACGCTGGCAACTGGGCCATCGTCAATCCCGAGCGCCCCAATCAGTTCGCTTACTCGTTGCCAGTACGCTTCGGTAGTAGCGGCAAGTGGGAACGCATGCCCGCGTTGCGTCTCAGGGGAGGCGGCCAATGCGTGGGCAAGGCCTGTTTACTGGGCATTGACCTGCCCTCGTCCTCATCCTCGGCCCCAGCCTCATCAACCCCGTCAGCGGAGCTCCCCCTCGTCGAAGCGGTTTCACCGGTCGCGCGACCACTGCGCCTGGTGAATCCGGTCAACGACATCGCAGGAATGGACATGGCGAAAATGAAAAGATGGGCAATGAACTTGCCCGAGACCTTCGCCGAGCTCGCCAGTGCAAACCGCGGTAAACCATCGACTGCCGATACGTACGCGGCCTATTTTCGCGACAGGCGCTCGTCCCTGCTGAACGAGGCCAAAGAGTATTACTCAGAGCTGAACTGGACCAACCTGCCCGCACGGCCAGTCATCCCGCAAATCGATGCCGAGATGCAGACGGCTGAGTTGATTGATCGCATCTTTGCCAATACCGATGGACTGGTCGTCGGCGAAACCCTTGATCGCATCGCCAGCATGCGTTTCATGATCGAAAACATGCCGGCGTTCGCACGGCATATCGACACACTGTACGTACGTGGTTTGCTGAGCGATTTTGCCCAGGCAGATCTCAACGACTTTTACCTGTCGGGAGAGATGTCAGAGGGTCTTCGAGCCTACCTGTCCAGCCTGGGTACCGACCCTGATGGCCGGTTCAACATGCTTGAACTGATCAAGGCTGCCCAGGCCAATGGCATCCGGCCTCACGGTCTTGAAGGCGCGCACAGTTACAAGCTGAAGGTACCACTGACTTCGATCGAAGAGCAGATGATCCATGCCCGGCTCGCCTCGCAAATCATGTGGGGTGACGAGTTCCTCAACAGACCAGGCAAATGGGTTGCCCTGGTCGAGGCAACGAACACCAATACTTTTAGAAATCTGCCAGGCATCAGCGAAATCAGGGGCGGCATCGGTTTACGCATTGAAGAAGCGACGTCCACCGAAGTGCCCGGCATCCGAATCGACCCGGGACTGGAAGTCGCTCGGGGGCCGTTTGATAACGGTGCATCGACGCGCAACTCATCCGACTTTCTATTCGCTGATTTGCGCTTGCAGATCGAAACACCTGTGCCGCAGTGGACTGAGGCGACGGTGAATTCACTGCTGAATCGCAACGGCATGTTCATGCTCGAAAAAACACAGAATGCATACACGCTTGTACGTCGCAACAGCGACGGCAATATTGTTCGAACAATGGTGAATCGCAGAGGGGATGGTCAGGTTTACATCTGGGCACAGTCGATGCCGCGCATCAGCGGCATCATGTTCCGTGACATCGGCGCGTTATCCCAGCGTTTGATAGAGATCGGCTTGACCCTGCAAAGTCGCTTACCCAACTAACCCGTTTTCAAGGCATGAAACGAAAAAACCCTTGGCTTCAGGCCAAGGGTTTTTCGTTAATCAACGAGTAGTGAGATCATTCCCACTCAATCGTCGCCGGCGGCTTGCTCGACACGTCGTAAGTGACGCGGGAGATGCCTTCGATTTCATTGATGATGCGGCCGGAAACGGTTTCCAGCAGTTCGTAAGGCAGGTGAGCCCAACGCGCGGTCATGAAGTCGATGGTTTCTACAGCACGCAGGGCCACAACCCAGGCGTAACGACGGCCGTCGCCAACAACGCCAACCGATTTCACTGGCTGGAACACGACGAAGGCCTGGCTGACCTTGTGGTACCAGTCGGCTTTGCGCAGTTCTTCGATGAAGATGTGGTCAGCGCGACGCAGCAGGTCGGCATATTCCTTCTTCACTTCACCGAGGATGCGCACGCCCAGGCCCGGGCCCGGGAACGGGTGACGGTAGACCATGTCGTACGGCAGGCCCAGTTCCAGGCCCAGACGACGGACTTCGTCCTTGAACAGTTCGCGCAGTGGCTCGACCAGTTTCAGGTTCATCTCTTCCGGCAGGCCGCCCACGTTGTGGTGCGACTTGATCACGTGGGCCTTGCCGCTTTTCGCGCCAGCCGACTCGATCACGTCCGGGTAGATGGTGCCCTGAGCGAGGTACTTGATGTTTTCCAGTTTGTTCGACTGGGCATCGAATACGTCGATGAAGGTGCGACCGATGATCTTGCGCTTCTTTTCCGGGTCAGCTTCGCCGGCCAGGTTGTTGAGGAACTGCTCTTCAGCGTTGGCGCGGATCACCTTGACGCCCATGTTCTCGGCGAACATGGCCATCACTTGCTCCCCTTCGTGCAGACGCAGCAGGCCATTGTCGACGAAGACGCAGGTCAGTTGGTCGCCGATGGCTTTGTGCAGCAGCGCGGCAACTACCGAAGAGTCAACGCCGCCGGACAGACCCAGCAATACGTTGTCGGTGCCGACTTGGGCGCGGATGTTGGCAATGGCGTCTTCAGCGATCTTCGACGGCGTCCACAGGGCTTCACAGCCGCAGATGTCGAGGACAAAACGCGACAGGATGCGACCGCCCTGCTTGGTGTGGGTTACTTCCGGGTGGAACTGCACGCCGTAGTAGCCACGGTCGTCGTTGAACATACCGGCGATCGGGCAGCTCGGGGTGCTGGCGAGGATGTGGAAGTCTTCCGGCATTTTGGTGACCTTGTCACCGTGGCTCATCCATACGTCGAGGCCGAACAGGCCGTCAGCGTCGATGTGGTCTTCGATGCCGTCGAGCAGACGGCTCTTGCCGACCACGTCAACGCGGGCGTAACCGAACTCACGCAGTTCGGAACCTTCAACCTTGCCACCCAGTTGCTCGGCCATGGTCTGCATGCCGTAGCAGATACCGAAGACCGGTACGCCCAGATCGAACACTGCCTGTGGGCAGCGCGGGCTGTCGGCGACGTGCACGGACTCGGGGCCGCCGGCGAGGATGACGCCTTTAGGAGCGAATTCGCGGATCGCATCTTCGTCCATGTCGAACGGGTGCAGTTCGCAGTACACACCGATTTCGCGCACGCGGCGGGCGATCAGTTGGGTGTATTGCGAGCCGAAGTCGAGGATCAGGATGCGGTGAGCGTGAATATCGAGGGCCATGATTCAGTCTCGTCTAAGTCGTTCAGAAACAGTCGTGATTCAGAAACAACTCGGGGCTGAATCAAACAGCCCCGGTTGCTTTGCTTGTTGCTTGAAGGCTCAACCTACGCGGTAGTTTGGCGCTTCTTTGGTGATCTGCACGTCGTGAACGTGGGATTCGGCCATGCCAGCGCCGGTGATCCGCACGAACTCAGGCTTGGTGCGCATTTCTTCGATGTTGGCGCTACCGGTGTAGCCCATCGAGGAACGCAGACCGCCCATCAACTGGTGAATGATCGCGCTCAGGGTGCCTTTGTAAGGCACACGGCCTTCGATGCCTTCCGGAACGAGTTTCTCGGCACCTGCCGAGGAGTCCTGGAAGTAACGGTCGGAGGAACCTTGAGCCTGGGACATGGCGCCCAGCGAACCCATGCCGCGATACGCCTTGTACGAACGGCCCTGGAACAGTTCGATTTCGCCCGGCGCTTCTTCAGTACCGGCGAACATCGAGCCCATCATCACGCAGGAAGCACCGGCTACGATGGCCTTGGACAGGTCACCGGAGAAACGGATACCGCCGTCGGCGATCAACGGTACGCCAGTGCCTTCAAGGGCAGCGGCGACGTTGGCGATGGCACTGATTTGCGGGACGCCGACACCGGCGACGATACGGGTGGTGCAGATCGAGCCAGGGCCGATACCGACCTTGACCGCATCAGCGCCAGCTTCGGCCAGAGCCTTGGCTGCGGCGCCGGTGGCGATGTTGCCGCCGATCACCTGCACTTCAGGGAAATTCTCTTTAACCCAGCGAACGCGGTCGATCACGCCTTTGGAGTGACCGTGCGCGGTGTCGACTACCACGACGTCCACGCCAGCGTTGACCAGAGCCGCTACACGGTCACCGGTGTCTTTACCCGTACCGACCGCAGCGCCAACGCGCAGACGACCTTGATCGTCCTTGCTGGCCAGCGGGTAGGCTTTGGCTTTTTCGATGTCTTTGACGGTCATCATGCCTTTGAGGGCAAACTTGTCATCGACGATCAGAACTTTTTCCAGACGGTGCTTGTGCAGCAGCTCGCGGACTTCGTTCTTGTCGGCGCCTTCACGCACGGTGACCAGACGCTCTTTAGGCGTCATCACTTCACGTACGGTGGCTTCCAGACGGGTTTCGAAACGCACGTCACGGGAAGTGACGATGCCGACCAGGTCGCCATCGTGCAGGACCGGAACGCCGGAAATGTTGTGCATGCGGGTCAATTCGAACAGGTCACGTACCGTGGCATCAGCCTCGATGGTGATCGGATCCTTGACGACGCCGGCTTCGAACTTCTTGACCTTACGCACTTCGGCAGCTTGCTGCTCGATGGTCATGTTCTTGTGGATAATGCCGATGCCACCTTCCTGAGCCATGGCGATTGCCAAACGGGCTTCAGTGACGGTGTCCATTGCAGCAGAAACCAGAGGAATGTTCAGCTCGATGCCACGGGTAAGGCGGGTCTTGAGACTGACTTCGTTAGGAAGCACCTCGGAATAACCAGGCACTAAGAGAATGTCGTCGAATGTCAGAGCTTCTTGGCTGATACGCAGCATCGCGGGGGCTCCCGAGCGGGAAAATGGAAGCGCGCCATTATAGTCATCCACCCCCTGCTGTTCAATGTAAAACTCAGCTTAATATCAATGTTGCTGATATACGGAGACCCCCGCCGCTACAGCTCCACCTTGACCCAAGAGACAGGTTGATCGAGCCAATCGGCGAACTCATCGATAAAGCTCTGCTTGAAGCCCGCCTCCAGCCAGTTATTGAAGATGAAGCCGAGGTTGGAAAACCCGCACTCCTGCAGGTACAGGAAGCCGTTGATGTCGTCTTCGTGACCGCATTCCGGGCAGGTGAAGTTGTCGGTGCGCCCCGGCATCCAGTCTTCGAGGCTTTCAAACAGCGCTTCGCCGATCTCGCGACGACACTCGGCACAACCAGCCTCTTCGAGAAAGCCCTTGGCCGGCGTGTAGATGCAGCGTTTGGTGACGATCTCCAGCCCGTTGATCGGCTCACCAAATGGCAGCGCTTGCGGGTGCAGGACCACGGCGCGGGCGCCATCGGCAATCGCGTAAGCCATGCGGTTGCCGGTGCGGCCACAGGTTGTCAGCTCTTCTTTGATGATGTTCTTGCGCACCAGCCAGCGCACGATCGCCCGGGCCCGGGGTTCGTGGACCGGCAGGGTGGAGATTTTCGGGACGATGATGCTTTGCGAATTCATGGGAAATCCTGCGGTGTGACTTCTGACGCCTTCGCGAGCAGGCTCGCTCCCACAATGGCATGCAGTTCCCTGTGGGAGCGAGCCTGCTCGCGAAGAGGCCCTAAAGGCCGGCAGCTTAATCCCTGACAAAATCCGGTCAAGTGCTGAGGTAGCGTCCGATCAACGCCAGCCCGCTCGCCAGCACCAGCCATGTCACCAGCCGCACAAACGCCTCGCGCGACAACTTCATGGTCAAGCGCCGCCCGATCCACAACCCCAGCACCATGGCCGGCAACAAACACAAGGCCAGCATCAATAAGGGTAGCTCGGCATACACACCGGCGATGGCAAACAGGCTCAAACGCACCACCGTGCTGCAACTGATCAGCGCACTTTGCGTCGCCCGCGCGGCGTCTTTCGGCAGCCGACTGTTGAGATAAATCGCGTATAGAAAGCCGCCACTGCCAAACAGCGCGCCGAACAACCCGCCCACCGTGCCCATCGGCACTGCCCAGGCCGCCGACAATTGCGCCGGCCGGGCTTTGACCCACAGGCTGTAAACCGCATAAGCGCTGATAAACAGGCCCATCAACAACAGCAACAGATCGGATTTCAGATTAAGCAGGAAAATCACTCCCAGCGTGCAGCCCAGCGCCATGCACGGCAGTAGCCGCAACAACTCCGGCTTGGCCACATCCCGCCGCGACGGCAGCAGGTTGCCGAACGCTGCAACGAAATCCAGTAGCACCAACAGAGGCACAATCTTCGACAACGGCATGAACAGAAGCAGAATCGGCCCCGCCACCAGTGCGGTGCCAAATCCGGCAATGCCGAACACGATGTAAGCCGATGCGATGCCCAACCCAATCACAGCCCAGCCGCCAGCGCCCCACGCCCATTCACTCAACAACCCCGCCACACTCATCGATCCGCTTCCTTAATAAGCCTGAGATGACTTTAGCCAGCGCCGAGGGTTGCGACTAATATCTTCAAAGTCGCTCCCCCATCTCAAAAAGGCATACCTGGTGCTTTCAACCCGTCAACTGCGTTACTTCGTCGAAATCGCCGAATGTGGCAGTTTCAGTGCTGCGGCTGAACGTTTGTTCGTTGCGCAATCGGCGCTGAGCCGGCAGATCAAGGACATGGAGACGCGCCTGCAGACCCCGCTGTTCGAACGCACCGCGCGCCAGCCTCGCCTCACAGCAGCGGGCGAGGCGTTTCTGCCGCGAGCAAAAAATTTGCTCAATGAGCTGAGCAAGGCTAGCGCCATGGCCACCGAAGTCGGCAATGGCCAGCTCGGCACCTTGCGCCTCAGTCACTCCAGCACTGTGTCTATCAGTGGCCGGGTGCTCAGTGATCTCGGCGCTTATCTGCAGCAACAGCCTGGCGTGTCACTGGATATCGGCAAACTCTCTTCGGAAGCGCAACTGGAAGAACTCGTCGAAGGACGCCTCGATGTCGGCCTGCTGCGCCTGCCAGTGTTGCGCCAGCGCGAAGGTATTCAGATTGTGCCGCTGTTTACTGAACGGTTGCTGTTGGCAGTGCCGATGAATCATCGATTGGCCGAGGCTGAGCGTGTCGACCTGGCCCAACTGAAGGACGAGGCATTCATCTCGATCCCGCATCCGCAACGCGGCGGTCTGAGTTATCTGTGTGCTGAATTGTGCATGCGTCAGGGCTTCTTTCCGCGAGCGGCGCGGGTCATGTCGCGCAAGACCACCCAGCTCCAGCTGATTCAGGCCGGATTCGGCATCGCCCTGCTGCCGGAATCGATGCAGGACATCGCCCCAAGCGGCGTACGATTTCTGCCGCTGACCGATCCCGATTGCCAAAGCACCGTCGCCCTCGCCTACCGGCAGAATCCGACCCCGCTGATCCAACACTTCCTCCAGACCCTCACCAATCCCCCTCGTGGGAGCGAGCCTGCTCGCGAAAGCGGACTGTCAGCCACTGAAGATGTCGAAGGATAAGAAGCTTTCGCGAGCAGGCTCGCTCCCACAGGGTTTTGTGCGGTGTCATGGTGATTCGACGGCAAATGCCTTTAAACTGCGCCCCATGATTAAAGATCCCTTTGCAAGACTTGGCCTGGACCGTGAGGTCCTGACCGTCAGCCAGCTCAACGGCCGCGCGCGGGTGTTGCTCGAAGACGTGTTCAGCAACATCTGGGTCGAAGGCGAAATCTCCAACCTCGCGCGCCCGGCGTCCGGCCACATCTATTTCACCCTCAAGGACAGCGGCGCGCAGGTGCGTTGCGCGCTGTTCCGGCAGAACGCTGCGCGAGTGCGTCAGGCGTTGAAGGACGGCCTGGCGGTGAAGGTGCGTGGCAAGGTTTCGCTGTTCGAAGGCCGTGGCGACTATCAGTTGATTCTCGACACTGTCGAACCTGCCGGTGACGGTGCACTGCGTCTGGCCTTCGATGCGCTGAAGGAAAAGCTCAGCGCCGAAGGTCTGTTCAGTGCCGAACGCAAAGTGCCGTTGCCCGCGCATCCGCAGCGCATCGGCATCATCAGCTCGCCAACCGGCGCGGTGATTCGCGACATCATCAGCGTATTCCGCCGCCGTGCGCCGCAGGTGCAACTGACGCTGATTCCGACTGCCGTACAAGGCCGGGAAGCCACCGCGCAAATCGTCCGCGCGCTGAAAATGGCCGATGCCCGTGGTTTCGACGCACTGATCCTCGCCCGTGGCGGCGGCTCGCTGGAGGACCTCTGGTGCTTCAACGAAGAAGCTGTAGCCCGTGCCGTTGATGCCTGCGTGACGCCGATTGTCAGCGCCGTCGGCCATGAAACCGATGTGTCGATCAGCGACTTTGTTGCCGACGTGCGCGCACCGACGCCGTCTGCGGCTGCCGAATTACTCGCGCCCGATTCCAGTCATCTGATCCGTCAGGTCGAAAGCCTGCATCGGCGCTTGGTGATGCGCATGCGCGACCGTTTGATGCGTGATCGTCTGCGCTTGGAAGGCATGGCCCGTCGCTTGCGCCATCCCGGCGAACGTCTGCGCCAACAGGCTCAGCGCCTGGATGATCTGGACATGCGCATGCGTCGGGCGTTCGAGCGCCATCTCAATACCCGTCGCGAGCGCCTGATCCGCCTGGAAACACGCCTCGCCGGCCAGCATCCGGGGCGGCAATTGGCGATGTTGCGCCAGCGACTCGACAGCCTCGCCGAACGCTTGCCTCGCGCCATGCGCGAAGGTCTAAAAAACCGGCGCCTGCAATTGCACAGTCAGATGCAGACGCTGCACGTGGTCAGCCCATTGGCGACGCTCGGGCGCGGTTACAGCATTTTGCTCGATGAGCGTGGCCATGCGATTCGCAACGCTGCACAGACCCACACCGGCCAGCGCCTCAAAGCCAAACTCGGCGAAGGCGAACTGCAAGTGCGCGTCGAGGACAATCACCTGACGCCTGTCACTCTCTCTTTACTGGACTGATCCATGCCGCGCTTTCTCGCTCCACTGTTTTTGCTCTGCCTGACCTTCAATGCCCACGCCGACAGTTACATCACCCGGCTACTGAACAAACCGGTGCCGGGCGGTGTGGCGGTGGTTGATCTGGGCACCGCCGCGCAGGCACCGAAAGCCACGTATCAGGGCAAACCGGTGCTGGTGGTGAAAGAGCAGAACAACTGGCTGGCGATTGTCGGCGTGCCGTTGACGGTGAAGCCGGGCGCGCAACAGATCAGCAGTGGCGGGCGCAATCTGCCATTCACCGTGGGCAACAAGAAATACCCGGAACAGCGCATCACCCTGAAGAACAAACAGCAAGTAAACCCGGATCAGTCGAACCTCAAACGCATCGAGGGTGAACTGGCCGAGCAGATCAAGGCGTATCGCAGCTTCAGCCCGAACACGCCGAGCAATCTGTTGTTGGATAAACCAGTCAACGGGCCGCTGTCGAGCAAGTTTGGCGTGCGTCGTTTCTTTAATGGTGAAGAACGCAATCCCCACGCAGGCCTCGACTTCGCGGTGCCGGCGGGCACGCCGATCAAGACCCCGGCGGCGGGCAAGGTGATCCTCACCGGCAATTACTTCTTCAACGGCAACACCGTGTTTGTCGATCACGGGCAGGGCTTTATCAGCATGTTCTGCCATATGTCGAAGATTGATGTGAAAGTCGGTGATCAACTGGCGCGGGGCGCGGTGGTTGGCAAAGTCGGCTCGACGGGCCGGGCAACCGGGCCGCACATGCACTGGAATGTCAGCCTGAATGATGCGCGGGTGGATCCGGCGATTTTCATTGGCGCCTTTCAACCTTAAATATGTGTTGAGGCGACCGGCCGCTTCGCGAGCAGGCTCGGCCCCACACTGGATCTTATTCACAACAAAGATCCCCTGTGGGAGCGAGCCTGCTCGCGAAGGCGACCTATACAACACAGCAATACTCAATGAATCCCTAAAAACCTCAATTGCGCCCCAATCAAACCTCGCGCAAATATCACAACGATCAGCGATCTCTAGCGCAATAAAATCCCGCAAAAACTCTCTTTCCGGGTATTCCTCTCAATTTTTTCCGACTGCTTGCCATCCTCTGCCCTCGCGGTTAGGGTTGAAGGCATGAAAACCTCTCACACCCTCATTCAGCTTCGCCAGCACCGCAGCCTGTGCCTTGTCAGCGCACGACTGCCAGGCTGAATCGCGGCACCTCGTCCCACGCTTTTCCAAGAACATTCGTAACACCGGCAGGCCGCCTTTTTTCGGCCCAGACAATAAGGAATTTCCCGATGAGCATGCTCAAAGATCCGTCTTCGAAATACCGCGCGTTTCCCGTCATCAACTTGCCGGATCGCACCTGGCCGTCGAAAACCATCGACACCGCGCCGATCTGGTGCAGTTCCGACCTGCGTGACGGCAACCAGTCGCTGATCGAACCGATGGACGCGGTGAAAAAGCTGCGCTTCTGGAAAACCCTGGTGCAGGTCGGTGTAAAGGAAATCGAAGCCTCGTTCCCGGCCGCTTCGCAAACCGACTTCGACTTCGTGCGTACCCTGATCGAAGAAGGCCACATCCCGGACGACACCACCATTCAGGTGCTGACCCAGGGCCGTGAAGATTTGATCGAGCGTACTTTCGAATCCCTGCGCGGTGCGAAAAAAGCCATCGTTCACTTGTACAACGCCACCTCGCCTTCTTTCCGTCGCATCGTCTTCAACCAGGACAAGGACGGTATCAAGGCCATCGCCGTGAACGCGGCCAAGCTGTTCGTCAAATACGCGGCGATGCAGCCGGACACCGAGTGGACCTTCGAATACTCGCCGGAAACCTTCAGCGCTACCGAGCTGGAATTCGCCAAGGAAGTCTGTGACGCGGTGATCGAGGTGTGGAACCCGACGCCTGAGCACAAGATGATCCTCAACCTGCCGGCTACCGTTGAGTGCGCGACCCCGAACGTCTACGCCGACCAGATCGAGTGGTTCGGCCGCAACATCAACCGTCGTGACAGCGTGATCATCAGCCTGCATACCCACAACGACCGTGGCACCGGCGTCGCCGCTACCGAGCTGGGCCTGATGGCCGGCGCCGATCGCGTCGAAGGCTGCCTGTTCGGCAACGGCGAGCGTACCGGTAACGTTGACCTCGTCACCGTCGCTCTGAACATGTACACCCAGGGTCTTGACCCGCAGCTGGACTTCTCCGACATCGACGGCGTGCGCAAAGTGGTCGAAGAGTGCAACCAGATTCAGGTTCACCCGCGTCACCCGTACGTTGGTGACCTGGTACACACTGCGTTCTCCGGCTCGCACCAGGATGCGATCCGTAAAGGCTTCTCCCAGCAGAAACCGGATGCACTGTGGGAAGTGCCGTACTTGCCGATCGACCCGGCCGACATCGGCCGCAGCTACGAGGCGGTGATTCGCGTCAACAGCCAGTCGGGCAAGGGCGGCATCGCCTACTTGCTGGAGCAGGAGTACGGCATCAGCCTGCCACGTCGCATGCAGATCGAATTCAGCCAGGTTGTGCAGCGTGAAACCGATCGTCTGGGCCTGGAGATGACCGCCAAACAGATTCACTCGTTGTTGATCAGCGAATACCTGCAAGCCAACACCCCGTATGCGCTGGTCAGCCATCGCCTGCAGGAAGAAAACGGCAACAGCGCCGTCGAAGTGGAAGTGGCAAGCAAAGGTCAGGGCGAAACCAACCTGCACTGGCGCGGCAAGGGCAACGGTGCACTGGAAGCACTCGTCGCTGGCCTGCCGATTCCGGTGGAGATCATGGACTACAACGAACACGCGATCGGCGCAGGCACCAACGCCAAAGCAGCGGCGTACATCGAGCTGCGTGTGAACGGCGAACGTGCAGTGCACGGCGTGGGCATCGATGAAAACATCACCACGGCCAGCTTCAAGGCCCTGTTCAGCGCGCTGAACCGCTCACTGAGCCAGCCTGAGGCGAAAGCGGCGTAATCGATCGCTGAAATGCAAGAGGCCCCGGCGTGCAAACTCCGGGGCCTTTTTTTGCTTGCGATCGTTCCCACGCTCTGCGTGGGAATGCCTCAAGGGACGCTCTGCGTCCAGTGACGCGGAGCGTCACGGCTGCATTCCCACGCAGAGCGTGGGAACAATCAGTTACCTCAGGTGAACTCGAAGGTGTCGGCATCCAGATTCGCCGGAAAGCGCTCGCGATACGCCGCCAGTGACGCCGCCTCCAAAACCACCTTGAACACCCCGTCCGCCTCCCCCGCCGCCAGCAAGGTTTCCCCCTGGAAATCCAGCACCTGACTGTCACCGGTGTAGGCGAAGCCCTTACCGTCCGTGCCGACGCGATTCACCGCCGCCACATAGCAAAGGTTTTCGATGGCTCGCGCCGGCAACAGGCGATTCCAGTGCAGACGCCGCGCGCCCGGCCAGTTGGCGGTGTACAGCAACAGATCAGTGTCCTGCGCATCGCGGCTCCACACCGGGAAGCGCAGGTCGTAGCAGATCAGCGGACGGATGCGCCAGCCCTTGAGTTCGAACTGCACCTGACGTTCGCCGGGGGTGTAGTGATTGTGCTCGCCGGCCATGCGGAACAGGTGACGCTTGTCGTAATGCAACACTTCACCGTCCGGTCGCGCCCATAGAAGGCGATTGCGATGGCTGCCGTCGGCGGCCTGAATGATCACGCTGCCGGTAATGACTGCATCGAGCTTTGCCGCCTGAACCCGCAGCCATTTGCTGGTCGGGCCATTCTCGGCTTCGGCAAGGGTTTCGGATTCCATGGAGAATCCAGTGGTGAACATTTCCGGCAGGATGATCAGATCCGCCCCCCACGCCTGCTCCAGCAACACCTCGAAATGTTCAAGGTTGGCCTGGCGGTCATGCCAGGCCAGGCTGGTCTGGATCAGCGCCAGGTTCAGATCAGGTAACGCATTCAGATCACGCATAGTTTTGCCGCCGCTTCACGCAGCGTCTCCTCGCGTTTGGCAAAACACAGGCGCACCAGGCGCTGGCCTTGCGGTGGGTTCTGGTAGAACACCGACACCGGAATACTCGCCACGCCGTGTTCGCGGGTCATCCACATGGCCATCTCGACGTCATTCAGGTCAGGACGGATCTGCGAGTAATCGACCAACTGGAAGTAGGTGCCAGTGACTCGGGTGAAGGTGAAGCGCGACGGCGCCAGCAGATCGCAGAACAGATCGCGCTTGGCCTGATAGAAACCCGGCAACTCTTCGACGTGTTCCGGGTGCTCGGCCATGTAATCGGCCAGCGCATATTGCAACGGCGTGACGCCGCAGAAACTGACGTACTGGTGGACCTTGCGCAGTTCGGTAGTCAGCGCTGGCGGCGCGACGACGTAACCGGTTTTCCAGCCGGTGACGTGATAGGTCTTGCCGAACGAGCTGACCACGAATGCGCGCTGATACAGCTCTTCATGGGCCAGCACGCTGACGTGCGGCACGCCGTCGAACACCAGGTGTTCGTAGACTTCATCGCTGATCAGGTAGATGTCGCGACCACGGATCAACTCTGCCAGTTGATCGAGTTCGGCACGACTGATCAGCGCGCCGCTCGGGTTGTGCGGGGTGTTGATGACGATCATTTTCGTGCGCGGACTCAGGGCAGCAGCGAGTTGATCGAAATCGATGGAGAAGTCGTTTGGATTCAGTTGTACATGTACGCAACGACCGCCCGCCAACTCCGTCGCCGGTTCGTAGCTGTCGTAGCACGGATCGAACACGATGACTTCGTCGCCGCTGTGGATAACCGCCTGAATCGCACAAAAGATCGCCTGGGTCGCGCCTGGCGTGACCGTCACTTCACTGTCGGCACTGACTTGCACGCCATAGCTGCGAGCGATTTTCGCCGCAATCTGCTCGCGCAGCGCCGGCAGGCCAGTCATCGGTGAATACTGGTTGTGGCCACTGGCGATGTGCCGACCGACCGCATCACGCAGGGACTGCGGGCCGTCGAAGTCAGGAAAACCCTGGGACAGGTTGATCGCTCCGGTCTGGGCCGCGAGCTGAGACATCTGCGTGAAAATAGTGATGCCGACATTCGGCAGCTTACTGGTGATCATCGGGGGTTCCCTGCTCAACACCCGGCTCTGACGACGGCGCGGGAGAGCCCGAGGATAGCCCATCCGGCGCCCATAAAAAAAGGGCGCCGGATGGCACCCTTCTCTCATGTTGATCGTTCCCACGCTCTGCGTGGGAATGCAGCCTTGGACGCTCTGCGTCCACCGCTTATGTGACGCAGAGCGTCACGGGATACATTCCCACGCGGAGCATGGGAACGATCAACGAGCCGCACCTTACTTCTTGTCGCGGCGCTTCTTGCTGGCTTTCTTGTTGTGCGACATCAAGCGACGCTTCTTGTTGACCTGGCGGTCGGTCAGCGTGTTCTTGTTGCCTTCGTACGGGTTCTCGCCGCCCTTGAACTCGATGCGGATCGGCGTACCGACCAGCTTCAGCACACGGCGGTAAGTGTTCTCCAGATAGCGCACGTACGACTTCGGCACTTTCTCGATCTGGTTACCGTGGATCACGATGATCGGCGGGTTGGCACCACCCAAGTGGGCATAACGCAGCTTGATCCGGCGGTTGTTGACCATCGGTGGCGCGTGCTCGCCAACGGCGTCTTCGAGAATCTGGGTCAGACGGTTGGTCGGCCAGCGGGTGACCGCCGACTTGAACGAGTTCTGCACGGAAGCGTAGAGGTTACCCACGCCAGTGCCGTGCAGGGCCGAGATGAAGTGGATGTCGGCGTAGTCAACGAAGAACAGGCGACGTTGCAGCTCGACCTTGACGAAGTCGCGCTCGCTCGGCGTCATGCCGTCCCACTTGTTGATCGCGATCACCAGTGCACGACCGGATTCGATGGCGAAGCCCAGCAGGTTGAGGTCGTGATCGACCACGCCTTCGCGGGCGTCCATCACGAAGATCACCACGTTGGCGTCTTTGATCGCCTGCAGGGTTTTCACCACGGAGAATTTTTCGACTTCTTCGTGGATCTTGCCGCGCTTGCGCACACCGGCGGTGTCGATCAGCGTGTACTTCTCTTCATTCCGTTCAAACGGGATGTAGATACTGTCGCGGGTGGTGCCCGGCTGGTCATAGACGATAACCCGGTCTTCACCGAGCATGCGGTTGACCAGCGTCGACTTGCCTACGTTCGGGCGGCCGATGATGGCGATCTTGATCCCGTCTTTTTCGCTCGGGCCAGGAATGCGCTTGGCTTCCTCGCCTTCGGCAACGATCTCTTCCTCGCCTTCTTCTGGCTCTTCTTCGTCTCTCGGGAAATCACCCAGGGCGATTTCCAGCATCTGGGTGATGCCGCGACCGTGAGCACCGGCGATCGGGATCGCGTGGCCCATGCCCAGAGGGGCGAATTCAGCGCGGGCCATTTCCGGGTCGATGTTGTCGACCTTGTTGGCGACCACGTAGGAACGCTTGTTACGTTTGCGCAGGTGCTCGGCGATCATCTGGTCGGCGGCGGTGAAACCGGCCTTGGCATCTACCAGGAACAGCACAACATCCGCTTCTTCAATGGCCAGCAGCGACTGCTCGGCCATTTTTTCGTCCATACCGTGCTCGTCACCGGAGATACCACCGGTGTCGACCAGAATGTAGGAACGCCCTTGCCACTTGGCCTCACCGTACTGGCGATCACGGGTCAGACCGGACAAGTCGCCGACGATGGCGTCGCGAGTCCTGGTCAGGCGGTTGAACAAGGTGGACTTGCCGACGTTCGGTCGGCCCACCAGGGCGATTACGGGAACCATGCGGCTCTCCACTTCGTTATTTCAGAAAATACAAAAGCCGCTGCGAGGCAGCGGCTGGTGCTCGGGGCAACGCCTGTTAGCGCTGCAAGCCCCATGAATCCGGGGCCGCCTGGGGGTTTAACCCCAAGCATAGTTGTTACTTGATGGTCAGGGCTTCCAGTTTGCCGCTGTTGCCATAGACATAAATCGTGTCACCCACCACCAGCGGACGGGCACGCAGGCCGTCGCTGTCGATGCGCTCACGGCCGACGAAACGACCGTCAACCTGGCTCAGCAGGTGCAGATAACCTTCCAGGTCACCGACTGCAACATAGCTGGAGAACACTTCCGGAGCCGACAGTTGACGACGAGCCAGCGAATCGTTGCTCCACAATGCTGTGGTGGAACGTTCGTCGACGCCTTCAACGGTGCCCGAGGACAGGCTCACGTAAACGCTACCGAAACCCTGAGCGATACCGGCGTAGCTCGACGCATCGCGCTGCCAGAGTTGACGACCGCTTTCCAGATCCAGTGCCGCCACTCGACCCTGATAGCTGGCAACGTACAGCGTACCGCCGGACAACAGCAGACCGCCGTCGATGTCGACTACGCGCTCCAGTTCCGAACGACCTTGTGGAATCGCGATCCGTTGTTCCCAGACCGGCACGCCGTTGGAAATGTCCAGAGCGACCACTTTACCGGTCGACAGGCCAGCCACCGCGAGGCGGTTGGTAACCAGCGGTGCGCTGGTGCCACGCAGGGTCAACACGGCCGGGGTGCTGTCATACACCCAGCGCTGAGTACCGGTGGAAGCATCCAGACCGATCAGACGATCGTCCTGAGTCTGTACCACCACCACGTCGCCGTTGTTGGCTGGCGGCGCGAGGACTTCGCTGTTCACACGAGCGCGCCACTTCTCTTCACCGTTGCTGGTGTCCAGAGCAACGACTTCGCCGCGCAGCGTACCGATCAGAACCAGACCGTAACCCACGCCAACGGCGCCGGAGACAGGCAGGTCAAGATCCTGCTTCCATTTCACGTCGCCATTGCCGCGATCCATGGCCATCACCACGCCGGTTACATCGGCGGCGTAGATGGTGTCACCGTCGATCGCCGGCACCAGCATGTTGTAGGTTTCGCCCTGACCGTCACCGATCGAACGACTCCACTGCTTGTGCAGAACCACTTCTTCTTTGAAGTCGGTCAGTTCAGCCGGTGGCAATTCTTTCTTGCTGTTGCTGCTGCAACCCGCGGCCAGAAGGGCCAGAGCCAGCAATGCTGCATGCTTCCAACGGATCACGTCACGCATCCCCTTTGGCCAGGTCGTCGAGCTTGATTTGAAGGCCACCGACCGCCGCTTCATCCGACAGTGCCGCCTTGGCTTTTTGATACGCCTTGTTCGCGTCATCGGTACGGCCCAGCTGTACCAGCAGGTCGCCCTTGAGTTCTTCGCGAGTGGCCAGGAATGCTTTGTCGGCATCACCGTCGAGCAGTTTCAGGGCATCTTCAGCCTTGTTCTGCGCGCCGAGTACCTGCGCCAGACGCTGACGGGCGATTTCGCCCAGCGCCGGGTTGGCCGGTTTGTCGACAATGGCTTTCAGTTCGGCCGCGGCGTCATCCAGCTTGCCGCTGTCGACCGCCACTTTGGCGACGAACAGGCTGCCGTACTGCGCGTAGGCGGAACCGCTGAATTCGCTGTTGAGCTTGCCGGCCAGATCCGCAACGCGGGCCGCATCAGGCTTGCCGTCAGGCGTCAGCGTGGTTTCCAGCAGTTGCTGATAGAGCACCGAGGCGCCTTGCGACTGGTTGCTCTGATACTTGTGATAAGCCTGCCAGCCGAACACGATGACCAGCGCCAACAGGCCGCCAGTGACCAGAGGTTTGCCGTTGCGTGTCCACCAGTCCTTCAAATCCGCCAACTGTTCGTCTTCGGTACTCGACACCCCAATACTCCTTAATCGCTAAATCGGCTGTTTGGACAGCTTCAACCCTGCACGACGCAGGTGGCCAGGTGAGCGGCGAGCGCATCCCAGGCAATGCTTTGTTGTTCGCCCTGGCCACGCAGGGGTTTGAAACCTACCACTTGCTGGGCCATTTCGTCGTCACCGAGGATCAGTGCGTACAGCGCACCGCTCTTGTCGGCCTTCTTGAACTGGCTTTTGAAGCTGCCGGCGCCGGCATTGACTTGCAGACGCAGGTTTGGAAGTTGATCACGAACACGTTCAGCCAGAGCCAGACCGGCCAGCTCGGCTTCTTCACCGAAGGCGCACAGATAGACATCGACCTGACGGGAGATTTCTTCCGGGATCTGCTCCAGGGTTTCCAGCATCAGCACCAGACGTTCGATGCCCATGGCGAAACCGACGCCGGTGGTCGGCTTGCCACCCATTTGCTCGACCAGACCGTCGTAACGACCGCCCGCGCAAACAGTGCCCTGGGCGCCGAGTTTGTCGGTGACCCATTCGAATACGGTTTTGCTGTAGTAATCGAGGCCGCGCACCAGTTTCGGGTTGAGCACGTAAGGAATGCCGACGGCATCCAGACGCGCTTTCAAACCTTCAAAGTGCGCACGGGATTCGTCGTCGAGGTAATCGGCCATTTTCGGCGCATCGACCAGCACCGCTTGAGTGTCGGCATTTTTCGTGTCGAGCACGCGCAGCGGGTTGGTTTTCAGGCGACGCTGGCTGTCTTCGTCGAGTTTGTCGTGGTGCGCCGAGAGGTACTCGACCAGCGCTTCACGATAACGCCCACGGGACTCGCTGGTGCCGAGGCTGTTGAGTTCGAGCTTGACCGCATCACGAATGCCCAGCTCGCCCCACAGACGCCAAGTCATGGTGATCAGCTCGGCGTCGATGTCCGGGCCATCGAGGTTGAACACTTCCAGACCGATCTGGTGGAACTGACGATAACGGCCTTTCTGCGGACGCTCGTGGCGGAACATCGGGCCGATGTACCAGAGTTTCTGCACTTGGCCACCGCCGGTGATGCCGTGCTCGAGTACGGCACGCACGCACGCCGCGGTGCCTTCCGGACGCAGGGTCAGGGAGTCGCCGTTGCGGTCTTCGAAGGTGTACATCTCTTTTTCGACGATGTCGGTCACTTCACCGATCGAGCGCTTGAATAGCTCGGTGAATTCAACGATCGGCATGCGAATCTGCTTGTAACCGTAGTTATCCAGCAAACGCGCAACGGTGCCCTCGAAATAACGCCACAACGGGGTCTGCTCGGGCAGGATGTCATTCATGCCACGAATGGCTTGCAGAGACTTGCTCACTTTAAATCCTTAAATTCGTTCGGCGCTTCAATCAGGCTCAGCCGCGCGCAATAACCGCAGCGTCAGCTTCGACCTTTTCGGCCGCTTTCTGGCGGATCAGCTTTTCCAGCTCGTCCACCAGATTGTCATTCGTCAGTTTCTGCGACGGCTTGCCGTCGATGTAAATCAGGTTTGGCGTGCCGCCGGTCAAGCCGATATGGGCTTCCTTGGCTTCGCCGGGGCCGTTGACCACACAACCGATCACCGCGACATCCAGCGGCACCAGCAGGTCTTCAAGGCGCCCTTCCAGCTCGTTCATGGTTTTCACCACATCGAAGTTCTGCCGCGAGCAACTCGGGCAGGCGATGAAGTTGATGCCACGGGAACGCAGATGCAAAGACTTGAGAATGTCGTAACCGACCTTCACTTCCTCGACCGGGTCGGCCGCCAGCGAGATGCGGATAGTATCGCCAATCCCCTCGGCGAGCAGCATACCTAGGCCCACGGCGGATTTCACTGTGCCCGAACGCAATCCACCGGCTTCGGTGATGCCCAGGTGCAGCGGCTGAACGATTTCTTTCGCCAGCAAGCGGTAGGCTTCGACGGCCATGAACACGTCAGAGGCCTTAACGCTGACCTTGAAGTCCTGGAAATTCAGGCGTTCGAGGTGCTCAACGTGACGCAAAGCAGATTCGACCAGCGCAGCAGGGGTCGGCTCGCCGTATTTCTTCTGCAGGTCTTTTTCCAGCGAGCCGGCGTTGACGCCGATGCGGATCGGAATGCCGCGATCACGCGCTGCATCGACCACCGCCCGAACACGGTCTTCACGACCGATGTTGCCCGGGTTGATACGCAGGCAGTCCACGCCCAGTTCGGCCACGCGCAGAGCGATCTTGTAGTCAAAGTGGATGTCGGCAACCAACGGCACTTTGACCAGTTGCTTGATCTTGCCGAACGCCTCGGCGGCGTCCATGTCCGGCACCGAGACGCGGACGATGTCGACGCCAGCGGCTTCCAGACGGTTGATTTGCGCAACAGTGGCGGCAACGTCATTGGTGTCGCTGTTGGTCATGCTCTGTACCGCGATCGGCGCATCGCCGCCCACCGGTACGTTGCCTACCCAGATCTTGCGCGAAACGCGACGTTTGATTGGAGATTCGCCGTGCATGACTTATTGACCCAACTTCAGGCGAGCAGTCTCGCCACTGGTGAACGGAGCGATATCGACCGGCTGGCCGTTGTAGCTGACCTGCGCGGCGCGGGCAACGCCCAGACGTACGTTAAGCGGCGGCTTGCCGGAAACGGTGACGCTATCGCCTTTATGCTTCAGACCACTGAAAATCACTTTGCCACGGCCATCGGTCACTTGTGCCCAGCAATCGGCACTGAACTGCAGTTGTACCTGACCATCGCCAACCACCGGAGCAGCCGCTTCTGCGGTAGCTGCTGATGCCGCAGGGGCTACCGGAGCAGTGACGGTCGGCGCTGGAGTGACCGGAGTGTTTGGCGCTGGAGTGGCCGGGTTAGCGACAACTGGCGCTGGGGTGTGAACCGGAGCAGTTGGCGTGGTGGCCGGAGCGACTGGAGCTGCTGGAGCAGTCGCTGGCGCAGCAGCTTCGGCACCGGTGGACTCAGCGGTGGTTTCAGACTGAGGCAGCGCCAACGCCGTTGAAGTATCGGCCTGGTTTTCCTCGACAGCCTGGTCTTCCGGCTCATCGATCGGGTGAATCTGGGTGGTGCCGTCAGCACCTTCGACTTCAACGTGCTCAGGCGCCAGCGACGTCAGGTCCTTGGTGCGCTGGGATGTCTGATCCTGCCACCAGACGAAACCGCCGCCGATGACCGCGATCAGCAACAGCAGGCTGACAATACGCAAAATGGTGTGGGAAACCCGCACAGGCTCTTCGATACGGCCAAGGGCATGCACGTTGCTGCCCTGGGAGTCGGTACCGGTGGACTGGTCGAACTGCTGAACCAGAACGGTCTGGTCCATGCCGAGCAATTTGGCATAAGCGCGAATGTAACCGCGAGCGAAGGTATGCCCCGGCAGCTTGTCGAAAGCGCCGGCTTCAAGATTGCTCAGGGAAGTCACGGTGAGGTTGAGCTTGAGGGCCACTTCGGCCAGCGACCAGCCATTGCTTTCGCGGGCCTGGCGCAGGGTCTCACCGGGGTTAACGCGATTCGCTGCTACAACTTCGGGATGCGCCGCTTTCATCATTGCTCCGACAGGTATTGCTGATATTCCGGCGTACCGGGATAGAGTCGTTTTAATTGCAGGCCATAACTGGCGGCCTTGTCGCGATCTTCAAACACTTTTGCCAGCCGAACGCCGAGCAATAGACTACGTGCATTTTGTTCGGTCAACTGGCTGAAACGGTCGTAATAGTCTCGCGCAGGCACATAATGCCTGTCTTCGAAGGACAACTCAGCCATTTCCAGCAAAGCACGTGGTTGTTGACGGTTCAAACGCAGTGCTTTTTCCAGCTGTTGCTGTGCCAGATCACGCTGACCGAGCTTCGCCGCCGTCATGCCGAGGTTCTCGAACACACGCGAACGCTCAGGATACAGGGTATCGGCGGCGGCCTGTTCAAAACGCTCGTAGGCTTCTTTATAACGCTGTTGTTCGTAGAGAAAACTGCCGTAGTTGTTGAGGATGCGCGCATCGGCGGGACGGGAGGACAAAGCCTTGCGGAAGTGTTCGTCGGCCAGCTCAGGCTCCATTTCGGACTGAAACACCAACCCGAGGGCAGCGTTGGCGTCAGGATCGGAACCGTCGATTTCCAGCGCCTTCTTCAGCGGCACCTTGGCACGCTCGGTCATGCCTTGCTGCAAGTATCCCAGCCCCAACTGCACGTAGGCAGCCCGCGCTTCATCGCGGCCCTTGCTGGTCTTCATCGGGTTGTAGTCACCCGACAGGACACAACCAGCACACAGGCTGGCCAACAGCAACAGCAGCGCAAAGCGCAGGGACATAGAGATCCTCTCTTAATTTGTGTTCGCGGCGTTCTGTGCCAGATCGCTGTCGGCGCTCAACTCGCGCACGGCGATGTAACGTTCGCTGCGACGGGTGCGATCCAGCACCTGCCCTACCAATTGACCACATGCAGCGTCGATGTCTTCACCACGGGTGGTGCGGACGGTGACGTTGAAACCGGCCTGATGCAACTGATCCTGGAAACGACGGATCGCGTTGTTGCTTGGCCGCTCGTACCCGGAATGCGGGAACGGGTTGAACGGAATCAGGTTGATCTTGCACGGAATATTCTTCAGTAGCTCGATCATCTCGACGGCGTGTTCAACCTTGTCGTTGATGTCCTTGAGCAAGGTGTACTCGATGGTCAGCACACGTTTCTCGCCAAGGGCGGACATGTAGCGCTGGCACGACTCGAGCAGCATCTTAAGCGGATACTTCTTGTTGATCGGCACCAATTGGTTACGCAATGCGTCATTCGGTGCGTGCAGGGACAACGCCAGGGAAACGTCGATGTGCTTGGCCAGCTCATCGATCATCGGCACCACACCCGAGGTGGACAGGGTCACGCGGCGCTTGGAGATCCCGTAGCCGAGGTCATCCATCATCAGATGCATGGCGGCGACGACGTTGTCGAAGTTCAGCAATGGCTCACCCATGCCCATCATCACCACGTTGGTGATGGCACGGTCGACGGTTGCCGGGACACTGCCGAAAGATTTGTTGGCAATCCACACCTGACCGATGACTTCGGCGGCGGTGAGGTTGCTATTGAAGCCTTGCTTGCCGGTGGAGCAGAAACTGCAATCCAGGGCACAGCCTGCCTGGGACGAAACGCACAGAGTGCCGCGTTTGCCCTGGGGAATGTACACGGTCTCGACGCAGCTGCCGGACGCCACGCGCACCACCCACTTACGGGTGCCGTCGCTGGAGATGTCCTCGCTGACCACTTCCGGACCACGGACCTCAGCAATGGCCTTGAGCTTGTCGCGCAAGGCCTTGCTGACGTTCGTCATGGCGTCGAAATCATCGACACCAAAGTGGTGAATCCATTTCATTACCTGACCGGCACGGAAACGCTTCTCCCCGATTGAGTCGAAGAATTTTTCCATTTCCTGTTGAGTCAGACCCAGCAGGTTGGTTTTTACAGTCGATGTAGTCATGGATTCACCTTCACTCTTAAGCCAATGCTTAGCGAGTGGTTACTTCAGTAGCTGCGAAGAAGTACGAGATTTCACGAGCAGCTGCGGCTTCGGAGTCCGAACCGTGAACAGCGTTGGCGTCGATGGAATCAGCGAAGTCAGCGCGGATGGTGCCGGCAGCAGCTTCTTTAGGGTTGGTAGCGCCCATCAGCTCACGGTTCAGAGCGATAGCGTTTTCGCCTTCCAGAACCTGAACAACAACAGGACCGGAGATCATGAAAGCAACCAGGTCGCCGAAGAAACCACGAGCGCTGTGCTCAGCGTAGAAGCCTTCAGCTTCAGCTTTGGACAGTTGCTTCAGTTTCGAAGCTACAACGCGCAGGCCGGCTTTTTCGAAACGAGTGGTGATTTCGCCGATGACGTTTTTTGCAACAGCGTCAGGCTTGATGATGGAGAAAGTGCGTTGAACAGCCATGGTGTAACTCCAGAAACGGTAATTTGCGAAAAATTAAACCCGCGAATTATACGCGGGTTCTTGGGTATTGCCTAACCTGCGAGGACGATCAGTCCAATTCTTCAGCCCAGAGCGTCTGAACCGCTTCCAACACCTTCTCGCCAACACGACCAGAGGTATTGTCAAAATCCGGCAGCTCTTTGATCCATTGCTGCAGATCGACGAAATTGACAGAAAACGGGTCTACGCCCGGTTTGGCCTCGGCCAATTCTTCTGCAATACGTTGAACATCATTCCAACCGTAGCTCATGACAGTCTTACCAGTCAGTGCGGCGCTTCAGCCGCATGGTTAAGCGAATATTTCGGAATTTCGACGGTGATGTCTTCTTCACCGACGATCGCCTGGCAAGCCAGACGCGATTGCGCTTCCAGGCCCCAGGCGCGATCGAGGAAGTCTTCTTCCAGCTCGTCAGCCTCTTCCATCGAGTCGAAACCCTCGCGGATGATGCAGTGGCAAGTGGTGCAAGCACAGACGCCGCCGCAGGCGCTTTCCATCTCGATGTGGTGTTCGTGGGCCAGTTCGAGAATCGAGGTGCCGGGCGCAGCCTCGACCACCATGCCTTCAGGGCAGAACTTCTCGTGGGGCAGAAAAATGACCTGCGGCATCAGATATCCTCGATTTCATTCAGATTGCGCCCCGACAGAGCGGCTTTCACCGTCAGATCCATGCGGCGGGCAGCAAAAGCATCGGTCACTTGCGACAGACGCTTGGTCTGCTGCTCAATGGCGTAACCATCAGTGCCTTTCATCAGTTCGGCCAGTTCCTGCAACTGCAGATCGATGACCATACGCTCTTCGGCGTCGAGCAAACGCTCGCCATCGGCCTCCAGAGCGCCCTGCACCGCTTCGATCAAGCGTTGGGCATCGACTTGCTGCTCACGCAGAACGCGGGCGACTTTGTCGTCATTGGCATGCTGGAACGAATCCTTGAGCATCTTGGCGATTTCGCCGTCGGTCAGACCGTAGGACGGCTTGACCTGAATGCTTGCCTCAACGCCTGAACCCAACTCACGGGCGGAAACGCTGAGCAGACCGTCGGCATCGACCTGGAAGGTCACACGAATCTTCGCCGCACCGGCGACCATCGCTGGAATGCCGCGCAATTCGAAGCGCGCCAGCGAGCGGCAGTCACTGATCAGCTCACGCTCGCCCTGCAATACGTGGATCGCCATGGCCGACTGGCCATCTTTATAAGTAGTGAAATCTTGTGCGCGAGCGACGGGGATGGTGGTGTTGCGCGGAATCACCTTCTCCATCAGGCCGCCCATGGTTTCCAGCCCCAGGGACAGTGGAATCACGTCGAGCAGCAGCAGTTCGCCACCATCGCGTTTGTTGCCAGCCAAGGTGTCGGCCTGGATCGCGGCACCGATGGCCACCACTTGATCCGGATCGATTTCGGTCAGCGGCTGACGACCGAAGGCTTCGGCAACGGCTTCGCGAACACGCGGAACGCGCGTCGAACCGCCAACCATGACCACGGCGTGCACGTCTTCCAGCTCAATACCGGAATCACGGACAGCGCGGCGGCAGGCTTTCAGGCTGCGAGCGACCATCGGCTCGATCAGCGCATCGAAGGCTTCACGGGGCAGCTGTGCTTTCCAGTCGCCATAGGCCACTTCAACGCTGGCCGCATCGGTCAGGGCTTCTTTGGCCGCGCAAGCGGTTTGCAGCAGATTGCGTTGTGCGCCCGGATCGAGATCGGCGGACAGACCCGCGCTCTCGATGATCCAGCCGGCAATCGCGTGATCGAAGTCATCGCCACCCAGCGCGCTGTCGCCGCCAGTGGCCAGAACTTCGAAAACACCGCCGGTCAGACGCAGAATGGAAATATCGAAAGTACCGCCGCCGAGGTCATAAATAGCGACCAGGCCTTCAGCGTGCTGATCCAGACCGTACGCCACAGCGGCCGCAGTCGGCTCATTGAGCAGACGCAGCACGTTCAAACCCGCCAATTTGGCCGCATCCTTGGTCGCTTGACGCTGGGCATCGTCGAAATACGCCGGAACGGTGATCACCGCACCCACCAGTTCGCCACCCAACGTCGCTTCAGCGCGCTGACGCAGAACCTTGAGGATATCGGCGGAGACTTCGACCGGGCTTTTCGGGCCCTGCACGGTATCGATGAACGGCATGTGCGATTCGCCACCGACAAAGCGGTATGGCAGTTGCTCGCCCAATTGCTTGACGTCGGACAGACCACGACCCATCAAGCGCTTGACCGACAGCACGGTGTTCAAAGGATCGGAAGCGGCGGCCAGTTTGGCCGACTCGCCGACTTCGACGCGATCGGCGTGGTAACGCACAGCGGACGGCAGGATGACCTGCCCGTTTGCGTCGGCCAACGGCTCGGAAAGACCACTGCGCAACGCAGCGACCAGCGAATTGGTAGTGCCCAAGTCGATCCCCACAGCCAGACGACGCTGGTGCGGTTGAGGACTTTGGCCGGGTTCGGCGATCTGCAGTAGGGCCATCGTGATCAGGACTTATCTGTATATCAGGCGTGCGACCGGAGCGGCACTGGGTTAATCGTCGAGGCGCTCTTCTAACTGGCGCACTTCGTAGGTGAGCTTGTCGAGGAACTGCATGCGCCGCATCAGGCGTTCGGCCTGTTCGCGTTGCGCCGCATCATCCCAACAGGCTGCGAAGCTTTCATTGAGTTCTTCCTGAGCCACTTTCAGGCGCCGCTTGAACACCGCGACACCTTCGAGGTCAGCACTGTCCTGGAGGTCTTCGAGCTCTTCGCGCCATTGCATCTGCTGCAGAAGAAACTCGGGATCATGGACTGTGACTTCCATCGGCACCTCATGCCCGCTGATGGCCAGCAGGTAGCGTGCGCGCTGGGCCGGACTCTTGAGCGTCTGATAGGCGTCGTTGAGCCGCGCAGACTGCTCGAGTGCCGACCGCTGCTCACGCTCGGAAGCGTCGGCAAAACGGTCAGGATGAACGCCGCGCGCCAACTCACGATAGCGCGTGGCCAACTGCTCGAGATCCAGACGGAAACCCGGTTGCAGCTCGAATAAAGCGAAATGACAAGGAATACCCACGACAAGCCTCAGATGTTGAAGCTTTCGCCGCAGCCACATTCACCGCGCACGTTGGGGTTGTTGAACTTAAAGCCTTCGTTCAACCCTTCCTTGACGAAATCGAGTTCGGTGCCGTCCAGGTAGGCTAGGCTTTTCGGGTCGATGATCACTTTTTCGCCGTGACTCTCGAACACCTGATCCTCTGCAACCACCTCGTCGACAAACTCCAGCACGTAGGCAAGGCCGGAACAGCCTGTGGTGCGAACACCCAGACGAATCCCTTCACCTTTGCCGCGCCCGTCGAGGGAGCGCCGCACGTGTCGAGCAGCCGCTTCTGTCATGCTGATAGCCATCGGTGACTCCTTACTCGTCGCCAAATCCAGAAAGTCAGATCAAGCCTTTCTTCTGCTTGTAATCGCGAACAGCCGCTTTGATAGCGTCTTCAGCCAGTACCGAGCAGTGAATTTTCACTGGCGGCAGGGCCAGTTCTTCGGCCAGCTGAGTGTTCTTGATGGTTTCGGCTTCGTCCAGGGTCTTGCCCTTCATCCACTCGGTGGCGAGGGAGCTGGAAGCGATGGCCGAACCGCAGCCGTAGGTCTTGAACTTGGCATCTTCGATGATGCCAGCGTCGTTGACCTTGATTTGCAGACGCATCACGTCGCCGCACGCCGGAGCGCCGACCATGCCGGTGCCGACATCAGGATCTTCCGCGTTCATCTTGCCGACGTTGCGCGGGTTTTCGTAGTGGTCGATGACCTTTTCGCTGTAAGCCATGATTCTCAATCCTCACTCATCAGGGCCGCTCTTGAGACCCTGCAACTGCGCTGCGTAAACCGCCGCGTCGCTACAGGATCTGTATCTGGCGGCTTCTATATTTAGTGTGCCGCCCACTCGATTTTCGAGATATCGACGCCGTCTTTGTACATGTCCCACAGCGGCGACAGAGCGCGCAGCTTGGTAACGGCCTCGCAGACTTTCTGCGCGGCGTAGTCGATTTCTTCTTCGGTGGTGAAACGGCCGAAGGTGAAGCGGATCGAGCTGTGTGCCAGTTCGTCGTTGCGGCCCAGGGCGCGCAGTACGTACGAAGGCTCCAGCGACGCCGAGGTGCAGGCCGAACCGGACGATACCGCCAGATCCTTGAGCGCCATGATCAGCGACTCGCCTTCAACGTAGTTGAAGCTCAGGTTCAGGTTGTGCGGAACGCGGGCGGTCAGGCTGCCGTTGACGTACAGCTCTTCCAGATGCTCGACCTGCTTGTAGAAGCGGTCGCTCAAGGCTTTGATACGGACGTTTTCAGCAGCCATGTCTTCTTTGGCTACGCGGAACGCTTCACCCATACCGACGATCTGGTGGGTCGCCAGGGTGCCGGAACGCATGCCGCGCTCGTGACCGCCGCCGTGCATGGTCGCTTCGATGCGCACACGCGGCTTGCGGCTGACGTACAGCGCGCCGATGCCTTTAGGGCCGTAGGTTTTGTGGGCGGAGAACGACATCATGTCGACTTTCAGTTTCTGCAGGTCAATCTCGACCTTGCCAGTGGACTGAGCGGCGTCGACGTGGAACAGAACGCCCTTGGCGCGCAGCATTTCGCCGATCGCGGCGATGTCGTTAACGGTGCCGATTTCGTTGTTCACGTGCATTACGGAGACCAAAATGGTGTCTTCGCGCAGTGCAGCTTCAATCATGGACGGGGTGATCAGACCGTCTTCGGTCGGCTCGAGGTAAGTAACCTCGAAACCTTCACGCTCCAGTTGGCGCATGGTGTCGAGGACAGCCTTGTGCTCAATCTTGGAGGTGATCAGGTGCTTGCCCTTGGAGCCGTAGAAATGTGCCGCGCCCTTGATTGCCAGGTTGTCGGACTCGGTAGCACCGGAAGTCCAGACGATTTCGCGCGGATCAGCGTTGACCAGATCGGCCACCTGACGACGGGCGTTTTCAACGGACTCTTCAGCCTTCCAGCCGAACACGTGGGAACGGGACGCCGGGTTACCGAAGTTTCCGTCGACCAGCAGGCATTCACTCATTTTTTGCGCAACACGCGGATCAACCGGGGTGGTCGCAGAGTAATCAAGGTAAATCGGCAATTTCATGGACTATCTCCTAAATCAGGGCTGGCGTGCCGCTAGCTCTCTGGCTGTCATTCGACGGCGGACGCTTCAATCTTGTCCAGGCGTGGCGCCTTGCTGTTGCAACGGCGCTGGTCCTGACGCTGGGCTACTTCTTGCACCTCACGGCGAGTCACAAGATCAGCCAAGCTGATACCACTTAGAAATTCGTGAATCTGCAGGCTCAAATCGCACCACAGATGATGGGTCAGGCAGGTGTCGCCGGAATGGCAATCGCCCTGGCCCTGGCATTTGGTGGCATCGACCGATTCGTTTACTGCATCGATCACCTGGGCGACCTGGATACCCTGCATCTCGCGGGACAACTGGTAGCCACCACCCGGGCCGCGAACACTGGAAACCAGGTTACTGCGGCGCAGCTTGGCGAACAGCTGTTCGAGGTAGGACAGGGAGATGCCTTGGCGCTCGGAGATATCGGCCAGGGACACGGGCCCGTGCTGCGCGTGCAACGCCAGGTCGAGCATGGCGGTCACGGCGTATCGGCCTTTTGTAGTCAGTCGCATGGACAGTTACCACGGAGTTCAGAATGGGGCGAGTATGCAATTCCCGAGTATTTAAGTCAACTTTAAGACCTAGTACTTTAGTCAGGTTTACCCGCAAAAGAGCGCGCGAATGATAGCAGGGTCTGCGGCCTAATGGCACACCGGTTGACGCAAGCCTCTGTAGGAGGCGCTAGCTGGCTTTGGACTCGTCTTTGCCTTTGACGCAGGCGAAGTCTTCTTCACGCAGTTCAGGCAGATCTTTCGCACAGTAATTGCTACCCAGATCCTTCAGCGCGCCGCACATCCCCTCCAGCCGCCCGTCCACCGCTTGCAGGTGATCGAGCAACTGACCAATGGCGCGCGCCACCGGGTCAGGCATGTCTTCGCTGACGCCGTAGGCATCGAAACCGATCTTCTCGGCCATGGCCTTGCGCTTGGCATCCTGCTCTTCATCGGACTTGACGATGATGCGCCCGGGAATACCGACAACAGTGGCGCCCGGCGGCACTTCTTTAGTCACCACGGCGTTGGAACCAACCTTGGCACCAGCGCCGACGGTGAACGGGCCGAGCACCTTGGCGCCCGCGCCCACGACCACACCATCACCCAGCGTCGGGTGGCGTTTGCCCTTATTCCAGCTAGTGCCGCCGAGGGTCACGCCCTGATAAATAGTCACGTCATCGCCAATCTCGGCGGTTTCACCGATGACGATACCCATGCCATGGTCGATAAAGAAACGACGACCGACTTTGGCCCCCGGATGAATCTCGATCCCGGTTAGCCAGCGACCGAAGTTCGACACCAGCCGCGCCAGCCATTTCAGTTCGTTGCGCCAGAGCATGCCGGCCAATCGATGGATCCAGATCGCATGCATGCCGGGGTAGCAGGTCAGGACTTCAAAAGCGTTACGCGCCGCCGGGTCTCGATGGAATACGCTCTGGATATCTTCACGCAAACGCTCAAACATCATTTAGTCCTTCCGCTTAAGAAGCTCACCACGGGCCGCTTTCTGGGTTTCCGTGAGGATGCCACGCAAAATATTCATTTCCGCCCGGCTGACCGAGCTGCGTCCGTACAACCGACGCAGGCGCGCCATCAAGTGCCGTGGTTTCTCGGGATCGAGGAATTCGATGGCGACCAGTGTCTGCTCCAGATGCTCATAGAAGCGTTCCAATTCATCCATGGTCGCCAGCTCGGCGCTTTTCACCGAAGCCACTTCTTCTTTCTCGATCTTGCTCGGCTGGCCTTGGGCGGCCAGCCAGGCCATGCGCACCTCATAGCTCAACACCTGCACCGCCGCGCCGAGGTTCAGCGAACTGAACTCAGGGTCGGAGGGGATATGCACGTGAAAGTGACATCGCTGCAGCTCTTCGTTGGTCAGACCGGAATCTTCACGACCGAATACCAGAGCGATTTCGGCGCCCTGCCCGGCTTCCTCGACTACTTTGGTGCCGCACTCGCGCGGATCCAGCAGTGGCCAGGGAATGCGGCGGTCACGGGCGCTGGTGCCAAGCACCAGATTGCAGCCGACCAAGGCATCTTCCAAGGTGGCGACGACTTGCGCATTTTCAAGGATGTCACCGGCACCGGAAGCACGAGCATCGGCTTCGTGGTGCGGGAAGACCCGCGGTTCGACCAGCACCAATCGCGACAGACCCATGTTTTTCATGGCGCGCGCGGCCCCGCCGATGTTGCCGGGGTGGCTGGTATTGACCAGGACGACACGAATGTTCTGCAGCAAGGGAGGCGCTCTCGGACACAGGAAAGGGGTGCAAATCTTACAGAACAGCCTACCGTTAAGCTATGAAAGCGAACAGCGTCCTTCACCTGAAGAAAAGTTCTGATAGAATGCGCGGCTTTCTTTAACAACCTTAGGTGACACATCCATGCAGCCCATGCTGAATATCGCGCTGCGCGCCGCCCGCAGCGCCAGTGAACTGATCTTCCGCTCCATCGAGCGCCTGGATACCATCAAGGTCGACGAAAAAGACGCCAAGGATTATGTATCCGAGGTCGATCGCGCCGCTGAACAGAAAATCATCGACGCCCTGCGCAAGGCATACCCGAATCACTCGATCCAGGGTGAAGAGACCGGCATGCACGCCGGCACCGGTATCGAAGGCGAAGAGTACCTGTGGATCATCGATCCACTGGACGGCACCACCAACTTCCTGCGTGGCATTCCTCACTTCGCTGTCAGCATTGCCTGTAAGTACCGTGGCCGCCTGGAGCACGCAGTGGTTCTGGACCCGGTTCGCCAGGAAGAATTCACCGCCAGCCGTGGTCGCGGCGCTCAACTGAACGGTCGTCGCCTGCGCGTCAGCGGTCGTACCAGCCTTGACGGCGCCCTGCTGGGTACCGGTTTCCCGTTCCGTGACGACCAGATGGACAACCTCGACAACTACCTGGGCATGTTCCGCGCCCTGGTTGGCCAGACTGCCGGCATCCGCCGTGCCGGTTCGGCAAGCCTGGACCTGGCTTATGTCGCTGCCGGTCGTTTCGACGCGTTCTGGGAATCGGGTCTGTCCGAGTGGGACATGGCTGCAGGCGCCCTGCTGATTCAAGAAGCTGGCGGCCTGGTGAGCGACTTCACCGGCGGTCACGACTTCCTTGAAAAAGGCCACATCGTTGCCGGCAACACCAAATGCTTCAAGGCAGTACTGACGGCGATCCAGCCGCACCTGCCGGCTTCGCTGAAGCGCTAAGCTTCACGCGAAAGGAAAAAAGCACCCTTCGGGGTGCTTTTTTTATGCCTGGAATTCGATCTTCAGACCACCAAAATCTTCATGTGGGAGCGAGCCTGCTCGCGAATGCGGTATGCCAGGCGACATTAATGTTGACTGTCAGAATGCATTCGCGAGCAGGCTCGCTCCCACAAGGGATCACGGCACAGCCTGAAATGGCGGGTACAAAAAAGCACCCCGCAGGGTGCTTCTTGTTAAAACAGTCGGTACTTACTGAGCCGGCTCATTCTGCGACAGAATCAGCTTGCCTTCCTTGTCGACCGGAATCTGGTTGCCCGGATCACGATCCATCCGCACCTTGCCTTCCTTGCCATCGAGCGAGTAACGCACGTCGTAACCGACGACCTTGTCGCTGATGTCATTGACCGTGTTGCAGCGGGTTTGCGTGGTGGTGTAGGTGTCACGCTCTTGCATGCCTTCCTGCACCTTGTTACCCGCATAACCGCCACCGACCGCACCGGCCACCGTGGCAATTTTCTTGCCGGTGCCGCCGCCAATCTGATTACCCAGCAAACCACCTGCCAGCGCACCGACGACGGTACCGGCAATCTGGTGTTGATCTTTTACCGGTGCCTGACGAGTCACTGTCACGTCCTTGCACACTTCACGTGGAGTCTTGATCTGTGTTTTAACCGGTTCAACGGCCAATACTTGCGCATACTCAGGGCCGCTTTTAACCAGGCTGTAGGTGGCAACAGCACCCCCGGCAGTTACACCGACAGCACCCAATACCGCACCAACCAGCAACGACTTGTTCACATGAACCTCCTGACCATCACATGCGGGACGCGCCCGCGCTTCTCCCAGCCTTGGAGCATAAAAAAAGGCGCGAGTTCAACTCGCGCCTTTCTTGGGCTGACAGCCGGGAAAACGATGGCCGTTATGGACGGTCGTCGACTTCCTTCTCGGTGTTGGCCGGAGGAATCAGATCCTCGGTAGTCAGATTCAACCAGATCAGCACCACGTTAGCGATGTAGATCGACGAGTAAGTACCCGCCAGAACCCCGATAAACAGCGCGATCGAGAAGCCGAACAGGTTGTCACCGCCGAAGAACAGCAGTGCCGCGATCGCCAGCAAAGTCGAGATCGACGTTGCCATGGTGCGCAGCAGGGTTTGCGTGGTCGAGATGTTGATGTTCTCGATCAGCGTTGCCTTGCGCAGGACACGGAAGTTCTCACGAACCCGGTCGAATACCACGATGGTGTCGTTCAGAGAGTAGCCGATGATCGCCAGCACCGCCGCCAGCACGGTCAGATCGAAAGTGATCTGGAAGTACGACAGGATACCGATGGTTACGATCACGTCGTGAATCAGCGAAACGATGGCGCCGACCGCGAATTTCCACTGAAAGCGGAAAGCCAGGTAGATCAGGATGCCGCCGAGCGCCAGCAGCATGCCGAGGCCGCCCTGGTCACGCAGCTCTTCACCGACCTGCGGGCCGACGAACTCGACACGCTTGACCGTTGCCGGGTTGTCGCCGCCGACCTTCAGCAGCGCTTCCGCCACCTGATGGCCCAGTTGCGGGTCTTCACCCGGCATCCGCACCAGCAGATCGGTAGTCGCACCGAAGCTCTGCACGATTGCTTCGTGGTAACCCGACGTCACCAGCTGCTCACGCACCTTGGTAACGTCGGCCGGACGCTCGTAGGTCAGCTCGATGAGCGTACCGCCGGTGAAGTCCAGACCCCAGTTCATGCCCTTGGTAGCGACACTGAACATAGCCAGCAACGTGAGGAATACTGTGACGCCGAACGCGAAGTTGCGAACGCCCATGAAGTTGATTGTACGTAACATGGCAGCCCCTTAAATCCACAACTTCTTGAAGTCACGTCCGCCGAAGATCAGGTTGACCATTGCGCGGGTCACCATGATGGCCGTGAACATCGAGGTAAAGATCCCGAGGGACATGGTCACTGCGAAACCTTTGACCGGGCCGGTGCCCATGGCAAAGAGAATCCCGCCGACCAACAAGGTAGTCAGGTTGGCGTCGAGAATCGCGGTGAATGCCCGGCCGAAGCCTTCGTTGATTGCACGCTGCACGGTCATGCCGGCGGCGATCTCTTCACGGATCCGCGAGAAGATCAGCACGTTGGCGTCGACCGCCATACCCATGGTCAGCACGATACCGGCGATACCTGGCAGGGTCAGCGTTGCACCCAGCAGCGACATCAAGGCCAGCAGCAGCACCATGTTCACCGCCAGTGCGACGGTGGCGATGATGCCGAAGAAGCGGTAGATGGCGATGATGAACAGCGACACGAACAGCATGCCCCACAGCGACGCATCGATACCTTTGGTGATGTTGTCAGCACCCAGGCTCGGGCCGATGGTGCGCTCTTCAGCGAAGTACATCGGTGCAGCCAGACCACCGGCACGCAGCAGCAGCGCCAGTTCGGACGACTCCCCCTGACCGTTCAGGCCAGTGATGCGGAACTGAGCACCCAGCGGCGACTGAATGGTCGCCAGGCTGATGATCTTCTTCTCTTCTTTGAACGTTTGCACCGCAACGTCTTTCTCGACGCCATCGACCACTTGCTTGGTGTAAGTGGTGACCGGACGCTGTTCGATGAAGATCACCGCCATGCTGCGACCGACGTTCGAACGAGTAGCGCGGCTCATCAGCTCGCCACCGTGACCATCCAGACGGATGTTCACTTCGGGGGTGCCGTGCTCGCCGAAACCGGCCTTGGCGTCGGTGACCTGGTCACCGGTGATGATCAGGCCACGCTCGATCTGTGCTGGCGGACGATTGCCTTCACGGAACTCGAAGGTTTCAGAGGTGGCTTTCGAAGCACCCGGCTCAGCAGCCAGACGGAACTCAAGGTTGGCCGTCTTGCCGAGAATACGCTTGGCTTCGGCAGTGTCCTGCACGCCCGGCAGCTCAACCACGATGCGGTTGGCGCCCTGACGCTGCACGATCGGTTCGGCAACACCCAGCTCGTTGACGCGGTTACGTACCGTGGTCAAGTTCTGCTTGATGGAGTATTCACGGATTTCCGCCAGCTTCGCCGGGGTCATCGCCAGACGCAGCACCGGTTGACCGTTGAGGTCGGCCGGAACAATGTCGAAATCGTTGAAGTTCTTGCGGATCAGTGCACGGGCCTGTTCGCGGGAATCTTCATCGCTGAAGCCCAACTGAATGGCACCGCCCAGTTGCGGCAGACTGCGATAGCGCAGCTTCTCTTTACGCAGCAGGCTCTTGACGTCGCCTTCGTAGACTTTCAGGCGTGCATCGAGGGCTTTGTCCATGTCCACTTCCAGCAGGAAGTGCACACCACCGGACAAGTCCAGACCCAGCTTCATCGGGTGCGCGCCCAGATTGCGCAGCCATTGCGGGGTGGTCTGCGCCAAATTCAGCGCGACAACGTAGTCATCACCCAACGCCTTGCGCACAACGTCTTTGGCCGGCAACTGGTCTTCAGCCTTGCTCAGACGGATCAGACCGCCCTTGCCGTTGGCGGCCAGCGTGGCAGCCTTGACGTTGATCCCGGACTCCTTGAGCGCAGTGCTCACACGATCCAGATCAGCCTGATTGACTTGCAGCGCAGTGCTTGCACCGCTGACCTGAATGGCCGGGTCATCGGGGTATAGATTCGGAGCGGAATAAATCAGACCGATCGCCAGCACCGCCAGGATCAGAATGTATTTCCACAGAGGATATTTGTTCAGCATCACGCCGCCCGTTATGAACGCGGGGCGCCTTGCGCGCCCCGTCGATTGAGTAGAAGTTGTTGCTTCAGATCGCTTTCAGCGTGCCTTTTGGCAGCGTGGCGGCGATGGCGCCTTTCTGGAACTTCATTTCCACGGTGTCGGAAACTTCCAGAACCACGAAGTCATCGGCAACTTTAGTGATCTTGCCGGCGATGCCGCCAGTGGTCACAACTTCGTCACCTTTCTGCAGGCTGCTCAGCAGGTTCTTCTGCTCTTTGGCGCGCTTGGCCTGTGGACGCCAGATCATCAGGTAGAAGATGACCAGGAAGCCGACCAGGAAAATCCACTCGAAACCGCCGCCCATTGGGCCGGCAGCAGCCGGTGCAGCCGCGTCAGCCATGGCGTTAGAGATAAAAAAGCTCATTTAGCACTCCAGTTGCAAATGTTGAATCTTGGGGTCAGAAAACTCAGTCCAAAGGCGGAACGGGGAGCCCGCGTTTGGCGTAGAAGGCATCGACAAAGGCGGCCAATGTACCCTGTTGAATAGCCTCGCGCAAACCAGCCATCAGCACCTGATAATGGCGCAAGTTGTGGATGGTATTGAGCATGCTTCCCAGCATTTCGCCGCACTTGTCCAGGTGATGCAGATAAGCGCGGGAGAAGTTCTGGCAGGTATAGCAATCGCAGGTCGGATCCAGCGGCGATTCATCATGGCGATGGAACGCGTTACGGATCTTCAGCACGCCTGTATCAATGAACAGATGCCCATTGCGGGCATTACGGGTTGGCATCACGCAATCGAACATGTCCACACCGCGGCGCACACCCTCAACCAGATCTTCCGGTTTGCCAACGCCCATAAGGTAACGAGGTTTGTCAGCCGGCATCATGCCCGGCAGATAATCCAATACTTTGATCATCTCGTGCTTCGGCTCGCCCACCGACAGACCGCCAATGGCCAGGCCATCAAAGCCGATCTTGTCGAGGCCTTCCAGCGAGCGCATGCGCAGATCCTGGTGCATGCCACCCTGCACGATACCGAACAGCGCCGCGGTGTTTTCACCGTGGGCATTTTTCGAGCGCTGAGCCCAGCGCAGCGACAATTCCATCGAAACGCGCGCGACGTCTTCGTCAGCCGGGTACGGCGTGCATTCGTCGAAGATCATCACGATGTCGGAGCCGAGATCGCGCTGCACCTGCATCGACTCTTCCGGGCCCATGAACACTTTGGCGCCGTCGACCGGGGAAGCGAAGGTCACACCCTCCTCCTTGATCTTGCGCATCGCGCCAAGGCTGAACACCTGGAAACCGCCGGAGTCAGTCAGGATCGGGCCTTTCCACTGCATGAAATCGTGCAGGTCGCCGTGTTCCTTGATCACTTGGGTGCCAGGACGCAGCCACAGGTGGAAGGTGTTGCCGAGAATGATTTCTGCGCCGGTGGCAACGATGTCACGCGGCAACATGCCCTTGACCGTGCCGTAAGTGCCCACCGGCATGAACGCCGGGGTCTCGACGGTGCCACGCGGGAAGGTCAGGCGACCACGCCGGGCCTTGCCATCGGTGGCCAGAAGTTCAAAGGACATGCGACATTCGCGACTCATTCTGTTTCCTCTGGGCCGGTTTCTTTAGGGGCAGTAGGTGCGGGATTACGGGTGATGAACATCGCATCACCGTAGCTGAAAAAGCGGTAACCGTTGTCGACGGCGGCTTTGTAGGCCGCCATGGTTTCCGGATAACCGGCAAATGCCGAAACCAGCATTAACAGCGTGGATTCCGGCAAATGGAAATTGGTCACCAGGGCATCGACCACATGGAACGGCCGGCCCGGGAAGATAAAGATATCGGTGTCGCCACTGAACGGCTTGAGCACGCCATCGCGCGCAGCACTTTCCAGCGAACGCACGCTGGTGGTGCCGACGGCAATTACTCGACCACCGCGCGCACGGCACGCCGCGACTGCATCGACCACGTCCTGGCCGACTTCCAGCCACTCGGTGTGCATGTGGTGATCTTCAAGCTTCTCGACGCGCACCGGCTGGAACGTCCCCGCGCCCACGTGCAGCGTGACGAAAGTGGTCTCAACGCCCTTGGCCGCAATCGCTTCCATCAGCGACTGATCGAAATGCAGCCCCGCCGTCGGCGCCGCCACCGCACCGAGTTTCTCGGCGTACACGGTCTGATAACGCTCGCGATCCGAGCCTTCGTCCGGGCGGTCTATATAAGGAGGCAACGGCATGTGCCCGACGCGATCAAGCAGCGGCAACACTTCTTCAGCGAAGCCCAGCTCGAACAACGCATCGTGACGCGCAAGCATTTCCGCCTCGCCACCGCCGTCGATAAGGATCTTCGAACCCGGCTTCGGCGACTTGCTGGAACGCACATGGGCCAGCACGCGATGCGTATCGAGCACCCGCTCAACGAGGATTTCCAGCTTGCCGCCCGAGGCTTTCTGCCCGAACAGCCGCGCCGGAATCACCCGGGTATTGTTGAACACCATCAAATCGCCCGGGCGCAAATGCTCAAGCAAATCAGTGAATTGACGGTGTGCGAGGGCGCCGCTCGGCCCGTCAAGGGTCAGCAGGCGACTACCGCGACGCTCGGCCAAAGGGTGGCGGGCGATCAGCGAATCAGGGAGCTCGAAAGTAAAGTCAGCAACGCGCATGATGGGGTTCGTCTAGCAGGGCCGGAAAGTCTAGCGGAAATATCGAAAATTCTCTATGTACCTGATTGACCGACGGTAATCTCATCTCTATACTTCGCCGCCATTGAGCCCTGATGGCGGAATTGGTAGACGCGGCGGATTCAAAATCCGTTTTCGAAAGGAGTGGGAGTTCGAGTCTCCCTCGGGGCACCAAAATTAAGAAAGGTCTTGCTTAGCAAGGCCTTTTTTTTCGCCTATAGAAAAATGATTTTTTCCCACTATCCTCATTCATCCCCCTGCACGGCTACGCATGCGCTGCGTTAGCTACCTCGAAATTAATCAGCACCACTCTCAGTTGTTCAGTTTCAGAGCAATTGCCCCACTCCTTTATTCCTTAGCCTGACGCATTAAAACTTCATTACCGATATAGGCACAGGACGAGCCGAGCTCAGTGCATTCACGCCACCCTCCCGCCGCTGAAGTCTGCCAACCACTTATCCTGACTTTACTCAGTCGGCATGCGCTCTAACGATGTAAATCCTTCACCTGTGAGCAATCATTCTCAACGCTCTCGGGAAGGCTTTTATCGATCAATGACTCCTAGCATCCGCCAGCGGGCAAGCCTCCCTTGCCCACGCACTTATGTGCATGAGCGCCTGTGTGAACTAGCGCGGCGCTGACGGTAACTTCAAGGGCAATAAGATCTTGGCACACCTGCGCCAGGTGATCGAGCGCCTCGGTGAAAGCCGCTTCACACGGTGGGAGTCGGCGGCACCCAAGATCGAGGAATACGGCCCGCGCACCATCGACCGCCTTGGTTTTCGCAAAACGCTAGAGCATGGGCATGGTCAACACCATGCACACCACCAACACCTGAACTTCTACAGCGCAGAGCGCTGGAACCGGACAGCGACGGTAAGGCATCGCATTTGCACCGGCTGCCTGGCCTCGGTCCGCAATGCCACTACATCGTGAAAACGACTCCGGGAACTGATGAGGCTCGGGCTGCCCGAGGGCGACTCTGCTGATCGAGGTAGCGTCGGCTTATTCCCGGCCTCGCTAGCTACTCATCCAACCCAAAAGTAATTCGAAGGGACAAGACAGACGAAAGAATTCCAAGCCTCTACAAAACAACACGAACTGCTAGCCAGCGAACTGGGCAATAGCGCGTCCACCGTGCTTGTATCGCCGAATTCGGGTAGCACTCACGCGACCACTAGCTGCGAGACGAAGCAACGGTTGATCGATGAGATCGACCAACTGAACCATCCACCGTGATGAATAACTGAAGGCGATTGAAGAGCACTTCGCCGAGATGGCGCCGTTGAAACCGCCTTTAGTCAAGACTGCATATCAGGCTCAACCATCAGAAGAGTTAGGGAAAACCTTATCAGCTTCCTTGCGCAAATCGTCACAAAACTGATCATACTTAGCAGGATCCAAAAACTCATCAATAAACTGCACAATCCTTTCAGAGCTTGCAAGTACTGGACCTCTCTTTATAGTAGCCCTCTCTACTTCATGTAACCATTTCGCATCTTCGATATTTGAGAAGGTATCTGGCAAATCAGGAAAGCGCTCTTTACTGGCATACACTCTTTCGATATCAAGCATTGCAATAAAGCTAGGCTTAAGATGCATAACATGAACTTCGTTCAAATCATTTAATCTTGCAGAAGCCCGCTTGGCATACATATCGTTATCAAGAACAAAGATCGCGTGCTTTTTACTTGTTTGCAAAAGCTCAAGAAGCTTCGTTGATTGATATAGACCACCTAACGCGATGGCATTCACATTGCCAACATTAATTCTTCGTGAAAGATCCTGCTTACTTAAAAAGTAATCAACAAAAATCTCATCCACTTTCCCCTCGACAAAAAGCGTAAGTTCCGCCGTTTTACGCTCAACTATAGGATTGACAACTGTTTTCGCGCCTGCAGTCTTTTTACGTTCGTCCTCGGCACTTTTGAGTACTTTGGCAGCACCGGGGATTTTTGCTGCACGCGGAAATAGTGGGAGCCAACCTTTACTATTACTCCATATTATAGGCAACGTGGTATTGGGTGTATTATGATCAAAAACCAAAAGCCCGCCAAGATCCATAAATCCCAGACCAGAAGATGAAACAACCCTGCAATAACGTTTTATACTTTCAAGAGCGGCACTCCTCTCAGACATTGGCATACCTTGGTAAAAGACCGCATCCAAATTTGCTACGGTATCTCTTACATTGTACTCCAGAGCTGTTACCACGGAGGCTCCGGTTCCATCTAGAACATGTTTTATACCGTCGTCATATCCCGCAACTGTGAGGACAAAAATATTTCTCGTGCGAGACAGTGAGTAGACCTCTTCAGCCACCCGACTTACTTCTTTAGCAATAGTTTTCCCCGACCCTATAACGTCATCAACAAGAACAATATTTTCGATCCTCGAAAGATCCAACTGATCTTCCTCATCACTGGAAACAAAGTTATCTTCGGGAATATCGGCGGTGACCCTATAATGATATGCAATCAAAGCTCCACTTTTCGCGGAGCTACCAACAGCTGCAAACAACGTATTATTCCCCTTCATGGGAAACCCTTTTTCGGAAATCTTTCTAACAAGTTTCGTGTGCGCGACTTCCAATGCCGATCTAATTTGAGCGGCCCCCAGCACATCGAGATGTTCTATAATTTTAACAGCGAGCGAGTAATCATCCTTATCAAACTGCAACACCCACTTTATTGCATGATCCAGTGACACCTGAATTGGCCACTTTTTTATCGCCGCATCGATTCTCTCAACAAGACTACGAAGATTGGAAGGTAGCGCACTTATCATATTTACTCCTTTTTCTTAACAAACTTTCAAACGCTGATCATTCTCAAATAACCCGTCTAGTCGACTATCCCGTGGGTAGCACGGTGGCGACCTCCGGGTAAGTGAGTGAGGGTTGATAAGAGTTATTCACCTGAAACTCAAAATCGAATTCATATAGTGTTAGCGGTTTGAGCATCGCCACTTGGCGCCCTAAATAAAAAGTGAATGCGTTTGGGGCTGCGATGAAAAGATGATAACGCTCAAGTCGTGAGCTTAGGCGAGCGTCACGATCAACACGAATTCTTGCCGCAAATTGCTCGGCCAACGCATTCGCGTGGGCACCGGAGACGATCGCCTGCGCCGACACGCCGACACTAGGCTTAGCGACCAGTAATCGGCGCAACTTCAGCCCACTCTGCCCGAGGTAGTGACGCACAGCGCCTTCAGTATCCCGGGTGACACTCACGGCACAGGCAGTACCCTGCCCCTCAGGATCCAGTTCGTGCTCCTCAAATATCCACGTGGCATGCATAGACGAAAGAGGCTCATCATCGGCCGCCCAGATCCTCAATACCGGCGATCTTTGCTCAAGCTCGACCAGACGCCCGGACTTGGTATCCAGCACGACGCCCGCGGCAAACGCCAACGTCAAGTGCGCTTCGATTGCCAATCGAATGCGCCCCTCACGCGTCGGTAGTCTGAGCAGGAATTCCCGCAGTCTAGGCAACAGCGAGTCGCGCCAAGCATCGGTGTTACGAATACTTCGTTCATCAAACTCTGGAACCAGGTCCAGAACTTCGACACAGCGGTTGTCCAAACGGTCCAGGGCATGCTCGAAGGTTTTCACACCGAAGGAATAGACAGGGTTGACCGGTTTGCTTGCCAGCAAACCTTCCTGGGCGCACTGATCCCTGAACGATTCACGCGTGTACTCGGTCCGCTGATGGCCTACCCACTCGAAAATATTGGCATCATAGGGAGTTGTACTCGCGTTGGGGGCAGGACGAATCAATCCATTGGCCCGACAGGCCTGATCAAGCAACTCACGGAGCCCATCAAGCGAATCGCGGGTCAGGTGAAATCCGAGCCGGCCACACAGCTGTTCAAGTTCATCTTCGTCGACGCCCAGATGCTCGGCCCACAGTTTTCTCAGTTTCCCTCTGGCACTGCGCGGCGTACTGCCATCGAACAACTTATTCACGTCCAAGTTCAGCGAACGCTGCCGAATATGCCGGTTGAGTATGTCGTCCGCTGCGACGCCGTGATTAGTCACCAGAATCAGCTTTGAGACCTGATTGTTCGCCGCATCGTGACGGTGAGCGTCGAGCGCACGCTTTAACAGCGAGGTAGTTGTGGCGTTGATGTACTCAGGGGTGGCCAGATCAAGGTGAGTGAATGATCCAGGCACCGCGTGCCATTTGCATTGCATCCGCTCAAACCGCAGCGCCTGTCCAACATGGTCCGGCGGCGCCTTGTCTGGATCGTACTCAATCCAGATATCATCAAAACCTTTTAACCCTGACTCAAAGCCGACCCGTAATATATTGCTCTCAGGATCCAGCAAGCGTGCGGCGTGCAGCCAGAACATCCGCGCCTGAAAAACATCGCCATCACGGCGTGTGATAACTGCTTGTGCCATGGCGATTCAGCTCAGTGGGAACATGGGACCGAGCAACGCGCGCCAGGCCTTCAGGGCTTCGCCGTTCTTGCCTTGGCGCACCAGGTGGATTGCCTGTCCCGCCTCTTCGGCTGCTTGACGCAGTGCCCGCTGCGCACTGGCCACCCGCTGCGGATCCATTGAATCGCTGATGGGCGGTCCCAGCTCGGCCGGATCCAACCAAACTTCGCCGATTCGATCAGCCAAGGTGGCGAAGAAGCTCTGCAGCTCGCGGTCAAACTGTCCTCCCCACCCTCCATACAAACACTGCAGCGCCATCACCTCAATCATGAACGACGGCTTGACCGGTTTCTCCCCGTGCTTTGGGTTGTTATTCCAGTATTTAACCATCCGCACTAGACCTTTCCACTCATTGCCATAGGCCTGATGGGCGTTCGTGGCTTTCTCGGCGTGCTTTTTTGGATTAGTCTTGATCCACTTACCCGTATCATCGTCTGGAATCTCAAAGTCCTCACCGCAAGCGAACGCTGGCACCACGTCGATACTGAGAATTTTATAATCGGTCTTGTCTTCCTCTTTGATCTCGACCCCGAAGTCGACATTGATCGAGCGACTCTGGCGCCGAACTGCAGCATTCCCATACTTGTCGATTAACGCCTTTTCATAATCGTCCAGAACCACGCCTGCGGACTTGCTCCGATATTGCTTTTCAGACTCCTTCATCACAAAGAAGATATCGATATCTTTTAGTGGTTTGGTCTTGGTGAAGCGGGCGTAGGAACCAGTCAGAAAATCATTGTCGATTGAAAACTTAGAACGGACGAATTCACGAATTTCAGTATGACGCTCGCTTGCGTTCTTCTGCTCCTTGTCGTTGAGCTCTAACCGACTCTTGAACTTGCGAAATGCCTCATCGATTGTCAGCATCAGGTACTTCTCCAGTAGGTGGTATTCGCGCCCAGACCGTTGTGTTCAATAGTGGTACCCAAGCTCTGACGTACAAAACCCTCGGTTGATCTCAAATTGCAGGTGCTCCAACCCGAGACATCCGGTCGACCATTGGCAGTGGTGACCACTACACGGTAAGAAGCATCGGATGGCGTCACGCCAGCCTTCTTGATCGCATACTTCAGTTGCTCAGTATCGGCCCAGAAGCTACCTGCGGAACTGTCCCACGTATACGACACCGCGATATCCCACCGAGTAATCAGAGCGTCAGTCTTCGGGTGGTGGATTTCTAGAATCACTAGCTCAAGATGTTTGGAATCGATCCACGCCTTGATTCCCCGGTGTAGGACATCCCAATCCCCCACTAGCCCCGCCGGATCCAGGCCGCTTTCACGGAGGATGTCTTTCAGACTCTTGAGAATGTTATCGGTCACGTATGTAACGGATTGGGTATAGGAATAAACAGAAACGGCCGTCATGATTTTAAGAACCTGTCGACGTCAACAGTGAAAGCGCTATCAGCCGCAGCGTGGGTCTCGGAGGACTTGTCCGCTAGACTTTGAGTCATGTTCCGGGCGGTAATGCGCGAGCTTTTGGCTTTCAGCGCCCGCTGGACCCAAGCCAGATCTTCTTCTGGACACGGTAATGAAACCCCCCAATCTCCCTTAAGGGCATCGTGCCCAAGCCGATCTTCCTTCTCGTCCCCGACAGCAAGCGCATCATCGTCATACAGACAGTAGATCCGTGTGCGTGGCCCGTCACAAGTGATCACGATTGCAGCATCTTTGGCTGCCTGCTCCGCAATAATCGAACTGGCAACGCCTGACACGGAAAGCAGTTCGTTACGTTTGTCGCTGTACTCACCTTTGGTCAGCAGATCGACTATAAAGCTCCATGTATCGGTAGTGCTGCGCTGAGGCGAACTTCGAATGACGCGGCTGACTACTGAACTCATGCGATCTCCCTCCTCAAGCGTACTGCCTTGGAAGCTCTGGCCGCCTGCAACAGATCTGACACCTTCAGTTCGCCGGGCTTGAGTGCGACCTCCTTACGAAGCGTCATCGCGCTGGCAACGAGCTTACGAATAGCTCGCCCATCCAGCCCAAAAATCTCATGCAAGACGTCAGTAAAACCAGGGGCGCGAGGCAGTTTGGCAACTGCGGGGAAAAACTGGCCCAAGTCGGAAAGGCAGGAATTCAATATCTGCCCACACGCATCGCGGTTGGGAAGTGGGATTTCTATCACCAAATCACAACGTGAGGTGAACGCTTCATCTACCGCCTGCGGAAAGTTTGATGTAGCGATAAACAACAGATTTTTATGTGACTCGGCGAGCAAATCTAATTGAACCAGTACGGCATCTGTAGCCCGGTGGATATCCACCGGGTTTGCACTCAGGCTCAGCTTGCTGCGGTCTGCAGCAAGAGTTTCCACTTCATCCAGCAGCACGATGGTGGGGCCAGCCATCGCTGCCTCTGCGATAGTCTGACCAAACAGCTCTGAAACCGCCCTCTGGGTTTTTCCCATCATGGCGCTACCCAACGCATGAGGATCGACTTCAATCAGGGAAAACTTCTGATTGGTAAAAATTTCTGCTGTTTTGTGGGCCAAACCTCGGGCTAGTGAAGTTTTTCCAGTCCCGGGTTCGCCGACTAGCAAAATCGTACCGTGCAAGGGCAGGATGGTCCGCGGGACCGTCTTTCGAACAGTAAAATTGACCACTGCCTGACCAAGCAACTGATCTTTTATACCTTGGTCAAGGAAAATAGACTTCCACAGGTCGCCCAGTGGAGGCGACGGCAATGTGACAATCTGATGTACGCCTTTGGGTAATTCTCCTAGTGATGACATCCTGGCCCAGCCTCTCTAAGCGAGCACCAATAGGGTGCCAGTTCATGGACAGAGTGCTCCTGCATAGGGGTCGGGAGCACAAATTTGCGTACGGCATGTGGAGTTCAACGATTAAAAGATGGAAAACGGATCCAAAGCATAGTGCTGATCTTGTCTCACCATGTCAATTTGCCATACCACCAAGCTTTTTGCGGACGCGACGGACAGTTAAGAGCATGGCTTAATAGACTCACTCCGAAGGGTAAAATGCCAAAAACAGGACACCACGAATAGGGAATTTGATTAATGGCTCAACTCACCACTACCGCAAGATTCCAATGTCCAGCGTGTAAGAAATCTGCCTGTGTGACCGTCGATGTCCCTGAGGTCGACTGGTGCGTGGAGCCGCTGTCCGACTCGTTATCGGAGGATGACACTGATATTGAATGCAATGAATGTGGCGCCCCATTCAGCGTTCACGTGCAAAACTCGCCAGCAGGTTGTTTTATAGAGCTCGATGAATACCCTGACGTCGAAGTAGATGCTGACGAAGCACCATTTTCGGCTGATGGTCCTGATGACGAGGATTGGTTAAACGATTACACACCTCCAAACCCATTTGATGTATTCGAGTCCAACCAACATCACTTGGGCGACGTCCTGGCTGAGTACGGCATTGGTGGCACAGGTGTGCTGAAGCGATCCGCTTCAGTAATTAATCGAATGGTTTTTGCCGAAACGATCAGCGCCATGGAGGCCTACCTGGGTGACACCCTCCAGAGCGCGGTGTTGAAAGACCCTATGGCAATGCAGCGCATGGTGGCCGAAGACAAAGAGCTTTCCGCAGAAAAAATTTCTCTAAATGAGATTCTGGGAAACCCAAAAATAGTAGAGGAGCGGGTTCAAACCTACCTGCGTGGGCTGCTTTACCACAACCTGGCCAAAATTGAAGTGATTTTCAGTTTCGCGCTTAAAATTGAGATTTTTCCAGATAAAGAACTCAAGCGTCGGCTGCACAAAACGATAGTGCTTCGTCACGATGTGGTACACCGAAACGGTCGCGACAAGGAGGGCAATGAACAACACTTCCCTACTCAATTGGTTGAATTAACAATGGACGATGTGAAAAGTTTTGTTGATCATGTTGAAAAATCTGTTCAAGCGCTGAGCAAGAAGATGCCTCCGCAAAGCTGAAAGGTGGAGTAGCAGCAGACCTTGTATCCCTAATTGTACAATCCCGATACAAGGGACGTTTGATGTGGAACGCTCAAGTCTCCCTCGGGCACCAAAACAAAGCCTTTCTTTCGTCTGCCGGAAAGCGCTCGCAGAATGCTGGCCGCGTTCCAGTGCGCAAGCTGCGGTCAATTTCACAAAGTTACGACCTCCTGAAACGCGACCTCGCATGTCACGGAATCAGGCTTCGGAACCGGATCAAGGCTCGGCTTGCGCACCTCTTCCAAACAACCGCGCCGCTATCGCCCGCCCTCGCTCCAGCCCCTCCTCCGTCAACCAGACCGACTTGTTCCTGTTCACCGGGTTACTGATAAAACCCTGCTCATGCAATCGGTTCATGATCTCGAAATCGAATCCTTTCCAGGCATTGCCGTCGTCGGAACTGAGTGCTGCCAACAGTGCAAGCACGGCGTCTTCCATCAGTTTGTCGTCGTATTCCATGGTCGTCGCTCCATTCGTATTCAACAGTTAACGTCGAGTGGGTGAAGGTTCACCATAATACTCGCCGGCCTCCGATGGAAATGCCGCTCAATCCCGTGAAGGTTATTGATCGGCTTCATCGTGCCCGGCCTCGCCTTTGGGCTGCACTTGTTGATCCCGCTCCGTATAATCACACCCCTCTGAAAGCAGCCCTACGCATCTTGCACCTGACGGTGGCTGCCTCCAGTCATCAACTCTCACACTGACGGACGTCGCTAAAGGCACCCCATGGAAACGTCACTGGAAACAGTCGCCCTTTTCTCCCTCAAACTCGCTTACGAGGAAGAAGGCCTGAGCCCGATCCTGCGGGACGACATGGTCATGGGCGATTACCAGAAAGACATTTTCGAACTATTGGTACGGCGCGGGGATGTCGAGACCATTCAGTTCAAGATGAATCAATGCCTTGGCCTGGCGATGAATGCCTTGGGCGGTGTCGAAAAACCGCTGGGACGTGAGTTGCACAAATTGTCCGCTGAGTTCAGTGAGGCGCGTTCGCTGGAGCAGCTGGATCAGCCGCTCCTTGCGCTCAAGGGCTATTTGAAAGACATCTTGTAATGGGCTGAGCCGTTACAGCAGATGCTTCGAGATGTACTTGGAAATCTCCACCATCGACGTCTTCCCGGTGAATTCGAACTTCACCTTCCCCAGTGACGAGAAGTAAATCTCCAGCTCCGAATCCAGATCGAACGTGCCCGAGGTTTCCACGGAGTAGGCGACGATGTTCTTGTACGGCAAGGACGTGAAATCCTTCTTGCTGCCGGTAATCCCCTGAACGTTGACCGCGATGATACGTTTGTTGGTAAACACCACGCCGTCACGCATGGCCTTGTAAGAGTCGATCACTTCTTCGCCATCCAGCAGCAGCGCGCTTACGCGTTCGGCGTACTCATCGTTCTGCTTGAGTTTGAAGAAGCCTTTGTTGTTGAAGTCGATCATTTGTCCATCCTCATCTTCAAGAAAACATCCCGGTATTTCTTTGGTTCAACGACGGGCTTTCAGCACGCGGATATCCGTCGGGAAGCCATCGGCGCCAACAAGCTTTTTCCAGCCCAGATATTGAAATTCGCCCTTCTCATCAATGTAATCGCCCTTCTCCACTGATCGGCCGCCAACCACCGCCACGCGTTTCACCTCACCACAACCGCCGTCAGAAGGCCGGACCGTATAGATCACATACGGTTTCACGTATTGCGTGGCGCGGAAGTATTGGCCGCAGATTTCATCGACGGTGATCAACATGGTTTTCAGGCGTGCTTCGCCGTCGGTGTCTTCGTGCAGTTTCAGGAAGGAGATGTCGCCGACGTCGCCGTAGCCGAGGGCGCGGGCGCGTTGGTATTCGGGGGAGTTCTGGTGGGCGATGCGGCCTTCCTCCGCAGCGCCTTGCATTTTCGCGGCGAACTCGGCTTTGCCTTGGGCAATGATTGATTCAGCCTGGCCCGCGAAGTTTTCGCATTCGGCGAATTCTCGCGAGCCCTGGTGATTGGGCGTCAGGTTGGAGCGGTGTTCATTCATGGTCTGCAGGTTGCTTTCCAGCGCAAACATCACGTCGTAGGCCGTGGCCCGACCGCTTTGTACGTCGGCCATTTTTTCCAGCACGCGCTGGCAGTTGCCGGCGTAATACTTCCAGCTGTTTTCCGGGTGTTCTTGCACGGCGGCGAATGCGGGGGTTATTGCGATGGCAATTGTGATTGCGCAGAACAGGCGCAAAAAATGAGTTCTGACAGGCATAGGTAGTCCATTACAGAGAAGAGCGATGGCGCGACGCTACTATTTTGCTATCTTGCCGTCCACTGCCAGTAACGAGGTCGCCAGCTCCTCGATGGAGTCAATTTTCAGAGGGAGAAACACCTTGATGGCCGTGTTGTACTTTTTCGTCTGGGCAGCCATTTGGGCTTGGGTCGTGCAGACCCGTGGTGCCTGGAACCTGATCCTCGCCAACCTGGCGGGTGCCGCCAGCGGCTTCATCGTTGCAATGATTTTTTCGGTGGTCTGTTCAGGCCTTTTCCCTTCGCACGTGTCTCCCTCACCGGAAAATCTTGCCAGTAGCGTGTTGCAAATGATCACCACGTTCGGCGTGTTGGCGGGCGTCTGGATGTGGCTGGTCAGGCGCCCTCGGCCAGAGCATCCGTTGGCTCGCCAACTTTTCGCTGGCATCTGTGGGTTGGCTGCGGGTGTGACGACGCTGGCGTTTTTCGCGCTCAATTTTCACTGAGCACTGCTATCGCCACTGGCATTACACGTCTGTTTTGTTATCTTGCCGCCCATCGTCAGCGTTCACCTTGGGCGTGCGTTGATTTCAGGTTTTGAAGGTTTAAGGAAAGGATCAAATGGAGTTTCTGCGTTTTCTGGCGATTGTCGCGGTGTGGGGGTTCATGTGGCGCTGGGTGGTCAAGAACCGTGGCAGCTGGAATATTTTCTACGGCAACATCGTCGGCGCAGCGGGTGGTTTCATTGTCGCGATGGTAGTGCTGTCGATCACGTTGTCGTTGTTTCCTTCGTCGCATGACTACGAAGCGGCGCAGGCTGAAAACACGCAAGTCATCGAGCCGACCTCCCTATTGCCTGAAGCCGAGGCAGTCACACCCGCTGCCGAACTGAAGGATGCGCCGGCTTTTGCTGCCATCGAGCCGGATGACAAGCCCTCTCCCGCCGACTCCGCACTGTTGCCGAATTACGCCAGCCGGGCGCCGAAATCAATCGGGTTACAGACCGTGCTGGATCAAAGCGACTATCAGGGGCGCATGGCCCTGGCAGCGCTGAACAAGAAATTGCGCGGCGACGCACAGGCCGACAAGTCGATGATCGCGTATGTCATGTGCAGCCCGTTTGTGACCAGCACGTTGCGCTTCCCCGCTTCGGCGCGTTTTGCTGACAGCAAGGCACTGGTCAGCCACCGCTTCAAGGATCAGGTCTACACCTTCAACAACACCGTCACCGCGCGCAACATGAACGGCGACGATGTCACCTACCGTTTCGATTGCTCCGTGCAAGAGCAGCCGCGAGTTGACGCGCTGCCTGCGCAATGGCGTTTGTTGGCGCTGAAAGTGCAAAAAGCCGACTCTTAAGGCTTATTTAAGGGATCAAGGCGCCGCCTGCGCTATCATCGCCGGCCTGTGCGCCTTGAGCTTTGCCCTCGATGTCCTCGACACCCGCTGACCTGATCCCGCTGCCTCCTGTCCTGGCCGGCCCGCTGTTGCGACGGCTGGAGCCAACGCGCGTGGTCATGTGGCTGGTCGGCACGCGGCCACTGGCGCTGACCTTGCGCCTGCAAGGTGTAGGAGACATTCCTCTCGACGCCGGGAAATGCGCCGTCATTCCCGTAGGTCGTCAGGCGTTTGTTCATCTCATCGATGTTTCTCTCGACAGCGCCCTGCCCTGCGATACACGTATCGACTATGACCTGCTGATCGACAATGCAGAGGGCATCGCCGACTGGGCACCGCATCTGCTGTACGGCGATGCAACCAGTCCGAACTTCGTCCTGCGCTCACGGATCGATCAACTGCTACACGGCTCCTGCCGCAAACCGCATCACCCGGCGGCGGATGGTTTGCTTTGCGTCGACCAATTATTGGCAACGGAAACCGATCCACAACAACGCCCCGCCCTGTTGATGATGAGCGGCGATCAGGTCTACGCCGACGACGTGGCCGGCCCGATGTTGCGGGCGATTCATGCCTTGATCGAACGCCTTGGCCTGTTTGACGAACACCTCGAAGGCGCCGTGGTCAGCGACAGCGCCAAGCTCTACAAACACCCGGCCAGTTACTACCACCGTGCGGATTTGTTACCGGCGCTGGAGAGCAACGAGACATTGCGCGAGCGATTTTTCGGCGGTGCGCGTAAGCCGATTTTCACCAGCAGCAGTGCTGACAATCACCTGGTGACGTTCGCCGAAGTCATGGCGATGTACCTGCTGGTGTGGTCGCCGACGCCTTGGTCGCTGATCGATCCGCAAGCGCCCGAACTGACGCCCGAACGCCTCAAGCGCTACACCCTCGAACAGACCCGCATCGACGCGTTCAAGGCTGGATTGGACAAGGTCGCCCGCGCGCTCGCGCATCTGCCGAGCCTGATGATTTTCGACGATCACGACATCACCGATGACTGGAACCTGTCCGCGCAATGGGAGGAAACGGCCTACGGCCATCCGTTCTCCAAACGCATCATCGGCAACGCGTTGATCGCCTATATGTTGTGTCAGGGCTGGGGCAACAATCCCGATGCCTTCAAGGATGTCTTGGAGAAAACACTGGGACTGAGCGCCAGCGGTGATGACCAGTATCTCGACAGCCCGGTGCAAGATGCTCTGATCGATGATTTGCTGCGCTTTCAGCAATGGCATTTCGTCCTGCCGAGCAGTCCGGCGCTGGTAGTCATCGACACCCGTACCCGCCGCTGGCGCAGCGAGCTGGCGCTCAAACAACCCTCGGGCCTGCTCGATTGGGAGGCGTTGAGCGAACTGCAGCAGGAACTGCTCGATCACCCGTCAGCGATCATCGTTTCCCCGGCGCCGATCTTCGGCGTGAAGCTGATTGAAACCGTGCAAAAAGTCTTCAGTTGGTGCGGTTTTCCACTGCTGGTCGACGCGGAAAACTGGATGGCCCATCGCGGTGCGGCGCAGGTGATCCTGAATATTTTCCGCCACTCGCGCACACCGGGTAACTACGTGGTGCTGTCGGGCGATGTGCATTATTCCTTCGTCTACGAAGTACTTATCCGACACCGCAAGGCCGGGCCGCGAATCTGGCAGATCACCAGCAGCGGGATCAAAAACGAGTTTCCGAAAACCCTGCTGGAATGGTTCGACCGCCTCAACCGCTGGCTCTACTCGCCACGCTCACCGCTGAACTGGTTCACCAAACGCCGACGCATGCGCATCGTGCCGTATACGCCGGAACATGCTGAGGCAGGTGAACGCTTATGGAATTCGGCGGGGATCGGTCAGGTGTTTTTCAATGAACAGGGGCAGCCGCGCGAGATCATTCAGCACAATTCGAATGGCAAGGCGAAGACACGGATGCTGGCGCCGGATCTGGCGGATTATCCGGACTAGCCATAGTTTTTTCCTACACCGGGAATGCCGAATGCCGAATGCCGACAACGCGGCGGTTTCTCACTGCCCGAGACAGTGGACAAGGATTACAACCTTCTCAGAAACGTCTCCAGAGTTCTTAAGTGATACTGAACGTGCTCGCAGTAAGCCCTTCTGCGAAACAACCACTAGTAGGTGTCGCCTTGTCATCCTGTACTCACCTCCATACGTTCTTGGCATCCAGCGAGGATCGAGAGCTAACTTCGCAATCTCGGCAAGAATCTAAGCCTGTCGTGATGATGCCTCTTGGCGAGAACAACACACTCGAAGAAACAGCCTACTTGATGCGCTCACCCGCAAACGCCGACCGGTTGATCAGATCGATCGGCGAAATGCGCGCAGGAAAAGCCAAAGTCAGACATTTGATCGAAGAGTGAAAATCGTCATAACTGAACGACGCATCCCACACCTCTGACAATCATCTCCACCTCCCGCTCATCAATCGTCAACGGTGGCAGCAGCCGTATCGTCTTGCCCCGCGTGACGTTGATCAACAGCCCATGATCCCGCGCCGCGATCAGGGTCAGATCACGCACCGGTTGTTTCAGCTCGATACCAATCATCAAACCCTGACCACGAATCGCCAGCACGTTGGGATTGTCCGCGAGCTCTGCGCGCAGGCGAGTTAATAGCCGTTCCCCCTGAATCCGGGCGTTTTCCAGCAGGCCCTGTTCTTCGATGATGTCCAGCACCGTGCAACCGACCCGACACGCCAGCGGATTGCCGCCGAAGGTGCTGCCATGGCTCCCGGGCGTAAACAGATCCGCCACCCTGCCCCGGGCCAGGCACGCGCCGATCGGCACGCCATTGCCCAGTCCTTTGGCCAATGTCATGACATCCGGGACGATGCCTTCATGTTGGAACGCAAACCAGCGGCCGGTGCGGCCGATACCGGTCTGGATCTCGTCGAGCATCAGTAGCCACGCGTGACGATTGCACAGTTCGCGCAGGGCTTTCAGGTAGCCGGGCGGCGCCAGTTGTACTCCGCTTTCGCCCTGGATTGGCTCGACCAGAATCGCCACGATCCGCTCGCCATGCTTTTGCTGCACCTGTTCCAGCGCTGCGAGATCACCGAACGGCACTTTGAGGAAATCCCCCGGCAACTCGTTGAAACCCAGGCGCACCGCCGGGCCGTCACTGGCCGACAGAGTGCCAAGTGTGCGGCCATGGAACGCGTTGGCCATGACCACCACCAGCGGCTGTTCGATGCCTTTGCGCCAGCCGTACAAACGCGCCAGTTTCAGCGCTGTTTCATTGGCCTCGGCACCGGAGTTATTGAAGAACGCCCGCTCCATCCCCGACAGCTCGGTCAGCCGTTTGGCCAGTTGCTGCTGCCAGTCGATGCTGTACAGATTCGACGTGTGCAGCAGCAATCCCGCCTGCTCGCTGATCGCTGAAACGATCCGCGGGTGCGAGTGGCCGACGTTGGTCACCGCGACACCGGCAACCGCATCCAGATACTCGCGACCGGCCTGATCCCACAGGCGAGTGCCCAGGCCTTTGGTGAAACTCAGGGCTAGCGGTTGGTAGGTGTTCATCAGGGCGGCGGTCATGACTTCAAACTCCAGTGCAGGTCGGTGTGCTGGCAGTATGGTTAGCCACCGAAACTGGATAAACTCGGCAAAACTTCATTCATTTAAAAGCTGAGCTTGATAATGGACCTGTTCCAGTCGATGAGCGTGTACGTCAAAGTCGTCGAAGCCGGGAGCATGACGGCGGCCGCGTTGCAGTGCGATATGTCGACGACCATGGTTGGCAATCATTTGCGCGCGCTAGAGCAACGGCTGGGTGTGCAACTGCTGCAACGCACGACCCGACGCCAGCGCCTCACCGAATTTGGTAGCGTTTATTACCAGCGATGCCTGGAAGTGTTGGGATTGGTCGCCGATTCCGAACGCCTCGCCGAGCAGACCCTCGATCAACCCCGAGGCATGCTGCGCCTCACCGCGCCGCTGACGTTCGGCGTTGAACGGCTGGCGCCGGCGCTAAGTGAATTTTCACTGCTTTATCCACAGGTCAAACTCGATGTGGTGTTGACCAACACCCGTCCCGATCTACTGGAAAGCGGCCTCGATGTCGCGTTTCGGCTGGGCAATTTCGAGCAGTCCAACCTGATCGCCCGGCCCTTGATCGACTACACCCTGACCGCGTGCGCGTCGCCGCAATACGTCGCCCGGCGCGGCATGCCGAAAACGCCGGAAGACTTGCAACAACACGACTGCCTATCGTTCGCCTATCCCGCCGGTGACGACTGGCAATCGGTGGAAAAGCGCTGGCGCCTCAGCGGCCCCGACGGGGAGATCATGGTCGACGTCAGCGGGCCTATGCTGATCAACAGCTCCGCCGGGCTGCATCAGGCTGCCCGCACCGGCATGGGCATCGTGATGCTGCCGGATGCGCTGGTGGAGCAAGACCTGCGCGAAGGCCGACTGGTGAAAGTGATCGCCGATTTCCAGCCACCCAGCAGACCGATGCATCTGCTGTATGCGCCGGATCGCTATCGCTTGCCGAAACTTCGTCGTTTCGTAGAGTTTGTCATGCAGCGCTGGGGGAAGTCCTGACGTCACCTGCACCAGCCACCCAGGAAGAATCGCTGACAAGGAGCCGAACAGCAGATGAACAACACACTCAACGTACGCAATTTGCAGCCCGCCGAAACGCAATCGGTGAGGCAGTTTCTCGGGCAGCATGGCTGGGGCCATCGCACCGGCTCAGCTGAACACTTCGCCCGGTTGATCGAGCACTCTCAGCGCACGGCCGTCGCCGTCAAGGGTGAGCGCATCATCGGTTTCGCTCGCGGGATCACCGATGGCTTGTCCAACGGCTACCTGTCGATGGTGGTGGTCGATGACCAGCATCGGCGTGCAGGGATTGGCCGCGCACTGGTCGAGCACATCATGGGCGACAACCCGGATATCACGTGGGTGCTGCGTGCCGGGCGCGAGGGCGCTGAGGCTTTCTTCGTCAGCCTGGGTTTCGAGACCTCGGTGATTGCCATGGAACGGCCGCGCCTGAAATAGCGCACGCCGGGAAAAAACTCGACCGGCAGACCGTTGCTCCGTGACAACGCCGCCGCGCTCCCCTAAATTAGTCGGCCTGAAAAAGCCCTCGGTTTTCTCATCTCCACTCAAGTTAAAAAGTAGTGAAATTTCAATGTCCGATTTCAACACCGCTGAATCCGTAGTCACCGAATCGTCCAAAGCGGAATACGAAAACTCCATCAATCTTTCACAACACCTGCCACAAGCCAAAATCATCAGCGAGATGGTCCTGGACGCGTTCCAGTCGACCCGCGAAAGCGACCAGATCCGCGAGCTGCGCGCGGCGATCCGTCAGGCTCACGACAGCTTCGATGACGACAAGGCCTACGAGCTGATGGGCCAGCTCAAGGCGCTGAAAGACGCTGAAGCGGCGGACCTCGCCGCCCTTGAAGACCTCAGCAGCAAGTTCTCGATCGGCCGCATTCTGTCCAGCTTCAAGGACGATCCGGCGTTCCAGGAAATCGTTTATGGCCTGGCCCTCAAGGTGCTGAACCAGACCCATCAGGCGATCAGCAATCCGAGCGGCGGCAAGAGCAAAGCGGCGAAGAAGAAAGAAGTCGAAATCTTCACCATCAGCAAGGACGGCATCAGCGTGACCTTGCCACTGCGCACGCCACGCTCGCGCCTGAACGTTGACCGTGCAGCGCTGGAGTTCCTCGGCTTCACCTTCGTCGGTGAAGGTGAGGAAGCGGAACTGGAAAGCGAAGTCTTCGTTGATAATGCGGGTACAGAGCAGGCAGTGAACCGCAAGAACATCATCACCGCATTGCAACAGCAGACTGCGTTTGATGGCTATAGCATCGCCGCGCAGTAATCCGCAGCGCTGTACGAAAAAGCCCTGCACTGAGATTCAGTGCAGGGCTTTTTGGTTTTCGGCTGGGGATTAGTGGAATGGCGTAAATCCCATCCCCTCATCGGAACGCCGCCCGCCCAGCCCTCTCCCGAGGGAGAGGGAGCCGATTTGCGGATATTGTGGAAGTTCGCCGAAATGAAAGTGCGGTGCCGAATCCACAATCGCCTCAATCTCTCAGGTCGATGTATAGCGCAAGACACCTCGGTCAGTCCCCTCTCCCTCTGGGAGAGGGCTAGGGTGAGGGCAAGCCGTCAAACCACCCTCAAGCCGAAGGATGCAACGCTACAATCATGTCCACTTCAATCGCTGCGTTCTTCGGCAACTGATACACACCGACCGTGGTGCGCGTATGCCGGCCAGCATCGCCGAGCACATGACTGAACACGTCCGACGCACCGTTGGCCACTTCGCTCAGGTCAACGAAATCCGGCGTCGACTTCACGTAAACAGTGACCCGCAACAACGCCTTGATCTTGTCCAGCGAACCGACGGCATCGACGATCAGCGCCAGGCAACGCATCGCACTGATGCTCGCGGCGGCTTGCGCATCCTTGAGGGTCAACTCCAGGCCGACACGCCCCGGGTACTGAATCTTGCCGTTAGTGCGCGGCACCATGCCGCTGATGTACAGCTCATCATGATGACGGATCAGCGGCGCGTAATTGCCGCCGGCGGTGTTCTCACCATAGATGTCGTAGTTCAGCTCTTGGGCCAGGGCAATAAAACGCTCGTCGCAGGTCATCCTCTCAGTCATTTCGCCCAGCCTTTTGATCAGTGCATGAAGAAGCTCGAATCACGGCAGTAAAACACCGAAAAAATGGCTTGGTGCTATCACTGTCGGGGTTGGATCCAAATCTAGGGGTTTTGAACTCCACTCGCAACCCTCACCCTAGCCCTCTCCCATAGGGAGAGGGAACCGAACGCAGGATATTGACGACATACACCGACCTGAACGCACTTTACCGAATCCATAATCGCCACGACTTTGCAGGTCGGCGGTGGACTCGAGACAACTCGGTCGGCCCCCTCTCCCTCTGGGAGAGGGCTGGGCGGGCGGCGTTCCGATGAGGGGCTTTACGCCAGGCAACAAAAAACCCCGCACATCTCTCAATGTGCGGGGTTTTTCTTCAAGCCTTTGAGCCTTACGGCGCGTACGTCAGCAGCAGCTCTGCGGGCACCTTGAAGTCCAGGGACATCATGACGCTCAACGCAGTAATGGTGAAGATCGAGAACACGAACAGCTTACGTGCCCAGACCGTGTCATCCACTGCCTTGTAGCCGGTCCAGGCCATGTACAACCAGTACATGCCCATGGCCGCAGCCACCGCGAGATAGCTCATGCCAGCGTAACCGCTGAAGGTCAGCATCAAGGTCGCTACGAGGAACGCCAGGATGTAGAGCAGGATGTGCTTCTTGGCCACTTGGATCCCGCGCTTCACTGGCAACACCGGAATCGATGCGGCCAGGTAATCGTTGAAGCGGAAGATCGCGATGGCGTAGGAATGCGGCATCTGCCACAGGCTGAACATCACCAGCAACGTCAGCGCGGCCATGTCGAAGCTGTTGGTTACGGCAACGTAACCGATCACTGGCGGCATGGCGCCCGACAGACTGCCCACCAGCGTGCCGTGAACCGACTTGCGCTTGAGGTACAGGCTATAGAAGCCGACGTAGATGATGAAGCCGATCACCGCGAACAAAGCGGCCAACGGATTGGCCACCTTGTACAACAACGCAACGCCGAGAACACCAAGGATGGTCGCGTAGACCAGGGCCAGTTTCAGGGAGATCAAGCCCTGCACCAGCACCCGGTTTTTAGTGCGTTCCATCTTCAGGTCGATGTCGCGGTCGATGCAGTTGTTGAACACGCAACCGGAGGCAACAACCAGGGATGTACCGATCATGGCAGCCAGAAACACCGCCAGATCCACATGCCCTTTCGAGGCCAGGAAAAACCCGCCTGCCACAGAAAGCACGTTACCGAAAATGATCCCCGGTTTGGTGATTTGGATAAAGTGCTTGAGCGACATCGGGTCTTACCTCACTTCGCCATCATGTAGGTGTGGATGCTGAACATGATCCACAACGACAGGCCAACCAGCAGCACGATCACAATGGCCGTAAAGACAAACGCGATCACGTTGTTACGCTGAGCAATGGAACGGTCCAGGTGCAGGAAGTAATACAGGTGAACAATCACCTGGATTACTGCGAACAACAGAACGATTGCCAGCGTGGTGGCCTTCGGCAGGCTCGGGTACATCACCAGACCGAATGGAATCACGGTCAGGATCACCGACAGGATGAAGCCAATGGCGTACGACTTTACGCTGCCGTGGCCAGCATCATGGCTGTCATGGGAGTGTGCATTAGCCATTACAGAGTCCCCATCAGGTAAACAACGGTGAATACGCAGATCCACACCACGTCCAGGAAGTGCCAGAACAGGCTCAGGCAGCTCAGACGGGTCTTGTTGGTCGCCGTCAGGCCGTGCTTGTTGACCTGGTACATCATGATGCCCATCCAGATCAGACCCGCAGATACGTGCAGACCGTGGGTACCGACCAGGGTGAAGAACGCGGACAGGAAGCCCGAACGGCTAGGACCGAAGCCCTCGGAGATCAGCAGGTGGAACTCGTTGATCTCCATGGCGATAAAGCCTGCGCCCAGTAGGAAGGTCATGAACAACCAACCCAGAACCTGCTGCTTCTTGCCTTTGAACAACGCCAGCATGGCGAAGCCGTAGGTGATCGAACTGAACAACAGCAGAGCGGTTTCGCCCAGCACGTATGGCAGTTCGAAGATGTCGTGGCCCGACGGGCCACCGGCAACGTTGTTTACCAGTACTGCGTACACCGCGAAGATCGACGCAAACAGAATGCAGTCGGTCATCAGGTAGAGCCAGAAACCGTATACGGTCATCTCGCCCGAGTCGTGGTGATGGTCATCGTGCCCATGGTCACCATGGGCGTGTCCAACATTGGTCACTAAGTTCGACATGGTTTAAGCCTGTTCCAACGAGGTTTCAACACGGGTGGCACCGGCCGGGATTTTCCCTGCCGCAACCAGACGCTTGTGCTGCTCGGCTTCGATACGCTCGATCGTTTCAACCGGAACCATATAGCCCTGGTCGTCACGTGCAGCGTGGATCACGAAGTAGATGACGGTGCCGGCCAGGCTGGCGATCGCCAACCACCAGATGTGCCAGATCATCGCGAAACCGAAGACGGTCAACAGTGCGCCCATCACCACGCCAGTGGCGGTGTTGTTCGGCATGTGGATCGGCTCGTACTTGGCCGGACGCTGGTACGCAGTACCGTTTTCCTTGGCTTCAGTGAACGGGTCGATGCAGTCAGCCTTAGGCAGCACAGCAAAGTTGTAGAACGGAGGTGGCGACGAGGTCGACCATTCCAGGGTGTGTGCATTCCACGGGTCACCGTGATCGCAAACGTTCTCTGGCTTGTTACGGTCACGCACGCTCACATAGAGCTGGATCAGCTGGCAGGCAATACCCACAGCGATCATCACCGCACCGAACATGGCAACGTACAGGTACGGTACCCACTCAGGGTTGGTGGTGGCGTTCAGACGACGGGTCATGCCCATGAAGCCCAGTGCATAGAGCGGCATGAACGCGACGAAGAAGCCCGAGATCCAGAACCAGAACGCTGCTTTACCCCAGCCTTCGTGCAGCTTGAAGCCGAACGCTTTCGGGAAGTAGAACGCGAAACCAGCGATGTAACCGAATACCGCACCGCCGATGATCACGTTGTGGAAGTGCGCGATCACGAACAGGCTGTTGTGCAGAACGAAGTCAGCACCCGGGATGGCCAGCAGTACGCCGGTCATGCCGCCGATGGCGAAGGTCACCATGAAGCCCAGAGTCCACAGAACCTGGCTAGTGAAACGCAGACGGCCCTGGTAGATGGTGAACAGCCAGTTGAATAGCTTCACACCCGTCGGGATGGAAATCAGCATCGTCGCCAGACCGAAGAAGGCGTTGACGCTGGCACCCGAACCCATGGTGAAGAAGTGGTGCAGCCAAACCATGAAGCCCAGTACCGAGATCGCGCCCGAAGCGTAGATCATCGAGTGGTGGCCGAACAGTTTCTTGCCGGTGAACGCCGAGATCACTTCCGAGAAGATGCCGAATGCCGGCAGGATCAGGATGTAAACCTCAGGGTGGCCCCAGGCCCAGAACAGGTTGACGTACATCATTGGATTGCCACCAAGTTCATTGGTGAAAATGTGGAAATCCATGTAACGGTCAAGGGTCAGCAGTGCCAGGGTAGCGGTCAGGATCGGGAACGAAGCCACGATCAGAACGTTTGCCCAGGTGCAGGTCCAGGTGAAGATCGGCATGTCCATCAGTTTCATGCCAGGGGTACGCATTTTCAGTACGGTCGCGAGGAAGTTAACCCCCGTTAGCGTCGTACCTAACCCGGATAGCTGTAGCGCCCAGATGTAGTAGTCCATGCCCACGCCAGGGCTGTATTGCAGACCCGACAATGGTGGATAGGCAACCCAACCGGTCTTGGCGAATTCGCCGACGCCCAGGGACAGGTTGATCAGCACTACGCCGGAAACCAGCAGCCAGAAGCTCAGGGAGTTCAGGAACGGGAACGCAACGTCACGCGCGCCGATCTGCAGCGGCACTGCAAGGTTCATCAGGCCGGTGAAGAATGGCATCGCCATGAAGATGATCATGATCACACCGTGAGCGGTGAAGATCTGGTCATAGTGTTCAGGTGGCAGGTAGCCAGGCGAACCCTCGGTGGCCATAGCCAACTGGGTACGCATCATGATGGCGTCGGCAAAACCGCGCAGCAGCATGACCATGGCAACGATGATGTACATCACGCCGATTTTCTTGTGGTCGACCGAAGTCAGCCACTCGGTCCACAAGTAGGTCCACTTCTTGAAGTAGGTGATTGCAGCGAACAGCGCCAGACCACCGAGGGCGATCATGGCGATGGTCACCATCACGATCGGCTCGTGGAATGGGACTGCTTCCCAACTTAATTTACCAAACATCGTTTACTCCTCTGCCCCGGCAGCTGAATGCGAACTCGAGTCAATTTCCGTGGCCGCCACTTCTTTCTCTTTCTTCTCGTGCTTCAGCGGCTTGCCCGGCTTCATACCTTCGTACTTGTCGACGATGATCTGGAACTGGTTCGGCGTGACCGAGGAGTAGAGCTCGACTGGGTTGTTCTGGCTCGGTTTGGCAAGGGCCGCGTATTCAGCTTGATCAAGCTGTTTAGGTGACTTCTTGACTTCACTTACCCAGGCATCGAAATCTTCCTGAGTGGTGGAGATAGCCTTGAATTTCATACCGGTGAAACCCGCGCCGCTGTAGTTGGCGGAGATACCGTCCATTTCAGCGTTGCGGTCAGCGATCAGGTGCAGCTTGGTCTGCATGCCCGCCATCGCGTAGATCTGGCCGCCCAGACCCGGGATGAAGAACGAGTTCATCACAGCGTCAGAGGTGATCTTGAAGTTGATTGGCGTATGCGCCGGGAACACGATCTTGTTGACCGTGGCGATACCTTGTTCCGGGTAGATGAACAGCCACTTCCAGTCCAGCGCAACGACTTCGATGGTCACTGGCTTGACGTCGGATTGAATCGGACGATACGGGTCCAGTTCGTGGGTCGAAATGTAGGTGATGTAACCCAGGGCAATGATGATCAGGACCGGGATGGTCCAGACTGCCACTTCGATTTTGGTCGAGTGCGACCATTTCGGGGTGTAGACGGCGTTCTTGTTCGACGCGCGGTACTTCCAGGCGAACAGGAAGGTCATGACGATAACCGGCACAACGACCAACAGCATCAGCAGGGTCGCGGTGATGATCAGGTTTCGCTGTTCCAGGCCAACCTGGCCCGTTGGATTGAGCAAGGTCATGTTGCAGCCTCCCAGCAACAACGTGCCGAGCAGCGGCACTAGGCCTAGTAATCTGGGGTACCTGTTTTTACTCATCTCACGACCTCTAAAGCAGCTTGCGCAATGCAGTTGGGTTTTGATCGCCAACACTTCACCCTGCCAAGGGTTGGCATTTTCTTTGGATTGAATAAGGGCCGCCCGTCGCGCGTCAGACGCTCGACAAAACCTGGGACAGCGGTCAGTTCTTATTCGAATTCGTGGTCAAAGGCCTTGTTACAGACCAATTCCATTTGGTGCGGAAAGTTGGAAGGCACCGACACCTGGGTGTCTTGAAAGCCTTTCGACTCACTCGACACCCGACTTCCTGCTCGCCTCCTTAATAAAGGCTGAACAGTGCCGGGAATTCAGTGCGGGCGATTGTAGATAGGTAGCGCCCTATACACCATGTCTTATCCCGAAATAATTTTTATCCGTTCGAGCAACAATGCATCGCCATTTTTGCAAAAGTTCCACATGTTATCGAAATAGATTCTCAACAAAAACACCAAAAAATGTAGGTGTACCCGCGTCAGTTCAGACAGCTCCGAAGGCTATTTCCGAACGCTGGAACAGCGCAAAGCCCGATAACCCAAGGCTTTTGGCCATATACCCGCGCTTGTTAAAACTGCCTGCTCTGGCACTCGCGTGCTAAAGCCGAAAAACCCGGAAACTGACCAATCCTTTTTTGTAACAACGGCCGATTCCGCGTCACTCAATGGCCCTGCGACATGGCGCGTGTGACAACATGTCGCACACTTGCCACACCCTTCCTTGCCACCCGTCACGGTGTTTTCACAAACACCGTGAAAAGCAAAACGCCCCGATTGGCTGATCCGCAAATCGAGGCGTTTTCTGTATCGGCCAGACAGCCGATTAGTTGACTCAGCGCAGTGCTTTTCGGTTACGCGAGGTCAGCAGCGGCACCAGGATCACCACCAGCACGAACGCCACCAGTGCCCATTGTGCCAACGACAAGCCAAGGATCGGCGGGTACGGCGTCGAGCAGAAACCGTCAACCTGGAAGCCCAGCGGGAAGATCTTCGCCAGCGGCAGATCATCGACAATCGGCTGCAGCACATCGATGCCGCAACTCACCGCCGGATAGAACTGGGTGTACACGTGATGCCCGGCCACACCGGCCCCGGCAATCGCACAAATCACCACCAACACCTCGAAAACGGTGATGCTGCGACGGGTGCGCATGGCCGCGCCGATGAACGCGAACAGCGCGATCAGCAGCAACGCATAGCGCTGCAAGATGCACAGTGGGCACGGCGCTTCGCCGAGCACGATCTGCATATATAGAGCGCCACCGATCAGCGCCAGGCAGATGATCCCCAACAGCACCAGAAAGCGCCGCTCACGGCCCAACCGAATCGTTTCCTCGCTCATCGCGTTTCCCTTTTATGTCCATGGTTCAACCGGCTCGCGGCTGAAGGTTGTCGCAAGTCTACACCGGGGGAATAAACGATAAAGCGGTTAAGAAACGATTAACCTTTTAAACAGAATTTAAGAATCGAGACCGCATAACGGCCTTCGCGAGCAGGCTCGCTCCCACATTGGATCTGCGTCGAACACAAATCCTGTGGGAGCGAGCCTGCTCGCGAATGAAGGTGACTCGGTTCTGGATTATTCCAAAGCCGCAGCCGGCCCAAAAAACTCATAACGGCTCTGCTGCTCCGGCACACCCAGCGCTTTCAAATGCCGCTTGATCGCCCCCATGAAACCCTTCGGCCCAAGGAAGTAGGCGTCGACATCACGCTGAGCCGGCAACCACTCGCCCAGCAACTCCTGACTCAACATCCCGACCTTATCCGCCGCCGGACTCACACCGTCATCCTCGGCGTAGCAATAAAAACGCTTGAGTTGCGGATGACGCTCAGCCAACTCATCAATCCAGTTGCGGAACGCATGCACGCTGCCATTGCGCGCGCAGTGGATAAAGTGCACCGGACGCTCGGTTTCCAGCGCGGCTTCAAGCATCGCCAGAGTTGGCGTGATGCCGACGCCGCCGCTGATCAACACCAACGGCTTGTCGCTCGCGGTCAAAGTGAACTCACCCGATGGTGGGAACAGCTGAATGCTGGCGCCAACCTGCAGTTGATCGTGCAAGTGGTTGGAGGCACGGCCACCCGGTTCGCGTTTGACGCTGATGCGGTACTGACCGTTGTTCGCCAGTGCCGACAGCGAGTAGTTGCGGCGGATCTCCTCGCCATCGAGGATCAGCTTCATGCCGATGTACTGACCCGGTTCGGCCGCGAGAATCGGACCTTTGTCGGCCGGCTCAAAGTAGAACGAAATGATTTCCGCGCTCTCCTCGACCCTGGCCGCGACGATGAATTCACGCGCTCCGCGCCAGCCGCCGACGGCTTGTTCCTTCTGGTCGTAGATCGCGGTTTCGGCGCCGATCAGAATGTCCGCCAGTTGACCGTACGCCGCGCCCCAGGCGCTCATCACTTCTGGCGTGGCGATCTCTTCGCCGAGCACTTCGGAAATAGCGCGGAGCAGACAGGCACCGACAATCGGATAATGTTCAGGGAGGATCTGCAGTGCAACATGCTTGTTGATGATCTTCGCCACCAGATCACCCAACTGGTCGAGCTGATCGATGTGCCGCGCGTACATCAACACGCCGTTGGCCAAGGCGCGCGGTTGATCACCGCTGGCCTGGTGCGCCTGGTTGAACAGCGGGCGGACTTCAGGGTATTCGGCGAGCATCATGCGGTAGAAGTGCGTGATCAGCGCTTCACCGCCGCTTTCCAACAGAGGCACGGTGGATTTGACGATGGCACGATCCTGAACGCTAAGCATAAGGTTGACTCCTGAGCTTCTTTGAAAAGTTACCTTAGGGTTATCAGATTCCGTGCCAACTTATTTTTTCATATAACTCAATAACTTAATAACGATGTAGTCATAACGACCCAAAGGCCTTTATAGTCATCCCGACTACATCTTGTCTCTTTGACTACAAGACCATGACCGCCAAATCCCTGCTCACCGCCCTGCTGCCTTTAGTTTCCGATTTGTCCCGCGAACTGCCCGAGGGCGAGCGTTATCGACGCCTGCTCGAAGCCATGCGCGCCCTGCTGCCCTGTGATGCAGCAGCGTTGTTGCGTCTCGATGGTGAATCGCTGGTGCCGCTGGCCGTGGACGGTTTAAGTACGGACACCCTCGGTCGGCGCTTCAAAGTCAGCGAGCACCCGCGTTTCGAAATGCTCCTCAGCGGAGCCGGACCCACGCGCTTCGCCGCCGACAGCGACTTGCCCGATCCTTATGACGGTCTCGTCGACGGACTCGACGAGCATCTGGAGGTTCACGATTGCCTCGGCTGTCCTTTATTTGTCGATGAAAAACTCTGGGGCCTGATCACCCTCGACGCTCTCGACCCCGAGCGTTTCGAACCGATCGAACTCGACGCCCTGCAAGCCTTCGCCAGCCTCGCCTCGGCCACGGTCAACGCCGCCGAACGTATAGAACGTCTGGCCAATCGCGCAGAAGACGAGCACCAGCGCGCCGAAGTTTATCGTCAGGCCAGCGGCCAGCAGAACCGCGAAATGATCGGCCAGAGCAAGGCGCTGAAAAAACTGGTGGAGGAAATCAATCTGGTCGGCGGCAGCGATCTGACGGTGTTGATCACCGGGGAAACCGGCGTCGGCAAAGAACTGGTCGCCCAAGCGATTCACGCCGCCTCTCCCCGCGCCGAAAAACCAATCATCAGCCTCAACTGCGCCGCCCTGCCCGACACGCTGGTAGAAAGCGAACTGTTCGGCCACGTGCGCGGCGCCTTCACCGGCGCCACCAGCGACCGACGCGGCAAGTTCGAACTGGCCAATGGCGGTACGTTGTTTCTCGATGAAGTCGGTGAATTGTCGCTGACCGTGCAGGCGAAATTGCTCCGCGTTTTGCAGAGCGGCCAGTTGCAACGTTTGGGCTCGGACAAGGAGCATCAGGTCGATGTGCGCCTGATTGCCGCGACCAACCGTGACCTGGCCGAAGAAGTACGCAGCGGTCGCTATCGCGCCGACTTCTACCATCGCCTGAGCGTGTACCCGCTGCGCGTACCGGCGCTGCGTGAGCGCGGTCGCGATGTGTTGTTGCTCAGCGGCTTCTTTCTTGAGCAGAACCGTTCACGCATGGGTCTCAACAGCCTGCGCCTGAGCAGCGACGCCCAGGAGGCGTTGCTCGCCTACACGTGGCCGGGCAATGTGCGTGAACTGGAACACTTGATCGGGCGCAGTGCGTTGAAGGCGCTGGGCAACTGCAAGGTGCGGCCGAAGATTCTCAGTTTGAGCGCGGCGGATCTGGATTTGCCGCGCGAGGTTGTGGATAACTCGGTTGAGGCGGTTGCCGGAGTTGTGGCTGAGATGCCGCTGATTAGCGGGGATCTGCGCAGTGCGACCGAGCAATATCAGCGGCGTTTGATCAGTGCGGCGCTGGAGCGTAATCAAGATAACTGGGCGAGTGCGGCGCGGGAGTTGGGGCTGGACCGAGCCAACCTCGGCCGCATGGCCAAACGACTAGGCATGAAGAGCTAAAAGCACACCCTCACCCTCTCCCAAAGGGAGAGGGGACTGATTGGGGGACATTGCAGAATTCCGCCGACGTGATTGATCTTTACCGAATCCATAATCGACTCGGTCATTCAGGTCGATGTACAACGCCAGACACCTCGGTCGGCCCCCTCTCCCTCCGGGAGAGGGCTAGGGTGAGGGGCTTTGGCTTTTGATCTGCACGCCACCCGACAACTAACCTAAAGCCCAACCTTTTAACGCCGATAACCCGGCATCAATAGTTTCTGGCGATTTGCACCCTCGCCCACCACCTTTTCCACAGAAGGTTCATATGTCCTCCACCAAAGCCCGCGCAGACTCACTTTCGCTTCTGCTATTTACCTTGCGCAGCGGCAAGCTGATGGCGATCAACCTGCTGAAAGTCAGTGAAATCATCCCCTGCCCGCCGCTGACCAAGCTGCCGGAGTCGCACCCGCACGTGAAAGGCATCGCCACCCTGCGCGGTGCTTCGCTGTCGGTGATCGACCTCAGCCGCGCCATCGGCGAACGCCCGCTGGAAGACCCGAACGGCGGCTGCCTGATCGTCACCGACGTCAGCCGCTCCAAGCAGGGCCTGCACGTTCAGGCTGTGAGCAAAATCGTCCACTGCCTGACCACCGACATCAAGCCCCCGCCCTTCGGCTCGGGCGGTTCGCGTGCCTACATCACCGGCGTGACCTCGGTGGACGGTACGCTGGTGCAGGTGCTGGATATCGAAAAGGTTATCCACAGCATCGCCCCGGCGCAGATCGAAATGGCCCCGACCGACCTGAGCATGGAAGACGCCGAGGTGCTCGGCAACGCACGCATCCTGGTGGTCGACGACAGCCAAGTGGCGCTGCAGCAATCGGTGCACACCCTGCGCAACCTCGGCCTGCAATGCCATACCGCACGCAGCGCCAAGGAAGCCATCGACTGCCTGCTCGACCTGCAAGGCACGGCGCAGCAGATCAACCTGATCGTCTCCGACATCGAAATGTCCGAGATGGACGGCTACGCCTTCACCCGTACCCTGCGCGAGACCCCGGACTTCGCCCATTTGTACGTGCTGCTGCACACCTCGCTGGACAGCGCGATGAACAGCGAAAAAGCGCGGCTGGCCGGGGCGAACGGTGTGCTGACCAAGTTCTCCTCTCCAGAACTGACCCACTGCCTGATCGAAGCGGCCAAACACGTCGCCGCCCACGGGCACTGAGTCTTGGCCCAGAGGCATTGTTTTTTGATGCGGCGCGACCTGGGCAAGGACGCGCCGGATGCCCCTTGGCCACAAGACATTGAACTGTGCACTTACTCCGTCGAACTGGCGGCGGATGTGCATGACTTGATGCAACTCGGTTATCGCGAAGGTGGCGGCCGAGTGCCGGCGCTGGACGTTTGGCAGCAGCAGTTCGAAACCGATCCTGAATACGATCCGAGCCTGTGTTTGATTGCCCGTGATGGCGAAGGCGTGGTCGGCGTGGCGCAATGCTGGACCAGTTCGTATATCAAGAATCTGGTTGTGCATCCGCGCATGCAGGGCCGAGGATTAGGCCGGGCGTTGCTGTTCAATGCATTCAAGGTGTTTCAGCAGCGCCGTGAAGGGTTTGTTGATCTGAAAGTGCTGGAGGACAACCTGCGGGCGCAGCGCTTGTATGAAAGTGCCGGGATGTATGTGGTCCGCCGCGAGCTGGTGCCGGACTGATCGACCGTCTTCGCGAGCACAGGCAACTTCCCTTCTCAGACAGACTCAAACCTTGGCCACCCACGACCAAGGACGCCCACCATGAAAACCTTCACCGCAAGCCTGCTCTGCCTCACCGCCCTAACCTCCCAGGCTCAAGCCTCCAGCCCCGATGCCTGGGCCGCCTACGACAAAACCGTGCTCGCCAGTTGCACCAAGGCCAGCGGCCTGAAAAACGCCAAACCAGTCGGCACCCCCGCACAATTCGATGACCGCGTCGGCTACACCGCCGTTCTGCTGCAAGGCCAATACCCGCAAAAACACATGAAAGGCCAGCAAGGCACCGAGCTTTGCCTCTACAACAAAAAATCGAAAATCGCCTTCGTCACCGAGTGGGACTCGATCCGCCCGACAGCCAAATCCCAGTGAGTGGCGCATAACTTGCTTCGATCCGCGCCTGTGCGGTGGTTTTCCGCCACCGTTTCACACCCTGATTGAAGACAGATCGCTCAATGAATACGACGTTTTCCTGCGTAGGCTGTGGCAAATGCTGCACCGACCACCATGTCCCGCTGACCTTGGCCGAAGCCCGCATGTGGGCGGCGGATGGCGGTCAGGTGATCGTGCTGGTGGAGGCATTTCTCGGTAATGGCCTGGGTTTGCCGGCGCAGCAGCGGGAACATGCCGAACGGCGCTCAGCGCTCGTTCGCAGCGGCGCGGCAGACGCCCATGTGGCGATCACTTTCGCCGCGTACAACGTCGGCCCCTGTCGGAATCTTGACGAAGACAAGTTGTGCCGGATCTACGAGCGACGGCCGTTGGTGTGCCGCATTTATCCGGCAGAAATCAATCCGCATATCCCGCTCAACCCTGCCGCCAAGGATTGTCCGCCGGAGTCCTGGCAACAGGGGCCGGTGTTGATTGCCGGCGGTGAGTTGGTCGATCAGGAACTGGTGGAGTTGATTCAGCGCTCGCGCCAGGCCGATCGGGATGACATCGGCATCAAGGACGCGATTTGCGCGATGCTCGGGATTCGCACCACAGCACTGAAAGGGGACGGCTTTACTGCGTACTTGCCGAACATGGATGCGTTTGCGGCGGTGATTGATCAGGTGACCGCGCAGCCGTTGACGACTGCACCCAGTGAGTGGGTGTTTCATCTATCGGGCGATGATGTTGCCGCGCAGATTTTGGCGGCCGGGGCGCAGGTGGTGACGGAGCCGGCGCAGACGTATGCGTTTATCTCGCTACGGGCGGCTTGATCGGGATTTTGCAAAAACCGAACTGGCCTCATCGCTGGCAAGCCAGCTCCCACAGGTATCTCGGGCGCTCACGTAATTTGTGTACGACACAGAACCCTGTGGGAGCTGGCTTGCCAGCGAAAGGTCCGGCACAGGCAGTATCAATCGCCGCGTTGAACGCAGGCGGGAATAAAACTCAGCGCTTGCCCATCGAACGACGGGTGCCCGGCGGCGCCATGCCCGGGGTCTTGGTGTGGCCGTTCTTGGCGCCGTTCTTGTACCACGGCTGGTTCGAGCCTTTGGCAGAAGCCAGTTCGCCCGGTTTGAACGGAAATTTGAACGCCGGGATTTCGGCTTTGGTTTCGCTGGTATCGGCCAGTTCAGCCGGGACATCGCTCACGGCGTCGTCAACCGGCGGCAGGGTCGGGGAAGTCATAAAAGCTCCGGAAAGCAAAAAGTCGGGCCCGATCAGTGAGCCGCGAAGGCGCGCAGTATACCTGTGCGCCATGGCTCGGCACCTGAAGATTTGCAGCGCACGCCGAACGGTTTACAGGTAGGTGATGGTGACGATGCCTTTGTCGGTCGAGGTCTTCAGCGCTTCGTAGCGCATGGAAATCGGCAGCGACTGATGGCTACAGGCGTTGCGCTCAGTGTCGACATCGACTTTCACGCCGGGCTTGATTTCAATCTGGCGAGACTCACGATCAGCAAACGCCCCGACCAGTCCGACCTGACAGCCCGAATCAACGATTTGCCCGGTAAAGCGGATCTCACCGGATTGACTGGCCGGCGCGGCGAACGCTGTGAGTGGAAGCAAGAGAAGCACATACGGCAGAGCGGTTTTCAGCTTCATTTCAAGACACTCCCGAAGTGGACGGCCCAGAGAGATTTGGGCCGTGCGCGGCCTGAGCCATACAAGCTGTATCCGCTCATAGAGGCGAATCTTTAAGAGATTAGTCAGGATCGCAAGCCGTGCCGGATGTCAGTTCATTCGTTGCTGAACGTTATTCAACAATTGCGAGGCGCTTTCCAACAACTGCGCCAGAAGCGCGTCATCCTCATCCATATACCCTTCGTATTCCGCGAGATTGCGCCGCTCATGACACAACGCGAACAATCGCACCTGAACCTTGCTGATATGCGCCGTATGCACCAGACACTGAAAGACCAGATAGCGTTTATCCGATCGATAGCCACTCAACCGAAGCGCCGTCAGCGCCAACGCGTGCGCTGCGTTGTAAGCCAAGTCGAAACGGCTGGAAAAAGACAACGTAGGAGTTTGCGCATCCTTGAGCCGATCCACGGCCGAGCGCATCAAGCCCTCACACTCCTTGCGATCCGGCGGCTCCGCTTTCAGCCCACCGCTACGTAGAAGATTCTCCAGACTCTCGTTGCTGCCCATCCTTGGACTCCAAAGGGTTCGCCCCTAACAGATCGATTTTTTCCTGCTGCACCACCCGCGCGACAAAGCTGTTTTGCGCAGCCAGTTTCGCCGCCCAGTCTTGCGGGGTGTAAAGCGTTGGGTTGATGGGACGACCCAATTGCTCCTCCATGGGCATGAGCCGTTCCATGACGTCACTGTAGTGCAGGCCTTCGCCAATCAGCATGAGATCAATGTCACTGAGTGTGTTTGCTGAGTCTTTGGCGATGGAGCCATAGACAAACGCCCAGGTGATCTGCTCGGTAAACGGCTGCAATGCCTGACGCAGAGGCTCGGCGATGCCAAACGTCTTGCGGGCGATGCCCAGTAGTTCGGCATAGATGGGACAGGCGGGATTGGCCTGGTAATGGTTCTGATTGCCCACCCTTGTCATGCGCAACACACCGGCTCGCTGCAGACGGTCGAGTTCACGCATGAGACTGCCTTTGCCAACACGCGCCCAGCGCACGATCTCATTGGCATAGAAAGTCTGGTCAGGCTTACCGAACAGCAGACCCAACACTTTTTGTTGAGTGGTGGTAAATAGCGCTTCGCTTAGAGAGATAGTTTCCACTGTGAAGGCCAAAGAGTCCCAAAAAGGGAACGATAGGTCCCTTTTTGGGACTTATCAACCTTACGAATATTTCCAGAGACAGCGGCCACAAAACAATCGCCATCGCAAACAGGCTCACACCTACATTTGGATTGCGATCCCCTTGTAGGAGCGAGCCTGCTCGCGAAGAACGATGACGCGGTGTTCAGACGGATTACGTTTGCGGATCAACCCGATCCAGCGCCCGGTTTACCGCCAGCTCGGCGAGCATGACGATCTGCTGGATCGCCAGCGCCGTACTGCGCTGCGGGCGACTGAGCTGATCGGCCAGATCACCGGCCATGACATTGGCTGAAGCCAGCGATTCGCAGGCGTGGGCGAGCAGGCTTTCGGTGTCGATGTTCGGGTGGATGAGGAACATCGTACTGGGCTGACGTGGTTTGACTGGTTCGGGGCAAAGGTAGAAATCGAGGGCGCGCTTGATGGCTTCGCGGGTTTTGATCTGGTCGTCGGCGCGGATGGCGTCTTCGAGTGGGGTGGTGGGATCGATGGGTGGATCTGGAACTGGCTTAGTCATTGGAAACCCTATTTTGCAAATGGGAGCCATCCCTTGCCGTTTCTCACGCGGCGAAGTGGGTGGCAGCTATGTGCGGGGTGAGAAACCGGAAAAATAGGAAACCGGCCAGACCGAAGTCTGCCCGCACACAGCCGCCATGAAGCATTTGCGAGCAGCGGACAAGCTGCCGCCAATTATGCGGACTGATGGACTGAATCACTAATTTTTCAGGGTTCTCACACCCGATCGCCGAGTTTTCGGCGACAACCAAAGACTAGAGAGCGCACGTCCGACGGACAACCTGAAAAGTTTGTGGGAAGGTTCTGGTTATTTGACACAAATTTAAACAGCCAAAAGCCAACCCTCACCCTAGCCCTCTCCCAGAGGGAGAGGGAACTGACCGTGGTGTTTGGCAGAGCTACGCCGACGTGCGATACCGAGTCGAGCTCAGGTTTTGAAACAGATCAAAAGCGCCTCACCCTGGCCCTCCCGAAACGTCGGACCGCCCGTAGGGAGAGGGGACTGACCGAGGTGTTTGGGAGAGGTACGCCGACGTGCGATACCGTGTTGAACTCAGGTTTTGAAACAGATCAAAAGCCCCTCACCCTAGCCCTCCCGAAACGTCGGACCGCCCGGAGGGAGAGGGGACTGACCGAGTTGTTTGGTAGAACTACGCCGACGTGCAATTCCGCGTTGAACTCAGATTCTGAAAGGCCCACAAATCGGCTCCCTCTCCTCGGGGAGAGGGCTGGGGTGGGGGGCGCATCCACCACAAATCCAAAGCCGACCACGCCCCGCTCTTCACCACTCAATAGGCCGAGTGTCAGCTCGCCTGCTCTTGATCTTGATCCACGGGCGACGTCGGAAGGCTGAGTGGAGGGATTGATCCGGGCGTGGGAGCGCAGCGACCGTTTGGCGCAGCCAAACACAGCGAGAGGAGGTGCAGCGAAGCAAACCGTAGGCGCTGCGCCCGGATCGATCCCGGAGCGAAGGAACCCCGAGCCCCAGCGAGCGGGCCGTACGTAGGAGCAAGCGTTTTTTGCTTACTTTTTTAGGCGCTTGTAAAAAAGTGAGTCGCCGTAAGGGCGAAACCCTAAGCCGCCGTTACCGCAGCAACGGATCCACCGCAAAGAAAACTGACAGCGCCGACAGCTAGCCGTCACCCTCCTGACCCCCAAACAAGTTTATAAAGACCCTAACCCTGCCCAAACTCCGTCCGGCGCCCACCCCGCATGCGAATCCAAAAAAACAAAGCCCTGCTAGCCCTAGTGATCGTCCTGGCCGCCGCAGGTACATGGTGGGCAATGAAACCCGCCCCCACCAAACTCGCCACCCCCACCGCCATCCCGGTGCGAGTCATAGCGGTCAGCGAAAAAGACGTCCCCCGCTACACCAGCGGCATCGGCTCCGTACTCTCATTACACAGCGTCGTAGTGCGCCCCCAGATCGACGGCATCCTCACCAAAATCCTCGTCAAAGAAGGCCAACTCGTCAAAGCAGGCGACCTGCTGGCCACCATCGACGACCGCTCCATTCGCGCCAGCCTCGACCAAGCCCGCGCCCAACTGGGCGAAAGCCAGGCGCAACTGCAAGTCGCCCTGGTCAACCTCAAACGCTACAAACTGCTCACCGTCGACGACGGCATCTCGAAACAGACCTACGACCAGCAACAAGCCCTGGTCAACCAATTGAAAGCCACCGCCCAAGGCAACCAAGCCTCAATCGACGCCGCCCAAGTTCAGCTGTCCTACACGCAAATCCGCTCCCCCGTCACCGGCCGCGTCGGTATTCGCACCGTCGACGAAGGCAACTTCCTGCGCCTGACCGACACCGCCGGCCTGTTCACCGTCACCCAGATCGACCCGATCGCCGTCGAATTCTCCCTGCCCCAGCAAATGCTGCCGACCCTGCAAGGCTTGATCAACGACCCGCAACGCGCGCAAGTCAAGGCCTACATCGGCGCCGACACGGACGGCGAAACCGGCAACCTGCTCGGCGAAGGTCACCTGACCCTCATCGACAACCAGATCAACGCCAACACCGGCACCATCCGCGCCAAGGCCGAATTCGACAACGCCAGCCAGAAGCTCTGGCCTGGCCTGCTGGTCACGGTAAAAATTCAGACAGCCCTCGACAAAGATGCGCTGGTCGTCCCGCCCACCGTCGTACAACGCGGCCTCGACCAACACTTCGTTTACCGGGTGAATGGCGACAAGGTCGAAGCGGTGCAGGTGCAAATGGTTTACCAGGGCAGCGGCCAGGACATCATCAAAGGCGTGAAGGCCGGTGACGTGCTGGTCACCGACGGCCAGTCGCGGCTTAAACCCGGTTCGACCGTGCAAGTCATGAGCGAGCCGCCGCAAGTGGTGCAGGCGGAGCCGAAGCCATGAAGGCGCATAAAGGTGTTTCGACGTGGTGCATCGATCACCCGGTCGCCACAATCCTGCTGACCATCGCTTTGGTGCTGGTCGGTTTGATTGCCTTCCCGCGCTTGCCAATCGCCCCACTGCCGGAAGCGGAATTTCCTACGATTCAGGTTTCCGCGCAGTTGCCCGGCGCCAGCCCCGACACCATGGCCTCATCCGTGGCCACGCCGCTTGAGGTGCAATTCAGCGCCATCCCCGGCATGACCCAGATGACCTCCAGCAGTGCCTTGGGCTCCAGCCTTTTGACCCTGCAATTCACCCTCGATAAAAGCATCGACACTGCTGCTCAGGAAGTCCAAGCGGCGATCAACACCGCCGCCGGTAAACTGCCCAAGGACATGCCGACCCTGCCGACCTGGAAGAAGGTCAACCCGGCCGACAGCCCGGTGCTGATCCTCAGCGTCAGCTCGACACAAATGCCCGGCACCGAACTCAGCGACCTGGTGGAAACCCTGCTCTCGCGTCAGATCAGTCAGATCGACGGCGTGGGACAAATCAACATCACCGGTCAGCAACGTCCGGCGATTCGCGTACAAGCCTCGGCGGACAAACTGGCGGCGATCGGCCTGACCCTCGCCGACATCCGACTGGCGATTCAGCAAACCAGCCTCAACCTGGCCAAAGGGGCGCTGTACGGCGAATCGAGTATCTCGACACTGTCGACCAACGACCAGTTGTTCCACCCCGAGGACTACAGCCAGCTCATCGTTTCCTACAAGGATGGCGCCCCGGTTCACCTGCGTGATGTCGCCAAAGTGGTCAACGGTTCGGAAGATGCCTACGTGCAAGCCTGGGCCGGAGATCAACCTGGCGTGAACCTGGTGATCTCGCGCCAACCCGGCGCGAACATCGTTGAAACCGTTGACCGCATTCAAGCCGCCCTGCCCGGCCTCGAAGCCATGCTGCCGGCCTCGGTGCAAGTGAAAACCCTGATCGACCGCACCCAGACCATTCGCGCCTCCCTGCATGAAGTCGAAATCACCCTGTTGATCGCGATCCTGCTGGTGGTCGCGGTGATGGCGCTGTTCCTGCGTCAGTTGTCGGCGACCCTGATTGTCTCGGCGGTTCTGGGTGTTTCGCTGATCGCCAGTTTCGCTTTGATGTACCTCCTCGGTTTCAGCCTGAACAACCTGACGCTGGTGGCGATCGTCGTCGCGGTCGGCTTCGTCGTCGACGACGCGATTGTCGTGGTGGAAAACATCCACCGACATCTGGAGGCCGGCGACGATATGCGCGAAGCGGCGATCAAAGGCGCCGGCGAGATCGGCTTCACCGTGGTCTCGATCAGTTTCTCGCTGGTGGCGGCGTTTATTCCGCTGCTGTTCATGGGCGGTGTGGTCGGGCGCCTGTTCAAGGAATTCGCCCTGACCGCGACCTCGACCATCATGATTTCCGTGGTGGTGTCGCTGACCCTGGCGCCGACGCTGGCGGCGTTGTTCATGCGCAAACCGGTGCATCACGCCCACGCCAAACCGGGCTTCAGCGAACGCTTGCTCGGCTGGTACGAGAAAGGCCTGCGCCGCGCCCTCGCCCATCAGAAATTGATGATCGGCGTGTTCGGTCTGTCGCTGGCGCTGGCCATCGGCGGTTACATCTTTATCCCGAAAGGTTTCTTCCCGGTACAGGACACCGGTTTCGTCCTCGGCACCACCGAAGCCGCTGCGGATATTTCCTACGGCGACATGGTGAAAAAACACCTGGCGATGGCCGAAATCGTCGCCGCCGATCCGGCCGTGCAGGCGTTTTCCCACTCGGTGGGTGTCTCCGGCAGTAACCAGACCATCGCCAACGGCCGCTTCTGGATCGCCCTGAAAAAACGCGGCGACCGTGACGTCAGCGCCAGCCAGTTCATCGACCGCATCCGTCCGCAACTGATGAAAGTCCCCGGCATCGTCCTCTATCTGCGCGCCGGCCAAGACATCAACCTCAGCTCCGGCCCGAGCCGCGCGCAGTATCAATACGTACTCAAGAGCAACGACGGCGCGACCCTCGCGACATGGACGCAACGCCTGACGGAAAAACTGCGCAGCAACCCGGCGTTCCGCGATATTTCCAACGACCTGCAACTGGGCGGCAGCATCACTCACATCAGCATCGACCGCAGCGCCGCCGCCCGTTTCGGCCTGACCGCCAGCGATGTCGACGAGGCGCTGTACGATGCTTTCGGGCAACGGCAGATCAATGAATTCCAGACCCAGGTCAACCAGTACAACGTGATTCTGGAGCTGGACACCAAGCAACGCGGCAAGGCCGAAAGCCTCAACTATTTCTACCTGCGCTCGCCGTTGAGTGGCGAGATGGTGCCGCTGTCGGCGCTGGCCAAGTTCGATGCGCCGACCATTGGCCCGTTGTCGATTGCCCACGACGGCATGTTCCCGGCCGCCAACTTGTCGTTCAACCTGGCGCCCGGCGTTGCGCTGGGTGATGCGGTGATTCTGCTCAATCAGGCCAAGGCCGAGATCGGCATGCCGACGGCGATCAGCGGCAATTTCCAGGGCGCGGCGCAGGCGTTCCAGAGTTCGCTGGCCAGTCAGCCGTGGCTGATTCTTGCGGCGCTGGTGGCGGTGTACATCATTCTCGGTGTGCTTTATGAAAGCTTCGTGCACCCGCTGACGATCATTTCGACGCTGCCGGCGGCAGGTTTGGGTGCGGTGATCATGCTGTGGATCTGCGGCCAGGACTTTTCGATCATGGCCTTGATCGGCCTGGTGTTGCTGATCGGTATCGTCAAGAAGAACGGCATCCTGATGATCGACTTTGCGCTCGAAGCGCAGCGCCACCGAGGCCTGTCACCGCAGGATGCGATTTTCGAAGCATGCATCACGCGGTTCCGGCCGATCATCATGACCACCCTCGCCGCCCTGCTCGGCGCGCTGCCGCTGATGCTCGGCTACGGCACTGGCGCCGAACTGCGTCAGCCGCTGGGGATCGCGGTGGTCGGCGGTTTGCTGGTCAGCCAGATGCTGACGTTGTTTACCACTCCGGTCATATACTTGTGGCTTGAGCGGCTGTTCCACAGGCCCAAACCTGCGCCCGTAGCGGCGCTGGCGACCACAGACTGAGGCGGGTCATGCGCGTTCTGATTATCGAAGACGAGGAAAAAACCGCGGACTATCTGCACCGCGGTCTGACGGAACAGGGTTACACCGTGGATCTGGCCCGTGACGGCGTCGAGGGTCTGCATCTGGCGCTGGAAAGCGACTACGCGGTGATCGTCCTCGACGTCATGTTGCCGGGCCTCGATGGCTTCGGCGTGCTGCGCGCATTGCGTGCGCGCAAGCAAACCCCGGTGATCATGCTCACCGCCCGCGAGCGCGTCGAAGACCGCATCAAAGGCCTGCGCGACGGTGCCGACGATTACCTCGGCAAACCGTTTTCCTTCCTTGAACTGGTCGCGCGCCTGCAAGCGCTGACCCGGCGCAGCGGCGGCCATGAACCGGTGCAAGTGAGCATCGCCGACCTGTGGATAGATTTGATCAGCCGCAAGGCAACTCGCGCCGGAACCCGACTGGATCTGACCGCCAAAGAGTTCTCCCTGTTGAGCGTCCTCGCCCGCCGGCAAGGTGAAATCCTTTCGAAAACCGCCATCGCCGAGATGGTCTGGGACATCAATTTCGACAGCGATGCCAACGTCGTCGAAGTCGCGATCAAACGCCTGCGCGCCAAGCTCGACGGGCCGTTCGACGAGAAACTGCTGCACACCATTCGTGGCATGGGTTATGTGCTGGAGAGCCGTGGTGTCCAGTAATTCCATCGCGCTGCGCCTGAGCGGCATGTTCACGCTGGTGGCGCTGCTGGTGTTTCTGTTGATCGGCGGCGCGTTGTATCAACAGGTTGATAAAGGCCTCGGGCTGCTGCCGGAAGCCGAGCTGGATGCGCGTTACAGCGTGCTCGAATCGGCGCTCAATCGCTTCGGCACCCCCGAGCATTGGCTGAAGATCAACGCCAAGTTGAAGCTGCTGGGTGAAGAGGACAAACGCATTCGTTTCTGGGTGGTGAGCGGTGATCCGGGTTACGAATACGGTCAGCCCGATGCGGCGATCCGTACTTTTGCCAAAGGCCCGTTGGGCATGCATGACTTGCAGTTGGCCGACCATCCTTATCCGCTGAAAGTGTTGCTCACCGAGTTGCCGGCCAAGGATCAGCGCCCACCGCTGCGCTTCATGATCGGCATCGATACCGAGACCTTTCATGAGACTCAGCACAACTTGCTGATTGCCTTGATCGGGCTGGCGATTGTCGGTGTGCTGATGGCTTCGGCGCTGGGCTATTGGGTCGCGCGGATTGGTCTCAAACCGCTGATCAAACTGTCCCATGAAGCTCAACGACTGGCGCCTCCGCTACGGGCCGGGCGCTTGCGTCTGTCGCCGCTGCCACCGGAACTGGAGCAGTTTGTCGACTCCTTCAACTCGACGCTGGAACGGGTTGAACAGGCCTACTCGCGGCTGGAATCGTTCAACGCCGATGTCGCTCATGAGCTGCGTTCGCCGCTGACCAATCTGATTGGCCAAACTCAGGTGGCGCTGACCCGTGGGCGTTCTGCCGAACATTATTTCGAAGTGCTGCAATCGAACCTGGAAGAGTTGGAACGGCTGCGTTCGATAATCAACGACATGTTGTTTCTGGCCAGTGCCGATCAGGGTAACAAGGCGACCAAACTGACCTCGACCTCGCTGGCGGATGAGGTGGCGACGACGCTGGAGTATCTGGATTTCATTCTTGAAGATGCGCAGGTTCAGGTGCAGGTCAGCGGCGATGCGCAGGTGCAAATCGAGGTTGCGCATTTGCGTCGGGCGTTGATCAATTTGCTCAGCAACGCGGTGCAGCACACCGGCGCGGGTCAGGTGATCGAGGTGCGGATTGAGGTTGAAGCGCATCAGGTGAGTATCGGCGTGGCCAACCCCGGTTCGCCGATTGCCAGCGAGCATTTGCCGCGCTTGTTCGAGCGCTTTTATCGGGTGGATGCCTCGCGCAGCAACAGTGGCAATAACCATGGCTTGGGGCTGGCGATCGTCAAGGCGATTGCGCTGATGCATGGCGGCGATGTGTTTGTGCGCAGTGATCGGGGGATGAATACCTTCGGGATTTATTTGCCGGTCTGAAAAGCCCCTCACCCTAACCCTCCCGAAACGTCGGACCGCCCGGAGGGAGAGGGGACTGACCGAGTTGTTCTCTCGAGTTACACCGACCTGAAATATCCAGTCGAACTCAGGCTTTGAAAAGCCCCCAATCTGCTCCCTTCCCCCTCGCCCCCTTGGGGGAGAGGGTTGGGGTGAGGGGGTTGCTCTTGGCTACACCGCGAACTTCGACTTTTACCTCCTGCGCAACAGTCATTTATGAAAATCACGCTGTTTCCCAACGCCCGGCAACCTTATCTTTGCCCGCACCAAACAGCACTCGCCAAGCGAGAAGGTTTTCAAGATGTCCAACAGTATGGGTATTGCCAGCGCTTTCGTTTTGTCCTCATTGATCCTGTCGCCGATGGCGATGGCTGAAGAATCGCAGTCGTTCGTAGCGCAAAATATCGCTCGCGCTCAGGCCTTCGATCAGCATCAGGCCGAAGTGATGGCCAAGGCTCAGGACGCCTCGCAAGCCCCGCAGGCTGCCACGTCCCAGACTCAAGCAAGCGAGACAGACAGCTGAGTCGCGCTCCGCGCCAACGTTTCCCTCGACGCGGTTGTTTGGCTCTTCCCGTTCAACCGTCGTCATTCCAGGCCGCTGCCTTTCAGCGGCCTTTTTTCGTTGTGGTCTGAAAGCCGTTTGGTTCGTCTGTAACAACAAGAAACATCAAGCCCTCAAGCCATTGAAGGGCCAGTTGACCCAAGGAGCTCCATCGCACGTGCGTTACCCAGTTCGCTGCACCCCGCTGTTCTTTGCAATTGCCGCAACGATTGCCCCTGCCGCTCACGCTGACGAGCCTGCCAAAGATGGCTTTGTCGAGGGTTCGAGCCTCAACCTCAACGCTCGCAACTACTACATGAATCGCAACCGCTTGCAGAAAGCGGACGACAACATCGAGTGGGGCCAGGGCTTTCTCGGGATCTTCAAGTCGGGCTACACCGAAGGTACGGTCGGTTTCGGCATTGATGCCCACGCCATGCTCGGGTTGAAGCTCGATGGCGGTGGCGGCACCGACGGCTCGAGTATCCTGCCGGTCAGAGAGAATGGCGGCAAAGCGCCGGGGGCGTTCTCCACGGCGGGCGGCACGTTGAAAATGCGTGCGTTCGATACCGAGTTGAAGGCCGGTGACCTGTTCCTCACCAACCCGGTCATCGCCGGCGGTGATACGCGCATGCTGCCGCAGACTTTCCGTGGTGTGAGCCTGACCAACCACAGCTTCGACGGCTGGTTGATAGAAGGCGGGCAGGCGAGTTTCACCAAGCCTTACAACCAGAGTGGCCACACGCGCATCGGCACTTCCTACGGCACTCTTGCCGACGGTGATGAGAGCCAGCACCTGAACTGGGCCGGCGTGGCGTGGAGCGGTGTCGAAGGCCTGACCAGCAGCCTTTATGCCTCTGAGTTGAAGGACATCTGGAACCAGTACTACTACGACCTCGACTACACCTGGCAGTTGAACGATCTGGTCAGCCTCAACCCGGGCTTGCACTTCTATCACACGCAAGACACCGGTGATGCGCTGCTGGGCAACATCGACAACAACACCTACAGCCTGCATTTCACCGTTGGCGTCGGTAATCACAGCGTTACCGCCGCGTATCAGCGGGTCAACGGCAACACGCCGTTCGACTACATCAGCCAAGGCGACAGCGTTTACCTCGACAACTCCCAGCAATACTCCGACTTCAACGGCCCGAACGAACGCTCGTGGAAGCTCAAGTACGCCTATGACTTCGCCGGTGTCGGCGTGCCGGGGCTGACCACGGCGGTGTCGTATTCGCGCGGCAAGGTGGACCTGACCAAGGTCGACCCCGACAGCAAAGGCTATTCCACCTGGTACAGCGCCGATGGCCGCAACGCCAAGCATTGGGAACGCGATCTAGACTTGAAGTACGTGGTGCAGAGCGGTCAGGCCAAGGATCTGGCGCTCCACCTGCAATGGGCGACCAACCGTGGCGGCAACGGCTACGGCGTGATTGATTCGGATACAGATGAATACCGCGTGATCATCGACTACCCGATCAACGTCTTCTAAGATCGGCGCCATAACACCGTCTTGAATTCAGTGATGCACCCTGTGGGAGCGAGCCTGCTCCCACATTGGAAATGGTTTCTGGCTTCGGCTGTGGTTTTTGGCCTACTACGCTTATAAGACTTCTCCCCAACCGACAGCCCAATCATGATCGCGAGCCGTACCCCACCCGTTGCGGGCAAGACCGGACGCCCCGAGTTGCTGCTGATCTGCGGCAGTTCGCTGACCGTGATCGCGATTCTGTGCATCGTCACGTTCCTGCTGATCCGCGAGCACGCCAACGCTCAGGAGTCGGCTACCCGCAGTGCCACCACCATCGCGCAACTGATCGACGCCGATGTCCTGCGCACCGTCGAGTTGTACGACTTGACCCTGCAAGGCCTGATCGCCGCCGCCCAGCGCGACGACCTGCAAGATGTCTCACCGCAGATCCGCCATCTGGCGCTGTTCGACCGCTCGACCACCGCGCGCTTCAAGGGCGACATACTGCTCCTCGACAAACACGGAGATGTGATTGCCGACTCCTCACGGATCGAGCCAAAACCGGGCAACTTTGCCGACCGCGAATACTTCCTTGCCCACGCTTTCAATCACGACGTCGGCATGTTCATCAGCCGCCCGTTCAAGACCCGTTGCGACTGTGAGGAGGCCAATCAGTGGCGAATCAGCTTCAGTCGACGGATTTCCTCGCAAACCGGCGAGTTCGCCGGGGTAGCCGTGGCGTCGATGAAACTCGATTACTTCGATCAGTTGTTCAACAGCCTCGACATTGGCAAAGACAGCACGTTGAACATCATCAACAACGACGGCGTCCTGCTGGCGCAGAAGCCGTATCTGCAAAGCGATTCCATCGGCAAGAGCTACGGCAACCGACCGAATGTCGTGCGTATTCTGGGAGACAAGGATGGCAATGGCAGTTTTACCAGCACCTCGAGCATGGACCATCAACAACGCCTCTATACCTATTCGCGGGTCGGCAATCTGCCACTGACGGTGATGGTCGCGCTGTCCAGCGATGAAGTATTTGGCACCTGGCGGCGCACCGCGATGCTGATCAGTGGTGCCACGGGCGTGTTGTGTATGGGTTTGCTGTGGCTGACCTGGCTGTTGGCCCGCGAGTTGCGCCTGCGCCAACGGGCCGAGCGCGAGTTGGCCCAACTGGCCGCTACCGATGCGCTGACGGGCGTGGCCAATCGGCGCATGCTTGATCAGGCCCTGCGTCACGAGTGGTTCCGCGCCCAGCGCTCGGGCAAACCGATGTCGGTGATGATGATCGATGCCGATCACTTCAAGGCTTTCAATGATCGACATGGACATCAGGCCGGCGACCTGGCGCTGAAGACGCTGGCCAGGGTCATCACGGAAAACGTGCGGCGACCGACGGATCTGGTGGCGCGCTACGGAGGTGAAGAGTTTTCGGTGATTCTCGCCGAGACCGATGGCCATGGCGCACAGCAGATAGCCGAGCATATTCGTCAGGGGGTGGAGCAGTTGCCGTTGGTCGACGGGGCCGAGCGGCCGATGACCGTGAGTATCGGCATTGCGAGCTGGACGGCGGCGAGTGAGATGACGCTGGAGCAGTGGTTGTTTGCGGCGGACAAGGCGCTTTATCAGGCCAAGGAAGGTGGGCGTAACCGCGTCGTCAGCTATTAAGATCAAAAGATCGCAGCCTTCGGCAGCTCCTACATGAGAATGCGATCACCCTGTAGGAGCTGCCGAAGGCTGCGATCTTTTGATTTTAAAAGGGCATAAAAAAAGGCCATCCGAGGATGGCCTTCAAAAACTAGAGAGGTTTTTTACTTACACCGCCGCAACAGGGCGCATGTAAGAGATTGGTGCGGTGCTGGCGTCTTCGAACGTCACCACTTCCCAGGCATCTGTCTGCTCAATCAACTTGCGCAGCAGCTGGTTGTTCAGTGCGTGGCCGGACTTGAAGCCTTTGAACTCACCAATCAGGCTGTTACCCAGCAGGTACAGGTCGCCAATGGCATCGAGGATCTTGTGCTTCACGAATTCGTCTTCATAGCGAAGGCCGTCTTCGTTCAGTACGCCATCGGCATCGACCACGATTGCGTTTTCAACGCTGCCGCCGAGTGCGAGGTTGTGCTTGCGCAGGTACTCGATATCACTCATGAAACCAAAGGTACGGGCGCGGCTGACTTCTTTTACGAACGAAGTGCTGGAAAAATCCACGCTTGCACTTTGGGTGCGGTCCCGGAATACCGGGTGATCGAAATCGATCTCGAAGCTCACCTTGAACCCTTCGAAAGGGACGAAAGTGGCGCGCTTGTCGCCGTCTTCCACTGTCACTTCACGCAGGATGCGGATGAATTTCTTGGCGGCGTCCTGTTCTTCCAGGCCTGCCGATTGAATCAGGAATACGAAGGGTCCAGCGCTGCCATCCATGATCGGGACTTCGGACGCGGAGAGCTCGACGTAGGCGTTATCGATGCCCAGGCCAGCCATGGCCGAGAGCAAGTGCTCTACCGTGTCCACTTTGACGTCGCCGTTAATCAGCGTCGTCGACATAGTGGTTTCACCGACGTTTTCCGCGCGGGCAGGAATCTGCACCACAGGGTCGAGGTCAGCGCGACAAAACACAATGCCAGTGTCGACAGGCGCAGGCTTGAGGGTCAGATAGACCTTCTCACCGGAGTGCAGGCCTACACCTGTGGCACGGATAATATTTTTCAGTGTGCGTTGTTTAATCATGGCTTGGGCCGCTTCAGCGCAAATTGCGAACTGGTATCAACAAAGGCTGGCGATGATAGCAGACCATGCCTTTGCTGAACACCAATCACCTTCATAGCCCTGATACATTCCATCAATCGGCCTGACGACGCAGGAAAGCCGGGATGTCCAGGTAGTCCAGATCATCTTGCGGATTCATCTTCGCGGCAGCCGCAGCACCGGCCTGAGCCTGGTTGCGCATGACGGTCGGACGGTCCAGATCACGGTAGTTGACCGCTGGCGCTTCCTGACGGGCCGCAGCCGGTTGTTGTACCTGGGCAGAAGCCATGGAGGTGTGAACGGTGTTGTCGATGACCTTCACAGGCTTCTCGATTTTCGCGCCCAGACCAGTGGCAACCACAGTCACGTGCAGTTCGTCGCGCATGTCCGGATCGATAACGGTACCGACCTTGACCATCGCGTGTTCGGAAGCGAAGGCTTCGATGATGCTACCCACGTCGGAGTACTCACCCAGGGACAGGTCAGGACCGGCGGTGATGTTCACCAGGATGCCGCGTGCGCCTTGCAGGTTCACGTCTTCCAGCAGCGGGTTGCGGATCGCCGCTTCGGTGGCTTCACGTGCACGGTTCGGACCGCTGGCGCAGCCAGTGCCCATCATCGCCATGCCCATTTCGCTCATCACGGTACGTACGTCGGCGAAGTCGACGTTGATCATACCCGGACGCTTGATGATGTCGGAGATACCGCGAACGGCACCGGCCAGTACATCGTCAGCCTTGGCGAAAGCCGACAGCAGGCTGGCGTCTTTACCGAGGATGGTCAGCAGCTTCTCGTTAGGAATGGTGATCAACGAGTCAACGCTTTCCGAGAGCATGCGGATGCCTTCATCGGCGATCTGCATACGCTTGCGGCCTTCGAACGGGAACGGACGCGTTACGACAGCAACGGTCAGAATGCCCATTTCCTTGGCCACTTCGGCGATGATCGGCGCAGCACCGGTACCGGTACCGCCGCCCATGCCAGTGGTGATGAACACCATGTTGGTGCCCTGCAGGACTTCGGCAATGCGCTCACGGTCTTCGAGAGCGGCCTGACGACCTACTTCAGGGTTGGCGCCAGCGCCCAGACCTTTGGTCACGCCGGTACCCAGTTGCAGAATGGTACGCGCACCGATGTTTTTCAGCGCTTGAGCATCAGTGTTGGCGCAGATGAATTCAACGCCTTCGATGTTGCTCTTGACCATGTGATTGACAGCGTTGCCGCCGCCACCGCCAACACCGATAACTTTGATTACCGGGCTTGCGGGGATGTTGTCTACGAGTTCGAACATTTTCCCTCTCCTTACATTCTCTAGTTTTTTCGCCTACTGCTTTTTTGTTGCGGTGTTGCGGTAAAGCTTTAGAAGTTGCCTTGAACCCACTTCTTCAATCGGTCCAGCAACGGTGCCTGTGGCTCTTCGTTGCTGTAGCTGTCGCGGCTGCCGATGCCGGAGAACGAAACCCCGTCGGACTGCTTTTGCAGGCCGTACATCAACAAACCAACGCCAGTGGAATAAATCGGGTTGCGCACCACATCATCCAGGCCCTTCACGCCATGCGGCACGCCGAGGCGCACCGGCATGTGGAAGATTTCTTCGGCCAGTTCAGTGGCGCCTTCCATCTTCGAAGTACCGCCGGTGAGGACGATGCCCGCCGGGATCAGGTCTTCGTAGCCGCTGCGACGCAGCTCGGCCTGAATCAGCGTGAACAGTTCGTCGTAACGCGGCTCGACCACTTCGGCCAGGGCCTGACGCGACAGTTCGCGTGGTGGACGGTCGCCAACGCTCGGCACCTTGATGGTTTCACCGGCACCGGCCAGCTTGGCCAGGGCGCAGGCGTAGCGGATCTTGATTTCTTCGGCGTACTGGGTCGGGGTGCGCAACGCCATGGCGATGTCGTTGGTCACCTGATCACCGGCAATCGGGATCACTGCGGTGTGGCGGATCGCGCCTTCGGTGAAGATCGCGATGTCAGTGGTGCCGCCGCCGATGTCGACCAGGCACACGCCCAGTTCTTTCTCGTCGTCGGTCAGTACCGAGTAGGCCGAGGCCAGTTGCTCAAGAATGATGTCGTCGATTTCCAGACCGCAGCGACGCACGCATTTTTCAATGTTCTGGGCGGCGTTGACGGCGCAGGTGACCACGTGAACCTTGGCTTCCAGACGTACGCCGGACATGCCCAGTGGTTCGCGAACGCCTTCCTGGTTATCGATCACGTAATCCTGCGGCAGGGTGTGCAGCACGCGCTGGTCTGCCGGAATCGCCACAGCCTGAGCAGCGTCGAGCACGCGCTCAAGGTCGGCCGAGCTGACTTCACGATCGCGGATCGCGACGATGCCGTGGGAGTTCAGGCTGCGGATGTGATTGCCCGCCACACCGACGAACGCCGAGTGAATGCGGCAGCCCGCCATCAGTTGGGCTTCTTCGATCGCGCGCTGGATCGATTGCACGGTGGACTCGATGTTGACCACCACGCCCTTCTTCAGGCCACGGGACGGATGGGTACCGATCCCGACGATTTCCAGCGAGCCGTCGTCGGAGACCTCGCCGACCAGCGCCACCACCTTGGAGGTGCCGATATCGAGACCGACGATCATTTTGCCGCTTTGCACGTTTGCCATGGGTCCTGCCTCTTCTTAATTCTTCGCGACAGCGGGTTGGGCTGTCGTCGGCGCTACTGGTTCCCGCCAGCCAACAGCGAGGCCGTTGGCGTAGCGCAGATCGATGCGCGCAATGTTCGTAATCTGGTCTTTAAGCGTCTTGTCATAGATGGCGATAAAACGGCGCATCTTTTCCACCAGGTTGCCGCGTCCCAGCAGCAACTCGATGCCGGGGCCAGAACTGCCGGCACCGGTGGTCAGGAACCAACTCCCGCGTTCACGCAGTTCCAGGCGTGCAATCGAGAAGCCCAACGGCCGCAGCATCTGGCTCAGCACCTGATACTGCTGCATCACTTGCTGCTGAGCCCGTTGTGGGCCGAACAGCTGTGGCAGATGTTCGTAGTTCGCCAGTTCCTTGGGCGTAAACGCCTGGCCCTGGTTGTTCAGCAATGACTCATCCCCCCAACGCGCCACCGGCAGCTGCTCTTCGAGGCGGATCACCACCTGGTCCGGCCACACCCGACGTACTTCGGCGTGGGCAATCCACGGCATCTGCTCAAGCTCGGTGCGCATACCGGCCAGGTCGATGGTGAAGAAGCTCGACGCCACGTACGGGGCGATCCGCTGCTGCACCGCTTGCTGGCTGATGTAGCTCAGGTCGCCTTGCACGGCGATCTTGGTGATCGGCCGGTCGGCGTACGGCAGCAAACGCGTTGCACCTTCGTAAGTACCAAAGCCCAGCACCACCAGCAGCACTGGCCAGAACAGACTTTTCAGAAAGCCGAAATTGGCTTTCGGCAGGCGCGCGGACATCGGCTCTTTCGCCACCATTCGGCTGGCACCCCGTGGCACCGGCTTGCGGCCGGGTGCGGGAGGCTGATGTCGGAGCTGAGCGCCTTGCATCGTCTTAACCTCGAGCGTCTTCAACACTGGCGGCCAGAATGGCCAGAACCAGTTGCTGGAAATCCAGGCCAGCCGCACGGGCCGCCATCGGTACCAGACTGTGATCGGTCATGCCCGGTGCGGTGTTCACTTCCAGGAACCAGAACTGCCCGTCGGCGTCCTGCATCACGTCCGCCCTGCCCCAACCGGCAATACCCAGCGCCTCACAGGCCTTGGCCGTGAGATCCATGAGTTCCTGTTCCTTGGCGGCATCCAGCCCGCACGGAATGCGGTACTGGGTATCGTTGGCGATGTACTTGGCGTCGTAGTCGTAGAACGTGTGCGGTGTACCCAGGGCAATCGGAGGCAACACCTGGTCACGCAGGGTGGCGATGGTGAACTCCGGACCTTGAATCCATTGCTCAACCAAGACTTGCGAATCGTAGGTACTGGCCGCTTTCCATGCGTCGATCAACTCGGACGCAGAACTCACTTTGGCCATCCCGATACTTGAACCTTCATGCGCCGGTTTGACGATCAAAGGGAAGCCCAGTTCCGTCGCCGCCGAAATACAATCGGCTTCGCTGCACAGCACGGCGTGACGCGGCGTCGGAATCCCGAGGCTGTGCCAGACCTGCTTGGTGCGCAGTTTGTCCATCGCCAGTGCCGAAGCGAGAATGCCGCTGCCGGTGTACGGAATGCCCGCCACTTCGAGCAGGCCCTGCATGGAGCCGTCTTCACCGCCACGGCCGTGAAGAATGATGAAGGCGCGGTCGATCTTTTCGCTGAGCAGCCGTTGCAGAATGTCTTCGCCAACGTCGATGCCGAACGCGTCCACGCCAGCGCTTTGCAGCGCGTCGAGTACGGCGTTACCGGATTTCAGCGACACCTCACGCTCGGCACTCAGGCCACCGAAGAGCACGGCGACACGGCCGAAGTCTTTCGGCGCGATAGTGGAAAACAGCTTGGCGTAGGCAGCAGTCATTTCAACTTCCCCTCGACCGGCGCCGCCACGGCGCCAGCGAACAATTCACTTTTCAACAGCTTCGGCGCGAGACCGCCGATATCACCGGCGCCCTGGCACAGCAGGATGTCGCCGGCACGCAGCAGCGGCTTGACCAGCGGCGCCAGATCGACGCCACGCTCGATGTAGATCGGGTCGAGCTGACCGCGCTGACGGATGCTGTTGCACAGCTTGCGGCTGTCGGCGCCCGGGATCGGCTCTTCGCCGGCCGGATAGACTTCCATCAGCAGCAGCACGTTGGCGTCGGCCAGTACATTGACGAAATCGTCGTACAGGTCACGGGTGCGGCTATAACGGTGCGGCTGGTAAACCATCACCAGACGGCGCTCCGGCCAGCCACCGCGCACGGCTTTGATCACTGCGGCGACTTCGGTCGGGTGGTGACCGTAATCGTCGACCAGCATCACGTTGCCCCCGTCCACTGGCAGTTCGCCGTAAACCTGGAAGCGTCGACCAACGCCCTGGAAGCCCGACAGGCCCTGGACGATGGCTTCATCGCTGACGCCTTCGTCGGTGGCAATACAGATGGTTGCCAGCGAGTTGAGTACGTTGTGGTTGCCGGGCATGTTCACCGACACGTCCAGCGGCTCGCGATCCGGGCGCAGCACGGTGAAGAAGGTCTGCATGCCTTGCTGGCGAATATTGATCGCGCGCACGTCAGCGTCTTCACTGAAGCCGTAAGTCACGGTCGGACGTTTCACCAGCGGCAGGATTTCACGCACCACCGGATCGTCCAGGCACATGACCGCCAAACCGTAGAACGGCAGGTTGTGCAGGAACTCGACGAAGGTTTTCTTCAGCTTGTTGAAGTCACCGTCGTAGGTCGCCATGTGGTCGGCGTCGATGTTGGTAACCACGGCCACCAGCGGTTGCAGGTGCAGAAAACTCGCATCGCTTTCATCGGCTTCGGCGATCAGGTACCGGCTGGTGCCGAGCTGGGCATTGGTGCCCGCCGCATTCAGACGACCACCGATAACGAACGTCGGGTCCAGGCCTCCGGCCGCGAACACCGAAGCGATCAGGCTGGTGGTGGTGGTTTTGCCGTGGGTACCGGCGACGGCGATGCCGTGGCGATAGCGCATCAGCTCGGCGAGCATTTCTGCACGCGGCACCACCGGAATACGACGCTCAAGCGCGTTCGCCACTTCCGGGTTCGAGGTATTTACCGCGCTCGACACCACCAGCACATCGGCAGCAGCGGCGTTCTCGGCACGGTGGCCGATGAAAATCTGCGCGCCGAACGACTCCAGACGCTCGGTCACCGGCGAAGCTTTCAGGTCGGAACCGGACACTTGGTAGCCCAGGTTCAACAACACTTCGGCGATGCCGCACATGCCCACGCCGCCGATGCCGACGAAGTGGATGCGACGGATGCGGCGCATTTCCGGTTGTGGCATGGCTTTCTGATTCTCAACCATGTGCCACCTCCAGACAGGTATCGACCACGCTACGGGTGGCATCGGGTTTCGCCAGACGGCGGGCCGCTTGGGCCATATCTTCGAGTCGTTGCGGTTGCATCAAGACCTCTGTCAGGCGCGCGGCAAGGTCCGCGGCACCAGTCGTTCTTTGTGGCATCAGGAAGGCAGCGCCTTCACGGGCCAAATAATCGGCGTTGCGGGTCTGGTGATCGTCGATCGCGTGGGGCAAAGGCACCAGCATCGAGGGCAGACCGGCGGCAGCCAGCTCACTGATGGTCAACGCGCCTGCGCGGCACACCACCAGGTCAGCCCAGCCATAGGCCTGGGCCATGTCTTTGATGAACGGCTGCACCTGCGCTTCCACGCCGGCGGCGCGGTAGCGCTCTGCAGTCACTTCATCGTGGTTTTTGCCGGCCTGATGAAACACTTCCGGGCGCAAATCGGCAGCGACTTGGGCCAGGGCTTCAGGCAGCAATTTGTTCAACGGTTCTGCGCCCAGGCTTCCGCCAAGGATCAGCAAACGCGCTTTGCGGCCGGCCAGAGCAGGTCGCGATGTGTCGAGGAACAGCTCGCTGCGCACCGGGTTGCCGGTGGTACGGCGGGTGTCCGACAGAGTAAAGGTGTCGGGGAACGCTTCACACACCCGAGCGGCGAACGGCACCAGCAACCGATTGGCGGTGCCGGCCACGGCGTTCTGCTCGTGAACGATCACCGGCACGCCGGCCAGTTTCGCGGCGAGGCCACCCGGGCCAGTCACATAACCACCGAAGCCGACCACACACACCGGCTTCAAGCGACGAATGATTGCCCGCGCCTGCCATACCGATTTCAGCAGCATGAACGGCGCCTTGAGCAGCGACAGCTTGCCCTTGCCGCGCAGGCCGGTGGCGTTGATGCGGTGCAGTTCAAGACCTGCCGCGGGCACCAGTTCGTTTTCGATTCCGCGTGGCGTGCCGAGCCAGTGCACGGTGTAGCCGCGCGCCTGAAACTCGCGGGCACAAGCCAGCGCCGGGAACACGTGGCCGCCGGTTCCGCCGGCCATGATCAATACGTTAGCGCCCATGATTCGGCTCCTCGGCGAAGTCGCTCTCATGGAATTCCATCTCTTCACTGCCCAGGTGGGTTCGACTCTCCCACTCAATCCTCAATAACAAGCCAAGGCAGGCACAGCAGATCACCAACGAGCTGCCGCCATAACTGAGGAACGGCAAGGTCAGACCTTTGGTTGGCAGCAGGCCGACGTTCACCCCGATGTTGATCAGGAACTGACCAATCCACAGGAACGACAGGCCGTAGGCCACATAAGCGGCAAAGAACTGCTTGGCTTTCTCCGCCCACAAGCCGATGTACATGCCACGAATACACACGAACACGAACAGCGCCACGGTGCACAGCGAACCCACCGCGCCGAGTTCTTCAGCCAATACCGAGAACACGAAGTCGGTGTGCGCTTCCGGCAGGTAGAACTGCTTCTGCACGCTGTTGCCCAGGCCCACACCCAGCCATTCGCCACGACCGAACGCGATCAGCGCTTGGGACAATTGGTAGCCGGCGCCGAACTGGTCGGCCCACGGGTCAGCGAAGTTGGTCAGACGCGCCATACGATACGGCTGCATTTGAATCAGCAAGACCACCGCTCCGACCGCCAACACCACCATCAGCGAGAAACGGAACAGTCCGACCCCGCCGAGAAAGAGCATCGCCGCCGCAGCGCCCATCATCACCACGGTGGCGCCGAAGTCTGGCTCCATCAGCAGCAGGCCGGCCATCGGCAGCAGCACGATGAACGGCTTGAAGAAGCCCATCCAGCTCTCGCGCACTTCCTTCTGACGCCGCACCAGATAACCGGCGAGGTAGATCACCACGAACACTTTGGCGATCTCGGACGGCTGCACGTTGAAGAAGCTGAAACCGATCCAGCGCATCGAACCGTTCACTTCGCGACCGATGCCGGGAATGATCACCATCACCAGCAAGCCGAACGCACCGATCAGCATCAACCAGCCGAGGCGTTGCCAGGTGGCGATCGGAATCATCATGGTGACGATGCAGGCGCCCAGGCCCAGCACCACATAAATAAGGTGGCGAATCATGTAATACAGCGGACTGCCCGACTGCGCGGCTGCCACCTCAGTGGACGCCGAAGCGATCATGATCAAACCGAGACCGAGCAAAGCCAGGCAACCGGCGAGCATCGGAAAATCGAGGTCGATGCCGCGCCCGGTAATAATCGGCGACGGGTACGGCTTGATGATATTGAACAGACTCATGCCAGTTCCTCCACAGCGCGGACGAACTGGTGACCACGGTCTTCATAGTTCTTGAACATGTCGAAACTGGCGCAGGCCGGCGACAGCAGCACCACGTCACCCGGTTGGGCGGCGGCGCGGCATTGCGCGACGGCGTCAACCAGCGAGGTCGCGCGAATCAGTGGCACGGCATCACCGATGGCTTCACCGATCTTGTCGGAGTCGCGGCCCATCAGGATCACGGCACGGCAGTTGACCGCTACCGGATCACGCAGATCGTTGAATTCGGCACCCTTGCCATCGCCACCGGCGATCAGGATGACCTTGCCGTCGATATCCGCGCCCAAGCCTTCGATGGCGGCCAGAGCGGCGCCGACGTTGGTGGCTTTCGAATCGTTGTAATACGCCACGCCGTCGAGATCACGCACCCACTGGCAACGGTGTTCGAGACCGGCGAAGTTGCGCAGCGCCGAGAGCATGGCCTCGAACGGCAAGCCCACGGCATGACCGAGCGCCAGCGCCGCGAGGGCGTTGGACTGGTTGTGTGCGCCGCGAATTTTCAGCTCACGCACCGGCATCAGGTTCTGGAATTCGAAGGCCAGATACTTCTCGCCATCTTCTTCGCGGATACCGAATGCCTTGAAATCCGGTTTGGTCAGGCCGAAGGTCCAGCATGGCTGACCCTCGCCCATCAACGGACGGCTCAGCGCATCCTGGCGATTGACCACGAACTGCTTCGCGCCACGGAAGATCCGGTGCTTGGCCAGGTGGTACGCCGGCAGACCGCTGTAGCGATCCATGTGGTCTTCGCTGATGTTCAGCACGGTGGCCACTTCGGCATTGAGCTGGTCGGTGGTTTCCAGCTGGAAGCTCGACAGTTCCATGACGTACAGCTCGACGTCGTCGCTGAGCAGGTCCAGCGCCGGGGTGCCGAGGTTGCCACCGACGGCAACGCGCTTGCCGGCCGCAGCCGCCATTTCGCCGACCAGGGTGGTGACGGTGCTTTTCGCGTTGGAACCGCTGATGGCCACGATCGGCGCCCGCGCGTTACGCGCGAACAGCTCGATGTCGCCGGACAGTTTCACGCCACGGGCCGCAGCGACTTGCAGGGCCGGGGTCGCCAACGCCAGGCCGGGGCTCACGTAGAGCTCGTCGGCACGGCAGAGGAATTCGACGTCCAGCTCGCCACAACGCACTTCCACGTGCGGATAGTCACGCTTGAGCGTGGCCAGTTCCGGTGGATTTTCCCGCGTATCGGCGACGGCAAACGACGTGCCCCGGTTCGCCAGGAAGCGAACCAGGGACATGCCGCTCTTGCCGAGGCCGACAACGATGCGGAAGTGGTCAGAAGCGATCAGAGACACTCGTTCTACCTCAGCTTCAGGGTGGCAAGGCCGATCAGCACGAGAATCACGGTGATGATCCAGAAACGGACGATCACGCGCGGCTCGGGCCAGCCCTTGAGTTCAAAATGGTGGTGAATCGGTGCCATGCGGAACACACGGCGACCGGTCAGCTTAAAGGACGCAACCTGAATGACGACTGACAGGGTTTCCATCACGAACACACCGCCCATGATGAACAGGACGATTTCCTGACGGACGATCACCGCGATGGTGCCCAGTGCCGCGCCGAGTGCCAGTGCACCGACGTCGCCCATGAACACTTGCGCCGGATAGGTGTTAAACCAGAGAAAGCCGAGGCCGGCACCGATCAGCGCACCGCAGAACACGATCAGTTCACCCGCGCCCGGCACGTAAGGGATCAGCAGGTACTCAGCGAATTTCACGTTACCCGACAGGTAGCAGAAGATGCCGAGGCCACCGCCGACCATCACGGTTGGCATGATCGCCAGACCGTCGAGGCCGTCAGTCAGGTTGACTGCGTTGCTCGAACCGACGATCACGAAGTAAGTCAGCACGATGAAACCGAGGCCCAGCGGAATGCTGTAGTCCTTGAGCATCGGCAGGATCAGCGTGGTTTCCACCGGGGTGGAGGCGGTCATATAAAGGAAGATCGCCGCGCCGAGGCCGAACACCGACTGCCAGAAATACTTCCAGCGGCTCGGCAAGCCACGGGAGTTCTTCTCGATGACCTTGCGGTAATCGTCGACCCAACCGATGGCGCCGAACAGCAGAGTCACCAGCAAAACAGTCCAGACGTAGCGGTTGCTCAGGTCAGCCCAAAGCAGGGTGCTGACGCCGATCGAAGACAGAATCAGCGCGCCGCCCATGGTCGGGGTGCCCGACTTGGACAGGTGCGATTGCGGACCGTCGTTACGCACGGATTGACCGATCTGACGGTTCTGCAGGGTGCGGATCATCCACGGGCCATAGCACAGCGACAAAACCAGCGCGGTCAGCACACCGAGGATCCCGCGCAGGGTCAGGTACTGAAAGACCGCGAAGCCTTTGTAGAACTGTTGCAGATACTCCGCTAGCAGCAGCAGCATTAATGTTTCTCCAGACTGGGCCCGCACAGAGCCGCAACGATGTTTTCCATCGCTGCACTGCGCGAACCCTTGATCAAAATGGTGGTGTTTGTGTCCTGCTCGGCGTCGAGGGCCTGAATCAGTTCGGCTTGGCTGCCGAAGTGATAGGCCTGTTCACCGAAAGCGTTTACGGCGTGAACCATGTTTGGCCCAACGGCATAAAGCGCGGAAACCTTGCCCCGGGCGTACTCGCCCACGTCGCGGTGCCCCTGCTCCGCCCAATCGCCCAACTCGCCGATATCTCCGAGCACCAGGACGGTGCGGCCGGAAAAGCCGGCGAGTATATCAACGGCCGCGCACATCGAGGTGGGGTTTGCGTTGTAAGTGTCATCGATCACGCGCATACCGTTTTTCGCCAGTTGCGCGACGGTGCGACCCTTGACCGGTTGCACGGCGCCAAGCCCGGTGGCGATGCCGAACAGCGACATGCCCAAGGCGTGAGCGGCAGCGGCGGCAGCCATGGAATTGGCGACGTTATGGGTGCCGAGCAGGTTCAGTTGAACGTGCTCGACACCTTCAGGTGTGTGCAGATTGAAGGCCGGGCAACCACGGGCATCAGTGGTCAGGTCGCTGGCGTAGAAGTCAGCCTGAGTGTTGCTCAGGGCGAAGGTCAGCACTTTGCGCACGCCCGCACGGGTCTTCCAGATGCCGAAGGCTTTGTCATCGAGGTTGAGCACGGCGACGCCGTCGGCCGCCAGCCCGTCGATGATTTCGCCTTTGGCTTCGACGATTTTTTCCGGGCCGCCAAACTCACCAACGTGCGCGGTGCCGGCATTGTTGAGGATCGCCACGTGAGGCTTGGTCAAGCCAACGGTGTAAGCGATTTCGCCGAGACGCGAGGCGCCCAGTTCGATCACCGCCGAAGTGTGTTCCGGGGCCAATTCGAGCAGGGTCAGCGGCGCGCCGAGGTCGTTGTTCAGATTACCACGGGTCGCCAATACCGGACCGCGCGTGCGCAGGATGCTCGCGAGCATTTCCTTGACCGTGGTCTTGCCGCTGGAGCCAGTGATGGCAGCGACTGGCTGGGTGAATGCAGCACGGTTCAGCGCACCCAATTGGCCGAGGGCCTGACGGGTGTCTTTGACCAGCAGTTGCGGCAGCGTGCTGTCGGCAACTTCACGTTCGACCAGTGCAGCGACGGCGCCTTTGGCGGCGACATCGTTCAAGTAGTCATGACCGTCGAAACGCGGGCCGGTCAACGCAATAAACAGTTGACCCGGCTGGATCGCACGGCTGTCGATGCTGACGCCGTCGAAACTGGCATCGGCGGCGATCAAACGTGCGTCGAGCGCGTTGGTCAGTTCGCTGAGTTTGAGGGCCTTAAGCATGGGCCACCTCCCACGCGGTCAGGGCGTGATCAGCCTCGACCAGATCAGAGAAGGCATGGCGCTCGCCGTTGATTTCCTGATAGTCCTCGTGACCTTTACCGGCCAGAACAATCACGTCATCGGCCGAGGCGCCGGCAATCAGTTGTGCAATCGCCTGACCACGGCCGGCGACGAAAGTGACTTTATCCACAGCCGTGAAACCGGCGCGGATGTCATCGAAAATCACTGCCGGATCTTCAGTGCGCGGGTTGTCGTCGGTGACCAGCACCTGATCGGCCAGACGCTCGACCACTTCGGCCATCAACGGACGCTTGCCGCGATCACGGTCACCGCCGCAGCCGAACAGGCACAGCAGTTGACCTTTGACGTGCGGGCGCAGCGCGGTCAGTACTTTCTCCAGTGCATCCGGGGTGTGGGCGTAATCGACCACCACCAACGGCTGCGTGCCGCCACCCAGGCGCTGCATGCGACCGGCCGGGCCCTCGAGTTTCGGCAGTACTTTGAGAATTTCGTCGAGCGCGTAATCCAGACCGAGCAAGGCACCGACCGCTGCCAGTACGTTGCTCAGATTGAAACGACCGAGCAGGGTGCTACGCAGATGATGTTCACCCTGCGGCGTGACCAGTGTGGCGCGCACGCCGTGATCGTCGAACTGCGCTTCGCGGCAGAACAGGTAAGCGCTGCTGTCGAGCAGGCTGTAGGTGATCAAGCGCGATTCACGTTTTTCCGCGGCCAGTTGCCGGCCGAAATCGTCGTCGAGGTTGACCACGCGGCACTTCAGATCATTCCAGGCGAACAGCTTGGCCTTGGCCTCGGCGTACGCCTCCATAGTGCCGTGATAATCCAGATGATCGCGGGACAGGTTGGTCATCACCGCGACGTCGAACGCCAGCGCCGTCACGCGGCCCTGATCCAGACCGTGGGACGACACTTCCATGGCCACGGCTTTGGCGCCGGCCTTTTTCAGGTCGCCCAAGGTCGCTTGCACCGCGATCGGATTCGGCGTGGTGTGCAGACCGCTTTGCAGTGCGCCATAGAAGCCGGAACCCAAGGTCCCGACGATGCCGCAATGCTGGCCGAGCAAATCCAGCGCCTGCGCGACCAATTGGGTCACGCTGGTTTTACCATTGGTGCCGGTCACGCCAATCAGGTTCAGGTGATGACTTGGCTCACCGTAAAAACGCCCGGCGATGTCCGACAGCTGCGCTGCCAGGCCTTTGACCGGAATCAGCGGCACGTCAGTGATCGGCAGAACGGTGGCGCCTTCCACTTCATAGGCTACAGCCGCAGCGCCACGCTGCAAGGCATCGGCGATGTGCGCACGGCCATCGAATTTGCCGCCCGGCACGGCGAGGAACAAATCGCCCGCGCGCACGTTGCGGCTGTCCAGCGCCAGTTCACGGATCAACAGATCGTGGCCGGCGTGGGGGAATATCTTGTTCAGACTTAATGACATCAGCCGCGCCCTCCATTGGCTTTCAGCGGTATGACCGGGGTGGCGTTGGCCTGCTGTGTCGTCGGCAAGTTGTCCGGCGTTACGTTCATCAGGCGCAGGGTGCCGGACATCACACGGCTGAACACCGGCGCGGAAACCAGACCACCGAAGTAACCGGCCTTGCTTGGCTCATCGATCACGACAACGATGGCGTAACGCGGATCGCTCATCGGGCCGAAACCGGCGAACAGCGAGCGGTAAGAGTTTTCCGCGTAGCCTTTGGTGCCCACCGAGGTCTTGCGCGCGGTACCCGACTTGCCCGCTACGTGATACGCCGGCACCTGCGCACGGAACACGCCGCGCGGCGCTTCGATCACCTGGGTGAGCATGCCTTGCAAGGTTTTCGCCACGGCTTCCGGCAGCACTTGCGTGGTCTGCGGCGGCTTGTCGGTTTTGATCAGGGTCAACGGCGCGAGACGACCGTTGTTGGCCAGCGCCGAGAACGCGTGCACCAACTGAATCGCGGTCACGGAAATACCGTAGCCGTAGGACAGGGTCGCAGTTTCAGCCTTGCGCCAATCGCGGTAGTTCGGCAGATTACCGACACGTTCGCCCGGGAAGCCGAGGCCGGTGTCCTGGCCGAGACCGACTTTCTGCGCGAGGCGGAAAATCGTTTCACCGCCGATATCGAACGCGACCTTACTCATGCCGACGTTACTGGAATTGATCAGGATGCCGGTCAAGTCGAGCACCGGACCTTCGCTCTTGGAAACGTCCTTGATCGTGTATTTGCCGATCTGCAGGGAGCCCGGATACACCTCGACGGTGTCGCTCGGTTTCCAGCGCCCGGTTTCGATTGCAGCGGCCATCGAGATGGCTTTCATGGTCGAACCCGGTTCGAACACGTCGATCATCGCGCGGTTACGCATCATGGCCGGTTGCAGATTGCGGCGGTTGTTCGGGTTGTAGGTCGGCTGGTTGACCATGGCGAGAATCTCGCCGGTCTTGACGTCCATGATCACCAGGCTGCCGGCCTTGGCGCCGTTCTCGATGATCGCGTTGCGCAGTTCGCGGTTGGCCAGATATTGCAGACGCAGGTCAATGGACAACGCCAAGGGCTTGCCGGCCTTGGCGTTTTTGGTGACCTGAACATCCTTGATCAGCCGACCGCGCCGATCCTTGATGACTTGTCGTTTGCCCGGCACCCCGGCGAGCCATTCGTCATAAGCCAACTCGACACCTTCACGACCGTGGTCATCGATGTCGGTAAAACCGACCATGTGCGCGGTGACTTCACCGGCCGGGTAGAACCGGCGGAATTCTTCGATGCCGTAGACGCCTGGGACTTTCAGATCGAGCACAGCCTGGCCTTGCTCGGGGGTCAGCCCGCGCACCAGATAAATGAATTCTTTGTTGGCCTGGGCTTCAAGGCGCTCGGTCAGGGCTTTGGGATCCTGACCCAGCGCGGCGGCAAGTGCCGGCCACTTCTCTTTAGCGGTTTGCATTTCCTTGGCGTTGGCCCACAGCGTGGTCACGGGGGTACTTACAGCCAAAGGCTCGCCGTTACGGTCGGTGATCAGACCACGGTGAGCCGGAATCGGAATGTGACGCAGACTGCGCGCGTCGCCCTGACCTTTGAGGAAGTCACGGTCAACCACTTGCAGGTCGATGATGCGCCAGCAGATCGCCGCGACCATGATGCCGAGCAGCGCCACCATCAGGCGGAAGCGCCATGGGAACAGTGCGCCTTCGAGTTTCATCATGGCGCCACCATCTTCACGTCAGCCGCGCCAGGAATGTGCATTTTCAGTTGCTCGGTAGCCAGCACTTCGATTCGGCTGTGCGCGGTCCAGGTGCTTTGCTCAAGAATCAAACGCCCCCACTCGGCCTGCGCCTTATCACGCACGCTGAGTTCGTTATAAAGGGTGTTGAGCAACTGCCGGTTCCAGTGCGCGCTGTACGACACGGCGATGGCCGAGACGAGCACGCCGATAAACAGCAGCAGCATCAGAAAGCTGCCGCCGGGCAGTGGCTTGGCGAAAAGCTTGCTCACCGCAGCTTCTCCGCGACGCGCATGACGGCGCTACGGGAACGTGGGTTGGCTTTGAGTTCGGCGTCGGAGGCCGTCTGCGCTTTGCCATGGACTTTGATTTTCGGTTCGAACGCGACATGGCGAACCGGCAGGTTGCGCGGCAGGTTGTCGGCTTCGCCTTTCACCAGCTTGCGCATGAACAATTTGACGATGCGGTCTTCCAGCGAGTGGAAGCTGATCACCACCAGACGGCCGCCAATTTCCAGAGCATCCAGTGCGGCTTCGAGGCCGGCTTCCAGATCACCCAGTTCGTTGTTGACGTGAATGCGCAAACCCTGGAATGCACGGGTGGCCGGGTTCTTGCCCTTTTCCCATGCCGGGTTGGCGACTTTCAATACTTCGGCCAGATCGGCAGTGCGCTCGAACGGTTTGATATCGCGACGCTCGGCGACCGCGCGGGCCATGCGACCGGAGAAACGTTCTTCGCCGTATTCCTTGAACACCCGGGCGATTTCCTCAGCCGGCGCGGTGTTGACGAATTCGGCAGCGCTGATGCCGCGGGACGGATCCATGCGCATGTCCAGCGGGCCGTCGTTGAGGAAACTGAAGCCGCGCTCAGCGTCGTCGAGCTGCGGCGAAGACACGCCGAGGTCGAGCAGAATGCCGCTGACCTTGCCGGCCAGACCTTGCTCGGCAACCACCGAACCCAGTTCGGCAAAGCTGCGCTGCACAACGACAAAGCGGCCGTCTTCGGCCGCTAGCGTTTGCCCGGTGGCAATCGCTTGTGGATCTTTGTCGAACCCGATGAGCCGACCATCCGTGCCGAGCTGGCTGAGGATCAGCCGGCTGTGTCCGCCGCGCCCGAACGTGCCGTCCAGATAGCAGCCATCAGGACGTACGGCGAGAGCCTCGACGGCTTCGTCAAGCAGTACGGTGATGTGGTTAAAGCCGCTATCAATAGTCACAGGATCAAATCACGCAGTTCATCAGGCATCGCGCCCGGTTGTTGAATAGCAGCAAGGTCAGCGGCAGATACCGCGTTCCATGCATCCTCGTCCCACAATTGGAACTTGTTCAGTTGGCCTACCAGCATCGCGCGCTTATCGAGCTTGGCGTATTCGCGCAGACGCGGTGGAACCAGAAAACGACCGCTGCCATCGAGTTCGAGGTCGACGGCATTACCAATCAGCAAACGTTGCAGGCGACGGTTTTCTTCGCGAAGCGAAGGAAGCGCGCGCAACTTGGTTTCAATAATTTCCCACTCGTCGAGCGGATAGACACACAAACACGGATCAACGGCATCAATGGTCACGATCAATTGGCCAGAACTACGCGAATCGAGCTCGTCACGGTACCGGCTCGGCATGGCGAGACGGCCCTTTGCATCGAGACTGATAGCGTTAGCTCCGCGAAACACGTCTGCGTTTCTCCAATTTTTATCGTTTTGAGCTCAAAAAACCCACTTCATGCCACTTTCCGCCACTTGCGCACACTATAGGAATGCGCCCACCACACCGTCAAGGCGCGGATTAAAGGAAAACCCTTACAGAACGGAGATTTAGGAGCATAAAAGGAGGTGCAACGAGAATCTGACGGATACTTTTGACCAATAACTTGATGCAGCACTGAAAGCTGCGCTCGAAAGTTAAAGTAATTTGTTAAGAGTAAGATTTTTTCGGTATTACAAAAGCGCTTCTGCTGTTGATTGAAGCAAGGTGGGAAATGGCTATTACTGCGTTTGCCGCTGCCGGACTTTCAGAGCAGGCCTGCTGATATTACACAGCCCTGTTGCCAATGATTCAAGCAGGGAAAGAAAAAGGTGGAGAGTCGATCTGTAAGCCGGGTTCTGTCTTGAACAGTCATTCGTCTACGATGGCCATCACTGGACATCTTTAGCAACCTACCCGGTCCCAGCGCGGGCCACGCCTTGAGACCCTATTTGGTCTTGCTCCAAGTGGGGTTTACCTAGCCACGAACTGTTGCCAGACGTGCGGTGCGCTCTTACCGCACCTTTTCACCCTTACCGGCGCCGAAGCGCTTAGGCGGTTATTTTCTGTGGCACTTTCCGTAGGCTCACGCCTCCCAGGCATTACCTGGCACTTCGCCCTATGGAGCCCGGACTTTCCTCCCCCCCCTAATTTTCATAGAGGGCAGCGACTGTCCGATCGACTCTCCGCCGCGAAGGTTAACGGCAGAGCGCCCGAAGAACAAGCGCTAAAAGCCTCAAGACCGCTATGGGTGACGGCCTACACGCCTTTCTGTTTCTCCAGCGCGACCTGATACAGCACGTTTTTGCGCTCGCCCGTGATTTGTGCTGCCAACGCGGCGGCACGCTTGAGCGGCATCTCTTCGAGCAACAGATCAAGAATACGCATCGCCTCGCTGCTGACGGCATCCTCGGACTCCGGTGCCGTCCAGCCCGCCACCAGCACTACGCATTCGCCACGCTGCTGATTGCTATCGGATTCGACGAACGCGCGCAACTCTGCCAATGGCAGACCTTTGAGCGTTTCGAAGGTCTTGGTGATCTCGCGGGCGAGCAATGCCTGGCGCTCACCGCCAAACACGGCTTCCATATCCTGCAGACATTCAAGAATGCGGTGCGGGGCCTCGTAGAAAATCAACGTACGCGGCTCTTCTTTAACCGCTTCCAGTCGCGCCTTGCGTCCGACCGACTTGGCCGGCAGAAAACCTTCGAAGATGAAACGGTCAGACGGCAGACCGGCCGCCGACAGCGCAGCGATAAGGGCACAGGCGCCCGGCACTGGCACGACATTGATCCCGGCCGCGCGGGCCTGACGCACCAGGTGATACCCCGGATCGGAAATCAGCGGCGTTCCCGCATCGGAAATCAACGCGACGTTATCACCCGCCAGCAAGCGGGTAATAAAGCGGCTACCTTCATCTCGTTCATTGTGTTCATGACACGCGGCCAGCGGCGTGCCGATCCCGAAGTGCTGCATCAGGCGCGCCGAGTGACGAGTGTCTTCGGCAGCGATCAAGGCCACTTCGCGGAGGATCTTCAGGGCCCGGGCGCTGATGTCGTCCAGGTTGCCGATGGGCGTCGCCACCACATAAAGCGAGCCAGCAGCGGAATTCAGGGAACCTGGAGCAGTCAAAGCGCACACCTCGTGATCGGTAAAAGCGGCCATTGTAGCGCGACACGAGGCTTGCGACGCGCTTCGAGCCACCACGGTTTTGTCCGTGGTTATGCAGCACTGCAACATTTACTTCAGCTAAATCGTCCGATTCACGCCAGTAACATCGCGCCCCGGCCAGTGCTTGGGTACAATTCGACGCTAATTTGATCGAGTATCAGGAACACTTACATGATCGCTTGCCTGCGGCTGTTCACTGCCCTCTGCCTCGCTGCCTTGTTGGCGGCTTGCGCCAGCTCCCCTTCCTCCAGCCTTGGCGAACTTCCACGGACCCCGGATGCCAGCATCGAGCAACTGCTCGAACAGGCTAGCCAGGCGAAAACCCCGGAAAAAGCCGCCCTGCTGCGCCTGAGCGCTGCGGATCTGGCTTACCGTCAGGGTAACGCCGGACAGTCCGCGCAGATCCTTCAACAAGTGCCAATGGAGCAACTGAAGCCAGGCCAGCAGATTTTCGCCAGCACGCTGAATGCTGAACTGGCCATGACCCGCAATCAGCCGAAAGCCGCGCTGACTGCCCTGAGCCATCCAAGCCTGCAGCACTTGGGCGAGATGCCTGAAGAGCAGCAAGTGCGCACCGGCACCGTACATGCCCGCGCCCTTGAGGCCGATGGCCAGACCCTGGCCGCTGCCCGCGAGCGCGTGTTCATCGCGCCGATGCTGCAAGGCGACGCCGCGAGCAAGAACCACGAAGCGATCTGGACCCTGATCGGCTCGCTGCCAACTGATCAACTGCAACCGAACAGCACCGACGATCTCGGCGGCTGGATGGGGCTGGCCATGGCAGTGAAATCCGCTGGCACCCTGGAACAGCAGCAAGCGGCGATCGACACCTGGCGCGCGCAAAATCCAAAGCATCCGGCCGCCATCAACCTGCCGTTGCCACTGACCAAACTCAAGGAACTGGCCAGCCAGCCCCTGAGCAAGATCGCCCTGCTGCTGCCACAGGACGGCCAGTTGGCCGCTGTCGGCAAGGCACTGCGTGAAGGTTTCATGGCTGCGCACTACCAGGCTCAACAGGCCGGGCAAAAGCCGCCAGCGATCGAGTTCTACGACAGTTCCAAGCTGACTTCGATGGACGAGTTCTACCGCAAGGCTCAGGCTGACGGCGTGCAACTGGTCGTTGGCCCGCTGGAAAAACCACTGGTCAAACAGTTGAGCACTCGCCCGCAACTGCCGATCACCACCCTCGCGCTGAACTACAGCGAAGGTGATCAAGGCCCGGCGCAATTGTTCCAGTTTGGCCTGGCGGCTGAAGACGAAGCCCGCGAAGTATCGCGCCGCGCCCGTGCCGATGGCCTGCACCGCGCCGCGATCATGGTGCCGAAAGGCGAATGGGGCGACCGTGTACTGCGTGCTTTCAGCCAGGACTGGCAGGCCAACGGTGGCAGCATCGTCGCCACTGAACGGGTTGATCAGCCGGTGCAACTGGCCCAGCAGATCGCCGACATGTTCCAACTGCGTCAAAGCGAAGCCCGCGCCAAGAGCCTGCAAAATGCCGCCGGCACCAACGTAGCCGCGCAGCCTTCGCGTCGTCAGGACATCGAATTCATCTTCCTCGCCGCGACCCCGCAACAGGCGCAGCAGATCAAGCCAACCCTGAACTTCCAGTACGCTGGTGACGTTCCGGTGTACGCGACGTCGCACGTTTACAGCGCCAGTGGCGACGTCAACCAGTACAACGACATGAACGGCATTCGCTTCTGCGAAACCCCATGGCTGTTGGACACCAGCGACCCACTGCGTCAGCAAGTGGTTGCGCAGTGGCCGCAAGCCGCCGGCAGCCTCGGTCGCCTGTACGCGATGGGTGTGGATGCCTATCGCCTGGCTCCGCGCCTGGGTCAACTCAAGGCCCTGCCAGACAGCCGCATCGACGGTGAGTCGGGCAGCCTCGGCATGACCCAGACCCAACGCGTTGTGCGCCAGTTGCCCTGGGCACAGTTCGTCAGCGGCCAGGTGCAGCGCCTGCCGGACACCCCACGCTGATGCCTGACAGGTCACGCTCGCAAAGCGGCAAGGATGCCGAGCGCCAGGCGCTCGAGCATCTGCAACAACAAGGTCTGCGCCTGCTGGCGCAGAACTGGTTATGCAAACGCGGCGAGCTTGATCTGGTCATGCTTGATGGCGATACAGTAGTATTCGTTGAAGTTCGCTACAGAAAAAACACTCAATGGGGTGGCGCGCTCGCTAGCATCGATGAGCGCAAGCAGCAGAAACTGATTTTCGCTGCACAGTATTTTCTTCAGCGCGAATCGCGCTGGGCCAATTCCCCTTGCCGCTTCGACGTGGTGGCCATCGACAGCCATCCGAGTCAGCTGAACTGGTTGCAGAATGCTTTCGACAGTTGATCGCCGGCGTTGCGACCCGGACAATCCCACCGACAAATTTTGCTCTTTGCTTTGCGGGCTGCACATTCATGTGCCGGACAGCCGCGCTACTTAAGGTCACACAGATGGACATGCAATCCCGAATTCGCCAGCTTTTCCAGGCCAGTATCGACACCAAGCAACAGGCGATGGACGTACTTGCACCGCACATCGAGCAAGCCAGCCAGATCATGGTCAATGCCCTGCTCAACGAAGGCAAAATGCTTTCTTGCGGCAATGGCGGCTCGGCCGGCGATGCCCAGCATTTCTCTTCCGAGCTGCTCAACCGCTTTGAACGCGAGCGCCCGAGCCTGCCGGCCATCGCCCTGACCACCGACACCTCGACGATCACCTCGATCGCCAACGACTACAGCTACAACGAAGTGTTCTCCAAACAGATCCGCGCGCTCGGTCAGCCAGGCGATGTCCTGCTGGCGATTTCGACCAGCGGCAACTCGGCGAACATTATTCAAGCGATCCAGGCCGCACATGATCGCGAAATGATTGTCGTAGCTATGACCGGACGCGATGGTGGCGGCATGGCGTCACTGCTGCTGCCCGAGGACGTCGAGATTCGCGTACCGGCCAATGTCACTGCACGTATTCAAGAAGTCCACTTGCTGGCGATCCATTGCCTCTGCGATCTGATCGACAGCCAACTGTTCGGGAGTGAAGAATGACCCCTAATCGCCTTGGCCTTCTGGCCTTGACCCTGTGCCTCGGCATCAGTGGCTGCACCTCAGTGGTGAACGCCAGCCGTGAAGCACCGATCGACGACGACCGTGGCACGCGCACCTTCGGTAGCAAGATCGATGACTCGTTGATCGAAACCAAAGTCGGTGTGAACGTGGCCAAGGCCGACCCGGCACTGGACAACGACTCGCACATCGTCGTCACCAGTTTCAACGGTGTTGTCTTGCTGGCCGGTCAAACGCCTCGCGCAGATTTGAAAGCCAAAGCCGAGCAAGCGGCAGCCGCCGTGCAACGGGTAAAAACTGTTCATAACGAACTGCAGGTCATACCGCCGTCCGGCTTCCTGGCTCGCCAGAATGACACCTGGCTGACCTCCAAGATCAAGACGCAGATGCTCACCGACGCCAGCATTCCTGGCTCACGCATCAAGGTCGTGACCGAAAACGGCATCGTCTATCTGCTGGGCCTGCTGACCAAACAGGAAGCCACTCAGGCAACTAATCTGGTTCAGGGCGTTTCCGGCGTGCAGAAGATCGTCAAGCTGTTCGAATACATCGACTGACGCAGAACCCTATGTAATAAAAAAGGCGATCCATCTGGATCGCCTTTTTTATTACTTCACCACTTTCAGGCTTGGCCGGCCGCTAGGGCGCGGCGGTTCACTGTCCGGTGGCGGCAAGTCGTCATCCGACTCGATCTCTTCTTCGTCATCCATTGGCGACTCGAGATCGAACACCATGCCCTGACCATTCTCCCGGGCGTAGATCCCCAGGATCGCGCTGATCGGCACGTACAGACTGTGCGGGACGCCACCGAAGCGACCTTCGAAGGTCACCACGTCGTTGTCCATGTGCAGATGACGCACAGCACTCGGCGAGATGTTCAGGACAATCTGCCCGTCGCTGGCGAAACCCTGCGGCACCTGCACTGCCGGGTACTCGGAATTGACCAGCATGTGCGGGGTGCAATCATTATCAACAATCCACTCGTAGAGCGCGCGGACCAGATAAGGTCGACTGGAGTTCATAGCGGCTCCTTAAGCCTTAGCGCATATCGCGTTCGACACCAGACAGACTCGCCTGGAATGCCTCACGCGCAAACGAGCGCTCCATATAATCAAGCAGCGGCTTGGCTGGCCGCGGCAGTTCAATACCCAGAATCGGCAAACGCCAGAGTATTGGCAATAGGCAGCAATCCACCAGACTTTGTTCCTCACTGAGGAAAAACGGCTTGTCGGCAAACAGCGGCGACACGCCCGTCAGGCTTTCACGCAATTCCTTGCGCGCCACGACACGCGCAGCCTCCTTGGACTTGGGATCCAGAATAAGATCCACCAGACCACACCAGTCGCGCTGAATTCGATGAATCAGCAAACGGCTGTTGGCACGCGCCACCGGATAAACCGGCATCAACGGCGGGTGCGGGTAACGCTCATCCAGATATTCCATCACCACGGTCGACTCCCACAACGCCAGGTCACGATCGACCAGCGTCGGCAGACTGCCGTAAGGGTTTACCTCAATCAGTTTAGGCGGCTGGCGACCAGCTTCCACATAAATGATCTCGGCGCTGACACCCTTCTCTGCAAGCACAATGCGCACTCGGTGGGAATAGTGGTCGGCGGGGTCGGAGTAACAGGCCAACCGATTGGTCACGCCCATGGCGATCCTCCTCGCTTGTTGAATTTGTCGGAACCGGAAAAACGCGCGCGCCCAGAGGGCGCCTCCCGCAACACCTGGCAAACCAGACGTTGCGCTATCGGAGGCGCCCTTGGGCGCGCGCGATTAACAGCAATGCTTGAAGCGTATCAGTGCACGTCTTTCCAGTATTCACGCTTGAGCAGGTAGGCGAACACAAAGAAGAACGCCAGGTACAGCAAGACATAAGTACCGATGCGCTGATGTTGCAGCTTAACCGGGTTAGCCGAGTAAGCCAGGAAGGTTACCAGATTCTTGACCTTCTCATCGAACTGCTCTTCGTTCAGAGCACCGGATTTCGGCACGATGGTCAGTTGATCGCACGCTTCATGAGTCAGAGGCGTACCGGTCAGCGGATCATATTGCTTCTTGCCGTCTTCGACGATCTGCACCTGTTTGCAACCCACGACCTGACGACCTTGCAGGCCGACGAGCACGTTAGGCATGCCGACGTTCGGGAAAACCTTGTTGTTCACGCCCCATGGACGTGCAGGATCTTCGTAGAACGACTTCAGGTAACCGTAGAGCCAGTCGGTGCCGCGTACGCGAGCGACCAGGGTCAGATCCGGTGGTGCGGCACCAAACCAGGTCTTGGCGTCTGCCGGCTGCATGCCGATGTTCATGTGATCGCCAATCTTGGCGCCAGTGAACACCAGTTTCTCCAGCATCATTTCGTGAGGAATGCCCAAATCATCGGCCACCCGCTCGTAACGCTGGAACTTGGCACTGTGGCAACCCATGCAATAGTTCGCAAAGGTACGTGCGCCATCCTGCAGCGCAGCGTTGTCGGAAACGTCGATGTCGACCTTTTCCAGCTCCGGACCACCGTGTTCAGCGGCGAAGGACAGAACAGGCAGAGCAGCAAAAATCAGAGCAAAAAATAACTTTTTCATCAGCCAGTCACCCTTTCCGGAACCGGTTTGGTCTTCTCGAGCCTGGTGTAGAACGGCATCAGGATGAAGTACGCGAAGTACAGGAAGGTGCAGACCTGCGACAGCAACGTCAGAGACGGCGTCGGAGCTTTCACGCCAGTCCAGCCAAGCAGCACAAAGCAAACGCAGAATATGACGAGCCAGACTTTGCTCATCCAGCCTTTATAGCGCATGGATTTGACCGGACTGCGATCGAGCCACGGCAGGACAAACAGGAAAGCAATTGAAGCGCCCATGGCGATGACGCCCATGAGTTTGTCAGGGATTGCTCGCAGGATCGCGTAGAACGGCGTGAAGTACCAGACCGGCGCGATATGCTCCGGCGTCTTGAACGGGTTGGCCGGCTCGAAGTTTGGTTTTTCGAGGAAATAGCCACCCATTTCCGGGAAGAAGAACACAATAAAGCAGAAGATAAACAGGAACACAACGACACCGACAATGTCTTTCACGGTGTAGTACGGGTGGAAAGCAATGCCGTCCAGCGGGATGCCGTTTTCATCTTTGTGCTTCTTGATGTCGACGCCGTCAGGGTTGTTCGAACCGACTTCGTGCAACGCCAGAATGTGCAGCACCACCAGACCGAGAATCACGATCGGCAGAGCCACGACATGCAAGGCGAAGAAGCGGTTCAGGGTGATTCCGGAGATCAGATAGTCACCACGAATCCACTGCGTCAGGTCGTTGCCGATCACCGGAATCGCACCGAACAGCGAGATGATCACCTGGGCACCCCAGTAGGACATCTGACCCCATGGCAGCAGGTAACCCATGAACGCTTCAGCCATCAGCGCCAGATAAATCAGCATGCCGAAGACCCAGACCAGCTCGCGCGGTTTCTGGTACGAGCCGTAAAGCAGGCCGCGGAACATGTGCAGATACACCACGATGAAGAACATCGAAGCGCCGACAGCGTGCAGCAGACGCAAAATCGAGCCGTGATTGACGTCACGCATGATGCCTTCGACAGACGCAAAAGCCTCTTCTGCCGATGGCGTGTAGCTCATCGTCAGCCAGACGCCGGTGACGAGCTGGTTGACCAGCACCAGCAGCGCCAGAGAGCCGAAGAAATAGAAGAAGTTGAAGTTTTTTGGAGCGTAATACTTGCTGAGATGGTCTTCCCACATTTTGGTCGCAGGAAAGCGCGCATCAACCCAATCCATGAACTTGCTCATCACGCTTTCTCCGTATCGACGCCGATGACAATCAGGTCATCGGTCTCATAGGAATGCGGGGGAACTGGCAGGTTCAAAGGCGCAGGTTGCGACTTGTAGACGCGGCCAGCCAGATCGTAGTGGGAGCCGTGGCAAGGGCAGAAATAGCCACCGACCCAGTCTTTGCCGAGATCCGCAGGTGCCACTTCGGGACGGAAAGTTGGTGAGCAACCCAGGTGCGTACAGATCCCGATCAGCAGCAGAATTTCCGGCTTGATCGAACGCACTTCAGGGTCGACATAGGTGGGTTGCGTGGAGTTTTTGGAGGTTGGATCGGAGAGCTGGCCCTCGATCTTCTTGAGATTCCCCAGGATTTCCGCAGTACGGCGGACAATGAACACCGGCTGGCCGCGCCATTCAGCAATCATCTGCTGTCCTGGCTCGATTTTGCTGACATTCACTTTCACCGGTGCACCGGCGGCTTTCGCCTTGGCACTGGGAAACCATGACCCCACGAACGGGACCGCAGCCCCCACCGCTCCTGCAGCACCCACCACGGATGTGGCTGCTACCAAGAAGCGACGCCGGCCTGCATTCACGCCGTCATTGCTCATTCAGTCCTCTCCCATCAGCTTTTGTGGCCTGTTAAATCAGGCATCTACTAAATAAATCAATGTTACTTATAAAAATTTTGCCGAATGGTAATGAAAAGCCCCAATTCTGACAAGGGAATTACCCGGAGCTCTTACCCTCAAGCCTTGCAGTATAGGGGGTCTACGGAAGTGGCAAGTTGTCGCAGCGCAATTCTTTGATAAATCACAGGCATAAAAAAACGCCCGCTTCCGTGAGGAGGCGGGCGTTCTTTTTGAACGCGGAAGCGGAATTAACGCTTCGAGTACTGCGGACGCTTACGCGCTTTACGCAGACCAACTTTCTTACGTTCAACTTCACGGGCGTCGCGAGTAACGAAGCCAGCTTTGCGCAGAGCGCCACGCAGGGTTTCGTCGTAGTCCATCAGAGCGCGAGTGATGCCGTGGCGAATTGCGCCAGCTTGACCACTTACACCACCGCCGATCACGGTGACGTAGATGTCGAACTTCTCGACAGTCTCAGTCAGCTCCAGCGGCTGGCGAACTACCATGCGGGCAGTTTCACGGCCGAAGAAGTTTTCCAGCGAACGGTTGTTGATGGAGATGTTACCAGTACCCGGACGCAGGAAAACGCGTGCGGTTGCGGTCTTGCGACGGCCAGTGCCGTAATTTTGAGTCGCCGACATAATGTACTATTCCGTTAAAACTTCAGTTCTTGGGGCTGCTGAGCAGTATGTGGGTGTGCAGCGCCCGCATAGACTTTCAGCTTACGGTACATGTCGCGACCCAGTGGGTTTTTAGGCAGCATGCCTTTAACCGCGGTCTCGATCACGCGCTCAGGGGCTTTAGCGATCAGCTTTTCAAAGTTGATCGACTTGATGCCGCCCGGGAAACCGGAGTGGGAGTAGTACATTTTGTCAGTGGTTTTAGCACCGGTAACACGAATCTGCTCGGCGTTGATGACGACGATGTAGTCGCCGGTGTCAACGTGAGGAGTGTACTCAGGCTTGTGCTTGCCACGCAGACGGCTCGCGATTTCGGTGGCCAGACGACCCAGGGTCTGACCAGCAGCGTCGACGACAAACCAGTCGCGCTTTACTGTTTCCGGTTTAGCAGTAAAAGTTTTCATTCTTTATAGCCTCAGGGGCCGCCCTGTAAATTAGACGGCGGATCTTACTGAATAGTGCGTACTTTGACAAGTCAAAGGCAGCCGGATACAGACGCTTTCGGGGGCTCGGGTCGGCGCGTCCGTTCAACGGCAAGATTCTTCGGCGGCGGCGCATCACTTCCACTGCAGAAAGAGGTCGGCAATTATGCAGATTGCGAAAAATATTTCAACCTGCTTTTATGATTGTTTTGCCCAAGGAGCACCCGATGGACTATCGCCAGCTAGGCCGTACCGACCTGAACGTGAGTGCAATCTGCCTCGGCACCATGACCTGGGGCGAGCAAAACACTGAAGCTGAAGCCTTCGCGCAGATTGAACGGGCCAAAGAAGCCGGGATCAATTTCATCGACACCGCCGAGATGTACCCGGTGCCGCCGAAAGCCGAAACCTATGCCACCACCGAGCGCTATATCGGCAATTACTTCAAAAGTCGCGGCGACCGGGCCGACTGGATCCTCGCCAGCAAGATCGCCGGCCCCGGCAACACCATCGACTACATCCGCGACAAAAACCTGCGCCATAACCGCCAGCACATCACCGCAGCGGTGGACGCCAGCCTCGAGCGCCTGCAGACCGATTACATCGACCTGTATCAATTGCACTGGCCGGAACGCAGCACCAACTTTTTCGGACAACTGGGTTACAAGCACAAGATCGAAGCCAACCTGACCCCGCTCGAAGACACTCTCGAAGCACTCGACGAGCAAGTGAAGGCCGGCAAGATCCGCCACATCGGCCTGTCCAACGAAACCCCGTGGGGCACCATGCGTTTTCTGGCCTTGGCCGAAGCGCGTGGCTGGCCGCGCGCGGTGTCGATCCAGAACCCCTACAACCTGCTCAACCGCAGTTTTGAAGTGGGCCTGGCGGAAATCGCCATACGCGAACAGTGCGGCCTGCTCGCCTATTCGCCGCTGGCGTTTGGTTTCCTGTCAGGTAAGTACGAAGGTGGCGCTCGTCCGCCGAAAGGTCGCCTGAGCCTCTACAGTCGCTTCAGCCGCTATTTCAATGCGCAGTCGGAAGCAGCGTGCAGCCGTTATGTCGCGCTGGCCCGGGAGCACGGTCTGGACCCGGCGCAGATGGCATTGGCGTTCGTCACTCAGCAACCATTCGTCACGAGTAACATCATTGGCGCGACGACGCTTGAGCAACTGGACAGCAACATTGCCAGTTTTGATCTGAAGCTTTCCGATGAAGTGCTGGCAGGGATCGAGGCGATTCACAAGGATCACCCGAACCCAGCGCCTTGATTTACCGCTAAAAGCTTCGCGAGCAGGCTCGCTCCCACAGGTACGGTGATCCCCTGTGGGAGCGAGCCTGCTCGCGAAGAGGCCGATCAGATCACCACCAAAGCGGAACGCGGAGCGTCCCCGGCGGCATTCCCACGCAGAGCGTGGGAACGATCATCAAAGCGACCGCGCAATGATCTCCTTCATGATTTCATTGGTGCCGGCATAGATCCGCTGCACCCGCGCATCCGCCCACGCCCGGGCCACCGGGTACTCCCACATGAAGCCGTAACCGCCATGCAACTGCACGCACTCGTCGAGCACCTTGCATTGCAGATCGGTGCCCCAGTATTTCGCCATCGCCGCCGTCGGCACGTCGAGCTTGCCTTGCAGGTGCAGCTCCAGACATTTATCGACGAACACTCGGCCGATCTGAATTTCAGTTGCCATCTCGGCCAGCTTGAAGCGGGTGTTCTGGAAGTCGGCAATGGCTTTGCCGAACGCCTTGCGATCGCGGGTGTAATCAAGCGTCCATTGCAACGCCGCTTCAGCTGAAGCCAGGCCACCGATCGCCACCGTCAGACGTTCTTGCGGCAACTCCTGCATCAGATAAGCGAACCCGGCCCCGGCCTGCCCCAGCAGGTTTTCTTTCGGCACGCGCACGTCCTGGAAAAACAATTCCGACGTGTCCTGCGCCTTCATACCAACCTTCTCGAGGCGCTTGCCCTTATCGAAACCCGGCGTACCCGCTTCCACCAGAAACAGGCTGGTGCCCTTGGCGCCGGCCTTTGGATCGGTCTTGGCCACCACGATCACCAGATCCGCGAGAAAGCCGTTGGTAATGAAGGTTTTCGAACCGTTGATCACATATTCGTCACCGTCCAGCACAGCGGTGGTCTTCACACCTTGCAGATCGGAACCCGCCCCCGGCTCGGTCATGGCGATGGCCGTGACCATCTCGCCCGAAACCAGTTTCGGCAGGTATTTGTGCTTCAGCGCCTCGCTGCCGTAATGCAGGATGTACGGCGCGACAATGTCCGAATGCAGCGAGAAGCCGATGCCGGTCAGGCCCAGTCGCCCGACCTCCTCGATCACCACCGCACTGTAGAGAAAGTCCGCCCCCAGGCCGCCGTATTCTTCCGGCAGGTGCGAGCAGAGCATCCCCGCCTCCCCGGCCTTGTTCCAGAGTTTGCGGTCGATATGGCCTTGTTTCTCCCATTGCGCATGGAACGGCACCGCCTCTTTTTCGAGGAAGGTGCGGACGCTGTCGCGAAACAATTCGTGCTCGGAGCTGAACAAGGTTCTGGGGATCATGCGGCACCTTTCTTTGTTGTTGGAGGGAGATGGCCTTCAGAGACTAAGCCTCCCCTCTGACACAGGACACTGGACACATCCGACAAAAAATAAGACGATCCAGCCGTCTGGTGACCACTTTCCCTTATAAAAACAAAACAAAAGTTGAATTATGTCCAAGCAAGTCTCCACGCCCTTGCGGCGCGTCAGCATCCTGGCAATCGACCGGGTTTTCGCCTCCACTCTCATGCAAGCCAAGGATTTCTTCCATCTGGCCAGCCTGCGTTATGGCAAACAACTGGGCCACGGCCTGACTCCAGCGTTCGAAACACGCTTGGTCAGCCCCGACGGCAAACCGGTGAACAGCTTCAGTGACGTGGTAATGCCGGTCGACGGTGGCCTGGAAAACGCCGACGTCATTATCCTCCCGGCGTTCTGGGACGATTTCGACACGTTGTGCGGCCGTTATCCGCAAGTGTTGCCCTGGCTGCGTGAACAGCACGCCCGTGGCGCGGTGTTGTGCGGTGAAGCCACCGGGGTGTTCTGGCTGGCCGAGGCCGGCCTGCTCAACGGCAAGGAAGCGACCACCTACTGGCGTTTCTTCAATGCTTTCGCCGAGCGCTTTCCCAAGGTCTATCTCAATCAGGACAAGCACCTGACCGATGCCGACAACTTGTATTGCGCCGGCGGTACCACGTCAGCCTGCGACCTTTACATCTACTTGATCGAGCGTTTCTGTGGGGCCAATGTCGCGCAAGCCGTGGCCCGCGACATTCTCTATGAAGTGCAGCGCAGCTATGCGCCAGGACGCATCGGTTTCGGTGGGCAGAAGCTGCACCAGGACGTGATCATCCTGCAGATCCAGCACTGGCTTGAAGAGCATTTCGCCGACAAGTTCCGCTTCGAAGACGTCGCCCGCGAGCACGGCATGAGCATCCGCAACTTCATGCGCCGCTTCCAGACCGCCACCGGTGACAAGCCACTGCATTACCTGCAACGCCTGCGTATCGAAACCGCCAAGGGCCTGCTGTCCGGCAGCCGCAAGAGCATCAAGACCATCAGTTATGAGGTCGGTTACGATGATGCGAGCTTCTTTGCGCGGCTGTTCCGTCAGCACACCGAGCTGTCGCCGAATCAGTATCGACAGCAGTTTCAGCAGGCGGCATAGCCCCCCGAAGCAAATACAAAACCTGTGGGAGCTGGCTTGCCAGCGATAGCGGTTTGTCAGTGAAATAAATATCACCTGACACGACGCCATCGCTGGCAAGCCAGCTCCCACAGGGATCGCAGTCCGCTCGAATTTTGCTTCAGCGCATAAAAAAGGGCCTGCAATTGCAGGCCCTTTTTCTTTGCCGAAAATCCGCTTAAGGCTTGTGCGCCCGCGATAGGAATTCGTGGGACTGCATTTCCAACAGTCGGCTCAGCGTGCGCTGGAACTCGAAATTCAGACGGCCGCCGGTGTACAGATCCTTCAACTCGACTTCAGCCGAAATGATCAGCTTCACGTTACGGTCGTAGAACTCGTCGACCATGTTGATGAAGCGGCGCGCAATGTCGTCAGTGGTGACGCTCATCTGCTCGACACCGCTGAGCAGCACGGCGTGGAAGATCTTGCCCAGTTCGATGTAGTCGTTCTGGCTACGCGGGCCGTCGCACAGTTCACGGAAATCGAACCACGCCACGTCGTCACATGTGCGCAACGCACGGATCTCGCGGTTTTCGATGATCAGCACATCGTTCTCGACTGCGGCGGTGCACTCCGGCGTCAGCGCGCGGAAGCTCTTGCGCAGGCTTTCGTGAGCAGCTTCGTCGAGCGGATAGTGGAACAGCTCGGCTTGTTCGAGGTGACGCAGACGGTAGTCGACGCCGCTGTCGACGTTGACGATCTCGGTATTCTGCTTGATCAGCGCAATCGCCGGCAGGAAACGCGCACGTTGCAGACCGTCCTTGTACAGGCCGTCCGGAACGATGTTCGAGGTCGCGACCAGGGTCACGCCGTTCTTGAACAGTTCTTCCATCAGCGTGCCGAGGATCATCGCATCGGTGATGTCGGAGACGAAGAATTCATCGAAGCAGATCACCCGCGACTCAGTCGCAAAGCGCTTGGCGATGATGGTCAGCGGGTTTTTCTCGCCGCCGAGGGTTTTCATTTCTTCGTGCACACGCTTCATGAAACGGTGGAAGTGAGTGCGGGTCTTTTCCTTGAACGGCAGTGCTTCGAAGAAGGTGTCGACCAGGTAAGTCTTGCCGCGACCCACGCCGCCCCAGAAATACAGGCCCTTGACCGGCGTCTGATCCTTTTTGCCGAACAGTTTGCTCAGCAGACCCGGCTTGTTCTGATCGGCGGCGATCAGATCCTCGTACAGACGCTGCAAATGACGCACGGCAGTTTCCTGCGCGGCGTCATGGAAGAAGTCCGGGCGTTTCAGATCAGCTTGGTATCGTTCTAGGGGCGTCATAATTCGTTAGCAAGGCAACAAAAACGGGCCGTCACTGTAGCGACGGCCCGTGGGAATGGCAATCGGCCCTTGGTCGGACCGTGCCGCCGATTAGTCCTGAACCGGGGTCAGCGCGACGCGCAGAGCCTCGATGGCCGCATCTCGCGCAGCAGTGTCAGCGAATGCCGGGCTGTCGCCAACGCACTCGCCCTCCAGCCAGACGCTGAAGCTCAGGTCTTCGCTGCGCACGTCCAGCGGCTGGCAGGATTGCAGCTGTTTGGTCACCTGGCCTGCGGCTTTGCCGTCGGCGAAGTTGCGCGATAGCAGCAGTTGCTCGCCATCGGCTGCCAGCAGACGGAAACGGAAACTACCGTCGTCTTCACGGAAACTGACGAAACGCGCGGCTTTCGCGGCTTTCTTCTTCGTGGTCGCGGCGACTTGCACCTGATTGACGAAGGAACGCAGGCCCACGGCTTCACGCAGTTCATTGAGGAACGGCGTTGCCACGGCACGGGCTTTCTTGGCGCCGATTTGCAGGATGTCTTCCAGGTCTGCCGGGCGCTCGATCAACTGGTGATACTTGTCGCGCGCTTCGCCGAGATCGTTGTCGAGCAACTGGAACAGACGGTTCTTCGCCTCGCCCCAACCCAGACCACCGAGCAGTTCGCTGCGGAACTCATCAGCCTGCGCCGGTGTGGCGAAGGCCTGGAACAGGGTGAACAGGTGCGAGTTGTCCGGATCCTTGGCTTCGCCTGGCGCTTTGGAGTCCGTGACGATCCGCGAAATCGCGTCCTTCATCTCTTTGGCGCTGGAGAACAACGGGATGGTGTTGTCATAGCTCTTCGACATCTTGCGACCGTCGAGGCCTGGCAACGTCGCCACGCTTTCTTCAATCAATGCTTCGGGCATGGTGAAGAACTCTTTGCCCTGACCAAACAGATGGTTGAAACGCTGGCCGATGTCGCGGGCCATTTCCACGTGCTGGATCTGGTCACGACCGACCGGCACCTTGTGCGCGTTGAACATCAGGATGTCTGCGGCCATCAACACCGGGTAGCTGTAGAGGCCCATGGTGATGCCGGCGTCCGGGTCTTCACCGGTTTCGACGTTCTTGTCCACCGAAGCCTTGTAAGCGTGCGCACGGTTAAGCAGGCCCTTGGCCGCGACGCAGGTCAGCAGCCAGGTCAGTTCAGGGATTTCCGGGATGTCGGACTGACGGTAGAAGGTCACGCGGTCGACATCGAGGCCACCGGCCAGCCAGGTCGCAGCGATTTCCAGACGCGAGCGCTGGATGCGCAGCGGGTCATCGCATTTGATCAAGGCGTGGTAGTCGGCCAGGAAATAGAACGAATCGGCATTGCTGTCGCGGCTGGCGAGGATCGCCGGGCGGATGGCGCCGGCGTAGTTGCCCAGGTGCGGCGTGCCGGTGGTGGTGATGCCGGTGAGGATACGGGTACGGTTCGTCATGGGTAATCGCTTGTCAGACTGCAATCAATTCGAGAGACGCGGCAGGATCAGATCCTTGAGATCGGTCAACTTGCCATGAAAAAAGTGTCCGCATTCTGCCACTTTCAGCAGCTCATGGGGGCGCTGGAGTTTTTCCGACCAGGCGTAGACCAGTTGCGGATCGATGACTTCGTCGGTTTCCGGCTGGATCACGGTGAGTTCGCCATCTTGTGGCAATTGATCCTGTTCGCTAAGACGCATCACCGCTGGCGCGACCATGAACAGGTGCTTGAGCTGCACGCCTTGGGCTTCGAGACGGCCGCCGAGACTTGCGGCAACAAATCCGCCGAAGGAGAAACCGAACAGGGTCAGTGGCAGATCCGGGTGTTTTTCACGCAGCCATGCAGCGGCAGCCTGAGCATCGTCGACCTCGCCGGTGCCCATGTCGTGGGAACCTTCGCTGGCGCCAACGCCGCGATAGTTGAAGCGCAAGGTGATCAGGCCGGCGTCGCGCGCGGTGCGCTGCAGGGTCGAGACGACCTTGTTGAGCATGGTGCCGCCCTGCACCGGGTTCGGATGGCAGATCAGCGCGATGCCGATTGGCTGCTCGTTATCCAGGTACAGAGACTCAAGTTGACCCACCGGGCCGTCAATCACTACAGGGGTTTCACGCATCAGCAAGGAAGGAACTCCGTGACCTCGAATCGGGTCGACTCGTCTAGCAAATTGTCTGTGCCAATCTATTGCGAGTGAATCGCGGTATACAGCGCAGGTTCGAGCCGTTAACGTAAAGCAAAGCCGTTTATAGAGGAAGGACTCGTGGAACACTCGCTCTTAGTTTGGTTGTTACCGACTCTTGCCCTGGTTGTGGGTGTCGCCATTGGATTCCTGATCGCGCGCGTTGCGCCGAACGCCGCGCCGAGCCGTACGCAGCGTCAACTGGATGATATCCAGGAGCGTTTCGACAGTTATCAAAACGAAGTGGTCACCCACTTCAACAGCACCGCGATGCTGGTCAAGAAGCTGACCCAGAGCTATCAGGAAGTGCAGGATCATCTCGCCGAGGGTGCCAATCGTCTGGCCCTGGACGAGCAGACCCGCCAGCGCCTGATCGCTGCCCTGCACGCTGACGCGGCAGTCACGCCACGTGAACGCCTGACGCCACCGCGCGATCAGGAGCCACCGCGAGACTACGCACCGAAGACCCCGAACTCGCCGGGCATGCTCGATGAGCACTATGGTCTGAAGAAGTAATCAGCCTTCGCTGAAAACAAAAAGCCCCCGGACAGTGATGTGTCCCGGGGGCTTTTTTGTGTCTGTAATCTTCGGTGTTTGTAGCAGCCCCTTCGCGAGCAGGCTCGCTCCCACAGGGGAATGCATTTCAAATGTGGGAGTGAGCCTGCTCGCGATGAGGCCATAACAGGCCAGACAAAAAAATGCCCGATCACAGGACCGGGCATTTCTTCATTCGGGCAAGCGCTTACGGATACTGCTGAACCGTACCCGGCTGCTGTTGCTGCTGACCACCATACTGCTGACCCGGAATCGCCTTCAGGTTGACTTCAACGCGACGGTTCTGCGCCCGGCCATTCACGTCACCGTTACTGGCAACCGGGTTATCCGGGCCGGCACCACGGGCGGAGAGGTTGGCACCGCTGACACCTTGCGAGGTCAGGTAGGTCGCCACGCTCTGCGCACGACGCTGGGACAGGTCCATGTTGTGCTGGCGGCTACCGGTGCTGTCGGTATAGCCAACGATCTCGATCTGGTTCTGGTTGAACTCTTTCAACGAGCCCGCGAGGTTGTTCAGCGGCTGGTAGAAGCTTGGCGCGATGTTCGCCGAATCAGTGGCGAACGTAATGTTGCCCGGCATGATCAGCTTGATCTGATCGCCTTGGCGCTGCACTTCAACGCCAGTGTTGGCCATGCTCGCGCGCAGTTTCTTTTCTTGCTGGTCGGCGTAATAACCGTAACCGGCGGCGGACGCACCCACCACCGCCGCACCGATCAAGGCACCTTTGCCGCGGTTGTCGTGACCGATGGCGGCACCGGCCAGTGCGCCGGCGAGTGCACCGAGGCCGCCGTATTTGGCGGTTTTGCTCATGCCTTGCGAGCCACCGTCGGCCTGGCCCTGATTGTCATACGGGTTAGGCGAGGCGCAGCCGGACAGCAAGGCCACGGCAGTAGCGACAATAATCAAACGACGCGTGGTGAACATGGAGAGCTCCTACTTTTTTTGCATTCTGTGGTGCAGCGGCCACTAAGTAATGGACCTGTGCGGGCGTTGGATCATGACAATGCACAAAAATTCCGCGGAGCACTCGTGACAAAATATTCAGGCGCGCACAAACGGGTTTTCGCGCATTTCATCACCCAGACGCGTATCCGGCCCGTGACCGGTCACCACGGTCGCATCCTCGTCCAGCGTATATAGCCGCTGCTTGATCGAACGCACGATGGTCGCCTGATCGCCGCCCCATAAATCCGTGCGCCCTACCCCGCGACGAAACAACGTGTCGCCGGCTATCAACAGCTTAGCCTCGGAAAACCAAAAGCTCATGGAACCGGGTGTATGTCCCGGCGTGTGCAGGGCAACACCGCAACCGCAGGCCAGTTCCTCATCGTCGCTCAACCAGCGATCTGGCGATGGCACCGGTGTGTAGGGCACACCGAACATCTGGCACTGCATTTCGAGGTTGTCCCAAAGGAATTGGTCCTCCTTGTGCAAATGCAGGGTCGCGCCGGTTTTTTCCTTCATCTGCCCGGAAGCGAGAAAGTGATCGAGGTGCGCGTGGGTGTGAATGATGCTGACGACTTTCAGGCCATGGGCATCAAGGCGCGCCATGATCAGGTCAGGATTACCACCCGGGTCGACGACGATGGCTTTTTTGGTGATCGGGTCGCCGATGATGGTGCAGTTACACTGGAGCGGACCGACGGGAAAGGTTTCGCGGATGAGCGCTGTGTTCGGGGTTTGCATGGTTTTGATCCTGATGCCAGGGCGTGCCACTGCGGTTGTGATGCGCAAAATTGATGGGGTATCCTCGCGCCGTGCCAATTTTGAAACAAGACGGCAGGAAGCCAATGCCCCACTCTATGGAACACGTGCTCGTCGATAAAAGCGTCCTTTTACTGGACCCGGACATTATCAACCGCATTCGCGCCAGGAATGGTTTGCCTTTTATCACCCATTCCGATCTTCTGAAGCTTCAGTCCCTGACCGAGGGAAAAGAGCAGGTCCACCGCAACGCACGGGATTTTTTTCGGTACTTCATCGGCAAACCGTCTCGGCCGCACCGTGCGCTCCCTAAAGGTACAGCGCTGCATCCCGGCGATCTGCTGGCCGAATGCTCGTTCAATGGCCAAGCGATCTTCGCGCTCAAACGCACGACCACGCCACTGGAGCAAAGCCCGTCGGGAGAAGTCGTCGACTTGTGCCGCCATTACGATCTGCTGCTACTGACATGCGACGAATCGCAGCTCGCGCAGTGCAAAGCCGCGCAGGCCAGAGCCCAGCGCTGGACCGGACCGGCACCCTCGCTACCACCTAAAAGTGCACCTGCACCTGCACCTGCACCTGCACCTGCACCGATCGTGCCTTTCGACATGCCGGCAACCCCGCTCCTCACTGCCGACATGGTTATTCGCAACCAAGGTGAACGTGTCGCGCAAGGCTCGGTGGTGACCACCTCGAGCGGTCGTCAATTGACCCTGGATAAAGCCATCAGCGCCGGCGGAGAAGGAACGATCCATGCCGTGGCTGGCAACGCAGAAGTCTGCAAGATCTATCACATTGAAAAACTCACGACCCGGCGCCGCGAGAAAATCAGCCTGATGGTGACGCGTAAAATCGCCGAACCCGGCATTTGTTGGCCGACCGAGCTGGTGTTCAATGCGCAAAAGGAGTTCGTGGGTTATGTCATGCCTCGCGCGGATGGCAGAACACTCCACAGCACGGTATTCGTCAAACAGGTACTGCTGAAGACCTTCGCGAAATGGACGCGGCGTGACCTGGTGAATGTCGCGACCGCCTTTTTGAAACAGGTGCACTATCTGCACTCGCTGAATATCATCGTGGGCGACATCAATCCGATGAACCTGCTCGTGACGGCAGACAGCAACAAGGTCTGGATGGTCGATACCGACAGCTTCCAGATTGGACATTTCCCCTGCGAAGTGGGCACGGTGCCGTTCACCGCGCCGGAAATCCAGGACGAAAAATATGGCGACTACCTGCGCACAAAAAATCACGAGCTGTTCGCCATCGCCACCATGCTGTTCATGATTCTGCTGCCAGGCAAACCACCCTACTCTCAACAGGGTGGCGGAACGGCTTCCGACAACATCAAGAACATGAACTTCCCCTACCGATTCAAAAAGGGCAGCGGCATCGGCCGGGCAAGCGTCGCGCCGGTGGGCGTCTGGCAGCATATCTGGAGTCATTTGCCGTATCCGCTTAAACAGGCATTCAGCAATACTTTCGAAGACAATCAGCGACGCCCCATCGATGACTGGCTAAAACTGCTGACTCAGTACGGCGAAGGGTTACGCAAAGGCAAACATTGCGATGATTTGTTTCCTGCCGCGTTTCATATCAAAGATCCCGTTGAAGACGTCTGTGGCAGTTGCAAAAAGCCCCACAAGGTGGCCAAGGACTGGTTTGAAAAAATGAAGGCGGCAGGCAAGCCGACCATATGCTCGGACTGCCAGAAAACAGCGAAACTGAAAAAACTGGCCAGTGAGAGCCAAAAGAAAATCGAGCAGGCCGGCCAGCGTGCGGCGCCACCTCCGGCGCCCATCGCGCCTCGCCCAACGCCGCCCCCGCCTCCCAAAGTGGCGGCACCGGCACCGAAACGTCCTGCGCCCGCGGCTGCACCTGCAACCGCTCGCCCGACAGCGGCAAGGCCGCCGCAGCAACCGACATCCGCTCGACCGCAACCCTATCGACCATTGCCAGTGCACGCGAGCAATCCGCAAAACATCGTTTTGCGCTGGTTCAAACGACTCTTGAAGCGTTGGCTGTAACGCTCACCCCACAAGGACAATTCCATGCCAGACAACTATCTCCTCAGTCAGGAAGAACTTGCTGAGAACCCGACCACACGCGTACCCGTCTGCCTCGTGCTGGATGTCAGCGGATCAATGGAAGGCGAACCTATTGCAGAACTGCACTCGGGCGTTCAGCAGTTTTTCGAAGCAATCAAGGACGATGAAATAGCGCAATATGCCGCTGAAATCTGCATCGTGACTTTTGGCGGAACAGCGCAGAAAGTCATGGATTTCGGCTCCATCAGCCGTCAGGACGTACCGCCGCTGGTCGCTTCCGGCATGACTCCGATGGGGCACGCCGTGGGCATCGCTCTGGATTTGCTGGAAGCGCGCAAAGAGGATTATCAACAGGCTGGCGTGGATTACTTTCAGCCGTGGATGGTTCTCATGACGGATGGCGAGCCGACCGATGACATTAGCGAAGCAGCCACTCGCGTCAGCGACATGATCAGCAAACGCAAACTGACCGTGTTCCCCATCGCAATCGGTAAAGCCGCGAACGTACAATCGCTGGCTCGATTCTCGCCGTCACGCCCGCCACTGCGCCTCAAAGGCCTGCGCTTCAACGAGTTTTTTGCCTGGCTGAGCAAAAGTGTTTCCCGTGCCTCACAGTCGACACCCGGTGACGCAGTGCCACTGGATATCAAAGGCATCGAAGCCTGGGGACAGGTCTGAGCCATGTCTGACCTCCCAGACTTCACCTGTAAAACCGCTTTCGCGTCGGTCGCGGGGCGCTCGCACCTGAAAACTCAAACACCTTGCCAGGACTATGTCGCGGCAAGAGAGTCCAACGGCGTGACCTGCATAGCCCTGGCTGACGGTGCGGGCTCCAGAGCCCGGTCGGACATTGGCGCCCAGGTCGCGGTCACCGCGACACTCGCCTACGTCTGCAAGAATTTTGAAAGCCTTTGGCAAAATATGGAAAAAATCCATGCGAAGGCAGCCCAGCGTCTGGTCAATCGCTGTCTGGACGCATTCAGGCGCAAATCCGCCAAGCACGGCGGCGACATCAACGATCTGGCGTGCACCCTGTCGTTCGTTGCTTACTCGCAGGGTCGCTACATGGCCGGGCACTTGGGCGATGGTGTCATCGCAAGCATTGATTCGGACGGGCAACTCCAGACTCTCTCGCCTCCAGAAAACGGTGAATACGCCAATACCACCTGGTTTCTGACTGACCCTAAAGCGATATCGAAGCTACGGTTGTACCGCGGCCACATCGACACGCCAACCGGCTTTGCGATCATGAGTGACGGCAGCGCAGAAAGCCTTTATCAAAAATCCAGCGGATTACCTGCACCGGCAGTCAAGACACTGCTGGGGTGGAATGCGACGCTGCCTGGGAAAAAATTCAAAGCTGTGCTGAGCGAGAACCTGCAACAGTCCATCGCCAGCAAAACTAGCGATGATTGCGCCTTGGGCCTGATGTCGATTCTTGAACGTGAGGGGTCGATAAACGGCGTGGACGCTGACGAAGCGAAGTAATCGACAACCTCTGGCCCAAGGTTCGCCTTGCGCCAGAGGCATCCAGCTCCGGTTACTGCAACACCCCCAATTCTTTCGCCCGGGCCACCGCTTGCGTGCGCCGCTCGACCCCCAACTTGCTGTTTATGTGGCTGGCGTGGGTTTTCACGGTATGCAAAGAGATAAACAACTGTTCGCTGATCTCCTGATTCGAACAGCCTTGGGCGATCAGGCGTAGTACCGCCAGTTCGCGGCTGCTGAGTTGCTCAGCCACTGCGCAATCCACAACCGGGCGAGACGTCGCTGGCGGGAAGTGATCAAGCAGTTGCTGTCCTGTGAGCGCCGGCGAAGTCTGCAATTGGCTTCGCAGCCAATTCTCGTGCCCCTTCATCAAGGCATCGAACGGCTGCAGCACGCCTCCGGCGGCTGCTTCCAGCGCCTGACCCAATGCCTTGCGCGCTTCAGGCTCGCGGCCACCTGCCAGCAACAGCGCCACCTTCTGCGTCAACGCCATCACACTGAGCAACTGCCGGCCGGTTTGCTGGCCGTTTTCATGCAACACGTTCAAACGCCCTTCGGCGAGCATCGGTTGCCCCTGAATAATGTCCAGCAACGCCTGTTGCAGTTCCACATGCAGCGGCAGTTGTGGATGGAACTCCGGCGGCGCAGCGGCGCGTTCGCCGGTGTAGGTCTGGCCCAATCGCGCCAGCCACGCTTCGGCCAGATCAGTACGGCCCTGCGCCAGCCATAGTTCACATTTGACCAGCGTGATCATCGCCAGGTAGTAGATCGGCGGCACGTCCCAGATGTGCATCAGGCGTTCGGCTTCGGCGAGTTCGGCAAAAGCCTTGGCGAATTCGCCACTGCTGCCGTCCAGACGAGCGATGACACAATGGCCGATCAATACGCTGATATCGCGACAGGCTCGTGCCTCGCTGATCCCGGCCAACAACCGCACGCGTGCCGCCTGAGGCTGCAAGCGCATGGCCAACAGAAAACCCTCATACAACGTCAGCCGAGCGCGCACCGCGTACAGACGTTGTGGCGACAAACCACGCAGTCGCTCAAGGCCCTGATGGACTTCATCGAGTGCGCGCAGGATTTCGCCACGCGATTGCAACACCCGTGCACGGTCGTAATGGGCCAAAGCTTCGAACAACGGATTGCCGACCCGCTGCGCCAGCTCCAGGGATTCGCGGTTAAGACCGCGTGCACGCCACAGATCGCCATCGGCAATGGCCAGATTGGACAAGGTCGATAGACACATCAGCCGTTGGCCATAACGTTTGGCCGGCAGGCTTTCCAGGGCCTCGGTGCAATATCTGATCGTCAGCTCACGGTGCCCACGCCCTCGAGCGATAATCCCGCTCAACGCCAGCCATTGCGCCAGCATCGACTTTTGCGCGGTAGCGGAAGGCGCCGGCAGGAAACGGCTCAGATGGCTGGACAACTCTTCGGCGGCATCGAGCTGACAGGCCAGCCCCAGCGCCCAGCTGTACAACACGATCAAGCGCGGGGTGCTGATCAACAGGCTGTCTGGCAGGTCCATTTTCCAGCGCAGCAGCATGCCGACGTTTTGCTCGGCCAGCAGTTGCTCCTCCGAGAGGTTCTGTACCAGATTTGCCGCAACATCCAGGTGACCGGCGCGCAACGCCTGCTCCACGGCTTCATCCAGCAGCCCTTGTGCGTTGAACCAGCGACAGGCACGCAGGTGCAGCGTTGCAGTCGGCACCATCGCCTGAGCAATCGGCCGACTGCGCAACAAATCCGAAAATAAATGGTGATAACGATACCAGTGACCGTGCTCGTCCAGCGGCACCAGAAAGACCTGATGGGCCAACAGGAAACGCAGGATCTCGGCGCTGTCGTGGGCTTCGCGAACGGCGTCGCACAACTCGCTGCAAAAGCGTTCCTGGGGGGCGGTGTCGTACAGAAAGGCTTGCACCTCGGCCGGCAGGCAGTCGATGACCTCTTCCAGCAGATAGTCGCGGATCAGCCCTTCCCCCCCGTTCAACGCTTGCGGTAGCGCCGCATCGCTGCCGGCCTCAGACACCGCGAGCAGCCAGAACCGCAAACCGGCGACCCAGCCTTCGCTGCGTTGGATCAGGTTTTCCAGCGCTTCACCGCGCAGCGAACTGCTGTGGCGATCGAGCAAGGTCAGGGCTTCGTCGTGAGTCAGGCGCAGATCCGCTTCATGCAACTCCAGCAACTGCCGTGACAGACGCAAGCGCGCCAGATGCCAGTCCGGACGCTGGCGGCTGGTGACCATCACCAGCAAGCCATCGGGCAAATGGTTGAGGAAAAACTGCAGGCAGCGATCGAGCACCGGGCCTTGCGCAAGATGGTAATCGTCGAGCACCAACAGCAGCGGCGCATCGGGATCGAGGTGCAGGGTCAGTTCATCGAGCAGGCCGTCGAGCCATTCTTCGAAGGCGAAGGGCTGATGGCGTTGGCGCATTTTCAGCAGGCCGAGTGCGCGACTGCCCAGTTGCGGAAAGTAGTCCTGCAAGCCTTCGAGCAGACGTTCGAGAAAGCGCCCCGGGTCGCTGTCGCGAGGACTCAGGCCCAGCCAAAGGCTTTGCCAGTGTGCCGGCAGACTCTGACAGAACTCCACCGCCAGCGAACTCTTGCCAAACCCGGCAGGGGCACTGACCAGCAACAGACGCCCACCGAGCCCGGCCTGCAGGCGCTCGCAAAGGCGTGGTCGCAAGACGTAGCCGTCGGGCAGCGGCGGGCGGAAAAAACGCCCGTCCAGTGCCGCGACGGCAACACTTGCGGGACCCGGAAGTGGGGACAGATCAGTCATGGCCGGCTCTTGTTCGAATTGCTGTTGGCGGCATTGCAGATGTCCGCAGACTAGCCTTAAACGAACCGGTTATGAAGGTTGCTGCTACAAATGGCTACAAAAAGGCTACACGCAAAAAAACGCCCCGAACCAGTCGGGGCGTTTTCACGAGGATGCGGCCTCGGGTTACAGCGGGTTAGCGAACGCCATCCTGACGCAGTGCGGCCGGGGTGAAGTCGCTGGTGGTGGCGGTGAAACCGAAGTCATACGCACTCTTCTCTTCGTTCTTCATGCCCAGTGCCAGATAGCGGCCGGACTGCAAGTCGTAGAGGGTTTCCAGGGCATACCACGGCACTTGCTTGTCGTAGTAGTTCTCGGCATGCGCTTCGGCGACGCGCCACAGTTGGCCGCGACCGTCGTAGTGGTCGATCACCGCTGCTTGCCAGGTGTCTTCATCGATGTAGAAGTCACGTTTGGCGTAGATGTGACGCTGACCTTCTTTCAGGGTGGCAACCACATGCCAGACGCGGCGCAGCTCGTAACGCGCCAGATCCTGGTTGATGTGACCGGCCTTGATGATGTCGGCGTACTTCAGTTTCGGATCGTCGAGCTTGTAGCTGTCGGAGGCGATGTAAATCTCTTTCTTGCCTTCGAGCTTCCAGTCGTAGCGATCCGGCGCACCGTTGAACATGTCGAGGTTGTCGGAGGTACGCAGGCCATCCGCCGCAGTACCCGGACCGTCATAGGACACTTGTGGCGCACGACGCACACGACGCTGGCCGGCGTTGTAGACCCACGCCGAACGTGGTTCCTTCACCTGATCGAGAGTTTCGTGCACCAGCAGCACACCACCGGCCAGACGTGCCGGCGCGGTCACTTTCTGCTTGAAGTAGAACAGGATGTTGCCCGGGTTCGCCGGATCGTAGTCCTTCATCTTGTCGCGGAACACGAACTGATCCTGGAAGTACACCAGGCTGTACGAGCCGTTCGGTTGCGGCGTGGCCTGAGTCACCAGACGAGTCACGCTGCCGCCGCGATAGCGGGTGATGTGGTTCCAGATGACTTCCACACCGGTTTTTGGAATCGGGAACGGTACAGCGGTATCGAAGTTTTCCAGACCGTTGCCGCCGGACACCAGGTTGGTGGTGGTGGCGTTTTTCTTGATCGCTGCGAACACGTCATCCGGCACGGTCGCACCACGATGGGACGGGTAGACCGGCATCTTGAAGGTGTCCGGGTAACGCTTGAACATCGCGTACTGACCTGGCGCCAGCTTGTCCTTGTACTTGTCGACGTCTTTCGCAGTGATGGTGAACAGCGGTTGCTCACTGGCGTATGGATTGGACAGGAAACCCTTGCTGTCGACCGAGCCGGCATTCTTCGGCAGCGGCTTCCACGCCGGGATGGAACCGTCGGCGTTACCGGCCATTTCAGCGCCCATCGGCGTCAGGCTCTTGCCCAGTTTGTCGGCTTCGGCAGCAGGCACGGCGGCCATGACGCCGGTCGCCAGCAGCGACAGGCCCAGAACACCGGCGTGGAACAGACTCTTTGTTATTTTCATAAATTCGTTCGTCCTGAAATGCAGTGCTTAGAAGTTCACACCGAAGCTGAGCGCAACAAAGTCGCGGTCATCCACAGTGGTGTACTTGCCGTCGAAGAAGTTGGTGTACGCCAGGCTCGCGGTGTAGGTGTTCTGGTATTCGGCATCGACGCCCAGGCTGACCGCTTTGCGACCTTCCTCGAAGTTGCCGCCAGGGCCTGGCGAGTAACCGCTGACGTCGTGGGACCAGGCCACGTTCGGCTTGAGGTTCACACCGGCGAAGACGTCGTTGTATTCCCAGATGGCGCGACCGCGGTAGCCCCACGACATCGAGGTGGTGAAGCCGTCGTTGTCGCAATTGCGGCTGCGGTTGTTCTGCGGTGAGCCCGGCCCGGCACCATTGATGGTGCTGGCGTTGAGAATATTGGCGCAGGTATTCACACCGCCAGTGGCCGGCAACTCACCCGGGCCGTACACCGGATCGCGGCCATAGCGCTTGTCGGAACGGCTTTCCAGCCCGCCGACGTAGGTCGCGCCGACTTCGCCGACGAGGGTCAGACGGCTGGCGCCCATGACCTGATCGAAGAAGTGCGTGAACGTGGTCTGGATCTGGGTGATTTCCTTGCGCTCGTAACCGTGCAGATCCTGACCCGGCACGCCATTGAGGATCGAAGCGTTGGTCAGTGCCCCGCCGATCGGACGCACACCGGCGAACAGGATGTCGGTGGAGTTCAGTTGTACCGGCGCGTTCGGACGGTAGCTGATCTCACCGCTCCACGCGGTACCGGTAGGCAGGGTGGTGGAGAAGCTCAGACCGTAGAGGCGAATGTCTTCAGGGTACTCAATGAAGTAATTCGAGTTGCCCGCGACCAGCAATGGCGCAAGTGCCGCAAACGGCCCCGGCAGCGCGCGCGCGGTGTTGTAGACCGATTGCGGAGCACCGGTGGCGCTGAAGATCGGCGCACGGCTGTGGTAGTTCATGAAGTAGGCGCCGAACTCGGTGTCCAGCGGTTCGTACATGTACTTGAAGGACGCGCCCCACTGGCCGCTGTCACGGGCATCACGATCCGGACCGCGGCGCACCAGAACGCCTTCTTCGTTGACGTTGACACCGTTGGCCGCCAACGGCCCCAGGGCGATGGCCGGGATTTGCGAACGCTTGTTCAGCACGCGCAGGTTGTCGTTGCAACCGTCGGCAACGATGTCTGGCTGCGAGAAGAACGTGCCGCAGTTATCGACGACGGTCTGGTCCCATTCCAGCTGATAGAACGCTTCGGCCGAAAGGTTTTCGGTCAGGCTCTGGGACACGTAGAACATGTTGACCGGGATCAGGCCTTCCTTGATCTCGGCGCCCGGACGACGGAACGCGGAAACGTCGATCGGGTTGATCGAGTTGATGCCGCCACCGATGAAGGTACTTTCACCCCAGCTCACCACCTGCTTGCCCAAACGCACGGAGCCCGGCTGATCGGCGATCGCGTAGTTGTGGTAGACAAAGGCGTCGAGGATCTGCCCGCCGGACGACTTGGCGCCCTCTTTGCGGCCCGAATCGCTGATGTCCTTGAACTCGCGGCTTTCGTCCTTGAGTTCGAAGTCGTACCAGTATTTGCCACGGACAAACACGCCGGTGTCGCCGTACTTCAGTTCAAGGTCATGAATGCCCTTGAAGATTTTCGAAAAGGTTTCACCGCTCTTGAAGTTGGCGTGACCGTCATCGGACGTTTGCGACAGGCCGTGGCCGCCGTTGTTGACGCCGATGAGGTTCTTGTTCGGGCTCTGAGTAGACCAACTGGCACCGATCGACAGGGATGAGTCGAACTGGCCTTCGATTTCACCGACGTTGAAACTGACGCCGAATGCGGGCCCGGCGAGCGAAGAGGCAAGACTGACTGCCAGAGGCAGTTTCGCCCGGCGCCAGAACTGGTTTACTGAGGTCATCGACGCTACTCCATGTGCATTATTGTTATGGCAGTGAGTACTTTTAAAAACGCCTGAAGGACCGGGTGCCAGAGACAACCCGAAATCACTCCAAAAATGCATCGCCCCGTTTTGTGCGTGTGCCCCGTTCTTAAAAATCCTTGAGCGGACTATAGCCAGCAGGTGGTACTGCTTGATCCCTCTAAAGTGTGATTTGCAGCTGCCAACCACTCTGGAACAGTCCTTTCGCCAGTCCGACGCATGTCGGCACGGCAAGGATGGCTGATTTTTTCGATTTCACAAGCCAAGCGCTTGCTTGGTGGGTCTGGCGCGCCGGTTTCGGCGCGCCAGCAGACACTCAAAGTGTCGAGAGGAAGGTGCTGTTGTTGGCCTGCCATTCGGTGATGTCGAGGCGGATGCGCTTCTTGTCGAGCTTGCCGACACTGGTCTTGGGAATTTCGGTAACAAGGGCGATCTGACTCGGGATCGCCCACTTGCTCAGGTGCCCCAATTCCACGAACGGCTTGAGGTGTTCCTTGAGCTCGCGTGCCCCGATCACATGCCCTTCACGGATTACCAGCAAGGCAAACGGACGCTCGCCCCACTGCGGATCGGCGATGCCCACCACTGCTACTTCGCGTACCGCAACGTGACGGCTGATCAGGTCTTCGAGATCCAGCGAAGAGATCCACTCGCCGCCGGTCTTGATCACATCCTTGATGCGGTCGCGGATGTCGATCACGCCCATGCTGTCGAGTGTGGCAACGTCGCCGGTGTGCAACCAGCCACCAGCCCAGAGCTCGGCGCCCTTCTGCGGTTCGTTGAAATAGCCTTCGGTGAGCCATGGCGCACGCAGTACCAGTTCGCCCTGGGTCTCGCCGTCGGCCGGGAGAAAGTTACCCTCGGCATCGACAATCGCCGCTTCCACCAGCGGCCCCGGCACGCCGGCCTTGATCCGGTAGGTGGTGCGTTCGTCTTCAGTGCCGGCCATCAACTCATCATTGAGGTGCGCACAGGATACAAGCGGCCCGGTTTCCGACATGCCGTACGCAGCGGTGAGCTGAATACCCCGCGCCTTGGCGGTTTCATACAAGGTGCGATTCAGCGCGCTGCCGCCGATGACAATTTTCCAGCCGCCGAAATCGGTGCCCTGCGCGCCTTTGGCGTTGAGCAGCATTTGCAGGATGGTCGGCACGCAGTGGGAGAAGGTAACCTTCTCCTTGCGCCACAACTCGACGAGAAACTCCGGATCGTAGCGCCCCGGATAAACCTGTTTGAGGCCAAGCATGGTCGCCACATACGGCAGGCCCCAGGCGTGTACATGGAACATCGGTGTGATCGGCATGTACACGTCGTTGGTGCCGAGCAGGCGCACGCTGTCGATCGCGCCCATGATCGTCGACACACCCATGGTGTGGAGGACCAGTTGCCGATGGGTGAAATACACGCCTTTCGGGTTGCCGGTGGTGCCAGTGGTGTAGAAGGTGGTGGCGACCGAGTTTTCGTCGAAGTCCTGGAAGTCGTACTGCGGGCTCGCGGCGGCCAGCAGTTGTTCGTACTCACCGACCAGGTTCGGCAGCTCGGCGGTTTTTTCCGGCAGATCAGTCAGCAGCAGGGTTTTCTCGACCGTGCTCAGGTGCGGTGCGATTGCCTGGTAAAGACCGACGAACTCGCTGTTGACCAGCACAAAGCGGTCCTCGGCGTGGTTCATGGTGTAGAGGATCTGTTCCGGCGACAGGCGCACGTTGATGGTATGAATCACCGCGCCAATCATCGGGATCGCAAACATGCATTCCAGGTAACGATGGCTGTCCCAGTCCATCACCGCCACGGTGTCACCGGCCTTCACACCGGCCGCCGTGAGCACGTTGGCCAACCGCGCCACACGCTCGATCAGGGTCGGGTAGCTATAGCGGATCTGGTCACGGTAAATGATCTCGCGGGTTTTCTCGTAACGGGCGCCGGACATCAGCAGCCGTTTGATCAGCAATGGATACTGGTAGGCCCCATCGGCCGGGGGAATGACGCGAGTCTGCAACATAAGAATCCCTTTTCTGACTGCACGGTGTTGGCGTAGAGATCGGTACTCTAGAACCCTTATACGCCAGCCAAATCAGCCAAAGGAATGATTTGCAAAGCCGTACAAATGCTAGCTTTGCGCCAGCATTTGCCGGTTTTCGCTATTGATCAGGCTGTTTGCCCTACAGCCTCCTCGGAAGGCGTCCGTGGGAATACGACTGCTGCAAGGAAGGTCAAAGCGCCGAAACCCGCAAGAATCAAGTACAGGCCTACAAAACCATGGCGCGGTTCGACATAGGAAATCAGCGGAATCGCCGTCGCACTGGCACCGAACGATAAACAGTAACGCAGGGCGAACACCCGTGATTGCCATTGCGGGGCGACGAAGTTGGCGACCATCGCATCGTTGACGGTGACCTGACCGAAGACCACGAACATGAACGCTGCGCCGAGGGCGATCACCGCCCAGCCGTCGGCATAGGCCAGCGCAAACAGCAGCGGTGCCTGGCACAGCGTCAGGACAATGAACGGCCATTTCAGGCTGAGCCGATGCAACACCCGACCAATGCTCAACTGTGCAACCGCACCAAAGGCATAGGCCAGACTGACCACCACACCAAGGGTTTGCGGCGAGGCAAACAGCTCATGCAAACGCTCCTGAAACAGCTTCGGATAGGTCATGGTGGTGGCGTTGAACACCACGCCGCCAGTGGCCGTCGCCAGCGCCAGCACGCCGAACACCATGAGCATGGAAATACGCTGGCCAGCGGCCCCCTTGAGTGGCGTGTGCGCACGCTTCGGAATCGGCTCTTCACGCACGTGCAAGGCGAAGCCAACCCCCAGCACAATCGCCACTGCGCCCGGTATCAGAAACGCCGAGCGCCAGCCGAATTGCGCCACCAGCAAACCGGTGATCAGCGCCGAAAACGCCACACCCAGATTCCCCCACATACCGTTGATGCCGATTTCCCGGCCGCGATTTTGTGCATAAGCGACCAACATCGCCGTGCCGACCGGGTGATAAATCGCCGCAAAAATACCGATCAGGGTCAGACCGATCACCAGCATGGCCGGGCTGCTGCTCAGGCCAGCGAAAATCGCTGAAGCGCCGATGCCGAAGAAAAATACCAGCATCATCTGCCGCCGACTCCAGTGATCGCCCAGCCAACCAGCGGGTAGCGAACACGCGCCGAAGGCAATGAAGCCGCCCAGTGACAGGCCGATCAGCGTGGCGTAGTCGAGACCGAAGGCCTGCGTCATACCGAGCACGGCGGCGGGAAATATCAGCATGAACATGTGATCGATCACATGGGCGGCGTTGATATAGCGAATGACGTTTCTGGATTGATTCATGGCGGCACGCTTTACGTTGTTGTGTGGCGCTATGCTAAGTTGGCCACAAAGCGCATTCCTGCCAGACAAGTCATCGAATCAGACATGTTGATCAGCCATTTCGAACACGGCCCGGTGAGCGCCTACCCCCGGGATTATCTGGATGGCGCGCACCAGCCGCTGCACCTGCATCGTGAGGCGCAGTTGTTGTATGCCGTCAGCGGGATCATGCGCGTGGTCACGGACTCGGGTGCATGGGTGATTCCGCCAAGTCGCGCGGTGTGGATTCCGCCAGAAGTGGCGCACGAGATTTTCATGAGCGGCGACGTGCAGATGCGCTCGCTGTTCATCGCCCCAGAACTGTCACCCGCCAGCCTGCAACAGTGCTGCGTATTGGCGGTGACGCGGCTGCTGCGCGAGCTGATCCTGCGTGCCGTGCAAGGGCCGCCGCATGCCGACAATCCGCTGATTCAGCAGTTGATGCTGGAAGAGCTCGCCGGTCTGGAAAACCTGCCGCTGCACATTCCGATGCCAACCGACCGGCGTCTGCAAAACATTTGTCTGGCACTGCTGCACACCCCCGATCACACCAATACGCTGGAAGACTGGGCGCAGCAGGTCGGCGCCAGCTCACGCACGCTGTCGCGGCTGTTTCAGCAACAAGTGCAGATGAGTTTCAACGCCTGGCGTCAGCAACTGCGCCTGATGGAAGCCCTGCCGCGCCAGCTCGCTGGGGACAGCGTGCAGCGTGTGGCGCAGGACTTGGGTTACGGCAGCGCACGGGCGTTCAGCGCGATGTTTCGCCGTTTGCTGGGAGAGAATCCCCGCGACTACCTGAACACCCTGAGCAAACTCAGCGAACTTGTGTAAGGCCCTTTGGGAGCGAGCCTGCTCGCGAAAGCGGTCTTTCAGCCACCAATAATGTCGACTGACCCAACGCCTTCGCGAGCAGCCTCGCTCCCACAGATTTAAGTCGCGGTTCTGAGATCAGTGCATCTCGGTGAACGCGATTTTCACGCCGAGAGCGATCAGCACCGCGCCCATGGTGCGGTCGAACCAGTGGCCCATGCGGGCAAAACCGGCACGCACCCGCTGCTGACTAAACAACATCGCCACCAGACAGAACCAAAACGCAGTCGCGACCGCCAGGTAAATCCCGTAACCGGCCTGCACCGCCAGTGGCGTGTGCGGGTTGATCACCACGGTGAATAGCGACAGGAAGAACAGCGTGGCTTTCGGATTCAGACCATTGGTCACGAAGCCTGACGTGAACGCGCCGCGCGCCGTGCGTACGCCGGCCTCTTTGTGCAAGTCATCGGCCACGGCTTTCGCTGGTTGCGCGCGCAATGCCTTGAAGCCGATGTACAGCAAGTAAGCCGCCGCCGCCCATTTCAACGCGTTGAACAACACGATCGATTGCGACACGATCAGGCCGATACCGAGCAGCGAATAACCAACGTGCAGGAAAATCGCCGTGCCCACGCCCAGCGCGGTCCAGGTGCCGGCGCGGCGACCGTGGGTCACGCTCTCGCGCACCACCACGGCGAAGTCCGGGCCGGGGCTGGCGACGGCCAGCAAGTGGATCAGTGCAACGGTCAAGAACTCGGTCCAGTACATGGGGGCTCCTTTCGGCCAAGCGTATCAATTTGTTTCATCTGGTAGGCTCGGCAGATTACGCCCTACGCTCACAGCACGAAAGTTACAGTTGATGACCAACACGCACCGCGCGGTATTCCTTGATCACCCTTCGCTGGATCTCGGCGACCTCGACCTCAGTCCGCTGCGTGAGTGTTTCAGCGATCTGCAGCTTTTCGCCCAGACCTTGCCCGAGCAGGTTGCCGAGCGCCTGCAAGGGGCGACGGTGGCGATCACCAACAAGATCATGATCAACGCTGCCGCCATGGCCGCCAACCCCGCTCTGAAACTGATCCTGATCACCGCCACGGGCACCAACAACGTCGACCTCGTCGCCGCTCGTGCTCAGGGCATCACCGTGTGCAACTGCCAGGGTTACGGCACGCCGTCGGTGGCGCAACACACGATCATGCTGTTGCTCAACCTCGCCACGCGTCTGGCCGATTATCAAAAAGCCGTTGGCGAAGGTCGCTGGCAGCAAGCCAAACAGTTCTGCCTGCTCGACTATCCGATTGTCGAGCTGGAAGGCAAAACCCTCGGCCTGCTCGGTCATGGCGAACTCGGCGGCGCTGTGGCGCGATTGGCCGAAGCGTTCGGCATGCGCGTGTTGCTCGGGCAGATTCCCGGGCGCCCTGCTCGTCCGGATCGTTTGCCGCTGGATGAACTGTTGCCGCAGATCGACGCCCTCACCCTGCACTGCCCGCTGAACGAACACACTCGCCATTTCATCGGTGCTCGCGAGTTGGCGTCGATGAAGCCCGGTGCGTTCGTGGTCAACACCGCGCGTGGCGGTCTGATCGATGAACAGGCGCTGGCCGAAGCCCTGCGCAATGGTCACCTTGGCGGCGCGGCCACCGATGTGTTGAGTGTAGAGCCGCCGACCCAAGGCAATCCGTTGCTCGCGGCGGACATCCCACGCCTGATCGTTACGCCACACAACGCCTGGGGCAGCCGCGAGGCTCGGCAGCGCATCGTCGGCCAATTGACCGAAAACGCTCAGGCGTTCTTCAGCGGTAAGGCGCTGCGGGTCGTCAGTTGATAAACTGCGGCACTTTTTTTTGAGGAGCAGTTATGGATCCGCGCAGTGAAGTACTGCTTCGTCAGCCCGAGTTATTTCAAGGTTCGCTGTTGTTGGCCGGTTTGCCTGCCGACGATTTGCTCGGGCGCCTGCCCAACGCATTTGGCTGGTGCTGGCATGCCGGCGACCAGGCCGCGCTGGACGCACGCTTTGAAGGCCGTAGCCATTTTGGCGTGAACATACCCGAGCGAGAATTCGACAGCGCCGTGGTGTTTCTGCCCAAGTCCAAAGACCTCACCGACTACATCCTCAACGCCCTGGCTTCGCGTCTGGCCGGGCGTGAAGTATTTCTGGTCGGGGAAAAGCGCAGCGGCATCGAAGGCGCATCCAAGCAGCTCAACCCGTTCGGCAAGCCGCGCAAACTCGACAGCGCGCGTCATTGCCAGCTCTGGCAAGTCACCGTGGCTAACGCCCCTGAAGTGAAATCCCTGGAAAGCCTGGCGCAGACCTATGAATTGCCTTTGGCCGAGGGTCCGCTGAAAGTTATCAGCCTGCCGGGCGTGTTCAGCCACGGTCGCCTGGATCGCGGCAGCGCCCTGCTGCTGGAGCATCTGGACAAATTGCCGAGCGGCCATCTGCTCGACTTCGGTTGCGGTGCCGGTGTTCTGGGCGCTGCGGTCAAGCGTCGCTACCCACACAATCAGGTGACCCTGCTTGATGTCGATGCGTTCGCCGCCGCCAGCAGTCGCCTGACATTGGCGGCCAATGGTCTGGAAGCTGAAGTGCTGACTGGCGACGGTATCGATGCCGCGCCGATGGGTTTGAGTGCGATTCTGAGCAATCCACCGTTCCATGTCGGCGTGCACACCGATTATTTCGCAACCGAGAACTTGTTGCGAAAAGCGGCCAAACACCTGAAAAATGGCGGCGAACTGCGCTTGGTGGCGAACAGCTTCCTCAAGTATCAACCGCTGATCGAAGAGCATCTGGGCGTCTGTGCAATCAAGGCCGAAGGCAATGGTTTCCGGATTTACCGGGCCAAGCGCGGCTGAAAATTTGTTCTTGCTCAATCGGATTTGCGAAGGCAGAATCCGCTCCGTCCTAGGGGAGTAGTCTCCCACGAGCGCCAAGCTCGTCCGGCATACGTCAACATACTTGATCCTCAGATCATGGCGTATGCGACCCAAGCGTCCGCAGCAGACGGATCGCAGGGTTTGACAAGACCTATGACACGCACACCTTACCCGGGGCGGGAAGGCTGTACGTGTCATAGCCGTGTCGACCCGCCCCTTAGGAAATCCTGATGCTGGACTCGTTACTCGTTCCCACCGCAATCGTTGCCTTGGCCGAAATCGGCGACAAGACGCAACTGCTCGCGCTGATTCTCGCCGCTCGCTTCCGCAAACCCTGGCCGATCATTGCCGGTATTGTCGCCGCGACCCTGGCCAACCACGCAGCAGCCGGTGCGGTAGGCGCCTGGTTTGGCAGCTTCTTCTCGAATGCCACGCTGCACTGGATTCTCGCCGCAAGCTTTACGGCCACTGCGCTGTGGACACTGGTCCCGGACAAAATGGATGACGATGAAACCAGCACCGCACGCAAGTTCGGGCCGTTCTTGACCACGCTGATTGCGTTTTTCCTCGCAGAAATGGGTGACAAGACTCAGGTCGCGACGGTGATGCTCGCCGCGCAATACCCGGAACTGTGGCTGGTGATTATCGGTACCACGGCGGGCATGTTGATTGCCAACGTGCCGGTGGTGCTGGCAGGTAACTTCGCCGCAGACAAACTGCCACTGACCTTGATCCGTCGCCTCGCCGCTTCGGCATTCATGATTTTGGCGATTGTTGCGGTGTACAAGGCGATGCAGAGCAGTGGCTGGGTTTAATCCTCAGTGAAGGATCGTTCCCACGCTCTGCGTGGGAATGCAGCCGGGGACGCTCTGCGTCCCGCTTGGAACGCGGAGCGTCCCTTGAGGCATTCCCACGCAGAGCGTGGGAACGATCACCGACTCAGGATTTAGGAGCTTTTTCGTACAACGGCATAACCTTCGGAATTGCCGCCTGCAACGAGGCAATCCGGCTGGTCGAAGCCGGGTGAGTGCTCATGAACTCCGGCGGCGAACCTTCCGATGCCTTGCTCATCTTGTTCCACAAAGTGATCGCGGCGTTCGGGTTGTAACCGGCGCGTGCGGCCAGTTCCAGACCGATCAGGTCGGCTTCGTTTTCGTTGGCACGGCTGTTCGGCAGGGTCATGCCGTAGTTGGCCACGGTGTCGGCCAGCGCCAGACTGTCCTGACCCAGACCGAGCAATGCACCTGCGCCCTGCTTGGCCATTTCAATCCCGTACGCCTTGGACATCGCTTCACGACCGTGTTCGCGCAGGGCATGCGCGATTTCATGGCCCATGACCGCAGCGATTTCATCGTCGGTGAGCTTCAGGCTGTCGATCAGCCCGGTGTAGAAAATGATCTTGCCGCCGGGCCCGCAGTTGGCGTTGAGTTCATCACTCTTGATCAGATTGACTTCCCACTGCCATTGCGCCGCATCCGGACGGAAGTTCGGCGCCTGGGCGATCAGGCGGTTGGCAATCGCCTGAACCCGCTTGGCCTCGGGGCTGGTCTTGTCCAGCACACCTTTGCTGGACGCCTCGCCGACGGTCTTCTGATACGACTGCGCATACATCTGGTCGACCTCTTGCGAGGACAGCATGCTGAACATGTACTGCTTGCGCTCCACACCCACGGCACCGCCGCTGGTGGTGTTGACCGATTGACAACCGGCCAGCAACAGCGCTGCGCTCAGTGCACTTACAACCAATGTCTTGTTCATTCAAAAGCTCCCTGAAAACCTGCGCGTATCCTAGGCGGGTAATTGTATCGACGCCAGATACAACGGACGTGTTGCAGCGACTTTCAGACGTTTCCCACCAGAGCTGTCGCAAAAAATTCACAGCGACCGCCAAGTCCCGTGCAACTGCGTCGCGCACTGATCCATTTGCGACATTAGCTTTCAATTGCTCCGGCTCGCACTCATGGCCCAATGCCCGCTGCCGATACATCAGCGCAGACGTCCTCTTGCGTGCGGAGCTCCCATGAAGTTCAAGTCGATCCAGTTTTCCGTCGCCGCCCTGGCCGGCGCCATCGTGCTCAGTGTGGTCGCCGCGCTGGTGCTGTATGCGCTGTTCTCCGGTGCGCGCACGCAAGAAATGGTGCAACAACGCACCCAGGCGCAATTCGAGCAAGTCATCGAACAGCGCCTGACCTCGCTGGCGCAAACCCAGGTCAGCCAGATCCAGCGCGAGCTCGAGGCGCCGCTGCTGATTGCCGGCGGCCTGGTGCGAGTCAACGCCCTGCTCGGCACGCCGGGCGCCGATGGCCAGCCACGCCTGAGCGTCAGCCGCGAGCAACTGATCAGCCTGATCAAAGAAAACGTCGAGAAGAACCCGAAGATTCTCGGCACTTACATCGGCTGGGAAAAGAACGCCCTGGACCACAATGACGCGGCCTACGTCGGCACCAGCGTCGTTGGCATCGATGCCGCCAACGGGCGCTTCCTGCCGTGGTGGTTCCGCAACGATGACGGCACCCTCGGCCTGGACAAACTGGTCGACGTCGACGACCAGAAAACCCTGTCCACCGGCGTGCGCGCCAGCGAGTACTACTTGTGCTCGAAGGAAACGAAGAAAGCCTGCGTGATCGATCCGGCGCCGTACAAGGTCGGCGACAAGATCGTCATGCTCGCCTCCTTTATCGAGCCGATCATGCTTAACGGTGCCTTCCAGGGCATTGTCGGCGCCGACCTGTCGGTGAACTTCATTCAGGAAATGCTCCTCGGCGCCAACCAAAAGCTGTACAGCGGCGCCGGGCAAATGGCCCTGATCGGCGGCAACGGCCGGATCGTCGCGTACACCCAAGACCCGAGCAAATTCGGCGAGAAAGTCAGCGACATCCTCGACGCCGGGCAGACCGCCAACCTGGCCAATCTCAAACGCGGCGAAGTGACTTACTCGGTCAACAAGGACAAGGGCCGCATCGAGTTGTACCTGCCGTTCGGCATCGGTCAGACCGACGCGCGCTGGACGCTGATGCTGCAACTGCCGCTCAACGCCGTGATGGCGGATCTGCAAAAACTGCAGGCCGACCTCGATGCGCAACGCAAATCCGACACCTTCGGCATGGCCATGGTTGGTCTGCTGATCGCCGGCCTCGGCCTGCTGGTGATCTGGCTGGTCGGCCACGGCATCGCCCGACCGCTGAAACAGATGGTCGCGATGCTCAATGACATCGCTCAGGGTGAAGGTGATCTGACCCGACGCTTGAGCAGCGATCGCAGTGATGAACTGGGCTCGATCGCCAAGGGCTTCAACACCTTTTTGGCCAAGTTGCAGGCGATGATCACGCAGGTGGTGACGTCGGTACAGAGCGTCAGCGATTCCTCGGAACACACCGCTGACATCGCCATTCGCACCAACATCGGCATTCAAAAACAAATGGCCGAGATCGATCAGGTCGCCACGGCGGTGCAGGAAATGACCGCCACCGCGCAGGATGTCGCGCGGAACGCGACGCAGGCGGCACAAGCGGCCAGTCATGCCGACCAGGCCGCCAGCCAGGGCATGCAGATTGTCCGCGATACGTCCAATTCGATTGGCGTGCTGGCGCTGGAAATCGGCAAGGCAGTAGATGTGGTACAGACCCTGGCCAAGGACAGCGAGAACATCAACGCCATTCTCACCGCCATTCGCGGCATCGCCGAGCAGACCAACCTGCTGGCCCTGAACGCGGCGATCGAGGCGGCGCGTGCCGGTGAACAGGGTCGTGGGTTTGCCGTGGTGGCCGACGAGGTGCGCAATCTGGCGCAGAAAACCCAGAAAGCCACTGAAGAAATCCAGAGCATGATCCAACAACTGCAACAAGGCACCCGCGATGTCGTGCGGGTCATGGAAGACAGCCAGAACCGCACCGATGAAAGCGTGCAGCATGCGGCGAAAGCGGCTGAGGCGCTGGAAACGATCACCCAGGCGGTTTCGGTGATCAACGACATGAACACGCAGATTGCCAGTGCGGCGGAAGAGCAGAGTGCGGTGGCCGATGACATCAACCGCAATGTGATCAACATCGGGCAAGTGGCCAATGAAGTGGCGGGGGGCGCGGATGAGTCGAGTTCGGCGAGTGCCGATTTGACCAAACTGGCGGAGCAGCAGCGGCGGTTGATCAATCAGTTCAAGGTCTGAAAAGCGAAAAGCCCCTCACCCCAGCCCTCTCCCGGAGGGAGAGGGGGCCGACCGAGTTGTCTCCCGTCATACATCGACCTGAAAAATCGTGGCGATTATGGATTCGGTGAAAAGCTTTCAAGTGGGTGTGTTTCGTCAATATCCCGCGGTCAGTCCCCTCTCCCTCTGGGAGAGGGCTAGGGTGAGGGGCTTTTGATCTGCAGGCTTTAGCCCGGGGTCAAACACTCCGGCCCGTTGAGCTTCGGATCATTGATCAGATTCGCCAACACCCGCTCACGCAGCGCCGCGGGTTCACTGGCCAGCAACCCCTGCAACACATGCAACGGCGTCTCGGGATCGAGCCACGCCGCCTGCCCCGCCTCATCGAGAATCAACGGCCGGCGCTGACTCGACGCCGGCTGAGTAATCACCGCCGTACTCAACCACACCTGTTCCTGCACCGGATAAGCCTCCCAGATCGCCGCGAAAAACAGCGAAGAACCCTCCCCCGGCGTCAGCCAGAACGGCCGCTTGCGCTGGGTCCCGCGCCATTCGTAAAAACCATTCGCCGGTAGCAGGCAACGACGCTGGCGCAGCGCCTCACGAAACATCGGCTGCTCAGCCACGGTTTCCGCCCGGGCATGTGCCGGGGTTTTCGACAGATCGGTCAGCCACGGCGGCGTTAATCCCCAACGGGCGCGGGCCAGGCTGCGCTGGCCATCTTCACTGGCACGCAGCATCAGCACCGAATCATTGGGGGAAATGTTCCACTGCGCCTGCTGATCGGCGGGAAAACCAGGCAGGGCCGCGAAGTCGCGGTTCCAGCGAAACAGGGCATAACGTCCACACATGGGGCAACACGACTCTGAAGTAATACGAAGCTCAGCCTAACAGACCAGCGTCCCGGGGAAGCTCTCCGGTTCATCGCCGGGCAGCGGCAGCGCGGCATTGTACGCGGTGATCAGCTCACGGGCGTATTCGGCCTGATCGTTATCCACAGATAAGCCCAACAGACCGAAGATCGGCAGCTCGCCCGTTCCACCGAGCAAATCGCGGCCAATCAAATGCGCCTCGATGCCTTCGCTGGCGAGCATGCCCTTGAGCATTTCACCTTCCATCAGATTTTCCGGCTCGTAGATTCGCTGCATGGGCGCCCCTTATTCGTTCTCACTGAAAACTTCCAGAAACCAGTCCTCTCCATGGACCTGCAATACGAACGTTATTGGCCGACAACACACCTGACAGTCCTCGATATAGGTCTGATCGCCGGCGGACAAGTCCACCGACGTCTCAACAAGCTCCCCACAATAAGGACATTCGTATTCAGCGGTTTCCAGCATCGCGGTCTCCCAAGTGACTTGTGCGTATAATCGCCGGTCTATTTGCAGGGCTATTTTTGTCTGGCTACTTTTTCAGACCGTGCCCCGCGGGTTTTCGATCAAAACCTTTACTTACCCTAGCCGTTTCCAACAAGAGAGCATGATGGGCGAATTCGATGCCATCCGACCTTACGACGACAGCGAAGTACCTGTGGTACTGGCAAGACTGCTCGGCGACAAGGCGTTTCTAGATATCCTCACCCACTTCCGCTTCCCGCGTTTTGCCGGTGCCTTCGGCTGGATGCTCAAACCACTTATAGCCCATCGGCTACGTCGTGAGTTCGCCGACGTAACTTCGGTGGCGACGTTGCAGGACAAGGTCGAGTCCTACGTCGACCACACCATCGAGCGCGCCACCGATGGCGTGACCTACACCGGTGTCGAGCAATTCAAGTCCGGCAGCGCCTATCTGTTCATCGCCAACCACCGCGATATCGTCATGGACCCGGCCTTCGTCAACTACGCCGTGTACCACGCCGGCCTGCCGACGCCGCGCATCGCGATCGGCGACAACCTGCTGCAGAAGCCGTTTGTCAGCGATCTGATGCGTCTGAACAAGAGCTTCATCGTCCACCGTTCGATCACCGGCCGTCGCGAGAAAATGGCTGCTTATCAGTTGCTGTCGGCGTACATCAACCACTCGATCCGCAACGATTGCGCGTCGATCTGGATCGCTCAGGCTGAAGGCCGGGCGAAGGACGGCGACGACCGCACCGAGTCGGCGATCCTCAAGATGTTCCACATGAGCCGCAAGGACGAGCCGTTCGGCGAAGTCATCCGCTCGCTGAACGTTACCCCGGTGTCGATCAGCTACGAATATGACCCGTGCGACCAGGCCAAGGCTCGCGAGTTGTACATCCGCGCCACCACCGGCACTTACGCGAAAGCGCCGGGCGAAGATGACGTGAGCATCGCCAAAGGCATCACTGGCTACAAGGGCCGGGTGCACGTGAACTTTGCCGCGCCGATTACCGAGCTGTTCGAAGACACCAAGCAATTGGCGATCGAGATGGACAAACAAATTCTCGGTGGCTACCGGTTGTTCCCGGTGCACTACCTGGCGTACGCCCAGTGGGCCGATGCCGATCCGCAGTTGAATGTGCCGAAAGCTGCCGAGGTGTTCCCGGCGGATGAGCTGGCCAAGGCGCAGCAAGAGTGGCAGGAACGCTTGGATGCGTGCCCTGAGGAGCATCGTCCGTATCTGGTGCTGCAATATGCGACGCCGGTGCGTAATCAATACCGGGTCAAGGCTGGGTTGCCGTTGTAAAGCAACGGCAAGATCAAAAGATCGCCGCCTGCGGCAGCTCCTACAGGGGATTCGTGTAGGAGCTGCCGAAGGCGGCGATCTTTTGCTTTTAATAGCGCGTGCTGATCCAGGAGACGATCAGGGCCAGCCCGAGGCAAGCAAAACCAAAACGATAGAAAAACCGGTTCATGCGCAAGGTCGCCCAATCAAGGATTGGTTCGGCATTCGGTTGCGCCTGGCGCTGAGCGGCAATGCTGGCCATCGCACGTTGTTCACGGCGACGAGTGGCGTGCAGCAGCCAACTCCCCGGAAACGCCAACAACAACGCGAGCAAGTTGATCAACTTGGCGGGATGGGCGGTAAACAGCGTCATCAAGTGCAGCGACATCACAGACCTCTATCTGAACCGGTGTGGCAGACGCCAGATCGACGACTGCGGCGCGGATTCTAACCAAACCTGCCGGTTCACCCCCAGTCTTTGCGACAAATAACCTGACAATCGACCGATGGCTGTCCTGTGTCACGGCATCGTCATGTGGATACACCAAGATGCGCGCCTCGAAACGCACATGGAACGCGACATGCTTCACGCTGAAAACCAGGATCGTCTGTACCTCATTAGCCCTTACGACGAGCAACAAAGCCTTGTCGGCAGCCTCGCCTTCAATGTCCAGGATCGCCATTGGCTGGTGTATTGCGCGCTGGGCGGGCATCAGCATGCGGATTTGCCGGAGACGGATTTGTTGACGGGTGTTAGCGTGCTCGACTTTTATTCCCAGGCTGCCTAAAAGCAAAAGCACCCTCACCCTAGCCCTCTCCCGGAGGGAGAGGGGACTGACCGAGGTGTTTTGTCGAGGTACATCGACCTGAAAGTCCGAGGTGAATGTAGATCTCAAGAACAACGCAAATCGACCTGAAACTCCGAGATGAATGCAGATCCCAGGCACAACACAGATCGGCTCCCTTTCCCCCTCGCCCCCTTGGGGGAGAGGGCTGGGGTGAGGGGGATCGATCTCCCATACGACACAAATCCCAAACCTGACACCCACAAAAAAGCCCGAAACCATCACTGGCCCCGGGCTTTTTCACATCCGCCGAAAACTTACTCAGCCAGAACCTGACCCACCGTCGGGTCCTTGAACAGACGCGTCAGCGCATCGCTCAAGACATCGCTGACCAGTTTGGTGTTGGTTTCCTGGTTTGGCGCCATCCCGAAACGCTGGTCCAGCGAGGCACCGTAACGGCCGCTATAACGGCGGTTGGCGTTCTGCACATCGGAGCGGAAGGTTGCGCCAATGGTCGCTTCGGTCACGTACATACCTTCTTTCGGTGACTGATACTTCAGCTCGGCCAGGGTCACGGTCAACTGCGGAGCGTTGGGTGCGTTGTTGGTCGGGGTGAAGCCGAGCAAACGCACGGCGGCTTCAGCCTGAGCCTGCAGCTTCGGCAGGATCTGCTCGCGCTGCACGGTGATGGCGCTGGTTTCCGGGTACAGGCCGCCACGGGTGCCCAAGGTTGGCGACGGACGACCGTCAACCACACGCACGACGACTGGCTGGCCACGGCCGACCGCTGGCAGCTGGGTGGTCAGCTTCGGCTCCGGGCTCAGTTGTTGCGGGCTGTGGGCGCAGCCGGCCAGGGTCAAACCGGCCACAGTGATCAAACCGAACAACAGGCGTTGCAACATGCTCTTCTCTCCAGAATCAGGCACAAACAGGCCGGCAGTATAGCGGTGGGCCACTGCGGGTAACCAGCGCCCGGCAGCGAATACTGAAATGTCTGACAAACCCGTGGGAAAGCGGTTCCTGTCACAGATTATTCACCCGGCATACACGTTCACGTCACGGCGCCTTGGCAACCTTGCAATCAGTCCCCCACAAGGTACTCAATCATGCGTTATCTGATCTCGTTGTTCGCGCCACGCCCGTTGCACCGCAGCTTCGCCCTGCTCGACCGCAATGGCCATTGCCAGGCATTCAAGCAGTGCAGCCTGCAGCCGATGGGCGACGGTTGGGTGGAAATCGAAGAAATCCGCCTCAACTGGTTGCACCAGCCACTGCCCGCCAGCGCCCGCGTCATAGCGTCGCAGCCCCGTGCACGGGTGCAAGCGATGTTGAGCATCTGACCGGATGCCTAATAAAAGTCATTAAACACGAGCAACTGCCCGCATTTCTTCGATACAATCTCCCCCCGATTATAAGGACGTCTCCTGATCGGGCCCCGCAACAGCGTCAATGCGCATGCATCGACACCCAAAATCGCCCACAGAGAGCCGCCCACACAGATCGAGTGAAGTTGGCGCGCTTGCCTGTTCTTCCGGCAAAAACCCCGCTTTTCGCGAATCTGCAGAGCTGTCATGACGCTCGGCCACCGCGTTGTTTTGCCTTTGCGGGCAAGGTGCCAGGCCTGGACAGCCCTTTTTTGAGGTTCACGTCTTCAAAAGAGCGTGAAAAAAACGGGTTTTCACAACTTCACAAGAGTGTGGCGAGCAAATGAAAAGTTTTGCGTCTGAACATGCACCATTAGCGTCTGAAACAGCCCAACGACACAGGACCGGGTATACCTCGAATATCGGAGCCTGAAGCCTGTCCGCTACGGATTTGGTTGCACAAAAACGGATGTCTCGACCATAAGTCGAATTGCCAGCTGCGTGCTGAAATGAGTTCATGGAGCTCTTGAAAGCCAAGCCGCATACATCCGTCGAAGTTGCGAAAAATTGCGAAGATTCGGACATGGCGAACCTGACCATGGATAGCCTGGACATCACTGACCTGTCCCGGAACGCCTGGCAGCCATGCCGACAATTTGGTGCTGCAGATTTTGGAGACGCGTTAAATGGCGCATAACGAAGCAGTCGACGTAGTTCTGGTTGGGGCGGGTATCATGAGTGCCACCCTGGCCGTGCTGCTCAAAGAGCTCGACCCCGCGATCAAGCTGGAAGTCGTCGAGCTGATGGATTCCGGTGCTGCCGAGAGTTCCAACCCATGGAACAACGCCGGCACCGGTCACGCTGGCCTTTGCGAGCTGAACTACACGCCGCAAGCCGCCGATGGCACCGTCGACATCAAGAAAGCCGTGCACATCAACACCCAGTTTGAGGTGTCGAAGCAGTTCTGGTCGTACCTGACCAAGAAAGGCACGTTCGGCTCGTGCAAATCCTTTATCAGCCCGGTGCCGCACCTGAGTTTCGTTCAGGGCGACAAAGGCGTTTCCTTCCTCAAGGAACGTTTCGACGTCCTGCACAAGCATCACGCCTTCTCCGACATGGAGTACACCGAGGACAAGGCCAAGATGGCCGAGTGGATGCCGCTGATGATGCCGGGCCGCTCGCCGGACGAAGTCCTCGCTGCCACTCGCGTGATGAACGGTACCGACGTCAACTTCGGCGCCCTGACCAATCAGTTGCTCAAGCACCTGACCAGCGCTCCCGACACTCAAGTCAAATACTGCAAGCGCGTTACCGGCCTCAAGCGTAACGGCGCTGGCTGGACCGTCAGCATCAAGGACGTCAACAGCGGCAGCAGCCGTGAAGTCGACGCCAAGTTCGTTTTCCTCGGTGCGGGCGGCGCGGCGCTGCCATTGCTGCAGGCCTCGGGCATCGAAGAAAGCAAAGGCTTCGGCGGCTTCCCGATCAGCGGCCAGTGGCTGCGTTGCGACAACCCGGAAGTGGTCAAGCATCACCAGGCCAAGGTGTACAGCCAGGCCGCGGTGGGTTCGCCACCGATGTCGGTGCCGCACCTGGACACCCGCGTGGTCGACGGCAAGAAATCCCTGCTGTTCGGGCCATACGCCGGTTTCACCACCAAGTTCCTCAAGCACGGCTCCTTCATGGACCTGCCGCTGTCGGTTCGCGCCGGCAACATCGGGCCGATGCTGGCCGTGGCGAAAAACAACATGGACCTGACCAAGTACCTGGTCAGCGAAGTGATGCAATCGATGGAGCAGCGTCTGGATTCCCTGCGCCGCTTCTACCCTGAGGCGAAAGCCGAAGACTGGCGCCTGGAAGTGGCCGGCCAACGGGTACAGATCATCAAGAAAGACCCGAAAAAGGGAGGCATCCTGCAGTTCGGTACCGAACTGGTGTCGGCCAAGGACGGCTCCCTCGCCGCCCTGCTCGGCGCTTCGCCAGGCGCGTCGGTGACCGTTTCGATCATGCTGGAACTGATCGAGAAGTGCTTCCCGGCCAAGGCCAAGGGTGAGTGGGCTGGCAAACTGGCGGAGATCTTCCCGGCCCGTGAAAAGGTCCTGGAAACTGATGCTGCGCTGTATCGCAAGATCAACACGCAGAACAACATCGCGCTGGAACTGGTTGAAGAAAGCAGCGAAACCCCAAGCTACGCTTGATCTTGCCGCATAAAAAAACGCCCCGTACTCAGTGAGTGCGGGGCGTTTTTTTATGGCCTTGAAAAGCAAAAGATCGTCCGATCGCGGCCCGAGCCTTCGGCAGCTCCTACAGGGTAAACACAAACTCTCTGTAGGAGTTGCCGCAGGCTGCGATCTTTTGATCTTAGCTGCGGGCCTTGTCGATCAGCCCGATGTACTCGGCCGCGTTGCGCTGATCCTTGATCTGAGCAACGAACGTCTGACCGTGCTCGTCCTTGCCATCCACGTCATAACCGGCGGCAACGAAGAACGTCAGAAACCGCTCGAAATCATCAATGCGCAGGCCACGGTAAGCCTTGATCAGTTTGTGCAGCGACGGCGAAGTGGCGTCGACCGGCTCAAAATCGAGGAACAGCTTGATCTGCTCATCGCCGATCTCGTCACCAATCACTTGTTTTTTATCTTTACGCATTGCCGACTCCAGCTCGCAGACATTACACGGGGCGGGCAGTTTACCCCTGCCCGGCCGCCCGGCTCAACGCGATCGCACCGCCCCGGTGTGCAAATCGGCCCAGATATGGCCATTGGCGTAACTGAGGAACTGCACATACATAGTGTCGTTGCGCAGCAGATCGATGATCACGCGGTATTGGGCCTGTGGATAAAACAGTGTGAGGGTTTTGCTCTTGTCGTCATAAACCGGCTTTTTCAGGCTTTTGCTTTCACCGTCGAAATTGACCAACACCTGAGTAATGGTCGCGCCTTTGTTGAGGGATTTGCCCTTGAGGCGAATCATCAATGGAGACGTGACCGGAATCGGTTGTTGATTGGACTGGCGTTGCGCGCCGACGACCACAGAATAATCAGTGACCTGCAGCAATTGCTGCTGCTCGGGCTCGGCATCGCGCACGGTCAGATCGTCCGGCGGCAGGAATTGACTGTGCATCGGCGCGGCGGAAAGAGGCAGGCAGAAGATCAAGGAAAACGCGGCGAGGCTGCGGATCAAGAGGCGCATGACAGGCTCCGGAAGGCGGGGCCGAGCACTCTAGCATGGGTATCGTGCAAACAAATGTAGGAGTGAGCCTGCTCGCGATAGCGGTCTGTCAGCAACGTTGATGTTGGCTGATACGACGCTATCGCGAGCAGGCTCACTCCTACAGGGGGTAGTGCTGGGTTCTTACATGCCTTTAACGGCAAAGATCCCGTTGGCGTTGCGCCAGTAGCCTTTGTAGTCCATGCCGTAACCGAAGATGTAGCGGTCGATGCACGGCAGGCCGACGAAATCGGCTTTCAGGTCTGGACGCGCCTTGCGGTCGTGATCCTTGTCGATCAGAACGGCGGTGTGCACTTTGCGCGCACCGGCGTGTTTGCAAAAGTCGATGATCGCGCCGAGGGTGTGACCTTCATCGAGGATGTCGTCGATGATCAGCACGTCGCGGTCGATGAACGAAACTTCCGGCTTGGCTTTCCAGAACAGGTCGCCGCCGCTGGTTTCGTTGCGATAACGGGTCGCGTGCAGGTAGGAGGCTTCCAGCGGGAACTGCAGATGCGTCAGCAGTTTGCCGGAGAAAATCAGCCCGCCGTTCATCACGCAGAACACTACCGGATTGCTGTCAGCCAGTTGTTCGTTGATTTGTGCACCGACGCGGGCGATGGCGGCCTCGACTTCAGCTTCGGTGTACAGGCAGTCAGCCTCTCGCATGATTTGACGGATATGCTCGAGATCAGCGGACATGGCGCTCTCCAGGGGGGGGATGTTTTCGGAAAAGCGGGCAAAGGTACGCATCCATTGAGGCCGAATCAAGCCTTTATGGACTAACGTACAGAATGTCCTATAGGACATCACCCTCGGATAGATTAATCTAGGCCGGTTTTTTTGCCCGCCGCCGGAGTTTTTCCATGCCCATCCTCGAGATCCGCCATCCGCTGATCCGTCATAAACTCGGCCTGATGCGCCGCGCCGATATCAGCACCAAGAACTTCCGTGAGCTCGCTCAGGAAGTCGGCGCCCTGTTGACCTATGAAGCTACAAAAGATTTGCCGCTGGAGTCCTACGATATTGCAGGCTGGTGCGGCACCGTGTCGGTCGAGAAGATCGCCGGCAAGAAGATCACCGTCGTGCCGATCCTGCGCGCCGGCATCGGCATGCTCGAAGGCGTGCTGAGCCTGATCCCGGGTGCCAAGGTTTCCGCTGTGGGCGTTGCCCGCAACGAAGAAACCCTGCAAGCGCACACTTATCTGGAAAAACTGGTTCCGGAAATCGACGAACGGTTGGCGATGATCATCGACCCGATGCTCGCTACCGGCAGCTCGATGGTGGCGACCATTGATCTGTTGAAGAAAGCCGGCTGCAAAGACATCCGCGCCATGGTGCTGGTGGCCGCGCCGGAAGGTATTGCCGCTGTAGAAAAGGCTCACCCGGACGTGACCATCTACACCGCGTCCATCGATGAGCGCTTGAACGAGCACGGTTACATCATCCCAGGACTTGGCGACGCCGGTGACAAGATCTTCGGCACCAAGCAGAAGGACGCGTGACCATGCAGCAAGAGTTCAACGATCCGCTCTGGCGTACGGTGTTGTCCGGCGCCCAGATGCTGTTCGTGGCTTTCGGCGCCCTGGTGCTGATGCCGCTGATCACGGGCCTGGACCCGAACGTGGCACTGTTTACCGCAGGTCTTGGGACGATCCTGTTCCAGATCGTCACCGGGCGTCAGGTGCCGGTGTTTTTGGCGTCGAGCTTCGCTTTCATCACCCCGATCATTCTCGCCAAGGGCCAGTTCGGCCTCGCCGCGACCATGGGCGGTGTGATGGCGGCCGGTTTCGTCTACACCTTCCTCGGTCTTGCCGTGAAGATCAAAGGCACCGGATTTATCGACCGCTTGCTGCCACCGGTGGTGATTGGTCCAGTGATCATTTCCATCGGCCTGGCCATGGCGCCGATTGCCGCGAACATGGCGATGGGCAAGGCTGGCGACGGTTCTGAACTGATCCATTACCAGACCGCGATGCTGATCTCGATGCCGGCATTGCTGACCACATTGATCGTGGCGGTGTTCGGTAAAGGCATCTTCCGCCTGGTGCCGATCATTTCCGGCGTGCTGGTCGGTTTTGCCATGGCGTTCTATTTCGGTGTCGTTGATACCGCGAAGATTGCCGCAGCGCCATGGTTTGCGATCCCGCACTTCACCGCGCCGGAATTCAACTGGCAGGCGATTCTGTTCATCGTTCCAGTGGCATTGGCTCCGGCCATTGAACACATCGGTGGCGTGATTGCCGTCGGTAGCGTGACCGGTCGCGACTATCTGAAGAAGCCCGGCCTGCATCGCACCCTGCTCGGTGACGGCATTGCCACCACCGCCGCCGGTCTGTTCGGCGGCCCGCCAAACACCACCTACGCGGAAGTGACTGGCGCAGTGATGCTGACCAAGAACTACAACCCGAAAATCATGACCTGGGCGGCGATCTTCGCTATCAGCCTGGCGTTCATTGGCAAGTTCGGCGCGCTGCTGCAGAGCATTCCGGTGCCGGTGATGGGCGGGATTCTGTGCTTGCTGTTCGGCTCGATCGCGGCGGTGGGGATGAACACCCTGATCCGTCACAAGATCGATCTGGGCGAGGCGCGCAATCTGGTGATCGTGTCGGTGACGCTGGTGTTCGGCATTGGCGGTGTGCTGGTCGGCACCGGCACCGGTCCAGACGACTTCGGCCTCAAAGGCATCGCGTTGTGCGCGGTGGTGGCGATTGCGCTGAACCTGATTCTGCCGGGCAATGATGGCTGGAAGAACAAGAAGGCGGATGAGCCGCTGATCTAAGCCTTTAGATCTGATCGTTCCCACGCTCTGCGTGGGAATGCCTCTAGGGACGCTCTGCGTCCAGTGACGCGGAGCGTCACGGGCTGCATTCCCACGCGGAGCGTGGGAACGATCATCACAGGGCCAGCGGCGCTCTTTCGCAGAGGGTTGCCAACGCCTTAGCCCATTGCCGGTCGTCATTCAGGCACGGCACCAGCACCAACTCTTCGCCCCCCGCTTCGCGGAACTGTTCCTTGCCGCGATCACCAATCTCTTCCAGCGTCTCGATGCAATCGGCGACAAACGCCGGGCACATCACCAGTATTTTCTTCACGCCGCTTTTCGCCAGCTCATCCAGCCGTGCCTCGGTGTAGGGTTCGATCCACTTGGCCCGGCCCAGACGCGACTGAAACGATACCGACCATTTGCCATCCGGCAGGCCCATGCGCTCAGCGAACAACGCCGCAGTACGCAGGCATTGCGCGCGATAACAGGTCGCCAATACCGCAGGCGAGGCGTTCTTGCAGCAGTCTTCATTCTTGAAGCAATGATTGCCGGTCGGATCGAGTTTGGTCAGGTGCCGCTCAGGCAGACCGTGGAAGCTCAGCAGCAAGTGATCGTAATCCTGCTGCAGATGCGGCCGGGCGCTTTCGACCAGCGCATCCAGGTATTCCGGCTGATCGTAGAACGGCTGCAGTACCGACAGTTGCACGTCGAGTTTCTTTTCGCGGATCACCCGCTTGGCTTCTTCGATCACTGTGGTCGTGGTGCTGTCGGCGAACTGTGGATACAGCGGTGCCAGCGTGATGCGCTTGTGCCCCGCCGCCACCAGTTTCAGCAGGCAGGTTTCAATCGACGGCTCACCATAACGCATCGCCAGCTCCACTGGCCCCTGCTTCCATTGCGCCTTCATCTGCTCTTGCAGGCGCCGGCTGAGCACCACCAGCGGTGAACCTTCGTCCCACCAGATCGACGCATAGGCGTGGGCCGACTGCTCCGGGCGCTTGATCAGGATCAGCGACACCAGCAAACGCCGCACCGGCCACGGCAGGTCGATCACGTACGGGTCCATCAGGAATTGATTGAGGTAGCGGCGCACATCGGCCACTGAGGTTGAGGCCGGGGAACCCAGGTTGACCAGAAGCAAGGCGTGATCGGTCATGCAACGTCCTATTTCAGAGGCGGCTGGAAAGATCGTCCAGGGCCGCGCGTAAATCCGTGAACTGGAAAGTGAAACCCGCTTCCAGCAAGCGTGCCGGCATAGCCTTCTGGCCGCCGAGCAACAGCAATGACATCTCACCGAGGCCGACCTTCAGCGCCAGGGTCGGCATCGGCATGAACGCCGGGCGGTGCAACACGCTGCCCAGTGTCTTGGCAAATTCGCGATTGCGCACAGGTTTCGGCGCGCACGCATTATAAGGACCACTGGCCTGATCACGATGCAGAAGAAAATCAATCAGGGCGATTTGATCGTTGATATGAATCCACGGCATCCACTGCCGGCCATTGCCCAAAGGCCCGCCGAGCCCGAGTTTGAACGGCAACAGCAAGCGCGACAAAAAGCCGCCCTCGGCCGACAGCACCAGACCCGTTCGCACCAGCACCACGCGAATGCCTTGTGTCTCGGCACGCTGTGCGGTTTCCTCCCAGGCAATACACAACTGACTGGCGAAGTCGTCGATCACCGGCGGCGAATCTTCAGTCAATTCGCGCTCACCGCCATCGCCATACCAGCCAATGGCTGATCCGGAGATCAGCAACGCTGGTTTCTGCGCGCGCGTGTCGAGCCAGGTCAACAGGGTTTCCGTGAGCGTGATACGGCTGCTCCACAGCAACGCTTTGCGTCGATGGGTCCACGGCCGATCGGCAATCGGCGCCCCGGCCAGATTGATGATCGCGTCCACAGGCTCTTCGCCAAGGTCTTCCAGACGCGCAATACCCCGCACCTGCGCACCACAGATTTTCGCGACTTTCTCCGGTTTGCGGCTCCACACCGTCAAGCGATGCCCCTGCTCCAACCAGTATCGGCAGAGCGCACGTCCGATCAAACCAGTACCGCCGGTCAGCAATATGTGCATGACATCTTCCTCGCGTGGCGTTTAACCCGGATCACTAGTCTATTTTTAAAAGCAGGGATCTTTTCTATCGGGCAGGCTCTATTGTTTAACCATAGGCCAAGCTGTCAGATCGAGAACGCTAGAAGTTATACCAAAAAACAAAATTGTACAGGTTTCATCCACGGCGTAGTCTGTACAGAAAGGTAAACGAGGCCCCTATGACTGTACCTATCGCAATCATCGGCACCGGCATCGCCGGACTTTCCGCCGCCCAGGCTCTGACAGAGACCGGGCATACCGTGCAATTGTTCGATAAAAGTCGCGGCAGCGGCGGGCGCATGTCGAGCAAACGCAGCGACGCCGGTTCACTGGACATGGGCGCGCAATATTTCACCGCGCGTGATCGGCGCTTCGTCACCGAAGTGCAGCGCTGGCAAAGCCTGGGCTGGGTCGCCGAGTGGACACCGCAGCTCTACACGTATCAGGGCGGGCAACTGAATCTGTCGCCGGACGAGCAGACGCGCTGGGTCGGGACGCCACGCATGAGCGCCATCACTCGTGGACTGCTCGATGGCTTGGAAGTGCACTTTGCCTGCCGCATCACCGAGGTCTTTCGCGGTGAAGAACACTGGCATCTGCAGGACGCCGAAGGCTTCACCCATGGCCCGTTCAGCCACGTGGTGATCGCCACGCCGGCCCCTCAAGCGACAGCCTTGCTGGCCGCAGCCCCGAAACTTGCCGGGGCCGCCGCCGGGGTGAAAATGGACCCGACCTGGGCTGTCGCCCTCGCCTTCGACACACCGCTGGATACGCCCATTGAAGGCTGCTTCGTGCAGGACAGTCCGCTCGACTGGCTGGCACGCAACCGCAGCAAGCCCGGACGTGACAACAGCCTCGACACTTGGGTGCTGCATGCGAGCAGCGCGTGGAGCCGGCAGCACATCGATCTGTCCAAGGAAGCTGTGATCGAGCAACTGCACGGTGCTTTTGCCGAATTGCTGCACAGCGCCATGCCCGCGCCAACCTTCAGCCTCGCCCACCGCTGGCTCTACGCACGTCCGGCGACGGGCCACGAATGGGGGACCCTGGCCGATGCCGATCTGGGTTTGTATGCTTGCGGCGACTGGTGCCTGTCCGGGCGCGTCGAAGGCGCTTGGCTCAGTGGCCAGGAAGCTGCGCGACGCTTGCACGAACACCTGCAATGAACCGCATCAATCCGCGTAAATTGCTGCTGTCGAAATGGACAGCAGCCCACCCGCAGAACCGTGAAAAACACTTTCTGGTGACAGAGTTGTTTCGCGACGAGGAAGGCACGGTGCTGGAAGTTGAGTTGCAGGCGGTGTTGACCCAGCGTGCGGAGCGACTCGATTGGCAGACACTACAAAACAACGCTGAATGGCTGCAGGGCTGGAAGTAAATACCGTCCCCTGTGGGAGCGAGCTTGCTCGCGAAAACGGTGTGTCAATCAATGAATTTGTTGAATGTTAATCCGTATTCGCGAGCAAGCTCGCTCCCACAATGAACCGCGCTCAACCGAAAAAGTTATACAAACCATTTGACTTGTACACCCATGAATCTATGCTGAGCAAAGTTGTACAGAGATCAACCTCTGTACAGGTATGGATTCGAGGTGCCCATGTCTGACTCTTGCGCAGCCAAACCCAAAATCGCCATCAGCGCCTGCCTGCTGGGCGCCGAGGTGCGCTACAACGGTGGACACAAGGAATCCCGCCTGTGCAGCCGCACCCTCACCGAACATTTCGATTTCGTCCCAGTGTGTCCGGAAGTCGCGATCGGTATGGGCATCCCGCGCGAGCCGATCCGCCTTGTCGGCGAGGCCGAGCATCCGCAAGCGGTCGGCACGGTAAACCCGTCGATCAACGTCACTCAGCCATTGGCCGAGTACGGCACAAAAATGGCCGCCGAGCTGAATGACATCTGCGGCTACATCTTCATGCAGCAGTCGCCGTCCTGCGGCCTCGAACGGGTCAAGGTCTACCACGCCAACGGCGCCCCGGTGAACGGCGGCGGGCGCGGGATTTACGCCCAGGCGTTCTGCGCACAGCACCCGGATCTGCCCGTGGAAGAAGCCGGGCGCCTCAACGATCCGGTACTGCGTGAGAACTTCATCACCCGTGTGTTCGCCTACAGCGAATGGCAACAGGTCCTCGCCAATGGCCTGAGCCGTCGCGCCCTCACCGAATTCCATTCGCGCTACAAATACTTGCTGATGGCGCACAACCCACTGCAATACAAAACGCTGGGCAAGTTGTTGGGCAATATGGCCGACACCGATCCCGCCGAACTCGGCCCGCGCTATTTCAGCGAACTGATGGCCGCCCTGAAGAAATGTGCCACGCGCGGCACTCACAGCAATGTCCTGCTGCACATCAGCGGTTATCTGAAGCAGGCGATCAGCGCCGAAGACAAACAGGAAATGCAACACGTCATCGGCCAATACCGCCAGGGCATCGTGCCGCTGGTGGTGCCGTTGACGTTGCTCAAGCATCACTTTCGCCTCCATCCGGATTCCTACATCGCGCAACAGGTTTACCTGCAACCGCACCCGGAAAACCTCAGCCTGCGAAACGCAATCTAATGAACGACAAAATGGATACCAGCGCCCAGGAAGACCTTGGCGCGGATTTTAAGAAAGCCCTCGACGAGGGCTGGCTACCGATTCGCGAAGTCGCGCGGCAGACCGGCGTCAACGCGATCACCCTGCGCGCGTGGGAGCGCCGCTACGGGTTGGTCGTGCCACAACGCACGCCAAAGGGCCACCGACTATATTCGGCCGAACATGTGCAGCAAATCCTGACCATCCTCACCTGGCTTAATCGTGGTGTTGCCGTCAGTCAGGTCAAGCCGCTGCTCGACGCACCACAGGCGTTCAGCGAATCGGTGGAAAACGACTGGCAGCATTTGCGCCAGACATTGCTGGCGGCCGTCACGCAGCTCAATGAACGCAGCCTCGACGACAGCGTCAATCAGGCCATGGCGCTCTACCCGCCACGCACGCTGTGCGAGCAATTGCTGATGCCGCTGCTGGCGGAACTGGAGCAGCGCTGGCAAGGCCAGTTCGGCGCGCAGATGGAGCGGGTGTTCTTTTATTCGTGGCTACGCAGCAAATTCGGCACACGCATCTACCATAACAATCGTCAGCTACATGGCGCCCCGCTGTTGTTGATCAATCACTCCGACCTGCCACTGGAACCTCATCTGTGGCTGTGCGCGTGGCTGATCAGCAGCGCCGATTGTCCGGTGCAAGTGTTTGACTGGCCGCTGCCGGCCACCGAACTGGCGCTGGCGGTCGAACACCTGCAGGCCCGTGGCGTACTGCTGTATTCCAGCAAAGCCATGAACCTTGCGCAGTTGCCCAAGCTGCTGAACGGAGTCAGTTGCCCAAAAATGCTGGTCGGACCAACGGTATGCATCCACCACGCCGAGTTGTCCGTAAAAACCTCCGAGATGGCTGATGTGTTCCTGGCGGAAGACGCGCTTCTTGCGCACCAGGAACTCGTTCAGCGCGGGCTGATTTAATGGACGCCGTGAGTGCCGACATGCAATTGATCTGGCTGCGCAGCGACTTGCGCCAACATGACAACACCGCCCTCGCGGCCGCCGCAGCGCGCGGCCCGACGGTCGCCGTGTACCTGTTGAGTCCGCAGCAGTGGCTGGAACATGACGATGCGCCGTGCAAGGTCGACTTCTGGTTGCGCAACCTCGATGAGCTGAGCAAAAGCCTCGCCGCGTTGAATATTCCGTTGCTGATCCGTACTGCCGCGCATTGGGATCAAGCCCCAGCGGAACTGCTCAAGCTCTGTCGGCAACTGAAGATTGAAGCCGTCCACGTCAACGAAGAATATGGCGTCCATGAAAGCCGTCGCGATGCAGCGGTGGCGGACATGCTGAAGGCTGAGGGCATCACGTTTCACAGCTACCTTGATCAGTTGCTGTTCAAACCCGGCAGCGTGCTGACCAAGACCGAGAGTTACTTCAAGGTGTTCAGCCAGTTCCGCAAAGTCTGTTATGAACGCTTGCACCGCTCGATGCCTGCGTTGGTCAAGGCACCAGGCAAACAGGCAAAACTTGCCATCGACAGCGACCTGATTCCCGACTCCGTCAAAGGCTTCGCCACACCGAGCCAAACCCTGCGCGATCTGTGGCCGGCTGGCGAACAGGAAGCCCGGCGCCGTCTCGACACCTTCACCGACGCGCAGATCGACTACTACCAAAGCGAACGCGACTTCCCGGCCAAGCCCGGCACCAGTCAGCTCTCGGCATACCTCGCTGCCGGGGTGATTTCGCCGCGCCAATGCCTGCACGCCGCCCTGCAAAGCAATCAGGGCGAGTTCGAGAGCGGCAAGGTCGGTGCGGTTACCTGGATCAACGAGCTGCTGTGGCGCGAATTCTACAAGCATATTCTGGTCGGCTATCCACGGGTCTCGCGGCACCGCGCGTTTCGCCCGGAAACCGAAGCGCTGGCCTGGCGTGATGCACCGGACGATCTCGCCGCGTGGCAAGAGGCGCGCACCGGTCTGCCGATTATCGACGCGGCCATGCGCCAATTGCTCGAAACCGGCTGGATGCACAATCGCCTGCGCATGATCGTGGCGATGTTCCTGACCAAAAACCTGCTGATCGACTGGCGCGAAGGCGAGCGTTTTTTCATGCGTCACCTGATTGATGGCGACTTGGCGGCGAACAACGGCGGCTGGCAATGGAGCTCGTCGACGGGCACCGATTCGGCTCCGTACTTCCGCATCTTCAATCCGTTGAGCCAGTCGGAAAAGTTCGACAGCGAAGGCCTGTTCATCAAGCACTGGCTACCGGAACTGGCGGCTCTCAACAAGAAAGAAGTGCACAACCCGGCCGACGTCGGTGGTTTGTTCGGCGTGGCGGACTACCCGTCGCCGATCGTCAACCTCAGCACTTCGCGCCAGCGCGCATTGGCCGCCTTCAAGAACCTGCCTTCGCGTACGTCTTCCGGAGGCGATGATGAGTGAATTCCTGCGCCGCTTCGCCCGGCAATTTTCAGCGTTGAACAAAGACAACCTGCAAAACCTCGGCGAGCTGTACAGCGATGACATTGACTTCACCGACCCACTGCACGAGGTGCAAGGGTTGGCGCAATTGCGCGACTACTTCGGCGAGCTGTACGCCAACGTCAGCGAACTGCGCTTCGATTTTCATGGTTTCGACCAGATCGGCGACTGCGAAGGCTACCTGCGTTGGGTCATGAGTTATCGCCATCCGCGCCTGGCGGGTGGCCGTGTGATTCGTGTCAGCGGCTGCTCGCACCTGCTTTGGCACGACAAGGTTTATCGCCATCGGGATTATTTCGATGCCGGGGCGCTGCTGTATGAACACTTGCCAGTATTGGGCCGGGTCATCGCCTGGCTGAAAAGGAGAATGGGATGAGTCGTACACCTCCACGGCGCTATTGGTTGACCGGGGCCAGCAGTGGCATCGGCGCGGCGCTGGCTGAAGAGATCCTGAAAACCGGTGCGCACCTGGCGGTCAGTTCCCGTCAGATCGCCCCGCTCAAGGTCTTGTCGCAACGCTATCCGGGGCAAGTTCTGGTGGTGCCGGGGGACCTGACCAACAGCCAGACGGTTCGCGAAATCGGCGAGCAGATCGCCACGGATTGGGGTTCGCTGGATTCGGTGATTCTCAACGCCGGCACCTGCGAGTACGTCGATGCCAAGCAGTTCGACGCCTCGATCATCGAGCATGTGGTGCGCACCAACCTGCTCGCCAGCAGCTACTGCATCGAGGCCGCGCTGCCGCTGCTGCGCAAAGGCACCGCGCCGCATCTGATCGGCGTGGCCAGTTCGGTCACCTACCTGCCGCTGCCACGGGCCGAAGCCTACGGCGCCTCGAAGGCCGGATTGCGTTACCTGTTCGAATCGCTGCGCATCGATCTGGCCGACGAAGGCATTGAAGTCACCGTGGTCAGCCCCGGTTTTGTGGAAACACCGCTGACCGCGAAAAACGATTTCCCCATGCCGTTGAGCTGGCCTGTGGATAAAGCCGCGCGGCACATCTTCGCCAAGCTCAAAGATCGGCCATTGGAAATCGCCTTCCCGGCGCTGTTCATGGCCGCGCTGTGGCCGCTGTCGAAGCTGCCGGCACGCGTGCAACTGGCCATCGGCAAGCGCATGGTGCGCAAGTCGCCTCCGCTGACGGATCCGACATGAAAATTGCCATCGTCGGCAGCGGCATCGCCGGGCTTACCTGCGCTTACCTGCTCAATCGCCGCCATGAAGTGACGGTGTTCGAGGCGGGCGACTGGGTCGGTGGCCACACGCACACGGTAGACGTCACCGTCGCAGGGCAGCCCTACGCCGTGGACACCGGCTTCATCGTGTTCAATGACTGGACCTACCCGAACTTTATCCGCCTCCTCGGCCAGCTTGGCGTGGCGTTCAAACCGACCGAAATGAGTTTTTCGGTAACCGACCCGGACACCGGCCTGGAATACAACGGCAACAACCTCAACAGCCTCTTCGCCCAGCGCAGCAATCTGTTGTCGCCGGGGTTCTGGGGCATGTTGCGCGACATCCTGCGCTTCAATAAAGAAGCCCAGCGTGACCTCGTCGAACTGCGCATTGCCGCCGACACCACCCTCGACGAATACCTCAAGGCCGGCGGCTACGGCGAACGTTTCATCCTGCATTACATCGTGCCGATGGGTTCGGCGATCTGGTCGATGCCGATGGCGGAAATGCTCAACTTCCCCCTGCAGTTTTTTGTGCGGTTCTTCAAGAATCACGGGCTGTTGTCAGTCAGTGATCGGCCGCAATGGCAAGTCATCGAAGGCGGCTCGAGTGCTTACATCGCGCCACTGACGGCCGCGTTCAAGGACAGGATTCGGCTCAATTGTCCGGTCACCCGGGTCGATCGCGATGTGCATGGCGTAGTTATCCACAGCCCGGCAGGCCTCGAGCATTTTGATCGGGTGGTGTTCGCCTGTCACAGTGACCAGGCGCTGAAACTGCTGGCGGTGCCCAGCGAAGCCGAACGCGCGATCCTCGGTGCCCTGCCCTACGCCGACAACGAAGTAGTGCTGCACACCGACACGCGTTTGCTGCCAACGCGCAAACTTGCCTGGGCCAGCTGGAACTATCGACTCAGCGGCGCTGGCCATACTCACGCCGCCGTCACCTACGACATGAACATTCTGCAGGGCATTCAGAGCGACACCACGTTCTGCGTCAGCCTCAATCAGAGTGCCGGCATCAGCCCCGACAAAGTGCTTGCCCGCTACACCTACGCCCACCCGCAGTTCAGCCTCGCGGCCGTGGCCGCGCAGCAGCGCTGGGGCGAGCTGGATGGCGCGCAACACACACATTATTGCGGCGCCTATTGGGCCAACGGTTTCCATGAGGACGGTGTCGTCAGCGCCTTGCGCGTGGCCGCCGCGTTCGGGGAAAGCTTATGAACAGCGCCCTGTATAGCGGCTGGATCGGCCATCGGCGTTTTTCGCCGCGCCGCCATGAATTCCGTTACCGGATCGGCTTGCTCTACCTCGATCTCAGCGAACAGGACGCCGTGCTTGCACTGTCGCCGCTGGCCGGACGCAGTCGCTTTGCGCCGTTTTCATTTCGCGAGACTGACTACCTGAAGACCTTTACCGGCCGTGGCATACGCCTGATCGATGCCGTACGCCAGCAGGTCGGCATCGCCATCGGCCACGAACCGCAAGGCTCGATCTGCCTGCTGACCCAGGCGCGCAGTTGGGGGCTGTCGTTCAACCCGGTGAGTTTCTTTTACTGCCATGAGGCGGACGGGCAACTGGCGGCGATCGTCTGTGAAGTCACCAACACGCCGTGGGGCGAGCGCTATCACTATGTGTTGCCGGCGCGCCCGCCGGTCAATCTGCAGGATTTCCATCAGCACTTTGCCGTGGCCAAAGCCTTTCACGTTTCGCCGTTTCTGCCGCGCGATCTCGAATACCGCATGAGCTTCAGCCCCGCCGCGCAAAAACTCGGCGTGCACATGGCTGACTGGCAGGGCGAGCACAAACTGTTCGACGCGACGCTCAATCTGCAACGCGAAAGCCTCGACCGGCGCAGCCTGCATCGTTACCTGCGGCGCTTTCCGTGGATGACCGCGAAAACCGCCCTGGCCATTTACTGGCAAGCGCTGCGACTGCTGCTCAAACGCGCACCGATTTTTGCTCATCAGACTGCCGACGGCAGTTTTCAAACAGCCACTGTGCCTCCCAAGGAGCACCGCCATGAAATCCTCTAGTCTGTCGGTCAGTCGGCTCAGCACCAACGGTTTGACCGGGTCGCTGCTGCGCCGTGGCGTGCTGCGCCAATTGGCTCAGTTGAAAAACGGGCAACTGTTGGTGGTCGAGGACGGCGAACGCCTGATGTTCGGTACCCCGGGCAGTGCTTTGCTCGGGGAAATCCATGTGCTCGATCCGGCCGTCTGGGGCATGGTTGCCGGGAACGGTTCGATTGGCGCCGGCGAGGCCTTTATCCACGGCTACTGGAGTTCGCCGGATCTGACGGCCGTGGTCCGCGTGTTCGTCAGCAACCTCGACGTGCTCGATGCCATGGAGGGCGGTCTGGCCCGTCTCAGCCGGCCGTTGGTGCAAGGTCTGCACTGGCTCAACCGCAACACGCGCAAGGGTTCGCAGAAGAACATCGCCGCGCACTACGACCTTGGCAACGATCTGTTCGAGCAGTTTCTCGACCCGACCATGATGTATTCGGCGGCGCAGTTCCTGACCCCGGAAGACAGCCTCGAACAGGCACAACTGAACAAACTGGAGCGGATCTGTCAGAAGCTCGCGCTGCAACCCAGCGACCATTTGCTGGAGATCGGCACCGGCTGGGGCAGCATGGCGCTGTATGCCGCGCAACATTATGGCTGCCGCGTGACCACCACGACCCTGTCGAAAGAGCAGTACGCGTTTACCGCGCAACGCATCGAACAACTGGGTTTGCAGGATCGCGTCACGCTGTTGCTCAAGGACTACCGCGACCTGACCGGCGAATACGACAAACTGGTGTCGATCGAGATGATCGAAGCCGTCGGCCACCGCTTCCTGCCGACCTACTTCAAACAGTGCGCGCAGTTGCTCAAGAGCAACGGCCTGATGTTGATCCAGGCGATCACCATCCGCGAGCAGCGTTACGAACAGGCCAAGCGCGGCGTCGATTTCATCCAGCGCTACATCTTCCCCGGCGGCGCCCTGCCCTGCGTGCAGAAAATGCTCGAAGTGGTCGGCCGCGACACCGACATGAACCTGCTGCACATGGAAGATTTCGGCCTGCACTACGCCCGCACCCTGCGCCTGTGGCACGAGAACTTCCGCCGCGCCCATGGCCGCTTGAGCGAACTGGGCTATGACGATTATTTCCTGCGGCTGTGGGAGTTTTACCTGTGTTACTGCGAGGGCGGTTTCCTCGAACGCACCATCGGCACCGCGCAGTTGCTACTGGCCAAACCCGCCGCAATGACTGCGCCGCTGCTCGGACGCTTCGATGCTTGAGCGTGTCGCCAATGCCGTACTGTTCCAGATCGGCTGGCTGACTTGCGTGCTCGGCGGCAACAGCCTGTGGTTGCTGGTCGCGCTGGCGGTGCTGGTGATCCATCTGTGCTGGGTCAGCAGTTGGGCGGCTGAGGGGCGTTTGATCCTCAGCGTGGTGATTGTCGGCACCGCTGTCGACAGTGTGTTGCGCGGTGCCGGGGTGTTCGCGTTTCAGGATCAGTCGCCGCTAATTCCGTTGTGGCTGATGTTGCTCTGGGCGTTGTTGGCGACCACCTTGCGCCATTGCCTGGCTTGGAGCGCGCGGCCCTGGTGGCTGGCGAGCTTACTCGGCGCTGTCGGCGGCGCGCTGTCGTATTACGCTGGCGGGCGCCTGGCCGGGGTGCAATTTCCCTATGGCGAACTGCCGACGCTGATCGGTATCGGCCTGCTCTGGGCGCTGCTGTTTCCGTTGCTGCATACGATGGCTCGGCGGCTGGCGCACTGAGCGTCTGTCAGACCTTTCACACGTGTGCCGGCCACTGCCTTACACTGCCGACCATGAAGACCATTCCACACCAACAAATCACGGAACCGGCGGTCACTTGCTCGACCTGCGCGGCGTGTTGTTGCCAGCTCGAAGTGATGCTGATCACCGACACTGGCGTGCCTGATCGCTTTATCGATACCGATGAGTGGGGCGGCGAAGTGATGCTGCGTCTGGATGACGGCTGGTGCGCGGCGCTGGATCGCGACACGATGATGTGCACGATCTATGAGAAGCGTCCGCTGATTTGCCGCGAGTTCGAGATGGGCGCGCCGGAGTGCATTGAAGAACGCAAAGGCATCACGACTGCCTACCGCTGATCACAAGAACACCCCAAAACAAATGTAGGAGTGAGCCTGCTCGCGATAGCGGTCTTTCATTCAACATCTTCGTTGAACATGAAACAGCTTTCGCGAGCAGGCTCGCTCCCACAGGGGTCAAGCGTTTAGCCGTTAGAGCGGCATCGTGTAATGCAGCGAGTAACTTTCTACACCGTCGTTGTCACTGGCCAGACCGGCGTTGGAATAGTGTGTCGCACGAATCCCGACTTCATGCCCGCCATTGAAACGCAGACCAAAACCGAAACGGTCTTCGAACTGGAAAGAGCCGCCGAGATTATTGGATTCGTACTTGGTATTGGAGAACGCGGCTACGCCGATCCCCGCCTCGACATACGGTTTGACCGATTCACCGGCAAACTCATAAACAAATACCGGCGAGAACGACAGGCTGTTGTTACTGGAGGTCTTGTCACCTTCCCAGTAAGTGTAAGCCCCGCTCCAGTAACCGGTCAGGCGACCGACGTCACTTTGCAGCCAGCTCTTGTCCCAGTCGAAATTCATGCCCAAGCGGTACGTCATGGTCGAGTCGCTGGTGGCCCCCACCGCAAACTCAACACCTGCCGCTTGTGCAGTAATACTTTGCCCCATCAGTGCGGCCGCAATCGCGGCCAAGCAGAATAGTCGCTTCACGTTGAAACTTCCTTTTCCGGAACGATCGTTTGGTTTCTAGATAACTCTTCGCTATAGAAGCTGGCGCCTACTTAGAAGTTCAGCTGATTTTTTAGTTATTTCACAATTTTTTTACAAGTCGAAGTTTTGCACTTCGCCAGAGTTTTGTCCGAGCAGTGGCAGGATGTTTTTGAAGTACTCAGGATCGGCGCTGGTCCAGAATCTGACCGGTTGGTTCGGGCCGACAGCGAGCAAATCGCGCTCCGCCAAAAGCCGCTGAAGTTGCCGCGCCACAGCAGCGCCAGTATCGATCAGGCTAATGTCCGCGGGGATCATCGACTTGAGCATCGGCTTGAGAAAGGGATAGTGGGTGCAGCCCAAAATGATCGTGTCGCAACCGCTGGCCAACAGTGGCTCGACATACCCTTGCAGCAACTGGCGCAACTCGGCGCTGTGCAGATCGCCGCTTTCAATCAGCTCGACCAGACCGGGACATGGCTGAGTAATCACGCGCACGTCGGTGGCAAAGCGATCAAGCAGTGCGGCGAACTTGGCGCTCTGCAACGTGCCGGTGGTGGCGAGCACACCGACCACTCCGCTGCGGGTCGCGGCAGCGGCAGGTTTGACCGCAGGCTCCATGCCGACAAGCGGCCAGTCAGGGAAATCACGGCGTAGATCGGCGACACCCGCGACCGTCGCAGTATTGCACGCGATGACCAAGGCCTTGGCGCCTTGCTCGCGGAAAAACCCGGCCATCACGCTGCAGCGCTGGCGAATGAATTCAGGGGTTTTCTCACCGTAGGGAATGTGCCCGCAATCAGCGACATAGAGCAGCGATTCATTGGGTAGCAAACGCTGGATTTCCGCCAGCACCGACAAGCCGCCGACGCCGGAGTCGAACACGCCGATCGGCGCTTCACGCATGGCGCGGACCACAGACGCTGCAACCCGGATCGCGTTTGACCCGCAACTCGCGGAAACGCGAACCGAGGGCATCGATCAACAACAAGCGCCCCACCAGTGGTTCGCCAAAACCGACCAAAACCTTCAAGGCTTCCAGTGCTTGCAGGCTGCCAACCAGGCCGACCAGCGGCCCGACCACACCGGCTTCGCTGCAAGTCAGTTCGGCTTCGCTGCCGTGCCCATATAAACAGTGGTAACACGGACTCTCGGCACGACGCGGGTCGAACACCGACAACTGCCCTTCCAGCCGAATCGCCGCGCCACTGACCAAAGGTTTGCACGCCGCCACACACGCGGCGTTGACCGCTTCGCGGGTGGAAAAATTATCGGAACAGTCGAGCACCAGATCCACCGCCGCCACGGCAGCAGCGAGAGAATCCTCGTCCAGTGCCTGACGATGAGCGATCAGTTGGATTTCTGGATTGATCGCCGTCAAACGCTTGAGCGCCGAGTCGACCTTGCTCATACCGACGCTGTCGGTGTCGTGAATAATCTGGCGTTGCAGGTTGGTCAGATCGACCGTGTCGAAATCCGCCAGATGCAATTCACCGACACCCGCCGCCGCGAGATACAAGGCAACCGGTGCACCGAGACCGCCGAGGCCGACGATCAACACGCGACTGTCCTTGAGCTTCAGTTGCCCATCGATGTCGATGTGTTGCAGCAGAATCTGCCGGCTGTAGCGCAGCAATTCCTGATCATTCAGCACGGCAGGCGCCCCAGACTGATGCGTTGATGGCCGCCCAGATCGGTGCGGCTGTGGACCTCTTCAAAACCGCGCGTGAGCAGCAAATCGCGCACGGCTTCGGCTTGATCATAGCCGTGTTCGAGCATCAGCCAGCCAGCGGCCTCCAGATGTTCCGGAGCCTGCGCGACGATCAAACGCAGATCGTCGAGTCCATCCTCACCGGCAACCAGCGCACTGGCCGGTTCGAAGCGCACATCGCCCTCGACCAGATGCGGATCGGCCGCAGCGATGTACGGCGGATTGCTGATGATCAACTGGAAACGCTGACCTTCCAGCGCGCTGAACCAATGACTGCTCAGCACCGTGGCGTTGTTCAAATGCAGACGCTGACGATTGCGTTCGGCCAAGGCCACGGCTTCGAGTACGCGATCCACGGCAGTGACTTTCCACGCCGGACGTTCGCTGGCCAAGGCCAACGCAATTGCGCCACTGCCAGTGCCGAGGTCGAGCACTTTGGCCGGCGTCGCGGGGAGCAACTCCAGCGCCGCTTCCACCAGCAATTCAGTGTCAGGACGCGGAATCAGCGTGTGCGGCGCGACTTCAAGATCGAGTTTCCAGAAGCCCTGCTGCCCGAGAATATAAGCCACCGGTTCACCGCTACGGCGGCGTTGCAAGTACTCGGCAAAAGTCAGCGCCGCTTCGCTCGGCACGATGCGCTCGGGCCAGGTGTGCAGAAAACTGCGCGATTTGCCCAGTGCAGCGGCGAGAAGCAACTCGGCATCCAGACGCGCAGTCGGTGAATCCGGCAATTCCGCGGCACGCAACAGGCTGGCAATGATGGTCATTTATTCACCTATCGCTGCGAGTTGGTCAGCCTGGTATTCGGCCAGCAATGGCTCGATCACCGCTTCAACGCCACCGGCAAGAATTTCGTCAAGGGAGTACAGGGTCAGGTTGACGCGATGGTCAGTGACCCGGCCCTGAGCAAAGTTGTAGGTACGAATTCGCTCGGAACGGTCGCCCGAGCCAACCAGCAATTTACGCTCGCTGGCGATCGCGTTGGCCGCCGCTGCGGTTTGCTGATCGTTGAGTTTGGCCGACAGCCAGGCCATCGCCCGAGCGCGGTTCTTGTGCTGGGAACGTTCTTCCTGACACTCGACGACAGTGCCGGTCGGTATGTGCGTGATGCGGATCGCCGAGTCGGTGGTGTTAACGTGCTGACCGCCGGCCCCGGAGGAGCGGAACGTATCGACGCGCAAATCCGCCGGGTTGATCTCGATGGCTTCGCGCTCGTCCGGCTCGGGCAATACCGCCACGGTGCAGGCCGAGGTGTGGATACGGCCCTGTGATTCGGTAGCAGGCACGCGCTGTACGCGGTGCGCACCGGATTCGAATTTCAGCTTGCCGTAAACGTTGTCGCCTTCGATGCGGGCGATGACTTCTTTATAGCCACCGTGTTCGCCTTCGTTTTCCGACAGGATCTCGACACGCCAGCCGCGCCGCTCGGCGTAACGCGAGTACATGCGGAACAGGTCGCCGGAAAAGATCGCCGCCTCGTCGCCACCGGTGCCGGCACGGATTTCGAGAAAGACGTTACGGCCGTCGTTGGGATCCTTGGGCAGCAACATGCGTTGCAGGTCGGCTTCCAGGGTGATCAGCAATTCCTTGGCTTCGCGGACTTCTTCCACGGCCATTTCACGCATGTCCGGGTCGCTGTCCTTGAGCAGCGCCTGCGCGCCTTCAAGATCGCTTTGTACGCTGAGCAGCTTTTTATAGCCTTGTACCACCGGCTCAAGTTCGGCGTATTCCTTGGAATAAGCGCGGAATTTGGCCTGATCGGCAATGACTTCGCCGTCGCCGAGCAGCGCGGTCAGTTCCTCGAAACGGTCCTGGAGGATGTCCAGCTTATTGAGCAGTGACGCTTTCATTGCGGTTTTTTATCCGAAAAGCTATCCGGTGAGCCCTCGAGGGCAAAGAGTTCCTGGGCCATGGCCAGCGCATCGAGGCGGCCTTCGGCAGAAAGCTTTTTCAGTTGCACACTGGGCGCATGCAACAGTTTATTGGTCAGGCCACGGGCCAGTTGTCCGAGCACGTCTTCGGCGTTGCCGCCATTGGCCAGCAGGCGCAGGGCTTTTTGCAGCTCCTCGTCGCGCAGGCGTTCGCTTTGTTGACGATAGGCCTTGAGCACGTCGACCGCCGCCAGTTCGCGCAGGCGCACCATGAAATCGTCAGCACCGACCGAGACCATCTCTTCGGCGGCTTGCGCTGCGCCTTGGCGGCTCTTGAGGTTTTCGGCGACCACTTCGTGGAGATCGTCAACGCTGTAGAGGTAAACGTCGTCCAACTCGCCGACTTCCGGCTCGATATCCCGGGGAACGGCGATGTCGACCATAAAGATCGGTTTGTGCTTGCGCAGTTTCAATGCGCTTTCCACCGCGCCCTTGCCAAGAATCGGCAACTGACTGGCGGTTGAACTGATGACGATATCGCTGCGCACCAGTTCGGCCGGGATGTCCGAGAGCAACACCGCGTGAGCACCGAACTGCTCGGCCAGCAGACTGGCCCGTTCCAGAGTGCGGTTGGCAACGACGATGCGCTTGACGCCCAGTTCGTGCAAATGGCGGGCGACCAAAGTGATGGTCTCGCCGGCGCCGATCAACAAAGCCTGACTGCGCTGCAAATCACTGAAAATCTGCTTGGCCAGGCTGACGGCGGCAAACGCCACTGATACCGGGTTTTCACCGATGGCGGTGTCGGTGCGTACCTGTTTGGCGGCATTGAAGGTTGCCTGAAACAGCCGCCCCAGCAGCGGCCCGATGGTGCCGGCCTCGCGGGCCACGGCGTAGGCCGATTTCATTTGACCGAGAATTTGCGGCTCGCCCAGCACCAGCGAGTCGAGCCCGGAGGCGACGCGCATCATGTGACGAACTGCCGCATCATCTTCATGCACATAAGCACTCGCGCGCAGCTCATCGAGGCTTAAATGGTGATAGTCGGCCAGCCAGCGCAGCACGATATCGGCCGAAAGCTGATCCTGTTCTATATAAAGCTCACTGCGATTGCAGGTGGAGAGGATCGCAGCTTCGCGGCTGTCGGTCAGTCGGCAGAGCTGCTGCAAGGCCTCCACCAGCTGTTCAGGAGTAAAAGCCACGCGCTCGCGGACGTCTACTGAAGCAGTCTTGTGGTTGATACCGAGTGCAAGGAAGGCCATTCAAGGTCGCTGATGGTGACGTGAAGCCGGCAATTGTCCACCTTCGAAAGATTCAGAACAACTACCGCTGACTATTGTCCCAATCGTCAGCCCCTATAATGGGCACAATTGAGTCTCGGTTATGTTTGGCCGAAGGCTTGTGTCATGATGATCCGACCGCAGGTTAGTCGTCCTCTTCCTATATGAATAGATCTTCCGCGTTGCTCCTCGCTTTTGTCTTCCTCAGCGGCTGCCAGGCCTTGGCGCCCGTTTCGCCGGACGGTACGCCTTCGGTCGAAGACACCACGCCCGCGCCTGAAAAGCCCAAGGTTTACAGCTCGTTCAGCGAGGAAACCGTTTTCAGCCTGTTGAGCGCCGAACTCGCCGGCCAGCGCAATCGTTTCGACATTGCCCTGGATAACTACGTAACCCAGGCCATCAACACCCAGGATCCGGGTGTCTCCGAGCGTGCGTTCCGTATCGCCGAATATCTGGGCGCCGATCAACCGGCCCTCGATACCGCGCTGATCTGGGCGAAAAACGCCCCGGACGACCTCGAAGCGCAACGCGCCGCGGCCGTGCAACTGGCGCGTGCCGGGCGTTATGACGACTCGATGGTCTATATGGAGAAAGTCCTGCAGGGTAAGGGCGATACCCATTTCGACTTCCTCGCGCTGTCGGCCGCCGATACCGATCAGGAAACCCGTAACGGCCTGATGAAAAGTTTCGACCGTTTGTTGCAGCGCCATCCGAACAACAGCCAGCTGATTTTCGGCAAGGCCCTGTTGTTGCAACAGGACGGCGACAACAAAGCCGCACTGGCATTGCTCGAAGACCACCCGCCGGAAGAAGGCGAGATCGCCCCGATTCTGCTGCGCGCGCGCCTGCTGCAATTGCTGAACCGTGGCGACGAAGCGCTGCCCCTGCTGCAAAAAAGCATCAAGAAGTACCCGGACGACAAACGCCTGCGCCTGACTTACGCGCGCATGCTGGTTGAGCAAGACCGCATGGACGACGCCAAGGCCGAGTTTTCCAGTCTGGTTCAGCAATACCCGGAAGACGACGAACTGCGTTACTCGCTGGCCTTGGTCTGCCTGGAAGCCAAGGCCTGGGACGAGGCCAAGGGTTATCTGGAAGATTTGATCGCCCGCGAAAGTCACGTCGATTCGGCGCACCTGAACCTCGGTCGCATCGCTGAAGAGCGCAACGACCCGCAAGGCGCCCTTATCGAATACGCCCAGGTTGGCCCGGGCAATGATTATCTGCCGGCGCAATTGCGTCAGGCCGATATCTTGATGAACAACGGCAAGACCGCTGAAGCGCAGAGCAAACTCGCCGCCCAGCGCGACGAGCAACCGGATTACGCGATTCAGCTCTATCTGATCGAATCGGAAACCCTGTCGGCCAACAAACAGGACGACAAGGCCTGGAAAGTATTGCAACACGCCTTGCAGCAATACCCGGACGACCTGAATCTGCTCTACACCCGGGCGATGCTCGCGGAAAAACGCAATGATCTGGCACAGATGGAAAAAGACCTGCGCCTGATCATCAAGCGCGATCCGGACAACGCCATGGCGCTTAACGCGCTCGGCTACACCTTGTCCGACCGCACCACACGCTACGCTGAAGCGAAAGCGCTGATCGAGCAGGCGCACCAGATCAATCCGGAAGACCCAGCCGTACTCGACAGCCTCGGCTGGGTGAATTACCGCCTGGGCAATCTGGATGACGCCGAGAAATATCTGCGTCAGGCGCTGGAGCGCTTCCCTGATCACGAGGTCGCCGCGCACCTCGGTGAAGTGTTGTGGACCAAGGGCAACCAGCGTGAAGCCAAACAAATCTGGGGCAAATTCCTCAAGGATCAGCCCGACAGCACCATTCTGCGCAGCACCATCAAGCGCCTGACCGGATCCGAGACTCTCTAACCCATGTTTTCGCGCCACGTTATTGTTTTCAGCTTCATCGCCCTGCTCGCCGGCTGCTCGGGTTTTGGTACCCGCGAATCGGTCGAGGGCCACGGCAGTCCGGCTCAATGGGCCGCTAACAAACAACAGCTGACCGGCCTTGATGGCTGGCAGATCGACGGCAAGATTGGCATCCGCGCGCCGAAAGATTCCGGTAGCGGCACGCTCTTCTGGCTGCAACGTCAGGACTATTACGACATTCGCCTGTCCGGCCCGCTGGGTCGTGGCGCCGCGCGACTGACCGGGCGTCCGGGCAAAGTGTCGCTGGAAGTCGCGAATCAGGGGCGCTACGAATCGCAGTCCCCGGAAGCCTTGCTCGAAGAACAGCTTGGCTGGAAACTGCCGGTGTCGAATCTGGCCTGGTGGGTGCGTGGCCTGCCCGCTCCAGACAGCAAAAGTCGCCTGAACCTGGACGCCGACAGCCGTCTGGCCAACCTGGAACAGGATGGCTGGAAGGTCGAATACACCGCTTACACCGAACAAAACGGTTACTGGTTGCCCGAGCGCATCAAACTGCACGGCACTGACCTCGACGTGACGCTGGTGATCAAGACCTGGCAACCGCGCAAGTTGGGGCAGTAACCCATGACCGCTGCACGCCTGACCCTGCCGTCGCCGGCCAAACTCAACCTGATGCTGCACATTCTCGGTCGCCGTGAAGACGGTTATCACGAGTTGCAGACGCTGTTTCAGTTTGTCGATTACGGCGATGAAATCACTTTTGCCGTGCGTGATGACGGTGTGATTCAACTGCACACCGAGTTCGCCGGCGTGCCGCATGACAGCAACCTGATCGTGCGTGCAGCAAAAATGCTCCAGCAACAGTCCGGTTGCACGCTCGGCATCGATATCTGGATTGATAAAGTCCTGCCCATGGGCGGCGGCATCGGTGGCGGCAGTTCGAACGCGGCGACGACTTTGCTCGGCCTTAATCATTTGTGGCAGTTGAGCTGGGATGAAGATCGCCTGGCCGCACTGGGCCTTTCGCTGGGGGCCGACGTACCGGTTTTCGTCCGTGGCCACGCGGCGTTTGCCGAGGGCGTGGGCGAGAAACTCACCCCCGTGGATCCCGAAGAACCGTGGTATCTGGTGCTCGTGCCGCAAGTCTCTGTAAGTACGGCAGAAATTTTTTCCGATCCTTTGTTGACACGTAACACGCCGCCCATTAAAGTGCGCCCCGTTCCCGAGGGAAACAGTCGAAATGACTGCTTGCCGGTGGTTGCAAGGCGTTATCCAGAAGTACGTAACGCATTGGATTTGTTAGGTAAATTTACCGAAGCAAAGCTCACCGGAACTGGAAGTTGTGTGTTTGGGGGCTTCCCAAGCAAAGCTGAAGCTGATAAAGTCTCGGCCCTTCTGACAGAGACCCTTACAGGGTTTGTAGCCAAAGGCAGCAACGTTTCGATGTTGCACCGCAAGCTGCAAAGTCTGCTCTAAAGGAACCAAGTGCACGGCACTTGATGCAACAGATACAGGGGCGTCGCCAAGCGGTAAGGCAGCAGGTTTTGATCCTGCCATGCGTTGGTTCGAATCCAGCCGCCCCTGCCATTTTCTATACTCATCCAGGTTACCCTCAGCCTCTAGGTACTGCGCGTGTCCAAGATGATGGTCTTTACGGGGAATGCTAACCCCGATCTGGCTCGGCGTGTTGTACGTCAGCTGCATATCCCTCTCGGTGACATCTCTGTCGGTAAGTTCTCCGACGGCGAAATTACTGCCGAGATCAATGAAAACGTTCGCGGTAAAGACGTTTTCATTATTCAGCCGACTTGCGCCCCGACCAACGATAACCTGATGGAACTGGTAGTGATGGCTGATGCCTTCCGCCGCTCCTCGGCTACTCGTATCACTGCTGTTATTCCTTATTTTGGTTATGCCCGTCAGGATCGCCGTCCGCGTTCCGCACGTGTGGCTATCAGCGCGAAAGTCGTTGCTGACATGCTTACCGTAGTCGGCATCGACCGTGTTCTCACGGTTGATCTGCATGCTGACCAGATTCAGGGTTTCTTCGATATTCCGGTAGATAACATCTACGGCTCCCCGGTTCTGGTGGATGACATTGAAGATCAGCGCTTCGAAAACCTGATGATCGTATCCCCGGACATTGGTGGCGTCGTGCGTGCACGTGCCGTTGCCAAATCCCTGGGCGTGGATCTCGGGATCATCGACAAACGCCGTGAGAAAGCCAATCACTCTGAAGTGATGCATATCATCGGTGATGTCGAAGGGCGTACCTGCATTCTGGTCGATGACATGGTCGATACCGCCGGCACTCTGTGCCACGCGGCCAAGGCCCTGAAAGAGCATGGCGCAGCCAAGGTCTTTGCCTACTGCACACACCCTGTGCTGTCGGGTCGGGCCATCGAGAATATCGAAAATTCCGTGCTGGACGAGCTGGTGGTGACTAACACCATCCCGCTGTCCGCTGCAGCACAAGCCTGTGCACGTATCCGTCAACTGGATATCGCACCGGTTGTTGCCGAAGCGGTTCGCCGCATCAGCAATGAAGAATCGATCAGCGCGATGTTCCGTTAAGGGCCCTGCCCTTCTCGAAATGTCTCGTTGACGAAAAGCGCCCCGCCCCGGCATTCCTGCCGGGGCGGGGCTTTTTTGCCCATACCGTGTTCGGCGCTGGTCGCAAACGCCACTCGGTCATGGCTATTTTGGAGATACAAAATGAACGATTTTACTCTGAATGCTGAAGTGCGTTCCGACCTGGGGAAAGGTGCGAGCCGCCGCCTGCGTCGTCTCGCCGCTCTGGTTCCAGCTGTTGTTTACGGTGGCGAAAAAGCCCCTGAATCCATCAGCATGCTGGCCAAAGAAGTTGCCAAACTGCTCGAAAACGAAGCTGCCTACAGCCACGTTATCGAACTGAACGTTGGCGGCAAAAAGCAGAACGTCATCATCAAAGCTCTGCAACGTCACCCGTCCAAGGGTCACGTTCTGCACGCTGACTTCGTACGCGTCGTAGCCGGTCAGAAACTGACCGCTATCGTGCCTGTGCACTTTGTTGGTGAAGAAGCTCCGATCAAGAAAGGCGGCGAGATCTCGCACGTCCTGAACGAAATCGAAGTAACTTGCCTGCCGAAAGATCTGCCTGAGTTCATCGAAGTCGACCTGTCGGCTCTGGAAATCGGCGCAATCGTCCACCTGTCCGACCTCAAAGCCCCTAAAGGCGTTGAGTTCGTTGCACTGGCTCACGGTGACGACAAAGCTGTTGCAAACGTACACGCTCCACGCGTTGCTCCAGAAGCTACCGAAGAAGGCGCAGCAGAGTAATTCACTCTGTTTAGCCTGAGTGAGCAAGTAACATCGCGGACTGGAACGTAGCGAGAAAGCGGGCGAGAACGCGGAGTTTACATCCATGGTAAATGAGCATTTTTCGTCCACTTTCGCCGCTTTGCCTGATTGCGGCGATGTTACTCACTACTCAAAGGAAGGGCCCCTATCGTGACTGCCATCAAACTGATCGTTGGCCTGGGTAATCCAGGCGCCGAATACGACCAGACCCGGCATAACGCAGGGGCCCTTTTTGTTGAGCGTATCGCCCACGCACAGAATGTGAATCTTGTGGCCGATCGCAAATATTTTGGCCTGACCGGGCGCTATTCGCATCAGGGTCAGGATGTTCGTCTGCTGATTCCCACCACTTACATGAACCGCAGCGGCCAGGCCGTGGCGGCACTCGCCGGTTTCTTCCGCATCAAGCCTGAAGAAATTCTGGTGGCGCATGACGAACTCGACTTGCCTCCGGGCGTTGCCAAGCTCAAACAGGGCGGCGGCCATGGCGGTCACAACGGGTTGCGCGACATCATTGCGCAACTGGGCAATCAGAATACGTTCTACCGCCTGCGGCTTGGCATTGGCCACCCGGGCGTCGCCAGTATGGTTTCAAATTTCGTCCTGGGTCGTGCGCCACGCGCCGAACAGGAAAAACTCGATGCCAGCATCGACTTTGCCCTCGGCGTGCTGCCGGATATCCTCGCCGGTGAATGGAACCGCGCGATGAAAAACCTGCACAGCCAGAAGGCCTGACTCTACTCCGAGGGGAAACACCATGGGATTCAATTGCGGCATCGTCGGCCTGCCTAACGTCGGCAAGTCCACCCTGTTCAACGCCCTGACCAAATCCGGTATCGCGGCCGAGAACTTCCCCTTCTGCACCATCGAGCCGAACAGCGGCATCGTGCCGATGCCGGATCCGCGTCTGGAAGCACTGGCGGCCATCGTCAATCCGAAGCGCATCCTGCCGACCACCATGGAATTCGTCGACATCGCGGGCCTGGTGGCCGGCGCCTCGAAAGGTGAAGGCCTGGGCAACAAGTTCCTCGCCAACATCCGCGAGACCGACGCCATCGCTCACGTGGTGCGCTGCTTCGAAGACGAAAACGTGATCCACGTTTCCAACAGCGTCGACCCGAAACGCGACATCGAAATCATCGACCTGGAACTGATCTTCGCCGACCTCGACAGCTGCGAGAAGCAACTGCAGAAAGTTGCGCGCAACGCCAAGGGCGGTGACAAGGATGCAGTCGTTCAGAAAGCATTGCTTGAGCAACTGATCGCGCACTTCACCGAAGCCAAACCGGCGCGCAGCCTGATGAAGAACATGAGCGCTGACGAAAAGGCCGTGATCAAGGGCTTCCACCTGCTGACCACCAAACCGGTCATGTACATCGCCAACGTTGCTGAAGACGGTTTCGAGAACAACCCGCACCTGGACGTGGTTCGCGCCATCGCCGAAGAAGAAGGCGCGATGGTCGTTCCGGTCTGCAACAAGATCGAAGCTGAAATCGCCGAGCTCGATGACGGCGAAGAGAAGGACATGTTCCTCGAGGCCCTGGGCCTGGAAGAGCCTGGCCTGAACCGCGTGATCCGCGCCGGTTACGAAATGCTGCACCTGCAGACCTACTTCACCGCCGGTGTCGAAGAAGTCCGCGCCTGGACCGTCAAAGTCGGTGCCACCGCACCTCAGGCTGCCGGCGTGATCCACACCGACTTCGAGAAAGGCTTCATCCGTGCCGAAGTCATCGCCTACAACGACTTCATCCAGTACAAGGGCGAAGCCGGTACCAAAGAAGCCGGTAAATGGCGCCTGGAAGGCAAGGATTACATCGTCAAGGACGGCGACGTGATGCACTTCCGCTTCAACGTGTAAGCGTTACGCCCAAGAAAAAGCCGCGTTTGATACGCGGCTTTTTTGTGCCTGAAATTTATGCCTCAACACATTCCCCCTGTAGGAGTGAGCCTGCTCGCGATAGCGTTCTATCAGCTACAGATGTGCTGACTGACACACCGCTATCGCGAGCAGGCTCACTCCTACAATGGGAAATGCGTGAATCAGGCCTTTTTGGTACGCGGCAAGAAGATTGCCAACACGCCAAACAACGGCAGGAACGAGCAGAGGAAATACACGTACTCAATCCCGTGAATATCCGCCAGGTGCCCCAGCAACGCCGCGCCAATCCCGCCAAAACCAAACATCAAACCGAAGAACACCCCGGCAATCATCCCGACATTGCCCGGCACCAATTCCTGCGCGTACACCACAATCGCCGAGAACGCCGAAGCCAGAATGAAGCCGATCACCACGCTGAGAACGGTCGTCCAGAACAGATCGACGTGAGGCATCAGCAGCGTGAACGGCGCGACGCCGAGGATCGAGAACCAGATCACCGCCTTACGCCCGATCTTGTCGCCGATCGGCCCGCCAAAGAACGTGCCCGCCGCCACCGCACCGAGGAACAGGAACAGGTGCAACTGCGAACTGGCCACCGACAGGTCGAACTTCTCGATCAGGTAGAACGTGAAATAGCTCGTGAGGCTGGCCATGTAGAAATACTTGGAGAACACCAACAGCCCCAGCACCACCAACGCACTGGTCACCCTGCCCTTCGACAGCCCGTGAGTCGCTGCCTGACCGGCCTTGAGCTTGAACAGGTTCAAGTGATGGGCGTACCAGCGACTGATGCGGTACAGCACGAATAACGCAAACACCGCGAACAAGCCGAACCACGCCACGTTGGCCTGACCGAACGGAATGATGATCGCCGCCGCCAGCAACGGACCGAACGCGGAGCCGGCGTTACCGCCGACCTGGAAGGTCGATTGCGCCAGACCAAAGCGTCCGCCCGAGGCGAGTCGTGCGATCCGCGAGGCTTCGGGGTGGAACGTCGAGGAACCGATACCGATGAGCGCCGCCGCCAGCAGAATCAAGGGGAAGCTGCCAACCATCGACATCATCACGATGCCAATCAACGTGCAAATCGACCCCGCCGGCAACAGCCAGGGTTTCGGATGCCGATCGGTGTGATAACCGACCCACGGCTGCAACAAAGATGCGGTCAGCTGAAAGGTCAGAGTAATCAGGCCGACCTGAGTAAAGGTCAGGCCGTAATTGGCCTTGAGCATCGGGTAGATCGACGGCAATACCGACTGGATCAGGTCGTTGATCAAATGCGCCAGCGCCACCGCGCCGATGATACGCATCACCAATGGGCTGCTTTGCGGAGCAGCGGGCGCCGAGGCAGCGGCGGTCTGAACGTTGCTGATAGCCATGAAAGTTTCCGGACAGCAGATGGGTGCACGCAGGCAGGTGCGTCAATGTGCCATTTTTCGGTGCGCCAGCGCCATCCCCTTAGCCAGCTAACTAACCAACTGAATCACAGATCAATTCCTGTCGGAGCTGCCGCAGGCTGCGATCTTTTGATCTTGATCTTAAAAACAAAGATCAAAAGATCGCAGCCTGCGTCAGCTCCTACAGGGGCAGGGTGTTCGGCAAGGTGATAGCGCAACGCCATGGTCTGAATCTTGCCTTGTTTCATCCCTTGAACGCGGGCGCCTTACAAAGGCGACCGACATTGGGAAGTTTCGCTACAGAGCCGGCCTACAGAGCGGGCGAGAGTGAACTTTCGAGGCCTTTTAGCAGGGCACAACATCAACGTCGAACGACCGCGATGCACGCCAATGGTGCGTGGTGTCCAGAGGAGTCATGAGGCATGCAGGCTTTCCTTTCACCGGGGATCAAATTGCTGGGGCGGTTTGGCTTCGCAGGTAAATTCCAGTTGTTGTTTCTGCTGTTCATTCTGCCGTTGGCCGGCAGCCTGTTGATGATTGGCCAGGACTATCGCGACAAACTCAATCTGATTTCCGGCGAACGTGCCGGCGTGCGTCAGTTGCTCGCGCTGGATGCGCTGGACAACCTGCTCGCCGCCCAACGTGACCGCGCCGCGCGTTGGCGCGCCACGGAAACCAATCGCCAACCGACGCCGGCCACCCTCGCCGCCATGGGCGCATTCGACGCGGTGCAACCGGCGGTTCTGCAAGCCACCACCGATTTAGGCGCTGCGCTGAAAAATGAAGGCGCCGAGGGGGAAACACTCACCCGCTATCAAGCGCTGCAAACCGCGCTCAACGGCCTGGACTCGAAAAGCCTCAGCGGTGTCGGTTGGTGGCCGGACGGTTACGACCGTTTCACCAACGCCCTCAGCGCCCTGCAAGCGTTGCGCGAGCAGATCGTCATGGACAATCGCCTGACCCTCGCGCCGTGGCTGGAAACCTATCTGCTCACGCAGATCTCCACGCAACACGCCCCGGACCTGATCGAACGCGTTGGACGCCTTGCCGCCGTCGGCCAGGCCTCGGTCGTCTCCGGCCAATTCACCCTGCAAAGCCGTTTGCAGTTGCGCGACCTGCGCAGCCGCATCGGTGACGCCCGCGAGCAACTGGTCAAAACGGCCACGCTGCTCGAAGCACGTCTGCCGCAAGATCAGCAGAGCTGGGCCAGCCAATACCACGACAGCCTCAAAAACCTCGACAGCGGTCTGAAGGTGTTGGACGACGGCGTGTTCGGCGGCTCTATCAATCTCAAACCCGAAGAGTTCGAACGCAGCCTCGATGCGCTGCTGACCGACCTAGCCGCACTGCGCCAGCAATCGCTGGTGTCGCTGGATCAACGACTCGATGCCTACCACAGCTCGGCGATTCGTCAGTTCATCATCGTCGCGGCGATTTTCGGCTGCCTGCTGCTCGCGGCGTTGTACCTGTTTGTCTGCCTGCAAGCCTCGATCCGTCGCAGCGCCAGCGGCATCACCCTACTCGCCGAAGCCCTGCGCGATGGCAATCTGAGTTTGCAAGTGCCGGTCGTGGGTCGTGATGAACTCGCGGCGATCAGCACTGCACTCAACGTGGCCGTGGTGCAACTGCGTAGCAGCATGCTTGGCGTCGATCACGAGACTTCGCAACTGAGCAGCGCCGTGCGCAGTCTCAACGAGCATTCCAGCGGCGCCCTCAGCGAAGTCGAGGCGCAACAGTTGCAGATCAGCCAGATCGCCGCTGCTGCCACGCAATTGGCCGCGACCTCGCAAGGCGTGGCGCAAAGCTGCGAACAGGCCTCCGGCAGCGCTCAGCACACCCGGCGCATTGCCGCTGACAGCAGCCGCGATAGCCAACGCACTACGGCAAGTATTCAGCAGCTCAATCAGCGTTTGAACGAAACTGCAGCGGCACTCGGTCGGGTCAGTGAACAAGGTCAGCAGATTCAATTGGTGGTCGACACCATTCGCGGTGTTGCCGAACAGACCAACCTGCTCGCGCTCAACGCAGCCATTGAAGCCGCACGCGCCGGTGAACAGGGTCGCGGCTTTGCCGTGGTCGCCGACGAGGTGCGCAGCCTGTCGCAACGTACACAGTCGTCAACTGCGCAGATCGCCGGTACGGTCGACAGTTTGCGCGCAACGGTCAACGAAGCCGTGAGTTTGATGGAAGCTGCCTGCGGCCAGGCGCAAACCGATGCCGAGTCAGTCACCGGTCTCGGTGAACGTTTGGGTGAAATCGCCAGCGCCGTGCAAAGCGTTACCGACACGTTGGCGCAGATCGCCACGGCGGTTGAGGAACAGGCGAGCACCGCCGACGAAGTCAGCGGCAATATCCAGCAGGTCGATCAGGCGGCCGTGCGTCTGCTCGAAGGCGCACGCGCGGTGAACCTTGCGGCGGATACCCTGAGTCGGGGCAGCCACGCCTTGAGCGCCAATACGGCAAGATTTCAGCTGCGTTGATGCCCCGCCCGGCCCGGATTTTCCGGGCTGGAGGATAAGCGGTTGAAAATAAGAAGAAATATTTTAAATTTACGCTTGACGCTTTTCCATTTCAGGGGAATAATGCGCGCCACTTGGCTACATAGCTCAGTTGGTTAGAGCATAGCATTCATAATGCTGGGGTCCGGGGTTCAAGTCCCTGTGTAGCCACCAAGTACTAAAAACGGCTTACCGAAAGGTAGGCCGTTTTTTTATGCCTGCAATAATCCCCCCTCCGGCTCCCCACCTACAGAAGGCCTTTCTTCAGCCCTTTCGATTGGATCAGTGCTTACAGTTTGCACTTCGCCTTTTTTCACATAAGCCAATATCAAATTCAAGATAATGCCTTCCTCACAATCAGGCTTTTAGCCAAGTAATACCGGCCTCGCCCGCCACAAAATTCAAGATAATCAAAAGCGCTATTTGAGAAAAAACGCCGCTATCCCTTGAGGGTTAGCGGCGTTTTTTCCTACGCAAATAGCGTTGCGGCTTTACTCGGACGATTCATCTATTCCGCTGTAATCACCAGACACCCTTTCATCACACGCACTTTGACGTTCTCGTTCACCTCGAATCCCGCCTGCCGCAACCACAGCCCGCGAAGCCTGATCCAGGGCACCGGTTTGGCGGGGCTGTAGGATTTTTCCTTTGTGTGGACGGGGTAAAAATCAGCGGCGATTTTCAGCCGGCGTTCAGTGATGGGGGTTGATGACGTATGATTGGTTTTAGCCATGATTAGCTCCTGTCTAGCTGCTTTTGGTTAGCGGGGCCAGGGTGTTCGTGCACCTTGGTTCCGCGTTCTTTGGGTTACTTCAAACTTCTTTTTCTTCGTTGCTCGTTTTGGTCGCTGCCTGCGCGATCAGCGCGTCGAGCATCTGCGCAATGACCTTCTGTTGGACCTTCGAAAGTTCATTGATGGACTGCAGCCGTCGATACCACGTCGAGGTCAAGCTGCGTCTGGGCCTCTCCGTGTACGAGGGAACGCCGAGCAGGTCTTCAACAGGCACGCGAAGCGCAAATGCCATCTTCACCAGTGTCGTCACCGGCATGCTGCGAGTGCCCTCCTCGTAGCCCTGAAAGGTTTGCCGGGAAAGACCTAAAGCCCGTGCAAACCGAGTCTGTGTTATCTCGTGAACTGTGCGTAAGTGAGCAATGCGACTGCCCATCGCCACCAGAAAATCGCGGTCCTCATTGGAAAAACTCATGACAATGGCCGACTGAACATAGAGTTGAATGGCAACGGACTCATCCTTTTCATCTGAAATCCATCCTGGAAAAAACGATAAAAACCATCCTCAGGTAAGGGCGCGTAAGTTGTCGACCTGAAAAATCTGTAGGAAAAATGCAGAGCAACCGCCAAGTTGCGGCGAGGTACTACAGGCGCGAAATGCCTTTTCAGCAAGCCAACGCCGACAACCCTTTCGCCCAGATTTGCCGAGTGCGCAAACCGACCATCGCCCGCCAATCCGGATCAGTTGGATAGAACTGCTCAAGCAGATTCAGTTTGATCTCGCGCCCTATCGCATCCAGCGGATCACCGTGCAAATGCAGCCACTGGTCATCACGCAAATGCCGATGCACATCCGGCCCCGGATACGTCCCGCACTCGATCACGAACGGCATCAATTGCACGTCCGGCAATGCATTAAGCAACGCCTGTGAGGTGTAACCGGTGGCAGTCGCGGCCACTCCGGTTTCGCTCAAGGTGTCGGCGCCGGTGTGCAGGGTGTAAAGCCAAGAGCCATAAATTGCCTGGGCCTGCGCGAGTGCCGGGTAAGGCGCCTGGGTGATGGTCAGCAACATCGGATGACCGTACTCGCCGGCGCCGGTGTGCAGGTCAAAACACATCACGGTTTCAGCGCCAGCCAGATGCGTTTTGATGATTTGGTGCAAGGTGCGATTCGACCAGCTCGGCGCGCGGCCGCCGTAAAACAGTCCGTCGGGATGGCTGTGTTGACCACCCTCGACAATCGACATCACCGCCGGCCAGCCGTGTTCGTTGATTTGCGCATCGAGCAAGGCATCCGCACGTTGGCGCTCGGGGCCGTGCAAATCGGTGCAGGCGTAGATTTCATGCAGTGCGGCGTATGCGCGGTTATCCGGTAGCGGCCCGGTGAAATCCAGATGATTGCGGTTGAGGTCGATGTTGTCTTCGTTGACCCGGCGCAACCACGCCGTGCCCCATGGGTTGATCAGGTGAACCATGACCACCGCGACATCCTTGGGCAGCGAACCAGGTTCGAAGGTTTTCAGCCATTCGATCTGGCAGTCCGAGCCGTAATAGCCCTCGACACCGTGCGTACCGCTGAGCGCTACCAGTCGGCGTTTGGCCTGTGGATCGCCGAGCACGGCGACGTCGGTGCTCAGGGGTTCGCCAAAGGGGCCGCAGCGCGGATGTGTGTAGGAAGTGAGCGTGGCGCCGGCGGCATTGGCGGCGGCGATGAACTGTTCGCGTTGATCGCGGTAGCTGGATTCGGTGGGGAACTCGCTGTGCATATCGGTCTCTTGTTGATCTTGTAATTGTAGGAGTGAGCCTGCTCGCGATAGCGTTATCACATTCAACATCATTGCTGACTGACCCACCGCTATCGCGAGCGGGCTCACTCCTACAGGGGACGTGTGCGGTCGGTCGATTGCGGTTGACCCTAGCGAACATCCGCCCTGAAAAGAAAGACAAAAATGCCCATCGGTTTGCGTCGCGACCGAGCGGTCGATAAAGTCCCTGAGACTTTTATCCCACGGACGGAGAGCCCGCGTGTTTTCAGCCTTGCCCTTGAGCCGCTTTCGCCTGCCAGCCCTGACGCTGATCATCAGCGCCCTGACCCTCACCGCGTGCAACGCCCCGCCCTCCTCGACTTTGCCGCTGGCCCCGGAAGCCGCTTCCGGTTTCCGCACCGACCTGCAAACCCGTCACGCCAGCAAACACATGGCTGCCGCTGCCAATCCTCTGGCTGCTGAGGCCGGTCGCGAAATGCTGCGTCAAGGCGGTTCGGCGATTGATGCGGCGATTGCGATGCAAGCGGTGCTGACCCTGGTTGAGCCGCAGTCTTCCGGGATCGGCGGCGGCGCAATGATCGTGTTGTGGGACGGTAAACAAGTGCGCACGTATGACGGCCGCGAAACCGCACCGGCCGGCGCGACCGAAAAGCTGTTCTTGCGTGCCGATGGCCAGCCGATGTCGTTCCCTCAGGCGCAGATCGGCGGTCGCTCGGTCGGTACACCGGGCGTGTTGCGCGCGCTGGAGATGGCACATAAACAACACGGTCGCCTGCCGTGGGCCAAGCTGTTTGAACCGGCGATTAAACTGTCCGAGCAAGGCTTTGCCATTTCGCCGCGCCTGCATTCGCTGCTGGAATCAGATCCAGTCATTCGCCAGTCGCAGGACATGGCCAAGTATTTCCTGAACGCCGATGGCAGCGTCAAAGCCGTCGGCACGCGCCTGCAAAACCCGGCTCTGGCCGCAGTGCTCAAACGCATCGCCAACGAAGGTGCGGACGCACTGTACAAAGGCCCAATCGCCGAAGAAATCGTCGCCAAAGTGCAAGGCCACGCCAACCCCGGCAGCCTGTCGCTGAACGATCTGCAGCGCTATCAGGCCAAGGAACGCGCGCCGCTGTGCACCGACTACAAACGCTGGCAGGTCTGCGGCATGCCGCCACCGTCGTCGGGCGGGATCGCCGTGGCGCAGATTCTCGGCACGTTGCAGGCGCTGGAAACCCGCGATCCACGTCTTTCGCTGACACCGCTCAAACCGCTGAAGACCGATAAACCGGCCGGCATTGAACCGGATCCGCAGGCCGTGCATTTGATCGCCGAGGCCGAACGTCTGGCCTACGCCGACCGCGCGCAATACGTCGCCGACACCGACTTCGTGCCGGTGCCGATCAAAGGCCTGGTCGACCCGGGTTATCTGGCCAGCCGCGCCAGCCTGATAGGCGAACGCAGCATGGGCAGCGCCAAACCGGGCACGCCACCGGGTCTGCAGGTCGCCTACGCCCCGGACCGTTCGCCGCTGCGCATCTCCACCTCGCAAGTGGTCGCGGTGGATGACCTCGGCGGCGCTGTGTCGATGACCACCACCATCGAAGCCGCGTTCGGCTCGCACCTGATGGTTCAGGGTTTTCTGCTGAACAACCAGATGACCGACTTCTCGTTCATCCCTGAAGAGAACGGGCAGAAAGTCGCCAACCGCGTCGAACCGGGCAAACGCCCGCGTTCGTCGATGGCGCCAACGCTGATCTTCGATCGCCACAGCGGCGAATTCGTCGCCACGGTCGGCTCGCCGGGCGGTTCGCAAATCATCGAATACGTGGCGAAAACCACCGTCGGCCTGCTCGACTGGAACCTCGACCCGCAAAGCGCCATCAGCCTGCCCAACTTCGGCAGCCGCAATGGCCCGACCGAATTGGAACAAGGCCAGTTCAGCCCGGCGCTGATTCAGGCGCTGAAAGACAAAGGGCATGCGGTAAATGAAATCGACATGACCAGCGGCACCCAGGCCATCGTGCGGGTCAAGAATGCGCAGGGGAAAGCGTCGTTGGAGGGGGGCGCGGATCCACGGCGTGAGGGGGAAGCGCTGGGGGATTGAGGCTAGGACGCAAACAAAAAAGGCTTACCGCGAGGTAGGCCTTTTGTTTGCAACTGATTTAACTCGGGACATTCCCCGGCTCAGCGATTAGCCACCAGATGCACCCCAAACAACAGATAGCATCCGCCCGCGAAGCGATCCAGCCATTGTCGCGAACGCTCATACACACCGGCGATCCGCCGACTGGCGAAGAACAGCGCCACGCAGCAATACCAACTGAACGACAACGTCGCCATGGTCAGCACCGCCAGCGCCAGCATCAGTGGCGGGATGTGAGCCGGCATGGCGGTGGCGAAGATGGTGGCGACGAACAGTGCGGATTTGGGATTGGTCATGTTGCCCAGAAAGCCCCGTCCGTAAGCGCCAAGCAACGTTTGCTCCGAGGTATCGAGCGTGCCTGGGACTATCGGCGCCTTGCGCTTGAACTGCTTGAGCCCGAGATAGATCAGGTAGCAACCACCGGCAATCTTGAAGCTCAAGTACAACGTTGGTGCGGCGCTGAACAGCGACTGAATGCCCAGGCCACCCGCCAGCCCCCACAACACGGTTCCGCTGGCCACGCCGAGCGCCGCGACTACACCGTGTCGGCGGGAGCGGCTGACCGCGAGTTGCGCGATGTTGAAGAAGTTCGGGCCGGGCGTGACCACGGCCACCGTCCACAACAGGGCCAACGACAGCAACGGCGCCAGATAACTTGAAAGGGAAAGATCCATGGGGCATGCGCCTGATCGGTTCGACGATGCCCTCTACCTTGCAACATCCGGTAATGTTTTGCCATCAGCCTTTATTCAGACCGCTAACGTCTTACCATCCACCGCATCACCGATCTTGAGGAAATGCCCACCCGCCACGTGGTGCAACGTGCGCAAACCATCGTGCCCTTCGAAATGCCAGCGCCCGTCGCTGAACACACGCTCATCGGCATGGGCGGCGATGACTTCGGCGAGAAACAGGTCGTACTGCTCGTGATTGCGCGGCTCCGGGAGCAAACGGCATTCCAGCCAAGCGACGCAGCCGTCTAGCAAAGGTGCTTCGACTTGTTCGCCATTGAAGGTCTGTAAACCGTAAGCCTGAAATTTGTCTTGTCCCTGGGTTTGGGTGATGTCCAGACCCGACGTATTGCCGACGGTTTGCACGATGTCAGCCTGATTGACGCACGGGACGTTGAGCACGAAGGTGCCGGACGCTTCGAGCAACTGGCGGGTCCAGGTGGATTTGTCGAGGACAACGGCGACTTTCGGCGGTTCGAAATCCAGCGGCATCGCCCAGGCGGCAGCCATGATGTTGCGCTGGCCGTCGTGGGCGGCGCTGACCAGCACGGTCGGCCCGTGGTTGAGCAAACGGTAGGCTTTGTTCAGGGGCACCGGGCGGCGGTGGGAATCGCTCATGGGAATCTGCTCCGGGGAAAAGGAGCCGATTGTAGCGCCAGCATCGAAATACAGGCAGGTGAAAACTCTGTAGGAGCTGCGGCACGCTGCGATCTTTTGATCTTGATGTTGATCCTCGGAGTCAAGATCAAAAGATCGCAGCCTCGTTTCACTCGACAGCTCCTACAGAGGTTGTGTGCAGGTCAGTGGGAGAGTTGATTGGCAAACTGGCCCACTGCGTTGACGACCTTCTGCGCACCGTCCTGAATCTCGACAATCACTGTGCCCGCCTCTGCCGCCAGCGCCAGCCCTTGTTCAGCCTGAAGCTTGCCGTCGGTCATCAGGGCCACGGCATTGCGTGCCATTTCCTGGTTCTGCCGCACCACGGTGACGATCTCTTCAGTCGCCTGACTGGTGCGCGACGCCAGTTGCCGCACTTCGTCAGCCACCACCGCAAAGCCTCGGCCCTGCTCGCCGGCACGGGCCGCTTCGATGGCAGCATTGAGCGCCAGCAGGTTGGTCTGTTCGGCAATGCCGCTGATGGTTTTGACGATGGTGCCGATCACCTGCGACTGCTCGTTCAGCGCTTCGATACCCTCACCGGCGGCCTGCATGTGCCGCGACAGATCACGCATTACGTTTACTGCTTCAGTCACCACCGTGGTACCGCGCTGGGCGGTGCTGTCGGTTTGCTGCGAAGTGCTGTAGGCAATGCTCGCCGCGTCGGCGACGGCTTGCTCGCGGTTGACCTGATCGGTGATCACCGTGGCGAACTTCACCACTTTGTACAGCTTGTTGTTGGCATCGACCACCGGGTTGTAGGACGCCTCCAGCCACACCGTACGACCATGGCTGTCGACACGTTTGAAGCGCTCGGCCACGAACTCGCCATTGTTCAGACGACGCCAGAAATTCTGGTACTCGGCGCTGTTGTATTCCTCCGGCGTGCAGAACATGCGGTGATGTTTGCCCTTGATCTGCGCCAGGCTGTAACCCATGCCGCTGAGAAAGCGATCGTTGGCGTTGAGCACATTACCGTTGAGGTCGAACTCGATTACCGCCGTCGAACGCACCAGCGCACCGATCAGGTTTTCGTGTTCACGCGAGGCTTCGATGGTGCGGGTCAGGTCGCTGGCGTAAAGCGAAATGTGCTTGATCCGCCCGTCCGAAGAACGCACCGGTTGCACGATGGAACGCAGCCACGCCTCCTCACCATTGCCGCGCAACAGGCGCACGGCACCGGCGAAATGCTCGCCGCGGGTCATGGCGTTTTTGAAGCGGTGATGGAATTCGTCGGTCTTTACGTGGGCCGGGACGATATCTTCAATCGCTCGACCGATCAGGTCCTGGCTCTTGTAGAACATCTCGGTGAGGAAGTTCTGGTTGACCGATTGAATGCGCCCGTCAGCTTCTAGGCACAGCACCAGCATCTCGCTTTCCAGGCTTTCCTTCACCTGCACAAGGCTGGAGAGTTCTTCACGAAGAGCGGTCAGCTCTTGCTTCAGGCGTTTGTTGAACATGGGGAAGTACCGATGGGCAGGATAGAAAGCGGGATACAGCCTAGCCATCGGCCTTGAAAAGCTTTTCTGAAGAGCGTTTGCGACCCGTCGGTCAAAAATAGTTCGAGCGAACGCTGTCAGGCAGCTCCGGCCACCTGACATTGTCCTGTGCGCGGCATTCGCGCGCCAAAATACGCTGCCGTCAATAGCCCCACAACGCCCATCACCGCGCAGAACATCACACAGACCCACGGGCTCCACGGCATCAGACCGATCAGCAACAGCGGTGTAATGCTCGCCCACGCCGCGTAGGCAATGTTGTAGGTGAAGGAAATGCCGGACACGCGGATACGCGCAGGGAACAAGCCGACCATCACTGATGGCACAGCGCCGACGACACCGCACGCCAGACCAGCAATGGCATACGCAATGCCAATCCACTCGCCACCGCTGATCAGGCAGCCATAAAGCACACCGATACCCAATGGCAGCAGCAGACTGTAGAGCATGACCGTGCGCCAGGCACCGAGGCGATCAACCAACAGACCGGCAATCACACAGCCGATATTGAGGAAGACGATGCCCAACGCGCTGAGGGCGAAGGTGTGGCTGGCGGTCATGCCGAAGGTTTTCTGCATCATGGTCGGGGTGATGACGACGAACACCACTACCGCCGAAGTCAGCACGCAGGTCAGCAACATCGCTGGCAGCATCGCCAGTCGATGTTCGCGCAACACCGTACGCAGCGGCAGTTCGACCCGCGCCTCGCGTTGCGCCTCCATGGCCATGAACACCGGTGTTTCGCTCAACCAGCGCCGCAGGTAAACGCCGATCACGCCGAACACACCACCGAGCAGGAACGGATAACGCCAGGCGTAATCGAGGATTTCCGCCGGGGTGAAGACTTGCGCGAGGAACGTCGCGGTCAGCGCGCCGATCAGATAACCGAAGGTCAGCCCGGCCTGCAAAAAGCCCAACGCGTAACCACGATGGCCGGCCGGTGCGTGCTCGGCGACAAACACCCAGGCACTCGGCACCTCCCCGCCGACCGCCGCGCCCTGCAGGATGCGCAGCGCCAGCAACAGCAGCGGCGCGAAATAACCGATCTGGGCATAAGTCGGCATGGTCCCGATCAGCAGGCACGGCAGCGCCATCATCAGGATGCTCAGGCTGAAGACTTTCTTGCGCCCGAGTTTGTCGGCGAAATGCGCCATCAGAATCCCGCCCAGCGGCCGCGCCAAATAACCGGTGACGAAAATCCCGAAGCTTTGCAGCAGGCGCAACCATTCGGGCATTTCCGGCGGGAAGAACAACTGGCTGAGGGTCAGGGCGAAGAATACGAAAATGATGAAATCGTAAATCTCCAGCGCCCCGCCAAGGGCCGCAAGGCCGAGGGTCTTGTAGTCGGAACGGCTGAACGGCACGGGTTTGGCCGTGGTTTGGGCGGTCATGGCAAAGAACTCTGGCAGGCAAAAAACCAAGGCGCCCATGGTCTACGTAAATGGGCTGGTGGACAACCCGTTAGACCATAGTCCCGGTTTTGCAAAAGCTGCTCACAAAGCATTGGCAGTTGAATTACTGTTAATGCCTGTCCAGCGGGCCGACGCCAGCACCGATCAATCGCAGTGAACCTCATGTGGGAGCGAGCCTGCTCGCGAAAGTGTCAGTTCAGGCAACCTCAATGTCGAATGTGCCGACCTCTTCGCGAGCAGGCTCGCTCCCACAGGGATCTCTGTGTTGTGGAGATCGGCGAGCGTTCCCGCGGACCACAATAACCATAAAAATCCGAGGTACTTCCTGTGGCCGTTGATATCGAAGATAGCCGCTCTGCGCGCTTTGCCCTGCGCTGTTCAAGCTTTGCCGAACGCTGGTTTCCCGACTCCTGGGTATTCGCCGCGCTGGCCGTGATCATCGTCGCCCTGGCCACCCTGGCCATGGGCGCGAAACCCACCGATGCGGCGATGGCGTTCGGCGACGGGTTCTGGAGCCTGATCCCGTTCACCATGCAAATGGCCTTCGTGGTAATCGGCGGCTACGTAGTCGCCAGCTCGCCGCCCGCCGTGAAACTGATTGATCGCTTGGCGCGTATCCCGAAAAACGGCCGTTCTGCCGTGGCGTGGGTTGCGTTGATCTCAATGGTCGCGTCGTTGCTCAACTGGGGCCTGTCGCTGGTATTCGGCGGTTTGCTGGTCCGCGCCCTCGCCCGCCGCACCGATCTGAAAATGGATTACCGCGCCGCCGGCGCCGCTGCCTATCTGGGCCTTGGCGCGGTGTGGGCGCTGGGTTTGTCGTCGTCGGCCGCGCAGTTGCAAGCCAACCCCGCCAGCCTGCCGCCGTCGATCCTGTCGATCACCGGGGTGATTCCGTTCACCGAAACGATTTTCCTCTGGCAGTCCGGCGTGATGCTGCTGGCGCTGATCGTGATCTCGATCATCATCGCTTACGCCACCGCCCCCGGGCCGAACTCAGCGCGCGACGCCAAGGCCTGTGGCATCGACCCGGCCTTCAACCTGCCACCGCTGCAACCGCGTACGCGTCCGGGTGAATGGCTGGAACACAGCCCGCTGCTGATCATCGTGCTGGTACTGTTGGCGGCGGGATGGCTGTTCCATGAGTTTTCAACCAAACCGGCGATCACCGCGATTTCCGGGCTGAACACCTATAACTTCCTGTTCATCATGCTCGGCGCCTTGCTGCACTGGCGGCCGCGCAGTTTCCTTGATGCCGTCGCCCGCGCCGTGCCGACCACCACCGGCGTGTTGATCCAGTTCCCGCTGTACGGCTCGATCGCCGCGCTGATGACCACGGTCAAAGGCACGGACGCGCAAACCCTGGCGCACCACATCTCAACGTTCTTCGTCAGCATCGCCTCCCACGACACTTATGCACTGTTGATGGGCGTGTACTCGGCGATTCTCGGTTTCTTCATTCCATCCGGTGGCGGCAAGTGGATTATCGAGGCGCCGTACGTGATGCAGGTCGCCAATGATCTGCAGTACCACCTCGGCTGGGCAGTGCAGATCTACAACGCGGCCGAAGCGCTGCCGAACCTGATTAACCCGTTCTACATGCTGCCGCTGCTCGGCGTACTCGGGCTGAAAGCGCGAGATCTGATCGGATTCTCCTTTGTGCAATTGCTGGTGCACACGCCGCTGGTGCTGCTGTTGCTGTGGGCGTTGGGGACGACGCTGGCGTATACGCCGCCAGTGATGCCTTAACCCAAGCGGGGCGCAGTCATGATGGCCGCGCCCCACACTTTTCTCCTGAAACAGCCCTGTGTCGGGCTGCCTGTCGCAAATAATGGCTCAGAGCCATCATCCTGCTTTACCGCATCGCTCCCTCGGTAATATTCTGCGCGCCCATAAATGTTTCCATTTTTTACCAAGCGCAAAGGGAGTTCGTTGCAATGATCGTAGGGATTGACCTGGGAACCACCAACAGCCTGGTCGCCGTCTGGCGTGGCGATGCCACCGAGTTGGTGCCCAATGCCCTGGGTCAGTTCCTGACACCGAGCGTTGTCGGCCTGGATGATCAGGGCCGGATTCTGGTGGGTCAGGCGGCGCGTGAGCGTCTGCACACGCATCCGCGCCTGACCGCGTCGCTGTTCAAGCGCCACATGGGCAGCGCCACGCAAACGTATCTGGCCGACAAAGCGTTTCGCCCGGAAGAGCTGTCCGCGCTGGTGCTCAAGAGTCTGAAAGAAGACGTTGAACGCGCCTATGGCGAAACCGTCACCGAAGCCGTGATCAGCGTCCCGGCCTACTTCAGCGACGCTCAACGCAAAGCCACGCGCATCGCCGGCGAACTGGCCGGGCTGAAGGTCGAGAAGCTGATCAACGAACCAACCGCCGCTGCCCTCGCCTATGGACTGCACCAGCGCGACAAGGAAACTTCGTTCCTGGTCTTCGACCTCGGTGGCGGCACGTTCGACGTGTCGATTCTGGAGCTGTTCGAAGGGGTCATGGAAGTGCGCGCCAGCGCCGGTGACAACTTCCTCGGTGGCGAAGACTTCGACACCGTGCTGCTGGAGCACTTCATCAGTCAGCACCGTTCGGCCGCCGACTTCCCTGAGCGCAGCAGCGTCATCCAGCCGCTGCGTCGCGAGGCCGAACGCGTGCGCAAGGCGCTGGGCCAGGACGACAGCGCCGAATTCCGCTTGCAGCTCGGTGAGCGGCAGTGGACGCAAACCATCACCCAGCAACAGTTGGCAACGCTGTACATGCCGCTGCTCGAACGCCTGCGTGCGCCGATTGAGCGGGCGCTGCGCGATGCGCGCATCCGCGTCAGCGATCTGGACGAAATTCTGTTGGTCGGCGGCACCACGCGCATGCCGCTGGTGCGCAAACTCGCTGCTGGGCTGTTCGGCCGCTTCCCGTCGATCACCCTCGACCCGGATCAGGTCGTGGCACAGGGCGCGGCGATTCAAGCGGCACTCAAGGCTCGCGCTGCAGCGCTGGAAGAAGTGGTGTTGACCGATGTCTGCTCCTACACGCTGGGCATCGAGACCTCCACACAGGTCGGCCGCAACTATGAGAGCGGCCACTACCTGCCGATCATCGAGCGCAACAGCATCGTCCCGGTCAGTCGGGTGAAAACCGTGTACACGCTGCACGACAATCAGGAGCAAGTGATCGTACGGATCTTTCAGGGCGAAAGCCGCCTGGTCAAAGACAACGTGGCACTCGGCGAACTGGACATCAAGGTGCCGAAACGCAAAGCCGGCGAAGTCGCTCTCGATGTGCGTTTCACCTACGACAACAACGGCCTGCTCGAAGCCCAGGTAAAGATTCCCCTGACCGGGCAACAGCATTCGCTGGTCATCGAGAACAACCCGGGCGTGCTCTCGCCCGAGGAGATCCAGCAACGCCTGCAGAACCTGGCACAGCTGAAAATTCATCCGCGCGAGCAGCAGGTCAACACGCTGTTGACTGCACGTCTGGAGCGCCTCTATCAGGAAAGCTTGGGCGATATGCGTGATCTGATGGGCGATTGGGCCAAGCAATTCCAGATCGCGCTCGACTCTCAGGATGAGCGCCAGATCCGTGAAGTGCGCACCGACTTGAGCCGACGCCTGAGCGAACTTGATCGCACTCCGTGGCAATAAGGAGCCTGGCCATGGATTGCTGGTCGGTGCTGCACCTGCACGATGAAGCCGAAGCCCGCGACATTAAACGCGCCTATGCGCGTCTACTGAAAACCTTCCGTCCCGATGAGGATGCCGAAGGTTTCCAGCGCTTGCGCGAAGCCTACGAACAAGCGCTGGCGATTGCCCGGTGGCGCCTTGAAAACGCTGAGCCTGCGGACGAAGAAGACGTCGCCGTGGCCACGGCTTCCAGCGCCTTTGCCGCACAGGCACTCGATGCTGCGCTGGCAAACAACCACAGCCACCTGCAAAACACCGCGTGGGATTTTGCCGATCTCGACTTTCCGCCCGTCAACCCGGCAGCCCCCGAGCCTTTTGCGCCGCCGGCGAAGGATGATGTTTTGCCTGTCGAGCCACTGACGGCGGCCACGGACACAGAGGCGTATGCGCTTGAAGCGCAGGCCGCACGGCAACTGCTTGAGGGGCTGTCGCCCGAAAATCTCGACGAGCGTTGGGATCAGGCGCAACAGCAAGGCTGCGCCAAGGCCTTCGAAAGGCTGTTACTGCAGTTGTGTTTTGAACAGGCACAACTGCGCAGCCCGGTGCTGAACTGGGCCGTCGAGCAACTTGGATGGTTGGGGCCGTGGCAGGACGTGTTGATGAATGATCGTCAGCATGAGGTTCTCGCCGAGAATCTGATGGCCGACTATCGAGACAACCTGCAAGCGCTGCTCGAAGGCCAGAGCGAGCGCGAATTCCTCAACGTGCTCAAACGCTACAGCGCCCAACCGTGGTTGCAGGTTTTCGATCGCCGCGAACAATGGCAGCAAACCCTGCTGCACTTGCTCAATGACAGCGAGTGGAGTGTGCCGCTGTTCGACCGCATCGGCCAACTGTTCGGCTGGGATCACAACAAAGGCCTGCACCCGCAACCGAACTGGCTTTGGGACACGTTGATCGAACGCTGCGATCAGGAAAGTTTCTACGACAATCTGCGCGCCAAGGCGGAAAGCGACCGGATATCGGCGGCCGACGTTCAGGCGGCGCATCTGTTGATCAACCCGCTCAAGCCCCTGCAGCAAAAGAAGGTGACAGACGTCTTTGGGAGGGATGAATGGAAGGCCTGTTACGAACTCTCGAATAAACTCAAATGGCGTTTTCCCGACCTGCTCGCCCGGTTGCCCTACGCCGATGTTTTCTTCTGGCGGCGTTTCCTTCCACGTCCCATCGCCGCCGAAACCTGGGTGCGGTTATGGACCGCGATTGCCTTGGCGCTGTGCCTGTTCTATCTGCCGTCCCCACAAAAAACCGCTATGGACCTCGTCTTCATTCCGATGATATTTGCCTGCGTGCCGGTCTGGTTTTTTCGCATTGCACTGAGTTGGTGGGTGGTGCTCACGGCCCACGTGGTCCTGCCGGACCTTTGGCTCACCGAGTGGCTGATTCCACGTAAATGGAACCCGTACACGCGATGGCTGGTGATACGCCACGGGGTTCCGCAGGGGGTCATGCTGCTGCTGTTTTCGCTGCTGCTCGGCCCGCTGGGGGCGCTCACTTACGTTGGCACGATCCTGATCGGGCGGGTAGACAAACGCCGTATCGGTTCGCTCGATCCAGTGCTGAGCAGCCGCCGCCCTTGGCTGACCGCGCTGCACTGGGCGCATTTCAGTCCGCTGCAATTGCTGTTTCTGGTGGTGATGATTGCGATCATGGCGGCCAGCCGACTCGGTTACTCGCTCACTCAATTCATGCCTGGCTAATCCTGCTGCCCCCGCAAGACCTGTCACCCAACCGTCACATTGCCTTGCTAGCGTCCGCCCGAAACATACTGAAACAATTAAGCAAAACGGGCTGAACGATGAAAGACGACACAGACGGTACTGACGCACCCGCATCCAATCACCCCACCGACACCAGTCGCCGTCGCTTCCTCGGCGGCGTCGCGGTGCTCGGTGTCGGTGCCACGCTGGCCGGGTGTGGCAGCGCCAGCGATCAACCGGGCAAACCGGCCGAGCGCCCGCTGACGCCCGCCGAGCTGGACAAAGCCCTGCGCGATCAGGTGAAAACCGTGGTGGTGATCTACGCCGAGAACCGCAGTTTCAATAACCTGTTCGGTGATTTCCCCGGTGTCGAAAAGCCGCTAACCGCGCTCAAGCCCGGCGACTATCAACAACGTGATCGCGACGGCTCGCTGCTGCAAACCCTGCCTCCAGTCTGGGGCGGTGTGCTGCAGATCGGCCCGCAAACCCTTGATGGCGTGACTTACCCCAACGCCACGCAGTTTCAGCAAAACCTGCCCAACGCACCGTTCGCCCTCAAAGGACCGACCGGCGAGGACTTGCCGTTCGGTCTGGTGACCCGCGACTTGTGGCACGTGTTCTATCAGAACCAAATGCAGATCAATGGCGGCAAGAACGATGGCTTCGTCGCCTGGGCCGACTCCGGTGGCTTGACCATGGGCCACTACGCCCAGAGCCGCTATTCCCTGCGCCTGTGGGATGTCGCTCAGGAATTCGTGCTGTGCGACAACTTCTTCCAGGGCGCTTTCGGAGGCTCGTTCCTCAACCACCAATACCTGATCAGCGCCACCGCGCCGTTCTATCCTGACGCGGCCAATTCAGTGGCCAAATCGCAGATCGCCGCGCTGCAAAGCGATGATCCGAGCGACCCGCGCCTCAAGCCGCTTGAGCAATCGCCGGCCAGCGCCATGAGTGGCCCGCCGCAGTTCGGCCCGAGCGCACTGACCCCGGACGGCTTCGGCGTCAACACCCTCGCCCCGCCCTACTGGCCGACGTGGATTCGCGACCCTGAGCGCCCGGCGTATTCCAAAGCGGATCTGCCCAACGTGATGGTGCCGCAGACCCACGAACACATCGGCGACAAGCTATCGAAAAAGCACATTGACTGGGCATGGTATGCCGGCGCGTGGCAGGCGACGCTGGATCAGTACAAGGATTCCGGCGGCATTCCGAAAATCCCCAACTTCCAGTATCACCATCAGCCGTTCAACTACTTCAAGCAACAAGGCCCGGAGAACCCCGACGAGCGCAATAAACGCCTGCGCGACGCTGGCCTGGGCGATGAGTCGAGCAGCAACAAATTCTTCGCCGATGCCGAAGCGGGCAAGTTGCCGGCGGTGAGCTTCTACAAACCCCAGGGCAACCTGAACATGCACGCCGGTTATGCCGACGTGGCGTCCGGGGATCGGCACATCGTGCGTGCGCTGAAGGTGCTGCGTGAAAGTCCGCAATGGCAAAACATGGTGGTGATCGTCACGGTCGACGAGAACGGCGGCTGGTGGGATCACGTCGCGCCGCCCAAGGGCGACCGCTGGGGGCCGGGCTCACGAGTACCGGCGCTGGTGGTGTCGCCGTTTGCACGCAGGGGCACGGTGGATCATACGGTCTACGACACGGCATCGATCCTGCGGTTGATCACCCGTGTCTTCCAGTTGGAAACGCTCAACGGTCTCAAACAACGCGACGAAGCGATGATTGCCCGGGGTCAGCAACCCATGGGCGATTTGACCAACGCCCTGCATTTTCCGGCCTGAAAACCAGCCCTGCGAGTTTGCGCAAAAATCTGCCAATGACGGCTTCTCTGTCAAACGCGGCTGATCCACTATGAGGCGCCCCCGACACGCGGGGAACCCACGCTGAAAAGGATCTGAGCATGTTCAAACTCCCAGGACTCTCACTTGCCGCGCTGACGCTGAGCGCGGCCGCCCACGCCGATGTCGATCTGAAACTGGGCAGCACCGAACGCGTTACCCGCCTGTTCGCTTACCCCAACAATTGCAGCGTAATCTGCTTCCGCAACTGGACGCTGGAACAGACCGTCGCCCATTACCTGAGCCAGAGCGTGCAACGCGATGGTTATGCCGATGCCAAGGTGTTGGTAAAAACCGATAACGGCCAGCTCTACGCCGAAATCACCGGCGTGCCAAAGGATTACGACAAACCGCTGTCGGCGCTGCTGGACGCGGGCGATCTGGCCTACACCGGCGCCAGCAAGCTCAATGCCGATGGCAAATGGGCCTACAGCTGGTATCTGTTCCTGCCGCTGGGCATGGCTTTGGAAAACCGTAAAAGTGTCGAATTGCTGCACTTCCCGCCGGATTACTCGCTGACCCAAGCGCAAGATTATTTGCGTTCGAACACCACCGATCGTTGGGCGACTCTGCTGACTGACAATGGCATTCCTGCCGAGCAGACGCCGGCCTATCAAACCATCATCGATATCGCCCCGATCGCTGCGCCGTCCAATGCTGGCAGTGATCTGGAAGGCGTGTATGACTACTTCAAGGACTACCAGACCACCCTGGTCAAACAGTTCAGCCAGACCGCCAGCGGCACGACGCTGCCGATGGTCGCGTTCGGCGCGCCGGTGCGTAACTGGATCAAGCAGCAATACGGGCCAACCGTGAATGTCTTGGGCCTGGCGACGATCAGCCCGAGCGAAGGCGTGAAAGTGCCGGTGCTGGGTTCCAACCACCCGAGTTATATCTGGTACGCCGCTGACCCGAAAAGCTACACCGGCGACGACGCACAGGCCAAGGCTGATGCTGCAGGTCTGAAAGTCATGGGCCAGGATTTGAGCGCGGCCTGCTGGCAGGCGGGCATGGGCAGTAAACCAGGCAGCGATGCACAGGCCACGCTCAACAGTTGCACACAGACGTGGCAGGTGACGCAGAAGGTCAAAACCTGCGAGTTGTTCTACACCTCGATCCGCAACCTGACCCCGGAACAGGCCGTCGCCAAGTGCGCGACCACCCCGATCAAGGCCCAACTGAAGCAATTGCAGGCACCGCTGCCTGCCACCGCCGTTCCCGCCCCGCATCTGTAATCGCTTGAAGCGCTCCCGTGTCAGCCAATGCTGACGCGGGAAAGCGTCTAACTCTCCTGTCAGATCTGACAGTAGACCAGCTATACCTAATACGACACGATTGGATCCAAACAGAAGTGCTGCAGCACTGACAGGACGTCACCCCCAGGAAGTCGCAAAACCTTTGCGGCAAGGACTGTTATGAATATCCACGCCATGGCGCAATCGGCGCCACGCGATACTGAAGGTATTTACCCCTTCGCCGGTTTGCCGGTGCGACTGGGGTTTCCCGCCAGTGCCGATTTCGAAATCATCCACGATGCGCACGCCAGCCCTATGGGGGTCGCGGCGCGGCGTGAGTTTCTGCAAAGCCATCGGATGTGCCGGGTGTCAGGGCAACTACTGCCCTATCGCTGCCGACAGACCCGACAGATGCTGACGGGCATCCACATTTACGATCCGCGCTTTTGCGGTTTGATCGAACACGCCTGCGACCCCAACGTGTTTCTCGACATGAGCGAGCTGTGGTTGTGGGCGTTGAAAGATATCCACAGGGGGGAGCGGCTGACCATGGACTACGCCGCCACCGAAGACAAACTGCTGCATCAGTTTGCCTGCGGCTGCGGAGCCAAACGCTGTCGAGGGTGGATCACCGGTTACGACGAACCGCCCAGCATCGAGGGCCAGCACTTTTTACAGCGCTGGCGGCACTCGGGTTTGCGCTGAAAGGCCGTTTACAACGCGCCAACCGGACGCAAACGGTATTGCGGCGGCAATTGCTCGAAACCACTGATGGTGGTGTTCAGGCTTTTCCAGCGACCGTCCTTGATGCCGTAGATGCAACCGTGGATCGACAGGCTCTGCCCGCGATGCCAGGCGTTCTGGATGATGCTGGTGTGGGCGACGTTAGCCACTTGCTGGATCACGTTGAGTTCGCACATGCGATCAACCTGCTCTTCTTCGGTCGGTAACTTGGCCAGTTCTTCACGTTTTTCGTAGTACAGATCGCGGATCGAACGCAGCCAGCCGTCGATCAGACCGAACTGACGATCCTGCATCGAGGCGCGTACACCGCCGCAGCCGTAGTGGCCGGTGACGAGAATGTGTTTAACCTTGAGCACATCGACCGCGTACTGGATCACCGACAGGCAATTGAGGTCGGTGTGCAGCACCACGTTGGCAACGTTGCGGTGCACGAACAGATCACCCGGCAGCATGCCGACGATCTCGTTGGCCGGTACACGTGCGTCGGAACAGCCGATCCACAGATATTCCGGCGTTTGCTGGCGCGCCAACTTGGCGAAGAAATCCGGGTCTTCCTTGGTGATCGCGTCAGCCCAACGCTCGTTGTTATCAATCAGGTCTTGTAAGTCATGCATGCTGTAAGGCCTCAAGAAAGATGCGCTGGTATGACAGACGACCACCCGTCGGGGTCACGCCGTCACCGCAAGTGATTTCATTGGAATTCTCGTGTGCCCGGTGAGTCCACCTAAGTAAGGCCCACAGTATGAGGAATTGCCATGACTGATTCACGACGCCCTTACGATGCGGTGCAACCGGAGCCCATCGATGATAACGAAGACCGCATGGGTTCGGTGCATGAGCTGGATTTCGATGAAGACGAACCCAGTGCGAAAATCGGTGATGAGATTCCCGAGCGTGAACGCGAGCAGTTGATGCCGCGTGAACGGGTGCGCGAGGCGGGTATGACCGGGGCTTCAGTCAGTGATCATGAACCCACCGACGATGACCTCAGTCCAGAAACGCTGATTCATGAAGATGGCGCGCGGGATGCCGAAGAGGCCGGGGAAGGCAATCAGGCCGATTGGGATCTGAGCATCGTCGATGAAGATGACATTGGCGGTGGCAATGGGCTGGATGAGGCGGAGCTGGCGCGGCGCGATCCGCTGGATGGCAACCGTTGATCACTTGAGCTGAAACTCGGTCCCTGTAGGAGCTGCCGAAGGCTGCGATCTTTTGATCTTGTTCCGTAACATCAAAAATAAAATCAAAAGATCGCAGCCTTCGGCAGCTCCTACAGGTAATCAGTCAACCAGGGTGCAGGCCATGACCACGGCATCTTCACGCCCACCCACCGCCGGATAATAATCCCGACGCCGGCCAATCTCGTTGAAGCCATAACGTTCATACAACTTGAACGCGCCCGTATTGCTGTCACGCACTTCCAGAAAACATTCTCGCGCAGAAGCCGCATACGCCCGCGACATCAGATGCTCAAGCAACGTCAGCCCCAGCCCACGCCCCTGATTTTCCGGTTTGACGGTAATGTTGAGCAGGTGCGCCTCATCGAGAATGATCTGCACCACCCCGTGGCCAACCTGTTGCTCACCTTCGAACATCAGCCATATCTGGTATTTACCCAGGCCGTCGAGAAAAATCCCCCGGGTCCACGGGTGGCTGTACGCGGCGTACTCGATTTTCAGCACGGTTTCCAGATCCGCCTCGGTCATCGGGCGGAACGATACAGCGTCACTCATTCGATTCTTTCCAGCGCGCCATCAGCCGACGCATGGCTTGCCACACAGCGGCCTTGCGCTGTGGCTCTTCCATTAACAATTCCAGACCGGGAATGGCCCAGGCCGAGCCCAGACCTTCGATCTGCAACTCACGATTGAACGCTTCGGCATCCGCTTCACCGGCAAAACGCACCGCCGGAAGGCCGATCAGCCACAGACAGGCGCAGGGTGCGGCTTCCATTTGCACGGAAAGGAAACCCTGAACGAAATCACGCGCCGCCTCCGGGCCTTGATCCATGGTGCCGCGATTGAGCCACGGCCAGCGCACCGGCTCACCGACGATTTGCGGCGCATCCGGCAGACCGGCGGCGCGCAGCATGTCTTTCAGCAGCAAATAGGCGGGATCACGGCTCTGGAACGGTTCGCCTGTGGGTAACTCGACCAGCAGCAGGCATCGCCCGGCGCGCAGTAATTGCAGGGCGAAACGCGGTGGTGGCACCGGTGCCGGTTTGGCGACGACTGGCGTGTCGTCGGCCTCTTCTACCGGTTTGGCACCGGTGCGGGTACTCGCCAACGACGGCCGCGGTACTTCGATTTTCGGCCGTTCGACCGGACGAGCGGCAGCCGTTTGCTCCGGCGCATCGGCTTGCGGCGCGGACACAACCGGCGCTTCTACCTCCGGCTCGGGCATGTCCAGCAGCTCGGGCCGCGACGGTGCGGCGAAGGGCAATTCGGTGCGCGGCAGCCAGTTGACCACCTGCATGGCGTTCAAATAGGCGCGGCGGCGGGACTCGATTAGCAAGGGTCGGCCACTTGTGGATAACTGAAGTGCGCTGATTCTACCGCCCTTCGTTCAAGATCGCCCGTTGTAGATCGATACTCTTTCACGAGGCGCTTTACCCACGCTCTTTATACAAAGAATGCGACAGCCCGTCCCGAGAGTGAATCGCATCCTTCGTGATGCAGTACAATCGCCGCTTTTCATTGCCAACCAGCCGGGCATTCCGATGATCGAACCCAAGCGCGTCTTGCGCGCCCTCGCTGAACACTGGGCACTGCTTGAGCCACTGTGTGAGCACTTCGACCAAGGCACATTGAGCCTCAACGAACTGCGCTCGCAACTGGCCGCCCAACAACTGGACAGCACGCCGCAGGACATCACCAGCCTGCTCGACGTGTGGATTCGCCTCGATATCCTGATTCCGGTGGCGAAAAGCCCGAACCGTTTCGAGCTGAACGCACAGATTCACGATTTCCTCGCTTATCTGCGTCGCGAGCACCGACTGGGCCTGTGCCTGGAAATCGAAGCCTATTTGCGTCACCTCGAACGTCTGGCCGGGTATATCCAGGACGCATTCGAAGTCCGCGATGGCCACGACCTCGCCCGCCAGTTGCGCCTGCTCGACATGCGCGTGCGCGACGTACTGAAGAAGCTCGACAACGACGAACAGGCGCTGGTCGCCGTCGCAGAACGCGCGAAGACCAGCGATCGGCAGATTCCATTGCGTCAGCGTTACGCCGAAGTACTGGCGACGTGGGACGAATACGTCGAGCCGATGATCGATCTGGTAAACGCCGACGGCGCCTTCGAACAAGGCGTGCGCAAGGTCGAAACTGTATTGCTGAAGATGCTCAGCGAACAGCAACGCCTCGGCCATCTGGTCGACGACGACATGCTGCTGCGCACCCACGCACGCATCCTCGAGATGCAGACCAGCGCCCAACTGACGTTGCGTCACGCCCGCGAACTGCTGCTGCCGCTGCGTGAAGAAGCGCGCCGGCACAACGCCGTTACCCGTGGCGCCGCGTTGGCCCTGGCCGCCATTCGGCGTAAAGGCATCGACGCCGTGCCGCAAGCCGCGATGCCGCTGTTCACCCGCCCGCAAAGCACCTTCCTCGGCAGCGCCAGTCAGGTCGAAGCCTACGTCTATGCGTTGGCGCGTTTCGAGCCAAAACCGGCGCGTTTCCCCAAGGCGCACAAGACCCAGAAGGGCGAAGCCCCACGCGCGCCCCGCACCGTGCGCGAGATGGTCGACCGCTGCGAAGAAGCCTTGCCGATGCCGGATCTGATGACCTGGCTGCTCGAGCAGGAACCGGACGGCGCCACCGACGAATTGCTCTACTGGTTCTCGCGCCTGTCGCGGGAAAAGCGCTTCAAGCGTGAGCGTCTGGAACGCCGCGAATACCACACTCACGAGCACCAGGTCAGCCTGCGCTCCTTCGCCCTGCTCTCGGCCAGCGACAGCGCCGCCGAGAATTCTGCGAGCATCCCCAATGCATCTTGATCTTTCCGAACTGTCGCAACTCGCGCCGATCTTCCGCGAGCTGTTCAAGGGTTACCACGTCAGCCGCCGCGATCCGGAGCTGTACGCGCAATTGTCGAACTTCCAGGATCAATACCGCACGCTGTTCAAGGCGCTGGGTTTTGAACTGGTTTGCGATACCCGAGGTTTCTACTACTTTGTGCCGGACATGGCCGCTGCGGCGGTAAACAAGACTGCGCAGCGTCTGGCGCTATTCACCTTTATCCTCGTCGAGCATCTGGCCGATCAGGGCCGCGACCCGATCGCCGTGCTCGATGGCGGCAGCCTCGGCCGTGAAGAACTGCCATCGCTGCTGGAGAAGTACCGCGACCTGTTCATTCAGGCCGAAGTGCAGACCGTTGAAGAGCTCGAAGAAAAGATCATGCGCCGCATGACTCAACTCGGCTTTGCCAGCGAAGAAAACGGCGTGTACCGCTTCCTGCCGCCGATGCACCGCTTCCTCGACGTGTGCCTGTCGGTGCAGCAGGACCGCGATCTGGCGGCCAGCGTGCACAGCGTTCTGCCGTTGCCGGCGCCAGTGCTGATTGATGAAGCGGCGGAAGCCAAATTCCTCGAAACCGACGACCCGCTCGATCTCTCCGAATTTGAGGAAGAGAGCGAAGAAGATGCATTGGCCCGCGCCATTGCCGAAGAACAGGAGTCCGACGCATGAGCCAGGAACGCTACGGCATCCGCCGCTTTGCCCTTTTGAACACCGCCGGTTACAGCCTCGGCCTGTTCCCGCTGGAAGAACCGCTGTCGGTTTACGGCGCGAACAACCTCGGTAAATCGGCGTCGATCAACGCCTTGCAGTTCCCGATTCTGGCGCGCATGTCGGACATGAGTTTCGGCAAATACAGCCTGGAACAATCGCGGCGCTTCTACTTCGCTTCCGACACCAGCTACATCCTTGTCGAAGTGAACCTGCCCCACGGCCCGCACGTGATCGGCGTGGTCGGTCGCGGCCCGGGCGGTGGTTTCGGTCACCAGTTCTTTGCCTATGCCGGCAAACTCGATCTGGCGCATTACCAGAAGAACGACACCTGCCTGCGCCAGAAAGAGCTGTTCAGCAACCTTGAGAAAGAAGGCCTGAAAGCCTACGAACTCAAGCCGGACGAACTGCGTCGTTTGCTGGTTGGCGGTCACACGTCGATCCCGCTCGACCTGACGCTGATCCCGCTGCGCTCCACCAGCGAGCAGAGCCTGAAGACCTTCCGCGCGCTGTTCATCAACCTGCTGCACATGCGCGAAATCACTGCGGCCAAGTTGAAGCAGTTGTTCCTCGACGCCTTCGAACACAGCCTGCGTTCCGGCAGCGTCGATTACATCGCCGCATGTGAAGAAGCCTTCCGCGATGTGCGGCGCATGGAACAGGACTACAACTCGCTGGTCGCGGCCGGCCCGCTGGTTGAGGCCTTGGCCAACGGCGTGAAACAGCGCGACATACTGCGCGGCAAACTGCATCGCCTGTCGCCGCTGCTCGACTCGTTGCTCGGCACCTGGTCGGACTACGCCAGTGCGCGCAAAGAAGAGCTGACCATCCAGGCCGATCACTATCGTGGCGAGCAGGACAGTCTGCAAAACGATCAGCGCGGCGGCACTCAGGAACTGATGCGTCTGGAGCGGGAGATTTCCGGCATCCAGCGCTGGCTCGGCGAATTGTCGGTACTGAAGAATCGCTTCGCCCTGGTCGATGACGTCAAAGTGCTCGAGCAACAATTGCTCGCGGCCAAGGATGCGCACGACGAACTGGCCGGTGCCTTGGCGCAATCCCGTCAGTTCAGCGCTGAAGATCTGGAAGAGCGCGTGCGCGATCTGGAAAAACGCCTGAAGTCGGTGAAACAGCAACTCGATCACGCCGACAACAACAGCTACGCCCGCCTGCGCGAAGAGTTCTCGCAGCAGGACGTCGAGCGTTTGATGCGCCTGTTCAACAGCGCGCTGTTCAGTCTGCCGCTGGGCGAACACGGCATTACCCTCGACGAAGATGGCGAGTGGGTCAAATCCGTTGAGCTGATTCTCGATGGCTTCAAAGGCGAGCGTTTTGAAGTGCCTGGCCTGTCGATCGACATCTCGCACATCGAGCCGCCGGCGCTGCAAGCCTTGGCTGACCGTGCCGCGCTGCGCGATCAGAAAGAGCGTCTGGAAAAAGAGCTCAAGCAACTCAAGACTCAACAGGCTGTAGCCGCCGACCGCGCCGCGAGCAAAACCCAGACCGAAGCGCTGTACCAGCAAGTGCTGGACGCGCAGAAGGCGCTGGAAGATTTCCGCCGCACCCAGACTCTGAGTGCCGAGGAAGGCGACAAGCTCGAGCAACTGGCGCAGATGGAAGGCGCCCAGGACGAACTCAAGCGTTCCAGCGATGCGTTCACCGAGCGCGTCCAGCAACTGTCGGCCAAGCTGCAACTGGTCGGCCGGCAGATCGCCGACATGGAAGCCAAGCAACGCACCCTCGACGACGCGCTGCGCCGTCGTCAGCTGCTGCCGGCGGATCTGCCGTTCGGTACGCCGTTCATGGATCCGGTCGACGATTCGATGGACAACCTATTGCCACTGCTCAACGACTATCAGGACAGCTGGCAAGGCTTGCTTCGCGCCGATGGCCAGATCGAAGCGCTGTATGCGCAAGTACGTCTGAAAGGCGTGGCCAAGTTCGACAGCGAAGACGACATGGAGCGCCGCCTGTCGCTGCTGATCAACGCTTACGCGCACCGTACCGATGAGGCGCTGACCCTGGGCAAGGCCCGTCGCGCGGCGGTCACCGACATCGCCCGGACCCTGCGCAACATTCGCAGCGACTACGACAGCCTCGAGCATCAACTGGCGCTGTTCAACCGCGAGATCAACAAGCGTCAGGTCTCCAACCTGCAGAGCTTCCGCATCGTCCTCGCGCCGAACAAGGAAGCGCTCAAGCACATCGACCAGATCATCCACAGCGCCGGTCAGTACGAAGAAGGCGAAACCCTGTCGGTGTTCGATCTCAGCCAGAGCGCCGAGCAGGACAACAAGAACGAAGAAGCCAAGGAATACCTGGCGCGGCTGGTGGCGGCAAACCACAACCAACTCGGCCTCAAGGACTTGTTCGAACTGGCCTTCGAGATCACCAAGGTCAACGGCCAGCCAGTGATCCACACCGACATCGATGGCGCGGCGTCCAACGGTACGACCATGACCATCAAGGCGCTGACCAACATGTATTTGTTGCTGCACTTGATGGACCGCGATCAGGCCGGTCGCGTACGTCTGCCGTATTACCTCGATGAGGCGGCGGACATCGACGAGAAGAACCAGGCCGCACTGCTGGAAACCAGTCTGCAACTGGGTTTCGTGCCGATTCTGGCGAGTGTGAAGCCGCAGGTCTGCGCCAGTGTCGCGATCGACCTGGAAGGCGGCAGCGGCCCGGCGGGCATTTACATCGATGATGCGGACTGGAAGTACATCCGTCGCCATGATGTGGTCAAGGCAACGCTGAATGTTGAAGCGGATGAACCGGAGCTGGATGCGGTTTGATCGGCATTAACTGAAGGCAATAAAAAGGGCCGCGATCTGTTTGGATCGCGGCCCTTTTTTATGGCTTGGGGTTTGTGCTGATTTTGCGTGCCCTATCGCGAGTAGGCTCACTCCTACAGTTGGAATGCGTTCCCCTGTAGGCCGTGAGCCTGCTCGCGATGGCGCCACTTCAGACACCATAGAATCACTTACCGAGGGAAATCTTCGGCGCCCACGTCAGCCACTCATCCTCAAACTTGTCGAACAACGGGAACGTCTGCTCAGCCCGCGCCGGGTTACCCATGCGCTCGCCATCCGGCGTTGCGAAGGCAATCCCACCCTGAATCGCCGTCTCCAGCGACTCGGTGCGCACCGTCAGCCCATTGAACAAACCGATATCAAACCCGACACCACTGGTGTTCCAGAACCGGCTCCCGCTGCGCACCAACGGTGCGTATTTCGGCTCGATCAGAATGTGCACCAACACTCGATCAGCGGTCTGACCCAGTTCATAACCGGTGACTTTGCCCACGGTAATTTCACGGTAAGTCACTGGCACACCCGGTTTCAGCGAACCACGACGGGCCGCGCTCAAGACCAGACTCAGACCCGCCTCTTGCTTGGTCACTTCCGGCGCATTGGCTAGCGCCACGAAGTTCTTCTGCGGCCCCAGACTCTTCGCCGCCGGTTGCACTTCTATGTATTTTCCGGTCACCAGGGTTTCCAGATTTTCTGTCTTGATCAGGCCCAGCTCAGGTTTGACCACCCAGAATTGGCTGCCGACCCGGGCGATCTTCTCCGGCACTTCGGTAATCCGCGCCGTGAGGATCACCGATTGCAGATCATCGGTCAGATCGACACTTTCGATCTTGCCGACATCCAGTCCCTTGAAGCGCACCGGGGTGCCACTGCGCAGACCATCAGCGCGATCGACTTTGATCGTCACCACCGCGCCTTTCTGATTCGCCTCATCATGGTTGGCGAACAGGCGGAAACGTGGAATACGCTTCTGCAACGGCGCCTTGGCCTGCGGTGTTTCAAAAGCGATGCCACCGGCCATCAGGGTCTGCAGCGATTCGCTCTTCACTTGAATGCCGCCGGTCAGTCCGCCGGTCAGCGTGATGCCGCTGACATTCCAGAAGCGCGTCGACGCATTGACCAGGTTTTCGTATTCCTTTTCGATGTGAACACCGATGACCAGTTGCTTGCGGGTCTTGGAGAACTGGTAGCTCTGCACCGAACCGACCTTGACCTGCTTGTACAAAATCGGACTGCCAACATCGATGGAGCCAAGGACATCGGTGAACAACACCAGGTGCAGCCCCGGCGAACGCAGATCCAGCGGCGGCGCCTTCGGCCGAGCCTCGAACTCGCGTTTCGGCGCAGCGCCCTTGTCACCCGGGCGCACGGCGATGTAGTTACCTTTCACCAGCGCTTCCAGCCCGGTGATACCGGCCAGAGAAATCGACGGTTTGACCACCCAGAACTGGGTGCCGTCGACCAGATAGTCTTCGGCCAACGGATCAAGAGTCAGCTCGGCAGTGGCGCTGTTCAGATCGGGGTCGACCTTCAATGCTTTCAGGTTGCCGACCTGAATGCCTTTGTACATCACCGGCGTGCGGCCAGCCTGCAGGCCTTCGAAGTCGCTGAGTTTGACCTTCACCCGGATCCCGGCCGCAGCAGCATCGAAATCTTCGTAGAGACGGAACGGCAGGCTTGGATCGGTCGGCGGGCTGTCCTTGCGGTTCTCCGGCGTAGCGAAGGCGATGCCGCCGGCGACGATGCTGGCCAGCGATTCGCTGCGCACTTTCACCCCGGACAGGTTGGCGTCGATGCTGATGCCGCTGGCGTTCCAGAAACGCGTGTGTTTGCGCACCAGTTTGGCGTAGGTCGGCTCAATGAAGACTTTCAGCTCAACGGTGCTTTGATCTTCCGAAAGCACGTAGCTTTTGATCTGGCCAACCTTGATCTGTTTGTAGAACACCGGGCTGCCACGATTCAGCGAACCGAGACGATCCGCCTTGATGGTCAGATGCAGGCCGGGTTTGGCATCCGACAGCGGCGGCTCTTCGGCAAGCGCCTTGAACTTGCGCGTCGGTTCCCCTTCGCCGGGGCTGATGGCCACGTAGTTACCCGAGACCAGGGTTTCCAGACCGGTGATGCCGGCCAGCGTCACGCTCGGTTTGACCAGCCAGAAACGCGTGCTGGTCTTGAGGTATTGCTCGACGTCTTTGTTCATCTCGACGGTGGCGATCACGCCTTTGGAGTTGCCTTCGTCGTCGAGCTTGAGCGCCTTGACCTTACCGACCGGCATGCCTTTGTACATGACCTCGGTCTTGTTGGCCTGAATACCTTCGCCACTCTCGAAGCGGATCTGAATTTCGATCCCGGTCTCGGAATAGGCACGCCAGCCAAGCCAGCCGCCGATGATCAGCGCGATCAGAGGCAGTACCCAAATGGCAGACCAGTTCGAAGCCGGTCGAGTTTTCGCTACGGGCAAATCAGTCATGGTCGTCGTCCGACTCCGTGTTATCCCAAATCAGTCGGGGATCGAAAGTTACTGCGGCGAGCATCGTCAGAATCACCACACTGGCGAAGGCGATGGCGCCAAGATTGGCTTCGACACTGGCAAGCCGGCCGAAGTTGACGACCGCCACGAGAATGGCGATCACAAAAATATCGAGCATCGACCAGCGGCCAATAAACTCGATAAAACGGTACATCCAGATGCGCTGACGGGCGGACAGCGGCTGACGTCGTTGCACCGAAAACAGCAGCAGCGCGATGCCCACCAGTTTGAAGGTCGGCACCAGAATACTGGCGATAAACACCACCGCAGCAATCGGAATCATGCCGTGCTGCACCAACTGGATCACGCCGGACATGATAGTGCTCGGATCACCCTGCCCCAAAGAACTGACAGTCATGATCGGCAAGACATTGGCCGGTATATAGATGATCGCTGCCGTGATCAGCAGTGCCCAGGTGCGGGTGAGGCTGTTTGGCCTGCGAGCGTGGACCAATGCACCACAGCGGGTGCAGGTTTGCTCGTCGGTGTCCGCTTCCTGCCTGTTCAACTCATGACATTCGGTACAGACCAGAATGCCCGCATCAATCGCCCGCATGAGCATCTTCCCCTGATAGCGCCTGCCAGATCTGATGCGGTGACATCACCACCTCCAGCCATACCTGCACTAATAACAAGCTAATGAAACACGCTAGGCCGAGACCGACGGTGATGGCCGCCATGTCCGCCAGTTTGACGATCGCCACCAGTACGCCCATGAGGTAGACCTCGAGCATTCCCCAGTCTTTGAGGTGGTGATAAATACGGTAAAGCAACAAACCGTAACTGCGACCGACATCGAAGCGGATCGTTAGCAAGACGAATAACTGGCACAGCAACTTCAACAGCGGAATGGCCATGCTGCACAGGAATACGACGATCGAAACACCCTGCATGTCCGTGTTGAACAAGCCGAGCACGCCGCTCCAGACCGTATCCTGCGAAGACTGTCCGAGGATATTGAGTTGCATGATGGGTAAAAAGTTTGCCGGGATGTACAGCAGCAATGCTGCAATCACCAAGGCAAGGCTGCGCTGCACCACGTTATGGCGGTGGGCATACAACTCGTAACCGCAGCGTGGGCAGAGGGCTTTTTCGCCATGGGCAAGTTGTGGCTTGCGCATCAGCAGGTCGCACTCGTGACAGGCCACCAAGTCTTCCAGCGGTAAATCTGACAGCCCGGGGGCGTCAACCGACTCTGACATAAAGGCTCTGGCTCCGAATAAGGTGGGGCTATTCTAGTGTTCTGATTCGAAAATAACTGTGCAAATTTGTTCGTTGTCGCGAGTAAAAAACTTTCCCGCGGGCAAAACAAAACCCCAACTGCTTTCGCAATTGGGGTTTCGGAATTTAATCTTGACGATGACCTACTCTCACATGGGGAAACCCCACACTACCATCGGCGATGCATCGTTTCACTGCTGAGTTCGGGATGGGATCAGGTGGTTCCAACGCTCTATGGTCGTCAAGAAATTCGGGTACTGAGTCGTGGCCAAATGGCCTCGCTTCAGCAAATTGGGTATGTGATAGCTTTCGGTGTTTGTGAACATCGAACTTTCGGTTCGTTTCGTCTTCACACACCGCAATCTGGTCTCTTCGACGCAAATTGCTTGGGTGTTATATGGTCAAGCCTCACGGGCAATTAGTATTGGTTAGCTCAACGCCTCACAGCGCTTACACACCCAACCTATCAACGTCGTAGTCTTCGACGGCCCTTCAGGGAACTCAAGGTTCCAGTGAGATCTCATCTTGAGGCAAGTTTCCCGCTTAGATGCTTTCAGCGGTTATCTTTCCCGAACATAGCTACCCGGCAATGCCACTGGCGTGACAACCGGAACACCAGAGGTTCGTCCACTCCGGTCCTCTCGTACTAGGAGCAGCCCCTCTCAAATCTCAAACGTCCACGGCAGATAGGGACCGAACTGTCTCACGACGTTCTAAACCCAGCTCGCGTACCACTTTAAATGGCGAACAGCCATACCCTTGGGACCGGCTTCAGCCCCAGGATGTGATGAGCCGACATCGAGGTGCCAAACACCGCCGTCGATATGAACTCTTGGGCGGTATCAGCCTGTTATCCCCGGAGTACCTTTTATCCGTTGAGCGATGGCCCTTCCATACAGAACCACCGGATCACTAAGACCTACTTTCGTACCTGCTCGACGTGTCTGTCTCGCAGTCAAGCGCGCTTTTGCCTTTATACTCTACGACCGATTTCCGACCGGTCTGAGCGCACCTTCGTACTCCTCCGTTACTCTTTAGGAGGAGACCGCCCCAGTCAAACTACCCACCATACACTGTCCTCGATCCGGATAACGGACCTGAGTTAGAACCTCAAAGTTGCCAGGGTGGTATTTCAAGGATGGCTCCACGCGAACTGGCGTCCACGCTTCAAAGCCTCCCACCTATCCTACACAAGCAAATTCAAAGTCCAGTGCAAAGCTATAGTAAAGGTTCACGGGGTCTTTCCGTCTAGCCGCGGATACACTGCATCTTCACAGCGATTTCAATTTCACTGAGTCTCGGGTGGAGACAGCGCCGCCATCGTTACGCCATTCGTGCAGGTCGGAACTTACCCGACAAGGAATTTCGCTACCTTAGGACCGTTATAGTTACGGCCGCCGTTTACCGGGGCTTCGATCAAGAGCTTCGCGTTAGCTAACCCCATCAATTAACCTTCCGGCACCGGGCAGGCGTCACACCCTATACGTCCACTTTCGTGTTTGCAGAGTGCTGTGTTTTTAATAAACAGTCGCAGCGGCCTGGTATCTTCGACCGGCATGAGCTTACGGAGCAAGTCCTTCACCCTCACCGGCGCACCTTCTCCCGAAGTTACGGTGCCATTTTGCCTAGTTCCTTCACCCGAGTTCTCTCAAGCGCCTTGGTATTCTCTACCCAACCACCTGTGTCGGTTTGGGGTACGGTTCCTGGTTACCTGAAGCTTAGAAGCTTTTCTTGGAAGCATGGCATCAACCACTTCGTGTTCTAAAAGAACACTCGTCATCAGCTCTCGGCCTTAAGATCCCGGATTTACCTAAGATCTCAGCCTACCACCTTAAACTTGGACAACCAACGCCAAGCTGGCCTAGCCTTCTCCGTCCCTCCATCGCAATAACCAGAAGTACAGGAATATTAACCTGTTTTCCATCGACTACGCTTTTCAGCCTCGCCTTAGGGACCGACTAACCCTGCGTCGATTAACGTTGCGCAGGAAACCTTGGTCTTTCGGCGTGGGTGTTTTTCACACCCATTGTCGTTACTCATGTCAGCATTCGCACTTCTGATACCTCCAGCAAGCTTCTCAACTCACCTTCACAGGCTTACAGAACGCTCCTCTACCGCATCACCCGAAGGTGATACCCGTAGCTTCGGTGTATGGTTTGAGCCCCGTTACATCTTCCGCGCAGGCCGACTCGACTAGTGAGCTATTACGCTTTCTTTAAAGGGTGGCTGCTTCTAAGCCAACCTCCTAGCTGTCTAAGCCTTCCCACATCGTTTCCCACTTAACCATAACTTTGGGACCTTAGCTGACGGTCTGGGTTGTTTCCCTTTTCACGACGGACGTTAGCACCCGCCGTGTGTCTCCCATGCTCGGCACTTGTAGGTATTCGGAGTTTGCATCGGTTTGGTAAGTCGGGATGACCCCCTAGCCGAAACAGTGCTCTACCCCCTACAGTGATACATGAGGCGCTACCTAAATAGCTTTCGAGGAGAACCAGCTATCTCCGAGCTTGATTAGCCTTTCACTCCGATCCACAGGTCATCCGCTAACTTTTCAACGGTAGTCGGTTCGGTCCTCCAGTTAGTGTTACCCAACCTTCAACCTGCCCATGGATAGATCGCCCGGTTTCGGGTCTATTCCCAGCGACTAGACGCCCTATTAAGACTCGCTTTCGCTACGCCTCCCCTATTCGGTTAAGCTCGCCACTGAAAATAAGTCGCTGACCCATTATACAAAAGGTACGCAGTCACCCAACAAAGTGGGCTCCCACTGCTTGTACGCATACGGTTTCAGGATCTATTTCACTCCCCTCTCCGGGGTTCTTTTCGCCTTTCCCTCACGGTACTAGTTCACTATCGGTCAGTCAGTAGTATTTAGCCTTGGAGGATGGTCCCCCCATATTCAGACAAAGTTTCTCGTGCTCCGTCCTACTCGATTTCATGACTAAGAGATTTTCGCGTACAGGGCTATCACCCACTATGGCCGCACTTTCCAGAGCGTTCCGCTAATCTCAAAGCCACTTAAGGGCTAGTCCCCGTTCGCTCGCCACTACTAAGGGAATCTCGGTTGATTTCTTTTCCTCAGGGTACTTAGATGTTTCAGTTCCCCTGGTTCGCCTCTTGCACCTATGTATTCAGTACAAGATAACCATCTTATGATGGCTGGGTTCCCCCATTCAGACATCTCCGGATCAAAGTCTGTTTGCCGACTCCCCGAAGCTTTTCGCAGGCTACCACGTCTTTCATCGCCTCTGACTGCCAAGGCATCCACCGTATGCGCTTCTTCACTTGACCATATAACCCCAAGCAATCTGGTTATACTGTGAAGACGACATTCGCCGAAAATTCGAATTTCTCAACTAAGAGAACTCACAAATTTTACCTTAGCCTGATCCGTTACCAGTGAAAGTAACGTTCAGTCTATCTTTCTATCACATACCCAAATTTTTAAAGAACGAACTAGTCAAAGACTAGAAATCAACATTCACCATCATCATGATGGAATGCTCATTTCTAAGCTTTATACAAGAGAAGCAGTAGTGGTGGAGCCAAACGGGATCGAACCGTTGACCTCCTGCGTGCAAGGCAGGCGCTCTCCCAGCTGAGCTATGGCCCCGTATTTCTACAGGCGTTTCCCACACAAAATTGGTGGGTCTGGGCAGATTCGAACTGCCGACCTCACCCTTATCAGGGGTGCGCTCTAACCAACTGAGCTACAGACCCAATTTCGGGCTGCTTCTTTCGTCTTCTTCAATGAATCAAGCAATTCGTGTGGGAACTTATGGAGCAGCTGATGTCGTCGATTAAGGAGGTGATCCAGCCGCAGGTTCCCCTACGGCTACCTTGTTACGACTTCACCCCAGTCATGAATCACACCGTGGTAACCGTCCTC
>NZ_CP087175.1:5402500-5742500 GCF_024748675.1 Pseudomonas sp. B21-041
CATCGGCCAGACTGCCGCCGCAATGAAAACGCCTGTACGCCAGTACGGGAATCGCATCAGTAATTCTTCCGCAGATCGAGCCCTGTGTATAAAGAAGCGACTTCATCCGAGTAGCCGTTGAACATCTGCGTATCCCGCACATTTGGCTTGAACAGGCTGTTTGGCAGTCGCCGCTCCCGCGCCTGGGTCCAGCGTGGGTGATCAACCGTCGGGTTCACATTCGCATAGAAGCCGTATTCATCTGCCGCGATACTCTGCCAGGTCGTCTTCGGCTGCTCGCTGACCAGGCTGATACGGACGATGGATTTAACGCTCTTGAAGCCGTACTTCCATGGCACCACCAAGCGCAGAGGCGCACCGTTCTGATTCGGTAACTCGCGGCCATACATACCAACCGCCAGAATCGCCAGTGGATTCATCGCCTCATCCAACCGCAAGCCTTCTACATAAGGCCAATCGATCAGGGCAAACCCTGAACGCTGGCCAGGCATGCTCTTGGGATCCTGCAAGGTTTCAAAACGGATGTATTTGGCCTTGGACGTTGGCTCGACCTGCTTGAGCAGCGCCGAGATTGGAAAACCGATCCACGGAATGACCATCGACCACGCCTCGACACAGCGCAAGCGATAGATGCGCTCTTCCAATTGGTACGGCTTCATGAAGTCTTCCAGCGCATAGCGCCCTGGCTTACCCACCTCCCCGTCGACCACAACACTCCATGGTTCGGTTTTCAGCGAGCCCGCATTCGCCGCCGGGTCGCCCTTGTCGGTACCGAACTCATAAAAGTTGTTGTAGTGAGTGGCGTCTTTATAAGGCGTGATCGCCTCATCCTTGACGTTGACCGCTCCCCATTTAGTAGAAGGCAGCTTCTCAGTGAACCATGCAGGTGCCTTGCCCGGCTCGACATCGGCATACCGCGCCGCATCGTCGGCATTGGCCCAGCGCGGCAGGCTGCTGACGGCGATACCGGCAGCAGTGACCCCCAATAATTGGCGGCGAGAAAGATAAATGGCTTCAGGCGTGACATCCGACTCGTGGCAGTCGGACGCTTTGGGGACTTTGATCAACATGGCAACTCCGCAGCTTTGGAGGACAGATGCACCCATAGACTGCGGAGTATGCGGGAAATTACATCACTCGGCTTTTTTGTGCCGACGAAGATGCAATAAGTACTGCACCGGGCCGGAAGCGGCGTAGGCAAGGAACACCAACAGCAGAATGCGCGGTGGATCGCTAAACACCACGGCAAACACCAGCACTACCGCAAGAATCGCCACAAACGGTACGCGCCCCTTCAAGTCCAGCTCTTTAAAGCTGTTGTACTTGATGTTGCTGACCATCAGCATGCCGGCAGCCGCCACCATCAACGCGACCAGGAACGACATCTTCGAACCCTGGATCCCGTAATCACTGAATGCCCAGACAATCCCCGCCACCACACCGGCCGCTGCCGGACTGGCCAGACCGATGAAGTAACGTTTATCCGCCGTGCCAACCTGCGTATTGAAACGCGCCAGACGCAACGCCGCGCCTGCTACATAGATGAAGGCAACCATCCAGCCGACCTTGCCCATGTCGCCCAACGCCCAACCGAATGCCAGCAACGCCGGTGCAACACCGAACGCGACCATATCCGACAGCGAGTCGTACTCGGCGCCAAAGGCACTTTGCGTATTGGTCATGCGCGCGACACGACCGTCGAGGCCGTCGAGCACCATGGCGACGAAAATCGCGATCGCGGCGAACGCGAAATACTTGCTCGCGTTCGCCGAATCACCGGCACTCAACGCAGCCTGGGCGCTCATCGAGTTGATGATGGAGTAAAACCCTGCGAACAGGTTTGCAGTGGTGAACAGGTTCGGCAGCAGATAGATACCACGATGCCGGACTTTACGACCTTCTGCGTCGTGCCCTTCTTCGATGTGTTCATCGATGGGCAACAGGCTTTCGGCGTCAGAAGCCTTGTTCGGCTCTTCGGGACGTTCGCTCATGGACATTACCTTGCAACGGTTTGAAGAAAATTCGACAGATGCTTGAGGACGACAGTTCGGCCACAAACGCTGCAGCTTTATACCAGAACCACCGCCTCAAACGAAAAAACGCGGCCGAGGCCGCGTTTTTTCATACAAGAGACAACGACTTAGTTTTTGGCTTTGTCGACGATCTTGTTGGCACCGATCCACGGCATCATGGAGCGCAGTTGCTCGCCGATGACTTCGATACCGTGAGCGGCGTTGTTACGACGCTTGGCGGTCATCGAAGGGTAGCCGGTTGCGCCTTCGCTGATGAACATTTTGGCGTATTCGCCGTCCTGAATACGTTTCAGGGCGTTGCGCATGGCCTGACGGGATTCGGCGTTGATCACTTCCGGACCGGTCACGTACTCGCCGTACTCAGCGTTGTTGGAGATCGAGTAGTTCATGTTGGCGATACCGCCTTCGTACATGAGGTCAACGATCAGCTTCAGTTCGTGCAGGCACTCGAAGTAGGCCATTTCCGGCGCGTAGCCAGCTTCAACCAGGGTTTCGAAACCGGCTTTTACCAGTTCAACGGTACCGCCGCACAGAACGGCTTGTTCGCCGAACAGGTCGGTTTCGGTCTCGTCCTTAAAGGTGGTTTCGATGATGCCGGTACGACCGCCACCAACGCCAGCGGCGTAGGACAGCGCAACGTTTTTGGCGTTGCCCGAGGCGTCCTGGTAGATAGCGATCAGGTCAGGGATACCGCCGCCCTTCACGAACTCGGAACGTACGGTGTGACCCGGAGCTTTCGGCGCGATCATGATCACGTCGAGGTCGGCACGCGGAACAACCTGGTTGTAGTGGATCGCGAAGCCGTGGGAGAAGGCCAGGGTGGCGCCTTTCTTGATGTTCGGCTCGATTTCGTTTTTGTACAGCGAGGACTGGAACTCGTCCGGGGTCAGGATCATGACCAGGTCGGCGGCAGCAACAGCGGAAGCAACGTCGGTCACTTTCAGGCCGTGAGCTTCAGCTTTGGCAACAGTGGCCGAACCTTTACGCAGACCAACGGTAACGTCGACACCGGAGTCTTTCAGGTTGCACGCTTGGGCGTGGCCCTGGGAACCGTAACCGATGATGGCAACTTTCTTGCCCTGGATGATCGACAGGTCGCAGTCTTTATCGTAGAAAACTTTCATGAATTTCCCCTTTATATCCAGGCCGTTCAGGCCATTCGCTAATTTGGTTTAGATGCTGAGTACTTTGTCGCCGCGGGCAATGCCGGTCACGCCGCTACGGACGGTTTCCAGAATCGATGCGGTGCCGATGGACTGAATGAAGCTGTCGAGCTTGTCGCTGGTACCGGTCAATTGAACGGTATACACGCTGGCGCTGACGTCGACGATCTGTCCACGGTAAATATCGGTGGTGCGTTTGATCTCGGCGCGCTGGGCGCCAGTGGCCTTGACCTTGACCAGCATCAGTTCGCGCTCGATGTGAGCGCTTTCCGAGAGGTCCACCAGCTTGACCACTTCGATCAGCTTGTTCAGGTTTTTGGTGATCTGCTCGATGACTTCATCGTGGCCCACAGTGGTCAGCGTCAGACGCGACAGGGTCGGGTCTTCGGTCGGGGCCACGGTCAGGCTTTCGATGTTGTAGTTGCGCTGCGAGAACAGGCCGACTACGCGAGACAAAGCGCCGGGTTCGTTTTCCAGAAGCAAGGAAATAATGTGCCGCATGATTAAGTACGCTCCGTCTTGCTCAGCCACATATCGCGCATCGAGCCGTCTTTGATCTGCATCGGATAGACGTGCTCGCTGGTGTCGACCGAAATATCGATCACGACCAGGCGATCCTTCATGGCGAACGCTTCTGCCATCTTCGACTTCAAATCTTTCGATTCGGTGATGCGTACGCCAACGTGGCCGTAGGCTTCAGCCAGCTTGACGAAGTCAGGCAGCGATTCCATGTAGGAGTGTGAGTGGCGGCTGCCGTAGCTCATGTCCTGCCACTGACGAACCATCCCCAGAACACCGTTGTTGAGGATGACGATTTTCACTGGCAAGCCATACTGCAGGCAGGTCGACAGTTCCTGGATGTTCATCTGAATACTGCCTTCACCGGTGACGCAGGCAACGTCGTCATCCGGGAAGCTCAACTTGATGCCCATGGCCGCCGGAAAACCGAAGCCCATGGTGCCCAGACCACCGGAGTTGATCCAGCGATTCGGCTTGTTGAACGTGTAGTACTGCGCAGCGAACATCTGGTGCTGACCCACGTCGGAAGTGATGAAGGCATCGCCTTTGGTCACTTCGCAGAGGGTTTCGATCACGGTCTGCGGCTTGATCAGGCTGCCGTCGCCCTTTTCATAAGGGAACAGGCCGCGATCACCGCGCCATTCATCCACCTGCTTCCACCAACTGGCCACGGACTCCTTGTTCGGGGTCTCGCCGATTTCCTTGAGAATCGCGACCATTTCGGTCAGAACACTCTCAACCGGACCAACAATTGGCACGTCGGCCTTGATGGTCTTGGAAATCGAAGCCGGGTCGATGTCGATGTGAATGATCTTGGCGTTCGGGCAGAACTTCGCTGCGCCATTGATCACGCGATCGTCGAAGCGTGCGCCGACAGCCAGGATCACGTCAGCATGGTGCATCGCCAGGTTGGCGGTGTAACTGCCGTGCATGCCGAGCATGCCGATGAACTGACGATCAGTCCCCGGGAAACCACCCAGGCCCATCAAGGTGTTGGTCACTGGCAGGTTGAGCATTTTCGCCAGTTCGGTCAGCGGTGCGGAACCGTTGCCGAGAATTACGCCGCCACCGGAGTACATGACCGGACGCTTGGCCGCCAGGAGCATTTCTGCTGCCTTGCGGATTTGCCCGGAGTGACCACGAACGGCCGGGCTGTAGGAACGCAGCTTGGCTTTCTTCGGGAAGATGTATTCGAACTTCTCGGCCGGGTTGGTCATGTCTTTCGGGATATCGACCACGACCGGCCCCGGACGACCGGATTGCGCCAGGTAGAAGGCCTTCTTCATGACTTCCGGGATTTCCGAGGCGTGCTTGATCATGAAGCTGTGCTTCACGATCGGCCGGGAGATACCGATCATGTCGGTTTCCTGGAACGCGTCGGTGCCGACCATGGTGCTTGGCACCTGACCGGAAATGATCACCATTGGAATCGAGTCCATATAGGCGGTCGCGATACCGGTAATGGCGTTTGTGGCGCCAGGACCGGACGTCACCAATACCACGCCGGCTTTACCGGTGGCACGGGCATAACCGTCAGCCATATGGGTTGCCGCTTGTTCGTGACGAACCAGAATGTGAGTCACTTCCGGTTCTTTGAACAGGGCATCGTAAACATGCAGGAGAGCACCACCCGGGTACCCGTAGATATATTTGACGCCTTCGTCACGCAAGAAGCGGACGAGCATCTCACCGCCAGATAAAAGCTCCACGTTGTTCACCTCTAAAACGCCAGAATACCGTCCACAAAAAAGGGGCGGGTCTTAATAGGTTTACTTCTCGGCAGAGCATGAGCGACGGTGGTCGCCGACTACGTCAGCACTGACTGAGCAAGTATTGGGATCGTCCCAAGTGTTGCGGGCCTTTCCCACCCAGCGCGAGGTAACGCGTTGCGGGTGTAACAGGTCGGCGCGGATGTGCGCCTCATGATCTACCGAGTGGGTCTGCTTCTGGCAGTCCCTCTACAGCGGACTTTGGATTCTTCTGTTTCGCCCTCTCCAAGTCAAGCCGTCTATGTGGTTAATTGTGGGTAAGCACATGAGAACGCAAGAAAAAACCTGAAAACCGCTACTCTGTTAGTGTCAATTGCGCAATTTTGCCAAGGAATCAGCATGCGAACGCTCCTCCTTACTCTGCTGATCGGCCTCAGCCCATGGTGCATGGCCGCTCAAATCTACAAATGGGTCGATGCCCAGGGGGTCACGCACTTCGATGCGCAGCCGCCACCGGGTCAGCAGTCGACAACCTTGCAGACGCCCTCCTCGCCCCCACCGAAACCGGCGGCAATGCCGGGCAGCGGTGTATTGGGCGATCAGAAGGCGATTGATGACAGGGTGAAGAAACAGGTGGCCGACCAACAGGCGCAGCTCAAACAGTTTTGCGAGCAAGCACGCACGAACCTTGCGCAATTGCAGAACAATCCGCGTTTGAGGGAAGAGGTGGAGGGACAGATGCGACGGCTGGATGATGCGCAGCGTCAGGAACGCATTGTCGAGGCTCAGAAACAGATAGCCGAGAATTGCCAATAGGCATCTGCAGGACTGTAGGAGCTGTCGAGTGAAATGAGGCTGCGATCTTTTGACTTTAAAGATCAATAGATCGCAGCCTTCGGCAGCTCCTACACAGAATCGGTATTAGCGCGAGGCAGTGATCAGCAGGTCAAACTCTTTAAGCAGCACCTGAAGCTGCCGATCCTTGCCACCCAGGTTGCGCTGGGCGAAGACCATTTCAGCCATTTCCTGAATCCCCGAGGCATTCGGCAATGGCAGATCCTCCTCAAGGATGTATTTCATCTTCGGCAGGAAGATCCATTGCAGCCACTGCTCGAAATCCAGCGTATCGACCGAAAACGGCTCGACACTGCTCAACGCTTCCGCCGACGGCGGAACCTCGTCCCACCAGCCTTGAGTGCGCAGTTCACGCTCGATCAGCAACAGCTGATCGGCGATTTTCGGGAAACGGGCATCCATCACAGCGAAACCTTGGCCTTCTGACGGGCCTGAGCGGCGCCCGCTGAATCGCCTTGTTTCTCACGGGACTGAGCGATGACTTCCCACAGGTTGGCCTGCAGGTCCGGACGACCGTTGGCCATGGTCAGCGCACGACGGGCGAACTGCTCGGCTTGCGGCGCATCACCTTGGGCCATGCGCACTTGCGCCAAGCGATAAAGCACTTGCGGCTCACGCGGGGCAACTCGCTGAGCACGCTCCAGGCTGGAGGACGCACCGTTGAGGTCGCCGCCGGCCTGTTGCTGCTGCGCTGTGGTCAGCAAGGCGAGCACCGGACCATCCAGTTGCTCGTCGGCGGAAAGTCCACCGCCACTGCTGGCCGAAGGAATTCCGCTCGGCGTCGAAGGCATGTTGTAAGTGCCCGAGTTGATCGGCGCCGATTCAACTGCTGATGGGTTGTACGGCCCAGGCGTGATACCACCGGACGCCGGACCCGGCACGATTGGCGAGGAGCTGATCGGCGCAGAAGTCGTCGCGCCGCCACCCGGCACCATCACCACCACGCCAGTGTCACCTTGCGGAATCGCCTGGGTCTGGCCCTGTGCTGGACGCTTCACCGTCGTTTGACGGAAGCCGCCATTGGCCGAAATACGTTCGCTGTTGGACACCGCAGTACCGGAGTCAACCACTGGAATCGAACCACGCTGTACGGTAGAGCAGCCGCTGAGCAAAGCCACGGCGGTCACCGCTGGAATCAACCACTTGTTCACTTGAAACCCTCTTTGCTTAATTCATCCAGCCCTTGACCCAATCCATCACCGACTCGCCGGAGGCAGGCGTTTCGCCCGCACACGCGGCGCCGGGTGGCGGTTCGCTGCCGCGAATATACGGCATCTGCACCGCCCCCGGACAGTTGGCATCGGAACCCTGCCCGGTACGCGAATCGACCCAAGCCTGTACGACATTGTCCGGCTGCGGCATGTCCAGCGGTAGCGGATCGGCCTTGCGCATGAAACTGGTCCAGACCTGCAACGCACCGGTGGCCCCGGTGAACGGCGTCTTGCCGTTGTCATCGCGCCCCAACCAGACCACCGCCAGCAGATCCTGACTGAAACCGGCGAACCAGCTGTCCCGGGAATCGTTACTGGTACCGGTCTTGCCCGCCAGCGTCAGGGTCTTGGGCAACACGTTATAAACCGAGCTGCCGGTACCTTCACGCATCACGCGCTGCATGGCGTTCTGGATCAGATAGATGGACGCCGGATCGAAACGCTGCTCGATCTGGAACGGATAACGCTTGAGCGGTTCGCCCTCGGCGGTCAGCACACTGCGAATGCCGCGCATCGGCGTATTGAAACCACCGTTGGCCAGCGTCTGGTACATGGTCGCGACTTCGATCGGGGTCATGCCACCGGCGCCAAGCAACATCGACGGGAATGCCGGGAACTCACGCGTTACGCCCAGACGACCCAAGGTCTTGAGTACGTTAGGTACGCCCACTTCCAGGCCCAGACGCGAGGTCGACAGGTTGTAGGAATGCGCCAGGCCTTGATAGAGGAACACGGTGCCGTGGGAGCGACGGTCGTAGTTCTGCGGTTTCCACACCTGACCGTTCGCGCCTTTGACCGACAACGGATCATCAGACAGCCAACTGGTCAGGGTGTACTGGCTCGGCTTTTCCAGCGCAGTCAGATAAACCGCAGGCTTGATCAACGAGCCGATCGGTCGCACGGCATCCAGTGCGCGGTTGAAACCGGCATAACTGGCCTGACGACTGCCGATCATTGCCTGGACCTCGCCGGTTTCCGGATTGGTCACGACCATCGCCGCTTCGACATCGTCGGAGCCCTTGCGCCCGGACAGACGTTTAAAGGTGTCGTTTACCGAGGCCTCGGCTTTCATCTGCAGGATCGGGTCGAAGCTGGTGAAGATGCGCAGACCTTCTTCGGTCAAGTCTTCGTCGCGATAGTCTTCACGCAACTGGCGTTTGACCAGATCGATAAAGCCCGGGAACGAGCTGTCGGCGAGCTTGCCGCGAGTAGTCACGCCCAGCGGCATTTTCTTCGCCGCTTCAACCTGTTCGGCCGTCGCCACGCCTTGCTGCTCAAGCACGTCGAGCACCAGGTTACGCCGCTCCAGCGCGCGCTCAGGATTGCGACGCGGGTTGTAGTAGGACGGACCTTTGACCATGCCGACCAGCATCGCCACCTGATGTAGCTTCAGCTCGGACAATGGCTGGCCAAAGAAGAACTGGCTGGCCAGACCGAAGCCGTGCACCGCGCGCTGACCATCCTGCCCGACGAAGACTTCGTTGAGGTAGGCCTCAAGGATTTCCTTTTTGTCGTAATGCAGCTCCAGCAGCATCGCCATCATCGCTTCGGTGAGCTTGCGGGTCAGGCTGCGTTCATTGGTCAGGTAGAAGTTTTTCACCAACTGCTGGGTCAGCGTACTGCCGCCCTGCGTCATCTTGCCGCCCGAGGTGTTGACCCAGATAGCCCGGGCAATCGACTTCGGCGACACGCCCCAGTGGCTATAGAAGTCGCGATCTTCGACAGCGATCAGAGTTTCGAGCAGATACGGCGGCACTTGATCAAGCTTGATCAGAATGCGGTCTTCAAGATTCTTCGGATAAATACCGCCGATCATCAGCGGTTCGAGGCGCACCACAGACAATTTCGATCCGTTGGTCGCCGACAGCTCAGCCACATAATCGCCAGAGAAACGCACGCGCACCGGCTGCGGTTTCTCCAAGCCTTCATAGAACTGGAAGCCACGGGTATTCAGATCGACGGTATTGCCGCTAACGGCTGCCGCGCCGGGACCATTGCTCACGGCTTCGCGGCGATAACCGAGGGCATCGAGTTCGGTAAGGAAGTCGTCCTTGCTGAGCTTTTGTCCGACGAACAGCTCGAGCGGCCGCGCGTAAACCTTGGCCGGGATGGTCCAGCGCTTGCCGGAGAACTTCTCCTGCACCACGGCATCGAGGTAAACGGCGAAGCCAGCCAGCACGACAAGGCCGACCAGACTGAGTTTAATGGCCCAGCTCAACCATGGGCTAAGGCCCTTGGAGGGTGGTTTTTTCTTGGTACGGGGGGATCGAGTTCGAGTCATGGCGGCGGATTATACGCACTTTATTCATCCTCAACAGGAGCGCTCCGAGGTTTGCGTCGGGCTGGCGAGCGGCCATAATGGCGGACTCGAATTTCCCCCAGTCTCTGAAGGATCGCCCGTGAGCCAGTCTCTGATCGCTGCCCTGCAAAACCCGGCCCTCTACCCGCACCCTGTCGAAGGGTTTCAGGTCATCGAAACCCATATCTCGTGGGTGATCCTCACCGGTCCCTTCGCTTATAAAATGAAGAAGCCGGTTAATTTCGGCTTCCTCGACTTCACTGGCCTCGAATCGCGCGCGCATTTCTGTGCGGAAGAGCTGCGTTTGAACCAGCGCCTGACCGATGATTTGTATCTGGAAGTGTTGCCAGTCACCGGCAGCCTTGAAGCACCGCAACTGGGCGGCGACGGTCCGGCCATCGAATACGTACTGAAAATGCGTCAATTCCCGCAGAGCGGTTTGCTCAGCACCTTGCAAGCCAACGGTGAGCTGACGACTCGGCACATCGACGAGATGGCAGAGCAGATCGCACGCTTCCACCTCACCGCGCCAAAGGTCCCGGCCGAACACGACGCCGGCACCCCGGACAGCGTGATGGCGCCGGTCTCGCAAAACTTCGAACAGATCCTGCCGTTTCTCAGCGACAAAAACGATCTGCTGCAACTCGATGCACTGAAAGCCTGGGCCGAAAGCAGCTTCGAACGTCTCAAGCCACTGTTCGCTCAGCGCAAGACCGAGGGTTTCACCCGTGAATGCCACGGCGATATCCACTTGGGCAACGCCACGGTCATCGACGGCAAAGTGGTGATCTTCGACTGCATCGAGTTCAACGAACCGTTCCGCTTCACTGACGTCTGGGCCGACACCGGTTTCCTCGCGATGGACCTGGAAGACCGTGGTCTGAAATCCCTGGCGCGCCGCTTCATCAGCCAGTATCTGGAACTGACTGGCGACTATCAGGGCCTGGAAGTGCTGAACTTCTATAAAGCCTACCGTGCACTGGTGCGCGCCAAGGTTGCCCTGTTCAGCATGCCGGCTGACGCGACCCCGGTGCAGCGCGCCACCACCCTGCGCCAGTACCGCAACTACGCCAACCTGGCCGAAAGCTACAGCACCATTCCTTCGCGCTTCATGGCGATTACCCACGGCGTTTCCGCTGTCGGCAAGAGCCACGTGGCCATGCGTCTGGTCGAAGCGCTGGGCGCGATTCGCCTGCGTTCCGATGTCGAGCGCAAGCGTCTGTTCGGTGAGCAAACCGTTGCCAACGACGTGCAGGCCGGTATCTATAGTGCCGACGCCAGCGCCGCCACTTACGCGCGTCTGCATGAAATCGCTGAAGTGATCCTGCACGCCGGTTTCCCGGTGGTCATTGACGCGACTTACCTCAAACGCGAACAACGCGACAACGCGGCAAAGATCGCCGAAGCCACCGGCACGCCATTCCTCATCCTCGATTGCAACGCGCCACAAGCGGTGATCGAAAGCTGGCTGGCGATCCGTCAGGCCGACCAAAAGGATCCGTCCGACGCCACCCTGGCGGTGATCGAAGCGCAGCAGGCCAATCGCGAAGCGCTGACGCCGGAAGAAATCCTGCGCAGCAAACGCGTACAGACCAATGAGTCCGGCACGCTGGACACCGTGGTCGCGCAGATTCGTCAGCGCCTGCCAGGCCTGTAAGAAACTATTTCGGCCGTGAAGCCCTCGCTTGCTTCACGGCCGTCAAATAGTGGCACTATACTGGCGTCATAAAACCAACGGTGATATGACATGAGCCAGCCGAAACTTCTCGACACCCCGCTATATGCCTTGCTGCACAAAGACGACATCACAGGTTTCAACAAAGAGCGCCCACAAGATGGCCCGATCGACATGGTCGGCGGCGATTTCCGTGGTCTTGATTTGCGTGAACTGAATGCCGATGGCGTGGATTTCAGGGACGCGTATTTCCGTTCTGCCGATCTGCGAGGCATCGATTTCCGCAATGCGTCGCTGGAAGGCGCGAGCCTGGCTCACGCGCAGATTTCCGGGGCTTACTTCCCGCCGGAACTGAGCGCTGACGAGATTCTGATGTCGATGAATTTCGGCACGCGCCTGCGCTATCGCACCCGCTGATAGTTGCCTCCCCTCTGACACGACGCCCACCCTGTAGGAGTGAGCCTGCTCGCGATAGCGGTCTAACATTCAACACATGTGTGCCTGCCAGTCCGCTATCGCGAGCAGGCTCACTCCTACATTGATATGTGTTTTTTCCCCTTCTTTCTGCGTTCGCAGGCCTTTCAAGCGCCCTTTCTTAGAAGCGTTTGCGTTGAATCTGACCAAACAATCACGCTTTTCCTACTGATGGCTACACTCCTGAGAAGCTCGCCCACGCACCATTCGGCCGTCGCAAGGAGGCTTGATGAATGATGAACTGCAACACCTGAAGAATCTTGGCAAGACGTCGGCGCAATGGCTGCATGCCGTGGGCATCCACAGCGCCTCGGACTTGCGTCGCCTGGGCGCGGTGGACGCCTACCGGGCCGTGCGTACCCGCGGGTTTCGCGCATCGAAGGTGTTGCTGTATGCGATCGAAGGCGCGCTGATGGATCTGCACTGGAACGACATCCCCGCTGAACGCAAGGACGCCCTCAACAAGCAACTCGAAGCCATTTCCTCGCGCCACAAGAACTGAACGGGCATTGACCGTCATGTATTTACTGGGGGAACAATCGGCCTACGCCGATGCCTTGATCAACCGTTTGCAGAGCTTGCCCGCACTGTGGCTGCGCGATTTGGCGCCTTGCGGGCCAATGCTGGAACTGGAGGCGGCGGATGATTTGCTGACGCAGTTACCCGCCGATCAGCTATTCATGCTGAATGAAGGGATGATCAACGGCTGTATCGGCGCCCGTCCGCTGTTTTATTGGCAGGACGGCGATTTGATCGGCCTTCAGCAAGGTGAGGACTGGGCTGATTGCCGTTTGTGCAGTGACGGGGCGTTGCGCTTGACGCCCTATTGGCGCCGTGAGGTTTTCCAGCATGTGTATGCCGACGCTCATCGGACAGACCAGTTTCTAGAGTATCTGCTGGGGCAGATGGCGATCCTCGCCCATGCCGTCGCGGAACTGAAACCGCGTGAGTTTCGCAGCACCAATGGCTTCAAACGGGTCGAGGCGGGTGAAATCCTGATTAACCAAGGGGACGCGGCTGATCACGTGTTCGTGATCATCGACGGGCATGCCGAAGCGTTTGTCGACGGGCATAAGGTGGGAGATGTGGCCAAAGACGAGATTTTCGGTGCCATGGCCGTGTTTACCGGCGAGCCACGCAATGCCACGGTGATAGCACGAGAACCGAGCACGGTGATGCTGATTCCCGGTGATCATTTTTTGAGCATGACCCGCACCAATCCAAAGATCGCCCACAGCCTGATCGAGAGCATGGCACGGCGGATCGGCCAGTTGAATCGGCAGATCACGCAAATGACACCGACTGAAGGTCAACGCTAAAAGTCTTTGTTTGCGGGGCGTACCGACCATTTTCCGGACGATTTCAAAGAAACGGAAAAACAGTTGTTGACTCGGTAATGAGAATCGCTATGATTATCACAACTGGTCGCGAGATCAGTCGATATTCTGAAAAGCCCTTGGTTCGGACTCTCAGATTATCTCCTCATCAGGCTAATCACGGTTATTTGACCCGGTTTTTACCGGGTCTTTTTTTGCCTGTGGAAAAGTCATTTGCCGAACTGTTTACGCATCTGCTCGCAGTAATCCTGTTTTGGCGTGGCCGGCGTGTACCAAACGTAATCGGCCATCGCAGCCGTTACCTCGGAGCCATGCTCCGCCAACAGCAACACGGTGGGTGCCTGGGCGGCGCCCAGATCAACAACATGCAACGGCACGCCGACGTCCTTGCGCGCATGCCACGCACCGGCCAGCAGGACTGAAGGTGAAGGAGCCGCCAGCAGACGCTCGGCCATACGCCGATCACGTTGTTGCTGAACGGCGAGCATCGCCGGCATCTGTGATTCGGGCAGCAGGCCACAATGGGAATCGCTGATCTGTTCCAGCAAAACAGCTTTCACGGATGCTGTATTGCTGCGCTCCCCGTTAAGCACAGGCGGATCACGATAGAAGGTGCGGATTTCAGCGCTGTTCAAATTCGCCGCCAGCAGTGGATACGGCTGAGTCAGCGCGAAGCGGACAATGGGTCCATAGAGATTCCAGTCCCAGCCGTCCTTCCAGGCCAATGCGGCTGGGAAGTCCGCGGGCGGCGTTGCAGCCTGGCGCACTTGATCAATGCGAGGCTGCTGATCCGGCGTGAGCATTTCCAGTAACAGGCTGCCCTGCGGCCGCTGCTCACCGAGCGAGCGCAACAGCCACAATTGCGCGGCGTGATGATCGGCGTTGTCATGCTGTTCACCGATAATCAGCCGTTCAGACTCGACAAGACGCGTCAGCAACTGCTGTGCCGTCAGCACCTGACCGTTGCGCAGGTCGCGAATCTCGCCACTGATCGGCGGTGGCGCCGCAACATGCTGACACCCCGCAAGTAACATCACCGCCAACAACCACAACCCACGCATGCCATCACCTCAAGGATCCTGTCAGCGGGCGATGATCAGCGGATGCCCGCGCTCCGGGTGCGGCTGCACCAACACTTCGAGACCGAATACGGCCTGAAGCGTGTCCGGACGCAAAACCTGCTGCGGTGTATCCAGTACCACCGGACGCCCACCCTCCAGCAGCAGAATGCGATCACAATAACGCGCCGCCAGATTCAGATCATGCAGGATCACCAACACCGCCGCGCCACGATCGGCGAACTCGCGTACGGCCTGCAGTGTCGTATGTTGATGCAGCGGATCAAGCATCGAAGTCGGCTCATCCAGCAACAGTGTCTGCCCGGCCTGCCCCGGCCAAAGCTGCGCGAGCACCCGCGCCAGATGCACACGCTGACGCTCGCCCCCGGACAGCGCCAGATAACTGCGACCACTCAAGTGCCCGGCATCAGCTGCCGTCAATGCCTGTGCGATGATTTCGGCATCCCGCACCCGCCCGCTTTGCCAAGGCAAGCGGCCCATGCCGACCACTTCCTCGACGCGAAAAGCAAAATCCAGGGTCGACACCTGAGGCAACACCGCCAGTCGTTGCGCGCGCTGCGGGCCAGTCCAGTGGCTCAACGCTTGCCCGTCGAGCGAAACCCCGCCCGCGCTCGCTGCCAGCTCACCGCACAAGGCACCGAGTAACGTACTTTTGCCAGCACCGTTCGGCCCAAGCACACCGAGCACTTCACCCGGTTCGACCTGCAACGAGACATCGCTGAGCACAGCCTTGCGACCCCGAAGGATGTGCAGATTCTGCGCACGCAACATCAGGCACGCCCTCGCAGCAGCAAATAGAGAAAGAACGGCGCACCGATAAACGCGGTGACGATGCCGATCGGCAACTCTGCCGGCGCCAGCGCCAGCCGCGCGACCAGATCAGCCAACAGCAACAGGCTCGCCCCCGCCAGCACTGAGGCCGGCAGCAACACTTTGTGATCCGGTCCCGCCAGCAAGCGCACCAGATGCGGCACCACCAGCCCGACAAAACCGATCATCCCGGCTGCCGCCACTGCTGCGCCAACCCCCAGCGCCGTGCAAAACACCAATTCACGCTTGAGCCGCTCGACATCAATGCCCAAATGACCAGCCTCGGATTCCCCGAGCAGCAAGGCATTCAGCGCTTTGGCGCGACGTGGCAACCACAACGCCACGCCGGCGCTGATGATCAGCAATGGCCACAGCCGCGCGTAACTAGCGCCGTTGAGACTGCCGAGATTCCAGAACGTCAGCGTGCGCAAGGTCGCGTCATCCGCCAGATAAGTGAACAGCCCCACCGCCGAACCGGCCAGCGCCGTCAGTGCGATGCCCGCCAGCAACATGGTCGCGACGTTGGTCTGGCCATTACGGCGACCCAGTCGATACACCAGCGCCGTCACGCCGAGGCCGCCGAGAAACGCGCAGACCGACAGCAGATACGGCCCGAACCATTCCGGCAGGCCGCCAAAAAAAGCACCGCCGACAATCGCAATCGCTGCGCCCAATGCCGCGCCGCTGGAAACACCGACCAGTCCCGGATCGGCCAGCGGATTACGAAACAAGCCCTGCATCGCCACGCCGGACAACGCCAGCACACCGCCCACTGCCAGTCCCAGCAGCGTTCGCGGCAGACGAATCTGCCCAAGGATCAGTTCAGCCTGCTCCAGTCCGTCCGGTGCCAACGGCACACCAAGCATGCGTAGCGCAGCACGCAAAGTGTCGAACAACGGCAGACTGACGGGCCCGAGTGCCAACGATAGCCAGATCGCCAATAAACACAGGAGCGTCAGGCCAATGAACAAGCCACGGGGTTTTACCAGTGTGGTCATTGGCCGCTCTTGGCCGGGTAGAAACCGTCAGTCAGGGTTTTCAGCGCTGCCGGCAAACGCGGCCCGAGCCCACCGACCAGCAGGGTCGGATCCAGCTCCAGCACACGCCCGGTCTTCGCGGCGCGACTTGAATTGAGAATAGGGTTTTCCTTGAACAGCGCCGCTTTCGCCGCCTCACCGGTCAATGCACGGTCGGCGAACACCAGCACTTCAGGATCGAGACTGGCGAGGGATTCCACGGAAAACGGCTTGTAACCCGTGTGCGTCGCCAGGTTATGTCCGCCCGCCTGTTGCAGCAACCAGTCGGCGGCGGTGTCCTTGCCAGCAATCAATGGCTTGCCACCGGCATGTCCAAGCAACAGCAGCACACCCGGCGCTTTTTGTTTAGTCTGCACTTCAGTAACCCGAGCCTTCTGCGCATCGAGTTGCTGTTGATAACTTTGCAGCAGTTGCGCGGCCTGAGCCTGTGCGCCGAGCAATTGGGCCAAATGAGTAACGTTTTTCTCCAGCGTTGGCAGATCTGGCTGAGCCGAAAACAACGCCACCTGAACCCTGGCCGCTTTTACCTGCGACAGTACCGGTGGCGGGCCCATTTCTTCGGTGCCGATCAGGATATCTGGGCGCAAACTGAGAATGCCCTCAGCGGACAGACTGCGCTGATAACCAATACTCGGTAGCGCCTTCAACGACTCCGGATGCTGGCTGGTGGTGTCGACACCGACCAGTTTCGACTCGCCCCCCAACGCACTCACCCACTCCGACAGCGCACCGCCAGCACTGACCCAACGTTGCGGCAAATCGGCCGCTGCAGCCTGGTGGCTGACCAAAAGTCCGACACACAGCACGGCAACGCGGGTACTCAGGCGCATAAACAGCTTCCTTGAATAAGGTTTTTTCCCGGGCATCCGGATGGCAGGCCAAGTATCCTCGACATCTGCCAGACGCCTACGGGTGAAGGCCGCCATTTGATAATTGTTTGCATTTAAACGTCAAGCTCGGACATATCCAGACACGAGCGGACACTAGAGGATAGCCATGAAGTTTCTCTGCGCGGGCGCCGATCTGGCCGAAGCGAAAAGTCGTGGTTTCGAGATCGACGGAAAAAAGCTGTTTGCCGTGCGTCGCAATGGTCAGGCCTATGTCTACCTCAATCGCTGCCCGCACCGGGGCGTGGGTCTGGAATGGCAACCCGACCGGTTTCTCGACCCGAGCAACAGCCTGATCCAGTGCGCCACCCACGGCGCACTGTTTCTGATCGAGGACGGTGAATGCGTCGCCGGCCCCTGCGCCGGGCAAGCACTCACCGCCATTCCTTGCCGGGAAGACGTGCAAGGGCTGTGGATCGATGTTTAACCGTTAAGCAGCACCTCGAGACGCCGGTCGATGACCATCTCTTCATGGTCCAGCCGCACGCCATACGCCAGCACCTCAACGCCACAAGCCACCGCTTCGAGAAGCGCATCGGCGTAGGCCGAATCGATTTCCCTCGCCGGTCGCACCGCGTCAATCCCGGTCAGATTGACGCAATACAACTGCACTGCCCGAATTCCGTCCCGCGCCAGATGCGCCAATTCACGCAAATGCTTGGCGCCGCGCTGGGTCACCGCATCGGGAAACGCCGCCACGGCAGTGCCGTCGAAACCGAGGGTGACGCTTTTCACTTCAACATAAGCCGGGCCGCTCGGGTATTCGAGGCGGAAGTCGATTCGGCTCTTTTCCTGCCCGTACGCGACTTCACGTTTCAATGCGGTAAAGCCGTTCAACTCGCTGATGACGCCGGCCTGCAGCGCCTCCTCGACCAAACCGTTGGCCCGTGCGGTATTCACGCAAAACAACCGACCCTGCGGGGTTTCACCAATTTCCCAAGTGCCCGGTAATTTACGTTTCGGGTCATTTGAGCGGCTGAACCAGACCTGCCCGCCTTCGACCTGACAGTTGAGCATCGAACCAGTGTTCGGGCAGTGAATGGTCAGCAACTCGCCGTCAACGGTTTCGATATCGGCGAGAAAACGCTTGTAACGACGGATCAGTCGCGCCTCTTCCAGACCAGGATAAAAGCGCATCAGCCTTGCCAGCTCTTCAAGCCACGGGCAATACGCTCCACTGCTTCCTGTAGGCGAGGGAGGTTTTGCGTGTAGGCAAAACGCACATGGTGGCTGGCCTGATAGCGACCGAAATCCAGACCCGGGGTGAACGCTACATGTTCGGTTTCAAGGAAATGACGGCAGAACGCGAAGGCATCGCCGCCGAACTGGCTGATATCGGCGTAAAGATAGAACGCGCCTTCCGGCTCCACGGCGATGTTGAAACCCAACTCGCGCAACGCTGGCAGGAGGAAATCACGGCGGCGACCAAATTCGGTGCGGCGCTCTTCCAGAATGGCGATGGTGTCCGGTTCGAAACAGGCCAACGCCGCATACTGCGCCATGCTCGGCGCGCTGATGTAGAGGTTCTGCGCCAGTTTTTCCAGCTCGCTGACGGCAGCGTCCGGCGCCACCAGCCAGCCGAGACGCCAGCCGGTCATGCCGAAATATTTGGAGAAACTGTTCAATACAAAAGCGCTGTCGTCGACTTCCAGTACGCTGGCGGCATCGGTGCCGTAAGTCAAACCGTGGTAGATCTCGTCCACCACCAGATGTCCGTGCCTGGCCTTGATGGCGGTGGATAACCCGGCCAGTTCATCGCGGGTCAGGATGGTACCGGTCGGATTGGCTGGCGAAGCAACCAATGCACCGACGCTGTCGTGATCCCAATGACGCTCGACCAGATCCGGAGTCAACTGATAGCGCACGTCCGGCCCTACAGGAACAAGCTGCGCCGCACCTTCCACCAGGCGCAGAAAATGCCGGTTACACGGATAACCCGGATCCGCCAGCAGCCAGTGTTTACCTGGATCGACCAGCAAAGCGCTGGCCAGCAACAGCGCACCGGAACCACCCGGCGTGATCAGAATCCGCCGTGGATCGATGTTCAAGCCGTAGTGCGATTGATAAAAACCGGAAATCGCCTCGCGCAATTCAGGAATGCCGCGCGCAGCGGTGTAACGGGTCTTGCCCGCCGTTAAAGCGGCCTGCCCGGCACGGATGATCGGCTCGGCAGTAGTGAAGTCCGGCTCGCCGATTTCCAGGTGGATCACGTCGTGGCCTTCAGCCTGTAATTCATTGGCCCGCGCCAGCAGCGCCATCACATGGAACGGTTCGATCGCACGACTGCGCGCACTGTAGGGCTGAGCCATTGGTTTTCCTTCGGCAGGGAAAAAGAGACGATTCTACCCATCTGCCGGAACGAGCGAGAACCCGCAGCGGTCACAGCCTCAAGAACGCTGGACTGTAACGATATGAGCGTACGCTCCAGGATTGACTAAAATCAGTGATTGAACAGGTCTTCAGCACCACCAGACACGGCTTGCCAAACATTTGCAAGCGCCACCCGCCGGGGCCTCGACATCCGGGAGTAGCGCAGGCCGAATTGATCTGGTAAGTTCGCCCGCTTGCAGCCGCAGGGCCGGCAGGTGTCGGTGATGGAGCAATCCTGCGCAATGGATTACAAGAGTAGAGGCGGTCCATTTCATGCCCACCCAAGCAAAGCAACAGCAGCAAACGGCGATCAGTGGCTTCGAACCTTACGTTCAGGCCAAAGACGAAGAGTACATGGGCAAACCCATGCGCGCGCACTTCACCAAGATCCTGACCAAGTGGAAACTGGACTTGATGCAGGAAGTCGACCGAACTGTTGATCACATGAAGGACGAAGCGGCCAACTTTCCCGACCCGGCCGACCGTGCCAGTCAGGAAGAAGAGTTCGCCCTTGAACTGCGCGCCCGTGATCGCGAGCGCAAGCTGATCAAGAAGATCGACAAGACACTGCAACTGATCGAAGACGGCGAATACGGCTGGTGCGATTCGTGCGGCATCGAGATCGGCGTCAAGCGCCTTGAAGCCCGTCCTACCGCCGACATGTGCGTCGACTGCAAGAACCTGGCTGAGATCAAGGAAAAGCAGGTCGGCAAGTAACCTCGACCTGAACGAAAAACGGAGCGTGCGAACGCTCCGTTTTTGTTTCTGCCTTTTGCCTTTTGTAGGAGTGAGCCTGCTCGCGATAGCGGTGGGTCGGTCAATATCGGTGTTGAATGTCACACCGCTATCGCGAGCAGGCTCACTCCCACAGGTTGACCTGCGTATAGCCTGAAAAGTAGCTTCGTCTCCATGACTGCCAAAACATCCCCCGCCTACATCGGCCGCTTCGCCCCAACCCCCAGTGGCCACTTGCACTTCGGTTCGCTGGTTGCCGCCCTCGCCTCTTACCTCGACGCTCGCTCGGTCGGCGGTCGCTGGCTGGTGCGCATGGAAGATCTCGACCCACCCCGCGAAGAACCCGGCGCACAAGCGGCGATTCTCAAGGCGCTGGAAAGTTACGGCTTCGAGTGGGATGGCGACATGGTGCGCCAGAGCGATCGCCACGACGCCTACGCGGACGTGCTCAACAGCCTGTTCAATCACGGCTTGGCCTACGCCTGCACGTGCTCGCGCAAACAGCTCGAAGCGTATAACGGGATTTATCCGGGCCTGTGCCGCAATGCCGGCCACGATCAGCAAGACGCCGCTATCCGCCTGCGCGTACCCGAAATGGAATACCACTTTATCGACCGCGTGCAAGGCGAATACCGCCAGCATCTGGGTCGGGACGTCGGCGATTTCGTGATCCGTCGCCGTGACGGTCTCTACGCCTATCAACTGGCGGTGGTGCTCGACGATGCCTGGCAAGGTATCACCGACATCGTGCGTGGTGCCGACCTGCTCGACTCGACGCCGCGCCAACTCTATCTGCAAGAGTTGCTGGGGTTGCGCCAGCCGCGCTATCTGCACCTGCCGCTGATTACCCAACCGGACGGCAACAAACTCGGCAAGTCCTATCGCTCGCCGCCGCTGCAAGCCGATCAAGCGACACCGTTGTTGCTGCGCGCCCTGCGTGCTCTGGGGCAAAACCCTGGCGCCGAACTGGCCCACGCCTCACCGCAAGAATTACTCAAGTGGGGCAGCACACACTGGGATGCCACGAAGATCCCGCGCACACTGACCCTGCCCGAAGCGCAACTGCTATGACGACACTTGCAGTCGTGCGCCCATCCGTTACCATCGCCGCACGTTTTCGGGCACGCGCATAAAAAAGAGAGGCCGGGATGTACATCTATCGCTTGGTCCTGCTTTTAGTCGTGGGGATCTACCTGTTTTCCCCCGCCATCATGGATTGGTGGATCGACGCTACGGGCGCCTGGTATCGCCCCTATCTGCTCTGGCTGATCCTGATTGTCGTGACCTTCATCCTGCAGAGCCAAAAAGATGCCGATGAGCTTTAGCCTGACCCAGATGATCCTGATCAGCGCCGCGTACCTGGCGGTGCTGTTCGGCGTCGCCTGGATCAGCGAACGGGGCATGATCCCGCGGGCGATCATTCGCCACCCGCTGACCTACACCTTGTCGCTGGGGGTTTACGCCAGTGCGTGGGCGTTCTACGGCACGGTCGGCCTCGCCTATCAGTACGGCTACGGCTTTCTGTCCAGTTACCTCGGCGTGTCCGGCGCATTTCTGCTGGCGCCGGTGTTGCTCTATCCGATTCTGAAGATCACCCGCACTTATCAATTATCGTCGCTGGCCGATCTGTTCGCGTTTCGCTTTCGCAGCACCTGGGCCGGCGCGCTGACCACGATTTTCATGCTGATCGGTGTGCTGCCGCTGCTGGCGTTGCAGATTCAGGCGGTGGCCGACTCCATCGGCATTCTGACCGGCGAGCCGATCCAGAGTCGCGTGGCGCTGGCGTTCTGTGCGCTGATCATCCTGTTCACGATTTTCTTCGGCTCCCGGCATATCGCCACTCGTGAGAAGCACGAAGGACTGGTGTTTGCGATTGCCTTCGAGTCGGTGATCAAACTGATCGCTCTCGGCGGCGTCGGTCTGTATGCGCTGTACGGCGTGTTCGATGGCCCGCAACAGCTGGAACTGTGGCTGCTGCAAAACCAGACCGCCCTCGCCGCTCTGCACACGCCGTTGCAGGAAGGCCCGTGGCGCACGTTATTGCTGGTGTTCTTTGCCTCGGCGATCGTGATGCCGCACATGTATCACATGACCTTTACCGAAAACCTCAATCCGCGCTCGCTGGTCAGTGCGAGCTGGGGCCTGCCGCTGTTCCTGCTGCTGATGAGCCTGGCGGTGCCGCTGATTCTCTGGGCCGGCCTCAAACTCGGCGCCACAACCAACCCGGAATACTTCACCCTCGGCATCGGCATCGCCGCCAACAGCAAACCGCTGGCGTTGCTCGCCTATGTCGGCGGTTTATCGGCGGCCAGCGGGCTGATCATCGTCACCACGCTGGCGCTGTCGGGCATGGCGCTGAACCACTTGGTTTTACCGCTCTACCAGCCGCCGGCCGAGGGCAACATCTACCGTTGGCTGAAGTGGACCCGCCGCGCGCTGATCGTCGCGATCATCATGGCCGGTTTCGGTTTCTACTTGATGCTTGGCGCCGAGCAGGATCTGGCCAACCTCGGCATCGTCGCGTTTGTCGCAACCCTGCAATTCCTGCCTGGGGTGTTGTCGGTGTTGTACTGGCCGACCGCCAACCGTCGCGGCTTTATCGCCGGTCTGCTGGCGGGGATTCTGGTCTGGGTAGTGACCATGCTGCTGCCGCTGGTCGGCAATCTGCAGGGTTTCTACATCCCGCTGCTGAACATGATTTACGTGCTCGACGACACCAGTTGGCACATGGCGGCCATCGCTTCGCTCGCTGCCAACGTGTTGATGTTCACCCTGATCTCGCTGTTCACCAACGCCAGTCCCGAAGAGGCCAGCGCTGCCGAAGCCTGCGCTGTGGATAACGTTCGTCGCCCGCAGCGGCGTGAGCTGCATGCCGCTTCGCCACAGGAATTCGCCACACAACTGGCGAAACCGTTGGGCGCCAAGGCTGCGCAGAAAGAAGTCGAGCAGGCCCTGCGCGATCTTTATCTGCCGTTCGACGAACGCCGTCCGTACGCCTTGCGCCGTTTGCGTGACCGCATCGAAGCCAATCTCTCCGGCCTGATGGGCCCGAGCGTGGCCCAGGACATGGTGGAAACCTTCCTGCCGTACAAGGCCGGCGGCGAAAACTACGTGACCGAAGACATCCACTTCATCGAAAGCCGCCTCGAGGATTACCACTCGCGCCTCACAGGCCTGGCCGCCGAACTCGATGCCCTGCGTCGTTACCACCGCCAAACCTTGCAAGAACTGCCGATGGGCGTCTGCTCGCTGGCCAAGGATCAAGAGATCCTGATGTGGAACAAGGCCATGGAAGAACTCACCGGAATCGCCGCACAGCGCGTGGTCGGTTCGCGCCTGAGTACCATCGGCGAGCCATGGAAAGGCCTGCTGCAAGGTTTCATCGATCTGCCGGACGAGCATTTGCACAAACAGCATTTGGCCCTCGATGGCCAAACCCGCTGGTTGAACCTGCACAAAGCGGCAATCGACGAACCGTTGGCACCGGGTAACAGCGGCCTGGTGCTACTGGTCGAAGATTTGACCGAAACGCAGATGCTCGAAGACAAATTGGTGCACTCCGAGCGTCTGGCCAGCATTGGTCGTCTCGCGGCGGGTGTGGCTCACGAAATCGGCAACCCGATCACCGGCATCGCTTGTCTTGCGCAAAACCTGCGCGAAGAACGTGAAGACGACGGCGAGCTGACGGAAATCAGCGGACAGATTCTCGAACAGACCAAACGCGTCTCGCGCATTGTCCAGTCGCTGATGAGCTTCGCCCACGCCGGCAGCCACCAGCACAGTGACGAGCCCGTTTGCCTGGCCGAAGTGGCGCAGGATGCGATTGGTCTGCTGGCGCTGAACCGACGCAATTTCGAAGTGCAGTTCTACAACCTCTGCGATCCTGATCATTGGGTCGAGGGCGATCCGCAGCGACTTGCCCAGGTACTGATCAATCTGCTCTCCAACGCCCGCGACGCCTCACCGCCGCACAGTGCGGTACGGGTCAAGAGCGAAGCCGGCGAACACACGGTCGATCTGATCGTCGAAGACGAAGGCAGCGGTATTCCGAAGAACATCATGGACAGATTGTTCGAACCCTTCTTCACCACCAAGGATCCTGGCGAAGGCACCGGTCTGGGCCTTGCACTGGTCTATTCCATCGTTGAAGAGCATTATGGACAAATCACCATCGACAGCCCGGCTGATGTACAAAGCCAACGCGGCACCCGTATCCGGGTGACCTTACCGCGTCATGTCGAAGCGACGTCCGCTGTGAACTGAGACCGTCGAGAGTATCGAATCAATGCCGCACATTTTGATCGTCGAAGACGAAACAATTATCCGCTCCGCCTTGCGCCGCCTGCTGGAACGCAACCAGTACCAGGTCAGCGAAGCCGGTTCAGTGCAGGAAGCACAAGAACGCTTCACCATTCCTACGTTCGATCTGATCGTCAGCGATCTGCGTTTGCCGGGCGCTCCGGGCACCGAGCTGATCAAGCTCGGCCAGGGCACGCCGGTGCTGATCATGACCAGTTACGCCAGCCTGCGCTCGGCGGTCGACTCGATGAAGATGGGCGCGGTGGATTACATCGCCAAGCCTTTCGACCACGATGAAATGCTTCAGGCTGTCGCGCGGATCCTGCGTGATCGCCAATCGGCACCGGCGGCCGGCGAAGCGGTTGCCAGCAAACCGACCAATGGCAGCGGCAAATCCGCCGTTGACAACAGTAACGGTGAAATCGGCATCATCGGTTCCTGCCCACCGATGCAGGATCTGTACAGCAAGATCCGTAAAGTCGCGCCGACCGATTCCAATGTGTTGATCCAGGGCGAGTCCGGCACCGGTAAAGAACTGGTGGCCCGCGCGCTGCACAACCTGTCGAAACGCGCCAAGGCGCCGATGATCTCGGTGAACTGCGCAGCCATTCCGGAAAGCCTGATCGAGTCCGAACTGTTCGGCCACGAGAAAGGCGCATTCACCGGCGCCAGCGCCGGGCGTGCCGGTCTGGTCGAAGCGGCGGACGGCGGCACCTTGTTCCTCGACGAAATCGGCGAACTGCCGCTGGAAGCTCAGGCTCGCCTGCTGCGTGTGTTGCAGGAAGGCGAAATTCGCCGTGTTGGCTCGGTGCAGTCGCAGAAGGTCGATGTACGCCTGATCGCGGCCACTCACCGGGATCTCAAGAGCCTGGCGAAAATCGGCCAGTTCCGTGAAGACCTTTATTACCGTCTGCACGTGATCGCACTGAAACTACCGGCCCTGCGCGAGCGCGGCGCTGACGTCAACGAAATCGCTACTGCCTTCCTCGCTCGTCAGAGCGCACGCATCAACCGTACCGACCTGAAGTTTGCCGCGGATGCCGAACAGGCGATCCGTCATTATTCCTGGCCGGGTAACGTACGTGAGCTGGAGAACGCGGTCGAGCGCGCAGTGATTCTGAGCGAAAGCCCGGAAATCTCCGCCGACCTGCTGGGCATCGACATCGAGCTGAGCGATCTGGAAGACGACGAGTTCATCGGTCTGCCGCCACAAACGGCGGGTAACGCCAGCAACAGCAGCCATGAGCCGACCGAAGACCTGTCGCTGGAAGACTACTTCCAGCACTTCGTTCTCGAGCATCAGGACCACATGACCGAGACCGAACTGGCGCGCAAACTGGGCGTCAGCCGTAAATGTCTGTGGGAGCGCCGTCAGCGTCTAGGCATCCCACGGCGCAAGACCGGGGTCGCCAGCGAGAGCTGAACGTTACCTGTCGAGTGTGCGGGTAACGCTTGAAGATGTGAAAAAACTGTTACCTCAGTCGATTCACGTAACAGAAGCCGGGGTTATCGGTAACGAAACCCCGGCTTTTTTTCGCCCCGACAAAACGGTTATATCGACCTAACCCCTTGTTTTATTGGGCTTCGCAAAAGTTGGCACGCCCCCTGCTATATGTTTGGTACAAGAACAATAACAAGCAATGCACAAGACAATAAAAATAAGACGAATCGACTCACGCACAATAAAAACAAGACGGCGAGAGGCGCAGCTAACTGATTCTTTTGGAGAGGCGTTGTATTTGGGGCTTGCCCCACGACCAGGCCGAGAACAACAAAAACTGTCCTAAGACAGAGCCTGTACTGGTTGGATCGAGAGATCACTGCAATTCAGCGACCAAAGCAATCCGTTTGCTCTTGGCTCCCGATTGGGAGGGTCACGAAGGAAACACTTCGTGGCGAGGGCACTCAACAAAAACAAGAAGCCCGAATCAATAATAAAAAGAGCACGCAACTACTTCTTGGGGAGCTTCGGCTCCCCTTGTAGTTTCTCCTCCCTGGTAAAATCCTCCATTTTATTCGCGCGCGATGCCTGTAGCCTGCGGCTTGCAGCTCAAATCGGCCGTGTCCTACACCATCCCCCGACTAAATGCTAGAATCTGCGCCCATCATGCGGTCATTCTTTGGTATGGCCGAACATTCCTTCAAACAGTGCATCCCATGCTGAAGAAGTTGTTCCAGTCATTCCGAACTCCCGTGCGTCGTACGCAACACATCCGCAGCACCCCTGAAGTGCTCAACAGCGGTCAACATTCGCTGCAGAAAACGCAATTCAGCCGCTATGCGGTGAATATTGTCGAACGCCTGCAAGGTGCCGGTTACCAGGCTTATCTGGTCGGCGGTTGCGTGCGTGACATGCTGCTGGGCATCACGCCCAAGGATTTCGACGTCGCCACCAGCGCCACCCCCGAGCAAGTCCGTGCCGAATTCCGCAATGCGCGGATCATTGGCCGTCGCTTCAAACTGGTGCACATCCATTTCGGTCGCGAAATCATCGAAGTCGCGACCTTCCGCGCCAATCACCCGGTCAACGAAGACGACGAAGACAGCAACCAGTCTTCGCGTAACGAGAGCGGGCGCATTCTGCGCGACAACGTTTACGGCACCCTGGAAGAAGACGCGCAACGCCGCGACTTCACCATCAACGCCCTGTATTACGATCCGGTCAGTGAGCGCATCCTCGATTACGCCAATGGCGTACACGACATCCGCAATCACCTGATCCGTCTGATCGGTGATCCGAAGCAGCGCTACCAGGAAGACCCGGTGCGCATGCTGCGCGCCGTGCGTTTTGCCGCCAAGCTCAACTTCGGCATCGAAAAGCACACCGTGCAACCGATCCGTGAATTGGCGCCGATGCTGCGCGAGATCCCGTCGGCACGCCTGTTCGAAGAAGTGCTCAAGCTGTTCCTTTCGGGACACGGCGCAATCACCTTCGAAATGCTGGTCGATCTGCAACTGTTCGCCCCGCTGTTCCCGGCCAGTGCCGATGCGCTGGAACACAACCCGGAATACACCCACACACTGATCAGCGAAGCGCTGACCAACACTGACCTGCGCATCAAGCAGAACAAACCGGTGACCCCGGCGTTCCTGTTTGCCGCGCTGCTGTGGCCTGCCCTGCCGGCTCGCGTGTTGCGCTTGCAGGAACGTGGCATGCCGCCGATCCCGGCGATGCAGGAAGGCGCCCACGAGCTGATCGCCGAACAGTGCCAGCGCATTGCGATTCCGAAACGTTTCACCATGCCGATCCGCGAGATCTGGGACATGCAGGAGCGTCTGCCACGCCGCAGCGGCAAACGTGCCGACCTGTTGCTGGACAATCCGCGTTTCCGCGCCGGTTACGACTTCCTCCTGCTGCGTGAAAGCGCGGGCGAAGAAACGGACGGCCTGGGCGAATGGTGGACTGATTATCAGGACGCCAACGACAGCGAACGTCGCGACATGATCCGCGACCTCAGCGGCAAGGGCGATGACGCTAGCGGCGCGCCACGTAAACGTCGCCGCAGCGGCGGCTCCAAGCGCAAACGCGCCGGCGCCCCGAGCGCTACAGGCGAATAAAGGCATGGAACGCATCTACATCGGCATGGGCAGCAACCTCGCTGACCCGGCCGAACAGTTACGCAGCGCCGTCGAAGCGCTTGGGCAATTGCCGCAGACCACACTCGCGGGCGTTTCCGCCTTCTATCAAAGCGACTCGTTGCTGCCAGGCCAACCGCGGTACACCAACGCGGTCGCTGCTCTCGACAGCGATCTTGCGCCGATTGAACTGCTCGACGCGCTGCAAGCCATCGAGAATGATCAGGGCCGCGAGCGCCTGGAGCGCTGGGGCCCGCGCACGTTGGACCTGGATATTCTGCTGTTCGGTGATCGACTGATCGACGAACCGCGCCTGAAAGTCCCGCATTATCAGATTCAGGAACGTGCGTTCGTGCTCTATCCCCTTGCCGAACTGGCGCCGCAAGATCTGCGTCTGGCCGATGGCCGCAGCCTGTCTGATCTGCTCGCCGCCTGCCCGTTCGTCGGCCTGGAACGCCTCCCCCACGCCTGACATAAATCCGCCCTTTGTAGGAGTGAGCCTGCTCGCGATAGCGGTGGATCAGCCAATAAATCTTTAGCTGACAGAACGCTATCGCGAGCAGGCTCACTCCCACAGGGATTGCGCCACATCCAGATTTATTGTCCGACAAAAACCCCGCAAATCAGCCCCGCCGCAGCGCTGAATCGCATCAGTAACGCCGGTAACACTCCCCTCGTAACAATGCGGTAACACACGCAATTGACTTCCTGTTGGCTCATCACGACTATAGGCGTCCCGCTGCCGCCAACCCGGCACATACGGGCGCAATCCAGGCCTTATAAGCACGACAAAAGAGCGTGCGCCTGAGTAGATGAAGAATCACGCGCGTTACTCGCAGTAGTTTCCAGAGCGCCTGAACGAGGATTTTTTACATGCCAGCCATCACCCTGACCACGCTCCAGAGCCTCAAGCAGAAAGGTGAAAAGATCACCATGCTGACCTGCTATGACGCGACCTTCGCCCACGCCTGCAACGAAGCTGGTGTCGAAGTGCTGCTGGTGGGCGACTCCCTCGGCATGGTCCTGCAAGGTCACGACAGCACTTTGCCGGTGTCCACCGCAGAAATGGCCTACCACACCGCGTGCGTCAAACGCGGCAACACTGATGCCCTGATTCTGGCCGACCTGCCCTTTATGGCTAACGCCACCCTTGAACAAACCATGACTAACAGCGCCATGCTGATGCAGGCCGGTGCGCACATGGTCAAGGTCGAAGGTCAGTTGTGGCTGGCCGAGTCGATCCGTCTGCTTGCCGAGCGCGGGGTACCGGTTTGCGCACACATGGGTCTGACCCCACAAGCGGTGAACATCCTCGGCGGCTACAAAGTGCAGGGTCGCAACGAGAACCAGGCGCGGCAGATGCGTGCCGATGCGATCTCGCTGGAACAGGCCGGCGCCGCCATGCTGCTGCTCGAATGCGTACCGAGCGAACTAGCTGCCGAAATCAGCCAGGCGGTGAAGATTCCAGTCATCGGCATCGGCGCCGGTAACGCCACCGACGGCCAGGTCCTGGTACTGCACGACATGCTCGGCCTGTCGATCACCGGCCGCGTGCCGAAATTTGTCAAAAACTTCATGCACGGCCAGGACAGCATCCAGTCCGCGCTAAAGGCTTACGTCAACGAAGTCAAAGCCACCACGTTCCCTGGCATCGAACACGGATTCTCTGCATGAACACCGTTAAAACCGTACGCGAACTACGCGCCGCCGTAGCCCGCGCCCGCAGCGAAGGCAAGCGCATCGGCTTTGTGCCGACCATGGGCAACCTGCACAGCGGTCACGTTGCACTGATCACCAAAGCCACCCAACGTGTGGACTTCGTGGTCGCGAGTATTTTCGTCAACCCGCTGCAGTTCGGCGCCGGCGAAGACCTCGATAAATACCCGCGCACGTTGGCAGCGGATCAGGAGAAGCTGCTCGAAGCCGGTTGTTCTCTCCTCTTCGCGCCGACTGTCGAAGAAATGTACCCCGACGGCATGGCCGGACAGACTCGGGTCAGCGTGCCGCAGTTGTCCGAAGGCCTGTGCGGCGCCAGCCGTCCGGGGCATTTCGAGGGTGTGGCGACCGTCGTCAGCAAACTGTTCAACATGGTCCAGCCGGATCTGGCGATTTTCGGTCAGAAGGATTACCAGCAACTGGCGGTGATCCGCGCGCTGGTGCATGACCTGAACATGCCGATCCAGATCATTGGCGAACCGACCGTGCGTGCAGCCGATGGCCTGGCGCTGTCATCGCGCAATGGCTTCCTCAACGAGGAACAGCGCGCGGTGGCTCCGGTGGTCTATCGCTCGCTGAGCAACATTGCCGAGTCGATCAAGCAAGGCCAACGCGACTTCCCGGCAATGATCAGTGCCCAGGTACAGCAGCTGGAAGCGGCGGGCCTGCGTCCGGATTACCTGGAAATACGCCATGCACTGACCTTGCGTCCGGCGACGGCGGAGGATCGCGATCTGGTGATTCTGGTGGCGGCGTTTCTTGGCACTACTCGGTTGATCGACAACCTGCACCTGAATCTCGATACACCCGCTTAAAAACACCGCAATACCCCCTGTAGGAGTGAGCCTGCTCGCGATAGCGGTGAGTCAGTCAGCATTAGTGTTGAATGACACACCGCTATCGCGAGCAGGCTCACTCCTACAGTGGTTTTCGGTGTTATGAAAATTGCGTTTCAAGCCTTATTGCCGCCCCTAAAGCCTTCGGGCACACTGCCCGCCGTTCGATTCCAACCCGGGAAAACCCTCATGCACGCGATCATGCTCAAGGCCAAACTGCACCGCGCCGAAGTCACTCATGCAGTGCTCGATTACGAAGGTTCGTGCGCCATCGATGGTGAGTGGCTGGACTTGTCCGGCATTCGTGAATACGAGCAGATCCAGATTTATAACGTCGACAACGGCGAGCGTTTCACCACCTACGCGATCCGTGGCGAAGAAGGTTCGCGGATGATCTCGGTCAACGGCGCCGCAGCGCACAAAGCCAAGGTTGGCGACCGTGTGATCATTTGTGCCTACGCCCATTACAGCGAAGCGGAACTGGTCAATTTCAAGCCGCGCATGCTTTACATGGCGCCAGGCAACGAGCTGAGTCACACCAGCAACGCCATCCCGGTTCAGCTCGCCTGATCCCGATTTCGCCCCGCCCCCTCCGTTTGTCGGCCAGTTCCCGGCCTCGATGTTAAAAAAGTACAGGGATCTGGTCAGACAAAGTCAAGACAGAACGCAGCGCGAGGTTTACTGTATTCGCCCTGTGTCCAGAAATCGTGTCGACGCAGTTGATCCCATGCCCAAACATGGCGTGCCGGGTCTGTTCAGTGTTCAAAAGGCCGTTCAAGTAAAAAGGAAAACCGCAGCGATGGCGTATTACCTCACTCCTCAAGACGTTACCGCTCTGCCCGCCTGGCAAGCGTTGAAAGACCACCGCCAAGCCATGCAGGATTTCAGCATGCGCGAAGCCTTCAACGCCGATCCGCAGCGTTTCAATCAATTCACCCTCAGCAGCTGCGGACTGTTTCTCGATTATTCGAAGAATTTGATCAACGCCCAGACCCGCAACCTGCTGGTCGGTCTGGCCAATGAAGTCGATCTGAAGGGCGCGATCAAAGCGCTGTTCGACGGCGAAATCGTCAACACCTCCGAAGGCCGCCCGGCGCTGCACACCGCCCTGCGCCGCCCGGTAGGAGACAAACTGTCGGTCAATGGCGTCAACGTGATGCCGGAAGTCCACAAGGTCTTGAACCAGATCACCGATCTGGTTGGCCGCATTCACGACGGTCTGTGGCGTGGTTACACCGAAAAGCCGATCACTGATGTGGTGAACATCGGCATCGGTGGCTCGTTCCTCGGCCCTGAGCTGGTGTCCGAAGCGCTGCTGTCGTACGCGCAGAAAGGCGTGCGTTGCCATTATCTGGCGAACATCGACGGCAGCGAATTCCACGAGCTGACGCAGAAACTGCGCGCCGAGACCACACTGTTCATCGTTTCGTCGAAGTCGTTCAACACCCTCGAAACCCTGAAGAACGCTCAGGCTGCTCGTGCCTGGTACCTGGCGCAGGGCGGTTCGGAAGCCGAGCTGTATCGTCACTTCATCGCCGTATCGAGCAACAACGCAGCGGCCGTTGCGTTCGGTATCCGCGAAGAAAACATCTTCCCGATGTGGGACTGGGTCGGCGGTCGTTATTCGCTGTGGTCGGCCATCGGTTTGCCGATCGCCCTGGCCATCGGCATGTCCAACTTCAAGGAACTGCTGTCCGGCGCCTACACCATGGACCAGCATTTCCAGACCGCACCGTTCGAACAGAACATGCCGGTGCTGCTGGCCCTGCTTGGCGTCTGGTACGGCAACTTCTGGGGCGCGCAAAGCCACGCGATCCTGCCGTACGACCACTATCTGCGTAACATCACCAAGCACTTGCAACAGCTGGACATGGAATCCAACGGCAAGAGCGTGCGTCAGGACGGCACGCCGGTGTCGACCGATACCGGTCCGGTGATCTGGGGCGGCGTCGGCTGCAACGGTCAGCACGCCTACCACCAGTTGCTGCATCAAGGTTCGCAGTTGATTCCGGCCGATTTCATCGTGCCGATCGTCAGCTTCAACCCGGTCTCCGACCACCACCAGTGGCTGTACGCCAACTGCCTGTCGCAGAGCCAGGCACTGATGCTCGGCAAGACCTTGCCGGAAGCCGAGCAGGAACTGCGCGACAAGGGCATGAGCGAAGATGAAGTGCACAAGCTCGCGCCGCACAAGGTGATCCCGGGCAACCGTCCGAGCAACACCCTCGTGGTCGAGCGCATCAGCCCGCGTCGTCTCGGCGCACTGGTGGCGATGTATGAACACAAAGTGTTCGTGCAAAGCGTGGTCTGGGGCATCAACGCCTTCGACCAATGGGGCGTGGAACTGGGCAAGGAACTGGGCAAAGGCGTTTACAACCGTCTGGTCGGCAGCGATGAAAGCACTGCTGATGACCCTTCCACTCAGGGCTTGATCAACTACTTCCGCGGTCGTCACCGCGGGTGATAGGCTGAAGGGGCGGTTTGCCTGCCCCTACAGCTTGCAACATCGACAGTTCCACGGCACCGGGCTAATCGCAGAATCGGTGGCGTACACGATCCCTGTAGGAGCTGCCGAAGGCTGCGATCTTTTGATCTTGACCTTAAAAAACAAGATCAAAAGATCGCAGCCTTCGGCAGCTCCTACGAGGGTCGTACAGCTCCCCTCTTGTCGCACAACAAGAATAAGGAACCGTCATGTTCGATATCAGCACGTTCCCCAAAGCCGATGCCGTCCGCCGGGCTGCGCAATTGAGTCAGGATGACTATCGGCGCCTGTACCGCGAATCCATTGAACACCCCAGCACCTTCTGGGCCGAACAGGCCACGCGGTTCCTCGACTGGAGCACGCCGTGGCAGACCGTTCAGCGCTACGACCTGAAAACCGGTGAAGCCGCCTGGTTTGTCGGTGCGAAGCTGAACGTCAGCTACAACTGCATCGACCGCCATCTGGACAAGCGCGGAGATCAGACCGCCCTGCTCTGGGAGGGCGACGACCCGGCAGAATCAGCGCAAATCACTTATAAAAAACTCCATCACCACGTCTGCCGCCTGGCCAACGTGCTGAAAAGCCGTGGTGTGAAGAAAGGCGACCGGGTGTGCATCTACATGCCAATGATCCCCGAGGCCGCATATGCCATGCTTGCCTGTTCGCGGATCGGCGCAATTCATTCGGTGGTGTTTGGCGGTTTCTCCCCCGATTCCCTGCGTGACCGCATCCTTGATGCTGACTGCCGCACGGTGATCACCGCCGATGAAGGCGTGCGCGGTGGCAAGTTCGTGCCGCTGAAGCAGAACGTCGATAAAGCCCTGCAAAGTTGCCCCGACGTCAGTACTGTCGTGGTGGTCGAATGCACCCAGGGCAAAGTCGATTGGGTCGAGGGTCGCGACCTCTGGTATCACCAGGCCGTGCGCGAGGTCAGCGACGATTGCCCACCGGAGCCGATGGACGCCGAAGACCCGCTGTTCATCCTCTACACCTCCGGCAGCACCGGCAAACCCAAAGGCGTGCTGCACACCACCGGCGGCTACCTGCTGCAAGCGGCGATGACCTTCAAGTACGTGCTCGATTACCGCGACGGCGAAGTGTTCTGGTGCACCGCTGACGTCGGCTGGGTTACCGGCCACAGCTACATCGTCTACGGCCCGCTGGCCAATGGTGCGACCACGCTGATGTTCGAAGGCGTGCCGAGCTATCCGAGCAGTTCACGTTTCTGGCAGGTGATCGACAAACACAAAGTCAACATCTTCTACACCGCGCCGACCGCCCTGCGCGCGTTGATGCGTGAAGGTGCCGAACCGTTGAAGGAAACCTCGCGCGCCAGCCTCAGATTACTCGGCAGCGTCGGTGAGCCGATCAACCCGGAAGCGTGGGAATGGTATTTCAATGTCGTCGGAGAACAGCGCTGCCCCATCGTCGACACTTGGTGGCAGACCGAAACCGGCGGCATCATGCTCAGCCCGCTGGTCAGCGCCCAGCGAATCAAGCCTGGCTGCGCCACGCAACCGATGTTCGGCGTGCAACCGGTGCTGCTCGATGAGCACGGCAAGGAAATCAAAGGCGCCGGCAGTGGCGTGCTGGCGATCAAGTCGAGTTGGCCAGCGCAGATCCGCAGCGTCTATGGCGACCCGCAGCGCATGGTCGACACCTATTTCAAACCCTACCCCGGCTACTACTTCACCGGCGACGGCGCACGCCGCGATGAGGACGGCGATTACTGGATAACCGGGCGCATCGATGACGTGATCAACGTCTCCGGCCACCGCATCGGTACCGCCGAAGTGGAAAGCGCACTGGTATTGCACGACAGCATCGCCGAGGCCGCCGTGGTTGGTTACCCCCACGACGTCAAAGGTCAGGGCATCTACGCCTTCGTCACACCCATGAACGGCACCGAACCCAATGACGAGTTGAAGAAAGAATTGCTGGCCCACGTCAGCAAGGAAATCGGCAGCTTCGCCAAACCGGATCTGATCCAGTGGGCGCCGGCCTTGCCGAAAACCCGTTCAGGCAAGATCATGCGGCGCATCTTGCGCAAGATCGCCTGCAACGAACTCGACAGCCTCGGTGATACCTCGACCCTGGCCGATCCGAGTGTGGTGCAAGGCCTGATCGACAAGCGCCTCAATCAGTAACACCCCGGGCGCGGTCCATCGGCCGCGCCCTCCCTTCTTCACTGAGTGTTCATGGAATTCATCCGCAGCCGTATCGAACAGCAACTCATGAGCCTGACCGGGCTGTCGCTCGGTCAGCTCGACCTGGAAAACCCCAAGGGCGATCCCGGCCTGTTCGGCCCGGATTCGATCAGCTGGCAGGTGCACGGCGATTTCAGCAGCATGTTGATCGGCGGCATCAGCGCGCTGTTGCTGCAAGCTTTGCATCCGCTGGCACTGGCCGGGGTCTGGGATCATTCGAACTTTCGTGAAGACATGCTCGGGCGCTTGCGGCGTACCAGTCAGTTCGTCTCCGGCACTACGTTTGGCTCAAGAAAAGACGCCGACTGGCTGATCGAGAAAGTGCGCACCATTCACCTGCAAGTGGTCGGCACCGCGCCGGACGGACGACCTTACGCGGCCAGCGATCCGGATTTGCTGACCTGGGTGCATGTGGCGGAAGTCAGCAACTTTCTTGCCGCGCATTTGCGCTATCGCAACCCGCAGTTGTCAAGCATGGATCAGGATCGCTATTACGCGGAAATCGCCGTGGTGGCTGAACGTTTGGGCGCGCGGGATGTGCCGAAATCGCGGCAAGCCGTGGCTGATTATCTGCAACGCATGCGCCCGCAGTTGCTGTGCGATGAGCGCAGTCGTGAGGTTTTGCGCTTGCTGCTCAACGCCCCGGCGCCCAGTGTTCTGGCCCGGCCGTTTGGCGATCTGATGATGAAGGCCGGTATCGACCTGTTGCCGGACTGGGCCAGCGACATGCTTGATGTGCGACAGAGTTCGCTGCAACGGCAACTGATTCGCGCCAGCGTCCGGCGCAGCGCACCGATGCTGCGCTGGGCGATGCGCAATGGTTCGGTGCAACGGGCTAAACGACGAATGGGTTTGCTGACCTAAAAGCTTCGCGAGCAGGCTCGCTCCCACATTTGGAATGCATTCCCATGTGGGAGCGAGCCTGCTCGCGAAGGGCGCAACTCGATTGCCCGCCAAGCTGCTAAACTCCCGCGCCCCAATTCTCACCAGCAAGGCGCCCGCATGTCTTCCTTGAATCAGGCGCTGCGCGCCGCCCTCGATCAACGCCAGGACTTGCTCGCTGAGCTGCACAGCCAGGGCACCGATTGCTATCGGCTGTTCCACGGCAGCCAGGAAGGCGCCGGCGGCCTGACCATCGACCGCTACGGCCCGCAACTGCTGGTGCAAAGCTTTCACCAGACGCTGGAGCGTGACGACCTGCTGCAACTGCACGCCATGGTTAATCAGAGCCTGGGGATGGAAACCTTGCTGGTTTACAACGACCGTTCCCGTGGCAACTCGCGCATCGACCGGGAAGACAGCGTCTACAAAGCTGAAGACGCGGCACTGGCCGATCTGGTCGGCCACGAATGGGGCCTCAACTACCGGGTGCGCGGACGCCATGCTGGACAGGATCCGCTGCTGTTCCTCGACCTGCGCAATACCCGTGGCTGGGTCAAGGATCACGCCCAAGGCAAATCCGTGCTCAACCTATTCGCCTACACCTGCGGCGTTGGCCTCAGTGCGGCCGCAGGTGGCGCGCGCGAAGTGTGCAACCTGGATTTCGCCGAGGGTAATCTGGCGGTCGGTCGCGAAAACGGTCTGCTCAATCCGCAGTTGCCCGAGATGCAGTTCATTCAGTCCGATTACTTTCCGGCGATCCGGCAACTCGCCGGTCTGCCAATCAGTCAGCGCCGGGGACAGAAACTGCCGAGCTACCAGCGCCTCGATCAGCGCCAATATGATCTGGTCCTGCTCGACCCGCCCGCCTGGGCCAAGAGCGCATTCGGCACCGTCGACCTGCTGCGCGACTATCAGAGCCTGCTCAAACCGGCCCTGCTGACCACCGCCGACAATGGCGTGTTGATCTGCTGCAACAATCTGGCGAAAGTCAGCATGGACGACTGGCGCGAGCAAGTGCTGCGCTGCGCCGAGAAGGCCGGGCGACCGGTGCGTGAGTGGAGCGTGATGACCCCAGGCGCCGACTTCCCGTCGATGGATCAGCAACCGCCGCTGAAAACCCTGATCCTCCAGCTATAAACAACCCTGTGGGAGCTGGCTTGCCAGCGATTGCGGTGGGTCAGTCAACAAAGTTGTCGACTGGTATTGCCTCATCGCTGGCAAGCCAGCTCCCACAGGGGTTCTGTGTTTTGAGACAAATCTGAACAATCCTGCTCCATGCGAGGTACTTCGGAACCAGAATCGCGTGCCATACTCCAAGGCACTCCGATTCAGACAGATGAAGCCGCACATGCCCAAAGGATTGATTCGCGCGATTGGCGCCTTGTTGACTGCTCTGGCCCTCTATAGCCTGCTGGGGTTTCTGATTTTGCCGGGCATCGCCCTGCGTGTGGCCAATCAACAACTGGCCAATTACGCAACGGTGCCTGCGCATATCCAGCGTATCGAGCTCAACCCGTTCAGCCTTGAAGTTACCTTGTGGGGACTGGTGATCGGCGAGCCGGGCAAGGAGCAGGTCGGTTTCGATCGCCTGTACGCCGACCTGCAAATCGACAGTCTGTGGACCAAAGCTCTGCATCTGGCGAACATCGAGCTGGACAAGCCAAAGACCGAAATCCTTTTCGCCAAAGACGGCAAGCTCAACCTGCTCGGCCTGTTCAATGTGCCGGCCAGCGAGCCGACACCGGCCGACCCGGACGCCAAGCCCTTCCCGCTGCGCATCGACAACATCAAACTGGCCGGCGGCGTCGTGCACTTTGAGGACGTGCGCCCCAGCGAACCCATCGAGTTTCTCTACGATGACCTCAGCTTCGAGCTGAAAAACCTCAGCACCCTGCCCGAAGACAGCGCCGACATGACCCTGGTCGCCATCGGCCCGGCCGGTGGCCGGATCGACTGGAGTGGCAATTTCAGCCTGATCCCGTTCACCTCCGAAGGCACCCTGAAAGTCACTGACGGCAAGATGAAAGCGTTCTGGCCCTACGTGCGTGACTCGGTACCGCTGGTACTCGAAGATGGTGTGATCAGCCTCAGCAGCGAATACAAACTCAATCTGTCGAAAGAAACCGAACTGCAGTTGAACAATGTCGCAGTGAGCATCGCGCCATTCGCCATCAAGGCTCCGGACGGGCGGCCACTGGCGAAACTTGAACGCCTCGACGTCAGCGAGACCTCGGTGGATCTGGCCAAACAACAAGTCGTAGTCGGCAAGATCCGCAGCAACAAACTGGAAACCTGGGCGGCGCTCGAAGCCGACGGCCAACTCGACTGGCAGAAACTGTTTGCCAGCCAGCCATCGAAACCGGCTGCCAAAGCGGCTGCCGAACCGGCGAACACACCGGCAGCTGCCGACTCGCCGAAAACCCCACCGGCGCCGAGCAAACCGTGGCAGGTGCTGCTCAAAGACGTGCAATTGCGCAATTACACCGTGCATCTGGCCGACCGCTCGGCCAAACCGGCAGTATCACTGGACATCACCCCGCTGAATGTCGATCTGCAGGATTTCGACAGCCTCAACGGCTCGCCCTTCAAGCTCAAGCTCGATAGCGGCGTGGGCAAACAAGGCAAGATCACGGCTGACGGCACGGTCAATCTCGCCCCGGTCAACGCCCAGCTCAATGTAAAAACCCAGGACATCGACCTGCGCGTCGCGCAGTCCTACATCAACCCGTTCATTCGCCTGGAACTGCGCAGCGGCATGCTCGGCAGTGATCTCAAGGTCAATCTCAAGAGCACCGAGCCGCTGGCCCTAAGCGTCACCGGGCGCGCGCAGATCGATCAACTGCACACCCTCGACACCCTGAAAACCCGCGATTTCCTCAAGTGGCAGCAGGTGGTGGTCGAAGGCTTGAACTATCAGCACGGCGACAGCCTGTCGATTGACAAGGTCAACCTGTTCCAGCCTTATGTGCGGTTCATGATCAACGACGATCGCACCACCAACATCGACGACCTGCTGATCCCGCAACCGGCCGACAGTGGCGCGAAAAGCACCGCAGCGAAACAGGCCAGCAACGAGAAACCGTTGGGCATTCACATCGGCGGCATCGCCATCAACGACGGTTCGGCCAACTTCGCCGACTTCAGCCTGACGCCGAACTTCGCCACCGCCGTGCAGCAGCTCAACGGCCAGATCGGCACCATCGACAGCCGTCAGGCGAAACCGGCCAGCGTCGACATCAAAGGCAAGGTCGATCGCTATGCTCCAGTGACCATCAAGGGCGCGGTCAATCCGTTCGACCCGATGGCCAGCCTCGACATCGCCACCAGTTTCAAACGCGTCGAGCTGACCACGTTGACGCCCTACTCCGGCAAATTCGCCGGTTACCGCATCCGCAAGGGCCGGCTCAACCTCGACCTGCATTACCTGATTACCAAGGGCCAGCTAAAAGCCGAAAACAAAGTGGTGGTCGAGCAATTGCAGCTCGGTGAGAAAGTCGACAGCCCGGATGCTGTGAGCCTGCCACTGAAACTGGCGATTGCCTTGCTCAAGGACGTCGACGGCAAGATCTCCATCGAGTTGCCGGTGACCGGCGACTTGAACAACCCGCAATTCAGCGTGATGCCGATTGTCTGGCAGACCCTGCGCAATCTCATCGTCAAAGCCGCTGCCGCACCCTTCAAAATGATTGGCGGGCTGATCAGTGGTGGCAGTTCGCAAGACCTTGGCACCGTGTCGTTTGCTCCGGGTTCCAGCGAGTTGAGCAAGGATGCCGAAGCGGCGCTGATCAAACTGTCTCAAGCGCTGAAGGAGCGTCCGGCACTGCGTCTGGAGATCGAAGGCACTGCCGCCAAAAGCAGTGACGGCCCGTTACTCGCCGAGCAACGTCTGGAACGTGAATACCAGTACAACTACTACAAGATGCTCCAACGTCGCGGCGATAAAGTCCCGGCCCAAGCTTCGTTGCTGCAAGTGCCAGACAGCGAAAAAGGTCCACTGCTCGAAGGCATTTACCGCACCCGTCTGAAAACCCAGCCGCCAGCCGAATGGAAGGATCTGGGCAAGGAAGAACGCACGGCGAAGATGCGTGAAGGCGTGATCCAGTTCTGGAGTGGCAGCGATGTGCTGCTGCGTCAGTTGGGTCAGGACCGTGCCAGCAGCATCAAGGATTATCTGGTCGATAAAGGCCAACTGGCAGACGACCGCGTGTACTTCATCGACGCCAACCTGGGCGAGGCCGAAAGCGATGGCCGCGTGGTCACGCAAATGCATCTGGATGCCGAGTGATGAAACTGCAGTGGCTGGCCTTGATCGCAATGACCTTCGCGGCCAGCCACGCCTCGGCCTCCGATACCCTGCGCTGCGGCAGTCAGCTGATCAGCCTGGGCGACCGTTCCAGCGAAGTCCTGCAAAAGTGTGGTGAGCCGGTCAGCCGTGATGTCTTGGGTTACAAGCGCAGCGCCAACCGCCGCGAGGAGTTTCAGGTCGAGGAGTGGACCTACGGACCGAGCAACGGCATGTACCAATACCTGCGCTTCGAAGGCAATCGCCTGCGGCAGATCAACAGCAAACGCAGTAACTGACCCGAAACCGATCCCCCCTGTAGGAGTGAGCCTGCTCGCGATAGCGGTGTGTCAGTCAACACATTAATCGGCTGATACACCGCTATCGCGAGCAGGCTCACTCCTACAGTTGTTTTGTGGTGCCATTTGATTCTTTCGTCCCTGAAATAGAACAGGCCCCGACACAAGTGCCGGGGCCCGTAATGGTCACATCCGTGTGACCGTTCGCATGAACTCTAAAGTTGCGGCAGACGTATTGCTCGGCCCGTCTGTCGCGCCTTCTCCCGGTCCAGGCGAGAAGTCATGCCTTACTCGGCTTTCAGGCCGTCAGCGGAGACCGCTTTAACGCCTTTGATTTTCTTAGCGATCGCAACAGCAACGTCTTTCTGCGATTCAGTTACAGCAGTAGTCGACGAAAGCGATACAACGCCTTTGTTGGTTTCTACTTTGATGTCAGTACCTGGAATGCCTTTTTCGGTTACCAGGTCAGCTTTGACTTTGGTAGTGATCCAAGTGTCGGAAGTAGCTTCTTTCGCCTGGGTGACTTCACCGGCAGCCAGAGTCATTGGAGCCTGGGTAGCCTGAGTGGATTGTGCGAATGCACCGGAAGCCATGGTCAGGGTCAGCGCGGTAGCAGCAGCGGCAGTGATAGCGAACTTCTTCATACGAGTAACTCCTGTTTTTCTGGAAAGTCTGCTGGTTGTCTTGTCAGCAGGGTTACCAAGGTAGTTGCGAACGCTGTGCCAACTTTTTCGAACGAACAATATTCTTAATAATCAATAACTTACAGATATCACCAATTTCCGAAATCATGCAATTTGCATGAACTGGCCAATGTTCGCATGCAAGTTGCGGTTTTTGGGAAAGTTCCTAAGACGCTGAAATTATTGAAGCTTTTTAGAAGTGTGAACCAAGAAAAATGCCCCGCATAGCGGGGCATTTGGCAGTCCATCAACAACTCAGGTACCGCTGGCAGTACATCCTTTTGGCGAATAGTCCGGTGCAACGGTCGTACCGCAAGTCCATACGCCCGCACCGGTTCCGGAGGAACGAGTAAGCGTGATGGTTTTATCCAGCACCGGACCTGGCGCATTTTTAATCGTGCAGACGATCGAACCTGCACCCGAAGATGCGGTACCTGTTGCAGACACTGAGCAGTTGGAGGTTAAAACAGTTGCACTGCCAGCCACGTTTGTATTGGTAGGATCGGTGCCCTGATTGATCACATCCTCAAACGGCACTTTCATCGCACTGATTTCCGCCAGCCCCGCCGTCACCTTCGACCGCGCCTGATACTTGGAATACTGCGGCAAGGCGATGGTCGCCAGAATCCCGATGATTGCCACCACGATCAGCAGTTCGATCAGCGTAAACCCTTGTTGTTTTTTCATAGACACGCTCCATGCATGAGTCGAAATCTCATGATCTGAAAGTGACGCAGCATAGGCCATGCCAATGCCTTCAAGACCCGCCCATTGGGGCGCGAAGCGCTTGCAACGCCAATTCCTACAACCTGCAACCGCACTATCTGACACTTTTTGTCACCTGCACCCGCCGTGTTTGGCGCTGTCACTTGACTAGGCTATAAGTCATGAACGGCAAGCGTGCGGAATCCCCATGAATGACATCGCTCTGAGCGGTCTGGCCAAGCAATTGGTCCAGGCCGAACTGCTCACGGAAAAAAGCGCCCAGCAAGCTTGGCAACAGGCCCAACGCAATCGTCTGTCGCTGGTCAGCTATCTGGTGCAGAACAAACTGGTCAAGAGCTCACAGGTCGCCGAGATCGCCTCCGAGCATTTCGGCATGGCCTTGCTTGATCTCAACTGCCTGGACAAGGAAACCCAGCCCAAAGGCCTGGTCAGCGAAAAACTCGTGCGTCAGCATCACGCCATGCCCTTGTGGCGTCGCGGCAACAAGCTGTTCGTGGGCATTTCCGACCCGAGCAATCATCAAGCAATCAACGACATCCAGTTCAGTACCGGGCTGAGCACCGAAGCCATTCTGGTCGAGGACGACAAACTTACCGATGCCATCGAGAAATTCTTCGACACCCACACCAGCGGTCTGGAGGACATGGCCGATGTCGATCTCGACGGGGTCGATGTCGAATCCGTCGACGACAGCAAGCAGGACGCCATCGGCGGGCTCGACGCCGACGATGCGCCGGTGGTGCGCTTCGTGCACAAGATGTTGCTGGATGCGATCAAGAGTGGCTCTTCCGACTTGCACTTCGAGCCTTACGAAAAAAACTACCGGGTGCGGGTGCGCACCGACGGCATCCTGCGCGAGGTTGCCAAACCGCCGATTCAATTGGCCGGGCGCATCGCCGCACGCCTGAAAGTCATGGCCAGCCTGGATATTTCGGAACGGCGCAAACCTCAGGACGGGCGGATCAAGATGCGCCTGTCGAAAAGCAAGTCGATCGATTTCCGGGTCAACACGCTGCCGACCCTGTGGGGCGAAAAAGTGGTGATCCGGATTCTCGACCCGTCCAGCGCGCAGATCGGTATCGACGCGCTCGGCTATGAGCCAGAGCAGAAAGACCTGTACATGGCCGCACTCAAGCAGCCACAGGGCATGATTCTGGTCACCGGGCCGACCGGTTCGGGTAAAACCGTTTCGCTGTATACCGGCCTGAACATCCTCAACACCGTCGACATCAATATCTCCACCGCCGAAGACCCGGTGGAAATCAACATGGAAGGCATCAACCAGGTCAACGTCAATCCCAAGCAAGGGCTCGACTTTGCCCAGGCACTGCGCTCGTTTCTGCGTCAGGACCCGGACGTGATCATGGTCGGCGAGATTCGTGATCTGGAAACTGCCGAGATTGCGATCAAGGCTGCGCAGACCGGTCACCTGGTGCTCTCGACCCTGCACACCAACAGCGCTGCGGAAACCCTGACGCGCCTGCACAACATGGGTATTCCCGGTTTCAACATCGCTACCTCGGTCAGCCTGATCATCGCCCAGCGCCTGGCGCGCAAACTGTGCAGCCACTGCAAAAAAGCCATCGAGATCCCGCGCGAAACCTTACTCAAGGAAGGCTTCCCCGAGGAACGCATCGGCCATTTCACGATCTACGAGCCGGTCGGTTGCGATCACTGCAACGGCGGTTACAAAGGACGCGTGGGGATTTATGAAGTGGTGAAAAACACACCGGAGCTGCAACGCTTGATCATGGCCGAAGGCAATTCGCTGGAAATCGACCTGCAGATGCGCCGCGACGGCTTCGACGACCTGCGCACCTCCGGACTGCACAAGGCCATGCAAGGCATCACCAGTCTTGAAGAAATCAACCGGGTCACCAAGGACTGAACATGGCGGTCAAGGCAGCAAAAATCAGTATTTATGCCTGGGAAGGCACGGACAGAAAAGGCAGCAAAGTCACCGGTGAATTGAGCGGACAGAACCCGGCGCTGATCAAGGCACAATTGCGTAAACAGGGGATCAATCCCGGCAAGGTGCGCAAGAAATCCGCGTCATTGTTGAGCTTTGGCAAACGCATCAAGGCCCGGGACATTGCCCTGTTCACCCGGCAGATGGCGACCATGATGAAAGCCGGCGTACCGCTGTTGCAGTCGTTCGACATTATTGGCGAAGGCTTTGATAACCCGGCCATGCGCAAACTGGTGGACGACGTGAAACAGGAGGTCGCGGCCGGTAACAGCTTCGCCGCAGCCCTGCGCAAGAAACCGCAGTATTTCGACGAGTTGTATTGCAACCTGGTCGATGCCGGCGAACAGTCCGGCGCCCTCGACACCTTGCTCGAACGCGTCGCGACCTATAAGGAAAAAAGCGAAAGCCTCAAAGCCAAGATCAAGAAAGCCATGACCTATCCCACCGCCGTGGTGCTGGTCGCGGCTGTTGTCACCGGGATTCTGCTGGTCAAAGTAGTGCCACAATTTCAGTCAGTGTTTTCCGGTTTCGGCGCCGAACTGCCGGCGTTCACCCTGATGGTGATCAGCCTGTCGGAATTCATGCAGCAATGGTGGTGGGCCATTCTCGCTGCGCTGGTCGCGGCCATTTTCGGCACCCGCCACGCGCTGAAAACCTCCCAGGCACTGCGCGATCGCAAAGACACTTGGCTGCTGAAACTGCCACTGGTGGGCACGCTGATGTACAAGTCCGCCGTGGCGCGATTCGCTCGAACCTTGTCCACCACGTTTGCCGCCGGTGTGCCGTTGGTCGAAGCGCTTGACTCGGTGGCCGGCGCCACCGGCAACGTGGTCTTCAAGCGAGCCGTGCTGCGCATTCGCCAGGACGTGTCCACCGGTATGCAGCTGAATTTCTCGATGCGCAGCACCGGGGTCTTTCCCAGCATGGCCGTGCAAATGACCGCGATTGGCGAAGAGTCCGGCGCCCTGGATGACATGCTCGACAAGGTTGCGGGCTTTTACGAGGAAGAAGTGGATAACATGGTCGACAACCTCACCAGCCTCATGGAGCCGTTCATCATGGTCGTGCTGGGGGTAATCGTCGGCGGGCTGGTGGTGGCCATGTACCTGCCGATCTTCCAACTCGGCTCAGCGATCTGACATGCCTATCGACGAACTGTTTGCCGTGTATCCGCTAGCGTTTGTCGGCACCGCCCTGCTGCTGGGCCTGGTGGTCGGCAGCTTCCTCAATGTGCTGATATGGCGCCTGCCGAAAATGCTCGAACGCGACTGGCGCCAGCAGGCACACGATGTGCTCGGTTTGCCCGGCGAAGCCTCGCAACCCGTCTACAACCTGATGCTGCCGCACTCCGAATGCCCCCATTGCGCCCACCGTATTCGCCCGTGGGAAAACATTCCCCTGCTCAGTTATCTGTGGCTGCGTGGGCGCTGCTCAGCGTGCTCCGCACCGATCAGCAAACGTTATCCGTTGACCGAGCTGGCCTGTGGGCTGCTCTCGGCCTTCATCGCCTGGCACTTGGGTTTCGGTTGGCCGGCGTGCTTGCTGATCGTCCTCACCTGGGGTCTGCTGGCGATGAGTCTGATCGACACCGAGCATCAACTATTGCCTGATGTGCTGGTGTTGCCGTTGCTGTGGCTGGGGTTGATCGTCAACAGTTTCGGCCTGTTCGTGACCTTGCACGATGCGTTGTGGGGCGCGGTGGCCGGTTATCTGGCGCTGTGGTCAGTGTTCTGGCTGTTCAAACTGCTGACTGGCAAGGACGGCATCGGTCATGGTGATTTCAAGCTGTTGGCGCTGCTGGGGGCATGGGGCGGCTGGCAGATTCTGCCGCTGACGATTCTGTTGTCATCACTGGTCGGCGCCATTATCGGGGTGATTTTGTTGCGCCTGCGAGAGCAAAAAACCTCGACGCCAATCCCCTTCGGCCCTTATCTGGCAATTGCCGGCTGGATTGCCTTGCTCTGGGGTGGTCAAATAACCGCCTTCTATTGGCAGTTTGTCGGTTTGAAATGAATACCCCTGTGGAAAAACCCTGGATTCTCGGCCTCACCGGCGGCATCGGCAGCGGCAAAAGCGCAGCGGCTCAGCACTTCATTGATCTTGGTGTCCACGTGGTGGATGCCGATCACGCGGCACGCTGGGTGGTTGAGTCGGGGCGTCCGGCGCTGGCGCAGATTGCCGAACACTTCGGCCCCGGCGTATTGCAGGCCGATGGCACGCTGGATCGCGCTGCCCTGCGCAAACTGATCTTCGAAGAGCCGGAGCAACGCCGTTGGCTCGAAGCCCTGCTGCATCCGTTGATCGCCGAGGAAATCGCTCATCACCTGGCGCAGGCAAAATCGCCTTATGCGATTCTTGTGTCGCCGCTGCTGATTGAATCCGGGCAATACGCGATGACCCAGCGCATTCTGGTGATCGACGCTCCGCAACAATTGCAGATCGAACGCACTTTGCAGCGTGACCAGACCAGCGAGCAGCAGGTTCAGGCGATCCTCAAGGCCCAGTCGAGCCGCGAAGAGCGTGTGAGCCGCGCCGACGACGTGGTCGTCAACGACCGCGACCTCGCCTGGCTGCACAGCGAAGTCGAGCGTCTGCATCACTTTTACCTGACTTTATCCGGAGGCCAAGCATGAGCCAGATCCCCACCGTTGAATGCCCGACCTGCGGCGCCCCCGTGGAATTCATCCCCGAAAACAAGTTTCGGCCGTTCTGCTCTGATCGCTGCAAGCTGATCGACCTCGGCGCCTGGGCGTCGGAAGAACACAAGATTCCGGTCGCACCGGATGCCGAGGACGAACTGTTTTCCGGCGACTTCGATCCGCGTCACTGATCTCGATCAGGGCCGCATAAAGCCGTAGTCCTGATCGTCGTCGAGGTTTTCCGCCAGAAAGCGCAACTCGTCGGCCAGGTCTTCGGCGTTGCGCACGGCCTTGCTCTGCTGCACCACCGCACTGAGCAAGGCACGCAAACTCAACCCCGGGTCAAAGCCCACCTCCTGCGCCATGTCCAGACTCTGCCGGGTCTCCTGCCTTGCCCACTCGTAAACACTCATGCCGCTGCTCCTGAAGGGATTTGCGCGAGCATGAAATTTCCCGCGCGTGGCGGATTTGATGTGGATCAAGACTTCGGATCGTCGTCCTTCCACGGCGCCGAAAGGTAGCGCGTGCGGTTGAAGGTCTCCAGCCACTCCGGGCTGAATACCACCAGCGCACTGATGATCATGCCGTTGATGAACGCTTCGGGGAAAATGATCAGCCACACGTAACCGATGAAGTCTTCCAGCCACTCCGGCATGGCGAAAAGGCCGTCGTACCACAGCAGCGTCAGGCTGAGGATCAGGCACAACAAGGCCGACAACGCGGCGGCAAAAAAACCGGAACAGAAGATGTACACGAACGGGTTGCGCGGTTGAGCACGCTCGACAAGGATTGCCACGCACTCGGTGACCAGCACCGGCAGCAAAATGAACAAGGCGCCATTGACCCCCATCGCCGCAAGATCCTGACGCCCGAGCAGCACCAGGCCGATTTGCGCCACCAGTCCGCCAACGATCGCCAGCGGCCAGTCCAGCAACAGGGTTACCGCCGTCATGCCGAGGAAGTGATACGACACGCCTGTGTCGAAATCCCTGCGCATCAACCACAAGAGAAACAACGCAAACACGGTGCCGAACAGCAGATGCTGACGCCGGCTGTCGCTGAACAACTCGACCCACGGCGCCCGCACGATCGCCCAAAGTAGCACCGGCAGATAAATCAGCCAGCCCAGCAACAGACTTTCGGTCGCCAGCACCTCAACGCCGATCATGGGCGCGCCTTCTCCAGTGCCTCGCGCAGGTCACCCGCGTTGGCGTACTCACGTTGCGAGAGCAATCGACCGTCCTTGAGTTGCAACCACAACACCTGGCCTTCCGCGCCGGGATAGCGCGACGCAACCCGTCCTTCTCGATCCAGCATGACCCGATAGTGGTAGTCGCGCATGGCCGGTACGGCAAACATTTTGGCAATCAGCGCCGGCATGCGCTGGATGTCGGCAACGAACACCGCGTGACGGGCCTCCAGATAGCCCTTGGGTTGGTCCTTCAACGCTTCCTTGATCAGCTTGGCGCCGTCCATATCCCGTGCCACCAGCAGCGTGTTGGTGCTGTTGTCGAGGGTGAAGGGTTGCTCGTACTGATCGAGCAACGTCCAGGGAGCCAGACGCTCACCGGTTTCGAGTGCATGGGCACACAGCGGAAAAACAGCAAACAGCAGCAGCCAGCGAAATTTCACGATGAGTCCTCACGGTTTGGCGCAAATAATCGATTTCCATGAGTCTACACCGCCCTTCTCCACTACCCACTGATGCACTTTGCCGCGGAACGCTTTCAGCTTGTCGCATTTGAACGCTAAGCTTGGGCTTATGGATGACTCAGATTATTTACGCCTGCTGACCATCGCGGCCGAGCAGGCCAACGCCTTTCTGTCCAATGCCCGCAAATGGGAGCGTGAGCGTTGGGTTTGCCAGCGCCTGCTGCAAGGCCTGAACATTCCCTACCGCGCCGATGAGTTCGCGCCGGCCGGCGAGCCGCCGGACGTATTGTTTCGCGATGCCAATTTCGAGGTGTTCTTCGTGCTCGACGAGGGGCGCCGGCTCAACGACGAATGGCGCGATGAATTGCAGCGGCGGCGTAGCGCCTTTTCTCTCAGTCAGTTGGTCCGCCGTGAAGCCAAGCCGAAACGAATCCCGGCCAATGAATTCCTGCTGCGACTGGCGCCGACCCTGCGCAAAAAAGCACACAACTACAAAGAGCGCGGCATGGATCTCGGCGAACTGGACATCATCGCCTTCGCCAGCCTCAAACGAGAAGTACTGGATTTGAACAGCCATTTCCCCCCGCCCACCGAATACCTACGTCAGGGCTGGCGCTCGCTGTCGCTCGTCGGCCCGACCTTCGCCCGCGTGCTGTTCGCCCACCCGGACGCGCCGGATTTTCTGCGCAGCAACCTCGGTCGCAGCATCGTTTTTGATGTGGGAATCAGCCTGTGACCCCCCTTCAGCAATTGATCGCCGATGTACCGCAGACCGGATGTGTGCGCTGGATTGGCGTGCGCCCCGAGTCGCGCGGGCCGATGATCGAACTCGATGCCGTCGAGGCGCGGCTGGAAGCTGGACTGACCGGCGATCACGCCCGTCCCGGTGTGCGTAACGCGCGACAGGTGACCCTGATCCAGTGGGAACATCTGGCGGTAATCAGCGCCTTGATGGGTCGCCCCGACGATCAACCCGTCAGGCCTGAAGATCTGCGGCGCAATCTGGTTATCAGCGGTATCAATTTGTTTAGCCTCAAGGGTCGGCGCTTTCGCATCGGTCAGGCAATATTCGAAACCACGGGCTGGTGTCAGCCCTGCGCACGCCTGCAGAACAACCTCGGCCCGGGCACCTTTCAAGCGGTGCGCGGCCATGGCGGAATTACCGCGCGGGTGTTACAAAGCGGGATCATTCGCCTCGAAGACCGGGTGAGCGTCGAACCGGTTCCGGACAGCGGCTATGCTGCGTTCAACCCCGGATAAAAACCGCTGTAGCTTCTGCCCATTCAGCAACGTCTACCTGACGAGGCAAATATGACCAGCCGCCTGAACCCCGAAGACCAGAAACATGTCGAAGAGTACCTGCAACTGTCCCAACACCGAGTCGAGCGCCGGCCTTTCCGGCCGTGGATGCTCCTCGTGCTGGTGCTGGCAGTGACCATTGGTCTGGGCCTGTTGAGCCGATTTATCAGTTACCTGACGCTATGAGCAGCCTGGCGCTCGCTTGGGTAATGACGACAAAGATTTCCTTTAAAAACCTTGCGAGTTATCCCTATGTCCCATCGTATTGTTATTGTCGGCGGCGGCGCCGGCGGTCTGGAGTTGGCTACCCGTCTGGGTAAGACTCTGGGCAAGCGCGGCACGGCCAGTGTGATGCTGGTCGACGCGAACCTGACGCACATCTGGAAGCCCCTGCTGCACGAAGTAGCCGCCGGATCGCTGAACTCCTCCGAAGACGAACTCAACTATGTTGCCCAGGCAAAATGGAACCACTTCGAGTTCCAGCTAGGGCGCATGAGCGGGCTCGATCGCGCACAGAAGAAAATCCAGCTCGCCGCCACCTACGACGAAAACGGCGTAGAACTGGTGCCTGCACGTGAAGTGCAATACGACTCGCTGGTGATCAGCGTCGGCAGCACCACCAACGACTTCGGCACTCAGGGCGCGGCGCAGCACTGCCTGTTCCTCGACACACGCAAACAGGCCGAGCGCTTCCACCAGCAATTGCTTAATCACTATCTGCGTGCACACGCCGGGCAAACCGATGTGGTCGAGCAGATCAGCGTGGCGATTGTCGGTGCCGGCGCCACAGGCGTTGAACTGGCGGCAGAACTGCACAACGCCGCCCATGAACTGGCGGCTTATGGCCTGGACCGGATCAAACCGGAAAACATGCACATCACCCTGATCGAAGCCGGTCCACGGGTGTTGCCCGCCCTGCCGGAGCGCATCAGCGGGCCGGTGCACAAGACCCTGGAAAAACTCGGGGTCAATGTGATGACCAACGCTTCGGTCAGCGAAGTGACCGCCGACAGCCTGATCACCGCCGATGGCAACGAGATCAAGGCCAGCCTGAAAGTCTGGGCAGCGGGCATTCGCGCGCCGGGTTTCCTCAAGGACATCGACGGCCTGGAAACCAACCGCATCAATCAACTGCAAGTGCTGCCGACACTGCAAACCACCCGCGACGAGAACATCTTTGCTTTCGGTGACTGCGCCGCGTGCCCGCAACCGGGTACCGATCGCAATGTGCCGCCGCGTGCCCAAGCCGCACACCAACAGGCGTCGCTGCTGGCCAAATCGCTGAAACTGCGCATCGAAGGCAAGACCTTGCCGGAGTACAAGTACACCGACTACGGCTCGCTGATCTCGCTGTCGCGTTTTTCGGCGGTGGGTAACTTGATGGGCAACCTGACCGGCAGCGTGATGCTCGAAGGCTGGCTGGCGCGGATGTTTTACGTGTCGCTGTATCGCATGCACCAGATGGCGCTGTACGGGCCATTCCGCACAGCGATGCTGATGCTGGGCAGCAAGATTGGCCGTGGTACTGAACCGCGTCTGAAACTGCACTAAAAAACCTGTGGGAGCGAGCCGGCTCCGGGCGGCGATCCGACGAATGCGGTGTGTCAAACGACAAAAATGTCGACTGATACAACCTCTTCGTCGGATCGCCGCCCGGAGCAGGCTCGCTCCCACAATGTTTTGTGTTGATCGAAAGGTCTGTTTCTTACTGTATCCCCGCCCCGCTTTTCCCTCCTTCGCTTACAAACTCCCCCGCTCCGCGACACAGTCGCGATACACCGCCACCGCTTAATGGCCACACCCGAGCAACACCTGCTCAGGCAATCGTCCTTAACGTGTGGTTGCGCAGTGCAGCCCAGGAGAATGTAAATGTCCCGTACTTCGACCCTCGGTAAAAAATCCATTGGCCTGATCGGCGCCGCGCTGGCGGGCGGCCTGATGTTGTCCGGTTCGGTGTTTGCCGCTCAGCCACTGGCGCAGGGCTACATGGTTGCCTCGGCGGAAACCTCGGTGAAAGCGCCGGAAGGCAAATGCGGTGAAGGCAAATGTGGCGATGCTTCGATGGCCAAGACTGACAGCGATGGTGACGGCAAGGTCTCGCGCGCCGAATTTCTGAAAGTCGCGCCGAAGTCCGACTTCGACAAGATCGACACCAACCATGACGGTTTCATCGACGAGCAAGAGGCCTACAACAACGTGAAGGCCAACTTTGAGGCCAACGGCAAGAAGATGCCGAAAGGCCTGTTCGAACACCTGAAAGACCAAGACGGCGCCTGATCGACAATAAAAAACAAGCCGCGCTTCTCCTGAAAGAAACGCGGCTTTTTCACGTCTGCCCGTTTACAACTGGAAGCGCCGTACCATGCCCTGCAAGGCATTGGCCAGTTGCGATAACTCATGGCTGGACGCGCTGGTCTGGTCAGCACCTGCGGCAGAACGTACCGATAAATCACGAATATTCACCAGGTTGCGATCCACTTCCCGGGCTACTTGCGCTTGTTCTTCAGCTGCGCTGGCGATCACCAGATTGCGTTCATGGATCTCATGCACCGACGCGGTAATGGTTTGCAGCGCCTCACCGGCGCGCTCAGCCAAGGCCAGCGTGGTCGTCGCCCGCGCGGTACTGGCCTGCATCGAATCCAGCGCCAGGCTCGAACCGCTGCGCATGCCCTGGACCATCTGCTCGATCTCCTGCGTCGATTGCTGCGTGCGATACGCCAGGGCCCGCACTTCATCGGCGACTACGGCAAAGCCTCGCCCGCTCTCACCGGCCCGCGCCGCCTCAATCGCCGCGTTGAGCGCCAGCAAATTGGTCTGCTCGGCAATCGCCCGAATCACGTCCAGCACTTTGCCGATGTCCTGCGATTGATTGGCCAGTGATTGCACCAACTCACCGGTCTGTTGCACATCGCTGGCCAGTGCATTGATGGCCGTGGCGGTCTCACTGACCCGCACCTGGCCCAGATGCGCCGACTCGCTGGATTGACGGGTCGCGTCAGACGTCGACACCGCATTGCGTGCGACCTCTTCCACTGCTGCCGTCATCTGGTTGACGGCCGTCGCGGCTTGTTCGATTTCGTTGTTCTGTTGTTGCAGTCCCTGGGTGCTGTCGAGCGTCACCGCATTGAGTTCATCCGCAGCGGTCGCCAGCTGCGTGGCCGAACCGCTGATGCCTTGCAGCGTCTCTCGCAGGTTTTGCTGCATGGTCGCCAAGGCTTTGAGCAAGCGACTGACTTCATCGTTGCCATGGGTTTCGATCGGCCGGGTCAGATCCCCCTGCGCGACACTTTCTGCTGCGCTGACGGCGCTGCTGAGTGGACGAACGATACTGCGGGTGAGCATCATCGCCAGTGCCACCGTGGCCAGCGCGGCCAACGCAATAAACAAACTGACAATCGTGCGCGAGTTTTCATAGTGCGCAGCGGACTTCTGGCTTTCGGCGGCGACCTGTTTGGCGAACAGGTCTGCCAGGTCGTTGAGTTGTTTGCCGGAGCCATCGACGACGGTTTTCATGTCGACCAGCAACAACCGGGTCAACTCATCACGTTTGCCTTGCTCGGCGAGGGCGAAGGATTGAGCGATACCGCTGCGATAAGCGGCGAAGGTCTTTTTGAATTGGTCATATAGCTGCTGGCCTTCCGGGGTGTTGACCAGTTTGTCGTAGGCGGCGATTTTCTCGCTCAGCTCCTTGTCGCGGGTGTCCATCTGGCTGCGGTAAGTCGCAATGTTGGCCGGATCCTGATCCAGCGCCATGCGCAGCGAGATGGTGCGGATGCGCAGCATGATCTCGCGAATCTCGTCGCCGCCACGAATACTCGGCAGCCACTGATTTTCCACCGCGACTTCACTGTCGCGAATACTCGACATCTGCCCGAGCGCAAACACGCCGAGCAAGGCCACCAACACCGCGATCAGGGCGAACCCCAGGGCCGCCCGGGGAGCAATATTCAACTGACGAAGCAACATGACGAACGCCCTTATTCTTGTATTGGCCAGATTCAAGGGGCGAAAGCCATGGCAGTCCCCTCGTGTTAGCGGGCTATCGGCAGGTTGTATGATGACTTGAAGGGGAAATGAGTTTTTGTCGGACAAAAAAAATCCCCGTATCTTTCGATACGAGGATTTTTAATATGGTCGGGGTAAGGGGATTCGAACTCCTGACATCCTGCTCCCAAAGCAGGCGCGCTACCGGACTGCGCTATACCCCGGTAAAAAAAAGGCGACCTTTCAAAGATCGCCTTCTTCGATCAGCGCTTTTGGCCTCTGATCTTAAGATTCGATCCCAGCGCAAACTGGTTTCAAAAATGGTGGGTCGTGTGGGATTCGAACCTACGACCAATTGGTTAAAAGCCAACTGCTCTACCAACTGAGCTAACGACCCAAAAATGGTCGGGGTAAGGGGATTCGAACTCCTGACATCCTGCTCCCAAAGCAGGCGCGCTACCGGACTGCGCTATACCCCGGCTTGAAATTGGCTCCGTGACCAGGACTCGAACCTGGGACCCAATGATTAACAGTCATTTGCTCTACCGACTGAGCTATCACGGAACTACATATTTCAATTTACAACGGTGAAACTTACTGCATCTAGCCACTCGTTCGCATCGCTGCGTTCGTGTGTCTGAGGCGCGCTATTCTACAACCTAGAACACCTCTGTCAACCCCCTAAATTGCTTTCAAGTTAATGATTTGCAACTTATTTCAGATTTCAACTCAGTGAGCTGAGACCGTCTTGGCGACTGACTGCGGGGCGCACTTTACAAGCCTTTTCCTTTGAGTTCAACAGCCTAACGAAAAAAAGGCCCCACAATGTGGGGCCCTCCTTTTTTCATTGGCGCTCAGGCTTAGTTGAAAACGATTTCGTCGTTCTCGACAGTGCCGGTTGCCGTGTCGCCCGGCATGAAGTGACCCGAGAGGATCAACTGCGCCAGCGGGTTTTCGATCCAGCGCTGAATTGCCCGTTTCAAAGGACGTGCGCCATACACCGGGTCGTAGCCAACGGCGATCAGCTTATCCATCGTCTCTGGACTGAGTTCCAGCTTCAGCTCGCGCTCGGCCAGACGGCTGCGCAGACGGCCCAACTGGATCTCGGTAATGCCCGCGATCTGATCCCGCGCCAAAGGCTCGAAGATCACCACTTCGTCGACCCGGTTGATGAACTCCGGACGGAAGTGCGACGTCAGCGCATCCATGACTGCAGCACGTTGAGCCTCACGATCACCGACCAGTTCCTGGATCTGTACCGACCCCAGGTTCGAAGTCATGACGATCACGGTGTTGCGGAAATCCACCGTACGGCCATGGCTGTCGGTCAGGCGACCATCCTCGAGCACTTGCAGCAAGATGTTGAACACATCCGGGTGCGCCTTCTCGACTTCGTCCAGCAGGATCACCGAATAAGGCTTGCGACGCACCGCCTCAGTCAGGTAACCACCCTCTTCGTAGCCGACGTATCCCGGTGGTGCACCGATCAGGCGAGCCACGGAATGTTTCTCCATGAACTCGGACATGTCGATCCGCACCATCGCCTCTTCCGTATCAAAGAGGAATTCGGCCAGCGCCTTGCACAGCTCGGTTTTACCGACACCGGTCGGGCCGAGGAACATGAACGAGCCGCTCGGACGATTCGGGTCGGACAACCCGGCGCGCGAACGGCGTACCGCGTTGGCGACGGCGACCACGGCCTCTTCCTGACCGATCACCCGTTTGTGCAACAGGCTTTCCATCTTCATCAGCTTGTCGCGCTCGCCTTCGAGCATTTTCGACACCGGGATGCCGGTCCACTTCGACACAACTTCAGCGATTTCTTCTTCAGTCACCTTGCTGCGCAGCAACTGGTTCTCGCTCTTGCCGTGCTGGTCGACCATTTGCAGGCTGCGTTCCAGATCCGGGATCACCCCGTACTGCAATTCAGCCATACGGTTGAGGTCACCTTTACGGCGCGCGGCTTCCAGTTCCTGCCGCGACTGCTCGATCTTCTGCTGAATCTGCGCAGAACCCTGCACCTCGGCTTTTTCCGAGTTCCAGATTTCTTCCAGATCGGAATACTCGCGTTCGAGGCGGACGATTTCTTCCTGGAGTTTCTCCAGACGTTTCATCGCCGCTTCGTCGCTTTCTTTCTTCAGCGCCTGGGATTCCACCTTCAACTGAATCAGGCGACGTTCCAGACGATCGAGCACTTCCGGCTTGGAGTCGATTTCCATGCGGATGCGGCTGGCGGCCTCGTCGATCAGATCGATGGCCTTGTCCGGTAACTGCCGGTCAGTGATGTAGCGATGGCTGAGCTTGGCAGCAGCAATGATCGCACCGTCGGTGATTGCCACCTTGTGGTGAACCTCGTAACGCTCTTTAAGGCCACGCAGGATGGCAATGGTGTCTTCTTCGCTCGGCTCATCCACCAGAACTTTCTGGAAGCGTCGCTCGAGGGCCGCATCCTTCTCTATATATTGGCGGTACTCGTTGAGCGTGGTCGCGCCAACGCAGTGCAACTCACCGCGAGCCAGCGCAGGCTTGAGCATGTTGCCGGCATCCATCGAGCCTTCGCCTTTACCGGCGCCGACCATGGTATGCAGTTCGTCGATGAACAGAATGATCTGCCCTTCCTGCTTCGACAGTTCGTTGAGCAACGATTTCAGGCGCTCTTCGAACTCACCGCGATACTTGGCACCGGCAATCAGCGCGCCCATGTCCAGCGAGAGCAGACGCTTGCCTTTAAGGCCGTCCGGGACTTCGCCGTTGATGATGCGCTGGGCCAGACCTTCGGCAATCGCGGTTTTACCCACACCAGGCTCACCGATCAGCACCGGGTTGTTCTTGGTGCGGCGTTGCAGAACCTGAATGGTGCGACGAATTTCGTCGTCACGGCCAATCACCGGGTCAAGCTTGCCGTCTTCGGCGCGCTTGGTCAGGTCGACGGTGTATTTATCCAGCGCCTGCCGCGACTCTTCGTGGTTGGCGTCGTTTACCGCTTCGCCGCCACGCAGGTTGTTGATCGCGTTTTCCAGGGCCTTCTTGCTCACGCCTTGGCCGAGCAGCAACTTGCCGAGCTTGCTGTTCTCGTCCATTGCGGCGAGCAGCACCAGTTCGCTGGAGATGAACTGGTCGCCCTTCTGCTGGGCCAGACGGTCAGCCTGATTGAGCAGGCGCGCCAGATCCTGCGACATGTTGACGTCGCCGGTCGGGTTCTGGATTTTCGGTAATTGGTCGAGCTCTTTGGTCAGCTCTTTACGCAAGCTGTTGACGTCGAAGCCCACCTGCATCAGCAGAGGCTTGATCGAACCACCCTGCTGTTCAAGCATGGCTTGCATCAAGTGCGCCGGCTCAATCGCCGGATGATCGTGGCCGACAGCCAACGACTGGGCGTCGGACAAGGCCAACTGTAATTTGCTGGTTAAACGGTCTATTCGCATAAGTCACCTTCCTTTTGAGCAGGCCGGACCTAAAAACCATCCTGAATAAAGAAACCTGCCAGATACCGCTATAGATGCGGTCGATTCTGCAAGATTCAAGCGTCAGAGGGTTGATGCAGATCAGACAGTTTAGCGGGTGAGCCAAACGAGGGAGGCAAAGCGACCGGTGCGTGACGCACGGCGATAGGAGAAGAAGCGTGGATCGGTCACGGTGCAGAAACCACCGCCGTAAACCGCTGTGACACCACGTTCAGCCAGACGCAGGCGCGCCAGCTTATAGATGTCAGCCATGAACTTGCCGGCATTGTCGCTCGGTACGAAGGCTTCTGCTGCTTCAGGCAGTTGATTGATGAAGACTTCCCGTACTTCCGGGCCGACTTCAAAGGCTTTGGGGCCAATGGCAGGGCCGAGCCAGACCAGCACTTCTGCGGCCGGAACATCGAGACTGTCGAGGGTAGCTTCCAGCACACCCGCCGCCAGACCCCGCCAACCGGCATGAGCCGCCGCTACACGAGTGCCGGCACGATCGCAGAACAATGCTGGCAGGCAATCCGCCGTCATCGCCGCGCAGGCGATACCCGGCGTTGCTGTCCAACTGGCGTCTGCGGTCGCAACAATGCCCGGATCCGCATGCGCCACGGCAATTCCGTGCACTTGCTGCAACCAGGCAGGCTGTATAGAGAAGTGATCGGTGAGGCGCCGACGGTTCTCGGCCACAGCCTCAGGACGATCATCGACATGATCGCCCAGATTGAGGCTGTCGAACGGCGCCTCGCTGACGCCACCCTCGCGGGTGCTGACGCAGGCTTTGACGCTGGCCGGCGCAGGCCAGTCCGGCGTCAGCCAGTTCATCCGACGAAGGCCTCGCGATCCTGTTTGAGCAGGGTCAGCAGCCAGACGAAATCTTCCGGCAGCGGTGACTCCCAGCTCATGCGCTCACCGGTCGTCGGATGATCCAGCTCAAGGAAGCGCGCGTGCAGGGCCTGACGCGGGAAATGCTTGAGGGATTCAACCATCGTCGGGTTAGCCGCTGGCGGAATGCGGAAACGGCCGCCATACGCCGGATCGCCGACCAACGGAAAGTTGATGTGCGACATGTGTACGCGAATCTGGTGAGTACGACCGGTTTCCAGCTTCACCCGTACGTGGGTGTGCGAGCGGAAGCGCTCCAGCACACGGTAGTGACTGACGGCAGGCTTGCCGCCCTCCATCACCGCCATGCGCTGGCGCTGCTGGCCGTGGCGACCGATCGGGGCGTTGATCTTGCCCCCAGCGGTGACCACACCGATCACGATGCACTCATAGATGCGGCTGACGCTGCGACTCTGCAGTTGCGTCACCAGCTTGGTCTGCGCCTGAATGGTCTTGGCCACCACCATCAGACCGGTGGTGTCCTTGTCCAGACGATGCACGATACCGGCGCGCGGGACATTGATGATGTCCGGCACATGGTGCAGCAACGCGTTGAGCAGCGTGCCATCGGCGTGACCGGCAGCCGGGTGTACCACCAGGCCCGCAGGCTTGTTGATCACCAGGATGTCGTCGTCTTCATAGACGATGTCGAGTTCGATGTCCTGGGCGATCCATTCGCCCTGGGCTTCCTGCTCGGCAGTCAGCTCAAGGATGGCACCGCCGTGCACGATGTCGCGAGGGCGGATGACCGCCCCGTCCACAGTCAGGCGACCTTCTTTGATCCAGGCGGAAAGGCGCGAGCGAGAGTGCTCAGCGAAGAGTTGGGCAGCGACTTGATCGAGGCGTTGGCCGCCCAATTCGGACGGCACCTCTGCGCGAAGTTCAATTTTATCGGACATGCTCTGACTGTGCGTCGGCACAGCTTTTGGTTTCGGCTGCGCGCTTGTGGTTAAATACGGCGTCTTTTGCCCCGAGGCTTTTCAACGGGGCGCTCATCATAACAGGACGGCCCCGCCCAAGACAGCGGCCGTCATAGGGACGCAAGCCGCCATGCAAGTGAAACACCTGCTGCTGATCGCCATCCTCGCATTGACCGCTGCTTGCTCATCGAAGGAAGTCGTAGACGAAAACCTCAGCGAAGCCGAGCTGTATCAGCAGGCTCAGACTGACCTGGACAACAACAGCTACACCAGCGCCACAGCCAAGCTGAAGGCTCTGGAGTCGCGTTATCCGTTCGGTCGCTACGCCGATCAGGCACAGCTGGAGCTCATCTACGCCAACTATAAGAACGCCGAGCCGGAAGCAGCAAAATCCGCTGCCGAGCGTTTCATTCGTTTGCACCCGCAGCATCCGAACGTGGATTACGCGTACTACTTGAAAGGTCTGACGTCTTTCGACCAGGACGTCGGCCTGCTGGCGCGCTTCCTGCCGCTGGACATGACCAAGCGTGACCCGGGCGCCGCGCGCGACTCGTACAACGAGTTCGCCCAGCTGACCAGCCGCTACCCGAACAGCCGCTACGCGCCGGACGCCAAGCAGCGCATGATTTATCTGCGCAACCTGCTGGCCGCCTACGAAATCCACGTGGCTGACTACTACCTGACCCGTCAGGCTTACGTAGCCGCTGCCAACCGTGGTCGCTATGTAGTGGAAAACTTCCAGGAAACCCCATCGGTCGGCAACGGCCTGGCGGTGATGACTGAAGCCTACCAGCGTCTGCACCTGGACGACCTGGCAGCCACCAGTCTGGAAACCCTGAAGCTCAACTACCCGAACCACCCGAGCCTGCAAGACGGCCAGTTCGTGCCACGGGTTGCCGAAGCCGACAACCGTTCGTTCCTGAGCAAGGCGACTTTGGGTCTGATCGAGTCGCGTCCACCGCTGCCGCCGGGAGAAACCCGCGCCAACCAGGACGTGCAGAAGCAGTTCCAGGACGCGAAAGACGCGATTCCGAACGAGCTCAAGCCTAAAGACGAAAACGGCGACGTGATCGAAGAGCCAGAGCCTGAGTCGAGCAACACCGACCGCTCGTGGTTCAGCTACATGACTTTCGGCGTGTTCGACTGATCACACCGTTTGCACCGAAAAGGGAGATCTGCGGATCTCCCTTTTTTATTGCCGCGCGTTAATAGGCTGTGCGCTTGTCGGGAGCTTGGCTAAACTGCCGGATCATCAGTCGGAAAGCCGCTCATCATGCTTCGTTTATTGTTCTGGATCGTCGTGATTTTTGCCGCGATATGGTTGTGGCGTAAATTCAAGGCGCCTGCCGCGTCCAACCAATCCAACCGTGCCCCTCGCGAACAGGACGCCCCACCGATGGTGCGTTGCGCCCATTGCGGCGTGCATCTGCCGCGCGACCGCGCGCTGAGCGTGCAACAACAGTGGTATTGCAGCCAGGCTCACCTTGAGCAAGGCCCGGGTACCCGTGATCGCTGAGGCCACCCACGCCGACAGCAAACAGGCGCAGCGCCTGCTGCGCCTTTATCATCTCTACCGCTTGAGTATCGGCATCACGCTGGTGCTGCTGATCTCCAGCAACATGGACAACCGCCTGCTGACGTCGGCCAACGACGAATTGCTGCGCGCTGGCAGTTGGCTGTATCTGATCCTCAACATTCTGTTGGTGGTGTTCCTTGAGAACACCCGACGGCCAGCGCAGCTGTTCAGTCTGGCCCTCGTCGATGTCCTGCTTTTATGCGGTTTGTTCTTTGCTGCGGGCGGCGTCGGTAGTGCGCTGGGCAATTTGCTGATTGTCTCGGTGGCGATCAGCAACACCCTGCTACGGCGGCGCATCGGGCTATTGATCGCCGCCATCGGTGCGCTGGGCATCGTCGGCTCGAGCTTCCTGCTCGGCTTCAACCATCCCCTTAGCGCCAATGAATACTTGCAGGCCGGCACCCTCGGTGCGCTGTGCTTTGCCGCGTCGTTGCTGGTGCAGGGACTGATCCGCCGCCTCGAAGTCAGCGAAACCCTTGCCGAGCAACGTGCCAGTGAAGTGGTCAGCCTCGAAGCCCTCAACGCGCTGATCCTGCAACGCATGCGCACCGGCATTCTGGTGCTCGACGAGGCGCGGCGAGTGCAACTGGCCAATCACAGCGCGCAAACCCTGCTCGCGCAGTCGCACCTTCAGGGGCATTTGATCGATGACTATTCCACGGCGCTGGTCGATCGCCTGCAACTGTGGCTGAACAACCCGACCTTGCGCCCGCAGAGTCTGAAAATCCCCGGCAACGGCCTGGAACTGCAACCGAGCTTCATTGCCCTCGAACAAAGCCCCCACCAGCAAACCCTGGTATTTCTCGAAGACCTCGCGCAAATCGCCCAGCAAGCCCAGCAACTTAAGCTCGCCGCACTCGGGCGCTTGACCGCCGGCATCGCCCACGAGATCCGCAATCCGTTGGGCGCCATCAGTCACGCCGCGCAGCTATTGGCTGAGTCCGAGGAACTCGATAGCGCGGATCGGCGTCTGACGCAGATCATTCAAGACCACTCCCAGCGCATGAACCGAGTCATCGAAAACGTCCTGCAACTGTCTCGCCGCCAGCAAAGCGCGCCGCAACGCCTGGATCTCAAGCCATGGCTGGAAAACTTCGTTGTCGAAAGTCGTGAACAGGCCAGCGAACGCCAGCAGATTCACCTGCGGATCAATTCGGGAGATTTCACCACGCTGATGGACCCGAACCAGCTCACGCAAATTCTCGACAATCTGCTACGCAATGGCTGGCGCCACAGCGCCCTGCTGCATGATCAGGCCGAAGTCTGGCTCTCGTTGTTCAGTGATCCCGACAGCCAGTTGGCGGTCCTCGAAGTGCAGGACAACGGCCCCGGCGTGCCTGCCGATGAACAGACACATCTGTTCGAACCCTTCTTCACCACCAGCAGCCAGGGCACCGGCCTTGGGCTTTATCTGTCCCGTGAGCTGTGCGAAAGCAACCAAGCGCGCCTAGACTTTCAGTCACGCCAAGGCGGCGGTTGCTTTCGCATCACCTTTGCTCACGGACGGAAACAAAGTTGAATACGAGCCCACGGCAAAAAATTCTCATCGTCGACGACGAACCGGATATCCGCGAACTCCTGGAAATCACCCTGGGACGGATGAAGCTCGACACCTACAGCGCACGCAATCTGGCTGAAGCCCAGGCGCTGCTGAACCGCGAGAGTTTCGATCTGTGCCTGACCGACATGCGCCTGCCCGACGGTACGGGGCTGGAGCTGGTGCAGCACATTCAGCAACGTTATCCACAACTGCCGGTGGCGATGATCACCGCTTATGGCAGCCTGGAAACGGCCATCAACGCTTTGAAAGCAGGTGCTTTCGACTTCCTGACCAAACCGGTCGACCTTACGCGCCTGCGCGAACTGGTCGGCACAGCCCTGCGCATGCCGGCGGCGGGAGGCAGCTTTACCTCCATTGATCGGCGCTTGCTCGGCGATTCGCCACCGATGCGCATTCTGCGCAAGCAAATCGACAAACTCGCTCGCAGCCAGGCGCCGGTGTACATCAGTGGCGAGTCGGGCAGCGGCAAGGAACTGGTCGCGCGGCTGATCCATGAACAAGGGCCGCGCGCCGGCCAGCCGTTCGTGCCGGTGAACTGTGGGGCAATTCCTTCCGAGCTGATGGAAAGCGAATTCTTCGGACATCGCAAAGGCAGTTTCACCGGCGCGGTCGAGGACAAGCCCGGGTTGTTTCAGGCAGCCCATGGCGGTACGTTGTTTCTCGATGAAGTGGCGGACTTGCCGTTGTCGATGCAAGTCAAACTGCTGCGGGCGATTCAGGAAAAAGCCGTGCGCAGTGTCGGCGGCCAGCAGGAAAGCGTGGTCGATGTGCGGATTCTCTGCGCCACGCACAAGGATCTCGACGCGGAGGTGGCGGCCGAACGCTTCCGTCAGGATCTGTATTACCGCTTGAACGTGATCGAACTGCGCGTGCCGTCCCTGCGCGAAAGGCGTGATGATATTGAAGTGCTGGCGGCCAGTATGCTCAAGCGTTTGGCCAAGGACACCGGCCAGCCGGCAGCACGCTTGCATCCGCAGGCGTTGGAAGCGCTGAAGAATTACCGGTTTCCGGGGAATGTGCGGGAGTTGGAGAACGTGCTTGAGCGCGCGCACACCTTATGTGAAAACCGCACGATCGAGGCTGAAGATTTACGTCTGAGCGAAGGCAACTGCGCGGCGGATGGCGGGATTGCCGATCTGACCCAGATCGATAATCTGGAAGATTATCTGGAGAACGTCGAGAGGAAGCTGATCTTGCAGGCGCTGGAAGAAACGCGCTGGAATCGCACGGCGGCGGCGCAGCGGTTGAGTCTTTCGTTTCGTTCGATGCGCTATCGGCTGAAGAAACTGGGCCTGGATTGAGGGCCCCTTCGCGAGCAGGCTCACTCCCACAGTTGATCTTTGTCGGTCACAAAATCCAGTGTGGGAGCGAGCCTGCTCGCGAAAGCGATCTGCCAGGCTCAACAGATATATCTGACTAGATCCGGCCCTCGGGCGCATACGGCGCCGGATCAATAATCGGCGTCCTTCCCAGCATCACATCGGCAAACAACTGACACGACGCCGGCGCCAGCACCAGTCCATTGCGGTAATGCCCGCAGTTCAACCACAACCCGTCAAACCCCGGCACCCGGCCAATGTAGGGAATCCCCTCCGGCGAACCCGGACGCAACCCCGCCCAGTGCCCGACCACTTCGGCATCCGCCAGCGCCGGCAACAACTCAACCGCTGAAGCCTTCAGGCTTTCCAGGGCCACATCGGTCGGCGTCTTGTCGAAACCTTCGTGCTCCAGCGTGCTGCCGATCAGGATATGCCCGTCACGACGCGGAATCGCATAACGGCCCTTAGCCAATACCATGCTCGGCAAAAAGTCCGCCGCGCACTTGTAGAGAATCATCTGGCCTTTGACCGGTTCGACCGGCAGCGACAGGTCCAGCATCTTGAGCAGATCACCGCTCCACGCCCCTGCCGTCAGCACGACCTGATCGCCCTTGATTACACCCATCGATGTCTCGACTCCAATTACCTGCTCGCCCTCTTGGACAAAGCCGCTGACTTCGCACTGTTCGTGAATGGTCACGTTCGGTAATGCCTGCAGTGCAGCTTTCAGTGATTTGACTAGGCGCGGATTGCGCACGTTGGCGACATCGGCCATGTAGATCGCCCGCGAGAAACCGCCACCAAGCACCGGCACCGCATCATGCGCAGCCGAGATATCCACAGCCCTCAGCGGACGGTTCTCCCGCTCGGCCCAGGCCAGTGCTTCGGCTTCATCGTCCAGATCCAGCCAGTACAGGCCGGTGGTGTGCACTTCAGGATCCACTCCAGTGTCAGCGAACAATCGCTCGCCGAGCTGTGGATAAAAGTCCTGCGACCAGTGCGCTAGCGCCGTGACCGCCGGGCTATAACGCCACGGATACAACGGCGAAACGATACCGCCGCCGGCCCAAGACGATTCCTGGCCGAGGTTCGAACGATCGAGCAGCACCACACTGCGCACTTCGGAGGCGAGATTGTAGGCGGTCAGCAGGCCAATCACTCCGCCACCGACAATTACCACTTGCTGTTGCCTGGTCATGTTTGATCCAACCGTAAATAAGACAGTGGGCGCAAATGGCACCCGAAAGAAAGCGCCTCAGCGGCCCCAGCAATCCTTGGTGGTCAGCCCGGTGGTCGCGTTGTTCATGCTGCGGACACCGGTGTTGGTCAGGGTGAAATCCCCGCACTTGTCGGTGGCCATGGAGGTGCCCGTTTTACGGGTAGCGGTCAGCAGGAAGGTCTGGTCAGCGATGGTCGGGGTAATCGTGTAGAAATCATTACCCGTGCTCAGACCAGTGATGCCGGTGTAGACATTGTTCTTGGTGTAGAAACGCTCGAGGGTTTGCGCCTGCTCCGAGAGCAATCCCACCACTTCAGCGCGGCGGCCTTTTTTTACGTATTCGGTATAGCTCGGTGCGGCGATGGTGATGACGATACCGATGATCGCAATCACGATCATGATTTCGATCAGGGTGAAACCACGGTTGGATCTGCGCATGCCTCAAACTCTCACTTACTGTATTTGCCGCCACATGATACGACGACTGCCGCCGCCGCCCTTCTCCACAATGATCGTGATGGTGCCACTGGTGTCGGTCGTCCCCTTGCGCTTGCCATCGCTGGAGACGAAGTTCAGGGTCGGAATGCCACCGGTGAATATCACTCCGCTGGAGATCGAGTCATTGCTGTCGACCAAACCGTCAGAGCTGGTGTCCAGCACGGCGTAATTGAGCATCTTACCGCTGAACGCATCCAGTTCGACCAGTTTGCCGGTACCAAAACTCGCACAGGGATCAGTGGTATCAACACTCGCCGTGGTAAAGACAATACGGCCCAGCACGATACTCGCCTGATTGATCACCCGCTCGCCAGTCAGCACGTTGTTGTACACCAGCGGAAGATACCAGCCCTTCTCCCCCGGATAAGTCGTCTCATTTTGAGTTGTGGTCAGGAATTGCCCGGAGCTGCCGGAGAATGAACCGGTTATCGCCTGCGCCTGCAAACTGCTGACCGTGAGCTGTCCCGAGCCCCCATCGGCATCCCACACCGAGTAAAACGCCTGCAAATCCTTGTTGGCCTTGTCTGCAGTTTCGTTGAATTTACCGGTACCGGCGAAAATCTGTTTGCCACCCAATGAATTGTCCGCCAGCAATGGTTGCGCGGTGATCGGCTGACTCGCGCCGCCTGCCGTGGTGAACAGCGGCTTGCCGGAAAACGCCACGCCCCAGCTTTCAGGCGCAGTAGCACTGAGGTCGAACTTCCACAATCGCCCTCGCAAGTCACCGCCATAGGCAGCCTGCACCACATTTTGCGAATTGACCTTGAGCTTCACCGACGACAGACCGTTAGTGGTTTCCGAACTGTCGATTACGATTTTCTTGATCAGCGAACCATCGCGTACGTCCAGCACATACAACGCCGCCACGCCGGAGTTGCTGCCGTAACCGTTGGAAATGAACGCCGCCCAGCGACCATCGGCCAAGCGTGCCACTTCCGGCCGGGCGTAGGCATAACCCAGATCATTGAAAACATTGGCGGTGTTCGCAGTCGTTGGCCCACTCACTTCCCACAGCGCACGCATTACGTTGCCAGCCGAAGCGTCGAACAGTTGCAGCGCATAGAACGTCTTACCGCCGGCGCCGGTGCCGCCGATGGCCAAGGTTTTCCAAGCGCTGTTGAATTGCGCGTCATAAACCCCGACCGGGCCATCGACCAGAAACTTGTGGCTGACACCGTTGATGTAGCTCGGATCGGCAATCAGCCGCAGCGACGGCAATACACTCGACGGCATATAACCGTAACGCCGGGTGCCGTTGGCCGAGTTGATCACGTTGACGAAACCGTCGTTGGCATTTACCACCAGGCTTGCATTCATGTTCGCCGCTTTAGTGGTCAGGTAGGAGGAGTAAGAGGTATCGCCCGACAGGTCTGAGGCGGTTTTATCGGTAGGTGAAGCCAGCACCAATGGCGAATTGATGATGTCGCCCAATAACACGCTGCGTGACTTGAGCCCGGTTTTGTTTGTGCCCTTGCTCCACTCCACCAGGTCAATCCCGGTAATGCCGGTGGGCAGGCCCTGATTCAGCGTGGCCTGCTGTGCGGCGGAAAAATTTCCGTAGGTCAGCGTCACAGCGGCGTTGCTTGCGGTGTTCCAGGACTGATAGGTCGGTGCGGTCGCACCTGGCACGATTGTCGTGTCAGTGTTCCAGAGTGCTGTCGATGTATTAACGGTTCCGGTCGAGGTAAAGCCGAATGACTTGATCGTGCCGCGCCAGTCCTTGGGATCGTAAGTGGTCTGATAAAAGCTGCTGCCACTGCTGATCGTTGTCCCACTGACGGTGCCCGCCCCGCCGGAGCCGGCCTTGGAAGTGATATCGCTCAATGCCGAGGACAGCGCGTTGTTGAGACCCGTGCTGTCGGTGGCCTGATAGTACCGGCCTTGCCCGTAACTTGCCGCGTCAGAGAGCATGTCGTTGTCGGCGGTGAAGCCCACGGTATAGGTGTTCATGTTCTGCTTGGGAAAATCCACCGCGTTCCAACTCTTGCCCGCCGCGTCGGTACCGGTCGAGCGCATGTCGATATCGAAGGCGAACTTGGCGATGTCATCCAGATACAGCGTATCCCCTTCTTTGTCGCCATAGAGGTTGTTGCCGTCATTGCTGACACCGTCCCAGTTCGGTAACCGGCTGCCGCCCAATGGGTCGTTGCTCGAAAAGGTACGGTCGAAGGTCGGCAAGCCATCGGTTATCACCACGCCATAATTTTTCTGGCAGCGGTACTGGATCGGACTGGTGTAGGTCGCGGGCGTGCTGTTGTAGTAAGGCGCCATACCGCGCATGTAGCGGGTGATTTCATAGTAGGTTTCTGCCAACGGCGTGTTGGCCACGGCACTCAAACCATTGATCGATGAGATCAGCGCGTTGTAGTTGGTGTCTGCCTGCGCCTGCGTGACGCTCCCGGACACCGGCGCCAAGTCGCTGATCGAGCGGGCGATATAACCGCCATTACCAGAGTCGTTGTTGGTGACCGGGTTGAAAGTCGACAGACCAATACGCAAAGTGCGATTGCTGGTGACCAGCGCCGTCGACACGTTACGCGCAACGTTCATTCGGTAATCGTTGGGAATCGCCCCTGTGGTGAAGTCACGGGTGCCGTTGCTCGTAGCCAGGCCGACGATATAGGAAATGTAATCGGCGGAATATCGGGTGTTCTCATTGCCTACGGGGTCGGGCAGCTTCAGGCATAACGGCGCCACGCTGTTGTTGTAGAACGCATAGGCGCCGCCCGAGCACCCGGAGGTCGGCAGGCTCGATAGAAACACCGTGTCGCCGGTGATCTGCGGAGCATTGAGCGCAGAGCACAATCCCAGGAAGGCATTGCACTGCCGGGCGGGTGCACGGTTGATGTTCGGATCAAATCCGGCGGCGTAAATGATGCTGTTCATACTCCCCGAATCATCGATCAGCAGCATCACATTCGGTGGCACCGCTGCAGCACTCAACAGCGGCGAATCAGAGGGCGTGAATGCATAGACGGGCGTCGCCAGATACAAGCTCAGCAGCAGGCCGAGCAGCAGCGATGTGCAGCGTTCAATACTTCGCATAGACACTCTCCACCACACTGCGCGAGCTGCCGGCAATGCCGACAGCGGTGACGCGATACAACGTCGCCGAGGTGTTGCTCGGCACGTTGACGGCGGTCAGTGTGGTGCCGATGTTCTGCACACCATAGAAACCATTGCCGGCGGCGATCCAGGTCACCCCGGAGGTCGAGTTGAACCCCGCCGCACTGACCACCGACGACTCCGCCGGCGGTGCGCATTGGGTGGTGCCGCTGCACACGGCGAGCGAATAACTGTCCAGTTGCACAGAGCTCTCCCCAACACGCAGAGCCGCCTCGGCCGTCTGGAACGACTGATTGCGCAGGCTCACACTGCCGGCCATTTTTTCCTGCAGGTTGGCGCTTTGCATCGACGACAAACCAATCAGGGTCAACAACAGCAGGAATACCAGACTGACCAGCAACACCATGCCTTGCTGAGTCTGACGGGAGTGAAGAGAAATCCTCATCAGCGCGCCCTCACTGCAAGCGGTTGCGCAAAGCGGCAACCACGTTGAAGGTTTGATTGCGCACCCGATTGTTCGGATCGTTGAGGGTCAGGCTCAGCCGCACACTGCGAATGCGCGCCGGATCGGCGGGGTTGGCGCTGTAGGTCGAGGCCGCCACATCCGTCGCCGAACTGGCCAGACCAAACGTCACGTTGAATGCACTGACATTGTTCACCAACACCTGCTGGGTCGGTGTGCCGCTGCCGGTGCCCATGAGAATCTGATTGTTGCTGAAGCTGTAGATCAGACGCCGGATCGGGAACGCGATTTGCCCGCTCGCCGGGGAGCGCAAGCCGGTATAGGCCGTTGCGCTATTGCGGCAGTCGGAGAGCACCGTCCAGGTTGGCGTGCCCCCGCCGCTGCCGATATCGGCGGTCACCAGTGTCAGTTTCAGGTTGGCATTGTCCCAGTTGATCGGCATGACCTGCGCAGCGTTGAAGTCGCCCGCGGAGCTCGAATCGAGGATCGTGCCCAGACAGCCGAACATCCCGACCATGCGAATTTCCTGAATCATCTTGCTCAATACGAACCGCGCGTCTTCCTGCATCGCGGCGGCAGTGTTCTGGCTGACATAGGTATTTTTCGCCGCGATGAAAATCTGCACCACGCCAAGCACCACAATCAGCCCCAATGCCAAAGCGATAAGTAATTCGATCAGACCGAATCCACGGTTTTGCTGCTTCATGGCGTGGCCACCGGATCAACCGCAGCGCGGCTGGTCAGGATAAAACTGCGTTGAGCACTGGCGGTGTTGGCTGCCCGTGCGTCGCTCCAGTTGATGGTGATGGTGTAGACGCGCTGATTGAGGGTGATGCTGCCGGTGGCGGTCGGCCCGCCGAAATTGATGATGTTGGTCGAGAAGTCGTAGAGATCCTGATCACGCGCAACGCTCAAGTTGCCCGAAGTCGGCGGCGTGACGGTGTAGTCGGCGCCGGAATTGGCGCGGATGCGGTCCATCATGTCGTAGGCAATGAAACTGGCCTGACTGGTCATCCGTGAGCTGTCGGTGTATTTCAGCGCATTCAGTTGCACCGCTGCCGCGCCCAGCAGCCCGACCGTCAGAATCAGCAACGCGACCAGCACCTCGATCAGCGTCATGCCCTGCTGTACGTGTTGACTCCCTGCCCTCATCCGCAACTTCCACCCAATTGAATTCGTCCGTTCAAACACACATTCAGCGTCCTGCTTTGCGTTCCCAACGTGTAACTGATGGTCACCGCCGTCGACGGCGCTGCCAGACCACCGAGGTTATTGAAATCCAGTGCGGTCACTCCTGAGGGTAGCGTCAGAGTTGCGCCACTGCTCATCGCGGGAACAACCCGCAACACATTGGCCGAAGTGCCAGTACTGTCGTAAACCGACAACTCACTGGCCCAGACGCTGCCACCGGCGGTCGGGCGCAGACGCAGGGTAGTGCCTCGGTCGATGGCTTCGAGCCTGGCGAAGTTGATCGCCCGTTGCAGGTCACCCATCTCGGTATCAGCCTTACTGCCTTGTACCGAACGAGTGAACGCCGGCACCGCCAGAGTGATCAGGATCACGAAGATCGCGATCGCGACCAACAACTCGATCAGCGTGAAACCTTTTGTACGAAGATCCATCAATGCCCTCCGTTGCCGTCGGCTATACCTGCTTCTACACGCTAGAACATTCAACCGGCCCGCGTCGGTTGATTTGCCCTGCCCGGCGCACGGAGCGCGCCGTTCATCTCACTCCATGGAGGGAGTTTTCATGTCGCAACAGGGTTTCAGCCTGATAGAACTGCTTATGGGACTGGCGATTGGCGCAATTGTTCTGCTGCTGGTCAGTCCGGCGTTTGCCACGCTCAGAGAATCGAACCATCGGGATCAAGCGGCGCAATCGCTGCTCGATGGCCTTCGCAACGCCCGCACACTGGCCATCACGCGCAATCAGAGCGTGGTGATTCATGGCATCAACGGCGACTGGAGTCAGGGCTGGCGGATCATTCTGGATATCAGCGGCAAGGGGCAGAAAGACAGCAACAATCCACTGCTACAAGAAAGTGTGAGCGACACGCAGGTGCCAATTGTCGGCAATTGGTCGGTGAGTCGTTACGTACGCTTCAGCAGTCTGGGGCAACCGCTGATGCCCGGGCGGGCATTTCAGGCAGGGACATTACATGTCTGCTCGGCTCGCGAGCCGGTCAGCCAGCGTCAGATAGTACTGGCGGCGACCGGCCGTGTACGCCTGAACAGCCAAGAGACTGAGCAGGCGCTGTGCCACAAAAGCCAGCGTGTCAGATCGAACGCACGCGCAGCTCTTTAGGCATCGAGAACGTGATGTTCTCTTCGCGACCGGCCAGCTCATCGGCACCGGTGGCGCCCCAAGCCTGCAGTTGCTGAATCACGCCACGCACCAGTACTTCCGGCGCGGAGGCACCGGCGGTGATGCCGATACGCTCAACGCCATCGAACCAGCTCTTTTGCAGGTCTTCCGCGCCGTCAATCAGGTAGGCCGGTGTGGCCATGCGCTCGGCAAGCTCACGCAGACGGTTGGAGTTGGAGCTGTTCGGGCTGCCAACTACCAGCACCACGTCGCACTCGTCGGCCAGTTGCTTGACCGCGTCCTGACGGTTTTGCGTGGCGTAGCAGATGTCGTCCTTGCGCGGACCGCCGATGGCCGGGAAGCGCGTGCGCAATGCATCGATGACGCGACTGGTGTCGTCCATCGACAGCGTGGTCTGGGTCACGAAAGCCAGTTTATCCGGGTTCTGCACCTGCAGCTCGGCGACGTCTTTCTCGTCTTCGACGAGGTAAATCGCGCCGCCATTGCTGCCGTCATACTGGCCCATGGTGCCTTCGACTTCCGGGTGTCCGGCGTGGCCGATCAAAATGCACTCACGGCCATCGCGGCTGTATTTAGCCACCTCAATGTGCACCTTGGTCACCAGCGGGCAGGTGGCGTCGAACACTTTCAGGCCACGGCCGGCGGCTTCGGTGCGTACGGCCTGGGATACGCCGTGAGCACTGAAGATCACGATAACGTCGTCCGGCACCTGATCCAGCTCTTCGACGAAGATCGCCCCGCGGCTGCGCAGGTCTTCAACGACGAACTTGTTGTGCACCACCTCGTGACGCACGTAGATCGGCGGCCCGAAGACTTCCAGGGCGCGGTTGACGATTTCGATCGCCCGGTCCACGCCAGCGCAGAAGCCACGGGGGTTGGCGAGTTTGATTTGCATGCTGTGCCTCGTGTCTTGCGCGCGAAAACAATGAATAACCAACTGGGTGGGAGCGAGCTTGCTCGCTCCCACATTTTTACAGCGCTTTGACGGAAATGATTTCCACGTCAAAGGTCAGCGTCTTGCCCGCCAGCGGGTGGTTGAAGTCGATGGTCACTTGCGCGTCATCGAACTCTTTCACCACACCCGGCAACTCAGTATTGGCCGCATCGTTGAAGATCACCAGCAAACCCGGTGACAACTCCATGTCGACGAACTGCGAACGCGGGATGATCTGTACGTTCTGCGGGTTCGGCTGGCCGAAGGCGTTTTCCGGCTCGACGGTCAGCGTACGCTTGTCGCCAGCCTTGAAGCCGAACAGCGCCGCTTCGAAACCCGGCAGCAGGTTGCCGTCGCCGACCTTGAAGGTCGCCGGGGCTTTGTCGAACGTACTGTCGACGGTGTCGCCGTTCTCCAGGCGCAATGCAAAGTGCAAAGTGACTTCCGTGTTCTGGCCGATGCGTTGCTCAGCCAATACCTGTTCAGTCATGAACGGCTTCTCCGGTCTTTTTACTTTTGAACATATCCAGTGCCAACATCACCGCGCCAACGGTAATCGCGCTGTCAGCGAAGTTGAACGCCGGGAAGTACCAGCGGTTCTGCCAGTGCACCAGAATGAAATCGATCACATGGCCCAAGGCAATGCGGTCATACAGATTGCCCAGCGCACCACCTAGCACCAGCGCCAAAGCGACGGCCAGCCAGGTTTCGTTGCGGCCCAGGCGCTTGAGCCAGACCACCAGCACCGCACTGACCACAATCGCGATCAGGGCGAACAACCAGCGCTGCCAGCCGGAGCTGTCCGCCAGGAAGCTGAACGCCGCGCCGGTGTTGTAAGCCAGGGTCCAGCTGAAGTAATCGGGAATGATCACGATCTGCTGGAACATTTCGAGCCTGCCTTCGAAGTAGAACTTGCTGGCCTGGTCGATGACCAGAACCAGCAAACTCAACCACAGCCAGCTCAACCGTCCAAAACGGCCAACGGCATTAGGCATAGTGACGAACCTCGCCAGCGCCGCTGATGTTGTCGACGCAACGACCGCAGATTTCCGGATGCTCCGGGTTCACACCGACGTCTTCACGGCAGTGCCAGCAACGGGCGCATTTCGGGAAGGCCGATTTGACGATCTTCAGCTTCAGGCCGCTGACTTCAGTCACTACCGCGTCGGCCGGAGCCTGTACAAACGGTGCAACGCTGGCCGTCGAGGTGATCAAGACAAAGCGCAGTTCGTTGCTCAACTTGGCCAGGTCGGCGCTCAGGGCGTCTTCGGCGTACAGCGTCACTTCGGCTTGCAGGTTGCCACCGACAGCTTTCGCTGCGCGCTGGATTTCCATTTCTTTGTTGACCGCTACCTTGACCGCCATCACGCGCTCCCAGTAGTCGCGGCCCAGTTCAACGTCGGCCGGCAGTTCGGTCAAACCTTCGTACCAGGTGTTGAGCATCACCGATTCGTTACGCTCGCCCGGCAGGTATTCCCACAGTTCGTCGGCGGTGAAGGCGAGGATCGGCGCGATCCAGCGCACCAGCGCTTCGGAGATGTGGAACAGCGCGGTTTGCGCCGAACGGCGGGCCTTGCTGTTGGCGCCAGTGGTGTACTGACGGTCCTTGATGATGTCGAGGTAGAAACCGCCCAGCTCCTGCACGCAGAAGTTGTGGATCTTCGAATAGACGTTCCAGAAACGGTATTCACCGTAATGCTCTTGCAGCTCGCGTTGCAGCAGCAAGGTGCGGTCGACCGCCCAACGATCCAGCGCGAGCATTTCTTCGGCCGGCAGGATGTCGGTAGCCGGGTTGAAACCGCTCAGGTTCGAAAGCAGGAAACGCGCGGTGTTTCGGATACGACGATAAGCGTCCGCACTGCGTTGCAGGATCTGATCGGAAACCGCCATTTCACCGGAGTAGTCAGTCGAAGCAACCCACAGACGCATGATGTCGGCGCCCAGAGTATCGTTGACTTTCTGCGGCGCGATCACGTTGCCCAGCGACTTGGACATCTTGCGACCGGCTTCGTCGACGGTGAAACCGTGGGTCAGCAGTTCGCGATACGGCGCATGGTTGTCGATGGCGCAACCGGTCAGCAACGACGAGTGGAACCAGCCACGGTGCTGGTCGGAACCTTCCAGGTACAGATCGGCACGCGGGCCGCTCTCATGACCCATCGGGTGCGAACCGCGCAGGACGTGCCAGTGCGTGGTGCCCGAGTCGAACCAGACGTCGAGGGTGTCGCTGATCTTGTCGTACAGCGGCGCTTCGTCGCCGAGCAACTCGGCAGCGTCCATCTTGAACCAGGCTTCGATACCTTCGACTTCAACGCGCTTGGCCACTTCTTCCATCAGCTCGACGGTGCGTGGGTGCAGTTCGCCGCTTTCCTTGTTGAGGAAGAACGGGATCGGCACGCCCCAGTTGCGCTGACGCGAGATGCACCAGTCCGGACGGTTGGCGATCATCGAGTGCAGACGCGCCTGGCCCCAGGCCGGAACGAATTTGGTGTCTTCGATGGCTTTGAGCGAACGCACACGCAGGGTGTCACCGCTGGTTGGCTCTTTGTCCATGCCGATGAACCACTGCGCGGTGGCGCGGTAGATCAGCGGGGTCTTGTGGCGCCAGCAGTGCATGTAGCTGTGTTCGATGACGGTGGTGTGCAGCAGCGCACCGACTTCGGTCAGTTTGTCGACGATCGCCGGGTTGGCCTTCCAGATGAACTGGCCGCCGAAGAATTCCAGCGACGGCACGTACACGCCGTTGCTCTGCACTGGATTAAGGATGTCGTCGTTAACCATGCCGTACTTCTTGCAGGTCACGAAGTCATCCACGCCGTAGGCCGGAGCGGAGTGAACCACGCCGGTGCCAGCACCCAGTTCGACGTAGTCAGCCAGATACACCGGCGACAGACGGTCATAGAACGGATGACGGAAGTTGATCAGTTCCAGCTGTTTACCGGTGGTGGTCGCGATGACCGAGCCTTCGACGCCATAGCGCGTCAGGCAGGCTTCGACCAGCTCTTCAGCCAGTACCAGCAGCTTGTCGCCGATGTCGACCAGGGCGTAGTTGAATTCCGGGTGAACGTTCAGCGCCTGGTTGGCCGGGATGGTCCACGGGGTAGTGGTCCAGATCACGATCGAGGCAGGTTTGCTCAACGACGGCAGACCGAACGCAGCAGCCAGTTGGGCTTCGTCGGCGATCGGGAATGCTACGTCGATGGTCGATGACTTTTTGTTCTCGTACTCGACTTCCGCTTCAGCCAGGGCCGAGCCGCAGTCGAAGCACCAGTTCACAGGCTTGAGGCCCTTGAACACGAAACCGCCCTTGACGATTTCGGCGAGGGCGCGGATTTCACCGGCCTCGTTCTTGAAATCCATGGTCTTGTACGGGTTGGCCCAATCGCCCAGCACGCCGAGACGGATGAATTCGGACTTCTGCCCTTCGATTTGCTCGGTGGCGTAGGCACGGCACAGCTCGCGGGTCTTGTCCGCGCCCAGATTTTTGCCGTGGGTCACTTCAACCTTGTGCTCGATCGGCAGGCCGTGGCAGTCCCAACCCGGAACGTACGGCGCGTCGAAGCCCGACAGGGTCTTCGAGCGGATGATCATGTCCTTGAGAATCTTGTTCAGTGCGTGACCGATGTGGATCGTGCCGTTGGCATACGGAGGACCGTCGTGCAGAACGAACTTCGGACGATCCTTGCCAATCTCGCGCAACTTTCCGTACAGGCCAATACTGTCCCAGCGCTGCAGGATCTGCGGTTCGCGCTGTGGCAGGCCGGCCTTCATTGGGAAGGCGGTGTCCGGAAGGTTAAGCGTGGCTTTATAGTCGGTCATTTAAGGCTCTTCATTAGCGATGGGCGCTAGGTGCGGCTAGTGCACGGGCGGTGGCGACATCCGCATTGATCGCCGTTTTCAATGCCTCCAGGGAGGCGAAGCGCTGCTCTTCACGCAGCTTTTGGTGGAAAACCACCGTCAAACGCCGGTCATACAAATCGCCGGCAAAATCTAGAAGATGGACTTCAAGGTGGGCCTTGCCATCACCTTGTACCGTGGGCCGTACGCCGATATTAGCGACACCGGGCCAGGTCTTGCCGTCGATATCGACATTCACCAGATACACACCTGTGAACGGCACGCGACGACGTTTGAGTTGAATGTTGGCAGTGGGCGTACCCAGTTGCCGGGCCAGTTTCTGGCCGTGCAGCACGCGACCGGCAATGCGGTACGGGCGACCGAGCAAACGTTCGGCCAAGGCAAAATCGGCGGCAGCCAATGCATTACGCACCTGCGTACTGCTGACGCGAATGCCGTCCAGTTCGACGGTTTGCGCGGCTTCGACGGTAAAACCGTGCATCTGCCCGGCCTGCAGCAGGAAGTCGAAATCGCCGAGGCGGTCGCAACCGAAACGGAAATCGTCACCGACTTCCAGATGCTGCACGCCGAGACCATCAACGAGGATGGTGTCGACGAACTCACTGGCGCTGAGCTTGCTCAAGCGCTGGTTGAACGCCAGGCACAACACCCGGTCGACGCCTTCGGCAGCCAGCAATTGCAGCTTGTCGCGCAAGCGGGCCAGACGCGCCGGCGCGGTCTCGGGGGCAAAGAATTCCCGTGGCTGCGGCTCGAAAATCACCACGCAGCTGGGTACGCCCAACTCGAGCGCACGCTCACGCAGTCGGGCCAGGATAGCCTGGTGACCACGGTGAACACCGTCTAAGTTGCCAATAGTGGCGACGCAGCCCCGATGCTGGGGGCGCAAGTTGTGGAGGCCTCGAACCAGCTGCATAACGCGCTTCTTGCTCATAAAGTGGTCGATTATAACCACACCCGACGGTCGACGACAGGCAACACCGTAACGCAAAGTGAACGAGCCGACAAAACTGCCGGCCCGCGCCTGTTTATAAAGGGTAAAACCTCAGCTCAAGGCCTTGCGATTGAAATCACGCAAGCGGAAACCGAGCAACAGCAACATACCGAAATAGGACACCACGCCCGCCGCAACCAATGCGCCCAGACGCAGGAAGCGCTCAAGCATGTGCCCTTGATCCCACGCCGGCATGAAATGCATGCCAAGCAGCAACACTGCCGACATTACCGCCACCGCGATCACCAGTTTGAAACCAAACTTGGCCCAACCCGGCTGCGGCTGATACATCTGCTGTTTACGCAGTTGATAGAACAGCAGTCCGGCATTCAGGCAGGCACCGGCGCTGATCGCCAAGGCCAGACCGGCGTGAGCCAGAGGACCAATCAGCACCAGGTTGAACAACTGAGTGACGACCAGCGTGAAGATTGCGATTTTTACCGGTGTACGGATGTTCTGTTGCGCATAAAAGCCCGGAGCCAACACTTTGATCACAATAATCCCGAGCAGACCGACAGAGTAAGCAATCAATGCGCGCTGAGTCATTTCAGCGTCGAAGCCACTGAACTGACCGTACTGGAATAGCGAAACAGTCAGCGGCTCGGCGAGAATCCCCAACGCCAGCGCACAGGGCAGCACCAGCACAAAGCACAGGCGCAGGCCCCAATCGAGGATTCGCGAGTACTCATGGCGATCTTTGCTCGCGTAAGTTTTCGCCAGCGTCGGCAGCAGAATCGTGCCCAATGCCACGCCAAGCACACCCGAAGGCAGCTCCATCAAGCGATCGGCGTAATACATCCACGACACCGAGCCTGCGACCAGAAACGAGGCGAAGATGGTGTTGATGATCAGCGAGATCTGGCTGACCGACACGCCGAGAATCGCCGGCAGCATCTGCTTCATTACGCGCCAGACGCCGGTATCGCGCAGGTTCAGGCGCGGCAGCACCAGCATGCCGATCTTTTTCAGGTGCGGCAGCTGATAGAGCAACTGCGCCAGTCCACCGACCAGTACCGCCCAGCCCAGCGCCATCACCGGCGGATCGAAGTACGGCGTGAGGAACAGCGAAAACACGATCATGCTGACGTTGAGCAACGTCGGCACAAAGGCCGGCACCGAGAAACGGTTCCAGGTATTGAGAATCGCGCCCGCCAGTGAGGACAGGGAGATCAGCAATATATAGGGGAACGTCACCCGCAACAGATCGGAGGTGAGCTGGAATTTTTCCGGCGTATCGGTAAAACCCGGGGCCGTCGCCCAGATCACCCAGGGCGCAGCGATCATGCCCAGCGCCGTCACTACCGCCAATACCAGCGTCAGCAGACCCGACACATAGGCAATAAAGGTTCGGGTCGCCTCTTCACCCTTCTGGCTTTTGTATTCAGCGAGAATCGGCACGAATGCCTGCGAGAAAGCGCCCTCAGCGAAGATACGCCGCAGCAGATTGGGCAGTTTGAAGGCAATAAAGAAGGCATCCGTCGCCATCCCGGCGCCGAATGTGCGAGCAATCAACGTGTCACGAACAAAGCCCAGAATCCGGGAAAGCATCGTGATAGAGCTGACGGCGGCCAACGATTTGAGCAGATTCATTGAGGGAATTTGTGCCTGTCGATAAACAGCAGGCGAACAAAGCGCCTACTTGTGCGATACTCCGCGCCGCAGCAGCACAGAGCCAAAGCTCGCGAGTTTACAGGTCAAGCGCCGGAAATAAATATCCCGCCTCTTTATACCTACCACTTAGCGGAACGTTTCAAGTGCCCTTGACAAGACTTCAACTCATCGGCATGATTCGCGGCCTATTTTGTTTGCTATTTCCTAAAAAGTCTTTCGAGGAGCTCGACGGTGGCCAACTCACCTTCCGCCAAAAAACGTGCAAAACAGGCTGAGAAGCGTCGCAGCCACAACGCCAGCCTGCGTTCCATGGTTCGCACCTACATCAAGAATGTAGTTAAAGCCATCGACGCAAAAGACGCTGAAAAAGCTCAAGCTGCATACGTTCTGGCTGTGCCAGTTATCGACCGTATGGCCGATAAAGGCATCATCCACAAGAACAAGGCTGCTCGCCATAAGAGCCGCCTGAATGGCCACGTCAAAGCGCTGAAAGAAGCTGCTTAATCCGACGTAGTCATTAAAAAACCGACCTTAGGGTCGGTTTTTTAATGCCTGTGATTTAGCAAATACAGCGCAAAAAAAAATGTAGGAGTGAGCCTGCTCCGGGCGGCGTTCCGACGATGGCAGTGTGTCAGTCAGCAAATACATATCTGACGCAGGCTCACTCCTACAGTTGGATTTGCGGTGTTATTGCTGGACGGGTACCCACGGCAGGATCGGGATCGCGGTCACGGCATTCTGCGGACTGCCTTCGATCAAGCGATCGCTGTAGACCAGATACACCAGCGTATTGCGCTTCTTGTCCAGGAATCGCACCACCTGCATGGTCTTGAATACCAGCGAAGTGCGCTCCTTGAACACCTCATCACCATCCTTCAGATCACCCTTGAACTTGATCGGGCCGACCTGACGGCAAGCGATCGACGCTTCTGCGCGATCCTCAGCCAGACCCAGGCCACCCTTCACACCGCCGGTCTTGGCGCGCGACAGGTAGCAGGTCACCCCCTCAACTTTCGGATCATCGAAAGCCTCGACCACAATGCGGTCGTTCGGACCGACAAACTTGAACACCGTCGACACCTGACCGATTTCCTCGGCCGAGGCCAGCAATGGCATCGCCATCAGCAAGCCCAACAATCCTTTCGCTAAACGCATCGAATTTTCCTTAGACCAGAATCAGGTTGTCACGGTGAACCAGTTCAGGCTCCGCCATGTAACCGAGCAAACCGACAATCGCATCCGACGACTGACCGATAATTTTTTGTGCTTCCAGCGCGCTGTAGTTAGCCAGGCCTCGGGCAATCTCACGACCATCGGGCGCCACGCAGACGACCATTTCACCGCGACGGAAACTGCCCTGCACCAACTTCACACCTACCGGCAGCAAACTTTTATTGCCCTGTGACAGCGCCGACACCGCACCATCATCCAACACCAACGTGCCGCGAGTCTGCAGATGCCCGGCCAGCCATTGCTTGCGTGCCGCGAGCATGCCGCGCTCAGGCGACAGCAACGTACCGATACGCTCACCCGCCTTCAGGCGATCAAGCACACGCTCAAGACGCCCACCAACAATGATGGTGTGCGCACCGGAACGCGCAGCCAGTCGCGCCGCTCGCAACTTGGTCTGCATACCGCCACGCCCCAGCGCACCACCCGTGCCGCCCGCTACCGCATCGAGACTCGGATCATCAGCGCGCGCTTCGTAAATCAGCTGCGCCTCGGGATTGTTGCGCGGATCGGCGTCAAACATGCCATCGCGGTCGGTCAGGATCACCAGCAGATCCGCCTCGACCAGGTTGGCCACCAGCGCCGCGAGCGTGTCGTTGTCGCCGAAACGGATTTCGTCGGTGACCACGGTGTCGTTTTCGTTGATCACCGGGATGACTTTCAGCTCGACCAATGCGCGCAAAGTGCTGCGGGCGTTGAGGTAGCGCTTGCGGTCGGACAAATCGTCATGCGTCAGCAGAATCTGCGCAGTGTGCCGGCCATGCTCGGCGAAGCTCGATTCCCACGCCTGCACCAAGCCCATCTGACCAATTGCCGCAGCCGCCTGGAGCTCATGCATCGCACTGGGTCGTGCGGTCCAGCCCAAACGGCTCATGCCGGCCGCTACCGCCCCGGAGGACACCAGCACCAACTCGACGCCAGCCTCATGCAAGGCCACCATCTGCTCCACCCAGACACTCATTGCCGCGCGATCCAGCCCTTTGCCATCAGCTGTCAGCAAAGCGCTGCCGATCTTCACGACCCAACGCTGCGCACCTGTCACCTTGCTCCGCATCATCTTCAACCTTAGCTTGAGGGCAACGCGACCCAGCGCCGCCCATGACGTTATTTGTGACTTGCGATTTCCAGATACTAAAACGCCGCTCGATTGAGCGGCGCCTTAGAAAAACGGCTTGCAGCGATGATAACACCGCCCTGAGATGAAGACTCAGCACACACCAGCGATCTTCTAAAGGTCAAAAGATCGCAGCCTGCGGCAGCGCCTACCCAACGAATCAGTCACGCACGTAAATGATTTCCGGACCGTCTTCGTCATCCACATCTTCTTCGTCCCAATCATCGTCGCCGATGTCATGGACCGACTTCACGCCGCTGCGACGCAGGGCACGCTTGTCATCCAGCGCCTGCAGCTGCGCACGGGCTTCGTCTTCGATGCGCTGATCGAGGTCGGCCAGCTCTTCCTTGTAAGCCGGGTCATTGGCCAAGCGATCGGCGCGATCTTCCATGTAACGCATGATGTCGTGGCACAGACGCTCGGTACCGATCTTGGCGATCGCCGAGATCACGTAGACCGGGCCAGTCCACTCCAGGCGATCAACGATTTCCTTGACGCGCTCATCGTGCTCTTCTTCAAGGATCTGGTCGCACTTGTTCAGCACCAGCCAGCGATCACGCTCGGCCAGGGACGGACTGAACTTGATCAGTTCGTTGACGATCACTTCAGCGGCATCCGGCGCGCTGGAATCATCAAGCGGCGCCATATCGACGAGGTGCAGCAACAGACGCGTACGCGCCAAGTGCTTGAGGAAGCGAATGCCCAGGCCAGCACCGTCGGAAGCGCCTTCGATCAGACCCGGAATATCGGCAATGACAAAGCTCTTCCAGCGATCGACGCTGACCACACCGAGGTTTGGCACCAGCGTGGTGAACGGGTAGTCGGCGACTTTCGGCTTGGCCGCAGAAACGGAACGGATAAAGGTACTTTTACCGGCGTTCGGCAAGCCCAGCAGACCGACGTCAGCCAGTACTTTCATTTCCAGTTTCAGGTCGCGCTGCTCACCCGGCTTACCCGGCGTGGTCTGACGCGGCGCCCGGTTGGTACTGGATTTGAAACGGGTGTTACCCAGACCGTGCCAACCACCCTGCACTACCATCAGTTTCTGGCCAGCCTTGGTCAGGTCACCAATCACTTCCTGAGTAGCAGAGTCGATCACCGTAGTGCCGACCGGCACGCGCAGGATCAGGTCTTCACCTTTTTTACCGGTGCAGTCGGTGCTGCCGCCGTTAGAGCCACGCTCGGCATCGAAGTGCCGGGTGTAACGGTAGTCGACCAGAGTGTTGAGGTTTTCGTCAGCCATCATGTAGATGGAACCGCCGTCACCACCATCACCGCCGTTCGGGCCACCGTTTTCGATGAATTTTTCCCGACGGAAACTCATGGCGCCATTGCCGCCGTCACCAGCCTTTACGCGAATCGATACTTCATCAACAAACTTCATAACCAACGCCTCTCGCCGTACGGACGAGCCGAAAAACAATCAAGACATAAGACTCTTGCAAAAATGAGCGCAGCGACCCCAAAACACGACCTGCATCGCACGCCGACAGCCCATACAAACAGTTTTGCAAGAGACTCACCCCACAAACGAAAAAGCCCCGTCGCGAGACAGGGCTTTTCCAGCGATCGCGCAATTAAGCTGCGACAACGCTCACGTAACGGCGGTTGAACGCGCCTTTTACTTCAAACTTGATCACGCCTTCGATTTTCGCGAAGAGGGTGTGATCCTTACCCATGCCAACGCCGTAACCAGCGTGGAATTGGGTGCCGCGCTGACGCACGATGATGTTGCCCGGAATGATTTTCTGGCCGCCATACATCTTAACGCCAAGGCGTTTGGCTTCTGAGTCGCGACCGTTACGGGTACTACCACCAGCTTTTTTGTGTGCCATGAGTCAATTCTCCTAGTGAGGAATTAGGCTGAAATTAAGCCTGAATACCGGTGATTTTGATCTCGGTGTACCACTGGCGGTGGCCCATACGCTTCATGTGGTGCTTACGGCGACGGAACTTGATGATGCGGACTTTATCGTGACGACCTTGGGAGATCACTTCAGCCACAACGGTAGCGCCAGCAACAACTGGAGCGCCGATATTCACGTCGTCGCCATTGGCAACCAACAGAACGCGATCAAAGGTAACGGATTCGCCGGTAGCGATTTCCAGTTTTTCGATCTTCAGGTATTCACCCGGGGCGACTTTGTACTGCTTGCCGCCAGTAACGATTACTGCATAAGACATGGTATTTCTCCGATAATCCTGCTCACCCAGCTCTTTATAAGAAGAGGTATTGGCTGGCATGGCTGCATAAGGCTGGAAGGCCCGTTGCAATTGCGTAAGGCAGGTGCTGCCCAGGAAGTTCAGGGTGCGCGATTGTACGCAAGGTGCCGCAGGCTTGCAAGTAGCCGTCTATCGCGCCTTGACAGGTCTGGATGGGGGTCCTAGCATGCCGCGCAACCCTTCTGGAGCGACTCTCGCTGATGCAACCCCAAGCTTTCTACCGCGCGGTGGCGGACGATTTTAGCGCCGTCGACGGCATCATCAAGAAGCAGCTGACTTCCCGAGTACCGCTGGTATCGAAAATCGGCGATTACATTACCTCGGCCGGCGGCAAACGTCTGCGTCCTTTATTAGTGTTGCTGTGTGGCAAGGCCCTGGGTCGCGAAGGCGACGACATGCGCCTGCTGGCCGCCACCATCGAATTCCTGCACACCGCCACCCTGCTGCATGACGACGTGGTCGACATGTCCGGCATGCGCCGTGGCCGTTCGACCGCCAACGCCATGTGGGGCAACGCCCCGAGCGTGCTGGTCGGCGATTTCCTGTACTCGCGCTCGTTTGAAATGATGGTCGAACTGGGCTCGATGCCGGTGATGAAGATCCTGTCCCAGGCCACGCGCATCATCGCTGAAGGCGAAGTACTGCAACTGTCCAAGGTGCGCGACGCCAGCACCACCGAAGAAACCTATATGGAAGTCATCCGCGGCAAGACCGCGATGCTCTTCGAAGCTTCGACCCACAGCGCCGCTGCATTGGCCGGTGCTACCGCTGAGCAGAGCGAAGCCTTGCGCACCTTCGGCGACCACCTCGGTGTGGCGTTCCAACTGGTCGACGACCTGCTCGACTACAAGGGCGACGCCGAGACCCTGGGCAAGAACGTCGGTGACGATCTGGCCGAAGGCAAACCGACCCTGCCGCTGATCTACACCATGCGCGAAGGCACGCCGGAACAGGCTGCACTGGTGCGTCAGGCGATCCAGAAAGGCGGGATCGAAGATCTGGAAAGCATCCGCATTGCTGTGGAAGCTTCTGGTTCGCTGGAATACACCGCGCAACTGGCCCGTGATTACGTGGCCCGCGCGATCAAGTGCCTCGATGCACTGCCAGCCAGCGAATACCGCGATGCGCTGGTTGAACTGAGCGAGTTTGCGGTCGCCCGTACGCACTGATACCGCTGAAGCAAAATCAAGAGATCGCAGCCTTCGGCAGCTCCTACAGGGGTTGTCGATGCTGCGATCTTTTGCATTTGACTGCCTGAAAAACTAAAACCCTATACAATGTGCGACTTTTAGCGATCCACACCCAAGGAGCCTTAGTGAGCACGTTGCCACCCTGCCCGAAATGCAATTCCGAATACACCTACGAAGACGGTACCCAACTGGTGTGCCCGGAGTGCGCCCACGAGTGGTCCGCCAGCGGCGAAGCCGAAGTGGCGTCTGATGATGCCGTGAAGAAAGACTCGGTCGGCAACGTCCTGCAGGACGGCGACACCATCACCGTGATCAAGGATCTGAAGGTCAAGGGCACTTCGCTGGTGGTCAAGGTCGGCACCAAGGTCAAGAACATCCGTCTGTGCGATGGCGACCACGACATCGACTGCAAGATCGACGGTATCGGCCCGATGAAACTCAAATCCGAGTTCGTCAGAAAGGTCTGATTCCGTTGTCATCCATCCCGCGCCAGGCGTGGGATGGAGCTTCGCCCTCCCCGCTCCCCCCCAGCAAAACCGCGCAATAGCCAAACGCCAGCCGTTTTGACCTTACGCAATCTTTACCCGGAAAATTTCAGAATCCGCCAATAGACGCTTGCTATTTGACGAATAAGAATTATTCTCATTGAAACCCTTCAAGGAGATGAGAACCATGACTTATTTGATCGACGCGTGGCTGGATCGCCCACACCCTTACCTCAGAATCCTCCATCGGGAAACCGGTGAAGTCTGTGCGGTGCTTGAAGAAGAAGCCTTGCATGAACTGCAGGATCAAGGGGATCTGGACGTCAGCAGTCTCAATTCCAGCGAGCCGTTGGTGCTCAAGGAGCTGGTGCGCAATCTGTTCCTGTTCTGCTATGCCCGGGCCTTGCGCCCGACCAGTGAACTGCATCACAAGATAGAACTATGAAACGCGGTAAAAACTGTAGGAGTGAGCCTGCTCGCGAAATCGTTGTATCAGGCAACAGATTTGCTGACTGAAAGGACGCCATCGTCGGATCGCCGCCCGGAGCAGGCTCACTCCTACATTAGCCCGCCATCAAGGCAGGCCCGGTCTTACAGAACGTCCAGCAGCTCGACGTCGAATACCAGAACGCTGTGCGGCGGGATGCTGCCAACGCCTTGAGCGCCGTAAGCCAGTTCGCTCGGCACGTACAGACGCCATTTGCTGCCGGCATTCATCAGTTGCAGGGCTTCGGTCCAGCCAGCGATCACGCCGCCAACCGGGAATTCTGCAGGCTGGCCGCGCTCGTAGGAGCTGTCGAACACAGTGCCGTCGATCAGGGTGCCGTGGTAGTGAGTACGTACTTGATCTTCACGGGTCGGCTTGGCGCCTTCGCCCTGAGTCAGCACTTCGAATTGCAGGCCGGAAGCCAGGGTAGTGATGCCGTCACGCTTGGCGTTTTCAGCCAGGAAGGCCAGGCCTTCGCCAGCAGCGGCTTCAGCTTTGGCAGCGGCTTCGGCTTGCATGATTTCGCGGATAACCTTGAAGCTGGCGGACATTTCTTCCTGGCCAACACGGCTTTCCTTGCCGGCGAAAGCGTCGGTCAGACCGGCCAGGATGGCGTCCAGGCTAACGCCCGGTGGCGGGTTGTCGCGCAGCTGGTCACCCAGCTGACGGCCGATGCCGTAGCTGACGCGGGTTTCGTCGGTGGACAGATTTACTTCGGACATGACACTGCTCCGCTGTGCGGACGGCCACAAGACTTGCCGTGCGAGCACAGCGCGTCCCGGCGCGCCCGGAACCAAAAGGGCGAGCAGACTAGCACAGATGCCCGGCGATGGGGCGCAAGGCCTACAGGGCTGAACGCCAGGCGAGCGGCACCTTCAGGCTTTCATCGATACTACCGGCCAGGCCGCACATTTCGTCATGCACCGAGGTGTGTACAAGATTGAAGGGCAGCACCGGAAACGCATGCAGCAGATCCCGCGCATGCTCCACTGATCGCAGGGTCAGCATCTTGCCTTTGGGATCACTCAACGGATATGCCGCCCCGTGCATCCGCGCTTCGAGCAGATAAATCCCGCCCTCCATGGAGATCAGGTTCAACTCATCGACCTTCCTGGCGATGGCAAACGCATTCAGCTCTTGCAGGTTCATGAACGCACCTCACACAGTGGCGAGTCTGGACCTCTACAGGGATATGCTCGCGCGCACCAAAGCACAAGCCACAAACGACACCGCCCGTCTGTTTCGCAACAGACGGGCGGTGTTTTTGCAGCGATCAACGGTTGATCAGTGCTTGGTGACTTTGTCCAGGTAACCCATGGCGAACGCCGAAACCACAAAGGTCATGTGGATGATCACGTACCACATCAAGTGCTCGGGATCGACGTTCTTGGCGTCCATGAAGATGCGCAGCAAGTGGATCGAGGAAATCGCCACGATCGAAGCCGCCACTTTCATCTTCAACGACGAAGAGTCCATGGTGCCGAGCCAGCTGAGCTTTTCCTTGCCTTCGTCGATGTTCAGTTCAGAGACGAAGTTCTCGTAGCCGGAAATCATCACCATCACCAGCAGACCGCCGACCAGTGCCATGTCGATCAACGACAGCAGCACCAGAATCAGTTCCGACTCGGCCATCGAAAAAACGTTGGGCAGGATGTGGAACACTTCCTGGAAAAATTTCAGTGCCAGCGCCAGCAACCCGAGCGAAAGCCCGATATAGATTGGCGCCAGCAGCCAGCGCGAGGCGTACATTGCATTTTCGATAAAGCGTTCCATTGAATCTCACACAAGGGGTGGAAATGGCGGCGAGTATACCAGCCCCCTGTGACAGCCAGAAACTGCCCGAAAATCCGCCACCTGCGCGTGCGGATGATTTTTTTCTGCTAGTGTCGAAACCATTGACAGCCCAGCGACTGCAGACAGGACGTGTGGAAATGGATGTGCGATTACCGATAACGACGGCCGGAATTTGCCTTGCTCTGTTGATCAGCGGTTGCTCGCCCGGCGACGAAAAACACACCACCAGCCTTGAAGAAAAAACGGCAAAGTTCGAACAGTCACTGGACGCCATCACCGACACCAAACTCAAGGACGCCATCACCGAACTCGGCGGCTCACTGCTGCTGCTCGAACGCGCGCAACTCAAGCTCAACGACAATCCGCCGCGCACCGAATACGGTGAAGACGCGCTCGCCGTGCTCAAGCACTACCCTGCCCCGCAGACGCTGGTCGATACGTTTATCAACGGCCTGTTCGTGCTGCACAAGGATGCCAGCTCCGATTACCTCACCGATCTGCAACCGGTGTTCCCGTTCAACCTGAACATTCCCGGCGGTTTCTTGTTTCCACACGGTGTGGAATGGCAGTCGGTGACGTTGAGCAACAAACGCGTGATCGCCTATCAGCCGGAATGGTCGGAAACCGATCCGGGCATTCAGCTCAGCCCCTCCAGCTCCAACGTCACCAACCCCGATGACCTGACCGTGACCTACCCGTTCATTGACGGACTGGACGTGGACAAGAAGTCCCTGCCGCAACCGGTCAGCCTGCAAGGCCAGATCGAAGTCATCGCACCGCGCCGCTTGTACAGCTTCGACCTGACGCCAAAAGACGTCGGCCAGACCCGCAGCAATGACAACCTCAGCGTCAAACTGCTGAAGCTCGAAAACAACTACGCCGAAGTCGAATTCAGCAACAGCCTGCCATTGGCTGCGGAAGTCGCAGAGACGCAGCTCAATCCGCTGATCGTCCAGGCCCGCGACAAGACCGGGCAATACCTGATACGCGCCGGCTCGATCAACGAGAGTCCGGAGCAAGTGGCCTTCTATGAAAAACAACTGGCCTACCTGCAACAGCAGAAGGGCTGGAGCGATGCGCTGGAAAAGCAACTCACCGAAGAGCAGCAGGCATTCGAGGACAAGCACCCGCGTCGCTATAACAAGGTCTATTTCAATGGCCCGATCGACACTCTGGAAGTCAGCGTGCTCGACTTCTCCTCGGCGACGGTGACGCGCAAATCGCTGGATCTGCCGATTCGCACGTTCAGTCAACACACGACGCAGAAGGCTATCCAGCCGCTGGACCTGCCAGTGACGGTCTACGACGATCTGGCAGCCAACTGGCTCAAAGGCGCGAGCCTGACCGAGGACCAATTGAAGGCTGGCATCCGCGTCCATCAATCCGTGGAAGAACCGAGCGCTGCGCGCATCGAGTTTTCCCATCGCCGTACGTTCAACGATGAATTGCTCGGCGATGACTTCAGCCCGGGGGTCAGTCCTGTCACGTTCTTCACTGAAAAGCGCAGTGGCAAGCTTGATGAGCCGATCGAACTGCCGCCCGAGGCTTACCAGGTCGATCCGCTGCGCGCGACGATCACTTACGACCTGAACCTGTTCCCGGAAACCCCGGCGATCGCCGTCGGCTCAATGCCGCTGTTTCTCGCGACTGTGGCCAAGCAGGCATACGACGCCAAGTCCTTGCCCAAAGGTCTGGAGATCAAGAACAACCTGCTGGTGGTGGACCTGAAATTGTTTCCGCCCAACGAATGGCGTTTCTTCGTCAAAGACGACAGCGGCAACTACCTCAAGCAGATTCTTTCTGTCAGCCACGATGCGAGCGCAGAAGGCCCGGCGCTGTTCGGCGTGCACTATTTTTATGGCCGCCCGACTCACGTAGAAACCTACCAGCGCACCGACCTCGCCACTGTGCAATACGGCTTTGAGGTCAAGCTCGACAAGGCGCAGGTGCCTGAGACTGCCCATTGAAGAGCAAGATCAAAAGATCGCAGCCTGCGGCAGCGCCTACAGGGCGCGGCCACGGCCACCGTTGATCTGCCGCAGTTGAGCTTGCAGGTGCAAACTCCAGATCTGCGGATCGTCGGCCAGTTCGTAGCCATGCAAGGTCAGGCTTTCAACGATGGTGTCGAGTATCGATTCGGCGGCGACCGGCCCATGAAACGGGCCTTGGGCCTTGATGGCGGAAGGTTGTTCACCGGCCATGCCGGCGGCGAAGAGCAGCGTCCACATGCCGTTATCGCCGGCCAACGGCTTGATGGCGCATTCGATACGGGTCACAAGACCCAGGCATTGACGGGTAAGGCAGAGGTTGCGCGACATGGCGGCGACCCTCGGTGAAGCCGGTATTCAGCCCTCACGGGAGGACTGGCTCGATCCAGTGATACTGTCGATATCCTTGAGCTGAGAATAGAAGAAAAGTCCGCTGCGCAAGCCGAATGAGACCAGAAGGCGCCGAATGGTCATTGTGTGAATATTGGCGTCAGAGTTGTGGCGATTTTCCCGAAGATCACCACAAAGACCAATGTAGGAGTGAGCCTGCTCGCGATAACGGTGTGCCAGGCAACTTATTCGCCGACTGACACTCCGCTATCGCGAGCAGGCTCACTCCTACAGTTTGACCGCGTTTAGGTTCAGGCCGGTTTGGCTTCGGCCAGCGCTTCTTGGGCCAACTCTTTCTCGGCTTCCTTGAGGTCTTCTTCGCTGATCATCTCGGCAATGTCACGCAAGCGCTCGACCACCCGTGCGTTGATGCTGCCTTCGGGGAATTCGCCGTCGGCATTCGGTTCACCGGCCGGTTCGCCCACCAACAGACTCAACGCCTCGTCGGCCTGACGCACCGCGTACACGTGGAACTGTCCGGCACGCACCGCCGCCAGGACTTTCTCATCGAGCATCAGCGTGGCGACGTTGGCCTGCGGAATGATCGCGCCCTGCTCGCCGGTCAGCCCGCGTGCTTCGCAGAGACGGAAGAAGCCTTCGATTTTCTCGTTAACCCCGCCCACTGCCTGTACTTCACCGAACTGGTTGATCGAGCCGGTGATCGCAAAGCACTGTTTCAATGGCGTTTTCGACAGCGCCGAAATCAGCGTACAGGCCTCACCCAGCGACGCACTGTCGCCGTCGACGTAACCGTACGACTGCTCCAGCGCGATGCTCGCGGAAATCGCCAGCGGGAATTCCTGGGCATAACGGCTGCCCAGATACCCGGTAAGGATCATCACACCTTTGGAGTGAATCGGCTGGCCGAGGTTGACCTCACGCTCAATGTCGACAATGCCGCTGCCGCCCGGATACACCGTGGCGGAAATCCGCGCCGGCACACCAAACGCCGAGTCGCCGACTTCTAGCACGGTCAGACCGTTGCACTTGCCGACAGCGGCGCCATCGGTGTCGATCAGGATGATCCCGGCAAGCATGTCGTCGAGAATCCGCGCCGACACACGACCGGTGCGCGTGGCCTTGGCTTTCAAGGCACGTTCGATATGCCCGGCATCGGTCATTTCATCGCCGGCCAGGTGACGGATGAAATCCGCTTCGCTGACCAGTTGGAACAGATCACCAATGCGCGCCGACAAACGCCCTTGGTGCTCGGCCAAACGTGCGCTGTAGGTTGCCAGACGCGCTACCGCATCAGCGGTCAGCGGCGCCATGCCTTCTTCCGAAGTACGGGTTTTCAACAACTGGGCGAATTGCTCCAGGCTCTCGTCGACCATCGGAATGTCTTCGTCGAAGTCGACCAGAACACGGAACATCTCCTGGAAGTCCGGATCGAGATCTTGCAGCGTGTAGTACAGCGACCGCGCACCGATGATGATGACTTTGACCTGCAACGGAATGTGCTGCGGGTTGAGCGTCACGGTGGCGAAACGGCCCATCTCGCCCAGCGGTGATTCCATTTTCAGTTTGCGCGATTGCAGGGCGCGTTTCAGCGCGTCCCATACGAACGGCTCGCTGAGCATTTTTTCTGCTTCAAGAATCAGGAAACCGCCATTGGCGCGGTGCAAGGCACCCGGACGCAGCTGACGATAGGTGGTGTAAAGCGCGCCCTGATCGGTGGTGTATTCGATGCGACCGAAGAGGTTTTCGTAAGTCGGGTGCGGTTCGAACACTACGGGTGCACCGCCGCTCACTGGGTGACCGACTACCAGGCTTGGCGCGTATTGCTCCTCCAGCAGTTTGCGTGCGACGGCGTCAGTCTTGCTGTCGTCGACCAGTTGCTCGACCACGGTTTTCAGCAGGTACACCTGCATCGCTTGCAGGTAACCGCAGACCGCAGCGTTCTCGGCGTACTTCTCCGACAACGGCGACAGTAGCGGCTGCAAGGCCAGGGTGATGGTTTCTTCGTTGAGCGAGCGCAGTTGATTGTTCGACTCACGCTTCCACTGCGGCAGGCTGGCGAGTTCTTCGTTCAGGCGCTCTTCGAGGCCGGAAATGTCATCGTGAAAACGCTCGCGATCGGCTTCCGGCAACTGGGCAAATTCCGCTTCGTCCAGTGCTTTGCCGTCGAGCATCGGCGTGAAGGCGATGTTGCTGCTGTCGCGATACAGGGCAACGTCTTTTTCCAGGGCCAGGCGCTCGATGATGTCGAGGGCTTTGTCGTAGCGCTGGTTGAAGGCGCGGTCGATGGCGCTTTTCTTTTGCTGATAGGACGGGTGTTCGAACACCGCTGGAAATGTCGCCAGCAGGTTGTCGATCAAACCGTTGATATCACCGATGAATGCACCGGCAGTGCCCGAAGGCAGTTCCAGGGCGCGCGGTTCGCGCGGCTCATCGAAGTTATTGACGTAGACCCAGTCCGCCGGGGTCTGCAGGCGTTTGCCTTCGGCCTTCAGGTAGCGTTTGACGAACGAGAAACGGCCAGTGCCGGGCTCGCCCATGACGAAAACGTTGTAACCGGGGCGTGGCATGGCCACACCGAACTGCAAGGCTTCGACCGCGCGTTCCTGGCCGAGCACACCGCGAAAGGGCTCCAGATCATTGGTGGTAGTGAAGCTGAACTGTTCAGCGGAAAACGGACGGGTCAGCGCTTCGGGCGCGAGACGCAAGCTGGCAGCAACAGGATCAGGCATCGGGCTTCCTTAACAATCAGGCGGGGCAGATAGCGGCATTCTGGCGCTGCCTGTGCCCCACTGGCAAGGCGCGCCACATGACAAAGCATAGACAACCGGCAATGCCAGCGGCCCGCCCCCTGAAATCGGGGTTTATTCCAAATATTTTGCAAAAAACCACGGAACCCCTGGAACATGCCTAAACTCCAAACTGCGCGGCTGGAACTAATACCGGCCCACTGGCTTCGTTTGGCTCTGAACGTAAGCTCGCCGAGCGGCGATCAGGCAAGGCGAAAACAGGCGAGGAAGCGGAGTGTAGGGACCTACATGAGCATTCCGAGCCTGTTTTCAACGCAGCATGATCGTCGCGCAGGCAGCTTACGTTTAGAGCCGGCCAGAACCCTGTCCATTGGTATGCACATAAAGAGAAAAAAGCTATGAAACGGATTCTTCTCGGTACTCTCTTCACCGCTGTATCCATCAACGCAATGGCGCAAGCTCCAGGCGGCCCGGATTGCGGTTGGGGCAACATGCTGTTCGAAGGTCAGCGTGGCACCCCGGCGCACTTCCTCGCTTCCACCACCAACGGTACTTCCGGTAACGCCACCTTCGGGATGACGTCCGGCACCAACGGTTGCTCGACCAACGCATCGCTGACCTACGGCGGCAAATCCTGGTTTGCCATGAATGGCATGATGAACGAGCTGTCCGAAGACATGGCCAAAGGCAACGGCGAAGCGCTGACGACTTATGCCGTGGTACTGGGCGTGGCACCGGAAGACCGTGCGCACTTCGCTGCTGTGACTCACGAGCACTTCCAGCAGATCTTCAGCAAGGCTGACGTGACCGCTGAAGACGTGCATACCAACACCCTGGCCGTACTGAAATCGGATCCTCGTCTGGCCAAGTACGCGACTCAAGCTTAAGCTCGACCCTACCCGCTTCCTTCGGGAAGCGGGTTTTGTTTTTTCGGCCCGCCCTCCTTGGGTCTTTATTTCTTTCCTGTTCAAGTTGCCGACTATGCTCAAACGCCTTGCCTGGCTGGCGCTCTGTGTCTGCGCCCCGCTGTCCGCCGCGCCCCACATCGACCCTCAACGTTTGCAGCAACTGGCCAACGACCGCTTCTGGATTTCCCTCGGTCACTACGAAACCGCCAAGCTTGGCGGCTGGCGCAGCTATGTCAGTGACAAGAAATTCTTTCTCGCGCCCGATGGCAACGAACATCCCGATCATGAGCTGGAAGCCACCGTGCAAGCGCTGTACGCCCCGGCGAGCCTTGGCGAGCAACATGCGCAATGCGTTTATCCGGCGCGCACTCGCTGGCTGAAAGCGCAGCTCAATCTCAGCGATCTGCCAGCGCCGGCATGCGCCGAATACAAGAAGTGGTTCAAGGACGTCTCGCCGCACAGCGCGGTGATGATCTTCCCGGCGGCTTATTTGAACAGTCCGTCATCGATGTTCGGCCACACCCTGCTGCGCATCGATCAGGCCGATGTGCAGGCCGACAAGACCTCGCTGCTCAGTTACGCGATCAACTTCGGCGCCTACATCGAAGGCTCGGACAACAGCATCCTGTACGCCTGGAAAGGTTTGATGGGCGGTTATCCGGGACTGTTCGCGCTGGTGCCGTACCAGGAAAAGCTCTCCGAATACCGCAGCCTGGAAAACCGCGACCTGTGGGAATACCGGCTCAACCTGACGCAAGAAGAAACCGCGCGCATGGTCGAGCATGTGTGGGAGTTGAAGCAGATCCAGTTCGACTACTTCTTCTTCGACGAAAACTGCTCGTATCGTCTGCTTGAGTTGCTGCAGGTGGCACGCCCGAGCCTGCGCCTGACTGAACAATTCCCGTTGACCGCGATTCCCACCGACACCGTCAAAGCGGTGAAGGAAGCCGGGCTGGTGGAAAGTATCGAATACCGCCCGTCACGCGAGCGCGAATTGCTCAGCCGTGCCGAGCCTTTGAACAGTGACGAACAGCAATGGGTGCTGAACGTCAGCGCCGATCAACAGCAGTTGCAGAATCCGGCGTTCAAAGCCCTACCCCGCGATCGTCAAGCGTTGATCATCGACGCGGCATATCGTCTGGAGCGCTACCGCGCCAACGGTCAGGAACGCGATCCACAACGGGCACAGCGCAGCTTTGAACTGCTGCGAGCGATCAACAAAAACCCCGCACCCGAACTGGAAATACCACAACCAGGCTTGCCCGAAGACGGCCACGAATCGCGCACCTGGCAGGCCGGTCTCGGCACCCGTGGTGATCGCGCATTCGGTGAGTACGGCTTGCGCATGGCCTATCACGATCTCAACGACAACGCCGAGAGCTTCCCGCTCGGCGCGCAGATCGAGATCCTGCAGATGAAACTGCGTCAGTACGAGGGCAATCAATGGCAGTTTCAGCAACTGGATCTGGCGACCATTCGTTCGCTGACACCGCGTAATGAGCTATTGCAGCCGCTGTCGTGGCAAGTCACTGGCGGTCTTGAGCGCGTACCGGGCAAGCACGATGACGAGACGCTGGTCAGCCACGTCAATGGTGGCGGCGGCGGGACGTGGGCGCTGGGGGATGATGTGCTGGGTTTTGCCCTCGGCACCGTGCGCGTTGAACACAACAATGATTTCGCCGAGTTCGTCTCGCCAGCCGGCGGTTTCAATACCGGCGTGTTGTGGAAAAACCCGTTGGGCAATCTCAGTCTGGAGGCTAAAGGCGATTACTTCTTCAATGGCGAAGTACGCCGCAGCCTCAGCCTGAATCAGCAGTGGGAGTTGTCGCGCAACCTTGGTTTGCGCTTGAGTGCGCAGCGTGAGTTCAGCCATCTCGCCACCCCGGAAACCGAGGTCATGCTTGAAGTGAAGTGGTATCACTACTGATCCCGAACACATCCCCCTGTAGGAGTGAGCCTGCTCGCGATAGCAATTCATCAGTCACTGGTGCGGTGACTGATACACCGCTATCGCGAGCAGGCTCACTCCTACAGGGGATTTGTGGTGCTCAACGAATTACTCACATGCCTTTCACCAACGCTCGACGAATCAGCTTCTAGACTTTCCCATAAGCCGAGAACCGGCGCGGGAGAGTGCGATGTGGCGGTGTGCGGGTTTGCTGGGTGTTGTGCTGTTACTGGGCGGTTGCCAGACCACCCATGAAGATTTGATCGCCAAGGGTTATCCACCGGCCTTCGCCGACGGCTTCGATGACGGTTGTGTCAGCGGTCGTCAGGCGGCGGGTTCGATCAGCGGCGAGTTTCGCAAGAATGTGCCGCGCTATCTCAAGGACAAGCAATACGCCGAAGGCTGGACCGACGGCTTCCGCCAGTGTCAGGCAATGTTGGAAAACAAGGACCGCGAACAGTATCGCAATGAACATTGGGACGAACGCGAGCGCGCCTGGCAGCAACAGAAAGATCAGGACGCCGGGCGGGCCTATCGCTCGCAATAGGTCGTTTCCAGACATCCAGTGAAACCAAATGCCTGCGAGCATGGCCCAAACCTCATACGAGGAGAACACCATGAGTCGCGCATTCGTCAACGAAGACAACGCCGCCGCGCAAGCCGATCAGCCGGTCGAACGGCAGGTCAGCGAGCAGCCCAATTACGTCACCGCGCAAGGGCTGGCGCAGTTGCAGGAAAAAGTCGCCGAACTGCAAACCCTGCATGCCGAACAATCAGCCAGAGGTGATCAGGCCGACAAGCAACGGCTGGCGGATCTGCAACGTGATTTGCGTTATTTCAATCAGCGCCTGAGCAGCGCACAAGTCGCGGTTGCCGCGACCTCCACCGACAAAGTGCAGATCGGCAGTTGGGTGACCTACGCCGACGAACACGACACCGAACGGCGGGTGCAACTGGTCGGCGAAGATCAGGCCGATGCCAGCAAAGGCCTGATCAATTGGGGCTCACCGCTGGGCCGCGCGCTGCTGGGTGCGCGGCTCAATGACGAGGTGCTGTGGCAGCGCCCCGCCGGCGATCAAGTGATTGAAGTGATCCGTATCGAACCGGCTTAAACCACGCCCTGCGCGAGCATTGCGTCGGCGACTTTGACGAAGCCGGCGATGTTCGCGCCTTTGACGTAGTTGATCCGTCCGTTCTCTTCGCCGTAGTGCACACAAGCGTGGTGGATCGACTGCATGATCGCGTGCAGCTTGCTGTCCACCTCACCTGCCGTCCACAGCAAGCGCATGGCGTTCTGTGACATCTCCAGGCCACTCACCGCCACACCGCCGGCGTTGGATGCCTTGCCCGGAGCGAAGAGAATGCCGGCCTCGATAAAGATATCCACAGCCTCCAGCGTGGTCGGCATGTTCGCGCCCTCAGCTACGCACACGCAGCCATTGCGCAGCAGTGTGCGCGCGGCTTCGGCGTCGAGTTCGTTCTGCGTAGCGCACGGCAGCGCGATGTCGCATGGCAGCGACCACGGCAGTTGACCGGCGCGGAATTCCAGACCGAACGCTGCCGCCAGTTCACTGATGCGTCCGCGCTTGACGTTTTTCAGCTCCAGCAGCGCCAGCCACTGCTCTTCGCTCAGCCCAGCCTCGCAATACAGCGTGCCTTCTGAGTCGGACAGGGAAATCACTTTGCCGCCCAGATCCATGACTTTGCGCGCGGCGTACTGCGCAACGTTGCCGGAACCGGAAATCGCCACGCGTTTGCCTTCGACGGTCTGCTCGCGGCGTTTGAGCATTTCTTCGGCAAAGTAGACGCAGCCGAAACCGGTGGCTTCCGGACGAATCAGGCTGCCGCCGTAGGTCATGCCCTTGCCGGTCAGCACACTGGTGAACTGGTTGCTCAGGCGCTTGTACTGGCCAAACAGGAAACCGATCTCGCGCGCACCGACACCGATGTCACCGGCCGGCACGTCAACGTCGGCGCCGATGTGGCGGTACAACTCGCTCATGAACGCTTGGCAGAAACGCATGACTTCGCCGTCGCTCTTACCCTTCGGATCGAAGTCCGAGCCGCCCTTGCCGCCGCCCATGGGCAGCGAGGTCAGGGAGTTTTTGAAGGTCTGTTCGAAGGCGAGGAATTTCAGCACGCCCATGTTCACCGACGGATGGAAACGCAGGCCACCCTTGTACGGGCCGATCGCACTGTTCATCTGGATGCGGAAACCGCGATTGACCTGGACCTTGCCCTGATCGTCGACCCACGACACGCGAAAAATCACCGCGCGCTCCGGCTCGCAGATGCGCTCCAGAATCCCCGAGGTCAGGTAATGCGGATTGGCTTCGAGAAACGTCCACAAACTGCGCAGGACTTCTTCTACGGCCTGGTGGAATTCGGGTTGATCCGGGTCGCGTTTTTTCAGGCGAGCGAGGAAGGATTCGACGGATTCGATCATGGGAAAAGTCTCGGCAAATTTATTGTCGTTGGAGGAGATTGGGCCGGACTGTAACAAACGGATCGCGCACAGGAACAGAGCAAAATGTCGCAGTTATGAAATTAAATGGTGCACAGGATATAAATCAGGCGGTTTTTTGAGCTTGTTTTGCACCTGAATGGGGAGTCTGGGTTCAAGAAATGCACCACCAGTTATACAGCTATCGCGAGCAGGCTCACTCCTACAGGGGAACGCATTTCAAATGTAGGAGTGAGCCTGCTCGCGATGGCCACACCTCGATCCCGCTGAAAAAAACCAGGCAAAAAAAACGGAGCCCGAAGGCTCCGCTCTTTTATGCAACCAACCCGAATCAGGCCAGTTTCTTGTGACGCACGCGGTGTGGCTGGGCAGCCGCTTCGCCGAGACGCTTTTTACGATCCGCTTCGTACTCGGTGTAGTTGCCTTCGAAGAACACCGCTTGCGAGTCATCTTCGTACGCCAGGATGTGCGTCGCCACGCGGTCCAGGAACCAGCGATCGTGAGAGATCACAATGGCAGCGCCCGGGAAGTCCAGCAGGGCTTCTTCCAGCGAACGCAGGGTTTCCACGTCGAGGTCGTTGGACGGTTCGTCGAGCAGCAGGACGTTGCCGCCCTCCTTCAGGGTCAGCGCCAGGTGCAGACGACCGCGCTCACCACCGGACAGATCCTTGACGAACTTCTGCTGATCGCCGCCCTTGAAGTTGAAACGACCGACGTAGGTACGCGACGGGATCTCGTAGTTGCCGATGCGGATCTGGTCGGAACCGTCGGAGATTTGCTGGAATACAGTCTTGCTGCCATCCAGGTCATCACGGCTCTGGTCAACGCAGGCCAGTTGCACGGTTTCACCGACTTCGATGCTGCCCGAATCCGGCGTTTCCTTGCCCATCAGCATGCGGAACAGGGTCGACTTACCGGCACCGTTACCGCCGATCACGCCGACAATGGCGCCTTTCGGCATCGAGAACGACAGGTTGTCGATCAGTACGCGATCGCCGTAGCCCTTGGTGACGTTCTTGAATTCGATGACCTTGTCGCCCAGGCGCGGACCGGCCGGGATGTAGATCTCGTTGGTTTCGCTGCGCTTCTGGAATTCCTGCGATTGCATTTCTTCGAAGCGTTGCAGACGCGCCTTGGATTTCGACTGGCGGGCTTTCGCGCCTTTGCGCACCCACTCCAGTTCTTCTTTCATGGCTTTTTCGTGAGCCGACTGCTGCTTGGATTCGGCGGCCAGACGATCGGACTTGGCTTCGAGCCAACCCGAGTAGTTGCCTTCGTACGGAATGCCCGCGCCGCGGTCGAGTTCGAGAATCCAGCCAGCGACGTTATCGAGGAAGTAACGGTCGTGCGTGATCGCTACCACAGTGCCCGGGAAGTCGTGGAGGAAGTGCTCCAGCCACGCCACCGAGTCGGCGTCCAAGTGGTTGGTCGGTTCGTCGAGCAGCAGCATGTCCGGCGCGGACAGCAGCAGACGGCACAGGGCCACACGACGCTTTTCACCACCGGACAGGTGTTCTACTTTGGCGTCCCAGGCCGGCAGACGCAGCGCATCGGCGGCGACTTCCAGTTGACGCTCAAGGTTGTGACCATCGCTGGCCTGCAGGATCGCTTCGAGTTTGGCTTGCTCGGCAGCCAGCTTGTCGAAGTCGGCATCCGGATCGGCGTAAGCGGCGTAGACCTCGTCCAGACGCGCTTGCGCATCCTTGATCACGCTGACCGCTTCCTCGACCACTTCACGCACGGTCTTGGTTGGATCAAGTTGTGGCTCTTGCGGCAGATAGCCGATGTTCAGGTCCGGCATCGGACGGGCTTCGCCCTCGAACTCGGTGTCGACGCCAGCCATGATTTTCAGCAGCGTGGACTTACCCGAACCGTTGAGGCCGAGTACACCGATCTTGGCGCCGGGGAAGAACGACAGCGAAATGTTTTTGAGAATTTCCCGCTTCGGCGGAACAACTTTGCCCAGCCGATGCATGGTGAAGACGTATTGAGCCATGGAGAACCTTGGGTCAGTGACAGATGAATGATTGCAGCGCAGGCGAAGCCCGGCCAGACCATGCGCGTCGTTCACTTGATGGTTATCAATGCGTGCGCGCTGAAAAAGTCTGAGTCTAGGAGCTGGAACGCTCCCGCGTAACCGGCAAAGCTACCTGATTGACCAGTGGCAGTCCAGCCGCGCGGGGCTGGCACTTCGCCACGACTCAAGGCATGCTAGCCGCCCTTTGGGCGTCCGGCTTATAGTGCACGTCGCGCCAGTCCAGCCAAATCGCAGGATCACAGCTTGTCCAATGTCACTCCGCCAGCTTCTGTGAGCAGCACCCCACCGGCGCCCGGCTCGTCCCTGCGCGGTACATTAAAGGGTGCGCTGGCGACGCTCGTGCTTTTATTGCTCGCGTTGCTGTTCTGGCAACTGCTCGATCAACTGCGCGAAACCCAGAAAAACCAGCGCCAGTACACCATCGATTACACCGCAGACCTCGCCTCGCAGGTCAGCCTGAACATGGCGCTGAACGCGCAAATCGCCCTCAATCTGCTACCGATCGTCGAACAACCGCAATCAGCCGACGAACAGCAGGTGCTATTGCGCAAGCTCCAGCAATCCTTGCCTGACCTGCGCAGCCTGGCCCTGCTCACCCCTTCCGGCAAAATCATCAGCGACAGTGACGACAACAGCCACGACGCCAGCTACCTCACTGAACTGGTGCGCCGCAGCCGTGCACAGGCGCATTACTTCAGCAACGCCGACGACGGTTCTGTGGTGCATCTGTTATTGCATCAGGCCAGCGGCAGCACGCGCGGTTATTGGGCACTGCGCCTGACTCCGACGTTCTTCGACTCGCTGACCAAACAGGGCGAAACCGGCATCCGCCCGTTGTGGCTGGTGGAAAACCGCCTCAACCATCAGATCATCAGCCGCGACGAAGCGCAGCCCTCGGCCAGGGCCGGCGTCTTGAGTCCGGACGACATGGCCAACACGGTGTTGACCGTGCCGCTGAGCAGCAGCGACTGGCAGTTGCGTGGCCTGTTCGACCGCCAGCGTGTGCTCGAGGAACTGCTGCCGGCGTTCATCGGCAAATGCCTGCTGGGCCTGGCGTTCTCGATGTTGCCGGTGATTGCCCTGCTCAACATGCGCCGGCGCCAGCGCCAGTTGCATGAGGGTCGCCGCCGTTATCAGGACATTTTCGAGGGCACTGGCGTGGCCCTCTGTGTGCTGGACCTGTCCGGCCTGAAGCAGGTCTTCGACAAGGCGCAGATCCAGACCAGCGACCAGCTCAAGGCCTGGCTCGACCAGCCGGCGCAACGCCAGCAACTGTTGCAGGAATTGCGCGTCACCGAGGTCAACCAGGTTGCGCTGCAATTGCTCAATGTCAATTCCTGCGAGCACGCCTGGCAACTGTTGATCGACGGCCATCCACACCGCCAGTGCGCCATCGGCAATCAAGTGCTCGACGCCGTCCTGCAGCAGCAAAAGCAGCTGGAACTGGAAATCAAATTGCCGGACATCAACGGCCGCGACCAGCACCTGTGGATGGTGTTGCGTCTGCCGACCGAGCAACACGACTATAAAGCGGTGATTCTCAGCATCAACGACATCACTAGCCGCAAGCTGATCGAACTGTCGCTGCTCGAACGCGAAGGCTTCTGGTCGGACGTGGTGCGCACGGTGCCGGATCACCTGTATGTGCAGGACGTGATCAGCCAGCGGATGATTTTCAGCAACCACCACCTCGGTCAGACCCTCGGCTACAACCGCACCGAACTGCACCAGATGGGTGAGTATTTCTGGGAAATTCTCCTGCACCCGGAAGATGCCGACTACTACCATCGCTCGCGGCAGATGCAGCGCCACGCCGGTTACAGTCAGTTGCTCCAGTGCCAGTTGCGTTTCCGCCATCGCGACGGCAAATGGCGGCGTTTCGATATTCGCGAACAAGCGCTGGCCCGGGACAAACACGATCAGGTCACGCGGATCATCGGCGTGGCCAAGGACATCACCGAACAGATCGAAGCCAGCGAATCCCTGCGCGACAGCGAGCAGCGCTACCGCATGCTTGCCGAAAGCATCAGCGACGTGATTTTCTCCACCGACAGCAAGCTCTCGCTGAACTACGTCAGCCCGTCGGTGCAGGCCGTGCTGGGTTATGACGCTGAGTGGATTTTCCAGAACGGCTGGCAATCGACCATCGCCAACCCGCAACAACTGAGCGGCATCTACACGCTGATGGATCGCGTCAGCAAGGCGCTGGACAAACCCGAGCAACTGGCGGTGTTGCGCAACCAGGTACAGACGCAATTGTTCCTGTTCGACTGCCTGCGCGCCGATGGCCGCAAGATCCCGATCGAGCTGCGTCTGGTGCTGGTGTGGGACGAACATGGTGCGTTTGAAGGCGTACTCGGTGTCGGTCGCGACATCAGTCAGCAGCGCCGCGCAGAGAAAGACCTGCGCATGGCCGCCACGGTTTTTCGAACACTCGACCTCGGCGATCCTGATCACCGACCCGGCCGGTTACATCGTGCAAGCCAACGAAGCCTTCAGTCGCGTCAGCGGTTACGCCGTGAGCGAAGTGCTCGACCAATTGCCGAACATGCTCACCGTTGATGAGCAGCAGGACGCACACCTGCGCTACGTACTCAAACAACTGCATCAGCACAGCACCTGGGAAGGCGAAGTCTGGCTCAAGCGCCGTAACGGCGAGCATTACCCGGCGTGGGTCGGCATCACCGCGGTGCTCGACGACGAGGGCGATCTGGCCAGCTACGTGTGCTTCTTCAGCGACATCAGCGAGCGCAAGGCCAGCGAGCAGCGGATTCACCGCCTCGCCTACTACGACGCCCTGACCCACTTGCCGAACCGCACGCTGTTCCAGGATCGTCTGCACACCGCGCTGCAATCGGCCGAGCGGCAGAAGTCGTGGGTGGTGCTGATGTTCCTCGACCTCGACCGTTTCAAACCGATCAACGACTCCCTCGGTCACGCCGCCGGCGACCGCATGTTGAAAGACATGGCCACGCGCCTGTTGGCCTGCGTCGACGATGACGACACCGTGGCGCGCATGGGCGGCGACGAATTCACGCTGCTGCTGCAACATCGCTCCAGCCGCGAAATGGCGCTGAACCGGGCGATTCATGTCGCCGAGCAGATCCTCGGCAGCCTGGTGCGGCCATTCGTGCTCGAAGGTCGCGAGTTCTTTGTCACGGCCAGTATCGGCATTGCCCTGAGTCCTCAGGACGGCAACGAACTCAGCCAGTTGATGAAGAACGCCGACACCGCGATGTACCACGCCAAGGAGCGCGGCAAGAACAACTTCCAGTTCTATCAGGCCGACATGAACGCCAGTGCGCTGGAGCGTCTGGAACTGGAAAGCGATTTGCGCCACGCCCTGGAACAGAACGAATTCGTCCTGTATTACCAACCGCAATTCAGCGGTGACGGCAAACGCCTGACTGGCGCCGAAGCGCTGTTGCGCTGGCGTCATCCACGCCGTGGCCTGGTGCCGCCGGGGGATTTCATTCCGGTGTTGGAAGAGCTGGGTCTGGTGGTGGACGTCGGCGACTGGGTGATCAGCGAGGCGTGCCGTCAGTTGAAGACCTGGCACCAGAATCGTGTGCGTGTGCCGAAGGTGTCGGTGAACATCTCGGCGCGGCAATTCTCCGATGGCCAACTCGGCACGCGGATCGCCACAATCCTGCGTGAAACCGGCCTGCCACCGGCGTGTCTGGAACTGGAGCTGACCGAAAGTATTCTGATGCGCGAAGTCAGCGAAGCGATGCAGATTCTCGCCGGGCTGAAGAACCTTGGCCTGAGCATTGCGGTCGACGACTTCGGCACCGGTTACTCATCGCTGAACTACCTCAAACAATTCCCGATCGACGTGTTGAAGATTGACCGCACCTTTGTCGATGGTTTGCCGTCCGGTGAGCAGGATGCGCAGATCGCCCGGGCGATCATCGCCATGGCGCATAGCCTGAATCTGGCGGTGATCGCCGAGGGCGTGGAAACCCATGAACAGCTGGACTTCTTGCGTGAGCATGGTTGCGATGAGGTTCAGGGGTATCTGTTCGGCCGACCGATGCCGGCGGGGCGGTTTGAGGCGCAGTTCAGCAATGACGCGCTGTTCATGTTCGACTGAAGTCCTGCGGCGCGACCGAAAAGATCGCAGCCTTCGGCAGCTCCTACAAGGATTGATGTCGGTCACAGTATTCGGGATCAGCTCGGATTACTGTAGGAGCTGCCGCAGGCTGCGATCTTTTCAGGCCGGCACAATCACCATCTATCCGCGCATGAACGCCACTTGTCTGCGACATGATGTCGTTTCATATGCCATCCAAAACCCATTGGGTTAGAATGCCCCCCTTTTCTGCCCCCGATCCTTGAGGACCGCCATGTTCAGCCGTGATTTGACTATTGCCAAGTACGACGCCGACCTTTTTGCCGCCATGGAGCAAGAAGCTCAGCGCCAGGAAGAACACATTGAGCTGATCGCTTCGGAAAACTACACCAGCCCAGCGGTGATGGAAGCTCAAGGCTCGGTCCTGACCAACAAGTACGCTGAAGGCTACCCAGGCAAGCGTTACTACGGTGGTTGCGAGTACGTTGACGTTGTTGAGCAACTGGCCATCGACCGCGCCAAGGAACTGTTCGGCGCCGATTACGCCAACGTTCAGCCGCACGCCGGTTCGCAAGCCAACGCCGCTGTTTACCTGGCCCTGCTGCAAGGTGGCGACACCATTCTGGGCATGAGCCTGGCACACGGTGGTCACCTGACCCATGGCGCCAGCGTTTCCTCCTCCGGCAAGCTGTACAACGCCGTACAGTACGGCATCGACGCCAACGGCCTGATCGACTACGACGAAGTCGAGCGTCTGGCGGTTGAGCACAAGCCGAAAATGATCGTGGCCGGTTTCTCTGCCTACTCGCAGATTCTCGACTTCCCGCGTTTCCGCGCCATCGCTGACAAAGTCGGCGCTTACCTGTTCGTCGACATGGCTCACGTGGCCGGTCTGGTCGCCGCTGGCGTCTACCCGAACCCGGTGCCTTTCGCTGACGTCGTGACCACCACCACCCACAAGACCCTGCGCGGTCCACGTGGTGGCCTGATCCTGGCTCGCGCCAACGCCGAGATCGAGAAGAAGCTGAACTCCGCGGTATTCCCGGGCGCCCAGGGTGGCCCGCTGGAGCACGTGATCGCCGCTAAAGCGATCTGCTTCAAGGAAGCGCTGCAGCCTGAGTTCAAGGCCTACCAGGAACAAGTGGTGCTGAACGCCCAGGCCATGGCCGAAGTGTTCATCGAGCGCGGTTTCGACGTAGTTTCGGGCGGTACCAAGAACCACCTGTTCCTGCTGTCGCTGATCAAGCAGGACATCTCCGGTAAAGACGCCGACGCCGCTCTGGGCAAAGCGTTCATCACCGTGAACAAGAACTCCGTGCCAAACGATCCACGATCGCCGTTCGTTACTTCCGGCCTGCGCTTCGGTACTCCGGCTGTGACCACTCGCGGTTTCAAGCAAACCGAGTGCAAAGAGCTGGCCGGCTGGATCTGCGACATCCTGGCTGACCTGAACAACGAAGCGGTGATCGACGCCGTTCGTGAGAAAGTCAAAGCCATCTGCAAGAAACTGCCGGTATACGGCGCTTAATTGCGACGTTAAACCCGCAGCATGAAAAACCGGCCAAGCGATTGGCCGGTTTTTTTTCGCCCCTGATTTCCCGTGTAGGAGCTGCCGAAGGCTGCGATCCTTTGATCTGGATCTTAAAAACAAGATTAAAAGATCGCAGCCTTCGGCAGCTCCTACGCGGCTATGACCACTGGTCAGACCGGTCATGCCAATTTTGATATTTTCACTTGTCATCGCGAAAAAACCGAGCGTAGACTGCACCCGCACTGGACATACCGGTAAGACCACAATAATTAAGTCCTGAATCTGATGCGCCACGCGCACGGCAGCCAGGACACCGACCAGGATTCCTCCCATGCTCAGATGGTGCTCGCGCTCAATCTTCCTCCAAGTGGTTCTCGGACTGATGCTCGGCATCGTCTGCGGGCTGACCCTTCCTGAATACTCGGCCCAGCTCAAACCGCTCGGCGACGGCTTCATCAAACTGATCAAGATGCTCATCGGCCTGATCGTGTTCTGCGTGGTAGTCAGCGGCATCAGCGGTGCCGGCGATCTGAAGAAGGTCGGGCGCATCGGCCTCAAGTCAGTGATCTACTTTGAAGTGCTGACCACCATCGCTTTGGTGATCGGCCTGGTCTTCGCCTTCAGCACCGGCATCGGCAGCGGCGCGAATATCCATCTCGAGCAACTGTCTGCGGCCGACATGGGCGATCTCGCCGAACGCAGCCAGCACATGCACACCACCACGCAGTTCCTGATGGACCTGATCCCAACCTCGGTGATCGGCGCCTTCGCCGACAACAACATCCTGCAAGTTCTGCTGTTTTCGGTGCTGTTCGGCAGCGCGTTGAATCTGGTCGGTGAAGCGGCCTCCGGGATCTCCCGACTGATCAACGAACTCAGCCATGTGATCTTCCGGATCATGGGCATGATCGTGCGTCTGGCACCGATCGGCGTGTTCGGCGCCATCGCCTTTACTACCAGCAAATATGGCCTTGATTCCCTGCAACACCTGGGCAGTCTGGTCGGTTTGTTCTACCTGACCTGCATCGCATTCGTCAGCGTGATTCTCGGTCTGGTGATGCGTGCTTCCGGCCTGCGCATGTGGCCGCTGTTGAAGTATCTGCGTGAAGAACTGCTGATCGTCATGGGCACGGCATCGTCCGACGCCGTGCTGCCACAGATCATGCGCAAACTCGAACACCTCGGCATTGGCAGCTCGACCGTGGGTCTGGTGATTCCGACCGGCTACTCGTTCAACCTCGACGGTTTCTCGATCTACCTGACTTTGGCCATTGTGTTCATTGCCAACGCTACCGGCACGCCGCTGGCCATGACCGATTTGCTGACGATTCTGCTGGTATCGCTGATCACCTCGAAAGGAGCCCACGGGATTCCCGGTTCGGCACTGGTGATTCTCGCAGCGACGCTGACCGCGATCCCGGCTATTCCGGTGGTCGGCCTGGTGTTGGTGCTGGCCGTGGACTGGTTCATGGGCATCGGCCGCGCGTTGACCAACCTGATCGGCAATTGTGTCGCCACGGTGGCGATCGCCCGTTGGGAAAAAGACATTGATGTACAGCGAGCCAACAAAGTACTGAGCGGCCAGCAGGGCTACACCTTTCAGCCGCGTAAAACAGCGACTCCGGCGCACCAGCAGGAGTTCTGATTTAACCCCTGTAGGAGCTGCCGCAGGCTGCGATCTTTTGATCTTGAGTTTGCGGCTATCTCCCCCCAGGCAAATGGAGCAAGACCCTTGATAACCACATCAACCGTCGTCAACTCAGTCGTAGAAAAACTCCGCGCCGCATTGGCCCGTGGCCAGTGGCGCTCCGGCGACATGCTGCCGGGTCAGCGCGAACTGGCCGAACAACTGGGCATCAGCCGCCCGAGCCTGCGCGAAGCGGTGATCGTTCTGGAAACCCTTGGCCTCGTACGCTCGATGCCAGGCAAAGGCGTAGTCGTACTCGACGCGCAACTCAGCGACAGCCAAAGCCATGACAGTGCAGTCGCCGGTGCCAGCCTCGAAGACGTGCTGCAACTGCGCTACACCCTTGAGCCGTTCATTGTCGGTCTGGTCGCACAATCGATCAGCAGCAAGGAAGTCGGCCAGTTGCGCCTGACCCTGATGGACATGCGCGAAGCCCTCGAGGCCGGCGACAGCGAGGCCGGGGTCAGCGCCTACATCGCCTTTCACGAAGAGCTGTTCACCCTGACCTCGAATCCGATCTTCCAGAGTGTGGTGCAGCAAACCAGCAACGCCCTCAAGCAAAGCGCCGAGGTGCTGCGTAATTCTCCGGAGCATCTGGCCGAGCGACTGGAAGAAAACGAAGCGGTGGTCCGCGCGATCCGCAGCAAGAACAGCGCCCAGGCCAGCGCCGAAATGCGTCGGCACATTTTGCGCGAAGGCCAGCGGATGGGGATTGAGCTGAATATTCCGGAAGACAACTTGAGTCGCTGACCCCAACTGGAGACAGGCCATGAACAGTTTCGCTGCAGCGTCGCACACTCGCCAGACCACGTCGCCCCTGCCCTTCTCGTGCCTGCGCACACCGGCGGAGGATCTGTATCCGCGACTGTTCGATGCGATTCTGGAACAGCGCATCGATTCGGCCAGCCGTTTTACCGAGGACAGTTTGAAAGAGATGTTCGGCGCCAGTCGCGCCGACGTGCGCCGGGTGCTGACCCAACTGTCCCATGAGCACGTCATTGTCTTGCGCGCCAATCACCGGCCGCGGGTGGCGGCACCTGATCGGGAACAAACGCGGCAGGCCCTGCATGCGCGGCGACTGACCGAGAGCACGCTGGTGCGTCTGGCCTGTCAGCGTCCGCAGGCAGACGATTTGAAGCACCTTCGCACGCTGATCGAGCGCGAACGTCAAGCGGTCGAGCAGGATCGGCGGGGTGCGGCGATTCGCTTGTCCGGGGAGTTTCATCTTCAATTGGCGCAAATGGCGGGGAATGCACCGTTAGCGCATTTTCTTGGCAGTCTTGTGCCGCTTACATCATTGGCGATTGCGCGAAGTGTGGGCCAGACGCATAGCTGTTGCGCTTGGAAGGAGCATTTGGCGTTGGTGGAAGCAGTGGACCATCGGGATGTTTCCAAAGCAGCCATGCTGATGAATCAACATCTGGACAATCTTGAGCAGACGCTGCTGGGTTCAGACCTTGAGCATTGTGCTGTCGGTTAGATAGCTATCGCGAGCAGGCTCACTCCTACATTTGAAATGCGTTCCCCTGTAGGAGTGAGCCTGCTCGCGATGGCGTGATTACGGGCACCGAAAGCCCATCAGGCAGAAGCCACTCTGGCAAACCCCGCCCGAATCTTCTCTTCCGGCAAATCATCGGCAATAAACACAATCACACTTTCCCGCGCCTCACCCTCGGCCCATTCGGTATCCCAGTCAAAACCATAAAGCTTCAACACCCCCTGAAACACTAGGCGCCGATCCTCACCCGCGATGTTCAGCACGCCTTTGTAACGCAGCAATTGCTTGCCGTGTTCTTCCAGCAATTCATTCATGAACTCGCTGAGCTGATCGATATCCAGCGGCTGATCGGTGCGCAATACCAGACTGGAAATGCGATCAATCGACGGCGCCTTGCTCACCGGACGCAGGCTCAATCCGCCGCCGAGATCGGCGTTGAGGTTGAAGCCGCGCACATCAAGAAGTTCTGCCAGATCAATGGTGCCGTGTTCGACCACACGAATCGGCGCCCGGCGGTTGATCCGTGTCAGGCGCTCGCTCAGTGCATTGAACGTGGCTTCATCGACCAGATCGGTTTTGCTCACCAGCAAGCGGTCGGCAAAACCGATCTGCGCCTGGGCGATCGTCTGGCTCAGGTGTACGTCGGCGTGGGCGGCATCGACCAGGGTGATGATGCCGTCGAGCAGATAGCGCTCGCGCAGTTCTTCATCGATGAAAAAGGTTTGCGCCACCGGCGCCGGATCGGCCAGACCGGTGCACTCGATGACCAGACGATCGAACGCGATCTCACCGCTGTCCAGCCGTTCAAGCAGCAGGTACAGCGCTTTGGTCAGGTCAGTGTGAATGGTGCAGCACACACAGCCGTTGGCCAGGGTCATGACTTGCACCGGCTCATCACCCAGCAACTGAGTGTCGATACCGGCGTCGCTGAATTCGTTTTCGATCACGGCGATTTTCAGGCCGTGCTCGGCTTTGAGGATATGGCGCAGCAAGGTGGTCTTACCGGCGCCGAGGAAACCGCTGAGTACCGTGACCGGGATGGGAGAGGACAAAACTCGATCTCCTTCAAATGAATGAACAATACAAAAACAAATGTGGGAGCGAGCTTGCTCGCGAAAGCGGTGTGCCAGTCAAATTATTCATCAACTGACACTCCGTATTCGCGAGCAGGCTCGCTCCCACAGGGATTACCTCAACCTTGCGCTGTCAGCTCAACAGCACTTCGGCCCACCCTTGCCACCGTAACGGGCTTCCTGACGTTCGCGAAAGAACATCTCGTAGCTCATCACCGGCTTGTCCGGGTGCTTGGTTTGCATATGCTCGACGTAGGTGTCGTAGTCGGGCATGCCGACCATCAGGCGCGCGGCCTGACCGAGGTATTTACCGAGGCGACTCAGGTCATTGAACATGCTGCAATCCTCTGGTTACGCATCCGGCAGGGCCTGGAATGGCGATTCTTTATCCGTACGCTCTTTTTTGCCCCAAGCGGCGATGCCGACCTTGAGCGCATAGAACAGGATGCTGAAGACCACGAACAGGAACAGCGCGGTGAGCGTTGCGTTGGTGTAAGCGTTGAAGATCACGTGCTGCATCTGCTCGACGCTTTTTGCCGGTGCCAGCACCTGACCGTTGGCCAGCGCATCGCTGTATTTCTTGGCCAGCGACAGGAAGCCGATCGCCGGGTTGGCGTCGAACAGCTTGATGAAGCCCGCGGTCGTGGTGCAGATCAGCAGCCAGGTAGCCGGCAGCAGAGTGACCCAGATGTAGCGCTGGCGCTTCATTTTGATCAGGACCACGGTGCCGAGCATCAGCGCAATACCGGCCAGCATCTGGTTGGAGATACCGAACAGCGGCCACAAGGTGTTGATGCCGCCCAGTGGATCGATCACGCCTTGGTAGAGCAACCAGCCCCACATCGCCACACAACCGGCGGTGGCGATCAGGTTGGCGGTCCACGATTCGGTGCGCTTCAGCGCCGGAACGAAGGAACCGAGCAGGTCCTGCAGCATGAAACGCCCGGCACGGGTGCCGGCGTCCACAGCCGTCAGGATGAACAGCGCTTCAAACAGGATCGCGAAGTGGTACCAGAACGCCATGGTGTTTTCACCCGGCAGGACACTGTGCAGGATCTGCGCGATACCGACCGCCAGGGTCGGCGCACCACCGGCACGGGCCAGGATGGTGGTTTCACCAATGTCATGCGCCACGGCTTGCAGCGCTTCCGGCGTGATCGCGAAGCCCCAGCTGGAAACCACTTGCGCAACCGAAGCGACGTCACTGCCGACCACAGCAGCCGGGCTGTTCATAGCGAAGTACACGCCAGGCTCGATCACCGACGCGGCAACCATGGCCATGATCGCCACGAACGACTCCATCAACATACCGCCGTAGCCGATGTAGCGAGCGTTGGTTTCGTTATCCAGCAGCTTCGGCGTGGTGCCCGAAGAGATCAATGCGTGGAAGCCCGATACCGCACCGCAAGCGATGGTGATGAACAGGAACGGGAACAGACCGCCCTTCCACACCGGGCCAGTGCCATCGACGAACTGGGTCAGCGCCGGCATTTTCAGCTCGGGCATGGTCACCAGAATACCGATCGCCAGGGCGACGATGGTGCCGATTTTCAGGAACGTCGACAGGTAGTCGCGCGGTGCCAGAATCAGCCAAACCGGCAGCGATGCAGCGACGAAACCGTAACCGACCAGCATCCAGGTAATCTGCACGCCGGTGAAGGTGAACGCCTTGGCCCACACCGGATCAGCAGCAATCTGCCCACCGAGCCAGATCGACCCGAGCAGCAGCAACACGCCGACCACGGAGATTTCGCCGATGCGGCCCGGGCGGATGTAGCGCATGTAAATGCCCATGAACATCGCGATCGGGATGGTCGCCATTACGGTGAAGATGCCCCACGGGCTCTCGGCCAACGCTTTAACCACGATCAGCGCCAGCACCGCGAGGATGATGATCATGATCAGGAAGCAGCCGAACAGGGCAATGGTGCCGGGCACGCGGCCCATTTCTTCACGCACCATGTCGCCCAGGGAACGGCCGTTGCGCCGGGTCGACATGAACAGCACCATGAAGTCCTGCACCGCGCCCGCCAGCACCACGCCGGCAATCAGCCAGAGCGTGCCGGGCAAGTAGCCCATCTGCGCGGCCAGCACCGGGCCGACCAGAGGTCCGGCGCCCGCGATCGCGGCGAAGTGGTGACCGAAAAGAATGTGTTTGTTGGTCGGCACATAGTCCAGACCATCATTGTTGAGCACGGCGGGGGTGGCCCGACGCGGGTCCAGTTGCATCACGTTGTTGGCGATGAACAGACTGTAGTAACGGTACGCAACCAGATAAATGGCCACAGCGGCGACCACGATCCACAAGGCGTTGATCGCCTCGCCGCGGCGCAACGCCACTACGCCCAGGGCGCACGCTCCTACGATTGCCAGCACTAGCCAGGGTAAGTGGCGTAGCAGGCTATTATTATTTTTCATTTTATTATTCCAGCCAGGGTGGACAAGAAAGACAGCCACCCCGAGTTTAGCGCTTACGGCGACAAAGGCCATACCCCGACATTGGTCTAGACGCTTTAGCAATTGGCTGGCGCCCGCATTCGCGGTCTATAGTCAGCAAACCTTCGTGAGGATTGCGCCATGAGCCAGCACCCAGCTGAGCGTCGCCGCTTCAAACGTATCGCGTTCGATGCCAAGACTGAATTGAGTCAGGGCGATTACATCTGGCCGGTCAAATTGATTGATCTGTCGCTCAAGGGGCTGTTGATCGATAAACCCGAGCCGTGGCTAGGTGATCGGGAGCGGCATTTTCTGGTCGATATTCATCTCAACGATGAGGTCGGCATCAAGATGGATGTGCAACTGACCCACGACGACCATGGCCAGCTCGGCTTCGTCTGCAAGCACATCAGCCTGGAGTCCATCGAACGCCTGCGGCGCTTGATTGAGTTCAACCTGGGTGACCCGCAGGAGCTGGAACGCGAACTGGGTGCCTTGATCGAAATCTAGCCATCACTGCAAATCCCCTGTGGGAGCTGGCTTGCCAGCGATAGCGATTTCAGACTCGACGAATATGTCGACGGACAGAACGCAATCGCTGGCAAGCCAGCTCCCACAGGTTATGCAGTGGGTTCAAGTTATTCGAAGAGCGCGTCAAGGGCCTGTTCAAGGCGGGTCACGGCAATGATCTGCAAGCCTGGTGGGGATTCCTTCGGCGCATTGCCCTTCGGCACGATCGCCCGTTTGAAGCCATGCTTCGCCGCTTCCTTCAACCGCTCTTGACCGCTCGGCACTGGGCGCACTTCGCCGGACAGGCCGACCTCACCAAACACCAACAGGTCATGCGGCAATGGCCGGTTGCGCAGACTCGACATCACCGCCGCCATCAACGCCAGATCAGACGCCGTTTCCAGCACCTTCACGCCACCCACCACGTTAAGGAACACGTCCTGATCATGGGTCGGAATCCCGCCATGGCGATGCAAAACTGCGAGCAACATCGCCAAACGGTTCTGATCCAGCCCCAGCGTCACCCGACGCGGATTGGCCAGATGGCTGTCATCGACCAGCGCCTGCACTTCCACCAGCATCGGCCGTGTGCCTTCCCACGTGGCCATGACCACACTGCCGGGGACTTCTTCCTGCGCACGGGTGAGAAAAATCGCCGAAGGGTTGGAGACTTCTTTCAACCCCTTGTCGGTCATGCCGAACACACCGAGTTCGTTGACCGCACCGAAACGGTTTTTCACCGCACGCAGCAAACGCAAACGCCCATCGGACTCGCCTTCGAAGTACAGCACGGTGTCGACCATGTGTTCGAGAACTCGGGGACCCGCGAGCGCGCCTTCCTTGGTGACGTGGCCGACGAGGAAAATCGCCGTGCCGCTCTGTTTTGCATAACGCACCAGCAGCGCCGCGCTCTCACGTACCTGGGAAACACCGCCGGGGGCAGATTGCAGCTGTTCGGTGAAGATTGTCTGGATCGAGTCGATCACCATCACCTTGGGCTTTTCCTGTCGGGCGGTGGCGATGATGGTTTCGATGCAGGTTTCGGTCATTACCCGCAGTTGATCCTGCGGTAAGCCGAGGCGCCGGGCACGCATGGCCACTTGCTGTTGGGATTCTTCGCCGGTGACGTAGAGAGCCGGCATGCTTTTGGCCAGGTTGCACAGGGTCTGCAACAGGATGGTCGATTTACCGATACCCGGATCACCGCCTATCAGCACCACCGAGCCGTCGACCAGACCGCCACCGAGGACCCGGTCCAGCTCACCGGAGGCGGTGGAAAAGCGCGGAATTTCTTCGATGCTGACTTCGGCCAAGGTCTTGATCTGCGCCTGCTGCCCGGCCCAGCCGGTGCGGCCGGTCGGTGCTGTGGCGCCGCCGCTTTCGATCATGGTCTCGGTCAGGGTGTTCCAGGCGCCGCACTCGCCGCACTGGCCCGCCCACTTGGGAAAGGTTGCGCCGCACTCGGTGCAGCCGTACATGCGCTTGGCCTTGGCCATCAGAACCCCCGACAAAAACCGCGATGATAACGCACGTGCCGACGATCAGCGCGGCGCCGCACTACGGATTTCGCCACTGGCCAGACGCGTGGCGCTATTACCGAACGGATCTTCGGCATTCAGGTCCGCGCCCTTGGCTTTCAGCGCATCAAGCAATTCCAGGCGCTTGAACAATCCGGCGTACATGGCTGCCGTCTGCCCGGCACCGTTACGCTGATCGGGGCTGCAATCGGTGGCCATCAGGCGCCGGGCGATCTGTACTTCACCTTTGAAAATCGCCCCCATCAGCGCGGTGTTGCCACGTTGATCCTGGGCACAGGCATCGGCGCCGGCTGCAAGTAAACGCTCCACGGCCGGAGCCTGACCGTGATAGGCCGCCAGAATCAGCGCGGTGTAACCCTTGCTGTCGCGGGTGTCGAGGGAATACCCGGACTCGATGAACGTGTCGATCATCGGCACATCACCGCGTCGGGCCGCATCGAAGTAATAGTCGCGCAGTTGGGCCTGGATTGCCTCGGGACTCTGCTCGACCGGTGCCGCCCATGCCGCGAACGACAGGCAACCGGCCAAGAGTAAAAGACAGCTTCGCATCAGCATTCTCCTTTAAACGAAACGGGGCCTGACTCAGGCCCCGCGTGCGCTACATCGGTATCAGTCGACCAGTTTCGCTGCCAGCGCCTTGACCCGGCTCAGGTCGCCTTTGGCCACTTCAGTGACGCCAGTGCCGTATTCCGGATCGGCCTTATAAAGGAAGGACAGGATGATGTGCTTGCTCTCATCATCGGTGGTTGCCAGCGAGCCGCCGAAGCTGTCGATCAGGTCCCGGCGTTCTTGCTTGCTGAACGAGCGATACAGATCGCCGGCCTGCTTGAAGTTCTGCTCACGCTGAATTTTCGCCTGCTGGGTGCTGCCCGATAGCGCCGATTGGCTGTAACGCGCGCCTGGCGTCTCGTCACGGGGCTGCAGTCGGCTTGGCTGATAGTTCACACCACTGTTGCTGGCGCCGAAGTTCATCGCGCCATCCTGGTTGCCATTGTTCACGGCAACTTTCGGCGCATTGATCGGCAATTGCAGGGCATTGGCACCCAGGCGATACATTTGCGTATCGGCATAGGAGAACACTCGACCTTGTAACAAACGGTCTTCGGAAGGTTCGATACCCGGAACTACATTGGCTGGCGCCATGGCCACTTGTTCGGTTTCCTGGAAGACATTCGCCGGATTACGGTTCAACACCATTTGTCCAACTTTTCGCTCAGGAATACCTGGCCAGATCTTGGTGGCGTCTAATGGATCAAAATCAAACTTGGACAAGTCTTGTGGTTTCAGCACTTGAATGTACAAGTCCCATTTTGGGAAGTTACCTTTATTAATGTTGCTCACCAGATCATTGGTCATATGACTGTAGTCTTGACCCTGGACGTTCGCGACTTGTTTTGGCGTGAGGTTATTAAGTCCCTGCAAGCTCTTCCAGTGAAACTTGACGTAGTGGACTTCACCCTTGGCGTTAATCAACTTGTAAGCATGAACACCATTACCGTCCATTTCTCGATAACTGGCCGGCGTTCCCGAGTTCGAATACAACTCGGTCAGGGTACGGGTGGCCTCCGGTACATGAGAGAAGAAGTCGAATCGGCGAGAATCGTCATCTAGGTTAGTCCGCGGATCCGGTTTGAACGCGTGCACCATGTCGGGAAACTTGATCGCGTCGCGGATGAAAAAGGTCGGAAAGTTATTGCCGACCAGGTCCCAGTTGCCGTCAGCCGTGTAAAACTTGGTGGCGAAACCTCGTGGATCACGCAGGGTTTCCGGCGAGTGATTGCCGTGCACCACCGCGGAGAAGCGCACGAATACCGGCGTGCTCTGGCCAGTGGCGAACACCTTGGCCTTGCTCAGGTCACTGAGATCGTTGGTCACGGTGAAGGTGCCATGGGCGCCGGTACCACGGGCGTGAACCACACGCTCGGGAATGCGTTCACGGTCAAAGCGCTGCAGTTTCTGAATCAACTGCACATCCTGCAGCAGCACCGGGCCATTGGCACCGGCGGTCTGCGAGTTCTGATTGTCGCCGACCGCTGCACCGTTATCGCGGGTCAGGGGCGCGGCGTTTACGGAGAAGGTCAAAAGGCTGGCGGTGAGTACGCCGAGGGTGCGACGACGGGGAAAAGCCCCCAGTCCAAGTGCGGAGTTCATATCAGGATCCTCTGGTTTTTTTGGGCGCATCCAGGTGCGCCAACCCAAGGCTAGAGGCCTGCGGCGTCGAACATAAATAGAAAGAACATAACGCCACGATTGAGAAAATTGGCTTTTCGATCAGCGAGTTACAGTATATTTCGCGCGCGATTGCTGGCACTTTGCAAACTAATCGTCGATTGATGTGTCGATAAAAACGGGCATTGTAAGAAGGTGTTTCGCGCAGGACGCGTTTTGCTGATTTACACTGCGTACACCAAACTCATCTGTAACAAGGAAATAACTATGGGCGTGCTAAGCGAGTTCAAGGCCTTCGCGGTCAAAGGCAATGTGGTCGACATGGCCGTCGGTATCATCATCGGTGCTGCCTTCGGCAAGATTGTTTCGTCGTTTGTCGGTGACGTCATCATGCCGCCAATCGGCCTGTTGATCGGTGGGGTCGACTTCAGTGATCTGGCCGTCACGCTCAAGGCCGCCGAAGGCAATGCGCCTGCAGTGGTGCTGGCCTACGGCAAATTCCTGCAGACCGTTCTGGACTTCGTGATCGTCGCGTTCGCCATTTTCATGGGTGTCAAAGCGATCAACCGCCTCAAGCGCGAAGAGGCCGTGGCCCCTACCCTGCCACCGGTTCCGACCAAGGAAGAAGAGTTGCTGGGCGAGATCCGCGACTTGCTCAAGGCCCAGAACACCCGGCCCTGAATGCAGTGCACGATAGAAACAACGGCGCCTTCGAGGCGCCGTTTGTTTACCAGTAATTCTCCACAGCCACCTGACCGGGCCGGCGGGTCAGGCTGAGGCTCATGTGGCGTTTTTTCAGCAGCGCGCGCGTGTCATCGATCATCTGTGGATTGCCGCACAGCATGACACGCGAGTGCTCCGCCGACAGCTCCACACCCGCGGCGCGCTCCAGTTCACCATTTTCAATCAGGGTAGTGATGCGCCCGTGCAATGCGTCAGGATGCGCTTCACGCGTCACCGTCGTGATGAACTGCAATTTGTGCGCATGTTCGCTGAGGTATTCACGCTGCGTGAGTCCGGCAATCAACGCCTGATAGGCCAACTCCCGCGCCTCGCGCACGCTGTACACCAGAATGATTCGCTCGAATTTTTCCCAGACTTCGAAGTCCTGCAAAATCGACAGAAACGGCGCCACCCCGGTGCCTGTGGATAACAGCCATAGATCGCGCCCATCGACGAAACGGTCCAGTGTCAGGTAGCCGAAAGCCTGGCGATCTACCAGCAAGGTGTCGCCGACCTGCAGCCGACTCAGCTCACTGGTGAACTCCCCGCCCGGCACGACGATGGAAAAGAACTCGAGAAACTCGTCAAAAGGCGACGACACCATCGAATAGGCACGCCACACGATGCTGCCATCGGCTTTGGTCACACCGAGCCTGGCGAACTGCCCGGCGCGGAAACGGAACCCTGCATCCCGGCTGGTACGCAAGGTAAACAGGCTTGGGGTCAAGGGTTGAACATCAAGCAACGTCTGCGTGGTGTATTTCTCGGCACTGGCGGTCATGGGGCACTCCATTGAACGATTGCTGCCAGTGTCGCGCATATTGGTCGCCTTAAACACCGACGATGAGTAATGGCATTCAGCCACTCTTCACCTAAATGAATAGCAACTGAACTCATCAAATAAAATTAAATGTAAAACTGAAATTTAGGATGACGACCTGAATACTAAACCCGTCATTCGCTAAGAACCTTTTATAAAAACATTACCACCATCAATATCGAAAAAATTTAATGCCCCTTGTATGAAACGTCCTACACTCCGTTGCGTGCCGGATCTTTTGGATCCATTTGCACCCCCCCCCGTAATACCAATGGAGATTCTGTAATGGAAACTTGGAAGGAGTCGCAGTTAAAGCAACTGACTTTCGCCAGGGATATAGACGCTGCTTATACGATTCTGTTGAGATTCGCCGAAAACCTGGGCTTTAACTTTTGTGCCATTTCGGTTACTTCACCCAATCGGGAACTACGTCTTGATCCCTTGCAAATCAACAACTACCCCAAAGAATGGAACGCACAATATGATCAGAAACATTACAGTAAAATCGACCCACTGATAGCACACTGTAATCACTCAATGATGCCCATCGTCTGGAGCGAATCGGTATTCGCAGAAAAGCCTCAGCTTTGGCAGGGTTTGCAGCAATATGGACTGCAATATGGCTGGTCACAGTCGTTCCACCATGAGCAAAGCGGTTTGTGCAGCATTATCAGCCTGGCGCGCAAGCATTGCCCCATCAGTCCTCTGGAGTTGTATGAACATTTTGGTTATATGTTCTTCGCCACCAGTCACCTGAGTGAACTGTTCGCCCGGACGCTGCCGCCCCAATCTCTCAAGCCCCGCCAACCGCACCTGTCGCCCCGCGAACTGGAGGTTCTGCAATTATCAGCCGGCGGCAAGACCGCTTATGAGATTTCGAAAATCCTCAGCCTGAGCGAACGCATCGTGAACTACCACGTGCAGAACGTCATCGAGAAACTCAACGTCTGCAACAAGATTTCCGCTGTCATCGCGGCCGCCAGAGCCGGCATCATCTAATCAAGCAGTCTTGCGTCCCCTATAAAACGTGCAGGTAATAACCAAGAAAAAAACGTACCATTCGCGACCCTCCTGAGTGATGACGTGAACGTTCGGCGTTGCAGTACACTCGGTCGGTGCCGCAGCACAATGTCAGGGCTGTGGAACACCCCGTTGATTACCCTGAGTTCCCGCCCCATGCCTTTGCTTGATACGCCCTTTGCCCAACTCGACCTGATCCGCCAGCCCGAACAGCAGAACGAACCGCTGCAAGCCTTCGATGCCGCTGACGAGTACCTGCTTAACCATTTGGCGGCGCAGCAACCGGCGGCGGACACGCACGTGTTGGTGCTCAACGACAGCTTCGGTGCGTTGGCTGCCAGTTTGTCAGGCAAGGTCAGGGTCAGTAGCAGCGGTGACTCATTCCTCGGTTTCCAGGGGCTGGAAAAAAACCTGCTGCGCAATGGTCAGGCATTCGACACTGTTCGCGGGATCCCCGCGAGCGAGCCATTGGTCGGACCGTTTGATCGGGTGCTGATCCGCGTGCCGAAAACCCTTGCACTGCTGGAAGAACAACTGATCCGCTTGCAGGGGCAACTCGCGCCCGGCGCTGAAGTCGTCGCAGCGGCCATGGTCAAACACCTGCCACGCGCCGCCGGTGATCTGCTTGAACGCTACATTGGTCCGGTGCAAGCCTCACTGGCGGTGAAAAAGGCTCGCTTGTTGATCGCCACGCCTGAAGCAAAACCCCCGGCCGTCTCGCCCTACCCGTCACGCTATCGCCTCGACGAGCCACCGATCGAGTTGCTCAACCACGCCAACGTGTTCTGTCGCGAAGGCCTGGACATCGGCACGCGTGCGTTCCTGCCGCACCTACCGAAAAACCTGGGCAGCGCCCGAGTCGCCGATCTGGGCTGTGGCAACGGTGTACTGGCAATCGCGAGTGCCCTGCAAAACCCTGATGCGCATTACACGCTGGTCGACGAGTCGTTCATGGCGGTGCAATCGGCTACGGAAAACTGGCGTGCAGCGCTGGGCGATCGCGAAGTGATCGTGCGAGCCGGCGACGGTCTGGCCGGACAGGAAGCGCAGTCGCTGGATGTGGTGCTGTGCAACCCGCCGTTTCATCAACAGCAGGTGGTGGGCGATTTCCTCGCCTGGCGCATGTTCCAGCAGGCGCGCGAAGCGTTGGTGGTGGGTGGCGCGCTGTACATCGTCGGCAACCGTCATCTGGGTTACCACAGCAAACTGGCGCGGCTGTTCCGCGGCGTCGAGCAAGTGGCCGCCACACCGAAATTCGTCATTCTTAAAGCGCGCAAGTAAACCTCAAGGCAAAAAAAACCCTCCGTGAGGAGGGTTGCAAAGCCGTACCCGAAGGCGCCGGGACGGGGATGATTCAGTGCGTGGTCAGGCCTGCCGCGTTCATGAACAGGCGCATCAGGCTGGCGGCGATAAACAGCACGCCGACGCTACCGACCCAGATCAAGGCCAACCAGCCGAGCCGCTGCCACAGCGGTTTTTTTTCGGCTTCTTCAATGTCGTGCAGGGAATGTTTGCCGGTCATTGTTTCGATCCTCATCAGTCAGATCGATGGCGCCGTTGCCGACGCCATCGCGAGCAGGCTCGCTGCCAAAGGGTTTCGCTTAGTGATAACCGTCCTCATGGGTGACCTTGCCGCGGAACACGTAGTAGCTCCAGAAGGTGTAACCCAGGATGAACGGAATGATGAACAGCGTACCCACCAGCATGAAGCCCTGACTTTGCGGCGGTGCGGCGGCGTCCCAGATCGAGATCGACGGCGGCACGATATTCGGCCACAGGCTGATGCCCAGACCGCTGTAGCCGAGGAAGATCAGTACCAGGGTCAGCAGGAACGGCATGTAGTTGGCATTGCGCGCCACGGCGCGGATCAGGCCGTACATTGTCACTAACACCAGAATCGGCACCGGCATGAACCAGAACAGGTTCGGCATGCTGAACCAGCGGGTGGCAATATCCGGATGAGCCAGCGGCGTCCAGATACTGACAATACCGATCACGGCCAGCAGCACGAAAGCCAATGGCCGTGCCAAGTCATGCATCTGTTCCTGGAGCTTGCCTTCGGTTTTCATGATCAGCCAGGTACAGCCGAGCAAGGCATAGGCCACCACCAGCGCGGCGCCGCAGAACATTGTGAACGGCGTCAGCCAGTCCAGTGAACCGCCGGCGAACTGCCGATTGACCACCGGCAAGCCGTCGATGAACGCGCCCAGCGCCACGCCCTGGAAGAACGTCGCCGCCACCGAGCCACCGATAAACGCCTTGTCCCACAGATGGCGCTTGTCGTCCTTGGCCTTGAAACGGAACTCGAACGCCACACCACGGAAGATCAAACCGATCAACATAAAGATCAGCGGCAGGTACAGCGCCGACAACACTACCGAATAGGCCAGCGGGAACGCGCCGAACAACGCCGCGCCGCCCAGTACCAGCCAGGTTTCGTTGCCGTCCCAGACCGGGGCGACGGTGTTCATCATCACGTCACGGTCGACTTTGCCCGGGATGAACGGGAAAAGAATCCCGATACCCAGATCGAAGCCGTCCATGACCACGTACATCATGATGCCGAAGATGATGATCACGGCCCAGATCAGCGGAAGATCAATACCCATGGCTCAAATCTCCTTGGTCAGGCTGGGGGTGTCGTGATCGGCATCGGCCGAATCGTCGGCGGCGGACAAAGGACGCGCCGGCGTACGCTGCTTGCCTGGACCACCGTCCGGCGTCTCGGCGCCTTCGCTGATCTTCGGCCCCTTGCGCACCAGGCGCATCATGTAGCCGAGACCTGCGCCGAACAGGGCGAAATACACCACCACAAACATGATCAGGGTGATGCTCATCTGCATGAAGCTGTGGTTTGAAGACGCATCCGCCGTGCGCATCAGCCCGTAGACCACCCACGGCTGACGGCCGATTTCGGTGGTGAACCAGCCAGCGAGAATCGCGATCAGGCCGGAAGGCCCCATCCACAAGGCCAGATAGAGGAACGGCCGTGAGGTGTAGAGCGTGTCGCGCTTACGCAGCCACAGGCTCCACAGACCGGTGAAGATCATCAGGAAACCAAGGCCGACCATGATCCGGAACGACCAGAACACGATGGTCGAATTCGGCCGGTCTTCCGGCGGGAATTCCTTGAGCGCCGGGACCTGTTTGTCCAGCGAGTGAGTGAGGATCAGACTGCCGAGGTACGGGATCTCCACGGCGAATTTGGTTTTCTCTTCTTTCATGTCCGGCCAGCCGAACAGGATCAGCGGCGTCGCTTCGTCGCCTTTGTTTTCCCAGTGACCTTCGATCGCGGCGATTTTCGCCGGCTGATGTTCGAGGGTGTTGAGGCCATGGAAGTCGCCGATGACTGCCTGGATCGGCGCGACGATCAGCGCCATCCACATCGCCATCGACAGCATCGTGCGGATCGCCGGGTTGTCCTTGCCGCGCAGCAAGTGCCAGGCCGCCGAAGAGCCGACGAAGAACGCCGTGGCGACAAACGCAGCCGTGGCCATGTGCATCAGGCGATACGGGAACGATGGGTTGAAGATGATCGCCAGCCAATCGGTGGGGATTACCTGACCGTTGACGATCTCGAAGCCCTGCGGAGTTTGCATCCAGCTATTGGACGCGAGAATCCAGAACGTCGAAATCAGCGTGCCGATGGCCACCATGACCGTGGAAAAGAAGTGCAGCCCACGTCCGACCTTATTCCAGCCAAACAGCATCACCCCGAGGAAACCGGCCTCAAGGAAGAAAGCCGTGAGCACTTCATAGGTCAGCAACGGCCCGGTGACGGCGCCGGCGAAGTCCGAGAAGCGACTCCAGTTGGTGCCGAACTGGTAGGCCATGACGAGCCCCGAGACCACGCCCATGCCGAAGTTGACGGCAAAGATCTTCGACCAGAAATGGTAGAGATCACGGTAGGTGTCATTACGGGTTTTTAGCCACAAGCCTTCGAGCACCGCGAGGTAACTCGCCAGGCCGATGGTGATGGCCGGGAACAGGATGTGGAACGAGATGGTGAACGCGAACTGAATTCGGGCGAGATCGAGTGCCTCTAAACCGAACATAAGTCTTCCTCTGTCAGGTAATACCGGCGTCCGGGCTTGTGGCCCCTGCGCCTACTGCCCCCACGGATATGGAGTGCGGCGAATTCTGATTCGTTCTTTTTAAACAACCATCGCAACGCAGGGAGTCTGGTCAACGCGCCACCAGAGCATCGCCCAGGAGGGTCTTGATCTGGATCAAGCAACGTTGAAAGAGTAGTCCCATTTCCGACGAAGAACTGCGTGGTCGTTTGCCGCGTGACAAGTTGCCTCATCGGCGCGGCGATGCTCTGCAATGGATTTCTTGCGGCGAGCTTGAGGAAATCGATGTCTGCCTAACTAAATTTTTTGTCATAGCAACTTCCTGTTACAGACTGGTGATAACCTCGCGATTCCCCTCGAGCCAGACCTGCCTTCAGATGCCCAGCCAAGCGCCCCTGCTGTTACGTCACCATCGTCCGTTTCTCGCTTTCTGGTTCGCGCGGATCTTCACCGCCAGCGGCTTTCAGATGCTCACTGTGGCAATTGGCTGGAACCTCTACCAATTGACCGGCAACGTCCTCGATCTGGGTCTGGTCGGCCTGGTCGAATTCGCCCCGCGTGTGCTGTTCATGTTGCACACCGGGCATGTCGCCGACCGCTATGACCGACGCAAAGTCGCGGCGATCTGTCAGTCGTTGCAGGCATTGATCGCCCTGGCGCTGGCCATCGGCAGCGCCACCGATCACGTCACCCGCGAGATGATCTTCATCCTCGCCTTCCTGCTCGGCGCGGCGCGTTCGTTCGAGATGCCGACCACCCAGGCACTGCTGCCGAGTATTGTGCCCAGCGCACTGTTCCCACGGGCGGTGGCAGCGGCACAATCGGCGCAACAGTCGGCAACCATCGTCGCCCCGGCGCTGGGCGGCTTGCTCTACGCGTTCGGCAGCGTCTGGGTGTATGGCCCGACCGTGCTGCTGTATGTCATTGCCTGCACCTTGATGCTCAACCTGCCCGCGCGGCAAACACCACTGAACAAAGGCAAAGCCACGCTGGATTCGTTGCTGGCGGGGATTCGCTTCATTCGCAGCCGCCCGGACATTCTCGGGGCGATTTCGCTGGATTTGTTTGCGGTACTCCTCGGCGGCGCCACGGCGTTGTTGCCGGTATTCGCCAAGGACATCCTGCTGACCGGGCCATGGGGCCTCGGCCTGCTACGTTCGGCACCGGCGGTCGGCGCACTGGGGATGTCGCTGTTCCTCGCCCGATTTACCGTAGAACGCAACGTTGGCCGGATAATGTTCACGGCGGTCGGCGTATTCGGCGTTGCCACCATCGCCTTCGGCCTGTCGACCTCGTTCTGGTTCTCGCTGGCGGTGCTGGTGGTACTCGGCGCGGCGGACATGATCAGCATGGTCATCCGCGCCTCTTTCGTACAATTGGAAACCCCCGACGAAATGCGCGGCCGGGTCAGCGCGGTGAACGGGCTGTTTATCGGCGCTTCCAATCAGTTGGGCGAATTCGAATCCGGCGTCACCGCCCACTGGTTCGGCACCGTGCCGGCGGTGGTGATGGGCGGGATCGGTACGCTGGTGGTGACGGGGACATGGATCAAGTTGTTTCCGACGCTGGCTAACCGGGATCGCATGCATGTGCCGGTGGAGGAGGTGAAGGTCTGACAACCTCCAAAACACAAAATAACTGAAAAGGTGCGGTACATAGTTACCGCACCGAGTGTAATGTATCGCCTTACACTCCAGCCCATGATCAAATCCTTTCAGCACAAAGGCCTTCGAGGCTTCTATGAAACAGGTTCGACTCGCGGGATTCGTGCCGACCACGCAAAACGGCTGTCGCGCATGCTGCAGTTCATGGATCGCGCTACGATTCCCGCAGATCTAGACCTTCCGGGTTGGCGCCTGCATCGATTGATAGGTTAACTGACGGAGTACTGGTCGCTGAGCGTTTCAAGCAACTGGCGAGTGATCTTTCGTTTTGTCGGTTCGGATATCGAACTGGTCGATTATCTGGATTACCACTGACAGGAGGCAGGCTCATGCCCATGCACAACCCGCCACACCCCGGCGAAACCCTGCTGATGGATGTTTTGCCCGAGCTAGGCATCAGCGTGACCGAATTGGCCCGACACTTGGGCTTCGCGCGCCCACATCTTTCCCGTGTACTACACGGACATGCGCCAATCAGCCCGGATCTGGCTGTGCGTCTTGAGCGTGCTGGCATTGGCAAGGCGCGTGTGTGGCTAGGCGTACAAACCGACTACGATCTGTGGCAAGCGGAGCATCGGGAGCAACCGGTTATCGAACTGATCGCTGTCCACGCCTGACACCTCCAGCCACTACAACTCCCCCGCCACTTTCACCCGCAAGGCCTTGCCGCCGAGTTGCTCGACCAGCGTCAAGGCAAACTCCAGCGCAGCGCTGGAACCTTGCGCGGTGATGCAATTGCCGTCGACCACCACCGGTTGATCAACAAACGTACAGCCCGAGAGTTGATGGCTGGCGCTGGGCAAACAGGTCATGCGTCGTTGACGCAGCACTCCAAAGGTTTGCAGGGCGACGGCCGGGGATTCGGCGATGGCGGCGAACAAGCGTCCGGCGCTGGCTTGATCCTTGAGCAGTTGTTGCAGCGGTTGATGTGCGGCCAGATGTTGTGAACCGACAACACCGCCGGGCAGTACGATCAGGTCGAAGGTTTGCGCCAGCACATCGACCAGCATGCCGTCGGCGGTCAGGCGTGTACCACGCGCGCAGGTCAGCATGCGTCGTCCTTCAATACTGGCGGCGACCACTTCGATGCCGGCGCGGCGCAGCACGTCGATCAGGGTCACGCTTTGCAGATCATCGATGCCCTCGGCGAGGGTAATCAGGGCTCTAAAGGTCATGGGCGCTATCCGCTGGGTGATACTTTAAGCGTAGTCAGCTTCACCCGGATCGCGCTGCAACAGCCGTTACTTGATGTAAAGCTGGGTCGACATCGTATTGCGTGGCGCGTTGATCGAGGTGTTGCTGAAGGTGAAGGTACCTTCCTGTTTGCCCGCCAGATCGAAGGTATAAAGAGAACCGACGGTGCTACGGCCCGGACTGCACTCGGTCAGGTTGCCATTATCAAAGGCACATACCGGCGCTCGGGTGCCGTTCACTTCGAAACCATCCAGCGTGGCATGCGGCTGGCTCTGGCCGTATCCGACTTCCAGTACATAGACTTTGATGCTAGGCCCGTTGTGATTGCATTGGGTCTGTGTCTGCCCATCACCAATGTCTTCCAGGCCACAGGCCGGCGATTGCACCTTGATCACTTTCACTTGGGTCAACGGCTCCGCCGAGGCCGCCAACGCTAACGGCGTCACGGCCATCAGTGCTGCAATCAAACCCGAACCCTTCATCCAGCACCTGCTCATGCGCTTCCCGTCCCGAAAAAATCAGCGCGCAGTATGGCGCAGTTGGCTTCAAGGCAAAACTTCGCCGACGATCGACACCAACAACCGCCATATTCCTCACGCTGCTGGTATGATGCGCGGCTTTTTCCGGCCCACCACAATTTTCCAGGCGCTTGCGATGGTCTGTGCTTTGCTGTTGAGGTCGATACATTCACGGCGCCACGCGCGCCACGGGGAGCAGACATGCTGGAAAGGCTGTTTCAACTCAAGGCACACAACACCAACGTGCGCACCGAGATTCTGGCGGGCATCACGACTTTCTTGGCCATGGCCTACATTCTGTTCGTCAATCCGAGCATTCTCGGCGAGACCGGCATGGACAAGGGTGCGGTGTTTGTCGCCACCTGTCTGGCGGCTGCGATCGGTTCGACGATCATGGGCCTGATCGCCAACTACCCGATCGCCCTTGCGCCGGGCATGGGTCTGAACGCCTTCTTCACCTACACCGTCGTCCTGCACATGGGCCACACCTGGCAAGTGGCGCTGGGTGCGGTGTTCATCTCGGCCGTGTGCTTCTTCCTGTTGTCGATCTTCCGTATCCGTGAATGGATCATCAACAGCATCCCGCTGCCACTGCGCTCGGCGATTGCTGCCGGTATCGGCCTGTTCCTGGCACTGATCGCCCTGCACAACGCTGGCATCGTGGTCAGCAACCCGGCGACCATGGTCGGCCTCGGTGACTTGAAAGCCCCGGCACCGATCCTCGCCACCCTCGGCTTTGCCCTGATCGTTGCCCTCGAAGCGCTGAAAGTGCGCGGTGCAGTACTGATCGGCATTCTGGCAGTGACCATCATTTCCATCGCCATGGGCGTCACCCCGTTCAACGGCGTGACCTCGATGCCACCTTCGCTGGCGCCGACCTTCATGCAACTGGACATCAAAGGCGCACTGGACATCGGTCTGGTCAGCGTGATTTTCGCGTTCCTGTTCGTCGACCTCTTCGACAACTCCGGCACCCTGATCGGCGTCGCCAAGCGCGCCGGCCTGATGGGCAAGGACGGCCACATGCCGAAAATGGGCCGCGCACTGATCGCCGACAGCACCGCGGCCATGGCCGGTTCGTTGCTGGGTACGTCGACCACCACCAGTTACATCGAATCTGCTGCCGGCGTGAGTGCGGGCGGGCGTACCGGTCTCACCGCCATCGTCGTGGCGATTCTGTTCCTGCTGGCACTGTTCTTCTCGCCACTGGCGGCCAGCGTTCCGGCGTTCGCCACCGCGCCGGCACTGCTGTTCGTCGCAGTGTTGATGACGTCGGGCCTGGCGGAAATAGACTGGGACGACATCACCGTCGCCGCGCCGGTCGTGGTCACCGCGCTAGCCATGCCGTTCACTTATTCGATCGCCAACGGCATCGCGTTCGGTTTCATCGCCTGGACCGTGATCAAGTTGCTGTCCGGCCGCGCTCGTGAGCTGAACCCGGCGCTGGTGATTCTGTCGATTCTGTTTGTGATCAAGTTGGGTTGGTTCAACGCATGACATTCGATTCCCAGGCTTACGCCGAGCAACTTGAAGCCAAGGTCACGCGTTTGCGTGATCTGCTGGCGCCGTTCGATGCCCCCGAGCCGACCGTGTTCGACTCGCCGCTGCAGAACTTCCGTCTGCGCGCCGAATTCCGCCTGTGGCGCGAGGGCGGCGAGCGGCATTACGCGATGTTCTCGCAGGACGACAAACGCACGCCGATCCTGATCGAAGCGTTCCCGATTGCCAGCCTGCGCATCAACCAGTTGATGCCGCAATTAAAGGCTGCCTGGCAGGCCAGTTCGGCGCTGAGCCACAAGCTGTTTCAAGTGGAGTTTCTGACCACACTGTCTGGCGATGCGATGATCACCCTGTGCTATCACCGCCCGCTGGACGAACACTGGCATACAGCGGCGACGAAGTTGGCGGCGGATCTCGGCGTCAGCATTATTGGTCGCTCGAAGGGTAAACGCGAAGTGCTTGGCCTCGATTACGTGGTCGAGAAACTCGACGTCGGCGGTCGCACCTTCAGCTATCGCCAGCCGGAAGGCGCGTTCACCCAGCCGAACGGCACGGTGAACCAGAAGATGCTCAACTGGGCGTACGAAGCACTCGGTGACCGCACTGACGACTTGCTGGAGCTGTATTGCGGTAACGGTAACTTCACCCTGCCGCTCGCGACTCGCGTGCGCAAAGTGCTGGCTACCGAAATCAGCAAAACCTCGGTCAACGCGGCATTGAGCAACCTCAGCGAAAACGCTGTGGATAACGTCACTCTGGTGCGTTTGTCTGCCGAAGAGCTGACCGAAGCGCTCAACGAAGTGCGCCCGTTCCGTCGCCTGCAAGGCATCGACCTGAAGAGCTATGAGTTCGGCAGCGTCTTCGTCGACCCGCCGCGCGCCGGCATGGACCCGGACACCTGCGAGCTGACCCGCCGCTTCGACAACATCCTGTACATCTCCTGCAACCCGGAAACCCTGGCGGCCAACATCGCCCAGTTGCACGACACGCACCGTATTACCCAGTGCGCGTTGTTTGACCAGTTCCCGTGGACGCATCACATGGAATCGGGTGTGTTGCTGACCCGGCGTTGATTACGGGACAGCAGATACGAAAAAGCCGTCGTGATTGACGGCTTTTTTGTGGGCGCTCACTAAGCGGGATCGACCTTACGCGGACGCCCGCCCTTTTTGCCATTCGCCCGCGCGGCTGCAGACTTTGCCGCGCTGCTCTGACGGCCGTTGCGCGAAGCAACGGTAGAAGCGGCCATGGCCAATAGTGATGGGCTCGCCGAAATCATCCCAGAAATGGAAACGTCGAGGTCTTTACCCTCGTGACAAAGCGCAGTGCCCGCGAAGCCGACTGTCAGGCTTTCATAGTCCGCTGCGTTGAATCCGTCGAACTCTGGATAACGATCCACCGGTAGCAACACACCGCTGCCGTCTTCAAAACGGATGATCAGGGATGGTTTCTCAAAGGTTACGGAGACAGCCTGCAAGCTATTCGTCCGGCGTGCTTGCCCTTGCTCGATGGCGACGTCGATCATCTCCTCCGTGAGGGGACGACGTACGGATGGCTTGGCTTTGATGACCTTCATAAATCGATTTCCACTCCTTCCAATGCGTCTATCAATGTCAGAAGAGTTTTGCCCTCGTCTGGCAGATAACGCGCCGATCCCACTCTGTATGTCGTGTCAGTGACGAGTTTCATCCCCAACACTTCGTTTGAATGGCTGTCCCACAATTGATTGTCGAGACAGACAGTTTGCAATTTCGACCACCAGATCCCGCGTGCTCGTCGCAGATGAGCAGGCTGCTAAAGGGATCGACACAAGCCTTCCAGCACGGCCAAGGGTGGTCGACGAGAAAGCGGCACGACGTCCCAAAGCTCAATATCGTTGTGCCAGAAACTGAACTGTAATCGGGCACTCCAACTGCCCGCATTCACGTGAACGTGTGGTGGGCAATGTTCATCTCGCAGCATGATGACAATCGACAATCCTTTGTAGCTGCACACCTTCATGCTAACCCATCCGTTAGGTTAAAAAATTTCAGGATTTGAGATTCCTTTCAAATCCGACGACTGGTGATCAAGCACATGACGTTTCACCGCTTTTGAGGCTAGCGTCGGAACGGGTCATGAGTCGGTCAATCTCCGGTAAAAAACGTAAGCAAAGCTGTCGTCATATCTCGATCAATATTGCTTCTGTGCGATCACCGAACATAAAACGCCACGTCCATTTTTGTTCAATTGACCATGGTAACCATCTAGTACATTTTATCTCCACAGGCTGAAATCCTCGGCCAAAGCCAAAAACAATAAGTGGAGTTACCCCTCATGCCCCCTATCGTTCTGGTGCTCAATGGCCCGAACCTGAACCTGCTCGGCACTCGTGAGCCGGCGACTTACGGTCACGAAACCCTTGCGGACATCTCGGCTCTGTGCGGTCGCGCTGCCGAAGAATTCGGCCTGGCCGTGGAGTTTCGCCAGACCAATCACGAAGGCGAACTGCTCGACTGGATTCACGCTGCCCGTGGCCGTTGCGCCGGGATCGTGATCAATCCGGCCGCGTGGACGCACACTTCGGTGGCGATTCGCGATGCGCTGGTGGCCAGTGAATTACCGGTGATCGAAGTGCACCTGTCCAACGTCCACGCCCGCGAGCCGTTCCGTCATCACTCGTTTGTCTCGGCGATTGCCACAGCGGTAATGGCCGGTTTTGGCAGTCACGGCTATCGACTGGCACTGGAACATTTCAGCCAGCGGCTGAAGGGGTAACTCGCATGTCTCGCTCTAACGTGATACTCGCCGGGCTGATCGGCGCCGGCATTCAGGCCTCGCGCACACCCGCGCTGCATGAGCACGAAGGTGATGCCCAAGGCCTGCGTTATCTGTACCGACTGATCGATCTCGATCAACTGAAAATGGACAGTACCGCCCTGCCCGACCTGCTGCTGGCGGCCGAGCGGATGAACTACACCGGATTGAACATCACCTTCCCGTGCAAGCAGGCGATCATCCCGCTGCTCGATGAGTTGTCGCCGGAAGCCGAAGGCATCGGCGCGGTGAACACGGTGGTACTGAAGGACGGCAAGCGTGTTGGCCATAACACCGACTGTCTCGGTTTCGCTGAGGGTTTTCGCCGGGGGCTGAAGGACGCTGCCCGCGAGCGCGTAGTCCAGATGGGCGCGGGTGGCGCGGGTGCAGCAGTGGCCCACGCATTGTTGAGCGAAGGCGTACGGCAACTGAGCATTTTCGATGTCGACCGTGAGCGCGCCGAGAGTCTGGCGAACAATCTCAATCAGCATTTCGGCTCGGGTCGCGCCGTGGCCGGGCAAGATCTACCGAGTACGCTGAATCAGGCCGACGGGCTGGTGAATACCACGCCAATGGGCATGGCCAAACTGCCGGGCATGCCGGTGCCGGTCGAGCTGCTGCGCAAGGAATTGTGGGTGGCGGAGATTGTGTATTTCCCGCTGGAAACCGAACTGCTGCGCAACGCCCGCGCGCTGGGTTGCCGGACGCTGGATGGGGGCAACATGGCGGTGTTTCAGGCGGTGAAGGCGTTTGAATTGTTTAGCGGCGTGGTGCCGGATGCGCAGCGGATGCTCGCGCATTTTCAAAGCATGAATGGCTGAATTCTTTCCCCTGTGGGAGCGAGCCCGCTCGCGAAGGCGTACGGCCAGCCAATACATCTGTTGACTGACACACCGCTTTCGCGAGCAGGCTCGCTCCCACAGGGGAATGTGTCAGGCCTGCAGGTAACGCAACACCGATTCGCAAATCATCTCGCGATGCCGCTGCTTGATGCTTTCATCCGGCAGATCGATCTGAAAGATCTCGCCAAACGTGTGCCGGTTCGACACGCGATAGAAGCAGAAAGAACTGATCAGCAAATGCACATCCAGCGCATCCAGCCCCACACGGAAAACACCTTCAGCAGCACCACGACGCAGAATCTCGCCGAGTGAATCGAGGATGGTGTTGTTCATCGCCTTGATCGCATCGGAACGCTTCACGTATTCGGCATTATGGATGTTTTCGATGCTGACGATGCGCACGAAATCGACGTTGCGGTCGTGGTGATCGAAGGTGAATTCCACCAGACGCCGAATCGCCTCTACCGGCGCCAGCTCGGCCAGGTGCAGACGGTTTTCGGTGCTGCGGATGTCACCGTAAAGCTTTTCCAGCACCTCGACGTACAACTGCTCCTTACTGCCGAAGTAGTAATAGATCATGCGTTTGGAGGTGTGGATTCGCTCGGCGATCGCATCGACGCGAGCACCGGACAAGCCTTGCTGGACGAACTCGACGATCGCCTCCTGCAAGATGTTCTCGCGGGTCTTTTCCGGGTTGTTCTTGCGACTCTTGCGCGGCTCTACAGTGGAAACTTCAGGAGCTGCGGAAAGTTCTGTATTCATCGTCATTGCGGGCTCACGGCCATCACTGCACAGGCGGCGATTATGGGCTGCGCAGCACAGTGAAGGAAGCCGCGCGGCCCGTGTTTAATCCCGCGTTTACGAATTTCCTACAACTTCGCCTGGCGCACGGCGCCACTGCGTGATTTGGCCATTGCCGCCAGACGCACCGCGACGTTCGCCGCGCCATACCCGGCATAGCCGTTCTTACGCTGGATGATCTCGAAGAAGAAGCGCCCTTCAAACGGTTCGGTGTAGACGTGGAACAGCTCACCGCCCTGCGCATCACGGTCGTACAGAACGTTGTAATACGCCAGTTCACTGAGAAACTCGTCGTCAAAATCGAAGCGCGCGGCAAGGTCGTCGTAATAGTTGAGCGGAATATCCAGCAGCGGCACGCCGGCTTCTTTGGCGCGACTGACTTCGGCGAAGATGTCGTCACAATCGAAGGCGATGTGGTGCACACCGGAGCCGCGATAACTCGACAGCGCGTGGGAGATGGCGGTGTTGCGGTTCTCGGAGATGTTCAGCGGCAAGCGGATCGAACTGTCGCGGCTACGCAAGGCGCGGCTCTTCACCAGACCATACGGATCAGGCAGCACCACTTCATCGTCCGCCTCGAAATCCAGCAGGCTCTTGTAGAACAGCACCCAACTGTCGAGGCTGTCGGCCGGCAACGCCATGGCCATGTGGTCGATGCGTTTCAGACCGCCACGGGCGGGAGCATCTGCCAGCAGATTGAAGTCGGTGCCATAAACGTCGGCCTGCTCATCCACCAGATAAATCAGGCTGCCGTCCGGCGCGCGCACCGCCGCCAGTTCCAGTTCGTTGGGGCCGACCAGTCCACGATAGGGCTGACCTTTGTAAGCGACGGCGCGTGCCAATGCACTGGCGCTGTCCTTGACCCGCACAGCCGTGGCACACAGCGACGGGCCGTGAGCCTCGAAGAAGCTGTGGGCAAAGGAATACGGTTCGGAGTTGAGGATCAGATTGATGTCGCCCTGACGCAGCAGGCTCACACTCTTGGAACGATGCTGCCCGGCCTTGACGAACCCCAAGCGTTCCAGCCAGTTCGACAGCTTGGCGCCGAGGCTTTCATCAACGGCGAACTCAAGAAATTCGATGCCGTTGTACTCGCTGGCCTTCGGTGTTTCGAAAAGGATTTCGCGATTGGCGACAGGCGTCGCTTCCTGCTCGAGACGCTGGCGGGTCTTCTCTTCCAGATACAGCAGTGAACGTAAACCATCGGCGGCATTGGCCCGTGGCGGCGCGGCGCGGAAGCCATCGTTGAAAATTTCCAGCGACAGCGGCCCGGCGTAACCGCTCTGGATGATCGGCGCGAGGAAACCCGGCAGATCGAATTCGCCCTGTCCCGGGAAGCAACGGAAATGCCGGCTCCACTCCAGCACATCCATGGCCAGGATCGGCGCGTCGGCCATTTGCACAAAGAAAATCTTGTCGCCGGGAATGTCGGCAATGGCGCGGGGATCGCCCTTCAACGACAGCGTATGGAAGCTGTCGAGCAACACGCCGAGGCTCGGGTGATCGGCCTGACGCACGATGTCCCAGACCTGTTGATAAGTATTCACGTGACGGCCCCACGCCAGCGCTTCGTAACCAATGCGCAAGCCGCGCGCGCCGGCATGCTCGGCCAGCAGGCGCAGATCATCGACTAGAATTTGCTGATCGCCGACGCTGTCGGCCGAGGCGTTACTGCAGACCAACACCAGGTCGGTGCCCAGCTCCTGCATGAGGTCGAACTTGCGTTCGGCGCGCTCAAGGTTACGCGCCAGGCGATCACGGCGGCAGCCTTCGAAATCGCGGAACGGCTGAAACAGAGTGATGGCGATGCCGAGATCGGCGCACATCTGTTTAATTTCCCGCGGGCTGCCGTCGTAGTACAGGAGGTCGTTTTCGAAAATCTCCACCCCGTCGAACCCGGCGGCGGCGATGGCTTCGAGTTTTTCCGGCAGGGTGCCGCTCAAGGAAACGGTGGCAATGGAACGCTGCATGTTTCAACTCCCGGACTGCGCCGCTTTATCTTTACTGTAGGAGCTGCCGAAGGCTGCGATCGTTTGATCTTTATTGCTGAAAAGCAAAATCAAAAGATCGCAGCCTTCGGCAGCTCCTACACAGGATGATTTTTATAGTGGGGGAAATTATTGGCTGCATCGAACGTGGCAGCAATTTAAAGTGTACTACCCGGTTAGTTTTGCGTGCGATTATCGAACACAATGGCGGTTTGGCGAATTGACGATTTTTCGTCCACTGCCCAACATCGACTGCACATTGAGTCCGGATCTGAACCACCGGTCGCAGCGTGCAAGTAACAAGCACACCAAATAACAAATCCAAAAACGGGTGGAACACATGATTCCTTCACAGACTTCCCGCATGGCTCCGGCCATGAGCACTGCCACGGGTGGCATCGGCGACAAGATCCGCGGCGCCATGGCTGTCGGCAAGACCCGTTGGGGCATGCTGGCGCTGGTGTTTTTCGCCACTACCCTGAACTACATCGACCGCGCCGCCCTCGGCGTCATGCAGCCCATCCTCGCCAAGGAAATGAGCTGGACGGCGATGGATTACGCCAACATCAACTTCTGGTTTCAGGTCGGCTACGCGATCGGTTTCGTCCTGCAAGGACGCTTGATCGACCGGGTCGGCGTCAAGCGCGTGTTCTTCTGCGCCGTGCTGCTGTGGAGCCTGGCCACCGGTGCCCACGGTCTGGCAACGTCAGCCGTTGGCTTTATGGTCTGCCGGTTTATTCTCGGCCTGACTGAAGCGGCGAACTACCCGGCCTGTGTGAAAACCACGCGCCTGTGGTTCCCGGCCGGCGAACGTGCGGTCGCCACCGGCATCTTCAACGCCGGCACCAACGTCGGTGCGATGTTCACGCCGATGCTGCTGCCACTGGTCCTGCACGTCTGGGGCTGGCAAGCGGCGTTCCTGTGCATGGCGGCGCTGGGCGGGATCTGGCTGTTGTTCTGGGGCTTGAAATACTTCAACCCGGAAGATCACCCGAGCGTGAAACAGTCCGAGCTGGACTACATCCAGCAAGAAGTCGAACCGGAACAGGCCCGCGTGCCGTTCTCGAAAATCCTGCGGATGCGCGGCACCTGGGCCTTCGCCCTCGCCTACTCGCTGACCGCGCCGGTGTTCTGGTTCTACCTGTACTGGCTGCCACCGTTCCTCAATCAGCAATACAATCTGGGCATCAACGTCACCCAAATGGGTATTCCGCTGATCATCATCTACGTCACGGCCGACTTCGGTAGCGTCGGTGGCGGCATTCTGTCTTCGTTCCTGATCGGTCGCGGGATGAACTCGATCAAAGCGCGGCTGCTGTCGATGCTCCTGTTTGCTTGCTGCATCATCGGCGTGATCATGGCCGCCGGCTCAGCCAACCTGTGGGTGGCGGTGGCCGCGATTTCTCTGGCAATCGGTGCGCACCAGGCGTGGACAGCAAACATCTGGAGCCTGGTAATGGACTACACGCCCAAGCACATGATGAGCACCGTGTTCGGTTTCGGTGGTATGTGCGCAGCGATCGGCGGGATGTTCATGACCCAGATCGTCGGCCACATCCTCACCGTGACCAACAACAACTACACCGTGTTGTTCACCCTGATTCCGGCGATGTACTTCATTGCGCTGACGTGGATGTACTTCATGGCACCGCGCAAGATTCCTACCGTCACCGAGTAATCTGCCTACACCCGGCTTCCTTGTAGGAGCTGCGGCACGCTGCGATCTTTTGATCTTGATGTTGAAGATCAAAAGATCGCAGCCTCGTTTCACTCGTCAGCTCCTACACAGGGGTTTGCGTATCCCTCAACGGCGGCTCTGCTGCCACGCTGCCGCCAGTCCGCTGCAACAGATCACCGCGATGCCAATGATCGTCAGCAGACTCGGCGTGTGATTGAACAGCAGCCAGCCCAACAACCCGGCAAACACAATCTGGCAATAACCGAACGGCGCCAGCAGTGCTGGAGCGGCATGGCGGAACGCCTGGGTCAGAAACAAATGCGCGGTCATCCCGCAACTGCCCAGCGCCAGCATCAACCCGGCATGGGTCAACGTCGGCACCTGCCAGAAGAACGGCACTAGTGCACTCATCACCAGCGTGTTGCATAACCCGGCAAAGAAGTTGCTGGTGGTCGGGCTGTCCACCTCGGCGAGCTTGCGGGTCAGCAGTTGATAAAAGCAGAAAAACAGCGCCGAGCAGAACGGCAGCAACACCGCCGGAGTAAACAACTCACCGCCGGGGTGGACGATGATCAGCACGCCGATAAAGCCGCAGATCACCGCGATCCATTGACCTCGGGTCACTCGCTCCTTGAGCAGCGGCACCGACAATGCGGTCACCAATACTGGCGCAAGAAAGTTGACCGCCGTGGCTTCCGCCAATGGGATGTACAACAACGCGGTGGTGAAGAACAGGCTGGTGCCGAGCAGGCACAGTGCCCGAACCAATTGCCATAGCGGCTTCTTGGTGCGCAGCACACGCAACCCGGATTGCGGCAGAAAAATCCCTGCCATCAGCAGTGTGTGCACCAGATAGCGCGCCCAGACCACCATCACGATCGGATAAAAACCGGACAGGTATTTCGACAATGCGTCGTGACTGGAGAACAGGAAGGTTGCCACGACAATCAGCAAGATCCCCTTGAAGGGTTGGTTGACACCGGAGAGCGGGGTGCTGACAGTCATTGGTTATCCCTGTTTGAACAACAATACGGTGGCGAAGGAGATCGCGCGGCGGTCGCCGATTGGGGACGGCTACGCAGTCCACTGGGAGCAAGCTCCCTCGCCACAAAAAAGACTCACAGTCGCGCCAACAATTCCCGCGTCCTGTCGATCGCCATCTGCGCTCGCTCCAATCCGCTCACGCCCTGCTCCAGCAGTTTTACCGTGGGAATTTCCAGACTCAGTGGAATATTAGTCGGCAGCGCTCGCAGCAACCCGAGCAGATCGCAATCACCCTCGCCGGGAAACCGCCGCTCGTTGCGCGCCTGACGCAAGATCTCGGCCATGTCTGACGGCCTCGGCCCCGCTACATCACATAATTGCGCATAACGCAGACGCGACACTGACACTTCAGCCAGATCCTCCAAGCGTGACGCCGAACGATCAAAGTGGAACGCATCGACCAGCACCGCAGCGTTTTCCCGATCAGCGTTTTCGACAATTCGTAGCGCTTGTTCGAGGTTGCGCGCATCAGTCCAGGGCATGAACTCCAGATGCGGGTGCAGCCGGTAAGGCGCGGCCAGATCGCAAAGCGCCGCAAAGTTATCGGTGAGCCGCTGCTCGTCAGGATCGTTACCGGCGACCAGCAATTCGGTAGCGCCAAATTCCGCACCGACCGTAAGAAGTTTCTCGAAATCGGCGACGACGGTTTGCGGCTTCAATCGCAGGATTTCCACGTCGAGCACGCGGATGCGGGTGTCGCGCAGCCGCTGCAAAGTCTGACGGCGCAATTCAGCATCGGCGACCAAAGGGAAATGATGCTCCTCGGGCGTCGCCGGTTCCAGGCGCAGACCGACATGGCTGTAACCAGCACGTGCCGCCACTTCGACCATTTGCGGTGGCGACAACTCCAGCACGGTGAGGCTGGCCAGAGACAGGATTCGTTCGTTCATGTTCAAGCCTCAATCAGTGCAGGGGGGCAGGCACGGCCGGTGGCCGCGGCCTCGCGTATGGCTTCGATCAGCGCCAAAGTGCGCGCAGCGTCGGCCGCACTCACCAGCGGCTCGACTTCACGCCGCGCCACGCGGACGAAATGCTGTAACTGCAAGCGTAAAGCGTCGTCACCGCCGGAGGATTCTTCGACCATCAACAAGGGCTCATGCCAACCGGCGTCGACCTGCTCAGCGCCATAGTGCCAACGCTTGAGCTGCGGAATGCTCAACGCTCCGGTAGTCCCGGCCAGCAGATAACAGGGCTGATCGGCCTGACGCGGATACACTGGGTTCTCGCCGGAATCCAGCTCCCAACTCCACGGCGCGGCGACCGCGTCGGAACCGCTCAATGTGCCCAATGTGCCGCCTTCGAATTGCAGCAACACCGCCGCACTGTCTTCGTTGGCGAAACCGCGCACGGCGTTGTCGGTGATCGCTTGCACCGAACGCACTTCACCGCACAGATGCCGTAGCAGGTCGAGGTCGTGGATCAGGTTGGTCAGCAACATCCCGGCGCCCGGTTCGCGGCGCCACGGGATCTCGAAATAGCTGTCGGGTTTGCGCAACTGGAACAACGCAGTGACCGTGGTCAGACGCCCGAATGCCCCGCTCTGCACCAATTCATGGGCCCGCACGATCAGCGGGTTGTGGCGCCGATGATGGCCGACCAGTACCGGCACGCCGCTGCTTTTGACCGCCGCAACCAGTTCGCGCACTTCATCCAGGTGCACGCCGACCGGTTTTTCCAGCAACACCGGCACACCCGCCGCCAGACAATCGAGCGCCGTGCTGACGTGTTGATTATTCGGATTGGCGACGATCACCGCGTCTGGCCGGATTTGCTCCAGCATCTGACGATGATCAGCGAAATGCCTTACGCCCCATTCGGCCGCAAGCCCTGCTGCTTGCGGCCCAGGATCCGCCACCGCACACAGCGTTGCTTCGTTGAGGGTTTGTAGATGCCGATAATGTTGCTGGCCCATGTTGCCGGCGCCGATCAGGGCAATTCGAAGGGGCGAATTCAAGGTGCGGTCCTTTTGTAATTGTTGTTGGAATATCACTCCAGCAACAATTTAGAACCGAGTTCCACAATCAAACACCCATCCATCCTAAAACCGTGCGAACACCGCACAACTTCGTGAACAACAAAAATCCCCTGTAGGAGTGAGCCTGCTCGCGATAGCGGAGTGTCAGTCGCCGTTAACGTTGGCTGACATACCGCTATCGCGAGCAGGCTCACTCCTACAGGGGGTCTGTGTGAACTCGGATTAGATAAACAGTTCTGAGGCCAGGCTGGCTGCTGATAATTCTTCGGTGAAGGTCAGCAACAGCGGTGCCAGCTCATGCAACCGCGCCCCCGGCATCCGCGCACTTGGCCCGGCAATACTCAGTACACCGATCACCCGACCATCCGTTGGATGCCTGACCACCGCTGCAATCGCCGAAGTCCCCACGGCCGAACTCTCCTCGACCCAGGCATAACCCTGCTCACGAGCCAGACGCAGCCGTTCCAGCAACTCGATATTTGAACGCGGCGCATTCGGCCCGATCCCCACCGGCACCTCCGCCGCCTGCCGCTCGACCAGTGACAGCGCCTCGGCGTCGCTCATGCACGCCAGCCACGCATGCCCGGAGGCGGTGTAGAACAGCGGCGCATCGCGGCCCATGTCCGGGTCATAACGCAGACCGGTGCGCGCGCCTTGTGCTTTGGCAATCCAGGTCTGGCGCTCGCCATCGATCACGCCCAAACGCACCAGTTCGCCGGTTTCCTGCGCCAGTCGGTCGAGTACTGGCTGGACGATATCGGCACCGCAGCTCGACAGGTATTGAAAGCCCATAGCGACCAGTTTGGTCGACAAGTGATAGCGCAACGTTTCCGCATTCTGCCGTACGTAGCCCAACCGAATCAGCTCGGCGAGCAAGCGGTGTGTTGCACTCTTGGGGATATCCAGCTGCTCGGCGAGCGTCTGCATCGGCAGCCCGCGCGGATCACTGGTGAGGCTTTCCAGCACGCTGAAAACCCGTTCGATTTGACTGCCGGCCATGGGGACGTCCAAAGAAATTTTGCTGATTCTAGAAGACATTGACGGCAAAGCGAAATCTGGAACCGGCCGTTCGATAACCGCCCATTTTATGGGTTAAAGGCTTGTCGAGTCGTCACGACACTGGTTATTTTCTGGAATCAAATTCCAAAAATAACTTACTGCCGGAGCGTTGTTTGATGTCTGCCGAACATCCTGATATCAACTGCGACGTATTGGTCGTCGGTTCCGGTGCCGCCGGTTTGTCGGCCGCCGTGACTGCCGCGTGGCATGGTTTGAAAGTCATCGTTGTCGAGAAAGATCCGGTATTCGGTGGCGCCACTGCCTGGTCCGGTGGCTGGGCGTGGGTGCCGTGCAATCCACTCGCGCGTCGGGCCGGGATCATCGAAGACATCGAACAACCGCGCACCTATTTGCGCCATGAACTGGGCGAGCACTTCGACCCGGCGATGATCGACGCTTTCCTTGAAGCGGGACCGCGCATGGTCGGGTTTTTCGAGCAACACACTGCGCTGCAATTTGCCGATGGCAATGCCATTGCCGACATTCATGGTGACACGCCGGGTGCTGGCACCGGTGGCCGCTCGGTCATCGCCGCGCCTTACGATGGACGCAAGGTCGGACGCTTGCTCAAGCGCCTTCGTACAACGATGCGCGAAACGTCCTTCATGGGCATGCCGATCATGGCCGGGGCGGATCTGTCGGCGTTCCTCAATCTGACGCGCTCGCTGAAAGCGGCATGGCATGTGACCTGGCGCTTTACTCGACACCTGTTCGACCTCGCCGTGCATGGCCGGGCGATGCAACTGGTCAACGGCGTGGCGCTGGTGGCAAGGCTGGCGAAGTCCGCCGAAGACCTTGGCGTCCTGCTCTGGGAGTCGGCGCCTGTGACGGAACTGCTGCGTGAAGGCTCGCGCGTCTCGGGCGCTGTGGTCAAAACAGACAAAGGCCCGATCCGCATTCATGCACGCAAAGCCGTATTGCTCGCCGCCGGTGGTTTTGCCAATGACATCGAGCGACGCAAAGCCCTGTTCCCGCGCACGCCGACCGGTCACGAGCATTGGGCGCTGCCGCCGCTGGCCGTCGACGGCGATGGTTTGCGCCTGGGCGAAAGTGTCGGCGCACGGGTCAATGCCGATATAGCTTCGCCCGTGGCGTGGGCGCCGGTATCGCAAGTGCCACATTCCGACGGCAGCATCGGCCATTTCCCACACATCATTGAACGCGGCAAACCCGGGATCATCGGGGTTCTGCGCAACGGCCAGCGTTTCGTCAACGAAGCCAACGGTTATTACGACTACGTCAGCGCCATGGTCGCTGCTGCGCCGGAAGGTGAAGAAGTCGCCTCATGGCTGATCTGCACGCGCGCCTTTCAACGGCGTTATGGACTGGGCATATCGCGGCCATTTCCGCTGCCAGTGTCAGATTTTATCCGCAGCGGCTATCTGAAAAGCGGCAACAGTATTGAAGAATTGGCCCTCGCCTGCGGCATCGACCCGAGCGGGTTGCGCCAGACTGTGGATAACTACAACCGCCATGCCCGCCACGGCGAAGACCCGTTGTTCGGTCGCGGCGCAACACCCTACAACCGCAAACAGGGTGATCCGGCGAACCTGCCCAACCCCTGCGTTGCCCCAATAGACACCGGCCCGTTCTACGCCGTGAAAGTCCAGCCGGGCTGCTTCGGCACCTTCGCCGGACTCAAGGTCAACCCGCACGCGCAAGTACTGGATACCCACGAACAGCCCATCGTCGGCCTCTACGCAGCCGGTGGCGACATGGCCAGCATCATGGGCGGCCACTACCCGGCGGGCGGTATCAACATCGGCCCGGCGCTGACTTTCGGTTACATCGCCGCCCGGCATATCGCCGGCATGACTGCTTTCGAACAGGAGATCGACCATGCAGCACATCGTTAATGCCCAAGGTTTGAACATGCCGAAACTCGGCCTCGGCACCTGGCCGATGCTCGGCGACGAATGCACTCGCGCCGTGGAGCAAGCACTGGAACTGGGTTATCGACACATCGACACGGCAGCGGCCTACAACAACGAGGACGCCGTCGGACAAGCACTGGCGAATACCCCGACACCGCGCGAGCAGATTCACGTCACCACCAAAGTCTGGTGGGATCAGCTGCAACCCGACGCGATGCGCCATTCCATGGACCGCAGCCTTACCGCGTTGCGCAGCGACTACGTAGACTTGTTCATGATCCACTGGCCCACCACCGACTGGGACCTGCCACGCACCCTCGAGACATTGGCTTCGTTCAAGAAACAGGGGCTGGCACGCAACATCGGCGTGGCGAATTGTCCGCTGCCGTTGCTGCGCAAAGTCGTCGAGGAATACGGCATCGGTCTGTCAGCGATTCAGGTCGAATACCACGTCCTGCTCGGCCAAAACGCCCTGCTCGACTACGCCCGTCAACACGACATGGCACTAACGGCCTACACCCCGCTGGCGCGCAACAAGGTCTCAGACATCCCACAGATTCAACAGATCGCCAACAAACATGGCGTGTTGCCGACCCAAGTAGCGTTGAAATGGTTGCTTGATCAACCCAACGTCGCAGCGATTCCCAAGGCCAGCAGCCGGGCCAATCAACTGGCCAACCTCGCATCGCTGCAGGTCGAACTCGACAATGAAGACCGCGCATTAATCGCAGCCCTGTCAAAACGCGAGCGTCAGGTCAGCCCGGATTTCGCCCCGGAGTGGGATGCCTTTGATCGCTGATTGATAATCCAGCGATAGAAATCCTGCGCGGGATTGAATTTGCCGCGTGCCAGACCGTCAATAACAGGCCAGACCTCGTCAACACGAGGCCGGGCCTGTTTGCGTGTGGCCAATAGACGGACGACCGGACTGGCGCCACACTCACACAACAGCAACACTCATCACCACCCGATACACACAGAGGATTCCCACATGCTATGGAAAAAAGGCCGACGCAGTGACAACGTCGTCGATGCCCGTGGTGATGATGCCGGCGGTGGTGGCGGCATGCGCTTCGGCGGCGGCAAAGGCCTGAGCCTGGGGGCCATCCTGCTGATCGTCGGTATCGGCTGGATCACCGGCCAGGACCCAATGCAGATCCTCGGTCAGCTCGCCGGGCAATCCACCCAACAATCGGCGCCAACCTCGCAAACCCGTCAGGCCCCGCCGGCGAACGATGAACAGGCCGAGTTCGTCCGCTCGATCCTCGGCGATACCGAAGATACCTGGGGCTCGATTTTCCAACAGGCCGGGCGCCAATATAAGGACCCGACCCTGGTGCTGTTCAGCAACCGGGTCAACTCCGCCTGCGGTCTGGCAACCTCGGCCACTGGCCCGTTCTATTGCCCGGCGGATCAGAAGGTCTACCTGGACATGGCGTTCTTCCAGGAAATGTCGCAACGCTTCAAAGCGGCCGGTGACTTCGCCCAGGCCTACGTGATCGCGCATGAAGTCGGACATCATGTGCAGACGCTTCTCGGCGTCTCGGCGAAAATTCAGACAGCTCGCCAGCAAGGTCGGCAGATGGAAGGCGACGGCGGTTTGCTGGTGCGTCAGGAATTGCAGGCCGACTGCCTCGCCGGCGTCTGGGCCTACAGTGCGCAGAAGCGTTTGAACTGGCTGGAACCGGGCGATATCGAAGAGGCCTTGAATGCGGCCAACGCCATCGGTGATGATCGCCTGCAACAACAGGGTCAGGGCCGTGTGGTGCCGGACTCGTTCACCCACGGTACGTCGGCGCAAAGGGTGCGCTGGTTCAAAACCGGATTCGCGCAGGGCCAGGTCGGCCAGTGCGATACCTTCGCGGCGAAAAACCTGTAAATGCATAAATGGCTTTTGGCGTTACTGATCGTTGGCAGCACTGCGCAAGCCGCCGGTGTCGATGCGATCAGCCCCGGTCGTTTGCAACTCAAGGCCGGGGAAATGGCGGTCGGCATTGGTCCTGCGCCGGAGAAGATCGAACGGGTGCTGATCGTCATTCATGGCCGGTTGCGCAACTCGGAAACCTATCGCAAAAGCGCCGAGAGCGCCGCCGAGCTAGCGGGACAAAGTGCCCACACGCTGGTAATCGCGCCGCAGTTCCTCAATGAAAGCGATGTCGCGCTGTACTCGCTCCCCGCCACGTTGCTGCGCTGGCAAGGCAACGAGTGGATGGGCGGCGGCTTATCCACAGGGCCGAACCCGTTGAGTTCCTACGCCGCACTTGATGAGATCGTCGGACGGATCAGCGACCGCAAACAGTTTCCCGACGTGAAGCAGATCGTGATCTTCGGTCATTCTGGCGGTGGCCAGGTGGTGCAGCGCTATGCCCTGCTGGCCAAGGATCAGCCTGCGCTGAAGGCCAACGGCATTCGCTTGCGCTACGTGGTCGCCAACCCGTCATCGTATGCCTACTTCAATGAACAACGGCCGGTGGCGTTCGATCACGCCAAATGCGCGGGTTTCAATCGCTGGAAGTACGGTCTGTCAGACATGCCGGTGTACGCCGGTGGGCAAACGCCGTTGCAGCTTGAGAGCAGTTACATCAAGCGCGAGGTGATTTATCTGCTTGGACAGCAGGACGTCGATCCCAAGCATCCGGCGTTGGACAAGCGTTGTGAAGCCGAAGCGCAAGGTGCGTATCGCTTGGAGCGTGGGAAATTGTACTTCGGCTATTTGCTGCGTCGGCATCCGGAAGGGGTGAATCAGCGGCTAGTTGAAGTGCCCGGGGTTGGGCATAACGGCGATGGGATGTTGACCTCGCCGGAGGGGCAGAAGGCGTTGTTTGAATAAGTCCTGCATTGAATGATCTGCCGCCATCGCTGGCAAGCCAGCTCCCACAGTGGGTTGTGTCGCACACATTTTGCATCCACTGAAAATCCCTGTGGGAGCTGGCTTGCCAGCGATGAGGCCAGATCAAACAACCGAGATGTCAGGTAAACAACATCCTGCGCAATTCGACACAATCCTTCGCATGCCAATCGGCCAACTCGGGCCACGGGTTTTCCGGCAGATTCACCAACACCGTCCGCGCGCCCGCCGCTCGCCCGCAATCCAGATCAAAGCGGTAATCACCGACCATCACCATCTCACTGGCCGGTACTTCCCAAGCGTCTGCCAGCTTCAGCAACCCACCCGGATGCGGCTTCGGCGGTGCTTCATCACGGCCCAACACATCTTCCACCGCAAAACAGTCAGCCAAACCAATCGCTTCCAGCGTCACATGCGCCAGCTCCCGCGCATTGCGGGTCAGAATGCCGAGGCGATAACCGCGCGCATGCAGATCGCGCACCAGCTCCACCGCTCCGGTCGCCGGGGTCGAACCAAGCGCCAGATCGCGCTCGTGCTCCAGCAACCAGGCATGTTTCGCCGCTGCTTCATCCGCCGGCAACGCGGCGAGATGAGTGAGGATGTCGTCCTCCGGCGGAATCGCCAGCGCCACGCGAATCGCCGCAAAATCATGCACGGCGACGGTCAGCGTGCCGTCCATATCGAACACCCAGTGCTTGACCTCTTTCAGACTCATGCCCAGTCCTTGCGATGGCGGATCAGGCCTTCCTGCGTCACCGAAGCGACCAGTTGCCCGGCGCGGTTGTACACGCTGCCACGGGAGAATCCACGGGAATTGCCGGCCCACGGACTGTCCATCGCGTAGAGCAACCAGTCATCGGCGCGCAGATCGTTGTGGAACCACAGCGCGTGATCAAGGCTGGCGACCTGCATGTCTTTCTGCCACACCGATTTGCCGTGGGGCAGCATTGAGGTGGTCAACAAACCGAAGTCCGAAGCGTACGCCAACAAGTATTTGTGCAGCGCCGGGATGTCGGCCAATGCGCCGTCGGCGCGGAACCATACGTATTTGATCGGATCGGCCGGCTGCGGGTTGTATGGGTCCTTTTCGGTGACAGGGCGTACTTCGATCGGTTTCGGGCACAGCAGTTTTTCACGCATGTGTTCCGGGATCAGGTGCGCGCGTTGCTGGGTCAACTCCAGCTCCGACGGCAGGTTTTCCGGGCCGACCACCACCGGCATCTGGCTCTGGTGCTCGAAGCCTGCCTCGTCGTATTGAAACGAAGCGCTGCAGGTGAAGATCGGATGGCCCTTCTGAATCGCCGTGACGCGGCGAGTGCTGAAACTGCCGCCATCGCGCACGCGATCAACCGAATAGACCACCGGCAACTTGGCATCGCCCGGACGCAGGAAATAGCCGTGCATCGAATGCACATGGCGCGCCTCTTCAACGGTCTGACTGGCCGCCGACAGCGACTGGCCGAGCACCTGGCCACCGAACAACTGACGGAAACCCAGATCCTGGCTACGGCCACGGAACAGGTTTTCTTCGATCGGTTCCAGGGTCAGCAAGTCGACCAGATCTTCCAACACTTGGCTCATTCAGACTCTCCTCACACAAAGCACTATGCCGCGCAGTCTTGGCTGCGGCGGCCGATTCAGATTCTGGCGCGGGCCAATGATATGGCGGCCATTGTAAACGTCCGTGTCGGCTTATCCATGCAAGGTTTGCAGCCATTGTTCCCGAGTAATGCGGTACAGCACATGCCGTCTTAGCGGATGATCGACGGCAAGCTTGGGGTGATCAAAATCATCTTCCGGGGCGTGATGCATGCCGATCGCCTGCATGACTTTCTCTGAGGGCAAATTGGATTGCGCGGTGAAGGAAACGATTTCCTTCAAGGCCAACCGATCAAAGCCGCAACGCAGAGCGGTCCACGCTGCTTCGCTGGCGTAACCCAGGCCCCAATGTTCCTTGGCCAGGCGCCAGCCGATTTCCACTGCTGGAGTGAACGGCGCATCAAAGCCGACCACGCCGAGTCCGGTGAAACCGATAAATTCGCCGCTGTCCTTGCGCTCCAGCGCCCACAGGCCAAAACCGTGCTCGGCGAAATGCCCGCGCACGCGGCCGATCATCGAAGCACTTTCCAGTCGGCTCAACGGTGTCGGGAAGTAGCGCATCACTTGAGGATCGGCGCACATCGCGGCAAATGCCGGCAAATCCTCGTCCTGCCACTGACGCATCAGCAAGCGCGCGCTTTCAAGTTCCAGTATCGGCTCCATCATGCCCCTCCGTATCCATGCCGCAAGTCTACATCGCTGGTAGGATCCTTCACTCTTTCCTACGTTCCTACATGAAACCGCCATGCCACTGCCGCTGATCTACCACGAAGACTACAGCCCCGAGTTTCCGGCGGATCACCGCTTCCCGATGGACAAGTTTCGTCTGCTGCGCGATCACCTGGTCGACAGCGGTCTGACCCGCGACGCCGACCTGCTGCGGCCCGAGATCTGCCCCAACGACATCCTCGCCCTCGCCCATGACCGTGCGTATATCGAACGCTACATGAGCGGCGAGTTGTCCCGCGAAGACCAACGGCGTCTGGGTCTGCCGTGGAACGAAGCCTTGGCGCGGCGCACGGTACGGGCGGTCGGCGGTTCGATTCTGGCGGCGGAAAAAGCCTTGGAACATGGCTTGGCCTGCCACTTGGCCGGCGGCACCCACCATGCGCACTACGACTATCCGGCGGGCTTCTGCATCTTCAATGACCTGGCGATCATCAGCCATTACCTGCTGCAAAGCGGCCGGGTCAATCGCGTGCTGATCTTCGATTGCGACGTGCATCAGGGTGACGGCACCGCGCGGATCCTGCATGACACGCCGGAGGCGATTACGGTTTCCCTGCACTGCGAGAAGAATTTTCCTGCACGCAAGGCGGAAAGTGACTGGGATATCCCGCTGCCCAAGGGCATGGGCGACGCTGATTATTTGAAAGTGGTCGACGACACACTCAATTATCTGCTGCCGCTGTATCAACCGGACCTGGTGCTGTATGACGCCGGCGTCGATGTACACAAGGACGATGCCCTCGGTTATCTGCAACTGACGGACGAAGGCGTCGCCGCCCGCGACGAAAGCGTGATGCGCCATTGCCTGGGCCGCGACATTCCGGTGATGGGCGTAATTGGCGGCGGCTACAGCAAGGATCGCCACGCCCTCGCCCGCCGCCACGGCATCCTCCATCACAGCGCGCAACGGGTCTGGCAGTCACACGGTTGTCATTGAGTTGTGCTGCGTTACCCACAATGGCTGTGGAACTGCCTGTGGATAACCTGAGTGAAAGGGACTACAGGCCATACCGGTTATGGCCTGCAGCGCACTGATCATTTTTCAACCAACATTTCAAGCCCACCCGAATCCCTTGTAGGAGTGAGCCTGCTCGCGATAGCGTCAGCACCTTCAACATTAACTTGGCTGATACACCGCTATCGCGAGCAGGCTCACTCCTACAAAAGATCTCGGCTGCTAGAATGCGCGCCTTATCCCGCCATACCGCAGCGCATGCCATGACCCAGAATTCCGCCTCCTCCCCCGCTCACGTCGCCATCATCGGCGGTGGCCCCGCCGGCCTGATGGCCGCCGAAGTGCTGAGCCAGGCCGGAATCCGCGTCGATCTCTACGACGGAATGCCCTCGGTGGGCCGCAAGTTCCTGCTCGCCGGCGTCGGCGGCATGAACATCACCCACTCCGAAGCCTACCCGGCATTCCTTTCTCGGTACGCCGAGCGCGCGCCGCAAATCGCCCCGCTGCTGCGCGGTTTCGATGCCGATGCGCTGTGTAAATGGATTCATGATCTGGGCATCGAAACCTTTGTCGGCAGCTCCGGCCGGGTGTTCCCCACTGATATGAAAGCGGCCCCGCTACTGCGCGCCTGGCTCAAACGCCTGCGCGACAGCGGCGTCGTTATCCACACACGCCATCGCTGGCTCGGTTGGGATGCACATGGCGCGCTGCGCATCGACAGCCCGGAAGGTGAAATCACCGTCAAACCCGATGCCACGCTGCTTGCCCTCGGCGGCGGCAGTTGGTCGCGCCTCGGTTCCGACGGTGCGTGGATGCTGGCTCTGGAGCAGCGCGGTGTAGGACTGGCGCCGTTGCAACCGAGCAATTGCGGCTTCGAAGTGCAGGCCTGGAGCGATTTGATGGTGAGCAAATTCGCCGGCGCACCGCTGAAAAATATCGCCATCGGTTTGAATGACGATATTCCGCGTTTGGGCGAATGCGTGATCACCGCGACCGGGATTGAGGGCAGTCTGATTTATGCGCTGTCGGCGCCGATTCGTGAGGCAATCAACCAATATGGCGCGGCGGTTGTTCACATCGATTTGTTGCCCGGCCGACCTGTGGATAAATTGCAGGCAGCTTTGAGCAAGCCACGCGGTTCGCGGTCGATGGCCAAGCATCTGCACAGTCAGGTCGGGATTGATGGGGTGAAAGCGGCGTTGTTGCGTGAGTTGACTGATGCGGCGACGTTTGCTGATCCGGCGCTGCTGGCGCGGGCAATCAAAGCGTTGCCGCTGACTCTGGTCAAAACGCGGCCATTGGACGAGGCGATCAGCAGTGCCGGGGGCGTGACGTTCGAGGCGATGGACGAGCGCTTGATGCTCAAGGCGTTGCCGGGGGTGTTCTGCGCGGGGGAGATGCTTGATTGGGAAGCGCCGACGGGCGGCTATTTGCTGACGGGGTGTTTTGCCAGTGGTCGGGCGGCGGGCTTGGGTATTGTGCAATGGCTCAAGTCCGAGGCGTCTGCCTGAACCCTCACCCCAGCCCTCTCCCAGAGGGAGAGGGAGCTGACCGAGGTGTCTGACATCATCCGTCGACCTGAAAGACCGAGTCGATTATGGATTTGGTCAGCCGACCGAGGTGTCTGGCGAAAGCCCTGTCGATTGTGGATTCACAACAGTCGGACCAGGTCGGCGTAATTCCCGAATATCCCCCAATCAGTCCCCTCTACCCCTGGGAGAGGGCTAGGGTGAGGGGCTTTTGACTTTAAGGTTTGCGCTTGCGCGGCCCGGTATTGAACACCGGCACTTTACGCACAGGCTTGACCGAAGGCTCCGGCGCCTGCGTCTCGCCGCTGTCGACCCATTTGCCCAGATTACGCTTGCCGCCACCACCGGAAGCCTTCGGCTTCTTCGGCTTTTTCGGTTTCTTGATCACCTGACCGCTGGCATCGGTGTCCGGCACGCGGTGCTCCGGTTCGAAATCCGGCTCGTTCTGACGTTTCAAGGTCTGGCGCGTCAGCATTTCAATCGCCGACAACATGTTCACTTCATCCGCGCATACCAGCGAGATCGCCTCACCGGTCGCGCCAGCACGACCCGTGCGGCCGATACGGTGGATGTAGTCTTCAGCTACGATCGGCAGATCGAAGTTGATCACCAACGGCAGATCTTCGATATCCAGGCCCCGCGCCGCAACGTCAGTCGCCACGAGAATCTGCACTTCACTGAGTTTAAAACGGTCCAGCGCACGCTGACGGGTCGCCTGAGGTTTATCACCATGGATACCGTCGGCATTCACGCCCAGGCCCTGGAGTTTTTCCACCAGCGCATCCACACCGTTACGGGTCTTGGCGAACACCAGCACCTGCTTCCACTTGTTCTTGCGCATCAGGTGCACGAACAGTTCGGCCTTGCGCTTCTTGTCCACCGTGACGATCCACTGCTTGACGGTGTTGGCGGCGACGTTGCGCGGGCTGACTTCGATACTCAGCGGATCGTTGAGCATCTGCCCGGCGAGCACGCGAATGTCATCGGAGAAGGTTGCGGAAAACAACAGGGTCTGGCGCTTTTTTGGCAGCATGCGGTAAATGTTCGCCAGTTCTTCAGAGAAGCCCAGGTCGAGCATACGATCGGCTTCATCCAGCACCAGAGTCTGCAACTGATCGAGTTTCAGCGCGTTCTGGCGGAACAGGTCGATCAGGCGACCGGGCGTGGCGACCAGCACATCGACGCCGCCGCGCAGCTTCATCATCTGCGGATTGATGCTGACGCCGCCGTAAACCGCATAAGTACGCAGCGGCAGGTTTTCGGCGTACTGACGCACAGACTCATGAACCTGCTCGGCCAGCTCACGGGTCGGCACCAGAATCAGTGCACGCGCCGAGTTGGCAGCGACTTTCGGCCCTTCCATGGCCAACAACTGCAGCAGTGGCAAGGCGAAACCGGCGGTTTTGCCAGTGCCGGTCTGAGCGGCTGCCATCAAGTCACGACCGGCCAGCACGGCCGGAATGGCTTGCGCCTGAACCGGCGTCGGGGTCTGGTAGCCGAGCGTCTCGAGGGAGCGCAGCAAGGGTTCGATCAGGCCAAGGGTGGCGAAAGTCATGGGAGTACCGTAGGAAAAAATAACGCAGGCATGCAATGCCGCGCAGTTTACCCTAATTCGTACGCGTTTCTGTGGGAACGGCTGTCGGCGCCACGACTGGCGGCTGTGCCGGCCGACGCCACTGCGGCAAGCCAATCAACACCACCGCGCTGATGATCACCAGCATCGCCAGCGCTTCTTCGATGCCGATGGTCTCGCCGACAAACACAATCCCCAGCAACACCGCGACCGCCGGGTTGACGTAGGCATAACTGGTCGCCGCCGCCGGACGTACGTGCTTGAGCAGGTACATGTAGGAATTGAAGGCGATGATCGAGCCGAAGAAGATCAGGTACGCCAGCGCCAGCCAGCCTTCAACCGGCGGCACGGCTTGCAGGTGCTCGCCGCTGACAACGCTGCCGATCAGCAGCACCACACCGCCAACGAGCATTTCCACCGCGCTGGCCATCGCGCCCTGCGGCAACGGCAGATGTCTACTCCACACAGAGCCGAACGCCCAGGTCGCCGCCGCAAAAATCAGCAGCGCCGCGCCCAGGGGGCTCGATTGCAGGTTGGAGCCCATGTTGAGCATGGCAATACCAACAATCCCCAACGCCACCCCGGCCCATTCCAGCCGAGTGTTACGCGCGCCCCAGAAATATCCACAGAGCAAAGTAAACAACGGCACCGTCGCCACCGCCAATGCCGCCACACCCGAAGCCACGCCCGTGTGCTCGGCCACACTCACCGCGCCATTACCGAAACTGAGCAGCAAAATCCCGATGATCCCCGCCGCTTTCCACTGCGCCCAGGTCGGCGCCGGAGCCCCGCGCCAGCGCAGGAAGGCGTACATCAGGCTGCCGGCGATCACGAAGCGCACCCCGCCGAGCATCAGCGGCGGCCAGTATTCGACGCCGATGCGGATCACCAGATAGGTCGATCCCCAAATCACATACAACGCAAAAAACGCGGCGATCAGCGGCAAGGAAAAACGGCGCAAGGCAGGCATGGGCAGCTCGAAAGTCTGAGTCAGGGGATGGATTATTCTAGAAAGGCTGACGAGCAAAAATAAGTTACAAAACCTGTTTATAGCGCCGGTACACTTTGGAAATCACGGAGATCGGTGGAATAAACCACGATTTCGAAAGTCTGGCATTTTCAGGAGTCCGGCCTTGGACAAATACGACCGCATGCTGCTCAGCGCCCTGCTGGAAAATGGCCGTGCGTCCTACGCCGATCTGGCACGCAAAGTTAACCTCTCCGCCCCGGCGGTGGCCGAGCGCGTTGCCAAACTTGAGGCATCCGGGGTGATCACCGGGTATGAGGCGAAAATCGACCTGTCGAAAATCGGCCTGCCGATCCAATGCATGATCGAATTACGTCTGCACCAGAACGGCAGCCAGAAGGTCTACGACGAACTGGTGAAGATCCCGCAACTGACCGAATGCTTTCGAGTCACGGGCGATCCGTGCGTGATGATGAAGGCTGCGGTGGGGTCGATGACGGAGCTGGAGGAGTTGATCAATCGGGTGGCGAAGTTTGGCTTCAGCAAGACCTCGATTGTGTTGTCGAGCGCGATTGAAAAGCGCGTGCCGCTCGGTCACATCGAAAGCAACGGCAAATAGTTCGGCTCCCCCGAATGATCGTTCCCACGCTCTGCGTGGTAATGCAGCCCGGGACGCTCCGCGTCCCGTTTAAAGCCGAACGCAGAGCGTCCGTTGAGGCATTCCCACGCAGAGCGTAGGAACGATCGGTCTGTGGGGATCAGCGGTAGCGTTGGAGGTGTTCGCTGACTTTCGCAGCCGGGACTTTCTGCAACTTGCACAGCAGGTCGTGCGATAGCTCGCTGACGCCGTGCTTGTGCCGCAACTGATCCGCCAGATGCGCCATCAGATTCGCCGCCATCTCGGCATCGGCCATGGCCCGGTGAGCCTGGCCGGTATGCGGCAGGCGCGCGAACGTGGTGAGCGTGCCGAGCTTGTGATTTGGTGCCGCAGGCATCAAGCGCCGTGCCAGCAGCAGCGAGCAGGCAAAGTTCTGCAATCGCGTGCGTTTGATCCGCCCCAGTTCAAAGTCCCAGAACTTCTGGTCGAACGAGGCGTTGTGCGCGACCAGCGGCGTGCAACCGACAAACTCATTGACCTCGTTCATCACCTGCTCGGCCGAGGGCGCGGTGCGCAACATGGCGTTGCTGATGCCGGTCAGTTGTTCGATGAACGCAGGGACCCGCACGCCGGCGTTCATCAGGCTCTGGTAACGCTCGACGATGCGGCCGTTTTCCAGCATGACCACAGCGATTTCCGTGGCGCGGCAGTTGCTGTTCGGCGACAGGCCAGTGGTTTCAAAGTCGATGACTGCAATGCGTTCCAAACCGGGTTCAACTCCGTACAAATCAATTCTTCAGTAACAGCTCAATTCTTCAACAACAGTGCGCCTTCGATCGGCACATAACGGCTGGCGGCGCGGATCAGCGAGTTGGCGGTCAGACCCGGCACGCCGTAGGCGACCGCTTGCACGCCGTGTTTGCTGATGATGCGTTCGAGCAGCATGTCGAAATCGCCGTCACCGGAAGCCAGGACGATTTCGTCGACGTGGTCGGCGGCGTCCATGATGTCGAGGGTGATGCCCACGTCCCAGTCGCCCTTGGCCGAGCCGTCGCTGCGCTGGATGTAGGGTTTGAGCTTCACGGTGAAACCGAGGTTGCGCAGGATCTGCTGGAACTGTTGCTGCTTGCTGTCGCCACGGTCGATCGCATAGGCGTAGGCCTCGACGATCTGCCCGTCCTTGCTGATGTCGGCCCACAATGCGGCATAGTTGAAGTGACAACCATAAGCCTGACGCACGGTGTAGTAGAGGTTCTGCACGTCGGCGAACACTGCGATTTTTTTCACCGGAGTTCCTGTGGGCGCGCAAGCGCACGAAGCGGGATCAGGCGCCAGGCCCGAAAAAGGCGCTCAGTATGCCAGCCATCAGGAGGGTTCCGCGAATAATCGGCCCGGAGCCCTCAGGGGCTCCGGACGAATGGTGAATCAGACGAAGGAATCGTCGTCATCAAAGAAGGAAGAATTGTCGTTGCCGTAGTCGGTGTCGGTGAAGCCGCCCTGGTCGTTGCCAGAGAAGCCGTTATCGGCCACACGCTGGTCATCGCCCCAACCGTTGTTGCTCTGGTCGGCAACCTGCGCCGGTTCTTCCTTGATCACTTCAACGATTTCTTCCGGCTGCTGGTTATGATGGAACAGGCTGCTGATGCCCTGCGCCAGCATCACGCCACCGGCCACACCGGCGGCGGTTTTCAAGGCGCCGCCGAGGAAGCTGCTGCCGGCTGCCGGAGCGGCTTGTTGCGCATAGTTAGGCGTTGGCGCGCCGAAGTTCTGTTGGGGTGCAGACGCGCCGTAATTCTGCTGCGGTGCCGGTTCGCGCCAGCCGCCAGTCGAGGCCGGCGCGCTCTGAGTCGGCGCCGGACGCGGGCTGCCACCAAAAATGCTCGACAGGAAACCACCGCCGCCGCTCGGCGCCGGTGCGGCACTCTGCGCCTTGGCCGACTGCAACTCCGCCTGCAAACGCTGGACTTGCTGAGTCAGTTGTTTGTTCTGCTCGTCGAGGCTCTTGAGCGCAGCCTCTTGCACCAGAATCGCCTGGGTCATGAAATAACCTGCCGCCGGCTGGCGGGTCAGGTGTTCCTTGATCCGCGTTTCAGCCTGGGCGTCGCGCGGGGCTGCCTCCGTTTCGGCCTGTTGCAGCCGCGAAAACAGTCCATCGATCAGGGTTTGCTCTTCGCTGTTCATGGCGACCTCGTAGATTGCCGGGGATAACATTGCCCTCGTCCACGTTGGCCGAGGTGCTCTCCTGTAATGGAGACGGTGACAAAACGTTTCAATGACCTTTACCGAATGTTTACGTTTGTGTCGCGCCAGCCATCATCGGTTAAAGTGAGCCACTGTTTTCGACCTGCGATACCGACTGATGAATGCCCTCGAAGTGCTGCGCGACTCTCTGTATTTTTTCAAACGCCATTTGGGCAGCATCGTGCGGTTGTGCCTGCCGCTGGTGATTTTCGAAGCATTCCTGCAACAAGTGGTCGATCACGCCAGCGGGCCGGATAACATCTCGGCGATCAGCATCATCGTTGGTCTGTTGGTGTATCCGCTGTACACCGCCGCACTGATCCTCTTTCTCGATGCGCGCAGCCGTGGCGAGGCGCCGCGCAACCGCGATCTGCTGGCGATGGCCGCCACTCTGTGGCCGCGTTTCGCGTTGCTCACGGCGCTCAATACCTTGCTGATTCTGCTGGGCCTGTCGCTGTACTTCCTGCCGGGCCTGATGCTGATGGTGATGCTCGCGTTCGGCGAATACCTGCTGGTACTGCGCGGTATGGGACCATTGCAGGCGATGAAGGAAAGCCTGCGCCTGACCCGCGGGCATTTCTGGCGGATCCTGCTGTGCATTCTCTGCGTGATGACGCCGCTGTGGTTGCTCAAAGGCGCGACACTGGCGGTGTACCCCGAGCCGCAGAATCCTGTGATCGCCATTCTGATCGACAGCGCTCACAGCTTCCTGCAACTGTTCACCAGTGTGGTGTTGTTCCGCCTGTTCATGCTGATCAGCGAATTACCTGACAAACGTGACAGAGCCATCTGACAGCACTGCGCTTGGGCTTCGAGACGACCGTCAGGTATGCTCGGGGCCACTTTCTGTAACGCTATAAGCCGAGCCATGACCCGTCTACTGCGCTACACCCTGTTGTTTGTCGTGCTCGCCATCGCCCTGATCGGCGGGCTGCTGTTCAGCCTTACCTGGCGCCCCGACGCCCGCGAAACCTTGCCGGTCAGTTGCACCGCCACAACGCCGACGCTGGTGCCCGGGCAGGCGCTGAAAGTCATGACCTGGAACGTGCAATACCTGGCCGGCAAACGCTACGTGTTCTGGAATGATCTGGCTCAGGGCGATGATGAAGCGCCGACACTGGAAGACATGGCCTTCAGCCTCGACGAAGTGGCGCGGGTGATCCGCGACGAGCAGCCCGATCTGGTGCTGTTGCAGGAGCTCGATGACGGCGCCAAGGCCAGCGACTATCAGAACCAGCTCAAGCTGTTGCAGGAACGGGTCGCCGACCTGTATCCGTGCAGTGCCAGTGCGTTCGACTGGAAGGCCAAATTCGTTCCCGACCCGCACATTTACGGCAGCGTCGGCCGGCAACTGGCGACCCTGAGTCGCTACCGCATCGAACACGCCGAACGCCTGCAATTGCCGGTCGCTGCCGCCAACTTCATCAACCGCCAGTTCCAGCCGAAAGACGCCCTGCTCGCGACCAAACTGCCCCTGAGTGACGGCGGGCAACTGACCGTATTCAACACCCACCTTGAACGCTCCAGCCAACCGGGTGACACCGCGCAAGCACAATTGACCGCCGTAGCCAAAGTGCTCGACAAGTATGAGAGCCAAGGCCTGCCGTGGCTGATCGGCGGCGATTTCAATCTGTTGCCGCTGGGCCAGTACCGCCGCCTGCCTGCCGAACAGCGCACGCCCTACTCCGCCGACAGCGAATTGCATCTGCTGTGGGACAAGTACCCGATGATCCCGACCAACAACGAAGCCAGCGGCATCGACCGTGCGCGCTGGCTGACCCACTACCCCAACGACCCCGGCCTGAATGGCCCGGATCGCACGGTCGACTATCTGTTTTACAGCCCGAAGATCAAGCGGGTCGAAGCAAGGGTGCGCCAGGACGACACGTTGCGCATCTCCGATCACCTGCCGGTGATTGCGCGCTTCCTGCTGCCGGCGGCGCCATAGGCAGGGCCGAGGATCATCGCCCCGTCGCCCGAATTGACGATATGGAATCCCATGAAAATCTTATTGGTGTGCAAGGACATTGGTGGTTACGCGCGCAAACTGGCGGACTACCTGATGATCGACAATGACGTGTGTTTCATCGATACGTCATCGATGCAGAACAGCTTTGATCAAGCGCCGAAGATCTTGCGCCGCCCGCTGAAACGCTGGGCGCAGTTACGCCAGTTCAATAAAGCCATTGCTGCGCATGGACGTTTCGATGTGGCACTCATCATCAACCCGGCCCAGATCGATGCAAACCAGTTGGCCGCCGGACTCAAGGTCTCCGACCACAAGATCGCCTACCTCTACGACAGCTTCAGTCGTTGGCCGATGACTCGCGAAGCCCTTACCGGTTATGACGAGGTGTTTTCCTTCGACCCGGAAAATGCCGAAAGCTACGGGCTGAAAAAACTCTACAACTTCATTTACGACGACTACATCGCGGACGGTGAACCCGGTGAGTACTCGGCGTTTGTGGTGATGGCGGGCAAGGATCGGGTGCCGGTACTTGCCGGTCTGGCCGAGGAATTCGATCGCCTCGGGCTGACCGATTACAAGTTTCTGGTTCAGTCCAAACCGGTTCCGGGGGCGCATCCGGGCATCACCTTTTTCGAGCAAAGAATGTCGCTGGAGTCGGTAGGGGAGCTGGTCAAGCGCTCACGGATCATTCTCGACATTGCCAAGCCCGGTCAGGCGGGATTGAGTTTCCGGTTCTTCGAAGCCATGGCCTCACGCAAAAAAGTCATTACCACCAACCAGGGCGTGGTCGACTATGACTTTTACAACCCGGCGAACATTTTGGTCATTGATGAGGCTAATCCGGTGATTCCGGAACGGTTCATTACTGATCCGTATGTCGATGTGCCTGAGCACATCTACCAGAAGTACACCTTGCAGGGGTGGGTCAAAACCGTGTTTGCCCGGCCGTGAGCTGACCTCGCCATCCCTTGCACCACAGGACCCTGTGGGAGCGAGCCTGCTCGCGAAAGCGGTGTGTCAGGCACCCTGTTTATCGACTGACACTACGCCTTCGCGAGCAGGCTCGCTCTCACAATGGCCAGGCTTTATGACCGTTGGATCAATGCACCTCTTCCAGATCATCATGCAGCAATCCGAAGATCTGTCGTTTCATGTCGATGAACGAGCGCTCCATGACCATGTCCAGTGAACGCGGGCGTTCGATCGGCACGTCGAGAATCTGCTTGATCCGCCCCGGTTTCGCGCCCATCACATAGACCCGGTCGCCGAGCAGAATCGCTTCGTCGATGTCATGGGTGACGAACAACACGGTTTTCTTGCTGTTACCCCAGACCCGCAGCAACAACTGTTGCATCTGCAGCCGTGTCTGGCTGTCGAGGGCGCCGAACGGTTCGTCCATCAGCAGAATCTGTGGATCATTGGCCAGTGCCCGGGCAATTGCCACGCGCTGCATCATCCCGCCCGACAGCTGTTTGGCGTAATTGTCGGCGAACCCGGCGAGACCGACTTCGTTGACGTAATAATCGACGATCTCCTTGCGCCGCGCCGCCGGCATGCCACGACGCTTGAGGCCGAACTCGACGTTCTGGCGTACCGTCAGCCACGGAAATAACGTGTAACTCTGAAAGACCATGCCACGATCCGCGCCAGGGCCCTGCACTTGCTGGCCGCCGACATAAATCTCGCCGGAGGTCGGCTCAGCCAGCCCCGCAGTCAGATACAACAGACTCGACTTACCGCAACCCGACGGCCCGACCAGCACGGCAAACTGCTGATCCGGCACCTCGAACGACACCTCCTCCAGCGCTGTAAACGTTCCGCCGTCAGGTTTCTTGTAGCGCAGGCTGACCTTGTCCACCTGCAAGCGTGGCGCCGCTTGCGCCGGGGTCGCGACAGGTTCGATGAAACGATGATTGGCAGCAGTCACTGAGCCCATGCGGCAACCCTCAGGCGAAGAAAGCGGAACAGTTGATCGGTGACCAGACCGAGCAGGCCGATGATCGCGATGGCGAGGAAGATCACGTCAACCTGAAAACCGCGCATGGCCTTCAGGCTCAGGTAACCCAAACCGCTGGAAGCGGCGACCAGTTCAGCCACCACCAGATACGTCCAGGCCCAGCCCATGGTCACCCGCAACGTGTCGAGCACGCCGGGCACCGAGGCCGGCGCGATCACATGCAATACCGCGTCGCGGCGGTTGGAGCCCAAGGTGTAAGAAGCGTTGATCAAATCCTTGGAAATGCCTTTCGACACGTCAGCGATCATAACCAGTTGCTGAAAGAACACGCCGAAAATAATCACCGACACGCGCTGCTCCAGACCGATGCCGATCCACAGGATGAACAGCGGCACAAACGAGGTCACTGGCAGATAACGAATGAAATTCACCAGCGGCTCAAGAAACGCCTGAACGATGCGGAAGCTCCCCATCAGCAACCCCAGTGGCACCGCCACCAGCGACGAAACAATGAAGCCGACCATCACCACTTCGACACTGGCCCACACATGGGTGCCGAGGGTGCCGTCGCGTCCCAGGCGTACGGCGGCTTCAACCACCGCGCCCGGTGTCGGCAGGAACATCCCCGGGACGATGCCGCCGTAAGACAACCCGGCCCAAAGACCGACCAACAACACCCAGGCCAGAGCGCTGGCGCTCCACACCACTGGCACCGGCAAAGCGGTTTTCGGTGTGAGGCTGCGGCTCAGCCACGAATTGCGCTTGAACATGACAGACCTCCTAGAGCGGGCTGACAAAACGGTTGTCGACCAGCTCGTCGTTGCTGACGTTGTACGGTTTGCCCTGCAATTCGCTGGCGGTTTCGTTGGCCAGTTTGATCAGCGCTGCGCTGTCGCCGGGCTCGCCCGGCGAGCCGAGAAGCTTCTCGCTCATCGCTTGATCGTAGAAACGCACACCTTGTGCGGCGGCGGCCAGTTCCTTCGGATCAGACAGGTAACCGCCGACGCCTTTGGCCATGATTTTGTACGCGTCTTCCGGGTGATCCTTGGTGTACTGCACGGCTTTGTACAAGCCGGCGACCAACGCCTTGACGTCTTCCGGCTGTTTTTCGATAACCGTGCAATTGAGCGCGACCACATCGACGATCACCCCGGGGGTGCTGCTGCTGTCGATCAATACTTTGCCCTGCTGCTTGTCGCGGACCATCGACAAGTGCGGTTCCCAAGTCACGGCAGCGGGTACGCGACCGGCGATGAAGGCGGTGGCGGCATCGTCAGCGGTCATGTTCTGCACGGTGATGTCGGTCATCTTCATGCCGTTCTTTTTCAGCAGGTACGAGAGCCAGAACTGTGAAGTCGAGCCTTCGTTGACCGCCACGGATTTGCCCTTGAGTTCTTGTAGGCTCTTCACATCCTTGCCGACCAGCACACCGTCGCCGCCATGACTGTCGTCCAGCGCCGCGACGGCTTTGAAGCAGAATTGCGGACGGTACTTGAGCACTTCATCGATGGTCGAGGCCGAGCCGGACAGTTGCCCGGAGGCCTGCGCGGCCATGTACATCGAGGCCTCTTCGACCACCGGCAACTCGACGGTCAGGCCATTTTCCTTGAAGTAGCCCAGGTCCTGAGCCAGATAGAGGGTGCCGTAGCCGACCCACGTGGTGTGGCCGATGGACAAGGTGCCGGCCTGGGCGCTGGTCGCGACCGTGGCGGCAAGGGCGGTGATTGCCAGAGGATGAGTAAGACGTGAACACAAGGACTTGATCATGGAGCACTCCCGACGCTGTTGATTTAGTTTTGTCATGGGCAGTACGGTCGCCGGCCGTTGTGCAGTTGCTGCCGTTGGTCTCTCGCGGACGCTTGGGCGGACAACATTCGGCTGGCGGGCAAGATCGATGGTGGCCCATGTGCGCGGTGAGGAAAATCAGGAAATTGTTGGCTGCAAATGATGAAAAAACTGGCTAGTGCGCACTGCTAAAGGGCGGGGATTGCGGGGGTGCGCGAGGTGGGTGCAAATTGGGGATTTTCGGCTACGGGGAGAATGCTATCGCTGGCAAGCCAGCTCCCACAGGGATCGCGAGTGTGCCTGGATTGTGTGAACAACGCTGAAACCTGTGGGAGCTGGCTTGCCAGCGATGGCGCCGCGTCAGTCGACATTTTCGCTGCTGACCCACCGCTTTCGCGAGCAGGCTCGCTCCCACAGGGGATCTGCCGTGCGACTTAGATCCAGTGTGGGAGCTGGCCTGCCAGCGATAAGGGCGACCCGGTTTCAGCGCAATTGAAACCAGGTAGTTTTCAGTTGGGTGTATTTGTCGAATGAATGCAATGACAGATCCCGGCCAAAACCCGATTGCTTGCCGCCGCCGAAAGGCACCGTCACATCCAGCGCATCGACCGTGTTGACCGACACCGTACCCGCGCGCAACTGTCGCGCCACTCGATGGGCGCGGTTAAGGTCATCGGTCCACAGCGACGCCGCCAACCCGTAGACACTGTCGTTTGCCAACCGCACCGCTTCCTCTTCACTGTCGAATGGCACGACCGTCAGCACGGGCCCAAATACCTCTTCACGAAACAACGGCATGTCAGCTGTCACACCGGTAAAAATCGTCGGCTCAATAAAATTATCCGACCCGTTGAAATGCCGCTGCTGCCCACCACACACTCGCGTCGCCCCCGACTGCTCGGCACTGCGAATAAAGCGCATGATGCTCGCCGTCTGTTTGCTGTCGACAATCGCCCCGGCGCTGCTCTGCGGATCCAGCGGATCCCCCGGTAACCAACGCTCGGCCTGTGCTTTCAGGCGTTCGACAAACGCATCATGAATCGAGCGCTCCACCAGCAAGCGCGAGTTGGCCGAGCAGACTTCGCCCTGATTGAAGAAGATCCCGAACGCGGCTTTCTCCGCCGCCAGATCGAGATCCTGACAGTCAGCGAACACCAGATTGGCACTCTTGCCGCCGCACTCCAGCCAGACCTGTTTGAGGTTCGATTGTGCGGAGTACTGCATGAAATATTTGCCGACCTGCGTCGAGCCAGTGAACACCAGACAATCGACATCCGCGTGCAGACCCAAGGCCTTGCCAGTCTGCTCACCAAGCCCCGGCAACACGTTCAGCACACCCGGCGGCAGCCCTGCTTCCAGCGCCAGTTCGGCCAGACGCAGTGCCGAAAACGGCGACTGCTCGGCCGGTTTGAGGATCACCGAATTACCCGCCGCCAACGCCGGCGCGAGCTTCCACGCGGCCATGTCCAAGGGGAAATTCCATGGCACCACAGCAGCGACTACACCGAGTGCTTCACGGGTAATGGTCGCGAGCACATTCGGCGCACTGGGCGCGACCTGATCGTAGAGTTTGTCGATGGCTTCGGCGTACCAACGGAACACCCCGGCGGCGCCCGGCACGTCAATGTTGTAGGCATCCATCACCGGTTTGCCCATGTTCAGCGAGTCGAGCAACGCCAGTTCTTCGCGATGACTCATCAGTAAATCAGCCAGACGCAGCAGCACCTGTTTGCGCTCGGCCGGAGCACGTTGCGACCACGTACCGGCCTCAAAAACCTGTCGTGAATTGCGCACCGCCGCGTCGACATCAGCCTCGCCGCACGCAGCGACGTTGGCCAGACATTGCCCGGTCGCCGGGTTTATCGCAGCGAAAGTCTGCCCCGATTGCGCCGCGCAATGCTTGCCGTCGATCACGGCCTGATCGGGAAACTTCAATGCAACGGCGCGGCGCTGCCACTCTGCAAGCTCGAACACGACGGATGCTCCTGAGACGTTATTGTGCCTCGATGGTCGCTCAGGCCCGCACAGGCTAAAAATAGTAAAAATGTCTTCGCAGGCAATAAAAACACTGGGCAACGACTTTCCCCAAACCCCGCGCAGGTGGCTATGGTTGAGGGACAACAACATCGTCGCGCAACGGACGTGGCGGCGCACAAATTGCTTGCAAGTCGAGTCCGCTCGTCCTGAGGTTTGCCGTGGCCGCCTACAATTTGCGTCAGCTGAAATACTTCATCACCACCGTCGAATGCGGCAGCGTTGCCGAGGCTTCGCGCAAGCTGTACATCGCGCAGCCGGCGATTTCCACCGCGATCAAAGGCCTGGAAGACAGCTTCGGCGTGCAACTGCTGATCCGTCACCACGCCCAAGGTGTGTCACTGACCCCAAGCGGTGCGCGGTTCTTTCGCAAGGCTCAAGAACTGTTGCGCATGGCCAAGGAGTTCGAACAGAACGCCCTCGCCGACAACGACGTGGTCGCCGGGCAGATCGATATCGGTTGTTTCGAAACGGTCGCGCCGTTGTATTTGCCGCAGTTGATTTCCGGGTTCTCGGGGCTGTATCCGGGCGTGAAAATCCGCATTCGCGACGGTGAACAACAAGAGCTGGTGCAAGGCCTGACGTCAGGCGCGTTCGATCTGGTGATTCTTTATGAACATGAGCTCGACGCGACCATCCAGACCGAACCGCTTATGCCGGCGCAACGACCTTATGCGTTGTTGCCGGTGGATCATCGCTTTGCCCAGTACAAGCAAGTGTCGCTGCGCGATCTATGTCTGGACCCGATGATCTTGCTTGATGTGCAGCCGAGCCGGACCTACTTCGTCAGCCTGTTCGAAGAGCTTGGATTAACACCGCGTATCGAGTTCAGCTCGCCATCGATTGAAATGGTGCGCGGAATGGTTGGCCAAGGTTTCGGCTTTTCGATTCTGGTAACCAGACCGCATTCGGAATGCACCTACGATGGCAAGAAAGTCGTGTGCGTGGACATCGTCGAAGACGTCACCGGTTCCGGTTTGGTGGCGGCGTGGCTCAAGCGCGGGCAGTTGACCAAACCGGCGCAGCTGTTCGCCGATTATTGCCGCGAGCAACTGACCGCGAAGACCGCTCACATGCCTGGTGGAATATAACCGGGGACATACCTGACATTGGTGCACTTGCCATGCAGGATCCGTCCATCTTCGATCAGGAACTGCGCGATCTTCTTCTGTTGGTTGATTTTCGCCTGCAATTTGCAATCGGAACTGTGCCCGACTTGTTGATAGTGCTCGGTGTACACCATGCCATTGCCGGTATGGGTCATCGAAGTCCCGGCCGCTTCGGTGGTGGTCCAGCTCGCGGACTTGTACCAGGTCAGCACGGCCAAGGGTTCGCCGTTCGGACCGATCTCCTTTTTCATCGAGTCGGGTTTGCCGAACAAGTCCAGCGCTTCCTGCGCATCACGCCCTTCCCAGCGGCTCTGCGCAATGGTGGAACAGCCAGTCAAGAGCAACGCGGCCAACACGATGGCCAGCAATAAACGGATGTAAGTCATGGGCTGTCCCGGCTTATTTTTTAAGTTCGAGCAGACTGTCGATGTTGTCCATCATCTGGCTCTTTTCCTGAATCGGTGCAAGTTTGAAGAACATCTGCTGGAGCATCTGGATCATTTGCATGTATTCCATCTTGCCCACGGCGGCCATGTCGTTTTTAGCCCGACTACCCGGCGCGCAGGCAAACTTCAGCGCTTGCTGGACCCAGAATTCTTTCGGGGTCTGCCATTGGTTGGCAACTTTCAGATGACGCAGGGTGTATGCGAGACGCTCGATGGACTGGCCATTGATAAAACGTACCTTGCCCGTAGAGCACTGGGTTTCGAGGTTGTACACGTCGATCATTGGTTTGCCAGGTTCTTCATACACCAGCGTGACCGCCACCATGGTCGCGCCTTTGGTTTTTTCCGAGGGCACCACCGACGTCGCATCCGCCACGTACATGATGTTTTTATGGGCAACGCCGTTGCCGTAGATAATCCACCAGTCGCCAACCGGGTTGGATTCTTCGGCATTTGCCGAATTGCAGGCAACGACAAGCGCAGCCGACAAGAAGATCAACTTCTTGAACTTGAGAAAAGATGACATGGGCAGTTCCGTTCCTTGGGCACAGGTTGCCAGGCAGCAACTTGTTATTGTTCGGGCCGCCACTTTAGGAGGCGGCCCGAACAGGGGCAATTAGGGCGGATGGGCTAATGGCGCGTTGCCACTGCTGCTCAGGTGCCCCGAGGCTTCGCCCGCGCCGTGGCTTCGGCGACCAGGGGATCGTCCGGCCAGTAATGCTTCGGATAGCGACCCTTCAAATCCTTTTTCACCTCGGCATAGGTGCTGCGCCAGAAGTTGGCCAGATCCTGCGTCACTTGCACCGGCCGCCGCGCCGGCGACAGCAAGTGCAGCTTGACCACCTGGCGCCCGCCGGCAATGCGCGGCGTATCCACCAGCCCGAACAACTCCTGCAAACGCACCGCGAGAATCGGTGGAAACTCGCTGTAGTCCAGACGAATCGACGACCCCGACGGCACACTCAGATGATGTGGCGCCAGCTCATCAAGCTTCTGCGGTAGCGGCCACGGCAGCAAGTTACGCACAATGCTCGACAGATCCAGATTGGCAAAATGGCTGAGCCGCGAGACCTTGCCCAGATACGGCATCAGCCAGTCTTCAAGGGTATCGAGCAACGTCGCATCACTGACATCCGGCCACTGACTGTCGTCCTGATTGTGCAATTCCAACTGCCGCAACAACGCCACACGTGCCTGCCACTGGCGCAGTTCCGGCGTCCACGGCAGCAGTTCCAGACCTTTGCGTCGCACCAGATTGACCAGCGCCTGACTGCGCGCATTTTCATCAAGACCGGTCAACGGCTCACGGCTGAGAATCAGCTCGCCGACCTTGCGCTGGCGCTCGGCGCGCAATACGCCTTCGCGTTCGTCCCAGTCGAGTTGATCAACGTTGCGCACCTGTTCGGCGAGCACCGAATCGAACAGCGCCGGATCGAAATCCGCCGCCAGATAAATCCGCTCCTCGCGCTGGCCCTGACGGCTGCCGAGGTCGGCAATGACGATCCACGGCTCTTTCATCAGGCTATCGGCTTCGGCGAACAGCGCCGCGCGACCGTTGGCCAGACGATATTCGGCGCCACCGGCACGCCGCTGTTGCGCGACGCGATCCGGGTAGGCCAGCGCCAGCAAGGCACCGAGCCAGCGCGGATGATCGGGATCGCTGACCGGCTCGCTCGCCTTGCCGCGCAGATAACCGCGATATTGCCGCACCAGTTGCCGGGCGCGCTGCACACCACCGTGCGCACCGCGAGCGGCGCGTTCTTCGCCGGATAGCAGAACCAAGCGACTGTGCAAATCTGCCCCGGCACCGCGCAAGATATCGCGCTCGCCCAGCAGCGCGGCGACATCGCAGGCCATGTTCGCCAGCCCCAGCGCCTGACCGCGCAGGAGCAAATGCCCGATGCGCGGATGCGCCGGCAACTCAGCCATGGCCTGACCGTGAGAAGTCAGCGCCTCACCTTCCAGCGCGCCGAGCCGCTGCAACAACTCCTGCGCCTGGGCATAAGCGGCCGCCGGCGGAACATCCAGCCAGACCAGTTCGCCCGGCGTCACACCCCAGCGCCCCAGTTGCAACGCAAGACTGGCGAGATCCGCCGAAAGAATTTCCGCACTGCCATACGCGGCCATTTGCTCGTGTTGATCCTGCGACCACAAGCGATAACAAACGCCCGGTTCCAGACGCCCCGCCCGGCCGGCGCGCTGCGTAGCACTGGCCTTGGAAATGCGCTGGGTATCGAGGCGGGTCATGCCGCTGCCGGGATCGAAACGCGGCACCCGCGCCAGCCCGGCATCAATCACCACGCGCACGCCGTCGATGGTCAAACTGGTCTCGGCAATGTTGGTCGCCAGCACCACTTTGCGCTGGCCGGTCGGCGCCGGGTCGATGGCGGCACGCTGGGCGTTGAGGTCCAGTTCGCCGTGCAATGGGCACAGCAAAACATCGCTGCGCTCACCGATCGCGTCGGCCAGTTGTTGATGGACGCGACGGATTTCCGCCTGTCCCGGCAGGAATACCAACAGGCTGCCGGTTTCATCGTGCAGTGCTTCGAGCACGGTTTGCGTAACGCGTTGATCGATGTACTCGCCGGGCTGATACGGCCGGCCCCAGCGCATCGTCACCGGGTACATGCGGCCTTCGCTACGCAGTATCGGCGCGTCATCCAGCAACCCGGCCAGACGCTCGCCTTCCAGCGTGGCCGACATCAGCAAAATCTTCAGCGGCTGTTCAGCCCGGAACAGCTCGCGACCGTTCAGACTTAAGGCCAGCGCCAGATCGGCGTCGAGGCTGCGTTCGTGAAACTCGTCAAAGATCAGCAGGCCCACGCCTTCCAGCGCCGGATCATCCTGCAAACGGCGGGTGAGAATGCCTTCGGTGACCACTTCGATACGCGTATTGGGGCCGAATTTGCTGTCGAGACGGATGCGATATCCGACGGTTTCCCCGACCTTCTCGCCCAACTCGCTGGCCAAACGCTCCGCTGCTGCACGCGCAGCGAGACGCCGTGGTTCAAGCATCAGAATGGTTTGCCCGGCCAGCCACGCTTCATTGAGCAGGGCCAAGGGCACGCGGGTGGTTTTACCGGCGCCCGGCGGTGCTTCGAGCACGGCTTCGTGGCGTGTCGCGAGGGCTTCACGCAGGGCGGGTAAAACGTCATCGATTGGCAAAGAAATCATGCTGGCTCCAAAACAGAGGCGCGAGTATAACGGCGAACTGCTAGGCGTTCGTCAGGGTCTTAACTTCACACGACTACGCTTCGTTCTTAGATGAATCAGGAGATTTCCCCATGCGCTTACCTTTTCGCCTGATCGGCGGTGTACTGGTCGCTACCCTGCTCACGCAAATTACCGCGTGCGGTTCGATTTTCTACCCGGACCGGCGCGGGCAGATCGACGGCAAGATCGACCCGGCGATTGCCGTGCTCGACGCCGTGGGCCTGCTGTTCTACGTCATTCCCGGGCTGATCGCGTTTGCCGTCGACTTCGCCACCGGTGCGATCTATTTCGAACCGGGCCACACTGCGCAGATCGATCCGGCCAAACTCAAGCAAGCCATCGGCCCGGACGGCCAGGTCGATAATCACAAGTTGCAGGCTATTCTCGAAAGCGAGTTGGGCCGAGATTTCCCACTGGATGATCCGCGCCTGATTCAACACAAGGGCAGCACTCAACAACTGGCGATGTTCGGCCTGCAACCCGCCGCTTAAAAAGGACGTTCAATGACATCCAGCCCCGAACACGCCCGCCTGCTCAGGCTGGCAACCCGCGCCTCGGTAGCGGTGGCGTGCACGCTGATCATCGCCAAAGCCATCGCCTGGTGGCTCAGCGGCTCGGTGAGCATGCTCGCCGGCCTTACCGACTCGGCGCTGGATGGCATCGCTTCGCTGCTCAATCTGCTGGCCGTGCATTACGCGCTGCGCCCGGCCGATAACGATCATCGTTATGGTCACGGCAAGGCGGAGTCGCTGGCGGGGATGGCGCAGGCGCTGTTCATTGGCGGCAGCGCGGTATTGATCGCGTTTCAAGCCTATGAACGCATCCACCATCCGGAACCGCTTGGCGCACCGTGGATCAGCATTGGCGTGATCATTTTCTCATTGCTACTGACGGTGGCCTTGCTGGTGCTGCAGCATCGAGTGATCAAGCAGACCGGTTCCAACGCCGTGCGTGCCGACTCACTGCATTACCGATCCGACCTGTTACTCAACGGCAGTATTCTGGTGGCGCTGGTGTTGGCCGGGTTCGGCTGGCATCAACTGGATGCCTGGTTCGGACTCGGCATTGCCGCCTATATCCTGTGGAGTGCGATCCAGATCGCCCGGGAAAGTTTTTCGGTGCTAATGGATGAAGAACTGCCAACCCACGTCAGTCAGCACATGCTCGAATTGGCCTGCAGCGTGCCGGGGGTGTTGGGCGCGCATGACTTGCGCACGCGGATCTCCGGCAACCACTGGTTTGTGCAGTTGCACCTGGAATTGCCGGGGGAATTGACCCTGTCAGTGGCCCACGGCATCAGCGACCAAGCCGCCGATGCCATTCACAAGGCCTACCCGCGAGCCGAAGTGCTGGTGCACGCCGACCCGCAGGAAGTGGTCAAGTCAGAACGGGCGCAAACCCGGCTTCAGTAACTGACCTGATAACCGCGACTGCTCAGGCAATTACCCTGCGCCTGACGGTACGCCTGCACCACTTCGGGTGCCGGTTGATACGTCGCGGTGCGCGGGTCGAAACCGCTTTGCTGCACGGCGTACTGATAGCACTGGTATCCGTCCTGCTGCACCTGCTCCGGCGACTGGCCGTTGGCCGGATAGGCTTCGACGTCATAGCCTTGGGATTGCGGCTGCGGTTGTGGCTGAACCGGCGGCTCGACGACTATATAATCCTGGGTCGCCTCCTGATACGCGTAGTAGGCACCGGCGGCGAGGAACAATAGCGAACCACCGATCCACACTTCACGGGCGTAATCGGGCAAATACTGAATGCGAATCCCGCGTGGCGGCTGCACGACGATGTAGCGCGGGCCTTGTGGGCGATACCAGTAGCCTGCGGAGTAGAAGTAATCCTGACCGCGATACGGCACGCGGTAGTCACGATCCGGGAAACGGTCGATCACATGCCCCGGTCGATATTGCGGACCAGGCCCCCAGCCATTGCCATGACCATCCGGACGGCCCGGCCAGCGATTGTCATTGGGCCGGTTACCGGTCTGCCATTGCTGATTGTGATAACCGTTTTGCGGGCGCTCGTCGCGGTAGTAACCCTGACGCGGTTCCTGGGTCTGGCGCACGGTATCGGGCCGTGGCTGGATCGGCAGGCTATTGGCCGGCAGTTGTGGCGGTGGTGGCGGCTGGCGCACCGGGTTGGGGTTATACGCCGGACGATTCTGGTCGTGGTTTTGCCACGGACCATTGTTGTTGCCGTTGTGCTCGAACTGGCGGCTGTTGTCGCCACGAATGATCTCGTTGTTCTGCGGGCGCGGCTGATTCTGCTGTGGCTGATTATTCTGCGGACGCGGCTGATTGTTGCCGCCATGGCCCTGATTATTGCCCTGATGGTCCTGGCCATGGCCACCGCCCTCCGGCCCGCGATTCTGCGGTTCATCGGCAAGCGCTTGCGCACTGACACTCACACACAGCAAACCAACACCGGCCAGACGCCAGATGCGCGAATTCATGCTTTTTCTCACTGCGGGGCCTGTAAATGTAAGAGGGCTTGTCACTAAGACCGGGAATACACACACCGGGTTCTGCAACAGGTTATCAGTCACGCAACTTATTTATTGAGCGTCCAGCATGAAATCGCAGGCAAGAAAAAAGGGAGACCCGTCGGCCTCCCTTTAGAGAACTTCGTCCTGGCTCGACGCTTTTGACGTCGGCTCACCTCACGCCGTCTTCTGGACAGTGTGCAGCTCGGGGGCCGGCACAACCCCGGTGGGGTGGCGGCCGCGGCAGGCCGGATAGGGCGGGCCGCGTGGACTGTGTTACCGAGCAGTGATTCTGGTGATAAGAATAGGCCTGAGACGGCGACAGAGGATTGCGAAGATTGCTGAAATAAACACCACTTGCGCAATTTTTAACCCTGGATAGATAATCTGCCGCAATAGTTACAACCAAGGACAGATTGATGAGCAAACTCGACCGTTACGACCTGAGTATTTTGGCGGAATTGCAGCGCGACGCCCGCATCTCCAACCAGGAGCTGGCCGAGCGCATCGGTCTGTCGCCCTCCCCTTGCTCGCGCCGGGTCAAGCAACTGGAAGACGACGGGTATATTTCGCGTCAGGTGGCATTGCTCGATCGCAAAATGCTTGGGTTGAGCCTGACGGCGTATGTGCTGATCGGCATGGACCGACACACGCCAGAGCGATTCGAGAACTTCGAAGCGGCGATTCGCACGTTGCCGCAGGTGTTGGAGTGCAGTCTGGTGACGGGGGTGGATGCAGATTACCAGTTGAAGGTGGTGGTGCCGGATATGGATCACTATCAGAAGCTATTGCTGGGACACCTAACCCGGATTGAAGGGGTGACCAGCGTTCGTTCAAGCTTCGTACTGAATCAGGTGCTCAACAGCACAGAACTGCCCTTGACCCACCTGCGCAACTGATCAAAAGCCCCTCACCCCAGCCCTCTCCCAAAGGGAGAGGGCTGGGGTGAGGGCAACAGTTCCGGATCAGACCCAGATCAATGTCACCCCACACACCTTGGCGTATACTCGCCGCGCCCTTTTAGCCGCGTGCGCGTCGGAGAAACCCAATGGATCCAGCCTTATTAGAAGAGTGGATGATGACCGGTCTGGTCAGCATCCTGATCATTTTCATGGGTTTCATCGTCTGGGATCTGGCGAAGAAGTCCAAAGCCGGGCGCTTTGGCTCGTTCATTCTGTTCTTCGTACTGGGCCTGGGCGTGGCCGCGTTCATCATCAAGAGTGTGGTGATCGGCCTGATCGAATCCGGCGCTCTATAAGCGCGGCGGCACTTCCTTCCACTGGCCCTGATCGAGTCCGTCGATCGTCCAGTCACCAATCTTCACCCGCACCAACCGCAATGTCGGCAGGCCTACCGCCGCCGTCATGCGCCGTACCTGACGGTTGCGCCCTTCGCGAATCACCAGTTCCAGCCATGACGTCGGTATGGTCGCGCGAAAACGCACCGGCGGATTGCGCGGCCACAACTCAGGCTCATCCAGCTGCCGCGCTTCGGCGGGCAAGGTCATGCCGTCATTCAGTTCAACGCCATCGCGCAAGCGCTGCAATTGCTCAGCCGTCGGCACGCCTTCGACCTGCACCCAATAGGTCTTCGCCAGTTTGTGTTTCGGATCGGCGATACGCGCCTGCAACTGCCCGTCGTTGGTCAGCAGCAACAAGCCTTCGCTGTCGCGATCCAGGCGTCCGGCCGGATAAATGCCGGGCACATCGATGAAATCCTTGAGCGTCGCCCGCCCTTCACCGTCGCTGAATTGCGTCAGCACATCGAACGGTTTGTTGAACAGGATCAGTTTCGGCTCGGCCGGGGGTGCCTTGGCAACACGGCGCGGCGCGGACGACTGAGGCTTCGCGCCGGGGCGGCGGGAAGGTGGACGCGGGGGACGAGACATAAGAGAGCAGACATTTAGCGATCAGGGCTGACAATGCTAGTGCCCCGACCGCCAAATGACCACGACTAAGCGTTAACGGAACGGCGGCTCGTCGAAGCTGCGCAATTTGCGCGAGTGCAACGAGTTGAGTTCAGTGCGCAGCAGGTCCACCGCTTCAATGCCGATCTTCAAGTGCTGGCTGACCGCGCGTTCATAGAAGGCATTGGCCGAACCCGGCAGTTTGATTTCACTGTGCAGCGGTTTATCTGAAACGCAGAGCAACGTGCCGTATGGGACCCGCAGGCGATAACCCTGCGCTGCAATCGTGCCGCTTTCCATGTCCACGGCCACGGCGCGGGACAGGTTGATCAACGGTCGTTCCTGCGCCCAGCGCAATTCCCAGTTACGATCGTCATAGGTCAGCACGGTGCCGGTGCGCAGGCGTTTTTTCAGATCATCGCCCTTCTCGCCAGTGACATTGGCGGCAGCCTGTTGCAACGCCATTTGCACTTCCGCCAGGGCCGGGATCGGGATGTTCGGCGGCACCACACGGTCGAGAATGCCGTCGCGACGCATGTAAGCGTGGGCCAGCACATAGTCGCCGATGGTCTGCGACTGACGCAGGCCGCCGCAGTGGCCGATCATCAGCCAGCAATGCGGACGCAGCACCGCCAAGTGGTCGGTGATGTTCTTGGCGTTGGACGGGCCGACGCCGATGTTGACCAGCGTCACGCCGTGGCCATCGCTGGCGATAAGGTGATAAGCCGGCATCTGGTAACGGTGCCAGACCACACCGGCAGCAATCGCCGACGCTTCGCCGTGATCCATGCCCTTCTCGATGATCACGTTGCCCGGCAAGACCATGCGCACGAAACGCGGGTCGCGGCGCAACTGTTCCAGACCATGGACGATGAACTGGTCGACATAGCGGTGATAGTTGGTCAGTAGAATCCACGGCTGCACATGCCGCCAGTCGCTGCCCGTGTAGTGCACCAGACGGCGCAGGGAGAAATCCACGCGCGCGGCGTCGAACAAGGCCAGCGGCAGCGGATCGGTGTTTTCCCAGTCGTAAAGACCGTCGGCGATGCCATCGGTAGCGGCAGACAAGTCGGTGCTCGGGAACACCCGCGCCAGCACGGCAGCGGTGACGCCAGAGCCGGCGAGTTCATCGCCCTGCTCGACCACGTACGGATACGGAATGTTTTGCTGGCTGACGCCGACTTCCACAGTCACGGTGAAGTCGTGCATCAACGGCACCAACTGTTCGAGCAGGTATTTGCGGAACGCCGCCGGGTGGGTGACGGTGACGCTATAGGTGCCCGGCAGTTGCACCTTGGCATAAGCGCGGGTGGTCTGCGGCACTTCGCCCTGGCAATGATAGGTCAGACGCAGTTCGGGATAACGAAACAGAGCACGCTGCGCAGCGTCGGGTTCGACGCGATCCTTGAGGTAACGCTTGAGCGCCGAGTTCAGCGCAGTGGTGGCCCGCTCATGCAGCTCGGCCAGACGGTCCACGGCTTGTTCGGCGGTTTGAACGACAATAAACGCTTCGGTCACGATCAGCTTCCTGTGTTCTGACTTGCAGAGCTTCATCTTGCCTGCATCGTGGCGTCACGGGAACAGTGGCGTTGTGGGTGTACCCAAATCTTTCAGACAAAGCGAACCCCTGTGGGAGCTGGCTTGCCAGCGATGAGGCCGGCACATGCAACATCAGTGTTGACTGACAGGCCGCCATCGCTGGCAAGCCAGCTCCCACAGGGTTTTGTAGTGTTGGGGAGATTGCGGTCAGAAACCTTGCGGGGTCGAGCGGGCGACGATAGCTTCGACGTCTAGCCCACGCGGCAAGGCGCCGTAAACCCGGCCGCCACCGCTCAGGCGGCTGGCGATGAAGGCATCGCTGACCGTTGAATTTCCGGCCTCCAATAAAAGCCTGGCCTGTAAACCAAGCGCGATGTCTTCGGTCAGTTGCCGAGCCCGATACTGAATGTCACTGGTGTCCTTGAACTGCGCCTGCAACTGCTGAATATGCGCGGCCAGGCGCTTGTCACCGTGCCCGTCGCCCAATTCGCTGAACAACACATCAAGCACACCCGGCTCTTTCGACAACGCCCGCAGTACGTCCAGACATTGCACATTCCCCGAACCTTCCCACGTCGAGTTCACCGGCGCCTCGCGGTACAGACGCGGCAGGATGCTGTCCTCGACATACCCGGCGCCGCCCATGCATTCCGCCGCTTCGTTGATCATCCCCGGCGCACGCTTGCAGATCCAATACTTGCCCACCGCCGTCACCAGCCGCGCAAATTGCGCTTCGTGGCGATCATCCAGATGATCCAGCGCCTTGCCCATGCGCAAACTCAGGGCCAGCGCGGCTTCGCTTTCCAAGGCCAGATCAGCCAGGACGTTTTGCATCAACGGCTGTTCGCTGAGCAGTTTGCCGCCGACCTTGCGGTGTGCGCAGTGGTGGCTGGCCTGGGTCAGCGCCTGACGCATCAACGCGCTGGAACCGACCATGCAGTCGAACCGAGTCATAGCGACCATCTCGATAATAGTCGGCACGCCGCGCCCCTCCTCACCAACCATCCACGCCAGCGCGCCACGGAACTCCACTTCGCTGGAGGCGTTGGACTGGTTACCGAGTTTGTTTTTCAGGCGCTGGATGTAGAACTGATTACGCGTGTCGTCCGGGCGATGCCGTGGCAGCAGGAAACAACTCAAACCCTTGTCGGTCTGCGCCAAGGTCAGAAACGCATCGCACATCGGCGCCGAGCAGAACCACTTGTGCCCGACCAGTTCATAAGCCTGACCCGGGCCACTGGCGCCGACCGGGTAAGCCTTTGTGGTATTGGCGCGCACGTCGGTGCCACCCTGTTTCTCGGTCATGGCCATGCCGATGGTCACGCCGGCCTTGTGCGCCATGCCGACGTTGCGTGGGTCGTATTCGGTGGCGAGGACTTTCGGTAGCCACTGCTCAGCGATGTTCGCCTGCAAACGCAGGGCCGGCACACTGGCGAAGGTCATGGTCAACGGGCAACCGCTGCCGGCTTCTGCCTGGCTGTGCAGATAGGTCATCGAGGCGCGCGCGACATGCGCGCCGTCCTGTGGATGGGTCCATGGCAGCGACGTCAGGCCATGCTCGATCGCCGTGCCCATCAGTTCGTGATAGGCCGGATGAAATTCCACCAGATCGATGCGATGACCGTAGCGGTCATGGCTGGCGAACGTAGGTTTGTTCTGGTTGGCGAGGAACCCGGCTTCCATCAACGGCCCACCAGCGAGTGCACCGTAGGCATCGATCCGCGACTCCGCCCACCCGGCACCAAAGCGCCGCGACCACTCCTGCAACGGCAGGTCGATGCGGTACAGGTTAGTGCCGTCCAGCGACGGTGGCTGGTTGGTGACTTCGTGAGTTTCGGCGAACTGATGCAGGTTCATGACGGGCTCCTTCGGGCAACCAAGGAACCCAGTTAAGCACCGCTCCGCAACCGGTCAAAGTGTCATATCCGCCGAATTTGCGGCGCTTTTACCCTGTTAGCAGCACAACACCCGCCGCTCCAGCGCAGATTGCAGATCTTCGAATTTTACGGGTTTGTTCAAGTAATCGACCGGCGCCCCCGTTGCGCAAAGCTCTCGGTCGGCAGTTAGCGCCAGCATGAATACCGGCAAGTTCGCGCAGCCCGGCAACGCATGAATCTGGCAGCACAATGACGCGCCGTCGTAAGCCGGCAACTGGCAATCGATCAGCACTGCGTCGAAAGTCTCTCGTTGCAAGCAATCAAATGCCGCCGCGCCGTTGTCGGCGGTACGCACGCGAAAGCCGAGCTTGAGCAACATGCCACGCATCACCAGTTGGTTGACACTGTTGTCATCCACCAGCAGCACCGTGCAGTCCTGCGGCGCACGCACACAATCGTGCGAAGGCGCGACGATCGGCGCAGCTTCAACCGCCGGCAGTTCAAACTCAACGTCCAGTTGAAAACGGCTGCCACGTCCGGGCTCCGAGCGATGAGTGAGCTTGCCGCCGAGCAGCTCAACCAACTGTCGGCAGATCGCCAGCCCCACGCCCAGTCCGCCGTATTCGCGGGTCATCGAACCGTCGAGCTGGAAGAAGCGCTGGTACATCGTCGCCTCGCCCAGATCGGTAAAACCGATGCCGGTGTCGATCACCGCAAACGACAACGCCAGGCGATTGTCCGTCGACGGTTTGCCGGTCACCCGCAGCGCCAGCCCGCCGACGCGGGTGAACTTGATCGCGTTGTCCAGCAGGCATTCCAGGCATTGCGCGAGTTTGGCGCTGTCGCCGTACAGGCGATCTGGCAGGGTCGGCAGCACCTCGACCTTGAAGTCCAGCGACTTGCTCGCCGCGTTGCTGTCGAACTGCACGCGCAACGCTTCGACCACCGCGCGCAGGCTGAAACTGCCCGGCGCAGCCTTGAGCTTGCCGGCCTGCAATTCCGTGAGGGTGAGGATGCCGTTGACCATGCGCATCATGTCCCGCGCGGAACCGGCGGCGGTCTGCTGGTATTGCTCAAGCTCCGGATCCAGCTCGACGGTCTGCATCAGCTCCAGCGAACCGATCACGCCGTTCATCGGTGTGCGCAATTCGTGGGTCAGGGTCGCGAGGAATTCGTCCTTGAGTTTGTTGCTGTGGGCCAGTTGCTGGTTGAGCACTTCGAGTTTCTGCCCGGCGTCATACAGGGTCTTCGCCTGTTGCTCGCGCATCGCATTGATCCGGTCGGCCAGTGCCAGCGACAGCAGCGCCACTTCGATAGCTGAGCCGATCTGGCTGGCATACATGGTCAGGAATACGTTCGGCAGCAGGCCGAGCACCATCAGCGTGTTGACGATGCCGCCGAGCAGAAACGCCGACCACGCGATGATGAAATAGCGCGCCACGCGCAAACCACGCCACCAGGCCAGAATCCCGGCGGCAAAAATCACCACAGTGAAGGTCAGTGCCAATATCGTCGCCAGACGCAGCGACAGTGCGTAACTGGTCATCAGCGACAAACCGACCACCAGCGCACCGAACGCGATCAGTGCAATCAGCAAGCGATCAAGCCAGCGACTATGGTTTTTGGTCTGCAGGAAACTGCGGGCGAACTGACTGCCGAACAGCCCCGCACAGCCGATGAAAAATGGCGTGGCCGCGTTGGCCCACCACGGATTGTCCGGCCAGAAATACTCCACCGCCGCACCGTTCACCGACAGCTGATAAAGGCCAAACGAGGCGATATAGAAGATGTAATAGAGGTAACTGGTGTCGCGCACACTCAGGTAGATGAACAGGTTGTAGACCAGCATCCCCAACAGCACGCCATAAATGATCCCCAGCACATACAGGCGCACCGGCTGATCTTCGAGGTACGCCGTGCTCGACCACAACGTCACCGGCGCCTGAATCGAGCCTTCACTGGCCAGTCGCAGGTACACGGTTTGTTGTTGACCCGGTGCGAAAGCGAGGTCGAACAAATAGTTGTTCTGGCGGATCTCGCGACTGGCGAACGGCAAGGCGTCGCCGGTTTGTCGGACGAGGCGGTAGTCGCCATTGGCGTCGGCCGTATAGAGGTCGAGATGGTCAAGCGGTGGATAAGCCAGTTCCAGCAGCCAGGTGCGCTGGGCGGCGGGATTGCTCGGACGGTAATGCAGGTCAATTTTCAGCCAGAACGCCGAACGCGAGTAACCGGCATTAAGCGTGGCTTTATCGTGGGGTTTGAAATTGCCGGCGGCAGCCTGCGCGCGAACATCGGCAATGCTCGCCTGACCGCTCGGGTCTTCGAACACTTGCAGCGACCGGCCCAGAGGGAGGCTCTGGGTAAATTCGTCGAATTCGACGGCGCTCGCCATGAGGGGCAAGCAGAACAACAACATCAGCAAATAGCGCATTGAAGCCCCAGCGTGGCTCGTCCGGTTGTGTCAGGAAGCCCCCCCATTCCCTTTGAGTAGACGTAAAACCGGTATTACCTGTTATTGGTTTGGATCCAGACTAGCATAGCCGTTGATGGCCATTGAGCACCATTGAAATTTTTCCTACAAAGGCTCTAGAACGGGCGTTCCAGAGCAAAGCAGCGGGCTAGAGCTGTTGAGTTGGTCAACTTGTGACAGCATGGTCGCAATCTCTTGCCGGGTTATCGACCCGCCACAACAGCACTGAACCCGAAAATCAGCTTTGGTGGTAAGCTCGCGCACCATGAATATCTACAGCTCCCGCCCCGTTGTCCTCTGTCTCTCCGGCCACGACCCAAGTGGTGGCGCCGGCTTGCAGGCAGATATCGAAGCCCTGCTCGCGCAGGGTTGCCATGCGGCTCCGGCCGTCACCGCCCTGACCGTGCAAGACACCGTCAACGTCACTGACTTCCGCGTCCTCGACCGTGAGTGGGTGTTGGCTCAAGCCAATGCCGTACTCAACGACTCCGAAGTCGCGGCAGTCAAACTGGGCATGCTCGGTTCGCTGGAAATGGTCGACACCGTTGTCGAACTGCTTTCCGCGCACCCGCACTTGCCGGTGGTCTGCGACCCGGTGCTGCGCGCCGGCGGCGGCGGACGCCTGGGCAAGGACGAGGTGGGTTACGCGATGCGTGAGCGTCTGCTGCCGCTGTCGATCATTGCCACCCCTAACCTTCCTGAAGCGCGAATCCTCGCCGAACTGCCCGAAGGCACTGCGGACGAGTGCGCTGAAAAACTCCTGCCGTTCGTCAAAAACCTGCTGATCACCGGCGGCCATGGCGACGAAACTGAAATCCACAACCGCGTTTACAGCCGCGACGGCCTGCGTGAAACCTTTATCTGCCAGCGTCTGCCGGGCAGCTATCACGGTTCCGGTTGCACACTGGCCAGCGCCCTCGCCGGTCGTCTGGCCCAGGGCGAACACCTGGCCAGCGCTGTGCGCAGTGCTTTGGATTACACCTGGCGCACCCTGCGCGATGCCGAACAACTGGGCAAAGGCCAGTTCGTCCCGCGTCGCCTGCCGCTGGATTTCTGCTCGTAACGTCGTGAGGTCTGCCTGATGAAACTACGTGGCCTGTATGCCATTACCGACAGCCAGTTGCTGGCCGGCAAGTTTCTGTCTTACGTGGAGGCGGCGCTGGAAGGCGGCGTCACCCTGCTGCAATACCGCGACAAGAGCAACGATGAGGCCCGCCGTCTGCGCGAGGCCGAAGCGCTGCGCGATCTGTGCGAGCGCTACAAGACGCAGTTGATCATCAATGATGATGCTGAACTGGCGGCGCGCCTCAACGTTGGCGTGCACCTCGGCCAGACCGACGGCCCGCTGTCGCCGACCCGCGCCCTGCTCGGCTCGAAAGCGATCATCGGTTCGACCTGCCACGCGCAAATCGCGCTGGCCGAACAAGCGGCCAAAGAAGGTGCGAGTTATGTCGCCTTCGGTCGCTTCTTCAACTCCAACACCAAGCCCGGCGCGCCGACCTGCAGCCTCGATCTGCTCGACGAAGCCAAGCGCACGCTGCACCTGCCAATCTGCGCGATTGGCGGCATCACCCTCGACAACGCCGCGCCGCTGGTGGCCCATGGGGTCGACCTGCTCGCCGTAGTCCACGGTCTGTTTGGTGCCGAGAGCACCGCCGAAGTGACCCGCCGCGCCCGCGCGTTCAATGAATTACTGAAAGTCTGATTTGAGAGCCCGATCATGTCTCGTTCCGAAACGCTGTTTGCCAATGCCCAGAAACACATCCCCGGTGGCGTGAACTCGCCCGTTCGTGCGTTCAAGAGCGTTGGCGGCACGCCGCTGTTCTTCAAGCACGCTGAAGGTGCTTACGTTACCGACGAAGACGACAAGCGTTATGTCGATTACGTTGGTTCGTGGGGTCCGATGATCCTCGGCCACAGCCACCCGGACGTGCTGGACGCAGTGCGCAATCAGCTGCAACACGGCTTGTCGTACGGTGCGCCGACCGCGATGGAAACCGAGATGGCCGATCTGGTCTGCTCGCTGGTGCCATCGATGGACATGGTGCGCATGGTCAGCTCCGGCACCGAAGCGACCATGAGCGCGATCCGTCTGGCCCGTGGTTACACCGGCCGTGACAGCATCATCAAGTTCGAGGGCTGCTATCACGGCCACTCCGACAGCCTGCTGGTCAAGGCCGGTTCCGGCGCACTGACCCAGGGCGTACCGAGCTCGGCCGGTGTGCCGGCGGCGTTCGCCAAACACACCCTGACCCTGCCGTTCAACGACATCGACGCGGTTGAGAAGATGCTCACTGAAGTCGGCCAGGAAGTGGCCTGCATCATCGTTGAGCCAGTGGCCGGCAACATGAACTGCGTACCACCAGCGCCGGGCTTCCTAGAAGGCCTGCGCACGCTGTGCGACAAGCATGGCGTGGTGCTGATTTTCGACGAAGTGATGACCGGTTTCCGCGTTGCCCTCGGCGGTGCTCAGGCGTATTACGGCGTCAATCCAGACCTGACCACCTTCGGCAAGATCATCGGTGGCGGCATGCCGGTCGGCTGCTTCGGCGGCAAGCGTGAAATCATGCAGCGTATTGCGCCGCTGGGCCCGGTGTATCAGGCCGGCACGCTGTCGGGTAACCCACTAGCGATGGCCGCCGGTTTGACCACGCTGCGTTTGATCAGCCGTCCGGGTTTCCACGCCGAGCTGACCGACTACACCACGCGCCTGCTCGATGGCCTGCAACAACGCGCCGATGCTGCTGGCATTCCGTTCGTGACCACGCAGGCTGGCGGCATGTTCGGTCTGTACTTCAGCGGCGCCGACGACATCGTAACCTTTGAAGATGTGATGGCCAGCGACGCTGCCCTGTTCGGTCGCTTCTTCCACCTGATGCTGGAAGGTGGCGTGTACCTGGCGCCGAGCGCCTTCGAAGCCGGGTTTACCTCGATCGCCCACGGCGAAGCCGAGTTGAAACTGACACTGGACGCTGCCGAGCGCGCCTTCGCCGCACTGAAATAACCGCACTACCGCTGACGTTGGCTATCACCAGCGTCAGCATTCACCTACATCGACGCTGTTTTTCCGATGCCCCTGCTAAAAATCTCCCCTAAAGTGGTCGATATATTCCCCGCGCAGCAGAAAAACGAGTAAAGACTTTGTAAGGTTGGCCCTGCTTATTTCATAATGCGCGCTTATTGGATCCCTCGATGGGTCCGCGTGCCCTTCAGAGGTAAGTCGATTCCCATGAACCGCACCGGCCGCACCCTTGCCTTGGGCTGCCTGTTGCTCCTTCAGCCCCTGCTCGCGCATGCACAAGCAGGCGGCAACTCGTTGTTGATCCCGGCGATGGGTCGTTGCACCCTCAATACTCAGCCGCAAGACGTCACGCAGGCACTGGCTGCTTGCCAGAAAGCCGCGGACGAAGGGGATGCGCAAGCGCAATACGAGTTGGGTGAGTTCTACTACGACGGCAAGAATGCCCCACGCGACCTCAATCAAGCCTTGAGCTATTTCGAAAAAGCCTCGTTGCAAGGCCACGCTCAGGCGCAATTCAAACTTGGCACCATGTTCTTCCACGGTGAAGGCGTGCAGGCCAACAATATTCAGGCGTACATCGTGCTGAAGATGGCCGCGGTCAACGGCGCTGAAGACGCGCTGGACACGGCCGACGAAGTCTCCGAAAAAATGTCCCGCGAAGACCTTGAAACCGCGACCCAGGTGCTCGGGCAAATTTTCCGTAAATACCTGATGGAACTGCAGAGCGCCGATGGGCGTACGCCGTTTTCGCCTCTTCCCTGATTTCTCTATAGATTTTTCTGGCCTCTTCGCGAGCAGGTCTTGAAGCTTACTTCTCAGGCATCGGCATCGGAAACGGCATCACATTGCCGACCGCGCCGCGGGCTTCGCTGATTTTCGGGGTGCCCAGACGTTCCACTTCATCGATGCGCACAATCGAATGCATCGGCACAAAGCTGCGCACCACGCCTTCGAACTGCGCCTTGAGCTTTTCTTCGCTCGGATCGACGACCACTTGCGTGCGCTCGCCAAAGACGAACTCTTCCACTTCCAGAAAGCCCCACAGATCACTTTGATAGATCTGCTTGGCGTACATTTCGAACACCTGGCCCTGGTTGAGGAAAATCACCTTATAGATTGGAGCTTCGCGTTTGGTCATGGCGGGGGGATAACATCGGGGATAAAAATGAGGGCGCAAACTATAGCATAGCCACCGGACGCGCAGCGGTAGGAACCTGAAGGCTTGTTCCCTATAATGCGCGGTTCTTTGAATCACGTGATGACCCTAATCCATGGCCAAGAAGCTTTACATCGAAACCCACGGTTGCCAGATGAACGAGTACGACAGCTCGCGCATGGTCGATCTGCTGGGTGAACATCAGGCCCTGGAAGTCACCGCGCGTGCTGAAGACGCCGACGTGATTCTGCTCAACACCTGCTCGATCCGCGAGCGCGCCCAGGATCGCGTGTATTCGCAGCTCGGCCGCTGGCGCGAACTGAAACTGGCCAACCCAGAGATGGTGATCGCCGTTGGCGGTTGTGTGGCCAGCCAGGAAGGCGCGGCGATTCGTGATCGCGCGCCGTACGTCGACGTGGTCTTCGGCCCGCAGACCCTGCACCGCCTGCCGGAAATGATCGACGCCGCGCGTATCACCAAGCTGCCGCAAGTCGACGTTTCGTTCCCGGAAATCGAAAAATTCGACCATTTGCCCGAGCCGCGTATTGATGGCCCGAGCGCTTATGTGTCGGTGATGGAAGGTTGCAGCAAGTACTGCACGTTCTGCGTGGTGCCTTACACCCGTGGCGAAGAAGTCAGCCGGCCATTCGATGACGTGGTCGCCGAAGTCATTCACCTCGCCGAAAACGGCGTGCGTGAAGTGACGCTGCTGGGGCAGAACGTCAATGGCTATCGCGGTACGACCCATGACGGACGTCTGGCTGATCTCGCCGAATTGATCCGTGTTGTCGCCGCCATCGACGGCATCGACCGCATTCGCTACACCACTTCGCACCCGTTGGAATTCTCCGACAGCCTGATCCAGGCCCACGCCGACGTCCCGGAACTGGTCAAGCATCTGCACTTGCCGGTGCAATCGGGTTCCGACCGGATTCTCGCGGCGATGAAGCGCAACCACACGGCGCTGGAGTACAAATCCAAGCTGCGCAAACTGCGTGCGGCGGTACCGGGCATCTGCATCAGTTCGGACTTCATCGTCGGCTTCCCCGGCGAGACCGAGAAAGACTTCGAACAGACGATGAAGCTGATTGCCGATGTCGGTTTCGACTTCTCCTACTCGTTCGTTTACAGCCAGCGCCCGGGTACCCCGGCGGCCGATCTGGCCGACGAGACCCCGGAAGAGTTGAAAAAGGAACGCCTGAACGCCCTGCAACATCGCCTGAATCAGCAAGGCTTTGAGATCAGCCGACAAATGGTCGGCTCGATCCAGCGCATTCTGGTCACCGACTATTCGAAGAAAGACCCGGGCGAGCTGCAAGGGCGCACCGAGAATAATCGAATCGTCAACTTCCGCTGCGACAATCCGACCCTGATCGGCCAGTTCGCCGATGTGCACATCGACGCGGCGCAACCGCACTCGCTGCGTGGCTCGCTGATCCAATAAATGCAAAAGATCGCAGCCTTCGGCAGCTCCTACATGGATTACATTCCCCTGTAGGAGCTGCCGGAGGCTGCGATCTTGGCGGTCTCGACGCCAAGAATATTTAAGAGCTTTCGCACCCAGGCCTCTGGCGTTATCCTTGATTTCATCTTAATTGCCCCAGGGCGGCTAAATACGACCTTGAACGCACCCATAGAACCACATCGTTTTATCCTCGAGCCTTTTGAGGCTCGCCGCTTCGCCAATCTGTGCGGGCAATTCGACGAGCATTTGCGCTTGATCGAACAGCGCCTGACCATCGAGATCCGCAACCGCGGAAACCAGTTCGAGTTGATCGGCGACCCCAAGCACACCACGTCTGCGGAAAACCTGCTGCGCCGCCTGTACCGGGAAACCAAAGGTACTGAGCTGTCGCCGGACCTCGTGCACCTGTTCCTCCAGGAATCGGCCGTGGTCGAGCTGGACAATCACGCCCCCGCCGAAGCCTCTGTCGCCCTGCGCACCAAGAAAGGCATGATTCGCCCACGCGGTTTGAATCAACTGCGCTATGTGAAGGAAATCCTCGGTAACGACATCAACTTCGGCATCGGTCCGGCCGGTACCGGCAAGACCTATCTGGCCGTGGCCTGCGCTGTCGATGCTCTGGAACGCGAGCAGATCCGCCGCATCCTGCTGGTGCGTCCGGCGGTTGAAGCGGGTGAAAAACTCGGCTTCCTGCCCGGCGACCTGTCGCAGAAGATCGACCCGTACCTGCGCCCGCTCTACGACGCACTCTACGAGATGCTCGGCTTTGAATACGTGGCCAAGCTGATCGAACGCCAGGTGATTGAAGTTGCGCCGCTGGCCTACATGCGCGGTCGCACGCTGAACAACAGCTTCATCATTCTCGACGAAAGCCAGAACACCACCGTCGAACAGATGAAGATGTTCCTGACCCGGATCGGCTTCGGCTCCACCGCAGTCATCACCGGTGACATCACCCAGGTCGACCTGCCGCGTGGCACCAAGTCCGGCCTGCATCATGTGATCGAAGTGCTCAAAGACGTGCCGGGCATCAGCTTCACACACTTCCAGCCGAAAGACGTCGTGCGCCATCCTTTGGTCCAGCGGATCGTCGAAGCCTACGAGCGCTTCGAAAACCGTGACGAAGCACCCAAGGACACCTCGCGAAATGCTTGAGCTAGACCTGCAAATCGCGACTGAAGCGAACGCGCCGAGTGAAGCCGACTTCCGCCTGTGGTGCGAACTTGCCCTGCGCCAGCGCACCGCCGACTCGGAAATGACCATTCGTCTGGTTGATGAGGAAGAAGGCCGCGAGCTCAATCACACCTGGCGCCACAAGGATTACGCGACCAACGTCCTGTCGTTCCCGGCCGAAGTACCCGACGAGTTTCTCGACATTCCATTGCTAGGCGATCTGGTGATCTGCGTGGCGGTGGTCGAGCGTGAAGCCGCCGAACAAGGCAAGGAACTAAAGGCCCACTGGGCACATCTGGTCATTCACGGCTGCTTGCATCTGCTGGGTTACGACCATATAGATGACGAAGAAGCCGAAGAAATGGAAGCACTGGAACGCGAGTTGCTTGCCGAACTGGGCTACCCCGATCCGTACGCGGACGACGAACCCGAAACATCCCCTATCGTTACAACAAAGGATTCAGAGTAATCGCTATGAGCGAAGATCGATCGAGCAACGGGCAGAAGTCATGGCTGGGTAAACTGACCCAGGCTTTTGCCCACGAGCCGAAGAACCGTCAGGAGCTTCTCGAGCTGCTGCGTGATGCACATCAGAACAAACTGCTGGACAGCGAAGCGCTGGCCATCGTCGAAGGCGCCATTCAGGTGGCTGACCTGCAAGTACGCGACATCATGGTGCCGCGTTCGCAGATGATCAGCATCAAGGCGACCCAGACACCCCGTGAATTCCTCCCGGCCGTGGTCGACTCGGCCCACTCGCGCTATCCGGTGATCGGCGAAAGCCATGACGACGTGATGGGCGTACTGCTGGCCAAGGATCTGCTGCCGCTGATCCTCAAGGAAAACGGCGACAGCTTCAACATCAAGGATCTGCTGCGCCCGGCCACCTTCGTGCCGGAGTCCAAGCGCCTGAACGTGTTGTTGCGTGAATTCCGCGCCAACCACAACCACATGGCCATCGTCATCGACGAATACGGCGGCGTGGCCGGTCTGGTAACGATTGAAGACGTGCTGGAACAGATCGTTGGCGACATCGAAGACGAGCACGACGTCGAAGAAGACAGCTACATCAAGCCACTGCCCAGCGGTGACTTCCTGATCAAGGCGCTGACGCCGATCGAGAACTTCAACGAGTTTTTCGACAGCGAGTTCTCCGACGATGAATTCGACACCGTCGGCGGTCTGGTGATGAGCGCGTTCGGGCACTTGCCAAAACGCAACGAAATCACTGAAATCGGCGCCTATCGTTTCCGCATCCTGAACGCCGACAGCCGTCGGATTCATTTGCTGCGACTGACGCCAATTGCTCGTTAATTCTAAGGACTGAAATGCGCTGGACAACCCGCCCCGGCTGGCCCGGTAACCTGCTGGCCGTGGCGGCCGGTGCAATCACCACCTTCGCTCTAGCACCTTTCAACATCTGGCCGCTGGCTTTGCTGGCGGTCGGCTTGTTCTATGCCGGTTTGCGCGAGCTGAGTCCGCGTCAGGCACTGGGCCGTGGCTGGTGCTTCGGTTTCGGCCTGTTTGGTGCCGGCACCAGCTGGATCTATTACAGCATCCACCATTTCGGCGGCGCTTCGGTGCTGTTGGCCGGGTTCCTGATGCTGCTGTTTACGGCGGCGATTGCCTGGTTCTTCGCCTTGCCGGCCTGGTTATGGGCGCGCTGGTTGCGCCGTAACGAAGCACCTGTGGCTGATGCCTTGGCGTTCGCTGCCTTGTGGGTCGGCCAGGAAGCGTTTCGTGGCTGGTTCCTCACCGGCTTCCCATGGCTGTACTCGGGTTACAGCCAGCTCGATGGCCCATTGGCCGGACTCGCTCCAGTGGGTGGCATGTGGCTGGTGTCGTTCGTTCTGGCACTGACCGCAGCACTGATCTACAACGCCCCACGCCTGCTGCAAACCGGCCGCAAAGGTTTTGTTGCCGCAGGTTTGGTGCTGCTGGTTGGCCCTTGGGTGGCCGGCACTGCGCTCAAGGGCCATGCCTGGACCAGCCCCTCCGGCGCGCCGCTGAGTGTTGCCGCGATTCAGGGTAACGTCGCGCAAAGCATGAAATGGGATCCGGCTGAGCTCAACGCGCAGTTGGCTTTGTATCGCGATTTGAGCTTCCGCTCGAAACCGGTGGACCTGCTGATCTGGCCGGAAACCGCCGTGCCGGTATTGAAGGAGTCCGCCGAGGGCTACCTGACCATGATGGGCACCTTCGCCGCCGAGCGTAAATCGGCGCTGATCACTGGTGTACCGATCCGCGAAACCGTTCGTCACGAAAAACGCTTCTTCAATGGCATCACCGTGGTCGGCGAAGGCGACGGTACTTATCTGAAACAGAAACTGGTGCCCTTCGGCGAATACGTGCCACTGCAGGATGTATTGCGCGGGCTGATCGCCTTCTTCGACCTGCCAATGTCCGACTTTGCCCGTGGCCCGGCCGATCAGGCGTTGTTGCAGGCCAAGGGTTATCAGATCGCACCGTTTATCTGCTACGAAGTGGTGTATCCGGAATTTGCCGCCAGCCTGTCGGCGCGCAGTGATTTGCTGCTGACGATCAGCAATGACACCTGGTTCGGTACCTCGATCGGTCCGCTGCAACATTTGCAGATGGCGCAGATGCGCGCGCTTGAGGCTGGGCGCTGGATGATTCGTGCAACCAACAACGGTGTGACCGGACTGATCAACCCGTTCGGACAGATCACCGAGCAGATTCCGCAGTTCGAACAAGGGATTTTGTACGGTGAAGTGGTACCGATGCACAACCTGACGCCGTACCTGCAATGGCGCTCGTGGCCATTGATCATTGTCTGCTTGCTGTTGTTTGGCTGGGCACTGATGGCGAGCCGGATGTCGAAAACCCTTTAAAGCCTCCTACAATGATCGCTCCCACGCTCCACGTGGGAATGCCGCCGGGGACGCTCCGCGTTCCGCTTCGGATGTGGCGCAGAGCGCCACCGGATGCATTCCCACGCAGAGCGTGGGAACGATCAGTCAGCCCGGTAAGACAGCGAATACCCCACCTGCCCCACCGCTTCATTCAACAACTGCCCGCTCTGCCAGATCGACTTGAACTCCGGCAGCCAGCCACCAAACGGTCTCGCGTTATCAGTTCCGAGAAATCCGACCGGGGCCGGCACCACTTCAAAACCCGCCTGTTGAAAACTCCATACCGATCGCGGCATGTGCCAGGCCTGCGTCACCACGACCACGCGCTTGATCCCCTGCGGCAACAAGATATCGGCCGTGAACTTCGCATTTTCCCACGTAGTGCGGCTCTCGCCTTCCTGCCAGCGCACGGTCACGCCAAAATCGTCGCGCAACGAATCCGCCATCAACTTCGCCTCGGTCGGCGGCGTACCGTAATGCAGGCCACCAGTGGTCAAAATCGGCAAACCGGATGCCTTCGCCAGTCGAGCCGCATACCGCTGACGCTCAAGGCCCACACCGGTCGGCTGATCCTCACCCCAGGCCAGATCGCCGCGCTCACGACCTGAGCCCAACACCACAATCGCGTCGGCCCGCTGCGCCAGCGTCGCCCACTCTTCACGGGCCAACGGTGGCTCGCGTTCCAGAGCTTTCGCGCCCCACTGCACGACCACCGGCAGGCTCATCAGCCACATTCCGCCAAAGCCAATGGCAAAACACAATCCAGCCAGGCGCGGCCGTGAGCGGCGCAGCCACCAAGCGGCCAGCAACAGCAGCAAAAGAATGCCGGGTGGTAACAAAAGTTGTTTGATGAAATAACGAAAAGGCATCGAGCATCTCCACAGATGCCCGAAGCCTAAGAGTGTTAATAAAGCGTTACAACCAATAGGTGGGATCCCGTTGAAAAAGATCCGGTTCTTGACCTGCCATGCGCTTACTTGGCCTGTACAGAGCGAACCTTGACGGTGTCTCTGCCGGGCGCCTTGTCCTTGAGCCAGATGACCTTGGCCGAATGTGCTGCATCGAGCTGCTTCACTGCCTGTGACAAGCATCCATGCGTTTCACGTTCACTGCGATCCAGATAGGCCTTGACCAGTTTGAACTCGGCGGGACTCAAGCCACGCAATTCCAGTTCCAGGGGGCGCTCGTCGCGCAGCCGGTCAGCGGTTTTTAATGCGTCCAGGGCCATACCAAGACGATCGATCAATCTTTCGTACAACTCGGGTTTCGTCACGTTTTTTTGCCGTTGCTCCACCATCCCTCACCTCATTGAAGATAAGACTCACTCCCCAGTTAGAGCTTAGCTTCGCTGCACAAACCGGCTGCACGCCGCGACCAACGGCCCTCGCCACGGATTTGCCGGGACAAACAGCTGTAATCAGGGTTTCCCTAGGCCGAGCGCGGTCATGTATGCTACGGCGCTTCCTGTAATTCCACTTCCAGCTCGTCCGGGCCAACCCCGGCACCTGCGTTGAAGAGGATTAGGCCACCCCTATCCAGTACAAAAGTAGCCATGCACGAACAATATCAGCCCCGTGAAATCGAAGCCGCCGCCCAGTCGTTCTGGGACGAGCAAAAGTCCTTTGAAGTCAGTGAACAGCCAGGCAAGGAAACCTACTACTGCCTGTCGATGTTCCCTTACCCCAGCGGCAAGCTACACATGGGGCACGTGCGCAACTACACCATCGGCGACGTGATCTCCCGCTACCAGCGCATGCTCGGCAAGAACGTTCTGCAACCTATGGGTTGGGACGCGTTCGGCATGCCGGCAGAAAACGCCGCGATGAAGAACAACGTCGCGCCGGCCAAGTGGACCTACGAAAACATCGCCTACATGAAGACCCAGCTGCGCAGCTTGGGTCTGGCGGTCGACTGGTCGCGCGAAGTCACCACCTGCAAACCGGATTACTACCGCTGGGAACAATGGCTGTTCACTCGCCTGTTCGAAAAAGGCGTGATCTACCGTAAAAACGGCACCGTGAACTGGGACCCGATCGACCAGACCGTTCTCGCTAACGAACAGGTGATCGACGGTCGCGGCTGGCGTTCCGGCGCGCTGATCGAAAAGCGCGAAATCCCGATGTACTACTTCAAGATCACCGCTTATGCGGATGAGCTGCTGGAGAGCCTCGACGAGCTGACTGGCTGGCCTGAACAGGTCAAGACCATGCAGCGCAACTGGATCGGCAAATCCCGCGGCATGGAAGTGCAGTTCCCGTACAACGTCGACTCGATTGGCGTAGCCGGCACCCTGAAAGTCTTCACTACCCGTCCGGACACCCTGATGGGCGCGACCTATGTCGCCGTGGCTGCCGAGCATCCGCTGGCGACCCAGGCAGCGCAGAACAACCCTGAGCTGCAAGCGTTCATCGCTGAATGCAAGGGCGGCAGCGTTGCTGAAGCCGACGTCGCCACACAAGAGAAAAAAGGCCTGCCGACCGGCCTGTTCGTCGAGCACCCGCTGACCGGTGAGAAACTGCCTGTTTGGGTCGCCAACTACGTGCTGATGCACTACGGCGACGGCGCTGTAATGGCCGTACCGGCGCACGACGAGCGCGATTTCGAATTCGCTCACAAGTACAACCTGCCAGTGAAATCGGTGGTGCGTACCAGTTCCGGCGACAGCAACCCGGCCCCGTGGCAAGACGCCTACGGCGAGCACGGCACACTGATCAACTCCGGCGAATTCGACGGTCTCGACTTCGCGGGTGCGTTCGACGCCATCGAAGTGGCCCTGATCAAGAAAGAACTGGGCGCCTCGCGCACTCAGTTCCGCCTGCGCGACTGGGGCATCAGCCGTCAGCGCTACTGGGGCTGCCCGATCCCGATCATCCACTGCGATGCATGCGGTGACGTGCCGGTACCGGAAGATCAACTGCCTGTGGTCCTGCCGGAAGACGTGGTGCCGGACGGTGCTGGTTCGCCGCTGGCGCGCATGCCGGAATTCTACGAGTGCAGCTGCCCGAAATGCGGTCAGCCTGCCAAGCGTGAAACCGACACCATGGACACGTTCGTCGAGTCGTCGTGGTACTACGCCCGTTACGCCTCGCCGCACTTTGAAGGCGGTCTGGTGGAAAAATCCGCAGCCGACCACTGGTTGCCAGTCGATCAGTACATCGGTGGTATCGAACACGCCATTCTTCACCTGCTCTACGCGCGCTTCTTCCACAAGCTGATGCGTGACGAAGGCCTGGTCAGCTCCAACGAGCCGTTCAAGAACCTGCTGACCCAAGGCATGGTGATCGCCGAAACCTACTACCGTCGCGAAGCCAATGGTGCTTACACCTGGTTCAACCCGGCGGACGTAGAACTCGAGCGCGACAGCAAAGCCAAGGTCATCAGTGCCAAGCTGAAATCCGACGGTCTGCCGGTAGAAATCGGCGGCACCGAGAAGATGGCCAAGTCGAAGAACAACGGCGTTGACCCACAGTCGATGATCGATCAGTTCGGCGCCGACACCTGCCGCCTGTTCATGATGTTCGCTTCGCCACCTGACATGAGCGCTGAGTGGTCCGACTCCGGCGTCGAAGGTTCGCACCGCTTCCTCAAGCGCGTCTGGCGTCTGGCGCAAGCCCACGTCACTCAGGGCTTGCCGGGCAAGCTGGACATCGCCAGCCTGAACGACGAGCAGAAGGCCGTGCGCCGCGCCATTCACGTGGCCATCAAGCAGGCCAGCCACGACGTCGGCCAGAACCACAAATTCAACACCGCCATCGCCCAGGTAATGACGCTGATGAACGTGCTGGAAAAAGCCGCGCAAAGCACCGAGCAGGATCGCGCGCTGATTCACGAAGGTCTGGAAGCCGTGACGCTGTTGCTGGCACCAATCACGCCGCACATCAGCCACGAACTGTGGAACCAGCTGGGTCACGCCGATGCAGTCATCGACGCCGGGTGGCCTGCAGTGGATGAAAGCGCTTTGGTGCAGGACAGCCTGACCCTGGTCATCCAGGTCAACGGCAAACTGCGCGGCCAGATCGAAATGCCGGCCAGCGCGACCCGCGAAGAAGTTGAAGCAGCAGCCCGCGCCAACGAAAACGTACTGCGTTTCGTCGACGGCCTGACTATTCGTAAAGTGATCGTTGTGCCGGGGAAACTGGTCAACATCGTCGCCAGCTAATTGGATCGGGCGCCAGGCTCGCCTGGCGCCAAGTAAAACCTTTCGGGCCGTACAATCGGCCCACGTGGTTTCAAGGGGAGCAACACAATGATCAAACGCAATCTGCTGGTGATGGGCCTCGCCGTTCTGTTGAGCGCCTGCGGTTTCCAGCTGCGCGGTACCGGCACTAACGAACTGTCGATCAAGGAACTCGACCTGAGCGCCCGTAATGCCTACGGCGAGACGGTCACGCAACTGCGTCAGGTGCTGGAGTCGAGCGGCGTCAAGGTTTACAGCGGTGCTCCGTACAAACTTTTCCTGGCTGACCAGCAGGAGAGCCAGCGCATCCTCAGCTACGCCGGTGCCGGTCGTACGGGCGAGTATCAAGTCAGTACTGTTCTGAACTACGAGATCCGTGGCGACAAGAACCTGCAACTGCTCAGCGACAAACTTGAAGTTCAGAAAGTGTTTATCCACGACGGTAACAACCTCGTGGGCTCCGATCAGGAAGCCAACGACGCCCGTCGCGAAACCACTCGCGAACTGGTCCAACGCATGATGTTGCGTCTGCAGCAACTGACCCCGGGTCAACTGCAGCAGCTGCAGCAAGCTGCCAATGACCGCGCCAAGGCAGAAGCCGATGCGCTGCAAGCGGCACAAAAGGCTGAAGCGGAAACCCCGCGCCAGTCGCCGCTCGAAGTACCGCAGCAGTAAGACGTTCGGGGCGCTCAGGCGCCCCGTTCGGCATTTCTTATGAAGCTCGCTCCCGCCCAACTCGGTAAACACCTGCAAGGTGCTTTGGCGCCTGTCTACATCATCAGCGGCGATGACCCGCTACTGTGCCAGGAAGCCGCCGACGCCATCCGCAGCGCTGCGCGTCAGCAAGGTTTTGATGAACGCCAGGTCTTCGCCGCCGACGCCAATTTCGATTGGGGCACGTTGTTGCAGGCCGGCGCCAGCATGTCGTTGTTCGCCGAAAAGCGCCTGCTGGAACTGCGCCTGCCCTCGGGCAAACCCGGTGACAAAGGCGCCGCTGCATTCATCGAATACTGCTCGCGTCCCGCTGAAGACACGGTGCTGCTGATCAGCCTGCCGAAGATGGATGGCAGCGCGCAGAAAACCAAGTGGGGCAAGGCACTGGTGGAAGGCCAGCAGACCCAGTTCATCCAGATCTGGCCGGTGGACGCCAATCAGTTGCCGAGCTGGATTCGTCAGCGCTTGTCTCAGGCTGGTTTGTCGGCCAGCCAGGACGCGGTCGAACTGATTGCTGCACGCGTCGAAGGCAACTTGCTCGCTGCCGCGCAGGAAATCGAAAAGCTCAAATTGATGGCCGAAGGTGGGCAGATCACCGTTGAAACCGTGCAGGCCGCCGTGGCCGACAGTGCGCGGTTTGACGTGTTTGGTTTGACCGACGCCGTGCTCAACGGCGAGCCGGCCCACGCGCTGCGCATGCTTGAAGGCTTGCGCGGTGAAGGTGTCGAACCGCCGGTGATTCTCTGGGCGCTGGCGCGGGAGCTGCGCTTGCTGGCTAATATTTCGTTGCAATACAGCCAGGGTACGCCGCTGGACAAGTGTTTCAGCCAGGCGAAGCCGCCGGTCTGGGACAAGCGCAAACCTTTGATGAGCAAAGCCCTGCAACGCTACTCGGCGCAACGCTGGGCGCAGTTGTTGCTCGAAGCCCAGCGCATCGATGCGCAGATCAAGGGCCAGGCTGCCGGTTCGCCGTGGATGAGCCTGAGCCGCTTGGCATTATTGATGGCTGGCCAACGCCTGTCATTGCCTGCCGAGTAAGATCAAAAGATCGCAGCCTTCGGCAGCTCCTACACCGATCCCTGTAGGAGCTGCCGAAGGCTGCGATCTTTTGACTTTCCTATAGCATGAGCAGATTATCTGCTGCGCAAAACCTCACTCACTCGAGAGAACCCTAATGAGCAAAAAGCCAGCAAAGCATGGCCCCAACAAGGCCAAATCCATCGTCGCCCAACCCCTGTTCCGCAGTCGCCAGGAACGACCAGCCAAGGGTAAAGGCAGCTACCGCCGCGAAGCCTTCCAGTCTGACAGCTGGGAGGCTTCTTACTTTCTGGCCGCTTAAAGCGCAGTACCCCCCGCTCATGTTAAGGTCTGCACCTGATTCGTTTTCCTGGAACTGTGCATGCCCCTAAGTCTTTCCCGTCGCTGGCCTGTTCGCCAATTGATCGCTGCCTCCAGCTTCATTCTGCTTGTCGCCTGCGCGGAAAAACCGACCGCCGCCGATGCGCAACCCCTTCAAGCCGCGCCCGTCGCCACGGCCCCAGCGATCATCCCGCCGGTAGTGCCGTCCGCCGACCCTCTTGATCTTCAGCCGACCCAGACCTTTGCCGAATGGCAGGCCGGTTTCCGCAAGGACGCCCTCGCCGCCGGGATCCGCCCTGACCTGTTCGATCGCGCCTTTGCCAATATCAGCTTCGACGCTAGCGTGATTCGCGCCGACCGCAGTCAGCCGGAATTTTCCCGTCCGGTGTGGGAATACCTTGATGGCGCGCTCTCGCCACTACGAGTGCGTAAAGGTCAGGCACTGATCAGCCAGTACGCCGATATTCTGCAAAGCATCGAACAGCGTTATGGCGTTGACCGTCAGGCGCTGGTGTCGGTGTGGGGCATGGAAAGCAATTTCGGTCAGTTTCAGGGCAGTAAGTCGGTGATCAACTCGCTGGCCACCCTCGCTTACGAAGGCCGTCGGCCGGGCTTTGCTCATGCGCAATTGATCGCTGCGCTGCAGATCCTGCAACAGGGTGACATCACGCCAGAGAAGATGCTCGGCTCGTGGGCTGGCGCCATGGGGCAGACCCAGTTCATTCCGACCACTTACAACACTCACGCAGTGGACTTCGACGGTGACGGTCGCCGCGATATCTGGGGCAGTCCTGCCGATGCGCTGGCCTCAACTGCGCATTACCTGCAAAGCTCCGGCTGGCAGCGTGGCCAGCCGTGGGGGTTTGAAGTGCAGTTGCCGAGCAGCTTCAACTACACCCTGGCTGATGGCGCGATTCGCAAGAGTGTCGCCGAATGGCGTCAGTTGGGCGTGACCCTGCCGAATGGCGGTCAGGTGCCAGCAGGCTCTGAACAGCTGTCTGCCGCCCTGCTGCTGCCGGCTGGTTATCGTGGGCCGGCATTCCTGATCCTCGACAACTTCCGCGCGATCCTCAAGTACAACAACTCCTCGTCGTACGCGCTGGCAGTGAGCCTGTTGTCCGAGCGTTTCAGCGGTGGCGGCTTGATCAACGGCAGTTGGCCAAAAGATGACCTGCCGCTGAGCCGCACCGAGCGTATGGAATTGCAGACCCTGCTGAGTGCGCGCAATTACGATGCCGGCACGGCGGACGGGATCATCGGCGCCAACACGCGCAAGGCGATTCGCAGTGCCCAGCAGTCATTTGGCTGGCCGGCGGACGGGTATCCGACGCACAAGTTGCTGGAAAGCCTGCGTAGCCAATAGAACGAATGCCGTATGGCTGATATCGCTTTCGCGAGCAGGCTCGCTTCCACATTGAAATGCATTCCAAATGTGGGAGCCTGCTCGCGGAGACTGACTATCAGGCAATAAACCTTCAGGCCTTGATCACCACATCCTGCTCCAGCATCAATTCCTGCTTCCCGGCATCCAGCCGCACCAGCGCCCCCATCGGCAGCGTCAGGTTCGGATCGCAATGCCCGCTACGCCACCCCGATAACACCGGAATCCGCAACGGCTCGAAAGTCTGCTTGAGCAATCGGTTCAGTGCCGCGACTTCCACCCCCGCCACGTCCCCGACCAGCACACCTCGCAATTTTGCCAGTTTGCCGGCCAGGCGCATCTGTGTCAGCAAGCGATCAATGCGATACAGCGGCTCGTTGATGTCCTCGATGAGCAGAATCACCCCTTCGACATCAATCTCGTAAGGCGTGCCCAAGGTTGCGGCGATCATCGCCAGATTACCGCCGAGCAAGCGTCCGTGCGCAATGCCAGGTTCGACGGTAGTCAACGGATAAGCCACCGGATGGCTCAGCACACTCCCCGCCTTCAATTGCCCGCGCAGCATGGCGAAGAATGAAGTGACCGTCGGCGGCTCCTTGTCGCCCAACAAGTCAGCGTTGAGCAGCGGCCCGTGGAAGGTCACGAATCCTGCGTAACGACTGATGGCCAGGTGCAGCGCGGTGATATCGCTGTAGCCAACGAATGGCTTGGCATGGCGGCTTAGCAGGTCGTAATCGATCCGGTCGAGCAAGCGCGGCGTGCCGTAGCCGCCGCGCAGGCAAATGATGGCATCGACCTCGGGATCAGCGAATGCCGCATGCAGATCACGCAAACGCACGTCGTCACTGCCAGCCAGATAGCCGTCTTTTTCATAAACACCGGGAAACACCTTCAGCCCATAACCGCGGGCTCGCATCCATCGCACCGCCTCATCGGTGTCCAGAGCACCAGGGCCGGCAGGCGCAATGACGCCGATCAACCCTTCCGAGGGCAGTGCAGGCACGGCTCTGTGTGGGCAAAGAGTATGGGTCGGTCGAACGGTCATCCTTGGATCTCCCTGTGAGTCATGCACACACAGTAGTCAGGAACGGGGGCAAACAGAAGAGGGTCGGCCACGCCGCAGGTTGCAGGAAAAATCAGCATCGAATGTAAGACGGGCAAAAAAATGCCCGCCGGGCGTTAAAACCTCGGCGGGCATTTTTTCATTCAGCGCCGGATCAGGAACCCAGCAGCTCAGCCTTGACCAGCTTAGCTTGCTCATCGGCGTGATACGAAGAACGCACCAGCGGGCCCGAGGCAACGTTTTTGAAGCCCATCTTGTAACCTTCCTCGGCGAACCAGGCGAAGGTGTCCGGGTGCACAAAACGCTGCACCGGCAAGTGGCTGCGCGACGGCTGCAGATACTGACCGAGGGTCAGCATGTCGATGTCGTGTTCGCGCATACGCTTCATGACTTCGATGACTTCCTCGTCGGTCTCACCCAGACCCAGCATCAAGCCGGATTTGGTCGGAATATGCGGCATCATCTGCTTGAAGCGTTGCAGCAAGGTCAGCGACCACTGGTAATCCGAACCTGGGCGCGCTGCCTTGTAGAGGCGCGGCACGGTTTCCAGGTTGTGGTTGAACACATCCGGCGGCTCGGCCGCGGTGATTTCCAGCGCGACGTCCATGCGGCCACGGTAGTCCGGAACCAGGGTTTCCAGCTGCACGTTCGGCGACAGTTTGCGAATTTCGCGGATGCAGTCGGCAAAGTGCTGGGCACCGCCGTCACGCAGGTCGTCGCGGTCAACCGAGGTGATCACCACGTACTTGAGCTTGAGGTCGGCAATGGCGATGGCCAGGCTTTGCGGCTCATTGACGTCCAGTGGCTTCGGACGACCGTGGCCGACGTCGCAGAACGGGCAGCGACGGGTGCAGATGTCGCCCATGATCATGAAGGTCGCGGTGCCGCCGGAGAAGCACTCGCCAAGGTTCGGGCAGGATGCTTCTTCGCAGACGCTGTGCAGCTTGTGCTTGCGCAGCAGGCTCTTGATCCGGTCGACTTCCGGCGAAACCGGGATACGCACACGAATCCAGTCAGGTTTCTTCGGCAGTTCGGTGGTCGGAATGATCTTTACCGGGATGCGTGCAACCTTCTCGGCGCCGCGCAGCTTGACGCCGGCTTCTACCTTGGGACGCGGGGCCGGGCGCTCGGTCACGTCGAGCGTCGGGATCATGGTTTGCACTGCATCAGTAGTCATATCAGTCGATTCCGCCCGTCAGGGTCGTCTGCTCAGCATAGTCGAGGTGTTTGACGAGCTGCGCGCGCAGCCGGGCACTTACCTCGGCAAATTCAATCGATCCTGCGTGCTCGCTCAGCTGGGTCATCGCCAGCCCGGCATAGCCGCAGGGATTAATCCGTCGAAACGGTTCCAGGTTCATATCCACGTTCAGGGCCAGGCCATGAAAGGAACAACCGTGGCGAATCCGCAAACCCAGAGAAGCGATTTTCGCTCCATTGACGTACACGCCGGGAGCGTCTGGCTTGGCCGCCGCGGTCACGCCGTAGCTGGCCAGCAGTTCGATCAGGCAAAGCTCCATGCGGCTGACCAGATCACGCACGCCGAAACCCAGCTTGCGCACATCCAGTAACAGGTAAGCCACCAATTGGCCGGGGCCATGATAAGTCACCTGGCCGCCACGATCGACCTGCACCACCGGGATGTCTCCCGGCAGCAGCAAGTGTTCGGCCTTGCCAGCCTGGCCCTGAGTGAACACCGGCGGGTGTTCGACGAGCCAGATTTCGTCGGCGGCATCGCTGCCGCGTTCGTTGGTGAAGCACTGCATGGCATGCCAGACCGGCTCGTAAGCCATCTGGCCGAGTTCACGAAAGCCCAGCGTGCCCGGCATCACAACACCATGTGCACGAAGCCGGTCGCCCGCAGTTCGCTGTTGATGTTGTACAGCTGATCCTGATCGGTCGCGACGATGTGTAACTGAATGGTGGTGTATTTGCCGTTGCTGCTCGAACGCTCGTCGACACGCTCATCATTGATCTTCGCGAATTTCTTCACGATTTCGATGATCTTGTCTTTGTGGCCAACCCCCGTGTCGCTGATCACCTTAACCGGATAATCAACCTGGGGAAATTCGATCTTTGGCGCCTTTACTTCAGTATCGGTCATGGCGTAACGGCCTCTTGAGCGCAAGCCGTGATAACGCGCATGGCCCCGCACCAGATCGGGGCGGGGCCATGCAGGTCAACACAAATCAGTTGAACAAGCCGTAGAAGAATAGACGGATGCTATCCCACATGCGGCGGAAGATACCACCCTCCTCGACGCCATCCAGAGCGATCAGGTCAGCGCTGTGCACGACCTTGTCTTCCAGTTTGACTTCGACTTTACCGATCACGTCGCCCTTGGCGATTGGCGCGGTCAGTTGCGGGTTCATGGTCATGCTCGCAGCAAGCTTCTTCAGCTGGCCTTTTGGCAGGGTCATGGTCAGGTCTTCAGCCAGGCCGGCCTTGACTTGATTGGTGGTGCCTTTCCACACCGGGGCCTGAGCCAATTCGGTGCCCTTCTGATAGAAGGTCTGGGTTTCGAAGAAGCGGAAGCCGTAAGTCAGCAGCTTCTGGGTCTCAGCGGCGCGAGCCACTTCGCTGTTGGTGCCGAACACCACGGCGATCAGACGCTGGCCGTCACGTACAGCCGAGGACACCATGCAGTAGCCGGCTTCGTCGGTGTGACCGGTTTTCAGACCGTCAACGGTCTTGTCGCGCCACAGCAGCAGGTTGCGGTTAGGCTGCTTGATGCCATTCCAGAAGAACTCTTTCTGCGAGTAGATCGCGTAGTGAGCCGGGTCTTCGTGGATGATCGCACGGGCCAGGATCGCCATGTCGTGAGCCGACGAGTAATGCTCAGGGTTTGGCAGACCGGTCGGGTTCATGAAGTGGGAATTGGTCATGCCCAGATCAGTCACAGTCTTGTTCATCAGGTCGGCGAACGCGTCTTCGCTACCGGCGATGTGCTCGGACAGCGCCACGCTGGCGTCGTTGCCGGACTGGATGATGATGCCGTGCAGCAGGTCGCTGACAGTCACCTGCGAGCCGACTTTGATGAACATCCGCGAACCGCCGGTGCGCCAGGCGTTTTCGCTGACGGTCACCGGATCGTTTTCACCGATCTGGCCGCGACGGATTTCCAGGGTCGCGATGTAAGCGGTCATCAGCTTGGTCAGGCTGGCCGGTGGCAGACGCTGGTCGCCATTGTTCTCGACCAGCACGTTGCCGCTGCTGGCATCCATCAGAACGTAGGCTTTGGCAGCCAGTTGCGGTGGCGACGGCATCATCTCGGCCGCGAAGGCGGCTGGCGAGAGGAGCAGCGGGACTAGCAGACACAGGCGTTTGGCAAAGGTGGTGATGTTCATCCGTCTCTCGAAATCGCTAATGGAAACTGTCCTTGCGGACAAAATTTAATCAGATGACTTTCTAACGAGTCATCGCGTGTTGAGTTGCTCACTCCAGTCACCCTTGCCGGGCTTTTGTTCTTCGACGAGCCAACAACCTGGTTCACCCCCCGATACCGCAAGTGAACCGTCAATCAAGTTCTACGTATTACTCGGTGACCACACTTGGCGAACCAAGGTTGGCCAGGCGCACGCTGTTCTGCACCTGGGCAATTTCACCCGGCGAGCCGATCGGCCCCAGGCGAACCCGGTGCAGGGTCTGTTGATTGCGCACGATCGAGCTGATGAACACCGGAGCGCTCACCATCCCGCTGAGCTTCGACCTCAGCAGTTCTGCAGCGTCCGGGTTGGCGAACGCGCCCACCTGCAGATACTGGCCAGACGCTGGTGCAGAAGCGTTTTTTTTTGCACTCATCGGCACGGGGACGGTGTCGGAGGCATGTTGCTGCGGCGGTGGCGTCCATTGCTCGACGGTGCCGGCCGAGGCCGTGATCACCGGGGCGCTACTCTGCGCGACTTGCGGCTCGTTGAGCATCAAAGGCGCCGGACGGCCCTTGGCGGCCCACCACTGCTGAGGATCGATGCCTTCGACCTTGACCCGCGCGGTGCCGATTTCGGCATAACCGAGCTTCTTCGCCGCAGCATAGGACAGGTCGATGATACGGTCAGAATAGAACGGCCCACGGTCGTTGACCCGCAGGATCACGCTCTTGTTATTGTCCAGGTTGGTCACCCGAACGTAACTTGGCAGTGGCAATGTCTTGTGGGCGGCACTCATGCCGTACAGGTCGTAGACCTCGCCGTTGGCGGTGTTCTGACCGTGAAACTTGGTGCCGTACCAGGACGCCGTACCCGAAGCCACGTAGGTCTTCGATTCCTGCAGCGGGAAGTAGGTCTTGCCCAGCACCGTGTACGGGTTGGCCTTGTACGGACCGGTGTGCAGGGTCGGCGTGGCATCCGGGATACGCGATACGTCGACGTCCCACCACGGCGCGCCGTCTTTATGCGCACGGTTGATGTCCAGGCCCGGCTGGGCACGCACAGCGGTCGTGGTGGTTTTCTGAGTCGGCGAACGGCTGGTCGAGCAACTGGCGACCAGCACCGCCAACGCAGCGAATGCCACCAGCTTCAGGGGTTTATTGTTAGGCAATGCCCGCATTACTTGACGCCCCGTGCTTGTACCAGCTGTTCAGACAGTTGATGTACGGCCATGGCGTACATCACGCTGCGGTTATAACGCGTGATCGCGTAGAAATTCTTCAGGCCCATCCAGTATTCAGGGCCGTTGTCGCCTTCGAGGCGAAATGCAGTAACCGGCATATCATCGCGCAGCGCATCATGACTTGACCAGCCCAGCACTCGCAACTCTCCAACCGTTTTCGTCGGTTCGATGCCGGTGGTCAGGCCTTCATCGACCTGTTCGCCACGGACATCGGCACGGCTGACCACCGGCTCACCCGCGACCCAGCCGTGACGTTTGAAATAACTGGCGACGCTGCCGATCGCATCATCCGGGTTGTTCCAGATATTGATGTGGCCGTCACCGTCGAAATCCACCGCGTAAGCGCGAAAGCTGCTCGGCATGAACTGCGGCAGGCCCATGGCCCCGGCGTACGAGCCTTTGAGGGTCAATGGATCGACCTGTTCCTCACGCGCCAGCAGCAGGAACTCACGCAGTTCCTTGCGGAAAAATTCGGCACGGGGAGGATAGTCGAAACCGAGCGTGGACAAGGCATCGATCACCCGGTAATTACCGGTATTACGTCCGAAAAAGGTTTCAACGCCAATGATCGACACGATGACTTGTGCCGGCACGCCGTATTCCTGCTCGGCACGGGCCAGCGTCGCCTCGTGCTGACGCCAGAAGTCCACACCGCGTGCAATGCGCGCATCGGTGATGAACATCGGACGGTATTCTTTCCACTGCTTGACCCGCTCGGCAGGCCTGGAAATGGCGTCGAGAATCGCCTGCTTGCGCTGAGCTTCGCGGAACACCGCCATCAGCTGCTCACCAGCAAAACCGTAGTCGCGGGTCATTTCACCGACGAACTCGGCCACCTGCGGCGACCCTTCGTATTCGCCGGCCAGCGCTTCCTGCACGCTACCCAGCAGGCCCATCAGGCCTACCAATGGCGCGCATCGAGTCGCCCAGCCACGCATAACTTGCATTGAACTCTTCACCTTATTCAAACCTGTGCGATCCACTTGCGATGGGTATGGATCGACATCAAAACCCCAAACGCTGACAGCAGCGTCACCAGCGAAGTTCCTCCGTAGCTAATGAACGGCAACGGCACCCCTACAACCGGCAACAGGCCACTGACCATACCGATGTTGACGAAAACGTAAACAAAAAACGTCATAGTCAACGCGCCGGCGAGCAATTTGCCGAACAGCGTCTGGGCTTGAGCGGTAATCACCAGCCCCCGTCCAATCAGCAACAGATAGATCAGCAACAGCGCGCAGATACCGACCAGACCGAACTCTTCGCCGAGTACGGCAATGATGAAGTCGGTGTGGCTTTCCGGGAGGAAGTCCAAGTGCGACTGGGTGCCGAGCAGCCAGCCCTTGCCGAACACGCCGCCGGAACCAATCGCCGCTTTCGACTGAATGATGTTCCAGCCGGTGCCGAGCGGATCGCTTTCCGGGTCGAGGAAGGTCAGGATTCGCTGCTTCTGGTAGTCGTGCATGATGAAAAACCACATTGCCACCGACACCGGGATCGCCGCCGCCAGCACGCTGAGAATCCAGCGCCAGCGCAGCCCGCCCATGAACAGTACGAACGCGCCACCGGCAAGGATCAGCAGCGAAGTTCCCAGGTCAGGCTGGCGCACGATCAACACGAACGGCACGCCGATCAGCATCAGACTGATGCCGACATGCTTGAGTTGCGGCGGCAGCGTGCGCTTGGACAGATACCAGGCGATGGTCGCCGGCATCAGGATCTTCATGAACTCCGAAGGCTGGAAGCGGATCACCCCGGGGATATTGATCCAGCGTGTCGCGCCCATGGCGTTGTGCCCCATGATGTCCACCACCAACAGCAGCACCACGCCGATCACATAGCCGAGCGGCACCCAACGCGCCATGAAACGCGGCTCGAACTGGGCGATGATGATCATCGACACCAGACCGATGCCGAATGAAGTGGCCTGCTTGGCCAGCAGATCCCAGCTTTTGCCACTGGCCGAATACAGCACGAACAGGCTGCCGGCGGCGAGTATCAGCAGCAGGATCAACAACGGGCCATCGATATGCAGTCTTTGCAGCAACGTCGCGCGGCGACGCATCACATCCTCACTGGAGAGCATGCGATCAAAGTTATTCATCACGGGCCGTAGCCTCCGCACTGATTGGGCTGGCGTATTCGGCCTTCAAACGTCCGTCCTGATCGAGCAGCCAGGCATCCATGACCTGGCGCACCACAGGCGCGGCAACGCCGGAACCGGACTCACCGTTCTCGACCATCACCGAAACGACGATTTTCGGGTCATCGGCCGGAGCAAAACCGACGAACAGGGCGTGGTCGCGGTGGCGCTCCTGAACCTTGGAGCGGTCGTACTTCTCGCCCTGTTTGATCGCCACGACCTGCGCGGTACCCGACTTGCCGGCGATGCGGTATTGCGCGCCGATCGCCGCTTTGCGCGCGGTACCGCGGGCACCGTGCATTACCTGCTGCATGCCGTGGTTGACCTTGGTCCAGTCCGACGGATCACGCAGGATGATGTCCGGCATCGGATTCTCGTCCACCGGTTTCACCCCTTCGAGGGATTTGGCCAGGTGCGGACGGTTCCAAACGCCTTTGTTGGCCACCAGCGCGGTAGCCTGGGCCAGTTGCAGCGGGGTCGATTGCATATAGCCCTGGCCGATCCCGAGGATCAGGGTTTCGCCGGGGAACCACGCCTGCTTACGCGTCGCCCGCTTCCACTCGCGGGACGGCATCAGACCGGGGGATTCTTCGAACATGTCCAGCGAGACCTTCTGGCCGATGCCGAACTTGTTCATGTAGGCCGACAACCGATCGATACCGAGCTTGTGCGCCAGGTCATAGAAGTAGGTGTCGTTGGAACGCATGATCGCCGTGTCGAGGTCGACGAAGCCGTCACCGGTGCGGTTCCAGTTACGGTATTTGTGATCGTAGTTGGGCAGCATGTAGTAGCCCGGGTCGAATACCCGGCTCGACGCAGTCACTACACCGGAATCGAGGCCGGCAATCGCCACCGCCGGTTTGATCGTCGAGCCTGGCGGATACAGACCGCGCAACACGCGGTTGAACAGCGGCCGGTCAATGGAATCACGCAACTCGGCATAGGCCTTGAAGCTGATCCCGGTGACGAACAGGTTCGGGTCGAAGCTCGGCTGACTGACCATCGCCAGCACTTCGCCGGTCTTCGGATCGAGCGCAACTACCGCACCACGACGTCCGCCGAGTGCAGCCTCCGCGGCTTCCTGCAACTTGATGTCCAGGCTCAGAACAATGTCCTTGCCGGGAATCGGATCGGTGCGCTTGAGCACGCGCAAGACGCGGCCGCGGGCGTTGGTTTCGACTTCTTCGTAACCGACCTGACCGTGCAATTCCGGCTCGTAGAAACGCTCGATGCCGGTCTTGCCAATGTGGTGGGTGCCGCTGTAATTGACCGGATCGAGGGTCTTCAGCTCTTTCTCGTTGATCCGCCCCATGTAGCCGACCGAGTGCGCAAAGTGCGCGCCCTGCGGATAGTGACGAACCAGCTGCGCCACCACTTCTACGCCGGGCAGCCGGAACTGGTTCACCGCAATCCGGGCGATCTGCTCCTCGGTCAGCTCGAACAGGATCGGCACCGGCTCGAACGGTCGGCGCCCCTGACGCATGCGCTTCTCGAAGATCACCCGGTCTTCCGGCGTCAGCTCCAGCACTTCGACGATGACGTCGAGCACCTGCTGCCAGTCGCCGGAGCGCTCGCGGGTCATGCTCAGGCTGAAGCTTGGACGGTTGTCCGCCACCACCACGCCGTTGCGGTCGAAAATCAACCCACGGGTTGGTGGAATTGGCTGCACATGGACACGGTTGTTTTCCGAGAGCGTCGAGTGGTACTCGTACTGGATCACCTGCAAGTAATACAGCCGCGCGATCAACACGCCGATCAGCAGCATGATCGCAATGGCCCCGAACACGACGCGGCTACGCACCAGGCGTGCGTCCTTTTCGTGGTCCTTGATGCGGATCGGCTGAGACATGAGGGCTGGATTACTTGTGGTAAGGGTGACCGGACAGCACGGTCCAGGCACGATACAACTGTTCGCCGATCAGGATCCGCACCAACGGGTGCGGCAACGTCAGCGGCGACAACGACCAGCGCTGATCGGCACGGGCGCAGACTTCAGGCGCCAGCCCTTCCGGGCCACCGACCATGAAATTGACCGTGCGCGAATCCAGCCGCCAACGGTCGAGTTCGACCGCCAGCTGCTCGGTACTCCAGGGTTTGCCGTGGACTTCCAGCGTGACGATCCGCTCGTTCGGCCCGACCTTGGCCAGCATGGCTTCGCCTTCCTGGCGGATGAATCGGGCCACGTCGGCATTCTTGCCACGGGTATTGAGCGGTATTTCCACCAGTTCCAGCGCCAGCTCGGACGGAAGACGCTTGGCATATTCATGCCAGCCTTCTTCCACCCACTTGGGCATGCGTGAACCGACGGCGATCAGGCGCAGTCGCACAGCAATCCCTTACAGCTGGTCTTTGTTGAGCTTGGTGAAATGCTCGTGGGTGTTTTCCGGGCTGTGGTGCTTGGCATCGGCCGCACGGCTCTGCTCGGCACCGGCCCACAGGCGTTCCAGGTCGTAGAACTGACGTGCCGAGGCGGTCATCATGTGCACGATCACCAGGTCCAGGTCGAGCAGCACCCAGTCACTGTCGCCCTTGCCTTCTTCGCCCAGCGGCTTGGCGCCCTGCTTTTTGACTTCTTCGCGAACCTTGTCGAGCATCGCGTTGATCTGGCGGTTGGAAGTACCGGTGGCGATGATCATGTAGTCAGTGATGCTCTGCTTGTCGCGAACATCGATGATCTGGATGTCTTGTGCCTTGACGTCTTCCAGGGCAGCCACGGCCAGCTTGACCAGCTCGTCGCCTTTCAGCGGCTCATTGGTGTTGACCGGCTCTGGCAGCGGGGCGCTCTTGAATGTGCCTTTGCGCTTTACTTTGGTTTGGTCTTTGTCAGTCATATAAAACTCGTTTTGCTCGTATATTCGGCGGCTTGGCGACACGTGGATTCGTATCAGTGAAGCACGCCTTGTTCAGTTCGACGCACGGTACAGACCGTGCGCATCGATGTAGGCCAGGACCGCGTCGGGCACCAGGAAACGTACCGACTTACCGCTGGCCAGCAGTTGACGGATCTGGGTGGCGGAAACCGCGAGCGGTGTCTGCCAGACGAATGCAATCTGTCCGCTCGGCCCTTTCAGGGCCAGCGGGTCGCTCACCGAACGCGCTGCCAGCAGGTTGCGCAAGGCATCCGGCGGTTCGCTGTCGGCGTCCGGGCGCTGTAGCACCAGGATATGGCAATGCTGGAGCAACTCTTCCCAGCGGTGCCAAGTGGGCAGGCCGCAAAATGCGTCCCAGCCCAAAAGCAGAAAAACCTGGGTCTCGGCGGGCATTTCCGCGCGCATCGACTCCAGGGTATCAATGGTCCAAGACGGTTTGTCCCGCTGCAATTCGCGGGCGTCCACCACCAGCGGCGGCAATCCGGCCACCGCACATTCGACCATCGCCAGCCGATCCTGCGCCGACACCTGCGGCGTACCGCGATGAGGCGGCCGCGCGTTCGGCATCAGGCGCAACTCATCGAGCGCCAGCGCTTCGGCGACTTCCAGCCCACCGCGCAAATGGCCGATGTGCACCGGGTCGAACGTGCCGCCCAGGACGCCAATGCGCCGGGGGCGGTACTCGTTGCCGGCTTGCGGCGCTGTCAGGTCGAGGTCGGTCAAGTCAGACCGTCGCCTGGCCGCGCAACTGGCCATCACCGACCACGACGTACTTCTCGCAGGTCAGTCCTTCGAGACCCACCGGGCCGCGGGCGTGCAGCTTATCAGTAGAAATACCGATCTCGGCACCCAATCCGTATTCAAATCCATCGGCAAAGCACGTCGGCGTGTTGATCATCACCGACGCCGAGTCGACTTCCGCCACAAAACGACGGGTGTCAGCGAGGTTTTCGCTGACGATCGAGTCGGTGTGATGGGAGCCGTAATGGTTGATGTGTTCGATCGCCTGATCCAGACCGTCGACCACGCGAATCGACAGGATCGGCGCCAGATACTCGGTGCTCCAGTCGTCTTCGCTGGCAGCAACGGCTTCGATGATCGCCCGCGTACGTTCGCAACCACGCAGTTCGACGCCTTTTTCGCGGAACTGGGCGGCCATCGACGGCAGGAAATCCTTAGCAACAGTTTGATCGACCAGCAAGGTCTCCATCGCACCGCAAATACCGTAGCGATAAGTCTTGGCATTGAACGCGATGCGCTGGGCCTTGGGCAGATCGGCGTGGGCACTGACGTAAACGTGGCAGATACCGTCCAGATGCTTGATCACTGGTACGCGGGCATCACGGCTGATACGTTCGATCAGGCCACGGCCACCGCGCGGCACGATCACGTCGACGTACTCGGGCATGGTGATCATCGCGCCAACAGCGGCACGGTCAGTGGTTTCGACCACTTGCACCACAGCGGCAGGCAATTCGGCCTCGGCCAGACCGCGCTGAATGCATGCGGCAATCGCACGGTTGGAATGAATCGCTTCAGAGCCACCGCGCAGAATGGTCGCATTGCCGGACTTCAGGCACAGGCTGGCAGCATCGATGGTCACGTTGGGACGGGATTCGTAGATGATCCCGATCACGCCCAACGGCACGCGCATCTTGCCGACCTGAATGCCCGACGGACGGAAGCTCATGTCGCGGATCGCACCGACCGGATCCGGCAGTGCAGCGACCTGACGCAAACCGACGATCATGCCGTCGATGCGCGCCGGGGTCAGTTCCAGACGCTCCAGCAGTGCCGGTTCCAGACCATTGGCGCGACCGGCGGCCAGATCCTGCTCATTGGCGGCGGCAAGCTCGGCGCGCGCGGCGTCCAAGGCATTGGCAGCAGCCTGCAAGGCGCGGTTTTTCTGCGCGGTGCTGGCACGGCCGATGACCCGGGAGGCTTCGCGGGCGGCGCGACCCAATCGGGTCATGTAGTCAAGAACGGACTCAGTCATGGTCTGCTGGGGTCTTGGCAAAGAGGAAAGCGGCAGATTATAGCTGCCGCGTCCCGGGACTAACAGCGGTGACGGGCGGATGGTCGAAATGAACGCGGATTCGCCGGCGTTCAGGCCCAATTAAGCCGCGCGTTGTTATCATCACGACCTCCTGAGCCTGGATAAACATTGCCTGCCATGTCCAACCTGACCGTTCGCAACCGCGTCGAACGCCTGCCGCTAGGGCTGCCGGACGCCTTTTTCGACCGTGATGCGCAAGTGCTGGCGCAGGATCTGCTCGGCAAAGTCATTCGTCACCGGGTCGGCGATCTGTGGCTGAGCGCGCGAATCATCGAAACCGAAGCCTATTACTGCGCAGAAAAAGGCAGCCACGCCTCGTTGGGCTACACAGAAAAGCGTAAGGCTTTGTTTCTGGATGGCGGCCACATCTATATGTATTACGCCCGTGGCGGTGATTCGCTGAACTTCAGCGCACAAGGTCCGGGCAATGCGGTACTGATCAAATCCGCCTATCCGTGGGTCGATGAAATCAGCGGTCCGGCGAGTCTGGCGCAGATGCTGCTGAACAATCCCGACGCGCAGGGACGTGCGCGGCCTTCGCAAAAGCTTTGCGCCGGGCAAACCCTGCTGTGCAAAGCGCTGGGGCTGAAGGTCCCGATGTGGGACGCCAAGCGTTTCGATCATGAAGTCCTTCTGGTAGAAGACACCGGGGCGGCACCTTCGCACATTATCCAGACAACACGCCTGGGTATCCCCCTCGGCCGGGACGAACAATTGATGTACCGCTTCGTCGATGCGACTTACGCGCAATGGTGCACGCGGAACCCGCTGCGACGGGGTCAGGTCGAAGGCCGAGATTATTTTCTGCTGTAAACACACACTCATGTAGGAGCTGCCGAAGGCTGCGATCTTTTGATCTTGCTTTCAGGATCAAGATCAAAAGATCGCAGCCTTCGGTAGCTCCTACAGAAGGCCATTAATGATTTGGAGTTTTTCTGTATGGGCCCATGGCTCGATAGCGTGACCGGGTGGCTGGCCGCCAATCCACAATGGCTGGCGGCTGCAGTTTTCATTGTGGCCTTTGTGGAATGCCTGGCGATTGCCGGTTTGATCGTGCCGGGCACCGTGCTGCTGTTTGCCGTCGCCGTGCTGGCCGGCAGCGGCGCCCTGTCACTGAGCGAGACCTTGTTACTGGGCTTCCTTGGCGGGATTCTCGGCGATGCCGTTTCGTACTTCCTCGGTCGCCATTTCCACCAGAACATTCGGCGCCTGCCGGGGCTACGGCATCATCCGGAATGGATGGCCGGCGCCGAGTCGTATTTCCAGCGCTACGGCATTGCCAGTCTGCTGGTCGGCCGCTTCATCGGGCCATTGCGACCGATGCTGCCCATGGTCGCCGGCATGTGCGACATGCCCTTCCCGCGTTTTGCCGCTGTCAGCCTGCTGGCGGCCGCCGGCTGGAGTCTCGCCTATCTGCTGCCGGGCTGGGCCACCGGCGCGGCCTTCCGTCTGCCATTGCCTGAAGGGTTCTGGCTGGAGGCCGGCATTGTCGCTGGCAGCATCGCCGCAATGGTCGGCCTCAGCGTGAACAGCAGCCTGCGTCGCCACCGTCGCGCGACCATCTGGATCAGCAGCATGAGCCTGTTGATTCTGATTGGCCTGTTCATCGGCTATCCGTACCTGACAGCACTCGATCAAGGGGTGATGACGCTGGTGCAGGAACATCGCCAGCCAATGCTGGATGAAATTGCGGTCACACTGACCCTGATCGGTGAGTTCCGCAACATGCTGCTGTTCAGCGTCCTGCTGACCGGCCTGTTGCTGCTGTGCCGGCAATGGCGCCATGCGATCTTCGTTGGCGGTACGCTGCTGGTGACCGCATTGGCCAACACCGGGACCAAATACTTCTTCGCCCGGGTGCGTCCGGAAGTGCTGACCGACCCACTGACCACTTACAGCATGCCCAGTGGCCATGCCTCAGGTTCGTTTGCACTGTTTCTGACCCTGGCGGTACTCGCCGGCCGTGGCCAGCCGCCACGCATGCGCCTGACCTGGTTGCTGATCGCCTGTATTCCGGCCCTTTCCATCGCCCTGTCGCGGGTCTATCTGGGCGCTCATTGGCCAACCGACGTGCTGGCCGGCGCCATGCTCGCCGCCTGTGTCTGCGCTGCCGCCCTGTGGCTGAGCCAGCGTAAAACCCCACTCAATCCTATGCCGTTCAAGATCTGGTGGTTGATCCTGCCGGCAATGTTGGCGCTGTTCGGGTTTTTCGTCCTGCGGCACTTGCCTCATACCTTGTTGCGTTACGCCTATTGAATCTGGCGATACACAAGCCTTAATCCTTCTGCGCTGCTCTTTTAGGAATTCTCCGACAAGAGCAGCGCTGTTCTCTTATTCAAACTTACTCGCCCACGGTAAAAATCCTTATTTACCAAACCGCAACTTCGCACACTTCAAACTAAAAACAACCGAAGTTACATATCAATTACGAACCCTCACGCCAGCGCCTTCCATAACTTGAAAAACCAGTTAGATTAAATCCACATATTTGAAACCCTTAGGCATATTCTCACCCATTAAAGTGAGACCGCCTGCACTTGCCTGCCCAACAATCAATTCAACTGACGAAGCGAGGGTTTCAATACATCAACTGATTTCGAGTACGCCATGAGTCCAAAGACACCGCGCAAACCACCCCAGAGCTCAACGCAACAACCTGAAGCGAGCACATTCCCGCCCCTGCGTACCGACACACCGTTCACTCCAGGTGGCCCTTCGATTTTCCGGTTACCGGGTTTGCCGAGTGGCCAGTATCCCGTTCACACCGCTGGCGGCTGGCCGGTCGCGGATGCAACCCCGCCTGCCGTGGTCATCCAACCGATGCAGGCGACGAACCCTGCCCGCCTCGCAAGCGATAATTCCCCCGACACCTACTGGCTGCGTGACGACTTCCTGCGTGGAATGAAACCGGCGGAGGATGACGGTTTTCGCTGGATCGTCGGACGACAGTTTGTCGACGTCGAATATGAAGGCGACTTGCGCACCACCCATGTTGGCCAGGATGCCGATGGGGTTTATCGCTGCAAGATGGTCACCGAGCGGTCCGCGTCCGGACCGGCGCTGTACCGGAATGAAGGCCGGTTGACCTGGCGCCTGACGGAGCATCCGGCACCCGCCATGGCCTCGACAAAACGACCTGCGCCGCTACCGGGCGATCAACCGGGGATCGACCCCGTCGCGAAACGGCCTCGACCCGCCCACCTCGATTCGAATCTGTACAAGGCATCGCTGCGTTCACCGGGTGCCCAAGGCTATTACGAACTGGCCCCTGCATTCGGGGCGAACAACGTGATCACGCAATTTGCCTTTATGGACGCTTTTGGTCACTGGATCCCGGTCGATCCGCCCGCAGGCGGATTCGGTGCCGAGCCCACGCTCTTGAAGCATTGGACAGACCATGAGATCTGGCAGGTGTACGACATCCATGGCCAGGATCTCGTGCGTTTTCGCACCGAAGCCCAAGCCAGCGGCAAGAGTCCGCAATGGGCGATTCCCAAAGTCACGAACCCGCACCGCGACTTGCTGCGCGACACCCTGCGCTGGCTGCACCCAAGCATGAATCCTGCACAGCGCGAAGCATTTCTGCAGTCCTATAACCTGCTGCCCAGCCAACTGGCCCGCTTGCAACAGGACCTGAAGACCGAACTGCAAATGCCGCAATGGGCGCAGGCACACAAACACCTGATCGACGACCTCGACCATCCGCAGCGTCTCGAGCAACTGAGCCGCGAGGCTGTCGAGGAACTTAACCTCAAGCGTGATGCCCGGCATGACTGGTACAGCCCGGAAACCAGTATGACCGCGCCGGTGCGCGAAGCGCTGCTGGGCAAACTCGGCTATCTGCGCAACAAGAACAATTGCCTGTACCGCACCGACGTGCCGGCGCTGTTCCGTGGCGATGAACGCACACCGTTCGAGCTCGCCAATGACGGCTTCATGCTACCGCGATACCAGCACAAACCGGGCGCCACCACGCATAAGCCGATGAGCGCAACCTTCAGCCTCAAAGAAGGCCTGATGTACGCAAGGGAGCCTGACCCCGAGTACTTGCGGTTCAACAGCCAGACGAGCAAATACCCGGGGCGGGATGCTGACGATAGCGCCTCGGGCAGCGATGTCAGTGATACCGAGAGCAGCTCATCGTCCGAATGGTCCGACGCCACAAGCCCGGTGCCGTGGGATCGCGATCGCCGCTATGAATCAACACGCACACGTCAGCGGGAAATGTTTCTGTATGTGCTCGACACCCGCGACCTGGAAGTGGTGCCTCATGAAGAAAACATGAGTTTCAATTCAGCGGCCCGCGACACACCCCCCACCTGGTTTCCCTCCGATGACTTCGAAGGGCTGATATCAGTCAGCCGCAGAGGACTGGATGCCGAGCGTATCTGGCTGCTGAATTCGGACCTGAGCAAAGCCGTGAGGGTCGATGACCTCAAGGAACAGGCAGGCGCGAACGCTGAGCGCATCGAAGCCGCCACCCATGCCGGACACGAGAACAAATTCGCCTACGACCAGTTGATCGACAACGCCGAAGCCGCCGGCAAACCTGTGCTCAGTCTGTCGGGCAACGGCGACGAATTCGCCTACGCCATCCACTGGCCCGAGTCGACAACGCCGGCGGCTCGACATCAATGACACACCGGTAGGGACACCGGTCATGCGTTTTCATTAAAGGATTAATGACATGTCAAAACTTATCGCTCCGCCACTTCAAATCGCCAATATCAGCGCCGTTCAGGTCAATCCCGTCAGCGCCTCGGCCAACCCCCATGCGCCGCCGGCGGGCACGCTCAACGCAGTGTTGCCAGACGACGCTGACGCCCCTTATCGACGCACACTCAAATCCCTCGACAAACATTTCGGCCCCTTGCGCATCGGCGAAATACTCACCAGCCGCGTAGAACTCCTGGCCTTGGGCGCGACCGTGCACGGCCAACCCATCAGCCCGGGGAATGCCGGCATGCAGCGCGTGGATCAACACTTTCTCGACGGACTCAATTTCGATGCAGACCGGGTGCAGGCGCGTCTGCTGTCCGTCGACAATCCGGACAGCAATGTAGCGGCGATGCTGTTTTATGAAATCGCCTGCAAGCGCTCAGTCGATGCCGGGGCGCTGTTCGTCGCCGATATAACCATTGCTACCGGCAGCGCGGTGGACCGCCTGAACCAGTTGGGCAAGGCTGCGCAAAAACTGGATATTCATCGCGCCGACGCACTGGAAAATGCCCCGGGCTGGATCAGCAAAAACAAAAGCTATTTGATGAGCGGCGCCGGGGTCGGCATGCAGGCGTTCGGCATCTACAGCGGCTACAAGGCGATGATTGATGCGATCAAGCACGGAGACACGCTGGAAGCGGTTTTCCAGGGTGGCTCGATCGCCGCCGAGTTCGGCTCGCTGATCATCGAACGCGGGCTGACCAAGACCGGTGAGGCCATGCTCAGAAACGGCGGCAACGCGCTGAAGTATTTCCCGCTGACCTCGGTGGGCAAATACATGAGCCGCGGTGCCGGGATGTTCGCCAGCGCCATCACCTTGCCCTTCGACATTCTCGATGCCATCAAGTCGTTCAATGCCGCCGCCGCAGCGCAGGGCAAAGAGGCCCAGGATCATTACGTCAGCGGCGGTCTTAGCGTCGCCGGGGCGAGTATCAGCCTGGTGCTGGGCGTCGCCGCACTGGCCGGGTTTGGCAGCGTCGCCGGGCCGGTCGGGCTGGTCGCCGCCGGACTGCTTATCGCCGCCTCGATGATCTACCAGGCCGCCCGAGTGGTGGACGACATCGATGACTACATCGAACTGACGCTTGAAGAACGCATGCGCTCCGGCTGGTTCGCCTTCACCAACAAGGAACTGGACCAGGACGTACTGGATCGCTTCAAGCTCGCCAAGGGCTATCGGGACCACCAGCGAAAACTGGAGTTGTCGGCCAAGGACATGCTGGAGAACGCCTACAAACACGCCATCGAACACGTGATCAACGGTGCCTTTCAGGTTGAATTGAAGCCCGTTGAAATCTGGCGCTACCAGTGGGACGAAAGCGCTGGCCAACAACCGTTCAAGCTCGACAACCAGGCCGTGGTTGTCGACGGCGATGACGTGATCGATGCCGGCAAAGGCCTGCCCGCCAACCTCAAAGGCAAAGTGTCGGGCAGTGCCGGTGACGACAAAGGCATTTTCTGGCGCTTGGGTGACGGCAATGACCGGGTTATCGGGGTCCGGGACAAGCCCAATCTGTTCACTTATCGCGCGGATCACAAGGCTCTGACCGGAGGCGACAGGGACGATGCGTTCTATCAGGAGATTACCGAGCAGCAATTGAACCTCATCAGCAAACCGGCCCACCTCAATGTGCTGGACGGCGGCGCAGGTGCCGACACCCTGGCCTTCGAAGGCAGCCGCCCGCTCAGCGACACCCGCCATATCGGTCACGACATCAACCTGCACAATGGCAGAGTGGCGCTGCGCGGTCTTGATCCTGAGGAAAATGCCGTTGACGTCGCGCAGCTCACGTCGATCGAAAACGTCTCGACCCTGCGCAGAGGCACCAGCCGAGTCAGCGGAAACGACGCGGCCAACCGGATTTCCGCCAATGGCTACGACCGCGTCAGCGCCGGCGCAGGCGATGACACGATTGCCGTCTACGGAGCGGACTGTCGGGTGGACGGCGGCAGCGGCGCAGATCGTTTTTACATCGCCAGCAGCAACACCCGCACGACCCTTAACGAGGACGCTGAAGCGTCGAGTCTGATCGAGTTCGGCTGGCCGGCGGAGGTCATCCAGCGTTGGCAGATCGTCGGCACTGCGCTGGTGATCAGCTCATTGCGCGGCAAGGATGGTAACGACCCGGAACATGTACTGACACTCGAAAATGTCTACCAATGGGTCGATGGCAAACGCCTGTTGAACAATGACCGATTCCGTTTCAAGACCGAGGATGGCTATGAGCTGCTGGTCCAGCTACCCCAGCAGCCAGATGAGGCGCTGCAGCAGGATATAACCCCCGTCGTTGTCGTCATCGGCCAACCCGCCGCTGCACCGCAAATCGTTAACGGCGGCATGATCGAGATCGCCGAACAGGGCTTGAAGCAGCACTTTGTTGCTCGCACCGAGCGTCCGGTGGAATTCGTTGCCCAGCGCAATACCGCCGAAACGTCCCGCACTGTTTATCTGGAATTCGACAACGCTGAAATCATCGATGTGCAGGTCAGTTATGAAGTGCAGGTGCGCAAAGGCGTCTCTGGCACGACCCACTTGTACTACACAGACTTCACCCTGACGGTCTCCCTGCCGTCGAAATTGGTTATGTTCAAAGGTGTGGTCCAGCCCATCGCGGCGGCCACCGGTTACAGCGGCAGAAACAGCCTGAAAGTCACCACCCCACGCCTGCAGCAGAACGTTGTGCTGGTTCTGCAGGACCAGGTTTCCTACCGCCTGCAAGTTCCCGCACTGGATTATGAAGACGATGTAAAAAACCCCGGCACCCGCGTACGCAGCACCCGAAGTTGCCTCAAGCAACGCAATGGCAACTATCGCTTTGTCAGACCATTGGCCAGCGTGAAACCGCTGATAACGGCAGAACCCAGTCGCATCACCATCGACACCGGTTCGCACACCGGCATCTATGTACTCGATGGCCAGAGTTCGACGTACGATGTCCATCTGGCCAGCAACACCATCATTCGCCTTTCGACGCCAGGCGCTGCAGCGAAAACCGCCGATGCATCGACCTGGACGCTGTACACCGACAAAATGGAAGAAACGGTCACCCGCGACGACATCCAGCTGGACGGCAATCGTCTGCACATCGCCAGCGTCACCGTCGAATTGCCCGATATCGAAGACGACATCCCGGTGGAATCCATCAGCGTGGCCACTTCGGCCGGCCATATTTATGAAGTGTCGCTGTTGTTTGAAGTGCTGCAGCTTTACGTCATTGATGCACGTGGCTACGCCGATGTCGAAGCTCTGTTGGCCGAGGTCAATGCCCATCAACAGCGAAACGAACTGGCAGCAAGGGTTCATGTAACCCACGTCGGAATCGACGCAGGAACGATCGGTACGGTGGTTTACAACGCAGTAAGGAAACACTGGGCGCTGGCCAGCGATCCACAGGTGCGAATCAACCAGCAAGACCTGGTCTTTTCCAACGACAAGACCTGACCCTCACCACGTGCCCGTCTGGATCAGACGTCCACACGGGCACCCGTTCACCTCAGCCTACGGACAGGCTGACTCGCCAAAAACGGAGTTTATTCATGCGCCAAAAACCCGGGCTACGGCCTAAATCACCTTTAGTCGAAACGCCCGTCACCTCTACACTGGCCTCCGCAGATCATTCGCCGAGCAGAGCGATATTTGCAAACCCTGAAAACATTCCGGGGCCTATACCCGTCGAGGCGCCCTCCTCACCCAAACGACCTCGTCTGGAGGAACCCGGGACCTCCCAAGCAAAAACCTCCCCCATCCAAGTGAGCGTCACATCGAGATCCGCCACAGACAGACCAGACTTTTCGATGACGTCGCTGGAAGATTTCGCCCATCCGTATTTCGGCGATCTGCCAGGGCCGAATGAATCCGGCATCCGGCGTTATCTCGCCAAGGACTGGGTGGACGTGCGACTGCCAGGCTCAGAAGGCCGACACCACGTTTGTGTTCAATACGATGCCGACCTCAGGGCCTATCGGGCAATGTCCTCCTGGCGCCTGGCACCAGGCCCACCCATTTACCGGACCACGCAAGGCCATCTGTGGAGCCTGGATCGGCACCTCACCCTCCTAAACGTTGATGACTACGCGTTTTCCGCAACACCGAATGCTGACGGTTACTACACCTTTCGCGCTCTCGGTACGAGCGGCGATGACGCCATCCTCGGCTATGCCATCAAGGATCCGGAGCATCACTGGATTGCCATCGATCCTGCGCAGGCAAAACGCAACAGGATGGCCGATGCGCCACTTGCGCAATGGTCGGATCAGGACATCCAGCGCATGTACATTCTGGATGACACCGGGATTGCCGCCTTCCGCGCAGAAGCACAAGCGACCGGCAAGGCGCCGGGCTGGGCACTTCGCGCGCAGAACACCGAAGACCATCTGTTTGTCGCTGATTCTTTGAAGTGGCTGCATCCACACATGACCCTTGCCCAGCGCCTGCAATTGCAGCGCAGCTATAACCTGACCCAGGAGCAACTGTGTCGGCTGCGCACAGAGTCGGGCGACGGCCAGATACCGCAATGGGCTGAACAGCACAAACGCCTGACGCTCGATGCGACCAATGAGCAGCGCTTCAAGCTGATCGGCGAAGAGTTGGAAAACTACGTTGAGGAATTACGGAGTCAAGGGCTGGCCCTCGCCCACCATTGGCCCGCCACCCGCTACAGCGACGCCTTTTTGGCCGACTACGCGACCCACCTCGGCTACCAGCGAACCCGCCACGGCATGTTGTATCGCACCGACATTCCGGCGATGTTCCGCGGCGAAACCCGATTACCCTTCGAGTTGGCGCGGGATGATCGAATGATGCACCGTAAAGGCAATCCCAAGGGCACCACGAACAAGCGCGCATTGAGTGCAACGTTCGGACTGCATGACGCCACCGCTTACGCGGCGACCAAGGGCGGCTTCTATCACGAGTTGCATTACAACTCGCAGGCCAATCGTTTTCCCGGGGTGAATCCTCAAAGCTCGAAAACACGAACCGGCGAATCCTCCGACTCGGGCAGCAGTTCGGTGTCGGAGGGTAAACGAACCGGCGACGAGACCGACTCTGACAGCTCGTTCGTTTTCGATGATTCGAAAGATTATGTATCCACGCGCCGCCAGCAAACCACGTCATTCGTCTACGCCATTGATACCCGAGGCCTGGAAGTGGTGCCGGGGGCAGAAAACAAGGCATTCAACCCCGCTAACGGCACATTCCTCTTCGACGACCTGGAAGGGCATATCTCCACGCCCACACGCGGCATCAGTGCCGAGCGGATCTGGCTGGTGCGTTCCGACCTGACGCAAGCCGCCCGGGTCAAGGATGTGCTGACACAGGCGGGTGACCGGGTCGTGGCCATCGAGCAGGCCACCTGGGCGGGAACCGACAGTCGAGCTGCCGGGTATTTTGGCGCCAACGCCTATGACAGCCTTATCGATGAAATCGCCGGTTCTGGCGGCGTGATACTGGATCTGCCCAAAGGCGACAAGACGTTCGCCGACGACATCGTCTGGCCTGTGCCCGAGCATTACCGAAACTGAAAAAAGGCGCCATTCACCCAGACATGAATGGCGCCTTTTTATGGAGTAGCGGCTGGGCTCTATTTGATAACCTTGATCACAAATATTGCCGGTTTGTGATTGAAGGCGTTATGCCCCGTCCTGTTAGGATCGACGTCGAGGAATGTGCTCATTCCGCTGCTTATATGGCGATACAAGGGCTTGTCATCAGGTTCGTGGATCAACTCTAGATAGGCAGGACCGGACTCGATATGACTGAAGGAGGCCTTTGAAGCACCAGACTTGCTGATTGAAAAGTATTGCTCTGGCGCACGGATACTGGCCAACAGATTATGAGTCTTGTCCTCTATGAATAACCGCGCACCATCGAATGTTCCCGCGAGCACAAGGCTGATGGCATATTCGTCACCCTTTGGGACGAACTTCAACAACAGTGGTGTGTCGTCATCATGGTCAGCCAGCGTTATGAAGCTGGACACGCGCGAATCCGCCAACCCCACTTCGGCATCCAGTTTTTCTGCCTTGGTTATGCGAAGGTCACGCAAAGCCTGTTGCAAACGTAGTTGATTAAGTACCACTGGCCGGCCATCAAGATAAAGATGCGCAGTGAATGTCTGGTTGTTTGTTTTTGCTAAAGCCATGGGATTGCCCACCTGTAAACACCCCGCCGTCAATTAGCCACGACGACAGGCAATGCTGAAAAAGTAAATAATCAAACCGCAGTCGCAGTCACTACGGCGGTGGCGGACGCCGACATCCGTGGCACTTCGCCGCCAGGGACTTTTTCAGATTTTCGTTTACGCCGGGCTATTACCATCCGGTCCGCATAAGTGGATGCCGCCTCAATTACGTGGCTAACGTTATGATCCGCCCCGGCATGTTTCAAAATATACTTGCCAGCAATATCATCCCAAAACGCCCATTCATCTTCATAGACAGTCATGCTCTCATCCTTATTTTTATTCAAGTTATCCGCTTCCTGCGGACAACTTGAAATTAAGACAAAGACAAAAGCAAAACAATGCTGGCAGGCGCCATCAGTTAATTCAAAGTGCAACTAGGCGAATAATTCACCTTGTAGTTCGTCGAGCAGCGCCTGGATTGCATCCAGCCGCTGCTGGGGATCATCGAGTTGTAACAGATCGATCTTGTCTTCTTCGGCGAAGGGCAGCAGATAGGCCAACTGATTGGCCAGCGATTGCTGACCCAGCGCTTCAGTGCCCATGTCCAGCGCTTCCACCATCGGGTGCTCGGCCAGTGCCTTGAGCAACGCCACCAGATCAGCATCCTCGTCCTGTAACGGTTGCTCGGGTTCGTCATCCAGCCAGTCGACATCGGCGAGGATCAACTGATCGCGCTGCACCTCGGTACTCAACACCGTGAACCGCCGCCCGCCCTGCACACGAATGCCGAGCAAGCCGTTGTCCTGCTGCTGAAAGTCGGTGATGCGCGCTTCGCAGCCGACCCGAGCAAAACCTTCTGGCGCGACGCCGACTTCGTGGCCATCAAGGATGCACACCACACCGAAACCGCCACCCTGCTTCATGCAGCGGCCGATCATGTCGAGATAGCGCGCCTCGAAGATCTGCAAATCGAGGTTGCAGCCGGGAAACAACACGGTGTTCAGCGGGAAAAGCGGCAGACTCATAGATATTTCCTTACACCACCATCGACACCGCCAGCGGCAGGAAGACTGCCGTGGCCACGCCCATCAGACTCATCGCCAGCGCCGCAAACGCGCCGCACTCATCACTTTCCTGCAACGCCACCGACGTGCCGACCGCATGCGCGGTCATGCCCAGCGCCATGCCACGCGCCTCGGGACTGTGCACGCCGAGGCGAGTCAGTAGCGCCGGGCCGAAGATCGCACCGATCACCCCGGTGATCAACACGAATACCGCCGCCAGCGCCGCAACGCCACCAATCTGCTCAGCCACCAGCATTGCGATCGGCGAGGTCACCGACTTCGGCGCCATGGTCATCAGAATCATGTGCTCGGCACCGAACCACCAGCCCAGCGCCACCCCCATGCCGGTGGCGACTACGCCGCCTATCACCAGCGTAGTAAAAATCGGCCAGAACAATTGGCGAATACGCCGCAGGTTGAGATACAGCGGCACCGCCAGTGCCACGGTCGCAGGGCCGAGCAGAATGCTGAGGATCTCGGTGCTCTTGCGATATTCGGCATAGGTCAGGCCACAGCCGACCAGCACACCGATCACCAACAGCATGGAGACCAGCACCGGTTGCAGAAAGATCCAGCGGGTTTTCTCGAACGCCGCCAGCACCAGTTGATAGGCGCCGAGGGTGATGCCGATGCCGAACAGCGGATGATGGATAACGGAGGCCCAGGCGCCCTGCCAGTCAAAGAGCATCAGGACTCCTCCGATGTGCGGGCATGCCGTTTGACCAGGCGTTGCATCAGCACCCCGGTGAAGGCCATCGACAGGATCAACGACAGCACCAACGCACCGACAATCGCCCAGAAATCCGCAGCAATGTCGCTCGCATAAACCATCACGCCCACGGCCGGGGGCACCAGCAGCAATGGCAGATAGCGCAGCAGGCTGCCAGCCGCGAGGTTCAGCGGCTCACCCACTTCACCGCGAACGATCAGGAAGACCAGCAACAGCAGCAGACCGATGATCGGCCCCGGCAGCACTGGCAAGAGCAAATGATTGAGCGCCGTGCCGAGCAATTGGAACAGCACCAGCAGGGTCAGGCCACGTAGCAACATCCGACATCTCCGTCTTACTTTTCACCCAGCAGGGGCTCGGCATTATAAGCACGCCTGCGCTATGGATCGGCATTCGCCAAAAGCATGGTCGGTTGACCGGAGCAAATCGCCATGATGATCTACAGTGGTTCGCAGGGCGGTCAAATCCCCCACCTGAAAAACTATAAAACCGATGAACCCAAGGAGAGTCTCAATGCCCTATGTTCCCGTTGCAGAGCTCAAAGATTATGTCGGCAAGGAACTCGGACGTTCCGAATGGCTCACCATCGATCAGGAACGCATCAACCTGTTCGCCGAAGCCACCGGTGATTATCAGTTCATTCACGTCGACCCGGTCAAAGCCGCGCAAACGCCATTTGGCAGCACCATTGCCCACGGTTTCCTGTCGTTGTCGCTGATCCCGAAATTGATGGAAGACATCCTGATCCTGCCGCAAGGCGTGAAGATGGTGGTCAATTACGGCCTGGACAGCGTGCGTTTCATCCAGCCAGTGAAGGTCAATTCCAAGGTCCGCCTCAAGGTCGATCTGGGCGAAGTGACCGAGAAAAAACCGGGCCAGTGGCTGCTCAAAGCCACCGCGACACTGGAGATAGAAGGCTCGGACAAACCGGCCTATATCGCCGAGCCACTGTCGCTCTGCTTCGTCTGATGGTTCTGGATGCGAAGCAGCGCACGCTGTTTCGCGTCAACACTGTTTTTACCGGCTGCATTAGGTCACATAGCTGCGGCATACTCGGTCGCCTAATTGCCCGGATCCCGCTATGCGCTCACTCGCTCGTCTTGCACCCCTTGCCTTGACCCTGATGCTCACCGCGTGCGGCGACGGCGAATCGCTGCTGCCCCCGGATGCGCGCCTGCCCGACGGTGGACGCTATCGTGGTGAACTGGTCGATGGCTTGCTGCAAGGTCAGGGCCGCGTCGACTACCCCAACGGCAGCTGGTATGCCGGGCAGTTCGATAAGGGTCAGTGGCATGGTCAGGGCGAATGGCATGGCAGCAACGGCGAGGTCTATCGCGGACAGTTTCAGCAAGGCCTGTTCGACGGCCAAGGCAGCCTGACCACCAACGCCAGTAGTTACACCGGCGGCTTCAAACAGGGACGCCGCGAAGGCGAAGGCACCCTGAAAGAAAACGCCATGACCTACCGTGGCGAGTTCAAGGCTGACCAATACTCCGGGCTCGGCCGTCTGGAAATGGACGACGGCAGCTCCTATCAAGGCCAGTTCGCCCACGGCAAGCCCAACGGCGAAGGCCAACGCGGCGATGCCAGCGGTAACTCGTTCAGCGGGCATTTCGTCAACGGTCAGCTGGAAGGCAAAGGCACCTTCAACAGCGCGGACGGCGATATCTACGTCGGCGGCTTCAAGAACAATCAACTGCACGGCAAAGGTCGCTACGAAAACGCCGACGGCGATGTCTGGCTCGGCCAGTTCAAGGAAGGCGCGCTGACCGGCAAGGGCGAACTGATCGGCGCCGACGGTAGCCATTACATCGGCACGTTCAGCGACTGGCGCTTCAGCGGTCAGGGCCGTTTGAACCTGTCCGATGGCAGCTTTTACATCGGCGGCTTCGACAACGACAGCTACTCCGGACGCGGCACCCTGGTGCTCACCGATGGCAGCGTGATGAGCGGCACCTGGGTCAATGGGCAGCGCGTGCGCGACGCCGACGGCAAGTTATTGCCCGATACGCTCGAACTCGGCTTGCTCGCTCAGGGCCGCCTGCTTGATGACGCGTTGGCCGCCATTCCCGCGTCGACCCCGGCGGTCGAGTTGTACACGTTGACCCTCGGCGGTGACGGCAAACAAAGCGTGTTCCTGCGCGAATCCGACTACGTCGCTAACATGCTCAACACGCGCTTTGGCGCTTATGGCCAGGTCCGCCTGGTCAACCACCGTGACCACCTCGGCGACCGGCCGATGGCCACCCGCGAGAACCTGCGTCGTGCCGCGCAAACGCTGGCCGAACGCAGCGGCCCGGAAGACCTGCTGTTCATCTACCTGACCAGTCACGGCACCGCCGAACATGAGCTGGTGCTCGACCAGCCGCGCATGGAACTGGCCGACCTGCCCGCAGATGAACTCGCCGCTGTACTGGCGCCGCTGAAAAATCGCGACAAGATCATCGTGATTTCGTCGTGCTACTCCGGCGGCTTTATCCCGGCGCTGAAAGACGAACGCACGCTGATCATGACCGCCTCGCGCGCGGATCGGGTGTCCTTCGGCTGCTCGGAAGAAGCCAACTTCACCTACTTCGGCGATGCACTGTTCGCCCAGGCGCTGAACCAGACCGATGATCTGGAGCAAGCCTTCAAACTGGCCAAGGCCACCGTCGCCGAGCGTGAACTGGCGGATAATTTCGAAGCGTCGGAGCCGCAGATCTGGGCGCCGAAAACCGTGCTGTCGCACTGGCAACTGCTGCGCAAACAGCAAGCCAGAAAAGCATTGCAGAGTGCTGCATTGAACGACGGAGCGACAAAGAGCAACTAAGCTGAACAGTATCAAGGGAGAGACACTATGTACTTGACGCCTCAGCACGTATTGCTTGCCGGAGCCACCGGTTTGACCGGTGAACACCTACTCGACCGTTTGCTCAACGAGCCGACGATTTCACGCGTGCTCGCCCCTTCCCGTCGCCCCTTGGCTGAACATCCGCACCTGGAAAACCCCGTGGGTGATCCACAGGCATTTCTGCCGCAGCTCAGTGGCCGTGTGGATATCGCCTATTGCTGCCTCGGCACCACCATCAAACAAGCAGGCTCGGAAGCGGCGTTTCGCGCGGTGGATCTAGACATGGTGGTGGCGTTCGCCAAACGCGCGCGGGAGATGGGCGCGCGGCATCTGATTGTGATCAGTGCGATAGGCGCCGATCCGAAGTCGTCGGTTTTCTACAATCGGGTCAAAGGCGAAATGGAGCAGGCCTTGCGTGCGCAGGACTGGCCGCAATTGACCATTTGCCGGCCTTCACTGTTGCTGGGTGAACGGACCGAACCACGTCTGGCCGAGCAACTGGCCGCGCCGTTGTCAAAGCTGATTCCGGGTAAATACCGGGGCATCGAAGCGTGCCAATTGGCGCGAGCGATGTGGCGGTTGGCGCTGGAAGAGCAGGATGGGGTGCGGGTGATCGAGTCGGATGAGCTGCGCAAGCTGGGCAAATAATCTTCCGCCGCATGATCGTTCCCACGCTCTGCGTGGGAACGATCTGTCTAACTACAATCCGCCCGTTGCCTGAAAACTCACGCCTATCACCGTGAGCAGTGACAACGGCAACAACAGCGTATCAAGCAGCGCACTCGCCGGCAGATCCACCCCCGGATAACTCGGCGCCTCAGCCCCGAACCGATCCATCGCGCAACACCCGCCATTCAATGCATACAAGTCCAGCCGCGTCCCGGAGTACACCACCGGCGCCCCCGGTTTCGCTGCATCCAGCGTGCGCGCCGTCGCACACCCGGTCAGCAACAACACCAGGCCGATCGCGAGCAGCTTATTCATCGCTGCTCAGATGATGCTCACCCCAACGTGGCAGCATGTCCTGGGGAATGCCGAGCAGATTGAGAATCCGCGCCACAACGAAATCGATCAGGTCATCAATGGTCTGCGGCTGATGATAGAAACCCGGTGAGGCCGGCAGAATTGTCACACCCATGTTCGACAGCTTGAGCATGTGCTCCAGATGAATACTCGAATAGGGCGCTTCGCGCGGCACCAGAATCAATTGGCGACGCTCTTTCAAAGTGACGTCGGCGGCGCGTTCGATCAGGTTGTTGCAGGCGCCGGTGGCAATTGCCGACAACGTCCCGGTGGAACATGGCACCACAACCATCGCTGCCGGTGCGCCGGAGCCCGAAGCTACCGGCGACATCCAGTCTTCCTTGCCGTACACGCGGATCTGCCCGGCGGCAGCCCCGGTGTATTCGGTCAGGAAGGCCTGCATCATCTGCGGCTTGGGCGGCAACGTCACATCGGTCTCGGTGGCCATCACCAGTTGCGCAGCCTTGGAGATCAGGAAATGCACCTCACGATCTTCCCGCACCAGGCAATCGAGCAGGCGCAAGCCGTATTGCGCGCCAGACGCGCCGGTCATCGCCAGCGTGATGCGTTCGGGGCCATTGCTCTCAAAACGAGTGTTCATTGCAGCGCCTCGGCGAGTTTGCCGTGCAGGCCGCCGAAGCCGCCGTTACTCATGATCACCACATGCGTGCCCGGCTGCGCCTGGCTCTTCACGCGCTCGATGATGCCTTCCAGCGAATCGCTGACAATCGATGGCACCGTGCACAACGCGGCAGTGCCGGCCAGGTCCCAGCCGAGGTTAGCCGGGGCGTACCAGATCACCTGATCGGCATCGACCACGCTGTCCGGCAAACCGTCACGGTGCGCGCCGAGTTTCATCGAGTTGGAGCGCGGTTCGATGATCGCGATAAGAGGCGCGTCGCCGATGCGCTTGCGCAAGCCATCGAGGGTGGTGGCAATGGCAGTCGGGTGGTGGGCGAAGTCGTCATAGATGGTAATGCCGCGTACTTCAGCAACTTTCTCCATGCGGCGTTTGACGTTCTTGAACGCACTCAGGCCAGCGATGCCCATCGACGGCACCACGCCCACATGACGCGCAGCCGCCAAAGCAGCCAAGGCGTTGGCGACGTTGTGCTGACCGGTCAGCTCCCATTCGACGGTGCCTTGCGACACGCCTTCGAACATCACTTCGAACGCCGAGCCGTCTTCGCTCAGCAGTTTGACCTGCCATTGGCCGCCGGCACCGGTGGTCTGCACCGGGGTCCAGCAGCCCATTTCGATCACACGTTGCAAGGCTGGCTCGGTGGTCGGATGGATGACCAGACCTTCGCTTGGGATGGTCCGCACCAAGTGGTGGAATTGCCGCTCGATCGCCGGCAGATCCGGGAAGATGTCAGCGTGATCGAACTCAAGGTTATTGAGGATCGCTGTGCGCGGACGGTAGTGAACGAATTTCGAGCGCTTGTCGAAGAAGGCGCTGTCGTACTCGTCGGCCTCGATCACGAAAAACGGCGTACCGCCTAAACGCGCCGACACCGAGAAGTTCTGCGGCACGCCACCGATCAGGAAGCCCGGGCTCATGCCGGCGTGTTCCAGGACCCAGGCGAGCATGCTGCTGGTGGTGGTCTTGCCATGCGTACCGGCAACCGCCAATACCCAGCGACCTTGCAGCACATGGTCAGCCAGCCATTGCGGGCCGGACACGTAAGGCAGGCCTTTATTCAGCACATATTCCACCGCCGGGTTGCCGCGGGACATGGCGTTGCCGATCACCACCAGATCCGGTGCCGGATCAAGTTGCGCCGGGTCGTAGCCCTGCGTCAGTTGAATGCCCTGGGCTTCCAGCTGTGTGCTCATCGGTGGATAGACGTTGGCGTCGGAACCGGTCACGTGGTGGCCCAGCTCTTTGGCCAAGACTGCCATTGAGCCCATGAAAGTCCCGCAGATACCCAGAATATGAATGTGCATAGTCGACCTCGTAAAACATGGCCGCAGGTTAGCGTAGGGAGGGGGAAATCGCACTCTTTAGGTGAGGGGCAGGACTGGTTGACCTCAGCATCTCGGTTCGGCTGCTAATTGTCGCCCCTCACCCCAGCCCTCTCCCGAGGGAGAGGGAGCCGATCTCGGTCGCTTTCAAATCCTGAGTTCGGCTCAATATTTCAGGTCGGTGTAAATCGCCAGAACACCTCGATCAGTCCCCTTTCCCCTAAGGAGAGGGAGCCGATCTTGGTTGCCTGCAAATCCTGAGTTCGGCTCAATATTTCAGGTCGGTGTAAATCGCCAGAACGACTCAGTCAGTCCCCTCTCCCTCTGGGACAGGGAGCCGACCTCGGTTGCTTTCAAATCCTGAGTCCGGCTCGATATTTCAGGTCGGCTTAAATCGCCAGAACGACTCAGTCAGTCCCCTCTCCCTCTGGGACAGGGAGCCGACCTCGGTTGCTTTCAAATCCTGAGTCCGGCTCGATATTTCAGGTCGGCTTAAATCGCCAGAACGACTCAGTCAGTCCCCTCTCCCTCTGGGACAGGGAGCCGACCTCGGTTGCTTTCAAATCCTGAGTCCGGCTCGATATTTCAGGTCGGCTTAAATCGCCAGAACGACTCAGTCAGTCCCCTCTCCCTCTGGGACAGGGAGCCGACCTCGGTTGCTTTCAAATCCTGAGTCCGGCTCAATATTTCAGGTCGGCGTAGATCAGTAGACCGACTCGGTCAGTCCCCTCTCCCTCCGGGAGAGGGCTAGGGTGAGGGCCTTCTAACTGACTCGCCGCTCAATCCCATGCTTACGCAGCTTCCTGTAAAGAGTGTTGCGGCTGACACCCAGTTGCTGCGCCGTTTGGGTCATGTGCCAGCGGGTTTGCTCCAGCGTATTGAGCAGAGCCAACCGTTCGGCGTCTTCCAGCGGATGATCGGACTCCTTAACCGCTAATACTGCCGGACTCCCCTGCCGAATCATCACCGGCAAATCCTCAACCCCGACCCGCCCTTCATCACACAACGCCGCCAACGTGCGCAGCACATTGCGCAACTGCCGCACATTGCCCGGCCAATTAAATGCAAGCAAAGCCTGACGCGCCGGTTCCTCGATGACTATCGTTTCACCGCCCGCCTCCTCGGCCAGCAGAAAATCCAGCAACTGCGATTTATCACTGCGCTCGCGCAAAGCCGGCAACGCCACTTCCAGGCCGTTGAGTCGATAATACAAATCCTCGCGGAAGCTGCCGTCCGCAACCCGATCCAGCAGATTGCGGTGGGTAGCGCTGATGATACGCACGTTGACCGCTTCCGGCTCGCCGCCAATCGGCACCACCTGCCGATCCTCCAGCACCCGCAACAACCGAGTCTGCAAGGCCAGTGGCATATCGCCGATTTCATCGAGGAATAACGTGCCGCCATCGGCCTGCTGCAACTTGCCACGCATACCGTCCTTGCGCGCACCGGTGAAGCTGCCGCCGCGATAGCCGAACAGTTCGCTCTCGATCAGGCTCTCGGGGATGGCCGCACAATTAAGGGCAACGAAAGCTTTGCTCGAGCGTTGACTGGCCTGATGCACGGCCTTGGCGAAGGCTTCTTTGCCGGAGCCGGTTTCGCCGTTGATCAAAAGAGGTACGTCGCGCTCGAAGACGCGCAAGGCTTTTCGGAAGTCAGCCTGCAACGCTTCATCACCGAGACAGATACCCGACAGACGCGGGGCCTCGGCCACAACCGTGGACGGCACGATCGGCAAGGGCTTGCGCGATTCGCCGCGCAGTACGGCAAACAGATGTCGGCCGTCACGAGTGCGCAGAGGCCAACTGGCGCTGGCATGGGCACTCGCGCGGCCAAGCAACTCATTCAGTGAACAATCGAAAAACGCCTCGACCGGTTTACCCAGCAAGCCGCCGCGAATATGCCCGAGCAAGTTCAACGCGCTCTGGTTGACTGCACTGATCCGCCCTTCGCCGTCAAACGCCAACAAGCCTTCGCTGAACAGCCCGACCGATTCGGCCTGCAAATGAAAACGCAACAACCATTGGTTATCGAAACAGCGCAGGAAGTAGCAACTCTCGATCATCTTCGCCGACAGATTGACCAGCGCCATGGTGTGGAACTGGCTTTGCCGCGAGACATCGTGGCGCGCCGAAGACACGTCGAGCACCGCGAGCAGTTCTCCATGCGGGTCGAACACCGGGCTCGCCGAACAGGTCAGGCCGGTGTGACGGCCGCGAAAGTGTTCGTCCTGATGGATGGTCAGGGCCTGACGCTCGACCAGGCAGGTGCCGATGCCGTTGGTGCCTTCGCAGGCTTCACTCCAGTCGGCGCCCAGCCAGAGGCCGGCACGCTCGAAAATTTTACGTTCGGCCGGCGCGGTGACGCAGTTGAGGATCACCCCGCGCGCGTCGGTCAGCAGCACCGCATGGCCAGCGCCGGAGAGTTGTTGATGCAGGCTGCTCATTTCATTGCCGGCGATCTGCAGCACTTGTTGCAGGCGTTCGCGGCTTTCCAGTACGCGCCCGTGTTCAAGCACGGTCGGCGCCATGCTCAGCGCCGGGTCGAGGTGATAGTCCTCAAGACAGCGCAGCCATGAACGGGCAATCGACGGATCGGCACCGGGCCCGTGCAGGTGCGGTTTGCCCTGGGTAACGGTGAGAACCTGTTGGGCATGGCGACTCAAATGATTGTCGTGCATTTCTTATTGTTCTCCCCGAAAGGTCGACGCAAACCTCGTGTAGGAGCTGCCGGAGGCTGCGATCTTTTGATCTTGCCTTTTGAAGATCAAGATCAAAAGATCGCAGCCTCCGGCAGCTCCTACAGGGTTGCTGTTGGCTGAGGATCCTCCAGGTAAATGTGTATTGCAATGCTGGCAAGACTGCCCAGTCACTGGCTGTGCCAAAAGCGATACAAACTGTCACCCCATCTGTACCGAAACCGTCACAGGCGCCATCCACCCGTCCGACAAAAACCGGCCAAGCCCTTGATTTACCGGCCCTGCACGGCGGTGGCCCGACCTTTGCTCTACGCTTATAGCAAGCGCACTTGCGCGTTTCTCTAATAAGTACAAAGCCAAGGAGAACATCATCATGCGTTACGCTCACCCCGGTACTGAAGGCGCCAAGGTCTCGTTCAAGAGCAAGTACGGTAACTACATCGGCGGCGAGTTCGTCGCGCCTGTCAAAGGTCAGTACTTCACCAACACTTCGCCAGTGAATGGCCAACCGATTGCCGAATTCCCGCGCTCCACTGCCGAAGACATCGACAAGGCACTGGACGCCGCCCACGCCGCTGCCGACGCGTGGGGCGCGACCTCCGTGCAGGCGCGCTCGCTGATCCTGCTGAAAATCGCCGACCGCATCGAACAGAACCTCGAACTGCTGGCGATCACCGAAACCTGGGACAACGGCAAAGCCATCCGCGAAACCCTCAACGCCGACATCCCGCTGGCCGCCGATCATTTCCGCTACTTCGCCGGTTGCCTGCGGGCCCAGGAAGGCAGCGCTGCCGAAATTGACGGCAACACTGTGGCTTATCACATTCATGAACCGCTGGGCGTGGTCGGCCAGATCATCCCGTGGAACTTCCCGCTGCTGATGGCCGCGTGGAAACTCGCCCCGGCGCTGGCCGCTGGTAACTGCGTCGTCCTGAAACCGGCCGAGCAAACCCCGCTGGGCATCTGTGTACTAATGGAGTTGATCGGCGATCTGTTACCGCCGGGCGTGCTCAACGTGGTGCAAGGGTTCGGCAAAGAGGCCGGCGAAGCCCTGGCCACCAGCAAACGCATCGCCAAGATCGCGTTCACCGGCTCGACCCCGGTCGGTTCGCACATCATGAAGTGCGCTGCCGAGAACATCATTCCGTCCACCGTGGAACTGGGCGGCAAATCGCCGAACATCTTCTTCGAAGACATCATGCAGGCCGAACCGAGCTTCATCGAAAAAGCCGCTGAAGGTCTGGTGCTGGCGTTCTTCAACCAAGGCGAAGTGTGCACCTGCCCGTCGCGCGCACTCGTGCAAGAGTCGATCTACGACGAATTCATGCAAGCGGTGATGAAGAAAGTCAGCCAGATCAAACGTGGCGATCCGCTGGACACCGACACCATGGTCGGCGCGCAGGCGTCCGAGCAGCAATTCGACAAGATCCTCTCGTACCTGGAAATCGCCAAGGGCGAAGGTGCCGAGTTGCTGACCGGCGGCAAGGTGGAAAAACTCGAGGGCAGTCTCGCGACCGGCTATTACATCCAACCGACCCTGCTCAAGGGCACCAACAAAATGCGCGTGTTCCAGGAAGAAATCTTCGGCCCGGTGGTGAGCATCACCACCTTCAAGGACGAAGCCGAAGCCCTGGCCATCGCCAATGACACCGAGTTCGGCCTCGGCGCCGGGCTGTGGACCCGCGACATCAACCGCGCCTACCGTATGGGCCGCGCGATCAAGGCCGGTCGCGTATGGACCAACTGCTACCACCTGTACCCGGCGCATGCCGCGTTCGGCGGGTACAAGAAGTCCGGCGTCGGCCGTGAAACCCACAAGATGATGCTCGATCACTATCAGCAGACCAAAAACCTGCTGGTGAGCTACGACATCAATCCGTTGGGCTTCTTCTAAACCTGCAGCACTGATCGTTCCCACGCTCTGCGTGGGAATGCCGCCCGGGACGCTCCGCGTCCCACCAAAGCCGAACGCAGAGCGTCCGTTGAGGCATCCCCACGCAGAGCGTGGGGACGATCATGCTACCCACCGGCAAAAAAAGCCGGGCCAATAAAACAATAAGAACGGTGAAACCTATGCCTAGCGAATCCCCGGCTGGCGCTCCGGCGACCGGCACCTCTGTCGACTATGAAAAAGTCGGATCGGATTACTTTCAACAACGCGAACTGAAAAAAGGTGCCGCCGGCTGGGTACTGCTAGTGGGTCTGGGCGTTGCCTACGTGATTTCCGGTGACTATGCCGGCTGGAACTTCGGCCTCGCTCAGGGTGGCTGGGGCGGCATGTTCCTGGCGACGCTGCTGATGGCCACCATGTACCTGTGCATGTGCTTTTCTCTGGCCGAGTTGTCTTCGATGATCCCCACCGCCGGCGGTGGCTACGGTTTTGCCCGCAGTGCATTCGGGCCGTGGGGCGGGTTTCTCACCGGCACCGCAATTCTCATCGAATACGCCATTGCCCCTGCGGCTATCGCGGTGTTCATCGGAGCCTACTGCGAATCGCTGTTCGGCATCGGCGGCTGGATGATCTATCTGGCCTTCTACATCATTTTCATTGCCATCCACATATTCGGGGTCGGCGAAGCGCTCAAGCTGATGTTTGTCATCACCGCCGTCGCCGCGTTGGCACTGGGGGTGTTTCTGGTGGCCATGGTGCCGCACTTCGACGTCGCCAACCTGCTCGACATTCCTGTGACTGCCGCCGCGGGTGCCAGTCCGTTTCTGCCATTCGGCTATGTCGGCGTCTGGGCGGCGATTCCCTATGCGATCTGGTTCTTCCTTGCCGTTGAAGGCGTGCCGCTGGCTGCCGAGGAAACCAAGAACCCCAAACGTGATCTGCCGCGCGGCTTGATCGGCGCCATGTTGGTGCTGCTCATGTTTGCCCTGTTGATTCTGATCGTTGGCCCCGGCGGTGCGGGCGCCAACTCGCTGCTGACCTCCGGTAACCCGTTGGTCGAAGCGTTGAGCAAAGCCTATGGCGGCTCGACCTGGATGGGCAGTTTCGTCAACCTCGTGGGGCTGGCCGGACTGATCGCGAGTTTCTTCTCGATCATCTACGCGTACTCGCGGCAAATTTTCGCGCTGTCCCGGGCCGGCTACCTGCCACGCAAACTGTCCGAAACCAATAAAAGCAAGGCACCGGTCCTGGCGCTGGTGATTCCCGGCATCATCGGTTTCGGCCTGTCGCTGACCGGCCAGGGCGATCTGCTGATTCTGGTGGCGGTGTTCGGCGCAACCATTTCCTATGTGCTGATGATGGCCGCGCACATCACCTTGCGGATTCGCCGCCCCAAAATGGATCGGCCGTACCGCACACCGGGCGGCATCTTCACCTCCGGCGTGGCCTTGGTGCTGGCGTGCATCGCCGTGGTCGCGGGTTTCCTGGTCGATCCACGGGTGGTAATCGGTGCCGCCGTCATCTATGGAGTGTTAATTGCTTACTTTGCGTTCTACAGTCGACATCACTTGGTAGCAGGCACGCCGGAAGAAGAATTCGCGGCGATCCAGAAGGCTGAGCAAGCCTTGCACTGAGTGCCGACAATCCCGGCGCAGGCTCGGTCTGCGCCGTCACGGAGAATTGTGTATGGCCAGTTTCGCTCACACGGTCGGCGCCCAGACCTACCGCTTCGACAGCCTCAAGGACGTCATGGCCAAGGCCAGCCCGGCGCGTTCCGGGGACTTTCTTGCCGGCGTCGCCGCGCTCAACGACGGCGAGCGCGTGGCCGCGCAAATGGCCCTGGCCGACATCCCGCTCACGCACTTCCTGCAAGAGGCGCTGATTCCATACGAGTCCGATGAGGTCACCCGCCTGATCATCGACACCCACGACAAGCAGGCCTTCGCGGTGGTCAGCCACCTTACCGTCGGTGGTTTCCGCGACTGGCTGCTCAGCGACGCCGCCGACGAAACCAGTCTGCGCAACCTCGCCCCCGGCCTGACCCCGGAAATGGTCGCCGCCGTGTCGAAGATCATGCGCGTGCAGGATCTGGTGCTGGTGGCGCAAAAGATTCGCGTGGTGACGAAGTTTCGCGGCACCCTCGGCCTGCGCGGACGTTTGTCGACGCGCCTGCAACCCAATCATCCGACCGACGAACCGTCCGGCATCGCCGCGAGCATTCTCGACGGTCTGCTCTACGGCAACGGCGACGCGATGATCGGCATCAACCCGGCCACCGACAGCATCGCCTCGATCTGCGCCATGCTGGAAATGCTCGACGCGATCATCCAGCGCTACGACATCCCGACCCAGGCCTGCGTGCTGACCCACGTCACCACCTCGATCGAAGCGATCAATCGCGGCGTGCCGCTGGATCTGGTATTCCAGTCAATCGCCGGCACCGAAGCGGCCAACGCCAGTTTCGGCATCAACCTGAACGTGTTGCAGGAAGGCTACGACGCCGGCCTGAGCCTGAATCGCGGCACTCTCGGGCAGAACCTGATGTATTTCGAGACGGGTCAGGGCAGCGCGCTGTCGGCCAACGCTCACCACGGCGTCGACCAACAGACCTGCGAGACCCGAGCCTACGCGGTGGCGCGACATTTCAAGCCGTTCCTGGTAAACACGGTCGTAGGATTTATCGGCCCGGAGTACTTGTACAACGGCAAACAGATCATCCGCGCCGGCCTCGAAGATCACTTCTGCGGCAAGCTGCTCGGCGTGCCGATGGGTTGCGATATCTGCTACACCAACCACGCTGAAGCCGATCAGGACGACATGGACACCTTGCTGACTTTGCTCGGTGTCGCCGGGATCAACTTCATCATGGGCATCCCCGGCTCCGACGACATCATGCTCAACTACCAGACCACTTCGTTCCATGACGCGCTCTACGCCCGGCAGACTCTGGGCCTGAAACCGGCGCCCGAGTTCGAACAGTGGCTGGCGAACATGGGCATCTTCACTCAAGCGGACGGCAAGGTTCGCTTCGGTAACAACTTGCCGCCGGCCTTCCGCCAGGCGCTCGCGCAACTGGGATGAGTCGTATGGAAAAACCGCCCGTGGACCCGCAAAACCCTTGGCTGGAACTGCGCCGCCTGACCCCGGCACGGATCGCCCTTGGCCGCACTGGCACCAGTCTGCCGACCAACGCGCAACTGGATTTTCAGTTTGCCCATGCCCAGGCACGTGATGCCGTGCATCTGCCATTTGATCATGCCGGACTCAGTGCGCAATTGACTGAACGCGGACGCGAAAGCCTGCTGCTGCACAGCGCCGCTACGGATCGAAACAGTTATCTGCAACGCCCGGATCTGGGGCGCAAGCTCAGCGATGAATCGGCGCAGGCCTTGCGTGAATACGCTGCGGCGCATCCGGGTGGTGTCGATCTGGCGATTGTCGTGGCCGACGGCCTGTCGGCACTGGCGGTTCATCGGCATACCTTGCCGTTTCTGACCCGACTGGAGGAGCAAATGAGCGCTGACGGCTGGTCGATGGCGCCCGTTATCCTGATGGAACAGGGTCGCGTTGCCGTCGGTGATGAAATCGGCCAATTGCTCGGTGCAAAAATGCTGGTGATGCTGATTGGCGAACGCCCGGGCCTCAGCTCACCGGACAGTCTCGGTTTATATTTCACCTACAATCCAAAAATCGGCCTGACCGACGCCTACCGCAACTGCATCTCCAATGTGCGGCTCGAAGGTTTGAGCTACGGCATGGCGGCGCACCGCTTGCTCTATCTGATGCGCGAAGCCTGTCGGCGGCAGTTGTCGGGGGTCAACCTGAAGGACGAAGCACAGGTTCAGACGCTGGAATCGGATGCCGGTGTAGACATGAAAGGTAATTTCCTACTGGATCCGCCCACAACCTGAACCGTTTCCGCATTGCGTTTCTGCGCCGGTTTAAGGCAGGATCGATGCACGGCCGCACGGGTTTCCCATCGCCGTCAGAGCAGTTGAAGACAGCCACTTGAAGACGAGACCTATCATGCGGATTATTCAAGCGACCCTCGAACATCTGGATTTGTTGACCCCATTGTTCGTCAAATATCGCGAGTTCTACGGTTCCCTGCCTTACCCGGATTCCTCCCGTGCGTTCCTTGAAAAGCGTCTGCGCCGCAAGGAATCGGTGATCTACCTGGCACTGGCCGACGATGACGACAAGAAACTGATGGGTTTCTGTCAGCTCTATCCAAGCTTCTCCTCGCTGTCGCTCAAACGCGTGTGGATCCTCAACGACATATATGTCGCTGAAGACGCGCGCCGGCAACTGGTCGCTGACAACCTGATCCGCACTGCGAAGAAAATGGCCAAGGAAACCCAGGCCGTGCGCATGCGCGTTTCCACCAGCAGCAACAATGACGTCGCGCAGAAAACCTACGAATCCATCGGGTTCAAGGAAGACACCGAGTTCAAAAACTATGTGTTGCCGATCAGCGAAGAACTCTGATCGCGCATGCAACGTGTGATGAGGGAGCCTGCTCCCTCAGCCACGCCGAATGCAGCCTGACAATTGTTCACACCCCGACATCCCCCGCTACAAAACCAACGCGCTTTTCATCCTTCAGACCGTATAATCCCGATCTTTCCGGCTTGTAAGAAAAACTACACCCCGCTGTAGGCTTACACGAAGTCATCCGCACAGGCCTGCCGAGTCGGGCCGCCATACAGGTGCCCCCATGGATTTCAACCCGCTCGACCTTATCCTGCATCTCGACGTCTATCTCGATTTGCTGGTGAACAACTATGGGCCATGGATCTACGCCATCCTGTTTCTGGTGATTTTCTGTGAAACCGGCCTAGTGGTGATGCCTTTCCTGCCGGGTGACTCGTTGCTGTTCATTGCCGGCGCCGTTGCCGCTGGCGGTGGTATGGATCCGGTGCTGCTGGGCGGTCTGCTGATGCTCGCGGCCATACTCGGTGACAGCACCAATTATGTGATCGGACGAACGGCCGGCGAGAAGCTGTTCAGCAACCCGAACTCGAAAATCTTCCGTCGCGATTACCTGCAGAAAACCCACGACTTCTACGACAAGCACGGTGGCAAGACCGTAACCCTGGCGCGCTTCCTGCCGATCATCCGTACCTTTGCCCCGTTCGTCGCCGGTGTGGCGAAGATGCCGTACGCACGTTTCTTCGGTTTCAGCGTACTGGGCACCATCCTCTGGGTCGGCGGTCTGGTCACGCTGGGCTATTTCTTCGGCAACGTACCGTTCATCAAGAAAAACCTGTCGTTGCTGGTGGTGGCGATCATTCTGCTGTCGCTGGTGCCGATGATTCTCGGCGTGGTTCGCAGCCGTTTCGGCGGCACCAAAGCCCAATCGCACTAAGCCGATGTGGTCGCTGAGCGCCTGGCGTCGCCGGCGCACTCTGGCAAAGCACCCGATTGCCGACGACATGTGGCAACGGGTGCGCCATCACCTGAGCTTCCTTGACGGCATCAGCGCAGCCGAAGACCAGTGGCTGCGCGAAGCCTGCGTGCTATTCCTCGAAGACAAACACCTGAGCGCCCTGCCCGGCGTCGAACTGCATCAGGAACAACGCCTGTTGCTCGCCGCCCAGGCGCAGCTGCCGCTGCTCAATCTCGGCGATCTGAACTGGTATCAGGGTTTTCATGAAATCGTCCTCTACCCGGACGATTTCCTCAGCCCGCAACGTCATCGTGACGCCAGCGGTGTCGAGCATGAGTGGGACGGCGAGCACAGCGGCGAAGCCTGGCAGCAAGGGCCGATCATCCTTGCCTGGCCGGGTGTGATGGCCAGTGGTGGCTGGGAAGGCTACAACCTGGTGATCCACGAACTGGCGCACAAACTCGACATGCTCAACGGCGACGCCAATGGTCTGCCGCCGCTGCATGCCGACATGCGTGTCAGCGACTGGGCCGACGTCATGCAAAAGGCTTACGACGACCTCAACCGTCAGCTCGACCATGACCCGGACGCCGAAACCGCCATTGATCCCTACGCCGCCGAAAACCCCGCCGAGTTCTTTGCGGTCACCAGCGAGTACTTCTTCAGCGCCCCGGATCTGCTGCACGAGGCTTATCCACAGGTCTATGCGCAGTTGCAGCTTTTCTACCGGCAGGACCCGTTGAGCCGGTTGCGGCAACTTCAGGCCACAGACCCGGTCTATCAGGCGCACGACTAAGCTCTGCACGACTTTCGGTACATGGCGTCGACGGCAGAATATGCCTATAATCGCCGCCACTTTTTGGTCAATCCGGCCAAGTGTTTTTGGTCAACTACGGGGGCAACGCCCAATGAGCTACAGCAAGATTCCGGCTGGCAAAGACCTGCCGAACGACATCTACGTCGCGATCGAGATCCCGGCCAACCACGCGCCGATCAAATACGAAATCGACAAAGACAGCGATTGCCTGTTCGTTGACCGTTTCATGGCCACCCCAATGTTCTATCCGGCCAACTACGGTTACATCCCGAACACCTTGGCTGACGACGGTGATCCCCTCGACGTGCTGGTTGTGACCCCTTACCCGGTTGCGCCAGGCTCGGTAATCCGCGCCCGTCCAGTCGGCATCCTGAACATGACCGACGACGGCGGCGGCGATGCCAAAGTCATCGCAGTGCCACACGACAAGCTGTCCCAGCTGTACGTCGATGTGAAGGAATACACCGACCTGCCGCCACTGCTGATCCAGCAGATCGAGCACTTCTTCGCGAACTACAAAGATCTCGAGAAAGGCAAATGGGTCAAGATCGAAGGCTGGGCCGGTGCAGACGCCGCCCGCGACGCGATCACCAAGTCGGTTGCCGCCTACAAGGGCTAAGCACCTGCGCTACGCGTGAGGCTTGAAGAAAACCCCGGTTGATCCGGGGTTTTTTGTGCCTGGTAATAGCTGCCTTAAACAGAGCGTTTATAACGGACTACAGAAAAGTTTTAGCCTGTGTAATTTCCCACAAGATCGTCTTACATTCCGTCGCAAAATTCAGCCCGTTTTTGAACGTCTGGTTTATTCAAACCGCTCTGGCACGGCCGTAGACTCCGTGTTTATGAGAAAGAACACTAGCGGTCCAAGATTCAAGGCACTCCTGGAAGCTGCGAACATCTCGACGACGGGTTTCGCAAAGTTCTGGGGCACGGAAGCCCAAAATGTCCACAACTGGTACACCCGGGGCGTCCCGGCGTATCGCATGGAAGAAGTCTCACGCCTGCTGTCCGTCAACAGCGAATGGCTGAAAACCGGCCAAGGCACAAAAGAGCTGCCAAGCCTGACTCCGCCGGCCAGCAACGGCGACAGCTTTGACGCCCACGATCCACAGGGCGCCTACCGATTCATCCATCCCAACGACATCGAACTGGCCTTCTTCAAAGAAACACCCCTGACCAACGGCTCAGACAAAACCCACGTCATCCAGGACCCGGACCTGTCCATTCGCCTGCTGCGCGCCCCACTGGATCAACTGGAAATCCGCCATGCCGACGCCATCTGCGCGCACATGATCGGCAACAGCATGGCCGAACGCATCGAAGACGGCTCCATCGTCGCCATCGACCGCAGCCTGACCCAGGTCGTCGACGGTGAGATCTACGCCATCGAACACGACGGCATGCTGCGCATCAAATACCTGCACCGCATGCCCGGCAACGGCCTGCGCCTGCGCAGCCACAACAACGCCGAATACCCGGACGAAGTCTTCCGCCCGGCACAGATCGAGGAGCAAAGGATTCATATATTGGGCTGGGTGTTCTGGTGGTCGACCGTGAGCAAGCGGCGGCCGGTGGTGCCGTTTCTCTAGAAAACGGTGAGGTCTGTCGGCAAACATCGATCCCTGTGGGAGCGAGCCTGCTCGCGAAGAGGCCCGGACAATCGGTACAAATCTCGGATTTCTGGCGTAGAAGTCGCTCTAAACCGCACTTCAGGCTGGGAATCCACAGCAAAACTCAGTATCCTGCGCCCCACATTTGCGCATCGACCCGCCCCGCGGCTCAGACAGCGCACGACGCGGCAGACCAACGTCTGACCAAGTCCCACAGCCGGACGCAGATCCGGATGTACGTTTTGAAGGCTGGCAAGGCTTACCAAAAATAGGCCAAGCCAGTCCCCGAGAAGCCGGCCACAAGCCGGCTTTTTAATGCCTGAAATAAACCCGGCCTACCGTCTGAAACATAAATTCGCGCTTGTCGAACAGAAGAGCCTCTTGGTACCGTAACGACAAACGTCATTACAGGTATTTCATCATGGCCTCCATCAACATTCGCATCGACGATGATCTGAAGCAGCGCTCCTTCGCCGAACTGGAAAAGCTGGGAGTAACCCCCTCAGAGCTTTTGCGTCAGACACTCCAATACGTCGCCGAGCGAGGCAAGCTACCCTTCAAAGCAGCATTGCTCAGCGAGGAAGATGAAGTACTCATAGCCGTAGTCACCGAACGCCTCGCGGCACCTCAACGAGTCAAGGTAAGTCTGGATGACCTATAACCTTGAATTTGATCGTCGTGCTTTAAAGGAGTGGAACAAACTCGGCGATACGGTTCGCCACCAGTTCAAGAAGAAGCTCACAGAGGTATTGGAGAATCCTCGAATAGAAGCCAATCGACTTCGCGAGCTCCCGGATTGCTACAAAGTGAAGCTGAAAAGCGCTGGCTATCGCCTGATCTATCAGGTCCTTGATCAAGAGATTGTGGTGTTTGTAATCGCAATCGGGAAGCAAGAGAGAGAGAAGCTGCTTACGAGGTTGCGCAGGACCGTCTTTCGCTCCTGCCCTGAGTCGGTCCAATGTCTGCGACCTGAAATTGGGCAGCAACCCGCAGCCCAATTCCCTCACGGATAACTAAACGCCTTAACCAACGTCAGTTCCCCCACCGCCCGCATCGGGATCAAAAACGTCTCCATCTTCTCGCTAGGCGTCCCTTCTTCAGTAATCACCGTCACCTGCGCCGTGCTCAGTGCCTGTACCGCCTCATCTCCACCCTCATCATCCCCGCGATACCCACCGCCGTAATAATTCACATACACCAGATACTGCCCCTTGATCGGCGCCGGCATGGCGAAGATTTCCGGGCCGTAACCGGTGGTCACGTCGACGTCCAGACCGGCGCCGTTGGCGGCGACGCGGTTGCCGTACCAGATGTGCGCGCCGTCAGGGGTGATCAGGTGCAGGTCGAGGTCGGTGCCGTCGCTGTCCCACGCTAGCAACACGCGTAGTTTCGCCGGGGTGGCGCCGCCGCTGGTGTTGAGGAACTGCGTGCGATGACGTTGCTGACCATCGGGGCTGCGTACTTCGACGCTGTTGCTACCGTTGGGGAAGGAGAACGGGCGGTCGAAGCGGCCGCTGTCGTCGATTTTCAGCGGCATGCTCACGCCATTGACGATCAGGCGGCCGGGTTCGTTGTCCTTCCGCGCAGCTTTGATCTCGCCGCTGATGCGGGCAGTGTTGGCCTGACCGACCGGGGTGTTGACCGATGAGGCCGGGTAATTGACGGTCTGGCGGAAGCTTTCGCCCTCGCCTTCGGGTGCGCCGCTGCGCCAGCCGCCGATCGGGGTGTCGAGTTTGACGCCGTCGGCAGCGATGGCTGGCGAGAGCGCAGTCAAGGTGCAGAGCAGCAGCAAGACCTGTGGATAACGGAGTGTCATGGTCTATTCCAGCAAAAGGTGACGGGCGAGCCCTTCGATGTAGGTTTCATCCTGGCCGTTGGGATGTGCTTCAAAGGCCAGGTGCAGATATTCGTGAGTCAAGTCGAGGCGATCCTGCAGGGTCAGTACGCCGCGCACGTAGATACGTTGGCGTTCGCGGTCGACGAAGGGCCTGCCGAACGCCAGTTTGCACACGGCGAAAGTGCTGACTTCGTTGTAGCCGGTTTCGCTTTCCAGTTTCGGGCGCCAGCCGCGTCGTTGTTTCTGCAGCCAGTCTTGCGCGGCGGGCAGTGCCTCGCAGGAGGCGACCGGATTGTCCCAGCGACTGAGGCTGGCGCGCGGGTAGGCGTGCAGCAGAATCGCGTCGTAACGCTGACCGGCATTAGCTTGCTCGACGGCTTGTTGCCAGGCGAGTTTGTCCGGGCCGGGTTGATCGGAGTGATAGGTGACGGTGCTGCCGGCCAGCACGAGGTCTGCCGTCCATGCGGCGATGTTGCGGGATTCGGCCGAGGCTGGACGCGGGGCGACGCGTTGGCGATTGCTGCTGTCGTCGATGCTCAGGCAATCGCCGTTGCGCGTGGCGTTTTGCAGCAGATAAGTGCGGATTGCCACGGCCAGCGCTTTGGCCGCTTCGGTGGGTTCGGGTTTGGCTTCACGCTCAAGGACGCGGGCGACGTATTCTTCGCGATCAAGCCTTGCGATGAGTTTGTCGTTGAGCAGAAACAGTTCGCCATCGCTGTGGATATCCAGTGCGTTGCCATTGGCGAATTCGACGCGGTAATCGCCTTGTAACGGGCCGGACGTCACCACCCGCTCGCCAGTCAGAACCCGCGTAACCGGATAACGCGAGAACAACCCGACTTCAACACAACGCCCCGCTTCCGCCGGCCATGCCGCTGGCAACACAGTCGCCAGTGCCTGCCCGTAATGGCGCAAAACCATCTGGCTGGTGCCACGCCCACCCGCCCAGAGCGGAGATCCGTCCGCGGTCCAACCGGCGAAACCACCCTGGCGCGACTGCGGATCCTGATCGCCGAGCCAGCTCCAGGTTTTCACCCGCAAGCGCCCGCCCAGTTCACCGACGACATTGCCGTCCGCCGCATTCAGCACCACATCGAGCAGCACTCGGCGCGCCTGATCCTGCGCCGGCAACGAGACGAGGACCTTCAGCAACTCAACCACGGAAACCCGTTGAGCCGGCTGCACCGACGGCAAATCCAGCAACCACGAAGGTGCCTGTCGCGCCAGCCAATACGTCCGCCACTCCGCCGCCGCAATCCCCAACCGTGCAGGTTCAAAATACAACCCGCAGGATTTCACCAGTGCCTGATCACGCTCGATCCTGCCGCCCGCCGAGCAGCAATAAACCTCTTCCTTCGACTGTCCGCGACATTCATAGGCCGGCTCACGCGCACCGGTATCGACCAGCCACGCGTATACGAACAATTTCCACAGACTGCCCAACGGGGTATCGAGCGTCTGCGGCAACGGTTCACGAGCGATCAGTTGCGTCTGATTCAGCGATAACAACTCACCCTTATAGGCCACGCGCAACGGCTCATCCTGCGCCGTCGCCAGCGCAGGTATCACACACATCAGCAGCCACAGCAGCGGCCGGTTCATGTCAGTTGACCGTGACCTGACCGAGAGCGGCTTTTGCTTCCTGGGCCTGATGCTGCGGCGCGTAGACTTGTTTGAAACGCACCGGCGGCAGGTTGAACTGGCCCTTCTGCGAGAAACGCACCAGATGACGCAGGCGCAATTCGCCGCTCAGCGCATCCACCGGCACCGCGTAGGCCAGTTGCCCCGGTTCGAAGCGCGCCTTCTCCAGCGCCGTTGGTTCGGTGCCGTCCTTGCCCTGCAACTTGATGCCCCACGTCGTGCGCTCAACATCGGCGCCCGGTGGCAGCGGCACTTCGAGCATGCCGTAACGCAGCGGTTTCGGCGCTTTGCTGGTGAGGATCACTTCGTCCAGATACAGACTGTCACTGGACAACGGCTTGGTGCCGATTGGCTCCAGTTTGAAGGTGAACGCTTCGTCGCCCGGCACCAGTCGCGACAGGCGACGGGTGATGGTCACGGCCATCGGATCGACTGCCGGTTGCTGGGTCTGGAAACTCAACGCCGCGCGCAGCGGACGCTCCTGCGTACCGGACACCGACAACACGCTCGGCACTGGCGTCGCGCCCAGCCACGTCCAGTACATCTCGCCGCTGGCTCCGTAGTTCTTCTTCCAGCCTTCACCCGGCGTTAGTGCAATGGTCGGCGACGCCTGGGCGATGCTGCGTTGCAGCCAGGTCAGCGCCAGCGCACGTTCGAGGGTCGATTGCTGCGGCAGCAAACGTTGCAACAACGCCGTAGCACGCGCCTGATCGAACGCTTGCAGCGACAGGTTCAGCGCCTCGGCGAACGGCTGCGAACTGACCGCCAGACGCTGTTGCGCAGCCCCTACCTGACGATTGAACGCTTCCGGCAAGGTAACCTTCGACTGCGTGGCCAACGATGCGGTCAATACCCGCGCCACCGCCAGACCGAGCGCCGAATCCGGGTCGCTCATCACCAGACTGTCTTCGCCGTCGTCCATCAGGGTTTCGGCGCTGCCTTCACCGGCCTTGGCCAGATCCTCCATCAAGCCGCTGAGCAAGGTGTTCACCGGCAAATGCATCTGCTTGGCAAACGACAGAATCAGCGCCCGTTGCAGCAATGGCGTGTTCGGCGCTTGCTTGGCGTAGACCTCCAGCACTCGCTGCCAATGCTCCGGCGGCAAGGTCAATTCCAGCACCTGGCTAGCGTTCCAGTCGGCGTAGTAAGCGTAAGCCGTGAGGAACGCATCCGGTTCACCGTCGTAGCCCCACCAGGTGAAGCTCGCCGACGGCCCGGCCATTTGCACCAGACGCAGACGGCTGTTCTGCATGATCAGGCGCAAGCGATCACGAATCTGTGGATTCGATGCCAGCGATGGATAGGCAATGCTCAACGGCAGCAACCGGCTGGCAGTCTGCTCGACGCCGCCATACGGATAGCTGAGCAGATCATCGAGTGCCGAGCGGAACAACGCTTGAGGGCTGTCATCCAGACGCAGGCGAATATCGGTGGCGTCGGCCGGCAGACTCAACGGTGTGTCACCGCTGGCGACATCAAGGCTTTGCGTCTGCGTCACTTGCCAGCCGTCACCGGTCGCACTCAGGCGCACGGCGAGGGAGTCGGCGGTCTTGCCGTCCTGCACCAACTCCGCCGTCCATTCGCCGGAAGCCAATGTGAACGCCGGCAGCGGCAGATAATTGATGCCGTTGTTCAGGGTCACCGGCAGACGCTGTTCGGCGCCCGCATAGTGAGTGACCAGTTCAGCCTTGACCGGTTTCTCGGCTTGGCTGAAGGCGAACACGCCGAGTTGCGGCTGATCGCCCTTACGGAATTTGCTCGGCCCGCTCCACTTCAGGTACAGCGGTTTTTCCGAGCGGACGAACTGCTTCTTCTGCCCGACCTGACCGTCATCGGCAATGGCGCGGGCAGTGATGCGCCAGCGGGTCAGCGAGTCCGGCATCTTGAAGGTGAAACGGGTTTTGCCGTCGGCACCGGTCAACAACTCCGGCTGCCACGCAGCGGTATCGACGTCCTCACGACGCGGCCGCTCCAGCACTTTTACACCACGCTCGCTGCGGTTGGCTTTGCCCGGTGCACCGGGGCTGCCCGGCAACGCGACGTCGTAACTGATGAACGACAGGCTGGCGCTGGTGCGCACGTTGTTACGGCGCGGGTGATAGAAGAACTGGTCAATGGTCGGCGCGACTTCCGGTTGCAGCGCATAGACCATTTCGTCGACGACGCTAACGGTCAGATGCGCCGGTACTGCTTTGCCGGCGAACTGGGTGGCCAGGTCAACCGTGACCGTGTCGCCCGGCAGGTACACCGCTTTGTCGGTGCTGATCGCCACGTCGATTTGCGGCGCGACCACTTTGATCCCGGCGTTCTGGAAGCTGTACTGACCACCCTTGGTGTAGAGCACGGAGAAGGTCAGGTTCGGTGCAAAATTGTCCTTCACCGGGATGCGCGCGCGGTATTGGGTGTCGCTGAGTTTTTCCAGTTTCAACCAGTCACCGCCCTTGGCGAGCAGCGCGGTGGCTTCGACTTTGTCGCGTTCCAGCGAGAGCAATGCATCGCTGACCGGTTCCGGGAAAGTGATCAGCGCCAGCGCTTCATCGCCGGCCTTGTACTCAGGCTTGTCGAGGACGATTTCCACAGTGCCCGGCACGGCTTTGACGCCATCGCCAGTGACCGAATGACCGGTGGCGCCGAGGACGCGACCGTGTTGATCTTTCAAGGTCAGGTTGTAAGTACCCGGACGATCAAACGCCAGACTGAAGCCCTTGTCCGTCGCCGCGAGTTTGCCTTCACCGGTGCTCTGGTCTTCCAGCCGCACCCAGCCATACGTGCTCGGCGTCACCGCTTTGCTTTGTTCGCTGCCGCCCTCGTTGGCGTAGCTGAACGCAACCTTGTCACCGACCGCACTGAAGCGTTGCGGCGCGCTCAGGCGGAAGCTCGCAGCGCCACGGTCGATTAGAATTTCCTTGGTGGTCTTGACCCGATACGCCGCGCCATCGCTGGCGAACACGGTGAGCATGTAGCGGCTCGGCTTGTCGGCGGCCGGCAGGTCGAGGGTCGCGCTGCCCTTGCTGTCGGTGGTCAGTTCGGTGCTGGTCAGCTCCACCGGGAATTGCCCGAGGTATTGCAGCTCGTTGTCGACCATCGACAGTTGCTGGGCACGCAAGCTCAGGGTCAGTTTGGCGTTAGCCACCGGTTTGCCGTCCGGATACAGCAGCACCAGACTGCCTTTGACCGACTCGCCGGTGCGGTAATCCTGCTTGGCCAGGTTCAACGAAATTTCGAAGTGTGGCTTGATGTACTCGGCGACACGGAAGGCGCTGCTGTAAGCCTGATCCTTATAGTTGAAACGGATCTCGTAACCCCCGGCCACGGCGTTGTCCGGCAACTGGAAGCGGCCCTGAGTGCCGGCCTTCGAATCGAGTTTCAGGTCGAGGTGTTGCAACTCAGTGCCTGTGGCGTCAAGCACGCTGACCGTGACATCTGCAGCACCCGGCAACACCGAATCCCGCGCATTCTTGAACTCCCGACCAACGATTTTCAGCGACACCCAATCACCTGGGCGATACAGCGGCCGGTCGGTGAACGCGTAGAGTTTGGTGTCGTAGATTTCGCTGTCGTAATAGAAGTTTTCGGAGACGAACACCCCGCCCTCTTCGTCCTCGCCGATGACGAACGAACGCTCCGGGCTGACATGTTTCAGGCGCAGCAAACCGTCAGTATCGGTGGCACCGCTGCTCATCACGCCGAGGCCGTCGGTCCACAGCACATTGACCTTCGGTACCGAACTGCCTTCGTGTTTGCGCGCGGCCCAGACCAGCAATTCATCGCCGGCAATCTTGCTCACCGCGACGGTGTTGGAGACGAACACCATGGTGGTTGCGCGGTACTTGCCGATCAACGCTTCGACCAGATACAGACCCGGCTTCAGATTGCCCAACGGGATATAAACGTTACCCGGCGCGACGCTGACGAAATCGCTCGAAGACCCGGCCAGATTGACCCCGGCCGGCGGCTGAATCGGCTTGGCCTGCCACAACGGATAACGGAACTGGCTGACCACCGGTAGACCCGGAATCAACGCGAATTGCGGCTGCGCGTCATACGGAGTAGGCGCGACCATGGCGTTGCCCATCTTCAGTTCCGGCACTTCCTCGGTGACTTGTTTGCGCGACTCATAGGAGAACGCGCGCTGCATCACCCGACGGGATTTGCGGTACCAGTTGTCCCACAGGTACGCGAGGGTGTTGGACAGGCCTTCACCCTTGAACTGGCCGTCGCTGACCACGCGATGCAGGTTCTTCTGGCGCTTGAGGAAATCCAGCGGTTTGTCGATCCGGTACACACGAATATCCGCGCCGCCGTAAGGTTCCATGCGGAAACGACGATAGTCGCGGCCCGGCGCTTCGAGACGGACCATTGCCTGTTCATCAGCAGCAAAGCTGCTATCAGCCAGCAGGAAAAAGCTTTCGCCCGAGACCGGCGTGTAGCCGCTCGGCTCGACCGAATCTTCGGCGCTGACGGTAGCCACTGGCAGCAACAGCGCCAGCAGCAAAGGAATTCGGGAGCAGAGTCGCAACATGCGGGCACCGGTCATTGGGAGAGAAAGTTCAGTCGATAGACGCCGATGAAGTTGGGGTTGGCTGCGTCGGGTATCCATCGGGTGTCCTTCCATGTCATGAGTTGCTGCAGGCTTGCCGAACGCATGCCGTTGTCAGTCGGGGTGGTGGTGCCGGTGTGATAGGCGATGTAGCGGCCCATCCAGATCATCAGGTGCTGGTCGTCGCCCTGATCGAAAAACATCAGGTCACCGGGCCGCGCCTGCGACACGTCACGGCTGACCAAATGGCTGTTGAACTGAATCAGTTTGATCGCGTTGACGTACGGCCCGACCTTGCCGCCGCCCTGCTGCCATTGCTGGGCGAGCTTGCGCTGATCGTCGCTCAGCGAGAGCTCCGGCGGCAGGTAGCGATTGGACAGGCCATTGCTGCGCAGCCATTTTTCGTCATGGACTTTCAGCGCTTCGTTGGCAGCGAAACGTACCAGCCCGGCACAGTCCTGCTGATACCAGCGCGGACTTGGGCCTTGGCTCAGTTGCTCTTGGGCGATGCGCACGAACCAGGCGCGAAACACCTGGGATTGCGCCGGATCGAGTGCGGGTGCTTCGACGGCTCGGGCGCCCGCACTGAGCAACAGCGCGAGCAGGCCGAGGCTGCGGATCAGTGTCGTCACAGCGCTTTCCATTCCAGCGGCAACCATTGCCAGTGGCCGTCAGGCTCGCTGCCTTCCGGCAGCGTCAGCGCGTATTTGCCGTAGCCGCCGAGGGTGCGCAGTTTCGGAATCAGATAGGTTTGCGCGGCGTTGTAGAACACCGGTTCCATGTCTTGCGGCAGGCTGTCGAGGGTTTCCTGCTGCATCAGTTGCGCCATCGAGTCCGGGCCGAAGTAGATCGGCATCAGCACGTCTTTGGGCAGCACGTCAGCCATCGGCGGGAAGCGTTTGTCGAGGGTGCCGAGGGCCTTGTCGACCAGTTTGTCGTCGAGGGAAAACAGCAGTGTCGAGCCGTGACGGGCGAGGCTGACTTTCATGAAGGCCTTGCCGGAAATCGCGTCCGGGTTCTGCGCCGTCTTCGCCGCATAAGGGCCAAAGTTGGAGCTGACCTGACGCTGCCAGACGTGGTTTTGGCCTTCTTGCTTCTCGACTACCGGGAACACGTTTTCTTCGACGTTGGCTTCGAATGCACCGACCATCGAACCGAACAGTTTGCCAAGATCACCGTCGAGTTTGCTGCTGTCCTCGTCTTTCAGACTGGCCACCAGCAATGGCGTGTACAACCGCGAGTCGGCGTACCAGCACAGGCCTGCCGCGCCGGCCACATGTTCGGTGAGGGTCTGCGCTACCGCTTCTTCGGCGCCGAGTTTTACCAGCAATGGTTTTTGCGGTTCGGCCGCGACCGGCAAGGTTACGCAGGCACTGGCGCCCAGCGGCATTGCTTGCCAGACCGGTTTGAAATCGAAGTCGGGCTGATTGTCCAGCTCGTCCATGGCGAGGTAGCTGTGCCAGCCCTTGTCGTCCATGTCGAAGCGCAGCCCGGCGAAGTTCGGGATGAAACGTTGATAGCCCATGGCCAGAACGCTGGAGTTGACCGACAAGCGTTGTTTGGTTTCCGGGGCTTTCGCCGGCAGACCGAACGCTTCGGGGAACAGTTTTTCGCCATTGAGCAGCGCCGCCAGCGCTTGTGGCGAGACATGGCCCGATTCTTCGGAGACGCCGCTTTCCGGGTCGTAATACTTGGCCGGGTTCGACAGCACTACCAGTTTGTCGCCGTGGGAAGCGAACAGCAGCGCTTTGCTGGCGTTATAGGTCAGTTGGTACAGCGGCACGCTATCGCCGCCGACTTTGAGTTCGCCCATCTGACTGAACTGCGTGTCATCCAGCGCTACTTTCGCCAGCGGCTCGAGCAGTTTTGCCAGCCCACCACGGTCCATCACCAGCAGGAAATCTTTCAAGCGCCCATCCGCGCCACGCCACAACGCAACGTCGGCCGGTTGATCGAAAAGCTGCTCGATCAGGCTGTCCTGCAACTTCAGGTCATGCTCGTAGATGATCCGGCGCAGACTGCCGATCAAGCCGAGGCGATCAGCATGGGTCTCGTAGTAGAAGACGAAATCTTCGGTCAGCGTGGCCTTGAGGAACGGCACCGTCAGCAGGTCCTTGGGCAACTGGCTAAGCGAGCGGGTTTCCAGCAGTGCATCGGGGCGGCTCAGGCCGAGCTTGTCACTGGCCAATTCCGCCGGCGGCGCCTTGGGCTTGAGCAACAGCCAGCCAAAACCACCCGCTACACCGGCCACCAGGCACAACCCGGCCAGCAGCAAGGGCCAGCGCCGCGAAGGTTTGGCCGCTGGCGTGTCGGCAGCCGAAGTAACAGTGTTATCGCTCATCTTTTCGCTCATTTCCCAAAGCTCAGGATTTCATCCGTGGCGGAATGCTTAATAGTTGAAAGTCTTGACCAGCAGCAGATCACCGATCGCCCGCAGGGGCACGATGAACGTTTCGCGTTTTTCGTCGACGGTGTTTTCGTTGAGCACCAGCGTGATTTGCGAGGTGATCACCTCGTTCTGGTTGCTGGTCTCCTCGAAGTTATAGCCGCCGTTGCCGAAGTTGCCCCAATAGTTGACGTAAACCAGATAAGTGCCATGCAGCGGCGCAGTCATGGTGAACATTTCCGGACCGGGTCCATCGACGCCATCCGGGTCAAGACCGCCGCCATTACTCAGCGCCGGCTGCGCCCAGAACGCATGCTGACCGTCAGGCGTGACAATGTGCAGATCGAGCTCGGCTTTCGGATCGTCCCAGCCCAAGACAAGACGAATTCGCGCCGGCGTGCGCAAATTGTTTGCTTCATAAAATTGCACGCGCTTGAGCGACTGGCCCTCGGCGCTGATCACTTCGACGCTGTTGGAGCCGGCGCCGAACGCGTAGGGCCGGGCGAAACGGCCCTGGTCGTCGGTGTACAGATTCAGTGGATTGCCATTTACGGCGAGGCTGTGCGGCGGGCGCATGTGGCCGATGGCTTTGAGCTGGCCCTGGATCATCGTGCGATTGCGCTGAATGCCGCGATCAATCGGCGGCGTCGGGTAGGCGACTTGCGGGTTTTCCGTGCGATCGAGCAAGCCGTGATAGCGCCAGCCGCCCACCGGTTCCGACAGTTCAGCGCTCGGCGCGGCCGACAGCGCGGGCGCGCAGGCCAGGCCGATCAGCAGCCAAAGAAATGAACGCATGTAATGCCTCCTGCCATGCCTGAACGAAACCTTGCACCCGATCCTCGGTACTTCACAGCGGTGAAAACTGCGTTTCGTCTGAAAGACCCGTGACTATGGGGTCGTAGAAGGCGCGAAGATTAGCGATTCGGCGGTTTTTTAACAATCAGATACATGTGCTGTTGCTGTAGGAATCAAGCCAATCCGGTGGACGGTGAGCCGAATAGGCCTCATATTCGGCTCACAAAATGAGCCGAATAGCATTTCTATTCGGCTCACGGACTCAAGGCAGGCAACGAATGGCAACTTACTGGATCTGGCAGCAGCCCGATTGGCCCGACTTCAACTGGCAGGCGGAACGCCTGGCACCGTTGTTGCGCGAGTGTGTACAGGCCCAAGGTCAGTTGATGGGTATGGCCGGTTCGGTAGGTGACTCTTTGGGGGCTCAGACCGCACTGGACGCCCTTTTGCAGAATATCGTGACGTCTTCGGCCATCGAAGGTGAGCAACTGAATGTCGGCTCCGTGCGGTCATCCTTGGCGCGACGTTTGGGCCTGGAGTTGATCGACGGCGATAAAGTCAGCCAACGCAGTGAAGGTCTGGCGCAACTCATGCTTGATGCCACCCGTCGATTTGCCGAACCGTTGATACTGGAGCGCTTGCTGGAATGGCACCAATGGCTGTTTCCCGATCAAGAGGCTGACCTTACTGCGCGCTCAATGCATGTGGGTGCGCTACGCGGTGACGAGCCAATGCAGGTGGTTTCGGGTCGCATTGATCGTCCAACAGTTCATTTCGAGGCGCCACCTCGCCAAGGTCTTGAGCAGCAGCTCGACCAATTTCTCCAATGGTTCGAGGCCAGCCAGCATCAGACAGCACTGGACCCGATGCTTCGTGCGGGCATCGCCCATTTCTGGTTCGTCACCTTGCATCCGTTCAACGATGGCAACGGCCGTCTGACCCGCACCATCACTGATCTGGCGCTGGCACAGGGCGAAGCGCAAGCCATCCGTTTCTACGCCATGTCGGCGAGCATTCTGGATGATCGGTCCGGCTACTATCGGATTCTGGAATCGAGTCAAAAAGCCACACTGGACATCACTGAATGGCTCACATGGTTCCTGCAAACCTTGCTACGCAGTCTGCAACAAGCCATCACCCGCATTGAAAGCGTGCTGGGCAAGACGCGTTTCTGGCAGGCACACCGCGAGTCCGAACTTTCGGCGGAGCAGGTCAAAGTGCTCAATCGTCTGCTCGACGGCGGCGAGCGGAGCTTTGAGCACGGCATCAGTGCCGGGCAATATCAAGCGGTGGCGAAAGTGTCGAAGGCCACAGCAACCCGACACCTTGCGGAGTTGCTGGAGAAAGGTTGCCTTCAACGCTTGCCGGGAGGGGGTCGTAGCACCCGCTATCAGATCAACTATCCCGACAGAGCTACACATTAATCTCACCCAGCACAGAGCCATTTCTGTCCTTGAGAGCCGGCCCGCTCATTTGCCCATAACCCCCCTATCTGCTAGTGTCGCGCCGGTTTAACGTCAACCGGAAATCGCCGCCATGGCCCGCAAAAAAGCTGCACTGGATTTCGAACAGTCCCTCGCCGACCTGCAAACATTGGTCGAGCGTCTGGAGAACGGTGAATTGTCGCTGGAAGACTCGCTGACCGCTTTCGAGCAGGGCATCGGTCTGACCCGTGACTGCCAGGCAGCGCTGGCGCAAGCCGAGCAGAAGGTGCAAGTGCTGCTGGAGCGCGATGGCGAACTCGCCGAGGAACCCTTCGACGCGGAACAGCCAGAATGATTGCGGCGTACACGGCGACCAGCCAGACCCGGGTTAACGCGGCTCTGGAAACCCTGTTCAACGCGCCGTTGCCGGAATTGGCGCGGCTTTATGACGCCATGCGCTACAGCGTGATGAACGGCGGCAAACGCGTGCGTCCGCTGCTGGCCTACGCCGCGTGCGAAGCGCTCGGTGGCAACGCTGAACAGGCCAACGGTGCAGCCTGCGCGGTTGAGCTGATCCACGCTTATTCGCTGGTTCACGATGATTTGCCGGCGATGGACGACGACGATCTGCGTCGCGGCCAGCCCACCACCCACAAAAAATTCGATGAAGCCTGCGCGATTCTTGCCGGTGATGGTTTGCAGAGCCTGGCTTTCAGTGCCCTGCTCGACCCGCGCCTGAGCGATTGCAGCAGTGACATCCGCCTGCAAATGGTCACCGCGCTGGCTAATGCCGCAGGCCCGGCAGGCATGGTCGGCGGTCAAGCCATCGACCTCGGTTCGGTCGGTCTCAAACTCGATCAGAAAGCCCTCGAACAGATGCACCGGCACAAGACCGGCGCACTGATCGAAGTCAGCGTCAAACTCGGTGCTCTGGCCAGCGGCCGTGCCGAGCAGGATGAACTCCGTGCCCTGCAGACTTATGCACAGGCCATCGGCCTGGCCTTTCAGGTGCAGGACGACATCCTCGATGTCGAAAGCGATACCGAAACCCTCGGTAAACGCCAGGGCGCCGACATCGCCCGCGACAAACCGACCTATCCGGCCCTACTTGGTCTCGACGCTGCCAAGGCTTACGCGCTGGAACTGCGCGATCAGGCCCTGCACGCCCTGCGACCGTTTGACGCGGCGGCCGAGCCCTTGCGCGAGCTGGCCCGGTATATCGTCGAGCGGCGCAACTGACGGCGTATCCGCCAAAAAAGACCAACGCGTGGGCAGGGGGCGATGCATCAGGTAAACTGCGGCATCTTTTATACCTATAACGATTCGCCTGATGCCCACGACGTTTCATGAGATTCCCCGCAAGCGCCCGACCACGCCCCTGCTCGACCGCGCGAACACGCCGGACGGCCTGCGCCGGTTAGGCGAAGCCGAGCTGGAAACCCTGGCTGATGAGTTGCGCCTGGAATTGCTCTACACGGTCGGCCAGACCGGTGGGCATTTCGGTGCCGGCCTGGGCGTCATCGAGCTGACCATCGCGTTGCATTACGTCTTCGACACCCCGGACGACCGGCTGGTGTGGGACGTGGGTCATCAGGCGTATCCGCACAAGATCCTCACCGGTCGCCGCACGCGCATGGAATCGCTGCGCCAGAAGGACGGCATCGCCGCGTTCCCGCGTCGCGCCGAGAGCGAGTACGACACCTTTGGCGTCGGCCACTCCAGCACTTCGATCAGCGCAGCATTGGGCATGGCCATCGCCGCCCGCCTGCAAAACAGTGATCGCAAGGCGATTGCGGTGATCGGCGACGGCGCGTTGACCGCTGGCATGGCCTTCGAGGCGCTGAACCATGCGCCGGAAGTGAACGCCAACATGCTGGTGATCCTCAACGACAACGACATGTCGATCTCGCGCAATGTCGGCGGTCTGTCGAACTATCTGGCGAAGATCCTTTCCAGCCGCACCTACGCAAGCATGCGCGAGGGCAGCAAGAAAGTCCTGTCGCGCCTACCCGGCGCCTGGGAAATCGCCCGCCGCACCGAAGAATACGCCAAAGGCATGTTGGTTCCCGGCACGCTGTTTGAAGAGCTGGGCTGGAACTACATCGGCCCGATCGACGGCCACGATTTGCCAACCCTGATCGCCACCCTGCGCAACATGCGCGATCTGAAGGGCCCGCAGTTCCTGCACATCGTCACCAAGAAAGGCAAAGGCTTCGCCCCGGCGGAAGTCGACCCGATCGGTTACCACGCGATCACCAAACTCGAACCACTGGACGCCCCGGCCGCAGCGCCGACAAAGACTGGCGGACCGAAGTATTCGGCCGTGTTCGGCGAGTGGCTGTGCGACATGGCGGCGGCGGATCCACGTCTGGTCGGGATTACCCCGGCGATGAAGGAAGGCTCGGATCTGGTGGCGTTCAGCGAACGCTTCCCGCTGCGCTACTTCGACGTGGCGATTGCCGAGCAGCACGCGGTGACGTTCGCTGCCGGCATGGCCTGCGAAGGCGCGAAACCGGTGGTGGCGATCTACTCGACATTCCTCCAGCGCGGTTACGACCAACTGGTGCATGACGTAGCGGTGCAGAACCTCGACGTGCTGTTCGCCATCGACCGTGCTGGCCTGGTGGGCGAAGACGGCCCGACCCACGCTGGCAGCTTCGATCTGTCCTACCTGCGTTGCATCCCGGGCATGGTCATCATGACCCCGAGTGATGAAAACGAACTGCGCAAAATGCTCACCACCGGCCACCTGTACAACGGCCCGGCGGCTGTGCGCTATCCACGCGGTACCGGCCCGAACGCGACGATCGACAAAGACCTCGAGCCGATTGAAATCGGCAAAGGCATCGTCCGTCGTCAGGGCAGCAAAGTCGCTTTGCTGGTGTTCGGTGTGCAACTGGCCGAGGCGCTGAAGGTGGCTGAAAAACTCGATGCCACCGTGGTCGACATGCGTTTCGTCAAACCGCTGGATGAAGAGTTGGTGCGCGAGATTGCCGGCAGTCATGAGTTGCTGGTGACCATCGAGGAGAACGCGATCATGGGCGGCGCCGGTGGCGCGGTCAGTGAATTCCTCGCGCGGGAGAACATCCTCAAGTCGATGCTGCATCTGGGTTTGCCTGACGTTTACGTCGAGCACGCAAAACCGGCGCAGATGCTGGCTGAGTGCGGGCTGGATGAGGCGGGGATCGAAGCGTCGATTCGTGAGCGTCTGGCCTTACTCGACAAATAAACGCATTACCCTTGTGGGAGCGAGCCTGCTCGCGAAAGCGGACTGTCAGTCAATACATTGCTGACTGATTCACCGCATTCGCGAGCAGGCTCGCTCCCACATTTGATTTGTGTACACCTGAAACACCAGTGGACTGTCCATGAACCTCTCGCGCCTCGCCCTGCCCTTCCTCCTGCTGCCAGCCGCCAACGCCCTCGCCGACACCTTCGAGCGTGATCAGGCACTGAAACTGCCGGACATGCTTATCTCAGCCAACCGCCAGGTCGAAGCCCGCAACGACAGCAGCGCCGCCAACACGGTGTTCACCCGTGAAGACATCGACCGCCTGCAGCCGAGTGACGTGCCGGACCTGCTAAGGCGCGTCCCTGGTGTGCAAGTGGCGCAGGCCGGCGGGCGCGGCAGCCTGCCGGGGATCTACATTCGCGGCACGCAGTCGGCGCAGAGTCTGGTGTTGGTCGACGGCCAGCGTATCGGCAGCTCCACTTCCGGCGACAGCAACCTGCAGCATCTGAACATCGAGCAAATCGAACGGGTGGAAGTGCTGCGCGGTTCGCGTTCGGTGATTTACGGCAGCGATGCGATTGGCGGGGTGATTCAGATCTTCACCCGGCGCGGCACTGAGCAAGGTTTGCAGCCACGGATGCACGTCGGTTTCGGCAGCAACCAAACGTGGGAACGCAGCCTCGGCTTGTCCGGTGGCGACGCGAAAACCCGCTTCAATCTCGGCGCCAGTCTCGATGAGACTGCCGGGATTGATCGTACCCATGAGTCGTATCCAAGCGATGGCGATCACGACGCCTACCGCAATAAATCCGTCAGCCTGAGCCTGAGTCATGCGCTGACTGATGACATCGAAGTCGGCGCCAATCTGCTGGATAGCCGTGGCAAGAGCGAGTTCGACAACCCGTTCGGCCGCTTCGACATGAACACCTTCGAATCGGTCCAACAGCAGCCGTACAGCGATTTCAACGTCAGTAGCGTCAGCAGTTACGTCGATGCCCGGGTCAACGAGATCTGGAAAACCCGCGTCGAGGTCGGCCACACCGAGAATCGCGAGAAGACCCTCGACAAGCTCAGCGACGAACGCACCGTGTTCAACACCTACCGCGACTCGGTGAACTGGCAGAACGACCTGACACTGGACGCACGCAACAGCCTGATCCTCGGCGGCGACTGGTACGAAGACCGGGTCAACAGCAGCACCGCATTCGACGAAGACAGCCGCTGGAACCGCGCCGCATTCATCCAGCATCGCTATCAGGCCGACAGCTTCTCCACGGAACTGGGTCTGCGTCACGACGACAACCAGCAATTCGGCAGCCAGAACACCTGGAGTGGCACGTTCACTCTGCCGCTGAATCCGGACAATGATCTGTTGCTGAGCTATAGCGAAGGCTTTCGTGCGCCGACTTTCAACGATCTGTACTACCCCGACTTCAGCAACCCGGATTTGAAACCGGAAACCTCGAAAAGCTATGAGTTGCAGTGGCGCAGTCAGTTGACTGACAGCAGCCGTCTGGAGGCGTCGATCTATCGTACGGATCTGGAAGACGCGATCATTTTCGGCAGTAACTCACGCCCGGAAAACGTCGCTTCGGCGCGGATCAACGGTTTTGAAGCAGCGCTGAAGCACGAACTGTTCGACTGGCAGAGCAATCTTGGCCTTTCGATCATCGATCCGCGTGATCGCAATACTGGGCACACCCTGGCCCGGCGCGCGCGACGCACGTTGAGTTGGGATCTGGATCGGCAATTTGATCAAGTCAGCTTCGGCGCCAGTTGGCAGGCGGTCAGCAGCAGTTATGACGACCTGACAAATGAAAACCCACTGGGTGGTTATGCGTTGTTCGGCTTGCGCAGCAGTTGGGCGTTGAACCGCGAGATCAAGCTGGATCTGAAGGTCGATAATGTTTTCGACAAAGGTTACAGCCGGGCGAACTACAGCTATGACGGCAGCCAGTATGGTTATCGCGAGGAAGGTCGGATGTGGATGTTTGGGGTGACTTGGACTCCCCAGCTTTGATTTGAATCTTCGGTGATTTGACTGACCCCTTCGCGAGCAGGCTCGCTCCCACATTTGGAATGCAATCCTCCTGTGGGAGCGAGCCTGCTCGCGAAGAAGTCACCGCGATTTCAGCGGTCAGGCGCGATCAATTGGCAGAGTTTGGCGGTGGCGCTGATCATTTGGCCGCTTGGGCGTTCGAGGCCTTTGTCGGTGACCAACAGTAATTTTTCCTGCTTCACCGCCGCCACCTGCGGCCAGGTTCTCCACGCATTCAACTGCGCCTGATCACTCGCCAGAATCACCTCAGGATCACGCTGCAACACTGCCTCAATACTCACCTGCGGCGCCGGCAAACTCAGATCGCTGAACACATTCCGCGCCCCGCACACCTCCAGCGCATCACTGATGATTTGCCCGCCACCGACGGTGTACAGCGGCTTGTCCCAGACCTGATAAAACACCCGCAACGGCACTTCCCGGCGATAGCGCTGGCGCAGCTCCGCGAGTTGTTGGCGCAGCGCCGCCGCCCGTTTGACCCCATGCTCCGGTCGCCCCAATTGCGCGGCAATGGCTTCAATCTGGGTGGTGAGTTGTTCTAAAGAATGCGGTTCGGCGACGAAGGTCGGGATGCCCAGGCGCTTCAGTTGATCACGCTGCGCCGGGCCGACACTGCCGGGCCACAGCAACAACAAGTCAGGTTTGAGGCTCAGCAACTGCTCCATATCGAGCTGACCATAGCGGCCGACAGAAGGAATCCTGGCAATCGCCGCTGGCCGCTCACCGGCATCAAGCACACCGACCAACAGATCTGCCGAATCCAGCTCAACGACAATTTCAGAAAGGGACGGCGCGAGGCTGACCACACGCAGTTGCGCCAGCGCAGAACCACTGACGGCCAGCAGCAGAACCGCCAGCCAGAGGCGGCGCATCAACCGAGTTGACGCGGGATACGGTAGAGATAAAACAGCACTGCCGTGGACAACGCCAGCAGCATCAACGGTACGGCTTCAAGACCGACAAACACCGCCAGTGCGCCAATCCACGCCGGCAAGGCTGCCACAAGAAAAGCCGCACGACGACGGGCTGCGAGAGCAATCCACGCGGCCGGTTCATCGGGGGTATCGAGAGCTTTTTGCGTGGCGATCAGCGCATGTTTATAACGGCCAAAAAACTTCAGGCTGACAAACATCGATGCCACGCCGGCAATAAAGAACGGCATCGCCAGCACCGGCAGAATGCCTTTGCCCTGACCGAACAACGCGTTGAGTACGAACAGCGGCACCAGCGCCAGCGCGAGGTATTTCCACCAATCGACCGATAACCGGCGCCGCACCTGACCCCGCGTCACGCGCGATCGACCTCGCCCTGATGCTCGTTGCCCATCATGTGGTCGAGCTTGCTGGCCTTGGTCGCCAGATAGAGTTTGTTGTGCGGATTGTGACCGGTGTGCAGCGGCACGCGCTCGGCGACAGTAATGCCCATATCGGTCAAGGCTTTGACCTTGCGCGGGTTGTTAGTCATCAGGCGCAGGGATTTCACGCCCAGATGCTCGAGCATCGGCAGGCACATGGCGTAGTCACGCTGGTCAGCGGCAAAGCCCAGACGCTCGTTGGCTTCAACGGTGTCGGCGCCGCCATCCTGCAGTTCGTAGGCACGGATCTTGTTCAACAAACCGATGCCACGACCTTCCTGACGCAGGTACAGCAATACACCACGACCTTCACGGGCGATGGCTTTAAGCGCGCCTTCCAGTTGCGAACCGCAGTCGCAACGCTGGCTGAACAAGGCATCGCCGGTCAGGCATTCGGAGTGCAACCGGCCGAGTACCGGGGCACCGTCGGCAATTTCACCCAGGCTCAGCACGACGTGCTCGCGGCCGGTGGCTTCATCGAGAAAACCGTGCATGGTGAATTGCGCAAAAGGCGTTGGCAGCTTGGAAGCGGCGACAAAGACGACAGGCACCGGTGTGCTCCTGATCTAAAGAGTCTGAAAATTCGCAGGCCGGCATTGTAACAGCAGGTTCCTACCGGCGCTTAGGCTGAATTATCGGGCATAACGATCAAAAAGTTTGATAACAACCCGGTCGACATGGATCCATGTAGGAGCTGTCGAGTGAAACGAGGCTGCGATCTTTTGATCCGGCTTTTAGGATCAAGATCAAAAGATCGCAGCGTGCCGCAGCTCCTACAGGGGATTCGTCGCGCCGGTAGTGAACGGATACGGCTGCTGCCACTTCTCGAAGATCGGCTTCAACTCGCCGCTCTTCACCAACTGCTCCATACGCTGGTCATACAGCGCCATCAGCGCTCGCGCCTGTGGCGTGTCGGCAAACCCGAGAAACAGCGGCAGCTCGGCCAAGTGTGAATAGCGATACTGCGCCGGATCGGCTGCGGTTTTCACCACCGCCTCAATCTCGGTCAACGCATCGATGTAGTAATCCGCCCGCCCCTGCTTGAGCATCGACAGGATCCCGGTACGCCGCTCAATCTGGTTGTAGCGCTTGATATTCGGCAAGAAGTTTTCGTAGCGATAACCGCGCACCCAGGCCAGGCGATACCTGCCCAGCGTCGCTTGGGTAGGTGCAGGATTACTCGCCAGGCCCAATGCGTAAATGTGGTCGGAATCGAAATTCCAGTGTGGGTACAACACCTGCTCGGCTTCGTCGCGGTAGGAGCCGACCAGCGCATCGACTTCCTTCAACTGCACCAGCCCGACCGAGCGGGTGTAAGGCACGCTGCGAATGTCCAGCTTGACCCCGGCCGGTTCGAACACTTTGCGCAGCACGTCCCAGCCCAGGCCATGGCCATCAGCGGCGGTGTAGTCTTCCCAGTCTTCGCTGGCCAGATGGATGACCGTCGGCGTCGGCGCTGCTTCCTGCGCACCGGCCACGGTGCTCAGCAAAGCCAAAACCACTAGCGCCAACCAACGTCGAGCCATCCCTAGTCCCCTCACTTGACCCTGATACCCCTTGGACTCAGGCGAAAATCCACACCAGTCCCTGCATGGCCAGCCAGGCGAACACGCCGGCCAACACGTCGTCGAGCATGATGCCGACGCCGCCATGCACGTGCCGGTCGATCCAGCGGATCGGCCATGGCTTGAGAATGTCGAAGAAACGGAATACGAGGAAACCCGCGAGCAACCAGTACCAGCCTTCCGGCACCAGCCACAAGGTGATCCACATCCCGACCATTTCGTCCCAGACGATGCCTTCGTGGTCGTGTACCCGCAGATCGTCAGCGACTTTGCCGCACAGCCAGAAGCCGAACAGCATGGTGATCCCGAGCATCAGCCAGTAACCCCAGTCGGGCAACATCTGCCATAACGGGATAAAGGGTAGCGCAACCAGCGAGCCCCACGTTCCCGGCGCCTTGGGCAAGGTGCCGGAACCGAAGCCGAACGCGAGGAAATGCCAGGGATTGCGCCAGACCGACGGCGGAACGAATTCGGCCGGAACCTGTTTCGGGTGATCTGTCACGGTGTCTCCTGAAAATGTTGATAACCCCGGATTTGCGGGGTGATGTCGTGACCTTCGCGATCCAGCAGGACCACGCCCTGACCTTCGGACACTCGACCGATCACATGGATCGGCCAGCCATTGGCCAGCAGCGCCGGCAACTCGACAGACGGCAAGGTGAACGCCAGCACGTAATCATCGCCACCGCTCAGCGCAGCACGCTCGGCGCCGCGCTGACCGAGAAACGCCACTAATGCATCCGACATCGGTACGCGCTCGCGTTCAATCTCAAGTCGGACCTTTGAGGCCAGCGCGATATGGCCGCAGTCGGCGAGTAATCCATCGGAGATGTCCAGCGCCGAGGTGGCTTTGCCACGCAGGGCCTGGCCGAGGGCGAGTTGCGGTTGTGGTGACCAGTAATGATCGAGCAGCGGTTGGGCGACGTTCGCTTCGGCGTCACGCTGACCGAGCACCAGCGGCAAGGCGCCGGCCGCATTGCCAAGTTCGCCACCGACACAGAGCAAGTCGCCCGGTTGCGCGCCACTGCGGGTCAACGCCTGACCGGCAGGCACGCGACCGAACACCGTCACCGTCAGGCTCAACGGCCCGCGCGTGGTATCGCCGCCCACCAGCGCGACGCCGCAACTCTGCGCCATGCGGTTCAATCCGCCGGCATAGGCTTGCAGCCAATCAGCAGTCACCGTCGGCACAGTCAGGGCAAGGGTAAAGGCAACGGGTGTGGCGCCCATGGCGGCCAGATCGCTGACCGCAACGGCCAGCGAGCGCTGACCGAGCAGAAACGGATCGCAGGGGTCGGCGAAATGCACACCGGCCACCAGCGTATCGGTAGAGATCGCCAACTGTTCCCCAGGGGGAGCAGCGAGCAAGGCGCAGTCATCGCCGATCCCCAGCGCAACGCCTTCGCCGCCCTGCGCACAAGGCGCGGCGGCGAAGAAGTTACGGATCAGCTCAAACTCGCCCATTGAAGTATCAAGCGCGTTTCAGCGCTTGAACGCCTTCACTTCAGCTTCACGCAGGCGCGGAGCCAGCTTGTCGAGCACACCGTTGACGAACTTGTGACCGTCGGTCGAACCGTAGACTTTCGCCAGTTCGATCCCTTCGTTGATCACAACGCGGTACGGCACGTCGACGCGCTTGAGCAGTTCCCAGGTCGACAGGCGCAGTACACACAGTTCAACCGGGTCGAGCTCTTCGATGGTCAGGTCCAGGCACGGCGCCAGCGCAGTGTCGATCTCGGTCAGACTGGCCGGAACACCGTGCAGGATGTCGTGAAAGTAGCTGGCATCGGCGAAGGTGAAATCGTTATCGACGCGGAACTGCGCTTCGATTTCGTTCAGCGAAGTACTGGCCATGTGGCGCTGGTACAACGCTTGAGTCGCCAACTGACGGGCAGCGCGGCGCTTTTCACTTTTCGAAGGCTTGCCGGCGTCGGTTGGACGCGGCTCGCGCGGGTTGAAACGATCGCTTTCGTCGCTAATCACTTGGCCTCCAACTGTGCCAGCAGGCTGACCATTTCCAGAGCGGACAGGGCAGCTTCGGCACCTTTGTTACCGGCCTTGGTGCCGGAACGTTCGATGGCTTGCTCGATGGAATCAACGGTCAGGACGCCGAAGGCAACCGGAACGCCGAACTCCATGGACACCTGGGCCAGACCCTTGGTGCACTCGCCTGCCACGTATTCGAAGTGCGGAGTACCGCCACGAATGACCGCGCCGAGGGCGATGATGGCTGCGAATTCACCTTTCTGGGCGACTTTCTGCGCAACCAGCGGGATTTCGAAGGCGCCAGGTGCGCGGATGATGGTGATGTCGCTTTCGCTCACGCCGTGGCGAACCAGGGCATCAACTGCACCGCTGACCAGGCTTTCAACGACGAAGCTGTTGAAGCGGCCCACTACCAAAGCGTAGCGGCCTTTAGGGGCGATGAAGGTACCTTCGATGGTCTTCAGGGTCATTCGTCAGTTCTCTTAAAGAGCCGGGACGCGTCTGCTACGCGTCCCTCAGTGATTTATTTGCCGCGAATCGGAGATCGGAAACAACCGGTCATTATTCGGAGGGCACGTATTCTACAACTTCCAGATCGAAACCGGATATCGCATTAAATTTCATTGGCGCAGACATCAAACGCATTTTGCGCACACCGAGGTCACGCAGGATCTGCGAACCGGCACCGACGATGCTGTAAGTGGTCGGTTTTTTCGGCGCTGCCTGCTCACCCGTTTCACGGATATGTGCCAGCAGCACATCGCCATCGAGCGGGTGACCAAGCAACAACACGACACCGCTGCCAGCCTCGGCGACCGCAGCCATGGCGGCGCGCAGGCTCCAGCGGCCCGGTTGTTTGACCATCAGCAGGTCGCGCAGCGGATCCATGTTGTGCACCCGAACCAGGGTCGGCTCTTCGGCGCAAACAGTGCCCAGCGTAAGGGCCATGTGCACATCGCCTTCCACCGAATCACGATAGGTCACCAGGTTGAATTGGCCCAGTTCGCTGTCCAGTGGCTGCTCGGCAATCCGCTGAACGGTACGTTCATGGATCATCCGGTAGTGAATCAGGTCGGCGATGGTGCCGATCTTGATGTTGTGCTCAGCAGCGAACGCTTCCAGTTCAGCGCGACGGGACATGGTGCCGTCGTCGTTCATCACTTCGCAGATCACGCCACTTGGCTCGAAACCGGCCATGCGCGCGAGGTCGCAAGCCGCTTCGGTGTGGCCGGCGCGAGCGAGGGTGCCGCCAGCCTGGGCCATCAGCGGGAAAATATGACCCGGGCTGACGATGTCTTCAGCCTTGGCGTCTTTGGCGGCAGCCGCTTGCACGGTGCGCGCACGGTCGGCGGCGGAAATGCCAGTGGTTACGCCTTCGGCGGCTTCGATCGACACGGTGAACTTGGTGCCGAAACCGGAACCGTTGCGCGGCGCCATCAGCGGCAGCTTCAACAGTTCGCAGCGCTCGCGGCTCATCGGCATGCAGATCAGACCACGGGCGTGCTTGGCCATGAAGTTGATGTGCTCGGCCTGGCAGCATTCGGCAGCCATGATCAGGTCGCCTTCGTTCTCGCGGTCTTCGTCATCCATGAGGATGACCATCTTGCCTTGGCGGATGTCTTCAACCAGTTCTTCGATGCTATTGAGCGCCACAAGGCACCCCCTTCAGTCAGGATTTGAGGTAGCCGTTGGCGGCCAGAAAGCTTTCGGTGATGCCACCAGCGCTCGGCTCTGCGGCCTTGTCGCCGAGGAGCAGACGCTCCAGATACCGCGCCAGCAAGTCAACTTCCAGATTCACCCGGCGACCTGGCTTGTACGACGCCATGATGGTTTCGCTCAGGGTGTGCGGAATGATCGTCAGCATGAATTCGGCGCCATCGACGGCGTTCACGGTCAGGCTGGTACCGTCGACAGTGATCGAGCCTTTATGGGCGATGTACTTGGCCAGTTCCTTCGGCGCGCGAATGCGAAATTCCACGGCGCGGGCATTGTCGCTGCGCGAGACGATTTCGCCGACACCGTCGACGTGGCCGCTGACCAGGTGCCCGCCGAGACGGGTGGTCGGGGTCAGGGCTTTTTCCAGATTGACCGGGCTGCCGCTTTTCAGGTCGTTCATGGCGGTGCAGTCCAGCGTTTCACGGCTGACGTCGGCGGCGAAGCCGTCGCCCGGCAGCTCAACGGCGGTCAGGCAGACGCCGTTGACCGCGATGCTGTCGCCGAGTTTGACGTCGCTCAGGTCGAGCTTGCCGGTGGCGACGTGGACCCGCACATCACCGCCCTTTGGGGTCAGTGCGCGGATACTGCCGATGGATTCGATGATGCCGGTAAACATGGGGTTCTCCTTGAGAACTGGGCCAGCGCTAACGCGATGGCCGGGAATTATACGCTCGCCGAAAGGACAGGGATGGCAGTGACTCGCCAGTCATCGCCCACCGCGCGAATTTCAGTGATTTTCAGCTCCGGCGCATCCTTCATATAAGCCAGCGGCCAGTCCAGCAGCGGACGCGCCGTGGAGCCGAGGAACTTGCCGGCGATGAAGATCACGAATTCGTCGACCAGACCGAGTTGAGCAAAAGCTCCTGCCAGACGCGGGCCGGCTTCGACCAGCACCTCGTTGACGTCACGCTTGGCCAGTTCAATCAGCAATTGATGCAGATCGACCTGACCGTCATCACCCGGCACGATCAGACACTCGGGGCCATGCGCGTATTGCTCTTCGATCGCGACACAGGTGGCGACCAATGCCGGGCCAGCCTTGAAGAACGGTGCATCCAGCGGCACCCGCAGGCGCCCGTCGATCAGCACGCGCAGCGGCGGTCGGCTCATGGCCAGCGCGGTTTGCTCGGCATCCAGACCCAACTCGTCGGCGCGCACGGTCAAACGCGCGCCATCGGCCAGCACGGTGTCGGCGCCGGTCAGCACCACGGCGGCCTGAGCGCGCAAACGCTGAACGGCCGAACGTGCGGCCGGGCCGGTGATCCATTGGCTCTCGCCGCTTTCCATGGCTGTCCGACCATCGAGACTCATAGCCAACTTGACCCGCACGAACGGCAAGCCGTGCTCCATGCGTTTCAGAAAACCTTGATTGAGCTGGCGCGCCTCGGCTTCGAGCACGCCGCTTTCGGTAGCAATGCCGGCATCGGCCAAGCGCTGCAGACCACGTCCGGCAACTTGCGGGTTCGGATCGCGCATCGCTGCCACCACCCGGGCAACCCCGGCATTCACCAGTGCTTCGGCACACGGCGGCGTGCGGCCATGGTGGCTGCACGGTTCGAGAGTTACATAAGCAGTCGCGCCCCGGGCCAGCTCACCGGCGGCGCGCAGGGCATGGACTTCGGCGTGAGGTTCGCCGGCGCGCTCATGCCAGCCTTCGCCGACGATCTGCCCATCACGCACCACCACGCAGCCGACCCGAGGATTGGGATGGGTGGTGTAATGACCTTTGCGCGCCAGTTCCAGCGCGCGAGCCATGAAGTGAGCGTCGAGGATGGCCTGCTCGCCGGCGCTGGTCATTCTTTCACCGGTTCGCGGGCGAGGCGGTCGATTTCTTCGCGGAATTCATTGAGGTCCTGGAAGCGTTTGTACACCGACGCGAAACGGATGTAGGCGACTTCATCAAGCTTTTGCAACTCAGCCATCACCAGTTCGCCGACCACGAGGGATTTGACCTCGCGCTCGCCGGTGGCGCGCAGCTTGTGCTTGATGTGAACCAGGGAGGATTCGAGGCGCTCAACGCTCACCGGACGTTTCTCCAGGGCGCGTTGCATCCCGGCGCGGAGTTTTTCTTCGTCGAACGGTTGGCGGCTGCCGTCGGTTTTGATCAGGCGCGGCAACACCAGTTCGGCCGTCTCGAACGTCGTGAAACGCTCGCCGCAGGCCAGGCATTCACGCCGGCGGCGCACCTGTTCGCCCTCGGCGACCAGACGCGAGTCGATGACCTTGGTGTCGTTGGCACCGCAGAAGGGACAGTGCATGGTGGCTGGCAACAAAAAAAGGGAGGGCCATGGTAGCGCATCCCGGTGGCAAGACAAGCCATAGGCTTTGCGGTATACAGAACGACATGATCGTTTGATCCATGGATTTCATTTTGCTGGAGCATCCAATGCCGTTACGTCCGCTCGTTTTGCTCAGTCTTTTCAGCCTGCTGGTGGCCTGTGGCAGCGATGCACCCAAGCCCCAGCCGCCAACACCGGGACCTGCCCCGCAGCAAGCGCAGAAAAAAGCCAAAGAGGCTGCCGAACTTGGCCCGCTGCCGGCTTATCAACGGGAATTGAGCGGCACCCTGCAAGGCGTGCCGGCCGGCGCCGAAGTCGAACTGGCGCTGCTGGTGATCGACGAAAAGGATCGCCCGCAACAATTGCTCGCCAGTTCCAGCCTGATCGGCAACAACCAGATCCTGCCGTTCCGCCTGCGCTTCAACCCGGACGCGTTCCCGGCCGGTGCGCGGGTTGAGTTGCGTGGCCGCGCCAGCCAGTCCGGTCAGTTGATTCTGCATCTGCCGTCGCAAACCATCAGCCAGCCGACCTCCCAGGCGCTGGGCCAACTGCAATTTGTCAAAGCACCATGAATGCACCGCTCGACCTGCAACAGGCGTTAGGTGAATTGCTCGGCGACGCCAGACTCAAGGTCTGTGCGTTGCCGGACACTGATTTACAGCTATGGCTGATCGATGGCGACAACATGGATCGCCAATTCAGCCAGGAAGAAATTCAGCGAATTTTGCATGAGCCACCGTATTGGGGTTTCTGCTGGGCCAGCGGTCTGGCGGTGGCGCGTTATCTGGCGGAATTTCCCGAGTGGGTGCGCGGCAAGCGTGTGCTGGATTTCGGCGCAGGTTCCGGGATTGCCGGGATCGCGGCGGTGAAGGCCGGGGCGCTGGAGGTGGTGGCGTGCGATCTGGATCCTCTGGCGATTTCCGCGTGTCGGGCGAATGCCACGCTGAATGGCGTAGGGATGAATTACTCGACGGATTTCTTTGCCGAGGCGGATCGGTTTGATCTGATTCTGGTGGCGGATGTGTTGTATGACCGGGCCAATCTGCCGTTGCTCGATGCGTTTTTGAGCCGTGGCCGCGAGGCGCTGGTGGCGGATTCGCGGGTTCGGGATTTTCGCCATCCGTTGTATCAGCGGATTGAAATGCTTGAGGCGATGACGTTGCCGGATCTGGCGGAGCCTGAGGAATTTCGGCATGTCAGCCTGTACCACGCGCGGCGTGATTGGAATCGTTAAAAGATCGCAGCCTTCGGCAGCTCCTACAGTGATCGGCTTTGTCGTCTATATTGCGGGCGGACGCTGAACCTGTAGGAGCTGCCGAAGGCTGCGATCTTTTGCGCCACCGCTTATAGTGCGTTCATTAACGCTTTAACGAGATCCCCCATGAGTCAGCAAACGCCATACATCTTCGACGCCACGACGGCCGATTTCGACCAGTCGGTGATCGAGGCTTCCTTCAACAAACCTGTGCTGGTGGATTTCTGGGCCGAATGGTGTGCGCCATGCAAGGCGCTGATGCCGATGCTGCAAGGCATTGCCGAGAGCTATCAGGGCGAATTGCTGCTGGCCAAGGTCAACTGCGACATCGAGCAGGACATCGTCGCCCGCTTCGGTATTCGCAGCCTGCCGACCGTGGTGCTGTTCAAGGACGGCCAACCGGTCGACGGTTTTGCCGGTGCACAACCGGAATCCGCCGTGCGCGCCCTGCTTGAGCCGCATGTGCAGATGCCGCCACCGGCCGAAGCCGATCCGTTCGAGCAGGCTCAAGCGTTGTTCGATGACGGCCGTTACGCCGATGCCGAAGCGGCACTGGCGGTGATGCTCACTGAGGACAACACAAACGCCAAGGCACTGATCCTCTACGCGCGTTGCCTGACTGAGCGCGGCGAACTGGATGAAGCGCAAACCGTGCTGGATGCGGTCAAGAGTGATGAGCACAAGGCTGCACTGGCCGGAGCCAAGGCGCAGATCAAATTCCTTGGCCTGGCGCGTGATCTGCCGGATGCCGCCGATCTGAAAGCGCGCCTGGCGAAAGATCCGCAGGACGATGAGGCGGCGTATCAACTGGCGATCCAGCAACTCGCTCGCCAGCAGTATGAAGCGGCGCTGGATGCACTACTGAAGCTGTTCATCCGCAACCGCAGCTACAGCGAAGGCCTGCCGCACAAGACCTTGCTGCAGGTGTTTGAGCTGCTGGGCAATGATCATCCGCTGGTGACGGTGTACCGCCGCAAGATGTTTGCGGCGCTTTATTAAGATCAAAAGATCGCAGCCTTCGGCAACTCCTACAGGGGTGTACTCCATTCCAATGTAGGAGCTGCCGCAGGCTGCGATCTTTTGCGGTTCATTCGATCCAGCTGTAGAGCGGCGTATCCCCGCCGCTCACCACTTTCACGTCCGAGCTATGGCGCAAGCGCACCAGCAAGCGCTTGCCCGCCACCGCGCTGCCGGTCAGCCCTTCAAGCTGATCAAGCAGATCCGGACCGCTGAGCTGCCCGGCCTTGCGTAACAGATCCTTGGCCACCTGCCACAACGCATCGTCCTGATTCAGCGGTTTCGCTGCCGGGGCTGATGCGATCGCCTCAGATTGAGCGTCCGGCGCCTGCCCATTCAGCGCTGAACCGAGCTTCGCCCAATCGCCGTCATCCAGTTCCACCGTCAAGTCCACCGGCACATCGCCGACGGTTCCGCGTATCCGCAACATTGAGTTCGCTCCTGCACTTTTCTGACCTGCATGCTCCCACGGGACTTGTGCAACGCCAAGCGCACGGGCAAACTCTGCGCACTTTCGTTATAAGATTACATAACAAACTCTTCACTTTACTTCCCGGAGACCGCCATGCGTCGTCTGCTGCTCGCTTTGCCGTTTGCCCTGTTGCCGCTGGCCATCGCCCACGCGGCTGATGAGCATGACCACGATCACGACCATGAACACGGCAGCCTCGGCGCGCATGAACATGGCGTCGGCCGTCTGAATGCCGCGCTTGATGGCCAGACCCTGGAGCTTGAGCTGGAAAGCCCGGCGATGAACCTCGTCGGTTTCGAACACGTTGCCACCAGCGATTCCGACAAGGCCAAAGTCGCCGCCGCCCGTGCGCAGCTGGAAAAGCCGCTGACCCTGTTCAGCCTGCCCGCCGCTGCTGGGTGCAAAGTGGTCAGCCAAGAACTGGAGAGCCCGCTGTTCGGCGACAAGCCGGATGCCGACGATCACGACGACGATGAAGCGGACAAGGACGGCCACGAGCATCACCACGACCATAGCGAAATTCATGCGCACTACCAGTTCAACTGCGCCACACCGGGCGCGTTGAAGACTCTGGATCTAGCCAACGTTTTCAAGACCTTCCCGGCGACGCAGAAAATTCAGGTACAACTGATCAGCGCCAGCGGCCAGCAAGGTACCGAAGTGACGGCCAAGGCTGCCGCGCTGAAATTCTGATCACACCGAAAATCCCCTGTGATCCACCGCGATCCGATGTAGGAGCTGCCGAAGGCTGCGATCTTTTGATCTTGCTTTAAGAAGATCAGGATCAAAAGATCGCAGCCTTCGGCAGCTCCTTCAGGGGCTATGAAAACTCATGAAACTGGTGCCATGACCCAAGCACTCATCGAACTGTCCGACCTGGGCTTCAACTGGCCCGGTCACCCGCCGTTGCTGGACATCCCGGCGTTTCGTCTGGAAGCCGGCGAAACCCTGTTCCTCAAAGGCCCCAGCGGCAGCGGCAAGACCACCCTGCTCGGCCTGCTCGGCGGTGTGCAGAAACCCGGTCGCGGCAGCATTCGCCTGCTCGGCCAGGAACTCACCGAGCTCTCCGCGGGCGCTCGCGATACGTTCCGTGTCGATCACACCGGCTACATCTTCCAGCAGTTCAACTTGCTGCCGTTTCTCTCGGTACGCGAGAACGTTGAGCTGCCGTGCCACTTCTCGAAACTGCGTGCGCAACGGGCGAAACAGCGCCACGGCAGCGTCGATCAAGCCGCCGCCACCCTGCTCGCGCACTTGGGTTTGAAGGACGAAAGTCTCCTCAGCCGTCGCGCTGACTCACTGTCAATCGGTCAGCAACAACGGGTCGCTGCCGCGCGTGCCTTGATCGGTCAGCCTGAGTTGGTCATCGCCGACGAACCGACCTCGGCGCTGGATTACGACGCCCGGGAGAACTTCATTCGCCTGCTGTTCGCCGAATGCCGCGAGGCCGGTTCCAGCTTGCTGTTCGTCAGCCACGACCAGAGCCTGGCGCCGCTGTTCGACCGTCACCTGTCCCTGGCCGAACTCAATCGCGCCGCCACGTCTGCCGAGGTCTGAGATGTATCTGTTTCGTCTGGCCATGGCCAGCCTGGCCAACCGCCGCTTCACCGCTTTGCTCACGGCTTTTGCCATCGCCCTCTCGGTGTGTCTGTTGCTCGCCGTTGAGCGGGTGCGCACCGAGGCCAAAGCCAGTTTCGCCAGTACTATCAGCGGCACCGACCTCATCGTTGGTGCCCGTTCCGGCTCGGTGAACCTGTTGCTGTACTCGGTGTTCCGCATCGGCAACGCCACCAACAACATCCGCTGGGACAGCTTCGAACACTTCGCCAGCAACCCGAAAGTGAAGTGGGCAATCCCGATGTCCCTCGGCGACTCCCATCGTGGCTACCGAGTGATGGGCACTACCGAAGCCTACTTCGAGCATTACCAGTACGGTCGCCAGCAGCATCTGCAACTGGCGGACGGTCGTGCGTTTGCCAGCGATCCTTTTGAAGTGGTGCTCGGTGCGGAAGTGGCCGATGCGCTGCATTACAAGCTCGGTGACAAACTGGTGCTGGCCCACGGCGTGGCCGCGATCAGTCTGGTCAAGCACGACGACAAACCGTTCACTGTGGTCGGCATTCTCAAGCGCACCGGCACCCCGGTCGATCGCACGCTGCACATCAGCCTCGGCGGCATGGAGGCGATTCATATCGACTGGCACAACGGCGTGCCGGCGCGAGGTAATGGCCGAATAACCGCCGATCAGGCACGCAACATGGACCTGACGCCGCAAGCGATCACCGCATTCATGCTCGGCCTCAACAGCAAGATTTCCACCTTCGCCCTGCAACGCGAGATCAACGAATTCCGTGGCGAACCGATGCTGGCGATTCTGCCGGGTGTAGCCTTGCAGGAGTTGTGGAGCCTGATGAGCACCGCTGAAAAAGCGCTGTTCGTGGTCTCGTTGTTTGTGGTGTTGACCGGGTTGATCGGCATGCTCACGGCGATTCTCACCAGCCTCAACGAACGGCGTCGCGAGATGGCGATCCTTCGTTCGGTCGGTGCGCGCCCTTGGCATATCGCGAGTCTGCTGGTGCTCGAGGCGTTTGCACTGGCGCTGACCGGGGTGATTGCCGGGGTGGCGTTGTTGTACATCGGCATCGCCGCCGCCCAGGGTTACGTGCAGGCCAATTACGGTCTGTACCTGCCGCTGGCGTGGCCGAGCGAGTATGAATGGACGCTGCTCGGTGGCATTCTGGCGGCCGCGCTGCTGATGGGCAGCGTGCCGGCCTGGCGCGCTTATCGCCAATCCTTGGCCGATGGCCTGTCGATCCGTTTATGAGGATGTTCACCATGCCCCGCGCTGTACTCGCGCTGCTGTTGCTGATCGCCCTGCCCGTGTGGGCAGCGGCGCCGAAAGACCTGACGTGGTCGGAAATGATTCCGCCGGACGCCGCGCCGGAAGTGCCGAACATGACCCCGCTGCACGACATGTCGAAGATGAGTGATGCGCTGTCCGCCGAGTCCGCGCCAGCGGCCAAGCAGGACCTGCCGAACGCGCCGGTGGTGAAGTCCCTCGACGGTCAGAACATTCGTTTGCCGGGTTATATCGTGCCGCTGGAAGTCAATGAAGAAGGACGCACCACGGACTTTTTGCTGGTGCCGTATTTCGGCGCCTGCATCCACGTGCCGCCCCCGCCGTCGAACCAGATTGTGCATGTGAAAAGCGAGTTGGGCGTGAAGCTTGATGAGCTGTATCAGCCGTATTGGGTGGAGGGACCGTTGCAGGTCAAGGCGTCGAGCAGCGAACTGGCGGATGCCGGGTATCAGATGGATGCGGACAAGATTTATGTGTATGAACTGCCGGAGTGAATCCCGGTAGTTTTGTGCTGTTTGCAAGGGCCCCATCGCTGGCAAGCCAGCTCCCACAGTGATTGAGTCGCTCACAAATTTTGTGATCAACAACAAAACCTGTGGGAGCTGGCTTGCCAGCGATGGGGCCCTCAAAGGTTCCACAGAAACCCGCCCCTTCACTGTTTCATTGAGCTGAGTCAAAAGACCGTATCAGTTGGCTTCGTACCATAGGACATCGAACATTTTTAACGTCCTTTCGGAGCCCCCATGAACAAGTCCTTGCTCAGCGCTTCGCTGTTTGCCCTCGCGCTCGCAGCCCCGCTCGCCCACGCCCACGAAGCCGGTGACATCCTCATCCGCGCCGGTGCGATCACCGTCAACCCGAAAGCCGACAGCTCCAGCGTCAAGGTCGATCAGGGTCCGTTGAGCGGCACCAATCTGGGCGGCAAAGCGACCATGAGCAGCGACACTCAATTGGGTCTGAACTTCGCTTACATGCTTACCGATCACGTCGGCCTCGAGTTGCTCGCGGCCACGCCGTTCGAGCATGACGTCAAACTCAAGGGTACTGCCCTGCCAGCGGCCAACGGCAAGCTCGGCACCCTGAAACACCTGCCGCCGACCCTCAGCGTCGTCTACTACCCGCTGGATTCGAAGTCGCCGTTCCAGCCGTATGTCGGTGGCGGTATCAACTACACCTGGATCTATGACGAACACGTCGGCAGCGAAGCCAGTGCTAACGGTTTCAGCAACTTCAAGGCGAAAAACTCCTGGGGTCTGGCCTGGCAGGTCGGTGCCGACTACATGCTGACCGACAACATCATGCTCAACGCCCAAGTGCGTTACATCGACATCGACACCCGCGCCACCGTCGAAAACAACGCCGTTGCGCCGGGCACTCGCGCACGGGTGAATGTGGATGTGGATCCGTTCATCTACATGGTCGGTTTGGGCTATAAGTTCTAAGTCGATTGACCGAACGTTCACGTGGTGGTGAATGAGGCTTGGTGGTGAGCAGGCATAGAACTGACGGCGACCGTACGCAGTTGATCGGGGGATAACATCCCCTTGCCACAGGAGTAGCGACATATTCCGGCCGTGAAAAAGGCGCCTGTCAAAGGGCGCCTTTTTCATGTCTGCCTGGCATGCGTGGTGAGTTTGAGTCTCCCCCCTCACCCCAGCCCTCTCCCTCAGGGAGAGGGGGAAAGGGAGCCGATTTGGGTGCTTTTCAAATCCAAGTTCGACTCGGTATTTCACGTCGACGCATTTCTCACAAACGCTACGGTCAGTCCCCTCTCCCTCTGGGAGAGGGTTAGGCGGGCGGCGTTCCGATGAGGGGCTCTTTTCAGGCTCGCCCCAACAACCGCGCCAACCCCACGCTCATCGGCGTCTGCTGCGGCAGCTTGAAGCGTTCCAGCAGACGAGCGTTATTCGCCCGGGAATGACGGATATCACCGGAACGCGCCGGGCCATAGCTGATCGGCGGCAGCTCACCGACCACCGCTTGCAGGGCTTCAAGCATTTGCTTGAGGCTCATCGCCTGATTCCATCCAACATTCACCGCACCGACTTCCACCTCAGGTTTTTCGATGCCCTGTACCAGCAAATCGACCAGGTCTTCGACATAGAGGAAATCGCGCGTTTGCTCACCGTCACCGAACACGGTAATTGGCAAGCCTTTCTGTGCCCGTTCGCTGAAGATGCTGATCACTCCGGAGTACGGCGAGGACGGATCCTGACGTGGGCCGAAGATATTGAAGAAGCGGAAAATCACCGGCTCCAGGCCATGCTGGCGGCGATAGAAATCGAAATAATGTTCGCCCGCCAGCTTGTCCGAAGCGTAAGGCGTCAATGGGGCTTTGGGCGTTTCTTCATCAATCGACTCGCCCTCGCCATTGTTGCCGTACACCGCCGCGCTGGAGGCGTACAACACCCGTTTGACCCCGGCCAGACGCATGGCTTCGCAGACATTCAGCGTGCCAATGAAGTTGCTCTGGTGAGTTTTCACCGGATCGTCCACCGAGGCCTGCACCGACGCCACGGCCGCCAGGTGAGCGACTGCGCTGCAGCCTTGCATGGCTCTGGCCACCAGCGCCGCATCGGCGACATCGCCGACAATCAGCTCAACCTTGGAGTTATCCAGCGGCAGGTTGCTGCGCTTGCCGGTCGACAGATCGTCGAGAATGCGCACCGAATGCCCCTTGGCAAGCAAGGCGTCGGTCAGGTGCGAGCCAATGAAGCCGGCTCCGCCGGTGATTAAAACAGTCCCTTCAGCCATGACGGTAGAACCTATCCAGTAAGCCCGGGAGTGCGGCGCGCCAGGCACGCGGTTTAATCCCGAAAGTGTGCAGAATTTTCTTGCAGGCCAGCACCGCGTGTTGCGGCTCTTCGGCAGCGTCCGGTCGCGCGGCGTGAGCCTGGGCGGTTGGTGCTTCGATCGCTAGGGCGTGCAGGCTGCGCGCTTCGGTCAGAATCGCCTGACCCAGCGCCAGCGGTGTGGTCGCTTCGTGGCCGGCGTAGTGGTAAGTGCCCCACAGTGGCGCGGCGCAATCGAGTTGCTTGAGCACGGAAATAATCACCCGTGCGGCGTCATCGACCGGCGTCGGGTTACCCCGGCGATCATCGGCCAGGAGCAATTCTTCTGGCTGCTCGGCACGAGCGAGGAAGCGCCCGAGGGTGCCCTCCGGGCTGTCGTCGAGCAACCAGCCAAATCGTAGCAAAACGTGTTGCGGGCAAGTGGCGCGCACACTTTGTTCAATTCGCCACAACGCCTGACCGCGCAGGCCCAATGGTACCGGTTCGTCTTTTTCGCTGTACGCCGTGGCCCGCGAACCATCGAACACCCGATAACTGGAGGGCTGCACGAGGACGATGTTGTGGTGCTGGCACAGTTCGGCCAGACGCTCGATCGCACGTTCCTGCCCGGCCATGCGGCTTTCGCTGACGGTTTCGGCCTGGAACCAGTCGAAATAGTAGGCGAGGTTGATCAATGCATCGGGACGGGTGTCGTCGAGCAATTGGGTCAGGCTCGCGGCATCCCAGCCGTTTTCGGGCGGGCGGGGGGCGAGGAAACCGATGTCTTCCTCTGCACCGAGGCGAATCAGCGCCTGCCCAAGGGCATTTCCGCCGCCCAGTAACATAAGGCGCATTCGCATAGAGTCAGCAGGCCCAGTCTGATTGGAACGATGGCTTTAGCGACGGTTCTTGTGAAACCGTCGTCGATAATTGCCGGAATCGTTGCATTTTGCGGGTTTAGTGCGCAACCGTCATCCGTAAAGTGTACATCCCGGATATTTGTAGCGCTTCGACTGGCGCCATCGCGAGCAGGCTCACTCCTACAATTGAAATGCATTCCCCTGTAGGAGTGAGCCTGCTCGCGATGAGGCCCGAACGGTACTTGCATCTTCACACCCGCGCCCGCATAACTTAAGCCATGAATCTGCCCATCCCCACGGACGCGGCCCTGGCAGGCTTTCACCCCGCCGTCAGTGCCTGGTTCAGCAACACATTCGCGACGGTCACCGCCGCCCAGGCCCGCGCATGGCCGTTGATCCGCCAGCGCCGTTCGACGCTGATCGCCGCGCCCACCGGCTCCGGCAAAACCCTCACTGCGTTTCTGGCCGTGCTCGACGACCTCGTCCACCGAGGCCTGGAAGATCCCGACGGCCTGCCCGACGAAACCCTGGTGGTCTACGTCTCGCCACTGAAGGCGCTTTCCAACGACATTCGCATCAACCTGCAAAACCCATTGGCGGGGATCACCGAACACCTGCGGCAGATGAATCTGCCTGGGCTGGCAATCACCACCGCCGTGCGCACTGGCGACACCCCGCAAAAAGAACGCGCGGCCATGCGCAAGACCGCGCCGCACATTCTGGTGACCACCCCGGAATCGCTCTACGTGCTGCTCGGTTCGGAGTCGGGACGAAAAATGCTCGGCACCACGCGCACGGTGATCATCGATGAAATCCACGCGATGGCCGCCGGCAAACGCGGCAGTCATCTGGCCCTGAGCCTTGAGCGACTGCAGGCGTTATGCAGCGAACCGCTGACCCGCGTAGGCCTGTCCGCCACGCAGAAACCGGTGGAAGCCGTGGCGCAATTTCTCGTCGGCCACGACCGTCCCTGCGAAATTATTGACATTGGCCACGCCCGGCCACGGGATCTGGGTATTGAGGTGCCGCCAGTGCCCTTGTCGGCCGTCATGGCCAATGATGTCTGGGAACGGGTCTACGACCGGCTCGCAGAACTTGCGCGCGCGCACCGCACCACGCTGATTTTCGTCAACACCCGGCGCCTGGCCGAACGCCTGAGCCGGCACCTCAGCGAACGCCTGGGCAAACACGCCGTAGCCGCGCATCACGGCAGTCTGGCCAAGGAGTTTCGCCTGGACGCCGAACAACGACTCAAGCGCGGCGAACTGCAGGTATTGATCGCTACCGCCTCGCTGGAACTGGGCATCGATATCGGCGAAGTCGATCTGGTCTGCCAGATTGCCTCACCGCGCTCTATCGCCGGTTTTCTGCAACGTGTTGGCCGCTCCGGGCACCAGGTGGGCGGCACACCCAAGGGTCGATTGTTCGCCACCACCCGCGACGACTTGATCGAATGCACCGCCCTGCTCGACTGCGTGCGCCGAGGCGAACTCGACAACCTGCACATCCCGGTCGCGCCGCTGGATGTTTTAGCGCAGCAGATCATCGCCGAAGTCAGTTGTCAGGAATGGCCGGAGGACGCCTTGCTGGCGATGTTCCGCCGCGCCTCGCCCTACCGCGATCTCGACGAAAGACACTATCAGGCCCTGCTGAGCATGCTCGCCGAAGGCTACAACGGTCGCCAGGGCATCCGCAGCGCCTACCTGCACCGCGACGCCGTCAGCCGCACCTTGCGTGGCCGTCGCGGTTCACAACTGACCGCCGTGACCAGCGGCGGCACCATTCCCGATAACGCCGACTACAGCGTCATGCTCGAGCCGCAAGGCCTGAACATCGGCAGCGTCAACGAAGACTTCGCAGTGGAAAGTATTGCCGGCGACGTGTTTCAGCTCGGCAACACCTCCTATCGCATCCTGCGCGTGGAAACCGGCAAGGTCCGCGTTGAGGATGCCCACGGCCAGCCGCCGACCATTCCGTTCTGGCTCGGCGAAGCGCCGGGGCGCAGCGATGAATTGTCATCGGCTGTCGCACGTCTGCAAGCACAGCTCGATGAACTGCTCAGCGACAGCCCCGGCAATCTGCAACCGGCACTCGACTGGCTGACTCAGACCCTCGGCCTCAACCTCGCCAGCGCCGAGCAACTGGTCGAATACCTGGCCCGCGCCCGCCAAACCCTCGGCGCCCTGCCCTCGCAAGACACGCTGCTGATGGAGCGTTTTTTCGACGAGTCCGGCGGCACGCAATTGATCATCCACTCACCGTTCGGCAGTCGCATCAACCGCGCCTGGGGCCTGGCCCTGCGCAAGCGCTTCTGCCGCACCTTCAACTTCGAATTGCAGGCCGCAGCCAGCGAAGACGCGATCGTCCTGTCGCTGTCCACCAGCCACAGCTTTGAACTCGATGACGTCTGGCGTTACCTGCACAGCAACAGCGCCGAGCACATCCTTATTCAAGCCGTACTCGATGCGCCGCTGTTCGGCGTGCGCTGGCGCTGGAATGCCGGGGTGGCACTGGCATTGCCGCGTTTTACCGGCGGGCGCAAAGTCGCGCCACAGTTGCAGCGGATGAAAAGCGAAGACCTGATCGCCAGCATATTTCCCGACCAAATCGCCTGTCTGGAAAACCTCGCCGGCGAACGGGAAATTCCCGAGCATCCACTGATCGAGCAAACCCTCGACGATTGCCTGCATGAAGCGATGGACAGCGAAGGCTGGTTGAATCTGCTGCGGCGCATGGAGCGTGGCGACGTGCGCTTGATCAGCCGCGACTTGCCGGCGCCCTCGCCGCTCGCCGCAGAAATTCTCAGTGCGCGGCCGTACACCTTTCTCGACGATGCACCGCTGGAAGAACGTCGCACTCAAGCGGTGATCAACCGGCGCTGGAGCGATCCGCAATCGACCGATGATCTCGGCGCGCTGGATGCGGACGCCATAAACGCTGTGCGCGCAGAAGCCTGGCCGACGCCGAACGCTGTGGATGAAATGCATGAGGCGCTGATGAGCCTGGCGTGCATCAGCGATGAGGAAGTGCAAACGAACGAAGGCTGGCGTGCATGGCTGGAAAATCTGGCCAGCAGTGGTCGCGCCTGCCGTCTACAGATCGATGCCGAGCATGGCTTGTGGCTGGCCCGCGAACGCCTAACGTGTCTGCAAGCGCTTTATCCACAGGCCAAATTGCAAGCCGAACTGGAGGCGTTGCCGGGATTCGATGAGGCGTGGACGTTCGATGAAGCGCTGGTCGAAGTGATCCGCGCGCGCCTCGGTGCCTTCGGACCGCTGCCATTATCCGCGATTGCCGAACCGCTCGCGTTGCAGGCCACTGAAGTCCATCAAGCCCTCGCCCAACTGGAGCGCGAAGGTTACGTGCTGCGCGGCCAATTCACGCCGGGATTGGAAGTAGAAGAATGGTGCGAACGGCATCTGCTCGCGCGCATTCATCGCTACACGGTCAAGCGCCTGCGCCGGGAAATCGAACCGGTAGCTCTGCAGGATTTCATGCGGTTTCTGTTCGACTGGCAGCATCTCTCGCCTTCTACTCGCGGTCAGGGTAGAGCCGTGTTGCCGGCGATTATCGGCCAGTTCGAAGGCTACGCGGCGGCGGCTTCGGCGTGGGACAGCGATATCCTCCCGGCGCGATTAAAAGACTATTCGCCAAGTTGGCTGGATGAGCTGTGCCGCAACGGCAAACTGGTGTGGACGCGCCTCAGTGCCCGGCAAAAAATCAGCGGTACGGCGTTGCGCAGCACGCCTATCGTGCTGCTGCCGCGCAGTCAGGTCGGCCTGTGGAGTGCGCTGGCCGAACAGACGCCGGTGAGCGAACTTTCGCCGAAAACCCAGAAGGTCTTTGAAGCCTTGAGTCAACACGGTGCGCTGTTTTTTGACGAGCTGAGTCATGAAGCGCACCTGTTGCGCACCGAGCTGGAAATCGCCTTGCAGGAACTGGTCGGCGCCGGCCTGGTGAACGCCGACAGCTTCGCCGGCCTACGCGCGCTGATCACCCCGGCGAGCAAGCGCCAGCAGCGCAGCAGTCGGCGTGGGCGCGGGGCGTTTATCGGTGGGATGGATGATGCCGGGCGTTGGGCCTTGCTGCGGCGCGGGGCGGCTGTGGATAACAGCGAGACGCTGGAACATGTCGCGATGACGTTGTTGCGCCGCTATGGCGTGGTGTTCTGGCGCTTGCTGGAGCGCGAGGCGGACTGGTTGCCGAGTTGGCGAGAATTGCTGCGCACGTTTCATCGACTGGAAGCGCGCGGCGAGATTCGCGGTGGACGGTTTGTCAGTGGTCTGGCGGGGGAGCAGTTTGCCTTGCCTGAGGCGATTCCGCTGTTGCGCGAAGTACGGCGGCGGCCGCATGACGGTAGTCTGGTCGCGGTGTGCGGGGTGGACCCGCTGAATCTGGCCGGGACGTTGTTGCCGGGGGTGAAAGTGCCAGCACTGGTGAGTAATCGGTTGGTCTATCGCGATGGTTTGCCGGCGGCGGCGGAGATTGCCGGCAAGCAGCAGTTCTGGCTGGAGCTGGATCAGATCGGCATGGAGCAGGTGCGCGGCAAGCTGATCCGGCATTGAGGTTGGCGGGTCTGGCGCCATCGCGAGCAGGCTCACACCTACATTTGGAATGCGTTCCCCTGTAGGAGTGAGCCTGCTCGCGATAGCGCTGGCATTCCCACCAAAAATTTACCCGTTAAGTCCGCGATTCCTGTGGCACCTCGCTCGCCACGACCTCACCCTCCTGCTGCCGATTCGGCAACAAAACCTGCTGTGGATAAGTCTGCGCGAAATGCACCAGCGGGCTGTTATCCACAAGCTTCTTCAAACGCTGGTTGAACGCCCGGCTCACCGCATACTGCCCACCGGATACCGTGCGGAACTGCGCCGTCAGCACCACGCCGTTCAAATCCATCTTGTCGACACCAAACACATCCAGCGGCCCTTGCAGGTTGTACTTTAGGAACGGGTCTTCGCGGATCGAGTCACCGGTCTCGCGAATCAGCTCGATGGCTTTATCCACATCCGTGTCGTAAGTGAACTGCACCGAGAAAAACGCAAAGGCAAACTGCCGCGATTGATTGGTCACCGCTTTGATCTGGCCGAACGGCACCGAGTGCACAAAGCCCTTGCCGTCGCGCAGACGCAGAGTGCGGATGGTCAGCCCTTCGACGGTGCCGGCATGCCCGGAATCAAGCACCACCCAATCGCCAATCGACAGTGTGTCTTCGATGATGATGAACAATCCGGTAATCACGTCCTGCACCAGTTGCTGCGAACCGAACCCGATGGCCAGCCCGACCACCCCGGCACCGGCCAGCAGTGGCGCAACGTTGATCCCCAGATTGGCCATAGTGGTGATTGCGCAGATCACCACGAGGATGATTTTGATCGCGTTGCGCAGCAGCGGCAGGATGGTTTTCACCCGTGTGCTCGGCTGGCGCGCCGCGCGTTTGCTGAGCGGCGGCTTCAACGCTTCCTGAATCGCTGTGTCGAGCACCACCCACAGCAACCACGTCACCAGGAAGATCAGGCCAATGCTGCTCAGCGCGTTACTGATGGCTCGTCCAACCGTGCTGCTCTGGGCAAAATCGAGCAGCGACACCCCCCAGATTCGCCCGAGGATATCGATGAATGCGATGGCGATGACAATCCGCAGCAAAGCGTGCAACAGGCTGAGAAAACGCTCCTTGTAGGCACTGCTGCGCTGGATTGCCTCAGCCTTTCGTGACTTGAACAGATGCTGCAGGATCGTACTGAGGAACACCGTGCCGATCAGCAACACCGTGGTGAACAACGCGCAACGCAGGGCCTTCTGATTGTCCTCGCCGATGCCAATCAGATTCACTGCCGAGACCAGCACCATCAGCACGATTGGCCAATACCACAGCCCCGAGAAAATCCGCAGCGACTCCTGCAACGAGGGTTGTTTCAGCCGCTGACTCAGTGAACGATTGCGGATCAGATGCGCCACCGGACGACGCAGGCGAATCACCAGCAAACCAAAAATTATCGAGGCGATCAGCCCGGTGAACACCGCGATACTGCTGGTGATGTTACCGCCCAGTTGTCGGGCGATCTGCGGGCTGGTCAGCGCATCGCTGAGGGCCGCGAGGAAGCCGATCAGGAACAGCGGACGCGGGCAATAATCACGAATGATCCGCGCCGCCGGACGTTTATGGCCGACGTTGAACATCACCACCACGCACAACAACATCGAGGTGGAAAAGATGCCGCTGCTGGTGGCGTAGGCCAGACACAGCGCCAGCGCGCGGCCGACCGAAGCTTGCAGAAAATGGCTGACGTACAGCGTCATCGGCAGGCAGATCAGCGCCGGCACGGTGTACGGCAGCAAGTAACCAATCAGATCCTGACTGCGCTGGCGGGTGCGCAACCAGCGGCCCTCACGCAGACGCTTGGCCATCAAACTGCCGAGCACGGTCAACAACGCGAAACTGCCTAGCCAGACGCCCGACAGCGTGAGGAAGTCCCCGGCGACGCTCCAGCCCGAGCGGTTCGAGGATTGGTTGACCAGTTTATCGACTTCATCAGCGGCGCGATCGGCGCGCAGGCGCCAGGCGTCGACCAGGTGTTCGTTGAGATCGAGCTTGTCCTGGACGTCGTCGATGCTCGAACTGATTGCACCGAGCAGACCGCCCTGCACAATCGGTTCAGGTTTTTCCGCCTCTTCGGCGGCGGCCGGGATGCCCGGCAACGCGGCGGCGTCGATTTCACTGGCGCCGAGAAACAGCAGTGCTCCCAGCAGAATGGCGATCCTGAACTTGCCCAAAACTCCGATCTCCCGTGGCTGAACCTGTAAGGAACTGATCGGTAATTGCACAGCAAGTTCAAGAGCACCCTCACCCCAGCCCTCTCCCAGAGGGAGAGGGAGCCGACCGAGTTGCCTGCGAAAAGTACATCGACCTGAAAGTCCTGAGTCGAACTCAAATCCTGAAAACCCTGAAGATCAGCTCCCCTCCCCCTCGCCCTCTCCCAGCGTGAGAGGGAGCTGACCGAGTTGCCTGCGAGAAGTACACCGACTTGCAAGTCCGGAGTCGAACTCAAACCCTGAAAACCCTGAAGATCTGCTCCCTTCCCCTCGCCCCCTCTGGGGGAGAGGGTTGGGGTGAGGGGGAGCGCTTTTGATCTTCGCTTTAGACGTGACCGTCCGTAACACCATCGAAACTTTCCCCAGCCGCCCGCAGTCATCAAAAGATACCGGCAACACGAGGACTTTCGACGGAGGGCGGCATGGCAACGATCCACATCGGTATTTCCGGCTGGCGCTACGCACCGTGGCGCGGGGACTTCTACCCCAAGGGACTGGCGCAGAAACGCGAATTGCAGTTCGCTTCGCGGGCGGTCAACAGCATCGAAATCAATGGATCGTTCTACGCCCTGCAACGGCCCGAACGCTATGCACAGTGGTACGACGAAACGCCGGACGACTTCGTTTTCAGCGTTAAGGCGCCGCGCTTCATCACCCACATCCGCCGCTTGCGCGAGATCGAAAAGCCTCTGGCCAATTTCTTCGCCTCGGGGGTGCTGGAGCTCAAGGAAAAGCTCGGGCCGATCCTTTGGCAGTTTCCGCCGAACTTCACATTCGAGCCTGAGCGTTTTGAACATTTCCTCGCGCTACTGCCCCACGATACCGAAGCCGCCGCCACCCTCGCCCGGCAACACGACGCTCATCTGCACGGTCACGCGAGCATGAAAGCCTGGCGTAGAAAACCGCTGCGCCACGCTGTGGAAATCCGCAACGACAGCTTCTTTGATCCCGATTTTGTGCGCCTATTGAAGCGCTACAACACCGCACTGGTGATCGCCGACACTGCCGATAAATGGCCATACCGCGAAGACCTCACCAGCGACTTTGTCTACCTGCGTCTGCACGGTGCCGAAGAGCTGTACGCCAGTGGCTACACAGCACCGGCACTCAAACGCTGGGCCGAGCGCATTGACGCTTGGCATCACGGCGAGCAACCAAAGGATGCTCATCTGATCGCACCACGCTTGAAGCCACGCGCACGCAAGTCTCGCGAAGTGTTCTGCTATTTCGACAACGACATCAAAGTCCGCGCGCCTTACGACGCCCGTGATCTGCTGCACCGTTTCGAACTGGATAAAGACCTCGTCACCACCCCCGGCGAACCCGCTGGCGAAGGAGTGTTGGCATGAGTATTCCAGAACCGGTCGGTTTTACAGACGAAGGTTCGGTAGTCGCGCCATCGGTACGCACGTTCACCGTGCTGACGGTCAATACCCACAAGGGTTTCACCGCCCTCAACCGGCGTTTCATCCTGCCGGAGTTGCGCGAAGCGGTGCGCAGCGTCGCCGCCGACGTGGTGTTTCTGCAGGAAGTCCATGGCACCCACGAACAGCACCCCAAGCGCTACAACAATTGGCCGACGATGCCGCAATACGAATTCCTCGCCGACAGCCTCTGGCCGCAGTTCGCCTATGGGCGCAACGCGGTGTACCCGGAGGGCGATCACGGCAACGCGCTGCTGTCGAAATTCCAAATCATTCGCCACGACAACCTCGACGTATCGATCAGCGGCAATGAGAACCGTGGCCTGCTCCATTGCGTCCTGCGCCTGCCCGGTGACGGCACCGAAGTGCATGCGATCTGCGTGCATCTGGGCCTGCGCGAAAGTCATCGCAACGCCCAACTGGATTTACTCATGCAACGCCTGGCGGAGTTGCCCGACGACGCACCGGTGATCGTCGCGGGCGATTTCAACGATTGGCGCCAGCGCGCCGATGCGCAGCTCAAACCCTGCGGCCTGCGCGAAGTATTCGCCGAGCACCAGGGCAAACCGGCGCGCAGCTTTCCCGCGCGCCTGCCAGCACTTCGGCTCGACCGCATCTACGTGCGCAACCTTAAAGCGAGCCGACCGAAAGTTTTGTCGAATCGTCCTTGGTCGCACCTTTCCGACCACGTCCCGTTATCGGTGGAGATCGAATTATGAACAGCGCGCCGCTGGAGAAATCCGCCGTGGAACCGGTCGCCATCACCCCGCCGACCCGCGAGCCCGGCCAGGTCGATGTCGAGTACCACTGGCAGGGCAACAACCGTGTCGAGTTGCTGGAAAACGGCGAAGAATATTTCCCGCGGGTGTTCGCCGCGATGCGCGCGGCAAAGAGTGAAATCCTCCTCGAGACTTTTATCGTTTTCGAAGACAAGGTCGGCGCCGAACTGCAGGAGATTCTGATCGACGCAGCACAGCGTGGCGTTCGCACCACGGTCAGCTTTGACGGTTTCGGCTGTGGCGAATTGACCACCGGTTATCTGACGGCGTTGAGCGAGGCCGGGGTGCACCTGCAGATTTTCGATCCAGCACCGAAGCACCTGGGTATTCGCACCAACTGGTTCCGCCGTTTGCATCGCAAGATCGTCGTGGTCGACGGACTGGTTGCGTTCGTTGGCGGAATCAATTTTTCCGGTGATCACCTGGCCGACTTCGGCCCCGAAGCCAAGCAGGATTATGCGGTGGAAGTTCAGGGCCCGGCGGTTACCGACATCCATCATTTCGCCTTGCTGCAAAGCGGTCGTCCCGGACGTGCACGGTTCTGGTGGCAACGCCGGCGCCAGCGGCGTGCGGAAATGGCCTTCAACGATCTCGATGGCCAAGTGCGTCTGGTGTTCCGTGACAACGATCAACACAACACCGATATCGAGGATGTGTACTTACAGGTACTGCGCCGCGCCAAACGCCGCGTGGTGATTGCCAACGCCTACTTCTTTCCCGGCTATCGTTTGCTGCGCGAGATCCGTAACGCGGCGCGGCGCGGCGTCGAGGTGCGCCTGATTCTGCAGGGGCAACCGGACATGCTGGTGGCCAAACTGGCGGCGCGCATGACCTACGACTACTTGCTCAAGGCCGGCGTGCAGATCCACGAATATTGCCAGCGCCCGCTGCACGGCAAAGTGGCGCTGGTCGACGAGGAATGGAGCACCGTCGGCTCAAGCAATCTCGACCCGCTGAGCCTCTCCCTGAACCTGGAAGCCAACGTGCTGATCCGCGACCGCGCGTTCAATCAGCATCTGTTCGAGCGCCTCGAAGACCTCAGCCGGAACCACTGCAAAGCCATGGACCCGAGCAAGTCCCCGCGTGGTCGAATCTGGCACATGACCGTGGGTTTTCTGGTGTTCCACTTTTTGCGGCATTTTCCGGCGATGGCCGGTTGGCTGCCGGCGCACAAACCACGGCTCAAGCCATTTCGAGGAAACACGCCATGAGCCATTCCGAAGCGCATTCGAGCAGCCATTCGGCACCAGCGACTCACTCGAAATGGAGTCGCTGGAAACGCCCGTTGAGCCTGCTGTTTTTCCTCGCACTGATCGTCTTGCTGACGCTGTTCGCCACGCGCATCGAGTGGGCCGAAGTGCTGCAAACCCTTGCCGACTTCAAGCTGCGCACACTGATCATCGCCGCCAGCCTGACACTGCTGAGTTTTCTCGTGTACGCCAGTTTTGATCTGATCGGCCGTACTTACATTCGTCAGGACCTGACCTGGAAACAGATCCTGCCGGTGGGGATCATCAGCTATGCGTTCAACCTGAACCTGAGCGCCTGGGTCGGCGGCATCGCCATGCGTTATCGGCTGTATTCGCGTCTTGGGGTGAGCAAAAGCAACATCGCCAAGATCCTCGGTTTGAGCCTGGCGACCAATTGGTTCGGCTACATGACCATTGCCGGCGTGGTGTTCAGCAGTGGGCTGGTGACAATGCCGCCGGGCTGGAAAATCAGCAGCAGTGCGCTGCAAGGCATCGGCGTGCTGTTGCTACTGATCAGTGCCGGTTATCTCGCCGCGTGCCAGTTTTCCAAGCGCCGTGAGTGGTCGATTCGCGGCGTGGAAATCAATCTGCCGTCGTTGCGCATGGCGGTCCTGCAACTGCTGCTGGGCGCGTTGAACTGGTCGCTGATGGCAGCGGTGATTTTCACTTTGCTGCCGAGCAAGCTCGATTATCCGTTGGTGCTGGGCGTGCTGTTGATCAGTGCGATTGCCGGGGTCATCACGCATATTCCGGCGGGGCTTGGGGTGTTGGAGGCAGTGTTTGTGGCGCTGCTGCAACACGAGGCTTCACGCGGCAGTCTGGTGGCGGGATTGCTGGCGTATCGGGCGATTTATTTTCTGTTGCCGTTGTTGATTACGGTGGTGATGTATCTGGTGGTTGAGGCCAAGGCCAAGGCGCTTCGGATCGAGAAAAACCCCTCTTGAGTTAGTTTTTGAATTCGAAATCGCTATCGCGAGCAGGCTCACTCCTACAAGTGAACGCATTCCAAAATGTAGGAGTGAGCCTGCTCGCGATAGCGTTAGAAAGAACACTAAAAAATCATGCTGATTGAATAATGCTCAACCGCTCGCCCACAACCATCTCGGTAATCCAGTCCACCAGAATCGAGGTGTAGGCCTGCTGCGACACCGGTTCGCTCAGCGCATGATCGGCGCCGTCGATAATCCGGTGGGTCAGTGAATGCGTCTGCTGGCACGCCGCGCGGTAACTCATGATCGCCGCATGGGGCACGTAATCATCGGTTTCCGACTCCACCAGCAAAACATCCCCGGTGAATTGTGAACAGGCATGCAGCGCCCGATTGGTGTCAGCCCGCACCAGCGTGCTGCGGTAATCACGCAGATCAGCCTTGTCCAGATCGCGCTTGGGTGTGTGCCATTGCTCATCGCGATACAGCGCCGGTACGCGCAGTGCCAGCCAGCGTACAGGGCGCAATGAGGTAAGGATGGCCGCCAGATACCCCCCATAACTGGTGCCGACCACGGCGATGGCCGAAGTGTCGAGCGCCGGATGCGCGAGCAAGCGGTCATACGCCGCGAGCAGATCACGCAGATTGTCTTCGCGGGTAACGCGGGTCAGCGGAATCCCGGTACCGCCGGTATGCCCGCGCAAGTCGAAGGTCAGACACACACACCCGAGACCGGCGATGCCTTTGGCCCGCTCCAGATCACGCTCCTGACTACCGCCCCAACCGTGGACAAACAACACGCCAGGCACTTTCGATTTGGGACTGAGAAAGGTCCCGCTCATCTGTTCATCATCAATGTCGATTTGAATGCTTTCGCTTCTAGCCGTCATAGGATTTGACCGTAACGTATTTGAGGAGAAATTCGCTGTTCTCAGCCGGGCCGCGATAGACCTCGATAGCATCCGCCGGCAACGGCTGATCGATGTAGGTTTCTACCGAAGACACACGGATCGCGCGCATCCCCGGATCGTTGACGAAGCTTTGCAACGCGGCGACTTCAGCACTGCTGGCACCGCCCATGCGCCACGATTGTTCGAGCACACCGCTGCGGTTTTTGCCGTTGCTGTCCAGACCTTGGGCGATGTCGTAGTTGCGCCGCGAAGCATAGAAGCGCGGATAGGCTTCATTGGCGGCAGCGTCGAAAACCTGCGCCTGCTCAATGGCCAGACGCACATCGTCGGGCAGGTCGAGCTTCAGCAGTTCGTCATACCCACCCTGCACGACCAACAGGTTCGAGCCGCCGTACACGTCTTCACCGTGGGCATCGTTGGTCAAGTATTGATCACCGCAGTAGCTCAACACTTTGTTGCCGATGAATGACTGGCCGACGCTGTGGGTGACGACATCGCTCAGGTCCTGCTCAAGCACCACGCCTTCGCTGAACTGCTTTTCAATGTCAGGCCGGGCAAGAATTTCGTCGAAGGCGTCGAGGTTTTTGATCACTTCCTGCCCCCGACCGGCGCAGGCGTGAACCGGCTTCAAACGAATCGGGCCGCTGTACAGCAGATGTTCGGCGGCGGGTCGCGCATCCTCCAGCGAGAACACGCTGAGCCCGTCGAGCACCACATTGCGCGTTCGCTCGGAAAATAATGGCGACCAGCCTTGCGGCGCGTGGGCCAGATGACTGCGCAGGCCGTGGCTGATGGCTTTGGTGCAGATGAAATCGTGCTCGACAAAGCCACCCCACAAATCGTCCGGACCTTTGATGCCGAGTTGCTGAGCGCTGGCATTACCGACGATGGTTTGCGTCGGTAGCAGATACAGGTCACGACCGCGATGTTTGTCCGGATCGTAACTGCCGCCAAATTTGCATCCGAGAATCTGCGCCAGCCAACGCGCCAGAGCTTTATTGGTTTGCACTTCGTGCTGCGGCGCGTCAGGGCGCACCGAATGGGCAACCACGATTTTCCTGCTGGGTGTCGGGGTCATGCGTCCCCCTTCCATCGGTTCGATGACTGTGGCGGTGAGAGGTGCAGAGATCAGGCCAACGGCTGCTCCACAAAAATCCTAGCCTAATCAGAAACTTGCCGAAATCGTACTGGCACCGCGCCCGTTTCAATCTGCACGACCGTGCGCAAAACCCCGGCAAATTGCACGATCCTGAACCTTACACGGTCGCCTGTAGGAGTGAGCCTGCTCACGATAGCAGTGGGTCAGTCGACCTGTTCTTAATTGACGAATCGCAATCGCGAGCAGGCTCGCTCCCACATTAGATATTCGTCGGCTTCGGGTTTGGGGACACACCAAACCGCGCCCGATAATCACTCGGCGCCAGCCCGGTAATCTTCTTGAAGATCGCACGAAACGCACCCGGATCCTGATAACCCACCGTCCACGCAATGTGATCAATCGTGCCATTACTGAATTCGAGCATTTCCCGTGCCTTGCCCACCCGCAGATGCTGGCAGTACTCGGTCGGTTTCAAACCGGTTGCCGCGCGGAACCGGCGCAGAAAGGTACGTTCTTCCAACCCCGCCCGCTCCGCCATCGCCGCCAAGGAAACATCCGTCGCGCCGGTGCTTTGCAGCCAATGCTGAACCTTGAGAATCGCCGCATCGCCATGCCCGAGTATCGGCGCGAAATTACTGCCGCACTCACTGGCGCTGTCACTGTGCTCTATCACCAGAAATCGCGCGGTGCCGGTGGCAATGCTCGGCCCAAGCAACCTGTCGACCAAGCGTAATCCGAGTTCCGACCAAGCCATCAATCCGGCCGTGGTGATCAAGTCGCCGTCGTCGACAATCGGGGTATCAGCCTTGAGCTTGATCTTTGGGTAACGCTCGGCGAAGGCCTTGGCCGAGGTCCAATGGGTGGTGGCGCTGCGGCCGTCGAGCAGACCGCTTTCAGCCAACATCAGCGAGCCTACGCAAACCCCGCCCAGCGTCGCACCGTGGGCATGTTGATCCCGTAACCATTGCATCAGGCTGGCCGGCGCTTGCGCCGCCGAGAACCCGCCGATCGATGGCGGAATCAGCACCGCCAGCAAAGCCCTGTCGTCACCCGCATGACTGGCGTAAGTGCGCGTTGGCGGCTGCTCACCTTCGACCTGCCAGTGACTGACCCGCAGCACTGGCAACTGCGCGGCCTGATGTTCGGCGGCAATCCGGTTGGCCACCGCAAACAGATCGGTCAGACCATGCACCGCCGCCATTTGCGCGCCTGGATAGATCAGCACACCCAATTCAGCGATGGCGGCACTTTCTGCGCCCATTGTCAGTTTTCCCCTGTCTATTGTCGGTGTGGCCAATCCTCGAATCGCTGGCCAGCGCCAATACTGCAGCCACTTCCAGCCAATCCATCGAGGACACACCCATGGCCAAGCAAGCGCTCATCGTAGTCGATATCCAGAACGACTACTTCCCCCAAGGCAAGTGGCCGCTGGCCGGTGCTGATGCCGCCGCCGACAACGCCGCTCGGCTGATCGCCGCCTTCCGCGAGGCCGGTAATCCGGTCACCCACATCCGCCACGAGTTCACCTCAGCGGACGCGCCGTTTTTCACCCCGGGATCGGACGGCGCCAAGCTACACCCGAAGGTGCTCAACCGCGCCGATGAACCGGTGGTACTCAAGCACTTCGTCAACTCGTTCCGCGAAACCGAACTGCAAGCGATCCTCGACGAACAAGGTATCAAGGAACTGGTGGTGGTCGGCAGCATGAGCCACATGTGTATTGACGGCATTACCCGTGCGGCGGCAGATCTGGGTTATGGCGTGACCGTGATTCACGATGCCTGCGCCAGCCGCGATCTTGAGTTCAATGGTCTGACAGTGCCCGCGGCCCACGTCCACGCCGCTTTCATGTCGGCACTGGGTTTCGCCTACGCCAGTGTGGTGTCCACTGACCAATTCCTCACCGCCCAGTCCTAAGCAATATTCTGCAAAAACACCAGGCCCGCCTTGCAGCGGGCCTTTTCACACCCGTCATAAAAATCTCACGCGTGAGCCATTGATGGCACTTTGAATTGGTTGTAGTGTGGCTCACGCGTGAGATTTTCATAACCGAGCCATTGCCATGAAAAGCCGTACCCCTTTAGCGAAGTCAGAGAGCCCCAAGGGGGAGCGCGCGAAACCGTCGGCGAAAAAACCGTCGAGCTTCTACATGAAGCAGATGCGCGCGGGCCTGGCCGCTGCCGGTTATGTGAAACACGAAACTTGGGTGCTTCCCGAAAACCGAAGCTTGCTCAAGCAAATGGAGCAACAGCTACGCCAACCGATTCTGGCTGGCTCTTTCATGTCGGAGAATTACATGAGCGCAGGCAACAACTGGACCATCGATAGCCTCTTCAACGCCCTCAAGGCCCTGGACGAGGTGGCTTCGCAAGAGATCACGCTGTCGCTGATCCAGAGCTCCGAACCCAGCATCAAGCTGGAAATGAACGAATTCGGCGGTCTGCCGATTCACATCGCCCTGGCCGGCCAGCAGATCATCGTCGACACCGTGCTGGTGGACATCGATTCGATCTCGAACGTAGCGGCCTTCAACGACGCCGTATTGCGCAGCCGGGAAATGTTCCCGCTGTCGTCGATCGGGATCGAGTCGATGCCGAACGGGCAGACCGTTTACAACATGTTTGGCGCCCTCAGCGCCGACTCGAGCCTGACCAACGTCGTCACTGAGGTGAAAACCCTGGTCGACAACGTGCAGCGCGCGAGCGAAGCCTTCGAACACTTCTTCAAGTAATCAACAGGGAATATCCAATGACTCAGTCCATCTGGAGCAAGTTGTTCACCGCACTGCGCGGCGGCGCCAATGAAGTCGGCGAAGCGATCGCGGACCAACAGGCTCTGCGCATCCTCGACCAGGAAATCCGCGATGCCGACAGCGCGCTGTCGAACGCCCGTCGCGAACTGGTCACCATCATGGCCAAACACAAACTGGCCGCCGACCGCGTAAGCGAGTACGACGCCAAGATCAAGGATCTGGAAGCCAAAGCCGTCTCGGCGCTGAACGCCGGCCGTGAAGACCTGGCACTGGAAGTGGCCGAAGCGATTTCGACCCTGACCAACGAGCTGGATGTTGAGAAAAAGCAGAGCGACGAATTCGGCACCTACGCCGAAAACATGCGCAAAGACATCAGCAAAGCCGAGTCGCGGATCAAGAGCCTGCGCCAGCAAGTGGACATGGCCAAGGCCCGTGAAAGCGTGCAGAAAGCTCAGGTCAGCGCCTCCATCGCCAGCGGCGGTGCCAATGGCAAACTGGAAACCGCCGTCGGTACGTTGAACCGTCTGCAGGCCAAGCAGCAGCAACGCGCGGCTGAACTCAGCGCTGCGGACGAACTGGCCGACGCTTCAACCGGCAACGATCTGGAACGCAAACTGCGCGACGCCGGCATCACGCCGAACGAAGGCAGCGCCAATGCGATTCTTGAGCGTCTGAAGCAAAAGTCCTCGCAGTAACGCAGGGCAAAAAACCTGTGGGAGCGAGCCTGCTCGCGAAAGCGTCGTATCAGTCGACATCAATATTGACTGGTATGCCCTCTTCGCGAGCAAGCTCGCTCCCACATGGTTTGCGGCGTAAAAATCCTTCTGCTCGTTCACCGGTTCGCCCGGTACACTAGCCACGTTTTTTCGCCGACGAACACCTCCACCCGCTTCAAGGAACGTACCCATGGGATGGTTTAAAGACTTGCTGGGCACCAGCAACTGGCAGACCGCTGCGCCAACACCGACCGTTGCCAGTGGCCCACTCGGCATGGCGCAAGGCAAGGCCGTCAGGTTCGATACAACCCTGGCGCTGTTGCTCGATGGCTCGACCACGGTGCGCGTGCCCTTCGATCAGGCGATCTGGAGCCATGGCTGGGTCGACCTCGGCCAGTCCAACAAACTGCACCGCTATTACATGAACGACGAGGATTTCTGGCTACAGATCCACGTCACCGGTGACGATCAGATCGAATCGGTCACCCTGTTCAATTACCTCAGTTACGTGACGGTCAACAGTGACGCCGAACTGCAGCGTCTGGCCGGCCCCAACAGCCAGATCGGCCTGCCCGCCTACAGCCACGACGGCGTCGAATACACCCGCGAGTGGGGCACCGAACAAGGCCAGACCGAACTCGTACCGATGACCGAACAAGTGGTCAATCCGGATGAGAGCTACACCATCGAACACCACTCCATGCTTTATGCGCGCGAGACCGGCCTGACCGATCGCCGCGAATTGCTGCTGTTCTCCGTCGAACAGGACGAAGAAGGCACCGTCAGCCTGAGCACCTCGCTCGGCATCTCGCTGTATACGACAGATCTGAGCACCATTTAAAAAAGGAAGTTTTTCATGCTGGAAGTGCTGGCCGTTTCCCTGAACAAAACCGCACTGGTCGGTTTCGTCGTCTACCTCATCGGCGCCGTGCTGCTGTTCATGCTGTTTCAATTTGTCTACACGCGCATCACGCCGCACAAGGAGTTCGAGCTGATCCGCTCCGGCAACGTTGCCGCCGCGATCGCCCTGTCCGGCGCGATCATCGGTTTCGCGATTCCGGCCAGTAACGTGATTGCGTTTTCGGTCAACGTCCTCGACTTCGTGCTCTGGGCAGTGATTGCCGCAGTGGTGCAACTGCTGTCATTCCTCGCCACGGGCCTGGTGCTCAAAGGCACATCGCAACGCATCGCCAACGGCGAAGTGGCTTCGGGCATCTATGTTGCTGCGGTCGCGATCAGCGTCGGCATGCTCAATGCCGCGTGCATGACACCGTCCAACTGATCGGCAGGAAGCCTTAGATGAAACGCAGCAAATACGTTCAGTTGTCCCTTGCCGCCTCGGTGGCGATGGCCATTTCCGGCCAGGCGACAGCCGCAGATCAACCACGCAATTTCCAGAATGTGGAACAGTGTGTCGACGCCGAAGTGGCCGCCGATGTCTGCTCCAACGCTTACGTCGCCGCCCTGACCGAACACCGGCGCATTGCACCGGCGTACGACAACAAGGCCAAGTGCGACGCGGACTTTGCCGCTGACTGGTGCCAGAAGAATTCTGACGGCCGCTTCGTGCCGAGACTCGGCGGCTTCAAAGTGCCGCAGGAAGGCGAGCCGGCGCAGAACCTCGACGCCATCGCCAATGCCCAAATGCCCGCCGGTAATGCAACGGCGCAGAATGTGCAAAGCACTTCGCACGTCTCCAGCGGTGGCGGTGGCGGCAACGGCTGGCTGACCGGTTGGCTGATCGGCAACGCGATGAGCAACAACGCCGAGCGCACGGTTTACCGCGATCGCGAAACGCGCCAGCCGTACAACACCTCGACGCAGTACCGCAGAGCCGAAACCACGACGCGCAGCCAAACGGATTACGAAAGCAGCAAAAGCAAACCGGTCAACGTCGCCTCGTCGACGTCACGCGGCGGCTTCGGCAGCCAGTCCAGTGCCCGTAGCGGTTGGGGTGGCTGGAGCAGCAGTTCTGGTCGTTCGAGCAGCTGACGATGAAGAAGATCCTATGCGCCGAGCGGCCTGACTGGAAACAGACTGCCGAAAGCCTCGGCTTCATGTTCCACACCATCGACGACGAGCCGTACTGGGACGAAAGCGCCTACTACCAGTTCACGCTCGCGCAGATCGAAAACGATCTTGAGGACCCGACCACCGAAGTGCACGAGATGTGCATGGACCTGGTCGACCGTGTGGTGCATAGCGAGGAACTGCTGGATCGCCTGAGCATCCCCGCGCCGTACTACGAAATGATCCGCACGTCCTGGCTGGAAGGTCATCCGCATCTGTACGGGCGCATGGACTTTTCCTACAGCGGCAACGGCCCGGCGAAACTGCTGGAACTCAACTACGACACGCCGACCAGTCTTTACGAAGCGGCGGCGTTCCAGTGGGGCTGGCTGGAACAATGCATCGAGCGCGGTACGCTGCCGCGTCATGCTGACCAGTTCAACAGCATCGACACACAGCTGCATAAGGCCTTCGCCGAATTACAGCTGAAGCGGCCGTTCTACTTCGCTTCGATGAAAGACTCGGTCGAAGACAAGGGCACCACGGATTACCTGCGCTTGATCGCCGAGAAGGTCGGCATCGAATCGCGGCACATCGACATCGAAGACATCGGTTTGACGGCTGAAGGGCGTTTCGTCGACCTGGAAGATCGCTGGATCCCGCACCTGTTCAAGCTGCATGCCTGGGAGTTCATCTTCCACGAGCCGTTCGGTGCGGCGATTGCCGAGAGCGATACGCAGTTTTTCGAACCGGCGTGGAAGGCGATCCTGTCGAACAAGGGTGCACTGCCGCTGCTGTGGGAGATGCACAAGGGTCATCCAAATCTGCTGGCGGCGCATCTCGACCCGAATCCGGCCAGCACCGTGCCCAAGGGGTGGGTACGCAAGCCGTACTTCTCCCGCGAAGGCGCCAACATTGAGCTGCAAACGACGGATGGTCTGATCGTCAAAGAGGACGGGCCCTACACCGATGCGCCATTTATCCTGCAGGAGTTTGCGCCGCTGCCGAAGTTTGGCGACAGCTACACGCTGATCGGTTCCTGGGTGATTGGCGATCAGGCTGCGGGGATTGGTGTGCGGGAAGACAACAGTTTGATCACCAAGGATTCGAGCCGGTTCTTGCCGCATCTGATTCTCGACTAAACCACAAATCCCCATGTGGGAGCTGGCCTGCCAGCGATGACGGATTGTGAGTCGACTCATTTGTTGACTGATCCACCGCGATCGCTGGCAAGCCAGCTCCCACAGGGATTTGGGATAACCGCAGACGAAACAAATCCCACAAAAAAGGCCCGTCGTTTAAGCGACGGGCCTTTTTATTTGCAGCGGTTACAGCAGCGAATCAGAACGGAATATCGTCATCAAAGCTGTCGAAATCCGGAGCCGGTTGCGGTGCGGCCTGCTGTGGAGCCGGGGCCGAACGCTGCTGTGGAGCCGACTGCTGCGGGCGCGGAGCCTGCTGGCGAGGAGCCGGAGCCGACTGCTGGTAGTTGTTGCCACCGCCTTGTTGGTCGCCCTGTTGTGGACGGCCGCCGAGCAGTTGCATGGTGCCTTGCATGTCGACCACGATTTCAGTGGTGTAACGCTTGATACCGTCTTTTTCCCACTCACGGGTCTGCAGCTTGCCTTCGATGTAAACCTGCGAACCCTTGCGCAGGTATTCGCCGGCGATTTCCGCAACCTTGCCGAACATCGAAACACGGTGCCACTCGGTCTTCTCGACCTTCTGACCGGTTTGCTTGTCGGTCCATTGTTCGCTGGTGGCCAGACTCAGGTTGGTCACGGCGTTACCGTTAGGCAGGTAGCGAACTTCGGGATCCTGGCCGCAAGTGCCGACCAATATGACTTTGTTAACCCCACGGGCCATAACGTTCTCCTAGGCTTCGCAAGCAGCCCCGGCCGGGTTGTTCACCAGGCGTTCGAGGGTGTCGCGATCCACTAATTCTTTGTCCAGTTTGATGTAAACAGCAGCTTCATCAGCAACTATCACTGCATCGGTTACCCCTACGAGGGCCTTGAGGCGCTCGACCAGACCCGCTTCGCGGATCGCCTCGGGCGACAACGGCAAGCGCAGGCTCGTCACGTAGGGAGGTTCACGCATGGTAACAGCAAAGGCCAACCAAAGTGCAGCCAGCCCCGCGCATCCAAGGAACACAACCGACAGACCGCCATGCTGAAACAGCCAGCCGCCGAGTATCCCGCCGAGTGCTGAACCGAGGAACTGGCTGGTGGAATACACGCCCATGGCCGTGCCCTTCCCGCCCGCCGGTGAAACCTTGCTGATCAGCGACGGCAATGAAGCCTCCAGCAGATTGAACGCGGTGAAGAACACCACCGTACCTATCACCAGAGCCCGCAGGCTGTCGCCGAACTGCCAGAAGAATAGCTCAGTCAGCATCAGCGTCAGGACGGCGCCGAGCAAAACTCGTTTCATTTTGCGTTTCTTCTCGCCGTAGATGATGAACGGGATCATGGCGAAGAACGAAATCAGCAGCGCGGTGAGGTAGACCCACCAGTGCTGTTCCTTGGGCAAACCGGCTTTTTCCACCAGCGCCAACGGCAACGCAACGAAGCTCGACATCAACATGGCATGTAACACAAAGATGCCCAGATCGAGGCGCAGCAGATCCGGATGCTTGAGCGTCGGCATCAAGGCCTGACGCGCCACCCCGGACTCCCGATGCTGCAATGGCCCGGTGGAGCGCGGCACCATGAACATGATGATGGCGATACCGACCAGTGCCATTGCACCGGTGGCGAGGAACAGTCCGGACAGACCGAAAGCGCGGGTCAGCAAAGGCCCGACGACCATGGCCACGGCAAATGACAAACCGATGGTCATGCCGATCATCGCCATTGCCTTGGTGCGGTGCTGTTCGCGGGTCAGGTCGGAGAGTAGCGCCATCACTGCCGCTGAAATCGCCCCGGCGCCCTGCAGGATCCGCCCGGCTATCACGCCCCAGATGGAGTCGGCCTGAGACGCCAGCACGCTGCCGAGGGCAAAAACGATCAGCCCGAGGTAAATCACCGGACGGCGGCCAATGCGGTCGGAAATGATCCCGAACGGAATCTGGAAAATCGCCTGGGTCAGACCGTAAGCGCCAATAGCCAGCCCGATCAGGGCCGGGGTCGCTCCTGCCAGGTCCATGCCGTAGGTCGCCAGTACCGGCAACACCATGAACATGCCAAGCATACGGAAGGCGAACACCAGGGCCAGACCGCTCGCTGCGCGAGTCTCGCTGCCACTCATGCGTTCGCTGTGGGGATCGTGCATGGAAAAACCTCGTGTGAACCGGCGGCGATTCTACCAGTCCCATCGAAAGACGGGGTATATCGCGACGCTATGACGCGTATAGATGAAACTCTCTTCATGTAAGGTAAAAACCCTTCGCTTGATAGTGTGCATCCATCCAGTATTTGCCCGTATACTCCTACGTTTTCGACGCCCGCCGAGCGAGGCCACTTTGGACAAGATCCTGATACGTGGGGCCCGTACCCACAACCTGAAGAACATCGACCTGACCCTGCCACGGGACAAGCTGATCGTCATCACCGGCCTGTCCGGATCCGGCAAGTCGTCCCTGGCCTTCGATACGCTTTACGCCGAAGGCCAGCGCCGCTATGTCGAATCGCTGTCGGCCTACGCCCGACAGTTTCTGTCGATGATGGAAAAACCCGACGTCGACACCATCGAAGGCCTGTCGCCGGCAATCTCCATCGAACAAAAGTCGACCTCGCACAACCCGCGCTCTACGGTCGGCACCATCACCGAAATCTACGACTACCTGCGTCTGCTTTATGCACGCGTCGGGACACCACGCTGCCCGGATCACGATATTCCACTGGAGGCGCAGACCGTCAGCCAGATGGTCGATCTGGTGTTGGCGCAACCGGAAGGCAGCAAACTGATGCTGCTGGCGCCGGTGATTCGCGAGCGTAAAGGTGAACACCTTTCGGTTTTCGAAGAACTGCGCGCTCAAGGTTTTGTTCGCGCCCGGGTCAACGGCCGCATCTGCGAACTCGATGAACTGCCAAAACTGGATAAACAGAAAAAGCACTCGATCGATGTGATCGTCGACCGCTTCAAGGTTCGCGCCGATCTGCAGCAACGTCTGGCCGAATCTTTCGAGACCGCGTTGAAACTGGCGGATGGCATTGCCCTGGTCGCACCGATGGACGACGAGCCGGGCGAAGAGATGATTTTCTCCGCGCGCTTCGCCTGCCCGATCTGCGGCCACGCGATCAGCGAACTGGAACCGAAGCTGTTCTCCTTCAACAACCCGGCCGGCGCTTGCCCGACCTGTGATGGCCTGGGGGTGAAGCAGTTCTTCGATATCAAGCGGCTGGTCAATGGCGATCTGACCTTGGCCGAAGGTGCGATTCGCGGCTGGGACCGGCGTAACGTCTATTACTTCCAGATGCTCGGTTCACTCGCTTCACACTATGGTTTCAGCCTCGAAGTACCGTTCAACGAACTGCCGGCCGATCAGCAGAAATTCATCCTGCATGGCAGCGGCTCGCAGAACGTCGACTTCAAATACCTGAACGACCGTGGCGACATCGTCAAACGCTCGCACCCGTTCGAAGGCATCGTGCCGAACCTGGAGCGTCGCTACCGCGAGACCGAGTCGGCAAGCGTGCGCGAAGAGCTGGCCAAGTTTCTCAGCACCCAATCGTGCCCGGATTGCCGTGGTACCCGTCTGCGTCGCGAAGCGCGGCATGTGTGGGTTGGCGAGAAAACGCTGCCAGCGGTGACCAACCTGCCGATCGGCGAAGCTTGCGAGTACTTCGGCGAGCTGAAGATGACTGGCCGTCGCGGCGAAATCGCCGACAAGATCCTCAAGGAGATTCGCGAGCGTCTGCAGTTCCTCGTCAACGTCGGTCTCGACTACCTGTCGCTGGACCGCAGTGCCGACACGCTGTCCGGTGGCGAAGCACAACGTATTCGTCTGGCCAGCCAGATCGGCGCCGGTCTCGTCGGTGTTCTGTACATCCTTGACGAACCGTCCATTGGTTTGCACCAGCGTGATAACGACCGCTTGCTCGGCACGCTCAAGCACCTGCGTGATATTGGCAACACTGTGATCGTGGTCGAACACGACGAAGACGCGATTCGTCTGGCCGATTACGTTGTGGATATCGGCCCGGGGGCTGGTGTGCATGGTGGGCAGATCGTGGCTGAGGGCACGCCGGCGGAAGTCATGGCGCACCCGGATTCCCTGACCGGTAAATACCTCTCGGGCCGAGTGAAGATTGAAGTGCCGGCCAAACGCACGCCACGCAATAAAAAGCTCAATCTGTCTCTCAAAGGGGCGCGCGGCAACAACCTGCGCAATGTCGATCTGGACATCCCGATTGGTCTGCTGACGTGCGTGACCGGCGTGTCCGGCTCGGGCAAATCGACGCTGATCAACAATACGCTGTTCCCGCTGAGCGCCACGGCCCTCAACGGTGCAACCACCCTGGAAGCGGCAGCGCACGACAGTATCAAAGGCCTGGAGCATCTCGACAAAGTCGTCGATATCGACCAGAGCCCGATTGGCCGTACTCCGCGCTCCAACCCGGCGACGTATACCGGCTTGTTCACACCGATCCGCGAGCTGTTCGCCGGCGTACCCGAGTCACGCTCCCGTGGTTACGGCCCGGGGCGTTTCTCGTTCAACGTCAAGGGTGGCCGCTGCGAAGCGTGCCAGGGCGACGGCCTGATCAAAGTGGAAATGCACTTCCTGCCAGACATCTACGTGCCATGCGATGTGTGCAAGAGCAAGCGCTACAACCGCGAAACCCTTGAGATCAAATACAAGGGCAAGAGCATCCACGAAACCCTCGAGATGACCATCGAAGAGGCCCGGGAGTTCTTTGACGCGGTGCCGGCACTGGCGCGCAAGCTACAGACATTGATGGATGTCGGCCTGTCGTACATCAAGCTCGGGCAGTCGGCGACCACGTTGTCGGGTGGTGAGGCGCAGCGAGTGAAACTGTCTCGCGAGCTGTCCAAGCGTGACACCGGCAAAACACTGTACATCCTCGATGAGCCGACCACCGGTTTGCACTTCGCGGATATCCAGCAATTGCTCGACGTGCTGCATCGCCTGCGCGACCACGGCAACACGGTGGTAGTAATCGAACACAACCTCGACGTGATCAAGACGGCCGACTGGCTGGTCGATCTCGGGCCGGAGGGCGGCTCCAAAGGTGGGCAGATCATTGCCACCGGCACGCCTGAGGATGTGGCCGAAATGAAGCAATCTCACACCGGCCATTACCTCAAGCCATTGCTGATCCGTGATCGGGCTTAAACGCAGGGCATGAAAAAGCCCCTGTCACTTCATCAGTGACAGGGGCTTTTTTGTATCGTTTTGCAATCAGGAAGTGTGAGATTGCAGGTAATTCTCGAGACCGATCAGCTTGATCAGGCCCAACTGCTTTTCCAGCCAGTAGGTGTGATCTTCTTCGGTGTCGTTCAACTGCACGCGCAGGATCTCGCGGCTGACATAGTCTTTGTGCTGCTCGCACAGCTCAATGCCTTTGCACAGCGCAGCGCGGACTTTGTACTCAAGACGCAGATCGGCTTCGAGCATCTCCGGCACAGTGGTGCCGACATCCAGATCATCCGGACGCATACGCGGCGTGCCTTCGAGCATCAGAATCCGGCGCATCAACGCATCAGCGTGACCGGCTTCTTCTTCCATCTCATGGTTGATTCGCTCGTAGAGCTTGGTGAACCCCCAGTCCTCATACATCCGCGAATGAACGAAATATTGATCACGCGCGGCCAGTTCGCCGGTCAGCAACGTGTTGAGGTAATCGATTACGTCTGGGTGGCCTTGCATCGCCCTACATCTCCCTACTTGAAAGTCTGTAGTTTGAACCAAGCTGACCGGAAGGTCACCCGATTCGCGCAATAAAAGCGAAGATATTCTTAGAAAAGCAGCCTAAATAACGCAAAAACCGCCCAGATGAGGGCGGTTCTGCTTCTCGTTTAGACTTCGTTAAGCTGTACGTTGAGCAGCTTTGCGATTGCTTCTCCATACGCCGGATCGGCCTTGTAGAAGTGCTGCAACTGGCGGTCGACGATATCAGTGGAAACGCCCGCCATGGCACCGGCGATATTGCTGACCAGCAATGCTCTCTGATCGTCGCTCATCAGGCGGAACAGCGCACCTGCGTGGCTGTAGTAATCGGTATCTTCGCGGTGATCGTAGCGATCGGCAGAACCACTCAAGGCCAGCGCTGGTTCAGCGTAATGCGGAGCTTGTTTCGGCGCTTCGGTGTAGCTGTTCGGTTCGTAGTTAGGTGCTGCACCACCGTTGCTGCCGAACGCCATCGAGCCATCGCGCTGGTAAGTGTTCACCGGGCCGCGTGGCGCGTTTACCGGCAGTTGCTGGTGATTGGTACCCACGCGGTAGCGGTGAGCATCAGCGTACGCAAATACGCGCCCCTGCAGCATCCGATCTGGCGACAGACCAACTCCCGGCACCATGTTGCTTGGGCCGAAAGCAGCTTGCTCGACTTCAGCGAAGTAGTTCAGCGGGTTGCGGTTCAGTTCCAGTTCACCGACTTCGATCAGCGGGAATTCTTTTTGCGACCAGGTCTTGGTGACGTCGAACGGGTTTTCGTAATGCGCTGCGGCCTGGGCCTCAGTCATGATCTGGATGCATACGCGCCATTTTGGGAAGTCGCCGCGCTCAATGGCTTCGAACAGGTCGCGCTGGGCGTAATCCGGATCAGTTCCGGCCAGACGTGCTGCATCTGCGGGGGCGAGATTCTTGATGCCCTGTTTGGTTTTGTAGTGCCATTTCACCCAGTGACGCTCGCCTTGGGCGCTAATCAGACTGTAAGTGTGGCTGCCGAAGCCGTGCATGTGACGGTAGCCGTCAGGAATACCGCGATCAGAGAACAGAATGGTGACCTGGTGCAGCGCTTCAGGCGAATGCGACCAGAAGTCCCACATCATCTGCGCGCTTTTCAGGTTGCTTTGCGGCAGGCGTTTCTGGGTGTGGATAAAGTCTGGAAATTTCAGCGGATCACGAATGAAGAACACTGGCGTGTTGTTACCCACGATGTCCCAGTTACCTTCTTCGGTGTAGAACTTCAACGCGAAACCCCGTGGATCGCGCTCGGTGTCGGCAGAACCGCGCTCACCGCCTACCGTCGAGAAACGCAGGAACGTCGGGGTTTGCTTGCCAACAGATTCAAACAGCTTGGCGCTGGTGTATTCCGTGATATCGCGGGTAACGGTGAATGTGCCGTAAGCTCCCGAGCCTTTAGCATGAACGCGACGCTCAGGAATGTTTTCACGGTTGAAGTGGGCGAGCTTCTCGATCAGGTGAAAGTCGTCGAGCAGCAACGGGCCACGTGGGCCGGCGGAGCGAGAATTCTGGTTGTCAGCGACAGGTGCGCCACTGGCGGTCGTAAGCGTTTTGATCTGGCTCATACGGTCTTCTTCCTCTGTCAGTCTTCAAACTGCCGGCTAATCGGCTTGCTGGGAAGTATCGATTATCCATGTGACACCTACAAATTCATTAACTTGCAAGCATCGATAGATAATTACTAATTATGTTTCCCGGCACATAGTGACAACAGAGACATGTCAGAAGCTTGTATGAACAGCGCATTTTCTTGCGGACACAAAAAACCGGGCACTAGGCCCGGTTCTTTGTTTCAGACTGACGTCTTACTCGGCGGATACAGCTTCGCCAGCAGTAGCACGATCAACCAACTCGACGTACGCCATAGGCGCGTTGTCGCCAGCGCGGAAACCGCACTTGAGGATGCGCAGGTAGCCACCCTCACGGGTAGCGTAACGCTTGCCCAGGTCGTTGAAGAGCTTACCAACGATAGCTTTCGAACGAGTACGGTCGAAAGCCAGACGACGGTTAGCCAGGCTGTCTGTCTTGGCCAGAGTGATCAGCGGCTCAGCAACGCGACGCAGTTCTTTGGCTTTTGGCAGAGTAGTTTTGATCAGCTCGTGCTCGAACAGCGACACCGCCATGTTTTGGAACATGGCCTTGCGGTGCGAGCTGGTGCGGCTCAGGTGACGACCACTTTTACGATGACGCATGGTTCATTCCTTACCAAACACTACGTTCGGTGATTACGACGATCAGGCAGTCGCCTTGTCGTCCTTCTTAAGACTTGCAGGCGGCCAGTTGTCGAGGCGCATGCCGAGGGACAGACCGCGGGAGGCCAGAACGTCCTTGATTTCAGTCAAGGATTTCTTGCCCAGGTTCGGAGTCTTCAACAGCTCTACTTCGGTACGCTGAATCAGGTCACCGATGTAGTAGATGTTTTCCGCCTTAAGGCAGTTAGCCGAACGTACAGTCAGTTCCAGATCGTCAACCGGGCGAAGCAGGATCGGATCGATCTCGTCTTCCTGCTCGACAACCACTGGCTCACTGTCACCTTTGAGGTCGACGAACGCAGCCAACTGCTGTTGCAGGATGGTTGCAGCGCGGCGAATAGCCTCTTCAGGATCCAGAGTACCGTTGGTTTCCAGATCAATAACCAGCTTGTCCAGGTTGGTACGCTGCTCGACACGGGCGTTTTCCACCACGTATGCGATACGGCGAACCGGGCTGAACGAAGAGTCAAGCTGCAAGCGACCGATGCTGCGGCTTTCATCTTCATCGCTCTGACGCGAGTCGGCTGGTTCATAACCACGACCACGAGCTACGGTGAGCTTCATGTTCAGGGCGCCGTTAGACGCCAGGTTAGCGATTACGTGATCGGGATTAACGATCTCGACATCATGATCCAGCTGAATATCGGCAGCGGTAACCACCCCCGAACCCTTCTTCGACAAGGTCAGCGTAACTTCGTCACGACCGTGCAGCTTGATGGCCAGACCTTTAAGGTTCAACAGGATTTCAATTACGTCTTCCTGTACACCTTCGATGGCGCTGTACTCGTGGAGCACACCGTCAATCTCGGCCTCGACTACTGCGCAGCCGGGCATTGAGGACAACAGGATGCGTCGCAGCGCGTTGCCCAGGGTGTGGCCAAAACCACGCTCGAGAGGCTCGAGAGTGATCTTGGCGCGGGTTGGACTGACAACCTGCACATCAATGTGGCGGGGTGTCAGGAACTCATTTACCGAAATCTGCATGGATGCACCTATTTTCTAGCCCTTACTTGGAGTAGAGCTCGACAATCAGGCTTTCGTTGATGTCGGCGGACAGATCACTGCGAGCAGGAACGTTCTTGAAAACGCCCGACTTCTTCTCAGTGTCTACTTCTACCCATTCTACGCGGCCACGTTGGGCACACAGATCGAGAGCTTGGACAATGCGAAGTTGGTTTTTTGCTTTCTCGCGAACTGCAACAACGTCACCAGCACGAACCTGATACGACGGAACGTTTACGGTCTGACCGTTAACGCTGATCGACTTGTGCGATACCAGCTGACGGGATTCGGCACGAGTCGAACCAAAGCCCATACGGTATACAACGTTGTCCAGACGGCATTCGAGCAGTTGCAGCAGGTTTTCACCGGTTGCACCTTTCTTGCCAGCAGCTTCTTTGTAGTAGCCGCTGAACTGACGCTCGAGAACGCCGTAGATACGACGGACCTTCTGCTTTTCACGCAGTTGGGTGCCGTAATCGGACTGGCGACCGCGGCGTTGGCCGTGGATACCAGGTGCTGCTTCAATGTTGCACTTCGATTCGATCGCGCGCACGCCGCTCTTCAGGAAGAGATCGGTGCCTTCGCGACGAGCGAGTTTGCATTTTGGACCAATGTAACGAGCCATTCTTTACAATCTCCTGGATTACACGCGGCGCTTCTTCGGCGGACGGCACCCGTTGTGCGGGATTGGCGTCACGTCGGTGATGCTGGCGATCTTGTAGCCACAGCCGTTCAAAGCGCGGACTGCGGATTCACGACCTGGACCTGGGCCCTTGACGTTAACGTCGAGGTTTTTCAGGCCGTATTCCAGCGCAGCTTGACCAGCACGTTCAGCAGCTACTTGAGCAGCAAACGGGGTGGACTTGCGGGAACCGCGGAAACCCGAACCACCGGAGGTAGCCCAGGAAAGAGCGTTACCTTGACGGTCGGTAATGGTCACGATGGTGTTGTTAAAAGATGCATGGATGTGGGCGATGCCATCAACCACTGTCTTTTTAACTTTTTTACGAGGACGAGCAGCAGGTTTTGCCATGATTAAATTCCTGTCGATTCGCTGGGGCGATTACTTGCGGATCGGCTTACGCGGACCTTTACGGGTACGCGCGTTGGTCTTGGTACGCTGACCGCGTACTGGCAGACCACGACGATGACGCAGACCGCGATAGCAACCGAGGTCCATCAAGCGCTTGATTTTCATGTTGATTTCGCGACGCAGGTCACCTTCAGTGGTGAACTTCGCCACTTCGCCACGCAGCTGTTCAATTTGCTCGTCGCTCAGATCTTTGATCTTTGCTGCTGGGTTTACCCCAGTCACTGCACAGATCTTCTGCGCAGTAGTGCGACCAACACCATAGATGTAGGTCAGCGAGATAACAGTATGCTTGTTATCTGGAATGTTAACGCCTGCAATACGGGCCATTCAGTGGGACTCCAATTGACAGCTACCTACGCCCCGGAAGCCAAGAAATAGGGCGCGAGATAATATCGCTGTAATAACAAATAATCAACCCGGTAGCGCACTAGCTACCGGGCTTGAAGCACAATCACACTCAGCCTTGGCGCTGTTTGTGACGCGGTTCCGCGCTGCAAATTACTCGAACAACACCTTCGCGGCGAATAATCTTGCAGTTACGGCACAGCTTTTTCACCGATGCACGAACTTTCATCACCAACTCCTCGAACCTTATGGGTACTCAGCGCAACATGCCGCTGCCGTAACCCTTCAGGTTGGCTTTCTTCATCAGGGATTCGTACTGGTGCGAAACGAGGTGCGATTGTACTTGGGACATGAAGTCCATCACAACCACGACCACGATCAGCAACGAGGTCCCGCCAAGGTAGAACGGAACGTTTGCTGCAACCACCAGGAACTGGGGCAACAGGCACACGGCCGTCATGTAAAGAGCACCGAACATGGTCAAGCGGGTCAGAACGCCATCAATGTAGCGCGCAGACTGCTCACCTGGACGGATGCCCGGAATAAAGGCACCGGACTTCTTCAGGTTTTCCGCTACGTCTTTCGGATTGAACATCAACGCCGTATAGAAGAAGCAGAAGAAAATAATCCCTGCACTAAACAGCAGAATATTCAACGGCTGACCAGGAGCGATCGACTGCGAGATGTCCTGCAACCAGCCCATACCTTCAGACTGACCGAACCAGGCACCCAACGAAGCCGGGAACAGCAAAATGCTGCTCGCGAAAATAGCCGGAATAACACCGGCCATGTTCACCTTCAACGGCAGGTGGCTAGTCTGCGCAGCAAAAACCTTGCGGCCCTGCTGACGCTTGGCGTAGTGAACAGCGATACGACGCTGACCACGCTCAATGAACACCACGAAACCGATAATCGCTACTGCCAGCAGACCGATGGCAACCAAGGCGAAGATGTTGATATCGCCCTGACGCGCAGACTCGAAAGACTGCCCGATTGCTCTCGGAAGACCGGCGACGATACCCGAAAAAATCAACATCGAGATACCGTTACCTACACCACGCTCAGTAATCTGCTCACCCAGCCACATCATGAACATCGCACCAGCCACAAAAGTGGATACCGCGACGAAATGGAAGCCAAAGTCACCAGTGAACGCAACGCCCTGCCCTGCCAGACCAATGGACATGCCAATAGCCTGAACGAGAGCGAGGACGACGGTGCCGTAGCGGGTGTACTGGCTGATCTTGCGACGGCCAGCTTCACCTTCCTTCTTCAACTGCTCCAGCTGCGGACTGACGGCGGTCATCAGTTGCATGATGATCGATGCCGAAATGTACGGCATGATCCCCAATGCAAAGATGCTCATCCGTTCCAGCGCGCCGCCGGAGAACATGTTGAACAAGCTAAGAATGGTCCCCTCATTCTGTCGAAACAGGTCTGCGAGTCGGTCCGGGTTGATACCTGGAACCGGGATGTGTGCGCCTATTCGGTAGACGATAATCGCCAGGAACAGAAAACGCAGACGAGCCCAGAGTTCAGACATACCGCCTTTGCCGAGCGCAGAGAGAGCACCTTGCTTAGCCATTTATTCCTCGAACTTGCCGCCAGCTGCTTCGATAGCCGCACGCGCACCTTTGGTGGCGCCGATTCCCTTGCCGATAGTGACAGCGCGAGTCACTTCACCGGACAGCATGATTTTCACACGCTGTACGTTGACGTTGATCACGTTGGCATCTTTCAGGGACTGCACGGTGACGATGTCGCCTTCCACTTTAGCCAGCTCGGACAGACGCACTTCTGCGCGGTCCATGGCTTTCAGGGAAACGAAACCGAACTTCGGCAGGCGACGATGCAGCGGCTGTTGACCGCCTTCAAAGCCTGGAGCAATGGTGCCACCGGAGCGGGAGGTCTGACCTTTGTGACCACGGCCACCAGTCTTACCCAAACCGCTACCGATACCACGGCCCGGACGATGCTTTTCGCGACGGGAACCCGGCGCTGGACTCAGATCATTGAGTTTCATCGATTAACCCTCGACACGCAGCATGTAGTAAGCCTTGTTGATCATCCCGCGATTCTCGGGAGTATCCTGGACTTCTACAGTGTGACCGATGCGACGCAGACCCAGACCCTTAACGCACAGTTTGTGGTTAGGGATGCGGCCGGTCATGCTTTTGATCAGCGTTACTTTAACGGTAGCCATGATCAGAAGATCTCCTTGACGCTTTTGCCACGCTTGGCGGCAATGGATTCAGGAGACTGCATAGCTTTCAAACCTTTGAAAGTGGCGTGAACCACGTTTACCGGGTTAGTCGAGCCGTAGCACTTGGCCAGAACGTTCTGAACGCCAGCAACTTCGAGGACAGCACGCATAGCGCCGCCAGCGATGATACCGGTACCTTCAGAAGCAGGCTGCATGTACACCTTCGAAGCGCCGTGAGCGGACTTCATTGCGTACTGCAGAGTGGTGCCGTTCAGATCAACTTGGATCATGTTGCGGCGAGCAGCTTCCATTGCCTTCTGGATCGCAGCAGGCACTTCACGCGACTTGCCACGGCCGAAGCCAACACGCCCTTTACCATCACCAACCACGGTCAACGCGGTGAAAGTGAAGATACGGCCGCCTTTAACGGTTTTGGCTACGCGGTTAACTTGAACCAGCTTCTCAATGTAGCCTTCGTCGCGCTTTTGGTCGTTATTTGACATAACTTAGAACTCCAGCCCAGCTTCACGAGCAGCATCAGCCAGCGCTTTAACGCGGCCGTGGTACTTGAAGCCAGAGCGGTCGAAAGCCACTTGCGAGACGCCAGCGGCCTTAGCACGCGTAGCGACCAGCTGGCCAACCTTTGTGGCCGCGTCGATGTTGCCAGTGGCGCCATCACGCAGTTCTTTATCCAAAGTCGAGGCACTTGCCAGGACTTTGTTGCCGTCGGCCGAGATGACCTGGGCGTAGATGTGCTGCGACGAGCGGAACACGCAGAGACGCACGACTTCGAGTTCGTGCATTTTCAGGCGTGCTTTGCGAGCGCGACGCAGTCGAGTAACTTTTTTGTCGGTCATTTGCTATGCCCTACTTCTTCTTGGCTTCTTTACGACGGACGACTTCGTCCGCGTAGCGCACACCTTTGCCTTTGTACGGCTCTGGTGGACGGAAGTCGCGGATCTCAGCGGCCACTTGACCTACCAGCTGCTTGTCGATGCCCTTGATCAGGATATCGGTCTGGCTAGGAGTCTCAGCGGTGATGCCTTCCGGCAGTTCGTAATCCACTGGGTGCGAGAAGCCAAGGGCCAGGTTCAAAACCGTGCCTTTTGCTTGCGCCTTGTAACCAACACCGACCAGCTGGAGCTTGCGCTCGAAGCCTTGGCTTACGCCTTGGACCATGTTGTTTACCAACGCACGCGTGGTACCGGCCATTGCGCGAGTTTGTTGATCGCCATTGCGAGCAGCGAAACGCAGCTCACCAGCTTCTTCAACGATCTCAACGGACGAATGGATGTTCAGTTCAAGAGTACCCTTGGCACCCTTCACCGAAAGCTGTTGGCCTGCGAATTTTACTTCGACACCGGCTGGCAGCTTAACGGGGTTCTTAGCGACGCGAGACATGCTTATCCCCCCTTAGAACACAGTGCAAAGAACTTCGCCGCCGACACCGGCAGCGCGCGCAGCACGATCCGTCATCACACCTTTGTTGGTGGAGACGATAGACACGCCAAGACCGCCACGAACTTTCGGCAGATCTTCAACGGACTTGTACTGACGCAGGCCTGGACGACTAACGCGCTTCACTTCTTCGATAACCGGACGGCCTTCGAAGTACTTCAGCTCGATGGACAACGACGGCTTAGCGTCGGTGGTGATCTGAAAATCCGCGATGTAACCTTCGTCCTTCAGGACTTTTGCTACAGCCACCTTCAGCGTGGAAGACGGCATGCTTACGACAGACTTTTCAGCCATCTGGGCATTACGGATTCGAGTTAGCATGTCCGCTAACGGGTCCTGCATACTCATGGGCTAGACGCTCCTAATACAGAAAAATTAGCCTTACGGCTACTACTTGTCGCCGAGAACTTCCGGGCATGAAAAACACGGGCTCAGGCGAGCCGGTCATTCTAGACACACCCCAGAAATGAATCAAGCCCCAAAAGGGGCTTGATTCAGATTCAAGGCCACCGATGGTCAGGTTCTTGGGAACCCGAACATCGAGACTTTGACAACAATTACCAGCTGGCTTTAACCAGACCTGGTACGTCACCACGCATTGCAGCTTCACGCAGCTTGTTACGGCCAAGGCCGAACTTGCGGTAAACGCCGTGCGGACGACCAGTCAGGCGGCAACGGTTACGCATGCGCGAAGCGCTTGCGTCACGTGGTTGCTTCTGCAGAGCTACGGTAGCTTCCCAACGCGCTTCTGGACTTGCGTTCAGATCAACGATGATAGCTTTCAGCGCTGCACGCTTGGTGGCGTACTTGGCAACAGTGAGCTGACGCTTCAGCTCACGGTTTTTCATGCTCTTCTTGGCCATTTTCCTACTCCAATCAGTTGCGGAACGGGAATTTGAAAGCACGCAGCAGAGCGCGGCCTTCATCATCGTTCTTGGCAGTGGTGGTCAGGGTAATGTCCAGACCGCGGAGAGCATCGATCTTGTCGTAGTCGATTTCCGGGAAGATGATCTGCTCTTTCACGCCCATGCTGTAGTTACCACGACCATCGAAGGACTTGGCATTCAGGCCGCGGAAGTCGCGAACCCGAGGCAGGGAGATCGACAGCAGACGATCCAGGAACTCATACATACGCTCACGGCGCAGAGTCACCTTGACGCCGATCGGCCATCCTTCACGGACTTTAAAGCCAGCGATGGATTTACGAGCGTAGGTCACAACGACTTTTTGGCCGGTGATCTTTTCCAGGTCAGCAACAGCATGCTCGATGACTTTTTTGTCACCAACAGCTTCGCCCAGACCCATGTTCAGGGTGATTTTTGTAACGCGTGGAACTTCCATCACGTTCGAAAGCTTAAGTTCTTCCTTAAGCTTCGGTGCGATTTCCTTCCAGTAAATCTCTTTTAGTCGTGCCATGGTCTTCTACCTAGCAGTGTTCAAGCATCAACCGCTTTTTGGGTCGACTTGAAGACACGAATTTTCTTGCCGTCTTCTACTTTGAAACCAACGCGGTCAGCCTTGTTGGTTTCGCCGTTGAAAATGGCGACGTTAGAAGCGTCCAGTGGAGCTTCTTTTTCGACGATACCGCCTTGCACGCCCGACATCGGGTTAGGCTTGGTATGACGCTTTACCAGGTTCAGACCGCTGATAACCAGACGGTTATTAGCAAGAACCTTGAGCACCTTACCGCGCTTACCTTTGTCTTTGCCGGCGATCACGATGATCTCGTCGTCACGACGAATCTTTTGCATGTCGGATCTCCTTACAGCACTTCTGGGGCGAGCGAGACGATCTTCATGAACTTCTCAGTACGAAGTTCACGGGTCACTGGCCCAAAGATACGGGTGCCGATCGGCTCTTGCTTGTTGTTCAGAAGAACAGCAGCGTTGCCATCAAAGCGGATAATGGAGCCATCAGCACGACGTACGCCGTGACGAGTGCGGACTACAACAGCAGTCATCACTTGGCCTTTTTTCACTTTACCGCGAGGAATTGCTTCCTTCACGGTAACTTTGATGATGTCACCGATACCAGCGTAACGACGATGGGAGCCACCCAGCACCTTGATGCACATAACACGGCGAGCGCCGCTGTTATCGGCCACATCGAGCATGGATTGAGTCTGAATCATATAATTTCTCCGACCCCTAGTCCTTAGACTTCCACAGCGCGTTCGAGAACATCAACCAGCGCCCAAGACTTGGTCTTGGCCATAGGACGAGTTTCACGAATAGTGACTTTGTCGCCGATGTGGCACTGGTTGGTTTCGTCGTGCGCGTGCAGCTTAGTCGAACGCTTAACGTATTTACCGTAGATCGGGTGCTTTACGCGACGCTCGATCAGTACGGTGATGGTTTTGTCCATCTTGTCGCTGACAACACGGCCAGTCAGCGTACGGACAGTTTTTTCGGCTTCAGCCATGATCACTTACCTGCCTGCTGGTTGAGCACAGTCTTCACGCGAGCGATGTCACGTTTAACTTGCGAGAGCAGATGAGACTGCCCCAACTGGCCAGTTGCTTTCTGCATACGCAGATTGAACTGGTCGCGCAGCAAGCCGAGCAGTTGCTCGTTCAGCTGCTGTGCGGATTTTTCACGAAGTTCATTCGCTTTCATCACATCACCGTCCGTTTAACAAAGGCGGTGGCGAGCGGCAGCTTTGCAGCAGCCAGGGCAAAAGCCTCACGCGCCAGCTCTTCAGAAACACCCTCGATTTCATACAGGACTTTGCCTGGCTGAATCTGGGCAACCCAGTACTCCACACTACCCTTACCTTTACCCATACGAACTTCGAGGGGCTTTTTGGAAATAGGCTTGTCCGGGAATACACGGATCCAGATCTTGCCGCCACGTTTAACGTGACGGGTCAGAGCACGACGCGCTGACTCGATCTGACGAGCGGTGAGACGACCACGAGCTACAGACTTCAGCGCGAACTCGCCGAAGCTGACTTTGCTACCGCGCTGAGCCAGACCACGGTTGTGGCCTGTCATCTGCTTGCGGAACTTCGTACGCTTAGGTTGCAACATTTGGCGTACCCCTTACTTAGCAGCTTTTTTACGAGGCGCTGGTGCTTGTGGTTTCAGCTCTTCTTGGCGACCACCAATAACTTCGCCTTTGAAGATCCAAACCTTTACACCGATCACACCGTAAGTGGTGTGAGCTTCGTAGTTGGCATAGTCGATGTCGGCACGCAGGGTGTGCAATGGCACACGACCTTCGCGATACCATTCAGTACGTGCGATTTCAGCACCGCCGAGACGACCGCTCACTTGGATTTTGATGCCCTTGGCACCAATGCGCATGGCGTTCTGTACTGCGCGCTTCATAGCGCGACGGAACATTACACGACGCTCCAGCTGCTGAGCTACGCTCTGCGCAACCAGCATACCGTCGAGCTCCGGCTTGCGGATCTCTTCGATATTGATGTGCACAGGCACACCCATTTGCTTGGTCAGGTCCTGACGCAGTTTCTCAACATCTTCACCTTTCTTCCCGATAACGATACCTGGACGAGCGGTGTGGATGGTGATACGTGCAGTTTGGGCCGGACGATGGATATCGATACGGCTTACGGACGCGCTTTTTAGTTTGTCTTGGAGATACTCACGCACTTTCAGATCTGCGAACAAGTAGTCCGCATAAGTCCGACCGTCTGCGTACCAGACGGAGGTGTGCTCCTTGACGATTCCCAGGCGAATGCCAATGGGATGTACTTTCTGACCCATCTCTTCGACTCCGTTACTTGTCAGCAACCTTGACAGTGATATGGCAAGACCGCTTGACGATGCGATCAGCACGGCCTTTGGCACGTGGCATGATGCGCTTCAGCGAACGCCCTTCGTTGACGAAAACGGTGCTGACCTTCAGGTCATCAACGTCTGCGCCTTCGTTATGCTCGGCGTTGGCTACGGCCGACTCCAGCACTTTCTTCATGATCTCGGCGGCTTTCTTACTGCTGAAAGCCAACAAGTTGAGCGCTTCGCCCACCTTCTTCCCGCGGATCTGGTCGGCGACCAAGCGGGCTTTCTGGGCGGAGATTCGAGCGCCCGACAACTTAGCGGCTACTTCCATTTCCTAACCCCTTAACGCTTGGCTTTCTTGTCAGCCACGTGCCCGCGATAGTTGCGGGTACCGGCGAACTCGCCCAGTTTGTGGCCGACCATGTCTTCGTTAACGAGAACTGGGACGTGCTGACGACCGTTGTGTACTGCGATGGTCAGACCGACCATTTGTGGCAGGATCATCGAACGACGCGACCAAGTCTTAATTGGTTTGCGATCGTTCTTTTCCGCCGCCACTTCGATCTTCTTCAGTAGGTGAAGATCAATAAAAGGACCTTTTTTCAGAGAACGTGGCACTGTCGTATCCCTCTATTTACTTGCGACGACGGACGATCATTTTGTCGGTACGCTTATTACCACGAGTCTTCGCGCCCTTAGTCGGGAAGCCCCATGGCGATACCGGATGACGACCACCAGAGGTACGACCTTCACCACCACCATGTGGGTGGTCAACCGGGTTCATGGCAACACCACGAACGGTTGGGCGAACGCCACGCCAGCGCTTGGCACCAGCTTTACCCAGCGAACGCAGGCTGTGCTCGGAGTTCGAGACTTCGCCCAGGGTCGCACGGCATTCAGCCAGTACTTTACGCATTTCACCGGAACGCAGACGCAGGGTAACGTAAACGCCTTCACGAGCGATCAGCTGAGCCGAAGCACCAGCGGAACGAGCGATCTGTGCGCCTTTACCTGGCTTCAGTTCGATGCCGTGTACGGTAGAACCCACTGGAATGTTGCGCAGTTGCAGAGCGTTGCCTGGCTTGATTGGAGCCAGAGCGCCTGCGATCAGCTGGTCGCCAGCACTCACGCCTTTAGGGGCGATGATGTAGCGGCGCTCGCCGTCTGCGTAGCAGAGCAGTGCGATGTGAGCAGTACGGTTTGGATCGTATTCGATACGCTCGACAGTGGCGACGATGCCATCTTTGTCGTTGCGACGGAAATCGACCATACGATAATGCTGCTTATGACCACCACCGATGTGACGCGTGGTAATACGGCCATTGTTGTTACGACCACCAGTCTTCGATTTTTTCTCGAGCAGCGGTGCGTGAGGAGCGCCTTTATGCAGCTCCTGGTTGACCACCTTGACCACAAAACGGCGGCCAGGGGAAGTCGGTTTGCATTTAACGATTGCCATGATGCACCCCTTCCTTACTCAGCACTGCTGCTGAAATCGAGATCTTGGCCTGGCTGAAGGGAGATAACTGCCTTCTTCCAGTCATTACGCTTGCCCAGACCGCGAGCAGTGCGCTTGCTCTTACCCAGAACATTCAGGGTAGTGACGCGCTCTACTTTCACGCTGAACAGGCTTTCGACGGCCTTCTTGATTTCCAGCTTGGTTGCGTCAGTAGCAACCTTGAAAACGAACTGGCCTTTCTTGTCTGCCAGAACCGTAGCCTTCTCGGAAACGTGCGGGCCAAGCAGAACTTTAAATACGCGTTCCTGGTTCATCCCAGCAGCTCCTCGAATTTCTTCACGGCCGACACGGTGATCAACACCTTGTCGTATGCGATCAGACTAACTGGATCGGAACCTTGAACATCACGTACATCTACGTGCGGCAGGTTGCGAGCAGCCAGGTACAGGTTCTGATCAACAGCGTCCGACACGATCAAAACGTCGGTCAGGCTCATGTTGTTCAGCTTGCCCAGCAGATCTTTGGTTTTCGGAGTTTCAACAGCGAAATCCTGAACCACGACCAGGCGATCAGTACGCACCAGCTCAGCAAGGATGGAACGCATTGCTGCGCGGTACATCTTCTTGTTCAGCTTCTGGGAGTGATCCTGTGGACGTGCTGCAAAAGTGGTACCGCCGCCACGCCAGATTGGGCTACGGATAGTACCGGCACGAGCACGGCCAGTACCTTTCTGACGCCATGGGCGCTTACCGCCACCACGAACGTCGGAACGGGTCTTTTGCTGCTTGGTACCTTGACGGCCGCCGGCCATGTAGGCCACGACTGCTTGGTGAACCAGCGTCTCGTTGAATTCGCCGCCAAATGTCAGTTCGGAAACTTCGATCGCTTGAGCGTCATTTACATTTAATTGCATGTCAGCTTCCCCTTAACCGCGAGCCTTGGCTGCTGGACGTACAACCAGGTTGCCGCCAGTAGCGCCAGGAACAGCACCCTTGACCAACAACAGATTGCGTTCAGCGTCCACGCGCACTACTTCCAGGGACTGCACGGTCACGCGCTCAGCGCCCATATGACCGGACATTTTTTTGCCCTTGAATACACGACCAGGAGTCTGGCACTGGCCGATAGAGCCTGGGACGCGGTGGGATACGGAGTTACCGTGGGTGTTATCTTGCCCGCGGAAATTCCAACGCTTGATCGTACCCTGGAAGCCTTTACCCTTGGACTGACCGGTTACATCAACCAGTTGACCAGCGGCGAAGATTTCAGCGTTGATCAGATCGCCAGCCTGGTACTCGCCTTCTTCAAGACGGAATTCCATGGTAGTGCGACCAGCGGCAACGTTCGCTTTAGCGAAGTGGCCAGCCTGAGCTGCTGTTACACGCGAAGCACGACGCTCGCCGACAGTGACTTGCACTGCACGATAGCCATCGGTCTCTTCAGTTTTGAACTGGGTGACGCGATTCGGCTCGATCTCAATGACCGTGACCGGAATGGAGACACCTTCTTCGGTGAAAATACGGGTCATACCGCATTTACGACCGACTACACCAATAGTCATGTTGTAAACCTCATGAGTGTACGGGGCTTTCACCCGCTATGGCCGCCCATTTCAGAGCGTTACACGACTAAGACCGAGTCTTAGCCGAGGCTGATCTGCACTTCCACACCGGCCGCAAGATCAAGCTTCATAAGAGCATCAACGGTTTTATCCGTTGGCTGGACGATGTCCAGAACGCGCTTATGAGTGCGGATTTCGTACTGGTCGCGCGCGTCTTTGTTGACGTGCGGAGAAACCAGAACGGTGAACCGCTCTTTACGGGTAGGCAGTGGAATTGGACCACGCACTTGAGCACCAGTACGTTTCGCGGTTTCCACGATTTCCTGGGTTGATTGGTCGATCAGGCGATGGTCGAAAGCCTTCAACCTGATACGGATTTGCTGATTTTGCATTGGATTTCAGACTCCGGCTGCTATTCCCACCGAGCGCAATACGCCCGTTAAAAGGAGGCGCAATTCTATAGACGCCCCAGATAGGTGTCAACCCAATAAAAAAGCCCCCGCTGAGCGGGGGCTTTTTCAAAGCATCAAGCAAACTCTAAAAAGAGAATTACTCGATGATTTTAGCTACGACGCCAGCGCCGACGGTACGACCGCCTTCACGGATAGCGAAACGCAGACCATCTTCCATCGCGATGGTTTTGATCAGGGTAACAGTCATCTGAATGTTGTCACCTGGCATTACCATTTCAACGCCTTCTGGCAGCTCGCAGTTACCAGTCACGTCAGTAGTACGGAAGTAGAACTGTGGACGGTAGCCTTTGAAGAACGGAGTGTGACGACCGCCTTCTTCCTTGCTCAGAACGTAAACTTCTGCAGTGAACTTGGTGTGCGGCTTAACCGAACCCGGCTTAACCAGAACCTGACCACGCTCAACGTCGTCACGCTTGGTACCACGCAGCAGAACGCCGCAGTTCTCGCCAGCACGACCTTCGTCGAGCAGCTTGCGGAACATTTCAACACCGGTGCAAGTAGTAACGGTGGTGTCACGCAGACCAACGATTTCCAGCGGATCCTGAACGCGAACGATACCGCGCTCGATACGACCAGTCACAACAGTACCGCGACCCGAGATCGAGAATACGTCTTCGATTGGCATCAGGAATGGCTTGTCGATCATACGAACTGGTTCTGGGATGTAAGCATCCAGAGTCTCAACCAGTTTCTTGACGGCAGTGGTGCCCATCTCGTTGTCGTCTTTGCCTTCCAGAGCCATACGAGCCGAACCGATGATGATTGGAGTGTCATCGCCCGGGAAGTCGTAGGTGGACAGCAGGTCGCGAACTTCCATCTCAACCAGTTCCAGCAGCTCAGCGTCGTCTACCAGGTCAGCCTTGTTCAGGAAAACCACGATGTACGGAACACCTACCTGACGGGACAGCAGGATGTGCTCACGGGTTTGTGGCATCGGACCATCAGCGGCCGAGCAAACCAGAATAGCGCCGTCCATTTGAGCAGCACCGGTGATCATGTTCTTCACATAGTCAGCGTGACCTGGGCAGTCGACGTGAGCGTAGTGACGGATCTTCGAGTTGTACTCAACGTGCGCGGTGTTGATGGTGATACCGCGAGCTTTTTCTTCTGGTGCGCTGTCGATCTTGTCGAAGTCAACGATTGCGGAACCGAAAACTTCGGAGCAAACGCGAGTCAGAGCAGCAGTCAGAGTGGTTTTACCGTGGTCAACGTGACCGATGGTGCCAACGTTGACGTGCGGTAGGGAACGATCAAATTTTTCTTTAGCCACGACAATTAACTCCTAGCCTAAAGGGGCTGAATCAGCCTTGTTTTTTGGTTACGGATTCGACGATGTGCGACGGAGCCGTATCGTATTTTTTGAATTCCATAGAGTAGCTTGCGCGACCCTGGGACATGGAACGAACGTCGGTCGCATAACCGAACATCTCACCCAGTGGAACCTCGGCACGGATAACCTTGCCGGACACTGTGTCTTCCATACCCTGGATCATGCCACGACGACGGTTAAGGTCGCCCATCACATCACCCATATAGTCTTCAGGCGTAACAACCTCTACAGCCATGATCGGCTCAAGCAACTCACCACCGCCCTTCTGGGCCAGCTGCTTGGTCGCCATGGAGGCAGCCACTTTAAACGCCATCTCGTTGGAGTCGACGTCGTGGTAAGAACCATCGAACACGGTAGCCTTCAGGCCGATCAGCGGATAGCCGGCAACAACGCCGTTCTTCATCTGCTCTTCGATACCCTTCTGGATAGCCGGGATGTATTCCTTAGGAACCACACCACCTACAACTTCGTTCACGAACTGCAGACCTTCCTGACCTTCGTCAGCAGGAGCAAAACGGATCCAGCAATGGCCGAACTGACCACGACCGCCGGACTGACGAACGAACTTGCCTTCGATTTCACAGTTCTTCGTGATGCGCTCACGATACGAAACCTGAGGCTTGCCGATGTTGGCTTCGACGTTGAACTCACGGCGCATCCGGTCAACCAGGATGTCCAGGTGCAGCTCGCCCATGCCGGAGATGATCGTCTGACCAGTCTCTTCATCAGTTTTAACGCGGAAAGACGGGTCTTCCTGAGCAAGCTTGCCCAGAGCGATACCCATTTTTTCCTGGTCATCCTTGGTCTTAGGCTCTACGGCAACCGAAATAACCGGCTCCGGGAAGTCCATGCGAACCAGGATGATTGGCTTGTCAGCGTTGCAGAGGGTTTCACCAGTGGTGACGTCCTTCATGCCGATCAGGGCCGCGATGTCACCAGCGCGTACTTCCTTGATCTCTTCACGGGCGTTTGCGTGCATTTGCACCATACGACCCACGCGCTCTTTTTTACCTTTAACCGAGTTGATCACGCCGTCACCGGAGTTCAACACGCCCGAGTAAACACGGACGAAGGTCAAGGTACCCACGAATGGGTCGGTAGCGATCTTGAACGCCAGAGCCGAGAACGGCTCCGCATCGTCTGCATGACGCTCCAGCTCGATTTCCTCGTTATCAGGGTCAGTACCCTTGATCGCAGGAATGTCGGTCGGTGCAGGCAGGAAGTCGATAACGGCGTCGAGAACCAGGGGAACACCCTTGTTCTTGAACGAAGAACCGCAAACAGCCAGAACGATTTCGCCGGCGATAGTACGCTGACGCAAAGCAGCTTTGATCTCTTCGATCGACAGCTCTTCGCCTTCCAGGTACTTGTTCATCAGCTCTTCGTTGGCTTCAGCAGCAGCTTCAACCATGTTGTTGCGCCACTCTTCAGCCAGCTCTTGGAGCTCAGCAGGAATGTCCTTGCGAACAGGGACCATACCTTTGTCAGAGTCATTCCAGTAGACAGCTTGCATGTTGATCAGATCGATCTGACCCTGGAAGTTGTCTTCGGAACCGATGGCCAACTGGATCGGCACCGGAGTGTGACCCAGACGCTGCTTGATCTGACCGATCACGCGCAGGAAGTTGGCACCAGCACGGTCCATCTTGTTTACGTAAACAAGACGTGGAACACCGTATTTGTTGGCTTGACGCCATACGGTTTCCGACTGAGGCTCAACACCCGAAGTACCGCAGAACACAACGACAGCGCCGTCGAGTACGCGCAGGGAACGCTCAACTTCAATAGTGAAGTCAACGTGGCCCGGGGTATCGATCACGTTGAAGCGGTGCTCATCCTTGTACTGCTTCTCGGAACCTTTCCAGAAAGCGGTGATGGCAGCAGAAGTAATGGTAATACCACGCTCCTGCTCCTGCACCATCCAGTCTGTGGTCGCGGCGCCATCATGCACCTCGCCCATTTTGTGACTTTTGCCGGTGTAAAAAAGGACGCGCTCGGTGGTGGTGGTTTTACCAGCATCCACGTGAGCGACGATACCGATGTTACGGTAGCGGCTAATCGGAGTAGTACGAGCCATAAAGCCCTCGCAAAATTAGTGAAGCTAAAATTAGAAGCGGTAGTGCGAGAAAGCTTTGTTGGCTTCAGCCATACGGTGCACGTCTTCACGCTTCTTAACAGCAGCACCTTTACCTTCAGCAGCATCCAGCAGTTCGCCAGCCAAACGCAGAGCCATAGACTTCTCGCCACGCTTACGGGCGAAGTCTACCAACCAGCGCATTGCCAGGGCGTTACGACGGGAAGGACGAACCTCGACCGGAACCTGGTAAGTAGCACCACCAACGCGGCGCGACTTCACTTCGACCAGCGGAGCGATGGCGTCGAGTGCTTTTTCGAAGAGTTCCAGGGGATCGGTGCCAGCCTTACGGGTCGCAACGGTTTCCAGGGCACCATAAACGATACGCTCGGCAACGGCTTTCTTGCCGCTTTCCATAACGTGGTTCATGAATTTGGCGAGGATCTGGCTTCCGTATTTCGGATCGTCCAGAATCTCACGCTTTGCTGCTACGCGACGTCTTGGCATGATAAGCCCTCAAGCGGTCTTCAGGTTAGCTCGGGACAGATCCAATGGATGCGTGCCCGACCTTACTCTTATCGACTCAATAAAATGAAAATCTGCAAAACGGCCGATTACTTCGGACGCTTGGTACCGTACTTCGAACGACCCTGGTTACGGCCTTTAACGCCGGAAGTATCCAAGGAGCCGCGAACGGTGTGGTAACGAACACCTGGCAAGTCTTTTACACGACCGCCGCGGATCAGTACCACGCTGTGCTCTTGCAGGTTGTGACCTTCACCACCGATGTACGAGGAAACCTCGAAACCGTTGGTCAGGCGCACACGGCATACTTTACGCAGTGCCGAGTTAGGTTTTTTCGGCGTGGTGGTGTACACACGGGTGCACACGCCACGACGTTGCGGGCAGTTCTGCAGCGCAGGTACGTCGGATTTCTCGACGATACGCTTACGCGGCTGACGTACCAGCTGGTTGATAGTTGCCATCTACTAGCTCCACTGTTGTCTTGCGACGCTATTGTCTTGCAAGAAAAGCAAAATGGCAGGAACGAATTCCCGCCAAATTTAGGGGATCAAGAGTCTAAAGAGGATCTTGTCCCCAGTCAAGGCAAGGCCCCGACCTCCCCGCCCTTCGAACCTCGACAAAATGTCTCGATTCGATGAACGGAGCGATCAGGGCCTTACGCTCATTTACCGCAGAACTCAGTTACCGCTCGAGTTCAGCGCTTCGGTCAGTGCAGCTTCCACTTCACTGGCGCTTACGCGCAACGGCTTGTCAGCATCACGGCGACGCTTGCGCTCGCTGTGATATGCCAGACCGGTACCGGCCGGGATCAGACGACCCACGACTACGTTTTCTTTCAGGCCGCGCAGGTAATCGCGCTTGCCGGTGACTGCCGCTTCGGTCAGTACGCGGGTAGTTTCCTGGAAGGAAGCTGCCGAGATGAACGATTCGGTGGACAACGACGCCTTGGTGATACCCAACAGAACGCGAGTGTACTTGGAGACGAACTTGTCTTCGCCGCCCAAACGCTCGTTTTCTACCAGTACGTGAGTCAGTTCCATCTGGTCGCCCTTGATGAAACTCGAATCGCCGGATTCAGCGATTTCAACTTTACGCAGCATCTGACGCAGGATGGTCTCGATGTGCTTATCGTTGATCTTCACGCCTTGCAGACGGTAAACGTCCTGGATCTCGTTAACGATGTACTTAGCCAGCGCGCTCACACCCAGCAGACGCAGGATGTCGTGCGGATCGCTTGGACCGTCGGAGATAACTTCGCCGCGGTTTACCTGTTCGCCTTCGAACACGTTCAGGTGACGCCACTTCGGAATCAGCTCCTCGTACGGATCGCTACCGTCGTTCGGGGTAATAACCAGACGGCGCTTGCCTTTGGTTTCTTTACCGAACGCGATGGTGCCGCTGACCTCAGCCAGAATCGACGCTTCTTTCGGACGACGAGCTTCGAACAAGTCGGCAACACGCGGCAGACCACCGGTGATGTCACGGGTCTTCGAAGTTTCTTGCGGGATACGAGCGATAACATCACCGATCGCAATCTTCGCACCGTCAGCCACACCGACCAGGGCGTTGGCTGGCAGGAAGTACTGAGCGATAACGTCAGTGCCTGGCAGCAACAGATCTTTGCCGTTGTCGTCGACCATCTTCACTGCTGGACGGATTTCTTTGCCCGCAGCTGGACGATCTTTCGCGTCGAGTACTTCAATGTTGGTCATACCGGTCAATTCGTCAGTCTGACGCTTGATCGTGATGCCTTCTTCCATGCCCACGTAGGTCACGGTACCTTTCATTTCGGTAACGATCGGGTGAGTGTGCGGATCCCACTTGGCCACGATTGCGCCAGCGTCGACCTTGTCACCTTCTTTAACCGAAATCACAGCACCGTACGGCAGCTTGTAACGCTCACGCTCACGACCGAAGTCATCAGCGATCGCCAGCTCACCGGAACGGGACACAGCAACCAGGTGACCATCCACTCGCTCAACATGCTTCAGGTTGTGCAGACGGACGGTACCGCCATTCTTCACCTGAACGCTGTCAGCTGCGGAAGTACGGCTAGCCGCACCACCGATGTGGAACGTACGCATCGTCAGCTGGGTACCCGGCTCACCGATGGACTGGGCAGCGATAACGCCGACCGCTTCACCGATGTTTACCTGGTGACCACGAGCCAGATCACGGCCGTAGCACTTGGCGCAAATGCCATAGCGGGTTTCGCAGCTGATCGGCGAACGCACGATCACTTCGTCGATGCTGTTCAGCTCGATGAACTCAACCCACTTCTCGTCTACCAGAGTGCCGGCAGGAACGATAACGTCCTCGGTACCTGGCTTGAATACGTCACGGGCAATAACACGACCCAATACGCGCTCACCCAACGGCTCTACAACGTCACCGCCTTCAATGTGCGGAGTCATCAGCAGACCGTGTTCGGTGCCGCAATCGATCTCGGTTACAACCAGATCCTGCGCCACGTCTACCAGACGACGAGTCAGGTAACCGGAGTTCGCAGTTTTCAACGCGGTATCCGCCAGACCTTTACGAGCACCGTGAGTAGAGATGAAGTACTGAAGTACGCTCAAACCTTCACGGAAGTTCGCAGTAATCGGCGTTTCGATGATGGAACCGTCCGGCTTGGCCATCAGACCACGCATACCGGCCAGCTGACGAATCTGTGCTGCGGAACCCCGCGCACCCGAGTCGGCCATCATGTACATCGAGTTGAAAGACTCTTGATCGACTTCAACGCCGTGACGGTCGATAACCTTCTCTTTCGAGAGGTTGGCCATCATTGCCTTGGAAACTTCGTCGTTCGCTTTCGACCAAAGGTCGATCACTTTGTTGTACTTCTCGCCCTGGGTTACCAGGCCGGAGGCGTACTGGCTCTCGATCTCTTTCACTTCGTCGGTGGCAGCACCGATGATGCGGGCTTTCTCGTCAGGGATAACGAAGTCGTTAACACCGATGGAAACGCCGGAGATGGTCGAGTAAGCGAAACCGGTGTACATCAACTGGTCAGCGAAGATCACGGTCTCTTTCAAACCAACCACGCGGTAGCACTGGTTGATCAGCTTGGAGATCGCCTTTTTCTTCATCGGCAGGTTGACGACGTCGTACGACAGACCTTTTGGCACAACCTGGAACAGCAGCGCACGGCCGACAGTGGTGTCGACGATACGGGTACCGCTCACGCTGTTGCCGTCACGGTCGTTGACGGTTTCGTTGATACGAACCTTAACCTTGGCGTGCAGTGCGGCTTCGCCGGCACGGAACACACGGTCAACTTCCTGCAGATCCGCGAACACACGACCTTCGCCCTTGGCGTTGATCGCTTCACGAGTCATGTAGTACAGACCCAATACAACGTCCTGCGACGGAACGATGATTGGCTCACCGTTGGCTGGCGACAGAATGTTGTTGGTCGACATCATCAACGCACGCGCTTCCAACTGGGCTTCCAGAGTCAGCGGTACGTGCACGGCCATTTGGTCGCCGTCGAAGTCGGCGTTGTACGCGGCGCAGACCAGAGGGTGCAGCTGGATAGCCTTACCTTCGATCAGTACCGGTTCAAACGCCTGGATACCCAGACGGTGAAGGGTCGGTGCACGGTTGAGAAGAACCGGGTGTTCGCGAATCACTTCAGCGAGAACGTCCCAAACCTCTGGCAGCTCGCGCTCGACCATTTTCTTGGCTGCTTTGATGGTGGTCGCGAGACCACGCATTTCCAGCTTGCCGAAAATGAACGGCTTGAACAGCTCGAGAGCCATCTTCTTCGGCAGACCGCACTGGTGCAGACGCAGGGTCGGGCCTACGGTAATTACCGAACGACCGGAGTAGTCAACACGCTTACCGAGCAAGTTCTGACGGAAACGACCTTGCTTACCCTTGATCATGTCAGCCAGGGATTTCAGAGGACGCTTGTTCGAACCGGTGATAGCGCGGCCACGACGACCGTTGTCGAGCAGAGCATCGACAGCTTCCTGCAACATGCGCTTTTCGTTGCGCACGATGATGTCCGGAGCGGACAGATCCAGCAGGCGCTTCAAACGGTTGTTACGGTTGATCACTCGACGATACAGATCGTTGAGGTCGGAAGTCGCGAAGCGACCGCCATCCAGCGGGACCAGTGGACGCAGATCTGGCGGCAGAACCGGCAGAACGGTCAGCACCATCCACTCTGGCAGGTTGCCGGAACCCTGGAAGGCTTCCATCAACTTCAGACGCTTGGACAGCTTCTTGATCTTGGTTTCGGAGTTGGTTTGCGGAATTTCTTCACGCAGACGGCCAATCTCGTGTTCCAGGTCGATAGCGTGCAACAGTTCACGGACAGCTTCAGCACCCATGCGGGCGTCGAAGTCATCACCGAACTCTTCCAGCGCTTCGAAGTACTGCTCGTCGTTCAGCAGCTGACCTTTTTCAAGAGTGGTCATGCCTGGATCGATAACGACATAGCTCTCGAAGTAGAGAACGCGTTCGATATCACGCAGGGTCATGTCCATCAGCAGGCCGATACGGGACGGCAGCGATTTCAGGAACCAGATGTGGGCAACCGGCGAAGCCAGTTCGATGTGCGCCATGCGCTCACGACGAACCTTGGCCAGTGCAACTTCAACGCCGCACTTCTCGCAGATCACACCACGGTGCTTCAAGCGCTTGTACTTACCGCACAGGCACTCGTAATCCTTTACCGGGCCAAAGATCTTGGCGCAGAACAGGCCGTCACGCTCAGGTTTGAACGTACGGTAGTTGATGGTTTCCGGCTTTTTAACTTCACCGAACGACCATGAGCGGATCATCTCAGGCGAGGCCAATCCGATACGGATGGCGTCGAACTCTTCGACTTGACCCTGGTTTTTCAGCAAATTCAGTAGGTCTTTCAAGGCCTTTCCTCCTGGCGGAGCAGAGAGCGGGCAATCCTGCCCCGCTCTCGATTCGCGTCACGTGTTATTCGGTTTCCAGATCGATATCGATGCCGAGGGAACGAATTTCCTTGATCAACACGTTGAAGGACTCGGGCATGCCCGGCTCCATACGGTGATCGCCATCCACGATGTTTTTGTACATCTTGGTACGGCCGTTCACATCGTCCGACTTCACTGTGAGCATTTCTTGCAGAGTGTAAGCAGCACCGTATGCTTCCAGTGCCCAGACCTCCATCTCCCCGAAACGCTGACCACCGAACTGCGCCTTACCACCCAGCGGCTGCTGGGTAACCAGGCTGTACGAACCGGTAGAACGCGCGTGCATCTTGTCGTCTACCAAGTGGTTCAGCTTCAGCATGTACATGTAGCCAACGGTAACTGGACGCTCGAACTTGTTGCCGGTACGGCCGTCAGTCAGCTGCATCTGGCCGCTTTCCGGCAGGTCTGCCAGTTTCAGCATGGCCTTGATTTCGCTTTCCTTGGCGCCGTCGAACACTGGAGTGGCCATTGGAACACCGCCACGCAGGTTCTTCGCCAGATCTAGGATTTCCTGATCAGAGAAGCTGTCCAGATCCTCGTTACGACCGCCGATCTGGTTGTAGATCTCGTCCAGGAAGGTGCGCAGTTCAGCGACTTTACGCTGCTCTTCGACCATCCGGTTGATCTTCTCACCCAGACCTTTGGCCGCGAGGCCCAAGTGGGTTTCAAGGATCTGACCAACGTTCATACGCGAAGGTACGCCCAGTGGGTTGAGGACCACGTCGACCGGGGTGCCATTGGCATCGTGCGGCATGTCTTCAACCGGCATGATCACGGAGACCACACCTTTGTTACCGTGACGACCGGCCATCTTGTCGCCCGGCTGGATGCGACGACGGATTGCCAGGTAAACCTTGACGATTTTCAACACGCCTGGAGCCAGGTCATCGCCCTGCTGCAGTTTGCGCTTCTTGTCTTCGAACTTGTCGTCCAGCAGACGGCGGCGATCAACGATGTAGGCCTGAGCCTTCTCGAGCTGCTCGTTCAGAGCATCTTCAGCCATGCGCAGTTTGAACCACTGACCATGCTCAAGACCGTCGAGAACTTCGTCGGTGATGTCCTGACCTTTCTTCAGACCTGCGCCGCCTTCAGCCTTGTGGCCTACCAGAGCGGAACGCAGACGTTCGAACGTCGCGCCTTCAACGATACGGAATTCTTCGTTCAGATCCTTGCGGATCTCGTCCAGCTGGGACTTCTCGATCGACAGTGCACGAGCATCACGCTCAACGCCGTCGCGGGTGAAGACCTGTACGTCGATGACAGTACCTTTGGTACCGGTAGGTACACGCAGGGAGGTGTCTTTAACGTCGCTGGCTTTTTCACCGAAGATTGCACGCAGCAGTTTTTCTTCCGGAGTCAGTTGGGTCTCGCCTTTCGGAGTGACCTTACCTACCAGAATGTCGCCTGCGCCAACTTCAGCACCTACGTAAACGATACCGGCTTCGTCCAGCTTGTTCAGCGCAGCTTCACCCACGTTAGGGATGTCCGCAGTGATTTCCTCTGGGCCAAGCTTGGTGTCACGGGCCACACAGGTGAGTTCCTGAATGTGGATCGTGGTGAAACGGTCTTCCTGAACCACACGCTCGGACAGGCAGATGGAGTCTTCGAAGTTGAAGCCGTTCCATGCCATGAACGCGATGCGCATGTTCTGACCCAGCGCCAGTTCACCCATGTCGGTGGACGGGCCGTCGGCCATGATGTCGCTACGCTGAACGCGATCACCCTTGCTCACCAGCGGACGCTGGTTGATGCAGGTGTTCTGGTTCGAGCGGGTGTATTTGGTCAGGTTGTAGATGTCGACACCAGCTTCGCCGGTTTCAACTTCGTCATCAGCAACACGAACCACGATACGGCTGGCGTCGACGGAATCGATCACGCCGCCACGACGAGCCACGACGCAAACGCCGGAGTCACGGGCTACGTTACGCTCCATGCCGGTACCTACCAGCGGCTTGTCAGCGCGCAGGGTTGGTACAGCTTGACGCTGCATGTTCGAACCCATCAACGCACGGTTGGCGTCGTCGTGCTCGAGGAACGGGATCAGCGACGCTGCAACCGAAACTACCTGCTTCGGCGAAACGTCCATCAAGGTGACTTCTTCAGGCGCCTTGACGGTGAATTCGTTCAGGTGACGTACGGCTACCAGTTCGTCGATCAGGACTTTCTGGTCGTTCATGGTCGCCGAAGCCTGCGCGATCACGTGATCGGCTTCTTCAATAGCGGACAGGAACACGATCTCGTCGGTGACCACACCCTCTTTCACCACGCGGTACGGGCTTTCCAGGAAGCCGTACTGGTTGGTGCGAGCGTAAGCAGCCAAGGAGTTGATCAGACCGATGTTCGGACCTTCCGGCGTTTCGATCGGGCATACACGACCGTAGTGAGTCGGGTGCACGTCACGGACTTCAAAGCCTGCGCGCTCACGAGTCAGACCGCCAGGGCCGAGTGCGGAGACACGACGCTTGTGGGTGATCTCGGACAGCGGGTTGTTCTGGTCCATGAACTGCGAGAGCTGGCTGGAACCGAAGAACTCTTTCACCGCCGCAGCCACTGGCTTGGCGTTGATCAGGTCTTGCGGCATCAGGCCTTCGCTTTCAGCCATCGACAGACGCTCTTTGACCGCACGCTCAACACGTACCAGGCCAACGCGGAACTGGTTCTCGGCCATTTCGCCTACGCAGCGAACACGACGGTTACCCAGGTGGTCGATGTCATCGACGATGCCTTTACCGTTACGGATGTCGACCAGAGTCTTCAGTACCGCGACGATGTCTTCCTTGCACAGCACGCCCGAACCTTCGATCTCGGTACGACCGATACGACGGTTGAACTTCATCCGGCCGACCGCAGACAGGTCATAGCGCTCAGGGCTGAAGAACAGGTTGTTGAACAGGGTTTCGGCAGCGTCTTTGGTTGGCGGCTCGCCTGGACGCATCATGCGATAGATCTCGACCAGCGCTTCCAATTGGTTGCTGGTGGAGTCGATCTTCAGCGTGTCGGAGACGAACGGACCGCAGTCGATATCGTTGGTGTACAGCGTTTCGATGCGAACAACACCAGCCTTGGCAATTTTTGCCAGGACTTCAGTGTTCAGCTCGGTGTTGCACTCTGCCAGGATTTCGCCGGTAGCCGGGTGCACGATGACCTTGGCGGTAGTACGGCCCAGGACGTAGTCCAGAGGTACTTCCAGAGTCTTGATGCCGGCTTTTTCGATCTGGTTGATGTGGCGCGCGGTAATACGGCGGCCCGCTTCAACAATGACCTTGCCCTTCTCGTCCTGAATGTCCAGAACCGCAATTTCACCACGCAGACGCGAAGCAATCAGTTCCAGGCTGAGGGTTTCGCCGCTCAGCTTGAAGACGTTGGTGGTGTAGAACGCGTCCAGCACTTCTTCAGTGGTGTAACCGAGCGCGCGCAGCAGTACCGATGCCGGCAGCTTGCGACGACGGTCGATACGCACGAACACGCAGTCTTTCGGGTCGAACTCGAAGTCCAGCCACGAACCGCGGTAAGGAATGATGCGCGCGGAGTACAGCAGTTTGCCGGAGCTATGCGTCTTGCCGCGGTCGTGGTCGAAGAACACGCCCGGGGAACGGTGCAGCTGGGAAACGATTACACGCTCGGTACCGTTGATTACGAAGGTACCGTTCTCAGTCATCAGGGGGATTTCACCCATGTAGACTTCTTGCTCTTTGATGTCCTTGATCGCTTTGTTCGACGATTCTTTGTCGAAAATGATCAGGCGCACTTTTACCCGCAAAGGTACGGCGAAAGTTACACCGCGCAATACGCATTCTTTGACATCAAATGCCGGTTCGCCCAGGCGATAACCGACGTACTCCAGCGCAGCATTGCCGGAGTAGCTGATGATCGGGAAAACGGATTTGAAGGCCGCATGCAGGCCCACGTCGCGGAACTGATCTTTAGTCGCTCCCGCTTGCAAGAATTCACGATACGAATCCAGCTGGATGGCCAGGAGGTAAGGCACATCCATGACGTCCGGCAACTTGCTAAAGTCCTTGCGGATACGTTTTTTCTCAGTATATGAGTAAGCCATCAGCGTTCCCCAGCTTGGTCACCTGCTTGTTTGGCCCCTCCCGACGGGAGCAGCCAGAAAATCGTGCAAACCCCATGGTTTGCTCCACCGCATCGGGTGGTTACAGCGCCCTTATCAGCACCGACCCAGTCGGCTGCCAATAACGGAAAAAGGCCGGTGGCAAGAGCCACCAGCCATCAGCCTGTCGCTTGACGCTCGGGCTGGAGGAGCAAAGTCGATACTTATTTCAGTTCGACTTTAGCGCCTGCTTCTTCCAGCTTCTTCTTGGCGTCTTCAGCAGCTTCTTTCGAAACGCCTTCAGCTACAACCTGAGGAGCGCCGTCTACTTTCTCTTTGGCTTCTTTCAGGCCCAGACCGGTCAGTTCACGAACTGCCTTGATCACGTTAACCTTCTTCTCGCCAGCTTCCAGCAGAACAACGTTGAACTCGGTTTGCTCTTCAACAACAGCGGCAGCAGCAGCTGGACCAGCCGAAGCAGCAGCAGCGGTAACACCGAAGGTTTCTTCCATCGCTTTGATCAGCTCAACGATTTCCACTACGGATTTCTGGCCGATTGCTTCGATGATTTGTTCGTTAGTCAGAGACATGACTCAATTCCTGAATTGGGGGACGGCCTACGCGACCATCGAAATAAACAAAAAACGCGAGAAGTTGACGAGCCTTAGGCTGCGGCAGCTTCTTTCTGGTCGCGAATTGCCGCCAGAGTACGAGCCAATTTGCTGGTAGCGCCTTGAATCACGCTCATCAGCTGAGAAATTGCTTCGTCACGGGTCGGCAGAGTTGCCAGTACGTCGATCTGATTAGCTGCGAGGAACTTGCCCTCGAACGCAGCTGCCTTGATCTCGAACTTGTCCTGACCCTTGGCAAACTCTTTGAAGATACGGGCAGCAGCACCCGGATGTTCGTTCGAGAATGCAATCAGGGTCGGGCCGGTGAACACGTCGTTGAGGACACTGTATTGAGTGTCAGCAACAGCGCGCTTGAGCAGGGTGTTACGTACAACACGTACGTAAACGCCAGCTTCACGAGCCTCTTTACGGAGTCCGGTCATTGCGCCTACTGTTACGCCACGTGCATCAACCACGACAGCGGACAGAGCGACTTTGGCAGCCTCGTTGACTTCAGCGACGATGGCCTTCTTGTCTTCGAGATTAATTGCCACGGGTTTAACTCCTGCTTGTTACCGTTTCATTCGATCGGAACCGAATGTCGTTTTGGTGTCTGATTCGGTAAGGAACCGGGAGCACCATCTGCGTAGGCTTATGGTTTAAGACTTGCGTCGCCTACGGTCTTGGATAGCCCCCGCCAGGCAGGGACCCCAATCTTTCAATTGGCACGAACCATCGCGCCAACCTTTGTCTTACGCGTCGAGCGAGCTCTGGTCGATGACCAGACCTGGGCCCATAGTGGTGCTCAGGGTAACGCGCTTGACGTAGATACCTTTCGAAGAAGCTGGCTTGATACGCTTCAGATCAGCGATCAGGGCTTCAACGTTTTCCTTCAGCTTGACGGCGTCGAAGCCCATCTTGCCAACGGAAGTGTGAATGATGCCGTTTTTGTCGGTGCGATAACGAACCTGACCAGCTTTAGCGTTTTTAACCGCAGTAGCTACGTCTGGAGTTACAGTACCAACCTTAGGGTTAGGCATCAGACCACGTGGACCGAGGATCTGACCCAGTTGACCTACAACGCGCATGGCATCCGGGGATGCAATCACTACGTCATAGTTCAGGTCGCCGCCTTTCATTTCGGCAGCCAGGTCGTCCATACCTACACGGTCAGCGCCGGCAGCCAGAGCGGCTTCAGCAGCTGGACCTTGGGTGAACACAGCAACGCGAACGGTCTTGCCAGTGCCGTGTGGCAGCACAGTAGCGCTACGGACAACCTGGTCGGATTTACGCGGGTCAACACCCAGGTTTACAGCAACGTCGAACGACTCGCTGAACTTGACAGTCGACAGCTCAGCCAGCAGAGCAGCAGCGTCTACAATGTTGTAGGCCTTGCCTGCTTCGATTTTGCCGGCGATAGCCTTTTGACGCTTGGTCAGCTTAGCCATTACACACCCTCCACGTTAAGGCCCATGCTACGAGCAGAACCGGCGATAGTACGCACGGCTGCATCCATATCAGCTGCAGTCAGATCCGCGTTTTTGGTTTTCGCGATTTCTTCCAGCTGAGCACGGGTAACAGTGCCAACCTTAACGGTGTTCGGACGAGCGGAACCGCTGGTCAGACCGGCCGCCTTCTTCAGCAGAACCGAAGCAGGGGTGGATTTGGTTTCGAAAGTGAAACTACGGTCGCTGTAGACAGTGATGATCACTGGAGTCGGCAGACCTGCTTCAAGACCCTGAGTACGGGCGTTGAAAGCCTTGCAGAATTCCATGATGTTCACGCCGTGCTGACCCAGAGCAGGACCAACAGGTGGGCTTGGGTTAGCCTGAGCGGCCTTCACTTGCAGCTTGATGTAAGCGGTAATTTTCTTGGCCATGAGGCACTCCAATTACGGGTTCGAACGCCTCGGAAGGCTCCCCGGTTACTTGCGCGTTTATCCCAGTGACGACAAAACCCCACAGCCTAGGGCTGCGGGGTTGGGATGCTTGTCCAGTTAGACCTTTTCGACCTGACTGAACTCCAACTCTACCGGAGTAGAGCGACCGAAAATGAGCACTGCCACTTGGATCCGGCTCTTTTCGTAGTTAACTTCTTCAACAACGCCATTGAAATCAGCGAATGGACCGTCGTTGACTCGCACCGTCTCACCTGGCTCGAAGAGAGTCTTCGGCTTAGGCTTGTCGCTACCATCAGCAACGCGACGCAGAATTGCTTCCGCCTCTTTATCGGTGATCGGCGCAGGCTTATCAGCGGTACCGCCAATGAAACCCATCACCCGAGGAGTATCCTTGACCAAGTGCCAAGTACCCTCGTTCATATCCATCTGAACCAGCACATAGCCTGGAAAGAATTTGCGCTCGCTTTTGCGCTTCTGGCCATTACGCATTTCAACCACTTCTTCAGTGGGAACCAGAATCTCGCCGAAGCCATCTTCCATGCCAGCCAGCTTTACGCGCTCGATCAGCGAGCGCATCACATGCTTCTCGTAACCCGAGTAAGCATGCACAACATACCAACGCTTAGCCACGGGACACCCTTAGCCGACAATCAAGGAAACAAGCCAGCCGAGCAGGGAATCAAGCCCCCACAACAGCAACGCCATAACCAGAACAACAGCCACCACAATAAGGGTGGTCTGCGTGGTTTCTTGGCGAGTTGGCCACACGACTTTACGAATCTCGGTGCGAGCTTCCTTAACCAGTACAAAGAAAGACTTGCCCTTAGCAGTCTGCAGGCCTACAAAGGCAGCTACAGCAGCAATTGCAAGTAAAGCGAGCACACGGTACAGGATCGGCGAAGCAGAGTAATACTGATTGCCAACAACGCCAACAACCACCAAAGCGACAACTACAAGCCACTTGAGCAGATCGAAGCGAGAGCCTTGAGCTTCAGCTTTAGGAGTCATCTATGAAGATCCTGTGAAAAGAAAGCCAGACACACCGAGTGAATCTGGCAGGTCAGGAGGGAATCGAACCCCCAACCTACGGTTTTGGAGACCGTCGCTCTGCCAATTGAGCTACTGACCTAAAACAAAATCAGGCCGACCATTATGCCGGCCCGAAAAATACATTACAACCACTTACTCGATGATTTTAGCTACGACGCCAGCGCCGACGGTACGACCGCCTTCACGGATAGCGAAACGCAGACCATCTTCCATCGCGATGGTTTTGATCAGGGTAACAGTCATCTGAATGTTGTCACCTGGCATTACCATTTCAACGCCTTCTGGCAGCTCGCAGTTACCAGTCACGTCAGTAGTACGGAAGTAGAACTGTGGACGGTAGCCTTTGAAGAACGGAGTGTGACGACCGCCTTCTTCCTTGCTCAGAACGTAAACTTCTGCAGTGAACTTGGTGTGCGGCTTAACCGAACCCGGCTTAACCAGAACCTGACCACGCTCAACGTCGTCACGCTTGGTACCACGCAGCAGAACGCCGCAGTTCTCGCCAGCACGACCTTCGTCGAGCAGCTTGCGGAACATTTCAACACCGGTGCAAGTAGTAACGGTGGTGTCACGCAGACCAACGATTTCCAGCGGATCCTGAACGCGAACGATACCGCGCTCGATACGACCAGTCACAACAGTACCGCGACCCGAGATCGAGAATACGTCTTCGATTGGCATCAGGAATGGCTTGTCGATCATACGAACTGGTTCTGGAATGTAAGCATCCAGAGTCTCAACCAGTTTCTTGACGGCAGTGGTGCCCATCTCGTTGTCGTCTTTGCCTTCCAGAGCCATACGAGCCGAACCGATGATGATTGGAGTGTCATCGCCCGGGAAGTCGTAGGTGGACAGCAGGTCGCGAACTTCCATCTCAACCAGTTCCAGCAGCTCAGCGTCGTCCACCAGGTCAGCCTTGTTCAGGAAAACCACGATGTACGGAACGCCTACCTGACGGGACAGCAGGATGTGCTCACGGGTTTGTGGCATCGGACCATCAGCGGCCGAGCAAACCAGAATAGCGCCGTCCATTTGAGCAGCACCGGTGATCATGTTCTTCACATAGTCAGCGTGACCTGGGCAGTCGACGTGAGCGTAGTGACGGATCTTCGAGTTGTACTCAACGTGCGCGGTGTTGATGGTGATACCGCGAGCTTTTTCTTCTGGTGCGCTGTCGATCTTGTCGAAGTCAACGATTGCGGAACCGAAAACTTCGGAGCAAACGCGAGTCAGAGCAGCAGTCAGAGTGGTTTTACCGTGGTCAACGTGACCAATGGTCCCAACGTTGACGTGGGGCAGGGAACGATCAAATTTTTCCTTAGCCATCGATATCACCCTCAACAGAAGAAATTAGACAAACAATATCAACCATTAAAACAAAGGCAGATATTTTCATATCTGCCTTGTTATATGGAGCTCTTGAGCGGATTTGAACCGCTGACCTCACCCTTACCAAGGGTGTGCTCTACCAACTGAGCTACAAGAGCAAAACACTTTGCACAACCTGCAAACTTGGAGCGGGTAGCGGGAATCGAACCCGCATCATCAGCTTGGAAGGCTGAGGTTCTACCACTAAACTATACCCGCCGAGCCTGCAGCTCACGCTTAAATCTGGTGGAGGGAGAAGGATTCGAACCTTCGAAGTCGTAGACGTCAGATTTACAGTCTGATCCCTTTGGCCGCTCGGGAACCCCTCCTAATCAGGCCGGCATTCTATACTATGCCAAACCCCTGTCAAGCATTTTCTCATTTAAAAACCTGAGGTTAGCTGCGTTGACATCACTTCACTTTGAATCCCTACTTAGGTCTTCGCTGTGGAGCGGGCGCCATTCTATGCAAACTATTCAGCAGGTGCAACCCCCTCACACAGCATTATTTTATGTTTTAACTCATTGAATTCGTTGGAAAGGTTTTGGAGCTGGGCGTCCCCAGCAAACGCTGGCCCTGAGGCGAAACAGACAACCAATAACCAACCCCAGAAGCATCCCTCGACGAAGATTTTACATCGACTCCCATTTCAGCCAAACGCTGCTGGAGCGCTGTAATCGACTCCTGTCGAGAGAAACCACCAAGGAACAGACACTCTTGCCGACGCCCCCCCTGCCCCTCCCGAGCATTGCCCGTCGTTTCGCTGAGCAAACGAATGTCTTGCTGGGAACCTCGATACAAACTGAGAGGCGTTACATCCTTCGCCCGCAAGGGCGCCTCCTGCTGATGCCAGACATAATAGAAAACATTAAGAACAAGAAGCAGGAGGAACAACCAACGCATACAAACCTCAGGAAAAAGGACACGCCATAGCCAACCCCACAAACACCAGGTCAGGAACGACTCGGGCCTCAGGGGCGACAGCTGCAACCAATTCAGCATCCCCCCCAGTTATAAAGACTGCGAAGTCTTCCCTCCAGTAAGAGCGCGCCAGTTCCAACTGTGTCAATACGAAACCTCGCAACATCAATGAACACCCGCGCTCCACCGCCTCAACAGTGGTCCGCCCAGGCGCATTGCTTGAAAGCGCGCGCTCAGCCGCCAGATCTCCATAGCGAATCTTACGGGTATGCGTACGTAACTGATTTCGCATCAAAGGCATTCCGGGGCAAATAAAACCACCAAGATGCTCACCACCCGCAGCAATAAAATCTGCAGTCACCGCCGTACCGAAATCAAGCACCAGGCAAGCGCCGCCTGATGCGAGATGAAACCCGCCAAGCATGGCCAGCCATCGATCCAGCCCTAGGCGCTCGTACTCTTCATAACCATTTTTGACACCGGACATTTCACGTGCGGGCTTCGCGCACACCACCGAAATACCAAACTCACGCTCGATAATAGCGATCAAGGCATCAGTCTCCTCCGCAGTCCTGACACTGACCACGCGGCACTTACGAAGCTCAAGCCCATTGAGAGCTTTCAAACTGTCTAGCAATGCGAGATCAGAGTCGACAACCCCTTCAGAAAAGAGAGAGCCAAGCGCAGCCTTCAGTACTCGCCACTTAATAAAGCTGTTCCCACAGTCGAGCTCAAGAATCATCACGCAACCTCAGGCTGAGCTCACCACCACTAAAGACTTTTTCCACACCATCCACCTTCAGGCGCAGCGCACCCTGACTATCGATTCCGAGCACAACACCATCTATCTGACTGGAACCCGCAATCAATGACACAGAGCGATCCTGCCACAAATGGTTCGCCTCCCATTCCGTCTGGAGAGCCGAAAAACCATCCACCTGATGGCGCCGGATATAAACATTTAACTGCTTACTAAGCTCAGCCACCAGGGAGTTACGGTCAGTACTTCTACCTGACTCAAGCCGAATCGAAGTCCATTGCTGGCCAACTTCATCAGCCACTTGCATGTTCACATTTACACCAATACCCAGCACCACATGGCAAACGTCTGCCGGATCACCAACGAGCTCAAGGAGAATACCGGCAATCTTCTTGTTACCCACCAAGACATCGTTGGGCCACTTCAATCCCGCACCTGACACTCCAAAATTTCTCAGAGCCTGCAAGACAGCCAACCCAACAACAAGACTCAAGCCCTCGAGCTGGCGCATTCCGCCATCAATACGCAGGACAAGGCTGTAATAAAGATTCTCTGCAAAGGGACTTACCCACTTGCGACCTCTTCGCCCACGACCAGAGACCTGGCGTTCCGCGAGCACCAAAAAGGGCGCCAAACTACCTTGGCCAATCGCCCGCAAGGCCTCAGCGTTTGTCGAGTCGACCGAATCCAAGACCATCACCGGCCAATCTGGCGCCATTGCCGATATTGCCCGAGAGTCGAGCAGCGTCAATGGAACAGCCAATTGATAGCCTCGTCCTCGCACTTTATGAATGGACAAGCCAAGCTCGGCCTCAAGATGCTGAAGCTGTTTCCATACCGCACTTCGACTTATTCCCAAGGCGGCGCCAAGATCCTGACCAGAATGGAATCGGCCATCTTTCAGGAGGTTCAACAACGTCAACATGCAGGTCTCGCCCTCACAATGAGGCCCGAATAATATCCATGAGCCGGGCTGTTGCATAGAAATCAAGCAGATGCTTTTCCCGCGGGCAAAACAAAACCCCAACTGCTTTCGCAATTGGGGTTTCGGAATTTAATCTTGACGATGACCTACTCTCACATGGGGAAACCCCACACTACCATCGGCGATGCATCGTTTCACTGCTGAGTTCGGGATGGGATCAGGTGGTTCCAACGCTCTATGGTCGTCAAGAAATTCGGGTACTGAGTCGTGGCCAAATGGCCTCGCTTCAGCAAATTGGGTATGTGATAGCTTTCGGTGTTTGTGAACATCGAACTTTCGGTTCGTTTCGTCTTCACACACCGCAATCTGGTCTCTTCGACGCAAATTGCTTGGGTGTTATATGGTCAAGCCTCACGGGCAATTAGTATTGGTTAGCTCAACGCCTCACAGCGCTTACACACCCAACCTATCAACGTCGTAGTCTTCGACGGCCCTTCAGGGAACTCAAGGTTCCAGTGAGATCTCATCTTGAGGCAAGTTTCCCGCTTAGATGCTTTCAGCGGTTATCTTTCCCGAACATAGCTACCCGGCAATGCCACTGGCGTGACAACCGGAACACCAGAGGTTCGTCCACTCCGGTCCTCTCGTACTAGGAGCAGCCCCTCTCAAATCTCAAACGTCCACGGCAGATAGGGACCGAACTGTCTCACGACGTTCTAAACCCAGCTCGCGTACCACTTTAAATGGCGAACAGCCATACCCTTGGGACCGGCTTCAGCCCCAGGATGTGATGAGCCGACATCGAGGTGCCAAACACCGCCGTCGATATGAACTCTTGGGCGGTATCAGCCTGTTATCCCCGGAGTACCTTTTATCCGTTGAGCGATGGCCCTTCCATACAGAACCACCGGATCACTAAGACCTACTTTCGTACCTGCTCGACGTGTCTGTCTCGCAGTCAAGCGCGCTTTTGCCTTTATACTCTACGACCGATTTCCGACCGGTCTGAGCGCACCTTCGTACTCCTCCGTTACTCTTTAGGAGGAGACCGCCCCAGTCAAACTACCCACCATACACTGTCCTCGATCCGGATAACGGACCTGAGTTAGAACCTCAAAGTTGCCAGGGTGGTATTTCAAGGATGGCTCCACGCGAACTGGCGTCCACGCTTCAAAGCCTCCCACCTATCCTACACAAGCAAATTCAAAGTCCAGTGCAAAGCTATAGTAAAGGTTCACGGGGTCTTTCCGTCTAGCCGCGGATACACTGCATCTTCACAGCGATTTCAATTTCACTGAGTCTCGGGTGGAGACAGCGCCGCCATCGTTACGCCATTCGTGCAGGTCGGAACTTACCCGACAAGGAATTTCGCTACCTTAGGACCGTTATAGTTACGGCCGCCGTTTACCGGGGCTTCGATCAAGAGCTTCGCGTTAGCTAACCCCATCAATTAACCTTCCGGCACCGGGCAGGCGTCACACCCTATACGTCCACTTTCGTGTTTGCAGAGTGCTGTGTTTTTAATAAACAGTCGCAGCGGCCTGGTATCTTCGACCGGCATGAGCTTACGGAGCAAGTCCTTCACCCTCACCGGCGCACCTTCTCCCGAAGTTACGGTGCCATTTTGCCTAGTTCCTTCACCCGAGTTCTCTCAAGCGCCTTGGTATTCTCTACCCAACCACCTGTGTCGGTTTGGGGTACGGTTCCTGGTTACCTGAAGCTTAGAAGCTTTTCTTGGAAGCATGGCATCAACCACTTCGTGTTCTAAAAGAACACTCGTCATCAGCTCTCGGCCTTAAGATCCCGGATTTACCTAAGATCTCAGCCTACCACCTTAAACTTGGACAACCAACGCCAAGCTGGCCTAGCCTTCTCCGTCCCTCCATCGCAATAACCAGAAGTACAGGAATATTAACCTGTTTTCCATCGACTACGCTTTTCAGCCTCGCCTTAGGGACCGACTAACCCTGCGTCGATTAACGTTGCGCAGGAAACCTTGGTCTTTCGGCGTGGGTGTTTTTCACACCCATTGTCGTTACTCATGTCAGCATTCGCACTTCTGATACCTCCAGCAAGCTTCTCAACTCACCTTCACAGGCTTACAGAACGCTCCTCTACCGCATCACCCGAAGGTGATACCCGTAGCTTCGGTGTATGGTTTGAGCCCCGTTACATCTTCCGCGCAGGCCGACTCGACTAGTGAGCTATTACGCTTTCTTTAAAGGGTGGCTGCTTCTAAGCCAACCTCCTAGCTGTCTAAGCCTTCCCACATCGTTTCCCACTTAACCATAACTTTGGGACCTTAGCTGACGGTCTGGGTTGTTTCCCTTTTCACGACGGACGTTAGCACCCGCCGTGTGTCTCCCATGCTCGGCACTTGTAGGTATTCGGAGTTTGCATCGGTTTGGTAAGTCGGGATGACCCCCTAGCCGAAACAGTGCTCTACCCCCTACAGTGATACATGAGGCGCTACCTAAATAGCTTTCGAGGAGAACCAGCTATCTCCGAGCTTGATTAGCCTTTCACTCCGATCCACAGGTCATCCGCTAACTTTTCAACGGTAGTCGGTTCGGTCCTCCAGTTAGTGTTACCCAACCTTCAACCTGCCCATGGATAGATCGCCCGGTTTCGGGTCTATTCCCAGCGACTAGACGCCCTATTAAGACTCGCTTTCGCTACGCCTCCCCTATTCGGTTAAGCTCGCCACTGAAAATAAGTCGCTGACCCATTATACAAAAGGTACGCAGTCACCCAACAAAGTGGGCTCCCACTGCTTGTACGCATACGGTTTCAGGATCTATTTCACTCCCCTCTCCGGGGTTCTTTTCGCCTTTCCCTCACGGTACTAGTTCACTATCGGTCAGTCAGTAGTATTTAGCCTTGGAGGATGGTCCCCCCATATTCAGACAAAGTTTCTCGTGCTCCGTCCTACTCGATTTCATGACTAAGAGATTTTCGCGTACAGGGCTATCACCCACTATGGCCGCACTTTCCAGAGCGTTCCGCTAATCTCAAAGCCACTTAAGGGCTAGTCCCCGTTCGCTCGCCACTACTAAGGGAATCTCGGTTGATTTCTTTTCCTCAGGGTACTTAGATGTTTCAGTTCCCCTGGTTCGCCTCTTGCACCTATGTATTCAGTACAAGATAACCATCTTATGATGGCTGGGTTCCCCCATTCAGACATCTCCGGATCAAAGTCTGTTTGCCGACTCCCCGAAGCTTTTCGCAGGCTACCACGTCTTTCATCGCCTCTGACTGCCAAGGCATCCACCGTATGCGCTTCTTCACTTGACCATATAACCCCAAGCAATCTGGTTATACTGTGAAGACGACATTCGCCGAAAATTCGAATTTCTCAACTAAGAGAACTCACAAATTTTACCTTAGCCTGATCCGTTACCAGTGAAAGTAACGTTCAGTCTATCTTTCTATCACATACCCAAATTTTTAAAGAACGAACTAGTCAAAGACTAGAAATCAACATTCACCATCATCATGATGGAATGCTCATTTCTAAGCTTTATACAAGAGAAGCAGTAGTGGTGGAGCCAAACGGGATCGAACCGTTGACCTCCTGCGTGCAAGGCAGGCGCTCTCCCAGCTGAGCTATGGCCCCGTATTTCTACAGGCGTTTCCCACACAAAATTGGTGGGTCTGGGCAGATTCGAACTGCCGACCTCACCCTTATCAGGGGTGCGCTCTAACCAACTGAGCTACAGACCCAATTTCGAGCTACTAAGGCCGACCTCACCCTGCTCTTAACCACAAAGCATGGGGTACGCTCTAACCAACTCAGCTACAAACCGATACAGGCTGCTTCTTTCGTCTTCTTCAATGAATCAAGCAATTCGTGTGGGAACTTATGGAGCAGCTGATGTCGTCGATTAAGGAGGTGATCCAGCCGCAGGTTCCCCTACGGCTACCTTGTTACGACTTCACCCCAGTCATGAATCACACCGTGGTAACCGTCCTCCCGAAGGTTAGACTAGCTACTTCTGGTGCAACCCACTCCCATGGTGTGACGGGCGGTGTGTACAAGGCCCGGGAACGTATTCACCGTGACATTCTGATTCACGATTACTAGCGATTCCGACTTCACGCAGTCGAGTTGCAGACTGCGATCCG
>NZ_CP087175.1:5745000-6414521 GCF_024748675.1 Pseudomonas sp. B21-041
TGAATAGCGATTGGCTGATTGGTGGTGTAGCGCTTATCGAAGTCGTCACGCTCAAGCATGCGCGCCACGGTGTACTGAGAGGTCAGGCGGATGAAGTCCGCCGGCCCCATCTTGTCCATCCAGGTGGAATTGAACGCAACTTCGGTTTTCGCCGGATCAAGAATCTTGAACACCTGCGTCTTGTAAGTCTCGGCGTTTTCCAGAACCTGCTCACGAGTCAACGGAGGACGCGTAGCACTCTTGCCGCTCGGATCACCGATCATTCCGGTGAAGTCACCTATAAGGAAGATAACTTGATGCCCCAGCTCCTGGAACTGGCGCAGCTTATTAATAAGCACCGTGTGGCCCAAATGCAGATCCGGAGCGGTCGGATCGAAACCAGCCTTGATACGCAGCGGTTGGCCGCGCTTGAGCTTCTCGATCAGCTCGGACTCGACCAATAGTTCTTCCGCACCACGTTTAATCAGCGCTAGCTGCTCTTCAACCGACTTCATAACAGACCCGCAAGGCTCAGATTCAAAGGGAACCAACCATACAAGATCGTGCACCAATTACAAGTTTTGCCCGGCGCACGGACACCAATCCACAAACGCGGCGTCTGCAGACTTGCTTCAGAGATGATTTGGTTATATTTTATACAGTTATTTCATCTTCATCATGTCATTCATCTTTTCCAATTCATCTTTTTTCAAAGTCAAAATTACTTATGACCACAGAACCGTCTAAAGCGCCTCCGCTTTACCCGAAGACCCACCTGCTCGCCGCAAGTGGAATCGCCGCCCTTCTCAGCCTGGCACTCCTGGTATTCCCTTCCAGTGATGTTGAAGCCAAAAAGACGACCCTGAGCCTTGAACTGGAAAGTCCTGCTGAACAACTGACACAAGATCAAGACGCTGCTGACGCAGCTCAAGCCACAAATGAGCCAGTAGCTTCGCCATTTGCTCAAATCGAAAACAGTAGCGAAAACACCCCGCAAACCGCAGAGGCTGCACCTACGCCAGCCGCCGAAAAGCCAAAAGCGCCTGGCCATCGCGAAGTCATCGTTGCCAAGGGCGATACCCTGTCGACCCTGTTCGAAAAGGTCGGCCTGCCGGCTGCCTCCGTTCACGAAGTCCTGGCCAGCGACAAACAAGCCAAACAGTTCAGCCAACTCAAGCATGGCCAGAAACTCGAATTCGAATTGAATCCTGAAGGCCAACTGACCAGTTTGCACAGCAAGGTCAGCGACGTCGAAACCATTACCCTGACCAAGAATGACAAGGGTTATGCCTTCAACCGGGTTACCGCAAAACCAACCGTTCGAACTGCTTACGTCCATGGCGTAATCAATAGCTCGCTCTCACAATCAGCAGCCCGTGCCGGTCTCTCCCATAGTCTGACCATGGATATGGCCAGCGTCTTTGGCTACGACGTCGATTTCGCTCAAGACATCCGCCAGGGTGACGAATTCGATGTCATCTACGAGCAGAAAGTGGTCAACGGCAAAGCCGTCGGCACCGGACCTATCCTGTCCGCTCGCTTCACTAACCGCGGCAAGACCTACACCGCCGTGCGTTACACCAACAAGCAAGGCAACAGCAGCTACTACACCGCTGACGGCAACAGCATGCGCAAGGCGTTCATCCGTACTCCGGTGGATTTCGCCCGCATCAGCTCGAAGTTCTCAATGGGCCGCAAACACCCGATTCTCAACAAGATCCGCGCCCACAAAGGCGTGGATTACGCTGCGCCACGCGGTACGCCAATCAAGGCTGCGGGTGACGGTAAAGTGTTGCTGGCCGGACGTCGTGGTGGCTACGGCAACACGGTGATCATCCAGCACGGCAACACTTACCGCACGCTGTACGGCCACATGCAAGGCTTCGCCAAAGGCGTGAAGACTGGCGGTTCCGTTAAGCAAGGCCAAGTCATCGGCTACATCGGCACCACCGGCCTCTCGACCGGCCCGCACTTGCACTATGAGTTCCAGGTCAACGGCGTTCACGTCGATCCGCTGGGACAGAAGCTGCCAATGGCTGATCCAATTGCCAAAGCCGAACGCGCTCGCTTCCTTGCACAGAGCCAGCCGCTGATGGCGCGCATGGATCAAGAGAAAGCCACCATGCTGGCTTCGAGCAAGCGCTAAGTCATGGCCCTGTATATTGGCGTGATGTCCGGAACCAGCCTCGACGGTCTGGACATTGCCCTGATCGAACAGACCTCGGCGATCAAACTGGTCGCCACGCATTACATTCCCATGCCTGAATCCCTGCGCACCGAGCTGCTTGGCTTATGCGCCAGCGGCCCTGACGAAATCGCCCGCTCGGCGATTGCCCAGCAGAACTGGGTGACACTCGCTGCGCAGGGCATTCATACCCTCCTCGATCAGCAGCGACTCAAGCCGCAGGACATTCGGGCGATAGGCAGCCACGGCCAGACCATTCGCCATGAGCCTGCACGCGGTTTCACCGTGCAGATCGGCAACCCCGCTCTGCTGACCGAACTGACCGGTATCACCGTAGTCAGCGATTTCCGCAGTCGTGATGTGGCGGCCGGTGGCCAAGGCGCTCCGCTGGTACCTGCATTTCATGAAGCGTTATTTGAAGAGCGTACCGGTAACCAGGCCGTCTTGAATGTCGGCGGTTTCAGCAATCTGAGTCTGATTGAGCCGACCAAACCTGTAGCCGGTTTCGACTGCGGCCCCGGGAATGTGCTGATGGACGCCTGGATTCACCAGCAGCGCGGCGAAAACTATGATCGCAATGGCGACTGGGCTAAAACAGGTACAGTCGAGCCGACACTGCTAAACGCACTCCTCAGCGATCCGTTCTTCGTCACCAAGGGGCCGAAAAGTACCGGCCGAGAAGTGTTCAACCTGCCCTGGCTGGAACAACATCTCTCGCACCTGCCAGCCTTTGCTGCCGAGAACGTGCAAGCGACGTTGCTTGAGCTGACCGCGTTGACGATCGCTGAATCTTTGCAAAACGCTCAAACCGATACTCAGGAACTGTTGGTCTGTGGCGGCGGGGCGCACAACGCCACGCTGATGAAGCGTCTGGCCGAGCTGCTGCCGACCACCAAAGTCACCAGCACTGCCACTCACGGCGTTGACCCCGACTGGGTCGAAGCCATGGCCTTCGCCTGGCTGGCCCATTGCTGCCTAGAAGGCATCGCCGCCAACCGCCCAAGCGTCACCGGCGCACGCGGGCTGCGGATACTTGGCGCTATCTACCCCGCTTAAAGATTAAGCACAGCAAAACGCCGCAGAACCGTGAGGCTCTGCGGCGTTTTGTTATCTGGAGCGAGGAGCAATCAGATCGAGAACGAAGACCCGCAACCACACGTCGTGGTGGCGTTAGGGTTCTTGATCACGAAGCGCGAACCTTCCAGACCTTCCTGGTAATCCACTTCAGCACCGGCCAGGTACTGGAAGCTCATCGGATCCACCACCAGACTCACGCCTTCGCGCTCGACGATGGTGTCGTCCTCGGCCACATCTTCATCGAAGGTGAAACCGTACTGAAACCCTGAACAACCGCCGCCCGTAACGAATACGCGCAGCTTCAAGCGATCATTCCCCTCTTCATCGACCAGGCTCTTCACCTTGTGCGCGGCACCGTGGGTGAATTGCAAAGCCGTGGGGGTGAAGGATTCGACGCTCATGCTGACTATCTCCCGGCGTTACGCCGCCATAATGCGTGATGACGCGCATTATCCGCTTGTCCGAGAAAATCGGTCAACTATTGTTACGGTATATCAATAAACCCGACGAACTGTTCAGAATGCAAAAAGGCCCGCTTAACGGGCCTTTTTGCTGTGCTGCTTAAAGTATTACGGCAGCATACCGGCGTGGGACAGACCGAAACGCTCGTCCAGCCCGAACAGGATGTTCATGTTCTGCACCGCTTGACCCGACGCACCTTTGACCAGGTTGTCGATCACCGACAGCACCACCACCAGATCGCCATCCTGCGGACGATGAACGGCGATACGGCAAACGTTGGCACCGCGCACGCTACGGGTTTCCGGATGGCTGCCGGCCGGCATCACATCGACGAACGGTTCGTTGGCATAGCGCTTTTCAAACAACGCCTGCAGATCCACCGAGCGATCAACCACGGTCGCGTAGAGCGTCGAGTGAATGCCACGGATCATCGGAGTCAGGTGCGGTACGAAGGTCAGACCGACATCCTTGCCCGCTGCGCGACGCAGACCCTGGCGAATTTCCGGCAGGTGACGGTGACCTTTCACCGCATAGGCCTTCATGCTTTCTGACGTTTCGGAGTACAGCGAGCCGACAGCCGCACCGCGACCAGCACCGCTGACGCCGGATTTGCAGTCGGCGATCAAGCGCGAAGTATCCGCCAGACCAGCCTCGAGCAACGGCAGAAAGCCCAGCTGCGTAGCGGTTGGGTAGCAACCCGGCACCGCGATCAGGCGGGCCTTCTTGATCTGCTCGCGATTGACTTCCGGCAGACCGTAAACCGCTTCGTCCAGCAACTCAGGCGCGCCGTGCGGCTGACCGTACCACTTGGCCCACTCTTCAGCGTCTTGCAGACGGAAGTCAGCCGACAGGTCGATGACCTTGGTGCCCGCTGCCAGCAATTCACCGGCCAACGCATGAGCCACACCGTGCGGAGTGGCGAAGAACACTACGTCGCAAGCGCCGAGGGTCTTGATGTCTGGGACGCTGAAGGCCAGGCCGTCGTAGTGTCCGCGCAGGTTCGGGTACATGTCAGCCACGGCCAGACCGGCCTCGGATCGGGAAGTGATCACTACCACTTCTGCCTGCGGATGCTGCGCCAACAGACGCAGCAGTTCGACACCGGTGTAACCCGTGCCGCCGACGATACCGACCTTGACCATAACCTGCCCTCAAAGAACCCACTGGAAAGCCGTCGATAATAGGGGCCGCGCGGCCCTGCGACAACCGTCAAGGTGACGTGCGGACGCTCAAGCCTCTACTATCCGGCTTACCGTGAACCTGGAATAACTAAAAATGCTCTATCTATGGATCAAAGCTTTTCACATTGTCAGCATCGTTTGCTGGTTTGCCGGGCTGTTCTACTTGCCGCGTCTGTTCGTGTATCACGCGCAAAGCGAAGACACGATCAGCAAAGAGCGCTTCAGTGTCATGGAGCGCAAGCTGTATCGCGGCATCATGGGCCCGGCGATGATTGCGACGCTGATCTTCGGCGGCTGGCTGATTTACCTCAACCCGAGCATCTTCAGCATGGGCGGCTGGATTCACGCCAAATTGACCCTGGTCGTCTTGCTGATCGGCTACCACCACATGTGCGGTGCGCAGGTAAAACGTTTCGCCCGTGGCGAGAACACCCGCAGCCATGTCTTTTATCGCTGGTTCAATGAAGTGCCGGTTCTGATATTGCTGGCTATCGTAATTCTGGTCGTGGTCAAGCCGTTCTAACTTCAACAAGTACAGATCCTTGGGGTGTTCATAATGTCGCTGCCCGCTTTGCTCGAACAACGTCTGCGTTTGCCTGTAGTGGCGGCGCCGATGTTTCTGATTTCCAACCCTGAGCTGGTGCTCGCCTGCTGCCGTAATGGCGTGGTCGGGAGTTTTCCTGCGCTGAACCAACGCGAAAGCAGCGGATTCAAAGCCTGGCTGGAACAGATCGAAGCGGGCCTGGCGACACTGGACAACCCGGCGCCGTACGCGGTGAACCTGATCGTGCACAACAGCAACCCGCGCTTGCAGGCAGACCTGAACATCTGCGTCGAACACAAAGTGCCGATCGTCATCACCAGCCTCGGCGCGGTGAAGGAGTTGGTCGACGCGGTACACAGTTATGGCGGCCTGGTCTTCCATGACGTCACCACTCGCCGACATGCCGAGAAAGCGGCCGAGGCCGGCGTCGACGGATTGATTGCTGTGGCGGCCGGCGCCGGGGGCCATGCCGGGACCTGGAGTCCGTTTGCGCTGATCGCCGAGATCCGTCAGTTCTTCGATAAAACCCTGCTGCTTGCAGGATGTCTTAACCACGGGCATGAGATTCTCGCCGCACAGCTGCTCGGCGCGGATCTGGCCTACTTCGGTACGCGATTTATCGGCACCACGGAAAGTCATGCGCCCGACGCCTACAAGGAGATGCTGCTGACAGCCAAGGCGTCCGACATCATCCATACTCCAGCGGTCTCGGGAGTGCCGGCGAGCTTTATGCGGCAGAGCCTGGAAGCGGCCGGTTTCGACATGGCCGCCCTGCAAGGCAAAGGCGAAGTGAATTTCGGTGACAAGCTCAAGCCAATCAATGATGAAGCCAAAGCCTGGAAGACTGTGTGGTCGGCCGGACAAGGCGTCGGACAGATCGATGACCTGCCGAGCGTGGATCAATTGATCGCACGGCTGGACGCTGAATACCGGCAAGCCCAGGAACACGCAGCACAATTGCCAAAACGCTGGCCGCGCGAATAAAAAAACCGGGCAAGTCGACTCAAGACTGGCCTTACACTGACGACCTTTCAAACCATTCGCGACAAGGATGCCTCGGCCATGAGCGAACCCCGTTACAAGATCGTATTCGACGGTGCTTTGCAGCCCGGTGTCGATATCACTACGGCCAAGCTCAATCTGGCTGATCTTTTCAAAAGTGAAGTGGCGGCCATCGAACGCCTGTTCAATGGCCGCGCCGTAGCACTCAAACGCGACCTGTCCCACAACGATGCACAGGCTTATCTACAAGCTCTGAGCAAAACCGGGATTGATGCACGCATTGAAGCAGAGACGGCAATCGAACTGAATCTATCGGACGTCCAGGAACACTCCACTGTGGTGGCAGAACCGGACTCCCCGTATGCACCGCCTCGCGCCAATGTGGGGGAACATCTTCCGGCGTTCGCCACGCTCAAGCCGTTCAGCGTCGAAGGCCGCATAGGTCGCCTGCGTTTTCTTGCATGGACGATGGTACTGAGCCTGGTCACGCTGCCCATTATCGGGGTATTCGCCCTGTTGGCGCTTGGCCTGGTCAGCGGCGATTCCACCACCGGCCTGATCATCGGCGGAATCTTCGCGTTCTTCCTGTTTATCGCCTTCCTGATCGTCAGCATTCTGTTCAGCGTCCAGCGCCTGCACGATATCGGCTGGTCGGGCTGGCTCTGGCTATTGAACCTTGTACCGTTCGTGGGCAGCTTCTTCCCGCTGGTGATCATGGTCGTACCGGGCAACACCGGCGCCAATCGCTACGGCCCTCCCCCGCCGCCAAACAGCACCGCCGTGAAAGTGCTGTGCTCACTGTGGATCGTGTTCTTCGCACTGATTTTTGTCGGTGGAATGCTCGGCGGCATCTCAGCCATCCAGCAGGAATATGAAAGCAATCTGGAAAGCAGCTACGAAAGTGGCTCGGTGACCACTGATGAAGTCGAAGTAGAGGTCGAAACGCCTGCGGATTCCGCCGACGAGGCAGCCGAAGCGGCGCAGGCCCCTGTAGACTCTGCGAAAGAATGAACAGCGCTCCCCGCCGTGACACCCGCGTCGCCGGCGCGGAGCTGTTGCGATGGAGAATTGCATGACCCGTTACGCACTGATCACCGGCGCCTCCAGCGGCATCGGCCTGGCGATGGCCGAAGCACTGGCCCGGCGTGGCCGCAGCCTGATTCTGGTGGCCCGACAGCGTGATCAGCTCGAAAGCATTGCGATCGAATTGACCCAGCGTTTTGGCGTCGAGGTACTGTTCCGCGCCTGCGATCTGGGCGAGCCATTGCGTCTGTCCGGCTTCCTGCTGGAACTGGAAGAAGGTGACCGACAGATCGACTTGCTCGTCAATTGCGCCGGCATCGGCACCTGCGGCCCGTTTCTCGCACAGGACTGGATGACCGAGCAGGATCTGATCGAAGTGAACATCCTCGCCCTCACCCGTCTCTGCCACGCCATCGGCAACAGCATGGCGCTGCAGGGTGGCGGGCAGATTCTCAATGTCGCCTCGGTGGCCGCCTTCAATCCCGGCCCTTGGATGAGCACTTACTACGCCAGCAAGGCGTATGTGCTGCACTTCTCCGAAGCCTTGCGGGTTGAACTGAAACAAAGTGCGGTGAAGGTCTCGGTACTCTGCCCCGGCCCGACACGCACGGCATTTTTCCGCACGGCGCAGCTGAACAGCGACAAACTCAAAGACAGCAAGTTAATGATGAGCCCGGAGGAAGTCGCGCTATACACCGTACGCGCCCTCGACAAGAACCGCGCAATCATCATTCCCGGACGACGCAACCGCTGGTTCGCGTTCTTGCCGCGACTGGGCTCGCGCTGGCTCAATCGCACCATCGTCGGTATGGTCAATAAAGCTTACTGCCCGCGCTGAAGAAACCGGATTCAACGCGGTACACTCGATTCAGCCCAAACAGCGGAGAAAACAGCAGTGGATACTCTGTTCACCAAGATCATCAACCGGGAAATCCCGGCCAAGATCATTTACGAAGACGACCAGGTTTTGGCCTTCCATGACATCGCCCCTCAGGCACCGGTGCATTTCCTGGTGATCCCGAAAAAACCGGTGCGCACCCTCAATGACCTGACCGAAGATGACAAGGCATTGGCCGGGCACATCCTGTTCACTGCGCAGCGTCTGGCACTGGAACTGGGTTGCGAAGAAGGTTTCCGCGTAGTGATGAACTGCAATGAGAAAGGTGGGCAGACCGTCTACCACATTCATATGCACGTACTCGGTCAGCGTCAGATGAACTGGCCACCGGGCTAAAAAGCCCCCTGCGGGAGCGAGCCTGCTCGCGAAGACGTCGGCACGTTCAATATACCAGTGCCTGACACGACGCCTTCGCGAGCAGCATCGCTCCCACAAAAAAGCATGACCGCGCAGCAAATGACCCAGCGCAAACCTTCCCCGGCCGATTCGGTTAAACTGGCCGTCGAGATTCTTCCCGGAGGTCAGCATGACTACCCAACGTCACTACTCGCCAATTGACCGTCTTCTGCTGCAAGCCGATGCCGCAATGCGTACCCTGCTGCCCTTCAGTGGCCAACCGTACCGTCCGTCGCCGGCGATTTTGCAGCCGGACACGCAAATGAGCGACGAAGACACCCGCCACGTCGCCGGCCTGATGCGCATCAACCATACCGGTGAAGTCTGCGCCCAGGCGCTCTATCAGGGACAGGCGCTGACCGCCAAGCTGCCTCAGGTGCGCGAGGCCATGGAGCACGCCGCCGAAGAAGAGATTGATCATCTGGTCTGGTGCGAACAACGTATTCATCAGTTGGGCAGCCATACCAGCGTTTTAAATCCGCTGTTTTACGGGATGTCGTTCGGTATTGGTGCGGTGGCCGGGTTGATCAGCGACAAGGTCAGCCTTGGATTCGTCGCGGCGACCGAGCATCAGGTGTGCAAGCACTTGAATGAACACCTGGAGCAGTTGCCGGCTGAGGACGAGAAATCCCGGGCGATTCTGGAGCAGATGCGCATAGATGAAGAACATCATGCGGAAAGTGCGCTGGAGGCTGGGGGTTTTCGGTTTCCGGCGCCGGTGAAGTTCGGGATGAGTATTCTGGCGAAGGTGATGACCAAGAGTACTTATCGGATCTGAGATCTGTGTGGGTGCTGAAGGCCTTATCGCGAGCAGGCTCGCTCCCACAGGATGCTTTGTTCCAGCAATAAAAAAGGCGACTGTCCTGAGACAGTCGCCTTTTTTTTGTGCCCGGGAATCTTAAGTCGGCATGTTGCGCGCGTAGAAGATTTCGAGCATTTCGTGTTTCACCCGATCGGTCACCTGAGCACGCTGCTCGAGGGACAGATTGCTGGTGGCGTCGCCGAACAGGTAGTTGTCCAGCTCGAAGTTCTTCAGCAGCATTTTGGTGTGGAACAGGTTTTCCTGATACACGTTCACGTCGGTCATCTGGTACGCGTCGCGGGTGTCTTCAGAGAGGTAGTTCTGGATCGAGTTGATCTCGTGGTCGATGAAGTGCTTGTTGCCTTCAACGTCACGGGTGAAGCCGCGCACACGATAATCCACAGTCACTATGTCCGAATCGAACTGGTGAATGAGGAAATTGAGCGCTTTAAGCGGTGAAATGACACCACAAGTCGACACGTCGATGTCCACACGGAAAGTTGCAATACCGTCGTCCGGATGAATTTCCGGGTAGGTGTGCACCGTGATGTGACTCTTGTCGAGGTGGGCCAGGATAATTTCGGGCAACGGGCCCGGCGACTCTTCAATCTGGCTTTCAGTCGGGGTTACCGGCTCTTCAGAAATCAGAATCGTGACGCTGGCGCCCTGAGGTTCATAGTCCTGACTGGCAATGTTCAGGATGTTGGCACCAATGATCTCGACAACTTCTGTGAGAATCTGCGTCAGGCGTTTCGCGTTGTACTCTTGATTGATGTACTCAACGTAAGCCTGCTGGTCTTGCGGGGTTTCCGCGTAGCAGATGTCATAGATGTTGAAGCTCAAGGTCTTTGTCAGGTTATTGAACCCGTGGAGCTTGAGTTTGCTTTTCACCGTTAAAAACTCTCTATGTATGCGGCCCGGCCGCGTGATCAAGCATGCCCGTCAAGTGCGAACAACGCACCTGCGTAGGACGGTTAACACCTCTTCGCGATGGCGATTTTGGTTATCTGTTCAGGCGGCTGATCCGTCGGCTGACCGATCACTGCCCTGAAAAAAGTGGCGCATTATGCAGACGTCAGCGGGGGATCGCCAGAGTCTGCACTGCTTTTATGATAGTTGAATGTCGGTTCAACCGAGTTCGACGATTTCGTAGTCGTGAGTGATCGCCACGCCAGCCGCGCCAAGCATGATCGAAGCGGAGCAGTACTTCTCGGCGGACAGTTCGATGGCGCGCTTGACCTGGGCCTCTTTCAAGCCACGGCCCTTGACCACGAAATGCATGTGAATCTTGGTGAACACCTTCGGATCTTCGGTCGCGCGCTCGGCTTCGAGAAAGGCCTCGCAGCTTTCAACGGCCTGACGGGACTTCTTCAGGATGCTGACCACGTCGAAGTTGCTGCAACCGCCGACACCCAGCAGAAGCATTTCCATCGGACGAACACCCAGATTACGACCACCAGCGTCCGGCGGACCGTCCATCACCACGACATGACCGCTACCGGATTCGCCGAGGAACATGGCTTCGCCAGCCCATTGGATGCGTGCCTTCATCGCCCAGACTCCACTGTAAAAAAAGGGTCGCCAGCTTAGCACAGGGCTTTACCCGGACAGCGAGCAACGTTCCTAGGACAGGATGCCTCCACGCTGTAGGTAATTTCTCGAATTTGCGACGAAGTGTCTGTTAAGCTGGCGCCAATTCGCTGGCGCCCATGTCAGCCCGTGTAGCGACCGCCTTCAGCGCCTCATAAAAAATCAAACATCACCGTGCAGTCTTTTCGGGATACAACCATGGTTGCTATTACCCCCACACCCAAAATCAAGAATCTCGACAAGCTGTTGATGCATTGCCAGCGCCGTCGCCATGCGGCCAAGAGCAACATCATCTGTGCGGGCGATCGCTCGGACACGCTGTACTTCATCATCAAGGGTTCTGTGACGATCCTGATCGAGGATGACGACGGTCGGGAGATGATCATCGCTTACCTCAACGCCGGGGATTTCTTTGGCGAACTGGGCCTGTTCGAGCAAGCGGGACAGGAACAGGAACGCAGCGCCTGGGTTCGGGCCAAAGTTGAATGCGAAACAGCGGAAATCAGCTACGCCAAGTTCCGCGAATTGTCGCAGCAGGATCCGGACATTCTTTTCGTACTCAGCGGACAAATCGCACAACGACTGCGCAACACCACGCGCAAGGTCGGCGATCTGGCGTTCTTCGATGTAACCGGTCGAGTCGCGCGTTGCCTGCTGGAACTGTGCAAACAACCGGATGCGATGACCCACCCGGACGGCATGCAGATCAAGGTGACCCGTCAGGAAATCGGCCGGATTGTCGGTTGTTCGCGGGAGATGGTCGGCCGCGTGCTCAAGGATCTTGAGGAACGCAACCTGGTCGATGTGAAAGGCAAGACCATGGTGGTCTTCGGTACGCGCTAAGCCCGAAAGTCAGGCGCTGTAGATCTGCGCCAGCATCAATCGAAACAGCTCATCGAGACGCGCCAAGGCCTGTGGCGCGTTGAATTTCTCATGCAGGCCGATGTGGCTTTCAGCCCGCACGCGTTGCTCCAGGCCGCACACTTCATTGAAGCGATTGACCGCCGCGACCATCGAGTCGCGCTCGTTATCCATCAGCATCGCACCGTGCACCAGGCCCACCGGACGTTGCCCGCCCTGACTCTGGCGCCAGCGCTGGGCCGTGCCGACCATTTTGCGACCGTCCAGATTGACGTTGAAGCGACCGTCGCAGAATGCGCCATCGATTTCACCCAACGATGACGAGCCGCCCAACTCCTCCAACAACTGACAGATCGGATCGCAGAGACGGTGGTAGCCGGTTTCGATGCGGTTCAGGTCGCCTTCGCTGCGTGGTGGCGCATAGACCAGGGCGATGTTGATCGTCGCCGCTGATTGCGGGACGGGTTCGCCACCGGTTTCGCGTAGCAGGACGGGCCAGCCAGCGGCGGCTGAGACTTCGCAGGCGTGGTCGAACGCGGCGAGACGATTGAGGCGGCGAGGCATGACCAACGCACGATCGCTGGGTTGCCAGAATAGAAGGCCGAATTCTGCGTCGCCGGCGCAGACCGAGGCCAGCAAGTCTTGTTCGGCTTGCAGACCGGCTTCGATGGTCAGGGAGGTTGGCAGCGACATAACAGGCTCCGGCAACATGGAAATCATTAGCGGTTTCGATGGACCCTTCGCTAGCAAGCTCACTCCCACATTGGAATGCATTTCCCCTGGGGGAGTGAGCCTGCTCGCGATGGTCTCGACTCGGTCTAGAGCGAATCAGTCGAGGGTCGAACCGCTGATGGAAGTGCCACGCTCCGGGAAGAACAGTCGCTGCAGTTCAGTGCCCGGATTCTCCGCACGCATGAACGCTTCACCCACCAGGAACGAATACACTTCGCTGATTTCCATCAACTCGACATCGGCACGATTGAGAATACCGCTCTCGGTAATCACCAGGCGATCGCGCGGAATGCGCGGCAGCAGGTCGAGGGTGGTTTCCAGGCTGACGTCGAAGGTGTGCAGGTTACGGTTGTTGACCCCGACCAGCGGCGTGTCGAGGGTTTTCAACGCACGCTCCAGCTCATCGCCATCGTGCACTTCGACCAACACATCGAGACCGACGCTTTTGGCGACAGCGGCCAGCTCGGCCATTTTCACGTCATCCAGTGCGGAGACGATCAGCAGCACACAGTCAGCACCCAGCGCGCGGGCTTCGACGATCTGGTAAGGATCGATCATGAAGTCCTTGCGAATCACCGGCAGTTTGCACGCGGCCCGGGCCTGTTGCAGATAAGCATCGGCGCCCTGGAAGTAATCGATGTCGGTCAGCACGGACAGACAGGTCGCCCCGCCCTTCTCGTAGCTTTTGGCGATGTCGGCGGGAACGAAGTTCTCGCGGATCACGCCTTTGCTTGGCGAAGCCTTTTTGATTTCGGCAATCACCGCAGGCTGCTTCTTCTTCGCCTGGGTCAGCAATGCCTGGGCAAAACCACGGGGTGCATCGGCCGCCTTGGCCAGACTTTCCAGCTCGCTCAGGCTGACGCGAGCGCTACGCTCGGCGACTTCCTGAACTTTGCGGGCCAGAATGTTTTCCAGAACCGTCGGTACACTCATCCCTCATTCTCCACTTTGAATACCGCGGTAAAGGCACCCAGCTCCTCGAGTTTTTCCCGAGCGAGGCCGGTGTGCAGGGCGTCGTGCGCAAGCTCCACACCCTGTTTCAAACTACTCGCCACGTCAGCGGCATACAGCGCCGCACCGGCATTGAGCACAATCATTTCGGCTGCTTTCTGGCCGTTTTCGGTTTTGCGCTTGCCGAGAGCATCACGGATCAGCGCCAGCGACGCCTCCGGGCCTTCGACCGACAGACCGTGCAGGCTCTGGCTCTTCATGCCGAGATCTTCCGGCTCGACCCAATACTCGGTGATTTCGTTGTTCTTCAACTCGGCAACAAAAGTCGGCGCGGCAAGACTGAACTCGTCCAGGCCGTCTTTCGAATGCACCACCAGTACATGCTTGCTGCCCAGGCGCTGCAAGACTTCGGCCAATGGCCGGCACAATGCCTGAGTGAACACGCCCACCACCTGATGTTTCACACCGGCCGGATTCGTAAGCGGGCCGAGCATGTTGAACAGCGTACGCAAGCCAAGATCGCGGCGCGGGCCGGCGGCGTACTTCATGGCTTTGTGGTGGGTCTGGGCAAACATGAAACCGATGCCGACGTTGTCGATGCAACGCGCGACTTGCACCGGCGTCAGGTTCAGATAGATGCCGGCGGCTTCCAGCAAGTCGGCGCTGCCGCTCTTGCCCGATACCGCGCGGTTGCCGTGCTTGGCCACGGTGCAACCGGCTGCCGCTACGACAAACGAAGAGGCGGTGGATACGTTGAAGATGTTCGCGCCGTCACCGCCGGTGCCGACCACATCGACCACGCCGTCGAGGGTTTTCAGTTCAACTTGATCGGCCAGCTCACGCATCACCGACACGGCGCCGACGATTTCGTCGATGCTCTCGCTCTTCATGCGCATGGCCATCATGAACGCGCCGATCTGCGCGTCGGTGCATTGGCCGGTCATGATTTCGCGCATCACGTCGCGCATTTCATCGGTGCTGAGGTCGAGGTGATCGACGATACGGCTCAGGGCTGTCTTGATATTCATGGGAAGTCCTTAGCGCGTGCCGCCGGTTTGTTTGAGGAAGTTGGCAAACAGTTCATGGCCCTGCTCGGTCAGGATCGACTCGGGGTGAAACTGTACGCCCTCAATGTTCAGGGTCTTGTGACGCAGGCCCATGATTTCGTCGACCGAACCGTCATCGTGCTGGGTCCATGCGGTCAGTTCCAGGCAATCGGGCAACGTGTCGTGCTTGACGATCAGCGAGTGGTAACGGGTGACGGTCAGCGGATGATTGAGGCCGGCGAAAACGCCCTTGTCCTCGTGGAATACCGGACTAGTCTTACCGTGCATCACTTGGCGGGCGCGCACCACGTCACCGCCAAACGCCTGGCCGATGGACTGATGGCCAAGGCAGACACCGAGGATCGGCAGCTTGCCGGCGAAGTGTTTGATGGCTTCGATGGAGATGCCGGCTTCAGTCGGCGTGCAAGGACCGGGGGAAACCACAATGCGCTCAGGCTTGAGGGCTTCGATTTCAGCGATGGTCAGTTCATCGTTGCGCACCACTTTGACTTCGGCACCCAGCTCGCCGAGGTATTGCACAACGTTGTAAGTAAAGGAGTCGTAGTTGTCGATCATCAGCAACATGGCGTGTCGAACCTCTTGAATTCTGATTTGAAAACAGCCTTCAGATCACTTGCCCGCAGGGCGCTGCACGATGTCGGACGCAGATAGATGCGTCGGCACAGCGGCATTTCAAACAGGCAAGGAAGGCAAAGCGATACAGATCCGGCGGGGCCGGCAGAAAAGATTCAGGCGCGCCAACGCCAGCGGGCGTGTGCCTTGATGACTTGATCCAGAAGTTTGCTGGTGATCAACACGGGGAAGGTCTCGTTCATACGTTCCGGCACAGTAACTTAGCTGGGCGGAGCGTGCAATATGGCCGGGGCTGCGGCAGATAAAACCGGGGGAGGATTCGCGACCGATGGCAAAACGCCGGGAGTTTTTGGTACTGTCGTTTCGTTCACCTACAACAATAACTAAACGGACTTGCTCATGATCAAACAGACGTTGTTTGTACCGCTGGCCGGCTGCCTGCTCGCACTGGCCTGCGCTCAGGCCAATGCTGCACCCAATCCTTATTCCAGTTTCATTGTGTTTGGCGACAGCCTCAACGACGCAGGCACCTTCACCGACACTGGCGGACCGGCCGGCTCCACCGAGCGTTACACCAACCGGACCGGGCCGGTGTATCAAGATGGCAGCGGTGAACTGTATTCATTGAATTCCACGCAGTTGCTCGGCGGACGCCTTGGCTTTTCGCCAGACCAGACAGCCTCCTCCAGCTCCGCCGTGCGCGCCGAAAACGGCCAGCCGGACGGTAACAACTGGGCGGTCGGCGGTTATCGCACCGACCAGATCCTCGACTCGATCACGACGCAATCCGCTACCGGCGAACGCACCCGCGCCGGTTACCTGCCATCGAACGGCTTCCGCGCCGACCCGAAGGCGCTGTATTACATTTCCGGCGGCGGTAACGACTTCCTGCAAGGTCGCATTCTCAGCCTGCCGCAAGCCAACGCCGCCGCCGATCGACTGGCCGACAGCGTGCAAACCCTGCAAACCGCCGGCGCCAAATACGTGATGGTCTGGCTGTTGCCTGATGTTGGCCTGACGCCAGCGATCAACGGTACACCGCTGCAAGCTTTCAGCAGCCAGCTCGCCACTCAGTTCAACAGCCAGTTGGTCACGCGCCTGCAAGGCATCAACGCCGAAATCATTCCGCTGAACATTCCGGTCCTGTTGTCGGAAGTGTTTGCCGATCCTGGGCGCTTTGGCCTCGCGACCGACCAGAACCTGACCGCGACCTGCTTCAGTGGCAGCGGTTGCACCGAGAACGCGCGATACGGGATCAACAGTGCAACGCCCGATCCGACCAAGCTGATCTACAACGACGGCGTGCACCCGACCGAGGCCGGGCAAAAGCTGATCTCCGATTACGCCTATTCCCTGCTCGCCGCGCCGTGGGAGCTGACGCTGCTACCGGAAATGGCCCACGCCACCGTGCGTGCGCATCAGGATGAACTGCGCAATCAATGGCAGGCGGACTGGGAGAACTGGCAAGCGGTAGGTCAATGGCGCGCCATTGTTTCGGCGGGCGGCCAACATCTTGATGTCGACAGCCAAAGCAGCGGCGCCAGCGCCGATGGCAGCGGTTACAACCTTAACGTCGGCGGCAGCTACCGCTTGAATGAAGCCTGGCGTGTCGGTGTGGCAGGAGGTTTCTACCGGCAGAATCTGGAGGCCGGTCACAACGACTCGGATTACAAACTCAACAGCTACATGGCCACTGCATTTGCCCAGTACCAGCAGAACCGCTGGTGGGCTGACGCGGCGTTGACCGGTGGCAAACTCGACTACGACAACCTCAAGCGCAAATTTGATCTGGGCGTCAGCGAAGGTGCTGAAAAAGGCGACACCGACGGCAGCCTCTGGGCCTTCAGCGCCCGCGTCGGTTACGACATTGCCCAACCGGGCAGCGAGTGGCACCTGTCGCCATTCGTCAGCGCCGACTACGCCAGCGTCGATGTCGACGGCTACTCAGAGAAGGGCAACCGCGCCACGGCGCTGACTTTCGATGATCAGACTCGTGACTCGAAACGCCTGGGGCTGGGCTTGCAGGGCAAGTACAACATCACCCCGCAAACCCAGGTATTCGGCGAGTACGCTCACGAGCGTGAGTACGAAGACGACGTGCAGAAGGTCAACATCGCGCTCAACACCTTGCCGGCCAACGACTTCAAACTTGAGGGCTACACGCCGCAGAGTCATTTGAACCGTTTGAGCCTGGGCGTCAGCCACAAACTCACGGCGGATCTGGCGCTGCGTGGCGGCTACTCGCTGCGCAAGGATGATGACTTTACCCAGCAGGGCGTTAACGTCGGGGTCGTTCTGGACTTCTAAATCGCAGGCAAAAAAAAGCGGCGCTCTCACAGGCGCCGCTTTTTTATGACCGAACACAGATCAAATGTAGGAGTGAGCCTGCTCGCGATTACGGTGGTTCAAACAACATATCCGTTGAATGTTAATCCGCTATCGCGAACAGGTTCACTCCTACAGGGGGTTTTGCGTGAGTTCAGGCTTCCGGGGTTTGCTCGGCCAGGGCCACGGCGCGGAACATCGCGCGGCGTTTGTTCAGGGTTTCTTCCCATTCCAGTGCCGGCACCGAGTCGGCGACGATACCGCCACCAGCCTGCACGTGCAGTTCGCCGTTCTTGATCACCGCCGTACGAATCGCAATCGCGGTGTCCATGTTGCCGTTCCAGGCGAAGTAACCCACCGCGCCGCCATACACTCCACGCTTGACCGGCTCCAGTTCGTCGATGATTTCCATCGCGCGAATCTTCGGCGCGCCCGACAAGGTGCCCGCCGGCAGAATCGCTCGAAGTGCATCCATCGCCGTCAGCCCGGCTTTCAACTGGCCGGTGACGTTGGAGACGATGTGCATCACGTTGGAATAGCGCTCGATAACCATTTTCTCGGTGAGCTTCACCGAGCCGATTTCCGACACGCGCCCGGTGTCGTTGCGACCCAGATCGATCAGCATCAAGTGCTCGGCGATCTCCTTGTCGTCCGACAGCAAGTCCTCTTCCAGCGCCACATCCGCTTCTTCCGTGGCGCCACGTGGGCGCGTGCCGGCAATCGGGCGCACGGTGATCAGGTTGTCTTCGACCCGCACCAGCACTTCCGGCGAACTGCCAACGACGTGGAAGTCGCCGAAGTTGAAGAAGTACATGTACGGCGTCGGGTTGAAGCAACGCAAAGCGCGGTACAGATCGATCGGCGCAGCCTTGAAGTCGATCGACATGCGCTGCGACGGCACGACCTGCATGCAGTCACCGGCAAGGATGTACTCCTTGATGGTGTCGACGGCTTTTTCGTAATCGTCTTGAGTAAAACTCGAACGGAACACCGGATCAGCCGATTGCTGCTTGCTGAAGTCCAGGCCACGGCGCGGGGTGATCGGCTGACGGAGCTTTTCCAACAATGCCTGCAGTTGCGCCTGACCTTGTTCGAAGGCATCCGCCTGCGCAGGGTCGGCGAGCACGATCGCGTGCATCTTGCCGGCGAGGTTGTCGAACACCACGACGGCGTCGGAAACCATCAGCAGAATGTCTGGCACGCCAAGTGGATCCGGGTTCGGGCACTTGCCCAGGCGCTTCTCGACATAACGCACGCAGTCGTAACCGAAGTAACCGACCAGACCACCGTTGAAGCGCGGCAGACCGGCGATGGTCGGCACGTTGTAGCGCGCCTTGAAGGTTTCGACGAAGGCCAACGGATCTTCAACATCGTGGCTTTCGGTCTCGACGCCATCAACGGTGATGCTCACGTGATGGTCGTGAACGCGCAACACGGTGCGGCACGGCAGACCGATGATCGAGTAACGGCCCCATTTCTCGCCGCCCTGCACCGATTCGAGCAGGTAGGAGTTGGGCTGGTCGGCCAGTTTCAGGTAGATCGACAGCGGCGTGTCGAAGTCGGCCAGGGTTTCGCAGGCCAACGGAATGCGGTTGTAGCCGTCAGCGGCCAAGCGCAGGAATTCTTCGCGGATCATAAGGTGCCTCGTGGTGTGAGGGGCAAATCAGTCAGGTATGCAAACGCGCCGGCAGGCCGGCCAGGAACAAGTCAGGCGCGCCAACGCCAGCGGGCCAGGGCCTTGATGACTTTCATCCAGAGTTTGCGAGTGACCACCACGATGGCGTTTCCAGAATGGGATTGAGCAGCGTCGGACAACGTTATCTCAGCGGCCGAACCTAGGCAACCGGGAATTAGCTTGCGCAGATCGTCGATGACCAGCGCCGGTGATTCTTCGGCAATCGGTCGACCGTGGTTGTAGCCATAGCTCAGCGCCACGCATTTGACCCCCGCCGCTTTCGCCGCCAGCACATCGCTGCGCGAGTCGCCGACGAAGAGCGATTGCGAGGCCGGGATGTTGGCCATTTTCATCACAAAGAACAGCGCTGCCGGATCAGGCTTTTTCTGCGGCAGGGTATCGCCACCGATGATCCACTTGAAGTAGCGGCCGATCTTCATCTGATCCAGCAGCGGCGCGACGAAACGCTCCGGTTTGTTGGTAATCAGCGCCATGGCCACGCCTTGCTTGTGCAGCCACTTGAGAGTGTCGCGCACGCCGGGATAGACCACGGTCAGCTCATGGCTGGCGCCGTAGGCTTGCATGAACACTTCCAGCGCGTGCTCGGCTTCGACGTCATCCACCGCCGAATGATCGATACCACCGGCCAACGCACGGCGCACCAGTACTGGCGCGCCGTTGCCAACCCACTCGCGCACCGAATCGATGCCCGCCGGTTGACGGCCGAGGGAGAGCAGCATGGTGTCCACGGCGGCTGCCAGGTCCGGAACCGAGTCGATCAGTGTGCCATCCAGATCGAACATCACCAGCCGTGGCAGTTTTCCCGGGAACAGCTGCTCAAAACCGCTCATGGGCGCGCCAGCGCCAGTTCGGAACGCATCTTGTCGATGACTTCCTGATAGTTCGGCGCATTGAAGATTGCCGAGCCGGCAACAAAGGTGTCAGCGCCAGCAGCGGCGATTTCGCGGATGTTGTTGACGTTGACGCCGCCATCGATTTCCAAGCGGATGTCACGGCCCGAGGCATCGATGATCGCCCGCGCTTCGCGCAGTTTATCGAGGGTGCCAGGAATGAACTTCTGCCCGCCGAAGCCCGGGTTGACGCTCATCAGCAAGACCATGTCGACCTTGTCGATCACGTACTTGAGCACATCCAGCGGGGTCGCCGGGTTGAATACCAGACCGGATTTGCAGCCACCTTCGCGGATCAGTTGCAGCGAACGATCAACGTGCAGCGTGGCTTCCGGGTGGAAGGTGATGTAGGTGGCGCCGGCTTCGATGAAGTCGCCGACAATGCGATCCACCGGGCTGACCATCAGATGCGCGTCGATCGGCGCGGTAACGCCGTACTTGCGCAATGCCGCGCAGACCATCGGACCGATGGTCAGGTTTGGCACGTAGTGGTTGTCCATGACGTCAAAGTGGACGAAGTCGGCGCCAGCGGCGAGAACGTTGTCTACTTCCTCGCCGAGGCGGGCGAAGTCGGCGGAGAGAATCGACGGAGCAATTACGAAGGGCTGCATGACGCACCTTTTCTGAGCTAAATCACGATGGCGCGCATTGTATACCTCAAGTTTCCAAGCGCGCACCGTGACCGCGATGATTGGGTTATGCCATGACGGATGACCGGCGCTGACTCAATACGCCGCGCGGTAGATCTTCTCGATATCGACAGCACTGAGTTTGCGCGGGTTATTGCGCATCAGCCGCTCAATGCCCGCGGCTTCCACGGCCATCGCCGGGATCGCCTCTTCCGGCACGCCGAAACTACGCAGCCCGGCCGGGATTTCCACGGCCGCACACAAATCGGTCATCGCTTGCACAGCTTTGTCTGCCGCTTCGGCTGCACTCAAATGAGCGGTCTTCACCCCCATGGCTTCGGCAATATCCTGCATGCGTTCGACGCAGGCCATCTTGTTCCAGGTCATGACATACGGCAGCAGCAACGCATTGCTCACGCCATGAGCGATGTTGAAGCGCCCGCCCAGCGGATACGCCAGCGCATGCACCGCGCCGACCCCGGCGTTGCCGAACGCCATACCGGCCATCAGGCTGGCGGTGGCCATGTCTTCGCGGGCCTGCAGGTTGGCGCCATTGGCGTAGGCCTTGGGCAGCGCTTTGGCGATCAGCTTGATGGCGCCAAGGGCCAGAGAGTCGGTGATCGGCGAGGCATTCACCGACAGATAGGACTCGATGGCGTGCACCAAGGCGTCGATGCCACTGGCGGCGGTGACACTGCGTGGGCAGGTCAGGGTCATCTGCGGGCTGACCAGCGCCACGTCCGGCAATAGAAAGTCGCTGACGATGCCTTTCTTCAACTGTGCGACTTTGTCCGAGAGAATCGCGACATTGGTCACTTCCGAACCGGTGCCGGCGGTGGTCGGGATGGCGATCAGCGGCGGACCTTTGCGTGGTACCTGGTCAACACCGAACAGATCTTCCAGCGCGCCGTGATATCCAGCGTAGGCAGCGACACTCTTGGCGATGTCGATGGCGCTGCCGCCACCAAGACCGATCAAACCGTCATGCCCGCCTTCGCGGTAGACACGCATGCAGTCTTCGACGATGGCGATTTCCGGGTCGGGCAGTACGCGATCGAAAATCTCGTAGTCGCGCCCACCGAGTTGCACCAACGCTAGCTCGACGGTGCCGGACTTGACCAGCGCGGCGTCGGTGACGATCAGTGGATTGTCGATGTCCAGACGCGTGAGCTCAGCGGCCAGTTGTTCGATGGCGGCGGCGCCGGTGATCAGTTTATGAGCGATTTTGAACTGGGACAGACTCATCGTACGCAGCCTCTTATAGATGTGGGAGCTGGGCACAAGATTAGCTGGGGATTTGGGGTTGTCTGCTATTCAGGTGGTGAATGGTTGATCGGTTAGAAAATCAAGAGCCCCTCACCCTAGCCCTCTCCCAAAGGGAGAGGGGACTGATCGAGGTGAATGTGAGAGGTACACCGACTTGAGATACCGAGTCGAACTCGGGTTTTGAAAAGCACAACGATCTGCTCCCTTTTCCCCAGAAGGTAAAAAGACTGACCGAGGTGCATGGAGGAGATACACCGACGTGCGATACCAAGTCGGATTCAGGTTTTGAAAACCATGAAGATTTGCTCCCTTCCCCCTCGCCCCCATGGGGGAGAGGGTTGGGGTGAGGGGGTGGCTTTTGACCTGGCCCTTAAACCTGAGCCGTACGCAGTTTTTCGCTACGCCCGCGCAGCCATTCCAGGGTCAGCAGCAAAATGACGGAGAAGGCGATCAGCAACGTGGCAGCAGCGGCAATCGTCGGACTCAGGTTCTCACGAATCCCGCTAAACATCTGCCGAGGCAACGTCGCCTGCTCAGGCCCGGCGAGAAACAACGTCACCACCACCTCATCAAACGAAGTCGCAAACGCAAACAGCGCCCCGGAAATCACCCCCGGCGCAATCAGCGGCAAGGTCACCCGGCGGAACGCAGTCAACGGCGATGCACCCAAACTCGCCGCCGCCCGCACCAGATTATGGTTAAACCCCTGCAACGTCGCCGACACCGTGATGATCACAAACGGCACACCCAGCACCGCATGCACGACGATCAATGAGAAGAAGCTGTTACCCAAACCCAACGGCGCGAAGAACAGATAACTCGCCACGCCGATGATCACCACCGGCACCACCATCGGCGAAATCACCAGCGCCATCACCAGCGCTTTGCCGGGGAAGTCACCGCGAGTCAGACCAATCGCCGCCAGCGTACCGAATATCATCGCCAGCACCGTCGCCGCTGGGGCAACAATGATGCTGTTCTTCAGTGCGCGCATCCATTCCGCCGAGGCGAAGAAGTCGTGGTACCACTGCAGCGAGAAACCCTGCAGCGGATAGACCAGAAAACTCCCCGAGTTAAATGACAGCGGAATAATCACCAGCACCGGCAGAATCAGGAACAACAGAATCAGGCCGCAGAGGATCCGCAGGCTGTAGAACCACACCCGTTCAATGGGCGACATGTAAGGACTCAGCATTTCGAATTCCCCTTAGCTCAGGCGCAGGCGACTGGCGCCGACCAGCCAGCTGTAAATCAGATAAAGCACCACGGTCGCCAGCAGCAACAGCCCGCCCAGCGCGGTGGCCATGCCCCAGTTGATGCTGGTGTTGGTGTAGAAAGCGACGAAGTAGCTGACCATTTGATCGTTCGGGCTGCCGAGCAGCGCCGGGGTGATGTAGTAGCCGATAGCGAGGATGAACACCAACAGGCAACCGGCGCCAACACCGGCGTAGGTCTGCGGGAAGTACACCCGCCAGAAACTGGCGAACGGGTGGCAGCCGAGGGAAATCGCCGCGCGCATGTAGGTCGGCGAGATGCCTTTCATCACGCTGTAGATCGGCAGGATCATGAACGGCAGCAGAATGTGCACCATCGAGATGTACACGCCGGTGCGGTTGAACACCAGTTCCAGCGGTTTATCGATGATGCCCATGGCCATCAGCCCACTGTTGATCAGACCGCCCGATTGCAGCAGTACGATCCACGCGGCGACGCGCACCAGGATCGATGTCCAGAACGGCAGCAGCACGAGGATCATCAGCAGGTTGCTTTGCCGCGACGGCAGGTTGGCCAGCAGGTACGCCAGTGGATAAGCCAGCAGTAGGCAGATCACGGTGATGACCAGACCCATCCAGAAGGTGCGGGCGAAGATGTCGAGGTAGATCGCCTGATCCGGGGTGGCCGGGGCGATTTCGCCGAGGTCGTCGATACGGTGATCGACCGCTGCCAGCAAGTAGTAAGGCGTGATGCTGCTGGTGTTGCGTTTGACCGCTTGCCAGTAGGCCGGGTCGCCCCAACGCTCGTCGAGGCCTTCCAGTGCTTCTTTATAGGAGGCCGGTTCGCTGGCGAACGGCAGCGCCCGGGCAGTTTTGGTCAGCAGGCTGCGATAGCCGGCCAACTCCATGTTCAAGCGCTTGGACAAATCGCCCAGCGTCTGGTTTTTACGCGCTTCGGCGAGGTCTTCGCCGGCAGCTTTGTAGACCGGTTCAGCGGGCAGGCCACGGCCGTCCCAACTGGCGATGGCCGCCACGGTGCGCGGCATGCCGCCGACCACTTCGGGGTTGCCGACGCTTTTGTAGAGCAGCGCCACGATCGGCACCAGAAACACCAGCAACAGAAACAGCACCAGCGGCGCAATCAGCGCTTGAGCCTTCCAGCGGTTGACCCGCTCGGCGCGCTTGAGCTTCTGCTTCAAGGTGGGGCTGGTGCCCTCGTTCAGGGGAACGGCGATGGCCATGACGTACTCCGCAAATCTTTGATCGTTACAGAGGTGGCGAACGCTACCTCGAACTTTGGGTACTGATCGTTCCCACGCTCTGCGTGGTAACGCATCCAGTGACGCTCTGCGTCACAGGGACGCGGAGCATCCCGGGCGGCATTCCCACGCAGAGCGTGGGAACGATCATCCGGAAAGCCCTCGGTCCGTATGCTCGGGTTACTTCGCAGCCCAGGAATTGAAGCGCTGCTCCAGTTGCTCGCCGTTGTCAGCCCAGAAGCTGACGTCGATCTGCACCTGGTTGGCGATGTTTTCCGGGGTGGTCGGCATGTCTTTCAGGACGTCCTTGGCCAGCAGAGGCACAGCCTGGGTGTTGGCCGGGCCGTAGGCGATGTTTTCCGAGTAGGTTTTCTGCTGCTGCGGCTGTACCGAGAAGGCGATGAATTTCTTCGCCGCTTCGGCGCGCTTGGCGTCCAGACCTTTCGGGATGGCCCACGCGTCGAAGTCGTAGATGCCGCCGTTCCACACCACTTTCAGGTTGGATTCTTTCTGCACCGCCGCGATGCGACCGTTGTAGGCCGAACTCATCACTACGTCACCGGAAGCGAGGTATTGCGGCGGTTGTGCGCCCGCTTCCCACCATTGGATGCTTGGCTTCAGCTCATCAAGCTTCTTGAACGCACGATCCTGGCCACCCTTGCTCGCCAGCTCTTTGTAGACGTCTTTCGGCGCCACACCGTCGGCCATCAGCGCGAATTCGAGGGTGTACTTGGCGCCTTTGCGCAGGCCACGCTTGCCCGGGAATTTCTTGGTGTCCCAGAAATCCGCCCAACTGGTCGGTGCGGTTTTCAGCTTGTCGGCGTTGTAAGCCAGTACGGTCGACCACACGAAGAAGCCCACGCCGCATGGCTGAATCGCGCCTTTGACGTAGTCTTCAGTCTTGCCGAACAGTGCCGGGTCGAGTTGTTCGAACATGTCTTCGTCGCAGCCACGGGACAGCTCTGGCGATTCAACTTCGACCAGATCCCACGACACGCTCTTGGTGTCGACCATGGCTTTGACCTTGGCCATTTCGCCGTTGTATTCGCCGGCGACGATCTTGCCGTTACCTGCCGCTTCCCACGGTGCATAGAAGGCTTTGACTTGCGCCGCCTTGTTCGCCCCGCCAAACGACACCACGGTCAAATCCGGGCCAGCGGCCATTGCGCTTGCCGCACCCATCAGGCCCAGGGTCAGGGCGGTGAACTTCAGGGATCTCAACATTTATTGTTCTCTCCACGTGCAGGGTTGGTGTTGGTATTGCCGGGGCGATCAGTTCGCCTCTAGAAGAGGATCGAGTGCGCGTACGTGCTCGACCTGCCAGCCAAGCGGAACCACGTCACCGACTGCGAGCGCGGGATCGAGCTCGGCAATCGGCTGTTTCACGAAGAAGTCGGTCTTGCCGCAGACTTCCAGGCGCACCCGGACGTGGTCGCCCAGATAGATGAATTCCGCCACCCTCCCTGAGAAGCGGTTAACGCATTGATCGCTCGAACCGTTGAGGCTGACGCGCTCCGGACGGATCGACAGGGTCACCGGTTCGCCGGTCTGGCCGACATTGACCGCCAGCGCCTCGACCTTTTCGCCACGGCCCAACTCGACCACGCAGCGCTCGCCGCTCTGGCTGAGCAGACGACCGTTGAGGCGGTTGTTCTCACCGATGAAGTTGGCGACGAAAGTGTTTTTCGGTTCTTCGTAGAGGGTGCGCGGTGGGGCGATCTGCTGGATTTCGCCTTGATGGAATACCGCAACGCGGTCGGACATGGTCAGCGCTTCACCCTGATCGTGGGTCACGTAGACCACGGTCACACCGAGGCGCTGGTGCAGGTGCTTGATTTCCATCTGCATGTGTTCACGCAGCTGTTTGTCGAGGGCGCCAAGAGGTTCGTCCATCAGCACCAGTTGCGGTTCGAACACCAGCGCACGGGCCAATGCCACACGTTGTTGCTGACCGCCGGACAGTTGCGCCGGATAACGCGAGGCGAACGCGTCGAGCTGAACCATGCTGAGGACTTTTTTCACGCGGTCACTGACATCGCTTTTGTTCAGGCCACGGACGGTCAGTGGAAACGCGAGGTTTTCCGCCACGGTCATGTGCGGGAACAGCGCGTAGTTCTGGAACACCATGCCGATGTCGCGCTTGTGCGGCGGCACGTTGTTGATCGAGCGCCCGGCCAGCAGAATCTCGCCAGCGGTCGGTGTTTCGAAACCGGCGAGCATCATCAGGCTGGTGGTCTTGCCGGAACCGGACGGCCCGAGCAGGGTGAGAAACTCGCCTTTGCGGATGTCCAGGTTGAGGTCTTTGACGATCAGGTTCTCGCCGTCGTAGCTCTTCTGCACTCCACGAAAGCTGACCAGCACATCACTGGCCCCTGCGTTTGTTTCGACCTGGCTCATACCCACACCTTTGTTGTTGATGACTGCTTGTGGATTAAGCCTAGTGGTTGCTGACAGGCGCGCAAATCGGGGCGCAGGAGAGAATCGCCTCAGCCGGATGGAAGGTTGGGGGTAGGGATTGCCCTACAAGGATGGCGCTAATGGATAAGGCAGTGGCGAGGGTTGAGCTGCAAGCTGCAAGAACAAGCAAAAGCGCGTGTCGCTAACAGATATGCTCAAAATTTCTGGCGCTATGGAGATCCCCTGTAGGAGTGAGCCTGCTCGCGATAGCGGTGGATCAGCCACCACAGCAGTGAATGATCCACCGCTATCGCGAGCAGGCTCACTCCTACAGTTTTGATCGCGGTGATCTTTAGAGGAGTTTGTGTTCCATCGCGTATTTGACCAGTTCGGCCAGCGAGGTGATGTTGAGTTTCTGCATCAAACGCGCCTTGTGGGTGCTGATGGTTTTGCTGCTCAGGGCCAGTTGCTGGGCGATGTCGTTGACGTTGGCGCCTTGGGCCAGGCGCTCGAACACCGAGAATTCGCGCTCCGACAGCAACGAATGCAGCGGCCGCGCATCGGTCAGGCCGACTTCGAAGACCATGCGATCCGCCAGATCCGGATCAATGTAACGCCCACCGGCCGCGACCTTGCGAATGGCGGTGAGCAACAACGCCGGATCACTGTCCTTGGTCGCATACCCGGCAGCGCCAACCTTCAGCGCCCGAGCAGCCATCTGCGCTTCGTCATGCATCGACAGCACCAGAATCGCTGGCGGATTGTTCAGAGCACGGATGCGCGGGATCGCTTCGAGGCCATTGACGCCGGGCATGGAGATGTCGAGCAGCACCACTTCGCACGGCACATTGCGCAGGGTTTCGAGCAGTTGCTCACCATTGCTCGCCTCGCCCACCACTTGCAGATCCTTGGCCAGGCCAATCAATTGCTTGATGCCTTCGCGGACAATGGTGTGGTCTTCGGCTACCAGTACACGGATCAAATCTTTTCTCCAGATTTCAGGTACACACCAATCCCTGTGGGAGCGAGCCTGCTCGCGATAGCGTCAGCCCAAACACCACAAACCTTCAAACCTCACTCACCGGCACCCGCACCACCAGACTGGTGCCCTCCCCCGGCTCACTCTCCAGCGTCAGCCGCCCGCCCATGATCAGCACCCGCTCACGCATGCCCACCAGCCCAAACGAAGTCGGCCGACCGGCAGCAGCGACGAATCCTACGCCATCATCGGCGACCGTCAGACACAATTCGTCGCCTTCCAGCGCCAGCGTCAGTTCCACAGTATGCGCCTGGGCATGGCGCATCACATTGGTCAGCGCCTCCTGCAGGATCCGGAACAGGCCAATCGCCTTGGCATCACTGAGCGCCGGCAGATTGTCCGGCACCTGCACCAGGCATGGAATCTGCGTACGCGCCTCGAACCGCCGCGCCTGCCACTCGATTGCCGACGCAATCCCGGCATCGAGAATCGGTGGTCGCAGCGCCGTCGCCACATCACGCACCAATTGAAATAACTGCGCGATCAGGCGCTTCATGCTGTTCAACCGTTCGTTCAGACCGGGATCGAGTTGCGCGTAGGCCAGTTCGCACATCGATGTTTCCAGTTTCAGCACCGTCAACATCTGCCCCAACTCATCGTGAACCTCGCGGGCAATTCGCGCCTTCTCTTCTTCACGCACGCTTTCAAGGTGCGCCGACAGTTCGCGCAGTTGCTCGCGGGAGGCCGCCAGTTCCAGCTCGATACGCTTGCTCTCGCTGATGTCCCAGACGATGCCGTCCCACACGTACGCGCCGTCCTCCAGTTGGCGAGTGATCGCTTTGATCTCGGCCCAGCGCTGCTCGCCCTGACGCGTGAGGATCCGGCCTTGCCATGACCAGTCACTGTCGGTGTCCAGCGCCTGATCCTGAGTGCGGTGATAACTCGCCTTATCTTCGGGATGCACCAGGCTGCGCAGGCCCATGTCGCGATGGGCAATGGTGGCCGGGGCATAACCGACCAGACTTTCGCTGCCCTCGCTGATGTAGGCAAAGTCGATCTGCCCGGTCACCGGTGCCCGCTCCAGACGGAACACCAGCCCCGGCACATTCGCCGCAATGCCTTGCAGACGCGCCTCGCTTTCCTGCAACGCCGCCAGTGCACGGCGGCGCTCGGTGACATCCGTGAGGTAAACCACCAGGTATTCGCTGTCACGAAAGCGCAGGAAACTCAGCGACACGTCCGCAGGCAAAACACTGCCATCGGCGCGCACGCAACTGGTTTCGAAACTCAGCGGCCCTTCTTCGCTGGCCCGCGCGCGCTTCCACAGATTGAGCCAGCGATCCATGTGCAGTCCCGGCTCGAAGTCGATCAGGGGACGCTCGATCAATCCGCCTGAGGGGTAACCGAGCATGTTTTCCGCCGCACGATTGGCGTAGCGCACATGGCTGTCCCAATTGACCCAGAGGATGCCGACGGTGCTTTGATCGATGGAGAACTGCGTCAACCGCAGCGCTTCTTCGCTGGCTGCGCGCAAGGCGATGTCTTCCCGGGCGGCCAGCAATCGCTGCTCAAGGCTGTGCTGTTGGCGGCGCTGCCAGAGCACGATCGCGACACAACTGAGCAGGATCACCGCAAACAACAGACTGAGGTTCTGCCAGAAGCCGGGCGACTCCGACAGTCGCGGGTATTTCGGTTGCAGCCATTGGTTGTGCAGTTGCTCCAGATCTTTGGCCGGGATCGCGCGCAAAGCACTTTGCACAATGCCGGCCAGCTCCGGCCAATCGCGGCGCGAGCCGACTCGCAGCAGTTGCGGCAAGCCGATATCGCCCACCACCACCAGTTCGGCGAACTCCGGCTCTACCGACAACCGCCCGAGTTGTGCCTCGTCGACCACGGCGTAGGCGGCCTGCTGCGTCAACAGCAACTGCAAGGCTTGACGCTCTAGCGGCACGCCTTGCAGGTTCAGGTGTGGATAGTTGCTGCGCAGATAGTCCGCGGTGCTGCTGGGCATGCGCACGGCGACGCGGACCTGGCTGTCGAGTTTCTCCAGATCGACCACGCCACTGGCCTTCTGCTCACTGACCACCAGTTGCGGCACGCGCATGTAGGGATCGGAAAACTGCCACAGACGCAACGCACTCGGGGTTTGACTCAGGCCCGGAGCGATATCGATCTCGCCCTCGCGCACGGCGGTTTCCAGTTGTGCGAGATCCTGAAAGTTACGCCAGCTCAGTTCGACATTGAGCGTCTTGGCCAACAACTTCATCAGTTCGACGTTAGCCCCGGACAGCCGCTGCAAACGCCGGTCGTATTGCGCATACGGTGCTTGCAGGACCAGACCGACGCGCAGTTCATTGTGCTGCGCCAGCCATTGCTGCTGGCCCGCCGACAATTGCGCAACGTGGGCCGGGGGCGCAGGCGCCGCCCAGCCCATCAAGGGAAACCACAAACAGCCGATAACCCACAGGCAGCAAAATCGCTTCATTGAAGTCTCATACACTGACAAATTCTGACCAACCCATTAGGCTGCCGGGATACTTTCTGGCCTGGAATAACCGATGCCCTCTGTTTACCGCCTGGCAATGCCAGCATTGTGCCTGTCGCTGATCCTGCCCTGTGCGTTTTCCGTCAACGCCGCCGACCCCACTCCTGCGGCGGAAAAACCGGCAGAAGAAAAACCGGCCGAACGCCAGCCACTGCTAGAGCGTAGTCAGGAAGAGGCCGCCGCACTGGAACGTAAAGTCCCGGCGCAAGAACAGCAACAATTGCAGGCCGGCAGCGACAGCTTCCTCGCCCTGTGGAAACCGGCCAACACCGCCGAGCCCAAAGGCGCGGTGATCATCATCCCTGGCGCCGGCGAAACCGCTGACTGGCCGCAGGCAATCGGCCCATTGCGGCGCAAACTGCCGGATGCACAATGGAGCAGCCTGAGTATCACCCTGCCCGACCTGCAAAGCGACGCCATCGCACCGCGCGTGGTTGAAGCGCAGGTTGCGCCGAAAGCACCGGAGTCGGGTAGCAAGGACTCCACCACCGCGCAGCCAATTGAACAAGCCGCTGGCGGTGAAGCCGAAGTGGCGGATCAAGTGGTCGCCGAAACCACTGAAGAACAATCCAAGGCTGACGCCGAACGCATCTTCGCGCGCATCGACGCAGCGATTGCCTACGCCGAACAGCAGAGCGCACGCAGCATTGTCGTGCTCGGACACGGCACTGGTGCCTATTGGGCCGCGCGATACCTGAGCGAGAAACAAACGGCGCAGGTAGAGAAATTCGTCATGGTCGATGCACAGATGCCAGCCAAGGCCAAACCGCCACTGGCCGAGCTGACGCCAACCCTGAAGCTGCCGACCGCAGATATTTTCTACATGGACAAGCCGCTGGATCGCAACGCCGCGCTGGAGCGCATGCAGGCGAGCAAGCGCTTGAAGACTTCGGCGTTCAGCCAAGTGGCGCTGAGAGCCTTGCCAGACAACAAGGCTGAGCAGGAACAGTTGTTCCGCCGGGTGCGTGGCTGGCTGAATCCGCAGAACACAGACTGACCGACAAACCGCGTCGCTCCCTTCGCGAGCAGGCTCGCTCCCGCATTGGATCTGCATACACAATCCATTGTGGGAGCGAGCCTGCTCGCGAAGAGGCCAGCGCAGACGATACACATCTAACGTTTAGCGAAAATCCCGCCGCTCACGAATCAACGTATAAGCATTGTGCAGCTCCCGGGTTCTATCAGTCGCCTCACGCACCTGCGCTGGCGTCGCCCCCGTTCCGGCAATCTTGTCCGGATGATGACGACTGAGCAGGCGCCGATAGGCCCGCTTGATCTGCGCCGGTTCACTGGACGCCGACACGCCCAATAAACGCATCGCCTCCTGATAGCTCACTGCAGCACTGACGATCGGACGCTTGCCCGGTTCGTAATCACTGGCCAGCGCCTGCACCTGATGCGTTGTCCAGCCCAGCCATTTGCCCCACTGCGCCAACAATTCACGCTCGCTGACGCCGGCACGACCATCGGCCCAGACCATCCGCCAGCACGCACGCAAGACACCCTCGGCCGCATGGGGCTGCGCGCTCAAGCGCCGCAGATAACCGCGCAGATTGTCATTTTCAGACTTGCCACGGTTGAATGCCGCGATGGCGCGGCGCGTTGCCGGCTCACTCATCTCCAGCGCACGCATCTCGTTGCGCGCCTGCTGGATATGCCCGTCGGTAACCCGACCATCACTCTTGGCCAGACGCCCGAGCAACACAAACAACAGTTCGTCGTTGCGCAGCATCGGCCGACCGCCGAGTTTTTCCCGCAAGTGTCCCCAGCTCTGCAAGTGCAGACGCCGATCCAGCGCTTGCCCCAACAATGCCCCAAGCATGGCCCCCGGAATGCTGGCAATCGCAAAACCCGCTCCGGCTCCAATCAGAGTCCCTGGCCACAACATGTCAGCGACTCGCTTCTATCAAGGCTTCAGCTTCGGCCAGACGCTCGTGGGTACCGACATCCACCCAGTGACCTTTCAGGCGTTCGCCACTCACTTCGCCAGCCGCCATGGCTTTGCGCAGCAGCGGTGCCAGCTTGAACGCGCCGTCGGTGCAGCCATCGAACAGTTGCGGATGCAGCACAGCGATGCCGCTGTAGGTCAGGGTTGCAGCGTCGGGCTGGCCATCGATCACCTGGCCGTCGGCCAACGTGAAATCACCGTTCGGGTGATGCGTCGGGTTGTCCGCAAGGACCAGATGCGCGAGTCCGTTGATCGGCTGGTGCAGGACGCTGAAGTCATAATCGGTCCAGATATCACCGTTGACCACCAGGAACGCATCATCGCCAAGCATCGGCAGCGCCCGGAAAATCCCGCCGCCGGTTTCCAGTGGCTCGCCTTCGGGCGAGTACTGAATGCTCACACCAAATCGCGAACCGTCACCCAGATAATCCTCGATCTGCTGACCGAGCCAGGCGTGGTTGATCACGATCTCGTTGAATCCTGCGGCCGCGAGGGCGCGCAGGTGATATTCGATCAGGGGAACACCGCCGGCACGCACCAGTGGTTTCGGCGTGGTCAGGGTCAGCGGACGCATGCGCTCGCCTTTGCCTGCTGCCAGAATCATTGCCTTCATGCTGTTGCTCCACCCCGCAGGCTGGTGAACAGCGCTTGCAGTTCGGCCAATTCCGGACGTCGCGCAATCACCGCTTCTATATAGGAGAAGAAACGTGGCACGTCGGCCAGGTAACGCGGCTTGCCGTCACGGTGGCAGATGCGCGCGAAGATGCCGATGACTTTCAAATGGCGCTGCACGCCCATCAGATCGCTGGCGCGCAGGAAGTCTTCGAAGTCCGGCTGCACTGGAATGTTCAGCGCCGAAGCTTGCTGCCAGTAATTTTCCAGCCAGCCGTGCACGCGCTCTTCGGGCCAGCTGAGGAAGGCGTCCTTGAACAGGCAGGTCACGTCGTAGGTCACCGGGCCATAAACCGCATCCTGGAAGTCCAGCACGCCGGGATTCGGTTCGCTGAGCATCAGGTTGCGTGGCATGTAGTCGCGGTGTACCAGCACTTTGGGTTGAGCGAGTGCGCTGTCGATCAGTAGATCACTAACCTGCTGCCACTGCTGTTGCTGAGTCGAATCGAATTCGACACCGAGTTCACGCTTCACATACCACTCAGGGAACAGTTCCAGCTCACGGCGCAGCAAGGCAACGTCGTAGCTCGGCAACGGTGCAACCATCGGCAACTGCTGAAAAGCCAGCAGCGCTTGCAAGGCATCGGCGAACAATGCGTCGGCATTTTCGCCATCGATCACGTCGAGATAGGTCTGATTACCCAAGTCATTGAGCAAAAGAAATCCGCGCTCGAGGTCCTCGGCATAAATTTTCGGCACATTTATTCCGGATTTCGCCAGCAAAAAAGCGATATCCACGAACGGTTTGCAGTTTTCCTGGGGGGGCGGCGCGTCCATCACGACGAAGCTGCGCCTCTCGCCTTCCCAGCGGAAGTAACGGCGGAAACTCGCGTCGCTGCTGGCCGCAGTCAACGTGGCCGGGGGCACGGTGCCCCAGCCCTGATCTGCAAACAGGATTGCCAACTGCTCATCGAGCCAAACTTTCAGGTGTTGCAAGCGTACATCTTGGTCAGGCATTGCAAGGGTCTCCGACGGCGCTAGCCGTCAAGCGGGTCATGCTTTATTATCCAGCATCTTTTTCAGACCATCGAGAGGCGTGCGGCCCACACCGCGGGCAGATGGCACGCAGGAAGCCCGGACTAATAAGATGGCATTGAAATCCCCCGCGTTTCGTAAAAAATTTCCGTTGTTGGTAACCGGCAGTCTGCTGGCTATGCAACCTCTGGCCAGTCAATTCGTTGTTGCCGCCGAGCAGTATGACTGCTCCGTCTCGGCTTCGGGTGGTTGGGCCTGTGCGCCCAAATCAACCGCTGCTGCGTTGCCGCCGCGTCCGGTGCATGACGGCAGTGCCGTCAGTGCTACGGGCGAAGCGGCGACCGAGAACGGTTCGGCTGCCGACACAGCGCCAAAAACGGCGCTGGTCACCGAAGCCAAGGGCCGCGGTTTGAAATCCCGTAGCGAAGACTTCAGTCACCTCGACTGGGTTCCGCGCGAGAAGCTCACCGCCGCCCAATTGGCCGAGACCGGGCCTTACTGCTCTGGTGCCTATATCGAACCGATTCGTCCTGGCATGAATGACAAGACGAACAAAAGCGATGCTCCGACCTTTATCGGCGCAAAAGCCTCGCGCTATAACACCGATGATCAAGTCGGTACGCTGGCCGGTGATGTTGTCCTGCGTCAGGGCAGCATGCAGGTCGAATCCGACGAGGCCAGCCTGTATCAGGCCGAGAGCCGCGCCGAACTCAATGGCGATGTACGTATCCGCGACAACGGCGCGCTGATTGTCGGCGACCACGCCGATGTGCAGCTCGACACCGGTGAAGCCAAGGTCGACAACGCCGAATACGTGATGCACAAATCGCGCATCCGCGGTAACGCGCTGTACGCCAAGCGTGCCGAAAACGCGATCATCCGCCTGAAGGACGGCACGTACACCACGTGCGAACCGAACAGCAACGCCTGGCAGCTCAAGGGCAACAACATCACCTTGAACCCGGCCACCGGTTTCGGTACCGCGACCAACGTGACGCTGCGCGTAAAAGACATTCCGATTCTGTACACGCCGTACATCTACTTCCCGATCGACGACCGTCGTCAGTCGGGTTTCCTGCCGCCGACCATTGGCAGCGGCAGCGACACCGGCTTCATGCTGGTTACACCGTACTACTTCAACCTGGCACCGAACTACGACGCCACGTTGTACCCGCGTTACATGAGCAAGCGTGGCATGTTGGTGGAGGGTGAGTTCCGTTACCTGACCAAGTCGAGTGAAGGTCAGTTTGGTGCGGCGTATCTGAACGATGACGATACCGAACGCAGCAAGCAGACCGATTACGAAAAAACCCGCTACATGTACAACTGGCAGCACAAGGGCGGTCTCGACTCCCGTGTGCTCACCGAAGTCGACTACACCAAGATCAGCGATCCTTATTACTTCCAGGATCTGCAGACTGACCAGATTGGCGTGAAATCCAGCGACTTCGTGAACCAGCAGGGCGCAGTTACTTATCGTGGCGACAGCTATACCGCTCGCTTGAATGCTCAGCAGTACCAATTGGCTACTGTTTCGAACATCACGCCGTATGGTCGTCTGCCGCAGATCACCTTCAATGGTCAGCTGCCGTATCATCCGGAAGGTTTGAATTTCGATTACGAGACCGAGATTGTGCGGTTTGATCGTGATTTGAAAACTGGCAACTTCATCGATGAAAACGGTAACGCGTCACCGCGTCTGGATACCAACGTTCAAGGCCTGGCCCGTGCCAACGGCGACCGTCTGAATTTGAAGCCGGGTGTCAGCCTGCCGATGAACTGGACCTATGGCTTCTTGAAGCCATCGCTGAAGTATCAGTACACCCAGTATCAGCTGGATCTGGACGGTACCGGTAAGTCGCAGATCGTTGCTCAGCAGAATGCTGCAGCTGCGGCAGGCACCGACTACGTAGGTGGCAAGTTCGGCAGCAACCAGAACCGTGGCGTGCCAATCGCCAGCATCGACAGCGGCCTCTACTTCGACCGCAACACGTCTTTCTTCGGCAAGAACTACCGTCAGACGCTGGAACCGCGACTGTTCTACCTCTACGTGCCCGAGGAGAATCAGGAAGACATTCCTGTATTCGACACCAGCGAGTACACCTTCAACTACTCGTCGCTGTTCCGTGACAACCGCTTCTCCGGCTCCGACCGTGTCGGCGACGAGAACAAACTGTCGCTGGGCGTGACCAGCCGCTGGATCGAAGACGACGGTTTCGAGCGTCAACGCATCAGTGTCGGCCAGGCTCTGTACTTCAAGGATCGCGAAGTTCAACTGCCAGGTATCGATGCCAAAACCCGTGACGACGCGAAATCCAACGTTTCGCCATATGCACTGGAATACGAATACCGCTGGAACCGCGATTGGCGCACCACGGCCGACTACAACTGGGATCCGGACAGCCGCAGCCCACGTTCCGGCAGCGCGATGTTCCACTATCAGCCTGAAGACAACCCGAACAAGGTTATCAACGCCGGCTACCGCTATCGCAATGACCAGGTCCGTTATGACCAAAACACCGGCAAATGGTCGGTGGGTGGTGGTGACTACGGCACTCCGGGCACACCTGGCTACGTGAAGGACTACTACAAGATCCAGCAGCATGACTTCTCGGTTATCTGGCCGATCGTTCCACAGTGGAACGCGATCAGCCGCTGGCAGTATGACTACAACCGTAACCGTACCTTGGAAGCCTTCGGTGGTTTCGAGTACGACAACTGCTGCTGGAAACTGCGCCTGATCAACCGTTACTGGGTTTCCTATGACGAGTTCAGCCAGGAAGCTCCGCAAAACGAAAAAGGCGACCATGGCGTCTTCCTCCAAATTGTTCTGAAGGGACTCGGCGGCCTCACTGGCGCCAAGGTAGAGAGCTTCCTCGACAAAGGCATTCAAGGTTATCGTGAACGTGAAGACCAAGCTTTCTGATTGTCTGCGCCCGCTGATGCTGGGCGCGCTGTTCCTGGGTACTGCGGCGAACGCCGCAGTTCAATCCATCGACAAAGTGGTAGCGATCGTCGACAACGATGTGGTCATGCAGAGCCAACTGGATCAACGCGTCCACGAAGTACAGCAGACCATCGCCAAGCGTGGCGGCGGCTTGCCGCCTCCTGGCGTACTGGATCAACAGGTGCTTGAGCGCCTGATCGTCGAAAACCTGCAACTGCAGATCGGCGAACGCTCCGGCATCCGCATCACCGATGAAGAACTGAACCAGGCGGTCGGCACCATTGCCCAGCGCAATAACATGTCGGTTGAGCAGTTCCGTGCTGCTCTGGCTCGCGACGGCCTGAACTATGACGACGCCCGCGATCAGATCAAACGCGAGATGATCATCAGCCGCGTGCGTCAGCGTCGCGTGGCAGAACGCATTCAGGTTTCCGAGCAGGAAGTGAAGAACTTCCTCGCTTCCGACCTGGGCAAAATGCAACTGTCCGAAGAGCTGCACCTGGCCAACATCCTGATCCCGACGCCGGAAAGCGCCAACTCTGACGCGATTCAGAGTGCTGCCCGTCAGGCCATGGAGGTTTACCAGCAGCTCAAGCAAGGCGCTGACTTCGGCCAGATGGCCGTTGCCAAATCCGGCAGCGACAACGCTCTGGAAGGCGGCGACATGGGCTGGCGTAAAGCCGCGCAACTGCCTCCGCCGTTCGACCGCGAGTTGAGCAGCATGGCTGTTGGCGACATCACTCAACCTGCACGCACGCCGGGTGGTTTCATCATCCTCAAGCTGCTGGCAAAACGTGGTGGCGAAGCGCAGATGCGCGACGAAGTGCATGTACGTCACATTCTGGTTAAGCCGAGCCCGATTCGCGATGAAGCGAAGACCAAGGCACTGGTTCAATCCTTGTACGAGCGCATTCTGGCCGGTGAAGATTTTGCCACTCTGGCGAAAAGCTATTCCGAAGACCCGGGTTCGGCGCTCAACGGCGGCGACCTGAACTGGATCGACCCGAACGCACTGGTACCGGAATTCCGCGAAGTGATGGCCAAGACCCCACAAGGTCAGCTGTCCAAGCCATTCCAGACTCAATATGGCTGGCACGTTCTGGAAGTCCTTGGCCGTCGCGCCACCGACAGCACTGAACAGGCCCGCGAGCAGCAAGCCATGACCGTACTGCGTAACCGCAAATACGACGAAGAGCTGCAAACCTGGCTGCGTCAGATCCGTGACGAAGCGTACGTAGAGATCAAACTCCCTGGTGCAGACCAGGCAGCGCAGTGAAACCCCAGCGTTTCGCGCTGACACCCGGCGAACCAGCCGGCATCGGCCCCGACCTGTGCCTGCTGCTCGCCTCGCAAGCCCAGCCACATCCCCTGATTGCCATCACCAGCCGCGACCTGCTCTCCGAGCGGGCCGCGCAGTTGGGGCTGGCCGTCACTTTGCTGGATGTTGCGCCTGGCATCTGGCCGGATGCTCCTGCCCCCGCAGGCAGCCTATATGTCTGGGACACACCACTCAGCGCTCCCGTGGTTGCCGGGCAACTGGACAAAGCCAACGCCGCATTCGTCCTCGAGACCTTGACCCGCGCCGGCAATGGCTGCCTGAAGGGTGATTTCGCCGGAATGATCACCGCACCTGTGCACAAAGGCGTGATCAACGAGTCCGGCATCGCCTTTTCCGGGCACACGGAATTTCTCGCTGACCTGACCCACACCGCCCAAGTGGTGATGATGCTCGCCACCCGCGGTTTGCGCGTGGCACTGGTCACCACTCACCTGCCCCTGCGCGAGATTGCGGACGCAATCACACCCGAACGGCTGGAGCGCGTGACACGGATCCTGCACAGCGACCTGCAAAATAAATTCGGCATCGCCCGCCCGCGCATCCTGGTTTGCGGACTCAACCCGCACGCCGGTGAAGGCGGACACCTGGGCCATGAAGAAATCGACATCATTGAACCGACATTAGAGCGCCTGCGCGGCGAGGGCATGGACCTTCGTGGCCCGCTGCCTGCCGACACTCTGTTTACCCCCAAATATCTGGAGCACTGCGACGCAGTGCTGGCGATGTACCACGACCAGGGTTTGCCTGTGCTTAAGTACAAAGGCTTCGGCGCTGCCGTCAACGTGACCCTTGGTCTGCCGATCATCCGCACGTCGGTCGATCACGGCACCGCCCTGGATCTGGCCGGCAGCGGCAAGATCGATACCGGCAGCCTGCAAGTCGCCCTGGAAACCGCCTACCAGATGGCCGAGACCCGTTTATGACCGAGCAATACCAACACAAGGCGCGCAAACGCTTTGGCCAGAACTTCCTGCACGATGCCGGCGTCATCGACCGCATCCTGCGCTCCATCAGCGCCAAGTCTGAAGATCGCCTGCTGGAAATCGGCCCGGGCCAGGGCGCACTGACCGCCGGCCTGCTCAACTCCGGCGCACAACTCGACGTGGTGGAACTGGACAAGGATCTGATCCCGATCCTCAACCAGCAGTTTGCCGGAAAGAGCAACTTCAACCTGCATCAGGGCGATGCACTGAAGTTCGACTTCAACACGCTCAACGCCGCGCCAAACAGCCTGCGTGTGGTTGGCAACCTGCCGTACAACATCTCCACGCCGCTGATTTTTCACCTGCTGAACAATGCCGGCATCATTCGCGACATGCACTTCATGCTGCAGAAAGAAGTGGTCGAGCGTCTGGCTGCAGGCCCGGGTGGTGGTGACTGGGGTCGTCTGTCGATCATGGTTCAGTACCACTGCCGTGTAGAACATCTGTTCAACGTGGGTCCGGGCGCGTTCAACCCGCCGCCGAAGGTCGACTCGGCCATCGTCCGCTTGGTGCCGCACGCCGTACTGCCGCACCCCGCCAAGGATCACAAGCTGCTGGAGCGCGTGGTGCGCGAAGCGTTCAACCAACGCCGCAAGACCTTGCGCAACACTCTCAAGCAACTGCTCAGCAATGCCGAGATCGAAGCCGCCGGCGTCGATGGCAGCTTGCGTCCGGAGCAACTGGATCTGGCCGCGTTCGTACGTCTGGCCGACCAGCTCGCGGTACAAGTCCCGGCCTCCCCCGCCGCCGACTGATAAACGATGAACGCTATCGGGCAGGACGCCACTCTGGTTTACTGCCCGATACTTGCCTAGACTGAATCCCCATCAGCTACGCCCCGCGTTCCGCTTCGTTTAAGGCCTCTTGCATGTCCGATTCCCGTTACCAGGTCGATGTCAGCGTCGTTACCCGCTATCTGGCAGACCAATCGCAACCCGAGCACGACCGCTTCGCCTTCGCCTACACCATTACCGTTCAGAACAATGGCGAGCAGCCCGCACGCCTGATGTCGCGACACTGGGTGATCACCGATGGCGACGGCCATGTAGAGGAGGTGCGCGGTGCAGGCGTGGTCGGTCAGCAACCGCTGATCGATGCCGGCCAGAGCCACACCTACAGCAGCGGCACAGTGATGACCACCAAGGTCGGCACCATGCAGGGCACCTACGAAATGGTCGCCGACGATGGCAAACATTTCGACGCCATCATCAAGCCGTTCCGCCTCGCCGTTCCCGGATCTTTGCACTGATGGCGACGTATGCCGTCGGCGACCTGCAGGGCTGCCTTGAACCGCTGAAATGCCTGCTCAAGCAAGTGGCGTTCGACCCAAAGCTTGATCGACTGTGGCTGGTCGGTGACCTGGTCAACCGTGGCCCGCAATCACTGGAAACCCTGCGTTTTCTGTATGGCATGCGTGAATCGCTGATTTGCGTGCTCGGTAACCACGACCTACATCTGCTGGCAGCGGCTAGAAATATCGAGCGCTTGAAGAAGTCCGACACTTTGCGCGAGATTCTCGATGCTCCGGACAGCGCCGAGCTGCTGGAATGGGTACGCCAGCAAAAGCTGATGCACTACGACGAGACGCGTGATGTCGCCATGGTTCACGCCGGCATTCCACCGCAATGGTCGCTGCGTCGCGCGCTGAAATGCGCCGACGAAGTCGAAACCGCCTTGCGTGACGACAACCTGTTCCCCGCTTACCTCGACGGCATGTACGGCAACGATCCGGCGAAATGGGACAACGACCTGAAAGGCGTCACTCGCCTGCGCGTCATCACCAACTACTTCACGCGCATGCGCTTCTGCACCGCCGAAGGCAAACTCGACCTCAAGAGCAAGGAAGGTCTGGACACCGCCCCGCCCGGCTACAAACCGTGGTTCCAGCACAAGGATCGCAAGACCAAAGGCTTGCGGATCATCTTCGGCCACTGGGCGGCACTCGAGGGCAATATCCATGAGCCAGGCATCTCGGCACTGGACACTGGTTGTGTCTGGGGCGGCAGCCTGACCCTGATGAATGTCGACAGCGGCGAACGGCTGTCATGCAAATGCGATGAACACGGCGGCCTCGCCCCGACCGTCGCACCACTTATCCCCCAAACTTCGCCAGTCAGCGCACCGCGTTAGACTGCGCTTTCAGCCGAGCAACAGGAACCCGCCATGAGCGAATTCAAACGAATCCCCCCGGAACAGGCCCAGGCCCTGCGTGAACAAGGCGCCGTTGTCGTCGACGTGCGCGACCCGGCGACTTTCGCCGCCCTGCATATCAGCGGCTCGAAGCATCTGGACAATCATTCCCTGCACGCTTTCATTCAAGGCGCTGACCTTGATGCGCCGACCGTGGTCGTCTGCTACCACGGCAATTCCAGCCAGGGTGCCGCGGCGTACCTGATCAGCCAAGGCTTCTCTGACGTCTACAGCATGGACGGCGGCTTCGAGCTGTGGCGTACGACTTATCCTGCGGAAACTGCGCAAGGCACCGCCGAATAATTTTTTTGTCACGCGCAGGCCCCGGCTGCCGTGGGCCTGCGCGGGCAGACGAACGGTCTTGCCACAACTAATTACGTATCTCGCCTTTACCTCCCGAATTCCCAACTATCCTTAAGCCCAGGCCATCCAAATCAGGGGAGAGCCGGTACACCGGCGCACGGGTCATCGGGAGTGACTTTCACGATTGTCGATCGTGAAAGTGTTCTGGGGGGTAAACAAACAGCTGCCAAAACGGTTGTTTGCCAGCATCGACTGAGTGATCCGGCGTCGGCTCCACGTATCGAGCGAGGTGACGTCATGAGTATCTTTAGCCACTTCCAACAACGCTTCGAGTCCACACGCCAGGAAGAACTCTCGCTGCAAGAGTACCTGGAGCTGTGCAAGAAAGACCGTAGCGCCTACGTTTCCGCCGCCGAGCGTCTATTGCTGGCCATCGGCGAACCGGAACTGCTCGACACCTCGACCAACTCGAGGCTGTCACGCATCTTCTCCAACAAGGTGATCCGTCGCTATCCGGCCTTTGAAGACTTCCACGGGATGGAAGAATGCATCGACCAGATCGTCTCGTATTTCCGCCATGCCGCCCAAGGCCTGGAAGAGAAGAAACAAATCCTCTATCTGCTCGGCCCCGTCGGCGGCGGTAAATCGTCCTTGGCCGAGAAGCTGAAACAACTGATTGAAAAAGTGCCCTTCTATGCGATCAAGGGCTCGCCGGTATTCGAATCACCACTGGGTCTGTTCAACGCAACCGAAGATGGCGCGATCCTCGAGGAAGACTTCGGCATTCCACGGCGCTACCTGAATACCATCATGTCGCCATGGGCGACCAAACGCCTGGCCGAATTCGGTGGCGACATCAGTCAGTTCCGCGTGGTCAAGCTGTACCCGTCGATCCTCAACCAGATCGCCGTGGCCAAAACCGAACCGGGTGACGAGAACAACCAGGACATCTCGGCGCTGGTCGGTAAAGTCGACATCCGCAAACTCGAGGAATACCCACAGAACGACGCCGACGCTTACAGCTATTCCGGTGCGCTGTGCCGGGCCAACCAGGGCCTGATGGAATTCGTCGAAATGTTCAAGGCACCGATCAAGGTGCTCCACCCGTTGCTGACCGCGACTCAGGAAGGCAACTACAACAGTACCGAAGGCCTCGGCGCGATTCCGTTCACCGGGATCCTGCTCGCCCACTCCAACGAATCGGAATGGCACACCTTCCGCAACAACAAGAACAACGAAGCGTTCATCGACCGGATCTACATCGTCAAAGTGCCGTATTGCCTGCGCGTCAGCGACGAAGTGAAGATCTACGACAAACTGCTGTTCAACAGCTCCCTGGCCAAAGCGCATTGCGCGCCGGACACCTTGAAGATGCTCGCACAGTTCACTGTGCTGTCGCGCCTCAAGGAGCCGGAAAACTCCAACATCTATTCGAAGATGCGCGTCTACGACGGCGAAAACCTCAAGGACACCGATCCAAAGGCCAAGTCGATCCAGGAATACCGCGACTCGGCAGGCGTCGACGAGGGCATGAACGGGCTGTCGACCCGCTTCGCGTTCAAGATCCTCTCCAAGGTCTTCAACTTCGACCCGCATGAAATCGCCGCCAACCCGGTGCATCTGCTCTATGTGCTGGAACAGCAGATCGAACAGGAGCAATTCCAGGCCGAAACCCGCGAGCGCTACCTGCGCTACCTGAAGGAATACCTAGCGCCGCGTTATATCGAATTCATCGGCAAGGAGATCCAGACCGCGTACCTCGAGTCTTACAGCGAGTACGGCCAGAACATCTTCGACCGCTACGTGCTGTACGCGGACTTCTGGATTCAGGATCAGGAATACCGCGATCCGGAAACCGGCGAGATTCTCAACCGCGTCGCGCTGAACGAAGAACTGGAGAAAATCGAAAAACCGGCCGGCATCAGCAATCCGAAGGATTTCCGCAACGAGATCGTCAACTTCGTACTGCGCGCACGGGCCAACAACAACGGCAAGAACCCGACCTGGCTCAGCTACGAGAAACTGCGGGTGGTCATCGAGAAGAAAATGTTCTCGAACACCGAGGACCTGCTGCCAGTCATCAGCTTCAATGCCAAGGCCAGCAAAGAGGATCAGCAAAAGCACAACGACTTCGTCACTCGAATGGTCGAACGCGGCTACACCGACAAACAGGTACGGCTTCTTTCCGAATGGTACCTACGGGTACGGAAGTCGCAGTGAAGCAGCTGCAAGCTTCTAGCTACGAGCTGCAAGAACAAAGCGCGTAACCCACTGATGCCCGGGAACCTGCTTTTACTTGCAGCTTGAAGCTCACAACTTGAAGCTGCCCGGAGGGCTTCCTATGAGTTATGTGATCGACCGACGTCTCAATGGCAAGAACAAGAGCACGGTAAACCGTCAGCGCTTCCTGCGGCGTTACCGTGACCACATTAAGAAGGCTGTCGAAGAGGCGGTCAGCCGGCGCTCCATTACCGATATGGAGCACGGCGAACAGATCAGTATTCCCGGTCGCGACATCGACGAACCGGTGCTTCACCACGGCCGTGGCGGCAAGCAGACCGTGGTGCATCCTGGCAACAAGGAGTTCACCGCCGGCGAACACATCGCCCGCCCGCCGGGAGGCGGTGGCGGACGCGGCCCGGGCAAGGCCGGCAACTCCGGCGAGGGCATGGACGAATTCGTCTTCCAGATCACTCAGGAAGAATTCCTCGAATTCATGTTCGAAGACCTCGAACTGCCAAACCTGGTCAAACGCAACCTGAGCGGTACCGACACCTTCAAAACCGTGCGGGCCGGGATCAGCAACGAAGGCAACCCGTCGCGGATAAATATCATCCGCACGCTGCGTTCGGCTCATGCTCGGCGCATTGCCTTGTCCGGCAGCAGCAGGGCAAAACTGCGTGAAGTGAAAGAAGAACTTGAACGTCTAAGACGCGAAGAGCCAGATAACTTCGGCGATATTCAGGAGCTCGAGGCAGAAATCGAGAAACTCAGCGCGCGCATCCATCGTGTGCCGTTCCTCGACACCTTCGACTTGAAATACAACTTGCTGATCAAACAGCCCAACCCCAGCTCGAAAGCCGTGATGTTCTGCCTGATGGACGTCTCCGGCTCCATGACCCAGGCGACCAAGGACATCGCCAAACGCTTTTTCATCCTGTTGTACCTGTTCCTGAAACGGAACTACGACAAGATCGACGTCGTGTTCATCCGCCACCACACCAGTGCCCGGGAAGTCGACGAAGAAGAGTTTTTCTATTCACGGGAAACCGGCGGCACCATCGTTTCCAGCGCCCTGAAACTGATGCAGGAGATCATGGCCGAGCGTTACCCGAGCAACGAGTGGAATATCTACGCGGCGCAGGCTTCCGATGGTGATAACTGGAACGACGACTCGCCAATCTGCCGCGACATCCTGATCAACCAGATCATGCCGTTTGTGCAGTACTACACTTATGTGGAGATTACCCCGCGCGAACATCAGGCCTTGTGGTACGAGTACGAACGCATCGCCGAAGCCTTTTCTGACACTTTTGCCCAGCAGCAACTGGTCTCGGCCGGGGATATCTATCCGGTCTTCCGTGAACTCTTCCAGCGCAGGTTAGTGACATGACCGCCAAAGAGCAGAAGCGCCAACCCATTTCCACCGGCTCCGAATGGACGTTCGAGCTGATTCAGACCTATGACCGCGAAATCGCCCGGATCGCGGCCCGCTATGCGCTGGATACCTACCCCAACCAGATTGAAGTGATCACCGCCGAGCAGATGATGGATGCGTATGCCTCGGTGGGCATGCCACTGGGCTACCACCACTGGTCCTACGGCAAACACTTCCTCAGCACGGAAAAGTCGTACAGCCGTGGGCAGATGGGCCTCGCCTACGAAATCGTGATCAACTCTGACCCGTGCATCGCCTATCTGATGGAGGAAAACACCATCTGCATGCAGGCGCTGGTAGTGGCCCATGCCTGTTACGGGCATAACAGTTTCTTCAAGGGCAATTACCTGTTCCGCACCTGGACCGACGCCAGCTCGATCATCGATTACCTGGTGTTTGCCAAGCAGTACATCATGCAGTGCGAGGAGCGTCACGGCATCGATGCAGTAGAAGACTTGCTCGACTCCTGCCATGCGTTGATGAACTACGGCGTCGACCGCTACAAACGTCCTTATCCGATTTCCGCCGAAGAAGAACGGCGTCGGCAGAAGGATCGTGAAGAGCACCTGCAGAAGCAGATCAACGATCTGTGGCGCACCATTCCCAAAGGCGCGGATAAATACAGCGACAAGGATAACGCCCGCTTCCCCGCCGAGCCGCAGGAAAACATCCTGTACTTCATCGAAAAACACGCGCCGTTACTGGAACCGTGGCAGCGCGAGATCGTGCGGATCGTGCGCAAGATCGCCCAGTACTTCTACCCGCAACGCCAGACCCAAGTGATGAACGAAGGCTGGGCAACGTTCTGGCACTACACGCTGATGAACGACTTGTACGACGAAGGGCTGGTCACCGACGGCTTCATGATGGAGTTCCTCACCTCGCACACTAGTGTGGTATTCCAGCCAGGTTTCGATAGCCCTTACTACAACGGCATCAACCCCTACGCGCTGGGTTTCGCCATGTATCGCGACATCCGGCGCATGTGTGAAGAACCTACCGAAGAGGATCGTCACTGGTTCCCGGAAATTGCCGGGAGCGACTGGCTGTCGACCATCAAATTCGCCATGAGTAGCTTCAAGGATGAAAGTTTCATCCTGCAGTATCTGTCGCCAAAGGTGATCCGTGACCTGAAACTGTTCAGCATCATGGATGACGATCAGAAGGACGACTTGTTGGTGCCTGCGATTCATGACGAACCCGGCTACCGGATCATCCGCGAAACCCTGGCCGCGCAATACAACCTCGGCAATCGTGAACCGAACGTGCAGATCTACAGCATCGATCGGCGTGGCGACCGCTCACTGACCTTGCGTCACCAACAGCACGATCGCAAACCGCTGGGAGACTCCACTGACGAAGTGCTTAAACATCTGCATCGCCTGTGGGGCTTCGATATCCATCTGGAAACCCTGCAAGGCGACCAGATCATGAAAACCCACCACGTTCCCCCCCGCAGTGAACACAGCGAAGGGGATTACGGTCGACTTGACCTTGCCGTCATTCATCTTTGATCCGGTTCCGGCCTCCGAAAGTCTGACGCAAGGGTTATTCTGTCGGGCTAACGGAGGTTTTTTATGCAGATTTTCAAGGTTGGCGGTGCCGTACGTGATCGCTTGCTGGGCAAACCAGTCACTGACATCGATTGGGTCGTAGTCGGTGCCACCACGGAAGAAATGCTCGCCCAGGGTTATCGCCCGGTCGGCGCGGATTTCCCGGTGTTTCTTCATCCCAAAAGCGGCGAGGAGTACGCCCTCGCTCGCACCGAACGCAAGAGCGGGCGCGGTTATGGCGGTTTCACTTTTCACGCCAGCCCCGAAGTGACGCTTGAAGAAGACCTGATTCGTCGCGACCTGACCATCAACGCCATGGCCGAGGACAATGAGCACAATCTGACCGATCCCTACCATGGCCAGCGCGATCTGGAAGCCCGGATTCTGCGCCACGTTTCTCCGGCGTTCGCCGAAGATCCCCTCCGTGTATTGCGGGTTGCCCGTTTCGCAGCGCGCTATGCCGGGCTGGGTTTTACCGTCGCACCGGAGACGCTGGAATTGATGCATGAGCTCAGCGAGTCCGGTGAGCTGGAGGCGTTGACCGCCGAACGTAGCTGGAAAGAAATCTCCCGGGCACTGATGGAAGATCAGCCGCAAGTGTTCATTCAGGTGCTTCGCGACTGCGGCGCGCTGAAAGTACTGATGCCGGAAGTCGACGCGCTTTTCGGTGTGCCACAACCTGAAGCGCATCACCCGGAAATCGATACCGGCCTGCACACCCTTAGCGTCCTGGAGCAATCGGCGCGGCACAAACAACCGCTGACGGTTCGCTGGGCTTGCCTGCTGCACGATCTCGGCAAAGGTCTGACCCCGGAAGAAGAGTGGCCGCGACACATCGCCCATGAGCACACGGGGTTGAAGCTGATCAAAGCGGTCAACGAACGCTTTAAGGCACCAAAGGATTGTCAGGAGTTGGCCTTGTTGGTCGGCAAGTACCACACCCACAGCCACCGGGCGCTGGAGTTGAAGGCCTCGACGCTGCTTGACCTGCTGCAGAGTTTTGACGTGTATCGCCGACCGCAGCGGTTTGAAGAGTTTATCGCCGCATGCGAAATGGACGCCCGAGGCCGTAAAGGGCTGGAGCAGAGAAGTTATCCACAGGCGGATTATTTGCGCGGTGCGGCGAAGGCTGCGCGAGAGGTTGCGGTGCAGCCGTTGCTGGAGAAGGGATTCAAAGGGCCGGAGCTTGGCGAAGCGCTAAAGCGTGAACGGCTCAAGGCGTTGAAGGCTTACAAAGAGAACGCCTGAAGCAAGATCAGAAGATCGCAGCCTGCGGCAGCTCCCACACGGGAATATGCGTTTCTCTGCAGGACCTGCCGCAGGCTGCGATCTTTTGCTTTTAAAGATTCGGCGGGGTTAACTGCTCACCCCGCCATTCGAACGGCACTGGCGCCAGCACCTGATCAATCTGCGCTTCAGCCCACAAAGTCGCGAAGCTCTTTCCCACCCCCGGATGCACGCGATCCGGCGCAATCAGCGACAGCGGCCACAGCACAAAAGCATTTTTCAGAATCTCCGCGCGCGGCAGAACCAGTCCGTCGAAATTCCCCGCCAGATCACCATACAACAGCACGTCGATATCCAGCGGCAAGCCCTTGCGATCCGGCGCGTAACGTCCGTTATCCGCCTCAATGAATTTCAAGCGTCGGTCCAGCTCCATCAACGGCAGATCGGTATACGCCGACACCACGAAGTTGAAGAACGGCCCGCTTTTGATCCCCACCGGTTGGCTCTCGAACACCGCCGAACAGCGGATATCCACCAGAAACGTCGCCAACGCTTCAAGCCCTGCGCGCAAATGGGTTTCGCGCTCGATATTGCTACCGAGCCCGAGGTAGACCTGAGTCAGCGACATCCGCGCTCGATCTCCACACCCACGCCGCCCTTGGCAGCCGGAACGGCGCCGGGCTTGGTCAGCTTCAGGCGTACCCAAGTGATCTTGAATTCGCTCATCAGCACTTCAACCAGACGTTCGGCAAAGGTCTCGACCAGTTGAAACTGCGCTTGCTCGGCAAACGCCTGAATTCGCGTGGACACGCTGGCGTAGTCGAGCGCCAGGGTCAGGTCATCACCGGCCGCGGCCGGGCGATTATCCCAGGCGAAGCTCAGATCAAGCCGCAGGCACTGGCGGATGCCGCGCTCCCAGTCGTAGGCACCAATCACGGTGTCGACTTCCAGGCCTTCGATAAACACTCTGTCCAAGCACTTCTCTCCGCTGCACGACAAGGGCGCAATGCGCCGTTAGAATCAGGGCGTCCTCGCCCGGAATAGTTAGCATGTTTTGGTTACTGGCGACTCTCGCCTACCTGCTCGGCTCGCTGTCCTTCGCCATTTTGCTCAGCCGCCTGACCGGAAACCCGGATCCGCGAATGAGTGGCTCGGGTAATGCCGGTGCCACCAACATGCTGCGCCTGGCCGGTCGCAAACTGGCGATCCTGACCTTGCTGGGTGATCTGTGCAAAGGCCTGGTGCCGGTGCTGATCGCTTCGACTGCCGGCCTTTCGCTGCAGGATCAGGCGTGGATCGGCGTGTGCGCCGTGATCGGTCACCTGTTCCCGCTGTATTTCCGCTTCCGTGGTGGCAAAGGTGTTGCCACCGCCGCCGGCATGCTGCTGGGCCTGTATCCGCCCGCCGCGCTGCTGGCCATCTGCGCCTGGCTGCTGACGTTCTACCTGACCCGCACCAGCTCGCTGGCGGCCCTTATCGCTACGCCCCTGACCTTGCCTTTGCTGGCCTGGCAGGAACCGGAAGCGCTGCTGCCGATGAGCGCGCTGACACTGCTGATCGTCTGGCGCCACCGCGGCAATCTACGCGACCTGTTTGCCGGGCGCGAACGGCATTTTTAAATACCGGCCATGAGCGCCACTCATCACAACGCCGACAATTGCTCCATCGGCCAGCGCGCCTGCACGCTGATTGCCAGACTTTCCTGCTGACCGGCCTGCAAACGCTGGCAACCGGCAAACGCGATCATCGCGCCATTGTCGGTACAGAACTCCGGGCGCGCATAAAACACATCGCCCTTCATGTCGCCGAGCATCTTTTCCAGCGAAACACGTAACGCCTTATTGGCGCTGACGCCGCCCGCAATCACCAGACGCTTCATACCGGCCTGCTTCAGGGCACGCTTGCACTTGATGGTCAAAGTCTCCACCACGGCCTGCTGGAACGCCAGCGCGATGTCGCAACGGGCTTGCTCGCTGTCGTCCCCGGCGTTGACGCACTGCTGCCAGGCGTTGAGCGCAGAGGTTTTCAGACCACTGAAGCTGAATTGCAGACCCGGGCGATCACACATCGGACGCGGGAAGGTAAAACGTCCTGCGACGCCCTTCTCGGCCAGTTTGGCGATTTCCGGCCCCCCCGGATAATTGAGACCCATCATCTTCGCGGTTTTGTCGAATGCCTCACCGGCGGCATCATCCAGCGTCTCGCCGAGCAGACTGTATTGGCCGATGCCATCGACCTGAACCAGTTGCGTATGACCGCCGGAGACCAACAAAGCGACGAACGGGAATTCGGGCGGTTTCGGCTCCAGCATCGGCGCCAGCAAGTGGCCTTCCATGTGGTGCACGCCGAGCGCAGGAATGCCCCAGGCAAACGCCAGCGCCTGAGCGCAGGAAGCGCCGACCAGCAACGCGCCAACCAGGCCAGGACCCGCGGTGTAGGCGATCGCGTCGATCTCGGTCGGCACGCAGTCGGCTTCTGCCAACACCTGACGAATCAAGGGCAGCATGCGCTTGACGTGGTCACGCGAGGCCAGCTCCGGTACCACACCGCCATAAGCGCGGTGCAGGTCGATCTGGCTGAACAGTGCGTCGGCCAGCAGGCCGCGTTCGCTGTCATATAATGCGACACCGGTTTCGTCGCAGGAGGTTTCTAATCCCAGTACTAGCATGGGTTTGCGCCTTGTTTAGGCTGAATTCGAAGGCGCGCATAATAGTCGCCGCGTGATGCCCCGACCAGCGGTTTTCGATCAGAGGCTTTGCATTCCGAGCGATGAGGGGTTAACATCCGCAACCCTTAAAAACCGACGTCTTCAAGTGCTCTTTTGCCGCGAGGATGTTGACCCCGGTAATGAATGAAGGTAGCTCTGGATGCCAGCCGTCAAAGTTAAAGAGAACGAACCCTTCGACGTAGCTCTGCGTCGTTTCAAGCGCTCCTGCGAAAAAGCCGGTGTACTGGCTGAAGTTCGTAGCCGCGAATTTTACGAGAAGCCAACTTCTGAGCGTAAGCGCAAAGCAGCAGCCGCTGTTAAGCGTCACGCCAAGAAAGTTCAGCGCGAACAGCGCCGCGCCGTTCGTCTGTACTAATACACAGACGTTCGTTGCAAGCTTCTTTGCCTAAGCCCGGCTCTCAGCCGGGCTAATGGCATTTGCGTAAAACGCTTGATGCTTCAACGTCGAAGCCGCACACGCGACCAAGACGAATCTGCTTCACACGTCAGACCTGGCTCTTTTGCCAGCGGTGCACGTCTTTTCTGACGAGCCTTTCAAGGCTACTGACGAGCACACCCACTGATTCCTCTTACGACGATCAGCCCAAGGCACCTGCATGCGTGCCCGCTTTATTGAGCTATCCGAGGCCCCTAACCGGCCGTCAGCGGATTCAGCGCAACACTTTCAAATAGTCGAAGGCTGATGAGTACTAACGTCAGTGGATTTTCGGCAGATACACTTCCCGACAGCGATTACGCAGACGACACCGGTCGAGCCGCATATTTTGCGCGCTTCAAACAATGACCCGCGTTCGGCAGCCTTTCGCATCGGACTTATTACAGCGCAGACGACGAGTACGCCATGGCCGGGCTGATTCCCCAGAGCTTCATTGACGACCTGCTGAACCGCACCGACATCGTCGACGTGGTCAGTTCGCGCGTGCAATTGAAGAAGGCCGGCAAGAACTACACCGCCTGTTGCCCGTTTCACAAAGAGAAAACCCCGTCTTTCAGCGTCAGCCCCGACAAGCAGTTCTATTACTGTTTCGGCTGCGGCGCCGGCGGCAATGCCCTCGGCTTTCTCATGGATCACGACAACCTGGATTTCCCCCAGGCTGTCGAAGATCTGGCCAAAGCCGCCGGTATGGAAATCCCCCGCGAAGAAAGCGGCCGCGAGCGCAAGCCACGGCAGCCGACCGATTCGCCGCTGTATCCGCTGCTCACCGCCGCCGCCGACTTTTACCGGCAGGCGCTCAAGAGCCATCCAGCACGCAAAGCTGCGGTGGATTACCTAAAAGGACGCGGCCTGACTGGCGAGATCGCCCGGGATTTCGGCCTCGGTTTCGCGCCGCCGGGCTGGGACAATCTGTTCAAGCACTTGAGCAGCGATACATTGCAGCAGAAGGCCATGATCGACGCTGGCCTGCTGATCGAGAACGCCGAAACCGGCAAACGCTATGACCGCTTCCGCGATCGCGTAATGTTCCCGATTCGCGACACCCGCGGGCGGATCATCGCTTTCGGTGGCCGCGTACTCGGCGACGACAAGCCGAAATACCTGAACTCACCGGAAACCCCGGTATTCCATAAAGGCCAGGAACTCTACGGCCTCTATGAAGCACGCAAGAACAACCGCAACCTCGACGAAATCATCGTCGTCGAAGGCTACATGGACGTCATCGCCCTCGCACAGCAGGGGCTGAAGAATGCCGTCGCGACGCTGGGCACCGCGACCAGCGAAGAACATTTGAAGCGCCTGTTCCGCGTCGTACCGAACGTGTTGTTCTGTTTCGACGGTGACCAGGCCGGCCGTAACGCCGCCTGGCGCGCGCTCGAAGCTACGCTTTCAAGCCTGCAAGACGGCCGCCGGGCGCGCTTTTTGTTTCTGCCCGAAGGCGAAGACCCCGATACCTTGGTGCGCGCCGAAGGCACTGACGCCTTCAAGGCCCGGATCAATCAGCATGCTCAGCCACTGGCGGATTATTTCTTCCAGCAATTGACCGAAGAAGTCGATCCGCGCTCGCTCGAAGGCAAGGCCCACATGGCCACCCTCGCCGCACCACTGATCGACAAAGTGCCGGGCGCCAACCTGCGTATTCTGATGCGTCAGCGCCTGACCGAAATCACCGGCCTGAGCAGCGAAACCGTCAGTCAGCTGGCACAAAGCGCACCGCAGGAAGCGCCTCCTGCCTACGATCCGGGCATCGATTACGACGCAATGCCTGACTACAGCGACTACCATCAGCCGCAGGCACAGGACATGTATGTGCCGCAGCAGGAGTGGACGCCCAAGAAGCCCGGTGCTGGTGGCAAGAAGTGGGACAAAAAGCCCTGGGACAAGAACGGCAAACGTGGCGGTGATCGCGATCAGCAGCGCCCGCGCACACCGATTGGCGTCGAGTCGCCAACCCTGACCGCCCTGCGCACACTGCTTCATCACCCGCAATTGGCCAAGCGCGTCGAAGATGCCGGGCACATTGCGGACGAGAATCAGACCAACGCCCAGTTACTTGTGGCCCTGCTCGAAGCTGTACAGAAGAATCCCAAGCTAAACTCATTTCAGTTGATCGCGCGATGGCACGGCACTGAACAGGGACGCTTGCTCAAGGCTTTGGCAGAAAAGGAGTGGCTGATTGACGGCGATAACCTTGAACAACAGTTTTTCGACACCATTACTAGCTTGTCAGCCCGCCAACGCGAGCGAAATCTGGAACAGTTGCTCAGGAAAGCGCGTCAAAGCGAACTGAGCGTTGAAGAGAAAAACCAACTGCGCGACCTACTAAGTCGCAATGTTTCCGCATCAAACCCGACCTCAACTGGCGCGTGAGGTCATAGCTCAGGTATAATCCTCGGCTTGTTTTTTGCCCGCCAAGACCTTCAGTGGATAGGGTGTTATGTCCGGAAAAGCGCAACAGCAGTCTCGTATTATTGAGTTGATCAAACTGGGTCGTGAGCAGAAGTATCTGACTTACGCCGAGGTCAACGACCACCTGCCCGAGGATATTTCAGATCCTGAGCAGGTGGAAGACATCATCCGCATGATTAACGACATGGGGATCCCCGTACACGAGAGTGCTCCGGATGCGGACGCCCTTATGTTGGCCGACGCCGATACCGACGAGGCCGCTGCGGAAGAAGCAGCCGCCGCGTTGGCAGCGGTGGAGACCGATATCGGTCGCACCACTGACCCTGTGCGCATGTATATGCGTGAAATGGGTACGGTCGAGCTTCTGACTCGTGAAGGCGAAATCGAAATCGCCAAGCGTATCGAAGAGGGCATCCGTGAAGTGATGAGCGCAATCGCGCACTTCCCTGGCACGGTTGACCACATTCTCTCCGAGTACACCCGCGTCACCACCGAAGGTGGTCGCCTGTCCGACGTTCTGAGCGGTTATATCGACCCGGACGACGGCATTGCGCCGCCTGCCGAAGTGCCGCCGCCTGTCGAAGCTAAAGTGGCGAAAGCCGACGACGACACCGACGACGATGAAGCCGAATCTTCCGATGACGAAGAAGAAGCCGAAAGCGGTCCGGATCCGGTCATCGCTGCCCAGCGTTTCGGCGCCGTGGCTGACCAGATGGAAATCACCCGCAAGGCCCTGAAAAAGCACGGTCGCAACAACAAGGCAGCGATTGCCGAGTTGCTCGCACTGGCCGAGCTGTTCATGCCGATCAAACTGGTGCCGAAGCAATTCGAAGGCCTGGTCGAGCGTGTCCGCAGTGCCCTGGATCGTCTGCGTCAGCAAGAGCGCGCGATCATGCAACTGTGCGTACGTGATGCACGTATGCCACGCGCCGATTTCCTGCGTCAGTTCCCGAGCAACGAAGTCGACGAAAGCTGGTCCGACGCCCTGGCCAAAGGCAAGAGCAAATACGCCGAAGCCATTGGTCGCGTGCAACCGGACATCATTCGTTGCCAGCAGAAACTGATCGCGCTGGAAACCGAAACCGGTCTGACCATCGCAGAAATCAAGGATATCAACCGTCGCATGTCGATCGGTGAGGCCAAGGCCCGCCGCGCGAAGAAAGAGATGGTTGAAGCCAACCTGCGTCTGGTGATCTCGATCGCCAAGAAGTACACCAACCGTGGCCTGCAATTCCTCGATCTGATCCAGGAAGGCAACATCGGTCTGATGAAAGCGGTAGACAAGTTCGAATACCGTCGTGGTTACAAGTTCTCGACTTATGCCACCTGGTGGATCCGTCAGGCGATCACTCGCTCGATCGCCGACCAGGCCCGCACCATCCGTATTCCGGTGCACATGATCGAGACGATCAACAAGCTCAACCGCATTTCCCGGCAGATGTTGCAGGAAATGGGTCGCGAACCGACCCCGGAAGAGCTGGGCGAACGCATGGAAATGCCTGAGGACAAGATCCGCAAGGTATTGAAGATCGCTAAAGAGCCGATCTCCATGGAAACCCCGATCGGTGATGACGAAGACTCCCATCTGGGTGACTTCATCGAAGACTCGACCATGCAGTCGCCAATCGATGTCGCCACTGTTGAGAGCCTAAAAGAAGCGACTCGCGAAGTGCTGTCCGGCCTCACTGCCCGTGAAGCCAAAGTACTGCGCATGCGTTTCGGTATCGACATGAACACCGACCACACACTCGAAGAAGTGGGCAAACAGTTTGACGTAACGCGTGAGCGGATCCGTCAGATCGAAGCCAAGGCGCTGCGCAAGCTACGCCACCCGACGCGAAGCGAGCATCTGCGCTCCTTCCTCGACGAGTGATACCAGAACCCCCGGCCCAGGCCGGGGGTTTTGTTTATATGGCAGATTAAATCCTTCGCAACGCCCCTCCCCCGCATACCCCGTCTACACTCGAAACAATCATCCCCGAGCCATAACGAGAGCGTTATGCCCAGATTGGCGTCCGTGCTTTTTTTGCTGTCACTGATGATCTGGACCGCAACGGCTGACGCGCTGACTCTGACCGATGAAGAACGTAGCTGGCTGGCGGCTCACCCGGACTTGCGCCTAGGTGTCGATGCGTCGTGGCCGCCCTTTGAGTTTCGCGACGACCAGAGCCGCTATCAGGGCCTGGCTGCCGACTATATCGACGTGATTCGCCAACGCCTGGCAATCAAATTGACGCCCATCGAACCGGTGAGCTGGACGGTGGTGCTCGAACAGGTCAAATCAGGCAAGATCGACCTCCTGCCCGGCATCATGTCCACACCGGAGCGCCAGACTTACCTGTCGTTTACCCGCCCTTATCTCGACTTCCCTATCGTCATCCTCTCGCACATCGGCGGTGCACAACCGCGCAAACTTGACGACCTGTACGGCTTGAAGATCGCCGTGGTGGAAAACTACGCGCCCCACGAACTGCTGCGCACCCACCACCCCGATCTGAATCTGGTGGCCATGCCCAATGTCAGTTCGGCATTACAAGCGTTGGCGACCGACGAAGTGGACGCCGTCGTCGGCGACCTCGCCTCCAGCGTCTGGAGCCTGCGCCAGCTCAAGCTCGACGGTCTGTACGTCAGCGGCGAAACCCCATATCGCTACCAACTGGCAATGGCCGTCCCCCGCGACAACAAGATACTGGTGGGAATTCTCGACAAAGTCCTTGCTGACATGAGCTCTGATGAAATCAGCAGCATTCAGGAGCACTGGGTCGGCAACGTCCTTGATCATCGGACATTCTGGTCGGATCTGCTGATCTACGGTTTACCAGGTCTGTTGCTGTTGGTGACGATTCTCGCCGTGGTGATCCGCATCAACCGCCGCCTGAGTTCGGAAATCGCCCGACGTATCGACCTCGAACAGGAACTGCGCAGCAGCGAATACCACTATCGTGGCCTGGTCGAGAGCCTGTCGGCCATCGCCTGGGAAGCGCGGATGAGTGACTTCACCTACAGCTATGTGTCGCCCCACGCCGAAGACTTGCTTGGCTATCCACAATCGCACTGGCTGATTCCCGGGTTCTGGCACAACATTATTCACCCGGCCGACCTGACCCGTACGCAGAGTTACTGCAAAGAAGCGCTTCGCCAGGGTCGCGATCACATCGTCGATTACCGCGTTATCACCGCTGATGGCCGCTGTTTGTGGGTACGCGACATCGTCAGCCTGATCGAACATGGCCACGAGCCGGTGATGCGCGGTTTGATGATCGACATCAGCGAAATCAAGCGCACTGAAGAAGCGCTGCGGCTTTCGGAACAAAAGTTCGCTTCGGTCTTCCAGCAGTGCCCGGACATTCTAGTGATTGCACGGCTGTCCGATGGCTGCCTGCTGGAGGTCAACGAAGCGTTTGAAGAACAAATCGGCCTGAAAGCCGAAGAAGTGCTGGGGCAAACCGCAACTGACCTGAATATCTGGGGGATACCCGGCGTCGGTCCCGGATTGCTGCAGCGCTTGCAGGCGGGCAGCATTCGCAATCTGGAGATGCCGTTTCGCCGCAACAATGGCCAGTTGTTCACTGGCCTGATTTCCGCCGAGCCGTTCGACCTCGATACCACCCCCGCGCTGGTTGTCGTAGTGCGCGACATCACCCAGCTCAAGGAAACCCAACAGCAACTGCAAACCTCCGAAGAGAAGTTCGCCAAAGCCTTCCACGCCTCGCCGGACGGTTTGTTATTGTCACGCCAGAGCGACGGCCTGCTGCTGGAGGTCAACGAAGGATTCAGCCGTATCACCGGTTTCAATAGCGCCATGTCGGTGGATCGCTCGGCACTGGATCTGGGAATCTGGGTCAACCTCAACGAACGCAAACAGATGCTCGATCTGTTGCATCGCGACGGCTTCGTCCGTGACTTCACCTGCCATATCCGCCGCAGTGACGGGCAGATCCGCCTCTGTGAAGTATCCAGCCGTCCGCTGCCGATTGGCGAAGATGACTGCATGCTGACCATCGCCCGCGACATTACCGAGCGGCATCTGATGCAGGAAAAACTGCAGCAGGCCGCCACCGTGTTCGAAAGTACCGCTGAAGGCGTATTGATCACCGACACCCAACAACACATCAGTGCGGTCAATCGCGCTTTCACCGAAATCACCGGCTACAGCGAAAGCGAAGCGCTCGGGCATACCCCGCGTCTGCTCGCATCCGGTCTGCACGACAGCGCATTCTACGCGGCAATGTGGCACCAGTTGACCGACGAAGGTCACTGGCAAGGCGAGATCTCCAACCGACGCAAGAACGGCGAGCTGTACCCCAGCTGGCTGACCATCAGTGCTGTGCGCAATCGCGACAAGTTCATTACCCACTTTGTCGCGGTGTTTGCCGACATCTCCAGTCTCAAGCATGCGCAAGCCAAACTCGACTATCAGGCGCACCACGACCCGCTCACCGGCCTGCCAAACCGCACGCTGTTCGAAAACCGCTTGCTGATGGCACTGAACAGTCAGCAGGAAAACGGCGGTCAGGGCGCCGTGCTGTTTCTCGATCTCGACCGCTTCAAACACATCAATGACAGCCTCGGCCACCCGGTCGGCGATCTGCTGCTCAAGGGCATCGCCGTGCGCCTGAAGGAGCAATTGCGAGACATCGATACCGTGGCGCGTCTGGGCGGTGACGAATTCATCATTCTGCTACCCGGCCTGCAACAGGCCAGCGACGCCGATAACATCGCCACCAAACTGCTCAACTGCTTCGGTGCGCCATTCCAGGCCGGCGAGCATGAGTTCTTCATCAGCGCCAGCATTGGCACCAGCCTCTACCCACGGGACGGCTGCGATGTCGCCACCTTGGTGAAAAACGCCGACGCGGCGATGTACCGCTCCAAGGCCAAGGGTCGCAACCGCGTCGAGAGCTACACCCGCGACCTCACTGCCCAGGCCAGCGAGCGCATCGCGCTGGAGCATGAACTGCGTCGGGCCATTGAACGTGATGAACTGTTCCTCTACTACCAACCGAAAATCAGCCTCGACGATCATCGCCTGGTCGGTGCCGAGGCGCTGATCCGCTGGCGTCACCCGACCTTCGGCGACGTGCCGCCAGAGCACTTCATTCCGCTGGCCGAAGAGAACGGCATGATCCTGCAGATTGGTGACTGGGTGCTCGAGACGGCGTGCCGTCAAATGTTCGAATGGGGGCAGGTCTACGACAGCCTCGGCCCGCTGTCGGTGAACCTCGCCGGTGCGCAACTGCGTCAGCCAAATCTGCTCGGACGCATCGAACAGCTACTCAACGACAACCGCCTGCAGCCGGATTTACTGCAACTGGAAATTACCGAGAATTTCATCATGAGTCAGGCTGAAGAGGCGTTGGCGGTGTTACACCAACTCAAACACCTCGGCGTTCAATTGGCGATTGATGACTTCGGCACCGGATATTCTTCGCTCAGTTACCTCAAACGGCTGCCGCTGGACATCCTCAAAATCGACCAGTCGTTTGTCCGCGGACTGCCCGACGATCCCCATGATGCGGCCATTGTCCGGGCCATCATTGCGCTGGGCCGGAGCATGCAATTCACGGTTATCGCCGAAGGTGTGGAAACCCAGGCACAACAACAATTTCTCGCCGCCGAAGGCTGTGAACAGATCCAGGGCTACATCGTCAGCCTGCCGTTACCACCAGAAGAGTTCGCCGCGACGTTTCTTCGTGTAACCGTATCGGATTATTCGGATAGCACAGCCGAGAAACCGTCGCTATAATCCGCGACCTACTGAGGGCCTATAGCTCAGTTGGTTAGAGCAGAGGACTCATAATCCTTTGGTCCACGGTTCAAGTCCGTGTGGGCCCACCAAACCTGAAAGCCGCGCAAATGCGCGGCTTTTGCGTATCTGAAGCGAAAAAATGCGGCTCCTCAAAATCGCGGAATAGCTTATTCCGTCCATAATCTGTCCACTCGTGTGCACTGATGCTGCAACAGACACATCACCTTTCGCACTCCCACCGTCAAGGCCTTTAACCAGCGCGGCACCGGCAGTTGCTTCGCGACACTTGGTACTGGCTCACCAGCAGCACCCGGACTTGAGGCCTGCCGAGCGTTGCGCCGCTATCGCCCTTTTGCAAGGATTCGCAAAATGAGTGGTAAACCTGCTGCACGCGTTACAGATCCGACCGCCTGTCCATTGCCCGGACATGCAACCAACCCGATCGTTTCGGGTTCCCCCGATGTAATGTTCGAAGGCCTGCAGGCCGCACGACTGAACGACGCCACCGCTTGCGGAGGCCACATTGCTTCAGGAGTATCCTCCACCGTTTTCATCAACGGCCAACCCGCCGCCATGCTTGGCATGCGTCACCGACCACGGTGCACCGGTCATTCAGGGCGCGAGCACGATCATCATCGGCGACACGCACACTCTCGCGCCCTTCATCCCGATCCCGTCTCTACCCGCGCCATTCTCCGGGCGCTTTCAATTGATCAACCAGGAAACCGGCAAGCCCATGGTTGGCCGCAAGGTCAAGGTCTGGTCCTCCTCCGGCACCAGCTTCTTCGACACCACGGATGCCGAGGGTATGACCCGTTGGGTCAAGGATAAATCGCCGCAAACCCTTCATATCGACCTTGTGCAGGGTGAAAGCAATGACTGAACCGTTCGTATCCCAAGGTGGCATGAAACCAGAGGGTCAGATGAACCCTGTCAGCGTCCTGGAACCCAAACTCGACCCGCAGGACCGGGAAGTACTTTGCTCGGCGATGCGTCACTGCAGCGCTACGCCGAACATCAGCAAGGACGGCAAGAGCCTCAAGTTGCTGCGCGACGAACCGCATCTGGACTCTACAAATTCGCTGGCAGAACGCTTGTAGCGGTCTGCGCGCAGAGAAAAACCGATGCTCGCTGCACATGCTGAACCGCCCATGATGGGCGTTTTTTTTGCGTGTGCTTTTCTACTCATGAGATCACCCTCCTGTAAATCAACCATTAACCAGTTCGTTACTTCAGTATCCAGGCCCCACAGCCGTGGCGCATCTGATGATCCGAAAAGGGAGTTTTCATGGTTGATGTCACTCGACGCTCATTCGTTGGATTTGCTGCGACGCTGCCGTTACTGGCCCACAACCCCTGGGCACAGGCTCACATTGAAACCGCCTCGACAGCAGCAACTTCCGATGACGTGCTGATCAACTTCAACGAAAGTCCTTGGGGACCCTCAGCGGCAGCCCGGCACGCGATGCAGGAAGGTATCGCCCTGTCGGGACGTTATCCCTACAAGATCCAGTACCGACTCAATGCACTGTTTGCCCGCCAGCAAGGCATTCCCGAGGATTTCGTCCAGACGTATTGCGGCTCCAAACAGGCCTTGCAGCATGCCGTGCATGCCTTCACCCAGCAGGGCAGTCTGGTAGTCGCCGCCCCCTCCTACGAAGATCCCGCCCAGGCGGCTCGTGGCAGGAAAGTCACTGTCCACGAGGTTCCCCTGAACGCCGAGCATGCCCACGACCTGCCGCGCATGCTGGTTGCCGACCCTCGGCCCGGTTTGATCTATATCTGCAACCCGAACAATCCGACTGGCACTCTCACGGCTCGCAGCGATATCGAACGTGCCCTGAAGGACAAACCCAAAGGCTCGATTCTGTTGGTCGATGAGGCCTACATTGATTTCTCGCAGGCCACGACGTGCATTCCCCTGGTCAAGGAACACCCCGACCTGCTGGTGCTGCGTACCTTTTCGAAAATTTACGGCATGGCCGGCGCAAGGCTCGGTATCGCGGTGGGCAATCCGGTGTTGCTGGAACAACTGGAGGTGTTCGGCAACTACAACGTCCCAGCCGCATCGTCCCTGCTGGGAGCAATCGCCAGCCTTGAAGACGCGTCGTTGTTGAGCCAAAGGAAACACAACAATACGCGCCTGCGCGAGGAAACCGTCGCGTGGCTGAATACGCGCGGTTTTCGCTGCACGGCGTCCCAAGCCAACTGCTTCATGATAGACGTCAGACGCCCGGCGAGTGACATAGTCAAGGCTTTGGCCGAGCGTCGCGTGCATGTCGGTCGCGTCTGGAAAGAATGGCCGACCTGGGTTCGGGTGAGTGTCGGCACGGACGATGACATGCACCGGTTCCGGGAGGCGTTTGCCGAGGTTATGGCCTAAGCAACACGGGCGTGAAGTAACGGTCAGTTTTCAGCAGTTCAATATCGTCGACACGCAGATGAAAACCCGATCATCGCCTGCAAGCGTCCGCTCTATTGAGCCTGTAACATGCGCAAGCCACCGATTCGCGCCAATGGAGCCGCCCCCTTGCCAGACATCCGCCCGCCCGTGCTTGATGAAATCGACCGTCAGTTGATCGCCGCCCTGCAGATCAATGCCCGTGAAAGCGTAGCCATGCTCGCGCGGCAATTGGGCATCGCGCGCACCACTGTGACGTCGCGTCTGGCGCGGCTGGAAAAAGCCAAAGTGATCACCGGTTATGGCGTGCGTCTCGGCCAGCGAGTGGTCGATGGCGGGTTGCAGGCGTATGTCGGGATCAAGGTGCAGCCGCGCTCAGGCAAAGAGGTGTTGCGCCGGTTGAGTGCGATGGCGCAGGTGCAGCAGCTGTGTGCCGTGAGTGGCGAGTTTGATTATGTGGCGTGGTTGCGCACCGATTCGCCGGAGCAACTGGATCAGTTGTTGGATCAGATTGGCAGTGTGGACGGGGTGGAGAAGACGACGACGTCGATCATTCTGAGTAGCAAGATTGATCGGGGGCAGCCAGTTTAAGGTTTTGATCGGGCTTCTCGGCTGGATCAGAGGGCCTCTTCGCGAGCAGGCTCGCTTCTACACGCTGGTCGATGTGCAGTCTCTGATCGTCATATTGATATGTTAATTGGCAAAACGACGACATTTTGCGTCTTATTAACGTGTTCTACGCTCCCTAGAATGGCTGGCATCTTTTCCTATACTCAGACGCGCATCCTGCGTCGGGTCGCCAGCAAGGTCAGCCATGAACAAGAACAATCGCCATCCTGCAGACGGTAAGAAACCAGTCACCATTTTCGGCCCGGACTTTCCGTTCGCGTTCGACGACTGGATCGAGCACCCGGCCGGTCTCGGCACTATTCCTGAACATCATCATGGCGCTGAAGTGGCGATCGTCGGCGCTGGCATCGCCGGCCTGGTAGCGGCTTACGAGCTGATGAAGCTCGGCCTGAAACCGGTGGTCTACGAGGCTTCGAAGCTCGGCGGGCGTCTGCGCTCGCAAGCGTTCAACGGCACTGACGGCATCGTCGCGGAACTGGGTGGCATGCGTTTTCCGGTGTCCTCCACCGCGTTCTATCACTACGTCGACAAGCTCGGCCTGGAAACCAAACCTTTCCCGAACCCGCTGACGCCGGCCTCCGGCAGCACCGTGATCGACCTGGAAGGCAAAACCCATTACGCACAAAAGCTGGCGGATCTTCCTGCACTGTTTCAGGAAGTGGCTGACGCCTGGGCGGACGCACTGGAAGCCGGCTCGCAGTTCGCCGATATCCAGCAAGCCATCCGCGATCGCGATGTGCCGCGCCTGAAAGAACTTTGGAATACCCTGGTGCCGTTGTGGGACGACCGAACGTTCTACGACTTCGTCGCCACCTCCGAAGCCTTCGCCAAACTGTCGTTCCATCACCGCGAAGTGTTCGGGCAGGTCGGTTTCGGCACCGGCGGCTGGGATTCCGACTTCCCCAACTCGATGCTGGAAATCTTCCGCGTGGTGATGACCAACTGCGACGATCACCAGCACCTGGTGGTCGGTGGCGTCGAGCAAGTCCCACAAGGCATCTGGCGGCATGTGCCGGAGCGTTGCGTGCACTGGCCGGAAGGCACCAGCCTGAAATCCCTGCACCGTGGTGCGCCACGCTCGGGGGTGAAGAAAATCGCTCACGCGGCCGATGGCCGTTTCGCGGTCACCGACAATAATGGCGACACTCGCGAATACGCCGCAGTGCTGACCACTTGCCAGAGCTGGCTGCTGACCACCCAGATCGAATGCGACGAAACCCTGTTCTCGCAGAAGATGTGGATGGCCCTCGACCGCACCCGCTATATGCAATCGTCGAAGACTTTCGTGATGGTCGACCGGCCATTCTGGAAAGACAAAGACCCGGAAACCGGCCGCGACCTGATGAGCATGACCCTCACCGATCGCCTGACCCGCGGCACTTATCTGTTCGACAACGGCGACGACAAACCGGGGGTGATCTGCCTGTCGTACTCGTGGATGAGCGACGCCTTGAAGATGCTTCCGCACCCGGTGGAAAAACGCGTTGAGCTGGCGTTGAACGCGCTGAAAAAGATCTACCCGAAAGTCGACATCGCCGCGCGCATCATCGGCGATCCGATCACCGTGTCGTGGGAAGCCGACCCTTACTTTCTCGGTGCGTTCAAGGGCGCCCTGCCCGGCCACTATCGCTACAACCAGCGCATGTACGCGCACTTCATGCAGGACGAGATGCCCGCCGAGCAGCGCGGGATCTTCATCGCTGGCGACGACGTTTCGTGGACACCGGCATGGGTTGAAGGCGCGGTGCAGACGTCGCTCAACGCGGTGTGGGGGATCATGAAGCATTTCGGCGGTTCGACACATAAAGCGAACCCGGGCCCGGGTGATGTGTTCAAAGACATCGGCCCTATCGCCCTGCCCGAGTAAGAGGAATCCCTGATGCGTGTAGCCCTTTACCAATGTCCACCGCTGCCTCTGGACCCTGCCGCCAACCTGCAACGCCTGCATCAAGTGGCGATGGAGGCCAAAGGCGCCGATCTGCTGGTGCTGCCGGAGATGTTCATGACCGGCTACAACATTGGCGCCGAAGCGGTCAGCACCCTGGCTGAGGTCTACAACGGGGAATGGGCGCAGCAGATCGGCCGCATTGCCAAGTCGGCCGGTTTGGCGATTCTCTACGGTTACCCCGAGCGCACGGCGGACGGGCAGATCTACAACGCCGTGCAGTTGATAGACGCCAACGGTGAGCGCCTGTGCAATTACCGCAAGACGCACCTGTTCGGTGACCTTGATCGCTCGATGTTCAGCCCCGGTGAAGGCGATTTTCCGGTGGTTGAACTGAACGGCTGGAAACTCGGTTTCCTGATCTGCTACGACCTGGAATTCCCGGAAAACGCCCGACGCCTGGCCCTCGACGGCGCCGAGCTGATTCTGGTGCCGACGGCGAACATGATTCCGTTCGATTTTATCGCCGATGTCTCCGTACGCTCCCGCGCCTTCGAAAACCAATGCTACGTGGCCTACGCCAACTACTGCGGCCATGAAGGCGATATCCACTATTGCGGGCAAAGCAGCATCGCCGCGCCTGACGGCAGCCGTATTGCTCAGGCCGGTCTGGACGAAGCATTGATCGTCGGCGAACTGGATCGGCAGTTGATGATCGATTCACGCGCGGCCAATCGCTACCTCAGCGACCGCCGCCCGGAGCTTTACGGCGCGCTGAACAAGCGCTAATCCGCTAGCATGGGCACTCCACTGTTCTGGAAGTGCCCATGCCTGCGCCGACTCACCCCCGCCCCCACACCGAAACCCTGGCCAACGGCTTGCGCGTGACCCTGCGTCATGTGCCAGGCCTCAAGCGCAGTGCCGCTGCCCTGCGGGTGGCTGCCGGTAGTCATGACGTGCCATTGGCGTGGCCGGGGCTGGCGCATTTCCTCGAGCATTTGCTGTTTCTCGGCACTGAGCGTTTTCCGGCGGACGAAGGGTTGATGGCCTACGTGCAGCGCCACGGTGGCCAAGTGAATGCCAGCACTCGCGAACGCACCACTGACTTTTTCTTTGAGCTGCCGACGCGCTCGTTCAGCAAGGGGTTGGAGCGTCTGTCAGACATGCTAGCCAAGCCGCGTATGAATCTGGACGATCAACTGCGGGAACGGGAAGTGTTGCAGGCGGAATTTGTCGCCTGGTCGCAAGATCCTGCGGCTCAGCAGCAGTTTGCGTTGTATGAGGGTTTACCGGCAGAGCATCCGTTGCGCGGATTTCATGCGGGGAATCGGGACAGCCTGAAAGTGGAATTGCCAGCGTTTCAACAGGCGTTGAAGGATTTCCACCAGCAGTTCTATCGCACCGGACAAATGAGCTTGAGCCTGGTGGGGCCGCAGAGCCTTGAAGAGCAGCGCGCGCTGGCCGAGCAGTTCGCAGCGGCTTTGCCGGTTGGGGATAAAGTTGCACAGGTGGCGCCCCTGCCGCTGGCGGTGAAAAGTTATCAACAGGCCGCTGAGCGACGCGGCAATCTGCTGTTTGCGTTCGATGATTTGCCGGAGACTTCCGCCGAGGCAATGGCATTCCTCTGCCACTGGCTGAACAGTGCCAAGCCCGGGGGGTTGCTGGCGCATCTGCAGGAACAGAATCTGGCGGATGATCTGAAAGCCGCACCACTGTACTGCTTTGCGGGGCAAGCCTTGCTACATCTGGCATTCATCGCACCAGCCGAATCGATGAACGCCATTAGCGAACGCGCAAAGGATTGGCTGAGCTTCTTCGCGCAACAGGATTGGACGCCGCTGCGGGCGGAATACACGGCCCTGGTTCAGCGCCAGCAACAAGTCAGCGGCGCGCTGCAACTGGCACGACTCGACAGCGAGCGACAAGAGAGTGGTCTGTCCGACAGCGGCATCAGCGCCCTCAAACATCTGCTCCGTGAAATCGGTGTTGTGGATAACTTCAGCGCTCACTGGCGATTACCTGCTGCCAATCCATTCCTGCGCACCAGCGAACCGCTCGCCAATGCAGGCCTGATTCGCGGCCAAACCAGCGCCCACCGTGGCCTTCGTACATTTGCTCAGGATCGCTCGCGCGGCCGTCGCGAACGCTCGCCGATGCAGTTCAGCCAGGTCTTGCCGGACAGCGGCAATGAAGGCGCGATTTATCTGCGTTGGCAGGTTGAGTCTGCCGCCAGCCCTGATCTGCACTCGAGATTGCAACGCAGTCTTCGGGAAACTCAGCAAGACGCGCGCGAGGCTGGAGTCGAGTTGTCTTTCAGCACCACAGGGCATCAATGGTTGCTCAAGCTCACCGGCCTGCAGGAGCCAATGCCCAGCGTCCTGGAGCATGCGCTGAAATGTCTGACGCAAGTTGACGCCGATTCGTTGCGTAGTGAGGCGGAAACGCCGCTGATCCCCATTCGCCAGTTGCTGAAAGCGCTGCCGGAACAGGCGCTGGAATCAGCTAAAACCGGCGACGACGCCCAACAGCTGTGGACAACTTCGCATTGGGACGGCCTCGCGTTGGGACTGAGCCAACAGACCCAGTCCGCCTTGGGCCTGGCCCTGAGCCGGGTTCCCGGCATCCCGGACAACCAACTGGCAGCGCCGGCGGCAATCACCGCGCAAAAACACTGGCGCCATGTCGATACCGCCTCCAGCGAACACGCTGTGCTGTTGTTCTGCCCCGCCGCCAGCCGCGACATCGTCGAGGACGCCGCGTGGCGACTGTTGGCGCACGTGTGCCAGACGCCGTTCTACCAGCGCCTGCGCGTCGAATTGCAATTGGGCTATGCGGTGTTCAGTGCGCTTCGTCAGATGAATGGCCAAACCGCCCTGCTGTTTGGCGTGCAATCCCCGAGCGCCAGACCTGCGGAGTTGCTCAAACACATTCAACAGTTCCTCAAAGGTATGCCCGCGCTGATCGAACAGTTTGATGAGGCCAGCCTCAACCAGCAGCGGCATAACCTCGCGGATCAATTCGACGCAGCCAATCTATCCAGCAAAGACGCTGCTGAGCTGCTCTGGCAGGCCAGACTCGCAGGCCACTCGTCGGATTATCTTGGGCAATTACTCGCCGCCATTGGCCAACTGGATCGCCAGGCGTTGTTTAACGCAGCACAGCGCTTGATCAACGCCGAGGGCGGCTGGCTCTGTCTCGCCAGCGACCCCGCACCCGGTAACCCATGGCAAACGACAAATTGATCATTACCGAGGCTGCAAGGAGCTTTCTCGAATATTCACGGGCAAACCCGGTGAAATTTTGAGTAACATAGCCGCCTAACTATTTGGAACATCTTTGCGCTGCCGTGGACTATACCTATGGACAGCGCTATCCCACCCAACCTGAGGAGACACCCTATGTCCTGGACAAAACCGGCTTACACCGACCTGCGTATCGGCTTCGAAGTCACCATGTACTTCGCCAGCCGCTGAGCTCTGCTTACGTAGAATTGCAGTGCAACGCCTCGGCTCGCCGGGGCGTTTTATTTTCCGCGTAGAAATGATGGAGCGTTCATGTTCGTCCAGATTCTGGGTTCGGCCGCCGGTGGCGGTTTTCCGCAGTGGAACTGCAACTGCGTCAATTGCGCAGGCTTTCGCGACGGCAGCCTGAATGCCAAGGCCCGCACCCAATCGTCCATCGCGATTTCCGATGACGGCGTGAACTGGGTACTGTGCAACGCCTCGCCGGACATCCGCGCACAGCTGCAAAGCTTCGCCCCGATGCAACCGGGCCGCGCCCTGCGTGACACCGGCATCAGCGCGATCATTCTGATGGACAGCCAGATCGACCACACCACCGGCCTGCTCAGCCTGCGCGAAGGCTGCCCGCATCAGGTCTGGTGCACGGACATGGTTCATGAAGATCTGAGCACTGGTTTTCCGCTGTTCAAGATGCTCACCCACTGGAACGGCGGGCTGGACTGGAACCGCATCGAACTCGACCAGAGCTTCACCGTGGCCGCATGCCCGAACCTGCGCTTCACCCCGCTGCCGTTGCGTAGCGCCGCGCCGCCGTACTCGCCGCACCGCTTCGATCCTCACCCGGGCGACAACATCGGTTTGATCGTTGAAGACTTGAAGACCGGCGGCAAATTGTTCTATGCGCCGGGCCTGGGCAAGGTCGATGCGCCGTTGCTGGAGATCATGGCCGGCAGCGATTGCCTGCTGGTGGACGGCACGATGTGGGATGACGATGAAATGCAGCGCCGTGGCGTCGGCACCCGCACCGGTCGCGAGATGGGCCATCTGGCGCAGAACGGCCCTGGCGGCATGCTCGAAGTGCTGGAGCAGTTGCCTGAGCAGCGCAAAGTGCTTATCCACATCAACAACACCAATCCGATTCTCGATGAAGATTCGCCGGAGCGTGCTGAGTTGGCCCGGCGTAATGTTGAAGTGGCGTTCGATGGCATGAGTATTGTGCTGTAAGCATTTGAGACCGCTGCGCGGTCTATCGCGAGCAGGCTCACTCCTACATTGGAATGCGATCACTTGTAGGAGTGAGCCTGCTCGCGATAAGGCCGGTACAGACACCAGATATTTCTAGGGTTGTTCCCCGGAGAACCGCAATGACCGACACCCCGCTTTCCCCGGCCGAATTCGAAGCGGCCCTGCGCGCCAAAGGCGCCTATTACCACATCTACCACCCGTACCATGTGGCGATGTACGAAGGCCGCGCCACCCGCGAACAGATTCAGGGCTGGGTCGCCAACCGCTTCTACTATCAGGTGAACATCCCCCTGAAGGACGCGGCGATCCTCGCCAACTGCCCCGATCGGGAAATCCGCCGCGAGTGGATTCAACGCCTGCTCGACCACGACGGCGCCCCCGGCGAGGACGGCGGCATCGAAGCCTGGCTGCGTCTCGGCCAAGCGGTCGGCCTCGACCCTGATCAACTGCGCTCCCAGGAACTGGTGCTGCCCGGCGTGCGTTTCGCCGTCGACGCCTACGTCAACTTCGCCCGCCGCGCCAGTTGGCAGGAAGCCGCCAGCAGCTCGTTGACCGAACTGTTTGCACCACAGATCCACCAGTCGCGCCTCGACAGTTGGCCGCAGCATTATCCGTGGATCGACCCGGCCGGTTACGAATACTTCCGCACCCGTCTCGGTCAGGCGCGACGCGATGTCGAGCACGGTCTGGCGATCACGCTTGAGCACTACAAGACGCGTGAAGGCCAGGAGCGCATGCTGGAAATTCTCCAGTTCAAACTGGACATTCTTTGGAGCATGCTCGATTCCATGAGCATGGCCTACGAACTGAACCGCCCGCCGTATCACAGCGTCACCGAACAACGCGTCTGGCACAAAGGAATCACCTTATGAGTTTCGACCGCAGCAAAGTCCCGACCTGGCGTCCCGGCTACCGCTTCCAGTACGAACCGGCGCAGAAAGGCCATGTGCTGCTCTACCCCGAAGGCATGATCAAACTCAACGAAACCGCTGCGTTGATCGGCGGTTTAATCGACGGCGAACGCGATGTCGCGGCAATCATTGCCAAACTTGATGAGCAGTTCCCGGGCGTGCCTGAGCTCGGTGACGACATCGAGCAATTCATGGAGGTTGCCCGTGCGCAGCACTGGATCGAACTTGCCTGATCTGCCGCCCAAGCCTGAAGTCGGCCTGCCGCTGTGGCTGCTCGCCGAGCTGACCTACCGCTGCCCGCTGCAATGCCCGTACTGCTCCAATCCGCTGGATTTCGCCGAGCAGGGCAAAGAGCTGAGCACCGAGCAGTGGATCAAGGTGTTCCGCGAAGCGCGGGAGATGGGCGCGGCGCAACTGGGCTTTTCCGGTGGCGAGCCGCTGGTGCGTCAGGATCTCGCCGAGCTGATTCATGAAGCGCGGCAGTTGGGTTTCTACACCAACCTGATCACCTCTGGCATCGGCCTGACCGAGCAGAAAATCAGCGACTTCAAGAAGGCCGGGCTCGATCACATCCAGATCAGTTTTCAGGCCAGCGATGAGCAAGTGAACAACCTGCTGGCCGGCTCGAAAAAGGCTTTCGCGCAAAAGCTGGAAATGGCTCGCGCAGTGAAGGCCCACGGCTATCCGATGGTGCTGAACTTCGTCACCCATCGGCACAACATCGACAAGATCGACCGCATCATCGAGCTGTGCATTGCGCTGGAAGCCGACTTCGTTGAACTCGCCACCTGCCAGTTTTACGGTTGGGCGCAGCTCAATCGTGTCGGCCTGTTGCCGACCAAAGAGCAACTGGTGCGCGCCGAGCGCATCACCAACGAATACCGCGCGAAGCTGGAAGCCGAAGGGCATCCGTGCAAGCTGATTTTCGTCACCCCGGATTACTACGAAGAACGCCCGAAGGCCTGCATGAACGGCTGGGGCAGTATTTTTCTGACAGTCACACCGGACGGCACCGCCCTGCCTTGTCATGGCGCCCGACAGTTGCCGGTGCAATTTCCCAATGTGCGCGATCACAGCATGCAGCACATCTGGTACGACTCGTTCGGCTTCAACCGCTTCCGTGGTTACGACTGGATGCCCGAGCCGTGCCGCTCGTGCGACGAGAAAGAAAAAGACTTCGGCGGCTGCCGCTGTCAGGCGTTCATGCTCACCGGTGATGCGAGCAATGCCGACCCGGTGTGCAGCAAGTCCGAACATCACGGCGTGATTCTCAAGGCCCGCGAAGAAGCCGAGACTGCCACTCAAACCATCGAACAACTGGCCTTCCGCAATGAACGAAACTCGCGCCTCATCGCCAAGGGCTGAGCCATTCAGCGCTTCGCAAGCCGTCGCTGCCGGCATGGACTTCGCCGAACTTCAGCTCGGCGCCAACGGGTTGTTCTGGAATGAGTATCGACCGGAGGATGCCGCGTGCCGGATCTGGCATTGGCGCGATGGCGTGACGAAATGTCTGACGCCGAATGGTTTTAGCGTGCGCAGTCGCGTGTACGAATATGGCGGTGGCGCGTTTTGTCTGACGCCGGATGGGGTGGTTTTCGTCGCTGAGGCGGATCAGCAGTTGTATCGCCAGAAGCTCGGTGGCGAGCCGGAAGCACTGACCTCGGGTGAGTGTCGTTACGGCGATCTGCATTTTGCTTTCGGGCAAGTGCTGGCGGTCGAAGAACAGCAAGATCAGCATCGGCTGGTAGCAATCGGTCTCGCTGACGGGACGCGGCATTTATTGGCTGAAGGCGCGGATTTTTATGCGGCGCCAATCCTTAGTGTGGATGGCCAGCGTTTGGCCTGGATCGAGTGGAGTCGGCCGCATCAGCCGTGGACGTCGACCCGGTTGATGGTGGCTGAGCGTTCGACTGACGGTGCATTTGGTTCGCCGCAATGCATTGCCGGCACCGAGGTTGAAGAGTCCATTCAGCAACCGCGATTCGATGCCGACAATCGCCTTTATTGCCTGACCGATCGTGGTGGATTCTGGCAGCCGTGGGCTGAGACTTCCGACGGTTTGGAGCCATTACCTGCTGCGCAAGCCGATCACGCGCCAGCACCGTGGCAACTGGGCGGCTGCACTTGGTTGCCTGTTGAAAATTCGGTTTTAGCCAGTTGGAGTGAAGGCGGTTTCGGCCGTCTGACATTAGGCGATGACGACTTCACCGGTGACTACAGTCGTTTCCGGCATTTGGCTTTGGATGCGCAATTTATCTACTGCATCGCCGCCTCGCCGATCAGTCCTTCTGCGGTCATCGCCATTGATCGGGCGACGCGCAAAGTGAACATGCTGGCCGGCGGCGTAGCGCCTTTACCCGCAGAGCGCATTAGCCGTCCGCAAACCCTGTGTTACCCAAGCGGTTCGGGCGAAGCGCATGGGTTCTTTTATCCGGCCATGAGCGGCGAGACAAACCCGCCGCTGGTGGTGTTCATCCACGGCGGCCCGACATCGGCCTGCTACCCGATGCTCGATCCGCGCATTCAATACTGGACGCAACGCGGCTTCGCCGTGGCCGATCTCAACTATCGCGGCAGCAGCGGTTATGGCCGCGAATATCGGCAGGCCTTGCATCTGAGCTGGGGTGAGGTGGATGTCGAGGATGCTTGTGCGGTGGTGAGTTATCTCGCCGGCCAGGGTTTGATCGACGGTGATCGCGCATTCATTCGTGGCGGCAGCGCAGGTGGCTACACCACGTTATGTGCGCTGGCGTTCAAGCAAGTCTTCCGCGCTGGAGCGAGCTTGTACGGCGTCAGCGACCCGGTTGCGTTGGCTCGAGCTACGCACAAATTTGAAGGTGATTATCTGGACTGGCTGATCGGCGATCCCGAGCAAGACGCCGAACGCTACGCCGCACGCACGCCGTTGTTGCACGCAAACAACATCCGCGTACCGGTGATTTTCTTTCAGGGTGAACTGGACGCCGTGGTAGTGCCGCAACAGACCCGCGACATGGTCACGGCGCTGGAGCACAACGGCGTCCCGGTCGAAGCGCATTACTACCCCGACGAACGCCACGGATTCCGCCGCGCGGCCAATCAAGCGCATGCGCTGGAGCAGGAGTGGAAGTTCTATCGCCAGGTAATGGGATTGACGGACTGATCACCGCGCCCTGTTCAAAACCGGGTTGCCCCATTCGCGAGCAGGCTCGCTCCCACATTGGATCTGTGTTGTTCACAAATCCCCTGTGGGAGCGAGCCTGCTCGCGAAAGCTATCTACTTGGCGCCGCAGTACTCAGCGCTTGGCGATGATGTACACCGCATGCACGATCCCCGGAATATAACCGCACAACGTCAGCAGAATGTTCAACCAGAACGCCCCGCCAAACCCGACCTGCAGAAACACGCCCAGTGGTGGCAACAGAATAGCGATGATGATGCGAATGAAATCCATGGGGCAGCTCCTGTATGGGGGTTGGCTCACTTGAGCCATACAAGCTAATCGACCTGCGCCGCTCGTCAGGGTTCAGTGCAACGGCCATTTGATCGCCACCACCTCAAAAAAAACGCCCCACGCCAAAAGAATCAGGCGTGGGGCGTGCGTTATACCGCGAGACGGTTCTGGAAATCGGGTAAGAAACTTCAGTTCAGACGGCAATCCCCTTGCGGCATTGCAGTTGTGCGGTTCGCACTCGCGAGAAGGCGCGGCCCAGGCGCAGGAGCATTTCGTCGATGTTGGTTTTGCTGACGGTAAGGGCCGGGGTGAAGCGCAGGCAGTTGGCTTGCGGGGCGTTGAGCAGCAAGCCTTCGTGAAGGGCGGCGTGGACCACGGCCTCAGCGGAATCGTCCGACAGGGTCAGTCCGTAGAACAAACCTTGGCCACGCAGTTCGCCGTGGTCGTAGCGGTGCGCCAATCGGGCCAGGCCTTCGCGCAGATGCTGGCCATTATCGTTGACCTGCTGCAGGAAGCTGCGGTCGTACACGCTGTCGAACACCACCAGGCCAGCCGCTGTCATCAGCGCATTGCCGTGATGCGTGCCGCCCAGTTCACCCGTGTCGAAACAACACGCCTTGCCCCGCGCCAGCAGCGCCGCCAAGGGCACACCGCCGCCAAGGCCTTTGCCGAGCACGACGATATCGGCGCGTACGCCATAGGACTGTTCGGCAAGCAAGGTGCCGCAGCGACCGATGCCGGTTTGTACTTCGTCGAGGATCAGCAGAATGCCCAGCTCTCGGCACAGACGTTCAACGCCTTTTAGGTAATGCTCAGTCGCCGGAACAACCCCGGCATCGCTCTGGATCGGCTCCAGCATGATCGCCACGGTTTGCGCATCGACCGCGGCGTGCAGCGCGGGCAAGTCGTTGAACGGCACCAGATCGAAACCCGGCAGTAACGGCGCGAAACGGTTGTGCAAGTTGCAGCTATCGGAGGCAGAAATCGTCGCCAGACTGCGGCCATGGCAACCCTGCTTCGCGACAATGATTCGCGAGGCGCCGCCACGATGCAGTTGGCCCCATTTGCGCGCCAGTTTGATCGCCGCTTCACAGGCTTCGCTGCCGCTGTTGAGCAGATAGGCCTGATCGCTGGAGGTGCTGGCGCACAGCCGTTCAGCGAGGCTGAGCATGCCGCGATTGTGCAGGTTGAAACCGGGATTGATCAGCGCCTGCGCCTGGCTGGCAATCGCTTTGACCAGCGCTGATGGGCTGTGGCCAAGACTGTTGGCGCCACCGGCCTGGGAAAAATCGAGGTACGCGCGGTCATTGCTGTCCCACAGCCACGAACCCTGACCACGCACGAACACCTGTTGCGGCCGTTCGACGCTGGGCATCAGGCGCTCGGAGCTAAGATTTTCGTTGATATCAGAAGGATCAGCCTCAAAAGCGAGGTCATCGAGACTCGGCGTCTGGCGCCGCAAACTGAACAGATTCATTGAAAAACACCACGTTTAAGGTGTTTTGAACTGCCTATGCAAACACTGTCGAAGCGAACGCTATTCATCGCGCTTTCTGGCCCTGTAAGCCTTGTGAATGCGGTTAGACTAGGCTCACTGAGGTCTGCGGGCCATTTCGATTTACCAGCATTTTCGATAAGCATTACTTATGGATTTCAAACAACTGCGTTATTTCGTCGCGGTCTACGAAGAAGGCCATGTCGGCCGCGCCGCCGAACGCCTGTCGATCTCGCAACCGGCACTGTCGCAGCAGATCCGCCAGCTCGAACAGAACCTCGACGTCACCTTGTTCGAACGCAGCAGCAAACGCCTGCTGCCGACCCTCGCCGCGCACACGTTGTACAACCACGCTTTGCCACTGCTCGACGGATTGCAGCGGGCGCGTGAGGCGCTGGGCAACTTCAAGGGGCAGGCCTTGCGCACGCTGGCAATCGGCGTGCTGCAAACGGTTCACACCAGTCTCGTTCCGCAAATGCTTGAGCGGGTGCGCAAGGCACAGCCACATCTGGTGGTGCAGATCTATGAATTGACCGGACTTGAGATCGAGCGGCGGCTGCTCAACGGTTCTTTGGACATCGGCATCAGTTACCTGCCGCCGCGCCAACCCGGCCTGCACGGCGTGATGCTCTACGAAGATGAACTGACGCTGGTCATCCCGGCGGATCATCCGCTGCGTGAATTCAAGAAAGTTTCGATGCGCCAGGCTGCCGAGCTGCCGATGTTGCTGCTGGGCGAAGAGTTTCAGATCCGCCAGATCTGGCAGGCGCAATTGACCGCGCTCGGACGACGCCCGCAGGTGCAGGCCGAACTGAACAATATGGTGGGGATACTCGACAGCCTGCCGCACACCAAACTGGCGACGGTGCTGCCGGGGCGTTCGCAAAAGGAGTACGACGATCAGGATCTGCTCTGGAAACCGCTGAGCGAACCGCGCGTGCCGCTGAAGGTAGGGTTGGTCTGTCGCGATGTGCAGCGCCAGCAGGCGCCTTTGGCGCTGTTGCAGACATTGTTGGAAGAAGTGATGGAGCGCGAAGTGAAGCCGGCGCTTGATCCGCTGGCCTGACTACTTTTCTGCAGGCAAAAGAAAACCCCGCCGAAGCGGGGCTTTGCAGACTGTTTCCCTGACATCCATTTCACTCCGCCACCCTGGCAGAATCCTACGTGTCCGTGTTGTTGCTTTGCGCTTCCTGCGCGACGTCCATGAAATGTAGATTAGCCGTGGATCCAATCTACGCATATGGGAGAACAGCAGCACGTCATGTAAGAGAATGCTTACATGACGTCATCGCATCAGAATTGCGCCGCATCCAGCAGGAACAGCGACTCGCTACCGGCCTTCACCGACGCACTCAACGAGTGAATACGCGGCAGCAAGCGGGCGAAGTAGAAGCGCGCGGTGCCCAGTTTGCTGGCATAGAAATCGTCTTGCGCTTCTTTGCCTAGCGAAGCTTTGGCCATCAATGCCCACATGTAGGCGTACGCTGTGTATCCGAATGCTTGCAAATATTCGACCGAAGCCGCGCCGATTTCGTTCGGGTTGTTTTTCGCCCGATCCAGCAGCCACGAGGTCAGCTCGTCGAGGGTGTCGACGGCATCGTTCAGCGGTTTGGTGAATTCGCCCAGATCGGCGCTGGCCGTCGCGGTGAAATGGCGGATCTCGTCAGCGAACAGCTTGTAGAAAGCGCCACCGCTGCCGACGATCTTGCGCCCGACCAGGTCCAGTGCCTGAATGCCGTTGGTGCCTTCATAGATCTGGGTGATGCGCACGTCACGTACCAGTTGCTCCTGACCCCACTCGCGGATGTAGCCGTGGCCGCCGAAAATCTGCTGGCCGTGCACGGTGGTTTCCAGACCCAGGTCGGTGAGGAATGCCTTGGCCACAGGCGTCAGCAACGCGACCAGATCTTCCGCACGTTTGCGGGTGGTGGCGTCTTCGCTGAACTTGGCGGTGTCGAGCTGCATCGCTACGTAGGTGGAGAACGCACGGCCGCCCTCGTTCGAGGCTTTCATGGTCAGCAACATGCGCCGCACGTCCGGGTGGACGATGATCGGGTCAGCGACTTTGTCTTTGTTCTGCGCGCCAGTCGGCGAACGGCTTTGCAGACGGTCGCGGGCGTATTCGACGGCGTTCTGATAGGAGCGCTCGCCGGTGGCCAGACCTTGGATGCCCACGCCCAAACGCTCGTAGTTCATCATGGTGAACATCGCGGCCAGACCTTTATTCGGCTCACCGACCAGATAGCCCACGGCTTCATCAAAGTTCATTACACAGGTCGCGGACGCCTGGATGCCCATTTTGTGTTCGATCGAACCGCAGTTCGCCGGGTTGCGCGCGCCCAGGCTGCCGTCGGCGTTGACCATGAACTTCGGCACCAGGAACAGCGAGATGCCCTTAGGACCGGCCGGGGCGTCCGGCAGCTTGGCCAGCACCAGGTGAATGATGTTTTCGGTGAGGTCGTGTTCGCCACCGGTGATGAAGATCTTGGTGCCGCTGACTTTGTACGACCCGTCGGCCTGAGGCTCGGCCTTGGTGCGAATAATCCCCAGGTCGGTGCCGGCGTGCGGCTCGGTCAGGCACATCGAGCCGGCCCAGACGCCAGCGTACATGTTCGGCAGGTACGCGGCTTTCAGCTCTTCGCTGGCGTGAGCGTTGATCGACAGGCAGGCGCCGGCGGTCAGCATCGGGTACAGACCGAACGACAGGCTGGCGGAGTTGACCATTTCTTCGACTTGCGCCGACACGGCTTTGGGCATGCCCATGCCGCCGTATTGCGGATCGCCACCGACGCCAACCCAGCCGCCTTCAGCGTACGTCTGATAAGCCTGTGGGAAACCGGCCGGCGTGGTGACGGCACCGTCCTTCCAGTGGCAGCCTTCTTCGTCGGCAGCGCGGCTCAGAGGTGCGATGCTTTTGCTGGTGACTTTGCCGGCCTCTTCGAGAATGGCTTCAACGGTTTCGGCGTCGACAGTCTCGGCCAGGGCCGGCAGTTCGGCCCAGAGCTTGGCGACCTCGAACACTTCATTGAGGACGAAGCGCATATCGCGCAGCGGCGCTTTGTAGTCAGCCATGGCAAACCTCGCAAGATCTAAACAGGTGATTCGTGGAATGATGTTTTCGTTGAGCCCGAGTGTACCTCAACAACTTTTGCGACACATAGGGTCAACCCGTGACCGTTTTGTTATTTTTAGTCATCACAAAAAAGATCGCAGCCTGCGGCAGCTCCTACAGATAAAACTCGGTCCCATGTAGGAGCTGCCGCAGGCTGCGATCTTTTGATCTTGCTTAAAGCGCAAACATTTCCGCCGGCAACTTCATCAAGCAATCACTGCCCGCCTCGATCGCCGCACGATGCGCCGCCGTACGCGGCAACAAGCGCTTGAAGTAAAACTCGCAGGTCGCCAATTTCCCGCGCAGGTAATCCCCCTCGCCCTCGCCCGCCTCCAGTTGCGCCTGCGCCACCAGGCCCATGCGCAACCACAGATAGCCAAGGATGATGTAACCGCTGTACATCAGGTAGTCCACCGACGCCGCGCCCACTTCATCCGGGTTCTTCATCGCCGCCATCCCGACCTTCACAGTCAGGTCGCCCCACTGCTGGTTCAGCTGATTGAGCTGCGCAACGAAACTGCCCAGCTGCGGGTGCTCAGCGTTGGCTGAGCAGAACTTATGGACGATTTTGGTGAAACCGCGCAGCAACTTGCCCTGACTGCCCAGCACCTTGCGTCCGAGCAGGTCCAGCGCCTGAATGCCGTTGGTGCCTTCATAGATCGGTGCAATCCGGCAATCGCGCACCAGTTGCTCCATGCCCCATTCGCGAATGAAACCGTGGCCGCCGAACACCTGCATGCCGTGGTTGGTCACTTCCAGGCCGGTGTCGGTCATGAACGCTTTGCAGATTGGCGTGAGGAACGCCAGCAAATCCTCGGCCTCCTGCCGTGCTTCGGCATCACCGCTCAGATGCGCGACATCGAGCAACTGCGCGGTGAAGTAGGTCAGCGCCCGATTGCCTTCGTTAAAGGCTTTCATGGTCAGCAGCATGCGCCGCACGTCCGGGTGGACAATGATCGGGTCGGCAGGTTTATCCGGGGCTTTGGCGCCGGTCAGCGCGCGCATCTGCAAGCGGTCGTTAGCGTATTTGATCGCGCCCTGGAAGCTTGCTTCGCCCAGACACAAACCCTGCATGCCGGTGCCTAGCCGCGCGTGGTTCATCATGGTGAACATGCAGTTCAGGCCCTTGTTCGGCTCACCGATCAGATAGCCCTTGGCGCTATCGAAGTTCAGCACACAAGTGGCCGAAGCCTTGATGCCCATCTTGTGTTCGATCGAACCACAGGAAACACCGTTGCGCTCGCCCGCTTCACCCGCCGTATCCGGCAAGAACTTCGGCACGATAAACAGCGAAATCCCTTTGGTCCCGGCCGGCGCATCCGGCAACTTGGCCAACACCAGATGGATGATGTTATCGCTCATATCGTGCTCGCCGGCAGAGATGAAAATCTTGCTGCCGGTAACCGCGTAACTGCCATCAGCCTGAGGCACGGCGCGGGTCTTGATGATGCCCAGATCGGTGCCGCAGTGGGCTTCGGTCAGGCACATGGTGCCGGTCCACTGGCCGGCGGTGAGTTTGCTCAGGTAGGTGTCTTTCTGCTCGGCGCTGCCATGGGCATGGATCGCCGACATCGCGCCGTGGGTCAGGCCCGGGTACATGCCCCAGGAAGTGTTGCTGGAGCCGACCATCTCACTGATCACCAGCCCCAGCGAACTTGGCAGCCCTTGGCCGCCGCAGCTCGGATCTGCCGCCAGACCATGCCAGCCACCTTCGACATATTGTGCGAATGCCTGCTTGAAGCCTGTAGGCGTTGTCACCACACCGTTGTCGAAATGGCAGCCCTCTTCGTCACCGCTGCGATTGAGCGGTGCGAGCACGTTCTCGCAGAACTTCGCGCCCTCTTCGAGGATCGCGTTGATCATGTCCGGGCTGGCGTCGTGGGCGCCGAGGGCGGCGTAGTTGCTGTGAAAGTCGAAGACGTGGTCGATCAGAAAGCGCATGTCGCGCAGGGGAGCTTTGTACTCAGGCATGGTGGCTTCTCCGTCAGCAGATTTCTCCAACCTACTGCCGGCCACCACGCCCCACAATCATTGTGCAGGCGCTGAATGCGCCGTCATCACTCAACCTGCGGCCGTGTCCATGCGCACCGCGCCACGACGGTTCTGGCCGAACGCAACCACGCAGTTACGCCCCGCGCCTTTAGCGGCGTAAAGCGCCTCGTCGGCGGACTTCAGCACTTGTTCCGGGTTGCGTTGCTCCACTCGCTCGGCGACGCCGATGCTCACCGTGACCGAAACGCTGGAAGCACCGGAACCGGCGCGGCGCTGACGACCTTGCTGATCATCCTGCGGACGGTTTTCCTGATTGCGCAGTTGAATGCTGTAGGACGCAATCGACTCGCGGATCACCTCAAGGTGCGGCATGCACTCCTCAAGGGTTTTGCCTGCGAACACCAGGGCGAATTCCTCACCGCCATAGCGATACGCCCTACCGCCACCGCTGATTTTCGACAGTTTGCTGGCGACCAGACGCAAAACCTGGTCACCAACATCGTGGCCGTGGGTGTCGTTGAATTTCTTGAAGTGATCGACGTCGCTCATCGCCAATACATAGTTGCGACCCAAGCGCTGCATGCGTTCATTGAGCGCGCGACGGCCCGGCAGTCCGGTGAGTTCATCGCGGAAGGCCATTTGATAAGCCTCATGCGCAACCGCGGCGGCGATCATCAACATCACCTGACTGCACATGATGTTCAGGGTAAACGGCAGGATGAACGTTTTCGGCAGCATCCAGAACACACCGAGCAAACCCACCAGTTGCGCCGCATGCAGCGGACGCGGGTTGCGCCAGTATTGCCAGGCCAGCAGCAGGAACGCCGAGATGAACACTGGATACGAGAGCTGAATCAGACTCATCCACGCGCCGTGTAGCGCCGGCCAGCGAATTTCCGAGAGCCACATCAGCAATGCCTGGGGATAACTTTGCTCAAGCCCCAATGCCACGCTGCCAAAGGCCAGCAACACGGCGAAACGCGCGACCATGTCCTGGAACAGATGTGTACGTTCCTGCCATGCGGCGAACAAGCCGAACAACAACGGCAACAGCAGGCAGACGAGGTGGAAGACCACCGCAGCGTCTTCGCGGACCTTGCCATTGTCGCGGTAATAGTCGGTCTGGGTGTCGAGCAGAAAGTAGGCGATGTACACCGTGAGCATCAGAAACAGCTCGCGCTGACGGCGGTAAACCGCGCAATACGCGCCGCCCAGCAACAGCACCAACGTCGGCAACACGTTGAACAGCGACGTGAAGAATACGCTAAGGTCTTTGACGTACGCAGCCGCCAACCCCGCGAGTAACAACAGCAGTGAAGGTAGGAAATGGCTGAAACGTACAGCGGAAGAACGCGGCAAGGGTAAAGCTCCGACCCGTCATGGCAAAGAGGTGGCATTGTGCCTGCAATGCATGCAGTTAAGCACACACAATGTGATCCAGATCACACGCAGTCTCTTTAACGGCCGGAAACGCTGATTTCTGAGCCTTCGACCAAGGTTTTTTGCCTCCTTGGAGATGAAACCTCCTTCATGGCCATCATGCTTGATGGCCATGTCGGGAATTTCTTCCAGGAATACCCACAACCGGAGGAAATCCGCGCATAAAAAAACCGCTACCCCCCAAGGGAGCAGCGGTTTTTCAACAGACCGCGTTAATGCTTAGTAGCCCAGTGCGAAGTCTTCTTCTTTCATATCCATCAGGTTGTTGGCGCCCGACAGCATGGTGGCCACATGCGTACGGGTACGCGGCAGGATGCGCTGGAAGTAGAAGCGCGCGGTTTGCAGCTTGGCCGTGTAGAACGCCGCGTCGCCGGTGCCTTCTGCCAGCTTTTCAGCTGCCAGACGCGCCATGTCGGCCCAGAAGTAAGCCAGGCAGGCATAACCGGAATACATCAGGTAGTCCACGGAAGCCGCGCCGACTTCTTCGCGATCTTTCATGGCAGCCATACCGACCTTCATGGTCAGCTCGCCCCATTCCTTGTTGATCGCGGCCAGCGGTGCGACGAACTCTGCAACGGCTTCGTTGCCTTCGTTGTTCTGGCAGAACTTGTGGACGATCTTGGTGAAGCCTTTCAGGGCCTCGCCTTGCGTCATCAGCACTTTACGGCCCAGCAGGTCGAGTGCCTGGATACCGGTGGTGCCTTCGTACAGCATCGAAATGCGGCTGTCGCGAACGTTCTGCTCCATGCCCCATTCGGCGATGAAGCCATGGCCGCCGTAGATCTGTACGCCGTGGTTGGCGGATTCAAAACCGACTTCGGTCATGAACGCCTTAGCGATCGGGGTCATGAAGGCCAGCAGTGCGTCGGCTTTCTTTTTCTCTTCTTCGTCGACGCCGTATTTGACGATGTCGACCTGTTTGGCAGTGAAGTACACCATCGCACGGTTGCCTTCGGCGAACGCCTTCATGGTCAACAGCATGCGGCGAACGTCAGGGTGCACGATGATCGGGTCAGCGGCTTTGTCCGGCGCTTTCGGGCCAGTCAGGGAGCGCATTTGCAGACGGTCGCGAGCGTATTTCAGGCCGCCCTGGAAACCGATTTCGGCGTGGGCCAGACCTTGCAGTGCGGTACCCAGACGTGCGGTGTTCATAAAGGTGAACATGCAGTTCAGGCCTTTGTTCGCCGGGCCGATCAGGTAACCGGTGGCGCCGTCGAAGTTCATCACGCAAGTGGCGTTGCCGTGGATGCCCATCTTGTGTTCCAGCGAACCGCAACTCACTGCGTTGCGTGCACCGACGGTGCCATCAGCATTGGGCAGGAACTTTGGAACGATGAACAGCGAGATGCCTTTGGTACCAGCCGGTGCGTCCGGCAGGCGGGCCAGCACGATGTGGACGATGTTATCGGCCATGTCGTGTTCACCGGCCGAGATGAAGATCTTGGTGCCGGAAACCTTATAGGAACCATCGGCCTGAGGTTCGGCCTTGGTGCGCAGCATGCCCAGGTCGGTGCCGCAGTGTGGTTCGGTCAGGCACATGGTGCCGGTCCATTCGCCGGAAACCAGTTTGGTCAGATAGGCTTCTTGCTGCTCAGGGGTGCCGTGCTCGGAGATGGTGTTCATCGCACCGTGCGACAGGCCTGGGTACATGCCCCACGACCAGTTGGCTTCGCCAACCATCTCGCTCACTGCCAAACCCAGCGATTCAGGCAAGCCCTGACCGCCGTGCTCAACGTCGTGAGCCAGGCTTGGCCAGCCGCCTTCGACGAATTGCTTGTAAGCCTCTTTGAAGCCGGTCGGGGTTTTCACGCCGGACTCGCTCCAGGTGCAACCTTCGAGGTCGCCCACGCGGTTCAGCGGTGCCAGTACCTGCTCACAAAACTTGGCGCCTTCTTCGAGAATGGCGTCAACCATGTCTGGAGTTGCGTCTGCGCAAGCCGGAAGGCTCTGATAGTGCGCTTCGTAGCCGAGCAGTTCGTCACGAACGAAGCGAATATCACGCAAGGGGGCCTTGTAGTCAGGCATAGCGATAAACCTCTGCTGATGTAACCGGGAATGAACGACCGTGTTGATTTGTTGTGACGGTCAAACAGTTGTTTGAAACATACGTTTACGCCGAAATCTTGTCAAGCATCGATCTTTTGCCGTTCGTCCCCGCATCTTTCAAACAGCGGACGCAGCAAACCGCCATGAGCTCGAACGAGTCATGGGCGCTGAAAAAAGATTAGTTGAGGGAGAAGGACTTACAACGAAAAACGCCGCGACAAAGCGCGGCGTTCAGGGTGTAGATGGTGAAAAATCAGGCGAAGGTGTCGATGATCGTACCGAGCATTTCGTCGGAAGCTTTGGCAACTTTTACGCCTAGCTCCACCTGAAATTTGCCCTGGGCCATTTGCACCATGTCGCTGCCCAGGTCCATTTGCTGGCTGCGATCAACGCCGCGCAGACGATCGACCTGCGCTTCCGAAGACTGGCTGGTGACCGAACGCTCAATGGTGTTGTTGGCAATCTGGCTGGCGGCCTGATCAACGCGGTTCTGCCCGCTTTGAATCGAGCTCAGACCTGCATAAAAAGCTGTGTTACCGGAGATTTCCATAACAGTTCTCATCCTTGGGAAGGATCAATGGCGCCATTGAACCAGAGGCGCCAGAAAAACACCCGTCAAAAACACTAATGGCACAGTGCCTGCCCATAGAGAAAAGCTTAGTCGAGCAGATCCAGTTGCAAATGATCCGCTACCGCTTCGGCACTCAAGCTCTTGAGTTTCGGCACGCGCCCAAGGCACGGCGCCGGAATTCTCTCGGCCAATGTGGCGAGGTTCTCCTCAAGCCGCGAAGTCTTCGGATCGATGATATTCGCCACCCACCCGGCCAGTTGCAGCCCATCACGGGCAATCGCCTCGGCCGTCAGCAAGGCATGACTGATGCACCCCAGCCGCACACCCACCACCAGAATCACCGGCAGCTTCAACGCAATCGCCAGATCCGACAGATTGTCCTGGTCCGCCAACGGCACCCGCCAGCCACCCGCGCCCTCGATCAAGGTGAAATCGGCGTTCATCGCCAGAATCTCGCGCATCGGCGCCAGCAACGATTGCACGGTCAACGCTACTCCGGCCTCACGCGCCGCCAGATGCGGAGCAATCGCAGGCTCGAACGCCACGGGATTGACCTGTTGATAAGTCAGCGGCAGCGAACATTCGGCCAACAGCGCCAACGCATCGGAATTGCGCAGCCCCTTGGGCGTCACTTCGCACCCGGACGCCACCGGTTTGCCCGCCGCTGTGCTCAGCCCGGCCGAACGCGCCGCGTGCAGCAACCCTGCGGCAACCGTGGTCTTGCCGACATCGGTGTCCGTTCCGGTGATGAAATAGGCTGCGCTCATACGGGTTTCTCCAACACGGCGTAGACCACCTGATAAGTCGCCGGCAATCCCGACGCTTCACGGAACTGCTCGTAAGCTTCCACCAGCCCGAGAATCCGCGCGCGCCCGGTCAAACCACCGGGCCGTCCGGGATTCAGATTGTGCGCACCCAAGGCCTTCAATTCATGGGTCAGGCTGCGCACATCGGGGTAATGCAGCACGTGAGGCTGATTCTCCAGGCTTAGCGTACGCAAGCCACTGGCCGTACACAGTTGCTCATAACGGGCGAACTCGCGGAAGCGGTTGACGTGCACCATCCCGTCGACCTGCCGCCAGCTGTCGCGCAACTCAAACAGCGTCCCGACACAAAGACTAGCAAACGCAAAAATCCCACCCGGTTTCAGTACGCGAAAGGCTTCGCTGAGCACTGCATCGAAATCCGCGCACCACTGCACCGCCAGGCTGGAAAAGATCAGGTCGCAAGTCGAGTCCTGCAACGGCAGACGCTCCGCATCGCCAGCAATGAAGTACTCAGCGCCGCCCAACGGCCGCGCGTGATCGAGCATGCCCTCGGCAATGTCCAGCGCCAGACCGTGCCCCTCGATAAAATGCGAGGCCAGTGCCCGGGTGAAATAGCCGGTGCCGCAGCCCAGATCCAGCCAGCGCGACGGTGAAAAATCCGCCGGCAAGCGTTGAAGCAATTGTGTACCCACATCACGTTGCAACTCGGCGACGCTGTCGTAACTGGCCGCCGCGCGGGAGAAAGAGGCCGCGACCTGACGCTTGTCAGGCAAGCCGCCAGGCAGCACAAGAGACAAATCAGTCATCACCGCACTCATGTAAAAAAGCCTGGATAGCGCCCGCCAGTCCGTGGGGGTCTTCCAGAAGGAACGCATGACAGGCCTGTTCGATCAGACCTATTTCGATGTCCGGCAACAGGACGAACAACGCCCCCGCCGCTTCCGCCGGAACGAGAGCGTCCTGTCCGGCGAACAGATGAAATTGCGGGCCGCGAAATGCTTGCAGTGCTTCGCGGGTGTCCAGTTGCGCGAGCAATTCCAGGCCCGCCATCAACGCCGACGGCGCCGTGTGCGGTGCGCCGCCGAGCATCAACCGCGACAAGCCGCGCGCATCTTGTGCACCTTGAGCACAGAGCAGCGAAAAGCGTTTGAGGGTCAGCCGGGGATCGGCCTGGCAACCGGCGAGAAATGCATCGAAGGTCTCGCCCGGCATCGCGGTCGGCCACTGCTCATGGGCAACGAAGGAAGGGTTGCTCGCCAGAGTCAGTAAACCGCAGCAGCGCTCGCCACGGCGCGCCGCCAATTCGGACGCGAGCATGCCACCCAGCGACCAGCCACCGAGCCAGACGTCTTGTGGAATGCGTTCATCGAGTTCATCGAGCCAGTCTTGCAGGTCACTGGAATCCAGCTCCGGCAGCGGCTCGATTTCCACTTTCAGATGCTCGTCGAGCCCTTGCAAAGCGGCGGCCAGAGGCTCCATCGGCGACACACCGAGGCCCCAGCCGGGCAGCAGAATCAGGCGATTACGCATGGCTTGGCTCCGACGACAGTTGGGCAAAGCAATCGGCCAGTCCCTCTAACAATAGCTGCACCTGCGCCTCGCTGTGGGCGGCGGTCAGGGTCACGCGCAAGCGCGCGCTGCCGGCGGGCACGGTCGGTGGGCGGATGGCGGTAACCATCAGCCCGCGCTCGCGCAACATTTGCGACAACCGCACCGCGCGCCCGGCATCGCCGATCATGATCGGCTGGATCGGCGTGAAGCTGTCCATCAACTCCAGGCCGATCTGCTCGGCGCCCTGGCGGAACTGGCGGATCAAGGTCTGCAGATGATCCCGGCGCCAGTGTTCAGTGCGTAGCAACTCCAGACTTTTCAGGGTCGCGCAAGCCAGCGCCGGGGGCTGGCTGGTGGTGTAGATGTACGGACGGGCGAACTGGATCAGGCTTTCGATCAGCTCTTCGCTGCCCGCGACGAAGGCGCCAGCGGTGCCGAAGGCTTTACCGAGGGTGCCGACCAGTACCGGCACGTCCTCCTGACTCAAACCGAAATGCTCGACGATGCCGCCACCGTTCGCACCCAGCGGCCCAAAACCGTGAGCGTCATCGACCATCAGCCACGCGCCTTTGGCCTTGGCTTCACGAGCCAATGCCGGCAGGTCAGCGAGATCGCCGTCCATGCTGAACACACCGTCGGTGACTACCAGCGTATTGCCGGTGGCTTTCTCAAGACGCTTGGCCAGGCTCACCGCGTCGTTGTGCAGATAACGATTGAAACGCGCGCCGGACAACAGACCCGCGTCCAGCAGCGAAGCGTGATTGAGGCGGTCTTCCAGCACCGTATCGCCCTGCCCGACCAGCGCCGTGACCGCGCCGATATTAGCCATGTAACCGGTGGTAAAGAGCAATGCACGCGGTCGACCGGTGAGATCGGCCAGCGCTTCTTCCAGTGCGTGATGCGGGCCACTGTGGCCAATCACCAGATGCGAGGCACCGCCACCGACGCCCCAGCGTTCAGCACCGGCGCGCCAGGCTTCGATCACTTGCGGATGATTGGCCAAGCCCAGGTAATCGTTGTTGCAGAAGGCGAGCAACGGTTTGCCGTCGACCACCACTTCAGGCCCCTGCGGGGACTCAAGCAGCGGTCGCTGGCGATAGAGATTTTCGGCACGACGGGCAGCAAGGCGTGCGGCGAGATCGAAAGACATGCAGGCCTCGACTTTCAAGTGACACAGATCCCTTGTGGGAGCGAGCCTGCTCGCGAATAGGCCTTCACATCCAACATCAATGTCGACTGAGGCACCGCTTTCGCGAGCAGGCTCGTCCCACAAGGGGTTTTGCATTCCTTCAGAGGAATCCGCGCAGCTTTAAACCGCGGCGTTGTAGAACTGCTCGCTGCTCTTCTGCTCCACCAGCGCCTGTTCGATTGCGGCCTGGTGAACCTCATCGGAATGTTCTTCACGAGCTTCCGGCTGAATGCCCAGACGCGCGAACAACTGCATGTCCTTGTCCGCCTGCGGGTTGGCGGTGGTCAGCAGTTTGTCGCCGTAGAAAATCGAGTTGGCGCCGGCGAAGAAGGCCAGGGCCTGCATCTGCTCGTTCATCGCTTCGCGGCCGGCGGACAGGCGCACGTGGGATTGCGGCATGAGGATGCGGGCCACGGCGAGCATGCGGATGAAGTCGAACGGATCGACGTCTTCGGCGTTTTCCAGCGGGGTGCCGGCAACTTTCACCAACATGTTGATCGGCACCGATTCCGGATGCTCCGGCAGGTTGGCCAACTGGATCAGCAGATTGGCGCGGTCATCCAGCGACTCGCCCATGCCGAGAATGCCGCCGGAGCAGATCTTCATCCCCGATTCACGCACATAGGCCAGCGTTTGCAGACGTTCGCTGTAAGTACGGGTGGTGATGATGCTGCCGTAGAACTCGGGCGACGTGTCGAGGTTGTGGTTGTAGTAATCGAGCCCGGCCTTGGCCAGTGCCTCGGTCTGATCCTGATCGAGACGGCCGAGGGTCATGCAGGTTTCCAGGCCCATGGCCTTCACGCCTTCGACCATTTTCAGCACGTACGGCATGTCTTTGGCCGACGGATGTTTCCACGCCGCGCCCATGCAGAAACGTGTCGAACCGATGGCCTTGGCGCGTGCTGCCTCTTCGAGGACTTTCTGCACTTCCATCAACTTTTCTTTTTCAAGGCCGGTGTTGTAGTGACCGGACTGCGGGCAGTACTTGCAGTCTTCCGGGCAGGCGCCGGTCTTGATCGACAGCAGGGTCGACACCTGAACGCGGTTGGCGTTGAAATGTGCGCGGTGCACCGTTTGCGCCTGGAACAGCAAGTCGTTGAATGGCTGTACGAAGAGTGCTTTGACTTCGGCCAGAGACCAGTCGTGACGCAGGGTGGCAGTGGTGCTCGCGCTCATGGGTAGTTCCTTGGTTATGCTTGGCTGGCGGCTGCGGGAACGGAATACCCACAGGCGCGACACGGATGTTCGGCATATTTAAGGAAGAGTCATGCGCTGTCAACCACGATACGAAGGACAGGTTTACATCTGTTTAAATAACATACAGAGCTGCTTGCTTTGCGATGAGCCGGCAGAAGCAGAAATGCCAATCTGTGTGGCCTGCGAAACTGATTTGCCGTGGCTCGGCGACCACTGCCAGACCTGCGCTCTGCCACTCTTCGCCGCCGGCCTGACCTGTGGCGAGTGCCTGCTAGAGCCGCCGGCATTCGAACAGGTGGTGGTGCCGTGGCGCTATGGCTTCCCGGTCGACAGTTTGATTACGCGTTTTAAACACAACGCAAAATGGCCGTTTGGTCACCTGCTCGCCGACGTTCTCGGGCAATACCTGCAACATCGCTTCGATGAGGGGTTACCGAGGCCTGATGTGTTGTTGCCGGTGCCGCTGGCGAACAAACGCCTGCGTCAACGCGGGTTCAACCAGGCTGCGATGCTGGCGCGGTGGTTGAGTCAGTCACTGGATCTGCCGTGCGAAGAACGGGTTCTGCGGCGAATCAAGGATACCGACGCTCAGCAAAATCTCGATGCCAAGGCGCGTAAAGGTAATCTGCGCAATGCTTTCAGCCTGATACCCGACTCCGATGTGAAAGGCCGGCATCTGGCGTTGATCGATGATGTGCTGACTACGGGTGCCACTGCCCAGGCAATCGCCCGGTTACTGATGAACGCAGGCGCTGCACGGGTCGATGTCTATTGCCTGGCCCGCACGCCAAAACCCGGAACCTGAGCCAGCACAATCCCTGTAGGAGTGAGCCTGCTCGCGATAGCGTCATCATTGCCAACATTTATGCTGACTGATCCACCGCAATCGCGAGCAGGCTCACTCCTACAAGGGATCTCGGCTCGACTTGACTCTCGCGTCGCTAGCGGCCAACTTCCACGTCCACCGCCATAAAAAAGCACCCATCCATGTCCATGCCTTCCCTGCTCTCCCAGCACATCGTCCGCCGTCCGCAGCGCATCGCCTTGCTGCAACACATCGCCGAACAGGGCTCGATCACCCGCGCGGCGAAAAGCGCAGGCCTGAGTTACAAAGCGGCGTGGGACGCCATTGATGAGCTGAACAACCTGGCGCAAAAACCATTGGTCGAGCGCGCCGTCGGTGGCAAGGGCGGCGGCGGCGCGAAACTCTCCAGCGAAGGCGAGCGCGTTTTGCGCCTGTACCAAAAACTGCAGGCCTTGCAGACCCAGGTGCTGGAGGCAGCGGAAGACGCCAGTGATCTGGATCTGCTCGGTCGTTTGATGCTCAGAACCAGCGCACGCAATCAGTTGCACGGCAAGGTCGTGGCGATTGAAGCGCAGGGCCGCAATGACCTGATCCGCCTCGAACTGGCCGAAGGCCTGTGCCTCGACGCGCAGATCACCCACGACAGCACCGTGCATCTGGAGCTGCAAGCCGGCACCGAAGTGGTGGCCCTGATCAAGGCCGGCTGGCTGGAATTGCTCAGCAACGAGCAGCCTGCAACGTTTGGTCACAATCTTCTCAACGGCACCATCGAAACGATCCTCGACGCCGAGGATGGCCCGAGCGAAGTGCGCATTGCCCTGCCCAACGGCCATACCCTCTGTGCCCTGGCGGAACCGCTGGACCTGCGCACTCGCGGGCTGGGCGTCGCACAACCGGTGCAGGTGCAGTTTTCGCCGTCCAATGTGCTGCTCGGCACGCCGCTGTAATCAGGCGCTGCAACGAAAGCGTCATCGACGCTCATTAAGGTGGCTGCCAAAACCATGCAGGGAGCCTGATGTGAGCCTATTAGAAGAAAACCAATCCACTGACCTGGAAAAAATGGTCGGCCTCAGCCGTCGCGGTTTCATCGGCGCCGGTGCGCTGTGCGGCGCGGCGATGTTCCTCGGCGGCAGCCTGTTGAGCCGCAGCGCGCTGGCCACTGGCGTCAGCGCCGGCAACAGTCGTCTGCTCGGTTTCGAGAGTATTCCGGCGGCAACCACCGACGTCATCACCCTGCCCAAAGGCTACAAGTCTTCGGTGCTGATCAGTTGGGGCCAGCCCCTGCAGAAGAACGGCCCGGCCTTCGACCCGAGCGGCAACGGCACCGCGGCCGCACAGGAAGTGCAATTCGGCGACAACAACGACGGCATGAGCCTGTTCGCCTTCCCCGACGACCGCAATCGCGCGTTGATGGCGATCAACAACGAATACACCAACTACCGCTACCTCTACCCGCACGGCGGCATGCCGCAATCGGCCGAAGACGTGCGTAAAGCACTGGCCTGCGAGGGCGTGTCGGTGATCGAGGTACAGCGCAAGAACGGCCAATGGCAGTTCGTTCAGGGCTCACGCTACAACCGCCGCATTCACGGCAACTCACCGCTGCGCATCAGCGGCCCGGCTGCCGGTCACGACTTGATGAAAACGGCAGCCGACAAACACGGCAAGAAAGTCCTCGGCACCTTCCAGAACTGCGCCAACGGCAAAACGCCGTGGGGCACTTACCTGACCTGCGAAGAAAACTTCACCGACTGTTTCGGCAGCAGCAATGCCCAGCAACAGTTCGACCCGGCGCAGAAGCGTTACGGCGTCTCGGTCGCCAGCCGCGAGATCAACTGGCACCCGTACGACCCGCGCTTCGACATGGCGAAAAACCCCAACGAACTCAACCGTCACGGCTGGGTGGTCGAGATCGATCCGTTCGACCCGCAATCGACCCCGGTCAAACGCACCGCGCTGGGCCGCTTCAAACATGAAAACGCCGCACTGGCCGAGACCGACGACGGTCGCGCCGTGGTGTACATGGGCGACGACGAGCGTGGCGAGTTCATCTACAAATTCGTCAGCCGCGACCGCATCAACCACCGCAACGCCAAGGCCAACCGCGACATCCTCGATCACGGCACCTTGTACGTGGCGAAATTCGACAACGGCGACAGCAACCCCGATCACCCGAAAGGCCAGGGCCAGTGGATCGAGCTGACCCACGGCAAAAACGGCATCGACGCCAGCAGCGGCTTTGCCGATCAGGCCGAAGTGCTGATCCATGCACGCCTCGCCGCCAGCGTGGTTGGTGCAACACGCATGGACCGCCCGGAATGGATCGTCGTCAGTCCGAAGGATGGCCAGGTCTATTGCACCCTGACCAACAACGCCAAGCGCGGCGAAGACGGGCAGCCGGTGGGCGGGCCGAACCCGCGCGAGAAAAACGTCTACGGGCAAATTCTGCGCTGGCGCACCGACCGTGACGATCACGCATCGAAGACGTTTGCCTGGGACCTGTTTGTAGTCGCCGGTAATCCGGGCGTGCATGCCGGGACGCCGAAGGGTGGCTCGAAGAACATCACCCCGCAGAACATGTTCAACAGCCCGGATGGCCTGGGTTTCGACAAGGCCGGTCGCCTGTGGATTCTCACTGATGGCGATTCGAGCAACGCCGGCGACTTTGCCGGGATGGGCAATAACCAGATGCTTTGCGCCGATCCCAAGACCGGTGAAATTCGCCGGTTCATGGTCGGGCCGATTGGTTGTGAGGTGACGGGGATCAGTTTCTCGCCGGATCAGAAAACCCTGTTTGTCGGGATTCAGCATCCGGGGGAGAACGGCGGGTCGACCTTCCCCGAGCATCTGCCGAATGGCAAGCCGCGGTCTTCGGTGATGGCGATCACTCGCGAGGATGGTGGAATCGTCGGCGCCTGACAGGCCCTCATCGCGAGCAGGCTCACTCCTACATTTGGAATGCGTGCGTTCCCCTGTAGGAGTGAGCCTGCTCGCGATAGCGTCAGCACAGACACCAACCACCTCCCCCGCTGCCATCTGCGCTACCATGCTGGGCCGGACGCGGCAGCCTGCTGCGCGCAGGAGTCAGCATGGCCCACCCGTTTGAAACCCTCACCCCCGACCTCGTGCTCGATGCCGTTGAAAGCATCGGTTTCCTGAGCGATGCGCGCATTCTCGCGCTCAACAGCTACGAAAACCGCGTCTATCAGGTCGGCATCGAAGACTCCGAACCGCTGATCGCCAAGTTCTACCGCCCGCAACGCTGGACCAACGAAGCCATCCTCGAAGAACATCAATTCACCTTCGAACTGGCCAACGTCGACATCCCGGTGGTAGCGCCGCTGATCCACAACGGCGAAACCCTGCACGAGCATGCCGGTTTCCGCTTCACCCTGTTCCCGCGTCGCGGCGGTCGTGCGCCGGAGCCGGGCAACCTTGATCAGCTGTATCGCCTCGGCCAGTTGCTCGGGCGCATCCACGCGGTCGGCGCGACCAAGCCGTTCGAACACCGTGAAGCCCTCGCCGTGCAGAACTTCGGCCATGCCTCGCTGAACACCTTGCTTGAAGGCAACTTCATTCCAAAAAGCCTGCTGCCGGCCTACGAGTCTGTCGCCCGCGACCTGCTCAAACGCGTGGAAGATGCCTACGCCAACACGCCGCACCAGAACATCCGCATGCACGGCGACTGTCACCCCGGCAACATGATGTGCCGCGACGAGATGTTCCACATCGTCGACCTCGACGACTGCCGCATGGGCCCGGCGGTGCAGGACATCTGGATGATGCTCGCCGGTGATCGTCAGGAATGCCTAGGGCAGTTGTCGGAACTGATGGACGGCTACAACGAGTTCCACGACTTCGATCCGCGAGAACTGGCGCTGATCGAGCCGCTGCGCGCCTTGCGCCTGATGCACTACAGCGCCTGGCTCGCGCGGCGCTGGGATGACCCGGCCTTCCCGCACAGTTTTCCGTGGTTTGGCACCGAGCGTTATTGGGGTGATCAGGTGCTGGCGCTGCGTGAGCAGCTATCCGCGCTGAATGAAGAGCCACTGAAACTCTTCTGATCACCACCTCCCCCTTGTAGGAGTGAGCCTGCTCGCGATAGAGCTTTGTCAGTCGACGTAAATGTTAAATGTCAGACCGCGATCGCGAGCAGGCTCACTCCTACATTTGTCCGGTGTTCACAATTTCCCGACCATTGCGCTACGGCACTCGTAGACAAATCTCCTTACAATCCCTCCTTTGTTAGCTGCCTAAGCAAGGATTCTGCATGCAAGCCGCCAACCCGCGTCGCGGGTACATTCTGGGCCTGAGCGCCTACATCATCTGGGGCCTGTTCCCGATCTACTTCAAAGCCATCGCCGAAGTGCCGGCCGTTGAAATCATCATCCATCGAGTGCTGTGGTCGGCGCTGTTTGGTGCGTTGTTGCTGATGGTGTGGAAACACCCGGGCTGGTTGCGCGAACTGCTCGACAACCCTAAACGTTTGGCGATTCTGGCCTTGAGCGGCACGTTGATCGCGGCCAACTGGCTGACCTACGTGTGGTCGGTGAATAACGGGCGCATGCTGGAAGCGAGCCTCGGTTACTACATCAACCCGTTGGTAAACGTGCTGTTGGGCATGTTGATTCTCGGCGAGCGCTTGCGGCGGATGCAGTGGCTCGCGGTCGGCCTGGCGGCGGTCGGTGTGGCGCAACAGGTGTGGCAGGTCGGCAGTCTGCCGTGGGTGTCGCTGGTGCTGGCGTTGACGTTCGGCTTCTACGGTCTGATCCGCAAACAGGCGCCGGTCAAGGCGTTGCCGGGACTGGTGGTGGAAACCTGGATGCTGGTACCGATCGCGATTGCCTGGCTGCTGTTCAATCAGACCGCGACCAGCGCCCAACCGGAGTTCTGGACCACCTCGCAAGCCTGGTGGCTGGTAGCGGCCGGCCCGGTGACATTGGTCCCGCTGGTGTGCTTCAACGCTGCCACGCGTCACTTGCCCTACACCACCATCGGCTTCTTGCAATACCTGGCGCCGACTTTGGTGCTGCTGCAAGCCGTGCTGCTGTTCGGTGAGCATCTATCGTCCAGCACACTGGTGGCGTTTATCTTCATTTGGGCCGGCCTGGCCGTTTACAGCGTCGATGCCGTGATCAGTTTACGCCGGCGCAGCTGATCAAAAAACGTACAAACCCTCACAGGCCACGGTTCTCGTGGCCTGCATCGTTCCTTCCCAAGGTTATCCACATCGTGATCCCCGCCGTTTGTGTGCAAGTCACTGAATGTTGGCGGTTTTTTGATCAGTTCCGCGCAAGCCCCGGCCGGCTTGGCGCTGCGCCCGGTCTCTACAGGTTATCCACAGGCAGGTGCACGTTAAAACTGGATAACCCGGTCAGCGCTTAACTGTCTGTGCGTAACACCAGTTCGACCATCAGATCATCAGCCAGGGTTTCCAGCCGCGACTGCAATACATCCAGCGACAGGGTTAGCGGTACCGCGAGAATCGCTTCGGCGTGGAACAGCGGTTCGCTGCTCATCGGTGCCGGACGCACTTCAGTCACCAGCCGCTCAAGGTTGACGCCCTGCTCGCTCAACAACCGAGTGATGTCGCGGACGATACCGGGCCGGTCATTGCCCACCAACTCCATGGCGATCGGCTTCCAGGTGCAGGATTGCTCGATGCCACTCTCGGCAATCAATACGCGAATGCCATGCGTCGACAATGCTTGTAAGGCATCGACTAATTCGTCGTAAGCCTCTGCCGGCACCCCGACCCGAAGAATCCCGGCGAACTGCCCGGCCATCCGCGACATGCGGCTTTCCAGCCAGTTACCGCCGTGTTCGGCAATGCATTGGGCGATGCGCTCGACCTGCCCGGGCTTGTCCGGGGCGAATACGGTGAGTACGAGATGGTCCATGGCGCAGCCCTCTTGTCATGACTTTTGTTGTAGAAGGGCAAGTATAGGCAAGGGACGGTCCGCCGCCTCAGACGCCCGAAACAACAAATCGTGTACAACTTTTTATATTTAGCTGGAACAATCCATCTGTTTTTTGAGAACATCCCGTTCCGCGATGTGACCGCAATGCGACATGAGGTCGCAGAACGACGTAATTAGTCTGATTTTCACAAGCGCAACTCATCATGTAGTATGCCGCAGCGCGCACTACATAACGCTGAATCGATGTCTGCCCAAAGCCTGTTCGCAACCCTGAAAGCCCCGTCAGCAAGGCCCCAAGCCGTTGATTGGTCCCAGCCCAGCCGCCAGCAATGGCATGTACTGGTCGGCAGGTTTGTGGTTTAAATGGCCAGAGGCTTCATTGTCAAATTGAAGAGCTGAAAAGCGAAATAGCTGAGCAGAGTGAGGCAAGCAATGACTGAACACGTTCAAGTCGGTGGCCTGCAGGTCGCCAAAGTCCTGTTCGACTTCGTGAACAACGAAGCCATTCCCGGTACCGGCCTCACCGCCGAAAAATTCTGGGAAGGTGCCGACAAGGTCATTCATGACCTGGCGCCGAAGAACAAAGCCCTACTCGCCAAACGCGATGACTTCCAGGCTCGTATTGACGCCTGGCATCAGGAACGCAACGGTCAGGCGCACGACGCCGTGGCCTACAAAGCCTTCCTGCAAGAAATCGGTTATCTGTTGCCAGAAGCGGCTGATTTCCAGGCAACGACGCAAAACGTCGATGATGAAATCGCCCGCACCGCCGGCCCGCAACTCGTTGTGCCGGTGATGAACGCCCGCTTCGCTCTCAATGCCTCGAATGCCCGCTGGGGTTCGCTGTATGACGCCCTCTACGGCACCGACGCAATCAGCGAAGAAGGTGGCGCGGAAAAAGGCAAAGGCTACAACAAGGTGCGTGGCGACAAAGTCATCGCCTTCGCCCGTGCCTTCCTCGACGAAGCCGCGCCATTGGCTGCTGGCTCCCACGTCGATTCGACCGGCTACAAAATCGCCGACGGCAAACTGCTGGTCACCCTCAAGGGCGGCAGCAACAGTGGTCTGCGCGACGATGCACAACTGATTGGTTTCCAGGGCGACGCCAACGCGCCAATCGCGATCCTGCTGAAACACAACGGTCTGCATTTCGAAATCCAGGTCGACGCCACTACCCCGGTTGGCCAGACCGACCCGGCCGGCGTCAAAGACATCCTGATGGAAGCGGCGCTGACCACCATCATGGACTGCGAAGACTCCGTGGCCGCCGTCGATGCCGACGACAAAGTGGTGATCTACCGTAACTGGCTCGGCCTGATGAAGGGCGATCTCGCGGAATCGGTGTCCAAGGGCGGTCAGACCTTCACCCGCACCATGAACCCGGATCGCACCTACACCGCGCCAAATGGCGGTGAAGTGACGTTGCACGGTCGTTCGCTGCTGTTCGTGCGCAACGTTGGCCACTTGATGACCATCGACGCGATCCTCGACAAAGACGGCAACGAAGTTCCGGAAGGCATCCTCGACGGTCTGGTGACTTGCCTGGCGGCGATGCACAACCTCAACGGCAATACCTCGCGTCGTAACACCCGCACCGGCTCGGTCTACATCGTTAAACCGAAGATGCACGGCCCGGAAGAAGCAGCGTTCACCAACGAGCTGTTCGGCCGCATCGAAGACGTGTTGGGCCTTACGCGCAACACCCTGAAAGTCGGGATCATGGACGAGGAGCGCCGCACCACGGTCAATCTCAAGGCCTGCATCAAAGCGGCCAGCGAGCGCGTGGTGTTCATTAACACCGGTTTCCTCGACCGCACTGGCGACGAAATCCACACCTCCATGGAAGCCGGCCCGGTGGTACGCAAGGCCGACATGAAGGCTGAGAAGTGGATCGGCGCTTACGAAAACTGGAACGTCGATATCGGTCTGAGCACCGGCCTGCAAGGTCGCGCGCAAATCGGTAAAGGCATGTGGGCGATGCCGGACCTGATGGCGGCGATGCTCGAACAGAAAATCGCGCACCCGTTGGCCGGTGCTAACACCGCTTGGGTGCCGTCGCCGACTGCTGCTGCGCTGCACGCGCTGCACTACCACAAGGTCGACGTGTTCGCCCGTCAGGTCGAACTGGCCAAACGTGCTCGCGCTTCGGTAGACGATATCCTGACCATTCCGCTGGCGGTCAACCCGAACTGGACTCCGGAGCAGATCAAGAACGAACTGGACAACAATTCCCAGGGCATTCTTGGTTATGTGGTGCGCTGGATCGACCAGGGTGTGGGCTGCTCGAAAGTGCCGGACATCAATGACGTCGGCCTGATGGAAGACCGTGCCACGCTGCGTATCTCCAGCCAGCACATCGCCAACTGGCTGCGCCACGGTGTAGTCACCGAAGCGCAAGTGATGGAAAGCCTCAAGCGCATGGCGCCGGTGGTGGATCGTCAGAACGCCAACGACCCGCTGTACCGTCCGCTGGCACCCAACTTCGACAGCAACATCGCCTTCCAGGCGGCGGTCGAACTGGTGATCGAAGGCACCAAACAGCCGAACGGCTACACCGAGCCGGTGCTGCACCGTCGTCGTCGCGAGTTCAAGAAGGCCAACGGCCTGTAACTTGCGCTGAATGCCGGACATGAAAAAGCCCTGATCGAAAGATCAGGGCTTTTTTGTTTGTGCTGTGGATTGGATTTTTGTGGTGGGCTTGAGATCCATCCCCCCTCACCCCAGCCCTCTCCCCCAGGGGGGAGAGGGGGAAAGGGAGCAGATCTGTATGCTTTTCAAAATCTGAGCTCGACTCAGGAATTGCCAAGGGTAGAGGGGAAAGGGAGCCGATCTCTGTGCTTTTCAAAATCTGAGCTCGGCTCAGGAGTTGCCAAGGGTAGAAGGGAAAGGGAGCCGATCTTTGTGCTTTCAAAACCGGAGTTCGACTCGGGAATCTCAGGTCGGTGTACCTCAAACATTCACCGCGGTCAGTCCCCTCTCCCTCCGGGAGAGGGCTAGGGTGAGGGGCTCTTAGGGTTCAATCCCCAATTCATGTTTCACCAACTCCAACAACTTGCCCGTATCAATCGGCTTGAGCAGAAAATCCACCACGCTCAAATGCATCGCCGCGATCGCGTCTTTCACATCGGCATCGCCCGAGACAATGATGATCGGCATCGCCGCCCTTACCGACTCACGCACCTGGCGGATCAGCTCAAGGCCACCGACATGGCCCATGCGCAGATCGGTAATCACCAGCCCGATCGAAGGTTTTTCTTCGAGCATCTTCAGCGCCGTCTCGCCACTGGCTGCGGTCATGCAACGAATGCCATCCAACGCGAGAATCTCCGACAACAGCTCTCGGGCGTCCTTGTCGTCATCGACGATCAGTACACGCTGCGGCGGCAAATCGGGTTCGAGCATTACAGCGCTGAGCGCTTCACGCTCGGCGTCGCTCAAAATATCGTGGTCGGACATGGCGTTCTCTACGTTTTCAAATCAATCACCTGGCACAGTCGTCAGACATCGCTAAGCAGAGCTTCAATGTGCACTTCGTCGGATTTTTTTCCAAGAGGCTGGCGGGCGAATTTCCGACTGTTTTTGTAGGGCACTTCCCAAATGTGCCGAACGGCATGGCAAACCTAGACTTACGTCCAATGGGCACCCCGCCCGCAGGGGTCGACCATGGCCAGAACGATCCGACAACAACAATTCGAAAAAGACTGCGGTAATGGTTATGAGTAAAGCGGACGCCTTCACCCAGGCAGGGAAAACCGCGGTATTGCAGAACATTCAGGGCACCCTGCAATTCCTCCAGCGCTTCCCGCCCTTCAATCAGATGGAACACGCCCACCTGGCTTATCTGGTGGAGCAATGTCAGCTGCGTTTCTACGGCCAGGGCGAAAGCATCATCAAACCCGCCGACGGCCCGGTTGAACACTTCTATATCGTCAAGCAAGGTCGGGTGGTCGGCGAACGTCAGCACATCACCAAGCCCGGCACCGAGACCACGTTTGAAATCACCACCGGCGAATGTTTTCCGCTGGCCGCATTGCTCGGCGAACGCGCGACGCGCACCGAGCACCTTGCGGGCGAAGACACTTTCTGCCTGCAACTGAACAAACTGGCGTTCATCAAACTGTTCGCCCTCTCCAACGCCTTTCGCGATTTCGCCTTGCGCGGGGTAAGCAGTCTGCTCGATCAAGTCAATCAGCAAGTGCAGCAGAAAGCCGTGGAAACCCTCGGCACGCAGTACTCGCTGAACACCCGACTGGGCGAACTGGCGATGCGTCACCCGGTCACCTGCAGCCCCGACACGCCATTGCGTGAAGCGGTGAAGCTGATGCACGAGCAGCAGGTCGGCAGCATCGTTGCGGTGGATGCACACAAGGCGCCGCTGGGCATTTTCACCCTGCGTGATCTGCGTCATGTCGTGGCTGCGGGCGTCGGTGATTTCAGCGAGGCCATCGAGCGCCACATGACGCCTTCGCCCTTTTATCTTTCGCCGGATCACAGTGCGTTCGATGCGGCGATTGCCATGACCGAACGGCACATCGCGCATGTCTGTCTGGTCAAGGATCAGCGTTTGTGTGGCGTGGTCTCAGAACGTGATCTGTTTTCGCTACAACGGGTCGACCTGGTGCATCTAGCCCGGACGATTCGCAGCGCCCAACGCGTCGAACAGCTGGTCGGTCTGCGCGGTGAGATAGGCCAACTGGTCGAGCGCATGCTTGCTCATGGCGCGTCGTCGACGCAGATCACCCACATCATCACCTTGCTCAACGATCACACTGTGTGCCGGGTGATCGAGCTGACCCTCGCGGAAAAAGGCGATCCCGGCGTGCCGTTCAGTTGGCTGTGCTTCGGCAGCGAAGGCCGCCGCGAGCAAACGCTGCACACCGATCAGGACAACGGCATTCTGTTTGACGCCCGCGATGCTGCGCATGCAGCGGAGATTCGCGGCAAGCTGCTGCCGATTGCGCAGCAAATCAACCAGAGTCTGGCGCTGTGCGGCTTCACTCTGTGCAAGGGCAACATCATGGCCGGCAATCCCGAGCTGTGTCTGTCGCGGGCAGAATGGGCACGGCGCTTTGCAGCTTTTATTCGTGAGGCGACGCCGGAGAATCTGCTCGGGTCGAGCATTTATTTCGACCTGCGCGTGGTCTGGGGTGATGAACAAGGCTGTGAACAACTGCGCCGGGGCATTCTCGATCAGGTCGGCGACAACCGTTTGTTCCAGCGCATGATGGCCGAGAACGCCCTGCGCAATCGCCCACCGGTGGGACGTTTCCGCGAATTTGTGCTGGCGCGCAAGAACGGCGAGAAAGCCACGCTGGATCTCAAGGTGCAGGGGCTGACGCCGTTCGTGGATGGCGCACGATTGCTCGCGCTGGCTAACGGTATCGACGCCAACAATACCCTCGAGCGCTTCCGTCAGTTGGTCGAGAAAGAAGTCATCGAGCGACTGGATGGCGCGGCGTATGAAGAGGCCTATCACTTCATACAGCAGACGCGCATGCAGCAGCATCAATTGCAGACGCGGGAGAACCTGCCCTATTCCAACCGCGTCGACCCGGATAGCCTCAATCATCTCGACCGGCGCATCCTGCGTGAATCCCTGCGCCAGGCCCAGCGCCTGCAGAGCAGCCTGACCTTGCGGTATCAGCTATGAGCCTGTTCTCGTGGCTGCGCCCGGCGAGTGCGGTGGTGCCGGTGGATTTTCAGCAGCGTCTGGCGCAGCTGCCGACGATTACCGAGCTGAGCGAATGCACACTGCGCGAACAACGTTGGGTAGTGCTGGATCTGGAAACCACCGGGCTGAATCTGAACAAGGACCGTGTGTTGTCGATTGGCGCGGTGGTGATCGAGGACGGCGCGATCGACTTCAGTCAGCAGTTCGAACGCACGCTGCAATGTCGCGAGCTGAAGCTCAGCCCCAGCGTGTTGATTCACGGGTTGGGGCCGAATGCGATTGCGGCGGGCAGTGAGCCGGTCGAGGCGTTGCTGGAACTCATGGAATTTATCGGCGACAGCCCGGTGTTGGCGTTTCATGCGCCGTTTGATCAGCACATGCTCGGGCGTGCGCTGAAGGAACATCTGGGGCACAAGTTGCAGCAGGTCTTTCTTGATGTCGCCGACATTGCACCGCTGGTGTGTCCGCAAGCGAATATTCGTGAGGCCGGGCTGGATGAGTGGATCGACTGGTTCAAGCTTGAGGTGTTCGAGCGGCATAACGCCAGTGCCGATGCGCTGGCCACTGCGGAGTTGGCGTTGATTCTGTTCAGCCGGGCGCGGGGGCAGCAGATTCATAGTCCGTTGAATTTGCAGCAGCGGCTGAGTCAGTGGAAGCGGCGGCAGCAGGCGCCTTCGTTCTGAAATTGAGTCAAGTCCAAGATCCATCCCCCTCACCCCAGCCCTCTCCCAGAGGGAGAGGGAGCCTACCGAGGTGTCTCGGGCTCTTCATCGACCTGAGAAATCGGGTCGATTATGGATTCCCTGAAGTTCGCTCAGGTCGGTGTACCTCCAGAATATCCCCCGATCGATCCCCTCTCCCCCGGGAGAGGGCTAGGGTGAGGGTCTGCCTTTAAACGCTTACCTGACCAGTGGCCAATTGCTAACCATTCCCACCTCTGCCACAATCGCGAACAATTCGCGTTAGTTAATATTTCCCAATCGGTGATGTCCGGTGTCGTCAGTCCCAAGCCCTAACAGTGAGCTCGTCGGTGCGATGTATCGTGACCATCGCGGTTGGCTGCTGGCGTGGCTGCGGCGCAATGTGGCCTGCCCGCAGCGCGCCGAAGACCTGAGCCAGGACACCTTCGTCCGCCTGCTCGGTCGCGACGACATGCTGACACCCCGTGAGCCCCGCGCCTTTCTGGTGGCGATCGCCAAAGGCTTGCTGTTCGACTACTTCCGCCGTGCGGCGCTGGAACAGGCCTACCTCACCGAACTGATGCTGATCCCCGAAGGCGAACAACCGTCGGTGGAAGAACAGCAAATGATTCTCGAAGACCTCAAAGCCATCGACCGCTTGCTCGGCAAACTGTCGACCAAGGCCCGCGCCGCGTTCCTTTATAACCGCCTCGACGGCCTCAGCCATGCCGAGATCGCCGACAAGCTCGGCGTCTCGGTGCCGCGCGTTCGGCAGTATCTGGCGCAAGGCATTCGCCAGTGCTACATCGCCCTGTACGGTGAGCCGACGTGAGCCCGGCCAGTTCCAGACCGGTGCCGGCGCATGTGCTGGACGCGGCGATTGCCTGGCAACTGACCCTCGACTCAAGCAGCCCGCTGGAGCGTGAGGAATTCGCCAAATGGCATGCGGCCCATGAAGAACACGCCCGCGCGTGGCGGCAACTGGGCATGCTCGATCAGCGCTTCAGCGTGGCCAAAGGTCCGGCCCGCAGTGCCTTGCTGCAGTCACGCGAAGGCATTCGCCGCCGGGTGCGCAGACTGGGCGGTGGGCTGGCCAGCGTTGTGGTGCTGGTCGGTGTGGGGCTGTTCGCCAGCGAACGCTTTCTGCCGCTGGATTACTGGCTCGCCGATCAACGCACCGCGACCGGTGAGCAGCGCACCGTGCGTCTGGCGGACGGCACTGTGTTGAATCTGAACACCCACAGTGCGGTGGATGTGCGGTTCGATGAGAAGCGCCGGTTGATCGTGTTGCAGGAAGGCGAAATTCTTGTCGAAACCGGGCATGGCGATGCGCGCCCTTTTATCGTCGAAACCCGCGAAGGCAGCATGCGCGCGCTGGGTACGCGGTTCCTGGTCAAGCGTGAAGAAGAAGGCACGCGCCTGAGTGTGTTGCAGTCGGCGGTCGCGGCGCACCCGCAATCCAACCCTGCAGAGCAAATCCTCCATGAAGGCCAGCAAGTGCTGCTGCGCAGTGATGGATTGGGTTCGATCGTCGCGCTCAACCCCGGCGCCGATGCCTGGACGCGCGGCATGTTGGTGGTCGATAACGCGCGGTTGGGCGATCTGGTGCACGAGCTCGGGCGTTATCGTCGCGGGCATCTGGGCGTGGCACCTGACGTGGCTGACCTGCGGATTACCGGTAGCTTCCCGCTGCATGACACCGATAAAGCCCTGAGCGCCCTGCTGCCGACCCTGCCGGTGCAGATCGAGCGGCATACGCCATATTGGGTCACAGTCGCTAAGGCCGAGCCCTCCTCCCCTTGACCTGATCGTTCCCACGCTCTGCGTGGGAATGCAGCTCGGGACGCTCTGCGTCCCTGCCGAAGCGGACGCAGAGCGTCCATTGAGGCATTCCCACGCGGAGCGTGGGAACGATCAAGCCCGCAGAAATGTGGCTGTTTCCAGTTAATCGAAATTATTTTCATCCTGCCCTATCACTTTCTGCTTTTCATCCGGCACACAGGCAATTGAGAAATATTTCCATTCAGGAGCCGCCGTATGTCCCGTTCGCTAGACACCTTGTTGCGCCCCGGTCTGCTGGCCGTCGCCATCGCGCTCAGCGCGCCGCTGATCAGCAGTCCGTTGCTCGCCGCTGAACAAGCGTCCAGCGTGCGCGCCTACAACCTGCCGGCGGCGCCTCTGTCGACCACCCTGAACCAGATCGCCAGCCAGGGCGGCATTGCGCTGTCGCTGAATCCGTCGCTGGCGGCGGGCAAGACCTCGGCGCCGGTCAACGGCCAGTACGACGCGGCCGGTGCCTTGCGCGCGGCCCTGCGTGGCACCGGTCTGCAACTGGAACAAAGCAGCACCGGCACCTACACCCTTGTGGCGGTGCCTGAAGGGACGTTGGCCCTGCCGGAAACATCGGTTATCGGTGTGGAAAACTTCGAAAGCGCCTGGGGACCGGTCGACGGCTACACCGCCACCCGCACCGCCGCTGGCAGCAAGACCGACACCGCACTGGTCGAAGCGCCGCGTTCGATCTCCGTCGCGACTCGCCAGCAAATGGACGACCGCAGCGTGCACAGCATCGATGACGCCGTGCGCTACATGCCGGGCATCACCGCCAGCAGCTACGGCAGCGACACCCGTGCCGACTGGCTGCGGGTGCGCGGTTTCGAACCGACCCAGTTCCTCGACGGCCTGCCACTGCCAAAAGGCGTGTACGCCAACCCGAAACAGGAAACCTGGAACCTCGACCGCCTCGCCCTGCTGCGTGGCCCGGCGTCGTCGGTGTACGGTCAGACCCCACCGGGCGGTTTGCTGGACATGGTCAGCCGTCGCCCAAGCGCCGAAGCCAGCAACGAAATCCAGCTGCAGTACGGCAGCGACAATCACCGTCAGATCAACTTCGCCAGCACCGGCAAGATCGATGACGCCGGCCAGTTCCTCTACGGTCTCAGCGGTGTGGTGCGCGACAGCGGCACGCAAGTCGATCACGTCGACAACAAGCGCTACAACATCGCGCCGAGCCTGACCTGGAACATCGACGACGACACCAAGCTCACCCTGCTGAGCCAGTTCACCCGCGACGATACCGGCATCACCAGTCAGTTCCTGCCGATTCAGGGCACCAAGATCAAGTCACCGTTCGGTGATATTTCCCACCACAAGAATCTGGGTGATCCGGACTGGGAATATTACGATCGCACCTACTACGCGCTGGGCTACGCCTTCGAACATCGTCTGAACGATGTCTGGCAGTTCAAGCAGAACCTGCGCTACACCAAGTCGGACCTGTCGTTCCAGTCGCTGACGCCGGGTTCCTACCCGTTCACCGAAGTGGATGATCAAGGCAACGTCGGGCGCACCAGCACCAGCGTCGAAGAAGACATCAGCCAGTTCGCCGTGGACAACAACTTCCAGGCCGACTTCGCCACTGGCGATATCCGCCACACCCTACTGCTGGGCCTGGATCATCAGCGCAGCAACACCAACTACACCTCGATCTTCGGCGACGGTTTGACCACCAACGTGATCACCCCGATCTACGGCCAGCCAATCGTACGTCCAGCGCGCTCCACGGCGTTTTACGATTACGACCAGAAAACCTACCAGACCGGCCTGTACATTCAGGACCAGATGGCCCTCGACCAGTGGCGCCTGACCCTCGGCGGCCGTGAAGACTGGGTGCACACCAGCACAAAGTTCATCAACAAGGGCGATGCCACCAACACCCAGCGTGACAAGGCCTTCAGCGGCAACGCAGCGCTCAGTTATGTCTTCGACAACGGTTTCGTGCCGTACCTGTCGTACGCCGAATCCTTCCAGCCGACCACGGGTGCCGACGCTACCTCGACGGGTTCGCTCAAACCGACCGAAGGCAAGCAGTGGGAACTGGGCATCAAGTACCAGCCACCGGGCAGTAAAACCCTGCTGACCGCCGCCGTGTACGACCTCACCCAAAAGAACGTCTCGGTCAACACCTTCGTCAACAACGTCTCGATCACCAGTCAGACCGGCGAAGTGAAAGTCAAAGGCCTCGAGCTGGAAGCGGTTTCCGACGTCACCGACAACCTGAAAGTCATCGCTGCCTACACCCTGGCCAAATCCGAAGTGCAGAATGGCGTCGACAAGGGCAATCGCCTGCAACTGATGCCGAACCAGCAAGCGTCGCTGTGGACCGATTACACCTGGCACGCCGGCGTCCTCGACGGCTTCGGCATTGGCGGTGGCGTGCGTTACACCGGCAACACCTACGGCGACAAGGCCAATACCTGGCTGGGCAAAGCGGACGCCTACACCGTGTTCGACGCAAGTGTGCATTACGACCTCGGCCGTCTGGACAACAGCCTCAAAGGCGCGTCGCTGGCGGTCAACGCAACCAACCTGTTCGACAAGGAATACATTTCCACCTGCGACAGCTTCTACTGCTACTACGGCGACACACGCAGTGTCGTCGCCAGCGCCACTTACAAGTGGTAAGCGCTTGAGCTGAAACAGGCCCTGTGACCAGGCCGTCCTTCGTGGACGGCTTTGGTGTTTTTGAAGGTCATGAAATGAAAAGTAAAACAATTCGTCGCTGGTCGTTCATCCACACCTGGACCAGCCTGGTCTGCACCGTGTTTTTGCTGATGCTGGCACTGACCGGTTTGCCGCTGATCTTTCATCACGAGATCGAGCACCTGCTCGGCGACGCACCCGAAGTGCGCGAGCTGCCAGCCGATACGCCTCGATTGAATCTGGCGCAACTGGTCGAGGCCGCCGAAAAGCATCGCCCCGATGACGTCGTGCAGTACTTCGGCTTCGATGACGATGAGCCGAACGCCGTGCTGACGATCATGGCGAAAACCGCTGGCACCGAACCGAATTCCTCGCACACGTTCATGCTCGATGCGCGAACCGGGGAAGCGCTGGAAACGCCTTCGGCCAATGGCGGCTTGATGCTGTTCATCCTGCGACTGCATGTCGACATGTTCGCCGGGCTGCCGGGCAAATTACTGCTGGCGTTCATGGGGCTGCTGTTTGTCGTGGCCATCGTATCCGGGACGGTGCTGTACCTGCCGTTCATGCGCCGTTTGAAGTTCGGCACGGTGCGTCAGGACAAGTCGACACGGCTGCGCTGGCTCGACCTGCATAACCTGATCGGTGTTGTCACCCTGACCTGGGCGCTGGTTGTCGGCGTGACCGGTGTGATCAGCGCCTGCGCCGACCTGCTGATCGCTGCCTGGCGCAATGACGCACTGACTGCGCTGATCGAACCGTACCGCGGTGCGCCACCGCTGACCCACCTGGCGCCGGCCACGCGTTTGCTCGATATCGCTGCTGAAGTTGCGCCGGAGATGAAACCGGATTTCATTGCCTTCCCCGGCACACGCTTTTCCAGCGAACACCATTACTCGGTGTTCATGAAGGGCGGTACGCACCTGACCTCGCATCTGCTGACGCCGGTGCTGATCGATGCGACCACGCTGCAGGTCACCGCCGTGGCCGAACGGCCGTGGTACATGGACGCCATGGGCATGTCGCAGCCGCTGCACTTTGGTGACTATGGCGGCATGCCGATGAAAATCCTCTGGGCCACTCTGGATGTGCTGACGATCATTGTGCTCGGCAGTGGCGTGTATTTGTGGGTGGTGCGGCGCAGAGCGGCCAGGCCTGTGCTGGAAACGGCGGAGGCCTCTGCATGAAGCCGCGTCAGTCGAGTTTCTGGAAAGTCTTCAGCACGCCGATCGTGATTGCGTTGCTCAGTGCGGCGGGGTTGTTTGCGGCGTTGCTGGGGGATGGGATTTGGGATGCATTGAGCTGGGTCGGACTGGGTGTTCCGGCCTTTCTGGCGATCAGGGGATTGTTGCTGCGCAGGTAGTTTTTGTGCTGTCGGTGATGGCCTCATCGCTGGCAAGCCAGCTCCCACAAGGATCTCTGCTGGGCCTGAAATGTGTGTTCACTGCAAAAACCTGTGGGAGCTGGCTTGCCAGCGATGGCGGCCGGATGGGCGCCATAAATTCCCTCGCCAGCCATCGCGGTTCTGACTAGGCTAACCACCTGCTCTTCGACGATCACCGAGGTTTGCCAATGTCCGCCCCCAGCATGACCCTGTACCACAACACGCTCTCCCCGTTTGTGCGCAAAGTGATGGTGTTGCTGCACGAAACCGGCCAGCAGGATCGCGTCGCGCTGCAAGACTGCGTGCTCAGCCCGGTCAGCCCGAGCGCCGAGCTCAATCTCGACAACCCGCTGGGCAAGATCCCTGCCCTGCGCCTGGCCGACGGCAATGTCATCCATGACAGCCGTGTGATCCTCGAATACCTCGACCAACAACACGTCGGCAACCCGCTGATCCCGCGCGAAGGCGCGGCTCGCTGGCGCCGCCTGACCCTGGCCTCGATGGCCGACGGGATCATGGATGCGTCGGTGATGGTGCGTTATGAAATGGTCCTGCGCGCGCCGGAAAAGCATTGGGATGAATGGCTCGAGGCTCAGCGCGACAAGATCCGCCGCGCCCTCGCAGTGTTGGAAAAAGATGCCATTGCCGAGCTGACCAGCCATTTCGATGTCGCGGCGATCAGCGTGGCGTGTGCGCTGGGTTATCTCGATCTGCGTTTCCCGGACCTGGGCTGGCGTGATGCCAACCCGCAACTGGCCAACTGGTTCTTTGAGGTGAGTCAGCGACCGTCCATGATCGCCACGATGCCCAAGCCTTAAATCGGCGGCGCCTGTTCCGGCCTCTTCGCTGGCAAGCCAGCTCCCGCAGGATTTGTGGTAGATCGGGGATTTGTGTCATCACCGAACTCATTGTGGGAGCTGGCTTGCCAGCGATGGCACCACCTCGGTTCCACAGGCAAAAAACCGATCATCCGCGTCACCAATCCCTCCCTCCAGCACTGATCCTCACGCAATCCCAGCGACCGGCTCATTGCATCGCCCCGACATCAAACTCCAACGGCTTCGCCGGTTTCTGACCGATCCCGTACCAATCCAGTTTGCGCGTCAGCACCATGAACACACCGAGCAAACCAAACAGCAACAACGAGCCCATCAACAACGCGTAATCCTCAGCGCTCAGCAAGCCATAAAGCAGGCCATACAACGCCGCCAGCCCCGCCGAAAAACTCAAGCCGTGACGCACACTGCGCAGCACATGGCAGACATAAAATCCGATCAACACCACACAGGCACTGGCCGACAGCAAATATGCCAGGGCAAAACCAATGTGCTCCGACAGCGACAGCAACAACAGATAAAAGAATGCCAGCGCCACACCAACCAGCGCGTATTGCACCGGGTGCACGGCCAGACTCTTGAGTACTTCGAAGAGGAAGAAACCGGCGAACGTCAGGACAATGAACAGCAGCGCATACTTGATCGCCCGGTCACTCTTCAGATATTGATCCACCGGATCGATAAAGCTCACACCGAAGCTACGACCGTTGAACGCCTCGCAATCATTGCTGCTCACGCAACGGCTCATGGCGTCTTGCAGGTTGGTGGAGAAAAACGTGGTCTGCCAATCGGCGCTGAAACCTTGATCATTGATTTCACGTTTGCCCGGCAGGAAGTTGCCGACAAAGCTTGGATGCGGCCAGTTGGCAGTGAGGCTGACGCTGCTGCTCTTGCCCACCGGCAGCACCTGCAATGAACCAGTGCCTTGCAGACGCAGGTCGAAGCCGAAGCTCAGTTCCATGGTTTTACTGGTGTCGAGCAACGGCAGCGTGACCCGCACACCTTCACCGAGCCAACCGACTTGCGTACCCGGAACGAAATCGAGGCGCTGGCCATCGAGCTCCAGTTTCAGCGCATTTTCGATACCGCGAATATCGCTGATACCGACCGCGAGAAACGGTGCATCGAACTGGTAGTCGCTGAAGTCTTCCTTGATGCCCAATTGCGCCGGCAATGAGAAATGGCCGTTGATGCGGTTATCGGCGTGGAACAGCCGCGCCTCATAAATGCCCCGCGCACGCAGTTCGGTTTGCACCTGGCCGTCCAGTTCAAATCGTTCCGGCAGGAAGTACAAACGCCCGCGTTCTTCGCCCGGTTCGTCGTAACGCTGGTTGGTTTTATCGTTGGTTTTCCAGTTGTGAATCACTTTGCGATACGGCACCACCATCACCGGGCCGCTCAGTTGCTGGCTGTAGCTGGAGCTGCGGGCAATGTCTTCGAGCACGCCATCGCGCAGCTGTTGGCGCTCGTCGATGACGCCGTCGATCATCAGCAGCGGGATCAATAACAGCAGGATCAGCAGGGCGATGGCGCCGAGCTTTATAGTCAGATTCTTGTTCATGGGACTCTCCCTGTTTGGATGGGGAGAGTCTGCTGAGTGGGTGTGGGGGTTTTGTGGGGGGAATGTGGAGATTGTGTGGAAAAATCAAAAGATCGCAGCCTTCGGCAGCGCCTACAGGTGTACGCACCCTATGTAGGAGCTGCCGAAGGCTGCGATCTTTTGACGGAATCAAGGCAAGCGCAATGTCACCTCAACACCACTTTCGACATTACGAATCTGCATCGTCCCACCATGTAACTTGACCACCTCTTCAACGAAGTTAAGCCCCAACCCCGTGCTTTTTCGTCCACTGTCCGGGCGCGGCAATGAGTAGAAGCGTTCAGTCAAACGCGGCAAAGCGTAGTCAGGAATCGGCGCCGTTTCATTGAACAATCGAAATTCGATCTGCTCGCCAACCCGCTCGGCACTGAAGCGCAGCAGCCCCTCAACCGGGGTGAAATCCAGCGCATTCTCCAGCAGATTACCCAACGCCTGACGCAGCAGAAACGGCTCGCCGATCAACAGAAGATCAGCCGCAATCGCCTGTTCGATGCGCAACTGCTTTCCTTCAATCCGCGCCGCCTGCCCCTGCAACAACTGATCAACCAGCGCCGCCAACGGCACGGCGACCCGCTCTTCAAGGCCCTGACGTTGTTCCACTTGTGCCAGATTCAACAACCGCTCGATCAACTGCTGCATCCGCGCACTTTCACTGTCGATGTTGCCGACAAAGCGCAATCGCTGAACCGGCGGCATGTCCCCTTGCAGCAACTCCGCCGCGCCACGAATCGCCGCCAGCGGACTTTTCAGTTCATGGGTCAGCGTGTGCACATAACGCTCGACGTAGGCCTTGCCTTCCAGTTGCGTGCGCATCTGTTCCACGGCGGTAGCCAATTGTTCCAGTTCACCGCCACGGTAATGCGGCACTTCCACCCGCCGGCCCTCACTCACCGCTTGGGCATAACCGGTCAGACGATGCAGCGCGCGGCTCAGCCACCACGACAGCAATGCGCCAAAGAGCAGACCGAGGCCGATCAATCCGGCGCCGTAAAACAGCAGGCGCCGCTCGGTGCGATCGACGTAGGGCTGCAATGAGCTGTTCGGCTTGGCCACGGTGACCACACCGATGATCTGGCCGTTGTCGCGGATCGGCGCGCCGACGTGCATCACCGACGAGCTGGCGTCATCCGGATCACTGCGGCTCGAACGTGCGCCGTACTCACCGCGCAGGGTCAGGTAGACGTCGTTCCAGCGCGAGTAATCCTGACCGACCGCGACACCACTGGAATCGAGCACGACGATGCCTTTCGCGTCGGTGACGTAGATACGGTGGTTGACCTGATTTTTCGGCAAGCCCCAGATGGTCGCTTGCGGCTGACGCTCGCCATACGCGCGCAGCAATTCAGGCCAGCGATTCTCACTGAGGGTGCCGGCCTTGAAATCATCACGGAGGATTTCCGCCATCAGGTTGGCGGTATCGACCAGGGTTTCTTCGGTGGACTGGCGCACGCCGGGGCGGATTTCTTCCATCACCGTGTTGAGCACGAAATACCCGGTCAGGCCGACAAACAGCACATACACCAAAAAGATCCGCAGCCCCAGTGACATCAGCTGTGCCCCGGGCTGTAGCTGTAACCAAGGCCGCGATGGGTCTGGATCGGCTCGGCGTCGGCACGCACCAGACGCAGTTTGGCGCGCACGCTTTTGATGTGGCTGTCGATGCTGCGCTCGTAACCGGCGTCGGCCGCCACGCCCAGCGCATCGAGTAATTGCTCGCGGCTGAAGACCCGCTCGGGTTGTTCGAGCAGGCATTGCAGCAGGCGGAATTCGTGGCGGGTCAGGCTTAACGTCTGGCCGCGATAAATGATTTGAATCCGTTCCGGATCAATACGGAACAGCGCTGAACTGGTCTCAATCGCTGGACGCGGCGCCATGCGTTTCAGGATTGCCTTTACTCGCGCCGCGACTTCTCGCGGGCTGAACGGCTTGACCACGTAGTCGTCGGCGCCGATTTCCAGCCCGACCACACGATCAATCTCGGCATCGCGGGCGCTGAGGAACAGCACCGGCACCTCGCTGAAGCGCCGCAGTTGCTTGCAGGTCTCGAAACCGCTGATGTCCGGCAGGCCAATGTCGAGGATGATCAGATCGGCCGGCGTCTGCCGCTGATGTTCAAGCGCCGCCGCGCCGAGGCTCAGCCACGTGGTGGTGAAGCCCTCGCCCTGCAGAGCAAAAATCAGCGTGTCGGCAATCGCCGCTTCGTCTTCGACAATCAGGATATGAGGCATGGCGTCCGAGCCCGTGGATTAGGTGCGCGAACGGTGCCCCAAGCCTGACGTTACGTCAATGAGACCACTTGGTTCAGCAGTCCGGTTTGTCGGCGGTGAAGCGCCGCGCCGGGTTCACTGCCGCGCCGAATTCACGCAAGGCCTTGGCACCGATCAGCAGCGGGTAGTTGAAGTTGCTGCGGTCGGTCAGGTTGACCTCGACGGTACGCTTGACGTTACCCAGACACAGTTCCAGATCGACCACCGGGCGCTTGGCGACTTCGGTGCTTTCGCCCTCGTCCTCTTCATCCGAACGGCTCTTGATCTTGCTGATCCGCGCGACCTTGTGTTCATAGACCTTGTTGCTGGCGTCTTTGGTGGCGAGGCGGAACCGCACCCATTCATCGCCATCGCGGGTGAAGGTCTCGATGTCCTTGGCCGACAGCGAGGCGGTCAGGGCGCCGGTGTCCATCTTGGCCTTGAGCACTTCACCGCCGATTTCCGGCAGCGCGATGTATTCATAGCGCCCGTACAGGGTCGGCTCGGCGGCCATGACCGGCAGGGCGACGAGGGCAAACAGTGCAAGGAGGGATTTCAAGTAAGGGGCTTCCTTGAGAGGTTGGGCAACGGGATTTTAGACCGTTGCGCGCTTGATCGTTCCCACGCTCTGCGTGGGCATGCATCCAGTGACGCTCTGCGTCACAGGGACGCGGAGCGTCCCGGGCGGCGTTACCACGCAGAGCGTGGGAACGATCAGGTTAACGCGACTAAAGTGAAACATTCGTCACCGCCGATTTGGCCTGTCGCGCGAAGCTGCTTATCATGGCGTGCCCATCCGTTTGCAAAGAGTTGCTTATGCGCCGCCTGCTCACCGGCTGTTTCGTCACCCTGCTGCTGTTGCTCAACACCCTGATCCTGATCGGGCCGTTGCTGGTATTTGCTCTGCTCAAACTGATCGCACCAGGCCGCTGGCGCGATTACGCGTCGGGCGCGGTGATGTGGATCGCCGAGACCTGGGCCGAGATCGACAAGCTGATTTTCCGCCTGTGCATCCCCACCCAATGGGACATTCGCGGTGGCGAAGACTTGCGCAGTGACACTTCGTATCTGGTGGTCAGTAACCACCAGTCGTGGGTCGACATTCCGGCGCTGATCCAGACCCTCAACCGCCGCACGCCGTTCTTCAAATTCTTCCTCAAGAAAGAACTGATCTGGGTGCCGTTTCTCGGACTGGCGTGGTGGGCGCTGGATTACCCCTTCATGAAACGCTACACCAAGGCATTTCTGGCAAAACATCCGGAGCTGGCCGGCAAGGATCTGGAAATCACCAAACAGGCCTGCGAGCTGTTCAAGCGTCAGCCAGTGACCGTGGTGAATTATCTGGAAGGCACGCGCTACACCGCCGCGAAAAGCGCGCAGCAGCAATCACCGTTCAAGTATTTGCTCAAGCCCAAGGCCGGTGGCGTAGCGTTTGTGCTGGCGGCGATGGGTGAACAGCTGGATGCGATTCTCGATGTCACGGTGGTTTATCCACAGGCGAACATCCCGGGTTTCTGGGATTTGATCAGCGGCAAAGTGCCGCGCGTGATCATCGACATCAAGACCCGCGAACTCGACCCGGCACTGTGGCAGGGCGATTACGAGAATGATCCGGCGTTCCGCCAGACGTTCCAGAACTGGGTCAACCAGCTCTGGAACGAGAAGGATCAGCGCATCGCCGAACTGCGCCGCGAACGCGGCTGAATCAGCTACCGGTGCCGGCACCCCAGATGCTGCCCAGGCTGCTCAGCAGCGAACCGCCGACGCCCTGCTGACCGAGGTATTGCAACAGCACAGGGGCAAACTGGCCGATCATGCCGCTGTCCATGCCCAATGCGCTGAAGGCATTGTTCAGGTCATTGGTGTCCTTGACGTTGCCCAGCGCATTCTCCAGCCCGGCGGACTTGCCGGACGAGCCGAGCAAAGCGCCCAACGCCGCCAGATTGCCGCTGCCACCCGACAGTTTGTCGATGCCTGGCACTTCTTTGGCCAACTGCGAATAATCGGTACTGCTCAATTGATTCTTGGCCAGACCGAGCATCGCACTGGTGCCGCCAACGGCTTGCTCCGGCGTGACATCCAGCGCACTGAGAGCACTGAGCAAACCGGCGGTTTCCGAGGTCGGCGCCGCAGCGGCCGCCTTGTCACCGCCCTGCATCCCCGAAACCGCACCAGCGACGTCGTTCAGACTGAAACCGGCAAACACCGGCCCGGCGGCCAGGGTCAGGAGCGATGCCAAGGCAATACCGCGTGAAATCTTCATTCAGACATCCTCTTGCGCTGTGAAAACCACCCGTTGCACGAGCAGTGAAACTGCCGGTTTGACCGGGTATCCGCCGGCATGTTCCGGCGCGGCGCATCCATTTTCGTCCGGCCTGCGTATATAAAACGTGAAATCCCGGACACCTTCGCGATGAATGGCACAACCGCTGTCGCTGAACTAGCCTGTGAACAGTCCGAGCCCAGCCCTCGTCGCTCGACCTTTGCCTGGAGAGTGGTCATTTCCATCGCCGACACCGATCAGTTGCGCCAGCTGTTGGCCCAGTGTGCACTGGGCGATCGTCGCGCCTTCGAAACGCTGTACCGCAGCGTCGGCCCGCGTCTGCATGGCGTCGCCCTGCGGTTTATGGGCCGCACCGATCTGGCGGAGGAAGTGCTGCAGGAAAGCTTCGTGCGCATCTGGAACAACGCCTCGCGCTACGAAGCGCACCTGTCGGCGCCGCTGACTTGGATGATCAACATCACCCGTAATCAGGCCATCGATCAGTTGCGTAAACATCGCGAAAGGCCACTGACCGATCTGGAACAGGACACACTGCCGGACGAAAGCCCCTCGGTTCACGAGCAACTGAACAGCGCCCGTGAGGCCAACGCGCTGAACCGATGCCTCGAAACCCTCGAAAGCATGCAGCGCCAGTCAATCACCGTGGCCTACTTTCAAGGATTGTCGTGCACGGAACTCGCCGAACATCTCGCCACGCCACTGGGGACAGTCAAATCTTGGATTCGCCGTGGCCTCGAACGTCTGCGCCGGTGCCTTGAATCATGAACTACCAGACCCCTGCCCTGCGCCGCGCCCTCGCCGCCGATTACGCGATTGGCCTGATGTCTGCACCTGCGCGGCGGCGCTTTGAACAGTTGCTGCTGGATGACGCGGCATTAAGGGCTGAACTGGCGCAATGGCAGGAAAGCCTCGTCTCTCTCACCGAAGCGCTGCCGGAACATCCGGTGCCCGACCGCGTGTGGCAAGGCATCACCGCGCGCATCGAACCGCAGGTGCTGCATGTGCCTGAGAAACGGCCATTCTGGAACTGGCTGCGACTCACCGCTGCGATCTGCTCCATTGCCGTGCTGGTGCTCCTCGGCTCGCTGTACAACCGCGACGACGCCCGCTACCGCGCCACGCTGCTGACCGCCGATGCGCAACCGGCGCTGAAGGTCGAAGCGCATGCGGATTATCTGCAAGTCGAGCCGCTGACGCTGGCGGCGGTTGATTCGGATCGTAGCCTGGAGCTGTGGGCGATTCCGGCGGATGGCAAACCGATTTCCCTCGGCGTTATTCCGGCGGGCGGCAAAGGCAAGGTTGAGTTGAACGAGGCGCAGAAGGTGTTGATCGGCAAACCGATTGCGCTGGCAGTGAGCCTGGAACCGAAAGGTGGTTCGCCGACCGGGCAGCCGACGGGGCCGGTGCTGTATCAAGGGACGTTGGCGGCCTTGTAAAGCCCCTCACCCTAGCCCTCTCCCAGAGGGAGAGGGGACTGACCGTGGTGTTCTCTCGAGTTTCATCGACCTGAATTACCGAGCCGATTATGGATTCACAGCGGTATTTTCAGGTCGGCGTAAATTGTGAGCATCCCTCGGTCGGCCCCCTCTCCCTCCGGGAGAGGGCTGGGGTGAGGGGTAGCTTTTGACCTTGGCTCTAAACAAAAAAACGGCGCCCCTGAAGTCGCCGTTTTGTATCGAACTTAAGCCTTACGCCGCACTAAACAACTTATGCGGATCAATCACAAACTTCTTCGGCACGCCCGCATCGAACTCGCCGTAACCTTCCGGCGCCTGATCAAGGCTGATCACCTGCACCCCCACCACTTCGGCGATGTTGATCCGATCCCACATGATCGCCTGCATCAGTTGGCGGTTGTACTTCATCACTGGGGTTTGCCCGGTGTGGAAGCTGTGCGACTTGGCCCAACCCAGGCCGAAGCGAATGCTCAGGCTGCCCATTTTTGCGGCGGCGTCCACGGCACCCGGATCTTCGGTGACGTACAGGCCCGGGATACCGATCTTGCCGGCCACGCGCACCACGCCCATCAGTGAGTTGAGCACGGTGGCCGGGGCCTCGGCTTTGACGCCGTCATGGCCGTGGCCGCGGGCTTCGAAACCAACGCAGTCCACTGCGCAATCCACTTCCGGCTCGCCCAGCAGTGCGGCGATCTGTTCGTGCAGCGGGGTGTCCTTGGACAGGTCGACGATTTCAAAACCCTGGGATTTGGCGTGAGCCAGGCGGATGGTGTTGACGTCGCCGACGATCACCACCGCCGCACCGAGCAGACGCGCGGAAGCGGCAGCGGCCAGACCGACCGGGCCGGCGCCGGCAATGTAAACGGTGCTGCCCGGGCCAACGCCGGCAGTGACGGCGCCGTGGTAACCGGTAGGGAGGATGTCGGAGAGGCAGGTCAGGTCGCGGATTTTCTCCATGGCCTTGTCGCGGTCCGGCAGTTTCAACAGGTTGAAGTCGGCGTATGGCACCAGCACGTACTCGGCTTGGCCACCGGTCCAGTCGCCCATGTCGACGTAACCGTAAGCACCGCCGGCACGGGCCGGGTTGACGGTCAGGCACACGCCGGTGTGTTGCTCTTTGCAGGAACGGCAGCGCCCGCAAGCCACGTTGAACGGTACGGAGACCAAGTCACCGATTTTCAGGTTTTCGACGTCGGAGCCTTTTTCGATCACCTCGCCGGTGATCTCGTGCCCCAGCACCAGACCGGTTTGCGCCGTGGTACGGCCGCGCACCATGTGCTGGTCGGAGCCGCAGATGTTGGTGGAAACCACTTTGAGAATGACCCCGTGCTCGATCTTGCGACCGCGCGGGTCCTGCATTTTCGGATAGTCGATTTTCTGTACTTCGACCTTGCCAGCGCCGAGATACACCACACCACGATTGCCAGACATGCTTTCACCTCGCTGTTGTTTTTATGGAACCGCGTTGCCCAGGCAGGCAGCGCGTTGAGTGCTCGGGTACAGATGCTGTTTATGTGTTGCCTGTCAGGGCCTCATCGCTGGCAAGCCAGCTCCCACAAGGTTCGGATTGGATTCAAATCCTGTGTACGACACAAATCCCTGTGGGAGCTGGCTTGCCAGCGATGGCGGCCTAAAGAACGACCGTACGATTGGCGTTGAGAAACACCCTCCGCTCAATGTGATACCCAACCGCCCGCGCCAGCGTCAGGCCTTCAATATCGCGCCCCTTGGCAATCAGATCCTCAGGGTAATGACTGTGATCCACCGCCTCGACACCCTGGGCAATGATCGGCCCTTCATCGAGGTCGTTATTGATGTAATGCGCCGTCGCGCCAACCAGTTTCACGCCCTTGTTGTATGCCTGGTGATACGGCTTGGCGCCCTTGAAACCCGGCAGCAGCGAGTGGTGAATGTTGATCGCCTTGCCATCGAGCTTGCGGCACAGCTCCGGCGACAGCACCTGCATATAGCGCGCGAGGATCACCAGTTCGGCGCCGGACTCTTCGATCACCTGCCACACCTGACGTTCCTGCGACGGTTTGTCGTTGGGGTCGAGGGGGAAATGGTAGTAGGGAATCTGGTGCCAGTCGGCCAGCGGTTTGAGGTCCGGGTGATTGGAGACCACCGCCGCGACGTCCATCGACAACTGGCCGATGCGCTGGCGGTAGAGCAAGTCGTTGAGGCAGTGATCGGCCTTGGAGACCATGATCACCACTTTCGGCCGGTAGTTCGGCGCGGTTAGTTCGAAGACCATGCCAAAGGCCTGACCACGTTCGGCTAAACCGGCGCGGAAGGATTGTTCGTCGAAGCCGTCGGGCTGACGGAATTCCACGCGAATGAAGAAACGCCCGGAGAGGCGGTCATCGAACGAGTGGTGCTCGGTGACGTAGCAGCCCTGCTCGAACAGAAAACGCGTCACCGCGTCCACGGTGCCGAGGACGCTGGGGCAGTCGGCGGTCAGAATCCATGTGTCTGGGGCGCGGCTCATGGTGCGGTGACTCCTGTTCTTTGTGCGGGGTGTCAGGTTTTTCCCTCACCCTAGCCCTCTCCCAAAGGGAGAGGGGACTGACCGAGGTGTTCATTCGAGCTACGCCGACCTGAAATATCGCGTCGAACTCAGGCTCGAAAAACACACAAATCCGCTCCCTTTCCCCCTCTCCCCCCTGGGGGGAGAGGGCTGGGGTGAGGGGGTGGCTTTTGATCAGGCCTGAACGCTCAACCCGTACTCAGCCGAAGCATCCTGCAACCACAACCACCAGTAATCCGAGAAGCTGCGACGAATCAGCAATTCCCAAGTGTCTTCAGCGGTGTGGCGAATCATCAGTTGCGACTTGGCGAATACCGTGCCGACCGCTTTACCCACCGGGAAATTGTTCGGGTGCACGTCATAGCTGGTCGATTTCATCAGCACTTGACGCACGTTCGGGCCGCTCAGTTCGAGCACCTGCTGGCCACCGCTGACGTTGACGATCGCGATGTGCAGATCGCCCAGGGCTTCACGCAGTTTCTGTTCGGCGGCGAATTCTTCACCGCTCGGCACGATCAGTAGCCACTCATCCGGGCCCATCCATTGCAGGCTGGTTTCGCCTTTGACGATCACGCTCAGAGCGCCGGGCAGTTCGATACCCAGGGCCTTGTGCACACCGGCGGCGAACGCGGCATCGTGGCCATCGCCACGAATGGTCAGGTGGCCGAGGAGTTTCTTTTCCCGCACGATCACGCCGGCGTTCTTGCGGCCCTTGCCGACCAGGCTGGCGAGGTCGGCATGGTGCAGCGACGACTCGGCCTTGGCGCCGGTGGTCGGGCGTTGTTGGTAAACATTGGCTGTGGTCATAAAGCACCTTCCTGAATTCTTGATCGTTCCCACGCTCTGCGTGGGAATGCCGCCATGGACGCTCTGCGTCCGCTCTTGGGACGCGGAGCGTCCCGGGATGCATTCCCACGCAGAGCGTGGGAACGATCAGTGTCAGATGTTCTGGCGATCACCCTTCGGATCAAAGAACACCGAAGAAACAATCTCCGCCTCGATCACGCTGCCATCGGCCAGCGGTGCAAACACCCGCTCACCCATGCGCTTCAGACCACCCTTGACCACACCCATGGCAAACGAATAACCGAGGGAGTTGTGCGCGTAGCTGGACGTCACGTGGCCGACCATGGTCATCGGGATCGCCTGCTTGGTGTTGAACACCAATTGCGCGCCTTCCGGCAGCCAGACATTCGGATCAATCGGCTTCAGGCCGACCAACTGTTTACGCTGATCCTTCACGCAGTCTTCACGGTTCATCCCACGCTGGCCGATCCACGAGAACGGTTTGGTGCGACCGACGCACCAGCCCATGTTCAAGTCATCCGGGGTCATCGAGCCGTCCGTGTCCTGACCGACAATGATGAAGCCCTTCTCGGCACGCAGGACGTGCATGGTTTCAGTGCCGTACGGGGTCAGGTTGTACTGCTTGCCGGCCTCGACGATTTTCTCCAGCACGCCCATCGCATAGTCGGCCTGCACGTTGACTTCGTACGACAGCTCACCGGTGAACGAGATGCGGAACACCCGCGCCGGCACGCCGCCGACCAGACCTTCTTTCCAGGTCATGAACGGGAACGCTTCGTTGCTCAGATCAATGTCGGTCACGGCGCTGAGCAGCTTGCGGCTGTTCGGCCCGGACAGGGTCATGGTCGCCCAGTGGTCAGTCACGGAGGTGAAGTAAACCTTCATGTCCGGCCATTCAGTCTGGTGGTACAGCTCCAGCCACTGCAGCACGCGCGCCGCGCCGCCGGTGGTGGTGGTCATGACGAAATGGTTGTCGGCCAGGCACGCCGTCACACCGTCGTCGAAGACCATGCCGTCTTCTTTGCACATCAAACCGTAGCGAGCCTTGCCCACGTCAAGTTTGGTCCAGGCGTTGGTGTACACGCGGTTGAGGAACTCGCGGGCATCCGGGCCTTGAATGTCGATCTTGCCGAGGGTCGAGGCGTCGAGCAGGCCGACGCTGTCGCGCACAGCTTTGCATTCACGCTTCACGGCGGCATGCAGGTCTTCACCGTTTTTCGGGAAGTACCATGGACGCTTCCACTGACCGACGTCTTCAAACTCGGCACCGTTCTTCACATGCCAGGCATGCAGCGCGGTGTAACGCACCGGCTCGAAGATGTGCCCACAGTGACGACCGGCCACGGCGCCGAAAGTCACCGGCGTGTAGTTCGGACGGAACATGGTGGTGCCCATCTGCGGGATGGTCACGTTCAGCGAGCGGGCCGCGATGGCCAGACCGTTGACGTTGCCGAGCTTGCCCTGATCGGTGCCGAAACCCAGCGCGGTGTAGCGTTTGACGTGTTCGACCGATTCGAAACCTTCGCGGGTCGCCAGTTCGATCGCAGCAGCGGTCACATCGTTTTGCAGATCGACGAATTGCTTCGGCGCCCGTGCGGTGTTCTTTTCATGCGGCACCTGGAACAGCGCCAGCGTCGGTTCTTCGTGACGGCTCAGGGCTTTTGGCAGCACGCCTTCGACAGTCTGGAAACCGGCTTCAGCGGCAGCGCGCACGCCACCTTCAAAACCGTCAGCGAGCGAATCGCCGAGACCGTACACGCCGTTGATGCCACCAACGCACACGCGCTTCTGCGGTGCTTCGCCCGGTACGAAACCGAGGATGTCTTCACGCCAGGTCGGCTTGCCACCGAGGTGCGAGGCCAAGTGAACGACCGGGCTGTAACCGCCGGAACTGGCGATCACATCGCAGTCGAGCCACTCGCCAGGACTGGTCACGGCGTGCGCTTTAACATCAATCGCCGCCACGCGGGCAGCAGTCACGCGCTTGCTGCCACGGGCTTCGATCACGGCGCTGCCGGTGAGAATGCGGATGCCTTTGGCGCGGGCTTCTTCCACCAGCGCACCACGCGGATTGCTGCGCGCATCGGCGATGGCCACCACTTGCAGACTGGCGTCGAGCCAATCCAGTGCCACGCGGTAGGCGTGATCGTTGTTGGTGCTGAGGACAAGCTTCTTGCCCGGTGCTACGCCGTAACGACGCACGTAAGTCGACACCGCACCGGCAAGCATGTTGCCCGGCACATCGTTGTTGCCGTAAACCAGCGGACGCTCGCAAGCACCGGTCGCCAGCACGACACGCTTGGCGCGAACACGGTGAATACGCTGACGCACCTGACCGATGGGCGCACGGTCGCCGAGGTGATCGGTAAGGCGTTCGTGAATGGTCAGGAAGTTGTGGTCGTGGTAACCGTTGACCGTGGCGCGCGGCAACAGCAGCACGTCCGGGGTGTTCTTCAGTTCCGTGATGACGCTGGCGACCCAGTCCATCGCCGGTTTGCCGTCGAGGCTTTCGCGGGAATCGAGCAGGCTGCCACCGAACTCTTCCTGCTCATCGGCCAGAATCACTCGGGCACCGCTGCGCGCAGCGGCCAGGGCAGCGGCCAGACCGGCCGGGCCAGCGCCGACGATCAGCACGTCGCAGTGCTGGTTCATGTAGTCGTAGGTGTCCGGATCATTCTCGGTCGGCGAACGGCCCAGACCGGCAGCCTTGCGAATGTACTTCTCGTAGGTCATCCAGAACGACTGCGGGTACATGAAGGTTTTGTAGTAGAAACCCGGCGGCATCAGCTTGCCGCCGACCTTGCCGAGAATACCCATCATGTCGTTGTTGACGCTCGGCCAGCCGTTGGTGCTGGTCGCAACCAGACCTTGATACAGTGCCTGTTGCGTGGCGCGCACGTTGGGAATCTGCGTGGCTTCGGTAGCACCGATCTGCAGCACCGCGTTCGGCTCTTCGGCACCAGCAGCGAAAATGCCGCGCGGACGCGAATACTTGAAGCTGCGGCCGATGATATCGACGCCGTTGGCGATCAGTGCGGCGGCCAGCGAGTCACCCTCGAAGCCTTTGTAGCTCTGACCGTTGAAGGTGAAGCTCAGCACTTTGTTGCGGTCGATCCGTCCACCGTTGGACAGGCGATTGGTCTGGCTCATACCTTCTCTCCCAGCGCCGTCGTGGCTGTTTTCGCCGAATCAGCCTTGTCGGTGAATTGCGGCTTGGTGCCGATCTTGTAGGTTTCGAGAATCTCGTAAGTCACGGTGTCGCGGGTGACGTTGAAGTACTGGCGGCAACCGGCGACGTGATCCCACAGTTCGTGGTGCAGTCCGCGCGGGTTATCGCGGAAGAACATGTAGTCGCCCCACTCCTCGTCGGTGCAGGCGCCTGGATCGAGCGGGCGCGGAATGTGCGCCTGGCCGGATGCGTGGAATTCCTCTTCGGAGCGCAACTCGCCGCAGTGAGGACAGAAGATATGCAACATGGGGATTTCTCCTGTTAGTGGGCGACGGCAGCAGCGCCGTGTTCGTCGATGAGTGCGCCGTTGTGGAAACGGTCGATGGAAAACGGTGCGGCCAACGGGTGCATTTCACCCTTGGCCAGACTCGCGGCAAACACGTTGCCCGAGCCAGGTGTGGCCTTGAAGCCACCGGTGCCCCAACCGCAGTTGAAGAACATGTTCGGTACCGGGGTTTTCGAAATGATCGGGCAAGCGTCCGGGGTGGTGTCGACGATGCCGCCCCACTGGCGGTTCATGCGTACGCGGGACAACACCGGGAACATCTCGACGATGGCCTGAATGGTGTGTTCGATCACCGGGTACGAACCACGCTGGCCGTAGCCGTTGTAGCCGTCGATACCGGCGCCGATCACCAGGTCGCCCTTGTCGGACTGGCTGATGTAACCGTGCACGGCGTTGGACATGATCACGCTGTCGATAATCGGTTTGATCGGCTCGGACACCAGCGCTTGCAGCGGGTGGGATTCGATCGGCAGGCGGAAACCGGCGAGTTTGGCCATGTGCCCGGAGTTACCGGCCGTGACCACGCCGACGCGCTTGGCGCCGATGAAGCCCTTGTTGGTTTCGACACCGATGCACACGCCGTTTTCCTTGCGGAAGCCGATCACTTCGGTCTGCTGGATCAAGTCGACACCGAGGGCGTCAGCGGCACGGGCAAAGCCCCAGGCCACGGCATCGTGACGGGCAACGCCGCCGCGACGCTGAACAGTCGCGCCCAACACTGGGTAGCGAGTATTTTTCGAGCAGTCGAGGTACGGAATCTCGTCAGCGACTTGCTTGGCGTTGAGCAGTTCGCCATCGACGCCATTGAGGCGGTTGGCGCTGACCCGACGCTCGGAATCACGGATGTCCTGCAGGGTGTGGCACAGGTTGTAGACGCCACGCTGGGAGAACATCACGTTGTAGTTGAGATCCTGCGACAGGCCTTCCCACAATTTCATCGCGTGTTCGTACAGGTGCGCCGACTCGTCCCACAGGTAGTTGGAGCGCACGATGGTGGTGTTGCGCGCGGTGTTACCGCCGCCCAGCCAGCCCTTCTCGACCACGGCGACGTTGGTGATGCCGTGTTCTTTGGCCAAGTAGTAAGCCGTCGCCAGACCGTGCCCGCCGCCGCCGACGATGACCACGTCGTAGACCTTCTTCGGCGTCGGCGTGCGCCACATGCGCTGCCAGTTTTCGTGGTGGCTGAGGGAGTGTTTGAAGAGGCCGAAGCCCGAATAGCGTTGCATAGTCAGTTACTCCAGAACACTCAGCGATAAACCGGGAAGTCTGCGCACAAGGCCGACACTTGCTGGGCAACATTGGCCTCGACATCGGCATCGCCGAGGTTGTCGAGGATGTCGCAGATCCAGCCGGCCAACACTTCGCACTGGGTCACCTTGAAGCCACGAGTTGTGACGGCCGGGGTGCCGATGCGCAGGCCCGAGGTCACGAATGGCGACTGCGGGTCGTTCGGCACGGCGTTCTTGTTGACGGTGATGTGCGCGCGGCCAAGGGCGGCGTCGGCGTCTTTGCCGGTCAGGCCCTGACGGATCAGGCTGACCAGGAACAAGTGGTTGTCGGTGCCGCCGGACACTACATCGTAGCCACGTTTGATAAACACGCTGGCCATCGCCTGAGCGTTGTCGATCACTTGTTGCTGATACGCCTTGAAGCCGGGCTCCAGCGCTTCCTTGAAGCACACGGCTTTACCGGCGATGACGTGCATCAGCGGGCCGCCCTGGGCGCCGGGGAACACGGCAGCGTTGAGCTTCTTCTCGATTTCTTCGTTGGACTTGGCCAGGATCAGCCCGCCACGTGGACCGCGCAAAGTTTTGTGCGTGGTGGTGGTGACCACGTCGGCGTACGGCAGCGGGTTCGGGTACAGACCGGCGGCGACCAGACCGGCAACGTGGGCCATGTCGACAAACAGCAGCGCACCGACCTTGTCAGCGATCTGACGGAAGCGCGGGAAGTCCAGCGTCTTCGAGTAAGCGGAGAAACCGGCGACGATCATTTTCGGCTTGGACTCAACGGCCAGACGCTCGACTTCGTCGTAATCGATCAGCCCGGTGTCGGTGTTGATGCCGTACTGCACGGCGTTGTAGAGCTTGCCCGAAGACGACACTTTCGCGCCGTGGGTCAGGTGCCCGCCGTGGGCCAGGCTCATGCCGAGGATGGTGTCGCCCGGCTGGATCAGCGCCAGGTAAACAGCACTGTTGGCCGATGAACCGGAGTGTGGCTGGACGTTGGCGTAATCGGCGCCGAACAGTTGCTTGGCGCGTTCGATGGCCAGTGCTTCAACTTTATCGACGTGCTCGCAGCCACCGTAGTAGCGCTTGCCCGGATAGCCTTCGGCGTATTTGTTGGTCAGGCCGCTGCCTTGCGCTTGCATCACGCGTTTGCTGGTGTAGTTCTCCGACGCGATCAGCTCGATGTGATCTTCCTGACGTTGCTCCTCGGCATTCATCGCCGCCAGCAGTGCATCGTCGTAACCCTGGATCTGGTCTTGCTTGCTGAACATCGCGTCTCTCCCAGCGGCATCTGTGCGCCATTCGTCTCGGTAAGGCACTGGCAATGAAGGCAGTGCCCTTTGATGCCGATGGTATGACCGGCGCAGACAGCTCAAATGCCTGCGCGCGCCACGCAAAGGTGCGTTTACGACATGGCTGGAAATGCCATTACCAGACTCGATCTCGAAAACACTGGAGAACCTTGTGGGAGCTGGCTTGCCAGCGATGGCGGCGGCACATCCGGCATTGATGGTGGCTGACCCACCACTATCGCTGGCAAGCCAGCTCCCACAGGGTTATGCGGCGACCTGGCGGATAAGTAGCAAGAGGAGAAAATGCGCGGGATAAAGGGTATAGGCCCAGCGCCGCATCGGTGTCGGCTGGAGATGTCGCCCATGTCGCAACAGGAACATTCCTAGCATTGGCGCAAACAGGCATGTCGCAATACCGAGAATGGCGACGCTACTGCCGAACCTCGCCGAGTCGTACAGCACTTGCCATTGATTCGCTGCGAGGCATATCAAACCCGGCAGCAAGCTGAAGTACCACGGACGGCGAAACACCAACAGCATTGCCAGCGGTAGCAGAATCCCGAAGAAACCGAACATCAGCCGTTCCGGAAACATGGCGGCCAGCACCAGCACAGCAACACCGAGCAATCGCGACATGATCGAGGGATCCTGCCACCCCCGCGCCACCAGCAAGCCCAACGCCAGCGTCGGCATCACGTTCAACGTATCGGGCTCAGGAATGTACAGCCGATAGGGAATCTCACTGACTGCACTGAACAGCATCAACCAGCCCAGATAGCGCCATTCCATCCTCCGCGACCCTGCGCGCGCCAGATTCGCCGCCATCGCCAGGCAAAACCACGGAAACGCCAGCCGCCCAGGCACATACAGCCAATCGGCGGAGAACCCGGCATATCGCAGGTGATCGAGCAACATGCACAGCAGCGCCAGCCACTTGAGCAGATCCAGTGCGCCGTCGCGTTTGCTCAAGTGCATAATCGTCCTACAAACTGGTAATTTCCTGAACGTGACATCCCGTGTGCTCCCCGGAAGATCTTCGGTAAAGTGCGCACCCTCATTGACCACGAGCCTTCACAAGAGTCTCGACCACGGAAGCCGGCCATGACCGACAAGAGCCAACAATTCGCCAGCGACAACTACTCCGGTATCTGCCCTGAAGCCTGGGCTGCAATGGAACAGGCCAACCACGGCCACCAGCGCGCGTATGGCGACGATGAATGGACCGCACGCGCGGCCGACCATTTCCGCCAATTGTTTGAAACCGACTGCGAAGTGTTCTTCGCCTTCAACGGCACCGCCGCCAACTCGCTGGCCCTGTCGTCGCTGTGCCAGAGTTACCACAGCGTGATCTGCTCGGAAACCGCCCACGTCGAAACTGACGAATGCGGCGCCCCGGAATTTTTCTCCAACGGCTCGAAACTGCTGATCGCCGGCACCGAAAACGGCAAGATCACCCCGCAATCGATCCGCGAAGTCGCGCTCAAGCGCCAGGACATTCACTACCCGAAACCGCGTGTGGTGACCCTGACCCAAGCCACTGAAGTCGGTAGTGTCTACACCCCGGAAGAAGTCCGCGCCATCAGCGCCACTTGCAAAGAACTGGGTCTGCACCTGCACATGGACGGCGCGCGTTTCTCCAACGCCTGCGCCTTCCTCGGCTGCTCGCCGGCGGATCTGACCTGGAAGGCCGGTGTCGATGTGCTGTGCTTCGGCGGCACCAAGAACGGCATGGCCGTGGGTGAAGCGATCCTGTTCTTCAACCACAAACTGGCCGAAGATTTCGATTACCGCTGCAAACAGGCCGGACAACTGGCGTCGAAAATGCGTTTCCTCTCGGCACCCTGGGTCGGCATTCTCGAAAACGGCGCCTGGCTGAAATACGCCCGCCACGCCAACCACTGCGCGCAACTGCTGGCCGAGCTGGTCAGCGACATTCCAGGCGTCGAACTGATGTTCCCGGTCCAGGCCAACGGCGTGTTCCTGCAACTGTCGGAACCAGCCATCGCCGCGCTGACCGCGAAGAACTGGCGCTTCTACACCTTCATCGGCAAGGGCGGCGCGCGCTTCATGTGCTCCTGGGACACCGAAGAAGAACGCGTCCGCGAACTGGCCCGCGACATCCGCGAAGTCATGTCCGCCTGATCCCCCTGCACTGATCGTTCCCACGCTCCGCGTGGGAATGCCTCCCGGGACGCTCCGCGTTCCCGCCTCACCACTGTCGACATGCTTAACACCGCTATGACGCAGAGCGTCGACGGCTGCCTTCCCACGCAGAGCGTGGGAACGATCTTCGATCGGGAATGATTTTTCCCACCGCAACACCAGACTTCTCTTCTAGCGAGAACATGCCACCCGCCTCATCCTGATCGCTCCCACGCTCCGCGTGGTAACGCATCCCGGGACGCTCCGCGTTCCATCTCCAATGCACCGCAAGATTCAAGGAAGAATCCCATGGGCCGCAGCCGCTACACCCTTACCGAAACCGAAAAGCCACATTTTCTGACCTGCACGGTCATGGAGTGGTTGCCGCTGTTCATCCGTCCCTACATCGTCGACCACCTGCTCAACTGCTGGCGTTATCAACAGACCCACCATGACTTGAAGCTGTACGGCTACGTGATTCTGGAAAACCATCTTCACTTCGTCGCTCAGGCGCCCGACCTGAGTAAATGCCTCAGCCAGTTCAAATCTTTCACCGCGCGACAAATCATCGATGATCTGCAAAGCAAAGGTGCAGACAAAGCCCTGCAACGTCTGCGCTTTAGCAAACGTGCGCACAAGCAAGACCGGGTTTACCAGTTGTGGCAGGAAGGCTCCCACGCAGAGATGGTTTATAGCGAATCGGTCATGCGCCAGAAGCTTGAATACATCCACAACAACCCGGTGAAACGCGGGTATGTGGATTTGCCAGAGCATTGGCGTTATTCGAGTGCCAGAAACTACACGGGAATGCCGGGGCTGACTGAGGTTCAGTGCTGGTATTGAAATGGGACGCGGAGCGTCCCGGGCTGCATTCCCACGCAGAGCGTAGGAACGATCAGATCCGACTCCACCCCACTGATCGTTCCCACGCTCCGCGTGGGAATGCCTCTCCGAACGCTCCGCGTTCCAGCCTCACCACTGTCGACATGCTTAACACCGCTATGACGCGGAGCGTCGACGGCTGCATTCCTACGCGGAGCGTGGGAACGATCAAACGCCTTCCTTCTGCCCTGAAAGACTTGGTCTACATTGTCTGTCGAGCCCTCCGCTCACATAACAATAAGCAGGAGCATCGGCATGTCGTTACAAGGCAAAACCCTGTTCATCACCGGCGCCAGCCGTGGCATTGGCCGTGAGATTGCGCTACGGGCCGCCAGGGACGGGGCCAATATCGTGATTGCGGCGAAGAGCGCCGAACCCCACGCAAAGTTACCCGGGACCATTCACAGCGTCGCAGCGGAAGTCGAAGCAGCGGGCGGCAAGGCTTTGGCCCTGCAAGTCGATGTGCGTGATGAAGACGCCGTACGCCAGGCACTGGCTCAGGCCAACGAACATTTCGGCGGCATCGATGCATTGGTGAACAACGCCGGGGCGATCAAACTCACCGGTGTGCAACACATCGAGCTCAAACGCTTCGACCTGATGCACCAGATCAACACCCGCGCGGTGTTGCTGTGCAGCCAGGCCGCCCTGCCTTATCTGAAAAAATCCGCCGGGCACATTCTCAACCTGTCGCCGCCGCTAAATCTGGCGAGCAAATGGTTTGCACAGTTCAGCCCTTACACCGTGACCAAATACGGCATGAGCATGCTGACGATCGGGATGAGCGAGGAATTTGCCAGTTACGGGATCAGTGTCAATTCGTTGTGGCCGCAGACGATGATTGCGACGGCGGCGATTGAATTTCAGTTGGGTAATCGGGAGTCGTTCAAGCAGGCGCGAACGCCAGCGATCATGGCGGATGCGGCGCATGTGATTCTGGATAGCAGCGGGCGGCAGATTACCGGGCGGTTGTTGATTGATGAGGAGATTTTGCGGGAGAGCGGTGTGACGGAGTTCGGTCAATATCGCTTTGATCGAGAAAGCGACGCGGCACTCATGCCGGATTTGTTTATCGACTGAAAAGCCCCTCACCCTAGCCCTCTCCCGGAGGGAGAGGGGACTGATTGGGAGATATTTGAGAATTACGCCGACGTGAAACTGCTTTACTGAATCCATAGTCGACTCGATCTTTCAGGTCGATGGATCCCTCAAGACACCTCCGTCGGCCCCCTCTCCCTCTGGGAGAGGGCTGGGGTGAGGGGCATGCCGTACGCAAAAATTCGCCCCACTCAAAAATCGATTCGCACATCCCCTTTAGGCACACTGCAGCACGACAAGATAAACCCTTCCGCCTCATCGTCCTCGGTAATCCCGCCGTTGTGCTCCATCTCCACTTCACCACCCAGCTTGAGCACCTTGCACGTCCCGCAAATCCCCATGCCGCACGCCTTCGGAATCATCAACCCCAGCTTGGCCGCCGCCGCATGCACCGTCTCGCCCGGTGCAACACGAATGCTCTTGCCCGACGAAGTGAATTCGACCTGATGCAGATCCGCTGCATCGATTTCTGGCGCATCGGCTGCCTGTTCGGCTTGCTCGACCGCATCGGCACGAGCTTCCGGTGGCGTAGCACCGAAGGATTCCTCGTGATAACGCGACATGTCGTAACCGGCCACTTCCAGCAGGCGCTTGACCGCGTTCATGTACGGCGTCGGGCCGCAGCAGAACACTTCGCGCTCAAGGAAGTCCGGCACCATCAACTCAAGCATCTTGTGATTGAGGTAGCCGCGATACCCGGCCCACGGCTCGCCCAAGCCGTGCTTCTCGCAAATCAGGTGCAGGCTGAAGTTGTCAATCCGCGACGCCATGTGTTCCAGCTCGCGGTGGTAAATGATGTCTTTCGGCGAGCGCGCGCTGTGGATAAAGGTCATGTCAACGTTGGCGTTGGTGTCGTAGAACCAACGCGCCATCGACATGCACGGCGTGATGCCGACGCCGCCGCTGAGGTACAGCACTTTCGGGCTCGGAAAGTCGATGGCATTGAACAGCCCGACCGGCCCGTGCACCGCCAGCTCCTGGCCTTCATGCAGCGTATCGTGCAGCCAGTTGGAAACCTTACCGCCCGGCACCCGTTTGATCGTCACCGAAAAGCTGTACGGCACCGACGGCGAACTGGAGATCGTGTACGAGCGCATGATCGGCTGGCCTTCGATTTCCAGCTCCAGGGTCACGAACTGCCCGGGCTTGAAGAAGAACAGGATCGGCTGATCGGCCATAAAGCAGAAGGTGCGCACGTCCCAGGTTTCCTGGATGACTTTGACGCAACGGACGATGTGTCGGCCATTGGCCCAGGTCTGGGTGGTGACCGGATTCAGGAAGCTGTTGGACATGCTGTTCTCCACGGCCGACTGTCGGCCTCATGTCGGCGATTCTGCGTATAGCGCGAACCGCCCGTTTACCTATCCGCGACATCGGCATACTTATCGCGACCAGCCCCCAACCACCGGGGGTTGCGCGTCGGGAACAGATTGCACCATGTCGCCCATGGATAAGGTTCGCGGCAGCGCCGGCCCCACACTCGCCCCAACACCAATACAGATTCTTTACACCTTGCGTAGCAACCGTTAGCAGCACACCTGATCAGCCACTTTTCGCCGGCCACGCAGATGGCCATGAGGATCACATCGATGGACGTCACCGCAAAAATCAGCCTGGGCGATCCGCTGGAACCCGCACGCAAGGCCACCGCACAAATGCTCCAGGAGCGCGAGCGCACGTTTTCGCTGCCGCAACCGTTCTATAGCGACGAGCGGCTGTTCGATATCGACATGCAGGAGATCTTCCAGAAAGAGTGGTTGATCGCCGGCATGACCTGCGAGATCCCGGCCAAGGGCAACTACCTGACCCTGCAGATCGGCAAAAACCCGATCATCGTTATCCGTGGCGCCGAAGGCGTGGTGCACGCGTTCCATAACGTCTGCCGCCACCGTGGTTCGCGACTGTGCACCAGCGAAAAAGGCAAGGTTGCCAAACTGGTCTGCCACTACCACCAGTGGACGTACGAGCTGGACGGTCGCCTGCTGTTCGCCGGCACCGAGATGGGCGCCGACTTCGACATGAAGCAATATGGCCTCAAACCGGTGAACGTGAAGACTGCTGGCGGCTATATCTTCATCAGCCTAGCGGAGAATCCACCGGCCATTGATGACTTCCTGGCGACGCTGAACCACTACATGGAACCGTACGACATGGAGAACACCAAGGTGGCGATCACCACCACCTTGATGGAAAAGGCCAACTGGAAACTGGTGCTGGAAAACAACCGCGAGTGCTACCACTGCAACGCGTCTCACCCGGAACTGCTGAAAACCCTGCTGGAGTGGGACGACGTCACCGACCCGCGCGCCGATCAAGCGTTCAAGGATCACGTTGCTGCGTCCGCCGCTGCCTGGGAAGCTGAGAAAATCCCTTACGCCCACGCCAGCTTTGGCCTGCGCAACCGCATCGTGCGCATGCCGCTGCTCAAGGGCACCGTGTCGATGACCCTCGACGGCAAACAGGGCTGCGCGAAACTGATGGGCCGGATCAAGAACCCGGATCTGGGTTCGATGCGCATCCTGCACCTGCCGCACTCGTGGAACCACTGCATGGGCGACCACATCATCGTCTTCACCGTGTGGCCGATCAGCGCGCAGGAAACCATGGTCACCACCAAATGGCTGGTGCACAAGGATGCGGTTGAGGGTGTCGATTACGACGTGGAGCGTATGCGTCAGGTGTGGGACGCGACCAACGATCAGGATCGTCGCCTGGCCGAAGAGAACCAGCGCGGGATCAACTCCACCGCCTACCAGCCCGGGCCTTACTCCAAGACCTATGAGTTTGGCGTGGTTAACTTCGTCGACTGGTACAGCGAGCGCCTGTTGAGCAACCTCGGCGCCGAGCCTGCGCCGTACCTAAAAGGTGTCCCGGTCCAGGGCTGATGTCTTCTGCTTGATCGTTCCCACGCTCTGCGTGGGAGTGCAGCCCGGGACGCTCTGCGTCCCAAAAGGCCGAACGCGGAGCGTCCGTTGAGGCGTTCCCACGCAGAGCGTGGGAACGATCAGTCAGTGTGATGACCACCTCACCGATCCATCCTCACCAATAAACTCCTCAAATATCTCCTCCCCCACCAACCTGATTTTCGCGTACCCGTTCAACACCCGCAGCGGATATGCCGGGTCCTTGGCATCCTGCGTCTCCGACCACAACACCCGCGAATGCCCGTCCAGCTCGCTGGCATTGCCATAGGGAATCGCCCCGTGCCCGGCACAACGCGCATGCAAACCACCCTGCTGCGCATACACGATGCCGTTGTGCAGATGCCCCCAATACCAATAATCCGGCTCGCGCCCCAGCGCATCGCACACCGGTTGATACAGCGCGGTCTTGTTGTGCCCGGAAATATCGAAGCCCTGATGATGGCTGAGCACCATGAGCTTTTTGCGTTTTGGCAGGCCTTTCATCCACGCGATCTGCGGCTCGTTCAAAGTGCCGTCCATGTACAAATTCATCGCATCAGACGCGTACGCAGAATCCAGCCCTACCACCAGCCAGTCATCGTTGATCAAGGCGAAGTAACTGGTGCCCTGCTGCCCCGGAAAACGCTTGGCCAGTTCCTTGAAGTAGCCGTGGGCGCCGCTGTACATCTCGTGGTTGGAATTGAGGGTAAACGAGCCATGCGTACCCATCGGCCAACCGGCCATGTCGACGTCTTCCTGGGAATGACTGCCGGCGTAATACACATCGCCCAAATGAATGGTGAAATCGGCCTGGGCCAGTTGCATCTGATTGGCCACCGACACCGCCGGCGCATGACTGTCGAACGGCCCGGTGCCCCAGTCGCCGGCAATCGCCAGGGTCACGTCGCGATCCATTTGCACCACCGCCGGGTCAGTACCGAAGGTCGCGTGATGGCGCAGGTTTTCGATCCACTTCAGCAGCGCCTCGCTCCACAGCAGATCCAGCAGTTCCCACTTGCGACAGCCGAGCAGGCTGCCGTCCTTGAGCACCCGGGTCGCCAGTTGATCGGTGGACTGCGGCAACGGTGCGGCGTTGCCGATGCGCAGGATCGACAGACCGTGGGACAGCTCCCAGGGTACGCTCGGTTCGTCGTCCGGCAACTCGCCGTTCTTCAGCACGTACTGCGCCTGATCATGCCCGCGTTGCAGCAGCTTGATGATCGCCTGAAACTCCTGCGGCTCGAGCTCGCTGATGAGTTTCATCCAGGCCATTTCCATGCGCGTGAACAAGCCGTGAATGCGCACTTTGACCTTGTCGTATTCGTGTTCCCAATGACTGACCAGTGACATGGTGTAATCCTCTCTCCGTAAGGGTTCACAGGGTTTTCATGAATTCGATCAATGCACGCTTGTCGTCGTCCGACAGGGTTGTGCCGTACAGGTGACCGCTGTTGTGGTTGCCCTCCAGCCGCGTGTCGTATTTGAAGTCCGCCGAGGCTTTGGCCTGGGCGCCGCTGGTGACGAAACCGACGTTGACCGGGTCGTAAATATCCGAGCCGGTGATGAACACCTGCGGACGTTTTTCCGGCGGTTGCAGTAAGTCCCATAGGGTCGGCACCGAGCCGTTGTGCAGGTACGGCGCGCGCAACCAGACGCCGTCGGTGGGCGTGTTGCTGTAGCTCTGGGTCTTGCGGTAGGCGCCGAAATCGAACGGCGGTTTTTTGAAGGTGTGGAACGCGGCCACCAGACCGGTGGTGAACGAGTCGAGCCGGTGCGGATCAGTGCCGAGCTGATCGATATTGGTCGTGACCTGCCCGGTATCGGTGCGCCCGAAGTCATGACAAGCCGCGCAGTTGGCCTCCCAGATCGGTTTGCCCTGGGCGACCTTGGCCTGATCCAGCGCCCACGGCCACGCAGGCGCCTTGTGCCCGAGCAGCCAGTTGGTCACGCGGTTGAAGCTCGGCGGCAACACCGATTCTGGCGTTGCGCCCACGGCCATCGCGGCGGCGTAGTTGCGTTCGTGGATCTTGTTGTTATTGCCGTCCCAGTGCAGGTACATCGATTCGCGGGGTTTCTGGTTCCACACTTGCGGCAGGTCGACGGTGCCGATGGTCGAGTCATCCGGGAAGCCGAACACCACCATTTTCGTCGGATTGAAGGTGTCGGTGCGGCCCGGGCCTTGTTGCGGACGCAGCTTTTGCCAGGCGTAAGCCTGCTTCTGCTTGAGCAGTGCGCTTTTGGCCATCGGCATGATCAGGTAGCGGTTGTAGAGCTTCTCAAAGAAGCCCAACTGAAACTTGCTGTTGATCGCCGCCATCACCGCGTCGGTGGTGAATTTCGGATCGCTGGCGCAATCGTAAGCGAACCACTGGAAGGCTTGCAGTTGCAGGGTGTTGGCCGGCGCGCTCGGCACATTGACGGCGACGTCGCTGGCATTGGCGCGGTAGGAGCCGGTATGGCACAGCGCGCAGTTCGGCTCTACCGTCGGGTAGCCGATCTGCCGCTTGGCCATGCCGATCGGCAGATCCTTGCCGTTTTCAAAGAGGAAACCGAAAACCTCCCAGCCACCGGGTTTGGGCATTTTCTCCGGGCACATCTGCGGCAGCACGGCGAACAGGTAATACGGGATGCGCGCTTCGATGCCGAGGCCGATGGCAGCGTACTTGTAGTGGTCTTCGTCGGAGGCATATTGCTGTTCAGGCACGACGCGGAGCATCTGATACCAGGTCTCGTAACCGATGAAACCGAGTACCGCGACGACAATCAGCGTGCCTACCTTGAAGGCGTGACTCTGCCATTGCCGCTGCCATGCCGCGCGCCACTCGCGCCAGCCATCGCAAAGCAATGCCCAAGGGCGGTTCTCCGGCGCGGTGCCGAGGTAGAGCAGAATGCCGAGGATCAGAAAGAAGCTCAGATCGCCCATCAACATCGGCACGAATACCGAGCCTTGAGAGCTGGTGTTGATCAGGTAAATCCAGAAAATCACCGCGATCAATCGCGTCAGCACACACAACCAGGAATGCACCACGTAACGCGGCGCGTTGAAACCCGACGGCATGTAAAACACGCTGATGCCAACCAGCAGCATCCCAGCGTTCTCCAGCCATGGGTCAGAGAGTTGCGGCGGCAGCCCGACCACCGATGTCAGCAACCCCGGCGCGAACAGCGCAGGGAGGGCGAACACCATGTTCATCGCAATGCCTATCCAGATGAAGCGTTGAAACCAGCGGATGTAGCTGTCCATATCAGTTCCCCTGATCGTTCCCACGCTCTGCGTGGGAATGCATCCCGTGACGCTCTGCGTCACACAAGCGGACGCAGAGCGTCCATGGCGGCATTCCCACGCGGACGGTTCGACGCCTCGACGTGGGAACGATCAGTGACTACCCGAGGGCGGTTTTCTCCAGGTGTGCAAGGATGATCGGGTAGACATCGACCACCGCGTTCTTGCCGAACATGCAGTCAATGTGGCCGTAGCCCGGCACCACTTGCCGGCTATAGCGCTCCGGCCCATGCATTTCGCACAAGCGCTGGTAGGTCTTGAGGGTGCTTTCCGGCAGGTAGCACTGGTTGTCGGCACCGCTGATAAAACAGATCGGCATGGTCAGTCGATCAAAGTGCGGCATGTACACATCGTTGCCTTTGAAATCCACCAGGTGCCCTTTGCGCACGATCAGCGCCAGGTGCTCGAAGGTTTCGATGTTCGACTCACCGAACAACTCGTGCAGGTTGTCGTGCAGGGTTTCGTTGAGGGTGTCGTGGCGATACAGCGACGCGTACATGAAGGTGATCCGGTGGCACACCGGATTGGTGCAATAGCCCTGCGCCTCGATCCGCGCGTAGCCGTTGAGGGCCTTGTCGTAGAGTCTGTTGAACCAGTTTTCCTTGCTGTCGGCGTAAGCGGTCATCGACTTGATGCCGATCGCATCGAGCATCCCCGGCAGGTGCAATCCGGCCTTCAGCCCTGTGGCAGTGGCAACTACGGTGTCAGCGGCAATCTGCGAGCAGACCACCGAACGCACACCCTGCAAACCGGCGAGCAACGACATGAAGAAGGTCGTTGCGCCGTAGCAATGCACCACGCACTGCACGTCCTTGGCCTGGGTCTGCTGCTGAATCTGCGCGATGGCAGCCTTGAAATCGTATTGGGCGATCTGGTCGCCGTTCCACTCTTTCTTGCTCGCCGGCAACAGGATACTCACGCGAAAATCCAGCAACCACACGTCGTAGTCGTGCTTGCACAGATATTCCAGCAGATTGGTCTGGATGGTGTCGGTGGAAAAGATATTCGAACCCACGCCCAAGCCATGCACCAGCATCACCGGGCCTTTGCTCCCGGCCTGATACCGGGTCAGGCGCAATTCAACGCCGTCTTCGGTGGGGAAGAAATGCACCGCCGGCGTCGGCGCATCCAAGGGCCGTTTCAACCGTGGCGGCGCGTCGGGATTGAAGTAGATATCGCCGGCAAACACCCCGCCGTAACTTTCCCAGAGGATCCCGGCGAAGAACTTGCCGAACCGCGCCAGGCCTTCAATGCGCTCTCGCTCGTTGCGCGCATTGAGGACTTTCATGGTGGTCATCTGTTTGGCGAAATCGGTCGGATGAATATGCATCACCCCGGAACCGATCACCTCACCGGTCTTGTCCGGCCCGCGATACAGCGTCACGTACAGCGTGCTGGTGTCATGCCAGATATTCAGCACGCCGTTGTCTTCCGGCACGGTTTTGAAGGCGCTGAAGAAATAGTCGTTACCGTCCTCGGCGGTCAGTTTCATGTCGTACTTCAAGTGGCGCGTATCGACCTGTTGCTCGAATTGTTCGAACAGGTTGAACACGCCGTTGCTCGCGGTCAGCGGCTGCGGTGACAGCGCTGGGGCGATGACAGTGCCAACGATGGTCGCCGCGTGCTCGGGTTCCTTGATCATGCGGTTGAGGTCGTTGGCGGTGATGGTCAGGGTGAAGTCGATCGGCGAATTGTCCGCCTCGCCGCGTTTGGCCGCTGCTTCGTAGACTTTCAGGTCGGTGCTTTGCGCCGCAGTGAAAGCCCGGGAGAAATAGCCCTTCATGGTTTCGGTGAACTGCACGCCGAGGGTTGGCGGTGCCACTGGTTTACGCGGTGCGGATGGCAGCGTGTAGTCGATCTGCCAGCCACGGTCGGCGGCAAGCAGGCCCATGTTGCGCTCACTCACAGCAGAGATGGTCAGCAGCGGATTGACCGCCAGCGAGGTCGGAATCACCGCACCGTCCGTCACGTACAGGTTGGCGTAAACATCGCTGCCACTGGCACCGCTGAACACCTGCCCCTTGTGATTGACCACGCCTTGCGCCGCGTCTTCACCCATCACGCAACCGCCCAACGGGTGGACTGAAACGATGCTGTGCTTGAGCAATTTGGTCCAGATCGGGTTCTCCACCCACACGCCGCCGAGCGCCTTGGTGCTCTGGTGCAAACGCTCGTTGCCGAGCTTGAAGTTCTCCTGCTCGCCAACGCCCGGCCAGTCGATACGCAGTTGATCCTTGTTGTCGAGGACCATCCGTCCCTGGCCGCTGTCGTGGCTCATGATCAGGTAAGTCTGCATGTTGTGCAGTGCGCCGTAATACGGGCCGCGCAGAAAGCTTTCCGCTTCACGCGCCTTGTATTTGACCTTGCCGCTGAAGCTGTCATCCGTGGCGACGCCGATCATCTCGGCAAACCCGGCCATGGCCGGCACCATCGGCCGGCCGAGCGCGCCGGGGATCGAGCCCTCCTCGATGACCATGCGGCTGCGCCAGTCGCCTTCCGTGCGCATGTCGATCACCGAGGTGATGCACGGGCCGACCGGGTGCAGTTCCTTGGCCGGGTGCGCACCGAAACCGATGCCGTTGATGGTCTGCTCGCAGTTGTGGCCGAAGCCGAGGATGTCGCCGTTGCCGCTCATGTTCTCGCCGAGCTGGGCGGACATCACCACGCCTTTGTCGCGCGTGCGCAGAAGAATTTCCGTGGAGCCGAGGGTGCCGGCGGAGACCACGACGATGTCGGCCTTCACGAACAGCGTCGGCGCGTTGAACGTCTCCCGCCCGCTGTCGAGGTACTGGAAGTGCACGATCCAGCCTTCACCATCACGCTCCAGGTGCCGCACTTCGGCCTGGCAGAAAATCTCCGCGCCGTAGTTCCAGGCGTCCGGCAGATAGTTCATCAGCGTGGTGTTCTTGGCCTTGTTGTTACAGCCCGACACGCAGTCGCCGCACTGGTTGCACGGCAGTTGCTCGACGCCGACATGGTTGAGGTTGTTTGGCAGCTTGTCGAAGGTCACGTTGATCGGCGGCTTGTAGAAATGCGCGCCCTGCTTGAGGTATTCCGCGGATTTCTTGTTGGCGTCGAGTTTGGGCAGGTTGGGTGCAGTGTTCGGGTAGGGATTGGGTTTGAGCATTTCCCGGGCGCGGGCATAACCGTCCTTGAGCAACGTATCGCGGTGCTCACGCACCGCTTGCGGCCAGCGCGGATCGTCGAATACGCCCGGCTCCGGTTCAAGGGCCACGTTGGCATTGATCAGCGACGTGCCGCCGAGGCCGCAACCGACCACGACGTTCTGCTGGGCATTCACATGCAAGTCGAACAGCCCGGTGCGCGAGCCGATATGGCCGTCCGGGTCATGCACCTGCAGTTCCTCGGTGGCGGCGATCATGGTGTTGGGGTATTCGCCGGGCTGGATTTCCCGACCGCGTTCGAGCAGGCACACACGTTTGCCGGCACGGGACAGGCGCGAGGCAGCAATGCCGCCGCCGTAGCCTGAACCAATGACAATCACATCGTAGTGTTCCTTGATCTCGCTGATGGGCGTTGCGATCCGTGTCATGAGGTGGTTCCTCTAATCAGGCAGATGGGGCAACTCTGCGGTTGCCTGCAATCAATGGGCGGACGGGCACCTGGCCACCGGATCAAGTCCGGCGACAGCACAGCGGTCTGGCGGGTGGGGCGCGCTACAGGCGAGCGTGCTGATTGGCGGCGCGCCGTAGCGTGCGCTTGCGTGGCGAGGGCGGGGGGCGGTGCGGCTGACTATCCATCATGCGTTCTCCCAGAACCTGATGTGGATAAGTGACGGCTGTCCTTGTGCCATTGCAGTGAAGACAGCGCAGGAATCGAAGTCAAGGCAACGTCTTAGAACTGTATGAAATGTGATCAATTGCCATTTGGACTATGCCGGACGGGGCTTGCGGGGTTTGACGAACAAGTTATCCACATAGCCACCCACAGCAAATGGGGGTAACTGTGGATGATTAAAAAAATAACTTGCTGATTTGTAGAGAAAAATCGTGACTTATCCAGAATGACGGTTTGCCAGACGTATTGGTTGTTTTTTGATCACATTCTTGCAAGCCACGTTCTGTAAGGCCTGTAGGGGATGGCAAACACGTTATCCACAGAAGCGCCAACAGAGATCGGGGGTAACTTTGGCCTTGCTGTGGAAAAGCGTTGGAGGCTGTGTGAAATCGAGGCTTGCGCGGGAATTAAGTGCGGAAACTGACGAATTGACTGTTTTTTGATCACCCCTTCGAAAGCCACGGTTTGTATGGGCTTCAGCGGATAGCGAACATCTTATCCACAGAAGCGCCAACAGAGATTGGGGGCAACTTATTCAGTTATCCAAGATAAAAAGCCCAGAAAATCCGTAACTTAGGCTGGTTGTTTTTTGATCGAAGGGCTGTAGGGCTTGATTGGCGCGGGGTGCAGGGATGGGCGAACACGTTATCCACAGATCCGCCAACAGGGATTGTGGGTAAACAGCCCCCCTCACCCCAGCCCTCTCCCTCCGGGAGAGGGAGCCGACCCAGGTGTATTGGAAATATGCAGCGACTTGCGACTTATGCGGTGTCCTTAGCTTGGCCAGACCTGAGCTCACGCCGATCTCTCAGGTCGATGTAACGCTTGAGTACGCCACCGTAGATCCCCTCTCCCTCTGGGAGAGGGCTAGGGTGAGGGGCTTTTCAGCGAACCACACCTTCTTCAATCAGCAACTTGAGGATCGCTTCAGCCCCGGCCTGTGCAGTAACACCTTTGAGCACTTGCCCCCCGCCCCCACTGGCCTTGGCCGTCGCGGCCTTCATCCGGTCCGCCCCACTCTTGGCCTTGATCACCTTCAAGCGTTTCGGCCGTGGCTTGGCCGGTTGCAAAGTAGCAACCGCGAGCAACTCATCGTCCACCACTTCGACGTCGTCAGCCTGCAAGACCCCGCGTCGCGCCGGCCCGTAGGCACTCTGCCGAGGTTTCGGCGCGGCGTTATCCACAGTCGCCAGAAACGGCAGCTTCACTTTCAACCGGCGCCGTTGCCCGCGCGGCAACGCTTGCAGCACCAGTGCTGAACCGTCATTGATCGACTCGACCTGCGCCAGTCCCACCACCAGCGGCCAGCCCAGACCTTCCGCCAGCAAGAACGGCAACATCCCCGAACCTTCACCGGTCTCTGCCTGGCTGCCGGTCAGCACCACCTGCGCACCGGCATCACGCAGATACGCGGTCAGCGCCGGCAGCGCATCGGCACCAGCCGGTTGCTCCAGCACATGCATCTGCTCAAGACCCATGCCCAGATAGGCGCGCAACGCCGGCTCCGCAACGTCGCCGGCATGCAGCACTTGCAAGTTATCCCCAGCCAGTTGCAAACCCAGTTCCACGGCGCGCGCGTCCTGATCAGCGCGGCGTGGCCGCCCGGAAGTAGGGTGAGCGCCGATTGAAACCAGACTGATTACTTTCGTGTTCATAGCGTTTCCTTAAGCCGCATCGCGCTTGGCTTCGTTGCGGTAAGCCGCCACCGCCTCGATCAACGCCTGAAGAATCTCTGCGCTCTCGCCGATCACAGAGAGGTCTGCACGCTTGATCATGTCGCAACCCGGATCGAGGTTGATCGCCACCACCTTGTCACAGGCACCAATGCCTTGCAGGTGCTGGATCGCCCCGGAAATCCCCACCGCAACATACACCCGCGCGGTAACCCAGGTGCCGGACGCGCCGACCTGGCGATCACGGGCCATGAAGCCATCGTCCACCGCCACCCGCGACGCACCTTCGGTAGCGCCGAGTGCCGCCGCCGTTTCGTGGAACAGTGCCCAGTCCTTGACGCCGTTGCCGCCGGAGAAAATGAACTCCGCTTCGGCCATCGGAATCGCTGCCGGGTCGACCGCAACGGCGCCGAGATCTTCAATCCGCGACAGGCTACGAGCGACACTTGTGGATAACTCCACCGGCAACGCTTCGTGACGGGTTTCACTGACCGGTTCAGCGCATTCGGCCGCCGCCAGAATCAACCGTGCGACGGGACGGGCAAGGTCTTGCAGCCCCGCGCCAGCGCGGCCGATGCATTCCTGATCCTTGACCTGCCAGACCCGTGTCGCCGGGCGCTCGCCCAATGCCGCGGCAAAGCGCCGGCCGAGTTCACCGCCACCGCTGCGACTGTCAGGGAGCAGCCAGTGACGCGGGTTGAACTGGTTATCCACAGCGCGCAAACCTTGCGCGCGTTGCTCCGGTGCATAACCACTAAAGGCTTCGCCCTCGAGTACCAGCAAGCGATCGACGCCTGCCGTGGCGAAGGCATTTTCCTTGTGCTCGCCAAAGACCACCGCCAGCACCGCGCCGTCATTGCCGGCGAGCTGATGAGCGAGGCCGAGCAAGTCGCGATCGTGGCTGCTCAGGCGGCCGCCGACCATGTCCGGCACCACACAGATATAGAACGCCGGGGCCGGCACCTGATGCAGCGGCAATTGCACTTCCACAGCCGCCGAGCGTTTGACCGCCCCGCCCTGTTGCGCGCCGCTGCGGTCGATACGCTTGATGCCGTTGGGGCCGATAAAACCGATGCCATGGAGGTTTTTGCGGATGATGCCGTTAGGTCCCATCCAGCTGTGTTGCGCTGGTTGCATGGCCGCGTGCAGCGGGTGCAGGCGGTTACGCGCAATCCATTCGGCGCGCGGGTCGCGGCGGATAATGTCGCTCATCAGTGGGCCTCCGCAGGTTCACGTTTGGCCGGAGTGGCAGGCTTGCTTGGCGCGGCGTCTTCGAGCAGCGCGTCGGCGACCAGTTCGGCGATGTCCTTGATCAGCGGACGCGGTTCGACCACGCCTTCGAGCATCGCCGTGCACTGTGGACAACCCACCGCCACCAGTTCGGCGCCGGTCTCGCGGATGTCTTCCATGCGCATATCAGGAATCCGTTGCTTACCCGGAATGTCAGTGATCGGCGCCCCGCCGCCACCGCCGCAGCAGCGCGAACGGAAGCCGGAACGTTGCATCTCTTTGACTTCAATACCGAGCGCACGCAGCACTTCGCGCGGCGCTTCGTACTCGCCGTTGTAACGACCGAGGTAGCACGGGTCGTGATAGGTCACGCTGTTGCCTTTGTGCTGACCGAGGTTCAACGCACCGGCCTGAATGATTTCCGCCATGTAGGTGCTGTGGTGTTGCACCAGATAGTTGCCGTCGAACGCGCCGTACTCGTTTTTCAACACATGGAAGCTATGCGGATCGCAGGTAACGATGCGGTTGAAGCTGTATTTGGCCAGGGTCTGGATGTTGCGCTTGGCGAGCAACTGGAAGGTTGCTTCATCGCCGAGACGGCGGGCCACGTCGCCACTGTCACGTTCTTCCAGCCCCAACACGGCGAAGTCGATTTTCGCCGCTTTCAGCACTTTGACGAACGCGCGCAAAGTGCGCTGGTTGCGCATGTCGAAGGCACCGTCGCCGACCCAGAACAGTACGTCGGTGGATTTCTTCTCGCTGAGCAGATTGAGGTTCAGATCCGCCGCCCAGTTCATCCGCCCGCCCGGGGCGAAACCGCCTGGGTTGTCGGTGGCGATCAGGTTTTCGAGGACCTCGGCGCCCTTATTCGGGGTCGCGCCTTTTTCCAGGGTCAGGTGCCGGCGCATGTCGACGATGGCGTCGACGTGCTCGATCATCATCGGGCACTCCTCGACGCAGGCACGGCAGGTGGTGCACGACCACAGGGTTTCGGCGTCGACCAGACCGTTAACGATCGGTTGATGTGGATTACCGCTGTGTTCGCCCACTGGTTTGCCGGGATACGGGCTGCCGGCGAACTTCGCATCGGTGCCACCGGCGAGACCGACGACCATGTCCTGAATCAGTTTCTTCGGGTTCAGCGGCTGACCGGCAGCGAACGCCGGGCACGCCGCTTCGCACTTGCCGCACTGCACGCAGGCGTCGAAACCGAGCAACTGGTTCCAGGTGAAATCCTTGGGTTTCTCTACCCCTAATGGTGCTGAAGGATCATTGAGATCCAGCGGTTTGAGGCCGGTGGAACGACCACCACCAAAACGTTCAGCGCGACGGTGCCACGCCAAGTGCAAGGCACCGGCAAAGGCGTGTTTCATCGGCCCGCCCCAGGTCATGCCGAAGAACAGTTCCGACACGCCCCACAACACGCCGATCCCGAGGATGACCGCGAGTATCCAGCCGCCAAAGTTTTCCGGAAGAATCCCGGCCACCGGCAAGGTCAGCAGAAAGAACGACGCCGAGAACGCCAGCAGGCTTTTCGGCAGGCGCATCCACGGGCCTTTCGACAGCCGCGCCGGCGGGTTGCGCCGACGCAGATAAACGAAGATCGCACCGACGAACATCACCGCCGTCATCAGCAGCAAGGCGTAACCGAGTATGCGGTTATGCAGGCCGAAACCGTGCACCAGCAGCGCCAGCACAATCGACGCCACCGCACCGCCGGCCGTGGCCACGTGGGTGTTGGCGATGTATTTGTCCCGCGCCACGACATGGTGCAAATCGACCATGTAGCGCTTGGGCATGGCGAACAGGCCGCCGATCAGATCGACCTTCGAGGCCCGGCCCCGGCGCCACATCGCTACCCGCCGCAACGCGCCGAGGACACCAAGCCCGATAGCTGCGAACAACAGGATTGGAAGAAGGGTGTTCAACATGGTGAAGCTCCCACCAGTACAACCTGGAGAAACACGGCGTTCAATGATCGTTCCCACGCTCTGCGTGGGAATGCATCCCGGGACGCTTCGCGTCCCAAGCGGACGCAGAGCGTCCATTGCGGCATTCCCACGCAGAGCGCGGGAACGATCGGTTCACTAGCCCTTAGAAATCCTTGCAGAGCCGCAGGGCGTCATAGATCGCGGCGTGCGTGTTGCGCTGCGCCACGCAGTCGCCGATGCGGAACAGCAAGTAGCCGTCGCCGGTGGTGCTCAGCGAAGGTTGCGGCTGGATCGCGAACAACGCTTCGACGTCGATCTGGCCCTTGTTGCGCGAACCCTCTTTGAGCGCGTAGTAGATTTCCTCATCCGGACGCACACCGTTTTCCACCACCACCTGATCGACCACCCGCTCCTCTTTCGCGCCGGTGTATTCGTTCTCCAGCACCGCGACCAGTTTGTCGCCTTCGCGGTAGACCTTTTCCAGCATCATGTCGCCGGTCATGATCACTTCTTTCGGGTACATGCTGCGGTAGTAGGTCGGGAACGACGTACCGCCGATGGCCACGCCCGGTTTGATGTCGTCGGTGACAATCTCGACCTGGCTGCCTTTGTCGGCGAGGAAGTCAGCAACCGACATCCCGGTGAACTCGCAAATGGTGTCGTAGACCAGCACGTTCTTGCCCGGCGCGACCTTGCCGTCGAGCACGTCCCAGCTGCTGACCACCAGCCCTTCGGCGGCGCCCCAGTGTTCGTTCTGTTCCAGGTACGGATGCCCGCCGACCGCCAGCACCACCACGTCCGGACGCAAGTCCATGATGGTGTCGGCATCAGCCGCCGTGCCCAGGCGCAGATCGACTTTCAGCCGCGCCAGTTCCAGTTGGAACCAACGGGTAATACCGGCGATCTGGTCACGCTGCGGCGCTTTCGATGCGGTGGTGATCTGTCCGCCGATGAATTCCTTCTTCTCGAACAGGGTCACGTCGTGGCCTCGCTCGGCAGCAACACGTGCCGCTTCCATCCCGGCCGGGCCGGCACCGACGATCACCACTTTGCGCTTCGGCCCGGTGGATTTCTCGATGATGTGCGGCACGCCCATGTATTCACGGGACGTTGCAGCATTCTGGATGCACAGCACGTCGAGGCCTTGATACTGGCGGTCGATGCAATAGTTGGCGCCGACGCACTGTTTGATCTGGTCGATCTGGCCCATCTTGATCTTGGCGATCAGGTGCGGGTCAGCAATGTGCGCACGGGTCATGCCGACCATGTCGACGTAACCGCCTTCAAGGATGCGCGTGGCCTGGTTCGGATCCTTGATGTTCTGTGCGTGCAGCACCGGCACCTTGACCACTTCCTTGATCCCGGCGGCCAGATGCAGGAACGGCTCCGGTGGATAACTCATGTTCGGAATCACGTTGGCCAGGGTGTTGTGAGTGTCACAACCCGAGCCGACAACACCGAGGAAGTCGAGCATGCCGGTGTCGTCGTAGTACTTAGCGATCTGCTTCATGTCCTCGTGGGACAAGCCGTCCGGGTGGAACTCGTCACCGCAGATACGCATGCCCACGCAGAAGTCGTCACCGACCTCGGCGCGCACGGCTTTCAGCACTTCCAGACCGAACTTCATCCGGCCTTCGAAGGTGCCACCCCATTCGTCGGTACGCTTGTTGACGCGCGGGCTCCAGAACTGGTCGATCATGTGCTGGTGCACCGCTGACAGCTCAACGCCGTCGAGACCACCGGCCTTGGCCCGACGCGCCGCCTGGGCATAGTTGCCAATCACCCGCCAGATTTCTTCCGGCTCGATGGTTTTGCAGGTGGCGCGGTGTACCGGTTCACGGATGCCCGAGGGCGACATCAGCGTCGGCCAGTTGAAGCCGTCCCAGCGCGAGCGCCGGCCCATGTGGGTAATCTGAATCATGATCTTGGCGCCATGCTTGTGCATGGCGTCGGCCAGATTCTGGAAATGCGGAATGATGCGGTCGGTGGACAAATTCACCGAGCTCCACCATTCCTGCGGGCTGTCGATGGCGACCACAGAGGAGCCGCCGCAAATCGCCAGGCCGATGCCGCCCTTGGCTTTCTCTTCGTAGTATTTGACGTAGCGGTCGGTGGTCATGCCGCCGTCCGTTGCGTAGACCTCAGCGTGCGCGGTGCTGAGCACGCGGTTGCGGATGGTCAGTTTACCGATCTGGATCGGCTGGAACATTGCTTCGAAAGCCATGGCGGGTTCCTCGACTTACAACGGCTTGACGGTGAACAGGCCGTCGTCGTGGCCTTCTTCGGAGCCACCGTAGACTTGCTCGGCGACGGTGCGAATCTTGCTGCCGCGAGCCTCAAGAATCTGATCCATGGCCCCGGCAAACCAACCGGTAAACATGTAATCGACTTTGCGCCCGACCTTGCCGTAGACGTAGACGAATGCCGAGTGTTCGAGCTTGACGCTGGCAGTGCCTTTGTCGAGGTCGATGTCCTGAATCTTGAACAGGCCCCAGCCGCGCTGCGACAGGCGCTTCATGTAATGCTCGAATACCGCGACGCCTTCCAGGCCGTGGCATTCAGCTTCTTTCTCGCACCAGTGCCAGGCGGACTTGTAGCCGGCCTTGTAGAGGATCTCGGCATAAGCTTCAGCGCCCAAAACCTCTTCGATGCCCATGTGGTTGTTGACGAAGAAGTGACGCGGTACGTACAGCATTGGCAGGGCGTCGGAGGTCCAGACACCGGTCTCGCTGTCGACTTCGATTGGCAATTGCGGGGCGATCTTGGCCATGGAAACTTAACTCCAGAAAAATTCGTGGTTGGTGCCGAGCAAAGCTTTTGCTCTGCTCTTATAAACAAGCCGTATGAATGACTTTGGAGCCGTAGCGAGCACGTCGAGAGCAAGGAAGGACCGGAGCGACAAGCGAGACAGTACGGGACGTACGGCGAGTTTGGCGCGAGGACCTGACGCAGCTATCGGTGAGCGGAGTAGGCTCCAGAGTTATTCATTCGCCCCAGACGTCTTTGAGGACGTTCACCCAGTTTTCGCCCATGATCTTGCGCACGACGCGCTCGGAGTGGCCGCGCTTGAGCAGGGTTTCGGTCAGGTTCGGGAACTCGCCGACGGTGCGGATGCCCAGCGGGTTGATGATCTTGCCGAAGCTGGTCAGACGGCGGGCGTAGCCCTTGTCGTGGGTCAGGTATTCGAAGAAGTCCTGACCATGGCCTTGGGTGAAGTCGGTGCCGATGCCGATGGCGTCTTCGCCGACGATGTTCATGGTGTATTCGATCGCTTCGGCGTAATCGTCAATGGTCGAATCGATGCCTTTGGCGAGGAACGGCGCGAACATGGTCACGCCGACAAAACCGCCGTGATCGGCAATGAACTTCAGTTCTGCATCGGACTTGTTGCGCGGGTGCTCTTTGAGACCCGACGGCAGGCAGTGGGAATAGCAGACCGGTTTTTTCGATTCGAGGATGACTTCTTCGGAAGTCTTGGAACCGACGTGGGACAAGTCGCACATGACGCCAACGCGGTTCATCTCGGCGACGATTTCGCGACCGAAACCCGACAGGCCGCCGTCACGCTCGTAGCAACCGGTGCCGACCAGATTCTGGGTGTTGTAGCACATCTGCACGATGCCGACGCCGAGCTGTTTGAACACCTCGACATAGCCGATCTGGTCTTCAAACGCGTGAGCATTCTGGAAGCCGAAGAGGATGCCGGTCTTGCCTTGTTCCTTGGCGCGACGGATGTCGGCAGTGGTGCGCACTGGCATCACCAGGTCGCTGTTTTCGCGGATCAGCTTCTGGCTGGCAGCGATGTTGTTCACGGTCGCCTGAAAGCCTTCCCACACCGACACAGTGCAGTTGGCCGCCGTCAGACCGCCCTTGCGCATGTCTTCGAACAGCTCGCGGTTCCATTTGGCAATGATCAGACCGTCGATAACGATGCTGTCGGCGTGTAATTCGGCTGGGCTCATCAGGCGTCCCCTTATTGGCGATTCATGCGCCGAATCGTCTGCCGGCGCTTTGGGGCCAGCATATGCCTCGGTGCCGGGGCGACCGGGTGCAAAAACGACAGGGGAATTGCCGAAAGCGTCAATCCGCGACAAAGGGTCGCCAGGCGCCCCGATCAGCTACCTGTTCAAGCCCGCGCGCTTGAGCCAGAATCTCCCGCATCTTGGAAACACCACTGGATTAGAGCGGCGACAACAATGAAATCGATCTTCCTGGCTTTGGCTTTGCTTGCGACCGGCGTACACGCCGCTGAAGAGTCCGACAACAACCCGTGCGACGCCGTCGAAAACGACGTCCAGACCCTGGAATGCTCGACCTACAGCCGCACTACTGCAGAAGACCTGCTCAAGGACAACTACGCCAGCCTCAACGAACGCATGCAGACGGCGTATGGCAAGAACCCGACGCAATTGGCGGACATTACCGCCAAGATCAAGACGGCTCAGCAGCAGTGGTTGAAGACGCGGGACGCGGATTGTGCGGTGGAGGCGTTCCCGGCTACGGCGGGGAGCAAGGCGTTCACGATTGCGCAGAATGATTGCGTGGCGCGGATGAGTGATGAACGGTCGGAGTTTTTGGAGTCTATTGGGCAGGAGTGAGTGTCTGAACTGTAAGCTGCCGTTCTATAGCTAATCTAGGTAATCACATGAAAATCTGCGGTATCGAAATCAAAGGCAGCGAAGCGATCATCGCCGTGGCCGCTCTCGACGGTTCGGCCTTGAGCCACGTTCCCCTTGCCACCAAGAAGATCGCCCTCGAAGACGATGACGAGGCGGCCAACGTGAAGATGTTTGCGGCGCAGGTGGCGTCGTTTGTGCGGGAGAATTCGGTTGACCGGATTGCGATCAAGAAGCGCAGCAAGAAGGGTGAGTTTGCCGGTGGCCCGACGACGTTCAAGATTGAGGGGATTTTGCAGTTGCTGGATGGTTGCGAGGTGACGTTGTTGTCGCCGCAGACGATCAATGCGCAGGCGAAGAAGCATAATTTCGAGCTGCCGGGGACGTTGAACAAGTATCAGCATGAGGCTTATAAAGCGGCGTGTTCGGCGTTGGTGAAGAAGTAACCAACAGCAAGATCAAAAGATCGCAGCCTTCGGCAGCTCCTACATTGGAATGCATTTCCCTGTAGGAGCTGCCGAAGGCTGCGATCTTTTGATTTCAGGCCTGCGCGGTACGGCGGTCCTCGCGGGGGCAGCGGGCGAATTTTGCGCGGTAGCTGCGGGTGAAGTACGACGGTGATTCGAAGCCGCAGGCGATGCTGACTTCAAGCACGCTCATGTCGGTCTGGCGCAGTAGCTGCCGGGCTTTTTCCAGGCGCAGACGCAGGTAGAAGTTGCTCGGTGTATCGTTCAGATGCAGCCGAAACAAACGCTCCAGTTGCCTCCGCGTCACCTTGATCGATTCCGCCAGTTGCAGCGTGGTCAGCGGCGGTTCGCTGTGCTGCTCCATCTCGCCGATCACCTGCACCAGTTTCTTGTTGCTGATGCCGTAACGCGTGGCGACTTCCATGCGCTGGTGATCTTTGCGCGGACGGATGCGCCCTAGCACAAACTGTTCGCTGACCTGAATTGCCAGTTGCGGCCCATGAGCCTGGGCGATCAGATCGAGCATTAAATCAATGGACGCCGTGCCGCCCGCTGAAGTGATGCGCCGCCGGTCAATCTCGAACAGCTCCTGGGTGACGCTGAGCGTTGGATAAGATTCCTTGAAGGCGTCAATGGCTTCCCAGTGCAGGGTCAGGCGATGGCCCTCGAGCAAACCGGCTTCAGCGAGGACAAAACTGCCAGTGTCGATGGCGCCAAGTGTGACGCCTTCGTTATCCAGCCGCCGCAACCAGTGTTCAAGGGTTGGCGTGGCGAACTTCAGCGGTTCAAACCCGGCCACCACCAACAACGTCGCGCCTTTCTTCAGCGGCTCCAGTGCCGCGTCGGCGTTGACCGACATGCCGTTGCTCGCCAGCACCGCCCCGCCGTCGGCGCTGAGCACATGCCAACGATACAGCTCGCCACGAAAGCGGTTGGCCACGCGTAGCGGTTCGATTGCGGAAATAAAGCCAATGGCGGAGAACCCCGGCATCAGCAAAAAGTAGAAGTCCTGGGACATGGGCGCACTCGATTCGCGGGTAACGAGAGGGAGGGGAGCGTGGCTCGTTGATACGCCGATTGTCGTCAGCGTTCAAGCGCACAGGTCGCTACAGTGCAAATGCCAGTCGCCGCAGTGCGCTTTTACGGGGGCATAGCTGCGTAACTTGGCATCACCGGCGCATCAGACGCCGGGAACCACAATAAACCACCTGCCGAGGAACCCGACATGAAACGACTGATCAGCAGCTGTGTTCTTGCACTCAGCGGTACCGCTTTCTTGAGCGCCAGCGTCATGGCGGCCGAACCCGCCTCGTGCCAGAACGTGCGCATGGGCGTGGTCAACTGGACCGACGTGATCGCCACCAGTGCCATGACCCAGGTCCTGCTCGACGGCCTCGGCTACAACACCAAACAAACCAGTGCGTCCCAGCAAATCATCTTCGCCGGGATCCGCGATCAGCGCCTGGACCTGTTCCTCGGTTACTGGAACCCGCTGATGACCCAGACCATCACGCCGTTTGTCGACGCCAATCAGGTCAAAGTCCTCGAAGCGCCAAGCCTGAAAGATGCCCGTGCGACCCTCGCCGTGCCGACTTATCTGGCCGACAAGGGCCTGAAAACCTTCGCCGACATTGCCAAGTTCGAAAAAGAACTGGGCGGCAAGATCTACGGCATCGAGCCAGGCTCGGGCGCCAACACGCAGATCAAAGCGATGATCGCCAAGAACCAGTTCGGCCTCGGCAAATTCCAGCTGGTCGAGTCGAGCGAGGCCGGCATGCTCGCCGCCGTCGACCGCGCCGTGCGCCGCAAAGAGGCCGTGGTGTTCTTCGGCTGGGCGCCGCACCCGATGAACGTCAACGTCAAGATGACTTATCTGACCGGCAGCGACGACGCCCTCGGCCCGAATGAAGGCATGGCCACCGTGTGGACGGTCACAGCGCCGAAATACGCCGAGCAATGCCCGAACATTGGTCGCCTGCTGACCAATCTGACGTTCACCGCCGAGGACGAGAGCCGGATGATGCAGCCGCTGCTCGACCACAAGGACGCCTTCGAGTCGGCCAAGCAATGGCTCAAGGATCACCCGGAAGACAAGCAGCGCTGGCTGGAAGGTGTGACCACGTTCGATGGCAAACCGGCGGCTGAAAACCTGCAGCTGACCAGCAAATAACCCTCTCATTTAAAAGCCCCTCACCCTAGCCCTCTCCCAAGGGGAGAGGGAACCGGACGAAGCTTCGCAGCCCCGAAAAGGGCTGCGGACAGACCCATCACGCCTGAAGGAAACCGCACCATGAACCACGACGTCATCATCACCTGCGCACTCACCGGTGCTGGCGACACGACCGCCAAGAGCCCGCACGTGCCGGTCACCCCGAAACAAATTGCTGCTGCTGCGGTGGAAGCGGCCAAGGCTGGCGCCACCGTCGTGCACTGCCATGTGCGCGATCCGCAGACCGGCAAGTTCAGCCGCGACGTGGCGCTGTACCGCGAAGTGATGGAGCGCATCCGCGAGGCCGACGTCGACATCATCGTCAACCTCACCGCCGGTATGGGCGGCGACCTGGAGATCGGCGCGGGCGAGAACCCGATGGAGTTCGGCCCGAACACCGATCTGGTCGGCCCGCTGACCCGTCTCGCCCACGTTGAAGAGTTGCTGCCGGAAATCTGCACCCTCGATTGCGGCACGCTGAACTTCGGCGATGGCGACACCATTTATGTCTCCACTCCGGCGCAACTGCGTGCCGGCGCCAAGCGTATTACCGAGCTGGGCGTGAAGGCCGAGCTGGAGATTTTCGACACCGGTCACCTGTGGTTCGCCAAGCAGATGATCAAGGAAGGTCTGCTCGATAACCCGTTGTTCCAGCTGTGCCTGGGCATCCCGTGGGGCGCGCCGGCGGATACCACCACGATGAAAGCCATGGTCGACAACCTGCCCGCCGATGCGGTGTGGGCCGGGTTTGGCATTGGCCGTATGCAGATGCCAATGGCAGCGCAAGCGGTGCTGTTGGGCGGCAACGTGCGGGTCGGGCTGGAAGACAACCTGTGGCTGGACAAGGGCGTGCTGGCGACCAACGGCCAACTGGTCGAACGCGCCACCGAAATCCTCAGCCGCCTCGGCGCCCGGGTGCTGACCCCGGCCGAGGGCCGCAAGAAAATGGGCCTGACCCAGCGCGGTTAACCCTCAGCTCAAAAAATGGGGCTCTAACTGCCCCCCAAATTTCACCTGTAGGAGCTGCCGAAGGCTGCGATCTTTTGATTTTGTTTCTCAAGATCAAGATCAAAAGATCGCAGCCTTCGGCAGCTCCTACAGGGATTACCTTCCACGGGAAAATTCCTATGAGCTTTATCACCGAAATCAAAACCTTCGCCGCGCTGGGCAGCGGTGTCATCGGCAGTGGCTGGGTCGCGCGCGCCCTCGCCCATGGCCTCGACGTGGTGGCCTGGGACCCGGCACCGGGCGCCGAAGCGGCACTTCGCAAACGCGTAGCCAATGCCTGGGGCGCACTGGAGAAAAACGGTCTGGCACCGGGTGCTTCGCAGGATCGTCTGCGCTTTGTCGCGACCATCGAGGAGTGCGTACGCGATGCCGACTTCATTCAGGAAAGCGCCCCGGAACGCCTGGAACTGAAACTCGAGCTGCACAGCAAAATCAGCGCCGCGGCCAAGCCTAATGCGTTGATCGGTTCGAGTACCTCGGGCCTGCTGCCAAGTGAGTTCTACGAGAGCTCAACGCACCCCGAACGCTGCGTGGTCGGCCACCCGTTCAACCCGGTTTATCTGCTGCCGCTGGTCGAAGTCGTGGGTGGCAAGAACACCGCGCCCGAGGCCGTTCAGGCAGCGATGAAAGTCTACGAATCCCTCGGCATGCGTCCGCTGCACGTGCGCAAAGAAGTGCCCGGTTTCATCGCCGACCGCTTGCTTGAAGCGCTGTGGCGTGAGGCGCTGCACCTGGTCAACGATGGTGTCGCGACCACTGGCGAGATCGATGATGCGATTCGCTTTGGCGCCGGCCTGCGCTGGTCGTTCATGGGTACGTTCCTGACTTATACCTTGGCCGGGGGTGATGCCGGCATGCGCCACTTCATGTCGCAATTCGGCCCGGCGTTGCAGTTGCCGTGGACGTATCTGCCAGCGCCGGAACTGACTGACAAGTTGATTGATGATGTGGTTGATGGCACCAGTGATCAGCTTGGTCGTCACAGCATTTCGGCGCTGGAGCGCTATCGTGATGATTGCTTGCTGGCGGTGCTTGAGGCGGTGAAGACCACAAAGGAAAAGCATGGGATGGCGTTCAGCGAGTGATATGTCTGCCGTGACATTGCAGTCCCTCACCCTAGCCCTCTCCCGGAGGTAGAGGGGACTGACCGTGTTGATTGTTCGAGTTACGCCGACTTGCACCACCGAGCCGAACTCAAGTTTTGAATAGCATAAAGATCGGCTCCCTTTCCCCCCGCCCCCTTGGGGGAGAGGGCTGGGGTGAGGGGGTAGCTCTTGATCCTAACGACCCGCCCACTGCCGGAACCCAATCATGCCCACTCTCACCACCTACCAAACCACAATCATCCCCGACTGGGTCGACTACAACGGCCACCTGCGCGACGCCTTCTACCTGCTGATTTTCAGCTACGCCACCGACGCCCTGATGGACCGCCTCGGCATGGACAGCAACAACCGCGAAGCCAGTGGCAACTCGCTGTTCACCCTCGAACTGCACCTCAATTATCTGCACGAAGTGAAACTCGATACCGAGGTGGAAGTACGCACGCAAATCATCGCCCACGACAGCAAACGCCTGCACCTCTATCACAGCCTGCACAAGGTCGGTGACGAGCAGGAACTGGCCGGCAACGAACAAATGCTCTTGCACGTCGACCTCGCCGGCCCGCGTTCGGCAACGTTCAGCGCGGACACCCTGAGCCGCCTGCAAAGCATCGTCGCCGAGCAGAAAGACTTGCCCGCTCCCGCTTACATCGGCCGCGTTATCGCACTGCCACCCGCCAGGTAATCCATCGATCACAAGGAGCCGCCATGAACACCGCTGCCGCTGTTGCCGATTTCCGTACTTATCCGTTGATCAGCGCGCTCGGTGGCGTGCAGACCCTGGCGGATCGCGTTGCCATCGCATGGGCTGACGGTCGCATCAGCCCGTTTCACCACGTCTGGTTGCGGGATAACTGCCCGTGCCCGCAGTGCGTCTACAACGTTACCCGCGAGCAGGTGTTCGAGATTGTCGATGCCGCTGAAGACCTCAAGCCTGCCGCCGCCCATATCGATACCGACGGCTGCCTGCGCATCGACTGGCAGGACGGTCACCTCAGCCGTTTCGATCCCGGCTGGCTGCGCGCTCATGCCTACGACGATGATTCCCGCGCCGAACGTCTGGCTGGCAAACCCAAGCCTTATCTGTGGCGCAGCGACTCGCAGCTGCCGGTGTTCGAATACGCGGCACTGATGAACGACAACGCCGCCCTGCTGCAATGGCTGCTTGCCGTACGCGACATCGGCCTGACGCAAGTGCGCGGCGTGCCTACCGAGCCCGGTTCACTGAAGCTCATCGCGCAACGCATTTCCTTCATTCGCGAGAGCAACTTCGGTGTGCTGTTCAACGTGCAATCCAAAGCCGATGCCGACAGCAATGCCTACACCGCTTTCAACCTGCCGTTGCACACCGATCTACCGACCCGCGAGCTGCAACCGGGGCTGCAATTTCTGCATTGTCTGGTGAATGACGCCGAGGGTGGCGAGAGCATTTTTGTCGATGGTTTTGCGATTGCCGATGCGTTGCGCAGTGAAGACCCGGAGGCGTTTCAGGCGCTGTGTGAAATCCCCGTGGAGTTTCGCAACAAGGATCGCCATAGCGACTATCGCTGCCTGGCGCCGATCATTGCTTTGGACGCCTTGGGACGTGTGGCGGAAATTCGCATGGCGAACTTTTTGCGCGGAGCGTTCGATACGTCGGTAGAGCAGATGCCACGGTTGTATCGGGCTTATCGACGCTTTATCGCGATGACACGCGAGCCACGGTTTCGGCTGATGCAGCGGCTTAATTCCGGTGAGCTGTGGTGCTTCGATAATCGCCGTACGTTGCACGCGCGTAATGCCTTCGATCCGGCGACCGGGGCGCGGCATTTTCAGGGCTGCTATATCGACCGGGATGAGTTGTTGTCGCGGATCCTCGTGTTGCAAAGATAGACCGCGTCATCGTTCATCGCGGGCAAGCCCGCTCCCACAGGGTTCGGCGGCGTTTCACAAATATGCGACCAGACTCAAAACTTGTGGGAGCTGGCTTGCCAGCGATGACGTCGGCAGGAACAACAAATTTCTAACTGATTCACAGACAAAAAAAGCCCCGATACCAGCCGTGACTGGATCGGGGCTCAAGCTACTGTTGAGGAGCTGCCAAGCGAGGGTGACCAAACCTTCGTGTTGCAAGCTGAGTTCAGTGTGCCCACTCCCTTGAGCGGCGAGTTAGCCGAAAACGACCTGTTCATAGCCGTCGCAGCCACTGCGACAAAACGCCCTTGCCGTGCCCCGACGTGGCTACCAGAATCGAGCCACGACCTCCGTTACCGAAGAAGGATGCGCGTCATGATGTATGCCGATTTGATCGATCAGGAAGATTTGTTGGGCCAGCTCAAGGCGTTGGGTATTCAAGTGCCCAGTGGCACTACTGCCGATAAGGCTTGCGAGTGCGCGGTGCGCGGTCTGGATAATGTTCGCGCGTTTGAACTGCGCAAAATGGTCAAGGACATGTACACCAGCGGCGCCAGTATCCAGCCGGCGGTGCGCCAGGCGATCGACAAACAATTACTGCCGGCATTGGCGGACTATCAGCAAAGCCATAGCGCCTGACGTTGCTCACCTGATCGTTCCCACGCTCTGCGTGGGAATGCCTCAACGGACGCTCCGCGTTCGGCCTTTTGGGACGCAGAGCGTCCCGGGCTGCGTTCCCACGCAGAGCGTGGGAACGACCCTCATCAGAGCCTTACGCTGGCAAACGTCGACTCATTCCGAGCCTGACTCAACGCCGACATCGGCCCCGACAGCGGCGACATCACGATGGCCTGCGGCAGTGGCAACATCGCCACTTGTTGAGTGGTGTTGGAACCCACACGCTCGTCACGCGGCGGAATGCCGAAGTATTCGCGATAGCACTTGGAGAAGTGCGGCGTCGAGACGAAACCACACACGGACGCCACTTCGATGATCGACATCGGCGTTTGCTTGAGCAACTGCCGGGCGCGGATCAGGCGCAGCTTCAAGTAGTAACGCGACGGCGAGCAGTGCAGGTATTTCTGGAACAGGCGCTCCAACTGTCGACGCGACACGGCGACGTACACCGCCAGTTCATCGAGGTCGATCGGCTCTTCGAGGTTGGCTTCCATCAGCGCCACGATTTCCTGCAGCTTCGGCTGGTTGGTGCCGAGCATGTGCTTGAGCGGCACACGCTGGTGATCCTGTTCGTTGCGGATTCGTTCGTAGACGAACATCTCCGAGATCGCGGCGGACAGTTCACGGCCGTGATCGCGGCTGATCAGGTGCAGCATCATGTCCAGCGGCGCGGTACCGCCGGAGCTGGTGAAACGGTTACGGTCGAGGGTGAACAAACGGGTGCTCATGGCCACGCGCGGGAAGGCTTCCTGCATCGCCGCCAGACATTCCCAGTGCACGCTGCAATCGAAACCATCGAGCAACCCGGCGCAGGCCAAAGCCCAACTGCCGGTGCACACGGCGCCGAGGCGCTTGGACTGACGCGCCTGGCTTTGCAGCCAGGAAACGTGTTCACGGGTAACGGTGCGTTGAATGCCGATGCCGCCGCAGACAATCACAGTGTCCAGTGGCGGGGCTTTGTGCATGGAAGCGTCGGGAGTGATTTGCAGACCGTCACTGGCCCACACCTGGCCGCCATCGACGGTGAGGGTACTCCAGCGATACAGCTCGCGACCGGACAATTGGTTGGCCATGCGCAGGGGTTCTACTGCGGACGCCAGAGAAATCAGCGTGAAATTGTCCAGCAGCAGAAAGCCGATGGATTGAGGCGCACGGTTCTGGGGTTGGGCCCCGGAGTTGAACGACGTCATCGCGGTATCTCCTCACACAAAGCGGGTGATGGCCTCAGGCGGAGGCTCTTGTTATTGCCAGCGTTCTCGCGTGGGAGACGGGCTTTGTTATGACAGAGCAAATGCCATGCCTAAAATTGAATGGCTGTTCAATAACTCCTGAAAACGACGTCGCGACGTGTCTATACGAGCCGTCCGACGAAAGGTGTTTCGAAGTGCCATCAGCGTTGCTGAACGCCCTGCCCCCAGGGGTGTGAGCAAATCGGTAGCACTTGTGGGAACTGGCCTGCGCGCGATTGTCGGACAGTGTCACCGCAAGCACGGGTGACGGACGGTAGGAGAGCTGAGCGCGTGTAACAGGTGGGAAAGACTCTTATCTGATTGCGACGCGCTAAAAGGTGGCGTGATTTATTGTCTGTGTTCACTTGGTGAGCAGTTTTGACTGGTCTGGCGCTATCGCGAGCAGGCTCACTCCTACATTTGGAATGCGTTCCCCTGTAGGAGCGAGCCTGCTCGCGATGGAGGCGACTCGGTCTCAGCACTCCACAGCGCTGACCGCCAACCCACCACGCGATGTCTCTTTATATTTGTCATGCATATCAGCGCCGGTATCACGCATGGTGCGGATCACCCGGTCCAGCGAGATAAAGTGCTGACCATCGCCACGCAACGCCATCTGCGCCGCATTGATTGCTTTAACCGCCGCAATCGCATTGCGCTCGATGCACGGCACTTGCACCAGGCCGCCAACCGGATCGCAGGTCAACCCGAGGTTATGTTCCAGGCCAATTTCGGCCGCGTTGCACAACTGCTCCGGCGTGGCACCAAGAATCTCCGCCAGCCCCGCCGCCGCCATCGCACACGCCGAACCGACTTCGCCCTGGCAACCCACTTCGGCGCCCGAGATCGAAGCATTCTTTTTGCACAGAATCCCCACCGCCGCTGCACCGAGGAAGTAATCGACCACGTTGGCGTCAGTCACCGCTTCACTGAACTTCATAAAGTAGTGCAATACCGCCGGAATGATCCCTGCGGCGCCATTGGTCGGCGCCGTGACCATGCGCCCGCCCGCCGCGTTTTCTTCATTAACCGCCAGAGCGAACAGGTTGACCCACTCCATCGCGCTCAACGTTGAACCGATCACATTGGGCTTGCCCAGTTCCTGCAGGCTGCGATGCAGCTTTGCCGCGCGCCGACGCACATTCAGTCCGCCGGGCAAGATGCCTTCGTGTTTCAGGCCCTGCTCGACGCAATCCTGCATCGCCCGCCACAACTTCATCAGCCCGGCGCGGATCTCTTCTTCACTGCGCCAGACCTTTTCGTTGGCCATCATCAATTCGGCGACGCGCAGGTTGTTTTTCTTGCACAACTCCAACAGTTCAACCGCACTGGAAAAGTCGTAGGGCAACTCAGTGCGATCCAGATCGACCACGCCGCTGGACGCCTGCGCTTGATCCACGACAAAACCGCCGCCCACCGAATAGTAGGTGTCGCGATGCAGTTCGCCGTGATCACCCTCGGCAACGATAGTCATGGCATTGGGGTGGAATGGCAGGTTCTCGTCGATCAGGCGCATGTCCCGTGCCCAGACAAACGGCACCGACAAACGACCATCCAATAACAGTGTGTGAGTTTCACGCAGGGCCTGTATGCGCGGGCCGATCTGCGACGGGTCGATTGCGTCCGGCCACTCGCCCATCAAACCCATGATCACCGCGTTGTCGCTGCCGTGACCAATGCCCGTGGCCGACAGCGATCCGAACAATTGCACTTCTATACGGCGCACCTGTTCCAACTGGTGCTTGTCCCGTAGCGACTCGACGAACAACGCCGCGGCGCGCATGGGCCCGACGGTGTGGGAACTGGAAGGGCCGATGCCGATTTTGAACAGGTCGAAAACGCTGATAGCCATTGCTGCAGAGCTCCTGAGGATGCCGGTCCGGGGCGTGAAGCGCCCGCTGGCGGAGCTGCTACGCTCAAGCTGCGATCCGCCGGAATGCCCGCATCATCAGGCTTTTGTCGGAGCGCACGGCGTCTGACACCGACGCACTCATGTCCACCAGCGCCGCGCCGTTTTCGCCCCGGTTTTTCGCCGTTTTTGTGCGGTTCAGATGGCCATTCGGGGCTGAAAAAAGCTGTAAACGACGTCACTGACACTGGATGCGACCATCCCTGTACTGGATACGACCCCCCCTGTAGGCGTCAGATTTTCACTGGTACATGATCGTTATGACTCGATTGCAAGGCGCCGTGGTAGAGCTGTCTCCAGAACGCCATCCAACCGCAACCTATAAGTGCGGTGGTCCACAGTCGGAACACTGCCAAAAAAAACACCAAGGAGTCCATCCATGAAAGGTTCCCCGTCGTTGTTGTTGGCCGCCATGCTGAGTCTGCCGTTACTGGCGCAAGCTGCAGAACCGGCACAGTGCAGTACCGTTAACTTCTCCGATGTCGGCTGGACCGACATCACCGCTACCACCGCTACCACCTCTGTTGTGCTCAACGCCCTCGGCTACAAGACCAAGACCACCATGATCTCCGTGCCCGTGACCTACAAGTCGCTGGCCGACGGCAAGAACATGGACGTGTTCCTCGGCAACTGGATGCCGACCATGGAAAACGACATCAAGGCTTACCGCGACGCCGGCACCGTGGAAACCGTGCGCACCAACCTCAAGGGCGCCAAGTACACCCTCGCCGTGCCGCAAGCCCTGTATGACAAAGGTCTGCATGACTTCGCCGACATCGCCAAATTCAAGAAAGAACTCGACGGCAAGATCTACGGCATCGAGCCTGGCAACGACGGCAACCGTCTGATCCAGAGCATGATCGACAAGGACGCCTTCGGCCTGAAAACCGCCGGTTTCAAAGTCGTCGAATCGTCGGAAGCGGGCATGCTCTCGCAGGTGGATCGCGCGCAAAAACGCGACACCGCCGTGGTATTCCTCGGCTGGGCGCCGCACCCGATGAACAAGCGCTTCAAGATTCAATACCTGACCGGTGGCGATGATTTCTTCGGCCCCGATTTCGGTGCTGCGACCGTGGCGACCAATACCCGCAAGGGTTATGCCGAGGAATGCAGCAACGTCGGTCAGTTGCTGAAGAACCTGGAGTTCACCGTCGACATGGAAAGCGAACTGATGGGCAACATCCTCGACGACAAGATGAAGCCTGACGCGGCCGCCAAGGCCTGGCTGAAAAAGAATCCACAAGTGCTCGATACCTGGCTCGCTGGCGTAACCACCATTGACGGTAAACCTGGCCTGGAGGCCGTTAAAGCCAAGCTTCAGTAATCGCTTATGCCGGGTGGGCTCGCCCACCCGGGCTGTTTATTTCCTTGCATGCGGACGTTCACTACCATGCTGATTGATCAGAAAATACCTTTAGGCCAGTACATCGCGGGCTTCGTTGAATGGTTGACGCAACACGGCGCCAACACCTTCGACGCAATCGCCGTGACACTGGAAACGATGATCCACGGCGTGACGTTCGCGCTGACCTGGTTCAACCCACTGGTCTTGATTGGCCTGATCGCCCTGCTCGCGCACCTGATCCAGCGCAAATGGGGATTGACCGCTTTCGTGATCGCCTCCTTCCTGCTGATCCTCAATCTGGGGTACTGGCAGGAAACCATGGAAACCCTCGCCCAGGTCATGTTCGCGACCCTGGTCTGCGTGGTCATCGGCGTGCCGCTGGGCATCGTCGCCGCACACAAACCGATGTTCTACACTGTCATGCGTCCGGTACTCGATCTGATGCAGACCGTACCGACCTTCGTTTACCTCATTCCTACCCTGACCCTCTTCGGGCTGGGTGTGGTCCCGGGCCTGATCTCCACGGTGGTGTTCGCCATCGCTGCGCCGATCCGCCTGACCTATCTGGGCATCCGCGATGTCCCGCAAGAACTGATGGACGCCGGCAAGGCCTTCGGCTGCTCGCGTCGCCAACTGCTCTCACGGATCGAACTGCCTCACGCCATGCCGAGCATCGCGGCCGGCATCACCCAGTGCATCATGCTGTCGTTGTCGATGGTGGTGATCGCGGCACTGGTAGGCGCCGACGGACTCGGCAAACCGGTGGTCAACGCACTGAACACTGCTGATATCGCCCTGGGCTTCGAAGCGGGCCTGGCGATCGTACTGCTGGCGATCATGCTCGACCGTATCTGCAAACAACCCGACGCCAAAGTAGGGGGTGACGCATGAGCATAATTCGCTTCGAAGACGTCGACGTAATCTTTTCCAAAGATCCACGCGAGGCACTCAAGCTGCTGGATCAGGGCATGACCCGCAACGAAATCCTGAAAAAGACCGGACAGATTGTCGGCGTGGAAAAAGCCACGCTGGACATCAACAAAGGCGAGATCTGCGTGCTGATGGGCTTGTCCGGCTCGGGCAAGTCGAGCCTGCTGCGCTGCATCAACGGCCTCAACACCGTGAGCCGCGGCAAGCTGTTCGTCGAGCATGAAAACCGTCAGATCGACATCGCCTCCTGCACCCCGGCCGAGCTGAAAATGATGCGCACCAAACGCATCGCCATGGTGTTCCAGAAGTTCGCCCTGATGCCGTGGCTGACGGTGCGCGAGAACATCAGTTTCGGTCTGGAAATGCAGGGTCGACCGGAGAAGGAACGCAAGAAACTCGTCGATGAAAAACTCGAACTGGTCGGCCTGACCCAATGGCGCAACAAGAAGCCTGATGAACTCTCCGGCGGCATGCAGCAGCGTGTCGGTCTGGCACGAGCGCTGGCGATGGACGCCGACATTCTATTGATGGACGAACCGTTCTCGGCCCTCGACCCGCTGATCCGTCAGGGTCTGCAGGATGAACTGCTGGAACTGCAACGCAAGCTGAGCAAGACCATCGTGTTCGTGAGCCACGACCTCGACGAGGCGCTCAAATTGGGTAGCCGCATCGCGATCATGAAAGACGGCCGGATCATCCAGTACAGCGTGCCGGAAGAGATCGTGCTGAACCCGGCGGACGACTATGTGCGCACCTTCGTCGCACACACCAATCCGCTCAACGTGCTCTGCGGCCGCAGCCTGATGCGCACGCTGGACAAGTGCAAACGCATCAACGGTTCGGTGTGTCTCGATCCGGGCGGCGATTCGTGGCTGGACCTGGCCGAAGGCAACACCATCAAGGGTGCGCGGCAGAATGGTTCGGTGCTGAACCTGCAGAACTGGGCACCGGGGCAAGCGGTGGAAGGACTGGAGCGCAAGCCGACGCTGGTGGATTCGAACATCGGCATGCGCGATGCGTTGCAGATTCGTTATCAGACCGGCAACAAGCTGGTGTTGCACGATAACAATCATGTGGTGGGGATCCTGGGCGACAGCGAGTTGTATCACGCGTTGCTGGGCAAGAACCTCGGTTAAGGGGGATAAAAAAAGGGATCGCGGTGAGCGATCCCTGATCGTTCCCACGCTCCGCGTGGTAATGCAGCCCGGGACGCTCCGCGTCCCACAACAGCGGACGCGGAGCGTCCATTGAGACATTCCTTTGCTGAGCGGGGGAACGATCATGCAAAAGGGGCTCAATCGAGCCCCTTTTGTTTTAGCGGTTTAGCTGTACACCCGGCCAAGGAGCTGCCGATGGCTTTCAAACTGATCGAGCACATCGCGTGTGATCTGATCCTGCGTGAAGCCCATCAGGTCGTAATCCTGGCTGCCATTGTGCAGATACACTTCAGCGCGGTAGTAACGCTGGCGCGCTTCATCGGACTGCGCCGATTCGGTCGGGGTCGCCAGATAGCCATCCAGGCTCACTTCGTAAACGAAAGGGTTGCCCTCTTCCATCTCGACGCGCACGCCCATGCAGCGCTTGGATTTACCCAGCAGCGTCTGCACTTCCAGACCCTGCGCACGCATCTGCGCGGTGGCATCTTCCAGCGCCGGGCTGACCTGCTTATCCATGAAACGCTGCACCACCGATTGGCTCGGTTGCAGATCCAATTGCGTCAGACGCTCGCTGAAACCACGACGACCGCGCTCCGCCAGCTGCGCCTGCTCCTGTTCGATCTGCACGTCCTGACGCATGGCCTTGTGCAGGCCGAACATGAAGAACACCAGCACCACCGAGAACGGCAGACCCGCCAGCACCACCATGGTTTGCATGGCTTCGAAGTTACCGGCAAACAGCAGACCAATGGTCACCAGGGTGATCACCACCGACCAGAAGATCCGCAGCCAGTGCGGCGCATCTTCATCGACGTTGCCGCCCTTGCAGGACAGATTCGCCATCATCACCGCGCCGGAGTCAGCTGGGGTCAGGAACAGTACGAAGCCAACAAAAATCGACACACCGATAACGACTTTCGACGCCGGGTAGTGTTCAAGCAACTGATAAATCGCCATCGACGGCTGTTCCAGTGCCGTCTTGCCAAGCTCCACAGCCCCCTGGTTCATCACCAGATCCAGCGCCGAGTTACCGAAGATCGACAGCCAGGCCAAGGTGAAGCCCAGCGGAATCAGCAGCACGCCGGCGACCAGTTCACGCACGGTACGACCACGGGAAATACGCGCGATGAACATGCCTACGAATGGCGCCCAGGAAATCCACCAGGCCCAGTAGAACAGGGTCCACAGGCCCATCCAGCGCTCGGACTTGGCGTTGTCGCCTTCGTACACATAAAGGTCGAAGGTTTTCAGTACGATGCCATTGAGGTAGTCGCCGATGTTCTGCACGAAGCCGTTGAGCAGGTGCAAAGTCGGGCCAAACAACAGCACGAAAATCAGCAGACCGCTGAACAGTACGATGTTCAGGTTGGACAGACGACGGATGCCGTTTTCCACGCCGGACACGGCAGCGATGGTCGCCACGGTGCTCATCACGATGATCACGATCAACAGGTTAGTGTTGCTGTGCTCCATGCCGAACAGGTTTTCCAGGCCCGACGACACTTGCAGCGAACCAATCCCCAGGTTGGTCACCAGACCCAGCAGGGTCACGAACATGCCGAAGCCGTCCACCGCGTGACCGGCCGCGCCCTTGACCCAACGCTCGCCCACCAGCGGATACAGCGCCGAACGCAGGGCCAGCGGCTGGTTATGCCGGTAAGCAAAGTACGCCACGGCCAGACCGACCAGTGCGTAGATCGCCCAGCCGTGCAGGCCCCAGTGCAGGAAGGTCAGTTGCACCGCCTGACGCGCGGCCATGTTGGTAGCCGATGCGCCTTCCGGCGGATTGAAGTAGTGATCCAATGGCTCGGATGCGCCGAAGTACAGCAGCGAAATACCGATACCCGACGAGAACAGCATCCCCGCCCAGGCGCCGTAACTGAAATCCGGGGTGTCGTCCTTGCTGCCCAGTTTGAGTTTGCCGTACGAGGAAAACGCCAGACCCACCACAAACACCAGGTAGGCGGCGATGACCACCATGTAGTACCAGCCGAAGCTGCGCGACAACCAGGCCTGAGCGATACCCAACAGTCTGCCGGCCTCTTGCGGGGCGATAATCAGAATGGCGGTCAACAACAGAATCAGCGCGGTAGAGGTGTAGAACACCCAACCGTTGACCGTCACCTTCTCGGGCGGGGTCTTTATAAGCGAGGCAGAACTCATGGCACAAATGCTCCAGGCAGTGCGAGAGAAGAACACAAGGCAACACGGAACCCGACCAATCGGTTAGTTGGCAGCCGACCAGCGGGTGATATAAAGACACCCCGAAAAATGCCCGAACCTGCCGAAATGGCGCTGCGAATCGCTTTCGTGGCCGAAGGTGGACGGACGTTCATCCGAAACCTGGCCCTGAGCGTCTTGCCCTTTCAACACGTCCATCGAATCGCGAACCGCGCCATGCCCCACGCAGGTTTCGAGCATTTTTGGATGTCGGTTTTATCGCCACTTACACGTAGGAAAAATCTGTAGGCAGCGACGATTTGTCGCAGATCTTATTCTTTGTTGATTGAACGTTCAATCAAAACAAAATAGACTGGCCGCTAATCCGATAGGCGTGATTCGCCGCTCGGAAGGCCTAAGGAGATGTGCAAGATGCCCAAGGTCGGTATGCAACCCATCCGCCGCCAACAACTGATCGAAGCCACATTGCAGGCGGTCGATCAGGTCGGAATGGGGGACGCCAGCATTGCGCTGATCGCCCGTTTGGCCGGTGTCTCGAATGGCATCATCAGTCATTACTTTCAGGACAAGAACGGCCTGATTGCCGCCACGATGCGGTATCTGATGACCGCCCTCAGCGAGAGCGTCACCGCGCGCCGGCAGGCGCTGGCAGATGACAGCCCACGGGCGCATCTGCAGGTGATCATCGAAGGCAACTTCGACGCCAGCCAGGTCAATGGCCCGGCAATGAAAACCTGGCTGGCCTTTTGGGCCACCAGCATGCACCAGCCGTCTTTGCACAGGTTGCAGCGGATCAACGATCACCGTCTGTATTCCAACCTGTGCTGCCAGTTCCGCCGTGTGCTGCCGCTCGAAGATGCGCGCAGCGCAGCGCGGGGGCTGGCAGCGTTGATTGACGGCTTGTGGTTGCGCGGCGCGCTGTCGGGAGACGCTTTCGATACCGCGCAGGCGCAACAGATCGCTTACGAATACATGGATTTCCAATTGGCCAAGAAGGTGAGCTAGAGCACACAGAAAACGCTCGGCCCCTGAACGCCACCGCAGCCTCACCGCGGTGGTCAACGCCAACCACCAATGCACTTGCGAGGACACTATGGCCCGTTTCGAACTGCAAAAACTTTACATCGATGGCGCGTACTCCGACGCTGGCAGCGATGCCACCTTCGAAGCCATCAACCCGGCGAACGGTGAAGTCCTCGCACTGGTGCAACGTGCGACCAAGGAAGACGTCGAGCGCGCCGTGGTCAGCGCTGAAAAGGGCCAGAAAATCTGGGCTGCGATGACCGCCATGGAGCGTTCGCGCATTCTGCGTCGTGCCGTCGACATCCTGCGCGAGCGCAACGATGAACTGGCCGCGCTGGAAACCCTGGACACCGGCAAATCCTTCTCCGAAACCAAGTACGTCGACATCGTTACCGGCGCTGATGTGCTGGAATACTATGCAGGCCTGGTGCCAGCGATCGAAGGCGAGCAGATCCCGCTGCGTGACACTTCGTTCGTCTACACCCGTCGCGAGCCGCTGGGCGTGGTCGCCGGTATCGGCGCGTGGAACTACCCGATCCAGATCGCCCTGTGGAAATCCGCGCCAGCCCTGGCGGCCGGTAACGCGATGATCTTCAAGCCAAGCGAAGTCACCTCGCTGACCACCCTGAAACTGGCCGAGATCTACACCGAAGCCGGCGTTCCAAACGGTGTGTTCAACGTCCTGACCGGCAGCGGCCGTGAAGTCGGCACCTGGCTGACCGAGCACCCGCGCATCGAAAAAATCTCCTTCACCGGCGGCACCGACACTGGCAAGAAGGTTATGGCCAGCGCTTCGGCTTCGTCGCTGAAAGACGTGACCATGGAACTGGGTGGCAAATCCCCGCTGATCATCTGCGACGACGCCGATCTCGATCGCGCTGCCGACACCGCGATGATGGCCAACTTCTACAGCTCGGGTCAGGTCTGCACCAACGGCACTCGCGTGTTCGTACCGGCGCACCTGAAAGCCGCTTTCGAAGCCAAGATCGTTGAGCGCGTTGCACGCATCCGCGTCGGCAACCCGGAAGACGAAAACACCAACTTCGGCCCGCTGGTCAGCTTCGCGCACATGGAAAGCGTGCTGGGCTACATCGCCAAAGGTAAAGAACAAGGCGCCCGCGTGCTGTGCGGCGGCGACCGTCTGACCGACGGCGAATTCGCCAAAGGCGCATTCGTGGCTCCAACCGTGTTCACCGACTGCACCGACGACATGACCATCGTTCGTGAAGAAATCTTTGGTCCAGTGATGGCGATCCTCTCCTACGAGACCGAAGAAGAAGTGATCCGCCGCGCCAACGACACCGACTTCGGCCTGGCCGCCGGTATCGTCACCAAAGACCTGAACCGCGCACACCGCGTGATTCATCAACTGGAAGCCGGTATCTGCTGGATCAACGCCTGGGGCGAGTCCGACGCAAAAATGCCGGTCGGCGGTTACAAGCAGTCGGGTGTTGGCCGTGAAAACGGCATCAGCTCGCTGAACAACTTCACCCGCATCAAATCGGTACAGGTCGAGCTGGGCGATTACGTTTCGGTGTTCTAACCCGAGATTTGCATTGCCCGCGAAGGCCTCTTCGCTGGCAAGCCAGCTCCCACAGTTTTGGGGTCGTCCATCAAATCTGTGGCAGCCCCCAATCTTTGTGGGAGCTGACTTGCCAGCGATTCGAGTGCGCAGCACTCGCCGAGGTCAGACCTGACCACATCTAAAGAGGGTGCATTCAATGTCCCAAGAATTCGATTACATCATCATCGGTGCCGGCTCGGCCGGTAACACCCTGGCGACCCGTCTGACTGAAGACGAAGGCGTCACCGTTCTGCTGCTCGAAGCCGGCGGCCCTGACTACCGTCTCGACTTCCGCACGCAAATGCCCGCTGCCCTGGCATTCCCGCTGCAAGGTCGTCGCTACAACTGGGCCTACGAAACCGATCCAGAGCCACACATGGACGGTCGCCGCATGGAATGCGGTCGCGGCAAAGGCCTCGGCGGTTCTTCGCTGATCAACGGCATGTGCTACATCCGTGGTAACGCTATGGACTACGACGGCTGGGCGAAACTGCCAGGCCTGGAAAACTGGTCGTACCTCGACTGCCTGCCGTACTTCCGCAAAGCGGAAACCCGCGACATCGGCCCGAACGACTACCACGGTGGCGAAGGTCCGGTCAGCGTGACCACGCCGAAGGCGGGCAACAACCCGTTGTTCCACGCCATGGTTGAAGCCGGCGTACAGGCCGGTTACCCGCGCACCGAAGACTTGAACGGTTACCAGCAGGAAGGTTTCGGCCCGATGGACCGCACCGTGACGCCAAATGGCCGTCGTGCTTCCACCGCCCGTGGCTACCTTGACGTTGCCAAAAAGCGTTCGACCCTGACCATCGTCACTCACGCCCTGACCGACAAGATTCTGTTTGAAGGCAAGCGTGCGGTCGGCGTGCGTTACCTGGTCGGCGACGCCGAAGAGCGCGTTGAAGTCAAAGCGCGCAAAGAAGTCCTGCTGTGCTCCGGCGCCATCGCTTCGCCGCAGATTCTGCAGCGCTCCGGTGTCGGCCCTGCCGAACTGCTGAAGTCGCTCGACATTCCGGTCGTTCACGACCTGCCGGGCGTCGGTGAAAACCTGCAGGATCACCTTGAGCTGTACCTGCAATACGCGTGCACTCAGCCGGTTTCGCTGTACCCGTCGCTGCTCTGGTACAACCAGCCAGCCATCGGTGCCGAGTGGCTGTTCAACGGCACCGGCATCGGCGCCAGCAACCAGTTCGAAGCCGGCGGTTTCATCCGTTCGCGTCCGGAATTCGAATGGCCGAACATCCAGTACCACTTCCTGCCGGTAGCGATTAACTACAACGGCAGCAACGGTGTGAAAGAGCACGGTTTCCAGGCGCACATGGGTTCCATGCGTTCGCCAAGCCGTGGTCGCATCCAGGCCAAGTCGAAAGACCCGCGCCAGCACCCGAGCATCCTGTTCAACTACATGGCCACCGAGCAGGACTGGCAGGAATTCCGAGACGGCATCCGCCTGACCCGTGAAATCATGCAACAGCCAGCACTGGACGCTTTCCGTGGCCGTGAAATCAGCCCGGGCATCGAAGTGCAAACCGATGAGCAGCTGGACAAGTTCATCCGCGAGCACGCCGAAACTGCGTTCCACCCGTCCTGCTCGTGCAAGATGGGCACCGACGAGATGGCTGTAGTGGATGGCGAAGGTCGCGTGCACGGCATGCAGAGCCTGCGTGTGGTCGATGCCTCGATCATGCCGATCATCACCACTGGCAACCTCAACGCGCCAACGATCATGATCGCCGAGAAAATCGCCGACAAGATCCGTGGCCGCCAGCCGCTGCCGCGCAGCACCGCGCCGTACTACGTCGCGGGTGATGCGCCGGTGAAGGGCAAACCGATGCGTGATATCACCCCGGCTGCGCAGTAGCCTGAAGTGATCGTTCCCACGCTCTGCGTGGGAATGCATCCCGTGACGCTCTGCGTCACTCAGCGGACGCAGAGCGTCCATGGCGGCGTTCCCACGCAGAGCGTGGGAACGATCTCCTGCCTCGCACAGTAAATCCCCCTACACCCCCTCTTCACTTGATCCTACCCCCACGCAGGCCTACTCTAGACCTCGCGCAACCGTTTCACCCCCTCCCCGCCGCTGCTCTACCGCTTCCCCCTGACAAGGAGGTTCCCGAATGTTCGATTTCCACCCCCAGCTCAAGCAGCGCTTTGCTGCCTTGCGCACGGGCGCTGAGTTTTTTTCCCTGCGGTATGTACGCGAGTCCGGGCAATATCTGTCGGTGCGCAAGAATGTCGCCGAGCCGCCGAGCCTGAGACGCGACGAAGGCGCGATGCTCACCGTGCGCGTCAATGGCGTTGAGGCCTACGCGGCGACCAACGACCTGTCGCAACAAGGTCTGCAAGCCGCCCTCGAACGCGCCGAGCAGCAAGCCCGTCGCCTCAAGCCGCACGCCTTGCTCGACCTGCGCGATCAGCCGGTGTCCAGCGATCGCGCTGATTACTTTTCACCCAATCTCGACCAAGCCTTCCCGTCCCTGAGCGAATGTTTTGAGCTGCTCGGCGCGGAATCCGCCTCGGTGCCAAAGGATGAGCGCCTGGTGAACTGGCAGGTGAGCATTGGCATTACCCACGTCGAACAGATTTACCTGAGCAGCGCCGGGGCTGAATTGCGCCAGGCGCAGCGCTTTGTCTATCCAGGCCTCGACGTCACCGCCTACGACGGTAACGACAGCCAGACCCGTAGCCTCGGCCGCGAGAACTTCGGCCAACAGGGCGGCGCTGACGTGATCAGCCGCTGCGGCCTGATCGGCGCCGGCCCGCAAGTCGCCGATCAGGCCTTGCAACTGCTGCTCGCGCCGAACACCCCGCAAGGCCCGCGCGACCTGCTGTTGATGCCGGATCAAATGATGCTGCAAATCCACGAATCCATCGGCCACCCGCTGGAACTCGACCGCATCCTCGGTGACGAGCGCAATTACGCCGGCACCAGTTTCGTCAAGGCCAGCGACTTCGGCAGCCTGCAATACGGCTCCAAGCTGCTCAACGTGACCTTCGATCCGGGCATTCCCGAAGAACTCGCCAGCTACGGTCATGACGACGACGGCAGCAAGGCCAGCAAACAATTCCTGATCCGCGATGGCCTGTTGTTGCGCCCGCTGGGCGGTGCGCTGTCGCAGTTCCGCGCCGGTCTCGATGGCGTTGCCAACAGCCGCGCCTGCGGCTGGAACCGGCCGCCGATCGACCGCATGGCCAACCTCAATATCGAACCGGGCGATCAGCCTCTGAACAAACTGATCGAAGGCATCGAGAACGGCATCCTGATGAGCACCAACCGCTCATGGTCGATCGACGATGCGCGCAACAAATTCCAGTTCGGCTGCGAATGGGGCCAGTTGATCGAAAACGGTGAACTCAAAGGTGTGGTGAAAAACCCGAACTATCGGGCGATTTCCGCGCACTTCTGGAAAAGCCTGCGCGCCGTCGGCGATGCCAACACCGTCAAGGTGCTGGGCACGCCGAACTGCGGCAAGGGCGAACCGAACCAGGTGATCCGCGTCGGCCACGCTTCGCCGGCCTGCGTATTCAGCAACGTTGATGTGTTTGGGGGAGACGCCTGATGAGCATTTCGAAGAGTCAGTCCGACGCCTTCAAGGTCATGGTCGAGTGGCTGCGCGACAGCGTGCGCGAGCCGGAACAGTTCACCCTCAGCTTTGCCGCCGAATCCTCGGCGTTCGTGCGTTTCAATCACGCCAAGGTGCGTCAGGCCGGGCAAGTGCAGCAGGCCAATATCGTTCTGAAACTGATCAACGACGGTCGCCACGCCGACCTGCAGGTCACCCTGTCCGGTGATCAGGAAGGCGATCTGCGACGCCTCGCCGAAGGTCTGCAACAACTGCGCGAAACCCTGCCGCTGCTGCCGCAGGATCCGTACCTGTTGCTCAACCACAACGGCTGGCAGAGCAAAAATGTGCAGGAGCATCCGCTGCCGGACACCGAGCAGGTTGTCGATGAAATCTGCGCTGCCGCTGAAGGTCTGGATCTGGTGGGCTTCTATGCGGCCGGCCCGATCAGTCGTGGTTTCGCCAGTTCAGCGGGGGCGTTTGGCTGGCATCAGGCGAACAGCTTCAACTTCGATTTCAGCCTGTTCCACGAGAACGGTGAAGCGGTGAAAGCCAGCTACGCCGGGCATGACTGGAGCAGCGAAGGCTTCGCCAAGCGCTTCGGCCAGGCTCGCGAGCAACTGGAGTTTCTCGGCCGCCCACTGCGCACCTTGGCGCCGGGGCAGTACCGCGCGTATCTGGCACCGGCGGCGCTGGAAGAAATCATGGGCATGCTGAGCTGGGGCGGTTTCTCGGCGCAGTCGATCGCCAGTAAGAGCAGCCCGTTGCAGAAGCTGTATGTCGGCGATCAGGCGTTCAGTCCACTGCTGTCGCTGGATGAGAAAGTCAGCGAATCGCTGAGCCCGGCGTTTTCCGGCGAGGGGTATCCGCGCAGTGATTTGCGCCTGATCGTCGAAGGCAAGGCTGGCGATCAACTTGTCGGCTCGCGCAGTGCAGCGGAATATGGCCTGACCGCCAACGGCGCCGGTGGCGGTGAAATGCCAAGCGCGTTGAACATGGCGGCGGGTGATCTGGCGCAAGCAGAGATCCTCAAGCAATTGGGTACCGGGCTGTACATCAGCAACCTGTGGTACCTGAACTTCTCGGATCAACCGGCGGCGCGCATGACCGGCATGACCCGTTTCGCGACCTTCTGGGTCGAGAACGGCGAGATCCAGGCGCCGGTCAGCACCATGCGCTTCGACGATAGCGCTTACAGCCTGCTCGGTTCGCAGCTGGAAGCGTTGACCGCCGAGCGCGAGTTGCTGCTGTCGGCGAGTACCTACAGCCAGCGCAATACTTCGTCGGCGTTGCTGCCGGGGGCGCTGGTCAGCCGTTTGACTCTGACCCTCTGACGGCGATCGTTCCCACGCTCTGCGTGGGAATGCAGCAGGGGACGCTCTGCGTCCCAGCCAAAAGCGGACGCGGAGCGTCCGTGGAGGCATTCCCACGCAGAGCGTGGGAACGATCATGGATATGCATTAACTCCAACGACAAGAGGTTCCATGCCCAACCGCCCGCCTCTCGACGCCATCACCGCCCGCTGGTTGCCGTGGGTCGTCGCCATCGCTTTCTTCATGCAGTCCCTCGACGGGACCATTCTCAATACCGCCCTGCCCGCCATGGCTCGCGATCTGGCCGAAGATCCCTTGCGTATGCAGGGCGTGATCATCGCCTACATGCTCACCGTGGCTTTGCTGATTCCGGCTTCGGGCTGGATCGCCGACCGTTTCGGCACCAAGAAAATTTTCTTCGGCGCGATCTTGTTGTTCAGTTTCGGCTCGCTGCTCTGCGCCTTGTCGAGCAGTCTGAGCATGCTGGTCGGCGCCCGAGTGATTCAGGGCCTGGGCGGTGCGCTGATGCTACCGGTCGGGCGACTCGTCGTACTGCGCGCCTATCCGCGATCCGAACTGGTGCGGATCATGGGCTTCATCACCATCCCCGGCCTGCTCGGTCCGCTGATCGGCCCGACCATGGGCGGCTGGATGGTCGAGTACCTGACGTGGCACTGGATTTTCCTGATCAACCTGCCGGTCGGCGTGATTGGTTGCTACGCGGTGTGGAAATTCATTCCCGACCTGCGCGGCACCGAGCGCACGCGTTTCGATAGCCTGGGTTTCCTGCTGTTCGGCGCGGCGATGATCCTGATCACCATCGCCATGGAAGGCCTTGGCGAACTGCACTTGCCGCATCTGCGGGTGATGTTGCTGCTGTTCGCCGGTCTGGCGTGTCTGGCGGCATACTGGTTGCGCGCCGGGCACATCGAAAACCCGCTGTTCGCGCCATCGCTGTTCAAGACCCGCACGTTTGCCGTCGGCATTCTCGGCAACCTCTTTGCCCGCCTGGGCAGCGGCGCATTGCCATTTCTGGTGCCGTTGCTGCTGCAAGTGGCGCTGGGCTATTCACCGTCGCAAGCGGGGATGAGCATGCTGCCACTGGCGGCGGCGGCAATGTTTGCCAAGTGGATGGCACGGCCGCTGATTGAGCGGCTTGGTTATCGCATCGTGCTCACCGGCAACACCCTGGCACTGGGGATCATGCTGGCGAGCATGGGCCTGGTCAGCGAGCAGACGCCGTACTGGTTGCTACTGTGTCTGCTGGCGATTCTCGGCGCGATCAACTCGCTGCAATTCACCGCGATGAACACGGTGACGCTGATCGATCTCGACGATGCGAGCGCCAGTAGCGGCAACAGCTTGCTGTCGGTGGTGGCGCAATTATCGTTGAGCCTGGGGGTGGCGTGCGCCGGTGCTTTGCTCGGTGGGTTTACCGCAGAGATCGGTAACGATGGCGTGGAGACCGTGCTGGGTGCGTTCCAGCTGACCTTCGTCACCGTCGGCATCATGGCGATGCTGGCCGCGACGATCTTCTCGCAACTGTCGAAAGAAGACGGGCGCCGCGCCAAACGTCCGGAAGAACACATCGAACATTAACCACTGTTCGTCCAGAACTTTCGAAGAAAGTGGCACGGGGCTGCTACACTGCGCGACATTTTGTTTTGCAGGCCAGTCCCGTGACCACCATCGCCACCGCTTTTAATACTCTGCCGCTGTCCGCCGCCATGCTGGCTAACCTCGAATCCCTCGGTTATGCCCAGATGACGCCGATCCAGGCGCAGAGCTTGCCGGTGATCCTCAAGGGGATGGACCTGATCGCCCAGGCCAAGACCGGCAGCGGCAAGACCGCCGCGTTCGGCATCGGCCTGCTCAACCCGATCAACCCGCGCTATTTCGGTTGCCAAGCGCTGGTGATCTGCCCGACGCGTGAGCTGGCCGACCAGGTCGCCAAGGAAATCCGTCGTCTGGCCCGTGCCGAAGACAACATCAAAGTCCTGACCCTGTGCGGCGGCGTGTCCTTCGGCCCGCAGATCGCTTCGCTGGAACACGGCGCGCACATCATCGTCGGCACCCCGGGGCGTATCCAGCAGCACTTGCGCAAAGGTTCGCTGGTGCTCGATGGCCTGAATACGCTGATTCTCGACGAAGCCGACCGCATGCTCGACATGGGTTTCTACGACGCCATCGAAGACATCATCGTCAAGACCCCGGAACGTCGTCAGACCCTGCTGTTCTCCGCGACGTACCCGGTGGGCATCAAGCAACTGGCGTCGAAGTTCATGCGTGATCCGCAAACGGTGAAAGCCGAAGCGTTCCACGATGACACGCAGATCGAGCAGCGTTTCTACGAGATTTCCCCGGAAGATCGCATGAGCGTGGTGACCAAAGTCCTGCACCACTTCCGCCCGGCGTCGTGCGTGGCGTTCTGCTTCACCAAGCAGCAAGTGCAGGAAACCGTTGATCACCTGACCGCCAAGGGCATTTCCGCCGTCGGCCTGCACGGCGATCTGGAACAGCGTGACCGCGATCAGGTGCTGGCGATGTTCGCCAACCGCAGTACCTCGGTACTGGTTGCCACCGACGTCGCCGCCCGTGGTCTGGACATCGATGCGCTAGACATGGTGATTAACGTCGAACTGGCGCGCGATTCGGAAATCCACATTCACCGCGTCGGCCGTACCGGTCGCGCTGGCGAAAAAGGCATCGCGATCAGCCTGGTTGCACCGGGCGAAGCGCATCGCGCGCAAGCCATCGAGCAGCTGCAGAAGTCGCCGCTGAACTGGGATCAGGTCGATAACCTCAAGTCCCAGGGCCTCGCCCCGCTGCAACCGCCGATGACCACGCTGTGCATCGGCGCGGGCCGTAAAGACAAGGTTCGCCCGGGCGACATTCTGGGCGCACTGACTGGCGATGCCGGCATTCCGGGTGCGCAGGTTGGCAAGATCGCGATTTTCGACTTCCAGGCTTATGTAGCCGTGGACCGCACCGTGGCCATGCAAGCCTTGCAGCGTTTGAACGACGGCAAGATCAAGGGCCGTTCGCTGCGCGTCCGCATCCTCTGACCTGATCGTTCCCACGCTCTGCGTGGGAATGCATCCCGTGACGCTCCGCGTCACATAACAACGGACGCAGAGCGTCCATGGCGGCATTCCCACGCAGAGCGTGGGAACGATCATTGTGTGAGGACACCGTTTTGCGCTCTACCGAAGTCGTGATCATTGGCGCTGGCGCCGCTGGGTTGATGTGTGCACTGACCGCTGCCGGACGCGGGCGTCAGGTGTTGCTGCTCGACCACGCGAACAAGGCCGGCAAGAAAATCCTGATGTCGGGCGGTGGTCGCTGCAATTTCACCAACATGTACACCGAACCGAGCAATTTCCTCTCGCAGAACCCGCACTTCTGCAAATCGGCACTGGCGCGCTACACCCAGTGGGATTTCATCGGCATGGTCGGCAAACACGCCGTGCCGTACCACGAGAAGAAACTCGGCCAGTTGTTCTGCGATAACAAATCCAGCGACATCCTCGAAATGCTCCTGACCGAGTGCGATCAGGTCGGTGTGGAGCTGCATCTGGACACCTCAATCCAGACCATCGAGAAGATCGAAAGCGGTTACCTGCTCGACACCACACTGGGCCAGATCCAGTGCCAGTCGCTGGTGATCGCCACCGGCGGTCTGTCGATCCCGACGCTGGGCGCCACCGGTTTCGGTTATCAAGTGGCCAAACAGTTCGGCCATGAACTGCTGCCGACCCGCGCCGGGCTGGTGCCGTTCACCATCACCGATCAGCTCAAGGAACTGTGCACCGAGCTGTCCGGCACTTCGGTGGATTGTCTGGTGAGCTGCAACGATCAGAGCTTTCGCGAGAATATTCTGTTCACTCACCGTGGCCTCAGTGGCCCGGCGATTTTGCAGATTTCATCGTTCTGGGAATCCGGCGACACGGTTGAGATCAACCTGCTGCCGGATCACGACGCGGCGAGCTGGCTGCAGCAGCAAGTGGCCGAGCGTCCGAACAGTGAATTGAAAACCCTGCTCGGTGAGATTTTCACCAAGAAGATGGCCAATCTACTGGCGGACAACTGGTTCGTGTCCAAGCCGATGAAGCAGTACACCCACGCGGAACTGGCGGAAATCGCCGACAAGCTGGGCAGCTGGAAAGTGGTGCCGGCGGGGACCGAAGGTTATCGCACGGCCGAGGTAACGCTCGGTGGCGTCGATACCCGCGAGGTGTCGTCCAAGACCATGGAATCACTGAAAAGCCCTGGCCTGTATTTCATCGGCGAAGTGCTCGACGTGACCGGGCATCTGGGCGGTTTCAACTTTCAGTGGGCCTGGGCCTCCGGCTACGCTGCCGCGCAGTACGCTTAATTCAAAGCTAAATACAAAAACCTGTGGGAGCTGGCTTGCCAGCGATGAGGCCGGCAGATCCAACATCATTGTTGACTGTCATGCAGCCATCGCTGGCAAGCCAGCTCCCACAGGGTTCCGTGCCCAATTCAAGATTTAGTTCTACACAAGATCTCAAAGGAACACTTTTTGCTGTCAGATGTGATCGGCGCCATTGCGTCGGCGTCATTACTGGCTCAATTTAGCGGCATCGCCTCGGAAGGCCTTCGCACTTCATGTCCTCGACCTCGTTTCGTCAGTCTTTGCGGCGCCTGTGGGCGCTGGATAAATTCAGCTACAGCGTGCGGGTGTTCATCGCCCTGACCGGCAGCATGGCGCTGTGTTGGTATCAGGATGAAATGGGCCTGCTGATCCCGTTGTTCCTGGGGATTATCGCCAGCGCCCTGGCCGAAACCGACGACAGTTGGCAGGGCCGCCTCAACGCCCTCGCCGTGACACTGGTGTGTTTCAGCATCGCCGCGCTGTCGGTGGAATTGCTCTTCCCTTACCCCATTGTGTTTGCCATTGCTTTGGCGCTGGCCAGTTTCGGCCTGACCATGCTCGGGGCGCTCGGCGAGCGCTATGGCGCGATTGCCTCGGCGACGTTGATTCTGTCGGTATACACGATGATCGGCGTTGATCAGCGCGGCGGTGCGGTCACCGATTTCTGGCACGAACCGATGCTGCTGGTCGCCGGTGCGGCGTGGTACGGCTTGCTCTCGGTGTTGTGGCAGGCAATGTTTTCCAACCAGCCGGTGCAGCAGAGTCTGGCGCGACTGTTCCGCGAACTGGGGTTTTACCTGAAGCTGAAATCTTCGCTGTTCGAGCCGATCCGGCAGATGGACGTCGAAGCCCGGCGGCTGGAACTGGCCCAGCAAAACGGTCGCGTGGTGGCGGCGCTGAACAGTGCCAAGGAAATCATTCTGCACCGCGTCGGCAATGGCCGCCCCGGCTCGAAAGTCAGCCGTTATCTGAAGCTGTACTTCCTCGCTCAGGACATCCACGAACGCGCGAGTTCTTCGCACTATCCGTACAACGCACTGGCCGAAGCGTTCTTCCACAGCGACGTGCTGTTCCGCTGCCAACGCCTGTTGCGCCAGCAAGGCAAGGCCTGCCGCGCTCTGGCCGAATCGATCCAGATGCGCCAGCCATTTATTTATGACGCGAGTTTCGCCGAAGCCCTCAGCGACCTCGACGCCTCCCTCGAACACCTGCGCATCCAGAGCAATCCGGCCTGGCGCGGATTGCTGCGTTCGCTGCGCGCCCTGGCGGCCAACCTCGGCACCCTCGACCGCTTGCTTAGCGACGCGAGCAACCCCGACGCCTTGGCCGATGCGACTGACAGCAGCCTGCTCGACCGCTCACCGCGCAACCTCAAAGACGTCTGGGTGCGCCTGCGCACGCAACTGACGCCGACGTCTCTGCTGTTCCGGCATGCCCTGCGCCTGCCATTGGCGCTGAGTATCGGTTACGGCATGGTGCATTTGATTCACCCGTCGCAGGGTTACTGGATCATCCTCACCACGCTGTTCGTCTGCCAGCCGAACTACGGCGCGACGCGGCGCAAACTCGGTCAGCGGATTTTCGGTACCGCCATCGGCCTGACCGTGGCGTGGGCGCTGTTCGATCTGTTCCCGAGCCCGTTGGTGCAGTCGTGTTTCGCCATCGCTGCCGGCGTGGTGTTCTTTACCAACCGCACCACCCGCTACACCCTGGCGACAGCGGCGATCACCATCATGGTGCTGTTCTGCTTCAATCAGGTCGGTGACGGTTACGGACTGTTCCTGCCACGGTTGTTCGATACCTTGCTTGGCAGCCTGATTGCCGGTCTGACGGTGTTCCTGTTCCTACCGGACTGGCAGGGCCGACGCCTTAACAAAGTGCTGGCCAACACCCTGACCTGCAACAGCATCTACCTGCGCCAGATCATGCAGCAATACGCCGCCGGCAAGAGTGATGACCTCGCCTATCGGCTGGCCCGCCGCAACGCGCACAACGCCGATGCGGCGCTGTCGACAACGCTGGCGAACATGCTCATGGAGCCGGGGCATTTCCGTAAGGAAGCCGATGTCGGCTTCCGCTTTCTGGTGCTGTCGCACACCTTGCTGAGTTATCTGTCAGGGCTGGGCGCGCATCGCGAGACGCAGTTGCCGGCGGATGTGCGCGAGCATTTGATCGAAGGCGCCGGGGTGAAACTGGCGACGAGTATTGATGAAATCGCCCAAGGGCTGGCCAACAAGCAGCCGGTGGCGATTCAGAGTGATGAAGAAGAAGCGCTGGCCAATGAGCTGGAGCAGATGGCCGATGAGATCGATGAGGGGCAGCGGTTGGTGCAGACGCAACTGGCGTTGATTTGCAGGCAGTTGGGGCCGCTGCGGACGTTGGCGGCGCATCTGATCAAGGACACCGCCGAAGTTTGAGTTGCCTTGGCGGGCCTCATCGCTGGCAAGCCAGCTCCCACAGGATTTGTGTACACCGCAAAACCTGTGGGAGCTGCGGTGCGACGATTCGACTTGCCAGCGATGAGGCCATCAGCAACAACGCAACTCTGAAATCAGAAACTCACATCCCATGCTGCCTCAACAACTTGTCATAACTCCCATCCGCCTTCATCGCCGCAATCGCCTTATCAAACCCCGCGACAATCTGCTCATGCTGCGGATTCTTCAGGCTCACCAATATATGCAGGCTGTTCTCACTCAACGGCTTGGGTAAAAACTCCACCGAATCGCGCACCTTGGCGGATTCCCGCGCCAGGTAATACTTCGCCACATATTCATCCTCCAGCGTCAACTTGACCCGATCTGCCGCGAGCATGCGCACGGCCATGGCGAAGTTATGCACAGGGACTTTCTGCAACGCCGTGTCGGCATCGAACGGCGCCGAATAGGCGTAGCCGCGCACCACCGCAATCGGATAGGTGTGCAGTTGCTGCAGATTGGAATAGTCGAGTGGCGTGTCTTTGCGCTTGAGAAAGCGGATGCGGTTGAGCAGGTATTCCCCGGAGAACTGGCCGAACCTGGTGCGTTCGTCGTTGTACCAGGCGTTGACCAACACATCGTAGCGGCCCTCGCCGACGCCAAGCAGCGCCCGCGCCCACGGCACCTGCTCATAACCGCTGGCATAGCCGGCCCGGGCGAGTGCGGTGGTGACAATGTCGGTAGCCAGACCGCCGTTGACTAGAGTGTCGTCGGTAAAGGGTGGCCAGATATCAAACACCAGCCGCAGCTTCTCCGCTGCAGCGGTCTGAGCCAGCAAGAGCAATCCGGTCAAAGCAACGGCTCGATGCAAACGCGGCATGCTTGAAAATCCTTAGCGGGCGAGTTGCCCAGCATGTTTTCAGCCAAAACCCCAAGGCCCCTTACCGGCAAAACCCAGGCCCTAACATTAGCTCATTGCAGCCAGTGCACAGGGCTCTCCAGCAGATTACACAAAGTCACCGAGGCTGCGAGAAAGGAATGATGGCATTTTGACCTTTGTCACAGACTCTTACGCCATACAGACATCTTTGCCGTGGGCGCTTAGTATCGGGCGACACGTTCAAGGAATCGGCAAATGACAATCGAATGGGTCTGCAAACATCACAGTGATCTGGGCAAGGAACAGCTATACGCGCTGTTGAAGCTGCGCTCGGACGTGTTCGTCGTCGAGCAGAAATGCGCCTATCCGGACCTCGATGGCCAGGATCTGGAAGGCGACACCTACCATCTGATGGGGTGGGAGGATGACCAGTTGATGGCGTACCTGCGCCTGCTGGATCCGGAATCCCAGGGGGGTGACGTGGTGATCGGCCGCGTGATTACCGCACCGCAAGGGCGCGGCAAAGGGCTGGGGCACGAAATGATGGAGCAGGCGTTGAAACAGGCGGAGAAGCATTGGCCGCAGGTGCCGATCTATCTGTCAGCGCAGGCGCATTTGCAGGGGTATTACGGTCGGTACGGGTTTGTTGTGGCGGGTGAAGAGTATCTGGAGGATGACATTCCACACATTGGGATGCGTCGGGCCTGAACAGCCCTCACCCTAGCCCTCTCCCAGTGGGAGAGGGGACTGACCGAGTTGTCTTGCGTCAGACATCGACCTGAAAAACCGCGTCGATTATGGATTCACAGCAATTTGTTCAGGTCGGCGTATCTCTCCAATATCCCCCAATCGGCGCCCTCTCCCTCCGGGAGAGGGCTGGGTGAGGGGCTCTTTTTCAGGGATACTCCAGAACTGCCTTGATCTGCCGCAAATTACGCTCGATCCACCCACGATCAATCGCTCCCCACTCGCGAATCCGATAGCGCCCGGCGTGATTGCGCGCGCCCTCTTCCTGCTCGAACTCACAAACGATATCCAGATCGGCCAACGCGGCAATCGTGTCCTGCGCCGTGCGCCGGGGCATGCCGGTCACGTCGGTCAGCGTCGGTACACTCGGCGCCAGACCGCTGTCGATCAGGTACGCCACATATAAGCGACGGTAGAAACTGCTTTTGGTCTTGCTGACGTCCATCCACACCTTCCTGGTTGCGTACTGTTAAGCCTGCATATCGCGCCACGTCAGATACACACGCAGATCAAACTCGACCTGGTGATACCCCGGCAGCATGTGCTCGCACAATTTATAGAACGCCTTGTTGTGATCCGATTCCTTGAAGTGCGCCAGTTCATGCACGACGATCATTTTCAGAAAGTCCGGCGCGGCCTCCTTGAACAACGAGGCGATACGAATCTCTTTCTTGGCCTTGAGCTTGCCGCCCTGCACTCGCGACACCGTGGTGTGCAGACCCAGTGCGCGGTGGGTCAGGTCAAGGCGGTTGTCGAACAGCACCTTGTCGATGGCCGGGGCGTTGCGCAGGTATTCCTGCTTCAGGTCCAGCGCGTAGCTGTACAAAGCCTTGTCGCTCTGCACGTCGTGGCGCCCCGAATAGCGTTGATTCAGGTAATCACCCAGACGCCCTTCGGCAATCAGTTGACGCACCTGATCCTGTAATTGCGCGGGATAGGCCTGGAGGTACTTCAACACAGTCATGGACGAGCGACACGGTTCGAAAAGGTGCGCCAGTGTAGCGAATTCAACCGGGCAGTGCGCTCCAGTCAAACGGCTCGGCGAAGCTGACCGCGTCCTCGGCCATCAGCGGCCGCGCGACGAGGAAACCCTGCACGTATTCGCAGCCATGGGCTTGCAGCCATTGGTATTGCTCGATGGTTTCCACCCCCTCGGCAATCACCAGCAAACCGTATTGTTTGCACAGACTGATCACCGTACTGACCAGCGAGGCGTCGCGTTTGGAGTCCGGCAACCGCGCAATAAGATGGCGATCAAGCTTGAGGGTATCCAGCTCCAGATCACGCAGATGCGCCAGCGAACACGGCCCGGAACCGAAGTCATCCAGCGCCACCCGCACGCCCAGATTGCGCAGCAACCGCAGTTGTTTGCGGGTTTCGTCGGGATTCTGCATCAGCGCTTCTTCGGTGACCTCGACCTCCAGTTGCCGAGGCTGCAAGGCGTGTCGCTCCATCACCTGACGCAACTCGGTGACCAGATTCGGCAGACTGAACTGGGTGTTGCTCAAACTCACGCCAAGCACCAGATCTTCGGCAAACAGGGTTTCCCAGGCTTTGCGCTGGCCGGCGCCACGATGATAAATCCAGCTGCCGAGGCGACTGATCAGCCGCGCCTCTTCCAGCAGCGGCAAGAACAACCCCGGCGGCACATCGCCGACACTCGGGTGCTGCCAGCGCAACAACGCTTCAAAGCCACGAATCTGGCCCGTGTCGATAGCCACTTGCGGTTGATAGACCAGATTGAAATCGCGATTCTCGATGGCGGCACGCACGCTCTCTTCGAGCATCAACCGCGAGCGCGCCCGGCCATTCATTTCATGATCGTAGAAACGATATTGCTGACGTCCGGCACGTTTGGCCTCGTACATGGCGATGTCGGAAGCACGCAGCAATCCGTCGAGGTTCGAGCCGCAGTCCGGGTAAGTGGCGATGCCGATGCTGGCGCCGAGGGCGATGTCCAACCCCTCGATCTGCTGACAGATTGACACCCGCTCGATGAGTTTCTCGGCAATCTTCGCCGCTTGCTCGGGGAACTCCAAATCCAGCAGCGCGGTAAATTCATCGCCGCCCATGCGCGCCAGAATGTCGAACGGTCGCAGACAGGCTTTCAATTGCTCGGAAACCCAGCGCAACACGCGATCGCCGGCATCGTGACCGAGTGAGTCGTTGACCCGTTTGAAGCCATCAAGGTCCAGATACAGCAAGACCCAACTGCTATCACTGCGCTCACCACGCAATAGCAGATTTTCAACGGTCTGGTAAAAACCGCGCCGGTTGAGCAACCCGGTCAGTGGATCGGTCACCGCCTGGAATTCGAGTTGCTGGTGCAAGTGCCGCACCACCGACATGTCCAGCACGGTGACCACCATCGCGTGTTGCTCGGCAGGCAACGCCGCACAGGACAGCGCCACCGGCACTTGCTGGCCGGGCGCGGTGCGCAGCAAGGCATCGTGCAGTCTTAATGTTTCGCCACGTTTATAGCTGGCATAAAACTCGGAATCGGCCCACAGCGGAATATGCGGTTTCTGCAGATAGTCGAGAAATTCCTTACCTTCCAGTTCCTTCACCGGGGCGTTGAGCAACCGCGAAATAGCCGGATTGGCAAAGCGGATCAAACCGTCCTCGCCCACCACCAGAATGCCTTCGGCGGCGTTATCCAGCACCGAGGCATTGAAGGCGCGTGCCACTTCCAGGTCATGACTCAGGCGCTGCAAGGCCCGGCGATTGCGCTGGTGTTCCAGCAACGCCTGCACTTTGGGCTTGAGTATCTGCGGGTCGAACGGCTTGAACAGGTAATCCACCGCGCCACTGGCATAGCCCTTGATCACAGCGTCCTGGGATTGTTCGTTGGCGGTCAGAAAGATGATCGGCGTCAGGCGCGTGCGCTGGCTGCCACGCATCAGGCGCGCGACTTCAAAGCCGTCCATGCCCGGCATCTGCACGTCCAGCAGAACCAGATCGACGTCATGCGAGAGCAGAATATTGAGCGCTTCGAAACCGGAGGCTGCGGTGAGGACGTGCCAATCCTGACGCTGCAGCAACGCGCGCATGCTGATCAGATTTTCAGGGTAATCATCAACGATCAAAAGGACAGAGCTGCCTTCGCCTGGCTGGGGTTGCGCGCATTCCATGCTGCTTCTCTTGTCGGGACTTTTGGTCGGCTTCCGGTAAAAACCGCACACATACTGAGCCTTCACTCTAGTACTGGATCCAAGAAAGCAGAAGCTGTCATCAGGCCATCATTTAACCAAAGCGTGAGTTTGCCGACTAACGGTCACCGCTGAAGCCCCCGGAAACCGGCAGAGATGGCATTTCGACAGGATGTTGACGTCAATCATCTGCCAAACGGGCATTAACAAAAAATCCCTCTACGCTTATAAAGGCCGCCCCAAAACGTGCGGGCTAGAGCTTCTGGCACGTACGTGCAGTGAATTTTGAGTGGAAGAACCGACATGATCGATCTCGCAACCTGGAACCTCAGCGTTCCCGTTGGCAGCCCGCCATACACCGTCGAAACCTCCAAACTGGTGAACGGCTTCAAAGATCAGTACTTCCATTCCGACACCGGCACCTTGTTCTTCTGGTCACCGGTTACCGGGTCAAAAACCGAAAACGCCATTTATCCGCGCACCGAACTGCGGGAGACCTACAGCAACGGCAGCCTGCGCAACTGGTATTACCCGGATGCCGACAACCTGCTGCGGGCGACCCTCACCGTCAACAAAGTGCCCAGCTCGGGCAAGATCGTCATCGGCCAGATTCATGCTTATGAAAGCCAGAAGCCGATGGTCAAACTTGAATATCAGTACAAGACAAAAACAGAAACCGGCAATCTGGTGATCAAAGTGCGCATGCACCCGGATGATGACGAAAGCCGCGTCATCACCCTCGCCACCGGGGTCAAACTGGATCGCGAATTCAACTACCTTATTCACCTGAGTCCTGGCGGTGCGTTGGGTGTCAGTGCGGCGGGTTATCAGTGGGACTCACAGATCAGTGCGACGTGGCGGAATAAGCCGCTGTATTTCAAGGCTGGGGTTTATGTGCAGGACAACACCGGGTACACCAGCGAAGGTGGCCAAGTGACCTTCTCCAAACTCGACATCGATCACGACAAATAACCCAATCCCCACGGTAGGAGCTGCCGAAGGCTGCGATCTTTTGATCTTGTTCTTGATTCTGAAAAGACAAAATCAAAAGATCGCAGCCCTCGGCAGCTCCTACCTTTAAACAGTGCTGTTTAGATCTGTCGGCGGTTACTTCCGGATGCCTACAACAGCTTGCGTCGTTGCCTACCACTACGCCAGAATCCGCCGGCTTGTGCGCCTGGCGGGCCATCGGTAACTTGATTCGCGTCACTGATTTCCAGTGATCGGGTTTAGTAGCCCGTGGTTACGCGATGCGCATTGGCACCATTCAGTCGGGCATAACCCGCGCTTGATGGTAGCTGTTCGCAGGGCGCCTTCGGGTGCGCCGGTCGCGTCTCCCCGGTCTACTAACCTGCGTTCAGCTGCCACCCTCTTCGTTTAGTAGCGATCCGGTGTCGGCTCCATTTACCGGAGACGAAACATGATCAGATCAACGCCACACCCGCCAGAAACAGATCTCGCATCCCCTTACGAATCCCTCGATTCAAAAAAACTCAACGACGCCGCCGAGCGCGCCCTCGACCACTACCTCAAACCGTCCGCCTTCATCATGGCAAGTACGCATAAACCCGAGCCCATGTACCTCGCCAACCCGAAGTACAACACCGAATCCCTGCTGGCCAACGCCAGCGAGACCCTGGGTTCAGCCAGCGAAATGCTCAACAACTTCGCCGCCATGCTCGATACCTCACACCGCAAGACTGCCCTAGGCATTGCGCAAGTGGTCATGCTCGGTGAATTGGCGGTAAATCAGGCACTGGATCACGTTGAACTAAAGGAGTAGTCGTTCACAAAGAAGCCCGTCTCACGACGGGCTTCTTGAGCCAAATAGATTAAATGTTCCGCATACGCCACATTGAGATCAAAATGTTACGGTAGCGCAACATGGATTACTCTCTTTTTAATTACCCGTCTGGGCATTCAATTACGTGAAAAACGTATAAATCGTGGCCTGACGCAGGCTCAGCTTTCCGATCTGGCGGGACTGACGCGATACAAAGTCATAGCGGTGGAGAAAGGTACCCTTTCTGTTGGCATGATCGCTTACGCGCGCGTTTTGGCTGCGTTGGACTGCGAACTCTCGGTGGTTCCAGCAACGATGCCAACCTTTGAAGAGATTAGAGATTTATTCAAATAAAAGGGAAAAAGGGGACAGACTTATCTAGTCCATTGACGGGCAGTCCGCGTTTCACAGAAGAAATTGAAAACATCACGAGAATGCGGATTTCACAACGCTCTAGAGGTAACCTGGAGATTTAATAAATCTGTCCCGTTTTGTGCTCAACTGGAAGGGTGACGGATGGCGGGCCTTTTGGTGTTACGTCCTTAGTTGCCATTGATAAATAAATCGTCGCCTTTTTCTACTAAGCCCCTTTTTCTATAGATCATATTGCACAGATCATTATTTCAAAAGCATATAAAAACCTGTCACTTTTTACAGGTGACAACGAATAACGCTGAAAACTAGTCTGTTCTCGCAGCAACGGCTCCTTAGGGACAACTCAAAGGAACTGAATTCAATAATTTACAGCGGAGGCTTCAAATGTCCCATTCAAATATGAAAGGTACTTACAACTCGTTTCCGAAAGGCCATCAACTTGTAATCACTACCATGGATGAATCGGCTGGTCGCTTTACAGGTACTTTTCTCACCGCTGCTGGCAAGGAAAACATCAGCGGCGGATTTCACTTTAACAACGCAGCCAAGAAAACTGATTTGAGCTTTTCAACATCCGACGCAAATTGGGCGTTCGAGGCTAAATACAACAACGATGGTCCAGACTTCGAGGAGTGGAACGGTCTTAAAAAAGAAAAATCCAACCCCGAGGCCACTGCGCTATGGCCATTTTATAAGGACTTGTCGGGGGGTACTGCAGGACTGATAGTTGACGGAAATTTAATGTAGGCGAAATATCCAAACAGCTCAGCGAGTGTCGATTCTGAGTTGACCATTCCTAATGCACTAAAAAACCGCCCGACGGCGGTTTTTTAGTGCATCTACAACTCGAAGGCTCAGTTAACCTTAGCGTTCAACTCACCCTTCAGATAACGCTGGTACATCGCTTCCAGCGAGATCGGCTTGATCTTCGAAGCATTACCGGCAGTACCGAACGCTTCATAACGAGCGATACACACGTCACGCATTGCAGTAACAGTCGCGCCGAAGAATTTACGTGGGTCGAACTCGCTCGGGTTGGTGGCCATCAGGCGACGCATCGCACCGGTGGATGCCAGACGCAGGTCGGTGTCGATGTTGACTTTGCGCACGCCGTACTTGATGCCTTCGACGATTTCTTCAACCGGTACGCCGTAGGTTTCTTTGATGTCGCCGCCGTACTGGTTGATGATCGCCAGCCATTCTTGTGGCACCGACGAGGAACCGTGCATCACCAGGTGGGTGTTCGGGATGCGTTTGTGGATTTCCTTGATGCGGTCGATCGCCAGCACGTCACCGGTAGGTGGCTTGGTGAACTTGTAGGCGCCGTGGCTGGTGCCGATGGCGATGGCCAGAGCATCCACCTGAGTGCGCTTGACGAAGTCAGCGGCTTCTTCCGGGTCGGTCAGCATTTGGCTGTGATCCAGAACGCCTTCAGCGCCGATGCCGTCTTCTTCACCGGCCATGCCGGTTTCCAGCGAACCCAGGCAGCCCAGCTCGCCTTCAACCGATACGCCGCAGGCGTGAGCCATGGCTACAGTTTGTTGGGTAACGCGGACGTTGTAGTCGTAGTCGGTCGGGGTCTTGCCGTCTTCGCCCAGCGAGCCGTCCATCATCACCGAGCTGAAGCCCAGTTGGATCGAGCGCTGGCAGACGTCAGGACTGGTGCCGTGGTCCTGGTGCATGCACACCGGGATGTGCGGGAATTCTTCGATCGCGGCGAGGATCAGGTGACGCAGGAAAGGCGCGCCGGCGTATTTACGGGCGCCGGCCGAAGCCTGAACGATCACCGGGGAGTCAGTCTTGTCAGCGGCTTCCATGATGGCGCGCATCTGCTCAAGGTTGTTGACGTTGAAGGCTGGAACGCCGTAGCCGAATTCGGCTGCGTGGTCCAACATCTGGCGCATGCTGATAAGTGCCATTGTGTGTGTCTCTCCCGGTTGAGGGTCGTTAATCGTGCCAGCCTGCCGGAGCGGCGGCGGCTATTCAAGTGATTGCAGATCGGGGGTTGAGGCCCGGTCTGGTGATTCGATAAAGCCAATTCTTCAGAACTGCGCAGAACCCCTGTAGGAGTGAGCCTGCTCGCGATAGCAATCTTTCAGTCAATATTGCAGCGACTGTCAGGCCGCTATCGCGAGCAGGCTCACTCCTACAATGGGCCTGCGGTGTTGCAATTACTCGGCTTTGCAGCCGCGGCCGATCAGGTCATTGGTGGCGACCCAGTACACCAGGCCTTCCTCTCCCTTGACGTGAAACGCCAGCATGCCGTCGCTGTACAGCGTGCCCGAGGCGCCCGGTTCTTCTTTCAGGCGATAGACCTGATCACCGCCACCCAGTCGAACATCGACTTCCTTCTGGCCGGCATCGGCGTAGCGCCACAGCACTTTGGCCTGGCTGTCGCAGGTCCAGGTGGTCCAGTTGTCCGCCGGGGCAGAAGACTGAAACAGGTTCAACTGCGCGCAACCGCCCAACAATGCCAACGCCGCAATGGCGATCAAGCCTTTCATCCGTGTTCCTCGACTGACAGCACACGCCGCCAGCCCTGAGTTAAAGAGTCAGACCCGTCAAGGACAACCATGTTCCTTGGCCGGGTTTGCGTCTCGTATTTGTCCAGGCCATCCGGCCCCGAGCGCTTATTCAGCACCGGGTTGGTTTCGGCCTGCCAGTCGGCCTGATAACAGCCCTTCTGCGACTCGCTCGGCGCCGGCGTGGCTTCGGCCTTCGGGTTACTCCCGCAGGCCGCCAGCGTACCGGTCAGCAACAACAGTGCTAACGACTTGACCATGTAAACACTCCTTTGCCTGGCCAAACGGGCGGCCTTAGGCCTTGGCCCGGCTTTCCAGGACTTCTACGGCTGGCAGCACTTTGCCCTCGACGAATTCGAGGAACGCGCCACCACCGGTGGAAATGTAGGAGATTTGCTCAGCCACGCCATATTTATCGATCGCGGCCAGGGTGTCGCCGCCGCCGGCGATGGAGAACGCCGAGCTTTCAGCGATGGCCTGCGCCAGCACTTTGGTGCCGTTGCCGAACTGGTCGAATTCAAACACGCCGACCGGGCCGTTCCACAGAATGGTTTTCGAAGATTTCAGCAGTTCGGCGAAGTTGGCTGCGGTTTGCGGGCCGATGTCCAGAATCATGTCGTCAGCCGCGACGTCAGCGATCAGCTTGACGGTGGCTTCTGCGGTTTCAGCGAATTCTTTGGCAACCACTACGTCAACCGGCAGTGGCACGCTGACTTTGGCAGCGATAGCGCGTGCGGTGTCGAGCAGATCCGGTTCGTACAGCGACTTGCCGACCGGGTGACCGGCCGCCGCGAGGAAGGTGTTGGCGATGCCGCCGCCGACGATCAGTTGATCGCAGATCTGGCTCAGGCTGTTCAGCACGTCGAGTTTGGTCGAGACCTTGGAGCCGGCAACGATGGCCGCCATTGGCTGAGCCGGCGCGCCGAGGGCTTTGCCCAGTGCGTCCAGTTCAGCGGCCAGCAGTGGACCAGCAGCCGCAACCTTGGCGAACTTGGCCACGCCGTGGGTCGAACCTTCGGCGCGGTGAGCGGTGCCGAAAGCGTCCATCACGAACACGTCGCACAGAGCAGCGTATTGCTGGGCCAGTTCGTCAGCGTTCTTTTTCTCGCCTTTGTTGAAGCGCACGTTTTCGAACAGCACGATGTCGCCGGCCTTGACGTCAACGCCGCCCAAGTAATCAGCCACCAGCGGCACTTCACGGCCCAGGGCCTTGCTCAGGTAGTCAGCGACAGGCTTGAGGCTGTTCTCGGCGGAGAACTCGCCTTCGGTCGGACGGCCAAGGTGCGAGCAGACCATCACGGCCGCGCCTTTTTCCAGGGCCAGCTTGATGGTCGGCAGCGAAGCCAGGATTCGCGCATCGCTGGTGACAACACCGTCCTTGAATGGGACGTTGAGGTCTTCGCGGATCAATACGCGCTTACCTTGCAGATCGAGGTCGGACATCTTCAACACGGTCATGGGTCGCACTTCCTACGGTTTTTTTGAAGTTGCTGTTTGCAGATAGTGTTCTGCAACGTCCAGCATTCGGTTGGCAAAACCCCATTCGTTGTCGAACCAGGCCAGGATGTTCACCAGCTTAGGGCCGGAAACACGGGTCTGACTGGCATCGACGATGGCCGAATGTGGGTCATGGTTGAAATCACAGCTAGCGTGCGGCAACTCGGTATAGGCGAGCAGACCTTTGAGCGGGCCGCTGGTGGCGGCTTCGCGCAGGATCCGGTTGACCTCATTGGCATCGGTCGCGGTGGCGGTCTGCATCGTGATGTCGAGGCAGGACACGTTGACCGTCGGCACGCGTACGGCTTTGGCCTGAATTCGCCCGGCAAGTTCCGGCAGCAGGCGCTCGATACCACGCGCCAGACCGGTGGACACCGGGATCACTGACTGGAATGCCGAACGGGTGCGGCGCAGGTCTTCGTGGTGATAGGCGTCGATCACCGGCTGGTCGTTCATTGCCGAGTGAATCGTGGTGATCGACACGTAATCGAGGCCAATGGCCTTGTCGAGCAAGCGCAACAGCGGCACGCCGCAATTGGTCGTACAGGAGGCGTTGGACACCAGCAGTTCGTCGCCGGTCAGGCAATCCTGATTGACGCCGTAAACGATGGTGGCGTCGACATCCGCCTCGCTGGCCATTGGCTGCGAGAACAACACACGTGGCGCGCCAGCGTCGAGAAAACGCTGGCCGTCTTCACGGGTGTTATAGGCACCGGAACACTCAAGCACCAGATCGACGCCCAGTGACGCCCAATCGATGCCTTCGGGGGTGGCACTGCGCAGGACCTTCACGCAGTCGCCATTAATATGCAGACAATCGCCTTCTACTCGCACCTCGCCCGGAAAACGGCCGTGAGTGGAGTCGAAGCGTGTCAGGTATTCGATGCTGGCCATGTCCGCCAGATCGTTGATCGCGACAATTTCAAACCCGGCTTTCTCGCCTCGCTCAAACAACGCACGCAAGACGCAACGACCAATGCGGCCGTAGCCGTTGAGTGCAACTTTGAAGGGACGCGGTTGAGGCATGGGGTTCTCGATAGTACGCAGGCAGACGTAATGTTTGTTGCAACACAACCCCTGTGGGAGCTGGCTTGCCAGCGATAGGGCCATTCGCTTCAACATATATGCTGACTGAACGGACGCTATCGCTGGCAAGCCAGCTCCCACAGGGATTGCGGTGACCCTGAGGCCACCGCGCTGTGCCTTAGTCTTCCAGCAGCTCTTCAGCCTGACCGAGGATGTTTTCCAGGGTGAAGCCGAACTCTTCGAACAGGGCCGAAGCTGGAGCCGATTCGCCGTAAGTGGTCATGCCAATCACGCGACCTTCCAGACCCACGTACTTGAACCAGAAGTCGGCGTGTGCCGCTTCGATCGCGATACGCGCGCTCACCTGCAACGGCAGCACGGCTTGCTTATAGCCCGCGTCCTGAGCATCGAACACGCTGGTGCAAGGCATCGAAACCACGCGCACTTTGCGGCCCTGCTCGGTCAGCTTGTCGAAAGCCTGAACCGCCAGACCGACTTCCGAACCGGTGGCGATCAGGATCAGCTCAGGCTCGCCTGCGCAGTCCTTCAGCACGTAACCGCCACGGCTGATGTCGGCAATCTGGCCGGCATCGCGCTCCTGGTGTTGCAGGTTCTGACGCGAGAAGATCAGCGCCGATGGGCCGTCCTTGCGCTCCAGCGCATTTTTCCAGGCCACGGCCGATTCAACGGCATCGGCTGGACGCCAGGTGTCGAGGTTCGGTGTGGTACGCAGGCTGGTCAGTTGTTCGATCGGCTGGTGCGTCGGGCCGTCTTCGCCCAGACCGATGGAGTCGTGGGTGTAGACGTGGATGACTTGTTTCTTCATCAGCGCGGACATGCGCACGGCGTTGCGGGCGTATTCCATGAACATCAGGAAGGTCGCGCCGTAAGGCACCAGACCGCCGTGCAGGGTCACGCCGTTCATGATCGCGGTCATGCCGAATTCGCGCACGCCGTAGTACATGTAGTTGCCGCTGGCATCTTCAGCGCTGACGCCCTTGCAACCTTTCCACAGGGTCAGGTTGGAACCGGCCAGGTCAGCCGAACCGCCGAGCAGTTCCGGCAGCAATGGGCCGAACGCGTTCAGGGTGTTCTGGCTGGCTTTACGGCTGGCGATGGTTTCGCCTTTGGCCGCAACTTCAGCGATGTAAGCCGAAGCTTTTTCGGAGAAGTCAGCTGGCAGCTCACCGCTCAGACGACGTACCAGTTCGTTGGCTTCGGTCGGGAATGCAGCGGAGTAGGCAGCGAAACGCTGATCCCACTCGGCTTCGGCCGCGCGACCTTTTTCCTTGGCATCCCACTCGGCATAGATGTCGGCCGGGATTTCGAACGGGCCGTGGTTCCAGTTCAGCGCCTGACGGGTCAGGGCAATTTCTGCGTCACCCAGTGGGGCGCCGTGGCAGTCTTCTTTGCCCTGCTTGTTCGGCGAGCCGAAACCGATGGTGGTCTTGCAGCAGATCAGCGTCGGCAGCGGGCTCTTGCGCGCGGTTTCGATGGCGGTCTTGATCTCTTCCGGGTCGTGACCGTCAACGTTGCGGATCACTTGCCAGTTGTAGGCTTCGAAACGCTTCGGCGTGTCATCGGTGAACCAGCCTTCGACTTCGCCGTCGATTGAAATGCCGTTGTCATCGTAGAAAGCGATCAGTTTGCCCAGACCCAGCGTACCGGCCAGGGAAGCGACTTCGTGGGAAATGCCTTCCATCATGCAGCCATCACCCAGGAACACGTAGGTGTGGTGGTCAACGATGTTGTGGTTTGGACGGTTGAACTGCGCTGCCAGGACTTTTTCTGCCAGAGCGAAACCGACGGCGTTGGCCAGACCCTGACCCAATGGGCCGGTGGTGGTTTCAACGCCCGGGGTGTAGCCGAATTCCGGGTGGCCCGGGGTGCGGCTGTGCAGTTGACGGAACTGTTTGAGGTCTTCGATCGACAGGTCGTAACCGGTCAGGTGCAGCAGCGAGTAGATCAACATCGAGCCGTGGCCGTTGGACAGCACGAAGCGGTCACGGTCGGCGAACGATGGATTGCTCGGGTTGTGCTTGAGGTAGTCGCGCCAAAGCACTTCGGCGATATCTGCCATACCCATAGGGGCACCGGGATGGCCGCTGTTGGCTTTTTGCACGGCATCCATGCTGAGGGCACGAATGGCGTTGGCACGCTCACGACGGCTAGGCATCGCTGATCTCCTGGGTGTGAATAGATTGAAACGGAAAAAAGGAGGGCATTTTCCCTCACCGGGGCGCCTCGGGGCAATGACAGATAGTCATCGGGGGGCGTTTTTCCAATGGATAGCGGCGCTTTCTGTTGGTGAAACCTTTCCGCTACTCGTTTGTAGAGTTAACCGCCTGGTGAGAAGTGCCATTTATCGAGCAATATCAAAACTTTTTGATATTGCCCTTGCGATGAATTGCCCCCCTCTCTAGACTGCCAGCCCTATGAACTTACGCGTGCCTTCCATTCGCCATGACGATTGCGACGAGCTGGCGGCCCTGTGCAAGGCCGGCGGCGATCCGTTGCGGCTGAATGTCCTGCGCGCATTGGCCAACGATTCGTTCGGTGTTCTGGAACTGGCGCAGATTTTCGGCATTGGCCAGTCCGGCATGAGCCACCACCTCAAGGTACTGGCACAGGCTGATCTGGTAGCAACCCGCCGTGAAGGCAACGCGATTTTCTATCGCCGCGCCCTGCCCCACACCGAACTGCTCGGTGGCAAGCTGCACGCGGCACTGTTAGAAGAAGTCGACAACCTGGATCTGCCTGACGACGTGCAGGCGCGCATCGAACAGGTTCACGGCCAGCGTGCCGCGGCCAGTCAGGACTTTTTCACCCGGGTGGCGGAGAAATTCCGTGCCCAGCAAGACTTGATCGCAGGCCTGCCGCAGTACCGCGAAAGCGTGCTGGCCCTGCTCGACAAACTGAACTTCAATGGTGCTGCCACGGCCATTGAAGTCGGCCCCGGCGATGGTGCTTTTCTGCCGGAACTGGCCCGCCGCTTCGGCACCGTAACCGCGCTGGACAACAGCCCGGCGATGCTCGAACTGGCGCGTCAGGTATGTGAACGTGAACAGCTGGCTAACGTCAGCCTGCAATTGGCCGATGCATTGAACGGCACCAGCCTTACGGCCGATTGCGTAGTGTTGAACATGGTGTTGCACCATTTCGCCGCGCCGGCCGATGCGCTCAAGCACATGGCCGACCTGCTGCAACCGGGCGGTAGCCTGCTCGTGACAGAGTTATGTAGCCACAACCAGAGTTGGGCCAGGGAGGCCTGCGGTGATCTGTGGTTGGGGTTTGAACAGGACGATTTGGCCCGTTGGGCCACCGCTGCGGGACTCGTTCCCGGGGAAAGCCTCTATGTAGGCTTACGTAATGGTTTCCAGATCCAGGTCCGCCATTTTCAGCGACCGGCTGGCGACACTCACCATCGGTAAATTCAGGAAAACATCGAGATGAGCGAATACTCCCTCTTCACCTCCGAGTCCGTGTCCGAAGGACATCCGGACAAAATCGCCGACCAGATTTCCGATGCGGTGCTGGACGCCATTATTGCCCAGGACAAACACGCACGCGTTGCCGTGGAAACCCTGGTCAAGACCGGCGTGGCCATCGTTGCCGGTGAAGTGACCACCAGCGCCTGGGTCGACCTGGAGCAGATCGTCCGTGACGTCATCTGCGACATCGGTTACACCAGTTCCGAAGTCGGCTTCGACGGCGCGACTTGCGGCGTGATGAACATCATTGGCAAGCAGTCCCCAGACATCAACCAGGGTGTTGACCGTGCCAAGCCTGAAGATCAGGGCGCCGGCGACCAGGGCCTGATGTTCGGCTACGCCAGCAACGAAACCGAAGTGCTGATGCCAGCGCCGATCACCTTCTCGCACCAGTTGGTGCAGCGCCAGGCCGAAGCCCGTAAATCGGGTCTGCTGCCTTGGCTGCGCCCGGACGCCAAGTCGCAAGTGACTTGCCGTTACGAAGGCGGCAAGGTTGTCGGTATCGACGCCGTTGTTCTGTCGACCCAGCACAACCCTGAAGTGTCGTACAAAGACCTGCGCGAAGGCGTGATGGAGCTGATCGTCAAGCACGTGCTGCCTGCCGAACTGCTGAGCAAAGACACCCAGTTCCACATCAACCCGACCGGCCAGTTCATCATTGGCGGCCCGGTAGGTGACTGCGGTCTGACCGGTCGCAAGATCATCGTCGACAGCTACGGCGGCATGGCCCGTCACGGCGGCGGCGCATTCTCCGGTAAAGATCCATCGAAGGTTGACCGTTCGGCGGCCTACGCTGGCCGTTACGTGGCCAAGAACATCGTCGCGGCCGGCCTGGCCGAGCGTTGCGAGATTCAGGTTTCCTACGCGATCGGCGTGGCTCAGCCTACCTCGATCTCGCTGAACACCTTCGGCACCGGCAAGATCAGCGATGACAAGATCATCAAACTGGTGCGTGAAGTGTTCGACCTGCGTCCATACGCAATCACCACCATGCTCGATCTGCTGCACCCGATGTACCAGGAAACTGCAGCGTACGGCCACTTCGGTCGCGCGCCAGAGACCAAGACCGTTGGCGAAGACACCTTCACCACGTTCACCTGGGAAAAAACCGACCGCGCCGACGCCCTGCGTTCTGCTGCTGGTCTGTAAGACTCCCTGGCGGTACAAAAAAGCCCCGCACGGTTCGCCCCGTGCGGGGCTTTTTCATGCCTGAAACCGGGAGTTCAACTCAGAACGCTCAGGTCGATGCATATCCAACAAACCACTCGGTCAGTCCCCTCTCCCCCCGGGAGAGGGTTAGGGTGAGGGGCTGTTTTCACGGCCCAGAAACAAGCCGTAAAACACCCTTCCGGCGGAGTAAATATCTTCGCCTAACCTTCAAGCATTCCCCTTGAGCAAGGACGCTCACGATGCTTGCCACGCTGCGCCTGTTATTTATTTTCCTGCTGATGCCCGCAACATTCAGCGCGCAAGCCACCTGCCCAAACTGGCCCGCTGCACACGCCCAACGCGAAATCACCGCCCTGCAAAACCAGATCAATCAATGGGACGACGCCTACCACCGCGAAGGCCGCTCACTGATTGCCGACGAACTCTACGACCAATCCCTTGCGCAACTGAACGATTGGCGAGCGTGTTTCAAAGTGCCCTCGCCACCCGATCCTTTGCACACAGTTTCAGGCTCAAACGCGCACCCCATCGCCCATACCGGCCTGGATAAAATCCACAAAGATGAGGCCGTGGAGGCCTGGCTACATGATCGCAAGGATGTCTGGATACAACCCAAGATCGACGGCGTCGCAGTAACGCTGATTTATCGCGCGGGCGTTTTGCAACAGGTCATCAGTCGCGGTGACGGGGTTCGCGGGCAAGACTGGACGCCATCAGCACAGAAGATCGGCGCCATTCCTCAACACCTGACACAACCGCTGGATATGCTGGTGCAGGGCGAACTCTATTGGCGCTTGAACGAGCACGTGCAAGCTCGATCCGGCAGCGTTAACGCTCGCTCCACCGTCGCGGGACTGATGGGACGCAAAACCCTGGATGCCGCGCAAGCCGCCGGTATCGGACTGTTCGTCTGGGACTGGCCACAAGGCCCAGCGCAATTGCCCGAGCGAATCGCCACGTTGGCGACGCTGGGTTTCGCCACGATTGAACCGTACAGTCATCCTGTCGCCGACTTTGCTGCAGCACAGAAATGGCGCGATCACTGGTATCGCTCACCCCTGCCCTTTGCCACTGACGGCGTGGTACTGCGCCAGAGCCAACGACCACGCGCCGAACGCTGGCAGGCTCGCGCTCCGTATTGGGCAGTTGCGTGGAAGTATCCTTTTGCTCAAGCGCTGGCCGAAGTGCGCAAGGTCAACTTCAAGATCGGGCGCACCGGGCGCATCACGCCAGTACTCGAACTCAAACCCGTCATGCTCGATGACCGGGAAATCAAACGGGTCAGCGCCAGTTCCTTCAAACGCTGGCAAGACCTGGATATCCGCCCCGGCGACCAAGTGGCAATCAGCCTCGCCGGCCTGACCATTCCACGGCTCGACAGCGTGGTGCTGCGCGCCGCCGAACGCCCAGACCTCAACATCCCCAACGCCGACGACTTCCACGCATTGAGTTGCTGGCAACCCTCGCCCGGCTGCGAAAGCCAGTTTCTCGCTCGCCTGACCTGGCTCAGTGGCAAACAAGGGCTGGCGCTGCAACATGTCGGTCGTGGCACTTGGGAGAAACTTCTCGAAACACGCCGCGTGAACAACCTGCTGGATTGGTTGACCCTCGACGCACCGGAGCTTGCTAACATTGCCGGCTTTGGCGAGCGCAGCAGCGAACGCCTGATGAACAGCTTTCACAGCGCCCGCCAGCGACCGTTCACTCAATGGCTCAAAGCCTTGGGCTTGCCGCCAACCGGTCAGGCACAACTGCCTGATTCATGGCAGGCGCTGGCACAACGAGACACCGAACAATGGCAGGCAGAACCCGGTATCGGCCCCGGTCGCGCAGCGCAATTGAGCGCCTTCTTCCGCGACCCGCAGGTGTTAGCCTTGAGCGATACCTTGCGGACCGCCGGCATCGACGGTTTCTGAGCACGCAATCCCGGTACCCCGGGAACCCAACCACCACCGAGGCGCTCCAACAGCGCAGTGCCGCCCCGACCCGATTGCCTTTGCACATGGAGCTTTTATGAAATTTCTCGCACCGCTCGCCATGCTGACCCTTTGTGGCGTGATGGCCACCCCTGTCATGGCCGACGAAGACGCCCCGGGCCTGACCGGTTGCGCGGCCAAGAAGCAAGGCATCATGAACCAGATCGAACAGGCCAAGTCGCGCGGCAACGCTGATCAGCAGGCAGGCCTGGAAACTGCCCTGCGTGAGGTGACCGAACACTGCACCGACGCGGGCCTGAAGAAAGAACGCGAAAACAAGGTGCTCGACGCCAAGCACGAAGTGAGCAAGCGCCAGGCTGATCTCGACAAGGCGATGAAGAAAGGCGATCCAGAGAAGATCAACAAGCGCAAAGACAAACTCGCCGAATCGCGCAAAGAACTTCAGGACGCGCTGGACGAAATCGATAAGTAAAAATCAATAGATCGCAGCCTGCGGCAGCTCCTATATTGATCAGGGTAGGAGCTGCCGCAGGCTGCGATCTTTTAAATATCAATGATCGCGAAACTGTTTATGACAAGCGCTGCAGGCATCTTCGACTTTCTGCACCGCAGGCCCGAGGTTGCTGGCCTTGTACGGTTGAATCTGACTGGCAATCACCAATTCACCGGTGGCAGCTTCGAGAGTGCGGGCCATTTCCTGAAACTTCGCCTGCTTCTGCCAGACATCGTCCTTGGCGCTGGTGTGATCTTCTTCGCGAACCTGCGGGAAATGCTTCCACGGCTCATGGGACAACGCATTGAGTTTGACCGCGCCTTCGGCGAACTTCGGCCCGTCGAACGGGATGCGTCCACGCAACATACCGCCGAGGTCTTCACCAGTCTTGAGCATCTGTTTGAAAATGGCCTTGCGCTGGCCCAGTGGAGAATTCGGATCGACACCGCCACAGGCGGACAAGGTCAGACAGGCCAGCAATACAACAGAAATGCTTTTAAGAGTCATGGTGGCTTCAGGTCACGGAATTCGGCGGCCAGTATCCTCGCGTCACCGCCAAACACCAATAGCCCTATTAAAAATACGGGTTGTTCGAGCGCATGGAGCACTCGGTCAACCGGCACAGGAATTACTCCATGAACAGCCCTTTCAAGGCCTGGCGTCACCCGCTGATCGCATCCCTGCCTCTAATGGCGATTCTCGCTGGCTGCACCGGCGGTGATAGCGCCAAACCAAAAACCCACGCACTGGCCACTTATTCCAGCGCCACCTGGGAAGCACTGCCGGCAGTATCCGATAGCGATCTGGTCGCCGGTTTCGGTTCGTGGCGTAGCGCCTGCACCCGACTCAAAGCTGATGCCGTATGGGGCTCCACCTGCGCCGCTGCGGCCAACGTACCGCAAAGTGCTGGCGAGATTCGCGCTTTCCTTAAGCAAAACCTCGACGTTTACGGCCTGCGCGCTGAAAACGACAACCCCAACGGTTTGATCACCGGTTACTACGAACCGGTCTACCCCGGCAGCCTGACGCCCACCGACACGGCCAATGTGCCGGTGTACGGCGTGCCCGAAGACATGATCATTGTCTCGCTGGACAGCATTTACCCGGAGCTGAAAGGCAAACGCTTGCGCGGCCGCCTCGAAGGTCGCGTGCTCAAGCCTTACGACGATGCCGCCACTATTGAATCCAAAGGTGTAAAAGCCCCGGTGGTTGCCTACCTGACCGACCCGATGAATCTGCAATTCCTGCAGATCCAGGGTTCCGGGCGAATTCAGACCGATGACGGCAAACAGTTGCGCATCGCGTACGCCGATCAGAACGGCCATCCGTATCGCCCAATCGGGCGCTGGCTGGTCGAGCAAGGCGAGCTGAAGAAAGAAGACGTGACCATGAGCGCGATCAGCAACTGGGCCAAGGCCAATCCTTCGCGCATTCCGGAACTGCTGGGCAGCAACCCGAGCTACGTGTTCTTCACGCGCAACCCGGACAGCAATGAAGGCCCGCGCGGTTCGCTGAACGTGCCGTTGACTGCCGGTTATAGCGCGGCAGTGGATCGCAAGGTGATTCCGTTGGGCAGCCTGCTGTGGCTGTCGACGACAAAACCGGATGGCACGGCACTGGTTCGCCCGGTGGCGGCACAAGATACCGGAGGTGCGATTGCTGGCGAAGTGCGGGCGGATCTGTTCTGGGGCACCGGTGATGCGGCCGGACAACTGGCCGGGGACATGAAACAGCAGGGGCAGATCTGGATGCTTTGGCCCAAAGGCGCAGCGCTGCCGCAAGTGCCGCAGGTGGCTGATACAGAGAAGAAGTAACCCTTGGAATCTGCTGAGGTAATCAGATAGCTATCGCGAGCAGGCTCACTCCTACAGGGGAACGCATTCCTAATTTAGGAGTGAGTCTGCTCGCGATGAGGCCATCAGCAACACCGATAATCAAACAGACACAAAGAAGAACGAAGCAATCAACCCCATCCCCACAAACCACACCAGCGAGCGCAAGATCGCCCAGTCCGCCAGGTAGCAAATGATGTAAAGCAGGCGACTGGTGATAAACAGCACCGCCAGCACATTGACCGTTACCAGTTCCGCCGTCCCAACCAGGTGCGCAACAATCACTGCCGCCGCAAATGCCGGCGTCACTTCAAAGCTGTTCATCTGCGCGGCATGCGCACGCCTCGCCACGCCGTTGAGACTTTCGAGAAAGTCGCGCGGATCGTGGTTATCACTCAGCCGGTAGCCGCCCACGGCTTTCGCCACGCCGGTGCAGATATACGGCAGAAAAATCGCAATCAACACACACCACAGAGCCACCGTCATAACGCCGTCCTTTTTCGAGTTATAGAGTTCGCGAGCAGTCAGAACTTCATTACCAGCATGCCGATCAGTACCAGCCCACAGGCTAAGAGCCGCGGCCGGCCAAAAGGTTCTTTGAGGTAGCGCATACCGAACAGCACCACCAGAATTACGCTGATCTCGCGCAATGCCGCCGCTTCCGCAATCGAACCCAACTGCATCGCCCACAGCACCAGAGCGTAGCTGGCCAATACGCAGAAGCCCACCGCCAACCCCAGCTTCCATTGCTCACGCCAGAACAACATGAACGCCGGACGCTTGGCGACCCATGCCAACAGCGGAAACGGCCAGGCGCTGAGCAGCGTGACCCAGACCAGATAATCCAAAGGATGGGACCAGCGCCGCAACGCCTGGCCATCGATGTAGGTGTAGCAACCGATACACAGGCCGATCAGCGCCACCACCGGCAACATCGACCATGGCAAATGCTTGCCACCGCCACCCTGCCACAGCAGGCAAACCATGCCCAACGGAATCAGCATGATGCCGAATATCTGCTGGGTGGTGAGCACCTCTCCGGCGAAGATCAGGGTCAACGCCAACACCACCAATGGCGACAAGCCGCGCATCAGTGGATAGACCAACCCGAGATCGCCGACCCGATACGCCTGAATCAGCAGGTAGCGATACAGCAATTCAAACGCTGCCGACGCCAGAATCCATGGCCAGATTTCCATGGGCGGCAGGCTCACGAATGGTAACGCGATGGCGACGACCAGCAGCGCCACGCTGTCCATGCACGCCACCACCAGCAACCGTTCGGCGCTGAACTTGATTAACGTATTCCACGTCGCATGCAACAGCGCCGCCATCAATACCAAAGCTGTCGCCAGCACATTCCACTCCTTGTTGTTGTTAGCGAGCCAATTAGTCAGATTATTGATTCGCGATGTGTCAGCAGCTGTTTATACTGCAAGCGACCACGCCGCACTCAGTTGCGCACAGAAAAATACCAACAATTCCTGCCTGCCCTGCTCTCATTCGAAAGCGGTCGTCGGCCTGCGTATGCCTGATCAAAGCGTCAAGACTACCGACAGAGACCTTGCGCATGCCACTCGCCTTGCTTGCACTCGCTGTTGCCGCGTTCGGCATCGGCACCACCGAATTCGTCATCATGGGCCTGCTGCCCGACGTCGCCCGGGACCTCTCCGTGAGCATTCCCCATGCGGGCCTGCTGATTACCGGCTACGCCCTGGGCGTGGTGTTCGGCGCCCCGATCCTGGCGATCGGCACCGCGAACATGCCGCGCAAAGCGACGCTGTTGGGAATGACGCTGATGTTCATCCTTGGCAACGTGCTCTGCGCACTCGCGCCGAACTACGCGACGCTGATGGCCGCTCGCGTGGTCACCGCGCTGTGCCACGGCGCGTTCTTCGGCATTGGCTCGGTGGTTGCCGCCGGGCTGGTCGCACCGAACAAACGCGCGCAGGCGATTGCAATGATGTTCACCGGCCTGACCTTGGCCAACGTTCTCGGCGTGCCGCTGGGCACGGCGCTCGGACAGTATGCCGGCTGGCGCTCGACGTTCTGGGCGGTGTCGGTGATTGGTGTGATTGCGGCGCTCGCGCAATGGTTGTGGCTGCCAAAACACATCCCCATGGACAAGGCCAACCTCGCCAGCGAATTCAAGGTACTGGGTAAGGTCAACGTGTTGCTGGCTCTAGGCATGAGTGTGCTCGCGTCGACCAGTCTGTTCAGTGTGTTCACTTACATCGCGCCGATCCTGCAGGACATCACCGGCGTCAGCCCGCATGGCGTGACGGTGATGTTGCTGTTGTTCGGCGTCGGCTTGACCGGTGGCAGCATGCTCGGCGGGCGCCTGGCGGATAGCCGTTTGTTGCCGTCGCTGGTTGGTGTGGCCTTGGCGGTGGTGGTGATTCTGGCGGCGTTCAGTCAGACCAGTCGCTCGGTGGTACCAGCGGCAATCACGCTGGTGCTGTGGGGGATTTTCGCTTTTGCGCTATGCCCGATTCTGCAACTGCTGATCATCGATCAGGCGCATGAAGCACCGAACCTGGGCTCGACGTTGAACCAGAGTGCATTCAACCTTGGCAACGCAGCGGGTGCGTGGATCGGCGGGCTGGTGGTGGCCAGTGGCGCGGATCTGGCGGACTTGCCGTGGACGGGGGCGCTGGTCGGTGTATTGACGGTGCTGACGGCGCTGTTTTTCATCTATCTGCAACGTCGCGAAGCGGCTGCGGTCAATGTGTCCGGCTAGCCCTCACCCTAACCCTCTCCCAGAGGGAGAGGGGACTGCCGGGGGATGCTTCAGAAGTACGCCGACCTGAACGCGCATTGCCGAATCCATAATCGACTCGGTTATTCAGGTCGATGCATGCCGCAAGACAATAAGGTCGGCTCCCTCTCCCTCCGGGAGAGGGCTGGGGTGAGGGAAGCTTGTGCCCTCTGTCGCTCTCAGCCCATCAAACCCCTGCGCCCAAGCATCGGGCGCGCTCCACTCACCCCTCATCCAAAGGACCCCGGATGCTTGAACTTGTCGCCGCTTTCATCTGCCTCACCACCCTCCTCACCTTCGTCAATTTCCGCTTCATCGGCCTGCCGCCGACCATCGGCGTGATGGTCACCGCGCTACTGTTCTCGCTGATCCTGCAAGGCCTGAGCGTGCTCGGTTACCCCGGTCTCGAAGAACGCGTGCAGCAACTGATTGGCCAGATCGACTTCGGCGATCTGCTGATGAACTGGATGCTCTCGTTCCTGCTGTTCGCCGGCGCCCTGCACGTCAACCTCAATGATTTGCGCAGCTACCGCTGGCCCATCGGCCTGCTGGCGACCTTCGGCGTGTTGATTGCCACCACGGTGATCGGCAGTCTCGCCTATTACATTTTCGCCCTGTTCGGCTGGCACGTGAGTTTCCTGTATTGCCTGTTGTTCGGCGCGCTGATTTCGCCGACCGACCCGATTGCGGTGCTCGGCGTGCTGCGTACCGCCAATGCCTCGAAACCGCTGAAAACCACCATCGTCGGCGAGTCGCTGTTCAACGACGGCACGGCCGTGGTGGTGTTCACCGTGTTGCTGGGCATCGCCCAACTCGGCGAAACCCCGACCATCAGCGCCACCGCGATGTTGTTCGTTCACGAAGCAATTGGCGGCGTGCTGTTTGGCGGCCTGATCGGTTATCTGGTTTATCGAATGATCAAAAGCGTCGAGCAGCATCAAATCACCGTGATGCTGACGCTGGCGCTGGTCATTGGTGGTTCGGCGATGTCTACCGAGATTCACGTTTCAGCGCCGATTGCGATGGTGGTCGCCGGTCTGATCATCGGCAATGTCGGGCGCAATCTGGCGATGAATGACATGACCCGTCGTTATCTGGACGGTTTCTGGGAATTGCTCGATGACATGCTCAACGCGCTGCTGTTCGCGTTGATCGGCATGGAGCTGTTGCTGCTGCCATTCAACTGGTTGCACATGGCCGCGGCAGGTTTGTTGGCGGTGGCGATTCTGCTGTCGCGCCTGCTCACTGTGGCCCCGGCGATTCTGCTGCTGCGCCGTTGGCGGACGGTGCCGGCCGGCACCATCCGGATTCTGACCTGGGGCGGTTTGCGCGGCGGTGTTTCGGTGGCACTGGCCCTGGCCCTGCCGCTGGGTCCGGAGCGCGATCTGCTGCTGAGCATCACCTATATCGTGGTGCTGTCGTCGATCCTGTTGCAGGGCCTGACCATCGGCAAACTGGTCAAGTACGCAACTCGCAACGAGCCCGTGACCATCAGCGAAGCCGCTCACCACTGATCATTTTTTGATCTCCTGCGGATCAGGTTTCCCGGCCTGATCCGCCGTTTCCTTCGGCGCGCCGCTCTCGCTGCGGATCTGCGCATGGCTGATCAGCGCAAAGATAAAGCTGCCGCCAATGATATTCCCCGCCAGCGTGGGGCCTGCGAATACCGCCCAGAAATCACTCCACGGCAATTCGCCGGCGAACACCAGATACGAGACCTCCGCCGAACCCACCACGATGTGAGTGAAGTCGCCGAGCGCCATCAGGTAGGTGATAAGGATGATGATCCACATCTTCGCGCTCTCCATGGACGGGATCATCCAGACCATGGTGGCGATCATCCAGCCGGAAACGATGCCCTTGGCGAACATCTGGCTGGCGTGGTTTTCCATGACCTTGCGACCGATTTCGAGGAAAGCTTGATCGGTTTTGGTGTCGAAGATCGGCAATTCGAGCATCACGTACGCGACCAGAATCGTCCCGCACAGATTACCGACCAAAACCACTGTCCACAGGCGGATCAACCGGCCGAAATTTTGCAGGGTCGGCTTGGTCATGACCGGCAATACGGCGGTCAAGGTGTTTTCGGTGAACAGTTGCTGGCGGGCGAGGATCACTGCGAGAAAACCCGCGCAGTAGCCGAAACTGGCGATCACCTTGAATTCGTCACCGTCGGGCAGGCGCGAGTTGAGCAGGCCCATGCCCATCAGTGACAGGCCCATGGTCAACCCGGCCGCCAGCGCCGACCACCAGAGTGCGGCGATACTGCGCTCCAGTTCCTGATCGCCTTGGCTGCGGATGATTTCGTGCAGGACAGCCGCGCGGGGCGGCTGGTTTTTCTCGACTTCGTGCTGTTCTTTGGCCGAGAGGTCGGGGGTCTTGCCGTCGGTGGGAGTGGTCATGGCGTGGGAACCGTGGGGGTGGTGTTTACCTACGACCCCGGCGGTTCATGGCTGTTCAGTGGGCAGATGATTCTTCGCTGACTGAACAACCGCTTTCGCGAGCAGGCTCGCTCCCACAGGTACAGCGTGATCCTTGTGGGAGCGAGCCTGCTCGCGAAGAAAGCGCCGCCGATGTCACTTGGTAACTAACTCATCTTCCTGGAACTGATCTTTCACATATTTGATTTCAGTGCGCCCGTGCGGTGCGGGCAAGCCGTCTTCGCCCAGATTCACGAAAACCATCTTCTCAACCGTCAGAATACTCTTGCGGGTGATTTTGTTGCGCACTTCGCAGGTCAGGGTGATCGAGGTGCGGCCGAACTCGGTGGCAGTGATGCCCAGTTCGATGATGTCGCCCTGGCGCGAGGCGCTGACGAAGTTGATTTCGGAAATGTACTTGGTCACCACGCGCTGATTGCCCAACTGGACGATCGCGTAAATCGCCGCTTCTTCGTCGATCCAGCGCAACAGGCTGCCACCGAACAGGGTGCCGTTGGGGTTGAGGTCTTCGGGTTTTACCCATTTGCGGGTGTGGAAATTCATCTTCACTCCTGAGTGTCTTACCGAACGATGGACGGTATCTTGGCAGACTGAGCGGTCAGGCTCCATGCAGCTACGACTATGGTCGCCATTAACGATCTTCATCTGGCCGACAGAAACCCTTTGGAAGATCAGTCTAGACAGCTATAATCGCCCCCGTTTCAAAACGGTAACGTTCACTTGCTACCGTTTTCCCGCCACCTGTCCGAGGGGCGCTGCAGCAGGTTCAACCTGTCAGGCTCGGATGGGGCGTTGACTGGCTCAGGCCGGACACTAAACGCACAACGGCGCCCATTCGCATACATTACGAATGGAGGCTCTTCATGAGCGCTGTTATCACGCCTGCAGATTTTAACGATTACAAAGTTGCCGACATGTCCCTGGCTGCCTGGGGCCGTCGCGAAACCATCATCGCCGAATCGGAAATGCCGGCCCTGATGGGTCTGCGTCGCAAGTACTCCGGCGAACAGCCGTTGAAAGGCGCCAAGATCCTCGGCTGCATCCACATGACCATTCAGACTGCCGTGCTGATCGAAACCCTGGTTGCCCTGGGTGCCGAAGTACGCTGGTCGTCGTGCAACATTTTCTCGACTCAGGATCAGGCTGCTGCCGCTATCGCTGCTGCCGGTATCCCGGTTTTCGCCTGGAAAGGCGAAACTGAAGAAGAGTACGAGTGGTGCCTGGAGCAGACCATCCTGAAGGATGGCCAGCCATGGGACGCCAACATGATCCTCGACGACGGCGGCGACCTGACTCAGCTGCTGCACGACAAGTACCCACAAGTACTGGATCGTGTTCACGGCGTGACCGAAGAAACCACCACCGGCGTACACCGTCTGCTGGACATGCTGGCCAAGGGCGAGCTGAAAATCCCGGCCATCAACGTCAACGACTCGGTGACCAAGTCCAAGAACGACAACAAGTACGGCTGCCGTCACAGCCTGAACGACGCGATCAAGCGTGGTACCGACCACCTGCTGTCCGGCAAGCAAGCGCTGGTCATCGGTTACGGTGACGTGGGCAAGGGTTCGGCTCAGTCGCTGCGTCAGGAAGGCATGATCGTTAAAGTCTCCGAAGTTGACCCGATCTGCGCCATGCAAGCATGCATGGACGGTTTCGAACTGGTTTCGCCGTTCATCGACGGTATCAACGACGGTTCCGAAGCGAGCATCGACAAAGCGCTGCTGGGCAAGATCGACCTGATCGTGACCACCACCGGTAACGTCAATGTTTGCGACGCGAACATGCTCAAAGCCCTGAAGAAGCGCGCTGTTGTCTGCAACATCGGTCACTTCGACAACGAAATCGACACCGCTTTCATGCGCAAGAACTGGGCATGGGAAGAAGTGAAGCCGCAGGTACACAAGATCCACCGTACCGGCGCTGGTGCTTTCGACGCGCAGAACGACGACTACCTGATCCTGCTGGCCGAAGGCCGTCTGGTCAACCTGGGTAACGCCACTGGCCACCCAAGCCGCATCATGGACGGTTCGTTCGCCAACCAGGTGCTGGCGCAGATCTTCCTGTTCGGCCAGAAGTACGCCGACCTGTCGCCAGCCCAGAAAGCCGAGCGTCTGACCGTTGAAGTACTGCCGAAGAAACTTGACGAAGAAGTGGCCCTGGAAATGGTTCGCGGCTTCGGCGGCGTGGTCACGCAACTGACCAAGCAACAGGCTGACTACATCGGCGTGACCGTCGAAGGCCCGTTCAAGCCGCACGCTTACCGCTACTAACAGGCGCTTGCTCGCTCTCCCTGTGGGAGCGAGCCTGCTCGCGAAGGCGTCTCAACGTTCAACATCCGTGTTGTCCGACCCAGCGCTTTCGCGAGCAGGCTCGCTCCCACACGGGATTGCAGCGCCTCGAAGGTTCTTGTTTCCAAGGGTATGACCATGTCCCAAGACCGTCGCTACAGCTTCGAGTTCTTCCCGACCAAGACCGATGCTGGGCATGAAAAGCTGCTCAACGTTGCCCGTCAGTTGGCAACGTACAATCCCGATTTCTTCTCCTGCACCTATGGCGCTGGTGGTTCGACACGTGATCGCACCCTCAACACCGTTCTGCAACTGGAAAGCGAAGTCAAAGTACCGGCCGCACCGCACCTGTCGTGCGTCGGCGACAGCAAGGACGACCTGCGCGGCCTGCTGAACGAGTACAAGGCTGCCGGCATCAAGCGTATCGTCGCCCTGCGTGGCGACCTGCCATCCGGCATGGGCATGACCAGCGGTGAGCTGCGTCACGCCAATGAACTGGTTGAATTCATTCGTGAAGAAACCGGTGATCATTTCCACATCGAAGTTGCCGCTTACCCGGAGATGCATCCGCAAGCGCGCAACTACGAAGACGATCTGGCCAATTTCATCCGCAAGGCCCGTGCCGGCGCCGACAGCGCCATCACCCAGTACTTCTTCAACGCCGACAGCTACTTCTACTTCGTCGACCGTTTGCAGGCGCAGGGTGTGGATCTGCCGATCGTTCCGGGGATCATGCCGATCACCAACTACAGCAAACTCGCGCGCTTCTCTGATGCCTGCGGTGCGGAAATCCCGCGCTGGATCCGCAAGCAACTGGAAGCCTACGGCGATGACACGCAAAGCATTCAGCGCTTTGGTGAGCAAGTTGTCAGCGAGATGTGCGAACGCCTGCTGCAAGGTGGCGCGCCGGGTCTGCACTTCTATTCCATGAACCAGGCTGAGCCTAGTCTGGCGATCTGGAATAACCTGAAGTTGCCGCGTTAAGCATCATAGAAAGATCAAAAGATCGCAGCCTTCGGCAGCTCCTACAGGGGGTGTCGCAGTTGCGATCTTTTGCTTTTAAAGGCCCGAAACAGAGCTTGTGCAGGCACTTTCTGGCTCTTTCGCGTTTCTCGTCGTAATCTCAAGCCATGCCTTTGATCACGCAGTTATTCGCCGTGCTGGTTTTTGCTTGCCTGAGCTTCGCCGCTCGAGGCGAGAAGTTGCGTATTGTCACCGAGCCGTGGGCGCCCTATGTCTACGAAGAGAACGGTAAAAACCTCGGGCTGGATTACGAAACCACGGCCATTGTCTTCAAACGTCTGGGCATCGAAGTCGAATGGCAGTTCTTGCCGTGGAAGCGCTGCCTGTCGATGCTTGAGACCGGTCAGGCCGATGGCGCGCTGGACATTTTTCACAGCGACGAGCGCGACGCGACCCTGCTTTACCCGAGCGAGCCGCTGTCGGACGTCGAGTTCGTCCTGTTCTACGCCAACGACCGGCCACACCCGTTCAGCAAACTCGAGGAACTCAAAGGCCTGACCATAGGCACCTCGCCGGGTTATCTGTACAGCCCCGATTTCAGCGAATCAACACTGTTTACCCGTGAACCGGCACCGACCCACGAAGCCAACTTCGGCAAACTGGTGCGCGGTCGCATCGACTTGCTGATCACCGATCGCCGTGTCGGTCAGCACTTGCTCGATGAGCTGAATATTCGCGATCAGATCACCGAAAACCCCACTGTCATTAGCCGCCAGAGCCAGTTTCTCGCGGTTAGACGCAATGCCGGCATGGATTTGCTGGTGCAGCGATTTGGCGCCGAGCTCAAGCGATTCAAGCGCGAACCGGCTTACGCCGAGCTGAGCGCACGCTACGGCGCGGCTCCCGCCATGGCTGCGCCGCTGGGCAATGCCACGGCCAGCGGTAAAACCGTTGAGCAGCAGGAAAGCAGCGCGCAGTGATTGCTCTGTTATACTCCGGCGTTCCCGCCAGGCTCACGCCCGGACGCCCGGAACCGTAACAGGCCTCTCGACCCGCTACAGCGCAGCTTTGCAGCCCGCGCGAGCACTCCAGACGTGCCTTCGGAACCGCAGCAGGACCGGACGGGATTGCGTCCTCTTAAACGCCATTCGCGCCAGGCAAGACTCCCATTGGGCCAAGCCCTAACTAAAACAGGATTACTCATGTCCTTTGCTTCCCTCGGTCTCTCCGAGGCTTTAGTCCGCGCCATCGAAGATGCGGGCTATACCGAGCCTACTCCGGTGCAACAGCGGGCCATTCCCGCCGTGTTGCAAGGTCGCGACCTGATGGTTGCGGCACAGACAGGTACCGGTAAAACCGGCGGTTTCGCCCTTCCGATCCTGGAGCGGTTGTTCCCCAACGGTCACCCGGACAAATCCCAGCGTCATGGCCCGCGCCAACCGCGCGTACTGGTCCTGACCCCGACCCGCGAACTCGCGGCCCAGGTTCACGAGAGCTTCAAGATCTACGCCCGTGACCTGAAATTCGTCAGCGCCTGCATCTTCGGCGGCGTCGGCATGAACCCACAGGTTCAGGCCATGTCCCGCGGCGTCGACGTACTCGTTGCCTGCCCGGGTCGCTTGCTCGACCTCTGCGGCCAGGGCAGCGTTGACCTGTCCCACGTGGAAATCCTCGTCCTCGACGAAGCCGACCGCATGCTCGACATGGGTTTCGTGCACGACGTGAAGAAAGTCCTCGCGCGCCTGCCGTCCAAGCGTCAGAACCTGCTGTTCTCGGCAACCTTCTCCAAAGACATCACCGACCTCGCCGGCAAGCTGCTGCACAACCCGGAACGCATCGAAGTGACGCCGCCGAACACCACGGTCGAGCGCATCGAACAACGCGTATTCCGTCTGCCGGCCAGCCACAAGCGTGCGCTGCTGGCACACCTGATCACCGCCGGCGCGTGGGAACAGGTGCTGGTCTTCACCCGCACCAAGCACGGCGCCAACCGTCTGGCCGAGTACCTGGACAAGCACGGCCTGCCGGCTGTAGCGATCCACGGTAACAAGAGCCAGAACGCGCGCACCAAAGCGCTGGCCGACTTCAAGGCCAGCCAGGTACGCATTCTGGTTGCGACCGACATCGCCGCACGCGGTCTGGACATCGATCAGTTGCCACACGTGGTCAACTTCGAACTGCCGAACGTCGATGAAGACTACGTGCACCGTATCGGCCGTACCGGCCGTGCCGGTCGTTCGGGCGAGGCGATCTCGCTGGTTGCCCCGGACGAAGAGAAACTGCTGAAAAGCATCGAACGCATGACCAAGCAGAAAATCGCCGACGGCGACCTGATGGGCTTCGATTCGAGCACCATTGAAGCCGAGAAGCCGGAAGTGCGTGAGCGTCCGGACGTGCGTAACCCGCGCAATCCACGTGGCCCACGCGGCGACGGCCCGAATGGCGGCGGCGGTGGCGGCGGTCGTAAAGACAAAGGCAAAGACAAGGGCAAGGAAAAAACGGCCGGTGAACGTGGCGAGCGCCCTGCCCGTCAGCAAAAACCGCGCGAAGGCACCCCTGCCCGCGAACAGCGCCCGAGCCAACCGCCACGTGCGGCGGCTGATCGTGCACCGGACGAGTTCCTCGACGACGATATCGATAACTTCGGTAACCGCGTTGATTACGTACCAAAACCAGCCCCTGCCGGCGGCCGTGGCCGTCGTCCAGGCGCACCGGCTCAAGGTGCAGGCGCAGGTTCGGGCGCACCACGTGGCGGTCAGTCGCAGGGTCGTCAGAACGGTCCGCGCAACAGCAACGGTTCGAGCACCGGCACCCCGCCAGCCAAGCGCAGCGGCCCGCGCAACGGCGCACCGCGTGATGGTCAGTCGGGTCGTCGCGACGATTCCGCCTCGTCGTCGCGCAACCGCCGTCCGGCCCGTGACGATCAGCCACGTAGCGAACCAGCCGTGCAGAACCCGCGCAGCAACGGCCCGAAGATCATGCACAAGGAATCGAAAGCCGACCGCTTCCCGACGCCTGAGCAGCTCGATCAACTGCCAAGCCGCCCGCGTGGCGAAAAACCAGCATTGCTGACCCGCAATCGCTGAGTTAACGCCGCCATAAAAATGCCCCGTCTCGCAAGAGCCGGGGCATTTTTTTATGCCGCCACAAATACCCCTGAATCACCGCATATCCCCTGTGGGAGCGAGCCTGCTCGCGAAAGCGGTCATTCGCCAACATCATTGCTGACTGACCCGCCGCCTTCGCGAGCAGGCTCGCTCCCACAGGGGATGCTTATGTGTCGTAGGCAATAAAAAACGCCCCCAGCCTTTCGACGGGGGGCGTTTTTGTGTGGCAGAGCGAAAGTTATTTAACTTTCACGCCTTCCAGCGAGATGTCCAGATCTGCGGTTTGCGAGGTAGGACCTGGGCCCTTGATCCCGAAATCGTTCAGGTTGAGGGTGGTCTTGGCGTTGAAGCCAGCGCGTTCGCCGCCCCATGGATCCTTGCCTTCGCCGTTGAACGTAGCCTTGAAGGTCACAGGCTTGGTCACACCGTGCAGGGTCAGGTCGCCAGTCACGTCAGCAGTCTTTTCACCGGTCGATTTAACGGCGGTGGAGACGAACTTGGCATCAGCAAATTTGCCAACGTCGAGGAAGTCTTTGCTGGCGATGTGCTTGTCACGTTCAGCGTGGTTCGACCACAGGCTGGCGGTTTTCACATCAACCGAGATCTTGCTGGCTTCAGGCTTGGCCGAATCCCACGAGAACGTACCGTCGAAATCTTTGAAAGTACCGTGAATGAAGCTGTAGCCCAGATGGCTGATTTTCCAGTCAACGAAGGCGTGCTGACCTTCCTTGTCGATTTTGTAGTCCGCTGCCATGGCCTGGGCCGAGAGCAGTGCAGAACCGATTGCCAGAGCGGCCAGAGTCTTTTTCAACATGCTTTCTTTTCCTTTGAGTCGAGGTTGAATTTCAGGCTTTGCGACCGAGCATTCGCGTCAGGGTCGCATCACGATCGATAAAGTGGTGCTTCAATGCTGCCAACGCATGGAGGCCGGAAAAAATTACCAGTGCCCACGCGAGCCAGAGATGAATCACCCCAGCGGTATCTGCCTGATCCGGTAGCCCGGAAACCAGTGCAGGAACTTCAAACAGGCCAAACACCGGGATCCCGACACCGTCTGCGGTGGAAATCAGGTAACCGGCAAGCATCACAGCGAACAGCCCCAGATACAGAAACCCATGGCCGAACTTGGCGCCGATGCGGGTCATCCGGCTGTAGCTTTGCAGCGTCGGCGGCGGCGGGCTGATAAAGCGCCACAGCACCCGCAACACCATCACACCCAACAGCACCAGACCGATACTCTTGTGCAGATCCGGCGCCTCTTTGCGCCAGCTGCTGTAGTAATCCAGCCCGACCATCCACAGGCCCAGCGCGAACAGCCCGAAGACCACCAGCGCCACACCCCAGTGCATGAAGATGCTGACCCAACCATAGCGCGAAGAAGAGTTACGTAGCTGCATTGCCCAAATCCTGTGAGAACTGCGAACCAAGACTAGCGAGTTATCTATCGAATTAAAGCGGAAAATTTTGCTTTGAAATATCGAGAAATACGATCAAGAGTCTGGAAGTGGCGTGTTAAGGAAAGATTAAAGGCGATTCTACCGCGCAGCGCTCGGACCACGGGGCGCGATTCTCCTTCTGCTCCGGCGCGCCGCGGAGCAGGCAGTGATCACAAAAAATTCGCAGAAAAAGAAAATTCATTTAATAACTATGTATCGCTAGTTGGCCGCTTGCCCCTGATCAAATGATGACTCAATCATTCATTGAAAAGGTGAAAAACATGGCGCTTCGTTATAGCCCATTTCAAGCAATTGGCACTTCCGAGTTACCACCAAACCAGACAATGTCTCCGGGCCAATACCTGCAATCCGAGAACGGTCGATATCGGTTGTTATTGCAGAGCGATGGCAATCTGGTGATAAAAGAAGGTGAAGCATTAGTCTGGATTGCCGACAACAATCAACCTTACAGTGCAACTCTGCATCCAAAGAAGATGCGTGAACCACTACAATTTGTCGTCAGTAATAACGGATTTCTCTTCGACCCTTCCAGACGGCGACTATGGATTGCCGAAAGTACCCACAGCCTCGAAAAGTCGCTGTGGTACAACACTTACCTGACGATGCAGGACGATGGCAATCTGGTCATTTACGATCAGCGCAACGGCAACCTGCGTTGGGCTCGCTTCGGTTTTATCCCCGGGCGGATTCGAAAACCCAAGCAGCGCTGGCTCAGAAAGTTACCGAACGGCACCGAGTTCTATAAATGGGACTTTTAACAAGCCAACGCTCTTTTGATTGATTAGTTGGTGAAAACTGGCGGCGGCTGCAAGCAATCGGCACTGTAGGGATCAATCTTGCATTGATACGCAAGTTCTGCGTTATATCCACCTGGAAAGAAACGCCCATTGGCACAACCGGAAAGTGTCATCAACAGAAGTATTACAGTAAGTCTTTTCATCGAGCGACTCCAATTTCTTCAAGCATAAAGTTGGAGCTCAGGCACCCGCTATCATTTCGTTCCGATTGTTTTGTGGGAAGTGTCCTGCGCAAAGGTAAGCCTTGAGACTGCACCGGGAAGGATCGAAGTGCGCGCTTCTGGCAAAAAAAAACGCGGCCCGTGTGGCCGCGTTTTTTTATTGAAGCAAAGGCCTACTGCGCCTTGGTCTCAGTGGTGGCTGCCGGCTTGGCCGCTGGCTTCTTCGCCGGCTCAGCCTTCTTCGCTGCCGGTTTCGCCGCAGGCTTTTTCGCCTCGGTTTTAGCCGCTGGTTTCTTCACCGCTGGCTTGGCCGCTGCTTTCTTCGCCGGTTCAGCTTTCACTGGTGCCGCAGGCTTCGGCGGTTCCACCGGAGCTGGCGCAGGTGCCGGAGTCGGCGCTGGTGCGACCGGAGCAGGAGCCGGCTCTGGCGCCTTCACTGGCTCAGGCTTCTTCTCGTCATCCGAACCACCGAACAGGTTGCTGAAGAAGTTGCCCTTCTTCGCCGCCACGGCACCCGCCGCGCCCGCCGCTGCTGCAGCCGGCACTACTTTGGCTGGCTCAAACGATTTGCCTGCCGCCAGATCTTCAACCTGACTCGCCGCCCGCTGACCGGTGCGCAGCGCGCCTTCCAGGGTGCCCGGGTACAAGGTGTCGGTGTGTTCGCCGGCGAACGTCACGCGTTGCAGCGGACGCTCCCACAGACGCCAGAACTTGCTGATCTGGCCCGGGCCGTAAGCCAGGTACGCGCCGCCCATCGACGGGTCGGTGCTGTAGCGGCGGATTTCATAACCGGTGAACGAACCACGGGCCTGTGGATAAAACGCGTGCAGACGAATCAGCACCTGATCGACCATTTGCTTGTCGCCAAACGCCTGCATCACACGAGCGTTGTCGCCGGACAGGTTGATCACCACGTTGGCGCCGCCCTTCAGGGCTGGCTCGATCCACAACATGCCGAGACCGGTGTTGCTGTAGATCTCGCCGGACATGCGCGCCTTGCTTTCCCACACCGGCGTCTTGAACTTCAGCATGATCTGGTCGCGCCAGCCGTAGTTGGTGCCCTTGATCGCCGCCAGATGCTGAGCGTCCAGCGCCGGGGTCAGGGCAATCTTGTTCAATGCACGCAGCGGCACAGCCAGCACAACGTAGTCGGCCTGATAGCCAACACTGCCGACCTTGACGGTCACGCCGTCCTTGTCCTGAGTGATCGCCGACACCGGCGAGTTGGTCTTGATGGTTTTGATCTGTTTGACGAACGCCTGCGCCAGCACTTGGCTGCCGCCGACCAGACGCGAAGCGCGCAGGTCACGGTCGGAGATGCCGCGATACACGCGGTTCTGCTGCGCGAAGTACAGCAGCGACAGACGCGAAGGCTCGTCGTAGTGAGTGCGGATGTCCTGGTTGATCAACTGGCGCGCAGTGGCTGGCAGGTTCTGCTTGTCGAGCCAGCTCGATACGGTGATCTGGTCCAGCGCGTGCAGGGTGCTGGTTGCCGCCGGGTTTTGCGGGTCGTCAATCGAACGCGCCAGATCATCGAGGGTTTTCTGGTAGCGCTTCAAGGCATCGGCGGTGGCCGGCTGCTTGGTCGCCAGATCGGCGGCAGAGAAATACTCGCCGTCGATCAGGTAGCCCGGGGTACGCACGAATTCCGGCGCCGGCGTGGTGCCCAGCTTGAACGTCGAGACGTACTTGTTCAGCACTGGCTGGGTCTTGTCGTTGCCGATCCACTCGCTGGTGGCCATGCCCGAGCGCCCCCCCAGGCTCGGTTTGGCTTCCAGCAGGGTGACCTGCCAGCCTTTGTTTTGCAGCTCATAAGCGGCGGTCAGGCCCGACAGGCCGCCGCCGATCACGATTGCAGTTTTATCCTTGGCCAGCGCTGTAACGCTGAACAGCCCCAACATCACCAGCGCACAGGCGCGCAGCCAACCGACAGACATTCAGCGAACTCCGGAAATACACGTAGGAAAAAGCAGTTTTGCGGGTCAGACGACCCAAAGAACCGCGAAGAATACGTTAGCCATCAAAACGCCGCCAGCGACGTCTATCGGCTCATACAAAGTAGCTCAATCGACACAATGGGTTGTCCCCGCGCGACGCATTGCATAGGCTTGCGCGATTGTTTGCCCGCGCCTGACGCGAGCCGCCTCGAGGAGACTGTAAATGGGCCTGAATAACCAGTGGATGCAACGCGACCTCGCGGTGTTGTGGCATCCCTGCACCCAGATGAAAGACCACGAACAGCTGCCGCTGATCCCGATCAAGCGCGGCGAAGGCGTCTGGCTCGAAGACTTCGAAGGCAAGCGCTACCTCGACGCCGTCAGCTCGTGGTGGGTCAACGTGTTTGGCCACGCCAACCCGCGCATCAATCAGCGCATCAAGGATCAGGTCGATCAGCTGGAGCACGTGATTCTGGCTGGCTTCAGCCATCAACCGGTGATCGAACTGTCCGAGCGTCTGGTGAAGATGACCCCGGAAGGCTTGAACCGGGTGTTCTACGCCGATAACGGTTCGTCCTGCATCGAAGTCGCGCTGAAAATGAGCTTTCACTACTGGCTCAATCGCGGCCAACCAAACAAGAAGCGCTTCGTCACCCTGACCAACAGCTACCACGGTGAAACCATGGCAGCGATGGCGGTCGGTGACGTGCCGCTGTTCACCGAAACCTACAAAGCGCTGTTGATGGACACCATCAAGGTGCCGAGCCCGGATTGCTACGGGCGCCCCGAAGGCATGAGTTGGGAGGAACATTCGCGCAACATGTTCGCGGCCATGGAACAGACCTTGGCCGAGAACCATGACAGCGTCGCGGCAGTGATCGTCGAGCCGTTGATTCAGGGTGCCGGCGGCATGCGCATGTATCACCCGGTGTATCTGACGTTGCTGCGCGAGGCCTGCGACCGTTATGGCGTGCACCTGATCCTCGATGAAATCGCCGTCGGCTTCGGTCGCACCGGGACGATGTTTGCCTGCGAGCAGGCCGGTATTCGTCCGGACTTCCTCTGCTTGTCGAAGGCGCTGACCGGCGGCTATCTGCCGTTGGCGGCGTGCCTGACCACCGATGAGGTCTACAGCGCGTTCTACGACGACTATCCAACCCTGCGCGCCTTCCTCCATTCGCACAGCTACACCGGCAACCCTCTGGCGTGCGCGGCGGCACTGGCGACGCTGGATATCTTCGAGCAGGACAACGTCATCGAGAACAACAAGGCCCTGGCCCAGCACATGGCCTCGGCGACGGCGCATCTGGTCGATCACCCGAACGTCTCCGAAGTGCGTCAGACCGGCATGGTCCTGGCCATCGAGATGGTCAAGGATAAAGCCACGAAAGAGGCCTACCCTTGGCAGGAACGTCGCGGTTTGAAAGTGTTCCAGCATGCGCTGGAACGTGGCGCGTTGCTGCGCCCGCTCGGTAGCGTGGTGTATTTCCTGCCGCCGTACGTGATCACCCCGGAGCAGATCGACTTCCTCGCCGAAGTGGCCAGCGAAGGCATCGACATCGCTACGCGTGACAGCGTCAGCGTCGCCGTGCCGAAAGACTTCCATCCCGGCTTCCGTGACCCAGGCTAACCGTGACCGCTCGTTCCCACGCTCCGCGTGGGCATGCAGCCCGGGACGCTCCGCGTCCCAAAGCGGACGCAGAGCGTCCATTGAGGCATTCCCACGCAGAGTGTGGGAACGATCTAATCTGAGAGACCCGAAATGAGACTGTCCCGCTTCTTTATCGACGCCCCCCTGAGCACCGGCGAACACGAATTGCCCGAGGCCCAGGCGCATTACATCAGCCGCGTACTGCGCATGGCCGAGGGCGATGCGGTGCAGCTGTTCGACGGTTCCGGCCATGAGTTTCGCGGCGCCCTGCTGGAAGTCGGCAAGAAACGCGTGACCGTGCAGATCGACGAGCAATTCGCCGGTCAGGTCGAATCGCCGCTGCACATCCACCTCGGTCAGGGCCTGTCCCGTGGCGAGCGAATGGACTGGGCCATTCAGAAAGCCACCGAACTGGGCGTGAATGAAATCACCCCAATCTTCAGTGACCGCTGCGAAGTCCGCCTCAAGGACGAACGCGCCGACAAACGCCTGCTGCACTGGCGTCAGGTGGCGATCAGCGCCTGTGAACAATGTGGGCGCTCGCGGGTGCCGGTGATTCATCCGCCGGTGTTGTTGGCAGACTGGATCAAGCAGACCGAAGCCGAGTTGAAACTGGTGCTGCATCCGGTGGCAGAGCCGTTGGTGAGTCATGCCAAACCGGCGACGCTGGCGTTCTTGATCGGGCCTGAGGGCGGTTTGACGGATGCCGAAGTCGAGCAAGCCAAAGGCAACGGTTTCCACGCCGCCCGCCTCGGCCCGCGCGTGCTGCGCACTGAAACTGCGCCGGTGGTTGCACTGGCGGTGGCCCAACAGCTTTGGGGTGACTTCTAAGGCCCCATCGCTGGCAAGCCAGCTCCCACAGGATCTTTGTTGGCCACAACATCCGTGAACAACGCTAAACCCTGTGGGAGCTGGCTTGCCAGCGATTAGCCGCGCCTCGGTCTATAGGACGTAAAACAAGATCGCGACAAAGTGCAGCAAACTCCCCGCAATCACAAACAAATGCCAGATCCCATGCGCATGCCGCAGCCGGTGATCCAGGGCAAAAAAGATAATCCCCACCGTGTACAAAACCCCGCCCGACGCCAGCCAGGCAAAACCTGTCGTACCCAGCGCCGCAATCAGCGGTTTGACCGCCACCAACACAATCCAGCCCATCACCGCATAAATCACGATCGACAGAATCCGCGCTTCCGAACGCGGTTTGATCTCCTGCAGGATGCCAATCAGCGCTAACCCCCAGACAATCCCGAACAACGTCCAGCCCCACGGTCCGCGCAGGGTCACCAGGCAGAACGGCGTGTAACTGCCGGCGATCAACAGGTAGATCGAAAAGTGATCAACCTTCTTCATGATCGCTTTCTTGCGCCCGCGCACGCTGTGGTACACGGTCGAGGCGCTGTAGAGCACCAGTAAGGTAAACGCGTAGATCGCCACACTGACAATCTTCCACGGGCTGCCGTCGAGGCTGGCGATCACCAGCATCCAGACGCCGCCGATAAACGCTGCCACTGCCCCGACCAAATGCGTCCAGGCGTTGAGTTTTTCTCCGTGATACATGTATCGCTCACCTCAATATTCGTTACCGCAGCGCGCAAGGCTCGGGCCTTGAGCGTAAAAGCGCAATGTTTCTGTTCAACGCCAAGATCAAAAGATCGCAGCCTTCGGCAGCTACTACGGGTGATCGCATTCCAATGCAGGAGCTGCCGAAGGCTGCGATCTTTTGATGTTCAAGGCACAATCGACGCATTCCAAAAAGAGTCCGCGCCATGCTGATCGACGAAGAATTGACCCTGAAAAAACTCGAGGTGTTCCTCGCCTTCATGCGTACCGGCAACCTCACCCGCGCCGCTGCCGAGTTGCAGACCAGCAACGTCAGCGTGCACCGCGCAATCCACTCGCTGGAAAGCGCCCTGCGCTGCCCGCTGTTCAAACACGAAGGGCGCAACCTGACGCCGCTGGAAAGCGCTTATGTACTCGAAGAACGGGCGCAGAAGCTGATCAATGACGTCGTCGAAAGCGTACGCCTGACCCGCGAAGCCGCCGGGTTCTCCGCCGAACGCTTCAAACTCGGTTCGCTGTATTCACTGACAGTGAAAACCGTACCGCAACTGATCATGGGCCTGAAGATCCGCCGCAGCGAACTCAACATCGACCTGATCCTCGGCTCGAACATCGACCTGCTCTACAAGCTGAAAAACATGGAAGTCGACGCGATTCTGGTATCGCTGGACGACAGCATCAACGACCCGGATTGCGAGCAGATTGCGCTGTTTTCCGACGACATCTTCCTCGCCACACCGGCGGATTCAAAGTTCGCGCAACGCAGTGAAGTGGATCTGGCTGAAGTGCGCGATGAGACTTTCATCACCCTGACTCAGGGTTTTGCCACGCATCAGGACGGTAACCGGGTATTCAGGCAGGCGGGGTTTGAACCGAAGGTGGCGATGCAGGTGAATGACATTTTCACGCTGTTGAGCATGGTCAGTTCGGGGGTGGGTTATGCATTGCTGCCGGGGCGGATTGCGGCGGTGTATGAGAATCGGGTGAAGTTGATTCCGTTGCAGGAGAAGTACCGGTTGCAGCAGCACATTGGCGTGGTGTTTTTAAAGGCCAAGGAGCGGGATCCGAATTTGTTGGCGTTGTTGGCGGAGTGTCGGATGTATGCCAATCGGCAGGCTGGGATTTAGAGCAAAATCAAGATCAAGAGCTACCCCCTCACCCCAGCCCTCTCCCCCAAGGGGTAGAGGGGAAAGGGAGCAGATCTCCATGGGTCTCAAAGCCTGAGTTCGACTCAGGACTTTCAGGTCGATGTATAACGCCAAAACACCTCGGTCAGTCCCCTCTCCCTCCGGGAGAGGGCTAGGGTGAGGGGCTTTTGATCTTCAACCCACAATCCCGCGAACAATGAAGAACAACAGCGATGGCCCCAGCAAGCAACCAAGCCCGGTGTGGAACGTAGCCGTCAACGCCCCATAAGGCACCAACCGCCGATCCGTCGCCGCCAACCCAGCTGTAACGCCGCTGACAGTCCCGGCCAAACCACCAAACACCATCGCCGAACGCGGGTTATCCAAGCCCATCCAGCGCGCCGCGACCGGCGTGCCGACCATCACCAGAATCGCCTTGATCAACCCGGTGGCAATCGACAAGGCCATCACATCCGACGTCGCGCCAATCGCCGCGCCCGTCACTGGCCCGACAATGTAAGTCACCGCGCCCGCGCCAATAGTGGTCATGCTCACCGCATCGCGATAACCAAACGCCCAGGCCATGCACGCGCCAACAATAAACGGCAGGATCGTGCCCAACAGCAGCGCAATCACACCAATCAACCCGGCCTTCTTCGCCTCGGTCGCCTGCACTTCAAACGCCGTGGCCACAATCGCAAAGTCACGCAGCATCGCCCCGCCCATCAGGCCGATGCCGGAGAACAACGTCAGATCCGCCAGGCCTTTCTGCCCGCCAGTCATGGTGCCGCCGACCCACGCCAATACCAGACCGATGACGATGGCAATCGCCGAGCCGTGAATGCGTCCGAACGTCAGGCGTTTGGACAGAATCACCGACACCCACATGATCACGCCGACAAAAGCGAAGGCAGTGACCAAGCCGTTGTGTTCCAGACCTTTCTCGATGAGATCCCACATATCAGCGGCCTCCTACTGGCGTGCCGACCGGGGAGATTTCCACCGGCTCGTCAGGCAGTGGCTCGCCCTTGTGAGTGCGGCTGATCAGGGCAATCGTAAAACCGCAGACCACCACCGAACCAATCGCCGCCAGCACTGCGACCGTGCCGCCGTGCAGCGCGGTGACGACGTTCTGTTGCGCGGCCATCGCCACCACCACCGGAATGTACATCGCGCCCCAAAAGCCGACGCCCATCTCGCAATCCTTGGTCATGCCGCCGCGTTTCTGCATCCACAACCGCGCGCAGATCAGCAGAATCATGGCAATGCCGACCCCGCCGACATTGGATTTGACGCCCAACAACACGCCGAGCATGTCACCCATGATCACCCCTGCCAGCGTACAGATCGCGAGCAGCGCCACACCGTAAATAATCATTGTTGTAGTCCTCAAAGTGCATCGTCGAATGTTGTTTTTGTTGTTCGAAGCTTGAGTCGGCGGTTTTAGAGTTGGCGGCCACCCTCCTCACGCAACAGCGCCTGCAAGGTGTCGAGACGCGCACTGTCGAAGGCCGTGACCGTGCCCTGCTCGAACACCCGGCGCGCCAGCCCGGTCAGCACCGCACCGGGCGGCAGTTCGATTTGTAGACGCACACCGCGCTCGTAGGCGCTTTGCACGGTGCCGCGCCAGTCCACCACGCGGCACATGTTGAAGGCGAGGTCGTCGCGCAGGGCTTCTACTTTGCTCACAGGACGTGCGCGGCTGCCGCTCAGGTAAGCGATTTTCGCGGTTTTCAGTTCGACCTTGGCAAAGGCTTCGGCGAGGGTTTGCGCCGGTTTTTCCAGCAGCGGGCAGTGCGACGGCACGCTTACCGCCAGACGTTTTGCCAGACCGGCGCCACGACTGCGCGCCAGTTCGGCCACCGCTTGCATGGCCTTGTCACTGCCGGCAATCACCACCTGATTGTCGGCGTTGATGTTGGCCAGATACACCGGCGCATCCTCGCTGTGCACCTGCGCCAGCAGCGTTTCGACTGTGGATAATTGCAGGCCGATGATCGCGGTCATGCCGTAGCCTTGTGGATAAGCCTGCTGCATCAACTCACCGCGCAGGCTGACCAGATGCAGCGCATCGCTGAAGCTCAACGCCCCCGCAACCACTGCTGCCGGATAAGCACCGATGGACAGACCGGCGACGTAATCCGCCGTGAGTCCGTCCTGCAACAACTGCCGTGAAGCCGCGACGCCGGCGATCAGCAGGCACAGCTGAACCGCCCTCGTCGTGCGCAACGCTTCGCTAGAGTCGAGTAGCGATACGTCTTCACCGAGCACATCGCTGGCCTCGGTCAACGTTTCCCGAGGCAAGCGCTGCAGCATGCCCGCCTGCTGCGCGCCCTGGCCGGGGAACACCAGCAGACTGCTCACGCTGCCTGCTCCTGCGGGTTCCACGGATCAATCACCAGGCAAGCCTGATGAGCATTTTTCAGCAGCACGCGTGCCGATCCGCTGGCCCACTCGCGCAATGCGACCGCACCGAACGGCGTCTGCAACTGCATGTCGATCCGGCACTCGGCTTGATCAAAAATCTCTACGAATTTACGAGCCTGATTACGCGTGATCAGCTGCGGTGTACGCAGAATCAAATCGAGGTCGCTGGCCGCGTGCATCGCGGTAAAACCGCTGGCCAATTCAAACCCGACACTGCCGCTGACACCCCAGACCCAACCGCAATCGTCGAGCATCGGCCGCAGCTGTTTGAGCGCCTGCATGACCGGCAGATCGCGCTCGCAGTCGACGTGACACAGCGCTTCGGGGCTGACCCGACAGGCAATCGAATCGAGCGCCATAAACGCCGCCAGCCGCTGCTCGCGCAACACACCGCGAACGCCCACCGCGACAAAACCTTCAGCACTCAACGCCCGCCGCACTGCCACCGGTTGCCCGGCGGCCAATGACTCGACTGCCCACAGCGGCGCATCTGCCGGCAACTGCGCCGGGGTCATACCCCAGAGCAGATCGTGGGCCAGAGGCGTGCTCACCACTGCGCCCTCAACAGTTCGCGCACACGGCTGGAAGCAGCACGATTTTTAGCGCCGAGGCGATTGCTCAAGTCAGTGCTGGCGATATCTCCGATGGCTTGTTTAAGGCACTCGTTAACTCTCGATAGATCCTCCGCCGTCGGCTGCTCAATCTGTTGCACCGACAGGGTTTCCCAGAGCAAACCGAGACTCGCATAACTGTCGATGTCATAAGCCATCGGCGGCACACTGGCGGCCAGCGCTTCCAGCTCTTCAACACTGCGCAACGTCACTCGCGCCGCCGACGCCTTGCCCATCGCATGCACCATCACGCCGGGATCGCGCAACGCAATCAAACGGTTGGCCTGATAACCATGCGCCAGAAACGCCCCGGACATCGCCTTGCCCACCAGCAATGCAATCACCGGATGCCCGGCCAAACGTGCGCGGGCATAACTGTCCGCCGCACCGGCCAGCGCCTGATGAATGCCAAGCGCTTCTTCGCGCCGACCATAAGCCTGGCTCGGCACATCGACGATGGCGATGATCGGGCGTTTCTGCGCTTTGTCGCGGTCAGCCGTGATCGCGTCATCCACAGCCTTGGCCAGCCCCCAGCCTTCAAGCAAGCCGACTTCGCCATTGCGAGCACGTGGAAAACGATTGTCCGGGTCAGCGACCACAGCGATAAAACGCCCCAAATCACCGTCAGCAACCTTCAACGAGGCCGGCAGACCTTCAACCACCACAGCGCCCGCGCTCAAGGCGTTGAACCAGTTCAAACCGCGCAGCGAATAACCGCTCATGAGCGCTCTCCTTGATACAGATCGCGAACCACCGACGGTTCGATTTGCGGGTCAGTGTTCAGACTGCCGAGGCGTTGCAGAAACCATTCGGCGCGCTGGCTACGCGGTTGCGCCGGCAAACCTTGCTGCAGCAATTCGCCGACCTGCTGACGAATCCTCGCCACATCATCGGCGACATACCGATCCACCAGACCACTGGCGAAACGCTGCTCGCCACCGGTCAGGCTCCAAATGAACGGCCGGTCGCGGGAGTCGTATTCTTCGATCCCGGCTTCTTGCTCGATCACTTGCGGGCCGTTCAAACCGAGGCGTGCTTCCTGAGTCACCAGCAAATAGCTGCACAGCGCCGCCGCAATCGACATACCGCCGAAACAACCAACGCTGCCCGCCACCACCCCAACCACCGGTTGGTACTGCTGCAAATCGACAATCGCCGCATGAATATCAGCAATCGCCGCCAACCCAAGATTGGCTTCCTGCAAACGCACACCACCGGTTTCCAGCAACAACACCGCGCGCGTCGGGATGCCCTTGCGGTTGTCTTCAGCCGCCAGCTCCAGCGCGCCGGCAATCTTCGCCCCGCCGACTTCGCCAAGGCTGCCGCCCTGAAACGCGCCTTCAATCGCGGCAATCACCACCGGCAACCCGTCGAGGCTGCCCTTGGCAATCACCACGCCGTCATCGGCTTGCGGTACCACGCCCTGACGTTCGAGCCATGGCGACATTACCCGTTGAAACGGATCGAGCAATTCGCGAAAGCTGCCGGCATCGAGCAGGGCTTGCGCCCGTTGCCGCGCGCCGAGTTCGACAAAGCTGTGTTTGTTGAGCAACGCTGCGCTGTCAGTCATGGCCGATCTCCTCGAAACCTTGTTCCAGACGCAAACGCACCACCCCCGGCGTCGCGCCGAAGTCGTGGATATCAATAGCCATCGCCGGCGGCGTGGTGCCGTCGAACATCCGCGCAAACAGGTGCTGCCAGCGCAGTTGCGCGCCGTTCACCGAGGTCTGCACATTGATCGTCAGCTTGCCGGCCAGACCCGGCTCGATCAGCACTTCCAGATCACCCGAGCCGACACAACCGACCAGCGCGCGACCGCGTGGCGGCTGCCCGGCGGGGAATTCAAACGATAGGGTTTCCATCAAAACGCTCCCTGAGAGATGCCGTCGCGCTCGATACGGTCGAGCAGCAGCGTGGCGGCGAGCAAGTCGGCGGCGCCACCGGGCGAGGCATTCAATGCGATGAGTTGTTGATCGAGTTCGTGCAAGCGACGGCGTCCGCTGAGGCTGGCGCTGCCACCGGCATCGAGCACCGCTTGCGCGCCGGACTGCATGGCGTGCAGGCCCTCTTCACCAGCGCGGTAGAGCACGCAGGTGTCGGCCAGATTCGTCATGATTGCGAGCAAGGCGTCGAGCCGAGCGTTCTGCTCGCCATGGCCGTTGGCGCGGCTGCGCTTGAGTTGCGGCAGGCCGCGTTGCAGCACCGAGGGGAAGCCGAGTTGCGCTTCTTCACGCGCGCCGCGTGCGCCGTAACGCAGGGCGACCTGGGCGCCGTGGCTCAATGGTTTGGGTGCGTAGCGGTCCTCCAGTAAGGCCAGACGTGCGGCGCGGAGGGTCACGGCGTTAGCGCTGGAGGATTGCGGCTCCAGCGCAGCAGCCGTCACCAATAATCCCAGCGCCCAAATGGCGCCGCGATGCGTGTTCACGCCGTTGGTGGTCGTGAGCATCGCTTGCTCGCCTTCTCGACCGATGCGGCCAATCGCTTCGCGCAACGTTGAATCGACTTCGCCGATTGCAACCGCCGCTTCGGCCATTTCCTTGAACGCCGGCCACAACGACAGCGCCGAAGCGTGCATCAGGCCCAGGTGCAGATCGGTGTGCGCGCCATTGCCGCGACGGTCGACCAGCGCCGGTTTCGGCGACAGATCCGCTTCGTCGATCAGCGCGTCCACCGCCAGATCAGCCAATCGATCAGCCAGAGACAGCGGTTGCGCTTGCAGGTTAAGTGCGTGCATTACCAGCTCCTGAATTTGGCGGGCGGGTTGTACAGGCCGCCGGACCACTCGACCAGATCGGCCACGCTTTTTGCTGCGAGCAGTTCGCGGGTGGCGTCGGTGCGGCGGATGCCGAGGTCTTCGGGCAAAGCGATCAGGCCTTCGCGGCGCATGCGTTCGGTGTCTTTCGGGTTGTGGCGCAGGCCGATGGCGGTAACGCCGGCGACCGCGGCGATCATTGCCTGGCGCTCTTCCAGCGAGCGCGCCTTGTACAGGTAGGCGATGCCTTCTTCGGTGAGCAAGTGGGTGACGTCGTCGCCGTAGATCATGATCGGCGCCAGCGGCATGCCACTTTTCTTCGCCACTTCGACCGCGTCGAGGGTTTCGACGAAGGTCGGTTTGCCGCCTTCCTGGAAGGTCTCGACCATTTGCACCACGAGTTTCTTGCCGCGTTCGAGCATCGGTTGCTGCGAATCGTCGTGGCGCATGTCCAGCCACGCCGGGGTGCCGTGACGCCGACCGCGCGGGTCGTGGCCCATATTCGGCGCGCCACCGAAACCGGCGAGACGGCCACGGGTGACGGTCGAGGAATGGCCATCGCCATCGACCTGCAACGTCGCGCCGATAAACAGATCCACCGCGTACTGCCCGGCGAGTTGGCAGAACATCCGGTTGGAACGCAACGAGCCGTCGCGGCCGGTGAAGAACACGTCCGGACGCGCGGCGATGTAGTTTTCCATGCCCAGTTCGGTGCCGAAGCAATGCACGCTTTCGACCCAGCCGCTCTCGATCGCCGGGATCAACGTCGGGTGCGGGTTGAGCGTCCAGTTGCGGCAGATTTTGCCCTTCAAGCCAAGAGACTCGCCGTAGGTCGGCAGGATCAATTCGATGGCGGCGGTGTTGAAACCGATGCCGTGGTTGAGCGACTGCACGTTGTGTTTTTCGTAGATCCCACGGATCGCCATCATCGCCATCAACACGTGCACAGGCTTGATATGGCGCGGGTCACGGGTGAACAACGGTTCGATGTAGAACGGCTTGTCCGCCACCACGACGAAATCGACCCACGACGCCGGGATGTCGACGCGCGGCAGTTCGCTGACGTCGTCGACCAATTGGTTGACCTGGACGATGACGATGCCGTCGCTGAACGCCGCCGGTTCGATCAGTGCCGGCGTGTCTTCGGTGCTCGGGCCGGTATAGATATTGCCGGCGCGGTCGGCCATGAACCCGGCGGAGAGCACGACATTGGGGATCAGGTCCACCACCAGCCGCGCGTAGAGTTCGATGTAAGTGTGGATCGCGCCGACTTCCAGCAAGCCGTCTTCAAGCAACTGGCTGATGCGCAGGCTCTGGGTGCCGGCGAAGGAGAAATCTAGCTTGCGGGCGATGCCGCGTTCGAACAGGTCGAGGTGCTCGGAGCGACCGACGCTGGGCATGATCATGTGCAGGTCGTGGAGCTTTTCCGGGTCGGCTTTGGCTAGCGAGCGCGAGAGGAAGTCCGCCTGCTTCTGGTTGTTGCCCTCCAGCACCACACGGTCGCCGGGATGAATCAGCGCTTCGAGCGCGGCGACGATCTTGTCGGTGGGCAACACCACACCGTCGGCCAGCCCGCGCACCTTGTCGAGCCGGCGCTGCTTCTCATCGCGCCGCCGCGTCCAGCGCGAGTCGGGGGAAATTGTTGTTGTCATGCTCACTCCACGGGTTCGCTGTCGTGGAGCTAAGGTAGGCGTGTGGGGTGGGGGCATCAATCAAGCGCGGTGGTGAATCATTACGCTGAGCGTAACGTTCGCCGACGCCTGCGCGAGCAAGGTTTTGAGTTGTTCACCCAAATTCTGTAGGAGCTGCCGAGTGAAACGAGGCTGCGATCTTTTGATCTTCAGAATCAAGATCAAAAGATCGCAGCGTGCCGCAGCTCCTACAGGAGAACGCATTCCAAATGTGGGAGCAAGCCTGCTCGCGAAGGGGCCAGTGAGATCACCACATTACTCAGTCATGTCGGCACTAGCCTGTCCAACACACGATTCACAGCCATCTCCGCCACCATCACCACCTGTGCAATACCTTGCACAGTCTTGCGGTGCGTGCCGTCCACCGTTGCCGCATGGTTGTTGAGCATGACCGTGGCCGAGCCAAGGGTTTCACTGGCGTCGGCCAGCAGGGATTCGGTGTCGGCATGGGGGTTGGCCATGTACAGCGTGTTGGGGGTGTAAGGCGTGGCCATCAGGTCGGCGTTGGTAGGGCCGAGGTAATGGTCGAGAGCGCGTTCGGCGGCTTCGTGGAATTTCTTGGAGTCGGGGGATTCGTAGGGGGATGCCGGGTCTGCGAGCGGGGGGTTAGGCGTTGGTTTAATCATCTTCAGGTTCCGAGATAAAGCTGGAACCGCTTCTCTGCTAAAAGAAGGGGTGGCAGCTGAACGCAGGTTAGCAGACCGGGGAACCTAAGGAAGCCGGCGCGCCGAAGCGCCCTGCGCACAGCCGCCATCGAATGCAGGCGCTGAGCCTGACGATGATGTATGTGCACCCTTAGATTAACCACGGGCTGCTAAACCCGATCACTGGAAATCAGTGACGGAATCAAGTTACGCAGCATGCCCAAGGCGCACAAGCCGGCGGATTCTGGTGCATGCGTAGGCAGCGGCGCAAGGATTTGTAGGCTAGGGAGCCGTAACACCGGGTATCTTTAAACAACGCGACTAGAAGGCGTTTATTGCGCACAGAGATTGAGGATTTGTCTGTCGGATTTTGGTGGATGCCGCAGGCGCTATCGCGAGCAGGCTCACTCCTACAGGGGAATGCATTCCAACTGTAGGAGTGAGCCTGCTCGCGATGAGGCCAGTCAGGCCAATGAACATTCTGGATCAGTGAACCAGCCCAGCATCCACCAACAACTTCTCCAACCCCAACAAATCCGGCACCTTCGCCACCTGCTCCCCGACCTGCACCGCCGCCTGCTCCAGCCCACACAACGGCACATCGACATAACTCAACTGACTATCAAGCTTGTACGACCGCGGAATCCCCTGCACCAGCAGGGCAATGAACTTCAACTCCGGCAACCCACCGAGGGCATTCAAAATCACGATTCGCGCACGCTCGCCAATAACGATTTTCTGCCCGCAGGCCGATTCAAAACTCAACAACGGAATCTGCCGCTCACGCCACTTCACGCGCCCCAGGTACCACGGCGGCGTGTCCAGATCGAAGGCACTGGCCTGGTAATCGATCAACTCAGCGACAGCGACGTTAGGCAGGATCAAATTGCGATCCGCCAACGGCAACAACAGACCAGTGAGTTGGCTGCTGCGCTGATTATGCCGGCGCTCATGCATGTTTCTTGCTCCAGTGGGCAATGCTTTCAAGCAGCACCGACTCTTGATACGGCTTGCCGAGGTAGTCGTTGACGCCAATCGCCATGGCGCGGTCGCGGTGTTTCTGCCCGGTACGTGAGGTGATCATGATGATCGGCAGGTGTTGCAGGCGTTCGTCGTTGCGCACTTGGGTGGCGACTTCGAAGCCGTCCATGCGCGGCATTTCGATGTCGAGCAGCATCAGGTCGGGCATGTGTTCTTCGAGCAGCAGCATGGCGTCGACACCGTCCTTGGCCGTGAGCACGTTCATGCCGTGACGTTCGAGCAAACGGCTGGTGACCTTGCGTACGGTGACCGAGTCGTCGACCACCATCACCAGCAGCGGTTTCTGCGGTTCGCTGTCGATCTCCGGCACCGTCGGTGTCTGCGCAACCCGCGCTTGCATCGCCCGAATCGGTGCGAGCAAATCGAGAATCAGCACCACCCGGCCATCGCCCAGAATCGTCGCCCCGGACACGCCCTGCACCGCCGCGAATTGCGCGCCAAGACTCTTGACCACAATCTCGCGGGTGCCGGCCATGGTATCGACCAGCACCGCGATGCGCCGGTCGTTGTAGTGCACCAGCAGCACCGGCAATGGCAGATTCTGGCCGAGCAGTTTCGGCCGTGGCGTGGTTTTCAGCAGTTCGCCGAGATAGCACAGTTCGTAGGTCTGGCCGCCGTACTGATAGCGCGGCGGATCAACCCGGAAGTGAGCTTCCAGATCATTCGGCAACACGCGGACGATGCCTTCGATGGTGTTCAGCGGAATCGCGTATTGATCCTCGCCACACTGCACCATCAACGCGCGGTTGACCGACACGGTGAACGGCAGCCGAATGCGGAAATGCACGCCCTGCCCCGGCACCGAGTCGATGCTCATGCTGCCGCCGAGTTGCCGCACTTCTTCGTGCACCACGTCCATGCCGACGCCACGTCCGGAAATCTGCGTGATCTTTTCCGCTGTGGAAAACCCCGGCTGAAGGATGAACTGCAACACGTCGCGGTCGCTGATCTCGGCATCCGGCGCGAGCATGCCGCGCTTGATCGCCTTGCGCCGCACCGCTTCCAGTGGCACCCCGGCGCCGTCATCGCGAATGTCGAAAACGATGTCGCCGCCCTCGCGGGACAGGTCCAGGCTTATCGTGCCCTGCGCCGGTTTGCCCGCCGCCAGCCGCACCTCGGCGGACTCCAGACCATGATCGACGGCATTGCGCAGCATGTGTTCCAGCGGCGCAGCCATGCGCTCCAGCACATTGCGATCCATCTCGCCTTCGGCGTTGCCGACGACAAACGCGACGTCTTTGTTCAGCTCTTCAGCGACCTGGCGGACGATGCGTTTCAGGCGCGGCAACATGCGCTCGAACGGCACCATGCGCGTACGCATCAGGCCTTCCTGCAATTCGGTGTTGATGCGGCCCTGTTGCTGCAACAGGTTCTCGGCGTCGTGATTACGGCGGTCGAGGGTTTCCTTGAGGTCGAGCAAGTCAGAGGCGGATTCGAACAGCGCCCGCGACAGTTGCTGCAACTGCGAATGGCGGTCCATTTCCAGCGGATCGAATTCTTCATAGCCGAGACGTTCGGCATCGACTTGCTGGCGGCTGAGAATCCGCCCCTGAGTTTCAGTGTCGAGGCGGCGCAACTGATTGCGCATCCGTTCGATGGTGGTTTCCATCTCGTTCAGCGCGATCTGCGCGTCGTTGACCTGCTGTTCGATACGGCCACGGAAGATCGAGGTTTCCCCGGCCAGATTGACCAACTCATCGAGCAGTTCGGCGGAGACTTTGACCATGTCCGCGCCAGCGTCGGCAGCTGGCGGCGCAACGTCAGTCTTGACCGGCACAGGTAGCACTGGCGGCGTTTCTACCGTCACCGGATGGCTGAAATTCTGGATCGCATTGATCAGCCGATCAGCCGGCGGACACGGTTGCCCGGCGCGCACGCCATCGAGCATTTGCGCCAAGCGATCATGCCCGCGCTGCACCAGCGCAAACAGCTCCGCCGACGGCTGCAAAGCGCCGCTGGAAAGACTTTCGTAAAGGTATTCCAGCTCATGCGCGAGGTCGCCGATCGGGCCGATCTCGACCATCCGCGCGCCACCCTTGAGGGTGTGCAGATCGCGCAGCAGGGTTTCCACTTCCTGACGATTGCCCGGCTCGGCCTGCCAGCGCAGCAGCGCGGCGCCGGAGTTTTCGATGATGTCGAAACCTTCTTCGAGGAAGATTTCCAGCAACTCGGGATCGTGGCCAGCGCTGTCGTGCCCGGCTGTTGCTGGCGGAGTTTCGGCAACATTCTGGCCTTGGCGGACCTGACGGATAACGTCGATCAGATCCTGTGCCGGGGTCAGTGGCTGATGCTGTTGCAGTTGTTCAAGCAGCAGCGCCAAACGCTCATGACTCTTGAGCAACAAGCGCCCCAAGCTTTCGCTGTAGTTGTAGCGACGATCCACCAAGCCTTCGTAAAAGCTTTCCAGCTCCTGAGCCAGATCGCCAATGGCCTCGACTTCGGCCATCCGCGCGCCGCCCTTGAGGGTGTGCAAATCGCGCTGCAACGAGGACAGCGGCGCGGCATTGTCCGGGTCGCTCAACCAGCGCTGCAAGGCCTGGCCTGAGCTGTCGAGAATATCGACCGCTTCTTCAAGGAAGATCCCGACAATCTCGTCATCGTGTTCAAGCGCCGTTGCCTTTTGCTGCAACTCAGCGGTGGCGCTGCCCAGTTCACGGATGCTCAGGGTGCGGCTGCCATCGCTGCGAATCAGGCCCATGGACGATGGGTCGAGGCTCTGATCGAGCAGATCATGCAACGCCCGAATCCGCTCTGGCTGCGGCGTGACTTCCTGCCCGGCGGCCAGTTCGTCGAGCATGTTGATCAGCGCTTCGTGGGCGTTCTGCGCTTCCTGGAAAAACTGCTCGCTGACCGCCAGGCTGCTTTCTTCCACGGCGCCGTAGAGATCGAGCAAGGCTTCGCACAACACATCCACCGGCAGCAAATCCGCCAAATGCGCGCCTTCGCCAAGGGTGGTCAGTTCATCCAGCAAGGCGCTGAGTTCCTGACGCTCGCCGGGGTGTTGCTGCCAGCGCTGTAGCAGGCTCTCAGCATCCAGCAGGATGTCCATGCCTTGAGCGAGGAAGTTATTGATCAGTTGCGGATCGCGCTTGATCCGCAGGCCGGTATTGGGCGCATCGAGGATCGAGGCCAGACGCTCGGCGAGCAGGGTTTCCGAGCGCTTGATCAGCGACTGCGCACCGACAATCGGCGCCAGCGGATCATGCTTGAGCTGACGCAGGCCGACACGGAACAGGCCCTCGGCTTCAAGTAGCAACTCCACTTCGTCGAGGTCCAGCGGCAACTGGTGCGCCTTGAACTCGCGGGCCAGTTGATCGAGCGGTGCAGCGAGTTCGGCAATCGGCAATACGCCGGCCATCGACGCACTGCCCTTGAGCGTGTGCAAAGCGCGCTGCAGTTCGTCGCTGGCCTGCAGCGGCACATGCTCGGCGGCCTGATCGAGAAAGCGGTTGAGGCTGGCGAGGTGGGTCTCGGCTTCTTTGCGGAAGATTTCCAGCAACAGCGGATCGAGCGCCGCGACATCGTCCACGTCTTCGGCGGCCAATGGCTCGTCACCTTTGGCCAAGGCGTGAGCACGGGCCGCGAGCTGATCGACATCGCCGCGCTGGCGCTGGTTACTAGTGGCGAATTCGCTGATCAACTCGGGCAGCAACAGCACGGTGTCGGTCAGCACTTGCTGCACCACTGAGCCCGGTTCGACACTTTGTTCGAGCACACGGTTGAGCAGGTTTTCCACCGCCCAGGCCAGTTCACCGAGGATCAGCGCGCGGACCATGCGCCCGCTGCCTTTCAAGGTGTGGAAGGCGCGGCGCAGTTCGGTCAGCGCATCACGATCCTGCGGATTGGCCGACCAGCGCGGCAGGTATTCGTGGAGAACTTCGAGGACCTCGTCGGTCTCTTCGAGGAACACCTCGCGCAGCTCATCGTCGACCGGTTCTTCATCGGCCGGCGGCGGCATCAGGCTGCCGGGGGTGATCAGCGCTGGCGGGTTGAGCGCCGAAACCGGGCTGGCCAGAACATCGGCCAGCGACTGCACGGTTTCCGGGTCATCGAGCGCTTGCATGTCCTGCATCACCAGCGCTTCGCTGGGGCTGAGCACGTCTTCGAGCACGGGCACATGCGGCTCATTTGGAATGAAACCCAGACTCGCAAGGGACTTCTGCGCGACATCCAGCAACTGCTCGCTCGGCGCCTGCGGATCGTCGCTCAGACGTTCGAGGTAATACTCGAGGCTGCTGATGACATCGGCCAGATGATCCAGCTCTTCCCAACCCGGTTCGTGCGGATCAAGCAACAGATGCTCACGGATAAACCCGTTGCACGCCTCGACCAGACTTGCCGCGCGGCTCAACGGAATCATCGCCAGTGCCCCGCGCACCTGGGTCAGCAGCGCCGGCAACGGTTGCAGATGCTGGCGATCCCAATCGGCGTCGATGTAGTCGACGATCATGTCCTTGGCCTGTTGCAGGCAGATGCGCGCTTCCTTGATCACGATCTGATGGATCTGCGTCAGGTCGGTGGTCGGCAGGCGCGAATCTTCCGGGCTTTCCGGCTCGACGGTGCCGACCATCCCGGCCAGCGTCGCTTCGACGTAAAGCAGCGCACCGGCAACGTCCATGAGGATCGCGTCATTCGGTTCGCGCTGGCCCTGGGCGAGGCTTAGCACGACAGCTAATTGATCGATGATCACTTTGCGCGGCTGGCCGAAACCGAGCACCGCGAGGGTGTCGGCAATCTGTCGCAGCGGTGCGAGCAGGCTTTCCAGATCCGAGGTGTGCTGACGGTCGCTACGCACGAACAGGTCGAGGCGCTCCTTGACCCGCACCAGTTCTTCACACAACGCCGACAGCACCGAGCGCATCGCATCGCGGTCGGGGCCGGCCAGGCGCGCGCGTTCTTCGTCGACCATCGCGCTGTCGGGCAACGCGTCGTCCAGGGAGTAGCGATCTTTCATGGTCAGCATCTGCCCGGTGGGATGTTCGGCTTTGGCAATATAGAACAACAGGCTTTTCAGCAGCTCGGCAGGCGCCGGCTGATTGAGGCCAGCCATGCCCTGATCGAGCAGGCGTTTGAGTTCTTTGTCGGCGTCCTTGAACAGGCTGCGCAGCGCCGGGCTGTTGGCGATCACGCCCTCGCGCATGCCTTCGACCAGCGCCGAGGCGACTTGCCACAGCGGGCTCAGCGGCGAATCACCGCTCAGCGCTTCGAGGCGGGTGAAGACTTTGGCCAGATAACCGAGGTGGGTCTGGTCATCCTGTTCACGCAGCAAACCGACCAAAGCCATTTGCAGCATCTGGCGTAATTTGCGCAGTACGTTCGGCAGTTCTGCCGGCTCCAGCAGTGCCAACGCTTCTGCGTTTAGCGGTGCCAGTTCGGGCAATTGCGGGCTGAACAGGCTGGTTTCCGAGAGCAGGCTTTCGCCACGGGCGCTGCGCAGATCGTTGATCAGCGGCAGCACCACCAACGGCAAATCTCTCCGGGCGCTCTGCACGCGGTCGAGGTAAATCGGCAATTGCCCAAGGGCTTGCAGCAACAGGTGCAGGGCTTCGTCGCGATGGCTGACGCGCTCGTGCTGCAAGGCTTCGACCAGATGTTCCATTTCTTCGGCGAGCAAGGCTGCGCCGTAGAACTCGACCATCTGCAAACTGCCGTGGACCTGATGGATGTAATCCAGGCACTCGTCCAGCCCGGGAAAGGCTTGCGGGTCGTCGAGCACGGCTTCAATTGCTTGATGCGCCTGTTTCAGCGTTTCGGCAATTTCGCCTTTGACCCATTCGAGGGCCACATAGTCGTGCCGATCACCCATAACCACTCCACTCACGCTTTATCTGTCGCCGCCGGCAAGGTGAAACCGGACACCGAACGCCGTAGCTGACTGGCCATTTTCGTCAGGTTGCCGATGCTCTCGGCGGTGGCCGTGGAGCCGGACGAGGTCTGCGAGGTGATCTGCTGGATCACGTTCATCGTCAGCGAGATCTGCCCGGCCGAAGTCGTCTGCTGCTGCGCTGCGTTGGAGATGCTTTGAATCAGCGCCGCGAGGGTCTTCGACACGCCTTCGATTTCTTCCAGGGCCACACCGGCATCCTGCGCCAGTCGCGCGCCACGCACCACCTCGGTAGTGGTTTGTTCCATCGAGATGACCGCTTCGTTGGTGTCGGTCTGAATCGCCCGCACCAGGGTTTCGATCTGCCGTGTGGCGGCGGACGAGCGTTCGGCCAGCCGCTGCACTTCATCGGCGACCACGGCGAAACCGCGCCCGGCATCACCGGCCATCGACGCCTGAATCGCCGCGTTGAGGGCGAGGATGTTGGTCTGGTCGGCGATGTCGTCGATCAGGCTGACGATGTCACCGATTTCCTGCGACGACTCGCCGAGACGCTTGATGCGTTTGGCGGTGTCCTGAATCTGTTCGCGAATGTTGTCCATGCCGTGGATGGTGTTGTGCACCACCTCGTTGCCCTTGTTGGCGATTTCCACCGAACGCTCCGCTACCGCAGAAGACTCGGCGGCGTTGGCCGAGACCTGATCGATGGATTCGGCCATGTCGCTGATCGCGGTCGAGGCTTCGGAAATCTGCTGGGCCTGATGCTCCGAAGCCTGGGCCAGATGCATGGCGGTGGCCTGGGTTTCCTGCACCGCTGCGGCGACCTGGCCGGCGGTAAGGTTGATGGTGGCGACCAGATCGCGCAACTGATCGACGGAATAGTTGATCGAGTCGGCGATGGTGCCGGTGAAGTCTTCCGTCACCGAAGCGGTCACGGTGAGGTCGCCGTCGGCGAGGTCTTCGATTTCATCGAGCAGACGCATGATCGCGTTCTGGTTGCGCTCGTTCTTCTCGGCGGTTTCGCGCAACTGGCGATTTGTTTCGCGAACCATGACCAGACCGATGAGGATGATTGAGGCCAGCGCCAGCAAACCGAGGACGTAACCGCCGATGGTGTCAGTATTGCGCCCACCGGCAAGGTTCTCGAAGCGAGTGGCCAAGTGCGAGGCTTCGTCGAGCAGGGTTTGCGAGAGGCTGAAGATATTGCTCGCCGATTCACGGACCTTGAACAGCTCCGGCGATGTTTCGAGGATTTCATCCACCGAGCCGGAGACAAACTGGAACAGTTCGGAAATCTCACTCAGACGCGCGCGGGCGTCGCGGTCTTCGACCTGGCTGATTTTCAGGGTCGGGTTGCCTTGCAGCATGCCATTGAGCACTTGGCCGAAGCGGGTGGCGTCGCGGCCAAAGGCATCGGCGGCTTGCTGGGAGTTTTCGTCGCCGGCGAGCACGGTGTTGACCGCGCCGAGGATACGTTCGGCGAGCAGCGATTGACGCTGGGCCATCGCCACTTGCGTGGCTGGGGCGCCACGCTGGAGGAGGATTTCGACGACTTTTTCGTATTCGATCTGCAACTGCGGCACGGTTTCGGCCAGCGTCGCGGCGACCTGATGCAGCGACAGCACGGTCTGCTCGCTGGAAAGAATCGCGTCGGTGTTTTTCAGCAGGCGCTCCCAGTCGAGCTGCACGGCGCGCATTTCCGGGCGCACGGTGGCCGGGGCGGGAGGCAGGCCGGTGGCCGGGTCGCCCTTTTTCAGGTAACCCCAGCGCTGGGCGAAATCGTTGCGCGCATCGCTGAGCAACTTGAACGCGGCAGCCTTGCCAGCGGCGGCTTCGGTGGCGTTCTTGGCAATGCGTTGCGAGAGCACGCGCAGCTCACCGGCGTGGCCGATGTACTGTTTGTCGTAGTTCGCTTGGGTGTTGAGGTACGCGAAGTTGGCGAACAGCAGCATGATGAACACGATCAGTGCGATGAACAGCACGATGATCTGCGAGCGACTGCGCGATCCTTCCGCCGGCTTGCCTGTTTTTGCTTTTGTCATCGGTCCTCGCCCTTAACCCACACCTTTGAGGCCTGCTGCAATCCCTGTGGGAGCGAGCCTGCTCGCGAAAGCGCTGGGTCAGCCAATATTTATCTTGCCTGACACGCCCTCTTCGCGAGCAGGCTCGCTCCCACAGGGGACGGTGTTGAATCTGTTATATCGCAACGCTCATGAACACCGGGGATTTGGCCAGCGCAAACAGGCTGAACACCCGCCAGTTCTGCTCGCGCCGGAAATAGCCTTTGACGAACTCGGCCTTCGAGCCCTGGCGTTTGCTGATCGATAGCGGTTCAAAGCTGTTCTGCTCAAAGTGCTGCAGGCCGATGACTTCATCGACCATCAGCCCGGCAAACACATCGCCATGCTCGACCACCAATACCCGCCGCTGTTTACGCAACGGCGACAGTTCATGGCCGAAGAAACCGCACAGATCCATGATCGGCAGCAACCGCCCGCGCAGGTTAGCCACGCCTTTGACCCACGGCTTGACCCCGGGTAACTGGGTAAATCGCGGTTCATGCAGCACTTCGCTGACTTCGCCCATCGGCGCCACATACCAATGCTCGCCGAGGCGAAAGCCGATGCCGCTCCAGCGATCCTGGCGCGCCGGTTGCGACGGCAGGTCCGCCGCCAGCAAGCGGCAGCGCTGGTCGATCTGCCAGAGCAGTTCGAACGCGGTCAGCGATTCGCTCATGGTTGCGCGATCAGCCTTTGAGCACGTTGTTCAGGGTCTTGATCAGGGTGTCTTCGTCGACCGGTTTGGTCAGGTAATCCTTGGCGCCCTGGCGGGTGCCCCAGACCTTGTCGGTTTCCTGATCCTTGGTGGTAATGATGATCACCGGGATATGTCCGGTTTCCGGGTCTTTGGTCAGCTGACGGGTCGCCTGGAAACCATTGAGGCCGGGCATGACGATGTCCATCAGTACCGCGTCGGGTTTTTCCTGCCGAGCCAGAGCCACGCCGTCGGCGCCGTTTTCGGCCTTCAACACTTCATGGCCGTGCTTTTCGAGCATGCCGGTGAGTTTGTACATTTCAGTCGGCGAATCATCGACGATCAGGATACGTGCCATGGTTTTCCCCATTTTCTTGTCGACGCGCGGCCCGCTGGCCGCGTATCTCTGTACGTGTCTTACTGCGGCAAAACGGCGGCGAAGCCCGGAACATGGGCCTGAATCGCGTTGAGCAGTTCTTCCTTGCTGAAAGGCTTGGTCAAAAATTGATCAGAACCGACAATCCGCCCCTTGGCCTTGTCGAACAGCCCGTCACGCGATGACAGCATGATCACCGGTGTGGCCTTGAACGCGCTGTTGTTCTTGATTAAAGCGCAGGTCTGATAACCATCCAGACGCGGCATCATGATGTCGACAAAAATGATCCCGGGATGGTTGTCGGCGATCTTCGCCAGAGCGTCGAAACCGTCGATCGCCGTGATCACTTCGCAACCGACATTCTTCAACAATGTTTCGGCGGTGCGACGAATCGTTTTCGAGTCGTCGATCACCATGACCTTCAAGGCGCTGGACTGCTGTTCCATAAGAGGGCTCTACCGTCGCCTTTGCGAATCAATTTGTCCGTTTTGCGGTTATCAATGGCTCGAAACCCTTGATGCTCAAGGGCCAGCACGCTACGCCAGCCTTTTTAGCACAGTCTCCAGATGCAATCTATCGACGGGTTTTTCCTTGACCGAAAACCCGCCCGGCGCCACTCTGGCGGCACTTTTTCAATACCGATCCGGTAGCCAATTTTCGAGGAAAACCCAATGAGCGTTCGCGTCGGGATTGTCATGGACCCTATCGCCAGCATCTCCTATAAAAAGGATAGCTCGCTGGCCATGCTGCTGGCCGCGCAGAAGCGTGGCTGGGAACTGTTCTATATGGAGCAGCGCGACCTGTATCAGGGCGAAGGTCAGGCCCGGGCGCGCATGAAGCCGCTGAAAGTCTTTGCCAACCCGGAAAAATGGTTCGAACTGGACGCCGAACAGGACAACCTGCTGAGCGATCTGGACGTGATCCTGATGCGCAAGGATCCGCCGTTCGACATGGAGTTCGTCTACTCCACCTACCTGCTCGAACAGGCCGAAACCGCTGGCGTGCTGGTGGTGAACAAACCGCAGAGCCTGCGCGACTGCAATGAAAAACTGTTCGCCACGCTGTTCCCGCAGTGCACGCCGCCAACCATCGTCAGCCGTCGCGCTGACGTGCTGCGTGAGTTCGCCGCGAAACACGGTGACGTGATCCTCAAGCCGCTGGACGGCATGGGCGGTACTTCGATTTTCCGTCACCGTGCCGGTGACCCGAACCTGTCGGTGATTCTGGAAACCCTGACCGCCCTCGGTGGCCAGCAGATCATGGGCCAGGCCTACCTGCCGGCGATCAAGGACGGTGACAAACGCATCCTGATGATCGACGGCGAGCCGGTGGATTACTGCCTGGCACGGATTCCGGCGCAGGGCGAAACCCGTGGCAACCTGGCTGCCGGTGGCCGTGGTGAAGCGCGCCCGCTGACCGACAAGGATCGCTGGATCGCCGCGCAGGTCGGCCCGACGTTGCGTGAGAAAGGCCTGCTGTTCGTTGGCCTCGATGTGATCGGCGAAAGCCTCACCGAAATCAACGTCACCAGCCCGACCTGCATCCGTGAAATCGACAATGCGTTTGGCACTGATATCGGCGGCATGCTGATGGACGCCATCGCCAAGAAGCTGCAAGCCGCCGGCAAAAAGCCACAAGCTTGATGCACGTCACATGCAGTCTGTCGCTTGAAGCGTGAAGCCCAAGGCGTGAAACCAACATTGCGTTATCATGCGCAGCCTCTGAAAAACGCGATGTTGGTTTTCTTGTCATGACCCTCCCGTCCGATCTGCCCGCAGAACTCGCCCACCGTGGCGTGCGCCCGGCCGATCGCCTCGGTTTTACCCTGTTTCTCGCGGCGCTGATCCATTTGGCGCTGCTGCTCGGCGTCGGCTTCACGATGGTCGAGCCCAAGCAAATCAGCAAAACCCTGGAAATCACCCTCGCCACCTTCAAGAGCGAAAAGAAGCCGGAGAAGGCTGACTTTCTCGCTCAACAGCATCAGGAAGGCAGCGGCACGCTGGACAAGAAGGCGATTCCGAAGACCACTGAGGTGGCGCCGTTCCAGGACAATCAGGTCAAAAAAGTCACCCCGCCACCGGCCGCCAAACCGCAAGTGCAGGAAGCCGCACCCAAAGCTGCGGTGACCACCGTCGCGCCGAAACCTAAAAAAGCGCCGACCAAGAAAGAAGAAGCCAAAACCGAAGTCAAACCGACAGTCGACGCGCCGGAGTTCGACAGCTCACAGCTGTCCAGCGACATCGCCAGTCTTGAAGCCGAACTGGCCAAGGAACAACAGCTGTACGCCAAGCGCCCGCGCATCCACCGTTTGAGCGCGGCGTCGACCATGCGCGACAAGGGCGCCTGGTACAAAGACGACTGGCGCAAGAAGGTCGAGCGCATCGGCAACCTCAATTACCCCGAAGAAGCACGGCGCAAGCAGATCTACGGCAATCTGCGCCTGATGGTTTCGATCAATCGCGACGGTTCGCTGTATGAAGTGCTGGTGCTGGAATCGTCCGGCCAGCCACTGCTGGATCAGGCGGCGCAGCGCATTGTCCGACTGGCGGCACCGTTTGCGCCGTTTACCGGGGACTTGTCGGATATCGATCGTCTGGAAATCATTCGCACCTGGAAATTTGCCCGGGGCGACAAGCTCTCAAGCAACTGACACTCCTACAATGGATCTGTGTTGCTGTCAGCATCTCCAGCTTGTCAGTTTGCCCCCGAACGCCACACTAGCGCACATGAAAAACGTCAGCCCCAGCTACCTCAAGCATCAATTCCTGATCGCCATGCCACACATGGCCGACCCGAACTTTGCCCACACCTTGACCTACATCGTCGAGCACACGGCCAATGGCGCTATGGGGATTGTGGTCAACCGGCCGCAAGAGCTGAATCTGGCCGACATCCTTGAGCAATTACGTCCGGACATTGACCCGCCAGCACTCTGCCAGCATGTGCCGATCTTCATTGGCGGCCCGGTGCAGACCGATCGCGGTTTTGTTCTGCACCCGGCGGGCAAGACCTTTCTGGCCACCGCGCAATTGGAGGGTGATCTGGCCCTCTCGACCTCGCAGGACGTGCTGTTCGCCATCGCTGACGGCGTCGGCCCAGCAAAAAGCCTGATTGCCCTCGGTTACGCCGGTTGGGAAGCCGGGCAACTGGAAGCGGAACTCGCCGACAACGCCTGGCTGAACTGCCCGTATGACGCCGACATCCTGTTCAATACCAGCAGCGAATTGCGTCTGGAAGCGGCGGCCCGGCACCTGGGGATCAACCTCAGCCTGCTGACCAGCCAGGCAGGTCACGCCTGATGGCCCTGCGCCTGATTCTCGGCTTCGACTACGGCACCAAACAGATCGGCGTCGCGGTCGGCCAGGTGATTACCGGCCAGGCTCGTGAGCTGTGCACCTTGAAGGCACAGAACGGCGTGCCGGACTGGAACCAGGTCGAAGCCCTTATAAAAGAATGGAAACCCGATGCCGTTGTTGTCGGACTGCCGCTGAACATGGACGGCACCCCGAGCGACATGTGCGTACGCGCGGAAAAGTTTGCCCGCCGCCTCAATGGCCGCTTCAATCTGCCCTTCTATACCCACGACGAACGCCTGACCACGTTTGAAGCCAAAGGCGAGCGACTGGCCCGTGGCGGTCAGAAAGGCAGTTACCGCGACAACCCGGTGGACGCCATCGCCGCCGCTCTGCTGTTGCAGGGCTGGCTCGATGAAAACACTGCATTGTTTGAATCCTGACAAGCGCTTCGGCGCTTTTCTTTTGAGTGAAAAACCGAGTCGCGTCCGAGGACCCGACTCGCCCCCAACAAGGAGCAACCATGAGCCTGCCAAATCCCGCCGATCTGATCAGCCAGATGGCGACCCGCCTCAAGGCGCACCTTGCCCAGCGTGAAATCACTGAACCGCGTTACATCGGCATTCGCACCGGCGGCATCTGGGTCGCGCAGGCCTTGCTCAAGGAACTGGGCAGCGATGCGCCACTGGGCACGCTGGATGTGTCCTTTTACCGCGACGACTTCAGCCAGAACGGCCTGCACCCGCAAGTGCGCCCGTCCGCCCTGCCCTTCGAGATCGAAGGCCAGCATCTGGTGCTGATCGACGACGTATTGATGAGCGGCCGCACCATCCGCGCCGCCATGAACGAATTGTTCGACTACGGCCGCCCGGCCAGCGTGACCCTGGTCTGCCTGCTGGACCTCGACGCCGGCGAGCTGCCGATCCGCCCGAACGTGGTTGGCGCGACGCTGTCGCTGGCCGCACATGAACGGGTGAAGCTGTCCGGCCCCGAGCCGCTGACGCTCGAACTGCAAGACTTCAACCTTTAATCCGCCCTATTGAGAGTCCCCTTCGCGATGACGCCTCTAGATACCAAGCGCCCGCTGCAGCTCAATGATCAGGGCCAGCTGCGCCACTTCCTCTCGCTCGACGGCCTGCGCCGCGAGTTGCTGACGGAAATCCTCGACACCGCCGACTCGTTCCTCGAAGTCGGTGCCCGGGCGGTGAAGAAAGTCCCGTTGCTGCGCGGCAAAACCGTGTGCAACGTGTTCTTCGAAAACTCCACGCGCACCCGCACCACCTTCGAACTGGCGGCCCAGCGGCTGTCGGCAGACGTAATTACCCTGAACGTGTCGACCTCGTCGGCGAGTAAAGGTGAAACCCTACTCGACACCCTGCGCAACCTCGAAGCCATGGCCGCCGACATGTTCGTCGTACGCCACGGTGATTCCGGCGCCGCGCACTTCATCGCCGAACATGTATGCCCGCAAGTGGCAATCATCAACGGCGGCGACGGCCGTCACGCCCACCCGACGCAGGGCATGCTCGACATGCTCACCATCCGTCGGCACAAGGGCGGTTTCGAAAACCTCTCGGTGGCCATCGTTGGCGACATCCTGCACTCGCGGGTTGCGCGCTCGAACATGCTCGCGCTGAAGACCCTCGGCTGCCCGGACATCCGCGTGATTGCGCCGAAGACCCTGCTGCCGATCGGCATCGAGCAATACGGCGTGAAGGTCTACACCGACATGACCGAAGGCCTGAAAGACGTCGACGTGGTGATCATGTTGCGCCTGCAGCGTGAACGCATGACCGGCGGCCTGTTGCCGAGCGAAGGTGAGTTCTACCGACTGTTCGGCCTGACCACCGCGCGTCTGGCCGGGGCCAAACCCGATTGCATCGTCATGCACCCGGGGCCGATCAACCGGGGGGTGGAAATCGAGTCCGCAGTGGCCGACGGCCCGCACTCGGTGATCCTCAATCAGGTGACCTACGGCATCGCAATTCGTATGGCTGTGTTGTCCATGGCCATGAGCGGGCAAACCGCGCAGCGTCAATTCGAGCAGGAGAACGCCCAGTGAAGCTCAGCATTCTCGGCGCACGCGTCATCGATCCAAGCAGCGGCCTGGATCAAATCACCGACATTCACGTTGAAGCCTGCAAGATCGTCGCCCTCGGCGCGGCCCCGGCCGGTTTCAGCGCAGTAGAAACCATCGACGCCCAAGGCCTCGTCGCCGCTCCAGGCCTCGTCGACCTCAACGTTGCCCTGCGCGAGCCGGGCTACAGCCGCAAAGGTTCGATCATCAGCGAAACCCGCGCTGCTGCGGCCGGTGGCGTGACCAGCCTGTGCTGCCCGCCAAAGACCAAACCGGTGCTCGACACCTCGGCCGTGGCCGAGCTGATCCTCGATCGCGCTCGCGAGGCCGGCAACACCAAGGTGTTCCCGATCGGCGCGCTGAGCAAAGGCCTGGACGGCGAGCAACTGGCCGAACTGGTGGCGCTGCGCGACGCTGGTTGCGTGGCGTTCGGCAACGGTCTGGAGAGCTTCCGCAACACCCGCACCCTGTGCCGAGCACTGGAATACGCGGCGACCTTCGACCTGACGGTGATCTTCAATTCGCAGGATCACGACTTGGCTGAAGGTGGCTTGGCTCACGAAGGCGCTGTCGCCAGTTTCCTCGGCTTACCGGGGATTCCAGAAACCGCTGAAACCGTGGCCCTTGCCCGTGACCTGCTGCTGGTTGAGCAGACCGGCGTACGTGCGCATTTCAGTCAGTTGACCAGTGCTCGCGGTGTTGCCCTGATTGCTCAGGCTCAGGCCCGTGGTTTGAAGGTGACGGCGGATGTCGCGCTGTATCAGTTGATTCTGACTGATGAAGCGCTGATCGACTTCAGCAGCCTGTACCACGTGCAACCGCCGCTGCGTACGCGTGCTGACCGTGATGGCCTGCGTGCAGCGGTGAAGTCCGGTGTGGTCTCGGCGATTTCCAGCCATCACCAGCCGCACGAACGCGACGCCAAACTGGCGCCGTTCGGCGCGACCGAGCCGGGCATCAGCAGTGTTGAACTGTTGCTGCCGCTGGCGATGACGCTGGTTGAGGATGGGTTGCTGGATCTGCCGACCTTGCTGGCGCGTCTGAGTGCAGGCCCGGCTGAAGCGTTGCGTCTGCCGGCCGGCAAACTGGCGGTAGGTGGTGCGGCGGATATCGTGTTGTTCGATCCGCAGGCTTCGACGGTGGCCGGTGAGAACTGGTTGTCGAAGGGTGAGAACTGCCCGTTCATTGGGCACACTTTGCCGGGTGTGGTTCGTTACACCTTGGTGGATGGGCGGATCAGCCACCAGGCTTGATACCGGGTTGCCCCCAATCGCTGGCAAGCCAGCTCCCACAAGGTCTTGCGCTATCTTTGGGTTAGCGCAAAAACCTGTGGGAGCTGGCTTGCCAGCGATGGCTTACTGGAAGGCGCCTCTGCCTTCGGCGTTGCGTACGGATACCTGATCATTCAGCGTCCAGAAGTCATACAGCACCCCCAGAAAGAACAACCCGCCTGTCAGCAGATAGATCAGTCCACTGATCCACTTGCCCTGATACATCCGGTGCACGCCCAGCGCGCCAAGGAACGTCAGCAGAATCCACGCCACGTTGTACTCGATCGGCCCTGCGGTAAAACGCAGATCCGCCTCGCGATCCATTGCCGGGATCAAGAACAGATCGATCAGCCAGCCAATACCCAGCAAACCGAAGGTGAAAAACCAGATCGTCCCGGTCACCGGCTTGCCGTAATAGAAGCGGTGAGCACCGGTAAAACCGAAAATCCACAGCAGATAACCGATGATTTTGCTGTGCGTATCTTGCTGCTGAACAAATTGTTGATAGGGGTTCATGAAGACCTCGATTCACACGATAGATAAATATTCTTGAATTCTTTGTGACTTTTTTACAGGTAGCCGACGTACGGCAAATGTTACCGTTGCTACCGTCAAAGCCTTATAGCACCTGACTTCTGTCCGACAATTGCGTCCATTTGCCGCTTATTTGGTTCCGTTGGCCTCCAACTGAATCGACCAACGGACTCGGAATGAAAAAAAACTCTGTTATAAAGTTGCGCGCTATCACTAAAGAGCCACGCCTAATGCGACCATTTTTCAAGACATGGCTAACCATCTGCCTATTAATGCCACTGGCCGCCCACGCCACCAATCGTGAGCAACGTCTTCCCAACGTTAACGGCTTTACCCCTAAATCCCATGCTTCGGCTCCATCGAGCAAAAGCAGCAAAAGCAAAACCACCACGCTGAGCAGCAAGAGCCACAGCAAGCTGGTGCCACCGATGGCGAGCAAGGAAAGCAGCAATGTGCTGAGCCGTGCGGTGAACGTCCTCGGTACCCCTTATCGTTGGGGCGGCAGCAGCCCAAGTAAAGGTTTTGATTGCAGCGGTCTGGTGAAATACGCGTTCAACGACGCTACGTTCGACCTGCCACGCACCTCCAACGCCATGGCCAGCGGTCACGGCGAGAAAGTCGAGCGCAAGGATCTGAAGCCGGGCGACCTGATTTTCTTCAACATCAAGAGCCGTCGGGTCAACCATGTAGCCATCTACTTGGGCAACGACCGCTTTATCCACGCGCCACGTCGTGGCAAAGCGGTGAGCATCGATACGCTGAACAAGCCGTACTGGCAGCAGCATTACGTGGTTGCCAAGCGTGTGTTGCCGAAAGAGCAAAACCAGATGCGCGTGGTTCAGCGCTAACACCATACCGATCGTTCCCATTCTCCGCGTGGGAACGATCACTCCCTCAGAAATTATCCGGCGTCCGCGCCTTCTCCCGCGCATGCTCGCGGCTGATCAAGCCCTTGGTCAGCAGATCCTTCAGGCACATGTCCAGTGTCTGCATGCCCAACGACCCACCCGTCTGAATCGCCGAATACATCTGCGCCACCTTGTCCTCACGGATCAGGTTACGGATCGCCGACGTGCCCAGCATGATCTCGTGCGCCGCCACCCGCCCGCCGCCGATCTTCTTGATCAACGTCTGCGAGACCACCGCCAGCAACGACTCGGACAGCATCGAACGCACCATCGACTTCTCGTCACCGGGGAACACGTCGACCACGCGGTCGATGGTTTTCGCCGCCGAGGTGGTGTGCAGCGTGCCGAATACCAAGTGCCCGGTTTCGGCAGCGGTCAGCGCCAGGCGAATGGTTTCCAGGTCACGCATCTCGCCGACCAGAATCACGTCCGGGTCTTCACGCAGTGCCGAGCGCAACGCAGTGGCGAAACTGCGGGTATCACGGTGGACTTCACGCTGATTGATCAGGCATTTGCGCGATTCGTGAACAAACTCGATCGGATCTTCGATAGTCAGGATGTGGTGATGCCGGTGGGTATTGAGGTAATCGATCATCGCCGCCAGCGTGGTTGATTTGCCGGAACCGGTCGGCCCGGTGACCAGCACCAGACCGCGCGGCGCATCGGTAATCTTGCGGAAGACGTCGCCCATGGCGAGGTCTTCCATGCTCAGCACTTTCGACGGAATGGTACGGAATACGGCGCCTGCGCCACGGTTCTGGTTGAAAGCGTTGACGCGGAAACGCGCCACACCCGGCACTTCGAAGGAAAAGTCGGTTTCCAGATGTTTCTCGAAGTCGACCCGCTGGGTGTCGTTCATGATGTCGTAGATCAGTTCGTGCACTTGCTTGTGATCCAGCGCCGGCAGATTGATCCGCCGCACATCGCCATCGACACGGATCATCGGCGGCAGACCGGCCGACAGGTGCAGGTCGGAAGCGCCTTGTTTGGCGCTGAAGGCCAGCAGTTCAGTGATATCCATAGCGCTCCTCAATTCCAGTAGAATGCCGCGAACCTTCCGACCGCTGGCGCCTCTTGATGTCCACGATAGCAGACAACATCCAACTGGTTAGTTCGCGCATCCAGGCAGCGGTAACAGCTGCAAACCGCGCTGAAAACAGCGTCCAGTTGCTCGCGGTCAGCAAGACCAAACCCGCCCAGGCCCTGCGCGAAGCATATGCCGCCGGCCTGCGTGACTTTGGCGAGAACTACCTGCAGGAAGCCTTGGGCAAACAGCTCGAACTGGCTGACCTGCCCTTGATCTGGCACTTCATCGGCCCCATTCAATCGAACAAGACTCGCGCCATCGCCGAGCATTTCGACTGGGTGCATTCCGTGGATCGCCTGAAAATCGCTCAACGCTTGTCCGAACAGCGCCCGGCTGAACTGCCGCCGCTGAACATCTGCGTTCAGGTCAATGTCAGCGGCGAAGCCAGTAAATCCGGCTGCACTCCGGCTGACCTGCCGGCATTGGCCGCCGCGATCAGCGCACTGCCGCGCCTGAAACTGCGCGGCCTGATGGCGATTCCCGAGCCGACCGACGACCGCGCCGAGCAAGACGCGGCCTTCGCCGCCGTGCAGAAATTGCAGGCGAGCCTTGATCTGCCGCTCGACACACTTTCCATGGGCATGAGCCACGACCTTGAGTCGGCCATCGCCCAAGGCGCCACCTGGGTTCGTATCGGTACGGCCCTGTTTGGCGCCCGCGACTATTCCCAATCTTGAACGTTTCCAGATAAGGACCACACATGAGCAACACACGTATTGCGTTTATCGGTGCGGGCAACATGGCGGCCAGTCTGATTGGCGGCCTGCGCGCCAAGGGGCTGGAAGCCGGGCAGATCCGTGCCAGCGACCCGGGTGAAGAAACCCGCGCCAAGGTCAGTGCCGAACACGGCATCGAAACCTTCGCCGATAACGCTCAGGCCATCGACGGCGTCGATGTGATCGTACTGGCGGTCAAGCCGCAGGCAATGAAAACCGTGTGCGAAGCGATTCGCCCAAGCCTGAAACCCAATCAATTGGTGGTTTCGATTGCTGCCGGTATCACCTGCGCCAGCATGACTGCGTGGCTCGGCGAGCAGCCGATCGTGCGCTGCATGCCCAACACCCCGGCGCTGCTGCGCCAAGGCGTCAGCGGTTTGTACGCGACCAGCGAAGTGACCGCCGAGCAACGCCAGCAAGCCGAAGAGCTGCTGTCCGCCGTCGGCATCGCCTTGTGGCTGAAGGAAGAACAGCAACTGGACGCCGTGACCGCTGTGTCAGGTTCCGGCCCTGCCTATTTCTTCCTGCTGATCGAAGCCATGACCGCCGCCGGCGTCAAACTCGGCCTGCCGAAAGACATCGCAGAACAACTGACCCTGCAGACCGCACTGGGCGCCGCGCATATGGCCGTCTCCAGCGACGTTGACGCCGCCGAACTGCGCCGCCGCGTGACTTCGCCAAACGGCACCACGGAAGCTGCAATCAAATCATTCCAGGCCAATGGCTTTGAAGCACTGGTCGAAACCGCACTCGGCGCCGCCGCGCACCGCTCGGCCGAAATGGCCGAACAACTGGGCAAATAAGGAGCCTTACATGATTGGATTGAATACCGCAGCGGTTTACGTGCTGCAAACCCTCGGCAGTCTGTACCTGCTGATCGTGCTGCTGCGTTTCGTACTGCAACTGGTGCGGGCGAACTTCTACAACCCGCTGTGCCAGTTCATCGTCAAAGCGACCCAGCCACTGCTCAAACCACTGCGCCGGATCATTCCGAGCCTGTTTGGTCTGGACATGTCGTCGCTGGTGCTGGCGATTCTGGTGCAACTGGCGCTGATGGCGTTGACCCTGCTGCTGACTTACGGCACCACCGGTAACCCGCTGCAACTGTTTATCTGGTCGCTGATCGGCGTGACCGCGCTGTTCCTGAAGATCTTCTTCTTCGCCCTGATCATCAGCGTGATTCTGTCGTGGGTTGCACCGGGCAGCCACAATCCGGGTGCTGAGCTGGTCAACCAGATCTGCGAGCCGGCGCTGGCGCCGTTCCGCAAAATCCTGCCAAACCTTGGCGGTCTGGATCTGTCGCCGATCTTCGCCTTCCTCGCGCTGAAGCTGATCGACATGCTGGTGATCAACAATCTGGCGGCGATGACGATGATGCCGGAAATCCTCCGTCTGCTGATGTGAGCTGGTTTCGATGGGACGGTGACGACTTGATCCTCGAGTGTCACCTGCAACCGGCAGCCCGCAGCGATGACTTCGCCGGGCTGCATGGGGATCGCCTGAAGATTCGTCTGACTGCACCGCCGGTTGAGGGCAAGGCCAATGCTTATCTGATGGGCTTTCTGGCCAAGGCGTTTGGGGTGTCCAAAAGCCAAGTCAGTTTGCTCAGTGGCGAGTTGAACCGGCAGAAGCGAGTGAAGATCTGCTCGCCGAAGAAGTTGCCGGATTTGCCTGACCTAATGCGCTGATCGTTCCCACGCTCCGCGTGGGAATGCATCCCGGGACGCTCCGCGTCCCCTGCCGAAGCGGACGCCGAGCGTCCAATGAGGCATTCCCACGCAGAGCGTGGGAACGAGCGCAGGTAGTTGCTTGCCGCTAACCCCCCCGGTCTTTAGACTTACGCCTCATTTCAACGAGAGCAGGGTCGATGCCAGCTGCCTTTCCCCCGATTCTGTTGGTCTGGTGACGCCGCAAACGGCGCACTTCAGCGAACCTCTGGCCTTGGCCTGTGGCCGTTCGCTGCCCGCTTATGACCTGATCTACGAAACCTACGGCACGCTCAACGCACAGGCGAGCAACGCCGTGCTGATCTGCCACGCCTTGTCCGGCCATCACCACGCCGCCGGCTATCACAGCCCCGACGACCGCAAACCCGGTTGGTGGGACAGTTGCATCGGCCCCGGCAAACCGATCGACACCAGCAAGTTCTTCGTGGTTAGTCTGAATAATCTGGGCGGCTGCAACGGCTCCACCGGCCCCAGCAGCATTAACCCGGAGACCGGCAAGCCATTCGGTGCCGACTTCCCGGTGCTGACCGTGGAGGACTGGGTACACAGCCAGGCGCGCCTGGCCGACCTGCTCGGCATCGGCCAGTGGGCGGCCGTCATCGGCGGTAGCCTCGGCGGCATGCAGGCATTGCAATGGACCATCACTTACCCGGACCGCGTGCGCCATTGTCTGGCTATCGCCTCGGCGCCAAAACTGTCGGCGCAGAACATCGCCTTCAACGAAGTTGCGCGTCAGGCGATCCTCACCGACCCGGAATTCCACGGCGGTTCGTTCCAGGAAGCCGGCGTGATCCCCAAACGCGGCTTGATGCTGGCGCGCATGGTCGGGCACATCACTTATCTGTCCGACGATTCCATGGGCGAGAAATTCGGCCGTGGCCTCAAGAGCGAGAAGCTCAACTACGACTTCCACAGCGTCGAGTTCCAGGTCGAAAGCTACCTGCGTTATCAGGGCGAAGAGTTCTCCGGACGCTTCGACGCCAACACCTATCTGTTGATGACCAAGGCGCTGGATTACTTCGATCCGGCAGCGAACTTCGACGATAACCTGGCGAAAACCTTTGAAAACGCCACGGCCAAGTTCTGCGTGATGTCGTTCACCACCGACTGGCGCTTCTCCCCTGCCCGCTCGCGGGAACTGGTGGATGCACTGATGGCGGCGCGCAAAGACGTCAGCTATCTGGAAATCGACGCACCGCAGGGCCACGACGCCTTCCTGATTCCGATCCCGCGCTATTTGCAGGCGTTCGGCAATTACATGAACCGCATCACGCTGTGAGAAAGCCATGAGAGCAGATCTGGAAATCATCCAGGAATGGATCCCCGCCGGCAGCCGCGTCCTCGACCTCGGTTGCGGTGACGGCGAGCTGCTGACCTGGCTGCGCGACAACAAGAACGTCACCGGTTATGGCCTGGAAAACGACTCCGACAACATCGCCCAGTGCGTGGCCAAAGGCGTCAACGTCATCGAACAGGATCTGGACAAGGGGCTGGGCAACTTCGCCAGCAACAGTTTCGACATCGTCGTCATGACCCAGGCCCTGCAAGCTGTGCATTACCCGGACAAGATCCTCGACGAAATGCTCCGGGTCGGCCGTCAGTGCATCATCACCTTCCCGAACTTCGGGCACTGGCGCTGCCGCTGGTACCTGGCAAGCAAAGGCCGCATGCCGGTGTCCGAGTTTCTGCCGTACACCTGGTACAACACACCGAACATTCACTTCTGCACCTTCGAAGACTTTGAAGAACTTTGCCGCGAACGTGATGCGAAGGTCATTGATCGGCTTGCCGTGGATCAACAGCACCGCCACGGGTGGGCCAGTAAGCTATGGCCTAATCTGTTAGGTGAGATCGGTATCTACCGCGTCAGCAGCCCGCAGCTTGCAGACCACAAAGTCGCGGTCTGAATCCCGTCATTTCGAGGAGCACGATCATGGGTCGTTTAGCGTTGTTGTTATTGACTGCCTGCCTGAGCGCCAGCGCCATGGCGGCCGACGTCATCAAGGGCGAACGCAAGGAAACCTTCGGCGATGTCACGGTGCACTACAACACTTTCAACTCGACGTTTCTGACGCCGGACATCGCCAAGGCGGCTGAACTGATTCGCAGCAAAAATCAGGGCGTGATCAATGTCTCGGTGATCAAGGACGGCAAACCGCTGGTCGCCAATGTCACCGGCACGGTCAAAGACCTGACCAGCCAGAGCGTGCCGCTGAATTTCAAGCAAGTCACCGAGCAGGGTGCGATCTACTACATCGCCCAGTACCCGGTGCCTCAGCAGGAAACCCGCACCTTTGAAATCAAGGTGCAGAACGGCGACAAGATCAACACCATCAATTTCAACCAAGAACTCTTTCCCGGCGAATGATGAACATCAAGCAGCTCGTACTGGCCAGCCATAACGCCGGCAAACTCAAAGAACTCCAGGCCATGCTCGGCGAATCGGTGCAACTGCGCTCGATTGGCGAGTGGAGCAAGGTCGAGCCGGAAGAAACCGGTCTGTCGTTCGTCGAGAACGCGATCCTCAAGGCACGCAACGCCGCACGCATTTCCGGGTTGCCGGCGCTGGCCGACGATTCCGGTCTGGCGGTGGATTTCCTTGGCGGTGCGCCAGGCATCTATTCGGCGCGCTATGCCGACGGCAAGGGCGATGCGGCGAACAATGCCAAATTGCTCGATGCACTGAAAGATGTACCGGAAGCCGAGCGCGGTGCGCAGTTCGTTTGCGTGCTGGCGCTGGTGCGTCACGCTGACGATCCGTTGCCGATTCTCTGCGAAGGCCTGTGGCACGGACGGATACTGAGCGCTGCCAGCGGCGAGCACGGTTTCGGTTATGACCCGCTGTTCTGGGTGCCGGAGCGTGATGTGTCCAGCGCCGAACTGAGTCCGGCCGACAAGAACCAGATCAGCCACCGCGCCCGTGCAATGGATCTGCTGCGCCAGCGTCTGGGCCTGAAATGACCGGTGATTCTTCTGCGTCGTCGCTGATTGTCGGCGGCGCCGCCTCTTCGCCTCGGGCGCCGTTGCCGACGCTGCCGCCCCTGGCGCTGTACATCCACATCCCGTGGTGTGTGCGCAAATGTCCGTATTGCGATTTCAACTCACACACCGCCAGCCCGGTTTTGCCGGAGCAGGAATACGTTGATGCGCTGTTGGCCGATCTCGATCAGGACCTGCACGCCGTGTACGGTCGTGAAATCAGTTCGATCTTCTTTGGTGGCGGCACGCCGAGCCTGTTCAGCGCCGAAGCCCTCGGGCGGCTGCTGGAAGGCGTCGAACAGCGCATTCCGTTTGCCCACGACATCGAAATCACTCTGGAAGCCAACCCCGGGACCTTCGAGCAAGAGAAGTTCGTCGCCTACCGCAAGCTGGGGATCAATCGCCTGTCGATCGGCATCCAGAGCTTCCAGCAAGAAAAGCTCAAGGCGCTGGGGCGGATTCACAACGGTGACGAAGCGGTGCGTGCGGCCGGCATGGCACGTCAGGCCGGGTTCGATAACTTCAATCTCGACTTGATGCACGGTTTGCCCGACCAGTCGCTGGACGATGCCTTGAGCGACCTGCGCCAGGCCATCGCACTGAATCCGACGCACATTTCCTGGTATCAACTGACGCTGGAGCCGAACACCGTGTTCTGGAACCAGCCGCCGGTGCTGCCGGAAGATGACACGCTGTGGGACATTCAAGAGGCCGGGCAAGCGCTGCTGGCGGAACACGGTTATGCGCAATACGAAGTGTCGGCTTATGCCCAGGCGGGCCGGCCGGCGCGGCACAACCTCAATTACTGGAGTTTTGGCGACTTCATCGGCATTGGCGCGGGTGCGCATGGCAAGCTCAGCCACCCGGACGGACGCATCGTTCGCACCTGGAAAACCCGTTTGCCGAAGGACTATCTCAACCCGGCAAAAAGCTTTCAAGCCGGCGAGAAAGCGCTGACCAACGACGAGATGCCGTTCGAGTTTCTGATGAACGCTTTGCGCCTGACCGCAGGCGTCGAATCGCACCTGTATCCTGAGCGCACCGGGCTGTCGCTGGAAAGCCTCGCTGAAGGCCGGGCCGCGGCAGAACAAAGCGGTCTGTTGCAGGTCGAACCGTCACGTCTGGCGGCCACCGAGCGCGGACAGTTGTTCCTCAACGACTTGCTGCAACAATTTCTGAACTGACTTCAGTGCTAAGGGAAAACGCATGGATTTGATACTCGACCTGCTCGCCACCGTCTCCCGCTGGAGCCGCAGCAACCTATCGGAAATCGCTCTGGCCCTGGTGGGCTGCCTGCTGGTGCTGTTCGGCGCCGACTTCAAAGGCTGGGTCGAGCAACGCCTGGGCAGCATCGCCGGCGCCCTGCGCGTGCCACTGATGGCCCTACTGTGCGTGATCGGCAGCGGCGCCGCGCTGATCTACGCCACGCCGTGGGTGATCAAGGGTTTGAGCCAGTTCAACAACTACAGCCTGGCGCCTGTGTTGCTGGTAGTCCTCGTCCTCATCGGCGTAGTCGCCGACCGCCGCTGACTCCGCAAACGCCCCAAAACAACTGTGGGAGCGAGCCTGCTCGCGAAGGCGTCTTAACATCCAACAACATCGTTGATTGTCAGACCGCTTTCGCGAGCAGGCTCGCTCCCACTATTGGGCCTTGGTTCAATGATTCTTCGATAAGCGGCTCTGCGCCTGAAGGATCGCCTTGAGGCCAACGGAATCCTTGCAGCCCAGCGCTATCGCTTTATCGAAGTGTTCGATATTGCCGCTGTCGCGCATATCGCTGCCGTTCACACGAGTCAACGCGAGTATGTAGTAGGCCTCAGCCCGAAACTGGTCTTCGGACAATACCAAGCCAGCTGCGCGGGCTCGCATGGCGGCCATCGGCCCGACCTTGCCGGCAGGCGCCCCGTTTTCTTCGAAACACAGCGAACGTTTGGCCTGCAACGGATAGTCGTCAGCATGCGCATCAGGCTTGAGCAGCAACTGCTCGAGAGACTGCAAGAATTTCAAATGATCAGGATTTTGCGCATCAAATCGTTCATACGCTTTGTCGCACAAATGGTAATAGCCCACCGCAGCCGCTAACACCCCATCATCCATGGCCTGCTGATAAAGACCACAGGTCTGTAAGCGCGTCTGCTCGGAAAACATCGGGTTGTCCTGCAGGCTGGCCAAAAAATAGGTGGCCAGCGTGTGCCCGCCGCCCGACGCATGCTTGAGGTTGTCCACAAGAGCCTCGAGATCACCTTCGGCAACGCGCAACTGTTCAGGGGTGTATTGCACGCTTTCCCCGGCGGCCTCACGCTTGATCCGGTCATTGGCGTCGCGCTCGATCTTTGCCGCCGTTCTCTGCGCACTCGCGAAGTATTCCTCGGGACTGACTACCCGTTCGCACGCTGCGCAACAAATGAGACCCAGAACCAGCGTGCAGGCAAAAATGGCTTTCAAGATTTGTCTTCCTTTACAAATGGGGGCCTCGAGCTGTCGGCGGATCATAGCCAAACTTGAGCAAACTCCAGAAACAACTGAGCTGCGGCACGCTGCGATCTTTGATCTTCAAAATCAAGATCAAAGATCGCAGCGTGCCGCAGCTCCTACAGGGGTGTTGCGTGATGCTTAAGCGAGTTTTTCGAACTTCAGGTCCCACACGCCATGGCCCAGTCGTTCGCCGCGGCGTTCGAACTTGGTGATCGGGCGTTCGGCCGGGCGTGGTACGCACTTGCCGTCTTCGGCGAGGTTGCGGTAGCCCGGGGCGACGTTCATCACTTCCAGCATGTACTCGGCGTACGGTTCCCAGTCGGTGGCCATGTGCAGAATGCCGCCAACCTTCAACTTGCTGCGCACTAGCTCAGCGAACGAGGCCTGAACGATACGGCGCTTGTGGTGACGGCTCTTGTGCCACGGATCCGGGAAGAACAGCATCAGGCGATCGAGACTGTTGTCGGCGATGCAGCGGTTGAGCACTTCGATCGCGTCGCAATCATAGACCCGCAGGTTGGTCAGGCCCTGAGTCAGCACGCCATTGAGCAGCGCGCCAACACCCGGACGGTGAACCTCAACGCCGATGAAGTCCTGATCCGGCGCGGCCGCAGCCATTTCCAGCAGCGAGTGGCCCATGCCGAAACCGATCTCCAGCGAGCGCGGTGCCGAACGGCCGAACACTTGATCGTAATCCACCGGGGTGTCGGCCAGCGGCAGCACGTAAAGCGGCGCGCCCTGATCCAGGCCGCGTTGCTGGCCTTCGGTCATGCGCCCGGCGCGCATCACGAAGCTCTTGATGCGGCGGTGTTGGCGCTCGTCGCCCTCTTCCGTCTGGACAGGCGTGTCGTTCGATTCAGTCATCAATGGCTCTTACTTGATCAGACCATCCAGCGGCGAAGAGGCGCTGGCATAGAGTTTTTTCGGCATACGGCCAGCGAGGTAGGCCAGACGGCCTGCAACGATGGCGTGTTTCATGGCTTCAGCCATCATCACCGGCTGCTGGGCGTGGGCGATGGCCGAGTTCATCAGCACCGCATCGCAACCCAGTTCCATGGCGATGGTCGCATCGGACGCAGTGCCGACACCGGCATCGACCAGCACAGGGATTTTGGCTTCTTCGAGGATGATCTGCAGGTTGTACGGGTTGCAGATCCCCAGACCGGAACCGATCAGACCGGCCAGCGGCATGACCGCGATGCAGCCGATTTCCGCCAGTTGGCGGGCGATGATCGGGTCATCGCTGGTGTACACCATCACGTCGAAGCCTTCCTTGACCAGCGTTTCCGCGGCCTTGAGGGTTTCGATGACGTTAGGGAACAGGGTCTTCTGGTCGGCCAGTACTTCCAGCTTCACCAGGTTGTGGCCATCGAGCAGCTCACGGGCCAGGCGGCAGGTGCGCACAGCTTCGATGGCGTCGTAACAACCGGCGGTGTTCGGCAGGAAGGTGTAGCGCTCCGGCGACAGCACGTCGAGCAGGTTCGGCTCGCCTTCGATCTGGCCCAGGTTGGTGCGGCGCACGGCGAAGGTGACGACCTCGGCACCCGAGGCTTCGATGGCCTGACGGGTTTCTTCCATGTCACGGTACTTGCCGGTACCGACCAGCAAACGCGACTGGTAAGTACGACCGGCCAGCACAAAAGGCTTGTCGCTACGAACGATGCTCATGGGGAATCCTCTTTAGGAGTGAGGGTCTTGCAGAATTCTGTGCCCTTGCGGGGCGGGCGATCAGCCGCCGCCGATGGCGTGCACCACTTCAACGTTGTCGCCGTCGTTGAGCGTGGTGTCGGCATGCTGGCTGCGCGGGACGATATCCAGATTGAGTTCGACTGCCACCCGGCGTCCGGTCAGTTCCAGACGGGTGATCAGGCCCGCAACGGTTTCACCGTCGGGCAGTTCAAGGGATTCACCGTTCAACTGAATGCGCATGCGTAACGCCGCCATCATTTTTAGGGGCTGGCATTCTAGCCCGATCATGACCTAAAGGTCAGCACCAAGCGTCAAGCGGTTGGTTGCAAGCGCCAGGCGGCGAGGCCCAGGCATAGCCAGCCAATCAGGAACGCCAGGCCACCAAACGGGGTGATGATGCCGAGCTTGCTGATGCCGGTGGTGGTCAGCACGTACAGGCTGCCGGAGAACAGCAGGATGCCAATGGTGAATGACACGCCGGCCCAAGTGACCAGTCGACCCTGAATCTGTGTGGCCAGCAGCGCCACACCAAACAGCGCCAAGGTGTGCACCAATTGATAGGTGACGCCGGTATGGAAGATCGCCAGATACTCGGGTGTCAGACGGTTTTTCAGGCCATGGGCGGCGAATGCACCCAAGGCGACCCCGGTGAAACCGAAAAAAGCGGCCAGCATCAAAAAGCCACGCAGCATTGGGAACTCCAGTCAGACGCGATCGGCAGGGTCTGTATAATGGCCCGCTCCACCGGTTCGGCCAAGCCATCTCTATGCTGCGTACTATTTTCCGTCGTCTCACGAAGGCCCTGCTCTGGTTCGCCGGCGGCAGCGTCTTGCTGGTGCTGGTGTTTCGCTTCGTGCCGCCGCCGGGTACGGCGTTGATGGTCGAACGCAAGATCGAGTCCTGGGTCGACGGTGAGCCAATTGACCTGCAACGCACGTGGAAGCCGTGGGACGAGATCTCCGACGACCTCAAAGTCGCGGTCATGGCCGGTGAGGATCAGAAGTTTCCCGAGCATTGGGGTTTTGATTTCAGTGCGATCCAGGCTGCATTGGCCCACAACGAGCTTGGCGGCTCGATTCGCGGCGCCAGCACTTTGAGCCAGCAGGTGTCGAAAAACCTGTTTCTGTGGGCCGGTCGCAGCTATCTGCGTAAAGGCCTGGAGGCGTGGTTTACTGCGCTGATCGAGGTGTTCTGGCCCAAGCAGCGGATTCTTGAGGTGTATCTCAACAGCGTCGAGTGGGATGACGGGGTGTTTGGCGCCGAAGCCGCAGCCCGCCATCACTTTGGTGTGAGCGCGAAGTCGTTGTCACGGCAGCAGGCGAGTTATCTGGCGGCTGTTCTGCCCAATCCGCGTGTCTGGAGTGCCAGCCATCCGACCGCTTATGTCTCGCGGCGGGCCGGGTGGATTCGGCAGCAGATGAGTCAGTTGGGTGGGGATAATTATCTGTTGGGGCTCAACGATTCGCGCCGGGCACCGTGGTCGCGATAACACCGAGGATCTAAATGTAGGAGTGAGCCTGCTCGCGATAGCGGTACATCAGTGACGGCAATGCTGACTGTCACACCGCTATCGCGAGCAGGCTCACTCCTACATTGGTTTTGTGTGAAGCCAGAAATGAAAACGCCCCGATCATCGCTGATCGGGGCGTTTTTTATTGCCTGCTCGCCGGTTATGCGGCGATCGACAACTTGAGCTTGTTCATCGCGCTCTTCTCGAGTTGACGGATCCGCTCGGCCGACACGTTGTACTTCTGCGCCAGATCATGCAGCGTGGCTTTCTCTTCTGCCAGCCAGCGCTGGTAGAGGATGTCGCGGCTACGTTCGTCCAGCACTTCCAGCGCTTCGTGCAGGTTGTGGTTGGAGTTGTCGCTCCAATCGGCATCTTCCAGTTGACGCGCCGGGTCGTACCGGTGGTCTTCCAGGTAGTTGGCCGGCGATTGAAAAGCGCTGTCATCGTCGGCTTCAGCAGCCGGGTCGAAGGCCATGTCGTGGCCGGTCAGGCGACTTTCCATCTCGCGCACTTCACGCGGTTCAACGCCGAGGCTTTCCGCCACACGGTGGACTTCCTCGTTGTTCAGCCACGCCAGACGTTTCTTCTGGCTGCGCAGGTTGAAGAACAGCTTGCGCTGGGCCTTGGTGGTCGCGACTTTCACAATGCGCCAGTTGCGCAGGATGAACTCGTGAATTTCCGCCTTGATCCAGTGCACAGCGAACGACACCAGACGCACACCCATTTCCGGGTTGAAGCGCTTCACGGCCTTCATCAGGCCGACGTTACCTTCCTGGATCAGGTCAGCCTGAGCCAGACCGTAGCCGGAATAACTACGGGCGATATGTACAACAAAACGCAGGTGGGCGAGCACCATCTGCCGAGCCGCCCCCAAATCCTGCTCATAGTAGAGACTCTCGGCCAGTTCACGCTCCTGCTCCGGCGTCAGCAATGGAATGCTGTTGACGGTGTGCACGTAGGCTTCCAGGTTCGCACCCGGAACCAACGCATACGCAGGTTGCAAAGAATTGGTCATGCGAAAAAACCTCCCACTTACATACTCGTGCTTCTCAGCACTGCGAAAAATTGACCGGGAACTCAAATACAAGTTCCCAAAAAACCGCGAGGTCAATCACGCGCAAAAAAGATTCTACTTCGGCGCCAGCTCCCTGAGATGGCGTGCGACTGCAATCCATGCACCGATATAACCCAACAGCACCGCGCCAAGCAAGAGCGACAGACCGTCGGCAACTGGCACTCCGGCCAGAGCGAAATCACTGCCGTACAAACCGGCCAGCCCAACCACCGCATCGTTCAGCCAGTTCAGGCCGAACGCCAAGACGCCCCAGGACAATAGCCCCGCACCGAAGCCATACAACGCCCCCATATAAAGGAAAGGGCGACGCACATAACTGTCAGTGCCGCCGACGAGTTTAATCACTTCTATCTCGGTGCGGCGGTTTTCAATATGAAGACGAATGGTATTGCCTATCACCAAAAGTAATGCAGAAACCAAAAGCACCGTCAGACCGAAGACAAAACGATCGCCAAGCTTGAGGATGGCGGCCAGACGCTCGACCCAGACTAGATCAAGTTGCGCCTGTTGTACCTTGGGCAATTCGGAAAGTTTTTGTCTTAATGCTTCCAGCGTCGGCTTGTCGACCTCATTCGGGGTGACCAGCACCACGCCCGGCAACGGGTTCTCCGGCAGCTCGCGTAGGGCTTCACCCAACCCGGATTGCTGCTGAAACTCTTCCAGCGCCTGATCGCGGCCGACATATTCAGCATCCGCTACGCCGGGCATGCCTTTGATCTGCTCGCGCAACGACTCGCCCTGCTGCGGACTGGCGTCGAGTTGCAGATACAGCGAAATCTGCGCTGCACGCTGCCACGAACCGCCAAGACGCTCGACGTTGTTGAGCAACAGGGACAAGCCCATTGGCAGACTCAGCGCGACCGCCATCACCATGCAGGTGAAGAAGCTGCCGATCGGCTGCTTGCCGAGACGACGCAGGCTGTCGAGCAGACTGGCGCGATGGCTTTCGACCCAGGCACGGAACAGTGTGGCGAAGTCCGGGCCATCGTCTTCGTCGTGTTTTTTCTTCTTCGGTGGTTGCGGATCGGCGGCTTTCGGCGCCACACGTTCGGAAACCTTCGGACTGCGTGTCGCACTCATTCTCCGGCCTCCCCGTCGCCGATCAATCGGCCGCGTTGCAGGGTCAGCATGCGGTGACGCATGCGCGCGATCAGCGCCAGGTCGTGACTGGCGATCAGCACACTGGTGCCCAGACGATTGATGTCTTCGAACACGCCCATGATTTCAGCCGCCAGACGCGGGTCGAGGTTACCGGTGGGTTCGTCCGCCAGCAGCAAGGCCGGACGGTGCACGATGGCGCGAGCAATGCCGACACGCTGTTGCTGACCGGTGGACAGGTCGCCCGGATACAGATCGGTTTTATCCGACAGCGCCACGCGCTCCAGCGCCGAATCGACACGCTTGGCGATTTCGACCTTGGACAAGCCAAGAATCTGCAGCGGCAAGGCGACGTTGTTGAACACCGTGCGATCAAACAGCAACTGGTGGTTCTGGAACACCACGCCGATCTGCCGACGCAGGAACGGAATCTGCGCGTTGCTGATGGTGCTCAGGTCTTGCCCAGCCAGCAGCAGTTTGCCGCTGGTCGGACGCTCCATCGCCAGCAACAGGCGCAACAACGTGGATTTACCGGCGCCGGAGTGACCGGTGACAAACAAGAACTCGCCACGACGGACTCGAAAGCTCAGCTCATGCAAGCCGACGTGACCGTTCGGGTAGCGTTTACCGACCTGTTCGAAACGAATCATGAACGCTCCCGCTCGGCAAACAGTGCCTGGACAAAGGGTTCGGCTTCAAAAGTGCGTAAGTCGTCGATGCCTTCACCGACGCCGATGTAGCGGATCGGCAAGCCGAACTGCTTGGCCAGGGCGAAAATCACGCCGCCCTTGGCAGTGCCGTCGAGCTTGGTCAGCGCCAGACCGGTCAGTTCGACGGTCTGGTTGAATTGCTTGGCCTGGTTGATCGCGTTCTGGCCAGTACCGGCGTCGAGCACCAGCAGCACTTCGTGCGGCGCGTCGGCGTCGAGCTTGCCAATGACGCGGCGAACCTTTTTCAGTTCTTCCATCAGGTTGTCTTTGGTGTGCAGACGACCGGCGGTGTCGGCGATCAATACGTCAATGCCACGGGCCTTGGCAGCCTGCACGGCGTCGAAAATCACCGAGGCCGAGTCGGCGCCGGTGTGCTGGGCGATGACCGGAATCTTGTTGCGCTCGCCCCAGACCTGCAATTGCTCCACGGCAGCGGCGCGGAAGGTGTCACCGGCGGCGAGCATGACTTTCTTGCCTTCCAGTTGCAGCTTCTTCGCCAGTTTGCCGATGGTGGTGGTCTTGCCGGCGCCGTTGACGCCAACCACCAGAATCACGAACGGCTTGTTCTGCGAAACGATTTTCAGCGGTTGTTCGACCGGCTTGAGCATCGCTGCCAGTTCGGCCTGCAGGGATTTGTACAGCGCGTCGGCGTCGGCCAGCTCTTTGCGGGCGACCTTCTGGGTCAGGCGCTGGATGATCTGCGTGGTAGCTTCGACGCCGACGTCAGCGGTGAGCAGACGGGTTTCGAGGTCATCGAGCAGGTCGTCATCAATGGTTTTGCGGCCGAGGAACAAGCTGGCCATGCCCTCGCCGATGCTGGCGCTGGTTTTCGACAGGCCTTGTTTGAGACGGGCGAAGAAACCGGCTTTGGTTTCTTCGGTGCGCGGGGCTTCGACTGGGGACTCGGTAACCACTTCAACCGGCACAACTGGCGCAGCGACGACCGGTGCAGGTGCAGGCTGTTGAACGACCGGAGCAACAAACGCCGGCGCAACAGGCTCAGCAACAACCGGCGCAGGCTCGACAACCGGCTCAACCACAGGCGCCCGAGCCACTTCGGGCACCAACGCAGCAGGCGCTGGAATTTCCGGGGTGATGTGTGGCGCAGCTTCTTCAACCAACGCCACCGGCTCTTCCGCCACCGGCAAGGTCAGCCACGGTTCAGCTGCAGGAGTCAGCGGTAGTTCAGCCGCCACAGGCGCTTCAGGCTCTGGCTCAGGCTCAACCGGTTGCAACACCGGCTCGGCAATCGGCAGCACAATCGGTGCCGGCTCTTCTTCTATGACTGGAGCCGGCGCCGGCGCAGGCGCTGGCTCAGGAATCACCGGCGGCTGTTCGACGACGGGTTCCTGCGGTTTCTTACGCAGCCATCCGAACAGGCTTTTCTTCTCGCCAGCCGCAGCTGGGGTCTTCTTGTCGTCGTTGGAACCAAACATGGAGGACGGCTATCTCACGGTAGCGACGCGCCATAAGGGCGCCCCGGCAAATAAATATTCGATGCAGAACAGACTGTGTTTCATCCAGCTTGTTCACGCGCAACATTTTGTCGAGGCGCCAGCGGCACCTCAAAGAATCGTATAAACGAAGGACTAAACCGGCAAATTCGGCGAAAAAGCGAAGTTTAGTCGATAAACTGTAGCTTTCTGCCGCAAACCCATTCAGCCAGATCAGGTCTGAAAACCTGATAGGCGTGGTCGCCGGTAAAACGGATCAGTATCCTAGCACCCTCTCGCCCGCCGACGCTAAGACCAAGCGGGCAGCCCAACAGGTTAAAAAACGAATGAATGCTCTAGCCCGCCGCGCTGCAGGCCTGCTGCTCAGCACAGTCTGCCTGCCCCTTTCGGCCCTGGCGGCCGACCCGCAACCGACCCACGAATTCACCCTCGACAACGGCCTCAAGGTCGTCGTGCGCGAAGACCATCGCGCACCGGTGGTGGTGTCGCAGGTCTGGTACAAGGTCGGCTCCAGCTACGAAACCCCGGGCCAGACCGGTCTGTCCCACGCGCTTGAGCACATGATGTTCAAGGGCAGTGAAAAAGTCGGTCCCGGCGAAGCCTCGCTGATCCTGCGTGACCTCGGCGCCGAAGAGAACGCCTTCACCAGCGACGATTTCACCGCTTATTACCAGGTACTGGCCCGCGACCGTCTGGGCGTCGCCTTCGAACTGGAAGCCGACCGCATGGCCAATCTGCGCCTGCCGGCCGACGAGTTCGCCAAGGAGATCGAAGTCATCAAGGAAGAGCGCCGCTTGCGCACCGATGACAAGCCGATGTCCAAGGCCTACGAGCGCTACAAGGCCATGGCTTACCCGGCCAGCGGCTACCACACGCCAACCATTGGCTGGATGGCCGACCTCGACCGCATGAAGGTTGAAGAGCTGCGCCACTGGTACCAATCCTGGTACGTGCCGAACAACGCCACACTCGTCGTAGTCGGCGACGTGACCCCGGACGAAGTGAAAACCCTCGCCCAACGCTACTTCGGCCCAATCGCCAAACGCGACGTGCCGCCCGCGAAAAAACCGCTGGAGCTGGCCGAACCCGGCGAACGCCAGATCACCCTGCACGTGCAGACGCAATTGCCTAGCATGATGCTCGGTTTCAACGTACCAAGCATTGCCACGGCTGAAGACAAACGCTCGGTCAACGCCTTGCGCCTGATCTCGGCGTTGCTCGACGGCGGTTACAGCGGGCGCATCCCGACGCAACTGGAGCGCGGCGAAGAGCTGGTCTCCGGCGGTTCGTCGAGCTACGACGCCTATACCCGTGGCGACAGTCTGTTCACCCTGTCGGCAACCCCGAACACCCAGAAGAAAAAGACTATCGCGCAAGCCGAGGCCGGTCTGTGGAAACTGCTGGAACAGCTGAAAACCACCGCGCCGTCCGCTGAAGAACTGGAGCGCGTGCGAGCACAAGTGATTGCCGGTCTGGTCTTCGAACGTGACTCGATCACCAGTCAGGCCACCGCCATCGGTCAACTCGAGACCGTCGGTCTGTCGTGGAAACTGATGGACACCGAACTGGCCGATCTGGAAAGCGTGACCCCGCAAGACATTCAGAACGCCGCCAAGCTGTATTTCACCCGCGAACGTCTCAGCGTCGCCCACGTCCTGCCACTGGAGACGACTCATGAGTAAGCGCAAATCCCCACGCCTGCTACTCGGCCTGATTGCCGTGGCGGTGATCGGCTCTGCCGCGCTCTACCTGTCGCCTGGCGCTGACAGCAATGCCAGCGAAGCCCTCGACAACGCCAAGACCAGCCAGAAGCTGCAATCACTGACCGAACTCGACGGCAAGGCCCCGGCCAGCCGCAAACTCGACGTGCAAACCTGGAACACCGCCGAAGGCGCCAAAGTATTGTTCGTCGAAGCCCATGAGCTGCCGATGTTCGACATGCGCCTGATCTTCGCCGCTGGCAGCAGCCAGGACGGCAGCGCTTCGGGCTTGGCAGTGCTGACCAACGCCATGCTCAACGAAGGTGTCGCCGGCAAAGACGTCGGCGCCATCGCGCAAGGCTTCGAAGGCCTCGGTGCGGATTTCGGCAACGGTGCTTTCAAGGACATGGCGCTGGCTTCTCTACGCAGCTTGAGTGCCACCGACAAGCGTGAACCGGCGCTGAAGCTGTTTTCGGAAGTGGTTGGCAAACCGACCTTCCCGGCCGATTCGTTCGCACGCATCAAGAACCAGCTGCTCGCCGGTTTCGAATACCAGAAACAGAACCCCGGCAAACTCGCCAGCCTTGAGCTGATGAAGCGCTTGTACGGCGATCACCCGTACGCGCATTCGAGTGACGGTAACCCGCAGAGCGTGCCGAAGATCACCCTCGCGCAGTTGCGTGAGTTCCACGCCAAGGCCTACGCCGCTGGCAACGTGGTGATCGCGCTGGTCGGCGACCTGTCGCGGGCGGATGCCGAGGCGATTGCCAATCAGGTCTCTTCTGCCCTGCCCAAAGGCCCGGCGCTGGCGAAAATCGCTCAGCCGCAGGAACCGAAGGCCAGCATCAACCACATCGAATTCCCGTCGAAGCAGACCAACCTGATGCTCGCGCAACTGGGCATCGACCGTGATGACCCGGATTACGCGGCGCTGTCGATGGGCAACCAGATCCTCGGTGGCGGCGGTTTCGGCACACGCCTGATGAGCGAAGTGCGTGAAAAACGTGGCCTGACTTACGGCGTATATTCGGGTTTCAGCCCGATGCAGGCTCGTGGCCCGTTCATGATCAATCTGCAGACTCGCGCGGAAATGAGCGAAGGCACCCTGAAACTGGTGCAGGACGTGCTTGCCGATTACCTGAAAACCGGGCCGACGCAGAAGGAACTCGACGACGCCAAACGCGAACTGGCCGGCAGTTTCCCGCTGTCCACCGCGAGCAACGCCGATATCGTCGGCCAACTCGGCGCGATGGGCTTCTATAATCTGCCGCTGAGCTATCTGGACGACTTCATGCGTCAGTCGCAAAGCCTGACCGTGGAACAAGTCCGCGACGCCCTGAACAAACACCTGAGCACGGACAAAATGGTCATCGTCACCGCTGGCCCGACCGTGCCGCAAAAGCCGTTACCGGCCCCATCTGATAAACCTGCCGAGCAACCGCTCGGGGTTCCGGAGCACTAATGGCTACCCGATCGCCTAAAAAACCTGCGCAAAACGTCCATAACGGTGTGAACCAGTTGCGCATCATTGGCGGCCAATGGCGCAGCCGCAAGCTGAGCTTCCCCGACGCACCGGGCCTGCGCCCGACGCCGGATCGCGTGCGTGAAACCTTGTTCAACTGGCTCGCACCGTACGTTGAAGGGGCCAAGGTGCTTGATCCGTTCGCCGGCAGTGGCGCGCTGTTTCTCGAAGCGCTGTCCCGTGGCGCGGCCATGGGTCAGGCGCTGGATGCCAGCAACATTGCCGTGTCCAGCCTGAAAGAACACCTCGGCACCCTGCGCTGCACCAACGGCCAGGTACAGACCGCCGACGCCCTGCGTTATCTGGAAACCCAGACCGCAACTCCGTTCGATCTGGTATTCCTCGACCCGCCGTTCAACCAGAACCTGCTGCCTGCCGTCTGCACCTTGCTCGAAGAGCGCCAGTGGCTGGCGCCGGACTCGTGGATCTACACTGAAAGCGAAACGGCGCCATCGACGCTGGGCCTGCCGGGCAACTGGCGCCTGCATCGCGAGCAGAAATCCGGCCGGGTTTACTACGCGCTGTGGCAACGTACGGCAGAGATCGCCGGTTAACCGACCGGTCTGAATAAGCGGCGCCCCTTCCAACAGGGTCGCCGCTCTGCATCGAGAACCATCGTGTCCACCTCTTCAGAACGCTTCAACCCCGCCTTCGGCCTCGGCAATCCGCACCTGCAAACCTTGTGGGGGCCGCTGTGGCGCAAAACCGTACATATCGAGCGTGAACGCGAACGCCTGTGGCTTGAGGATGGCGACTTTCTCGATCTCGACTGGCACGGCCCGCACACCGCCGATGCACCACTGGTGCTGGTATTGCACGGTCTGACCGGGTCCTCCAATTCGCCTTATGTAGCGGGCATCCAGAAGTCACTGGCTGATCAAGGCTGGGCCAGTGTTGCGTTGAACTGGCGCGGCTGCTCTGGCGAACCGAATTTGCTGCCGCGCAGCTATCACTCCGGCGCCAGCGAAGACCTCGCCGAAACCATCAGACATCTGCGCGCCAAACGACCGCTGGCACCGCTGTATGCCGTCGGCTACTCCCTGGGCGGCAACGTGCTGCTCAAACACCTCGGGGAAACCGGCAGCGCCAGCGGCGTGCTCGGCGCCGTAGCGGTATCAGTGCCGTTTCGCCTCGATCAATGCGCCGACCGCATCGGCCAGGGATTTTCCAAGGTCTATCAGGCGCACTTCATGCGCGAGATGGTCGCCTACATCAAGAACAAGCAGCGGCAGTTTCAACACGACGGGCGTGAAGAAGGACTCGCCGCGCTGGCCGCCCTCGGCTCGCTGGAAAACATGCGCACCTTTTGGGATTTCGATGGCCGGGTAACCGCGCCGTTGCACGGGTTCGAGGATGCCGAGGATTACTATCGTCGCGCCTCAAGCCGCTATTTCCTCGGCGAGATCCGCACGCAGACCCTGATCATTCAGGCGGCGGACGATCCGTTCGTGTTCCCCCACAGTTTGCCGCAGGTCAATGAGCTGTCGCCGTCGACCGCTTTCGAACTGCAGGCGCGTGGTGGGCATGTCGGCTTTGTCGACGGCTCGCTGCGTCAGCCCGGCTACTATCTGGAACGACGCATCCCGCAGTGGCTGGCGCGCGTGCCCGCATGAGCGATCAGGGCGAGTCGATCCGCTTCTGGCAAACCGCGCCGCTGGCCGGGGTCGAGTTGCTGTCGGCGCGCTACATCGAGCATCGCTTCGCCCCGCATGTGCATGACGGCTATGTGATCGGCATGATCATGGCCGGCGCCCAGCGTTATCGCTATCGCGGCGCCGAGCACCTGGCGGGCAGCGGCACGCTGGTACTGATCAATCCGGACGAGCTGCACACCGGGCACAAGGGCACCGAGGACGGCTGGCTGTACCGGGCGTTTTATCCCGATACCGCGCAAATCGTTTCGCTGCTGGATGAGCTGGAGCTGTCCACCAGCAACCTGCCGGCGTTCGGCGCCACGTTGTATCGCGATGCGGATCTGGTCAACGGCTTTGCGCAGTTGCACCGCTTGCTCGAAAGCCCGACCACCGCGTTGCAACAGCAGACGGTGTGGCGCGAGATGATGTTGCGGCTGTTGCAGCGCCATGCGGCAGTGCCGGTGCCCGGTCGAGCGGGTAAAGAACACCGCGCGGTGCGGTTGGGCAAAGAACTGCTGCACGCGCAACTGGCGGCGCCGCCATCGCTGGAAGAGCTCGCAGCGGCGGTGAATCTGTCGCCCTTCCATTTCGCCCGAGTATTCCGTCGCGCCACCGGCATGCCGCCGCACACATGGCTGATGCAGCAACGCATCGCCCAGGCTCGCGCACTTCTGCAACACGGCTGCTTGCCGGTGGAAGTCGCCACGCAACTGGGATTTGCCGATCAGAGCCATTTGAGCCGGCAGTTCAAGCAGGCTTATGGTGTCGGGCCCGCCGCTTACCGTAGCGCCCGGATGGAAAGCTAAAAGATCGCAGCCTTCGGCAGCTCCTACAGGGAAATGCATTCCAATGTAGGAGCTGCCGAAGGCTGCGATCTTTTGATCTTATTCGCCGGTGGCGATGCCGCGAGCCGGTTCGTTGATCCACTCACTCCACGACCCGGCGTACAACGCCGCCAACGGATAACCCGCCAGACACAACGCAAACAGGTTGTGACACGCCGTCACGCCGGATCCGCAATACGCAACCAGATCCGCTGGCGAACGCTCACCGATCTTGGCGGCAAAACGCTGCTTGAGTTGATCCGCCGGCAGGAATCGCCCATCGCTGCCGAGGTTGTCGGTGAACACCGCGCATTGCGCACCGGGAATATGCCCGGCAACCGGATCAATCGGCTCGACCTCACCTTTGAAACGCGGCAAAGCCCGGGCATCGATCAACGTCAGCGCCGGTTGACCAAGCCGCTGTTGCAGTTGCTCGGCGCTGAGCAGCAGGCGGGTGTCCGGCTGGCCAATGAAATTGCCACGGGTATCCGTCGGCGCATCCAGGCTCAGCGGCAGCCCCGCCGCATGCCACGCCTTGAGCCCACCATCGAGAATGAACACGCCATCGCGCTTACCCAGCCACGCCAGCAACCACCAGGCCCGCGCCGCGTAGGCACCGGGACCGTCGTCGTACAAAACCACGTCGCTGTCGTTGTTGATGCCCCAAGCCTGCAGCCGCTCAATAAACGCCGCCGGCTCGGGCAACGGGTGACGGCCAGTCACGCCTTTGACCACTTTACCGCTGAGGTCACGCTCAAGATCGGCAAAGCTCGCCCCGGCAATGTGCCCCTCGGCATAGCTGCGCTGACCGTAGACCGAGTCTTCGAGGGCAAAACGACAATCGAGAATCACCAGCCCTGGCTGCCCCTTGCGGGCATCCAGTGCTTCGGGGCTGATCAGTTGCGCAATCGGCATAACAGGCTCCTGGGGGATTTCAACAGAACGGTTTATTTCACGTCTTCGAGGGCCTGGGCCAGCGGCACGTAGAACTCCTCGAACAACGCATTGACCTCGTCACGCGCCTGCTCGGTGACAAACCCGGCTTCCAGCACCAGCACCTGATACACGCCACGTTTAATGGCTTGCTCACTGAGGTGGTTGGAGTTTTCGCGGGTGGTGCACAGGAAGCGCACCCAGGACGTCAGGATGATCCAGGCATTGAGGGTCAGGGATTCGATCTGCACGCGATCCATATCAAGGATCCCGGCGGCAACAAAACCTTCGTAAATCGCCGCGCCTTGAATCACGCAGCGCTGGGAAAAGCGCCGATAGCGGGCGGCCAGTTCCGGATCGCTGTCGAGCAGATGCTCCAGATCGCGGTGCAGAAAGCGGTAGCGCCACATCGCCGAGAGCAATTCCTTGAGATAGAAACGCTTGTCCTCGACCGTCGCCGCGCGCCCCTGCGGCGGGCGCAGAAAGCTGTCCACGAGGCTTTCGTACTCACTGAACAACACGGCGATGATCGCCTGCTTGTTGGGGAAGTGGTAGTACAGGTTGCCCGGAGAAATCTCCATGTGGGCGGCAATATGATTGGTGCTGATGCTGCGCTCGCCCTGCTGATTGAACAGTTCAAGGCTGTTCAGCACGATACGCTCGCTGGTTTTTATTCGTGGGGCCATGGCTTGAGCTTTAATTCAGAGTGCGTTGGGGAGCATCTTACGACCTAACCGGAAATGGATAAAACACTGCCGTGCAAGGAAGTCATTTGACTTTCTAGAGCATAGACTCTAAAAAGTTCATCACTACAATAAATCCGGAGCAGACCATGACTGCCGACGTTGCTTACCTGCAAACGCTGCAACAACCGCTGGCCGAACTGGACCGGTTGTTCGAGGCGCAGCGGGCTGCGTATGCCGCCACTCCGATGCCGCCCGCCGCCCAGCGCCAGCAATGGCTCAAGGCCCTGAGTGATTTGCTCAGCAACGAGCGTAAGGCCTTGATCGAGGCGATCAGCTCCGATTTCAGCCATCGCAGTGCCGACGAAACCTTACTCGCCGAACTGATGCCGAGCCTGCACGGCATTCATTACGCCAGCCGCCACCTCAAGGGCTGGATGAAAGCCTCGCGGCGCAAGGTTGGTGTGGCGTTCCAGCCGGCCTCGGCGAAAGTGGTCTATCAACCATTGGGCGTGGTCGGCGTCATCGTGCCGTGGAACTACCCGTTGTATCTGGCCGTCGGCCCACTGGTCGGCGCCTTGGCGGCGGGTAACCGGGTGATGCTCAAACTCAGTGAATCAACCCCAGCCACCGGCTTGCTGATGAAAGAGTTGCTGGCGCGAATTTTCCCCGAAGACCTGGTCTGCGTGGTGCTCGGTGAAGCCGACATCGGCGTGGCGTTTTCCCGTTTGCGCTTCGATCACTTGCTGTTCACCGGCGCCACCAGCATCGGCAAACACGTGATGCGCGCCGCCGCCGAAAACCTCACCCCGGTGACACTGGAACTGGGCGGCAAATCGCCGGCCATCGTCTCCCGCGACGTACCGCTCAAGGATGCCGCCGAGCGCATCGCCTTCGGCAAAACCCTCAACGCCGGCCAGACCTGCGTTGCCCCGGATTACGTGCTGGTGCCGGAAGACCGGGTCGGTGCTTTTGTCGAAGCCTATCGCCAGGCGGTGCAGGGTTTTTACCCGACACTCACCGACAATCCGGACTACACGGCGATCATCAACGAACGCCAACTGGCGCGGCTCAACGGCTATGTAAGCGACGCCACCAGCAAGGGCGCGCTGTTGATTCCGCTGTTCGAGCAGGGCCAGGGCCGACGCATGCCGCACAGTGTGCTGCTGAATGTCAGCGATGAGATGACGGTGATGCAGGACGAAATCTTCGGCCCGCTGCTGCCGATCGTGCCGTATCAGGATCTGGAGCAGGCATTTGCTTACATCAATCAGCGGCCACGTCCTCTGGCTCTTTACTACTTTGGCTACGACAAACGCGAACAGAACCGTGTGCTGCACGAAACCCATTCCGGCGGCGTGTGCCTGAACGACACGCTGCTGCATGTGGCTCAGGACGATATGCCGTTCGGCGGCATCGGCGCTTCCGGCATGGGCCACTACCACGGTCACGAAGGCTTCCTGACCTTCAGCAAAGCCAAAGGCGTGTTGATTAAACAGCGCTTCAACGCGGCCAGGCTAATTTATCCGCCCTACGGCAAATCGATTCAGAAACTGATCCAGAAGCTGTTCATTCGCTAAACCTTCGTCACCGCCGGGTAATAAAAATAATGCACCCAAGCCTGACCGAAACACCTGCACTGTCGCGCCGTGGCCTGCTGAAATTCAGCCTCGGCGCCACGGTGTTTCTCGCCACCGCCGGACTCGGCGCCAGCCTCAGCGGCTGTTCGTCGAGCGTCGCGGCCAACGGTTTTGTGTCGTTGCGTGACGGCGACCTGCTTTTTCTGCGCGCGCTGATTCCGGTGATGCTCGACGGCGCCGTGGCAACCGAGAGGATGCCGAGCGCGGTTGATGGCACGCTCAAGTCGCTGGACTACAGCCTCGATCACCTGTCGCCAGAAATGCTCAAGCTCACCCGGCAACTGTTCGACGTCCTCGGCATGGCGGTGACGCGCGGGCCACTCACCGGGATCTGGGGCAGTTGGGAAAATGCCAGTCCCGAAGCGATGCGGCATTTTCTTGATCGTTGGGAGAACAGCTCGTTAAGCCTGCTGCGCATGGGGCATAGCTCGTTGCAGCAGATGGTGATGATGGCTTGGTATACCCGCGCAGAATCGTGGGCGCATTGCGGTTATCCCGGCCCGCCTACCGTTTGAGGTCCGCGTCGCGCCCTTCGCGAGCAGGTTCGCTCCCACAGGGAAATGCATTTCAAATGTGAGAGCGAGCCTGCTCGCGAAGAGGTCGGCCGCCACACCGCCGCATCCAAAAAAAATAAAGAGAACCTGATCGATGCCCGTACCCGACCCGTTCCGCGAAGGCCTCGCCCGAGGCTGGAAAACCTACAACGGCGCACAGCTGAGCGACGACCTCACCCTTGAAGCCGACGTCGCTATCATCGGCAGCGGCGCCGGTGGCGGCACCACGGCAGAAATCCTCAGCGCCGCCGGCTACAAAGTGTTGCTGATCGAAGAAGGCCCGCTGAAAACCAGCTCCGACTTCAAAATGCTCGAAGACAAGGCCTACAGCAGCCTTTATCAGGAAGGCATCGGGCGCATGAGCAAGGACGGCGCGATCACCATTCTTCAGGGCCGCGCTGTCGGCGGCACAACGCTGATCAACTGGACCTCGAGCTTTCGCACCCCAGAGCCGACCCTCGAGCACTGGGCCAAGGAACACAACGTCAAAGGTCACAGCCCTGCCGAGATGGCGCCGTGGTTCGAGAAAATGGAGCAGCGCCTCGGCGTCGCCCCGTGGATGGTGCCACCCAACGCCAACAACGACGTGATCCGTAAAGGCTGCGAGCAACTTGGCTATAGCTGGCACGTGATCCCACGTAACGTGCGCGGCTGCTGGAACCTCGGCTATTGCGGCATGGGCTGTCCGACCAATGCCAAACAATCGATGATGGTTACGACCATTCCGGCGACATTGGAAATGGGCGGCGAACTGCTTTATCTGGCCCGCGCGGAGAAGCTGCTGATCAACGGCGACAAGGTCACTGGCCTGCAATGCGTGGCGATGGACGAACGTTGCGTCGCGCCGACCGGACGCAAAATCACGGTCAAGGCGCGGCATTACGTGCTGGCCGGCGGCGGCATCAACAGCCCGGCGCTGCTGCTGCGTTCGGATGCTGCGGACCCACATAAAACCCTGGGAAAACGTACCTTCCTGCACCCGGTGAACATGTCCGCAGCGCGCTTCGACGAAGTCATCAACCCGTTTTACGGGGCACCGCAGTCGATCTACTCCGACCATTTCCAGTGGAAGGACGGCACCAGCGGGCCGATGGCCTTCAAACTCGAAGTGCCGCCGTTGCACCCGGCCTTGGCTGCCACCTTGCTCGGCGGTTTTGGCGCAGAGAGCGCGCAACATATGGCAGACCTGCCGCACACCCACGCCATGCTGGCCTTGCTGCGTGACGGTTTTCACCCGGACAGCACGGGCGGCACCGTCGAGTTGCGTGGCGATGGTTCGCCGGTGCTCGACTATCAGGTTTCACCTTACGCCTGGGAAGGCCTGCGCCGGGCCTTTCACGTCATGGCCGAAATCCAGTTTGCCGGCGGTGCAAATGCGGTGATGCCGATGCACGCCGACGCCCGTTACGTGAAAACCCTGGCCGAGGCCCGCACGCTGATCGATGGTTTGAGCCTTGAGCTGTACCGCACGCGTCTGGGCAGCGCGCATGTCATGGGCGGTTGCGCGATGGGCGAAGAGCCGAAAAGCGCAGTCACCGACAGTCTCGGCCGGCATCATCAACTGGCTAATCTGTCGATTCACGACGGCTCGCTGTTCCCTACCAGCATCGGCGCCAACCCGCAGCTATCGGTGTATGGCCTGACCGCGCAACTGGCGACTTCCCTCGCCGATCGGCTGAGAAATCCGTGAAAAAACCAATTAATTGCCTCGTCTATAGTGCTTTCTTACCCAACAGGCGACTTGGCCGACCGGGACGGCTGCGATACCATCCGACTCCCCAACGGACTCCCGCCAGGACGACGCGATGAACCGAGTGTTGTACCCAGGTACCTTCGACCCTATTACCAAGGGCCATGGCGATCTGGTCGAACGCGCCTCGCGCCTGTTCGACCACGTGATTATTGCAGTCGCTGCCAGCCCGAAGAAAAACCCGCTGTTCCCGCTGGAACAACGGGTAGAACTGGCTCGCGAAGTCACCAAACACCTGCCGAACGTGGAAGTGGTCGGTTTCTCGACACTGCTGGCGCATTTCGCCAAAGAGCAGAACGCCAACGTGTTCCTGCGCGGTCTGCGTGCGGTGTCGGACTTCGAATACGAATTCCAGCTGGCCAACATGAACCGTCAGTTGGCCCCGGATGTGGAGAGCCTGTTTCTCACGCCGTCCGAGCGTTATTCGTTCATTTCCTCGACGCTCGTGCGGGAAATTGCCGCGCTGGGCGGCGATATCAGCAAGTTCGTCCACCCGGCCGTGGCTGATGCGTTGACCCTACGCTTCAAGAAGTAGGAGCTGCCGAAGGCTGTGATCTTTTGCTTTTAAAAGATTGCAGTCTCGTGCCCTTGATCGCAGCCGCGTGCACTGCGCTCGCCAATGCGGCACAATTGCGCGCATTGATTTATAGCGCCCGGGCCTGCCGCCCCGGCTGGAGTTAGCATGTCCCTGATCATCACCGACGATTGCATCAACTGCGACGTCTGCGAACCCGAGTGCCCGAACGCCGCCATCTCCCAAGGCGAAGAGATCTACGTGATCGACCCGAACCTGTGCACCCAGTGCGTCGGCCACTACGACGAACCACAATGCCAGCAGGTCTGTCCGGTGGATTGCATTCCGCTGGACGAGGCGCATCCGGAGACTGAAGAACAGTTGATGGAGAAATACCGCAAGATTACCGGCAAGGCCTGATTCGATAGTTTTATAGCGATCTTTCGGGCCTCTTCGCGAGCAGGCTCGCTCCCACATTGGATTTGCGTCGCTCACAAATCCCCTGTGGGAGCGAGCCTGCTCGCGAAAGGGCCATTAGCTGCTCCGCAAATCCCTGATCAGCTTACTCGCGCTGCTCAAAACCCTCCCCGATACACCCCAGGCACCGCACAAAAGCGGCTTTAGCCGGATCAACTACCAGCGCCTGCCCGGCATCGCCCACCCCGCCGCCCAGTGCGGTAAACGGCAACGACACGACGAACGCCCCCGCACCGATCACCGTCGCCACCACCAATAAAGGTCGGGCAATCAGCAAGTCGCCGATCATCGCGTAGGCCGGTGGATTCTGGATGGTGTAACGCGGATCGCCGCTGCCGTTTTCCGTGGCCTGAACCGCCAGACTGGAACACAGCAGCAGCGTAATAACGAGGGTTTGCAAGGATTTCATGGCACGATCCTTCGGGCTAAACAGTGAGACCACTCACTATAGACCGTAGGACTTTTTCAGCCTGTTGCCTCAGGTCTGGCAGCGCGGGCAGAACACACTGGCACGCTGGCCGAGCTTCACCTCACGCAAACCGGTACCGCAGACCTTGCAGTGTTCACCGCCACGGCCGTAGACAAACAGTTCCTGCTGGAAATACCCCGGTTGGCCGTCGCCGCCAATGAAATCGCGCAGCGTCGTACCTCCGCGCTCGATGGCAGCGGCCAGAATGCGTTTGATCTCGATCGCCAGCTTCAGATAGCGCCCCCGGGAAATGCCTCCGGCCTCGCGGCGCGGATCGATCCCGGCGGCGAACAGCGCTTCGGTCGCGTAGATATTGCCGACCCCGACCACCACCGCGTTGTCCATGATGAACGGTTTGACCGCCATCGAACGTCCCCGCGACAGCTGAAACAAACGCTCGCCATCGAACAGATCAGTCAGCGGCTCCGGGCCGAGGCGAATCAGCAGTTCGTGATTGAGTGGATCATTGCTCCACAACATCGCGCCGAACCGTCGCGGGTCGGTGTAACGCAGCGCCAGCCCTGACTCCAGCTCGATGTCGACGTGTTCGTGTTTGAGCGCCGGCAAACCGGCTTCGACCAGACGCAAATTGCCCGACATGCCCAAATGGCTGATCAACGTACCGACCTCGGCGTTGATCAGCAGGTACTTGGCGCGGCGCTCGACCAGCACGATGCGCTGCCCCGACAGGCGCACATCGAGGTCTTCGGGGATCGGCCAGCGCAACCTCCGATCGCGAACAATCACCCGACTGACACGTTGGCCTTCCAGGTGCGGGGCAATCCCGCGACGGGTGGTTTCGACTTCTGGCAGTTCAGGCATAGCGTCCTCGAATCAATGCGCGCCGAGGTCGCGGATCGTTTGTTTGAGGGTTTCGAAGTCGTAATCCGACAGTCCTACGTAATCGAGTACCAACGGCCCGACGGCGTTCCATTCGGAATCTTCTGTCTGGTTGCCCAGCACGCGGTAAGACGCACAAATGTGCTCGGCCATCTTCAGGATCGCCAGCAGGTTTTTCAGCTGACTGTTGCGCGACGACTCATCGCTGAAGATCGCCAGGGCATTGTGGTGGTTGGCGATCGCCGCGCTGACATGCTCCGGCAGGCGCCAGGACTTGGCGGTGTAGTAGCCGACCACTGCATGGTTGGTATTGAACTCGCTGTTTTCCGTGTCCACTACGCGACATTCGGCGCTAGCGTTGGCGTAAGCCTTTTCCAGAACCGTCATGTAATTGGGGAACCGTTGCAGCATCAACGGCACGCCGCAATCGTGGAACAGACCCAAGGCATACGCCTCATCGCCGGCCTGAGTGCCGATACGCTTGGCCAGCGTCAGGCACGTCATCGCCACGTCCTGGGCGGTGTCCCAGAAACGGTTGAGCGTAACGATGGTGTCGTCGTTCATCTCGCCTTTGATCGACTGCGCGTTGATCAGGTTGATGATCGAGCGGCTGCCCAACAGATTCACCGCGCGTTGAATCGAGGTGATCTTGTTGCTCAGACCGTAATACGGCGAGTTGACGATTTTCAGCAGCGAGCCGGACAGACCGGGATCCTGAGCGATCAGCTTGGCGATCACCTCCAGGTCCGGGTCGGGCATGTACTGCTCCATTTGCAGATCCACCATGATCTGCGGTTGCGCCGGCACGCTGATGCCTTGCAGCGATTGTTGAATCTGTTCGGTGGTCAGCTCTTGGGACATAAGTACACACTCTGGGACAGGCGGCGATTCTAACCTCTAAAAACCGCGAGACGACACACCAGTGGGCAATTGTCAGGAACTTTCATTAACGCCCAGGCTTCGGAATCTGTAATGCCCAACGGGTCACACCGGCCCATTGCGGCGGCAAACTCCCACAGACTCAGGAGCTTATCGATGGCCACTTCCCTCAACGGCAAACGCGTCGCCATTTTGGTAACAGACGGTTTCGAACAGGTCGAACTGACCGGTCCCAAGCAGGCACTGGAGCAAGCCGGCGCGCAAGTCGACATCCTTTCCGCCGAGGCCGGCAAGGTCAGAGGCTGGAACCACGATAAACCGGCGGATGACTTCAAGGTCGACCAGACCTTCCAGGGCGCCAGCAGCGAGCAGTACGACGCGATCGTCCTGCCGGGCGGCGTACAGAACTCCGATACCATCCGCATCGATCAGGATGCCCAGCATCTGGTCAAGACCGGCGCCTCTGCCGGCAAACCGATTGCGGTGATCTGCCATGGCGGATGGCTGCTGATTTCCGCCGGGCTGGTCAACGGCAAGACCATGACCAGCTACAAGACACTCAAGGATGACCTGGTGAATGCCGGGGCCAACTGGGTCGATAAAGAAGTGGTCAAGGATGGTCACCTGATCAGCAGCCGTCAGCCGGATGATATTCCGGCGTTCAGCAAGGAGTTGATCAACGCACTGTCTGCGTAGCATTCACAACTGCCTTCGCAAGCAAGTCGAATCGTCGCTCCCACATTGATCTTGTGTCAGTCACAAATCCCCTGTGGGAGCGGGCCTGCTCGCGAAGAGGCCATCAGCGTTTCATCGCTCATCAAACCCGGCACAAGTCGCAACACGCTATACTCCCGCTCTTTTTTCCGGAGCGACGTCATGTCCCTGCCTAGCTTGCGCCTCAAAGCCAACGCCGACCGTCGCCTGCGCGCCGGTCACCTGTGGGTCTACAGCAACGAAATCGATGTAGCCGCCACCCCGCTGCACGGCTTCAATGCCGGCGACCAGGCCATCCTCGAAGCCGCTGGCGGCAAGCCGTTGGGCATCGTGGCGATGAGCCCGAACAACCTGATCTGCGCCCGCCTGCTGTCGCGCGATATTAAAGTTGCGCTGGACAAATCGCTGCTGGTGCACCGTCTGAACGTGGCCCTGTCACTGCGCGAGCGCCTGTTCGACAAACCGTTCTACCGTCTGGTCTACGGCGACTCCGACCTGTTGCCAGGCCTGGTCGTTGACCGTTTCGGTGACATTCTTGTGGTGCAGATCGCCTCGGCGACCATGGAAGCGCACAAAGATGACGTGATCGCGGCCCTGACCCAAGTGCTCAAGCCAAGCGGCATCCTGTTCAAGAACGACTCCGCAGCCCGTGATGCCGAAGGCCTCAACCGCTACGTCGAAACCGTGTTCGGCCTGGTGCCGGAGTGGGTGGCGCTGGAAGAGAACGGCGTGAAGTTCGAAGCCCCGGTCATTCAGGGTCAGAAAACCGGCTGGTTCTACGACCACCGCATGAACCGTGCACGCCTGGCCCCTTACGCCAAAGGCAAACGCGTCCTCGACCTCTATAGCTACATCGGTGGCTGGGGCGTGCAGGCTGCTGCGTTCGGCGCCAGCGAAGTGTTCTGCGTCGACGCCTCGGCTTTCGCCCTCGACGGCGTTGAGCGCAATGCCGCGCTGAATGGTTTCGCCGACAAGATGACCTGCATCGAAGGCGACGTCTTCGAAGCCTTGAAAGAGCTGAAAGCCAGCGAAGAGCGCTTCGACGTGATCGTGGCCGACCCGCCAGCGTTCATCAAACGCAAGAAAGACATGAAAAACGGCGAAGGCGCCTACCGTCGCCTGAACGAGCAAGCCATGCGCCTGCTCAACAAGGACGGCATCCTGGTCAGCGCGTCGTGCTCGATGCACCTGCCGGAAGATGACCTGCAGAACATCCTGCTGACCAGCGCCCGTCACCTGGATCGCAACATCCAGTTGCTCGAGCGGGGCGGCCAGGGTCCGGATCACCCGGTGCACCCTGCCATCGCCGAAACGCGCTACATCAAGAGCATCACCTGCCGCCTGCTGCCCAACAGCTGATTTTTTGCGGATAACGGGGAGCCAGCAGGCTCCCCGTTTTGGTTTCTGGCATCGCCCTTCCCTTCGCTATCTCCCTGGACTTCCTACAATTATATTCCCGCAGACATGCAGGACATTTCCTTACGCCTTTTAATTACTGAAACTTACCCTACAAGTTTATTTCCAGCTAAAGATTGCTCCGACAAAATTACTGGAAATTTCCTACCTAATATCCCCTTGCCAATCATCCATTACAAACTATTATGAAGTTGTCACCACGAGGTGACTTCAACTATCAATGAACAAGGAGTTCACATCATGAAAAGTATTTCTCTGGAAAGTAAAAAAATCGCAAACCTGGCTTTTCTGGTTGCCCCTAAAGCCCGCTAAGTAAGTCAGGACGCTGGGGAGTGCCGGCAACCCAGCGTCCTTTTGACTTCTTCCAGAGTGAAACGATTAATATGCACATCAATCCTTACTTGTTTATATTGCCGCGCCCGACCGGACAAGTTGTATGGAATTACAAAAACCATACACAACACGAGCTTGACCTGAACTATGCAACTCGCCTTGCGCAACTAATCAACAACCCTCAACTGTTCGACGCGCACAACATAATAGACACACAACTATTGTGCGCAGACATTCTTACCGTTTCAAAAATAGACAATCCGCCATGGGGCTGGGATGAGCTGTCGAAGATTTATCACATCGGCACACAAAATATTCCCTGCGAACATACCCCACAGAATATTCACGAGTGGTCCAGGCAATATCTGGCGCACTGCAACGAAGTACTGGCCACCCCACAGCCTGCTACAGACCGCCCGACGCCAGCACCCGAACAGCGTATCGCCCTGCCTGCGCCGTGCGCTTTGAACAACGACAGTTTGGGAAATGTTCTGCTCCAGCGCAAAACCTGCCGTTCCTATACAGGTGCAGCGATAACGCTGAAGGACGTCGGCACCCTGCTTTACCTTTCCCTCGGTTATCTCCATGAACGAGACAATGATCGCGACGACAGCATCGCCCAAGGACTAAGCGCACGGCGAAGCAGTCCTTCCGCGGGGGGCCTGAACGCTTGCGAAGGCTTCCTCCTGGTGCAGAACGTCGATGGCCTGGAACCGGGCATCTATGCCTATCATCCGGCCGACCACACCCTGAGCCGGATCAATCCGCTGCCTCAACCAGCGCTGGGCCAATTGCTCGGCGGTCAGCACTTCATCAACAACCTGCCGCTGGGATTGTTCATCACCGCCCGTTTTGACCGGCTCTGGTGGAAGTACGAACACTCGCGGGCCTATCGCATGGCCTTCGTTGAAGCGGGCCACTTGTCGCAAACCTTTCAACTGGTCGCCACGGCACTGGGTCTCAACACCTGGCTGACCGGCGCATTTGCCGACCAGCAGGTCGAAGCACTGCTCAATCTCGAGGGCAGCGCTGAACAACCGCTGTTCTTTGTTGGCTGTGGACAAAGCGACGGGCAAGTGATGTGCCACGAAATGCGCGAGCTGTTGCGCGAGGGACAGGCATGACCCTGTCGATGGCCGACCCTGATCAAGCGCCGGTGTCCTGGGCGCTCAAATTTACCTTGGGAGACTGGGAAAGCCGGGCCTCGGTGCGCAGCAGTACCCATGACTATCAATTGCCCGACGATGTGCCGCTGCAACTGCAAACCCGCCACTGGTTCCCGCCGGCATTTCTGCCTTATCTGGCACATCCGGCCATCCAAGCGGCGGGGTGCGACGTACAGCATCGACTGGCAGCCAACCATCTGGTGCATTTTCTCGATTACACCACCTTGCTTGAACACCGCATCGTCAATCGTGCAGTGGAAGTCATCGTGCACCGGGAACTGCCCCTTTACGTGCCTCTGCCGATGAAGCACGCCGCGCTGCAGCTCTACACCGACGAGGGTTATCACGCGCTGTTCTCCAATCGTCTCGCCGAACAGATCGCCGCGTTCTACGGGTTCACCGGACGTCCGACGATTCCGAAGCGTATCAGCCGCCTCAACGCACTGATCGCCCGCACCCCGGAAAACAATCGGCCACTGGCATGGTTTCTGCTCGGCTTCGTCTCGGAAACCATCATTGCCCGCGAGCTGCTGGACGTCTGCCGCGACAGCCTGGTGTCCAGCGTCAACGACATGCTGCGCGACCACCTGACTGACGAAGCCCGCCACAGCCGCTACTTCAGCGAGGTGTTCCATTATTTCTGGCTGTCGATGAACAGCCGCCAGCGTGCGTTTGTGAGCCGGACACTGCTGGAGATCATCGGGATTTTTTTCGAGGCCGACGAACGTTGGCTGCAACAGAGCCTGCGAGGGGCAGGCATCGCCGACAGTGACGTGAAACAAATCGTCGGCGGCATGGCAACGGTGCAAGCCAACCGGGCCCGTGCACGATCAGGCGCCATCGCAACGCTGGACGCACTACGCAAGGCCGGTTTTTTCGCACTTCCCCAGAACCAGAAACTTTTCGCCAAGGCAGGACTGATCGATGGATAAAGGACAATCCGTGGCAACCACAAGGCAGCGCCGCGCCGCTGTCAGCCTATTGCTGGCCATGGTGCTGCTGGGTGTGTTTCCACTGGACGTGCTGCTGCCCTCCTTCCCGGCAATGGCGACGCACTTTCTCCGTTCACCGGCAGACATCGCACTGTCCATCAGCCTGTTCGCCGTGGGGATCGCGTTTGCCCAGCTCTTGATCGGCCCCCTCTCGGACGTGATCGGGCGCAAGGGCCTGTTACTCGCCGGCATGAGCGTATCGATGCTGGGTGCGTTCGGTTGCGTGATGACCTCCGATTACACGCTATTCCTGGTATTTCGGGTGATGCAGGCCTTGGGCTGTGGATGTTTCGTGCTGTCGCAGGCACTGGTGCAGGATCTGTTCGAAGGTGAAGAGCGCGACCGGTTACGGATCCTGATGGTCACGGCGACCGGGATATTCATTTCGGTATCGCCGCTGGCCGGGACTTTTCTCCAGGCGACACTTGGTTGGCGCGGCAGCTTCTGGGTCTTTTGCGCACTGTCCGCCATGGTGCTGATCAAGGCCTGGCTGTTTTTACCGAGCAGCCGTCCGGCCTCAGGTGGTTCGCCGACCGGCTTCTTTCAATCCTACCGACGCGTGTTGGGCGACTTCGAGTTTGTCGGCTACTGGCTGATTTCGGCGTTTGCCTTCGCCTGCCACTTCTCGTTCATCGTGATTTCGCCGCTGATTTTCATGGACCAACTGCAACTCGCGCCTTACGACTTTTCGCTGATCCTGCTGGTTTACGGTGCGGCGTATGTTGTCGGCGGGATCATCGCCGCGGTACTCAATCGACGCATCACGCCGGTTCAGCAAATCTTCACCGGGCTGAGCCTGATACTGCTGTCGGGACTGGCAATGCTGTACCTGGCAGCCAATCATGTGTTGGCACCGGCCACGGTGTTGATCCCGATGCTGATTTGCACCGCTGGCACCACCATTGCCCGCCCCGCCGCTACCTCTCGGGCCATGGGCCTGTTTCCTGAAAACGCCGGCACATCGGCCTCGGCGGGCAGTACGATCATCTTTATTTGTGGCGGCCTGATCAGCGCATTGATCAGCCTCAGTCCGGCCAATCTGCAATTGACGCTGGGCTACAGCTTTGTCCTGCTGAGCGCGATCGCGCTGGTGCTCAACAACCGGCTCAGCCGTCGCGCGAAAAACCTTGAAGGCAACGTCATGGCGCAGACCGGCGGTGATTAAACCCGCCAGTCGTCATCCCATACACGCCGTCTGCACTGGAACAACGCTTTGCGCCATTCCCTCCAGACGCCAGCGGTGTAGAATCGGCTGATTCATCGCCATTCATCCCCCGGCGGGTTTATGAGCTCAGGCTGAGACCAGCGGCGATCCCGCAACGTCATCGGCAACTTCACGAACACACGGCCATTTCTGAGTGTTCCAGACGTCAATAGAAGCTCACTCCCCTTTGATACCTGATTAGCCGCCCGGAGTGCTCCATGCCAGATTACCGCTCGAAAACATCCACCCACGGCCGCAACATGGCCGGTGCCCGCGCACTGTGGCGCGCCACGGGGATGAAAGATGACGACTTCAAAAAGCCGATCATCGCCATTGCCAACTCATTTACCCAGTTCGTACCGGGCCACGTGCACCTGAAGGACCTCGGTCAACTGGTCGCCCGTGAAATCGAACGCGCCGGTGGCGTGGCCAAGGAATTCAACACCATCGCCGTGGATGACGGCATCGCCATGGGCCACGACGGCATGCTGTATTCGCTGCCGAGTCGCGAAATCATCGCCGACTCCGTCGAGTACATGGTCAACGCCCACTGCGCCGACGCCATCGTCTGCATCTCCAACTGCGACAAGATCACCCCGGGCATGCTGATGGCTGCCTTGCGCCTGAACATTCCGGTGATCTTCGTTTCCGGCGGCCCGATGGAAGCCGGCAAGACCAAACTCGCTTCCCACGGCCTCGACCTTGTCGATGCCATGGTGATCGCCGCCGACGCCAGCGCTTCTGACGAGAAAGTCGCTGAGTACGAGCGCAGCGCCTGTCCGACCTGCGGTTCGTGCTCCGGCATGTTCACCGCCAACTCGATGAACTGCCTGACCGAAGCACTGGGTCTGGCATTGCCCGGCAACGGTTCGACCCTCGCCACCCACAGCGACCGCGAACAACTGTTCCTGCAGGCCGGCCGCACCATCGTCGAGCTGTGCAAACGCTACTACGGCGAGAACGATGAGTCGGTATTGCCGCGCAACATCGCCAACTTCAAGGCGTTCGAGAACGCGATGATGCTCGACATCGCCATGGGCGGTTCGACCAATACCATCCTGCACTTGCTCGCTGCCGCTCAGGAAGCCGAGATCGATTTCGACCTGCGCGACATCGACCGTCTCTCGCGCAGCGTTCCGCAACTGTGCAAAGTGGCGCCGAACATCCAGAAGTACCACATGGAAGACGTGCACCGCGCTGGCGGTATCTTCAGCATCCTCGGTTCGCTGGCCCGTGGTGGTCTGCTGCACACCGACCTGCCGACTGTGCACAGCCGCAGCATGGAAGAAGCCATCGCCAAGTGGGACATCACCCAGACCGACGATGAAGCCGTGCACCACTTCTTCAAGGCCGGCCCTGCCGGTATTCCGACACAGACGGCGTTCAGCCAGTCGACCCGTTGGGAAACCCTCGATGACGACCGTGAGAACGGCTGCATCCGCAGCTTCGAGCACGCCTATTCGCAAGAAGGTGGCCTGGCCGTGCTGTACGGCAACATCGCCCTCGACGGCTGTGTGGTGAAAACTGCCGGTGTCGATGAGTCGATCCACGTCTTCGAAGGCAACGCGAAGATCTTTGAAAGCCAGGACAGCGCCGTACGCGGCATCCTCGCGGACGAAGTGAAGGCAGGCGACATCGTCATCATTCGCTACGAAGGCCCGAAAGGCGGCCCGGGCATGCAGGAAATGCTCTACCCGACGTCGTACCTGAAATCCAAAGGCCTGGGCAAAGCCTGCGCACTGCTCACCGACGGTCGTTTCTCCGGCGGCACGTCGGGTCTGTCCATCGGCCACGCTTCGCCAGAAGCAGCAGCCGGCGGCGCGATCGGCCTGGTACAGGACGGCGACAAGGTGCTGATCGACATTCCGAACCGCTCGATCAACCTGTTGGTCAGCGACGAAGAACTGGCTGCACGCCGCGCCGAGCAGGACAAGAAAGGCTGGAAACCGGTCGAGATCCGTCCACGCAAAGTGACCACCGCTCTCAAGGCCTACGCCCTGCTGGCGACCAGTGCCGACAAGGGTGCTGTGCGTAACAAAGCGATGCTCGACGGGCTGTAAGCGTCAAATCGCGGCAACAAAAATGCCCCGCCAAGTGCGGGGCATTTTTTGATCGTTCCCACGCTCTGCGTGGGAATGTCTCAAGGGACGCGGAGCGTCCAGTGACGCGGAGCGTCACGGGCTGCATTCCCACGCAGAGCATGGGAACGATCAACTAACACTACGCTTTCGCGAGCAGGCTCGCTCCCACATTGGATCGGTGTGGCTTACTGAATCTCTTCTGGCTTAACGATCACCCAGTTCTTGTCCGCCGTCACCGGCAACCCTTCTTTCGCCTGCGCCGCCGCATGCTTGGCCATCATGCCGTTGATTTGCGTCATGTACTTGTCCTTGCGGTTGACCCACAAGTGAATCCCGCCCTTGGCCACATCGACATCGTGAAACAGCATGTAACCGTCGCTGGTCGGCGTATCGCCACCGACCAATACCGGTTTTTTCCACTCGTCGATGTAAGTGAGGATCGCCGCGTGCTTGCCGGCCATCCACGTTGCCGGGGTCCACAGATACGGGGTCAGTTCGAGGCCAAGGTTGGCCTTCTCGTCATATTTGCCGGCGGTGATCTGCTTGCGTGCAGTGGTCAGTTCGTTGGTCTCGCGGTTCTTCAGCAGGGTGGTCACGCCGATGACGTTTTGCGGTTTGACGTTGTAGCCATACTTCGGATCCGCCGCGACCATGCGCACCAGCTCTTCAGAGGCGGCGGTCATCACGTAGACCTCAATGCCGTTCTCCATCAGCTTGTTGTACAGCTCTTGCTGGCCGGTGAAGATCTTCGGCGGATTGACGTCGAGTTTCTTGACCACATCGCCTTCGTAATAAGTCGCTGGCACCGGCTTGCCCGAAGCCATCAGCTCATCGACGTAGCCTTTGAGTTCCTTGAGGGTGAAACCGGAGAACACCTGCGCCACCCACGGGTAGCAGACCATGTCGTCGACTTCGCAGAGGCGGTAGTAGTAACTGAACAGGCTTTCCTTGTGGTCGGCGGTGTCCTTGAACGGCATCAGTTTCAGGGAAGGGTCGAGTTTGTCGCGGGTGATCAGGCCCTTGTTTTCCATGAACGGCAGCAACGACTCTTCGAGATCGTAGCGGTAACTGGTGTTGTCCATGTCGAACACCGCGTAGTTACCTTTGTTGGCATTGGCGGCGATCATCGCATCCAGCGCTTTGGCCTGATCGGCCGGCCAGTGTTTCAGGTCGGTGGCGAACGCCTGAGTGGCCAGACCCATGCCCACAGCCAGTGCGACAGCCAGAAATTTCGGTGCGAACTTCATAAGCCTCTTCTCCCTGATTCAAAGAAATCGACGCTAACAAATATGTGTGACAGTACTCGTCTGTCAGCGACCGCCCGCGTCCCTGTTTGCGCCAGATGCATTGCCGAGAGCGACACGGGCTTATTCCAAAAACGACGGACGCCCTAAGATTTCGGTATTAAATCATTGCAAATCAAGCTGTTAGGCTTGCCGGTTCGCAGCAGCCCCGGAAGGCTGTTGGCACAGTCTTTCCTGGAGATCTCATGAATCTACCGTTGATTCTCAACCTGCTGGTGTTCCTCGCCCTGCTCTTCGGTCTGGCGCAAACCCGCCACACCACGTGGAGTCTGGCGAAAAAAGTCCTGCTCGCACTGGTGCTCGGCGTGGCGTTCGGCGTAGCTCTGCACACCGTTTACGGTGCCGGTAACCCGGTGCTGAAAGCGTCGATCGGCTGGTTCGATCTGGTCGGCAACGGCTACGTGCAGTTGCTGCAAATGATCGTCATCCCGCTGGTGTTCGCCTCGATCCTCAGCGCCGTGGCGCGTCTGCACAACGCCTCGTCGCTGGGCAAGATCAGCTTCCTGACCATCGGTACCCTGCTGTTCACCACCGCGATTGCGGCGCTGATCGGCATCGGCCTGACCAACCTGTTCGGCCTTACCGCTGAAGGTCTGGTCGCTGGCACTCAGGAAATGGCCCGTCTGCAAACCATTCAGACCGACTACGCCGGCAAGGTCGCCGACCTGAATGTGCCGCAACTGCTGCTGTCGTTCATCCCGCAAAACCCGTTTGCCGACCTGGCGCGGGCCAAGCCGACCTCGATCATCAGCGTGGTGATTTTCGCCGCGTTCCTCGGGGTCGCAGCGCTGCAACTGCTCAAGGATGACGTCGAGAAAGGTCAGAAAGTGATCAATGCCATCGACACCCTGCAAGCCTGGGTGATGCGTCTGGTGCGTCTGGTGATGAAACTGACCCCGTACGGCGTGCTGGCGCTGATGACCAAAGTGGTCGCCGGTTCCAACCTGCAAGACATCATCAAACTCGGCAGTTTCGTCGTAGTCTCGTACCTCGGTCTGGGCCTGATGTTTGTCGTGCACGGTTTGCTGGTATCGGCGGCCGGGATCAACCCGCTGCGTTTCTTCCGCAAGATCTGGCCGGTGCTGACGTTCGCGTTCACCAGCCGCTCCAGCGCGGCGAGCATTCCGCTGAGCATTGAAGCGCAGACCCGGCGTCTGGGGATTCCGCAATCGGTGGCGAGTTTTGCCGCATCGTTCGGTGCGACGATTGGCCAAAACGGCTGCGCCGGTCTGTACCCGGCGATGTTGGCGGTGATGGTTGCGCCGACCGTTGGCATCAACCCGCTGGATCCGCTGTGGATCGCGACGCTGGTGGCGATTGTAACGTTGAGTTCGGCGGGTGTGGCCGGTGTGGGTGGCGGCGCGACGTTCGCGGCGCTGATCGTGCTGCCGGCGATGGGCTTGCCGGTTTCGCTGGTGGCGTTGCTGATTTCGGTTGAGCCACTGATTGATATGGGCCGCACGGCGCTGAACGTGAGTGGTTCGATTACCGCTGGGGCGATTACCAGTCAGGTGATGCAGCAGACCGATAAAGAACTGCTGGATGCTGATGAGCATGCGGAGCTAGCTCAGGCCTGATTAGCGCCTGAAGGACCGCTATCGCTGGCAAGCCAGCTCCCACAATGTTTTGTGGTGAACACAGATTTTGTGAACACCTCAAGACCTGTGGGAGCTGGCTTGCCAGCGATGCTTTTAAGCCTTTTCCCAGACTTCGAAGTTGTATGCGGGTTTATCTTCAACCGCCGGGTTTTCAACGTTCGACACCAGTTTCCACTGGTTCAAATCAAACTCCGGAAACCACGCATCACCCTCCGGGCTCAACGCCACGCGAGTCAGATACAGACGATCCGCCTGCGCCAGCCCTTGCGCATACAACTGCGCACCACCGATCAGCATCAGCTCATCGACGCCCTGCTCCTTCGCCCATTCTTCGGCGCGAACCACGGCCGCTTCCAGCGACGGATAAACTTCCGCACCTTCGAGCACCAGATTGGCCTGACGGCTGACCACGATGTTCAAGCGCCCCGGCAGTGGCCTGCCGAGCGAATCCCAGGTCTTGCGACCCATGATGATCGGCTTGCCCAAGGTCGTAGCCTTGAAGTATTTGAAGTCCCCCGGCAGGTGCCAGGGCATGCTGTTGTCGACGCCGATCACGCGGTTTTCACCGAGGGCTGCGATCAGGCTGAGGGGGAGTGATTTAGTCATGCCGGCGAGGATACCAGAGCCGCGCTTACCCCGATAAGCGCCACAGCGGTTATGCTCAGCGCTCATTTAAGCGACGGGACGCCGCGTGACTGAACTGACTCCACTGCAAAACCTCTGGCTGACCGAGACCGTGCGCCTGCGCGAAGAACACGCAGGCCCCTTGGAAGATCTGGAAGCCAACCGACTGGCGCGCACGGCCGGCGGCGATCTGCCGAGCCGCATTCAACGCCGGGCTTTATGGCTGGCCGAGCGTGACGGGCTGACGGCAGCCCTCAAACACTGGCTGCAAGGCGCGCGTCTGGCGCTGGTGCTAATGGCGCTACTGGCCTGCGTCACTGGCGCAGGCATGGCATTTTCTGCGCTCGGCGACGGCACACGAGCGGTCAATATTTTCTGGGCGCTGGGCACCTTGCTCGGGGTCAATCTGATCCTCCTGCTGAGCTGGGCGCTGGGTCTGCTTTTCGCTGGCGAACACGGAGCAGCGCTCGGCCGCCTGTGGCTGTGGCTCAGCGAAAAATTTGCCCGGGACGCCAAGGCCGCGCAGTTACCCCCCGCATTACTGGTCTTGCTGCAACGCCACAAACTCAATCGCTGGGCGATTGGCACGCTGGTCAATGGCCTGTGGCTGCTGATCATGTTCAGCGCGCTAAGCATGCTGATATTGATGATGGCCACTCGGCAATATGACTTCATCTGGGAAAGCACGCTGCTGGGCGCAGACTTCTTCGCGGCACTGACTGATGCGTTGACGGTCATTCCCCATGCGCTGGGCTGGAGTGCGCCGAGCGTGGACATGATTCGCGTGACGCTGGACACCGATTACAACCGCGTCCTGGTTCGCCAGATGTGGGCGATATGGCTGGTCGGCGCGGTGCTGATCTATGGCGTGCTACCCCGTCTGCTGCTGATGCTGTTCTGCCGTTGGCGCTGGAAGCGTGGTCGGGATCGCTTGCGTCTGGACTTGAACCTGCCCGGCTACGCGCAACTGCGCGAACGTCTGATGCCAACCAGCGAACGCCTCGGCGTCAACGATCCGGAGCCGGCACAATTGCACCGCGTCGAAAGCGCCGTCGGCGAATTCGCCAGTGAAGGCGCATTGCTGGTGGCCATCGAACTTGACGAACAACGCCCATGGCCGCCCGCGCTGCCAAAGAATGTCAGCAACGCCGGCATCCTCGACAGCCGCGAATCACGCCACAAACTCCTCGATCAACTCAGCCGTTTTCCACCGGCACGTCTGGCGATTGCCTGCGACCCACGGCGCTCGCCGGATCGCGGCAGCCTCGCCTTGATCGCTGAACTAGCGCGCAGCGCGGGCGAGACTCGCGTGTGGCTGCTGCAAGCGCCGCCGGGCGAAGCACTGGATGCCGAGCGCCTCGGCGACTGGCACACCGCGCTGCAACAGCTGGATCTGCCGTTTGCCGATTGCGCGCCGTTGAACTGGCTGGAGAGTGGCCATGACTGATGCCTGGAAAGCGCCGCTGAAACTCGCGGTGGTCGGCCACACCAACGTCGGCAAAACCTCGCTGCTACGCACGCTGACCCGCGATGTCGGCTTCGGCGAAGTCTCCCATCGCCCGAGCACCACGCGGCATGTCGAAGGTGCGCGGTTGTCGGTGGACGGCGAGCCGTTACTCGACCTCTACGACACGCCTGGCCTGGAAGATGCGATCGCTCTGCTGGATTTTCTCGAACGACTGGAGCGGCCCGGCGAACGCCTCGATGGCCCGGCGCGGCTGGCGCGGTTTCTCGACGGCAGCGAAGCGCGCCAGCGTTTCGAGCAGGAGGCGAAAGTGCTACGGCAACTGCTTGCTTCCGACGCCGGTTTGTATGTGATCGACGCCCGCGAACCGGTGTTGGCCAAGTATCGCGATGAGCTGGAAGTACTCGCCAGTTGCGGCAAACCGCTGCTGCCGGTACTGAATTTTGTCAGCAGCGCCAACCATCGCGAGCCGGATTGGCGTGAGGCTTTGGCGCGGCTCGGACTGCATGCGCTTGTGCGTTTCGACAGTGTGGCGCCGCCGGAGGATGGCGAGCGACGGCTGTACGAAAGTCTCGCGTTGTTGCTGGAGAATGCTCGGCCACAATTGGAGCGGTTGATTGCCGATCAGCAGGCTCAGCGCCTTGCCCGTCAGCAAAGTGCGGCGCGATTGATTGCTGAATTGTTGATCGACTGCGCCGCGTGTCGGCGCAGTGTGGTCAGTGAAGCCGAGCAGGAACAGCAGGCGATCAGTGAACTGCGCAAAGCTGTGCGCCAGCGTGAGCAGAAGTGTGTTGAGGCGCTGCTCAAGCTGTATGCGTTCCGCCCGCAAGATGCGGCGGCGAGTGATTTGCCGCTGCTGGATGGACGTTGGGGCGATGATTTGTTCAACCCTGAGACCTTAAAGCAACTCGGCGTGCGCGTGGGTGGCGGCATTGCTGCCGGTGCGGCGGCGGGGGCTGGCGTGGATTTGCTGGTTGGCGGGATTACCCTCGGCGCTGCGGCGTTGGCTGGGGCGATTGCCGGTGGTGCGCTGCAGACGGCGCGTAGTTATGGCAGTCGCTTGCTGGGCAAGATCAAAGGGCAGCGTGAGCTGACGGTGGATGACGGGGTGTTGCGGCTGCTGGCGTTGCGTCAGCGGCAGTTGGTGTTGGCGCTGGATCAGCGTGGGCATGCGGCGATGGACAGCATTCAGGTGGCAACACCGCAGGACAAGACCTGGCGCGAGGGCAAGTTGCCGGAGGCATTGAGCAAGGCGCGGGCGCATCCGCAGTGGTCGTCGCTCAATCCGCAGGCGAAATTGAATCAAGCGGAAAGGCAGGAGCAGATTGAGGCGTTGGTGGGGAAGGTGCTTGAGCTGTAGACGCCGACCCTCACCCCAGCCCTCTCCCAGAGGGAAAGGGAGCTGACCGTGTTGTTCTTCCGTCATACGTCGACCTGAGATATCCAGTCGAACTCAGGTTTGAAAGGCATGAAAATCGGCTCCCTCTCCCTCCGGGAGAGGGCTGGGGTGAGGGCGACAATCACACAGTAGACAACAATCTCGCAGCCTTACGCTTCAAAACCCCAAGATCCATCACCGGCACCGCCATCTCCTTGGCCAGCTCATCCCACTGGCGCATCCGCAGACTGACCGCACACAACGGATCCCGCGCAAACTCATCAGCCTCAGCCTCCGTCATCACCCCGCCCTGATACGCCAGCGTCCGCCGACTCGCCTCACTCAGCCGATCAAAATACCCCGGCTCACGCAACGTCAGATACCGCTTGGCCTGCACGTGATATTCCACCAGCCGCGCCATGCGCTCGCTGAACCCGGCCTCACGCAAATAGTCCGCACCCAGCCGTTCATGACTGACCACGCCATACCCGCCCATGTTTTCCGCGCCCTCGGCACACAGGTGGCCGATGTCATGGAAGAACGCCGCCAGCACCACTTCGTCATCGAAGCCTTCGGCCATCGCCAACTCAGCGGCCTGGGACATGTGCTCGATCTGCGACACCGGCTCGCCGATGTAATCGCTAGTGCCATAGCGTTCATACAAGCCGAACACCCGGGCGACGACTTGCTCGTGACCTGTCATCAATCTTCCTCCAGCAACTGCGCGATATTGCGCTCCGCCAACGCCGGGCCGACGCTCATGCCGACGCCGGTGTGCATCAGCGCCACACTCAACCCGGGTGCCGGGCGCAGGAACGAGAACGGCCCCGGCCCCCGGGAACCATAGACGCCCTGCCAGCGCTCGACCACTTGCACCTTGCAGCCCAGCGTCTGCTCGGCCAGTTCGAGCATCCAGTTGTCCACTTGCTCGGCGTTGAACGGGGAAGGATCGCTGCCGTAATGGTGCGAGTCGCCGATGATCAGCTCGCCGTACGGCGTCGGGCTGATCAGCAGGTGAATACCGTTGTCGTGCAGGTGCGGTTGCTCATGGAGGATTTGCGCCTGCACCGCCGCCGCTTCCGGCAGATCGGCGAAGGCGCCGTAATGCACGCAGCTGAGGCCGGTGAGCAAGGCGTGTTGCAGATTCAGTTCGGTCTGCGGTTTGGCGCGGAGCATTTGCAGGCGGCAGATTTGCGGGTCGAGTGCGGCAATCGGCTCGGCCAGCAAAGTCTGATAATCGTGGCCGGAGCAGACGATAATCTGCTTCGCCGTGAAGCTGCCGACGGTGCTGTGCAGACGCCCCGGTTCGACGTCGCGCACCAGCGTGGAGAAATGAAACTCCACACCAAGGTCGCGGCGCAGATAATCGATCAGTGCCGGAATCGCTTCGCGCGAATACAGCTGTTGATCGTCCATGCCGTGCAAAGCGGCACGGTGGTGGCTGAACTGACCGTGATACAGATCGCGCAAGGCAGCGCCGCGCAGCAACTGAATGTTGTAACCGTGTTCCACGGCGCGACCGTTGCAGAAGGCTTCGAGCAGATGTTCTTCGGCTTCAGTGCGGGCGAGCAGATAGGAACCGTTGCGCTTGATTTGCAAACCGGCGAGCTGCGCCCAGCCACCCCATATTTCGCGACTGGCTTTGGCCAGCTCGAGCATTGGGCCCGGCGGTTGGCCGGTGACCAAGGCTTGGCCGAAGTTGCGCACCGAGGCGCCCAGCGGCGTGGCGGTGCGTTCGAAGACGGCGACCTTGAGACCGCGTTTGGCGGCGGCGTAGGCGTGGGACAGGCCCAGAATGCCGGCGCCGACGATCAGCAAGTCTTGTTGTTGTGTCATGAAGCTACCTCAATGATCGTTCCCACGCTCTGCGTGGGAATGCAGCCAAGGACGCTCTGCGTCCATAGTGACGCGGAGCGTCACGGGATTCATTCCCACGCGGAGCGTGGGAACGATCGGCAACGGTTACTTGGCGGCGACTTTCTCGGACTTGCCGTCATAGCGCTTGCGCCATTCAGTGAGGATCTCGTCGCGATTCTTCGACGCCCAGGCAAAGTCGTTCTTGATCAGGCGCTGCTCGTAATCCGCCGGCAATTCGGTCTGCGGCTTGGCGATCCCTGGCTGCGCGAGGACAGCGAAGTTCTCCTTGTACAGATCCATCGCCTCAGCACTCGCCGAGAAGTCAGCCAGCTTCTTGGCTGCCTCTTCATGCGGCGTACCTTTGATCACCGCCGTCGCTTCGATCTCCCAACCCAGGCCTTCCTTCGGCAGGATGATGTCCAGCGGTGCGCCCTGACGCTTGAGCTGTACCGCCGGGTATTCAAAGGAAATACCAATCGGGAATTCCCCCGCCGCTGCCAGTTTGCAAGGCTTGGAACCGGAGTGAACGTACTGGCCGATGTTCTGGTGCAGACCGTCCATATAGGCCCAGCCCTGCTTCTCGCCGAAGGTTTGCAGCCAGGCGCTGACGTCGAGGAAACCGGTGCCGGACGACGCCGGGTTGGGCATGACGATCTTGCCCTTGTACTCAGGCTTGGTCAGATCCTGCCAGCTCACGGGCTTGCTCAGGCCCTGCTTCTCGGCCTCGACGGTGTTGAAGCAAATGGTCGCGGCCCAGACGTCCATGCCGACCCAGGCTGGCGGGTTAGCGGCGTCACGGTAGTTCGCGCCGATCTTGCCGAGGTCCTTTGGCGCGTAGCTCTGCAGCATGCCTTGCTGATCGAGGATCGCCAGACTGGAAGCCGCCAGGCCCCAAACCGCGTCAGCCTGCGGACGGGCCTTTTCGGCGAGCAGTTTGGCGGTGATGATCCCGGTGGAATCACGCACCCATTTGATCTCGACGTCCGGGTTGGCCTTTTCGAAGGCTTCTTTGTAGGACTTCAGTTGCTCGGCCTCGAGGGCGGTGTACACCGTCAACTCGGTTTTTGCCGCGAAGGCATTCAGGCTAAAAGTAGCGAGCACAGCAGCGGCCAGGGCCATAGGCTTGAACATGATCGTTTTCCTGTAAGTGAGTTGAATCAGTGACCGGGCGCGGTTTGCCGCCAGGCTTGAGAACGGCGCAGCAAGCCGCGCGAAGCCCACGCCAGCAGCAAGGACACGCCCGCCGAGGTGAACAGAATCAGGGTCGACATCGCCGCCGCACCGCCAACGTTGCCGGCGTCATCCATGTTCAGCACCGCGACCGCCGCGAGGATGGTGTCGGGGCTGTAAAGGAAGATCGCCGCCGACACGGTGGTCATCGCCGAGACGAACAGGTAGCGCACAATGTCCAGCAGCGCCGGCAGGCAGATCGGCAGGGTGACGCGCAGGTAGTGGCGATACAGCGGCGCCTTCAGCGACAGCGCTGCCGCCTCGAACTCGGCGTCGAGTTGGCGCAGCGCGGTGGTCGCGGTCATTTGTGCGGTGGTCAGGTAGTGCGCAATCGTGCAGACGATCAGCAGCGTCATCGTCCCGTAGAGCACATGCAGAGGGTTACCCGTGAGGTTGAAGAAGAAGACGTAACCCAGACCGAGCACCAGCCCTGGCACCGCCATCGGCACAAAACTGAGCATGCGCAAGGTCAGATTGAGGCCTCGCTGAGTGCGGGTTTTCTCCATCAGGTAAGCGCCGGTGAAAATCAGCACGCTGCCGATCAACGCCGTGCCCAAAGCCATCTTCAAACTGTTGCTGTAGGCCAGCCAGCCACCGCCAGCGGTTTCGTTGAACTGGTAATGGTTGAGTGACAGCGACAGGTTGTACGGCCAGAACTTCACCAGCGAGGAAAACACCGCCATGCCGAACACCAGAATCAACGCGGCGCTGATCAGCAAAACAATCGCCAGATAGCAGCCATCGCGCACTTTCGACGGTGCCGGTTTGAACACCTGTGCACGCCCGCTCATGGAATCGCCGTGTCGCCGACGCAACCACGCATCGACGCCGAAGCTGAACAGCGCCGGCAGCAACAGCACCATGCCAATCAACGCGCCGCGACCGAACTGCTGTTGGCCGACCACGGCTTTGTAAGCTTCCAGCGCCAGCACTTGATAGTCGCCACCGACCACCACCGGCACGCCGAAATCGGTGATGGTCAGGGTGAACACCAGACAGAACGCGGCAAACACCGCTTGGCGAGTGGCCGGCCAGGTGATGCTGCGGAAAGCCTTGGCGGGACTGGCGCCCATGCTCGACGCCGCATCGAACAAGCGCGCATCGGCCAGCGACAATGCCGAGAGCAGAATCATCAGCGCATGCGGGAAGGTGTAAATCACCTCACCCAGCACAATCCCCCAGAATCCATAGATGTTGTCCGAGAGCAGCCCGCGCAACATGCCTTGGTTGCCGAACAGATAGACCAGCGCAATCCCCGGCAGCATCGACGGCGCCATCAGCGGCAGCAGGGAAATCCCGCGCCAGATGCCTTTCGCCGGAATCAGCGTGCGTTGCAGCGCGTAGGCAAACAGGTAGGCCAGCGGTACGACGATGGCCGCGACGCTGAGGGAAACTTTCAGGCTGTTGCCGAGCAGCCAGTGGAAATTCTCGCTGCTCACCAACTCCTTCGCCGCGAGCCAGCCACCGCCCTGCCCGGCTTCACTGCTGAAGCCGCGCCAGAAGATCGCCAGCAACGGCAGCAACACCGCGACGCCGAGCAACAGCAGCAAGACAACTTTGCCGCCGACGACAAAAATGCGGTCGCCGATCTCGGCTTTCGAAGTCTGGCGCACCTGCTTGTGCGGTAGCGGCAGCGCGAGATTGCTGTTCATCAGGCAAACACCTGCAGGCTGCGCGGCGGCAAGGCGACCATGATTTGCTGGGCGCCGAGGCGCGGCATGGCTTCCGGGGCGAGTTCGGCGAGCAAGGCGTGGCCGGGCAACTGATCGAGTTCGAAGCTCATGCGGCAGCGGTTGCCGAGGAAGGTGATCTCGCGGACTTTGGCCGGGAACAGGTTTTCCTCATGCACCAGCGGATTGACGTTGATCGCTTCCGGGCGGCAGAACAGTCGGCCCGAGGCGCCGCTCACACTGCCATCCGCCAGACGCACATCCATCCCGCCAACCCTGGCGTGGCTGGCGCTGCTGCGCTGGAACGGCAGCCAGTTACCCTGGCCGACAAACTCGGCCACGAACGGCGTGGCCGGGCGGTTGTAGATTTCCTGCGGCGTGGCGTACTGCTCGACGCGGCCGTTGTTCATCACGGCGATGCGGTCGGCCATCAGCATGGCTTCGTCCTGATTGTGCGTGACCATCAGCGTGGTGATGCCGAGGTTGCGTTGCAGTTGGCGCAGCTCGGTGCACAGATGCTCGCGGACGCGGGCGTCGAGGGCGGACATCGGTTCGTCGAGCAACAGCAGCGACGGTGCCGGCGCCAGAGCGCGGGCCAGCGCGACGCGTTGCTGCTGGCCGCCGGACAATTGGCCGGGGTACTTTTTCTCGCTGCCGGTGAGGCCGACCAGTTCGAGCATCTGGCCGACGCGCTGGCGCACTTCGTCGCGCCCGCTGCCAGCAAGGCCGTAGGCAATATTCGCCTCGACGGTCAGATTGGGGAACAGTGCGTAGGACTGGAACAGAATCCCGTAGTCGCGGGCTTGCGGGGCGAGGTGCGAGACATCGCGATCGCCGAGGTACAACTCGCCGCTGTCCTGCTTTTCCAGACCGGCGATGCAACGCAGCAACGTGGTCTTGCCGCAGCCCGACGGGCCGAGCAGGCACACCAACTCACCGGCGGCGACGTCGAGGGACACATTATCCAGCGCGGTGAAAGCGCCGAAGCGTTTCTGTACGCCGCGCACTTTCATCGGCGCACCGGGGTTGGTCAGGGCAGTTGCGATGGCAGGATTCATGGACAGACCTCATCAAGCAGATGAGGCCAATCCTAGAGTTGTAATGCGTCCGTCATGTGGCAGTGAGGCAAAAACTGGTGATAGTGGTATTCGGGGATTTTGGTTCACTACCGATCGTTCCCACGCTCTGCGTGGGAATGCCTCATCGGACGCTCCGCGTTCGGCTCTTGGGACGCAGAGCGTCCCGGGCTGCATTCCCACGCTGAGCGTGGGAACGATCATTACGCAGGGGACATTTCCTGCGCCAACCCAAGAAACGCCGCCGGCAACCGCGCGCCCTTGCGCTCTTTCAGGCAATAGAGATATTCGGGAATTTGCGGCGCATTTTCGATCGTCAGCACGCGCAACTGCGGGTCATGCGGCACTTCCTGGCGGGCAATGATACTGATGCCGATATTGCGCAACACCGCCTCACGGATAGACTCACGACTACCAATCTCCAGCAACGGCCCGAAGCTCACCCCGGCACTCGCGAGCAACTCTTCCGTCAGCCGCCGTGTGGTTGAACCGGATTCACGCATCAACAACGTATGCCCGGCCAGCGCACTCAACGCCACATGCTCCTGCGCCGCCAGCGGATGATTGCGATGCACCGCCAGCACCAGCGGATCAGTGCCCAACACCCGACGAATCAACCGCGCGTCATCGAGCAATTGCGACGACGCGGCGATGTCCACGCGGTAATCCTCCAGCGCTTCCAGCACTTGCTGCGAGTTGCCGATTTCCACCGACACTTCCACTTGCGGCAGGCGCTCGCGAAAGGTCTTCACCAGATCGAGGATGTAATACGGTGCCGTCGCCGCGATGCGCAAAGTGCCCTGCACCTGACCGCTGTTGCGCAGGAAGAACTCGATGTCGGCCTCCTGCTGCAACAGTGTTTTGACCATCGGCAGCAACCGCGCGCCTTCATCACTGACACTCAGGCGTCGACCGCCGCGATAAAACAACTCCACCGAATACTGGCTCTCCAGATTGCGGATCTGCGTGGTCACGGTCGGTTGGCTGAGGCCGAGTTTTTTCGCCGCCAGCGTGATGCTGCCCAGGCGAGCGACCATGTAAAACGCTTTCAGCTCGGCACTCAGCACAACCTTTCCTCATCTATTTGCGCAGCAGGCGCAAACCGTTGAACACCACCAACAGGCTCACGCCCATGTCGGCGAACACCGCCATCCACATGGTGGCGACTCCGGCGAAGGTTACCCCAAGAAAGATAGCTTTGATCACCAGTGCCAACGCGATGTTCTGTTTCAGGATGCTCGCGGTATTGCGCGACAGGCTGATGAACGCCGGGATTTTGCGCAGATCGTCGTCCATCAGGGCGACATCGGCGGTTTCGATAGCAGTGTCGGTACCAGCAGCGGCCATGGCGAAACCGATCTCGGCGCGGGCCAGTGCCGGCGCGTCATTGATGCCGTCGCCGACCATGCCAACTCGCCGGCCTTGTGCATAAAGGTCTTCGATGGCTTGCAGTTTGTCGGTCGGCAGCAAGTCGCCACGGGCCTCGTCGATGCCGACCTGCGCAGCAATCGCCTGGGCGGTGTGAACGTTGTCGCCGGTGAGCATCAGGGTTTTCACCCCAAGTTCGTGCAACTGACGGATCGCTTCGCGGCTGGATTCCTTGACGGTATCGGCCACAGCGAACAGAGCCAGTGGGCCAGAGCCGTCAAGCAGCAACACCACTGACTTACCCTGTTTCTCCAGCGCGAAGAGTTTTTCTTCCAGTGCGGGCGAGCATAGGCCCAACTCTTCGACCAAGCGATGGTTGCCCAAGTGGTAGGTCTGACCGTTGATTTCACCTTTGACGCCACGCCCGCCCAGTGCTTCGAAGTTATCCACACTCAGCGCAGCGAAGTTTTTATCCACAGCGGCATTGGCGATGGCCAGCGACACCGGGTGATCGGAACGACCGGCCAACGCCGCGGCGATGGCCGGCGCCGTGGCATCGGCAGTTGGATCGAGGGACAGGTAATCGGTCTGCACCGGTTTGCCGTGGGTAATCGTCCCGGTTTTATCCAGCGCCAGATAATCGAGCTTGAAACCGCCCTCCAGGTACACGCCGCCCTTGACCAGAATGCCTTTGCGCGCCGCTGCCGCGAGGCCGCTGACGATGGTCACCGGGGTGGAAATCACCAGTGCACATGGGCACGCGACCACCAGCAACACCAACGCGCGGTAGATCCAGTCGAACCACACGGCGCCCATGAACAGCGGCGGAATGATCGCCACGGCCAAGGCAAACACGAACACCACGGGCGTGTAGATTTTCGAAAATTGATCGACGAAGCGCTGGGTCGGTGCGCGCGCACCTTGGGCCTGTTCGACGGCGTGAATGATGCGCGCCAGAGTCGAATTGTTCGCCGCTGCGGTCACCGTGTATTCCAGCGAACCGGCCTGATTGATGGTGCCAGCAAAGACTTTGTCACCGACGGTTTTCTCTACCGGCAGGCTCTCACCGGTGATCGGCGCTTGATCGATGGTCGAACTGCCGCTGGCCACTTCGCCGTCCAGCGCAATGCGCTCGCCCGGCTTCACCCGCACGCGGGCGCCGAGTTCGACGCTTTTCACGTCCTGCTCAATCCAGCTGCCGTCAGCCTGCAACACCGTGGCTTGCTCCGGCGTCATCTGCATCAAACCGCTGATCGCATTGCGCGCACGGTCCAGCGAGCGCGCTTCGATCAGCTCGGCGACGGTGAACAGGAACATCACCATCGCCGCTTCCGGCCACTGGCCGATGAGGATCGCACCGGTCACGGCGATGCTCATCAGTGCGTTGATGTTGAGGTTGCGGTTCTTCAGGGCGATCCAGCCCTTTTTATAGGTGGTCAGGCCACCGCTGAGGATCGACACCAGCGCGATGATCGCCACCACCCAGGTTGGTGCGGCGTTGGTGAAGTGGATGACTTCGGCGGCAAGCGCGCCGACACCGGACAACGCCAGCGGCCACCAGTGTTTTTTCACTGGCGCCGGGGCTGGCGCTTCGACGCCCGCCTCCAACGGCTCGGCGTGCATGCCGAGGGATTTGATCGCCTCGGTGATGGGCTCGGTGCCCGGCAGATTGTGAGTCACGCCGAGCACACGGTTGATCAGGTTGAATTCCAGTTGCTGCACACCGGCGAGTTTGCCGAGCTTGTTCTGAATCAGCGTCTGCTCGGTCGGGCAGTCCATCGCCTCGATGCGGAAACTGCTCAGTCGCGCATCGGCGCTGGTTTTCTCGCTCAGTTGCACCAACGCAGGCGCGGCAGCTGTCGACGAGCAGCAGGAATCTTCGTGCGAATGAACCGGTGCCGGGGCTGCAACTTTCGGCCCGCAGCATGAATCGCCGCCATGGGAATGTTTATGCACAGGCTGCAATTTATGACTGTGATCGTGTCCGTCGCCGGGCTTGTGGGTGTGCTGGGAATCGCTCATTGGTCGCGTCCATGAAGGTGCCTGTTGCCAAGTAAAGACCCTGTAGCCACTATAGGGTCAAGCACCCTTTTGGAGATTGTCGTCATGAAGATCGGAGAACTGGCCAAACTCACCGACTGCGCCGTGGAAACCATCCGCTACTACGAGCGCGAAAACCTCCTGCCGGAACCGGCTCGCAGCGACGGCAACTACCGCGTCTACACCCAGGCCCACGCCGAACGCCTGACCTTCATCCGCAACTGCCGCACCCTCGACATGACCCTCGAAGAAATCCGCAGCCTGCTCGCCTTGCGCGACAGTCCGCAAGACCAGTGCGAAAGCGTCAATGCGCTGATCGACGAGCACATTCAGCATGTGAAGGCGCGGATTGATGGGTTGCTGGCGTTGCAGACGCAACTGCTCGACCTGCGCCAACGTTGTGGAGAAGGGCCGATGGCCGATCAATGCGGGATTTTGCAGCGGCTGGAAGTGAGTGGCGGGGTTGTCGCGACGGAAGTTGAACACTCCCACGTAGGCCGCAGCCACGGCCACTGACGTTGGCGCTCGTTCCCATGCTCCGCGTGGGAATGCCGCCATGGACGCTCCGCGTCCTAAGTGACGCGGAGCGTCACGGGATTCATTCCCACGCAGAGCGTGGGAACGATCCTGCTGACTAGACCGCCATTGGCGCGGTCATCGGCGCGTGATGCTCATAGCCTTCCAGCGAGAAATCGCTCGGCTCGACCATCTCCAGCCATTCCGGCTGATACACGCCAGTCTTGGCAAACTCCGGCACACGATCCGAGATCTTCAGCTTAGGCATGGCGAACGGCTCGCGCTTGAGCTGTTCGTTGAGCATGTCCAGGTGATTCTCGTAGACGTGCGCATCACCGATGAAATAGGTGAACCAGCGCGGCGTGTAGCCGGTCAGGCGACCGATCAGGCTCAGCAGCGCGGCGCCTTCGGTGAGGTTGAACGGCGTGCCCAGACCCAGGTCGTTGGAGCGGATATACAGGGTCAGGGAGATCTCTTTGGTCTCGACATTCGGATGGAACTGGTACAGCAGGTGGCACGGCGGCAGGGCCATTTCATCCAGCTGCGCGACGTTCCAGCCGTGGAACAGAATACGGCGGCTACCCGGATCGTTGATGATCGTATCGACGCACTGGCGCACCTGGTCGATGGCTTTGTACAGCACCACGTAGGCCTGGCCGTCTTCTTCGCCCTGAGCAATCTGCTTGTAGCCGTTGCTCAGCGTTTGTTCGATGGCGGCGGTGTTGCTCAGCGGGATCTGCTTGTACGCCGGCCACTTGCGCCATTGCACGCCGTAGATTTCGCCGAGGTCGTCGTCGCCCTGGCGGAACGGGTTGGCCAGCCACTGCGCGTTTTCGTTGGCGTTCTGGTCCCAGACCTTGCAGCCCAGCGCCCGGAATTCAGCGGCGTTGTTCACGCCACGCAAAAATCCGCACATCTCGCCGATGGCCGATTTGAAGGCCATTTTGCGCGTGGTGATCGCCGGAAAACCTTCCTGCAGATCGAAACGCAGCATCGCACCCGGGAAGCTGATGGTGTTGATACCGGTGCGGTTGGCCTGTTTGGTGCCGTTCTGAATGACGTGCGAGACCAGTTCGAGATATTGCTTCATGAGTTACCTGTGTCCTTTGAGCCCCGGCGTCGCGCGCCGGGGTTCGTAGTTTAAGCCGTCGGTGCGAGCGGTGCTGCCGGCGCGCGACGATAGGCCAGCCAGATCAGGAACAGCCCGCCAACGATCATCGGCACGCAGAGCACCTGGCCCATGGTCAGCCAGTTCCAGGCCAAGTAGCCCAGTTGCGCATCCGGCACGCGGACGAACTCGACGATGAAACGGAAGATGCCGTAGAACAGCGCGAACATGCCGGAAACGGCCATGGTCGGACGCGGTTTGCGCGAGAAAATCCACAGGATCAGGAACAGCGCCACGCCTTCCAGCGCGAACTGATACAGCTGCGACGGGTGACGCGGCAGTTGCGCCGGATCGCTGAACGGCGGGAAGACCATCGCCCACGGCACGTCGGTGGCTTTACCCCACAACTCGGCGTTGATGAAGTTACCGATGCGCCCAGCACCCAGGCCGATCGGCACCATTGGTGCGACGAAGTCCATCAACTGGAAGAACGACTTGCCGTTACGCTTGCCGAACCACAAGGCTGCGAGCATTACGCCAATGAACCCGCCGTGGAACGACATGCCGCCCTTCCACACTTCGAAAATCAGCGTCGGGTTGGCCAGGTAGGCACTCAGATCGTAGAACAGCACGTAACCCAGACGTCCGCCGACGATCACGCCCATCGACATCCAGAAGACCATGTCGGAGAGTTTCTCCTTGGTCCAGGTCGGGTCGAAACGGTTGAGCCGGCGCGACGCCAGCAGCCACGCACCGCCGATGCCGATCAGGTACATCAGACCGTACCAGTGGATTTTCAGCGGACCGATGGCCAGGGCCACCGGGTCGATCTGCGGGTAAGGCAGCATTGCGACTCCTCGTTAGAGTTGAAACCAAAATTCCCGGGCGACGCTGCCACCTCAGGATTAAGCCAGGATTGCGACGCGGTTAAAGCAGGAAGCTCAGACCCACGCTGAACAGCAAAGCGGCGAACAGCCGTTTCAGCAAGCGCGGCGACAATCTGTGCGCCAAACGCGCGCCGATGCGGGCGAAGACCATGCTGGTCAGGGCGATGCCCAGCAGCGCCGGTAAATAAACAAAACCGAGACTATGCGGTGGCAACAACGGATCGTGCCACCCCAGAATCATGAAACTTAATGCACTGACAAGGGCGATCGGCAGACCGCAGGCCGATGAGGTTGCCACGGCTTGCTGCATCGGCACGCTGCGCCAGGTCAGGAACGGCACGGTCAGCGAACCGCCGCCCACGCCAAAAATCGCCGAGGCCCAACCGATCACACTGCCGGCCACGGTCAGACCGAGTTTACCCGGCACCGTTCGGCTGGCCTTGGGTTTAATGTCCAGCGCCAGTTGCACCGAGATGATCAAGGCAAACACGCCGATGATCTTTTGCAGGTGCGGCCCGGAAATCGCTTCCGCAGTCAGCGCGCCGAAACCTGCACCGAGCAGAATGCCGACGGCCATCCACATGAAGATCGGCCAGCGCACTGCGCCTCGACGGTGATGCTCACGCACGGCGTTGACCGAGGTGAAGATGATCGTCGCCAGCGACGTCCCGACCGCCAGATGGGTGAGGATCGACTGATCAAAGCCCTGCAAGGTGAAACTGAACACCAGCACCGGCACGATGATGATCCCGCCGCCAACCCCGAACAGCCCGGCCAGCACGCCCGCACAGGCGCCCAGCGCCAGATAGAGCAGAAATTCCATGACCGTCTCCCCAGACCGCATCCGCAAAACCGGAGCGGCATGGTAACGGATGCACACCCTTTGGCTCCACTGGCGATGGATGCACGGACGCCGGATGCGTAGAGTGAGCAAAACACACACAAGGACCACCTTATGTGCCTGATTGTTTTCGCCTGGCGCCCGGGCCATGCCCAGCCGCTGATCGTCGCGGCCAACCGTGACGAGTTCTACGCCCGGCCAAGCCTGCCACTGGCGCCATGGCCAGAAGCGCCGCATGTGCATGCCGGACGTGATCTTGAGGCCGGCGGGAGTTGGCTGGGGATTGGCGCCAACGGACGCTTTGCCGCGCTGACCAATATCCGCGATCCGCATCAACCGCCAGCGCGCAAGTCACGGGGTGAGTTGGTGGCGCGATTTCTCACCGACGATGCGTCGATTGATGATTATTTGAGCGATGTGGTCGGACGTGCGCCGGAATATGCCGGGTTTAATCTGCTGCTCGGCAACAGCCATGAGCTGTGGCACTTCAATGCGCGGATGTCGGAACCAGTAATGCTGGATTCAGGTGTTTACGGACTGTCGAATGCCGGGCTGGATACGCCGTGGCCGAAGTTGCTCAAGGCCAAGGCTGCGTTGAGTGCAGTGCTGGATGATCCGCAGCCTGAGCGCTTGATGGAGCTGCTGGGCGATGCGCAGACCGCGCCGTTTGCCGAGTTGCCGGATACTGGGGTGGGTCTGGCGACGGAGTCATTGTTATCGAGCGTGTTTATCGCCAGCCAGAGTTACGGGACGCGGGCGAGTACGGCGTTGATTGTGCAGGCGGATGGGGCGCGGCGGATGGTGGAGCGGAGTTTTGGGCCGTATGGCGGGCATTTGGGTGAAGTGGAAATAACAGCTTAAAAGCCAACCCTCACCCCAGCCCTCTCCCAAAGGGAGAGGGGGCCGACCGAGGTGTCTTGAGCCATGCATCGACCTGAAAGACCGAGTTGATTATGGATTCAACACGCACTTTCAAGTCGGTGTGAATCGATTATGGATTCAACACAGCACTTCCAGCCCGGTGCGGTTCGATTATGGATTCAGCACAACACCTCAAGTCGGTTTGAATCGATTATGGATCCAGCAAAGCACTTTCAGGTCGGCGGAGTTCTGCAGCATCCCCCAATCAGTCCCCTCTCCCTCCGGGAGAGGGCTAGGGTGAGTGATCTGGTCAAACGATACTGGACACGGTTATAGGGTTTAGGTCATTTCTCATGCTGCCAAGGCTTCCATTGCTACCGGAGTCCGATATCCGTTGTAACTGTGCAGCCTGATCCGATTGTAATAGTGGGTCAGGTAGCGCAACACATCGGTGCTGGCTTCGTCTTCGTTTCGGTAACCAGCCTTGGGTATCCATTCAGATTTCAAACTGCCAAAGAAACGTTCCATCGGAGCGTTATCCCAGCAGTTTCCCCGTCGACTCATGCTTTGTTTTATGCGCATGTCCGCCAGCGTTTCACGAAACACTTTACTGCTGTAATGACAGCCCTGATCCGAATGGAACATTAGGTTTTCAGGGCGTCCTCGCGACTCGAAAGCCATCTTTAACGCTCGACAGGTCAGAGCTGAATCCGGACTTCTGGACATCGCCCAGCCGACGATGCGGCGGGCATGCAGATCAAGTACAGCAGCCAGATAAACCCAGTAAGTACCGGCCCAAATGTAAGTCACGTCGCCACACCACACTCGATTGGGGGCCTCGACATTGAATTTACGCTCCAAATGATTGGGGGCGTATTGCGCCTCCGCACCGCTGGGTTTGTACCGATGCCTGCGCCGTTGCTGGCTCTTCAAACCGAGCTCGCGCATCAGGCTACGAGCCATGTAACGACCTACCGACTCTTTTTCGTTACACAGCGCTTTTGACAGGCTGCGCGCGCCCATTGAGCCGCGACTTTGCTCATGTAATTCGGCAGCCTTGATCTTTAGGCGATCGCGCCCGACATGCACTTTCGCCCGCTGTTTCAGACGCTCGTAATAACTGCTGCGGTTGATGCCAAACACGCCACACAACTCGGATCTTGGATATTGCTCGCTTAACTCCTCGACCAGCCTTACCGATCGAGGGAATCCGACATCAAGAGAGCTGTAGCCTTTTTTAAAATTTCCTTCTCGCGCTCAATCCGTCGAATTGTTGCTTCCAGTTCTTGGATGCGTTGTTGGTCAACGGTCATGGCCTTGGACTTCTCAGGCGTCTTGCCGCTGCGCTCCGCACGCAGTTGTTCAACCCAGCGGCGCAGAGCTGTAGGGCCCACGCCCATTGCTTCACAGGCTTCACTCACCGAATAGTCTTTATCCAAAACCAGGCAAGCCGCATCCCGTTTGAAATCTGTTGAAAAATATCGTCTGGTCAAATCACACCTCATCGTTGGGCGTAGATTAACGCCCTTTAGGGGTGTCCAGAATCATTAAGCCAGATCAGAGGGGCTTTTGATCTTCAGAGGGCCTTGACCACCGCCGGCGGATGCATCTTCGACAACCCAAGGTTCTTCAGCGCCAATTGCAGCGAGCTGTGGATAACTTGCGGATTGTCGATGGTCATCAGCTCCGCCAGCAATTCCTGAGCCTTGCTCAGATTGACCTGACGCAGCATCCACTTCACCTTCGGCAAGTTGGTGGCGTTCATCGACAAACTGTCAAAACCCATCGCCATCAACAGCACTGCCGCCGCCGGATCACCGGCCATTTCGCCGCAGATACTCACCGGTTTACCTTCGGCATGGGCATCGCGTACCACGGTTTGCAGGGCTTGCAGCACCGCCGGATGCAGGTAGTCGTAGAGATCGGCCACACGCGGGTTGTTACGGTCGACCGCCAGCAAATACTGGGTCAAGTCGTTGGAACCGACGGACAGGAAGTCGACCATCCGCGCCAGCTCCTTGGTCTGGTACACCGCTGCCGGGATCTCGATCATCACGCCGATCGGCGGCATCGGCACGTCGGTGCCTTCGTCGCGCACTTCACCCCAGGCCCGGTGGATCAGGTGCAGGGCTTCTTCGAGTTCGTGGGTGCCGGAGATCATCGGCAGCAGAATCCGCAGGTTGTTCAGGCCTTCGCTGGCCTTGAGCATCGCGCGGGTCTGCACCAGGAAGATTTCAGGGTGGTCGAGAGTCACACGAATGCCGCGCCAGCCGAGGAACGGGTTGTCTTCCTTGATCGGGAAGTACGACAGCGACTTGTCACCGCCGATGTCGAGGCTGCGCATGGTCACCGGTTGCGGGTGGAACGCGGCGAGTTGCTCGCGGTAGATCGCCAGTTGTTCCTTCTCGCTCGGGAAGCGCTGGTTGATCATGAACGGCACTTCGGTGCGGTACAGGCCGACACCTTCGGCGCCACGCTTCTGCGCCCGCGCCACATCGGCCAGCAGGCCGGTGTTGACCCACAGCGGCATGCGGTGGCCATCGAGGGTCACGCACGGTAGGTCGCGCAGGGTGTCGAGGCCCAGCGCCAGTTGTTTCTCTTCTTCGACGACTTCGGCGAACTGCTTGCGCAGCACTTCGCTCGGGTTGGTGTAGACCTCGCCGCGTGTGCCATCGACGATCATTTCGATGCCGTCGACCTTGGCGTACGGCAGGTCGACCAGACCCATCACCGTCGGAATGCCCATGGCCCGGGCGAGAATCGCGACGTGCGAGTTACCCGAGCCGAGTACCGAAACCAGACCGACCAGCGTGCCTTCCGGCACCTCGCCGAGCATCGCCGGCGTCAGCTCTTCGCTGACCAGAATGGTTTTTTCCGGATAGACCAGGTTCTGCTGTCGCTCTTCCTGCAAGTAGGCGAGCAGGCGGCGACCGAGGTCTTTGACGTCCGACGCACGCTCACGCAGGTAGGCGTCGTCCATCAGTTCGAAACGGTTGACGTGCTCAGTGACCACCTGACGCAGCGCGCCCTGCGCCCACTGGCCAGTCTTGATCACGGTGGTGATTTCGCTGCCCAGCGAGGCATCGTCGAGCATCATCAGGTAGACGTCGAACAGTGCGCGCTCTTCCGGACGCAGTTGGGTCGCGAGTTTGGCGGACAACGCGCGCATGTCGGCGCGCACGCCTTCGATGGCGGTCTTGAACAGCGCCAGTTCGGCATTGATGTCGGTGATGGTCTTGTCCGGCACCACGTCGAGATCGGCCGGCGGCAGCATGACCACCGCAGTACCGACTGCGGCCCCCGGCGAACCCGGCACGCCGACGAACTTGGCTTCCTGAATGCCTTTGCCCTGACGGCCCAGACCACGGATCGAACCGGTGGCTTCGGCGTGGGCGATAACGCCTGCAAGCTGTGCGCTCATGGTCACGAGGAAGGCTTCTTCACCTTCGTCGAACTGGCGGCGTTCTTTTTGTTGGATAACCAACACGCCGACGACGCGGCGGTGGTGAATGATCGGTGCACCGAGGAACGAGGCGTAACGTTCTTCACCGGTTTCGGCGAAGTAACGGTAGCGCGGATGATCCGCAGCGTTTTCGAGGTTCAGGGGTTCTTCACGCGTGCCGACCAGACCGACCAGACCTTCGTTGGGTGCCATGCTGACCTTGCCGATCGAGCGCTTGTTCAAGCCCTCGGTGGCCATCAGGACGAAGCGGTTGGTCTCGGGATCAAGCAGGTAGACCGAGCAGACCTGGCTGCCCATGGCCTCTTTGACGCGCAACACAATAATCCCCAACGCCGCCTTGAGATCCTTGGCGGAGTTAACTTCCTGGACGATCTTGCGCAGCGTATTGAGCATGGCTCGGGGTCGAACTCCGTCGTCAGTCGCGCGCTAAAAGGCGCGGGGCAAGCTCTTTGAGGGCGCGGCGATACACCTCGCGCTTGAATGTCACCACCTGGCCCAACGGATACCAATAGCTGACCCAGCGCCAGCCATCGAACTCCGGTTTACCGGTCAAATCCATCCGCACCCGCTGCTCGTTGGAGATCAGGCGCAGGAGAAACCATTTCTGTTTCTGGCCGATGCACAGCGGTTGGCTGTGCGTACGCACCAGACGTTGCGGCAAACGATAGCGCAACCAGCCCCGGGTACAGGCCAGTATTTCAACATCTTCACGTTCCAGGCCAACTTCTTCGTTCAGCTCGCGGTACAAGGCGTCTTCCGGCGTCTCTTCAGGGTTGATTCCCCCTTGCGGAAACTGCCAGGCATCTTGATTGATACGGCGAGCCCATAGCACCTGGCCGGCGTCATTCGTCAGAATGATCCCGACATTGGGGCGGAAACCATCGGGGTCGATCACGGCAACAACCTCGCAAACGCATGTCGCCGCATTGTTCCACAAAGGTTGATAAGGCGGCAACGAGGCTTCCTACCTTATGTGCACTCTTGTGAAAAGACCGTATTCTTGTCGCCTTTTTACTGACTTTTCAGCGGGTAACTGCAATGCGCCTGGCTCTATTCGATTTGGACAACACCCTTCTGGGCGGCGACAGCGATCACGCCTGGGGCGACTATCTGTGTGAACGCGGCTTCCTCGACCCAATTGCGTACAAGGCTCGCAACGACGAGTTTTATCAGGATTACCTGGCCGGCAAACTGGATAACGCCGCGTACCTGAACTTCTGCCTGGAGATCCTCGGCCGCACCGAAATGGCCGTGCTTGAGCAATGGCACAACGATTACATGCGCGACTGCATTGAGCCGATCGTATTGCCGAAGGCGCTGGAACTGCTGAAAAAACACCGGGACGCCGGCGACAAACTGGTGATCATCACCGCGACCAACCGCTTCGTCACCGCGCCGATTGCTGTGCGCCTGGGCGTTGAAACCCTGATCGCAACCGAGTGTGAAATGGTTGATGGCCGTTATAGCGGGCGCAGCACCGACATTCCGTGCTTTCGCGAGGGCAAGGTGACGCGGCTGAATCGTTGGCTGGAAGAGACCGGGTATTCGCTGGAAGGCAGCTATTTCTATAGCGATTCGATGAATGATTTGCCGTTGCTGGAGCAGGTGGCGAATCCGGTCGCGGTTGATCCGGATCCGAATTTGCGCGCTGAAGCCGAAAAACGCGGCTGGCCGGTAATGACTCTGCGCGACTGATGACGCCATCGCTGGCAAGCCAGCTCCCACAGGTTTCTCGGTCGTCCACATAATCTGTGTTCACCGAAAATCCCTGTGGGAGCTGGCTTGCCAGCGATTTGGGTCGACTCGGCCTCAAGCCTTAAACAGGCTTGGCCCCCATCAACCCCGCAATGGCAAGAAACCCGACGCCGCTGACAATCGCCAGGGCCAGATTGAATTTCCAGTTGCCAACCCCCGTTGTCCACAGCCGATTAAGCCGCACCAGCAGCCAGACCGCACTGAACGTGGCCACGGCATAAATCACGCTGGACCCCAAAATCCACAACTGCCCCAATGGCCAGCCAATCAGGTGCACCAGCCACCAGCCGGTGAAAGGCATGCTGAGCATACCGATCAGCATCAAACACCAGATAAACAGCCAGGGACGCTGCATCGTGCTGGCCGGCCCTTCGCTGCGATTACGCCAGGTCAGGGCGGCAAGCCCCAGCCCGCTCGCGAGTATGACCACGGTCGCCGCGACGTGAAGGACTTTCAGGGTGGTCAGGGTTTCCATGTATTTCTCTTCCTTGGGCCATGCCCATCAGCGTAGCCGCTCAGCCAAGAAACAGCTGATAGGCCGGGTTTTCGCTTTCATCCCAGTACGGGTAACCGATTTCCTCAAGCGCCGCCGGCACCAGATGACGCTCGTCGTGCGGTACTTGCAGACCGGCGACCACGCGACCATCGGCAGCGCCGTGGTTGCGGTAGTGGAACATCGAGATGTTCCAGCGCCCACCGAGCTTATTGAGGAAATTGAACAGCGCGCCCGGACGCTCCGGGAACTCGAAGCGGAACACCACTTCATCAATCACGTGCGCCGCGTGGCCGCCGACCATGTGGCGGATGTGCAGCTTGGCCAGTTCGTTGTCGGTCAGGTCGAGCACCGGGAAACCCTGCTCGGTCAGGCTCGCCAGCAATGCGCTGCGCGGGTCGTTTTCCGGGTGGGTCTGCACACCAACGAAGATGTGCGCTTCGCTACCGGTGTTATAGCGATAGTTGAATTCAGTGATCTGGCGCTTGCCGATCGCTTCGCAGAACGCCTTGAAGCTGCCGGCCTTCTCGGGGATGGTCACGGCGATTATCGCTTCGCGGCCTTCACCCAGCTCGGCGCGTTCGGCGACGTGGCGCAAGCGATCGAAGTTGACGTTGGCGCCGGAGTCGATGGCCACGAAGGTCTGGCCGCTGACGCCACGCAACTCGACGTATTTCTTGATCCCGGCCACGCCCAATGCGCCGGCAGGTTCGGTGATCGAGCGGGTATCGTCGTAGATATCCTTGATAGCCGCACAGATCTCGTCAGTGCTGACGGTGATCACTTCATCGACGTAGTCTTTGCAGATATCGAAGGTGTGCTGGCCGATCTGCGCCACCGCCACGCCGTCGGCGAAGATGCCCACGGTCGGCAGCACCACACGCTCACCGGCGGCCATCGCCGCTTGCAGGCAGTTGGAGTCGTCCGGCTCGACACCGATGACTTTGATGTCCGGGCGCAGGTATTTCACGTAGGCAGCGATGCCGGCGATCAGGCCGCCGCCGCCGACCGGAACGAAAATCGCGTCCAGTGGCTGCGGGTGCTGGCGCAGAATTTCCATCGCCACGGTGCCCTGCCCGGCAATGGTGTGCGGATCATCGTACGGGTGGATGTAGACGTAGCCTTTTTCATCGACCAGTTTCAGCGAGTACGCCAGAGCTTCCGGGAACGAGTCACCGTGCAGCACTACTTTGCCGCCACGCGAGCGCACGCCTTCGACTTTGATCTCGGGGGTGGTCTTGGGCATGACGATGGTGGCTTTGACGCCCAGCACTTTCGCCGCCAGGGCCAGACCTTGCGCATGGTTGCCCGCCGACGCAGTGACCACGCCACGGGCACGCTCTTCGTCAGTCAGCTGGGTGAGTTTGTTGTAGGCGCCGCGAATCTTGAACGAGAACACTGGCTGCAAGTCTTCGCGCTTGAGCCAGATGTCATTGCCCAGCCGCTCGGAGAGCTGGCGAGCGTTCTGCAACGGGGTTTCTACGGCAACGTCATAAACGCGCGAGGTGAGGATCTTTTTGACGTACTGTTCGAGCATCGGAAAGCATCACTGGCGATTGGGCGGGACCAACGAGTCTAACCCGGCTTTCAGCCGGACGACCACACGAATCCAGAGGTTTTAGCCTCGCTTGCGGCTATAATGCCGGCCTTTCCGTTCTCACCTTGCCCGCTTCCGGAGCCCGCATGACCCAGGATCAACTCAAACAGGCAGTGGCTCAGGCCGCCGTCGACTTCATCCTTCCGAAACTCGACGACAAGAGCATCGTCGGGGTCGGCACCGGCTCCACCGCCAACTGCTTCATCGACGCCCTGGCCCAGCACAAGGGCGCCTTCGATGGCGCGGTGGCCAGTTCCGAAGCCACTGCCGCGCGCCTCAAGGGTCACGGGATTCCGGTGTATGAGCTGAACACCGTCAGCGACCTGGAGTTCTACGTCGACGGCGCCGATGAAAGCGACGCGCACCTGAACCTGATCAAGGGCGGCGGCGCAGCGCTGACCCGCGAGAAGATCGTTGCAGCCGTGGCCAAGACCTTCATCTGCATCGCCGACGCCAGCAAACTGGTGCCGGTGCTGGGCGAGTTCCCGCTGCCGGTCGAAGTGATCCCGATGGCCCGCAGCCACGTCGCGCGCCAATTGGTGAAACTGGGCGGCGACCCGGTGTACCGCGAAGGCGTTTTGACCGATAACGGCAACATCATTCTGGATGTGTTCAACCTGCAGATCACCAACCCGGTGGAGCTGGAAGCGCAGATCAATGCGATTGTCGGTGTGGTCACCAACGGCTTGTTCGCGGCGCGTCCGGCGGACCTGTTGCTGCTGGGTACTAGCGAAGGCGTGAAAACCCTGAAGGCTGAGTAATCCCAGACTGCCCGCAATTAATGGGCAGACGAATAAACCTGTGGGAGCGAGCCTGCTCGCGAAAGCGCCAGTTCAGCCAACATTTTCATTGGCTGACACGACGCCTTCGCGAGCAGGCTCGCTCCCACAGTGTTTTGTGGTGTTGGTTAGTTCGGGGTTGGCTTTTTGAAGACGTAAAACAGGTTCGGCTCGCTCACCAGATACAACGTCCCGTCATCATCCATCGCAATGCCTTCGGCCTGCGGCACGGTTTTCTTCAAACCCTGCCGGCCGCCACTGATGGACATCGTACTCAACGGGCGCCCGCCGACATCGAGCTCCAGAATCAGCCGCGACTCATCCGACAGTGCCAGCAAATGCCCGCTGCGCTCGTCGTACTGCAAACTCGACAGATCGCGCACAAACATCCCGGCGTCACGCTTGGGATCGTTGATCACATGCACCGCGTAGGACTTCTCCGGATTGAAGTGCGGAAAGCCGTGCACTTCGTAGATCAGCATCGGATTGCGCTCTTTCGCGACAAACAGGCGCTTGCCCACCGAGTCATACGCCAGGCCTTCAAAACCTTTGTTGCTGGCCATATGCACACCGAGGGTCATCTGCTCGGCGTCCGCCGCGTCGAGGAATGTGGTGCCTGCCTCCAAGTGAATCTTGATCAGCCGCTGCTGACGCTCATCAGTGATCACGTAGGTGTCGGCGCTGATGTACTCGACGGCTTCGGGATCGCCAAAACCAATCAGGGCAATGCGCCGCAGGATCTTGCCTTCAAGCGACAGTTCGACCAGCTCGGAATTCTTGTTGGTCACAGTGAACAGGCTTTTGCGCACTGGATCGAAGGTCAGCGCCGAAACATCGTCGTCCAGCCCGTCAATCACCCGCGCCTCAATCTCGACGCGATACTGATCCAGCCCAATCGACTCGCTACTCTGCGGTTGCCACAGAGTGTGCAAGTTGAACCAGGCGCGCTCGAACAGCCGCATGTATTGGCCGATCGCGAGCAATGCGATCAGGGCAATCACCGACAGGATGATAATCAGGGGTTTGGGACGGGCAAGTCGACGCATTCGGATGAGCTCGGGATCAAAACAGGCGGATGAAATATCACGCCCGTCTGAACTGAAGCTTAATGGCCACTTGCCTCAAACCACAAGCCAACCCGTGTAGGAGCTGCCGCAGGCTGCGATCTTTTGATCTTGCTGTTCATAAGATCAAGAGATCGCAGCCTTCGGCAGCTCCTACATTGGAATCTGTAAAGGCTGCTATTTCTGTTTCTCGAAGCGATAGAACAGGTTGGGCTCGCTGACCATATACAACGTGCCCGCCTCGTCCATGGTCACGCCTTCGGCGCGCGGGATGGTGTTTTTCAGACCGTTGAAGCCGCCAAGCAGGGTCATGAAGCTGACCTGCTCGCCCTTCTCGTCCAGCTCCAGCAGCAGATGCGAGTCGGCGGACAGCACGAGTGTGTGTTGAGTGCGCGGGTCAATCGCCAAAGCCGAGAGGTTGCGAATATCCAGTTCATCACTGACGAGTTTTTGCTTGTCGCCCTTGAGGGTCTGGCTGCCATCGCTTTTCCAGGTGAACAGCGCTGGTGGCCGCTCCTCGCCCAGCAACAGCTGCTGATTGCGAGCGTCCCAAGTGATGGCTTCGAAGGCTTTGTTCTGGTCTTTCGACGGACCTAGATCGTATTTCGGGAAATCTGCGATGTTCAATTCGCGGGTATCGGCGTCGACCTTGACGATCGACAGCATGTGCTGACGCTCATCGACGATGGCCATCAGGCCGTTTTCCATCATCGTCAGGCCTTCCGGATTGCTCCAGCCCACCAGCGGCATCTTGCGCAGCACATCACCTTGCAAGGTCAGTTCGGCGAGAAACGGGTTTTTACCCATCACCGAAAACAGCGTTTTGGTCTGCGGGTTGTACGCCAGATCCGAAGCCTCGTCCTTCTCCATCCCTTTTAGCGGTTTGGCATCGATGACCACCCGATAGTCCGGCAGCCAGATACTTTCCTTCTGCCCGGCCTGGCTTTCGAAACGCTCTTGCAGCCAGAGCACACCGCGATCATCCCAATGCATGGCAAACGCCACGGCATAAGCGGCGGCAATCACCAGCAACAGCCAGACATACCAACGCAAGGCAAAACGTGAACGGCGGGTGGGTTTGAGCTGAGTTTGAGATGACATCGAGGGACGCGTTCCGAAAATTCAGGCTATGGGTAATAGCACAAAGAGGCCGGCTCAGACGCCAGAATGAGAGGAATTATCCGTACAGGATGTGAAAAAAACGGCAAATGGCGGGATTGCCCTGCGCCATTGTGGGAGAGATCACAAAACCCTGTAGGAGTGAGCCTGCTCGCGATGGCGTCAGGTCAGTCGAAACAATCGCTGACTGACAGACCGCTATCGCGAGCAGGCTCACTCCTACAAGGGGACCGCGTTAAATCAGCGCACGCTGCTGTTGAAGCTGCTCGCGCCGACCAGTTCGAGGACGATGTCATCGCCAACGTTCAGCGGGCCGACGCCCACTGGCGTGCCGGTGAGGATCACGTCACCGGCCTGCAGCGAGAAGCAGCCGGCCATGTGCTGGATCATCGGCACGATCGGGTTGAGCATCGCGCTGCTGTTGCCGTCCTGACGCACTTCGCCGTTGATGGTCAGGCGAATGCCGATGTCGGTCAGGTCAGCAAAGGTGCTGCCGACCACGAACGGGGCGATCACCGCCGCACCGTCGAACGATTTGGCGATTTCCCACGGCAAACCCTTGGCTTTCAGCTCGGCCTGTTTGTCGCGCAGGGTCAGATCGAGCGCCGGGGCGAAACCGGAAATGGCATCGAGCACTTCTTCACGGCTCGGTTTGGTCGACAACGGTTTGCCGATCAACACGGCGATTTCCGCTTCGTAGTGCACCGAACCGCGTTCGGTCGGAATGCTGAAACCGCCTTCCAGCGGCACCACACAACTGCCCGGCTTGATGAACAGCAACGGCTCGGTAGGCACCGGATTGTCCAGTTCCTTGGCGTGTTCGGCGTAATTGCGGCCAATGCACACGACTTTCCCGATCGGGAAGTGAATGCGCGTACCGTCGACGTACTGGTGCTGATAGCTCATTTACCGACTCCTGCCTTCATTGATTCAAGGGATTGCCAATCAAACCGCGAAGATCTTGCCCGGGTTCATGATGCCGTTCGGGTCGAACACCGCTTTCACCGCTTTCATGTACTCGATCTCGACCGGAGAGCGGCTGTAGGTCAAGTAATCGCGCTTTGTCATGCCCACGCCGTGCTCGGCGGAGATCGAACCGTTGTACTTCTCGACGGTTTCGAACACCCACTTGTTGACGGTCGCGCATTTGGCGAAGAACTCGTCCTTGCTCAGGTTATCCGGCTTGAGAATGTTCAAGTGCAGGTTGCCGTCGCCGATGTGGCCGAACCAGACGATTTCGAAGTCCGGATAGTGTTCGCCGACGATCGCGTCGATTTCCTTCAGGAACGCTGGCACTTTCGACACGGTGACCGAGATGTCGTTCTTGTACGGCGTCCAGTGCGAGATGGTTTCGGAGATGTACTCGCGCAGCTTCCACAGATTCTGCAGCTGGGTTTCACTCTGGCTCATCACACCGTCCAGCACCCAGCCCTGTTCGACGCAGTGTTCGAAGGTTTCCAGTGCGCTGTTGGCCACTTCTTCGGTGGTAGCTTCGAATTCCAGCAATGCATAGAACGGGCAGTCGGTCTCGAACGGCGCCGGCACGTCGCCACGGCCCATGACTTTGGCCAGGGCCTTGTCGGAGAAGAATTCGAACGCGGTCAGGTCGAGCTTGCCCTGGAAAGCGTGTAGCACCGGCATGATCGAGTCGAAATCGGCGGTGCCGAGGACCATCGCGGTGAGGTTTTTCGGCGCACGATCCAGACGCATGGTCGCTTCGACGACGAAACCGAGGGTGCCTTCAGCGCCGATGAACAGCTGACGCAGGTCGTAACCGGTGGCGTTCTTGATCAGGTCTTTGTTCAGTTCCAGCACATCGCCCTTGCCGGTGACGACTTTCATGCCGGCCACCCAGTTGCGTGTCATGCCGTAGCGAATCACCTTGATTCCGCCGGCATTGGTGCCGATATTGCCGCCAATCTGACTGGAACCTGCCGAGGCGAAGTCGACCGGGTAGTACAAGCCTTTTTCTTCGGCAACGTTCTGCAAATGCTCGGTGACCACGCCCGGCTGACACACGGCAGTGCGATCGGTGAGGTTCACGTCGAGAATCTGATTCATGTAGTCGAAGGAGACGACCACTTCGCCGTTGGCCGCCACCGCAGCGGCGGAAAGCCCGGTGCGCCCGCCCGACGGCACCAGCGCAATCTTGTGGGTGTTGGCCCAACGCACCACGGCCTGCACTTGCTCGATGGTCTTGGGAAACACGATGGCGCTTGGCGCCGGGGCGAAGTGCTTGGTCCAATCCTTGCCGTACGCATTCAGGGAGTCGGCGTCGGTCAGGACCTTGCCAGGCTCGACCAGGGTCTTCAGTTCATCAATCAGGGCAGGATTGGTCATCGACAGAACTCTCGAACAATTCATGGTCATCCTGAGAACGCTTCACGTCGCAGGAATGAGTGTTTAGCGGGGAGGCTATGCTAGCATACCGACCCCGCAGGCCAGTGCCCAAGGCCAGTTCTGCGGTAACGGCTTTCCTGCCGTTTGGGTCAGCTCCAGGCTGCTCCCCTCCCTGCCATTTTTCTCCGGGATACAGGTTTACGCAGATGAGCAAGACTTCTCTCGATAAGAGCAAGATCAAGTTCCTTCTTCTCGAAGGCGTCCACCAATCGGCTGTCGACGTCCTCAAGGCGGCGGGCTACACCAGCATCGAATACCTGACAGGTTCCTTGCCGGAAGCCCAGCTCAAGGAAAAGATCGCTGACGCTCACTTCATCGGCATTCGTTCGCGCACCCAACTGACCGAAGAGATCTTCGATCACGCGAAGAAGCTGGTAGCGGTCGGCTGTTTCTGCATCGGCACCAACCAGGTTGACCTGAGTGCTGCCCGCGAGCGCGGTATCGCCGTGTTCAACGCGCCATACTCCAACACCCGCTCCGTTGCCGAGCTGGTGCTGGCCGAAGCGATCCTGCTGCTGCGCGGCATCCCTGAGAAAAACGCTTCCTGCCACCGTGGCGGCTGGATCAAGTCCGCAGCCAACTCCTTCGAGATCCGTGGCAAGAAACTCGGCATCGTCGGCTACGGCTCGATCGGTACGCAGCTGTCGGTTCTGGCTGAAGGTCTGGGCATGCAGGTGTATTTCTACGACACCGTGACCAAGCTGCCGCTGGGCAACGCGACTCAGATCGGTAGCCTGACCGAGCTGCTGGGCATGTCCGACATCGTCACCCTGCACGTTCCGGAAACCGCTGCGACCCAGTGGATGATCGGCGAGAAGGAAATCCGCGCCATCAAGAAGGGCGGCATCCTGATCAACGCGGCGCGCGGCACCGTGGTCGAACTGGAAGCCCTGGCGGACGCGATCAAGGACAAGCACCTGATCGGCGCGGCCATCGACGTGTTCCCGGTGGAGCCACGCTCCAACGACGAAGAGTTCGAAAGCCCGCTGCGTGGCCTCGACAACGTGATCCTGACCCCGCACATCGGTGGTTCGACCGCCGAAGCGCAAGCCAACATTGGTCTGGAAGTGGCAGAGAAACTGGTCAAGTACAGCGACAACGGTACCTCCGTTTCGTCGGTGAACTTCCCGGAAGTGGCCCTGCCGGCTCACCCTGGCAAGCACCGCCTGCTGCACATCCACGAGAACATCCCGGGTGTGATGAGCGAGATCAACAAGGTCTTCGCCGAAAACGGCATCAACATTTCCGGTCAGTTCCTGCAGACCAACGAGAAGGTTGGCTACGTGGTGATCGACGTCGACGCCGAGTACTCGGATCTGGCGCAAGAGAAGCTGCAGCACATCAACGGCACTATCCGTAGCCGCGTGTTGTTCTGATCAAGCGTTGAGCGACAAAAAAAGGGAGCCTTCGGGCTCCCTTTTTCATGCACGCCGAAACGTTATTCGACGTTGACGGTGATTTTCTTCGAGACGATTGGCGGATCGAATGCCATGTGGCCGCTGTCGCCAAGTTCCAACTGCAAGGTGTGTTTGCCCGGGGCGAGCTTGATGTCAGCCTGGGTCTGCGCCTTGCCGAAGTGCATATGGTTGGCATCGGTAGGGACGACCGAACCGGCAGGAACAATTTCCTTGGCGTCGATCAGCAGGTGATGGTGACCGGTGTTCTTGGTGACGTCACCGGCCGGCGCCAGTGCGATGCCCTTGGTACCGAATTTGACGGTGAAGGTCTGCGAAACCGTGGCCCCGTCTTCGGGAGAAACGATGAACACTTCGGCGCCCTTCGGGGCCGGAGTAGCCGCACTGGCCAGCACCGAAACACCCATCAGCACACCCGCCAGCGCTGCACGTGACATAAAGCTTTTCATTTTCTTCTCCAGTTTTTCCGTAAAATCCGCAGGGTCATGACAACTTCATGACCATTCGTTGTCGAAGGCACTCGACAACCATAGCAAAGCGAGCCTCACTCAGAGCGTCGCGATAATGATTTCAAAGGAGTGACCATGCGCTTTCTGCCTGGCCTGATCTGCCTGCTACCCCTTCTGAGCCCTTTGGCTCATGCCGAACTGATTGATGACGTCAACGACCGTGGCGAGCTGCGCATAGCCCTTGAGGCTAATACACCGCCCTTCAATTTCAAGGAAGGCGACACACTCACGGGGTTCGAGGTCGAGCTTGGGCAACTGCTGGCCCGGGAGTTGGATGTACGCGCCGATTTCATCGTCACCGACGAGGCTGACCTGCTCCAGGGTGTTGAAAGCGGCAAGTACGACGTTGCGCTCAACCACATAGCACTGACACCCGAACTCAAGGATCGTTTCGACTTCAGCGAGCCTTACGGCAACGTCGATTCACAGTTGCTGGCGAAGAAGGATGAGCAGCCACGGCCGATGGTGCTGGTGCAGGCGTTGACGGAAGAGAAGCCGAAAGCGGCAGCGCCGGTGGATTTGGCGATTCCGTTCCAGAAGGGTAATCCGGCGTTTCAGGCCAGTCTTGCGAGCGCGATGGAGCGGATCAAGGCGGATGGACGTTTGGCGGCGCTGACTGAGAAGTGGTTGAAACCTTAAAGCCCCTCACCCTGGCCCTCTCCCAGAAAGAGAGGGGACTGATTGGGGGATGCTTTAGAGGTACGCCGACCTGGGATTGCTATACCGAATCCGAAATCGACTGGTCATGGCTTTGTCGAAGCCATAATCGATCAGTCATGGCTGTGTCGAATCCATAGTCGATAAGGTCTTTCAGGTCGATGAATAACGCCAGACACTTCGGTCGGCCCCCTCTCCCTCGGGGAGAGGGCTGGGGTGAGGGCAACGATTCAGGATCAATCCAAAGCAGCCAGAGCCACCGCCGCTAGCGGCAGTTCAACTTCACTGAAGACCTGCACACCATGACGCTTGAGCAATGCTGCCGTCACGCCTTCGCCACTGACCTTCACGCCACTGAACGTCCCGTCGTAAGTCAGCAAATTCCCGCAAGAAGGACTATTGGCCTTGAGCACCGCCACCCGAATGCCATGCTTCTGAACTAACGCCAGCGCCTGCCACGCGCCATCCAGAAACTGCGCACTGACATCCTCGCCTTCGGTGGTCATGACCGAGGCAATGCCATCCAGCACTTCACCACCCTGCCCCCCCGGAATCTCCGCCGCCGCCCGTGGCGTCGGCAAACCGCCCGCAACCTCAGGACACAACGGCACCACACGCCCTTCAACAATCCACTGCTCGAGCAAATCAAACGGCCCGCTCGCGCCACCGTCGTAACGCACACGATGGCCCAACAGGCAGCGGCTGACCAGAATCTTTTCCATCTCAGAACGGCTCGTTGCCACGGCGGCGGAACCAGCCGGTCAGCGACAAGCGCTCGCGGTGCGCTGGCAGCACTTCATGAGGTACCTCACCAGAGAGAAACACCACCAGACACCCGCCAGTAGGCTGCACGTCGTGCACGCGCTCATCATTCAGGTACATGCGCAACTGACCGCCATCCTCCGGCAGCCACGCGTCATTGAGGTAGACCACCACCGAGACCATGCGCTTGTCATCGTCGCGAAAACGGTCGACATGCCTGCGATAAAAAGCGCCAGGCGGATACAAGGCAAAGTGGCACTCAAAGTCCTCAAGACCAAGAAACAGGCCTCGGTTGAGCGCCTCGCGCAGGCTCTCCATCAGGTTCAGATAACGGTCGCTGGCATCGGCCTGCCCCGGATCGATCCACTGGATGTGGTCACCACGAATCCCCTCGCGGATCTCCGAAAACGGCCCACGCCCCACCGCCGCCGGCGCCAGTTCACCCTCGGCCTCACGTTTGCGGCACTCGGCCGCCAGCTCGCGGGTCAAACCGGCGGGCAGGAATATGTTCTGCTGCGACCAGCCGTGTTCGGCCAGGTCATCGACAATGCGTAACAGCAGTGGGTGTTCAGAGGATATTTGCATGGCGCGCATAGTATGTCGGCGGCAAGAAATCCGACAGAGCCACGCGGCGGCTTGCTACGAATTCTCGACAAGTACCGGCACCGCACGGAGAATAGTCCGCTGCTGACAGGAGTCCCTATGCGCCGTTTGCTTTTTTCACTGTTGATGTTCTGCGTTTTGCCCGCCTGGGCGGACGGCCACGATCAGTTGTACAAGGTCGCCGGCTGGCCAGATCAACGTGCGCATTTCAACGATGCCCTGACGGCCGCACAGCAGCGCTATCAGAACAGCCTGCCGCCCGCGGTGTTCCAGGCCTTGGTCAACAACAGCAACCAGCGCTTTGCTCCGCAGGCCGTGGATCAACGTGCCGAAGCGCAGTTACGGCAGAAACTCGCCGACCCTAAACCGGCCCTGACCTTCTTCCAATCACCACTGGGCAAGAAAATCGTCGCTGCCGAACTGCTCGCGACCCGCCGCGATCAATTGGCGAAAAATGCCAAGGGTCTGCCAAAGATGCAGGCCAGCGACAGCCGCCTGCTGATCATCGGTCACCTCGCGCAAGCCTTGCCGGCGCGAGAAGCCGGCGCCGAAGTCAGCCTGGCGATTGCTGGTGTGGCGGCGGACAGCTTGAGTTCGATGATCCCGGGGCTGCTCGGTGGTGGTCAGGCGCAAGGCATGCTCAATGGTCAGCGCCAGCGCTTGATGGATCAGATTGGCGCGGACATCAACAACACGTTGCTCTACGTCTATCGCGACTTATCGGATGAAGAACTGGAAGAGTTTGCGACGTTTGCTGAATCGGCTGAGGGCAAGGCGTATTACCAGGCGGCGCTGGCGGCGATTCGGGCAGGACTTGCGGTCGGGCAATGATCTTTAGCGCCTGACCGGCCGCCTTCGTCGGAACGCCGCCCGGAGCCGGCTCGCGAAGAGGCCCTCACAGGCGCTAAAGATTCCGGCCTCTGATCCGCTTGCTCAAGAACTCGAAATACTCCTCACGCATCTCCGCCGTTTCATTCGCCAGATGATGCCGCGCCTCGGCCAATAGCAGAATCTGCGGTCGATCAAACTTCCACTTCATCACCTGCAAATTGTGTTGCCAGTCCACCGTCATATCCGCCTGCCCCTGAATGATCAGCGGCCGTCGCGGACTTTTTTTCGCGTGCTCGACGCGGATGATCCAGCGTGACAGCGCGCCCACCCATTTGGTCGGCAAGCGCCGTGGCTGCAACGGATCGGCCTGGAGAAACGGCAGGAAATCCGGGTCATTGGAATTTTCGCTGAAGCGTCGCGTGACGCCTCTGACAAACGGCCTGAGCAGGTAATAACTCAGCTGCGACCAACCCCACGCCCGAGGCCGCACCAGTGGCGCCATCAAAATCACCTGGCCTTGCGCCGGGCTGTTTTCGCCATGGTTGAGCAAGTGATCGACGACAATTGCCCCGCCGGTGCTCTGCCCAAACAAATGCCACGGCTGCGGCAACGCGATCGACTGCGCCTCGGCGAACAACGCTTGCAGGACATCCTGGTACTCAGAGAAATCGCGAATGCTCGCGCGCGGCCCGCTCGACAAGCCATGACCCGGCAAGTCGCAGGCGATCACGGCGAAATCCTGGTCCAGCGCCCACTCGATTACATGCCGGTACAGCCCGACGTGATCGTAGTAACCGTGCAGCAGAAACAGCGTCGCCTTGACCTTTTCCGGCCACCAGCAATGGCTGACCACTTCATAGCCATCGACCTCGAAACGGCCCATGCCACGCCAGACATCACGATGGGGAAAGTCGGTCTGGTAGAAGCGCTGGTAGGCCTTGCCCTCGTCCGACAACGGCTGCCACTCGGCCAAAGGCTTGAGGCTGGCGCGGATTTGATCGGGGTCGAAAGTGGCAGGCATGCGGGAATTCCAAAGCGGTAAACAGACTTTATCGGCCTGCGATATTCATCTGTCGGAGCAAGCATGGCAAGCTAGCCCACCTCTTCTGGAACGAAAACCATGCGTTCGCCCTACCGCACCGCACTGTTTGCCAGCCTGCTCGCGCTGATTTGCGCCGGGGTGCTGTGGGCGGCGTATGACTGGTTTCAGGGGCGTTATCTGCGTGCGTTCAGCGAACACACGGCGGTGTTTTCCGGTGATCCGCTGCGCCTGCCGGACAACCTCGCCGGTCCCGGCAAGATTCGCCTGGTACATTTCTGGGACCCGGCCTGCCCGTGCAACGTCGGCAATCAACAGCACCTGACCGAGATGGTCGAGCGGTTTGGCGCTAAAGGCGTGGAGTTCTTCGCCGTGCAGAAAACCGGCAGTCACGGTCAGTTGCCCGCGACCCTCAGCAGTCTGAAAACCATCACGATATTGCCCGGCTCCGAACAGGTTCCGGCCAGCCCGGCCGTGGCGATCTGGGATCGCAGCGGCAAACTGGCGTACTTCGGCCCGTACAGTGAAGGCCTGACCTGCAATTCCAGCAACAGCTTTATCGAACCGATTTTGAATGCCCTGACGGAGGATCGCCCGGTCAATGCCACGCACACCCTGGCGGTCGGTTGTTATTGCCCGTGGCCGGTGGAAACGCCGTAAGGCATTCCGGACTTTTCAAGGACAGCGCTGCACGGCACAGAAGGTCTGTGCTAATTGTTTGCAGCCCGACGGGCGGCATTCCCGCATGCACAAGGAGTCACCATGAAGCGCGTGTTCACCGTACTTGGCTTGCTCATCGTTGTTCTGCTTGCCGGCGTCGGCTGGTATGTCTACAGCAAACAACCCACACGCCAGGGCCAGGTTGAACTGCGCAACCTGCAAGGTTCGGTGATCGTGCGCTATGACGAGCGGGGCGTGCCACACCTGCGCGCCGAGAACGAAACCGACCTCTACCGCGCCCTCGGCTATGTGCATGCCCAGGATCGCCTGTTCCAGATGGAAGCCATGCGCCGCCTCGCCCGTGGCGAACTGGCCGAAGTGCTCGGGCCGAAACTGCTCGACACCGACAAACTCTTCCGCAGCCTGCGCATCCGCGAACGCGCGGCCAGTTACGTCGCCAGTCTCGATAAACAGTCACCGGCGTGGAAGGGCCTGCAAGCCTATCTGGATGGCATTAACCAATATCAGGACACCCACGCCGCACCGATCGAGTTTGACGTGCTGGGCATCCCCAAACGACCGTTCACGGCAGAAGACAGCATCAGCGTCGCCGGCTATATGGCCTACAGCTTTGCGGCGGCGTTTCGCACCGAGCCGTTGCTGACCTATGTGCGCGATCAACTCGGCGCTGATTACCTCAAGGTCTTCGATCTCGACTGGCAACCAAACGGTGTGCTGGCCAACGGTCACGCCAAACCTGCGCCGGTCCTCGCCGCCGGCGACTGGAAAGACCTCAACGCCCTCGCCCGCCTCAGCGAACAGGCGCTGATCGACCAAGGCCTGCCGCAGTTCGAAGGCAGCAACGCCTGGGTCATCGCCGGCAGCCGCAGCCAGAGTGGCAAGCCACTGCTGGCGGGTGATCCGCACATTCGCTTTTCGGTGCCGTCTGTGTGGTACGAGGCGCATTTGTCGGCGCCGGGCTTCGAGCTGTACGGCCATCATCAGGCGCTGGTGCCGTTCGCGTTTCTGGGACACAACCTGGATTTCGGCTGGAGCCTGACCATGTTCCAGAACGACGATCTGGACCTGATCGCCGAGAAGGTCAATCCGGATAACCCGAATCAGGTCTGGTATCGCGGCCAGTGGACCGACATGGTCGTCACCCAACAGCAGATCAATGTAAAGGGCCAGCCGCCGGTCACCCTCACCCTGCGCCAATCGCCCCACGGCCCGATCGTCAATGATGCCCTCGGCACCGCTGCCGGCAAAACGCCGATCGCCATGTGGTGGGCCTTCCTCGAAACGCCGAACCCGATCCTCGAAGGCTTCTACCAGCTCAACCGCGCCGACACCCTGGCCAAGGCCCGCACCGCTGCCGCGAAAGTGCAGGCACCGGGGCTGAACCTGGTTTACGCCAACGCCAAGGGCGATATCGCCTGGTGGGCCTCGGCGCTGCTGCCCAAGCGCCCCGCTGGGGTGAGGCCGGAATTCATTCTCGACGGCAGCAGCAATCAGGCGGACAAGGACGGGTTCTACCCGTTCAGCGCCAACCCGCAGGAAGAGAACCCGGCACGCGGCTACATCGTCTCGGCCAACTTCCAGCCGCTGTCGCCGACCGGCATGGAGATTCCCGGTTACTACAACCTTGCCGATCGCGGGCAGCAACTCAATCGCCAGCTCAGCGACAAGAGCGTGAAGTGGACCAACGAGGCCAATCAGAAACTGCAATTGGGCACGGCGACCGGTTATGGCCCGCGCTTGCTCGCTCCGTTGCTGCCAGTATTGCGTGAAGTCGTCAGCGATCCGGCGCAGTTGAAACTGGTCGAGCAACTGACGCAGTGGCCGGGCGACTATCCGCTGGATTCGGTCAGTGCGACGGTGTTCAACCAGTTCCTCTACGACCTGGCCGATGCGGCGATGCGTGATGAGTTGGGCAATGATTTTTTCGACACGCTGCTGGCGACGCGAGTGATCGATGCGGCGCTGCCGAAGCTGGCGGCGAACGCCGATTCACCGTGGTGGGATAACCGCAACACGCCGAACAAGGAGACCCGCGCCGATGTCGTGCGCGCGGCGTGGCAGGCGAGCATGCAGCACCTGAAGCTGACCCTCGGCGATAACTCTGCCGAGTGGAAATGGGGCACTGCGCACACGCTGACTCACGGCCATCCGTTGGGACAGCAGAAGCCGTTGGAGCGGATTTTCAATGTCGGGCCGTTTGCGGCGCCGGGCAGTCATGAAGTGCCGAACAACCTGTCGGCGAAGATCGGGCCTGCGCCTTGGCCGGTGACTTATGGGCCGTCGACGCGGCGCTTGGTGGATTTTGCCGATCCTGCACACGGCCTGACGATCAACCCGGTCGGGCAGAGCGGTGTGCCGTTCGACAGCCACTATGACGATCAGGCTGAGGCGTATGTCGACGGGATTTATGTGCAGGCGCATTTCAATGCCGAAGAGGTGACGGCGAATACGCGCAGTACGTTGAAGCTGTTGCCGATGCGGGCACCTTAAAAGCCCCTCACCCTAGCCCTCCCGAAACGTCGGACCGCCCAGAGGTAGAGGGGACTGATTGGGGGATGCTCAAGGCTTACAGCGACCTGACACTGCTTTACCGAATCCATAATCGCTAAGGTCTTTCAGGTCGATGTATCACGCCAGACACTGCGGTCGGCCCCCTCCCCCTCTGGGAGAGGGCTGGGGTGAGGGTGAGGGTCAAACCATCACCGCAAAATTCAGCCGAAACTGCTGCGGCGTAACCCCCAGCCGGCGATTGAACACACTGCGCATGTGCTGCGCATCGCGAAACCCGCACTGATACGCCACAGTCTTCAACGGTGCCGCCGTGCTTTCCAGCATCACCCGCGCCGCATCCACTCGCGCCCGTTCGACAAACTCCGCCGGGGTGACCTTGGCTTCCCGGGCAAACACCCGCGAGAAATTGCGCGCACTCATGCTCGCCGCATTGGCCAGATCGGCAATCGTCAGATCGCCCGTGAGATTGGCCAGCACATACAACTGCACCAGCGCCACCGCCGAGGTCGGCTCCGCGTGCGGTGTGAGGAACGGGCTGAACTGCGATTGCCCACCGGAACGCTGGGTGAACACCACCAGACGCTTGGCCACGCTCAGCGCCACTTCAGCGCCATGATCCCGCGCCAGCAGGTACAGCGACAGATCAATCCCCGCCGTGACCCCGGCCGAGGTGTAGAGCGTGCCGTCCTCGACATACAAGCGATCCGCTTCGACCTGCGTCGTCGGACACAACTGCGCCAACGCGACGGCGTCGTTCCAGTGCGTGGTGACGGTGCGCCCGTCCAGCAAACCGGCCCGGGCCAGCATGAACGCGCCGTTGCAGATCGAACCGAAGCGCTGCGCCCGTGCACAGGCCTCACGCAGCCAACCGTCGAACGTCGCGCCGAAATCCATGAAGGGTAATTGCGGCCCACCGGCGACCAGCAGCAGATCGTAGGCGTCGAGTGCTTCGCTGAAATGCCGATGGGCATTCAGGGTCAAACCGTTGGAACAGGCCATCGGCCCTTGCTCGATGCCGATTACTTCGAGCCGATAGTGATTCTCGGGCGCCAGGAAGCGATTGGCCTCGGCGAACACATCCATCGGGCCGCTGACGTCCAGCGACTGCACGCCTGCGAACACCACAATGGCGACGGTTTTGCTCATGGAGGTGAAGCTCCTTTGGGTCTCTGAGCCGAGTTGGCACGATTTGCAGGTGGATTGGCAAGGATCGCTGCCATGCATCGATTGTCCGCTTCCAGCGCCGGGAACAGACTTTCCCCATCAGCGCCACAACGGCGTTTCAGTGAGGAAACTTGCCATGACCACAACCATCGCCGGCATCAAAATCCCTGACAGCGCCCTCGCCCGGGCCACCACCGAATACATCCGCGACATCGAATCCGACCTGCTCTACCACCACTCGCGCCGGGTATTTCTGTTCGGCGCGTTGAGCGGCGAGCGCCAGCAACTGGCTTATAACCCGGAGCTGCTGTACGTCGGCGCAATGTTCCATGACCTCGGTCTGGTCGAAGGTCACCGCAGTGATGATGAGCGCTTCGAAGTGGACGGTGCCAACGCAGCGGCGGCGTTTCTCAAACCGTACGGGTTGAGCGATGACGACATCGAACAGGTGTGGCTGTCGATTGCCCTGCACACCACGCCGGGCGTGCCGAAGCATCTGCGCCCGACCGTAGCGCTGGTCACCGCTGGTGTGGAAATGGATGTACTGGGGATGGATTACGCAGCGTTCAGCACTGTGCAGCGCGAAGCGGTGGTGCATGCGCACCCGCGTGGGGACGGTTTCAAGGAGTGCATTATCTGCGCGTTTGCCGATGGCTTGCGGCATCGTCCGCAGACGACGTTTGGCAATGTGAAGACTGATGTCCTGAAGGATCAGCAGCCGGGGTTCAAGCCGATGAACTTTGTTGAAGTCATCCGCCAATCTCCCTGGACGGCATAAATCCCATTGTAGGAGTGAGCCTGCTCGCGATAGCGGTGTGTCAGCTGAAAACTTCCTGGCCGATACACCGCTATCGCGAGCACGCTCACTCCTACATTTGAATTTGGGTTGGCCTCTAGGTGGAGGCCAACCCGATATTGCTTACGCCGCTTCCGGCGCCGGGGCGCGACGCACGTCCGGCTGCTTCCACGAATCGGCTGCGCTTTCTTCGATGGCTTGCTGGATGGCTTTCTTGCGCGCTTCTTCGGCACGGCGGCTGAAGAACCAGACCATGAAGGTCACGATCGATACCGCGAGCAAAATCAGGCTCGCCACGGCGTTGATCTCAGGCTTCACACCCAGACGCACTGCCGAGAACACTTCCATCGGCAAGGTCGTCGAACCAGGACCCGAGACGAAGCTCGCCAGTACCAGGTCATCCAGCGACAGCGCGAACGACATCATGCCGCCCGCCGCCAGCGATGGCGCGATCATCGGGATGGTGATCAGGAAGAACACCTTCCACGGTCGTGCACCGAGGTCCATGGCCGCTTCTTCGATCGACAGGTCCAGCTCACGCAGACGCGCCGACACCACCACCGCCACATACGCCGCACAGAACGTGGTGTGAGCGATCCAGATGGTGACGATGCCACGTTCCTGCGGCCAGCCGATCATCTGCGCCATGGCCACGAACAGCAGCAACAGCGACAGACCGGTGATCACTTCCGGCATCACCAACGGCGCTGTGACCAGACCGCCGAACAGCGTGCGGCCCTTGAAGCGGGTGATACGGGTCAGCACGAACGCTGCCAGCGTACCCAGCGCCACCGCGGCGACCGCGGTGTAGCAGGCGATTTCCAGCGAGCGCAGCACCGAGCCCATCAGTTGCGTGTTGTCGAGCAGGCCGACGTACCACTTGATCGACCAGCCGCCCCACACCGTCACCAATTTCGAGGCGTTGAACGAGTAGATCACCAGGATCAGCATCGGCAGGTAGATAAACAACAAACCCAGAACCAGCATCAGGCTGGAGAAACGGAAGCGCTTCATTCTTTACCCTCCATTTCCTTGGCCTGACTGCGGTTGAACAGGATGATCGGCACAATCAGGATCGCCAGCATCACCACCGCCAGCGCGGACGCCACCGGCCAGTCACGGTTGTTGAAGAACTCTTGCCACAGCACCTTGCCGATCATCAGGGTTTCCGGACCGCCAAGCAGTTCCGGGATCACGAACTCACCGACCACGGGGATAAACACCAGCATGCAGCCGGCAATGATGCCGTTCTTGGACAGCGGAATAGTGATCTTCCAGAAGCTGTTGAAAGTACTCGAGCCGAGGTCCGAAGCCGCTTCGAGCAGACTGTTGTCGTGCTTCACCAGATTGGCGTACAGCGGCAGGATCATGAACGGCAGGTACGAATAAACGACGCCGATGTACACCGCGAGGTTGGTGTTGAGGATCTGCAGCGGCTCGTCGATCAAGCCCATGCTCATCAGGAAACCGTTGAGCAGACCGTTGTTGCTGAGGATGCCCATCCACGCGTAAACGCGGATCAGGATTGCGGTCCAGGTCGGCATCATGATCAGCAATACCAACACCGTTTGCAGCTCTTTACGGGCGGTGGCGATGGCGTAGGCCATCGGGTAGCCGATCAGCAGACAGAGGACGGTGCTGATGAACGCCATCTTCAACGAGCCGAGGTAAGCGGCGATGTACAACTCGTCGCCCGCCAGCATCGCGTAGTTGCCCAGGTTCAGCAGCAGTTGCAGCTTCTGCTCGGCGTAGGTGTAAATCTCGGTGTACGGCGGAATGGCCACGTCGGCTTCGGCGAAACTGATCTTCAGGACGATGAAGAACGGCAGCATGAAGAACAGAAAAAGCCAGATGAACGGAACCCCGATGACCAGTTGCCGGCCATTGGGGATTATTCGGTTGATGCGGCGTTTGAATTTGCGCATGTTCATGAGCGGAGTACCACGCCGCTGTCGTCTTCCCACCACACGTAGACCTGATCGCCCCAGGTCGGACGCGCGCCGCGACGTTCGGCGTTGGCGACGAACGACTGCACCAGTTTGCCGCTCGGCAATTCGACGTAGAACACCGAGTGCCCGCCGAGGTAGGCGATGTCGTGCACCTTGCCGCTGGACCAGTTGTACTCGCAGGTCGGCTGGTCGGCGGTGACCAGCAGCTTCTCCGGACGGATCGCGTAGGTCACGGACTTGTCTTGCACCGAGGTGCTGATGCCATGGCCAACGTAGATCTGCCGATCGAGATCCTTACAGGTGATGGTCGCGTGGCCTTCGGCGTCGTCGATCACTTCACCTTCGAAGATGTTGACGTTACCGATGAATTCGCAGACCAGACGGCTGGTCGGGGTTTCGTAGATGTCGATCGGGCTGCCGATCTGGGCGATCCAGCCCAGGTGCATGATCGCGATGCGCTCGGCCATGGTCATGGCCTCTTCCTGGTCGTGGGTCACCATCACGCAAGTCACGCCGACGCGCTCGATGATTTCCACCAGTTCCAGCTGCATCTGCGAACGCAGTTTCTTGTCCAGTGCGCCCATCGGCTCATCGAGCAGCAGCAACTTCGGCCGCTTGGCCAGCGAACGTGCCAGCGCCACACGCTGACGCTGACCGCCCGACAATTGATGCGGCTTGCGCTTGGCGTACTGGCTCATCTGCACCAGCTTGAGCATCTCGGCTACACGGTCGTCGACCTCGGTCTTGTGAATCTTGTCCTGCTGCAGGCCGAAGGCGATGTTCTGCGCCACGGTCATGTGCGGGAACAAGGCGTACGACTGGAACATCATGTTGATCGGACGTTCGTACGGTGGCATGTCGGTGATGTCGACGCCGTCGAGGAAAATCCGCCCCTCCGTGGGCCGTTCGAACCCTGCCAGCATCCGCAGCAGAGTGGATTTGCCCGATCCCGAACCGCCGAGCAAGGCGAAGATCTCGCCCTTCTTGATTTCCAGGGACACATCGTCCACGGCAATCGTCTCGTCGAACTTCTTCGTGACCCGGTCGATTTTGACCAACACCTGTTTCGGTGTCTGGTCGCCCTCGAGGGCTTTCTTATAGGCGCCGGAGGCAACTGCCATTTACGAAACTCCCAGAAAAAAACAATGCAGTTCGCCCCGCAAGGCGAACCCAGGATAGTGTGTGCCTTACATCCCCGACTTGACCTTGGTCCAGCTGCGGGTCATCAGACGCTGAATGTTCGGTGGCAACTCGGTCGATACGTAGGCCTTGTCGATAACGGCCTGCGGTGGATACACCGACGCATCGGTGCGGATGGATTGCTCCATCAACTTGTCCGAACCCGGGTTGGGGTTGGCGTAACCGACGTAATCACTGACCTGAGCGATCACCTCAGGTTTCAGCAGATAGTTGATGAAGGCATGGGCCTGCTTCACGTTCGACGAATCCTTGGGGATTGCCAGCATGTCGAACCACAATGCGCCACCCTCTTTCGGCACCGTGTAGGCGATGTTCACGCCCTTCTTGGCTTCGGCTGCGCGGTTCTTCGCCTGGAAGATATCGCCGGAGAAACCGATGGCCACACAGATGTCGCCGTTGGCCAGATCACCGATGTATTTCGACGAGTGGAAGTAGGTCACGTAAGGACGCACCGCGAGCAATTTGTCGGTGGCTTTTTCGTAGTCCTTCGGATTGGTGCTGTTGGCATTCAGGCCCAGATAGTTGAGCACGGTCGGCATCATTTCATCCGCCGAATCGAGGAATGCCACGCCGCAGCTTTGCAGCTTCTTGATGTTCTCAGGCTCGAACAAAACGCCCCACGAATCGATCTTGTCGACACCCAGTACAGCCTTCACTTTATCGACGTTGTAACCAATGCCGTTGGTGCCCCACAGGTACGGCACGGCGTACAGGTTGCCCGGATCGTTCTGCTCCAGACGCTTGAGCAGCGCCGGGTCGAGATTGGCGTAGTTCGGCAGTTGCGCACGGTCAAGCTTCTGGAACGCCCCCGCCTTGATCTGCTTGCCGAGGAAGTGGTTCGACGGCACGACCACGTCGTAACCGGTACGCCCGGCCAGTAGCTTGCCTTCCAGGGTTTCGTTGGAATCGAAGACGTCGTAGACCGGTTTGATCCCGGTTTCTTTCTGGAAATCGGCCAGCGTGGTCTCGCCGATGTAATCGGACCAGTTATAAATATGCACCGTACCGGCGGCCTGGGCTCCGACAGCGATCGTCAGGCCGGCAGTGGCCAGCAGGGCTTTGCGCAAAGAAGAAAAAATAGGCAAGTGGAGGTCCTCTAAATTAGTTGGGCCCAAGTTGCCCCGCGCTGCATGACAGCCATGGCTGCCCGGCAACAAAACCGGCGCGCAACTTACCCTCGAAAAACCGTTCCTGCAAAACTTCCTGTCATTTAATTAATCCGCTGGCCGCCCTCGCGGGGACGACGGCCAGCGGTTGTTGCGTCAAACCGGCTTATTTACCGGATTTGATCTTGGTCCAGCTGCGAGTGATCAGGCGCAGGGTCGCTGCATCCAGATCGCTGATCGCGTAGAGCTGTTTCTTCACTTCAGCCGACGGGTAGATGCTCGGATCGCTGGTGATGTCCTTGTCCACCAGTGGCGTGGCAGCTTTGTTGCCGTTCGGGAAACGCACGGCGTTGGTGATGCCGGCCATCACTTGCGGCTCAAGCAGGTAGTTCATGAACTTGTAGGCGGCTTCGACGTTTTCGGCATCCTTGGGAATGGCGACCATGTCGTAGAACGTGCCAGCACCTTCTTTTGGAATGGTGTAGGCCAGCTTGACCTTGTCTCCGGCTTCCTGGGCGCGGGTCTTGGATTGTTCTAGGTCACCCGAGTAACCGACGGCAACGCAGATGTTGCCGTTGGCCAGGTCGGAGATGTACTTGGAGGAATGGAAGTAGGCAACCGAAGGACGAATCTTCAGGAACAAGTCTTCGGCGGCTTTCAGGTCAGCCTTGTCCTTGCTGTTGGTCGGCTTGCCCAGATAGTGCAACGCCGCCGGAATCATTTCGGTCGGTGCGTCGAGGAAGCTTACGCCGCAGCTTTTGAGCTTCTCGATGTTTTCAGGCTTGAACACCACGTCCCAGGAATCGATTTTGTCGATGCCCAGCGCTGCCTTGACCTTGGCCGGGTTGTAGCCGATGCCGATCGAGCCCCACATGTACGGGAACGCGTGCTTGTTGCCTTGGTCGCTGGCATCGCCAACAGCCTTGAGCAGGTCTTCGTCGAGGTTCTTCCAGTTTGGCAGCTTGGACTTGTCCAGCTCCTGGTAAACACCGGCCTTGATCTGCTTGGCGAGGAAGTTATTGGAAGGCACCACAATGTCGTAACCGGACTTGCCGGCCAGCAGCTTGGCTTCCAGGGTTTCGTTGCTGTCGAAGACGTCATAGACGACTTTGATCCCGGTGGCTTTTTCGAAGTTGGCCACAGTGTCCGGGGCGATGTAGTCGGACCAGTTGTAGACGTGCAACACCTTGTCGTCCGCCTGAGCCGCAGCCGCCATGACTCCCATCAGGGACATGGCGAGCAGAGTCTTGCCAGCGAGCTTTTTGCCTAATGCCTTCATGCGTTAATGCTCCAAATTTTTCTTTTTTGAACCACTTTGTTCAGCGGCCGAACCCGGACAACTGGAACCGCGGCTAGTCTGGCAAGATCCGAGGCGGTCTTTCAAGAAAAGACCAGCCTTTCTGACAGCTTTGAGCGCGAGCGCCACGGCTCCCCCGCTCAAAGCCTAGCACTTAGCCCTGCAACGCACTGAGGGTCAGGTCCAGACACTTGCGTGCCTTTGTAACCAGCTCATCGATCTCGGCTTTGCTGATCACCAGCGGCGGCGCGATGATCATGGTGTCGCCCACAGCGCGCATGATCAGGCCGTTGTCGAAGCAGAACTGGCGGCAGATCATGCCGACGCCCTTGCCTTCATAACGCTTGCGCGTGGCCTTGTCCTGCACCAGCTCGATCGCGCCCAACAGACCGACTCCGCGAACTTCACCCACCAACGGGTGATCGTTCAGTTCCCGCAGACGTTTCTGCAAATACGGTGCCGTTTCGTTGTGCGCGTTCTCGATAATTTTTTCGTCGCGCAGGATGCGGATGTTTTCCAGGCCCACTGCTGCTGCCACCGGGTGACCGGAGTAGGTGAAGCCGTGGTTGAAATCGCCACCTTCGTTGAGCACCGCAACAACGGAGTCACGGACAATCAGGCCGCCCATCGGGATATAACCGGAGGTCAGGCCTTTGGCGATGGTCATCATGTCGGGCGCAAGGTCGTAGAAATCGCTACCGAACCACTCACCGGTACGGCCGAAACCGCAAATCACTTCGTCTGCCACGAACAGGATGTCGTACTTGGCGAGGATTTCCTTGATGCGCGGCCAGTAGCTGTCTGGCGGAATGATCACGCCGCCGGCGCCCTGGATCGGCTCGGCAATAAAGGCACCGACGTTGTCGACGCCGACTTCGAGAATCTTTTCTTCCAGCTGGTTGGCCGCCCAGATACCGAACTCTTCCGGGGACATGTCGCCACCCTCGGCGAACCAGTACGGCTGCGCGATATGAACGATGCCCGGGATCGGCAAGTCGCCTTGTTCGTGCATATAAGTCATGCCACCGAGACTCGCGCCGGCCACGGTCGAACCGTGATAACCGTTCTTGCGGCTGATGATGACTTTCTTGTTTGGCTGGCCTTTGATCGCCCAGTAGTGGCGGACCATGCGCAGCATGGTGTCGTTGCCTTCGGAGCCGGAACCGGTGAAGAACACATGGTTCATGCCTTCCGGCGCCACGTCGGCGATTGCCTTGGCCAGTTCCAGCGCTGGCGGGTGCGCGGTCTGGAAGAACAGGTTGTAGTACGGCAGTTCGCGCATCTGTTTGGCGGCCGCGTCGGCCAGCTCATCGCGACCATAACCGATGGCCACACACCACAGACCGGCCATGCCGTCGAGAATCTTGTTGCCTTCGCTGTCCCACAGGTAAACGCCCTTGGCGTTGGTGATGATCCGCGGGCCTTTCTCTTTCAGCTGCTTGAAGTCGCTGAACGGGGCCAGGTGGTGATCATTGCTGAGTGCTTGCCACTCGCGGGTTTGCGGGTTGTTGCTGGTCATGCCAATTCTCCTTGTTATCGGTGAAGGCGCGGCTGCTGCCAGCCGCGCCTGGCGTATCAGACGGCGAAGAGCAGGTACTCACGCTCCCAGGAACTGATCACGCGCTTGAAGTTTTCATGCTCGGCCCGTTTTACCGCGACGTAGCCAGTGATGAAGGTTTTGCCCAGGTACTTCTCGATGGTCGCGCTGTTTTCCATACGTTCCAGCGCGTCTTCGATGGTCAGTGGCAGGCGCAGGTTGCGGCGCTCATAACCACGGCCCACCACCGGCGCGCTCGGGTTGAGGCCTTCGACCATGCCGATGTAGCCGCAGAGCAGGCTCGCGGCAATCGCCAGGTACGGGTTGGCGTCCGCGCCCGGCAAGCGGTTTTCCACACGGCGGTTCTGCGGGCCGGCATCCGGTACGCGCAGGCCAACGGTGCGGTTCTCTTCGCCCCACTCCACGTTCACCGGTGCCGAGGTATCCGGCAGAAAGCGGCGGAACGAGTTGACGTTCGGCGCGAACAGCGGCAGCAATTCCGGGATCAATTTCTGCAAACCACCGATGTGGTGCAGGAACAACTGGCTCATGGTCCCGTCTTCATTAGAGAAGACGTTTTTGCCGGTCTCGATGTCAATGATGCTCTGGTGCAAGTGCATCGCACTGCCCGGCTCGCCGGTCATCGGCTTGGCCATAAAGGTGGCGGCCACGTCGTGCTTGAGCGCGGCTTCGCGCATGGTGCGCTTGAACACCAGGATCTGGTCGGCCAGCGACAGTGCGTCACCGTGACGGAAGTTGATTTCCATCTGCGCCGTGCCGTCTTCGTGGATCAGCGTGTCGAGGTCCAGCTCCTGCAGTTCGCACCAGTCGTAGACGTCTTCGAACAGCGGATCGAATTCGTTCGCCGCTTCAATGGAGAACGACTGACGACCGATTTCCGGACGGCCCGAACGGCCAATCGGCGGCTGCAACGGATAATCAGGGTCGTCGCTGCGCTTGGTCAGGTAGAACTCCATTTCCGGCGCGACGATCGGCTGCCAGCCCTTGTCGGCATAGAGCTTCAGAACTTTCTTGAGGACGTTGCGCGGCGACAGCTCGATCGGGTTGCCTTGCTTGTCGTAGGTGTCGTGGATCACTTGAGCAGTTGGCTCGATGGCCCACGGCACCAGGTACACGGCGTTCTGGTCGGGACGGCAGATCATGTCGATGTCGGCCGGGTCGAGCAGTTCGTAATAGATGTCGTCTTCGACGTAGTCGCCGGTCACTGTCTGCAACAGCACGCTCTCGGGCAGGCGCATGCCTTTTTCGGCGATGAACTTGTTGGTCGGCGAGATCTTGCCCCGGGTGATACCGGTCAAGTCGGCGATCATGCATTCGACTTCTGTGATCTTGTGGTCTTTCAACCAATCGGTGAGCTGGTCGAGGTTGTTACTCATAAATGCCTCTGGGCTGAGTCTCCTGACAGGATGTCAGGCAAAGTTTGACGCTTTGAGCGTCGCGTTAAAGGGGGGCTTGCTCGCGCAGTGCCGGCTTACGCCTGGCACCGCGCATAGACAATGAAAGAGGAGCTTACCTGCCCTTTACGCTGGCGTTGCATTTCCTGTGCACACTCAAGGCGTGCAGAATCACGAGCACGGCTGGGGAAGCCGCACAGGCTTTGGAAGTGAAAGCGATCTATATTGAAAGGAGACGCCATAAACAGGATGCTTTCCCATACGTCCAGAATATCGGACGCTGGCACTTGAACGGCCATGGACGGGAACATCGTCGCTAACGGGCGAACCATGCTGGCTGCGCTACCGACGGATTGGTCGCCACTGATGTGATGAGCATGCAGACCGGACTGTTGCGAGCAGTCGGTGATGCCGATTAACGGCAGGCGAGACATGAAGCACCCCGGTATTATTGCTGTTATGGGTTTGATCGGAGCTTAGCCTTGTTCATTTTTTTACACAACACCCCGTAAAAAATACAACACGGCCTGCTCAAGCCCGCGGGTGCCAAGCGCCACAAGGACTAAAAACCGCCCAAAAGTGCCCCATAAATGCCCTTGCAGCGCTTTTTTAGGGCAAAAAAGGCCTCGCTTGACTTCGGCAGGCCGTTCGGGTTGACTGAAACCAGAAAAGATCAATGATTGATATTTTTAACAACAAAGGTGTTGCATCATGTCGGTACCCCCGCGTGCCGTTCAGCTTAACGAAGCGAACGCGTTCCTTAAGGAACATCCTGAGGTTCTGTACGTTGACCTTCTGATTGCGGATATGAATGGTGTGGTGCGCGGCAAGCGCATTGAACGCACCAGCCTCCACAAGGTTTACGAGAAAGGCATCAACCTGCCGGCCTCTCTATTTGCTCTGGATATCAACGGTTCGACGGTGGAAAGCACCGGCCTGGGCCTGGACATCGGCGACGCCGATCGCATCTGCTATCCAATCCCCGATACCCTGTGCAACGAGCCATGGCAAAAGCGCCCGACCGCGCAACTGTTGATGACCATGCACGAACTCGAAGGCGACCCGTTCTTCGCCGATCCGCGCGAAGTGCTCCGTCAAGTTGTTGCAAAGTTTGACGAACTGGGCCTGACCATTTGCGCCGCATTTGAACTCGAGTTCTACCTGATCGACCAGGAAAACGTGAACGGCCGTCCTCAGCCGCCACGCTCGCCGATCTCCGGCAAACGCCCGCACTCGACGCAGGTCTACCTGATCGACGACCTCGACGAATACGTCGACTGCCTCCAGGACATTCTGGAAGGCGCCAAAGAGCAAGGCATTCCGGCCGACGCCATCGTCAAGGAAAGTGCCCCGGCGCAGTTCGAAGTGAACCTGCACCACGTAGCCGACCCGATCAAGGCCTGCGACTACGCGGTACTGCTCAAGCGCCTGATCAAGAACATCGCCTACGACCATGAAATGGACACCACCTTCATGGCCAAGCCGTACCCGGGCCAGGCAGGTAATGGTCTGCACGTACACATCTCGATTCTGGATAAAGAAGGCAAAAACATTTTTGCCAGCGAGGATCCCGAGCAGAACGCCGCGCTGCGTCACGCGATCGGCGGTGTGCTCGAGACCCTGCCCGCGCAGATGGCTTTCCTCTGCCCGAACGTCAACTCGTACCGTCGTTTCGGCGCACAGTTCTACGTGCCGAACTCGCCGTGCTGGGGTCTGGACAACCGCACCGTGGCGATTCGCGTACCGACCGGCTCGTCCGATGCCGTACGTATCGAGCACCGCGTCGCCGGTGCCGACGCCAACCCGTACCTGTTAATGGCTTCTGTATTGGCCGGTGTGCATCACGGTCTGACCAACAAGATCGAACCGGGTGCGCCTGTCGAAGGCAACAGCTACGAGCAGAACGAACAAAGCCTGCCGAACAACTTGCGCGATGCCCTGCGTGAGCTGGACGACAGCGAGGTGATGGCCAAGTACATCGATCCGAAATACATCGATATCTTCGTCGCCTGCAAGGAAAGCGAGCTGGAGGAGTTCGAACACTCCATCTCTGACCTTGAGTACAACTGGTATCTGCATACCGTTTAAGCGGTTGTAGCTTCAGGGAAAACGCCGTTGGCTAATTCAGTCAACGGCGTTTTTTTATGGCCGCCTGCGGCGGTTCGCGAGCAGGCTCGCTCCCACAGTTGATCTCCAGTGAACATGAATGCTGTGTATACAAAGCTCCCCTGTGGGAGCGAGCTTGCTCCGGGCGGCGTTCCGACGAAAGCGGTCGACAAGACAACACACAAGCCGGCTCGTACAATGCCCGCTGCCCCGCAGGAGACTTCCATGACGCGACCCGCCCCCGTCCGCAAACCCCGTGCCCGCAGTCAGGCGCGCATCGATTCGATACTCGACGCCGCGCGCACGCTGCTGGCCGCCGAGGGTGTGGCGAGTCTGTCGATCTACAGCGTCGCCGAGCGCGCGCAGATTCCGCCCTCCTCCGTGTACCACTTCTTCGCCAGCGTCCCGGCATTGCTCGAAGCGCTGACGGCAGATGTCCACGCCGCGTTTCGCGCCTGCCTGCAAGCGCCGATCGATCACGAAGCTTTGCGTGACTGGCGTGATCTGTCGCGGTTGGTCGAGCAGCGGATGCTGGAGATCTACGACGAAGACGCCGCCGCACGGCAGTTGATCCTCGCGCAGCACGGCCTGACCGAAGTCACCCAGGCTGACCGTCAGCACGACATCGAACTGGGCGACCTGATGCACAAGCTGTTCGATCATCACTTCGAATTGCCGAGGCTGCCGGAAGATGTCGATGTGTTTGCTTTAGCGATGGAGTTGGGTGACCGGGTTTATGCGCGTTCGGTGCAGCAGCACGGGCAGATCACGCCGCGCATGGCCGAGGAAGGGATGCGCGTGTTTGATGCTTATATCGGCCTGTATCTGCCACCGTATCTTCCCAAGCGCTGAGCCATGATCGTTCCCACGCTCTGCGTGGGAATGCAGCCCGTGACGCTCCGCGTCACTGGACGCGGAGCGTCCCAAGAGGCATTCCCACGCGGAGCATGGGAACGATCGCCAGGCACAAAAAACCCCGAAGGGCTCACGCTCTCCGGGGTTGTTTTTTACTCACCGACTTACAGCTTGGCGATCGACACCTCGGTGGATTTCACAAAGGCGATCACTTCGCTGCCGACCACCAGTTCCAGCTCCTTGACCGAGCGGGTGGTGATCACCGAAGTGACGATGCCGGAAGCGGTCTGCACGTCGATTTCCGACAGCACGTCACCGAGGACGATTTCCTTGATCGAGCCTTTGAACTGGTTACGGACGTTGATGGCTTTGATAGTCATGGCAATGATTCCTGTCGTTTGCTTGAGTTATTGAGCCCAACGCAGTTGCGTAGGCAGTGGTGAAACAGGTTCCGGCGCCGGCGGTTCGCCGGGCAGGGAGAGAACACGGTTAAGCACTTCGGTTTCCAGCGCCGCCAGTCGGTGCGAACCACGCACTCGCGGCCGCGGCAGTTCGACATGCAGATCGAGGCCCACTTCGCCGTCCTCGATCAGAATCACCCGGTCGGCAATCGCCACCGCTTCACTGACGTCGTGGGTCACCAGCAGCACGGTGAAGCCGTGTTGCTGCCAGAGACGCTCGATCAGTTGCTGCATTTCAATGCGGGTCAGTGCGTCCAGTGCGCCGAGCGGTTCGTCGAGCAGCAGCAGACGCGGTTGATGGATCAGCGCCCGCGCCAGTGCAACGCGCTGCTTCTGTCCGCCAGATAACGCTGCCGGCCACTCATTGGCACGATCCGCCAGACCCACCGCTTCCAGCGCCTCTAACGCTTGCGGGCGCCAGTTGCCTTTAAGACCGAGACCAACGTTGTCGATGATCTTTTTCCACGGCAGCAGACGTGCTTCCTGGAACATCAATCGGGTGTCTTCCCGCGCATCGCTGAGCGGCGCAGAACCGGCCAGCAAGTCGCCGCCAGTCGGCTGATCAAGCCCAGCGAGCAAACGCAGCAAGGTACTTTTGCCACAGCCACTGCGCCCGACCACGGCGACAAACTGCCCAGCCGGAATATGCAGATCGATGTCACGCAACACCTTCCGCGGGCCGAAGGTTTTCTGCAGGTTGCGCACCGCCAGCGGAATCCCGCGCAGCAGGCGTGGAGGTTGTTGAGCGGTCATGCCGCACCTCCTTTGGCAACCTGATACGCCGGGTGCCAGCGCAACCACACACGCTCAAGTCCTCGGGCCGCAAGGTCAGCGAGTTTGCCGAGCACCGCGTAAAGCAGGATCGCCAGCACCACCACGTCGGTCTGCAGGAACTCGCGAGCGTTCATCGCCAGATAGCCGATGCCCGAGCTGGCCGAAATGGTTTCGGCGACGATCAGCGTCAGCCACATAAAGCCCAGGGCGAAGCGCACGCCGACCAGAATCGAAGGCAGCGCACCCGGCAGAATCACCTGCCAGAACAGGCTGAAACCGCTCAGGCCATAACTGTGCGCCATCTCCACCAGCGCCGGATCGACGTTGCGGATGCCGTGATAGGTATTCAGGTAAATCGGGAACAACGTGCCCAGCGCCACCAGAAAAATCTTCGCCGACTCGTCGATGCCGAACCAGAGGATCACCAGCGGAATCAGTGCCAGGTGCGGCACGTTGCGGATCATCTGCACCGAACTGTCGAGCAGGCGTTCGCCCCACTTCGACAGACCGGTGATGAAACCCAAGGCAAGACCGATGCTGCCGCCGATGGTGAAACCGAGGGCCGCGCGCCAGCCGCTGATGGCCAGGTGCGTCCAGATTTCACCGCTGCGCACCAGACTCACGCCGGCTTCGATCACCGCCACCGGTGCCGGCAGGATCCGTGTCGACAACCAACCAGCCGACACCGACAACTGCCACACCGCCAGCAACAACACCGGCAACGCCCAGGGCGCGAGGCTGTGGATGATTTTCTTCATGGCGCGCCTCAGCTCTGCGACGCGGCTTTGGGAAGAATGTCGTTGGCGACCATCTCGCCGAACGGGCTGACATAACCGGCGCTTTTCGGTAGTTCCGGACGCTCGATGTCGAGGTGCGGGAACAGCAGTTCGGCGACGCGATACGACTCTTCGAGGTGTGGATAACCGGAGAAGATGAAGGTATCGATACCCAGATCGGCGTATTCCTTCACGCGTGCGGCCACGGTCGGGCCATCGCCAACCAACGCGGTACCGGCACCGCCGCGCACCAGACCGACGCCGGCCCACAGGTTAGGGCTGACTTCGAGGTTGTCGCGACTGCCGCCGTGCAATGCGGCCATGCGTTGCTGGCCGACCGAATCAAATCGCGCCAGGGAAGCCTGGGCACGAGCAATGGTGTCGTCGTCCAGATGCGAGATCAGCCGATCCGCCGCTTGCCAGGCTTCAGCATTGGTTTCGCGAACGATCACATGCAGACGAATGCCGAAGCGCACGGTGCGTCCGAGCTTGGCGGCTTTGGCACGTACCTGTTCGATTTTCTCTGCCACTGCTGCGGGCGGCTCGCCCCACGTCAGAACCATTTCAACCTGTTCGGCAGCGAGATCCTGCGCCGCTTCCGAGGAGCCACCAAAGTACAGCGGCGGACGCGGTTGCTGGATCGGCGGATAGAGCAACTTCGCGCCTTTCACGCTGATGTGCTGACCGTCGTAATCCACGGTTTCGCCTTCCAGCACACGACGCCAGATGCGGGTGAATTCCACCGAAGCCTGATAGCGTTCTTCGTGGCTGAGGAACAGACCGTCGCCGGCCAATTCTTCCGGGTCACCACCAGTGACCAGATTGAACAGCGCACGCCCGCCGGACAGACGATCCAGCGTGGCTGCCTGTCGCGCCGCCACCGTCGGGGAAATGATCCCGGGGCGCAGAGCCACGAGGAACTTCAGACGCTGGGTCACCGGGATCAGCGACGCTGCCACCAGCCACGAGTCTTCGCAAGAGCGGCCGGTGGGGATCAGCACACCGCCAAAGCCCAGACGATCCGCCGCTTGCGCGACCTGTTGCAGATAACCGTGGTCGACGGCGCGAGCGCCTTCGGCGGTGCCAAGGTAATGGCCGTCGCCGTGGGTAGGCAGGAACCAGAAGATATTGAGGCTCATGGAGTGGTCTCCTTAGGAATTCGAATTACTGCGCTTTAGCCACAGCGGCCGGCGGTGTCCAGATCACATCCTTGATGCTCAGCGGCTTGGGAATCAGCTTGAGCTGGAAGAACGTGTCCGCGATTTTCTGCTGCGCGGCGACCACTTCCGGGGTCAGGAACAGCGCGCCGTAGCCCTGGCGCTTGACCGAGGTCAGGGTGATGTCCGCCGGCAGACCGAGCAGTGGCGCAACCTGTTGGGTCACGTCTTCAGGGTTGGCTTTGGACCACTCGCCAACGGCGCGCACTTCTTCCACGAGGGTCTTGATCACCTCGGGATTTTTCTGTGCGTAAGGCTTGGTCGCGAGGTAGAACTGGTGGTTGTCGACGATGCCTTTGCCGTCACGCAGGGTGTGCGCTTGCAGTTGTTTCTCGGCCGCAGCCTGATACGGATCCCAGATGACCCAGGCGTCGACGCTGCCACGTTCGAACGCAGCGCGAGCATCGGCCGGCGGTAGGAATACGGTTTGAATGTCGGTGTATTTGAGGCCGGCGTCTTCCAGTGCGCGCACCAGCAGGTAGTGCACGTTGGAACCTTTGTTCAGGGCGACTTTCTTGCCCTTGAGATCAGCTACCGATTTGATCGGCGAGTCTTTCGGCACAAGGATCGCTTCGCTGTTCGGCGCTGGCGGTTCGTAGGCAACGTAAAGCAGATCGGCGCCGGCCGCCTGAGCGAAGACGGGCGGGGTTTCGCCGGTGACACCGAAGTCGATCGAGCCGACGTTCAGGCCTTCCAACAGTTGCGGGCCACCGGGGAACTCAGTCCATTGCACGTCGACGCCTTGAGCGGCCAGACGTTTTTCCAAAGTGCCCTTGGCTTTGAGCAGCACCAGCGTGCCGTATTTCTGATAACCGATGCGAAGGGTCTCGGCTTGAGCTTGAGTGATGGCGCCGAAGGTGACAGCCGCAGCAAACAGAGCGACCAGACCACGACGCAAAAATACAGTGCGCATAGCGCTCTCCTTTTTGCTGTTGGGTTTTGGCTGCACCTGCTTGACCGTTAGCGGCGAAGTAAGGTGAGTTACATCAAATGCGGGTGTGGCTTAAATGCTCCAGCGAGCACTCAACAAACGTTCGTTCAACAGGCCCGGTTCCAGCGGTTTCGGCCGGCGGGCCATGGCGCCGACAAACTGATCCAGCGCTTCATGCAGTCGCTGCTCCAGCGCCGGTGCCAGTTGTGCTGCGGCACTGCCTTCGCCGTAAGCGATCTGGCTGTCCTCGGCGAAAATCCCTTGGAGCATTTCCTGGGCTTTCAGCGCGGACAACACAGGCTTGAGCGCGTAATCGACCACCAGCATGTGGGCGATGCTGCCGCCGGTGGCCATTGGCAAAACAATCTTGTGGTTCAGGGCACGCTCCGGGAGCAGATCCAGCAACGTCTTCAACGCGCCGGAAAACGAAGCCTTGTACACCGGCGTGGCGATCAACAGGCCGTCGGCGTTTTCGATCTGTTGCAGCAGGTCGAGCACCTTCGGGCTGTCGAAGCGGGCGTGAAGCAAATCTTCGGCCGGGAAGTCCCGCACCTGATAACTCACCACTTCCACCCCTTGCGCCTGCAACCAGCGTTGCGAGCGTTCCAGCAGCACCCCGGAACGGGAGCGCAGGCTGGGACTGCCACCGAGTGAGACGACCAGCATTGAGACAATTCCTTAAGCGTTTCAGGCGATTCGCGGGTTGCAATCTCGCTTCGATGGAGTGACCTTACCAGCTGATTTATATATCCATAAATCATATTTATTCATTTGGTTATGCATTTTGGAGATATGCGATTCGCTTTGTTTCGGGCGAAAAAAAAGGCCGTCGAAACGGCCTGAAATCCCCTGCTTAGTAGCTACCACTGATCGTTCCCACGCTCTGCGTGGGAATGAATCCATGGACGCTCCGCGTCCACTGTGACGCGGAGCGTCACGGGCGGCATTCCCACGCAGAGCGTGGGAACGATCTGCCCGGTGAGATCACTTGTTCGGCTGCGGCGTCAGGCGCAGGTACGGTTTCACCGCGCGATAACCCTTCGGAAAGCGCTGCTTGATCTCTTCCTCATCCTTGAGCGACGGCACGATCACCACCTCCTCACCGTCCTGCCAGTTGGCCGGGGTGGCTACCTTGTAGTTGTCGGTGAGCTGCAGCGAATCGATCACCCGCAGAATCTCGTGGAAATTACGCCCGGTGCTTGCCGGGTAGGTGATGGTCAGGCGAATCTTCTTGTTCGGATCGATCACGAACAGCGAACGCACGGTCAGCGTGTCGTTTGCGTTCGGATGGATCAGGTCATACAGATCCGAAACCTTGCGATCGGCATCGGCGAGGATCGGGAAGTTGACGATGGTGTTCTGGGTTTCGTTGATGTCTTCGATCCACTTGTGGTGCGAATCCACCGGGTCGACCGACAGCGCGATGGCTTTGACGCCGCGCTTGCTGAACTCATCCTTGAGCTTGGCGGTGAAGCCCAGCTCAGTGGTGCACACCGGAGTAAAGTCCGCCGGGTGGGAGAACAGCACGCCCCAGCTATCGCCCAGCCATTCGTGGAAACGAATCTTGCCGGCGCTGGAATCCTGTTCGAAATCGGGGGCGATGTCGCCGAGTCTGAGGCTCATGGTGCTGCTCCTGATGAGTTGTTCGAGACCTCAACTGTAGCCCGTGATTTGCCATCATGAAAAAGAATAAATAATGAGATATCTAGATCATAAGTGAATATTAAACATCTGTTCACTGGACGCTGGCAGGCATCCCGACGAATATCGGTCGCAAGGTTCGAGAAGGCCTTGAGTTGCTGTAAAGAGGGAAATCGGGGATGGCTTACGGGGGTGGGCCTGACTCGAAAACGCAAAAGCCCCGTCCGGCGCGATGCCGGACGGGGCTTTTTTACATCAGCGAATCGAGGCGCGCTATTACAGCAGCGGGATCGAGTAGCTGACGATCAGGCGGTTTTCATCCTGGTCGCGCTGACCTGGGATGTCGTTGCGCCACATGGCGTTTTTCCACATCACGCCAACGTTTTTCAGCGGGCCTTCTGGTACGACGTAACCGATGGTCAGGTCGCGTTCCCACTCGGAACGGCCGGTCGCGTTGGTGCTGACTTGGCGGTCGCCGACTTTACCGGTGGTGTCGATGTTATCGCCACGCAGGTAAACCACACCGGCGGTCAGGCCAGGTACGCCAACTTTGGCGAAGTCGTACGAGTAGCGAGCTTGCCAGGTACGCTCGCCAGCGCGGGCGAATTTGGCAATCTGCATGTCGGTAGTGATGTAAGCCGACGAGCCGTCACCCTGGTTCAGCCAAGGGAAGTCGCTGTTGCCGTTGCTGACCTGATAACCGCCACCGAAGGTGTGACCTTCAACGGTGTACAGGAACAAGCCGCTGTACAGGTTGTTGTCGACTTTACCTTTGGTGATGCCAGTGCCGTAGTCACCGGTGGTGTAATAGGCAGGGTCGTTACCGTTGGCGCCATCGTCACGGCTGTTGAAGTAACGGAAGTCAGACTTCAACACACCCGGGCCGATTGCCCAGTTGTGCACCAGACCGAGGAAGTGCTGCTTGTAGTAATCCTGCAAGTTGCCGTAGTAGTACTGGGCAGTCAGGTCTTTGGTGATTTTGTAGTCACCACCACCGTAGATGAACTTGTTGCTGTCACGACCGGCAGCGGTGTGAGCGTTGGAGCCAGCAATCGACAACTCTTCGTTGTTGCTGGAGTTACGGCCCTTGGCGTGCTCGATTTGACCAGCAACCAGCGTCAGATCCTTGATCTCATTGGAAGTGATCTGGCCACCCTGGAAGGTTTGCGGCAGAAGACGACCGTCGTTGGTCACGATAACCGGCAGTTTTGGCTGCAGAGTGCCGAGCTTCAGTTCAGTCTGGGAGATCTTGGCTTTGGCCGTCAGACCCAGGCTGGAGAAGTCATTAACCGCTTTACCGTTGGATTCGCTTGGGAAAACGGTGCCGCCGTAGGAGGTCTTCGAGGCGCCGTTGGTGCCGCCACCCGAATCCAGACGCACGCCCAACAGACCGATAGCGTCGATACCGAAGCCTACGGTGCCTTGGGTGTAGCCGGAGATGAAGCGCAGATCGAAGCCTTGGCCCCATTCTTCTTGCTTGTTCTGAGCGCCGGCAGCCTTGGTATCGCCATCACGGTTGTCAGTGTTGATGTAGAAGTTACGCAGCCCCAAAGTAGCTTTGCTGTCTTCGATGAAACCGGCGGCGCCTGCCTGCTGCGCCATAACCCCTACGGCCACAGCCAGGGCCAAGGTGGACTTGTTCATGTAAAGCTCCTCTCGTTTCTAATTCTTGTGTTCCTGGCCCTGGGTCTGATGCCCTGGGTCCTAAGATGCGCGATTAGCGCCAGACCGTGACTGACAAGTCAATCGTAACCTTGTGTGTCTACGACCAAGGTCTAATCGCAGTGATTTGGTCCGTGCAGAGTAAAGATTTCCTGATAAACCCAAAAAGAATTTATTCATTCTTTTTCATACCATTTCGGAATATGGCCAGTATCTTGCCACCTCCGCCGGGAAACAGCGTATCGGCGACTAAGCTCATTCCTAAATGGTATTTGTTGGCCTTTTTTTATATCGATTAGCTTTGGCGCAACCGCAATTCGTCAAACCCTATCGAAAAGGCGACGCCATGATGGCCAAACGCGCACTATCTAGTCAATTTGTTACAGTTTGTGTGTCGGCGATGATTAGTTTTTCCGCCCATGCCGCCAACCTCACCGTCGGCTATCAAACCGGTATCGACCCGAGCAAAGTCCCCCAAGCCGACGGCGTCTACGAGAAAACCATCGGCGAGAAAATCGACTGGCGCCGCTTCAACAGTGGCCCGGAAGTTGTGACAGCCATTGCTTCCGGTGATGTGCAGATCGGCAACCTTGGCTCCAGCCCGTTGGCCGCTGCCGCTTCGCGCAATCTGCCGATTGTGGCGTTCATCGTTTCGGCACAGATCAATGCCGCCGAAGCCTTGGTGGTGCGCAATGGCAGCGGCATTAACACACCGCAGGATCTGGTCGGCAAAACCATCGCCACACCTTTCGTCTCCACCTCACACTACAGCTTGCTCGGCGCCCTCAAGCACTGGGGCCTGGACGCCTCGAAAGTCAAAGTGGTGAACCTGCAACCTGCAGAAATCGCTGCCGCGTGGAAACGTGGGGATATCGATGGTGCGTTTGTCTGGTCGCCGGCGCTTGGGGAAATTCGCAAGACCGGCAAGACCCTGACCGATGCGGCGCAAGTGGGCCAATGGGGCGCGCCGACCTTCGAGGTCTGGGTCGCGCGCAAGGACTTCGCCGAGAAGCATCCTGACGTTGTCGCGAAGTTCGCCAAGGTTACGCTGGATTCATTTGCCGATTACGCGGCGCATAAAGACAGCTGGACGGCTGACTCGGTGCCGGTACAGAAAATCGCCAAACTGACCGGTGCCAATGCCGCTGATGTGCCGGAATTGCTCGCAGGGTCGGCGTTCCCGGACGCCAAGGCGCAGCAAACCACGGCGCTGCTGGATGGCGGCACGGCGAAAGCGATTGGCGAGACGGCGAAGTTTTTGAAGGAGCAGGGCAAGGTTGAAACGGTGCTGCCGGATTATTCGCCGTATGTCAGCGCGAAGTTTGTGGCGCAATAAAAGCTTCGCGAGCAGGTCGAATCGTCGCACCGTCGCTCCCACAGGAGTGGGAGCGAGCCTGCTCGCGAATGGAGCAACTCGGTTAAAGGGTTTTTTCGAAGATTTTCGAATTGCGCTGGAAGTTGTACAACGAAGCCCGCGCCGCTGGTAGGCGTTCAACGCTGCTTGGCTCGAACCCACGCTCACGGAACCAGTGCGCGGTGCGTGTGGTGAGGACGAACAGCGTCTTCAAACCTTGCGCCCGCGCACGGGTTTCAATGCGCTCCAGCAGTTCATCACCGCGACCGCCATGGCGGTACTCCGGGTTCACCGCCAGGCACGCCAGCTCACCGGCATCGGAATCGGCAATCTGATACAGCGCCGCGCAGGCGATGATCATGCCTTCACGCTCGACCACGCTGAACTGCTCGATCTCACGCTCCAGCACTTCGCGCGAACGACGCACCAGAATCCCCTGCTCTTCCAGCGGGCTGATCAAGTCGAGCAAACCGCCGACGTCTTCAATCGCCGCCTCACGCACCAGTTCGAATTGCTCTTGCGCGACCAGCGTACCGCCACCGTCACGGGTGAACAGCTCGGTCAGCAGCGCGCCGTCTTCGGCGTAACTGACGATATGGCTGCGCGCCACGCCGCCACGGCAAGCCTCGGCAGCGGCATCCAGAAGCTCTGCCTGATAGTTGCTGCTGCCCAGACGCTGTAAATGCGCCGGCACTTGCTGTGGACGCAACTCACGCACCAGTTTGCCGTTCTCGTCGATCAGACCGAGATCAGCACCGAACAGCAGCAGCTTGTCAGCGCCCAGGTCGATAGCGGCGCGGGTGGCGACGTCTTCGCAGGCGAGGTTGAAGATTTCACCGGTCGGCGAGTAGCCCAAAGGCGACAGCAACACGATCGAACGCTCGTCGAGCAGGCGATTGATGCCCTTGCGGTCGACCCGGCGCACTTCGCCGGTGTGGTGATAGTCGACGCCTTCCAGCACACCGATCGGCCGCGCGGTAACGAGGTTGCCGCTGGCCACGCGCAGACGCGAGCCCTGCATCGGCGACGAAGCCATGTCCATCGACAGGCGCGCTTCGATGGCAATGCGCAATTGGCCGACTGCATCGATCACACATTCCAGGGTTGCGGCATCGGTGATGCGCATGCCGTGGTGGTAATGCGGGGTCAGGCCACGGGCGGCGAGGCGGGTTTCAATCTGCGGGCGCGAACCGTGCACCAGCACCAGGCGCACGCCGAGGCTGTGCAGCAGGACGATGTCGTGGACGATGTTGCCGAAATTCGGATGCTCCACGCCGTCGCCAGGCAGCATGACGACGAAGGTGCAGTCGCGGTGGGCATTGATGTAAGGAGACGCGTGACGAAGCCAATTGACGTATTCGGGCATGAACCTGGGCCTGTAATAAATAGCAGCCGAAAAAGGGGCGAAACGGAAAACGCACAGCGGGCTGATGGTTATCGTCGGAACAGGCTTGGCGACACGCGTGCTCTCCTCATGAATACGGGTTGGATTCCCACTAATTTAACGACTTGCCCCTGTAGGAGTTGCCGCAGGCTGCGATCTTTTGATCTTCTGAAACAAAAGCAAAAGATCGCAGCCTTCGGCAGCTCCTACAAGGGATGCGTTCAATTCTTCAGGCAGTAATGTTCAATCAGTTGCCGTAATAGATGCACGGTAGGCTGCAAACGTGACATTTCAAGGTACTCGCCGGGCTGATGCGCACAGGCAATGTCACCGGGGCCAAGCACGATGGTTTCGCAACCAAGGCGCTGAAGATAAGGCGCTTCGGTGCCGAACGCTACTGCTTCGGCGCAGTGGCCGGTGAGCTTTTCGGCGATGCGCACCAGTTCGGCATCTTCAGACTGCTCGAACGACGGCACTTCCGGGAACAAAGGTTTGTAGTCGATCTTCACCTGATGCCGCTCAGCCACCGGGTTGAGTTTGCGCAGAATCTCCGCACGCAGGACTTTCGGGTCCATACCCGGCAATGGCCGCAGATCGAACTCCAGCGAACACTGGCCGCAGATACGGTTGGGATTGTCGCCGCCGTGGATGCAGCCGAAGTTCATCGTCGGTTGCGGCACGCTGAACTGCGGATTGTTGAATTCACGCTGCCACAGCAGACGCAGGCCGCGCAGTTCGCCGATCGCATCGTGCATGGCTTCGAGCGCGCTATGGCCCAGACGCGGATCCGACGAATGGCCGCTCTGCCCGAGAATGTCGATGCGCTCCATCATGATGCCTTTGTGCATGCGGATCGGTTTGAGCCCGGTCGGCTCGCCGATCACCGCTGCGCGGCCGATTGGACGCCCGGCCTCGGCCAATGCGCGGGCACCGGACATCGAGCTTTCTTCATCGCAAGTGGCGAGGATCAACAGCGGTTGTTTGAACGGTTGCTCAAGCAGCGGTTGCACCGCTTCGATGATCAACGCGAAGAAGCCCTTCATGTCGCAACTGCCCAAGCCGACCCAACGGCCATCGACTTCAGTCAGCTTCAGCGGATTGGTCTGCCACAACGCATCGTCGTACGGCACCGTGTCGCTGTGTCCGGCCAGCACCAGCCCGCCGGGGCCGCTGCCGAAACTGGCGAGCAGATTGAATTTGCCGGGGCTGACCTGCTGGATATCGCAATTGAAACCCAGGTCGCCCAGCCAGCCGGCGAGCAAATCGATCACCGCGCGGTTGGATTGGTCGAGGTTCGGTTGGGTACAGCTGACCGATGGCGCGGCGATCAGCGCAGCGAACTGGTCTTGCATGGACGGCAAAGGCATCGCTGACTCCAACTCCCGATTTGAAGTCCATCATAGAACCATCCGGCGTCAGGAATAAACCGTCGCAGGGCGTAGGACGAATCAGTCCTGTACACTGCACGGCCTTGGCAGCCACATATTCCCCGGCTGCGCTCCCGATCCTGGATTTTCCGGCCATGCAGAAAGAAACCGAAATCAAACTCCGCGTCAGCCGCGAAACCCTCGCCGCCCTGCGCGAGCACCCGTTACTGAAAAAACGCAACAAAAGTGGCTGGGAACGCCGTGAGTTGATGAACCAGTACTTCGACACCCCCGAGCGCGATCTGGCCCAGGCCAAAGTCGCCCTGCGCCTGCGCAAGGACGGTGACGAAGTGATTCAGACCCTCAAGACCCGAGGCCAGAGCGTTGCTGGTCTGTCCGAACGCAATGAATACGACTGGAAGTTGCCGAAAGCCAAGCTCGACGTGAAAAAACTCGACGGCGAATGCTGGCCCGAGTCGCTGGCCGAGCTGGACAAGAAAACCCTGAAGCCGATCTTCACCACCGACTTCGTCCGCGAGCGCGCCGAAATCGCCTGGGGCCGTGGCAAGACCAAAGTGGTCATCGAAGCCGCGCTGGATCTCGGTCACGTTGTGGTAGGCAAGCAGAAAGAAGAAATCTGCGAGCTGGAACTGGAGCTGCGCGAAGGCGAGCCTGCCGCGCTGCTGGAACTGGCCGCCGAACTGGCTGAAACCCTGGCGTTGATGCCGTGTGACATCAGCAAGGCTGAGCGCGGCTACCGTCTATACGACGCCAACAGCTACTCGTTGAGCCTGCCGGCGCCGGAGCTGACCCCGGAAACCCAACTCGACGACGCCTTCGCCGCGCTGAGCTGGCATTTGCTCGGCAGCAGCCAGCGTCTGGCCGAACAGTACCGTTTCAACGGCCACTGGCGCCTGTTGCTCGACTGGGTCGAGAACCTCGCGGAAATGCGCGCCCTGCTCAGCAGCCTCGGCCAGGCCGCGCCGCGTCAGTCGACTCACGATTTGCGCGTCGCGCTTGATGCATTGCTGGAAGACTGGCGTCCGCTGGTACAGGCCGGCATCGAAGATGAAGACGTACGCAAGGCTGCGCCGGAGCAGTTCCTCGAAGAACTGGAAGATCCGCGCTGGGGTCTGTTCTCGCTGAGCACGTCACGCTGGTTGCTGGCCCGTACCTGGACCGCCGACCGCAACGTTCGCGGCAATCGTCAGGGCGGTGCGCAGTTGCATAGCTGGTTGCCGCGCCTGTTGGGCGAAGAAGCTACGGCCCTGCAATTGCAGCGCTATCAGCAGCAGCCGGAAGATCTGGCTGAACAACTGCCGCGTATCGAGCGCATTCAGGTCTGGCTGCACCACGCGCGCAACGTGCTGGAAATCCCGGAAATGGATCGTCTGTACGGCGAGCTGAACAAGTTGGCGCAACTGGCCAACGAGCCGACGATCACTGACGAACTGCTCGACGCGCGCAAGCAACAGGCGATTGCGGTTTACCAGAATCGCGCATGGAAAATGCTCCTGCGTATGTGATGACCCTGTGGCGGGGGGCTGCCCCCGTTGATGATCGTTCCCACGCTCCGCGTGGGAACGATCAGGGTCAGACAGGCAAACTGGTGGTGGACTTGATCTCCGACAACGCCACAATCGAATTCACTTCCTGAATCCCCGGCACCAGCGACAGCTTCTCGAAAAAGAATCGCTCATACGCCTCGATGTCCGCCGCAACAATCCGCAGCAAAAAATCCACCGCCCCCATCAGCACATAACATTCCAGCACTTCCGGAAAGCCACGAATCGCTTCGGTGAACTCAGTGAAGTTCGAACGCCCGTGCGCGTTGAGTTTGATCTCGGCGAAGATCTGCGTGTTCAGGCCAATCTTCTTGCGATCGAGCAAGGTCACCTGGCCACGAATGATGCCCTCCTCCTTCATCCGCTGAATCCGTCGCCAGCACGGTGATTGCGACAGGCCGACCTGCTCGGCGATCTGCGCGCTCGACAGTGAAGCGTCCTCTTGCAGCAAGGCGAGAATCTTGCGGTCGTAGCTGTCCAGCTCACTGTGCATAGAAAAACCTCGATTACGTAATTCCGCGAATTGATCATTTCGATCAATCGCCAATAACGCCGATCATAGCCAAGAAATACCCCGCGACGAATGTAAAAATTCCTCCAGAGATTTTGGAGACTCGTCATGCCGCACCTCGAAGCCGTCACCACCGTGCCAACCCGCGCCGATGTCTGGAACGTCAACAACGCCCATTGCCTGGCGCAGTATCAGATCCTCGCCGAAGCCGAGCCCGACTTGCTGGTGCGGGTGCTCAACCTGTTCGCCCTGCAATTCCTCACACCGGAGCAGGTCAATGTGCAGCGCATGGATGATCTGCTGTCGATCGACCTGGTCATGGGCGGTCTCAGTTGGCATCGCGCGCAAGTGATCGCGGAAAAACTTCGTAACCTGATCAGCGTCTGCTCGGTCAATCTGCAAAACGCCGACAGCGCTTGGGATGCGCGGACGCAAGCGGCCGGCTGACAAGTTCGGCAACGGCTTCGTCGGGTAGTGGCCCAACGGTCTGCGGGGCCGCGACTATCCTTTTGCGCACTGTCGCTCAAAAGGAAGCCCGCATGTCCGTTCAACTTGCCACTCAGGACCGCTGGCTGGAACTCAACGAAGTGCTGCGTGAACTGGTCGCCCAAGGGTTTATTTGCCAGGACGCGGCCGAGCAGGCGCTGAATGCCCGCCGCCGTCTCGCGGCTCATGCTCAGATGCATCCGCTGGAGTTCATCGCCAGCCAGCAACTCGACGACCTCAGCCGGCCAGGCAAACACCTCGACCTGGAAAGCCTGACCCTGTGGCTGGCGCAACAGGCCGGCCAGCCGTACTTGCGTATTGACCCGTTGAAGATCAACGTCGCCGCGATCACACCGTTGATGTCCTACGCCTTCGCACAACGGCACAAGATTCTCGCCGTGGCGGTCGACCGCGATTCGGTGACCGTGGCCAGTGCCCAGCCTTATGTCACCGGCTGGGAGGCCGATCTCACCCACGTATTGAAGCTGCCGATCAAACGGGTGGTGGCCAACCCGGCGGATATCCAGCGCTTCAGCGTCGAGTTCTTCCGCTTGGCCAAATCGGTCAGCGGCGCCAGCAATGCCGATCAGCAGAGCGGTAACCTCGGCAACTTCGAACAACTGCTCAACCTCGGCGCCAGCGATCAGGAGCCGGATGCCAACGATGCGCACATCGTCAACATCGTCGACTGGCTGTTCCAGTACGCCTTCCAGCAGCGCGCCAGCGATATCCACATCGAGCCTCGGCGTGAACAAGGCACGGTGCGCTTTCGCATCGACGGCGTGCTGCACAACGTCTATCAATTCCCGCCGCAGGTGACCATGGCAATTGTCAGTCGCCTGAAAAGCCTCGGGCGGATGAACGTCGCCGAGAAGCGCAAACCCCAGGACGGCCGGGTCAAGACCAAGACCCCGGACGGCGGTGAAGTGGAGCTGCGCCTTTCGACGCTGCCCACCGCGTTCGGCGAAAAAATGGTCATGCGGATTTTCGACCCGGAAGTGCTGCTCAAGGATTTCGACCAGCTGGGTTTCAGTGCCGACGATTTGCGCCGCTGGCAAGACATGACCCGCCAGCCCAACGGCATCATTCTGGTCACCGGGCCGACCGGTTCGGGCAAGACCACCACGCTGTACACCACGCTGAAAAAACTGGCGACGCCGGAAGTGAACCTCTGCACCATCGAAGACCCGATCGAAATGGTCGAGCCGGCGTTCAACCAAATGCAGGTGCAGCACAACATCGACCTGAGCTTCGCCGCCGGGGTGCGTGCGCTGATGCGGCAAGACCCGGACATCATCATGATCGGCGAGATCCGTGACCTTGAAACCGCTGAAATGGCGATTCAGGCGGCGCTCACCGGACACTTGGTGCTGTCGACCCTGCACACCAACGACGCCCCCAGCGCGATCAGTCGTCTGCTCGAACTCGGCGTGCCGCACTACCTGATCAAAGCCACCGTGCTCGGGGTCATGGCCCAGCGCCTGGTGCGGACCTTGTGCCCGCATTGCAAGGCACCGCTGACGCTGGCAGAGGAAGACTGGCAAACCCTGACCCGCCCGTGGCAGGCGCCGCTGCCGGGCAATGCACAACGTGCCATTGGTTGCGTGGAATGCCGCGACACCGGTTATCACGGCCGCGCCGGGGTCTACGAGATCATGCAACTGAGCGACAGCCTCAAGGCGTTCATCACCCCGGACGCCGACCTCACGGCGATTCGTCGGCAGGCGTTCAAGGAAGGCATGCGCAGTTTGCGTCTGTCCGGGGCACAGAAAGTCGCAGCAGGGCTGACGACGGTGGAAGAAGTGCTGCGGGTGACGCCGCAGAGCGAGCAGAAATAAGCCGCCACGGAACCGGATCAGGGAATGGCGATCCAAGGCCCTAGTTAACCCCCTGGAGTCATCTCATCATGCGTCTCAAACTTGCTGTCGCCACTCTGGCCTTGCTGTCCCTTCCCGTTGGTTCGGCCATGGCGGACAGCTTTTGGCGTAACGTCATCTCGTCCGGTGCCACTACCGGTTCGACCTACCTGACCTTCAAGGATCACAAGCTGATCATCGCCGCACAGGACGATGCCGGCAGCTTCGTTGCCAGTGATGGCGGCATTCGCGGACCGTATCTGGAAGCGGCGATGCAGAAAGTCCGCGCCGACAATCCGGGCCTTCAGGCGACCGATATGGAATTGGCGAATGCGATCCTGGCGAAGAACGCCGTGGCTTCCGAGTAAGCCGTTCGCCGAAGCAAAAATGCCGCTCAACAGAGCGGCATTTTTTTGCCCGGATTTCAGGCTTACCACAATCCCTTGTAGGAGTGAGCCTGCTCGCGATAGCGGTGAATCAGTCACCGGAGAATTTGCCTGATACACCGCTATCGCGAGCAGGCTCACTCCTACAGGGGAACTGTGTGAACCTACATATCAGCGGTAATCATCCACCGGTACGCAGGCGCAGAACAGGTTGCGATCGCCGTAAACGTTATCCACCCGATTCACCGCCGGCCAATACTTGTGCGCCTTGGTGTGCGCATCCGGGGTGATGCCCTGCTCGATGCTGTAGGGTCTCTCCCAAACCCCGGTGACATCCGCCAGGGTATGCGGCGCCCGTTTCAACGGGTTGTCCTCGGCCGGCCAGTTGCCGTTTTGCACTTCAGTGATTTCTGCACGAATGCTCAGCATCGCACCGATAAAACGATCCAGTTCAGCCTTCGATTCGCTCTCGGTCGGCTCGACCATCAACGTGCCCGGCACCGGGAAGGACATGGTCGGCGCATGGAAGCCGTAATCCATCAGGCGCTTGGCGACGTCTTCTTCGCTGATCCCGGTCAGCGCCTTTAAGGGCCGCAGGTCGAGAATGCATTCGTGAGCGACCCGCCCGTTGCGCCCGGTGTACAACACCGGGAATGCGCCGGATAAATGCTGCGCCAGATAGTTCGCCGCCAGAATCGCCACCTCGCTGGCATCCGCCAATTGCGGGCCCATCATGGCGATGTACATCCAGCTGATCGGCAGAATGCTCGCGCTGCCCCAGGGCGCCGCGCTGACCGCGCCGTTCTGCGCCAGCGGCCCTTCAATTGGCACCACCGGGTGATTGGCGACAAACGGTGCCAGATGCGCGCGAATGCCGATCGGCCCCATGCCCGGCCCACCGCCGCCGTGAGGGATGCAGAAGGTCTTGTGCAAATTCATGTGCGACACGTCGGCGCCGATGTCCGCCGGCCGCGCCAGCCCGACCTGCGCATTGAGGTTGGCGCCGTCCATGTAGACCTGACCGCCGTACTTGTGGATAACCTCGCAGATCTCGCTGATGCCCTCCTCGTACACACCGTGGGTCGACGGATAGGTCGCCATCAGGCACGACAACTTATCCCCAGCCTCGGCGGCTTTCGCTTTCAGATCCTCCAGATCGACGTTGCCCGCCTCGTCGCACTCGACGATCACTACGCGCATCCCGGCCATTTGCGCCGAGGCCGGGTTGGTGCCATGGGCCGAGGACGGAATCAGGCAGATCTCCCGCGCCCCCTGCTGACGGCTTTCGTGGTATTTGCGGATCGCTAGCAACCCGGCGTACTCGCCCTGAGCGCCGGAGTTGGGCTGCATGCAGATCGCATCGAACCCGGTGATTGCGCACAGCCAGCGCTCCAGCTCCTCGATCATCAGCGTATAACCGACCGCCTGCTCACGCGGCACGAACGGATGCAGGTCGGCGAATTGCGGCCAGGTAATCGGGATCATTTCGCTGGTGGCGTTGAGTTTCATCGTGCACGAGCCCAGCGGGATCATCGACTGATTGAGCGCCAGATCCTTGTTCTCCAGTTGCTTGAGATAACGCAGCATCTCGGTTTCGCTGTGATGGGCGTTGAACACCGGGTGACGCAGGTAAGGGGTGTTGCGCTGGAGATTGTCGGGGATACCGGAATAAAGGGTTTCGGCGTCGAGTTCCTCGACGTTCAACCCATGATCGGCACCGAGCAGCACATCGAACAAATTCGCCACGGTGCGTTCATCGCAGGTCTCATCGAGACTCAACCCGACCCGACCGCGCCCGAGAATCCGCAGATTTATCTGCGCAGCCTGGGCACTCTCGATGATCGCCGTTTGCGCACCGCCGACGTCCAGCGTCAGCGTGTCGAAGAATTGTGCGTTGACCCGACTGATGCCCTTGCGCTCAAGCCCAGCCGCCAAAATGCAGGTCAGTCGATGCGTGCGCTGGGCGATGCGCTTCAAGCCTTCCGGGCCGTGATAGACCGCGTAGAAACTGGCAATGTTGGCCAGCAGGACTTGTGCGGTACAGATGTTCGAATTGGCCTTCTCACGACGAATATGTTGTTCGCGGGTTTGCAGCGCCATGCGCAATGCGACGTTACCCCGAGCGTCCTTCGACACGCCGATGATCCGCCCGGGAATCGCCCGTTTGTATTCCTCGCGGCTAGCAAAGAATGCTGCGTGCGGCCCGCCGTATCCCATCGGCACGCCGAATCGCTGGGAGGAACCGAACACTACATCGGCACCCAACTCGCCCGGCGGCGTCAGCAACAGCAGACTCAATAAATCCGTCGCGACACAAGCCAGCGCCTGTTGCGCATGCAGGTGGTCGATCAATGGCCGCAGATCGTGAATCTCGCCGTGGGTGTCGGGATACTGCAGCAATGCGCCGAACACCTGATGTTGTTTCAAGTTATCCACAGCGTCGATGATCAGCTCGAAACCGAAGCCTTCGGCACGGGTCTGCACCACGGAAATGGTTTGCGGGTGGCAGTTCTCATCGACGAAAAACAGATTGCTCTTCGACTTCGCCACACGCTTGGCGAGTGCCATGGCTTCGGCAGCCGCCGTCGCTTCATCGAGCAGCGAAGCGTTGGCCAACTCGAGGCCGGTGAGGTCGATGGTCAGTTGCTGGAAATTCAACAGCGCTTCGAGCCGGCCTTGAGCGATCTCCGGTTGATACGGCGTGTACGCGGTGTACCAGCCGGGATTTTCCAGCACATTGCGCAGGATGACGGTTGGCGTCAGGGTGCCGTGGTAGCCCATACCGATCAGGCTGGTCCAGACCTGATTCTGCTCGGCGTAACTGCGCAGCTTGGCCAGCGCGGCTTGTTCATCCAGCGCGGGTGGCAGCTCGAGCGCGCGATTGAAGCGAATGCCTGGCGGCACCGTTTGCTCGATCAGTTCAATTCGACTACCGAGGCCAAGGCTGTCGAGCATCGCCTGTTGCTCGGCTGCATCGGGGCCGAGGTGACGGCGCAGGAAGGCATCGGGATCGCGTAACTGGCTCAGGGACGGCAACTGGGACATGACGGGCTCTCTCTTGGCTGGCGCTCGGCGTCAATGCAACACGGTCAAACCAGCATAGCAGCCGATGTGGCAACCCATTTTCAGTGCACCCCGTCCCCCTGTAGGAGTGAGCCTGCTCGCGATTGCGGTGTGTCAATCGCATTAATGAGTCTGAAAGAACGCTATCGCGAGCAGGCTCACTCCTACAGGAGATTTGTATCGTGCATAAAAAAGCCCCGACAAGTCGGGGCTTTGGGTATTGCTTAGAACTTACTCGCCGATAGCAGCCTTGTAAGCGGCAGCATCCAGAAGCTTGTCCAGCTCAGCCTTATCGCTTGGCTTGAGCTTGAAGATCCATGCGCCGTACGGATCGGAGTTCAGCAGCTCTGGCGAACCGCCCAGCTCTTCGTTGATCGCGATGACTTCACCGCTGATCGGCGAGTAGATGTCGGAAGCAGCTTTCACCGATTCAACGACGCCAGCCTGATCTTCAGCGGCGAACACCTTGCCTACTTCGGTCAGCTCAACGAACACCACATCGCCCAGCGCTTCCTGCGCGTGATCGCTGATGCCCACGGTGACGGTGCCGTCGGCTTCCAGACGTGCCCATTCATGACTTTCGGCAAAACGCAGTTCAGCGGGAATATTGCTCATCTTCGGTGTCCTCTGGAATTGGGTCAGCGGTCATGCCCGCCGGAAAAAGGTTAGATCAAAGTTTTGCCATGGCGTACGAAGGTCGGTTTGACCACCCGTACCGGGTACCACTTGCCACGGATTTCCACTTCGGCGCGGTCGGCGGTGGCCATCGGAACACGCGCCAGGGCAATCGATTTGCTCAGCGTAGGAGAGAAACTACCACTGGTGATCTCCCCTTCGCCAACATCGGCGATGCGAACCACTTGATGAGCGCGCAAAACACCACGTTCTTCCAGGACCAGACCAACCAGTTTGTGCGCAATGCCGGCAGCTTTTTCCGCCTCCAGCGCAGCACGGCCGATGAACTGGCGGGTGGCCGGTTCCCAGGCAATGCTCCAGGCCATGTTCGAGGCCAATGGCGAAACGTCTTGGTGAATGTCCTGACCGTAGAGGTTCATACCGGCTTCAACCCGCAGGGTATCGCGGGCACCGAGGCCGATCGGGGAAATGCCGGCACCGACCAGATCGTTGAAGAACCCCGGCGCCTGATTGGCCGGCAGGCAGATTTCCAGGCCATCTTCACCGGTATAACCGGTACGCGCGATGAACCAGTCACCGTCGGTATAGCCTTCGAAGGGTTTGAGGTGCTGGATCAGCGTGGCGCGCGACTGGGTCACCAGTTCGGCAATCTTGTGCCGGGCCTGTGGGCCTTGGATGGCGAGCATCGCCAGCTCGGAGCGCTCGTGCAGCTGCACGTCGTAATCGCCGCGCTGCGCGCTCATCCAGGCCAGATCCTGATCGCGGGTCGAAGCGTTGAACACCAGTCGATAAGCGTCGTCGAGGCGGTAGACGATCATGTCGTCGACGATGCCGCCACGCTCGTTGAGCATGGTGCTGTACAACGCACGGCCGGGGCGGTGCAGGCGGTCGACATCATTGGCCAGCAAATGCTGCAGCCAGGCCTTGGCCTGGGTGCCGGTGACATCGATCACGGTCATGTGGGAAACATCGAACACCCCGCAATCGCGGCGCACTTCGTGGTGCTCCTCGACCTGCGAGCCGTAATGCAGTGGCATGTCCCAACCGCCAAAATCGACCATCTTCGCGCCGAGGGCGAGATGCAGGTCATACAGAGGCGTACGCTGTCCCATGGGTTTCTCCTTCCGGGCGTGGCGAAGGTGCGGACAGCCGCTGTACGGGGTGAAAGCCGCGAAATAGAAGGCTTTCAGCCGATTTCAGCGAACGGGTCTGTCAGACGAACCGCACCGAATGCCGCGCATTGTAGCCGCATGATTCAGGACTGACGACTAAGTGTTTCGGTGTGCCGAGCGGCGGATCAGTCCGATGACCGGCAATAGACCGACCAGAACCAGGGTCAGCGCTGGCAAAGACGCCCTCGCCCATTCACCTTCACTGGTCATTTCAAAGATCCGCACCGCCAGCGTGTCCCAGCCAAACGGGCGCATCAGCAGGGTCGCGGGCATTTCCTTGAGCACATCGACGAACACCAGCAGCGCCGCGCTCAGCGCGCCGGGCAGCAACAGCGGCAGATACACTTTGAAAAACAGTCGCGGCCCACTGACACCCAGGCTACGTGCTGCTTCGGGCAAAGAGGGCCGTATACGCGCCAGACTGCTTTCCAACGGCCCGTACGCCACCGCAATAAAACGCACCAGATAGGCCATCAGCAACGCCGCCAGACTGCCAAGCAGCAGCGGTTTGCCCGCGCCGCCGAGCCAACCGGAGAGTGGAATCACCAGCTCGCGATCCAAATAACTGAACGCCAGCATGATCGACACGGCCAACACCGAACCCGGCAAGGCGTAGCCCAGGTTGGCCAGACCAACACCAGAGTTGATCGCCTGCGTCGGCGCCAGCCGCCGGGCAAACGCCAACAACAGCGCAACACTGACGGTAATCAGCGCCGCCATGCCGCCCAAATACAAGGTGTGCAGGATCAGCCCCGCGTAGCGCTCGTCCAGATCGAAACGGCCGCGCTGCCAGAACCAGACGATCAGTTGCAGCAGCGGAATGACGAAGGCGCAGGCGAACACCAGTGCGCACCAGCTCATCGCCGCGAACGCCTTGAGCCCGCGCAAGTGATACAGGGCTTTCACCCGTGGCCGCTCGTTGCCCGCCCGATTGGCGCCACGCGCGCGACGTTCGCCGTAGAGCACCAGCATCACCACCAGCAGCAACAGACTGGCCAGCTGCGCCGCACTCGACAGGCTGAAGAAGCCGTACCATGTCTTGTAGATGGCGGTGGTGAAGGTGTCGAAGTTGAACACCGACACTGCGCCGAAATCCGCCAGGGTTTCCATCAGCGCCAGTGCCACGCCGGCGCCAATCGCAGGACGCGCCATTGGCAACGCCACTCGCCAGAAAGCTAGCCACGGCGACTGACCGAGTACTCGCGCGGCTTCCATCAGGCCTTTGCCCTGCGCGAGAAACGCGGTGCGCGCCAACAAGTAAACGTAGGGATAGAAGACCAGCACCAGCACGATGATCACCCCGCCGGTGGAGCGCACGCGCGGCAGCCGCAGGCCGCTGCCGAACCATTCGCGCAGCAGGCTCTGTACGGGACCGGCGAAGTCGAGCAGGCCTACGAAAACGAAGGCCAGTACGTACGCGGGGATGGCGAACGGCAGCATCAGCGCCCAGTCGAGCCAGCGCCGGCCGGGAAATTCGCAGAGGCTGGTGAGCCAGGCGAGGCTGACACCCAGCAGCGTCACACCGACACCGACGCCAACGACCAGCGTCAGGGTATTGCCCAGCAGGCGCGGCATCTGGGTTTGCCACAGGTGCGACCAGATCTGTTGATCGATGGTCTGCCAGGAGAGCAGCAGAACGCTCAGGGGCAACAGCACCAGCGCGGCGATGGCGAAAACGATGGGATACCAGCGGCGTTGGGCAGGGTGGGCCAAGGAAACAGTCTCGTTCAAATGATTGTGCCCACGCTCTGCGTGGGCACACATCCTGTGACGCTCTGCGTCACGCTGTCGGCGGCACGACGCAGAGCGTCGATGGATGCATTCCCACGCAGAGCGTGGGAACGATCACAAGTCTATCGAAAAAGCCTCAATTCCAACCCGCCCGATCCATCATCCGGATCGCTTCAGCCTGACGCTTGCCCGCCACTTCCACCGGCAAGGTGTCAGCGACAAACTTGCCCCACGCCGCCACTTCTTCCGAAGGCGCCACCGCCGGGTTGGCCGGGAACTCCTGGTTCACGTCAGCAAAGATCTTCTGCGCCTCAGGTGTGGTCATCCACTCAACCAAAGCCTTGGCCGCTTCCGGGTGCGGCGCATGCTTGGTCAAGCCAATGCCCGACAGGTTCACGTGCACGCCACGATCCGCCTGGTTCGGCCAGAACAGTTTCACCGGCAGCTCGGGCTTCTGCTTGTGCAGGCGGCCGTAGTAGTAAGTGTTGACGATGCCGACATCGCATTGCCCGGCGTTGATCGCTTCGAGCACCGCGACATCATCGGAGAACACGTCGGTGGAGAGGTTGTTGACCCAGCCCTTGAGGATCTTTTCGGTCTTCTCGGCGCCATGGACTTCGATCATGGTCGCGGTCAGCGACTGGTTGTAGACCTTCTTCGCCGTACGCAGGCACAGGCGCCCTTCCCAGTTCTTGTCGGCCAGTGCTTCGTAGGTGGTCAGCTCGCCCGGCTTCACGCGTTCAGTGGAGTAGGCGATGGTCCGCGCGCGCAGGCTCAGGCCAGTCCAGGCGTGAGTAGACGAGCGATATTGCAGCGGAATGTTGGTATCGATGACTTTCGAAGTGAACGGCTGGAGGATGCCCATCTGCTCGGCTTGCCAGAGGTTGCCGGCGTCAACGGTGAGCAGCAGGTCGGCGGTGGCGTTCTCACCTTCGGCCTTGATGCGCTGCATCAGCGGCGCTTCCTTGTCGGTGATGAACTTGATCTTCACCCCGGTCTTGGCGGTGTAGGCATCGAAGACCGGTTTGATCAGCTCATCGATGCGCGACGAGTAAACCACCACCTCATCAGCGGCCTGGGCCGTTGTGCTGCCGATCAGGGTCAGGGCCAGTGCGGTCAGAAGACGCTTGGGTGCCAACATGGGAGTGGTCTCTCGGTCGGGAAATGTGGGCCAAATGATAAGGACTCACATTTACCACCTCAATCGAACTCTTTTTGAAGGAGTTACCAGATGTTGCACAGTTTGAAAATTGTGGTGCCTGGCCGGGCGCCATTGCGAGCAGGCTCACTCCTACAGTTGGAATGCGTTCCCCTGTAGGAGTGAGCCTGCTCGCGATGAGGCCATCAGCAGCAACGAAGAGATCAGGGTTTGGCGAGGGCCGGAAGATCCCCGGTCAACCCAAGGGCTTCACGCACAAACAGCGCCTTCGCTTCCGGCATCTGCTCCACCAGCTTCAACCCGGCATTACGCAACCACCTGACCGGCAACGGATCCGCCTGGAACAACCGCTCAAAGCCTTCCATCGCCGCCATCAGCGCCAGGTTGTGCGGCATGCGCCGACGCTCGTAACGGCTCAGCACCTTCGCATCCGCCAAACGCTCGCCACGCTCGGCCGCCTGCAATAGCACTTCGGCCAACACCGCCGCATCGAGGAAGCCAAGGTTCACACCCTGCCCCGCCAACGGGTGAATGGTGTGCGCCGCATCGCCGATCAACGCCAGGCCTTCAGCCACGTAACGTTTGGCATGACGCTGACGCAGCGGCACGCACAGTCGCGGATCGGCACTGATGACTGCGCCGAGGCGGCCTTCAAAGGCACGCTCCAGCTCTTGGCAGAACGCCGCTTCATCCAGCGCCATCAAGCGCTCGGCTTCGCTCGGCGTGGTCGACCAGACGATCGAACACCAATCCTGCTGCCCGTCACGCTCCAGCGGCAGAAACGCCAATGGCCCGTGATCGGTAAAGCGCTGCCACGCGGTCATCCGGTGCGACTTGCTGCTGCGCACGCTGGTGACGATGGCGTGGTGCATGTAATCCCACTCGCGCGTGGCCATCCCGGTGAGGCGGCGAACGGCCGAGTTGGCACCGTCAGCGGCAATCACCAATGGCGCGCGCAACTGACGACCGTCAGCCAGCGTCAGCAACCAGTCATCGCCCGAGCGGCGCATCTGTTCCAGCCGCGCATTAGCGAGCATGCCCAGATCGCAATCGTGCAAACGGTCGAGCAAGGCGTCCTGCACCACACGGTTTTCGACGATATGACCCAGCACCTCGGCGTGCACACTGCTCGCCGAGAAATGGATCTGCCCGGTGCCGCTGCCGTCCCAGACGTGCATGTCGGTGTACGGGCTGCTGCGGCGCTTGGCGATGCCGTCCCACACGCCGAGGCGTTCGAGGATGCGTTGGCTGGCTGCCGACAGCGCGCTCACACGCGGTTCAAATGCCGCGCCGGCATCGAACGGCTTGACGCTCAGCGGGCTGCCATCGAGCAGCAGAACTTCCAGCCCGCTGTCCTGCAACGCCAACGCCAGGGCGCTGCCGACCATTCCGGCTCCGACAATCAGCAGATCTGCGCGCATTTCCATGCTTTAAGCCTGTCTCGCTTGCGGCTTGAGCCGCACGTAAAGGGTTTTACCGACCCGCGCCACCAGATTGCCGGCGCCGTCATGAATGTCGACCTGCAACTGCGGCAGGTATTTCTCGCCATTGGCGGTTTGCCGGCGAATCTCGGCGAGCAAGGTCTCGTCGATATTGAAGCGGGCGAATACCGGGCCTTTGCCCGGTGCAATGAAATCGATGTCGGCAGCCTTGTCCCAGACAATGTACTTCGAGCCGAGGTTTTCCATGAGCATCAGCATGAAGAACGGGTCGACCATCGAATACAGACTGCCGCCAAACTGAGTGCCGACGTAGTTGCGGTTGTACCAGCCCAGCCCCATCGACACCTGAACGTCGCGGAAATCATCGCTGATATGCCGAACCCGTACACCGGCGCCAAGATACGGCGGGTAGAACGTCATCACCCAACGCATCAACCGCGCCTTGCCGAATTTAGCGGTCAACCACTTAAGCATCCGGACGTGTTCCCAAACCCATGGCCTGACGGGCAAACCAGCGCTTGGCCGGCGGCAACAGATCAAGGCCGAGCAGGCCGATGTTACGGCCCAACGAAACCAATGGCTGCGTGCTGCCGAACAGGCGTGTGACCTGATCGGAAAAACCGACGGTGAGATCCTGATCGAGACGTTGACGCTCGCGATAAGCCTGCAATGTGGCGAAGTCGCCCAGCGGCTTTTCACTGGACAACAATGCGGCGGCCAAGGCATCGGCATCACGCAGTGACAAGTTGAAACCCTGACCGGCAATCGGGTGCAGGCTGTGCGCCGCGTTGCCGAGCACAGCCAGATGCGAGCGCACCTGTTCTTCGGCCTCGACCAGCGTCAGCGGATAAAGATGCCGCGCGCCAACCTGTTTCAACGTGCCGAGGCGATATCCGAACACGCCCTGCAATTCGCTGAGGAAATCGCGCTCGCTCAAATCGGCCAGGCGCTGCGCGTCCATGCCCAAACGGGTCCAGACCAGAGCACAGCGGTTTTCCGGCAGCGGCAGCAAGGCCATCGGCCCTTCGTCGGTGAAACGCTCGAAGGCCATGCCGTTGTGCGCTTCGCTCGGGGTGATGTTGGCGATCAGCGCGCTCTGGTTGTACGGACGCTTGCGCACGTTGATGCCCAACTGCTCGCGCAGACCGGAGCGACCGCCATCGGCGAGCACCGCGAGGTCGCATTCAAGGGTGGTTTCATCATTGAGGGTCAGGCGATAGCCATCGGGCAGCGGTTCCATACGCGTGACTTCCGCCGGGCAGCGCCAACTGATCACGTCTTTATCGATGTGCTGCCACAGGCACTGGCCGAGCCAGGCGTTTTCCACCACATAACCGAGCGCTGGCACACCCTCTTCCATCGCCGACAAGCGCGCGGTAGAGAAACGGCCACGATCGGAGACGTGAATCTGTTTGATCGGCTCGGCGCGACGGGAGATTTCCTGCCACACGCCCAGCCGTTGATAAATCTGCCGCGAGCCGAAGGACAGCGCCGACGAACGTGCGTCGTAGCTCGGCTGCCAACTGTCGCCGGGAGCGAACGGCTCGATCAGGACGATCTTCCAGCCACGCGCCTTGGCCCCGGCCTGCAAGGCCAACGCCAGACTGGCGCCGACCAGACCGCCACCGATGATTGCCAGATTGACTCGACTCATGCCGCGTGGGTCCTTGCTTGCGCCATCAGCGCTTCGATTTCAGCGACGGTTTTCGGCACGCCGCTGGTGAGGATTTCACAACCGGTTCTGGTCACCACCACGTCGTCCTCGATACGTACACCAATGCCGCGCCATTTCTTCGCGACGTTCTGATTGTCCGGGGCGATGTAGATGCCCGGCTCTACGGTCAGCGCCATGCCGACCTCGAGCACTCGCCATTCGCCGCCGACCTTGTACTCACCAACGTCATGCACATCCATACCCAGCCAGTGGCCGGCGCGGTGCATGTAAAAAGCTTTATAGGCTTCGCTGGCGATCAACTCGTCGACCTCGCCATGCAGCAATCCCAGTTTCACCAGCCCCGTGGTAATCACTCGAACCGTGGCTTCGTGCGCTTGATTCCAGTGCTTGTTCGGGGCGATTTCGGCGAACGCGGCTTCCTGCGAGGCCAGCACCAACTCATAGATCGCTTTCTGCTCGGGCGAAAACTTGCCGTTGACCGGCCAGGTGCGGGTGATGTCGCTGGCGTAGCAGTCAATCTCGCAACCGGCATCAATCAATACCAGGTCGCCGTCCTTGAGCAGCGCGTCATTCTGCTGGTAATGCAGGATGCAGCTATTGCGCCCGGCGGCGACGATCGAACCATAAGCCGGCATTTTCGCCCCGCCCTTGCGGAATTCGTAGTCGAGTTCGGCTTCGAGGCTGTACTCGTAGAGCCCGGCCCGACTGGCCTGCATCGCGCGGATGTGGGCTTGCGCCGAGATCCGTGCGGCTTCGCGCATCACCTTCACTTCTGCCGCCGATTTATACAGACGCATGTCGTGCAGCAGATGATCCAGGGCAACGAATTCGTTCGGCGGCTGGGCGCCGAGGTGCGCCTTGGAGCGGATCACGTTGATCCAGTCCATCAGGTGACGGTCGAATTCAGGGTTGCTGCCCATCGCCGAATACACCCGGTCGCGGCCTTCGATCAGGCCGGGGAGGATGTCGTCGATGTCGGTAATAGGGAAAGCGTCGTCGGCACCGAAGTCGCGGATCGCGCCCTCTTGCCCGGCGCGCAAACCGTCCCACAATTCGCGTTCGGCGTTGCGCTCACGGCAGAACAGCACGTATTCGCCATGTTCACGGCCGGGCATCAAAACGATGACGGCTTGCGGCTCGGGAAATCCGCTGAGGTACTGGAAGTCGCTGTCCTGACGGTAGACATGCTCGACGTCGCGGTTGCGAATGGCGACCGCGGCGGCGGGCAGGATCGCGATGCTGTTGGGTTCCATCTGCGCCATCAGGGCCTTGCGGCGACGGCTGTATTCCGCTTTCGGGATATGGGTCATGGGCAGATGGCTTTCCCTGGCACGCGATTAATGCAGCGACGGCTTGGCGGCTGGCGGCACGTCGGCTTTCTTGGTTTCCGAGAACAGCAGCAACGGCGCAACGCGCAGGTACTCCATGACTTCCATGTAGTCGGTTTCGCCGTCTTCGGATTCTTCGAGAGCATCCTGCACTTGGGAAATGGCGGCCAGATCCTGCAGCACTTCGGTGGCTTCAGTGCTGAGCATGCTGCTGTCGCGGCAGTTCAGGCCGAAACCGCTGAGGAAGCCCTGGCACCATTGGCCCAGTGCAGCGGCGCGGTCAGCCAGCGGTGCGTCATCGGTCGGCAGCAGCAGAACGACAGTGACGTCGTCGCCGGTCAGCTCGCCTTTGACCATCTCTTGCAGGCCGATGAGGGCGTTACGGACGTTGTCCTGGATATCGCCTTCGAGCAGTTCGGCGGCGTCGATCAACCAGCCTTCGTTATCGAAGCCGGCACCGGCGCAACTGCGCCCGAGCAGCACGCCGTGCAGTTCGGCAGGCGAAACGTTGTGGCCGCTGGAAGTCAGCAGGGTGGCAAAGGCTTGGTACGGGGAATTCGCATTGGTCATGGGCAGCTAGGCGCCAGACGGCGCTATGTCTAGAATGAAGGCCTTGTATCCTACATCGACAGACTCGCCAAGACTATTAAAGGCTGTCCGCCAGCTACCCCCCATCAGACGAACACGTGGACACAATGGAAGACACCGACCTGCAAGCGCTGATGGCCAGACTCGAACTGTTGATTGGCCGAGTCGAGCAACTAAAGAGTCAAAATGCACTCTTACTAGCTCAGGAAAAGACCTGGCGCGAGGAACGCGCTCACCTCATTGAAAAAAACGAAATCGCCCGGCGTAAGGTCGAATCGATGATTTCGCGCCTCAAGGCCCTGGAGCAAGACTCATGAGTTCAAGCAATAGCGTCACCGTGCAGATCCTCGATAAAGAATATTCGATCATCTGCCCGCAGGAAGAACGCAGCAATCTGGTCAGTGCCGCGCGCTATCTGGATGGCAAGATGCGTGAGATCCGCAGCAGCGGCAAAGTCATCGGTGCCGACCGTATCGCCGTGATGGCCGCGCTGAACATCACCCATGACCTCTTGCACAAAGAAGAGCGTCCGGACATCCAGGCCAGCGGTTCGACCCGTGAACAGGTGCGTGACTTGCTCGATCGTGTCGATCTGGTGCTCGCCGACGATCAGAACACCAGCAAGGGCTGATTCAACTGGCCGCTTGCGGTATACTCGCGGCACTCCCTGGGGTGCTTGCCAGTTGACGATGTCCCTGAGCCGATTCGCACTACCCTGGAAGTTGCACGTTGGGCTGGTGTGCATGTCCGCTAGACGGAAAGCCTTAAAGTCTACTGCATCTTCCACCTTGAACTTTCGGGTTCAAGGGCTAAGTTGACAGCGGTTCATCCGGGGAGCCTGATTCGAATCCGATGTCGGTGAAAACCGCCATCGGATTTTTTATGCGTACGTTTTCGTCCAACCTGCCGAAGCCGAACCATGACCGAACCCGCGCTGCTGCCCCGCCCGCAACTCCGCCGCCTGCTGCGCAAGGCGCGTCGTGCGCTGACCAAGAGCGAACAACGCCAGGCCGCCAAGGGCCTGTACCGGCAACTGGCGCAAGACCCGCACTTTCGCCGGGCCAGACATATCTCTTTGTATTTGCCCACCGATGGTGAAATCGATCCGCGCCTTCTGCTGCGCGAAGCCCAACGTCGGGGTAAATCGACTTATCTGCCGGTGCTCAGCGCCTGGCCACGCACCAAGATGGTTTTCCAACGCATTCGTCCCGGCGAGAAACTTAAACCCAATCGCTTCCGCATTCTCGAGCCGCGAGCCAATCTGGCACAGCAACGCAAGGTCTGGGCACTGGATCTGGTGTTATTGCCGTTGGTAGGGTTTGACGATGTCGGCGGGCGACTGGGGATGGGCGGCGGTTTCTATGATCGCAGCCTGGCGTATCTGGCTCGGCGAAAAAGCTGGCGCAAGCCTACGCTACTGGGCCTGGCCCATGAATGTCAGAAAGTCGAACGCTTGGCGCAGGCAAGCTGGGATGTACCGTTACAAGGCACGGTCAGCGACAAGGCGTGGTATTTCGCGGGATAGGACGCCGCGCAGATCAGCGGCGTCGAGAAAGCCGTTTCAGCGTTTGAAGGCTGTCGACTGTTGCACCTGTTGCGCGACTTCAATCGGCGCGTCGGCCTTGTTCGACCACAAGCTCTGCGCATAACCGGTGGTTACGACGCCCAAGCCAAACAAAATTACCAAAGTCCATAGTAGATCCGGTTTGCGTTTCATCGATTGCCCCCCTCAAGGCACATCATCACGATGACAGCAGCGGTTTCCGTTCGTAGGCCGTGCAGCAGCGTCAAGCTTTAAAGGCCGGCATTTTGCGACAACGTGAACCTGCGCGCAAACGCTGACGTCAACCGACTGTCGGTTTGTCATAAAATTGCCCGACAACCTGCCCAATGACCGTTTCAGGAGCAAAAACCATGGCCTATTGGCTGATGAAGTCCGAGCCCGACGAACTCTCTATCAAAGGTCTGGAAAAGCTCGGCACAGCGCGCTGGGACGGAGTTCGCAACTATCAGGCGCGTAACTTCCTGCGCTCGATGGCCGTGGGTGACGAGTTCTTTTTCTACCATTCCAGCTGCCCGGAGCCGGGGATTGCAGGGATTGGCAAGATTATCGAAGCGGCGTACCCGGATCCCACCGCACTGGAGCCGCAGAGTCATTACTTCGATGCGAAAGCTACACCCGAGAAAAACGCCTGGAGCGCGATTGATGTTGCCCACGTAGAGACGTTCGCCCGGGTATTGAAGCTGGATTACCTCAAGCAGCAAACCGCGCTGGCCGACATGCCACTGGTGCAAAAAGGCAGTCGCCTGTCGGTCATGCCCGTGACGGCCGAACAGTGGGCCGCCGTGCTCGGCTTGCGCTGAGAACTGCCCGGTCACGGTTATTAGCCGAAAAAGGGGCTAGGCTTGGCGCTCGGTTGACTGACATCAAGCGACTGCAACGCTTGAACAGTCAGACTGCACGCCACAGCCGCAGGATGCCCCCATGTCGACGCACAGCCGCTCTTCACTTTTATACGCCGGGTCGCTTCTGGTGTTACTCGCCGCCGCCGGCGGGCTCGGTTACTGGATGTCGATCAGCAGCCGTCTGGTCGAAGGGCTGTCGATGGGCAACGGGCGGCTGGAAGCCACCGAAGTGCAGATCGCCAGCAAGACACCCGGACGCCTGGCCGAGGTGCTGGTCGATGAAGGCGACAAGGTCAACAAGGGCCAACTGCTCGCGCGCATGGATACCCGCACCCTCGAAGCCCAGCGCACTCAAGCCGAAGCCGAAGTCTTGCGCGCCCGGGAAAACCTCAACGCCGCCGAGGCCAATGTGCAATTGCGCCAGAGTGAATTGCTGCTGGCCCAGCAGGAACTCGGGCGCTCTCAGTCGCTGTTCAAGCACGGTTTCGTCAGCGCCCAGGTTATCGATCAATTGCAGTCGCGTATCGGCACCGGCAATGCTGCCGTGACGGCGGCCCGCGCCCAAGTGTCGGCGGTCGCTGCAGCGATCGGCGCGGCGCAGGCACAGGTCGCTCAACTGACCAGCGAAATCGACGACAGCAGCCTGCGCGCGCCGATTGATGGGGTGATCCAGTTGCGCATGGCCGAACCCGGCGAAGTGCTGGGGGCCGGTGGCCGCGTCCTGCTGTTGATTGATCCCAACGATCAGTACATGAACCTCTACCTGTCTGCCTCGGTGGCCGGGCGTCTGGCCGTAGGCGATGAAGCCCGGGTGCTGCTCGATGCCCTGCCCGACAAACCCTTGCCGGCGAAGATCAGTTTCGTCGCCGGCAAATCGCAGTTCACCCCCAAAGAGGTCGAGACCCGTGACGAGCGGCAAAAACTGGTGTTCCGCGTCAAGCTGCGCCTGACCCAACCCAGCGCCGTGCCGCAAGCCAAGCCCGGCATGCCCGGCGCCGGTTATGTGCGCACCGCGCCGATTGCCTGGCCGGCCAATCTGCAATGAACAGCCTCGCGGTTCAGGCGAACGCTATCGCGCACCGCTACGGCAAACAGCAAGCACTGAGCGCTATCACCTTCAGCCTGCCAGCCGGCACCCGTTGCGGGCTGATCGGCCCCGATGGCGCGGGCAAGTCCAGCCTGCTCGGGCTGATCGCCGGCGTGAAGGCCTTGCAGCAAGGGCAACTGGACGTCCTCGGCGGGCCGATCCAGCAGCGCCGCCACCGCGACACGCTGTATGCGCGCATCGCCTTCATGCCCCAGGGCTTGGGCGGCAACCTGTATCCCGAGTTGTCGATCCGCGAAAACATCCAGTTCTTTGCCACGCTGTTCGGCCTGTCGAAAGCCGACAGCGAGCAACGCATGCACAATCTGCTGCTCGCCACCGACCTGCTAAAGTTCGCCGAGCGCCCTGCAGGCAAGTTGTCCGGCGGCATGAAACAGAAGCTGGGCCTGTGCTGCGCGCTGATCCATGAGCCGGATCTGTTGATTCTCGATGAGCCGACCACCGGCGTCGACCCGCTCTCACGCCGACGCTTCTGGGAGCTGATCGACGATGTACGGCGCGAGCGCCCGCAATTGACCCTGCTGGTCGCCACTGCGTATATGGAAGAAGCTGAACAGTTCGAGCATTGCCTGATGCTCGACAACGGCCAGTTGATTGCCACCGGTCTTAGTCGCGAGCTAGCGGCCGTCACCCCCAGCGGCAAACTCGATGAAGCCTTCACACACTTCCAGGGCGACAGTCATCACGACGCTCAGCCGTTGGTCATTCCGCCGCGTACTGGCGGTACCACCGACATTGCCATCGAAGCCCACGACCTGACGCTGCGCTTCGGCGACTTCACTGCGGTGGATCACGTCAGCTTCGCCATCGGTCGCGGCGAGATTTTCGGTTTTCTCGGCTCCAACGGCTGCGGCAAGACCACGACCATGAAAGTCCTGACCGGGCTGATGCCGGCCAGCGAAGGCAGCGCGACACTGCTGGGCAATCCGGTGAACGCCAAGGATCTGGCCACGCGCAAGCGGGTCGGCTTCATGTCCCAGAGCTTTTCGCTGTATGGCGAACTCAGCGTGCGGCAGAACCTTGAGCTGCACGCCCGTCTGTTCGACTTGCCCAAGTCCGAAAGCGCGCAACGCATCGACGCATTGATTCAGCGCTTCAACCTGCTCAGCGTCGCCGATCAGCCGTCCGGTGCCCTGCCTCTCGGGCTGCGTCAACGCCTGTCGCTGGCGGTCGCGGTGTTGCATCGTCCGGAAGTGCTGATCCTCGATGAGCCGACCTCCGGCGTCGACCCGGCAGCCCGTGATGACTTCTGGCGACTGCTGATCGAACTGTCCCGCGAGCAAGGCGTGACGATTTTTCTCTCCACCCACTTCATGAACGAAGCCCAGCGCTGCGACCGCATTTCGCTGATGCACGCCGGCAAAGTCCTCGCTTGCGACACCCCGGCAGCGCTGCAGCGTCAGTTTGCCGGAGAGACGCTGGAAGCCGCTTTCGTGACGTGTCTGGAACAGGCCCAAGGCACTGCCCCATCGCCTCCCGCGAGTGAATCGCCGACAGCGCCATCAGCGCCAGCCGCCGCGCCGCCAGACCAGCAACGCGGTTTCAGCCTCGGTCGCCTGCTAGCCGTGGCCAGTCGCGAAGGCAAGGAGCTGCTGCGCGACAAAGTGCGCATGGCTTTTGCGCTGGCGGGGGCGATTTTCATGATGGTGATTTTCGGCTATGGAATTTCCCTCGACGTAGAGAACCTCGCGTTCGCCGTTTACGATCAGGATCAAACCCCGCAGAGCCGAACCTATCTGGAAGCCTTTCGCGGCTCGCGCTACTTCGATGAACGGCCAGCCATCCACGACGCTCAAGAGCTGCACCGCCGCCTGCAACGCTCGGAAATCAAACTGGCGCTGGAAATCCCGCCCGGATTTGGCCGCGACCTGTACGCCGGACGCCAGCCTGCGGTGGCGGCGTGGCTGGACGGCGGCATGCCGTTTCGCGCCGAGACCAGCCGCAATTATGTCGAAGCAGTGCACCTGGCCAACCTGCAGCAGTTGGCCGAACAGAGCAGCCCCGCCATCAACCACCAGACGGGTGCCAGCCTGGAAACGCGCTTTCGCTACAACCAGGATGTGGTCAGCGTCAACGCTATTGGCCCCGGGGTCATGGCGCTGATTCTGGCGTTCATTCCGGCGATGCTCACCGCACTCGGCATCGTGCGCGAAAAAGAACTCGGCTCGATCACCAACTTCTACGCCACGCCCCTGACCCGCCTGGAGTTTCTGCTGGGCAAACAGGCGCCATACCTGCTGGTCAGTCTGGTCAATCTCGCGCTGCTGGTGGCGATGAACCGCTGGCTGTTTGGCGTGCCGTTCAAGGGCAGCCTGCTGACGCTGGCGTTTGGCGGCCTGCTGTATGTGCTAGCGACCACTAGCATGGGCCTGCTGATCTCGGCGTTCACCCGCACGCAAATCGCCGCGATCCTCGGCACCATGATCATTACCAGCCTGCCGACCATCCAGTTCTCCGGACTGATCGTGCCGCGTTCTTCACTGGAAGGAGCGGCTGCGGTGATGGGCATGCTGTTTCCGGCAGGACACTTTCTCGACATTGCCGTGGGGACGTTCACCAAAGCGCTGGACCTGCGGCAGCTGTGGCCGCAGTGCCTGGCGCTGTTCGGGTTCTTTGTCGGGTTCACCGGGCTGAGCCTGATCATGCTGAAAAAGCAGGAGGCCTGATGCACAAGTTCGCGCACATCCTGCGCCTGGGGCTCAAGGAACTGACCAGCCTGCGCCACGACAGCGTGTTGCTGCTGTTCCTGTTCTACGCCTTCACCGTGGCGATCTACATGCCTGCCGCCGGCTCGGTGATCGGCGTGCACAACGCCAGCGTGGCGATCGTCGACGAAGACCACAGCGCCCTCTCGCGCCAGTTGGCCCAGGCCCTGCAACCGCCGGAATTCCAGACGCCAGTGCTGCTCCCCTACCCGCAACTGGACCAGGTCATGGACAGCGGCCAGTACACTTTCGTGATCAACATTCCGGCGGGGTTTCAAACCGATCTGCTGGCGGCGCGGCAACCGGCCATTCAGGTCAACGTCGATGCCACCGCGATGAGCCAGGCGTTCATGGGCGCTGGCTACATCAGCCGGATTTTCCAGCGCGAGCTGCAGGCCTATGGCGACCAGGGCGATGCCGCGAGCAAAACGCCGATTCAACTGACCACCCGCGCGCTGTTCAACACCAACCTGGAGGGTGGCTGGTTTCTGGCGGTGATTCAGATCGTCAACAACATCACCATTCTGGCAATCATCCTCACGGGCACGGCGCTGCTGCGCGAACGCGAGCACGGCACGCTTGACCATTTGCTGGTGCTGCCGCTGACGGCGCTGGAAATCATGCTGGCGAAAATCTGGAGCAACCTGCTGGTGGTGGTGCTGTGCACCTGGCTGTCGCTGGAGGTGGTGGTCAAAGGCGCACTCGGCGTGCCGCTGTCCGGCTCGATGAGCCTGTTTTTGCTGGTGACTGCGGTTTATCTGTTTGCCAGTACCGCGTTGGGGATCTTTCTGGCGACACTCGCACGCTCGACACCGCAGTTCGGCTTGCTGGCGATTCCGGTGATCATCCCGATGTTGCTGCTGTCGGGTGGCAGCACGCCATTGGACAGCATGCCGCAATGGCTGCAGTGGGTCATGCAGGGCTCGCCGTCCACACATTTTGTCAGCCTCAGCGCCGCGATTCTGTTTCGCGACGCCGGGCTGAGCGTGGTCTGGCCGGACTTGCTGGCGCTGACGGCCATCGGCCTGCTGTTCTTCGTCATCGCGCTGGCGCGCTTTCGCAAAAGCCTGGCGTCCTGAACAGCAGCCAACGCACTTACTGAATGATCAGGTTATTGAACAACAGATCCTCAACCACCGGCTTGCCGGTCTCGTCATTCATCACTTGCTGGGTCTGCTTCAACGCTTCCTGACGCAGCTTCTCTTTACCCTCGATGCTGCCCATCGCCTCGGTGGTCTGCTGGGTGAACAGTGCCACCAGCTGATTACGGATCAGCGGCTCGTTGGCCTTGACCAGTTTGGTCGCCTCCTCACCGGTCACGCGCAATGCCACATCGGCCTTGTAAACCTTAAGCTTCGGCGTGCCGTCCAACCCGTAGTTGCCCACGAACGGCGGGCTCAGGGTGATGTAGTTGACCTTCGGCGCCTCGCCTTCTTTAGCTTCTTCGGCCAGCGCTGCCACAGGCAGAGACAGGGCCAGCAACAACATGATCCACGCTTTCACAATTCGCTCCTTATCCGGTTTGCGGCCTAGCATAACGACCCGCCACGCAAGCACAAGCTTATGGCTGACTATCAGGGCCGGGCATGCTCGTTGACCCGTTGACTGACACACCTACACTTATCGGCCATCACTCCCAAAGGAATAGCCCTGATGAAAGCCGTGCTGTGCAAAGCCTTCGGCCCTGCCGAATCGCTGGTGCTGGAAGACGTCGCCAGCCCTGTCGCGAAGAAGAACGAAATCCTCCTGGAGGTGCACGCCGCCGGGGTCAACTTCCCGGACACGCTGATCATCGAGGGCAAGTACCAGTTCAAGCCACCCTTCCCGTTCTCGCCGGGTGGTGAAGCGGCTGGCGTGGTCACGGAGGTCGGGGAAAAGATCAGCCACCTCAAGGTCGGCGACCGGGTCATGGCCCTGACCGGTTGGGGCAGCTTCGCTGAACAGGTCGCGGTGCCGGGCTACAACGTGCTGCCGATTCCACCGTCGATGGATTTCAACACCGCCGCCGCGTTCAGCATGACCTACGGCACCTCGATGCACGCCCTTAAACAACGCGCCAACCTGCAAGCGGGGGAAACCCTGCTGGTACTCGGTGCATCCGGCGGCGTCGGCCTGGCGGCGGTGGAAATCGGCAAAGCCATGGGCGCCCGCGTCATCGCTGCCGCCAGCAGCGCGGAGAAGCTCGCCGTGGCCAAGGCTGCCGGCGCCGATGAGCTGATCAACTACAGCGAAACCAGCCTCAAGGACGAAATCAAACGCCTCACCGACGGCCAGGGCGCCGACGTGATTTACGACCCGGTCGGCGGTGATCTGTTCGACCAAGCCATCCGCGCCATCGCCTGGAATGGTCGCCTGCTGGTGGTGGGCTTCGCCAGCGGGCGCATTCCGGAACTGCCGGTAAACCTCGCCCTGCTCAAAGGCGCGGCGGTACTCGGCGTATTCTGGGGTTCCTTCGCCCAGCGCCAGCCGCAGGACAACGCGGCGAACTTCCAGCAGTTGTTCGGCTGGTTTGCCGAGGGCAAGTTGAAACCGCTGGTATCGCAGGTGTATCCGCTAAGCAATGCGGCGCAGGCGATCAATGATCTTGGCCAGCGCAAGGCCGTGGGCAAGGTTGTAGTGCAAGTGCGCTGAGTAATCTTTCGATGCAGGCCAGAATGCCCGGTTCGGTCGTTCTGGCCTGTGTTATCAAAGCAACTCACGAATCTCCGCTGGTAACAGGCTTATGAATTTACGCGTCGGACTCTGCCGACAAGCCCTGACGATCTTTTCAACCTGCCGATTCATCTTGGCAATCATCGCCAGACGTTGTGCGTCCGGTAGCTGAGTTTTATGGAAGACGTTCGAGAGATAGGCGCGGGTTTGAGCAAATACCGCCGAATCGATCCATGAGTACTCTGCAATGTTGGCGAGGTTCTCGTTAACCGTACGGCATCGCAAGGCTTTCAGTTGCTGATTGACGTGAATGGGCAGATCCAGATCGAGCCTGAAAATCATTGGCGCGATGATTTCCTGCTGTTCAGGTTTATTCCCTTCAACCGTCCAAGGCTTGAAACGCCACTGCGCTATAGCGTCTCGAACCGCATCGGCCAAGTCAGGATGAGTGCTCTCTCGAATGCTGATTTCGCTGACTGAACCATCCGCACTGGCAATGAAACTAACCTTCACCTCGCCCGTTACACCCGCCCTTTGCAGCTCCAGCGGGTAAATCGGCTGGGGATTGTTTTCCGGTATCAAAAACACTTCTGAGGCCAGCGCAGAACCGCCGATTACCAACAAAAGCCCAGCAAAAATCCAGCGCATGATCCTGCCCCTCCCTAGTGAGTTGCCCCCTCCGGCAACAACACAAAGGTTACTGAGCAGTGACTTTTAACTGAATGGCGCACCTTCGCCGCTGCATGCAGGACGTTTCCCTGATCCCCTCGGGAAACCGGGAAAATCCGCTGCGCGAATAGTCGCAGGTAATTTTTCCGACGGATGTTTAGCTGCCGTTTGCGCCTGCAACGTCACCGGGCATCAACTGTTCCTGAACCTTCCGACTACGAGATTGGACCAACTGCCCCTTGTCATCGAAGCGCAGAACAATCAGCCAGTCATACACATCCACTGGCCATTTCGCCTGACCGATCAGCGCCGGGCCATCGCCGCCGAAAGCTGCAATCAGTTTGTTGATATGGCCGTGGTGCCAGGCAATCAGCACGGTTTTTGCCTGATTGTGCTTGCGCAGCCGAGTGACCAGCTCGTCGACCTGGTTATTGGCGCAGGGCTGTTCGATGGGCAGTTGCAGGCGCTGGGACAGCGGGATCAGTGTCTGCCGTGGCCGCATACTTTCCGGGCTGTCGGCGGTAGCGATCAGACGCTGAGGGGTGAGCGCCTGGCCATCCAGTTTCAACGGCGTGAAATAGTCGGCATAAGCCGCAGCGCGTTGTTCGCCCCGGGCATTCAGTTCACGGCCTACATCAGGCTTTTCCGCATGACGAACGATCAACACGGTGACATTGCGCAGGCCTGGCGCCGCAGAACCTTGGGCGAAGCTCAGTGCCAACACTGAAACAGTCACCACTGCGACCATCAACAGTCTGGGCAATAGCCTGCGAACTTTCGGGGTCATCGTTTATCTCGCGAAATCAGTCGATCCATAGATCGCGAGTCTAAGACACAACATTCCAGGCGCGACAAAAACGCCCTGTTCTTACAGCTGAGCGACAGGTTCGTAAAGGAACGCGCGACTTCCAACATTTTCCGCTATTTGCTCGATGCGAACCGGTGCTATTTTCGGTAACGAAACTGTAACATTCGCATCCGCAGTCAAAACAAGAAATCTGGAGCTCTTGAATGTTTGCTTTCTTTCGTCCTGCCGCACATCAGGCTCCATTGCCTGAAGAAAAAATAGACAGCACGTACCGACGCCTGCGCTGGCAGATCTTCGCCGGTATCTTCTTTGGCTACGCGGGTTACTACCTGCTGCGCAAAAACTTCTCGCTGGCCATGCCGTACCTGATCGACGAAGGCTACAGCCGTGGCGATCTGGGCCTGGCGATGTCGGCGATTGCCATCGCCTACGGCCTGTCGAAATTCCTCATGGGCCTGGTGTCCGACCGTTCCAACCCGCGCTACTTCCTGCCGTTCGGCCTGCTGGTCTCGGCTGGGGTGATGTTCATTTTCGGTTTCGCGCCTTGGGCAACGTCCAGCGTGACCATGATGTTCATCCTGCTGTTCATCAACGGCTGGGCCCAGGGCATGGGCTGGCCGCCAAGTGGCCGGACCATGGTGCACTGGTGGTCGCAGAAGGAACGCGGTGGCGTGGTATCCGTGTGGAACGTGGCGCATAACGTTGGCGGCGGCCTGATCGGCCCGCTGTTCCTGCTCGGCATGGGCTTGTTCAACGACTGGCACGCGGCGTTTTACGTACCGGCAGCAGTGGCGCTGGGCGTGGCGGTATTTGCCTTCATCACCATGCGCGACACCCCGCAATCGGTCGGCCTGCCGCCCATCGAGAAGTACAAGAACGATTACCCGGAAGGGTACGACGCCAGCCACGAAGACGAATTCAGTGCCAAGGAAATCTTCGTCAAATACGTGCTGCGCAACAAAATGCTCTGGTACATCGCCATGGCTAACGTCTTCGTTTACCTGCTGCGCTACGGCGTACTGGACTGGGCGCCGACCTACCTGAAAGAAGCCAAGGGTTTCACCGTCGATAAAACTTCGTGGGCTTACTTCTTCTACGAGTGGGCGGGCATTCCGGGCACGCTGCTGTGCGGCTGGATGTCGGACAAGATCTTCCGTGGCAACCGTGGCCTGACCGGTATGGTGTTCATGGCGCTGGTGACCGTGGCGACCCTGGTTTACTGGCTGAACCCGGCCGGTAACCCGACCGTCGACATGATCGCGCTGTTTTCGATCGGCTTCCTGATCTACGGCCCGGTGATGTTGATCGGTCTGCAGGCGCTGGAACTGGCGCCGAAGAAAGCCGCCGGCACGGCTGCGGGTTTCACCGGCCTGTTCGGCTATCTGGGTGGTTCGGTCGCGGCCAGTGCGGCGATGGGCTACACCGTTGACCATTTTGGCTGGGACGGCGGTTTCGTCCTGCTGGTGGGCGCTTGCCTGCTGGCGATGGCCTTCCTGGCCCCGACGCTATGGCACAAGCAAGTCGCCAGTCAGAGCCGTGAAGCAGTCGCTTGATCGCTTTGTGATTTACAGCGCTTGAGCCGCGCCTCCAGATTACGGTCTGGCATGGCGTGGCTGCGCAGGGCGTGGGCGGTCTGCTCGACATAATCGCGAGTGGTGCCGTAACGCCCGCAAGCGCTTGCGAACACTTGGCTCAGCACGTGATCCGGCAAGTTGCCGGCATAGCTGGGCAGGTGTCGCTCCAAAACGAATCCCAACGCCTGAACCTGACTGCCATCTTCGAGCCGGCAGTTGAGCCAGTGTGGCCGGTAGGAAGGCACTGGCATCTCGCGTTTCCACAAGGCGTACAGCGCCGCGTCGAGATTATCTTCCGGCAAGCGATAGGCGAAGCCACTGCACGAACCGCCGCGATCCAGACCAAACACCAGACCGGGCATTTCCGGCGTGCCGCGATGCTCGTGCGACCACAGGTACAAACCGCGATGGTAACCATGCACGCGTCCGCGCAGCCGCTCCACCGCCGAGCATTCAGGCCGCCAGATCAGTGAGCCATACGCGAACAGCCACACCGGCCCGCCCTTGTGGCGCGCCATGGTTGATTGCATGGAAGCGAGAAGTTGTTCGTGCGTCAGCTGCGGCCCAAGATCGAGCCGCGGAGGGTAATTCAAATTCAGAAAAGCGTTTTCAATGGCGCTCATGGCGAATAGCGTTCAGCTCCCCGCGGGTGAAGAATTACTTAATAGAACGCACCGCTGTAACAATAAGGCACATATGTTTTAAGGCAATTTGAGTGCCATGGCACAGTTCTTAATTGATTGCCTGATTGATATATAACCTAGCGGTATTTATGCGATTACATAAATACCGATCGGCTATATAGCGAGTTATAACGAATCAGGAGCGGGGGGCGTAAGCGAACACGTCGGCGCGCATTTGATGGGCGTCCATGCCCGCTTCAACCAGTGCGTCCAGAGTGCCGTAGACCATGGCCGGCGAGCCGCTGGCGTAGACGTGCAGCGGTTTCAGATCCGGGAAATCTTCACAGACTGCCTCGTGCAGCATGCCGCAGCGCCCTTCCCAACCGCATTGATCGCTGACGACTTTATGCAGGAACAGATTGGGTAATTTCAGCCACTCGTCCCAATGTTCGATCTCATAGAAATCTTCCGGACGGCGCACGCCCCAGTACAGATGCACCGGGTGTTTGAAGCCTTTAGCGCGGCAGTGTTCGATCAGGGCGTGAATCTGGCCCATGCCGGTGCCGGCGGCAACCAACACCAGCGGCCCGTCGGGCAGCTCGGCCAGATGCGTATCGCCGAACGGCAACTCGACCCGCACCATCGCGTTGCGTTGCAGCTGTTCGATCAGGCTCAGTGCACTGGCTTCGCGCGCCAGCACGTGGATTTCAAGATCACGCCCGCCGTGCGGTGCCGAGGCCATGGAGAACGCTGACTTCTCACCGTTCTCGCGCTCGATCATCAAATACTGCCCGGCGTGATAACGCGGTGGCTTGCCCGCCGGAGCGCGCAGCCGCACACGCCAGGTGTCGCCACCCACGTCGCGGCATTCGATGACCTGACATGACAGGCTGCGCACCGGCAGTTCTCCCAGCGCGAGCACGCCATCCCACAGCAGGATGCAGTCTTCCAGCGGCTCGGCTATGCAAGTGTAGAACTCGCCGTGGTCGTGCACTTTGCCATCCTGCGCGACGCGGCCTTCAACCAGCAACGCCGCACACACATGACAATTACCGTTGCGGCAGCTTTGCGGGCATTCGTAGCCCAGACGCCGCGCGCCGTCGAGAATCCGCTCACCGGGCTGTATCTCAAGCACTGCTCCGGAGGGCTGCAGGGTTACACGCATCAATCTATTCCTAACTGATTCCAGATGGCATCGATCCGTTGGGTGACGGCGTCGTCCTTGACGATCACACGGCCCCACTCGCGAGTGGTTTCGCCCGGCCACTTGTGGGTGGCATCGAGGCCCATTTTCGAACCTAACCCTGAGATCGGCGAGGCGAAGTCGAGGTAGTCGATCGGCGTGTTATCGATCATCACAGTGTCGCGCTTGGGGTCCATGCGCGTAGTGATGGCCCAGATCACGTCGTTCCAGTCACGGGCGTTGATATCGTCGTCAGTGACGATAACGAACTTGGTGTACATAAACTGTCGCAAAAACGACCAGACACCGAGCATCACGCGCTTGGCGTGCCCCGGATACGACTTCTTCATCGTCACCACAGCCATGCGGTACGAACAGCCTTCCGGCGGCAGGTAGAAGTCGGTGATCTCCGGGAACTGCTTCTGCAGGATCGGCACGAACACTTCGTTCAACGCAACGCCGAGGATCGCCGGCTCATCTGGCGGACGACCGGTGTAGGTGCTGTGGTAGATCGGTTTGATCCGGTGGGTGATGCGCTCGACGGTGAACACCGGGAAGCTGTCGACTTCGTTGTAGTAACCGGTGTGATCGCCGTAAGGACCTTCGTCAGCCATCTCGCCCGGGTGGATTACGCCTTCGAGGATGATTTCGGCGGTGGCCGGCACTTGCAGGTCGTTACCACGGCACTTGACCAGTTCGGTGCGGTTACCGCGCAAGAGCCCGGCGAAAGCGTATTCGGACAGGCTGTCCGGCACTGGCGTCACGGCGCCGAGAATGGTCGCCGGATCCGCACCCAGGGCGACGGACACCGGGAACGGCTGGCCCGGATGCTTCTCGCACCACTCGCGGAAGTCGAGAGCGCCGCCACGGTGGCTGAGCCAGCGCATGATCACCTTGTTGCGGCCAATCACTTGCTGACGGTAGATACCGAGGTTCTGGCGATCCTTGTTCGGGCCTTTGGTGACGGTCAGACCCCAGGTGATCAGCGGGCCGACGTCGCCGGGCCAGCAGGTCTGCACCGGCAGCATGGCCAGATCGACGTCGTCGCCTTCGATGACCACTTCCTGGCACACCGCGTCTTTGACGACTTTCGGCGCCATCGAGATGATCTTGCGGAAGATCGGCAGTTTCGACCATGCGTCTTTCAAGCCCTTCGGTGGCTCCGGCTCCTTGAGGAACGCTAGCAGCTTGCCGATTTCGCGCAGCTCGCTGACCGATTCGGCGCCCATGCCCATCGCCACCCGTTCAGGCGTGCCGAACAGGTTGCCGAGCACCGGGATGTCGTAGCCGGTGGGTTTCTCGAACAGCAACGCCGGGCCCTTGGCCCGCAGCGTGCGATCGCACACCTCGGTCATTTCCAGCACCGGCGAGACGGGAATCTGGATGCGTTTCAACTCTCCGCGCTGCTCAAGCTGCTGCACGAAATCCCGAAGATCCTTGAATTTCATTGACGATGGCACCCTCAAAATAGGCGTACATCCTACCTGCTCTGACGGGCAAACAGCAGCCCGTCAGAGCCTGGCATCAATCAATTGTCGCTGGTACCCAGCATCAATGGCGCAAACAACGGGCTCAGTCTGGCGCTGCCAACGTCCGAAAGATGATCGGCATCCTTGTATTGCGAGTGGCCATCGACATCGATGGCGCACAAGCCGTCCTTGCACATCAGCGGCGTCGGATCGATGACATGAATGCCGGAATCAGCGGCGCTCATCGAGCCGAACAACGAAGTGAAAAACTGCTGGCGAGCCAAATGTTCGTTGAGCGGGCGACCGAGACCTTCTGCCGAACGGCCGATGCGCGCCAGACTGGTCAGACGGTCGATGAAGCTCTTGTGTTGCAGTGGCACTTCCTTGAACAGCCAGACTTGCACACCCGCTTCACGCAACTCGGCCACTTGCGCCTTGAGGGCGGCAGCCATGCGCTGCTCTGCCTGGCGCGGGTTGTCCTTGCGATCAAGCAGGAACTGTATATCGCCATCGCCGTCTTCACGACCATAAACGTACAGGCTCCAGTTCGCCGCCAACACCACGTCCTTGATCCCCAGACTCCTGACGCGGTCCATGTTGCGCTGGTTGAAGTCTTTGCACTGAGGGCGTAAGTGGTCATCGATGATCGGCGGGCACCCGGTCAAGCTGTACAGCCACACCGGCTGCACGTTGCGCCCGGCATTGCCTTCGATGGCTGGCAACAACGCGGCGGCGTGACTGTCGCCCCAGAACATTTTCGTCGCCGTTATATGTTGATCACCACCCACAAGGCAGGATTTGGTCAGTGCCTTGTCCGTGCTCAAGTGCATGCAGTTCGACTGCCCCGCATTCCACTCGCGCGATTGCGCATATTCCAGTGCCTTGCCGGTCAGGCGCTGCGGCACGCCGTCTGCCGAACGAATGGCCGAACCGGTAATCGCCAGCACGGCGATCGACACCAAACCTCCTATCAACACTGAGTTACGGCTGGCGAATACACGCTTTTCACGGAAGGGTAGTTCGATATAGCGCAGGCTCAGCCAGGCCAGCGCCAATGCCAGGGCCATCCAACCGAGCGCTTCCAGCGGCTGGATACCGTCGATGGAGATCGCATTGGCATACACGTAAACCGGCCAATGCCACAGATACAGCGAATAGGAGAGCAAGCCGATCCACACCAGAACCCGGATACTCAACAACCGGCCCGCCCACGTTGGGCCCTGTGCACCCGACCAGATCAGCGCCGTCGTGCCCAATACCGGCAACAGCGCCGCCCAACCCGGGAACACTGTGGTTTTGTCGAAGGTAAACACCGCCACCAGCACCGCCGCAAGCCCGACAAGGCCAACGGACTGCCGCAGCCATGGCCGCGCAACATGCTTAGGCACGGGTATTACCGCCAGCATGGCCCCGCAGAGCAGCTCCCACGCGCGGGTCGGCAACGAGAAAAAGGCAAACTCCGGCCGGCGTTCGATGTAGATGATGTTCAGGCCGAACGACACCAGCAGCACGGCGAACAGCATCCAGCGCCAATGACGGAGGTAGCGCATCAGCAAGACCATCATCAACGGGAAGAAGATGTAGTACTGCTCTTCCACCGCCAGCGACCAGGTATGCAGCAACGGCTTGAGTTCCGACGCCGGCGCAAAGTAGCCGTCTTCACGCATGAACAGGATGTTGGAAATGAACAGCGACTGGTAACGAATCGTTCGCCCCAGTTCGGCAAGGTCCTTGGCCGTCAGCAACAGCCAGCCTAATGCCAGCGTCACCACCACAACCACAGTCAACGCCGGCAGGATGCGTCGGGCGCGACGCCCCCAGAAGTCGAGGAAGCTGAAGCGCTGCGCGCTGATTTCACGAAACAGGATTGAAGTGATCAGAAAACCGGAAATGACGAAGAACACATCAACGCCGACAAAGCCGCCGCTGAATGTGTTGAATCCGAAATGAAACAGGACGACGGGAATAACCGCCAGCGCCCGTAATCCGTCGATATCACGGCGATTGCCAAACGTGTGCATAACCTTTCTTATCCTTGTAGGTACAAACCGCTCCAGACAAGGACAGTAGCGCGTTACGAAAGTTATGCGGCGCGTACGCAAAAAAAACGCCCCCTTTCGGGAGCGTTCTTTTTTACAGCGTGTGTATTACTTACGCTTCATCGACAAGAAGAACTCGTCGTTGGTCTTGGTCGTCTTCAGCTTGTCGACCAGGAACTCGATGGCAGCCACTTCGTCCATCGGGTGCAGCAGCTTGCGCAGGATCCACATACGCTGCAGTTCGTCGTCGGCGGTCAGCAACTCTTCGCGGCGGGTGCCGGAGCGGTTGATGTTGATGGCCGGGAACACACGCTTCTCGGCGATCTTACGATCCAGAGGCAGTTCCATGTTGCCGGTACCCTTGAACTCTTCGTAGATCACTTCGTCCATCTTCGAGCCGGTTTCAACCAGCGCGGTGGCGATAATGGTCAGCGAGCCGCCTTCTTCGATGTTACGCGCGGCACCGAAGAAACGCTTTGGCTTCTCGAGGGCGTGGGCATCGACACCTCCGGTCAATACCTTGCCGGAGCTCGGGATCACGGTGTTGTAGGCACGGGCCAGACGGGTGATGGAGTCGAGCAGGATCACCACGTCTTTCTTGTGCTCGACCAGGCGCTTGGCCTTCTCGATCACCATTTCGGCTACCTGTACGTGACGGGTCGGCGGCTCGTCGAAGGTCGAGGCAACCACTTCGCCGCGCACGGTGCGCTGCATTTCGGTTACTTCTTCCGGACGTTCGTCGATCAGCAGCACGATCAGGTGAACTTCAGGGTTGTTACGGGCGATGTTCGCGGCGATGTTCTGCAGCATGATCGTTTTACCGGCTTTCGGCGGTGCAACGATCAGACCACGCTGGCCTTTGCCGATCGGGGCGCACAGGTCGATGACACGACCGGTCAAGTCTTCGGTGGAGCCGTTACCGGCTTCCATCTTCATGCGCACGGTCGGGAACAGCGGAGTCAGGTTCTCGAAGAGAATCTTGTTTTTCGCGTTCTCGGGACGATCGAAGTTGATCGTGTCGACCTTGAGCAGGGCGAAATACCGCTCGCCTTCCTTCGGAGGGCGGATCTTGCCAACGATGGTGTCACCGGTGCGCAAGTTGAAACGGCGGATCTGGCTTGGCGAGACGTAGATATCGTCCGGGCCGGCCAGGTAGGAAGCGTCAGCGGAGCGCAGGAAGCCGAAGCCGTCCTGGAGAATCTCCAGCACGCCATCACCGGAGATTTCCTCGCCGCTTTTCGCGTGCTTTTTCAGCAGGGAGAAAATCACGTCCTGCTTGCGCGAACGGGCCATATTTTCTATGCCCATCTGTTCGGCCAATTCGAGCAGTTCGGTAATCGGCTTTTGCTTGAGTTCAGTCAGATTCATATAGGAATGACGTAATCATTTATGGAGGGGGGAAATTAAGCTTTTGGCTTAATGAGGCCGCGCCGCGGAGAAGGCGACAGGATCGCGAACTAATTCGAAAAGGAGTGCGTCGGCGACGGCTAGCAGGGGGCAATGGAGAAACCAGTGCGGGGCCGAATGTACCACCTGAGTTTCGGAGCGTCTAGCCCTGAATACGCAAAAAGCCCCGCTAATTTGCGGGGCTTTTTTTCAGGCACTTTACAGCGACGCTTAGATGTTGGCGTCGAGGAAAGCCGCCAGTTGCGACTTCGACAGGGCGCCGACTTTGGTCGCTTCAACGTTGCCGTTCTTGAACAGCATCAGGGTCGGGATACCACGCACGCCGTGCTTGGCCGGGGTTTCCTGGTTTTCGTCGATGTTCAGTTTGGCAACGGTCAGCTTGCCTTTGTAAGTCTCGGCAATCTCGTCCAGAACCGGAGCGATCATTTTGCAAGGACCGCACCATTCAGCCCAGTAATCGACCAGGACAGCGCCTTCGGCCTTGAGTACGTCGGCTTCGAAGCTAGCGTCGCTAACGTGTTTGATAAGATCGCTGCTCATGGAATTCTCCAGGTTGTAAGCAAAAAAACGTGGCCCATCATAGCCGCCCTTCCCCTGTTCAGGAAGCCGCAGTTGATTGAGTCTTGCTATGGCACTCGATGAGTTTGGGTATAGCTCAAGTCACGTCGTGGCGGGGGCAATGAAAGCAATTCCGGTACGCAGGGCGGCGTTGCGCACGTGTTCCTGCATGGCTTTTTGTGCAGCACCGGAGGCGCGGCGTGTAAGGGCCCGGAGGATCTTGCGGTGTTCCTGCCAGGTTTCCATGGCGCGTTCGGTGCGGATGAACGGTAGTTTCTGGCTCTCGAGAAAGATCTCGGCGCTGGCAGTGAGGATGCTCAACATCGCCTGATTGCCGCTGGCCAAGAGGATTCGGCGGTGGAATTCGAAGTCCAGTTTTGCTGCTGCCTCAAAGTCACCAGCCCTCAATTGGTCACGCATGGCCGCAACGTTGTCTTCGAGCGCATCCAGATCGAACGTGCTTAACGTGACCGCCGCCAGCCCTGCGGCGAAGCCTTCCAGCGCATAGCGCAACTGAAAGATATCCAGCGGTGACGCTTGCGCCGCAAATGGCCAGCCCGGTGCCTGCGCGCCACGCGGCAACTCTACGGGCGACTGCACGAACACGCCTTTGCCCGGCTGAATACTGACCACACCCAGCGCACTCAGCGAGGACAACGCCTCACGCAACGACGCCCGGCTGACGCCCAGTTGCAGCGCCAGGTCCCGTTGCGACGGCAACGCATCGCCCGCACCGAAACCCTGCTCAGTGATCAGTTTGCGGATCGCTTGCAGCGCCACTTCGGGTACCGCACGGGAAATCGAGTTCATGGTTTTTCAGACGCGCCAGGCCAATGTGCGGCTAGTTGTAAAGCTATTCGCCGAGTCCGGCAAGTCGTGCCCCAGCAGGGTTCGGCGAACCACACCGGTGCGCCATGGCAGTGCGAAAAACAACCTGACTGTTCAGACCAGTAAGACCGAACAAAGCCGCTGAAACCGCGGTCTGCCGCGTCGAAACCGGTGTATTGGCACGGCCCATGCTCTGTCCGATCGCAGAAATCACTTCCCGCCGATCCGGAGATTGTCCATGACCAAGCGTTACAGCGCCCTCCTCGCCGCTCTGTTTTCCAGCCTGTTGCTCAGCCAGGCCCCCGCGCACGCCGACGGTCTCGACGACGTGGTCAAACGCGGCACGCTGAAAGTCGCCGTGCCCCAGGACTTCCCGCCATTCGGCTCGGTCGGCCCGGACATGAAACCGCGCGGCCTCGATATCGACACGGCAAAACTGCTGGCGGACCAGCTCAAGGTCAAACTCGAACTGACCCCGGTGAATAGCACCAACCGCATCCCGTTCCTGACCACCGGCAAAGTCGATCTGGTGATCTCCAGCCTCGGCAAAAACCCTGAGCGCGAAAAAGTCATCGACTTCTCCCGTGCTTATGCGCCGTTCTACCTCGCCGTGTTCGGCCCGCCAGATGCAGCCATCGCCAGCCTCGACGACCTCAAGGGCAAGACCATCAGCGTCACCCGTGGCGCCATCGAAGACATCGAACTGACCAAGGTAGCCCCCGAAGGCGTGACCATCAAGCGCTTCGAAGATAACAACTCGACCATCGCCGCCTACCTCGCCGGCCAGGTTGATCTGATCGCCAGCGGCAACGTGGTGATGGTCGCGATCAGCGAAAAGAACCCGAAACGCGTCCCTGCGCTGAAAGTGAAGCTCAAGGATTCGCCGGTCTACGTTGGCGTGAACAAGAACGAAGCGGCGCTGCTGGCCAAGGTCAACGACATCCTGACCACCGCCAAGGCTGACGGCGCACTGGAAAAGAACTCGCAGACCTGGCTGAAAGAGCCGCTGCCGGCCGATCTCTGATCGACTGCGCGGGAGACCTTCATGGCTTATCAGTTCGATTTCATGCCGGTGGTGGAAAACACCGACCTGTTGCTGCGCGGGGCGCTGTTCACCCTTGAGCTGACGGCCATCGGTGCGCTGCTCGGGGTCGGTGTCGGAGTTGTCGGGGCTTTGGTGCGGGCGTGGAACATCCGCCCGTTCTCGGCAATCTTCGGCGTCTACGTCGAGTTGATCCGCAACACGCCGTTTCTGGTGCAGTTGTTCTTTATCTTCTTCGGCCTGCCGTCGCTGGGCGTGCAGATTTCCGAGTGGCAAGCGGCGGTGCTGGCGATGGTGATCAACCTCGGTGCTTATTCGACGGAAATTATTCGCGCCGGCATTCAGGCAATCCCGCGCGGACAGCTGGAAGCCGCAGCGGCATTGGCGATGACGCGTTTCGAGGCGTTCCGCCACGTGGTGCTGCTGCCGGCACTGGGCAAGGTCTGGCCGGCCCTGAGCAGCCAGATCATCATCGTCATGCTCGGCTCGGCGGTGTGTTCGCAAATCGCCACCGAAGAGCTGAGTTTTGCCGCCAACTTCATTCAGTCGCGCAACTTCCGCGCCTTTGAAACCTATGCGCTGACCACGCTGATCTACCTGTGCATGGCGCTGCTGATTCGCCAGTTGCTGAACTGGATTGGCCGACGCTATATCAGTCGAAGCGGGAGCCGCGCATGAGCGATTTCACCTTTTGGGACATCCTGCGCAACCTGCTCACCGGCCTGCAATGGACACTGGCGCTGTCGCTGGTGGCGTTCATTGGTGGCGGGATCGTCGGGCTGCTGATCCTGGTCATGCGCATCTCGAAAAACTCTGTGCCGAGCAGCATCGCCCGCACCTGGATCGAGCTGTTTCAGGGCACGCCGCTGTTGATGCAGTTGTTTCTGGTGTTCTTCGGCGTGGCGCTGGCCGGGATCGAAATCTCGCCGTGGATGGCCGCAGCGATTGCCCTGACCTTGTTTACCAGCGCTTATCTGGCGGAGATCTGGCGCGGCTGCGTCGAGTCGATCGCCCATGGCCAGTGGGAAGCCTCGGCGAGTCTGGCGCTGAATCCGCTGGAACAACTGCGCTACGTGATCCTGCCGCAAGCACTGCGCATCGCTGTGGCGCCGACCGTGGGCTTCTCGGTGCAAGTGGTCAAGGGCACCGCCGTGACCTCGATCATCGGCTTCACCGAACTGACCAAGACCGGCGGCATGCTCGCCAACGCCACGTTTGAACCGTTCATGGTCTACGGCCTCGTCGCCCTCGGCTACTTCCTGCTCTGCTACCCCTTGTCCCTCAGTGCGCGCTACCTGGAAAGGAGACTGCATGCCTCTGCTTAGAATTTCCGCCCTGCATAAATATTACGGCGATCACCACGTGCTCAAAGGCATCGACCTCAGTGTCGAAGAAGGCCAAGTGGTGGCGATCATCGGCCGCAGCGGCTCGGGCAAATCCACCCTGCTGCGCACCCTCAATGGTCTGGAATCGATCAATGACGGCGTGATCGAAGTCGACGGGGAATACCTCGACGCCGCCCGCGCCGATCTGCGCAGCCTGCGGCAGAAAGTCGGCATGGTGTTTCAGCAGTTCAACCTGTTCCCGCACCTGACCGTGGGCGAAAACGTCATGCTCGCGCCGCAGGTGGTACAGAAAGTGCCGAAAGCCAAGGCTGCGGAGCTGGCCAGGGAGATGCTGGAGCGCGTGGGGCTCGGGGAAAAGTTCGATGCCTTCCCGGATCGGTTGTCTGGGGGCCAGCAACAGCGTGTGGCGATTGCCCGGGCGCTGGCGATGTCGCCAAAAGTGTTGCTTTGCGATGAAATCACCTCGGCGCTCGACCCGGAACTGGTCAATGAAGTGCTCAGCGTGGTGCGGCAACTGGCCAAGGAAGGTATGACGCTGATCATGGTCACCCATGAAATGCGCTTTGCCCGCGAGGTCGGCGACAAACTCGTGTTCATGCATCATGGCAAAGTCCATGAGGTGGGGGATCCGAAGGTGTTGTTTGCCCATCCGCAGACGGCAGAGCTGGCGAACTTTATTGGCACGGTGGAAGCGACAGCCTGAATCTGCCTCATCCTGATCGTTCCCACGCTCCGCGTGGGAATACAGCCAGGGACGCTCCGCGTCCCAAAAGCGGACGCAGAGCGTCCGGTGAGGCATTCCCACGCAGAGCGTGGGAACGATCAGGTTCGGGGTGCGCGCTCCGGCGGTTTGAACCATGCGCGTTGGCGCCAGCGTTTGATCGTGGCACGATGACGGGGTTATCGACCGAGACCCCCTGACCATGCCGCAATCCCAAGCCAAGAATCTGTCCCTGATCGCCGCAATCGACCTGGGCTCGAACAGCTTTCACATGGTCGTGGCCAAGGCCCAGAACGGTGAAATCCGCATTCTCGAACGCCTCGGCGAGAAGGTTCAACTTGCCGCCGGCATCGACGATGAGCGCCATCTCAACGAAGAATCGATGCAACGCGGCCTCGATTGCCTCAAGCGTTTTGCCCAACTGATCAACGGTATGCCGCTGGGCGCCGTGCGCATCGTCGGCACCAACGCCCTGCGTGAAGCGCGCAACCGCCTCGAATTCATCCACCGCGCCGAAGAAATCCTAGGTCATCCGGTGGAAGTCATTTCCGGCCGTGAAGAAGCGCGCCTGATTTATCTGGGCGTGTCGCACACCCTCGCCGACACCCCGGGCAAACGTTTGGTCGCCGATATCGGCGGCGGCAGTACCGAATTCATCATTGGCCAGCGCTTTGAGCCATTGTTGCGCGAAAGCCTGCAAATGGGCTGTGTCAGCTTCACTCAACGCTACTTCAAGGACGGCAAGATCACCCCGGCCCGCTACGCCCAGGCGTATACCGCGGCGCGGCTGGAGATCATGAGCATCGAACACGCCCTGCATCGCCTGACCTGGGATGAAGCCATCGGCTCCTCGGGCACCATCCGTGCCATCGGCCTGGCGCTGAAGGCCGGCGGTCACGGCACTGGCGAAGTGAATGCCGAAGGCCTGGCGTGGCTCAAGCGCCGCCTGTTCAAGCTCGGTGACGTCGACAAGATCGATTTCGAAGGCATCAAGCCTGATCGCCGGACAATCTTCCCGGCGGGTCTGGCGATTCTCGAAGCGATTTTCGACGCCCTCGAACTGCAACGCATGGACCACTGCGACGGCGCTCTGCGTGAAGGCGTGCTCTACGACCTGCTCGGCCGTCATCATCATGAAGACGTGCGCGAGCGCACCCTGACCTCGCTGATGGAGCGTTACCACGTCGACCTGGAACAGGCGGCGCGGGTTGAGCGCAAAGCCTTGCACGCGTTTGACCAGGTGGCAGTGGACTGGGAGCTGGACGACGGCATCTGGCGCGAACTCCTCGGTTGGGCAGCGAAAGTGCACGAAGTCGGTCTCGACATCGCGCACTATCACTACCACAAACACGGTGCTTACCTGATCGAACACTCGGACCTCGCCGGGTTCTCCCGCGAAGACCAACAGATGCTCGCGCTATTGGTGCGTGGTCATCGCCGCAACATTCCCAAGGACAAGTTTGCCGATTTCGGCGACGACGGCGACAAGCTGATTCGCCTCTGTGTGCTGCTGCGCTTTGCGATCCTGTTCCACCACATTCGCGGTACTCAGGCGATGCCGCAGGTGGTGCTGCATGCCAAGGGCAACACCCTCGATGTGGAATTCCCGGAGAACTGGCTGGATGAGAACCAGCTGACTCAGGCGGATTTCGGGCTTGAGGCGGATTGGCTGACGCGGGTTGGTATCGTCCTTACCGTCCACTGAGTCGGGCAGGCACAAAAAAGGCGATCCACAGGGATCGCCTTTTTTATTGGGTTCGGCTTGAAATTGGAGGTGGGCCTTCCCCCTCACCCCAGCCCTCTCCCGAGGGAGAGGGAGCCGATCTCCGTTGGCTTCAAGGCCTGAGTTCGACTCGGTAGTTCAGGTCGGCGTAACTCGCCCATCCAACCCGGTCAGTCCCCTCTCCCTCTGGGAGAGGGTTAGGGTGAGGGGCTTTTGACCTTCAAGGCCTCAACTGCTCACCGGCAAGATCGGGCTACCCAACCGCTCCAGCAACGTCGCCTGCGCACTGCGCGGGTTCTGGTTGCCGGTCGGCGTGTTGCGAATATAACGACCATCCGACTGCAAACTCCAGCTGTGGGTATTGTCAGTCAAATACAGCTCCAGTTCTTTCTTCACCCGGGTCAGCAGCTTCTTGCCTTCTACCGGGAAGCAAGTCTCGACGCGCTTGTCGAGGTTGCGCTCCATCCAGTCGGCGCTGGAGAGGAACATCTGCTCATCGCCGCCATTGAGGAAGTAGAACACGCGGGTGTGTTCCAGGAATCGGCCGATGATCGAGCGCACATGGATGTTGTGCGAAACACCGGCGATGCCCGGACGCAGGCAGCACATGCCGCGCACCACCAGATCGATGCGCACGCCGGACTGGCTGGCCTTGTACAGCGCGCGGATGATCTTCGGATCGGTCAGCGAGTTGAACTTGGCGATGATGTGCGCCGGTTTGCCGTCGAGCGCAAATTGCGTCTCGCGGGTGATCATGTCGAGCATGCCCTTCTTCAGGGTGAAGGGCGCATGCAGCAGCTTCTTCATGCGCAGGGTTTTACCCATGCCGATCAACTGGCTGAACAGTTTGCCGACGTCTTCGCACAAGGCATCGTCGGAGGTCAGCAGGCTGTAGTCGGTGTAGAGCTTGGCGTTACCGGCGTGATAGTTCCCGGTGCCGAGGTGCGCGTAACGGACGATCTCGCCGGCCTCGCGACGCAGGATCAGCATCATCTTGGCGTGGGTCTTGAAGCCGACCACGCCGTAGATCACCACCGCACCGGCCGCTTGCAGACGGCTGGCCAGTTGCAGGTTGGACTCTTCGTCGAACCGTGCACGCAGCTCGATGACTGCCGTCACTTCCTTGCCGTTACGCGCGGCATCCACCAGCGCATCGACGATCTCGGAGTTGGCACCGGAGCGGTACAGCGTCTGGCGCACAGCGAGCACGTGCGGGTCTTTCGCCGCCTGACGCAGGAGGTCGACCACCGGGGTGAACGACTCGAACGGGTGCAGCAGCAGGATGTCCTGCTTGCTGACCACGCTGAAAATGTTTTCGCTGTTCTGCAGCAGTTTCGGGATCTGCGGGGTGAACGGCGTGTATTGCAGCTCCGGATGACTGTCCAGACCGGTGATGCTGAACAGCCGCGTCAGGTTGACCGGGCCGTTGACCTGATACAGCTCGCTCTCGCTCAGGTTGAACTGCTTGAGCAGGTAGTCCGAGAGGTGTTTCGGGCAGGTGTCAGCGACTTCCAGACGCACCGCGTCACCGTAACGACGCGAGAACAGCTCGCCACGCAGGGCGCGGGCCAGGTCTTCGACGTCTTCGGAATCGAGCGCCAGGTCGGCATTTCGGGTCAGGCGGAACTGATAGCAGCCTTTTACCTTCATGCCCTGGAACAGGTCATCGGCGTGGGCGTGGATCATCGACGACAGGAACACATAGTTGTCACCCGGGCCGCCGACTTCTTCCGGCACCTTGATGATTCGTGGCAGCAAACGCGGTGCCGGGATGATCGCCAGACCGGAATCGCGACCGAAGGCATCGATGCCTTCGAGCTCGACGATGAAGTTCAGACTCTTGTTCACCAGCAACGGGAACGGGTGCGTCGGGTCGAGGCCGATCGGGGTGATGATCGGCGCGATCTCGTCGCGGAAATAGCGGCGCACCCAGGTTTTGATCTTGGTCGTCCAGTGGCGGCGACGAATAAAGCGCACCTGATGCTTTTCCAGCTCCGGCAACAGGATGTCGTTGAGGATCGCGTACTGACGGTCAACGTGACCGTGAACCAGCTCGCTGATCCGCGCCAGCGCTTGATGCGGCTGCAAGCCGTCAGCACCGGCTTGTTCACGGGCGAAGGTAATCTGCTTCTTCAGGCCGGCGACGCGAATTTCAAAGAATTCGTCAAGGTTGCTGGAGAAAATCAGCAGGAACTTCAGGCGTTCCAGCAACGGATAGGACTCGTCCAGCGCCTGTTCCAGCACGCGGATATTGAATTGCAGTTGCGAAAGCTCACGGTGGATGTACAGGCTGCTGTCATCCAGGCCCGGTATCGCAATCACTGGTGCCGCCGCGACAGGTTCAGCGACCGGCGCGGGTGGCGCAGGCTCCAGTTCCGGCGGGGTCTCGGTGATTTGCTCGACCACCGGTTGAGCTTCTTTTACTGCAACTTCCGTGAGTCCTTCGGTATTCATTGAATGTTCCTGGGAGGGCTATTTCTGCTCTCGTAACAATTGAGCGGCGCGGACAGCAAAGTAAGTCAGGATGCCATCAGCGCCGGCACGTTTAAAGGCGGTCAGTGATTCGAGAATCACCGCCTCGCTCAACCAGCCATTCTGGATCGCCGCCATGTGCATGGCGTATTCGCCGCTAACCTGATAGACGAAGGTCGGCACTTTGAAGGCATCTTTTACCCGGAAAAGAATGTCCAGATACGGCATGCCGGGCTTGACCATGACCATGTCCGCGCCTTCAGACAAGTCGGCGCCGACTTCGTGCAGCGCTTCGTCGCTGTTGGCCGGGTCCATCTGATAAGAGGCCTTGTTGGCCTTGCCGAGGTTCGACGCCGAACCGACAGCATCGCGGAACGGGCCGTAATAGGCGCTGGCGTACTTGGCCGAATAAGCCATGATCCGCACGTTGACGTGGCCGGCGATTTCCAGCGCTTCGCGGATTGCCTGAATGCGACCGTCCATCATGTCCGACGGCGCCACCACCTGCGCGCCAGCTTCAGCATGGGACAACGCCTGACGGACCAGTGCATCGACGGTGATGTCGTTCTGTACGTAGCCTTCTTCGTCGAGAATGCCGTCCTGGCCGTGGGTGGTGAATGGATCGAGCGCGACGTCGGTGATCACTCCCAGCTCAGGGAAACGCTCACGCAGAGCGCGGGTGGCGCGCTGGGCGATGCCTTGAGGGTTCCAGGCTTCTGCGGCGTCGAGGGATTTAAGTTCAGGAGGGGTGACCGGGAACAGCGCCAGCGCCGGAATCCCCAACTCGACCCACTTGGCCGCTTCTTCGAGCAGAAGATCGATAGTCAGCCGCTCTACCCCAGGCATCGAGGCCACGGCTTCGCGGCGGTTTTCACCGTCGAGCACGAACACCGGCAGGATCAGGTCATCGACTGTCAGCACATTTTCCCGCACCAGCCGACGCGAAAAATCATCACGACGGTTGCGACGCAGGCGAGTGGCAGGGAACAGACGATTGGCAGGGGTAAAGCTCACGGCGGACTCCTGAGCCCGCGCAAACGGGCGAGCGTGACAGTTATAGACGGCCATTATGACGAACAGATGACAGTTATGTGTGCCCCGTGACATGTAGCCGCATTCCATTGTCAGTGTAGGAATTGTTCACGTCGAGACACATTTGGACACTTTCATGAATGTGTCCGAAGGGTTAGGCTGCGCGTTCATTTCGCCAGCACCCAGACAATGCTCCAACAATTTCTGCATGACTTTGGCTACTTTGCCTTGTTCCTCGGCACGTTCTTCGAAGGCGAAACCATTCTGGTGCTCGCGGGCTTCCTCGCGTTTCGTGGATACATGGACATCAACCTGGTGGTGGTCGTGGCGTTCTTCGGCAGCTATGCCGGCGATCAGCTGTGGTACTTCCTCGGCCGCAAGCACGGGCGCAAATTACTCGCGCGCAAACCGCGCTGGCAGCTGATGGGCGACCGCGCGCTGGAGCACATTCGTAAGCATCCTGACATCTGGGTACTGAGTTTCCGTTTCGTTTACGGTCTGCGCACAGTGATGCCGGTGGCGATCGGTCTGTCGGGGTATCCGCCGGGACGTTATCTGCTGCTCAACGGCATCGGTGCGGCGATCTGGGCGACCGCACTGGCTGCCGCCGCTTACCACTTCGGTGCGGTACTGGAAGGCATGCTCGGCAGCATCAAGAAGTACGAGTTGTGGGTACTCGGGGCGCTGCTGATTCTTGGCGTTGGCCTGTGGCTGCGCCGCCGCTTCAAGAATGCGCGGCTGGCCAAACAGGTTTACGCCGACGAGCAAGCCGCGAAAGCTGCACTGCTGAATCAAGCCGAAGAACCCAAGCCTGCCGCACCGAAGACGCCAGCCGAATAACTCGCTGGCGACTTGCTACAGCCCGCCGGCACTGAGCGGGCTGGCCGACCCTTTCAGTCAGACGGATCACTTTTATCCTCGCTACTCTGGGGCATTCAAGTTCGCCAGCGGCGTTGTCACGCCAAAAATCTCCCGCTCGTTACGCCGCAGGCAACCCCAAATAATGAACACCCCGCCGTCGTTGCGATCCATGTAGAAAGCGCTCCATGCAGGTGCAGCCGCCACTTGGGCCTATGGCAACGCGCGACAATTTAGTGGACATTTAGCGCCATGAATCTGGAGAGAAACCCATGAGCAAAAAAGTTGCAGTGATCCTGTCCGGCAGTGGCGTGTACGACGGCGCCGAGATCCATGAAAGCGTCATCACCCTGCTGCGTCTCGACCAACGCGGTGCGCAGGTGCAGTGCTTCGCCCCGAACATCGCGCAATTGCACGTGATCAATCACCTGACCGGCGAAGAAATGCCCGAGTCGCGCAACGTTCTGGTGGAATCGGCGCGCATTGCCCGCGGCAACATCAAGGACATCCGCGAAGCCGACGTCGATGACTTCGATGCGCTGATCGTGCCGGGAGGTTTCGGGGCGGCGAAAAACCTGTCGAACTTTGCTGTTGAAGGCGCTGGCTGCAGCGTGCAGCCGGAAGTACTGGCGCTGGCCGAGGCATTTGCCGAAGCGGGCAAACCGGTCGGTCTGATGTGCATCTCGCCGGCACTGGCGGCGAAGATCTACGGCCCGGGCGTAACCTGCACCATCGGCAACGACGCCGACACCGCCAGGGCGCTGAACAAGATGGGCGCCACCCACGAAGACTGTGCGGTGACGGAAATCATCGAAGACAAGGCGCGCAAACTGGTGACGACCCCGGCTTACATGCTGGCACAGAACATCAGTGAGGCGGCTTCGGGGATCAACAAACTGGTCGACCGCGTGCTCGAACTGACCCACGAAAACGACGCCTGATACGGTCTACTGTAGGAGTGAGCCTGCTCGCGATGTCGGTGTATCAGGCAACATATCTGTTGAATGACCGGCCGCTATCGCGAGCAGGCTCACTCCTACAAGGGGATTTGTGCAAGGCTTAAGGTTTGCGGGTCAGGCGCGTGAGAATGCGATCCAGCGCATTGGCAAACGCCTGCTTCTCACGATCGCCAAACGGTGCGGGCCCGCCGCTCATCTGGCCTTGCTCGCGCAGATCGGTGAACAGGTTGCGCACGGCCAGGCGCTCGCCCATGTTCTGCGCGTCAAACTCCTTGCCGCGCGGATCCAGCGCCGCGACGCCCTTCTTCACCAAACGATCGGCCAGCGGGATATCGCTGCAAATCACCAGCTCACCGGGCACTGCGTGTTCGACCAGATAATCGTCTGCCGCATCCGGACCGCTCGGCACCACGATCAGTTTGACGATGGCCAGTCCCGGCTTGATCTGCGGCTGCCCGGCCACCAGCACTACTTCGAACTGGCGCTTGAGGGCGAATTTCACCACCAGATCCTTCGCCGCCCTTGGGCAGGCGTCGGCATCGATCCATACACGCATTTTTCCAACCTCCAAAAACAATTCGCGAGCAAGTCGAATCGTCGCACCGTCACTCCCACAGGTTACGCGTAAACCCTGTGAGAGCGAGCCTGCTCGCGAATGTCAGCGCAGCGAATGCTTTTCAGGCGACTACCCGCCGCTTTTCCGCCACCCAACTACGCCCATACAACACAGCAATCGCCAGAATCGCCACCGCCTGCGCCGTCAGCGAATAGGCATCGGCATGAATCCCCAGCCAATCAAACTCGAAGAACGCCACCGGCCGCGTGCCGAAGATCCCGGCTTCCTGCAACGCCTTCACGCCATGCCCGGCAAACACCACCGACAATGCGCAGAGCAGCGCCGCGTTGATGCTGAAGAACAGCGTCAGAGGCAGCTTCGCCGAACCGCGCAGAATCACCCACGCCAGACCGACCAGCAGCACCAGCGCCGTGGCGCCACCCGCGAGCACCGCGTCATGCCCGGCCGGGCCGGCTTGCAGCCACAGGGTTTCGTAGAACAGGATCACTTCGAACAGCTCGCGGTACACCGAGAAGAACGCCAGAATCGCGAAGCCGAAACGCCCGCCGCCGCCAACCAGGCTGCTCTTGATGTAATCCTGCCAAGCTGCGGCATGGCGACGGTCGTGCATCCACACGCCCAGCCACAAGACCATGACACTGGCGAACAGCGCCGTCGCACCTTCGAGCAGTTCACGCTGCGAACCGCTGACGTCGATCACATACGCCGCCAGCGCCCAGGTGCCGAGGCCGGCCAGCAACGCCAAGCCCCAACCGACGTTGACGCTGCGCACCGCCGATTGCTGGCCGGTATTGCGCAGGAAAGCGAGGATAGCTGCCAGCACCAGAATCGCTTCCAGACCTTCACGCAGCAGAATCAGCAAACCGGAGATGTAGCTCAGCGACCAGCTCAAGCCATCACTGCCGAGCAACCCGGCGGACTCTTTCAACTTCGCCTTGGCCGCGTCCAGGCGCTGCTCGGCCTGCTCGACCGACAAACCGTCCTGCAACGATTGCCGATACGCCATCAGTGATTTTTCGGTGTCCTTGCGCACATTGGCGTCAACGTTATCCAGCGAGCTTTCGACCAGCTCAAAGCCTTCCAGATACGCCGCCACCGACAGGTCGTAAGCCTGATCGTGTTCACCGGCGCGATAGGCGGCAAGGCTCTTGTCCAGCGTTGCGGCGGTGTAGTCGAGCAACTGCGCCGGGCCACGCTTGACCTGCGGCGGCTGCGCGCGTTGTGCACGGAACGTCGCTGCAGCTTGCGGACCATCGGCGGCCTGCACTTCGGCCGGTGTCTGGCGCGCCAGATCGGCGATGTTGTAGGTTTTCTCGGCTTTGGCCGCCGCCGGATCAGCGCTGAACCCGGCGATGTAGGTCGCCAGATCCCAACGCTGCCGATCATCGAGCTGATCGGCAAACGCCGGCATGTCGGTGCCTTCGACGCCTTGGCCGAGGGTGTTGTAGATCGCGTACAGACTCAGGTGATCCAGCCGCGCCGCATCACGCAGATTGGCCGGTGCCGGGGTCATGCCGAGGCCCGCCGGGCCGTCACCGGCGCCACTGTCGCCGTGGCACACCGAGCAATTCTGCGCATAGAGCGGCGCACCCCGGGTGGGATCGGGGGTGATGATCGGCGCTTGGCTGACCTCATACGCCACCGCCAGTTGCGCGCCCAGTTGCCGTGCCTGCCGGGCCACTTCGGCGCCATCCTGCCTGGCAGTGATTGCCGCGTGCAAAGCGCTGACACCCTGCTCCAGCGCAACCTTTTCAGGCTTGGCCGGCATGCCGGCGATCAAGCCTTGCAGCGCCCGCGTGAACTCCAGTTGCTCGCGGTATTCGGAATCATCGACAACCTTGCCCGCCGCTACCGTCGGCGGGTAGTCGGCGCTGATGTAATCGAGCAGGTGCAGCGCTTGCGGCGCGCCTTCCACGGTATCGGCCAGCAGATTAAAGCTGCTCAGGGCAAACAACGGGAACACCAGCCAAGCCAGAAAACGGGACGAGGCAGTCATGAATGAGTCTCAAATGGAAATGCGAAGTTACATATTGTTCACTTCGAACGCGTTTCCCTCAAGCTTTGTCGACGTAACGCCACACAAGACGCGAGCCATCGGCCTGCAAAAACGCCACATCACTTAGCCACTATTGCACCCTATACTGCGCGACCTGTCGCATTTCCCGCTCAAGGATGAACCGCTTTCATGCGCCACCGCTTGCACTTGCCCCTGTTGATCGCCGCCGTTGTGCAACTGAGCGGCTGCGGTGCATATCGCAACTACGATCTGGAACTGCAACAGACCACCGACCCGTTAAAGGCCGGCAACATCAACAGCGCCCTGGCCGTGATCGAAGCGAACAATCCGGCTGCGGAAAAAGACCTGCTCTACTATTTCGAAAAGGGCGCCGTACTGAGTGCGGGCGGCGAGTTTGCGCAGAGCCAGACAACCTGGCGCAGCGCCGAGCAGATGATCATCGAGCGCCAGGACACGATCCAGACCACCGGCGACAAGTTGCTCGCTGCCATGGGCGATCACTGGGGCAGCATCATCAATGACAAGCTGCGCCGTTACGATGGCTACGACTACGAAAAAGTCATGCTGACCACGCAAATGGCCCTCAACCAACTGGCCATGAATGATTTTGACGGCGCCCGTGCCGACATCAAGAAAACCCACGAGCGCGAAGCGCTTATAGCCCGACAGCGGGAGCTGGAATACGAGCGTGTCGAAGCAGCGGCCAAGGCCCAGGGCGCGCGCGTGCATTACAAGGACCTGCAAGGTTACCCCGTGGTGATGCTCGAATCGCCTGCGGTGATTGCGCTGAAAAACGGCTACCAAAGTGCATTCAGTCACTATCTCGCCGGCTTCACCTACGAAGCACTGGGCGAGAAAGATCTGGCAGCGCCCGGCTATCGTCAGGCAATTGAACTGCGTCCGGACATGGCGTTTTTCCAACAGGCACTGCGCGACCTCGACAGCCCTGGTCTGAAGGCAGATGAAAGCGATGTGCTGATCATCGTACAAAGCGGCCTGGCGCCGGCCCGCAGCTCCGTGCGTGTGCCCTACCCGGTGAAGCTCGCGGACGGTCAGGTCATCGTCGCCAATATCTCGTTCCCCATAATGGTGCCCGACACCTCGACGCCTTCATTCAACCAACTGAGCATCGATGGTCGTCAAAAAAAGCTGATTGCGGTCAACAGCATTGCCGACATGTCCTTGCGCACCCTGCGTGACGACATGCCGGGCATTATTCAGCGCACAACCTATCGGGCATTTCTGGCAGCCGATGTTCAGGCCAGGGACAATCGACGCGATCCGAGCAAAGCCTCCTACGTCACCCACTGGGATGCTTTCGAGCATGCCGACACGCGCACTTGGCGCACCTTGCCCAACCTCACCCAAGTCGTGCGCCTGCGCCTGAAAAAAGGTGAGCACCTGATCAGCCTGCCCAACGCTCCCGGCGCTACGCCCATGAAAATCCGCATCGACCAGAGCCGCCAGGTCATCGGCCTGCGGGCTTTGGGTGAGCGAGTGTTTGCCAATGGCAGCGCATTCCAGCCCAGCGGAGCGCCGACCGGCAGTGCGGTATCCGACCTGAAATAAGTAATGGCACCAAACTAACAAGTGCAATTAAAAAGATATTACATAGCCACCACCGCCCGCCTATAATGCCGCGCCCTCGCTATCGCGAAACGGCATTAAAGCTCCTCAGGTTATGAGGAATTGGCAGGAGGCCAGCGCCACTGTCGATGGGTCACACCAGCCCGACCAGCATTCGCGGCTGTATTACTCCAGGGAAGAAGTACCCCCATGGCATTCCGCGCTCCCACTCTGATTGCGCTCAGCGCCGTCACTCTGCTGTCCGGCTGTTCGGCGTTTCGCAACTACGACTCCGAACTCGCCCAGACCAATCAGCAACTGGCCACCGGCAATGTTGACGCCGCGCTGACTCTGCTGGAAAAGAACAACACCGGCCCGGACAAAGACCTGCTCTATTACTTCGAGAAAGGTGAATTGCTGCGCGCCAAGGGCGACCTGTCCGGCAGCCAGAACGCCTGGACCAGCGCTGATCAGGTGGTGGGCAAGTGGGAAGATTCGGTCAAGCTCGACACCGACAAATATCTGGCCCAGTTCGGCAGTTTCCTGGTCAACGACAAGGTGCGTCGCTACGAAGGCTACGACTACGAAAAAGTCATGCTGACCACACAGATGGCCCTGAACCTGCTGGCGGTTAATGACTTCGACGGCGCGCGTACCGCGATCAAGAAGACTCACGAGCGCGAAGCGGTGATCGCCGAGCTGCGTGACAAGGAATACCTCAAGAGCGAAGAAGAGGCCGAGAAAGAAGGCATCAAGACGCAGTACAAAGACTTGCAGGGTTATCCGGTCGCCAGCCTCGACGCACCGGAGGTGGTCGGCCTGAAGAACAGCTACCAGAGTGCTTTCAGCCATTACCTGTCCGGGTTCGTCTATGAAGCCTTGGGCGAAAAAGGCCTGGCTGCACCGGGCTACCGCAAGGCTGCCGAATTGCGTCCGAACACGCCGCTGCTGGAACAGGCGCTGGTCAACCTCGACAAGCCGGGCAAATCCGACGACAGCGACATTCTCATCGTCGTCCAGAGTGGTCTGGCGCCAGCCCGCGACTCGATCCGCGTGCCGCTGCCATTGCCGATCTCAAACAATGTGGTGATTACGCCGCTGTCGTTCCCGATCATCAAGCCAGACACCTCCACCGCGCCGTTCGCGCAGATCGGTGTCGATGGCCAGCAGGTCGATCTGACCGCCCTCAACAGCACCACCGCGATGTCCCGCCGCGCCCTGCGTGACGACATGCCGGGGATCATCCTGCGCACCACCGTGCGGGCAATCACCAAGGGTGTTGCGCAGAAGCAGATCAACGAAACCAACCCGCTGGCAGGTCTCGCCGTCGGTATCTCTTCAGCTGTGCTCGAAGGTGCCGATACCCGTACGTGGCGCACCCTGCCGGACAACACCCAAGTGGTGCGTCTGCGTCTGAAAAAGGGTGAGCATCAGGTTACCCTGCCAAGCGCCGTGGGCGGTTCGGTGGTCAAGGTCACCGTCGATCAGCGTTATCAAGTGATCACTCTGCGCGCCGTGGGCAACCAGGTGTTCGCCGGTGGCCTCGCCGCCCACGTCATCCCGAGCGCCAGCGCGACCAACGTCGCCAGCCTCAAACAACCTTAAGAACGGAGTCTTTGCATGCGCTTCAAACTCATCGCCGTCGCCGCCCTCGCCTTGCTGGCGAGCGGCTGCGCCACCCCGCCACCGCCAGAGCCGGGCAGCGCCGCGAGCAAAGTCGTGGCCATGGGTCCACAGAAACACATTGTCGTCGGCGCCATGCGCGTGGCCCGCGAAAACGGCTTCATGACGGTCAACGTGCAGTTGAGCAACACCCTCAACAGCAACAAGATTTTCTACTACCGCTTCGCCTGGCTCGGCGCGGAAGGCTTCCCGATTGCCGAAGAAGAAGTGTGGAAAAGCCAAATGATGTACGGCGCCCAGACCAGCTTCATCCAAGGCATCGCCCCGACCCCGAAAGCCGTGGACTTCCGTCTGGAAATCAAGACGCCGTAAGCCTGTCACCCTATTCCTGTTTTAGAGAGCATTCCCATGTTTGCACGCTTTTCCTGCATCGCTGTTATCGCCCTACTGGCCTCCGGTTGCGCCAACACCTCGCCGACCCTGGGCAGCAAGAACATCAGCTACGGCGACACCAAAGCGGTTGAAACCGTGACCAACGAATTCGGTTCGACCGACCTGCAAATGATCGCCGAGTCGATGACCCGCTCGCTGGCCCAGTCCGGCATTCTGCAGGGCCGTCCGGTGGTTCAGGTCTACGACGTGAAGAACAAGACCAGCGAATACATCGACACCCGCGAAATCACCACCAGCATCAAGACGCAGCTGATGAAAACCGGCGTGGCCCGCTTCGCCAGCGACAACAACGCCATGCAGAGCCAGGTTGACCAGCTCAAGCTGCAAAACCAGAGCGGCCTGTACAAGAAGAGCACCGTGGCCAAGACTGGCAACATGGTTGCCGCCAAGTACCGCATCGAAGGCTCGATCAGCTCGATCGTCAAGCGCAGCAGCGATTACAAGGACGTCTTCTACAAATTCAGCCTGCAACTGATCGACGTTGAAAGCGGTCTGGCCGAGTGGATGGACGAAAAAGAGATCCGCAAAACCACGGAGCGTTAATTGATGCGCGCATGGATTGGCATGATGGCCCTGGCTTGCGCGTTCAGCGTGCAGGCGGCCCCGAAAGTCGCGGTGACGGATCTGGCCTATCAGGAGCGTGTGGAGCAATACATCCACATCGTTTCGGCCCAGAGCAATCATCGCGAGGGTTACTACAGCTCCAGCGGCTCTTCGAGCTATAACGAGATCGAAGCGAGCACCAGCTACATCGAGCAAGGCGAGTTGCGCAAATTCACCGGCGACATCAAGGGTGAAATTTTGCGCACCGGCATGTTCCAGCTAGTGCAAGGCACGCCGTACACCGCGTCGTCCAAGGGTGACGTCTACGACGTGATCAAGCGCATCAAGGCCGGCAACTTCAAGGGCGCCGACTATGTGCTGTTTGGTACGGTGTCGGACATCGACTTCACTCAGGACATCAACGAACTGGCGCACACCGACAGCTATTCGGCGGTACTGGGCCTGACGCTGGTGGCGGATTTCAGCCTGATCAACACCAAGACCTTCGAAATCACCTCGGCCTTCACGGCGATGGGCGAAGCGCAGGACACCAAACTGGTGAACCACCGCGACATCAAGATCTCGCTGAACCGCCCACGGGTGGTGCGTGACGTGTCGAAGGCGCTGGGTGAGGACGTGGCCGGGCAACTGAGCATGCAGCTCGGTGGCGGCGGTTACGAGCAGCCGCGCGAAGCACCACAGCGCAACAATCTGCCGCGTGATACTGCGCCGGTGATTTTGCGCTGATGACTGGCGCCTGATCGTCCCCGTGCTCGACGTGGGAATGCATCCCGGGACGCTCTGCGTCCCAGCCACAAAAAAGGCGACCCGCAAAGGTCGCCTTTTTTGTGCTCGCGAGGTTTACGCCGCCGCTTTACGCAACGTCGCCATAAACGCCGCCGCACCGATGAACAGTCCGGCAAACGTGCGGTTCATACGCTTCTGCTGCTGCGGGGTGCGTAGCAAACGCAGCACCTTCGACGCCAGACCGGTGTAGCCCGCCATGACAATCAGGTCGACGAAGATCATCGTTACACCGATTACTACATACTGAATCAGCAACGGCGCATGCGGGTTGATGAACTGCGGCAGCACCGCGAGCATGAACACCAAAGCCTTGGGGTTGCTGATGTTCACCAGAAAGCCGCGGAACACCAGCGCCAGCGGCTTGCCGATCGGTCGTACCGCCGCGTCGTCGCTCATGTCCATGGGCAGCGCGCGCCATTGCTTGATGGCCAGATAAACAAGATAAGCCACACCGAACCACTTGATAGCGTGGAAGGCGGTGGCCGAGGCGGTCAGGATCGCGCCAACACCGGCGCCGACGATCGCGATTTGCACCGCCAGGCCAATCTGCAGGCCGAGGGCGTTCCAGTAACCGCGCCAGAAACCGTATTGCAGGCCGCTGGACATCGACGCAATGGCGCCAGCACCCGGGGACAGACTGATCACCCAGCAGGCGGCAAAAAATGCCAGCCATGTTTGAAGCTCCATCGCACACCTCGCATCTGAATCGTGACAGACGCTCAAGCTAATGCGGATTGGGCCTAAAAGCAAAAGATCGCAGCCTCCGGCAGCTCCTACTTTGGAATGCGATCCCTGTAGGAGCTGCCGAAGGCTCGGGCCGCGATCGGACGATCTTTTGATCTTGTTGTAAGACTTACTTCTCAAACCCGCTGGAAGGAAACACATCAGTCCTGCGCCAACGTCGCACCGAGCGCTGGAAAAACAAGCTGTTCGGCACCTGCACCATCGCGCTGCCAGTCCCCAACTCTTCCGCCTCGATCAACGTGGTGTAAAGCAGATTGATCGCCACCACGCGGCCTTTGACGCCAGGCTTGTCCGTGGTGTCCACCAGCTCAACGATATCGCCCAGCCGGAACGGCCCAACCGTGAAGATCAGAATCGCGCAGAGCAGATTCGACAGCACACTCCACATCGCGAAGAACGCCACCGCCGCCACGGCGACGAACCCTGACAGCGCCGTCCACAGCACCGTGGCCGAGACACCGAGGCGTTCCAGAACAAAGATCAGCGCACTGCCCATGATCAGCCAGCGCAACACGCCGCGCAGTGGCATCAGCAACTGCGGCGGGAATGGATAGCGCTCACCCAGGCGGGTCAGGGCTTTGGCGACGAAGCGCTGGGTGAGATAACCGGCCAGCAGGATCAGCAGAATCTGCACCGCGAACCAGATCGGCTCGACCCACTCCGCCGGCAGCGGCAGCTTGAACGCTTCCATCAGGACAGCGCCTCCAGCTCCGCCTGCATGCTTTCCAGCACCTCTAGGGCTTCCATCCACGCTTCTTCCAGCTCGCCTTCGCGAACCTTCAATTTGGCCTGCTCAGCGAGCAGATCACGCAGTTCGTTCTTACGCGCCGGCTCGTAAATGTCGCTGTCGCCAAGGCTGGCGTCGACCTTGGCCAGTTTCTCGTGAAGCTTGCCCAGCTCGGCTTCAAGCTTGTCGGCTTCACGCTTGTGCGGGGCCAGTTGCTGACGCAACGCAGCAGCAGCCTGACGCTGGGCCTTTTTGTCGGCCTTGTCCGGATTCACCGGGGTGGTGCTGACCGGCGCGTTGCGCTGGCGGTATTCCACCAGCCAGCGCGCGTAGTCTTCGAGGTCGCCATCGAACTCTTCGACCTTGCCATCAGCGACCAGGTAGAAGTTGTCGGTGGTGCTCTTGAGCAAGTGACGATCGTGAGACACCACCAGCACCGCGCCGCTGAATTCCTGCAGCGCCATGGTCAGCGCCAGGCGCATTTCCAGGTCGAGGTGGTTGGTCGGTTCGTCGAGCAGCAACAGGTTCGGGCGTTCCCAGGCGATCAACGCCAGGGCCAGACGCGCTTTTTCACCACCGGAGAAATTCAGTACCGGCTCATCAATGCGCGCGCCACGGAAGTCGAAACCGCCGAGGAAGTCACGCAGAGTCTGCTCGCGCTCGGTCGGCGCCAGACGCTGCAAGTGCAACAACGGGCTGGCCTTGGAATCCAGCGAATCGAGCTGATGCTGGGCGAAGTAGCCAACCACGGTGTTTTCGCCACGGGTCAGGCGCCCGGCGATCGGTGACAGCTCGCCGGCGAGGTTTTTGATCAGCGTCGACTTACCTGCGCCGTTCGGGCCGAGCAGGCCGATCCGCGCGCCCGGGGTCAGTTGCAGCTTGACCTTCTCCAGGATGGTTTTGTCGCCATAGCCCAGACGCGCATCCGACAGGTCGATCAGCGGGCTGGAGATCTTGGTCGACTCGCGGAAGACGAAGTCGAATGGCGAATCGACGTGGGCCGCCGATAGCTCTTCCATCCGCTCCAGGGCTTTGATCCGGCTCTGCGCCTGACGCGCCTTGGTCGCTTGCGCCTTGAAGCGGGCGATGTAGCTTTCCATGTGCGCACGTTGCGCCTGCTGCTTCTCGTAGGCCTGTTGCTGCTGGGCCAGACGCTCGGCACGGGCGCGTTCGAACGCGGTATAGCCGCCGCGATACAGGGTGATTTTGCGCTGATCGACGTGGGCCACGTGATCGACGACTTCATCGAGGAAATCACGGTCGTGGGAGATCAGCAGCAAGGTGCCCGGGTAGCTTTTCAGCCACTCTTCGAGCCAGATGATCGCGTCGAGGTCCAAGTGGTTGGTCGGTTCGTCGAGCAACAACAGGTCGGACGGGCACATCAATGCCTGCGCCAGATTCAGACGCATCCGCCAGCCACCGGAGAAATCTCCTACCTGGCGATCCATCTGCTCGTTGGTGAAGCCGAGACCGGCGAGCAATTTGCGCGCCCGCGCGTCGGCGGTGTAGCCGTCGGCGCTGTCGAGTTCCGAGTGCAGGCGGGCCTGAGCGGCACCGTCGTGCGCCGCTTCGGCGGCGGCGAGGTCACGTTGCACCTCGCGTAGACGTAAATCGCCATCGAGCACATAGTCGACGGCAAGACGCTCAAGGGTCTCGATCTCCTGGCGCATGTGGGCGATGCGCCAGTCAGCCGGCAGGAAGCAATCACCCGAGTCGGGGTGCAGTTCGCCCCGAATCAAGGCGAACAGGCTCGATTTGCCGGCGCCGTTGGCACCGATGAGGCCGGCTTTGTGGCCGGCGTGCAGGGTCAGCTCGGCGTCTTCTAGCAGACGTTGCGGGCCACGCTGTAAAGTTAGGTTCTGAAGTCGGATCATAATGGCGGCGGAGTCTACCAGCTTCGCTCACAACTGGCGCGAGTAGCACGATGTCCTCTGACCTGTGGAGCTTTTCCCTTGCCACCTACGCCCGCCCGGGCGTGGAAGATGCCTGCCTGCGACTGCAAACGGCGGGCGCCAATGTGTGCCTGCTGCTGTGCGGTTTATGGCTCGAACAACGCGGGGTGATCTGTGATGAACAACGTGTAAGCCAGCTTCAGACGCTGACCGAGCCTTGGGATACCGAGGTGGTACAGCCGCTGCGCTCCCTGCGGATGCTATGGAAAGTACGGGCCGTTGATGATGCGGTGCTGAAAGGCATGCGCGAGCAGATCAAATCACTGGAGCTTGAGGCTGAGCGAGCGTTGCTGTCACGGCTTGAAGGGGTGGCGCAGGAATGGGCGCTAAACGATGCAGGCTCGAAGACCTGGCTTGAAGGATTGGCCGGCATGGCGGCCAGCCCGAACCGCGACGCGCTGCAAGTGCTGCGCGTCGCGGCAACCGGCACTTAGGAAGCGCTGGTCGGGTTGTTGCTGACGCTCGACGCAGCGGCTGGCGATGGCGCAGTCGAAGGAGTCGAGGTGGCGGCGGCTGGAGCAGCGGCGGCTGGCGTGGCCGGAGTGGCTGGCACGGCAGGCTTGGCAGCTGGAGTGGTAGCCGGTTTGGCGGCAGCTGGTTTGGCAGCGGCAGGCTTTTTCACGGCTGGTTTGGCAGTTGGTTTGGCGGCCGGTTTTGCAGCAGCAGGCTTGGCAGCAGTGGTCGCTGGTTTTGCAGCCGGCTTGGCGGCAGGTTTTGCGGCAGGTTTTGCGGCAGGTTTTGCGGCGGTTTTTACAGCGGGTTTAGCAGCAGCCGGTTTAGCGGCTGGCTTGGCAGCGGCGGTTTTGGCAGCAGGTTTTGCGGCTGGTTTCGCCACAGCTTTCGCCGCAGGTTTAGCGGCCGGTTTGGCAGCTGCAGCTTTCGCCGGAGCAGCTTTGCTCGCGGCTGGTTTTGCAGCCGGTTTGGCGGCGGCCGTTCTAGCGGCTGGCTTGGCAACAGCTGGTTTTGCAGCAGTGGTTTTAGCCGCCGGTTTGGCAGCGCTCGCCGCAGCCGGTTTTTTCGCCGCAGGTTTTGCCGCGGTTTTGGCAGCTGGCTTGGTCGCCGCTTTCACCGGTGCCTTGGCAGCAGGTTTGGCCGCCGTTTTTGCCGCAGGTTTAACCGCTGCGGTTTTCGCTGCAGGCTTGGCTGCAGCCGGTTTGGCAGCCGCTTTCTTCGCCGGTGCCGCTGCCGGTTTGGCGGCGCGGGTGGACAGTACTTTGCCCACGGCTTCTTGAACGCGACCCACACCCTGGGCCAGTTTCAGGCTTTCCTGTGCATCGCGCTTGAGTTGCAGAATGTAGCTGCGAGTGTCGGACTGACGATCCTTCAAGGCATCGAGCAGGTCTTCCAGTTCTTTCACTGCGGCCTTGGCTTTGTTCTGTGCCTTGGTTTTACCGGCAGTGGCTGCGTCCTGCAATTTGGTGCGGGATTTGTGCAGTTTTTCTTGCGCCTTGCCGCGTTGCTTTTCCAGTTTGGCGAGCAGTTTTTCAGCATCAGCCAAGGCTTGGGAGCAAGCGTTTTCCAGATGCTCGAGCAGGCTGCCCGAGAGTTGTTGGAGTAAGTGCAACGGAGTATTTACAGGCTTCTTGGTGGCCGACATGGTTTACCTCCTGGCTGACGTGAGTGCGGCTCATACTAGACCTCTGCAGTTACCGCCGCTAGGGCATCTTGACAGTATCGATTGCGTTGCGTTGCACCGAATCGAAAATGTTCTGCGCGAAGTCAAAAGCAGTTCACCGTTGCAGACGTTCGCGCTGGCATAATCCACCGCATCTCAGGACGGAGTGTGCCCATGTCGCGCTACTTTTTTTTATCCCTCTGCATGGTTTTTTCGGCCGTTCACGCTGACGAAAAAAACACCGCGAACGATGCTCACGATCTGGCCTACAGCCTCGGTGCCAGCCTCGGTGAACGACTGCGTCAGGAAGTCCCGCAACTGCAGATTCAGGCGCTGGTCGATGGCTTGCAGCAAGCCTACCAAGGCAAGCCGCTGGCGCTGAGCGAAGCACGCATCGAGCAGATTCTGGCTGATCATGAAGCGCAAAACGCCGAGCACTCTGCACAGCCTTCAAGTGATGCGGCGATGGAAAACGAGCAACGCTTTCTCATCGCTGAAAAAGCCAAACCGGGTGTTAAGGAACTGGCTGACGGCATCCTGCTCACCGAGCTGACACCGGGCACTGGCGGCAAGGCTGGCCCCGATGGAAAAGTGCAGGTGCTGTATGTCGGACGGCTGCCGGATGGCACCGTGTTCGATCAGAACACTCAGCCACAATGGTTCAACCTCGACAGCGTGATTGCCGGCTGGCGCACCGCGTTGCAGAACATGCCGGTAGGCGCGAAATGGCGCCTGGTGATTCCATCGGATCAGGCCTATGGCGCTGACGGTGCCGGTGACCTGATTGCGCCGTTCACACCGCTGGTGTTTGAAGTGGAATTGCGTGGAGCGACGAGTTGATCGGGCAATAAAAAACGGTGCGCTTTCGGGCGCACCGTTTTTTTTGATCAGGGTTCGGGATCAGGCCTGAACCGGATCTTCTTCCTTGTGTGCTGTGTGCAGCACTTCAATCAGGCAGTCTTCAAGTTCGAAGCGTTCGTGGAGCAGGCCACCTAGCTCTTTGAACTTCTCTGCAACGCATTTGCCTTCATCGCACAGGTCGTTGAAGGCTAGAAGCTTCTCGGTGATGACATCGATGCGCGGATAGATCGTCTCGGCGAGTTCGAGGCCGCGCTTGTCGTTGAACGCCTTGGCTTCGCCAGTCAGCTGTTCGTAGATTTCGAAGTGCCCGGCCGACACGTAATCGACCAACACGCCGCAGAACTCCTGCAAGGGCTTGCGGCTCTCGGACAGCGAATCAGGCTCTGCGCCGAGCTTGTCGTAGGCACCGATCAGCTCTTCACGCTCTTGCAACCAGCGGTCGATCAGCAGATGAACCCCACCCCAACGTTCCTGAGCATTCTGACAACTTTCGAGCATGGCGATCTCTCTTCCCTTGTGGGTCATGCTGCTCTACACCCGCGCCCCTCTTTTGATTCTGGCTTGGGGGTCGGCCGGGCAGAGCGTCATCGAGCAACATAAATCCAATGACACGTGCGGGCCAGATTATGCCCGCACGCCTATGGCTTCAAGGTACGCAGGAGATAAAGTTCATACAAGTGTTTAATCCCGCAACAGCACCGGGTGCGACGCTTGGCCGCTGAGCGGGCGTTGCAGAGCACTCCATACCAGCCGCAACAATTGATACACCGCCAGAATCGATACCGCGACAAAGAACAGCAGGCTCCACTCCGGGACACTCAGGTCGAACAGCGTCCAGGATATTTCCGCACAATCGGTACCGCCGCTAAACATTGTTTGCAGGGCACAGATCCATGGCAGACCACTGAACAAGGCCTCGGGAGCAGGCGAGCAATTGAGCAGGTGCAGCATCGGATCGCTCTGTATCAGTACCTGCCGCCAGGCCGCCGTGGTCCCACCCAGGCTGGCGCCCAGGGTCAACAGCCAGTAGAACCACAAACCGACACGTTTGGGACCGTGCACCGCCGCCAGACCACTGACTACGCACAGCAGCGTAAGGAACAGGCGCTGCACCAGACACAGGCTGCACGGCGTCAGGCCGACTGCATATTCAAGATAATAGGAAGCTCCCAGAGCAAAGGCCCCCGCAGTGAAAGCCATGAAGAACAAGGAGCGTGAGCAGGCCAACGACATGGCTTTTCCGTAACAGTAGAGACAGACGGTTACGGTAGAGGAAAGCGTGTCAGCCTTTCAAGGCAAGGCCCTGCCGACAGTTCACCAGAGGTGTAGGGAAAACCCGACAGGATCGAGAGGAATTGGTGTAGACCGCTGTAGGAATTTGCCTCAAGCGCTCAACGAAGTGGAAAATTCAGCCACAAAAGGTAAGCGAGGGAGCGAACTCCCTCGCCACTTCAGACATGGGCCGGAACCGGCAACGGCGCAGCCAGCAGGCGCTCGTCCAGCAGACCAAGGCCTTCCTGGAACAACTGATTGCTGCGCTCGGTATCGCCCAACTGGGCGAGCAGGCGCGCCAGCTCCGCACAGGCCTCGGGATTGCGCTGCACACGCAGACTGCTTTCCAGGTAATCCCGTGCCTTGCCCCACAGACTGGTTTGCAGACACAGTCGGCCGAGGGTCAACAGCAGGCTTGGATCGTTCGGATGCTCCTTCAGCCAGCCTTCGGCGGTTTGCAACTGGCGGGCCGGATCGCTGCCGCGCACCAGCCCGTAGAGACGGGCCAGATGGCTGTCGTACTTGCGTTTGAGGGCAGTGCGCAGCACTTCTTCCGCTTCGACCTGGGCGCCCAACTGCCGCAACTGTTCGGCGTACGCCAACACCAGCGGCGGCTCCTGCCGTTGCGCCGAAGTGAGCTGCTCCCAGGCGCGCGTGAGCGACTGCAAACCCACGCTGCCATCCTCTTCCCGTTGCGCAGCCAGCGAGAGGTTTTCACCCCAGGCGCGGCGCTCGAGTTCAGCCAGTTCGGCGCGCGGCAGGACTTTGTCCTTGCGCAATTCCGGCAGCAAACGAATCACCGCCGACCATTCGCCGCGCTGCTGATACAAGCGCTGCAACTGACGCAACGTCTGCGCATTGTGTGGATGGCGATCGTGCATCGCTTGCAGCGTCACCAAGGCACCGTCGGTGTCGCCACGGTCAGTCTGCAACTGCGCATGACTCAAAGCGATGGCCAGCTCCGCCTGGGGCTGACGCTCAAGCGCCCGCTCCAGCAAACGATCGCACTCTTCGTAAAGACCTTGCTCGTTGGCTGCGCGAGCAGCACCGAGGTAGTACAGCAATGGCTGGCGCTCGGCTTCAGCCGCTCGAGACAGGTGACGCTGAGCGCTGGCCCAGCGACCTTCGGCCAGATCCAGTTGACCGTGCTCGATCGCCACCTGCACGCGCCGACTGCGGTTGCGGCGCGACCATGGGTTGACTACGCCACTGGAGGCCATGACCAATTCGACCAGTGCCTTGATCCCCCAGATCAGCAGCCACAACACCGCGATGACCGCCAGCGTCGCCCACAGGCTGGACTCGTAGCGGAAGCTTTTGTAGGCCACCAGCACGTAACCGGAATGCTCGGCAATCGCCAGACCCAGCGCCGCTGTCGCAGCGATCACCAGAAACACGATCACATACAGGCGTTTCATGGCGTGATCTCCTGCGCGGTGTTGGCGGCAGGCTTGGCGAAGGGTTTCACCGACTCTTCGGCGTTAACGTTGCGCCGCTCAAGGTAGGCTTGCACCGCACTCAGCGTGCCGGCCAGATCAGGCGTCGTGACCGTGACCGGTTCCTTGCTCAACTCACCGACCTGTTCGAGCATCACTTTGCTTTGCGGATTGTCCGGGTTGAAATTGCCCTTGAGCACATCGCGCGCTTCGGCCAGCGCCTGGGTATAGACCGGCGCCTGACCGTTGAGGGCTGCCCACTGCGCCTGCTCAAGCGCAAGGCTCAGGGCCAGACGCACCTGACTCAGGCTCTGCCCGGCCAGCAGCGGCCGCACATTCTTGTCGGCATTGAAATCGATACGGATATAGCGCGAGACCTGATCCCACCACTGCGCCCAACGACTGGCGCCGTCACCGTCAGCAGTCAGGCCCAGCAGCGATTCGCCACGATCCTTGTACTCCGGCGCAAGCTCGGTGAGGTCGATGACTTGATCACGCAGCGCACCGAGGCGCAGGAACAGACCGGTGCGATCCGGTTGCGAAGTACTGCGCAGCGCCACCAGGGTTTTCGCCACTTGCTCGCGGGCGGCGAAAGAGCCTGGATCGTTTTGCTCACGGAGGATTTCGTCAGCGCCTTGGACCAGCGCCTGAGCGCTGCTGATGTCCTGCAACGCCGAAAGACGCAGACTGGCTAGACGCAGCAAATGCTCAGCCTCAGCCAGACGCCAATCCTTGCGGCTGGCGCCAAGAACGGTTTCCAGACGCTGATTTAGGCGCTGTTGATCACCTTGAAGCTGGGTCACCAGACGCTGGCGCTCGGCAAGTTCGTCAGCACCCGGCAGTTGCGCGAGGCGCTCGGTCAGACGCTGTTCATTGAGCTTCAGGCTCTGCGCCTGATCGTTCAATGCCTGCACTTCACCGGACTGCTGTTGAGTGTTGGTCTGCAGGTGACGAACCTGCCAGACACCCCAGCCGCCGATCGCGACACCGGCGGCGCCGAGCAACAAGGCGACGATGGCCAATCCATTGCCTCGGCGCGGCTCTGTGGCCGGCGGTGGAGTTTCAACCTGGGGTTCAATCACAGGCTGGACGTCATCTTTTGGCAAGGCTGTTTCGCTCACGTATCCATCCTTTGCATTAGAAAACGGGTTCGGGATACTCCCGCAACGCCGTCAGCAAAGCCGCGGCACTCGCGCCGCGGCAATCCACAACTGTTTGAGCCCCGGCGGCACGTGCCAGCTCGGCGACCCTTGGGCTTGGTACAAACAACGGCAACGACGCGATGGCCGGCCAGGTATTACCGGCCATTTGGCGCAGGTGCTCGAAACCCTGTCCACTGCTGACCACCAGCCCGTTCAAGCGTTCCGCTTCGATCCGCCGTGGCAGCTCATCCGGGGCATAGGCTGGCAGGTCGCGTCGATACAATTCCAGATACTCGACACTAGCACCTAGCTCACGCAAGCGCTCGGCGAGCAGTTCACGCCCACCCTCCCCGCGCAAGATCAACACCTGCGCTCCGGGCTGGCTGACCGCCTCACGCAGACGCGGCAATTGCAGCAAGGCTTCGCTGTCATCGCCGGTGGCCGGGAAGCTCGCGTCCAGACCGTGATCCAGCAAAATCTGCGCAGTCGCCGCGCCGACACTGAACCACGGCATCGTCAGCGCAGATGCACCTTCGAGCAGATCCAGCGCAATACGCGCCGCCGGTTTGCTGACGACAATCACTGCATTGCAACGCGGCAACCGCGCAATCGCCTGACGAATTTTCTCAGAGACTGGCAGCGGGACAATGTCCAGAAGCGGCAAACAGCTACTGAAAACGCCCTGCCCAGCCAACGTCTGCGCCAGCGCCGCACAGTCTTCCGCGGGGCGCGTCAGCAGCAGGCGCCAACCGGTCACTCGTGACCTGCCTCGCCGTAAACCGCTTTGAGAATGTCGTCGGCGCCCTGGCTCAGCAGGTCTTCGGCGACCTTCACCCCCAGTGCTTCGGCATCGGCCCGTGGCGCGCGCGCTTGGGCGCTGAGCAGCTTGCCGCCGCTTGGCTCACCGACCAGACCACGCAACCACAACTGCTCGCCTTCGAGCACGGCATAGCAGGCGATCGGCACTTGGCAGCCGCCATTCAAATGTTTGTTGAGAGCACGCTCGGCAGTCACACGCGACGAGGTGTCGGCGTGATGCAGCGGTGCGAGCAAGGCGTGGATTTCGGTGTCGGCGCTGCGGCATTCGATGCCGACTGCACCTTGGCCACCGGCCGGCAGGCTGTCATCAACACTGATCGCCGAAGTGATGCGATCTTCGAAGCCGAGGCGGATCAGGCCGGCGGCGGCGAGGATGATCGCGTCGTACTCACCGGCATCGAGTTTGGCCAGGCGGGTGTTGACGTTGCCGCGCAGAAAGCGGATCTGCAGATCCGGACGACGGGTGAGCAACTGTGCCTGACGACGCAGACTCGACGTACCGACAATGCTGCCGGCAGGCAATGCTTCCAGGCTGGCATAAGTATTGGAAACGAAGGCATCACGCGGATCTTCACGCTCGCAGATGCAGAACAGGCCGAGGCCTTCCGGGAAGTCCATCGGCACATCTTTCATCGAGTGGACGGCGATGTCGGCTTGGTTTTCCAGCAGCGCAGTTTCCAGTTCCTTGACGAACAGGCCCTTGCCACCGATTTTCGACAGTGGCGAATCGAGCAGTTTGTCGCCGCGACTGACCATGGGCACCAGCGTCACCAGCAGGCCCGGGTGGGCCGCTTCAAGACGGGCTTTGACGTATTCGGCCTGCCAGAGGGCAAGCGCACTTTTACGGGTGGCGATGCGGATTTCGCGAGAGGACATGGATCAATCCGTACTGAATAGATACGGCGGATAATAACAGCTCAGCCAAATCCACTTTGACTTGAATCAGAGTCGGCGCGGCCTCCCTGGCCCGCAGTGCCTGGTAAAAAGGAGCTGGAGCTGTCCGGAATGACCGGGTTACAGGCCCTGCATCATCTTGCGCACACCGGCCACGTGCCGACGACTGACGATCAGCGCGTCACCATTTAGACCCTTGAGAAACAGCTGGAAATGCCCCAGCGGCGTACGCTGCAGACGTTCGATGCGGTCGCGGGCGACCAGCGCGTTGCGATGGATACGCACAAAGCGCTCGCCGAATTCGTCTTCGAGGGCTTTGAGCGGCTCATCCAACAGCACTTCACCGGCCTCGTGGCGCAGGGTCACGTACTTGTGGTCGGCGATAAAGTAGACCACCTGATCCAGCGGGATCAGTTCGATGCCTTTGCGGGTTCGGGCGCTGATATGGCTGCGCGGGCCGTTGCCACTTTCGGCAGCGGGACGGGTCAGGGCTGAGAGTTGCGCCCGATTGGGACGTTCAGCCCGTTTCAGGGCGTCATGCAGATGTTCGGTTCGCACGGGTTTCACCACATAGCCCACGGCGCTGGCCTGCAGGGCTTCCACGGCAAATTCATCGGGGCTGGTGCAAAACACCACGGCCGGCGGCGTTTCACGTTCGCACAGACGGGCAGCAACCTGCAGGCCATCGAGACCCGGCATGCGAATATCGAGCAGCACGATATCCGGCTTGTGGCTGTCGATCAGTGCCAACGCCTCTTCGCCATTCGTGGCGCCGGGCTCCAGAACTGTATAACCCTCGAGCTCGCTCACCATTCGGCTGAGGCGCTCGCGAGCCAGTGGTTCGTCATCAACGATCAGGACATTCATATTGCGCTGGATTCCTGCGTGAGTCTCGCACAAGGATAGCGTAGACAGGTGAAGTGACGTCCGTCACCGCGATCCACGCTAAGACTAGCCCGAGCGCCAAAAAGTGCCGTACGTCGGCCAGCAATATTTGCCAGTGTCCGGGTCGTACTGCTCAAAGCCCGCTGTTTCCTGCGTTTCTCACGGGGTTTGCCGAAGGACAAAACACCCACCCCCTCTTCTTATAGTCGCCGGCCAGACCTTTGCGCGATCCAGAGCCGCGTCGACCCTTATGTCCAACTGTAGACGCTCGCCGGGCCGATATTGCTCAATCGAAAAATATCCTTGTGCAAATCTCCCAGCACCAGCGGCCACTATGGCTGACGCAATGAGAAAAAAACGTATCGACCAGTGTCAGCGACAGTATTGGCAACCCTGTTATTATCCGCGCCAGCGTTTCACGCCTTCTTTCTTCAAGCCGATACGAGCGAATTCATGAGCACTGACAAGACCAATCAGTCCTGGGGCGGCCGCTTCAGTGAACCCGTCGACGCCTTCGTCGCCCGCTTCACCGCCTCCGTCACTTTCGACCAGCGCCTGTATTGCCACGACATCATGGGCTCGATCGCCCACGCCACCATGCTGGCCAAGGTCGGCGTGCTGACCGATGCCGAGCGCGACAGCATCATCGACGGCCTGAAGACCATTCAGGGCGAAATCGAGGCCGGCCAGTTCGACTGGCGTGTCGACCTCGAAGACGTGCACATGAACATCGAAGCACGCCTGACCGACCGCATCGGCGTTACCGGTAAAAAGCTGCACACCGGCCGTAGCCGTAACGACCAGGTCGCCACCGACATCCGCCTGTGGCTGCGTGACGAAATCGACCTGATCCTCGCCGAGATCACCCGCCTGCAGAAAGGCCTGCTGGAGCAAGCCGAGCGCGAAGCCGCGAGCATCATGCCGGGCTTCACCCACCTGCAGACCGCGCAGCCAGTGACCTTCGGGCACCACATGCTGGCCTGGTTCGAAATGCTCAGCCGCGACTACGAGCGTCTGGTCGACTGCCGCAAGCGCACCAACCGCATGCCACTGGGCAGCGCCGCGCTGGCCGGCACCACCTACCCGATCGACCGCGAATACACCGCGCAACTGCTGGGCTTCGACGCAGTTGGCGGCAACTCGCTGGACAACGTCTCCGATCGCGACTTCGCCATCGAATTCTGCTCGGCCGCGAGCATCGCGATGATGCACTTGTCGCGCTTCTCCGAAGAGCTGGTGCTGTGGACCAGTGCGCAGTTCCAGTTCATTGATCTGCCGGACCGCTTCTGCACCGGCAGCTCAATCATGCCGCAAAAGAAAAACCCTGACGTACCGGAGCTGGTGCGTGGCAAGACCGGCCGTGTGTTCGGTGCACTGATGGGTTTGCTGACCCTGATGAAAGGCCAACCGCTGGCCTACAACAAGGACAACCAGGAAGACAAAGAGCCGCTGTTCGACGCCGCCGACACACTGCGCGATTCGCTGCGTGCCTTTGCCGACATGATCCCGGCGATCAAACCGAAACACGCGATCATGCGTGAAGCGGCGCTGCGCGGTTTCTCCACCGCGACCGACCTGGCAGATTATCTGGTGCGCCGTGGTCTGCCGTTCCGTGATTGCCACGAAATCGTCGGTCACGCGGTGAAGTACGGCGTCGACACTGGCAAGGATCTGGCCGAGATGAGCCTGGAAGAACTGCGTCAGTTCAGTGATCAGATCGAGCAGGACGTGTTTGCCGTGCTGACCCTGGAAGGCTCGGTGAATGCCCGTGATCATATCGGCGGCACTGCGCCGGCGCAGGTCAAGGCAGCGGTGGTGCGCGGTCAGGCGCTGATCGCTAGCCGCTAAAGGCCAAAAGCCAAAAGCTTCGCGAGCAGGCTCGCTCCCACAGGGGATTTTTGTCGGCCACAAATTTTGTGTTCAACAAAAATCCAAATGTGGGGGCGAGCCTGCTCGCGAAGGCTTCCTTCAGAGCGCTATAAAACTCACTTCTTGGCAGCGATCATCGCCAAAAACGCCGGCATCGCAGCTTCCTTGTCTGCCGCGATCTTCTGCACATGCGGATTCTGCTCCAACCGCTCCAGCAGCGCCTTCGCCTGCGGCATCTCCGCCAGCAAATCAATCCCGAACAGCTTCTGCCCGACCGCATAGGCCAGCGGCACGCTGTAGAGGAAATACAAATCGGCAATGCTCATACTGTCGCCCGCCACGTACGGAGAAAATTTTCCGTGTCGTCCCAGCGCGGCGAAACCCAGCTGCAATTCAGTCTTGGTCTTTTCCTTGATCGCCTCCGGCAGGGTCATGCCGAAGAACGCCTCGCCGTAACAAGCGCGTCCCGGCAACTCGATGTACAGCTCGATTTCCTTGGCAATCGCCAGCACCTGCGCGCGCTGGAACGGATCGCTCGGCAGCAGCGGCGTGCCTTTCTGGGTCTGTTCGAGGTATTCGAGGATGATCGCGGTTTCGTTGATAAAACCATCGTCTACACCCAGCACCGGCACTTTGCCGCGCGGGCTGATGGCCAGAGACTCCGGTGTCTGCGTCGGGTAGAACGTGACCTCTTCGAACGGCAGGCCTTTTTCCAGCAGTGCCAGTTTGACCATGTTGTAGTAGTTGCTGACTGAGAATCCGTAGAGCTTGAACATCACATAGCCTCCAGGCCGTGCGGGGTGGGCAGTGCCTGTTTATAGATCGCTCAAGCCTTTCCCGCCAGCAGCATCACGCCACTGAATGCGGGTAAACTGGCGCCTTTCCATGAGGAGCCTGCCATGAGCGAGCCGACAGACATCGACAATGACAACGACGAAGAAGAGTTCACCGAAGCGACGTTGATCGAAGCCATCGAAAACCAGATCGAAAGCGACAATCCGCCGGCCGCCAAAGCGACGTTCAACAAGCTGACCCTGGTGGGTGTCGAGCGCGAAGAAATCCTCAATCTGATGGCTCACGTGCTGGCTTACGAAATCGACGCGATGCTCGATGAAGACCGTGCGTTCAATACCGAATGGTACGAAGCGGCGCTGCGCGCCTTGCCGGAATTACCGCCAGAAAAGCAGTAAGCCAAACACATCCCCTTGCTCGCGAATGCCGTGCATCAGCAAAAACAACGCTAAATGACACACCGCTTTCGCGAGCAGGCTCGCTCCCACACAATTTGTCACCCATCCATCCAGCCAACTCCCGCCTCCCGACTACACTGCAATCCGCCTCAAGACAAAATCCCTGATCTGAGCACTGGACATGCCGCAAAAGCGGGTTCACCTTAGGGACGCTGTCGTCCAATTCCTAGAAAGTCTGGAGTCCTTATGTCGCTTACCCCTGAGTTGGTTGCCGAACTGGAAGTCCTCGCACTCTTCAACCTGGACAGTTCCCAGGAAGGTCTGAAAATTCATCAGACCGCTGCCCCGAAACACATCGCCGCCGCCAAACGCCTCTTTGAAAAAGAACTGACCGACCAGCCCGATGGCGGGTATCTGACCAGCCTCGGTCGCGATGCCGCACAAAGTGTGCAAACCGTGCTGACCATTCTGAGAGAGCAGGAAACCGCCTGATTCCCCCTGACTTCGCCCACGGGAACTCCTGCCACGGGATTTCCGCGGGCTTGCCCGGCCATCCGCGATAGAAATCTGACGTCAAAAAACAAATTCAGCTTAAAAGTCCCGCTGCGCAAAGGCTAAACTGCCTCCCATTCCGAGACCCTCTTCGTCCGAGCTTGCGAGCCGGTTTGAGCTGACATGACGCGCACCCACGAAATCCGCCCCGACCTGGACGAAGGCATCGACCGCAAGGTACTCAGCCAGCTGCGCGCGCGTTTTCTCAAACTCAATGAAGGCCGCCTCGGTCGTGCCCTTGAAGGGCTGTCGACACGCCAGCAAAGCGTACTGACGCTGTTGCCGCTGTTCTTTCATGTTAATCACCCGCTGCTGCCGGGCTACGTGTCGGGCAGCACGCCGGCCGGCCTGTCGAATTACGAGCCCGACGCCAACGTGCTGACCGAAGCACAGCGTCTGACTCGTTCGTTTTCGTACAAACCGCGTCACGGCAGCAATCCGCCGCGACCGATTCACGGCCTGTTCCTGATGGGCAGCCTTGGTACGCTGGCGCAAGCCGATCAGAGTGACATGGACGTGTGGGTCTGCCACGCGCCGGACTTGAACGAAAGCGAGCTTGCCGAACTGCGCAAAAAATGCCAGCTGCTGGAAGCCTGGGCGGCGAGTCAGGGCGCCGAAGCGCATTTTTTCCTGATCGACCCGGAGCGCTTCGTCAAAGGCGAACGCGACACCCAGCTCAGCTCGGAAAACTGCGGCAGCACTCAGCACTATCTGCTGCTCGACGAGTTTTATCGCACTGCAATCTGGCTGGCAGGGCGCACACCGATCTGGTGGCTGGTGCCGGTTTACGAAGAAACTGCGTACGACCTTTACACCCACACCCTGCTGTCCAAGCGTTTTATCCGCGCCGACGAAACCCTCGACCTTGGTCATCTGGCGCGGATTCCGCCGGGCGAGTTCATCGGCGCCGGATTGTGGCAGTTGTTCAAGGGCATCGAGTCACCCTATAAATCGGTGCTCAAGCTGCTGCTGACCGAGGTCTACGCCAGCGAACACCCGCAGGTGCAGTGCCTGAGCCTGCGCTTCAAAAAAGCCGTGTTCGCCAACCAGCTGGATCTGGATGAACTGGATCCGTACATGGTCGTGTACCGGCGTATCGAGGAATACCTCACCGCGCGCAACGAGCCGGAACGGCTGGAGCTGGTTCGTCGCGCGTTGTACCTGAAGGTCAACCGCAAGCTCACTGGCAACAGCCGCACCCAGAGCTGGCAACGCACGTTGCTGGAACGACTGGCCAGCGAATGGCATTGGGATCAGCGACAACTGACGCTGCTCGACAGCCGCAGCCAGTGGAAAGTCCGCCAGGTCAGCGCCGAGCGTCGCGCACTGGTCAATGAGCTGAACTACAGCTACCGCTTCCTGACCCAGTTCGCCCGCACAGAACAAACCGTCAGCCTGATCAATAAACGCGATCTCAATGTGCTGGGGCGCCGGCTCTACGCAGCCTTCGAACGCAAGGCCGACAAGGTCGAGTTCATCAACCCCGGCATCGCCCCGGATCTGGCCGAAGACACCCTGACCCTGGTGCAGTCGCGCAACAAGAAGGAACCGGGACAAACCCAGTGGGGCTTGTATAACGGCAGCCTGACCGCACTGGAGTGGGAACACTTCGCACCGATCAAGCGCAGCCGCGAGTTACTGGAGCTGCTGACCTGGTGCCACCGCAACGGCGTGATCGACAGCAGCACCCGCCTGGCCCTGCATCCCGGCACCAGCGACCTGAGCGAGTTCGAGCTGTTCAACCTGCTCGGCAGCCTGCAACAGTGCATCGCCCTGCCCTTGCCCACCGTCGCGGAAGAACCGTTGCTGCGTGCAGCGGTGCCAAGCGAAGTGCTGATTCTGGTCAACGTCGGCGTCGACCCGCTCAAGCATCACCGCGACCTGAATATCCTGATGACCACCGAGCGTACCGACTCGCTGAGTTACGCCGGAGTGCGCGAAAACCTCGTGCTGACGCTGGATCAGGTCACGCTCAATAGCTGGAACGAAGTACTGGTCAACCGCTTCGACGGCCCGCATGCCCTGCTCGACTGCCTACGCGATTACCTCAACAACCTGCCGCGCGGGCCGTTGCAGCCGTCATTGAAGGTACGCTGCTTCTGCCACAACCGCGCGCAGTTCATTGCCCGTCGCGTTGAAGAAATCATCGACACCGCGCAGAACCTGTTGCTCAGCGAGTTGAACCATCGCTACCTGATTCAGGTGCAGCAGCATTATCACGTGCTGGAATTGGTGCCGGGCCAGGTCAACCATGTGGCGCTTGCCACCCTTCCGGCCCTGCTCGATTACCTTGGCGAAGAACAGCCGCGCTACAGTCCGCTGCACCTGGATCCCATGGCACTGGAAGATCACGACCTTGCACTGATCCTGCCGATGGGCCAGCCGGAGTGCATTCAAGTGTTCTATCGGATCACCGAGCAGCAGGCCGAGCTGTACGTGCTGGATGAGTTCAACGCGCTGTGGCAGCAACATTTGCCCTATCACGACGAGCAGAGTCTGTTGGTGCCGTTGCAGCGCTTCCTGCAATCGATTCTGTTTCGCCGCGAAGCCGTGCTGCCGATGGACGCCGGTCCCGACGGCCGTCTCGACACTTTGTATTACCAGCTATTGCCTTCAGGTCCGGGGCGCGCGCGCCGGGTCGAAGCGCGGCCGGCACCGCAGACGCCAGTGAACAAGCCGTTCTACGACGTGCAAGCGATCGTCGGCAAAGCCGCACCGGGCGAAGTGCAGGTCACCCTGTATTGCAATCAACGGGAATTCAGCGAACTGGAACATGGCGACCAGCTGTTCAGCGTGGTCGCCCGGGAGATCGTCGAGCAGCGCCGCGAGAGCGAACGCTATCGCTGCTACATCACCGACCTCGACCTTTCGGGCCTGCTCGGTGACGGCAGAGTTCAAGCAATCTGTATCTGCGCTACAAGGCTGATCTGGAGCGCGCCCTGAACGAGGCACTCGAACAGGTCTGAGGCGGGTTACTCGGGAAACGCGCCACCGTTGGCCGGTTGCGATTCGACTTCCAGCAAAGTCAGTTTGAGGGTCTTGCCACCGGGTGCCGGCCAGTCAATGTGCTGACCGACTTTCAGGCCCAGCAACGCGCTGCCGACCGGAGCCAGGATCGAGATCTTGCCTTCATCGGCGTTGGCGTCCTTCGGATAGACCAGCGTCAGGTGGTAATCCTTGCCACTGCCTTCTTCGCGGCAATGCACACGGGAATTCATCGTCACGACATCGGCGGGCACTTCATCGTGACCGACCACGGTGTCGGCGCGATCCAGCTCGGTTTGCAGCGCAATCACGCCCTGCAGCGTGTCATCCAGGCTGTCGATCAGGCGCTCCAGACGTTGCACGTCCAGACGGGTAAGGGTGATGGAAGGTGCGGTCATGATCCGGGCAGACTCCTTTCTTCTGCACACAAAAAAAGCAAAACCCCGCCAAAAAAGACGGGGTTTTCACCAGGCCTCGATGGGTTGAGGCGTGTTCGGACACTATCACAGCTCAAAAAATATACAAGTCACGCCCCGCCGCACTGTTTGCGCTGAGACGCCTGCGCGCAAATCACACGTCGCCGGTCATCGTCTGCCGAGCGCCATTCGCGAATGTCTTCGACATGGCGGAAGCAGCCGAGGCAGACCTTCTGCTCATCCAATCGGCAAACGCCGCTGCACGGCGAAGGCACGGCCGGGCTGATGTTGCTGTACAGCGGCTTCGGTGGACGAACGGGAGCGGTGTCAGTCACGGAATCACAGACCTTCGAAATCGAATTCAGCGCCAGCCTGCTGCTTGACGATGCGCTCTAGCATTTCGCCCAGTTGCTCTTCGCTCTTGTCGCACATCCAGCGCTCGCTTTCTTCGTCGTAATCGAAGTGGAAACCACCGGACACCGCTGCCAGCCACAGCTGACGCAGCGGCTCCTGGCGGCTGAAGATCAGCTGCGAGCCGTTTTCGAACTTGACGGTCAGCACACCGGCCGAACTTTCCAGATCGATGTCCAGGTCGCTCTCGTCAAAGATGTCTTCCAGTTTTTCCTGGGTTTCATCGACCAGATCGTGGAAACGGGCTTCGGACAAACTCATTGCGGCAACCTCAAAAAATGTCTGATCAGGCTCAAGCGCCGAAAGATACGGACGCTGCCGGCCGATTGCAAAGATTAACGACCAAGCACCGGTCAGGGCATCGAACACCCAACCCTGTGGGAGCGAGCCTGCTCGCGAATGGCCGGCACATTCAACATTATTGTTGCCTGACACACCGCCATCGCGAGCAGGCTCGCTCACACAGGGTTACCAGTGCTCACGGGCAAGCCCCGCCGGACGGGAAGGCCATCACATAGGCAAGCCGCCGGGTGGCCGGTATACTCCGGCGCAATTAACGCATTTTCAAGGATTTCGCCATGAAGCGCCTGATCTCTTCCCTTGCTGCGCTCGTCGCGGTTGCCTGCCTCGTTTCGGCCTGTGGTCAAAAAGGCCCGCTGTACCTGCCGGATGACGATCAGGACCCGGCCGAGCAAGCCCAGTCTTCGCAGAAGCAACCGTCCAAAGCACATAAGCACGACGTTTACCAATAAGGGATCGCCATGGACGCTTTTAACTACCGTGGCGGGGAACTGTTCGCGGAAGGTGTGGCGCTGTCCGCCATCGCCGATCGTTTCGGTACGCCTACTTATGTGTACTCGCGCGCGCATATCGAAGCTCAGTATCTGGCTTACGCCGATGCTTTGGCCGGCATGCCGCACCTGGTCTGCTTTGCGGTCAAGGCCAACTCCAACCTCGGCGTACTGAATGTCCTGGCCCGTCTCGGTGCCGGTTTCGACATCGTTTCCCGTGGCGAGCTGGAACGCGTTCTGGCCGCTGGCGGCAGCGCTGACAAGATCGTCTTCTCCGGTGTCGGCAAGACCCGTGACGACATGCGTCGCGCCCTCGAAGTCGGCGTGCACTGCTTCAACGTCGAATCCACCGACGAGCTGGAGCGCCTGCAAGTGGTCGCCGCCGAGCTGGGCGTTCGCGCCCCGGTTTCGCTGCGCGTGAACCCGGACGTCGATGCCGGCACCCACCCGTACATTTCTACCGGTCTCAAAGAGAACAAGTTCGGTATCGCCATCGCCGACGCCGAAGACGTGTACGTGCGCGCCGCGCATCTGCCGAACCTGGAAGTGGTCGGTGTCGACTGCCACATCGGTTCGCAACTGACCACCCTGCCACCGTTCCTTGATGCGCTCGATCGCCTGCTGGATCTGGTCGACCGTCTGGGCGACTGCGGCATTCACCTGCGCCACATCGATCTCGGTGGTGGTTTGGGCGTGCGCTATCGCGATGAAGAGCCGCCATTGGCTGCCGACTACATCAAGGCTGTGCGCGAGCGCTTGAACGGACGTGACCTGGCGCTGGTGTTCGAGCCGGGCCGTTTCATCGTCGCCAATGCCGGCGTGCTGCTGACGCAGGTCGAGTACCTCAAGCACACCGAACATAAGGACTTCGCCATCGTCGACGCGGCGATGAACGACCTGATCCGCCCGGCGCTGTATCAGGCGTGGATGGACGTCACCGCAGTCAAACCGCGTGACACCGCTGCGCGCAAATACGACATCGTCGGCCCGATCTGCGAAACCGGCGATTTCCTCGCCAAGGACCGTGAATTGGCCCTGGCCGAAGGCGATCTGCTGGCCGTGCATTCGGCCGGCGCCTACGGTTTTGTGATGAGTTCCAACTACAACACCCGTGGCCGTGCTGCCGAAGTGTTGGTAGACGGTGCTCAGGTTTTTGAAGTGCGCCGCCGCGAAACCGTGGCCGAGCTGTTTGCCGGCGAAAGCCTGCTGCCGGAGTAACCCATGCTGCTGCGTTTTACTAAAATGCACGGCTTGGGCAATGACTTCATGGTTCTCGACCTGGTCAGCCAGCACGCGCATATTCAGCCAAAGCACGCCAAGCAGTGGGGCGACCGCCACACCGGCATCGGTTTCGACCAGTTGCTGATCGTTGAGGCACCGAGCAATCCGGACGTGGATTTCCGTTACCGGATCTTCAATTCCGATGGCTCGGAAGTCGAGCAGTGCGGCAACGGTGCGCGCTGCTTTGCACGCTTCGTGCTCGACAAGCGTCTGACCGCCAAACGGCAGATTCGCGTCGAGACCAAGGGCGGCATCATCGAACTGGACGTGCGTAACGACGGCCAGATCGGCGTGAACATGGGCGCCCCGCGTCTGGTGCCAGCGGACATTCCGTTCGAAGCGCCAGCGCAAGCGACCAGCTATCAGCTGGAAGTCGACGGCACCACGGTCGAACTGGCCGCAGTGTCGATGGGCAACCCGCACGCCGTGTTGCGCGTGCAGGACATCAACAGTGCACCGGTGCATGAGCTGGGGCCGAAAATCGAACACCATCCGCGCTTCCCCGCGCGAGTGAATGTCGGTTTTCTCCAGGTCATCGACCGTAACCGTGCGCAGTTGCGCGTGTGGGAACGCGGTGCCGGGGAAACCCAAGCCTGCGGTACCGGCGCCTGTGCAGCGGCTGTCGCTGCGATCAGCCAGGGGTGGATGGATTCGCCGCTATTGATCGACCTGCCCGGCGGGCGTCTGTCCATTGAATGGGCAGGCCCTGGCCAACCGGTGCTGATGACCGGTCCGGCAGTGCGTGTATACGAAGGACAAGTACGTCTTTGAGTGAGCAGAAATCATGACCGATAAGCCTCAGGTACCCGCCCGACAGTCCGACGAATCAGCGTCCGAGAGCCTGGAGGCGGCAGCGGTTGCCGCATACCTCGAGGCTCATCCGGACTTCTTCGTCGAGCACGAAGAACTGCTGCCCGCCCTGCGTATTCCCCACCAGCGTGGCGATACCGTTTCGCTGGTCGAGCGGCAGATGACCATTCTGCGCGACCGCAACATCGAGATGCGCCATCGCCTCTCGCAGTTGATGGACGTCGCCCGCGACAACGATCGCCTGTTCGACAAGACCCGCCGTCTCATACTGTCCCTGATGGACGCCGCCAGCCTCGAAGACGTGGTGATCAGCGTCGAAGACAGCCTGCGCCAGGATTTTCAGGTGCCCTTTGTCAGCCTGATCCTGCTCGGTGACAACCCGGCGCCGGTCGGTCGCTGGGTCACTCACGCTGACGCCCAAGTCGCCATCGGCGGCTTGCTTACCGAAGGCAAAAGCGTCAGCGGCAGCCTGCGTGAGCATGAACTGGACTTCCTCTTCGGCGAAGAACAACGCAAGCAGATCGGTTCCACTGCCGTCGTCGCGGTCAGCCATCAAGGCATCCACGGCATTCTGGCGATCGCCAGCCGTGACCCGCAGCACTACAAGAGTTCGGTCGGCACGCTGTTCCTCAGCTACATCGCCGAAGTCATGGGCCGTGTGCTGCCACGGGTCAATAGCTCCCTGCGCTCGGTACGCTGAGCATGGAACGGCAACTGGACGCTTACTTCGAACACCTGCGCAGTGAGCGACAGGTGTCGCCGCACACGCTCTCGGCCTATCGCCGCGACCTCGATAAAGTCCTTGGCTGGTGCGTCAAACAGAATATCGGCAGCTGGGCGGCGCTGGACATTCAGCGCCTGCGCAGCCTGATCGCCCGTCTGCATGCGCAGGGGCAATCCTCGCGCAGCCTCGCGCGGCTGCTCTCGGCAGTACGCGGGCTCTATCACTATCTGAATCGCGAAGGTCTTTGCGACCACGACCCGGCGACGGGTCTGGCACCGCCAAAAGGCGAGCGCCGACTGCCGAAAACCCTCGATACTGATCGCGCACTGCAACTGCTTGAAGGGGCGGTCGAGGATGATTTTCTCGCGCGGCGCGATCAGGCGATTCTTGAGTTGTTCTATTCTTCCGGCCTGCGCCTTTCCGAACTGACCGGACTCAATCTCGATCAACTCGACCTCGCCGATGGCATGGTTCAAGTCCTCGGCAAGGGCAGTAAAACCCGGCTGCTGCCGGTGGGCAAAAAGGCCCGCGAAGCCCTCGAACAATGGCTGCCTCTGCGGGCCATGACCAACCCCGCAGACGACGCCGTATTCGTCAGCCAGCAAGGCCGACGCCTCGGTCCACGGGCGATTCAGGTGCGAGTGAAACTCGCCGGCGAACGCGAACTGGGGCAGAACTTGCACCCGCACATGCTGCGCCACTCCTTCGCCAGCCACCTGCTCGAATCCTCGCAGGATCTGCGCGCGGTGCAGGAATTGCTCGGCCACTCGGACATCAAGACCACGCAGATCTACACCCACCTGGACTTCCAGCACCTGGCGGCGGTCTACGACAGCGCCCACCCCCGGGCCAAACGCATGAAAGGCGATGATTCATGAGCATCCAGTTGATCACCTTCGACCTTGACGACACCTTGTGGGACACCGCTCCGGTGATCGTCAGCGCCGAAGCGATATTGCGCGAATGGCTGAGCGAACATGCGCCGAATCTGGGTGCGGTGCCGGTGGAGCATTTGTGGGGGATTCGTGAGCGGGTGCTGGCCAATGAGCCGGGGCTAAAACATCGCATCAGCGCGCTGCGCCGGCGGGTGTTGTTCCATGCACTGGAAGAAGCCGGGTACGCCCATGACGAGGCGTCGACGCTGGCGGACAAGAGTTTTGAAGTGTTTCTGCATGCTCGGCATCAGATCGAAGTGTTCCCTGAAGTCGAACCAGTACTGGAGATTCTCGCCAATCATTACTCGCTTGGCGTAGTCACCAATGGCAATGCCGATGTGCGTCGGCTGGGTTTGGCGGACTACTTCAAGTTTGCGTTGTGCGCGGAAGACATCGGCATCGCCAAACCGGATGCCCGGTTGTTTCATGAGGCGTTGCAGCGTGGTGGTGCTACAGCCGAAACTGCCGTGCATATTGGTGATCATCCGGGCGATGACATTGCCGGCGCGCAGCAGGCCGGGTTGCGGGCGATCTGGTTCAACCCGGCGGGGAAAGTCTGGGAAGCGGATCGCCTGCCGGATGCTGAAATCCGTAGCCTCACGGATCTGCCAGCCGTACTCGCGCGCTGGAATGCCACCTCAAACTGATCTACTACCCCCTGTGGGAGCGAGCCTGCTCGCGAAGGCATTCTGTCATTCAATACTGATGTTGACTGACCCACCGCTTTCGCGAGCAGGCTCGCTCCCACAGGGAATTGCATTCGTTTCGATAGCTTTATTCCAGGCATGAAAAAGCCCGCAGCGACGGCGGGCCTTTTCAGCAAGCCAGCGGCACGCCTCAGATAGGGCGGCTGCCGTACTTGTTGTCCGGCTTTTTCGGAGGATCGGCGACCACGTTGGCCTCCACTTCCTGAACCTTGCCGCCACGCGACAGGAACTCTTCCATGGCCTTGGCCAGGGCGTCGCGTTCCTTGTTCTTGGCTTCAATGCTCGGCAACTCATCTACCGACACCGCAGCCTTGGCTTTGCCTTTGGCAGCCGGGGCCGGCGTATCGCCGCCATCGTCTTCAGCAGCGTCGTCCGCTACTGCTTCCAGACCTTCCTCGGCCTCGTCTTCGTCGCCTACTTCGAGGTCGTCGTTTTCCAGATCATCGTCGCTCATGTTCTACCTCATGACTTGCGAAAAGCAGATTAGTTATAGACCAGCTTTGGCAACTGTCGAAAGTCGCCGTTAAAAAATCGGTAACCATTGGTGACCAACGGTTTATGCCCCGTCACCGTGCAAGGTGGCGAGGACTTTTCGGGCACCGCCATGATCACGGTGCTCGCCCAGATAAACGCCTTGCCAGGTCCCCAGTGCCAGACGACCTGCCGAAACCGGCAGACTGATCTGGCAACCAAGCACGCTGGCCTTGAAGTGCGCCGGGAGGTCGTCCAGGCCTTCGTCGTTATGCTCATAGCCGTCTGTTCCTTGTGGGATCAGACGATTGAAAAATCGTTCGAAGTCGCGACGTACCGCCGGATCGGCGTTCTCGTTGATGGTCAACGACGCCGAGGTATGCTGCAGCCACAAATGCAACAGACCGACCCGACACTGCCTGAGTTCAGGCAGCCCGGCGAGTAACTCGTCCGTTACCAGATGAAAGCCCCGGGGCCGCGCCCGCAGGGTTATCAGAGTCTGTTGCCACATACAGTTCTCCGCACGTTCGGGGCGCATTCTAGCGCGCTCTGGGAAAAAACAAAGGCCCTAATATTCCTGCAATGATGTAAGCCATTGGCCGCAGAAAAACGCTCGTCGTAAACACGACCAAAGCCGTACGAAAAATCCTTTCAGCTATTCTCTCTGCGACAAATTCCAGACAAAAAAATGCCCGGCGAACCGGGCAAGTTTTTTAGTGCGCGTACTTACAGGTTGTAGCCGCGTTCGTTGTGTTGTGCCAGATCGAGGCCCACCGACTCTTCTTCCTCGGTCACACGCAGACCCATGACGGCGTCCAGGACCTTGAGGATGATGAAGGTGACGATCGCGGTGTAGATCACCGTGAAGCCCACGCCTTTGACCTGAATCCAGACTTGCGCACCGATATCGGTAACGGTGCCGAAGCCACCCAGCGCCGGCGCAGCGAACACACCGGTGAGGATCGCGCCGAGGATACCGCCGATACCGTGCACGCCGAACGCGTCCAGGGAATCGTCATAACCGAGTTTGCGTTTCAGGGTTGTGGCGCAGAAGAAGCACACCACGCCTGCGGCCAGACCAATCACCAGTGCGCCCATCGGGCCCACGGTGCCAGCAGCCGGAGTAATCGCTACCAGACCGGCAACCACACCCGATGCGATACCCAGTGCGCTTGGCTTGCCGTGGGTGACCCACTCGGCAAACATCCAGCCCAGTGCCGCAGCAGCGGTAGCAATCTGAGTGACCAGCATCGCCATGCCGGCAGTGCCGTTGGCCGCTGCAGCGGAGCCGGCGTTGAAGCCGAACCAGCCGACCCACAGCATCGCCGCGCCCATCAGGGTGTAACCGAGGTTGTGCGGCGCCATCGGGGTGGTCGGGAAGCCTTTGCGCTTGCCCAATACCAGGCAGGCAATCAGACCAGCCACACCGGCGTTGATGTGCACCACGGTGCCGCCGGCGAAGTCGAGCACGCCCCAGTCCCACATCAGGCCGCCGTTGCCGGACCAGACCATGTGCGCGATCGGTGCATAAACCAGGGTGAACCAGATAGCCATGAAGATCAGCATCGCGGAGAACTTCATCCGCTCAGCGAACGCACCGACGATCAGCGCCGGGGTGATGATCGCGAAGGTCATCTGGAAGGTGATGAACACCGCCTCAGGGAACAAAGCCGCTGGGCCGGTCAGGCTCGAAGGCGTGACACCGGCGAGGAACGCCTTGCCCATGCCGCCGAAGAACGAGTTGAAGTTGACGACGCCCTGCTCCATGCCGGTGGTGTCGAACGCAATGCTGTAGCCATAAATGACCCACAGGATGCTGATCAGACCGGTAATGGCGAAGCACTGCATCATCACGGAAAGAATGTTTTTCGAGCGAACCATGCCGCCGTAGAACAGCGCCAGGCCGGGGATGGTCATGAACAGCACGAGGGCTGTCGAGGTGAGCATCCAGGCAGTGTCGCCGGAATTGAGGACCGGGGCCGCCACTTCGTCTGCCGCCATTGCAAGGCTTGGCATTACGATGGACAACAGGGCTCCTAGCCCTGCGAATTTACGCAGAGTCATATTGTTTTCTCCTGGGGCGTTGGGGTTTGTGGCGGCGCTTAGATCGCGTCGGTATCGGTTTCGCCGGTACGGATGCGGATCGCCTGTTCCAGATTGACCACGAAGATCTTGCCGTCACCGATCTTGCCGGTGTTGGCCGCTTTGGTTATCGCCTCGATAACCCGATCCAGATCCTTGTCGTCGATGGCCACGTCGATTTTCACCTTGGGCAGAAAATCGACCACATATTCCGCGCCGCGATACAGCTCGGTGTGACCCTTCTGCCGGCCGAAGCCTTTGACTTCAGTAACGGTAATGCCCTGCACGCCGATTTCGGACAGCGACTCGCGCACGTCGTCCAACTTGAACGGCTTGATGATGGCAGTGACTAGCTTCATGAAACTCTCTCCCGAATTGGTGGACTTGCCCCAGGAAAACAAACCCGACTCAAGTCTAAGCGCAGTGCCTGGCTTTGTAACGCATCGTCGGCCTTACCTGCCCGACTGACGCCAGCTAACCGCTGCTGACGAAACTCCCCGCTCCGTCTGCCGCACTGCATTCGTCACAGCGACTGCATCAGTGCATGGGTCGAAGGTGACTAAGCAGAAACCTTGCCATCTCGCCAAAATCCCCTGATTTCAATCCCTTGGCCGCTGCCGCAAGCCATCCCGTGCAGAAGGCACAGCGGATACGCACAACAACGGTGCGTCGCCGTCCGTCCGCCTGCGCGAAAAGCGTGCATCCCTGACCACGAGATTGACTATAGACACTGCGTGATACACTGCCGGCTATTGTTTCCAGGACATCCACCATGCTCGCGCCCAAAGACTTCCTCGACGCCCTGAGCGGCACCGCTTCCCGCCTGTTCAACGGCGACACCCCGCTGCCAAAAGCCGAAATCGAAAGCCAGTTCAAGATGCTGCTGCAGAGTGCGTTCAGCAAACTCGACCTGGTGAGCCGTGAAGAATTTGATAGTCAGATGGTTGTGTTGGCGCGTACTCGCGCTCGACTTGAAAGCCTCGAAGCCAAAGTTGCCGAGATGGAAGCGAAGCTGACGCCGTCTGCTGAATAATCCGCGCCCCCTGTAGGAGCTGCCGAAGGCTGCGATCTTTTGATCTCCAGCCCTTCAACCATCCCGGCAACGTCCTACAACCTGCACCACCGCCGTCCGATTGCGCCGAAAAGCCCAGGTTTCTAAGCTCACCCGATGCTGAATGTTCAGCACCGGGTTTGGCGACCTGGATCGAATTTGACGCAATGCAACTAAACTCACACAGAGGTTTTTTCTCTCAACGAGTTATGGCGGCTTTGCGTGGGAGACCTCAGGGTCTGCCGGTTTCGAATTCACCGGTTCGCCAACCCGCGCATAGCTGCCACCCTTTTCGTTTGGCGACGAACAGAAGCAGTTTTCTTCACTTGAATTCGAGAACTGAACCATGGACGAAAACCACCTGACACCTAGCATCTTCACCCGCCACAAACTCCCCCTCAACGCCCTCCTAATCCAGAACCAACCCTGGTTCTGCGCCCGAGACCTGAGCCGCCTGCTGCACATCTACCTCAACGAACGCATGCTGCGAAAACTCGACCCCGACCAATACCAAACCCGCAAAACCCTGATCCACAACCAGATCGAAAACACCCTGCTGATCAGCGAATCAGGCATCTACGCCCTCCTCGTCTACCACTACTGCCCCGAATACCGAGCCCTGCGCGAATGGCTCACCCACCAGGTCATCCCCACCCTGCGCGACGCCCAACACCCCAGCACAAGCGAACGCCCACACCTCAGCTTGCTCAGTTGGCCGGACATGTCTTTGAGTTTGTTGCACTGGAATAACCAGCCGTGGATACGGTTACAAGATGTGCCGCTGATGATGGTGGAACGGGAACAGACCAAGCGCCCAATGACGGGGCCATGGTGGAAAAGAGCTTCGCGGATGCTGCAATCGCTATAAGCCCGCATGCCGGAGCTGGGCCCTGCGCAAATCGTAAGTCGACTGAAGATTCATCCAGAACTCAGGCGTAGTGTTGAGCTGAATGGCAAGGCTGATTGCCAGATCGGCGCAGATCCTTAGCTGGCATTTCACAAGCTTTTCGATCTCACTTTCGGGCAGTTGGTGGGCATGGCCAGATCCATGACGGTCATGCCCAACGGCTCCATGAATTCCTTATTCAGAACCTCGCCCGGATGAATCGGGCGCATACCATTGCGGTTCATTTTTCGCCTCCAGAGGCTGCGTTGAGTGGCCAAACTGGAGCATCCGACTCCCGGATACAAGATCTTCACCCCCCCCCTTTCGCCGGCGTCCTACAACTATTAGGGCATGGCCCTACAAACATCAGCGTCTGCGCCCAGTTACGCAGCCCTTACGCATGTCATTACATTGGCAAACGAAATACGCCCATCATGATGGAGGTATCTGTGAAGGATAAGAAGAGGAAGGAAAAGCTATTTCAGATTGTTGATTTGCACCTCGAAGCACTCCGTTTGGCTGGGGATATGTCAGCCAACCAACGGCGATTTATTGAAGTTGCTGTTACATGTGGGCCAGCGCTTGAGCCAAGCGGCGCGCTGGCCGGTAGAAGGTCCTGAGTGAAAAATAAAAAAGGCGTCCATAGGACGCCTTTTTTGTGTTCGGAGGAGTAGTCGCAGCGATTCTTTAGCTCCCGACTTCACGGCCTTGGGTTCAGAATCCGACAGGCTAGCCCGTCGTCACTACTTCAGAGAAACCAGCTTTCTCTGCTGCCAAAAATGCGGGGGAGCTTTGCTGGTGCCCAGTCCCGACGAATGCGCAGTTGCAGTCCTCGAGCGTGAGGATCCTTCAGTACCGCTCAGGAGTCAAAGCTCATTTACGATCGAGAGCAGCGCAAAACCCTCATCCATGCCAGTATAAAGTATTGCCTCTCCGCCCTCTCACACCCTGAACTGGCCATCTCCAACGTCCTTCACTAACGCAAGCACAGTCCTACGAGGACCGTCCCCTACGTCTGATTACGTAAGCATCAATGCCTTCGATATCGTCTGCAGATTGATCCCACAGAACAAGACGATGCGAAGAAAAGGCAAAGGTACCGAACTTCGAAATCAGACACTCAAATCTGAATCCCGAAAACTGGCACATCAAACAATGTCCATGGACCCAGAAGCCCTGGCGGCTGGAGTTGATGCTCTATCACTCAGGATCGATCCGATTACTCCAGTAGCAATCAACGCATTCCACCAGTGGACCGGCCCCGTTGGGTATCCCTGGGACGCTGTTTTGGACTGGAAGACCAAAGATGCAAAAGGGCTGGACTTGGCGTTCTGGTACGAAGAAGAACTGTGCGGACTGTGCTACGCAACGCCGCGAAGAAGCACGATCTGCATGAAAATCGTCCTTTTGCAGGGACACACCTGCAAGACGAATACCTTGCGGGGCTGGATCGCTCCGATGGCATTGCTGACAACAGAGTTCTACGCCCGGAAGCTGGGGTGCACGCAAATCGAAGTACAAGAGCCAGACTCAGGCGCCATCCCTTACTATCAAACGCTGGGATTTTATTTTGATACAACCGGTCGCCTTGTCTTTCCATTGGACGACCAATAAGATCGAATCAAGCATCCCGGCACGTGAGGTGTTTATGAAGCAGAAGAAGCAGCAAACCCAACCGGCACGGGTTTCCAAACCGGGTACCGAGGCACTCGGTCTGCCGGACAGAGTTTCAGCCAGTCAGCGGCATTTTCTGAAAGTGGCCGCGACCTATGGCAAGGAAATGGAGCCCGATGGTTGGCTTGCCGGTGGTGGAACCTGAGTACCGCAAAAATGACCGCCTAACAGGCGGTTTTTTTATGCCTGAGGATTAGTGCCTTCAGCAACATCCAGTGAAAGTTCGCCCTTAAAACTGTCCGACCAACGCCCTCTCCCCAGACTACCCTTCAAAAACCCGCAGGAAGCGGCCCCCGATTCAGCTCAAGGAACGACCATGTCCCTTTCCATCTTCCACACCAGCAATCCAATATTTTTCTTCATTATCTGCAAATCATTAGAAACGCCGAACTATGCTCTGTTGACGTTGCGGGTCCGTTATCTGTCCGGGTCATAGAGCCATGTATATCTCGCCTAAGCAGCATCGACCTGCTCGCTACGTACGAATTTGATAGTAAGGATTGGATCACGACCCATAGTGGCGCAAGGCCTTCTTGACGAGTATTCTCAAAAAAGGCTATCCGATCATCGTTGGAAAAATGGCTTTTCATAGTTTCGTAACAAGTTAACGAATCCCAAATACCTGGGTAAGCATTCAATGAGCACCTGCTGATCACATCGTCGGGTGTCTTTCAGAATGGGTCAGGAGGCGCGTTGAAATGTTGCTAGACCCTGATTGAAGCTCCGATTAGAGGTTTCGATGGACCGTGAGAAAAACCTTTCAAAAAAGACGCCGGTAGCAGCCATTAAAGATATCTGGGCGGCCAAAACACTTGTCGAACTCGACGGTAGACTCACCGCGAGTATGGCCCAGCAACAGATTCAAGCGCTGATCAAAGAGGAACGCCTTAATACGATTCTCAAGAAGGTAACGGAGCTCGCTAACACCGAGGCAGAATCAGAAAATGCCGGGCTGCTGGTGTTGGCGTTGCTTGGGAGACTTTCTGCCGTAGCGCGAGGCCGTGAAAATGAAATTGCTAAAACGTTGCCGATGCTGGTTCCTGCAGGAAGCTTGCCGCCCTTGGAAGCCTCCACATTAGACGGTGATGGCAAGTTTTACGCAGCACAGAGCCTCTCTCAGATGAGCAGCGCCATTTGGGCGCCCTATGCATTTGAAGAATCAGTGAACGTCGATACTGCGGAGAAAGCCCGCAAGTCCCTGATTGAGTTTGCGCTGAACAGTTGCCCCACCGCAGCTGAAGCACTGGTCACTCACTGTTCAGCGCTCGAAAACCTTTCAGGCATCTCCAACGCCGAATCGAGACTTCGCAAAGCTAGGCGAATAAGCTCTGGCTGGGCGGAAGTCATGCGTGGTCGCAGTCAAGATTTGGGGGAAAGGCCAGGCGAAGCTCTGGCTAAGTGGGTTGCAGCCCTTCTTGCCGGTGACATCAGAGACGTTGATGAAACGCTACTGTTCAATATCGTGGATGACGGTATAGACATTCTTCTGCGCTTCATTGAGCTACGGTTTTCGCACGCCATGCTTACTGAAACCTATCAAATGCTGAGCCGCGCAAAAGTGGTCCTCGGCCGGGCGCGTTGGATTCATTTCCTACCGTTCTCAAAAAACCGCCAAGCGCTCACCATGTGCCTACGTGAATCAGCACTTGTGCTCGCCAGACAAGGAAAGACTGACAAAACGCTGCTCGAATTGATTCAACTCATGTATCAATCGAAGGCTCAAATGTTAAACGACATGGAGCGTCATTTCGGTAAAGCTTTAGAACTCGACCCCGACATTCGTCAATGGTGGCTTGCGGGCGGATCAGTAAGCAACAGCCGTCAGACGACCCATAAAGTTGGCAATAACGAAGACCAAATGATCGGAGAACTTCTGATTGAGGTGGAAAGCGCCAAACCTTTCATGCTTTTCCTTCAGCACTCGATCGTTCCCATGATCGATATTTCCGATTCTGTTATGTCAACCAACGGCATAAAAGCAGCCGCTGGATATTCGGAAATCGCCCGGAAAGTGGGCCTATTAGCAAGGATGCGCAAACTTAGCACTACTGATTTGAAGGGAATGGTCGTCGAGTTCAACCCGCTTCAGCATGAGCTGCTAAGCGATACAACTCACGGCGTGCGCGAGGTGAAGGTAACTCGCGATGGCGTACTTAAAGATTTCGGTGGAAACATAAAAACACTCGTCAAACCGCGAGTTGAACCTTTGAGCTGATATAAGGAAGAGAAACGATGGACCGTACCGAAGCGAAGATCCTTCTCAAGAATTTGCTGCGCCGTATCAAGCCCAAAGACGCCGAGCAATTTGAGCTAACCGGCGTCATCACCGATGGGGAGCTTGCCGCACTGCACTTTGCGCTGGCACTCCTCGAGGGTAATAACCCTGCTCAAGTCCATCCGACCTCCCTGCCAGTCCTTCCTGTATCCCCGGCGCCGAACCCAGTCGACCCTGCTGAGCAAATGGTTGAGCAAGAGGACTTCCCGATTGAGCTTGACTTGAGCATTTTTGATTTGCCAAAGCCTTCGTCCAAGGAGCGGCTATGCCTAGATTTCGGTACGGCGATGTCAAAAGCCACGCTGGTCATGAACGATCTTGATGACGACGATATAGAAGAGATTCATGTTCTTGAGCTGGGCATACCGGGTGATCAGCATGAAGTGAGCGACACCATGCTCATCTCCTCGTTGTACATCGATAACGAAGGCCTCCTCTGGTTCGGCAACAAAGCCGTAGAGCACTCCGCCGTTGAGGGTAGAAACGGCGAAAGAAGACGCATCGACAATGTGAAGCGGTACCTGTCTGAAAGCGCGATTCAAACAACGCTTACTCCCATTTTTAACCCCACGCCTCTACCACTCACAGGCGGCGATGTCCTTTTGGCATATTTGATGTTCATGACCTGGACCGTGAATCAGGTCGCATCAAAACATGGCGTATTACGCAATATAGAACGACGATTTGCTATGCCATGCTTCGAAAAAACTCAGAGCCGAGAGGTCGAGCGCGAGCTTCGAAGACTATTAGGTGAAGCGCAGGTCCTCGCAGATACATTTGCTCTTAGTGTGCACACGGGCCTACCAGTCAAAGACTTTACCCAGGCCGTGAGACAACTACGCGAGACTTCGAGGCAATATGATTTCGTCACCCAAGCTCTGACCGAACCTTTAGGAGTCGCTAATGCATTGTTGAGTAGTGAGAGCAACATTCGCCGGCTCACACTCATTGTTGATATTGGCGCAGGAACAAGTGACGTTAGCCTGTATCGATTGCATGCTGATGCCGAGGCAGGTATTCGGCAGGCCGTAGAGGCTAAAGGCGCAGCTAGGGGCATTCCTTTGGCGGGCAACTATCTGGATCGCGCATTGACCGAACTGATCATGCTTAAGGCAGGCATCAAGCACGATAATCCTCGTAATGTTTCCATCCGCAGCAACCTTGCCCTCTCGATTCGCGAATACAAAGAGTCGTTATTCAACAGTGAGTCCTTGACCGTCGTCTTGCTTGACGGACAGGCCGTGGACATCAAAGTGCATGAGCTTGATGAGCTGGAGCCGGTAAAAAGCTTCAAATCAGAGTTGCGCAAGTGCGTAACAGAAATGTTGGAAGAGATTGATGACAGCTGGGTGGGCGCAGCCAGTCACGATGACTTGGCAGTGATCCTGACAGGAGGCGGCTCAAACTTGCGGATGGTTCAGGAGCTTATGTCAGGCGAGATCGAGGTGAAGGGAAAAACTATACGACTCATTCGCACCGCGGCATTCCCGGGATGGCTCAAAGAACTGGATCCCGCCTTGGAAGATGACTTCCCTCGCATCGCAGTCTCCCTTGGCGGCGGTCGACTTAGCCTTATCAGTTCCACTATCGCCCAAGTGACCGCCGGCGATGTTCGGGGAGAACCCACTCTTCCAAGATTTTAACAAGCACCGGCACGCGAGGTGTCTATGAAGCAGAAAAAATTAATAGCACAACCGGCACCCGCTTCAAAAACGGGTGCATAAGTACTTAGTTTGCCGGACAAAGTTAGCCCGTCAGCGGCACTTTTTGAACGCGGCTGCGACCGCTGGCAAAGAAATGGAGTCCGATGGTTGGATGGCCGATGGTGGAACCTGCCTACCGAACAAATGACCGCCCGATGGGCGGTTTTTTACGCTTGGACGTTACTGTCTCCTGCAACATCCAGTGAAAATTCGATCTCAAAACCATCCCACCAACGCCCTCTCCCAAGACTACCCTTCAAAGACCCGCAGGAAGCGGCTCCCCGATTCAGCTCAAGGAACGACCATGTCCCTCTCCATCGTCCACAGTCGCGCCCAGATTGGCGTGGAAGCCCCCGCTGTCACCGTCGAAGTCCATCTGGCCAACGGTCTGCCGTCGCTGACCATGGTCGGGCTGCCCGAGGCGGCGGTGAAGGAGAGCAAGGATCGGGTGCGCAGCGCGATCATCAATTCCGGGCTGCAGTTTCCGGCGCGGCGGATCACCTTGAATCTGGCGCCGGCGGATCTGCCCAAGGATGGCGGGCGGTTTGACCTGGCGATTGCCTTGGGAATTCTATCGGCGAGTGTGCAGGTGCCGTGTCTGACGCTGGATGATGTGGAATGTCTGGGCGAGTTGGCGTTGTCCGGCGCCGTACGAGCGGTGCGTGGGGTGTTGCCGGCAGCGTTGGCGGCGCGCAAGGCGGGTCGTGCACTGGTGGTGCCGCGAGCGAATGCCGAGGAGGCGTGTCTGGCTTCGGGATTGAAGGTGTTTGCGGTGGATCATTTGCTGGAGGCGGTGGCGCATTTCAATGGGCATACGCCGGTTGAGCCCTATGTCTCCGACGGACTGATGCACGCCAGCAAACCTTATCCCGACTTGAATGAAGTGCAGGGGCAAGTGGCGGCGAAACGAGCGTTGCTGATTGCTGCTGCGGGGGCCCATAACTTGCTGTTCAGCGGGCCGCCTGGGACGGGTAAGACATTGCTGGCGAGTCGCCTGCCGGGACTGTTGCCGCCGCTGGCCGAGAGTGAAGCGCTGGAGGTCGCAGCGATTCAGTCAGTCGCCAGTGGTGCACCGCTAACCCATTGGCCGCAGCGTCCCTTCCGTCAACCGCACCACTCGGCCTCCGGGCCGGCACTGGTCGGTGGCAGCTCAAAACCGCAACCCGGTGAGATCACCCTCGCCCACCACGGCGTGCTGTTTCTCGATGAGCTGCCGGAGTTTGATCGCAAGGTGCTGGAGGTGCTGCGCGAGCCGCTGGAGTCCGGGCATATCGTGATTGCCCGGGCCAAGGATCGCGTGCGTTTCCCGGCGCGATTTCAGTTGGTGGCGGCGATGAACCCGTGTCCCTGTGGATATCTTGGCGAGCCGAGTGGCAAGTGTTCCTGCACGCCGGACATGGTGCAGCGCTATCGCAACAAACTGTCGGGGCCGTTGCTGGACCGGATCGACTTGCACCTGACAGTGGCGCGGGAAGCGACGGCATTGAACCCGCAGGTGAAGCCGGGAGAGGACAGCGCCAGCGCTGCGGCGTTGGTAGCCGAGGCTCGCGAACGACAGCAGAAGCGTCAGGGCTGTGCCAATGCGTTTCTCGATCTGCCGGGATTGAAGCGGCACTGCAAGTTATCCACAGCCGATGAGAAATGGCTGGAATCAGCCTGTGAACGGCTGACGCTTTCGCTGCGCTCGGCCCATCGCCTGCTCAAGGTCGCCCGCACTCTGGCAGACCTCGAGCAAGTCGATGCAATCAAACGTGAACACTTGGCCGAGGCACTGCAATACCGGCCGGCGACACCTTAATGCTCGGTCAGATCAACCAGCGGCGTCTGCCGCACTTCGGTTTCGCGCCCGGCCTGAATCTCAGTCACGCGCTTCAAGGCGTTATCCACAGCACCTTTGTCCGCGAGCAGGCTGTAGCTGATCTGGAACTGTTTGTGTTCCTTGGGTGCAATGGTCGGCACCAGATTCAGCGGACGCTGATAGCGACGGTTGTAGGAAAAACTGGTGCCCGGCTCCAGCCCGGTGACATAGCCCTGGCCTTGAGTGTCGGTATTTTTCCACAGGGAGAACACCGGCAACTGCTGGGTATTGAAGCCAACAGAAACACCGAGGCTGCCAGCCTTGTTGTGCAAAACAGTGAGGGTTTCGCCTTTGGCGTCAGCATAGGGCACGACGTTGTAGACGGTTTCGTCATAGTCCTTGGTCGGCGCGCGATAGGTCTGCCAGTCGGCCAGATCACCCTTGGCCTTGTCGTTGAACGGCGACACCTGTTTTACCGGCGCAGCAAATCGTGCGCCTTGCTCGAGGAACGGCGTACTGAAGTTGCTGTGATACAGCGCCTGGTATTCCTTCGGATAGTCGCCGTTGTTGGTCAGCGTATCGTTGAGTGCAAAGCGCACGCTGCCAGGCTCGGTGACCAGTTCAGTAACGACCGAGAAGTCGACTTTCTTGAAGGCTTGCTCTTGCAGCTCGCCACGCAGACTGATGGCGTAGGGCGGCTTTTCATCGATGTGCAGCGTGACGGTGCTGGCCGGAATGTTGGCGGCGCGGCCATGCAAGGTCAGCAGTTCGCCATTGTCGATGCCGGGATGGCCGACCCATTCGTAACCGCAGCGGGCGACCAGTTCATTGAAGCCCTCCAGCCAACCCAGCCCACCACGCCCGTTGAGCTCGATAAAGGCCGGGTTGACCACGTCCTTGACCGGCGAATCCCAACCCATCCGCACGTTGCCGACAGAAGCCTGCAAGACGTTCATGCCTCGGGTGGGCACCACCGAGAGTTTCATTGTGCCGTTATCGATATCAACGATGCTGACGCCTTCCTGCCGCCCACCGTGCAAGGTACGCAGGCTCACGGAGAAGGGTTTGGCGGTTTTCACGCCAAGTTGCTCACTGGTGATGGTCCAGTTTTGTGCGGGCTTGTTGGTATCGAGGAGGACGTAATCCCAGGCCATGGCGTGGGAAGCAGCAGAGAATGCGCCGAGGGCGACGGCGAGTTTGAGCGGGGTCATGGCAGCAGCCTTTATTGGAGTTGTGTCATTTTTATAGCGCTGCGGAAACGTTTCAGCAAGTGTATTAGATCGACAGATTGCAGGTTCAGCCGAAGATCTGCAGTGTTGCATTCGCAAGCAGGCTCACTCCTACAGGGGATCCGGGTCTTCACAAAATCTGTGATTCGCACCGGACACTGTGGGAGCGAGCCTGCTCGCGAAAGCTATATCAAGGCTGTATCAACGAAAGCGATCAACCTCGGAACGCAGATCCGCCGCCAGCTTCTCAAGCTCCTTGGCGGTAACAGCCAGGTTCGACACAACCTCACGCTGCTCACTGTTGGCCAGTGCGATGCTCTGCAAATTGCTGCTCAACAGAGTCGCGGTGCTGCTCTGCTCCTGAGTGGCCGTGGTAATCGCGGCAAACTGCTGCCCCGCCGAACGGCTCTGTTCATCGATTCGCGCCAGCGCCGACGCGACGTTGGCGTTGCGCGACAAACCTTCCTGCATCAGCACATTGCCCTGCTCCATGGTGCTGATCGCGTTACCGGTTTCCTGCTGGATGCTGTGGATCATGCTGGAAATTTCATCCGTCGCCTGACGGGTGCGCGAGGCCAGGCTGCGCACCTCATCGGCCACCACAGCAAAGCCACGACCCTGCTCACCAGCACGGGCAGCTTCGATTGCTGCGTTAAGTGCCAGAAGGTTGGTCTGCTCGGCGATCGAGGTGATCACACCCACGATGCCGCCAATTTCCTGCGAGCGCTGACCGAGGGTGTTGATCACGGTGGCGGTGCTGTTCAGGGCGCCAGCGATTTGCTCCAGCGAGGACGACGCTTCTTCCATCGAGCTGCGGCCAATCTGCGTTTGCTGGGCGTTTTCCTGCGCCAGACGCTGGGTTGCGCCCATGTTGTCGGCAATGTTCAGCGACGTTGCGCTGAACTCTTCCACCGCGCCGGCCATGCTGGTGATTTCGCCAGATTGTTGCTCCATGCCTTCATAGGCACCGCCGGACAAACCGGACAGGGCCTGGGCACGGCTGTTGACCTCTTCCGAAGAGCGGCGGATGTGCTCGACCATGGTCGACAGCGCCTGGCTCATCTGGTTGAACGCGCGAGACAGCTGACCGATTTCGTCGTTGCTCGATACGTTCAGGCGCACGCTCAGATCACCGGCGCCCAAGGCCTCGGCCTGACGCACCAGATCCCCCAGAGGCGCCAGTTTGCTGCGCAGCAGCCAGACCACAGATCCGACCGCCAGCAGCATCGCCAACAGACTGCCAATGGCCAGTTGCGTACCCACGCTCCAGGTCACCGCGCGGATCTCAGCTTTCGGCATGCTCGCCACGACCGACCATGGTCCGCCATCGAACGGCACGGCAATGCTGTAGAAATCTTCCGAGGTGTCGCTCCAGAACTCACCCTTGCCCGGCTTTGCAGCCAAACCTTTGATCACCGGAACGGCTTGATCCAGCGCCTGCACCCCCGCTGGCGCGACCAGCCATTTGTTTTGCTCGTCGAGCAACGCCAGCGAACCGCTCTGGCCAATGCGGAAGCGCTTGAGGTTATCGAACTGGATGTTCTGCGCGTCGGTGTAATCGAAGCCGACGAACAGCACCGCAATCACCTTGCCGCTGCCATCACGCACCGGGGTGTATTGGGTCATGTAGGAGCGATCGAACAGCAAGGCGCGACCGACGTAACCCTGCCCCGCCATCAACTTCGCGTAGGCCGGGTGCGCGTGATCGAGCAAGGTGCCGATGGCACGGGTGCCATCCTGTTTGGTCAGCGAAGTGCTGACGCGGATGAAGTCTTCGCCGCTGCGCACGAACAGGGTGGCGACGCCGGCGGTCATCTGCTTGAACTCGTCGACTTCCTTGAAGTTGTTGTTCAGCACTTCGCTGCCCAGATGCAGACCCGGGGTCTGGGTGCCGGCAACATTCACCGGCTCACTCGGGTGAATGCTCAGACCTGCGCTGAAACGCTTCTCGAACAGCCCGCTCAGGCGCTGGGTGCTTTCACGCAGCGTGCCGTGGAAGGTGCTCAGTTGGTCGGCCAGCAGCCGCGCCTCACTGGCCAGATGCTCTTCACGAGTGGCGAGGTTGGCGGAGTCCAGCGAACGCAAGGCGAACACCGTACTGCCACTGATAACTATCGCCAGTATTACAGCGAGCGCGAGGCCCAGCTGCGAGGCGATCCGAGCGCGAGGTTGAGACATGGACAGCTCCTGGCCGAGCCACGGGATCCTCCTTGATCTCGACTCGGAAATTTTTCTGGTTGTGGGGGTGAATCGTGGATACCGGCACGACGGTTCCACAAGCACGTATTCGGCGGTGGATCCAAATACTTGAGCGGAAAACAAGGTTATGGCACAAGGCCGGCATTGTGGCGGCTCTAACGTTTCAGCTCAAGCGCGCGACCGCCGGCAACTCCATGGCGCGGACTTCGCTTTGCAGAAAGTCGCTGAGACGGCGCAAACGTTCACCTCCCGGGCGGGTCTTTGGCCACACAAGGTAGTAATTCAAACCGCTGGCGACCGCGGTTGGCCACGGCAGGCTCAGCCTTCCCTGCGCCACATCTTCGGCGACCATTAACAGGTCGCCCATCGACACACCGTACCCGCGCGCCGCCGCGATCATGCCCAATTCGAGGGTATCGAACACTTGCCCACCCTTGAGTGACACCTGATCGGACAGCCCCATGTGTTCCAGCCAACTGCGCCAATCGCGACGGTCCGGCGTCGGGTGAAGTAATTCGGTGCAAGCCAGTCGAGCCAGATCCCACGGCTGATCATTCAGCAGGTTTGGCGCCCCCACCGGAATCAGCTCTTCGGGAAACAATAAACTCGCCTCCCAATCCGGCGGAAAATGCCCGTCACTCAACAAAACAGCGCAGTCGAAAGGCTCATCGTTGAAATCCACCGAATCGACGTCCATCCACGCACTGGTCAGTTGCACTTCGTTGCCAGGCTGCAAATGGCGGAAGCGACTCAGGCGCGCGAGCAACCAGCGCATAGTCAGGGTCGAGGGCGCTTTCATGCGCAAAATGTCGTCCTCGGCACGCAAGGTATTGCAGGCCCGCTCCAGCGCACTGAAGCCTTCGCGGATCCCGGGCAGCAGCAACCGCGCCGCTTCGGTCAGCTGCAGATTGCGACCGCTGCGATGAAACAGCCGACAGGCGAAGTGTTCTTCGAGGGTCCGAATATGCCGACTTACCGCACTCTGGGTGATCGACAGTTCCTCGGCAGCCCGGGTGAACGAACTATGTCGCGCCGCCGCTTCAAATGCGCGCAGGGCATACAAGGGAGGAAGACGACGAGACATGCAGAAAGCTCCGATAGCGGGATAAAGCCAATCTTAAACCGTTTATCCAGGATGAGTTTTAATCATGCCACCCATCCTTTTTATCCCTTTGTGCAAAGCCCGCCAAGCGCCGAGAATCGACGGTCTCCTGTTCCCTCTGAAATTGAGTGGTGATGACCATGCAGCATCCTGTGCGTACCGAACTCTGGGCCATTCTGCGGCTGGCAGGGCCGTTGATTGCTTCACAGTTGGCGCACATGTTGATGGTGCTGACTGACACGTTGATGATGGCGCGCCTGAGTCCTGAAGCGCTCGCGGGCGGCGGTCTCGGTGCGGCGACTTATTCGTTCGTGTCGATTTTCTGCATCGGCGTGATTGCAGCGGTCGGCACATTGGTGGCGATTCGCAAGGGCGCCGGCGACATCATTGGCGCTGCGCGTCTGACCCAGGCCGGATTGTGGCTGGCGTGGCTGATGGCGCTGGGCGCCGGGTTGCTGCTGTGGAACCTGAAACCGGTGTTGCTGCTGTTCGGCCAGACCGAAACCAACGTCAACGCGGCCGGGCAATTCCTGATTGCCCTGCCCTTCGCCCTGCCCGGCTACCTCAGTTTCATGGCCCTGCGCGGTTTCACCAGTGCAATCGGCCGGGCGACACCGGTGATGGTCATCAGCCTGGCCGGCACGGTGGCGAATTTCCTGCTCAATTACGCGCTGATCACCGGCATGTTCGGTCTGCCGAAAATGGGCCTGACGGGCATCGGCCTGGTCACAGCGATTGTCGCCAATTGCATGGCGTTGGCGCTGGCCTGGCACATCCGCCGGCATCCGGCCTATGACGCGTACCCGCTGCGCGCGGGCCTGTCGCGGCCGAACCGGCAGTACCTGAAAGAGTTGTGGCGCCTCGGCCTGCCAATCGGCGGCACGTATGCGGTGGAAGTCGGTTTGTTCGCGTTCGCAGCTCTGTGCATGGGCACCATGGGTAGCACGCAGTTGGGCGCGCACCAGATTGCCCTGCAAATTGTCTCGGTGGCGTTCATGGTGCCGGCGGGGATGTCGTACGCGATCACCATGCGCGTCGGCCAGCATTACGGCGCCGGGCAACTGAGTGATGCGCGGATGTCCGGACGGGTCGGGATCGTCTTTGGCGCGGTGGTGATGTTGGGATTCGCGATGGTGTTCTGGCTGTTGCCCAACCAGTTGGTCGGGTTGTTCCTCGATCACAACGATCCGGCGTTTGCCGAGGTGATTCGCCTGGCGGTGAGCCTGCTAGCAGTGGCGGCGTGGTTCGAGCTGTTCGACGGCACGCAGACGATTGCCATGGGCTGCATCCGTGGACTCAAGGATGCGAAGACCACGTTTCTGGTCGGGCTCGCTTGCTATTGGCTGATTGGCGCACCGGCGGCGTGGTGGATGGCGTTCCACCTCAATTGGGGGCCGACGGGCGTCTGGTGGGGATTGGCGTTGGGCCTGGCGTGTGCGGCGGTGAGTTTGACGCTGGCGTTCGAGTGGAAAATGAAGCGGATGATTCGGCTGGAGCCTGCGTCATCAAGTCAGTTTACGGTCCCGCAGACCGACTGAGATCCCTTGTAGGAGTGAGCCTGCTCGCGATTGCGGTGTGTCAGTCGAAGCAAATGTTGACTGGTAGATTGCTATCGCGAGCAGGCTCACTCCTACAGGGGTTATGTGTTCAGCTTACGATCTCGAGGGCTGGCTGCTGGCTTGAGCCGAAGGTGAGATATTCAACCAATTCCGCCAAGGGCAACGGCCGGCTGATCAGATAACCCTGCACCTGATCGCAACCAAACCCGCGCAACAGTTCTAGCTGTTCAGGGGTTTCCACCCCCTCCGCCACCACTTCCAGATGCAGGTTGTGCGCGAGATTGATCATCGCGTGCACCAGTTTGCGGTTCTCTTCGCGCTGCTCCATGCCGCCGACAAAGCTTTTGTCGATCTTCAGCAAGGTGATCGGCAGGCTGTTGAGGTGCACGAACGACGAGAACCCGGTGCCAAAGTCATCCAGCGAGAAGCGCACACCGAGACGGCCGAGAGCGTCCATGGTCTGCTTGACCAGATCGCTACGGCGCATCACGGCGGTTTCTGTCAGTTCGAATTCCAGCCACTGCGCCTCAACGCCACGCTCGGCAATCAACCGGCTCAGCGTCGGCAACAACTGACTGTCTTGAAACTGGCGGAATGACAGGTTGATCGCCATGTGCAGCGCCGGCAGCCCGCGCTCGCGCAACGCCTGCATGTCACGCAAGGCCCGGGAAATCACCCAGTAACCCAGCGGCACGATCAAACCGCTCTGCTCGGCCAAAGGGACAAATTCACTCGGCGGCAGCAAACCGCGCTCGCCATGACGCCAGCGCACCAACGCTTCGAGGCCGACAATCTGGCCATCCTCAAGATTCAGGCGTGGCTGGTAATGCAATTCCAGCTCATCGCGACGCAACGCTCGGCGCAACTCGCTTTCGAGGTCGGCCATGCTCCGCGCATTGCGGTTGATGCGTTCGTTGAAGATATGGAAGGTGCAGCCCTGGGTGCTCTTGGCCTGCTGCATGGCGATGTGGGCGTGCCACATCAGCGGATCGGCGCCGCCCTGCGCACGGGCGTGGGCGATGCCGAGACTGGAGCCGATCAGCAGGCTTTCGCCATCGACCCAATACGGTTCGGCGAGCGCTTCGGTGATGCGTTCGGCCATCCACTCGGCGCGCTGCGGTGCACGGCGGGTGTCGATCAGCAGGGCAAACTCATCGCTGCCCAGCCGCGCCAGTTGATCACCGGCTTCGAGCTGACTTTTCAGCCGTGCGACCACTTGCAGGATCAAGCGATCGCCCGCCTGATGGCCAAGCGCATCGTTGGCGTGGCGGAAGTTGTCGAGATCGAGATGCCCGAGGGCCAGGCCGCGACCGTCGTTTTCCGCGAGGCGCGCAGCAAGCAAGGTCTGGAAACCCTGACGGTTGGCGATGCCGGTCAGCGGATCCTGCTCGGCGAGGCGTTGCAGGGTGTTTTCGAGAACGCCGCGTTCGCGCACATGGCGCAGGCAGCGGCGCAGCATGCCGGCGTCGAGGGCGTCGAACACCAGCCAGTCACTGACGCCAACCGGCGCGGTGTCCGGTTCATGTTCCAGCAGCAAGACCGTCGGCAGGCTGCAACGGCCCGGTGCCGGTTGCAATGCCGGAAGGGTCAACAACACCGCATGGCGGTTGTCTTCGAACAAACTGCTGACCGAATCCCAGCTCGGCGCGCTGATCAGCACCGCCGCGCTCCCCATCGGAGCCAGACACTCACGCAATAACGCTGTCCACGCTGGCTCTTCGGCCAGTAGCAGCAAACGCAAGGGTTCGACAGGCGTAGACAAGCTAGCTCCCTAGACTCTGCAATGATGTGGGCGGGGCATTATGCCGTTGCGCCGTTCAATGACCAAATGACAACGGTTATCAAAACGTTATTTTGTGTCACGAATGAGAACATTAGCCGCAAAATCACCGCGCATCCTCCGCGAAAGTAACAAAACCGGCAAATTTGAATCGCGTGGTACGTCACAAGTCGGAGAGAGCAGCACAAATCGCTGAGCCTGTTAAAATGCCGGCCCATTTCGTCAACGACTCCCGAATTTTCGTATGTCCCGACTCAATCCCCGGCAGCAAGAAGCCGTGAACTACGTCGGCGGCCCTCTATTGGTGCTCGCCGGTGCTGGCTCCGGCAAGACCAGCGTGATCACGCGCAAAATCGCGCACCTGATCCAGAACTGCGGCATCCGTGCCCAGTACATCGTCGCCATGACCTTTACCAACAAGGCCGCGCGCGAGATGAAAGAGCGGGTCGGCACCCTGCTGCGGGCCGGCGAAGGTCGCGGCCTGACCGTCTGCACGTTCCACAACCTCGGTCTGAACATCATCCGCAAGGAACACGTGCGGCTGGGCTACAAACCCGGTTTCTCGATCTTCGACGAGACCGACGTCAAAGCCCTGATGACCGACATCATGCAGAAGGAGTACGCGGGAGACGACGGCGTCGACGAGATCAAGAACATGATCGGCGCCTGGAAAAACGACCTGATTCTGCCGCCTCAGGCGCTGGAGAACGCGCGCAATCCCAAGGAACAGACCGCCGCCATCGTCTACACCCACTACCAGCGGACGCTGAAAGCGTTCAACGCGGTGGACTTCGACGACCTGATCCTGCTGCCGGTAAAACTCTTCGAAGAACATGCCGACATCCTCGAAAAGTGGCAGAACAAGGTGCGTTACCTGCTGGTCGACGAATACCAGGACACCAACGCCAGCCAATACCTGCTGGTAAAAATGCTCATCGGCAAGCGCAACCAGTTCACCGTGGTTGGCGACGACGACCAGTCGATCTACGCCTGGCGCGGCGCGCGGCCGGAAAACCTGATGCTGCTCAAGGACGACTATCCGTCCCTGAAAGTGGTGATGCTCGAGCAGAACTACCGCTCCACCAGCCGCATCCTGCGCTGCGCCAACGTGCTGATCTCGAACAACCCGCACGAATTCGAAAAGCAGCTGTGGAGCGAGATGGGCCACGGCGACGAGATCCGCGTGATCCGCTGCCGCAACGAGGACGCCGAAGCCGAGCGCGTGGCCATGGAAATCCTCAGCCTGCACTTGCGCACCGACCGTCCGTACAGCGATTTCGCCATCCTTTATCGCGGCAACTACCAGGCCAAGCTGATCGAACTGAAGCTGCAGCACCACCAGGTGCCGTACCGCCTGAGCGGCGGCAACAGCTTCTTCGGCCGCCAGGAAGTGAAAGACCTGATGGCCTACTTCCGCCTGATCGTCAACCCGGATGACGACAACGCCTTCCTGCGCGTGATCAACGTGCCACGCCGCGAAATCGGCTCGACCACCCTGGAAAAACTCGGCAACTACGCCACCGAACGCAAAATTTCGATGTACGCCGCCACCGACGAAATCGGTCTGGGCGAACATCTGGACAGCCGCTTCACCGATCGCCTGTCGCGCTTCAAACGCTTCATGGACAAGGTCCGTGAGCAGTGCGCCGGCGAGGATCCGATCTCGGCGCTGCGCAGCATGGTCATGGACATCGACTATGAGAACTGGCTGCGCACCAACAGCTCCAGCGACAAGGCGGCCGATTACCGGATGAGCAACGTCTGGTTCCTGATCGAGGCGTTGAAAAACACCCTTGAAAAGGACGAAGAAGGCGAAATGACCGTCGAGGACGCCATCGGCAAACTGGTCCTGCGCGACATGCTCGAACGTCAGCAGGAAGAGGAAGACGGCGCCGAAGGCGTGCAGATGATGACGCTGCATGCGTCCAAGGGTCTGGAATTCCCTTACGTGTTCATCATGGGCATGGAAGAGGAAATCCTCCCGCACCGCTCCAGCATCGAAGCCGACACCATCGAAGAAGAACGCCGACTGGCCTACGTGGGCATCACCCGCGCGCGCCAGACCCTGGCCTTCACCTTCGCCGCCAAGCGCAAGCAGTACGGCGAGATCATCGACTGCGCGCCGAGCCGCTTCCTCGATGAGCTACCGCCGGACGATCTGGCCTGGGAAGGCAACGACGACACACCGACCGAAGTCAAAGTCGTGCGTGGCAATAGCGCATTGGCTGATATACGCGCGATGTTAAAGCGCTAGAATTGACCACTTTTTTTACTAGACCTTCGGCGCACAAAGCGCCAAAAGAGGACAGCTTCATGGAAGCATTGCACCAGAAAATCCGCGAACAAGGCATTGTGCTTTCCGACCAGGTCCTGAAGGTCGACGCCTTCCTGAACCACCAGATCGACCCGGCCCTGATGAAGCTGATCGGCGACGAATTCGCCTCGCTGTTCAAGGACTCGGGCATCACCAAGATCGTCACCATCGAAGCCTCAGGGATAGCCCCGGCGATCATGACCGGTCTGAACCTCGGCGTGCCGGTGATCTTCGCCCGCAAGCAACAGTCCCTGACCCTGACCGAAAACCTGCTGTCGGCGACCGTTTACTCCTTCACCAAAAAGACCGAAAGCACCGTGGCGATCTCTCCGCGCCACCTGACCAGCAGCGACCGCGTGCTGATCATCGACGACTTCCTGGCCAACGGTAAGGCGTCACAAGCGCTGATCTCGATCATCAAGCAGGCGGGCGCAACCGTTGCCGGTCTGGGCATCGTGATCGAGAAGTCGTTCCAGGGCGGCCGCGCCGAGCTGGATTCGCAGGGCTACCGCGTTGAATCGCTGGCTCGGGTGAAATCGCTGAAGGATGGCGTGGTCACTTTCATCGAATAAAGCCACACCGCAGCCCCCCTGTAGGAGTGAGCCTGCTCGCGATAGCGTAGTGTCAGTCGATATATTCGTCGGTTGAAACACCGCTATCGCGAGCAGGCTCACTCCTACAGTTGTTTTGGGTCAGGCAGTTATTGGGTGGTGGCTTTGAGGCCGGTGAGCAGCAGGCGTTGGAAGAGGTCTTTTTTCAGGCCTTCCGGGTTTGTCAGCTGCATGCGTTCGAGGTGTTCGGGGTATAGCGATGCCTCGGGCGCATCGAGGGCTGCTTTGCCGAGATCGAGGATTTCGGTGAGTTTGAATTTGCTCTTCAGCCAGTTCAGCGCCCGCAGCAAATCCCGTTCGATCGCAGTGAAATCACAGCCCAGCGGATACTCCGGAAACAGGTTCGGATGCCGTGCGGCGATCGCCTGCAGACGCTGCGGTGTGTTATCGGCAAAGCGTGGGTCGAGGCGGAAATCCTTTGGCAGCTTGCCGACCTTTTGCGCTTGCTCGATCAGCCCCTGCTGGAAGCGCGAGTCACTAATGTTCAGCAGCGACTCGATCACTACTGCGTCGGCTTTGCCGCGCAGATCAGCGATGCCGTACTCGGTCACGACGATGTCGCGCAGATGCCGTGGGATCGTGCAATGGCCGTATTCCCAGACGATGTTGGAACTGACGTCACCACCGGATTCGCGCCAGCTACGCAGGATCAGAATCGATCGGGCATCGTGCAGCGCGTGGCCCTGCGCGACGAAGTTGTACTGCCCGCCGACACCGCTGAGTACCCGTCCATCCTCCAGTTGATCCGCCACACCGGCACCGAGCAAAGTCATGGTGAACACGGTGTTGATGAATCGCGCGTCAAGACGCTGCAAGCGCTTGAGCTCTTCCTGCCCATACAACTCGTTGATGTAACTGATGCGGGTCATGTTGAATTCGAGGCGTTTGCTCTGCGGTAACTCACGCAGGCGCTCGTAGAAACTGCGCGGGCCAAGGAAGAAACCGCCGTGCACCGAGATGCCGTCAGTCTGCGCCGCCTCGTCGAGGGTGCCGGCGTTGGCCTGTTCCTGCGTTGGCACATCGGGGTAGACCTTGCGGCGGATGATCCCGGCATCCGCCAGCACCAGCAGGCCGTTGACGAACATTTCGCTGCAACCGTACAGGCCTTTGGCGAACGGCCCCGTGCCGCCCTCGCGTTCGATCAATTGCGCCCACTGGCTGAGGTTGATGTCATTGAGTAACGCTGTGTATCCGGCGTTATCTGCCTGACGGGCGAGCAGAGCGGCGGTCAGGGCATCGCCCATCGAGCCGATGCCGATCTGCAATGTACCGCCGTCGCGCACCAGCGTGCTGGCGTGCAAGCCAATGAAATGATCCTGAAAGCCCACCGGCATGTTCGGCGTGGAAAACAGCGTGCTGCTGTCCTTCGCGTCGATCAGCAGGTCGAAGGTGTCGATATCGACTTCGGCATCACCGGGCATGTACGGCAGATCGGTGTGCACCTGACCGACCAGCAAAATGGTCTCCCCGGCGTGGCGGCGCTTGGCGATCATCGGCAACAGGTCGAGGGTAATGTCGGGATTGCAACTCAGGCTCAGTCGATCGGGATGCTCGCTGCTGCTGGCCAGTAATTGCGCCACCAGATTGAGCCCGGCGGCGTTGATGTCGCGGGCGGCGTGGCTGTAATTGCTGCTGACGTAATCCTGCTGGGCCGGCGCGCTGTTGAGCAGGCTGCCGGGCTGCATGAAGAACTGTTCGATGCGGATGTTGGCGGGCAGGCTGTCGCGGTGCAGGTCGGCGAGGAAATCGAATTCCGGATAGTCACCGAAGACGCGTTCGACGAAGGGTTCGATGAAGCGTTTTTGCAAACCATCGCCCAGGTTCGGCCGGCCGAGGCACAGCGCGGTGTAGATCGTCAGTTGCCGCTCGGGCAGGCCTTTGATCCGCCGGTACAGCGCGTTGACGAAGTGATTGGGCTTGCCCAACCCCAGCGGCATGCCCATGTGGATATGCGCCGGCAACCGCGCCAGCACGTCGTCCACCGCCTGTTCGATCGAACACAACTGCACCATCTGAAGCCTCCTGCCCGTTCCGTGAATAGGGGTAGACCGAGCTTGCCTTGAGTTTGCTGCAAAGGACAGCCCAAAGTCCTGGACGATTGTCGGCACGGGAGTTTTTATGACTGGAGATCGCTTACCCTCACCCTAGCCCTCTCCCGGAGGGAGAGGGGACAGATTGGGGGATATTGGGGAGGTACGCCGACGTGAAAGTGATGTGCTGAATCCATAATCGCTAAGGTCTCTCAGGTCGATGGATAGCGAAAGACACCTCGGTCGGCCCCCTCTCCCTCTGGGAGAGGGCTGGGGTGAGGGCTACTGAATCGCAGGCACAAAAAAACCGTCCGAAGACGGTTTTTTTCGTCAGAAGTGCGCCTTACTTCAGGCCAGACATCTTCTGGATCGCGCCCTTCAACTCATCATCCGAGCAATCGGCGCAGGTGCCTTTCGGCGGCATGGCATTGATGCCGGTAATGGCCTTGGCCAGGATGCCGTCGAGGCCACCCTGATGATCAGCACGCTCTTTCCACGCTGCGGTGTCACCGATCTTCGGCGCGCCCAACAACCCGGTACCGTGGCAAGCATTGCAATGCTTGGCAATCACCTCATCCGGGGTTTTCGCCCCGCCACCGCCGCCTGCGGAAGCGGCAACTTCCATCCCCTTGCATTCCTGACCTTGTACACACACCTGGCCAACCGGCTCCAGGCGTTTGGCAATGTCGTCATTCGTCGCAGCTTGAGCGCTGACAGCCCAGAGGGCCAGTACGGTTGCTGGTGCGGCCAGCATTTTCATAATTAGGTTCACGCGTTCACCCTCAATGGTGGCTATTCACGCCTGCGGCCACGGTTCGCAGGCGGGCGGAAGTATAGCGGGTAGCCCGCCACACTGAAACAACCCCATAGTCGAAGGGGTTATACCGCACGGTAGATAAACGGTCCGGATGCCTTTGCCATCATGGCTTGGCACCTCTTTGTTAAAAATTCGCCGGCGTGGCTGCGCTGATTAGTCGCGCAGGCGCGTCAAACGGATTACGAAAACGGTGCGGCTTGGTACTTTCAAAGTAGTAGCTGTCGCCGGCTTCGAGAATAAAAGTTTCCAGACCCACCACCAGTTCCAGACGACCTTCCACCAGAATCCCGGTTTCTTCGCCTTCATGGGTGAGCATTTCTTCGCCGGTGTCGGCACCCGGTGGGTAGATTTCGTTGAGGAAGGCGATGGCGCGGCTGGGGTGCGCGCGGCCGACCAGTTTCATGGTCACGGCGCCGTCGGAAATGTCGATCAGCTCGTTGGCCTTGTAGACGATCTGGGTCGGGACTTCCTGCAGGATTTCTTCGGAAAAGAACTCGACCATGGACATGGGAATCCCGCCCAGTACCTTCCTCAGCGAACTGATCGAAGGGCTGACGCTGTTCTTTTCGATCATCGAAATGGTGCTGTTGGTGACGCCCGCGCGTTTGGCGAGTTCACGCTGGGAAAGCCCTTTGAGCTTGCGGATCGATTGCAGTCGTTCACCGACGTCCAAGGCGGGAGCCTCCTGATGTTGTAAGAATATTGAGCGTTATCATGGCGACAGCGTTCAGTATTTACAACACTTGGCCCCCGCAGCGGCGTCAACCTTCGGAATAGAGCCTTGGCACTCGGCGCAGATTGCAAAAGATCTGGTACGGAATGGTGTCGGCCCACTGCGCCACTTCGCTGGCGAGGATGTTTTTGCCCCACAGCTCAACGCTCGAACCGAGGCCAGCTTCAGGCACATCGGTGAGGTCGATGCAGAGCATGTCCATCGACACGCGACCGAGAATCCGGCTGCGTTTACCCGCCACCAGTACCGGCGTTCCGGTCGGCGCCTGACGCGGGTAGCCGTCGGCGTAACCCATGGCGACCACGCCGATGCGCATCGGTTTGTCGGTGATGAATTTGGCGCCGTAGCCGATCGGCTCGCCAGCGGGCAGTTCACGGACGCAGATGACTTTCGACTCCAGGGTCATCACCGGTTGCAGGCGATCAGCCACGGCGTTGGCCTCCTCGAACGGGGTCGCGCCGTAGAGCATGATGCCCGGGCGCACCCAATCGCTGTGAATCTGCGGCCAACCGAGCACAGCCGGCGAGTTGCGCAAGCTGACTTCCGCCGCCAGGCCCTGACGCGCCGCTTCAAACACCGCGACTTGTTCGGTGCTGCTCTGCGCGTGCAGTTCATCGGCACGGGCGAAGTGGCTCATCAACACGATCTTCGCCACTTTGCCGCTGGCCAGCAGCCGTTGGTAGGCTGCCGGGTAATCCTTGGGATGCAGACCAACGCGGTGCATGCCCGAATCAAGCTTCAGCCACACGGTGATCGGCTTGCTCAGTGTCGCCTGCTCGATCGCTTCGAGCTGCCACAGCGAATGCACCACGGTCCAGAAATCATGCTCGACAACCAGCGCCAGCTCATCGGCTTCGAAGATGCCTTCGAGCAACAACACCGGGGCCTTGATGCCGGCCGCGCGCAACTCCAGCGCTTCTTCGATGCAGGCGACGGCAAAACCGTCGGCCTCGGCTTCCAGTGCCTGGGCGCAACGCACCGCGCCATGGCCGTAGGCGTCCGCCTTGATCACCGCAAGCGCCTTGGCGCCAGTGACTTCGCGGGCAATTCGGTAGTTGTGGCGCAGGGCTTCTAGGTCGATCAGGGCACGGGCAGGACGCATGGCGGCAGACTTCTAGGCGGTCATGGGAAGAAAAACCGGCGCCGACTGACGACGTGAACCGCCAACAGCGCCGGGAGAGGGATCTTTACAACGGCTACGGCAGCGCGGCGACGATGGAAATTTCCACCAGAATGCTCGGCTTGGCCATTTTCGCTTCGACGGTGGCGCGGGCCGGGGCGGCGCCTTTGGGCAGCCACTGGTCCCACACCGAGTTCATCCCGGCAAAGTGGGCTTCGATATCGTTCAGGTAGATCGTCGCCGACAGCAGATGCTGTTTGTCGGTGCCGGCCAGATCGAGCAAGCGCTCGATATTGGCCAGTACCTCGCGAGTCTGCTGTTCAATCCCGGCGTCGAAGTCGTCGCCGACCTGCCCGGCCAGATACACGGTGCCGTTGTGGCTGACGATCTGACTCATGCGCTCATTGGTGAGCTGGCGCTGGATTGCCATGTTTTGCGGACTCCTGGGTCTTGTTGCCGTAACGGGAAATATCGAGGCCTTCGGCGCTGATCTGCGGCTTTTTCTTCGCCATCAGATCGGCCAGCAAACGACCGGAGCCGCACGCCATGGTCCAACCGAGCGTGCCGTGACCGGTGTTGAGGAACAGGTTCTTGAACGGCGTGGCGCCAACGATCGGCGTGCCGTCCGGGGTGGTCGGACGCAGGCCGGTCCAGAAGCTCGCCTCGGCCAGATTGCCGCCCTGAGGATAAAGGTCGTTGACGATCATCTCCAGGGTTTCACGGCGACGCGGGTTCAGCGACAGGTCAAAACCGGCGATCTCGGCCATGCCGCCCACACGGATACGGTTATCGAAACGGGTGATCGCGACCTTGTAGGTCTCGTCGAGAATAGTCGAAGTCGGGGCCATCGCCGGGTTGGTGATCGGCACGGTCAGCGAGTAACCCTTGAGCGGATACACCGGCGCCTTGATGCCCAGCGGTTTGAGCAGTTGCGGCGAGTAGCTGCCGAGCGCCAGTACGTAGCGGTCAGCGGTTTCCAGCTTGCCGTCGATCCACACACCGTTGATGCGATCACCGGCGTAGTCGAGTTTCTGAATGTCCTGGCCAAAGCGGAATTCGACACCGAGTTTCACGGCCATTTCGGCGAGGCGCGTGGTGAAGATCTGGCAGTCGCCGGTCTGGTCATTCGGCAGGCGCAGGGCACCGGCGAGGATGTCAGTGACACCCGCCAGGGCCGGCTCTACGCGGGCAATGCCGGCGCGGTCGAGGACTTCAAACGGCACGCCGGATTCTTTCAGCACGGCGATGTCTTTGGCGGCGTTATCCAGTTGTGCCTGGGTGCGGAACAATTGAGTCGTACCGAGGCTGCGGCCTTCGTAGGCGATGCCGGTTTCGGCGCGCAATTCATCGAGGCAGTCGCGGCTGTACTCGGACAGACGCACCATGCGCTCCTTGTTCACCGCGTAACGGCTGGCGGTGCAGTTGCGCAGCATCTGCGCCATCCACAGGTACTGGTCGATGTCGGCGGTGGCTTTTATCGCGAGAGGGGCGTGGCGCTGCAACAGCCACTTGATCGCCTTCAGCGGCACGCCCGGCGCGGCCCACGGCGAGGCGTAGCCCGGCGAGACCTGGCCGGCGTTGGCGAAACTGGTCTCCATGGCCGCGGCTGGCTGTCGGTCGACCACCACCACTTCAAACCCGGCACGGGCCAGATAGTAAGCACTGGCGGTACCGATGACGCCGCTACCCAAGACCATTACGCGCATTTTTGTATCCCTCATCGCGGCGGGGCCGCGTACGTCTGTTGTTAGAGCAATGATGCGCGCAGTGTAAAAAAGAAATGCCAGTGCTTTTCACTATATAAGCGCCTATATTTGGCGACAATTCTCGGCAAAAACCCTTTTCACGGAGGCGCATCCCCTATGCGTACCAACACTCAGACCAAACGTGAGCTGGACAAGATCGACCGCAATATCTTGCGGATCCTGCAGGCGGACGGGCGGATTTCCTTTACCGAACTTGGGGAAAAGGTCGGCCTCTCTACCACGCCCTGCACCGAACGAGTACGGCGTCTGGAGCGCGAAGGAATCATCATGGGCTACAACGCCCGGCTGAATCCGCAGCATTTGAAGGGTAGCTTGCTGGTGTTCGTCGAGATCAGCCTCGACTACAAATCCGGCGACACTTTCGAGGAGTTCCGACGCGCGGTGCTGAAGTTGCCGCACGTGCTGGAGTGTCATCTGGTGTCGGGGGATTTCGACTATCTGGTGAAGGCGCGGATTTCCGAGATGGCGTCTTACCGCAAGCTGCTCGGCGACATTCTGCTGAAGCTGCCGCATGTGCGCGAGTCGAAGAGCTATATCGTGATGGAAGAGGTGAAGGAGAGCTTGAGCTTACCTATTCCAGATTGAAGATCGCTGGCGCTCCACTCGCGAGCAGGCTCGCTCCCACAGGGGGAACGCATTCCAAATGTGGGAGCGAGCCTGCTCGCGATGGCGTCGACTCGGTTCCGAGTGAACGCGCTAAACCAAAACCTGCCGATTCGCCGCCATGTACTCGAATATCTGCTTCTCCACTCTCGGATGAATCAGCTCCACCGGGCGCCGCTCATTCGGGCAAGGCAAGGTCTTGGTCGTGCCGAACAAACGGCAAATCAACGGCCGCTCTTCATACACCGTGCAGCCGTTCGGCCCCAGGTGCACACAGTTCAGCTCTTCCATCGCCGCATCCTGCTCGGCGCGGGTCTTGCGTGGCAGGCGGGCCATTTCTTCCGGCGAAGTGGTCACCGGGCCGCAGCAATCGTGGCAGCCGGGCACGCACTCGAACGAGGGTATCTGCTGGCGCAAGGTGCGGATTTTCTGGCTGTTGCAGCTCATTGCAGCGATGACCGAGGAGGAATAGGCGGCAATTGTGCCGCAAAAGCCGAGATCCAGACACCGCAGGCCGACCAATGTTGCCCACATTCGGGCGTGCGGCTTATGCTCCGTCAAATTTTCTCGACACTTAGCCGTTGGATGACGCCCATGACTGCCCGCGCCTTTACCTCCGCGAGCCAACCCCACGTTGCCTCTTACTACGCCGCCAGCAGCCTGCCGCAGCCCGATCACCCGGTGTTGCAAGGTGACGTGCTGGCCGACGTCTGTGTGGTCGGCGGCGGCTTTTCCGGGTTGAACACGGCGCTGGAACTGGCCGAACGCGGCCTCAGCGTGGTGTTGCTGGAAGCGCACAAGATCGGTTGGGGCGCCAGCGGTCGCAACGGCGGGCAGCTTATTCGCGGCGTCGGTCACGGCCTCGATCAGTTCACCAACGTCATCGGTGCCGACGGCGTGCGCGAGATGAAACTGATGGGCCTGGAAGCAGTGGAAATCGTTCGCCAGCGCGTCGAGCGTTTTCAGATTGCCTGCGACCTGACCTGGGGCTATTGCGACCTCGCCAACAAACCGTCCGACCTCGAAGGCTTTGCCGAAGACGCCGAAGAACTGCGTGGCCTTGGCTATCGCTACGAAACCCGCTTGCTGCAAGCCCACGACATGCACACGGTGGTCGGTTCCAAACGCTATGTCGGCGGCTTGATCGACATGGGCTCCGGGCATCTGCATCCGCTGAACCTGGCCTTGGGCGAAGCAGCAGCAGCGCAGCAACTGGGCGTTAAACTGTTTGAACACTCGGCAGTGACGCGTATCGATTACGGCCCTGAAGTCAAAGTCCATACAGCTCAAGGTTCGGTGCGCGCCAAGACCCTCGTGCTTGGCTGCAACGCGTATCTCAGTGATCTGAATCCGCAACTCAGCGGCAAGGTCCTGCCCGCGGGCAGCTACATCATCGCCACCGAGCCGTTGAGCGAAGAACAGGCGCATAACCTGCTGCCGCAGAACATGGCGGTCTGCGACCAACGTGTCGCGCTGGATTATTACCGACTCTCGGCGGATCGTCGTTTGCTGTTCGGCGGCGCCTGCCACTATTCGGGACGCGATCCAAAGGATATCGGCGCCTACATGCAGCCGAAGATGCTCGAAGTGTTCCCGCAACTCGCTGGCGTGAAAATCGACTATCAGTGGGGCGGCATGATCGGTATCGGCGCGAACCGCTTGCCGCAGATTGGCCGGCTCGCGGACCAGCCGAACGTGTATTACGCCCAGGCCTATTCAGGCCACGGGGTGAATGCCACGCACCTGGCGGGCAAGTTATTGGCCGAAGCGATCAGCGGGCAGCAAAGCGGGGGCTTTGATCTGTTTGCCAAGGTGCCGCACATCACCTTCCCGGGCGGCAAGCATTTGCGTTCGCCGTTGTTGGCGTTGGGGATGTTGTGGCATCGCCTTAAAGAGTTGGTCTGAGTGATCGTTCCCACGCTCTGCGTGGGAATGCATCCAGTGAAGCTCTGCGTCACAGCGGACGCGGAGCGTCCGGCGCGGCGCTCCCACGCAGAGCGTGGGGGCGATCAGTGGTTGTCAGATCCGCCAGAACGGCTTCAACCCCTCCTCCTGCGCCTGCTCACGCGTCAGCCCGATGTCCTTGAGCTGATCCGCCGTCAGCGCCAGCAACGCCTTGCGCGTGTGCAGACGATGCCACAACAGACTCCAGCGACTCAGGCCGGACGGCGCATTGCGCATGATCTCATTGCGCGCACTGTCCTTCTGCCCTGCCGCCAGTTCCTGACCGTGTAACGTCAACCGCACATCGCTCAAGCCGTTCATTTTCAATGCTCCTGTTTACTTGGGTAGCCAGAGATTCCATGATGCGCGGGCGAGCAAAACCATTACAGATTCAAAGACACTGTATTAACTCCATACAGATTTGCCGCTTTGTCGACTGAATTGTCGATTTTTGCGAGATCTGTACTGGTTTATCGAATCACCGCACCGAGGCAGCGCCATGACCCTTTATGTAAACCTCGCCGAATTGCTCGGCACGCGCATCGAAAACGGCTTCTATCGCCCAGGTGACCGGCTGCCATCGGTGCGCGCCTTGAGCGTCGAACACGGGGTCAGTCTGAGCACGGTGCAACAGGCCTATCGCGTGCTCGAAGACAGCGGCCTGGCCACGCCGAAACCCAAGTCCGGCTACTTTGTGCCGGTCGGCCGCGAACTGCCGGAGCTGCCTGCCGTCGGCCGTCCGGCGCAGCGCCCGGTGGAGATTTCGCAGTGGGATCAAGTGCTGGAGTTGATTCGTGCGGTGCCGCGCAAGGATGTCGTGCAACTGGGTCGTGGCATGCCGGACATCAGCTCGCCGACGATGAAGCCTTTGCTGCGTGGGCTGGCGCGGATCAGCCGCCGTCAGGACATGCCCGGTCTGTATTACGACAACATCCACGGCACCCTAGAACTGCGCGAACAGATCGCTCGACTGATGCTCGACTCCGGCTGCCAGTTGAGCGCGAGCGATCTGGTGATCACCACCGGTTGCCACGAAGCGCTGTCTACCAGCATCCACGCGATCTGCGAACCGGGCGACATTGTCGCGGTGGACTCGCCAAGCTTTCATGGCGCCATGCAGACCCTCAAAGGCCTGGGCATGAAAGCCCTGGAAATTCCCACCGACCCGCTCACCGGGATCAGCCTCGAAGCGCTGGAACTGGCACTGGAACAATGGCCGATCAAGGTCATCCAGCTCACGCCCAACTGCAATAACCCGCTCGGCTACATCATGCCGGAGTCGCGCAAACGCGCCCTGCTCAACCTCGCGCAGCGCTTCGACGTAGCGATCATCGAGGACGACGTGTATGGCGAACTGTCCTACACCTACCCGCGCCCTCGCACGATCAAATCCTTCGACGAAGACGGCCGTGTGCTGTTGTGCAGTTCGTTTTCCAAGACCCTTGCGCCGGGGCTGCGCATTGGCTGGGTCGCGCCGGGTCGATACCTTGAGCGGGTGTTGCACATGAAATACATCAGCACCGGCTCGACCGCGCCGCAGCCGCAGATCGCTATCGCCGAATTTCTCAAGGCTGGCCATTTCGAACCGCATTTGCGGCGCATGCGCACGCAATACCAGCGCAGTCGCGACCTGATGATCGATTGGGTGACCCGCTACTTTCCGGCGGGCACCCGCGCCAGCCGGCCGCAAGGCAGCTTTATGCTGTGGGTCGAGTTGCCGGAAGGTTTCGACACCCTGAAACTCAATCGCGAGTTGCTTGACCAAGGCGTACAGATTGCCGTCGGCAGCATCTTTTCCGCCTCAGGCAAGTACCGCAATTGCCTGCGGATGAACTACGCTGCCAAACCGACAGCGCAGATCGAAGAGGCGGTGCGCAAGGTCGGCGAGACCGCTGTCAGATTGCTGGCGGAAGCCGACTGACCTTTTTCCAGAGAACCGCGTCCATATGCCGACCCTTGCCGCCAACCGGAATGATCCTACGTGAGCTTCAGACAGCCCCTACTCGCTTCGCTGTTACTCGCCTCGTTCCTGAGCGGCTGTGCCAGTCTCGATGTCCCGCGCGAGCCAAGTCAGGCGTTGCCGGCATCCGATTCCAGCTTCGGTCGTTCGATTCAGGCGCAAGCGGCGCCCTACCATGGCCGCTCAGGGTTTCGCCTGCTGTCCAACAGCAGCGAGGCGTTCACCGCCCGCGCCGAACTGATCCGCAACGCCCAGACCAGCCTTGATCTGCAGTACTACATCGTCCATGACGGCATCAGCACGCGAATGCTGGTGGAGGAACTGCTCAAGGCTGCCGATCGCGGCGTGCGCGTGCGCATTCTGCTCGACGACACCACCAGCGACGGTCTGGACCAGATCATCGCCACGCTGGCGGCGCATCCGCAGATCCAGATTCGTCTGTTCAACCCGCTGCATCTGGGCCGCAGCACCGGCGTCACCCGCGCGGCAGGCCGCTTGTTCAACCTGTCGCTGCAACACCGGCGCATGCACAACAAGTTGTGGCTGGCGGATAACAGCGTGGCCATCGTCGGCGGGCGCAATCTCGGTGACGAATATTTCGACGCCGAGCCAAACCTGAATTTCACCGACATCGATATGCTCAGTGTCGGGCCGGTGGCCGAGCAGCTCGGGCACAGTTTCGACCAGTACTGGAACAGCGCCCTGAGCAAACCGATCGACGAATTCCTTACCAGCCAACCGACCGTCAAGGACCTGGAGAACACCCGCACACGCCTGGAAGAATCGCTGGAGGAAACCCGCAAACAGAATCACGCGCTGTACCAGCAGTTGATGACGTTCAAGACCGCACCGCGCATGGACATCTGGCGCAAAGAGCTGATCTGGGCATGGAATCAGGCGCTGTGGGATGCGCCGAGCAAGGTCTTGGCCAAGGGTGAGCCGGATCCGCAATTGCTGTTAACCACGCAGTTGGGTCCGGAGCTGCGCGGCGTCAGCAAAGAACTGATCATGATTTCGGCGTATTTCGTGCCGGGCCAGCCAGGGCTGGTTTACCTGACCGGTCGTGCCGATGCCGGCGTCTCGGTAAGCCTTCTGACCAACTCGCTGGAAGCCACCGATGTGCCAGCGGTACACGGCGGCTATGCGCCGTATCGCAAAGCGTTGCTGGAGCATGGCGTGAAACTGTATGAACTGCGCCGTCAGCCTGGGGATAACTACGGCAGTGGCCCGCATGTTTTTTACAGCAAATCGTTTCGCGGCTCTGATTCAAGCTTGCACAGCAAAGCGATGATCTTTGATCGGCAGAAGTCGTTTATCGGCTCGTTCAACTTCGACCCGCGTTCGGTGTTGTGGAACACCGAGGTTGGGGTCTTGGTCGACAGTCCGGAGTTGGCCGAGCATGTGCGTGAGCTGGCCTTGCAGGGGATGGCGCCGGCGCTGAGTTACGAGGCGAAGTTACAGGATGGCCAGATCGTCTGGATCACTGAGGACAACGGCCAGATGCACACCCTGACCAAGGAGCCGGGGAGTTGGTGGCGGCGGTTCAATGCGTGGTTCAGCACCACGGTAGGGCTTGAGCGAATGCTTTAAAAAAGCAAAGGATCGCAGCCTTCGGCAGCTCCTACAGTTGAAGTGTATTCCTCCTGTAGGAGCTGCCGAAGGCTGCGATCTTTTGATGTCAGGCAGGCTCAGTAACTGCGCCAAATGCACCTTGGCGCAACAGCAATATCACCAACCCGAACGCTCCGATCGCCATCAACAACGGCAACGCATGCCCACTGATCCACTGGCTGCCCGCCCCCGCGGCCAGCGGCCCGACCAGACAACCGACACCCCACAACTGCGCAATGTGCGCATTCGCCCGCACCAGCGCATCGTCACGATAACGCTCGCCAATCAGAATCAGCGACAGAGTGAACAAACCACCGGCACTCGCCCCGAACAATACCCACAATGGCCAGATCAGTAGCGTGTCGAGCAACAGCGGAATCGCCAGACTCGACACCATCAACACCACCGCACAACCGGCGAATAGCGTACGCCGTGACAGATAATCGGCCAGCGCACCAATCGGCAGTTGCAGCAGCGCATCACCCACCACCACCGTGCTGACCATCGCCAGCGCAATCTCGGCAGTGAAGCCCTGTTGCAGGCAATACACCGGCAGTAACGTCAGGATCATCGCCTCGAATGCGGCGAACAACGACACCGCCCAGGCAATCGCCGGCAACTCACGGGCGAAGCCCCACAATTCCTTGAACGTTACGCTGCTGGCTTCACTGCTCGGCGCACCGCTGCGACCCAGCAAGAGCAATGGCGACAGCAACAGCAAAGCGACACCGACCCAGAAACCGTAATCATGCTCGGTACCCAGCGCGCCCAACAGCAACGGACCCGACAGTTGGCTCAACGCATAGCTGCTGCCATACAGCGCCACCAGTCGCCCGCGCCAGTTCTCGACCACCAGTTGATTGATCCAGCTCTCGCCGAGGATGAACACGATGGTCAGGATCACCCCGATCATCAGCCGTAGCACCAGCCAGATCGGGTAGCTCGGCAGCAACGCCAACAGACCGATCGACAGCGCCCCGGCCCACAGGCACAGGCGCATCAGGTTCGCCGTGCCGAAACGTGCCGCCAGATGACTGGAAATCTTCGCGCCCAACAACACGCCAATTGCTGGCATCGCTGCCATTACACCAATGGCGAAGGAGCCGTAGCCCCAACCTTCGAGGCGCAACGACACCAACGGCATGCTGACCCCCAGGGCCAGGCCGACACTCAAGACAGACGCCAACACGGCGAAATACGTCGCCCACCGCATGTTCCACGCTCCTGTGGATTATTTTTTTAGAGGCCACATCAAACAAATGTGGGAGCGAGCCTGCTCGCGAATGCGGCTGCACATTCAGCACATGGGCTGACTGATACACCGCTTTCGCGAGCAGGCTCGCTCCCACAGGGATCTGCCTCGTCTGGAGGATCTGCTCTTGCGAACAGACCCTCCTAACGGCTTACAGCTTGATCCACGTCGCTTTCAGCTCGGTGTACTTGTCGAACGCGTGCAGCGATTTGTCGCGACCGTTACCCGACTGCTTGAAGCCGCCGAACGGTGCGGTCATATCACCACCATCGTACTGGTTAACCCACACGCTGCCGGCGCGCAGTGCCTTGGCGGTCAAATGCGCCTTGGAGATGTCCTGGGTCCATACCGCAGCGGCCAAGCCATACGGCGTGTCGTTGGCGATCTGGATCGCTTCTTCAGCCGTATCGAAAGCGATGACCGACAGCACCGGGCCGAAGATCTCTTCCTGAGCGATCTTCATCGCGTTGCTCACGCCATCGAAAATGGTCGGCTCAACGTAAGTGCCGCCGGTTTCCTGAAGAATGCGCTTACCGCCAGCCACCAGTTTGGCGCCATCGGTATGACCGGATTCGATGTACGACAGCACGGTGTTCATCTGCTGGGTATCGACCAGCGCACCGACGTTGGTCGCCGGGTCCAGCGGATTGCCCGGTTTCCAGGTTTTCAGCGCCTCGATCACCATCGGCAGGAATGTGTCCTTGATCGAACGCTCGACCAGCAGACGCGAACCGGCGGTGCAGACTTCGCCCTGGTTGAACGCGATGGCGCTGGCAGCGGATTCGGCAGCCGCTTGCAGATCCGGCGCATCGGCAAAGACGATGTTCGGGCTCTTGCCGCCGGCTTCCAGCCAGACGCGTTTCATGTTCGATTCGCCGGAGTAGATCATCAGTTGCTTGGCGATTTTGGTCGAACCGGTGAACACCAGCGTGTCGACATCGTTGTGCAGGGCCAGCGCCTTGCCGACGGTGTGACCGTAGCCCGGCAGCACGTTGAGCACGCCTTTCGGAATACCGGCTTCAACAGCCAGCGCAGCGATACGGATGGCGGTCAGCGGGGATTTTTCCGATGGCTTGAGGATCACCGAGTTACCGGTCGACAGCGCCGGGCCGAGTTTCCAGCAGGCCATCATCAGCGGGAAGTTCCACGGCACGATGGCGCCGACCACGCCTACCGGCTCGCGGGTTACCAGACCCAGCTGGTCGTGCGGCGTAGCGGCGACTTCGTCGTAGATCTTGTCGATCGCTTCACCGCTCCAGCTCAGCGCTTGCGCCGCACCCGGAACGTCGATGTACAGCGAATCGCTGATCGGCTTGCCCATGTCGAGGGTTTCGAGCAGGGCCAGTTCTTCGGCGTGCTGCTTAAGCAGGCCGGCAAAACGAATCATGGTGGCTTTGCGTTTGGTCGGCGCCAGGCGCGACCAGACGCCGGAATTGAAAGTAGCGCGGGCGTTTTCCACGGCGCGCTGGGCGTCGGCGGCGTCACAGCTGGCGATCTTGCCAAGCAGACGGCCATCGACCGGACTGATGCACTCGAAGGTCTCGCCGGAGACGGCGTCGGTGTATTCGCCATTGAGGTAGGCGCGGCCTTCGATTTTCAGGTCGCGGGCGCGTTGTTCCCAGTCGGCACGAGTCAGGGTGGTCATTTCGAGTGTCCTCCGCTTGTTGAATACGAGCGCCGCGCGATCTTCGCCAGCGTCCTCAGGAATTCTGCCCGGCCAGCCGGTTTTTCGGCCAGAGGCACCCGCCACCCTAAACCAGCGGCCGGGGTTGTTTCAATATATTTGACATAAGGTGGTCATACGGCCTTGCGGTGTTGATTTTAATCAACATAGACTTTGACCCTTTCCAGCCAATCGCGCCGTATTCACGGGGGATAACAACAATGAACATCCAGAACGTCGTCGACATCAGCCTGACCAGCAGCGAAGCCGAACGCTATCGCCCGGACCCGGCGAAGGTGCTGAAGGGAGATCCTGAGCAAGCGGTGTTCCATCAGTACGAAAGCCCCTGTGGGCAGATGGGCGTTGGCGTTTGGGAAGGTGCGATCGGGCAGTGGACGGTGAATTACACCGAGCATGAGTACTGCGAAATCCTGCAGGGGGTCTCGGTGCTGCGTGACGGCGAGGGCAATGCCAAGACGTTACGCGTTGGCGACCGGTTTGTGATTCCGGCAGGGTTTCGGGGCACTTGGGAAGTGCTTGAGGCTTGCCGCAAGATCTATGTGATCTTTGAACAGAAGGCTTGAGGATTTTCGCTGGCTGATCCGGCCCTATCGCGAGCAGGCTCACTCCTACAGGTGACCGCATTCCAATTTAGGAGTGAGCCTGCTCGCGATAGGGCCAGAACAGGAAACACAAAATCCGAGGCAACAAAAAAGGCCCGTATCGTGAGATACGGGCCTTTTTCGTAAGTCGGGAAAAATCAATTACTTGATTTTGCCTTCCTTGTAGATCACGTGCTTGCGAACAACCGGATCATATTTCTTGATCTCGATTTTGTCCGGGGTAGTACGCTTGTTCTTGTCGGTAGTGTAGAAGTGACCAGTACCGGCGCTCGAGATCAAACGAATCAATTCACGCATGATTAGCTCCCTTAAATCTTGCCATCGCGGCGAAGTTCGGCGAGCACGACAGTGATGCCACGCTTGTCGATGATACGCATGCCTTTGGCAGATACGCGCAGACGCACAAAACGTTTCTCTTCTTCAACCCAGAAGCGGTGATGCTGCAGGTTCGGCAGGAAACGACGACGGGTTTTGTTGTTTGCGTGGGAAATGTTATTCCCAGTCACCGGACCCTTACCGGTAACTTGACATACTCTCGACATGCCTCAGCCCTCTAAAACCACATGCCCAACCCGGCATGGGTTGGCCGCTTAATCTCTCAGTCATTTGGCGCCAGGCGCCGCGTTTCTTTAGAGGTCTTACCGGCTACACCTACAGTGAAGGAACCGGGCCCCTAGAAAAGAGCGCTGCTTTATACCAGAAAGACTTCAGAGCAACAACATTCGGTGTGCAAACAATCCACAAAAAGGCGCTTTTTCAGCCTGCGAACGGCTTGGATAAAGGCTGGCATCGATTTTTACCACTCGTCGCAGAAAACCACCCTTGCGGGCGATTCAGACTTTTTACCGCGCACCGCGGTCTGAAAAACCGCCATCACTGTGCCCCGAAAATGCAAAAAGGGGATAGTCATTTGTAATCCAGACCTCTAGGGTAGGCCTTTTCCAGACTGCACTTGCAGATGGGCCTTCGATCTGTAAAAGGAAACCGACCATGCGCCTCGCTGCCCTACCCCTGTTGCTCGCCCCGCTCCTGCTGAGCCCCCTGGCCCAGGCCGCCGCGCTGAGCGTCTGCACCGAGGCCAGCCCTGAAGGGTTCGACGTGGTGCAGTACAACTCGCTGACCACCACCAACGCCTCGGCCGACGTGCTGATGAACCGTCTCGTTGAATTCGACACCGCCAGCGGCAAAGTCGTGCCGAGCCTGGCCGACAGCTGGGAAGTCAGCACCGATGGCCTGACGTATGTCTTCAAGCTACACCCGCAGGTGAAGTTTCATACGACTGACTACTTCAGGCCGAGCCGTGAGCTGACCGCAGAAGACGTCAAATTCAGCTTCGACCGCATGCTCGACCCGGCCAACCCGTGGCACAAAGTCGCCCAAAGCGGCTTCCCCCATGCGCAATCGATGCAGTTGCCAGCGCTGATCAAGAAGATCGACGCGCTCGATCCGCTGACCGTGCGTTTCACCCTTGATCACCCGGACTCGACCTTCCTGGCGACACTGAGCATGGGCTTCGCCTCGATCTACTCCGCCGAATACGCCGACAAATTGATGAAGGCCAACGCCACGGACAAGCTCAACAGCCAGCCGATCGGTACCGGCCCGTTTGTGTTCAACCGCTTCCAGAAAGACGCGGCGATTCGCTACAAGGCCAACCCGGATTACTTTGGCGGCAAGCCTTCGGTAGACCCGTTGATCTTCGCCATCACCCCGGACGCCAACGTGCGCCTGCAAAAGCTACGGCGCAACGAATGCCAGATCGCCCTGTCGCCAAAACCTTTGGACGTACAGGCCGCGCTGAAAGAGCCGACACTAAAAGTCGAAAAGACTGACGCCTTCATGACCTCTTTCGTTGGCATCAACAGCCAGCATCCGCCGCTGGACAAGCCAGAGGTGCGTCAGGCCATCAACCTCGCCTTCGACAAGGCCAACTACATCAAAGCGGTGTTCGAAGACACCGCCGAAGCGGCCAATGGCCCTTACCCACCGAACACCTGGAGTTATGCGAAGAACCTGCCGGGTTACCCGCATGACGTGGCCAAAGCCAAGGCGCTGATGGCCAAGGCCGGTTTGAAAGACGGCTTCCAGACCACCATCTGGACGCGTCCATCAGGCAGCCTGCTCAACCCGAACCCAAGCCTCGGTGCACAGTTGTTGCAATCGGATCTGGCGGAAATCGGTATTCAGGCGGAAATCCGCGTGATCGAGTGGGGCGAACTGATTCGCCGCGCCAAGGCGGGCGAGCATGACCTGCTGTTCATGGGCTGGGCCGGCGACAACGGCGACCCGGACAATTTCCTGACACCGCAGTTTTCCTGCGCCGCGGTCAAATCGGGCACCAACTTCGCGCGCTACTGCAATGCCGATCTGGACAAGCTGATCAGCGCCGGCAAGACCACCAGCGAACAAGGTGTACGCACCAAGCTGTACGAGCAGGCGCAGGCGCAGATTCAGCAGCAGGCGTTGTGGTTGCCGCTGGCGCATCCGACCGCTTATGCGCTGACACGTAAGGACGTGCAGGGTTACTCGGTAAGCCCCTTTGGCCGCCAGGACTATTCGAAGGTAAACCTGAAATAACCTGCCCTGCACATAACGTGTAGGAGTGAGCCTGCTCGCGATGGCGTCATTTCAGTCAACCCATTCGGTGACTGGAAAATTGCTATCGCGAGCAGGCTCACTCCTACAGGGGTTTAGCGTTTTTCCCCTGAACTTTACATCCAGCCACACTCAGCCATCGACAACGGCTCACCATCGCCGACGATGAAGTGATCGAGCACCCGCACATCAATCAGCTCCAGTGCCTTTTGCAGTCGCTTGGTCAGCAGCCGATCTGCCTGACTGGGGTCAGTGTTCCCCGATGGATGGTTGTGGCACAGGATCAACGCAGCGGCGTTATTGGCCAAACATCGCTTCACAACCTCGCGTGGATGCACGCTGGTGTTGTCGATTGAGCCGCGAAACAGTATCTCGAAATTCAGTACTTGATGTTTGGAGTCGAGAAACAGGCAACCAAACACCTCATGCGGTTCGTGACGCAGCATCGATTTCAGATAATCGCGAACGACCTGAGGGTTTTCCAGGGCTGGTTTCTGCCGTGATTTCTCAGCCAGATGCCGCCTGTTCATTTCCTGAGCAGCTTGCAGTTGCGCAAACTTCGCCGGCCCGAGCCCCAATTGTTTACTGAATTCGTCCTGATCGGCCTCAAGCAGCAAACGCAGACTACCGAATTGAGTCAACAGATTGCGCGCCAGATCCACAGCACTTAGTCCGGGCAATCCGGTGCGCAGAAAAATCGCCAGTAACTCAGCGTCCGAAAGGCTCGCTGCCCCGTGCTCCAACAACCTTTCCCGCGGACGTTCCGCCGCAGGCCAATCGCGAATACTCATAGCACTTCCCTGTCTGTGGGCGCCGCTGTTCCGTAGCGGTCGCTGTGATATCGTAGCCCATCTTTTTTGCGGGCGAATTCACCCTGGGGAGGGGGTTTCGCCACGTATGTCACCCACGAAATGAAAGGCAGACCTATGCAGCGGCTGTATCGGAAACGCATCGTGCTCGGCGTCGGCGGCGGCATCGCGGCCTACAAGAGCGCCGATCTGGTTCGTCGCCTGATCGATCAGGGTGCCGAAGTACGCGTGGTCATGACCCATGGCGGCGCCGAGTTCATCACCCCGCTGACAATGCAAGCGCTGTCCGGCCACCCAGTCCACCTCGACTTGCTCGACCCGGCTGCCGAAGCCGCGATGGGCCACATCGAGCTGGCGAAATGGGCCGATCTGGTACTGATCGCCCCGGCCACCGCCGACCTGATCGCCCGCCTGGCCCAAGGCATCGCCAACGATTTGCTGACCACCCTGGTGCTGGCCACCGACGCCGTTGTGGCAGTCGCGCCGGCAATGAATCAGGCGATGTGGCGTGATCCGGCGACCCAGGCCAACCTGCAACTCCTGGAAAGTCGTGGCCTGAAGACCTTCGGCCCGGCCTCGGGTAGCCAGGCCTGCGGCGACGTCGGCATGGGCCGCATGATGGAGGCCACCGACCTCGCACAATGCGCGGCGGACTGCTTCCAGCGCCAGGCGCTGACCGGCAAACACGTCGTCATCACCGCCGGCCCGACTCAGGAAAACATCGACCCGGTTCGCTACATCACTAACCACAGCTCCGGCAAAATGGGCTTCGCCCTCGCTGAAGCCGCAGTTGAGGCCGGCGCCCGCGTCACGCTGATCAGCGGCCCGGTGCACCTGCCGACACCGGATCGCGTCACGCGTATCGACGTGGTCAGCGCCCGCGACATGCTCGCGGCTTGCGAGTCGGCGATCCCGTGCGATGTGTTCATCGCCTCGGCAGCCGTTGCGGACTACCGCCCGGAAGTCGTCGCCCCGCAAAAACTCAAGAAAGATCCTACGAGCGGTGACGGCTTCGTCCTGCAAATGGTGCGTAACCCGGACATCCTGGCCACCATCGCGACGCGTCCCGACCGTCCGTTCAGTGTCGGTTTCGCCGCCGAGACCGAACACCTGCTCGACTACGCTGCACGCAAGCTGAAGGACAAGAATCTCGATTTGATCGTCGCCAACGACGTCGCCAACCCGAGCATCGGTTTCAACAGCGAAGAAAACGCCTGCAGCGTGATTGACCGTGCGCTGCACGCCACGGTTTTCGCCCAGACCAGCAAGAGCAAGATCGCTCGCCAACTGGTCACCTTTATCGCCGAACGTCTGAACCAGGTTTAATTTACATGCACGCTTTGCAAGCCAAGATCCTCGACCCACGCATCGGCACCGAATTCCCGCTGCCGCAATACGCCACCCCGGGTTCCGCCGGCCTCGACCTGCGCGCCATGCTGGATCAGGACATCGTGATCAAGCCGGGTGAAACCGTGCTGATCCCCACCGGTCTGTCGGTTTACATCGGCGACCCGAACCTCGCCGCGCTGATCCTGCCGCGCTCGGGCATGGGCCATAAGCACGGCATCGTGCTGGGCAACCTCGTGGGTCTGATTGACTCGGATTATCAGGGCCCGCTGATGGTGTCTTGCTGGAACCGTGGCCAGACCGACTTCACCATGACCGTCGGCGAACGTCTGGCGCAACTGGTGCTGGTACCGGTGGTACAGGCGCATTTCGAAATGGTTGAAGAGTTCGTCGAAACCGAACGCGGCACTGGCGGATTTGGCCATACCGGCACCAAATAACCGGAGCCATCTTCTGTAGGAGCTGCCGCAGGCTGCGATCTTTTGATTTTTAAGATCAAGATCAATAGATCGCAGCCTGCGGCAGCTCCTACAGGGGGAAGTTTCAGCAGATCAGCTGAAAGGTTTAACACCGAAAATCAAGGTTTTGCCGGCCGAAAGCCACGCCCGCCGAGGCATCATGGCCCTTTCATACCACGAACTCTCCGTGGAAAACGCCGTCATACCCTTCAGTTTGAGCCTGCCGTCGAACGATTCGTCGGTCTGTCCCGCCACTTTCGAGATGGAGCATTTCCGTAGATGAGCACCCCAGCCAAGATCGCCCCGAAGCTGCCCGACAGCATTTTCCGCGCCTATGACATTCGCGGCACCGTGCCGGAATTCCTCAATGCCGAAACCGCTTACTGGATCGGCCGCGCCATCGGTTCGCAGAGCCTGGCCCAAGGTGAGCCGAACGTTTCCGTCGGTCGCGACGGCCGCCTGTCCGGCCCGGAGCTGGTTGCAGAACTGATTCGCGGCATCGCCGAAAGCGGCTGCCACGTCAGCGATGTCGGCCTGGTGCCAACGCCCGCGCTGTACTACGCCGCCAACGTCCTGGCCGGCAAATCCGGGGTGATGCTCACCGGCAGCCACAACCCGTCGAACTACAACGGTTTCAAGATCGTCATCGCCGGCGACACCCTCGCCAACGAACAGATCCAGGCCCTGCACGAGCGCCTCAAGACCAACAACTTGAGCAGCGGCACCGGCAGTGTCACTCAGGTCGAGATCCTCGACCGCTACAACACCGAAATCGTCCAGGACATCAAACTGGCGCGGCGCATGAAGGTCGTGGTCGACTGCGGCAACGGCGCGGCCGGTGTGATCGCCCCGCAACTGATCGAAGCGCTGAATTGCGAAGTCATCCCGCTGTTCTGCGAGGTCGATGGCAACTTCCCGAACCACCACCCGGATCCGGGCAAGCCTGAAAACCTCGTCGATCTGATCGCCAAAGTCAAAGAAACCAACGCCGACATCGGCCTGGCTTTCGACGGCGACGGCGACCGTGTCGGCGTGGTGACCAACACCGGCAGCATCGTTTACCCCGATCGCCTGCTGATGCTGTTCGCCCGTGACGTGGTCGCGCGCAACCCGGACGCGGAAATCATCTTCGACGTCAAATGCACCCGCCGCCTGGTGCCGCTGATCAAGGAATACGGTGGTCGTCCGCTAATGTGGAAGACCGGTCATTCGTTGATCAAAAAGAAAATGAAACAATCCGGTGCACTATTGGCCGGTGAAATGAGCGGGCACATCTTCTTCAAGGAGCGCTGGTTCGGTTTCGACGACGGCATCTACAGCGCCGCACGGCTGCTGGAGATCCTCAGCAAGGAAAAATCCACCGCGGAAGAGCTGTTTGCGACCTTCCCGAACGATATTTCTACGCCGGAAATCAATATCCATGTGACCGAAGAGAGCAAATTCAGCATCATTGATGCACTGCACGACGCACAGTGGGGCGCAGGCGCTGACCTGACCACCATCGACGGCGTGCGAGTCGATTACGCCAAAGGCTGGGGCCTGGTGCGCGCGTCCAACACCACACCGGTGCTGGTGCTGCGCTTCGAGGCCGATGACGAGGCAGAACTTGCGCGTATCAAGGACGTATTCCACGCCCAATTGAAACGTGTTGCACCTGATCTCCAACTACCGTTCTGATCCACCCGGAGCCCTGAATGACCCTCGAACGCGAAGCCGCCGCCCATACCGCCCAGGTCCTGTCCGAAGCGTTGCCTTACATCCGACGTTATGTCGGCAAGACCCTGGTGATCAAATACGGCGGCAACGCGATGGAAAGTGAGGAGCTGAAAACCGGCTTTGCGCGCGACATCGTCTTGATGAAAGCCGTGGGCATCAACCCGGTCGTGGTTCACGGTGGCGGCCCGCAGATCGGCGATCTGCTCAAGCGTCTGTCGATCGAAAGCCACTTCGTCGATGGTATGCGCGTCACCGACGCCGCGACCATGGATGTGGTGGAAATGGTCCTTGGCGGCCAGGTCAACAAAAGCATCGTCAACCTGATCAACCGTCACGGCGGCAGCGCCATCGGCCTGACCGGTAAAGACGCCGGGCTGATTCGTGCGAAGAAGCTCACCGTCACCCGTCAGACCCCGGAGATGACCCAGCCGGAAATCATCGACATCGGTCAGGTCGGCGAAGTGGTTGGGATCAACACCGAACTGCTGAACCTGCTGGTCAAAGGCAACTTCATTCCGGTGATTGCGCCGATTGGCGTGGGTGAGAACGGCGAGTCGTACAACATCAACGCGGATCTGGTGGCTGGTAAAGTCGCCGAGGCACTGAAAGCCGAGAAGCTGATGTTGCTGACCAATATTGCCGGCCTGATGGACAAGTCGGGCACCGTGTTGACCGGCCTGAGCACGCAGCAGGTCGACGACCTGATCGCCGACGGCACTATCTACGGCGGTATGCTGCCGAAGATCCGTTGTGCACTGGAAGCGGTTCAGGGCGGCGTGGGCAGCTCGCTGATCATCGACGGCCGCGTGCCGAACGCGATCCTGCTGGAAATCTTCACCGACACCGGTGTGGGCACGCTGATCAGCAATCGCAAGCGCCCATAAGCGCTGACGTAAACAAAAAGACCCCGCTCAGCCTGGCTGAGCGGGGTCTTTTTTTGCACCACATTCCCTGTGGGAGCGAGCCTGCTCGCGAAAGCGGTCTTTGCCTCACATTAATATTGAATGTGAAGCCTTCTTCGCGAGCAGGCTCGCTCCCACAGTGCTCTGCGGTTAAACGCCGAACTGGGCGCGGTAGGCTTCTACGGCTGGCAGGTGTTGCTTGAGCTGCGGATCATCGGCAAGGAATTCCAGCACCTGATTCAGCGAAACAATGCTGATCACCGGGATACCGAAATCACGCTCGACTTCTTGAATGGCCGACAATTCACCGTTGCCACGTTCCTGACGGTTCAGCGCAATCAGCACGCCCGCAGCCTTGGCACCGTCCTGGGAAGCGATGATCTGCATCACTTCGCGGATTGCTGTACCGGCCGTGATTACGTCATCAATGATCAGCACATCGCCAGTCAGTGGCGCGCCGACCAGACTACCGCCCTCGCCGTGGGCCTTGGCTTCCTTGCGGTTGAAACACCACGGCAGATCACGGTCGTGGTGCTCGGCCAACGCGACAGCTGTGGTCGCTGCCAACGGGATGCCTTTGTAGGCCGGTCCAAACAGAACGTCGAAGGGAATACCGCTTTCGGCAATGGCTGCAGCGTAGAAACGCCCCAACTGCGCCAGGGCCGAACCCGAGTTGAACAGGCCGGCGTTGAAGAAGTAAGGACTGGTGCGCCCGGACTTCAGGGTGAACTCACCGAAGCGCAAAACGCCGCGATCGATGGCAAAACGAATGAAATCGCGCTGATACGCTTGCATGAAAAAAACCCCAAATACCACGGATTTAGCTAATTAGCTTGACGCCGTGTATCATACACGCACGCGATTTTTGGGGCCATTTATGCGGATCATCAGTGTGAACGTCAATGGTATTCAGGCTGCAGTCGAGCGTGGTTTGCTCAGTTGGCTGCAAGCACAGAATGCCGACGTCATCTGCCTGCAGGACACCCGTGCCTCCGCCTTTGAACTGGATGACCCAGCCTTCCAACTGGATGGCTACTTCCTTTATGCCTGCGATGCTGAAGTCCCTGCCCAAGGCGGCGTGGCTTTGTATTCGCGGTTGCAACCGAAGGCTGTCATCAGCGGTCTCGGTTTCGAGACGGCCGACCGCTACGGGCGCTACCTGCAAGCAGATTTCGACAAAGTCAGTATTGCCACCTTGCTGCTTCCTTCGGGGATGAACGGCGATGAGGACTTGAACCAGAAGTTCAAGCTCATGGACGACTTCGGCAAGTACCTGGACAAACAGCGGCGCAAACGTCGCGAGTACATTTATTGTGGCTCGCTGTACGTGGCGCAGCAGAAGCTCGACATCAAGAACTGGCGCGACAGCCAGCAATCCCCGGGCTTCCTGGCGCCAGAACGCGCCTGGATGGACGAGATTGTCGGCAACATGGGCTATGTCGATGCCCTGCGCGAAGTCAGCCGCGAAGGTGACCAGTACAGCTGGTGGCCGGACAACGAACAGGCCGAGATGCTCAATCTCGGCTGGCGGTTTGACTACCAGATCCTGACCCCGGGCCTGCGGCGCTTCGTGCGCAGTGCTCGCCTGCCGCGTCAACCACGGTTCTCGCAGCACGCACCGCTGATCGTCGACTACGACTGGACGCTGACCATCTAAGCGTCGTTTCGCAGTTAAAAATGCCCGTATCGCAAGATACGGGCATTTTTTGTGCGTCAGTGCCAAGCCGATTCGGACTCAGACAGCGGCGAAGAACGGTAAGGCCAGGTAGAGCTTGATCACGACGACATTAATGATATCGATGAAAAACGCTCCGACCATCGGCACCACCAGAAAGGCAATCTGCGACGGCCCATAACGCTGCGTCACTGCCTGCATATTGGCAATCGCCGTCGGCGTCGCACCCAATCCGAAACCGCAATGCCCTGCCGCCAGCACGGCCGCGTCGTAGTTGCGCCCCATCATCCGGAATGTCACGAAAATCGCGAACAACGCCATGACCAGCGCCTGTACAGCCAGAATGATGAAAATCGGCAACGCCAGTGCGGCCAGATCCCACAACTTGAGCGACATCAGGGCAATCGCCAGAAACAGCGACAAGCTGACATTACCCAGCACCGACACCTCACGCTCGAACACCTGATACAGACCCAACGCCGAAAGCCCGTTGCGCAAGACCACGCCAACAAACAGAACACAAACGAACGTCGGCAACTCGAATGAAGTACCGTGCAGCCAGCCATTCAGAAGATTGCCCGCCAACAAGCTGACTGCAATCAGGGCGAGTGTTTCTATAAACGAAAACGGGGTAATCGAGCGTTCTTTGTTTGGTTGCTCGAAGCCTCTTGGCAACCGCGGCGTTTGCTGATTCTGACAACCGGGCACCTGCACTCGCTTGATGAGCAACCGTGCAACCGGTCCACCAATCAAACCACCCAGCACCAGACCAAACGTCGCGGAGGCGATCGCCAGCTCGGAGGCAGAGGCCAGACCGTATTTCTCACTGAATACCGTACCCCACGCAGCCCCAGTGCCGTGACCGCCCGCCAAGGTGATCGATCCGGTCAGCAGTCCCATCAATGGATCGAGCCCGAGCATTGTTGCCAGCCCGATCCCCATCGCATTTTGCACCACCAACAATCCGGTGACTGCCAACAGAAATATCCCGACAACGCGCCCGCCTTTCTTCAAGCTGGCAAAGTCTGCACTTAGACCAATGGTGGCAAAAAAGGCCAGCATCAAAGGTGTCTGCAGCGAAGTATCGAAACGAATTTCAATATTTAGCGTTCGCAGCAGCAACAAGATCAAGGCAACTACCAGGCCACCCGCGACCGGTTCAGGGATATTGTAACTGCGCATGAAGCCAACACGCATAACTAGCCCGCGCCCTAGCAAAAGAACTAAGGAGGCGGCCACAAGTGTTCCGTAAAAATCGAGCTGAATCATTGGGATTATTCTTGGCTATATATTCAGAGACGTGCTTTTTACCTGCGCCCGCCTCATGAACCGGCTGATTGTCTCAACACTGATTACTCGGAAATTCAATAGCCTTCGATGGCTTGAATATATCTTAATATTTCAGGAGAAATATTATCCGAGCAACTTTAACAATCGTCGCCTTTGATTCCAAGGCCATGAATCCGAACTAAGCCGATGCAGTTGTGACTAAAAGTGTATATACAGAAAGAGTATCGACCGATCATCGCGATCAGATCATTCCTACCCATAATAGCGATTAATTTTGTTGCATTAATAAAATGCCCTGACAGGTCAGGGCATTTGTTTTAAAACTTTTCGAGCGCCTTATTTGATCAGCCGCCAGGTAAACGGATATCGGTAAGGAAAACCTTCATTGGCCTTCACACCGGCGATGATGGTCAAAACGAGCGCACCGATAGCCAGTATCCCCAACAGGAAGAACCCGATGATCAGCACCATCAGCAGGAAACAGATCAACGAGGCGATGGCGACGGTGATCTGAAAATTCAGCGCCTCCTTGCCTTGAGCGTCGATGAACGGGTCCGTTTCGCGCTTCATCTGCCAGAGGATCAACGGCCCGATCAGATTGCCGAACGGAATCCAGATCCCCAGCAAGGCCGACAAATGACAAAACATCGCCCACTGGCGAACCTCCTGGCTCGGTTTGGGCAGCAACTCTTGTTCGTCACTCATCGCGTCCTCCTTGCGGTTATGAACCTGCTCAGTCGGCCAGTGCTGCCTTTTGCAGTTCGAAGATTTCGTTCATGCCTTGCTTGGCCAGTTCCAGCATGGCGTTCAAGTCTTCAGGCTGGAACGGCGCGCCTTCAGCCGTACCCTGCACCTCGATGAAACCACCGGTGCTGGTCATCACCACGTTGAGGTCAGTCTCGGCGGCGGAATCTTCAAGATAGTCCAGATCCAGCACAGCCTCACCCTGATACATGCCGACCGACACGGCACCGATCATCTGCTTGAGCGGATCGCCACCCTTCAGGCCGCCACGCTTCTTGATTACTTTCAGCGCATCAACCAGTGCAACCATGGCGCCGGTGATCGAAGCCGTGCGAGTACCACCGTCGGCCTGGATCACGTCGCAGTCGACGTACAGGGTCACATCGCCCAGCTTGGACATGTCCAGCGCAGCGCGCAGGGAACGGCCGATCAGGCGCTGGATTTCCAGGGTGCGGCCGCCCTGCTTGCCACGGCTCGCTTCACGCTGGTTACGCTCGCCAGTGGCGCGCGGCAGCATGCCGTATTCGGCGGTCAACCAACCCTGGCCCTGGCCTTTGAGGAAGCGCGGCACACCGTTTTCGACGCTGACGGTGCAGATGACTTTGGTATCACCGAATTCGACCAGTACGGATCCCTCGGCGTGTTTGGTGTAGTTGCGGGTAATGCGGATCGAGCGGAGCTGATCGGCAGCGCGACCACTTGGACGTTTCATAGGGAATACCTGTACTGGGGACGGAAAACTGCCGAGCATTATAGAGCGCTGCACCGCGCGTGGGCACTCGTTAAAAATCCAGCCCGACGATCGAAGGCCCTGAAACACCCGTTACCGACGGGATGCAGCCCTTTGTCACACCGTGTGTTTGGGCGCATTCGCCGCACTGCGCTACAATCCTGCGCCTTTGCTGCCAGTCGGCTTAAATTCATACATATCGCGCCTGCGGAACACAGGTTTCGCGCCGATCTGCATTTGCGAGGTCACCGCCATGGTGCACAGCATGACCGCCTTCGCCCGCGTCGAAAAAGCCGGCGCACAGGGCACCCTGAGCTGGGAACTGCGCTCGGTGAACAGCCGCTATCTGGAACCCCACCTGCGCCTGCCGGAGTCGTTTCGCGACCTCGAAGGCGCGGTGCGTGAAGCGCTGCGTCAGGGCCTGTCGCGGGGCAAACTCGAATGCACCCTGCGTTTCACCGAAGAAAGCACCGGCAAAACCCTGCAAGTCGATCGCGAGCGCGCCGCGCAGCTGGTTGCTGCAGCCGAGACCGTTGCCGGGCTGATCAAAAACCCTGCCGCACTCAACCCGCTGGAAGTGCTGGCCTGGCCCGGCGTACTGGTGGGCGATGCGAGCGACCCGCAGGCGCTGAATGCCGACGCACTGGCGCTTTTCAATCAAGGCCTGAAAGAGCTGAAGGCCGGCCGCGAGCGCGAAGGCGCGGAGCTGGCACGCCTGATCAACGAGCGTCTGACCTCCATCGAAGAAGACGTCGTGACCCTGCGCGAACTGGTGCCGCAGATGCTCGCGACCCAGCGTCAGAAAGTCCTCGATCGCTTCGCTGACATGAAGGCCGAGCTGGATCCGCAGCGCCTGGAACAGGAAATGGTCATCCTCGCGCAAAAGAGCGACGTGGCCGAAGAACTGGATCGCCTGAGCACCCACATCATCGAAGTTCGCCGGGTGCTCAAGTCCGGCGGTGCCGCTGGTCGGCGCCTGGACTTCCTGATGCAGGAACTCAACCGCGAAGCCAACACACTGGGCTCCAAGGCCTTCGACCCGCGCAGCACCCAAGCCGCCGTCAACCTCAAGGTGTTGATCGAGCAGATGCGCGAACAAGTGCAGAATATTGAGTAAGGCTACCCCGACATGACCCACAGCACCGGCACCCTGTACATCATTTCCGCGCCATCGGGCGCGGGCAAGAGCAGTCTGGTCAAGGCGTTGACCGATGCCATACCGGAAATTCGCGTTTCGGTTTCCCACACCACCCGCGCCATGCGTCCGGGTGAAGTGGACGGCGTGAACTATCACTTCGTGACCCGCGAAGAGTTCGTGAAGATGGGCGAGCATGGCGACTTCCTCGAACGCGCCGAAGTCTTCGGCAACTTCTACGGCACCTCGCAAAGCCGCCTGCAGCAGACGCTGGACGAAGGTCACGACCTGATTCTGGAAATCGACTGGCAAGGCGCCGAGCAAGTGCGCAAGCTGATGCCGCAAGCACGCTCGATCTTTATCCTGCCGCCGTCGCTTCAGGCCCTGCACCAACGCCTGACCAATCGCGGTCAGGACAGCGACGAGATCATTGACGGGCGGATGCGCGAAGCGGTCAGCGAGATGAGTCACTATGTCGAATACGACTACCTGATCATCAACGACGATTTTGCTCACGCACTGGACGATCTGAAGGCGATTTTCCGCGCCAATCAACTCCAGCAGAAACGCCAGCAAGTACGTTTCGGCAAATTGCTGGCCGAATTGCTCGGATAATCAGCACTTCCCAAAACAGCTGCAAGCGCTTTACATTGGTGCTTGCAGCGCGTTGAAGGGCTTGGTCAAAAAATCAGCGCTTCCCTATTCGCTGGTGATTTTTTAAACTGTTGAGTCCGCTCGCCCAACCGGGCAGCGCGCATATTGCATTCGCTCCGAGGAATACCATGGCCCGCGTAACCGTTGAAGACTGCCTAGAACACGTGGAAAACCGCTTTGAGCTGGTCATGCTCTCTACCAAGCGTGCCCGTCAACTGGCCACCGGCGGCAAAGAGCCATTGGTCCAGTGGGAAAACGACAAGCCGACTGTTGTCGCACTGCGTGAAATCGCTGAAGGCCTGATGAGCTACGAGTTCATCGCCGAGCAGGAAATCGTCCAGGATGAGCCGCTGTTTGCAGCGTTCGAGGACGAGTCCAACGAGGCCGTCTAAGCCTATGCCTGGTCGACGTAGCACGGCGCGGGATCACAGCTTACGGCAGGAATTATCATGCCGAGCATAGACGCCCTCGCCGATCGCTTATCGACCTACCTCGGCAACGACCAGGTCAACCTGGTCCGCCGAGCGTATTTCTACGCCGAACAAGCCCATGACGGTCAACGCCGTCGCAGCGGCGAGGCGTACGTCACGCATCCCCTTGCCGTGGCCAATATTCTTGCCGACATGCACATGGACCATCAGAGCCTGATGGCGGCGATGCTGCATGACGTGATCGAAGACACCGGTATCGCCAAAGAAGCGCTGCAAGCGCAGTTCGGTGAAACCGTGGCCGAACTGGTCGACGGGGTCAGCAAACTGACCCAGATGAACTTCGAGACCAAGGCCGAAGCCCAAGCCGAAAACTTCCAGAAAATGGCCATGGCCATGGCACGCGACATTCGCGTGATCCTGGTCAAACTCGCCGACCGCCTGCACAACATGCGCACGCTGGAAGTGCTGTCCGGCGAAAAGCGCCGACGCATCGCCAAGGAAACCCTGGAAATCTACGCGCCCATCGCCAACCGGCTGGGCATGCATGCCATTCGTATCGAATTTGAAGACCTTGGCTTCAAGGCCATGCACCCGATGCGTTCCGCGCGGATCTACCAAGCGGTCAAACGCGCCCGGGGCAACCGCAAGGAAATCGTCAACAAGATCGAAGAATCCCTCGGTCACTGCCTTGCCATCGACGGCATCCAGGGCGAAGTCAGCGGTCGTCAGAAACACCTCTACGGCATCTACAAGAAAATGCGCGGCAAGCGTCGGGCCTTCAACGAGATCATGGACGTCTATGCGTTCCGGATCATCGTCGACAAGGTCGATACCTGTTACCGCGTGCTGGGTGCTGTGCATAATTTGTACAAACCGTTGCCAGGGCGCTTCAAGGATTACATCGCGATTCCCAAGGCCAACGGCTATCAGTCGCTGCACACCACGCTGTTCGGCATGCATGGCGTGCCGATCGAAATCCAGATCCGCACCCGCGAAATGGAAGAGATGGCCAACAACGGCATCGCCGCCCATTGGCTGTACAAATCCAGCGGTGACGAGCAGCCAAAAGGCACTCACGCCCGCGCCCGTCAGTGGGTCAAAGGCGTGCTGGAGATGCAGCAACGTGCCGGCAACTCGCTGGAATTCATCGAGAGCGTGAAGATCGACCTGTTCCCGGACGAGGTCTACGTGTTCACGCCAAAAGGCCGGATCATGGAGCTGCCGAAAGGCTCCACGGCGGTCGACTTTGCCTACGCGGTGCACACCGATGTCGGCAACAGCTGCATAGCCTGCCGGATCAACCGCCGTCTCGCACCGCTGTCCGAACCACTGCAAAGCGGCTCCACAGTCGAGATCGTCAGCGCCCCGGGCGCACGGCCAAACCCGGCGTGGCTCAATTTCGTCGTCACCGGCAAGGCACGCACGCACATCCGCCATGCGCTGAAACTGCAACGTCGCTCCGAGTCCATCAGCCTCGGCGAACGCCTGCTGAACAAGGTGCTCAACGGTTTCGACAGTTCGCTGGAGAAGATCCCGGCCGAACGCGTCAAGGCGATGCTCACCGAGTACCGCCTCGAACTGATCGAAGACCTGCTCGAAGACATCGGCCTCGGCAACCGCATGGCCTATGTGGTCGCCCGCCGCCTGCTCGGCGAAGGCGAACAGTTGCCAAGCCCGGAAGGTCCGCTGGCGATTCGCGGCACCGAAGGTCTGGTGCTGAGCTACGCCAAGTGCTGCACGCCGATCCCAGGCGACCCGATCGTCGGGCACCTGTCGGCGGGCAAAGGCATGGTCGTGCACCTGGACAACTGCCGCAACATCAGTGAAATCAGGCACAACCCGGAAAAATGCATCCAGCTCTCGTGGGCCAAGGATGTCACCGGCGAATTCAACGTCGAACTGCGCGTCGAGCTGGAACACCAGCGCGGCCTGATTGCCCTGCTGGCCAGCAGCGTCAACGCAGCCGACGGCAATATCGAGAAAATCAGCATGGACGAACGCGATGGTCGCATCAGCGTGGTCCAGTTGGTGGTCAGCGTTCACGACCGTGTGCACCTGGCCCGCGTGATCAAGAAACTGCGCGCCTTGACCGGGGTGATCCGCATCACCCGCATGCGTGCATAACCTGCCTATTACAAGGAGTCATATATGACCAAAACCGTAATCACCAGCGACAAGGCCCCGGCCGCCATCGGTACTTACTCCCAGGCGATCAAGGCAGGCAACACCGTTTACATGTCGGGCCAGATTCCTCTGGACCCAAAAACCATGGAACTGGTTGAAGGCTTCGAAGCCCAGACCGTCCAGGTGTTCGAGAACCTCAAAGCCGTGGCTGAAGCCGCTGGCGGCTCGTTCAAGGACATCGTCAAACTGAATATCTTCCTCACCGACCTGAGCCACTTCGCCAAGGTCAACGAGATCATGGGCAAGTACTTCGACCAGCCATACCCGGCCCGCGCCGCCATCGGCGTGGCTGCCCTGCCAAAGGGTTCGCAGGTTGAAATGGATGCCATTCTGGTCATCGAGTGATGCGCACGGCGCGGCCTCCAAAGCCGCGCCGACTGCTCTGCAAGAAAAGGTTTTGAAAGGATTCCACCATGCGCAAAGCGCTAGCTCTCCCGCTGCTCGCCATTTTCCTCGGCGGCTGCGCCAGCAACCCTGCCGACCGTGACATCAGTGGCACCTGGATCAATCAGGTGGCGATCGATGCCGCAGCCAAGGGCGGCCCCCTGCGCGAAGCGCTTCAGGCCTACGGCCCGAACCTGGAATGGGACGTCAACACCAAGGCCAGTCAGGCCCGCTACACCAACGGTTTTGAGAACGTCGAAGGACGGCTGCTGGGTGAACAGTCCGGCGCCTGGAAAGTCGACTTCTATGGCAGCTCCGCCAGTGAGCTGAAACGCGACGGCGGGCAACTGCAGCAAGCCGCCAGCGATAACGAACCGGAGCAGGTTTTCGACCGTGCACAGATTCCGGTGCCGGAAGGCGCACCGATCGGTGCCAGTTTCGAACGTGCACTGTATTCCGCCTACATGGGCGGCAACTGGACAATCGCCAGCGGTCAGGGCGAAGGCGGCACCGTGCAGTTTCAGGCTGACGGCCAGGTCTCCGGGCTGCCAGGAGCCGACCGTTATGCCTTGTGCCTGGCAGGTGATTGCGCGTCGATGAGTAGCACCAACGACAACATGTGGTTGCAGCTCAACGGTCAGGGCAATGCCTACATCTTTGCGCGCAAGGGCAAGGAACTGGAGATTTTCCAGGCCGTGAACACGGCGCTGGCAGATGAAATGCCGCAGTACACGCCGGGCGAGCGCAAGTGGTTGCTGGAGAAGCAGTAACCCGCTTCTGAAACCGCTGAAGATCAAATGTGGGAGCGAGCCTGCTCGCGAAAGCAGTGTGTCAGTCAAAATAATATTGCCTGATACACCGCTTTCGCGAGCAGGCTCGCTCCCACAGTTGTTTTGTGTTGTTAGAAAGTCAGCATTTACCTTCGAGGATCGCGGCATAGCCCTCGCGGTAACTTGGGTACGTTGGCGTCCAGCCCAACGCTTTAGCCCGGGCATTGCTGCAACGCTTGCTGCCCGTGCGCCGAACGCTCGCGTCTTCCGACCATTCGGTAACGCCCAGATACTCACGCAACCAGCCCACTACCTCGGCCAAGGGTGCCGGCGCGTCGTCGACGCCGATGTAGAAATCCTCCAGCTTCACGCCCTGCCGATCTCTCTCCAACAGGAACGCCAGCAACCCTGCCGCGTCGTCAGCATGAATCCGGTTGCCATACAGCGGCGGCTCGACCGCCACGCGATAGCCGCGACGCACTTGAGTCAGCAGCCACTCGCGGCCCGGTCCATAGATCCCGGTCAAACGCAGAATGCTTGCCGGAATACCGCTGTTGAGCGCGACCTGCTCAGCCTCCAGCATCAATCGCCCGGAATAACCGGCAGCGATGGTCTCTGAGTTCTCATCGACCCACTCACCCTCCTGCTGCCCATACACACTGCTGCTGGAGACGAAGATCAGCCGCTCAGGCACCTGCCCATAGTCGTCGAGCCAGCTCAGGACATTCTGCAAACCCTGCACATAAGCCGCGCGATAACCGGCCTCATCGTGATCAGTCGCTGCAGCGCAATACACCAGATAGTCCACGGCACCCACCGGCCAGGTCGCCGGGCAGTCCTCATTGAACAAGTCGCCGGCAACGCCAATCACCCCGTCGGGCAGCTTCGAAACATCCCGGCGCAAGCCATGAACTTCCCAACCAGCCGCCAGCAATTGCCTGGCCAGACGACTGCCGACATCACCACAACCGGCAATCAAAACAGAAGGCGCGGACATCAAAAAACTCCTATCGGAAAGACACAGACTAGCGCTGGCAAAGGACGGGCGGCTAGCAATGAAGGAAAAAAAGATACTCTATTACTTTTGTTAACAAGAATTACTTGCAATAATGCACCTCACTTTTGTTCTCGGCCTCACGAGGCCTGGAAGAGCATCAACGTTTTTCTATCTCAGGTCCGGCCAGCATGACACGCAATCAAATCCCCGCTTCGCCAACCAATCGACCTCGCGCCTGGAGCGCGCTGGCGGCTCTGCTGCTCAGCATGATGCTGGCACCGACCGCCGCGTTCGCCGACGCACAAGCGCCAGCTACCCCGGCCGCGACCGAACAGCACGCAGCGGCCGCCAACGCGCCTGCCGCTGCTCCCGCTGCCACTGATCCAGTGCAAGCGGTAGACGCTGCCGACGTACCTGAAGTTCTCGAAGCCGACAACAGCCTGGGCATGGCCCACGACCTGTCGCCGTGGGGCATGTACCAGAACGCCGACATCATCGTGAAAATCGTGATGATCGGTCTGGCCATCGCTTCCATCATCACCTGGACCATCTGGATCGCCAAAGGCTTCGAGCTGATGGGCGCCAAGCGTCGCCTGCGTGGCGAGATCGCCGCCCTGAAGAAAGCCACCACCCTTAAAGAAGCCAGTACCACTGCCGGCAAGGAAGGCACCCTCGCCAACCTGCTGGTGCACGACGCCCTCGAAGAGATGCGCCTGTCGGTCAACAGCCGCGAGAAGGAAGGCATCAAGGAACGCGTCAGCTTCCGCCTCGAGCGTCTGGTAGCTGCCTGCGGTCGCAACATGAGCAGCGGCACTGGCGTCCTCGCCACCATCGGTTCCACCGCGCCGTTCGTCGGCCTGTTCGGTACCGTGTGGGGCATCATGAACTCCTTTATCGGCATCGCCAAAACCCAGACCACCAACCTTGCTGTCGTAGCGCCCGGTATTGCTGAAGCACTGCTGGCCACTGCATTGGGCCTGGTTGCGGCGATTCCTGCGGTAGTGATCTACAACGTCTTCGCCCGTTCCATCGCCGGTTACAAGGCGCAGGTTTCCGACGCGTCGGCAGAAGTTCTGCTGCTGGTCAGCCGCGACCTCGATCACCAGCCTGAGCGCAGCTCGCAACCGCACATGGTGAAAGTGGGGTAATCGGCCATGGGCCTGCATTTGAAAGAAGGCGCAGACGACGATCTGGCCGAGAACCACGAAATCAACGTCACGCCGTTCATCGACGTGATGCTGGTGCTGTTGATCATCTTCATGGTGGCCGCTCCATTGGCCACCGTGGACATCAAAGTCGACCTGCCCGCCTCGACCGCCAAACCGGCGCCGCGGCCAGAGAAACCGGTGTTCCTCAGCGTCAAGGCTGACCAGCGCCTGTTCCTCGGCGAAGACGAAGTGAAGCCCGAAGCACTGGGCGCCACCCTCGACGCCAGAACCAAGGGCAAGAAAGACACCACCATCTTCTTCCAGGCCGATAAAGGCGTGGATTACGGCGACCTGATGAGCGTGATGGATAACCTGCGCTCCGCCGGTTACCTGAAGGTCGGTCTGGTCGGACTTGAGACGGCAGCCAAGAAATGATCACGACGCGCCATAAGCTGACGCGTTACAGCGGTAGCCTGGCCGTGGTGCTGGGCGTTCACGCGCTGGCCATCGCGCTGGCGCTGAACTGGACCGCCCGCCCGCCCATCGAATTGCCGCCGCAGGCAATGATGGTCGAGCTGGCCCCGGTTCCGGCCCCGCCACCGCCTGCTCCGCCGAAAGTCGTCACACCGCCGCAGCCACCGGCTCCGGTGGAAGAGTTGCCGATTCCGAAGCTGGCCGAAGCACCGAAAGCTGAAATCGCGGTGCAGAAACCCAAGCCGAAGCCAAAGCCTAAACCGCCGAAGCCGGTTGAGAAGAAGCTGCCCGATCCACCGAAGGAAAAACCTTCCGAGGAGAAACCGGCTGACACTCAACCGACTCAGGCACCGACGGAGAAATCCGCCCAGCCTGCACCGGGTCCGTCGCCGGCACAGTTGGCAGCCAAGGCCAGCTGGCAAGGCACCCTGCTCGCGCATTTGGCCAAGTACAAAAAGTACCCGCAAAGTGCACAGGCACGGGGCAAGGAAGGCTTGAACCGCCTGCGCTTCGTAGTGGATGCCGAAGGTAATGTGCTGTCGTTCGAACTGGTGGGCCGCTCGGGCAACGCCGATCTGGACCGGGCCACCCTGGAAATGATCCGCCGCGCGCAGCCGCTGCCCAAGCCACCGGCCGACATGCTGAACAATGGCTCGATTGAAATTGTGGCGCCGTTTGTTTACTCCCTCGAACGCCGCCGCTAAGTAGCAAGATCAAAAGATCGCAGCCTCCGGCAGCTCCTACAAAGGATCGCATTCCAATGTAGGAGCTGCCGAAGGCTGCGATCTTTTGCTTTTTGCCATAGTCGCATTCCACACTCAGTCTGATAACGTGCGTCTATCGATTGCAGCCGGTATGCTTGGCCCGCATCTTCATGGACGCTTGCTATGACCCTCACAGAATTACGCTACATCGTTACCCTCGCCCAAGAGCAGCATTTCGGCCACGCCGCCGAACGTTGCCACGTCAGCCAGCCGACCTTGTCGGTGGGCGTGAAAAAGCTTGAAGACGAACTCGGTGTGCTGATTTTCGAGCGCAGCAAAAGCGCCGTGCGCCTGACCCCGGTCGGCGAAGGCATCGTCGCCCAGGCGCAGAAAGTCCTCGAGCAAGCGCAAGGCATCCGCGAACTGGCCCAGGCCGGCAAGAACCAGCTGACCGCGCCGCTGAAAGTCGGCGCGATCTACACCGTCGGCCCGTACCTGTTCCCACACCTGATTCCGCAACTGCACCGGGTCGCCCCGCAGATGCCGTTGTACATCGAAGAAAACTTCACCCACGTGCTGCGCGACAAACTGCGCAACGGCGAGCTCGACGCGATCATCATCGCCCTGCCGTTCAACGAAGCCGACGTGCTGACCCTGCCGCTCTACGACGAGCCGTTCTACGTCTTGATGCCGGCCCAGCACCCGTGGACGCAAAAAGAAACCATCGACGCCGGCCTGCTCAACGACAAGAGCCTGCTGCTGCTCGGCGAAGGCCACTGCTTCCGCGACCAAGTGCTGGAAGCCTGCCCGACCCTGACCAAGGGCAACGATGGCGCCAAGCACACCACGGTTGAATCCAGCTCGCTGGAAACCATCCGCCACATGGTCGCGTCCGGTCTGGGCATCTCGATCCTGCCGCTGTCGGCGGTCGACAGCCATCACTACGCCCCCGGCGTGATCGAAGTGCGCCCACTGTCGCCGCCGGTGCCGTTCCGCACCGTGGCCATTGCCTGGCGCGCGAGCTTCCCACGGCCGAAAGCCATCGAGATCCTCGCCGACTCCATTCGCCTGTGTTCGGTGGCCAAGCCAGCGGCACCGGTTACAGCCGGTTAAGCGAGCGTCATGACGGAGCTGTCGCAAGTGTCGGTGACGGCACTCAAGGGTGTCGGCGAAGCCATGGCCGAGAAACTGGCCAAGGTCGGTCTTGAGAACCTTCAGGACGTGCTGTTTCACCTGCCGCTGCGTTATCAGGATCGCACCCGCGTGGTGCCGATCGGCGCGCTGCGGCCGGGGCAGGACGCCGTGGTCGAAGGCACCGTCAGCGGCGCCGACGTGGTCATGGGCCGCCGGCGCAGCCTCGTCGTGCGTTTGCAGGACGGCACCGGCGGTCTCAGTCTGCGCTTCTACCATTTCAGCAACGCGCAGAAAGAAGGCCTCAAGCGCGGCACGCGGGTTCGCTGCTACGGCGAAGCCCGGCCCGGTGCGTCCGGCCTGGAAATCTACCACCCGGAGTACCGCGCCATCACCGGTGACGAACCGCCGCCAGTAGATGAAACCCTGACCCCGGTCTACCCGCTCACCGAAGGCCTGACCCAAGCGCGTCTGCGCCAGTTGTGCCTGCAGACGCTGACAATGCTTAAGCCAGACACCTTGCCCGACTGGCTGCCAACCGAACTGGCCCGCGACTACCAACTGGCGCCACTGGCCGATGCGATCCGCTACCTGCACAACCCGCCCGCCGATGCCGACGTCGACGAACTCGCCCTCGGCCATCACTGGGCCCAGCATCGTCTGGCCTTCGAAGAACTGCTGACGCACCAACTGTCGCAACAACGCCTGCGCGAAAGCATGCGTTCGCTGCGCGCGCCAGCGATGCCGAAAGCGAAAAAGCTGCCGCCGAAATACCTGGCCAACCTCGGTTTCAACCCGACCGGCGCGCAACAGCGCGTCGGTAACGAAATCGCCTACGACCTCAGCCAGCACGAACCGATGCTGCGGTTGATTCAGGGCGACGTCGGCGCGGGTAAAACTGTGGTCGCGGCTCTCGCTGCATTACAGGCGCTGGAGGCCGGTTATCAAGTCGCGCTGATGGCGCCGACCGAGATCCTCGCCGAACAGCACTTCATCACCTTCAAGCGCTGGCTCGAACCGCTGGGCATTGAAGTCGCGTGGCTGGCCGGCAAGCTCAAGGGCAAGAACCGCGTCGCCGCGCTGGAGCAGATCGCCAGCGGCACGCCGATGGTGGTCGGTACCCACGCGCTGTTCCAGGACGAAGTGCAGTTCAAGAACCTCGCGCTGGTGATCATCGACGAACAACACCGCTTCGGCGTGCAGCAGCGTCTGGCGCTGCGGCAGAAAGGCGTCGGCGGGCGCATGTGCCCGCATCAACTGATCATGACTGCCACGCCGATTCCGCGGACGCTGGCGATGAGCGCCTACGCCGACCTCGACACCTCGATCCTCGACGAACTGCCACCCGGACGAACGCCGGTTAACACCGTGCTGGTCACCGACACCCGTCGCGTCGAAGTCATCGAACGCGTGCGCGGTGCCTGCGCCGAGGGCCGTCAGGCCTATTGGGTGTGCACGCTGATTGAAGAATCCGAAGAGCTGACCTGTCAGGCCGCCGAAACCACGTTTGAAGACCTCACACTTGCCCTCGGCGAACTGAAAGTCGGGCTGATTCACGGGCGCATGAAGCCCGTCGAGAAGGCCGCCGTCATGGCCGAGTTCAAGGCCGGCAACCTGCAACTGCTGGTCGCCACCACGGTGATCGAAGTCGGCGTCGACGTGCCCAACGCCAGCCTGATGATCATCGAAAACCCCGAGCGCCTCGGTCTCGCGCAACTGCACCAGTTGCGCGGCCGCGTTGGCCGGGGCAGCGCCGCCAGCCATTGCGTGCTCCTCTACCATCCGCCGCTGTCGCAGATCGGTCGCCAGCGCCTGGGCATCATGCGCGAAACCAACGACGGTTTCGTCATCGCCGAAAAAGACCTCGAACTGCGCGGCCCCGGGGAAATGCTCGGCACCCGCCAGACCGGTCTGCTGCAATTCAAAGTCGCCGACCTGATGCGCGACGCCGACCTGCTGCCCGCCGTCCGCGACGCCGCGCAAGCCTTGCTGGAACGCTGGCCAACCCACGTCAGCCCATTACTCGATCGCTGGTTGCGTCACGGGCAGCAATACGGCCAAGTGTGAGCACCGTCGCAGTTTCTGAACCCTCGTTCCAACCAAGCTGGTTATACTCCTGCCATTGTTTCAAAAACGGATACAGACCATGACCGAAGCTGCTCTCGCCCCCGAATCTCCGCACGCTCCGTCTGTTATTCGGCTGCTGCTCAACAAGCTGGGCGTTGCCTACGAAGAAGTGCTCGACCACCATGGCCTCAATGCTTCGCGCAAAGTGCAAGCCGTGTTGCTGGACGACGCGGTCGGTGCGCTGATGGTGCTGTTTCCTCAGAGCCAGTTGCTGGATCTCAATCGCCTCGCCGAACTGACTGGCCGTCGTCTGACCGCCGTCTCGACCGAGCGCCTGGAAAAGATGCTCGGCAAACACAGCCTGAGCCTGCTGCCAGGCCTGCCGGCGCTGACCAGTTCGCCGTGCCTCTACGAAGAAAGCCTGCTGCGCGAGCCGAAGTTGCTGATCAACTCCGGCGAGCCGGGCCTGCTGCTGGAAATCGCCAGCGAAGACTTCAAGACCATGCTGACCAAGGCCAGCGCCGCCAACTTCGGCGAAGCCCTGAGCAGCATCCGCCCGAACCTCGACCGCCCGGACGATGACCGCGAGGAAATCACCCAGGCCGTGCAAGCGTTCACCGCGCGGCGCATTCAGCAGCGTCTGGAAGCGACCATCGAGATTCCGCCGCTGGCCGAAACCGCGCAAAAAATCATCAAACTGCGCGTCGACCCCAACGCCACCATCGACGACATCACTGGCGTCGTGGAAACCGACCCGGCGCTGGCCGCGCAAGTGGTGAGCTGGGCGGCATCGCCGTACTACGCCTCGCCGGGCAAGATCCGTTCGGTGGAAGACGCGATCGTTCGCGTACTCGGCTTCGATCTGGTGATCAACCTCGCGCTGGGCCTGGCCCTCGGCAAGACCCTGAGCCTGCCGAAAGACCATCCGCAGCAAACCACGCCGTACTGGCAGCAGTCGATCTACACCGCCGCCGTCATCGAAGGTCTGACCCGTGCCATGCCGCGCGCCCAGCGCCCGGAAGCCGGCCTGACGTATCTGGCCGGTCTGCTGCATAACTTCGGTTACCTGCTGCTGGCCCACGTCTTTCCGCCGCACTTCTCGCTGATCTGCCGCCACCTGGAGGTCAACCCGCACCTGTGCCACAGCTACATCGAGCAACATCTGCTCGGTATCAGCCGTGAACAGATCGGCTCGTGGCTGATGCGCTACTGGGACATGCCGGATGAGCTGGCCACCGCCCTGCGCTTCCAGCACGACCCAAGCTACGACGGCGCCTACGCCGAATACCCGAACCTCGTCTGCCTGGCCGTGCGCTTGCTGCGCAGCCGCGGGATTGGCTCTGGCCCGGATGAAGATATTCCGGATGCGTTGCTTGAACGTGTGGGCCTGACTCGCGACAAAGCCAACGACGTCGTCAGCAAAGTCCTCGAAGCCGAAGTGCTGCTGCGTGAACTGGCCTCGCAGTTCAGCCAGGCCTGAATGCAAAGCGGGCAAGCGACCTCCAGTTGGAGCGACGCTTGCCCGCGATGGGCCAACCTGCGGCTTAAGCCGACTTGTCCAGGTAACGGATCACCCAGCCTTTATCGTACCCAGAGTCGGTGAAATACACTCCGCCCACCACGATGCGCCCATCGTCCATTACCGCCATGCCGTGGGGGTATTCGAAACCCGCGCTTTCATTGAAAACGGTAAATCCCGAACCAAAGAAAGAGGAGTCTGGAGAACCATCCGCCAGAAAGCGTGCGGTGACCGCGCTGAGATTCTCATCAAGCGCGCCAGTGCCACTGTTACCGCAAACGATGACTGAACCGTCCGTACGCGGCACGCAATGCAACCATCTGACGCCTTGGGACACAGGTGACGAAATCAGTGGTTGACCATCATTGAACACCCGATTGTAGGAGCCGCTGAGATTGAGCACCGCAATCAAGCCCTGAGAGACGCCCTCCACCGCCGCACCGCCGGCCACAACAATCTTGTCGTCGACGATTGCCGCAACGTCCAGGCTTATCCATTGATCGTGGGGCACGTCCACCGCGCCTTTGATTCCAAAACCTGTGTCAACCTTACCCGTAGCGTTGAAACGAGTAACGAAGGCGCCATGCGCACTCACCGCAAAGTAATTGCCGCAGATCACCACGGCGCCGTCAGCCTGGGTCGCGGCCGCTTGCGCAACGATGTCCAAAGGCGAAATATCTGCAAGCTCTACGAACGCAAAGCCCGTGTCGTTGAAGGTCGTATCGGGTGAGCCATTCGGCTCGAACCTCAGAACGATACCTTTTGTCCGGCCGGAAGCATCCTCAACGTTACTGACCACGACGATTTTTTCGTCCAGTTGTTGAGCGACCATCCCTGCTGCGCCAGCCCCTGCGGCACCGCTGGCAGACGCTTGCACCACCCCGGTATATCCGCCGCCGCCCATCTTCGCGTAGGGAAGATAGAGCACACCTTGTTCCCCGAAAGACGTCTGCAGTTGGCCGTCCTCGCGCTGTCTGACCAGCACCAGACCCGTCGAGTTATTCGCGCCCTCTTCCGTGTACTGAGCACGAACCAGCCAGCCGCCATCGCTCAGCGGTGTAAACCCGAGGATCCGGCTCATGTAAAAATTTTCTTTCAGCCTGATCTCGACGTAGCCGGAGCCTTCTCCACCGAAAGCTGAGTCGAGAACACCGTCTTCAAGCAGACGAACGATCCGCGTAGGCGCACCGGGCGTTGAAAGGCGAACGGCAACCAACAATTTGTTTTGCGGCAGCGCCAGCAGCGCCCTGACGTCATATCCCGAGAATTCCGGGAATGGAAATCTGAGGATGCCACCGTCGCCGAAGGTCGGATCGTTATTCAAGGATGGCGTGCCCGCCAGATAGCGCACGAAACGCCCAGGGACGTTGGGAAGATCAGAATGGACGGAGAGTTCGATGCACACCACGATCCGGCTGTCCCCCATGACGGCCAAACCTCGCGCAAAGGCTTCCCCTGCGCTGTCTTCAAACAGCGCATGCCCCGTACCGTTGAAAGCCGTATCCGGTTTTCCATCAGCAAGGAAGCGCGCCGTCACCATGGCTGATTCACCCTGACCGACAACAACGATCGAACCACCCACCTGTGAGGTGTGCGTCCATGCCAACCCTTTTAGTAACGGCGAAAACAGCGGCTTGCCACCATTGAACACAAGGTTGGCCGCGCCGCTGGTCGTGAATGCAGCGATCAACCCACCGTCGAGACCATTACGCAGAGCTTGGCCCGCGACGATAATCCTGCCATCGCCTTCACGTACCGAAATCGATTGCAGAAAACTCTCGCCTTCATCATCGGGCATCAACACGGCCACACCGTTGTTGAATTGACTGTCCGGCGCGCCACTTGCGTCCAGACGCGCCAGAAAAACTCCACGACCTCCCGATCCGTCCTGGTATGAACCGCAGACCAGCACCTTGCCATCGGCTTGAATGGTGATGCCGTAGACGTTATTCGATGTGGCGACATCCACAACCACATAGCCCGAACCGTTGAATGATTGATCGAGTGACCCATCCGCTAGCAGACGAATCACAACACCCGCCGGCAGTGGTGCATCATCAAAAAACACGAAATGGAGCAGGACGATTTTGCCATCCACCTGCCGGGCCGTTGATCGTGATGGGACGCGGGCAGTCTGTGAGGATCCGGTGTTCGGGTGACTTGCCTCACGCGGCACGCTAGCGGGATGGGGATTGCCGTAATGGGAGATAAACCGCATGCCGTTGGTGCCGAACGCGTCGTTCAGTTCACCGGTATTTTTCAGGCGGACCAGTGCAAGGCCAACGTCATTGGAGGTAGTCGAGGAATATTGAAGGTGTATCAGCCAACCATCATCCTCAAGCGCATCGAGACCGGATACATAGCTGATCCGAGCCCCTTCCAGCGCTATTTCAACAAAACCTCTGCGCGCCGGACCGAAGGTTTCGTCCAGCGAACCGTCGTCATTCAGCCTCGCAATGGCAACCGGGGCATTCGCTCCCGTTAAAGGTATCGCAACGAGTAATTTTGCATCGGGGAGCGCCAGGACCGCCGCCGCTTCGTCGCCCGCGATACCAGGTATCGGTAAGGTCAGCACGCCATCCTGAGCAAATGTCGGATCGAGAGACCTAGGGATCGAAATACTGTGTGTCTGCGTCATGAGCTTGCTCCATCAAGTCAGTTAAGTCCCTTAATGCCGGAACTGGAACTTGAGTAGAGCATCGCGCCTGTGCACGAAACACCTGATAGAAATGACAGTTCGGCTGTCTTTGCGAGCCTGAGTAATGGCCTTACAAGACAAGCGCACCGTTATTCAGTGCGCGTGCATGGATTTGTTCAAGTCAACGACTTCTTAAGCTTTAGCCTTCGCCTTTCTTGGTTTCAAATACTTCATCAACCCTTGAAACCACATCACTAGCGCAGGGTTGCCCTTAAGCTGGATCGACTTGTCCTGAATGCCCTGCATAAACGCCAACTGCTTGTTCTTCGCCTGCATCGTCGCAAAGCCATAACCGGCATCTTTAAACGCAATCGCAAACGCCGGCTCCGCCACCACGCCAGACTTGCTGGTGATGCGCTGATCCTTGACCACGAAATGCCGCGCCACTTTCCCATCCAGCGTCTGCAGCTGAAACACCAGATCCTTGTCACCCAACTGCTGCTGGAACGCAGGATTTGTCCGGCTGGCCTTACCCATCAACAAACCCATCATCCACAGAAGAAAACGAAATTTCATGCGCACAGCCTCAAAAGGAAAATGAACGGCCGGGGCAGTGTAAGGGATTCGGACGATAACGCCAGTATCTGACTCTGTTGGAGGATGATGCAGACTATTTCCCGCACGATGACCGCCAAGTCACGATTCAGCGCTCGCCGACTGATCGTCCCCACGCTCCGCGTGGGAATGCATCCCGAGACGCTCCGCGTCTCACCACTCACCTTTCCTACACCTGTTGAAACACATCCCTGTAGGAGCTGGCGAAGCCTGCGATCTTTTGATCTTCCGCCCCGCGAATCTATGGGAAATTTCCTGCAAAGTGCGGTGCTGCCCATGAACTAGGCGAGTTGGCTGGCTATAGATAGGCTTTGTGTGTCGCCGCAAAATCGGTGGCCGGATGTGCAAGTCCGAACTCGGGGAAATCAATTAACTGCTCAGGATTTACACCGATGACCGATGAAACATTCAGCGCGGAAGCAACCTCGCCCTACGAATCCCCCAATTCGAAGAAATTCCACGAAGCCGCCGAGCGCGCCCTCGACCACCATTTCAAACCAGCCGTCGATCCACACCCCAAACGCGAGAACGGCCTCTTCAAACTCTCCCCCGGCACCGACGCCGAAGCCCTCATGGCCAACGCCTCCGAAGACCTCCTGTCCATCAGCGTCATCGCCTGCGACCTCGCCGACGACCTCCACGGCTCCCGCCGCTCGGTGGCGCTGGCCCTGAGCAGAATGGCGGACGGGGTGAGATTGATGGTGGAAGGGACGCTCGACCAGATAGAAGTGCGAAGCGTGGCGGCCAAGCCGTAGCGGGATTTGCGGATGAAAAAAGGGGACGTTAAGTCCCCTTTTTGCAGCCGTCTTCGCTATCTAAAATCTTCAGCGCTTTTAGGTAGTGCCTCTATACCCTGCCGGGCAACCCGACTAACAAATGAATAACCACCCGCGCTGCAAGACTGCCGGAACACTACGCTGTCATCCTTGAGCACAGTCAGAAAACTCACAAACGCCTGATTAACGAGGTAGGTATACGGGCCCTTTTTGAATTTGATGTTGTTCAGGTTAACGCTGCCTTCCGACGCATCCACTACGAAGAACTTGCCCTTGGGAGGCACGTTTTTCTGCGGATAGAGCATTTCTATCTTTCCCGGAACACCGTAACGGTATTGAACATATCCCGCAGTGGGCTTGTTGTTCCCTTGCGCGCAAACAGAAACCGTTTTACCCCCCGTCAAAGGACAGCTGAAGTAGATGTCTTCTTCGGCGGAGCACAACGTTCCATCCTGCCCGCCCTGCAATGGCGCTGTTTCTTGCGAAACGCGTTCTGGTACTTGATTGGCGTCGGCGCAATTGGACAAACAAACCAGCTTTGAAAGATCCGGAACATCGCTTTCAGTAAACAGGTACGTCGCTGAACCGTCACGGTTGCGGGCGTGATAAACGGGAACACTGACGGCCAGCCCTTTGGCAGACACCGGCACCTCGGTGTCCCGACCGGAGACGACCCAGCCTTCGGCGTCCCCGCACAACGCCTCTAAAGCAGTTTCACTGAATGCGTCTTTCGTTGGCACTGCAAACGGATTGGCATCACCTCGGCATTCATAGCCATGCCAATACGCCTCCATTTCGGCAATGTGAATAGAAAAAATATATGCGCCGTGGAGCACCACTTTGCCGCTGTCATAGGTAAAAACCAGCCAACGACGCGACTTCGCCCGGGAGTAGTTTTCATTCTCCAGGATGTACCGGTCTCCATCTCGATACAGCCAGAAACCACTCATCACCCCTGCCGGCTCCGCCTCCTCGGAGAGACTTCGGCCGGACTTTGCGTCCACCAGAAAGTTGTCTTTCAGCGCCAACGCGCAACCGCTGTCGGCCTCCATGCAGGACTTGAGGGACGGAAACATTGGCGCCGCAGCCACAGAGAAAGAACACAGCAATAACGCGATCAAGACTATTTTTTTCAACTTGCCTCCCTGCATATGATTTACGGGCCTAATTGAATATGAAAAAAGGGACGTTAAGTTCCCCCTTCCTGAATATTCTCTGCCTCACCATTGGCAACCTATTTCAGGTTTCGAATCCATGTTGTAATCGTTTTCAAACGAATACTTCTTTGCGGATTTGTAATTCGTATACGACATCGCATCAACCCGGCCACCCTGAGTGACCATCTGATACTCACCTGTCAGTGCGCCATCAACTACTTCAACCCAAGTTGTCGTGTACTGGTAGGGCCGGCCATAGACCAGTTCCTCTTGTTCAGTATTGCGATGAACCAGGGTGATGGCCTTCTTCGACTTGCTGTACTTGACGCCAGCACCGCTCCACTTGGCGACAGAATCGTAATAGGTTCTGAACTCAAAATTTATGGGCTTGCCTTCGTGGGAGCGGAAGCAAAAAACTTCGGTCGTGACCTCGCTATGAGCCGCCAGAGGAACGAAAACGAGCAACGCGGAAAACAATGCAGTCGAAAATTTCAAACCGAACATTCCTTTAGCGGTTCATGGGTACAGAACACACAGTTACAGCAACTCAACGAGCTCTTGTCACGCCTCGGGCGCCACAGCGCTGCGCTCACCCACCCTCGCCGGGATTTTCGAAGCTTTTCCCGCTTCAGACATTCGCGATGCGTATTGCTTGTACGCCGCCACCGCCCGCTCTTTATCGTTCACGGCCCAATAACTGTCAGCGAGATTCAGGTAAGCAACCGTCCTGTTTGGGTGGTTGGCAATCACTGCATTGAGCAACTCAATCGACTCAGCGTAGTAACCCGCTTCGCCGAGTAGAAACCCGAGGTCGTTGGACCAGCCGGGACGCTGCGGGTAGTAGTACTTTGCGACGATATAGCTATCCGGGGGACAAGTGTCATGCGAGCCACCGCCCATCAACGCGTAGCTCATCGTATCCTTGAAGGAAGAGTCATCACCCTTTCGGTAGGCTGCCAGCGCCATATCCAGCAAATCAGCCGAATTGACGGTCATCAATTTCTTTCTAACGCCCTCAATACTGCCAGTACGAGCAACCCGCAGCTTCTGCAGCGCTTCACGCCCATCGAAAGAGGCGAGGGTGATCGGGCCCAATGTCTGCACCGGCAACTGCACTACGCTGACAAGCGACCGGTCACAGGAGTCGTTGTTCGCCACTTCCAGCAGAGCTTTCAGCTCAAACTGCTTTGAACCTCTGTTGAAGGCGAACAACAGGTTGAAGTTGTAAACCGCGTTATCTTCCTCGCTGGTTACCAGCGCGATGTAATCCCCTGCCGCAACGAACGGCTGCTTGACCACAGCTTCCTCAGCCTGCGGATCAATGACAGTCATGACGCCAGGGCGACCTCTGAGTACATGGACGCTGAATACACCCTGAAGCGCAGACGAGTACTGACTCTTGATCAGAGGCAGCGCCTTCGACGTATCGAGCAAGATGTCCTCGTCACGCGCTTGTTCCGGCGCAATCAACAACCGGTTGGAGGCCTCGTCCGCATCCCCTGCCAGAACAAATACGTTTTGCCGTGATGCATCACCCAGCAAGCTAGCCGGAATTTCCTTCAGGACTTGTGGGGCAGCGAGTGCGTATGAAGTGGTTAGCAGCCCAAGGCTCAACACGATAAAGCGGAAGAACATATTCACTGTTTCAGTCCCTGAATTTCAGATCGCTCAACGACGCGTTGCGGAATCTTCTGCGCTTTACCGGCGGCACTCATCGCGTCGCGGTACTCGCGGTAATAACGCTGCGCTTCTTCTTGCCGAGACATTGGTAGCGCTGAACAAACTGCCGATCATCAACACCCACTTAAGGCTGGCCATAGACGATCCTCTTCACCGCCGGGCTTTCTGACATTAACTGTCTCTTCGTAACGCCATAGGCCTTGATCAGTTCTTCCCGAGATCCCTTCGAGCCAAACGAGCGCTGGTTATTATCGAAGCTGTATTGCTCCAATCGCCCTGCTGTCGAGTAATACCCATGCCACTCCGCGCAGGCACCACAACCGCCATATCCGCCTATGGAAACAAGGCTGCCCTGGGTGCCTTCCACGCAATCCATCGCCACAACAACATTGCTCAGCATCTTCGTCTTCGCACCGTCGGAAGTGAGTTGTGAAACTTTGCTGATATCGCGACGAAGCACTTTGCCGCCGATGTTGATGGTTTGGTCAGAGCAAACCGGGATGACGTGGGTTTCCGCATCATCCACCGTCACCGATCGGCAAGACGACACCAACACCACTTCAACACCGCCACACTGCATGACATCGCGTTGGGTGTAAGCATCCGTCGGCGTGGCGAAGGCTGGGGAAGAGAACAACCATGCCAGGCTCCCGGCGAACAAAAGCTGATTCATTGAGAAATCCTTTTCGCCGTTAGCCGGCCTGTTGTTCCGCCAAGCACTTCGCATAGCCGTCCGCAAACTTGGCATCGAATGACAATGCCACTGGCTCCTCCAACTCCGCCGAGCTATTGAGCAATACACGGGTAGCCGGGGTGTATTTGATCCAGCCGATCGTGCCGGTGCCGTCGGTGTCGAAGAACAACTGAGCGCGCACTACTTCACCGTCGTCCTCGTCGATCAGCAGGTTGATCTTGTCCTTGCCGACATAACGAAACGGAAAATCGCTGCTCCTGACAAGCTCAGTAAGGTAGCCGTAGCAACTCCCTTCACTGGCAATCGCGGGCAGTGAATGAGGTAAAAGCGAAAGCGCAATCAGCACAGGCCGAATGAAAAACCGGTTCATCCACTCACTCCTCATCCATCGGCGACGATTCCACGTCGGTCATGCTCAGCAGCCGAAACTCATTGTTCACAAACTCGTAGTAACGATCCCGGTTACCACTTGCCAACGCATTCCCCTGCGCATCTTCTTCGCCGTCGAGCGTGATGCCGGAGACGATGATCAAGCGGCTGTCGGGCTGGTAGACCATGCCGAAGGTGCTGCCGTCGTAAGCATTCGGCAGACCGCCAACGACTTCCCCAGTCTGAGCGTCCAGCACTTCGCCACAAATCGCGCTGGCGCCACAGCCGAGCCTGTGCAGGATGTAATGGCCGGCGAAGTTGACCTTGCCTTTCAGGGCTTGCACCCGTGCCTGATCCATCATTGGGCTGCTGTTCTCTTGCGGCACCAGCTTATGGTTGGGGCCGGTGAAAACCGGCGTGACGGTGTAATCCTTGAAGGTTGGATCGGCAGCGAATGCCATGGATGCGGCAGCCAATATCAAGCTGCCGAGAAGAACTGAGAATCCTTTCACGTAGTAACTCCGTAAATGCAGTGGGGACCGTCGGCTTACTCAGACTGCCCTTCATAACGCTGTGTCTGCGGGTTGAATTGCCACAGATGTGGCCGGGTCATGGCCTTTTCACCCTTGTAGCGAATCCGCCCGCGCTTGTCCCTGATGTAGGAGTAGATCTCGATGTCCTTGAACTCACCTCCCCCCTTGGGTGGGCCGTCCAGAACTTTGACCCCGGCGAAGTAATCGCCGCCCGAATACCTCAAATAACCACGGCACTGGATCAGGAAGGCGAATGTGCTATCCATTGATGAGCCAATGCCGACGCGGGAATTGAAGATGAAGTCTTCGATGCCATCGCCATTTAGATCGCCGCGAAAAACCACGTGTCCCGGATCGATAGAAAATTCTTTTCCATCGAGACTGGAAAGTATGTCTTCCGGATGTTCACTGCTCTGCGACCATTGCGATAAGAAATATTTTGAGTCAGCTTCCTGATTGCAAACATCTGCTGCCATAACCGCTATCGGCAACCAGCTCACACATAACACCAGCAATCGTTTCACTTCGTATCCTTCGAATTGATCAACTCTAACCCACCATCCCGATACAACACCTCACACCCCAACCACGCCTGATCAACCTGCGGTATCACCGCCGAAGGCTTGCGCAGCTCCCGCAACAACGTCGAGCCATGCGACAAGCGTCCACCCATCCGTGCAATCACCGCCCGCGCGGTTTGGTAATGCGCATGCCGCCCGGGATCGAGGGTGTCTTCGAGCAAAATATCCTCGCCCAGAATGCCCTGCACTTGCCCCGGATAAATCATGAACCCGGTCGCCTGCTCCGCACCTTCGCGACCGTCCTGCCAGAAGCTGCCGTCGCGGGTGCGCACATCAGGATGCGGCGCAAACCAATGCTCGCGGTCCGCCAGTGGCATGGCGTGATGAAGCCGGAAGAAGATGCGCATGAGGTTGTCGCGATACCACTCGCGCACTTGCAGGTAGTAACCACGCAGGCCCGGCAGGCCTGTCGAATGGGCAAGACGGATCAGTCCTGACCATTGCGGGAATGGCTGTAGCGGCAGTTCGCTCGACGCGGGTCGAGGCGTGGCCGGATCGGTTTCCCAGGGCAATCGATGTGGACTGTTTTCCAGATTGTCGTAAGCGGTCGGCGGGCGACCCAGCCAATCACCGCCACTGCTAGCCAGCGCCGTGGCAATGCACAGATTGCCTTGCACCACGAATACGTAAAACCGGGTGAACCAGTCCGCGAGTTGTTGGCCATCGGCACCTTGGGCGACAAGTTCAGCCAGCTCCCGATCGAAGCGCTGCAAGCCATTTTCAAGGTTCAGCAAATGGCCGCAAGCCTTGCGTTGCATACGCCAAAACAACGGCAACGAACGCAACATCCTCAGCGGTTGCCACGGCAGATGCGGAGTCGCCCCGCCAACTTCACCGGCGTAGTTGCTGGCGCTGATGCCCCAGTCGGCCAGCCTAGCGAGAAACAAGTCATTGTTGATGTAGGACGCGCCGCCGAACACGGCAGTGAACGGCTCGTTGTCCTGCAACACCCGCGCATCCCAACGCGCCATGATTGCCGGGATACTCGCTGCCGCGCGGCGCTGGGCGTATTCCACCAGCACGCTCGGTTGCGGCGGCAGGATCTCGGCGATGTTGGCGGCAGTCAGGTGCCGGCGCCAGCCGTAGTCGCTGATCGGCCGGTATTGCAGCAGCCACAGTTGTGAGCCGTCCCAGGCCCATTCGACGTCGCCGGGCACGTAGTGGAACACGCGCAGTACGTCTTGCAGAAAACGCCAGAGCAGGTCTTCGGTCAAACCGTGGGACGGCGTGAACGTGCCGCTGCGCCAAGCATCACCGAGCCGCGAAAGCGTTGCTCGCGAGGGGCTGACGTGACCGTCGGCGAGCGATTCGAGATGGCCTTCCACCCACTCCAGTTCTACCGAGAGATGTCGCACGAAAGCTATCCCGGACACTACCGGCGTGATGAAGCGTTGCACCACCACTTCCTCGACGCCTTCGGCCGTCAGTTCGGCGATGCGTTTCGGCACATTGGCGGTCGGCTCGCGCAGATAGGTGGTGCTCAAACCGGCATTCGCCGAATCGGCCTGATCCTCGCCATAACTGGAGGAGCGCACCGCCCAGGTCACATCAGGTTGGGCGGCGAGAAACGTCGGCAGACGCGGATCGCTGCAATCGTTGAGCGTCAGTGCCGCCGGCACCGGTTGCCGCGCCAGTTCAGCCAGGCGCAAACGCCCGCCCTTGGTGTGCGCGACAAACCCGCGCTCGCCCGACTCCAGCCACTGCGCGAACTGCACGGGCGAGTCGATCCACGGGTAATGACCCCAACCAGGTTTCAGGCTGATGGTCAGATCAGCGCGGGCTAGAATCGCCGACCACGCCGCCGCTTGCTCGATGCCGAGCACCGCGTCCTGATCGCCCCAAACCAGCTCGACCGGATCGCTGATCCACTCCAGCAGTGGCAACGCGGTATCGGCGCGAATCAGATCCCAATGTGGCACAAACGCACGGCAGCGCGCATAGCCGGCGCCCATGCGCTGGTACTGCGCAGGCGTCCAGGTCTGGTTGGAAAACTTGCGCGCGAACAGCGTGGGCTTGTTCGACAGCAGCCAGTGGATGGTCTTGCGGATCGGCAGCGGTGACATCAGCGCCGGCAATCGACGCTGCCACAAAAATGCCCCAACCGGCGCCAACAGAACACTGCGCGAAAAGTGCCCGGGCCGACGTTGCAACGCGTGCAGCACCAGCAACGCATTGACCCCGACCGCCATGATCGCGCTGCCCTGCTGCGTCATCGCCAACAAGGTCTGCGCGTAGTCCGCCAGATCCTCGCAGGGTGGCAGCGGATTGGCGCCGAAGCCCGGCAGCTCCAGCGGCACCACGTCGTAGCGCTGGAAGTGCGGCAGTGCGTCGTCCCACCAATCGGCAGCGCTGCCATTGCCGGCCAGCAGGTACATCAACGGCTTGCTCATGGACGATCCTCAGGTCAGATCGCGCAGAGCGGCGTCGAGAGTTGGATAACGGAATGTGTAGCCGGCCTCGGTCAAACGCTGCGGTACCACGCGCTGACCGTCGAAGAACAACTGCGCCATCTCGCCTGCCAATGCGCGCACTGGCGCGGCGGGAATGTGCAACCACACCGGACGCTTGAGGACCTTACCGGCATGGGCGGCGAACGCCGCCTGACTAACCGTTTCGGGCGCGACCATGTTGTAGGTGCCACGCAGAGTGTCGTCGTCGAAAGCCCGCGCGATCACCTGAAGCACATCGTCGCGATGCACCCAGCTCATGATCTGCCGACCATCGCCCATGCGTCCGCCGAAGCCCAGGCGAAACGGAATCAGCAACGGCGTCAACGCACCGCCCGGGCCGAAGACCACGCCGAGGCGCAGCACCACCTGACGCACGCCAAATTCCGTAGCCGGTTGCGCGGCGGCTTCCCAGCGCGCGCAGAGTTCGGCCATGAAGCCGTCGCCCTTGCTGGCGTGTTCGTCGAGGCTTTCGCTGGCACCGCGTACGCCGTAGAAGCCGATGGCCGAGGCTTGAATCCACAGTGCTGGTTTTTGCTTTGTGTTCTTCAACCAAGTCATCAACGCTTCGGTGGTGCCGACTCGGCTGGCGAACAGTTGCGCTTGCCGCTTGGCATTCCAACGCGGGCCGGCGACGGGGGCGCCGGCGAGATTGATCACTACGTCGAAGGCTTCGTCATGACTGAGTTCGCTGAGCGAATGCACACAGCGGACGCGGCCGTTGAATAGATTGGCCGCGCTCAACGGATCGCGCGTCAGTACGCTGACCGAGTGGCCGGCGTCGAGTAATTGATTGACCAAGGCTTCACCGATAAAACCGGTGCCGCCGGTGATTAGCACTCGCTTGTAGGCGCCATCGGCAAACGGGTTGGATTGGCTCGGTGTCTTTACTGCAGGAGGCTTCCGGCGGTCATGCCGATACAGCCAGAACAACGGAGGCAACAACACCAGCAACGCAAAACCGTCGAGCCACAGGTGCGACCAGACCTGTTGTTGCGCTGAGAGCCACATGTCCTGCGGCGCCCATAACAGGATGCCGGCGATCAACCATCCCCACACTGCTGGAGCTTTCAAGCGATTGCCCAAGTGCACCAGCGCGAGCATGTACAACGAATAACTTTGCAGCGTCGCGCCGAACAGTGCGAGCCACCAGACTTGTTGTTCGTGGCCGGCGGCGGGTACTGCGTCGGCGCCCCAGAATGCCAATTCGAGAACTTGCAGATAGCCGTCGAGTAAACCGGAATGCCCGGCCCAGGTCAGGGTGAGTCCGGCGAGTATGTGCACGACTGCGGCGGCGTATAGCCAGAGCACTAACGCGGGGCGAAGCGAGGTCGAGGGGGCTGGCATTCCGTGTCCTGAGCGCATTCCTTGGGGGTGGGGAGTTTAAAGGAAAATCGCAGTCGTCAGACGCTCAAAAACTAAACGTTTTACCGGACGTATTCAGACTCAACGACTGCGAAAACGCATCAGACATGACCCGGCATTTCAGATGCAGTGACTGGCCTTGATAGGTTCAGCGCCCCGCGATCCCAATCGCCCCACGTTGAAGATGCCCAACTGATTACCTTTGTCAGCCGCCATCTGATAACAGGCTAACGCCCGCGACATATCCTTCGTTCCAAACTCGCCACCTTCAAAGGTCGAGGCCAGATAATTCATCGCATCAGCTGAGCCCATGGAAATAGCACGAATAACCTGCTCTTTTGCCTGCTCGGGATGGAGGCAAGGGCCGTTATAGTCAGTGGAGTTTCCTGAACAAAGAAACGTGGCATAGGCCAACGCGCCACTCGGTATTTTCGAGGCCGCTTTGAACAGCGCCTCAACCTTAGCGGTTTCCAACTGAGACGCCATTTGCGAAAGGCTTAGGCTTGCCGCCGACAGGCTCGCCTGTGCATCACCCGATTCTGCAGCACACACAAAATTTTCCAGCGACGCTTCAATCAACTCCACCGTCAGCGGGTATTGTTCAAGAAACCCCAGCCCACCCAACGCTTCGGCACGCTGATAACAGAAGTTCTCGGCGCGGCTCATTCCCGGGTTCTCTGTTGCGACAAGATCCTTCTCACTGATCGACCAATCCTCAATCCCCTCAAGCACCCAGCACGCCTGACGAGAGAAGTTGAAGATTTTCACATTGCTGTTACCCGCCCGTTTATCCACAACGTTGACGTGACTGTCGTCGACCTCTTCGATCTCGACTCCAGGTGTCTTGCCGGGCGTGATGGCGGCCATCAGCGGATAGTTGAAAGTAGCTCCACTGACTCCCGAGGTCGAAGGCTCAAAGGTACTTCGATCCTTTCCTGCTACCGGTTTCAACACCAGCGACTTGACCGTCATCGCAGTCAGACGGCGTTGTGATTCGCTGTTGGCGGAAAACGCAGTCAGAAAAGGCGCGAACTCCTCCGAGGGGCAAGCGTCGCTGGTGGGAGCCGTCGAAGCGCTCTCATCGGATGCAAGCGCAGGGACGATCTTGTCCAGATACGCCGAGCGCTCGCGACTCATTCTGGCGATGCACAAGTTGCTGACCGCCACGTAAGCAGGCTTACCCACCTCGATCTCGAATGCCTCCAATGGACAGTTCGCGTCGCGCAATTTCAACCACGCCCGTTGCGACTCTTTGACCTTCGCAGCGTACTCCGCGCCTAACGCCGGATCTGTTCGATAGTCAGACTCAAGCCGCGACATCAACTGCTTGTAGCTGACATTCAACTGCGCATCGGCAGCCTTCTTCGACGCCTCCGAGCAGGGCACCATTTCCAGGCTTGAGGTGACATTGCGGCAGTCGTCCTGCGCGTAGGCGGCTGAAGCCGGCAGCAGTACGGCCAGAAGGGTTAAAACAAAACGGTTCACTGTGTTCATCCTTGAGTCATTCAGGTTTTGCGTTTGGTGAATCGGGTGATGCATTGCTTGGGTATGTTCATTTCCCAGTAAGTGCTGAGCAACGCCTTACGTTTTTTGTCGACGCGCAGGTTAACGAAGCCATCGCCGCAGTCCGGCTGCAACTCTTCGAACACGCCGGTTTTGGCTTGATAAATGAACACTCGGTAGTAGTCATAAGTGCCCATGCCGTCATCGAGCTGCCAGATCGCGAAATCCTTGTCGCCGTCGAAATTGAAATCGTCGAACTGCATGTGGAGTTTATTCTCGGCTTCAAAATCGATTGTTCGCGACTCGCTGTGCGTTTCACTTTTTACTGCGATGTTCAGCTTGGAGCCTTCGAGAACCAGCGTCGCTTCGACGCCTTTGGTTGGGCTGAACGTGGTGGTTTCGGCTAACGCCGGGATCGTCCACATCAGGCCGAGTAGTGATAACGCTAGAGTTTTGAATTGCATGTACTGCCCTACTCCCACTTGCATCCGGACTCGAGAGAGGAGTCGATGCTGGTGCTGATTCCGAAGCTATAAGCCTTACCGTTGGACTGCTTTGTGTAAGACATCGAGACGATCTGCGAGCCTTGCGTCATCAACTCATAAGTCCCCGTGACCTTGCCGTTGACGATTTCGGACCAGATTCTGGTGTGCTGCCAAGGCGCGTCCGGATCGAGGATTTCGTTCTGGGAATCCGTCAACACAATGAAAATGGGTTCGCTGGATTTGGCGTACTTCACGAAACCACCGGACCATTTGCTGGCTTCGTCGTAGTAGGTACGGAGTTCGAACTTTACCGGGCTCGATTGGGATAATTCGAAGCAAAGTGATTCGGTGGTGACTGCGCTTTGAGCGCCTAAAGGAAATAGCGCAAAAAAGAGAAAGAAAAGTTTGTTCATGCTCATCCAAGTCGACGCTTTCGCGCGAATGCTCCGACTTGTCCGTTTCAACGTCTGCTCTTGTCCGGTGCCAAAGCCAATTGGCGAGCACGCTCTATCGTCGCGCGAATCAGGCAGGCATCGGACCACTCACCGAAAACTGATTTATGCAATTTCGGGTCGGCCTGGCACTCCGCATCTCGAAATTTCATCCAGGCTCTTTGAGTTTCCCTCAGTGCTTTCTGACCGCTTTCGTCCAGCCGACTCATACGATCCCGATATACAGAATTCAGCAATGCATCCGCGTCAGGAACCATCAGATCAAGAACACCATTTCCCGAGGGAAACCACTCAACGTCCGCCAATGCCTGTTCGCTCTCATTGTTCCAATTGTAGAGGCCGTTTTCTTCGATCTTTAGTGTGGCGGATCGTTGATGGTGATTCGTCGGATCGCTCACGCTGACCTCCGAGCGATAAACAATTTCCAAATAGATAGGGTCGGTTGTGCGCTGAGGATCATTCAATAGCGTTTGCCGAACAATGGCCCGTTGCTTTTTGCTCTCAGTGATCTCTATCGAAAAGCACGGATCCGGCCCAGGACGTTCTGCGGACGCCTTCCTCTCCAGGCATTGATTACGAACCGCCATGGAAGGGGTATCCGAACCACCACCCACATCAACCACTCTGACAAGCAACCGGACTTCCGGGTCTTTGGAAAAGTCGGCCTGAAGGATGGTGGCAATCATCGTGCCCTCAGCCATGACCACAGGCGACAGTATTGAAACTAAAAAAATGAGGCTGAATCGGAAAATCTGCATTCCTTGGCGTCCGTAAAAAAATTCAGTGATCCGTTCAATTCTGAACGGGCTCGCGACAGAAGACAGAGTCAGAACCGACAAACGGGCCAGATCTATTTAAGTTCTCAACCAAATTCAAAGCGATCGAACGCAACAAATAAATCCGTCCCCTTTTCCTCAGTCCCCTCCGCTATATATAAATAGCAAAAGCAGCAAGAGTCGGATCATTTGTGTATATCTCAAAATAAATAAACTAGCAAAAAATGGAAAATAAGGAACGCCGTAGTCAGGCCACGTTTTTTGGTCATTACTAAAACGTGGCCTCTCCTAATTTCACTGATCATTAGGCGCAGAGAATGAAGTAATTTGTAAGCCCCCTCATGAACAGCCATTTTTTCGAACAATTACTAACCTATTACCTACCCATTTCGCCTATGCAGCCAGTCTATAAAAGACTGGCTCTTTTCATAAGTAAAACGATCACTATGCCTCATATCACCCCACCTACTTCAATCGTTCTGCAACTCGCGCGGGCATTTTCCCCAGCAGGCCTTTCTTTGCCATCGCCGAACGATAATCAACGTAATAGCCCATTGCTTCTTCGTGTTTACCAAGCGCCCAGAGCGAATCTGCCACATTAAGCTTCAACGGTACCCTATTCGCTGCAAGAGGAAGTAGACGCTCATAAATTTGCATTGCTAATAGGTGCTCACCACCCTGCGCAAAGTAGAACGCAACATCGTTATATGCTGGAATACTTTTTTCCGGTGGGTAACATGCCATATATGAAGGAACCCCCATAAAAACATAATCTTTTAATGCACTAGCACGAGATTCGCTTCCAGTAACTCCAGCCACGTTAGAAATCAATCGACTTGGTGGAACCCCTCCTGTAGCAGCATCAAAAACATCTCCTGTAGAGTCCTTCCACCGTTCATCCTGCCAAGCACCATCACACTGCTGCACTGAACCAATATTTTTAACACAACCCGTTTCTAGCGATATCACGTCGCAGTACGCTTGAGAGGAAATTTTTTTATTACCATCCCCATCAATAACTTCCCCAGCATTGGTTCTTTGAACGATCAAATATTTTTTCTGAGGAGACATCATGCTCACATCAGAACTGGCCACAACTCCTTCTTCTAAATTATCAGCCTTAGTAGGAATCGCGTAAATCTTGAATTCAGCTTTAGAGTTTTTAAACTCAACCTCACTCCACCCTCCAAATTTTTCGTTATACCCCGTAAAGCTTAGCTTGCTATTGTTTATGCCAAGCAATCCTAAACTTGAATTCTCAGCATAACTAGGCTCAATAGCGAACAACGCCAAAACCGCGAACAAGAAATTATTGAACATTAACCGCCGCCTTCAACTTTTCATATCGATCTGATGGGTCCGTCATACCGACCCGATTAGGTCCATAAATATCGGTAATTTTTCGCTCATAGAGTGCGTGATTACTACCCCAGGTTGCCAAATCTTTACTTATAGTAGGGTTCTGTAAAAAAAACTTATTTAACGCACTTTTCAAATTTGCCCCCACGTTACCAGGCCGATTGACGTGCTCATCTAAAACCGTAGCTAAGCCAAGTGTTGACAGAAATAGCTGCCCAACATTAAAGCTATACGTACTTATCGACTTGACACGAACATCTCTCAAGCGCTCAACAAATTCTGAGATTTGAAGCTCTACATATTCAGGCGATCCTACTGCACAAGACAAAACAGCTACTGGCTTACACTGAATTACATGTCCAAAATTAAACTCACCGCAGCCTTCCCTTAATTTATTCTTCAACGCCTCCCGCTCAAATTTTTCACCGTTTGAAAACTCAGCATCTTGATAGTATAGCCTAGGTTTATCTGAACTCAGGTCCAAGTGCCAGCCTTGATTTTCGAATAATTCTACATACTCTTCAGGATAGAGTTTTTTGAAATTTTTGATTTGAATCGGAAGCTCGCCCTCGCCATCGATATTGACAGTTTTTTGCATTGCGCCTGCAGATATTATTTCACTATCATACGCTTGAACAGTATTCACCTTCCCCTCATTTTCACACATGACGGAAATAACTTTTTTCTCAAAAGCTGATACGTTACTAGCGGCCTCTACAGCGCTCCATTGAGGAGCGTCCCCCAATTTTCCATTCCCCCAAGCTGCTGGACCATAACGACCATGGTATCTGGTAACTTTCACAACAGCATTGCAAGCACATTGTTTTTTTCGATCAAAATTAGCTATCAGAGCAACAACGTGTACGTGCCAAATTTTTCCATCTGAATTAAGGCTTACCTTTGCAGCAACTTCTTTCCACCAAGACAACGAATTGATTCGCTGCTTTTGCGCAACCCAATCTAAGTTCGGACGATCCGCTGAATGCCCCATTAGTTCATCTAGGGCATCCCATTTCGCCGCATCATAGAACCACTCACTTTCGCACTTAGTGATAAGCTGGGATATAGATTGTGCAAACCAAGGCTTAGCAAGTGCTGCTTGGATTTCAGTAGATGTCAGTTTGTCGTTTTTATCAGAATCAATAATGTCGTACAACCCTTCCTTTACCGGGCCTTTAGTAGATTTACTAGCTAGAGGAACGAAGGTAGCTTTTTCTTCCTCGGTAAGCATATCGCGATCGTGAAGAAACGAAGAAAAGTGATCGGCATTACTGCCGGTCTCTTCAATAAATTTAAACCCGACCCATTCCCACGGTTTATGGCGAGTGGTCATCAAATCCTTATCGCACACCCATCCGCTGATAGGATTTCCTTGGCCGTCACCCAGTATCCCTTCGAGGTGCCACCATCTAGTCGTACTTGTAGTTGCGGGAGCGTTGCCTGTGCTGGGGGTAGTGGTAGATTGTTTGATTTTTTTGAATCCGGCAGGGCCTCTAAAACACTTGAGGGAACAACCAGATCATATCCAATCACCACACCGGCGTCGTTGGCTTGTGGTGGATTGGTCGCACTTATATCTGGGCGATGAGTAATTAGCTTCGTATCTTTGTGAATCTTTAACAGATTTTTTTGATCGTCTGGTAAAGCAGCAGCTGCACCTTGGCTAAGAGAAACAAATTTCTCAATGTCATCGCACGTGAATACTTCCACATGCACTAGGTTGCGAGGTGCTCCTTCATCGTGCTCTTGATAATGACCTGCAAATCCAACCAACGCACCAGCCTTAATGGTCACTGGTTCATCGAGCAAAACGACCTTCCCCATATCCTTTGGTTCAGTCTTAGTTTCAAGGGAGGGAAACCATACATAACCTCCAACATTGCCAGCTTCATCAGTAGCAAGTGCAGGAATTGGATTTCCACTCACAACTTTTACTAACTTTCGGTAGTTACCAACTGCACCCTCTTGGCTAATCTCAATCTGAGTGCCAGCAGGCAGTATCGACATAACCTCTCCGGTGGTCGAACCGCTCCTACGCACCCTCAACCCCTTGGCTTGATTAGCAGGAATGTTTTTCGCCAGCTCGCCAATCAAGTACTGATTTCCGCCTTTACTGTTCATTTGGGCTTTGAATACCCATCCGCCTATAGCCGCGGACTGATCAGCTTCAGGCGTCACACTCACAACTTTTAGCCATTTCCCATCTGTGCTCGCCTCTCCAGTGGTCACCGTGGTTCCACGGGGCAAAGTCGTCAGAATATTGCTGTAATCCGCGGATCCGGGAAGCCCTGCGCGCGCATTCAGGCCCTCAACGGGATCCTTCACATCCGCTTTTACTTGGTAGCCTCCATTAACCCAATATGACGGCCGCTCCAACATAGGCGTTTTCGTCCTGTAGCCATCCATGTCCAACAGATGCATATACAGGCTATAAAACGTCAATATCGGTCCCGCAGCTGGAGCAGGTGGCGGAGGTCCACCTGCTCCAGCAGGTGGTGCTGGAGGGGACGGCACCTCCAAGGCATGCTTAATCAGCACAAACCCTGTCGAAGCAAAAGCGGTACGGTCGGTATATACCGTGGCTGGATAAGTGTCATCGATTCGATAGGCAACTACTTGCCCATCAGCGATGCAACGAACCTCGCTCTGTGCCGAGACTAATCCGGAAGCCTCATCAAAATGCACGCCGCCATGCCACAAGCCATTGCTGCCAAGTGGGTAATAACCATCCTGCGCCTTCGCTAATGCCGCGTAATACTGCTGTGGATCTGTGCCACCCGCACCACCAATCTTTATTGGGTAAGACCACTTTTTAACTTTCACTGGCTCTGTCATTTGTACTTTTACCTAATCCTTTTTGATCCGTTGGCGGTCAACCAGAGAACCTGATCATTCGCATTGGTCGACGGTCAGCTTTCTGAGGCACCGCATTCCCCAACGCCTGATCCATCAAACTCCCCGCCTTATCCTTATCCGCCGCCCCCGGCAGCACCGGCGGTTTAATCCCGATGCCAGTCCCCGACCCAGCCGAGCCACCGGCATTAATTTTGATCACCGGCCCAACCACCGTCACCCCACCGCCATCCAGCTTGATAAAGCTCCCACCCCCAAGAATGGTCAGCTCTGTCCCCGCCTCGATAACAATCTTGTCCCCAGCCTTGAGGTGAATCTCTTTCCCCACGCTGGTGAGCTGCGCAGTCCCCAGCTTCACATGCTGGTTCTGCCCAACCGTGAGGTGGTCATCCAGCTTCGCCTCAATCTTGCGGTCGGAGATCGTGGTGCGGTGTTCTTCAGCCTTCAGCTCTGTGTAGGTGTTCTTAACTACCGTGTCGTGACGTTCATTACCGACCCGAATCTTCTGGTCATGCTCAACGTTTTCATCCCAATCACGCTGGGCATGAATGTAGATCTGCTCCGCACCTTTCTTGTCTTCAATACGCAGTTCGTTGTACCCACCACCACCCGGCGAGCTAAGGGTTTTGAACACGCTGCGAGTCTTGTTCGCCGGCAAGGCGTACGGCACCGGATTTTCCTTGTGGTACAGGCAGCCGGTGACCAGCGGTTGGTCGGGGTCGCCTTCGAGGAAGGTGACGAGGACTTCCATGCCGATGCGCGGGATGCTGATGGCGCCGTAGCGGTCGCCGGCCCAGGAGCTGGAGACGCGCAGCCAGCAGCTGGTTTTGTCGTCGGCCTGGCCTTCGCGGTCCCAGTGGAACTGGACTTTGATGCGGCCGTACTGGTCGCAGTGGATTTCCTCGCCTTTGGGGCCGGTGACCATGGCGGTCTGGCTGCCGAGGACGCGCGGTTTCGGGTGTTCGAGGGCCGGGCGGTAGAACACGTCCCACGGGGTGGCGAGGAAGGTGTTGCGGTAGCCCTGGTGGAAGTCGTCCTTGTTGTCAGTGGTGTCGCTGGTCACGCCTTCTTCGAGCACTTGCGGCTGTTTGCCTTCGTGGAAGAGTTCGGTGAGCAGCCACAGGTCGTTCCACTCGCTGCGCGGGTGGTCGGACAGTTCCATGAAGTGGCCGCTGACCAGTTTGGTCTGGTCGCCGCGACCTTCGGCCTGCCGGTAGTCGGCGCGATGGCGTTCTAGGGCGCGTTGGCTGAGGAACTTGCCACGGGCGCGGTCGATGAAGCGGCCCGGGTAGTCGTAGTCTTCGAGATCCGGCTCAGTGCTCTCGCCTTCGGGTTTGTAGGCGGCTTCCATTTGCAGGCGCGGTTTTTCGAAGTCGTAGTCGCGGCGTGTGGTGCGGCTGGTGCGGGTTTCCAGGCGCAGTTTGAAGCCTTTGATCACCGGTTCTTCGGCGACCATGCCGCTGCCCTGCACATACGCGGTAGGCTGACCGAGTTTGCGGAACACGGTCTGGTCGTCGCCGAACACCAGCAGGTGGCCTTTGTCGCTGTGCTGGAAGTGGTAGTGAATGCCTTCCTCTTCGCACAGGCGCTGGACGAAGTGCAGGTCGGTTTCGTCGTACTGCACGCAGTAGTCGCGGTCCGGGCACGGCTGGCTGAGCTGGAAGTTGTAAGCGTTGCCCTTGATGCCGTGTTCTTCGAGGATCAGCGCAATGATTTTCGGCGCCGACATCTGCTGGTAGATGCGCTGGTTGGTGCGGTGATGCAGGTATTGCAGTTGCGGCACCATCGACACTTTGTAGCGGGTCAGGCGTTTGCCGGCATCGCCCTGAGCGACGCGGTAGATCTGGCCGTGGATGCCCGAGCCTTGTGGATCGAATGCGAGAAACGCCTGCTTGTGCAGCAGTTGTTCGAGGTCCAGATCCGGGTTTTCGCTGACCAGTTCGAGGTCGAAGCGATACGGCTGGCTGATGCCTTCGGTGCCGGTGAACGACAGCACTTGCAGGTCGCCGACGTAGTCTTCGACCTTGAGGCTGAAGTGGGTTTCGTTAGCTGGGTTGAACATAAAGTGCTCCCTGTTCGAATGTCATCCGTTACGCCCGAAGTCGCAGACGTTGCAGCCAGGACGAAGTGGCGCCCAAGGCGTCACGCAATTGTTGGGCAGTGATGGTGCGTGCTGCAGGGTCGAAGCTCAGCGCGGTTCGCAGCGCTGGCCAGCCGTGTTTCGGTAAGTTCGCCGGCGCTTGCAGCTCGCGCTCCAGGTGCTCGTCGCGGGCCTGGGTCGAGGGCAAGCGGCGGAACGGGTGTTTGCCGCCCGCCAGTTCGTAGATCACGCAGGCCACGCCGTACACGTCCGCGCTGGCCGACAAAGGTTGGCCCTCAAGCAGTTCGGGGGCGGCGTAGCCCGGGGTCCAGGCGTTGAAGCGTTCGCGACTCAGATGCGGCAGGCCGGGCATCACACCCTCCTCTGCCTGACCGAGGCCGAAGTCAAAGAGGCGCAAGCCGTCTTCGCTGAGCATGACGTTGCTCGGTTTCATGTCACCGTGCAGCACGCCGCGACCGTGGGCGTAGGCCAGCGTGTCGAGCAGCGGCAGGACGATGTCGCGCAGTTCGTGCCACGGCAGGCCGAGGGGCCGCTCGCAGAGCAATTTGTCCAGGGTCAGGCCACGCATGTACTCCATGGTGATGAAGGCCCGCTGGCAGTCGGTGTCGACTTCAAAAGTGTGTGCACGCACGACGTTGTCGTGGCGCAGGCGTCGGGTCAGGGCGAACTCGCTGTAGAGCAAGGCACTGGCGTCCGGCGATTCGGCAAATTCTTCGCTGAGGATTTTCAGCGCGATGTAAGGATCGGGATCACCGAACTGTTCGTGCAGCAGATCCCGCGCCCGGTAAACGGCGCCCATGCCACCGGCCCCGAGCAGACGCTCGAGGTGGTAGCGACCGGCGAGTACATCCGGCAGTGCACCGATGCTGGCCTTGGTCGGCGCCAGCAAAGGTGCTGCTTTGTTCTCCTTGGCGAAGGCGAAGTAGGTCAGGTTGTTGGCCTGTTCTTCGCTCATCAGCAAGTCATCGACTGAGGATTCGATTTCAGTCATTGGCGGATCACCACGGCTGTCAGGTTGTCGCGCGCGGCGCCACGCAGGGCGCCGTCGAACAAACGTTCCAGCGCCACGTGCGGCGCGCTGAGGCTGAGGGCGTTGCCGAGGGCATCGCTGCTCAGGCCCTGATACAAACCATCGCTGCAGAGCAAAAATGCATCGCCCGGATAGACCTCGAGTTCCAGTACATCCAGGGTCAGTGTTTCGGCCGCGCCAACAGCTCGGGTCAACGCCTGAGCCGCCGGGTGTGCCGCCGCTTGTTCGACGCTCATTTGCTGTTCGTCGATCAATTGCTGTTGCAGCGAATGGTCCTTGGACAGCTGATACAGCCGCTGTCCGCGCCACATGTAACAACGGCTGTCGCCGGCCCAGATGCAGGCCGCGCGATTGCCTTCCACCAGCAGCGCCACGACGGTGCTGCCCATGATGCTGTCGTGACGTCCGGCGGTGACCGTCAACTCCTGCCCCAAACGCCGGTTCAACCAGTGCAGGCACTGGCGAATGGCTTTGAGGCGTTCGTCGAAGTCCTCGTGTTGCGGCAGTTCAGCCAGGCTGGCGACGATCAACTGGCTGGCGATGTCGCCACCCTGATGACCGCCCATGCCGTCCGCGACCACCCACAGCCCCTGCTGCGGCGAGTCGAGGAAAGCATCTTCGTTGCGCGCCCGCACCTTGCCCGGGTCGGTACGCGCCGCGCTGCGCCAGGCACTGGCCACCAGCATCAGAGCTGCACCGGCATACGGAAGGTGCGCAGCACGCCCATGTCGAACGGGTTCGGCGTGCGCTGGCTGGTCAGCAGGTAGTTGGCGCGCAGGCCACCTACGTCGGCTTTCAGCACCAGCACGTCGCGACCGCTCAGGTACTCGGTCTGCATCAGGTCGAACAGACGGAACAGCGACCATGGACCGGAGTTCTTCTCGATGCCGATCGGACGCCCGGCCATTTTGTCCATGACCAGGCTGGTGCGACCGTCTTCAGCATCGGTCGGCCATTTGAACGACATTGGCAGGATCGGACCGTGGCGGTATTCCATGGTCTTGTCGCCGAACTTGAACTCGGAACGGCTGACGGCCGGGTCGAGGGTGTACGGCTCCAGTTTGAACTGCACGGTCGGCTCGGCCGGGTTGATCGAGAAGAAGCTCTGACGAATCGTCAGCGCTGCCGCCATCTGGTCCAGGTACATCTTCGATACCGGCAGGCTGTGACCGTCGACGCTGCGCATGCGGTAGTTGCCCGGATCGCCGCTGACGAACGGACGCAGGTAGCTGTCGAAGAAACGGTCGACGGTGCCTTGAGCGCGGAAGAACTCGCGGAAATCGCTGATCGCTACGTCGCTGGTGCTGCTGGCGCTGAACGGATAACGCTTGCTGATGGTTTTGCCATACACGCTGTACAGCTCGTTTTGATAACGACCGTTCAGGTATTGGTAAGCATCGTTAAGCACCAGACGCCAAGAGTCTTCGGCCAGCACGTTGAACCACACGCTGAGCGGACGCGGCAGACGGCCAGACGCATTGCGCAGGTTGGTCAGCGCATCACGCTGGCCGCTCATGCGGGTTTTCGCCATTTCGAACGCGGCTTGTTCCGGCGTGCTGGAACGGGCCAGACCGGCCAGTTGCAGTTGCAGGTCGTTGAGCGCGCTCAGTGCAGGCGTCAGGTCCGCAGCCGGGCCGTTGTTGTCATCGAGCAAACGATGCAACGGTTCGAAGCGGCGTTGCAGCGACTTCTTCGCGGTGTCCGGCAGGGTCTTCGCCACGTTCAGGGCCGAAGCCTTGTCCGCGGCGGCGGCGGCAAGTTTGCCAACCTTACCCAGTTTGCCTTTCTGCCCAGCCAGCGCATCAGCAGCGTCGCCAGCTTCTTCGACAGGGTCTGCAGCGGCCTGGAAGCGGGTGTTCTCACGCACTTCAGTGAGCAATGCCAGCACCGGCGAGTTGGCCGAGGTCAGGCCCGCCAGTTGCTCGGCGCCTTCACCGGCGTCGCTGATCGGCGGCAGGGCAACCTGGCCAACCGCTTCGCTCCAATAGTTGGCGTAGTCGCGGAAGTACAGCTGCTCCAACTCGACCATCAGGCGACGCAAGTCCATGTCGCTGATGCCCGCGCCTTCGCCGAGCACCCAGTTGTCACGCAGGATGTCGGTAACCAGCGCCGAACCCTGTACCGAGAAATACTGCTGATAACCGGTTTGCGTGTAGAACCCCGGGATCACGTATTCGGTGCCGATAAACAGCGAGCCTTGTGGGCCGAGGTGTTGGCTGAAACGATAGTCCGGCAGGTTGCGCGCCTGCTCGCGGAGCATGCGGTAAACCACGGTGGCCAGCGATTCGCTGCGCAATACCTGACGCGCCTGAGTGACCAATTGGTCGTTCAGCGGGTAGATAAACGGCTGCTTCAGCAGGCGATCGAGGTGCGCACTCAAACCGTTCTGTACGGCGGTGTTGCCGGTATAGCGCGTCGACCAGTCAGTAGCGACCCAGTCCTTGAGCCACGCGGCATCGCGACGATCCTTCATGTTCAACATCAGGTACGCGCGCAGGCTGTTGAGCAGGCGGTCGCGGTCCTTCATATTGGCGCGGATCTGCCCTTCGAGCATGGTCGCCACCCGTGGCAGCAGTTGCTTTTCAAGCTCGCGCTCGTAAGCCTCTTTGACCACTGGATTGACGTCTTCGCCCTGATACAGACCACCACGTTCGTGATACGAAACGTCGCCCTTCTTCGGGAACACCTGTGTCGCGGCGTAGCTGCTGTCGAGGGTTTTCAGCACGCCCATGGCGTCATCACGCGGCGAAAGTGCCGTGCGCTGCTGCGTCCAGTTCTGCGCCAGATTGCGCAGGTTTTCCAGGCGCTCGTAGTTGGCCGAGAAACCACCGGCCCAGAGCATGCCGAACAGCGCCAGCGAAGCGAGTGCGCCGACGTACAGCGCACGCTGGCCCCAATGGATGCGGCTGCGTTCGCGTTTGTCCAGACCGGCCAGATCGGCTTCGGGGAAAATCACTTGGCTGAACAAGTGATGGATGAAACGCGAACGGCCGCTGCGCAGGGTCGGCAGCACGCCGGCGCTCATGCCGAGACTGGCGCCGATGCCGGCGGTGGTGGCATCCATCTCTTGGGTCAGGTGCGGCGCGCTGGTCAGGTAGAAACCGCGCAGTTGCGTGGCACGCTGATAACGGTTGCCAGTGAACGCCATGTCGACGAACAGGCACAGGCGCTCGCCGATCTGCCCGAGTTGATGCGGGAAGTCGAGGATGCGGCCACGGCGCTGGGTATCGCGCTCGGAGTGCATGCGCATGATCACTTGGCTGTTGAGGCGACGCAGCAGTTCTTCGAACTCGTTGCGCAGCACAGCGACGTCGGTGCCGACCTGGTCCTTGCGGAAACTGGTGCCGAGCACTTGATCGCTTTCTTCGCGGGTCAATTGATCGAAGAACTCGTCGAAGCCGAGCAGCTTGTCAGCCTTGCTCAGGACCAGATACACCGGCACGTCGACGTGCAGTTTCTGATGCACGTCTTGCAGACGGCCGCGAATCTGGCGCGCGAGGGTGTCGATGTCCTGCTCACTGCCACCGAGCAGGGTTTCCACCGGAATGGTCACCAGCACGCCGTTCAACGGACGCCCGCGACGACGCTTGCGCAGCAGCTCCAGCAACGTCGTCCAGGCACCGCCGTCGACTTCCACATCCGGTTGCGTGGTGTAACGCCCGGCGGTGTCGATCAGCACACCGTGGTCGGCGAAGTACCAGTCGCAATGACGGGTGCCGAGGGTGTCGCGGGTCAGCTTGCGGTCGATCTTGTTGATCGGGAATTCCAGACCGGAAAAGTCCAGCAGACTGGTTTTGCCCGAGGCCTGCGGACCGATCAGCAGGTACCACGGCAAGTCGCTGCGCCAGCGCTCGCTGCGGCCGCGATACAGGCTCGAGGTCTTCAGGGTTTTCAGCGCATCTTTGAAGCGCGCCTTCAACTCTTTCTGCTCTTCGTCGATCAACTCTTCACGGCGAATACGGTCCTGGCCGTCCTCGCTTTCTTCCTCGGCTTTCTTGCGAATACCCGAGCGCCAGCTGACGAAGACCATGGTCAGGCCCCAGATCAGGAACAGCACAGCGATGGTCAGCAAGCGAGAGGTCGAGCTCTCCCAGAACTTGTAATCATCAACCGCCAACAACGGGCCGACGAACCACACCAGCAGCGCCACGAACAGCACCAGCAGCAAGGTCCAGACCCAGGTCTGGCGCAGGAAGGCGCCGACTTTCTTGAAAAACTTTTTCATCACACGTCCCTGTTTACGGCTGCGACTGCGGTTGCACCGCGGCCGGATCAAGCGGCTGATATGGTTGCAGAACGGTGTCGCGCTGCTCGCCCAAGACCCAGGCGAAGCCCGAATACATCACCACCAGACAGACGAAAGTGAACAACACCACCATCCACGCCGGCACGATGCGCACCAGGTTACGGCGCTGATCGTTCAAGCCTTCCCAGTGCGGCGACAACTCGCGCGGCACGTCGCCACGCAACTGACGGATCTGCCGATACAGAGCATCGCGGATGCCTTCGAGTTCGAGCATGCCGCGTGCCTGTACGCGGTACTTGCCCTCGAAACCGAGGGACAGGCACAGGTACATCAGTTCGAGCATCGGCAGATGCTTGACCGGGTTTTTCGACAGTCGATCGAGCAACTGGAAGAACTTCTCGCCACCGAAGGTTTCGTTGTGGAAGCTGCTCAGCAGACTCATCTGCGACCATTCGCTTTCGTTGCCCCACGGCGTGGTCACGACAGCTTCGTCGACCACGGTGCAGAGCACGTAACGCGCGGCCATCACCTGGCTGCTTTCGGCGCCATTGTGCAGGGCACGCACTTCAAACAGCTTGAGCCCGGCGGTCAGGCGCTCGTTGAGCGCGTACAAATCTTCGCGGGTTTCGCTGTGCTTGAGGCGCACCACTTCCGAAAGCAGTTCGGACGAAGCAGCGACCAGCGAATTGAGGCTGATGTTGAACGCTTCTGCCGGGCGCAGGCGCGCGGCGTAGATCATGCGTTCTTCCAGTTGCTCGAAACGCGGCGGCGCGGCGAAGTCGGTCAGCGGACTCGATGCCGGTCCGTGGCCTTGACGATCGAGCAGGACGGTTTTGTCGTCCTGGTTGTAATCCGTTTCCTTGATCATGTCGGTCAGTTCCTGATGGCCCAGAATTTCAGTTCAAGCTCGGCGAATTCGCCGGACACATGGAACGCGAAACCGCCGGAGCGCTCGAGTTGTGCCAGGTCTTCGGAACTGAGTTCGAGGATGAAATAGGTTTTGTTCGAATGGAACGCGATCTGCCGCGGGGCCACCGGCAACGGTTTGACCTTGATCCCCGGCAAGTGCAGGTTGACCAGTTGGCGGATACGCTCCACCGGGCCGACCTTGAGGTGCGCCGGCAAGCGGTGGCGCAGTTCTTCGGAGTCGCAGTTGGCACTGGCTGCCAGCACGAACGACGCCGAGCCGAGCAGTTTGTGGTCGTGCAACGGCGAGACGATGATGCCGTACTGACGCGCTTGCAGGATCAGTTCGATGGCGTGCTGTTCGAGCACCATCGACAGCACCTGACGAATCGCTTCCATCAGTTTGCGGAAGCTCCCACCCTGGTCAGCGTGGGAGTAGCGGCTGTCCAGGCGCGGGCGTTTGCTCTCGCCGGAAAAGGTCGCCAGATCGCCGAGCATGGTCAGCAGCGTGCGGTACAACTCTTCCGGGTGCACTTGCTCCAGGCCGAGGTAGTGGCGCAGCAGCAGTTCGGTGCGGTTGATCAGTTGCAGCATCATGAAGTCCCCGACCTCAGCACCGCCGACCTTGCCGTTGGAGCGAATCCGCTCGGCAATCGTGTCGCCACGGTGGTTGAGCATGCTGATGACTTCTTTCAGGCACGACAGCAGATAGCTGGAGGCGTGGGCCTGAATGTAGGTCGGCACGAAGTCCGGGTCGAGGCTGATCACGCCGTCCGGCGTGGTGTCGAGCACGTCGCAGATCTTCAGCTTGACGTAGGCCTGATCGCTCTGCTGCTCGCCGAGCAACAGTTTGAAGTCCGGGCGACCGCAGCTGACCTGGCTGGCGGAATCGTCGCCGGCGTTGGAGTCGGCCACTTCGGCGTCGTACGCGGTGTAACGCGCGAGCACGTCGGATTGCTCCGGACGGCGCGACTCGATGTGGTTGCCGGTGACCAGCGGCAGCGCCAGGTAGATCGGTGTGTTGCCGGTGTTCGGCGGTACGTCCAGCGCCAGCGGCTCGGTGTTGCCACCGAGTTCGAACAGGCTGCCGTCCGGCAGAATCCCCGAGGCTTCACTGATCACCAGTTTGCCCATGTTGAGGAACTGCAAGTCGATCTCCAGATTGAGGAAACCCCAGGTGTAACCACCCAACAATTGGGTGCGGGTTTTCATCTGGTGATCGTAATAACGATCGTTGTGCTGGAAGTGCTGCGGCCGCAGCAGCATGCCTTCCTGCCAAATGACTTTATGGGTATTCATGATCAGTCATCCGCCTTGGCGAGCACTTGATTGGTGTTACGGATGCCGGTCTGGTCCAGAGTCAGATCGACTTCGGTGACTTCCAGCGGAGTGATCTGAACGGTGTGGCGCCATTGGGTTTCCGGCAAGTCGCGGTAAGCGGCGAGAACGCCAACATAAAGGCTGCCCTCTTCCACCTTGAGCTTCATCTCCACGGTTTCACCCGGGCGTAGTTCGAGCTCTTCGCTGGCCACCAGATCCGGGTTGAGGGATTCCTTGGCGCGTTCGTAAAGGCTGAAGAAATCAGCGTTCTCGAAGGTCACCGGGTGCTTGAGTTCGAACAGGCGCACGACGATCGGCGACGGCCGACCGTTGAGGTCCGGGTTGAGCTGATCGCTGCCGGTCAGCTTCAGGTTGATCTTGGTCACTTTCGAGTACGGCGACAGCGACGAGCAACCGGCGAGCAGCACCAGCACGGTGAGCGCAGTCAGCGTCTTGAAAAAAGCGGTCGAGCGGCGAGACATGCGCATCATCCTTGGTGGTCGGTGTGGAGGGTGGAGATCAGGCGGATCTGTTCTTCGTAGGCCTGGGCGAAGTCGCGGGCCAGCAGACGCTCGCTCCAGTCATCGTCCTGACGCAGCGCCTGGTGATAGCGGCCGAACGCTCTCCAGCGCCCGCCCGATGTCGCGATCAACGGCTTGTTGTCACGCTCGAAACGCAGGGTCAGTTGCTCCGGCGAGAAGTGCTCCAGGGTGCCGCGTACGGCGGCGCGGCTGGCGGTCAGCAGTGCGACTTGATGCGCCTGCAGATCGCGGAACGCGCGGGAAATCGCTTGCTCGGCCGGCAGATGGCCGGGCTTGCTTGGCTGCAACAGAATCTGCAGCGCTTCGCTCGGATCGACGGCGAATTTCAGCGGATTCTTGTTGGTGCCTTGCACGGTGGTCTGGGCCAGACGCAGTTCGTTTTTCAGCTCCGAACGGGTGCGCAGGCTCTGCTGCAAACCGCCGATGCTTTGGCGCAGCAAGCGCGCCGCGTTCAACGCCAGGGCTTCGCGTTCGTCGTGGCTGAGGCCTTTGACGTCGACACCCAGCGCCGCACCGAAATGATCCCAGAAACCTTCGCTCTGGCGCTCAACGGCTTTCGGTGCCGGAGCGGGCTCAGGTTCGACGGGGGCTGCAATCAGCTCCGGCACCATCAGGCTTTCCATGTCGATGCGCGCGTAGTCGGCACGCTGACGGGAGTCTTCAGGTTTGGTGTTCGGCGCCAGCAGTTCGTCGATTTCCGAGTAAACACGCTCTTGCTGTTCAAGGGCATTGAGCGGGTCGAGATCGAGGAACGCGTCGTCCGGGATGATGCTGCCGGCAGCGCGTGGACGGCCGACTTCACCGTCGAAGGTCGCCGGGTCACGCACCAGGCGCGCGCGAATCTCGAAGTCACCCAGTACGTAGGTGCTGCCGTGTTCGATGCGCACCGGTTCGCCTTTGTGCAGGCGTGCGCCGCTCTCGCCGTCCTGGACACCGTTGCTGCTGGTGTCGGTGAGGAAGAACGTGCCCTCGCGGTAACTGACAATCGCGTGGTGATTGGACAGATGACGCTTGCGGTCAGGGATGATCCAGTCGCAGTCCTCGCCCCGCCCGATCACGCCGCCGGCCTGTTTAAAGGTCTTCTGGCACAACTCGGTGGGCACGAACTGCTTGGTGTTCAGCATTTCGAAAACCAATTCCATGTTTGATGCTCCTTGCGGTCACTTGCCGCGATTGACCGCTTGCGGATCACCCAACGGGCGATAGTCGTTGTCGTTGAATTTGTAATTGCCGCTACAGCCGCCAAGGCCGCATAGAACGACGAGGGTCAGCAGGACAGCGTGCCAGTGACGAACAGACATCAGAGGGTCTCCAGGTGTAGACAAAGCACAAAGCGCCGACCCTTGCGGGCGGCGCTGAAATTGGTTTTTGTGGGGATTTCGATGAAGTTTTGCCTACCCATCGAAATCTCCCAGATTGATGTTCAAACGGCCGAGCCGATACAGCAGCGTGCGTCGCGGCAAGCCCAGTTCACGGGCGGCGAGGGTCTGGTTGCCGTCGTTTTTGCGCAGGCAATCGAGCAATAACGTGCGTTCGACCTGCTCCAGACGTTCGCGCAAATTCAAGTGGCTGTTGTCTTCCGGCATCGGCTCCATGCGCAGGGAGAAATGCTCGGCGAGCAACTCGCCGCCTTCGCACAACAGCACCGCACGTTCGACCAATGCCTTGAGTTCACGCACGTTGCCGGGGAAGTTGTAGCCGGACAGGTGTTCCAGCGCCGCACTCGACCAGCGCACCGGATCGCGTTGCAAATACGTGCAGGTCTTCTCGGCGAAGTGCTGGGCCAGTTCGAGGATGTCGCCTTCACGCTGACGCAGCGCCGGCAGCTCGATCGGGAATTGCGCGAGGCGGTAGTACAAGTCCTCGCGGAATTTGCCTTCGCTGACCAGCGTCGACAGATCGCGGTGCGTTGCGGCGATGATGCGTACATCGATTTTGTGCGTGTCGTTGGAGCCCAGCGGACGGATCTCGCCTTCCTGCAACACGCGCAAGATCTTCGCCTGCAACGACAACGGCATGTCGCCGATCTCGTCGAGCAACAACGTGCCGCCATTGGCCGCATCGAACAGGCCGGCGCGGTCGCGATCGGCACCGGTGAACGCGCCTTTGCGATAGCCGAACAGCTCGCTTTCCAGCAGATTTTCCGGAACCGCCGCGCAGTTCTGCACGATAAACGCCTGGGAACGGCGCGGGCCGCAATCGTGAATCGCCCGCGCAACGACTTCCTTGCCGGTGCCGGTTTCGCCGCGCAACAACACGGTGTACGGGCTGTGCAGGACTTTGCTGATCAGCGAATGGGTCTGACGCATCGCCGCGCTTTTGCCGATCAAACCATAACCACTGATGCTCGGCACGCTGCGCGCCACTGTTGCCGATTCCGCCAGTGGCTGGCGCAGACGTTGCAGCAAATGCAACTGGCCAAGCACGAACGAGCCGAGCTGGCCGAGGGAATCGGCGAAGCCTTGCAGGTTGGTACGACGACGGCTGGCGCACAACAGCAAACCTTCAACAGCTTTGTGCTGATTGACCAGTGGCACGCACAACAGCGACTGCCACGGCGAGGTCGCCGCTGGCAGGAAACTGGTTTCGTGCAGGCTGCCGCTCAAGTCGTCGAGGCACACCACGCGGTTCTGGCACAGGGCGAATTGCAGCAGTTGCTCACCGTTGTAATCCGCCGGCAGGCTCGCCGCTTCACGCGGTTGCAAGGCGCCGTCGAGGTATTCGGCATTCATCCCCAGGCACGTGTGGGTGGCGTCGAGCAGATACAGCTGCGTCAATTCGCAACCGCTCAACTCGGCCAACCCACGCACGAAGTCACCCAGCAACGCAGCACCGTCCGCCGCCCGCGACAGACTGGCGAACTGCGCCAGCAACGCTTCGGCATAGACCAGTGGCTGCGGCACCTGAGTGAACATCACACCCACCTCAGGCGAACTCGCACGTCACGCTGGACTCGCCGTCGAGCGTGGCATGCACACGCTTGAGGCTTTCACCGGTGGCCATGGCGTCGAGCAGACGATCCGCAACCAGCGGCAAAACGTGCTGGTCGAGCAAATGGTCGATCAGGCGCGCACCGCTTTCGCTTTGCGTGCAACGCTCGGACAGGTGATCGACGAGGTTCTGGCACCAGCTGAAATCCAGCTGACGACGGTTGAGGCGCTCGCCGAGACGACCGAGTTTGATCTCGATCAGCTCGCGCAATACCGGGCCGCCGACCGGGTAGTACGGCACCACTTTCATCCGCGCCAGCAGCGCCGGTTTGAAGTGTTTGCTGAGTACCGGGCGAATGGTTTCTTCGAGGACTTCAGCGGTCGGGCGTGCGCCGTTTTCGCAGAGGTCGCTGATCTTGTCGCTACCGAGGTTCGAGGTCATCAGGATCAACGTATTGCGGAAGTCGATCTCGCGACCCTCGCCGTCGTTGGCCACGCCTTTGTCGAAGATTTGGTAGAACAGGTTGAGCACGTCCGGGTCAGCCTTTTCGACTTCATCGAGCAACACCACCGAGTACGGTTTCTGGCGTACGGCTTCGGTGAGCATGCCGCCCTCGCCGTAACCGACGTAGCCTGGTGGTGCGCCGATCAGACGGGAGACGGTGTGCTTCTCCTGGAACTCGGACATGTTGATGGTGGTGATGAAACGATCACCGCCGTACAGCAAGTCAGCCAGGGCCAGCGCGGTTTCGGTTTTACCGACGCCGCTCGGGCCGACCAGCAGGAACACACCGACCGGCGCGTCAGGCTTGTTCAGACCGGCAGCGGTGGCGCGCATCGAGCGATCCAGTGCGTGCACGGCCTGTTCCTGACCACGGATGCGCGTGCGCAGGTCAGTGGCGAAACTGGCGACTTTGGCGTTGTGCTCACGGGCCAGTTGCGCCAATGGCACGCCGGTCCAGGCGCTGATCACTTCGGCGACCAGACGCGGGCAGACTTCGAAGCTGACCAGACGCTCTTTGACTTGGGCGGCGGTCAGGGCGCTGTGGGTTTCGTTGAGTTGGGCTTCAAGCGCCTCGACGCTTTGGCCTTCTTCGACTTCGGCAGCGACGGTTTCGATCACCGTGCCTTCGGCGTCTTCTTCGACGCTGACGGTCGGCTCGACGGCGGCGGCTTCGCGAGCCTTGGCCAGTTGCTGACGCAGTTCCAACAGGCGCTCGGCCAATTGCTTCTGTTCAGTCCACAGGGTTTCCAGCGCGACCATTTCAGTTTCGGCTTCGTCGAGACGCGCTTCCAGTGCCTCCAGCGCTTCGTGGTCGATCAGCAGACCGGCTTCGGCATCGCGGCGCAGGGCCTGACGCTGACGGCCACCTTCAGCCAGTTCGCCACGCAGGCGCTCAAGGCTTTCCGGGGCGGCGGCGAGGCTGATGCGTACGCGGGCACAAGCAGTGTCGAGAACGTCGACAGCTTTGTCCGGCAACTGCCGACCGGCCAGATAACGTGCGGACAATTCAGCCGCCGAAACCACCGCGTCATCGCGCAGGTAAATGCCGTGGCTCTTCTCGTAAACCTGGGCCAGACCACGGAGGATGGTCACCGCTTCACTGACGGTCGGTTCGTGCAGTTGCACCGGTTGGAAACGACGGGCCAGCGCCGGGTCTTTCTCGAAGTATTTCTTGTACTCGGCCCAAGTGGTCGCAGCGATGGTGCGCAGTTCGCCACGGGCCAGTGCCGGCTTCAGCAGGTTGGCCGCGTCGGAACCGCCCGCGTTGCCGCCCGCGCCGATCAGGGTGTGGGCTTCGTCGATGAACAGAATGATCGGTTTTGGCGAGGCTTTGACTTCGTCGATCACGCCTTTAAGACGACGTTCGAACTCACCTTTGACGCTGGCGCCAGCCTGCAGCAGGCCCATGTCCAGCGACAGCAGTTCTACGCCTTTGAGCACTTGCGGCACTTCACCGGCGGCGATTCGCGACGCCAGACCTTCGACGATGGCGGTCTTGCCGACACCGGCCTCACCGACGACGATCGGGTTGTTCTTGCGGCGACGGGCGAGGATGTCGACCATCTGCCGAATCGCGCCGTCACGGCACAGCACCGGGTCGAGTTTGCCGTCGCGGGCCTGTTGGGTCAGGTTGTGGGTGAAGCGCTGCAGCAGCGATTCGCCCTGCGCCGCTGGTTTGCCGTTGGCCGCCGGTTGCTCCTGTTGCGACAGGGCAAATTCCTTCAGGCGATCAATGTTCAGCTTGGCGAGCAGCGGCTGATAACGGCTGCCGGCGTAGCGCATCGGATTACGCAGCAGCGCGAGGATCAGCGCGGCGTCTTCGACCTGGGTCTGGCCCAGTTCGAGATTGGCCACCAGCAGCGCGTCTTGCAGCCACTGCACCAGTTCCGGGGCGAACACAGGGTTACGCGAAGCGCTGTGTTCGACCCGCGATTGCAGCGCGGCGCTGAGTTCACCGGCGTCGACGTCTGCATCCTGCAGTGCGCGCGACAACAAGCCATTCGGGCGCTCGAGCAGGCCGAGCATCAAATCTTCGACGAGGATCTTGCTGCCACCACGGGCCACGCAACGCTCGGCAGAACGTTCCAGATCACGACGGGTTTCGGCGTCCAGCGCCTGGATGAGTTGTTGCAGGTCTACGTTGATCATGGCTCACGTCCTTAATGAATTTTGCTGCCCAGGGTCACCACGCCGTCCGCTTTCTCGCGGCCCAGCCAACTGGTCCAACCGAGGCGACAGGCGTTCTGCTCACCGATGCGCAGTTCGCGGATTTCTTCCTGGCGCAGGACCAGGCGAATGTCGTAATCGAGCGGGTCACGCAGGGTGAACCGCACCAGCGCGCAGAGCGGCTGGTAACCGAAACCGATCGGCAGGAATTCATGGAATCGCTGCCAGTCGAGTTCGGTGATGTGAATGCGGAATTTGCCGCTGCGGTCGCGCACGTGTTCGCCGAGCACCAGGTCTTCACCGAGCATGCTGTTGGCACGACCCAAACGATTGCGCTGCTCTTCGAGAATTTCTACGCGGCGCTCGATGCACTGCTCGATGACCAGGTCTTCGTGCTTGAAGTAGTAACGCAGTACGGCTTCGATCAGCGCCGCCGAGTGCGCCCGCAAGCTGAGCAGGCCGAGGTACGGCAGCAGGCGTTTCCAGTTGAGTTCCTTGGCCTTGCGGATCTCGTCGCCGCCCAGACCGATCAGGGCGAACAGCTGCGAGGAGAACGGGTCAATCGCGCCACTCTGGAAGCTTGCGCGATAGCGGTATTTGCGCCAGATCGGCAGCATCAGCCGTTGCAGGCGATGGTGGAACAGGTCGAGGAAGTTACGTGTCGGGTTGCCGTCCTCGCTGTCGCCCAGGGCTTGTTCGCCATAGAACGCCGGCAGCGGCGAGCCGGAACCGACCAGGCCGATCAGGTTGAAACGCATGCGCGCGCGCATCTGCCCGTGTTCTTCGAAAAACTCGACGCGATCGACGTCGCTGCGCGGAAAGCCCAGGCTCGGGTTGGCCTGGAACTCCACGTGGTCGTACAGATCGTCTTCGCTCAGGTACGGGTGTGCTTCGCGCAGCCGGTCGATCACCAGCAGCACGGCCTGAAACAGCGAGTACTCGCGTATTACCTTGGTCAGCCCGCTTAAAGCAGGGGCTGCAGGCCCATACGTGGTGTCCATTGGTACACCTCTCCCTGTGTGCTTTTTACGCGCAGCTCATGGAATGAATTGAGACTGGCGTAAAGCGCGAAAAACTCGTTAAGAACCGAAGCGAAGACGAACAGGTCGCCTTCGCCGATGTACCCTTCCGGGTCGATGGTCAGTTCGGTGCGCAAACCGCGCACCGGCAACCCACGGTGCAAGCGGTCGACGTGGTGATGCTTGATGTGCTTGAGGCCGCCGAGCAAGCGTTTGCTGACCTTCTCCGCGTGCTGGTCGTAGTAGCGCGGCAAGTCGTAGGTTTCGAGAATCACCTTCAACGCATTGACGTCGGCCAGCGACAGATAGTTAAGCGACATGTTGCTGATCAGCTTCCACAGGAAGTCACGGTTCAGCGGTGGCGCGAAGCTGGAAGTGGCCGGGGTAATGTTGCGGAAGCTCAAGAACTCCGGCGTCTCTTCACTGGCCATGCAGATGTCGCCGAGCTTGAGCTTGCGCGGCAGGTTCTGGTTGGTGCACATCAGCTCGATCGACAGGGTTTCGTGGGCTTCGGTATGGCGAATACCGAAGCTCAGGTAGGTGTCGAGGCCGTCGTGCAGCAAGGACGAACGCTGGCGGATGCTGTAATGCGGACGGCTGTTGGGCACGTCGAAACTCGGGTCGTGCTCGAAGGATTCGAACGGCACGTATTCCTGATAACCGAGGCCGCCGGGCTTCCAGCCGGTCACGGTTTCCACCGAGAACACACCGCAGTTTTCCAGATCGTATTCCGCCGGCAGCAACAGGTATTCATCCTGCTTGCCGTCGAGGCGAATCGGCAGTGCGTCGTGGGCGAACAGGTTGGCAATCGGCGTGCAGAACAGCTTCACGTTATCAAGCGTCGGGCGCATGCGCATGATGCCGCTCTTGCGGATATCGAAGCGCAGTTCGAGGCCACGCATCTGCTTGAGGGTGTCTTCCGGCAGCGCGTTGATGATGTCCAGGCCGTTGACGTCGACGAACAGGAACTTGTCCTGGAAGGCGAAGTATTCCTGCAGGTAGCGATAGCCGCGGAAGGTGTTCAGCGGATACGGGATCAACGCTTCTTCTTCGGCAAAGCCCACCGGTTTGACCCGATCACCGGGAATCTTGAACGCCATCGGCTTGCCGCTGACGCCATCGATCGGTTTGCCGGCACCGTCGAGCGGGATCAGTTCGATACCTTCGAGGTTGCGCAGCAGGCTCAGGTAGAGCATCTGACTGATATAGCGCTCACCGGCAAAGTGCAGACGCAGTTTGCTCAGTTCCAACTCACCGAGGTGGCCGTCGGCGCTCATTTCCAGGCGCAGGCTGAGCAGCGAGCCGTCGCCCTTCACCGAGTAATTCAGCGCGGCCAGATCCAGCGGCAACACTTCGGTCGGGTAGCAGGTGCGGAAGCGGCAACGCACGTCTTCGATCGGCTTGCTTTCAATCGGCGTATCACGCTCGACGCGCAACGCCGGCCCGGAACGCTTGAGCGGATCGAACTGCAAAATGCTGAACGCCGGCAGCGGGCGCATATAGTTCGGCCACAGCAGCTGCATCAGCGAATGGCTGAGTTCCGGCAGCTCGTCATCGAGCTTCTGGCGCAGACGCCCGGTCAGAAACGCAAAGCCTTCGAGCAACCGCTCCACATCCGGATCCCGCCCTGCCTGGCCCAGATACGGCGCCAACGCCGGACTACGCTCGGCGAAACGGCGACCGAGTTGGCGCAGTGCGGTGAGTTCGCTTTGGTAGTAGTGGTTAAATGACACGGGTTACCTGCCTGGTAGTGGAACTCATCAAAAAAATATCCTGTAGAGCGCGACCGTCACGCCGGCACAGACGTAACCGCCAATCAGGAGAAACGGCACAATCGAGATCCAGCCGTACGCCATGTAGGCATCACTGAGCTGACCGACGGCCAGACTGAGCAAGCCATACAGCATCCATGGCACGGCATAGAACGGGATGAACTTCACCGGCGCCCACCAAACCATCCGCAATGCCTGCTGCTCGTTTCGGCTCTGCGCCGATCGGGACATCCACAGCGAGAAACCCAGAAGCCCGGGAATTCCCCACCACAACAGGTACTGCCAATAAATCCCGGACGACTCGGGTGTTGAATACTTGCCATTCCACAGGTCATAGGAACTGATCGCCAACACCGCCAGCAGTGGCAGCCACAATGCAGCCATGAAGAAGCTGAGTTGCGCACGACCCAGCATGAGCATCTCGCTTGACGAGTCGGTCACGCGCCCGTCTCCTGCCCCGGGGTCGCTGGCACGTATTTATTCATCGCTGCGCAACTCCCTGTTTTTGCGGCGTGATCGCGACACCCGTATAGACATAGAGTTCTTCACCGCCGTAGCCACCAATGGCTGCAGCACTAAGTGGATGGCTGTCCCTGGTGCCATATCGAACCCAGCCCTCAGTCCACATCCCACCACTTTCGTGGCGAATCTCCACGTAATAATCCGGTGCTTCGTACTTAGTAATCTCGACGAATACCCCACCATCCTCGGCGCCAATCCACAACGCGTGGGGATGAGCGAACAGCTTTGGTTCGGTCGAGCTTTCCATCCGCAACAGCAGCGCGAAGCCGACCAGAATCACCAGCAAACCAACCGAGCCGAGAAAAGCGACAAGACATTGCCAGGCTCTGAGTTTCATTGAGCCGACCCGAACATGTGCGTCATGGACAGAACGCCCCGCTATCGACTGTCCATGAACGAACAACGCCACTCAGGTGTTTCTTAGTCATCAGCTCGACCCTGGCGAATTGCCGACAATCACCGTTCCGGAACCTGCCGTGACCTTGTTGCCGTGAATACCAACCGAACCCACGGTCGCGGCCGCTTTGCCGTTGATCAAAACCGTGGTCGCCAGATCGCCGACCATCGCACCACCACACGCCGAGGCATCGCCTTGGCGGGCGGCCGCGAGGCCGTCGAAGAACACGTCGCCGGAACCGGCGGCGATCGGGTTGGTACCGTGGCCTGGAAGTGGGCAAGCGGTAGGGTCGGATACGCGTGCTGCTGGTTTGCCAGACATCGGGGATCTCCTTAGGTGACCTTCACTTGTCCGCTGCCATCCAGGCGCGCGGAAAAACTGACCTGACGCTTGAACCCTTCAACTTCCAGCAGGCCTTCGATGCTGAAGGCGAGGCGAAGTTGATCGTGGTCACGCGGCAGGGAAATGACACGCACGTTGCTCAGGCGCGGCTCGTAGGCTTCGATGAAATTCTCGATGGCCAGACGGGCCTGACTCAGGGAGTCGTGCAGGCTCAGACGCATGTCATTGAGATCGGGCAACCCGTAGTCGGCCAGCGTTTGCACGCTGCCGGCCCGGGTGCTGAGCATTTTGGCCAGATGGGCAGCCACTGACGCCATGGCACAAGCCTCAAGGCTGTTGCCCTTGCGTAGTTGCGCGTCGCCGTTAAGGCGCTCGAACAGGCTGCCGTATCCGTCCATGAGTCGCTCTTACTCTTTGTCCAGCTTGCCAACCAGCGACAGGGTGAAATCGGCACCCATGTACTTGAAGTGCGGACGCACGTTCAAGCTCACGCGGTACCAGCCCGGCTCGCCTTCAACGTCGCTGACGATCACTTGCGCAGCGCGCAGCGGACGACGGCCACGCACTTCGGCGCTCGGGTTTTCCTGGTCGGCAACGTACTGACGGATCCACTTGTTCAGTTCCAGCTCGAGGTCGGTACGCTCTTTCCACGAACCGAGTTGCTCGCGCTGCAGCACTTTCAAGTAGTGAGCCAGACGGTTGACGATCATCATGTACGGCAGTTGGGTGCCGAGCTTGTAGTTCAGCTCTGCGGCCTTGCCTTCTGCGCTGATGCCGAAGAACTTCGGCTTCTGCACTGAGCTTGCGGAGAAGAACGCCGCGTTGTCGGAGCCTTTACGCATGGTCAGGGAGATGAAGCCTTCCTCGGCCAGTTCGTATTCACGACGGTCGGAAACCAGAACCTCAGTAGGGATCTTGGTTTCGATTTCGCCCATGCTTTCGAAATGGTGCAACGGCAGGTCTTCAACCGCGCCACCGCTCTGCGGGCCGATGATGTTCGGGCACCAGCGGAATTTGGCGAAGCTGTCGGTCAGCTTGGTGCCGAACGCGTAAGCCGTGTTGCCCCACAGGTAGTGCTCGTGGCTGTTGGCAACGGTTTCCTTGTACACGAACGATTTGACCGGGTTTTCTTCCGGATCGTACGGGTTACGCAGCAGGAAACGCGGCACGGTCAGGCCAACATAACGAGAGTCTTCCGAAGTACGGAAGCTCTGCCATTTGGCGAATTGCGGGCCTTCGAAGTGGTCTTTCAGATCTTTCAGATCCGGCAGGCCGGTGAAGCTTTCCAGACCGAAGAATTTCGGGCCGGCGGCAGCGATGAACGGCGCGTGCGACATGCACGAAACGCTGGCCACGTACTGCATCAGCTTGACGTCTGGCGAGCTTGGCGACATGTAGTAGTTAGCGATGATCGCGCCCACAGGCTGACCACCGAACTGGCCGTATTCAGCGGTGTAGATGTGCTTGTACAGGCCCGACTGCATGACTTCCGGCGAATCTTCGAAATCGTCCAGCAGGTCTCCTTTCGAGACGTTGAGGATTTCGATTTTGATGTTTTCGCGGAAGTTGGTGCGATCGACCAGCAACTGCAGGCCACGCCACGACGATTCCAGTGCCTGGAAATCCGGGTGGTGCAGGATTTCGTCCATCTGACGGCTGAGCTTGGCATCGATCTCGGCGATCATGCGGTCAACCATGGCCTTCTTGACCGGCTCACCGTTGTTCTGCGGCTTGAGCAGTTCTTCGATGAAGGCCGACACACCGCGCTTGGCGATGTCGTAGGCTTCGTCGTCCGGAGTCAGACGGGTTTCGGCGATGATGCTGTCGAGAATGCTGTATTCGCCGCTGGCGGCGCTCTTCTCTTGTGCTGCGCTAGTGCTCATTGTGTTGGCTTCCTTGGCTGGAGTCTCAGGCGTCCGGGGCTGCGGCGTTCAGGCCCAGCTCACCGAGTACGCGACCACGGGATTCGTCGTCGGCGAGCACGCCTTCGATCGCTTTACGGAACGCAGGTGCGTTACCCAGCGGGCCTTTGAGGGCCACCAGCGCATCGCGCAGTTCCATCAGTTTTTTCAGCTCAGGCACTTGCTCGACCAGGCTGGCCGGGTTGAAGTCCTTCATCGAATTGACGCGCAGTTGCACAGCCAGCTCGTCGGCCTCGCCATCTTCCTGCAGACGGTTCGGCACGCTCAGCGTCAGACCCAGTTCTTGCTTGGCCAACACTTCGTCGAAGGTCATCTTGTCGATGCTGATCGGCTTGCGATCTTCGATTTTGCGATCGTCCTTGCGGTGGGTGTAGTCACCGATTGCCAGCAGCTTCAGCGGCAGTTCAATCTCTTCCTGAGCACCGCCGGTGGCGGGTTTGAAGGTGACGTTGATGCGTTCCTTGGGGGCTACCGAGCCTTCTTTGGCCATGGCTTTTCTCCTTGCGGTTGTGGCCCTGGGGCCTATTCGAGTACCACTTCGAGGTCGAGGTGGCACAGCCTGCGATAAATCTCTTCCTTGCGTTCACGTACGGCATGGTTCTGCGGCAACAACTCGCAGCAACTGTGCAGCAGGTGCAGCACTTCCAATGCAAGATCGGGCTCCCAGGCGTGCAGGCCTGAGTCCTGTAATGTCTGATCGAGGGTTTCCAGCTGGTTCTTGGCCAGTTCGTATTTCTTGGCCATGAAGCACAGCCGCGCGAGGGCGAACTGCCAGAAGAAACGTTCGCGTCCGCCGTGGGCGGATTGCAAACCCTGCTTGAGGGTCTGCACGGCCGGCTTCAGGCCTTCCTTGCGCAGCAGCGGCAGAACTTCTTCGAGGGCTTTTTCCCAGGCTGGCTGGGTTTCGACGTTTTCGCTTTCGACCTTGCGCGGCGCGCTGGCGCTTTGCAGGTGCGGCATGACATTGGCGGCGATCCACGCCCGGGTGGACGGATCGGCAAACGGCGCGCCGTCATGGAAGCGCAACTCGACAATGCCGGGCAGCCGTTGAATCAAAAGCGCGAAGTGGATTTCCACTTCGCGCATTGCCAACTCGGCGTTGAGGTTCTGGAGACACTCCCAGACCATCCTCTGCCCATCGAACCAGAACGGCGCCTTCGCCAGGCTCGCCTCCAGTTCCACCAGCAGGTCAGCGTATTTGCCTTGATCGAAACGGTCTTGGTAGAGCTTGAGTTTTTCCAGTGGCAGGCCGCGCAACACGGTGATCTGTTCGGCGTTGCGCTCGGGTACTGCGTCGATGGTCATCCACAGCAACGTGCGATTCAGGCGCAGGGCGCGCAGGTCAGTAGCCTTCTGCTTGAGCCACCAGGCGCACAGCGGGCGCGCGCTTTCCTGTTGGGCGCGCAGGGCTTTGTGTGCATCTCGTTCGTTGTCGATCGGTGCGCCGGGGGTGAGCAACTGGCTCGCCGCCTGCTTGACCTGCGCCACCGCCGCACCGACCACACCGGGGGCCGGCTGATTGTCGGCCGCGCGCTGGATCATGGTTTTCAGGCGACGGGAGATCGGCAGCAGCAATGGCGAATCATCGCCCAGGTGCTCAGCACACGCCGCTTCAAGGCCGGACAGGTGCTCGGAGAGCTGCCGGAACATCGGCAACTGCTCTTTGATCGCAATGTTTTCGGTGATGACTTGCTCGAGACGCGGTACCAGCCAGCCGATGGCGGCGGCACGAGTACGGGGTTTGAGCGGGTGAACGTCGGCCCAGTTGTTTTCCGACAGATGGTGCAGCAGACCGAGACCGGCCAGCAGCCCGGGGAAGGATTCGCGCTGGTACAGCGACCAGGTCAGCCAGGCGCCGACACGTAAATCCTTGGATTGGGTACGCAGCAGATTTTCGCTGTTTTCGCGAATTTTCAGCCAGTCGATCTGCCCGCTTTCGTGCATCGACGAGGCTTTGGCGAGCTCACTTTCCAAGGCCTCGAATTCGCTCGAAAAACGAACGTCTTCGCCCGCGAAATTCTCTTTGGAAACAGAGACTTTAGCGAGTTCGAGGTAATGGGCGGAAAGTTTGCTTGAGTAGGACATCCATGGCCTTTATTAAGGATTACAGTCAGGCGCCTATTGGAGTTACCGCGGCGCGGGACAGTATCGAAGAGCGGTGAAGCGACTCATCCAATTGAGATGTGCTCTTTCAAGTGGGCGCATCGTAATCACTATGATGGCCACTAGCAAGCATCTGATTAAACAACAAGACGAACTGTTCTTTGTTTGTTGTAGGAGGTTTCCCTATATTTAGTCAGGGAATCCCCGATGCCGTCTTCATATATACGCAGCCGCACGAAACACCTGAAAACCCTGATTTAGAGCGATCGTTCCAATCTGCCGTGATCACCGAAAACAGGGGCCGACGACAATGGCGCGGAGCATGACGGGTTTTGAAAAAAACGGATGTAGGATGATTCCGAAAGATTTCAGTGTTGTTTCAACAATTCACAGCGAGACAACCAACAATGGCAAAAGTGCCATCACTATGATGGCTTTTATATATAGGGTATTGATTTAAGTGTGAGGCAGATCGATCGCCAACCAATGCAATTGGTTACGTGGCTTTATTATTGCTGCAGTGCATAACAAATAGGCAGGCATAAAAAATGGGCACCCGACCGCAATCGGTGTGCCCATTTTTTCAGCGGTTCTCCCCGTTATTCGAGGAGTTCGCCGCAATTAAGGATTTACGCTGTCTTTCAACGATTTGCCTGGCTTGAACGCAACAGTGTTGCTGGCCTTGATTTTAACCGGCTCGCCGGTTTGCGGGTTTTTGCCGGTGCGGGCGCCGCGGTGGCGTTGCAGGAAGGTGCCGAAGCCGACCAGCGTCACGCTGTCCTTGCGGTGCAGAGCGCCGGTGATTTCTTCGAGAACGGCGTTGAGTACGCGGTTGGCCTGTTCTTTGGTCAGATCTGCTTTTTCAGCGATTGCAGCGGCGAGTTCTGGTTTACGCATTAGTGAAGCCCCTTTGACGGTTTTTTGTTGTTATGTCCGTGCTGTTCTCGTTGGAACAGCGCCCAAGGCGCCGCAGGCTCTACTCTGCGGCAGACGGGAGTGAGAATGGCACGCGGATACCGGCGGCGCCAGTCTCCACGCGACCTTTGTAGGGGCAAAAGCGGGGTGATTCCGACAGAACGACCGGTATTTACGCCAGCAGGGCCGGAAGCTGTTTGTTGAGGGCGAGTTTTTCCATCACGGCTGCACCGGTTAGCGCGTAACCGAGCAATTGGCCGTCGGCGCTGTGGCACAGCGCCTTGATGTCGGCGCCCTGGCCTTCGACGGTCCAGACACCTTCGCTGCCCCGTGGTGGCGGCGATACGACCAGCGGACACACCGGGGTTTTCACGGTGATCGGCATCGGGCCGTAGCTCACGGCGGTCGGGTTTCCGGCGAGGGTTTGTGCCAGTGCTCGCGCACAACTCATCAGGGGCATCACGTACAGCAGATTCAATCCGTCGACCTCGGCGCAGTCGCCCAGGGCGTAAATATTGGCGTGGGAGGTTTTCAGGTGCCGGTCGACCACGACGCCGCGGTTGACCTGCACGCCGGCAGCCGCCGCCAGATCGATACGCGGGCGCAGGCCGATGGCCGAAACCACTACGTCGCAAGGAATGACCTGGCCGTCGGACAGGTGCGCTTCCAGGCCGTCGGCGACTTTTTGCAGGCGGGTCAGTACCGGGCCGAGGTGGAATTTCGCACCGAGGCTTTCCAGCCCGGCCCGCACCGCCGCCGCAGCGGCCGGGTGCAGCAGCATCGGCATGACTTGTTCACAGGGTGCAACCAGTTGCACTTCGTAGCCGCCAAGTATCAGGTCGTTGGCAAACTCACAGCCGATCAGGCCAGCGCCGAGCAGTAGCACCCGACGCTTGCCCGCCGCAGCGGCGCGGAAACGCGCATAGTCTTCGAGATCATTGATCGGGAACACCAGATCGCTGCCATCGCCTTCAATCGGCACACGCACGGTTTCCGCGCCCCAGGCGAGAATCAGGTCGCGATAGCTGACCGCCTCCTCGCCAATCCACAGGCGCTTGTGGCCAGCGTCGATGCCGCTGATGCGCGTGTGTGTGCGCACTTCGGCCTTCAACTGCTCGGCCATGGTGCCCGGCTCGGCCATGCTCAGGCCGTCGGCGTCCTTGTTCTTGCCGAAACCGGTGGAGAGCATCGGCTTGGAGTAAGAGCGGCCGTCATCAGCGGTGATCAGCAGCAACGGGGTTTCGCTGTCGAGCTTGCGAAACTCGCGGGCCAGGTTGTAGCCCGCCAGGCCAGTGCCAACGATGACGACAGGTGCGCTCATGCCTTACTCCTTTGTTTTTCTTGCTTAGTTGATTTCGATCATTTCGAAGTCCGTCTTGCCGACGCCGCAGTCCGGGCACAGCCAGTCTGCCGGTACATCCTGCCAAGCGGTGCCCGGCGCAATGCCGTCATCCGGCCAACCCTCGGCTTCGTTGTAGATCAGGCCACAGACGATGCATTGCCACTTTTTCATTCAGGTACTTCCTCAGGGTTCAGGCGTGGTGCCGGCGCGGACGGTCGATGGGTGTTGCGCTGCCATCCGGCTCAGGGCGTTTTGTACTGATGGAGCCGGGCAGATGCAAGCCTGTTCGGCGCAACGGCGACCCGGATCAATCAATATCGGCGGCCACCATGTTAAGCTCGCCGCCTCATTTGCGGCCAATAATGACTCATTGTGCAACATTCAAATGCCTGCCCGGCCCCGCTCTGGCTGACTCAAAGCCGACTGACGCCCCTCCCCGATTCGTTGACCCTCGACTGGCTGTTCGACGAAGGCTCCCTCACCCGCCGACTGACCCGGCTGTCCGATGATGGCTTCAGCGTCACGCCGTTGTTCGAAGGCTGGGACACTCTGCGCGCCGATGAATGCGCGGCGCTGGATCTGGCCGAGAGCAGCGAAGGCTGGGTGCGCGAGGTGTATTTGCGCGGTCACGGCGAGGCGTGGGTGTTTGCCCGCAGCGTCGCGTCGCGCGCCGCCTTGCAAGGCGACGGCTTGCACATGGATGAACTGGGCAGCCGTTCGCTGGGCGAATTGCTGTTTTGCGATCAGGCGTTCCAGCGTCGCGCCCTCGAAGTTTGTCACTACCCTGAACAATGGTTGCCGCCAGACGTGAAGGCGCCTGAGCTGTGGGGTCGGCGTTCGCGTTTCGACCGTGGCGCTTTGAGCGTACTGGTCGCGGAAATCTTCCTGCCGAGCCTGTGGCGCACCGCTCGCGCCCATCCGGAGAACTGCTGATGTATCAGAGCCTGCTCAAGTCCCTGAACCGCTTGAACCCGCGCGCCTGGGATTTCATTCAGTTGACGCGGATGGACAAGCCGATCGGCATCTACCTGCTGCTGTGGCCGACCCTGTGGGCGTTGTGGATTGCTGGCAAAGGCTCGCCGTCGCTGGCCAATATCGTGATTTTTGTCCTCGGCGTGGTACTGACCCGCGCCGGCGGCTGCGTGATCAACGACTGGGCGGATCGCAAGGTCGACGGCCACGTTAAACGCACCGCGCAACGGCCCTTGGCGGCAGGCAGGATCAGCTCGAAAGAAGCGCTGGTGTTCTTCGCCCTGTTGATGGGCGTGAGTTTTCTGCTGGTGCTGTGCACCAATGCACCGACGATCTGGCTGTCGCTCGGTGGTCTGGCGTTGGCCTTCACTTATCCGTTCATGAAGCGCTACACCTATTACCCGCAAGTGGTGCTGGGCGCGGCGTTTTCGTGGGGCATGCCGATGGCGTTCACGGCCGAGACCGGTGAACTGCCGGCGGCAGCGTGGCTGCTGTGGATCGCCAACCTACTGTGGACGGTGGGTTACGACACCTATTACGCGATGACCGATCGGGATGACGATTTGAAGATTGGCGTGAAATCCACGGCGATTCTGTTTGGCGAGGCGGACCGGGTGATCATCCTGAGTTTGCAGGCATTGTCGCTGGGCTGCCTGATGCTGGCGGGATCCAAATTTGAGCTGGGAATCTGGTTCCATCTTGGCTTGCTGGTGGCTGCGGGCTGTTATGCGTGGGAGTTCTGGTACACCCGCGATCGCGACCGCATGCGTTGTTTCAAGGCGTTTTTGCACAACCATTGGGCTGGATTGGCGATTTTCGTCGGGATCGTGCTGGATTACGCGTTGCGCTAAACGCAAATCAATGTAGGAGTGAGCCTGCTCGCGATAGCGGTGTATCAGTTAACGAAAATGCCGACTGATACACCGCTATCGCGAGCAGGCTCACTCCTACAAGGGACCGCGTTTATTTGGCTTTGGCGACTTTCCAGGCGCCGTCCATTTTGCCGTCACCGGTCATGTCACCGGCCTTCTTGTCCATCACGAAGGTGTACAGCGGCATGCCTTGATAGGCCCACTGCATTGAGCCGTCGTCGCGCTTGATGACAGTCCAGTCACCCATCGACTTGTCACCCGCCGTCGCCATCAACGGAGGCCAGTTCGTTGCGCACTTGTCGTTGCACATCGACTTGCCGCCCGAGTCCTTGGCGAAGGTGTACAGAGTCATGCCCTTGTGATCGGTGTACATGCCGTCCTTCTCCATCGCAGGATCCGCGGCCAGTACAAATCCAGGCAGAGTCAGGGCAGCAGCCATCAGCATGGCTTTGAAAGAAACAGTCATTTGAGTCATGGAAACCTTCTTTTGTGGTTGTCAGGATTCGGACTTAGAGCTTAGTTGAGGATTTGCACAATCGCCGCCGGACTAAAATACTGTCACACGACTGCAATAATTCCGTTATCTAATGCGGCGCAAGACAGTTAAATGACAAGAGGATTAAGGCATGGTTGGCAGGAGCATTCTGATCGTCGACGACGAAGCGCCCATTCGCGAAATGATCGCCGTTGCGTTGGAAATGGCCGGCTATGACTGCCTCGAGGCAGAGAACTCGCAGCAGGCCCACGCCATCATCGTCGACCGCAAGCCGGACCTGATCCTGCTCGACTGGATGCTGCCCGGCACCTCCGGCATCGAACTGGCCCGTCGTCTCAAGCGTGACGAGCTGACCGGGGACATCCCGATCATCATGCTCACCGCCAAGGGCGAAGAGGACAACAAGATCCAGGGTCTTGAAGTCGGCGCCGACGACTACATCACCAAACCGTTTTCCCCGCGCGAACTGGTCGCCCGCCTCAAAGCCGTGCTGCGCCGCGCCGGCCCGACCGACGGCGAAGCGCCGATCGAAGTCGGCGGCCTGCTGCTCGACCCGATCAGCCACCGCGTGACCATCGACGGCAAACCCGCCGAAATGGGCCCGACCGAATACCGTCTGCTGCAATTCTTCATGACCCACCAGGAACGCGCCTACACCCGTGGCCAGTTGCTGGATCAGGTCTGGGGCGGCAACGTCTATGTTGAAGAGCGCACCGTCGACGTGCACATCCGGCGCCTGCGCAAGGCGCTCGGCGACGCCTACGAAAATCTGGTACAAACCGTGCGCGGCACCGGCTACCGGTTTTCCACCAAGGCCTGATCCGACCGCCAGACTCGCTGACAAGGACCGTATTTTCCGTGAATCAAAACTGGCATGGCACCCTGATTCGCCACATGCTGCTGTTGGTCACCGCCTGCCTGGTGATCGGCCTGATCACCGGCTATTACGGCTGGAGCCTCGCCGCGGGCCTGGGGATTTATCTGGCCTGGACGCTCAAGCAATTGCTGCGTCTGCACGAATGGCTGCGCCAGCATCAACCCGACGAAGCACCGCCCGATGGCTATGGCCTGTGGGGCGAAGTGTTCGACAGCATCTACCATTTGCAACGCCGCGATCAGCGCGTGCGCGGGCGCCTGCAAGCGGTGATCGACCGGGTGCAGGAATCCACCGCTGCGCTGAAAGACGCGGTGATCATGCTCGACAGCGACGGCAATCTGGAATGGTGGAACCGCGCCGCCGAAACCTTGCTTGGCCTCAAGACCCCCCAGGACAGCGGCCAACCGGTGACCAACCTGGTGCGCCATCCGCGTTTCAAGGAGTACTTCGAGCAGGAGAGCTACGCCGAGCCGCTGGAAATCCCCTCGCCAACCAACGATCGCGTGCGCATTCAGCTGTACCTGACCCGCTACGGCAACAACGAACACTTGATGCTGGTGCGCGACGTCACGCGTATCCATCAGCTGGAACAGATGCGCAAAGATTTCATTGCCAACGTCTCCCACGAATTGCGCACGCCGCTGACAGTGATCTGCGGCTACCTGGAAACCCTGCTCGACAACGTCGAGGAAGTGAATCCGCGCTGGAGTCGCGCGCTGCAGCAGATGCAGCAACAGGGCGGACGCATGCAGACGCTGCTCAATGATTTGTTGTTGCTGGCGAAACTCGAAGCCACCGATTACCCGTCGGACAACCAGCCAGTGCAGATCGACACCCTGCTGCAATCGATCAAGAGCGATGCGCAGCAATTGTCCGGCGCGAAGAAACAGCGCATCAGCCTCGAAGCCGATGCCGGCCTGTTGCTCAAGGGCAGCGAGGCGGAGTTGCGCAGTGCGTTTTCCAATCTGGTGTTCAACGCGGTGAAGTACACCCCGGCCGAGGGCAACATCCGCATTCGCTGGTGGGGTGACGATCAAGGCGCACACCTGAGCGTGCAGGATTCCGGCATCGGCATCGACAGCAAACACCTGCCGCGCCTGACCGAACGGTTCTACCGCGTCGACTCCAGCCGCAACTCCAATACCGGCGGCACCGGGCTTGGCCTGGCCATCGTCAAACACGTGTTGCTGCGCCACCGCGCGCGCATGGAGATCAGCAGCGTGCCCGGTCACGGCAGCACGTTCACCTGCCATTTCGCCCCGGCTCAGGTGGCTCAGGCGCGAGCCATCAGCGCCGCCGAGTAAGACCGACCGGCACTCGCCACTAGGCAATCGCCATGTCAGCCGCTACATTGGCTGACTTGTGCCTGCCTTTCAGGCGCGACTTTTCTCTCTTTTGAATCACACGGAACCCGCAAAACTCCATCATGGACCCTTCCCCTGGCTTGTCCCTCGCTACAATTTTCGCCGACTTCGGCATGATCCTTTTCGCTCTGATCCTGGTTTTGCTCAACGGCTTTTTCGTTGCGGCGGAATTTGCCATGGTCAAACTGCGCTCGACCCGGGTCGAGGCCATCGCTGATCAGAACGGCTGGCGCGGGCACATCCTGCGCACCGTACACAGTCAGCTCGATGCGTATCTCTCGGCGTGTCAGCTCGGTATTACCCTCGCCTCCCTTGGCCTGGGCTGGGTCGGTGAGCCGGCCTTCGCGCACATTCTCGAGCCGCTGCTGAGCGCGGTCGGCGTGCAGTCGCCTGAGATTGTCAAAGGCGTGTCGTTCTTCACCGCGTTCTTCATCATTTCGTACCTGCACATCGTGGTCGGTGAGCTGGCCCCGAAGTCGTGGGCGATCCGCAAACCCGAGTTGCTGTCGCTGTGGACGGCGGTGCCGCTGTACCTGTTCTACTGGGCGATGTACCCGGCGATTTACCTGCTCAACGCCAGCGCCAACGCGATTCTGCGTATCGCAGGGCAAGGCGAACCCGGTCCGCACCATGAACACCATTACAGCCGCGAAGAACTGAAACTGATCCTGCACTCCAGCCGTGGCCAGGATCCGAGCGATCAGGGCATGCGCGTTCTGGCGTCGGCGGTGGAAATGGGCGAGCTGGAAGTGGTCGACTGGGCCAACTCCCGCGAAGACCTGATCACGCTTGAATTCAACGCGCCGCTGAAAGAAATCCTCGCGATGTTCCGTCGTCACAAGTTCAGCCGTTACCCGGTGTACGACAGTGAGCGCCAGGAGTTCGTCGGCCTGCTGCACATCAAGGATCTGCTGCTGGAACTGGCGGCGCTGGACCACATTCCCGAGTCGTTCAACCTGGCTGAGCTGACCCGTCCCCTGGAGCGCGTGTCGCGGCACATGCCGCTGTCGCAGTTGCTGGAGCAGTTCCGCAAGGGCGGCTCGCACTTCGCCGTGGTCGAGGAGGCTGACGGCAACATCATCGGCTACCTGACCATGGAAGACGTGCTGGAAGTGCTGGTCGGCGACATTCAGGACGAACACCGCAAGGCTGAGCGCGGGATCCTCGCCTATCAGCCGGGCAAGCTCTTGGTGCGTGGTGACACGCCGCTGTTCAAGGTGGAACGCCTGCTGGGCATCGACCTTGATCACATCGAAGCGGAAACCCTCGCCGGGCTGGTCTACGAAACCCTGAAACGGGTGCCGGAAGAGGAAGAAGTGCTGGAAGTCGAAGGCCTGCGCATCATCATCAAGAAGATGAAAGGGCCGAAGATTGTGCTGGCGAAGGTGTTGATGCTGGATTGAGTGCAATGCGGGAAACCGCGTTGCCTGCTAAAAGATCGCAGCCTGCGGCAGCTCCTACATGGGAATGTGAACCCCCTGTAGGAGCTGCCGCAGGCTGCGATCTTTTGCTTTTAGAGGCTTATTGCTTGCCCAACGCAAAGTTGGGCAACGCCCCCAGCGGCTGGATGAACTGATACGGAATCGACACCAGCCCCTCGCTAGTATTGCGCTGCACCACAAAGTGCAGGTGCGGGCCGCTGCTGTTGCCGGTGTTGCCCGACAAGGCCAGCGAACTGCCCACCGCCACCCGTTGCCCTTCGCGTACGCTCACCGAGCCTTGCTTGAGGTGCAGGTACACGCCCATGGTGCCGTCGTCATGCAGCACGCGCACGAAATTGCCGGACGCATCCGAACCGCGCCCGCTCTGCGAGTTTTCGGTCTTCACCACCACCCCGGCCCGCGCGGCAATGATCGGCGTGCCCACCGGCATGGCGATGTCCATCGCATAGCGATTCTTCGGCCCATAGTGACTGTACTGACCGTTGGCGCCCTGACTCAGACGAAACGGCCCGCCACGCCATGGCAGTGGATAGCGATAGCCCTGCGCGATGCCTGTGGGGTCGCCGAGGGAGTAATGGAACTGCGGCGTATACACCAGCGGCTGCTTGCCGGATATCGCCGTCAGCAACGCCAACCGCGTGTTGCTGCGCGCCGGCAGCACCCGGTGGATGGTTTGCGCCGGCGCACCGCGCACATTGCTCAGCCCGGTGAATGCCAAGGCAATTTTGACCGGCGCATACAGATCGTTGCGCACGAAGACCACGTCAGTGCCCTTCTGCTTCTTGATGTCGAGGTACACCTGCCGCTCCAGGCGCTCGACCATGCGGTCTTGAAAGACGAACACCTGCGCGCCTTTGCTCGGCCGGTCACTGTAGGAGACCACGCCGTTGGCATCGGTGGATTTGTAAATGGTCATGGCCACAGCCGATGTGGAGGCCACGAAGAGACCACAGAAAAACAGCAGGCGTGCGAGCATGGGCAAGAGTCTGTCGAAGTAAGGCCTGGGAATGAGCCTAGCAGGTGAAGCAGACCAGGCTAGTCGACAGATGTTTCAAATGATCGTCCCCACGCTCTGCGTGGGAATGCAGCCCGGGACGCTCTGCGTCCCATGCGAGAGGACGCGGAGCGTCCGGTTGAGGCATTCCCACGCAGAGCGTGGGAACGATCAGTGTAAAGCTGTGATCACGCGCCGGGAACGAAGTGCTTCTGCGCCGTGCCGCGGGCGATCAGGCGCGAGATGTAGTCGAGTTTCTGCGCGTCCTGATCGACGAAACGGAAGGTCAGTTGCAGCCAGTCGCTGTCCGGTTTCGGCTCAAAAGCGACAACCGCGTGCAAATAGCCATTGAGACGGGCGATTTCAGCGTTGTCACCCTGCTCCAGATCGAGCACGGCGCTGTCGAGGATCTGCGGCAGGGTGTCGGTGCGTTTCACCACCAACAACGCTTCCTTGATGCTCAGAGCCTTGATCACGCATTGCTGAGTACCGCTTGGCAGACGCAATTGGCCCTGACCGCGACCACTGGCCGGAGCGGATGCGGCGGCTGGAGCCTTGACCGGAGGGCTGTTGAGCAGGCCACGGGATGGCGCAGCAGCCGGCGCTGGTGCGGCAGCAGCCGGTTTGGCGAACGGGTTGACCGCCGCAGCTGCCGGGGCGCCGCCGACCACGGCAGGCTTGCCACCGGTCAAGGCGCTGAGGGAATCGTTGCCGAACGCCGAGTTCATTTTGGTTGGCGCGCTGTTCATCAGGGTGTCGAGCTTGCCGACCTTGTTCAGCGCCTGTTTGACCTTGGTCAGCAGTTGCTCGTTGGTGAACGGCTTGCTGACGTAGCCGGAAACGCCGGCCTGAATCGCCTGCACGACGTTTTCCTTGTCGCCACGGCTGGTGACCATGACGAATGGCATGGTCTTGAGGTTGTCTTGCTCGCGGCACCAGGTCAGCAGTTCGAGCCCGGACATTTCCGGCATTTCCCAGTCGCACAGGACCAGGTCGAATGCTTCCCTGGCCAGCATAGCCTGAGCCTTTTTACCGTTGACGGCGTCCTCGGTGCGGATCCCCGGGAAGTAATTACGCAGGCACTTTTTCACCAGGTCACGAATGAACGAAGCATCGTCCACGACCAACACACTGATCTTGCTCATCCAACACCCCTATTAAAATCCCGGCAAGCATAACGCTGGCTGATGGCACATTGCCAAAACTCTTCAGTCACGCCGGGACTTTTCGTTCGCGGGTGCTGCTTTTTAATCGAATCTGCCCATGAAAAGCACAAACAAAAACGCCCGGCCAAAGGGCCGGGCGCTTTTCTCAGGCAATCTTACTTATCGTCAGCATTGCCCGGAACATTAGCGGTTTCGCCGCTTGTGCCTTCAACTTCTTCTTTCATGCGCTTGAGGCCCATGTGGCGCACGTCGGTGCCGCGCACCAGGTAGATGACCAGTTCGGAGATGTTGCGCGCGTGATCGCCGATGCGTTCCAGCGAACGCAGCACCCAGATAATGCTCAAGACCCGCGAGATAGAGCGCGGGTCTTCCATCATGTAGGTCGCCAGCTCACGCAGGGCGGTCTTGTATTCGCGGTCGATGATCTTGTCGTACTGCGCCACCGACAACGCCAGATCGGCGTCGAAACGGGCGAACGCGTCCAGCGCATCGCGAACCATGTTGCGCACCTGGTCGCCGATATGGCGAACCTCGACGTAACCGCGCGGCGCTTCACCTTCTTCGCACAGCTGAATGGCGCGGCGAGCGATCTTGGTCGCTTCGTCACCGATGCGCTCCAGGTCGATCACCGACTTGGAAATGCTGATGATCAAACGCAAGTCGGACGCCGCCGGCTGACGACGGGCGAGAATGCGCAGGCATTCTTCGTCGATGTTGCGCTCCATCTGGTTGATCTGGTCATCGATCTCGCGCACTTGCTGAGCCAGACCGGAGTCGGCTTCGATCAGTGCGGTGACCGCGTCGTTGACCTGCTTCTCGACCAGCCCGCCCATGGCCAGGAGGTGGCTGCGCACTTCCTCAAGCTCAGCGTTGAACTGCGCGGAGATGTGGTGGGTAAGGCCTTCTTTACTAATCATGTTGGCGTCCTTGGAGCGTCCGGTAAGGTGCGGTGGGCCGCAGCGTCAATTCTGTGAATAACCCGCAACTGTCAGCCATAACGACCGGTGATGTAGTCTTCGGTCTGCTTCTTCGCCGGATTGGTGAACAGGGTATCGGTGTCGCCAAATTCCACCAGTTTGCCCATGTACATGAACGCCGTGTAGTCGGACACCCGCGCGGCCTGTTGCATGTTGTGCGTAACGATAACGATGGTGAACTTGGACTTCAGCTCGTAGATCAGCTCTTCGACTTTCAGCGTCGAGATCGGGTCGAGGGCCGAGCACGGTTCGTCGAGCAGCAGCACTTCCGGCTCAACCGCGATGGTGCGGGCGATGACCAGACGCTGCTGCTGACCACCGGACAGGCCGAGTGCCGATTCATGCAGGCGGTCTTTGACTTCGTCCCACAACGCCGCGCCCTTCAACGCCCACTCGACCGCTTCGTCGAGGACGCGCTTCTTGTTGATGCCCTGGATGCGCAGACCGTAAACGACGTTTTCGTAGATGGTCTTCGGGAACGGGTTGGGCTTCTGGAACACCATGCCGACGCGACGACGCAGCTCGGCAACGTCTTCGCCCTTGCGATAGATGTTGTTGCCATACAGGTTGATCGCGCCTTCTACGCGGCAGCCGTCAACCAGGTCGTTCATGCGGTTGAAAGTGCGCAGCAAGGTCGACTTACCGCAGCCGGACGGGCCGATGAACGCGGTCACGCGCTGCTTCGGGATGTTCATGCTGACGTCGAACAGCGCTTGTTTCTCGCCGTAGTACAGGCTCAGGCCGGGTACTTCGATGGCCACGGTTTCCTGCGCCAGATTGAGGCTCTGCTTGTCGCGGCCCAGGGCGGACATGTTGATGCCGTGGGTATGTGTTTCGTGCTGCATGGGAGGCTCCCTGTGCTAACAAATTCGGTTTGTTGAACCGCTGGCCAAACCAGCGGGTAACGCAAATTCAGTTTTTGTCGCGGTCCCTGTGGGAGCTGGCTTGCCAGCGATGGCATCACTGCGGTGTAACTGAAACACCGCGTCGCCTGCATCGCTGGCAAGCCAGCTCCCACAGGGTTTGTGTTAACTGTCCAAAGCTTTGTATTTTTCGCGCAGGTGGTTACGGATATACACCGCCGACAGGTTCAACGTCGCGATCACCAGCACCAGCAACAGCGCCGTGGCGTACACCAGCGGACGCGCCGCTTCGACGTTCGGGCTCTGGAAGCCGACGTCATAGATGTGGAAGCCCAAGTGCATGATCTTCTGATCCAGGTGCAGGTACGGGTAGTTGCCGTCCACCGGCAGCGACGGCGCCAGTTTCACCACACCCACCAGCATCAGCGGCGCCACTTCACCGGCGGCGCGGGCCACGGCGAGGATCATGCCAGTCATCATTGCCGGGCTGGCCATCGGGATGACGATCTTCCACAAGGTTTCAGCCTTGGTCGCGCCCAGTGCCAGCGAACCTTCACGCACGGTGCGCGGAATACGTGCCAGACCTTCTTCAGTCGCGACGATCACCACCGGCACCGCCAGCAGCGCCAGCGTCAGCGAGGCCCAGAGCAGACCCGGTGTACCGAAGGTCGGTGCCGGCAGTGCTTCGGGGAAGAACAAGCGGTCGACCGAACCACCGAGTACGTAAACGAAGAAGCCCAGACCGAACACGCCGTAAACGATCGCCGGAACGCCAGCGAGGTTGTTCACCGCGATACGGATGATCCGCGTCAGGGTGTTCTGTTTGGCGTATTCACGCAGGTACACCGCCGCCAGCACACCGAACGGGGTGACGATCATCGCCATGATCAGCGTCATCATCACGGTGCCAAAGATCGCCGGGAAAATCCCGCCTTCGGTGTTGGCTTCACGCGGGTCGTCCGAAAGGAATTCCCAGATCTTGCTGAAGTAGAAACCGACCTTGGTGAAGGTGCTCATCGCGTTTGGCTGGTAGGCGTGAACCACTTTGCCCAGACCGATTTCAATCTCTTTGCCGTTGGCATCGCGAGCGGTCAAGGCATCGCGATTGAACTGTGCATGCAGATCGGCAAGCCGCGCTTCGATGTCCTGATAACGCGCATTCAGCTCGGCACGCTCAGATTCCATGTCCGCTTGCGCGGTGGCGTCGAGCTTGCCTTCCAGTTCCAGTTTGCGACCGTGCAGACGGATGCGCTCCAGCCCTGCGTTGATTGCACCGATGTCGGTCTTTTCCAGCGACTTCAGTTGCGCCGCCAGACCGTTCACACGGTTGATCCGCGCTTGCAGCTCTGGCCACGCAGCCTCGCCTTCGGCGATGACCTTGCCGTCCTGTTTGACGTTGACCAGATAGCCGTAGAAGTTGCCCCACTCGCGACGTTCGATCGCCATCAACTCGGGCGGCGTAGTCTGGTTGGTCAGCCACTCACCGACGACCCAGGTGAAGTCGTTGCCATTCAGATCCCGGTTGCCGACCTTGATCAGCTCGCGGGTCATGAATTCCGGGCCGACGTCAGGCACCGGCAATCCGGCGCTCTTCAGGCGAGCACGCGGCACTTCTTCTTTCTGTACCACTTCGCCGACCACAAGATGCTGGGCCTGGCCCGGCACGTCGTAGCTGGCATGCACCAGATCCGCCGGCCAGAAGTGACCCAGACCGCGCACGGCAATCACCGCCAGCAGGCCAATGGTCATGATGACCGCGATGGACACCGCGCCACCGCTGATCCAGACGCCCGGGGCGCCGCTCTTGAACCATCCTTTCAGGGAGTTCTGTTTCACAGACTTCTACCTTTGCTTAAAGCGACGAGTATTTCTTGCGCAGACGCTGACGAATCAGTTCTGCCAGGGTGTTCATGACGAAGGTGAACAACAGCAGCACCAGCGCCGAGAGGAACAGCACGCGGTAGTGGCTGCCGCCGACTTCCGACTCGGGCATTTCCACCGCGACGTTGGCCGCCAGAGTGCGCAGGCCTTCGAACAGGTTCATTTCCATGACCGGGGTGTTACCGGTGGCCATCAACACGATCATGGTTTCGCCGACCGCACGGCCCATGCCGATCATCAGCGCCGAGAAGATCCCCGGGCTGGCGGTCAGGATCACCACGCGGGTCATGGTCTGCCACGGCGTGGCACCCAGCGCCAGCGAGCCGAGGGTCAGGCCACGCGGCACACTGAACACGGCGTCTTCAGCGATCGAGTAGATGTTCGGGATCACCGCGAAACCCATGGCCAGACCGACCACCAGAGCGTTGCGCTGGTCGTAGGTAATACCCAGGTCGTGAGAGATCCACATGCGCATGTCACCGCCGAAGAACCAGTTCTCCATGAACGGACTCATGTACAGCGACAACCAGCCCACAAACAGGATCACCGGAATCAGCAGCGCACTTTCCCAGCCATCCGGGACTTTCAGACGGATCGATTCAGGCAGGCGGCTGAAGGTGAAGCCGGCGACCAGGATGCCGATCGGCAGTAACATCAGCAGGCTGAAGATGCCCGGCAGATGCCCTTCTACATAAGGCGCGAGGAACAGACCGGCGAAGAAACCGAGGATCACCGTCGGCATCGCTTCCATCAGCTCGATCACCGGCTTGACCTTGCGGCGCATGCCCGGGGCCATGAAGTACGCGGTGTAGATCGCAGCGGCAACGGCCAGTGGAGCAGCGAGCAGCATGGCGTAGAACGCAGCTTTCAGAGTGCCGAAGGTCAGTGGCGACAGGCTCAGTTTCGGTTCGAAATCGGTGTTGGCGGCGGTCGATTGCCAGACGTATTTTGGCTCGTCGTAGTTCTCGTACCAGACCTTGCTCCACAGCGCGCTCCAGGAAACTTCCGGGTGCGGGTTGTCGAGCAGAAGCGGTTGCAGCTTGCCGTCGGCTTCGACGATGACACGGTTGGCACGTGGCGAAAGACCGAACACGCCCTGGCCTTCTACCACTTGATCGACCAGCAAGGTGCGATGCGCGGTGCTGTGGAACACGCCAAGCTTGCCGCTAGCATCCAGAGCAAGGAAGCCCTTGCGACGCTCTTCGGCGGTGATTTCAACGATCGGCGTGGTGCCCATCTGGAAAGTGCGGATCTGCTTCAGGCGCAGCTCACCATCGGTGTCACGGGCCATGAACCACTGGGCCAGACCACCCTTGGAGTCACCGACGATCAGCGAGATACCACCGACCAGTTGCGTGGTCGCGGTGACTTCGGCGTCAGCGTTTTCCAGCAGTTTGTAGCGACCGTTGAGGCTCTTGTCGCGCAGGCTGAACACATCGGCCTGAGCGCGACCGTTGACCACGTACAGCCACTGCTGGCGCGGGTCGACGAAGATGTTTTTCACCGGCTCAGTCATTTGCGGCAGATCGATACGCTTCTGCTCGTTGGTGACTTCGCCAGTCATCATGTTTTCTTCGCTGGTCAGCGACAGCACATTGAGTTGCGAACCGGTCGAACCGACCAGCATCAACGTCGTGTCGGTGGCGTTCAGGCTGACATGCTCCAGCGCGCCGCCGGCTTCGTTCAGCGCGATCGGCGTCTCGCCATACGGATACTCGATGGCCGGGCTGATGGTTTTCTTGCCATCGGGGTAGCTGACTTTATAGGTGTGGCGGAACACCAGCGCCTGACCGTTGGACAGACCCACGGCTACCAGCGGATGGCCCGGCTGGTCTTCACCAATCGAGGTCACGGTTGCGCCGGCAGGCACTGGCAGATCGACGCGCTTCAGTTCAGCGCCACTGTCGATATCAAAGAACAATGCCTGGCCTTTGTCGGAAACGCGCATGGCCACCTGATTCTGCTCTTCGAGCGAAATCATCAGTGGCTTGCCGGCGTCCTGCATCCAGGCCGGGGTGATCGAGTCTTTCGCGGTGAGGTCGGCACCCTGAAACAGCGGCGCGACCACGTAGGCGAGGAAGAAAAAGATCAGGGTAATGGCTGCCAGCACCGCGAGACCGCCAACGAGGACGTACCAGCGGGTGAAGCGATCCTTGAGCGCACGAATGCGGCGCTTGCGTTGCAGCTCAGGCGTATTGAAGTCAATGCGCTTGGGAGGATTAGTAGTCATTTGGGAATTGGCCAGATCATTCATGCGCTCACCCTAGCGATCCTGTATGACAGAAAGATGACAATGCAGTGACGCAGCAAATCCACCGCCAGCGGGACTGGCAGAGGATCAAAAATTTGAGGTGTGTAAAAGGCCGGCCTGCGCGCAGGTCCGGCCTTTTACCTGAGTCCGGTGGGGTTCACCCTGGACTCAATTTGTTACTTCTTTGCGACAGCGCCGCCTTCCTGCAGACCCAGGTCAGCCAGTGCTTTTGCAGCAACCTTGGCTGGCAACGGGATGTAACCGTCTTTCACCACAACTTCCTGGCCCTGTTTCGACAGCACCAGCTTCACGAACTCAGCTTCCAGCGGAGCCAGAGGCTTGTTCGGGGCTTTGTTGACGTAAACGTAGAGGAAACGCGACAGCGGGTACTTGCCGTTCAGGGCGTTTTCTTCGGTGTCTTCGATGAAGTCAGTGCTGCCTTTCTTGGCCAATGGCACGGTTTTCACGCTGGCGGTCTTGTAACCGATACCCGAGTAACCGATGCCGTTCAGCGAGGAGCTGATCGACTGCACCACCGACGCCGAACCTGGTTGTTCGTTGACGTTTGGTTTGTAGTCGCCTTTGCACAGGGCTTCTTCTTTGAAGTAGCCATAGGTGCCGGATACCGAGTTACGACCGAACAGTTGTACTGGCTTGTTGGCCAGGTCGCCGGTCACGCCCAGGTCACCCCAGGTTTTCACGTCGGCTTTGGCGCCGCACAGACGGGTGGACGAGAAGATCGCATCAACCTGTTCCATGGTCAGGTGCTGGATCGGGTTGTCCTTGTGCACGAACACAGCCAGGGCGTCCACGGCAACCGGGATAGCGGTTGGCTTGTAGCCGTACTTCTGCTCGAAGGCCGCCAGTTCGGTGTCCTTCATCTTGCGGCTCATCGGGCCCAGGTTGGAGGTGCCTTCAGTCAGCGCAGGTGGCGCAGTGGCGGAGCCAGCGGCCTGAATCTGGATGTTTACGTTCGGGTATTCTTTTTTGTAGTTCTCAGCCCACAGGGTCATGAGGTTGGCCAGGGTATCGGAGCCGACGCTGGACAGGTTGCCCGACACACCAGTGGTCTTGGTGTAGCTCGGGATAGCAGGGTCAACAGCGGCGAACGCGTTGGCAGTCGCAACGCCAGCAGCGACAAAAGTCATTGCCGCCATCAAACGCTTCAGTTTCATGCCTTACTCCTAGCAGATAGGGTGTGTTAAGTCGGGGCCAAGTATCAGCAGGCCGTGTGAACACTCTATGGCTGAAATATGACAATTGGATGAAAGGCCAGCATGTCGCGACAGATCGTTCCCACGCTCTGCGTGGGAACGCCGCCATGGACGCTCTGCGTCCGCATTTGAGAGGTGACGCGGAGCGTCACAGGATGCATTCCCACGCGGAGCGTGGGAACGATCAGGCGGGAGAGAAAATCAGCGCCCTTTCTTCCAGAGCCACGCCCCGACCAGAATCCCCATCGCACACAGCACTGCCACGTAGTAGGCCGGGCCCATCGCGCTTTCTTTCAGCAGCAGACTCACCACCATCGGCGTCAACCCACCGAAAATCGCATAAGCCACGTTGTACGAGAACGACAACCCGCTGAAACGCACCACCGGTGGAAACGCTTTAACCATCACATATGGCACCGCACCGATGGTGCCGACCAGAAAACCGGTCAACGCGTACAGCGGGAACAACCAGTTCGGGTGATCGGCAAGGCTGTGATAGAAGGTCCACGAGCTGATCAGCAAGCCCAGGCAGCCAAACACAAACACGCGACCGGCACCAAAGCGATCCGCCAGTGCACCGGAAATGATGCAGCCGATGCTCAGGAACACAATCGCCAGACTGTTCGATTGCAACGACTCGGTCGGCGTGAAGTGATAGACCGTTTGCAGCACGGTCGGGGTCATCAGGATCACCACAACGATGCCGGCCGACAGCAACCAGGTCAGCAGCATTGAAATCGCAATCGCGCCGCGATGATCACGCAGCACCGCGCGCAGCGGCACTTCTTCGGCCAGCGCCTTGCGCAATTGCAGTTCGGCGAACACCGGGGTTTCGTGCAGCCAGCGACGCAGGTAGACCGAGAACAGGCCGAACACGCCACCGAGCAGGAACGGGATCCGCCACGCGTAATCGGCAACCTCGACAGGCGTATAAATGCTGTTGATCGCGGTGGCGACCAGCGAGCCGAGCAAAATGCCGGCGGTCAGGCCGCTGGTGAGGGTGCCACAGGCGTAACCCATGTGCTTTTGCGGTACGTGTTCGGAAACGAAGACCCACGCGCCCGGCACTTCACCGCCAATTGCCGCGCCTTGAATCACCCGCATCAATAGAAGAAGGATTGGCGCCCACAGGCCGATCTGCGCGTAGGTTGGCAGCAGACCCATGATCAGGGTCGGCACGGCCATCATGAAAATGCTCAGGGTGAACATCTTCTTGCGCCCCAGCAGGTCGCCGAAGTGCGCCATGACGATGCCGCCCAGCGGTCGCGCCAGATAGCCGGCGGCGAAAATGCCGAAGGTCTGCATCAGGCGCAGCCACTCGGGCATGTCGGCGGGGAAGAACAGCTTGCCGACCACAGTGGCGAAGAAGACGAAGATGATGAAATCGTAGAATTCCAGCGCGCCGCCAAGGGCGGACAGCGATAGAGTCTTGTAGTCATTGCGGGTCAACGGTCGTGCGGGTTGCTCGGGCTGCGCGAGGCTCGAAGGCGCTGTGGTCATGGCAAGGGCTTCTCTTATAGTCGGATCTGCCGCCACAACAACGCTGGCGGTGGCTTGGGCAGGTTCGGCACCATAGCAAATTGTTCGAAAAAGCACATAGAGGTGCGTATTTGACGGTCAAAATCAGAACCGGATGGTCGTCGTGGAGTCTACCGACCGATATACTCGCAACCTGCTCCGGTTTGTAGGGGGTTGCTGTGCGAAAACGTCGTTGGCCCGGCCTTTGCTCGGGATTAGCCGGTTTCGCAGAGTTTCTCCTTAGGCGCCTGATGGAAAACGTGACGAACGTAGTATGTTCGGTGCTGAATCGTTTTTCCCGAAGACGGCTACCACCAGCAATACCAACGAAGAGTCACGGGTCAGAGGCACCCCCGGCATGATAGAGCTCGAACAAGAAGATCCAATCCCGCAAGGCGACCTGGCCCTGCAAATCACCGCACTCCCTCGCGAAACCAACGGCTTTGGCGATATTTTCGGCGGTTGGCTGGTAGCACAGATGGATTTGGCCGGCACCGCAATGGCCAGCCGTGTCGCTGGCGGACGCGTCGCCACCGTCGCCATCGACCGCATGGCGTTCCTTGTGCCTGTGGCTGTCGGCGCGCAATTGTCCTTTTATACCCAGACCCTGGAAATCGGCCGCAGCTCGATCCAGATGATGGTCGAAGTGTGGAGCGACGACCCGTTGTCCAGCGAGTGGCGTAAAGTCACCGAAGCGGTCTTCGTCTTCGTCGCCATCGACGGCAGCGGCCGCACTCGCTCGGTTCCACCACGCGCGCGTTAAACATCGTGGCCGTTTTACGGTCGATAGTTGTCCTTGTTACTGATCGAGAGCTGTCCCATGAACACGCCCAACGTTGAAGCCGTGAAACTGGATGAACTGAACTGCTGGCGCATCCGCCACGGTCAGGCCGAAGTGCTGGTGGCCCAGCAAGGCGCGCACATCCTCAGTTATCAGATCGATGGCCAGCCGCCGATCATCTGGCTCAACGACAAGGCCGAGTTCAAGACCGGCAAAAGCATCCGCGCCGGTGTACCGGTGTGCTGGCCGTGGTTCGGCAAGTTCGAGCGCAACCCGCAGAGCGTGCAGGCCATGTATACCGGTGAGCAACCGGCACCCGCGCACGGTCTGGTGCGGGCGATGGATTGGGAGTTGGGCGGCATCGAATCAGAGGCTGACGGCGTCAAGGTCGAATTCAAGCTGCCTTACCCCGAAGGTGGCCTGCCGGGCTGGCCGCATCAGGTCGATCTGACCCTGACCCTGCATTTGTCCGAGCAACTGAGTTTCAGCCTGACCAGCCATAACCGTGGCAGTGACAGCGTCAGCCTGAGCCAGGCGCTGCACACTTACTTCGCGGTCAGTGACGTGCGCAATGTGCATGTCGATGGCGTGGATGGTTTGAATTACATCGAGACGCTGGACGACTGGAAAACCCACAGTCAGCAAGGCGACCTGCATTTTGCCGGTGAAACCGACCGCATCTATCTCGATGCTCCACCACAACTGAGCATCATCGACCTGGCCTGGGAACGACGCATTGTGCTGACGGCTACCGGCTCACGCACGGCGGTGATCTGGAACCCGTGGATCGACCGCGCCGCCGCGCTGGCCGACATGGATAACGATGGCTGGCAGCGCATGCTGTGCATTGAGACGGCGAATGTGATGGATGACATCGTCACGCTGGCGCCGGGGGCGAGCCATACCATGGGCGTCAGCGTCGCCAGCAAACCGCTCTAACCAGCACCGCAATACAAAATGTGGGAGCGAGCCTGCTCGCGAAGGCGTTGTATCAGTCAACATTCAAATGTCTGATACACCGCTTTCGCGAGCAGGCTCGCTCCCACAGTTGCTTCGTGGTGATTGTTAGAGATCAGATTCCTGCACCACCCGCACCTTGTCGGCTTCCAGCGCATACGCCGCATCGGCCAGATCATTGCTGACCTTCTCGACCTTCAGCGTGCCGGTCACCCACAGCGGTGTGTAGATATCATCCAGCTTCAAGCCTTTCGGATAACGCACCAGCACCAGTTGATTCGGCGGCGGTGGCGGCACGTGGATACATGCGCCCGGATACGGCACGAGGAAGAACAGCGTGCTGCGACCCTTGGCGTCGGATTCCAGCGGCACCGGGTAACCACCGATGCGGATGTGCTTGTCGTTCATCGACGCCACGGTTTTGGTCGAATACATCACCGCCGGCAGACCTTTGGCCTGCTTCATCCCGCCCTTCTCAGTGAAGGTACCGGTGGCTTCCGGGGAGTTGTGGTCGATTTCAGGCATGGCCTCGAGGGCCTTTTGGTCCGACTTGGGCATCAATTCGAGCCAGTCGGTTTCCGGCAGTTCGCCGGCGTGGGCCAAACCGCTGCCCAGGAAAAGGAGAGTCAACAGAAGACGGCGCATGAAGGTGCTCGGTATAGAAAGGAAAGAACAGTAAATCGCCGAGCATTCTAGCCCTCCCGGCCACTTTGGCAGAGAGGGCTTTGTCGCTTTGGATCAGTTCTTTTTGATCAGGCCGTAGATCACCAGCAACACGATAGCGCCGACCAGTGCGCCGATGAAACCTGCGCCCTCGCCTGCGTGATAGATGCCCAGAGCCTGGCCGCCGTAGGTGGCTGCCAGCGAACCGCCGATACCGAGCAGGATGGTCATGATCCAGCCCATGCTGTCATCGCCCGGTTTCAGGAACCGCGCCAACAGGCCGACGATCAAGCCGATAAAGATGGTTCCGATAATTCCCATGGCATTTCCCTCTGAATAGTAGATATGCGAAGCCTAGTCAGACTTTGGCATCCTGCAATCAGAGAACGGCGGCCCCTGAATGGTTCCGCCGCTGCCAAATGAAACTGTCGTTACTCGGCGATCAGCGCTTCGACCTTGACGATCTGCGCCTGCAGCGTAGCCATGTCGGCGCAACGCAGATTGGCGTGACCGACCTTGCGCCCGGCCTTGAAGGCCTTGCCGTAGTGATGCAGATGGCAGTCTTCGATAGCGATGACTTTCTCAACCGGCGGTACAACACCGATGAAGTTAAGCATCGCGCTCTCGCCGACTTTGGCCGTCGAACCCAGCGGCAGGCCGGCAACGGCGCGCAGATGGTTTTCGAACTGACTGCACTCGGCGCCTTCAGTGGTCCAGTGCCCGGAGTTGTGCACGCGCGGGGCGATTTCGTTGGCCTTGAGGCCACCGTCGACTTCAAAGAACTCGAACGCCATGACGCCGACGTAGTCGAGTTGCTTGAGCACGCGGCTCGAGTAGTCTTCGGCCAGCGCCTGCAATGGGTGATCGGTACTGGCCACCGACAGCTTGAGGATGCCGCTGTCGTGGGTGTTGTGCACCAGCGGATAGAACTTCGTTTCACCATCGCGGGCACGCACGGCGATCAGCGAGACTTCACCGGTGAACGGCACGAAGCCTTCCAGCAGGCAGGACACGCTGCCCAGTTCGGCGAAGGTGCCAACCACGTCTTCCGGCTTGCGCAGGACTTTCTGGCCCTTGCCGTCATAACCCAGGGTGCGGGTTTTCAGCACGGCCGGCAGACCGATCGAAGCGACGGCGGCATCCAGATCGGCTTGCGATTGAATGTCGGCGAAGGCCGGCGTCGGGATGCCCAGATCCTTGAACATGCTCTTTTCGAACCAGCGGTCGCGCGCGATGCGCAGGGCTTCGGCGCTCGGGTAGACCGGAACGAATTGCGAGAGGAATGCCACGGTTTCGGCCGGGACGCTTTCGAACTCGAAGGTCACCAGATCGACTTCATCGGCGAGTTGGCGCAGATGATCCTGATCGCCGTAATCGGCCCGCAGGTGTTCGCCCAGCGCAGCGGCACAAGCGTCCGGCGCAGGGTCGAGAAAAGCGAAGTTCATGCCCAGCGGCGTACCCGCCAGAGCCAACATGCGACCCAACTGGCCGCCACCGATTACACCGATCTTCATCTCAACAACCTCAGGCAATACGTGGGTCTGGATTGTCCAGGACGCTGTCTGTCTGCTCGGCACGGAAGGTTTTCAGTACCGCGTGGAACTGTGGATGCTTGGCGCCGAGGATGCTCGCCGAGAGCAGGGCAGCGTTGATCGCGCCGGCCTTGCCGATGGCCAGGGTGGCGACCGGAATGCCCGCTGGCATCTGCACGATCGACAGCAGCGAGTCAACGCCCGAGAGCATGGCCGACTGCACCGGCACACCCAGCACCGGCAGGTGGGTCTTGGCCGCACACATGCCTGGCAAGTGGGCTGCGCCACCGGCACCGGCGATGATCACCTCGATGCCACGACCTTCAGCCTCTTCGGCGTACTGGAACAGCAGATCCGGGGTGCGGTGGGCAGAGACCACTTTGACCTCGTACGGGATGCCGAGCTTTTCCAGCATATCGGCGGTGTGGCTAAGGGTGGACCAATCGGACTTGGAGCCCATGATCACGCCAACCAGTGCACTCATCGTCGCGCCTCTTCTCTCTGGAGCGCCCGCAGGCGCGTCATAAAACAACAAGCCACGCAGGTTGCGTGGCTTGATTGTACGAAAAATGGCCGGACGTGCCGGCCGAAGGCCGCGCAGTATACCGCAAAGAAAGCAATAAACAGCCCCCGAAACGACCATCTGTCAAATGAGCGAAAGGCCCGGTTTTATTGACCTGAAGGTCAGAGCATAGACATCACACGATCCCTGTGGGAGCTGGCTTGCCAGCGATGGCGTCGCATCAGCAAACAGAGTCGGTGTCTGACCCACCGCCATCGCTGGCAAGCCAGCTCCCACAGGGTTTTTCATCAACCTCAGGTTACGGTCGTACCTTGTGCGGCGCCGCCTTCTAGTTTTCGCCAAAGCAGGCGCACGTTGGCTTTGCGCACCAGTGCGCAGCGATACAGGCGAATTTCCAGCGGCACATGCCATTGCGGGCCGCCGCAGACCACCAACTCACCACGCGCCAGTTCCGCGCGCACGCTCAGTTGCGGTACCCAGGCAATGCCCAGCCCTTCCAGCGCCATGCTTTTCAGGCTGTCCGCCATCGCGGTTTCATAAATGGTGGTGAAACGCAGCTGACGCTGACGCAGCAAACCATTCACCGAACGTCCGAGAAACGCACCGGCGCTATACGCCAGCAACGGCACGCTCGCATCTCCTTCCAGATCGAACAACGGCTTGCCCTCGGCATCCGCCGCACACACAGGGAGCATTTCCGTCTGGCCCAAATGCAATGAAGGGAAAATCTCCGGGTCCATCTGCATTGCCGCATCCGGATCGTAGAACGCCAGCATCAAATCACAGCCACCTTCGCGCAACGCATGCACCGCATCGCCGACGTTGGTTGCAACCAATCGGGTGGCGATGTTCAGCCCTTCATTACGCAACTGAGCGATCCAGCGCGGGAAGAAACCCAGCGCCAAGGAGTGAGCGGCAGCGACCTGCATCACTTCGCCCTGCCCGCCTTCCAGATGATGCAGATGGCGCAGCACTTCACCGAGCTGTTCGACCACGGTGCGCGCGGTCACCAGAAACAACTGCCCCGCCGCCGTCAGTTCAACCGGCGTACGCGAGCGATTGACCAAGGTCAGCCCCAGCGCAGCCTCCAGACTGCGAATCCGTCGGCTGAACGCCGGCTGGGTAACGAAGCGCCGTTCGGCCGCCTGCGAAAAGCTGCGGGTGGCGGCCAGAGCACTGAAGTCCTCGAGCCATTTGCTTTCCAGATTCATCACGTCCTCCAGGACACGCACCAAAACAGGTCACACGTCTGCCGCGCACGCGGCGTCACACGGGCATTATGCCGAATGTGCATAGGGCAGTGCTGAACAGCATTGGCCCAAAATTTCCCACAAGCCTAGCATTCGCAGCGTTCCGGCACAGACCGGGTCCATATCGAGATGATTTCTATCATGTCCTCCGCTGCATCTTTCCGCACAGAAAACGACCTGCTTGGCGCCCTCGAAGTACCGGCTCAAGCGTATTACGGCATCCAGACCCTGCGAGCGGTGAACAACTTCCGTCTCTCCGGCGTTCCGATTTCGCATTACCCGAAACTGGTTGTCGGCCTGGCGATGGTCAAACAGGCCGCCGCTGACGCCAACCGCGAGTTGGGTCACCTGAGCGAAGCCAAGCACGCTGCCATCAGCGAAGCCTGTGCCCGATTGATCCGCGGTGATTTCCACGAAGAGTTCGTGGTCGACATGATTCAAGGTGGCGCCGGTACTTCCACCAACATGAACGCCAACGAAGTGATCGCCAACATTGCGCTCGAAGCAATGGGTCACCAGAAAGGCGAGTACCAGTACCTGCACCCGAACGACGACGTCAACATGGCGCAGTCGACCAACGACGCCTACCCAACGGCGATCCGCCTGGGTCTGCTGCTCGGTCACGACACCCTGCTGGCCAGCCTCGACAGCCTGATTCAGGCGTTCGCGGCCAAGGGCAAAGAATTCGATCACGTCCTGAAAATGGGCCGTACCCAGCTGCAAGACGCCGTGCCGATGACCCTCGGCCAGGAATTCCGCGCGTTCGCCACCACCATGGGCGAAGACCTGGCGCGTCTGAAGTCGCTGGCCCCGGAACTGCTGACTGAAGTGAACCTGGGCGGCACCGCGATCGGTACCGGCATCAACGCCGACCCGCGTTATCAAGCGCTGGCGGTACAGCGTCTGGCCCTGATCAGCGGTCAACCGGTAGTGCCGGCGGCCGACCTGATCGAAGCGACTTCCGACATGGGCGCCTTCGTGCTGTTCTCCGGCATGCTCAAGCGCACCGCAGTCAAGCTGTCGAAGATCTGCAACGACCTGCGCCTGCTGTCCAGCGGCCCACGCACCGGCATCAACGAAATCAACCTGCCAGCGCGTCAACCAGGCAGCTCGATCATGCCCGGCAAGGTCAACCCGGTGATCCCGGAAGCCGTTAACCAGGTGGCGTTCCAAGTCATCGGTAACGACCTGGCGCTGACCATGGCAGCCGAAGGCGGCCAACTGCAGCTGAACGTGATGGAGCCGCTGATCGCCTTCAAGATCTTCGACTCGATCCGTCTGCTGCAACGCGCCATGGACATGCTGCGCGAGCACTGCATCGTCGGCATCACCGCCAACGAAGCGCGCTGCCGCGAACTGGTCGAGCACTCGATCGGTCTGGTCACCGCACTGAACCCGTACATCGGCTACAAAAACGCCACCCGTATCGCCGGCCTCGCGCTTGAAAGCGGCCGCGGCGTACTGGAACTGGTACGCGAAGAAGGTCTGCTCGACGAAGCCATGCTCGCCGACATCCTGCGCCCGGAAAACATGATTGCTCCGCGTCTGGTTCCGCTTAAAGCCTGAGCCGACGCGTAATTTGTAGCACCGCTCACCAGGTCGAGGGACTAGACACCTCTCACCTTTTGAGGGCTTGGGGATTTGTCCCCAAGCCCTTTTTTTTAACTTTCTGACCCTGAGACCCGTATGTCTGGGGACTGAACAATGTGGGAGCGAGCCTGCTCGCGAAGACGGCGGCACATTCAAAAGCAATGTGTCTGCAATACCGCTTTCGCGAGCCGGCTCGCTCCCACACAGAGCAGTTCCTGCACAAGCCCGGCGCCGGTAACGCCGGGTGTTTCACAGCTTCGTTTCGTCGCTTGCACCACTACCGTGCAGACGGGCGCGTCACTGATCGGTATAGTGCCGCCCCTCTTCGCGTGAGCGGTCGTCGGTAACGAGGCCATAACCCATGCGAAACCCGAACTAATAACAAACCCGCGAAATGGATCCGGGACGAAACCATCGCCTCACCTGTCGTGCCGCGCACACACCGGTGTAACACGATATTTCTACCATCCAGCATTTGCTCACACAAAAAACAGCGAGGAAAAATCCATGCTCGAAGTCATCAACGACTTCCTCTCAGGGAAAGTACTGATCGTGCTCATTGTCGGGCTCGGTAGCTACTTCACGATTCGCTCGCGTTTCGTTCAATTGCGGCACTTCTTCCACATGTTCGCGGTGTTCCGCGACAGCCTCAAAGGCAGCGCCGGGCAACTCAGCTCGTTCCAGGCCCTGATGCTCAGCCTTGCCGGCCGTGTCGGTGCAGGCAACATCGCCGGTGTCGGCATCGCCGTGACCCTGGGTGGTCCAGGTGCGGTCTTCTGGATGTGGGTGACCGCACTGGTCGGCATGTCCAGCAGCTTCTTCGAATGCACCCTGGCCCAAGTCTACAAGCGCGCCGATGGCGACGGCCTGTACCGTGGCGGTCCGGCTTACTACATCCAGCACGGCCTGAAACTCAAAGGCATGGCGGTGGTGTTCTCGGTCCTGCTGCTGGTCACCTACGGCTTTGCCTTCATTGGCCTGCAGTCCTACACCGTGACTCACTCGCTGCAGAACGCCTTTGAATTCAACCCACAACACACCGGTATCGTCCTGGCAGTGTTGCTCGCCATCACCTTCATCGGCGGCATCAAGCGCATTGCCTCGGTGTCCGACCTGCTCGTACCGATCAAGACCCTGGCCTATATCGGCGTGACCCTGTACGTGATCGGTACCCAGATCGAACACGTACCAGCCATGCTGGAAACCATCTTCAAGAGCGCCTTCGGCCTCGACCCGGCCTTTGGTGGCCTGCTCGGCAGCGCCATTGTCATGGGCGTGAAGCGTGGCGTGTTCGCCAACGAAGCGGGCCTGGGCAGTGCGCCGAACGTCGCCGCTGTGGCTGCCGTGAAGCACCCGGGCGCCCAGGGCGTGGTTCAGGCCTTCAGCGTGTTCCTCGACACCTTCGTGATTTGCACCTGCACCGCGCTGCTGATTCTGCTGTCGGGCTTCTACACCCCGGGCTTCGAAGGTGACGGCATCGTCCTGACCCAGAACTCGCTGGCCGCTGTGGTCGGTGACTGGGGTCGCATGTTCGTCAGCGTCGCGTTGTCGCTGTTCGTCTTCACTTGCATCCTCTACAACTACTACCTGGGCGAAAACAGCCTGCAGTTCCTCACCCGCAACCGCGCCGCGCTGATGATTTTCCGCGGCCTGGTGCTGGCGCTGGTGGTATGGGGTTCGATGCAGGACCTGTCGACCGTGTTCGCCTTCGCCGACATCACCATGACCTGTCTGGCCTTCGTCAACCTGGTGGCCTTGGCCATGCTGTTCAAGGTCGGCATGCGCGTAATGCGCGACTACGACGAGCAGCGCCGTGCCGGCGTTAAACAGCCCGTGTTCGACTCAAGCAAATTTACCGATCTGGATCTCGACCTGAAGGCCTGGCCGACCAACCCGTCTGCCGCTGCCGACAAGACCGAAGCCGAGCCGCAAGGCGTACCTGCAGCGCAACGCTGACAGGTGAATGACGGGCGCATCCTCTGCGCCCGTCAGTTATTGTGATGCAATAACTTGTAGGAGTGAGCCTGCTCGCGATAGCTGTCTTTCAGCCAACATCAATGTTGAATGATGAACCGCTATCGCGAGCAGGCTCACTCCTACAATGTCATCTCTTGTGGAGACCCTCAGATGATTGCCAATTCCTACCCCGCCGCCCAACACGTCATGGTGCTCTACACCGGTGGCACCATCGGCATGCAGGCCAGCGCCAATGGCCTGGCCCCGGCGTCCGGTTTCGAAGCGCGGATGCGCGACTACCTGCACAGTCAGCCTGAGCTCGTTGTGCCGCAGTGGCGCTTCCGGGAAATGTCGCCGCTGATCGACAGCGCCAACATGACCCCGGCCTATTGGCAGCAACTGCGTGAAGCGGTGGTCGATGCCGTGGATGTGCAAGGTTGCGACAGCGTGCTGATCCTGCACGGCACCGACACCCTGGCTTACAGTGCGGCGGCGATGAGCTTCCAGTTACTGGGGCTGAATGCTCGCGTGTGTTTCACCGGCTCCATGCTGCCGGCCGGTGTTACCGACAGCGATGCCTGGGAAAACCTCGGCGGCGCACTGGTCGCCCTCGGCCAAGGCCTGGCGCCCGGTGTGCATCTGTACTTCCACGGTGAGCTACTGGCGCCAACCCGTTGCGCGAAGGTGCGCAGCTTCGGCCGTCATCCGTTCAAACGACTTGAGCGTCAGGGCGGCGGCGTAAAAGCGCCTTCGATTCCAGCGTCGTTGAACTACAACCAACCGAAGCAACTGGCCAAGGTTGCCGTGCTGCCACTGTTCCCCGGCATCAGCGCCGAAGTCCTTGATGGTCTGCTCGCCAGCGGCATTCAGGGTCTGGTGCTGGAGTGCTACGGCAGCGGTACAGGGCCGAGCGACAACCCTGAGTTTCTGGCAAGCCTTGGCCGTGCGCGGGATAACGGCGTAGTCGTTGTGGCGGTCACGCAATGCCATGAAGGCGGCGTTGAGTTGGATGTTTACGAGGCTGGCAGTCGATTGCGCGGTGTAGGCGTGTTGTCCGGTGGTGGCATGACTCGTGAGGCGGCGTTCGGCAAGTTGCATGGGGTGCTCGGTGCGGGGCTGGAAACTCAAGAAGTGCGTCGGCTGATCGAACTGGATCTGTGTGGTGAGCTGCTCTGAGCACGACTCAGGATCGGCCCTCACCCTAGCCCTCTCCCGAAGGGAGAGGGAACTGACCGAGTTGTTTTTCGCTGTCCGTCGACCTGATAAATCGCGTCGATTGTGGATTCGGCAGAGATGTATCACCTCGGTGCATCTCGCCAATATCCCCCAATCGGCCCCCTCTACCTTTGGGAGAGGGTTGGGGTGAGGGGCTGCTGCGGCATGCAATTTGCTGCGTTCCAGCCATCCTCAGGCTGGAAGATCTTATGCTGCACTCCCACCTCACCACCCTCAACGCCGTCTCGCTAATCCTCAACACCTTCAAAGCCGAAGGCCTGTCGAGCGAAGCGTTGCTGGCCGGCAGCGGCATCAGTGCGGCGGATCTCAGCCGGGCCGACACGCGCATCACCACCAATCAGGAGATGCAGGTCTGCGCCAATGCAGTCGCGCTTAAGCACGACATCGGCCTGGAGCTGGGCCGGCGCATGCACGTTTCCTGCTACGGCATCCTTGGCTATGCCTTGCTGACCTGTGCCACCTTCGGTGACGCTTTACGTCTGGCGATTCGCTATCCGGCGCTGTTGGGAACACTTTTCGAATTGAGTCTGGAAGACGATGGCGAACGCGTCTGGTTCGTCGCGGCCGATTATCGCGAGAGCCCGGCGATGGCGGTGTTCAATGCCGAGTTCTGCCTGGTGTCGCTGAAAGTCATTTGTGATGACCTGCTCGGGCATCCGCTGCCCTTGCTCGCCACGCGCTTCGAACACGCCGCACCGGATTACCGTGACAGTTATGCCGAGCACTTCGACAGCCCGCTGCACTTCGCCGCCAAGGACAATGCCTTCGCCTTCGACCGTCACTGGCTCGATCAACCGCTGCCGCTGGCCGATGTCATCACCCATCAAGCCATGGCCGAACGCTGCCGCAAGCAGAACCTTGAGTTCACCGGACGCCAAGCGTGGCTCGGGCGCATCCGCCAGTTGCTCAGCGCCCAACTGAACGCCGCGCCGGGGCTGGAAGGCCTGGCGCAACAGATGAAGTGCTCGCCACGCACTCTGCGCCGGCATCTCAAGGACATGGGCTGCAGCTATCAGGAATTGCTCGATGAACTGCGCTTCGAGCGAGCCAAGCAGATGTTGTGTGAGGATCAGTTGCCGATCTACCGCATCGCCGAGACCCTTGGCTTCAGTGAGACTGCGAGCTTTCGTCACGCCTTCGTGCGCTGGAGCGGCGTGGCGCCGAGCCAATTCCGGGCCTGAGGGGCGAATTGCGGTCAGTGTTTTTGGCCATATCCATCCCCTTTTGGCCTTTCCTGCCGTTTTCCGATTCACCTCGCGCCGCAACACTGGGAGCAACCGAATCAGCCCTGCGGAGAACAACAAATGCTGACGATCTACTCGGACGATCACCACCTGCACCATGGCCGCTGCGAACTCATCGATGGCCAACTGAAGCCGTGCTTCGAGATGCCGTCGCGCGCCGACCATGTGCTGCAGCGCGTTAAAAACCAGAACCTCGGCCCGGTCGAGGCGCCGAAGGATTTCGGTCTGGAGCCGATCGCCCGCATCCACAGCCGTGACTACCTCGACTTTTTCAAAGGCGCGTGGCCGCGCTGGACTGAATTCAATACCGACGGCGATCTGCTGCCCTACACCTGGCCGGCGCGCACTCTGCGTGCAATCAAACCGACCAGCCTGCACGGCCAGCTCGGCTATTACAGCTTCGATGGCGGCGCACCGATCACCGCCGGCACCTGGCAAGCGGCGTACAGCGCGGCGCAAGTTGCCCTGACCGCGCAAGCAGAAATCCAGCGTGGCGCGCGCGCTGCCTTCGCGTTGTGCCGGCCACCGGGACACCACGCTGCCAGCGACTTGATGGGGGGTTATTGCTACCTCAATAACGCTGCGATCGCCGCGCAGGCGTTCCTCGATCAGGGCCACAAGAAGGTCGCGATCCTCGACGTCGACTATCACCACGGCAACGGCACGCAATCGATTTTCTACGCGCGCAGCGACGTGCTGTTCACCTCGATCCACGGCCACCCGGAAGCAGAATTTCCGTTTTTCCTCGGCTACGACGATGAGCGTGGCGAAGGTGCCGGTGAAGGCTTCAACTTCAACTACCCGCTACCCGCAGGCTCCGGCTGGGACGTGTGGAGTGCGGCGCTGGATCAGGCCTGCGACGAGATCGATCGCTACGGCGCCGACGTCATTGTCGTATCGCTCGGCGTCGACACCTTCAAGGATGACCCGATTTCGCAGTTCAAACTCGACAGCCCCGATTACCTGGCGATGGGCAAGCGCATCGCTGCACTCGGCAAACCGACATTGTTCGTCATGGAGGGCGGTTACGCGGTGGAGGAAATCGGCATCAACGCGGTGAACGTATTGGAAGGCTTCGAACGATAACCAGATTCTCGTCGCAACCGTAAACACCAGACCCGCCCAGGCGGGTCTTTTTTTGCCCGCAATATGTATGTACCGCACGTGCGCCGCCGCTCGCCGCTACCTTGCCCGGAACCGCCGCCCTTGGGCGCGCCCATCAGAGCAGGAGTTGCCCATGCCCGAAATCCCCTCGCCCAGCGCCGTCGATGTCGTGACTCAACTGGTGACCGGCCCTTCACTGCGAGAAGTTGCGTCGAAAACGCTGCGCCCCGCGCTCAGGACGCTGTATCCCGACCTCGATCTCGACCCGCAGCTGGCCATGGTCGTAAGACCGACCTGGGTCATTGAAGATGATCGGGTCGTCCCGGGTCGCCACCTGATCGAATCGCTGACCGACACCCTGGTACGCCTGGGCCTCTCCGGCACGACTGTGGCGTATCTCGACGGTGAGCATTATCTGACCTTGCAGCCCGACCTGCCGTCCGCCATCCAGCTGCCGGTGAAAATCAGCGCGATCGGTAAGCTGCTCAATGAGCTGGCACCGTTGCTGTTCATCGCCTACAAGGAACACCAGGTCAATTACTGGGATGATTTCACCTACCCAGGGCAGCCGCGCTGGCAGCAGATGTCACAGGCCCTGCGCAATTTGTGGAAGGTCGACGCGAACCCTGGCTGGGATGCCGACCAGCGCGCCATGGCCGAAGCGCTTTATAAATACCCGGACAAACACCAGCGACTGCCCACCGACAAATACAAGACCCGCGCCTGCCTGATTGATCTTGACCGCGGCGAGGGTGACGAGCAGAAGCATGTGACCCTGCTCGATACCGCGGTACTGATCGGCACCGACGACAAGCGCACGTTGATCATGACCCACTCGGTGCTGCAGGGCTTCGAGAGTTTTCAATCGCTGGAAAAACTCGGCGAAGCCCTGCCGCGTCGTTATTGGCAAGGTGCCTCCGGTGCCGGGTTGAAATGGCGACTGGTCGAACCACAGGGCCATTTCTTCGACTATCAAGCCTGCACACTGGTCGCCCTGGAAGCCGAGGCGCTGGGCGCGATCAATTATTTTCAGGGTTCGAGTTCCAGCGAGCTATATCCGCACACCGGGACTGTCGGCAATCCGCGAGAGCCGACACCGCGCCTCAAACCTCATATCGCTCGCCTGCGTCCGATGCTGCCAGAATGGCTCGACAGCGCCTCTCCCGCCGATCAAACCCGTTACAGCCGGCATCTGCTGGATCTGACGATGGTGCAGCACACGAACAAGGGAAAATCATTTCAAAGCGAAGTCATCAGCCTGCAAGCGTTCACCCGTGATGCCCTGAAACAACAGATAGCCAAGGATCATCCGCAAGCCGGCGAGGTGAGGATCGATGACATCGAGATCAGCATCACCAGCCTGGTGGTCTGGGGCACATTTGTCTTGCCGGGTAACACGCAGACCAAGACGCTGTCGCTCATTGAACTCGCGCTGCAGAACCTCGCGGGGCAGCCAGCCGGCAACAAAACCGCACGTTACAAGGATGGCGGCGTGTTGCCTGAGTGGATGACCGCAAGCTACCTGCAACAACTGGTCAGCAGCGTCGATATCGGCCAGACCTACCCCGCGTACCTGCAAAACCTGCTGATTGACAACAATGAGCAGGCGTCGGCACTGCAAGCACTTTATGCCAGCCAGTTGCCCATCGAACTGCCGCTGCTGGCGTTGCAGCACAAAATACAGGGCAAGACCGGCATCACTGAACAGGGTTACCGCTATGTGGTTGCCGCGCTGGCAAACACCGGCGATGAGCGTCATGTCGATCGCGATGAAATCGTCATTCGCCCGCTGGGGTTCGTGGCCCATCGCAGTCGATCACAGGCCGATATCGTCAACAACATGTTCGTCATCGGCCCGCGCGAGGCGGACAAAGGGCCGTGCCTGCTTTATCGACCGCTGTTCGAAACGGCACTGATGCAATTTCCCTCACACGCCAACCTGTTTTACGAGATCCAGCACTCACAGGAGCTGCGCGAATCGGTCCTGGCCTGGTTGCCGGACGATGTGCGCTTCAACTACAGCCAGTTCGTCTTCACCGCCCGATTGCCTTCAGTCTGGACTATCCCGCAATTGCTGGTGAACCCCTTCACCGCCCTCGACATGTCCGGCCCCGTTGCGCTGGCGACCGCAACGATTGAACACGATGTACTGGCGACCCTGCATAACAGCAACGTGCAGGCTGTCATCACCCAGGCCGATCGGCAATCGGTCTCTGATGCAGAAGCACGCTGGGCAACGCTCAAACACGGCGGCTGGATGCTGTTCAACGCGGCTTTGCCATTCCTCGGGCGCAGCGTCGGCACGGCAGCGTGGATCTGGCAGATCATGGACGACCTGCAAGAGATCAGCGACGTGGCCAATGAGCAATCCGGCAAGCTTGCCTGGACAGCCCTCACCGACATTCTCCTGGCCTTGGGCATGGTGCTCGCCCATCGCGCAGCGGTCGGCGACAAGCCATTCAGCGAGTCGATCCCGCAGGAAGAACCCACCGCCACCGTCACCACCGAACTCGTCGTCAGCAAACCGTTGCAGTTGCCGGACGTCTCCAGCACTGCACTGCCCATTGCGCATGAGATGGTGGTCAACCCCTTCACGGCGCTGAAACGATCCCCGGTCGCACTCGCAGCGCTGCTCGACAGTTTTCAGATCGCCAAACCCAAAGGCATCGGCGATGCCGCCACCGAGGGCACGCACAGGCATCTTTATTCCCGTCAACAACAGCGGTTCGCTCCCGTCGGCCAGCGCTGGTTCGAAGTCATGCTCAATGAGCACGCCGAGGTGCAGATCATCGACTCGCGCCAGCAACCGCCGCGCAACGGGCCGCAACTGACCCGCACGGCCAACGGCCAATGGGTGGTCGACCTTCGCTTGCGCCTGCGAGGCGGCGGACTTGACAGCGCACTTGAGGCAGTTCAGGACGTGAGCAAAATGGACGCCAGGCAACTGACTGCCGAAATCAGTGCGTTCGACGCAACGATGAAAGCCAAGCAGATTCAGCGTGATGCTGACCACAAAGCCTTCAACGATGCGGACGGGCAAGCACGAGGACCGGCACGCGAGCACTATCTGGCAACGCTAGGCGCACAGCTCAAGGCGTACGGCGCGAATATTGAACAGATCAAGGCGTTGAATCAGAAAGAGCCGATTCCGAACTACCGGACCGTCATGATTGAGCGACTGCAAATGCAGCTGTTTCTCGGGCAGGAATGGCTCGACCTGCATTCCGCCGTATTTCAGACTGACCTGAAGGCCATGCAGACAATGCTTGCCGATGAAGCCGGTTTCATCGCGCAGGCGTTTGTTCAGACCTTTGAAAGAATGACCCTCCAGACCCAGGCCATCATTGAAAAAACAGAGTTGGCCAATAGCCGTTTTGACGAACTGATGTTGTTGGGAAAAGATGCCGTCAAAATTATTCCAACCTACCGCAAGGCATTGCCGAAATATGATCTGAACGACCTCAAGCTTTTGCAGATCAGTCTTGGCCAGGAAATTTGCATCAAGGCCGGTACGACAGCGGACGTCGCCAATGCCTATCAGGCACTCGCCAGTCTCGTCGAAGACGCCGCGTTGAGTATCCAGAGCACGCTGAATCTGACCGAGGATGAAAGCCTCGACAACCTGCGCGAACGCATCGATGTCCTGAGCAATGTGGCCGAACAGTTTTCCGCCATCGATCAGCGCTTTGGTGATCTGCTCATCGACTACCCCGAACAGATCAACACTGAGCGACTGCAGCATGTGCGTAAACGGGTAAACGGGTTCAGGGCGCGCACGGATGTAAAACTGGCCGAGTTGCTGCACTTCAAGCACTTGCTGGGACCGACATCGGGGCCTTCGAAGGCGAGATCATCAACGCGCCAGATCATCAAAACCCAATCCAGAGGCACGGTAGTCGGCAATCGAAAAAAACGCATCAAGGGGCAAAAATCCGACCAGGTGGAAGTACGAACCACCCTGACGGGTGTCATCGCCACATTCCAGGAAGAGTCACCCGGTGTCTGGGTAGAACAGCGCACGGCAAAGACCCGCCAACCCAAGGCCCATTCTTCCGTGAGTGCCAGCAGCCGTGCCGGCCAGGCGCTGATCGACGGCCTGGATGCATTCCACCAACGTATCGAGGCTCACCTCAAACGAGGGCGGCGGATACCTGTCGAGGTCGAGGAGGAATACCACAAGCATGCCGCTGTCTTGCGCGAAGCCAATGCGGCGATTGATGAAGCATTGACCGCCAGTAATCTGACCGCAGACTTCAAAAAGCCGACCGAAGAAATCAGCCACAAGCTTGACGAGGCCGCTAACGCCCTTGACGAAAAAGGCACCAGCATTCGCATCGGACTGGTCAAACAACAACCACCGACTGCGGCGGGGGTGCAGTGGCTCAAAGAAAAAGGTGAAGTAACGGTTTCCAAAACCATTACCCGTCGCCGGCTCAAAGGCCACTCAAGGGGTTTTCTCGACGAATACGAAGTACGCGATGCCCACACCGGCAAGGTGCTGTGTTACGCACACTTCCACTACAGCAGTGTCGACGCTCCCGTCGCTTCGTTCACCGCCGGTCATATGAAAACAGTCGCGCAACGACACATCGGCGGTTCCCACGAGCCGAGCGATCCCACCAGTTCGCAGCTCCTCGAAATCCATCGCAGCGAGATTTCACGACAGTCAGCCGAGCATCTGTTCTTCACGCCTGCCAAACCTGCCGCAAGCGCTTCAGTGCCGCTGTAATGTCAGGTTCAGGGACGGCGGCAAAGCCCAGGACCAGCCCGGCGCGCTGGTCCAGCGGTGCAGTGGAGTCCGGCAGCCAGTAACTGCTCAAGCCGTTGATCTCCACGTCAACGCCTGCTGCCTGCGCAATCAACTGCTGCTCGCGCTCGATGCTTGTTACGGCCACCGTCAGGTGCAGCCCGGCGGAAACGGCGGGCAAATCTCCAACACCGGCAATGGCGGTCGGCCAACCGTGGAGCAAGGTATTGCGACGACTCAGGGCGGCGCGGCGCATGCGCCGGATATGCCGCTGGAAATGCCCGGCCGCCATGAACTCGGCCATCACCGCTTGGGTACTGACCTCGGAATGGCGGACATCCACCGCGCGGCGTTGCGAGAAGGCATCGACCAGCGCCGGCGGCAGCACCAGATAACCGAGGCGCAATGCCGGAAAGGCAACTTTGCCGAAAGTGCCGACATACAGCACTCGCCCCTGTCGATCGAGTGCCGCCAACGGCGCCAGCGGCGCACCGGTGTAGCGGTATTCGCCATCGTAGTCGTCCTCGACGATCCAGCCTTGGTTGCGCTCGGCCCAGGCGAGCAGTTCGAGGCGCCGGGCAAGACTCATCACCACGCCTGTCGGGTACTGATGAGAGGGCGTCACATACGCCACACGACAATCCCCGGTGGCCGACAACGCCGAGCAGTCCATGCCCTCCTCGTCCACGGCAATCCCGTGCAAACGAGCGCCCGCCACCGCGAACGCATGACCGGCCGCGCGGTAGCCCGGATTCTCGATCGCCACACCATCGCCCGGCTCCACCAGCAGCTGTGCACAAAGGCTAATGCCTTGCTGTGCGCCGCTGGTGATCACAATTTGCTCAGGCGAGCACTGCATGCCGCGCGAACTACGCAAATAGGCAGCGATCATTGCACGCAGGCGCGCGTCGCCTGACGGGTCGCCGTAACACAACTGCTCCAGATCCGGTTTACGCCAGAAAGCCGCATTCAGCTTGGCCCACACCTCGAATGGGAACAGATCAAACGCCGGAACCCCGACGCGAAAGGCTCGCGGTGGACCGCTCGGTGGCTTGGACAAATGGTTGTTTTCAATGCGCGAAAAACCACCGCTGTGGATAACTTTACTGGATGAAACCACAGGTAAATCCAGCCAATTTGTGGATAAGGCTGTGGGTAAGCCTGTTGAAAACCCTGTGGATACTTTTGTGGATAGTTTTTTTGCCGAGGCCGTTACTGGCATCAATTGTGCGACGTAGGTTCCGTCCCCCACTCGCCCTTCAATAAAACCCTCGGCATAGAGTTGATCGTAGGCGCGCACAACGCTGTTACGCGAAATCCCCAGCGCCGCCGCCAGATCGCGACTGGCTGGCAACCGCGTGCCACTCGCCAGCCGTCCATCCAGTACGCGCAGGCGCAAAGCCTGATACAGCTGACGGCTCAAACCCTGACGGCGATCAAGCTCGATCCCGGCAGGGTTGAACGGCATGGATAACAGCGGCGAATCGGGCATGGCAATGGACCTATGAAATTGGTCATCAATGGCTCTTACAACAGACCAATAGCCTGCCTAGGATGCTGGCATTCGCCAAGGAAAATCTGCCCATGTACACGCCACGCGCCTTTGCCATCGAAGAGTTGTCCCAACTGCACGAACTGATTCTCGCCACCCGCCTCGCCATTCTGGTGAGTCATGGCGAAAGTGGCTTGCAGGCCAGCCATGTGCCGGTACTGCTGCATTGCGAACAAGGCGAGTACGGCACGCTCTACGGGCACCTGGCCCGCGCCAACCCACAGTGGAAAGACCTGCGTGACGGCGCCGAAGCCATGCTGATCTTCGCCGGCGCCGATGCCTACGTCAGCCCGGGCTTTTACCCGAGCAAAGCTGAACACGGCAAAGTCGTGCCGACCTGGAACTACATCGCCGTGCACGCTTATGGCCACGCCGAAACCTTCAGCGATGGCGGACGCCTGCTCGACATCGTCAGCACCCTCACCGACCGGCATGAGGCCGGCCGCGCCCAACCGTGGTCAGTCGCCGACGCGCCCGCCGATTACATCGACGGCATGCTCAAGGCGATTGTCGGTTTCGCCATTCCCATTGACCGTCTCGAAGGCAAGCGCAAGCTCAGCCAGAACCGCAGCGCCGAAGACATTGCCGGCGTGCGCGAAGGCCTGGCCGCCAGCCCGGACATCAATGATCAAACCCTCGCCCGATTGATGCGCTAAGGAAATCCCCCATGAGTCAGATCGACATTCGCCCGGTCAGCGCCGACGACCACGCCGCCTGGCTGCCGCTATGGCAGGCCTACCTGCGTTTCTACAACACCGAACTGCCGGACGCTGTGACGCACAGCACCTGGCAGCGTTTTCTCGACCCGAACGAATCGACCCACGCCGCCCTCGCCTGGGCTGGCGGTAAAGCGGTAGGCATGGTGCATTACATCTATCATCGTTCGAACTGGAGCATTGAAAACTCCTGCTACCTGCAGGACTTGCTGGTGGTCCCGCAGATCCGGGGCACCGGCGTCGGCCGCCGGTTGATCGAACACGTCTACGCCACCGCCAAGGCTGACGGCTGCTGCAAGGTTCATTGGTTGACCCACGAAACCAACGCCACCGCGATCCAGCTCTACGAGCGTATCGCCGAACGCCCGGGCTTCATCCAGTTTCGCCAAGCCCTTTAAGGAGACGCACGCATGACCGCTTCACTCGCTGACTGGAAAGGCGTCGCCGCCCCCACCGCCACCTTGCTTGAAGGGCGTTTTATTCGTCTGGAAAGACTCGACCCGGCGCGCCACGGTGACCAGCTGTTCGCCGCACTCGAAGGCCCCGGTGCCGACCCGAAACTGTGGGATTATTTGCCCTACGGCCCGTTCCCGGAACGCAGCGTTTTCGACGCTTGGCTGAACAACCACGCGGCCGCCAGCGACCCGTATTTCTTCAGCGTCGTCGATCGCGCCAGCGGTCAGGTACAAGGCATCCTCAGCCTGATGTCGATTGTCCCGGCCCAGGGCCGTATCGAAATCGGCCACGTCACCTTCGGCGCGCCGATGCAGCGCTCGCCGAGAAGCACCGAGGCGGTGTACCTGTTGGCCAAATATTCCTTCGAACTCGGCTACCGCCGCCTCGAATGGAAATGCAACAACGGCAACGCCCGCTCGAAATACGCCGCCGAACGTCTGGGTTTCAGCTTCGAAGGCGTGTTCCGCCAGCACATGGTGGTCAAGGGCCAGAATCGAGATACCGCGTGGTACTCGATTCTGGATGGCGAGTGGCCGGCAATTGCGGCAGGTTTCGAGCGGTGGCTGTCGGATGAAAATCAGACGCCCGACGGGCAGGTGAAAGGGTTGGTCGAGTGCCGTTCCTGATTATCTGAAAAGCAAAAGATCGCAGCCTGCGGCAGCTCCTACACGGTGAATTTAAATCCCATGCAGGAGTGGCCGCAGGCTGCGATCTTTTGATCTGCGGCTACTCCAGTTTTTGCGCCAGCACCGCAATGTGCTCTGGCCCGATCCCGCAGCAACCGCCCAAATGGCTCGCACCGCGCTGCTGCCAGTCAATCGCCCAGTGCAAGTAACCCGGCGGATCCAGGTCATCGCGCAGCGGATCAAGTCCGTCATTGGCCGTAGCTTCTTTTGGCTGCGGCGGAAACGCATTGGCGTAAGCACCAATGTGAATTTTCGCCCCCAAACGCTCGAAGGTGTCACGCGCGGCATCAATCGCGGCACCGATCACTTCCGGCTGACTGCAATTGAACAACAACGTCTCGACGCCCAACTCAGCCGCCACCGCAGCCGCCTCGGCGACTGGCTCACCAGAGCGCAGGCGCGGTACTTCATCGGTGTCTTCGTCCTTTAAGGTGAACGACAACCAGAACGGTTTGCCATCCTTCGGCAACCCGGCGTGAATGGCACGCGCCTCGATGATCGAGCTTTGGGTTTCCGCCAGCCACAGATCAACGTGCGGGGCCAGGCCATTGACCAAGGGCGCCAGCAACTCGGTCACTCGGTCGGCGTTGAACAGATCCGGACGATAGGAGCCAAACAGCGGCGGCAATGAGCCAGCCACTCGCACGGATTTCCCCGAGGCCTGCACCGCACGTCGCGCCAGCTCACCGGCCAACGCGGCCAGCGCCTGCCCTTCAGCGGCGAAGCGCTCTTCGCCAATATGGAACGGCACCACGGCATAACTGTTGGTGGTAATCACATTGGCGCCACTGGCGATATAAGCGCCATGCACCCCCTCAACCGCTTGCGGCGCCTCGCTCAACGCCAGCGCCGACCACTCGGGCTGACGAAATGGCGCACCCGCGCGCTGCAACTCACGGCCCATGCCGCCATCGAGAATAATCGTGCTGCCTGCGCCCATATGCTTTTCACTCATATGCTTATGAAAATAACTCACTATCAGAGTCGTTCTTATAACTATTTAATACGCACCATTCCGTTAAAAACAACCTCTTTTTTACCCAGGGATCGACTGTGAAATTTCAACCGCTAATGGCCTTGGGCCTGACCATTCTGGTCGCCTCCACGCAAGCCTTTGGTGGCACGACGCTGGACCGTATCGAGCAAAAGAAAGAACTGGTCGGCGTGCTGATGGAAAGCTACCCACCGTTCTCGTTTCTCAATGACCAGAATCAGCTTGATGGCTTCGATGTGGACGTCGCTAAGGCCGTGGCTGACAAGTTAGGCGTGAAGTTGCGACTGGAGACACCGTCCTGGGACGTCATTGCCGCCGGCCGCTGGAGCGGGCGCTACGATATCTGCATCTGCTCGATGACGCCGAGCAAGGCCCGCGCCGAAGTGTTCGACTTCCCGGTCGAGTACTACGCCTCGCCAGCGGTGATCGTGGTCAACGCCAAGGATGAGCGGATCCACGACGCCAAGGATCTGAGCGGCAAAAAAGTCGGCCTCACCAGCGCGTCCAGTTACGAAAGCTATCTGAACAAGAACCTGGTCATCGAAGGTGCCGAAGACAAGCAGTTGCAGTACCCGTTCGAAGATGTGCAGATCGCGCCGTACGATACCGATAACGTCGCCTTCCAGGATTTGGGCCTGGGCGCCGGCGTGCGCCTGGATGCAATCCTCACCAACCTCGTCACCGCGCAGCCACGCCTGAACGAAGACAAACGCTTCAAACTGGCCGGCGCGCCGCTGTACTCGGAGCCGAATTCGGTGGCCATCGAAAAGGGTGATGCGCAATGGGACGCCAAGGTGCGTGAAGTCTTCGCGCAACTGAAGCAGGAGGGCACCCTGAGCAAGCTGTCACAAAAATGGATCGGCGCTGATATAAGCCAATGACTTCTTTCCCGACACCTCCACAGCCACCACAACCGGTGGCTGAATCACGCCTGCAACGCCTGTTCGGTTTTCGTACGCGGCTGTACCTGACATGGGCGGCGCTGTTCTGCCTGTTCGCCGGGTTCTTCCTGAGCTTCGACCTGAAGTTCTCGATCATCCTCGACAAACTGCCCAACCTGGTCGGCTTGCACCTGGCGCCCAACGGCTTTCTGCAAGGCGCGGCGCTGACGCTTTTCCTGTGTATGTGCTCGATTGTCGCCTCGTCCCTGCTGGGCTTCATCACGGCATTGGCGCGCCTGTCGAAAAGCGCCGTGGCGTTCGGCATCGCCAGTTTCTACACCTCGTTCTTTCGCGGCACGCCACTGCTCATTCAGATCCTGTTGATCTACCTGGGCTTGCCACAACTGGGCATCGTGCCTGGCGCCATCGTCGCGGGCATCATTGCCCTGTCGTTGAACTACGGCGCCTATCTCAGCGAAATCTTCCGCGCCGGCATCCTCGGTGTCGACCACGGCCAGCGCGAAGCTTCGCTGGCACTGGGTATGCGCGAGACGGTGATTTTCTGGCGCATCACCCTGCCGCAAGCCATGCGCACGATCATCCCGCCCACCACCAACCAGTTCATCTCGATGCTCAAGGACTCGTCGCTGATTTCGGTAATGGGCGTCTGGGAAGTGATGTTTCTCGCCCAGTCCTATGGACGCTCAAGCTACCGCTATATCGAAATGCTGACGACGGCGGCGATCATTTACTGGCTGATGTCGATTGGACTGGAATTGATTCAGGCGAAAATGGAACGCCATTATGGAAAGGCATATGTGCGGCGTAGCTAGGGCGATCAGCACATTGCGGGCTGCGTCGGGTTTTAATGGGGCTCTCGGCGTATCCGCACGACGCCCATTTTCAGGCCAAACAATCGGAATATTGAGTCCAACGACCTCAACGTCTGATTACCCTCAGCGTGCTCTATGTGTATCAACGTGCGGACCGAAATTTTGCACATCTTAGCGAATTGGATTTGATGCAGCCCTGTCACCTCCACTCGTAAACGGCGGACGGCTTCGCTGATGTCCAATGTCCCGTCGGCCAGCGCTTCTTGGATGCTTTCGATGAGCGCCATGCGCTCAGCTACCGTCAGGCTCATTGCAGATCCCACGCTTTCATTTCCTCTACTTTTAAATACATTTCAACAGAGCCTTCATTGATGCCGGATGCAATGTAGTGCATTCAAAGCCTGATAGAACGCCAAAATCTGCAACAAAATGCAGATTTACTCCTGACAAGCGAAATCTGAATGCAAAACAATGCAGATCAGCAACCGACATCATTCTGTAAAAACCCTTCGCTATACAGGACGGCCCGTCTTATAACAAAAAGGCCGTCCGACCATGCCGTTCCCGCCCCAGCGTCTGTCTCTCGCCATTGCCCTGTTGATCACCGCCACGGCAGCCCACGGCAAAACCGTGCAGATCGACACCGCCACCACGGCAGCGCAAACGCTGGGAGGCAGCGATACGCTGACGATTTCCGCACCGGGCAGCATCACCAACAGCGGCAAGGCCGTGAGCCTGAAAGACAAGACCAGTAGTGAAGGTGTGGTGATCGATAACGCCGGCAAAATCGTTTCCAGCGGTGGCCGGGCCATCGACAGCAGCGGTGACCTGACCCAGGCGCGCAACTACACGATTTACAACCGCAGCGGCGGGCAGATTCTCGGCGCCAACGATGCTTTGCGCATCGACAGCAACTTTGTCAGCGGCAGTCTGTTGATCGACAACAGCGGCGTGATTCGCTCCACCACCGGCCAGGGACTGGACCTCGATGCGCTACGCAGTGCCGGCGTGAAAACCACCATTATCAACCGCGTCGGCGGGCTGATTCGCGGCGACGCCAGTGACGGCATGAAGACCGGCGCGAATGCGATGATCAGCAACTATGGCGAGATTTCCACCGGCGATTCGCACAATGCCGACGAGAAATTCGACGGCATCGATATCGATTCCGCGAGCGGCGTCAGTGTGACCAACTACGGGGTGATTTCCGGTGGCCGCCATGGCATCACCACCGACCTTGGCGCGACGCTGATCAACTACGGGCAGATCACCGGCCGTAATGGTTCCGGCTTCGGTTCCGACGGCGATGGCACGGTGATCAACCACGGCACCATCACCGGGGCTTACTCAGGCTTGCAAGCGAACGGTGACGGCGACGGCGTGGACATCGACAAGATCGCCCACATCGAAAACTACGGGACCATTCAGGGCGTCGGTGCGGGCGGTGTGGACAAGGGTGGTTTCGCCAACGGCAGCGAGGGTATCGCGCTGGGTGGCGGTTCCATCCTCAACGCCAGCAACGCTTTGATCAGCGGTGCCGACAGCGCCATTCTGGTCGACGATGGCAGCGGCGGCTCGGGACTGGCGGCGACCACGCTGGAAAACTTCGGCACCATTCAAGGCCTCAACGGTTTTGGCGTGAAGTTCGTCGGTGATTTCGCCGACAACGTCATCAACGGCGGCACGATCAGCGGCAGCAATGGCCTGGCGCTGGATCTGGGTGGCGGTAACGACAGCCTGACCTTGCGCAACGGCAGTCGCTTTGTCGGCGTGGTGGATGGCGGCAGCGGTTACGACCGGGTGGTGATGGACGATGCGGCCGGTGGCAGCTTCGGCGCCAGTCGCAACTTCGAATGGCTGGAGGTCAAGCAAGGCGCGTGGACGCTGTCGGGCAGTGGCGATTTCAGCGACGGCGGCGCGGTGCGCAACGGCGCAACGCTGATCAATCAGGGCAGCATCGCTGGCAACCTGACCGTCGACGCGGGCGGTGTGTATGCCGGTGGCGGCTCGGTGGGCAATCTTAACGTTAACGGCATTTTGCACACGGACACCGGACTCGGCCGCGCCACGATTGTTCGCGATTTGACCATGGGCAGCACCGCCACTCTCGCCTACGGTGTCAACGCCGACGGCAGCAGCGCGCCCGTGCAGGTTGGCGGCATCGCCAATCTCAACGGCGCAACCCTCGCGGTGAATCCCGGCAGCGGCACCTATCCATGGCAGAGCCACTACACCGTGCTGCAAGCGGCGCAGGTCAACGGCACTTTCGGCAAGGTCAGCAGCGACTATGCGTTCCTGACGCCGACCCTCGCCTACACGCCAACCCAGGTCGACCTGACCTACACCCGCAATGACGTGGCGTTCAATGAGTTCGCCACGACCGGCAACGGCAGCAACGCCGCCAACAGCCTCGCCTCAATCGGCAAAGACAACGCCTTGTACAACGCCTTGCTCAATACCAGCCAAAGCAGCGCCGGCGCGGCGATCGAGCAACTGGCAGGTGCCAGCAACGCCAACCTGACCAGCGCCACCCTCGGCGCCAGCAGTCAGGTCGGCAACAGCATGCTCTCGGCGATGCAGCAAATGGGCGGCAGCCCGGGACTGCTGGTCGGCCTCGATCAACGCGACACGCCCGTGCTGGCGGCCAACGGCGTGCCGACCGAGGCGCGCAACCTGAATGATCCGAACGCTCGCGGCCGGCTCTGGCTGCAAGGCATCGGCGGCTACGGCAAGCTCGATGGCGAACACGGCAGCAGTGGTCTGGAGCAACGCACCAAGGGCAGCGTGCTAGGCGCCGACTGGGCACTGAATCCGGCGTGGCGTCTGGGCGTACTGGGCGGCTATTCGAAAACCGATCTGGACGCGACCGGCGTCGACGGCAACGTCGAGAGCTGGCACGCCGGCGTCTACGCGCTGCACCAGAACGGCCCGATCGCTTTGCGCCTCGGCGCGGCGTACAGCGGCCATCAGGGCGAAAGCAAACGCACCATCGCCTTCAATGGTTTCAGCGACCGCCCGAAAGGCGACTACGACGCCGATAGCCAGCAAGCCTTCGCCGAACTCGGCTATGCCATGGGCAGCGGGCGCCTCAGCGCCGAACCATTCGCCAGCCTCGGCTATCAGCGCTACCACCGCGACGGCTACCAGGAAAAAGGTGGCGCCGCCGCACTGCAAGTCGACAGCCAGACCCAAGACAACTTCAGCAGCACCTTCGGCCTGCGCCTAGCGCACCTGAGCAGCCTGGACAACGGCATGAGCGTGACCCCGCGCATGGCCGCTGGCTGGAAACACACCTATGGCGATGTCAGCAGCTCGACTCGTCAGGCCTTTATAACCGGCGGCACGGCGTTCAGTGTCGATGGCAGCTCGCTGGATCGCGACAGCCTGGTGCTGGAAGCCGGGCTGGATGTGGGGATCTCGGCGCGGCACACGCTGGGTGTGGGATACAGCGGTGAGATCGGCAGCAACAGCCGCAATCACGGTTTGATCGGGCAGTGGCAGATGAGTTTTTGAGGTTGAACAGTCGGCGGGGGCTGGATTGATTGTAGGAAAAAGGACCGCAGCAGCCGAGTAAAAGTCTTGGTTGCGAATCTCGCGGTCATTTTCTACAAAATGATGCGATGTCGCCTGCAAGCCTACGGGAAGCAGCCGACATCGGATTTTCGGGTGCATCAATAGAGTTGGGTCTTCTTCCAAAGAAAGGCCCAACCCGATGCCCACTCAACACATATTCAAACCAAAACACTTGGCTTTGGCCATTTCGCTGGCGCTGGGTTGCGTAGCGGTCGCCAACGCTCAGCAACCCTCTGAAGTCGCTGATTCACCCGCAATAATGGATGCTGCAGAATCGTCCGAAACCAGCCATAAAGAAATGGCGCTTGAACGACTCAGGGCATTTCTCACTGCCCCAAGTACGGTGCCCATCGCTTTTGAAACCCCTGAAAAGACTTTTAAAGGTACCGCTGTAAACGATCTGATCACGCTCACGGACGGCGCAAGCTTTACGGGCCTGCTGGATGGTGGCGAGGGGGATAACGTCCTCTTTTTGAATGCCGCTGAAGGCGGAGAGTTGAAAGACACACGTAACTTCAACGGTCTATTTCTCGCTCGAGGAGCCTGGACGTCGAGTTCCAAGGGAGACTTCAAGGAAGGTGTGCTGGTGAACAGTGGTACCGCTCTGACCAACTTGGGAAGCATCAAGGGCGACGTGTATGTCGAGAGCGGTGGCAGCTTTGCCGGTAAAGGTGTGGTGGGAAGCCTGGAGGTCGCCGGCCTGCTCACCGTCAATGAGGTGCTAGGCAGCCCGCGCGTGAAAGGCGACTTGCGCTTGTCCCCGACCGCCGAACTGGCTTACGAGGTAACCCCCGGTGGCAGTCAAACGATCAAGGTTGATGGCACCGCCAAGCTGGAAGGCGCCACCCTGAAAGTCGTTGCGGCTCCGGGAGAATATCCGCAAAGCAGACAGTACAAAATCCTCGAAGCCGGCAAGGTAGAAGGCGAATTCGGTACGGTCGTTAGCGACCTCGCCTTCATGACAGCCACTGCGCAATACAACAAAAAGTCCGTCGGGCTGACTTACGCCCGTAACGGTGAGCCGCTTTCGAGCGCTGCCACGACGGACAACGCTCGTGCCGCTGCCGAGGGCATTGTCGATCCAACAGCACCTGCGCCATCAGCGACACCAACGCCATTGACGGCGTCTGCACCAGCTCCAATTTCTGTTCCTGTTCCGACTTCAGCGCCGACTCCCATTGCAGAGTCCGTCCCATCGCCAATGCCGGACGAACCTCTTACTGCGCAAGTTAACGAGTCCGCCGAACAGCCCGCACCTGCGCCAATAAAACCTGCAAACGCAGCAGTCGCCGCGCTTCTGACCAGCGACAAAACCACCGCACCGGTCGCCCTCGAACAACTCGCCGCCGGCAGCAACGCCAACCTCGCCAAAGCCACGCTGAGCAGCATCACTCCGGTGAGCGCGAGCATGCTTTCGGCCATGCAGCAACTGAATAGCCGTTACGGTTCTGCCTACAGTTCCGGCAACTCGCCGCGTCAGGCCGCCGGCGCTGCCGATTCCGGGCGCGTGTGGATTCAGGCGCTTGGCCATGGTGGCAAAGTCGACCGCAACTTCGACAGCACCCTCAAACACGCTACCCAAGGCCTGGTCATGGGCGCCGACTGGCGGCTCAACGAGCAATGGCATGTCGGCCTGGTCGGCGGTAAATCGCAGACCAGACTCGATGCCCGGCAATACGATGGCGAACTCGACAGCTGGCACCTCGGTGCCTACGCCGCACGTCAGGACGGCCCCTTCTCACTGCGTCTCGGGGCGACCTACGCCAGTCATGACGGCGCCAGCAAACGTCGCGTGGCCTTCAACGGCTTCAGCGATCGCCTCAAGGGCAACTATGACGCCAACACCCAACAAGCCTTTGCCGAACTGGCGGTCAACATTGGCCGGCACAACGCGACGCTCGAACCGTTTGCCAGCGTCGGCTATCAGCGCTATCAACGCGACAGCTACCGTGAAAACGGTGGGGATGCGGCGCTGGAAGTCTTCGGACAAACCCGCGACAACCTCAGCAGTACGTTTGGCCTGCGCACGGCGAAAATCAATCGGCTGGACAACGGCATGACGCTGACACCGCGATTCAGTGCCGGCTGGAAACACACCTTTGGCGAGATCGAAAGCGACACCCGCCAGCAACTGGTCAAGGGCGGCAAACGCTTTGAAATTGCCGGTGCCGCGCTGGATCGCAACAGCCTTTCGGTGGATGCAGGCCTCGATCTCGGGCTGTCTGCCAATCACACGGTCGGTGTGGGTCTCACGGGTGAAATGGCCACTGACAGCCGCACTCATGGCGTAATGGGCCAATGGCGCATGGCGTTCTGACTGACACAACATTCTTTGTAGGAGCTGCCGAAGGCTGCGATCTCTTGATCTTGTTTTATGAACGCCAAACAACATCAAAAGATCGCAGCCTTCGGCAGCTCCTACAGGATCAAAATACGCAAAAAAAAGGGGAGCACATGCCCCCCGAGGTTTAAAGCGTTGGATCGCGGCCGTTATCTCAGCCTTCGATCTCGATCAGAATTTCACCCGGATTCACCCGATCACCCTTGGCCACATGAATCGCGGTGACTTTGCCCGCGACCGCAGCCTGGACTTCGGTTTCCATCTTCATCGCTTCGGTGATCAGCACAGCCTGGCCGGCCTTGACGGTATCGCCCTCCTTGACCAGGACATCGACGATGTTGCCTGGCATGGTGGTGCTGACGTGGCCCGGCGCCGACGCCTGCTTGCGTTTGCTGCTGCCTCCGCTGACAAATTCGTTGAGCGGTTCGAACACCACTTCTTCCGGCATGCCGTCGATGGACAGGTAGAAGTGACGCTTGCCTTCGGCCTTCACACCGACACCAGTGATGTCGACGCGATAGGTTTCGCCGTGAACGTCGATGACGAACTCGGTCGGCACGCCTTCGCCGCCCGCTTTTGTCACACCGCCCGCTTCAGGAATTGGCAGCAGCACTTCCGGGGTGAGGGTGCCGGCGGCACGCTCTTCGAGGAACTTGCGGCCGATGTCCGGGAACATGGCAAAGGTCAGCACGTCTTCTTCCGACTTGGCTAAGGCGCCGATGTCAGCACGCAGCTTGGTCATTTCCGGCTTGAGCAGATCGGCCGGACGCACGTCGATGACTTCTTCACTGCCGATCGCCTGGCGACGCAGCTTCTCGTCGACCACGCCCGGCGCTTTGCCGTAACCGCCTTGCAGATACAGCTTCACTTCGTTGGTGATGGTCTTGTAGCGCTCGCCGGCCAGCACATTGAAGAACGCCTGGGTGCCGACGATTTGCGAGGTCGGGGTCACCAGCGGCGGAAAGCCAAGGTCCTCACGCACGCGCGGGATTTCCGCCAGCACTTCGGCCATGCGGTTAAGAGCGCCCTGCTCTTTCAACTGATTGGCGAGGTTGGAGATCATCCCGCCCGGCACCTGGTTGACCTGCACACGGGTGTCGACGGCAGTGAATTCGCTTTCGAACTGGTGGTATTTTTTGCGCACGGCGTAGAAGTACAGACCGATCTCTTGCAGCAGTTCCAGGTTCAGGCCGGTGTCGTACTCGGTGCCCTTGAGCGCTGCGACCATCGACTCGGTGCCCGGGTGGCTGGTGCCCGAAGCGAAGCTGGAGATCGCGGTGTCGATATGATCGGCGCCGTTTTCGATCGCCTTGAGCTGGCACATGGTCGCCAGACCGGCAGTGTCGTGGGAGTGGATGAACACCGGCAGCGATTGCTCGGCCTTCAACGCGCGAACCAGTTCACCGGTGGCGTACGGGGTCAACAATCCAGCCATGTCCTTGATCGCCACCGAGTCGCAACCCATGGCTTCCATCTGCTTGGCCTGAGTGACGAACGCATCGATGGTGTGCACCGGGCTGGTGGTGTAAGCGATGGTGCCCTGTGCATGTTTGCCGGCAGCCTTCACCGCTTCGATGGCCACACGCAGGTTCCGCACGTCGTTCATCGCGTCGAAGATACGAAACACATCGATGCCGTTTACCGCAGCTTTAGCGACGAAGGCTTTTACTACGTCGTCGCTGTAGTGGCGGTAGCCCAGCAGGTTCTGCCCGCGCAAGAGCATTTGCAGACGAGTGTTAGGCAGCGCCGCGCGCAGTTGGCGCAGACGCTCCCACGGGTCTTCTTTCAGAAACCGTACGCAGGCGTCGAACGTCGCCCCGCCCCAGCACTCCAGCGACCAGTAGCCGACTTTGTCGAGCTTGTCGCAGATCGGCAGCATGTCTTCGGTGCGCATGCGGGTGGCGAGCAGCGATTGGTGAGCGTCGCGCAGGATGGTATCGGTGACAAAGATCTTCTTGGACATTGTTGTATTCCTCACAGGCCTGCGTGGGCGGCGATGGCGGCGGCGATGGCCAGGGCCAGCTCTTCGGGTTTGCGCTTGATCGAGTAGTTAGTCAGTTCAGGGTGGCTTTCAACGAAGCTGGTATTGAACTGGCCGCTGCGGAATTCCGGGTTGCGCAGAATTTCCTGGTAGTACGCGGCGGTGGTCTTCACACCTTGCAGACGCATGTCGTCGAGGGCACGCAGGCCACGGTCCATCGCCTCTTCCCAGGTCAGCGCCCAGACCACAAGCTTCAGGCACATCGAGTCGTAGAACGGCGGAATGGTGTAGCCGGTGTAGATCGCTGTGTCGGTGCGCACACCCGGGCCGCCGGGGGCGTAGTAACGGGTGATCTTGCCGAAGCTCGGCAGGAAGTTGTTCTTCGGGTCTTCGGCGTTGATACGGAACTGCAAGGCGAAACCACGGTGCTGAATGTCTTCCTGCTTCACCGACAACGGCAGGCCGGAGGCGATGCGAATCTGCTCGCGGACGATGTCGATCCCGGTGATTTCTTCAGTGATGGTGTGCTCCACCTGCACCCGGGTGTTCATCTCCATGAAGTACACCTCGCCCTCGGCGAGCAGGAACTCCACGGTACCGGCGTTCTCGTAGCCCACCGCCTTGGCCGCTCGCACCGACAGGTCGCCGATGTAGGCGCGCTGTTCCGGGGTCAGTTGCGGGCTTGGGGCGATTTCGATGAGCTTCTGGTTACGGCGCTGGATCGAGCAATCACGCTCGAACAGGTGCACGACGTTGCCGAAGCTGTCGCCGAGGATCTGCGCTTCGATGTGCTTGGGATTGACGATGCATTTTTCCAGGAACACTTCGGCAGAACCGAAGGCCTTGGTTGCTTCGGAAATCACCCGAGGGAAATTCTGTTCGAGTTCTTCGCGGCTGTTGCAGCGACGGATACCGCGACCGCCACCACCGGAAGTGGCTTTGAGCATCACCGGGTAACCGATGCGGTCGCCCTCGGCCAAGGCTTCTTCGATGTCCGCTACGTTACCTTCGGTGCCCGGCGTCACCGGTACACCGGCCTTGATCATGCTGCGCCGGGCTTCGGTCTTGTCGCCCATGCGGCGAATGACTTCCGCCGACGGGCCAATGAATTTGATGCCGCGCTCGGCGCAGATGTCTGCCAGCTCGGCATTTTCCGAAAGGAAACCGTAACCGGGGTGCAACGCATCGCAGCCGGTTTCAACCGCCAGGTTCACCAGCTTGCGCGGGTTCAGGTAACCGGCCAGTGGCTCGGCACCGATGCTGTGGGCCTCGTCCGCGCGCTTCACATGCAGCGCATGGCGGTCGGCGTCGGAAAAAATCGCAACCGAGCGAATGCCCATTTCGGCGCAGGCTCGCACGATTCGTACGGCAATCTCACCACGGTTGGCGATCAGGATCTTTGTTATCACTTGGAGGTTCCCTTGAGCCGGTGGTACCACGACCTGCTAGACCCAGGTCGACGCGTGACCAAATGTTTCAATTCAGTCGCAGGTCCACACTAGCGCTCATGAGGGATTAACAAAAATGAATAAAAATTGGGCTAGCCATAAGTAAAGACTTATAGTTAAACAATCAGCCTGCCGACAGAGCCTATAAGAAATGCGTAAGTCATTGATGCGTATGACATTGCGTCAGTTGCAGATCTTCAACGAAGTGTGTGATTTACGCTCTTACAGCCGCGCAGCCGAGGAAATGTCGCTCACGCAACCGGCCGTCAGCCTACAGATTCGTCAGCTCGAAGAGCTGATCGGGCAGCCATTATTCGATTACGTCGGCAAAAAACTCTACATGACCGAAGCCGCCGAAGCACTTCAGCGCGCCAGCCGGGACATCTTCGGGCGTCTGGAAAACCTCGATATGCAACTGTCCGACATGCAGGGTTCGCTGCAGGGCCAATTGAAACTGGCGGTGGAATCCAGCGCCAAATACTTCGTGCCGCACCTGTTCGCCGCGTTCAAGCGTCAGCACCCGGAAGTGAATCTGCAACTGACCGTGGTCAACCGTGGCCAGGTGATTCGCAGGCTGTCCGACAACCGCGACGATCTGGTGATCATGTCGATGGTGCCGCAGGACATGGGTCTGGATTTCCTGCCGTTCCTCAACAACCCGATTGTTGCCGTGGCGCGCCCGGATCACCCGCTGGCACACATGGGCCCGCTGCGGTTGCAGGATCTGGAACCCTACACGCTGCTGATCCGCGAGCCCGGCTCGGGCACACGACTGGCCTGCGAAGAGTACTTCAAAGAGAAACGCGTGCACTTCACCCAGACTCAGGAAGTGGCCTCGGCCGAAGCTCAGCGTGAATGTGTTCAGGCGGGTCTGGGCCTGGCGCTGTTGACGCGCCACGCCCTGAACCTGGAACTGGCGACCGGCGGGCTCGTCGAGCTGCCGGTCGAGGAATTGCCGCTATTCCGTAGCTGGTGTCTGGTGCAAGCCAAAGCCAAACGCTTGTCACCGGTGGCGCACGCCTTCCTGGCGTTTATCCGTAGCGAGCGCGTGCAGATCAGCGCGCTGGTTGAGCGCTTCGACGGGAAGCTGCGGGTGCTGCCTGCCAGTGAGTGATCTCGGGAAAGTCGCCGATTTCGGCTTGAAGCTGACGGAGTTCGAAGCGATCTTCGATAGCGCGGCGAAACTCCATGCGGCGCTGGTCTTCCTGCTGACGACGGGTTTTCGCGGCGCTGTTGCGTTCTTCGTAGGGCTGAGCCATTTCGAGTCTCCCAAGGCGATGACGGGAGTTTCACGATAGGCGGCGGGGATGACGGTTTGGCTGCGTGTCGATGACAGTGCGATGAAACTTGCGCAGGGTTGTGGTGTTTTTGAGGACGCCTTCGCGAGCAGGCTCGCTCCCACACTTGATCTCGGTATGACACAGAATTTGTGTACCCCGAAGATCCCCTGTGGGAGCGAGCCTGCTCGCGATTAAGGTCGGAACGACCTTAGATGACTTCAGTCATCCAGCGCTTTCACGGCTTTCGGCGACAAGCGCAAGCTGCGCAGACTGCGCTTCACGCTCTTCAGGTGATTGACCAGACTCGGCCCACGCGCCATCGCCACGCCCATCGCCAGCACGTCAATCACTACCAGGTGAGCAATACGCGAAGTCAGCGGCGTATAGATTTCGGTGTCTTCGTGCACATCGATTGCCAGATTGACGGTCGACAATTCGGCCAACGGCGTCTGGCTCGGGCACAAGGTAATCAGCGAAGCGCCGCTCTCACGCACCAGATTGGCGGTGATCAGCAGATCCTTGGAACGCCCGGACTGCGAAATACAGATCGCCACATCGGTCGGTTTCAACGTCACCGCCGACATCGCCTGCATGTGCGGATCGGAATACGCCGCTGCAGTCAGCAGCAAACGGAAGAACTTGTGCTGCGCATCCGCCGCCACTGCACCCGATGCGCCGAAGCCATAGAACTCGACCCGCTGCGCCTGCGACATCAGTGTCACCGCACGCTGCAACTCAACCGGATCGAGCTTCTCGCGAACCTCCATCAAGGTGTGCAACGTGGTGTCGAAGATCTTCAGGCTGTAGTCGGCGACCGAGTCGTCTTCATGGATCGCGAACTGGCCGAAGCTGGCACCGGCCGCGAGGCTTTGCGCTAACTTCAGTTTGAGATCCTGAAAACCGGAGCAACCGATGGCGCGACAGAAGCGCACGATGGTCGGCTCGCTGATGCCAACGCTGTGGGCCAGGTCGGCCATGGAACTGTGCATCACCGCCGCAGGGTCAAGCAGCACGTGGTCGGCGACCTTGAGCTCCGACTTGCGTAACAGGTGACGTGACTGGGCGATGTGTTGCAGCAGATTCAAGGGGCTGGACTCTTCTTATGGGCAAGGATGTAGCACGCTTGTAGTTATACTACATGAATTGGCTTTTTGCCTGCTCAATGCGTAACTCCATGTCCCCATATCAGGCGCGATGGGGTGTATGTAGCCCTTAAAACGGTTTTTCCTGTTCGCGCAAAAGCCCGGCCAGACCGCTCGCCTCCACCGGCCGGCTGATCAGATAACCCTGCACTTCATCGCAACGCTCAGCGCGTAAAAATTCCAGCTGCTCCTGGCGCTCGACACCTTCGGCGACCACTTTCAGTGACAGCCCATGGGCCATGGCAATGATCGCGCGAGTGATCGCCGCATCTTCACTGCCCTCCCCCAAACCGCGAATGAATGCCTGATCGATCTTCACGTAATCCACCGGAATGCGCTTGAGGTAACTCAGCGACGAATACCCGGTGCCAAAATCATCGATGGCCAGTTTCACCCCCAGATCGCGCAGTTGCTGGAAGGTCGCGATGATGTGCTCGACGCTGTCGAGCAACTGGCTCTCGGTCAGTTCCAGTTCGAGGTAGTGCGACGCCAGGCCAGTTTCCTCCAGCACCTGCCGCACCAGACTGACCAGTTTGCCCTGACGCAGTTGATGCACCGACAGGTTCACCGAAACACGAATCGGCTCCAGCCCCTGACGCTGCCATTCGCAGGCCTGCCAGCACGCCTGACGCAGGACGAATTCGCCGATCGGCCCGATCAGACCGGTTTCCTCGGCCAGCCCGATGAAGTCCCCCGGCGGCACCTGGCCCATGGTTGGATGATCCCAGCGCACCAGTGCCTCTGCCGCATTCAAACGCCCGGTTTGCAGGCACAGCTTCGGTTGATAGAACACTTTCAGCTGCTTGTCTTCGATGGCCTTGCGCAGATGGTTTTCCAGCTGCAAGCGCTCAAGGGTGCTGGCCTGCAGGCTGTCGGTGTAGAACTGGAAGTTGTTCCCGCCCAGATGCTTGGCATGTTGCATGGCCATGTTCGACTGGCTGACCAGTGCGGAGATTTCCCGGGCGTTGTCCGGCAGCATGCTGATGCCCATCGAGGCGCTGACCACCAGCTCATGCCCTTCGACCGTCAGTGGCAGGCGCAACTTGCTCGACAGGCGCGTGGCGACCCGGGCCAGACTTGAGAGATTGCCGTAGGCATCGAACAGTACGGCGAACTCGTCACCGGACAAGCGGGCGATGGTATCCGCTTCCGGTAAGGCGTTGACCAGCCGGCGCGCCATTTTCTGCAGTAACTGGTCAGCAATCTCATGGCCGAGACTGTCGTTGAGCAATTTGAAGCGATCCAGATTGATGTGCAGCAACGCCAGACTGCGTCGTCCCTGACGCGAACGTTGATGCGCTTCATGCAAGCGCTCGCGGAACAGCGAGCGGTTGGCCAACCCGGTGAGCTCGTCGTAATGGGTCAGATAGCGCATGCGCTCTTCGGATTCGCGGCGTGCTGACAGATCGGCGAAGAAGCCGACGATATGGCTGACATTTCCCCGACCATCACGCACTGCATTCAGTTGCAGCCACTGCGGATACAGCTCGCCGTTCTTGCGGGTTTCAACCAGTTCGCCCTGCCAACTGCCGTGTTGCTCAAGTGCATGACGGATGGCGACGTAATGGCGGCGGGCATCACGGCTGCACGGCAGCTCGACGACGTTGCGCCCGAGCATGTCCTCGATGTCGTAACCGGTAACCCGGCTGAACGCCTGATTGATCGCGATCAGCGCATAGTTCGGGTCGAGAATCACGATGCCTTCACTGGCCGCTTCGAATACGGTCGCCGCCAAGCGCTGCTGCTCTTCGAGGCTTTTGCTGGCGCTGATGTCGCGGCGGGTACCGACCATGCGGATCACCCGGCCGCTGTCGCTGCGCTCTACGGCGCGGCCTCGGTCTTCGATCCACACCCAATGGCCATCGCCGTGACGTACGCGGTATTCGATCTGATAGTCCTCGGTGCGCCCCTTCAAGTGCTCGATCAACGCGTATTTCAGCGTCGGCACATCGTCTGGATGCAGACGTGGCTTGAGGTCGCGCAAAAGCGCCGTGACGTATTCCGGAGCGAGGCCGAACAGCTCCTGAATCTGCGTGTGGTGAACCTCGTCGGTTTGCAGGTTCCAGTCCCACAGACCCAACTCACTGGCCTTCAACGCCAGCGCCAGCCGCGCTTCGCTTTTGCGAAGGGCCTGATTGGCCGCGTCCAGTTCAAGGCTGCGCTGGGCAACGCGGTCTTCAAGTTCGACCTGCGCTTCACGCAATTTGCCCTCGGCGCAGCGGCGCTGGTCGATTTCTTTGGCCAGTTCCTGATTGAGCTGTTCGCTGCGCGACTGCGTCTGTTGCAGGTGCTCGATCAGATGCTGATTCTGGAAGCGCCGCAGCAAGCCCCGATCAATCAGCCGATTGACCTGCCACGCGACCACGCTCAGCGAACCGAGCAGGATCAGACCGAGCCAGCCCCAACCGCGCGCCTGCTCGTCACCGCCCCAGAACAGATAACCGATCGCCGGCAACAGGCAGGGCAAGGTAAACGACAGAAACGCCGGCAGGCTCACCGCGTAGGCGACGCTAGCCGAGAGGGTTGCGGCGCCGATCAGGCCGAATACCCAGGCCTGCTGAATGAAGTTGTCGGCGGGCACCAGGGCGATGCCGGCACCGGCCAGGGTCAGACCGGTCATGGTCGACCCGAGCAGAAACATCCGCCGCCAGATCGGTTGCGCCTGACGATCAGGGATCGCCGAATCGAACGCCGCCACCTGAATCACCCGCAACGCCACCAGTGACAGCAACCACACCAGCCAGACGCTGACCACGAAATAGCGCTGCGGGCTCCAGAGCAAAGCGGCGCAGACCAGACCATTGATCAACATGAACAGCGTGGGCAACAACGAGCCCTGATACAGCAGACGCGTGCGCTCGACCGCCATCTCGACGGCATAGTGCTTGCGGATAACCCGGGGATCCACGGAGGGGCCCGACAGTTCGGAGCTGAGGGTCATGGGCAACGTTCTTGTTCTTATAAGGAGGGCGTGCGCCCGAAACGTGGACGGAGCATACACAAGCAGATCCCGTTGCCAAACTGCTCAAGATCATAATTTCACTTAAACTTTTCCGTCCTTTGCCACCGGCCAAACCCTGGGAACGCGGCGGGCCAATGCCTGTAGCCAGTGACCGACCGGTCGTCATCGACAGGAGTTTCATCGGCTAATGCAAAGCTCGGTTTGCCCGGGCCTGCGGCGCACCCTAGAATGCCCCGATGCGCGATGATCTCTCCCTTCTGCTGAACTCCCTCAACGATGCCCAACGCCAGGCCGTAGCAGCCCCCGTTGGCCGTCAGTTGGTCCTGGCCGGTGCTGGCTCCGGTAAAACCCGAGTGCTGGTGCACCGTATCGCCTGGTTGATCCAGGTCGAAAACGCCTCGCCCCACTCCATTCTGTCGGTGACCTTCACCAACAAGGCCGCTGCGGAGATGCGTCATCGCATCGAGCAGTTGCTGGGGATCAACCCGGCCGGCATGTGGGTCGGCACCTTCCACGGCCTTGCGCACCGCTTGCTGCGGGCACACTGGCAGGAAGCAGGCCTGAGCCAGACTTTCCAGATTCTCGACAGCGATGACCAGCAACGGCTGGTAAAACGGGTAATCCGCGAGCTCGGCCTCGACGAGCAACGCTGGCCGGCGCGTCAGGCGCAGTGGTTCATCAATGGCCAGAAAGACGAAGGCCTGCGTCCGCAACACATTCAGGCCAGTGGCGATTTGTACCTGGCGACCATGCGCGGCATCTATGAGGCCTATGAGGCGGCGTGCCAGCGTGCCGGCGTCATCGATTTCTCCGAACTGCTGCTGCGTGCCCTCGACCTGTGGCGCGATCACCCGGGCCTGCTCGCGCATTATCAAAAACGCTTCCGGCATATTCTGGTGGACGAGTTCCAGGACACCAACGCCGTGCAGTACGCCTGGTTGCGCTTGCTTGGCAAGGGTGGCGACAGCCTGATGGTGGTCGGCGACGACGACCAGTCGATCTACGGCTGGCGCGGCGCGAAAATCGAGAACATTCATCAGTATTCTTCCGATTTCCCGGATTCGGTGACCATTCGTCTGGAGCAAAACTACCGCTCCACCGCCGGCATCCTCAAGGCCGCCAACGCCTTGATCGCCAACAACACCGGGCGTCTGGGCAAAGAGCTGTGGACCGACGGCGGCGACGGCGAAGCGATCAATCTGTACGCCGCGTTCAACGAGCACGACGAAGCACGCTATGTTGTCGAAACCATCGAAAGCGCGCTGAAAACCGGCTTGGCCCGCAGCGATATCGCGATTCTGTACCGCTCCAACGCCCAGTCGCGCGTTCTCGAAGAAGCCTTGTTGCGTGAGCGCATTCCCTACCGCATTTATGGTGGCCAGCGCTTCTTCGAACGTGCCGAAATCAAGAACGCCATGGCCTATCTGCGTTTGCTTGAAGGTCGTGGCAACGATGCGGCGCTGGAGCGGGTAATCAACGTTCCAGCCCGTGGCATCGGTGAAAAAACAGTCGAAGCTATTCGCGACCATGCACGCCACAGCGATGTGTCGATGTGGGAAGCGATGCGCCAACTGGTCGCCAACAAAGGCCTGACCGGTCGCGCCGCCGGTGCGCTGGGTGCGTTTATCGAGTTGATCGAAAATCTCGCCGCCAAGTGCATGGAAATGCCGCTGCATTTGATGACGCAAACCGTCATCGAGCAATCCGGTCTGATCGCTTATCACGAGGCGGAAAAAGGCGAGAAAGGCCAGGCCCGGGTAGAAAACCTTGAGGAACTGGTCAGCGCCGCGCGCAACTTCGAGAACACCGAAGAGGACGAAGAGCTGACGCCACTGGCGGCGTTCCTCGGCCATGCGTCGCTGGAAGCCGGGGACACTCAGGCCGACGAACACGAAGACAGCATTCAGCTGATGACCCTGCACAGCGCCAAAGGCCTGGAATTCCCTTACGTGTTCCTCGTGGGCATGGAAGAAGGCCTGTTCCCGCACAAGATGAGCCTGGAAGAACCGGGGCGTCTTGAAGAAGAACGGCGTCTGGCTTACGTGGGCATTACCCGGGCGATGCAGAATCTGGTGATGACCTATGCTGAAACCCGACGCCTGTACGGCAGCGAGACCTACAACAAGGTTTCGCGCTTCGTGCGCGAAGTACCGAAAGGCCTGATTCAGGAAGTGCGCTTGTCGAACAGCGTCAGCCGACCGTTCGGCGGCAATCAGTCGATGAGCGGCAGCAATCTGTTCAGCGGCAGCGAGATTCCGGAAACGGGTTTCAGCCTCGGTCAGGCGGTACGCCATTCGATCTTTGGTGACGGGGTGATCCTCAACTTCGAAGGCGCCGGCGCCCAGGCACGGGTGCAGGTGAACTTCAGCGAAGGCAGCAAATGGCTGATGCTCGGTTATGCCAAGCTGGAAGCAATCTGATACCAGTTTTGCTGTTTTTGTGGGAGCGAGCCTGCTCGCGAATGAAATCGCTGCGGTTTATCTGATAGACCGCGGTGCGGCTTTCGCGAGCAGGCTCGCTCCCACAGGGTTTGGTGTTCTGACCAACAATCCTGCGGAACCTATCTCCTTTTCCTACAGCCAAAAGTACACGCTCTTATTGCCTCGCGAAGCTGAACGCGACCTGTCAGGCAAAAGCCCGAAACACTCTCTCGCTAGCCAGTAACACTTCAGCTGTGCAACATGGCGCGCGTGTCTCCACAAACGGGAATTCCCTTTATGAAACGTTTTCTTAGCATCGCCATGGCGTTGTGCATCGGCCTGACGATGAGCCTCGACGCCAACGCCAAGCGCTTTGGTGGTGGCAAAAGCGCCGGCGCTGCGCCGACGCACCAGACCAGCCAGATGGCTCCTTCTTCTCCAGGTGTCGGCGGCGCTGCGGCGACCGCAGGTGCTGCCGGTGCCGCTGGCGCTGCTGCCAAGGCCGGCGGTGCTTCGAAATGGCTCGGCCCTCTGGCCGGTATCGCCGCCGGTGGCCTGCTCGCGTCCATGTTCATGGGCGGCGGCTTCCAGGGCATGCAGATCTTCGACATCCTGATCATGGCCGTGATCGCGTTCGTGATCTTCCGCTTCATCGCCGCGCGTCGCCGCAAGCAGCAAGAGCAATTCGCTCCGGCCGGCGCGCCGATGCAGCGTGAAGTGTTCGAGCAAAAGCCTGCCGCCATGGGTTCGATCTTCGGTGGTTCGGCTGCACCTGCTGCCGCCCGTCCGGTGATCAACGCGCCGGCCTGGTTCAACGAGCAGAACTTCCTTGAAGCTGCACGCAGCCACTTCCAGTCGCTGCAGCAGCACTGGGACGCCAACGAAATGGACAAGATCGCCGAGTTCGTGACCCCGCAAATGCTTGAGTTCCTCAAGCGTGAGCGTGCGGATCTGGGCGACGCGTTCCAGTCGACCTACATCGACAACCTCCAGGTACAACTGGACGGCGTGGATGACCGTGCCGACAAGACCATCGCCACTCTGACCTTCAGCGGTGTGTCGAAAACCTCGCGCTTCGACCAGGGCGAAGTGTTCAGCGAAAGCTGGAACATGGAACGTCCGCAGGGCGAGAACCAGCCTTGGCTGGTGGCCGGTATCCGCCAGAACGGCTGATCCCTTCCAGGCTTCACTTGCCGTAATAAAAAACCCCAGTCTCGGCTGGGGTTTTCTATTTCGCGGTTGCATCTATAGCGAGCTACTGTATAAACCGGCCCATATAAACCGCGCCATTCAAGCAAGAGGATCCCGGACGTGGAAGAAATCATCGAACAACTGCGTGAAGCCAACGAACCCGTGCCGGTTCCATTGGAGTTGCCTGACGAAGATCTGCTGGTCGAAATCGAAGAACAGCTGTTCATCGACATTCCGTTTGTCTTCAGAGAGTTTTTGCTGACCGTCAGCGACGTGGTTTACGGTAGCCTGGAGCCGGTAACTGTCACCGACCCGCAATCGCACACCTACTTGCCGGATGTCGCCGCCAACGCTTGGGATGCCGGCGTGGATCGCAGCCTGATTCCAATCTGTCAGGACGGCGATGACTACTACTGTGTCGAAGAGGATGGCACGGTGGTGTTGTGGCAGGCCGAAGAAGAGTTGATTGCCGAGGAAACCTGGGAATCGGTGTGGCACTGGGCGCGGGACGTCTGGCTGGAAAGCTGATCAGCCAGCCGCCCCGGCAGGTCAGTGCCCCGACGACTCCTTGTGGTTGTCGAGGGTTTCCAGCAGCGCCACCTGCATCCGCGTGTGCACGCGGATGAACCAGCGCCAGAGCAGCGCCGCCACGGCGGCCGCGACCACGGCGATCAGTACCAGCAACTTGTTGGTCGGCAAGATACTGGCCGACAAGGCTGCCAGCAGCAGGAAAATCACCAGCAGTGAGAGAATCGGGATCACTTCGGAGATCACCCGGCGCACTCGCTGCGTGTGACGCCCGGCCATCTCCGGCTTCACACCCATCTCCGCCAGCAGCATCGACAACGCCTTGAGCTTGCGATAAGCGGCGATCAGGAACGGCAACGACACCAACAAGGCACCGCCCCAGATCAACGCCTTCTGCCAGCTCGGATCGCTGATCCAGTCTTGCAGCCACAGCGAGATGCGTTCAGCGAAATACGCGCCGGCGAAGAAGATCGCGATCACCAGCGCCAGGTTGACGCCGACTTGCAGCAAGATCTTGCGAATGATTGACGCCAGCATTGCACCCTCGCCTTGCGGCTGAATGCTGCGCAGCCATTCGCCATACATGCCCAGCACGCGGCCGAGAGGCTTGGGCACAGCCGCGGACAACTTGATCGACAGCGGATCAGCCGCGCGGATCAGATACGGCGTCAGCAAAGTGGTAATCACCGACACCGCCACGGCAACCGGGTAGAGGAAGTTACTGGTCACCTGCAACGTCATCCCGAGAGCGGCGATGATGAAGGAAAATTCGCCAATCTGTGACAGGCCCATCCCCACGCGCAGTGAGGTGCGTCCGTCATTGCCGGCGATAAAGGCACCGAGGCCGCAGGACAGCATTTTGCCGAGCACCACGGCCACGGTGATCACCGCAATCGGCCACGCGTATTCGAGCAGAATCATCGGGTCGAGCATCAGCCCGATGGCGACGAAGAAGATTGCGCTGAACAGATCACGAACCGGCTCGATCAGCCGCTCGATCTTCAGCAACTGCCGCGACTCGGCCATGATCGCGCCGATCAGGAACGCGCCGAGCACCATGCTGTATTCGAGCTTGACTACCAGCAGGCAGAAGCCGAAACACAGGCCGAGCACGGTGATCAGCAGCATCTCGTTGCTTTCGAATTTGGCCACATAGGCCAGCAATCGCGGCACCAGCAGAATGCCGATGACCAGCGCGACGATCATGAACAGCGACAGTTTGCCAACCGTGGAAAACACTTCTCCGGAACTGACCGTGCCGCTGACGGCGATGCTTGAAAGCAGTGCGATGATGCCGATGCCGAGGATGTCTTCGACGATCAGCACGCCGAAGATCAACTGCGCAAAGCGCTCGTTTTTCATCTTCAGATCATTGAGGGCCTTGACGATGATGGTGGTCGAGGAAATCGCCAGAATCGCGCCGAGGAACAGCGAGTCCATGGTGTTCCAGTCGAACCAGCGACCGATTTCGTAGCCGATCCAGATCATCAGGACGATCTCGAGGAACGCCGCGATAAACGCTGTGGCGCCGACCTTGAACAGCTTGCGCAGGCTGAACTCCAGACCCAGGCAGAACATCAGGAAAATCACCCCGAGTTCGGCGAGGGTCTTGATGGTTTCTTCGTCGTGGATCAGACCGAACGGCGGGGTGTGCGGGCCGATGATGAAGCCGGCGACGATGTAACCGAGCACCACCGGCTGTTTGAAGCGATGAAACAACACGGTCACCACACCTGCGACCAACATGATCACTGCCAGGTCTTGAATAAAACTGATGGCATGCATGGCGTGGGCTCCTTGAATGACGAGGCTCGCCGGCAGACGTCAGAAATGTCTGGGCGAGCGAAGTAAAAATCCGCTTTTCGTGTGGGAATTGCCTTTGTAAGGGGCTTTTGCAGGTTAACACCGCGACTTGTGGCTGGAAGGCGGTGCAATATATGGAAACAGATCGATTCCGGCGTGACGGCGGCCAGTCGCCCGGCGTCCCGATAACGGTGCTTTTGAAAAGCGACCAGGCACCCGCAGAGGTGCTTCCAGTAACCAGCCTTGATCCGTGAGAACGTTATGGAACCCGGAAACGCCCAGCTGTCGATGACGGTACTGATGACCCCCGACATGGCCAACTTCTCTGGCAATGTCCACGGCGGCACCCTGCTCAAATACCTCGACGAAGTGGCTTATGCCTGCGCGAGCCGCTATGCCGGCCGCTACGTGGTGACCCTGTCGGTGGATCAGGTGATTTTCCGCGAGCCGATTCATGTCGGCGAACTGGTGACCTTCCTCGCCTCGGTCAACTACACCGGCAACACCTCGATGGAAGTCGGCATCAAAGTCGTCACCGAGAACATCCGCGAACGCTCGGTGCGCCACACCAACAGCTGCTTCTTCACCATGGTCGCGGTGGATGATCAGCGCAAACCGGCCGCCGTGCCGCCGCTGCAACCGCAGAACAGTGAAGACAAGCGTCGTTATATGCAGGCGCAGCAGCGTCGGCAGATTCGCCAGGAGCTGGAGAAGCGGTATCAGGAGATCAAGGGCGACGCCTGAGATTTGTAGCGTTAAGAAATCGCTATCGCGAGCAGGCTCACTCCTACATTGGAATGCGTTTCCCTGTAGGAGTGAGCCTGCTCGCGATTGGATTCAACGCGGTCTTAAAGACTGATCGCCGTCGCCTCGAACTTAACCCGAGGATGCGCAATCCGGTCCTGCGCCCGCACCAGCTGCAACTCATAACTGGCGCACGCCTGAGTTTCCAGCAACACCTCATGCACCGCCGCCGCCGTGAATTCAAACGCGGCTACCAAGCTGTCACCCAGCAGCACCCGCGCCAGAAACAGGCCAGACGTCAGATCGCCCACGCCCACCGGCTGACGCGGAAACGCCAACAACGGACGACGCAGATGCCAGCTGCCTTCAGCCGTCACCAGTAACATTTCAAAGCCATCGGCCGGTTTGCCCGGATAATCCAGATGCTTGACCAGTACTACTTTCGGCCCGCGCGCCAGCAAGGCCCGCGCCATTGCCAGGCAATCGAACAGCGACTGCGGCTTGCGCCCGGAAAAACTGTCCAGCTCCAACTGGTTCGGACACATGATGTCCGCCACGGCCGCCGCCTCTTCCAGCAGGAAATCGCTGACCTCGGTCGGTACGCTGCAGCCCTTCTCCGGATGGCCCATCACCGGATCGCACAGATACAGCGCCTTCGGATTGACCGATTTGATGCGCTCGACGCCGCTGAGAATCGCCCGGCCCTGCGCCGCGCTGCCGAGGTAACCGGACAGCACCGCATCGCAATTGCCCAGCTCGCCAATCGCGGCGATCCCTTCGACCAGCTCGGGAATCTGCTGCGGCGCCAGCACTTCGCCGGCCCACTGACCGTACTGGGTGTGGTTGGAAAACTGCACGGTGTTAAGCGGCCAGACATTGACCCCGACCCGCTGCATCGGAAAAACCGCGGCGCTGTTGCCGGCGTGGCCGAACACCACGTGAGACTGAATGGCGAGCAGATGAGGCGTACGTTTCATTCGGGTCATTCCGTAAAACGATTGAAATTCAAGCCGCGCAGTATGCGACGAAACGCAGCCTGTACGACAGACCGGCGACGCAGTTAAGCTGACGCTATCTTTTGGAGTTCGATGTTGATGCTGACCCTGGAAAACATCTTCGTGCTGATACTGTTCGCCGCTGCCGGCGCGTGGCTATGGCACAACCACGGCTTGCGCGAACGAGCGCTGGAGCGGGTCAAGCAGCATTGCCTGAACGTGCGGGTCGAACTGCTCGATGGCAACGTCGCCCTGAAGAAAATCGGTTTCATCAAGGACGCCAACGGTCGCCGACGACTGGCGCGGGTGTACAACTTTGAATTCACCGTGACCGGCGAAACCCGGCATAACGGCACCATCACCCAGTTTGGCGCGCACAGTGCGCAGATCGAACTAGCGCCCTACCCGGCACCGTTCGACGACACGCCGCCAGTAGTGGAAGTGCACAAGCCGCGGGCGGAAGTGATCGAGTTGAGCCAGTGGCGGCAAGAACATACCAAGTGGAAGCCTTAAAAATCAAAAGATCGCAGCCTTCGGCTGCTCCTACAGGGAATCCCATGTAGGAGCTGCCGAAAGCTGCGATCTTTTGATCTAACTTTCCCGACACCCCGACAAACCCTGCTGCAGCTCATCAATGTTTTGCGGATCGACGAAGATCAGCTCAATCCGCGAATCCTTTCGCCACTCACTGACCTGCCAAATCAACTCGGCATTATCCAAAGCATTCGCAGACACCCAACCCTCCGAGCTGTGGATAACCAGTTTCGCCCGCTGCCAATTGAGGCTGGCTAGCCAGTCAGCAATGTGCCGCTTGTCGAACGTCTGCCCCGGATGCCAACGCCAACCAATACTCCAGCCCCCTTCCTGCACCTGACTCAGGCAAATCGGCAGCGTCGGATCAGTCCAGACGGCCGGCATTTGTCCTAATCCCTTGGGTACGGCCAAGTTATCCAAACCGTTGACCGCTTTTGCGGCTAGGCCCGGCAGTTCGCCCAGGTTTAGTTGCGCCTCTTGAGTCCAGACCAACGGCACTGCCGGCAACTGGCTGGCGATTTTTTCCCTGGCCCTGTCATCAAGGTTTTCAGCCTTGTTCAACAACAGCAGGCCAGCGGCTTCCAAGGCTTCTTGTTGCGCTGCGGGCAAGGCTTTCCCCGCCTGCAGCGCCTGAGCATCCAGCACCAGCACACACGGCTGCACCGCCAGCACACCTCGCCACGGCGCCTCATTCAACTGGCTAATCAGCTGCGCCGGATGCCCCAGCCCGGACGGTTCGATAAACAACCGATCTGGCTTCGCCTTGCGCAGCAACCGCCCCAGGCCAATCTGAAACGGCGCGCCGTTGACGCAACACAGGCAACCGCCGGCCACTTCGCCCAGTGCGATACCCTCGGCGTCACTCGTCAACAGGGCGGCGTCGATGCCGATCTGGCCGAACTCGTTGATCAGCACCGCCCAGCGCTCGCCAGCCGGCCGCTGAGCCATCAGTTGACGAATCAGGCTGGTCTTGCCGGCGCCCAAAGGGCCAGCAATGACATGGGTAGGAATGTTCTGCAACATGGCCGGAAGCTTTCTTGGGAGATTCAAAGATGCGTTGGATGGGATGGTCGTTGCTGTTGACGCTACTGTCGAGTGAAGCGTGGGCTCAGGCCTGCGTGGTGCACAGTCAGGGCGAGCGGCTCGACGTCAAAGTCTGTCAGCAGAACCGCAATATCCCGGAGAAACTGTTCAACGACGGTTTCTGCCAGCCGACGCTGGCCGGACAGAAAGTCGAAGTGCAGTACGTCGACCAGTGCCCGAGCGGTGCATTTGGCGTATGCAGCAACGCACAAGTCGCCAATATGCCTTATCGCCAGGATATCCACTATTACGGCGTCGCCACCGATGCCGCGTATCTGAAGCCGTACTGCGAAGGCCAGAGCCAGGGTTCTTGGCTCAAGCCTTGACGCATTAGCCAAGCCAGTCGAGGGTCAGGATCAAGCGGCGCTGGCCCGCGGCGGGTTGCGGCGAGCGGTGAATCAGGCCGAAGCCTTCATTGCCATGCCATTTCTCGCCTTTCAACAGCGCTACATCGCCGCTGTCGAGTTGCTGGATTTGCACGTGGGGCTCCGCGTTCGCCTGCCCCAGCTGACTGCGATCCATCACACCCTCCTTGAGCCATTGGCTGCCGACACCCGCATAAGTCGTGATCAGTCGCACCGGCACGTGATCGACATGGAAGCGTGGACACATGGCTTTATCGAGCACCCGCAGGCGCAGACCTACACGCTTTGCCCCCAGTAAGCAGGCGAATGCGCTGACCAGCCATTTCAGGTCGGCGATAAAACCCTCGTAACCTTCCAGATCACGGAAGCCTGATGCCAGGCCGGTGAGATCGGGTTCGGCGTCCTCATCCGGCAACTCAAGGCACAACGATTCCGCCAAGGGCTCATTGAGCGACAGCAGCAGGTGAGCGAACTCGCTGATGTGCAACGGCAGTTGGCGTTGCCAGACGGCGAGGTTGGTGTCGTCTTCGAGGATTCGCGTCAACGCTTTCGGTGTCGGACCTTGATGCTGATGGCGCGTACGGTTCTGCAGCAGCTTTGGCGCGAGCATCAGGCAGCCTCTTCGTGCCAAGGGCCGAACGGATCTGGCAACAATCGCCAGCCTTCGACACCGAGCGCCATTTCTTCATCGGTGAGCAGGCAGGCATCCAGTTCGGCTGAGAGCTGCAGGAAATCAATGTTCTGACCGATAAACACCAGTTCCTGACGGCAGTCTCCTACGCTCGACAGCCAGTTTTCCATGATCGCGGCGGTGCTTTCCTGATCTTGTGGCCACTGCTCCTTTGGCACGAAACGCCACCAGCGCCCGGCAAAACCGTGGCGCATCAAACCACCGGCCTGCGACCAACTGCCGGCGTCGGTGGGTTTGCTCGCGAGCCAGAAGAAACCTTTGGAGCGCAGCAATTTCCCGTTCAGCCAAGGACGATCGATAAAGCTGAAAAAGCGTTGCGGGTGAAAGGGCCGACGGGCGCGATAGGCTGTGGAGGCGATGCCGTACTCATCGGTTTCCGGCACGTGTTCGCCGCGTAATTCCTGCAGCCAACCCGGTGCCTGTGCGGCTTTCTCGAAGTCGAAACGTCCGGTATTGAGGATTTTCTCCAGCGGCACCTCACCCATCACCATCGGGATGATTTCCGCTTGGGCGTTGAGACGCTGGAGGATCGCGATCAACTCCTCACGCTCGCGCTGGCTGATCAAGTCGATCTTGCTGATCAACAGCACATCGGCGAACTCGATCTGTTCGATCAACAGATCCGTGATGGAGCGCTCGTCTTCCTCGCCCAGGATCTCGCCACGGGAGGCGAGGCTTTCCGCTGCCTGGTAGTCCGGCAGGAAGTTCACACCGTCGACTACAGTGACCATGGTGTCCAGACGCGCGATGTCGGAGAGACTCTGGCCGTGCTCATCGCGAAAGGTAAACGTCTCTGCCACGGGCAACGGCTCGGAAATCCCGGTGGATTCGATCAGGAGATAATCGAAGCGATTTTCACGGGCCAGCTTGCTGACCTCTTCCAGCAGGTCTTCGCGTAACGTACAGCAGATACAACCATTACTCATTTCGACTATTCTTTCTTCTGCACGATTCAGGCTGACATCACGCTGGACTTCGCTGCCATCAATGTTGATTTCGCTCATATCATTAACGATAACAGCCACGCGCAAACCCTCTCTATTACGTAGTACGTAATTCAAAAGTGTACTTTTTCCGGCGCCGAGAAATCCTGAAAGTACGGTGACGGGCAATTCTGCTGACATTGGATAATCCTCTTCAGAAGACAGCCAATTGGCGCTTTTACTGGCGCATGGCGTTTTTGCGCTTCCTACGGTGGCTCACGTAGAAAACCAACGCCTTGAAATCGGGCTGCCCAAGCTTAATTCAAACCAATGTTATAGTATAACAATAAAAAGAAACCAGCCTTCTCTTGTCTTGATCGACAAACAACAGGAAGCTTCGCCAATCCCGCACCCGGAAATCGCCATGAGAAATGCGCTGAAATGCTCGATGTTGAGCCTTGGGTTGTTGCTGGGCGGCAATGCCTGCGCGCAATTGCCGGCACTCGCCAGCTGCACACGCAGCGCCAACTTGCTGGCTTGTGTCGACGCCGATGGCAACGCTTATAGCGTCAATACCGTCGGCAACACCCTTTATCTGCGCGGTTTTGAAAAGACTGGCCGGCGTTATTGGGCGCAGACCAACAGCCGTTTCGGGCAATTGACGTTCTTCACCGGGGTCGCCTCTGATGGCGAAGCCTGGGTTGGTTACACCAGACGTGTCGGCTGGACGACCATCAATCGTTTCTCCAGCTCGGGCGGCAGCAGCGCAAAATTCACCTGCAGCCGCATTACCGGCTGTTAAACCTGGTTGTTTTTCTGCGCCTGCTGCCAGGCAAGGTAGCTGTCGATGGGCGGATTCTTTGCAAAATAACGCTGCAATCCTTCAAACAACCCGTTGGCCACGGCCTGCTGATGTCGCGCAGTAACCAGCCGTTGACTGTCGCGCGCATTGGAAATGAAGCCGGTCTCCACCAGAATTGAAGGTACATCTGGCGATTTCAGAACCGCGAATCCTGCCTGTTCCACACGCTTCTGATGCAGCGTAGTGATGCCGGCCAGACTGCCAAGTACCGTGCTGCCCAACTGCAGACTGGCAGCGATCGTCGCGTTCATCGACATGTCGAGAATCACCCCCGCCAGCATCGGATCCTTACCTTTCAGGTTGAGCAGACTGGTGGCGCCGAGCAGATCCGCACCATTCTCCCGCTGCGCCATGAAGCGTGCCGTCGCCGATGTCGCACCGCCCTCAGACAGGCAATATACCGACGCGCCGGAAGCAGTCAGACGCGGCGCTGCATCGGCATGCACTGAGATAAACATGTCCGCCTTATGCTGACGCGCGATTTCCACGCGTTTGCGCAACGGCACGAAAAAGTCGTCATTGCGCACCAGTTTTACATCGAAGTCCCTCTCTTTTTTCAGGCGTTTGGCGAGCAGTTGCGCAATGGCAAGCACCACATCCTTTTCCCTTTCGCCCTTGGCACCGACAGCACCGGGATCCTTTCCACCGTGCCCTGGGTCAACGACAACAATGATGTCTCGTCTTGGATGCGCGTTCAGCGCAGGTGTTTCACGTGGAACCATTGGCGTATTTGGAGTGGATTTGGCGCTAACCAGATCCAGAACCAAGCGATGGCCCTGGCCGTCCTGCGGCGCCAGAAGGAAGCTGTTTAATAGCACCGGATTGCTCAGATCCAGAACAATCCGCGTGTCACCGTGACCAAAAGGCCCGGAGCGAATCGAACGAATCACCGTTCCATTTAGCGCGAGCTGACGGAAATCTGCGCCAACGCTCGCACTGGACACATCAATTATCAGACGTTCCGGGGCCGTTAGCGTGAAGGTTTTATAGCGCACCGGGCCGCTTAGATCGAACACCAATCGCAGCTTTTCATCCGAGCGCCATAGGCGCGCATTACGAATTTGCGTAGCTGAAACTCTGAAAGGGAGAGCGAGGGCCGCGCTGGCCAGGATCAGATTAAGCAAGTGGCGTCTGTGCATATGAAAGCCTGTTCATGAAAAAGGCATCGTGATTTGAATTGTTATAATGTAACATTCAATTCAATCAACACGACGGTCCCGAACATGAATTCGATGACACTTCCGGATATCGCCGCGCAGGTCGCACGCCAAACTTTGCCACTCGAATGGGTGGGCATGCGCGGCATTGCGTTACCTGTTTTGTTAGAGGGTCAGCGCTTGAGCGCCAAGGCTGATGCGGGTGTCAGTCTTGATGATGGCGAGGCGCGTGGCATTCACATGTCGCGGCTGTATCTGGCCTTGGAAGCACTCGAACAGAAGAACCTGTCCCCAGCGCTACTGCATCAGGTGCTCAAGGATTTCCTGCAAAGCCACGAAGGTTTATCCAACCGCGCCTACCTGAATATCCACACCGATTTGCTGCTAAAGAGGTCAGCGCTGATCAGCCCATTGGCCGGCTGGAAGTCTTATCCCGCGAGCATTTTCGCCAGCCTGATAAATGAAGTGTTCCACGTGGAACTCAAAATCGAAGTGCCCTACTCCTCAACTTGCCCTTGCTCAGCAGCCTTGGCGCGACAGTTGATCCAGCAGAAATTCATCGCCGACTTCGCCAACAACGCTCTACAACACGCCGACGTTCTGGCATGGCTTGGCTCGACCCAAGGCATCCTTGCCACGCCTCACAGCCAACGCAGCACAGCACAATTGCACCTTCACCTCGACGACTTCATTGATGAGTTTCCTCTTAGCGTGATCATCAATGACGCTGAAGCTGCCCTCGGCACCGCCGTACAAACCGCCGTGAAACGCGCAGACGAACAAGCCTTCGCCCTCGCCAACGGGCAGAACCTGATGTTCTGCGAAGACGCGGCACGCCGCCTGAATCTGGCCCTGCGACGTACTCCCGGTATCAGCGCATTTCAACTGCGAGTGATCCACGCCGAAAGTCTTCACGCTCACGACGCCGTCGCCGAAAGCCATTGGCAGCGTGAGCAAGCATGATCCGCTGCCAATCCCTGAGTTGGGGTGCGCCCGGCCAACCACTGACCGTGCCCCTGGACCTTGAACTCGACAGCGGCAGCCTGACGGCAATCATCGGTGCCAACGGCTGTGGCAAAAGCAGCCTGCTGAAAGTGATCGCTGGGCTACAAAAGCCATTGGCAGGCAATGTCGGGCTGAGTGTCCCACGTCAAAGCGGATTGTCCTTTCTGCCCCAGCAACAGCATCTGGATCGCCAATTCCCCATCAGCCTCGAAGATCTGGTCGCCGCCGGTTTCTGGGGACGCAGGCTCTCGACTCAACTACGAAGCCAGCGCTTGAAAGACGCACTGGCGAACTGGCACCTGAGCGGACTCGAGCAACGCCCACTCATGGCCCTGTCCGGTGGCGAACTGCAACGCGCCCTGCTCGCTCGACTGAGCCTGACCGACGCGCCCGTGCTGCTGCTCGACGAGCCCCACGCCGCACTCGATGAACTCGGTCAGCAGTTGCTCTGGCAGCACATCCACGGCTGGCACGGCGAAGGTCGGACACTGGTCGTGGTGTGTCACGACCTCGCCGCCGTACGCCAACACATCCCCAAAACGTTGCTGATCAAAAACCGCGACTGCGTGTTTGGTGCGAGCGCAGAACTCATTCAGCAAACACCTCACACACAGGTGGCCTGATGCTCACCGTCGCCCACCTCTGGCAACCATTTAATGAGTTCGTGTTCATGCGCCGTGCCCTGCTCGGCGGACTGGTATTGGCGTGCAGCACCGCTCCCCTCGGCGTGTTCTTGATCCTGCGACGGATGAGCCTGATCGGTGACGCCGTGGCCCACGGTATCCTTCCCGGCGCGGCATTGGGTTTCTGGTTTGCCGGACTGAGCCTGCCCGCGCTAACGCTGGGAGGCTTGGGCGCCGGTTTGAGCATGGCTGGCCTCGCCGCCTGGATCACCCGCCGCACGGGCCTGCGCGAAGACGCCAGTCTCGCTGCGATCTATCCAATCTCGCTGGCCAGTGGCGTACTCATCCTCGGCATCACCGGCAAACGCCTCGACCTGTTGCACCTGCTGTTCGGCTCAGCACTGGCCGTCGATGGTCCGACCCTCACCGGCATGTTGTGGGTTTCGGGATTCAGCCTGATCGCCATGGCGCTGATCTACAAACCGCTGCTGCTCGACACCCTCGACCCGTTGTTCTTGAGAACCGTCAGCCGCCTCGGCCCACTCGCCCATGGCGTGTTCCTGACGCTGGTCGTACTCAATCTGGTGATCGGTTTCCAGGCCATCGGCGCGCTGATGGTAGTCGGCCTGATGATGCTTCCCGCTGCGGCTTCGCGATTCTGGAGCCGCCGGCTGCCGACCCTGATTGCCATCGCGGCCGTCATCGGTTGCCTCTCGGTCTGGTTCGGCTTGCTGCTGTCGTTCTACTACTCGCTGCCGAGCGGCCCGGCCATCGTCCTGATCGCCGGCCTTGGCTATCTGTTGTCCGTGGTGTTCGGGCCGGTGCACGGTCTGTTGCGCCGCCCGCCTTTGCTCACATCCCAATGAGGTGTTTCCCGATGCGCGCTCTACTCGTGCTGTTCAGCCTGATGCTGTCGATGTCATTGTCGGCCGCGGAAAAACTGCCCGTGGTCACCAGCTTCAGCATCCTCGCCGACATGGTCCATCAGGTCGGCGGCGAACATGTCCAGATCACCAACATGGTTGGACCGGACGCTGACGCTCACACTTACGAGCCGACGCCAGACGATGCCAAAGCCCTTCTGAAGGCCAAACTGATCGTCAAGAATGGCTTGGGTTTCGAGCCATGGCTGGATCGTCTGGTCACCAGTACCGAGACCAAAACCACGGTCATCAGTGCCAGTCACGGCGTGATTCCACGCTCGCTGGATGAAGACGGCGAAACCGTTCCCGACCCGCATGCCTGGCACAATCTGGCGAACGCCGAGTTGTACGTCGCCAATATCACCAAAGCACTGATCGCTGCGGATCCCGCGAACAAAGCCGATTACGAACGCAACAGCAAAACCTACCTGAAGCAGATCTACGCCCTGCTCGCCGAAGCCAAAGCCAAACTCGGTGCGCTGCCACCGGGCAACCGCAAGATCGTTACCAGCCATGATGCTTTCGGATATCTCGGTCAGGCCTACGGTATCGACTTCATGGCACCGCAAGGCCTGTCCACCGAACGCGACCCCTCGGCTGCCGAAGTCGCCGCGCTGATCACCCAGATTCGCCATGCCCACGTCAAAGCGGTGTTCATGGAAAACATCAAGGACGCACGCCTGCTCAAACAGATCGCTGACGAAAGCGGCGCGCACATTGGCGGCACTCTGTACTCGGATGCCCTCGCCGCCAGCGGTCCCGCCAGTACCTTCACCGGTCTGTTCGAATACAACCTCAACACTCTTTACGACGCACTGAGCCAACCATGATCCGCAAGAATCCTTCAGGTGATTTGCCCCACATTGCCGAGTCGGCCTACGTCGATAAAACCGCGATTATCTGCGGCAAAGTGGTGATCGGCGAGAACGTCTTCGTTGGCCCCTACGCAGTCATTCGCGCCGACGAAGTGGACGCCTCAGGCGAGATGGAGCCGATCATCATCGGCGCCAATTCGAATATCCAGGACGGCGTGGTCATCCATTCCAAATCCGGCGCGGCTGTGACCATCGGTGAGTACAGTTCCATCGCCCACCGCTCGATCGTGCACGGCCCCTGCGTCGTCGGCGATCGAGTGTTCATCGGTTTCAACAGTGTCCTGTTCAACTGCGTCGTCGGCAACGGTTGTGTGGTGCGGCACAACTCGGTGGTCGACGGTCGGGATTTGCCGGACGCTTTCTATGTGCCCTCGACGACTCGCATCGGCCCGAACACCGACCTCTCGCAATTTCCACCGGTGAGCGTCAGCGCCTCGGAGTTTTCTGAAGACGTGGCGCGCACCAACGTCGACCTGGTGCGCGGCTACAAAGCCTTGCAGAACGAGTTCTGAACCCATGAGCAGCGTGCTGATTCGCAACGCAAGGCTGGTCAACGAAGGACGCGAGTTCGACGGCGATCTGTTGGTCAGCAATGGGCGCATCGTCAAGATTGCCCGCAGCATCGAAGGCGAAAACGCCAAGGTGGAAATCGACGCGAAGGGCCAATGGCTGCTGCCGGGGATGATCGACGACCAAGTGCATTTTCGTGAGCCTGGTACGCCAGCCAAGGGCAGCATTCATACCGAGTCGCGGGCGGCGGTCGCCGGTGGCATCACCAGTTTTATGGACATGCCGAATACAAACCCGGCCACTCTCACCCTCGAAGCGTTGGCGGATAAAAAGCGCCGGGCTGCGATCAACTCCGTGGCCAACTACGGGTTTCACTTTGGCGTGAGCCAGGACAACCTCGATACAGTGGCGGCGCTCAGTCCGTGTGAAGTCGCCGGGGTGAAAGTGTTCATGGGCGCATCGACCGGCAATATGCTGGTGGACGATCCGAAGATCCTCGAGCGACTGTTCGCCGAGGTGCCGACGATCCTCTTGGCTCACTGCGAGCACACGCCCAGCATCAACGCCAATGCCGCCAACTTGCATGAGCTGTTCGGTGATCGTTTGCCCCCGGCTGCCCATGCGTTGATCCGTAATGCCGAGACCTGTTATCGCTGTTCTTCAATGGCGGTTGATCTGGCGAAACGTCACGGCACGCGCCTGCATGTTTTGCACCTGACCACGGCGCGTGAACTGGCGTTGTTCGAGGACAGACCGCTGGCGCAAAAACACATCACGGCGGAAGTTTGCCTGCACCATTTGCTGTTTGATGATCGCGACTATCCCCACCTCGGCAACCTGATCAAATGCAATCCGGCGATCAAAACCCAATCCGATCGCGATGCACTACGCGCGGCACTGAACAGCAATCGACTCGATGTGATCGGCAGTGACCATGCACCGCATACCTGGGCTGAAAAACAGCGACCTTATGCGCAGGCACCTGCGGGTTTGCCTTTAGTGCAGCACGCGTTACCGGCACTGCTAGAGTTGGTGGCGGACGATGTGCTGCCAATCACTACGCTGGTGGCGAAGACCAGCCACAGAGTCGCGGATCTTTTTGCGATTCCCGATCGTGGGTATCTACGTGAGGGCTACTGGGCGGATCTGGTATTGGTTGAACCGCAAGCCCTGGAGGTAAATCGGCAACCCATTCTGTCGCAGTGCGGATGGACACCGTTTGCCGGGCGCAGCTTTCGGCATCGGGTGAATGCGACGATGGTGTCGGGGCAGATTGCCTGGCGGGAGGGTCGGGTGAACGAGGGATGTCGGGGGCTGGCGCTGAGGTTTATGCGCTGAATACGAAGACGCTTTCGCGAGCAGGTCGAATCGTCGCACCGTCGCTCCCACATTAGACTGCATTTCAAAGGTGGGAGCGACGGTGCGACCTGCTCGCGAAGCTTTTAAGCTCTTGGCTTCACAGCGCCGCAGTCCTGACCCAACCAAACCGCGCGAGTCTCCAGACTGCCCTTCTGATTGATCCCGATTGCATTGAACGTGCCGTTGGCCACGGTGGTGAATTCACGATCACTGAGGAACGTCGCCACCCCGGTACCCTGCGCTTTCGGGCAACTGAAACGGAATTTCCACTGGTTGCCGGTGCGATCGGTAATCTGCTGTTTGCAGCCCGATTGCGGGTCGGCCAATGGAATATCGTTGGTCGCCACCTGCTCCGGCGTCAGACAGGCACGAATGCCCTTGCCGCCGATATTGATCCCGTTCTTCTCCAGCGCAGCACGCTGTTGCGGGGTCATCTGGCCTTGCAACTGGCCGAGGATCGATTGCACATCCATCGGCTGGTCATCGACCTTGACGTTGCTCGATGTCATTTCCCACAGCCCCGGCTGCAGCATCTGCGCCTGCGCAACCACCGGCAAAGCCAAACCCAGGCCCAGCGCCAAACCCAGCAGACGAACGTTCATCGAAAAACTCCTGATCAGTAGTGGCCGTTAGACGTCGGCCGATTGCTTCGGTTCATGCACCAATTAAATAGCGACATTCGCGGCAGAACATGGTCTGTTAAGCATTGAATCTTCCGGAGCAAGGCTGCCCCATGGATTATTTTGGACCGCACATTTTCGGTTATCTGATCGCCCTGATACACACACTCGGCTTGATCGCCGCAATTCACGCGGTGCTCACCGTGCGCACGGCTCAAGGCTCGATCGCCTGGGCATTGTCGCTGATCTTCATTCCCTACCTCACGCTAATTCCGTACCTGGTATTTGGGCGCAGCACCTTTGATGGTTACATCAAGGCACGACGCCAGGCCAACGAACAGATGCGGCAGGCCATCTCCGAGTTGAACTGGCGTCCGTGGGTGGAAGAAGCGCTGACTGCACGCGCCTCGAATGCCTATGCCTCGTTACGTGCGATGCCCAAACTGGGACGTATGCCTTGCCTGGCGAATAACGAAGTGCAATTGCTGGTAAACGGCACGGCCACCTTCGACGCTATATTTCAGGCCATCGATCAAGCTAAAGAAGCGGTGCTGATTCAGTTTTTCATCATCCACGATGATCGGCTCGGTCAGCGTTTGCGTGATCTGCTACTGAAGAAGGCTGCTGAAGGCGTATCAATCCATCTGCTTTACGACCGCATCGGCAGCCACGCCCTGCCCCACAGCTATGTGCAGACGTTGCGTGATGGCGGCGTCGAGGTCAAAGCCTTCGCCACACGCAGTGGCTGGCTCAATCGTTTTCAGGTCAACTTCCGTAATCACCGCAAGATCGTCGTGGTCGATGGAGTGGTCGGGTTTGTCGGCGGGCATAACGTTGGCGATGAATACATGGGTGAAAAACCACCGCTGGCACCCTGGCGCGATACGCATGTGAAAGTGCGTGGCCCGGTCGTCGCCTGTATGCAGGAATCCTTTGCCGAAGACTGGTTCTGGGCCGCGCGTACCCTGCCGCCGCTGATCCTGCCCGACGAATACCCGGATGACGGCGTGCTCTGCCAATTGCTCGCCAGCGGCCCGGCAGATGCTTACGAAACCTGCTCGCTGTTCTTTGTTGAGGCGATCCACGCGGCGACCGAACGGGTGTGGATCACCAGCCCGTATTTCATCCCGGATGAAGCTGTATTCGCCGCCCTAAGATTGGCTGTGTTGCGGGGCGTCGATGTGCGATTGCTGCTGCCGTCGCGTCCCGATCACCGCATCGTTTACGCCGCGTCCAGTCTCTACGCCTTTGAAGCCGTGCGCGCCGGCGTACGGGTATTCCGCTACGAACCCGGTTTCCTGCATCAGAAAGTGGTGTTGATCGACAGCGAGATCAGCGCGATCGGCAGCGCCAATCTGGACAACCGTTCGTTCCGGCTGAATTTCGAAGTGATGCTGCTGACCGTCGACAGTGACTTCGCCGCCAGCGTGGAGAACATGCTTAGCGCCGATTTCGCGCAAGCCTACGAAGTCGCCAAAGAAGAAAGCCGGGAGATCCACCGCCTGCAACAGGTCGGCATGCGGATCGCCCGGCTTATTTCACCGATTCTATGAAAGCCCTCACCGGTAAGAAAAGGACTGCTTAGCGGTTAAGGGTTGTAGATATCGTCGCGCGTCCACGGCAGTTCATGGCTGCCATCCGCATGCGCCTTCACCGCGAGGATCTGGTGCAGATTGATCCAGCCGCGCGCAAACGCATAAGCGCAACCGGCCAGATACAGACGCCAGATACGCAGCGCTTGATCCGGCACCAGTTTGCCAGCGGCTTCCAGGTTGTCCTCCAGCCGCTCACTCCAGTGGTCCAGCGTGCGCGCGTAGTGCAGGCGCAGGCTTTCGACGTCGACAATCTCCAGACCGGCTTCGCTGATCTCGGCCGAGATCATCGCCAGGTGCGGTAATTCGCCGTTGGGGAAGACGTACTTCTCAATGAAATCCCCGGCACCACGTCCCACCGGACGGCCGTCGGTGTGCTTGGCGGTGATGCCATGGTTCATCACCAGACCGCCCTCCTTCACCGCGCCAAACAGGGTTTTGCAGTACTCGGCCAGGTTGGCATGGCCAACGTGTTCGAACATGCCGACGCTGACTACCTTGTCGAAACGCCCGTCCTGAGGCAGGTCGCGATAGTCGAGCAATTGCAGTTCGACCTGGTCTTCCAGGCCTTCGGCTTTGACCCGTTCGCGGGCCAGTTCCAGCTGTTCCTTGCTCAGGGTGATGCCGAACACTTTCGCACCGAACTCCCGCGCGGCATACCTGGCCAGCCCACCCCAGCCGCAACCGACATCCAGCAGATAGTCACCCGGCTGCAAACGCAGCTTGCGGCACAGGTGGCGGAATTTGGCTTGTTGCGCCTGCTCGAGGGATTCGCTGCCGGTTTCGAAATACGCGCAGGAGTAGGCCATGTCGCTGTCCAGCCAGAGCTGGTAGAACGCATTCGACAGGTCGTAATGGTAGGAAATGGCTTTGGCGTCGGTTTCCTTGTCGTGCAAGGTACGCACTGGCTGACTGTCGTCATCTTCGCCGAGCAGAGCGTTGCTCAATTCGTCGCAGACCCGGATGACCTCGCTGATCGAGCCCTCCAGTTCCAGCTTGCCTTCAACGAATGCCGCTCCGAGCGCATCAAGGCTTGGATGGGTGAACTGGCTGACCATCGTCGGGTCCTTGACCACGATGGTGACGCTGGGCGCCGGCCCCAGATTGAACTCATGGCCATCCCAGAGTCGCAGGCGCAGCGGAAGCTGCAAATTCTGTAAGGCCGGTGGAAGTTGCGCGAGCATGGAAAATCCCCCCTTGTTTCAGACGTCAGATCTGAGGGTAGACCATCCCGGAAAAATAGCAGGCTATCGATTTGATTAGCCTTGTCTATCGTTGCAGACGCTCCAGCAAACCTTCCTGAATCCAGTGTTTAAGCCAGGTCACGGCTTGAAGTGGCGCGCCCTCACCATAAGTGACTGCTAACTCGGCGCACAGTTCGGCGAAATTCCAGCCACCGTTGAGTATGCCCTTGAGAGCTGAAGCTTCGGCTGGATCCAGGCTGCGGTAACTGCAGATCAACTGGTTGCGCCAGATCAGACAGATCTGTGGGATTTCGAACGGCATGTTGCCAGGGAATTCCGATTCCTCCTTTACCGAACGCCATAAAGAAAGGCTGTTGAAACGGCACTCCAGCCATTGCATGGACGGTACCGCTCTGACGCGCAATTCGGGCCACTCCTCCGGAGCCAAAGCCGCCATGGCCTCAATTGTCAGCGGCTCAGCGGCAGGTGCATCGAAAGCCAGGGTGAAGGCCCATTCGAGCGCAATCAACTCAGCCAGCGGCGCGCTCTGTTCCGGCACCAGATGCTCGCGGACGAAGCCTTCGAAGCCTTTGCCCAACCAGCTCAGGCTGAAGTGCGCAGACGGATACCGTTGGATGTAAGCCATTGCGAGGCGGTCGAATTCCTCATCGCCCAGCCAGTGCAGGCTCGTCGGAAAGTCATTGCGCAACACGTCCAGCAAACGCGCCTTGTAAGCATTGTGGTAGATCGCCAGTCCCGTGCCGACATCCAGTGTCGGGCCACCGATCAGGCTCTCGCTCAACGTCGGATTCGCGTTGGGGTCTTCTTCGAGCAGAAACGCTTCAAACGCCAGTTGCCACTCTTTCAGGAGCATGGCTGCCTCCGCGCAAGAATATTGTTCCCGAGCTGACGGGCCGTTTGCAGTTCATCAAGCAGCGCTTCGAAGGGCGGAAAATGATCGTCGCGTTCCAGCAACGTCGCCACCGGGCCGAAATGTTCGAGTGTGCGTTGATAGAGCGCCCAGACCGGATCGCTCACCGGATGGTCGTGGGTGTCGATCACGTAATCGCCGTAATCGCTGTGCCCCGCCAGATGCAGTTGGCGGACTTTATCAACGGGCAGGCTGCTGATGAAGGCCCACGGATCGAAGCCATGATTACGTGAACTGACGTAGACATTGTTCACGTCCAGCAGTAATTCGCAGCCGCTCACATGGCTGAGCAAAGCGAGAAACTCCCACTCGGTGAATTCGTCCGAGGCGCCGCGCACGTAACTGGAGACGTTTTCCAGCACCAACGGGCGCTGCAGAATATCCTGAACCTGCATCACCCGAGCAGCAATGTAAACCAGGCTTTCTTCGGTGTAAGGCAACGGCAGCAAGTCGTGTAGCTGATGGGCATTGCCGCGGCTCCAACACAGGTGATCAGAGATCCATGCCGGTCGGACGCGTTCGGCCAATTGTTTGAGTTGTTTGAGGTAGTCAGGATCGAGGGCATGCGGCCCGCCGATGGACAACGATACGCCGTGCATCACCAACGGATAGCGCTCGGCGACGGCATCGAGGTAATACAGAGCCTTGCCGCCCTGCACCATGAAGTTTTCCGAGACCACTTCGAACCAGTCGACATCCGGCGACTGCTCAAGGATCTGTTGATAATAAGCACTGCGTAAACCCAGGCCATAACCCAGAAAAGGAAAAGAGGCGGACATGTGCGGACTCCTGATAAAAAGTGGCCGCAGTGGCGCAAACCACTGCGGCAACACTTGCCGGTCAGTTATTCGCCGACCTTGCCACCGGCTTTTTCACACGCCGCCTGAGTCATTGCCTTGAAGCCCTGGCCTTTGCAGGCGCCCATGCCTTTACAGGCGTGGTCTTTGGTTTTGCAGTCGTTCTGGCCTTTGCAAGAGGTCACGCCGTAGCAGTGAACGTTGGCATCGGCGGCCATCGCGTTGGAGGCAACACCGGCAAACATTGTGGCGGCAGCCAAAGCGAGAGCGGCACCAGCAGCAGCGGTCTTGATGGTCATTTTTCTTATCCTCGGTAATCGTCAGGGGTGTCGGCTGGAAGGTTGTTCAGTCCCGACATAGCACTAGAGAGAGCGGCCCCGACGGCGTTACAGAGGATCGAAAAATAATTTCAAAGATCGTTCTTGAGCTTGAGCAACGGCTCCTGAAAGCGCAGCAAGCGCCCGGCATTCCCGAGGACCAGCAACGTGCTGAGGTTGTGCAGCAGCGCGGCGATCATCGCCCCGGCGGCACCCAGCCAACCGAAAGCGGCAAACACGACAATGGCCAGCGTCCAGCCCAGGCCGATAATCACATTGACCTGCAACGTCCTGCGGCACTGGCGGCTAAGCCGCACACATGTACCGAGACGGCGCAGGTCACTGCCGATCAAGACGATGTCGGCCGAGGCCAGCGCGATGTCCGCTCCGCCCGCGCCCATCGCTACACCGACCACGCCCGCCTTCAGTGCGAGGGAATCGTTGATACCGTCACCGACTACCATCGGCCGAAAACCATTGTTGATTTCCTTGAGTACGTGATTGAGTTTGTCCTCGGGCAGGGCTTGGGCTTGCACCTCATGCAAGCCGACCTCGCTGGCCAGCGATTGCGCCACGCTTTGGCGATCGCCGGTTAGCAGCAATTGCCGGCCAAGACCCAACTCGCGCAATTCGTCGAGGGCAAAACGGGCTTCCGGTTTAACGGTGTCGGCGAGCAACAACCAGGCGAGGAATGCACCGTTCAATGCCAACCCGGCGATGGGACCGTCGTGATCGGGAACCGTCGTCGTGGTGATGCCCAGTTGCGCGAACAACTCCGGTCGGCCCAACGCGGCTTCGCCTTGCGCGGTCATGGCCACCACACCGAGGCCCTGACGTTCGTGGATATCACTGAGTGCCAAACATTCTTCCTGACTGACCAACCCTGCGAGCGCACGACTGACCGGATGACTGCTTGCCGCGCCAAGGCTGGCGGCAAGCGCGATGATCACGGACGAATCTGCACACGGATTATTGATCGACTGTAGGCGCAGGGTGCCGAAAGTCAGGGTGCCGGTCTTGTCGACCACCAGCGAAGTCAGGTCGGCCAGTTCTTCAAGGAACGCCGAACTGCGGATCAGTATGCCGTGACGTGCGGCCACCGCCACACCGGCAATCGCCGTGGCCGGAGCCGACAGCACCAACGCACACGGACAAGCGGCGACCAATACCGCAAGCATCGCTTGCGCATCGTGAGTGATAAACCAGGTCACTGCCGCCAGCAGCAAGACCAGCACCATATAGCTGCCAGCGTAACGTTCGAGCAACCGGGTGATTGGCGGTTTCGAGCGCTCGGCGTTCTGCATCAACGCGATGACCTTGCCCAGTGTCGACTCGCCACCGGTGCGCGTCACTTCAATACGCAACAGACCGTCGAGGTTGATCGCACCGCCGAACACCGACATACCGACACCCGCCTCGACCGGCACCGATTCACCGGTAATCGATGCAGTGTCGAGACTGGCCTGACCGGATAACACTCGACCATCTGCGGGAATCCGATCACCGGCGCGCACTTCAACGGTGTCGCCGGCTTTCAACGTGCCGTTGTCCACTTCGATGATCGAGCCATCCACTTGCACCTTGCGCGCATGGCTGCGCGTCAGTTGGCCAAGGGCATGGATCGCCTCTTGCGAGCCGATGACGCTGCGCTCCTCCAGCACATGGCCGAAGATCATGATGATCGGCAGCAACGCCGCTGTCAGCAAGTCACCAGTCGCCCATGCACCGAGCATAGCCAGGGCAATCAGTTGATCGGTGATGCCGTGCAAGCTCGGATAGCGCAGGCTGTACCACGCCGAGCGCATTACCGGCACGCCAACCAATAAAGATGCAAACCCAAGCAGCAACTGACTGACACCGGTTTGCTCAGGCATCTGCCAGCGCCAGATCAGACCCAGACCAAGCAGGCCCAGCGCAAGCATGGCCAAGGTCAGTTGCCGTGCAGCACGGCGTTGTTCGGCCGAAGACAACAGGCTCGGTGCGGCGGTCGTCGCAGTCATTTACTGGCTCCCTGAATGATCAGGCGGGAATCGTCTTTCGGGTCGACCGTGGTCACCGATCCGGCCTGACCGAGAATCTTCGGTATGCGCTCGCGGTACAAGCGCAGGAGCATTTGCGGGTCGGTAGTTTTGGCCAGACTCGACACCGTGGCCGTATCGGCAGAGGCTTTGGCCAAGCGCTCGCCAGCCTGCGCGTGAGCGACTTGTAGCGTGCGGTCGGCCTGTTCATTGGCGGTCTGGGTGAGTTTCTCGGCGTCGGTGCGTGCATTGGCCACAGCTTTGTCGGCTTGCTGACTAGCGGTCAATACCGCGTTGAAAGCACTGACCGCCGGATCGGGCAGACTCGATTGCACATCGACTCGCGCCACTTCGATACCGATACCCTGCCCGCTTGCCTTCAAATTGGCCAAGCGTTTGTTGATGCCTTGCACCAGATCGCCACGCAGTTTTTCACGACGTTCTGCGGCTTGATTGTCGGCACCGATCAACTCCGGGCGGGCGACCAGGATGGTGTCCAGATCGCGTGCGGCCGTCAGCGCCACCGCGCTGCGTGTCACCAGACGATCCAGCGCCGGCAAGACATGTTCGCCCTGCAACACGAAGTCGTAAGGGTCAGTGACTTTGTAGAACATCCGCACATCCAGTTGCACCACGCCGGCATCACCGGTCAATAAATAACCGGATCCGGCCAGCGCATCACTCAGGGGGGTGGCAAAGGAAGCGACCCGATCGGCCTTCAGCGCCTCATTACTGCGCAACAGATTCTCGACACGACGCTCGATCACCCGATCGGCTGCCGGCAGCAAAATCACCTGTTCGAATGGCTGCGGCCAAGCCAATAGCAGACCGGCATTCTGGATGCGATCCAGCGCGCCGAAATGCAAAACCACGGCACGATTTTGCGGATCAATTTGCCGCACATTGGAAAACACCCAGACCAATGCAGCCAGGATCGTCACCGCGTACAAGGCAAAAAATGCCAAACGCCCCGCCTGAATCCATGGACTGTTCAGCGAAGATGTTCCACGTGGAACTTCATCATTCATGGCTGCGATCCGGATTTGCTGTCGAGTGTCGGCGGGCCGTCGACCAATACTCGAAATGGCGCGGTGTCGGTGCGCAGAATCAGTTTGGTGTCCGGCGTAACGATGGTGCCGAGGGTGTCGAGCGAGCGCAGCAAGTTGTAAAGCTGCGGTGAACTGGCGTAAGCACGGCCATAAATCTGCGCCGCTTCGACACGAGACTGCGCTTCGATCTCTGCCGCTTTTACCGTCGCGTCAGCCTGCACAATTCGCGCATCGCGCTCAGCTGCGGAACGGATTTGCGCGGCCTCACGTTTGCCGATCGCCGTGCGTTCAGTGGCAATTGTTTCACGCTCGGCGCGCATGCGATCGACCGTGGCAGTGAGTGTCACCGACGGCAAGGTCAAACGCTCGATGCCGACTTGCACAACCCGCACGCCATACGTCGCGAGCAATTGCTGATCGATCTGCTGGCGCAACTGCGCTTCGAAATCGGCGATACGCACCTGACTGGCATCGGTGTTCACCAGATTCGCCAGATCAAAACTGCTCGCGGTGGTTTCCAGCGCCGAGCCGACAAAGGTACGAATCTGCCGCGCCGCTTCGTCCGGCTGATTCTGCACCGCACGCATGAAACGCTGCACATTGTCCGCATCGCCCTGCACCTGCCACGCCACGTAGGCCTGCACAATGATGCGCAAGCCGTCACGGGTGCCGACATCCTGCAAGCCACTGGACGTCGTGCGCAAACGCAAGTCAACCGGAATCGCCGCCTCGAACGGTGCCGGCCAACGCCAGCTCAAACCCGGATCAAGCAACACCCGCGCAGGGTTACCAAAACGCGTGATGACCGTGGCCTCGCCCGAGCGCACTTGCACCAGGCTTGCCGCCGCGATGGCGAACGCCACCAGCAATAGGGCCCAACTCATGCGTCGCCACGGGAAAGGCCCTGCCTCTTCCGGCGCACCGTGGTGATGGTGATGATGCCCATGATGATGGTGATGTCCGCCGTTGCCATGATCGTGGCCGCTGTGATCATGCGGTTCGTGAGTATGCGACTGGCTCAATGGGCGACTCCTGGTTGAGCGGTGGTACGCGCGGGCGTCGGGTCAGCCGGCAGCGTGAAGGTCCGCAAGTCGATGGTCGGCGCATTGCTGCTGCCCCCGAGACGATGGTCGAGTACCAGCAACTTGGCCTTGCTCAGCCCTTGGCTGAGCTGACCGAGATATTGCTCCAGCACGAAAGCTTGGCCGGCACTGGCGTAAGCTTTTTGCTCGGCGCTGAATTTCAGATCCGCCGCCTGCGCCGTAGCATTGATTTCCCGCGCATTGGCGCTGGCCTGATCGCGAGCCAGGCTGGCCTGCAATTGCGCCTGATTACTCGCTTCAGTTGCCGCGCCACGCTCGCGGGAGATCAATGCCTGCGCGCCGATCTGCGCGGCTTGCACGCTGTGATAGGCATTGGCGGCACCGGCCGGCGGGTGAATGGCTTCGACGACCGTGGCGAGAATCTCCACGCCACTGTTGAGTGTTTGTAGATCATGCTGCACCGCGCGACCAATCTCATCGCCCAGCCCTACCCTGTCTTGACCAAGTAAGCCGTCCAGCGTGCGCGAGGCAAAGTCGTGCACCAGAATCCGGCTGGCGGTGCTGCGAATCAGCGTTGGCACATCCGCAATGTTATACGTCGCCGCCAGTGCGGCCTGATCGCTGAGGCCTATGCGATAGACGAAGCGCACATCCATGTTGACGATCTGAAAGCTCTGCTGATCGCCACGGCTGCTGGCGATCACTTGCGATTTGTCGTTGACGTGGCTGGCGTCCCACAAACGGTTGGCGGTCATCGGTGCCGGACCCTCAGCAGGGTTGGCTTGCAGCGGGACCGGGTTTTCGCCGACGCTGGTGGCCAGTTCATGCACCACGCCGTTTTCGATGATCCGCACCCGCCCCAGCGGCCAAGGTAAGCCGCTGTGCAAACCTGGGCCGAATACCTGCACCGGTTTGCCAAAGCGCTCATAAATACCGCGTCCCTGTAGCGGAATTTCATGGATCCCGGTGAGCAACCAACCCACTGCGGCTACTAGCACCAGCACTGGTAGAAAAGCACGGCGCATGTAGCTGAACGCCCAGATCTGGCGCAGATCGATGCCAAAACGGTTGTGCAATTCATGCTGCAACGCGAGTAAAGGTTGTGGCGGCCAGCGCAGCATCTCGGCGACAAAACTGCGCGCCAGCAGGCGCGGCTCAAGCTGTTCGCGACGAGGGCTGAACACTGAAAGAACGGCGCGCAATAACAACTCGATCGCGACCAATCCCGGCAAGATACCGATCAGGACAGCGACGCGAATTGGCCACACGGCATTCTCGCCAGCGAACAACAAACACAGTGCGCCCAGCACCAGGCTGATGATCGCCACACGCGTCAGTTGCGCGAGTGAAACCGCTTCGGGCCATTGCGCCGGGTTTTCCTGGGCCAGTTGCCGCTCCAGCACCAGCAGACCGAACGCCAACAACAATGCCAACGCTGCGCCCACCGTTGCCGATAAACCCACCGCAGCAGGCGGCAAAGTCAGATTCCAAACCTGCTCGATGCTCAGCACCGCCAGCAGCGCCCAGCCACCCAACCACAGCGTCGCCGCGCCGATCTGGCCAAGCAGATGCAGACTGCGCTCACTCAACCGGTCCAGCAGCCGCTCATACCACCCTAGCGGCGGGGATTGTTCCTCCCCAGCAAGCGGCGCCAGCACCACCGGATTGATCACCCGTGCGCGCCACTGTGTCACCCACCACGCCGATTGCAGCCCGGCAACCAGCACCAGCAGCGCGGCGCTCTGATTGACCAGCAGCGGCAGCCACAATGATTGCGCGGCAAACAGCCCGACAAAGAACGCCAGCACCCAGCCTGCCCCGGCCAATCCGCCGAAACCGATCGCCCAGCGGCGCAGACGCCGGCTCTGCACGGCCGCCTGTTGAAAGCGCGGCAGTGCGGTCACTTGCGTGCCATCCACCTCCAGATCGACTTGCATATCACCCCAATTCATTAGCCAACACTGCATATCGTTACGATATAACGAAAAGCGTGAAATATTCGTACACAATTACGCTTATTCAAAGATGCCCAACCTGTCGCTTGGCTGAAGCCTTGACCGAAATGTCCGCAAACGCACATATTACGTTCGTAATTTTTATCCGAAACTACCGTTAGCGATCTGCATCCATCCATCAGGAGCAAGCACATGAGCAACTATGACGTAGTGATTCTGGGCGGCGGCCCGGGTGGTTATAACGCGGCGATCCGCGCCGGCCAGTTGGGCCTCAAGGCCGCTTGCGTCGAAGGCCGGGCAACCCTCGGCGGCACCTGCCTGAACGTTGGTTGCATGCCGTCCAAAGCCTTGCTGCATGCATCAGAGCTTTACGATGCGGCGATGGGTGCGGAATTCGCCAACCTCGGCATCGAGGTCAAACCGACGCTAAATCTTGTGCAAATGATGAAACAGAAAGACGAAAGCGTGGCTGGCCTGACCAAAGGCATCGAATTTCTGTTTCGCAAGAACAAGGTCGACTGGATCAAGGGCTGGGGCCACATCGACGGCCCCGGCAAGGTCACGGTGACCGACGATCATGGCGGCAAAGTCGAACTGACCGCCAAGGACATCATCATCGCCACCGGTTCCGAGCCCACTCCCCTGCCCGGTGTCGAGATCGACAACAAACGTATCCTTGATTCGACCGGTGCGCTTTCCCTGAGTGAAGTGCCCAAACACCTGGTGGTGATCGGTGCCGGTGTGATCGGTCTGGAGTTGGGCTCGGTATGGCGGCGGCTCGGCGCGCAGGTCACCGTGGTCGAATACCTCGACCGCATCTGCCCGGGCGTCGATGGCGAGGCCGGCAAAACCCTGCAACGCTCGCTGAGCAAACAGGGCATCGCGTTCAAGTTGAGTTCGAAAGTCACCAGCGCCACCGCTTCCGCCAACGGTGTGCAACTCAGCGTCGAGCCGGCCGCTGGCGGCACTGCCGAGTTGCTGGAAGCCGATTACGTGCTGGTGGCCATAGGTCGTCGCCCGTACACCCAGGGCCTCGGTCTGGAGAACGTCGGCCTGAGCACCGACAAACGCGGCATGCTCGCCAACAAACAGCACCGCACCGAAGCCGCCGGAGTCTGGGTGATCGGCGATGTGACCTCCGGGCCGATGCTCGCGCACAAGGCTGAAGACGAAGCGATGGCCTGCGTCGAGCAGATCCATGGCAAGGCCGGCGAGGTCAATTACGACTTGATCCCCAACGTGATCTACACCAAACCGGAACTGGCCAGCGTCGGCAAAACCGAAGAACAGCTCAAGGCTGAAGGACGCGCCTACAAGGTCGGCAAATTCCCGTTCACCGCCAACAGCCGGGCGAAGATCAACCATGAGACCGAGGGGTTTGCCAAAGTCATCGCCGACGAGCGCACTGATGAAGTACTCGGCGTACACCTGGTCGGTCCGAGCGTGAGTGAAATGATTGGCGAGTTTTGCGTGGCGATGGAGTTCAGTGCTTCGGCTGAGGACATCGCACTGACTTGCCATCCACATCCAACGCGATCGGAAGCGTTGCGCCAGGCGGCGATGAATGTCGAGGGGATGGCGACGCAGATGTAAGCAAAAAATTATCCGGTGACTGGGCGTCTGCTATCGCGAGCAGGCTCACTCCTACAGTTGATCGCGTTTGTTCAGAAGCACCGCGATCAATGTAGGAGTGAGCCTGCTCGCGATTGGGGACAACTTGGTCTCAGGCAGGAAGATGCCCCAGCGGCAACGCCCCCGGCGTCTTCACCGTGTGAATCGCAAAGTTGCTGCGGATGTCACTCACCCCCGGCAGTTTCAACAGGCAGCCGCTGAGAAAACGGTCATACGCACGCAAATCCGGCACCACCACTTGCAGCAAAAAGTCCGATTCCCCAGACACCAGAAATGCTGAAATCACCTCCGGCAATGCCGTCACTGCGGTGTAAAACGCCTCGGCCTGTGCATCGTTGTGGCGCTCGACCTTGACCCCGACAAACACCGTCAGTCCCAGCCCGACTTCATCGCGATCGAGACTGGCCTGATAACCGCGAATCACCCCGGCCTCCTCGAGCATCCGCACCCGGCGCAGACACGGTGAGGCCGACAAGCCGATTTCGTCCGCCAGCTCGACATTGCTCAGGCGTCCATTGCGTTGCAGGGCCGTGAGAATCTTGCGATCAAAGGCGTCGAGTTTCATGTTTGGCAGATCCTGATAGTCGTTACGGTGAAAACCAGCAGGTTATGCCAAAGCAGCAAGCTTTTGAAGCGGACTACGCAAGCACCTGCCCCACCTTTCGGGCCTAGACTTGGCTCACCGAATCGACAACGAAAGGGGTGTAGCGTGGCGAGTCTCTGGCTGTTTTTCCTGGCATTGGCGGTGGTCTATCTGTTGCCCGGCCCGGACATGATCCTGCTGCTGCAAACCGGCGCTCGGCAGGGACGCGGCGCGGCGCTGGCCACCGCTGTCGGTCTGGGCATCGCCCGTGGTTGTCACGTGGCCCTGGCGGCGTTGGGGCTGGCGGCGCTGTTCAAAGCGGCGCCATGGACATTCGAGGTGGTGCGATTGGCGGGGGCGGCGTATCTGCTGTGGATCGGCATTCAGTGCCTGCGCAGCACCCTGCTGCCGAACCTGAATACCGGTGAAGCTGACGACGCACACGGGCAATGGCGCGAAGCCGTCCGACGCGGTTTGCTGACCAACCTGCTCAATCCCAAAGCGCTGCTGTTCTGTTCGGTGTTGCTGCCGCAATTCATCGTCAATGACGGCGCACCAGTACTGAGCCAATTCGCCGTGCTCGGCGTGCTGCTGGTCGGCGTCGGCCTGCTGTTCGACAGCGCTTACGCGCTGACCGGCGCCGCGCTGGGTCGTTGGCTGCAACACAGTCCAACGGCCCAACGCGTACAACAATGGTTGTTCGGCAGCTTGCTGATCGGTTTCGCCGTGCGCCTGACCTTCGTCCAGCAAGCTTAGCCTTTACGGACCTTGCGCTGGCGACGGCTGATCAACAGCAACGCGGCGGCTGCGACCAACGCGACCGCGCCGATCTGCACCGGCCACTTATACGGCCGCAGCGACGAGCGCACAGCATCGGTGACCTGGGTGACGTAACGCTTGTTGGCGTTTTCGAAATCCGGGTACGGGCACTGATTGCCGAAATCCACCGCCCACGGCACAAACGGACCTTCCTTGATGTAACGCTGATACAGCGCGCTCTGATCTTCCAGGCTACTGTTCCAGCCAGCGGCGTTGCACAGCACTGCGGCAAACGCCTGACTGGTGTGCGGCAGGTTGTCAGCGGCGCGCCCGGCCAGCGCGGTGGCGACGAAACGGTAGTGATAGCGCTGATCCGGTTTCGCTTCGCTGGCGACCTGACGTTGCACTTCGGCTTCGCTCACCAGCGGACCGACTTTCAGCTCGGTACTTTCCAGACTGTAGTTGCCACCGAACGTGGCGTAGTCCGGCGCCATCTCGTAACCGAGAATATCCATGCCCCACTCGCGGGCTGTCCACGCCGCGTTGTACAAGGCACTGGCGCGTTTGGTCGGCCACCACGCGGCATCGGCCTTCAGCCGTTGTTCGCCGTAGAGTCGGGCCTTGTTTTGCAGGTCGGGATTGTCGAAATAAGCCACCGCGTCGGCGTAATGCCCTTCGCGCAACAAGCGTCGACCAAGCAGATTGCGCAGGCTGGCGGCGACCGGCAGCGGCACGTAGTTGTCACGCTCCTGCTGGGGCAACGCCGGCGGCGCCGGGACGTTGTCGTCGACGTATTTTTTCAGTTCTTCGACCGTCAGCACGCGTTCGGCCACGGTCGCAGCGTCGAACCAATAGGTGCTGTTGCTGCGATACAACTGCACGAAGGCTTGCAGGTATTCGCCGCGCTGCAAGGCGAGAATCGCGCTTTCGCCCTCGACCCGGCACTTCGGCTGAACGGCTTCATACGCCCAGTCCGGGGTGCGCCGGTAACCCCAGTCTTCGCTCTGCGGGAAGGCCTGCGCGGCTTTCGAATAGGCGGCGGCCGCGGCATTTTTATCGCCGTCACGCACCGCCAGTTTCGCCCGTAGCCACCACGCCAATCCGTCGTCGCCGGCGTTCTCGAGAAAAGCCTTGGCCCCAGCGTAATCACCCTGTTGATAACTCATTGCCGCCAGACGATCAGCGTTGTCGAGGCTGCCACGGGTGCTGTTTTGCAGCAGCTTGACCAGTTTCTTCTCGTTCGGCGGCTCATCGCCAAACGACCAGCCTTGGCGGCTGACCAGCGATGCCGTGACCAGTTGCTGCACGGTTTTGTGTTGCAGCAGCTCGGCCAGTTCGGCCTCGGGCAACTCCGCCAGTTCATTCATCAATTGCTTGAGCGAGGTGTAACCCACGGCCGAACCGTGCAGATTCTGTGCTTCATACAATTCGATGGCGCCGCTCCAGTCGCCTGCCGAGCGCAACACCCGCGCCTCTTCACCGAGGCTGGCAACACCCAACTCCAGCGGATCGCTGAAACCGTCGATGCTCAGTTGCCGGGCCTGGCGGAACGCATCACGCGATTGTTCCAGCGCCTCGACCGCATCCCCTCCTTCGCTGCTCATCGCAAACCAGGTACGGCCCATCGAATACGCCGCCCACGTGCTGCGCAACGGACGCTGATCTGCCGGCAGCGCCAGCAGCTTGTTGAAATACTCGACGGCGAGTTGATGATCGCCTGTGGCAAACGCCACCGCACCGGCCACGTACAAACGGATTTCCGTCGGCAGACTGGCGCCCAGCACCTCGACCTGACGCGCATCGGTCAGGCCACGCAGTTGTTTGACCAACGCTTGCTGCTCGGCGCTCAGTCCGGCCTGCTCGGCCTTCTCCCGTGCCTCGGCGGCCGCGTTTTCCTCGCCGTACATATCGTTCGGATTGTGCGTTGCCGCGGTGACATTCTTCAGCCCGGCGATGGCTTTGCCGAGACGACTGAGTTCGAAGTTGAAGTTGCCCTCAGGCAGATCCGCGAGGGTTTGCCCGCGATTGTCGAGCAGGCGCATGGGGAAGTCCGGTCCGCAGGCCAGCGCCGAACCCAGCGGCAGGCAGAGGCTCAGGCAGAGCAGATGGCGGGGCCAGTTACGGGTCAACATGCGAACCTCCTTGATCAATATTGGCGCAACGCGCCCAACCGATGGCGCGTTGCCCACCCGCCGGCAAACGGCCGTCGCGCAGGCGGGTGAAGGTAAGCAGATCCGGGCCTTGTTGCAACGAGTAACCGGCGAGCGCATCGGCGCCTTCACAGCTTTGCGCCTTCAAGGTGATTTGCGCAGGCCAGGCACTGTCGAGGTTACCGGGGTTTTCGAGTTTGATGTCGTAGAGACCGTCGTGTTCGCTGAACGTCACGCCGAGCTGGCTGACGAGTTGATCACCCCGGGCCACCGCGCGCAGGGTGGTCAGGCTCCATGCGCGGCGGTCATTAGCCAGCGGCAGGCGAAACCAGATCAATCCGGCCAGATGCGCCGGCGGGTCTTCGCGCAAGGCCTTGCCGAGTTGGCTCAATTGCAGCGGATCAGCCAGCAACTCGCGGCGCTCACCATCCCGTTCAAGTTGCACCTCGCTCTCCACCACCGGCGCCCCGCCGTCATCCGGCAGCAGCGCCACGCCGTAAGCCGGCAGCGCGAGATAGAACGGTTTTTCGGTGATGCGCGCCCAGGCCTTGGCCCATTTCAACGCCTGATCAGGATCGAACAAACCCCGGCGTGGATCGCTGACGGCATGCACTTGCAGCACGCTGCTGTCGACGGTTTGCAGAAGTTCGGGCAATTGCACACTGCCGAGCCAGGCCGGTAGTGCCGTGATGCTCAAGGGCAGATTCGTCGGTAAGGCCGAGCGCAGATGTCTGAGAAATTCAGCATACGCCGGCAACCGCGCATTGCCCGCGTCGTGGTCGATTTCGACACCGCTCAGCGTCAGGCCTTGCGCCTGCCAATCGGCGAGCACCTGCAGAATCTGCGCGGTGACCTGATCCTGATCCAGCGACTTGAGCTGGCCGTCGAGACGAATCACCGCAATCAACGGACGACCATCGGCTTTCAATAAGTGCGCATCGATCCGCGCCCGACTCCATCCCGCGTTCGGAAAGGCCTGCAGCGCCAGCACCCGCAGCGTCGAGAAGTCATCGCGGCTGTCATGTAGCGCTGCCGTGTGGGCCGGAGTCCACTGACGTTGCCAGATATAGAGCTGTTGGTCGAGGGATGGCGCGTCCTGCTGCTTGCAAGCAGACAGCACGATCAAAGCAAACAGACCGACGATAAACCGCATACCTTCCAGATCCCTGACACCACAAGGCTGCAAGGTTACACAAATCCGCGTGGGGGCGAGCCTGATCGCGAAGGCGGTGTATTAGCCGAAAGCTGTGTGACTGACCCGGCCTCTTCGCGAGGAGGCTCGCTCCCACACGTCGATCAAGAGGTCACTTCAGAGGGCGCTACCTTCGCTCGGGACGTTGCGAGGCGTTTCACCAGTGCGGTGCCACGGTCGCGCATCGGCATTTCGATGAAGCGATAATTCAGTTCGCTGAGCAATACGATCAGACCGAATGCCAACAGCAAGGTAACGATCGGGTGTCCCGCCGGGCTCGGCAGTCCTGCTCCCTGCAAACGGAAAATCACTTCGCGCACCAGGAAGTACGCCGGAATGTGGATCAGGTAGATGCCGTAGGAACGACTGCCCACCCACGCCATCAACCGCTGCAAGCGTCCGGCCGGCAACAGATAATCCCGGTTGTAGGAGGCGATCCACACCAACAAGGCACTGAGTATCGCGATAGCGCCGATGCGATAGTGACTGGCAGAAAAAGGGTCGGTGGCCAGGTAACTCATCAGTAATCCGATGACGATCAGTGCTGAAGTCCCGACCCAGGGACGCCGCAGAAAAGTCGGTTGAAAGCGTTGATAGCTCGGTTGAACACTCCACATTGCCAATAACACGCCAAGGGCAAGCGCGTCGGTTCGCACGACCATCAGCAACGGCGTACGCACCAGCAACAGTTGCACGGCCACCAGCGCCAGCAATACCCACACCAGGTGTTTGCGACAGAGCAGAATCAGCAGCGGAAACAGCAGGTAGAACTGTTCCTCCAGCGCCAGACTCCAGTAGACGAAACTGCTGCCGTACTCATAACGAAAGAAGGCGTCGGCAAAGCGGAAATTGGCGTACTGCAATACCCCCGCGAGCGTGGCCTGCAGGTTGGCCTGTACCGTTCCGAATGCCCCGGAGCGGTTGAAAAACATGCACAGCAATAACACCAGTGCCAGCCATAACCAGGCCGATGGCAACAGGCGAAAGACTCGACGCAACCAGAAGTTACGCGTTTGCTCCCAGCACTCCTGACGGTTGCTGCAACCGCGCAGCGCAGGAATCAGACTACGGGCGATGACAAATCCGGAAATCGCGAAAAAAAGATCGACCCCCCACCACGGCTGCGCCCAGGCGTGAATGGATTCGAGCAGCGGCACAGGATCCTGGAACAGATTGCCGGACAGGTGATGAAACAGCACCCCGAGCACTGCAATGGCGCGCAGCACCTCGATATCCATGATGCGTTTACTGATCATCCGGTCTCCCCGCATCCAGTGGTTTACGGGCAATGATCACCTGGCTCTTGGGCATGAACTGGTCGAGGATCTGTTTGATCGCAAGCCCGTCGGGCCGGTCGAGCATCTCTTCCCAGGTTCTCGCCCACCCGCCCATCAAATGCGGGAACGGTGCCTGAATGCGATCGCGCACCGCACCGCCCGGATCCTTGCCGGCAGCCTTTTCGCTGGCCCAGAAGAAAATCATCCCCATCACCCAGAAGAACCCGGTGGCTTGCCGATGTTCGATGACCAACCCGGCATCCTCGACCATCGCCTCGAAGCGCTCCGGGGTGAAAATCTGTACATGATTGGGAGACTGGTAATAACTCGCGGGGGCGATACCTTTCTGCAGATGCTCGCCAACCGGTGCCGGCACGCTGAGCAGATACAACGCACCGGGCCGCCCCATACGCGCCAGTTCGGCCATGAACGACTCAGGCTCGTCGACGTGCTCCAACACCTCCATACACACCACTCGGCTCGCGCAACCGTCCGCCAGAGGCAAGGGCAAGCTGTTGCTGACCAGCCCCAGACTCGGCCTGGAACTCTTAGCTTCAACCTGACGCGCCAGCTCGCTCACTTTGTCGTGCTCACTGTCGGTGAAGATCACCGATGCGCCCTGACGTACCGCAAACAAAGTCGCGGCACCCTCGCCACAACCGACATCAAGCAAGGTGTCTTCAGGCGTTATGGCGAAGCCCTTGAGCAATTCGCCGCTGTCATTGAGAAACCAGCCGTCCAGAACCGCATCACGCAAACCGACGTCGCGCGGCGACCAGGTGAACAAGGGCTCCGGTTCGGATTCAGGTGTCGGATCAACCACGGGTTCGTCGACGGGTTCAACGGCTTGCGGCGCTTGCGGCTCGGCTAAAAATCGCTGGAACAATCGACGTATCATGCTCCGGCAGCCTCCATGGCAAGTTCAGCGCGGCGCTCGAACAGTTGCGCAAAAAATGCCTGCAAGCGCTGTTCAGCCACAGCCTGACTGCAAAACCCTCGCAGACTCTCCACGGCTTGCGCCGAAAGGTGCGCGTAACGCTGCGGATCGTTTTTGGCCACCGCGTAGCTGGCTCGGTAGGCCGCGCAAATCGACGCCCAATTGGCCGCGTAGCGCAGGGTCCGGTAGGCCGAGCGCGGATCGTGCGGCCAGGCCGTAAACTCCTCGGTCGCCTCGATCAGAAACGCGTTATCGATATTGAGATAGTCGATCATCGCCGTCGTGCACGGCGCCACGGCCGGTTTGCCGCAAGACATGAACTCCATCAGCGGCAGGCACTGGCCTTCGCCGTAGGACGTATTGACGACGTAACGGGTCGCCTGCACCAGCCGTTCGTAATCCGCGTCCGCCAGATAGCCATAGACCAGCACGATACGGCAGCGATAAGGCTGGTTTTTGTAGAGGTGATGAAGGATATCGGTGAGCGCCTCTTCGGCATCGTGGTGAGTGAGTTTGAGCACCAGCGTTGCGTCATCGTTCTCGCGAAAAGTCGCACAGAAGGCACTGATCATGTCCTCCCAGTTCTTGCGGCCGTCGCGCGGATTGAACACCGAGGTGTAGACCACGCCTTCGAGCAACAACGTCTGCTCGGTGACCGGTGCGAGGAAGTCGATACCCGGGCCACTGCGCAGATGAACCGGACCAAAGGCATCCAGATCGACCTCACGGCTGTCGACCACCAGCCCTTTGATCGTCAAACGTACCGAATCGACCACAGGTTGCCCCTGCAACTGAACGCCACGCGCGGCGAATCGATCCCAGACCGGGGCGGGTACGGCAACAATCGGGTAACCGATGCTCATCGCTTCGCGCACCGCATCGACCGTGTAAGTGGAATGGGTGATCGCCGCACCGCAGGCCTTGAGTGCAGTGCGCCAGTCGTTCAACGGATCGCCGGCAAATGGCTCGTTGGGGATGGTGCTGAATTCCCAGGCAAAGACAGGCAACGTCGGGCAGGCCAGATGCACCGGCGTGCGGTGCGGTGGCGAGAACGAGAGAAATACACACGGCTCGTCACGGGACTGGCAGTCGGCGTACAACGCATCGACTTCAGTGTTCGGGTCCATGACCTCGATCACCCGCCCGAGTCGCTCCAGGACCGGCCGATACTCCTTGAGAACGAAGTAATAGCTGTACTCCGAACGCCCGAGGTTACGGCTGATGGTGTGCTGGTTGGTTTCCGAATGGATGATGATCAGCATGAGGCGTTATCCGTAATCGGGGCAACGTTGTCGACCGGTGATGCCAGCCCGAAAAAATCGGCGACACGCTTTTGCAACGCCGGTTGCGCGCAGTAATCGTGCATGCGTTCGATCGCCGCCAGCGACATGCGCTGATACTCCTGGGGTTGTGTCTTGGCCATCCGATAGCTGTTTTCGTAGGCCTTCTTCAATGACCCCCAGTCCGGTCGATGCCGTTGTGCGCGAAACAGCATTCGCGGGTCATGGGGCCAGGTGCAAGCCTCTACGCTGGAGCCGACCACGAACGCCACAGACTCATCGATATAATCCTGCATCGCCGTGTGATCGGGAGCGATCACCGGTTTGCCGCTCGCCATGAACTCCATCAGCGGCAGGCACAGGCCTTCGCAATGCGAAGCGTTGACGTAAAAATTTGCGGACTGGTAAAGCCGTGCGTATTCGGCATCGTCCAGATAGCCGTGAATCATCACGACCCGGCAGGAGAATGGTGCCAGTTGCGCCAGCGGTGTCATCAAGTGTGCGTACACCGCCGCCAGATCACTCTGGGTAAATTTCATCACCAGTGTGGCGTCGGGGGTGTCACGAAACGCTGCGCAAAAGGCCGTCAGGATCTGTAGCCAGTTCTTGCGCCCGTCATCGGGGCGGAACACCGTCACGTAGACCACACCGTCCACACGGGTTTGCACCGTTAATGAACTGTCCGGCATATCTCGCGGTGGCGGTTGGACGGCTACCGGTAAAGGCTGTGGGCCTGCGATGTTTGGCAGACGTTTGCCGAGCCAGTCATGCAAAGTCTCTGGAACCAGATCGCGAATCCCTTCCCAGTACCAGTTCTGCAGAAACCTCACGCGTGGCACTGGCGGCTCCTGCTCGTGGCCCAGATTCAGCAACCACAACCGCAGGAAATGTCGGGCAATGATAAAGCGCCGCTTCAAGGTCAGCGGTGGTGGACGCAAGGCCTCCAGCTGTGCCTCGATTTCGGCCAGCTCTTCGGGGGTCAGCGGCTCGGGCAGCAGATTATCCGGATGCAGGTTCATTTGGCGAGAATCAAAGATGCAACCTTTGACCGTCAATGTCGTACCCGCATTGACCGGCGCGCTAACGTGTTGCTCACGAATCGCTGCAAAGTGCTCCCACAGCGGGGCTGGCAAGACCAACACCGGAAAGTCTTCGCCCATGGTGCGCTGGATCGCTCGGGCGGTGTAGCTGGACAGTGTGATCACGCGGCCATGTTTGGCCAGCATGCGCGTCCAGTCCTGGCGTGGATCGTTGCCCCACTGCTCGTTGGGGATGGAGTCGTACTCCCACGTCACAACACAAACGGTCGGGCATTGGAGATCGGTCAGGGTTTTCTGCGGCCGGGTGAACGAGAGGAAAACACTCTCCTGGCCAGCGGCGAGCAACTGTCGGTAGAGCGGATCTACCTCTGTCACAGCACTGACCACGTGCACTCGCCCGAGCGTTTCGAGCAACGGCACATAGGCCTTCAGCACAAAGTAGTGACTGGCATCGGGATGCCCAAGATTCTGGCTGATTGAACTGTCGTTGATGTCCGAATAAAGAATGAAATTCATGGCATTCCACAATGAAACTGCCATCCCGGCAGCCTCACACTATTACGGCAAAGCGTTGGATCGGATCAATATCCGTCCTCCGTCTTCGGTCCCGTCTTGTTCTTGTTTTAGTGGTCAGTTTCACCTTTTTTCACGACGATGCCGACGAGCCCGGCCAATCGTGACAAGGCGCATTCTAAACACATCCGCGAAGGGTTCGTGAACCGCCCGGCGAGAATTAATCGACTACGCTGACGAGAACTGACCGGTCACGGTTTGCCCTGTTGAAATTGCTGCGCAATTGGCACAGATTGGTCACAAACAACTACAACAACTGACTTCGCCTGCCTTTCACCCGGTTTTTCTTTCGGTCTGACAGACTTTTCCTCAAGGCCTGTGGGAAGGAGGCGCAAGTTCAAGACCAAGGGGTCGCTGTTTGAAAAAGCGTCTGTTCGTCACGGATCCGAGTGGATGCGTTGGACAACATATCCGGTCGCGTCTGGCATCGTCGGGTTGGTCGTGGGATTTGCTGCCTGCCGCGTCGACCTGCGAACTTATCCATTCGCTTAGCCACACCAATCTGTGGTCGCCACTGCCTGACGCAGTCATTCAATTGGCCGGGCAGCCCCTCGCCTCCGAAGCCTTCCGCGATCCGGCACGTACGCCCGAGATCAATCTGCTCGGTACGCTCACCCTGTTGCAGCGCCCCAAAACGCGCGGCCGTGCCGGCACATTCCTGTCTGCCAGTTCCGCTGACGCCTGCGTCCAGAACGGCTCATATCTGGCCAATTCCAAATCGACCTTCATCGCCGCCGGCCACAAGCATCGCCAGGAAAACTCCCATGTGATCGGTGTATCGAGCATAGGAATACGAGGCGGCGAATACCGGGGAGAGGACAACGTCGTCCGCTTCAAAAAACCATACAGCAGGACGACTTAAATGCTGCTTTCCGTTTATCGATCACTGCATGACTACCGAGGTTTCATCCTCGGCAGCGTGCAGAGAGAGTTCCAGGCGCGTTATCGCAATTCACTGTTCGGCGCCCTGTGGCCGATCTTCAATCCGCTGTCGATGATCGTCATCTACACCGTGATCTTTTCCCACATCATGCACACCCGCTTACCGGGCGTGGACGACAGCATGGCCTACAGCATTTATCTATGCGCAGGTCTACTGGCGTGGGGGCTGTTTGCCGAAATCACGCTGCGCAGCCAGAACATGTTTCTGGACAACGCGAATCTGCTGAAGAAGATCAGTTTTCCGAAGGTCTGTTTGCCGGTGATCGTGCTACTCAATGCGGCGATAAATTTCGCCATCATCATCGGCTTGTTTCTGGGTTTTCTGCTCATTACCGGACGCTGGCCGGGTATGGCATTGCTGGCGCTGGTACCACTGGTTGCCCTGCAAATGATGCTCTGCGCAGGACTCGGCATGATGTTGGGCGTACTCAACGTATTCTTCCGCGATGTCGGCCAACTGTTCGGTATCTGTCTCCAGTTCTGGTTCTGGCTGACCCCGATCATTTACCCCATCACCATATTGCCGGAGCGGCTGCAGAGCCTGCTGCAATTCAACCCTCTGACCAGCCTGATGGCTAGCTACCAGAATGTGTTCGTGTACGGCCAATGGCCAATCTGGAGTTCGCTGCTTCCGACCTTCGTGATTGGCGCCGCGTTCTGCGCAATCGGTCTGTGTCTGTTTCGCCGTCAGGTCGGTGCAATGGAGGATGAGCTCTGATGGGACATATTCGTGTGACCGGGCTAGGTAAAGCCTTCAAGCAATACCCCAGTCGCTGGAGCCGTCTGGCCGAATGGATGACTCCTTTTTCAACGCTTCATCACCGCCAGCATTGGGTACTCAAGGACCTCACGTTCGAGATTCCTGCCGGCCAAGCCGTGGGCATCGTCGGGGTTAATGGCGCTGGCAAGAGTACGCTGCTGAAGATGATCACCGGCACCAATCGCCAGACTTGCGGCACCATTGAGCTTTCGGGTCGGGTGGCTGCACTACTTGAGCTGGGCATGGGATTTCACCCAGACTTTACTGGCCGGCAAAACGCTGTGATGGCTGGGCAGTTGCTCGGCTTGCATCTCGAGGAAATCAACGCATTGATGCCACAGATCGAGAGCTTCGCTGAAATCGGCGAGGCGATTGATCATCCAGTGCGCACCTACTCCAGTGGCATGCAGATGCGGCTGGCGTTCAGCGTCGCCACCGCACGCCGACCCGATATTCTGATCGTCGACGAAGCGTTGTCCGTGGGCGATGCCTACTTCCAGCATAAGAGTTTTGAACGCATCCGCGGCTTCCGCGCGGCCGGCACCACCCTGCTGATCGTGTCCCACGACCGCTCGGCGATTCAATCGATCTGCGATTCGGCGATTCTGCTCGATGGTGGCCGCATGGCCATGCACGACACGCCCGAAGCAGTGATGGATTACTACAACGCCTTGCTCGCTGAACGTGAGGGCCAGACCGTTCGCCAGGAAATACTCAGCGGCGGCCAGGTACAAACTGTGTCGGGCACCGGTGAGGCCGGCATTCTGCGCGTGCGCCTGCTGGATGAATCCGACCGTTCCATCGAAGTCGCCGAAGTCGGCCAACCCGTAGTACTGGCTGTGGATGTCGAAGTGCGTCAGGACCTCGAACGTCTGGTCCTGGGGTTCATGATCAAGGATCGCCTCGGCCAGCCCATGTACGGCATCAACACCCATCGCCAGAACCAGGCACTGGAAAACGTGCGGGCCGGCGAGCGCATCACCTATCGCTTCGCGTTTGTCATGGGGCTGGGCAAAGGCAACTACTCCGTGGCCCTTAGCCTGTCGCGGCTCGACTCGCACCTGGACCGCAATTACGAATGGCGGGATCTTGGTCTGGTGTTTCATGTCATCAACAATCGACGCGAAGATTTCGTTGGTTGCTCGTGGCTCAATGCTCAGACCACGATCAACCGGCATACCGAAGTCAGCCTGCTCGAGCGCACACCATGAACCGCTTGCTAGTGGAATGCACCCATGTGTTTAAACACCCGATGGTCAACTCGGGTATTCAGCGTGTAGTGCGAAACGTCATTAATCAATTGCCCGCCAGCACCGAAGGCATCGAATGCATGCCGGTGGTGTTGCTCAATGGCCAACTCTATCGCGTGCTGCAACTCGCACCGCTCAATACGCCATTCTTCAATAAACTTGAAAACTTCGGAGAACGCCTGGAGCGCCTGGCCCATCGCCTCTGCCAATGGCATGAGCGGCGCGATGCACAATGCACCTCGAAACTGACGCGACGGATTTTGTATGTCGGCTACCGGCTGACCAGCTTCGGCGCGTTCGGCCTGCAACTGCGCCTGATTCGACGGATCAATCGCTCGCAATTGCTTAAACGTTGCACCCCGCTCCAACACCAGCCGGGGGATCAACTGCTGTTGCTGGACTCGTCCTGGCACTCGGACTTTTTCGCCCAGGTCGAGCGAATCAAACGCGACGGCGTCGGCGTGATTGCGGTGATCTACGACCTCATTCCGCTGACTCATCCACAGTTTTACGAATCCCGGCTGGTTGGGGTTTTCAGCGAGTGGTTCGACTGGATCACCCGCACGGCCGATGGCTACATGGCGATTTCCGCAACGGTACGCGATCAACTGCGTGAGGAGTTGAAGTACCGAATCGGTACCGAACGGACCGACAAATGTTGGTTCGATTTTTTTCACCTTGGCTCCGAACTTGATCTGCGAAACACCGAAGGAACCGTCGAGCCGCGCCTGAAGAAGTTGTTTATGACAACCGATCCGGTGTTCCTGATGGTGAGCACCATTGAGCCGCGCAAGAACCATGCGTATCTGCTCGACGCCTTAGAACGCGCCTGGGCCGCCGGTTCCACGGCACGGTTGTGTATCGCCGGGCAGGTCGGCTGGAAGTGCGATGCCCTGCTTGCCCGTGTGAGCAATCATCCAGAGCTTAACCGGCGCCTGTTCATGTTCAACGACCTCAGCGACACCAGCCTCGAACATGCCTACGCCCACGCCAGCGCGTTGGTGTTCCCCTCGTTCGTTGAAGGCTTTGGTTTGCCGCTGGTGGAAGCCATGCAACGCGGCCTGCCGGCGATGGGCAGCGATATTGCAGTGTTCCGCGAAATTGCCGGCGAGTTCATGGCGTATTTCGACTTGCAGGATCCGCAAAGCCTTGCCGACCTGATCAATGGCTTCCAACGCAGCGGGAAGTTCCCCGCCGCCCGCAATATTGCCGACTGGCAGTGGATCAATTGGCGTGAGGCCAGCCTGCAACTGGTCGAACGCAGCGTGCGAAATATCGTGGGAGCTCGTGCGAAGCCAACAAGACGCCGAGCACGGGCATAGGCCATTACGGAGACGAACTGCTCAACTCCTCTCGCAGCGAAGCCGTCGGCGAAAGCGTCGCTCCCCGACTGATGCCGGGATTCAACGCTGGCGGAAGCTGCCTGCAAGGCTATCGGCAATTGATGCCACTGCTGCGACAGATTCCAGATGCCTGTCAGTGGTGAAAACGACTGATTCGAAATCCGCAAAAATTCGTCGCAGGAAAGTAGCTACAGATCCAGTACCAGCGGCTGATTGCTTTGTGCCGGAACGGCACAGCAAATCAGCACATGCCCCGCTTCCGGAATATCCGCCGGCACCTGTGGATAATTCACCGCACCACTGACCAGTCGGGTCTTGCAGGTACCGCACGAACCACCCCGGCAACTGAACTCCGGACGCAATCCGCGGCTTTCCGCCAACTCCAGCAAACTCCCGCCATCGGGCTGCCAGCGCGCCTCTTTTGCCGAACGCTCGAACACCACCGGCACCGAAGTGGTCGCCGCAGGCGGTTGTTCGATGACAATCGCGTCCGGATCGGCCTGACGTTTCAGCGTCGACGGGCCAAAGGTTTCCGCGTGAATCTGCGCGTCGCGCACATCCAGTTCGCGCAGGGTGTCGTACAACCCTTGGGTAAAACCACCAGGGCCACAGAGCACAAAGTCGAGCTGATCGAAATCCTCGGCCTCCAGCAGGTTCCTCAGCACCGCGCCGTCGATGCGCCCATGCACATCGAAATCCTCGCCCTCTTGCAGATCGGCTTCCGGCTGGCTGAGCAAACGCAGCACTCGTACAGAATCGCCTGCGGTTTCGAGCAAACGATCCAGCTCCTTTCGAAATGGCTGATCCGCCAGACTGCGCGAACTCTGCAGCAACAACGTCGGACGAATCCCCCGCGTGCGCAAGCCCTGGTACACAACCTCGCGCAACATCGACAGCAACGGCGTGATGCCGACCCCGGCAGCCAGCAGCACCAACGGTCGCTGTTCCAGCGGCGCCACGGTGAAATGCCCCTGCGGCGCCCGCGCCTCGAGCACATCACCAACGCGAATCTGCTCATGCAGGTGCGAGGAAATCAGCCCTTCGCGCTTCACGCTGATCCGGTAGAAACCATCCGATGGCGCACTCGAAAGACTGTAGGTGCGGATATGCACCTCGCCATCAATAGTGAAACGCACTGGCAAATGCTGACCCGCGAGAAACACTGGCAACCCGGCGCCATCGGTTGGCTCCAGATAGATTGAACGGATGCTGCGACTTTCTGCTTCGATCTTCGCCACGCGCAACGGCCGCCATTGATTACCCAGTGCCTGCGCCTGCAAACGCGCGTCCGCCTCGGCCCAATTGCCGGTCAGCAGGCTGGTCGGCGACATGCCGTCGAAGCGCCAGCGTAACGCCAGAGCGGCCGGACGCCGCACCAGTTTTTCCACCTCAAATGTCCACAGCCGTTCCGCACCTTGAAAGGCTTCAATCTGCGGGTCATCGAGAAGGATCTCGGTACGCCCGCTGAGTTGCAGCAGATCACCTGTGGAAAAGTCGATGAACAGCAAGCCAGCCTTGGGATTGAGCAGCAGATTGCCGAGGGTGTTGAAATGCAGATTGCCGGCAAAGTCAGGGATGGTAAGACGATTGCCTTTCACACGGACGAAACCGGCCTGGCCACCCCGGTGGGAAACATCCACCGCACGCTGGCCGTCGACATCCACATAACTGGCAACAAAAAACGTATCGGCGCCAGTGATCAGCGCAACGGCCGCGTCATCGAGGCCGTGCAGATGCTCAGCCGGACGTGTCTGCGGATCTGTCAGCGGCACCCGCTGAAACTGACGCAGTTGAATGTATTGCGGGCAGTTGCCGAAGGCCTGATCCACGCTTACTTCAAAACCATCAGCGCTCAGATTGCCGACATGGCCGTTGAGGCGATTGCGCCGGCGGGTATGCAATTCGATGCCGAGTAAACCGATCGGCTCGCCATTGCGCAGTTGCGCCGGGTCATCGGCAGCAGGCTGGCTGGCGAAATGCAAATGCTCGGGATCCGGCGAACGGGCAAACCCCGGCGCACCTTCGAGCACACTGGCCCACGGCATCCCCTGCGCATCAACTGCGCCGTACAGCATGAAAGGCAGTTGCTGATAGAACTCTCGGTGCTGATCCGGCATCCAGGTGCGAATCACCTTACGCCCGAAGGCTTCCATACGATCGGCAACGCCGACATGGGCCTGCAATTGCTGTTCGCCAGCGTGCCACGGTGAACGTTCCATCACGACCTCTCCCCTGCACCGTCGGCGCAGTGTCGATTGCGAAAATCAGGCAGTGGTTTGCAGACCGGCAACCGTACGCGGCATGCCGACGAAACCAGGCAAGGCTTCAACCCGCGCCAGCCAGGCGCGGACGTTGCCGTAATCGTCCAGTGACACGTTGCCTTCCGGTGCGTGGGCGATGTAACTGTAGGCAGAAACGTCGGCAATGGTCGGTTCGTCGCCGGCCAGGTACGCGGTTTTGCCCAACTCGATGTCCATCACGTTGAGCAGGTTGTGCGCCCGGGTGATTGCCTCGTCCGCATTCAGTTGTGCGCCAAACACCGTGACCAGTCGCGCTGCAGCGGGCCCGAAAGCGATCGGTCCGGCTGCGGCCGACAACCAGCGCTGCACACGTGCGGCGCCGACAGGATCCGTTGGCAACCAACGGCCGTTGCCGTATTTCTGCGCCAGGTACACCAGAATCGCGTTGGAGTCGGCCAGCACCACACCGTCGTCATCGATGGCCGGCACCTGGCCGAAACTGTTGATCGCCAGATACGCCGGCTGCTTGTGCTCACCTTTGGCCAGATCGACGAAGATCAGCTCGGTCGGCAGTTGCAACAGGGACAACATCAGCTCGACACGGTGGGCGTGGCCGGAACGTGGAAAGTTGTAGAGTTTGATCGCTTGCATGGTCGACTCCGCTGAACAGTGGCGCCGCTGCGAGGATGAGAGCGCCGATGGAGGCCATCTTGCGCTGATCGCGAAAACAACAGAATCACCAGCAACTGCAATCGATTATTTCATCGGGTGCAATAACGCAGCGCCTTTCAAAGCAGGATGTTCGCGCAAAGCGTTGGCGGTGAAATCGACAAAACTGCGGATCCGCGCCGGCGCCTTGCGCCCTCCCTGATACACCACATGGATCGGCAATGTCGGCAGTTCAAATTCAGCGAGGACGATTTCCAGCTCACCGGTCACGATTTTGCTGGCAACTTGATAAGACAGCACCCGAGTCAAGCCCAGCCCCATGCAGGCTGCGGTAATCGCTGCCTGATTGGCGGTCACGATCAGACGCGGCTCAGGACGCACGCTAAGCGGTTCACCCGCGTCGAGAAACGGCCAACTGCGTTGCTGGCCAATCGCTGAAGTCGCCACCACTGGCGCGCCCGCCAACGCGTGGGGATGAGCCGGTCGGCCATATTTGGCAAAGTAGTCCGGCGAGCCGCAAATGACCCTACGCACCTCACCCACGCGAACAGCATGCTGACTGCTGTCCGGCAGATCACCGATGCGCACCGCCACATCGATGCCCTCCTCGACCATGTTGACGATCCGATCAACCAGTACCGCATTGATCGTGACATCCGGATACTGCGCCAGATAACGCGCCATCAGCGGCGTCACAAACAAATCACCGAACAACACCGGCGCTGTGACCGTCAGTTGCCCACGCGGCTCGGCATGACTGCCCGCTGCCGAATCCTCGGCTTCCTGCACCTCAGCGAGAATCCTCCGACAATCCTCCAGATAACGCTGCCCGGCTTCGCTCAAATGCACACTGCGCGTAGTACGAATCAGCAACTGCGTGCCGATGCGCAACTCCAACGCCGCCACCGCACGCGTGACGCTGGCCGCTGACAAACCCAGACGCCGCGCGGCAGAGGAAAAGCCTTGCTCTTGGGCGACGGTGGTGAAGATGTGCATTTCCTGGAAGCGATCCATGGTGCCTCTCGAGTCAGATACAAAAATCGCAGCCGAAGCTGCGATTTTTTGTGCGTAGGTCAGCTGTGGATAACTTATTCCACCGTCACCGACTTCGCCAGGTTACGCGGCTGATCGACGTCCGTGCCCTTGAGTACCGCCACGTAGTACGACAGCAACTGCAGCGGAATCGTGTAGAGGATCGGCGAGAGGATGTCGTGGATGTGCGGCATCTGCACCACGTGGGTGCCTTCGCCGTTGGTCATCCCGGCTTTCTCATCGGCGAATACGATCAGTTCACCGCCACGGGCACGGACTTCCTGCAGGTTGGATTTGAGCTTTTCCAGCAGTTCGTTGTTCGGCGCGACGGTAACCACCGGCATATCGTTATCCACAAGCGCCAGCGGGCCGTGTTTCAGTTCGCCGGCCGGGTAGGCTTCGGCGTGGATGTAGGAGATTTCCTTGAGTTTCAAGGCGCCTTCCATTGCTACCGGGAATTGCGCACCACGACCGAGAAATAGCGTGTGGTTCTTCTCGGCGAACAGCTCGGCGATTTTTTCCACGGTGCTGTCCATGGCCAATGCTTCACCGAGACGGGTTGGCAGACGACGCAGTTCCTCGACCAGACGCGCTTCAACGCCCTCGGCTAACGTCCCGCGTACTTGACCCAGCGACAGAGTCAGCAGCAACAGGCCGACCAGTTGCGTGGTGAAGGCTTTAGTCGAGGCGACGCCGATTTCGCGGCCGGCCTGGGTCAGCAGGGTCAGGTCGGATTCGCGCACCAGCGAGCTGATGCCAACGTTGCAGATGGCCAGGCTGGCGAGGAAGCCCAGTTCCTTGGCATTGCGCAGCGCCGCCAGGGTGTCGGCGGTTTCGCCGGACTGCGAGATGGTCACGAATAAGGTGTCCGGCTGCACCACCACTTTGCGGTAGCGGAATTCGCTGGCGACTTCGACTTGGCACGGAATGCCGGCCAATTCTTCGAGCCAGTACCGCGCGACCATACCCGCGTGATAACTGGTGCCGCACGCGACGATCTGCACGTTGCGGACTTTGGCGAACAGTTCGGCCGCTTGTGGGCCGAACGCTTGCACCAGCACCTGATCGTTGCTCAGGCGACCTTCGAGGGTTCGTTGTACAACGGCCGGTTGCTCGTGGATTTCCTTGAGCATGTAGTGGCGGTATTCACCTTTGTCGGCAGCTTCAGCACCATCGCTGTACTGCACGGTCTGGCGCTCGACGGCATTGCCGTTGATGTCCCAGATCTGCACGTTATCGCGGCGAATTTCGGCGATATCGCCTTCTTCCAGATACATGAACCGGTCGGTGACCTGACGCAGGGCCAATTGGTCAGAGGCGAGGAAATTCTCGCCCAGACCCAGACCGATCACCAATGGGCTGCCACTGCGCGCGGCGACCAGACGATCAGGCTGTTTGGCATTGATCACCGCCAGACCATAAGCACCGTGCAATTCCTTGACCGTCGCTTTAAGCGCAACGCTCAGGTCTGGCTGATCCTTGAGCTTGTGGTTGAGCAGATGGGCGATAACTTCGGTGTCGGTATCCGAAGTAAACACGTAACCCAGCGCTTTCAGTTGTTCACGCAGGGCTTCGTGGTTTTCGATGATGCCGTTGTGCACCACCGCGATGTCGCCGGAGAAATGCGGGTGCGCGTTACGCTCGCACGGTGCGCCGTGGGTGGCCCAGCGGGTGTGAGCAATGCCGAGACGGCCAACCAACGGATGCTCGGCCAATGCGGCTTCGAGTTCGCTGACCTTGCCCGGACGACGCATGCGCTCGAGGGTTTCGTCGTTGGTAAAGACCGCGACACCGGCGCTGTCGTAGCCGCGGTATTCAAGGCGCTTGAGGCCTTCGAGCAGGATGGCGGTGATATTACGTTCAGCAACTGCGCCGACAATTCCACACATGCTTATTTCTCCTGACTGACAGCCGCGCAAATCACGGTGATACCGCGGGCCTGTATCTGATCGCGCGCTTCGATAGGCAGGCGATCATCGGTAATGAGGGTATGGACGCTGCTCCACGGCAGTTCCAGATTGGGAATCTTGCGACCGATCTTGTCGGCCTCGACCATGACGATGACTTCTCGCGCCACCTCGGCCATGACCCGGCTAAGTCCCAGCAATTCATTGAAAGTCGTCGTGCCGCGCACCAGATCGATACCGTCGGCGCCAATGAACAACTGGTCGAAGTCGTAAGAGCGTAGTACCTGCTCGGCGACCTGGCCCTGAAAGGATTCCGAATGCGGATCCCAGGTGCCGCCAGTCATCAACAGCACAGGCTCGTGTTCGAGTTCGCTCAAGGCATTGGCGACGTGCAGGGAATTGGTCATCACCACCAAACCCGGCTGCTGGCCAAGTTCGGGGATCATCGCGGCAGTGGTGCTGCCGCTGTCTATGATGATGCGCGCGTGCTCGCGGATGCGTTTCACCGCCGCGCGGGCGATGGCCTGTTTGTACTTGGAAACGCTCTGCGCGGTTTCCGCGACCAGTTCCTGCGGCATGGTGATCGCCCCGCCGTAGCGGCGCAGCAACAGACCGTGGCTTTCCAGCGCGGCGAGATCCTTGCGAATCGTAACTTCCGAGGTTTCGAAGCGCTTGGCCAGTTCATCCACACTGACTTCGCCCTGCTCGTTGAGCAAGGCGAGGATGTTGTGGCGGCGTTGCGGCGTGTTGCGTTTCGACATGGCGACTTAAGTTTCGTTTCGAAAGATAACGGAAGCAATCAAAACCTATCGGCTCTAAATCGTCAAGCTGTCACCCAAAAAAAATCGCAGCCTTCAACATTCCCGTAGGAGCTGCCGAAGGCTGCGATCTCTTGATCTTCAAAAAACCGCTGTGGATAACTCAGCTCTTCTTGATCTTCTCCGGCCGCTTCCAGCCGTCGATATTTCTCTGCCGCGCTCGGCCCACGGCCAACTGCGCGTTATCCACATTCTGCGTAATCGTCGAGCCGGCCGCCGTGGATGCACCGTCGGAGATATCCACAGGCGCGACCAGCGAATTATTGGAACCGATGAACACATCTGCACCCAGCACGGTTTTCCACTTGTTGGCGCCATCGTAGTTGCAGGTGATGGTGCCGGCGCCGATGTTGGTACGCGCACCGATCTCTGCATCGCCCAGATAAGTCAGGTGTCCCGCCTTGGCGCCTTCGCCCATGCGGGCATTTTTCAGCTCAACGAAGTTACCCACATGTGCGCCCGCTTCAAGCACGGTGCCTGGACGCAGACGCGCGAACGGGCCGGCATCACTGCCCTCGCCCAGTACGGCACCTTCGATATGACTGTTGGCTTTGATGACCACGCCTTTGCGCAGGGTGCTGTCCTTGATCACGCAGTTCGGGCCGATCACCACGTCATCTTCGATGACAACGTTGCCTTCGAGGATCACGTTGATGTCAATCAGCACATCGCGACCGACGGTCACTTCACCACGCACGTCAAAGCGCGCCGGGTCACGCAGGGTGACGCCTTGCGTCATCAACCGACGACCAGCGCGCAACTGGTAATGACGCTCCAGCTCAGACAGTTGCTTGCGATCGTTGGCGCCCTGCACTTCCATTGGGTCGTGCGGTTGCTCGGTGGCGACCACCAGACCATCACTGACAGCCATCTCGATCACGTCGGTCAGGTAGTACTCGCCCTGCGCATTGTTGTTCGACAGACGGCTCATCCAGTCAGCCAGACGATTGGCCGGGACAGCAAGAATGCCGGTGTTGCCTTCAGTAATTGCGCGTTGCGCTTCGCTGGCATCTTTGTGCTCAACGATTGCGGCCACCTTACCGTCGATATCGCGCACGATGCGGCCGTAACCGGTCGGGTCATCCAGCTCGACGGTGAGCAAGCCCATCTGTCCAGGCACGACGTGCTTGAGCAGACGCTGCAGGGTTTCGACTTCGATCAGCGGCACGTCCCCGTAGAGGATCAGCACGGTGTCGGCAGTAATGAACGGCACCGCTTGAGCGGTGGCGTGGCCGGTGCCGAGTTGCTTGTCCTGCAGGACGAAATTCAGATCGTCGGCAGCCAGTCGCTCGCGCACCACGTCGGCGCCGTGACCGATCACCACATGAATGCGTTGCGGATCAAGTTGCCGGGCGCTGTGGATAACATGACCCAGCATGGAGTTGCCGGCAATCGGATGCAGCACTTTCGGCAGTGCCGAACGCATACGAGTGCCTTGACCGGCCGCGAGGATAACGATTTCAAGAGACATGACTGGCTACCAATCCTGGGTGGTCAGCAACTGCGACCGGGTTTCGGGAATTCGGAAAAGAAAAAAGGGTAGCCGAGGCTACCCTTTTTTATCAATCGCACAACAAGCGGCTGACGGATTAACCGCCAAACTTCTTGCGGATCTGCTGGACGGTGCGCAGCTGAGCTGCAGCCTCGGCCAGACGTGCGGACGCAGCTCCGTAGTCGAAATCTGCGCTCTTCTCGTGCAGAGCAGCTTCGGCAGCCTTGAGAGCTGCCTGGGCTTGAGCTTCATCCAGGTCGGCGGCGCGTTGCACGGTATCGGCAAGCACCTTGACCATGTTCGGCTGAACCTCGAGGAAACCACCGGAGATGTAGAACACCTCGGCTTCCCCGCCTTGCTTGATCAGGCGGATCGGACCTGGCTTCAGATTAGTGATCAGCGGCGCGTGACCCAGAGCGATACCAAGATCACCCAGTGCACCGTGCGCAATCACCATCTCGACCAGGCCGGAAAAGATTTCCCCTTCCGCGCTGACGATATCGCAATGGACTGTCATAGCCATCTGATTGCCTCAACCTAAATTAGCGCCCGTTGCCGGGCGCCGGGATTACAGTTTCTTGGCTTTCTCGATCGCTTCTTCGATGCCGCCAACCATGTAGAACGCTTGTTCTGGCAGGTGGTCGTAGTCACCGTTGAGGATGCCTTTGAAGCCAGCAATAGTGTCTTTCAGGGAAACGTATTTACCCGAAGCACCGGTGAAGACTTCAGCCACGAAGAACGGCTGCGACAAGAAGCGCTGGATCTTACGAGCACGGTTTACCAACTGCTTGTCGGCTTCCGACAGCTCGTCCATACCCAGGATCGCGATGATGTCCTTCAGCTCTTTGTAACGTTGCAGAACGTACTGAACGCCGCGAGCGGTGTCGTAGTGGTCCTGGCCGATTACGTTCGGGTCCAGCTGGCGCGAAGTCGAATCCAGTGGATCTACCGCTGGGTAGATACCCAGGGAAGCGATGTCACGGGACAGAACGACGGTGGCGTCCAAGTGGGCGAAGGTGGTCGCTGGCGACGGGTCGGTCAAGTCATCCGCAGGTACGTATACCGCTTGGATCGAAGTGATCGAACCTTCCTTGGTCGAAGTGATACGTTCTTGCAGAACGCCCATCTCTTCAGCCAGGGTCGGCTGGTAACCTACTGCCGAAGGCATACGGCCCAGCAGTGCGGATACTTCAGTACCGGCCAGGGTGTAACGATAGATGTTGTCGACGAACAGCAGAACGTCGTTACCTTCGTCACGGAACTTCTCGGCCATGGTCAGGCCGGTCAGTGCTACGCGCAGACGGTTACCCGGCGGCTCGTTCATTTGACCGTAAACCAGTGCCACTTTGTCCAGAACGTTGGAATCCTTCATCTCGTGGTAGAAGTCGTTACCCTCACGAGTACGCTCACCCACACCGGCGAACACGGAATAACCGCTGTGCTCGATGGCGATGTTACGGATCAGTTCCATCATGTTTACGGTTTTGCCTACACCGGCACCACCGAACAGACCGACTTTACCGCCTTTGGCAAACGGGCAAACCAGGTCGATAACCTTGATGCCGGTTTCCAGCAGGTCGTTGCCGCCTGCTTGCTCAGCGAACGAAGGCGCTGGACGGTGAATGCCCCAACGCTCTTCGGTGTCGATCGGGCCAGCTTCGTCGATCGGGTTACCGAGGACGTCCATGATCCGGCCCAGGGTCGCTTTACCGACCGGTACGGAGATGGCTGCGCCAGAGTCGGTAACTTCCAGACCGCGCTTCAAGCCCTCGGTGGAACCCATCGCAATGGTGCGAACCACGCCGTCGCCCAGCTGTTGCTGAACTTCCAGAGTGGTTTCAGCCGCGCTCACTACTTTCAGCGCGTTGTAGATGCTCGGTACGCTGTCGCGTGGAAATTCCACGTCGATAACGGCGCCGATGATTTGAACGATACGTCCGCTACTCATAGCTGGATCCTCTGAATATTTGAACCGTTAAACCGCGGCAGCGCCGCCGACGATTTCCGAGATCTCTTGGGTGATCGCAGCCTGACGCGCCTTGTTGTAGATCAGCTGCAAATCGCTGATCAAATCACCGGCGTTGTCGGTAGCGTTCTTCATCGCGATCATCCGCGCAGCTTGTTCAGCCGCGTTGTTCTCGACCACCGCCTGGTAGACCTGCGACTCAACGTAGCGGACCATCAAGCCGTCAAGCAGCTCTTTGGCATCCGGTTCGTAGAGATAGTCCCAGTGGTGCTTGAGATCCTGATCCGGGGTTGCCACCAGTGGAATCAACTGCTCCACGGTAGGCTGTTGCGTCATGGTGTTGATGAACTTGTTGGACACCACGGACAGGCGGTCAATACGGCCGTCCAGGTAGGCATCCAGCATCACCTTGACGCTGCCGATCAGATCATTGATCGACGGCTCTTCACCCAGGTGGCTGATAGCTGCAACGACGTTACCGCCGAAGTTGCGGAAAAAGGCCGCACCCTTGCTACCAACGACACACAGATCAATCTCGACGCCGTTTTCGCGGTTTACCGCCATGTCCTTGACCAGGGCCTTGAACAGGTTGGTGTTCAAGCCGCCGCACAGACCACGGTCACTGCTCACCACAACATAACCAACGCGCTTGATTTCGCGGTCGATCATGAACGGGTGGCGGTATTCCGGGTTGGCGTTGGCCAGATGCCCAATAACCTGGCGGATACGCTCCGCATAAGGACGGCTAGCAGCCATGCGCATTTGTGCCTTGCGCATTTTGCTGACCGCCACTTTTTCCATGGCGCTGGTAATCTTTTGCGTGCTTTTGATGCTCGCAATCTTACTGCGAATCTCTTTTGCGCCTGCCATGTAACACCTATCAGGTTAGCAAGCGGGAGCCTCGCGGCTCCCGCTGCGGCTTACCAGGTTTGGGTGGCCTTGAACTTCTCGATACCGGCTTTCATGCCAGCGTCGATTTCGTCATTGAAGTCACCTTTAACGTTGATCTTGGCCATCAAATCGGCGTGATCGCGGTTGAAGAAAGCAATCAGCGCTTGTTCGAAGCTGCCGATCTTGGCGATTTCAATGTCAGTCAGGAACCCACGCTCAGCGGCATACAGCGACAGCGCCATGTCAGCGATCGACATTGGTGCGTATTGCTTCTGCTTCATCAGCTCGGTAACGCGCTGACCATGCTCAAGTTGCTTACGGGTCGCTTCGTCCAGGTCAGAAGCGAACTGGGCGAATGCCGCCAGTTCACGGTACTGAGCCAGAGCGGTACGGATACCACCGGAGAGCTTCTTGATGATCTTGGTCTGAGCGGCACCACCCACACGGGATACCGAAACACCGGCGTTCACTGCAGGGCGGATGCCCGAGTTGAACATGGCCGATTCCAGGAAGATCTGACCGTCGGTGATGGAAATCACGTTGGTCGGAACGAACGCGGAAACGTCGCCAGCCTGGGTTTCGATGATCGGCAGTGCGGTCAGGGAACCGGTTTTGCCGGTCACTGCGCCGTTGGTGAACTTCTCTACGTATTCTTCCGAAACGCGGGATGCGCGCTCCAGCAGACGGGAGTGGAGATAGAACACGTCGCCTGGGTAAGCCTCACGGCCTGGTGGACGGCGCAGCAGCAGGGAAATCTGGCGGTAAGCCACTGCTTGCTTGGACAGATCGTCATAAACGATCAGCGCGTCTTCACCGCGGTCGCGGAAGAATTCACCCATGGTGCAACCGGAGTACGGTGCCAGGAATTGCAGCGCAGGAGATTCCGAAGCACTGGCAGCCACGATGATCGTGTTGGCCAGGGCGCCGTTTTCTTCCAGCTTGCGAACCACGTTGGCGATGGTCGATTGCTTCTGACCGATAGCTACGTAGACGCAGAAAATGCCGCTGTCTTTCTGGTTGATGATCGCGTCGATCGCCAGAGCGGTTTTACCGATCTGACGGTCACCGATGATCAGCTCACGCTGGCCACGGCCGACAGGGATCATGGCATCGACAGCCTTGTAGCCAGTCTGTACAGGCTGGTCTACCGACTTACGCCAGATCACGCCCGGTGCAACTTTCTCGACCGCGTCGGTCTCGGTGTTGCCCAGTGGACCTTTGCCGTCAACAGGGTTACCCAGTGCGTCGACTACGCGACCCAGCAGTTCCTTACCAACCGGAACTTCGAGGATGCGGCCAGTGCACTTGGCGCTCATGCCTTCAGCCAGAGACTGGTAAGCGCCCAGTACAACGGCACCTACGGAGTCTTGCTCCAGGTTGAGGGCCATACCGTAGACGCCGCCCGGAAACTCGATCATCTCGCCGTACATAACGTCGGCCAGACCGTGAATCCGCACGATGCCGTCAGATACGCTGACGACAGTGCCTTCGTTACGGGCTTGGGAGGTCACATCGAGCTTGTCGATGCGGCCCTTGATAATTTCACTTATTTCGGAAGGATTGAGTTGCTGCATTGCTCTGCTGCCCCTTCAAACTCAAGATTTCAATGCTTCGGCAAGTTTCGCGATTTTGCCGCGAATCGAGCCATCGATAACCAGGTCGCCGGCGCGGATAACGACACCACCTATTAGGGCAGCATCCTCCGCAACTTGCAGGCGCACTTCCCGGTTGAGTCGTGCACTGAGAACCTTGGCGAGTTTGTCTTGCTGTTCTTGGTTCAATGCAAAAGCACTGGTCACTTCAACGTCTACCGACTTCTCTTGTTCGGCCTTGTACAGGTCGAAAAGAGCGGCAATCTCCGGCAGAAGCGGGAGACGGTCGTTTTCGGCAACGACATTGATGAAGTTCTGTGCCTTGGCATCAAACTTGTCGCCGCACACGTCAATAAACGTGGCGGCCTTTTCTGCGCTCGTCAGTCGCGGGGCCTTGAGCACGCGCTGCATGGTGTCGTCTTGCGACACCGCTGCAGCCAGGCCGAGCATGGCTGACCAATTGGCCAGTTGCTGGTGGGCCTGAGCGTGCTCGAAGGCCGCCTTAGCGTAAGGTCGGGCCAACGTGGTCAGTTCTGCCATGATCGCCCTCGCTTAGATTTCAGCAGCCAGTTGGTTAACCAGCTCTGCGTGCGCGTTTTGATCGATTGTGGCACCCAGGATCTTCTCGGCGCCGCCGACAGCCAGCAAGCCCACTTGGGCACGCAGCTTGTCTTTGACACTGTTCAGTTCCTGTTCGATCTCGGCTTGAGCCTGAACCTTCACACGGTCAGCGTCGACACGGGCCTTTTCAACGGCCTCTTCGACAATCTGGTTACCGCGTTTCTTGGCTTGCTCGATGATTTCAGCTGCCTGAGCTTTCGCTTCGCGCAGTTGCTGACCCGCTTTTTCTTGGGCCAACTCCAGGTCGCGAGCTGCACGGCTGGCAGCGTCCAGACCATCAGCGATCTTCTTTTGACGTTCGTGCAGAGCAGCGATGACCGGAGGCCATACATACTTCATGCAGAACAGTACAAAAATCAGGAACGCAACGGACTGGCCAATCAGGGTCGCATTAATGTTCACGCCAACACCTCGCAGTTACGTTGTCCATCACATCAAATTACTCGGAAGAATCCGGGTAATTAGCCAGCGATCTGACCAACGAACGGGTTCGCAAAGGTGAAGAACAGAGCGATACCAACACCGATCATGGTTACGGCGTCGAGCAGACCGGCAACGATGAACATTTTAACTTGCAGCATTGGAACCATTTCTGGCTGACGCGCTGCGCCTTCCAGGAACTTGCCGCCCAGCAGGCCGAAACCAATTGCGGTACCCAGTGCGCCCAGGCCGATCAACAGTGCAACAGCGATAGCGGTTAGACCAACTACAGTTTCCATCTTTCCTCCCGACTTTTACGTCGTATGGTTTAGGTTTTTTAGATTAAAGCGGTAAAACAAATCGTTTCAGGTGCCCTGTGAAGAGCCCCTTCCCGTTTGACCGGGAAGGACATCAGACTAGTCGAGACTGGCCTTAATGGTTTTCTTCGTGCGCCATCGACAAGTAGACGATGGTCAGCATCATGAAGATGAACGCCTGCAGCGTGATGATCAGGATGTGGAACACAGCCCACGCCCACTGCAGAACAACGCCCAGGCCGCTCAGCCAGAGCAGGCCGCTGCCGAACATCACAGCGATCAGAATGAACACCAGCTCGCCGGCATACATGTTGCCGAACAGACGCAGAGCCAGAGAGATCGGCTTGGCGATCAGGGTCACGAATTCCAGCAGGAAGTTCACCGGGATCAGCAGGGCTTGAACGAAGATGTTCTTGCTGCCGAACGGGTGCAGGGTCAGTTCGCCGATGAAGCCGCCGAAGCCCTTGACCTTGATGCTATAGAAAATGATCAGTGCGAAAACCGAGAACGCCATGCCCAGGGTCGCGTTCGGGTCGGTGGTCGACACGGCGCGGAACGGGATGTGGTGGTCACCGGAGATCAGGATGGCCAGCTGAGGAATCCAGTCGACCGGTACCAGGTCGACGGCGTTCATCAGGAACACCCAGACGAAGATGGTCAGTGCCAGCGGAGCAATCACCGGGCTACGGCCATGGAAGCTGTCTTTCACGCTGCCATCGACGAATTCGACCAATACTTCAACGAAGTTCTGCAAAGCACCCGGCTGACCCGAAGTCGCTTTCTTTGCCGCCATGCGGAAAAGAAGTACGAAGATCAGACCCAACGCGACCGACCAGCCGAGAGTATCGACGTGGAAAGCCCAGAAGCCCATTTCTTTGGCTTCTGCTGCGGTATGGGCAAAGCCCCAGCCGCCGTTAGGTAGCTGACCGAAGGTCAGGTTCTGCAAGTGGTGCTGGATATAGCCCGAAGCGGTTGTTTCTGCCATGGTTGCCTCAAACGCCCTAAGGTCTCGAAAGTCTTGTTCTCATCAGCAGGGGAGCGAACCAGCTGACCGACTGAGTCAGCACGAACGCGCCGAATACAGCTATCGGCGCCAATGGCTTCACACCTGCAAACACCAGTGCAAAGAGCACTGCCGTCAAAATCAGTTTGCCTGCCTCGCCGGCGTAAAAGGACCGGACGATGGACTGGGCTGCTCGGGCGCCGGAAAACCGAAATGCCTTGTGAGCGAAATAAACATTGGGCAGCAAGGCTATCAGGCCTCCGCAAAGTCCCGAGTATCCGGCAACGACTCCGTGCCATTGCCAGAGCGCCAAAGCGGCAATGAGCAAAATGACAAATTGAGCCATTAACACCGGAAAAACCGCCAGGCGATGGAACGGCAGGCGGTTTGGCTTGCGGGTTTCCATCACGTTTGCTCTCCAATGGTCGGCTGCCAGAATTCAATAACTTGGCATAATTTGTGCCGACAAAATGCGCGCAGAGTATAGGGGCGGTTCTGCCCCTATTCAACTGTCAGGTAGTGATTTCCGACTGCGCGCTACATGAGGAAATGTTTCAGCGGATGTGTGCGAGCACACCTTGAAGCTCATCGAGGGAGTTGTAACCGATCACCAACTGGCCCTTTCCCTTCTTCCCATGGCGAATCTGCACCGCAGAGCCTAGGCGCTCGGCCAGACGCTGTTCGAGGCGGGCGATATCCGGGTCGGGTTTGGTCGCTTCCACAGGCTCCGGTTTGCCACTCAACCACTGGCGAACCAGTGCCTCAGTTTGGCGCACAGTGAGACCGCGTGCGACAACATGTCGCGCCCCTTCCACCTGCTGATTTTCCGGCAGACCGAGCAATGCACGGGCGTGACCCATTTCCAGGTCGCCATGGGACAGCATGGTCTTGATGACTTCCGGCAGCGCAATAAGCCGCAACAGGTTAGCCACAGTGACGCGGGACTTACCCACAGCTTCGGCGACCTGTTGCTGAGTGAGCTGGAACTCCTGCTGCAAACGCTGCAGGGCCACCGCTTCTTCGATCGGATTGAGGTCTTCGCGCTGGATGTTCTCGATCAGCGCAATAGCGATTGCGGTTTCATCCGGCACATCGCGGACCATCGCCGGGATGGTTTCCTGCCCGGCTTGCTGACTCGCGCGCCAGCGACGTTCACCAGCGATGATCTCGAAGCGGCCACCGCCAATCGGGCGCACCACGATCGGCTGCATCACGCCTTGCGCCTTGATCGACGCTGCCAGTTCTTCCAGCGCCTGCGGATCCATGTCGCGGCGCGGCTGGTATTTGCCGCGCTGCAGCAGATCCAACGGCAAGTGCTGCAGTTCGCGGGTGTCAGCTTGCGCCGCTTGTTCTTCCAGCGCGCTGACGGTCGGACCACTCAGCAGTGCATCCAGTCCACGTCCGAGACCTCGTTTCTTGACGGCCATGGGGATTCCTTAAGTTGCCTGAGCGGCGGCGATGCGTGAGTTTTTGCGCTGACGGCGAACCATCTCGCCGGCCAGGGCCAGATAAGCCAGGGCGCCGCGCGATTGCTTGTCGTAGGCAAGCGCCGGCATGCCGTAGCTCGGCGCTTCGGCCAGGCGGATGTTGCGCGGGATCACCGTGTCGTACAGCTGATCGCCGAAGTGTTCCTTGAGCTGCGCCGAAACGTCGTTCATCAGGCTCAGGCGCGGGTCATACATGGTCCGCAGTAACCCTTCGACTTTCAGGTTCGGATTCAGCAGTTCGGCGATGCGCTTGATGTTATCCACAAGGTCGCTCAAGCCTTCGAGCGCAAAGTACTCACACTGCATGGGGATAATGACCCCATCAGCGGCGACCAGTGCGTTCAGCGTAAGCATCGACAGCGACGGCGGGCAGTCGATCAGAATGTAATCGTAGTTTTCGCGGATCGGCGCCAGCGCGCTGCGCAGACGGCTTTCCTTCATCTGCATTTCCAGCAGCACCACTTCGGCCGCGGTCAGGTCGCGGTTGGCCGGCAGCAGTTGGTAACCGCCATGTTCGGAATAGTGCATGGCCTGGGCCAGATCGCATTCGCCGATCAGCAGGTCGTAGACCGAATTTTCCAGGCCGTGTTTATCCACACCGCTACCCATGGTGGCGTTGCCCTGTGGATCGAGATCGATCAACAGCACCCGGCGCTTGGTCGCGACCAGCGATGCTGCGAGGTTGATGCAGGTGGTGGTCTTGCCCACACCACCCTTTTGGTTCGCTATCGCGAATACCTTAGCCATTCTTGCTTGTGTTCCCAATCATGCCGTGCGGCGCAGTATCAGCAGATGGCGTTGGCCTTGGCAACCGGGTACGGCCAGGGCGTGTTCGCTATCGAGTTTGAAGTCTGCCGGCAATGCTACCAGCTCATCGGCCGGATGAACGCCCTTCATTGCCAGCCAACGTGTATCGGCGTCGCCTAAGTGGCGAGTCCAGTTGGTGAAGTTTTCCATGCTGCTGAACGCCCGGGAAATGATCCCATTGAACGGTTGAGCAGGCTGGAAGGCTTCGACACGACTGTGGATAACTTGCAGGTTATCCAGTTTGAGTTCGAGTTTGACCTGAGTCAGAAAGCGGGTTTTCTTGCCGTTGCTGTCCAGACAGGTCACTTGCGAGTCCGGATACAGGATCGCCAACGGGATCCCCGGCATGCCGCCACCACTGCCGACGTCGAGCCAGCGACCGTTTTCGATGAACGACATCACGCTCAGACTATCGAGCAAGTGTCGCGAAACCATTTCGTCCGGATCGCGCACCGCAGTCAGGTTGTAGGCCTGGTTCCATTTGATCAACAGGGCCAAATAACCCAGCAGCAATTCGTGCTGGGTTTCAGTGAGATGGACACCGAGCTCGCGGGCTCCTGTGGATAACTCTTCGGCGTGTTGCGAAGTGACCTTAGAACTCAAGCGCTTTGCTCCAACTGACGGCCCGCGCCGCGTTTTTTCAAATGAATCATCAACAGCGAAATCGCTGCCGGGGTCACCCCCGGGATCCGCGAAGCCTGACCCAGCGTCTCTGGACGCGTGGCACCGAGCTTGCTCTGAATCTCCTTGGAGAGACCGGAAATGTTGGTGTAATCGATATCCACAGGCAATTTCGTGTCTTCACTGGCGCGCAGACGGGCGATTTCGTCCTGTTGACGGTCGATGTAACCGGCGTATTTGGTCTTGATTTCAACCTGCTCGGCGACCTGAGGATCTTCGGCGCCGTTGCCGGTCACTTCGACCAGACCAGCGTAGTCGATTTCCGGACGGCTCAAGAGGTTGAGCAAGTTGTATTCGTGGGTCAGCGGCGTGCCGAATTTTTCCGCGATCGCATCGCCCTGCTGCGTATTCGGGCGAACCCAAGTGCTTTTCAGGCGCTGTTCTTCGAGTTCGATGCTTTCGCGTTTCTTGCAGAAGGCTGCCCAACGTGCGTCATCGACCAAACCGAGCTCGCGACCTTTTTCGGTCAAACGCAGGTCGGCGTTGTCCTCCCGCAGGATCAGGCGGTATTCGGCACGGGAAGTGAACATGCGGTACGGCTCTTGGGTACCGAGGGTGATCAGGTCGTCGACCAACACACCGATGTACGCTTCATCGCGACGCGGACACCAGGCTTCTTTGCCCTTGGCGCGCAGTGCGGCGTTGGCCCCGGCCAGCAAACCTTGGGCGCCAGCTTCTTCGTAACCGGTGGTGCCGTTGATTTGCCCGGCGAAGAACAGACCGCCGATGACTTTGGTCTCGAGGCTGTACTTCAGGTCACGTGGATCGAAGTAGTCGTACTCGATCGCATAACCCGGACGCACGATGTGCGCGTTTTCCATGCCGCGAATCGATTGCACGATCTGCAATTGCACGTCGAACGGCAGGCTTGTGGATATTCCGTTCGGGTACAGCTCATGGGTGGTCAAACCTTCCGGTTCGATAAACACCTGATGGCTTTCCTTGTCGGCAAAGCGGTGGATCTTGTCTTCGATCGACGGGCAGTAGCGCGGGCCAATGCCTTCGATCTCACCGGCAGCGGAATACATCGGCGAACGATCGAGGTTCGCGGCAATGATTTCGTGGGTGCGGGCGTTGGTGTGAGTAATCCAGCAACTGACCTGACGTGGATGCTGTTCTTTGGTGCCCATGAACGACATCACCGGGATCGGCGTATCGCCTGGTTGCTCGGTCATTACCGAGAAATCCACAGACTTGCCGTCGATACGCGGCGGTGTGCCGGTTTTCAGGCGACCGACACGCAGCGGTAGTTCACGCAGACGGTGAGCCAGTGCGATGGACGGCGGATCACCGGCGCGACCGCCGGAAAAATTCTGCAAACCGATGTGGATAAGTCCGCCGAGGAACGTACCGGTGGTCAACACCACGGAATCGGCGAGAAAACGCAGACCCATTTGCGTGACAACACCACGGACTTGTTCCTGCTCGACGATCAGGTCGTCAGCAGCTTGTTGAAATATCCACAGGTTCGGCTGGTTTTCCAGAATTTCGCGGACAGCGGCTTTGTACAGAATCCGGTCAGCTTGCGCACGGGTCGCCCGAACGGCGGGGCCTTTGCGGCTGTTCAACACGCGAAACTGGATGCCACCGAAATCGGTAGCGGTGGCCATCGCGCCGCCGAGGGCATCGATTTCCTTGACCAGATGGCTTTTGCCAATGCCACCAATGGCCGGGTTGCAACTCATGGCACCGAGGGTTTCCACGTTATGCGTCAGCAACAGGGTTTTTGCCCCCATACGTGCTGAGGCCAGTGCTGCCTCGGTACCGGCATGACCGCCGCCGATGACGATCACTTCAAAACGGGAAGGGAAATCCACCACGCACCTCGTGCCTGCTTAAGTAGGTAATTCAGGAATAGTTTGAGATCAGGTTTCTGAACCTGGTCGACAAGTATAGGGACTTCGCCCTTCCTAAAGAACCCTTTGCACAAAATTTAACCAGCTGTGGAGAACTCGAGGTTAAAAGAATAAAAAAGAGAGAAATTTATAAAACCTTTGTTTTTATGTTTATTTCTACTGAGGCTACTTTCTGTGGATAGATTTATACAGGCCTTTATATTCAATGTGTACAGAGATTCAAAACCCTGTGACCATGTGCCAATGAGAGCCTTGGATAACTGGTTTAAGCCTGTGGATTAAAGGGTTGGTTATCCACAGAGGGGGTTATATCCAGTTTTCAGGCCCTGTTATCAACTGCCCTTAGTGGCAGTTATTCACAGGGCTTAATCCACAGAAATACGGTGAATGAAGAAATAACAGGCGCGAGAAGTCCGCTCAGGGAGACGAAATCTGCCCGGCACTGGAGAAAGGTTTGAGAAAGAGGAGGCGCAGACAGGTCGCGAATGGACCTGTCTGTGGAAAGCGGAGGGGTTATTTACCGATACAGAAGCTGGAAAAGATCCGTCCCAGCAGATCATCAGAGCTGAATGCCCCGGTGATTTCCCCTAGAGAGTGCTGAGCCTGACGCAGGTCTTCGGCCAGCAACTCGCCCGCACCCGCCAGAGTCAGTTGTGCACGACCGTGTTCAAGGGCTGCACTGGCATGGCGCAACGCTTCCAGATGGCGACGACGAGCACTGAAGCTGCTTTCCGAAGTCTGCTCGTAGCCCATACAGGCCTTGAGGTGATCACGCAGGAGTTCCAGACCATCACCTGCAGATTTGGCGCTCAGGCTGATCGTCACGTGGCTATCTTCACTGACTTCCAGGGAAATGGATTCACCAGTCAGGTCTGCTTTGTTACGAATCAACGTAACCTTGGCCGGATCCGGGCGGGTTTCGAGGAATTCAGGCCACAAGGCAAACGGATCCAGTGCTTCCGGAGCGGTTGCATCGACCACCAGCAGGACGCGATCCGCTTCGCCGATGGCTTTCAGTGCGCGTTCAACGCCAATCTTTTCCACCTGGTCTTCGGTATCACGCAAACCTGCGGTATCCACAACGTGCAACGGCATACCGTCGATGTGGATATGTTCACGCAAAATATCGCGGGTGGTGCCGGCAATCTCGGTGACGATCGCCGCTTCCCGACCGGCTAACGCATTCAACAGGCTGGACTTGCCGGCATTCGGACGACCGGCAATCACCACGGTCATGCCATCGCGCAACAACGCGCCCTGTCCGGCTTCACGCAGTACTGTGGATAATTCATCACGGACCTTGTCCAGCATGCTCAGCACGTGGCCATCGGCAAGAAAGTCGATTTCCTCTTCCGGGAAGTCGATGGCGGCTTCGACGTAGATGCGCAGACCTATCAGTTGTTCGGTCAAGTTATGCACACGCTGGGAAAACGCGCCTTGCAAAGAACGCAGGGCATTGCGCGCCGCCTGTGCAGAACTCGCCTCGATCAAATCGGCAATCGCCTCGGCCTGGGCCAGGTCGAGTTTGTCATTGAGGAACGCGCGTTCGCTGAACTCCCCCGGACGCGCCAGACGGCAGCCCAGTTCCAGGCAGCGTTTGAGCAGCATGTCCAGAACGATCGGCCCACCGTGGCCCTGCAATTCCAGAACGTCTTCGCCGGTGAACGAGTTTGGCCCCGGGAAATATAGCGCCAGACCTTCATCGAGCACTTGCTGGTCATCACTGAAAAATGGCCCGTAATGGGCGTAACGCGGTTTCAGTTCGCGGCCGCTTATAGCTTTGGCTGCAACGCTGGCCAGCGGCCCGGAAATACGAACAATGCCCACACCGCCGCGACCCTGAGCGGTGGCGACGGCGGCGATGGTTTCACGAGGTGTGCTCATAAACCGGAATCCAGACAAAAGTGGCAGATAGCAAAACGCCCCACTAGGGGGCGTTTTGAGTGGTGTTATCCACAGTGCAAGTTACGCCTCGGCTTTTTTCGTCGCCGCTTCGATCTTACGCGTGATGTACCACTGTTGTGCAATCGACAGGCAGTTGTTCACAACCCAGTACAGCACCAGACCAGCTGGGAACCACAGGAAGAAGAAGGTGAAGATGATTGGCATCATTTTCATGACCTTCGCCTGCATCGGATCCGGCGGAGTCGGGTTCAGCTGCTGCTGGATGAACATGGTTGCGCCCATGATGATCGGCAGAATGAAGAACGGATCCTTGATCGACAGGTCAGTGATCCACAGCATGAACGGCGCCTGGCGCATTTCCACGCTTTCCAGCAGCACCCAGTACAGCGAAAGGAAAACCGGCATCTGTACGAGGATCGGCAAGCAGCCGCCCAGCGGGTTGATCTTCTCTTTCTTGTACAGTTCCATCATGGCTTGCGACATTTTCTGCCGGTCATCGCCATGTTGCTCTTTCAGAGCAGCCAGTTTCGGCGCGACAGCACGCATGCGCGCCATCGATTTGTAGCTGGCAGCCGACAGAGGGAAGAAAATACCCTTGATCAGCATGGTCAGGAAGATGATCGACCAGCCCCAGTTACCGACAATGGCGTGGATGTGTTGCAGCAGCCAGAAGATTGGCTGGGCAATGAACCAAAGAATGCCGTAGTCGACGGTCAGTTCCAGACCTGGGGACAATTCTTTCAATACAGCCTGGCTTTTCGGACCGGCGTACAGCACAGCGCTGGTTTCAACTTTGGCACCCGGTGCAGCGGTCAATGTAGGACCGGTGTAACCGATGATGTAGTTGCCTTTGCTGTCTTTACGGGTCTGGACGATGTTGTTTTCGCCCTTGGCCGGAATCCACGCGGTCACGAAGTAGTGTTGCAGCCAGGCTACCCAACCACCGGTGACGGTTTCTTTCAACTGCGCCTTGTCCATGTCCTTCATGGACACTTTCTTGTACGGCTCCGAACTTGTCCACAGGGCGGCGCCCAGGTAAGTCGCGGTGCCAGTAGCAGTAGTGGACGAAGGATCAGCGCTGTTGTCGCGTTTCAACTGAGCAAACATTGCGCCGTTCCAGGGCTGAGCGCTCTGGTTATCCACAATGTAGGAAACGGCTACGTCATACAGGCCGCGTTTCAGGGTGAAACGCTTGATGTAATTGACGCCGTCCTTGCTGAACTTCAGGTCGACGACCAGTTGGTCCTGACCTTCAGCCAGTTGATAAGTCTTCTTCTCCGAAGAGTAGACCGGACGACCGGCCGGATTTGCATCCGGGCCATTGGTGCCGATCAGACCGCTTTGGGCCAGATAAACACGTTCGCCGCCGTTATCGAACAGCTGGAACGGTACATCAGGACGATCCTGACGACGTGGATACAAAGGCAAGGTCAGTTGAGCAACATCACCACCTTGTGGATCGATCGCGAGATCGAGCACGTCGGTTTTGATCTGGATCAGATCCTTGCTGGCGGCTACCGGAGTTTCGGCAGGTGCACTGGTATCGCTAGCGGCGCGCGGAATATCGTCACTGGCGGCAGCATTATTGCCAGTGGCGGTGTCCGGCAAACCGGATGTAGTCGTACTGGAAGCAACATTCTGAGTCGGCAGGGCAGCCTGGCCATAGTCCTGGTTCCATTTAAGAACCATAACGTAGGACACGATTGCCAGGGCGACGATCAGGATCGTGCGTTTGATATCCATGATTACTCGGCCATCGAAGAAGAACGGGAGGTAGGGATAGGTGGAACCGGGTCATAACCACCGGGATTCCACGGATGACAGCGACCTAAACGACGAAAGGTCAGCCAGCCACCGCGCAGAAGGCCATGATTTTCGATGGCTTCATACGCGTAGCAGGAACAACTGGGGTAGAAACGACAGTGGCTGGCCATCAAAGGACTAATGGCATAGCGATAAAACTGGATCGGAACGAGGGCCAGTTTACGCATCGGTACTGTCTACCCCTACAGTTTCGGTTTTGACTTCTGGAACTGGCTTGCTACGTGCCAGACGCTTCCAGAGCTTGCCGAAATGCTGAATCAATTCGGGGTTTTCTACATCGCCCAGACCTTTGCGCGCGACGATAACGATATCCCAGCCGACCAGTGAATCCTGGTGCAGACGAAATGATTCGCGCATCAAACGTTTGAGGCGATTGCGCTCAACGGAGAGCTTTACGCTCTTTTTCCCGATAACCAGCCCGAGACGGGGGTGATCAAGATCGTTGTTGCGTGCAAGGAGCAGGAGATTTTTCCCCGGAACCTTGCCGGTAGGGGAGTCAAAGACTGCCTTGAAATGCCGGGGAGTAAGCAGACGCTTTTCCCGACTGAAGTCCTGACTCACCTCCAGTACCGGATTATCAAACTGCCAGACGCGCACGACCTTTGGCGCGGCGACGCGACAGGACAGCACGGCCGTTCTTGGTAGCCATGCGAGCACGGAAACCGTGGGTACGGGCGCGTTTGATAGTGCTTGGTTGGAAAGTACGTTTCATGTCGTGTTACCTGGTTCGTCCACAACGGGCCGGAATGGCCCCCGTTTTAAGAGACCGGGGATTCTAGAGAAAGCAAGCCTTCAGGTCAATTTCCAACCAGCGTTTCCTTATAAATAGATCTCTAGGTGTTCTTTGCCTGATCACCTGCTTGCCATACATAAAAATAAAGAAGGGAATTATTTAAAGCTTTTCTGTAAAGCTTATAAAAGCTAGGCACACCTTCTTCTGTGGATAAGTAGCATTAGGCCTTGTCTGACGTGATGTACAGAGAATGACAACTACAGTGGAAAACCGTGTTCAGCCTGTGCTGCGCTGTCGGATAACCTGTGTGTGGAATGGCCTGTTATCCACAGGCAGGTTATCCACCGAGTTCAACCCCCAGTTGTCCAGTGCCCTTAGAGGCGGTTATCCACAGAGCTTATTCACACACCGTTGGTCGCCTTTTTCCGATTTAACGCATTGATAAATCATGGTCACCGGGCAACCTGCATGTGGATAAGTGGACGGCTCGCCGCTACAATGGCCGCTTGTTTTTGCCTCACCGGCTTTCAACTTAGGGGATATCC